>NZ_CP108733.1:0-5460000 GCF_045162565.1 Streptomyces sp. NBC_00986
CCGCAGACACGACGCGGTGTCGCTACGCGACACTCTCCGCGCTCCGCGCGGAAGACCGGAACTCCGTTCCGGTCACCGGCTCGCTCCGCGATCCGGCAACGGGACCAGCCTCCGGCCGGCCCCGGACAGGACCGGTGCGCTCCGCGCCCCAGCCCTGCGAAAGCAGCTGGCTAGGGGCGGGTTCAGAGGTGAATGGAGGCCTCTTCGAGAAATGCGTCACTCTTGAGAACTAGATAAATTCTGGAGTAATTCGCCACAACCAATTCAGTGCATTTACTCCCCAATATCGTCGATCGATCGGCCGATGAAAAACTCCTACGACTGTATCGATAAGAATGGAGGGTATATGCCTGACAAATTAACAAAAGAAAGAATATCCAACACTAACGATCGCTACACTAATTTCAGTATTTAAATTTACTTCTGCTGGCTCGGCTTGACAGTTTCTTTGCGTAAGACTGTTTGCTATTTCAGGAATCGCAGAAATAAGTAACATCGAATGAGGCTCGCGTGTAGTTTCGAACAGGGAACTCACGCGAGCCTTCATTTTTCTCTTATCGGTTCGGTGGCGTAATTCTTCGCAACGGATTAATTCTGGGGGTATTTGCATATCCCCTATTGGACGGTACTTCGACGGACCGACTCTGCCTGCGGTGGTGGGGCCTGCGCCGTAACACCGCCGCAGGCCCCACCCTGAAAGGGTGAACCGGGGAACTAAGCGAGCTGGTCCCAGTGTCGAGTGGGACATGAACGGTGATCTCATTAACACGCTCCTCACACTTGCCAGTGGAGCGGCTCTCCTGGGTCTCGGGGCGGTAGCGAACGACTGGCAGACACGGCGCACCGAAGCCCGCAAGCAACGGATGGACGACCGGACGGAGCTGCAAGCGCAGGCGGACGAGCTGATCGCGGCGGTGCTCGACCTGAAGGTGACAGGCGGTCTCCATGACCAGCTCACGGGTAGCCGAAGAACACGGCTGACCGTCGGCATGCACGCACTGGTCCAGGGACTTGCGGAGTGGTCTCGGTCAGGGCGAGGTCGCCTTGGTCTCCTCACCGGCTACGGCAACGCGTCGAAGGTCATCAGGCAGTGGGACCGGGACCACACAGCATCGGCGGCCGGACTGGCTGGGCCGCTCATTCGCCTTGGAGCTGCCGCCGCGCCGCTGATGAGTCGCCAGGAACGGGACCTGGCTGCGGCAGCAGGGAACGTGTTCACCACGATCGTCGAGAACTTCGCGGAGGAAGGCCGGGTGGAACATGCCCTGGCGGAATTCCGAGAGGCGCTGCTGCCTGTCCTGAACCCACCCCCGGCTCGGCGAGGCCTGCTGTCTCTCCGTCGGCGGTGACGACGGGACGGTGCCCGGAATCAGCGCGCCGGCCTTGGGGTCGACGGAGAGGACGGCCAGGACGCGGTCCAAGGCGCGGAGCTCCGCGTCGTTGATGATGTTCTCCATCTGCTTCGCCGCGGGAGTCGGAGAAGCAGATGTGTCGAGCCGAGGCCCGTGGTGAGGGGGCATCAGGCGACGGACGGACGCTCTCGGGTGGGGCGACAGGTGCTGCTCGCGCACGCCGCCGACGCCCTGCGCCGAACGCCGGTAATCCGTATGGACCGGTGCGAGCACCTGGGCTCCAACAGCCGTCACGTAGGGCAAATCGCGGTGCGCAGTGGAAGCGCACACCGTCGGCGCTTCCCAGGCCGGTCCGAATACGTACGCAATGCAGGTGAAGCCGATGCCCGCCCGTGATGGGCGTAGGCGATCGGCTTCACGTGGAGAGAGGTGCGCCAACACCTTCTCTGCTTCCCTGCTGCGTGCCGGTTGGAGCCAGTAGCAATCAGGGCGCCACGGTCGGCGTACGCCCACCGGTAGCTGACTACGAGTGTGCCTGGACTTTCTGATGCACTCAGATCACGGGCGGCGCGAAATTGAATCAACGCAGGTCAGCACGCCCGTGTCCAACTATGCCAGCCTTGCGCACATATCTGGTAGATCGCCAGGTGAGAATTGCGCACTCACAATTTCGGCCATCCCCGCCGCATGCTAGGGCCGTGTTCGACGCCGTGACCTGCGCCAACACCTTTCGATCTTCACATTCGCCATACCCGCACGTACTGGTCTGCGCCTGCAATCGCGTGACGGAGGTCACTGGTGGCCTTTTGGAGCGTTGGTGAGCCAACGGTTTGACCGACTGTCATACATGCCGTAGCGGCTGGGACCCTGTGGAGCAGCAGGTCTCCCACGTGTCGAGAGCGCCAACTCTCGCCAGGCGCATGGGAGACGAGTCCGGTTGGAGCAAGTAGCGCCGTCCGGCGATCTCCTGATCGCCGGACGGTACGTAAGGGGATACACACATGGGCGGAAAGCCCACTGCTGCGGCGGGCGCCGCGGCCACCACGCCGGTGTCGACCGGCACCAGCACCACGACCACGGCCGGCCGGTTCGGCATGCCGCAGGCGGTCGTCATCGTCGCGTTCGTCGTCACCGCGGCCTTCCTCGCCCCTTCGGGCATGAACGTCCGCGATGTCCTGCTGCTCCTCGCGGGCGCCGGCACCACCGGCGCCACCGTCGTCGCGATGGCAGTGACCGGCAGCAGCAGGGCCGGCCGTATCAGCCGCATGGTCCGTGCCTACTTCAGTGCAGGGAACTGAGGTGATCGGCGTGGGGCGCCCCGAGAAGCCGGTGAACCGCACCGTTCCGGCACGCGCGAAGCTCGCGGACTTCCTGCGCGAGCGCAAGGCCCGGTCCGGCCAGACCTACGAGCAGATGTCCCAGGAGGTCAACGGCATCCCTTCGAAGGCCACGTTCGAGCGGGCCGCCTCCGGCAACTCCGTGCCCTCCCAGGAAACCGTCTTGGCCTTCATCGCCACGACCTCCACCAGCAAGGAGATGACCGTCGCGGCCCTCAGCTCCGCCATCAACCGCGGCCAGGAGCTGTGGATCCGTGCCCGCCGGGACACCCGGGCCCCGTACTACGTTCCCAGCGCCCCCGACCCAGACCTGATCTCCACGCGGGCCGACCTGCTCCGCGACCTGCGCCGACAGCATGTGTGGGCTGGCTATCCCACGCCCGGTGAGATGGAACGGATGTCCGAGATCGGCGTGCTGCCCAGCAGCAGCACCCGCCGCGTCATCAAGGGCGAGATGCTGCCCGTCGACCTCCGGCAGACCATCGCCTTCCTCAAGGCCTGCTACGTCGTCAGCCCTGCCGACCTCGAACCGTGGCTCGCCGCGGTGGACCGGGCCCACGCCGACGCGGAGGCCAAGCGGCTCAAGGCCCTCCAGGAGACGCTCGCCCGGACCAAGCAGAAGACGGCCGCCATCCCCCTCAAGCTGTCCAGCCACGAGAGCACCGACGTGGACATGGCCGCGTAGATAGGGATATCCCGACACGTCGACGGCGGATCGTCGCGGTCGTCGCCGGACATGAAGCAGGGCCCCGCACCATGTGCGGGGCCCTGCTCGCAGGATCACAGATGGTTGCCGAACGTACTCATGCCGCGAAGCCGATGTTGGTGACGTACTCGTACTGCCCCCACTGGGAGCCGAGGTCGACGACCTGGTCGACCCACGCGTCGTCCAGCTCCTGGTCGTCGCCAGCCACCCACGCGGCGACGATCCGGTCCCAGTGACGCACGTTCATCGTCCGAAACTCCACTGCTCGTTGGTGGGGGCGGTCCACCTGTGACTGGTTGAGGGGGTGGATCTCGACTCGGGTGCCGCGGTTGAGGCGGGTGAGGAGGTAGCGGGCGACGTTCTCGCGGCGCACGGTGCGGTAGGCCTGCTCGATCGCGGCGAGGTTCTTTCGTGAGGGCGTGCGGGTGCCGTTCAGCCAGGCGCGCAGCGTGCGGCGGGTGACGGTCAGGCCGGCGGCGCGTGCGGCGGCCTGGGCGTGGTCGGTGCGGGTGAGGTAGTGCAGGCGGGCGAGGAGGCCTCGCCGGGCGGTGATCGGGGTGGCGATGTAGCCGGCGAGGGCGTCCAGTTGGCGGGCGACGGCTTCGTAGCCCTTGATGCCGCGTGCGCCGTACTTGCCGAAGTCGATGTTCCGCTCGGGCATTTCAGGCCTTCTCTTCCGTCGCGGTGCCGACCGTGTAAATGTCCTTGACCTTCACCTCGGTCACGCCGCGCCCTTCGGGGAAAATGGCGCGCCATTCGCCGATGACATGCAATTCGTCGGTGCCCATCGCGCGTACCACCATAAGGCCTTCGTCGTAGGCGCGGTGGGCTTTCCACCACAAATTCACGAATGCCTGGGAACGAATGAGGTGCATCCAGTCGGTGCGGTACAGGTCCCGGTTGTAGTTTGACTCCCCCATGGTTGAGACGAATTTCGAGTACATCGCCTTCACGTACTCCAGGGTTACGTCGTCGCCGTCGGTGATCGCGGTGTCGCGGGCGTCCTTGAGGGTGATGCGGAACTTCTCCAGCAGGCTCTCGGTGGCGCCCGACGTCCACGATTCGTGGATTGCGGGCGGCTCGCACAGGGCGTACTTGGGGCTGGAGATCCGCAGCAGCAGGCGCAGGGTCGGCTCCGTGATCCACAGCGGGCCGGCTTCGTCGCGGTTGCCGATCGGGTTGGGCAGGACCGTGTCGTGGTTCCAGGCGGGTGGGGTGATCAGGTGGATGCCGGCCCGGCGGCGGTCGTGGTGGTCGCCGGTGGAGTGTTCCAGCTGACCGAGCGGGAGGTGGGTCTTGAGTGCGGACAGGTAGGCGCCGTTGATGTCGAGCGCGGTCACCTCGTGCACACCTGGCGGGAGTTCGGGGCGGGCCCATTTAGGGCGGGCCTCCCAGATCTGGTCGGCGCCCCGCGCGGTCTGCTTGCGTAGCACGTCGGGTAGCCACGGGTGCGCGACGACGTCGTAGCGGCCGCCCTTGCGGGTTGTGTCGAGCAGGGTCATCGCGTCCGGGATCGCCCGCTTCACCAACGTCGCGGTCGCCGCCTCGACATCGCCGGCGTGCTCAGCGAGCACGGCGGCGACGGCGGACGCGATCGGGTCCGGGGTGTCGGCGGTCTGCATACGACGCCCGACCGGCACCACCTTCACCCCGCGCCCGAGTTGCCGCACCGGCCTGTCCGCGGCCGCCGGACGCCACGCCTCGGCACGCCCGGCAGGCTCCCGCTCCGAGGCGGGCTCAGTGGCCGGGGCTGCCGGGGCGGGACCGCAGTCGGCTGGGTCCAGGTGTTGGGGGAATCCTTCGACCTGGTGGTGGGCGGGCTGCCCGCACAGTACGCACGGCTGCGGGACGGCTAGTTCGTCGACGTCGTCCAGGTCGGCCAGCTCGTCGGCTTCCGCTGGCTCCTCTGGAGGTTCGGTGGCGGGCTCTGTGTCTGCAGTTGCGGCGGTGTCCAGCTTGGTGCGGGCTCCGTTGAGGAAGTAGGCGTATTTCTCGCGCACTTCGCCGCTCGGGTCGCGTCCGGACTCCCAGCCCCCGACCGTGGACGTGCCGACGCCCAGAGCTTGTGCGAGCTGGGTGCGTGAGACGTTCAGTGCCTCCCGTAGAGGGCGGCGTTCTTCAACGGGCGGCAAGGGTGTTTCCTGCTTGGCTCGGGCGAGCAGGGCGTCGATTGCCTCGAAGTCCGTCATCGTGCTCCCCCGTCCTGCACGGCAGCAGTCCGGCGGGCGCGGGCTGCGGTGCGGCCGGCTGGTCGGCGGCGTTGCGTGGGCAGGGACTCTGTGGCCTGGGTGGGGCCGGCCAGCAGTTCCAGTACGTCGATTCCGTAGTGTGCGGCCACGATGTCGCAGTCGGCCAGGCTCCAGGCGGCCGCTCCGGACTGACGGCGGCTCACCTGTGCCTGACTCACCCCCAGCGCGGCCGCGAGATCGGCCTGCGACTCGCCTGTCGCATGCAGGAGCGCGGCGATCGCCGACCGCAGCCGCTCGTCCAGGGCCATACTCATAGCGAGAAGTATACAAGATACGCACTATTGATGCGAATATTGCAACCCTCGGCGTGTTCGGTGCTGCCGGGTGTCGCGGTGGAGCCGGTGCCGTTGGCTGCGGCCTGGTGACCTGGCCCGGACCGGGTCGCGGCGGCCTTCACGATGCGGTCGGGGGCGTCTTCGCGGGCGGCAGGGTGCTGCTGGTTGGGTGCCTGTCAGGTGCTGGTGGAAGATGTTCGGATGCCGCATGTGACGCTGCGTCCGCATCAGGTTGAGGCCGTTGATTCTGTTGTCCGGGCGCTTTCCGGCCTCCCCGGCGGCCGTATGCCTGCCGACGGCCTCAGGGCGCAGGTCATCGCTGCTACCGGGTCCGGGAAGACGCTGATCGGTGTCGAGTCGGCGCGCCGGCTGTCCGCCCGCCGGGTGCTGGTTCTGGTGCCCACCCTGGATCTCCTCACTCAGATGGCGCGTGCGTGGCGTCGGGGCGGGCGCAGGGGCTTGATGGTGGGGGTCTGTTCTCTGCGTGCGCGGGAGAGTGGTGGTGTGCCGTGCACGACGGATCCGGCCGAGCTGGTGGAGTGGACGTCGGGGCCGGATCCGGTGACGGTGTTCGCGACCTACGCCTGTGTCGGTCAGGGCGTTGTGCAGCGGGCGCACGAGGCCGGACTGCAGGTGTGGGACTTGGTGGTGGTGGATGAGGCGCACCGGGTGAGTGGTGATGCGGGCCGGCCGTGGGCTGCGGTGCATGACCAGCAGCAGATTCCGGCGGTGCGGCGGCTGTACATGACGGCGACGGCGCGTGTCTGGGAGGCGGAGGGCGGCGCCCCGCGGCTGGTGGCGAGTATGGAGGAGGACTCCCCTGTCTTCGGGCCGGTCGCGTACAGGTTGCGGCTGTCGGAGGCCATCCGGCTGGGGCTGGTGGCTCCGTATCAGGTGCTGTGTCTCGACATCCGTGACCCTGGCCTCCATGCCGTGCTGACGAGCGGGGACACCGGCTCCGACGCCGTGCGCGGGGTCCGGCTGGCGGCGGTTCAGACGGGGCTGATGAGGGCTGCCGTCGAGGAGCGGTTTCGGCGGGTGCTGGCTTTTCACAGCCGGGTGGGTGAGGCGGAGGCGATGGCGGCCGGGGTGCCGGCGGTCGCTGCCCGGCTCGCCCGGGACGACTCTGACACGTTTCCGGCTGCGGAGCGGGTGTGGGCCGGCTGGCTGTACGGCGGGCACCCGCCGCTGCACCGGCGTCGGGTGCTGGAGGAGTTCGCGTCGGATTTCCTTCGAGGGCCGCAGTCCGGGGAACGGGATGTTCCCGCCGCACTGCGTGTGCTGAGTTCCGTTCGCGTCCTTGGAGAAGGCGTCGATACAGCTGAATGTGACGCGGTGCTGTTCGCGGATGCGCGTGGTTCGATGATCGACATCGTGCAGATGGTCGGCCGGGCGCTGCGGATGCAGCCGGGAGCGGGGAAGCTGGCCACGCTGATCGTTCCGGTGTTCCTCGGACCGGACGAGGATCCCGACGACATGCTGACCTCGGCCTCGCTGAGCGCTCTTGCAAAGGTCCTCGGGGCGCTGCGGTCTCACGATGCGGAGACGGTCTCTGCGCTCGCGGAGGCGCGGGTCCGCAACAGTCGTCCCGGGGTCGGGCAGGGGGACGGGGAGGGCGGGTTCGAGGGTGAGGACAGCGGGCAGGAGCGGGGCCTTGCAGCGGTCAGTGGGGCTGCGGCGGGGGTGCTGCGCTTCAGTGAGGAGCGTGATCCGTTCGCGCTGACGCAGTTCATCCGGCTGCGGATCATCGACCCCGAGGGGGCGTACTGGCGGCGGGGCGTCGAGGCCGCGGCGAAGTGGCTGCGCGAGAGCGGCAGCGCCGGGCTGCGGGTGCCCTACGTGTTCGTGGCGCCTGAGGAGTGGGGCGCGGTCGGGGGGTATCCGCTGGGCCGCTGGTTGGCGGATGTACGGCGCTCTTACGCCGCCGGCACGCTGGAGGCCAGACGGGTTGTCGAGCTTGAGGCGCTCGGGGTGGTGTGGTCGGCGTGGGACACCGCCTGGGCCGATGGACTCGCCGTCGCCAAGGACTACGCAGCCGTGCACGGGCATCTTCTCGCGCCCGCCACCGCGGTCTGGGGCGGTGATGGGATGGCGATCGGGGTGTGGCTGAAGAACCAGCGTGCAGCGGCCCGCAAGACCCGCGCGAACGCCGAGCGGCGTGCCGCCGGGGAAACGGGCATCTCGTCGGCCGGTGAACTCTCCGAGAGCCGTCTGGACGCCCTGGACGGGATCGACCCGGCCTGGTGCCCCGGATGGGGCATCGACTGGCAACGCGGCTTCCACCTGACGCTCACCCACGTCCGCGCCGGCGGGGCACTGCCGGCAGGGGCGGGTGAGGCGATCGTGCAGGGCGAGGACCTCGGCGCCTGGATCCAGGCACAGCGGGCCGGCTGGGACAGGCTGGCACCGGTGCAGCAGTGGCTGCTCGACAGTGTCCTTGGCCTGCAGCCGCTCACGCCGGCAGAGACGGCAACGCAGGCGGGGAGACGGACTCGGACCGACCGATGGGCCACGCATCTCGCCGCCGCCCGCCAGTTCCACGCGCGTGAAGGCCACCTCCGTGTCCCGAGGAAGTTCGTCGAGGAGCTGGCCGGTGGGGACGGGGAGAGTGGTGTGCCGGTTCGACTCGGGGGGTGGCTCGACAACACACGGCGCAGGGCCGACAAGCTCACCCCGGAACGTCTGGCGGCACTCGACGAGTTGGGCATGCGCTGGTAGGCCCATTGCGGAATGGCAGCACCAGGTTGGTCAGTTTGGTGTCCCGTGGCAGTCGGCCGGTCCGAGCGCGAACTGCTCATGCGGGGAGCATCACCGGCAGTCGGGGTCGGTGCGGGGGTTGATGAGGTCCTGTTCGGCGTCTCATCGAGCACGCTGCGACAGTCTGAGTTGATCAAGGTGTGGTACGCGCCCGGGCTGAACATGGTGAGCGTCGGCGTGGTGCCGTCGTAGAAGAGCATGCTCGTGTTCTGGCTCAGCAGGATCCAGTTGGCGGGGCGGCGTGAGTGCCGGGCTGGAGCTGCTGGTCCCGTCGGCGTCCTGCCTGGGAGGGGCCTTTCTGCGCTGGGTGCTCACTGCGGCCGTGCAGCGGGGCTGCGTGGCGCATGTGCACAGTCAGCATCCGGTGAGGGTCCATGAGCGCATCTACCGGCTGGGCTATCTGATCGCAGGCGAGTCGCTGCACCTGGCTGTGGAGTTGGACGGGTTCGCCTTCCGCAGTGATCGTGCCGCCTTCGTCTACGACCGGCTGCGGCGGACCGACCGGGCGGCCACGGGGCTGCCGGTGCTGCGGTTTTCCTATGACGCGGTGTGCCTGGACACGGCACGCTGCGTGGCTCAACTGCAGGCGATGCCGTGCTGGCGCCGTGGGTGATCGCCGCGCCGCGCGTCGAGGTCCGGCGTGTGCGGGGCAGCGTCGGCCGTGCCAGCGCAGTTGTTCGCTGTAGGGGAGCTGGCCGGGACCTGCACTCAGCCCCACACCGAAGCCATCTGTCAGTAACTTGCGCCAAAGCCCCGCTCTCCAAAGCTGGGCAACCCCTGGCGTCCGGTGGCTGCCCGCCCAGCAGAGCCGCGGCGGTGAGCAGCCGGTCAGCGCACGATCGTGGTGGCGGACGCGTGGTGTTCTGCGGCTATGCGGTGGGCCAGGGAGCGTTTTTTGAGCTTGAGGAAGGGGGTCTCCAGGAACCGGAAGCTGAGTTCGGCGGCGGCATAGGTGCTCGCGAGGACCAGGGCCGCGAAGCACAGGTCGGAGCCGCTCCAGCCGGTGAGGGTGTGTTTCATGTGCGGGGCCAGCTGGCCGAGGAGAGGAACGTGCAGGGCGTAGATGCCGTACGAGATGACGCCTGTGCGGACCAGCCAGCGCGGTGACAGGACCTGTGCGAACAGGCCTTCGCGGGAGGCGAAGTGGACGAGTGCGCCGAAGAAGAACGAGACCACGGTGTACTGCCAGACCCAGCCGTAATGATCCGGGAAGGTGACGGGGTAACCCCAGTTCCCGGGCATTCCGTGACCGGTGGCCAGGTTGTGGCCGAGGAGTGCGAGGGTAGCGAGCACGAACACGGTCGCCGCGGCCGCGGCGAGGCGGGGCAGTTGGCGGCGTAGTTCGGGCAGTGCTGTCAGGGCTCCGACGGCGAACGTCTCGATGTAGGTCAGCGGCGACTGGGCGATGGTGAAAAGCCGGAGGTAGCCGTTCGTCTCGGTGGCTTTGAGGAGGAAGTAGAGGCCGACGCGGAGCAGGGGGCCGCCGAGGGCGAGTGCGACGGCGGCGCGGACGAACCAGCGGCGTGGCAGGAGCAGCACCAGCAGAGCCCAGACGATGTAGAGCTGGGCTTCGACGCACAGGGACCAGAACTGGTTGTAGATGGGCACCGTGGGGGGTGCGAAGTCTCCCGCGAGGGTGCGGAAGTCGTAGGTCCACGTCCACAGGTAGGGCAGGTCCGAGGTGATCTCGGCGTGGTGGTAGCCGGCGAGCGCGCAGACGGTGACGACTGCGCAGACGCTCAGGTAGAGGGGGGCCAGTCGCAGTGCGCGGTTGCGGAAGAAGTCCCGCGCGCGCCGGCCACGGCTGAGGTCCTCGTGGCCCAGCAGGGTGCGGGTGATGAAGTGGCCGCTGAGCGCGAAGAACATCGGCACGCCCAGCCAGCCGAAGGGGAGCTGGCCGGTGTGGTAGAGGACCACGCTCAGTACGGCTATGGCGCGCAGGCCGTCCAGGGACGAGAGGTGGCGCTGGCTGGCGGAGTTCCGCGTGCCGGGGGGCACCGACGGCGGGGAAGAGGGGTTCGCTGTCGTCTCGGTCATCGTCGTCTCTCAGCCGTTGTGGTGGGCGGCGAGCCAGTGGTCCTCCGCGTCGTAGTCGAAGAAGGAGAAGCCGGCCGGGTGGTGGGCCAGGGCCGGGAAGACCTCGGTCCAGTCCCGGTCCCGTACGGCGGACAGCAGTGACTCGACGGTGCCGGGCAGCGACTCCAGGTAACCGGTGACCGGTTTGTAGCCGATCTCGCGGCCGGCTGCTTCCAGGCTCAGCACGAACGGGTTCGGCACCCCGTACGGGTGCAGGCCCACCATGCCCTCGGCCGGTCCCGGCATGCCGACGATCTCCGAGCTCGCGCCGAGGAGTTCGTCGACGGCGGTGGCGATCTGTCGTGCCGTGGGGACGTCGGGGTCACCGATGTTGAGGGCGCGGGTGCCGGGTGTGTGGGCTGCGAGCCGTACGGCCTCGGCGATGTTGGAGGTGTGTGCGGGGTGGAAGCGAGTCAGGCCCTGGTGGGCCAGAACGCGCACGGGCCGGTTGTCGAGGGCGCGTTTGACGAACCACCACTCGGAGGGCTTCTTGCCGCGGGGGCCGTGCGGGGCGCCCACGCGCAGCAGGGTCACGGGCAGCGGGCTCCGGCTGCCGTGGGGGGCGTGGGTGGCGGCGGCTTCCATGGCGCGCTTCTGGGTGAGGTAGTTGTCCTCACCGGCCTCCACCATGCGCTGGCCCTCTTCGATGGGCTCAGGGAAGACGCCGAAGCCGCGCGGGCCCATCATGGTGCCGAAGCCGCGTTCCTCGTCGTCGGTGTAGAGCGCGGAGGTGGAGATCGCGACGGCCGATCCGACCAGCCCGGCCAGTGAGCGCAGCTGCTCGCCGTGGCGGCCGGTGTACGCGATGACGTCGACGAGTACGTCGGCGCCCGGGCCGATCGCGGATCGCAGCTGTGCGTCGTCGTCCCGGTCGGCGCGTACGGTCTCCACGTTCCAGTCGGGAGACCAGCCCGCGTCCTGCCCGGTGCGCGAGACGGCGCGTACGCGCCAGCCGTCCTCGGCGAGTGTCCTGACCACGGCCGGACCGATCTGTCCGGTCGCGCCGACCACCACTGCGGTCCTGCTCATGCCGCACCCCCTGCTCGATACCCGTATCGCGGGCAGCTTCAGGGGGTGGACCGGAGTATGCCTGGAGTCGTGGTGGACCCGTGCCGTGGGCCAGGTCAGAGGATCTCGGCGGCGATCGCCTCGATGTAGTCCGTGATGGTCTCGTCATGGTCGAAGTAGGGGACCAGTTCGCGGGTGCGCTCGTAGAGTTGACGCGTGGCCGGGGACAGGCCTTCGCGGCCGCGGATGTCGACGGCCTGGCAGGCGCACAGCAGCTCGAAGGCGACGACGTACTTGGCGTTGGTGAGCACCTCGCGGGCTCGGCGGGCCGCGACGAACCCGAACGACACGATGTCCTGGAAGTCCGCTGTGCTGGTGAGCGTCTGGATGGACATCGGCATGGCCGAGGCGCGGGTCTCCGCGGTGATGGAGGCGGTCATGAACTGACCGCCCATCAGGCCCAGGCGCAGACCGGGGTCCTCGCGGCACAGGAACGGCGGCAGCCCGTTGCTGTTGCTCTTGTCCAGGTAGCGGTCGACGCGCCGGTTGGAGAGGTTCATCAGCGTCGTCAGGGCGATCACCAGATGGTCCATGGCCATGGACACGTACTGTCCGTGGAAGTGGCCGTTGTGGAAGACCTCGTCCTCGTCGGGAACGATGAGCGGGTTGTCGTTGGAGGAGTTCAGCTCGTCCTCGAGGGTGTTGCCGATGCCGGTGATGCTGTCGAGGACGGGGCCGAGGATCTGCGGGGTGCAGCGCACCGAGTAGGCGTCCTCGATGGCCTGCGAGCCGGCCTTCGTGGAGGAGTCCATCTCGCCGGAGAGGATCTTCTCGGTGTCGTGTTCGTCGACAGCGAGCTTGGAGTCGCGCAGGGTGTTCCACAGGGCCGCTGCCACGGCGCGCTGTCCCCGGTGCGGCTTGAGCTCGTGAACGCGCGGGTCGAACGGCTTGGTCATGCCGCTGAGCCCTTCCACGGACAGTGCGGACACCAGCAGATAGGTATCGAACAGCCGGCGCGCCGCCGAGTGGACGAGGCTGCCCAGGCCGACCATGCCCGAGGTGCCGTTGATGAGGGCGAGGCCCTCCTTGAAGCTGAGGGTCATCGGTTCGATGCCTGCCTGGCGCAGTGCCTCGGCGCCGGGCAGGGTCTCGCCGTTCAGGCGGGCGCGCCACTGGCCGACGCATACGAGGGCGATCGCAGCGAGGGGGCCGAGGTCGCCGCTGGTGCCGAGCGAGCCCTTCTCGGGCACGCAGGGGGTGATTCCGGAATTGTAGACGGCGACGAGCTTTTCGAAATTCTCCAGCGAAATGGCGGAGTTGCCGCGGGCCAGCGAAACGATCCGGGACAGGATCACGGCACGTACGGTGGTGTCGTCGAGGTGCTTTCCGACATTGGTGGCAACGGCGTTGATGAGGTTTTCCTGAAGCTGTTTCGCCTTGCTGATGGGAACCAGCCAGTCGACGAAGCCACCCATGCTGGTGTTGACCCCGTAAATGACCCGTCCGTCGTCCACGAAATGTTCCAGGGTCTGCCTCGACGTGTGGATGCGCTTGCGCACGCCGTCGTCCACGACCACATGCTGACCGTCGCGTACGGCAGCCTCCAGGTCTTCCAGACGCACCCGCTGGCCGACTGAAAGTGTGAAAGTCATGGTGCCCACCTCGGTTTCACCGATGTTCGTACGGCTCCCTGGAGCCGCCTGGCCGGGTCTAGTTGAACTCATGTCCCATTCAAGTGCGTGCCCCATGCAGGAACTACGGCTATGGACCCCTAGGCGGGCACCCTGCCCCCAGAATGTGATTGCGGTCAGTTCGGTCCGCGGGAAACACGCAGCAGCAGTTTCGCGAACTCGACGCCGAAGCGGCCGAATTCGTCGCTGTAGTGGCCGATGATCTGTGTTTCGCGGGAGACGCACACCCGGGGCCCGCCCGTCGACATCCGTGCCGTCTGTACCTGGGCGGAGAGTTCGGCGCGTTCCTTGACGAGGCCGATGATGCGGGTGTCGATGGTGTCGATCAAGGCGCGGTGGCCGCGTATCGTCGTGGCGGCCTGGTCGGCATCGGCGCCGTTTCCACGTATTCCGGTGTCCAGGTCAGGCGTGACGGCCGTACTTCTGGCAGTGGTCATACATATCTCCTCGGGTCGTGGATGCGGTGGCCGGCGGACGTCAGCCGCCGGAGGTCGAGCGTGTGGCCATGCGCAGCAGGTCCGCGACGTCCATGTCCTTGATGTCCTCGGCCGACCGCTCCGGCTCCGTGTCCGGCGACGGCGGGCCGTCGCCGCCGCTCTCCTCGCCTGCTGCGAGTTCGAGGAGGGCGTCGAGCAGTCCGGCTTCGCGCAACCGTGCCAGCGGCACGCGGAGCATCAGCTCGCGCACCGACGCCTCGTCGTCGACCGGTACGGGGGCGGTGTCCAAGGCCAGTTCGCCGAGCAGGAAAGCGGCCAGGGTCTGCGGGTCCGGGTAGTCGAAGACGAGGGTCGCGGGCAGCCGCAGGCCGGTCGCCGTGCCGAGCCGGTTGCGCAGTTCGATGGTGGTGAGCGAGTCGAAGCCGATGTCCCGGAAGGCCCGCTCGGCACCGATGGCGTCGGCCCCCTTGTGCCCGATGACGGCGGCCGCGTGCTCGCGGACCAGGTCGAGGAGGAAGCGGCTCCGCTGGTCGGCGGGCAGCGCGGTGAGCCGGCCGGCCAGGCTCTGCTCCTCGGCGGGCTGTGCTGCCCGGGCCGCGGCGCGGCGGGGGCGGCGGCGTACCAGACCCTGGTAGAGGTGCGGGAGCTCCTCCTGTTCGCTCAGGACGGCCAGGTCGAGCGGGAGCGGTACGAGTACGGCCGTGTCGTGCCCCAGGGCCGCGTCCAGCAGCGCCAGGCCCTGTTCCCCGGTCAGCGCCCGCGCGCCCGCTCGTTCCATGCGGCGCAGGTCGGTCTCGTCGAGTCCGCCGCCCATGCCGGCGCCGGCCCACAGCCCCCAGGCGAGGGACTGGGCCGGCAGGCCCGAGGCCCGCCGGTGCTGGGCCAGGGCGTCCAGGAAGGCGTTGGCGGCCGCGTAGTTGCCCTGTCCGGCGCCCTCGACAAGCCCCGCCGCGGAGGAGAACAGGACGAAGGCGGCCAGGTCGGCGTCGCGGGTCAGCTCGTGCAGATGCCATGCGGCGTCCGCCTTCGGCGCCAGTACGGTGTTCAGGCGCTCGGGGGTGAGCGACGCGAGGACGGCGTCGTCGAGCACGCCGGCGGTGTGCACGACCGCGGTCAGCGGATGGTCGGCGGGAATCTTCGCGAGGACCGCCGCCAGAGCTTCCCGGTCGGCCGCGTCACAAGCCTCGACGGACACGACGGCACCCGACTCCTCCAACTCCGCGGCCAGTTCCGCCATGCCCTCCGCCGCGGCGCCGCGCCTGCTCAGCAGCAGCAGGTGGCGCACGCCGTGCCGGGTGACGAGGTGGCGGGCGACGAGTCGGCCCAGGGCTCCGGTGCCACCGGTGACGAGGACCGTGCCCTCGGGGTCCGGGCGGCGCGGGACGGTCAGGGCCAGCTTGCCGGTGTGGCGTGCCTGGCTGAGGTGCCTGAAGGCCTCACGGGCCCGTCGTACGTCCCAGGCGGTGACCGGCAGAGGGCGCAGGGCACCACTGTCGAACAGCGTCATCAGTTCGGCCAGCATCTCGTGGATACGGTCCGGGCCCGCGTCGATCACGTCGTAGGCCTGATAGGACACGCCGTTGTGCCGGGCGGCGACCTCGGCCGGGTCGCGCAGGTCCGTCTTGCCCATCTCGATGAACCGCCCGCCGGGGGCGAGCAGGGAGAGCGAGGCGTCCACGAATTCCCGGGCCAGCGAGTTCAGTACGACGTCCATGCCCTGCCCGCCGGTGGTCTGGCGGAAGGCGTCGGCGAAGTCCAGCGTGCGGGAGCCGGCGATCCGGGAGCGGTCCAGCCCCAGCGTGGCGAGAGTGTCCCATTTCCCGGGCGAGGCGGTGCCGAAGACGTCCGCGCCCAGGTGCCGGGCCACCTGCACGGCAGCCATGCCCACGCCGCCGGCCGCCGCGTGGATCAGGACCCGGTCGCCGGGGCGGGTACGGGCCAGGTCCACCAGGCCGTACCACGCGGTCAGAAAGACCAGGGGCACGGTGGCCGCCTGCTCGAACGTCCAGTCCCGCGGCACTCGGGCGAGCATCCGATGGTCTGTCTCCCCCTGTGGCCCGAACGCGTTGGTGAAGATGCCCATCACGCGGTCGCCGGGCTTGAACTCCTCCACTCCGGAACCCACTTCGAGCACGACACCGGCGCCCTCGCCGCCGAGCCGGCCTCCACCGGGATACATCCCGAGGGTGACCAGGACGTCCCGGAAGTTGACGCCGGCGGCCCGCACGGCGACCCGCACCTGTCCGGCGGCCGGACCGGTCTGCGGCTCCGGCACGGCTACCAGAGCCAGGTCGTCCACAGTTCCGCCGCCGGTGGCCTCCAGCAGCCAGTGCGCACTGTCGTGCGGGGGTACCAGCGCGGTGTCCGAGGCAGCGGTGCGCAGCCGGGCGAGGTAGGCGGCGGATGCGCGTACGGCCAGTTGGGGTTCGCCTGTCTCCAGCAGCTGCTGGAGCCGTGCCACGAACGGGTCGTCCGTCCCGGCAACGCTGTCGGCGTCGGCGTCCACCAGGACGATCCGGCCGGGGTTCTCCGCCTGCGCGGACCGGACGAGACCGCGCAGCGCGGCGCCTGCGAGATCCGTCACGTCCTCGCCGTCGAGGGCGACCGCCCCCCGGGTGAGCACCACGAGGCGGGAGCCGGCGAAGCGCTCGTCGGCCAGCCATGCCCGCATGACGTCCAGCACGTACCCCGTGGCGGTGCGCAGCCTCCGCGGCACGTCGTCGCCGGACTCGGTCCGGCACGGCAGCACCAGCGCCGTGGGTGCGGGTGTCGTACCCGCTTCGATGGCGGCGGTGAGCGCGGGCAGGTCGGGGTAGGACGGCAGGGAAGCGATCCGCGCTCCGAGGCCGATGACCGGGCCGGCGTCCTGCCGGGGCTCGGGGAGCGGCTGCGGGAGCGGTTCCCACGCCAGCCGGAACAGTGAGTCGGTGAACGTGGCGTCCGCGTTCTGCCGTACACCTGTCAGTGGACGGCCGACCAGCGAACGCACGGTCGCCACCGGCCGCCCGGCCCCGTCGGCCACGTCGAGCGAGGAGACCTCCGCACCGCGCAGGCGGCGGATCCGCACGCGCAGCGCCGTGGCGCCCGCCGCGTGCAGACTGACACCGCCCCAGGAGTACGGCAGCAGCGCCTGGCCACTGTCGTCCAACAGGGCCTCCGCATGCAGGGCGGCGTCGAGGAGGGCGGGGTGCAGACCGAACCGGTCGGCCTCACCCGCCGCCTGCTCGGGCAGGGCGACCTCGGCGAAGACCTCCTCGCCCCGCTGCCAGGCCGCCCGCAGCCCCTGGAACACCGGCCCGTAGCCGTAGCCTCGGGCGGCCAGGTGGTCGTACATGCCTGTGGTGTCAACGGGCTCGGCACCCGCCGGTGGCCAGACGCTCAGGTCGTAGGACGGCTCCTCGGCGGAGGATGCCAGGGTGCCGGTGGCGTGTGTGGTCCATCCACCGCCCGACTGCGGGCGGGCATGCACAGTGACCGCACGACGGCCCACACCGTCCGCCGCCCCCACCACAACCTGAACCTGCACCGGCACATCCGACAGCAGCACCAGCGGAGCCGCCAGCGTCAGCTCCTCCACCACCGGGCAACCGACCTCGTCCCCCGCCCGGACCGCCAGCTCGACAAAGCCGGTCCCCGGGAACAGCACACTGCCGCCCACAACATGATCCGCAAGCCAGGGCTGCGCAGCAGTCGACAGACGACCCGTCAGCACCACGGTGTCGCTGCCCGCCGGACCGACCACCGCACCCAGCAGCGGATGACCCGGCGCGTGCAGACCGGCCGAGGCCACATCGGCGACCTGCTCCGAAGTCTCCAGCCAGTACCGCTGATGCTGGAAGGCATAGGTCGGCAGATCCACCCGGCGGGCCCCGCACGGTGCGAAGAACGCCGCCCAGTCCACCTCCACACCCCGCGCCCAGATCCGGCCCAGAGCATCGATCAGCGTCCTGGCCTCGTCGCGGTCCTTGCGCAGCACCGGAACACACCCGGTCTCCGGAGCCATCGCCGACAGCACACCGTCCGGACCCAACTCCAGGAAAGTCCCCACCCCCTGGGACTCCAGCCAGCCGATTCCGTCCGCGAACCGCACCGCCTCACGGACGTGGCGCACCCAGTACGCCGCATCCGGAACCACCGGCCCACCCGTCACGTTCGACACCAACGGGATCACCGGACTGCCATACGTCAGCCCGCCCGCCACGGCGGCGAACTCGTCCAGCATCGGCTCCATCAACGGCGAATGGAACGCATGACTGACCGCCAACCGCTTCGTCCGACGACCCTCGAAACGGGCCACCAAACGGTCCACATCCGCCTCAGTACCGGAAACCACCACCGCACGCGGCCCGTTCACCGCGGCAACCGACACCTGTCCGTCCAGCAACGGAACGACCTCGTCCTCGGTGGCCTCCACCGCCACCATCACACCGCCCGCCGCAAGCTCCTGCATCAACCGGCCCCGCGCCGCGACCAGTTGGGCAGCATCCGCCAGTGACAACACCCCGGCCACATGCGCCGCCGCCAGCTCACCCACCGAATGACCCGCCACATAATCGGGTGTGACACCCCACGACTCCAGCAGCCGGAACAACGCCACCTCAACAGCGAACAACGCCGGCTGCGCAAACTCGGTGCGATCCAGGCGGTCCTGGTCCCCGCCCCACATCACCTCACGCAACGACCCGTCGACCAGCCCGTCGAAGCAGTCGAACACCTCGTCGAGGGATCGCGCGAACACCGGGAACGACGCGTACAGCTCCAGGCCCATCCCCAGGCGTTGGGCACCCTGACCGGTGAACAGGAACGCCGTCGATCCGGCCGAACGCGCCGTCACCGGCGCCTGACCACCCGCCAGCGCGTCCAGACCCCGCAGCAACTCGTCCCGGTCCGCACCGACCACCACCGCACGCCGCTCCAGCCCGGCCCGCCCTGTCCCCAGCGTCAACCCCACATCCACAGTGACCAGTTCAGGCCGCTCCGCCACGAACTCCGACAGCCGGACCGCCTGCGCACGGACCGCGTCCTGCGACACACCCGACACCACCCACGGCACCACCGGCAGCGGGGGAAGGTTCTCCGGCTCGGCCGGCTGTTCCGGGGCCTGCTCCACGATCACATGCGCATTCGTGCCGCTCACGCCGAACGAGGAGATCCCGGCCCGGCGCGGACGCCCCACCTCCGGCCAGGGCTGTGCCTCGGTGAGCAGTTCGACCGCGCCCTCGTCCCAGTCGACCTGCGGCGTCGGCTCATCCACATGCAGCGTCCGCGGCAACACCCCATGCCGCATCGCCTCGACCATCTTGATGATCCCCGCCACACCGGCAGCCGCCTGGGTGTGCCCGATGTTCGACTTCAGCGAACCCAGCCACAACGGCTGTTCCTCCGCACGCCCCTGCCCGTACGTCGCCAAAAGCGCCTGCGCCTCGATCGGATCACCCAGCCTGGTACCCGTACCGTGCGCCTCCACCGCATCCACGTCCGCCGCCGACAGACCCGCGTCCGCCAACGCCTGCCGGATCACCCGCTGCTGCGCCGGACCATTCGGAGCCGTCAACCCATTGCTCGCACCGTCCTGATTGACCGCCGAACCACGAACAACCGCCAGCACCCTGTGCCCCAGCCGCTGCGCGTCCGACAACCGCTCCACCAGCAGCATGCCGACACCCTCACTCCAGCTGGTGCCGTCGGCGGAGGCCGAGAACGCCTTGGAGCGGCCGTCGGCGGCGAGGCCGCGCTGTGCGCTGAAGTCGACGAAGGTCTTGGACGTGGCCATGACGGTGACGCCGCCGGCCAGGGCCATGGAGCACTCACCACGCCGCAGCGCCTGCGCCGCCAGGTGCAGGGCGACCAGGGACGACGAGCACGCCGTGTCCACCGTCACCGCCGGACCCTCAAGGCCGAAGGTGTACGCCAGGCGTCCGGAGGCCATGCTGCCGGCGCTTCCGGTGCCGTGGTAGCCGGTGACGTCCTCGGCCGCCTGGACGAGCCGGACGGTCCAGTCGTGATACATCACTCCGGCGAAAACGCCGGTCCGGCTGCCGCGCAGGGAGTCCGGGTCGATGCCCGCGCGTTCCATGGCCTCCCAGGAGGCTTCGAGCAGGAGCCGGTGCTGCGGGTCCATGGCGGTGGCCTCGCGGGGGCCGATCCCGAAGAAGCCGGCGTCGAAGTCGGCGGCGCCGTAGAGGAATCCGCCCTCCTTGACGTACGTCTTGCCGGGGGTGCCCGGCTCGGGGTCGTACAGACCCTCGACATCCCAGCCCCGGTCCGCCGGGAACTCCCCGATACCGTCCCGGCCCTCGGCCACCAGCCGCCACAAGTCCTCCGGAGACTCCACACCCCCAGGGAAACGGCAACTCATCCCCACGATCGCCACCGGCTCGTCCTCCCGGAGCACAGCCGCTTCGGCTGTCGAGGAAGCGATGATGTCCGAGGGCAGGGCCTTGGTGAGGACGAAGGCGGCCAGTTCGCGGGGGGTCGGGTAGTCGAAGGTCACCGTGGCGGGCAGGCGCAGGCCCGTGGCGGTACCGAGACCGTTGCGGAACTCGACCGCGGCGAGCGAGTCGAAGCCGATCTCGGTGAACGCGCGGCGGGGATCGATCGCCTGGGCGCCGTCGTGGCCAAGGACGTGGGCGGCCTGGTCGCGGACGATCTCGAGGACGAGGCGTTCGTGGTCGGCGGCCGGGGTGGCGGCGAGCCGTTGGGCCAGCGCTCCGCCCGCCGCGGCCGGGATCCCGGAGCCGGCGGCGCGCCGGACGGGTGGGGGGACCAGCGTGCGCAGGAGCGGCTGTATGTCGCCGCGGGCGCGCAGGACGGCCTTGTCGATCCGCAGGGGCAGGACGGTCGGAGCCAGGGTGCCGGGTTCGTTGCCGCAGGCCAGGTCGAACAGGGCGAGGTTGTCGTCGGCGGACAGTGTGACCAGGCCCGAGCGGTCGGTGCGGCGCAGGGTCGCCTCGTCCAGCCTGCTGCCCATGCCCGCGTTGCCGCCCCACAGTCCCCAGGCGAGGGAGAGGGCGGGCAGGCCCGTGGCCCGCCGGTGCTGGGCCAGGGCGTCCAGGAAGGCGTTGGCGGCCGCGTAGTTGGCCTGGCCGGGGGCGTCGAGGGTGCCGGCTCCGGAGGAGAACAGTACGAACGCCGAGAGGTCCAGGCCGGCGGTGAGCTCGTGCAGGTGCCAGGCCGCCTCGGCCTTCGGGGCGAAGACGGTGTCGAGGTGCTGTGCGGTGAGGTCGCCGACCAGGGCGTCGTCGACGGCGCCTGCCGCATGGACGACCGCGGACAGGGTGCGGCCTTCGAGCAGTCGGCTCAGGGCGGACCGGTCGGTGACGTCGCAGGCGACGGCTTCGGCCGTGGCTCCCGACTCGCCCAGTTCCGCGAGGAGTTCCGCGGCTCCGGGGGCGTCGGGGCCGCGGCGGCTGACCAGGAGCAGCCGCCGTACGCCGTGCCGGGTCGCCAGGTGTCGGGCGAGGAGTCCGCCGAGGCCGCCGGTGCCGCCGGTGATGAGGACGGTGCCGGGGCCGGACCAGGGGCTGTGAGGGGTCTGCTCCGTGGCGGAGGTGTCCTGCGGGCGTTGGAGGGCCGGGACCGCTGCGAGCCGAGGCACCCTGAAGGTGCCGGTGCGGATGGCGAGTTGGGGTTCTGTGGTCAGGGGTGCGGTGCGCAGGGCGGGCACGGAGGTGTGTGTGTCGTCGACGTCGACGACGACGAGGCGGCCGGGGTGTTCCGCCTGTGCGGCGCGCAGCAGCCCCCACAGCGCAGCTGTGGGCAGGTCCGGGGTCTCGTCCGGGGCCACGGCGACGGCGCCGCAGGTCACCAGGACGAGCCGGGATGCGGTGAACCGGTCGTCGGCGAGCCAGTCCTGCAGCAGTCGGAGCGTGCGGGCGGTGGTCTCCCGGGCGCTGTCCGGACCGGCGCCGGCGGTGGGGGTGCACGGGGCGATGACGGACTCGGGCTGTGGCAGGCCCGCGGCGATCTCGGCGGCGAGCGCGTCGAGTCCGGGGTGCACGGTGACGCCGGGGCCGAGCGTGTCCGGTCCTGGCGCGTCGGGATCGAGCAGTGCCCAGGAGGCGGTGTCGGGCACCGCTGCAGCGGCTGTCTCGGGCCAGGTCACGTGCAGGAGCGTGCCGTGGTTCGCGGGCCGGGCCGTGCTCGGCAGGTCGGTGGGGGCCGGCCGGGTCACGACGGATTCGAGCTGGGCGACGGGCTCTCCGGCGGGGTCGGTGAGCTGTGCGGTGACCGTGTCCGGGCCGGTGCGCCGGATGCGGACGCGGACGGTGGACGCTCCCCGGGCGTGGAGGGTGAAGCCGGTCCAGGAGAACGGCAGCCTGGGCCGGTCGTCGGAGGTCTGGTCGGTGGCGTGGGCGAGGGCCTGCAGGGCGGAGTCGAGCAGCGCCGGGTGCAGCCCGTAACGGCCGGCCTCCGCGGTGAGAGCCGGGTCGGTGGCGGCCTCGGCGAGGATGTCGTCGCCGTGCCGCCATACGGTCCTCAGGTTCTGGAAGGAGGGGCCGAACTCGTAGCCCTGGGCGGCCTGTTCCTCGTACAGGCCGGTGATGTCCACCGGCTGGGCGCCGGGCGGCGGCCAGGCCTGCGGGTCGGCGGCGGTGGGAGCTGCGGGTGCCGGGCCGGGGGCGAGGAGGCCGCTGGCATGCCGGGTCCAGGGTTCCTCGGTGCTTGCGCGTGCGTGGAGTTCGATGCTCCGGTGGCCGGTGTCGTCTGCGGGGCCGACGACGGCCTGCACCATGAGGTCGCCGCCTTCAGGCAGCGCGAGAGGGGCTTCGAGGGTGAGTTCGCGGACGGTGGGGCAGGCGGCCTCGTCGGCTGCGCGGACGGCCAGTTCGACGAAGGCCGTGCCGGGTACCAGGACGTGGCCGGCGATGACGTGGTCGGCGAGCCAGGGCTGGGTGCGGGTCGAGAGGCGTCCTGTGAGGACGAAGGTGTCGGTGCCGGCGGGGGCCACTGCCGCGCCGAGGAGGGGGTGGTCCGCGCCGGTCAGGCCCAGGGCTGCCGGGTCGGTGGGTGTGGTGGCGTCGAGCCAGTGGCGGCGGCGCTGGAAGGCGTACGTGGGCAGGTCGACGCGACGGGTGGCGCGTTCGGCGAAGAACGTCTGCCAGTCGGCCGCCACGCCCCGGGTGTGGGCGGTGGCCAGGGCGGTGACGAGTTCGCGCTCCTCGTCGTGGCCGGCCCGCAGGACGGGGGCGAAGGCGATGTCGGTGTCCGGGGCGTGCGGGTTCTGCGCGCCCATCGCGGTGAGCACCGCGTCGGGTCCCAGCTCCAGGAAGGTCCGTACTCCCTGGGACTCCAGCCAGCGGATGCCGTCGGCGAACCGCACTGCCTCGCGGATGTGGCGCACCCAGTAGGCCGCGTCGGGGACGACGGGCTCACCGGTGACGTTGGAGACGATCGGGATCACCGGCACCGCATGGGTCATGGCGTCGGCCAGCAGGCCGAACTCCTCGAGCACGGGTTCCATCAGCGGCGAGTGGAAGGCGTGGCTGACCGCCAGCCGTTTCGTCCGGCGGCCCTGGTCGCGGAAGTGGACGGCCAGTCGTTCCACCTCGGCTTCGGCTCCCGAAATCACCACCGCCGAGGGGCCGTTCACCGCCGCGATCGACACCGCACCCGCAAGCAGCGGGACGACTTCGTCCTCGGTGGCCTCCACCGCCACCATGACCCCGCCCGCCGGCAGCCTCTGCATCAAACGGCCTCGCGCCGCCACCAGCAGCGCGGCGTCCTCCAGCGACAGCGCCCCGGCCACATGCGCGGCGGCCAGCTCGCCCACCGAATGCCCGGTGACGTACTGCGGCCTGACTCCCCACGACTCCAGCAGCCGGAACAGCGCCACCTCGACCGCGAACAGTGCGGGCTGGGCGTATTCGGTGCGATCCAGCCGGTCCTGGTCGGCGCCCCAGACCACCTCACGCAGCGGCACTTCCAGCTGGATGTCCAGGAAGCCGAGAGCCTCGTCGAAGGCCCGGGCGAACACCGGGAACGCCTCGTAGAGCTCACGGCCCATGCCGATCCGTTGCGCTCCCTGGCCCGTGAACAGGTAGGCCAGGCGGCCCGGGGAGGCCATCGCGTGGACGGTGGCGGGGGCGGGGCGGCCCTCGCCGAGGGCGGTCAGGCCCTTCAGCAGTTCGGCACGGTCGGCCGCGACCACGGCGGCACGGCGGGCGAGGGCGGCCCGGGTGGTGGCGGTCGCCCCGCCGACGTCGGCGGCGGTCAGCGTGGTGTCGGCCTCGACGAGGGCGCGCAGTCGGTCGGCCTGGGCACGCAGGGCAGGTTCGCTCTTCGCGGACAGCACCACCGGAACGGGGCGGCCGTCGGTGCCGGGGGCGTGGTCGCCCTCGGTGTCCTGCGGTGCGGGCTGCTCGACGATGAGGTGGGCGTTGGTGCCGCTGACACCGAAGGAGGAGATGCCTGCGCGGCGCGGCCGGTCGCCGTCCTGCGGCCAGGAGACGGATTCGGTCAGCAGCTCTACGGCTCCCGACGACCAGTCGATGTAGGGCGAGGGCCGGTCGACGTGCAGTGTCCTGGGCAGCACTCCGTGGCGCATCGCCTCGATCATCTTGATCGTGCCGGCGACACCTGCCGCCGCCCCGGTGTGTCCGATGTTCGACTTGACCGACCCCAGCCGCAGCGGCCGTTCCGCGTGGCGTTGCCGTCCGTAGGTCGCCAGCAGCGACTGCGCCTCGATGGGGTCACCGAGCCTGGTGCCGGTGCCGTGGGCCTCGACGGCGTCGATGTCCTCAGGGTTGAGCCCGGCCTCGGCGAGCGCCTGCCGGATCACGCGTTGCTGCGCCGGGCCGCTGGGGGCGGTCAGGCCGTTGCTGGCGCCGTCCTGGTTGATGGCGGAGCCCTTCAGGACGGCAAGGACGCGGTGCCCGTTGCGGCGGGCGTCGGAGAGCCGTTCAAGGACCAGAACGCCCGCTCCCTCGGCGAAGTTGGTGCCGTCGGCCGTGGCGGCGAATGCCTTGCAGCGGCCGTCCGCGGCCAGTCCCCGCTGCCGGCTGAACGTGGTGAACGTGCTGGGGCTGGAGATGACCGTGACACCGCCGGCCAGCGCGAGCGTGCACTCGCCGCGGCGCAGCGAGTGCACGGCCAGGTGGGTCGCGACCAGTGAGCCGGAGCAAGCCGTGTCGACGGTGAGGGCGGGGCCTTCGAGACCGAGGGTGTAGGCGACCCGGCCCGAGACGATGCTCGGGGCGGTGCCGGCCATCAGGTAACCGTCGTATCCTTCGGGCGCCTGGTGGGCCCGCGGACCGTACTCGTGCGGCTCGACGCCGATGAAGACGCCCGCCCTGCTGCCGCGCAGGGGGGCCGGGTCGATGCCGGCGTGTTCGAGGGCTTCCCAGCAGGTCTCCAGCAGCAGCCGCTGCTGGGGGTCCATGGCTGCGGCTTCCTTCGGGCCGATCTCGAAGAAGTCGGCGTCGAACTCGGCGGCGTCCGGCAGGAATCCGCCGTGCCGCAGGTAGCTGGAGCCGTGGGCGGCGGGGTCGGGGTCGTAGAGCGCCTCCAGGTCCCAGCCCCGGTCGGTGGGGAAGCCGGTGATGACGTGGGTGCCGTCGGCGATGAGCTGCCACAGGTCGGCGGCGGAGCGTACGCCGCCGGGGTAGCGGCAGCCGATGCCGACGACGACGACCGGGTCGTCGGCGTCGGTGGCTGCGGCTCGCACGGTGACTTCCGGTACTGCCGGCTGTGCGGCCCCGCCGAGCAGCAGGGTGTGCAGGTGGGCGGCGAGTTCAGCGGGCGTGGGATGGTCGAAACCGACGGTGACCGGGAGTTCCAGGCCGGTCGCCGCGACGAGCCGGGCGTGCAGGTCGACCAGGCAGAGCGAGTCCAGGCCCGCCGAGAGGAACGGGCGTTGCGCTCCGAGGGTGCCCACCGGGTCGGCGGGGGGCCGGGGTGCCGCCGGGTCCTGCAGGCCGTCGGCGTCCCGGCCTGCAGTGTGCAGGGCTTCGGCGGCGAGGGTGAGGACGAGGTCGAGCAGCGTGTCGGTCTGCGCGGTGACGGGCAGAGCGGCAAGGCGGCGGCCGAGGGCGTCGCCGGCGGTCTGCGCGGTGTTCCAGGACTCACTCATCCCTGTACTCCAGTTGTCCGTCCGGCGGCTGCACGTGCCGCGAGGAGCGAGCGGTCCACCTTGCCGTGCTCGGTGACCGGAATGTCGTCGATGACGCGGATCTCCTGCGGCACCATGTAGTCGGGCAGCGTCTGCGCGCAGAAGGCGCGCAGCTGTTTCTTGTCGAGGGCGCTTTCGTCCGCACCGGCGTCGCCGGGTGCCGGGGCGGGGCCCGGCACGATGAACGCGGTCAGCTGCGGGTCCCCTCCCTGCACGGGCAGCAGCTGCACGACGGCCGCCGCGACCGCCGGATGGCTGAGCAACCGCCTCTCGATCTCGGCGAGTTCGACCCGGTTGCCACGCACTTGCACCTGCGAGTCGACGCGGCCGCAGAAGTACATCTCACCGTCCTCGCCCCGGTAGGCGAGATCCCCGGTGCGCAGCACCGATTGTCCCGAGTACGGCTGGAGGGGGTCGGGCACGAGCGTGGCGGCGGTGGCCTCCGGGTCGCCCCAGTAGCCGCTGAAGAGTGAGGGGCTGCGCAGGAAGATCTCGCCGATGACGCCGGCCTTGTCGACGGGGTTGCGGTGTTCGTCGAGCAGGATCGCCTCGCTGCCGGGTAGCGCGGTGCCGATCGACAGACGTTCCAGGTCGTCGGGGAGGGGGTGCGGCACGTCGGTGAAGGAACACGCCATCGACTCGGTGGCGCCGTATCCGTTGACGGCTCGGACCCGGGGCAGCAGGCGTTGCAGAGCGCGCAGTTCGGGCAGTGGGAAGTCCTCGCCGGCGAACAGCACCCCGCGCAGCCGGTCGAGCCCGGCGAGGGCCTCGGGCTCGTGGCGCAGCACCGGGCGCCAGATGGAGGGCACGCCGTCGACCCTGGTGGCGCCGGTGTCGTCGAGGAAGTTCACCAGTCGGCGGGGCCAGTTGAGCACCGGCCTGGGAACGGGTACCAGGGTGGCCCCGCTGCCCAGGGCCAGGCCGATGTCGAAGAGGGCGAAGTCGAACTGGAGGGGTGAGGTGCTGGCGATCCGGTCGTCGGCGGTGACCAGTCCGCGGCGCAGGATCGCCCGGAAGAAGGCGACGACCGAACGGTGGCTCATCACCACGCCCTTGGGGCGTCCGGTGGTTCCCGAGGTGAAGATGATGTACGCGGTGTCGGTCGCGGTGACTTCGCGGCGCAGCCGGCCGTGGCGCGTCACCGGCTGCTCCACCGCGATTCCGTCGGGTCCGAAGCGTGCCGTGCCGAGGCTTGCGGGCAGGCCGGTGCGGCCGCCGGTGACGGTCTGCAGGTGCAGGGCGGGCTCGGCCGATTCGGCGACGGTGAGCAGGCGCGGGGTGGAGGTCTGCGGGCTCACCGGTATGAAGGCCAGGCCGAGCAGAGAACATGCGAGCAGCAGGGCGATGGCCTCGGCGGAGGTGTCGGACTCCAGGACGACCCGCTCGCCGACGTCGAGTCCGAGTTCCTCGAGGGCGGCGGCGTAGCGCTGGACCAGGTCGTCGAGGTCCCGGTACGTGACGGCGCGCAGGCCGCCGTCGGGGGCGCGCTCCAGCACGGCCGTCGTATCGGGTGCCGACCGTGCGGCCGCCAGCATGAACCAATAGAGATTGTCGACCGATTCATGCGCGCGAGGTGCCCGCCCATTCAAAGCCACCGGAATTTCCTTCCTGGACCAATTTGCCGCACAGCCACGGGCGGCCGAATACCGAATCCATTCTCTAACACCGGCGTCACAGCACTACAAGGCCGACCGGAACGACGCCGGGGAACGGGGCCGCCGGGTTAGGGGGCCGTAGGGGTACTTGGGCCGCGACACCCGGCGGGAAACTTCGGGCATGACCATAGACCATGAACTCGATGCGATTGTCTTTCCCGGAATCACACCGTCCCGATTTTCGGACGTGGGAAAGTTCATGCTCATCAACCCCTGCGCCCGGGAATTGGTGGCGGCGGCGGACGAGACGCTGGGTTACTCGCTTCTGGATCGGTTCCGGAATTCGGAGAGTGATTTCACGGAGGCCGCCAGAGTTGCCTTCCTGGTCAACTGCCTGGCGCTGGCCCGCTGGGCCGAGGAGGAGTACGGCGCTCGCGCCGACGCGGTCGTGGGGCCGAGCTTCGGCGGCACGCCCGCGGCTGTGCACTCCGGGGCCCTGTCGTTCGCCGACGCGGTGTGGCTGACCGCCCGCTGGGGGCACGGCCTGGAGGCGTACTTCGCGGAGGAGTACGGCGACGTCGTGACCCAGTCGTTCGCCCGCACCCCGCCCGAGCGGCTCGCGACGATCCGCGCGGAGCTGGAGGAGGCCGGCGAGTGGCACGAGATCGCGTGCCATGTGGACGACGACTTCTACATGCTGTCGGTGCGTGAGCGCCGGCTCGAGTGGCTGCAGCAGCGGGTGCGCGCCCTGGGGGGCCTGCCGCTGTACACGATGCGCCCGCCCATGCACTCCCCCGCCTTCGGCAGGCTGCGGGAGCGGTTCGAACGCGGTCTGTTCGCCGAGCTGAGCTTCACGGACCCTGTCGTACCGGTCGTCTCCGACCATGACGGCTCGGTGCTGCGCACGGGCGAGCAGGTGCGCACGCTGCTCCTCGACGGGATCGTCAGGCCGGTGCACTGGCCGACGGCGCTGGCCACTCTGCGCGGGCTGGGGGTGAGCCGGCTGTACGTCTCGGGCCCGGACGGGCTGTGGGGCAGGGTGCGTTGCGCCCGGCGGTTCGACGTCGTGGCGCTGAAGCCGAAGACGGCGCTGCTGCCCCGTCGGCAGGCGGCCGTGGCCTGATGCGGACCGCGGGGCACGGCCGGACGGCCCGCCGGCACGCCGCAGCGCCCCTTCCCCGCGGGCGGGTGAAAGGGGCGCTGCGGCGCGGCGGCGGGCCGTCCGGCAGCGGGTCAGGCGGTGAGTCCGGTGACGGGGCAGACGCCCGCTCCACGCGACCTGGAAAGCGTTTCCCACAGCTTTCGGGGGGTTTCGAAGTTCTCCATGTCGAGTGCGTCGTCAAGGAACTTCACGGCGTATTCGACTTCCAGATCGGCAAGGAGCTCGACGGCTCCCATCGAATCGAGTCCAAGGTCCCTCAGGCCCATCTCCGGGCCCAGCTCCTCACCGTCCAGAAGGAACGACAGGTGTGTGCGGAGCACCTTTTCAAATTTCTCGTCCCACATGACTACCCCCGAATCTCGGAGAACCACCAAAAACGTTCTAGGGCGCTGCCAATCCTGGCGGCGGCGCGCGGCGACGTACCACCCTTATCAGCCCCTTATTCAGCCTCACGCACTGGAGTGACCGTGACCGAGAGTCTTGATCCGCCCGTACTGCACGAGCGTTTCCTGCGCTCGCTCGCCGCTCATCCGCGGCGCACCGCGCTGCACGTCGGCCCGGACGTGCTCACCTACGAGGAGCTGCACGAACTGGCCCTGAGCTGGGCGGGTGCGCTGCTGTCGGGGCCCGAACAGCCGACGGCCGTCGCCGTGCTGACCGCCAAGGGCGTCGTGAGCTACGCCGGGATCCTCGCAGCACTGTACGCAGGGGCGACGGCCGTGCCGCTGCACGCCGGTTTCCCCTCGTCGCGCACCCGGCGGATGCTGCGGGACGCCGGCGTGTCCGCGGTGATCGCGGACCGGCCGGGGCTCGCCGCACTGCAGGAGACCGGTCTGGATCTTCCCGTGCTCGCACCGGCGAGCGGCGGCGCGCAGCTGAGCGGGCACCGCGCCATCCGGGTGCGTCCCGGTGAGGCACTCACCGCGCCGCGCACCAACGGCGGCCGGGGTAGGGCCTATCTGCTGTTCACCTCGGGCTCGACAGGCCGCCCGAAGGGCGTTCCGATCAGTCATGCGAGCCTGGACTCCTACTTCCGGCACGCGGACCGGCGCTACGATTTCGTACCGGACGACGTCTTCTCGCAGGCCACCGAGGTCAACTTCGACTGCCACATGTTCGACCTGTTCTGCGCCTGGGGCGCCGGCGCTTCGGTGCACGCCGTTCCCGCGCGCGCCTATCTGGACCTGCCGGCGTTCGTCGCCGAGCGGCGGATGACGGTGTGGTTCTCCACCCCGAGCGGCATCGCCGTCACCCGCCGGCGGGGCGGCCTCACCCCCGGTTCGCTGTCCTCGCTGCGCTGGAGTTTCTTCGCCGGCGAGGCGCTGCTGTGCGGGGACACTGCGGACTGGCAGGCGGCGGCGCCCGGATCGGTGGTGGAGAACCTCTACGGCCCGACGGAGCTGACCATCACGGTCACCGGGCACCGCTGGGAGCCGGAGCGTTCCGCGCGGCTCTCGGTCAACGGGATCGTTCCGATCGGCACGGTGCATCCGGGCCACTCCCACGTCCTGCTCACGGAGACGGGCCAACTCTCCGACGTCGAGGGCGAGTTGTGCATCACGGGCCCGCAGATGGCGGCCGGGTACTTGGAGCCCTCGGACGGCGAGGGCCGGTTCCTGCACCACGACGAGCGCATCTGGTACCGCACCGGTGACCGGGTGCGGCGGCTGGAGAACGGTGAACTCGCCTACCTGGGGCGGCTCGACGCACAGGTCCAGGTGCAGGGCTGGCGGGTGGAGCTCGCAGAGGTCGACGCGGCGGTGCGGGCCTGCGCGGGAGTGGTGGACGCGGTCACGGTGACCAGGCCCGCACCCGAGGGAGGCCTGGAACTCGTGGTCTTCTACACCGGTGCGCCTGTTCCGCCGGCCCAGCTGGCGCGGGAACTGGGCCAGTCCCTGCCCAGCGGACTACTGCCGCGCCGCTACGAGCACGTGGAGGCCTTCCCGCTGAACTCCAACCGGAAGGTCGACCGCAGGGAACTGACCGCACGCGCGGCGGCGTAGGCCCCGGACACACCGGACCCGCCGCCCGGTGATGTCCGGGGCGGCGGGTCTCGGGTGGGGGCTCAGACCGCCGTCGAGTGGGCGGCGCGCCCGGCGATCAGGGTCTCGATGCCGTCCAGGACACAGCGCAGGCCGAACTCCTCGCCATCGCCGGCCGCCGGATCGAAGGCACCGGAGGACATGGCCGCCATCAGCGCGGGGTAGCGGTCGCTGTGTTCGCGCACGATCTCGGCGACCGCGGATCCCCACTGGTCGTCGGGGGTGTCCTGCTCGACCGGCTCAGGGCCGGAGGAGCGGTAGTTCCAGCTCTGGACGAGGCCGCTGACGGTGAACACCGCGTCCAGTTCCTCGGCCCCGGTCAGCCCGGTGCCGGCGAAGGCGGAGACCGCGACCTCGAGCCAGTTCAGCTGGTTGGGTCCCATGAGGCGAGGCCGGGCCGCCAGTTCGAACATCCATGGGTGGCGGTGGTAGACACCGGTGAGTTCGCGTGCCCACCGCTCCAGCTTGGGCCGCCAGCCGCCCGTCTCCTCGTCCAGAGCGGGCGGCTCACCGATGGCCGTGTCGATCATGAAGTCGATCAGGTCGGCCTTGCCGGGAAGGTACCGGTACAGCGACATCGGCGTGAAGCCGAGCTCGCTGGCCACCCGCTGCATCGAGACCGTCTGCAGCCCCTCGGCGTCGGCGATCTTGACCGCCGCGGCGACAATGAGCTCCACGGACAGCGCCGGCTTCGGCCCGCGGCTGGCACGGTCCTTGCCGCCCCAGAACAACGCTGCGCTGCGTTTCGTCCCGGAGTTCTTGCGGGTCACCTCGTTCTTGCCCGCGGCCATGTGCGCTCCCCACTCGGCTCCGACCGCCGCCAGAGCACGGCACGGCCTGCTCTGGCCAGACGTTCGTACGAACACTTTCGGTAGCAGGATAAGGCGCCTGACCCGCCGGACGGGTCCTACCGCACGCCAGGACGGTGGGTCAGCAGGAACGGCACGTCCGTCAGCTTCTCCGAGATTTCCCACAGCCGGACGGCGAGGTCCTTGTCGAGGGCCCTGTCAGCGGGCATCAGCGGCGCCGGGCCGGGACCGTAGTAACCGCTGGGCCGCGCTCCGGGCGAGGTGGCGGCGTAAAGCGTGGGCTCGGCACCCTTGTCCGCGGACTGCAGGAAGAGACCGACCAGCTTCTTGACCGGTTTGGGCAGCGCGCCGATGTTGGTGGCTGTCGTGCCCGGATGGACGGCGAGGCTCAGCAGGTCGAGCCCGGCCACGACGGCACGGCGCTGCAGTTCCTGTGCGAACAGCAGGTTGGCCAGCTTGGAGCGGGCGTAGGCGCTCATCCTGCCGTACTTCCGCTCGGCGGCCAGGTCGTCGAAGTCGATCTCGCCCTCTTCGTGGGAGTCGCTGGTGACGGTGACGACGCGGGCTTGCGGGCGGGCCGTGAGCAGCGGCAGCAGCCGACCGGTGAGGGCGAAGTGGCCGAGGTGGTTGGTGCCGAACTGCTTCTCGAAGCCGTCCTCGGTCAGCCGGCGGGCGATCAGGCCCACTCCCGCGTTGTTGATCAGCAGGTCGAGTCCGTCGAGGCGGTCGGCGAGCCGGTCGGCGAGAGCGTGCACCGAGGCGAGGGAGGCGAGGTCGAGCGGGACGTATTCGGTCTCCGTCCCCGTCGTCCGGCGAATGTGCTCGACGGCGGCCCGGCCCCGGGTCTCGTTCCGGCAGGCGATGAGGACGTGGGCGCCCCGGCGGGCGAGCTCGCGTGCCGTGGGCAGTCCGATGCCGCTGTTGGCACCGGTGACCAGTGCGGTGACGCCCTTCAGATCCGGCTCACTCATGGCCCGCGCTCCTCGCGTCCGAGAGGATCTTACGTACGGCGGCCACGGTGCGCTCGGCGTTCTGCTGGGGAGTCAGCTCGCGCAGTTCGATGGAGATCACCTCGACGGACACGGGCACGTCGACGCCCTTGTCGGCCAGTGTCCTGGTCAGTGCGACCAGGTCGAAGTCGCCCTCGCCGGGCAGCAGCCTGTGGTGGATGCAGTCGTCCTGCACCGACCCGACGGGCTCGGCGTGGCCGTCGGCCAGCTCGAACCCGGTGATGTGGCGTCCGTCGACCTTTGCCAGGCCGGCCGGGCCGTAGGGGTCGCGGAAGTAGTGCCAGGCGTCGATCAGCAGGCCGCCGTTGGAACGGTCGGCGGCCACGACGACATCGGCTGCGACGTCGTAGTTGAACGCCGGGAACACCGCGAAGGGCTCCAGTTCCACGGTCAGGCCGTGGGCGGCGGCCCGGTCGCACAGCGCGGCGAACCGCTCCACGAGCAGGTCGAGCGGGGCGAGCGGGGCCGGCGGGATGAACACCGCGCTGGTCTTGATGCGCTGTACGCCGAACACTTCGGCGGCCGCGTACATGCGGTCCTCGGTCTGCCGGGCCTGCCGGTACTCGTCGCCGTCGGTGTGCCAGCCCAGCAGGAGCTCGAGCTCGCCGATGCGGATGCCGTGGTCGTCGGCGATCGTCCGCAGGGTCCCGGGCGTCTCACCGGCCGGCAGGGCCTCCAGTTCGTACGTGCCCATGCCCATGCCGGTGGCGCCCACCTCGGCGAGGGCCGCGACCCGGTCCTTGAAGGAGTCGCGCACCGGCGCGGGCCACAGCGAACCCGTGAGGTGGGGATGGGCGAAGAACGGACTTTGCTGGTCGAGAAGGCTCATGTTTCCTCATCCGTCGTGGCCTGCGTCGACTTGCGTCTATCGGGCTCTTGAATGCCTGTCAATGGAACTCCATTGAATCGGCGTCGCACGCCCCCGGACCATCGGGAAGACCCCCTAGATGCGTTCTGCCGCCCCCTAGAAATTTCCTCGGCCCGACACCGGCGATTATTTCCCAATTAGCCTCGCGGTATGGCCAACCAAGTGGAATGCACCGAGGAAGTCCTCGCCTACCTACGGGACGTGTCCCTGCGGGACGATCCCGTGCTCAAGGGCCTGCGTGCCGAGACGGCCGCGCTGCCGGCCGGGACGGCGTTGCAGGTCATGGCGGAGGAAGGCCAGCTGCTGGCCCTCCTTGTGGCCCTCACCGGGGCCCGCAGAGTACTGGAGGTGGGCACTTTCACGGGATACAGCACCCTGTGCATGGCCCGCGCCCTGCCCTCCGGCGGCTCGGTGGTCACCTGCGACATCAGCGACAAGTGGCCCGCCATCGGCGCGGAGTTCTGGAAACGGGCGGGGGTGCACGATCGTATAGAGACCCGGGTCGGGCCCGCCGCGGACAGCCTCGACGCACTTCTCAAGGAATCCGGCGCCGGGAGTTTCGACTTCGCTTTCGTCGACGCCGACAAAGCGAACTACCGGACGTATTACGAGCGTTCTCTGGAATTGCTGCGCCCCGGCGGTCTCATGGTGATCGACAACACGCTGTTCTTCGGCCGGGTCGTGGACCCGGCGGCCCAGGACCCGGACACGCGCGCCGTGCGGGATCTCAACGTGTTCCTGCGCGACGACCTGCGGGTCGAGCTGTCGCTGCTTCCGATGGCCGACGGGATCACCCTCGTGCGCAAGAAGTAGGCCCGCGGGGGAACACGGCCGGGGCGGCACCCTGTCGGGGTGCCGCCCCGGCCGTGTTTCAGCCCACCGGGTCCGGGGTCAGGTCCGGTGCTTCCAGGCGGAGCGTGGTGGGCGGGTCCTGGGGTGAGGGCGTCAGGTGCAGCCGCTGGATCCCGTCGCCGCCGGCCGCTTCGAGCGTCTCCAGACAGCCACACGGCTCCTCGGCGAATCCGGCGAAGCGGTAGGCGATCTCCATCATGCGGTTGCGGTCCGTGGTCCGGAAGTCGGCGACCAGATGGACGCCGGCCCGGCAGGCCTGGTCCACCAGCCAGTTCAGGATCACCGTACCCGCGCCGAACGAGACCACCCGGCACGAGGTGGCGAGCAGCTTGAGGTGCCAGGCACGTTCGCCGGTGCGCAGCAGCAGGACCCCCACCGCCCCGTGCGGACCGAACCGGTCGGCCATGGTGGTGACGAGGACCTCGTGCTGCGGGTCCGCGAGCAGGGAGCGCAGCCGTTCGTCGGAGTAGTGCACGCCGGTCGCGTTCATCTGGCTGGTGCGCAGCGTCAGTTCCTCGACCCGGGTGATCTCCTCGTCGCCGGCCCGGCCGATGGTCAGGACCATCTCCAGGGAGCGCAGGAACTCCTCGTCGGGTCCCTGGAAGCGCTCCTTCTCCGCCTCTCGCTCGAACCCCGCCTGGTACATGCGCCTGCGCCGGAGGGAGTCGACGGTGACCGTGGCGGGACTGAATTCCGGCAGGCCGGTGAGTTCCAGGGCCTGCGTCGCGTCGTAACAGCGCACCTGCGGTGCGTGGTAGGCGACCTCGGCGCGCTCGGCGGGCTGGTCGTCGATGAAGGCGATGGTGCCCTCGGCGAACCTGAGGCTCGCGGCGATCTCCCGTACGGAGTCGGACTTGCGCCCCCAGCCGATCCTGGGGAGCACGAAGTACTCGGCGAGGCCCAGCTCCTCCAGGCGCGCCCAGGCGAGGTCGTGGTCGTTCTTGCTGGCGATCGACTGCAGGATCCCGCGGGCGTCGAGGGCGGTGACGGCCTCGCGTATCGCGTCGGTGGGGCGGACGTCCCCGTCCTCGAGCAGGGTGCCCTGCCACAGCGTGTTGTCGAGATCCCAGACCAGGCATTTCACCAGGGTCGGTGCGTCGGTCACAGTTCCTCCTGAGGTGGTTGATGTGGTGTGTCTGCCGGCCGGCGGCGGGAGACGGTCCACGTGCACCACCGCCGGGGCGCCGGCCGGCACACCGCGTCAACCAGCCCTGGAGGCGGCCAGAACGTGCTGGGCGAGGATCAGCTCACAGATCTCGTTGGTGCCCTCGATGATCTCCATCAGCTTGGCGTCCCGGTACGCGCGGGCCACCGTCTCGCCGTCGAGGGACCCGGCGGAGGCCAGGACCTGTACCGCGGTGCCCGCGGCCCGGGCGGCGTGGCCGGCACTGACGTGTTTGGCCAGGACGGTCGAGACGACCATGTCGGGGGAGCCCGTGTCCCAGTGGCCACTGGCGTGTTCGCAGGCCCGGGTCGCGGCCTGCTCCGCGATGTACAGCTCGGCGAGATGGCGCTGGACGAGTTGGTGCGCGGCGAGCGCGGTGCCGGACTGGTGGCGTCGCCCGGCGTGGCGCACGGCCGTGTCCAGACAGGCGCGGAGGATACCCACGCAGCCCCAGGCGACCGAGATGCGCCCGTAGGCCAGTGCCGTGGTGACGATCAGCGGCAGTGGCAGTCCTGCCCGGCCCAGGACGTTGTCCGCGGGCAGCCGTGCCCCGTCGAAGAACAGGTCGGCGTGGCCGGCCGCCCGGCAGCCGAGGGGGCTCGCGATGCGTTCCACACGGACGCCGGGCGTGTCCTTGGGGACCACGACGAAGGCCGCGTCGCCCTCGAAGCGGCCGGCGATCAGCAGCAGGTCGGCGTAGGCGGCTGCGGTGACCCACTTCTTGCCGCCGTCCACCACGACGGAGTCACCGTCCGAGCGGATCTCGGTGGTCATCGCGGACAGGTCACTGCCCGCCTGCGGTTCGCTGAACCCGACCGCGGCGAGGCTGCCCGAGGTCAGTTGCGGCAGCAGCGCGGACTGCTGCGCGGGGTTGCCGAGCCGACGGACGGTCCAGGCGGCCATGCCCTGTGAGGTCATGATGCTGCGCAGCGAGCTGCACAGGCTGCCCACGTGGGCGGTGAACTCACCGCTGTCCCGGCTCGTGGCGCCGATCCCGCCGTGGGCGGCGGGGACTTCGGCGCACAGCAGTCCGGCCGCGCCGAGCTTGCGCAGCAGCGCGTCGGGCAGCGCTCCGGTGAGGTCCCACTCGGAGGCGTGGTCCGCGACCAGGTCCCCTACCAGGCCGCACGCCTGGTCCAGTGCCTCAGACACCGTCGCCGGCGGCGCTGCTGAGCCGCTCCACGAGGGCCGCCATCTTCCGCGCGGTGCGGAAGTTGTCGAGCTTGAGGTCGGCGCCGACGATGGTGACGCCGTAGGTCTGTTCGAGGTGGACGACGAGCTCCATCGCGAACATCGAGGTGACGAGTCCGGTCGCGAACAGGTCGTGGTCCGCGGCGACCTGGGTGCCGATCCTGGTCTGCAGGAACCCGAGCAGCTCCGTCTCGGGCGTCGTCGCGTTCGTCGTCATGACAGTGCCTTTCCGTAGTCGTAGAAGCCGCGGCCGCTCTTGCGCCCGAGAGCGCCTTCGCGAACCTTCTCCAGGAGCAGTTCACAGGGCTTGCACCCCTCGTCGCCGGTCCGCTCGTACAGGGCGGCGAGGGAGTCGACGAGGTTGTCGATGCCGATCAGGTCGGCGGTGCGCAGTGGCCCGGTGGGGTGCCCCAGACAGCCCTCCATCAGGCTGTCGACGGCCTCGACCGTGGCGGTGCCCTCGCCCACGACCCGGGCCGCGTCGTTGATCATCGGGTGGAGCAGCCTGCTGGTCACGAAGCCGGGTGCGTCACCCACCACGATCGGCATCCGGCCGAGTGCGGTCATCAGGGCGGTCACCCTGGCCAGCGTCGCCTCGCCGGTATGGGCACCGCGGACCACCTCGACCATGCGGATCAGGTACGTCGGGTTCATGAAGTGGGTGCCGATGAGGTCCTCGGGGCGGTCCACGTCCTCGGCGAGCTCGTCGACGGGGATGCCCGAGGTGTTGGTGATCACCGGGGTCCCCGGGGCGACCCGCGCCGAGATCTCCCGCAGCACCTTCGACTTGACCTCGGTCAGTTCGGTGACCGCTTCCACGACCGCGTCGAAGGGTCCGCCGGTGTCGAATTCCGTGGCGGTGCGCAGGGTGCCCGGTTTCCGGTCCGCGGGCAGGGCTCCGAGCAGGCCCGCGTGACGAAGGTGCTGGGTGATCCGGGTGCGGGCGGTGCCCAGCACGTCCGGGTCGTTGTCGGTGAGCAGCACGTCGGCGCCGTAGCCGAGCGCCATGGCCGTGATGTTGGCACCCATCACGCCCGCGCCCACCACGGCTATGCGCGAGGCACCCCGCTCGGTAGTCATCGGCCCTCCGCTTTTCCTGGAATTCAATTGAATATTTGCGTTCGAAATATACGGAATACGCTACGTAAGCGATCCCGTGGGGGTCAACCCCTAAGGGTTTCCCCCGGGCCCCTAACCGCCCCGGATCCAGGCACGGTTGACAGCCCGGCCGACATCTGTGTACAACATAAACGCAATGGCCTATGCCGTATACGGTTAGCTTGATCGGCGCCCCGAGGAGTGCCGGGACATGGAGGAACGATGAGCACAGCGAAGGCCGGGGCGGCTCCGGCCCGCGGACAGTCCCGAGGGGCGGATCGCAGGTGGATTGCGCTGGCAGTCCTCTGTGTGGCCGCCCTCGTCATCAGCGTCGACCTGACCGTCCTGCAGCTGGCGATCCCGTCGCTGACGGAGGACATGAACCCGAGCGCGAGCCAGATCCTCTGGATCGCGGACATCTACGGCCTGGTGATGGCCGGCCTGCTGATCACCATGGGCATCATCGGCGACCGCATCGGACGCAAGAAGCTGCTGGTGCTGGGCGCCGTGCTGTTCGGCGGGGCGTCCGCGCTCACGGCCTGGGCACCGAACCCGGAGTCGCTGATCGCGGGCCGCGCACTGCTCGGTGTCGCAGGCGCCACGATCTACCCGACGACCCTGTCGATCATCCGGAACATCTTCACCAACACCAAAGAACGCACTGTCGCGATCGGCATCTGGACCGGCATGATCAGCGGCGGCACCGCGCTGGGCCCGATCGTCGGCGGACCGCTGCTCAACAACTTCTGGTGGGGCTCGGTCTTCCTGATCAACGTGCCGCTGATGGCGGTCGTCTTCCTCGGTGGCCTGATCCTGCTGCCCGAGTCGCGCAACCCGAAGCCCGGACGGCTCGATCTGTTCAGCGTCGTGCTGTCGGTGATCGGCATCCTCGCGGTCGTCTACGCCATCCAGGAGTCCGTCCGTGACGGCTTCGGCGAGCCCAGGATCTACGGCACCGCCGCGGCCGGCGTCGTCGCCCTGCTGCTGTTCGTCTGGCGGCAGACCCGGCTGGCCGAGCCGATCCTGGATGTGCACCTGTTCAGGAACCGCGCGTTCTCCGGCGCGTTCGTGGCGAACTCGTTCACGATGTTCGGCTCGGTCGGCGTCCTGCTCCTGATCAGCCAGTACCTGCAGTTCGTGCACGACTGGTCGCCGATGCGTGCCGCTCTCGCCCTGCTGCCCCCGGCCGGAATGGGCATGATCTGCGCCCCGCTGGTCGTCCAGCTGATCCCGCGTCTGGGCCAGGCCCGTACCGTCGCACTCGGCCTCGCCCTGCTCAGCAGCGCGATGTTCCTGTACAGCAGGGCCGATGTGAACGCCGGCTACACCGCGCTGCTGATCCCGACGCTGCTCCACGGCATCGCCGTCTCCTGCATCTTCGCCTGCACGGTGGAGATGATCGTCAGCAGCGCGCCACCGGAGAAGTCGGGCATCGCATCCGGTATCGCCACCACCGGCGGTGAGCTCGGCGCGGCGATGGGCATGGCGGTCCTGGGCACCGTCCTCAACACCATCTACCACCGCCGGATCGATCTGCCGGACGGTGTCACCGGGCAGGCGCGGCGGCTGGCGAGCGACTCGCTCGGTTCGGCCATCGACGTTGCCGGACACGAGCCCGCCGGCCTGAGCAAGGAGATCCTTGCCTCTGCGAAGTCGGCCTTCATGGACGGCATGCACCTGGCGGTGGTGATCAACGGCACCATCCTGCTGGCCATCTGCCTCTTCACCCTGTACTCAGCCCGCGGCCTGCCGAAGATCCTTCCGCACCACGAGGAGGAAGCCGGCCGGGACACGGTGCCCGGGCAGACGCAGCACACCACGACCGACGCGGGCGTGCGTGGCTGACCGGCCGGGCCCGTCCCGCACCGGATGAGAACGACCGCTGCCGGGTGTACATCCCCCGGCGCCCGGCAGCGGTTTCCCTCAGAGAGAAGAGAAGGTCGAGCCGTGATGGTGGGAAGGATCATCCGCTACGACGATGCGCGCGGGTACGGCTTCATCGTGCCGCGCGGTGGTGGTCGGGACGTCTTCGTGCACGCCAATGACTTCCTCTCCGACAGAACGCTGCTCAGGCCGGGCGTCCTCGTCCGGTTCGACGTCTGCGAATCGGAGCGCGGCCTGCGGGCCGTCACGGTCAGCCCTGTCGAGGACGAGCGCGACACGGAGGCCATGTCCGTCTCCGAGTTCGTGCGCGAGGTGACCGACACCCTCACCGAGGAACTTCCGTCCCTGCCCCGCCGGCAACTGGCACGGGTCGGAGAAAGCCTGGGCGAGCTGGCCCGACGGCACGGCTGGCTCGCCGACTGACCACCCCCCGGGAGGTGCAAACCCCCGTCATCTCCCGGGGGGCTCCGCGCGTCCGGCGCAGCGGGCCCCTAAATGCCTCTCCGACCCCGGAATAGGGGTCGACTGCCGTATCACCCGGGTCGGTACCGGCGATAGAAATTCAAATACGGCAGTGAAAGAAGAAGCAAGGTGAATGGGGAGGCAGGACGAAAATGAATCGAGTGGCAGGAAAGGTTGTCGCGATCACCGGCGCGGCACGTGGACTCGGCCGCAGCCATGCAGTGCGGCTGGCCGAGGAGGGCGCGGACATCATCGCGCTCGACGTGTGCCAGGACGCCTCGACCGCCGAGTACGCCGGCTCTCGGCCGTCGGACCTCGACGAGACCGCCCGCCTGGTGGAGAAGACGGGCCGCCGTGCGGTCGTCCGGCAGGTCGACGTACGTGACCGGAGCTCACTGTCCACCGCGCTGGACGAGGCGGTGGCCGAGCTCGGCCGTCTCGACGTCGTCATTCCCAACGCCGGTATCAGCCCCATGGGCCCCGACCGGCCCCTCAGCGCCTTCACCGAGACGCTCGACGTCAACTTCATCGGTGCGGCCAACACCGTGCACGCCGCCCTGCCGCATCTCGCCGAGGGCGGATCCGTCATCCTGATCGGCTCGGTGGCCGGCCTGATGCCGCGCTACGACGGCAACACGGGCGTCGGACACGGAGCAGCCGGTTACAGCCTGTCGAAGCACCTGCTCACCGAGTACGCGGACTGGCTGGCGATCCAGCTGGCCCCGTCCAACCGGCGGGTGAACGTGATCCATCCGACCAACGTGCCCACCGAACTGATCAAGAACGAGGCCGCCTACCGCACGTTCCGCCCGGACCTGGAGAACCCCACGGCCGACGACGTCGAGCCGGTCTTCAAGTCCGTGCACGGCATGCCGATCGCCTACGTGGAGACCGCCGACGTGTCGCACGCCGTCGTCTTCCTCGCCTCCGACGAGTCGCGCTACATCACCGGCGCCCAGCTGCGGATCGACGGCGGCATGGTGGCCAAACTGCAGGCGGGCTACGACCCCCGCGGCTGACACTGTCCCCCGCAGCACCAAGTGTGGAGCCCCGCCGGACGTCCGGCGGGGCTCCACACTTGGTGCCGGTACCCGGATCGCGCCTACTTGCCGAGGACCAGCGGCAGGTGGTCGAACCCGTGCAGACCCGTGGCAGTGCGCCACTGCGGTGTGCCCTCGATCTCGATCGTGGAGAAGCGGTTGATCAGGGCGGGCAGGATGACCTGCGCCTCCATCCGGGCCAGGTTGGCGCCCAGGCAGTAGTGCGCGCCGCCACCGAACCCGACGTGTGCCCCGTCGTTGCGGGTCAGGTCGAGCCGATCGGGGTCGGGGAACTGCGCAGGGTCGCGATTGGCGCCCGCCGTCATGAGGAAGATGAGCGAGTTCTCCGGGATGTCGTGCCCCCCGATGTGCAGCGGCTCCCCCGCCAGCCGGACGGTGCCGGAGATGGGCGTACCGTGCCGGATCAGCTCCTCGACGGCGCTCGCGGTGATGTCCGGATTCTCCCGCCACCGCTTGAGCTCGTCACGGTTCTCCAGGAGGGTCCACACACTGGTGCTGATCAGATTGGTCGTGGTCTCGAACCCGGCGATGAACAGGAAGGTCGACAGGCCCATCAGGTCCTCGTCGGAAAGCCGGCCCGCCTCCACCTCCGCCACCAGGCCCGAGATCAGGTCCTCACGGGGCTGGGCTCGCCGGTCCCGGAACAACTCCTCGAAGTGGCCGCGGAGTTCCTTGGTCGCCTCGTCCGCCCTGGCGAGTTCCTCCTCCGTGTAGGCGCCGCCGCCCCACACCCGCGTCCAGTCGTTCGCCAGCTCGTAGAAGAGCATGCCCTTCTCGCTGGGCACGCCGAGCAGTTCGCAGATCACCGCGACCGGGTAGGGGCTGGCGACCAGCTTCACCAGGTCGACGGGCGCACCGCCGCTCGCCTGCTCTGCGAGCACGTCCAGGTACTGCTCGGCGATCTTCTCTATGGAGCCGCGCAGCCTCTTGATGGCGGACGGGGTGAAGACCGAACTCGCCAGACTGCGCAGCGCGGTGTGCTCCGGCGGATCGAGGGTGACGAGGGCACGCAGGAACAGTCGCAGCGAGTCATGCTCCTCCCAGTCCTCACGCCGGATGGTCGCGGCCCGACCGCCGTTCTTCATGTTGGGCATCTTGGCCAGTTGCGACACCTCCTCATAACCGGTGACGGCGTAGGCCTGGAGAACCGGACTCCGGTAGACCCGGTCGACACGCCGCAGTGCCTCGTAGAGAGGGTAGGGATCGACCGGCATGGGCGGAGTGCCGAGTTTCGCCAGTGCGGCCTCGGCCTCCTCGATGAGTTCTTCTTGGGACGGCACGGAAATCATTTCTCCTATCCGCCTGGCGGGAAAACAAATCAATTCGACACCAGCAGGCTAGGGGCGGGGAGTTCTGGTACGAACCCCTATCCGCCCCTAGCCACGAACCCCTACCGACTGACTTGACCTGCCCTGATGATCGGGAATGACCTCGACCAAGGGGAAACTCCCGGTCGCGGCGTCAGGAAATTCCGAGTTCGTTGTCGAGCACTTCGAACAGTTCATCGTCGGTGGCCGCACCGAAGTCCTGCTTGAATTCTGCTGGTGCGGATTCGCCGTATGCGCCCTGCCACTTGCGCAGCAGTACGTCGAGCCGCGCGGCGACCTTGGAGTGCTCCGCTCCGGTCGGGGACAGTCCGCTCAGCGCGAGGTCCATCCGGTCGAGCTCGGCCAGCAGCGCCCGGACGCCGTCGCCCCGCGCGGGAGCGGCCGACTCGTCCAGGAAGGCGGCCACGGCCGCCGCCGAAGGATGGTCGAAGGCCAAGCTGGACGGCAGGACCAGACCGGTGACCGTGCCGAGCCGGTTGCGCAGCTCCACGGCGGCCATGGAGTCGAAACCCATCTCCTGGAAGGCCCGTTCGGGATCCACCGCGTCGGCGTCGGCGTGGCCGAGTACCGCGGCGGTGTGTGTGCGCACCAGGTCGAGCAACGACTGCCGGCGCTCCGGTGCGGCGAGAGCAGCGAGCCGCCGCCGGAATCCGTCCACGTCCTGGCGCTCGGCGGCGCTGCGGCGTCCCGGGGCTCGGACCGGCGCGGGAACGCTCGCTTCGTCCTCGGCACTCCGCGCGCCGAGGACAGCCAGGACCTCCGTGACGGGCCGGGTCACCATCGCCGCGACATCCACCACCGCACGCCCGGTCCCATCGGCCGCACTCAGCACGACACCGGACGCGCCGGCCCGGACGTGTACACGCAGCTCCGACGAACCGCCGGCGGACAGCAGCACACCCTTGTACGACTGCGCCCACATCGCTTCGTCGCCCGTCAGAGCGATGCTGTGGAGGGCGGCGTCGAGGAGGGCGGGATGCAGACCGAACCGGTCGGCCTCACCCGCCGCCTGCTCCGGCAGAACAACCTCCGCGAACACCTCACCGTCGCGCCGCCAGGCCGCCCGCAACCCCCGAAACACCGGCCCGTAGCCGAGTCCGACCCCCGCCAACTCCTCGTAGAAACCCCCCAGTTCCACCGGCTCCGCACCAACCGGCGGCCAGACGGCCAGGTCGTAGGACGGGGAGTCGGCGGCTGCCGCCAGCGTGCCGGTCGCATGGGTCGTCCACTCCGCGTCCGGTCCTGCGAGGTGCGGACGGCTGTAGACCGTCACCGGGCGGCGGCCCCTGTGATCCGGTGCCGCGACGACGACCTGGATCTGGATCTGGGAGTCCTCAGGCACCACCAACGGAACGGACAGCGTCAATTCCTCGACCGCCGAGCAACCGACCTCGTCCCCCGCCCGGACCGCCAACTCCACGAAACCGGTCCCCGGGAACAGCACACTGCCGCCCACGACATGATCCGCAAGCCAGGGCTGAGCAGCAGTCGACAGGCGCCCGGTCAGCACGACGGTGTCGCTGCCCGCCGGACCGACCACCGCCCCCAGCAGCGGATGACCCGGCGCGTGCAGACCTGCCGAGGCCACATCGGCGACCTGCTCCGAGGTCTCCAGCCAGTACCGCTGATGCTGGAAGGCATAGGTCGGCAGATCCGTGGCGCGGGCCCCGCACGGTGCGAAGAACGCCGCCCAGTCCACCTCCACACCCCGCGCCCAGATCCGGCCCAGAGCATCGATCAGCGTCCTGGCCTCGTCGCGGTCCTTGCGCAGCACCGGAACACACCCGGTCTCCGGGGCCATCGCCGACAGCACACCGTCCGGACCCAGCTCCACGAACGCATCGACACCCTGGTCCCGCAGATAGCTCACACTGTCCGCGAACCGCACCGCCTCACGCACATGCCGCACCCAGTACGCCGCATCCGGAACCACCGGCCCACCCGTCACGTTCGACACCAACGGGATCACCGGACTGCCATACGTCAGCCCGCCCGCCACCGCCGCGAACTCGTCCAGCATCGGCTCCATCAACGGCGAATGGAACGCATGACTGACCGCCAACCGCTTCGTCCGACGACCCTCGAAACGGGCCACCAAACGGTCCACATCCGCCTCAGCACCGGAAACCACCACCGCACGCGGCCCGTTCACCGCCGCAACCGACACCCGGCCCTGCAGCAACGCAACGACCTCGTCCTCGGCGGCCTCCACCGCCACCATCACACCGCCCGCCGCAAGCCCCTGCATCAACCGGCCCCGCGCCGCCACCAGCCGGGCCGCATCCGCCAGTGACAACACCCCGGCCACATACGCCGCCGCCACCTCACCCACCGAATGACCCGCCACATAATCGGGTGTGACACCCCACGACTCCAACAGCCGGAACAACGCCACCTCAACAGCGAACAACGCCGGCTGCGCAAACTCCGTACGATCCAGGCGGTCCTGATCACCACCCCACATCACCTCACGCAACGACCCGTCGACCAGCCCGTCGAAGCAGTCGAACACCTCGTCGAGGGATCGCGCGAACACCGGGAACGACGCGTACAACTCCCGGCCCATGCCGACGCGTTGGGCACCCTGACCGGTGAACAGGAACGCCGTCGATCCGGCCGAACGCGCCGTCACCGGCACCTGACCATTCGCCAGCGCGTCCAGACCCCGCAGCAACTCGTCCCGGTCCGACCCGACGACCACCGCGCGCCGCTCCAGCCCGGCCCGCCCTGTCCCCAGCGTCAACCCCACGCCCGCCAAAGGCAGTTCAGGCCGCTCCGCCACGAACTCCGACAGCCGGACCGCCTGCGCACGGACCGCGTCCTGCGACGCACCCGACACCACCCACGGCACCACCGCCGGAACCCCACCCCGCACCTCCGGCTCCACGACCGGCTCCGGCTCCGGCTCCGGCGCCTGCTCCACGATCACGTGCGCATTCGTGCCGCTGATGCCGAACGAGGAGATACCCGCCCGGCGCGGACGCCCACCTGCCTCGGGCCATTCACGCGCCTCGGTGAGCAGCTCGACCGCGCCCTCGTCCCAGTCGACCTGCGGCGTCGGCTCATCCACATGCAGCGTCCTGGGCAGGACGCCGTGCCGCATCGCCTCGACCATCTTGATGATCCCCGCCACACCGGCAGCCGCCTGAGTGTGCCCGATGTTCGACTTGACCGACCCCAGCCACAACGGCCCGGACTCCGCACGCTCTTGCCCGTACGTCGCCAAAAGCGCCTGCGCCTCGATCGGATCACCCAGCGTCGTACCGGTACCGTGCGCCTCCACCGCGTCGACATCCGCCGCCGACAGACCCGCGTCCGCCAACGCCTGCCGGATCACCCGCTGCTGCGCCGGACCATTCGGAGCCGTCAACCCATTGCTCGCACCGTCCTGATTGACCGCCGAACCACGGACGACCGCCAGCACCTTGTGCCCGAGCCGCTGGGCGTCCGACAACCGCTCCACCAGCAGCCAGCCGACACCCTCACTCCAGCCTGTACCGTCCGCGGCGGCCGAGAACGCTTTGCAGCGGCCGTCCGGAGACAGACCTCGCTGGGCACTGAAGTCGACAAAGGTGTCTGCGGTGGCCATGACGGTGACGCCGCCGGCCAGGGCCATGGAGCACTCACCGCGCCGCAGCGCCTGCGCGGCGAGGTGCAGGGCGACCAGGGAGGACGAGCACGCCGTGTCCACCGTCACCGCCGGACCCTCAAGACCCAGGCTGTACGACACCCGGCCGGAGAGGACACTGCTCGCGCGGCCGACGGCGGAGTAGCCGGAGAGTTCTTCGGGGAAGTGCGCGAGGTCACCGCCGTAGTCGTAGTAGGCGCCGCCGACGAACACGCCGACGCCCTGGCCACGCAGGGAGTGCGGGTCGATGCCCGCGCGTTCGAGGACCTCCCAGGAGGTTTCCAGGAGCAGCCGCTGCTGCGGGTCCATGGCGGTGGCCTCGCGGGGGCCGATCCCGAAGAAGCCGGCGTCGAAGTCGGCGACCGCGGGGAGGAATCCGCCGGTCATGGCATAGGTCTTGCCGGGGGTGCCCGGCTCGGGGTCGTACAGACCCTCGACATCCCAGCCCCGGTCCGCCGGGAACTCCCCGATACCGTCCCGGCCCTCGGCCACCAGCCGCCACAAGTCCTCCGGAGACTCCACACCCCCGGGAAAACGGCAACTCATCCCCACGATCGCCACCGGCTCGTCCTCCCGGAGCACAGCCGCCGGCAGCGGAACGGAGCCCGTCGCCGCGCCCGTACCGAGGAGCTCGGTGGTGAGGTGGTCGGTGAGCCGGTCGGGGGAGGGGTGATCGAAGACGGCGGTGGCGGGCAGGCGCAGGCCCGTGGCGGTGTGCAGGGCGTTACGGAACTCGACCGCCGTGAGGGAGTCGAAGCCCAGGTCGCGGAAGACTCGGTGGGCTTCGACGTGCTCGGTGGAGTCGTGGCCGAGGACTCGGGCGGCGTGCTCGCGCACCAGCTGGAGCAGGAGTGCGCGCTGTTGCGTGGGGGTGTGTCCGGCGAGGTCGGCGCGCAGGTGCGCGGCGGTGTCCTCCCCGGTGTCCTGGGCGGAAACCTGCTGTTCGGGGTCGGTGGCACCGAGCGCCTGCCGTGCTTCGGGGAGGTCGGCGAGCAGGGGGCTGGGGCGGGTTGCGGTGAAAGCGGCGGCGAAGCGGTCCCACTGGACGTCGGCGGCGGTGATCGTGGTCTCGTCCCGCTGGAGTGCCTGTTCGAGCGCGGTGACGGCGAGTTCGGGGTCCATGGGCGGCAGGCCGTGGCGGCGCAGCAGCAGCTCGTCGTCGCCCTGAGCTGCCATTCCACCACCGGCCCAGGGTCCCCACGCCACGGAGGTGGCCGTGAGTCCCTGTGCGCGGCGGCGCTGGGCGAGGGCGTCGAGCTGGGCGTTGGCGGCGGAGTAGGCGCCCTGGCCGCCGCTGCCCCAGACACCGGAAACGGAGGAGAACAGCACGAACGCGTCGAGGTCGGAGTCGGCGAGCAGTTCGTCCAGGTGGGACGCGCCTGCCACCTTTGCGCGGAGCGTGGCGGAGAACTCCTCGATGGTGGTGTCGCCGAGCGGCACGGTGGAGTCGACGCCGGCGGCGTGCACGACGGCCGTCACGGGGGTGCCGTTGTCGCGCTGTCGGGCGAGGAGGGCCGCGAGCTGGTCGCGGTCGCCGACGTCGCAGGCCGCCAGGTCGACCTCCGCGCCGAGCGCGGTGAGTTCTGCCCGCAGGTCTTCGGCACCGGGTGCCTGAGGGCCGCGGCGGCCGGCCAGGACGAGGCGGGTGGCGCCGGTGCGGGCCAGTCGGCGTGCCACATGGGCGCCGAGTGCTCCGGTGCCTCCGGTGATGAGGACGGTGCCGCCCGGCCGCCAGGGGGTGTCCGGGTGTGCGGTGGTACGGGGGGCCCGCACCAGACGTCGTACCAGAGTCCCCGAGGGACGCAGGGCGACCTGGTCCTCGCCGCTTTCGCCGGTGAGGACGGCGGCGAGGCGCGCCTCGGTGTGCTCGTCGACCAGGTCGGGCAGGTCGACGAGGCCGCCCCAGCGGGTGGGCTGTTCGAGGGCACGTACCCGGCCCAGGCCCCACAGGGCGCTCTGACCGGTGTCGGGTGACCCGTGGTCGTCGGTGGCGACCGCGCCGCTGGTGACGACCCAGAGCGGCGCCTCCAGGCGGACGTCGTCCTGCGCCTGGACGAAGGCGAGGGTCAGCGCGAGTGCGGTGCTGATCTCGGGGTGCAGGGGATGAGGTGTGTCGGCGAGGGGAAGCAGCGACAGGATGCCGGCGATCCGTCGGCCGGCCACGGCCTCGGCCAGCCGTGAGGCCCGTTCCTCGCGTCCGGCGCAGTCCGCGTCCAGGCCGAGGAGGATCGCGTGGGCTCCGTGTGCGGTCAAGGCGCGCGTGGCGGAGGTGACGAGCGGATGGCCGGCACCCTGTTCCTCGTGCAGGACGAGCCAGTCGCCGTGCAGCGCTTCCGCCCATCCGGGTTGCGTGTGGGGTACGGGCTTCCAGACGACCTCGTAGCGCCAGCCGTCGGGGCCGGTCGGGGCGGGGGCCGTGGCGGGGTCGGCGGCGTGGGCGCGGGGCCAGAACCGCTGGTGCTGGAAGGGGTAGGTGGGCAGGTCGATGCGGCGGCCGTCGGCGCCGTCGAGAAGTGCGGTCCAGTCCACTTCGGCGCCGGTGGTGTGCAGGTGGGCCACGGCGGTGAGCACGCTGTCGGGCTCGTCGCGGTCCGGGCGCAGCGCCGCGGCGAAGCGGGCGGTGACGTCGTCTGCGGTCAGGCAGTCCTCGCCCAGGGCGCTGAGCACTCCGTCCGGGCCGAGTTCGAGGTAGCGGGTGGCACCCTCCTGCTCCAGGGTGCGCATGCCGTCGAGGAAACGCACCGGCCGGCGTACATGGCTGACCCAGTAGTCGGCCGAGCAGAGCTCGGTGGTCAACAGGCGGCCGGTGACGTTCGAGACGAGCGGTATCTGTGGAGGGGCGTAGGCCAACTCGCCTGCTATCTGGGCGAATTCGGCCAGCATCGGCTCCATGAGCGGTGAGTGGAAGGCGTGGCTGACGGTGAGACGCTTGGTCTTGCGGCCGCGGGCGCGCAGGATGTCGGCCACCCGTGTGACGGCCGTCTCGGCGCCGGAGACGACCACGGCGGACGGTCCGTTGACCGCTGCGACGGAGGCCTCGCCGTCCAGCAGGGGAATCACCTCGGCCTCGGTGGCCTGTACGGCGGCCATGGCGCCGCCGGCGGGCAGTGCCTCCATGAGCCGGCCGCGCGCGGCGACGAGCCGGGCCGCGTCCTCGAGTGTCAGAACACCCGCGGCGTGGGCCGCGGCGAGTTCCCCGACCGAGTGTCCGAGCAGCAGGTCGGGGCGTACACCCCAGCCCTCCACAAGGCGGAACAGCGCGACCTGGAGAGCGAAGAGGGCTGCCTGTGTGTACTGGGTGCGGTCGAGGAGTGCCGCCTCGGCCGAGCCGGGTTCGGCGAACAGGACCGAGCGCACGGGCAGTGCCGGGCCGGCATCGGGGTGCCCGGTGAGGTGGCGGTCAAGTTCCCGGCAGACGGCGTCGAAAGCCTGCGCGAAGGCGGGGTAGGTGTCGTGCAACTCCCTTCCGGCGCCGACACGTTGGCTGCCCTGGCCGGTGAACAGGAATGCGGTCCGGCCGTCCCGGGCCCGGCCCTGGACGAGCCGCGCGGCCCGCTCGCCGCCGGCCAGCGCCCCGAGTGCGGTGAGCAGGCCCTCCCGGTCGTGGGCCGTGAAAGCGGCCCCGTACTCGAAGCGGGAGCGGGTCGTGGTCAGGGAGTGGGCGAGGTCGGCGGGGGTCTGCTCCGGATGTGCCGCCAGCTGGGCCCGCAGCCGCCCGGCCTGTTCCCGCAGGGCTGCCGGGGTCTTCGCGGAGACCGGTATCAGCAGGGGGGTGCCGCCCGCGGCCTGCCCCCCGGCCGGGGCCGGCTCCGCGGCCGGCTGTTCGGGCTGCTCGATGATGACGTGAGCGTTGGTGCCGCTGGCACCGAAGGAAGACACGCCGGCCCGGCGCAGCCGCCCGGTCTGCGGCCATGTCTGTTCCTCCGTCAGCAGGCGCACGTCGCCCCGGTCCCAGTCGACCTGTGTGCTCGGCTCGTCGACGTGCAGCGTCCTGGGCAGGATGCCGTGCCGCATGGCCTCGACCATCTTGATGATCCCCGCGACACCGGCGGCGGCCTGGGTGTGTCCGATGTTCGACTTGACCGAGCCGAGCCACAGCGGCCGGCCCTGCGGACGGTGCTGCCCGTACGTCGCCAGGAGCGCCTGCGCCTCGATCGGGTCACCCAGGGTGGTGCCGGTGCCGTGTGCCTCCACCGCGTCCACGTCCGCCGACGTCAGGCCGGCGTTCTCCAGTGCCTGCCGGATGACCCGCTGCTGGGCAGGTCCGTTGGGCGCGGTGAGGCCGTTGCTCGCTCCGTCCTGGTTGACGGCCGAGCCCCGTACGACGGCGAGGATCCGGTGCCCGTTGCGTCGGGCGTCGGAGAGGCGCTCCACCAGGAGCATTCCCACGCCCTCGCCCCAAGCGGTGCCGTCCGCGGCCGCCGCGAAGGGCTTGCAGCGCCCGTCGGGGGCGAGACCGCGCAGCGTGCTGAACTCGACGAAGGTCTGCGGGGTCGACATCACGGTCACACCGCCGACCAGCGCGAGCGAGCACTCGCCGGAGCGCAGTGCCTGGGTCGCCCAGTGCAGGGCGACGAGCGAGGACGAGCAGGAGGTGTCCACGGACACCGCGGGCCCTTCCAGGCCGAGGCTGTAGGCGACGCGGCCGGAGACCAGGCTGCCGTTGCCGGTTGCTGCGGTGTCCCCGCTGACGACGCCGTAGTCGTGGTAGATCACACCGGCGAACACACCGGCCTTCGTGCCGCGCAGCGTGGCCGGGTCGATCCGCGCGTGCTCGATCGCCTCCCACGAGGTCTCCAGGAGCAGCCGCTGCTGCGGGTCCATCGCCAGCGCCTCACGCGGGCTGATCCCGAAGAAGGCGGGGTCGAATTCCGCGGCGTCGTAGAGGAATCCGCCCTCGCGCACATAGCTCTTGCCCTCGGTGCCGGGTTCCGGGTCGTAGAGTCCCGCGGTGTCCCAGCCACGGTCGGCGGGGAACGGCGCCATGGTGTCCGCGCCGTCCACGACCAGGCGCCACATGTCTTCCGGGGAGTTCACCCCGCCGGGGAAGCGGCACGCCATGCCGATGATCGCAACCGGCTCGCCGACCTGTGCCGCCAGCCTGCTGTTCCGCTGCCGCAGCTGCTCGACCTCCATCAGCGTGTTGCGGAGCGCCTCGATGATCTCGTCCTTGTTCGCTTCCACCGCAGGGGTCCAATCGGTCGGGAGAGTCGGTCAGTCGAGGGAGTCCAGGAAGCCGGTCAGGATGCGGTAGAAGCGCTCCGGTTCCTCGATGTGGGGCACATGACTGGACTCCTCGAGGATTTCCCAGCGGACGTCCGGGATGAGATCGGCGTACGGCTGCACGGTCACCGGGGTCGCCTCGTCGTGGCGACCGGACAGCAGCAGGGTGGGCGCGGTGATGGCGGAGACGCAGTCGGTCACCGACCAGTCCCGCAAGGTGCCGGTGACGTGGAATTCCGTCGGCCCGTTCATGCTGAAGTAGACGGTGGGATCGTTGTAGATCTCCATGAAGGTGGCCAGGTACTCGCGGGGCCAGGGGTCCACCCGGCAGACGTGCTTGCGGTAGAAGTGCATGGCGGCGTCGAGGTATTCGGCGCTGTCGGTCGTCCCCGCCGCTTCGTGCCGCTTCAGTGTGTCGTCGACGCCAGGCGGCAGCGCGCTCCGCAGGACGGCCATCTCCTTCAGCCAGAGCCCGTACGAGGCCGGCGAGTTGGCGATGACGAGGCCGCGCAGCCCGTGCGGACGCGCCGAGGCGTGCTTGGCGGCGAGCAGCCCGCCCCACGACTGCCCGTACAGCAGATAGTCGTCGGCGACACCCAAGTGCTCCAGCAGGTTGCCGAGTTCGTCGAGGAAGAGCTGGACGGTCCAGAAGTCGGCGCCCTGGTGAGGCAGATGGGTGGAGCCGCCGTTGCCCAGCTGGTCGTAGTGCACGACGGGCCGGCCCTGCTCCTCGGCGAGCGAGGACAGGCCGAGGAGATAGTCGTGCGTGGCCCCGGGACCGCCGTGCACAGCGACGAGCGGAGTGCGCCCGGAGTGCAGATCGCCGGTGACCCGGTACCACGTCTCGTATCCGCGGAAGGGTGCGGTTCCCTTCTTCGCCGCCGCGAGGACGTTTCCGCTGGGCGCCATTCCCACCACCTGATTCAAGAGACGAAGCCGTGTTCACAGTCCTATGGAGAGGTCCTGCAGAGACCCTTGACGGTCGCCGGAGAGGTCCGGACCGGGGTCAGTCGAGTGAGCGGAGCCATTCCTCGATCAGCCGACCGGTCGATTCCGCTTCCTCTTCCACCAGTGCGAAGTGGTTTCCGTGCGCAAGCCGGAAGGTGTGCGCGGGGTCCCAGGGCTCGGCCCGCGGATAGTCCTCGGGGCGGATCGCCGGGTCGTCGTCCGGGATGAACGAGCCGCCCGCCCCGACGAACAGCACCGGCGCGTCGATGCCGGGCCGCTTGAAGTCGGGGAGCAGGTGGAAGTACCGGCTCATCGCCGACAGCCGCGCGCTGTCGTAAGGCCCGAAGGTCGATTCCATCTCCAGCATGCGGTACGTCATGTGCTGGAATCCCGGGGGCATTCCGTGGTCGTCGACGCTGTACGTGTCCAGGAGGACCACCCCGGCGGGACCGGTTCCCGTCGTCTCCTGCAGCCGGTGCGCCGTGCCGTAGGCGAGCAGGCCGCCGGACGAGTAGCCGACCAGGACGAACGGCTCGCCCTCGGCCGCCTCGAGGACGCTTGCCGCGAGGACGTCCACCACTGCGTCTGCGGAGGCGGGCAGGCTCTCGCCCTTGGCGAAGCCCGGCAGGGGAAGCGCCGACACCGGGCGTATGCCGCGGAAGGACGCGGCCAGCCGCGCGTGCTGCACGACTCCGCCCGCCACCATGGGGGTCGCGACGCAGATCAGGCGGGGGCGGTTCGGGCCGTCGGCCAGCCTGGCCGCGCTGGGCAGCCGGTCGAGGACCGCGCGCGTCTCGAACTGCGGCCGCAGATCGGCGACCGCCCGGAGCATCGCGAAACTCTTCGGGATGTCGCAGGTCAGGACGGATTCCCGGAACAGCGCGGTGAGCGTGTCCGCGGGCTCGTCCGCCGTGTCGGCGGCGGACGGCCCGGAGAGGCCGGCGGCAGCCATACGGCCGGACAGCTCCGCCCGCAGGAACCGGGCGAGCCCGGCCGGACTGTCGCTGTCGAAGACGACCGTGGGCGGAAGTCGAAGTCCGGTCTCCGAGGAGAGGGCACCACGCAGTTCGATCGCCGCGAGCGAGTCGAAGCCCGATTCGAGGAACCCGTGGTCGGGGTCGACGGCCCGGGTGTCGCCGTGTCCGAGCAGCCGGGCCGCGTGCGACAGCACCAGCTCCCGCAGCGTCTCTTCCCACTCGTCCTCCGGCAGGCCGGCCAGCCGGTCGCGCAGGGCGTTCGGATCGGCCTGTGGCTTGGCCGCGGCCCGCCGCCTGGCCGGAACCAGGGTCCGCAGCAGGTCGGGGACATCGGCCCCGGTCAGGGAAGGGACATCGAGGCGGATCGGCGCCAGCACGGGCCGGTCCCCGGCCATTGCCGCGTCCAGCAGGGCGAGTCCGTCCTCGGAGCGCAGCGGCAGCACACCGCCCTGCGCCATCCGCGAACGGCCGGCCTCCCCGAGCATCCCGGCCATCCCGCTGGTCTCTTCCCACATGCCCCAGGCCAGCGAGGTTCCCTTCAGACCCAGACCATGGCGATACGAGGCGAGCGCATCCAGGTAGGCGTTGGCCGCCGCGTAGTTGGCCTGCCCCGGAGAACCGAGGATGCCTGCCGCGGACGAGAACAGGACGAACGCCGACAGGTCCATCCCGGCCGTCAGCTCATGCAGGTACCACGCCGCGTCCGCCTTCGCTCCCAGCACCGCATCCACCCGCTGCGGAGTCAACGACCCCAGCACACCGTCGTCCAACACGCCTGCGGTATGAATCACCGCCGACAGCGATCGTCCCTCCAGCACCCCCGCCAACGCCGACCGGTCCGCCACGTCACACGCCACCACCTCAACGGACGCGCCCACGGCCGTGAGCTCCTCGGCCAGCGCAGCGGCGCCCGGCGCCCCCGGGCCCCGACGAGAGACCAGCAGCAGTTCCCGCACGCCGTGCTCGGCCACCAGATGCCGGGCCACCAAGGCACCCAGACCACCCGTACCGCCCGTCACCAGCACCGGGCCGTCCAGCACCAGCGCTCCCGCCTCCACCGCGGCGCGGACCAGCCGGGCCCCGTGCACCACACCGTCGCGCACCGCCACCTGCGACTCACCCGCACCCAGCACCAGCGGCAGCTCCTCCAACCGGGCATCCGCCAGAACGATCCGGCCCGGCTCCTCCGACTGCGCCGACCGCACCAACCCCCACACCCCACCAGCAGCCACATCCACCACCGGCTCACCACCCACACTCACCGCACCCTCGGTCAACACCACCAACCGAGACCCCACAAACCGCTCCCCCACCAAAAACTCCTGCACCACACCCAAAACCCGATGCAGACCCCCATGCAGTTCCCCGGACCCACAGCGCAGCACCACCGTCGGCGGCACCACCTCACCGAACCCGCCCCACTCCGCCCACTCCGCATCAACCACCGGAACCACCGGCACCACCGGCACCACCGGCACCACCGGCCACTCCACCGCGAACAGCCACTCCCCCGCACCAGAGCCCCGCGCCGCAGCCAACTGCCCTGCATCCACCTCCCGCACCACCAACGAACCCACCGACACCACCGGCCGGCCCACACCATCAGTGGCGAACAGCTCCACCCCGCCGTCGACCGGCGCGAGCCGAACCCGCAGCACGGAAGCCCCTGAAGCGTGCAGTGAGACCCCCTCCCACAGGAACGGCAACGCGATCCGTTCCTGTGCTTTCTCTCCGAGTCCGGTGGCGTGGAGGGCGGCGTCGAGGAGGGCGGGGTGCAGACCGAACCGGTCGGCCTCACCCGCCGCCTGCTCGGGCAGGGCGACCTCGGCGAAGACCTCTCCGTCGCGCTGCCAGGCCGCCCGCAGCCCCTGGAACACCGGGCCGTACTCCAGACCGGCAGCCGCCAACGTGTCGTAGAAGCCCTCCAGTTCCACCGGCTGCGCACCCGCCGGTGGCCAGACGCTCAGGTCGTAGGACGGCTCCTCGGCGGAGGATGCCAGGGTGCCGGTGGCGTGTGTGGTCCATCCACCGCCCGACTGCGGGCGGGCATGCACAGTGACCGCACGACGGCCCACACCGTCCGCCGCCCCCACCACAACCTGAACCTGCACCGGCACGTCCGACAGCAGCACGAGCGGAGCCGCCAGCGTCAGCTCCTCCACCACCGGGCAGCCGACCTCGTCCCCCGCCCGGACCGCCAGCTCGACAAAGCCGGTCCCCGGGAACAGCACACTGCCGCCCACGACATGATCCGCAAGCCAGGGCTGCGCCGACACCGACAGGCGCCCGGTCAGCACGACGGTGTCGCTGCCCGCCGGACCGACCACCGCCCCCAGCAGCGGATGACCCACCGCGTGCAGACCTGCCGAGGCCACGTCGGCGACCTGCTCCGAGGTCTCCAGCCAGTACCGCTGATGCTGGAAGGCATAAGTCGGCAGATCCGTGGCGCGGGCCCCGCACGGTGCGAAGAACGCCGCCCAGTCCACCTCCACACCCCGCGCCCAGATCCGGCCCAGAGCATCGATCAGCGTCCTGGCCTCATCACGGTCCCGCCGCAGCACCGGAACACACCCGGTCTCCGGGGCCATCGCCGACAGCACACCGTCCGGACCCAGCTCCACGAACGCATCGACACCCTGGTCCCGCAGATAGCTCACACTGTCCGCGAACCGCACCGCCTCACGCACATGCCGCACCCAGTACGCCGCATCCGGAACCACCGGCCCACCCGTCACATTGGAGATCAGCGGGATCACCGGGCTGCCGTATGCCAACTCCCCCGCCACGGCGGCGAACTCGTCCAGCATCGGCTCCATCAACGGCGAATGGAACGCATGACTGACCGCCAACCGCTTCGTCCGACGGTCGGTGAAATGCCCCACCACCCGCTCGACGTCCGCCTCAGCACCCGAAACCACCACCGCACGCGGCCCGTTCACCGCCGCAACCGACACCCGGCCCTGCAACAACGGAACGACCTCGTCCTCGGCGGCCTCCACCGCCACCATCACACCGCCCGCCGCAAGCTCCTGCATCAACCGGCCCCGCGCCGCCACCAGTTGGGCCGCATCCGCCAGTGACAACACCCCGGCCACATACGCCGCCGCCAGCTCACCCACCGAATGACCCGCCACATAATCGGGTGTGACACCCCACGACTCCAACAGCCGGAACAACGCCACCTCAACAGCGAACAACGCCGGCTGCGCAAACTCGGTGCGATCCAGGCGGTCCTGATCACCACCCCACATCACCTCACGCAACGAGGCATCGAAGCAGTCCAGCACCTCATCCAACGCCCGGGCGAACACCGGGAACACCTCATACAACTCCCGGCCCATGCCGACGCGTTGGGCACCCTGACCGGTGAACAGGAACGCCGTCGATCCGGCCGAACGCGCCGCCACCGGCACCTGACCATTCGCCAGCGCCTCCAGACCCCGCAGCAACTCGCCCCGGTCCGCACCGACGACCACCGCGCGCCGTTCCAGCCCGGCCCGCCCTGTCCCCAGCGTCAACCCCACGCCCGCCAAAGGCAGTTCAGACCACCCCGCCACGAACTCCGACAGCCGGACCGCCTGGGCGCGTACCGCGTCCTGCGACGCACCCGACACCACCCACGGCACCACCGGCAGCGGGGTGAGGTCCTCCGGCTCGGCCGGCTGTTCCGGCGCCTGCTCCACAATCACGTGCGCATTCGTGCCGCTGATGCCGAACGAGGAGATACCCGCCCGGCGCGGACGCCCACCTGCCTCGGGCCACTCACGCGCCTCGGTGAGCAGCTCGACCGCGCCCTCGTCCCAGTCGACCTGCGGCGTCGGCTCATCCACATGCAGCGTCCTGGGCAGGACGCCGTGCCGCATCGCCTCGACCATCTTGATGATCCCCGCCACACCGGCAGCCGCCTGAGTGTGCCCGATGTTCGACTTGACCGACCCCAGCCACAACGGCCCGGACTCCGCACGCTCTTGCCCGTACGTCGCCAAAAGCGCCTGCGCCTCGATCGGATCACCCAGCGTCGTACCGGTACCGTGCGCCTCCACCGCGTCGACATCCGCCGCCGACAGACCCGCATCCGCCAACGCCTGCCGGATCACCCGCTGCTGCGCCGGACCATTCGGAGCCGTCAACCCATTGCTCGCACCGTCCTGATTGACCGCCGAACCACGGACAACCGCCAGCACCCTGTGCCCCAGCCGCTGCGCGTCCGACAACCGCTCCACCAGCAGCCAGCCGACACCCTCACTGAACCCGGTGCCGTCCGTGTCCGCTGCGAACGCCTTGCAGCGGCCGTCGGGAGCCAGGCCGCGTTCGCGGCTGAACTCGACCAGCATGTCCGGGGTTGCCATGACGGTGACGCCGCCCGCGAGGGCCAGCGTGCACTCGCCCGAGCGCAGCGCCCGTACGGCGAGGTGCAGGGCGACCAGGGACGACGAGCACGCCGTGTCCACCGTCACCGCCGGACCCTCAAGACCCAGGCTGTACGCCACCCGGCCGGAGGCGATCGAACCGGCGTTGGTGTTGTGCGCGTAGTCGTGGTACATCATCCCGGCGAAAACGCCGGTCCGGCTGCCGCGCAGTGTGTGGGGGTCGATGCCGGCCCGTTCCAGGGCCTCCCAGGAGGTTTCCAGGAGCAGCCGTTGCTGCGGGTCCATGGCGGTGGCCTCGCGGGGGCCGATCCCGAAGAAGCCGGCGTCGAAGTCGCCTGCCTCGTGGAGGAATCCGCCCTGGCGGGTGTAGCAGGTGCCCTCGGTGGACGGGTCCGGGTCGTAGAGACCGGCGAGGTCCCAGCCGCGGTCGGACGGGAAGTCAGCGATCGCGTCGCCGCCGTCCGCGAGCAGCCGCCACAGGTCCTCGGGGGAACCGACGCCTCCCGGGAAGCGGCAGCTCATCCCCACGATCGCGACCGGCTCGTCGGGCGAGGCGGACATCGACGGCTCGGCGGGTGCCCGCCGTGCGGGTTTCACATCGTCCAGGTCGGCCACCAGACGCCGGACGAGGGCCAGCGGAGTCGGGTGGTCGAAGACGAGCGTGGCCGGCAGGCGCAGGCCGGTGGCCTCGCTGAGCGCGTTGCGGAACTGGACCGCGGCGAGCGAGTCGAACCCCAGGTCCTTGAAGGTGAGCTCGGGGCTGATGTGCGCGGCTCCGGCATAGCCGAGGACGGCCGCGGCCTGGGTGCGCACCATGTCCAGGACGAGGTCGCCCCGCTCGCGTTCGGACAGGCCGGCGAGTCGTTCGCGCAGCCCCTGGTTGTCGGTGGTGGTCGCGGCGGCGCGCCGGGGGGTGCCGCGGACGAGTCCGCGCAGCAGGTCGGGCACGTCGGTCCCGGCCAGGGCGCGGGTGTCGAGGTGGATCGGCGCCAGCGCGGGGCGGCCGTCGGCGATGGCCGCATCCAGCAGCGCCAACCCGTCCTGCGATGCCAGCGGCAGCACACCACCCTGCGCCATCCGAGAGCGGTCGGCCTCGCCGAGTCCCTCGGTCAGACCGCTGGTCTGTTCCCACAGGCCCCAGGCCAGCGATGTCGCCTTCAGGCCGAGGCTGTGGCGGTGCGCGGCGAGGGCGTCCAAGTAGGCGTTGGCCGCAGCGTAGTTGGCCTGCCCCGGAGAACCGAGGATTCCCGCCGCGGACGAGAACAGCACGAACGCCGACAGGTCCATCCCCGCCGTCAGCTCATGCAGATACCGGGCCGCATCCGCCTTCGGAGCAAACACCCCGTCCAGCCGCTCCGGCGTCAACGACGACACAACACCGTCGTCCAGCACACCCGCCGTATGAACCACCGCAGTCAAGGAGCGGTTTTCCAGCACCGCCGAGAGTGCCGAACGGTCCGCCACGTCACACGCCACAATCTCAACCGCAGCACCCAACTCCGCCAGCTCCAAAGCGAGTTCGGCTGCTCCGGGGGCGTCCGGCCCCCGACGAGAGACCAGCAGCAGCTCCCGCACGCCGTGCTCGGCCACCAGATACCGGGCCACCAACGCACCCAGACCACCCGTACCACCCGTGATCAGAACCGGACCCACGCCGTACGACGGCCGCACATCCACGTCCACCCCGGCACGCACCAGCCGGGCCCCGTGCACCACACCGGCCCGCACCGCCGCCTGCGACTCACCCGAACCCAAGACCAGGGCCAGATCACCCAGCTGACCATCGGCCAGGACGATCCGGCCCGGCTCCTCCGACTGCGCCGACCGCACCAACCCCCACACCCCACCACCGGCCACATCCACCACCGGCTCACCACCCACACTCACCGCACCCTCGGTCAACACCACCAACCGAGACCCCACAAACCGCTCCCCCACCAAAAACTCCTGCACCACACCCAAAACCCGATGCAGATCCCCACCACCAACCCGCAGAACCACAACCTCCGGAACCACATCCCGAACGTCATCCCACTCAACCCACGACACCTCAACAACCTCAGCCACCGGCACCACCGGCCACTCCACCGCGAACAGCCACTCCCCCGCACCAGAGCCCCGCGCCGCAGCCAACTGCTCCGCGGAAACCTCCCGCACCACCAACGAACCCACCGACACCACCGGCCGGCCCACACCATCTGCGGCGAGGACCTGGAGCCCGTTCTCCGAGCGGGTGAGACGGACGCGGAGCGTCGAGGCGCCGGTGGCGCGCAGGGTCACGGCGGTCCAGGCAAACGGCAGTGCGGCGGCGCCGTCGGCGACCACTCCGGTCAGAGCGCCGCCGTGCAGGGCGGCGTCGAGGAGCGCCGGATGCAGACCGAAGCGTTCCGCGTCGCCCGCCGCCTGCTCGGGCAGGGCGACCTCGGCGAACACCTCGCCGTCCCGCCGCCAGGCCGCCCGCAGCCCCCGAAACACCGGCCCGTACTCCAGACCGGCAGCCGCCAACTCCTCGTAGAAGCCCGCCAGGTCCACCGGCTCCGCACCTACCGGCGGCCAGACGGCCAGGTCGTAGGACGGGGAGTGGGCGGCTGCCGCCAGCGTGCCGGTCGCGTGCAGAGTCCAGGCGGCTCCTTCCACGCCGTCGCTCTCCGGGCGGGCGTAGACGGAGAGCGGGCGGTGGCCCGTCGCGGTGACGGCCTCGACGACGACCCTGATCCTGACCGCGGTGTCGTCCGGCAGGACCAGGGGGGCGCAGAGGGTCAGTTCCTCCACGACGGGGCAGCCGGTCTCGTCGCCCGCCCTGATCGCCACCTCGACGAAGCCGGTGCCGGGGAACAGCACCGTCCCGCCGGCGGCGTGGTCGGTCAGCCAGGGCTCGGTCCTGGGCGCGAGGCGTCCGGTGAGGACGAGCGGTCCGTGCGGGTCGCCTTCGACCGGGTCGAGGGCGGCGCCGAGGAAGGGGTGTTCGATGGGGCGCTGGCCCAGGGTCCGGGCGTCGGTCGTGCCGGAGGCGGACGGGGTATCGATCCAGTAGCGCTGCCGTTGGAAGGCGTACGTCGGCAGGTCGACGGCGGCCGGGGTGTGCCCGGTGAGGAGAGAGCTCCAGTCGACGGGGGCGCCCCGGGTGTAGGCGTCCGCGAGGGACAGGGCATAGCGGCGCGGGCCGCCGTCCTCGCGGCGCAGCGACTCCACGGAGGCCGCGACGGCGCCGGTCTCGGCGATGCTCTCCTCGATGCCGGGGCGCAGCACCGGGTGCGGGCTGCACTCGACGAACAGGCCGTAGCCGTCGGCGAGGAGGGCACGGGTGGCCTGCTCGAACTCGACGGTGGAGCGCAGGTTGCGGTACCAGTAGCCGGCGTCGAGCCGCTCGGTGTCGGTGCGGGCGCCGTGCAGTGTGGAGTAGAAGGCGATGTCGGTGGCGCGCGGCGCGACGGGCGCGAGGAGTTCGGCGAGTTCGGCTTCGAGCGCGTCGACGTGGACTGAGTGCGCGGCGAAGTCGACGCCCGGGATGGCCCAGCGCATGGTGCCGGAGCGGGCCAGGGTGGTGCCGAGTTCGGCGAGGGCGTCGGCGTCGCCGGAGACGACGACGGCACTCGGGCCGTTCACGGCGGCGATGGAGACCCGGCCGTCGAGGGGGGCGATCTTCTCGCGCACCCAGTCGACGGACTGAACGATGGACAGCATGCCGCCGCGGCCCGCGAGGGCGCGCAGCGCCTTGCTGCGCAGGGCGACGATGCGGGCGCCGTCCTCCAGGGTGAGGGCGCCCGCGACGCAGGCGGCGGCGATCTCGCCCTGCGAGTGCCCGACGACGGCGGCGGGCTCGACACCGTACGAACGCCACAAGGCGGCGAGGGAGACCATCACGGCCCACAGTGCCGGCTGCGCGACGTCGACGCGGTCGAGGGAGGGGGCGTCCGGTTCCTGGCGCAGGACCGCGGTCAGCGACCAGTCGATGAAGGCGTCGAGGGCACGGGCGCACTCGTCGACACGGGCGGCGAACACCGGCGCGGTGTCGAGAAGTTCGGCGGCCATGCCGGGCCAGTGGGAGCCCTGCCCCGGGAAGACGAACACGGTCTTGCCGGGGGTGGTTCCGGTGCCGCGGACCAGTGCCTCGTGGGGCGCGCCGTCGGCGAGCGCCTGAAGGGCGCGGGTGAACTCGTCCTGATCGTCGGCGAGGACGACGGCACGGTGGGCGAAGGTGGCGCGGGTGGTGAGCAGCGCGTGCCCGAGGTCGGCGGGCGCGGTGCCCGGGTGGTCCGCCAGGTGCGCGGCGAGGCGCTCGGCCTGGGCGGTGAGGGCCTGGGCGCTCTTGGCGGAGAGGATCCAGGGCAGCAGGGCGCCGGAAGCCGGGGGGGTGTGGGGCTCGGCCGGGACGGGTTCGGTGTCCTGCTCGATGATGACGTGGGCGTTGGTGCCGCTGACGCCGAAGGAGGAGATGCCGACGCGACGCGGCGCGCCCGTCTCGGGCCACTCCCGGGCCTCGGTCAGCAGCCGTACCTCGCCCTCCGTCCAGTCGACCTGCGGCGTCGGCTCGTCCACGTGCAGCGTCCTGGGCAGGACGCCGTGCCGGATCGCCTCGACCATCTTGATGATCGCGCCCGCGCCCGCCGCCGCCTGGGTGTGCCCGATGTTCGACTTGAGCGAACCCAGCCACAGCGGCCGTCCCCCGGAGCGGTTTTGGCCGTACGTGGCGATCAGGGCCTGTGCCTCGATCGGGTCGCCGAGTTTGGTGCCGGTGCCGTGGCCTTCGACGGCGTCGATCTGCTCGGGCGCAAGGCGGGCATTGGCCAGCGCCTGGCGGATGACGCGCTGCTGTGCCGGACCGTTGGGCGCGGTCATGACGCTGGATGCGCCGTCCTGGTTGACGGCGGTGCCGCGGACGACGGCGAGCACGCGGTGTCCGTTGCGGCGGGCGTCGGAGAGGCGCTCGACCAGCAGCATGCCCACGCCTTCGGACCAGTTGGCGCCGTCGGCGGCGCCCGCGAAGGACTTGCAGCGGCCGTCGCGCGCCATGGCCTGCTGGCGCGAGTACTCGACGAACGTCTCCGGTGTGGCCATCACGGCGACACCGCCGGCGAGCGCCAGCGTGGACTCGCCGGAACGCAGCGACTGCAACGCCTGGTGCAGGGCGACGAGCGACGACGAGCACGCCGTGTCGACGGTGACCGACGGACCTTCGAGGCCCAGCACGTACGAGACCCGGCCGGAGGCGATCGCACCCGCGTTGTTGTTGTACGCGTAGTCGTGGTACATCATCCCGGCGAACACACCGGTCCTGCTGCCGCGCAGGCTCACCGGATCGATGCCCGCCCGCTCCAGCGCCTCCCACGACGCCTCCAGGAGCAGCCGCTGCTGCGGGTCCATGTAGAGGGCGTCGTTGGGGCTGATGCCGAAGAACGCCGGGTCGAACTCGGCGGCGTCGTAGAGGAACCCGCCCTGGTCGACATAGCTCGTCTCGGGGCGTTGTCCGGTCGGGTCGTAGAGGTGCTCGACGTCCCAGCCGCGGTCGGCGGGGAAGGTGCCGATGGCGTCCGTGCCGTCGGCGACCAGCCGCCACAGGTCTTCGGGGGAACCGACGCCGCCGGGGAAGCGGCAACTCATTCCGATGATCGCGATGGGCTCCGATGCTGCGGCGGTGAGCTCTTTGTTCTGCCCGCGCAGGCGCTCGGTCTCCTTGAGGGAGGCCCGCAGGGCGGCGACGAGTTTCTCTTCGGAACCGGTCATCGTCGTCTCACACTTCCTGATTCGCGTCGTCGCGGCCGGAGCCGTCGAGTGCCAGACTGATCAGCATTTCCGTGTCCATCGCGTCGATGTCCTCGCGCTCGTCGGCGTCCGGTGCGCCGTCGGCCTCCGTGCCGTCGGCCGCGAGCCGCAGCAGGGTGTCGACGAGGCCGGCCGCGCGCAGCCGGGTGTAGGGGACGGAGCGCAGGATGCGGTGGAACTCCTGCTCGGTGGTGTCGGCCGTCTCGGTGTCCGCCGCCGGCTCCGCGGTGGCGGGTGCGAGGCGTTCCAGCAGGTGTCGGGCGAGCGCCCGCGGGTTGGGGTGGTCGAAGACGGCGGTGGCGGGCAGCCGCAGGCCGGTCAGCTCGCCCAGCCGGTTGCGCAGTTGCATGGCGGCGAGCGAGTCGAACCCGGACTCGAGGAAGCCCCGGTCGGGGTCGACGGCCCGCGCGTCGCTGTGTCCGAGGAGCCGCGCCGCGTGCGTGAGCACCAGGTCCCGAAGCTCCTCTTCCTGCCGTACGGACGTCAGACCGGCGAGCCGCGTACGCAGCGAGTCCGGGTCGCCTCCCTGTCCCTTGGCGGCCGCCCGTCGGGTGACGGGCACGAGTCCGCGCAGCAGGTCAGGCACGTCGGTCCCGGCCAGGGCGCGGGTGTCGAGGTGGATCGGCGCCAGCGCGGGGCGGCCGTCGGCGACCGCCGCATCCAGCAGCGCCAACCCGTCGTGCGACGCCAGCGGCAGCACACCACCATCGGCGATACGGGAACGGTCGGTCCGGTCGAGAGCGCTGGTCATTCCGCTGGTCTGTTCCCACAGGCCCCAGGCCAGCGATGTCGCCTTCAGGCCGAGGCTGTGGCGGTGCGCGGCGAGCGCGTCCAAGTAGGCGTTGGCCGCCGCATAGTTGGCCTGCCCCGGAGAGCCCAACGTCCCTGCCGCGGACGAGAACAGCACGAACGCCGACAGATCCATCCCCGCCGTCAGCTCATGCAGATACCGGGCCGCATCCGCCTTCGGAGCAAACACCGCATCCAGCCGCTCCGGCGTCAACGACGACACAACACCGTCGTCCAGCACACCCGCCGTATGAACCACCGCAGTCAGGAAGCGGTTCACCAGCACACCGGACAACGCGTCACGATCACTCACATCACACGCCACAACCTCAACCGCGGCACCCAACTCCGCCAGCTCCAAAGCGAGTTCGGCTGCGCCGGGGGCGTCCGGACCGCGCCGCGACAGCAGCACCAGCTCCCGCACACCGTGCTCGGCCACCAGATACCGGGCCACCAACGCACCCAGACCACCCGTACCACCCGTGATCAGAACCGGACCCACGCCGTACGACGGCCGCACATCCACGTCCACCCCGGCACGCACCAGCCGAGCCGCACGGACTTCACCACCGCGCACCGCCACCTGCGACTCACCCGCACCCAGCACCAGCGGCAGCTCCTCCAACCCGGCATCCGCCAGAACGATCCGGCCCGGCTCCTCCGACTGCGCCGACCGCACCAACCCCCACACCCCACCAGCAGCCACATCCACCACCGGCTCACCACCCACACTCACCGCACCCTCGGTCAACACCACCAACCGAGACCCCACAAACCGCTCCCCCACCAAAAACTCCTGCACCACACCCAAAACCCGATGCAGACCCCCACCACCAACCCGCAGAACCACAACCTCCGGAACCACATCCCGAACGTCATCCCACTCAACCCACGACACCTCAACAACCTCAGCAACCGGCACCACCGGCCACTCCACCCCGAACAACCACTCCCCCGCACCAGACCCCCGCACCGCAGCCAACTGCCCCGCATCCACCTCCCGCACCACCAACGAACCCACCGACACCACCGGCCGACCCACACCATCCACAGCCGTCAGCACCACACCATCGGCAACCCGCGCAAGCCGCACCCGCAACACCGAGGCACCAGAAGCCCACAACGTCACGTCCGACCAGGAAAACGGCAGCAACGTCCGACCGTCCCCCTCCACAGCACCGAGCGACATCGCATGCAGAGCAGCGTCCAGAAGCGCCGGATGCAGACCGAAACGACCCGCCTCACCCGCCGCCTGCTCCGGCAGGGCGACCTCGGCGAACACCTCACCGTCGCGCCGCCAGGCCGCCCGCAACCCCTGGAACACCGGCCCGTAGCCGAGTCCGACCCCCGCCAACTCCTCGTAGAAACCCCCAGTTCCACCGGCTCCGCACCAACCGGCGGCCAGGAGAGCAGCTGTTGGTCGGTCCTCTCGTCGGCGAACGGCGCGAGCGCTCCGGTGGCGTGCAGCGTCCACGGGCCCTCGTCCTGCTCGGGACGGGCGTGCACGCTCACCGGGCGGTCGCCGTGCGGCTCGGCCGCGCCGACCGTGACCTGCACCTGTACCCCGCTCTGCGCCGGCAGCAGCAGGGGTGTGGTGAGGGTGAGTTCGCGGATCACCGGGCAGCCGACCTCGTCGCCCGCCCTGATCGCCAGCTCCACGAAGCCGGTACCGGGGAACAGCACGCTGCCGCCCACGGCATGGTCCGCAAGCCACTTGTGGGTGTGGGTCGAAAGGCGTCCGGACAGCAGCACACCGTCCGTTCCCGCGAGGGTCACCGTCGCGCCGAGCAACGGGTGGTCGGGAGCACCCAGGCCGACGGCGGCGGGCGAGCCGGTGTCGGTGACCGGTTCGAGCCAGAAGTGCTCGTGCTGGAAGGCGTACGTCGGCAGGTCGGTGTGGCGGGCGGGCGCGGTGGGGAAGAGCCGCCGCGGATCCACGGTCGCGCCGTGGGCGTGCGCCTCCATCAGGGAGGCGAGCAGGCGGCGTTCGTCGCCGTTGTCTCGGCGCAGCGAGCCGACGACGGCGGCCCGCGCGTCGGCCGCCTCGATGGTGTCGGCGAGGCCGACGAGCAGGCCGGGGTGCGGGCTGCACTCGACGAACAGGCCGTGCCCGTCGGCGAGCAGGGCCCGGGTCGCCTCTTCGAAGCGGACCGTCTCGCGCAGGTTGGTGTACCAGTACCGGGCGTCGAGGGTCGCGGTGTCGAGGGGGGAGCCGGTCACCGTCGAGTAGAAGGGGATGTCCGAGGTATGCGACTCCAACCCCGCGAGCTGCGCGGCGAGTTCGTCGCGGATGCCCTCGACGTAGACCGAGTGCGAGGCGTAGTCGACGGGGATGACGCGGGCGCGGACTCCGTCGGCGTCCAGGGACGCGCGCAGTTCCTCGAGTGCTGCGGGCACACCGCAGACGACGGCGGACGTCGGGCTGTTGACCACAGCGAGCTGCAGTTGTCCGCCCCAGTCGGCGATGCGCGCGCGGGCCTCGCTCTCGGAGAGGGCGACGGACATCATGCCGCCCTGACCGGCGAGTTCACGCCGGATGACCTGGCTGCGCAGGGCGACGACGCGGGCGCCGTCCTCCAGGGTGAGGGCGCCCGCGACGCAGGCGGCGGCGATCTCGCCCTGCGAGTGCCCGACGACGGCGGCGGGCTCGACACCGTACGAACGCCAGGCTTCGGCGAGGGAGACCATCACGGCCCACAGCGCGGGCTGGACGACATCCACGTCGGTGAAGTCGGGGGCGCCTTCGTCGCCGCGGAGCACGGCGAGCAGGTCCCAGTCGACGAAGGGTTCCAGGGCGCGGGCGCAATCGCGCAGTCGCGCGGCGAACGCCGGCACGGAATCGAGGAGGTCCAGGCCCATGCCCTGCCACTGGGAGCCCTGGCCGGGGAAGACGAAGACGGTCTTGGCGGCGCCGGGCACCACAGTGCCGCGGACCACGGTGCTCGTCGCTGTCCTGTCGCCCGGGGCGGCCTCGTCACCCGCCAGTTCGTCCAGCCCGGCGAGGAGTTCAGCCCGGTCGGCGCCGATGACGGTGGCCCGGTGTTCGAAGAGCTGGCGAGTCGTCAGCAGCGCGTGCCCGGCACCGGCGGCCGAGGGCTCTTCCTCGGCGCGGAGGAAGGTGCGCAGCCGGTCCGCCTGGCCGCGCAGGGCGTCGGCGGTGCGGGCGGTCACGACGAGTGGGACGAGCGCCGGTGCCGGGGGGGTGTGGGGCTCGGCCGGGACAGGTTCGGTGTCCTGCTCGATGATGACGTGGGCGTTGGTGCCGCTGACGCCGAAGGAGGAGATGCCGACGCGACGCGGCGCGCCCGTCTCGGGCCACTCCCGGGCCTCGGTCAGCAGCCGTACCTCGCCCTCCGTCCAGTCGACCTGCGGCGTCGGCTCGTCCACGTGCAGCGTCCTGGGCAGGACGCCGTGCCGGATCGCCTCGACCATCTTGATGATCGCGCCCGCGCCCGCCGCCGCCTGGGTGTGCCCGATGTTCGACTTGAGCGAACCCAGCCACAGCGGCCGTCCCTCGGGCCGTTCGCGCCCGTAGGTCGCCATCAGTGACTGGGCCTCGATCGGGTCGCCGAGTTTGGTGCCGGTGCCGTGTGCCTCGACGGCGTCGATGTCGACGAGCGCCAGTCCGGCATTGGCGACGGCCTGCCGGATGACGCGCTGCTGGGAGGGTCCGTTGGGGGCGGTGAGGCCGTTGCTGGCGCCGTCCTGGTTGACGGCGGTGCCGCGGACGACGGCGAGCACGCGGTGTCCGTTGCGGCGGGCGTCGGAGAGGCGCTCGACCAGCAGCATGCCCACGCCTTCGCCCCAGCCCGTGCCGTCGGCGCTCGCGGCGAACGACTTGCAGCGGCCGTCCTTGGACAGCCCGCGCTGCCTGCTGAACTCGATGAACGTCTCCGGTGTGGCCATCACGGCGACACCGCCGGCGAGCGCCAGCGTGGACTCGCCGGAACGCAGCGACTGCACCGCCTGGTGCAGGGCGACGAGCGACGACGAGCACGCCGTGTCGACGGTGACCGACGGACCTTCGAGGCCCAGCACGTACGAGACCCGGCCGGAGGCGATCGCACCGGTGCTGCTGTTGTACGCGTAGTCGTGGTACATCATCCCGGCGAACACACCGGTCCTGCTGCCGCGCAGGCTCACCGGATCGATGCCCGCCCGCTCCAGCGCCTCCCACGACGCCTCCAGGAGCAGCCGCTGCTGCGGGTCCATCATCAGCGCCTCGTTGGGGCTGATCCCGAAGAAGCCGGGGTCGAAGTCCCCTGCCTCGTAGAGGAATCCGCCCTGGTTGACATAGGTGGTGTCGGGGCGTTGTCCGGTCGGGTCGTAGTCGCGTTCGACGTCCCAGCCGCGGTCGGCGGGGAAGGTGCCGATGGCGTCCGTGCCGTCGGCGACCAGCCGCCACAAGTCGTCCGGCGAGCCGACCCCGCCCGGGAAACGGCAGCTCATGCCGATGATCGCGATGGGCTCGTCCAGGGCCTGAGCGGTGACGGCGACCGGCGCGGTCTCGTCGACCGTGTCGGCGATCTCACCGAGCAGGTAGCGGGCCACGGACTGCGCGTTCGGGTAGTCGAAGACGAGGGTGGCGGGCAGCCGCAGGCCGGTCGCCTCGCCCAGCCGGTTGCGCAGTTCCACGGCGGCGAGCGAGTCGAACCCCAGGTCTCTGAAGGCACGTTCGGGGTCGACGGCGTCCGGCCCCGGATGTCCGAGCACGGCCGCCGCCTCGGTCCGTGCGATGAGCAGCAGCGCGTCCTCCCACTCGGTCTCGGGCAGCCCCGCGAGCCGGGTGCGCAGGGTGTCCGCGCCCGCTTGCGCTTTGCCGGCCGCCCGTCGGGTGACGGGCACGAGTCCGCGCAGCAGGTCGGGCACGTCGGTCCCGGCCAGGGCGCGGGTGTCGAGGTGGATCGGCGCCAGTGCCGGACGGCCGTCGGCGATGGCCGCATCCAGCAGCGCCAACCCGTCCTGCGATGCCAGCGGCAGCACACCACCCTGGCTCATCCGCGAACGGTCGGTGTCCCCGAGCGTCGCCGCCATTCCGCTGGTCTGTTCCCACAGGCCCCAGGCCAGCGATGTCGCCTTCAGGCCGAGGCTGTGGCGATACGACGCGAGGGCGTCCAAGTAGGCGTTGGCCGCCGCATAGTTGGCCTGCCCCGGAGAACCGAGGATTCCCGCCGCGGACGAGAACAGCACGAACGCCGACAGGTCCATCCCCGCCGTCAGCTCATGCAGATACCGGGCCGCATCCGCCTTCGGAGCAAACACCCCGTCCAACCGCTCCGGCGTCAACGACGACACAACACCGTCGTCCAGCACACCCGCCGTATGAACCACCGCAGTCAGGAAGCGGTTTTCCAGCACCGCCGAGAGTGCCGAACGGTCCGCCACGTCACACGCCACAATCTCAACCGCAGCACCCAACTCCGCCAGTTCGGCGACGAGTTCGGCTGCGCCGGGGGCGTCCGGCCCCCGACGAGAGACCAGCAGCAGCTCCCGCACACCGTGCTCGGCCACCAGATACCGGGCCACCAACGCACCCAGACCACCCGTACCACCCGTGATCAGCACCGGACCCACGCCGTACGACGGCCGCACATCCACGTCCACCCCGGCACGCACCAGCCGAGCCCCGTGCACCACACCGGCCCGCACCGCCACCTGCGACTCACCCGAACCCAGCACCAGCGGCAGCTCCTCCAACCCGGCATCCGCCAGAACGATCCGGCCCGGCTCCTCCGACTGCGCCGACCGCACCAACCCCCACACCCCACCAGCAGCCACATCCACCACCGGCTCACCACCCACACTCACCGCACCCTCGGTCAACACCACCAACCGAGACCCCACAAACCGCTCCCCCACCAAAAACTCCTGCACCACACCCAAAACCCGATGCAGACCCCCCTGCAGTTCCCCGGACCCACAGCGCAGCACCACCGTCGGCGGCACCACCTCACCGAACCCGCCCCACTCCGCCCACTCCGCATCAACCACCGGAACCACCGGAACCACCGGCCACTCCACCCCGAACAGCCACTCCCCCGCACCCGAGCCCCGCGCCGCAGCCAACTGCTCCGCGGAAACCTCCCGCACCACCAACGAACCCACCGACACCACCGGCCGGCCCACACCATCCACAGCCGTCAGCACCACACCATCGGCAACCCGCGCAAGCCGCACCCGCAACACCGAGGCACCAGAAGCCCACAACGTCACGTCCGACCAGGAAAACGGCAGCAACGTCCGACCGTCCCCCTCCACAGCACCGAGCGACATCGCATGCAGAGCAGCGTCCAGAAGCGCCGGATGCAGACCGAAACGACCCGCCTCACCCGCCGCCTGCTCGGGCAGGGCGACCTCGGCGAACACCTCACCGTCGCGCCGCCAGGCCGCCCGCAACCCCCGAAACACCGGCCCGTAGCCGAGTCCGACCCCCGCCAACTCCTCGTAGAAACCCCCCAGTTCCACCGGCTCCGCACCAACCGGCGGCCAGACGGCCAGGTCGTAGGACGGGGAGTCGGCGGCTGCCGCCAGCGTGCCGGTCGCATGGGTCGTCCACTCCGCGTCCGGTCCTGCGAGGTGCGGACGGCTGTAGACCGTCACCGGGCGGCGGCCCCTGTGATCCGGTGCCGCGACGACGACCTGGATCTGGATCTGGGAGTCCTCAGGCACCACCAACGGAACGGACAGCGTCAGCTCCTCGACCGCCGGGCACCCGACCTCGTCCCCCGCCCGGACCGCCAACTCCACGAAACCGGTCCCCGGGAACAGCACACTGCCGCCCACGACATGATCCGCAAGCCAGGGCTGAGCAGCAGTCGACAGGCGCCCGGTCAGCACGACGGTGTCGCTGCCCGCCGGACCGACCACCGCCCCCAGCAGCGGATGACCCACCGCATGCAGACCGGCCGAGGCCACATCGGCGACCTGCTCCGAGGTCTCCAGCCAGTACCGCTGGTGCTGGAAGGCATAGGTCGGCAGGTCCACCCGGCGGGCCCCGGACGGTGCGAAGAACGCCGCCCAGTCGACCTCGACACCCCGCGCCCAGATCCGGCCCAGAGCATCGATCAGCGTCCTGGCCTCGTCACGGTCCTTGCGCAGCACCGGAACGCACCCGGTCTCCGGGGCCATCGCCGACAGCACACCGTCCGGACCCAGCTCCACGAACGCATCGACACCCTGGTCCCGCAGATAGCTCACACTGTCCGCGAACCGCACCGCCTCGCGGACATGCCGCACCCAGTACGCCGCATCCGGAACCACCGGCCCACCCGTCACGTTCGACACCAACGGGATCACCGGACTGCCATACGTCAGCCCGCCCGCCACGGCGGCGAACTCGTCCAGCATCGGCTCCATCAACGGCGAATGGAACGCATGACTGACCGCCAACCGCTTCGTCCGACGGCCGGCGAAACGGGCCACCAAACGGTCCACATCCGCCTCAGCACCCGAAACCACCACCGCACGCGGCCCGTTCACCGCCGCAACCGACACCTGTCCGTCCAGCAACGGAACGACCTCGTCCTCGGTGGCCTCCACCGCCACCATCACACCGCCCGCCGCAAGCTCCTGCATCAACCGGCCCCGCGCCGCGACCAGTTGGGCCGCATCCGCCAGTGACAACACCCCGGCCACATGCGCCGCCGCCAGCTCACCCACCGAATGACCGGCCACGTAATCGGGTGTGACACCCCACGACTCCAGCAGCCGGAACAGCGCCACCTCGACGGCGAACAACGCCGGCTGCGCAAACTCCGTACGATCGAGAACCGCCTGGTCCCCGCCCCACATCACCTCACGCAGCGAGGCATCGACCAGCCCGTCGAAGCAGTCGAACACCTCGTCCAAGACCCGGGCGAACACCGGGAACGACGCGTACAGCTCCAGGCCCATGTTCAGGCGTTGGGCACCCTGACCGGTGAACAGGAATGCCGTCGTCCGGTCCGTGGCGGCGATGCCCTCGTGGTCCGACAGCGCCTCCAGGCCCCGTACCAGTTCGTCCCGGTCCGACCCGACGATCACCGCGCGCCGTTCCAGCCCGGCCCGCCCGGCGCCGAGGGACAACGCCAGGTCCGTGAGCGGGACTTCGGGGCTCTTGGCCAGGAAGGCGACGAGGCGGGCGATCTGTTCGCGCAGGGCCTGCCCGGTGCGGCCCGACACCACCCACGGCACCATCGGCAGCGGGGTGAGGTCCTCCGGCTCGGCCGGCTGTTCCGGCGCCTGCTCCACGATCACGTGCGCATTCGTGCCGCTCACGCCGAACGAGGAGATCCCGGCCCGGCGCGGGCGGTCCGCCACGGGCCACTCACGCGCCTGCGTCAGCAGCCGTACATCGCCCTCGGTCCAGTCGACCTGCGGCGTCGGCTCGTCCACATGCAGCGTCCTGGGCAGGACGCCGTGCCGCATCGCCTCGACCATCTTGATGATCCCCGCCACACCGGCAGCCGCCTGGGTGTGCCCGATGTTCGACTTCAGCGAACCCAGCCACAACGGCTGTTCCTCCGCACGCCCCTGCCCGTACGTCGCCAAAAGCGCCTGCGCCTCGATCGGATCACCCAGCCTGGTGCCCGTGCCGTGCGCCTCCACCGCGTCGACGTCCGCCGCCGACAGACCCGCGTCCGCCAACGCCTGCCGGATCACCCGCTGCTGCGCCGGACCATTCGGAGCGGTGAGGCCGTTGCTCGCACCGTCCTGATTGACCGCCGAACCACGGACGACCGCCAGCACCCTGTGCCCCAGCCGCTGGGCGTCCGACAACCGCTCCACCAGCAGCATGCCGACACCCTCACTCCAGCCCGTGCCGTCGGCGGAGGCGGCGAAGGACTTGCAGCGGCCGTCGGGGGCCAGGCCGTTCTGACGGCTGAAGGCGACGAAGGCGGCCGGCGTGGACATCACCATGACGCCGCCGGCCAGGGCCATGGAGCACTCACCCTGCCGCAGCGCCTGCGCGGCGAGGTGGAGCGCGACCAGCGAGGACGAGCACGCCGTGTCCACCGTCACCGCCGGACCCTCAAGGCCCAGGCTGTACGCCACCCGGCCAGAGAGAACGGCGGGTGACACGGCCGTGGACATGAAGGCCTCGGCGGCCTCGGGGGCGCGCAGGAGCAGGTCGCCGTAGTCCTGGATGCCCGAGCCCACGAAGACGCCGACGTCCCGGCCGCGCAGGGAGTGCGGGTCGACACCGGCGCGTTCCATGGCTTCCCAGGACGCTTCCAGGACGAGCCGTTGCTGGGGATCCGTGGCGATCGCCTCGCGCGGAGAGATCTCGAAGAAGTCCGCGTCGAAGTCCGCGGCGCCATCGATGAAACCGCCCTCATGGACATAACTTGTGCCGTGCGGGCCGTCGTTCCCAGCGAGTTTCGCGAGGTCCCAGCCGCGGTCGGCCGGGAATTCCCCGATGCCGTCCCGGCCCTCGGCCACCAGCCGCCACAGGTCGTCGGGCGAGCCGACGCCACCGGGGTAGCGGCAGCTCATCCCCACGATGGCGACCGGTTCACGGTCGGCGGTCTGCGCCTCCTGCAGTCGCTGCCGCGTCTGGTGCAGATCGGCGGTGACCCGCTTGAGGTATTCGAGGAGCTTCTCGTCGTTCGCCATCAGATCCTCACAACATTCCAGGCGCGCCGTGTCAGGCCGGGCCGAGTTCTTTGTCGATGAAGGCGAGCACGTCTTCTGCGGACGCGGACTCCAGGCGCTGTTGCACGTAGTCGTCGCGGTCCGTCGCACCGACGGTCTCGGTGACCCTGGCCAGCAGCGACTGCAGTCGCGCCGTCAAGCGGTGGGTGGTGATCTCCCGCGGGTCGAGGGAGGCCGCCAGCATCTCCAGCCGGTCGAGCGTTTCGGGCAGGGAAGGGGCAGGGGCCCCTGGGTCCGACCCGGGCGCGATCCTCAGTCGCTCGCGCAGATGGTCCGCGAGGGCGGCCGGGGTCGCGTGATCGAAGACCACGGTGGCCGGCAGCCGTTGACCGACGGCACCACCGAGGCGGGTGCGCAGTTCGACCGCGGCGACCGAGTCGAATCCGAGATCCTGGAAGTTGCGCCTCGGGTCGACGTCCGACGGCCCGTCATGGCCGAGTGTCTCTGCGGTGTGGGTGCGCACCAGGTCGAGCAGGACGCGGCCCTGTTCGACCGGCGGCAACGCGGCCAGTCTCGCGTTGAGTTCTGATTCGTCCGCTCCGTCCGAATGGTGCTCGGAAGCCTCGTCGAGAGCCTCGCGCACCTCGGGGAGCGCATCGAGCAGCGGACGTGGCCCGGCGAGCGTGTAGGCGGGAGCGAAGCGGGACCAGTCGAAGTCCGCGACGACCAGGTGGCTCTCGTCGTGCTCCACGGCCTGCCGGAGGGCCGTGACGGCGACCGCAGGGTCCATGGCGGGGGCGCCGGTGCGGCGCATGAACGCCCGGATCTCCTCGTCGACCATTCCGGTGTCCAGGGGGCCCCAGGCGATCGATGTCGCGGTGAGTCCCCGGGCGAGGCGCCGATGCGCGAGCGCGTCGAGGAAGGCGTTGGCGCTGCCGTAGGCGGGCTGTCCGGCACTGCCCCAGACCGCGGCGCCCGACGAGAACAGGACGAAGGCGTCCAGCTCATGGTCCGCCAGGAGTTCGTCCAGGTGCAGGGCACCGCCGCACTTCGCGGCGCCGACCTCGGCGAACTCGTCGAGGCAGGTCTTCGGCAGGGGTGTGTCGAGCTGGGCGACTCCGGCCGCGTGCACGACGGCTGTCAGTGGCTGGTCGCTGGGAACGGAGTCGAGGAGCCGACGCAGCGCCTCTCTGTCCGAGACGTCGCACGCGGCAACGGTGACCCGGGCGCCGAGCGCGGTCAGTTCGGCGGTCAGCTCGTCGGCGCCCGGTGCCGCTGGGCCACGCCGGCTGGTGAGCAGGAGGTGCCCGGCGCCGTTCGCGGCCAGCATCCGTGCCACCCGCGCGCCGACTCCACCGGTGCCGCCGGTGATCAGGGTGGTGCCGTCCGGCCGCCAGGTGCGGGTGGCGGGCGCGCCCGAGAGGGGTGCGCGGACCAGCCGCTGCGCATGGACGTGTCCGGCACGGACGGCGACCCGGTCCTCGTCGGTGTGCGTCGTGAGGACGATGTGCAGCGCCTCCAGATCGGGTGCGCCCAAGGTGCCGGGTACGTCGATCATGCCGCCCCAGAACGCGGGGTGGTCCAGGGCCAGCGCCGCGGCCGCACCCCACACCGCTGTCTGGAACGTGCTGGTCAGCTCCGTGGCGTCGCTCACGGCGACCGCCCCGGAGGTGAGGCACCACAGCCGCATGTCGAACTCGGCCTCGTGGAGGGCCTGGACGAGTGTCACCGTGGCGGCGACTCCGTAGGAGAGATGGGGGTGGTTCCGGTGAGGGCGGTCGTCGAGGGCGAGCAGGGACAGGACGCCGACAGGTGTGCCGGCGGCCGACCGCCGGGCCCGGTCGAGTTCACGGGCGAGTTCCGGTCCGCTGATGCCCTCCGGAACGGCGAGCGGTACGAACCGGGTGCCGTACCGATCGAGTCCTTCGGTGATCGCCCGGGCCCATGGTCCGGACTCCGTCCCGGCGGGGACGACGAGCAGCCAGGTGCCGTTGCGTGCTGGGTCCCCGTCTGCCGGGAGCGGCGCTGGGGTCCAGGTCAGCCGGTAACGCCAGGAGTCGATCAGACCACGTTCGGCAGCCGTCCGATGCCACTGTGACAGCGCGGGCAGGACCTCACCGAGCGCCGTGGGACCGACATCCAGCTGCCGGCTGAGAACGGCCAGGTCCTCACTGTCCACCGCCGACCAGAACTCCGCGAGCGCCGGGTCTGCGCCATGTTCTTCCGGTACGGCGGTCTCGGCCACGGCCCAGAAGTGCTTGTGCTGGAAGGCGTAGGTGGGCAGGTCCACCCGGCGAGCCCCGTACGGTGCGAAGAACGCCGCCCAGTCCACCTCCACACCCCGCGCCCAGATCCGGCCCAGAGCGGTGACCACTGTCCTGGCCTCGTCACGGTCCTTGCGCAGCACCGGAACACACCCGGTCTCCGGAGCCATCGCCGACAGCACACCGTCCGGACCCAACTCCAGGAAAGTCCCCACCCCCTGGGACTCCAGCCAGCCGATACCGTCCGCGAACCGCACCGCCTCACGCACATGCCGCACCCAGTACGCCGCATCCGGAACCACCGGCCCACCCGTCACGTTCGACACCAACGGGATCACCGGACTGTCGTATGCCAACTCCCCCGCCACGGCGGCGAACTCGTCCAGCATCGGCTCCATCAACGGCGAATGGAACGCATGACTGACCGCCAACCGCTTCGTCCGACGGTCGGTGAAATGCCCCACCACCCGCTCGACGTCCGCCTCAGCACCGGAAACCACCACCGCACGCGGCCCGTTCACCGCCGCAACCGACACCCGGCCCTGCAACAACGGAACGACCTCGTCCTCGGCGGCCTCCACCGCCACCATCACACCGCCCGCCGCAAGCCCCTGCATCAACCGGCCCCGCGCCGCCACCAGTTGGGCAGCATCCGCCAGTGACAACACCCCGGCCACATACGCCGCCGCCAGCTCACCCACCGAATGACCCGCCACATAATCGGGTGTGACACCCCACGACTCCAACAACCGGAACAACGCCACCTCAACAGCGAACAACGCCGGCTGCGCAAACTCCGTACGATCGAGAACCGCCTGGTCCCCGCCCCACATCACCTCACGCAACGACCCGTCGACCAGCCCGTCGAAGCAGCCGAACACCTCGTCCAAGACCCGCGCGAACACCGGGAACGACGCGTACAACTCCCGGCCCATCCCCAGGCGTTGGGCACCCTGCCCCGTGAACAGGAACGCCGTCGGCCCCTCGTCGGCCCGCGCTCCCTCCACCGTGCCCAGGCGTTGCAACAACTCCTCACGCCCCGAACCCACCACCACTGCCCGGTACTCCAACGCCGCCCGCGACACTCCGAGTGACAACCCCGCGTCCACAGCGGACAGTCCAGGCCGCTCCGTCACGAACTCCGACAGCCGCGCCGCCTGCGCCCGTACCGCCCCCGCGCTACGACCCGACACCACCCACGGCACCACCGGCGGAACCTCGGCCCGCGCCTCCGGCTCCGCCATCACCGGTTCCGGTGCCTGTTCCACGATCACGTGCGCGTTCGTGCCGCTCACGCCGAAGGACGACACACCCGCCCGGCGGGGACGCCCCACCTCCGGCCAGGGCTGTGCCTCCGTCAGGAGCCGCACCGCACCTGCTGACCAGTCCACCTCGGGCGTCGGCTCATCCACGTGCAGGGTTTGCGGCAGCACCCCGTGCCGCATCGCCTCGACCATCTTGATGATCCCCGCGACACCGGCAGCCGCCTGGGCGTGCCCGATGTTCGACTTCAGCGAACCCAGCCACAACGGCTGTTCCTCCGCACGCCCCTGCCCGTACGTCGCCAAAAGCGCCTGCGCCTCGATCGGATCACCCAGCCTGGTGCCCGTGCCGTGCGCCTCCACCGCGTCCACGTCCGCAACCGACAGACCCGCGCTCACGAGTGCCTGTTCGATCACCCGCTCCTGGGCCGGTCCGTTGGGGGCGCTCAGGCCGTTGCTCGCGCCGTCCTGGTTGACGGCCGTGCCGCGGACGACCGCCAGCACCTTGTGCCCCAGCCGCTGGGCGTCCGACAACCGCTCCACGAGCAGCCAGCCCGCGCCCTCGCTCCACCCCGTGCCGTCCGCGGCGGCCGAGAACGCCTTGCAGCGGCCGTCCGGAGACAGGCCGTTCTGGCTGCTGAAGCCGATAAAGGCCTCGGGGGTGGCCATGATGTTGACGCCGCCGGCCAAGGCGAGGGAGCAGTCGCCGGACCGCAGCGCCTGCGCGGCGAGGTGGAGCGCGACCAGCGAGGACGAGCACGCCGTGTCCACCGTCACCGCCGGACCCTCAAGACCCAGGCTGTACGCGAGCCGGCCCGAGGCGATCGCGCCCGTGCTGCTGTTGTACGCGTAGTCGTGGTAGACCATGCCCGCGAACACACAGGTCCTGCTGCCCTTGAGGGTGTGCGGGTCGATGCCGGCGCTCTCCAGTGCCTCCCAGGCCAGCTCCAGCATCAGGCGCTGTTGAGGATCCATCTCCCTGGCCTCGCGGGGGCCGATCTTGAAGAAGTCGGCGTCGAACTCTCCCGCGTCGTGCAGGAATCCGCCGTGGCGGGTGTAGCTCTTGCCCTGTTTGCCGGGCTCGGGGTCGTAGATCCCGGCGATGTCCCAGCCGCGGTTGACGGGGAAGCCGCTGATGGCGTCCCGTCCCGTGGCCACGAGGTCCCAGAGTTCCGCGGGCGAGGTGACGTCACCTGGCAGCCGGCAGCTCATCCCCACGATCGCGATCGGCTCCCGGTCCCGCTCCTGCAGGTCCCGCAGCTGTGTCCGGGTCTGCTGGAGCTGCGCCGTGGCGCGCTTGAGATAGTCGCGAAGCTTTTCGTCGTTCACCACCAACAACACCCATCACTCGCACGGCGGACTGCGGATTCGGCCTGCGGAAGGACACAGGGGAACGCGCACGGGGTCCGGTCGGGGACCCGGTGCGCCGTCTGTCCTTCGGACCGGGCCTGCCGGGGAGCCGGCGCTTCGGCTCCCCGGCCCGGGATCACGCGGCGCGGGCCGCGGCCATGACCTTGTCGACCGCGGCGACGGTGCGGTCGATGTTCTCCTGCGCGGAGAGCTTGCGCAGGTCGTTGGACATGATCTCGGCCGCGATCGGCGTGTCGACGCCCTTGGCGTCCAGCGTGCGCAGCAGCGTCACCAGGTCGAAGTCGCCCTCGCCGGGGAGCAGGTTGTAGTTGAGGCAGTCCTCCATTCGGGAGATCTGCGGCTCCGTGGTGGCGTCCCTCAGCTCCACGCCGAAGATGTGCTCGGCGGGCAGCTTCTCCAGGGCGGTGTACGGGTCGGGGTCGCGGAAGAAGTGCCAGCCGTCCACGACGAACCCGGCGTTCTCGCGGCCGGAGGCGAGGATGAGGTCGACGGCGGCGGCGTAGTCGAAGCCGGGGTTGACCGACTGCGGCTCGAGGGCGATGCGGATGCCGTGGTCGGCCGCGCGGTCGAGGATGCCGTTGAAGCGCTCGACGAGCACCTCCTGCGGCGGGAACTCGGTCGGCGTCATGATGACCGTCTTGACCTGCTTGATGTCGAACTGGTCGGCCAGGTCGTAGAGGTGGTCCTCCATCTGACGGGCCATGCGGCCGTAGTCGCCGCCGAAGTGCCAGCCGTAGAGGATCTGGAGTTCGCCGATGGTCACGCCGTGGTCGGCGAGAATTCCACGCAGCTGGTCCACGGTGTGGGTCTTGAGCAGCGTGTCGAATTCGTCGCCGTCGAATCCTATGCCCGTGACGCCGTCCGTCGCGGCGGCTGCGACACGCTCTTCGAAGGAATAGCGCGGCGGCTCACCGAAAGGGCCACCAAGCAGGTGGAGATATGGCAGAAAAACGCCCTGCTGGTCCAGCAAGCTCATCAGTTGGCTCCATTCGTTCACTGTTTCCGCGGTCCGTTTCCAGTCGACCTCCATTCAAGGTGCGCACACCCGGAAGCACCACAGCGCTTCCCCCCTCAAAGCGTCGCCGCACCCCCTACTTAGGCTTTCAACCCCACGGTGAACTCTGCCTTTTGATGCCTGTGGCGCGTACGATCCAAGCACTTCGCCACTCCCGCAGGAAAGGCAACGGAATGAATACGCTCACATCGGAACGTGTCCGCACCACGCTCGACAAACTGTATGCGGACGAGGAGGTGCAGGATGAGCCGGTCATCGCTGCGCTGGTCGCGAAGAATCGCCCGCTGGGTGATTTCACGCACCAGGAGCAGACGGACATGCTGGCCGAGGCCTACATCTCGATTCCCCGCGAGGCCGGTGAACTGATCTATCTTCTGGCAAGGAACCGGCAGGCGAAGAACATCGTCGAATTCGGCACGTCCTTCGGGATATCGACGGTGTTTCTCGCGGCGGCGGCGCGGGACAGCGGCGGCTCGGTGATCACCACCGAGTGGCACGAGAAGAAGGCGGAGGTCGCGGAGGGGAACATCGCCGACGCCGGCCTGAGCGACATCGTCGAGGTACGGACCGGGGACGCCCTGGAGTCCCTCAAGGAGCTGCCCGGCCCGGTGGACCTCGTGTTCCTCGACGGGTGGAAGGACCTGTACCTGCCGGTGCTCGAACTGCTCGAGCCCTCCCTCTCCCCCGGCGCCCTGGTGATCGCCGACGACATGGGGACGCTGCCGGAGCAGCCGTACTTCGATCTGGTCCGCTCCAGTGGCCGCTACCAGTCGGTGCACGTCCCGATGGGTGACGGCCTCGAGGTGTCGGTACTGGTCGCGGACTGACCGGCCGCCGCACGCAGGCCGGACGTCCCTCGCGGGCACCGCCCCGGTCGGCGGTGCCCGCGACGTATGTCCGGCCCGGTCAGGAGATCTCCGCCGCCTCCATGCGGAACTCGACGGGCAGTTGCTCCCGGCTGGTGATGTTCAGCTTCCGGTAGACCCGGGTCAGGTGCTGTTCCACCGTGCTGACGGTGACGAAGATCTTTGTGGCGATCTCCCGGTTGGAGTGCCCCGCGGCGGCCAGCATCGCCACCCGGCGCTCGGAATCGCTGAGTGCCGCGAACTGCCCCTCCCCCATGGGCCGTTTGTGCTTCTCGGGCCGGCCGGCGGAGTGGTAGGGCGTGAGGACCTGGACGAGTCCTTCGGCGTGGCAGCTGTCGGCGAGACGGCGAGCGCGGCGGGCGACGGTCCGGGCGTCGGCCTTGTTGCCCAACGACTGGAAGGTTTCACTCAGGTCGGCCAGGGCCCGGGCGCTTTCCAGACGGTCGTGTCCGGCCTGCAGCGCCTTGAGGGCGTCGCCGAGGATACCGGGCCGCTCACCGACGTCCCGTACGGCGGCCAGACAGCGCAGCACGATGCCCCGGCTGCGCGGCAGACCGGCGCCCAGCCTGCTCATTTGCTCCTCGACGAGCTGGGCGGCGTGATGGCGCTTGCCCAGGGCGAGCCACACCTCGGCGGCGCCGACCCGCCAGGGGGCGACGGAGGGGGAGTCCATGTTCCACTGGATCATGCGCTCCCCGCAGGCCATGAAGTCCGCAAGCGCCGCGTGCGGCCGGTCCATGGCCTGGTGGTGGCGGCCACGGGCGAAGAGGTAGTGGAGTCCGGCTCTGGTCTCCAGGACCTGCTGGCGGATGGGGCGGCTCAGGCACTCGGCCGCCGCCTCGTGGTTGCCTGCGGCGGTGTGGCCCTCGACCAGCATGGCCAGCAGCAGCGCCGAGCGGATGCTGCGTTCGTTGTCCGGCACGAACTTCAGAGCCTGCTGGGACTGTTCCAGCGCGATGTCGATCTGGCCGCGGCGCAGCGCGACCAGCGCGCGGAGCGCACCGAACAGGGCGTTCCAGGCGATGCCGTCGGCTCCGTGCAGTTCGCTCTGCAGCCGGTCGCACCAATCGGCGGCGGTGTCGAGCATGTCGGCGTAGACGAGCGAGAAGATCGCGGTGGCCGCGACCTCCAGCGAGCCCTGCGCCACCGTGCTGTCCTGCAGCACCTGTTCGGCGAGTGCGACGGTGTGCTCGCCGCCCGACTGGGTGACGACGGTGGACAGGCTCTGCACCGCGCGTAGCGAGGGCGGGGCGATCACCGGGGCGGTGGCGGCGCTACGGGCGGCTTCCGGCAGTAGCGCCTCCAGCCTGGTCAGCAGTCCCGGGTATCCGGCGGCGACCAGATGCCGGAGCTGGCGCCATTCCGTGCCGAGGCTGAATCCGTCGTCCCGGGCGGCCACCTCGGCGACGACGTCGAGCGCGTCGTCGAACTGCAGGTGCCACAGGAGCCCTTCGGCCAGCTTCAGGGCCTCCCGCTGCCCCACCTTCCCGGCGAGTGCGGGTGCCTTGAGCGCAAGGTGGCGGGGGCCGGAGGAGACCGGTTCCACCAGACGGTAGAGGGCCGCCACGCGCGCCTTGGTGGCATAGCGCCGGTCCTCGTCGGGGCAGCAGTCGACAGCGAAGTTGAGGTACTGGATGGCCGCGGAGATCTCCCCGTCGGCCAGCGCGTCCTGGGCTGCGCTGCACAGCACCGGCAGGACCCACTCGCGGGGCAGCGGCCCCGCGGCGGACAGCTGACTGATCACCGACCGGGACGGCTCGCCCTCCTCGTACAGCAGTTGGGCGGCGCGGTAACGCAGGTCGATGGCCTCGTCGGCGGGGATCTCCGCGATGACGGCGCTCTGGGTCTCCGGATGGCGGAACCCGCCTTCGGCGAGCACGCCGACCTCGACCAGGCGCTGTACGGTCCCCGCGGTGACTCCGGTGCCGAGTTCGGTCAGACGGCTGATGAGGCCGGTGTCGGGGGCCCGGTCCAGGATCGCGATCGCCCGGGCGACCCGGGTGGCGACGGGGCCCATCCGGTGCAGGCAGACCAGGACGGCCTGGCGGAAGGCGTCCACGCCCGAGGGTTCCCTGGACATCGGCAGGGTCTCCTCCAGCAGGGCGCAGGTCAGCAGCGGATTGCCGCCGCCGAGGTCGAGGCAGCGCCGCGCGAGGGTGTCGGCCTCGGCGGCGGACAGCCGGCTGCCGGTCATCCGCAGGATGTCTCGGTAAGTCAGCGGGCCGACCTGGATGCGCTGTACCCGAGGCCGGTAGATGAGGTCCTCCAGGATGCGTCGCGGTGGCGCCGCGAGCTGCGGCTCCCAGGTGAGCACCAGGGCGAACGGGATGCTCTGGACGCCGTACGCCAGCTGTTGCAGACAGCGCAGCGACTCGTCGTCGATGTACTGCGCGTCATCGATGGCGATCAGTACGGGACCGGCCGCGTTGAGATCGGCGACCGCCCGGTGGGTCTCCCGTGCGACGCGCAGCGGTCCGCGTGCCGGCCCGGCGGTGTCGACACCGAGTCCGGTGAACAGCTTGCCGAGTGCGGCGTACGGCAGGTCCTGTTCGTCCGGGGAGCCCGTGGCGCCCAGGACGGTGGTACCCGCTGCCGTGGCCCGTTCGACGATCTTCTGCAGCAGGGCGCTCTTCCCCATGGTCGCCGGGCCGCATATGACCGTGAAGCCGTTGGTTCCGGCGGCGACTTCGTCGAGCAGGGGATCCAACCCCGGCCCGTCGAGCGGCTCGTCTATGTGCGTGTACTGCTCCAACAACACCAACACACCCTCCGGATCCTGATTCCGCACTGTGCGGAACTCCCGTGCACGCATGACTGGATCGAGATGCATGTCCTTCGGGTGAACTGGACCGGGTTCCCCGAGATCCCTCCGTCCAGAACGCTACGACCGGTCTTTCCGACGGGCCAACCCCTGCCCGTACCCCAGCCGCCCCTAGGGGCGGCCGGGTGCAAGGGGTGAATACCGGCCACGCCACCGGACTCCTGCCGTCGTGGACCGCGGCCGACCTGGCGTGCGAACGGTTCTCAAGCCGTCTCCAAGCCAATAGGGGTCTCATGGTGGTGCCCCCCAGTCGGGGGCGGCACCACCCCGGACAGCACGCGAACCCGCGCATCGGCCGCGAAGGGAGTGCCGAGAGCCTTGCTGGCTGAACGAGCTGACACGTTGGAGCACCTGCAGGCTCTCCTGCTGGGGGCCACCGGGACGACGTCCCCACGCGCCCTGATCAGCGGACCCACCGCCATGGGCAAGACGTCCCTGCTGCACGCCCTGGCCCGGCGGGCGACGTCCTCGGGCCGTGTCGTCCTGCTGGCGGCGAGTACCCCGGCGGAGCAGGACGTGCCGTACGCGACGGTGCACAAGCTCCTGAAGTCCCGGTCCGTCGCCACGAGTCGGCGTCCGGTGCACCGGAGCTCCGCGGACGAGGCCGCGCAGGTGGCCGGTGACGCGCGGCGCACCGTCGCCGAGCTGGCCGGCCGCGGCCCCGTGCTGGTCGCGGTCGACGACCTCCAGTACACCGACACCGAGTCGCTGCGCTGGCTGCGGCAGCTGGTCCAGGAGGTGGCGCCGGGAGGGCTGGCACTGGCCGTCACCCTGGATCCGCAGCTCGACCGGCCGCCGTCCGGCGTGCTCCAGGACCTGCTGTACCACCCGCAGGTGCGGCGCGTGCATCTTGGGCCGCTCGGACCGCGCGGGGTACGGCAGTTGGTGCGTGAGCGGCTCGGGCCTGTTGCGGCGGACCGGCTCGCACTGCCGCTGCACGCGTGGACGGGCGGCAATCCCCTGCTGGTCCGGACCCTTCTCACCGACCACGCGGACGGCCGTCCCCAGCCGGCGGAGCGGACGGCGGGCGCCGCGTTCCGGCAGGCCGTGCTGGTGTGCCTGCACCGGTTGGGCGAGCCGGCCGTCCGGGTGGCGCGAGGCGTGGCCGTCCTGGAGGAGTCGGCCGACGTCCATCTGGTGGGCCGGCTGACCGGCATCGGCTCCGACCTGGCCCGGCGTGCCGTCGAGAAGCTCTCGGAAACCGGGATCCTGGACGGCACACGGTTCAGACACCCCGACGGCGGGGCGGTGGTGCTGGAGGCGGTCCCGGCGGGCGAAGCCGTTCGGCTGCGGGACCGGGCGGCCCGGCTGCTGCTCGACGACGGGGCCCCTTCGGAGGTCATCGCCCGGCAGCTGCTCGGGGCCGGCCCCGCCCCGGGGGACTGGACGGTGCCCGTCCTGCAGGACGCGGCTTTCCACGCCCTCACCGACGACCGGCCCGACTGCGCGATCGGCTATCTCAAGCGGGCCCTGGAGTGCGCGACCGACGACGGTGAACGCCACCTGATCAAGGCGAGATTGGCGTCCGTTCACTGGCTGCTTGCCCCTGGATCGGCGCGGGACCGTTTCTTCGCCCTGAAGGCGCCGATCCTGGAGGGGAGACTGGGCCGGGCACAGGCCCAGGTGGTCGCCGAGTCCCTGCTGTGGCAGTTCCAGTTCCACGACGCCGTCGAGGTGCTGGGCAAGCTGGCCGCCGACCGGGGCGACGCCACCCAGGCGGCCTGCGACGCGACTCTCATCCGCTCCCTCGTCGGCAACAACTTCCCCGGGCTGCTCCCCCGCATCGAGGAGTTCGCGACGCCGCCCACCAGCACCGGCGTGCCCGAGCCACCCGTGATCGCCACCCCCGAACTCCGCTCCGCACAGGCCCTGTCCGCCGTTCTCGGCCAGCGTGCCGACGAGCACACCGTCGCCCAGGCCCAGCAGGTGCTGCAGGACGTGAGCTTCTACCACAGCTCCTGCCGCGCCGTGACCTCTTCGGTGCTGAGCCTCGTCTACTCGGACCTGCTGGAGGATGCGGCGCACTGGTGCCGGCGTTTCCTGACCGAGGCGGACCGGCACCGTCTCGCGGCCTGGCAGGGCATCATCGGCAGCCTGGCCGCGCTCACCGAGCTGCGCCGTGGCCGGCTCGACGACGCCGCCACGTCCGCCGAGCGGGCCATGGACCTGCTCCGCGGAGAGACCTGGAACGAGAACTATGCGCTGGCGCTGGCCACCCGCGTCGAGGCCATGACGGCCATGGGCCGGTACCGGGCCGCGGCCGGGCTGCTGCCCCCGGCCGTGCCCCCGGGGCTCTTCGAGACCCGGGTCGGCCTGCACTACCTGCACGCGCGTGGCCGCCACCATCTGGCCGCCGATCGCTGCCATGCCGCCCTCGCCGACTTCTCGGCCTGCGGGGAGCTGATGGTGAAGTGGCACATCGACAACGCGGCACTGGTCCCCTGGCGGGCCGGTGCGGCCGAGGCCTGGCTGCGGATCGGAGAGCGCGGACGCGCGGCGGCGGTGCTGCACGAGCAGCGGCTGCCGCACACCGGGGGGCGCCACCGCACCCGGGGGATCGTTCTGCGGTCGCTGGCCGCCACCCGCACGGTCCGGGAGCGGCCCGCTCTGCTCGAGGAGGCGCTGCGGCTGCTGGAACGCGGTGGCGACCTCTACCACAGCGCCTGCGCCCTGGCCGAACTGAGCGAGGCCTATCAGTCGGTGGGCGACACCGTGCGGGCCCGCGCCGCCGCCCGCCGGGCGCGGCTGGCCGCCCAGGAGTGCCGGGCCGGCGAGGTGCTGCCACTGCTCTCCCCCGTGCCGCCTCTCAAGGAGCAGCGGACGCATCCGGACGACGACAGACTGGCCACGCTGAGCGAGTCGGAACGGCGCGTAGCCGTTCTGGCCGCCCAGGGGTTCACCAACCGTGAGGTGGCAGCCCGGCTGTACATCACGGTCAGCACGGTCGAACAGCACCTCACCCGGATCTACCGCAAGATGCAGATCCGAAACCGGGAGGAGCTGCCCATCGAACTGCGTCTCGCCGGTGACGTCGGCGAGGCCATATGAGCGCTTCGGCGCGGAAAAGGGACAGCATGCCCGCAACGTCCACGGAACTCGGCCCCTGGCTGCGCAGGTTCCATCCAGCGCCCGCAGCGCGTACCCGGCTCGTCTGCCTGCCGTACGCGGGCGGTTCGGCCTCCTACTACTTCCCCGTCTCCCGAGCGCTCGCGCCGTCGGTGGACGTCCTCGCGGTGCAGTACCCCGGCCGCCAGGACCGGCGCGGCGAGCCGTGCCTGGAGGACCTGCACGAGCTGGCGGACCTGCTGGCCGGGCAACTGCGCCCGCTGCTGGAGGCGGAACCGGACACGGGCTACGCCCTGTTCGGGCACAGTCTGGGCGCCACCCTCGCCTTCGAGGTCGCCGTACGGCTCCAGGAGGCGGGCCTGTCACCGTCGCTGCTGTGCGCCTCGGGGCGGCGCGCGCCGTCGCGGACGCGGAACGAGCACGTACACCTCCTCGACGACGAGGCGCTGGTCGCCGACATGAAGGTGCTCGGCGGCGACGGGGCGCAGCTCCTGGACGACGAGGAGCTGCGGGAACTGGTCCTGCCCTACGTCCGCAGCGACTACAAGGCGGCCGAGACCTACCGGTACCGTTCCCGCCCGCGCCTGGCCTGCCCGCTGCTGGTGCTGACCGGCGACGACGACCCCCGGGTGACGGCGGAGGAGGCCGACGCCTGGCGCGAGCACACCACGGGCGCCTTCGACCTTCGGGTCTTTCCCGGCGGGCACTTCTTCCTCAACTCCCATGTGCCCGCCGTACTGGACGAACTGGCCAGGCGGCTCGGGACGCGGGGCTGACGCACGGCCCTCAGCGGGGACCGGGCAGTGCCACGGCCGTGAGGATGAGGCCGGCCTCCACCGTCCAGGTCCCCTCCAGCGTCCGGATCCCGTGCCCGCGCCCCGCGGGCGGCGGGGCGAGCAGGCGGGCGGCGAAGCGGGGGGCGTTCAGGTCGATCACGATGTCGGCGTCCTCGAAGCCCAGGTTCTGCTCGGTGTAGGGGTTCCACGCCTTGTAGACGGCCTCCTTGGCGCAGAACAGCAGCCGATCCCAGCGCAGCCGGGGCCGGCTCGCCAGGGCGCCGCGGACGCGGGCCAGTTCGGCCGGCAGCGCGATCACTTCCAGTACGCCCTCCGGCAGCGGCGCGTGGGGTTCGGCATCGATGCCGAGCAGGGCGATGTCTTCGGTGCGGGCGACTGCGGCGGCCCGGTAACCGGTGCAGTGCGTGATGCTGCCGGTCGTCGACTCGGGCCACTTCGGAGGCCTGCCCAGGGAGCCCACCAGCGGCACCGGATCCCACCCCAGCCTGGCCAGCGCCCGGCGGGCGCACAGCCGGGCCGTGCTGAACTCGCGCACCCTGGACGGCACGGCGTCGCGGATCAGCAGTGCCTCCTGGCTGAACAGCGGAATGTCCGGCGGATCGTCGTAGGCCTCGGCGACGGCCACCGAATCGGGCAGGATCCGCTCCAGAAGGGCGGGCCTGCGGTCCGCCCCCGCGTGGCCGGCGGAGCACACCGGGATCATCTCGTGGGCGCTCACGGCAGGATCCTGCGCGGCACGGTGCGCGGGTGGCCCGCTCTGCGCCACTCACGGGGGTAGCCCACCGAGACCTCCTCGAAGCGCACCCCGTCGTGCCAGGTCGTACGGGGGATGTGCAGGTGGCCGTAGACCACTGCGGCGGCGCGGAACCTGCGGTGCCAGTTCGCGGTGCGTACCGTGCCGCACCACTGGGCGAATTCGGGGTGGAACAGGATCCGGGTCGGCTCCCGCACCAGCGGATAGTGGTTCACGAGCACGGTGGGGATGTCCGGGTCGATCGCTTCGAGACGCGCCGCGGTCTGCTCCAGCCGGTCGTTGCACCAGGCTTCCCGGCTCGGATGGGGGTCGGGGTGCAGGAGGAACTCGTCCGCGCACACCACGCCCTTGTCGTACGCCTGGGCCAGCGCCGCCTCCTTGTCGCTCGCGGTCGGCGTGCGAAAGGTGTAGTCGTACAGCAGGAACAACGGTGCGACGGTCACCGGGCCGCCCGGTCCCTCCCATACGGCGTAGGGGTCCTCGGGGGTGCGGACGCCAAGGTTTTTGCACAGGTCGACGAGGTGGCGGTAGCGCTCGACGCCGCGCAGCCGGACGGGATCCTCGCGGGGTGTCCACAGTTCGTGGTTGCCCGGCGCCCAGACCACTTCGGCGAAGCGGTCCTTCAGGAGCCGCAGGGCCCATGCGATGTCCTCGGTGAGCTCACCGACGTCGCCCGCGACGAGCAGCCAGTCCTCGTCACTGTCCGGCCTGAGTGCTTCGACGATCTCCCGGTTCTCCGGGTAGGCGACATGCAGGTCGCTGATGGCAAGAAGGCTTCCCCGTTTCATCGCCCGCCTCTCCTGTGCACCGCCGCAAAAGCCGAAGCCCCCGCCGACGCAGGGCCAGCGGGGGCCTTGGTGCCACCGATCGCCTCGTGGGGGTCCGGGCGTGCGGTGGATGCGGGCGCCGCCGGGGATCAGAAGCGGGCGCCCACCGCTGTGTTCCGCGTGCCCGGGCGGCATCGACCGGATGCGCGGATGGTGTCAGCGTGCCGTGTGCTCGGAGACGGCGCAGCCCCCTACCGCCTCCTACACCGGCTGCGGTCCCCCCACCCGCACGCGGGAACGCCGCAGGACGGGCCACTCGCCCGGGCGTGGTTCCCGGCGCACAGGATGCCGGGGTCCACCATCATGACCGGCGGCGGGCCCGGGCCGACGGCGGCCGGCAGCAGCGGCGCCAACTTCTCGCGTGCGGCGTTCGCCTGGGCAGGCGCCCAGGGGGGACGGCCGACGGGGACGACCACCGCGTGGTGGCGTGAGCCGGTGCATGTCTCGGGAACGGGTCCCGCCCATATCAGAAACCAGGACAGCACAGACCAGAAGAACTCCGTACTGGCCGCGAGCGGACCTCCGCCGGGGTGGACGGCGTCCACGCCGAAGCGGTCCGCCGCTTCGAGCAGTTCGGCCGGCCACTGGCAGTCGGCGACCCGGTACGTCTCGCCGGCCTCCCGCGCCGGACGGGCGCAATGGCGGCAGCCGCAGTGCGCGAACACCCCCGTGAGGCCTGCCGTTCGGCAGGTGGCCAGGAGTTCCGCGGCCCGTTCACCTCGGCCGGCGACGACGAGGACACGCATGACATCAGCCCAGTCAGCCCTGGTAGGGGTGGGATGTCCTGGCCTCGCGCAGGGCGTGCGCCCACCAGGCGAGCTGGTCGATCAGCTTCTTGGCGGCTGCCTCGGCCCCAGCCGCGTCGACCGGCCGCCCGTCGGCGTCGAACCGTTCCCAGACGTTGTGGAAGCTGACCCCGTCCCGCACGGTGGCGGCATGCAACTCGGCGAACACCAGGCGCAGTTGCTCGACCGCGCGCAGGCCGCCGGACATGCCGCCGTAGGAGACGAAGCCGACCGGCTTGGCCTGCCACTCGGTGCGGAAACGGTCGACGGCCGCCTTCAGCGGGGCGGGGAAGCTGTGGTTGTACTCGGGGGTCACCACCACGAACGCGTCGGCGGCGGCCAGGCGTTCGCCGAGTCCCTCTGCGTCGGGCCCGAGCACGGCGAGGTCGGCGACGTCGAGGTCGAGGCCCCCGTGCCGGGCGGCCTGGTCGGCGAACCAGTGGGCGACAGTACCGCCCAGACGGGCCTCGCGGGTGCTGCCGACGATCAGGACCGTCCGTGGCGGCGCGACGGGGGCGGGCTTGGTGGCCCGGGCGGAGGGAGCGGTCACCGTCATGGCGCTCACTCCTCCACCAGGGCCACGGCGCGGGCCCATCCGGCACCGGAACCGACCAGCTTCACCGGCAGGCAGGAGACGGTGAAGCCGAAGTCCCCCGGCAGCGCGTCCAGGTTGTGCAGCCGCTCGATCTGGCAGTACTCCCGGCGGCGCCCGGCGAAGTGCGCGGGCCACAGCACGGAGCGGTCCCCGGTCTCCTGGTAGCGGCGGATCATGTCGCCGAAGGGAGCATCGAGGCTGAAGGCGTCGGTCCCGATCACCTTGACGCCGAAGTCGAGCAGCATCTCGGTGGCGGCGCCGTCGAGGCCGGTGAAGTCGGTGAAGTACTCCTGCGTGCCGACGTAGTCGGAGGCCCCGGTGTTCAACAGCACGATGTCGTACGGCTCGGGGGTGCGGCCCACCCGGGCGAGTTCCTTCTCGATCACCTCGACGCCTGCGGCGCCGACCGGCTGGTCGCGCAGATCCAGCCGGATCGCGGGGCGGTGGAACCAGTCCAGCGGCATCTCGTGGATGTGGCGGGGGGTGCCGTAGGCGGCTGTCGTGCCGTAGTGGGACGGAGCGTCGACGTGGGTACCGGTGTGGCTGGTGAGGGTGAACGTGTCGAGCGAGAGCAGTTCAGCGCCGGGCAGCACGGACGGGTCGAAGTCGACGCCGAAGTGCTTGTGCATCTCCTCGCTCATGTGGCGCGCGCCCTCGGCGGGGGTGAGGATCTTGTGGATCACCGGATCGGGCTCCCACGCGGTGGCGTCCACGGGCGAGGACAGGTCGATGATGCGCATACGGGTCATCCCTTCGAGTGCGTCGGGTGCGGGAGGCGGGGCGCGGGAGCGGTGGTGAACAGGTCCGTGCGGACGTCCACGGGGGGATGACCGAAGGCCACCCGGCGGGTGATCTTCAGCCCGATGGGGCTGCGCCGGATCACCCCGGCAAGGCTGGAGCGAAGCAGGTCGGCGACTGGTCCACCGGCCCCGAACATGCCTTTCGCCTGCATCGCCTGCATCTTCATGACGGCGTCCACGGCCCGCATCCGGACGTCGATGAAGGGCGCGAACCGCTCGCGCGCGGTATCACCGGCCTGCAGCGCCTCCAGCAGTACGGGGTGCAACGCCGCCGCGTCCTGCAGGGCCAGGTTGATGCCCTGGGCGCCCAACGGGCTGTGGGTGTGGGCGCTGTCGCCGATGAGGACGAGCCCGTCGCGCACCCACTCGCGCGCCTTGCCGGCGAACACGTCGAGCAGGCTCAGGTCGGCGAGGGCACCGATGGAGTCCTCGATGAGGTCGGCGAACTGCGGCAGCGCAGCGGCCAGTTCGCGCTTGACCTCACCGATGCCCCGGGCCGCGACCTCGGGCCAGCCGCGGTGCGGAAGGGTCCAGCCGATCTGCAGCTTGCCGGGGTGGGAGTCGTGCACGAGGACGGGACGGTGGCCCGTGCGGTGCACCCGTACCCGGTGGGTCTGGCGGTCGGGCGCGTCGAGTTTGAACCAGAGCACGTCGTGCCGGAACGCCTCGATGCGGCCCGCTTCGATCCCGGCCAGCGCCCGGGTCTTGGAGAACCGGCCGTCGGCCGCGACGACCGCCTGGGCACGCACCGTGAGCTGACGGCCGCGTCCGCTCGCGACGGCACCGGTGACCTGGCCGTTCTCCTCGACGAGACCGCTGACGCGGTGCCCGTCGAAGTAGGCGAAGCCCGGCAGCTCATGACAGGCGTCGAGCAGCGCCTGCAGCAGGTGCGGCTGCGGTACGGCGAGCAGGTGGTCGTACGGTGCGGGCAGTGCCCGGTAGTCGATGTCGAGCAGCACCCGGTCGCGATCGACGAGCTGGAAGCCGTCGAGTTCGCAGGCGCCGGCGGCCCGGGCCTCGCCGAGGACCCCCAGTGTGTCGAGGATGTGCTGGCCGCCCGGCTGGAGGATCTCGCCGCGGAACTCGCGGCGCAGGTGGGTGGACTTCTCCAGGACGGCGACCCGCACGCCGGACCGCAGCAGCAGCAGAGCGAGCGCGAGCCCGGCGGGCCCGGCACCGACCACGCAGACATCCGTGCCGATCTCGTCAGTTGACGTCATGTCAGTCCCTCTCAGCCCGCGACCAGGCCGAGGCCGCCGTCGGCGGTCAGGACCTGTCCTTGCAGCCACGCCGCCTCGTTCGTGCACAGCAGCGCGACCACGTCCGCAAGGTCCTCCGGCGTGGTCAGCCGGCCGCCCGGGGTACGCCCGGCGATCGCCTTGGCCACCTCGGGCGGTACGGAACCGTCCCCTTTGTCGAGCTTGGCCGCGGAGACCGCGTTGACGGCGATGCCCCGGCCCGCGAGTTCCACGGCGAGATAGCGCACCAGGGCCTCCAGCGCCGCCTTGGCCACGCCCGCGCCCGCGTACCGCGGCACCACCTTGCGGGCGCCCTCACTCGATACGGCGATGATCCGGCCGGGACGGCCCGCCATCAGCTCCGCGATGGCGGGCGCCCCGGCGAGCAGCGGCCGTACGGCTACGGCGTGAGCCCGTTCGGCAGCCGTGAGATCGGCGCCCAGGGTGGGGCCCGGCCGGAAGTAGGAGGTGTTGTGGACGAAGATGTCGAGGCCGCCGAAGAGCCGCCGTGCCTCGGCCAGCAGGGCCTCCAGCTCCTCGGTGACATCGGCTCTGAAAGCGGTGACACGGCCGGGCAGGTGGGCCAGTGAGCGCATGGCCGCGGCCGCGTTCTCCTCATCGTGTGCGTAGCCGGCCAGCACGTCGGCGCCGCAGGCACTCAGTTTGCGGGCGACGGCGAGGCCGACGCCCCGGGTGGCCCCGGTCACCAGCGCGGTGCGGCCCCTGAGATCGGGGGCGGTGGGATGGTGCGTGATCACGGATCGACTCCTCCGGTAGTCCGCTGGTCCGCGGGGCTGCCGCGGGTGGCCGGGCTCAGGCCTTCTGCGCGGCGCCGAGCGCCTCGTTGACCAGGTCGAGGTACTGGCGGGGCGTCTCGGCCTCGGACACCGCCTCCTCGTCGAGCACCAGGGCGTGGTCGATCTCGATGCGCCCGGTGGTCTGCAGGATGGCGAGCGAGTCGTAGCCGAGCTCGGCGAACGGCACGTCCAGGACGTCTCCGGACAGGTCGACCGCCTCGGCCTCACCGGCGCACTCGCGCAGCAGGTCGGTCAGGTCTTGCAGCTGCATCTCGGCAGACATGGGTGCTCCCTCTTTTTTCGGCCTTCTGGCTTGCGGTGGCTTTCTGGTTGTCTGTGGGTTTCGCCGGGTGTCAGCGGACGGCGCGGACGACCACGGCGGCGTTGAAGCCGCCGCGTCCCCGGGCCAGGACGAGAGCGGTGCGCAGGGGAAGCCACCGCGGCCCGCCGGTCACCAGGTCGATCCGGCAGTCTCCGGCGGGCGCGGCGACGTTCACGGTCGGCGGGACCACCTGGTCGCGCAGCGACAGCAGCGCGGCGGCCAGGTCCAGGGACGCGCCGCCCGCCGAGAGCCGGCCGGTCATCGTCTTCGGCGCGGTGACCGGGACGGCGTACGGGCCGAACAGCTCCGCCAGCGCCTCGGCCTCCGCCTGGTCCGCGGCCCGCTCGCCGGCCGCGTCGGCGAACACGACGTCGACCTGGTCCGGCCTCACCCCGGCGTCGGCGAGGGCGAGCTCCGCGGCCCGGCCCAGGGCCGGTGTCCCGCCGGAACCGGGCGCCGGATCGAACGTGGCGGCGTACCCGGCGATCTCTCCGTACGCCCGGGCGCCGCGCTGCCGGGCGGCGCCCGCGTCCTCCAGGACGAGCAGGGCACCGCCCTCGCCGACCACCTCACCGTTCGCGTCCGCCGAGAACGGCAGGTAGGCGCGGGCCGGGTCCTGGCTGACGCTCAGGCGGCCGCCGGCGATGTGGGCGGTCCAGCCCCACGGGCAGATCGCGGAGTCGACGCCCCCGGTCACCACCACGCTCACCCCGCGGCGCAGCTGTCGGCGGGCCTGGGCGACGGCGTCGAGGCCGCCCGCCTGCTCGCTGACCAGGACGCCGCTGGGGCCGCGAAGCTTGTGCCGGATGGAGATCTGGCCGCTGTTGACGGCGTAGAACCAGGCGAAGGACTGGTACGCGCTGACGTGTTGGCCGCCCTTGCTCCACAGCGCCTGCAGCTCCCGCTGGCCGAACTCGAAGCCGCCGGCGGAGCTCGCGGTGATGACGCCCGCCCCGTACTCGGGCAGCCGCTCCGGGTCCAGGCCCGAGTCGTCGAGGGCCTCCTGCGCGGCGGCGAGGGAGAGCCGGGTCATCCGGTCGGTCTGCGGCAGCAGCCGACTGGGGATGTACTCCGCGTCGACGAAGCCGGGCACCTCGCCGGCGAGGTGAGCCGGGTAGCGGGCGGGATCGAAACGGGTGACCCGGCGGATGCCGCTCTCGCCGTGCAGCACGGCGTTCCACCACACACGGGCGGACAAGCCGTTGGGGGCGGCGACACCGATCCCGGTGACGACCGGTGCGCCGGCCGGTGCGGCCGGAGCCCGGCCCCGGCCGGTCTCGGGGGCGAGGGTGGTCATGCCGCCTCCCGTACGCCGGGGCCGGTCAGGACCATGGCGCTCTGGAAGCCGCCGAACCCGCTGCCGACGCTCAGCACCGTGTCGGTGCGGTGCTCGCGCGCGGTGAGAGGTGTGTAGTCCAGGTCGCAGGCGGGATCGGGCTCGTGCAGATTGGCGGTCGGCGGCACGGTGTTGTGCTCTATCGCCAGGGTGCTCGCGGCCACTTCCAGGGAGCCGATCGCACCGAGGGAGTGACCGATCATCGACTTTATGGAGCTGACCGGGATCCGGTAGGCGTGGTCACCGAGGCTGCGCTTGAAGGCAGTGGTTTCGTGACGGTCGTTCTGCTTGGTGCCGGAACCGTGGGCGTTGATGTAGTCCACGGCTGTGGGGTCCAGGCGCGCCTCGTCGAGTGCGACACGAATGGCCTCGGCCATCTCCTTGCCGTCCGCGCGCAGTCCGGTCATGTGGTAGGCGTTGCAGCGGCTGGCGAAGCCGGAGATCTCCGCGTACACGTGCGCGCCGCGGCGGCGGGCGTGGTCCATGTCCTCCAGGACCAGGACGGCGCTGCCCTCACCGAGCACAAAGCCGTTGCGGCTGCGGTCGAAGGGCCGGGAGGCGGTGGCCGCCTCGGCGTTGCGCGGCGAGGTGGCCTTGATGGCGTCGAAGCACGCCACGGAGATGGGCGAGATGGGTGCCTCGGTCGCGCCGGCGACCATCACGTCGGCGCTTCCTTCCCGGATCAGTTCGACCGCGTGGCCGATGGAGTCCAGGCCGGATGTGCAGCCTGTGGAGATCATGGACACCGGCCCCTGGGCTCCCGTGGCCCAGGCGACCTCGGCCGCCATGGAGCTGGGCACGAAGTAGTCGAAGAGGTGGTCGACGGCCAGGGTGTGGTCCACGTGCCAGCCGGAACCGCCCCGGCTCACCTCGTTGTACTGGAGGTCCAGGCCCATGGTGCAGCCGACTGCGCTGCCCAGCGCCACGCCGGTGCGCAGCGGGTCGAGGTCTCCGGTCATCCCGCTGTCGGCGACGGCCTCACGGGCGCTCACGACCGCGAACTGGGCGGCCCGGTCGAGCCGTTCGGCCTCCTCGGTGGTGAATCCGTGCTCGGTCGGGTCGAAGTCCACCTCGGCGGCGATCCTGGAGCGGAACTGCGAGGCGTCGAAGAGGCTGATGTTCCGTGTGGCGGTACGGCCTTCGGTGAGCATCTCCCAGAACGCCTTGGTGCCCACTGCCCCCGGGGCGACGACCCCGATTCCGGTGATGACGACACGACGGTTCATCGGTCGTCACCTGTTGCTGTCCCCATGGTCATCGGTGTCTCCTGCTGGTCCTGGCATACGGCTGTCATTCGAGGTTCCGGGTGCCGCCTCGAAAGGCACTTGAAGCCCACAGGACCCGGGCCGAGGTGTGATCCCGGCGGGCGGGGCGCCGAAGGGCACAGCAGGGCGCCGGGGCCGCCGCTGTCGCGGCCCCGGCGCCCTGTCCGCGGGCCGGCTCAGGCCGCGTCGCGGGTTCCGCCGTGCCACCGCGCCTGGAGGTAGAGCGCGCCCTCGCAGACGCTGCCGGGCACGGCCGGATCCAGCAGGGGCGGGATCGGGCGGCCGTATTCGACGGCGCAGTCGGCGGGGCTGCGGGACTCCACCTGCCAGCCGGACCGCTCCAGCCAGCGCACCGGGTGCTCGCCGGGACCGCCCTTGACCAACTGGTCGTATTCGAGGCCGGTCGAGTCGGCAGTCTCGGCGTTGTCGCCGCCCATCATGGCCGCCTCGATGTGGTCGGTCGCCAGCATGCTGCCGGGGGCCGAAAGGGCACCGATGTCGTCCAGCATCTGCTGGTTGTCGGCGGGCGTGAGGTAGTGCAGCAGTCCTTCGGCCAGCCAGGCGGTGGGCCGGGTGGCGTCGAACCCCGCCGCCCGCAGCGCGCCCGCCCAGCCCTCGCGCAGGTCGAAGGAGACGGCGTGGCGGGCGCAGGCGGGGCGGGCGCCGCTGGCGCGGAGCACCTCTTCCTTGAAGGCGATCAGGTCGGGCAGGTCCAGCTCGAACAGCTGCAGTTCCGGGGGCCATTCGATGCGGTACGCGCGGGTGTCGAGCCCCGCGGCGAGCAGGACGACCTGGCGGATGCCGTCGGCGGCGGCCCGGCGGAGCAGGTCGTCGAGCCAGCGGGTGCGGATGGCTACGTAGTCGCCCATCGCCGTGAACGGGTTGGCGAGCACGTCCCCGTCGTGCCCGTCCAGCACCTGGTCGCCCGCCTCGATGTAGGGGGCCTTGTCGCCGACGGCGGCGATGAAGTGCGGGGCGAGGTCGTCGGTGAACAGCGCGTCGGCCCGCTCGCCCTCCCGCGCGCGCGTCCACGCCGCGCCCAGGGCGGTCCAGCTGACCTGTGGCATCTCGACGGCGGTCTGGGTGTCAGTCATGTCAGGACCTACCTATTTCGCAGTGGAAGTTGGCTGGGAGTCAGTGGCGTGCGCCGCCCGCTGCTCCAGGAGGGAGACGACCTCGGCGGCGGGCGGCATCGCGGCGATCTCCTCGCTCACGACGCCGGCGCGCCGGGCGTACTCGGCCTGCGTGAGCAGGTCGCCGAGGGCGGCGGCGAGGGCGCCGGGCCGGGCGCGTTCGGCGGGGGTGAGGTGGATTCCGGTGCCGGAGCGGGCGACCTGGTCGGCGCACAGGCTCTGCGGAGTGTCTGTGCCGTCGGGGACGACGAGCTGGGGGACGCCGTACGCGAGGGCTGTCATGGTGGACCCGGCACCGCCGTGCTGGACGAGGCCCGAGCACGTGGGAAGGAGTGCACCGAGCGGTACCCAGCCCGTCAGCCGGACGTTGCCGGGCAGGGTGAGGCCGTCGAAGGCCTCGGGGCGGGTCACCGCCATGACCACGTCGGCGTCCACCTCGGCCGCCTCGTCGAGGAGTTGGCGGCCGAAGTCGTCCACGGTGGAGGTGGTGATGCCGCCGGTGACGCAGATCCGGGGCCGCTTGGGTTCTTCCCGCAGCCAGTCCGGCACCTCGCCGGGGCCGTTGTAAGGGACGTACCTCATGGGGATGCGCGGCACCGGGTGCGGGGTGTGCAGAGCCGGCGGGGTGCAGTCGATCCAGGTGTCCGTGCCGATCCTCGGTTCGGCTCCGAAGCGCTCGAACAGCCGTGGGTAGGTGGGCGGTACCTCGTCCTCATGGAGGAAGTACAGGCCCAGCGGCTGGCACCAACTGTGCGCGAGGGCGGGGACGCCGACAGCCGCCGCGGCGACCAGGCCGACGACTGCCCCCACGTCGTACACCACGAGGTCCGGGCGCCAGAACCGGGCGAAGTCCACCATGTCGTCGGCGAGCGAGTCGGCGAGGCCGAGCACCTGGTCGCTCCAGTGCAGCCGGCGTTCCTCGCTCCAGCCGAGCGGGCCGCTCGGCCACGTGGCGGGCAGCCTTTTGGGGCGTTCGCCGGTGAGGGGTGCGGTCCGCCGGATGAAGGCGTCGCCCGCCGCCGAGTCACCGATCGGCACGGCGATCAGACCGGCCGCGGTGACCCGCGCGACCGACTGCGGCCGGGCGGCGACGCGCACCTCGTGCCCGGCGAGCCGGCTCGCCCAGGCGAGCGGCACGATCCAGGGAACATGAGCGGGTCCATGAGCCACGAAGAGGATGCGCACAGTTCACACCTGTCTGGGACGAAGAGGTCTGGGGGTGGTCAGCGGCGCTGCCGGCCAGGCAGCAGCACCGCGGGCACCACCGTCAGGGCGCTGATGCCGAACGCCCACCAGAAGGCGTCGCCGAAGGCCGGGGCCGCCGAGTGGGCGGTGAGCTGGTGCTGCAGCACCACGGCGAGCGCGGCCGTGCCGATGGAACCGCCGACGCGGTGCAGGACGTTGCTGAGGCCCGCGGCCCGCGGGATCTCCTGCGGCTGGACACTGCGGAAGACCTGGGCCATGGCCGGCGTCATGGTGGCGCCGATGCCGACGCCCCGGACGAACAGGCCGAGGGTGAGCAGTACTTCGCTGGGGTGGTCGCCGACCTGGGTGTAGGGCAGGGTGCCGGCGAGGGCGAGCACGATGCCGGCGAGCACGATGGGCCGGGGGCCGCCGAGGCGGTCGGAGAGCTTGCCCGCGAACATCATGGAGACCGCGACGCCCAGGTCCTGGGGGATCAGCAGCAACCCGGCGTGCAGGGCGTCCTGACCGCGTACCTGCTGGTAGTAGAGCGGCAGCATGAACATCGAGCTGAACAGGGCCGCACCGAGCAGGAACGAGGTCGACACGGAGACGCTGAAGCCCCGGTTGCCGAACAGTCTGAGGTCGAGCAGTGGGTTGCCCCGGTAGCGCCGGGCGTGCACGACGTAACCGACGAGCAGCGCGGCCCCGAGGAGCACCGGGACGGTCACCTCGGGCGAGGTGGGCGAGGCGTCGCCGGCGGCCTCGGAGAACCCGTACATCAGGGCGGCCACGCTGGGGCAGGCCAGCAGGAGACCGAGGGTGTCCAGGGTGTGGCCGCCCTTGGGCTCGGTGGCGGGCAGCACCTTCGCGGCGAGGATCAGGGTGACGATGCCGACGGGGACGTTGATGTAGAAGATCCAGGGCCAGCTGAGCTGGGAGAGGACGACGCCGCCCAGCACCGGACCGAGGAGTGGGGCGAAGGTGAGGGGGATGACCAGCATGCTCATCACCCGGCCGAGCCGCCGGGGGCCCGCCGCCTGCGCGATCATCGACTGGCCGATGGGCTGGATGAATCCGCCGCCGAGGCCCTGGAGGATCCGGAAGGCGATCAGGGAACCGGCCGACCAGGCCAGCCCGCACAGCGCCGAACTGCCCACGAAGCAGGCCACGGAGGTCATCCAGACCTGCTTGGCGCCGAACCGCTCGGTGGCCCAGCCGCTGAGCGGCACGACCAGTGCGAAAGAGAGCAGGTAGCCGGTGCTGACCCACTGCATGGTGGACAGGGGGCTGCCGAGATCCCGCTGGATGGAGTCGATGGCGACGCTGACGATGGTGGCGTCGAGCACGGCCACGATCGTTCCGAGAATGAGGACGATGCCGAGCTTGAGCAGGGCTGCGTCGACGCGGTCGCTGTGCTCCGGCGCGGCCGAGGTGGTATTCGCGGAGGTCGTCATGCACTGCTTCCTTGCGCTAGCGGTGAAAAGGAGTGGAGGCGCGGCGGCTCCGCCGGATGCGGGGAGGGGATCGGGGCCGCCGCTGTCTGTGGGGCCGGGGCGGCGCTCAGGGGATGAGCACGACCCGGCCGAGCTGTGCCCGGTCCTCCATCAGCTGGTGTGCCTTGGCCGCCTCGGTCAGCGGCAGTTCGGTGTGCACGACGGGCCGGACCTTGCCGGAGAGCACCATCTCGGTGACCGTACGAACGCCCTCCTCGATGGCCTCCAGGTCACCGTCGAGGGCGGCCATGGTGAAGTGGGTGACGTACCGGACGCCGGCAATCTCCTCCATGGACACCGACGGCAGTTGCTTGCCGCCCGAGGCCGAGCCGTAGAACACCAGTCGCCCGTACGGCCTGAGCAGGGCGATGCTCCGGGTGGTGATGTCCGCGCCGACGCTGTCGAGGACGACGTCGACGCCGGCACCGCCGGTGATCCTGCGGACTTCCTCGTCCCAGCCCTCCCGGCTGTAGTCGACGCCGGTGTCGGCGCCGAGTTCCTGCGCGAAGGCGAGTTTCGCGGCGGAGTTGGCGGCGGCGATGACCTTGCCCGCGCCCAGTGCCCTGACCATCTGCACCACCAGGTGGCCGATGGCTCCGGCCGCCGCGTGCACGAGGACGGTGTCACCCGGCTGGATCCGGGCGGCCTTGACGACTTCGAGGCCGACCTGGGCCGGCGAGGAGATCATCGTGGCCTGGCCGGCGTCCATCCCGGCCGGCACCGGCACCAGGTCACGGGCGCGGGCGAGCACATGGTCGGCGTAGGAGTCCTTGAAGATGATGCTGGCCACGCGCGCGCCGGCCGTTACGCCGGTGACGTCCGGGCCGATTGCGTCGACGAAGCCGACGACATCACCACCGGGGCAGGCGGGCGGCTCGGAGTGGTGGGCGTAGAAGATGCCCTGACGCTCCTGCAGGCCCGCGAAGTTGACGCCGATCGCCTCGGTGCGCAGGCGCACCATGCCCGGCCCCGGGTCGGGCTTCTCGGCCTCTTCCACCTTCAGCACGTCAGGCGGGCCGAACTCGCGATAGCGGACGATACGCATGGGACTCCCTAAGGGCACGGTGGGACAACGGCACTGTGCGACGGGCCGCTCCGGCCCGGCCCACCCTGTGGCAGGTGGGCGGAGTCCGGCTGGAGCAGCGCTCGACAGTCAGTGCGCGTCGGCCGTGATCCCCGCGAACAGGTCGTCCTCGGGCAGGTCGTCCGCTACGCGCGAGGTGGCCAGGTGGTAGTCCTCGGTGGGCCAGGCCTCGGCCTCCAGGCTCATCGGGGTGGACAGTTCGGGCCCGTCGGGGTCGACCTGGGTCTCGTGGGCCAGCAGTGCCGCGCGGCGCACAGGGAAGTACTCGGCGCATTCGACCTTCGACGTCACCTCCCAGGTCGGCCAGTCGTCCGGCCAGTTCTCCAGCAGGCCGGCCGCCGGAGACTCGAGCCCAGCGCGGGTCATCGCAGCGTTGATCGCACGGAAGTAGTCCTTGTTGAAGGCACAGGTGTAGTAGAGCTTCAGGGGCTGCCACGCCTCGCCGGTGCCCGGATAGCGGTCCGGGTCGCCCGCCGCCTCGAAGGCTTCCACGGACACCCGGTGGGTCATGACGTGGTCGGGGTGGGGATAGCCGCCGTTCTCGTCGTAGGTGACCAGCACGTGCGGGCGGAAGGAGCGCACCGCCTCCACCAGGGGGCGGGCGGCGGTCTCGAGGGGCTGCAGTGCGAAGCAGCCGTCGGGCAGCTGTTCGCCGTCCTTGGGCAGGCCGGAGTCGGTGAAGCCGAGGAACCTCTGGTCGACGCCGAGGATCTCGCGTGCCCGGAGCATCTCCTTGCGGCGGCGCTCGGGCAGTTCGGCCCACACCTCGGGCCGGTCGAGCCGCGGGTTGAGCACGTCGCCGCGCTCTCCCCCGGTCATCGTGCACACCAGGACCCCGGCACCCTCGCGGGAGTACCTGACCAGTGTCGCGGCACCCTTGCTGGACTCGTCGTCCGGGTGGGCGTGCACGGCCATGAGGCGCAGGCCGGTGCGGTGCCGGTGAGGGGAGGTGGTCATGAAGGGGACTCCTGTGATGTCGGTGCCGAGGTGGTGAGAGGTGCGGTGCGCGATCAGCCCCGGCCCGGGGCGCGGCGCGGGTAGAACAGTGCGGGCAGGAGGGTCAGCGCGCCGAAGGCCAGGGCCCACCAGAAGGTCTGGGCGTAGGCGTCCCGCACCCCCTGGTGTCCGGGGTGGGCGCCGGCCAGGGCGGACTGCAGGACGACCGCGAGGACTGCTGTGCCGATCGAGCCGCCGATGCGGTTGAGGACCGTGCGGGCGCTGGTGGCGGCGGGCACCTGGCTCCGCTGGACGGAGGTGTACGTGGCGGCGACGTTCGGCGGCGTGATCACTCCGAAGCCGAGTCCCCTCACGAACAGGGCGGCGACCAGGAGGGCGGTGCCCGGGCCCGAGCCGGACAGGACGAACGGCACGGTCCCCGCGAGGGTCAGCAGGATGCCCACGACGGCCACGGCGCGCGGGCCGTAGGTGTCGGTGATCCGGCCGGCGGGCAGGGTGGCCAGAGCTGTGCCGAGCGCCTGCGGTGCGAGCATCAGGGCCGCTTCGAAGGCGCCCGTGCCGCGTACCTGCATGAAGTACAGCGGCAGCAGGAGCATCGAGCTGTACAGCGCGGCTCCCAGCAGGAAGGTGTTGACGCTCGCGAGGGTGAATCCGCGGCCCGCGAACAGCCTGAGGTCGACCAGGGGCGTCCGCTCGGTGCGCAGCGCGTGAACGACGTACCCGGCGATCAGGGCGAGGCCGGCGAACAGGATGGTGGTCTGCAGCGGGTCGAGGCTGCCGCCCTCTGTCTGCCCCAGGGCGTAGACGAGGGCCGCGAGGCCGGGCGGCAGCAGGGCCAGGCCGAGCCCGTCGGGCTTGAGGGAGGTCTGCCGCTCGCCGTCGTCACTGGGCACCATGCGCGCGGCCAGCACCAGCGCGGCCAGTCCGATGGGCACGTTGAGGTAGAAGAGCCAGCGCCAGCCGGCCGCGTGGAGGACCAGGCCGCCGACAACCGGCCCCAGGATTGGCGCGAGGGAGACCGGGGTGGTGATGATCCCGACCAGTCGTCCGATGCGCCGGGGCCCGGCGATCCGGGCGACGACGGCTTGTCCGATGGGTTGCATCAACCCGCCGCCGAGGCCCTGCAGCAGCCGGAAGGCGATCAGCGAACCGGCCGACCAGGCGAGCCCGCTGAGCGCGGAGGCGCCAATGAACAGAGCCACGGAGGCGAGCCATACCCGCTTGCCGCCGAAGCGCTGGATCAGCCAGCCGGACAGGGGGGCGACCAGGGCGACGGCCAGCAGGTAGCCCGTGCTCACCCACTGGACGGCGGTGAGCGAGGCATGCAGACCGTCCCTCATGGAGGCCACACCGACGCTCACGATCGTGGTGTCGAGCTGAGCGAGGACGGCCCCGAGGACCAGCACCAAGCCGATGCGCACCAGCTGGGGATCGATGCGGTCCGCCTCGTCGGGCAGTCCGACCGTGGCGGGTGGGGCGACCGTGCGCTTCAAAAGGACCTCCGTACGGCTGCGGGACTGGACAGCCGTAAATTTATGTCGGACCATTGTTTATGTCAAGCCTAAGAATAGGCCGAACCAAAGGAGTGGTTACGATGGGAACCATGCAGAGACCGGCAGCATCAGCCCGGAAGGCCGGAACAGGCCTCAGGGAGCGCAAGAAGCAGGAGACCCGGGACCGCCTTGCGCACATCGCGACGCTGCTCTTCATCGAGAAGGGCTTCGACAACGTGACGATCACGGAGGTCTCCGAGGCCGCCGACGTCTCCAAAATGACCGTCACGAACTACTTCCCCCTCAAAGAGGACCTCGTCTTCGACGCCCACGAACTCGTCGTCGACAGCCTCGCGCGCACCGTGCGGGAGCGGCTGCCCGGCGAGTCCGCGCTGCACGGACTGCGGCGCGCGTTCCTCTCGGCCCTCGGCGGCGGCTACCCGGTGCTGACCGGTCATGCCTCACCCGGCTTCGCCCGCCTGGTGCACGACAGCACCCGGCTGCGTGCCCGCGAGCGGGAGATCGACGAGCAGCGCGAGGAGGTGCTCGCCGAAGCCCTCGCCGCCGCGACCGGTACCGCGCCGGACGGCCTCACCCCCCTCCTCGCCGCGGCCCAGCTCGCTGCCGCCCACCGGGTGCTGTTCCGCCTGGTGCGCTCCCTGGACCGCGCGGACACCCCGCCCGCGGAGGCCGACCGTCTGGCCGCGGCCGCCGCCGAGGATGCCTTCGACCGCCTGGAGCCGGTCCTCGGCACCTACGCGGTACGCCCGGACGGCGTATCGCCGGCCCGCGGGCCGCGCCCCTGACGGGACCCGCAGCCCCGCCCTACAGGGCCGCTGCCAGCAGCGCCAGCTCGCGCTGGGCCACCGGCGGCAGCCAGCGGTGGAGTGCCGCCGGGACAGGGCCGGACTCCGCGGAAGTCAGCCGGGCGCAGAGGCTGATCTCCACGCCGGACGCGGTCTGGGTGAGGTCGATCCGGGCGGTGGCCGCGTGCAGCCGCGAGGACAGGCCCGCGACCCGCTTGAGGACGACCGCGCGACCAGGCAGAAGAGCCGCCGCCCAGTGGTGGTCCGCCCCGACGGCCTGCGCCAGCCGCTCGTAGACGTCCGTGCACGCCCCGGGCACGACCGTGCGTGCCTCGGCCCGTACGGTGCGGGCCGTCAGCCGCGGGTACGACTCGGCGACCGCACGCAACTGGTCGAGCTGGGCACGACCTCCTCGGTCGATGTCGGCGAGCGCGGCCCGGACCTCCACGGGCGTGGTGGCGCCGGCGAAGGTGAGCGCGTGCTCCAGCCGCACCTCCGTCGTGCCGCCGGCCGACGGGGTGAAGGACCACTCGCCACGCATGCCCGCCACCGGCGGCCTGCCTCCCGCGTGCTCGAAGACGATACGACGGGCCGTCACGTCGACGAACCGGTCCGCCGTCCAGTTGCGGATGCCTCCGCCGGGCGCGATCACCCACCGCTCCACGACCTGCCGGCCGCCGCCGCGCCGCACCTCGGCATGCAGATGCGAGCCGAAGAACTGCGGCGCGCTCTCCACCCCGGCGACGAGGTCGAAGCAGAGCCCGGCGGGCGCCGCCACCGACCCGCTGTGCACGACGAGCTGGGGTTCTGCCTGCTGGATCACGGGTGCCGCCATGGTGTGTTCCTCTCCTCGGCTGCCAGTTGCCACGAGCCTGGCCCGCCGCCCTCGACGGCCGATCGAGCCCGCTTCGAGCGCGAGACCACAGCCTGGCCCCGCAGGAGCCCGTGTCCGAACCCGGAGCGAGAGGAACGACGACACGTATGGCCGCAGTGGCACCGGCCCCCGGGCCGATCACCCGACAGACCATTCTGGAGACCCTGCTGGCCTTCAAACGGACCAGTGTGCTGCGCACCGCGATCGAGCTGAGGGTCTTCGACGCCCTCGCCGACGGTCCACGGGACGCGGCTTACGTGTCCAAGGCGGTCGGCGCACCGGCCCGCGCGGTGCGCGTGCTGCTCACCACGCTGGCCGCCATCGGCTACGTCACCGAACACGGCGTTCCGGAGCACGAGGAATTCGCTCTCGCCGACGGCGCCGGGCGGTTCCTCGTCACCACGAGCCCCGAGTACGCGGGGGACGCCACCGTCGTCGCCGCCTCGCAGGCGGAGTGGGAGTCGATGGGCGCCCTCACCGAGATCGTGCGGGCCGGCACCACCCTCCTCGACGAGGATGCGAGTTCGCCGCACTTCACCTACTGGCAGGACTTCAACGCCCACGGCACCTTCGCCACCCGCCCGGTGGCCGCCGCCCTCGCCGAGGTCCTCGGCGACTGGGCGGCCGAGAAGCGGGACACACTCCGGCTGCTCGATCTCGGTTGCGGACATGCCCTTTCCGGGCTGCTGTTCGCCCAGGCGTTCCCGCAGACCCGGGTGGTCGGTCTCGACTGGCCGGACATGCTGACGGCGGCCCGCGAGAACGCCGCCGCGATGGGGCTGGCCGAGCGCACCGCACTCATCGCCGGTGACGCCTTCAGCACGGACCTCGAAGGGCCGTACGACCTGGTCGTCCTCGCCAACCTCCTGCCGCAGTACACGGAGCAGGACGGCATACGGCTGCTGCGCCGGGCCCGCGAGGTGCTGGCCCCGGGCGGGCGGGTGGTGGCCGCGGGGTTCACCGTGGGCGACTTCGGACCGGCCCGCGAGTTCGGCGGGCGGATGCTGTCGCTGCTGCTGCTGGCCTGGACCCGCGGCGGCGAAGTGCCCGCCACCGAAGGCTGCCTGCGGATGTTCCGGGCGGCCGGCCTCACCGAGCCCGAGGTGCACGACGTACCGAACCTGCCCACCAGGCTGTTCGTCGCCGCGCGGGCCTGACCACTGGTCCAGAAGGAGCAGATCATGCAGTACGCAGCGCTGGGCACGAGCGGTCTGATGGTCAGCCGGGTGGCGTTCGGCAACTCGCTGACCCATGGCAACCAGATCGACGACGGGGCCGCGCGCTCCTGTGTGCACGCCGCACTGAACGCCGGGATCACCACCTTCGACACCGCCGACGCCTACGCCCAGGGCCGGGCGGAGGAGCTGCTCGGCACGTTCCTGGCCGGACAGCGCCGCTCGGACCTGGTGCTGTGCACCAAGGTGGGCCGCTCCCCGCGGCCGGGCGCGAACGAGGGCCGGCTCTCCCGCAAGCACATCCGCGACTCGGCGGAGGCCTCGCTGCGCCGGCTGGGCACCGACTACATCGACCTCTACCAGGCGCACCGCTGGGACGGGCAGACCCCGCTGGAGGAGACCGTGTCGGCCTTCGCCGACCTCGTGCACAGCGGCAAGGCGCTCTACATCGGCGTCTCGGAGTGGACGGCCCCGCAGATCCGCGCCGCGGCAGCGCTCGCCCGTGAACTGCGCTTTCCGCTGGTCTCCAACCAGGCGCAGTACTCGCTGCTGTGGCGGGTCATCGAAGGCGAGGTGATGCCGGCCTGCACCGAGGCGGGCGTGGGCCAGATGGTCTGGTCGCCGCTGGCGGGCGGGGTGCTGACCGGCAAGTACCGGCCCGGGCAGGGGCTGCCCGAGGGCAGCCGGGCGGCCGGTGCCGAGGGCGGCGCGAAGTCCCTCAACCGGTGGAACTACCTGGACGAGGCGGTGCTCACCGCCGTCCACGCACTGGTGCCGCTCGCGAAGGAGGCCGGGCTCACCCCGGCCCGACTGGCCCTGGCCTGGGTGCTGCGCAATCCCGCTGTGTCCTGCGCCGTCACCGGGGCCTCCCGCCCCGACCAGCTCCGCGACACCCTGCTCGCTCTGGAAGTCGACCTGGACGACGGCCTGGTGGACCGGGTGGAGGCCGCTCTGGCCGGCGTCGCGGTCACCGACGCCGCGATGGCCGGCCGGGCGCCCGCCCCCAGGCAGCCTTGTCCGGCCGTTCGGCGAGAACGGCAGACGGCGTGAGCCGAACAATCCGCAGCGACCGAAGAGAGGGAGACGTATGCCCGAGCTCACCACCCAGGTCCTGATCGTGGGAGGAGGGATCGTGGGCCTGTCGGCCGCCCTGTTCCTGCGCGACCAGGGCGTCGACGTCGTAGTGGTCGAACGGCACCAGGACACGTCCGTGCTGCCCAAGGGGCGCAACATCAACGCCCGTACGATGGAGGTCTATCTGTCCCACGGCGTCGAGGCGGACATCCGTTCGGCGCCCCAGTCGATCTTCCAGGAGTTCGACGAGCGCTGCCGCGCGGTGACGCTGGCAGGCGAGGAGATCCTGCGCGAGGTGCGCCCGGCACCCGAGACCCTCGCCGGGCTCAGCCCGAGCGACCCGGCTCTCGTCGACCAGAGCACGGCCGAGCCGATCCTGCGCAGGCATGCGGTCCGGCGCGGTGCCGATGTGCGGTTCTCGACCGGGCTTGTCTCGTACAAGGACGACGGCACGGGGGTCACCGCGGTCATCGTCGACCGGATCCTGGGCGAACGCACCGTCGTGCGCGCCGACTACCTCGTCGCCGCCGACGGACACCGCTCCGGCATCCGGGAGAGCCTGGGCATCGACCGCGACATCATCGCCGAGGCGACGCCCGTGGTCAGCGTCGTCTTCGAGGCCGACCTCACCGAGCCGCTGCGCGGCCGCCGGGTCGCCCTGTGCTACCTGGACGAGCCCGAACCCGGCACCCTGCTCACCCCGCTGGACACACTGGAGCGCTGGCTGCTCATCGTCCCCTACCACCCCGAACGCGGCGAGAGCACCGAAGACTTCACGCCCGAGCGCTGTGTGGAGCTGTTCCGTGCCGCCGTCGGCGTGCCCGGCCTGCCCGCGCGGGCCGTCCCGGCGATCCCGGGCAGCAGCAGGCTCGCCCACCCGTGGGAGCTCACCGCATGGGTGGCCGACCGCTACCGCGACGGCCGGGTCTTCCTCGTCGGTGACGCGGTGCACGTGTTCCCGCCGACCGGCGGGCTCGGTGCCAACACCGGTGTCCAGGACGCCCACAACCTCGCGTGGAAGCTGGCCGCGGTGCTGTCCGGGCGGGCCGGAGAGGGGCTGCTCGACACCTACGAGAGCGAGCGGCGCCCGGTGGCCCGGCTGGCCGCGCGTTTCGCCACCGAGCGCCAGAGCGACCGGGCCGCGGGCCGCAGCGACGGGCAGGGCCCGCTGGACATCCTGGCGGTCGTCATGGGCTACCGCTACGACTCCCCCGCCGTGCTCGGCGCGCGCCCCGACGGGCCGGCCGCCCTGCACCCCAAGGAGCTGGACGGCGAACCCGGCACCCGGGCCCCGCACCTCCCGCTGGCGGACGGCGCCCGGGAGCTGTCGAGCATCGAGCTGTTCCATGACGCGCTCGTGCTGCTGGCCGGACCGGGCGGCGAGGGCTGGGCCCGGGCCGCGGACGACAGCACGGCCCTCCGCGTGGTGCGCATCGGCACGGACCTGGCCGACAAGGCGGGCAGCTGGCCGGGCGCGCTGGGCGTGGATGCCGGCGGCGCCGTGCTGGTACGGCCCGACGGCTTCGTGGCCTGGCGTTCGCAGCCGGGCCAGGAGCCCTCCGCGCACTTCCTGGACAGGATCCTCGACCGGATCCTGATGCGTCCGTCCGGGACCTGAGCGACCACCGGCCGCACACATGGCGCCGGCACCGCGTAGGACGCGGTGCCGGCGCCATGTGCCGAGGGGCGGGGTTACGGTCAGGCCGCGCGGGCCGGATGCCGGCCGCCCGGGAGTGAGTCGACGAGTTCCTGGTAGCGGGGCTCCCACTCGGTGAGGAAGCGCTGGCGCACCGGCGCCGGCATGCGGCCCAGCATCACCTCGCGCTGCGCCTCGCCCGCGTGCGCGACCACCATCGGCATCTCGGTGGCGACGCTCTGCGGGGAGTGGTCACGGGCCAGCGCGGCACCGAGCGCCGCGAAGGCCTGAGGGCCGACGGTGGTCTCCAGGGCGGGCACCAGGGTGCGCTCCTCGAGGATCAGGTGCTCCTCCAGGACGGCGTCGAAGACGGCCACGGTCTCGCGCAGTGCCGCAACCCTCTCGTGCCAGGTGTCGGCCAGCGCCTCGGACAGCCCGGCGAGCCCGGCGTCGATGTGTTCCAGATGGCCGTCGAGAGTGGCGTGCTGACCCTCGATCTCGGTGACGGCATCGGCGAGCCCGGGCGCGGCGGCGATCGCCACCGGCCACACCAGGCGGTCCTCGACCTCGTGGTGGCGGTTGAGGATGGTGGTGAACACCCCCCACCAGCGCACGATCCTCCGTACCGCCGCGCCGTCGCCTGGTTCAGCGGCGGTCAGCCGCTCGGAGAGTTCCGGCACGGCACGGCGGATGAGGTCATGGGTGAGCATGAAGCCGGTCATGTCGTTCCTTGCGACGGACACGGCGGTTCCCCTTTCTCAGTCGATCGTGATGTCGAACAGCGCGATCGAGCCGCGCACCGCGAGCCGGATGTTCTTGAAGCGGCCGGCGAGTTCGGACTCCAGGTCCTCCAGCGAGTCGTCGAGGTTGTTCATCGGGCCGTTGCCGTCGTTGAGGTTCTCCAGCGCCTTCGGCGCGAGCCTGCCGTGCTGCACACCCTTGGCCAGCACGGTGGAGCCGAAGATGCGGCCGCCGGGTGCCACGTGGGGCAGGACATGGTCGAAGACGGTCGCCTTGTGCGCCATGTCTCCCGGCAGGCAGTGGATGAGCATGTTCAGCGCGACGGAATCGAACCGGGTCTCCTCACCGAGGTCCAGGGGGGCGAGCACATCGCGCTTGAGAAGCTGCGGGCGCAGGTGTGCGACCCGTCCGCCGGCCTTGCGCAGCACCCCCTCGTTGAGGTCGACGAGGGTGAGCTCGGGGGTCAGGGTCGGGAAGGCGGCGCGCTCCAGGAACCAGCCGGTGCCGGGACCGAGATCCAGGTGGCGGGCGCCGACGGACCGGTTGTACTGCCGCAGCATCTCGTCGCGCGGGCAGCCCCACACCACCGGGCAGACGAATCCCAGCACCCACATGTCGTAGGTCGAGAGGATGCGGCTGGTGTACGGCGCGGCGCCTGCGAGCACTTCCTCGCGGGCGGGGGCGGTCGGTTCGGTGGTGGTCATGCCGTGCCTTTCGTCTTGTCGTCGGTTCACCGGCCGCCGGCCACGGTGACGATCTGGCCGGTGGTGTTGCCGTTGGCCGCCGAGCCCAGGAAGAGTGCGGCGGTGGCGATGTCCTCGGGGGTGCTGAGCCGGCCCGTGGACGTCAGCCTGGTCTCCCGCTCCCGGATTTCCGGGGGCAGGCCGTACAGCACCCGCTCGGTGGCGGTCAGACCCGGGCAGATCACGTTCACCAGAACGCCGTCGGTGCCGACGTCCCAGGCGAGGTTCCGGGCGAAGCCGTGCAGCGCGGACTTGACGGCGCCGTAGAACTCCTGGCCGCGGTGGCCGTCGAGCGCCACGTGCGAGGAGATGAGCACGATCCGGCCCCATGACCGCTCGCGCATGCCGGCCACGGCGAGCTGCACGGTGCGCAGTGTCGGTGCCAGGTTGTCGTCGAGGAACGCCAGCCAGTCTCCCGTCGCGACGTCCTCGAAGTGCTCGCCCGGGGGCCGCCGCGGGGCCCAGCGCACCGCGTTGGCGACGAGCACGTCGATGCCGCCCCAGCGCTCGGTGACTTCGGCGACGGCGGACTCCACGGTCTCCGGCTCGGCAAGCGAGTACCGCACCGCCATGGCCAGGTCCTGGCGCGCGCCGAGTTCGTGGGCGAGCCGTTCGCCGGTGTCGCGGTTGCCGCGGTAGGTCAGGGCGACCCGGGCGCCCTCGGCGGAGTAGGCCCGGGCGATGGCCGCGCCGATGCCGGAGGACGCTCCGGTGACCAGCACCGTGCGGTCCTTGAGTCCCATGTCCATGCGTACTCGTCTCCGTACCTGTCCGTGCTGGTCCGGTCGTGCTACGACCGTGCTGGTCCGGCCGGGCACGAGTCCGGCCGTCGGTGCTACGGCGCCGTGCCCTGCGTGCTCAGCGCCGGTGTCCCGGCCCGGGTCCCCGGGCGGTCGAGGTGCGCGGCCGCCAGCGCCCGGGCCAGCGACCTGCGGTGCAGTACCGTGCCCCGGGCGGCGACGTAGCCGTCCGGGCGCACCAGCAGCCAGCCGCCGGGCCCGAGGCCCAGGGCAGCGCGCAGTCGGCCGTTCGGGTCGGCGAGGGGGGTGCCACCCGCGGTGAGGACGTCCGGGACGGTGTCGTCCAGGAGCCGTACCGACAGCCACTCGGTGTCCGTCGGCGTGTCCTCGGCACCGGGCGCGGCCACGGCCAGCGTCCAGCGGGTGTCGCGGAGTTCGTCCGCCCAGGCGCGGCAGCCGGGGTCGTCCGGGTCGGCCCCGGCGCCCGAGGAGGCACGGGTGCCCGGGAGCGGACCCGGGCCGGCCGCTGCCGGCGTGGTCAGCGGCGAGTCGGGATATCCGAGCAGCAGCCCGGAGATGTTGCCGAGCACCTTGCGCTGCACCTTCTTGCGCAACGGGGTGACCTTGCGGATGACGCCGAAGACGAGGGGCAGGGCGATCGGCGCGAAGGTGTTCTTCAGCTGGACCAGGAAGGTGGCCTTCTTGGTGGAGCCCAGCAGCTGCTCTCCGATCGGGACCCGCTCCGCGCTGTATGAGTCGAGGAGCTCCCGCCGGGCGTGGCCCTGTTCGACCAGGGCCAGCTTCCAGGCCAGGTTGTACGCCTCCTGGATGCCGGTGTTCATGCCCTGTCCCGAGGCGGGGCTGTGCACATGGGCCGCGTCGCCCGCGACGAAGACCCGGCCCTCGCCCATGCGCGGGACCATCCGCTGCTGGAAGGTGAAGACTGAGGTCCAGGTGGGGTCGTGGACGTCGACCGGGCGACCGAGCCCCGGGGTGAGCTTCTCGGCGAAGCGGGCGGCGATCTCCTCGGACGGGGTGTCGGGCGAGGCGGTGGTGGTGTCCAGCAGGCGCCAGCGGCGACCGCGCCGGAACGGCACCATCATCAACGCCTGCGCGCCGATGTGGATCCAGTAGATGCTGTCGCGCGGCAGATCCACGTCCACCGGGGAGTCGGCGAGCATCCATGTCTCGCTGGCTTCGCCGAGCAACGGCAGGCCCAGGGTCTTGCGCACGGTGCTGTGGCCACCGTCGCAGCCGACGAGCCAGGGCACCTCGACGGACTCCGTCTTCCCGCCGGCATGTTCGAGGGCGACGACGACCCGGCCGTCCTCCTGTTCGAAGCCGGTCAGCCGCACCCCCCACTCGACGGTGACGCCGAGCCGGGCGACGGCCGCCCGTAGGACGGCCTCGGTGTCGACCTGCTCCACGATGGCCGTGAACGGGTAGCGGGTGGGCATGGTCGAGTAGTCCGCGTCCAGCCGGACCAGCCGGCGGCCGCTGCTGAACATGGTGAAGGCCCGTATCTGCTGGGCCTGGGCGAGGATCTCACCGATCACGCCCATCTGGTCGTACGTCTCCAGGGTGCGCGGATGCGTGGCCACCGCACGGCTGGTGGTGGCGGGTGCGGGAGCCGCGTCGATCAGCCGTACCCGCAACCCGCGCCGGGCCAGTTCGTGCGAGATGGTGAGGCCGACCGGGCCGGCCCCCGCCACCAGCACCTGTGCTGCGTCAGACACCGCTGTCCCCGCCCTCGGTGACCTCCTGGTAGAGGCCGGGCTCCACGGTTGCGAGGCCGCCGAGGCCCTTGACCCGCGCCTGGAACGCGTCGCTGCGCACCGCACGCTGGTGCGAGGCGGCGTCATCCCACTCGGCCAGCTCGATGAAGACGTTCGGCTGCCCGATCTGACGCAGCATCGACGAGCTGCGGTAGCCGGGCTGGACCGACATGAATTCGGTGAGGGAATCCTTGATGAGGAAGAACTCCTCGACGTCGCCGTTGATGGTCAGCTTGTTGACGAAAGTCACCACGGTGCTCTCCTGCTCTGGTTTGGGTGGTGTGGTGGCCGGGGGCCTGGTCCTACACCGCCGCGGCGCTGCGCAGCCGTTCGCGCAGCGGGCGCCGGTCGACCTTGCCGTTGGGCGAGCGCGGTACGGCGGTCAGCTCCTCGACGTGGCGGATGTGCTGGTGCTCGGCAAGCTGCGCGTTGACCCGGCCGGTCAGGGCCGCGAGGTCCACCGGGCCCTGACCGGCCGGGACGACACCCGCCCACACCACGGCGCTGCTGAACGCGTCGGGGTAGTCGACGACGACGCAGTCGGCGACGTCCGGGTCGTGGGAGAGGAGCCGTTCGATCTCGTTCGGCGACACCAGTTCGTTGCCGACCTTGAAGACGTCCTTGATGCGGTCGACGAGGAAGAGCCGGCCGCCGGTGTCCTCGTGGCCGACGTCCCCGGTGTGGAACCAGCCGTCCGCGTCGATGTCCGCAGCGTCGGGCAGGCCCAGATAGCCGGCCATCAACTGCGGTCCCCTCAGCAGGACTTCGCCCTTCTCTCCGGCGGCGACGTCGGCGCCGGTGTCCAGGTCGACGATCCGGCACTCGGTGCCCGGCACGACCGGTCCGACCGAGCCCGGCCGGCTGTCGCCGAGCAGGTCGTTGTGGCTGAGCGGGGAGAGTTCGGCGAGGCCGTAGCCCTGGATGACGGGAACGCCGAGCCGGTCGCTCAGGGCCTGGGCGACCGCCGGGGCGAGCGCCGAGCCGCCGGAGGCGACCACGCGCAGGGCAGGTCCCGCCTCGACGCCGGCGAACCGCTCGTCGGCCACCAGCCTGGCCAGCCGTACGGGCAGGGAGAAGTAGTGGGTCGCCGCCGCCTCAGCCGCGGCCGTGAACGAGCGGACCGGGTCCGGGTCGTGGCACAGCACCTGCGTACCGCCCGCGTACACCGTCGCATTGAGGTGCATCAGGTGGTAGAGCGGCAGATGGTTGAGGCACACCGACGCGCTGTCGAGTCCCTGAACGTGCGCGACCTGCACGGCGTTGGTCACCAGGTTGCGGTGGGTGAGCATGACGCCCTTGGGGGGACCCGTGGTGCCGCTGGTGAACTGGATGCAGACGACCTCGTCCAGAGGGCGGGTGGCAGGATCGGGCAGCGGGGCCGTCGTCTCCGGCTCCTCCTGCGCGAACAGGTCGGCCAGCGGCCGGGTGCCCTGGAGCGGTGTCCCTTCCGGGTCCGCGTCGATGACGTACACCTCGCGCAGCGCCGGCAGGTTCTTCCGCACGGTCTGCAGCCGACGGGCCGTCTCTTCGGGCACCACGGCGATCTCGATGCCGGCCGTGCGGAAGATGTGCTCGAGTGCCGCCTCCCGGACCAGCGGATTGATCATCACGATGCGGTTGCCGCTGCGGCTGGTGCCGTAGAAGGCCGCCGCGAACACCGCGTCGAGAACGCTCGCCACGCCGATCGCCGCGCCGCGGCCGCCGACGGCCCGGTGCAGGGCCCGGGCGAACCGGTCGGCGTACGCGTCGAGTTCGGCGTAGCCGGTCGCTCCCCGCTCGTCACGGACGGCCGGGTGGCCGGGGCCGCGTTCGGCGGCCCGGCGCAGCAGCCCGTCCAGCGGCAGCGCCGGGACGGACGGGAGCTCAGACACCGGCGCGCTCCTCCGCGTACGCCTTGGCCAGCCGCAGGTTGCTCATGCTGTTGGCGCTCAGGACCCGGCGCAGGTAATTGCGCGCGTCCTGCACGGTCGTGCCCTCGCCGAGGATGTGCAGCGCGGACGGCTTGATCGTCGCGGTGTGCCGGGCCTCGGCGATGACGCCCTCGGGGGTCTGGGTGAACTTCCAGTGGCCGGTGTGGCCGTCGAGCAGCACGGGCAGTTCGGTCTGCTTGTAGACGATGATGTCGGGCTCGATGGCGATGCGGACCGAGCGGGTGCGGTGCGAGGAGCCGTCGGGGGTGGAGGTGTCCATGTCGAAGAACTGGACGTCGTCGGCGGGCTGTTCGAGGTCCAGCTTGGCGATGTGGGGGATGCGCTCCTCCCACTTGTCCGCCTCCCACAGGTAGTCGTACACGTCCTTGATGTCACCTGCGATGAACAGCGGGTCCTCCATGCGGATGATCAGCTGGTCGAGCTCCTCGCCGTTCTCCGCGGCGTAGCCGAGGACCCGCAGGTAGTCCTGATTGCCCGCGTGCAGCCGGTCGGTGACCTCGTCGAGACGGCCCTCCTCGCCCTCGGCCAGGGTGAAGTCGTGGCGCAGGGTCACCACGGTCTTGCCGTCCTGCTCCTTGAAAGTCCACTCGCCGCTGAGCGAGGCGAACGGGTGCTCGGCCGGCACGTGCACGAAGGAGATGCGGTCCGCCTCCCTGGTGCGACGGACCTTCCAGGTGCGTACCGAGTGCCGGTCGGCGACGGCCCAGTGCTGGATGAGCTGTTCGGTGCCGTCGTCCTCGAGGATCTCCGCGTGGACAGCGGTCGTATGCAGCTGTGTCCAGCCGATGACGTCGTCGACCAGGCCGCGCGCCACCGCGGCCGGGGCCGCTACGACCACCTCGTCGCTGGCGGAATGCTGCTGGATCTTCGTCACGGTGTGCCTCCAGGTCCTTGCCTCGTCACCACGCTGGGTTTGGCGCCGCCAACATTTCCGGGCCGTTCTCGAGGCCTCTTGGAATTCGCCTCGACAGGGGCCGCCGGACCGTGCGCTGCATGCGGACTCGAACGCGGCTCGATCGTGGCCGCGCAGGATGTCGTGCCACACACCACCGCGCCCGATCGCGCCATGGAGGGAAAGACACAGTGACTACGCAGACCGAGTTCCAGCCGCAGGCCACCGACGCGAGCACCACCGCGTTCGCCGTCCTGTACGCGGAGGTTCAGCAGTTCTACGCCCGCCACATGCACCAGCTCGACAGGGGCGAGGCCGACGCGTGGGCGGCGGGTTTCGCTGAGGACGCAAGCTTCTCGGTGCCCACGCTGCCGGAGCCCGTGGTGGGGCGTTCGGGCCTGGCCACCGCCGTCCGGCGCAGCGCGGCGGCCCTCGCGGAGGCAGGCGAGCAGCACCGGCACTGGCCGGGGGTCTTCGACGTGGTGCCGCAGCCGGACGGCTCGGTCGTCGTGCACTCCTACACCACCGTCTTCGCCTCTCCTCTCGGGGGTGACTCCCGGGTGCACCGCGTCTGCACCTGCACCGACGTGCTGGTGCGCGACGAGGGCGGCCGCCTGCTCATCCAGGACCGCAAGGTAGGCCGCGACGACCTGCGCTGACGCCCCGCACCGCTGCCTCCGCCGCCGGCAAGGTGCCGGCGGCGGCAGCGGTCGGGCACCGAGAGGGCGGTCGAGCACGGCTCAAGACACGCTCCAAGAGCCGCCCATAGCGTCTGGACCATGCCGAACTCCGAACAGCTCAAGGGCAAGGTCGCACTGGTCACCGGCGCCAGCCGGGAGATCGGCGGCACCATAGCCCGCGAACTCGCCGCGCGTGGCGCGGCCGTCGCCGTCAACTACCGCAGCTCGGCCGATGCCGCCGCCGAGGTCGTCTCCTCGATCCGGGAGGCCGGCGGGCGGGCCGTCGCCGTCGCCGGCGACGTGACCGACGCCGGCCAGACCGACGCCGTGCTCGCCCAGACCGAACAGCAGCTCGGTCCCGTCGACATCCTCGTTCTCAACACGACCGGATACAGCTCCCACCTGCGGGGGCCGTTCCTCGGTATGAAGGTCGACGAACTGGTCGACAACATGGCCGCCCAGGCGCGCGCCGCGCTGCGTCCCGTCGCCGCCGTCGCCCCGGGCATGGCCGAACGCGGGTCGGGGGCGATCGTCTTCATCTCCGACAGCTTCGCCCGCACGCAACTGGTGGGCACGATCGGTCACGGCCTGACGAAGGCGCCCGTCGAGTCCGCCATGAAGCACCTGGCCCTGGAACTGGGTCCGAAGGGTGTGCGCGTCAACACCGTCATCCCGGGTGCGACCCGCAGTCCCAACCTGCTCGTGTCGGCCGGCGACCAGCACGCCGGCAAGCTCGAACCGGTCATCCAGGCAACCCCCCTGCGCAAGATCGGCGAGCCGCAGGACGTCGCCAATGCCGTCGCCTTCCTGGCCGGCCCCGAAAGCACCCACATGACCGGCGCCTTCCTCCCGGTCAGCGGCGGCTTCCTCCTCCTGTGACAGACCGGCGGCGCGCCGCCCGGCCCGCGCCGCCGCACCCGCGCCCCGCAGTGACCCCTTCCCCGGTCTCCCGTGCCCCCAGTACCCCCATACCCAGCGACGGATTCGGAGCCAGCACCATGACAGACACGACCCTGCAACGCCCGGGTACCGGGCGTCCTGGAGACCTTCCGGGAGGTGCCGCACCGGCGGCCCGGCAGACCCATGTGGCCGCCCTCGACGGGCTGCGCGCCCTCGCCGTGCTCGCCGTGATCCTCTACCACACCGGTCAGCTGAAGTTCGGCTGGCTCGGCGTGCCGATGTTCTTCGTGCTCAGCGGCCACTTCATCACCCGGACGCTGCTCTCCCACCCGGAGCTCAGCCGGGCCCAGCGGGCCAAGAACTTCTTCCGCAACCGGCTGCTGCGCCTGGCCCCGCTGTACTTCCTGTTCGTCGCGGGGCTGACGGTCGTCGCACTGGTCGGCGGCGACAAGATCCTCACCCGCGACCTGCCGTACCTGTGGACGTGGACGTGGAACCTGTCCGCGATGCTGCACGACTTCCAGCCCACCCCGATGGTGCTGTACGCCCAGGTGTGGTCACTCGGCGTGGAGGTGCAGCTGTACGTGGTCTGGGCCCTGCTCGCCTTCTTCCTGCCGCGCCGCTGGTTCGTGCGCGCCTCGGTCGTTCTGGCGTTCGCCGGCCCGCTGCTGCGCTGGGGCGTGTGGCTGCTCATGGACGCCACGCACTTCCCGATCAAGCCGCTGCAGGCGATGGTCGTCTACTGCTCCCCCGCCTCGTACCTGGACGTGTTCGCGATCGGTGCGTGCACCGCGCTGCCCGAGGTCCGCAAGCACCTGGCCGGTTTCGCCAAGGCCGCCGTCGCCCTGTTCGCCGTCGTGACCGCCGCACTGGTCGCCCAGGGCTTCGCCGACGGCAAGGGTTTCCGCAGCGACCTCGGCTACCCGGTGCTGCTCGCCTCGGACTACGAATGGGTGTGGAAGTACTCGGTCGCCGGGCTGTTCTTCGGTGCGGTGCTCTATTTCGCGGGCAACGAGGGCAGGCTCCAACGCGTCCTGTCCTGGCGGCCGTTGGTCCGGGTGGGCCTGATCTCGTACGGCATCTACCTGCTGCACATGGTCATCCTCGGCCGGCTGTTCGAGCTGCACGCGCCGACCGTGCACGGCTGGGCCTGGGCCGACGTGGGCATCGCGGCGATCGGCATCCCGGCCGCCTATCTTCTCGCCGAGGCGAGTTACCGCTGGGTGGAGAAGCCCTTCCTCAAGCGCAAGAAGGGGTCTCTGGCCCAGCAGCTGGCCGTCGACCCGGCACAGCCCCCGAACGTCTCCGTGACCGTCTGAGGCGGTCTGCCGAGCGGCGCCCGTCGGACCTTTCCTCCCCGTCCGACGGGCGCCGGCATGCGAGAAAACAGGTGGTGCGGCCACCGGTCCCGGCCTACTCTCGTCCCATGGGTATCTACTTCCTGTGATTCTCGTCGCCGGACGCGAGGACGCCTCCGGCAAGCACCCCGTGCCGGCCGGCCGCTGCCGCCGGCTCTCTCCTCAGTGCTGACGAGAATCAGGAGAATCCTTTTGCGTACCCACCGACCGTCATCCCCCGCCCAGCTCACACTGAACGACGTCACCAAGTGCTACGGCGACCGGATCGTCCTCCACGACGTGTCCCTCACCATCCGCCCCGGCGAGAAGGCGGCCGTGGTCGGCGACAACGGCTCCGGCAAGTCCACGCTGCTACGGCTGATCGCGGGCGTGGAACGGCCGGACGGCGGCGACCTGACCGTCGAGGCGCCCGGCGGCCTGGCCTACCTGGCCCAGACACTCGGCCTGCCGCCCGGTGCCACGGTGCAGGACGCCATCGACCACGCCCTGGCCGAACTGCGCGCCCTGGAGGCGGAGATGGCCGCGGCCGAGGAGAGGATGGCCGCGCTCTCCGCCGAGGAACTGGCCGCGTACGGCGCACTTCGGGCCGAGTTCGAGGCCCGGGGCGGTTACGGCGCCGACACACGGGTCGACATCGCCCTGCACGGTCTCGGGCTGCCCGGCCTCGAGCGCGGCCGCCGCCTGGACGAGTTGTCGGGCGGGGAGCGTTCCCGGCTCGCCCTGGCCGCGACCCTGGCGTCCGGCCCGGAGCTGCTGCTGCTCGACGAACCCACCAACGACCTCGACGACCGGGCAACGGCCTGGCTGGAGGACCGTCTGCGGCGCCATTCGGGCACCGTGGTGGTCGTCACCCACGACCGGACGTTCCTGGAAGCCGTCGCCCACACCGTCCTGGAGGTGGACGACGCCGCGCACACCGTGCACCGCTACGGCAACGGCTATGCCGGCTACCTGTCCGCGAAGGCCGCGGCCAGGGCCCGCTGGGAACAGGAGTACGAGGACTGGCTGACGGAGATCGACCGGCAGCGGCGGCTGTCCCGGACCGCGGGTGCCCAGCTCGCCACGATCGGCAAGCGGGTCGCGCTCAGCAACGGCGGGTCCGGCGCGGCACGGCCCCGGGCGACGTCCACGGGCACCTCGCACAAGGTCCGCAACGCCAACGAACGGCTGCGCCGGCTGCACGACGAGCCGGTGCCCCGTCCTCCGGATCCGCTGCACTTCAGCCGGGCCGTCCGCACCACGGATGACGGCGAGCTCGCGCAGGGACCGGCCGTCGAGCTGAGGGACGTCGTGGTCGGTGACCGGCTGCGGGTGGACGATCTGCGGCTCGCCCCCGGGGAACGTCTGCTGGTGACCGGCGCCAACGGAGCGGGCAAGACGACTTTGCTGAGGGTCATCGCCGGGGAACTGCCGCCCGGGCGGGGCTCGGTGACGCGTCCGCGGGCCGTCGGCCATCTGCGCCAGCTGGAGACGGCCGGGCTCCCGGGGCAGACGGTCCTGGAGGCCTTCGCTCACGGCCGGCCCGGGCTGCCCGAGGAGTACGAGGAGGAGCTGCTGGCCCTCGGCCTGTTCCGCCCCGAGGCGCTCACCGCTTCGGTGGATACGCTGTCGACGGGGCAACGGCGCCGCCTGGCCCTGGCCAGGCTGGTGGTCCGCCCGGTGGACCTGCTGCTGCTGGACGAGCCGACCAACCATCTGTCGCCGGTCCTGGTCGAAGAGGTGGAACGGGCTCTCGCGGACTACGCCGGCACTCTCGTCGTGGTCAGCCACGACCGCCGGTTGCGGGCGTCGTTCCGGGGCACCCGCCTCGAACTGCAGGCGGGCCGCGTCCTGATCCCGCAGCCGGCCTGAGCGGCGCGAGGAATCCGACCGCGGCCCGGGCTCCTCCCCCGCGCCGTTGGCGTCCCGTTCCGGCCGAGCCGTCGCCTTCGGCCGGAACGGGCAGTCTGCCGTTGTCCCACGCGGCGCGGGGTGCCGCACCGCGTCCGGTCACACCATGGTTTCCCGCACGTCGATGCCCAGAGCCTCCTGTGCGAAGGGAAGCTGGCCGCGCTGGGAGTCGTTGGCGGCGTGCCCGCGCGCGGTGTGCACGTCCCGCCAGGCACGCTGCAGTGCACCGGAGCCGGTCCGCATGGCGTTTCCGCCGGCGTGCGCCATCAGCAGGTCGACGGCCTCCATCGCCCGCTCCGTGGCCCGTACCTGGTCCCGCCGGGTGCGTGCGCGCAGGGCAAGTGAGGGTCGCCCGCCGCGCTCGGCGCACGCGGACAGCTCCTCGATGTTCCCGATCAGCCCGCGCCAGGCCGCGTCGATGTCGCCGCTGCCGCGGGCGATCCGCAGCAGTCCCGCCGGGTCGAGGTCACCGGGCCGCGCCGTGCCCTCGGCGATCCGCGCGCGCAGCACCGCGCAGTGGTCCCGGTAGGCGGCCTCCGCGATGCCTACGGCCGGCGCGGCGACCGCGGTGGTGAACATGGCGGGGAACGGCACCCGGTAGAGGGGCTCCGGGTTGAGTTCCCAGCCGGGAAAGACATGGCCGTCGGGCACACCGACCTCGACGGTGCGGTGGGCAGGGACGAACACGTCCTCGACGAGGATGTCGTTGCTGCCGGTGCCGCGGAGCCCGACCGTGTCCCAGTTGGCCTCGACGCGGCAGTCCGCGCGCGGCAGCAGGAACGCCCTCATCCCGGGCGGCCCGGCCTCTCCCCGCGGCACCAGGCCGCCCAGGAGCACCCAGGTGGCGTGGTCGGATCCCGAAGAGAACTGCCAGCGCCCGCTGAGCGTGTAGCCGCCGCCCACTGCGGTCGCGGTGCCCGAGGGGGCGTACGACGAACAGGCCAGGGCGGTGGGGTCGTCGTCCCACACGTCGTGCTGGGCCCGTGGGTCGAACAGTGCCACGTGCCACAGGTGGATGCCGAAGACGGACGCCACCCAGCCGGTCGAGCCGCAGGCGGCGGCGAGTTCACGGACGGCGGTGAAGTGTGCCTGGGGCGCGGCGGCGAGCCCGCCGCGGGCGCGCGGCACAAGCAGCCGGAAGAATCCGGTCTCCCGCAGTTCCTTGACGGTGACGTCCGGGATCCGGCACGCCGTCTCGCTCTCCTCGGCACGCGCCCGGATCTGCGGCACCAGCTCCCGCACGGCGGCCAGGACCTCGTGCACGGTCATGGGCGGTCCTTCCTGTCGGCCCGGTGGTCGCCGCCAGGCTCCGGCCGCCCGCTCGAATCGTGGTCAACTCTGCGTCGGGCCGCGGCCGCCGCTCCGGTGACCGGGCCACAGTTCGCGCGCCAGCTGCTGCTCCGCCTCGGACAGCGGCACGCCCTTGCACAGCCGCTCGGGGTGTCCCTCGGGCAGCCCGCGCAGCCCTGGCGACAGCAGCAGCCTCTCCGACAGCCACGGCGTCGCGGGCCAGTCGCTCCAGCCCGCGCCCCGGTAGAGGCCGTAACAGCCGTACAGCGCCGCGGAATCGGCCCGTTGGTCGACGTGGCCGACGAACATCGCGCCGTAGGCCATCAGGCTTCGCCAGACGGGCGCCAGGACGTAGTCGGCCAGGACGCGCCTGATCCACATGGCGCTCGTGGCGCGCCCGCTCCGGGCCCGCCCTGAAGGGGACAGCATCCGTTTCACCTCAGTCCTCCGCACCTTGGCTCCTGGATCGCTACAGAAGGTTCCGGGAGGTGCTCGTGCCGTGGTGGAGCGGCAGTGGGCCGACCACTGGTCGACCGTTGCTCGAGGGTTTCCTCCCCACAATGGGGCGCCGCGCGGGTCAGACCCGTTCCTCGATGGAGGTCACATGAAGATCGACAAGTGCCGCATCTGCGGCAACCGTTCGCTGGTGCCGGTGCTGGACCTGGGCCGGCAGGCTGTCACCAGCATCTTCCCCAAGACGCGCGAGGAGGAGATCCCCGCTGTTCCGCTGGAGCTCGTCAAGTGCTCGGCGCCGGACGGCTGCGGTCTGGTGCAGCTGCTGCACACGACGGACTTCTCGCTGATGTACGGGGACCACTACGGCTACCGGTCAGGTCTCGGCGAGTTCATGATCCGTCATCTGCAGGGCAAGGCGGCCTCCCTGATGGAGCTGACGGGAGCCGGTCCGGGTGATCTCGTCGTGGACATCGGCAGCAACGACTCCACGCTGCTGCGCGGCTACCCCTGCGCCCCGGACGAGCGGCCGGACCTGGTCGGCATCGACCCGACCGGCGGCAAGTTCCGCGCGTTCTACCCCGAGCACACCGAGCTCATCACCGAGTTCTTCTCCCGCAAGGCCTTCACCGACCGGTTCGGGAACCGTCGCGCCAAGATCGTCACCTCGGTCGCCATGTTCTACGACCTGCCGCGTCCCCTGGAGTTCATGCAGGACGTCCACGACATCCTCGCCGAGGACGGCGTCTGGCTGATGGAACAGAGCTACATGCCGGCGATGCTGGAGGCGACGGCCTACGACGTCGTGTGCCACGAACACCTCGAGTACTACGCGCTGCAGCAGATCGAGTGGATGGCCGGGCGCGCGGGGCTGAAGGTCGTCCACGCCGAACTCAATGACGTCTACGGCGGCAGCCTGTGTGCCGTGCTCGCCCGGCAGGACTCCCCGCGCCCGGTGGACGAGACGTCCCTGGAGCTCATCCGTGCCCGGGAAGCCGCGCTTCGCCTGGACACGATGGCACCGTACGAGGCGTTCGCCTCCCGGGTGCGGCGCTACCGCGAGGAGCTGGTGGAGTTCCTCGACACCTCACGCAAGGAAGGCAAGCTGACCCTGGGCTATGGGGCATCGACCAAGGGCAACGTGATCCTGCAGTACTGCGGACTCACCGCGGACGACCTGCCCTGCATCGGCGAGGTCAACGAGGAGAAGCACGGCGCCTTCACCCCGGCCACCAGGATCCCGATCGTGTCCCAGGAGGAGGCGAGGTCCCGCCGGCCCGACCAGCTCCTCGTCCTGCCCTGGATCTACCGGGACGGGTTCGTGGAGCGGGAGCGCGCGTACACGGCCGGTGGCGGCAAACTGGTCTTCCCGCTGCCCGTCCTCGACGTCGTGCGGTGAGGCGGCCGTGACCACGCACGCCGAACGGATCACCGAGGTCGCCGGCACCCAGGTCCGTGCGCTCGCCGTCGAGGGATGTTTCGCGTTCACCCCGCAGGTCCACCGGGACGAGCGCGGGGTCTTCGTCTCGCCCCTGCAGGACGAGGCCTTCGTCGCTGCTGTCGGCCACCGCTTCCCCGTGGCCCAGACCAACCACAGCAGGTCGGCCCGGGGCGTGCTGCGTGGCATCCACTTCACCACGATGCCGCCCGGCCAGGCCAAGTACGTCCACTGCGCCCGGGGCAGGGCCCTCGACATCGTGGTCGACCTGCGTCTGGGCTCGCCCACTTTCGGAGTCTGCGACACCGTGCGGATGGACACGAGGACGTTCCGCTCGGTGTACCTCGCGGAGGGGGTCGGTCACGCCTTCCTGTCCCTGAAGGACGACACGGTGATGTCGTACCTGGTGTCCACCCCCTACCGGGCCGAGCTGGAGCAGGCCATCGACCCGTTCGATGGCACGCTCGGCCTGCCCTGGCCGAAGAACGTGGAGTTCACGCTCTCCGCACGGGACCGTGCCGCGGTCTCCCTGGCCGAAGCCGAAGCTCTCGGCATGCTCCCGCGCTACGCGGACTGCCGGGCCGGCCTTGCCGACGCAAGCGGGACGCGATGACGGCGGCCCGCATCCTGGTCACCGGTGGAGCGGGATTCATCGGCTCGCACTACGTGCGTACGCTGCTGGGTCCGCAGGGCGACCCGGCCGTCCGGATCACCGTGCTCGACAAGCTGACCTATGCGGGCAGCCTCTCCCATCTGGCGCCGGTGCGGGACTGCGGACGGCTGTCGTTCGTCCGGGGCAGCATCAACGACGCCACGCTCGTAGACGCCCTGGCCGCCGAGCACGACCAGGTGGTCCACTTCGCCGCCGAGTCCCACGTCGACCGGTCCATCGAGAGCTCCACGGATTTCGTGCAGACCAATGTGGCCGGGACGCACACGCTGCTCGACGCGGCGCTGCGCCACGGGGTGGGCACCTTCGTGCACGTCTCCACCGACGAGGTGTACGGGTCGATCGACACCGGGTCCTGGCCGGAGACGGACCCGATCAGCCCCAACTCGCCCTATTCCGCGACCAAGGCGTCCAGCGATCTGCTCGCGCTGGCCCACCACCGCACGCACGGTCTCGACATACGGGTGACGCGCTGCTCCAACAACTACGGTCCGTACCAGTTCCCGGAGAAGCTCGTCCCGCTGTTCATCACCGCCCTCCTCGACGGCGGCACCGTTCCGCTGTACGGCGACGGCGGCAACGTGCGGGACTGGCTGCACGTCGATGACCATGTGCGCGGAATCGAGCTGGTGCGGACCCGGGGCCGGGCGGGTGAGGTCTACAACATAGGCGGCGGCACCGAGCTCTCCAACAGGGAGCTGACCGGCCTGCTCCTCGAAGCATGCGGAGCCGGCTGGGACAGCGTGCGGCACGTCACCGACCGCAAGGGGCACGACCGCCGGTACTCGGTCGACTGCACCAAGATCACCGAAGAACTCGGCTACCGCCCGCTCACGGACTTCGTCGCCGGCCTCGCCGGGACGGTGGCCTGGTACCGCGACAACCGCGCCTGGTGGGAACCGCTGCGCCGGCGGCCGGCGCCAGCGGCATGATCCGCCCGGGAGAGGCACCAGCGGGTGTCTCTCCCGAACTGCGCGGCCGCCACGTCCCGCGGGCCGGGTTCGTCTCAGAGCGCGGCGGCCGCGCGCATCGCGGTCAGCAGATCGGCCTGGGCCAGCAGGTCCGTGTGGTCGTGGGCGTCCGTGCCGCCGGCGCGCACGGTGCGTACCGCGGCGGCGAACTCAGCGAGCGTCCGCACGGCCTGGTCCGCGGCGGCCGCCTCGACCGGCTCCGTGCCCCCCGAGCGCTCCAGCAGAATCCGCGGGCCCTCGTCGGCCGGCGGGGTGAACGCCCGGTCGACAGTGATCCGGCCGGCGCTGCCCCACACCTGGTAGGCGCTGCGGTACGCGTGCTCCATGCCGAAGGTCAGCTGCGCGGTGACGCCGTCGGCACGGCGCAGCAGGGCCGCGCCGGCGGTGTCGACGCGGCGTCCGGCGCCGACGGACAAGGTCGCGCCGACCGTCTCCAGACCGGGGCCGAGCAGATGGACCGCCGCCCGCACCGGATAAAGCCCCACGTCCCACAGGGCGCCGCCGCCGAGTTCCGGGTCGTGACGGATGTCCGTGTCGGCGCGAGCGGGAATGGCGAACACCGCGTGCAGAGCGCGCAGTTCGCCGATGGCCCCCGCGGCGAGGAGCCGACGTACCACGGCGTGCTGCGGGTGGTGGACAAACATGACGTTCTCCCGCAGCACCAGACCGCGCCGCTGGGCCAGCGCCAGTAGCTCCCGGGTGCGACGGGGGTCGGTGGTCAGCGGTTTCTCGGCCAGGACGTGCTTGCCCGCGAGCAGCGCCGCCTCGACCCACTGGTCGTGCAGCGCGACGGGCAGCGGGAGGTACACGGCGTCCACGCCGTCGTCCGCGAGGAGGTTCGCGTAGCCGGCGACCGGGCGGCCGCCGTGGCGGCGGGCCATGGCGGCGGCGGTGTGGGCCGAACGGCTGCCGACGGCGGCGAGTTCGACGTCCGGCGCGGCCGCCATCGCGGGCATCATGCGGCGGCGCGCGATCTCGGCACAGCCGAGGACGCCGAAGCGCACGGGGGCGGCGGGTGGCACGGGCGGGTGGTACCGCATGGCGGCGACTCCAGTCGTGCGGTGCGTCGGTGCACGGCGAAGGACGGGCGGTGATCCGGTCCACGGCGGCTCGTTCCCGGGTCGAGGTGGCGTCGAGCCGCTTCCCTGAGAGTGAGATGGACCGCGGTCCATCGGACACGACCCGGTGCCCGCGCGATCGGGCGGCCCTGGGCATTCTCGGCTGACGCCCCTCGCTCCGGGCTTGAGTCCTGGAAGATCCCCCAGCAGAGAGGTCCTCACATGTTCTCCGACACGGCAGAGTTCCACGACTGGTTCACGCAGCGGTGCCGCGTCAACTCCTACAAGGTCACCAAGGTTCCGCTGGACCGTCTGGACGGCTGGTCGGTGGAGAAGGACTCGGGAAACCTCACACACCGCAGTGGACGGTTCTTCTCCGTCCAGGGCCTGGACGTGACGGATTCGGGCCGCGCCGTCGACGCCTGGCAGCAGCCCGTGATCGTCCAGCCGGAACACGGCATCCTAGGGATCCTGGTGAAGGAGTTCGACGGGGTGCCGCACTGCCTGCTGCAGGCGAAGATGGAGCCGGGCAACATCAATCTGGTGCAGCTGTCGCCGACGGTCCAGGCCACGAAGAGCAACTACACACGGGTGCACGGCGGCCGTCCGGTGGCCTACCTCGAACACTTCGTCGCGCCACGCACGGGACGTGTGCTGTTCGACGCGCTCCAGTCGGAGCAGGCGTCCTGGTTCCTCGCCAAACGCAACCGCAACATGATCGTTCTGACCGACGAGGACGTGCCCGTCCTGGACGACTTCTGCTGGCTGTCGTTCGACCAGATCGCCGAACTGCTGCAGATCGACGATCTGGTGAACATGGACACCCGTACCGTGCTGTCCGGTGCGGTGGCCCTGCGACCCCGCCCCGCCGCCGGCGAGGACGGCAGTTTCTCGGCGGCTCTGGTGGACTCTCTTCGTCCGCAGGCCCGTTCGTTGCACGACACGACCGATCTGCTGAGCTGGTTCACCGAGGCCAAGGGCCGGGCAACCCTGTCGCGTCGCCTCATCCCGTTGTCCGAGGTGCGTGACTGGTCGGCCGCGGACGGGGTGATCGCCCACGACGAGGGACGGCACTTCACCGTCCTCGGCGTGGCGGCCGAGGCTCCCAGCCGTGAGGTGGCCGGCTGGACGCAGCCCATGTTCGCGCCCCGCAGCCGAGGCGTGATCGCCTTCCTGGTCCGCCGGGTGGCCGGAGTGTTGCATCTGCTGGTGCAGACCCGGGTGGAAACCGGTGCGCTGGACCGCATCGAGATGGCGCCCACCGTGCAGTGCCAGCCGGCGGACTACGCGGGACTGCGGGCCGGACGGCCGGCGTTCCTCGACGAGGTGCTGTCGGCATCGGCGAGGCAGATCCGCTTCGACGCCCTGCAGTCCGAGGAAGGCGGTCGCTTCTACCACGCGCACAGCCGCTACCTGCTCATCGAGGTGGACGAGGACTTCCCGCTGGAGGTACCGCCGGAATTCGCCTGGATGACGGTGCGTCAGCTGATGGATTTCGTCCGCTTCGGCAGCCACCTCAACGTGGAGGCGCGCAGTCTGCTGACCCTCCTCGGTTTCCTGCCCGCCGACGCGCAGCGCGCAGCGACGGCCTTCGAGCCCGACCGGCTGCTCCTGCCGGCGGTCGCGTAGCGGCGGGCCGGCGCTCAGCCGGCACCGCCGGCGACGGCGTCCGTGCGCACGGTGTCCCACATCGCCCGCACGGACGCCTCGATGCCGTACCGCGGGCGCCAGCCGAGCAGCCGCCGGGCGCGGGAGGGATCAACCATGATCCAGTCGCCGCCCTGGCCGACGATCTCGCCGCGCCGGGTACGGACGACCTCGGGCGGCAGCCCTGTGGCCGCGACCAGTGTGCGTACCAGTCCGGCGATCTCCGGGGCTTCTCCCCGGCCGACGTTGACCACCGGCCCGAGGGCGTCGTGCCGCGCCGGGCGCGGGCGGCACGCCGACCGGACGACCGCGTCGGCGGCGTCGCGCACGTCGACGTAGTCACGGCGGGCGTCCGCGACGGTCAGTTCGATCCGGGTGTCGGGGCCGGCTTCGGCGAGCCGGAACGCGAGGGACCCGAGGAAGCTCTGCCGGGCCGGGTGCGGGCCGATGGTGTTGGCCATGCGCAGCACCGTGGCGTCGACGGTGCCGTCCTGCACCGCGTCCAGGACCAGTCTGGAGGCGGTGAGCTTGGCGCGTGGGTAGGGGGCCTGCGGCTCGGGGCGGGTCCGCTCGGTCACGGACGTGCCGTACGGACACGGGCCGTACTCGTGGATGGTGCCGAGCTGCACCAGCCGGGGGCGCTGGGGTGCCGGCATCAGGCGCAGCGCCTCCAGCAACCGCTCGACCAGCCCGACGTTCACGGCGAGCAGGTCGTCGCCCCAGCCGAGGGTCGCGTTGACCACGACGTCGGTTCTGCGGGCCGCGAGGAGGCCGGCGAGCCGCTCGGGGTCCGTGGCGGCGAGGTCCAGTGGTTCGAACCGGTGCGCGGCGAGGTGCTGTGCCGGTCTGCGGGCCACGGCCAGTACGTCGCTGCCCCTGGCGGCGAACGCCGTGCACAGATGGCGGCCCACGCAGCCGGTGGCGCCGAGGACCGCCACCCGGGCAGGAGGAGCGAAGGAGTCGATGGGGGACCTCAAGAACGCACTCCGTCCGGGATGTCGGCGGTTCGGGGTGGCGCCCGGCGGGCGTCAGGACGCGATCTGCACTTCGCTGTGGTCACCGAGGATCAGCCGGTTGGTGGAGGGTATGTGCAGTGCGGGGGTCACCGTCACGTTGCGGCCGATGAGAGAGCCGTGGACGCGGCCCACTCCCTCGAGGCGCGAGTCGGACAGCATGATCGAGAACTCGATCTCGCCGTTCTCCACCCGGCAGTTGTCACCGATGGAGGTGTAGGGGCCGATGTACGAGCCGCTGACCAGCGTCCCGGTGCCGATGACGGCGGGGCCGACGATGCGCGAGCCCCGAATCCGGGCACCGGCCTCGATCCTGACCCGGCCGATGACCTCGCTGTCCGTGTCCACCACGCCGTGGGTGCGCGCTTCGACGGTTTCCAGCGCGGTCCGGTTGACCTCGAGCATGTCAGTGACGTTCCCGGTGTCCTTCCAGTAGCCGTGGATCGTCGTGGACCGCACGTCACGGTGCTCGTCGATGAGCCACTGGAGGGCGTGGGTGATCTCCAGCTCGCCCCGCCAAGAGGGTTTGATGGACCGCACGGCCTCGTGCACGGCCGGAGAGAAGAGGTAGACGCCGACCAGTGCGAGGTCGCTCCTGGGCTGCTGCGGTTTCTCCTCCAGGCTCACGACCTGGCCGTCGGCGCCCAGTTCGGCGACGCCGAAGGCGGCCGGGTCGGGAACCCGGGTGAGCAGGATCTGGGCATCCGGACGCTGGGTGCGGAACTCCCTCACCAGATCGGCGATGCCGCCGACGACGAAGTTGTCACCCAGGTACATGACGAAGTCGTCGTCGCCGAGGAACTCCCGTGCGATCAGGACCGCGTGGGCGAGGCCGAGCGGTGCCTCCTGGCGTATATAGGTGACTTGAAGGCCGAAACGGGAGCCGTCGCCGACGGCTTCCTGGATCTCCCGGGCCGACTCCCCCACCACGATCCCGACCTCGGTGACACCGGCCTGTGCGATGTCCTCCAGCACGTAGTAGAGAACAGGTTTGTTCGCCACCGGCACCAGCTGCTTGGGCGCGGTGTGGGTGATGGGCCGCAGACGGGTGCCCGAGCCTCCGGACAGGACCAGTGCCTTCATACCGGTGATGATGGGCCGCATCTCTCAAGTCCTCCTCGGGACCGGGTCGTCGCGTGCCGGAGGGGCACGTCAGTCGATGCCACGGACGATGTTCGGCTCTGCCGTGTCGTCCTCGTCGACACCGGCCAGACGCAGCGGCGGGGCTGCGGTCACGGGGAAGGCGACCACGGCCGGGGGGTCGGACTGGTCGGGACGGTGCACCGGGTACGTCTCGTTGTTGTGCACGTGGTCCTCCTGCGGTCGGGACCGGGCCAAGCCGGCGTCCCGGCCGGCCCGGCCTCGGTGGCAGTGCTCAGTAGCGGTAGTGGTGCGACTTGTACGGGCCCTCGACCTCGACGCCGATGTACGACGCCTGCTCGGGGCGGAGCGTGGTCAGCTTCACGCCGAGCGCGTCCAGGTGCAGACGGGCGACCTTCTCGTCGAGGTGCTTGGGCAGCACGTAGACGTCGGTCGGGTACTCCTCGGGCTTGGTGAACAGCTCGATCTGGGCCAGGGTCTGGTCCGCGAACGAGTTGGACATCACGAACGAGGGGTGGCCGGTGGCGTTGCCCAGGTTCAGCAGACGGCCCTCGGACAGCACGATGAGGACCTTGCCGTCGGGGAACGTCCAGGTGTGGACCTGCGGCTTGACCTCGTCCTTGACGATGCCCGGGATCTGCGCGAGACCGGCCATGTCGATCTCGTTGTCGAAGTGACCGATGTTCCCGACGATCGCCTGGTGCTTCATCCTGGCCATGTCCGCGGCCATGATGATGTCCTTGTTCCCGGTCGTGGTCACGAAGATGTCGGCCTTGTCGACGACCTCGTCCAGCGTCGTGACCTGATAGCCGTCCATCGCCGCCTGCAGCGCACAGATCGGGTCGATCTCGGTGACGATCACACGGGCACCCTGCCCGCGCAGCGACTCCGCACAGCCCTTGCCCACATCGCCGTAGCCGCAGACGACCGCGGTCTTGCCGCCGATGAGGACATCGGTGGCACGGTTGATGCCGTCGATCAGGGAATGACGGCAGCCGTACTTGTTGTCGAACTTCGACTTGGTGACCGCGTCGTTCACGTTGATCGCCGGGAACAGGAGGGTGCCGTCACGGTGCATCTCGTAGAGACGGTGCACACCGGTCGTGGTCTCCTCGGTCACGCCACGGATCTCCGAGGCGAGCCGGGTCCACTTCTGCGAGCCCTCGGAGATGGTGCGCTGCAGGACCTGGAGGACGACGCGGTGCTCGTCGGACTCGGCGGTGTCGAGGGAGGGGACCTTGCCGTCCTTCTCGTACTCGACGCCCTTGTGGACAAGCATCGTGGCGTCGCCACCGTCGTCCAGGATCATGTTCGGACCGCCGGTGGGAGTGTTCGGCCAGGTCAGCGCCTGCTCCGTGCACCACCAGTACTCCTCCAGAGTCTCGCCCTTCCAGGCGAAGACCGGGATGCCCTGGGGGTTCCCGGGCGTGCCGTCCGGGCCGACCGCGACGGCGGCGGCCGCGTGGTCCTGGGTGGAGAAGATGTTGCAGGACACCCACCGGACCTCGGCGCCCAGCGCGACCAGGGTCTCGATGAGAACGGCGGTCTGCACGGTCATGTGCAGCGAGCCCATGATCCGGGCGCCGGCCAGCGGCCGGCCGGCGGCGAACTCGCGGCGGATCGACATCAGGCCGGGCATCTCGTGCTCGGCGAGGGTGATCTCCTTGCGGCCGAACTCGGCCAGGGAGAGATCGGCGACCTTGAAGTCCGTGAAGTCAGCGGGCACTGAAGCTCCTAGAGGTCTGGAGGTTGCGGTGGATGTCGAGGGCGGCGGTGGACCGGTTGAGGGTGATGTAGTGCAGCCCGGGCGCCCCTTCGGCGAGCAGCCGGTCGGCCATGGCCGTGGCGTGTTCGACGCCGATGCGGTGGCCCTCGGCGGGGTTGTCGCGCGCGGCCTCCAGCCGGTGCGCCAGTGCCTCGGGGAAGGCGGCGCCGGACAGTTCGGCGAAGCGGCGGATCTGGCGTACGTCGGTGGCGGGCATGATCTCCGGGATGATCGGGATGTCGCAGCCCGCCGCGGACACCCGGTCACGCAGCCGCAGATAGTCCTCCACGTGGAAGAACATCTGGGTGACGGCGTAGTCGGCGCCCGCTCGGCACTTGGCGACGAAGTGCCGGATGTCGCTCTCCCAGTCCGGTGAGCGCGGGTGCCGTTCGGGGAAAGCCGCCACCCCGATGGTGAAGTCGCCCAGGGACCGCACCAGTTCGACGAGCTCTCCGGCGTATGTGAATCCCTGCGGATGAGGGATCCAGGGAGCGTTGGGGGCGCCGGGCGGGTCACCGCGCAGGGCGAGGACGTCGCGGATGCCCGCATCGGCGTACTGGCCGACGATGTGACGCAGTTCGGCCGCCGAGTGGCCGACGGCGGTGAGGTGGGCGACGGGCCGCAGAGTTGTCTCGGAGGCGATACGGCGGGTGACGGCGATGGTCCGGTCGCGGGAGGAGCCGCCCGCTCCGTAGGTGACGGACACGAAGTGGGGGCAGAGCGGCTCCACCCGGCGGATCGCGTCCCAGAGGGCGCGCTCGCCCTTCTCGGTCTTCGGCGGGAAGAACTCGAAGGAGAAAGTCGTCATGCTCGTCCTCCCGCGTTGAAGTAGCCGGCCTCGGGGTGGTGAACGACGATCGCGTCCGTGGACTGCTCGGGGTGCAGCTGGAACTCCTCGGAGAGGTGGACGCCGATGCGTTCCGGCTGGAGCAGGTCGGCGATCTTGGCCCGGTCCGCGAGGTCGGGGCAGGCCGGGTAGCCCAGCGAATAGCGGCAGCCCTGGTACTCCGTATGGAACATCGCATCCAGCGAATCCGGGTCCTCGCCGGCGAAGCCGAGTTCGGAGCGCACGCGCGCGTGCCAGTACTCGGCGAGTGCCTCGGCCAACTGGACGGACAGGCCGTGCAGTTCGAGGTAGTCGCGGTAGGAGTTCGCCTCGAAGAGCTTCGCGGTCTCCTCGCCGATGCGGTTGCCCATCGTGACGATCTGGAAGCCGACCACATCGGTCTCGCCGGACTCCTCCGGGCGGAAGAAGTCGGCCAGGCACAGACGCCGGCCGCGGCGCTGGCGCGGGAACGTGAAGCGGGTGCGCTCGTTGCCCTGCTCGTCCAGGATGATCAGGTCGTCGTCCTTGGACACACAGGGGAAGTAGCCGTAGACCACGGCCGCTTCGAGGAGGTTGTCGGTCTGGAGCCTGTCCAGGAGACCGCGCAGACGCGGGCGGCCCTCGGTCTCCACGAGTTCCTCGTACGTCGGGCCGTCGCCGGTGCGGGCCTGCTTGAGGCCCCACTGGCCCTTGAAGAGGGCGCCCTCGTCCAGCCAGGACGCGTACTCCTTGAGCTGGATGCCCTTGACGACCCGGGTGCCGCGGAACGGCGGAGTGGGGACCGGGTTGTCGACGGCGACGTCGGAGCGGACGTGGCCCTCCTCGGGACGCTCCTCGGCCTCTGAGACGGCCGCCGTCGCCCGCACCCGGCGCTGCTTCAGCTCGGGCAGCTTCGCCCCGGGCACGCCCCGCTTGACACCGATCAGGGCGTCCATCAGGCGCAGCCCCTCGAACGCGTCCCGGGCGTAACGGACTTCGCCCTCGTAGATCTCGTGCAGGTCCTGCTCGACGTAGGCCCTCGTCAGCGCGGCGCCGCCCAGGATGACCGGGTAATCGGCGGCCATCCTGCGCTGGTTGAGCTCCTGGAGGTTCTCCTTCATGATCACCGTGGACTTGACCAGGAGGCCCGACATGCCGATGACATCGGCGCGGTGCTCCTCGGCGGCCTCCAGGATCGCGGAGACCGGCTGCTTGATGCCGAGGTTGACGACGGTGTAGCCGTTGTTGGACAGGATGATGTCGACGAGGTTCTTGCCGATGTCGTGGACGTCGCCGCGCACCGTGGCCAGCACGATGGTGCCCTTGCCCTCCGCGTCCGACTTCTCCATGTGCGGCTCCAGATAGGCGACCGCGGTCTTCATCACCTCGGCGGACTGGAGCACGAACGGCAGCTGCATCTGCCCGGAGCCGAACAGCTCGCCGACGACCTTCATGCCGTCCAGGAGCGTCGCGTTGACGATGTCCAGGGCCGGGCGGGTCTCCAGCGCGGCGGCGAGGTCGGCCTCCAGGCCGTTCTTCTCGCCGTCGATGATCCGCCGCTTGAGCCGCTCCTCCAGCGGGAGCGCGGCCAGCTCCTCGGCCCGGCCCGCCGTCCGGGACTTCGTGGTGGCGCCCTCGAAGAGGGCCATCAGCTTCTGCAGCGGGTCGTAGCCCTCCGCGCGGCGGTCGTAGACCAGGTCGAGGGCCGTCTTCACCTCCTCCTCGGTGAAGCGGGCGATCGGCAGGATCTTCGAGGCGTGCACGATCGCCGAGTCCAGGCCCGCCTTGACGCACTCGTCGAGGAAGACGGAGTTGAGCAGGACGCGGGCGGCCGGGTTGAGGCCGAAGGAGATGTTCGAGAGGCCCAGCGTGGTCTGGACGTCGGGGTGGGCGGCCTTGAGGCGGCGGATCGCCTCGATGGTGGCGATGCCGTCGCCGCGGGACTCCTCCTGGCCGGTGCAGATGGTGAAGGTCAGGGTGTCGATGAGGATGTCCGACTCGTGGATGCCCCAGTTCGCCGTCAGGTCCCCGATCAGCCGCTCGGCGATGGCGACCTTGTGCTCCGGGGTGCGCGCCTGGCCCTCCTCGTCGATGGTCAGCGCGATGAGCGCGGCGCCGTGCTCCTGGGCGAGCTTGGTGACCTTCGCGAAACGGGACTCGGGGCCGTCGCCGTCCTCGTAGTTGACGGAGTTGATGACCGCGCGGCCGCCGAGCTTCTCCAACCCGGCCCGGATGACCGGGACTTCGGTGGAGTCCAGGACGATGGGGAGGGTGGAGGCGGTGGCGAAGCGGCCGGCGAGTTCCTCCATGTCGGCGACCCCGTCACGGCCCACGTAGTCCACGCAGAGGTCCAGCATGTGGGCGCCCTCGCGGATCTGGTCACGGGCCATCTCCACGCAGTCGTCCCAGCGGCCGTCCAGCATGGCCTCGCGGAACTTCTTCGAGCCGTTGGCGTTCGTGCGCTCGCCGATCGCCATGTAGGCGGTGTCCTGGCGGAACGGGACCGTCTGGTAGAGGGAGGCGGCGCCCGGCTCGGGCTGCGGGTGACGCTCGGTGGGCGCGGCCTCACGGACCCGCTCGACGAGCCGGCGCAGGTGCTCGGGGGTGGTGCCGCAGCAGCCGCCGACCAGGCTCAGGCCGTAGTCGCGGACGAAATTCTCCTGCGCGTCGGCGAGTTCGGGCGCGGTCAGCGGGTAGTGGGCACCGTCCGAGGTGAGGATGGGCAGGCCCGCGTTCGGCATGCACGACAGCCGGACACGGGAGTGGCGGGCCAGATAGCGCAGGTGCTCGCTCATCTCGGCCGGGCCCGTCGCGCAGTTCAGGCCGATCATGTCGATGCCGAGCGGCTCCAGCGCGGTGAGCGCGGCGCCGATCTCGGAACCCAGGAGCATCGTGCCGGTCGTCTCGACAGTCACCGACACGATCAGCGGCACCTCGTACCCGGCGATCTCCATCGCACGACGGGCGCCCAGGATCGACGACTTGGTCTGCAACAGGTCCTGCGTGGTCTCCACGATCAGGGCGTCGGCGCCACCCGCGAGCAGGCCCTCGGCATTCTGCTGGTAGGCGTCCCGAATCGCGGTGAACGTGGTGTGGCCGAGGGTCGGCAACTTGGTACCCGGCCCCATCGAGCCCAGCACCCAGCGCTGGCGGCCGTCCCGCGCCGTGTACTCGTCCGCCGTCTCCCGGGCGGCACGGGCACCGGCCTGCGACAGCTCGGCGACGCGTTCGGCGATGTCGTACTCGCCCAGCGCACTGAGGTTCGCGCCGAAGGTGTTGGTCTCCACGCAGTCCACACCCACGTCGAAGTACGCGGAATGCACCGAGCGGACGATGTCCGGACGGGTGACGTTCAAGATCTCGTTGCAGCCCTCCAGCTGCTGGAAGTCGTCCAGAGTGGGGTCCTGCGCCTGGAGCATCGTGCCCATCGCTCCGTCAGCCACCACCACCCGGGTGGCAAGGGCCTCGCGGAGCGCGGACGCGCGGTCGGCATTCGTCATGACACGTTCCCCAGCATCGGGGCGAGCTGACGTGCGGCGGCGTCGCCGTAGGTCTCTCGCGCGTCGGCGAGAAGCCGCACCGAATCCGTCTCGTAGGACTGCGAGCCCACCTCCGCCAGCGCGGCACCCGCCAGCGTGCAGCCCATCCGGGCAGCGGCATCAGGGGGCAGTCCGTGGCTGACGGCAGCGAGGAAGCCGGCGCGGAAGGCGTCGCCGACGCCGGTCGGGTCGGTGACAGGTACGCCCGTGAGCGCGGGGACGGCAAGGTCCGGCAGACCGGCCCGGGCGATGCGGGCCCCGCGCTCGCCGAGGGTGGTGACCCAGGTGCCGACCGCGGCGAGGACCTGCTGGTGACCGAGGCCGGTGCGCTCCAGCAGGAGTGCTGCCTCGTACTCATTGGTGAACAGCCACGCGGCGCCGTCGATCAGCTCGCGCACCTGCTCTGCGGTCAGCCGGGCCAACTGCTGGGAGGGGTCGGCCGCGAACGGGATGCCGAGTTCCCTGGCCTGCCGGGTGTGGCGCAGCATCGCCTCGGGGTCGTTCGGGGCAACGACGACGAGGTCGATGCCGCCGGCGCGGGCGACCACGTCCGCGAGGTCGATGTCCGCGGCCTCCGCCATCGCTCCCGCGTAGAAGGAGGCGATCTGGTTGGCGTCCTGATCCGTGATGCACGTGAAGCGCGCGGTCTGGCGCCGTTGGGACGCACGGACCGCGCCGGTGTCGACCTGGTGTTCCTTGAGCCAGACCTCGTAGTCCGCAAAGTCCGCGCCCACTGCCCCCACCAGCAGGGGGGCCAGTCCGAGACCGCCCAGGCCGAAGGCGATGTTCGCCGCGACCCCGCCCCGCCGTACCTCCAGGTCGTCGACCAGGAAGGACAGCGAGATCTGAGCGAGCCGATCGGGGATCAGCTGCTCCGTGAACCGGCCGGGGAAGACCATGAGATGGTCCGTGGCAATGGATCCTGTCACCGCAATACGCACCTGAACGCTCCCGTCGAAGGGGGGTGGACCGGTCAGAGTCCGACCGCTGCCTTGAGCTGCTGGATGCGGTCCGTGCGCTCCCAGGTGAAGTCCGGGAGTTCGCGGCCGAAGTGGCCGTACGCGGCGGTCTGGGTGTAGATGGGTCGCAGCAGATCGAGGTCTCGGATGATCGCGGCGGGCCTCAGGTCGAACACGTCCTTGATGGCCTGCTCGATGACGCTCTGCGCCACCACCGCGGTGCCGAAGGTCTCCACGAACAGACCGACCGGCGCGGCCTTGCCGATGGCGTAGGCGACCTGGACCTCGCAGCGCGTGGCGAGGCCCGCGGCGACGACGTTCTTGGCGACCCAGCGCATCGCGTAGGCGGCCGAGCGGTCGACCTTGGAGGGGTCCTTGCCGGAGAAGGCGCCGCCGCCGTGGCGGGCCATGCCGCCGTACGTGTCGATGATGATCTTGCGGCCGGTGAGGCCGGCGTCGCCCATCGGGCCGCCGATCTCGAAGCGACCGGTCGGGTTGACCAGCAGACGGTAGCCCTCGGTGTCCAGTTTGATGCCCTCGTCGTCCAGCCCGCGAAGCACCGGTTCGACCACCTCCAGGCGGATGTCCGGGGTGAGCAGGGAGTCCAGGTCGATGTCGCTCGCGTGCTGCGAGGAGACCACGACCGTGTCCAGCCGGACGGGGCGGCTGCCCGCGTACTCGATGGTGACCTGTGTCTTGCCGTCCGGACGCAGGTAGGGAACGGTGCCGTCCTTGCGTACCTCGGTCAGCCGCCGTGAGAGTCGGTGGGCCAGTTCGATCGGCAGCGGCATCAGACTGGGGGTCTCGTCCGAGGCGTAGCCGAACATCAGGCCCTGGTCGCCGGCCCCCTGCCGGTCCAGCTCGTCGTTCTCCCCGCCCTCGACCCGCTTCTCGTACGCGGTGTCGACGCCCTGCGCGATGTCCGGCGACTGCGAGCCGATCGACACCGAGACCCCGCAGGAGGCGCCGTCGAAGCCCTTGGCCGAGGAGTCGTAGCCGATCTCCAGGATCTTCTCGCGCACCAGTCGGGCGATCGGTGCGTACGCCGTGGTCGTCACCTCGCCCGCGATGTGTACCTGACCTGTGGTGATCAGTGTCTCGACGGCGACCCGGGAGGCGGGGTCCTCGCGCAGGAGGGCGTCGAGGACGGTGTCGCTGATCTGGTCGGCGATCTTGTCGGGGTGCCCCTCGGTCACGGATTCCGAGGTGAACAGTCGGCGGGACATGGCTCTCCAGAGTCTCGGTGGTTCAGAGATGACGGGGCGTTCTTGCGGGCGGGGCGTACGAGTTCGGCGTCGGTGCGTGCCCAGGGTCGTGGTGCCGGAGTCCCACCGGGCTGAAGCTCCATGGAAGGACCACCCGCATGAGGATCGCTTGAGGACCGCAGACAGCCCACGTCGGCGTGGGATGTGATGGGGCGCGGTCCGTACCGGTTTGGCCTTCAGCCGGCGCGGTCGACGAGCGGGGCCTCGCCCAGAAGTTCCACGACCGTGCCGAGGAATCCTTCGTCGAGCATGGTGGCGACGGCGATGTCGGGTGAGGCGTCGAGGCCCGCGTCGTGACAGGCCACGCTGATGAGATAGCGGCTCAGTGCGGGGCGGGTGGCGAAGGCCCACTCGCCGTGGGCCGCGGGAGTGCCGTCGGGTGCGAGCAGCCCGCCGCCGCCCGGGTCGAACCCGAACTGGGTGAAAGCCAGGCGCATTCCCTGCCCGAGCGCTTTCGTGTACGCCTCCTTCAGCGTCCACAGCCGCAGCAGGGCGGCCGCCTGTTCCCGCTCGTCGAGTCCGGCCAGTTCCCGCCTTTCAGCGAAGGTGCACATCTGGTCCTTGAGGAGTCCGACCGGCATCCGGCGGTCCATGGGTTCGGCGTCGACACCGATGCGGCCGTTGCGGCTGATGCCCACCGCGATCAGGTCGTCGGTGTGGGTGAGGCTCAGATCGATCTGGCCCAGGCCCCGCAGATAGGGGCGGCCGGCGATCCTGTACGCGAGGTCGAGGTCGGCCGGTTCGACGCCGAGCGCCGCTGCCGCGGTGTACTTGACGGCCAGCCGGGAGGCGACGAAGCGGTAGCGGATCGTGGGGTCGGCGGTGCGCCGGTAGCGCTGCCAGTCGCGGCCGAGCAGCGGCTGCAGCGCTGCGTCGGCCAGGACGGCGGGCAGCCATTCTCCCCATGTGGTGTACACGACGGCGTTCCCCCTCAGCCGCATGCTCTCCCGCACCGTATGCCACGGGCCGTCTGGTCCGGGGACATGGCTGAAGGGGCTGATGCGCGCCGTGTCGTCCATCGGTTCCTCCTTGACCCGCGGGGCACGGGGCGGATTGGTCACTGCACGAGTTCCGTCGCGTCCAGGTCGCAGCCGCGGCCGGTGCGGTGGCGCAGCAGGAGTTCCTCCAGGACCTGGTCGAGGCAGCCGGCGGGCAGCTCGGGCACCGGCATGCCGAGGCGTTCACCGATCCTGGACAGGGCCAGCACCGCCCAGGCGGGCGCCGCGAGGAACGGGGACGTGCCGTCCTGGCCCTCCCACACGCCCAGGACCGCGGCGGCGGCGAGCAGCAGGGCGTACCGGTCGCTCAGCACGCACACGGCCGGGTCCGTGAGTGTCCTGGCGGTGATCGCGGGCAGTGCGCGGCACTTGGCGCGCAGGGCACGGAGTTCGTTGGCGAACCCCTCGGCCAGTTCGCTGAGCGCGCCCAGTTGCCCTCCGACGCCGCGCGCCCGGCTGAGCCGGTCGGCCGAGCCGATCAGGGACGCGGCCAGGAAGTCTCCGCCGTCGGCTATCTGGAGCAACCCGTAGTCGAGGTCGGGCAGTTCGGCGTTGCGGTCGAACAGCCGGGGCGGCGGCTCCTCTTCCGCGAACCAGGAGTGCTCGGCCAGGATGCGCAGCCGGGGCACGATGACCGCTTGGCAGGCGGCGGTACCGGCATGGCCGAGCCCGGCGCCCGGCAGGTCACGCATCAGTTTGTCGAGGGCCCCGTATGCGGGGCTGCCGTGTTCGTAGCCGCGGGAGCCGAGCACGGTGGCCAGTTCCTCGAGGTCCTCCCTGATCAGGTCAGGCACCACATATTTGACGGCGGCGGCCGGCACATGGGCGCAGTCCGGCATCAGGCTCAGCGAGCGCAGGGCGACGGTCGCCATGCTGTCGCAGGCGAGCAGGTCGGCGAAGACTCCGGCGAGCGGCTTGCGGCAGCGAGGGGCGATCGGGCCGCTGCGAGCCGTGGTGGCGGCTCGCACCGCGGAGTGCAGCACCGTGTCGGCGGCGGCGGTGACCACGGAGGCGATCAGGCAGCGGTTGACCTGGAAGGTGCGCAGCGCCAGGGCGACACCCTCGCCGGGCCGGCCGACCAGCGCGTCGCCCGGCACGGCGCAGTCGGTGAACTCCAGACCGGAGAAGAGGCCGCCCCGCGCCCCGTTCACGATCACCCGGGGCATCCGGCGCACCCCGTCGGGCGGGAGCTGCCCGGGATCGAGGAGCAGCACGGAGTGGCTGCGCGGGGTGCGGGCCGGATCGGTGCGGGCATAGACGACGTACGCACCGGCCCGTTCGGCGTTGATGATGACGCTCTTGCGGCCGCTGAGGGCGTAGCCGCCCGGTACGGTGCGGGCGGTGAACTCCTCGCGCAGGATGGCGTTGGCGTGGGCGAGTTCGTGGTGCAGGATCGTGGCGCGCCCGCCGCCGAGCAGTACGTCGGCGATGGACCGGCGCTGGGTCTCGGTGCCCGCGGCCCACACCGCGGAGCTCGCGAAGAGCGAGGTGACGCCGAAGCCGAAACCGAGCATCACATCCCGCCGGAAGACCGGGCGCAGCACCTTGGCCAGCAGGTCGGCGCGGGTGAGCCGGCCGCCGAGGGCGACGGGGACGAACTCGGAGCCCAGACCGGCTTCGGCGAGCAGGAGTTCGGTCCGGGCGGGGGGTTCATGGCGGCTGTCGGCGGCGAGCAGGGCCTTCAGTCCGTGCGGGTTGGCAGGATCGTAGGGGTCGCCGAGCAGTGCGTCGAGCCGGGCGGCGCGGTGCAGCGCGGCCGTCGTGGCGTGCTCTTCTCCAGCGGTCCTGACGGGAAGGGTCTGCGCATTGGTGACCATGGCGGCTTGGGTCAGCTCCTTCGGCACACGGGCGGGCGTCTTGCTCGCGTGCCCTGTTGCGCGCACGCGCTTCAGAGCCTGTACGGGAATGCTGGAGAGGGTCTGGAAGAGTTCTGGAGGCATGCTCGACCCAGGCGGCGGTGCCCCATGCGAAAGGCTGCCGTGGCGTCGGTCTCCGACGGCACGGCAGCCTCGTGGTGAATCGCCCGGATCAGCCGGTCTTCCTGCGGACGTACGGTCGTTGCCCCGCAAAACCGTTCATGCTCCGCACGTTCCTTCTTGGCCGGACGGCCTCCCGCGGACGTGCAGATTTCACAGTTGGCCGAGGACCGGCCGGCGGCTTCGCAGGACATGAATCGCCGACTTCGCGTGTTCTCGGGCCAGTTCGAGGAGCTGGACGCTGCTGCGTCCCAGCTCGGCGCGGACGGTCCGGCGGGCCCGTTCGAGATCGGTGCCCGCGCCGAGCACCCGCTGCTCGGCGTCGTCCCGCAGCACGACGCTGTGCTGCGAGACGACGGTGACGCCCGTCTCGTCGGGCACCACCGACCACTCGCCGGTGTGCGCGGCCACCAGCTTCGGGCAGACGACCTGTTTGTAGACGATGCGCCCTGCGTGCGGGAAGCACACCCGCACCGTCTCGATGCCGTGCACGACGCCGGCGGCGGTCGAGGTCACCATCGTCATCTGCTGGACGCCGGCCTGCGGTTCGGCCAGATCGACGCGGTGGACGTGGGGAACCACGGCGGGCCAGTCGGCGGCCCGGTACAGGAAGTCGTAGACGAGTTCGGCCGGGCCCTTGACCCGTACGGAGTCCTCGAAGGACAGCGTCAGTGCGTCGAGGTCGGTCCAGCGCTCCGCGAACGACCGTAGCTGCTCGAGCTCGGAGCGGGTGTTGGCGTTGATGGCCCGTTCCAGCCAGGCCACGTCCTGGGCCCGGTCGTCGACCGCCGTGAACTCGTGCCGCAGGGTCAGCCGGCAGGAGCCCGCGCCGGCCGCCTCCACGGTCCAGACGCCGCCCAGCGAGGCCGCGGGCGTCGCGGGCAGTGTCTGCCGGAAGGAGACGGTGCGCCGGGCCGCGTCGAGGACCCGGTCCGAGGTCCACGATTTCACCTGCCCGTTGGCGGTCACCCACATCCGCAGGCGTTCCCTGACCCCGTCGAAATCGAGGCGTTCCACGTGGATGCTCGGCGGGAAGAACAGCGGCCACCGGACGGAGTCCGCGATCAGTCCGTACACGACACCCGCCGGTGCGGCCACATCGATCGCGTTCAGCACGTGGTGAACACGCCTGTTCGGCATCGCCAACACCTTCTCTCATGGACGGCGCCCCCGCCTGCCGGCGCGGCTACGAGGTCCACACGTCACGGACGACCGTGCCTCGAGAGTGCGCCGCCCGCCTCAAGACCCGCCGGAGTCCCGCCGGAGCCCCCCCCCATTTTTTGTGGGCCACGGGAAGGACCGCGTGTCCTCGGGGCCCCTGTGCGGCTCACGTCCGAACCGCGGCCTGTGCCTCGGCGCGCCGGGCCACCCGGCAGGCCCTCGCGATCAGACGGGGCAGTTCCCGGCCGCCGGCGAAGAAGTGGTCACCGGGCACGGTGCGCTGGACGAAGCGGCCGGTGGTCCAGCGCCGCCATCCGGCCAGCACGCCGGTCGGGGCCAACCGGTCCGCGCTTGCGGCGACGGCGAGCAGCGGCACGGTCAGCGCTCCCCCGGTGGCCGGGGCCACGGCGGCCCGGCGCAGGGCGTCCGCCAGCCGCAGATCGTCCCGCAGGACCGGCAGTACGGCGCGGTACCACACGCCGCCGGGCGCCCCGACGCCCCCGGGTGGCAGCAATCCCGCCGCGGAGAGCGCCTCGACCAGTTCGGTGTCGGCGGCGTCGGCGGCGTGCAGCAGAAGCGGCGGCGCGTCGGGCGGCGGGGAGGCGCCCACCGCGACGAACGCGGGCGGGGGCGACGCCGTGTCGGCCAGCGCCCGTGCGAGGGTGTGGGCGACGAGGCCGCCCAGGCTGTGCCCGTACAAGGCGAACGGGCCGTCGCCGGGATCGCGTTCGGTGATGTGGCCGAGGAGTTCGGTGAGCAGTTCGTCCCGTCCGGTCAGCCTCGGCTCGCGACGGCGCTTGTCCCGCCCGGGCAGCATCAACGGAACGACCCGGAGGCCGGGTCCCGCAAGGTCGCCCCAGCGGTGGAAGCTCGACACGCCGGCACCGGCGTGGGCGAAGCAGTAGAGCGTCATGGGAGGGCTCTCGGGCACGGCATGGCCTCCTTCGCGATCCTTGATGTGCGGCCTCAGAGCTTCGCCGAGCCGTCTGGAGAGCCGCTCGAGCCCTGCCGCCGGTGCGGCCCGGCTCCCCGGCCGCACCGGTTCAGACGGAGCCGGCCAGCGAGGGGCCCTCCTCGTCGACGCCGAGGCGGTGGTCACGCACCGCCCGGAGCGACGCCTCGCGATCCGGTGCCGGGCGGGTGGCCTGCGCGGTCGCGGAGTCCGGCACCGAGGCGGACCGGGCGCCTATGCGGGCGGCCATCGCGCCGATGGTGGGGTGGTCGTACAGCACGGCGGCCCGCTCCTGGAGGCCGTAGAGCCGGTTGATGCCCGCCACGAACTCGGCGCCCAGCAGGGAGTCGAGACCCAGCGCGTCGAACGTGGTCGCGGCGCCGATGTCCCACGGGTCGCAGCACAGGATGCCGGCAAGCTGCTCCCGCAGCACGTCGACGACCGGGGTCGGGTCCGCGCCGGCGGCCAGGGGCGGGCCGGCCGCCGGCGCGGGTGCCGGGCCCGGCACACCCGCTTCGCACGCCACGTGGTGGGCGAATGCGAAGGGCGTCGGGTGGTCCAGGATCGCCGGGGTCGCGATGCGGGTGCCGTACCTGGCGTTCACCACGGCCACGAACTCCATGGCGAGCATCGAGTCGAGGCCCAGGGACCGGAAGGTCTGCCCGGGGTCGATCTGCTCCGGCCGCAGCCCGAGGACATCGGCCAGCACGGCCGTGAACTCGGTGAACCAGCCGGATCCCCGGGTCCGGGATGGCGTGCCGGACACGGTGTGCGGGGCGCTGGTCATGAGGCCGCCTCCTGTCACCACCCGATGCCCGCCGCGCGTTCCCGTTCCGGACCGGTACCCGTCGCGGACGCGGTCGGCGGGGCGAGGGGCTCCGCGGCGGCGGCCAGCATCGAACGCTGCAGCCGGCGCAGTCCCGCGGAGGGCTCCAGGCCGGCCTCGTGCACGAGGGTGCCCCGCAGCCGCTGGTAGACGTCCAGCGCCTCGCCCCGCCGTCCCGAGCGCTGCAGCGCGAGCATGAACTGGGCGTGCAGGCTCTCGTGGGTGCGGTACTGGTTGACCAGCACGGTGAGTTCGGCAAGCAGTTCGCGGTGCCGTCCGAGCCGCAGGTCGGCCTCGATGCGCTGGTCGAGGGCGCACAGCCGGCTTTCCTCGAGCCGCTTGGCCTCCATCCGCAGCTGCGGCCCCGCCTGTACGTCGGCGAAGGCACTCTCCGACCACAGGTCCAGGGCCTCACGCAGCTGCCGTGCGGCGCCCGCGAAATCCCCCGCGTCCATCGCCCGGTAGCCCGTGCCCGCGAGCCGCTCGAACTCCCGGACGTCACTGGTTCCGCCGCCGGGGGACAGGAGGTAGCCGCCGGGAGTGGTCATCAGGATGTCCTTGGCGCCGAGCCGTCCGCCGTCGTGCTGCTCATCGGTCCCGAGGGCGGCCGCGATGAGTTCGCGCAGCTGGAGCACATAGGTCTGCAGTGTCGTCCGGGCACTGCGCGGCGGGCGGCCCGCCCAGACCTCCTCGAACAGGACGGGAACGGGCACTACACGGTCGGCGTGCAGCGCGAGCAGCGCCAGGACCTGCCGAGGCTTCGGCGCGGTGGGCGTGACCGAGACCCCGTTCACCCGCACCATCAGGCCACCTAGTACGTCGATGTCCACACCGTCTCCCTGTCCATGCGATGAAAAACAGCACGAGTGGTCCACCAACAGAAAACCGCATAAGCGGTTTCCTAGTCAAGCGGATGGACCGCCGGGCCGGATCAGGCAGGGACGGAGCGGCGGAATCTGCGGATATGCCACCAGTATTCGGCGATACGGAAACAGACCGCCGACCACGGTCGACAGTCTTTTATTGCCGGATATGCATTTTGGGTATTTTTAGTTCATTGCGGGGGGTTGCCGTGTTTGCGCGAGGGCAGGTCGGCGTGCTTGGTGTGCAGCATCGCGAGCGACCTGATGAGTACTTCGCGGGTCCCGGCGGGGTCGATGACGTCGTCGACCAGGCCCCGCTCGGCCGCGTAGTAGGGGTGCATGAGTTCGGACCTGTACTCCTTGACCATGCGTGCGCGCATGGCCTCGGGGTCCTCGGCGCCGGCGATCTGGCGGCGGAAGATGACGTTGGCGGCGCCCTCGGCGCCCATCACGGCGATCTCGTTGGTGGGCCAGGCGTAGGTGAGGTCGGCGCCGATGGACTGGCTGTCCATGACGATGTAGGCACCTCCGTACGCCTTGCGCAGGATCAGCGAGATCCGCGGCACCGTCGCGTCGCAGTAGGCGTACAGCAGTTTCGCGCCGTGGCGGATGATGCCGCCGTGCTCCTGGCCGACACCCGGGAGGAACCCGGGGACGTCCAGAAGAGTGACGATCGGGATGTTGAAGGCGTCGCACATCTGCACGAAGCGTGCGGCCTTCTCGCTGGCCTCGATGTCCAGGACCCCGGCCAGGACCTGCGGCTGGTTGGCGACGATGCCGACGACCTGGCCGTCGAGGCGGGCCAGCGCGCAGATGATGTTGCGGGCCCAGCGCTCGTGGACTTCGAGGCAGTCGCCGTCGTCGACGATCTCCTCGATCACCTCGGCCATGTCGTAGGGACGGCTGCCGTCCGCCGGGACCAGGTCCAGCAGGATCTCCGAGCGGCGCTCGGCCTCGTCGCTCGACTCCGCGCGCGGCGGGTTCTCCCGGTTGTTCTGCGGCAGCAGCGAGAGCAGGTAGCGGACCTCGGCGAGGCAGGTCTCCTCGTCGTCGTAGGCGAAGTGGCAGACGCCGGAGGTCTCGGCGTGCACGTCGGCGCCGCCGAGGCCGTTCTGGCTGATCTCCTCGCCGGTGACGGCCTTGACGACGTCGGGGCCGGTGATGAACATCTGCGAGGTCTCGCGGACCATGAACACGAAGTCGGTGAGGGCGGGGCTGTAGGCCGCGCCGCCGGCGCACGGGCCGAGCATGACGCTGATCTGCGGGATGACCCCGGACGCCTTGGTGTTGCGCTGGAAGATGCCGCCGTAGCCGGCCAGCGCGGAGACGCCCTCCTGGATACGGGCGCCGGCGCCGTCGTTGAGGGAGACCAGCGGGGCACCGGCCGCGATGGCCATGTCCATGATCTTGTGGATCTTCGTGGCGTGGGCCTCGCCCAGCGCGCCGCCGAAGATGCGGAAGTCGTGCGCGTAGACGAAGACCGTGCGGCCCTCGACCGTGCCCCAGCCGGTGACGACACCGTCGGTGTACGGCTTCTTCGCCTCCAGGCCGAAGCCCGTGGCACGGTGCCGGCGCAGCTGCTCGACCTCACGGAAGGAGCCCTCGTCCAGCAGCAGTTCGATCCGCTCGCGCGAGGTCAGCTTGCCCTTGGCGTGCTGCGCCTCGGTCGCCTTCCCGCCCGGTCCGGCCAGCGCCCGGGCACGGATCTCGTGCAGCTCGGCCACCCGTCCGCGTGTACCGGTCGCCGCCGCGTCGCCCGGGGCGCGGTCACCCACCACCGTCATGTCAGATCCCTTCGTTCGGCTGCCGAGCGAAGGCGCCCGGGAAATCGACGCGGAACCGCAGGCGTCTCACTGCCAGCTGTGCGGCGACCGGTAGGCCGCCATGCGCTCCCACCGGCGCCACGAGGACACCGAGCCGACGGTCCGGCGGCCCCGGTCCCCGTCCTCGGTCCGCCGCGCGAGCAGACAGAACAACGCGACCGTCACCGCGGCCAGTTCCTCCTCAGCGGCCTTCCCGCGCTCGACACGCAGGACATCGCCCGCACCGTTCAAGCCGTCCACAGCGCCTCCTCGGCTTTCGGGCCAGGGTCTGCCGCAGCCCTCAAAAGGGGCTCGGCTCCCGCTGGAGACCGGCTCCGGCCCGGGTGGCCTCAGGCGGCGAAGATGTCGTAGGTGGAGGTGTGCCGCGGGCCGGCGAGCACATCCAGCTGCGGGTCGACCGCCAGCATCGCCTGATGCAGCCGCTGTGTCTGCGGCGACGGTTCCACCCCCAGCTCCTCGATCAGCCGTCCCCGCAGCCCCCGGTAGACCTCCAGCGCCGACGCCTGCCGTCCCGACCGGTACAACGCCACCATCGCCTGTGAGTGCAGTCCCTCATGCTGCGGGTACCGTGCCGTCAGCTCCGCCAGCTCGGCCAGCAACTCCGCGTGCCGTCCCAGCCTCAGATCCGCATCGATCCTCCGCTCCACCGTCACCAGCCGCGACTCCTCCAGCCGCACCACCTCGATCTCCAGCACGGGGCCGCCCCGTACGTCCACCAGCGCCGGGCCCTGCCACAGGTCCAGCGCAGTGCGAAAGCGCTCCGCCGCCGCCTCGTCGTCGCCCGCCTCGAACGCCGTCTGCCCCTCCCGCACCAGCCCCTCGTACACGTGCACGTCCACGCACTCCGAAGGCACCTGCAGCAGATAGCCCCCATGCCGCGTCACCAGCACCTCCTTCGCACTCCCGGGTGCGTCCGGGCCCATCGCCGTCCCCAGCCGCCGGCGCAGCTGCAAAATGTACGTCTGCAATGTCGTCAACGCACTCAGCGGCGGCCGCGAACCCCAGATCTCCTCCATCAGCGTCGGCACCGGCAGCACACGACCCGGATGCAAAGCCAACAATGAAAGAATCTGTCGCGGCTTCGCCGCCGACGGAACAATGGAACCCCCGTTGACCTCCGCGCTCAACGGACCCAACACTCGAATCCTCACTGCATCCACCCTGCAATCGTCGAGTTCGTTGCCATGCCTTCCGATGGCGAGAAATCCACGCCGCTGTGCACGCTAGCCGCGCCCGTGCTTTCCCATCGTTTCCTCCAGCAGCCCTCTAGCGGACTTCCAAGCACCGCTCCGCAGAGGAAATGAATCGGATTATCCGAATGACCGCAGAGCTCGCTCCCGGTGCTCCCGACGTCTTCTCAGCAGTCCTTCGCGACCGCAGACCTGAGCCCCAGAGCCAGTGCGGAGGCGCTGTCGGCGGCGCTCCCGAAACCGGTCATGACCACGGTCACCGGGACGTCGGCCCCCGCCGCGGTGTCCGCCGCGATCGCGTAGGCCGCCCGTGAAGCGGGCCCGCATCCGCACAGGATCAGCCGCCGGCCTCCCGAACCCAGCGCCTGGCCCAGCTCGGCCGGCAGCGCCCCGCGCCCGCCGTCGAGGCGCAGGACCACGATGCACTCGGGGCCCTCGTGCGCACGCACGAAGAGGTCGTAGCTGCCCGGCGTGACCCCCGGGACCGTGACGAGGCAGACGATGTCCGCGCCCGGCTCTCCGGACCGCAGTGTCGTGAGTGCGAGTCCCCGCCACGCCCTGCGGGGTGCCACGCCCGGCACGTCGGAGGTCCCCAGCAGCTCCAGCACCTGCCCCACAGTGACCTGCGGGTCCCGCAGATCGGGCAGGGTGCGCAGCAGATGCACACACTGGCCGTGGAGCGTGGAGGCGTCCGCGTCCGCCATGCTCGCGCGGTCGTAGACGGTGGTCAGGACCAGGCCGCCCTCCGGGTCGGGGCGGGCGAGGACGGTGACGGGCAGGACCGTGTCGCCGTCCGGACCGCGGGGCGGGTCAGGACGGACCTGCTGGACCCGCGGCTCCCTGCGCAGCCGCGCGGGCAGTTCGGGAAGGCCGTCGAAGCGGACGGCGATGTCGAACAGTTCCGCGTCCTCCTCCTGTCCGGTCCAGGCCCGTATCCGGTCGGCCGAGACCCAGGGATACGCCGTGATGTCGAGCAGCCTGTCCCGCGCCTCCCGCACCAGGTCCGCGAGGGACCCGGCCGGGTCCACGGTCACGTTCAGCGGCAGCGGGCCGCCCAGCAGCCCGGGGATGCCGGCGGCCCCCGGCAGGGTGATGTCACAACCGGACACATGCACCCCCAGGCACACCGCAAGAGGTCCCCCGCCGCCCGAAGCCCGGTACAGCAGCAGCGCCCACACCACGTGCAGGGCGCTGCTCTCGCCCGCTCCCAGGGCCGCCGACCAGGCCCTGAGCCGGGCCGTCTGAGACATCCGCAGGCGGGTCTGGCACCGGCCGCGGCCGGTGTTCCACCCCAGGAGCGCACGCGGCCGCCCGGGGCTGATCGCGGCGCGGCCGGGCGGCAGCGCCTGTGTCCAGAACGCGCGTGCGGCGGTGGTGTCCTGTGCGGCCAGCCACGCGGCATGGTCCCGGATGTCGGGGCGCCGCTCGCTGCCGGGCAGTACACCGCCCAGCGTGTAGGCCCGGTAGAACTCCCGCAGCAGGATGCGCACCCCGCGCTCGTCGAGCAGCGCCCGGTGGTAGGTCAGCAGCACTCGGGTGGGCACCCCGCCCTGCCCGTCGCCGCCCGCCTCCATGTCGAGCAGTGTCAGACGCAGCTGCCCGGGCCGGTACGGCTCGAAGCCCCGCCGCCGGTCGCGTTCGAGGAGTTCCTCCCAGGCGAGGGTGCCGCCGGCATGCCGTACGACGTCGACGTCGGCCCGTGCGTGCACCACGAGCCGGGGTGTCGTGACCCAGTCGAAGGCGGCTCGCAGCACGGCCTCCCGGTCGAACACGGATTGCCAGGCGCTGATGAACTGCGCCACGTCCAGCGCGCCGGACCAGGTCCAGAAGAGCTGCCCGATGTGACGGTCGTCGCCCTCCTCGCCGGCGAGGGCGGAGAGGAGGAGCTCTCGCTGATGCCCGGTCACGGGCATCGTTTCGGTGTCGCCCTGACAGGGCGCCAGCAGATCGGCGAGGAGTTCCGCGGGCAGCGCCAGGGGGCCGCGCCGCACGGCGGACGGCGTCAGCCGCAGGGTGTGGTGGCCGCTGTCGTGGCTGTCCAGCACGACGGAGAAGTCACGGTGGCGTCGGGCGAGCCGGGCGCCGACCGTCTCGGCGTCCAGCGATCCCGCGGGCCCGGAAAGTTCGAGTACCAGTGAGGTGCCGGGCTGCTGCGTCCCGCCCGGTTCGTTGACGACCGCGAGGGTGACGCCCCGCGACGAGTGATGGATGCTCATCGGCTGTCTCGGGCGCTGTGGTCCCTGGTCCCCCGTCTCGACACGGCGACCGGCCCCCTTCCCCCTATCGGATCGTTTCTGCACACGGCTCGGAAGGCCGGCCCGGCCCACCGGGACCGGACTGAGCCACCGGATCCTGCCCGGACGCATCAGGACACCGGGCGCTGCACCGCTCCGGTGGGCCTGTGCCGGCCGGCTGTCGGGCGGGTGGGGCGGGCGGCGGCCGCCGGCCGCCCCTCCCGCCGGCTTCGGACCGGATCCTAACGTCGTCGCAGGTCGGGAGCCTGTTTCCTCGAGCGGCCGTGAAGCGTTCCACGACGCGGTCTCGACCGTACGGGGACATGCACGCGGCCGTGCACGGCCGCTGTCGGCGAAGGCGGGGGACATCCGCGGGCCCTCGCCGGGCCGTGTTCAGCCGACCGGGGCCAGCCGGCGGCCGCCGGAGGGAGCGGGCACGGCGGTGCCGTTGACGGCCGAACCGCCCGGCCGTGCCGCCAGGATGGAGCGCTGCAGCTTGGCCAGTGCGGCCGAGGGTTCCAGGCCCAGGCTGCGCACCAGCGTGGAGCGAAGCCGCTGATAGGCCTCCAGAGCCTCTCCCCGGCGCCCCGACCGGTACAGAGCCACCATGTACTGACCGCACAGGCTCTCGTGCATGGGGTACTTGCTGACGAGCACGGTCAGTTCGGCCAGCAGTTCGCGGTGCCTGCCCAGCCGCAGGTCGGCCTCGATGCGCTGGTCCAGCACGCACAGCCGGGTCTCCTCGAGCCGCTTGATCTGTGTCCGCAGATGCGGGCCCGCCTGGACGTCGGCGAGGGCGGGTCCGGTCCACAGCGCGAGCGCCTCGCACAGGCAGCGGGCGGCCTCGCGGAAGTCCTCGGCGTCCATCGCCCGGTAGCCCATGCCCGCGAGCCGCTCGAACTCGCGGACGTCGCTGGTGCCTTCACCGCCCTTGAGCAGGTAGCCGCCGGGGACGGTCAGCAGCACGTCCTTGGCGCAGCGGCCCTCGTTCGTCGCGCCGCCGTGCTCCAGCGCGACGGTGATCAGCTCGCGCAGCTGCAGGATGTAGGTCTGCAGCGTGGGACGCGCGCTGCGCGGAGGCTCGGCGCCCCACAGTTCCTCGGTCATCATGGTCACGGGCACCACCTGGTCCGTGTGCAGGACCAGGAGCGCGAGCACCTGCCGCGGTTTGGGAGCGCTCGGTGCGATCGAGATTCCTTTTTCCCTCACCCCGAGTGTGCCGAGTATGTCGGTGTCCACGCTTTCCCCCTGTCGGTCTGCCGCTGATGTCACCGTGAAGCGGTTACGTAGCATCCCGAGTAAAAAACAGCGTGTGCGGTATGTCAATGCCATACCGGACACCGCGTTTGTTCTCGTGCCCCCCTCCAGAACAACTCAAGTGAACTGTACATTTAGGGCACTCGGCATCAAAGTGGGTAACAGAATGATCCCCTTGTCATTTCTTTCCTGTTCCTTGAACTGAAATCATCAGACCGCACGGTCTGTCTTTCGATCCGGGTCCGGTCCGGCCGGCCGGACCGGGGAGCCGGACGGGGAAGCGGCGAGCCCGGGCAGCACGAGGACCCAGAACTGCTCCACGAGCTCCGGAGAGAGCCTCAGCCGTCCGGACGAGCCGAGCATCCCGAACCCGACCGTCGTGGCGACGACGGCCGCGGCCGCCCCCTCCGGCGAGACACCGTCGGCCAGTTCGCCCGCCTCGCGGGCCTCGCGCAGCAGCGCGTGCACCCAGTCGCTCCACCAGTGACCGGGCCCCTCCCCCTTCTTGCGCGAGGGGTCGCCCCCCAGCCGGAAGCCCGCCCGCAGCACGATGTCGGCACCGATGGCGGCCGCCAGGTCGAGCGTCGCGCCCACCAGGAGCTGCAGCGGCGTGTCCGCCGAGGCCCGGCGCCGCTCGACGAGCCGTTCCACGGACCTCGTGGCCACAGCCTCCACCTCCCTGGCCAAGGAGTCCTTGCTCGCGAAGTGGAAGTGCAGGGCTCCCGTACTCACGCCGGCGAGCCCGCTGATCGCGGGAAGCGAGGCGAGGGTGTAGCCGTCGGCGGCGAACACCTCGGCCGCCGCCCGGAGCAAGGCCTCGCGTGTACGTACCGCCCGCACCTGCCTGGCCATCACACTCTCCATAATAAACCGCATAAGCGGTATCTTTGGATCACGGACCGGCCCCCGCACGAGGGCGTGCCGCTTGATCATCCCGAACGAGGTCGGCCCAGCTGGGACATCTCCCCTGCCGCGGGGCCCGCCGCCACCTTCCCCGCCGGAGCCCCGGAGCAGTCGATCACTCCACGGTCATCGTAAACCGTCCGGGCGGTCTGTAAAGACTCGGCGGTCACATTGAGCAAGCACCAGCACGACTTCGGCGCATTTCCGACGCGGACGCGCCCCGCCGGGAGCTCGGGCGCCGGCATGGCCCGCGTGCGGTCAGGACGGCGGACCCCGCCCGGCTCCTGGTCGCACCGGCCCAGCGGGGTTCGCGCGGGTCCGCTGCCCCCGTCCGCCGCCATGATCGGTGGCGAACCTGGAAGCGGGCTCGGATTCCGCCGGAACCTGCAACGGTTCACGGAACCGGAGACCCTGGGCCTGCTGCGCGTCGGGGCTCTCAGCCCTGCCCCGTCAGACACAGGGCTCCCCTGCTTCCCCTGCTTCCCCTGCTTCCCCTGCTTCCCCTGCTTCCCCTGCTTCCCCTGCTTCCCCTGCTTCCCCTGCTTCCCCTGCTTCCCCTGCTTCCCCTGCTTCCCCTGCTTCCCCTGCTTCCCCTGCTTCCTCCGCTTCCTCCGCTTCCTCCGTCCGGACAGCGGGGCGGCTGCCTTCGGGGCGGCCTGCGCGGCCCGTCCGGGGCCGCAGAACCGTTTGTTGAGGACAGCGGGCACCGCGGCGCCCGGGCAGCCCCTGCGCCGGCCGGACAGGATCATCTCCCCGGCAGACACCAGTCCGGCCGCTTCGCGGCCCCGGCCGCCGAGCCGCGCGGCTCGGCGGCCGGGGCGCCCCCGTCAACCAGGTCCGGCACACCGCGCAGGGGTGGGCCCGTTCTGTCCCGGGAGCGGCCTCGAGCCGGCAGCACTCGCCGAGGAAACGCCCGGTGCGCTCCCCGGTCTGCGCGTACGCCGCCGTCGCGATCCGTACGCGCTCGGGGCGCTGGGGTCCTTCTCGCCGCCCGGACAGCAACGGGCACGAGCACCCAGGACCAGCCGGCCGAGGACTGCGGGCTTCGCCGAAAACGGCCCCCCGGCTCAGCCCCGGTGCACACGATCGCCCTGCGGCCGTGCAGTCCGGCCAGGCCGGCCGGATGCTCCTCGTAAGGGCGGGCCCCCAGGAAACCGGGCGGAGCGGTGCAGTCCCCCGGGGATCTTCACCGGCACGTCGGGCAGCACCGGCTTGCCGTTCCTGCCGGAGCCGGACCGGTGCCCGGCGTACGGACGCGCAGGGTCGTGCCGCCGTCGGGCCCGGCGACGCCGCGCAGGGCGGCCGACACACCGGTGTGCGGAAGCCGCCGGCCGGTCCCGTCAGGCCGACGGCGTCGCAGATGCCGGTCCCGGGCAGCAGCCGGCCGCCTCCGGACGGTCCCCGTGCGTGAGTGTCCGGTGCCGGCGGCCACGCGGTCTGGCGGCCCGCGGGCGATCCCGACGCCGGAGCCGCCGCGGCGGCCCGGAGCGACCAGGAATCCCGTGAACAGCTTCCCCTCGGCCGCTGCCCGTCGCGAACCGGCCTTGAGCAAACCTGCAGCAACGCTGGAGCCCGATGCTGTGCCGTCGAGTGGTGCAGCCGGGCGTGCGGCGTGCGCACACTGCCGCACACGTCGCCCTGGCGAACGGGCAGTTCCCGGTGCGGCCTGATGCGGCTGTTGGAGCCACCGCGTACGAGCGACGGAGCTGAGACGGCCAGGCCCTGCGGGGCGACGGAGTTCCTGCTGCCCACACAGCCCCTCCTCCAGAAAGGCGGAACTACTGGTGACGACCGCCGCGTACCAGGGTGAGCCCGGATCCAACTCGGCGACCGCCGCGCTCGCCCTCTACCCCGAGGTCGGCGAACTGCCCTGCACCAGCTTCGAACAGGCCCTGGACGCCGTCACCCTCGGCGACGCCGACATCGCCGTGATCCCGGTGGACAACTCCGCGGCCGGACGCGTGGCCGACGTACACCACCTGCTGCCCGAGTCGGGGCTGTTCATCGTCGCCGAGTACTTCCTCCCCATCTCCTTCGACCTGATGGGCGTGCCCGGCGCCACTCTCGACCAGGTGCAGTGCGTCCGCAGTCATGTGCATGCGCTGGGGCAGTTCCGCAAGGTGCTGCGGGAGGGCGGCTGGCGCACCCTCGTCTGCGACGACACGGCCGGCGCCGCACGCGAGGTGGCCGAACTGGGCGACCCGCGACACGCGGCGCTCGCCCCGCCCGCCGCGGCCGGGCTCTACGGTCTTCAGGTGCTGCGCGCCGGGGTCGAGGACGACCCGGACAACACCACCCGGTTCGTCGTCCTGTCCCGGGACGCCGTCCTGGTCCCGCACAGCAAGGAGCCGACGATGACGAGTCTGTTCTTCAGCGTCCGCAACATCCCCAGCGCCCTGTACAAGGCGCTCGGCGGCTTCGCCAGCAGCGGCGTGAACCTCACCAAGATCGAGAGCTACCAGATGGGGGCCGGGTTCAATCCCTGCCGTTTCTACGTCGAGATCGAGGGGCACCCCAACGAGGAAAGCGTCGCCCTCGCCCTGCACGAACTGCGCTTCTTCTCCACCGAAGTACGCATCCTGGGTGTCTACCACGCGCATCCCCGCCGGCAGAAGAACTGACCGGCCCCACCTCCCGTCAGGTGAGCCGCTCCGCCAGCCGCCGCTTCCGCCCCGTGCTGATCTCCCGTAAGAAGAAACGGCGGCACGGAAGGCCGCGGGAGAAGACGGCGTGCCGGAGCGCACCCGGGAGTTCGGCGGGTGCGGTGCCCGAAGCGAAGCAGCAAGGGCCGAAAAGCAGTTGCCGCCGGCCCGCCTGCACCGCCTCACCCCTGCCCCCGCACGCCCCGGCGGCCGCGCCGACGACGAGCCCCCGGTGACCGGGAACGGTCCCGCGGGGCCACGAGGAGTCCGGACACCCCGCGCAGCAGCGCGCACAGCAAGTCCGTGTCCTGCGGGGGCAGCGGTTCTGGGCCAGCGCGTTCACAGGGCGGCCACGGACAGCAGAGCGACCTGATGCGCTGCCGTCACCCGGCAGGTGCTGTCTCCGCCGCGCCGCCGCGCGGGGAACGGGGGCCCTGGCCCCGGTCCTGCCGGGTTCGGTGGTGCTGGGGTCGACGGCTCCTCCGGGCGCGCCCGCCCGGCACGCGCCGGCGGGGCCGCTGTCACGGCCGTGGGGCAGGAGGAAGAAGGCCCGGCGGGCGAACAGGCCGCTGTCGGGGCCGCGTTCGACGTCAGGGGACAGGGGACGGACAGGCCGGTGCAGCCGGCGAGGCGGCCACCGCGGGAGCAGCAGGGCCCGCCGCGGCGCCGGCCGGCCTCGCCGAGGACCCGGCGGACACGGTCGAGGCCCGCTCCACCTCCCGCGCCACCACTCCGGCTCCGGCTCCGGCTCCGGCTCCGGCTCCGGCTCCGGCGGTGAGCCGGCTGTCCCGCGGCATCGAGCTCATGCCTGCCGGCGGACGGAACGGGCCCACCGCCGGCCGGTGTGCCGCCCTCGGCCCGGACGGCACGTGACGCGGCGCGGGCCCGGTGCCGGGCGGCCGGGGCCTGCCCGCGGCTTCCCCCGGCCCCGGGCCCGCGCAGGGCGCTGCGGCCGCACTCAGGCGCACTCCCGTCCCCGGCGGGGCGGGACCTGGCCCCGCGGTCCGGCCGCCGCTCCGGGCAGCACACGGAACGGACGGCCGCCGCCCGGCCGCCGTCACCCGGCGCAAGCGCCCCCGCTGCCCGGCCCGCCCGGCCGGGCCGCCGTGTCCGGGCCGCCCGCCGGGCCGCCCGCCGGGCCGCCGGCCGTGTCTCCTGCGGCTGCGGCGGCGGCCGGGTGGACGACCACCAGCTGGGGCGAGGCGGCCAGCAGCGGCAGCAGGAAGGTCCAGAAACGGGCGGTCCGCTCCAGCGACACCCACTCCAGGTCCCAGCCGCCCAGCGTCTCGAAACCGACCGTCGCCGCGACGATCGCCGCGGCCGCGTCCTCGCAGGAGACGCCGCGGGCCAGTTCACCCTCCTCCGCGGCCTGGGCGACGAGGTCCTGCACCCATGCGCACCACCACTCCACCAGCCCTCCCGCGCGCGCCCCCGCCCGGCGGGAGGGGTCCTGGCTCAGCTTGAAACCGGCCCGCACGACGGGATCGCTGCCCACCGCGGCCAGCAGCCGGCAGGTCGCGTTCACCAGGGACTGCAGCAGGGTGTCCGCGGTACTGCGGCAGCCCGCCGCCATCTTCCCCACCGAATCGGCCGCCGCCCCCTCCACCTCCCGCGCCAGCGCCTCCTTGCTGGCGAAGTGGAAATGCAGGGCACCGGTGCTCACCCCGGCCCGCCTGCTGACCGCGGGCAGACTGGCCAGCGCATAGCCGTTGTCGGCGAAGACCTCGGCCGCGGCGACGATGAGGGCCTCACGTGTACGGGCCGCTCGCGCCTGCTTGACCATTGCACCCTCCTTGCTACCCATCCGGCTGTACCACCCAAGCAAACCGCACGTCTGGTTGGTTTACAAGAGCGCAGGGCGGCGCTCTGTTTGAGGGCTTCAACTATACAGGCAGCAAATCCGCTGCTCGCAGGAAGACAGTCCGGCCCGTACGCCTTTTCCGGCACCTCCGGCGATCCGCACGGAACGGGTTGCCCGGTCCGTTATCGGGCCGGAGGATGCTGCCGGAGCACGGCGAAACCGCAGAGGCCCAGGAGAAAGGGAGAAAACACGCCAGAAACCGCGATGACCACGACGGCATGACCGTCGTGGGAAACCTTCCATAAGGTTTGGTTCGCGGACACAAAGGCGGCCGCCGGCCGCGCCGGCTCAGCCGGCCGCCGGCCGGGCCGTCAGCCGCTCGACTTCCTCGATGACGCGGAGACCCCGGTCCGGCGCGATGTCCAGGTTGACCAGGGCGGCCGGGGTGGCGATCGCCGGGAGGATGTAGCGGTAGAGCAGGGAGGCCCGCTCGGGCAGGTCGCTCCAGTTGGTGTAGGCCTCCGACAGGAACTGGATGCCCAGCCAGGCGCCGAGGAAGAACTCCGCCGTCTCGTGCGGGTCGATGTGCGCCAGCACCTCCCCCAGTTTCTTGCCCTCGGCGAGCTTGCCCGCCACCAGCTCGGTCCACGCGGGCCAGGCACTGCCGAACAGCTCCCGCCCCTGCAGGTCCGCGGAGAGCCTGATGCCCGCCATCAGGACCACGTCCTTGGGGATCCGGTGGGCCAGCGTCATGCAGATGTCCACCCACTCCTGGAGCTTCAGCTCACGCGCCACCCAGTAGTCGCCGGTGATCTGCGCGTCGATGACACCGCGCGCCAGCGCCTCCTTGGAACCGAAGTGGAAGTAGAGCGCCCCCTTGGTCACATCGGCCCGCTCCAGGATCTCGGCGATCGTCGCCGCCGCGTACCCCCGCTCGGCGAACACCGCCGCAGCCGCCTCGACAACAGCGCGCCGGGTCCGTACCGCACGTTCCTGCCGCGCCATGGGACCCTCCAGAAGGCGAAAAACAAAACCGAACGTGAGGTACCTTACCCCACCTTCAGGCTCCCACCCGGGCCAGGACACACCAATCCCGGCCCCCGCACCCCCGCCCCGCACCCGCCCCGCACCCGCCCGGGCAGGAGCCGGTGCGCATCCGCACCGCCCGCCACCCGCACACCCACCGGCCCGCCCGCACAGCGATCCTCCGCGCCCGTCCACCGGCCCGCAGGCGCACCGGACGCCATACCGGCCGCACAACCCCCACCGGCCAGGCCGCCGGCCCCACACCCTCCCCGCCCGCCCCCGCCCGCCCCCGCGTCCCGTCCGACTCCGCGTCCCGTCCCCGGCACCGTCCACCGGAACCGGCACCGGCACCGGCACCGGCACCGGCACCGGCACCGGCGGTACGGCGCCCCCGCCGGCCCGTCCGCACACCGGCGCCGCGTTCCTGCCCGAGGTCTCCGCCCGCCACCGGGCACCGGCAGGCCACAGCTGCCACAGCCGCCACAGCCGCCACAGCCGCCACAGCCGCCACAGCCGCCACAGCTGCCGGGGCTGCCGGGGCTGCCGGCCCACGGTGACCGGGAGCGGGAGCGGCGGATGCCGCCGTCCGCCGCAGCCGGGACGCCTGCCCGGGGGGCGGATGCCGGGAGCCGCTGCCGGGAGCCGCTGCCGGGGTCTGCTGCCGGGGATCGGCCGTCTCACCAGGCGGTCCGCCCCCCGTCCACGGACAGGGTGGTCCCTGTGACGAAACCGGCCAGGTCGCTGCACAGCCACGCCGCCGCCTGCGCCACCTCCCGCGGGTCCGCGGCCCGCTGCTGCGGCGCACTGCGCAGCGCGCGCCCGCCGGTGTGCGGGTCCCGGAGCCGCTCCCGGACCATCTCCGAACGGGTCAGCCCCGGCGCGAGAGCGTTGACCCGGATGCCCTCGCCCGCGTACTCGACCGCGGCCGCCTTGGTCAGCCCGATCACCGCATGCTTGGAGGCGATGTAGGGGGCACCCGCCGAGGAGGCGACCAGACCGCCGACACTGCTGGTGTTCACGATCGCGCCGCCCCCGCACCCGAGCATCGCCGCGATCTCACTGCGCATGCAGTTCCACACCCCGCGCACATTGGTGTCCATCACCACGTCGTAGGCGTCGTCCTCCAGCAGATGCAGAGGCGACCGCTCCAGCCCCGCACCCGCATTGTTGAACGCCGCGTCCAGCCGGCCGTAGCGCTCCACCGCGTACTCCACCAGCCCCCGCACCTCCTCCCCCCGCCGCACATCCGCCACCCGGTAACACGCCTCGAACCCACCACCGCGCAACTCCTCCACCAGAGCACGCAGCCGCTCCTCGCGCCGCGCCGCCAGCACCACCACCGCACCCTGCTCGGCGAACACCCGCGCCGCACCCGCACCGATCCCACTGCTCGCACCCGTGATCAGCACCGCCTTCCCCGCCAACAGCCCCACACCACCCCCGAACACACCCCCGGCAGCACCCCCCTTCCCCGACACACCCGCACCCCCGCCCGCACCCGTGCCTGCCCGCATGCCCGCACCCCCGCCCATACCCGCACCCCCGCCCATGCCCGCGCTCCCGCTCCCGCTCCCGCCCATGCCCGCGTCCCCGCCCGCGCCCGTGCCGGCGTTCACCGGGCACCCGCGCCCACCGGCGGCCGCCCGCCGGCCCCCCACACCGTGTCCCGCGCGACCTCACCGTCCACCGTCCGCACCAGCGCCTCGTCTATCTCCCCCAGACACCCCACCAGGTGCCGCACCCCGTTCTCCCGCATCGCCTCCCGCTGGAACCCGTACCGGAACGCACTGGGATGCCCCACGAACGGCACCCGCAACTCCCGCGCATGCTCCGCGAACCTCGCCGCGTCATCGATGAACAGCACCTGCTCGAGCCCCAGCCCGAAACAGCCCCCCGCGATCTCCCGGATCCCCGGCCGCACCGCATCCGTGCACACATAACCCGGCCCGCTGAACCACGACCGCCACTCCCCCAGATACCGCTCGAAATGACTCTCCTCCAGCCCTCCGTAGCACACCACCTCCAACCCCAGCCCCCGCAACCGCCCCACCAGGTCCACCGCCCCCTCGTTCAGACACACCGGATGCTCCCGCAGATACTCCCCCCGCAACGCGAAATACGCCCGGATCGTCTCCTCCACACCCCCCTCCGCCTCCCCCTCCACCACCGGCCCCGCACCAGCCCCCAGCACCACATCCACCCCACCAAACCCGCCACCCACCCCAGCCCCAACAGCCCCCGCCACCCCCGCCACCCCCGGACCCGCAGGTCCCGCGCCCGCCCGGCCCCCCGCAGCCCCCCCAGGACCGGCGACTCCCGACACGCCGGCCGGCCCGGCGAACCCGTCAGCTCCTACAGCCCCCGCGGCACCGGCAGCACCGCCGCCCCAGGCATTCCCGCGCCCCGGCCCGTAACCCGCAGGGACACCGGCAGCCCCGGCAGCACCGCCCGCCCAGCCGCCCCCGGCCCCCCGCGAAGCCCCGCCGCCCCGGACAGCACCGGCCGTCCCGGCAGCCCCCGCACCCCCGGAATCCCCCCCGGCCACAGCAGCCGGGAAGCCGTCCCCGGCCGCCCGTGAAACGGCGCCGGCCCCGGCCGTACGGACGGCACGCGCGGCGCCGGTGGCCTCCGCGAGAACCCGCGCCGCGACATGACGCGGCTGGGACAACACCGCCCGCTCCAGCTCACGCGTGTACGCCACACCCCGCGACGTGACGAACCGGTGGATCACCGGACTGAACGTGTCGTTGAGGAGGACACCGTCGATATTGACGGCGGCCAGCCGGAGCGACTCCAAAGAAGCAGGCATCACGCTCTCCCTGTCACGGACTGCAGTCGGTACCCGGATCACCGGCTCCCTCACACCACAACGGACACAAAGAAAACCGTCAAGCGGGTTTTACTTGGCCTGAACCTGCGGAACGAGTGGAACTTTTTGCCGCGACACCGCAAAACGGAGTCACTTATTCACATTTCCGCCGCAAACTTGGTGAAGCCTTTGCCCTGAGCGTCAGCCAACCAAACCGGTAGGTCCGTATCTTATGGAGTCGTCAGACGCGGCTTCAAGACGGGGGCAACGATGAACCTGACCACCACCGAAAGCGGAAGAGAAACGCGGGACCTGCCCCGCCTGACCACCACGGTCCCCAAGGAGTACGTCCACCGCGCCAGCCTCGCCGAGGTCTTCCTCACCGACTGCACCGCCCGCGGCGGCCTCGGCTTCACCCTCACCGGCCAGTGGCCCCGCGCCCACACCTACTTCACCAGCCCCGACGGAACCCGCCACGACCCCCTCCAGGTCGCAGAGACGTTTCGCCAGGCCGGCATCTTCCTCGCCCACACCGAACTCGACGTCCCCCTCGGACACCACTTCGTCATGTGGGCCCTCAGCTACACCACCGACCCCCACGGCCTGCGCATCGGCCCCCGCCCCACCGACTTCACCATCACCGCCCACTACACCGAACTCGTCCAACGACGCCACACCATCAACCGCGCCACCATCGACCTCACCCTCCACCGCGACAACACCCCCATCGCCCACGGCACCGCCACCTTCTCCACCATCAGCCCCAGCGTCTACACACGCCTGCGCGGCAACACCCCCACCCCCACAACAACCACAGACACAGACACAGACACGACAGACGCAGACACGACAGACACCAGGACACGGGCAACAACCGGCATCACCACCACAGGCCCGGCCACCCCCACACCCCCCACACCCGCAATCCCCCTCCACGCCTGGGCCGCAGGCACACCCACCACACCCCACACCGTCCTCACCCCCACCCCCCACCCCCACCGCTGGCTCCTCACCCCCAACCTCAACCACCCCACCCTCTTCGACCACACCGGCGACCACATCCCCGGCATGGTCCTCCTCGAAGCAGCCCGCCAAGCCGCCCACCACGCCACCAACAACCCCGCCTACACCCCCACCAGCGCCACCACCACCTTCACCCGCTACACCGAATTCGACCACCCCTGCCACATCGACATCACCCACATCACCCCCAACAACCACACCACCACCATCCACATCACCGGCCACCAGAACAACCACACCGTCTTCACCTCCACCCTCACCGGACCCACCCCACCCACCACAAACACCACCCCACAATGACCACACCCACCACAAACACCGACAGCAACAGCAACAGCACCCAACAGCAGCACCAACAGCAGCAACAACCCCAGGCAACAAGCCCCCACCGGAACAGCTGGAAGACCGTTTCGAGCGCATCGCGCAGCCGCCGGAGCATCCTCGTGACGGGGTGGCGCGGTGGACGCAGGACGCTGCGAAACGGCAGGTCGGATGGCGGGTGGACAACCCGCAGTCCGTGCAGGAGAAGGTGGAGGCCATCCACGACCTGGCCTCCGACGAGAAGGTCGCGGCGCGGGTGGCCACCGACTTTCTGCGCCGGCCCGCGGTCGCCTTTCGGGCGGCCAGTGATGACACGGCGCGGCATCTGTTCAACAAGGCTCAGAACGACCGGTGGCGCCAGGCAGAAGATGAGGAGCCGGTCCCGGGCGGGCAGGAGAGTCCGGTCGCGCCGGTCATGCGGCATCTCGACCGGACGATCGAGTTCCTCGATCTGATCGGGGCCTGCCACAAGTTCCTGGCCGCGACCGGCCGTCCGGTGCCCCAGATGCACGGCCGTCGGCTGTCGGAGGACGAGCGGGAGCTGATCGAGAAGAACGTCACCCGGGTCCGGGCGACGTGCGCGTGGATCGAAACGGCTCTGGACAGCGGGCATCTGGATATGGACGCGGAGCTGACCAGGCTCCTTCGGGGCGAAGGTCCGTAGTCGAGGCGCAAGGGGGACGCTGCCCGTGGTCATGCCGAGGCCATCCGGCGGGTGCTGATGTCGGCGAGACCCGCGGGCCTGCACATGCCGCAGCTGGCCCGGGCCAGCGAACTGACCCGTGGCCAGGTCTGCTCCGGGCTTGCGATGCTGCGCGACCTCATCGGACAGAAGGGCTGGCCGCCGCTGATCTACGCACGTGCCGACGGCTACCAGTTCACCGCGGACGTCGTCCTGCAGTCCTACGAGCCGGCGGTGATCCACGAGAAGCTGACCGAGATCCGCAGGCTGATCACGGGCACGGTCACTGCGCACGCCGCCCTGGCCCCGCAGGACAAGTGGGTCCGCCGCATCGTCGCCCAGCTGAATTCCGTCGAGTCCACCCTCGACCTGATCGCATGACGGCCGCGCCCGGACCGGGGCGCATGTTCTGCGCCGCAGCTGCTATCCCTCGGACACCAACGACGCGGAATGGCTGCTGATCGAACCGATGCTGCCCGTCCCGGCCTGCCGGACCTCTACGGGAGGCAGGCCGGAGGCCCATCCGCGGCGGGCGGTCTGGGACGCCATCCGGTATGTGAACGATTCCGGCTGCAAGTGGAGGGCCCTGCCCCAGGACTTCCCGCCCTTCCAGACCGTGTTCGGCTTCTTCAGCCGCTGGTCGCAGGCCGGCGTCTTCAACCTGATCCGCGACCAGCTGCGGCGCCCGGTGCGCATCGCGATGGGCGCCTCCCCGCACGGGGTGGCCGTGGCGATCGATTCGCAGTCCGGCAAGGCAGCGGCCACCGTCCCCCGCTCCACCAGCGGCTATGACCCGGGCAAGAAGACATCCGATGCGGAGAACGTGTCAAGCGGCGAGGGTGAGACGGGGTTCTGGCGAGGTCGGGAAGGCTACGGCCTCGTTGAACGGGACGCGGTGAGTCAGGCAGTGGTGGAGGCAGCCGATCATTCGGTTGAAGAGGTTCCTCTGGGCGGCCGTGTGTCGATCTCCGGCCTCACGTCGGCGGTCGTAGTGAGCCCGCGCCCCATCTGAATGGGCCATCGCCGAGAAGGCCCACATGTAGCCGACCCCGGCCAGCCGCTGGTTCTTCACCCTTCGGGCCGCGACGGACACGCTCTTGCCGGAGGCCCGGGTGACCGGGGCGGAACCCGCGTAAGCCTTCAGCCCTCTGGCGTCGGCGAACCGAGTCCGGTCGTCGCCGATTTCCGCCAGAACCCGAGCTCCGCTGAGCGGACCCAGCCCTGGGAAGCTGGTGATGATCTCGGCATCAGCATGTGCCTCGAACGCCTGCACCGTGGCCTCGGCAAGATCGTCGGCGCTCGCGCAGGCAGCTTCCAACTGCCGGAGCAGCGCGATTGCCTGGCGTCCCATGGCCTCCTCGACCAGGGGAAGATGGCGCATCTGCGATGCGCGAAGTGCGCTGTGCAGACGCTCGACCTCGGTGTCGATGGTGTTCTTGCGGCCGGCCTTCTTCAGCACGGCCCGCAGTTGCGGCCGGGTCAGCTTGGCCGCCTGGCCCGGAGTTGGCGCCGCGGCCAGGAGCGCCCGGGCTATGGGGTGATAGATGCCCTCGCGGCGGTGCCCGACGGCGGCCAGGTAGCTGGGGAAGTACTCGCGCAGGTGGGAGGTCAGCTTGTTGCCGGCCTGGGTTCGGTCCCAGACGGCGTCCTGCTGGGCGCGGGCAAGGACCGCGACGGCCTGGACCACCTCCGAGTCGGCGGGAAGCATGCGGTGAGCGGCGGCGTCGGTGCGGAGAATGTTCGCCAGCACCATGGCGTCCAGGTGGTCGGACTTCTTCCGGGAGACCGTATGACGGTCCCGGTACCGGGCGGCGGCCATCGGGTTGATGGCATAGACGGGGCGGCCGGTGGCCCGGAGACAGGCGACCAGGAGACCGCGGGAGGTCTCAATGGCCACGGGGATGGAATCCTCCGAACTGTCGCCGAGCGCGGCGAGCACCTGAAGCAGCTGGTCGAGCCCTTCCGCCGAGTCATCGATGCGAGCCCGGGCCAGCAGCGAACCCGTTTCGTCAACGACGGCTATGTCGTGGTGGTCGCTGGCCCAGTCGATACCGCAGAACGCTCTCACTCGCCTCACGCTTTCTCACCGAACCTGTGTGGTGGCTGGTCACAGCCGTGCAGGGCATGCGTCTCTCTAATGGAAGGGCTCGATGGCCCGACATCCGATTAGCCGTTCATGACCCCAGCGACCAGCGGGGCCCTCGGTCTTGATCGGAGCTGATGGCTCCCGAGCACGTAAGAGGTAGTCCCCGCAGGGGGCTTGGACCACGATCATCATCGGTGATCAAGGGTTTGCTCTCGATGTCGACGGCGAGCGCCAGTACACGTCAGTCTTCTTTGAGGGCTCACGGCCCCGATCGTCGGTGGACGTTGTGCTGACGCCGGCGATCGGCATCGAGAAGGTGCTTCACCGAGCTCAGCTACCGCCCATTAGATCGTTGGCCGTAAGCGGCACATGATCGTGGACCTGAAGGGGCTGCCGCTGCTGATCATGGTGACTCCGGCGAATCTGCACGACAGCGGACCGGCCAAAGAGATCTCGTTCGGCTTCGCCTGACGCACCCCGAAATCGCCGTCGTCTGGGCCGACTCGGCCTACGCGGGCAGACTCGCCGGATGGGCGAAGACCTCCCTCAACCTCACGATCAAGACGGTGAGCAGACCGGAGGGAGCCGAGGGCTTCGTGCTGCTCCCGAGGCGCTGGGTGATCGAGCGCACCTGGGCCTGGCTGCTGCACGCGCGGCGCAATGCCCACGACTACGCGACGCTCCCCCAGCACGCGGAGGCGATGCTCACCATCGCCGCACTCACCCTCATGACCCACCGGCTCACGCGGCCCACCGCCTTCCCCGACGCCAGCACCCCGCACCTCAGCAATCCGGTCCGAGCCGCCTGAGCCGGCACCTCATGTCCCGTCGCAAAGGATCTGGTCTGCGAGACCGGCTCTGACCTGGATCGACCAGTTCAAGTGAGACGTGGAGGCATTGAAAATCCCAGATGATCTGGTCCGGGGAGAGCGGATACCTGTGTCCGTCTCAGGTGATCTGGTTCGCCTGGGGCGTTTTCGCCCGGTTGCAGGGTTCGTGCTGAAGCCGGCAGTCCAGCCATGCGGCGACGTCCGTGATGACCGCCGCGTCGACGTGCTGGGGTGCCATGTACCCGGCGGGCGTCGACGGTTCCGTCCCCGGGAAGAAAAGGTGGTCGTCGGCTTCGTGGATCTGGATGGTGACGTCCGGACGCCCGGCCAGTCCCTCTCGCCAGAGGGACAAGTCATGCTCGACGGTGACCTGGTAGTCGCGGCCGCCCTGAAGGATCAGGAGCGGCTTGTCCAGGCGGGCAGCGGTGGCAACCGGGTCGTAGGAGCGCAGGTCCAGCCAGTACGAGGCAGGAAGGCCGAACGGCAGGTCCTCCCGGGGCGTACGGGGTGACAGGGCGGTCTCGACGGTCGCGGCCTGACGGGTGATCTCCGCAAGGACCGCCTCGGAGTGCGGGCCGGGGTCGAGGGCGGCGAGGTGGCCCACGACCCGGACGGCCGCCCGGTGCATGGGCTCGGCGTCGCCCGCCAGGATCACGACGCCCGCGACGGACGGCTCGGTCTCGGCGACCCGTGGGGCGACCTTGCCGCCCATGCTGTGCCCGGCGACGAACACCCGGCCGGCATCGACGCGCGGCTCCTCCCGGAGCAGGCGCACGGCGGCAACGGCGTAGGGGACGTACTCGCGTGTCATCGTGAAGCCGTCTGCGGCGGCGACCTCCGCCGCGTGTGTGAAGGTCACCTTGTCGTGGCGCAGCACTGCCACGCAGTGGCTGGCCAGACCCCAGGCGAGGTCCTTGAGGGGCTTGTTGGGTCCGCCGGTCGCGTCCCGGTCGAAGGGACCTCCGCCGCTCAGCAGCACGACCCCGGGCCACGGGCCGTCGCCACGCGGAACGGTGACGGTGCCGGCCACGGCGAGAGCACCGGCTCCGACCGTGACGTCGTGCTCCTCGAAGGCGTCCGGATCCGCATAGGAGGGCGCAGCCCAGGGCTCGCAGGCAGGGGGCGCGAGGCGCAGCCCGTTCAGCAGGCCGGCGGAGTCGACCGACATGACGGCGCTGAACTGTCCCCGCTCGCACACCACGGGAACGCTGACACGGATCAGGTCCGGCCGCAGGCTCTCGCTCGACGGTTCGCCGAGGTCCGTGACCGGACCGGTTCCCGCTGTCTCGGCGAGCCAGGCCGCTTGGAGTGTCTCGGCGGTCAGCGCGGCACGCAACGGCGGGGCGAACAGCGCAGCGATCTCCCTGAAACGGCCATCGCGCGCCCACCCGACCACCAGCACGGCGGTCTCCTCCGCAGTCTGCATCCCCTCACCTTTCTTAGATTTGAGAAAGGTAGCATGCATGAGAAAGTGAGGAGATGGACACCTTGGAACTCCTGGCGCATCCTGTCCGCCTCCGCGTGGTCCACGCACTGCGCGGCAGGCGGGTCCTGACCACCGGGCAGCTGTGCGCTCTGATCCCGGACGTGTCCAAGGCGACCGTCTACCGGCACGTCGACCTTCTCGCCGCGGGCGGCATCCTCGACGTCGCCGACGAACGGCGGGTGCGGGGCGCCGTCGAACGCCGATACCGACTGCGGCAGGAACGCGCGGGCATCGACGCGGAAACCGCGCGTGCGCTCACCCCGCAGCACCACGAGCGGGCATTCGCTGCCGCCATGGCCGCCCTGGTCGCGGAGTTCGGCGCTTACCTGGAGCGCGAAGGCAGCGCTCCCGTGGACGACCTCGTCGGCTACCGGCAGCACGCAATCTGGCTCAGCAAGGACGAGCTCGTAGCACTGATCGGCGCGATGCAAGCCGCCATCGCGCCCCTCCTCGCCAACGAAGCGTCGGGGGAACGTACCCGATACCTCCTCAGCCCCATCCTGTTCCCCGCCGAACAGGCCGAACAGGCCGAACAGCAAGACCCGCTGTAGCCGACACCGCCGCTCGCGGTGAACCAGATCATCAGAGATGACGAGCGAATCAGACCAGATCACTTGAGACAGGAGTCAGGCCGACAGAGACGGGACACCTCACAAAGGATGCTCACCGGCCTCACGCCCCTGTCCGGTCTCGCTCAAGACGAGGCAGCGTGAGTGCCTGACCGGGGGTGCCTCAGTTTGAGCGAGACGGGGACGGGGTGGAGGTCATCTGCGCAGGGGCAGCGGCGATCAGCAGAGCGGCGAAGGCGATGGGTGCGACTGTCTGGTACCCCATCCAGACTTCGCCCCCGGTACTGCCGCCCTGCCACGCCACCAGGAAACCAGCCAGCGCCGCCAACACCCAGCCGCTGTCGTAAGCAATCATGAGCCGGGTACAAGCGCGCATCGACCGCCTGCGCGTGCATCCGACCTCGATGCCGCCGCCGATCAGCAAAGCCAAGCCTGAGACGACCATCAGCCAGACTGGCGTGCCGAGTAACCGGCCGAGCGGGGCAGCGCCGACGATGTAGACAGCGGCGAGCAACACCTTGAAAACGCCATCGGCAATGACCCCGACCGTCTGTCGGGTCACCCGCGATGCCACGACCAGGGCCATGAGAGTCCTCCTCAGAGCTCGCCCCGACTAGTCCCGTAACAAGATTACGGCAATAATCCAACTATGAGAATGACGAGAGCGGAGGCCAAGGAACGCAACCGCCGGGCGTTGCTGGACGCTGCGTTCCAGGTCGTGTCCCGCGACGGGTACCGGGCCAGGCTTGATGAGATCGCCGAACGCGCCGACGTGACCACCGGCGCCATCTACTCGCTGTTCGGGAGCAAGAACGGCCTGGTGGTCGCCTTGGTCGCCGACTACCTGCGGCCGTACTACGAGGAAGTCGAGCAGGCCGTTCCCGCTGGACTCGATCTACTGGAAGCGGTCGACGCCTTCGCCCGGTACTACCGGCGCAGTTGCGACGCCCCGGACGCACTGTCTCGCCTGTCCCTCCAGATCACCCTGCTGGACATGGCCCTGCATGACCCAGACTTGGGATCCCAACTCGCCGCGTCCATCCGGTCGCAGGAAAACCTTCTCATTGCGCTGTTCACCGGAAGGTCGCACAACGGAAGCACCGTGACGCCGCAACAGGCGCAACGCCTGACCACCGCGCTCAGAGCACTGTTCGCCGGGCTCAGCCAGGGCGTCCCCCTCGGTCTTGCCCCTGGAGCCGACGAGCAGTACTTCACCGACACCGCCCGCGCTCTGGCATCCCAGATGTCCCTCGTCGATCACGACACGGATGCTTCGTGATGGTCAGTCAAGATGAGGCACGACCGAGACACCCCACCAGATGCCCGAGATTGAGCGAGACATGCAACCAGACGCCTCACGACGACCGGGCTGCCTCAGCTACACAAAGACACGACAGTCCCCTTCAACCTCACCCACTCGATCTCCGCCCCCATACCCACCCCCCACTCGCCCACCCCCCACAGACAACCCAACAGCGACGCTCAAAGACGGGTTCCCAGCAAACCCACGCAAAGCAGAACGACCAACACCACCGTCCCGGCCCGGTCGGGCCGGGTCGGGTCGGGTCGGGCCGGGTCGGGTCGAGAGAGACAGCCACCGAGAAAAGGCCGACAGCGTGCCAGAAGGTGCCGTTGCCCCGACGGCCCTGACACACGGAGGCGACCGCCGCCTCACCTCGGACAGCACTTCGCCGGCAAACCAGTCCCACGCAGTGACAATGCAGCTCCAGACGGTTCCGTCAGTGTCGTCGAACACGCCCACCCCGACTACCGGACCACAACCAGCACAGACGAGGAAGCCGAGCAAGTCGGCCGTGCCGTGGAAGATGACGTCCTGGCCGTCGGCGACGGTGTTGCCGGGAATGCCTGCGCCGACCTCCGGCACGGCGAAGGTCTCACCCGAGACAAAAACGCCCGCACCGCACCCCGCACCCGCCGCGGTGAGGGCGGACTGCGAGTAACCGGCGTTGCCGCCATCGACGTTGCCCGCGCCGGTGCCGCCGTCGGCGCTGACCGCCACGTTGCCGGAGGATACGGCCATCCAGGAGTGGTGCACGGCCGGGTCCAGACAGATCTACCGCGGGCCCGGACGCTTCGCACCGGCCGCGACATCACCAGCGGTACGGGCGAAGGCATAGGACGTGAGGGGCGAGGCAGCGTCCTCGATGCGACAGGAACCGCCCTTTCATGCAATGCAATGCCACGCCACGGACCCACCACACCAGCTCACAGAGCCTTCGGTGTGACATCCAGGTGAGAGAGACCTTGACCGTTCCAGTGCGAGACAACACCGGGCTGTTCGCACCCCGGCCCAGGACTTTCACCCGCGCCCGCAGCAGACGCATCCGCGGCCGGAACATCCCCGACTTCCCCGGAGCCCAGGCGGTGCCCCTGAAGATGGCCACCGAACACCACCTCGGACAGACCCGGCACTTCCACACGGAAAAAGCACCCGGCTCACGCCGCCCCACCCCGCCCCCGGACGAGCATCTGATGCACCCCGAGGCACTCACAGATCTCCCACAGACGACACCGACCCCGTACGAAGCCCTGAAGCGGGCAGGACTGCCCACGCCGCCACGACCGCGGCTGGCGCCCACCTGGATGTCCGCCGGCCAGGGCAGCTGTCACGAATGCCTGGCCCGGACGAACGAGCGGGACCAGCGGTGCGCGCCCTGTCCTGACCGGGGCACCGGCCGCCGGGCGGGCCCGTGCCACCGGCGCGGCCAACCGCTGCCGTTGCGCGACGCCCCCTGCCGGCGCTGCGTGCTCACCGAAGCGGAGACCGACTACGGCCTCGACGGCATCCGCCTGGACCCAGTCGCCGTCATCATCTGCGGATCCTGACCTGCGGCCGGTGCGGTGCTCCACCGTCCTCGCCCAGCAGCACTTGGGGCGCGCCGCGGACTCCCTGCACCTGACCCAGTCGTCCCGGAGCCGGCAGATCGACCGGCTGAACCCGATGACGCGCCGGGTCACTCCCTGCTGACAGCTGTGCCCGGTGACCTTGCTGATGACCGTCCCGGCCAGGACCCGGGCACTCGCGGAGGCAGGTGCGTCGCCGCCCTCGGGGCCGAGGGCGCGGGGTGTGGAAGGAAACCCCATTGCGCGGACCGGGCCGCAACCACCGTCCGCCGGCGGTCAGTTGGCGTCGCCGGCTGCTCCGAGGACCTCGTCCGCCGCGCGCCAGGACGGTGGCGTACCGCGACCGGAAGGGAAACGGATCGCCTTCGGGCCGGCGAACTCGCGCAGGGCCTCGATGGAATGCTCCCGGCCGAAGCCGCCGTGCCTGGTCCCGCCGAAGGCGGGTGCCCACAATCCCGCGGAAGTACTTGTTCACGAACACCATGCCGACACCGATCACGCGGGCCAGCGCAACGCCCCGGAAGAAACCCGGAAGAAAAAGGTCCCGGAAGAAGGTCCCGGAAGAAGAAGGCCGGCGAGGCGCACCACATCCCCCACACCCGGGCGATGCCCGCCCACTCCTGATCGCCACCACCCCCACATCAGCGCCAGAGCCCGGAACGTGTGCCGGACCCCGCTGAAGGCCGCCCCAGCCGGTCCGCCCCGCGCTCGGGTACGGCGCTCTCCTCCGGGCGGCCGGTGTCCGCGGGGCGGCCGGTGTCCGCGGGGCGGCCGGTGTCCGCGGGGCGGCCGATGATCCAGCTCAGCAGCGGGCCCGCCATCGCGGTCGTGACGACGGCCATCACCACCATCAGCGAGTACAGGTCCCGGCCCAGGAAGCCCAGCTGCAGGCCCACGTCGAGGACGATCAGCTCGGTCAGGCCCCGGGTGTTCATCAGCGTCGCGAGCGCGGCGGACTGCCGCACCGGCAGCCGGTTGAGACGGGCGGCGGCGAACGCGCCGGCGAACTTGCCGCCGACCGCCACCAGCAGGATGAGCCCCAGCGTGCCCAGCCCGGCCACATCCAACCCGGACAGGTCGACCTGGAGACCGGCGATCAGGAAGAACACCGGCAGGAGCAGGGTGTCACTCAACCCGCCCAGCCGCTCGTGGACATCGGCGCGCAGCCGTTCGCCACCGGCGCGCGGCACGATCACACCGAAGAGGAACGCGCCGAAGATGTAGTGCAGACCCACCCACTCGGTGGCGGCGGCCGACAGCAGCAGACCCACCAGGACGGCCGCGAACACGGTCGGGGTCAGTGCCAGGGCGGGCCGGCGGGCCACGAAACGGCGTAGCAGGGGCCGTACGACGACGAGCATGCCCAGCAGATAAGGGACGGCGAGCAGGATGCGCCACCGGCCGGGGCCGGCCGAACCGCTGGCGGCGACCGCACCGGCCAGCAGCGTCCAGGCCAGAACGTCGTCGACGGACGCACACGCCAGCGCCACCACGCCCAGCGGGGAGCGGGTCATACCCCGGTCGGTGAGGATGCGGGCCAGCACCGGGAACGCCGTGACCGACATGGCGATGCCCATGAACAGCACGAACCCCGTCCGGCCACCCGTGCCGTATTCGTCCATCAGATACAGCGCCAGCAGTACCCCCAGACCGAACGGCAGCAGGACGGAGCCGAGCGACACGGCCGCGGCGAGGCCCCCGCTGCCGCGGACCATCGCGGCGTCCCACTGCAGACCGACCAGGAACATGAAGCACGCCACACCGACCGCGGCCAGAGCGCCCAGCAGCGGCCGGATACCGGCCGGGAACAGCACGTCGCAGAGCGCCCCGTGGAAAAGCGTCGGACCCAAAGCGATACCGGCGAGGACCTCGCCGATCACCGCGGGCTGCTTCAGACGCCGGGCCAGCGCACCCAGCAGACGGGCCAGCAGCACGACGACAGCCAAGCCCAGCAGGAGGGAGGAGGTCTGATGGGTGGTCACGGCGATGGGTCTCCGTCTCCATAGGGTGGATTCCGGCCCGGGAGCAGAGCAAGAGTGACGCCGCGGCACGCCGGCGGCGGACGGCCGGCGGTACGGGGGGCGGGACAGACGGACAACCCGACGCCCACTGTGTGCAGTCACCGGACATTTCCCTACAGACAAGTAGAGACAAGGGGAAGGCCGGGGGGCGCGGGGCGCGGGGGCCGGACGGGGCGGGCGCCGCAACGGAGCCGGGCGGCGCAGGGGCCACAACGGCGGCCGCGGGCACAGAGGTCGCACGGAGCGGTCTCCGACTCGCCGTGCCTCCTCCTCGGGGTGTCTCCTCCCGGGGACCGCGTCACAGAGACTCCGGCACAGCGGCGTGCCGACCGGTGTTGGGACCTGCGGCCAGGTCCCAACACCGGTCGGGGACAGCCGGGCGACGGTGAAGAGCAGCATGAACCGGGCCTCGGAGCGGTCGGGTCCGATCCGTTCCTCGCCCGCCTTGCGCTCCCACGGCCCCCGCACCGCATCCAAGGCGAGGCGAGGCGCGGTCCGACAACCCCGCCGCCCAGGCCAGCCACCCCGGACAGCCGCACCGGCCCGGCGCCGCGGACCGAAACCACAGCAACCGCAACACCGGACCCCGCAACGACGGAGCCAGCAACCCAAACCACGGCAGCCACACCGACAGCAGCCGGCCAATCGCCCCCGGGAACCCCCGTGGTCGGACCCGTCCACACGCCAGCCCCCGAAGCCCGCAGCGGTGCCCAGCACCGGCCGAGCCGACAACGGTCCTGGTTCCGACCGCAGTTGCGCGACGGCCGCATCTCGGAATGGCACGACAGGACTGCCGACCCGGCCGCCAGCGGCTTCGGGCGGGCAAAAGGCCCGTCCCGGCAACCGGTCGCAGCAGCAGTAGCAGGCGATTCCGGCTCGCAAACCGTCGCCGACAGGGCATGGTGATGCCGTGAGCGACGACAACACGACCCCACCGGCCCCGCAACCGACCTCGGAGGACAACCGGCACGCCAGCTGGCTGGAACTGTTCTTCGACCTGGTCGCCGTGGCGGGCGTGGCACAGATCGCACACCTGCTGCACGGCGTCCCGGACATGTCCGACCTGGGCCTGTACGCGCTGCTGTTCCTCGCCTTCTGGACGGCCTGGATCTGCTTCACCCTCTACGCCAACGTGGCCTACGAGAACACCCACGTACGAACGGTGCTGGCCGCGATGTTCGGCATGGCCGTCATGGCCGCTGCGGTGCCGGGGGTGCATGAGGGCGACGACCGGCACGCGCGGGTGTTCGCCCTCGCCTACGTCCTGATCCGGGTCCTGGCGAGCCGGGCCTGGCAGCACCGCCGCCAGGTCCTTGTCGACTGGCCCGCCGCTCAGATGTCGCTCGGCGTCATCCCCTGGACCGTCTCCCTCTGGGCGCACGATCCCACCCGCCACTGGCTCTGGGCCCTTGGCATCGCTCTCGATCTGTACGTCACGTTCGCGGTCTCCGCACGCGACATCGCCGAACACCAGGAAGCCCGGGAACGCCACCAAAGCCGAACCTCCCGGCGCGATTCCGCACGCGGCACGTCGCTCGCACGGTCACAGACGGAGCACCTGAGCGAACGGCTCGGCCTCTTCGTCATCATCGTGCTGGGCGAGGGCGTCGCCCAGATGGTCGAAGCCACCTCCGACGCCCAGTGGGACAAAAAGCTGTACCTGCTCGCCGTCGCCGCGTTCTTCCTGCTCGCCACACTGTGGGCCTTGTCCTTCGGACACGGCTACGCAGGAGTGCCGCACCTGGCGGCAGGGGTACTGCCCGCCCGCGCGGCACTGCCCCTGCACTGTTCCGTGTCCGGCTGCCTCGCCGCCCTGGCCGCCGCACTCGGAGCCGCGGCCGGACACCTGGCAACGCTCCCGGACACCACCCGATGGCTGCTGTGCACGTCACTGGCCGGATACTTCATGCTCAGCGGACTCGCCTGGCTCGGTCGAGCCAGGCGGGAACAACGATGGCTGCTGTCCGTGGCCCTCCCCTGCTTTCTACTGCCCCTGCTGCTGGCCGCGTTCGGCACACACGTCCCCACCGTGACCCTGGTCTGGCTGCTCGTCCTGATCACCCTGTGGCCCATCCTCTACGAACGACACACGACAAAACTGCCCAAAAAGGCCGCAAGGACCGGGACCTGAGCCGTACGGCGAGGCTGTACCGACGGCGCGGACACGGGCAGGCGGACTCCCCCGACACCAGGAGAAACGGGACCACCACAAGCAGTCCCAGACATGACCGACCGGATGCCTCTCCGGACCGGAGCACGGCCCATCCCCTCACCCCTGGCCACACCACCGGTCCGGACCACGGCATCCAACGGCACGCTGGTGCTCGTGGCACTCCTCAACACGCTGACAGGCCCCGACCACCCATCACCGGTGCCGGCACCAGCACCGGCCGCGCTCCCCCTGCTCCCGGTACTGCTCGGCCCGTACACCCGCTCCACGGCAGCCCCCGACACCGCAGTGCTGCGCCGGCTCCTCCTCAACGACCTCGCCGTCCCACCCGCAGGCACCCTCACCTGGACCGGACACCGCGACACGTTCTGCCTCACCTGCCCGATCACCGACCGAGGCGCCGGTCTCGAAGAGACCGCACGGCGGCCTGAGACGATCCCGCCCGACGTCTTCAGCAAGATGCCGACCGGAGCGTCCGATGCCGGCAGCATCAAGACTTCCGCCGAGAATCCACAGCGGTGGACCGAGGTACATCCTCAAGCGGCCGGCCAACACCGGGCGCAGTACGGGACGTGAATGCGCGCGCCGACCCCCATCAACCGACGACCCCTGCACCCGTCGTACAGCAGCCTCCGGGCCCTTCAGGACGGAACACACCCAGGCGCCCTACACGGCCGGTCACCTGCCTGAGGGGCCACACGTCGCCCCCCACCATCAGGCCGGGGCCGGAGACCCTTCCGCACAGGCATCGGCTACAGCAGCGGCCTGGTGCGCTGGAGACCGAGCAGGATGCATCGCGGGCCGAAGTCGTCCACTGCTTCGAGAACGGGCCCACGTCGCACCCCCGTGGATCTGAGACGCGGCCGAGGCGAAGGGCACGGGCTGGATTGTTGACTCCAACCCTGATACATCACCTTGTCATGGCCATGGACACGATGGAACTGCACACCATAAACCGCTGGGAGGCCTCCTTCCTCCGCCAGGAGGTGAACGGCTACTTCACCCACGGCATCGAGTGCACACCGGGCGCGACGGTACTCGACGTGGGCGCCAACATCGGTGTGTTCTCGGCCGCCGTGTATGAGCAACTGGACGGAGACGTGCGGATCTACGCCTTCGAGCCGATGCCGCCCCTCCACGCGACACTCGACCGCAACGCCCGCGAGTTCTTCGACGGACGCCTGACCGCACTCCCCTACGGCCTGGCGTCCCGTGACGACGAGCTCGACTTCAGCTACATTCCGGCCGCCACGATCTTCTCGTCCTCCTCGCGGGACCAGGGGAACATCGAGGACGAGCGGCGCCGGGTCACCGCCAGCGTCGTCGAAATGATCCGCCAGGGCGGCCTGGGACCGGTCCCGCGCCGCATACCCGCCCCCGTCCTCACACTTCTCATCAGCCGCAAGCTCCGGGTACTGCGGCAGCTCGAGACACACCGAGTGAAGGTCAGACCCCTGTCATCGGTGCTCGACGAACACGACATCGACCACATCGACCTCCTCAAGATCGACGTCGAAGGCGCCGAACTCGAGGTACTGAGAGGCATCGAGGAACGGCATTGGCCGCTCGTCCGCCAGGCCGTCGTCGAGGTGGAACGCTGGCAGCACAACCGCGACACCGTCCGCGAAATCCTCCTCACACACGGCTTCACAGTCACCACCGAACAGAACCCGGTACAGCAGGCCGGCGACATCGGCATGGTCTTCGCGCTCAGACCCTGACCACGCACAGCACCCGACACTCAAGGCCGTATCAACAGCTGACACAAAGAATTGGATCGGTCCTGACGACCCTGTCCGGGGCGGGAGTTGGGCGTTCGGTCCGATGCGGGGACGTCGCCGTGGACCGTGCCGGCAGAGCCGCGGGACCGACTGAAGCCGCTGCCGCCGCAGCGCGAGCGCAAGTTCCGGTAACCGGACGGCAAGGCATCGCCCGGACCACGAGGTACCGCGCGGAATCCACTGCCCGCCGCACACCGGGCTCCAGTACGAGCACCCGCCACAGGAGTCCGGCTCCGGCACGGACACGACATGCCCGCACCGACCGCGGGCCAAGAACAAGGCCGGCATCCGGCAGCGGCCACACGAAATCCTGCCCGCCGAACCGAACACGACCCCACACCCGAACCGGCCCCACCGCACGGCCAACGCCCCCCACGTGCGGGCGTTAAAGAGGGGGCAGCACACAGGTCCGTCGCCGGTCGACAGGGCCCGGCCCAGCTCGAAACACCACTGCCCCGGAGCCCTTTGACCAGCCGGGTTCACCAGCCTCGTGTCACCGCGGCGGCACAGACGCGAACGGGCCTTCCCGCCTATCGCGGCCCCGACGGTTCGTCCGGTCCATTCGGCACCACCTCGGCATTCCTGGCGGCGGCTGCCGCGACGGTCGCCAGGTCCTCGCCCGAGAAGCCGGCGCGGCTCAGCACCGCCAGGGATTTGTTCGTCGCCAGCGTGCACAGCGCCAGCTCTGCCGCCCCCTGCTCACCGGCCCCGGCCGCCAGCAACGCCTGCTCCAGCCTCGCCCGCAAACCCTCGATCATGGCGCGGACCATCGCCCGGCCCTCCGCGTCAAGCGCCGGGAACTGCGTCGCCGACACCGTGAGCAGGCAGCCGTCCGGGACCGTCGGGTCGGCGATACGGTTCAGGGCGACCTGCAGGTAGGCGGCCACAACGGCGCCCGGGCCCGGGTGGGGGCCGGACAGCGCCTGCTCGTACAGCGGGTGGTAGGTCTGCGCATACCGCTGGAGGCTTTTGCGGAAGAGAGCGCTCTTGTCACCGAAGGTGCCGTAGAGCGAGCCCCGGCCCAGGCCCGTGCCCTCGGCCAGGCGATCGATCGAGGCCTCCGAATAACCCCAGCGCCAGAAGACGTGCATCGCACGTCGCAGCGCCTCGTCCACGTCGAACTGCTTGCGGCCTGCCATGGTCCGTCACCCTACACATCTTGTAACGATCGTTCAAAGATGGGTAGGGTCGCCGGCATGACAAGCCTGCGTTCGCTGCGACTGCCCGACGGATTCCCCGACGTCTTCACCAGCCGGCTCGTGGAGGTGAACGGACTGCGGCTGCACGCGGTCACCGGCGGGGACGGCCCGCCGCTGCTGCTGATCGGCGGGTGGCCCCAGACCTGGTACGCCTGGCGGGAGGTGATGCCCGCGCTCGCCCGCCAGCACACCGTCGTCGCCGTCGACCCGCGCGGGGCCGGGCTCTCCGACAAGCCCGACGACGGGTACGACGCCGGCACGCTGGCCGCCGATCTGGCCGCGCTGATGGCCGCGCTCGGGCACGACCGGTTCGACGTGGCAGGCCACGACATCGGTACGTGGACCGGATACGCCCTCGCCGCCGACCACCCCGAGCGGGTGGGCCGGCTCGCCATCGTCGAAGCAGTGATCCCCGGTCTCACGCCGTCCCCGCCGTTCTTCGGCCCTGCCGCGGCCAACCTGAAGCTCTGGCAGTTCGGCTTCAACCGGCTCACCGACCTCAACGAGGAACTGGTCCGGGGACGGGAGCGGCTCTTCTTCGGCTGGCAGTTCGCCACAAAGGCCGCCACGCCGACCGCGATCCCCGCGTACGCCGTCGACGTCTACGTCGACGCGATCACCGCGGATCCTCGCGCGCTGCGGGCGAGCTTCGCGTACTACCGGGCGCTGGACGAGACGATCGCGCAGAACGAGCAGCGCGGCAAGACCCGGCTGACGCTGCCGGTGCTCGCCCTCGGCGGCGCGCTGTGGAGCGGCGCGAATGCCGCCCAGACGATGCGGCTGGCGGCCGACGACGTCACGGAGGTCGTCCTCGACGACTGCGGCCACTACCCGGCCGAGGAACAGCCCGCGCAGTTCGTCGAGATCCTCGAGGACTTCCTCGCGAACAACCGGTAGCAGCCACACCACACAGCCGAACCACGCGAACAACAGACGCAGCCCCACACACCACCAAACAGACCCCCACCCCCTCCACCGCCGTCTCCGACACCACGGTCGCCATCGACGCGGCGGGCGCCTGCGCGGAGGTGCGCGAGGGACCGAGTTCCTCAGCCGCAACGGCCGTACCTGGATGACGTATTCGATATGCGACACCGGCAACGGCATCGCCGCCCTCAGCAACGACGGCGACAGGCCCGGGACGGACGGCGTCCAGGAGTCGGCACCACGACGCCCGGCCCGATTCGAGGGCGGCGACCAACGAGTACGGCCAGCCAGGGCTGTACTGGTCCGAGGACCGTCCGCTGCGGCCGTAGTCATGGCAGAACGGACGGTCCGCGCTGGTCGGCGCCTCGGGTCGGAGCCAGTTGCCGACGTCGACGGCCAGGACCGGGCGCCCGTCGGCGGCCCGCGGCATCGGCAGACCGGCCGGCACCTGCCGCAGCGGGAACACGCCCGCGTTCCCGCTGTTCAACACCTCGTACACCACGCCGTGCCCATGCCGGAGCTCGGCCACCAGCCTCAGGTCCACCGGCCACGTCACCGGACCATCCGCGCACAGCAACCCGTCCACGAACTCGAACAGTCCGTCCCCACGCACGGTCAGGCAGCCGGATCAAGTCCTCCCGGAAGAGTGACACTCGCACGAACGCCTCCCCGCGACCGGCGTCAGGCAGCAGACACACCCGCACGGCCCCCGTCTCGACCGGTGCACCCTGACCGGAGCACACGATCAGACGAAGGCCGCTCCAGCGTCCGGCGAACGCCCAGGCTAGCGGCCTACTGCGAGGCCCCATTCGACCTCAGGCCATAAAGAACAAGCTCAGCCGGGGATCGGGTACTCGGGGCACTCTACGAAGCTCCCGCCGTCGGACAGAACGTCGTCGCGGACCCATCCGTACGTGTCCGGGCTCCGGGTGTCATTGCGCAGGTACGTCCAGGTGTAGCCATCGTTGCCGCGGGTGTAGCAGTGATAGTCCAGCCGGTCGCCCGGACGGGCGGTGCTCTTGATCGCGCAGTTCGTCGTGCTGGCAGCGTTGGTACCACTGCGCATCCGGCTGTTGTTGCCCGTGGCGTTCCAGGAGCTGTCGTCATGGTCACCAGGTGCTGACGACCCACACGGGGCGTTTGCCATCGCGGTTCCGGCACTCAAACCCGTGACGGTGGGGACGACGAGCGCGGCGACGGCCGCGAACGCCAGCCCGGTCCGAGTCAGTACTGACATAGACGTTCCTTCCCTTGAACCCGGCCCCGGCAGGGGCCCGTGTGACAGGACCATGGCAGGACGGCGCTGAAGGGACTCTGAAGGTTCCTGAGGGCCTTTCAGGTTCTCCTCAGCCGCCGGCGGCGATGCTGGGGTGATGCGGATACCGGTGGTGGAGGACGACCGGCGGACGGCGGAACTGCTGCGCCGGGGCCCGGCCGGTGAGGGATACGCGGTCGACGACGGGCACGACGGACGCCGGGATCTGGAACTCGCCCTGGAGAACCCCTACGACACGGTGGTGCTGGACGTGACGCTGCCGAACGTCAGCGGCCACCTGCCGGACGGGGCGGCACCCGTTGGAATCGCAGTTGGCTTCGACGGCGTACACGTCCGCCGACTTGTACACGTAGCCGTGCTGCGCGAGCCCTTGCGCAGCTTGTCACCATCAGGCGTATCAGCCTGCGGCGCCACGACACCACCGCCCGCCAACTGCCGTTGCGCGGCGCCCGGGAGCCCCGATACGGGTGTGACCGCGCCTTCCGGCAGGGGGTGGTCGGAGAAGTAGCCCACGGTCTTGCTGTCCCCGGCCAAAGGCCTGCAGGAGAAGCAGCCGACCTTCGTGCCCTGAGAGTGCTGAGGCTTCGCAGTGTCTGCCGGAGCGGCGCCTGCAAGGCCGACGGCAGCTGCGGCAGCCACAACTGCGACACATACCTGCCTGAACACCATCACGTCCCCCTGGACACTTCACGCCACCGGCCGCCGGCTCCCGGTCGTGGAGATGGCGAAGGATCTGCCGAACGTGCCATAGCCAGTCCACAAGCTCGCACACGACGCGCCCTGCACACCGCACAAAACGCGCATGCCGGCCAGAGCCGCAGGACAGGATTCCACTCCCTCCGGAGGCGACGCCACGGCTCTGCTACGCCGCCCGCGTCATCGGCTGACCCCGCTGAGCCGGGTCCGGACAACCTGACGCTCACCGGCGGCCTGTTCAGTCACTCGAACCTCCGTGCAGGCAACACGGCATCAGCGAACACGGGGTCGGAGAGTGGCGTCGCGCAAGTACGGCCAAGGACCTGCTGGTGAGATCCCTGTGTCCGATCAGGCACAGGTGCCTCGCCGGCCATCCCGTCGCCGCGGTACCCCCTCACCAGAGCCACCAGCCGCCTCGATCGCCCGGCTCCAACTCCCAACTCCTTCCCCAGAGTTCCGAACGACGCCGGGCGCTGGTGAAGCTCCCGGTCCCGGGCATCCAGCAGCCGAGCCTGCGCCGGCAACGCATCGCCGTCTCGTGCAGCCGCTCGCACTTCGCCTGCCCCCTTCACCCTCCCCACTCCCCTGAAGGCCATCCGGGCGGTGCACCAGCACCTCCACCGACAACAGCACCACCACCGCAGGCCACCCAGCAGCCAACACCGGCTTCCACTCAAAAGCCGGGGCTGCCCGCAACGTTCGCAGCCAGGGACACCGCGATACCCAGAAGGAACGCCGACCACACCGCACCTCGGGCCCAGCGAGTGCGGGCCCCGGAAGGCTTCGGCAAGCCGACCGTGGCCAAGAGCGGAAGGCCGTCCACGGACAGCGGCCACAACGAGGCGCTGACCGTGTCCGACGGACCAGTCCGGCCCATGGTGACCGCGCTCGTCGCGGCGGCCGTGCTGCTCGGCGTGCCGACATCGTCCGCCTCCGCGGAGCGGTACCGGAACATAGGGAGTCGCATGCGAGCAGACCGGTGTGGAAGAGCTGAACATCCCGCCTCCGTGCGGCAACGGTGACCTCGGAGGTCACGCGCACCAAGTCGTCACTGCTGTCGTACGCCTGCACGTCGTAGGCGGTCACAGGTGGCAGGTTGTATTCGGCGCGGACCCCGTTGGTCTCCTCCGGAGCGAGCACCCCGGTCGGGATCTGCCCGGTGGGCGGCGAGTTGGGGAACGCGGCCCGGTACTCCGCCGCGCACCCGAGCACCGACAGCGCCCTCTCCTGGCTGATGACCCGCTCGGGGCGCGGCGCGCCGAAGCTCTTCAGGAGGCGAGGGTCGCCAGCTCCGCTCCCGCGTGGAGGAAAGCGCCGACCGCGAAGTCCGCGGTGGTGTCGTAGGTGACGGGTTGGCTGGAGTCGGGGCGGTCGCCGACGCCTTGGACGTAGCCGAGAACGCCGTCAGGGTGGACGGCGGTGGTGACCAGGCCGTTCCAGGCACGGGCGGCGACGGGCAGGTAGGTGGCCCGGTCGACGAGAGCGGTGGCGACGGCGTAGGCGACGGCACAGACGAAGAAGGACGTGCCGCTGCTCTCGGGGCCGGGGAAGTGGGCGGGGTCGGCAAGGTTGACGTTCCAGAAACCGTCGGGACGCTGGACCGGAGGGAGGGCGGTCACCAGGCGTGTGAGGGTGTCGCGGTATTCGGCGGTGTCGGACTGGGCGGGCGGCAGGGCCTTGAGGGTCTTGACGTGGGCGGCGGCCACCCAGCCGTTGCCCCGCGACCAGACGACGGGCTTGCCGGAGGGCGAGACGATGTGGCCGGGCAGGAAGTTCTTGTCGCGGTACCACAGGCCGGTCGCCGGATTCAGCAGGCCGGGGCCTCCCTCGGCATGCTTGGTGTGCTGGTACAGGCTGTACAGCTTCTGGTGGTAGCGGGCGTCACCGCGCAGAGTGCCCAGGCGTGCGAAGGGCGGCATCGCCATGTGGAGGGCGTCGGCCCACCACCAGTCGTCGTTCTTGTCGACCTGGTCGGTGTAGGTCATGCGATGCAGCGAGGTCTCGATCGCGCTGATCTTGTGCGGGTCGGGTTCCAGCGCGTAGAGATCGAGATACGCCTGTCCGGCGTTCTGGTTGTCGGCGATCCGGGTGCCGGAGCCCGCGTTGAGGGCGTAGTTGTTCTGCTCGGCCCAGGACCGGGCGTAGGCAAGGTAGCGGGCGTCTTCGGTCAGGGAGTACAAGGACAGCAGGCCGGAGAAGAAGGTCGCGTTGGCCCACTGGTTGTTGCCCGGGTTGCCGTGGGCGGCGATCCAATGGTCGGCGACTCGGCGCAGCACGGCGATGATCGCGGCGCGCGAGGGCAGAGCGGGCGAGGGCACGGCGGCGGGGGCGGCCATGGCGCGCGGCCCTGCGATGCCCGTCAGGGCGGACAGCCCCACAGCGGCGAGCGCGCTGCCGCCCGTGGTGGTCAGGAAACGTCGTCGGTCCATGTCCTTGTCCATGGGGCCAGGGCCTTTCGTGTCTGAGGAGGGGCGGATTCCCCGGAGTCGGGGGTGAGGACCGGCCTGCTGCTGTGCAGGAGTCCCCTTACGGGAATCGGCGCGGCGGATCGCCATCGGCCGTGCGGAGCGAACTCAGTTGGGGTTGCGGGCGTTGGTGAGGGTTTCCCGGGCCACGAAGAGGTTGTTCGTGCCGGCCGGGCGGTTTCGCTCGGCGAGGGTCTGGGTGTTGGCCATCGCGACGCCGTGGAGGCTGTTCAGCGTGTTGAAGCCGACCTCGGTGATGGGGCCAAGTCCGAGTTTGAGAGTGCCGCCGCACACGGTGGACGGGACGGCCGCGCCGAGTTCGTACTTCGACTGGAAGCCCAGTGCCTGCCGTAGCCGCTCACCGACCTGCGGGTAGAGGTCCTGCCCCTGGATGCGGGCGGTCTCCAGGACGTGGGAGATCGAGGAGATGCCGTAGCCGGTGTGGGTGAAGTCGCGGCAGGACTCCTGGGTGATGCCGGTGGTGAAGGTGCTTGCGCCGAACCAGAAGTCGACGATCTGGTCGCGAGTCGTGAGGTGCTGGCTGGGCACGGTCCTGGGCAGCGCGCCGTCCGAGGAGAGGTGCACGAAGGCGGGGACGCGCTGCAGGTAGTGGCCGATCGCGGTGTCGTAACTGGTGTGGTCGTCGAGAAAGACAGAAATGCCGACGGCCGCCTCCAGCATCGTCAGGTCCCAGTTGCCGGTGCGGTCGGAGCCGTTGACGACCAGCGGGAGGTAGACGGTGCGCAGCATCGTCGCGAAGCGGCCGGCGTTGGGCCAGTTACCGCGCATGGTCTTGATGATCTCGGCTGCCTTCAGCCAGGAGGAGCCCGTCCAGCCGGTCTGCAGCGGGGCGTTGTCGTTGGTGTGGTCATGGATGGTCGCGGACCAGGCGTCCATGAGCTGGATCGCCTTCTGTGCGTAGCGGTCGTCGCGGTTGATGTACCAGGCCAGCGCATCGGTGTACGCGGCTATCGCGTCCTCGCGCTCGTCGGTACAGCCGTTGTCGGGATTCGAGGAGGGGCCGCACTCCACGGTCGCCAGGGGTTTGGGGCTGCGTGACAGCGAGGCGTACGGGCTCGCCATCATGCTGTCGTACGCGGTCTTCCACGGCTGGGCCCCCGCCTGGACCTTGGCCCGTACGAAGTCGAGCCGAGCGGAGTCAAGGTTCACGCCCGGGTGCACGAACGCCGCGGGCGATGCGTCAACGGCGGCGGCTGCGGCCGTGCCGGCTTGAAGGATCGTGGCCCGCGTGGCGGCTTCCGGCGTGGGTGCCGGGAAAACGGAGGCGGGAACCACTGCGGCTGCGGCCGCCACAGCGCCGAGCACGGCGGACAGGCCGGCGAACCGGGAGAGGTCTGTTGAACGCATGGGGGGACGGCCTTCCATGAGGCGACTGCCGCTACGGAATTCCTATACGTGAACAGTGAATTCGATTGTGAACCGCTGATGCCGGAAGGTAGTCGCGCAGGAACGAGGGCGTCAAGGTCTAGACCAACATTGCGGACAGCCTGCGGCCGCACGACAGCGCGGGGAAGCTGCGCCGACTGCATCCACGCGTTCGCAGCCAGGGAGCCTCGCCCGATGCGTTGTCGCAGGTGGATGCAATGATCGCCGTTGCCGGCGTGAGCACGCTGGTTTCGCAACTCGGGGATGGCTCATATGGACACGTGGCAGAAGCTTTCAGCGCTGGTGGAGGAGCGGCTGAAGGCCATCTCGCCTGGGGAACGCGGCGTGTTCGCTGCAGGTGTCGCGGAACGGCTCATGAGCCGGCACGAGGAACTGCCCACGGACGAGCAGGCGCCGTTCACCGTGGGCCTTCGCCCCCTGTTGAACTCCGTGTGGGAGGGCGTCCTCGGTAACTCGACGGCCTTCTCGGCGGTGAAACGCGGTGTCGCCGAGTACATGCTCAGCGAGTACTGCCACAACGACGGCCAGGACGGGCCCGATGATGCAGACGAGTCTGCCGCAGCGGCGACGCTGTATGCCGCGCACGCCTATCTGTTCGGCTGCCACGACTTCGCCACCTGGACCAGCCGCCGGGCAGTGGAGGCCGTTGACCAATACCTTGAGTTCCTGGCCGAGCAGGAAGAGGACGACCTCGTCCCTGATGCGGACGAAGCGCTGACCTCTGAGGTGCAGCGGCAGCTGCGGGACCTCGACCTCATCGCGAACCACTCGAAAGATCTTCGCCATTCCAGCATGGGACTGACCACCGACACCTCGATCCGACTGCGCGTGGAACTTCGAGCTCCTCTCTCCAGCCGGGCATGAGTGTCCGAGAACCAGGAATGGCTCATCGCCCGCCCGCCCGGACCACGGCCACGACCTCGCCCGCCACGCGCTGATCCGCCATCTCTCCCCCGGCAGCTGGATCCATCATCCGCTCACCCCGCAACCCGATTGCGGTGGGCTGCTCGTGCGCGAGACGGCGTGCGCCGCGCCGCCGAACAGTGGTTGCCGACGCTCCGTCAAGCAGGTGCGGAGCTCCGCACTTTGGAGCGGTCGCCAGTGACGGTCCCGTTCACGCACACCGACGCACCGTTCTGGAAAGCGCGCGTGTTCGACGGGATCGACGAGATGGACGTCAAGCAGGCAGCCACCGCCTGCGGGACGGTCGAGACCGCGGCCAGAGGCAGCAAGGCCGGCGCGCCCGGACCGCGGCCACAATTCCGCGCGACCACGGCGGTGCCACCGCCATCCGCGGGCTGACCGGCACCTGACCCGGCTGACCAATGTTCTCGGCGTCCCCCACAGCCCGAATCCGGGCGGCCACCGGAAAGCAGCCGGCCTCCAGAAGGAAGACACCTTCCACCCCTCCCGTTCGGCTTGCCCTCTTGAGGTTGCCGGGTCCCACTCGTCTTCGGACAACAGGGCATAGAGCCAGGAGCCGACGAAAAGGGAGCAAGACCTGCCCCGCACTCGGAACAGGGCACACCAAGGTGGCGCAGTGCCTCAAGCGCGGCACATACGTCCAGCACCGCACATCCGCCCTGCCCTGGTGAACTCCTCGCGCGTGTAGTCGACCTCGCCGCTCCCGTCCATCGGGCAGGAGCACCCGAACCTCTGGAGGCGGTGGTTCAGCAGATGTCATGCGGGCCCACTACCTCCGGGACCGGTGACCGCCGTCCGATCCCGTCCCGACGACACGCCCCCGCTCCCCGGCCATGAGCACGCGTTCGCTCCCGCCGGCGTCTCCGGTCAGCCGGACGACGACCTTCTCGTCGCCGCCGTAGAGCTCGACCCGGTCCCGCCAGGTGCGGCCGGCTGTCTCACCGTCAGCCCACTCCCCGAAGACCGCCGACCTGCCGGTCGCGAACTGGAGTCGGACCGTATGCGTCATGGCAGCCGCTCCAGTGCGCGGGCCTGGCGCCTAGCTCCACTCGCGCGCCGGGCAGTCGCGGGGGGCTGGACCAGTACGGGTGACACAGCAACTGACCGGACAGGGCGTACAGGCGGCGGCGCAATGCGGTCGCATGCACAGGGGGCGGTACGGCGAGCGCCGCGTATGTGCGCTGCCAGTCCGCCTGGAGTGCGATCAGGCCGGTCGGGAGAGAGGCGTGCTCCACCCCACCGCCGCCCGCCAGTACCACGCCCGCGGAGGCCACCTCCATGTCCCCCGCAAACACACCGAGACGATCAAGCTGGGCGGAGCCGGCGACAACGGCCAGGAGACGGCCGTCAGGCTCAGCGTCTGGACCGACAACACCGCGCCGCGTCGGACGAGTTGGGCGTGCACTGGTGAGCGTGGCCTCGCAGGGTTTGCAGTCGTGGTGCGGGGCGCGCAGTTGATGCCCGTTCCCCTGCGGACTTCCGCCACCCCGCAGGGTCCGCTGGTCACGTGGTCCGCCGACGGAAGCGACAGCCGTGTGTGAGCGGAGGCTGCGGAGGACGTTTCGATGGTGTTCGAAAGGGTGGCTGGTATCCACGGGCGACACCTACGGTGTGAAGCAAATTCGATAGCTTTACGGGGGAATGCATGACGACCGAGGCGGTTTTAAACCAAAACAGCAGACGGGACCAAGGGGGCAGACGGCGTCTGTGGGCACTCGTCCTGGCCCTTCTGTCCGCCTCCGCGCTGGCCATGAACCTGGGCAGCGCGCCGGCGGCACACGCCGACTACCCGGGCCCGAACCCGCCGCAGGCGCCCGCGGACTGCGCCAAACCGTGGGTGATCCTTTCCGCGTACGGGACAGGCGAGAGCACGGACGACGGGCACCCCAACGGCACTGTGGGCGTCAACAGCACCTACATCACGGCCCTGAAAAACTCACTGTCCAGGGCCGGTGTCGCAGACGGCGACATCGCCGTGCGGAATCTGTACTACCCGGCGTCCGCGCTGGACTGGCCCTGGGCATACGGCCCTGACGACTACTGGACCTCCATGGGCAAAGGCCGGGACAAACTCGTCGAGGAGATTGCCTTCTACGCCTCCTGCCCGAACCGCCCGACCCTGATCCTGCTCGGCTACTCGCAGGGCGCCCAGGTGATCAAAAACGGCATCGCGCAGGACGCGGTCAAGGGGAACAAAACCAATTCCGACGAGGTCGGCGCCATTGTCAACATCGGTGACGCCTCGCGCTACAACGGCCAGATCGGGATGGGGCAGAACGGGCAGATGCTCACCCTCAACCCCGACTACTCGGACGGCGCAGCCGAGGTGGCGCGCGGAGGGCTGATGCAGCGTCTGGCCGTGCCCGACGTGTTCGCGGGATTCCTCGGCGACGGACGGTACTTCGACGTGTGCCGGACCGACGACGCGGTCTGCAACGAGCAGGCCTATCCGGGCTCCGACGAGTGGCTGGACCGCTGGGCGGGAGACTTCGGCGACAGCGCGATCGGGAGCAACGCCCCGCACGTGATGTACCGGAACAACGGCCTGGACCAGAGCCCCGAGGACAGGACGAAGGCCACGGCTGTGGCAGCCCGGGTGGCCGACCGGGCGGTCAGCGCGGCAGTGGCGCAGCGCAACGTGGTGCATCCGCCGCCGGACACCCCCGAGCACGTGTGGGCCACCAACGTCAATGTCCGCGCCGAGCCGACAACGGAGTCCGGCATCGTCACCGTGATCCCGGCGCCGACCACCGTGTATGTGCGGTGCCAGAAGCACGGACAGTCGGTGACCTACGGCGGCATCACCAACGACGCCTGGTCGTACCTGCCGCAGCAACAGGGCTGGATCAGCAACATCTTCCTGTCCGGGCCGGCCTGGATGCCCGGCGTGCCGGAGTGCCACTGAGTCGCACACCGGTAACCGCCGGCGCCGGTCCCCGCCACGGAGTGCGGCGGGGACCGGCACATCGAACGCACCGAAGGGCAGCGAAGGGCAGCGGGCGCCTGAAGAACCTGCCAGCGGGAAGTTGCCTTACCAGAGCTGTGGTGGAGGGCGTCCTCGCCAGGCCCGCCGGCAAGGAGGACAAGGCGATGATCGCCGTCAACCCCACCCTCCCTCCCGACGCAGTGGTCCTCCTGGCCGCCGACTCGGATCCGGAGACACGTGGCCGGATCGCGCACCGCGCAGACCTCGGACCCGCCGAGTGCCGCGCACTCGTCGCCGATCCGGACCCGGACGTGCGCACGCAGGTCGCGTACCGCGCGGACCTGGGACCGGCCGAACGTCGCACTCTCATGACGGATCCCCACCCCGACGTCCGGCTGGCCGCGTCCCTCAACCCCGCACTAGCGAGGAGGAACGGGCCCAGATCGACTACCAGGTCCCCATGGACCATCCCTTCGTCTTCCACCCTGCGCCCGAGGTGCCCCGGGATCCCAAGACCGTCCGCCGAAACGCACTCTCCAACCACCCACTGCTGCGCCGGCAGGGAGCCAGGGACCACCTGCTGCCACCGGACCTGGTCGCACGCCTGGCCGCCGACGACGACCTCGGCGTACGCGTCCTGCCGGCTCAGAACCATCCAGACGCCTCCACGCCACTTCTGCTGCGCAGCTTCCTCGAGTACACCGGCCCCGAGCGCAGCCACCTCACCACCCGGCCGAACTTCCCGACCAACGGAATGGCTGCCTTCGCCGACCACGAGGACCCCGAGGTCCGGGCCTTGACCGCACGCGACCCCGAAACTGAGCCGACAGCCGTGGAGCGGCTCACCCGCGACCCGGAATATGCCGTGAGGGCTACGGCCACGCGCCACCCGAATCTTCCGCAGTCCCGGCCGGCAGTACTCCTCGACGACGAGAAGTTGGCCCACGATGCGGCTGCGACCGCGGCGCTGGACCTGGACACGATCCGCCGACTCTTGAAGACGGACGGCCCACGGGTAAGGCCGCCGCGTAAGGGAAGCTCCTGGTTGACTCCTGCGCTCTGCGAAGAACGAGTCGTGAAACACCGACGCAACGAGGCTTCACTCCGCCGGTGTTCCGAAACCGCATGCCGCTCACGGAGAGGGACGATCGCAGGCGCTGCCCATGTGGGAGTGTCGATCGTTTCGTGGCAGGCAACGCCGCGAAGAAGGTTAAAACTCAAGCTCAGGGTTTCCAGGTGCGCAGGAAGGAGGCGATCCGGTCGGCGGTACAGCGCGGATTGTTCAACTCCTGGGCGAGCGCGGTGAGTTGTTCGCGGGTGGGGTTGACGGGGATGTTGCTGGCCTCGAGGTACATGACGGCGACGGCACAGGCGATGGTGAGGTTAGAGCGCTCCAGCCAGCGGCAGCGGCCCAGGGTGTGCACCAGGGCGGCGGCGCGGGCGTAAGGGCCGTTGTAGACGGGGGTGTCGAGGAGTTCCCCGCGATGGCGGGCGACGGCGGCGATGGGCACGCCGTAGTCGTCCGGGGCAGGATCGCGGTGCCCGGTCCGTTCCGCCACTTCGAGGATCCAGGATTCGTCGACGTGCAGGATCACGCGGCAGCGCCCGACTGCGGATCGGCGTACGGGGCGTCGAGCTGCTCTTCCAGATCGTCGAGGAAGCCACCGTGCTCATCAATGAGCCGCTGGGCAGCCGTCATACCGGCGGCGCGGGCACCGGTGGTGTCCTCGACGATGAGCCGCTCCACGTACTTGTTGAAGTCCAGTCGGCGGGCGCGCGCGGCAGCCTTGCCGGCCTCCAGCACGTTCTCTTCCAGCCTGACCTGCGTCTGCTTCTTCTCGGACGTCACACGCGCATGGTAGCAGGGTGGTAGCAGCTGGTACGGGTGTCGCACCTCGAAACCGGGATCCACAGCACGGCGTACCCCTCCGCCTCGACTGCTGCGGCAACGATTCGACGAGGCGATCGAGGACATGGTCGACGACATCCGGCATAGGCCGGGAACGGGAGATCGCTGAAAGCTACGAGAACGGGGCCGCGCTCTGCAGGGTGGTGTGTCGGCCGTGACCTGAGCGCGCGGGCCGCCGACGTGTATCGCCGGGGCCCGTGCGATCAGCTCCGCGACGCCAGGGCCCTCTGGAGGGCGGACACGTCGCGGGTGAAGGGCCGGCGCTCGACCGCCGGCGCTTCGAGGGTGAACACCAAGCAAGGGAGTACGGCGACGGCGCCGGTCACAGCGGTGTTGCAGCGGATCGCGTCAGCCATGGCCGTCTCCCCTCTGCAGAAGGGGGTTGGAAAAGGCTCAATGCCGTCGGCCGTTGTTACTCTGCTCCGCGCGGCGGGAGCAGCGGAGGGGTGCCGATCAAGGGCTCGACCTCATACGGCTGCCGGGTGAGGTAGCGCAGGAGTTTCTCCACGCCAGTGTCGTCGATCGGGTCGACGGTGTAGTACGTGACTGTGTGGCCGCCCAGATAGTTGGGCAGGTCCTCGCGGGAGCCGTCGGGGAGGACGACACGCAGGATGCGGCGGTACCAGGTGGCCGGACAGGCGTAGACCTCGCTTCTGATGCCACGCGTCTCCCAGATCACGCCCTCTCCGGCACCGAGGACCTCGGTGCCTTCCGCACGGCGCTTGTAGGCGGGCGACGCGATCACCAGGACGTAGTCCGCAGCGCTGAACTCGCCCTGCATCCACAGCGCCCAGTCTTGCGGCTCCTCCGCCGCCGAGAGGTCCAGCCGTGCATCGACACCCCGTGCGCGCAGCAGCAGCCAGAGCGCCCGTACACGCTCGGCATGGACACCGCCGTCGTCCTCGTGTGCGTAGGAGATGAACACCCGGGGCGGGGCGCTCAGTCCGAAATAGCTCAGTACCACGGTCGGTGTCACCTTCTCTTCCGGCAGGAGCTGGGGGCGGCACGGTGCGTCGGACGGGCGGGCGTGTTTCAAGACCAAGGCCAGTTCCTCGGGTCGCAGAGCCGCGAGGAGGTCTACCGCACGCTTATCCTGTACGGCACGTGACACCTTCTCCTCGGCCGTCGCACCGGGAAACGGGGCCAGGGCCTCGGCCGTCCTCGCTGGGGTCATCACCGCGGTGATGACTTCCGCCAGCCGGGCTTCAGGTGTCCATCTGGCGGCTTCCTTTCGCGCCCCCTGCCACGCGGCCAGCACCTCACCAGTGTCGTCCCGGGTCTGCCGTACGGCGTCCCGGAGTATCGCGTTGGCGCCGGTAGGCATGTCACCCGTGTACGAACCGATGGTGGCCTGGAGTAGGTCGGGCGGGGTCCTGAGCGGAATCACACGGGGATCGTTCACATAGGGGTAGACCAGGCCGCGAACGGCCTCGTCGTACTCGTCCAGCGCAGCGCCGAGGCGTTCAGCGACTGCCAGATCATCCTTGAGCGCCGAAATGTCTACGGATCCATTGAAGACGGTCTCGGAATTCTTCTGCATCTCGGCCTGGAATTCCGCACGGACCCGTTCGAGATAGTCGGCTGTGTCCCGTGCGAATGACGCGCGGCTCTCGGGAACTGTCTCCGTTCGGCGGGCGTCCTCTAGCAGCATTCGTGAGATGGCGTTCCGATGCTGGAAATAGACCTCGTCGGATACGGTGAAGCGGTTGCTGGAACTCTCGCTTCGGTCGCGCGTGGCGGCGGCCAGTCTGGTGGATGAGGCGAGGAACTGCCGGAGGCTGTTCTCGTCGCGCTGACCGCTGGGGAGCAGGCATTCGTGCAGCAGCGCGGGAGGGGTCCACTGAAGAAGCCAGCTAGGAGATTTGCGCTGGAACTTGCGCACACTGCCGACCACATGATCGCGGAGTTTCTCTGTAGCTGTGAGCCACGCGGGTTCGGAAGGTGCCACTCCGTAGTGGCGTGCGAGGTGTGTGCGCACGATTTCCGCGGTGTCTTCTGCCCTCGCCGAGAGAGGGCAGTGCCCGAGCGCCGTCCAGAAAGCGGCGTAGTCCCTCTTCTCCTGCTCGGCGTCCGACTCGTCTGCCCGCTGTTGGGGCCGCTGGAATGCGCGCCACGCACGGCGCAGGCGAAGGAACTGGTGCGGAGAGAAAGGGGAACCGCTGATGTCCCGCCACCACATGAAGAGTTCGACATCTGGTGGAACGGGCGGTGGACTGGCCCGAAAGACGGCGGAGGCCGCCTCTATCGCCTGCCGAGAGTCGGGAGAGAGCCCGGCTGGTTTTCGACGGCTCAGCCGGCCGACGAGAACGGAGATCTCGTACAGGTCCGTAGTGCGCTGAAGAGCGCGGGCGATCTCGGAGAGTTTCTGTCCAGTCTCCTCCCGAGATTCGAGCTCTCTGCCTCGCTGTTGCAGGTTGTGGAGCTCTCCGCCGATCCGCCACTGACTGCTGGACCGGAGGGGGAGCATCTGGACGGTCCGGAGGGCTTCGGCCGGGCGCTCTCGTGCGATCCGGGCGCACTCCGCGAGCGTACTTAGACTGAGCCAGTCGCTCTTGCGTTGCGCAGGCTCGCTCTGGATGGACCGCAGGGAACGATGTGCCTGCGCGGCCAGCCGCTGTATCTGTTGCTCGACCGAGGACCAGCGCGTCAGGTCGAAATGGTTGGTCTCGTAGAACGAGTCGATCCAGCCCCGGACGCGGGAGTAAGCCTCGGCGGCAGTCAGGTCCCCGATCGGCAGGATGTGGTACTGCGGGGCTCCGAGGTCGGTGAACATGAGCAGACAGGGCACATGGCGTCCGATGCCCAGGATCTGTGCGAACCCGACCGAGGCCTCGGCTCCCGGGATCGCCAACTCCGAGAATTCATAGTCGTCCCTGAGGTGCCTGTGGACATCCTGCGCGCGTGTGAAGGGCGTGAGCGCGCCAGGGCGCAGCTCCCGCCAGGGGTCTCCCTCCCAGTCGAGCGGCTGATACCGACGGCGACGGGGCGAACTCCGCAGAGCGCGCTCCAGCAGATCGAGGAATGACCGCCTCGACGACCGTCCGTAGGCCCGGGCCTCCTGGAAGCGATACATCTCCCGCTCCGGGATCTCAGAGAAGAAGACGAACCGGACCCGGTGGGCGGTCGCGATGCTGAGGTCCACTCCATAGTGCAGCAGGAACTCCCTGGACACCTCGCCGCTGTCGCCGAGGAACAGGATGGTCCAGCTGAATCCGTCGTTCAAGGAGCGATGACTATTGTCCTGCCTGAAGGCGTAACGGAAGACCTCGTTTGCCGAGCGAGCACGAAACCCCATTCACTCACTGTAGATCGCAGGTGACGGATCCGTGATACGGATAGGTGTATTCCCCAGGGCATGAGTTGAAGCTGGGCATGCGCAATCAGCCTGGTTCACACGCATCACGCACTTCGCGGGTGTGGCGTCGGGCAGGTGGGTCCCGGTCGCAGATAGGGGTGAAGCCCCTGGTAGGACAGGGTCTCTGTCACAAGATCGTCTGCTGAACCAGAGGCTTCACGTTGGTCACCTATGTTGCCACGCTCGACGTCCCGCGCCACGCCATGGAGTACCTGCGCGGCGGGTTTCGGGATCGGTACCACCACCGTCTACCGGTACGTCATCGACGCCGTCGAGGTCCTGGCCGCCCTCGCCCCCACGCTCGCCGAAGCAGTACGGACCGCGTCCATGAAGGCGTATCTGATCCTGGACGGAACGCTGCCGCCGATCGACCGGATCGCCGCCGACCGTCCCTTCTGCTCGGGCAAACACAAGAAGCACGGCATGAACGTGCAGGTCATAGCCGACCCGAAGGGACGTCTCATCTGGGCTTCACCCGCCCTGGCCGGAGCCGTCCACGACGCCGGGCCGCGCGCGAGTACGGCATCATCGACGCTCTCGCCGAGGCCGGCATCAACTGCTGGGCGGACAGTGATGATGGGTGATGGCGTCACCGATAGATCTGTCCCTTGGGCTGACTGACCGGAATCTCGTGTCCTTGCCTTGATCCGTCGGTCTGTCGGTGACGCCGTCGCACGTGGCCGGCGTGGGCACCGAGACCGCCGGCCAGCTCTTGGTCACGGCCGGCGACAACCCCGAACGCCTGCGCACAGAGGCCGCGTTCGCCGCTCTGTGCGGCGCCGCTCCAGTTCCGGCTTCCTCCGGACGCACCGACCGACACCGACTCAGCCGAGGCGGGGACCGCCAGGCCAACCGCGCCCTCCACATGATCGCGGTGGTCCGGATGCGCTATTGCCCCCGCACGCGCGCCTACGTTGCACGCCGCACCCAACAGGGACTGACCAAGAAGGACATCATCCGTTGCCTCAAGCGCTTCATCGCCCGCGAGGTCTACCACGCCCTCACTCGCACACACCCCGGCAGCACTACCTCAGCGACTTGACTTCTATAGGAGCATCAAGGGCTACCAGGGCGCGGGCGGCACGGTCCGCCTCCCTTACCGCGGCCGATGGGACAGCCTCTCCGCCGGTCAGCAGGCCGTCAACCGGTCCCATGCGAAGGTCCGGGCACTGGTCGAACAAGCCATCGCCACCCTCAAGTCCTAGCGGCTCCTACGCAAGCTCCGCTGCTCGACGACCAGAATCACCAGCCTCACCCTCGATCTGACCAGCTCAAACTGAGGATGGAAAAGGCTCAGTAACAGTATTCGATCTTCGGCAGCCCACCCGCCCGGCACCCCGAAGCCCGCCCAACCGCCAGAGACCATGCAGCCCCCGCGACGCATCCAGTTACCCCATCGACGCATTTTTCACCGCCGTGGACCCTCCCGAGGCGAACCCCCTCAGCCCCTGAACGCCGCTGTCCTCCCGGCCCGCGGCCGGCAGCCCTGGGGCTGATTCGGGCTCGCGACGTTCGCCACCCTGAGCGCAAGGCCAGACAAACGTCCTTGGCGAGCAGCAGGCGCTATGGCGGTCATGCCGCAGCTGCTGAGCCAGCCGATCCGAAGACGTCGTCGAGGTAGTGTGCCTGCTCCGTGCGTACAAGGTGGAAAGCCCCGAGACGCCGCACCCCAAAGCCCCTGCGGATTCGCGCGCGGCTCCGCCCTCGCGCGCGAGGCACACAAGCGGCGCTCGTCCCCTCGCCCGCAGTCCGGGGCCTGTCCCACCCACTTCTCATTTCTTCCTGCTGTGGGGCGTGGACTCGGGGGCGTAGAGGGGATGTCAGCCTCCCGACCACGGCCCAACCAGGCATGGTGGCCTGCGGATTCACGGACAAGCGCGGCAGAGCATACGGACGGTTGCCGGCCGGGTTGTGGGAGGGGATACCGACCGTGGTCCACGGAGGCGTTGTCGCTTCATGACCGTGGTCCGGCCTTCGTGGTCGGCGATCCGGTCGGGGCCGGCTGCTGCTGTGATCGGCGGTGTTCAGACTGCCCACCCGCCGGTGTTCGAGTACGACTCGTAGGAGTACCGAGTGCGGCGGTCCCATTCCTCGCCGGTGATGCGTTCGTAGGCGTGGTCTGGCGTGTAGAGCAGGCTCTCGGCCCAGATGAGGTCGGTGGCGAACGGTGCGAAGGCCCTCGGATCCTGGAGTACGCCTTCGAACGCTTCACGGCCGGCGGCGACGACTGCGCAGCGTGTGTAGAGGAATGCGTCACCGGACAGGCCCTGTCCGAGTTCCTTGCGGTCCAAGCGGTAAAGGGCCCAGGACAGTTGCTCGGCGAAGCCGGTGACGACGAACACCGGGGACTGAGCAAGGTGCTCTGTCAGCGCGACTGCCAGTTGTTCGGAATCAGGGTCCGGCCCGGTGGGTCTGCATTCCTCGATGAGCTGCCAGAAGGCGTCTTCGTTCATGCCTGCAGCATGACGCAGGCGTCTGACACTCCGCCGACGTGGTCACCAGTTCGCTGCCGCTGTGAGGAGGACCCGCTTGCGGAGCAGAGGGAGCTTGGCGCGGCCGGACATCTGACGTTTGATCATCTTGATGTGGTTGACCCGGCCTTCGACGGGGCCGGAGTTCCAGTGGGTGGTCAGTCCCTGGAGGACGGCGTCCCAGTCCTTCTCCAGCCGTGCGCAAAGCTGTGGAGTCCGGGGAGGTCCTCGGTCTGGGCGGCGAGGATCCAGTCCTTGAGGTGCTGGCCGGAGCGGGCGGTGAGGATTTCGACGGAGGACCGGACGAGCTGTTCGGCAGCGGCCACTTCGGGGCAGCGGGCGAGGATGCCGGCGAACAGCTCCCGCTCCTCGTCCCGCAGGCGGTCGGGGTGGCGCATCATCCAACTGGTGACATGGCGGACGCCCGGCGGCGCCGGTCCGACGACGCGGATGCGCCGTCGGCGGCGGGGCCGCAGGTAGTCGCTGATGATCTGGTAGCTGCCCTGATAGCCAAGCTCCTTGAGCTCGGCGTGCAGGTCAAGCTGGCTGGGCCGGGGCTGGTGACGGCCGTTGAGCATCTGCTCGGGTGTTTCGACTCGGGCGACCCGGCGGACGGTATTGCGGCCCATGTGCAGTTCCCGGGCGATCTCCTGGATGCCGTGTCCCTGGTCAAGGAGGGCGTGGACGATCGCGTGGCGTTCACGCTGTCGGGCCTCGATGGGCGATATCGCCTTCGTCGTGTTCTCCGGCTCGGCGAAGGAGATGTTCACGATGCCGTTCGCGTCGGCGTCCGGCGGTTTGAGGCAGGCGTTGTACCGGCGCACGCAGCGTTCCACCGCTGTGCCGAGGTTCTGCAGCAGGTGGAAGGGGTCTGCGACCTGGACCGCGTGGGGTGCTCCGGAGCGGGCGCCGTCGGCTTAGGACCCGGCCCATCCCGGCAGATGACCTCCGAGCCGGGATGGGCCAGCAGCCAGGCGGCCAGCGTCCCGGCCGGGCAGCAGGTCCAGGGGCTGACCAGTCTCGCAGTCGATGATGACGGTGCCATAGTGCTGCCCGCGGCGTGTAGCGAAGTCGTCCACCCCCAGCATCTTCGGCACAGCCCGAACGGGATCGGGCACGGCCATCACCAGCCGGAGCAACGCCATCCGGCTCACGACACTGTGCAGGGCCTTCGCGAAACGAGCCCCGGAACGGCCGGCGAGAGCCACGGCCACCGCCTCCGGCACCCTGCGGAAAGCCGGAGTCCGCCTGCCGTACCGCACGGTGAGTCCATCGACCTGCCCGACGAACGTACGGCGCGGACAACCAGCTTTCTCGCATTACAACCGCCGGACGGACAGATCGATCCGTACCGCCTGATCACCCACCGGGCCATCGGCAAGGTGCCGTTCGTAGATGCTGTGTATCCGCTCGGACGGCGTCGCGCAGCCGGGACAACTCACGACGACGTTCCGGGTTCTGGCCACAACGTGGACCGCACCGTCCGCCGGACGACGGCGTCCACCAGCACGGTGCCGAGGTACGGGAACAGCACGCTGACGAGCTCGTCACACCGCACCACCGTCCCAGACGACGCTACGTCACTGCCCTTGAATCCTGGTGATCGGCCTCACGGAATGTGTGCCTGATCCCAAAACTGACCTACCAATGGAGCCGGTTGTCACTGACGAAGCCACCGCCCCGCTGGCCCTGCCCGCGGCACCGCCCGTCCTGCGACTGACCGCCCTGGCCCTGGCCCTGGCCGCACACACCGCCAACACCGAACACAGCACCGACCTGGACGCCCTCGCCCGCCTGTGTGGGCACTCCCCGCAGCAGACCGGAGAACTCCTCGACCGGCTGGTGACAACAGGCGCCCTGACGACCTGGCACCACAACCGGGAGACCGACGAGGCAGTCTGGCAACTGCCCCAGTCCCTGCGCACGAACCCGCCCTGCGGCAGCGCCGCAAAGGCACCGGACAGCGAGGCCCTGACCTCCATGTCGAACAGCGGACGCCATTTGAGGGGAACAACTGGTTCCGCCTGTCCGTAGTATCTCTACGCCAAGGCATTTTGCGGCAGTCACAGCGCCCGCACCGCCGGTACGGCACAGAGAGCGCCACCCGGTTCGAGACCGCCCGCGTCGATCACCGCCGCACAACGAGGAAAGGCCAGCACGATGCCCGAGAGCACAACTGTCACCACGGGACTGACATCCCAGTACATCGCCCAGGTCGCCGGCGACCTCGAAAGCAACCTCAAAGAGCAGGAACGTATCGGCGCGGAAATCGCCGCCCTGCAGCAACAGCTGACCGCCCTGCAGCAGGACCACAGCGTGCTGGTCAACATGCAGCAGGCGCTCGGCGTCACCCGCCAACCGGATGAGCCGTCAACCGCGGCCGAGAGCGCCGCAGCGCCCGCTTCCCAGCAGAAGACCGAGGCCGCACCGGCCAGCAAGCAAAGGGCACGGAAGACCACAGCCGTGCGGGAAACGACGGCCAAGAAGCCAACCACACCCATGGCCGGCACGACAGCGCCCCGACCCACGTTGGTGGAACTCATCCGCCGCCACCTCATCGAACAGAACGAGCCACGCTCCGCCGCGGAAATCTCCACCGCGCTCGGCAACGCTCACCCCGAACGTGGCATCAAGACCAAGGTCGTACGCGTCACCCTCGAAGGACTCGTGGCCAGGAGCCAGGCCCAGCGCACCAAGCAGGGAGCCTCGGTCTACTACACCTCTCCCGACGCACCGGAGCCGACAACTGCGCCCCAGGCCGAGGAGAAGCCCGAAGACACCGACCGAGGCGCCGATGCCTAGTCAACTGCTCTGCGCCGTGTCTCAACCAGCCCGAAGCGACTGAGCGCAGTCGTCCAGTCGGTGACAATCGCCTGCTCTGCGGCGGCGAGGGTGACGGTGCCCTTGCAGACCGCGGTGTGCAGCTTCGTCTCCACCGGATCCTTCGCGTTGTTGACCCCGGAACCCTTCCTGTGGCCGGGGTCGGCGGGCTCCACCCACAGGTTGCGGTAGTTATTGGGATCCCCGCCCAACTGCAGGCTGATCAGGTGACATCCGGGGTTGTTCGTTCATGACGGTGACGCTGCTGACGATCGGCTCCGCCCGGCGCCGAGGCAGCCGCCGGCACCCTGGTCCGCCGCCTCACTCAGCAACTCGCCACCGAGCGCCGCAAACACCGAGAAGAAGTCGCCCAGTTGCCAGCCGCCCACGCCGCGGCCCACAGTGAGCTCCTCGCGCTTCGACGACAGCCCCAGAGCAGATCTGTTAGTTAGCCATGAGGTCGTTCTCGACGGCGGGGGTGATGCGGGTGAGCCACAACTCCGCCTCGTCCAATCCCAGGACCCGGTCAAGGCTGAGGGTGGGGGTCATATTCTGGAAGACCCGGCCGACACCCATGCCAAAGTCTCCGTTCGGTGGGTGCAGTACCAGCACGCGGGTGCCATCGAGCGGCTTGATGTCGGCGGGCACCCCTTCCGGGTAGACGTAGGCGCCATGACCGTCGAAAAGGCGGAAACGGCGGAGCGCCGGATTATCGGGGCCCAGGTACGGGTCGGCATCCGTCGCTGCCTCGACCCACGAGCGGTCGGGGCGCACCCCTGCAACCATGCCTTGGCCGGAGTCGCCGATGAGCCGGTCCGCAAGCAGGGTGTGCAGCTGAAAGTTGTCCCCGACACCGCTCATCGTGAGGGCATACCCCCTACGCGCACGGGGGTTGAGGACGACCAGGGGCTCGTCGTCCAGGACCGCAGCCAAGTCTCTGACCCAGGCAGCGCGCTGCGACCGGTCGGCGACCGCTGCGGCATACTCCCGCAGCTCGGCCTTGACCTCAGCGGGCACCGCCGCCCGGAAGGGACCGCGCCCCAAGACGGTGATCAGCGCCTTGAGCCAGTCCTCCATGTCGAACCAGGACATGGCGATCCGGGTCATGTCCTCTTCGTCTGGACGACCTTTCGGTCTGGCCAGGGTGACAAGAGCCTGCACCAGCTGCTTCGTACTGGCGCTCACCTGCTCCGGCAGCGGCTGCCCGGGAGCCGCTTCGGCCCAGCACCGAGGGAACAGATCGTTGAGCATCATCGCGTCCGCCGCGCGCTGTGGCAGTACGTTGGCCAGCGCCATTGGTGAACCGCCCCACTCGACGCACGCCCCCGCCAGGACGGCCGTCTTGGCGAAGTCGCCCGCCAAACCCGGCAACCACGGCGCAAGGGCCTCGACCGTAGCGGTCAAACCCGCAGGACCTCCCGCACGCGCGGTGTCTCCCAACCGCGACAGAGCCCGCCGGTAGCCACGAGTCGAACCAGACCTCATCTGCGCGACGAGCTCGTCAACGAGCTGGGATATCTCCGAAGGCACGGCGGCACGCTAGCAGGGCCACGACCCTCACTTCACGGCTGGTGCCCGAGCTGGGAACTCCGGGGTCATCTGCGCGCCGGGCGCTTGTCAGCGACATGCCGCTGGCGCTGTCAACAGGAGATACGACTCGCTACACAGTCACGACGCCAGACAGGAGGTTGTCGTACCCGGCATCCCCCATACGGCCGGTGAAACCGTAGGAGGCGGCGTTCAGCCTCTTCTCCCCTGCCCGTGACCGACGTGGAGGGCCGGATGCCGAAGGTGTAGCCGCCCGCGCGGCAGATCGTCGACTTCAGATTCGCCTGCGCGACCGCCGCGGAGACCGCTCCCGGCGGGCACCTCGGGTCCTCGATCGGCTCACCCTTGAGATATCGGTAGTGGCAGGAGCCCGCGGCCGGCTGCTGCAGCGTGTACGTCATCTGCGGACCCGCCCCGACCTTCACCCGCCCCGAACTTCCGCCCTGGGCACCCGTGCCTGCCGGACCAGCAGCTGGGCTCCCGCTTGTTGTCGCGCCAGAACTGACGAGCGACGTGAGCGAGCAACCCGCGAGCACCAGACAAGTGAACAACACGGACGACGCGGCGCAGCGGGTGGAGCGCATGATGACCCTTCGCGGTCAGGCGGAAGCTGAGCAGATGCTGCCCTACCCGTCTGCCGCACTACCGGGCGCGGCAGGGCGTGCAGGCGCACAGATGTCGCACCACTGGTGCCGTCGGCGTACAGCGAGAGAACTTCACCCGCCTATGCGGGATGGCTTCGTATCCAAGTGCGCATGAACATCTCGCCGGGGTGTCGGCGATGGAAGGGGTCACGAAGAACGCCATGGCCGCTCAGTCTGGTGCATGGAATCCATGGCCTTCCCGTCCTCCAACTCGCCGAGCCTGGGCCGCACCGGGAGGCCGGGGCCGAATCGAGCCTCACAGGCACTAAAACCAGGCTGTTCACGCTGCCCGAGTGTGCGGCGAGCCATTGTTGGCGATCGACGACTCGATCAGCCCACCACTCGGGCGTCGAGGTGTTCGGCGCCGCGAGCATGGGCGCGCTGCACGCCGCCGAGCTGGCCCCGTACGGCATGGTCGGCATCGGGCGCGTCCTCCGGGGCTTCCGCGACGGTTTCCTGGATGCCGAACACGAGGTCGCCGTCCTCCAGGGCCCCGATGACCGGGCCTTCACTCAGGCGCTGGTGAACCTGCGCTTCACTTGGGCAGTCGGCGTTCGAGTTGGCCATGTAGGCAGCAGGGAACCAGGAAGCTGACCCATGGGGGGCTCAGGAAGCCGGAGCGCCCATCGGCTCCTCCGGGGGTCGCTCGGTGGCCTGCCTCGTCAGCTCGGCCCGGAGGTCGTCCGGGGTGAGCGCCAGCAGTTCGCCGATCGACCGGTTCCATTCGTCGGCCGCCTGCTCCACCTCGGACCGGAAGCCTCGCCGCACCGGGCGCCCCGCCACCATCAGGGCGACAGCGACGACCGGCCGCAACAGCCACCGCCCACGCACGGTGACTGCGACGTCCACCTGCCACCGTCCGCCGTCCGCCCGCCGCGGCCACAGATACAGATGCGCCTTGCCCAACCGGTGCTTCAGCCGTGCCGTCGCCGGGGCACGCGCCGCAGGCAGAGCCCCGGGCGCGAGGTCGGTCGCCGCCCACCATGCGGCCAGGTCGAGCCGCGCCTTTCCCGACCCCCGGCGCAGCGCCCCCGATCCCTCGGGGCCCCGCACCTGTCCTTCGACCTCCAGCAGCCGCGGCCGGTCGGGGGTGCGCAGTCGCAGAGCCGTCCGCACCGTCACATCGTCCGAGACCAGTAGCTGTTCCACGGCGATCGCGCTGCGGCGCTGCCACTCACGTACGAGCACAGCCACCTGATCCGTGGCGCCGGCCTCCGCGAGCTCGTACCGCGCGCCGGGCCGCAAATGCCGCCCCTTGACCAGTCGTACGTCCGCGACCGGCCGCCCGTCTTCCAGGACGATCTGTTCTCCCTGGGCCCGGGTGGATTCGGCGAAATCGAAGATCAGCTTGGTGAGCTCCTGGAGCCGGTCGGGTTCCAGGGCGAGGACGGATACGGAGTGTCGGAGAACGGTCATGTGGCCCTCCCCCAGGAGGCCGGACAAACCGGCCGTACTGTTGACCGCCTTTGCCATGCGCTCACTGTTCCCACCCTGAGTCGGTCCCACGCGCTCTGTCAGGTGTACACGCAGCCCCTGGTGCGCGTCTGCATTCAGCACAGCAAGTCAGAAGCCGTTGCCATACCGATCATGGAGTCTGTCGATCGAACGGGAGTCTCGCTCGGGTACTCACGGGCACTGCCCGGCATGAGAGCAGGGCCTGGCGGTGTACGGGGAAAATCCTGGGGAGCGGACGGCCGCGCGCTGCTACGGTCGGGCGCTATGAGCTGGCTCCCCGATGGCTTCGTCCATCCCGTCCTGGTACCGCTGCCGGGCAGTGGTCATCACCTGCGGCCGATCCGGGAGGCGGACACCCCGCTCGACTATCCGGCTGTGATGGGTTCACGCGAGCGGCTGTGGACCATCTTCGGCCCAGCCTGGGGCTGGCCCGCGGCCACCATGACCTACGAGGCCGACCAGGCCGACCTGTTGCGGCACGAGAAGGAGATCGCCGCACATCAGTCTTTCAACTACGCGCTGTTCGACTCGGCGGAGACAGCTCTGCTCGGCTGCGTCTACATCGACCCACCGGAGAGGGCCGACGCGGACGGCGAGATCTCCTGGTGGGTGGTGGACGAGCTGGTGGGCAGCAAGGTCGAGCAGGCCCTCGACGAGCTGGTACCGCAGTGGATCGCCGCCGACTGGCCGTTCGAGCAGCCGCGCTTCCTCGGCCGCGAGATCTCCTGGTCGGACTGGCTCGCCATGCCGGAGCACCCCGGCGCGTAAGCAGCTTTGTCGTTCCGATCTTGAGGCGCCTGCGTCGAACGGGAGTCTCGATCGGGTGATCGAAGCTGGCCACGAACACGAGTTCGTGCGGGTGTAGACAGTTGTGGACTGGCTGGGCCAGGGCCGGGAAGGTCGGTTGGCCTGGAGTCTGTGGTGACCGAGCGGCTGGAGGCGCCATGTTCCTGCAGATGAAGGCATGCGCAAGAACACTCGCATGCACTGAAGAACAGGCTTTGGCGGCGATTTCCCAGCCGTCCTCCGGCCTGGGCCCCCTTCCGAAGCCTGACGCAGAGTTTTCTGGCGGCACCTGTGAGGATGGGCCGTTCATCGGGTCTCAGCGCGTCGAGGACTTCCGGGAACCCGTCGAAGCGGAAGCCGTGGTGGACAGATGACAGCGCAGGGCCGGCGGCGTGAGCTTGCCGAGTTCCTCCGCAGCCGGCGGGCGCGGCGCACGCCTGCCGACGCGGGGCTGCCAACCTTCGGGCGGCGGCGCACTCCCGGGCTGCGGCGCGAGGAAGTCGCGACGCTCGCTGGGGTGAGCATCACCTGGTACACGTGGCTGGAGCAGGCCCGCAATATCCGCGTCTCGCGCCAGATTCTCGGGAGCCTGGCCACGGCACTGGGACTTGATGAGGTCGAGCGTGCCCATCTGTTCCGGCTGGCCGATGAACCGCCTCCGGACGGGGCGCCTTCGCGCGCCGAACTGCCGGCCCAGTACGAGCTGTTGCTCACCCACCTCGACCCGAACCCGGCCTTCATCGTGAACCAGCGGTTCGACATCCTGGCCTGGAACCGCGGCTGCGAACTCCTCTACGGCGACCTGGGCGCCTTGCCCGCATCGCGGCGCAACGTCCTGTGGCTCACGTTCACCGCGCCCGAGGTGCGGGAGATGACCCGAGACTGGGAGACGGAGGCCGCGCTCACCGTCGCGCTGTTCCGCACGCAGGCGAACGAAGGCATCCTGGCGCCCGAGATCACCGGACTCATCGCGGAACTGGCCGACGCCAGCCCCGACTTCGCCCGCCTGTGGCGACGCAGGGAGCTGGCGCCGTTCGTGCCCAAGGTCCGTACGATCGACCATCCGCTGCTCGGCGAGGTCACCCTCGACTACGTGAAGCTGCACGTGGCGAACGACGACAAGACGCTGGTGTCGTATCTGCTGCCACCGGGCTCAGAAGTGGAGAGCCGATTCCTGAAACTCGTCAGGAATCCGGGTACGTGAACGTCAGGCGACGGTGAACCCGCCGTCGACCGGGAGGACCGTGCCCGTCACATAGTCGGCGCCGATGAGGTAGGAGATCGCGTTCGCCACATCGCCGGGCCGTCCGATCCGCTTGGCCGGAAGGTCCGCCGCCACGGCGGTGAACTGGGCCGCACGCTGTTCCTCCGGCAGGAACGACCACCAGGGAGTGTCGACGGCCCCGGGGGCCACGGCGTTGACCCGCACCGGAGCCAGTTCGGCGGCGAGTGGGGACACGATGCGTTCGATCGCCCCGTTGACCGCGGCAAGCGCCACGCTGCCGGGCAGGGCGGCCCTCGCGGTCGCTGCGGAGATCATCGTGACCGAGCCGGTGACGTCGGCCTTCTGGATCGCGTACAGGTAGGGGAAGAGCTTGCCGTCGAAGGCACCCCTGATGCTGGCCAGGCTCACGTCCGCGAGCGGCCCGAACCCGAGCGCGCCCGGACTGAATGCCAGCACGAGATGGTCGATGGCGCCGACCCGCTCGAAGAACTCCGCCACGTCCGTTTCCGAGGCACCGTCGATCTGTTCGGCACCGGCCACCCGGCCCTTGGCTGCCGCCAGCTTCTCGGGGTCCCGTCCGGTCACGATCACCTCGGCGCCGGCAGCCGTCAGCCTCTCGGCTGCCGCGAGGCCGATCCCGGACGTCCCACCCATGATCACAACGCGCATCGCGTGCGTCTCCGATTCCGTAGGTCTGTGTTGCGTTTGCCCCATCAGCCTCGGGAATCCGGAGACAGTGATCCAGATACGCCTGATGCTAGTGGTCCGGCCACCCCCCAGGCCGTGCCCAGGGGAGGCTCGGATCGGCATCAGTAAGACGACGTGGTCGCTACCCTGCGGCCAACCGTGACGCTCAGAGTGGGCAACTGAAGGGTTCTGACCGCTCTTCCGTGAGGCCCACGCCATCCGCGGGACACTGCCAGACGGTGGGCATCGCCGGATGCCCTGCTCCGCAGTGTCAGGGCGTGCTGAGATGCTGGCACCATCAAGTCCAGGTGGTGGGAGTGGTGCATGGGGACGTGGGGGACCGGTCCATTCGACAGCGACATGGCCGCAGACTTCGTCGATGGCCTTGCAGGGAAGTCGCCTGAGCAGGTAATTGAAGCGATGGCGAGGGCTTTCCAGCGAGTGGTGGACTCAGGTTCGCGCGTGGATGGTGGGGACGCGGCCGAAGCCGTTGCCGCTGCTGCTCTTGTCGCGGCCCAGATTCCGGGCAGTCAGGTAGTGATCGATCCTGATGACGGTCCTTCTGAGCCGTTGCCTGTCCTGCCGCTCTTGCTCCGGCCCGTGGCCGGTCGGGCACTTCGTTGTGTTCTGCAGGACGGTTCGGAGCTGGCCGCAGGCTGGGTCGAGAGCAGTGATGCCCAACAGTGGCGAACGACGGTTCAGACGATCACTCGTGCCCTGGACGTCGCCCCCTGACGGCTGGCCCTCGAAGGGCTGGACTGCAGGATCGTTCCGCCAGGGGATGACGTCGACATGAAGTTGGAATCGGTCGAAGACTTCCTCTTCCCGGGCCTGAACCTCACGGTGCGCCAGGCCGTGCTCGCGGACGACTATTTGATGATCGACGCGGCGGGCTGCGGACCCCCAGGACCATGCCCTCAGTGTCAGCATCCTGCCGCACGCGTTCACAGCCGCTACTGGCGTCACATAGCCGGGCTGCCCGTCGGTGGTCACCGGGTGATCGTCCGACTCTGCGTGCGTCGGTTCCTCTGTGATCAAAGCCAGTGCCGACGCCGGACATACGTGGAACAGGTGGCGGGCCTGACCGAGCCGCGCCTTCGTACCTCAACGGCGGCCCGGTCGGCGATGAGAGCGGTCGCCGTGGAACTCGGCGGCCGCCCGGGTCAACGCCTATGCACGAAACTGCGGATCCATGGTCGGCGGACGAACCTCCTGAGGCAGTTGGCCGCTCAGCCCGTGCCGGACCAGGCCCCACGGATCCTCGGAATCGACGAGTTCGCGTTCCGCAAGGGCCGGACTTACGGCACCGTCCTCGTCGACGTCGAGTCCTCCAGGCCGGTGGACGTGCTGCCGGATCGAGAAACTGGCACGGTCGCCGCCTGGCTCCAGGAGCATCCCGGCGCCGAGATCATCTGTCGAGACCGTCTGATGGCATTCACCAAGGCCATCAGGCAGGCCGCCCCGGACGCGCTGGAAGTGGCCGATCGTTGGCACCTCCTCCAGAACCTCTCGGCGGCCGTGGAGAAGACCTGCCGTCGGCATCGTGAGTGCCTACGGCGACCAGCCGGACCAGAGTCCAACCCACCGTTGGCCACTCCGCAGACGCCGCTCCTGGACCGGGTCCGACGACGCCACGCGGAGGTCAACGAGCTGGTCGACACCGGCCTGTCGCTCAGCGCCATCGGCCGCCGCCTGCAGTTGGACCGCAAGACGGTTCGGCGCTACCGGAACAAGGACCTGGCGGGGCTCCTCGCCTCCGCGCAGGACCGCGGGCACGGTGTCCTCGACCCGTTCATTGAGCACGTGCAGCACCGCTTCCAGACGGGCTGCACCAACTCGATGCAGCTCTATCGCGAATTGCTCGCTCTCGGCTACACCGGCGGATACCACGTTGTGAACCGCTACGTGATGGCCATCCGGGAGGGCATCGCGGTCCCTGCCCGCTCGATGACTCCCCGTCCTCGCGATATCACCTCATGGATCATGCGCCCCCAGGAGACACTTGGGCTCTCTGACGTTGCCCGGCTGGAGGCTGTTCGGAGTGCCTGCCCAGAGATCGCCTTGGCCTGCGACCTCGCGCGGGAGTTCACCGACATGCTTCGCGACCGTCGCGGCCACCTACTCCGGGATTGGATCCAGAAGGCCGAGCTGGGCGGCCCCGACGCCATTGGCATCTTCGCCGACTCCATCCGCCAAGACCTCCACGCCGTCACCGCCGGCCTCACCCTGCCCTACAGCTCCGGCATCGTGGAAGGACACGTCAACAGAATAAAAACGATCAAGCGGCAAATGTACGGTCGAGCCTCGTTCGCTTTGCTCAGAGCCCGCGTCCTCCTTGTGCCGTAGCTATCACGGAAGAGCGGTCAGAACCAACTGAAGCGCTCCTTACCTTGTTGGCGGGTTGATTCCGGTCCTTCGTACGATCGGCAGACCCAGGGGTCTGGGTGTGGCTGAAAGCGCTCATGCCGTACGTGTGGCTTTGACTGATAGGCCGTCCAGTGCTCCGCGACGACACGGCCACTCATTGGGATGAGCGAACAGAGATCGCTTCGTAAGGACACGTCGGCGTGGTCGTCTGCAGGGACCAGTCAACCGATCGACGAGGGAGGCTCGGGTGCCCGAGCTCTGGGCAGGGACGGATGCCGGCAAGGCCGCGCATCACTGCACGGTAATCGACACGGACGGATCGAAGGTGCTCTCGCCCCGAGTACCCAACAACGAGCCCGAGGCTTCCCACTCGAGCGGTTCCTTCGGCTGCGGCGAAGGTGCTCCACTCACCGTAGGCGGCGAAGTCGGTGAGGACGTCCCACACCGCTTGCGGGGTGGCGTCGATGTCGATGACCGCGGTGAGGACCGGCTTCATGATGGTTTCCACTTCTGGCTGGTGCGGGAGGACAGGGGCGGGGGTTCGGCGAGCGGGTGGTCCACCGGCGGTGGCCGGTGGGGCCGGGGAACGGCGTGGGGCGCGGTCCACGGCGGGTCAGAGCGTCCCGCCCGGCGCGGCCCTACGGGAGGGGGTGCTGGTGGCCGTGGTCTCCCGCAGGCCGTGGTCGATGAAGTCGATCATCCAGGTGAAGCTGTCGTCGATGTCGGTGGCGAACCGGAACCCGCCGGCTGCTTCGAGGGACGCGTATCCGTGCAGGACGGTGCGCAGCATCCGCAGCGCGTGGATCTGCTGGTCGGGGTCGATCCGGTAGCCGTGCAGCATGGCCGCCCAGGAGTCGACCACCCGGTTGAGGGCGTCGATGAGGGGGTCGTCGGGTCCGGTCGGGCGGGCGGCGTTGGCTGCGGCGTACCGGCCGTGGTGGTCCTTGACGAACGTCCGCATCGCCTGTGCGCCGCCAGCCAGGGCTTCGGTGCCGGACCGGCCCTGGATGGCGTCGCGGATGGCGTCGGCGCACTGGTTCATGGCCAGGATGGCGATCCGGTGGGCGAGGTCGGTCTGGCCGCTGACGTGCTTGTACAGCGAGGGGGTCCTGACCCCGAGCCGTTCGGCGACCAGGCTCATGCCGAGCTGGTCGAACCCGACCTCGTCGGCCAGGGCGGCGGCGGCTTCGGTGACCGCCGCGGCGGTGAGTCCGGCCCTAGGCACGGCCGGCCGCCTTGGCCAGGAACGGCAGGGCCAGCGCGAGGACCTGGTCGGGGGTCTGGGCGTGCGGGTAGTGGCCGGCGCCGTCGATCACCGCGAGCTCGCCGAGGCCGGCGGGCAGGTCGGCGATGATCTTCGCCCCTTCGCCGCGGGGGTCGGCCCAGTCGGGGTCCAGGCTGCCTTCGACGATCAGGACCGGGCAGGTGACGTGGGCGAGCTGGGCGCCGGCGTCGGTGGGCTTGGACTTGCACATGTCCTGCAGGGCCTTCATCCGGCCGGGCTCACTCAACGTGGCCTCGATGCGGGCCAGTTCGCTGTCCCAGTCGGCGGGCTTGGCCGGGTAGGCCACGTCGAGGTACTTCTTCCAGTCCGCCAGGCGTCCCCGGACGATGACCAGCGCCATCCGCGTGTACCCGGTCCGGAAGCGCTTGACCCGGATCAGCCCGCCCAGGTCGACCGGCTGCGCACGGGTGAACGGAGCCAGCTCGATCACTCCGCTGATCACGTCGGGCGCGGTGGCGGCCGCGATGGTCGCTGCGCCGCCGCTGATCGACTGCCCGATGATCACGGCCGGGCCGCCGAGGTGACGCACGACGGCGACCAGATCTCCGGCGATGTCGGTGCGGCTGTAACCGTCCCAGCCGAGGCTGGACTCACCGCACCCGCGGATGTCGACGTTCGCGACCCGGTATCCGGCGGCCACCAGGCCGGGAACGAGGAAGCGGTAGGAGTGCCGGCTGTCGCCGATACCGTGCGCCAGCACGACCAGGGGACCCTCCCCGGTCACGTCGAAGGCGACGGTGTTCTTGCCGATTCTCAGGTGCTCGGTCATGCCGTCCTCCACCAAAATGGCTAACGTGATTAGCCATAGACTAGTCACGTTAGCCGTGAGGGTCAACGCCGCACCCAGCCTCGCTCGGTCGGGGGCCGAGCCCAGAGCAATGGGCTGCCGCACGGCGTAGTGCTGTTCTTCCGCGAGAACTACTGGGACCCTCAACACCGCGACGTTCCAGGTAGGAGCGCCCAAGCACCTCACATTCCTACAGCTTGTGCTGCTCAGGACATGATCGGGTCCTCTGGCTGCGGTGCGGGCGCGCGGCGTGGATGTACTTCATGGCAGTGCGGGGGGGGGAGAGGCCGAAGAGCCGGATGAGGTGGAGGGGGTCGTCGGTGTGCTGGGCCTCGTTGAGGATGCGGTCCACGCGCAGGCGGCCGGCCTGGTGGCCGTGGACGCGCAGGGGCTTGTTGATCGCCTCGATCGACACCGGGGGCCGGGTGTCGTCAGTGGCGGTACGGGCGGTGACCAGCAGGTAGGGGCTGGTGGTGGCGGGCCGGCGTCGGTGGCGTGCGGCGAGCCATTGCCGTGCCAGGCGGTGGGTGAGTTCGTCCAGGTAGACGGTGTGGACGGGTTTGCCGGTGCGGCGCACGCGGAGGGTGGCGCGGCTGTGGTCGAGGTCGTCCAGCAGCAGGGGGCGCTGGTCGTGGGTGCTCAGGGCGTGCACGGCGGCGAGCACGAAGCTGAGCCGGTCGCGGGAGTTGGGGAGGCGGTCGAGAGTGCCGCGCAGTATGTCATCGGCCGGCGGTCGCGGCAGCACGATGGCGGTGGTCAGGGAGACGTTGCGGGCCGGGTACGAGGATATACAGGCCGCGCACGACGGTACGGCTGCCGTTCCTGCGGCAGCTCCCGGCCGACGGCATAGGCAGGCTGACGGTCCGGGCCTCGGCCGTCACCGGGTGCCGGCCGACCTCGCCCACCTGAACGATCTGAGCAGACTCTCCGTTCATGTCGAACGACTGACCCAACCCTCCTCCCACTCAGGCCAGTTGGTCGAGCTCCGGCAGGTCGACGAGCTCGGGCTGGACGTGCCGGAAGCCGAGGACAGGATGGTCACCCACGTGGTGAGCCTGCCCCGGCTGCGCGAGCCGTACCTCTGTTCGGAGGCTGTTACCCATGCCGGACTCCCCTCCCGCTCTCTGCGTACACCGATCCCGGGCACCTCGTCGAGAACCGAGAAACAAGTGGACGGCGTGGGTACCGCGGACGGTTCAGGGGGCCGGACCGGCTCAGGCCGCGCGTTGGTGCGACTGAGATCCACCAGTAACTGGCCGAACAGGACATGCAGCCGAGCGACCCTACTTTTCATCCTATGAATTCCTCCAACTCCTCCCCCTGTCCCCACTGTTGACAGTGTCTCGGCTCTCCTCAATCATCAGACATCCGATGAATTGGAGCCGCTCATGGGTACGTATCCGAGACGTCAGGTCCTGGGCGCCGCAGCCGGAGTCGCCGCAGCAGCAGCCCTTCCCCTCACCTCAGCCACCGCCGCACACGCCGACGAACCACTTGCCGAGCACGCCGGGCCATGGGTTCCCGTCCCCGAGCCGGTCCCCGTCCCGCTCGACGACCTCTACGACAACGACGGCATCGACACCACCACCGCCCGCGGCGGTGACTTCGACGGCTCGGGCTACACCTTCCCGGGCGAGGAACTCCCCACCGGCCGCGTCGAGGTCGACGGCATCCCCTTCCTCTTCCCCTCCTCGACCGCGGGCGCCAAGAACAACGTCGTCGCCCTGGGCCAGCGCGTCGAACTCCCACAGGGCCGCTACCTCTCGGCCGTCTTCCTCACCTCGGGCAGCTACGGCAACGCCTCCGGCAACGCCACCGTCCACTACGCCGACGGCTCCACCACGACCGCAGGCCTCGGCGGCGCCGACTGGTACGCGGCCGGCGGCACACTCTCCGCCCCGTACCGCTACCGGCCGGACGGCACCGAGGACCAGCACGGCGTCGGCATCGGCACCTCGGAGGTCTGGCTCGACCCGCAGCGCGAGGCCGTCGCCCTCACCCTCCCCGTCACCAACCCGGCCGAGGCAGGCAGGACTTCCCTGCACGTCTTCGCCCTCTCCCTGCAACCCGCCGCCCAGGGACGGGCGTTGACCCTGCGCGACGCCCACTCCACCAACTCGCTGCTGGAGTCGTCCGGCGCACAGAGCGTCGAGGCGACGGTCGTGAACGCCGGTACGGTCGCGATCCTCGCGGGCGACGGAGTGTCCGTGCGCGTCGACGCCGAGGGTGCCCGTACGGTCGAGGCCGCCCGCGTCCGGCGCCTGGACCCCGGTGAGCAGGCCCGCGTCCGCGTCGGCATCCGCAGCGGTGTGACACCCGGCACCGTGCGGGACGGCACGGTGACCGTGACCGGACGCGGCTCCCAAGTCGCGGTGTCCCGCAAGCAGTTGACCCTCGGCGTCTCCGACTACGGACCCACCGGGGCCTCCCTCGCCGGCCACCAGGCGCCGTACTGGTTCCAGGGCGCCAAGTTCGGCATCTTCATCCACTGGGGCGTCTACTCGGTGCCCGCCTGGGCGCCGGTCGGCAAGCAGTACGCCGAGTGGTACTGGGACCAGATGCAGGACCCGAACAACCCGACGTACGCCTACCACCGGGACACCTACGGCGAGGACTTCGCCTACGACGACTTCATCCCGCGCTTCACCGCCGAGAAGTTCGACCCGCGGGCCTGGGTGGAACTGTTCCGCGACGCGGGCGCCCAGTACCACGTGCTCACCTCGAAACACCACGAGGGCTTCGCGCTGTGGGACACCAAGGTCTCCGACCGCAACGCGGTCAAGATGGGCCCGAAGAGGGACCTGGTCAAAGAACTCTTCGACGCCTCACGCCGCCACACGCCCGAACTCCACCGCGGGCTCTACTTCTCGATGCCGGAGTGGTTCAACCCCGACAACCCGTGGATGGGCCACGCCCCACGCAATCCGTACACCCTTGAGCCGGTGCCGTACACCGGATACACCGCGGGCAAGGACTATGTGACGCAGTATCAGGCCCCGCAGATGCTGGAACTGATCCACGGCTACGACCCCGAGCTCATCTGGTGCGACATAGGCGGCGCCAACGACAGCCTCCATGTGCTGGCGGAGTACTTCAACCACGCCAAGAACCGCCGCCGTCCGATCGACGTGACCGTCAACGACCGTTCGGGAATCGCCTTCCACGACTTCACCACGCCCGAGTACACGACGTACGAGAACACGGTCGTCGCCAAGTGGGAGTCCAGCCGCGGCCTCGACCCGTTCAGCTACGGCTACAACCGGGCCACCCCCGACGACGGCTACATGACGGCCGAGGAGGTCGTGCGCAACCTCGTCGACATCGTGTCGAAGAACGGCAACTTCCTTCTCGACATCGGCCCTCGGGCCGACGGCTCGATCCCCGAGATCATGCAGACCCGGCTGCGCGAGACGGGCCGCTGGCTGCGCGTCAACGGCGAGGCGATCTACGACACGACGTACTGGTCGCGGATGGCGCAGCTCGGCGACGACCTGAGGTTCACGGTCCGTCCCGACGAGGCCTTCTACATCCACTCCCTGGCCAAGCCGAGCACCAAACTCACCGTCGAAGCGCCGGTCCCGATCCGCAGCGGTGACAAGGTGACGATGCTCGGCCACGGCCGCCCCCTGACATGGAGCCTCAGCAACGGGGCGCTGGTGATCGACGTCCCCGAAGCCGCACGCAACGCGGGGCAGCACGCATGGGTGTTCAAAGTGCATTGGCGTGTCTGAGACCCGACGGACACGCTGAGCACGACCGATGGTCGCGACGGCATCACGCCGTCGGCTGGACAGACCCGTCGGATACGTGAGCGCCACCCAGTTCAACAGCGAGTACCGCAGCGCCTATTGCCTGCCGCCGGGCCAGGACACGGCCTTGCTCGGGCCGACCGACGATCCGAACCGATCGCCGCGCCGACCCATCGGGTCGGTTGGTCCCGCGCCGAACGCGGGACCGACCGGCCGGGTCGGATCTTGGACGTCAGGCGACGCCCGTGTCCGCCAGTTTTTCGAAGAAGAACTCATGCTTGAGGAACGACACGTCGTACTCGTGCCCCGGATACGGGGGAATCAGCTGAGCTGCCTGGAACAGTCTCCAGCCGTCCTCCAGGGCACGGACGCCCGAAGTGTACGGGGGCTTGTCACTGTCGCCCGCCGTCGGTGTCGTGAGCCCCGTGCCGTCGTAGAGAGACCAGCCCACCACATCCGCGTCCAGTGCGGAGGTGGCCAGGTAGAGCACCAAGACCTGCTGACGCATGCTCATGCGGCCTGCCTCTCGGGACGGTTGGAGACCCGCGACACCCAGTGCTCCAGGTCGAAGGTGTCGTCACCCGTGAGCGAGCGCCACAGAAGGACTCGGTTGTAGATCTCCAGGCGTCCGGTGGCCTGCTCGTACCACGGGAACATCGTCGACAGCTCCGCGGCGACGCGAGGATCTCCCAGGTCCGACGTGTCCCACAACCGGAGTTGACGCACGGTGGGATTGAAGCGGATCTTGAACATGTACCGGACGGCATCGCTGTCGTTGCGCCGGCCTCCGTGCCACAGACCATGGTGCAGAAACACCACGGTGCCGGCGGGACAGACCAGCCGACTCTGCCCTCTCAGGTTCTGGTAGCGACCGGTGTCCGACTCATTCGTACGCCGCAGATGACTCCCCGGCACGCTGAGGGTTCCGCCCATGTCCAGCGTCACGTCCTGCGGGTAGTACATCAGCTGTACGTCGAACGCGTCGGTGCGCACGTCGATGATCGCGTCCCCGTGCAGCGGCTGCGCCTGCCCCTGACGGGGCTCCCGGATGTGGACGGCATGGTGGTCGACACTGGGTTCGGGCCCGACGAGGCTGCGCAACGCCCCTGCCACCTCCGGGATTTCGAGCAGGAGACGGGCGAAGGACCCCTCAGGGTAGGCGTCCGGCACACTGCTGCCGTAGGCAACGTCCGGAACGCTCTTGCGCAATGCCTCGATCCCTACGACGTTCAGCTCGGGCGGCACCACGGCGTCCAGCCTCAATGAGCCGTGGGACACGAAGTGCGCCATCTGCACCGAACTCAGGAGCTTGGTGTTGGTCATGCGCTCCAACGTAGGACCACCGCCCCACCCGGGGCGTTGGCTCCGCTCACCACCGCTGGTCATTTTTCACCGTGTGTGAGACATAGATCCACCTCGGCGAACCACACACGGCAAACAGCGGCCACGGCCCGGGGAAGACACCTGGATTCCGCGGGACGTAAACCCGGCTCAGTCATAGCGGTTGGGCGATGCCGGCCGTTCAGTGGGGCGCTCCATTGGCCACGTCGTGGGGGCTCCGGTGGCCAAGGTGGTCACGCCTCCGTCCGGCCATTCGATCCGTGCCGTTGCCCGGGTAACGACCAGATCCCCTTCGGCGACAGCCCGCTTGATGTCCAGGCGCTGTTCCGGGAACTGACCGCGCAGCCAGTGGACGTAGCCGACGAACGCCTGCGGACTGTCCCTGCGCCTCCGGGTTGTGCTGGGTGTAGCTCTCGCCGAGATACGCGGCGGCGGCCTGCTCCGGCCGATGGTCGTTGAACGCCTGCTCGTTAAACGCGATGACGAGCGCCTTGTTGTCGGCAGCGGACACGAGCTTCTCCTGCTCTCCGAGGGGCCGGGTGGTGCGGTTACGCGGTCATGGCATCGCGGACGAGCGCGGTGTCGACGAACTGCTCGAAGCGCACGATGTGTCCGCCGCGTACGACGAAGTGGTGGGCGACGCGGACGTCGATCGGCTTCCCGGTGGCCTTGTTGGCCGCGGTGTAGCGGGCGAGGACGACGACGTTCTCCCCGTCGACAACGTAGGTGTCGTCGTGGGCGGTCCAGCCGTCCCAGTCCTGGCCGAGTTTCTCCATGACGTTGGCGGTGACGCCGTCGGGGGTGCGGTAGGTACCGGCGAGAGGGAAGCCGGCCATCTCCGTCCACTCGACGTCGGGTGCGAGGGTGACCCGAAGTGCCTCCAGGTCACCTGCCGCGGAGGCGAGGTACTGACGCCGTACGACATCGACGGGAGCGGTGGAGGCAGCGAACTCGGTCATGGTCAGCCCCACTTCATCTCGCCCTTGGCGACCTTCGCGCCGATCTGGGCGGCGATCAGCATGCCGTTGCCTGGGTAGCGCTTGACCAACGCCTCGGCCAGGGCCGCACCGTCGGCCGCCGTGGCGAGCTCCTCCTCGAAGACCAGAAGGTACTCGCGGGTGGCGGAGATGGCGGACGCGTCGGCCGGCGCGCCGGGCAGCTGGTGGCCGGGAACAACCAGGTCGGGCTGGAGGGCGGCCATCTCGTCCAGCAGGTCGATCCACGCGGCACGGTCGCCGGGGGTGGGGGTGTCGGCGACCCAGACGTGCTCCTGCTGGAAGAGCAGGACGCCGCCGAGGAGGGCGCGGTGCTCGGCCTGCCACAGGTAGTGGCGGTCGGGCAGTGCGGCCGGGCCGCCCTTGAGCTCGAAGCGGTGGCCCTCCAGGGTGAGGTCGCCGGTGAGCGGGGTGAGGTCGACCAGGCGGGTGGGCAGGTTCGGGCCGAGCGCTGCCCATGCCTTGAGCTTGCCCTCGTAGGTGTGCTGGATGTGCTCGATGACGAGGGGGGTGGCGACGAAGGTCGCGTCGGGGAAGGCGTCGGCGAGGACCTCGGCGCCGAAGTAGAAGTCGGGGTCGGCGTGGCTGACGAAGACGGTGGTCAGCTTCTTGCCGGAGTCGAGGATCTCGGCGGCGAGGCGGTGGCCGTCGGCGCGGGTGAAGGCGGCGTCGACCAGCAGGGCGTCGTTCTCGCCGGTGACGAGGGTGGCGGTCTTGTTCTTGCTGCCGGCCGGGAAGTCGAGGTCGAGGACCTTGAAGGAGAGGGTGCTCATGCGAGGGCTCCTTTACGCAGGGGGTGGGGTGGGGGCAGGGGAAGATCAGTGCGCGACGAAGCGTGCGTCGACCTCGTCGGCGGTGGCCTGGCCGTAGGCCAGCGGGGTGACGGAGTCGCCGTCGACGGCCAGCAGAGTGGGGAACCCGGTAACGCCGAGCTGGACGGCGCGGCGGAAGTCGGCGTGGGCCGCGGTCTGAGCGTCGGGGGCTTCGAAGGCGGTAACGACGGCATCCGCGTCGAGCCCGGCGGCCTGGGCGACCTTCCGGTAGGTGGCCGCCTCGGACAGGCTGAGTCCGTCGACGTAGAAGGCGGCCTGCAGGGCCGCGGCCAGCTCCGCCGCGCGGTCGGGGGCGACCTGGCGCAGGGCGGCGACACCGCGGGCGGCGGCCTCGGAGTCCATCACGAACGAGCCGTCGGCGATCAGCCGCTCGTAGGCCGCGCCGAACTCGGCGCCGGTCAGCTCGGCGATCTTGGCGTTCGCACCCTGGACGTAGCCGAACTGGCGGACGGGCACCTGCCGCGATCCGGTGAACAGGCCGCCGGAGACGACTTCGACCGGCATTTCGGGGTGACGGGCGGCGACCTCGCTCAGTGTTCCGGAGAACCCGTGCGACCAGCCGCAGTAGGCGTCGAAGACGTAGACGAGCTTCATCGAAGACCTCGGCAGAGATGTGCGCCCGCGGGTTGCGAGCGATTCACCTGACAGAACAGTAACTGACGCGTCAGATATTTCAAGGTTCGTGTGAGGTGGGGCACATGGGTGTGGCTGACCACGTCAGTACACCAGCGCGGCCGCTGGTCCGCAGGTCAGGGCAGACGGGGCAGCAGGTCCCGGGCCGTGTGGCTGAGGATCCGGAGATCCTCCGCGAACCGCTTCCGGTCCGCCTCGGGCAGGGGATCCACGAGGTACCGCTTGATGTTCTCCAGGTGCACCCGGGACGCGCACACGACCGTCTCCTCGCCCAACGGCGTCAGCCGAACCAGCTTTCCGCGCCGGTCGTCGGGGGAATCCGCACGCGTCACGAACCCCGCCGCCTGCATGCGATCAACCAGCCGGGTGGCACCGCCCGTGGTCAACACCTGTTCCTGGGCGATGGCCCGCATCGAAAGCCCCGGATCGCCCGCGCGCCCAAGGATCAGCAGCACCTCGAAGACCAGATGGCTGATGCCACACTCCGCCTCCAGCGCCCGGCCAAGGATGTACTCCAGCCGGTTCGCCGCCCCCTGCAGCCGCCCGAACGCCAGGATGAGTTCGTGGTCGGCGGCCTCCTTCGCCGTCCTGATCTCCGCTTCCTCGCCCACGGCCGCGCGGCTCCCCTCTTGTCGTCTCGGTATCACCGTACCGATCACGTTGGAACATGCGGGGCAGGTGACTGTCGATCTCCTCTTGATGGTGGCTGAGACAGCCCGAAAATCGTCCGGCCGGTGGACAGCGTGGCCGACGGTACTGCGCCGTGAACGAAGTACGCCCGGAACTCGAAGAGTTGCTGTTCTTCTCGCTGGAGAGCGTGATGGTGGAGTCGGTCGACGACCTCGGCGACACCGTTGCCTCGTGACCGGCGCCACCGGTTCTGGGAGACGTTGGTGAAGAGCTCGTCCGCGATCTCCTGGCTGCCGTGGTCCTCGGCGATTACGCGCATGGCCCGGGTCTCACGTCTGAGAGAGCCGAGATCTGGAGAACCAGCGAGAAGGAGCCGCGGGCGGTGGAGCACACAGGAACGGTCGGAATGTTGCTCTCCGGCATGCGACCGGGGATCTGGCGGGCCGCCGCCACGCCGGCTGGAGCGTGGACGCGGCGGCGGCCCTCAGGGGCCGGCAACCCGACGGGGGGACGGATTGCCGGACCGGTGGGTCGCCCTTCACCCAAAGAAAGGCCGGTCACCTGGTCGAGTGCCGTGTATCCGGCGGTCGTGGTGCCCTTGTCCGGGAGGGCGCGTGAGACCCATTCGAAGCGGACAGCACGGACACGCTGGTGATGGTGCCGCTCTTGCCAGTGTGATGGGGATGCGTGCGCTACCGGTGGGATCCTGGTCAGCTGCGGTGGCCTCGGGCCCGGGCGGGGCGATGGGCACGCCTGGGCCTGCCGGTGTTCTTGGCGGCGGCCCGGGTGATGTTGCGGGCCATGCCGCCGAAGACGACTGCGTGGAACGGCGAGACGGACCACCAGTAGACGTGGCCGAGCAGACCACGGGGGTGGAACAGGGCACGCTGACGGTAACGGGTGCGGCCCTCGGTGTCCGTATCGGAGTACATCTCCAGCCAGGCCAGGCCCGGCAGTCTCATCTCCGCCCGCAGCCGCAGCAGTCGTCCGCGCTCGATCTCCTCGACCCGCCAGAAGTCCAGCGAGTCGCCGACCCGCAGGTGTTCGGCGTCGCGCCGGCCGCGGCGCAGGCCGACTCCGCCGACGAACCGGTCCATCCAGCCCCGGACCGCCCAGGCCAGCGGGAAGGAGTACCAGCCGTTGTCGCCGCCGATCCCCTCGATCACTTCCCACAGCGCCTGCCGCGACGCGTCGACCGACGCCTGCCGCTCGTCCTCGTAGAGGCTGCCGCCCGCCCAGTCCGGGTCTGTGGGCAGCGGGTCACTGGGCGCGCCCGGCACGGAGGCCGACGACCAGCGGGTGACCACCTGCGCCTCCCGTACGCGCTGGAGCGCCAGGGCGAGCGCCTGGTCGAAGGGCAGTGGCCGGGCCGGCTGGTCGGGCATGTAGCGGGCGATGTCGTGCTCGTGGCAGATGACCTCGTGGCGCAGGGACTCCGTGAGGGGTCGGGCAATGGAGGCGGGCACGGGCGTGACGAGCCCGACCCAGTGGCTGGACAGCCTTGGCGTCAGGACCGGAACGGGCACGACGAGCCGTCGGCGCAGTCCGGCGACGAGGGCGTAGCGTCGCATCATCTCGCGGTAGGTGAGGACGTCCGGCCCGCCGATGTCGAACGTGCGGTTGACGTCGTCCGGCATGGTCGCGGAGCCGACGAGGTAGCGCAGCACGTCCCGCACCCCGATGGGCTGGGTGCGCGTGTTCACCCAGCTCGGGGTGACCATCACCGGCAGCCGTTCGGTGAGGTAGCGCAGCATCTCGAAGGAGGCCGATCCGGAGCCGATGACGACCGCTGCCCGCAATACGGTGGCGGGCACCGGCGACTCCAGGAAGATCCGTCCCACCTCTGCCCGGGAACGCAGGTGGGGGGACAGGGAGCTTTCGGGCACGCCCTTCGGGGTGAGTCCGCCGAGATAGACGATCCGTCGTACGCCGGCGGCCCGTGCCTGCTCGGCGAAGACGTGCGCGGCGCGGCGGTCGGTGTCCTCGAACCCGGCGCCGGAGCCGAGGGCGTGCACCAGGTAGTAGGCGACGTCGATGCCACCCATGGCTGAGGCGACCGACTGGGGGTCCGTGACGTCCCCGCGAACCGTCTCGGCGTCGCCGGTCCAGGGGTGGTCACGGAGTCTGTCCGGTGAACGAGCGAGGCAGCGTACCCGGTGGCCGGCCTCCAGCAGCTCCGGTACCAGGCGTCCGCCGACGTAGCCGGACGCTCCGGTGACCAGGCAGTGCAGCCGCCCGGCGTCGCGGCCGCCGTGTCCTTCCGCGGCGTCGGTCGCGTTCCGCTGTCCGTCCGCGCTCACGATCCTGCCTCCACGCGCTTGCTCCGACGCTGTTGCCTCGTCGTCCGATCATCTCCGCAACGGGGTGACCGTGCCCGTCGGGGCGCCGCGGCCCGACGGGCCGATGAAGCCTGCGCCGCCCGGTTCCGCCTCCCTCGGCCACGGCCCCGCACGCCCTCGTCGAGGACGCGCTCGGCAAGCAGATGCTCGCCCTCCTGGTCCAGCTCCAGGCTGCCTGCACGGCTGCTGTTCCAGGGACACCTCGATCCGCGGGAACGCCGAGAGCGGGAACAGCTGCGGAAGACAAGAGGAGTGGTGGTCCGCGGTGCGGACGGGCAGGTCCGCCCGCACCGCGAGACGGGGCACTCCCGACTGCTGGCCTGCGTGTTCGGCACGGTCACCATCACGCGAACCGCATGGCGGGGCAAGGGACTGGCCAGCGTGCACCCGGCCGATGCGGAACTCTCCCTGCCCGCCCACCTGCACTCCCGTGGTCTGCGCCGCCTCGCCGTCCTCGAGGCCGTTCGCGGCTCCTACGACCAGGCCAAAGAGGCAATTGACCGCGGCTGCGGGAAGGTCCTGGGCAAACGGCAGGCCGAAGGGCTGTTGGTCGCCGCGGCGGTGGACGTCGGTGACTTCTACCAGTGCACGATTCCGCTTCCGTCGACCGCCGCGACCGCACTCGTGATGCAGGTCGACGGCAAGGGCGTCGTGATGCGGCCCGAGGCCCTGCGGCCCGCGGCGCTCAGAGCACACCTGAACGGCCGGCGTGCTCTGCGAACCCGGCTGGCTCCGGGTGAGAAGCCGCACCGGAACGGATGGCCACGCTGGCCTGCGTCTTCGATACCGACCGCCGCGTCGACCACACGATGTGATCGCCCCACCCGAGGGCCGCAGCACCACACGGACCCTCGCCCGGGGCCAAGAGCACAACACAAATGGCTCACGGCCTCCCCTATCCATCCACCCGAGCACGTGATCGCCGTCGCATTCGACCAAGCCGAAGCCCGCGACCGGGACCATCTGCGCCACTGGGTGGTCCTGGTCGACGGTGCCCGCCACCAGCTGGAGTTGATCCAGGCGGAAGCCGACCGGCTCCACATCACGGTGCACGTCCTGCTCGACTTCGTGCACATGGCCGAGTACATCTGGGCAGCGGCCCACCGCTTCCACAAGCCAGGCACCCCCGACGCCGAAGCCTGGGTCGCGGGCCACCTCACCGCGGTCCTCCACGGGCAGACCGACCGAGCCTCCACCGAGATCATCGCCGAGGCCGACCGAACTCATCTCCACGGAACGAGGCGTGAAGGCGCCGACGCCTGCGTCCGATACCTCACTGGTCACCTCGACCAGCTTGGTTACGACCTCGCGCTCGCCGCAGGTTGGCCCGTCGCCACCGGCCCGATCGAAGGGGCCTGCCGGCACTTGATCGGCGACCGCCTCGACATCACCGGCAGCCGCTGGGGACTCGACGGGGCCGAGGCCGTCCTCACGCTCCGAGCCCTCATCGATAACGGCGACTTTGCCGCCTACTGGCGACACCACCTCTCCCGCGAACACGAACGCCTCTACCCCACCGCCGACCAGTACGACTACGAGCTCACGGCCTGACCGACGATCTTCCCTCATCATGCCGGCCCAGAACTGGCACAACTGCAACGCTGAGCGCCATGACTGATGCGCTGGTTCAGTTCCTACGTGACCGCCTCAACGAAGACGAACAGGCAGCACGCCTCGCTGCCGGCTCCGGCCGGTGGGCGCTTGGTGACGACGCCCCGGGCGACGAGCCCAACTGCGTCTACATAGGCGAGTACGGCAGCACGGTCATCGAATGCCCTCGCCCGGCCGATGCTATGCACATCGTGCGCCATGACCCTGCCCGCGTTCTCGCCGAGGTTCAGGCCCACCAGACAAACGTCGACGAGTACGACATCGCTCTGTGGGCCAAGACGGCACCCGAGGACGCCGTGTCCTGGGAAGCCCGGCGATCTGCGCTCGAAGATGTCTGTCTACGGCTCGCCACTGTCTACGCCGACCATCCCGAGTGCCGCGAAGAGTGGTGGCCAAAGGGAAAAGCTTGAAGCCAACAGGCTGTGACCTCGATCAGTCCGATTGCATTGGCCGGAAGGGTCTCCCACCCCCAACCAGCACGACCGCGGCCTCACACCCTGATCGACGATCTTCCCTCCGTGAGAGCTGCACCCCCGGCCGGATGCACGACCAGACCACCGTGCACACGGAGGGCATCGCTGAACAGTTCCGGCAGCGACCGAGGGTCAAGGCCAAGGTCGACTCTGGCTACCCCGGCCTGGCCAAGGAGTTCCACTACCAGGTCACGGCCCCGCCGAAGAAGCCAAAGGACGACGCCTGCGAGGGCGACAAGCGAGCCTGGCGCGAGGCCAGACGCCGGCAGTCCTCGGCCCGAATCTGTGTCGAGCACACCAACGCCGAGCTACGGCAGTGGGCACCGATACGCAGGTTCATCGGACGCCGCGAGACCTTCCCACAGACCCAGCAGGCCATCGCCAGCCTGATCTCCGACAGGACGGCCCAACGCCCTGCCCGTCGCGCGCTCAGCACCGAACTGGTACTCACCCGCCACACGGCCTGCTGATCACCACCAGCCGAATCGTCTGGCCGGCATGCCCACAGATCAAGCGCGGGTGAGGTCGTAAGCCAGCAACCAGGCCCGTACAGCGATGTCCATCAGATGCTCCTGTCGTACGAGGTGAGGCTCGGCACCGTGACAGTGCCGAGCCTCACTGGTGATTTACCGCTACCTACGCACCCGCACCGGCTGCCTTCGCAGTCCGTCGCCTGGGAACCCTGACCGGCTCCGGCTCCAGCTCCAGCTCCAGCTCCAGCTCCGAGGCAGGATTCGCCACGGTCGGCGTCTCCCCCATCGCCGTCCGCGCCGACCGGGTTCGAGGTGTGTCCGCTCGACGACCCAGCGTTGAGTGCCGAGTCCGGAGCGATGCTCGGTGCCCGACGAGCGATCAGCGGTTTTACACCGATCTCCCAGACCATGCGGCGGTTCTTGTCGTGGTCGTAGCCGCGGTCGGCCAGGACCACGCTGGGGCGGCGACGGGCTCGGCCGCGCTTGCCCCGCACCGGTAGCACGGCTTGGAGCAGTGGGATCAGCTGAGCTTCGTCATCCCTCTGGCCGCCGGTCAAGGTGCCGGCCAGGGGGATGACGAAGCTCAGTTCTGGGCCGACGCCTACGACAACCTGGCCCGACTGCAGAGCCGGCCCAGCCATTGCTTCCCCGTCCCCCACGACGTCACCTGGCAGGACGCACGAGATCAAGGACATCCACGCGCTGCTCGACGGGAAGAAGACCGTCCTGCGGGGCGAGACCATATCCGCAGCCGCAGGCCTCGACCAGCTGGCCCGCATCCGCGACGGGATGTTCCACCTCACCGCCGGATACGAATCCATGATCTTCGCCCTCGGCGACCACCAGATCGACCTCTGCCCCTACACCGAGACCTACACCGTGGACAAGATCCTCAACATGCGCGAGGCATGGCGCGAACTCGCCGACCACGGGCACGCCACCGTGATCATACGGCTGGCCGAACACACCCCCGCCGTACGCCACCTCGGAACCCAACAGCCGCAATAGGCACGGCCGGCAGTCACCGCGGGAGGGGATCCGCGCGCCGGGCCGGTCCTCTTCGCGCTCGAGCGTCGTCAGCTCTCCCGGCGCCGTCGAACTGTTGCCGGCCACCGGAACAGGCCGGGATCCGGTGGTACCAGTTGAGCGGGACGGAAGAACCGAACCCCGCGGCCTCAGTCCCACAGCGGATGGCCTACCCTCCCACTCCAAGAACACAGGGGGGGCATCATGCGGTTGAATCGCGGGAGTAGACGGCTGACGGCAGCCGTACTGACAGGCGTGCTCGGTGCGGCACTGGTGAGCTGCGGGTCCCGGCACCCGGCCGCCGCGGCCGACGGCGGGCGGCCAACGGCGGCCAAAACCGACTACCCCCGGCTGGACGACGTGCCCGAGCAGGTGGAATCGGACGGCACGAGCATTCTGGTGGGCGACCCCCAGGCACAGGTGACCGTGCACCTCTACGAAGACCCGCGCTGCCCGTACTGCAGGGAATTCGAGACCACGGGCGGCGGCCCGGTCCTGACCAAATGGGTTCTGCGGCACAAGGTCAAGGTCGAGTACACGATGGCGTCATTCCTGGACCCGCGGCTGGGCGGAAACGGGTCGAAGAAGGCGGTCAACGCGCTGCGCGCGGCGGTGCAGACAGGGAAGTTCGCCGAGTACCACGCGGTCCTCTACCAGAACCAGCCCTCCGAGGAGGTGGACGGCTTCACCACCGCGCGCCTGCTGCAACTGGCCAGCAAGGTGAACGGGCTGCGGAACCCCTCCTTCGACACCGCGGTGAAGTCCATGAAGTACCAGGCCTTCGTCGACTCCACCGAGAAGGTGTTCGCCGCCGCTGGACACTACAACGGGCACGCCGGACCCGGCACACCCACCGCCGAGATAAACGGGTACCGGATCCCCGTCAAATACAGCGGACTCCTCTACAAGGCAGACCTCTTCGACCAGTACCTGGCAAAGGTGGTCAGCGCAACGACGTGAGGGGCGGGCGGTCTGCCGGAGGCTTCCGGGTCCCGACCGACCACGCCCCAGTCGGCCATGCCCTTCCCTCACTGCCATGAGGGGGGCTGTCTTGAGCAGCGGTGACGACGCCGACCTCCTCGGTGGCCTGTTGGATGCTGAGGGGTCTGCGCGTGCTGCCGCAGCTCGCCAGGAAGGGCGAACGAGATGGGACGATCAAGAGCAGGTCATGAGGGGGCGGATGGGGCGAGCCTGATCAAGCTGTCGGGTTCGGGAAGGTGAATCCAACCCTCCACGGCGGCGGCTCGGTCCTCCTGTTCGCCCTGGGGACCGGAGGTCAGACCCAGGGCTGCGGCCCGGGCGACAAGGGCGGCGATCAGCGCATCGAAGGCGTGCTCATTCTTCTCGTACATCTGCTGGGCACCGGGTTCGAACCGCAGCCATGGGGCTGCCTTGAGCAGTGCCTCTGTGGAGCGCGTACCGTCCAGGCGCCATACGGCCCGGGCGCCGGCGGGATAGACCTCTACCACCGGTCCGGCGCCAGTCCGATCAACAGGGCGGCCTCCAAGGGCAAGTTGGTCAGCGAGGTAGGCCCAGCGCGCCGCGGTCGCCCCCAGTTTGTCCATCGACACCGAGAGCGGACCGCGCCCGACCAAAGGCCGGACCACCGCATCCACGACCCGGTCAGCCGTCCGCAGCCGCAGCCGGGCATAGTGCCCCGCCCGCCCCGTCCGCCCCGGCCACGGCAGGTGACCCGCGTGCGCCGCCACGGCTTCGACAAACGCCACTGGCCAGCCAAACGGGCAGTCGACCCCCGCGCGCTCGCCCGGCGCGAGACCTGAAAGCAGTTCCAGCAGATCCTCGTCCCCGCACCCAACCGTCGGAGTCATCGCTTCTGCCCCGCCCGGGCTCCAGCGGATCTCCGCAGCCGCTGTCGACCGCGACCCAACCGCCAGATCGACACCGATGGTGCGCTCCACCCGTTCTTCCCCCTGTAGGCGCTGCAGATCTCTCATCGAAGACAGCCAGACTATGCCTGCAGTGGACGTCTGCCTCCCTCCGGCCGCACACGCCGCCCCGCGCGCAGCGCAGCGGACATTACGGTGGTCGGCGAGGCGGGTACGAGTGCGCAGGCGTTGGTCCACGGCCCGGCGCTGCGCCCGGACGTCGCGATCCTGGACACTCGCCTCCCGGACGGTGGCGGCATCACCGTCTGCCGTGAACTGCACCACCGAATAACGGAGTTGGCCTGCCTGATGCTGACGTCGTTCGACGATGACGACGCCCTGCTGGACGCGATCATGGCCGGGGCGGCCGGCTACGTCCTGAGACAGATCAAGGGCTCCGATCTGGTTGTGGCCGTACGGACGGTGGCGTCGGGGCAGTCGATGCTGGACCCGGCGACCACCGGACGGCTGATGCGCAGTCTGCGCGCGCCCTCCGGGCAACCCGCTTCATAGGCAGGACAGTTGGACGCTCTGACCGTGCGCGAAAACGACATGGTGGATCTGAGCGGCGGTCCCGGCGGTCCGGCTCGCACCGCTGGCCCCCGACACGTGATCCCGGAGGGTCGCGCTAGCGCCGGTCGGGAAGCGGTACGCACCAGCGGAGGAGGGTGCCGCTCTCGGGCGGTGCGTCGAGGGTGAGTTCACCGCCCAGGTTCCGCGCGCGCTCGCTGAGATTGCGCAGCCCGCTACGGTGTCCGCCTTCGCCGATTCCGACCCCGTCGTCGGTGACCGTCAGCGTGAGCCGCTCCTTGCGGACCACGAGTGCGATCTCCGCGGACGAGGCGTGCGCGTGCCGGGCGATGTTCGCCAGGGCTTCACTCAGCACCGCCACGACTTCATCCGCCATGGTGTGCGGAACGTCGGTGTCGAGCAGTCCCTCCATGAGCAGGGAGGGAGTGAACCCCAGCGCGGGAACGGCTTCCTCGGCCGTCTTGGATGCACGGGCCCGAAGGCCGTGGCCGATCACGGTGCTGTCGTGGGCCCGCAGACCGAAGATCGTGGACCGGATGATCTTGATGGTGGTGTCGAGGTCGTCGACAGCCCGGTCGATCCGCTCGGTCCCTTCCGGGTGCGCAACGAAGCGATGCGCGCTCTGCAGCGTCATTCCCGTCGCGAACAGCCTTTGGATGGCCAGGTCGTGGAGGTCGCGCGCGATACGGTCGCGGTCCTCCAGGAGGCTCACCTGCTCGGCGGCCTTGCGCCGGTCGGCGAGTTCCAGCGCGAGGGCGGCCTGGCCCGCGAAGCCGGGCAGCGGCTCGGTCTCCGCCTGGGTGAAGGGCGGGCACCCGGCGGTGCGCGCGAGGACGAGCACCCCGCGGTCTCGGTCACTGGTGCTCATGGGAACGGCGACCGCGGGCCCCAACCCCGACCAGCGTTCGGGACAGTACGTGATCCGCGGGTCACTCCCCACATCCGAGGTGACGATCAACTGCCCTGCGGCCAGGGCCGCCCCGCTCAGAGTCCCCTCGCGCGGCAGTCTCACACCACGATGGAGCTCGGCACCTTCCCCGAGCGCGAGTACCCCGCGCAGTTCCCGAGTTCCCACGGTGACCAGGTCGACCACGCCGAGATCGGCCGAGGTGATGTCCTGCGCCCGGTTCAGCATCAGCTCCAGGACCTTCGTCTCCGGGGTCCCGGAGAGCAGGCCACGGGTGAGCTCGGCCCCGGCCGCCATCCAGCGTTCTCTGACCTGCGCCTCCGCGTAGAGACGGGCATTGTCGATCGCCACTCCTGCGGCCACGGCCAGGGTCGACAGGACGGCTTCGTCCTCGCTGTCGAACTGGGCACCACCGCGTTTCTCGGTGAGGTAGAGGTTACCGAACACTTCTCCCCGGACACTGACGGGCACACCCAGGAAGGAGTGCATCGGCGGGTGGTGCGGGGGGAAGCCGTGCGAGGCCGGGTGCTGCGACAGCTCTGTCAGCCGCATCGGTTCCGGATGCCTGATCAGCTCGCCGAGTACCCCGTGCCCGGCGGGCAGGGCCCCGATCCGCGCCTGCTCGGCCTCGCTGACCCCGACCGTGATGAACTGGGTGAGGCTCTGATCGGGACCGATGACACCAAGTGCGCCGTATTCGGCGTCGACCAGGACCACCGCGGCCTCGGTGATGTGGCGCAGCACCTGGGAGAGATCGAGCTCGCGGCCCACCGACAGGATCGCCTGCAGCAGCCCGTGGAGGCGTCCTCGGGTGCCGCGGACCACGCGGATCTGGGCCTGGAGTTCTTCGAGCAGCTCGTCCAGACGTAGGTGCGGCACCATCTCGGACCGTGCGTGTTCCTCGACGTTCACTTGCTGCCTCCGGTCGCTCGGTCGTCCCGGGCGGCCTGCCGTTGCTGGTACCCGGTGGGTGGCGCGGCCAGGTCAGAACTGGTGCTCCGCGTCATGACAGATGAGGCACGTGATGCGGCGAGCGGGTTCCTTGAGGGTGGTCACGCCCATGCCCTCCGGACGCTCCAGATGCTGCGCGTTGACCTTGATGTGCTCGGGGCAGAGGGCGGCTCCGCAGTTCCGGCAGACGGCGACGGCAGCGGTGGTCCTACCGGACTCGTGACACTCGTAGCAGTTCATGCTTCGTTCTCCTCTCTGAGGGGTCGACGGGTGCGATGGCGTGCGCGAGCACGCCCGTGTGAGCCGAGTCCTGAAGCAGGCGCACGCTTCAGCGGCGTAAGAACTGTCTGGTCCCGTTCTGCGCCTTGGCTGTTGGCCGCAGGCAGGAAGAGCGCGCGTCGGCGCGTGGACCTCGCAGTGGAGCGTCTTACCGTCCAGTGCGCTTCTACGCCCCCGATGAGCGGGCGGTGGTCAACGACCGGCATCTCGGCGAGCGCAGAGGGACGAAGGGACACGACCACCGACGCCGCAGGGAGCCCTTTGGCCTGCCGCGGCGGGAGCTGGCGGTCTTCCCACCAGGACAGCGCGATCATCGTGCCGAGCAGGGCGAGCGGGAGCACCGCCGGGAGGAGCAGTACGTACATGAGCACCGCCAGGGCTTCGATGGCCTGTCGAGAAGGGCGGGGCAGAGGGAGATGCCTCGCTGGACGCATCGGGTTGCCCAGGAGCACCGTGTGCAGGGAACGGGACACAGGCCCTGCGACGGGTGAGCGGAGTGCTCCGGTGCGACATCGCGGTGGAAGCGGCGCTGCCGGGGACCAGGGCGGCGCCACCAACACTAGTCCCCGGATTCGGTCCTGGACAGCGACAGTCGCCCGGGGACGCCGGGACCAGACCGGGCCGGGGACAGGGATCCGACAGTCGGCAAAGAGCTTCGCCCGAGCCGCTCAGCAGCGCCGACTACGTGACGATGAGCAGAACGATCCACATGACTGCGGCGAGAACCGGAAGCGCATAGGCGATCAGCGGCATCGCGCTGGGACCAGGGATGCGACTGCATGTATAGGTTTCGGCGTAGTCCGGCAGGCGCTCGGCAGTACGTCGTTGGATGGCCCGGTTGTAGCGGTGATAACGGTGTCCCACGTATGCCCAGATGGCGGTGAGTGCGAGCCCGAAGCCGGCCAGGACACGTGCTGCCGCGTGCGTGGTGCCCGATGTGGCGGTGGTGCTGTAGGCCACCGCCAGGAGAGATTGCGCGACGAGGAACAGGTTGCCTCGCTCGAAGACCATGGTGTCGGTGTGGAGGTGGTGCTCCCACAGACGGGCGTCTGCGTCTCGCCGCTGTTCGTGGTTCTCTGGCGTCGCCATGCGGCAGGTCTGCCCTCGGCTTCAGGGGAACAGTCGACTCCGGCAAGGCTCACAGCAGCACTCCCCGGCGTGAAACCTGCCGAGGGAGCGCTGTCGTCGCAGACGCAAGGTGGCGGCCGCGGCGACGTTGTGCTGCCGCGCGAGACTTCGTCGGCTCCCCCGGCGGGCCTGGGCGGTGGAGCGGCCGTACTGGACATCGTCTCGGCGAACGTGGCCAAGGCGTTCATGGGCCGCCGCCGTCAGCCGACGATGATCGGGGTGGAGCGTGCCCCAGGACATGGTCATGAGCTCCGGGCCCAGCACCGTGCGTCCGTGAACGCGGCCTATGGGCAAGGGAGTCGGGACCGAGCCGGTGGCCGCAGGGGGAAGCACCGGGCGGTCGTATGCAGGGCCGCCCCGGTACACCCGCGTCAACTGGCAGTAAGCCGCCGGGGTCCAGGACGTCTGTCCCCACCGTAGCCCCGTTCGGGTCAGGCACAAGGGGACCACCACCCCGCGTCATTGTGCCGGTGGCCTGCCAGGACGCCTCTCCTGGCAGGCCACCGGCACAATGACGCGGTTGATCAGACGGTCATGGGAGCCCCGTTCAGTACGGGATCCGGGCTTGTCCTGGTGCGCTCGGTGGGCGGCGGCGTCGTGGACGCGGCTGCCGCGGTCTCGCGGGCGAGGAAGGAGCCGAGCTCGCCGATGGTGCTCATCAGCGGGGCGGGGAAGACGACGGTGGTGTTCTTGTCGACGCCGATCTCCACCAGGCTCTGCAGGTTGCGCAGTTGGAGGGCCAGGGGGTGGTCCATCATGATGTCCGACGCTTCCCCGAGGGCCGCTGCGGCCAGGGACTCGCCCTGGGCGTTGATGATCTTCGCCCTCTTCTCCCGCTCGGCCTCGGCCTGCCGGGCCATGGCACGCTTCATGCTGTCGGGCAGCTGGATGTCCTTGAGTTCGACCAGGGTGACCTCCACGCCCCACTCGACGGTGGCGACGTCGAGGATCTCGCGGATGTCCAGGTTGATGCGGTCGGTCTCCGACAGCGTCTCGTCCAGCGTGTGCTGTCCGACGACCTTGCGCAGGGTGGTCTGGGCGATCTGGTTGATCGCGTCGTGCACGTTCTCGATCGCGATGACCGACTTCACGGCGTCCACGACGCGGAAGTACGCCACGGCCGACACGTCGACGCTGACGTTGTCGCGCGTGATGATCCCCTGCGACTGAATGGGCATCGTGACGATCCGCAGCGAGACCCGGTGCAGGACGTCGACGAACGGAATGATGAACCGCAGACCAGGAGATCGAGGCCCGACCAGTCGGCCGAACCGGAACAGCACCCCCTGCTCGAACTGCTTGACGACCTTGATGGCCATGGCGATCACCACGACGACCAGCACGGCCACGACGACGATCAAGAAAATGAGTGTTTCCACGGTGCTGCTCCTCAGATAGGGCACGACACCTCTGGTTCCTTCGTGCTCCAGCCGGAGCCCGAAGGAAGACCAGAAGCTGGACCGGGCTCATGCGCCAGGAAGAGGGAAAGCCCCTTGGCGGCGGGCCAGGCCGGGCTCCGCAGTTCGTGCCGTGTTCCCAGCATCGCTCGCCTCCTCCGGAGCAGGCAGGGGCCAACCGGTCCCCCATTGCGTTCGTCTCGGCCCGGATACAGGTGGGCCGTACAAGAGAGGGCCGTGCGGCCCTGGAGGTGGGGCCGGTCGGCCCGCCATGCGTTCGGCGAGGGTGCGTAGCGTGAAGGTGTCTGTCCGGCTCTCCCCGTAGTGGCCGGCACATCTGCCGAGGCGCCTCCGTCGAAGTCCCGGCGGCGCGAGCCGGCTTGCCCTCGGGCAGGCCGGCTCTGTTGGCAACCGACCGGCAGGAGAACGACATGGCTCAGCACACCGACGAGAGGCCCTCGCCCGTCGTTGTTGTGGGCGTCGACGGCTCGGCCTGCTCACAGGCGGCACTGCGGTGGGGCCTGGCGCAGGCCGAGTCGACCGGCAGTACCGTCGAAGCGGTCGCCGCATGGCAGTACCCCGAGGTGTACGCGTACACCCTTGGCTGGAGCCCGTCGGTGCCCGAAGGAACCGAGTTCGCCAAGATCGCCGAACGCGCCCTGCGGGAAACCGTGGCCGTGGTGCGCGACCATCTGGACCATCCGGCCGAGGTGACGATCCGCGTGGACGAGGGTCATCCCGTGCAGGTACTGATGGACGCGGCCCGCACCGCACAACTCCTGGTTCTGGGCAGCCGTGGCCACGGCACCTTCACCGGCATCCTGCTCGGCTCGGTCAGCCAGCACTGCGTGGAGCACGCGCCCTGCCCGGTCGTCGTCATCCCCCCACCACGACCCGCGTGACGGGACGCTCGCCGGCCGAGGACAACGACCGCTCCCTCGTGGCGTGTTGGCCCTGACAGACAAGGGCTTCGAGGCACATCCGCACCATCCCAGGCACGTTCCTTCCCGGGAGAGCCCCTCATGACCCGGTCATCACACACCGCCGAGCGAGAAGCCGCGCTGCCCGGTGAACCCGACAACGCCGAGCAGGCCGACGAACGGCGACAGCCGGCGGAACTCTTCCGCGACCTGCGCACCTCCCCCTCGGGCCTCACCAGCCGGGAGGCGACCCGCAGACAACTGGTCTACGGCCCGAACGTGCTGACCCGTTCCGGCGGCAGGCGCTGGCCGGGCGAACTGCTCTCCCAGTTCACCCAGCCCCTGGCGATCCTGCTGGCCCTCGCCGCCGTCCTGGCATGGGCCGGAGGAACACCCGCGCTCTCCATCGCCGTTGTGGCCGTGATCCTCCTGAACGCCGGATTCGCCTTCGTCCAGGAGATGCAGGCCGAGCGAGCCGTGGAGGCACTGGCCGCGTTCCTGCCGCCCACCGCCAGGGTCGTACGCGACAAGGTGCGGTGCGAGGTCGCGGCCAAGGATCTCGTGCCCGGCGACATCCTCGTCGTCTCCGAGGGCGACCGGGTCTGCGCCGACGCGCGGATCATCGAGGGCACTCTCACGCTCGACCTGTCCTCGCTGACCGGCGAATCCCTTCCGGTGACCCGCTCGCCCGAGCCGTCCGACGAGACCGGCTCCCTGCTGGAGGCACACGAACTCGTCTTCAGCGGTACCACCTGCAGCGGTGGCGAGGCGGAAGCGGTTGTGACCCGGACGGGCATGTACACCGAACTGGGCCGCATCGCCGCGCTGTCGCAGCGCGTGCACACGGAACGCAGCCCGCTGGAGAAGCAGGTGCGGCGGGCCACCTGGATCATCGCCGTCGTCGCGGTCGCGATCGGCGCGGCCTTCCTGCCCATCGGCGTCGCCGCCGGGCTGGGCTGGGGTGCTGCCATCAGCTTCTCCATCGGGCTGATCGTCGCCAACGTCCCCGAAGGGCTGCTGCCCACCATCACCCTGGCCCTCGCCGCGGGAGTGCGGGAACTCGCCCGTGGAGGAGCCGTCGTCAAACGCCTCTCGGGAGTCGAGACCCTGGGATCGACGACCGTGATCTGCACGGACAAGACCGGCACCCTCACCGAGAACAGGATGCGGGTGACCCGGCTGTGGCTGGCGGGCGGCGAGACGGACGCGGACCGGGCCGTCCACGAGCCGCAGGCGGAAGTCCTCGCGGCGAGCGGCGCCGCCTGCACCACCGCCGAGGCACCCACACCGGAACAGCCTCAGGGCAGCGGCGATCCCACCGAACTCGCGATCCTGCGCCTGGCCGAGGACCTCGGCGTCGCCGTCGAGCCCGCGCAGCGCAAGACAGCCCGCCGCACGATCTTTCCCTTCGACGCCCACCTGAAGCGCATGTCCACCGTGAACGACGAGGCAGGCGCCGCCACGGTGCATACCAACGGCGCCCCCGAAGCCGTCCTGCCCTGCTGCACCCACCTCCTCGACCCGCAGGGAAAGAGCGTCGAACTGGACGCCGCCGTGCGCGCAGAACTGAACACCACCATCGACGGCTACGCGGCCTCCGGACTGCGGGTGCTCGCCATCGCCCACCACGTCCTGGACCACGGGGAGAAGGCGCCGGTGGACCGGCCGACAGCCGAATCCGGACTGACCCTGATCGGCCTGGTCGCCATGGCGGACCCCGCACGTGCCGGCGTCGCCGACGCCGTCAAGGACGCGCACCAGGCCGGGATCCGTATCCACGTCATCACCGGCGACTACGGACTCACCGCTGCGGAAATAGCCCGTCAGGTCGGCATCGGCCACGTCGGCAGCCCGGTCCTCGCAGGCGACGTACTGGACCGGATGAGCGACAAGGACCTCGACGAACTGCTCGCGCAACGACAGGAGATCGTCTTCGCCCGCACCTCACCCGAAGCCAAACTCCGTATCTGCGAAGCCCTCCGCGCGCAGGGCGAGGTCGTGGCGATGACCGGAGACGGCGTCAACGACGCCCCCGCACTGCGCCACGCCGACATCGGTGTCGCCATGGGCAAGTCGGGAACGGACGTGGCCCGCGAAGCAGCCACGATGGTGCTCACCGACGACAACTTCGCCACCATCGTCTCCGCGGTCGACGCGGGACGACGCGTCTTCGACAACGTCCGCAAGTTCGTGCTCTACATCTTCGCCCATGCGGTACCCGAGGTCGTTCCCTTCCTCGTCTTCGCACTCTCCGGCGGCCACATCCCGCTGCCGCTGACGGTCCTGCAGATCCTGGCGATCGACCTCGGCACCGAGACACTCCCCGCGCTCGCACTGGGACGCGAGCCTGCCGAGCCCGGACTCATGTCCCGCCCGCCCCGACCCCGCACGACGGGAGTCATCGACCGGGCCCTCCTCTTCCGCGCATGGGCGTTCCTGGGGACCGTCTCCGCAGTTCTGGTCATGGGTGGCTTCCTCTTCACTCTGTGGCGCGCGGGCTGGCACCCAGGAGATCCCACGGGCGGCGGCACCCCGTTGCACCAGGCTTACCTGGAAGCGACGACCATCACGTTCGTCGGCATCGTCGCCTGCCAGATCGGCACCGCGTTCGCCGCCCGCACCGACCGCGCCTCCCTGTTCACCGTCGGCATCTGGACCAACCGCCTTCTCCTGTGGGGCATCGCCTTCGAGCTGACCTTCACCGCGGCGGTCGTCTACGCACCGCCCCTCCAGCACATCTTCGGCACGGCAGCCCTCGGCCCGGCTCAGCTCGCGGTCATCGCACCGTTCCCGTTCATCGTCTGGGGAGCCGACGAAGCGCTCCGCTGGGTCCGACGCCACCGTGATGCAACCAGGGCCACATCGCTCAGTACGCCCGCGCCTGCGCACATCGCAGAGGGGCGTGCGGTGGACCAAGCAGGGTGAGCAACGGGATCAGTACCGCTGGGTCGGCCGGGGGCCGTCCGCTGCCTGACCGCGGATCGTCCGGACGCATGCGAACGCGGCTGAGCCTGGCTGACCCGACGCCACCGACTGCCAACCGGCACCCTGCTGACCGCGAGCCGACGTCCTGCACCGCCCGCCTCATCGTCCCCGCGGCATCCCGGATGCTCCCGCTGTTCTCGGCCGCGGTCAACGCGCTGCGGTAGCGGACCGGCCTTTCCACATGCCGAAAGCCGTGGCCACCGTGCCTATGCCGAGCGGGTCAGCGCGATCCGAACCCTTCGGCAGGCCCTCGTGATCGAGTGGCCGCGTGTCCCGTCGGAATGCTCGGGAACGAGAACCGTGGGATCGAAGCGCCGGGTGAGTTGCCGCAGCTTGGTACGGCTGCCGTGCTCGACGAGGATCGGCACGTAGGTGGGGATACGAGCGTTGCTGAGCGGCTGGTAGCAGTCCTGCACCACATCCCGAACGATCACAGCCGTCAGCAGGTCGGCGTAGGAGACTGTCAGTCGGTCCGTCAGCTCCTGAATGGCGTCAGGCACCGCGGCTTCAACCGTGTTCGCGCCCATGGGGCGCTCCTCACTGTCGCAGACGGCCGACCGCGGCAGCCGATCAGTGTCCGGGTGCTCGGTGTCGACCTGTCCGCTCCCCACACTTGCACAGAGCGCGTCCGTGGAACGGCCCACCGGATGTGTTCATCAACCCGCCATCCCGAGTCGGTCGGTCGTGGCCGCCGCACCCTTCGCCATCGCCTTCATCATCCATGTCACCGAGAAGCGGTAGTCGGCACTGAGCAAGCGATGTGTTCCGTCCTCCCGCCGACGGATCCGAACGCGGTGGTGCCGCGAACTGCCCTTCAATCGGGGCGAGTTGCTCCCGGATCAGGCGATCATCTCCTGCCGTCGGCCCGCGAGCGTAGAACGTGCCTTCGCCGATATCCAGCAAGCCGTCTCACGGCTCCGTACCATTTCCCAACCCCTGTGACCCTCCGGCCATGGGCCGTTGGTGGTGGAATGGTGGAGGGCCGCGGCCGCATGCGAGTGGGCACGGGCGGCGGCCGCGAGTGCGAGGACGGCGCCATGCTCCCCTCCATCACTGCCTCGCACTGGATCGTCCTCACCACCCACCCCGGGGTGCGCGGGAGTACATCCCGGACTCGAAAAGGGCTGGGGAGGACGAAGGGTTGGAGCCGTGCAGTCGGCGAAGCGGCTCCAGCCGCTCGCAGTGGTCGGACAGTCACTGCGACCCGGGGCAGGGGGCCGAAAGACGCGGGCCGCCGAGAAGGGCGAAGGCCCTGCGCGGGAAGCGCATACCGGTCCGGGGGCATGGCGGCAGCACGTGAATCAGCCGATACCGGCTCGGACGGCCTGCCGGTCCGCGATCGTGAGGTGACTCGTCGGCATCGCGCGGAATCATCCGCCGCGTGAGGGCTGTGGGTGGGTTCACCGTCCCTGGTTCCAGGCGTCTTCCAGCGTGGCCAGAGGCTCGAGTGGGACCAGTTCGCAGCACTGCTGCCCGAGCATGTCGATACCCATCCGCTCGGCTGCCACAACCCGCGCATCCCGGACCGGATTGTCTTCGGGCGCGTCATCGCCGCTCTGGTGCACGGCTACGGATACGAGCGGATCGCCGACCGCCGGTGCTCCGACCGCACCATCCGACGCCGCGTCAAGTACGGGGCGCAGCTGGGCATGGCCGAGCAGGTCCACGGGCCGGCCGTGCAGGCGTACGACCGCATGATCGGCCTCCAACTCCCGTGAGCTGTCCGTCGACGGGTGCATCACCAAAACTCCCTGCGGCGGCGAGAGAGCCGGACGCTCCCCGGCCGACCGGGGCAAGCAGGGCCTGAAGCGCTCAGTGGCCACCGAAGCCCGCGGCGTCCCGATCGGTCTCGTCCCGGCCGGGGCCAACCGTCATGACTCCCCGCTGCTCGTGCCCACCCTGGAGGCCGCGAAGAAGCAGATCGGTGTGTTTCCCGAGCAGGTCAACGTCAACGTGGACCGGGGCTACGACAGTGACAAGGCCTGAGCCGCGCTCGAGGAACTGGGCTTAACCGGCGAGATCGCCCGCAAGGGCGTGCCCGCACCGATCCAGGCCGGCAGGAGGTGGGTCGTGGAGCGGAGCCACGCATGGATGAACGGCTTCGGCAAGCTCCGCCGCTGTACCGAGAAGCGCCAGTGCGCTGTGGACTTCTCCCTCTGCCGGTCCGACGCAGTCGTCACGCTCCGCATGCTCATCCGCCGCGCGACCCCGCTCTACCGCTGGGACGGACGGCCCACCACCAAGAGACTCGAGTGACGCCTGCTGACGGGCGTCCGTCTGCGTCGGGCGGACAAGCACTGCCGCACGCCTGGGGAAGGCGCGCTGCTCAACGAGGGCAGGGCCGGCCCGCGCTCCTTGCCGTGGAGGCTGTGGTGATGATGGCGTCGAGCCGGTCCCGGGTTTTCACCAGGGTGCTGACCTGCGCATCGATGCGGTCCCGCTCGGCCGACAGCCGGTCGAGCAGCGCGGGGGTCACGTCACCGGTCTCGACGCACGGCAGCAGTTCCAGGATCGCCCTGCTCGGCAGCCCTGCGGAGTACAGCTGCTGAATCAGCTGGACGCGGTCGACCGCGCTGTCCGGGTACTGCCGCTGGCCGCTGGGGCTGCGCACCGAGGCCAGTAGGTCCTGCTCTTCGTAGTAGCGCAGTGCCCGCACGCTCACGCCCACCCTTGAGGCCAGCTCGCCGATGCGCATCAACGCCCCCTCCATGACCTGGATCACATTCCTTGCCTCTGACGTCAACGTCAGGTTCTAGCGTAGCCCGTGAACAGCCCGGACAGGAATCACCTCACCACTGCCAGGAGACTCCCCATGAAGATCACCGGTTCCGTCGCCCTCGTCACCGGCGCCAACCGCGGCATCGGCAGGCACTTCGCCCAACAGCTCCTGCACCGGGGCGCCACCAAGGTCTACGCGACCGCGCGCACCCCCCACCTCGTCGACCTCCCCGGTGTGGAGGTACTGCGGCTCGACATCACCGATCCGGCTTCGGTCGCCGCCGCGGCGGGCGCGGCCTCGGACGTCACCCTCTTGATCAACAATGCCGGCGTCTTCACCCAGCAGAACCTCGTCACCGGGGACCCCGAGAAGATCCGGCTGGAGATGGACACCAACTACTTCGGCACCCTCAACGTGGTCCGGGCGTTCACTCCCGTCCTGGCCGCAGGCGGTGGCGGGGCCATCCTCAACGTCCTGTCGGCGATGTCCTGGCTCGCCTACGACGGGGCCAACGCCTACAGCGCGTCGAAGGCGGCGGCGTGGAGCCTCACCAACGGCATCCGCCTCGAACTCGCGGGCCAGGGAACCGCGGTGACGGGCCTGCACCTGGCCAGCACCGACACCGACATGATGGCCGGGTGGGACGTGGAGAAGAACGACCCCGCCGATGTCGTGCGCGCCGCCCTCGACGGTATCGAGGCCGGGAAGATGGAGATCCTCGCCGACGCCAACAGCATCCAGCTCAAGGCGGCCCTGTCCGCCGACCCGAGCGTGCTCTATCCGCAGGCGGTTCCGGCCGCCTGACCCTGCGGAGTCCTCGTGCTAATCGCCGAAAAAACAACGGATATCCCTTAGGCTTGCCGTTTAAGGTCGGCCGTCGAACGGGGCTCGAACTTGTTCGGTTTTCCCCAGTTCACCAGATGTGTGAGGGGCCGCTGGTCGATCCTGTGCTGAGCGACAACGCAGCACGGAGGCCGGGATCGTGGGATTGGTCGAGCATGAGGTTCAACGAGACGCGTTGACGGTGATGGCGGAGTTCCGGTCGGAGTTGTACGCGTGCCTGACCGCGCGGAGCGACGCCCTGTTCGAGCTGTGCGACGCGCTGTTGTGCACCGACGGTCCGGTCCGCACCCTCGTGGACCTGGCGCTCGCTCCCGAGCATCGGCGCGGGCACGGGGCCTTGTACTCCGGGATCAACCAGGGTCGCATCGACGTCGCCCGGCTGCGGCGGGCACTGACCACTGTCCCGCTTCCCCGAGCCGGTGACGGTCGGCTGGTGCTGGCGGTAGACGTCTCTCCTTGGTTGCGTCCGGACGCCGACACCTCGTCAGACCGCTCCTTCTGCCATACCTTCGGCCGGGGCCTGGGCAAGCACCAGATGGTGCCCGGCTGGCCGTACTCGATCGTCGCCGCGCTGGAGACCGGCCGGACCTCGTGGACCGCACTGCTGGACGCGATCCGGCTGGAGCCCGGCGCCGACCTGGCCGCCGTCACAGCCGACCAAGTCCACGACGTCGTCCAACGTCTCGTGGGCGCCGGCCAGTGGCGCGACGGGGACCCGAAGGTCTTGGTCGTGCTGGACGCGGGCTACGACGCGCCCCGCATCGCCCACCTCCTGGCCGACCTGCCCGTGGAAGTTCTGGGCCGGCTCCGCTCCGACCGGGTGATGCGCAAGCCCGTTCCGGTGCCGTGGATCTGCCCGCCACAGGGTGGCCGCCCGCCCAAGCACGGAGGCGAGTTCGTCTTCGGCCGGCCCGAGACCTGGGGTGACCCAGACGCGGTCACCGTAACGGACACCGACAAGTATGGGACGGCGACGGCGCAAGCGTGGGATCGGGTGCATCCCCGGCTCACCCGCCGGGCAGCATGGGGCGATCACGAAGGGCCGCTGCCGATCATCGAGGGCACCGTGATCCGCCTGTCGGTCGAGAAGTTGCCCAGCGGCGGTGTGAACAAGCCTGTCTGGCTGTGGTGGTCGGGCACCGGCGCCGATCCCCAGGACGTCGACCGCTGTTGGCAGGCGTTCCTTCGCCGGTTCGACGTGGAGCACACCTTCCGACTGCTCAAGCAGACTCTCGGCTGGACCCGGCCCAAACTGCGGGACTCGCAGGCCGCCGACCGCTGGACATGGCTCGTCCTAGCCGCGCACGCTCAGCTTCGCCTCGCCCGTCCGCTCGCGCGGGATCTGCGTCGGCCGTGGGAGCGGTCGGCGGACCCGAACAGACTCACCCCTGCTCGGGTCCGTCGCGGGTTCAGGAACCTGCGGGCAAAGACCGGCACCCCAGCCGGTGCACCGAAACCGGCCCGCCCCGGCCCCGGCAGGCCGCCCGGGTCGAAGAACCGCCACCCAGCACCCCGCCACGATGTCGGCAGAGTCCTAGCCACGGGTGAGGCATACGCCCGGCCCGCGCATCACCAGAAGGGAACCAAGCCCCGACGGACCGGATGAGCGACAGGTCCATCCGGACATTGGCAAGTCCAGGCCCGGTAGTCCTGGCCACAGGCCAGGTGGCAGGATCTTGCCGACAGTCCTGCACGAGGAGGCAACGTGGACGACCGCTCGAAGCATGACCACTCCGGCTGGGAAGCGGTCGTGCTCGCGGCTCAGGAGCGTGCCCGCTCGCGCCAGGCACTCATGGTCGAGCGCTTCGGCCTGTCAGGAGACGTGCAATACGACTGGTCGATGGACGACGCGCAGATCACGTGGTCGCGCGACGGCAAGGTTTTCCTCACAGGCCGACTCACAGTGATCGGCAGCGTCAGTGTTGCCCAGCAGACCTGGCTGTGGTCCTGGGCGAACGAGTCACTCCCGCACGCCGCCCTGGGCGACATGGAGAGGGTGCGGCAGTTCGGCGAGGAGAACGACTACCCCGTCCTTCCTTGGCCAGGCTTAACGTACGACCCCGAACTCGTCGCTGAGGCTCGGATGGTCGCGGCCTCCGTGCTCGACGCCGAGGGACTGTGGGCAGAGTCGATGGACGACGTGCAACTCCACTTCATGATCCATGACCTGGCACTCGCTGCCGATCAACAGTGACGGTTGCACGGATTCCCAGGCAGCTGGTGCTGGCCGCCGGACGTTAAACGGCAAGTTAAGTGCCTGTCTCTGATCTAGTCATGCCAAGACTGGCGTCCTCGTGTCCGGTGACACACAACGTTGCAAAACACGGTGAGGGGCAGCCGAATGATCCCGGTTGCCCCTCGCGCCTGTTTCAGCGGTCCGGCGTCGCGCTCCGCACCTGTTGCTTGGTCAGGTCAGGCGGCGGCGGATCCACCAGGTGCAGAATCCGGTCAGGCCGAGGGCGAGCCCGAGGTAGATGCCGGTCTCGGTCCACTGCAGGGCCCAGAAGTTGTCGGCGGGCTGGTAGGTGACCTGCTGCTGGTAGCCGGACTTGTCGAGGGCATGGACGCAGTCGGCGAAGGACGCGCAGTCGGCGAAGGACGGGGGCATGGCGGTCGGGTGGCCGGATGCGTTGACGGTCTGTTCGGCCAGGATCCAGGCGTCGGGTTGGCCGAAGTCGACCTCACGCACGGAGTCGACGCCGATACTCGTGGGCTTGGCCTGCGTGAACGGGAGGGTGACCTGGACCGATGTGGCCAGGTGGGGCCGGATCCACAGAGGCATGGCGATCTGGACGGCCGCGAAGACGGCGAGCGTGGTAGCCATCGCGGGCAAGGTACGGCGGAAGAGGACGCCGACGGTGACGCCGAGGATGAAGGCGAAGGCGCCATAGCCGATGGGGACGACACCGCGTGCGCCGAACACCATTGGATCGATACGCGGGAAGAAGGGGGTCGAAGAATCGGCTCCGCTGCCCACGGCCTGGTCGATGGGGCGACTCCACCAGGTCACCGCGAGGCTGGCCAGTCCGGCCACGGTCATGGTGACCAGTCCGGCGAGAGCGAGCTTGGTCGCCAGCCAGCGGGTGCGTGTGACGGTCTGGTTCCATGCCAGCCGGTGGGTGCCGTCCTCCAGTTCGCGCGCGATCAGCGGAGCGCCCCAGAAGAGGCCGATGATGGCTGGCAAGGCCAAGACGATGGCCCAACCGACGTAGTACAGACTCTGATCGGCGCTGGAGATCCGGTTGAGCAGGTCGCGGCCGGCAGAGTCGTAGAGATCGGCCAGTTGCGGGCCGGTGACCGCGAGGAGTGCGGCAAGGGCGGCCACGGCAGCGAACACCACTGTTGCCTGGGTGCGGAACTGGCGCCAGGTCAGCCAGATCATCGAAGGACCTCCAGCGCCGGTCGGGAATCGCGGACCGCGTCGGCGGGCCGGGTCATGTAGGCCAGGACGATGTCTTCCAGGCTGAGCGGGCTGAGGGTCCAGGCGGAATCGTGGATCGGGCCGTCGGTGCGCACCAGCAGGGTGGTCTGGCGGTCGGTGTGGCTGGCAGAGATGACGTGCTGGCGGACGGGGAGAGTGGCCGGGTCGCGGCGGGCCCCGGTCAGCCGGTGATGTGTGGCTTGCAGTTCGTCGATGTCGCCGGCCACTTGCACCCGGGAGTCGACCAGCACGATGACGTAGTCGCAGGCCCGTTCCACGTCGGAGACCAGGTGGGAGGAGAGCACGACGCTCATCTGCTGATCGGCGACCGCCTCCATCAGGTCCTGCATGAACTCCCGGCGGGCGAGCGGGTCGAGGGCGGCGACCGGCTCGTCCAGGATCAGCAGTTCCGGCCGTTTGGCGAGGCCCAGGGTGAGGGCGAGCTGTGCGCGCTGGCCGCCGGACAGCCTCCCGGCCTTCTGGTTGAGGTCCAGATTGAGTCGTCGGATCCGCTGCTGGGCGAGGGTTTCGTCCCAGCCGGGGTTGAGGCGGGCGCCCAGCCTCAGGTGGTCGGCGATGCTCAGGGCGGTGTAGGTCGGGGTGTCCTGAGCAACGTAGCCGACCTTGGCCAGCTGGGCGGAACCGCTGGCAGGCCGACCGCCGCACACCTCGATGGTGCCCGCGGTCGGGGTCAGCATCCCGGAGGCCAGGTTCAACAGAGTGGACTTTCCGGCTCCGTTGGGCCCGACCAGGCCGACGACCCGCCCGGCGGGCACGTCCAGGTCGCAGTTCTGCAGCGCCCAGCGCTGCTTGTATCTCTTGCCCAGGGCCTGGGCCCGTAAGACGGCGCTCACGCTACGTCCTCTCCAGCGGCGGTCCGAAAGGTGGTCATGAACAGGGCCTCGATGGACTCGTCGTCGAGGCCGGCCAGTCGGGCTTTGGTCAGCCAGCGCTGCAGGTCCTTCTGGAGCGGGCCGTGGGCGGCGAGCGAGGCGTCGGCCAGCGTCCGGGTTACGAATGTCCCCACGCCCGGTCGGGCGGCCACCAGTCCCTCGTGCTCCAGCTCCCGGTACGCCTTGAGCACGGTGTTCGGATTGACCGCCACCTGCCTGGCGACCTCCTTGACCGTGGGAAGCCGGTCCCCCTCCTCCAACAGGCCCAGCCTCAGCGCGTGACGCACCTGCTGGACCAGTTGCTGATAGGGGGACGTGCCGGACCGGTTGTTCAGGTGGAACTCAATCACCAGTTCCTCCATTTATCTAGTTACCTAGCACTTTAGCCTCCTAGTGTGGTGGTCGGTCAACGTGCAAGGCGAGGCTGGCCGGAATCGATGTAACGACACGGGAGTTCATCGGAGCCCGGCCCGGGGCCGGCTGTCAGGCCGCCTGCGCCAGGCAGTACGGGGTGACGTCGCGGCGGGTGGCGGGCTTGGTCTTGCGGCGGGTGAGGCGCCGGGTCATCAGCGTGATCGCGGCCCAGGTGATCAACGATTCGCTCATCTCGGGGAGCCGTTCGTGGTCGCGGCAGTGCCGTCTGGCCCGCATGATCCACGACCAAGATCGTTCGACCACCCACCTGCGCGGAAGGACGACGAAGCCTTTCACGTCCGGCGGGCGCCGTACCGTTTTGATGGTGATGTCGAGGTGGGTCTTGGCCCAGGTCACCAGCTTCCCGGCGTATGCGGAGTCGGCCCAGACAATGGCGATCTCAGGGTGGATGAGAGCGATGCGGAACAACAGTTCCTTGGCCGCCTCGCGGTCGGTCACGTTGGCCGCGGTCACCATCACCAGGAGCACCAGACCTCTGTCGTCACAGATGAGGTGCCTTTTCCTCCCGTTGATCTTCTTGGCTTCGTCCCATCCCCGGGTGTCCTTGCCGACGGTCTCGGACGCCTTGACGCTCTGGGAGTCGATGATCGCGGAGGCGGTGCGGGGTGTCTTCCCGCTGGCAAGACGGATCTTGCGGCGGAGATGGTCGCGGATGACGCCGATGACACCGGCGGCGGCCCAGCGCCGCGCGAACCCGTGGATGGTCCGCCAGGGCGCGAAGTCGATGGGCATGGACCTCCACTTGATGCCGTTGTCGACCAGATAGCGGATGCCGTCGACGATCTCCCGCCGGGGGTGGGCCTCGGGGTGTCCGCCGGTCGACTTCTGGCAGGCCGGGACCGGCAACAGCGGCTCGATCAGGCGCCATTCGGCATCGGTCATGTCGGAGGGGTAGTGGGGCTCGCGCATCGGGATGGTGGGGCCCGGCCCGGTGGGGAGCGCTGCGGACGCGTGGACCGGACCCCGGTCTCCTGATTCTGCGGTGAGCGTCTTGGCCGCGAAGAGTGGTCAGCGCGGTGGCCGGGCGGCCATCGTGAGGTTCGACTCGATCGCCTTCATCTGGTCGCTGAGGTAGCCGGCCCACGTGCTCTTGGGGAACAGGGCCAGGTGGGGGCCGATCGTGCCCGTGATCATCCGGCGGAACTGGGTGAGCTTCTCGCTGAGCCAGGCCCGCTCCCACTCCTCCAGCTCGGCTTCGCTCGCGCAGAAGTGATATCCCAGGTCACGCCCCCAAATGACGGGTGGCCAGCTACGTTCAGCGCAAAGATCGCGCAGCGTGGCCAGCCCCCGTCTGGTCTGCCAGCGGCTGAGCTCGCACGCACCCATCAGCCGGCCCAGGACCATGCCGGCGGGCGCGACCTCGAACAAGGCAGTCCGTAGGAGGTCGGCGTGGCGCTCCGCTGCTGGGGAGCGCTTGGCCACGGTTACTCGCCCCGCAGGATGCGGGCGAGTTCCTCGTCCATGTCGACCTCGCCGGTCTCGGCAGCGGTCTCGACCCAGTCCAGAACGGCCCGGCAACGGGCTACGTTCTACGCCAGGACGGCCCGCTCGTCGTCCGAGAGGTGCCGGTCGCGCAGCTGGGGAACCGTCTTCCCACAGGCAGACACGAACCGGTGGCAGGCGCCGACCAGGTCCAGGAACTCACCTGTTGACCGGATTACCGGGCGACACGCCGATCCTGTTGCTCTGGTGGCGATTGCTTGACCGATAGATCTCACGCAGCAATCAGGGAGGCTGTGTGAGATCGCTAGACCAGGTCGAGCGGAATGTCGAGAAGATCCAGATACCCGGCTGGGGGCGGGTTGTTGCTGTTGACGGGGTCGTGCCGTGGCTGGTCGTCGACCCCGAGGGACGGCCGGTAGAGCCGATCCGGCGATACCTTCGGGACTTCCTCGCTCAGGGGAACCGTCCGGGCAGCGTCCGGAGTTACGCCTACGATCTGCTGCGTTGGTCGTCGGCGACCACGGCGGGCACGGTCAACCCCATCACCCGGAAGCGGCACTTGGGGGATCAGTACGAGCCGACGACGATCCGGCACAGCAACGCGGTGCTCCGAGCCTTCTACGAGTTCTGGATCGAGGTCGGTGAAGGCCCCTTGGTCAACCCCGTTCCACTGGAGCGGATGCGGGGGCGCCGACCGAACGCGCACCACAACCCGACGGAGCCCTACCGGGCCGAGGGACGGCTGCGCTACAACCCCAAGCTCCCCAAACGCAGACCGCGGGCCCTGACCGACGAGCGCTGGAACGACCTGTTCGGCCCGATGCGGTGGAACCGGGACCGGGCCATCCTCGCCATGGGCATCAGCAACGCCGCCCGCGCCTCCGAACTCCTCGGACTCCGCGGGGTCGACATCGACTGGGGCGAGCAGGCGGTACGCGTCGTCCGCAAGGGCACCGACGCCGAACAGTGGCTGCCCACCAGCCCGGACGCCTTTGTCTGGCTGCGCCTCTACCTCGCCGAGATCGACCAGCTCGACCCCACCGAGCCGATCTGGTGGACCCTGCGTCGCCGCGACCGTGGCGACGGTCTTCGCCGTCACCAGCTGGAGTACGACGCGCTTCGCGGCGTGTTCCGCCGCGCCAACTCGGTGCTCGGCACCAACTACTCCATGCACGATCTGCGACACACCTGCGCTCTGCGCATGGCCCGCGACAAGCGGCTCTCGCTCCGGGACGTCCAGGTCATCCTTGGACACGCCCACCTGGGCACGACCGCAGACTTCTACCTCATCGAAGACGAGGACGAGGTCATCCGCCGCGTCGCCGAGTACCTGGCCGAACGCGAGGAGAGAGCCCAGACGCCACCCCCGCAGGTGGCGGTGGGATACGACGACGCGGACCTGTCGGTGCTGTTCGGAGGGCCGACACAATGACGATCACCCTGGCCCAGCTCGCCGCCCGTCGCCGTCACGGCCGCCGCCGGCTCGACGACTACCACCACCTGGTCGACCAGCACCGGGTGGGCCCCGTCGACACCGCCTCCGCAGACGAGATCCTGGCCTTGCTGCCGCAGCTGCCCGACTGGTCGGACGGACGACCGGACCGCCGCAGCGGAGCCTTGCGTGGCGCGAAGAACATCCTGGCCTGGCTCGAAGCCCATCCGGGCACGGGCTGGCAGGAACGATGGCTCGCCGCCACCGACACTGGCACGACCTGGGTGGACCATCTCGCGTCCGGGGACCTCCGGTCGGCATCGACCAAACGCGAGGAGAATCTGCGGGGCCTGGTCAGCCTGCTGCTCTGCCGCGTCATCTTGCCCGGCTACGGCTTCCTGACCAGCTACAACTCCAGCCGGATGCAAGAGCGGGTCCGGCAGGTCCTCAACCCGGACGCATTCGCCCGGCTCGAGCAGGCCGCACTCGACCGCGGCCTGAGCGGACGCCAACGTGGGGAAGCCCTGGGTGCGCTCAGCAAGATCGTGCTGCACACCGGGAAGGACGTCGACCAACTCACCCCGGAAGACCTGCTCGAATTGCACGTCTGGAGTCTGAGACTGCGCCCGCAGACCAAGACCTTCAACGGTCTGCACTCCGCCTGGGACCTGCTGGGAGACATCGGGCTGATGCCGCCAGGTTCAACGCTGCGAAGCGTCGCGCTGCGTCGAGGGACTAGGCCCGCGGCCGAGCTCGTGGACAGCTACCACCTGGCCAGTCGCCCAATCCGAGACGTGCTGATCCGCTACCTCGACGAACGTCGCCCCGCCGTCGACTATGGCTCTTTCCGCAACCTCGTCGGCGTCCTGGTCGGACGGTTCTGGGCCGACATCGAACAGCACCACCCGGGCCTCGACACCCTTCATCTCCCCGACGAAGTCGCGCAGGCATGGAAAGAACGCATCCGCAACGTGACGGGCGCCGACGGCGAAGTCCGCCCCCGGCAAGGCGTCCACCACGTGCTGATGGCGGTCCGCGCCCTCTACCTCGACATCCAGCAGTGGGCGCTCGAAGATCCGAGCTGGGTGCCCTGGGCCGTCCCCAGTCCAGTCCGCGCCAGCGACACCACCGGCCAGGCCAAGGCCCGCCGGAAGGCCCAGGCCGCTATGCACCAGCGAATACGTCAGCGGCTTCCCCACCTGCCCGCCCTGGCGGATACCGCCGAGCGGTGCCACTCCCAGATCGCCATGCTGATGGCTACCGCCGCCGAGCACGAGCCCGGCGAGGTCTTCGACCACGCCAGGACGCGCTATCGCCGCACCGCGTTCAAGAGCGTCGGCAGAGGCCAAGCCAGCCAGGGGCACTTCTCCGTCGAGGTCGAGAACCTGGACACCGGAACGACGATCAACCTCACCCGACGTGAGGATGAGGCCTTCTGGGCCTGGGTGATAGTGGAGACCCTCCGGCACACCGGAGTCCGTCTGGAGGAACTGCTGGAGATCACCCACCTCGCGCTGGTCTCCTACCAGTTGCCGGACACCGACGAAGTCGTCCCACTACTTCAGATCGTGCCGTCGAAGACCAACGAAGAACGGCTCTTGCTGGTCAGCCCCGAACTCGCCAGCGTCCTGGCCACCGTGATCACCCGGCTGCGGAAGGACAACGGCAGCAAGGTGCCCCTGGTCGCCCGCTACGACCCGAGCGAACGCGTCACCGGACCGCCGCTGCCACACTTGTTCCAGCGGAAATCCGGCACGCGCCAGGAAGTGATCAGCACCGCCACCGTCTACAACCTCATCAACATCGTGCTGGAAGCCGCAGGCTGAAGGACGCCGCAGGCTTGACGGACGACGCCGCCACGGGTTCCCGGACGCCGGGCGCCGCTGCGCTGGTGATGGCGGCGTTGTTCGAGCGCAGCCTGGTAGGGCACGGTGATCCGGTCGATCAGCGCCTGGAAGTCCGGACGGGACATGCCGGTGAGCGCGGGGTGGGACAGGGTCAGGGAGAGATCCATTCGGCTGGTGGTCACGCCCTCCTGCGCCCAGTCGCGCAACTCCTGGGCGCAGGAGAAGTAGTGCACGGTCTGGGAGACGGTGATCTTCTGCGTGTCCATGAGGGTGTCCGTCTCTCCGATGGCCTTGCCGATCGTGACCGGGTTGATGGCAAGCAGGTCGACCAGGACCTTCTGGGAGCAGACGCGGCGCAGATAGATCACCGTGACAGGGATGCGGTCGTCGTTCGAGAGCAGGGGTTTGCCGTGCGCTCCGGGGGCCTGCAGGCGCCGGCCGCCGCGCTGCTGGAACTTGCGTTGTTCGGCCCGGGCGGCCTGCGCGGGGGCCAACTGGGCGCACAGTGCGTCCAGTTGGAGTGGGGTCATGCCGCTCAGGGGCGGGCTGGCGAGCATCGCCAGGACCTGCGACCTGGTGCGGTCGCGATCGCTGGTGTTGATCACACAGTCGCCGGTGGTGCTGGCTGGGGCGATCGTGTAGTTCCAGGATCCGTGCCGGTCATGGGGTGTGATCGGCAGGGAGCGCAGATGCTCGCGGCTGACGGAGATCCCCACCGGGTAGGTCCCGTCGTCCAGCTCGGCGTGAACGCGAAGGCCCGTACGCGTGCGGGTCGCGGCAATGCTGTTGACCACGACTTCATGGCTGGTCAGGGGCCTGCCACGCCAGTTCATAGTGATGTGGGAGAACAGCCGGTGCTCGATCTTGTTCCATTTCGAAGTGCCCGGCGGAAAGCGGCAGACGCTCACCGTGAGACCCATCTCGGCGGCGAAAGCGGCGAGTTCGGCTTTCCACAGCCGGTAGCGGTAGCTGTTGGACCCTCCGCAGTCCGCGGTGATCAGCAACCTGTCGGCATCCCGGTGGTCCACCCGGCCACGGGCCTGCCACCAGCGGCGGATCGACTCGACGGCGAATACAGAGGTGTCGTGATCGGTACCGACGTTCACCCAGCCGCGGTCGCGGGCCAGATCGTAGATGCCGAAGGGTATCGCCACCTCGACGTCGGGGCCGATGAAGTAGAAGCTGTGGTCCTCCACCTGCACCGGATCGCTGGCGGGGCGCCATTGACGTCCGGGGTTCGGCAGCTGACAGTGATGATGTAGCCCGCCCTGCCCGGTCAACTGCAGCCCCTCCGACCGGGCCCGCTCCACCAGCATCGCGACCAGCTGCTCATCGGACACAGGCACAGGCTGCCCAGGCTGGACACTCTCGACAGGCTCCACGGTCTCCAACTCCACGGCGGTGTCAGTCACTTGACGTCTCTCCCATGATCGTCGGATCCGCCGTTAGATTTACGCTCCCGTACCACCGCGATCCTGCTCGACGAAACACCGAACCAGGTGACCGGCCACGTGGAACTCCCCGTCGACCGGCTCGCCATCGCCCTCGACCAGCCCCTCACCGCGAAGAGCGTCCTCCAGTCGCCAAGCTCGAAGAACTGCGCCGCTACGTGCCCGGCCACACCTCCGCGGCCGACCCCGACGGCACCCGATGGACCACCACCGTCAGCGGCGGCCGCGTCGAGAAGATCGACGGCGTCGACCACCTGGTCTTCGACCTGACTCTGCGACCGCCGACCGGCACGGTCCACGACTTCCGTCTCACCTACGACGCGATCATGCACCACCTGCTGTCCCACCAGATCCTCGTCTCGCTGCGCCCGGACGGCTCCGACAGCTACACCACCGTGGGCGTCCTCGACTGGCAGCAGCACACCCTCGCGATACCGGCCGCCGGCGCCTCCACCGAGCACGGCTTCACCGCCGCCGTACATCTGGGCATCCGGCACATCGCCTCAGGCGCCGACCACCTGCTGTTCCTCCTCATGCTCCTCCTCCCCGCACCGCTCCTCGCCCGCCGCGGGCGATGGATCCGCGCCGACGACCTGCGCCGCAACTCATGGCGCGTCGTGCACGTGGTCACCGCCTTCGCCGTCGGGCACTCCATCACCCTCGCCCTGGTCGCCCTCGGCTACATCAGCGCTCCCACCCGCGTGGTGGAAACCCTGATCGCTCTGTCCATCCTGGTCTCCGGCATCCATGCCGTCCGGCCCCTCGTCCCCGGCGGCGAGACATGGATCGCCGCCGGATTCGGGCTCATGCACGGCCTCGCCTTCGCCGCACTGTCGCCACCACCCATGCCTCGGTCCGCAAGGCCTGGGTCGACGGCGGCTACCGCAAGCATCTCGCGGAGCACGCCGCCGCCCTCGGCGTGACATGGAAATCGTCCAACGCGCCCCCGGGACCGGAGGATTCACCCCGATCCCGAAGCGACGGGCTCACCCAAGATCCGCAGACCCGTGTTCAAAGAGGGCAGGACCACCGTCAGTCTCACGGACCCAAGCCGGTACTCCGTGGGACTACTTCGTGGGGTTGCCGGCGGTGGCAGCGAGGCTGGTGCTGGCATTGTAGAAGGTGTTGCCGCTGTAGACAGCGGTCACGGTGGCTCCGGCGGCCGTCCCCGTGGCGAGCGTGGCCTTGCCGCCCTTCAGGGCGACCGGCTTGCCGAGGTTCTGTCCGTCGGCCTTGAACTGGACGGTGCCGGTCGGTGTGGCCGGCTCGACCGTCGAGGCGGTCACGGTCGCGGTCACGCTCTTGGCGGTCGCGACGGCACTCGTGGCCGTGGTCCGGAAGCCGACCCGGGTCAGGAAGTCGTGGAGGGCGGACTGCCAGAAGGTCCAGGTGTGTCCGCCGCCGACAGAGTAGTAGGTGAAGGGGACACCGGCGTTGATCATGCCCTCGCGCTCGGTAGTGGCGGTCATCGTCGGGGCGTTGCCGCCGAGGTCCTCCTGGCCGATGGCCAGGTGGATGCCGAGCACCTGCTTGAGCCGTGGGTTGGTGTAGGCGGGGTCGATCGGGGTGTTGCCCGTGCCGGTGACGGTCACGGCCGGGGCGCCGGAGGCCGGCGACCACGCGCCGACATATCCGAACTCGGTGGTGTCGCCGAAGAGGAAGTTGTTGGCCTGGGTGCCGTAGGCGGAGGTGCCGGCGAAGGCACGGTCGTTGGCGCTGGTGCTCACGTCGTAGTTCGTCGCGACGTAGGGAAGCACGTTGTCGGTGACCTCCTGCGTGTAGACGCTGCCCTTGGTGAGTCCTGATCCGTCGGGCATGACGACGACCGCGGGCTGCATCCTGTGCTCGGCGATGAGGTTGTCGACGATCTGGGCGAGGCGGCCGCGGGTCGGCCAGGCGGCTTCGTTCTCCCCGCCGCCGTGGCTGAGGACGAACACCGGGTACGGGGTGGAGCGGTGCGCGTCGTAGCCGGGCGGGGTGTAGACGGCCAAGGGGTGCGTGCCGGTGGCGGTGTTCGCGGTGGGGTACGTGACGTCCGTGATCCTGCCGCGCTCGCCTCCCGGGGCGTCGGTCTGCCAGGAGTAGTCGGTGGTGCCGAACTTGGCGTCGGACGGCACGTACACCTGGCTGAACGCCGCGGGCGAGCCGGTGGTGCTCCACGCCGGGAGCGCCGGGTCAGTAGTCGCGGTACAACCGGTCAGCGCTGGTGCGGTCGCCGTGCAGTCGGCGTAGAACTGGTAGTCGAAGGTGCCAGAGGGCAGCGGGACGGTGTACGACCAGGTCCCGGTCCTGGCGTCCTTGGTCATGTCGGCGACCGGCCAGTTCTCACTGGGCATGTCCGGCGACTGGAGCGCGAAATCGCCGGGCTTCCACTGCGACGCCGGGATGGGCGAGGCGTTGGTCGGGTCCGTGCTGGAGGTGGTCGTCGACGCGAACGACCAGGCGCCCTTGATCCGCATCGACGTAGCCGCGGCGTCCTTGATCCGGAAGGTGACCTCGTAGCCTGTGGGTCCCGTTCCGGTGTGGGCGACGGTCGGTCCCAGCGCGGCCGACCGGGACGGGGCGGCCGGTTTCGTCTGCGCCGTCGACGATGCGGGGGCGAAGGCCGCTGTCGCCAGCGTTCCGGCGATCGCCAGGGCCAGTGTGCTTCTGCGGGGCGTCTTGGGCATCTGAGACTCCTTGTGCGGCGGAGGGTGTACGGCATCGGCCGGCTCGGGTCCCGGCAGTGCGGCTGCGGGCAACCGGTGGGGCATCCTTCGAACGAGTCGGCGGATGGGGTGCGGCGTACCTTCACCTCGTGGCGTGTTCGGCGGACTCGTCGCAGCCGATCTCCACAGCCACGGCGAACTCGGCCTGAACCGCTCCGGGGTGCGGGACGAACTCGCCGGCTGCGGTCCGTTTCATCAGACGGACTGGCCTGTGACGGCGTTTCCCAGCTCTGTGCCGTCGAATTTCTTCGGCAACTCCAGGGAGAGGATGAGGAACGGCTTCTTGGTCAGGTCTTTCGGGTTGCCGAACAGCTCTGTTCTTTCTGACTGCGGCGCGGGGACGTACAGCCGACGATCGGCTCCGATGAACGAGCCGTCCGGGCTGACAAGTTCGGGGTTGGCGGCCAGAACAGTCTTCTTGCCCGACGGTGGCATGAGCAGGATGCGCTTGTTGTCGAGGTCCGACAGGTAGAGATTTCCGTGCGTGTCCATGGCGCAACCGCCCGTCAGGGGTATATCGGCCACGTGCTCGATATGCGTGGCAAGTTGCGCGTCAGACACTCTCGCGTCGCGCAGGAGGTCGGTGGCGACTCGATAGAACGGCCCGGTAGGTGCTGCCCAGTAGAGCCACTTGCCGTCCTGGGTGATCTCGATCATGTCGCTCTTGGGCGTCCGGTGTTTGCTCTTGCTCTTTCCTGTTGCGGTCGCTGTCGCTGTCGGCGCAACCACCCCCAGCATCTCCTTGTACCCGGAAAGGCGACGCATGGTCTTCCCTGTCGACAGGTCGTGGACGATAAGGCCACCGAGCCCGGAATCCGTCAGGTAGACAGTGGAGCCGTGGATCCGAAGGTCGTTCATCTGTGCGCCAGTAGGGAGGGTGTCTTCGCCGAACCGGAGCACATCGAGAACTTTCCCGCTGTGCGGATCGAACTGGACGATCTTCTGGGCGCCGGGCTTCGGGGTGGAGAGTTCCTTTGGCGACGCATCAGGGCGCAGACCGCCTTGGTCGACGCACCAAACGGTGTCGTCCGCGAAAATATGCAGGGAGTTGACATAGACGAATGCGTTCTTGCCGTCGTCTCCCGGCTTCCACTCGTTCCAGGAGTTTCCTGGGAATGCTACGACGCTTCCGTCGGGATTCCTGCGGGCAACCGAGGGGGTCGTCTCGTGGCCAGGGAAGCGCGGCAGCCCGAGAAAAAGGTCGTTCGCACTGGTCAGTGCCACCTGGTTGGCCATCCAGGGAGACCTGGCCGCGACCGTGAGCTTCAATTCGGGTTCGGGTGCGGCCGTAGCGGACTTTTCTTGGGCCCCGCAGCCGCTCGCGGCGACAGCCCCTGCTGTTCCCATGGCTATGGCACTTGCTGTGGAGAGGAAACGACGACGCGTGATTTCCATTGACTGCCTCGATTTCCACTGTGAACTCGAACGACGTTCCGCCCGCCGTCGAGAAGCGCTTCGGCGACGGAGCGCACATGGCTGCGCATGGCCGGGCGGAACTGGTGGCGAACGTTCTGCCCGTGGAGGCGTGAAGAGGTCCGGGCTCTCCGACGGCCTTCGCCGGTGACGCCTCGATTCGGTAGGCCGTTTCAGTACGTACGGGGGAAGACGGTCCCGTCGAAGAGCTTGCGCGCGGTACGCACCAGGCTGGAACGGTGGACCCGTGGGGGCGCGGTGGCGGTGTCGAGGTCGATGCCGACGTCGAGCCGGCCGGTGGGGTGCTCGATGCCCATGGCGGCGCCAGGTGCGGGGAGCCGGGCGAGGTCATGTCCTACGGTGCCCTCCAGCAGCACCGCGGTCGCCACGGTGACTGCGCCGAGCACGCCGATGGAGTCGTGCGGACGCAGCGGGATGAAGGTACGGGTGCTGATGGCGCCGCCCTCGCGCGGTGGTGCGACCAGGGTGGTCTTGGGGACGGAGGCGTCCCGGACGTCGCCGAGGACCATGAGCTTGCCGGCCGCGAGCCGCAGCGACTGGACGCGCTCGCGCAGGACGGCGTCGGCGGCGAGTTCGGCGGGCGTCTCGTAGCCGGAGACGCCCAGGTCGCCGGCGGCGACGACGACCACGGGCATCCCGTTGTCGATGCAGGTCACGGCGATGCCGTCGATTTCGTCCCGGACGTTGCCGGTGGGCAGCAGGCTGCCGCACACGGCGCCTTCGGTGTCGGCGAAGTCCAGCACCACGGGAGCCGCTGTGCCGGGGACACCGCTGACGGCGGTCTCCCCGCTGTAGTCGATGACGCCACCGGGGGTGGGGAAGGTGGTGGTGGCCAGGCTGCCGGAGTTGACCATCCGAATCCGTACCCGGGTGCGCACGTCGCCCGCCGGGACCAGGCCCCGCTCCACCGCGAAGGGCCCCACCCCGGCCAGGAGGTTTCCGCAGTTCTGGCGGTCGGAGACGGTGGGCGCCTCCACGCCCACCTGGAGGAACAGGTAGTCGATGTCGGCGTCGGGCGCGGCGGAGCGGGAGACGACGGCGACCTTGCTGGCGAGCGGGTGGGCGCCGCCGAGGCCGTCGATCTGCCGGGGGTCAGGCGTGCCCATGACCCGCAGAAGCAGCTGGTCGCGCTCGCGGGGGTCGGCCGGCAGGTCACCGGCCAGGAAGTAGGCGCCTTTGGAGGTGCCGCCGCGCATCAGCATGCATGGGAGCCCGATGGTGGCAGTGGAGGACATGACCTCACCCTTCGTGGTCAGGAGATGACGGTGCGGGTGTATTCGGTGCCGTACGACCGCGGGCGCAGCCGGTTGGCGCGATTACCTGCTCTGCCGCGGCGGCAGTTGATCGTTCGACGGGAATGTCAGGGGACTGCCCGGGGAGAAGTGGAAGGGGAATCCGTCGGTGAAGTAGCTGTCCCAGTACCCGCACTGATGGTTCCTGGCCGTGTCGGAGACCAGGGCCGGACCGTCGCTGTTGAACGCGATCTCATGCGGTGTGGCGGGTGCGTAGTGCGGGACGGGCGGCAGTCCGTGGGCGGCGAGTGTTCCTGTCCGGGCGAACGCGGCCCAGTAGGCGATCATGGCGTGGGACAGCTGTCGCTGTTCGTCGGTCAGCGTGGCGGAGTCCTTCGTCCCCCACAGGTACGGCAGTTCGGCCGCGTGTTCCGGACCGCCGTCGATGTTGCCCGCGGCCGTGGTGTCACGGAATTCGTACACATACGTCGGGACGGCCGCGGTGAGCGACGCGGCGTTGGAGAGCATGGGGCACGTGAACGCGACGTCGGTCTTGATCTGGGCTTCGGCAGCGCCGGGCACGCTGTAGTCGCCCAGCGGATAGTGATCCAGCACCTGCGGGGCGGTCGCGCCGAACGACGCCTGGATGTCGCTCCGGTAGGTGGCGGCGGTCACTGGTTTGCCGACGGCGTCCGTGGCGGAGTAGATGAACGATGCTCCCTCGTCACCAGTGGTGCCGATCAGTACGGGCACGTGGTTGAAAGCAGCCGTCGCGAAGGCGACCGGGGCCTGCTCGGGCAGTGCGGGTACTTGTGTGGTCGGGTACCAGATCTGTCCGGCCGCCGTCTGCGCCGCGAGAATTTCGGCGGGCGACTTGTGCCGCAGACACGCCATCACGGCCGCGGCCGCTGCGGAGCTGTCGCAGCCGGCATCGGTGACGAATGCGGCATCGTTCCGCTGAGCGTCCTTGCGGTCGGCCTCGATGCAGGTGAGGCCGCTCTCGACGACGGCGCGGCTGAACAGCCCTGCGGCTTTCGGGGAGGCCAGGAGCGTGCAGACCGACTCGCCGCCGGCGGACTGGCCCGCGATCATCACCCGGCTCGGGTCACCGCCGAACTGGGCGACGTTTTGCCTGACCCAGTGGAGGGCCTGGATCTGGTCGAGCAGACCGTAGTCACCCGAGGGGGCTCCGTTGTCCTTGTCCAGTTGGGGAAGGGTCAGGAAGCCCATGGCGCCGAGGCGGTAGTTGATGGTGACGACGAGCATGTCGCCCTGGTCCACCATGGAGACGGGCTGATAGCTGCTGCTGGAGCCGCTGCGGTAGGCGCCACCGTAGATCCATACCGCGACGGGCAGCTTGGACCCCGGATGCGCGTCGGCCGGCGTCCACACGTTGAGGTTGAGGCAGTCCTCGCTGGAGCTCGTGCCGCTTCCTCCGGTCTGCGTGCATGCGGGCCCGGGCGCGGTGGCGTCCCTGACGCCCGACCAGGAGGCGGCCGGCTGGGGCGGCTTCCAGCGCAAAGGGCCGACAGGGGCCTTGGCGAAGGGAATGTCCTCGAAGGAGCGGTAGCTGTCGGTCGTGGTTCCTGCGACGGTGCCGTTCATGGTGTGGACGATCCGGCCTCCCGCACCGGAGCCCGGGGCCGGGGTATCTGCTGTTGCGCTGCTGACGCCCATGCTGAGCATTCCGGCGACTGCCAGCATGAGCGCGAAGACGGTGACTGCCGGACGTCGAGATCTCTCGGGTGAGGGAAGGCTGCTGGTGGTTTCTTTCGCGCGACTCATGGAACGAACCCCTTCTCATGAGGCCCGGCGGGAAATCCGGGCGCTGTCTGGAGCGAGTTGCGGCCCTGAATGTCCTGTCTCCCGTGACTGACATGGCGCCGTTCGGCCGTGTGCGGTTCAGGGGAGGACGACGAGGCCGTCGTCGTCGACGTACACGGTGTCGCCGGGGCGGAATGTGACTCCGCCGAACGTCACTTCGATGTCGCGTCGGCCAGTGCCCCGCTTACCGCTCTTGAGCGGGTTGGAGCCCAGAGCGGCGATTCCGAAGGGGAGTTGGCCCAGTGCGAGGACGTCGCGGACCGCGCCGTTCACGATGGCGCCGGCCCAGCCGTTTTCTACCGCCAGCTCGGCCATCTGGTCGCCCATGAGGGCACACCGCAAGGAGCCGCCGCCGTCGACGACGAGCACGCGGGCATCGCCGGGCTCGGACAACGCGTGACGGACAAGGACGTTGTCGTCGTCGCACTGCACCGTCACGATGCTGCCGCGGAATGCGCGCAGTCCGCCGTACAGCGTGAACTGGTTTTCACAGGCGCTGATCGATCCCTCGTGCTCGTCACAGAGGTCGGCCGTGGACCAGGTCGTCCGGTCAGCGGGCATGCGCGTCTCCTTCATGAGCGGTTGCCCGGTGGCCGGCGCCGGCCGGCACCGGGATGCGGCGCCAGCGCAGGTGTCGGCTCTCCACGGTGCGCGAGGTACGGATCTCGACGACGGCGGTCGGGGCCGCGAGCGCGTCACGGGCCGCGTCGCCGAGTTCGTCAAGGTCGCTCACCTGTCGGCCCAGGGCACCCATCGCCGTGGCGACGTCGGCGATCCGGGGAGTCGGTACGACGGCGAGCGCGCCGGTGTCCGGGCCGGCCTTGAGTCGGTGGTATTCGGTGCCCAGGGCTTCGTCGTTGAGGACGAAGGCGGTGACGCGCGCGTCGGCTCGCACGGCGGTGTCGAGGTCCTGGGCGTGCATCATGAATCCGGCGTCGCCCTCGATCACCACGACGTGCCGGTCGGGCGCGCCGAGCGCCACGCCGACGGCGGTGGTGAGGCCCTGACCGATCGAACCGAAGCCCTGGGCAAGGTGGAAGCTGCGCGGGGCCGCTGTCCTCAGCAGGGCCGACGCGAAGCCCGAGCAGTGCCCGTTGCTCACCACGATCACGGCGTCCTCGGGTAGCGCCTGGTCGAGGGCGAGTACGGCATACCGCGGATCGACCGTTCCCGGCACCAACTCCGGCTGATAGTCAGCCAGTTCGGCGCTCCAGCAGTCCGGCAGCGGGCGTGCGGGGTGGAACCACGGCTCGGTCGGCTCCTGGGAGCGGAAGGTATCGACGACTCGGGTGAGCGTCGCGTGCGCCTCGCCCCGCAGGCGCACGTCGTCGCCGCCGGCGGCCTGGTCGCGGTCGAGGACCGTATCGAGCCTCACCAGTCGGGCGTCGGGAAAGAGCTGCCCGGACCGGGTGGTGCTCGCGCCGGCGCCGGCGCCGAGGGCGACGACGAGGTCGGCGTCGCGGAAGACCGGCTCGGCGTCCGGATGGGACAGGCCGCCGGCGATCCCGAGGTCGAGGGGATGGCCGTCGAACATGCCCTTGGCCGGCAGGGTCGTGGACAGCCCCGCACCAGTCAGCTCGGCGAGTTCGCGGACGAGTGCGGCCGAGCCGCTCGCCATCACACCCCGCCCGGCGACCAGCACGGGTCGCTTCGCGCCTCGCAGCTCTTCCACGAGTTGTGCCGCGGCGGCGGCATTGACCTCGTCATCCAGCATGACGGGTGAGGGCTCGGCTGCCACGGCGTGGGTCGCCTCGACGGAGGCGTCGATCAGGTCGGCGGGGATGCCGACGACGACCGGCCGTCGGTCCCGGGCGGCCTCGGCGATCGCCGCCGCCACGACGGCGCCGGCGTCGTCGTGCGCCGTCACCGGCCGGTAGACAGCCTCGCACGCCTCGACCAGGTGACGCTGGTCGAACAACTGCGCACCCGTGTAGCCGACCGGGGTTTCTCCCGCGAGCAGGACGAGCGGCGAACGGTTGCGTCCGGCGACCAGCAGCGACGTGGCCGTGTGGCTCAGGCCGGGGCCGTGGGTCACCGAGCAGATACCCACCCGCCCCGACGACCAGCCATACCCCTCGGCCATCGCGACCGCGGCACTTTCGTGGCGTACCTCGACGATCTCGACACCCGCGTCGGCCAAGGCGAGTACGAGGTGCATGTTTCCGTCACCCATGAGGGTGAACAGGTGCGTGCAGCCGTGTTCGGCGACGACGCGGGAGACGGACTGGGCATGGGTCGGCACGGTGTGCACCTTCTTTTTCTTGGCCGGGGATACGGGCGGTCGGGCCGGGTCAGAACTGGTAGCGACGCAGGCCGCCGTCGCAGGCGATCAACGTGCCGGTGATGTACGACGCGAGCGGCGAGCAGAGGAAGACGGCCAGCGCCGCGAGCTCCTCCGGCCTGCCGTAGCGGCCGACGGGGATCTCCCGCGCGTGCTGGGCGCGTTCCTCGGCGCTGTAGTTACGGGACATCTGCTCAGTGAGGATGCGGCCCGGCGCGATGCAGTTCACGGTGACCCCGTGGGGGGCTACGTCGCGGGAGAGCCCCTTCGACCAGGCGTGGATCGCGGCCTTCGCGGAGAACTCGGGACTCATCCGGGTTGGCTCGGACTTGCCGGTGATGTTCACGACGCGCCCCCAGCCCTGCGCGACCATGGCCGGCACCAGTTGTGCGGTGAGCCGGCGCTGCTGGGTGAAGTTGAGCCGCATGGCGATGTCCCAGTGCTCCTCGGCGGCGTGTGTGCCGCTCGGTGCGTGGCCGCCGGCACTGTTCACGAGTACGTCGACCCTCCCCAGGCCGTGTTGGGCCTGTTCGGCGATGCGCTCGGCGGCGTCGTCCTCCAGGACGTCCTGGGTGATGATCACCGGTCGGTCGCCGCTGAGCGGCGCCAGTCCGTCGGCGAGGAAATCGAGTGACTCGCGGCGCCGGGCGACGAGCGCGAGCCGCACGCCCTCGCCGGCGAGGAGTGTGGCGATCGCGCGGCCGATTCCGGCGCTCGCGCCCGTGACGATCGCGGTCTTTCCCTTGAGCTGGTGGTCCATGTCGTCCTTCTGTTCTCGGCCCTGGTAGGGGACGGTGTCAGCCGACCGGCTGCCAGCTGGGAGCGGACGCAGCGCGCTCTTTGCGCAGAGAGACGTTGACCATGTCGCCCGGCTCGATGCCGGCGGCACGGCCGTCCAGGTCGATCTTGAAGTCGCTGCCGCCCGCTGTGCAGGTCACCTCGGTGCGGTTGCCGAGGAATTCCACGATCTTGACGGTCGCGGGGAACTCGTCGGTGCCGGGCAGCCCGGCCGGAGCCAGGGTCAGCGCCTCCGGCCGGAGCAGGACCTCGATCTCCGCCCCGGCCACCACGTCGTGCACACCCGCCGCGATGGGGATCGTGGGTGCTCCCTCGACGCCGGTGAGCTGGGCGGCAGCAGAAGCGCCGGCTTCGGTCACGACGGCTCGCAACACGTTCACGGGGCCGAGCGCTTCGGCGACGAAGCGGTTGACCGGTGCGTCGTAGAGAGTGCCGGGGGGACCCACCTGCTGTACGACTCCTTCTCGCAGCACGATCACCCGGTCCGACAGGGCGAGCGCCTCGGTACGGTCGTGGGTGACGTACAGGGTCGTCAGGCCGAGGCCGCGCTGCAGCGTGTGGATCTCGGTGCGCATCCGGCCGCGCAGTTCGGAGTCCAGGTTGCTCAGCGGCTCGTCGAGCAGGAGCAGACGCGGGCGCGTGGCCAGGCCGCGGGCGAGCACGACGCGCTGCTGCTGGCCGCCGCTGAGCTGGCTGGCCGAGCGTTTGCCGTAGCCGCCGAGTCCGACGAGGTCCAGGACTTCCTCGACGCGGGGGCCAATCTCCGCCTTGTTCACCTTCTGCGCCTTCAGACCGTAGGCGATGTTCTGCGAGACCGTCATGTGGGGCCACAGGGCGTACGACTGGAACACCATGTTGAGGGAGCGGTGCTCGGGCCGTACGTGGGTGCGCTCGTCGGCCACGAGACGGTTGTCGATCGAGATCGAGCCGCCGGTGGCCCGGTGCAGGCCCGCGACGCAGCGCAGTGTCGTGGTCTTGCCGCAGCCGCTGGGGCCGAGCAGGGTCACGAACTCGCCCTCCTCGATCTGGAAGGAGACCCCGTTGACCACACGGTTGGTGCCGTGTTCGGCGATGAGCCCGTTGACGTCGAGGATCACCGGACGCGTCGGGGTGGCCGGCTCCAGGAGCTGAGGCTTCATGAGTCCTTTTTCCTGTCGGGATTGAGGACGAGCCGCAGGAGGCCCATTCCGACGAACATGACGACGACTTGCAGAACGCCGACGGAGGCTGCCTTGGTCAGCGCGCTCTCGGAGTAGTTCCAGGCGACGACCGAGAGCACGGTGGAGTCGGGTGAGTACAGGACCACGGGGACGTTGAGCTCACGCAGGGCCAGTACGAAGATCAGGGTGAACGCCGAGAAGACCGACGGCCGGATCAGCGGCAGCAGCACCGACCACACCGTCCTCAGACGTGAGGCGCCGCACACGAGCGATGCCTCCTCCAGCGTCGGGTCGATCTGATGGAACCCGTTGGAGATGAGCCGCACCGCGTGGGTCACCGAGATCGAGACAAGCCCGATGCCGATAACCGGCAGCGTCAGATAGAGGGGTGTCCGGATGAACAGCAGCAGGATGCCCATGCCCATGACGAGGCCGGGAAGCGCGAGTGGAGCCGTGGCGATGTACACCATCGCGCCGCTGGTCGGCATGCGCAGCCGGTCGGAGAGATAGACGATCGCGAGGCCGATCACGATGCAGATGATCGGCACCACTACCGCCAGCATCACCGAGTGGATCGTCGCCGTACGGACCTCGGTCGTGTCGATGGTGTTCCACAGGTTGGCGAACGAGAGGTGCATGTCCCCGATCGACGGCGCGAGGTACTTCGAGAGCGACATGAGCACCAGGGCCGCGAACGGCACCACGAAGGCCACCAGGCCGTAGCCGATGGTCAGGACCCACACGGCGGCGGCCGTTTTGCGGTTGACGCTGATCCGGCTGTTCCGGTGTCCGCGGCCGCTGACAGACACGTACCGGGCACTGCTGCGAATGGTTCGCTGGTATAGGTACAGGCCGACGAGACAGGTAATCAGCAGTTCAGCGCTGATCGCGGCGCCGAGGGGGATGTTCTGCACGTCGCCATAGAGAGCCTTGTAGACGTCGACGGACAACGGCTGGAAGGCCCCGCCCTGCCCGAGGATGCTCGGTACGGTGAACTCGCCCATCGAGAGGATCGCGACGAAGAGCGCGGAGGACAAGATCGAGGGGCGGAGGATCGGGATCGAGATGCGCAGGGTCGTGGAGAAGATGTTCCGGCCGTTGACCAGCGACGCCTCCTCCAAGGTGGGGTCCAGTCCGCGCATCGCCGCCGAGATGAACAGGTACGAGTAGGGCACGTAGTGCGTGACGAGCACGAAGACCATGCCACCGGCGGTGAGGATGTTCAGCTGGAGCCAGCCCGGGATGTGGGCGTCGTGCAGGTAGCGGTTGATGACGCCGGTCTGCGGGGTCGCGAGCCAGATCCATGCCACCGCGGTGACGAAGGGGGCGACGAACAGCGACCCGAGGCACAGCACTTCACGCAGGCGGCTCCCCCGCATCTGCAGCCTTGTCGTGGACCAGGCGAGCGCGGTGCCGATCACTGTCGTCAACGCCGCGACCACGAGCGCGAACACGATCGTCTCGCCGAGCAGTTTCAGCATGTGCGCGGTGGCGAAGACCTCGTGGACCGCTGAGAAGTCGAATCCCGACCCGAGGTCCGTGGGCTCGGAGAGCACCGAGGCCACCAGGACGTAGACGACCGGGGCCAGGATGAGTACCGCGAGCACGGCCCATGTCACCGGAAGGAGGGCGAGGCCGGCCCGCCGGTTGCTCGCCGGAGGCGCGTGGTCGTCCTGCGTCGACGTGGTCGGGCCGGCGAAGTCCGTCACGGAGGTCATGACCGCACCCCGAAGACAGAGTTCCACTTGGCGAGGAACTTCTGCAGGTTGTCGCCCTGGAGCCGCGGGTCGGTGCGCCAGTCGACCCAGGGCTGGGCCACCGGCTTGTACCAGGAGAACTTGTCGGCATAGCTGGTGTTGTCCGTCCAGCCCTTGGCCGAGGACTCGCCGCCGGCGGACTTCGTCATGGCTTCCTGTCCGGCGAGTGTCGCCGTCCATTCGCTCCACAGCCGGGCGGCGGCGGGATGGGGCGCGGAGCTCGGTATCGCCTGCATGAACTGTGTCGCGTTCATCCGGGGCAGCGACGAGAACTGGACAGGGGCGCCCTGGACCGCTGCGGCACCGAAGATGGACTCCTCACCGAAGTCGGTCGCGTAGTAGGTGCCGGCCGAGATCTGCTGGGAGATGGAGGCGACGCTGTCGGTGATGGCGGGCTTCTGCTGGGCGAGCTTCTTCAGGTACGACCAGCCGTACGTATCGCCGAGGTTGTAGACCAGGTTGGCGTAGTACGCCATCCCGGAGCCGCCGTTGGAAGGGGAGATCAGCACGATCTTGCCCTTGAGCGACGGGTCGAGGAGCCCGTTCCACGGATCGGCGGCGAGCTTCTTCTGAACCGAGGCCGGAGTGACCTTGGTGTTCCAGGCGATGCCGCCGGTGGACTGGAGGAGCGGATACATGTAACCGGCGACGACGCGGTCGCTCGGATAGAGGTCGGCGGCCTGCGGCGTGTACTTGGCGATCCACTTCTTCTGCTCGAAACCCTGCAACTGGGAGAAGTTGCTCGTCTCCAGTAGATCGGCCTTGTTCCGGCCAGCCTGCTGCTGGGTCTGGAACGTCGTGCCGAGCGTCGCACTCGACAGGCGCAGGATCTTGACCTTGACGCCGTACTTCTTGGTGAAAGCGGCCGTCCAGCCCTTCATCTGGTCCGTCTGGAGAGCGGTGTAGATGGTGAGGGTTCCCTCGGACTTGGCGCTCTTGACGAGGGCGGCCAGGTCGGTCGTCGACGTTTGCTTCGCGGCCTTCTCCGACGCCGCGGACAGCCCCGAGCCGCCGCACGCGGCCAGGCCCGTGGTGCAGACCAGCACCGTGACGGTCGCGAGGACGCCTCTTCTGCAGAATGTGGTCACGAGCGCTACTTCCCATCCGGCAAGGTTTCGGGATTGTTCTCCCCCCGTTACGGCGGAGTACTGCCAGGAACGAAACAGCCGGGTTCGAGGGGAAGTCAACCAAGAAAAGCGAGGGGGGTGAAAAGCCTCGCTGATCACCTCAGGGGCGACGACGCGGCCCGCCTCACCTGCACTCTGCATGCACCGGCGCGAACCGTGCGGAACGCGGCGAGGGCGATCAGCACAGCTTTTCACCCCATTGATAAACGCTGCTTGACGCTCTCGTAGCGCCGGTCATTGACTGATGCGGCCCCCGGCCTCCGAGCCACCCGAACCGGGTCTCGTCATTGACGCCGGGCCGGCACTCCGCACCGACACGTCTCAAGGGCTATGAGGTCTCCTATGTCACGCAGCAACAAGTGGTCCGTCGCGCTCGCAGGGGAATGCATGGTGACCCGCCCCTTCGCCATGCACGACGAGCCCGAATTCCTGGCGGTCGTGGAGAAGCTCCGGTCCAGTGACCTCACCTACGCCCACGTGGAGACCAACTTCGGCCACTTCAACGAGGTCGATGCACCGTCGCGAGGCGACCAGATCGGCAGCTACTTCCTCACCGACCCGCAGGTCGCCCACGACCTGCGATGGGCCGGCGTCGACATCGCGTCACTGGCCAACAACCACAGCTTCGACTTCGGGGCGAAGGGCCTCCTCTCCACCATCAGCCACTGCGACGCCGCCGGAATCGCGCACGCCGGCACCGGCCGGGACCTGGAGGAGGCCCGGGAACCCGCCTACCTGGAGACGCGCAAGGGACGCGTCGCGCTCGTTTCCACGAGCTCGGGCAACAAGTCCCACGAATGGGCAAGTCACCCCAAGGCAAGCCTCCCCGGCCGCCCCGGAGTGAACTCGCTGCGGCCCATCACCCGCTTCGTCATCGACGAGGACGCCGCCGCCAAACTGCGCGACATAGGCGGGAAGCTGGGCATCTTGCGCGAGACCGGGATGAACGTCGAGGGGAGCAGCGGCCTGCTCATGAAGGCCCGGGAGGGGGAGTTCAGCCTGGCCATGCCCAGCGACCAGTCCACGACCGGATCCAACCTCTTCACGGTCTCGGACCACTTCGGCGTCGTCACGAGCGGCGACAAGAGGGACATCGCCGGCAACCTCCGGACCATCGAGGAAGCCAGGATCATGGCCGACCTGGTGCTCGTCGCCCACCACTGCAGCGTCTCCGAAGGCGGCCGCGGCAACAAGCCGCCCGCCTTCATGCGCGACTTCGCCCACGCGGCCATCGACGCCGGAGCGGACATCTTCATCGGCCACGGCTGGCACAAGACCCTCGGCATCGAGATCTACCACGGCAAGCCGATCTTCTACGGCGTCGGCAACTTCTTCGCGCAGTCCGAATTCGTCCGCCGCGTCCCCTTCGATGCCTACGAGTCGTGGAACCACGACACCGACCGACTCCCGACGCTCACCCCGGCGGCGCACCCGCTGCACCCGGGCCTCACCGCGGGCAACGAAACATGGTGGAGCTCGGCGGTGATCAACCTCGTCATGGAGGACGGAGAGGTGCGCGAGATCGAGCTGCACCCGGTGGAGCTCGGCCGTGAGGTCAGCAAGGAGGCCCCGCTACGCCGCCCGGTCGGCGGCAGTGACCGCTCCCTCACCGACGGCCGCCCCCTGTCCGCGACCGGCGCGGATGCCGAAAAAATCCTCCAGCGGTACCAGCGACTGTCCGCCGACTTCGGCACTAACGTGGTCATCGACAACGGCATAGGTCGTATCAAGCTCTGAGGCATGACGGTCGCGGTCTGGTCCGCGTGGTGCCTCGGCGCACGGTGCGAACCAGGCTCGTCCGATCGACGGGGCCCCGTAGGCTTTTCGGGTAGGAGGGCGACGATGACCGAGAACGTGAGTCCCCACCGCCAGCAGTTGCTGCGTGGCCTGTCATTCGATCACTTGTTCGCCGTCCGCACGGTCGCCAGCGCTGGATCCTTCCGCGAGGCGGCCAAGATTCTGTGCCTGACCCAGCCAGCCGTCTCCCAGCGGGTCCATCACATCGAACACATCCTGGGATCACCGATCTTCGACCGGCACTCCGGCATCGGCGTCACCCTCACCGATGTCGGCCACGCCTTCCTGGCCTTCTGCGACCGGGCGATGGGGGTCCTGGACGAACTGCACGCCGACATAACACAGGACGACGGCGGCGACACCGAGACCACACTGAGTATCACGGCCCCATCCGACAGCATCCAGTACTTCATCATCCGGCTCCTGCCCCTGCTCCGCGCGCGATTCCCGCACCGGCAGCTGCGGGTCACCCAGTCGGGATCGCGCAGAGAAAGCCTCGGAATGGTGAAGAGCGGCGCCGCCGACCTCGGGTTCTACCGCGTGCCGGCCGATCCGCAGCTCAGCACGGTCGCCCTCATGGACGAGAAACTGCACCTGGTGGCCGCGCCCGGCCACGAGATCCACCGCATCCCGGTCGAGGAACGGCCCGGCGCACTCGGGGTCTACCCCTTCGCCACCTACATCGCCTCCATGCGGTCACGGCAGCTTTTGGAGCGCTGGGCACTCAAAGCGGGTGCCCGGCTCCGCGTCGACATCGAGTCCCAGAGCCTTGACGTCATGAAGCAGGCGGCCGTCAGCGGCTCCGCCATCACAGTCCTTCCAGGTCCGGCCATCGGCGACGAACTGAAGGACGGACGCCTGGCCGTCGTCGGCATCGACGGGATGCCACTCGTGCGGGCCACCGCCATCGTGGTCCGCCCGGGTGACGAACAACGCGCCGTCATCCGCGAGTTCATCGAACTCCTCGTCCGCGTCGGACGTGCCGCGTCGGATGACGCCACACCGGAGATCCGCTGGAGCCACGACTCAAAGGTCGCCGGAAGCACGACGGCCCCGGCTGTACCTGTGACGGCTGAACCCTGACCCTTGTCGACCACCTCGTCAGCGGGGTGGAGGACCGGGCGGATCTCCAACACGGCAGGCGAGCGATCACACTCCCGGAGTTCTCCACCTCAACGGTCAGCTCCGCCGCTCGGCAGGCCGCGGCCCGGTTCGCGGTGACCGGGGTGCATTTCTCCCGCTCGGGCTGCGCACTTCGGATCGAGGACGCACGGCTGTGGGAGTTCGAAACCTGCCGGCGCCTGCGGACGTTCCACGGGCACCGGCAGGTGGAGGCCGCTGGGATAGACACGGGGACCACCTGACCGGCCGGGTCGAGCGGCAGCCGCCCGGCGCCTTCGGAAGCGAGCAGTGCCTGTGGCGTTCGACTACGAGAGCCAGGGGCCGCACTATGCCGTGCTGACGCCCGTTTGCCGCCCGTCGCACGGCACGACGACAGGCCGCACGCCTCGGAATCCAGCACGTCGAGCACACCAACCCTGAAAAGCCGATCTCGCTCTGGTGTCGCCGTACGTGGAACGCGGCCCTGGCAAGACTTCCGTAGCCGGAGATCACCACGGGGACGCGGTGCCGCATGGGGCCGGCCGCCGCACCAGCCCTCCCCCGCATCCAGAAGGAAACCGCACTGGCCCGCCGCAGCGGCCGCTTCAAAAGCATCGCCAACAACGAGGAACTGCAACGCACCTGCCACGCCATTCTGACGCGCCTCACCTGACCCCGACAGATGAACCCACTCTTCCCGTCATGCAGCCCAACCCACCCGGTCTCCGGCAGCAGCCCAGCTTCCGGGAACCATCACCGCAAGCGCGGGGCCGTGTGCGGAATCGGCCAGGTGGCCGATTTTCTGTGATCACATTGCAGCAACGGTGAGGCAAAGCCTCCATTTGCAGCGGCCACTTACCCGGTAGCCACCTGCGCATACGCGGAGGTTGCACATCCGTAGTCGAACCAATCCGCATTCCCCGGAGTTGCTGGTCCAGTCCTGTCTCTCACATCACACGCATGCCCTCCTGTGCTCCTTCACAACTCCTGTGACGGTTTGCGTGGCCTCTGCACGCAGAGCTGCGGGGGATGACTGTGGGTGATGAGGGGGCGGGATGTCTGACAAACGTGGAGCGAGACGCCGACGGGGGTTACTGCCGCAGGTGGCCGTGGTGACAGCGACGGCGGTCGCGGTTGCGCTGCTGCCGCTAGCGGCGGCAGCCGAGGCAGATGACGGGCCGAAGGCCCCTGCGGTGCCGGCGGGGGTGACCGAGGCCCCGGACTCCCAGGAAGCGTCTCTGAGCGCAGAGGAAACCGCGTCGGCGAAGGCCCGGGAGAGCGGTAAGGCGGTGGAGGTGGCGTCGGAGACGACGGCGACGTCGCTGACGAGTGCGAAGCCGGACGGGTCGTTCACCAAGTCGGTGTCGCCGCTGCCGGTGCGGGTGAAGCAGCCGGACGGTTCCTGGGCGGGCGTGGACGCCAACCTGGAGAAGACGGACGGCGGTTGGGCGCCGAAGGTGAGTGCCTCCGCACTGAAGTTCTCAGACGGCGGCTCCGATCCGCTGGTGACGCTGGGGTCGGGCGACACGTCGCTGGCGCTGTCCTGGCCGGCCGATCTGCCGCAGCCCACGGTGTCGGGGGCAACGGCCACCTATGCGAACGTGTTACCGGACGTGGATCTGCAGCTCACCGCGAACGGGCAGGGCGGCTTCGCCGAGGTCCTGGTCGTGAAAACGGCGCAGGCCGCCACCAGCCCTGACCTGGCCAAGCTGACCCTCGCCACCAGGACCGAGGGCGTGAAGCTGAGCGCCGACGACGCCGGAAACCTCTCCGCGACCGACTCGTCCGGTTCCCTCGCCTTCCACGCCCCGGCCCCGGTGATGTGGGACAGCACCAGCACCACAAGTGCCGCCGCGCGCGCCAAGAAGAGCACCGGATCAGCCAGTTCCACCGAGGCCGCGTCCGGCGACGGCACGGTCGATCCCCAGCCGGGCGCGGTCACCGCGGCGGTGGACACCAGTGTCGGCGCGGACGGTTCGATCAGCCTGACCCCGGACGCCGGCATGCTGTCCTCGCCCTCCACACACTTCCCGGTGTACGTGGACCCCTCCTGGCAGCCGGTGACGGAATCGAATCCGTCGTTCACCTACGTCCAGCAGGCGTATCCGAACACCTCACACTGGAACGAGTCCGGTGCCCGCCTGGGCATCGGTTACCAGGGCTGGTCCTCGCCCTACGGGATCGAGCGGGCCTACTACCAGTTCGACGTCTCCGGCGTGACCGGCGCGGACATCAACAGCGCCACCCTGCACGCCCAGCAGGTCTACTCCTCCAACCTGGCCTGCACCGCCTATCAGGTAGACGAGGTCAACGTCGACCACATCTCCTCCTCGACCACCTGGAACAGCCCGCCCGCAGAGTTCGGGCAGACCTCCCACGCCGCCGTGGGCGGCACCGGCGGATCCGGCTGCGCCGACCCGGTCGACTTCGACCTCGACGTCACCCAGGCCGTCGCCAACGACGGTGACGGCACCGTCACCTTCCAGCTCAAGACGGACGACGAAGCCGACAAGCTGAAGTTCAAGCGGTTGTCCACCAACCCGACCGTGGACATCAACTACGCCCCCGTACCCCACGATCAGGGCCACATCCCCTGGCAGCAGTACGGCTCCGTACGCCTGGACGACTCCCTGGTGGCCAGCCCGGACTACTCCACCGGCGACCTCGTCCTGGACGCCACCGACCTGGACCTGAACGCGGTCGGCCAGAGCCTGCAACTGACCCGCTCCGCCTCCTCCTTCCCCATGCCCACCGGCTCCGTGCCGAACGGCTGGTACGCCGACTACGACCGCACCCTCGACCTCGCCGGCTCCCAGCGGATAACCGCCTACGGCACCAGCGGCGAGGACATGGTCTTCACCCAGAACAGCGACGGCACCTACGCCAACGCGAAGGGCTACCACGCCAAACTGGTCAAGAACAGCGACGGCACCTACACCCTGACGCACACCCAGTCCGGGTCGAAGGACACCTACAACGCGTCCGGGAACCTCACCGCCGTCACCGACCGCAACAGTGACAAGATCACCGTCGCGCAGACCGTGACGTCCGGCCTGGTCACAGGCTTCAAGGCAACCGACGGCCGTTCGGGCCGGTGGATCTCCCTGACCCGCGGCGCCGACGCCCAGCACCAGACGGCAACCGACAACTCCGGCCGCGCCCTCACCTACGTCACGTCCGGCACCGTCTCCGCCGGCACCGCCAAACTGACCGTCACCGACGTCGACGGCGGCACCACCGCCTACGCCTACGACACCTCCGGCCGGATCAGCCAGGTCACGACACCCGAGGGCCGGGTGACGAAGTTCGGCTACGACACCCAGAGCCGCATCACCTCCCTCGCCCGCGTCGCCCCCACCGGCACGGACACCTGGACGTTCGCGTACTCGGCGAGCAAACGCGCCACCGCCGGTACCACCACGGTCACCGACCCCAACAACCACAAGACCGTCTACACCGCCGACGGCGACGGCCAGATCACCAAGGTCCTCGACCCGCTCAACCACACCCGGTCCTCGTCCTACGACGCCAGCCACAACCAGCTGACAGCGGTGAACGCGCTGGGCACCGGCGCAGGGAGCACCAGTTCCTACGGCTGGGACACCAGCGGCAACCTCACCTCCGCCAAGCTGCCCACCGGTGCCACGACCTCGCTGGGCGCCTACAGCACCCACGCCGGAGCCGACCTTCCCTCGTCACTGACGAGCCCGTCGGGCAAGAAGACCTCCTACAGCTACGACACCGCCGGCAACATGCTGTCCTCGCAGGACACCACCACCGGGGTCAGCGACGGAGCGAAACTGTCGTACACCTACCAGGGTGACGACGGCGTCGCGGACTGCGGCGGCTTCGACGGCCAGCGCTGCTCCTCCACCGACGCCGACGGCAACAAGACCACCTACACCTGGGACAGTTCGGGCAACCTCACCAAGACCACCCCGCCCTCCCCGCTCGGTGCCACCACCTACACCTACGACACCCTCGGCCGGCCCAAGACCGTCACCGACGGCCGCGGCGTGATCACCACCTACACCTACGACAACCACGACCGGGTCAAGACGGTGTCCACCTCCGGCAGGAGCGGCAACCTCACCGTCACCTACGTCTACGACCACGACGGCAACCTCCTGACCCAGACCGACGCGTCGGGAACCGTCACCTACACCTACGACGCACTCGGCCGGGAAGCCACCCGCACCCTCGCCGACGGCGCCGCCTACACCCAGGGCTACGACCCGGCCGGGAACCTGCACACCCTCACCGACCCTGCCGGCACGACGACCTACGGCTTCGACGACGCCAACCACCTCACGTCGCTGAAGGACCCCATGGGGGCGACGACCACCTTCACCTACGACAACGACGGCAACCGCACCGCCACCAAGCTCCCCGGCTCCGTCACCCAGACTGTCACCTGGGACAACTCCGACCGCCCCACCGCGGCCAAGACCACCAGCGGCACCTCCACCACCGTGAGCTACACCTACGGCTACACGCTCGCCGGCGCCGACACCGACCAGATCCAGACCCGCACCGACAAGGTCAGCGGCAAGGTCATCACCTACACCTACGACTCCCAGTCCCGCCTGAAGTACGCCGAGGAGGACTCCGGCTCCACCCGGGCCGCGTCCTGGCTGTACTGCTACGACAAGGCCGGCAACCTCACCGCCTACTCCGGCACCGCCGACGCCTGCTCCGACAGCGGGCTGACGACCTACACCTACAACGCCGCCAACCAGATCACCGCCCTCAACGGCGACACCAGCGGCTGGTCCTACGACAAGAACGGCAACGAACTCTCCGCCGCCAGCACCCTCGGCGCCCGCACCGGCGAGACGTACAACGACTTCAACCAGCTCACCGCACTCACCACCGCGGGTACCACCCACCACTACACCTACGCCGGCACCGACAGCAGCCAACGCCTGACCGAGGACACCACCCGCATCGACCAGGGCCCCGAAGGCATCTCCACCACCACAACGGGCACCACCAGCACGGGAATTGTCCGCGATCCGGCGGGCACCCTGATCGGTATGACCACCAACGGGGCCGCCCACTACTACACGACCAACAACCAGGGCGCTCCCTCCACCCTCACAAGCCCCACCGGCACCGTCGAGAACACGTGGGACTACGGCCCCACCGGAAGCGCCCGCCCCACCACCAGCACCACCGTCAGCCAGCCCTTCGGCTACGCCGGCGCCTACCTCGACGCCACCGGCCTCTACAAAATGGGAGCCCGCTCCTACGACCGCACCACCAACCGCTTCACCCAGCCCGACCCCAGCGGCAGGGAAACAAACCCCTACCTCTACACCGCCGGCGACCCCATCAACAGGATCGACCCCACCGGACTCTTCAGCTTCCCTGACGTGTCAGGAGCTCTTGACTGGGCGTCCCTCACAGAAAAGATCATGAGTGGCGACAGCGCAGGAGCCTTTGCTGCAGAGGTCGGAATTCTCGTAGGTATCGGAACCGAGACTGTCTGTGGCGCCGCAGCCGCCGCAGGTGCTGTTCCGTCATTGGGCCTGTCCGTCGGAGCTGGTATCACAGGCTGCACCGTGCTGTCCGTCGGGCTCGGCGGGGCGGCCAGCGCAGCAACCGAAGCCGCACTTTGAGTTCGTGGCGGGGGCTCACTGAGCCCCCGCCCAACGGCTCTGCACAGACTGAAAAAAGGTGGCAGTAAATTGGTCAGGACCCTACTTGCGATCACTGCAGTAGTCGCGGTGTTGCTCCTCATTCTCGGCGTCGCAGCGATTTCTCAAGGGAAACCAGCAGTTGGAGCGATACCGGTGACGTTCGGCCTTGCATTGATCGCCGCTTCCGTCTGGGTAGGACGAAAAGACAAGAGACGTCGAGGTGAATCCTGAATGACCATGAGAGCGGGAAGCATTGTCCCATCGACCGATGCGCCGGTCGGCATCATAGCCGGAGCGTTCATCGTGGCACTGGCCGTGATCTGCATCTACTATTTCGCCCGAAAAAAATAGGGATACTGGCGCGTAGATGTGGCGGCGGCGCCTCCCACCAGAGCGACTACAGGACGAACCGCGCAGGGGGGTGCCCGACCTGCATGCTAACGACGAGGAATGATGATGAGCGCCATATCGCGTGTAGGTACTTTTATGGCCGTGCTCCATCTCGGGGACACTGGGAGGGCGATCTGATCGTCGGCAAAGCACAGTCGTCCGCGATCGGGACCCTTGTCGACCGCGCCGCCCGCTACGTCCGGCTGATCCACTTGCCCGGCGGCTGGAAGGCCCCGCAGGTCCGCGACGCGCTCGTGGAGCAGACCGGCGGCTGGCCCGCGAGCCTGCGGCGCACGCTCACCTGGGACCAGGGCCGCGAGCTCTACTACCACGAGGAAATAGAGGACTTGACCGGGTTCCGGATCTACTTCTGCGACCCGTACTCACCCTGGCAGCGCGGCACCAACGAGAACACGAACGGGTTGCTGCGTGAGTACTTCCCCAAGGGCACCAGCCTCGCCCACTACACCCTTCGCGATCTTGTGCAAGTCGAACGACAACTGAACGAGCGCCCCCGCCGAGTCCTCGCAGACCGCACCCCGGCCGAGGCCATGAGACGCTGATCGAGAGAACTCGCCTACTGCTGATTCGCAACGATCAGTGGAAACCGCCCGCGGTCGAGGGGCCGGTTCTGCCATTCGGCCATGCCCTCCATGACCGTGTCGGTGATGGTGGAGATGGTCTGCTTGGACACCTCGGCGCCGTAGACCTCGGCCAGATGAGCCGAGATCTCGCCGTGCGTGAGCCCCTTCGCCGACAACGACAACACCATCTCGTCGACGCCGGTCAGGCGTCGCTGCCGCTTCTTGACGATCTGCGGCTCGAACGTGCCCGAGGTGCCACGCGGCACCTTGACCTCGACCGGCCCGACGTCGGTCAGCACCGTCTTGGCCCGGCCTCCGTTGCGGGAGTTGCCGCTGCCCCGGCCAGCAGCTTCGTGCTTCTCGTAGCCGAGGCGATCGGTGATCTCACCTTTAGGGCAGACTCCAGGACCCGCTTGGTCAGCTGCTGCAGCAGCCCGCCCTGCCCGGTCAACTGCAGCCCCTCCGACCGGGCCCGCTCCACCAGCATCGCGACCAGCTGCTCGTCGGACACAGGCACAGGCTGCCCAGGCTGGGCACTCTCGACAGGCTCCACGGTCTCCAACTCCACGGCGGTGTCAGTCACTTGACGTCTCTCCCATGATCGTCGGATCCGCCGTTAGATTTACACTCCCGGTCAACCATACGAAGGGCTCACCGCGTCCCGCAGAACAACGTAGGGAGCTTTTTCCAACCTTCCGATGACTCGTGAAGAAGGACGAGGACGGCCTTCACGGCGCCGGTGATTTGGTGGTGCTTCAGCTGACTCGGCGGCTCTGTTCTGACCGGCTGTGGGACATGGCCGGTCCGTCACCGGCGCCCTCTACCGTGTGGGTGGGCGGGAGGTGCCAAGGAGCGGGCCCAGGGGCCTTGGGTTAGGCGCATGGACGAAGGGAAGGGGCGCCGCTGGTGACGGCAGTGGGGGCAGGGTCCAGGGGAGGAAGGTGGTGAGCAGGCGGCCGTGCACGATGTCGGTCGTAAGGTGTCCGCCGATGCGGTCACTGACGGCTTCGAGAGTGTTGAGCTCGTCCGGTCTGTCTGGGTTGTCGGCGCGGTGGCGTTCGGCCGCGTCCCAGAACGGGTGGACGCCGGCGGCTTGAAGAGAGGGCTTGGCTCCTGGTTCGAAGTGCTCGCGTGGTTGCCCGTCTGCCCAGTGGTCCAGGGTGTGCCGCGCGTCGGCTCCGTGATTGAAGGCGACGGTCTGGGTGCTCTGGGAGAGTGCTGCGAGGACTGCGGGCATGATGCCCTGAACACCCAGAGTCTCGCAGCAGAAGGCCCATTCACCGAGGGATCCGACTCTGAGGATGGAGCTGTCAGGGCCCGGCTGGATGAGTTCGTACGCCTGGGCGAAGGTGATGCTGTTGGCGGCCGAGGGGTCGGCGCCGTATCGCCGGAGAAGATCCTCGGGGGTCACGCCGCGGGTGAAGGTGAGGCACATGCCCACGTAGCCGCCACGCAGTATCCAGTCCCAGCTCGGGGACGACTCGGTCATCCGTTCTCCTTCTTCGTTCGCTCCTTACCCGGCTGCCCCTCGGGCTCTGCCCTGAGGGGCAGCCGGGTAAGGGACTCAGCTTGTGATGACGACTACGTACTTCTCATCAGGGATGATGCGCTCGGTCTGGGTGGTAGTGCCCAGCTTGCCGCCGGCCGCCGAGTTCTGAGTGCCTGGCACGTGGCCGCGAACGCACGGTTCGTTGAAGGTGACATCAGGAGCGTTGGTGTCCTGGTAGATGTTCCAGACACCGTTTTGCAGCTGGGGAATGACGTCCGCGCACAGACCGCCGTTGGTGCCTCCCTGGTGGGTCGCGGCGAAGGGGTACTCGTCGCAGCTGTCGTCGGGGACGATGTCCGGAAGCGTCACGAAGGGCCTCGTTGCTCCCGTTTTGCATGTGTTCGTGCGGTTACTTTCCTGTGCGGTCAGGTCGGCGAGCCGCTGAAGCGGGTTGGCCGTGGATCCCCAGTGGTCGATCAGGTAATTCTCGGCCCAGCCGTAGGTGGCGGCAGCGGCGCCGTACGTGGCCTGATCCAGAACGACCTTAGCCCTGACGTCGGAGATGACGCAGCCGGTGCTGGTGTTGTCGGCGAACGTGGTGTCGCAGCGCACTTGGCGGGGATTGCTCCAGGTGGCGTGAATGTTGATGGGGGTGGTTCCGGGCTGATCCACCTGCAGGTCGTATTTGGTCGTGATGTTACTTACCAGACCTGCACCTGGCGTGGAGAGGAAGGTGACGTTGCCGGTTGCCGACTGGCCAAGTGTTACCAGCCGACTGCCGGCCCACGGGTTGGGCACGGTGGCGGTGCACGCGGCGGTGCAACTGGCCGTGAGGGTCAGTCCCAGCTCCTTGACCGTGCCCGTGGCCTCGGAGAGGGTGGCTGTCATCGCTTCCTGCCACTGGCCACTGGAAGCCGACAGGTCGGCGTTGGCGCTGACCAACACGACTCCTGTGCCGACGACTGCGCCTTCCTCGCTCCAACTGGTGAGAGTGGCTTTGAAGCTATTAAGGCAGTAGCTGTGCCGATCGTAGGAATATGAAGCCGGTGTGGTGCTGCACGTCACGGCAGCCGGTTGCGCACTCACCTGCTGACTGCTGCGCACCAGGTTGCCGCTGTCGGACGCGGCCGCCAGCTGGATGCACGTAGTGGCTGCTCCAGCCTTCCGTGCCGCTGAACCTGCGGGCAGTTGTGTGCAATGCCTGGCTGATGATGTCAAGGGGCTTGTCAGGTCTGCGGCTGGCTGCGGCGCGAGATCCCGCGGATCGAAGGAACCGAGCAGTCTTCCGTGGGCAGGCGTGGCGTCTGCGTGGGCTCCTGGCGCGGTCACGAGAGTCATGGTGGCTGCGGCAGCGAGCGATAAGAGGGCGGAGAGTGTGCGAGTTCTGCGGACCTGGATGAAGACCCCTTCAGATGGCATGGCTGTGTCGCTGTCAGCGTCCCGGGATGTGGCGTGATCGTATAAGCGGCCTCGATCAACTCGCCAGGCGCAGCAGACTCGTTGGCTTGATGTCACTCAGGTGATCAGCTGTTCAAAGAGAGTTGGCCGAGATGAGTGCATGATGCAGCGGTCACTGACCCCTTTCCGGGCTGGCGGTGCCGACCGCCGCAAGTTGGACGGTCCTGCGCCACGGCGAAGCTCCTGGAGACGGATTTTTGTCCAAGATCATCCGAGTTCCGGTTGGGCAGGCATCCGCCCGATGCGGCACCATCCAAGAAACGTGCTGCACCGAGCAGGCCCGAAACCTGTCGGCGGGTGAAGCGCTTACCGAGATGAGCTTTTTGGGGTGGGGGGCAGTTGTTCCGCTGACGTGTGGTCATCCTCGTTGTAGGCACCTGGCCTGGACATGCGGTCCTGGCAAACCGGCACCATGACGAGGAAGCCGATGATCGTGCTCACCGACACTGTGGACGCTTCCGTCGATCGTGTATGGGTGTAGCTCTCCTCCAGTGAGATCGCCTTGGTGGGTTGTTGCTGCCGCGGAACGTTTGCCGGATCGTCGTGTCCAGGGTTCGGGGCTGGGAGGCGGCGATGGTGTCGTGGCTGGAGGAACTGGATCGGCGGGAGGCTGCCGCACGGGATCGGATCACTGAACTGCGGGGGCAGATCGAGAAGTTGACGGCTCTTCTGGTCGAGCAGGAAGAGGCAGTGTCCCGGCTGGAGATCACGCGGGAGACGATGAGCGAGATCCTTTCCGGTGACGACGCTGTGACCGGTCCCGAGACGGGCGACGGCCCTGTGGCGGAGCCTGCGGATGTGCCGGTGGCGGGTGCGGGATCGCCGGTGGGCGTGCGGCTGGTGCCGACCTGGTCGGCGGAGCTGGACCCGGGCGTGCTGCCGTCCTCGTACCGCGACATCGTGGAGGTCTTGGCGGATGCGGTGCATCCGATGCGCGCGCACCATCTGTGCGCCGCGCTCGGGCTGCCGATCGACAAGAGCAAGGTGGAGGGGTTCCGTTCGAAGCTGAAACGGCTGGTGGAACGCGACTGGATCGCGGAGCTGGAGCCGGGACTGTTCGCCGCACGTGGCACGCCGATGGCCAGTGCGCCGGGGCAACCGGGGTCATGTCCCGTGGGGTGGTGTATTCACGGCAGCTGTTTCGGTTCCGGTTGTGGGGTGATCTGCGGTTCGGGCGGGGTTGGCTTGGTGGTGAAGAGCTCGGTCATGGAGGCTTCGGAGAGGTAGCGACGGTCGAAGACCTGCCATACGTCGTGGAGTTCGGCCAGGACCGCGGCGGCGAGCCGTTCCAGGGCGGCGGGGTTGGGGAAGACCTGAACGACGTCGGCCCGCCGTTTGATCTCCCGGTTCAGCCGTTCCAGCGGGTAGGTCGACCAGATCTTCTTCCAGTGAGCCGGCGGGAAGTCCGCGAACGCGGTGATGTCCGTGGCGGAGTCCAGCAGCATCTTCTTGACCTGGGGGAACTGTCGTCCGAGCATGTCGGCCACCACGTCCAGTTGGGTGCGGACGGCCTGGGCGGTGGTCTGCGCGAAGACGGTGCGGATGCTGGCCGCCACCATTTCTCCTGAGCCCATCTCGATCACGCTGAAGACGTCGCGCACGAAGTGAACGCGGCACCTTTGCCAGGCCGAGCCGAGGAAGACGGTGCGGATCGCGGCCACCAGACCGCTGTGGCTGTCGGAGATCACCAGCTGGACGTTCTCCAGGCCTCGGGCCCGAAGCGAGCGCAGGAACTTCGTCCAGAACGGCTTCGACTCGCTGTCACCGACCATCAGCCCGAGGATCTCGCGGTGGCCGGTGGCGGAGATCCCGGTGGCGATGACCGCGGCCTGGGAGGCGATCCGGTGGTTGACCCGGGCCTTGCAGTAGGTGGCGTCCAGGAAGACGTAGGGGAAGACGGTGTGGTCCAGCGGCCGTTCCTTGAACGCGGTCAGTTCCTCGTCCAGTTCGCCGCAGATGCGGGAGACCTCGGACTTGGAGATCCCGCTGTTCGCGCCCAGGGCTTTTACCAGGTCGTCGACCGAGCGGGTCGAGACGCCGTGCACGTATGCCTCCATCACCACGGCGAACAGCGCGCGGTCGATGCGCCGGCGGCGCTCCAGCAGCGAGGGGAAGAATGACCCGCTCCGCACCTTCGGGATCTTCAGGTCGAGGTCGCCGGCCTGCGTGGTCAGCAAGCGTTCGCGGTGGCCGTTGCGCCAGGTCGTGCGCGTCTCGGAGTGCTCGCGCGGCGCGGCACCGATGGCTTCGGTGGCCTCGGCCTCGATCAGCTCCTGCAGGATGCGCTCGCACACCACCCTGATTGCTTCAACTCCATCGGCCCGACGTAGTGACTCCAGCAGCCGCATCAGCTCAGACTGGGACAAGGCCATCGCGCGCTCCTCCGGTTGAACTGCCCGTTCACCAGGGAGACTTGCGGGATGGCCTGCTCCTGTTCAGGGAGCATGCACGGCCAACGGATGCACGCCCCGAGCAGACACCCGCGCGTTCCGGGAACGCCTCCGGCTACACCACTTCACGGGACGCGATCCCCCTCGCCGTGGTCGCCGCGGAAACTTCTCGATAATTCCGAACGTGTACACGGGTGAGTCGTGAGAGGTTGTCCTGCGGCGTGCGACCGCGAATGGGGGCGAGCATGCTGTTTGAAGAGCTGACGGCACTGGCGACAGAAGGCGGACGTGCAGTGGTCCGGGCCGTGGGTACCGCGTTCTGGCCCGTGACGCAGCGTCGCGCCGCGGAGTTGGTCGGCCGCGGCGAAGCCGAGCGCGTAAGGGTGGAGCTCGTGCGGCTAGGGTCCGTCTTCAAACTGATCTTGCCCAGAGTAGGAATGACGCGAGACTGACCGCTGCCTCGTAGGAGGTGGCGGTCTTGTCGTATCTGGTGGCGATGCCGCGGAAGCCCTTGAGGCGGTTGAAGCAGCGCTCAACCAGTGCCGTATCAGGCAACGTTCGCCCTGTTCACGACCTCGCGGAGGCGTTCGTCAGCGGCGTGTTTGTTCCGCCAGATGATGTAGCGGCGGATCATGCTGCCCTGTTCCTTGTGGCTGGAGTGGTCGGTGCCGTCCAGGGCGAAGTAGCGCAGTGCGGTGAACTGGGCCTCAATGCGGTTCAGCCAGGAACTGTTGGTCGGCGTGTAGGCGAATTCCACGTTGCTTGCCGCGGCCCAGTCGCCGACCCGGGTGTCCTTCATCGTGGTCAAGTGCGGGGAGAAGTTGTCGAGCACGATCGCGATACGGATCTTGGGTGGGTAGAGGCTGCGCAGGTAGCGGCAGAACTGAAGAAACCTCATCCGGTTCTTCTTCGGCTTGATGTGGCCGTAGAGCTTGTCCTTGCCCAGGTCCAAGGCGGCGAACAGGTGCCGGACTCCGTGTGGACGGGTGTAGGTCGCCCGCCGCCGGGGCCGGGGTTCCGGGTCGGGGTCCTTATTCCGCCCGCCGCGCTCGGCCCACTGCCGCCCGGGGTGGGGCTGGAGATTGAGCGGGCCGAACTCGTCCAGGCAGAAGATGACTTCGGGTTCGTCTTCCTCGGGTATGACCTCGCCGTCGGCGATCGCGTAGAGGTGCTCGACGCGGGCCTTCTTGGCGGCGTAGTCGGGGTCGCGGGAGGTCTTCCAGGTCTTTATCCGTTGAAACGACACGCCCGTCTTGCGGAGCAGGACCCGAAGGCCCTCATGGCTGATGTCGTCGACCACTCCCTCGGCGACCAGGAAGTCGGCCAGCTTGGCCAGGCTCCAGGTCGAGAACGGCAGGCCGTGCTCGGCCGGCTTGGACTTGGCGATCTTCTTGATCTCGCGGCGCTCCGGGAGGGTGAAGGTCTTGGGCCGGCCGCCCTTGTACTTCGGGTAAAGCGAGTCGAAGCCGTCGGCGTTGAAGTTGTGGATCACGTCGCGGACACGGTCCGCGCTGGTGAAGGCGACCTCGGCGATCTTCGCCACGGGCATGCCCTGTGCAGATAACAGCACCATCTGGGCCCGCCGCCAGGTCACCACAGAACCGGTGCCTCTGCGGGTGATCCGCAGCAACCGCCTGCCCTCGTCGCCGTCAACGCCCCGGACCTGCACACGTTCAGCCACCTGAGCATTCTTGCCGTCCTTCTCCGGACAGGGGAACTGAGCCTGGGCGCCGCTTGTGAGACCAGGTAGCCATCTCCTCCCGTATCGCAGTGCCTCAATGGATAAGGTCCCACGGATGGAGATCACAGACCTGACGCCTCTGGAACGTCGCATCTGGCAGGCGTTCCCTCGTGGTGTAGCGATCGACGTCCGCGGAGACGAGGGTGAGGACCCCGCGACGATTGAGAGCGCGGAACGGACGGTTCGAGCTGGGGTCATCCGGGCCCTCCTCCTGGGAAGTTCATCCGAACCCGGCGAAGCGCCCGCTCTGCGCATCGCCGGAGCGTGGATCACCGGCGTCCTCGAGCTCCAGCACGCACAGATACACCATCCAATTCGTCTTACCACATGTCATTTCCAGCACCCCTTGCACCTCGACGGGACGCAGGCCCGCCAACTCGACCTCAGCGGCTCCTGCCTTCCCGCTCTGGCGGCCCCGTCCCTTCGCATCGACGGTGCACTCCGGCTCACGAACTGCCGGATAGCGGGAAGCGTCCAGCTGAGCAACGCGGAGATATCCAGCGGGATCTTCCTCGACCACGCGCACCTCGGGACTGGTGGCGGATGGGCACTCCAACTCGATCACGCCTCTGTCGGCGCAGACGTATGGGCACCCGGCCTCGTGACACTGGGTGGAATTAGCCTTAGCACGGCGCATGTCGAAGGGGCTGTCGATCTAGAAGATGCCCAGGTCAAGAACGCGAATGGCGATGCCCTCGACGCCGCGCGGCTCACCGTCGGAACCGTCCTCAACGCTGGTGGCCTCACTGCCGAGGGTCGGGTCAGGCTCACCGGTGCCAAGATCGCGGGCTGGATCTCCTTCATCGAAGCCAAGCTCAGCAACCCAGGCGGCGTCGCACTGGGCATCAGCAGCTGCGAAGCCACCCAGCTGACGCTGCGAGATGCACAGCCAGTCTCCGGCGACGTCAAAATGCACTACGCCAGCTTCAAGGTCATTGAGGCTGCACCACAGGTCTGGCCGGCCACGGTACGCCTGGAGGGACTGACGTACGAGGCGCTTACCCCGCGCCTTCCCGCCGCGGACCGACTCGCCTTGCTGCAGCGCGATGCGGACGGCTTCGTCCCTCACAGCTACGAGCAGCTCGCGGCCTCCTACCGACGCGTCGGTGATGACGCCGACGCCCGCACAGTCCAACTGGCCGAGCAGCGTCGACGCCGGGTCGCTCTGCCCTGGTACGCCAAGCTTTGGGGTTATCTCCAGGACGCGACCCTGGGCTACGGCTTCCGTCCTACCCGTGCCGGTGGCTGGCTCCTGGCTCTGCTCCTTCTGGGCTCAGTCGCGTATGGAATGCACCATCCACCCCCGGCCGAGCAGGGCAAAGGCCCCGAGTTCAATGCCCTCATCTACACCCTGGACCTCCTGTTGCCGATCATCGACTTCGGTCAACAGAGTGCCTTCACACCAACCGGCGTTTACCAGTGGTTGTCCTACCTACTGATCGCCGCCGGTTGGGTTCTCGCCACGACCGTCGCCACCGGAATCACACGGACCCTCAGCCGTCAATAGCGCCCGCTTGCATTCATGCTCTCCATCAGAAGGTGCTCGGCGTGTCCCGGTAGTCCGGTCACAACTGGTTGCCGCCTGGCGCAGCAACCGAGCGACACGTCACGACAGGGCGAACGTTGCCTGATGCGGCACTAGGTTGCGGCGGCGATAGGTTTGACGGTCGAATGCCGGTGGCCGGCCGCCGCGACTGCCGCGGTTGTGCCGGTGTCGCTGCTGGTCGGCTTTCTCCGGGATGGTGCAGGCGATACCGCGTTTACGCAGGTAGGCGCGGAATCCTCGGGAGCTGTAGGCCTTGTCGGCGATGACCTGGGCGGGTGTGGAGCGGGGACGTCCAGGTCCGGTCCGCGGGACCCGGATCCGTTTCAGGAGGGGACGCGCGCAGATGCTGTCGTGGCGTCGGCCTGGGTGTCAGCAGGAGCGCGAGCGGGCGGCCCCTGCCGTCGCAGGCGAGATGGATTTTGGTGCTCAGGCCTCCTCGGGATCGGCCGAGGGCGTGATGGTCTGGTTCGTCCGGCCGGTGGGTCCCCCTTTTCGGCCGGCGGCGGCGTGCCGGTGGGCGCGGACGATGGTGGAGTCGATCTGGACGAGCCAGTCGATGTCGCCGGCCGCGTCCGCGTGGGCCTGGATCTGCTGGAGGGCCCGGGTGAACACGCCGTCCAGCGCATAGCGGCGGAAGCGGGTGCAGACCGTCTGCCATGAGCCGTAGCGATCCGGCAGGTCCCGCCAGGAGATCCCGGTCCGGATCTTGTAGACCATCCCGTTGACGACCCGCCGATCCTCCACACGCGGACGGCCCGTCGCGGCCCGCGGTATGAGTGGAGCGAGTAACTCCCACTCCTGATCGGTGAGTTCATGACGGCGTATCACCCCACCATGATCCACCATCCGGCGATCTTTGAAGACCGACCCTAGAACCCCTAACAGAATGGACGGCCCTCCGATCAGTGTGCGTGGGGCAAGGCGAGCGCGCAGGAAGATCACTACTCTGCATGGGTGCTCTCATACGACGAGTTGACTTCACCGGAGCGTGAGCTGTGGGACGCGTTCCCCCAGGGACGCCGCGTGGACCTGCGCACGGGTGTGCCGGAGGACGACTGCGTTACCGAGGGTGGGCAGTGGGATTCCGCGCGGACGGTGCGGGCCGCTGTGATCGTGGCACTCCTCCTGGGCGCGAACGCCGTGCAACCGGGCACTGTGGCGGGTCTGAGGCTTGCCGGGGCACGGATATCCGGACGCCTCAACCTGGCCGGTGCACAGATCACTTACGCTCTTTGGCTCGAAGACTGCTGGTTCGAGGAGTCGGTCGACCTTCTTGGAGCATCGACTCAAACGCTCGTCATCACAGGCAGCTGGGTGCCGGGCATCGAAGCCGATTCGGCCCGTGTCGAGGGAAACCTCGACCTGCGGCGCTCCGTCGTGGAAAGCCTCACTTCCTCGCCCTTCAACCACGTGAGTACCGCCCTGTCGCTCAGTGACGCCCGGGTGACCGGCGGCATGCTCCTGAACGGGGCCCGCATCAACGCGCCCGGAGGATGGGCCATAGCCGCCGGTGGCCTGGTCATGGAAGGGGGTGTCTTCTGCCAGGGCGGTTTCGTCGCGCGAGGGCAAATCCGGCTGATGGAGGCGCAGTTGCCGCGCGGGCTGCACATGCGGGGCGCGCGGTTGGAATGTCCCGGCCCGCGGGGAGTGGCCCTCTCCCTGGACCATGCCGTGGCCTCGACACTCAACCTCTCCGACGGGTTCATCGCCGATGGGACCGTGAGGCTGCGGGGCGCCCAAGTCTCGGACAAGGCAACCTTCGAAGGAGCCGTCCTGAACGGACCTTCCGACGGTGACGGGCCGTCCCTGCTCGGCATGCTGATGCAGGCCGTCGACTTCGACTTCACCCTCGCCCGACCGCCGTCCGGCACGGTGGACCTGCGGGCTGCGCAGGTGTCCTACCTCCACGACAACGAGCACAGCTGGCCGGACGTGGTGGAGCTGGACGGCTTCGTCTACGGCTCCATCAAGAAGGTGCAGTCCGGCGAGCGGCGCGAGGCGACGGAAGGGCGGGAGTCCGCGGCCTCCCGCGTGGCATGGATACGGCGCAGCCCGGGCTACAGCCCGCAGCCGTACGAACAGTTGGCGAACTGGTACCGGACGATCGGCCACGACGACGACGCCCGCCGGGTTCTCCTCGCCAAGCAGCGCCACCGGCGCCGATCCCTTTCCCTGTCTGCACGTATCTGGGGGCATCTGCTCGATGTGACCGTCGGGTACGGCTACCGCTCCTGGCTGGCCGGCGTCTGGCTCTTGGTCCTGACTCTGCTGGGCACAGTGTCTTTCGGCACTCACTCCCCTAACCCGGTCCAACGAGGCGAAGGGGCCCCGTTCCAGCCCCTCGTCTACACACTCGACCTACTGATTCCCATCGGAGGTCTGGGTCAGCGCACGGCCTGGTACTGGACGGAAAGCAGTCTCCAATGGCTGGCCTACCTGCTGATCGCCTTCGGCTGGGTGCTGACGACCACCGTCATTGCGGGTGTTACCCGCACCCTGCAGAAGAATTAGCGGACGACGGCGTCGTTCAGGCGTCGCCAGCAGATGAGTGCGCATCCGAGGGTGAGGAACGCTTCGTGGATGTCGTCGCGTACCTCCCAGCGGATCCGCAGGCGGCGGAACCGGTGCAGATGGGCGAACGCGCGCTCCACGACCCAGCGTTGGGCACCGAACCCGGAGCCGTGTTCGGTTCCCCGGCGGGCGATCAGCGGCTTCACACCAAGGTCCCAGACCAGCCGGCGGTACTTGTCGTGGTCGTAGCCACGGTCGGCCGGCACGACATCAGGACGGCGTCGGGGTCGGCCGCGTTTGCCCCGCACCGGCGGCACGGCTTGGAGGAGCGGGATCAGCTGGGTGACGTCGTTGCGGTTGCCGCCGGTCAAAGTGGCAGCAAGAGGTATGCCGGTCGCGTCGGTGATCAGGTGGTGCCTGCTGCCCGTCCTGCCACGGTCGACAGGACTTCGTCCCGTCGTGGCTCCCCTTTTAAGGCCCGAATGTGGGAGCCGTCGACCGCTGCCCGGGAGAAGTCCAGGGCGTTCGCTTTGCGGAGCCCGGCGAGGAGAACCTCGTGCAGCCGGGGCCACACCCCGGCCTCGGTCCACTCGGCCAGGCGGCGCCAGCAGGTCATGCCTGACCCGAAGCCGAGTTCCTGCGGCATGTGTTCCCAGGCGATCCCGGTATGCAGCACGAACAAGAGTCCCTGGAACACCAACCGGTCCGGATGCCGCTTGCGTCCCGGATGCCGGGGCCGACGCTCAACTGTGGGCAACAGCGGCTGGACCACCGCCCACAACTCGTCATCGACTTCCCACGGCTTCGGCCGAGCCACTTAGCACCCCCGGATCATCGGTCCCGGAGTGATCCAACCACCTCGAAGATCATTTCGTTAGGAGTTCTCAGACCGCCACGTCAAGGCCCCGGGTGCGCGCCGCCATCGCGTTCGGCGAGTAGGGCGTGGAGAGTTCTCACGACCCTCACCGTCAGTGGGTGATCGGTGCCGAACTCCCGCATCAGCTGGATGAGCGCCTCCGCGTACGGGGTGATGGCCCGACCCGGCTCCCCCACCGCCTGGTAGGCGCCGGCGAGGTTGATGCGGGAGGCCATGACGCCGGGGTGGTCCTCACCCAGCACCCGCACCCGGTCGGCGAGGGTCCGCTCCAGCAGGGGGATGGCCAGACCCGGATCCCCCGCGGCCTGGTGGGCGGCGGCGAGGTCGTCACGGGCGGTCAGGATTTCGGGTTGCTCCTCGCCCTCGGTTCCCTCGCACCTTTCCGGCCGTTCTCGAATTGGCGCTATTGGCGTAGGTACCGGGACCTCCGTGGACGGAGGCGATCGGGGAGCGTATCAAAGGGAGAGGCCGACCTCGTGAACGGGCGGCCCGGTGTATCTGCGCAGGGGGAAGGATCCGATGGCCTTTATCCGCACGGTGCCCGTGGAAGCCGCGAACGCGGCGGTTGCCGAGATGTATGAGGGGGACCAGAAGTCCTGGGGGTTCGTTCCCAACTTCACGAAGACGTTCGCGCATCGCCCTGACGTCTACCGCGCCTGGCAGCAGCTCAACGCGACGATCAAGTCGTCCATGGACCTGCGCCGGTACGAGCTGGCGACTGTCGCGGCGGCCGGCGCTCTGCGGTCGAGCTACTGCACGCTGGCGCACGGGCGGATGCTCGCGGAGCAGGTAATGGGTTCCGAGGCCGTGATCCAGCTCCTGACGGACCGTGACAGCGCGCCGCTGGATGACGCCGAGCGTGCCGTGGTGACCTTCGCCGAAAAAGTGGCGTTGGCGGCCGACCAGGTGACGCAGGGGGACGTCGACGAGCTGCGGGCGCACGGTCTGAGCGATGAGGAGATCTTCGACGTGACGCTCGCCGCCGGGGCACGGTGCTTCTTCTCCAAGGTGCTCGACGCCACGGGTACGGAACCCGACGCCGCGTTCCAGGACCTGGAGCCGGGACTGCGCGAGGCACTCACGGTGGGGCGGGCCATCGAGGCCAAGCCGCAGCAGAACCCGTCATAGGCGGGAGCGCGGGTCCTGGCGGCGGGCCGGGGGCACCGGGCCGGGAGGACGGACGACTGTGACTGCTGGGTGACCTCGTATCGGATACGGCTCGGTACTCAGTAAGCCTGAACTCCATATCTCCTGAAGCATTCACGGACGCTCTCGACCAGAGCTGGGGCGGGAACCGGATTGTCGAGCAGCGGGAAGGGGATGCCGAGGGCTTCGTATTTCGTGGCGCCGAGCTTGTGGAAGGGCAGTACATCGACCCGCTGGACCGCGTCGAGTCCCGCCACGAAACCGGCCAGGGCGTCCACGGACTCCAGGTCGTCGGTCCAGCCGGGGACCAGGACGTACCGGATCCACATCGGGATGCCGAGGCGGTCGAGGCGGGTGGCGAAGTTGAGGGTGGGGGCGAGTTCGCCGCCGGTCAGTTTCCGGTAGATGTTGACGTCGAAGGACTTGATGTCCAGGAGTACCAGGTCGGTGTCGGTGAGGAGTTCGTCGGTGGCGCGGGCGCCGAGGAAGCCGGAGGTGTCGAGGGCGGTGTGCAGTCCGGCCTCCTTGCAGCGGCGCAGGACTTCCGCGGTGAACGCGGACTGGAGCAGTGGTTCGCCGCCGGTGAGGGTGACCCCGCCGCCGGCCGTGGTGACGAAGCCCTGGAACTTCCCGATCTCCGCCATCACCGCGTCGACGCTCATCTCCTGGCCGTCGCGCATGTGCCAGGTCTCCGGGTTGGCGCAGTACAGGCAGCGCAGCGGGCAGCCGGAGACGAAGAGGACGAACCGGGTGCCGGGACCGTCCACGCCGGTGGACAGGTCCCAGGAGTGGATCCGGCCGGTCGTCGCGGTACGCACGGTGCTCACAGCGATCCGTGGAAGGTGCGGCTGATCACGTCGAGCTGCTGCTCGCGGGTCAGCCGGACGAAGTTGACTGCGTAGCCGGAGACGCGGATGGTCAAGTCCGGGTAGTTCTCCGGGTGTTCCATCGCGTCCTCCAGCGTGGCCCGGTCCAACACGTTGACGTTCATGTGGAAGCCGCCGGCCGATGTGTAGGCGTCGAGGATGCCCACCAGGTGCCCGGCACGCTCGTCGGGCGCGTGTCCCAGCCCCTCGGGCGTGATCGTCGTCGTCAACGAGATCCCGTCACGGGCCTGTTCGTACGGCAGCTTGGCGACCGACAGCGCGGAGGCGGCGACTCCGTGCCGGTCGCGGCCGTTCATCGGGTTGGCGCCGGGGGCGAAGGGCGCTCCGGCGAGGCGGCCGTCGGGGGTGTTGCCGGTGTGCTTGCCGTAGACGACGTTCGAGGTGATCGTGAGGACCGACTGCGTGTGCTCGGCGCCCCGGTAGGTGGGGTACTGGCGCACCTTCTCCATGAAGGACTCCACCAGTCCTACGGCGATGCTGTCGGCGCGGTCGTCGTTGTTGCCGTAGGCCGGGAAGTCGCCCTCGGTGCGGAAGTCGACGGCGAGGCCGCCGGCGTCGCGAAACACCTTCACCCGGGCGTACTTGACGGCGGACAGGCTGTCGGCGGCGACCGACAGGCCGGCGATGCCACAGGCCATGAAACGGTGCACGGGATAGTCGTGCAGGGCCATCTCGATGCGCTCGTAGGCGTACTTGTCGTGCATGTAGTGGATGACGTTGAGCGCGTTGACGTACGTCCGGGCCAGCCAGTCCAGGACGTGGTCGTACGCCGCCGACAGCTCGTCGTAGTCGAGGTACTCGCCGGTCAGCGCAGGCGTCGGCGTCGCGACCTGTTCGCCGGTCATCTCGTCGCGGCCGCCGTTGACCGCGTACAGCAGCGCCTTCGCGAGGTTGACCCTCGCGCCGAAGAACTGCATCTGCCTGCCGACCCGCATCGCCGACACGCAGCAGGCGATCGCGGTGTCGTCGCCGGTGCACGGGCGCAGCAGCTCGTCGGACTCGTACTGGACGGCGCTGGTGTCGATCGAGACCTGGGCGCAGAACTCCTTGAAGGCGAAGGGGAGTTGAGGCGACCACAGGACCGTCAGGTTCGGTTCGGGGGCAGGGCCGAGGTTGCACAGGGTCTGGAGGAAGCGGAAGGACGTGTGGGTGACCAGGGTGCGCCCGTCCTCACCCATGCCGCCGATGGACTCGGTCACCCAGGTCGGGTCGCCGGAGAACAGGGCGTCGTACTCGGGGGTGCGCAGGAACCGTACGATCCGCAGCTTGATCACGAAGTCGTCGATGAGTTCCTGTGCGCGGGACTCGTCCAACACGCCTTCGTCCAGGTCGCGTTGGAGGTAGATGTCGAGGAAGGTGGAGGTCCGGCCGAGTGACATCGCGGCGCCGTTCTGCTCCTTCACGGCCGCCAGGTAGCCGAGGTAGAGCCACTGCACGGCCTCGTGGGCGGTGGCGGCGGGGCGCGAGACGTCGCAGCCGTACGTCGCGGCCATTCGCGTCAGCTCGCCCAACGCCCGCGTCTGTTCGGCGAGTTCCTCCCGGTCCCGGATGACCTCGGTGGAGGAAGCGCAGGCGTCGAGCAGGGCCCGCTCGGCTTTCTTGACCTCGATCAGGCGGTCCGTGCCGTACAGGGCCACGCGCCGGTAGTCGCCGATGATCCGGCCGCGGCCGTAGGCGTCGGGCAGGCCGGTGATGATGCCGGCCTTGCGGGCGGCCCTCATTTCGGGGGTGTACGCGTCGAAGACGCCGTCGTTGTGGGTCTTGCGGTAGGTGCCGAAGACGCGCGCGACGAACGGGTCGGACTCGTAGCCGTAGGCCCTCAGGCTGTTCTCGACCATGCGCAGGCCGCCGTTGGGCATGATCGCGCGCTTCAGCGGGGCGTCGGTCTGCAGGCCGACGATCAACTCCCGTTCGCGGTCGATGTATCCGGGGGCGTGCGAGGTGATCGTCGAAGGGGTCGCCGTGTCGACGTCCAGGATGCCCTTGCGCCGCTCCTCCGGGAACAGGGCGCTGACCTTCTCCCAGACGGCGCGCGTGCGGTCGGTGGCGCCGGTCAGAAAGGTGGAGTCGCCTTCGTAGGGCGTGTAGTTGGCCTGGATGAAGTCGCGTACGGCGACGCCCTCGCGCCACGACGTACCCGCGAAGTCACGCCATGCCTCGGAGGCGCGCGTTCCGACCACCGCTGTCGTTGTCATCGCCGGTTCTCTCCCTTGTTCCACGCAGGGATGTCTCCCTGACTCCATGCTGGTCCGATGCTCCGGTCGCCGGGAGGGCCGGTCAGGGCCCTGACCTTGGCCGTCCGACCCATGGGGAAGGCCGAACGGCCCTCCCCGCCGCGGACGCTCACACGACGGGCAGGTCCGGGCGGACGAGCGTGCCCGACCGGCCGTGGACGATTTCGTACGCCGCGTCCAGGGCCCCGATCGCGGCCAGGCCCCCGGTGCGCTCGACGAACCGGGCGGCGGCCTCCGTCTTCGGTCCCATGGAGCCGTCCGGGAAGTCGCCGCCGCGCAGTTGCGCGGGGGTCGCGCCGAGGACCGGCTGCTGGTCGGGGGTGCCGTAGCCGCTGTAGACGCAGGGCACGTCGGTGAGGATCAGCAGGAAGTCGGCCTTGAGGTGCTCGGCGAGCAGCGCTGCCGTGAAGTCCTTGTCGACGACGGCCTCCGCCCCGGTGAGTGCGCCGGTGTCGGAGTCCGCGGTGACAGGGACGCCTCCGCCGCCGGCGCAGATGACGAGCGTGCCGCTGTTGAGCAGTTCGTGGACGGTGTCGGTCTCCAGGATCCGCTCGGGTGCCGGGGAGGGAACCACGCGGCGCCAGCCGGTGGTGTCGGCGCCGATGTGCCAGCCGCGTCTGCGGGCGAGTGCGGACGCCATGTCGTGGGAGTACACCTGGCCGACGAACTTCGTCGGGTGCTCGAAGGCCGGGTCGTCGGCGCGGACGAGGGTGTGGGTGACCAGCGCGGCGATCCTGCGGCCTGGCAGGGCGTCGTGCAGGGTGCGGGCCAGCAGGGAGCCGATCATGCCCTGGGTCTGGGCACCGAGCAGGTCGAGCGGGTAGGGGGCGCTCAGGGCCGGGTCGGCCGCGCTCTCCATGGCGAGCAGGCCGATCTGGGGGCCGTTGCCGTGGGTGACGACGATCTCGTGCTCGGTGGCGAGGGCGGCGATCGCGGTGGTCACCCGGTCGATGTTCGCCTCCTGGACAGCCGCGTCGGGGCGTTCGCCGCGGTGCAGCAGGGCGTTGCCGCCGAGCGCGATGACGATACGCATGGCTCAGTCCTCCAGAGTGGCGACGAGTACGGCCTTGATGGTGTGCAGTCGGTTCTCTGCCTGGTCGAAGACGATCGAGGCGGGGGACGAGAACACGTCGTCGGTGACCTCCAGGCCGTCCAGTCCGTAGGCGTCGAAGAGTTCCTGGCCGAGGTGGGTGCGACGGTCGTGCAGGGCCGGCAGGCAGTGCATGAACTTGGCGTCCGGGTTTCCGGTGGCGGCCAGCGTCTTGTCGTTCACCTGGTACGGGAGGAGCAGTTCGATCCGCTTCCGCCAGGTGTCGGCGGCCTCGCCCATGGAGACCCAGACGTCGGTGTGCAGGAAGTCCGCGCCGTGTACGGCGGTCTCGACATCCTCGGTGAGAGTGATCCGGGCCCCGCTCTCCTCGGCCAACTCCCGGCAGGCAACGACCAGTTCGGCCGCCGGCCACAAGGCCCCGGGTGCGGCGATCCGTACGTCCATGCCGAGCAGGGCGCCCATCGACAGCAGCGAGTTGCCCATGTTGTTGCGGGCGTCGCCGAGGTAGCAGTAGCTGATGTCCGGCAGAGGTTTGGGGCTGTGCTCGTCCATGGTGAGGACGTCGCACAGGCTCTGGGTGGGGTGCGCGGTGTCGGTCAGTCCGTTGTAGACGGGGACGCCGGAGCGGGCGGCGAGTTCGGTGACGATCGACTGGGCGGAGCCGCGGTACTCGATGCCGTCGAACATCCGGCCCAGGACCCGGGCGGTGTCGGCGATGGACTCCTTGCTGCCGACGTGGGTGTCGCCGGGGCCGAGGTAGGTGGTGTGGGCGCCCTGGTCGGCGGCGGCGACCTCGAAGGCGCAGCGGGTGCGGGTGGAGGTCCTCTCGAAGATCAGCGCGAGGTTGCGGCCGGTCAGCCGGGGCTGTTCAGTGCCGTTGCGCTTGGCGGCCTTGAGGTCGGTGGCGAGGTCGAGGAGGTGGTGGATCTCGGTTGCTGTGAAGTCGAGTTCGCTCAGGTAGGAGCGGCCTCGTAGGTCGACGGTCATGGTGAAGTCCCCTTGCTGGGTCAGGCGGCCGGGTCGCGTTCGACGGGGCAGCTCATGCAGCGCGGTCCGCCCCGGCCGCGCCCGAGTTCGGCGCCGGCGATGGTGACGATCTCGATGCCCTGCTTGCGGAGGTAGGTGTTGGTGGTGACGTTGCGCTCGTAGCCGACGACGACACCGGGGGCTACGGCGAGGAAGTTGCTGCCGTCGTCCCACTGCTCGCGCTCTGCGCTGCGGATGTCCTGCGGCGCGGACAGCATCCGGACCTTGTCCAGGTCGAGGGCCTCGGCCAGGGCGCCGTCCAGGTCGGAGTTCGGGGTGACCTCGAAGCCGGTCTCGCGGGCGTCGCTGGGCGTGAGTGTCCACGAGCGCAGGGAGTCCGCGAGGCCCGGGTAGATGGTGAAGGCGTCGCGGTCGACCATGGTGAGCACGGTGTCGAGGTGCATGTAGGCCCGGGCGGCGGGGAGTTGGACGGCGAGCAGGCGGTTCGCCGTGCCGGTGGCGAAGAGCCGGGAGGCCAGGTTCTCCACGGCCTGGGCGGTGGTGCGCTCCCCCATGCCGACCATGACGGCACCGTTGCCGAGGACGTGGACGTCGCCGCCCTCCAGGGTGCCGACCGCGCCGTCCAGGAGTGGTGTGGTGACCGTGCCGGAGAACATCGGGTGGAAACGGTAGATGGCCTCGGCGTGCAGGCTCTCGCGGCGCCGGGCGAGCTTGGCCATCGGGTTGACCGACAGACGGTCGTACATCCAGCAGGAGTTGTCGCGCGGGAAGAGGTGGTTGGGCAGCGGCGTGAGCGCGAAGTCCTCGGCGTCGAGGGTGTTCCAGACCAGGCTGTGCGGGGTCGGGAGCGTCAGGTCGCTCTTGAGGATGCCGCCGATGAGATGGCCGGCGAGCGTCTCCCCGTCGAGGTCGATGCACAGCTCTCGCAGGGGGTCGATCAGCGCCGGGCCGACGGTGGCCGGGGTGACGACCCGCTCCAGGAGCCAGTCGCGGGCTTCGGGATCGGCGAGGGTCTGGGCGAGCAGGTCGGCGAAGTAGTGGACGCGGGCGCCGTGGTCGCGCAGGACCTGGGCGAAGGCGTCGTGCTCCTCGCGGGCGCGCTTGGCCCACAGGATGTCGTCGAAGAGGAGGGCGTCGACGTTGCGCGGGGTCAGCCGGGAGAGTTCCAGGCCGGGGCGGTGCAGGATCACCTGGCGGAGACGGCCGACCTCGGAGTCGACGTGGAAGGCGGTGGCGTTCATGGCGGGGCTGCTCCTCTGGTCGTACGGGCGGGGGCTGACGCGAGACACGGTCAGCCGTGGTTGCGGCGGCGGTTCCTCAGGAAGACCCCGGCGCGGCTGGTGGGAAGTGCGCGGGAGATCCGCTTGACCGGCGGGGCCGCGATCTCGGGGGTCCTGCCCTTGCCGACGGGCTCGGGGGTCGGCTCCTCGCCGTAGACCCCTTGGTTTCGCTTCAGCCACACGTACACCGGCAGACCGAGCAGCAGGACGAACAGGCCGTAGTAGACGGTCTGGTAGCCGCTGCCCAGGATCGCCCAGTACGAGAAGACCATCGCCAGGACGGAGACGGTGATGTCGCGGGCCAGGCGCCTGCCGGCGATGCTCTCGCGTCCGCGCACCAGCAGCCAGTACAGCTGGGCGGCGGCGGAGAACAGGTACGGGATCACAGCCGTGAGCACGCTGAGCAGCACGATCTTGGTGAAGACGTCGTCGAAGCGGGTGTAGCTGAAGACCGTGATCAGGGAGGCGAGGACGGTCGAGGCGATGATCCCGAAGACGGGGACGCCGTTCTCGCCGCGCAGCTTCGCGAAGGCGGCGGGGAAGAGTCCGTCGCGGGCGGCGGCGTACGGCATCTCGGCGCAGAGCATGGTCCAGCCGTTCAGCGCGCCGATGCCGGAGACGATCGCGGCGACGGCGACCGTGTCGCCGGCCCAGGTGCCCCCCAGGATGTTGTTGGCGGCGTCGGTGAACGGGGCGGTGGAGACGCCGAGTCGGCCGTGCGAGACGGTGCCGAAGACCGCGAGGGTGCCCAGGATGTAGAGGACGGCGCAGGCGAGGGTGCCGTAGACGGTGGCGCGCGGGACGTTGCGGCCCGGCTCGCGGACTCGTCCGGCGACCACCGAGGCGGCCTCCAGGCCGATGTAGCTGAACAGGGCGATCGGCGCGGCGGCCGAGATCGCGCCCATCGCCGACTGGCCACTGGCGTTGAACGGACCGAAGTTGTGCGGGTCGATGAACAGCAGGCCGATGGTGGCCATGAAGAGCAGCGGGATGAACTTCAGCACGGTGGTGAACACCTGGAAGGCGCCCATGTTCCGTACGCCGGTGAGGTTGATCGCGGCCGGTATCCAGAGCCCGATCAACGCGATACCTATCGAAATCGCCGTCTTGTGGTCGGTGTTGACGAACACCTCGACATAGCCGACCCAGGCCACCACGATCGCGGCGTTCCCCGCCCAGGCGGTGATCCAGTACGACCAGGCGTTGAGGAATCCGGCGAACTCACCGAAGGCCTCACGGGCGTAGACGTACGGTCCGCCGCTCCCCGGAACGCGCTTCGACAGCGCCCCGAAGGTCACCGCCAGCGCGAGTGCGCCCAGGGTGACGACCCCGAACGCCACGAGCGCGATCGGCCCGTACGGCGCGAGAGCCGAGGGGAGTGCGAACACCCCGGTCCCGATGATGGTGCCGACCACGAGGGCGGTCGCACCGGAGAGACCGAGTGCCGCCTTGGGAACCGCCCCTTCACTGCTTCTTGGGGTCCTGGGCATGATGGTGCTCCTTGTGCGGGTCGCTACGGGGAAATCGATCTCTGCACGATCCTTCTCGGCGGCGCTGATCGTGGTCAGTGGCCGAATATCCCCACCTGGGGCCATTGGTCCCCGGCACCACGGCCCGATCGGCCCAGTGATCGGCCGCGGAGGACGGTTCGGGAAGGAAACAGCGGCGTCGGCGATCGGTCCGTCCAGTTCGCCGAAGTCCCCGACCGGGCGCAGCAGCCGCCATCGGCCCGGGGGTCGAGACGGAATCCCGGCGGCCTCCAGGTCCGCCGCCACATCCCGCTCCTGAACCGCCGGCTCCTCCTGCGACAGCGGCCGGCACTCGACGGCGGTCACCTGCCCGTCGGAGTCGAGGGCCGTGGTGACCTCCCAGCGCGTGGACCGGTCAGGCACCCAGGTCCGCGTACGGCCGGCCAGACGTAGGGAAGAAACACCCACATCGGCGCCTCGGGCACAAGCTCCCAGCCCAGCTCGGCCGGCTCCCGCACCTCCGGCGACCGGTCCGGCTCCAGTTCAGTGCGCCCCGACCTGCGCACCCCGAAAGCGTGTGGCCGACCACCCTCACGCCATGACACAACAGGGCATATCAGCCGTAACTTTTCTCTCTTCCTGTCGCGCGAATGCGCCACAGGGCGGGAAGGCCACTCGGCCAAGTTCTCTCCGGCGGCTCCGGTCCGCGTCTGCCCCGAGCTGTTCGGTCACCGCCGAGCCACCCTCCATGCGCTCCCGCACCTCCTGGGCTCCGCACGAGAGAACACGGTCCGAGGCCAGAAGCCGATCAGCTCGGCCGCCGCCGTCTCGTACCAGGCCGCCAGTGCAAGTTCGAACCAATCCCGCCTGCTCCGATGAATGCAACCTGGCGCCTCCCCTGGTCAACTCTCGGCCCGGACCAGGGCAGGGCCGGCGGTCCTCAACGATGAAGCGGGCCCGTTGGTGGAACTCGTAGAACGTGATGACTTCGACGTCCTGGACAGATCGCCTGTACTGCTCGAAGGAGGTGGTCTTCTGCGCTGGGTCGCGGCGGCCCGGCCTGTCGCGAAGAGTGCGCCCAGGAGCGTTCCGCCGCACGCCGTCAGCGCCACCGCGGCACGCTACGCGGATCTCTTGGTGAACAGCGACCACTCCTATGTGTTCGGTCCGGGGCTGTCGCCGCCTGGTCCCTCGCCGCGAGCGTCGGCGGCTGTCGCGAGAACGATCCGGGCTGCGCGATCCCGCTGCCCGTGACCGCGTCGGTGGTCACTCCGCATGCCCCGGGGAGTGACCACCGACGACCCGCGACTCACCGTCATGGCGCCTCGTAGCCCACCCCCTGCCGCTCCTTCAGCCAGGCCACGCTCTGCGCCACCAGGTCGAAGATGTCGGCCCCTTCGGCGATCCCGTCCGCCTCGATGATGTGCACCCGGATCGCGTCCCGGCCCGCGTCGAGCGCGTCCGCCAGGGCCACCGAGCCCTGTCCGGCGGGGACTTGGGGTTCGCCGCGGACCGCCGGGCCGTCTTTGACGTGGACGAGTTCGACGCGTTCGCCGAGCCTGGCGACCACGTCGGCGGGGACCTGGCCGGCGGTCTGTGCCCAGTAGAGGTCGACCTCGGCGACGATCGACGGGTCGAGGGCGTCCCACAGGACGTCGTAGCCGTAGCGGCCGTCGTCGAGCGGGGTCCACTCCCAGTAGTGGTTGTGGTAGCCGACCCGCAGTCCGTGGACCGCCGCGGCCTTGGCCAGGGCGTTGAACCGGTCGGCGTACCGGCGCACTCCGTCGGCCGAGACCAGGGCGTCGCGGGTGAATCCCGGGAGTGCCTCGGGGGTGGAGGCGATGGCGATGGGCACGCCCGCTTCCGCCATCTCCTCGAAGAACCAGCCCGGGTCCTCCGCATCGGGCAGGCGGGCGTGGGTCGAGGAGACGGTGAGGCCGGCGGCCTCGATGTCGGCCTTCAGGGAGCGCGCCTCGGCCAGGCGCGCGTCACGGGTCAGTTCGGTGCGGCCGAGGCGGAAAGGCTCCACCGAGGTCACCCCGAGGCCGGCGATCCTGGCCAGCGTGGCGGGACGGTCCTCCAGGACGTTCATCAACGTGTAGAGCTGCAGGCCGATGTCCGGCATGCCAAGTTCCAATCTGTCGGGGCCACTTGGTCACGTCACCGTCACTTCACCGCGCCTGCGGTGAAGCCGGTGATGAGGAAGCGCTGGAGGAGAAGGAAGCCGGCGACCACGGGGACGGACACGACCAGGGAGGCGGCCATGACCTGGTTCCAGTAGACGTTCGCCTCGGTGGAGTAGGCCTGCAGGCCTACGGCCAGGGTGCGGGTCTGTTCGGTGGTGAGGACCGAGGCGAAGAGCACTTCTCCCCAGGCGGTCATGAAGGCGTAGATGCACACGGCGACGATTCCGGGTGTCGCGGCGGGCACGATGATCTGCAGCAGGGTGCGCAGCGGTCCTGCGCCGTCCACCTTCGCCGCCTCGTCGAGGTCGCGCGGCACCGTGTCGAAGTAGCCGACCAGCATCCACACCGCGAACGGCAGGGAGAAGGTCAGGTAGGTGACGATGAGCCCGGTGCGGGTGCCCACCAGGTCGGTGCCGAGGTTCTGGTCGGCGTACACGAACAGCAGGTACAGCGGCAGCAGGAAGAGGATTCCGGGGAACATCTGGGTGGCGAGCACCGCCCCCTTGAAGCTCGCGCTGCCGGGGAACGTCCAGCGGCTCAGCGCGTACGAGGCGAAGATCGCCACCAGCACCGACAGCACCGTGGCGGACACGGCCACGATCAGCGAGGTGACGAAGTACTGGGCGAGCGGCACGGTGTGCCAGATGTCGATGAAGGACTGGATCGTCGGCGACGACGGGAACCAGGTGAACTCGCCCTGCACGTCGGGGAGCGTCTTCAGTGACGAGGCCAGCATGACGTACAGCGGGGCCGCGACGAACACCGACAGCAGGGTCAACGTGACGTACCGGAAGGCCCGGTAGCCCGGGGTGTCATGATTCATGGCCGGTCCTCCGGGTGAGAGCGAGATAGCAGGCGCTGACCAGCGTCAGGAACAGCAGGAGCAGCACGCTCATGGCCGAGCCGAGGCCGAAGTTCCAGGTGGCGAACGAGCTTTGGTAGATGTGCACGGAGATCAGGTCCCCGGCCGGCGGCGCCGAGCCGCCGAACAGGATGTACGGGGTGCTGAAGTCGTTGAAGGTGTGCAGGAACATCACGAGGACCAGCACCTTGTTGACCGAGGACAGCAGCGGCAGGGTGATCATCTGCAACTGCCGCCAGGGCCCTGCCCCGTCGATGCTCGACGCCTCGTAGACCTCGCCCGGGATCGCCTGCATACCGGCCATGAGGATCAGGAAGGCGAAGGGCCACATCCGCCAGATCGCGACGACGCACTCGGCCCAGAAGGCGTTGTGGCCGATCAGCCAGAACGGGTTGGAGTCGATCAACCCGAGCTGCCCGAGCAGGTGGTTGAGCATGCCGTTGTCGCGCTGGAAGATGAAACGCCAGGTGATGACCGCGGTGTACGCGGGCAGTGCGTACGGCACGAGGAACAGCGTCCGCAGCAACCCCCGGCCACGGAAGGCGCGTTGGAGCGCGAGCGCCGCCGCCATGCCGACGATCCAGGCCCCGGTCAGGACCACGGCCGTGAAGCCGAGGGTGACGAAGAAGGACTGGGCCAGGGCCTTGCCGGTGGGGCCGTCGAAGTCCAGGACGATCCTGAAGTTCCCGAGGCCGGTGAACGGCGCGTCCCACCAGTGGCTGATCTGGTACTGCGTCACGCGCAGGCCGCTCATCGCCACGCCGAGCACGATGGGCACGAAGTGGATCAGCAGTTCCAGAACCAGGGCGGGGAGCAGGAAGGCGTACGGGATCCAGCGGCGGCCGCGCCCCCGGAAGCGGCTGCCGCGCGCGGACTGTTTCGGTGTGTCCGGGGTTCCGGGGCTCTCGCGGGTCCCGGAAGGACTGATGACTGCCATCGTCCTGCTCCTAGCTGCCGGCTTCGAGCTTCTGGTCGGCTGCGGTCATCTCGCTCTTGATCTTGGCCTTGCCGGGCTGCTTCCCGGTCGCGGTCTGCGCGGCGAAGGAGCTCATCGCCTGGCCGACCAGGGTCTCGAACTGGGACTCCTCGGCGATCTGCGGGAGCGGTACGGACCGGGAGCCGAGGGTCTCGCGGGCCACGGCGAGGGTCGGGGTGTCGAACGCCGGATCCTTCGCGTCCGTGACCGAGGGCAGCGTCCCGTAGGTCTTGTTGAGGATCACCTGTTCCTTGGCGCTGGTCAGGAACTTCACGAACTGGGTGGAGCCGTCGAGGTTCCCGGTGTTCTTGAAGATCGCCACGTTGATGCCGCCGACGAACGAGCCGATGTCCTTGCCGCCCGCGACCGCCGGGTCCTGGGCCGGCATCGGGACGACGCCGTAGTCGGCCGTCGTCATCTTGTACTGGCCGAGCGTCAGGCCGGTCGACGACTGGGCGAGGATCATGCCGGCCTTGCCGGACGCGAAGTTCTGCAGGAGGGCGACCTTGTCGGTCATCTCGGCGTCGGACGGGTTGACGATGCCGTCCTTGCCGATCCAGGAGAGCCACTGGTCGATCCCGTCGACCATCCCCGTGTCGTCGAACTTCGGGGTGTGGCCGCTGAAGACCTTGGCTCCGTGCTGGGTGCCGAGAATGAACGCGAAGTGCGCGGCGAACGAGGACGAGGCGCCCTGCAGGCCGAGGCCCCACTGGTCGGTCTTGCCGTCGCTGTTGGTGTCCTTGGTGAGTTTGCGTCCGTCGGCGACGAACTCGCTCCAGGTCTTCGGCGGCGAGGTGATGTTCGCGGCCTTGAACAGCTTCTTGTTGTAGAAGAGTTCGTACGAACTGGTGTAGAGCGGCAGGCTCGCCGGGTCCTGGCCGGTGGCGCCGGTGGACTTCAACGCCGTGGGCAGGAAACGGGATTCGCCCCCGACCTTGGCCAGCATCTCCTTGTTCCAGCCGACGAAGGCTCCGGTCGCCTGGAGTGACGCGGACCAGGTGTTGCCGATGTTCAGTACGTCGGGGCCCTTGCCGCTGGTCGTCGCCGCGAGGATGCGGTTGAGCAGATCGGCGGAGGGGATGACCTCCAACTTGACCTTCACGCCCGTCTGTTGGGTGAACTTGTCGATCTCCGGCTGGAGGACCTTCTTGTCCGCGTCGAGGCTGGTGCTCTGATTCGTCGCCCAGTAGGTGATGGTCTTGTCACCGGAGGCGGAACTGGAGCCGCCGCCGCACGCTGTGACACCGGCGCCTGCCAGCATCGCCGCAGCCGCGAGCGCGACTGCACGGGTTCTGCGCTGCATGGGATTTTCCTCTCAAGGACGTGCGAGATCGATGGGGGTGGTGCAACGGGATCGGAGCCGGCGTGCGGGGCCGGAGGGGTTCAGGCGGAGACGGACTGCGGGAGGACCGCGGGCGCCGGCCGCTCGGCGCGGCTGGTGATGGCTCGGGCTCCGGCGGCGAACGTCGACTGCTCGATGGCTTCCAGCACTTCGAGCACGTGCAGCGCGAACTCGCCCGGGACACGCAGCGGTTGGCCGCGCAGGGACTCGACGAGGTCGTTCACTCCGTGGCCGCGGAACGGGCCGGCCTCCGGGGCACGGGTGGGCGGGATGACCGGGGGGAGTTCGGACCAGTCCGTGTCCGTACGGCGCTTGATGAGGACCGGGGCGTCGTGGCGGTTCGGGTCGGGGATGTTCAGGGTGCCCTCGGTGCCGTAGACCTCGATGTGGGGCAGGGTCATGTCCCAGATGTCGAAGCTGTAGAGGGTGGAGACGATCGCGCCGGAGGTCGTGCGGAGGATCGCGGCGACGGTCGTGGGGACGGTGACCTCGACCTCGTCGACGACGCGGTCCGGGGTGGTCACGGTGATGCGGGGGCTGGGGATCGTGCTGGTGCCGACGACTTCGGCGACGGGTCCGAGCACGTTGACCAGGGCGGCCACGTGGTAAGGGCCCCAGTCGAGGGTCGGGCCGCCGCCGGGCTGGAAGAAGAAGCCGGGGTTGGGGTGCTTGGCCTCGACCTTGGACGAGCGGACGAAGGACGTGGCGGCGAAGGGCGTGCCGATCAGGCCACCGTCGACGGCGGCGCGTGCCGTCTGGCCTGCCGTGCCGAGGAACGTGTCGGGGGCGCCGGCCAGGACGCGCCCGGCCGCCTTTGCCTGGGCCAGGTTCTCGCGGGCCAGGGTGACCGTCGCGGCGAGCGGTTTCTCGCTGTAGACGTGCTTGCCCGCGGCGAGCGCGTCCCGGGTCACCTCCCAATGAGCCACGGGGGGCGTGATATTGACGACGACGTCGACGTCCGGGTCCGCGTAGAGCTCGGCGGGCGTGCCGTACGCGGGGATGCCGTGCTGCTCGGCCTTGGCGCGGGCCCTGCCGACGTCGATGTCGGCGATCCTGATGATCGGCAGGTCGCCGTACCAGGCAAGGCCACGGGCGTAGGCGTCGAAGACCATGCCGGCGCCGACGACGCCGATGCGTGCACGAGGGGTTGATCGATTCACCGTGTCTCCCAGATCGCGGTCGAGCGGAGCAAGTCCGCCGGTGGATGAGACCGGACGTGCGAGACACGATGGAAGGTAGTGGCGACGGTGAGAGGCGGTAAAGGCCGCTGGTTCGCTGGGCGGACCGCCCGGCTCAGGGAGTGTCGCGCGGCCCCGGGAAGCGCCCGATCCCGGCCGGCGAGAGCAGGTGCTCGATGCCCAGCACCATCGCACCGACCATCGCCGCGTCCCGGCCCAACTCGCTGCGGGTGATGGACAGTTCACGGGTGGCGAGCGGCAGGGCCTGCCGGTACACCACGCCCCGCACCGCGGAGAGCAGGTCGTCGCTGGCCTCGACGATCTCTCCGCCGACCACGACGTGCCGCGGGTTCAGCATGTGGATGCACAGGGCGATCACCTCGCCCAGCGTGACCCCGGCGGCGCGCACCGCGTGCAGCGCGTCCGGCAGGCCGTCGCGCAGCCGGGCCAGGAAGTCCCGCATCGCGGCCCCGCCCTCCGTCGCGTCGAGGGGCGGTTCACCGGTCGCCGTCAGGCGCCGGGCGAGCGCCGCGGTGGAGGCCACCGCCTCGACGCAGCCGGCCTTTCCGCACCGGCACACCACTTCCTCGGCGCCCGGGACACGGATGTGCCCGATGTCTCCGGCCGCGCCGTCGGCGCCCCGGTGCAGCGTCCCGTCGGCGAGCACGAACCCGGCACCGATGCCGGCGCCGACGGTCACGAACAGCACGGGCAACTGCTCGGGCGGCACCGTCCGCGCCTCGCCGAGCGCCATGAGGTTGACGTCGTTGTCCACCAGGACGGGGCAGCCGAGTGCGGCCCCGAGCCGCTCCGCCACCGGGAAGGCGTCCCAGCCCGGCATGATCGGCGGGCGGACGGCCATGCCGCGTGCCACGTCCACCGGTCCCGGCAGTCCGACGACCAGGACGCGGGGCCGGTCCGCCGGAACCTTCGCCTGTTCGAGCAGGTCGGCGAACTGGTCCACCAGGAGGTTCACGGTGCGCTCCGGGCCCTCGGCGAGCGGCCAGGTGACGGTCGTGTCGGCGAGCACCCGCTGGGTCAGGTCGGTCACCAGGCAGCGCGTCGAGAAGGTGGTGAGATCGGCGATGAGCACGACACCCGCGTCCCCCGCGAGGCTGAGCCGCAGCGCCGGCCGGCCTCTTCCCCCGCCGCCGGCGTCCTCCCCGTGCAACAGGCCCGCGTCCACCAGGTCCTGTACGTGCGTGTGGATCGAGGACCGCGAGAGCCCGGTGAGCCGGGACAGGTCCAGGCGGTGGGACGCCTCACCGGCCGCGATCAGCCGCGCTATCTGGCTGCGCACCGCGTCGGGGTGACGGCGCGAGCCGCTGCCCGGTGCGCCCAGTCGTGCTGCCACGTTCACTCCCCCTGGAAAGGCCGACGACACCAACGGACGATTAATATTCCAGAAACGACAATATTCAAAGGGCTTTCCTGACAGAAGTATGCCTCTTACTGTTGGTCGCGGATGAGACCGGAACAGCGAGCTCCCGTACGGCACGTGCCGAAAGGATCTTGCATGGCCGCCCCGACTGGGCACACCACACGCGTCACCGAAACCCCTGTACGACACCCCCGCATCCCGCGCCCACGGGTCGCCGTCCTCGGCGCGGGCATGATCGCGGCAGTCCATGTCCGCAGCGCACGCGCCGCCGGCGCCGACGTGGTCGGCGTCCTGGCCTCCTCACCCGAGCGGAGCCGGGCGGTCGCACACGACTGGCAGATCGACGTGGGCTATCCGGACGTGGACGCCGTCCTGAGCGACGACCGCGTCGACGTGGTCCACATCTGCACGCCCAACCACCTCCACGTCGCCCAGGCGCGCCACGCGCTGCTCGCGGGCAAGCACGTCGTCTGCGAGAAGCCGATCGCCACTTCGGCGGCCGATGCCCGGTCGCTCGCCGACACCGCCGCGGCCGCGGGCCTGATCGCCACCGTGCCCTTCGTCTACCGCTATCACCCCATGGTCCGCGAGCTGCGGGCCCGGGTCGCGGCAGGCGACTTCGGCTCCTGGCAGTTGCTGCACGGTTCGTATCTCCAGGACTGGTTGCTCCCGCCGGAGAGCACCAGTTGGCGGGTGGACCCGGCGGCCGGTGGTCCGTCGAGGGCCTTCGCCGACATCGGCTCGCACTGGTTCGACCTGGTGGAGTGGGTGGCCGGGGTCAGGATCGCCGAGGTGCTGGCCGAGACCGCCACGACGGTGACCGAACGGCCCGATGCCGGGGGCCCGTCGTTCTCCGAGAGGTCGCTCGCGTCCTCCGTGCGCGTCCCGGTCACCACGGAGGACGCGGTCGGCGTGCTCGGGCGGACGACGGACGGGGTCCTGGTGTCCGCGACCGTCTCGCAGGTCTCGGCCGGCCGGAAGAACCGGCTGTGGTTCGAACTCGACGGCGCGGACGCCAGCGCCGTCTTCGACCAGGAACTGCCCGAGTCCCTGTGGCTCGGCTACGCCAACCGCACCGAGACCCTGGTCCGCGATCCGACGTCCAACACCCGTGAGGCGGCCCGGCTCTCACTCGTACCCGCCGGACACGCCCAGGGCTATCTGGAGTGCTTCGAGAACTTCGTCAAGGACACCTACGCGGCGCTGCGCGGCGAGACCCCGGAGGGCCTGCCCACCGTGCTCGACGGCCTACGGTCCGCGCACCTCGTGGACGCGGTCCTGGCTTCGGCGAACCGGCGTGCGTGGACGTCGGTTCCTGGATAGGCGGCGCGCATGAACCATGATCCCCGGCTGATCAGCGCGCGTGAACCACGATCCCCGGCTGGCCGGTGCGCGTGGACCCCGGCCCTCGGTCGGTCGGCGCGCGTGGACCGCTGTCCCCGACCCGCGGCCCGCGCGAACCACAAACCTCGGCCGACCGACGCGTGCGACTCCTCTCGCGGGCTGACCGGCGCATGTGACTCCCCGCCCCGGACGCCCTCCCCCATCCCTCTCACCGAAGGACCCGCGTCATGAAGCTCGGATTCCTGACCGCCTGCCTCCCCTCCCTCTCTCTCGACGCAATCGCCGGCTGGGCCGCGGCCGAGGGCTATCAGACCCTCGAAGTCGCCGTGTGGCCCAACACCGGTGGCCGCGAGTTCGAGGCCTCCCATCTCCCGGTGGCGACCTTTTCGCAGGCCGACGAGGACGCGACCCGCGAACTGCTGAGCCGCACCGGCCTGGAGATCAGCTCGCTGGCCTACTACGAGAACAACCTGCACCCCGATCCCGCGACCCGGGAGGCGATCAGAGCCCATCTCCGGCACGTGATCGACGTGGCGGCACGATTGGGCGTGGAGTCGGTCGGCACGTTCATCGGACGCGATCCGGGGCTCTCCGTCGTGGAGAACCTGCGCGAGGGCGAGAAGATCCTGCCCGAGCTGGTCGGCTACGCGGCGGATCACGGCGTCAAGATCGTGATCGAGAACTGTGTGATGGAGGGCTGGCACCCCGACGGCTATCCGGGCAACCTCGCCTACTCCCCCGAGCTGTGGGAGTGGATGTTCGGGCTCGGCTTCTACCTCAACTGGGATCCCTCGCACCTCACTTGGATCGGCGTCGACCCCCTCACGACGATCGAGCCGTACATCGACCGGATCATCCACACCCAGGCCAAGGACGTCGAGCTCTTCCCCGCCAAGCGCGACCGGTTCGGCTTCTTCGGGACCGTGCACAAGGGCGACAACCCCTGGGAGACGGGCTGGTGGCGCTACCGGGTGCCCGGTCTGGGCGAGGTGGACTGGCGCCGCGTCATCGACCGCTTCCACGAACTCGGCTACACGGGTACCGTTTCCGTGGAACACGAGGACCCCGTCTGGTCCGGAACCGAGGCCAAGGTGAAGCAGGGTCTGCGCATCGCCCACCGGACACTGCGCCCGCTCATCGTCGAGTAGGCGACCGCGGAACGTGAGTCAGGGCCGTATGAAGGAAGATGACCTCGGTGAATGGCGACATCGAGCGCGAGGCCGTCGTGGCCCGTCTGTGGCAGGAGCATCTGGATGCGGAGTTCCCCGCCGCACTGCGCGGTGCGGAACTGCAGGGCGTCGACATGGTGCTGATCGACGCCGGTATCGCCGGCTGCATGACGACGTGGCGCGGCAACGGAGGCTTCCTCGACGTGGAACGCCTGCGCATACTGCGCCACTGCGTCACCGAACTCGACACGGTCCTGCCCCTCCTCACCGAACCGGAAGAGCTCCGGTACTACGAGCGCCTGCACCAACTGGCCACGCTCACCTCGCAGTAGAGGACATCTTCCCGAACTCGTCCCTCCACTCCGCACCCTGCCTGCTCTCGGCGTGAACAGACCCGTAACGCGGACCGGCGTCACATCCGCCGCAGGCGATTCGCGCTGAGGGCCAACACCACCAGAGCCGCGTCCTCGGGGCGTCTGGGGTCGCGGCCGGTGAGTTCGGCGAAGCGGTTGAGGCGTTGCTGGATGGTGTTGCGGTGGCAGTACAGGGCGGCGGCCGTGTCGGCGACGGAGCCGCTGCCCGACAGGTGCGTCTGGACGGTCTCCAGGAGCCGGTCCACCTCCGCCGGAGGAGCCCCCGCGTGCAGGCCGCCCAACACGTCGGCCGCCAGATCCCGGCCGAGGTCCCCGGCCCGGTGAACCAGGACGTCGAGCCAGCTGTCCTCCAGGCAATGCGGTTCGCCGGCGTCGGGCGGCAGGACACGGGCCGTGGCGGTCGCCAGCGTCACCGCACGGGGCACCTCGGTCAGCCCGCTCACCTCCGAGGAGACACCGCACGGCGTCCCCCGAAGCTGTGCGAGCAACGCCTCCCGGGTCAACCGGGGGCTCAACTGGACGACCAGAACCATGTCCGAGGCGACCGCCTGCTGTTGCAACGGCGCACCGAGACCGCGCAGTGCGTTGGCGACTCCGCGCAGGGAGGCTTCGCCGCCGCCGGGAGTGACCGCGCACAGGAAGCGCCCGGACACCTGGAACCCGAGCGCCCGCGCCGCGTCCTGCACCACGGTGGGGTTGCGGCCGTCGCTGTCCAGGAGCCGGCTGAACCACAGCCGCCGCTCGTCCTCCGTCCGCCGCCCCATCTCCAGCACGGTGCGCTGATAGGCGGTCATGATGCCGGTGACGTGGTGCTCGACCGCCTCCCACACGTAGTAGGCGGAGTTGACCAGCTGCGCCCTGCCCTCGTCCCCCGCGCGCCGCACCAGCGCGGCCCACACCACCCGGAAGTCCACGCGCGCGGCCTGCAGCAGCGCGTCCAGCGGAACGCCCTGCCGGGCGCGCTGTTCGCCGACGCGCTCGGAGACCCCGGCGATGTGTTCCGGCACCGGCAGCCGGGCGACGGTGCGCAGCAGTACCTCGAACGCCTGCCAGGCGCTGTCCCGGAACTCCTGCGGGGAGACCAGCTCCGAGTAGGAGGCGCGCAGCGGCCCCACGTACTCGGCCCATTCGTCGACCAGGCTGTCGATCTCCTCCAGGCACTGGCGTGCCAGCGCGACGACATGCGGGTCCGGCGGGGGCAGCGCCGAGGGCGAGGGCGGAGTGTGCATGTGCTCCATCCTGGCCTGCTCCTCCCCACCCGGCGGCAACGGGTTCAGCCCCGTACGCGGACGACCTTCCGGTTGACGAACTCACTCATCCCGTACGCGCCCAGCTCCCGCCCCACACCGGAGAGCTTGACCCCGCCGAAGGGAAGGTCCTCCTGGGTCCCGGAGGGGCCGTTGATCGAGACCATGCCGACATCGAGCGCGTCGGCGACCGCCTTCGCCGTGTCGAGGTCCCGGCCGAACACGACACTGCCCAGGCCGTACGGCGTGTCGTTGGCGAGGCGGATCGCCGCCGCGGTGTCGGGGACCCGGTGGACGACGGCGACCGGGCCGAAGATCTCCTCCCGGTACGCGCGCATACCGGGGGTGACGCCGGTGAGGACGGTCGGTTCGACGAAGGCTCCCTCACGGGCGGGCCGTTTGCCTCCGGTCACCGCCGTCGCGCCCTTCGCCACCGCGTCGTCCACCTGCGCGATCACGGTCCGGGCGGCCTCCTCGGAGGAGAGAGGTCCGAAGGCGACGCCCTCGTCGGTGGGTTCCCCGACGGTCAGGGCCCGCACCGCGTCGGTGAAGGCGTCCAGGAACCGGTCGTAGACGGAGTCGACGACGATGAACCGCTTCGAGGCGGTGCACGCCTGGCCCGCGTTGCCCATCCGGCCCTCGACGGCCGCGCGGACGGCTGCCGCCAGGTCGGCGTCGGGCAGGACGACGAAGGGGTCGGAGCCGCCGAGTTCGAGGACGTACTTCTTGAGGTGGCGGCCGGCGACCTCGCCCACCGCGCGCCCGGCCCGCTCCGAGCCCGTCAGCGACACACCCTGAACCCGCGGGTCCGCGATGACACGGGCGACCTGCTCGTTGGTGGCGTACACGTTGACGTACGCACCGGCCGGCAGTCCGGCCGCCCGCATCATGTCCTCGATGGCCTGCGCCGACTCGGGGCAGTTCGGGGCGTGCTTGAGGACGATCGTGTTGCCGAGGACGAGGTTGGGCGCCGCGAAGCGGGCCACCTGGTAGTACGGGTAGTTCCATGGCATGACGCCGAGCAGCACACCGAGCGGCTCGGACCTTACGACCACGTCACCGCCGCCGCGGATGTCGAGCCGCTGGTCCGCGGCGAAGTCGGCACCGTGCTCCGCGTAGTACGCGAAGATCGCCGCCGACAGGTCCACCTCCCCCAGCGCCTCAACGGTGGTCTTGCCCATCTCGCGCGTGATGATCGCGGCCAGTTCCTCGCGCCGCTTCTCGAACTCCCGGGACACGGCGAGCACGAGTTCGGCGCGCTCCTTGACCGGGCGTCGCCTCCAGTCGGCGAACTCCGCTGCCGCTGCCTCGACCGCGCGGTCGACCGTGGCGTCGTCCGACGTCGGATACCGCCGCACGAGCCTGTTCGTGACCGGGTCGACGATCTTGTATTCCGTCATGTGTGTTCTATCCTTCGCAGAGCCGAGGTGGATCAGCCGAGGTGGAGGAGCGTCCGCAGGTCCTCGCCCGCCCGGATCCGCGCGAGGAGTTCAGGCTCGGCCGCGTCGGACAGTTCCGCCTGGTGCACTACGGCGGCCAGTGCGGCCGGCGGCAGGGCGATCACGCCATTGGCGTCACCGAGGACGATGTCGCCCGGCGCGACACGGACACCGCCGATGTCCACGGGCACCTGGCGCCGCCCTCCTGAGCCGTCCAGCCGTTTGGTGGTCAGGCAGCTGGTCCCCCGGGCGTGAACCGGCAGGCCGTCACTCGGATCCTTCAGCGCGTCCACGTCGGTCACCACACCGTCGACGAGGATGCCCGCGGCCCCACGCGCTCGAACCGCAGCGACGGTGACGGCACCGATCGGCGCGTGGGTGTGGTCACCGCACATGTCGACGACCAGTACCTCACCGGGTCGCAATGCGACGAGCGCACGGTTGACGGCCGTGGCGTCCGGAGCGTCGAGGGCTAGCGTGGCGGCCGTACCGGCCATCCGGCGCGACTGCCCCAGCCGTCGTACAGCCGGGTCGACGAAGCCGTCTTCGAGCAGGTGGCCGAGGGTGGGGAGGTCGACCTGCTGAAGGCGTTCCAGCAACTCCGCCTGTCCGAGGGCTACTTGATCCGGGGCCGTGAGACTCACCGCTCCCCCTCCGTCCGGACCACCGCGACACAGTCGATCTCCAGGGACACGCCCCACAGCCCCACGCACACCGTCGTCCGGGCCGCCCGGCGGTCGGCGAAGTACGTCTCGTAGACCTTGTTGTAGGGCGCGAGCTGGTCCGGTGAGCTGAGGTAGGTGTTGACCTTGACGACGTGGTCGAGGTCGGAGCCCGCCGCATGGAGGACGCCTTCGAGGTTGCGCAGGGTCGCGTGCACGTCGTCCTCGAAGGTGCCGGTCGACTCACCAGGGGCTGCGGGTATCTGGCCGGTGGTGAAGACGAAGCCGCCTGCTGACGTCGCCTGGACATAGGGGCCTACGGCGGCGGGGACGCCCGGCGGCGATTCGATCCGCCTGATCCCGTTGACGCTCGTGTTCATGCGACGGCCCCGATCGGACGCCCGGCCGACCGGGATGCCAGGCCCGGCTCGTCGATGTCCCCGAACCGGGTCTCGGCGAGCAGGAACAGGGCCAGCAGGGACAGGGTCGCCGCGCCGAGGACGTACCAGGCGATCGAGGAGCTGTTCCCGGTGGCCGTCAGCAGCCAGGCAGTGATGGCGGGCGTCGCCGCGGACCCGAGCAGGCCCGACAGCATGTAGGCGACCGAGAGGCCCGAGTAGCGCACGTGGGTGCCGAAGAGTTCGGCGAGGAAGGTCGCGATGGGGCCGTAGTTGGCGGAGAAGGCGAGCATCATCAGCGCGTAGGCGACGAAGACCAGAGGCGCCGATCCGGTGTCCAGCAGCCAGAAGAACGGGAAGGCGAGGACGGCCTCCGCCGCGATGCCGGCGTAGATGACGGGCTTGCGGCCGACCCGGTCGGACAGCCGCCCGAAGTACGGGATGGCCAGGAACGCGACACCGCAGGACACCATGACCGCCCACAGCATCAGGTTCTTCGAGTGCCCGAGGTCGTTGGTCCCGTAGCTCACGCCGGAGGCCACCATCAAGGTGAAGGTCGACCCCGTGGACAGCGTCGCGACACCGCCCAGCAGCACCTGGCGCCAGTACCGGCGCATCAGGGCGACGAACGGGATCTTCGCCTTGGCCCCCTCGTCGCGGACGGCCTTGAAGGACGGCGTCTCCTCGATGTGGAGGCGGATGTACACGCCGATGCCGACCAGGAGCGCCGAGGCGAGGAAGGGGATCCGCCAGCCCCACGAATACAGGGCATCGTCACTCGTGGTGGAGGCCACCAGCAGGAACGCCCCGTTGGCGAGCAGCGTCCCGATCGGCACGCCGATCTGGACCATGGAGCCGAAGAACCCGCGTCGATCGGCCGGCGCGTGCTCGACGGTCATCAGTACGGCACCGCCCCACTCGCCGCCGAGCGCGAGGCCCTGGATCACCCGGAGGCCGAGCAGCAGGAGCGGCGCGGCCACGCCGAGGGTGCCGTAGCCGGGGACGAGGCCGATGGCGAAGGTGGCCACGCCCATCGCCGTCAGGGAGATCAGCAGCATGGACTTGCGGCCGAGCCTGTCCCCGAAGTGGCCGAAGAGCACGGCCCCCACCATGCGCGCCAGATAGGCGGAGGCGAAGGTCAGGAACGACAGGATCGTGCCGACGGCACCGTCGAACTCGGGGAAGAACACCTTGCCGAACACCAGCGCGGAGGCGGTGCCGAACAGGAACAGGTCGTACCACTCGACCGTGGTGCCGACCATGCTGGCGAGGGAGATCCTGCGCATCTTCGTCGCGTCGAGCCGGCTGTCCGGGGTCGGCGGGGAGGCGGGAGCGGTCATGGGGACTCCGGTCTGAGCAGAGGAAGCGTCTGGGGACTGTACGGGCGCCATCGGGTCGGCCCACCGTGCATCGCCCCCTTCACCGACCACAAGGAGCAGAAGCACACCGCCACGGCCCGTCGACTGTGCAGATGACCAATGCGCCACGTCGCGCTTCGAGGTCCGGATGAAAACTTCTTGTTACGGACGTGGGGCCGAGCAGAAGAACAGTCAGCGGACGGACGTCCACCTCCGACCCGGCTCTGTTCATCTGCACACCCCAACGCCCGTATCCGAGGGCCTTTGCCCCGTGTCTCCGGCCGCCCCCGACAGCAACACTGACCGGGCAACCGCGGCCTCAAGAGAAGGAACACACACCCGATGGCGAACGTCGCACCCGAGTCTCCCGAGCCCTCCGAGCGCCCCCTCTCCGCCGGCCATCTGCTCGTCGCTCAGCTGGAGCGCGAAGGCGTACGGCGGGTGTACGGCGTCCCCGGCGAGTCCTTCCTCGACGTCCTCGACGGCCTGCACGACTCGCCGATCTCGACGGTCGTCACCCGGCACGAGGGCGGTGCCGGCTTCATGGCGCTGGCCGAGGGCAGACTGACGGGACTGCCCGGGATCGCGATGGTCACCCGGGGTCCGGGCGCCGCGAACGCCTTCATCGCCGTCCACACCGCGTACCAGGACGCGACCCCGATGCTCCTCTTCGTCGGCCTGGTCCCGGTGCCCGACCGGGGCCGGGAGTCCTTCCAGGAGTTCGACCTCACCGGGTGGTTCGGCAGCACGGCGAAGAAGGTCGTCATGCTGGACGACCCGACCGCCGCCGCCCGTGTCGTCGCCGAGAGCGTCCATGTGGCGCGGAGCGGTCGACCCGGCCCGGTGGTCATCGGCCTCCCCGAGGACGTCCTCACCCTGCCCGCGGGCACCTCCCGCCCGGTCCAGCCGCTCGCGGTGCCCACGCCCCGCGCCGCCGAGGCCGAACTCAAGGAACTGGTACGGCGGTTCGAGCACGCCCGCCGTCCGCTGATCGTCGTAGGAGGCGAGGGCTGGACCGCCGAGAGCGGCCAGGAACTCATGCGCTGGGCGACCCGCCACTCGATCCCCGTCCTCGCCGACTTCCGCGCCTACGACGCGGTCCCCCACGACCTCCAAGGCACCGGTGCCTACGCCGGTTCACTCGGCTACGGCCGCGGCGACCACGCCGCCCGACTGCTGGACGAGGCGGACCTCACCGTCTTCCTCGGCGCCCCTCGCGGCGACGTGCTCAGCGACGGATACACGCGGGGTCTCGACTCGGAGACGGTGCTCGTCCTGCCCGGCGACGCACAGGGCCACAGCGGCCGCATCGACCAGTTCGTCTCGGCCCACGCACCGTCCTTCGTCCTCGACCTGGTCACCACGCCCGCGTCACCGGATGCCGACGTCGCGTGGTTCAAGGCGGCCGGGAAGGCACACGCGCACTTCTCCACTCCCTCACCCGCGCCGACGGCCTCGGACGACGACACCTACGTCGACCTCACCTCGGTCATGAGCGTGCTGCGCGAGGAACTCACCCCCGACACCGTCATCACCTACGGCGCCGGAAACCACGCCCTCTGGCCGGCCCGCCACCTTCCGCACCGCACCCCGGCCTCACTCGTCGCCCCCCGCAACGGCGCCATGGGCATGGGCATACCGGCCGCCGTCGCCGCCTCCCTGGTCTTCCCGGGACGCGAGGTCGTGTCGGTCGCGGGTGACGGCTGCTTCCTGATGAACGGCCAGGAACTCGCCACCGCCGTGGGTCACGGCGCCGTCTTCGTCGCCCTGGTCGTCGACAACGGCTGCTACGCCACGATCCGCGAACACCAGGAGGGCACCTACCCCGGCCGCCCGTCCGGCACCCGGCTCACCAACCCGGACTTCGCGGCATGGGCCCGCTCGTACGGCGCGTACGGCGAGACGGTGACCTCGCACCGCGACTTCCGCGAGGCGTTCCGCCGCGCCCGCGCGAGCGGACTCCCGGCCGTACTGCACCTGATCCAGGACCCGACGGTCCGCGCACCGGCGACCGCCGCCTGAGCTCCCAACTCCCCCTCCCACACCCCCGACAGGACGTGATCATGAGCACCCCCGACGCCACCCTCTTGACGGACTTCGCGACCCTCTCCGCCTTCGGCGCCACCCCCGCCGGCGGAGTCGACCGCCAGGCCGCCACCGCCGCCGACGGAGAACAGCGCGCCTGGCTCCACCAGTGGCTCACCACTCGTGGCGCCGAGGTCCGCTACGACGGCGTCGGCAACCAGTTCGGTCTCTTCACCGTCACGCCCGGAGCCCCGTACGTCCTCACCGGCTCCCACCTGGACAGCCAGCCGCTCGGCGGCCGTTACGACGGGGCGTACGGCGTCCTGGCCTCGGCGCACGCCGCACACCGGGCCGTGCGCCAGTACGGCGACTCCGAGGCCGCACCGAAGTACAACGTGGCGGTGGTCAACTGGTTCAACGAGGAAGGCTCCCGCTTCAAGCCGAGCATGATGGGCAGCGCGGTCTTCACAGGGAAGCTGTCGGCCGACACTGCCCTCGCGACCACCGACCCCACGGGCACCACCGTCGAGACCGCCCTCCGGGAGATCGGCACGATCGGCGACTACCCCGGACCGGACGTGTCGGCGTACGCCGAGATCCACATCGAGCAGGGTCGCGACCTGGAGAACAAGGGGCTCACCGTCGGCCTGGTGGACGCCACTTGGGCGGCACGCAAGTACCAGGTGGTGGTGCGCGGCGAGCAGTCACACACCGGGTCCACGATCATGGCGGACCGGCGCGACGCCCTGTTCGGTGCCTCGCTCCTCGTCGTGGCGGTGCGTGAACTGGCCGAGCAGAGCACGGACTTGCCGCTGCACACCTCGGTGAGCGAGATGACCGTCGAGCCCAACTCCCCTGTCGTGGTGGCCCGCGAAGTGCGCATGCACGTCGACCTGCGCTCGCCCGACGAAGCCCTGCTCGATGCGGCGGCCAAGAAACTGGCCGAGTCGATCCCCGGCATCGAGGAACGTGCGTCGGTCTCCATCGAGCAGGTACAGACGCATGGTTGGGGTGTGGCGCCGTTCCCCACGGCCGGTGTCGAACTCGCCGCCCGCGTCGCCGACGAGCTGGGGCTCAGCCACCAGACCATGATGACCATCGCCGGCCACGACTCGGTCAACATGAAGGACGTCGCACCGTCGATCATGCTGTTCGTGCCCAGCATCGAGGGAATCTCCCACAACGAGGGCGAGTCGACGAACGACCACGACATCAGCGCGGGTACCGATCTGCTGACCGAGGTGGTCCGCCGACTCATGTCGGGTGCGCTGGACGGCACACGATGAACCAAAGCCGAGGAAGGGCGATCAAGCGGGCTGGTCCGGTGACGGAACAGGGATGACTTGCTCGGCCCAGATGGTCTTGCCGTGCGGTTGTAGCGCGTTCACCATCGCTCGGTGAGCGGGGCGACGACGAACAGGTCGCGGCCAGCCGTGGCGCATGGAACCAGTTCGGTGGTGAACGGTTCCTCTTCCAGGCTCCGCAGGGCGAGTTGTTCGTGGATCCGGTGCGGGCGAGCAGCAAGGTGATGTCGTCGGCCGGTGTGTCGAGTGAAGCGGCCAGCCGCTCAAGGGCATGCCGAAGGTCGCGGAGTCCTTCGTCGATGTCGTGCGCGCGGGTTTCAAGGAGCCCGTCGGCGAATTGGGCGGCGAGCAGGCTCTTCGGCCAGGGTGAGCCCGGTTGCTTCGAAGGGCAGCCTGCCCGGGCCGAGCAGAGGGCCGACGGGAGGTCCACGACACTGCTGGCGCTGTCCCGGGAGAGCGGTTCCGGAGCCGGATGGCCGGCCGTCGCCATGGAACAGGTATCGGGACGCAGCCGCCGTCCGGCGTGCACTCAGCCGTGTCCCCGATGGGCACGGCGAACGGATCCCGCATGCCGGCCACACGTTCCCGCGACCGGCAGCTCCGGATTCGAGGCGGTGCTGACGCCGCCCTACTGACGGCCGAGGTCTTCAAACGCACCGTCGGGCTGCGCACCGGCACGTACGCGACCAGCCCGGTCGTGGACTTCTGTCCGGTGCCGCTCGGCACGGAGCCCGGCGCGATGACCGGCACGGGGCCGGAGATCACGAGCACCGCCTTGGTCGGTGCCGGGGCCATCGGCACCGGGATCGTCCTGGGTCCTGGAGCTACTCGGGATGACCGACCGGCTGGCTGTCGTCGAGCCAGAGTTCTCCGAACCGCCGAACGTCACGACCTACAGCACCGCACCCTCGACGCCGCCGCCGCACTCCTCCCGTCGGACACCGTGGTGCTGGCGACTGTGAAGCGGGGCACCTCGGGGAGGCGAGCGAACGGGTCTCGGTGCTCACGGCGAATCCTTCCAGCGGACAGGGGCCTCTCTCCGGGCGCTCATGGGCCATTTTGCGCTCCGGGCGGGACGAGATCACCGACCAGCTTCCTCCCTGCTGGTAGCCCCTTCCTTCCATCACAGGTCAGCGGGCTGCCCCCGCGGGAGCGGCGTTCGGCACCCGATGGAACTTAGATGACCGGTCGGTTAGCTTCAGGATGTGGCGCGGATTTGCGGCCGCCCCAGATCCAGTTCCTCAGCAGGACGCGCCCATGAGCGCGTACAACCGGCAGGTCGTGCCGTCGAGGCGGTGCTTCCACGCCCGGACGCGGCTCTGTCCTCCCGGCCGTTCTCGCCTGGGAGCCCTGTTCCCTTCAAACCTGGAGTACAGCGATGAACGACAACGGACGCCAGGACGGCATCCACCCCTTCCCGGCCGGTATGCAGTCGCATGAGTTCGAGGCCAATGGCGCCACGATCCATGTGCGCGTCGGCGGACAGGGTCCGGCGGTGGTCCTGCTGCACGGCTTCGGCACCACGGGCGACATGTGGGGTCACCTGGCGAGCGCACTGATCGAGGACCACACAGTGATCGCGCCCGACCTGCGCGGGCTGGGCCTCTCCTCGAAACCCGAGGGCGGCTACGACAAGAAGAACCAGGCGGCGGACGTGTGGGGCGTCCTGGACGCCCTGGGAGTGGGCACCATCGAACTGGTCACGCACGACATCGGCATCATGGTCGGCTACGCGGTCGCCGCCACCCACCGTGAGCGCGTCAGCCGGTGGGTGGCGATCGACGCGCCGCTGCCCGGCATCGGCCCCTGGGACCGGATCACGCAGGACCCGGTCATGTGGCACTTCGGCTTCGGCGGTCACGACATGGAGCGTCTCGTCGAGGGCCGCGAGCGCATCTACCTCGACCGCTTCTGGAACGAACTCTCCGTGGTCCCGGAGCGGTTCGACGAAGCGAAGCGCGAGCACTATGCGGCGCTCTACGCCCAACCCGGCGCCATGCGGGCGAGCTTCGCCCAGTTCCTGGCGTTCGGTCAGGACGCGGCCGACAACGAGAAGTTCCTGGCGCAGGGCAAGCTGCGGATGCCGGTCCTGGCCTTCGGCGGCGAGGCCACCTTCGGCCCCGGCATCGGCGAGGTGCTGCGTTGTGTCGCCGACGACGTCGAGGACGCCGTCATCCCGGACTGCGGGCACTGGATCACGGAAGAACAGCCGCAGGCGACAACAGACCTGGTCGTCGACTTCCTGCGCCGGACGGGCTGAAGAACGGTGTCGCCGTGGGGCGGGACGCCGCCGGCCCTCACCGACGTCCCTCCCCCACGGAACCAGCACTTCCGATGTCATCGTGACTCGGGCTCACGTCGCTTCGTCGTAGTCGCGCCAGGCTCCGGTCACTGAGCACGCGGCTGTTCGCCGCCCGGGCGGCCAGGATGCCGCCATTGTCAAGGAGTGCCCCGTGAGCAAGACGATCCTGATCACCGGTGTAAGCAGTGGCCTGGGCCGTGCGTTCGCCAAGGAGGCCCTGGCCGTCGGCCACCTGGTCGTCGGCACCGTCCGCAACCAGGACCAGATCGCCGACTTCGAAGCCCTGGCGCCGGGCCGCACCACCGGCCTGCTGCTGGAGGTCACCGACGCCGCGGCCGTCTCCCGGGCGGTCGAGTACGTCAAGGAGAGCATCGGTCCGGTGGACGTGCTGATCAGCAACGCCGGATACGGTGTCGAGGGCACCGTCGAGGAGTCCTCCATGGACGACCTGCGGCACCAGTTCGACGTCAACGTCCACGGGACCGTCGCCACGATCAAGGCGGTTCTGCCGTCCATGCGGCGCCGTCGCACCGGCCACATCGTCACCGTGTCCTCCATGGCCGGACTGACCGCGCTGCCCGGTGTCGCGTTCTACGGCGCCAGCAAGTTCGCCGTCGAGGGCATCACCGCATCCCTGGCGCAAGAGGTCGCCCACCTCGGCATCCACGTCACCGCCCTCGCCCTGGGCGCGTTCCGCACCGACTGGGCAGGCCGCTCGATGACCCGCGTGCCGCGGACCATCTCCGACTACGACACCGTCTTCGACCCGATCCGCGCCGCCCGCCGGACCAAGGACGGCAACCAGACCGGCGATCCCGCCCGCGCCGCCAAGGCCCTGCTCACCGTGCTAGTGCTCTGACCGGGAAGGTTCACAGGGTCCGTTGGTCCACGTGTGGTTCGCCTACCATCGCGTTCATGTCCGGACCTGAGCACGTCCTTGAGTGGTTGCAGAGCTGGTATTCCTCACAGTGCGATGGCGACTGGGAACACGAATGGGGCGTGAGGTTCGAGACGACCGACAACCCGGGGTGGTTCGTCAAGATCAATCTTGAAGAGACGGAGTTGGCTGACCGGGAGCATCCCCATCAGCGGGTTACTCGAGACGAGCATGACTGGGTCATTGTGTGGACGTCTGAGCAGACGTTTCACGTCGCCTGTGGGCCGGGCAATCTGACCGAGGGACTCTCGCTGTTCCGGATCTGGGCGTCCGAGGACGTCGCGGAAGAGCTCTGATCGGAGTTCCTCACGCTGGGAGCGCGGGCCTGCCGCCCCAGCGGATGCCCTTCTCGCTGCGGATACGACCACGCTCCTTCCGTTGGGCGGCGAGGACGTCCGGGTGACGTGCATTCTTGTTGCGCCAGCGCAAGTAAGCGTGCAGAGCCTGGGTCTGGACGGTGTGGTTCCGGTGGTTGGAGTTGGCGACGGTGAACTGCCGCAGCGGCCCGAAGTGGGCCTCGATCGGATTGGCCCAGGACGCGTAGGTCGGGGTGAAGCACAACTCGACCCGGTTCTTCCTGGCCCAGCGCCGGATGGTCTCGCCCTTATGCGCGGACAGGTTGTCCAGGATGACGTAGATCGGGGCGCCGTCCGGGCGGGCCGCCCGAATGGACCTGAGCGCGGCCAGGGTGTTCCCGGCGCCCTTCTTGCGGCGGTTGACGCCCCAGAGGGTGTCGTCGCCGATCGAGTAGCAGCCGTGGAAGTACCGGACGCCGTGAGTGCGGTGGTAGGTCGCGGGGTGCCGCTCAGGGTGACCGGCAGGGGCCCAGCCCGATCCGGCGGTGGGGCGGATGCCGAGCGGGCCGAATTCGTCGAACGCGAACACCCGGTCGGGGAAGCGGTCCAGGACGTGCTCGATTCGGTCGAGCTTGGTGTCACGGTCGGGTCCGGGGACTCTTTCCAGGTCTTGGTGCGCTGGAAGGTGACGCCGCGGCGGGCGAGGAGGGACCGTATGGCCTCGCGGCCGATCCGGATGACGCGGCCGTGCAATTTGCGCAGGTAGGCGGCGAGTTTGCGGATGGACCAGCGAGTGAAGGGCTGGCCGAGCCTGGTCGGGCGGGTGATGGCCGTCTGGACGACGAAGTCCTCGTCGTCAGGACTGAGCAGGCGGGGACGGCCTCCCGCCCATTGAGGGTCCAGGCAGGCCAGGCCGATCTCGTTGAACCGGTGGATCACGTCGCGGACGGTGTCCTCGTCGGCCTGAACCAGTTGCGCGATCACTGGTACCCGGTTTCCGCCGGCCGAGGCCAGCAGCATCATTGCGCGCCGGTAGCGCACCGAACTGGTACTGCCCCGGCGCACGATCTGCTGCAGCTTCTGCCCCTCCTGGTCGGTCAACCTGCGCACACGGACAGGCTCTGCCACCACACCCCCAACGATCGGACGGTCACCGCACATCTAACCGCCACGACCACCAACCCGGCGGACCTTCCCGGTCAGAGCACTAGCGAGGTGCGGAGCTTGCCTTGGAGGGCGGCGATGAACTCCTTGGCGTCCTGCGGTTGGCCCAGCGCGGCGTAGTGCACGTCCCGGTTGTCCTCGAAGTCGGCGGGCAGGTCGTCCTCCGGGTTGCGCCACCGGTTCGCCCCCACCACCCAGATCTCCCGTCGGCGCACCGCGTCCCACAGCGAACCCAGCACGCACAACTCGTACGGGATGCGCTCGACCCGCCCCTTGTCGTCCACCACCGCCGCCCGCCACTGTTCCGGCACCACCCCCGCCAACGGCACGCTCTCCGCCGGATCGAAGAACGCCCCCTCCTTCAACGGCTGCTCCAGGTAGCGCTGAAGCAGGTCGATCGCATCCATCACGGGCCGGTACGCGGTGTTATTGCACTTCAACTCCAGCGCGCCCAGCAGCGGCGAGAGCATCCGGCGCCAGTGCGCCGAGTACGAGGAGCGCAGCACCGTACGGACCCGCGCCTTGTAGCGGGCCTCGTTCGCCGCAGCCTCCGCTGCCAAGGCCTTCAGCGTCTTCTCCCCGCCGACCACTGGGTAGATCACCCGCCGCACCGTGCCGGACGGCTCGGACAGCGCCGCCTCCGCGACCCGCGGGAGCATGCCCTCCTTGCCCCGGATCTTCTTCAGCTCAGCGTTCAGCTCCTTGTCGACCTTCCGCTCCGCCCTCGTGTTGATCTTCAGAACGAGCTGGATGAACAGGTCCACCAGCGAGTCGGTGATCTCCGTCTGCCGCACATGGCACAACGCGGCCAGCAGCGTCAGGCGCCGGGGCGGCTTCATCCGCTCCAGGTTCGCTTCGACGCCCGCGCCCGCCACGCGTCCACCAGCTTCTCCGACACGTCCGCGAACAGGTCCGCGGGCAACTCCAGCCGCCTCACACGCTGGAGCTTGTTCACCTCCGCCAGCAGACTCTCCAGGCCCGGGGCACCCGGGTCGGTCTTCAGTTCGGCGAAGTACGACCACCCGCCACCCGCCACCGCGTCCTCACCGTCCGCTTCCTCGGCCGCCACGTCCTCGCTGCTGGCGACCAGATCCTCCAGACGCGAACGGGTCGCGTGAGAAAGCCGCTCCACCCTGCTGCGACAGAACTGGGCCTCGAAGTCCCTGACCGCCTTGCCCACCAACCGCCCGACCTGCCCCGGGGCCGGCGGCTCGACGTGGTCGTTACGGCACCTGGCGACCACCGCCGCCGCCAGCCGATCCCGCGACAACTCCACCGGACACAACTCAGCGGCCAGCCACTCGGCCAGCCGCTCCCGGTCTTCCTCGGTGATCGCCCGGAACCCGTACGCCGCCCGGATCTCTCCCCGGTGACGCTGAACCGTCTTGCCCTGCCAGTCATAGGCGGCCCACGCCTCCGCTGGCACCTTCACCTGCTGAGCCACGTACTCCACCGCGGCGGCAGGCATCTCCTTGACCGTCTCGGGGAACCGAGCTTCCACCTCGAAGAACTTCAGCAGCATCGTGAACCCCAGCCGGTTCGCCCCCGACTTGCTCCGTAACCGCTTCATGTCGTCTTCGAGCAGCGTCCAGACCTCGATCAGGTCTTCCGGCTCCCAGTCCTGCCGCACCCGTACTCCCCCGCCGACCAGTTGGATCACCACAGCGTGGCGACCGAGCACCAGTCAGAACGTCAGAAGATCGGGACCGTTGCCAGATGGTTACGGAGCGCTACATGTCCGTTCGCCGTAGCTATACGAGAACAGGGCCGACACTGTGTGTGGCTAAGGCGTTGCCGCCGGAGTCCGGGTCGTGGTCCTGCTGCGCTGAATCCGCGGGAGAGCTCCTGCCGGCAGCACGGCGCCTCCCAACAGCCAGGGCAGCAGGCCTGAGAACCTGATTTCGATCCCTGACCATGGGCTTCGAGAACGGGTACTTGTCGCGGTACGGGGTCAGTGGCCCTGATCCGGACGGCCGTTGACCGCGCAGGTTGATGTTTCGCGGAATTGTTTGGGTGAGGAACCGACCACGCGGCGGAATGCGGTGCTGAACGCGCTTTCGGATTTGTAGCCGATCGTGAACGCGAGTTCGGAGATCGTTCGTGTGCCGCGGCTCAGGGCGTCGCGAGCGAGGCTCATTCTCCACTGGATCAGATAGTCCAGCGGGGTGGTTCCGACCTGGCCCTTGAAGGATGAGGCGAACGCGGAACGTGACATGTGGCTGATAGCGGCCAGCTCTTTGAGTGTCCAGGGGTGTGCCGCGTCGGTGTGCATGGCGCGAAGTGCGGCACCGATGCCGTCGTCGTTGAGCGCTCCCAGCCAGCCGGTGGGCTGATCGGCCTGTTCGGCGTGGGCGCGCAGCATGTGGACGAATAGGACCTGTGCGAGGTGGTTCAGGACGAGAGAGCTGCCGGCGGCGGCGCTTCTGGTCTCGGAGACCAGGAGCTCGCTGAGGTGTGCCAGGAGCTTGCCGCGGGGATCTGCGGCACGGACAAGCACGAGCAGCGGTAGGACTTGGGTCAGGGCTGGGGTGTTCGTGTCCTCGAACGAGAAGTGCCCGCCGCAGAGGTACGTGTCTTCCTCAGCCTCCGGGCCGATGCGTACCACACCGTCCCTGGCGCTCCCCCACACCGGCTTCGCGGGGCGCGATGGTGCGGTGAGCGTGCTGGCCAGGACGTAGGGCGGGGGGTTGCCCAGCAGGTAGAAGTCGCCCTCTTCCAGCAGTACGGGCTTGTGCCCGTCAAGGGTCAGCCAGCACGTGCCGCGCGCGACGATACCAAGCTTGACATGCGAGGACTGATCGAAGCGCAGGGCCCACGGTCCTGCCGCATGGAGACCGGGGTCGATCACGGTGCGAGGGCGCAGAAGACCGATGGCGTCGGCGATCGGATCGCTGGAGCCGAGCACACCCTCCTCCTTTCTGGACGATACGTAAAGAAATAAGGACTACACATGATGCACCGTACCGGGGTGCTCCTGAAGTATGGCTGTCGAAGCAGGTCAACACAGAGGGATATGGAGACACTCGCATGGGACAGCTTGAGGGCAGGACGGCTGTGGTCACCGGCGGCAGCACCGGAATCGGTCTGGCCACCGCCGCACGTCTGGCAGACGAGGGCGCGCACGTGTTCATCACAGGCCGGCGCAAGACCGAGTTGGACGCCGCCATCGAGACCATCGGAACATCCAGGGCCACCGCGGTGGTCGGCGACATCTCCGAGGCAGCCGACCTGGACCGGCTCTACGACGCGGTCCGGGCCCGGGGACAGGGACTGGACGTGCTCGTCGCGAACGCGGCGGTCGGTGCGTTCGTCACGCTGGAGCAGACCACCGAAGACCACTTCGACCAGACCTTCGGGGTCAACGTCCGGGGCACTCTGTTCACCGTGCAGAAGGCGCTCCCGCTGCTCAATGACGGTGCCTCGGTCATCCTGACCTCCTCCACAGCTGCCGACAACGGCATGGAGGCGTTCGGTGCGTACGCGGCGTCCAAGGCCGCCGTCCGGTCGTTCGCGCGGACATGGTCCAACGAACTCAAAGGCCGGGGCATCAGGGTCAACGCGGTGTCGCCGGGCGGGGTCGAGACTCCCGGGCTCGCCAGTATTCTCGGTGGCGAGGAGACACTGTCCGCCGTCAAGGAGAATGTCGCCGCGACCGTGGCCAAGGGCCGCATAGGGCGTCCTGAGGAGGTCGCGGCCGCCGTGGCGTTCCTGGCTTCCGGACAGAGCAGCTACATCGTCGGCGCGAACATCTACGTCGACGGCGGGCAGAACCAGATCTGAGCTTGTCATTTATGGTCCGGTGTCGAACACGGCTCGAACTTGGTAGGCGTTTTCGCAGTCCAGCGGACGTGAGGGCGGCCCCCGTCTGATCCTGTGCTCCGTCTCAGAGTGGATCAGCGCGAAGGCCGTGGTCGTGAGTTTGGTGCATCAAGGCGTCCTGCGGGATGCGTTCGCGGAAGTGTCGCACTTCCGGTCGGAGCTGTACGCGTGTCTGACTGCGCGGGGCGACGCGTTGTTCGAGTTGTGCGACGCGCTGTTGTGCACGGACGGCCCGGTGCGGACGCTGGTTGATCTCGCGCTCGTGCCTGAACACCGTCGTGGTCACGGGGCTCTGTACGGCGGACTGAACCAGGGGCGGATCGATGTCGCAAGGTTGCGTCGTGCCCTGGTCGGGATGCCGTTGCCGAGGGCGGCCGATGGTCGGCTGGTGCTGGCTGTGGATGTCTCGCCGTGGCTGCGGCCGGACGCCAACACATGTGCTGACCGGTCCTTTTGCCACACATTCGGCCGGGGCGAGGCCAAGCATCAGATGGTCCCGGGCTGGCCGTACTCGGTGGTGGCCGCGCTGGAGGCCGGCCGCACGTCCTGGACGGCGGTGCTGGACGCGGTCCGCCTGGAGCCCGGCGCCGATGTCGCCGCGGTGACCTCCGTGCAGGTCCGCGAGGTCGTCGAGCGGCTGGTGGCGGCCGGCCAGTGGCGGCCGGGTGACCCGGAGATCCTGGTCGTGCTGGACGCGGGATACGACGCTCCGCGTATCGCCCACTTGCCGGCGGGGCTGCCTGTCGACATAGTTGGGCGGCTCCGTTCGGACCGCGTGATGCGGCGGCCGACACCGCCGCGGGTCTACGACCCCAAAGGTGGTCGGCCGCCCAAGCACGGTGGCGAGTTCATCTGCGGCGACCCGGCAACCTGGGGCACCGAGCAGGTCGTGACGGCCACGGACACGCGGCTCTATGGGAAGGCGACCGCGCGGGCATGGGACCGGCTGCACCCGCGCCTGACCCGCCGGGCGGCATGGCTTGACCACGACGGACCACTGCCCATCATCGAGGGCACCGTCATCCGCCTGGCCGTGGAGAAACTGCCCAGCGGCGGGGTCAACAAGCCGGTCTGGCTGTGGTGGTCGGCACCGGTGCTACCGAAGCAGATGTCGACCGATGCTGGCAGTCCTTCCTCCGACGCTTCGACATCGAGCACACGTTTCGCCTGTTCAAGCAGACACTCGGCTGGACCAAGCCCCGGCTCCACGACTCGGAAGCGGCCGACCGGTGGACGTGGTTGGTGATCGCCGCCTATGCCCAGCTCCGGCTCGCCCGCCCACTGGCCACCGACCTGCGGCGACCTTGGGAAAGGCCGGCCGAACCGAACAGACTGACACCAGCCCGCGTCCGCAGAGGCTTCAGAAACCTGCACGCGAAGACCGGGTCGCCAACCGGTGCACCGAAACCGTCCCGGCCCGGACCAGGTCGGCCCCCGGGTTCGAAGAACCGCCGCCAAGCCACCCGTCATGACGTGGGCAGAGTCCTTGCCACCCGCGAGGCATACAGCCGACCCGCCCACCACAAGGTCGGCACCAAACCCCGGCGCACTGGATGAACGACAACAACGGCAGACTGGGCCCATGGACGCAGGACTTGCCGCGCTGTTGGGCGCCGCTGTCGGCTCTATCGCCACTCTCGCCGCCGCGATCGTGAGCGGCCGGGCACAGGCACGAGCGCAGCATGATCAGTGGCGCCGTCAGCATCGCCGCGACGCATACGCCGGCTATCTCAGCGCGCTCCATGACCGCGACATCGCCATGGACGCCATCCTCGACGCACTGCGTTCAGACAACCCCGACCTAGCAGACGTCGACGAGAAGCTACGCCGCTTCATCGCCCTGGCCCGCGAGGTCCACCGCGCTACCGAAGTCGTCATCCTCGAAGGACCGGCTTCCCTCGCGGAAGTCGCCGCACGAGTCACCCACGCCTCCAGCGATCTCTCCCACATCATGCGGCGGATGACCGAGAACGCTCACGCGGGAGACAGCACCCGCAAAGGCGAGGACACCGCCCTTGCTGCCGAACGAGAGCGAATCCTCTACCAAGCAGTCAAGAACTTCCGCCTCGCAGCCCGCAGCGTCATCGACAACACGAACTGACACAACGAATCCTGACCGGACCGGCCACCGAGAAGGGTGCGCACCGCTCATGCCAGGACGTTAAATCACAAGTTGAAACCCTGTACCAGATCCAGGGGAGACGTCCGGCGCGAGCAGCAGCAGCAGCTCGCGGGCGTCCGCGAGGTGACGTACCTGTGCGCGCCGCTCAGCGCAAGACCGCCCGAGTCAGGGCCGATGTGCTCACCGAGTCGGGGCTCAGATGCGTCGCACCCGACACCGGCTGGCCAGCAACGACCACGAAGCGGACGTGCGGAATGTGTCCGTCGGCCAGCCGGGATGCTACGGCGGAGCGCGCCGTGGCGCCGGTGGTGACGATCGTGGAGCAGCGCAGCTGAACGAGGGTGTTGACGTAGGCGGCTGCCTTCCCCGACACGGGCAGGCGGTAGCGCTGCACCACCACGTTCGTGCGGCTCGCCCTTGCCATGTTCTGCATCGCCACCCAGGTGCCCGTCGGGTCGGTGTCGGTGGACGACAGAAGGCAGGCCCGGGTGGCTGTGTCGACGTGCGACACCGGCGCGGGCGGCGTCGCACCATCGCCGGATTCCGAGGGCAGGAGCAGCGCCACGACACCGGCCACCGCCGGCAGCACCGCGGCACCCGCGCCGAGAACGGCCCACCGGCACCCACGAGTCGGGCGGTGGGCACGATCAGAAGCCTTCAAGGTCATCGTCCTTGTCGAGGTCGATCTGGTCTGCCGGTATCCGCGGTTCAGCTCAGCGATTCGAAGAACGGGCGATCGGGAGCGAAGTTGCGAGAACACACCGTCACGTCCTCGCCCCTGAGGTAAGCCACCAACCATTCGCCGAACGTCATCTCATGCAGTGTCCAGGCCGGACTGTCGAGCTCCGCCACCACGACGCGCCAGGGTGACGAGGAGCCGTCCGGGACGCGGAGGAAAACCCATTCCCCCGTCTTGGCCAACGCGACCGGCATCAACTCACCGGGGTTCGCCCCTGCCGGACTGGGCAGGTACTCCACCATGTCTTCCTCGCGCCAGAGCTCAAGATCCCCCCTGATCAATTCTCCCAGGTTGTGCAGAAGATGGCCGGCGGGGTGCTTCAGATACAGTTGATTGTTGATCTGGACCGAACCGTAGGCATCCAGGATCTCACGGAAGTCCGCCGGGAATTCGATTCCGAACTCCCGTTTCATTTCAATCCATGGCGCCGGATCCGTCCAGTTGAATCTGGGTTCGCCCAGCAAGGCTCGGATCTCTGCGAATGTTGCCACCACTAGACCTCTTTAGCATTTCGAGCCGATGCCGGTCTTGGAGTTGATCGCAGTGCATGAATAACTGTCCACGATCCCTCCCCCGGGTCCGTACACGGTCATTCCCACTTGGATAGTCGAAGGAACGGCCGAGTGAGTGTCTCCGTATAGGGGAACGACGGACATGAACAGGCTGTTGTTCTTATTCAGGGACTTCCACCCGAAGGCTTCCACCTTGCTCGCCATCCGGGCGTTCGCCCTGGCATTCAAAGCCACCAGGTTTCGGACATCCTGACCGGTACCCTTGCCCCAATAACCTATCAGGTGACCAGCCTGCGGATCTCCTCCTCCTGCCCTGATCTCTTCCATTCCGTCCGGATCGACGGAGGGATCGCATTCGGAGCACTTCGGCAGGCCACCCGCTCCGGTGCGCGACCTGCGATCGCTCTTGGTGAGGAATGCGATGGCGCCGGTCGCCCTGCATCCCTTGTTCCCCTGGTGGTCCGTGTATTCCTCAAGACCGCCGTAGATCCGCCCCCCGTCGATCAAGGGTGTCGCATCGCACGAACTCCTGCGCCCCTCGTCATCGTCGTCTCCGGTGCAGCCGCCGGTGGACACGCACACGGCGGCGGTGGTCAGGCCGGCCGCGATGGCGGAGGCGGCGTTGAGGACCGAGTTGCTGATGTTGATCCCGACGGTTGGCGCGACGGCGACGGATCCGGTGCCGGAGCGGATGGTCAGGGTGCCGCGGCCGATGCTGTACGTGATCTTCTCAGCGTGGGCTCTGACCGCCGCTCGACGGGCCGCTGCTGCCCGCGCGGCGGCGGCGCGTTCTTCGGCTGCCTGCTCGGCGGACTCGCGTTGCGTGGTCGTGTTCGAACCGCGGTAGGAACGGGACCCGTTCGAGGAGCCGGATGACGATCCACGGCCGCGGGAGGTCGACTCCCCCTCCTCGCCCTCGGCGCGGGCCTCTTCTTCCCGTTCCTCGGCATGGGAGTTGGAGCGCTTGGCCTCCTCCAGCGACTCCTCCTGCTCCGTCGCGTACTCCTCCTGCTCCTCTTCGGCCTCCTCTCGCTCCCGCGCTCTCTTTTCGGCTGCGGATTCGCCTTCGCTCTCGCCGAATTCGCCGTCCCCCCCTTCGCCGCCTCCTTCATTGGGATTGACGAAATGACCGGACGGATCGGTGCCGACGAGGGGTGCGTCGTTCGCATACGTGAAGTGGTTGGCGTTGACGCTGTCTCCGACCGCCGTGTTGTCGAACGTGTCCGCCGAGTCGAAGCCGCCTGCGGCAGGGCTGTACCAGCGGGCGTGCATGTTGACGTTGCCGGTGGCGGGGTCGGTGTACTCGCTCTGGTAGCCGGCGCTGCCCGTGAGGGTGGAGGCGGTCGTGGTGCCCCAGGGGTCGTAGCTCGCGGAGGCGGTGAGTGTGGTGCCACTCGCCGTGAACTGGCCGATGACGTCGGTGTGCAGGTCGGTCCAGGCCAGGGTGGCGCCGGTCGCCGAGGACTCGCCGGTCAGGGCACCCGACGGGTCGCGGCTGTAGGTGCTCGCGCCGTCGGAGGCGACCGTGTTGTCGGTGCCGGAGTAGGTGAGGGTGGTGGAGCCGACGGTGATCGCACGGCCCAGCGCGTCGTAGGTGTACGTCGTCGCGCCTGTCGTGGCCTGCTGGCCGTAGGCATCGAAGGTGTACGCCGTGGAGCCCTTGGCGGAGAGGGTGCCGCGGGCCGTGTAGCTGTAGTTGAGCGTGCCGTCGGACGTCAGCTGATCCCGCGCGTTGTAGGTGTACGTCGTGGGACCTGCGGTCAGGCGGTTGCCGTCGGCGTCGTAGGTGTAGCCGGTGGTCGTGGAGCCCGAGGTCCAGGACGTGAGGCGGTTCGCGTAGTCGTAGACGTACGCGTTCGTGGAGGCACCCTGGACACCCGTAGTGGTCTTGGAGGTCAGGTTGTCGTTCTTGTCCCAGTCGTAGCCGACCGACGCGACCTTGGTACCGGAGGCGGTAGTCAGGGTGTCGGAGGTCAAGCGGTGCAGGGAGTCGTAGCCGAAGTTGCGGACGTCGCCCGAGGCGCCGAAGGTCACCGACTGGGGCTGGGAGAGGGAGTTGTACTGGTAGGTCAGGGTCGTGCCGGTCGACGCGTCCGTGTCGGTGCCCAGGCGGCCGTCCGTGTCGTAGGTGTAGGTGCTGGTGCCGGAGGCGTCGGTGCGGGTGGCCGGGTTCTCGTCGGCGTCGTAGGTGAAAGACGAACTGCCCGCCTGGCCTGAGGTGGTGAGGAGGTCGCCGAGCGCGTTGGTGGCGTAGTACTCCCAGGTGCCGCCGACCGCCGAGGCCACCAGGTAACCGTCCAGGGAGTAGGTGAAGTGTCGGTCGGCCGTGGCCGCTTCGGCACCGGTGGCGCTCTGCGCGGTCAGGTCGTCGAGGGCGTCGTAGGTGTTGGTCGTCGTCACGCCACCAGGGTCGGTCTCGCACTCGCACTCGCACCGCTCGCCGACGAAGCAGGGCTGACCATCGAGGTCTACGGCACCCCCGCGGAAGAAGGAGGCGGAGGCAAGATCGAACTGCTCGACCGGGGAGCCTTCGCCGGACTCGATCTCGCCATGATGGCGCACCCGGCACCCGTCGACGTAGCAGCGGCCGAACCCTATGCCGTCTCCCACTCGCACGTCGCCTACCGGGGGAAGGCCGCCCATGCGGCGGCGTACCCCGAACAAGGCGTCAACGCCGCCGACGCCTTCACCGTGGCACAGGTCGCGATCGCCCTGCTCCGCCAGCAACTGCCCCCGACCGTACGCGTCCATGGCGTGGTGACCAACGGCGGCGAGGCACCCAACGCCATCGCCGAACACACCGAGGGCCGCTGGTACGTCCGGGCCGGCACACTCGCCGAGCTCACCGACATCGAGCCCCGGATACGGCGCTGCTTCGAGGCAGGCGCGCTGGCCACCGGGTGCCAACTCGCGATCACCGCGGAGAGCAAGCCGTACGCGGAGTTCCGTACCGCCGAACGTGCCCTGTCCGCCTACCGCCGCAACGCCGAGAGACTCGGCCGCCGCTTCCAGGACGGCAGCGCCGCTGCACGCATGAACCGGGCATCCACCGACATGGGCAACGTCTCCCAAGTCGTCCCGGCCATCCACCCCTACATCGGGATCGACTCACTACCCGCCCTCAACCACCAGCGCGAATTCGCCGCGCACTGCGTCGGCGAGGCCGCCGAGAAGGCACTGCTCGACGCGGCCACGGCACTGGTGTGGACCGCGCTCGACGCCGCCTCATCGAGACAGCAGGACGAAGAACAGCCATGACCACAGACTGGCTCACCACCCGGTGGTTCACCTGTACCTAGCAGTAGGCGGCGTCCAGGAAGACGAGGGGAAGACGGTGTGTGACAGCGGCCGGTCGCTGAACAGCGCGACCTCGGTGTCAAGGTCCTTACAGATCCGGTAGACCTCCGACGTGGAGATCCCGGTGTCGGCGCCCACCCCGGCCTGCCCGGTGCGGGACGACCGTCCCGCACCGATCACCGGACACCCGCATCTGTCCGCCACCGAGCCGCACCCTCCCCACCGGCCTTCACACCTGGAGGGCCGCCCCACGTCCCGGCTGCGTCCACGCTCCTCGACGAGGAGAAACGCCGTGGCGGCAACCGCGTCCCTGCCCGTCCTCTACCACGCCAGCCGCCAAGCCCTGGTACAAGCAAATGTCTTCTAGGTCCTGGCCCGATCGTCTGCGGCATCCTGACCGGCTGGCTCTGGCCCGGTGGCGCCGTCGCCCCGGAGCCGGTCGGCACCGCCTTCGCGTCCGCCATCAAGACGCTCATCACACCGATCGTCTTCCTCACCATCGTGGCAGGCATCGGCGGTGTCGACAGCCTGCGTCGCGGCCGTAGGGTCGGCCTCAAATCCCTGCTCTACTTCCAGGCTGGCCGCCCTGGCCGTCGGGCTGATCGCCGTCAATGTCTTCCAGCCCGGCGCCGTCGTAGCCAAGGCTCACTCCGAACGCCGCCTCTTGGGTTCATTTGCCCGATTACGGAACACTTCTGTCTCATCGCTGCCACTTCGGCTCCCCCGTACAAGCGCGGCCAGCTGTCTCGGTCGTCCCGCGCCGATGCGCAGTTCCTTTCGCAGCGTCTCGGCCGAGACGGGTCGTCGGTGCAACCCCCGGTGCCGGGCATCGACCATGCGAGCCCGCGGCAGCGACGGATCACCGTCCTCCTGCAACGGAGCGATGCACAAGGAGTTCCACCGACAGCAACAAGGCGACGGGAGGCAATCCGGCAACAAGGATCGGCTTCCACTCCAGAGCGGGTGCCGCCGCGATATTCGCCGCCGGCGAGACCACGATCCCCAACGGGAAAGCCGCCCACAGCGCACCTCGGGATCGGCGCGTACGGGGCGCCACCGGCTTCAGCAATCCGACCGTGTCCGCCCCGCTCTGCAGCGCGAACTCCCGCTGATGAACATACGAGGCATACGCCGCAACCTCGTCCAGGACAAGAACGCACAAGGGCCGGATCCACGCATCCAGATCAAAGCCAGGCTGTACGCGGCGTACAGCTCGACTCGTCTGCCGCCCCGCTACATCCGGCGGAATCCCTTGATGTCCGGGAACGGCGGATCGTGGTCGGCCTGCAGGTCCACCTGAAAGACGTTCAGGGCCATCGCGAACATCGAGAAGGTCCCCAGGGCGGCGACCAGGTCGACCAGTCCGGGCTCCCCGAAGTGCTCAAGTCCGGCGGCGAGGTCTCGTCGCCGACGAAGTGCCCCTCAAGCGCCTCGGACGCGAAGCGGTGGAGGACTTCCTCGTCCGGGCTGCTGAACCGCGGCTCCTCTCCGCGGGCCAGGCGTTCCAGCGCGGCCGGGTCCACCCCGGCGTCAACCGCCTTGGCCAGGTGCGCGTTCCACGAGTGCTGCGCGTCGAAGTGGCGAGCGGCGACCAGCAACGCCAACTCCCGCAGTCGTGCTCCGGGCAGACCTGCTGGCGACGCCTGGAGCGGTGGCAGCAGGCCGGAGTCTTCGACCAGCTGCACCGCATCCTGCTCGCCGAACTCGGCGAAGCGAAGATGGTGTTCGGCAAGGCGCCGGCTGAGTTCAACTACCATTTCGCCTGGCAGTGGACGAACAGCTCTACGTACACGTGGTCGTGGCAGGTGCCGAAGACGATGAGGCACGGTTACCTGCACGCCGGGGTGAAGGCCAGGTACACGAAGTGGAACTACAACATTACCGAGCCCAACTGCAGCACGAAGGTGCTGGAAAAGGGAACGGCGCACCTGGTCTACAACGGCCGCGAGACGTGGCACGGGACAAGCTGACCCGCAGCGCTGGGATCGTTCTGCTGGTGGTGTCCGCCGTTGTGGTGTCCGGATGCAGCGGCGGGAAGAGTACGCCGCCTTCGCCGAGTGCCTCGAAGGCGGCACTGGTGTCCGATCCGGACAATTCCGACAAGGGTGCAAAGACGCCGGGTCGGCTGGGTCCGGGGACGGTGAAGCTGCCCGTGGCTGCGGACCGGATTGCCGCATTGTCCGTGCGGTATGACTGTCTCGGCCCCTCGGGTGGTCTGAAGGTCAGTAATGGGACAGCGCTGGGCGCCGGGATCGAAGTGTGTGACGACAGTGCCACCTATGGTGCCTCGATGAAGGCGAAAGACCTGGATGGCCGGAAGTTCGGCGGTACGGTCAAGATCGAGGCCGACAAGCGGACGCGGTGGCGCGTTTCCGTCAGTATCACCGACAAGGATGGCGTCAAACAGACAGTCCATAGCTGAGATCGCGTCGTACTGGCGGGGCCGGGGTACTTTCGGGTATTCCGGCCCGTTCTCTGTGTGGAAGCTGAGCGGGGCTCTGACACATCGGGCAGTGGGCCAAGGAAGCGCCGTCTTCGGCCAACGCGGCATGAAACGGTTTGAAATCTCCTTCCGCAGGGCGATTCCGAAGAGCTTGTAACACGATCATGATCGGTGTTTCTTGAGGCGTCTCCAGCAGATGAGGCTGCAGGCCAACGAGACGAAGGCGTCGTGGAGTTCGGTTCGGCGTTCCCAGCGGACGGCGAGGCGTTTGAAGCTGGTGGAGCAGGGCGAAGGTCTGCTCGACGACGTAGCGGGGTTTGCCCAGGCCCTTGATGTTCGGGGTGCCCTTGCGGGAGATGACCGGCAGGATCCGGCGTTTGCGCAGTTCATGCCGGTTGGGGTTGGAGTCGTAGCCCTTGTCGCCGAGCAGCGAGTCGGGGCGGCGCCGCGGTCGGCCGGGCCGTCCGGCCACGGGCGGGATGCCGTCGACGAGGGCCAGGGTCTGGGTCTGGGTGACGTCGTTGACGTTGGCCCCGGTGGTGATGACCTTGAGCGGGGTGCCGCGTCCGTCGCAGATCAGGTGGTGTTTGCTGCCTGTCTTCCGCCGGTCGACCGGCGACGGACCGGTATCGGTTCCCCCTTTTTCGCGCGGATGTGGGAGCCGTCCACGCATGCGCGGGACCAGTCGAGTTCGCCGGCCGCGTTGAGTTCGGCGAGCAGGATGCGGTGCAGCTGGTCGAAGACTCCGGCCTGCTGCCACCGCTCCAGGCGTCGCCAGCAGGTCTGCCCGGAGCCTAACCCCAGCTCCAGCGGCAGGAGTTGCCAGGCTATGTCGTTGTGGAGCACGTACAGGATGCCCTGCGGACACAGCCGGTCCGCCACCGGCTGCGGCCCCGGCGACTTCTCCGGCCACGGGGGCAACAGCGGCTCGATCGGCATCCACAAGTCGTCATCCACGATCCACGGCCGAGTACTGGCACCCTCCCGAACGGCCGAATCGTCACATCGGTCACGCCCAACCAGGGCACCTCAACAAGATCCTGTTATGAGCTCATAGGAGCCGCTTCCAGGGAATCAGCCCGGCGGTGTCGTGATCCGATCATTCCGACGACTCCCGCGAGGAGAATCCCAAGGACGAGGCTGATGGGTCCGGTGCCCAATTGAAGTCCGTCCCCATAAGGGGCTGGTACGGAAAGCCAGTCCGCGACGGAGGCGCCCAGGGGGCGGGTGATGGTGTAGGCGAACCAGAATGCGAGGACTTCGTTGAGACGGAACCAGCGATAGCCGACTGCCGGTATCAGAATGATCCCCAGGAAAACGAAGGACGAGGTCAAGGTGCCGAGTCCCAGGGTCACGGCGGCGAAGTCACCCGCGGCTGTTCCCAGAGCGAAGGTGCACAGGACGGTCAGCCAGTAGAACAGTTCCCGCAGACGGTTGTTGATGCTGTGCACGTCCAGGGTGCGTTGGGTCGCGTACCAGGCGGCGAAGACGGCGGTCTGGACGGCCACCAGCATCAGCGTGGAGGCGTAGAGCGGCATCCCCAGATCCTTGTTCAGGAAGTCCGCCGACATCGTCCCGAAGATGCTCACGGCCGTCACCGCGAGCCAGTAGGCCCACGGGGTGTATTTGGTGGTGGCGAACTGTACGGCCAGGCATACGAGGAGCAGGCCGAGGCCCATGAGCATGGCCACATGCTGTCCGATGTAGTCGTTGAAGAAGACGTAGTCCGAGAAGGACTCGCCGAATCCGGTGGTGCAGAGTTTCGCGATCCAGAAGATGAGGGTGATCTCCGGCACCTTCATGGCCATGGTCGCTGGTCGTGTTCTCATATCGTGAAGCTAGAAGTGACCCCGGGACCAACACATCCAACGATGGTGGTCACTTTCCGGCGGATGTAAGACCTTCGATTGATGTCGCTGGGACCGCCCTTCCGTAATGTCGGCGGGGTGAAGCACCTCCAGCCGGCGCACCGACTGTTCCGGGACCACCCGCCGCTCTCCCTCGTACTGCTGCTCGGGCCACCCGTCCTGTGCGCTGTCGCCGCGTCGCACGAGTTGCTCTACAACCGGTCCGGAGCACTGAACTGGGTACTGGCGATCGCGGTGATCTGTCCCCTCGTGCTGCGCCGCCGGGCACCGGTCGTCGTGTTCTGGTTCTGCTGGGCCGTGGCACTGGCGACGTGGGCGCTCGACACGGTCTCGTTCTCCGAATTCGCGGTGCTCGTCGCGCTCTACACCGTTTCCGCCCACCGCGGCCTGCGACACTCGCTTCCCGCCGCGGCGGCCGTCGAGCTGGGTGTCGTCCTGGTCGCGGTGCGGTTCGCCCCGGCCGGAAGCATCAACGACGCCTTCGTGATCCTCAGTGGGCTGGCCGCCGCGGCGTTCTTCCTCGGCACCACCGTGCGGGCCCAGCGCCGCTACCTCGCCTCCATCGAGGACCGCGCGCAACGCCTGGAACAGGAGCGCGCCCAGCAGGCGCAGCTCGCCGCGGCGGCCGAACGCGCCCGGATCGCGCGGGAGATGCACGACATCGTCGCCCACGGTCTGGTGGTCGTCGTAGCCCTCTCCGAGGCCGCGGCGGCGACCACGGGGGTCGATCCGGAGGGCGCTCGCGGGAAGATGCTCCAGGCGGCGTCGACCGGCCGACAGTCCCTTGCCGGAATGCGCCGCCTCCTCGGTGTCCTGCGGGCCGATGACGGTGGCGACCGCGCCCCTCAGCCCGACCTCGGCTCGCTCAAGGCCCTGGTGGACGAGACCCGCGGCACCGGCCTGGACGTCCGGCTGACCGAGACCGGCAGCCCGGAGACCCTGAGCGCGGAGGCACAGACGACGCTCTTCCGGATCCTGCAGGAGTCGCTCACGAATGTCGTCAAGCACGCGCGGGACGCGTCGACAGTGGATGTCGTCCTGCAATGCTGCGGTGACCTGGTCGCCTTCAGTGTCACCGACGACGGCAGACCGGCCCCCGGGACCGGCTCCGAAGGACATGCCGGCAACGGGTTGACCGGGATGCGGGAACGGGTCGCGATGTTCGACGGTGCCCTCCGGGCGGGGCCCACCGCGTCAGGGTGGGTCGTCTCGGGCGAGCTGAAGCTGGGGGAACCGCGATGACGGTCTCGGTCCTCCTCGCCGACGACCAGGCGCTCATCCGCATGGCGTTCCGCAGCCTCCTCGACACGATGCCGGACATCACTGTCGTCGGCGAAGCCGCCAACGGGGAGGAGGCGGTCGACCTCACGCGGCGCACGCTGCCGGACGTGGTGCTCATGGACGTACGCATGCCGGTCGTGGACGGCATCGAAGCGACCCGGCGCATCACCTCCCACACAGCGTCCCGCGTCCTCATCCTCACCACCTTCGACCTCGACGAGTACGCCTTCGAGGGCCTCCGCGCCGGAGCCTGTGGATTCCTCCTCAAGGACGTCGTCCCGGCCGTGCTCCAGGCAGCGATCCGAGCCGTGGCCTCCGGCGACGCCGTCCTCACCCCGCGCATCACCCGCGGTCTCGTCGACCGCTTCGCCCAGATCGCCCCGTGGCCCCGCGCAGACGACGCAGGCGCACTCTTCGCCCGACTGACGGCCCGCGAAAGGGACGTGTTCCACCTCATCGCCGCCGGCCTGTCCAACGCGGAGATAGCCGAACGTCTCTTCCTGACCGAAGCCACCGTCAAGACCCACATCACCCGCATCCTCACCAAACTGCAGCTCCGCGACCGGGTCCAGGTCGTGATCTTCGCCTACGAACACCAGCTGCGCACGCACGGCGCATAGCCTGAAGATTCTCCCTTCTCGTAATCCGTTATTGGGCTGCGGGTGACGTTGTGTGATTGGCCGGTCGTCAGGGGCCGGCGGATGGGATGATCCCGCATCCAGGCACGGGACGGGCAGGCGCTCGTCCCGGCCTACGGCACTCAGTTACGGACTGCGAGGAGGCATCACTCGGGGGCAGACCCTGACGGTGCGCCGAGTCGGTCTACGCGACCGCACCCGGGGCAGCGCCTACGCCGCCTCGCTCACCGCATGGCTGGGCGCCGTGGGCAGCGTCGGCGAGACTGCACAACGATTGACGATCCAGCCCGACGCCCTGAGGTACCGGCCGCCCCGCGCCCGGGAACTGTTCAGCCTGGACCCACCCGGACGACCCGCTGTCACGCTGGCTTCAACTCCGCCTTGGACGACTGCCGCTGGAGCCAGCCACCAGAGTAGGTAAGCCGATCGCGGCCCCGAAGCGTTCAGGGGGTGTGAAGCAGCTGGAGTTCAGCGAGTTCTACGAAGCCAATCGGGACGTCTGCCTGCGGGCGGTGCTGGCCGGGGTGGGTGATCGGCAGTTGGCCGAGGACCTGGTCACCGAGGCGTTCACCCGCGCCTGGACGTCGTGGCACGTGGTGCGCCGGCACTCCGCGCCCCGCGCCTGGGTGGTCCGGACCGCGTTCAACACCCGGGTGTCGTGGTGGCGCAGACGGCGACGCGAGGTCGCCGCCGACGTCGTCCCCGACACCCTGGAGGTCACCGCCGGTGACCGCGGTCCGGACACAGGGCTGGACCCCGACCTGCTCGCCGGTGCGGGGCGCCGTTCGATCAGTCCGGCCTTCGTCAGCCGGCTGATCGCCGGGTAGAGGGTGCCGTCGCTGACCGGACGGCTGTAGCCGGTCAGGTGCGTGATGCGGCGGCGCAGCTCGTGACCGGGCAGGGGGCCTGCGGCGAGGAAGCCGAGTATCGCGAGTTCAAGCATGACTCCAGGATCTCCCATCGAAACGATGTGAACATCGTTTCGATGCAGGTGGAGGCGCCTTCCCCGTACCGCCTGCATGGCCAGCCCGGGCGGGCTGCCCGCCCGGCCGCACACAAAGATCGCCGTCACGGTCACCGGCCAGGGCCGCCCTCTGGTCGCCTCCCCCGGCGCCCTCAACGCCGCCCAGGACTGGCAGATCCTCGCCGACCTGCCGGCCCCGCACTTCACCACCTACGCGATCGACCGCCGCGGCCGGGGCGCCAGCGGCGACCACAGCACGCACACCATCCAGCAGGAGGCCGACGACACTGCCGCCGTCCTCGACCTCGCCGGCCATGACGCGATACCGCTCGGCCGCTCCTACGGCGGACTGGTCACCCTCGCTCACGCCCTGCACCAGCCCCCCGGCGGCGTTCATCCTCTACGAGCCGATCCTGCTGGGCGGCCCCGTCGGCGGCGATGCCATCGCCCCTTCGAGGAGGCCGTCCAGGCAGGCGCCCTCGAGCATGCCCTCACCCTGGCTGCGGAACTTCCTGAAGTTCCCCGACGAGGCCATCGAGGAGTTCCGCCAGACCCCGTTCTGGGCCATCCGTGCGTCCATGACCCTGACATGGGACCGCGAGATGCGCGCGATGGACAGCTTCGGCGACGACCTCACCAGCTTCGCCACCCTCACCATCCCGGCCCTCCTCGTGATCGGCGAGCTCGGCCCCCGCCGGCTGACCGACGCCTCCCGCCGCCTGCACAAGGCCCTGCCCGACGCCCGCTTCGTCGAGATCCCTGGCGAAGCCCACGACGCCTTCCCCATAGGCCCCCACGCCCTCGCCGACGCCCTCACCGCCGACCTGCCCCACTGACTGAAGTGATGCCCGGCTCTCACAAACGGTCCTTTGCGCGAGCAAGATCAGAAACGGGCCGCCGAACCCCCGCCGATCACCGGAGCCTCCCCCTTGCCATCCATCCCGTCGCGCCATAGAATTACGACCGTAAGACAAACGATCGTAATTCAATGACTCAGGGAGTCTGTGATGACGACAGATCGGCCGCTAGCACTCGTAACGGGGGCGTCCTCGGGGATCGGCAACACAACCGCTCGCGCCTTGGTCGCAGCCGGGTTCGAGGTGATCGGAACCGGACGGAACACCTTGGGACTCACCCCGCCCGCCGGTGTGACCTTCCTCGACCTCGACGTGACCAGTGACGAATCCGTCGCCACCGCCGTCCGGGAAGTGATCGAACGGTTCGGACGGATCGACGTCCTCGTCAACAACGCCGGACTCGGCTCGGCCGGCGCCGCCGAGGAGAACTCGGTCGCCCAGGCCCAGGGCCTCTTCAACCTCAACTTCTTCGGTCTCGTCCGCATGACCAAGGCCGTCCTGCCGCACATGCGCGCCCAGGGCCGTGGCCGCATCATCAACCTCTCGTCCGTCCTCGGCGTCGTCCCGCAGCCCTATATGGCCCTCTACGTCGCCGCGAAGCACGCCATCGAGGGCTACTCCGAGTCCCTCGACCACGAGGTCCGCGAGCACGGCGTCCGCGTCCTGCTCGTTGAGCCCGGCTACACCCGGACCGCCTTCGACGCCAATGCCGCGCAGCCCGACACCCCCCTGCCGCTGTATGCGGAGCGGCGGCGTGTCTTCGATGAAGTGGTCGCCGCGGCAATGAAGACCGGCGACGACCCTGCCGTCGTCGCCAAGGAGATCGTCACGGCAGCCACCGCCCCGAAGCCGAAGCTGCGCTACACCGCCGGACCGCTCGCCTCACGCATCACCACCGCGCGACGCCTCGTCCCCGCCGGGATCTTCGACAAGCAGATCCGCAGATTCAACCGGATGCCCGGCTGACGTCACCCCCGGCCCATCGACCTGCCGTGCGCGCCAGCGGCGCGTTCAGTTCTGACCTGACCTGACCTGACCTGACCTGACCTGACGAGGAGCATCACCATGGGAATCAGCACGGAAGCACAGCAGTTCGCGCAGTTCCTCGAAAGTGTGCGCACGAAGGCGTCGACACCGGGCCTCGACCTGGCCGTCGTCCGCGCCATCGTCGACACACATGCTTCGGCATCGGCCGAGCCGGAAGGCGTCACCTACGCCGACGTGGACGCGGACGGCGTCCCCGCCCTGTGGGCCATCCCTGAGGGGGCCGACCCCGACAAGGCGCTGCTCCACTTCCATTTCGGCGGATCGGTCGCCGCCTCGATCACATCGGACCGCAAGGCCGCCGGCCACATCGCCAAGGCGGCCGAAGCCCGCTCACTCGTCGTGGGCTTCCGTCTGGCGCCCGAGCACCCCCACCCGGCGCAGATCGACGACGCCGAGACCGCCTACCGGTGGCTGCTCGCACAGGGCTACGAGCCGCAAAACATCGGCAGCACCGGCCACTCCATCGGAGGCACCCTGGCCATCGCGCTTCCGCTGCGCCTGCTTTCCAAGGGCGAGGCAGCCCCGGGGGCGATCATCAGCATCTCGCCGTGGACCGACCTCACCATCAGTAACCCGAAGGTGGACGAGAACGAGGAACTGGACAAGATGCTCAGCCGGGACATCCTCGAGCAGTTCCGAGCGGCTTGGCTGCAGGACCCCGGCGTGGACTTCACCGACCCCGACATCAGCATCCTGAACGCCGACCTGACCGGTCTGCCGCCGACGGCCCTCCACTACGGAGAGTATGAGGCGCTTGCCGGCGAGGGCGCCGACTTCGGCCGCCGACTCGCCGACTTCAAGATCCTCTCCGAGGTCCGTCCGCTGCCCGGGGGGCAGCACTCGTTCATCCTGGGGGCGGGGCGTGTGCCCGAGGTGGACCGGGCGATCGAGCAGATGGGGCAGTGGCTTCGACGGCACCTCGGCAGCTGATGTGGAAGGTGGTCCGACATGCGCATCGTCCGCCGAAAGGCAACCGAGAAGATCACGCGAGGGGATGGCTGACATGAAGGCATTCATCGTCGAGAAGTACGGCAAGGACGGCCTGCGCGCCGCAGAGGTTCCCGAGCCCACCGTCGGCGACGGCGACGTCCTGGTCCGAGTGAGTGCCGCCAGCATCAACCCGCTGGACAAGATGGTCCGTAACGGGGAGTTCAAACGGCTCCTGAAGTACAAGCTGCCCTTCGTGCTCGGCCACGACGTCGCCGGCATCGTGACACAGGTCGGGTCCGCAGTGCGCGACGTGGCCGTCGGCGACGAGGTCTACGCACGTCCCCGCGACCTGCGGATCGGCGGCTTCGCCGAGTTCATTGCGATCGACCAGGACGACGTGTCCCCCAAGCCGGAGTCACTCACCCTCCGCGAGGCGGCCGCGGTGCCTCTGGTGGCCCTGGCCGCCTGGCAGATCCTCGTCGACCGCGCCCGCGTGAAGCCGGGCCAGAAGGTGCTCATCCATGCCGGTGCCGGCGGCCTCGGATCGACGGCCGTCCAGCTCGCCAAGCACCTCGGCGCCACAGTGGCCACGACCGCGAACACTGCGTCCGAGAAGCTGGTCAGGAGCCTCGGCGCCGACATCGTCGTCGACTACACCAAGGAGGACTTCTCGCAGGTGCTGTCCGGCTACGACCTGGTGCTGGACTCCCTGGGCGGGACGAACCTCGAGAAGTCGCTGACCGTGCTGAAGCCCGGTGGCGTGGCCATCAGCGTCGTGGGCCCCCCGGACGCCGCGTTCGCCAAGCAGCTCGGCGCCCCATCCTTTCTGGGCCTGGTCATGAACGTGCTCAGTCGCAAGACCCGCAAGCAGGCCAAGGCCCTGGGCGTGCGCTACCAGTTCTTCTTCATGCAGGCGAACGGCACCCAACTGCGCGAACTCGCCGCCCTCTACGACAACGGACAGCTCCGCCCGGTCATCGACCGAACGTTCCCCTTCGACCGGACGCTCGAAGCGATGGCGCACGTCGAGCAGGGCCGCACCGCGGCCGGAAAGGTCGTGATCTCGATGGCACCCGACGACGAGTGAACCGGGCCAGCCGCAGAGAAGGGGTGCCGGTGCTCCAGGACACCCGTCGGCACACCATTGGAGTACGTTCACAATCCAATACAATGGGGAAGCCGGCGGAGGGCAGGTGACCCTTCCGGCACACAGAGGAGCGAGCGCGTGCCGCGTTACGGAAAAGAGCACAAGCAGGCGACGAGGCAGCGGATCATCGAGACCGCCGGCCGCCGGTTCAAGCGGGACGGCATCGACGGCTCGGGCGTCGCAACACTGATGGCGGACGCCGGACTGACCAACGGCGCCTTCTACGCCCACTTCGCATCCAAGGACGACCTCGTGGCCACCGCGGTCACGGACCAATTGCGCGCGCAGTACGCGAACGTCATCGAGCAGGCTGCCCCCGGCATCGCCGGAGTCGAGCAGATCGTGCGGTGGTATCTGTCGCCCCAGCACCGCGACAGTCCCGACGACGGCTGCCCCTCCGCGGCACTCCTCGATGAGATCGGGCGCTGCCCGGACGAGACCAAGCAGGCATACACCGACGGCGTGCTCGCCGTCATCGACGGTATCGCCGCTCGCCTGGCGCCCGCCGATCCGCCCTCGGCGCGCACGAAGACACTCAGCGTCTACGCCCTGATGGTCGGAACGCTGCAGCTCTCCCGCGCCCTGTCCGACCGGCAACTCTCCGAAGAACTCCTCGACGAGGGCATCCGCAACGCACTCACCCTGCTCGGCGTACAGGCGTCCCGCTGACGCGCAGCACCACGCGGCAGCCTCGACGAGCCGCTCCACACCAGCCCCGGCGCAGCGCCTACCGCTTCGGCGGGGCCTTCTTGCCCTCCGCCGCCACCGCAAAGAACTGCGTCACCCTCAGCCCGGGCGTCGGGTGACTCAGCGGTGGGCGGCGCGGTTCATCTCCGACGTCGTCGACGGTGGGGTTGGCCGGGAGGGCGGCGAAGCGTTCCGGGAGGCTGTCGCGGATGGCCGCGTCCTTGACGCGGTCGGCCGCGGCCAGAGCCGCCGGCAGCTCCTCGATGGTCAGCTCGGTGCAGTAGACGGGGCCGTTGGGCTGCTGGCGCCAGGAGTCGGCCGGTGTGCCGGCGTCGTAGGGGTCGAGGCCGGTCATGTCCTGATGGCGTCTGCAAGCGGGGCCCGGTGACGGTGCCTGTCGCGCGGTTCCCGGTGCGATCAGGTAATCAGGAACGGTGAACAAGGACGCGACCGACCCCTTCGTGCATGTCCGGGGCGCCAGTGAGAACAACCTGCGGAACATCGATGTCGACGTTCCGCGGGACGCGATGGTCGCCTTCACCGGCGTTTCCGGTTCGGGCAAGTCCTCGCTCGCGTTCGGCACGCTCTACGCGGAGGCCCAGCGCCGTTACTTCGAGTCCGTAGCACCGTACGCCCGAAGGCTGTTGCAACAGGTCGGCGCACCGCACGTGCAGGAAATCACCGGACTGCCACCCGCCGTGGCCCTGCAGCAGCGACGTGGGTCGCCCAGCTCGCGCTCGACGGTCGGCACCCTCACCACGTTGTCCAATCTGCTGCGCATGCTGTACTCCCGCGCCGGCACCTATCCGCCCGGGGCCGCACGGCTGGAGGCCGAGTCGTTCTCACCCAACACCGCCGCCGGGGCCTGCCCGGAGTGCCACGGACTGGGTGTCGTGCACGACGTCGCCGAGGACCTGCTCGTGCCGGACCCCTCGCTGAGCATCCGCGAGGGGGCGATCGCCGCCTGGCCGGGCGCCTGGCAGGGCGCCAATCTGCGCAGTGTCGTGAACGGCCTGGGGATCGACATCGACCGACCGTGGCGCAGGCTCAGGAAGAAGGACCGGGACTGGTTGCTGTACACGGACGAGCAGCCCTCCGTGTACATCGAGCCGGAGGAGGACCGCGTCGACTACGGCTACCAGGGCAAGTTCTGGAGCGCCCGCAAGCACGTCATGCACGTCCTCGCCGACTCCAAGAGCGAGAAGATGCGCGAGCGGGCGCTCCGGTTCGTCAGGAGTGTGCCCTGCCCCGAGTGCCATGGCAGCGGACTGCGGCCCGAGGCGCTGGCCGTGACCTTCGCCGGACGTTCCATCGCCGAGATCAACGCGATGCCGCTCACCAAGGTCGTGGCGCTGCTGCGGCCCGTCGCGGGGCGGTCCGAGGCCGACGCCACCACGTCGACCGCCCGATCCGGGGAGACGACCGAAGTCGCGGTCCGGATCTGCGGCGATCTGGTCGCACGGGTCGACGTACTGCTCGACCTGGGCCTCGGATATCTCAGCCTCGGGCGCCGCTCGACCACCCTGTCGCCCGGCGAGGCACAGCGCCTGCGGATCGCCACCCAGTTGCGCTCGGGACTGTTCGGCGTCGTCTACGTCCTCGACGAACCCTCCGCGGGCCTGCACCCGGCTGATGCCGAACCGCTGCTGGACGTGCTGGACCGCCTCAAGGCGGCGGGCAACTCGCTGTTCGTCGTGGAGCACGACATGGACGTCGTACGGCGGGCGGACTGGGTGGTCGACATCGGTCCCGGCGCGGGTGAGGGCGGCGGACGCGTGCTGTACAGCGGCCCGGTCGCCGGTCTTGAGAAGGTCGGGGAATCGGCCACGAGCCAGTACTTGTTCGGGCGCGCCCAACCGCTCGATCACCGCCCGCGCACACCGCACGGTTGGCTGCACCTGAGCGGCGTCTCCCGCCATAATCTGCACGACGTGGCCGTCGACGTACCGCTCTGCGTGCTGACGGCGGTGACGGGCGTGTCCGGTTCCGGAAAGTCGACGCTGGTGACGCAGGTCCTCGCCGAGGTCGTCCGCGGCCACCTCGGACTCGCACCCGAGGAGCCCGACGAGGCGCAGCTGGAGGTTGACGTCCAGGACGCGTCGGGGGTCGAGTCGTTCGACCGCCTGGTCCGGGTCGACCAACGGCCCATCGGCCGAACTCCCCGGTCCAACCTGGCCACGTACACGGGGATGTTCGACGCGGTGCGCAAGCTGTACGCGGCGACGGACGAGGCCAGGGCGCGCGGCTACTCGGCCGGACGGTTCTCCTTCAACGTGCCCGAAGGGCGCTGCGAGACCTGCCAGGGCGAAGGATTCGTCGCGGTCGAGCTGCTGTTCCTGCCCGGCACGTACGCGCCGTGCCCGACTTGCCAGGGCGCCCGGTACAACGCCGAAACGCTGGAAGTCACCTACCGCGGCAAGAACATCGCGGAAGTGCTGGAGCTGTCCGTCGACGCCGCCGCCGAGTTCCTGTCCCCGGTACCGGCCGCCTCCCGCAGTCTGGAGACGCTGCGCGAGGTGGGACTGGGGTATTTGCGGCTGGGGCAGCCCGCGACGGAACTCAGCGGTGGTGAGGCGCAACGCATCAAATTGGCCACCGAACTCCAGCGAGCCCGCCGCGGTCACGCGCTCTACCTGCTCGACGAGCCGACGACGGGGCTGCACCCCTCGGACATCGCACTGCTGCTGCGACAGCTGCACCGGCTCGTCGACGCCGGCAACACGGTCGTCCTCGTCGAGCACGACCTGGACACGATCGCCACTGCCGACTGGGTGATCGACCTCGGGCCGGGCGGCGGCGACGCGGGCGGGCGGGTAGTCGCGGCGGGGCCGCCGGCCAAGTTGGCCAGGTCTCGCCGCAGCGCCACCGCGCCCTACCTCGCGGCCCGGCTCGCGCGCTCCTGACGACGGCGCGAGCGCGCGTCGCAGCAGGTCCGGATCACTGAAGCAGGCGCGGCGCTCCCACGGGGGCTCGGGCCACCCTGCACACTGCCCAGCCTCCGTGCCCGGTGACAGCACCCTTCACTCGAACCGGTCCAGGGAGAAGCCGCCAAGTCCCTGGCCACCGCCCTGCGCTCGCTGTTCCGCGCTCTCAAACGGGAGAAACTCATTTTCCGTGTCCTGGCCCGCACCGTCTCCCTGACCACCGCCGTCGTACTGCCCAGGCGGCTGGCCGACGATAATCTGCGCGGCACTCTCGACCGTCTCCCCAACCCCCGCGACCGGCTCAGCTTGGTGCTCTGCCGGTGGTTCCAGCTATCAGAAGTTGCGCAATGCGGTGCCGTGCTACCGCCCTGTCAGTTGTGACGGGCGATCCTTACCGGCCATGATCGTGGTGATGGCTACTGCTGCGCCTTCGGCCCCGCGGCATTTGGCCGTGCGACGGTCGTGGCGGCGGTTGCGTTCGTCAGCGTCGGGCTGCTAAGGCGAGTATTCGGTCGTGATCAAGGGGTGGTCTTGGTGAGCCAAAGCGCGATGGTTGTCCCATAGGCAGGCTTGTTGTCACCTGCGCGGTTGGGCGCCGGACTCGGAGGTGTCGGCCGACTCCATGGGGGTGGGTCGGCGTCCGCCGCAGCAGGCCACCACTGCTGTCGCCGTGGAGTTCAGGAAGATCGTGAACCAGGATGACCTGTCCACCGCGTCGATGGATCCGGTACGAAGCGGCTCTTCCCCGGCCCGCTTGAGGATGTCGACGCTGTCGGCCAGGCCATCGATCGTGTGGCCACGCTTCAAAGAGTGGTGCATTCGACCCCGGAAGACGCCCGCGTGCCGGTTGGCTGGGACCAGTCCGTCCCAGACGACGAAGTCAGCCCCGGCGATCAAGGCGTTACGTGCAGGCCCGCATGCCGGAGTCTGTTCGCGGAGCATGGCGATGAGATCGTCGCGAGTCACACTGTGCCCCGGCGACAGGAGATCGCGTCCCATGAGGTGGTGTAGTCGGGCACGGTCCCGGAACGCGCGGGTGTCTGCCCGGGGCGTGCATCCGCTGGCGGTGCATGCTCCCTGAACAAGGGCAGGCCATCGCGCAAGTCTCCCTGGTGAACGGGCGGTTCAACCGGAGGAGCACGCGATGGCCTTGTCCCAGTCTGAGCTGATGCGGCTGCTGGAGTCACTACGTCGGGCCGAGGGAGTTGAAGCAATCAGGGTGGTGTGCGAGCGCATCCTGCAGGAGCTGATCGAGGCCGAGGCCACCGATGTGATCGGTGCCGCGCCGCGTGAGCACACCGAGACGCGCACGACCTGGCGCAACGGACACCGGGAGAGGCTGCTGACCACGCAGGCCGGTGACCTGGATCTGAAGATCCCGAAGGTGCGGAGCGGGTCGTTCTTCCCGTCTCTGCTGGAACGCCGGCGGCGGATCGACCGGGCGTTGTTCGCCGTGGTGATGGAGGCATACGTGCACGGGGTCTCGACCCGCTCGGTCGATGACCTGGTCAAAGCACTGGGTGCGGACAGCGGGATCTCCAAGTCCGAGGTCTCGCGGATCTGCGGCGAACTGGACGAGGAACTGACCGCGTTCAAGGAACGGCCACTGGATCACACCGTCTTCCCCTACGTCTTCTTGGATGCCACCTACTGCAAGGCGAGGGTGAATCACCGGATCGCCTCGCAGGCCGTGGTCATCGCGACCGGCATTTCCGCCACCGGGCACCGCGAGATCCTCGGCCTGATGGTCGGCGACAGCGAGTCGAAGCCGTTCTGGACGAAGTTCCTGCGCTCGCTTCGGGCCCGAGGCCTGGACAACGTCCAGCTGGTCATCTCCGACAGCCACAGTGGTCTGGTGGCCGCGATCCGCACCGTTTTCCTCGGCGCGGCCTGGCAACGCTGCCGGGTTCACTTCGTCCGGGACGTGTTCTCGGTGATCGAGAGGGGTTCCGGAGAGATGGTCGCCGCCACCATCCGCACGATCTTCGCGCAGACCACCGGCGAGCAGGTGCGCACCCAGCTGAACGTGGTCGCCGACATGCTCGGACGGCAGTTCCCAAGGGTCAAGACGATGCTGCTGGACGCCGCAACCGACATCACCGCGTTCGCCGACTTCCCGTCGGCGCACTGGAAGAAGATCTGGTCGACCAACCCGCTGGAGCGGCTGAACCGGGAGATCAAACGGCGGGCCGACGTCGTCCAGGTCTTCCCCAACCCCGCCGCCCTGGACCGGCTCGCCGCCGCAGTGCTGGCCGAACTCCACGACGAATGGCAGGTCTTCGACCGCCGCTACCTCTCCGAAGCCTCCATGGCCGAACTCCTCACCACCAAGCCAACCGAACCCGAACCGCAGATCACCACACAAGCGGAACCGAAACAGCTGCCGTGACTACACCACCCCGCGGGACATGACCCGACAGGAAGACCAGTGATCGGCTATGCGTGACAACTCCAGCGCCTCTCTGGTGACAGTCCGGCTGCTTCGGCCTGGTTTCTGCGCAGCCTATGCGGTGTCGTCGGTGACAACTACCGAGCCTCGGCACACTTGGCCAGGTCCTTGATCCAGAACATCGCGCCGCGGAGGTGGAGGCCGGCGAGGTAGCTCGGAAGGGTCTTGTCGTAGCGAGTGGCGATGCCCCGCCAGGCTTTCAGCTTGTTGATCAGGCGCTCGACGGTGTTCCGTTCCTTGTAGAGCTCGATGTCGTGGCGGACGGGCCGGCCACCCGTGGAGCCTCTCTTCTTCCGGTTGGCGGCCTAGTCCTTCTTTTCCGGGATGACTGCCTTGATGCCACGTGTGCGCAGGTGAGCGCGGTGGCCGCGGGACGAGTAAGCCTGGTCCCCGGCGACCGCGTCGGGGCGAGTACGGGGACGGCCGACCGGCCCACGGACCCGCACCTTCTTCAGGACGGGGATGAACTGAGGGCTGTCAGCGGCCTGCCCTTCGGTCAACACGAGCGCCGGCGGGCGGCACTTGCGCTCGCCGGCAACGTGGACCTCGCTGGTCTGACCGCCCCTGGAAAGCCCGAGCAGGGCGGCCTTCAGGCGGAGCTTGCGTCTGCGCCGGACACGTCGTCGCTCGTCCCGTTCCGAGTCGTGTTCGGCGTCCTGCTTGTTTTGTTCCTCCGAGCCGCCCCCCTTTGCCGGGCCTTCTCCGCCTCCCCGGCGGCCTGCTCCAGGTCGGCAAGCGTGTCGGAGTCGAGGTGCATCCCAGCGGCGTCGTGGTGGGCCCGAACGGTGGTGGAATCCAGGCTGACCAGCGACAAGTCCACCTCACCACGCTTCGCGGCTTCCGTAATCACGCCCTCCAGCAGGGCCCCGAAAACGCCGGCATCCCTCCACTGTCGGAAGCGGTTGTGGACAGTCGACCAGGCGCCGAACTCCTGCGGCATCTCCCGCCACTGGCCGCCCGTCCGAAACCGCCAGATCACGCCCTCGAACCGCCGGCGCAGCCGCTCGGGGTAGGGGCCGTATCCACCGATCGGCAGGTACGGCTCAATGAACTCCCACTAGGCGTCTGCCAGTTGTACTCGCGTCACACACCAAGATCTGCCGGATCAGGCACGACCACGAGGCCGAAACCCGCAAACTGATCACAACCCGATACCCGCCCTGGACGTGGCGATCCGGTCCAGATCGCTCGTGCCGACAGCGGCGTGGGGCCGGTTGCACGCCCAGCGCTTCAAGTCACCGCCGCGGTAGAGGAGTTCGGCGCCGCGTTTGTCCGCCGGGGCGGGGAAGGCGGGGTCGTGGGCACGGGCGTAGCGCAGGGCGACCAGAGTTATCTCCGGCAGGCGGTGTCCGTGGGCCTCGCGCAGTCCCACCGCCTGGTCGTCGACGACCGCCGGCCGGGACGGGTTCGCCGACGACGTCGTAGCTGCGGTGTCCGTCGCGGTGGTGCTCCAGCCGTCCGCGAGGAGGTCGGCCACCGGGGTGACTCAGCGGCCCAGCCGCCGACCTCATCCCCAGAAACCTGCACCCGACCAGGACGCTACAACGATCTCCCTGTGGACAAACTCCGGCACGGCGGGCGGAAGTCCCCGGTGCCAGTCGGAGAACATGGGACTGATGCCCACAGCCCGAACACCGGGACAGCCAGTTCCGCGCGCGACAGGCTCAACAGGGCTTGTGGCAAGCGGGAGTTGAGAGGCAGCCCTCCCTCCATGGCAGACTCCCCGGCATGCCGGATTTCTGGGTGAGCGAACAGGGCGACAAGTACCACGGCTGGGAGGGGTGCAGGGCCCTTGCAGCCGGGCAGGCTTCCGCCGACTCGCAGGAGGGCTACGAGCGGCACAACGTGACGCGGTACGACAGCGAGGCTGCCGCTCGGGCTGCCGCCAAGGAACACGCCAGGTGCGAGGCTCACGCATGCTTCGCCCGGGGGCGTGGTGCAGGACTCGCCCGGCTGTCGGAGCAGGCTCTCGAGGATCTGGACGATCCGAACCGGCTGGCGCGACATGACCTGCCAGCCGACGACTGAGACCTCAACACTGCTCAGCGGCTGCGGCCGCACCGGCCTGGTCCACCGCCGCGTTCTGGACTTGCACGAAGCGATCCCCTCCGAACACCACCGCAGACTCGCCGTATGGGAGCTGCGGAACGTCCTCGGCGCCTGAACGAGGGACGGGCCTTAAGAGCGACCGAGGATAGGCCTTCGCTTGGTGGGCGGGAGTGTAGGGTCCGCGTTCCGATGTGAAAATCCATGCCCTGATGTCAAATGAATGTCGAATGTGGCATGGATTGCGAACCTGCAGGTCAGGACCATCACTCGGTTGAGTGGGTTTGTGGTCGCGCTACTGACGTCACCTCGACCGTCATGTCAGACCGATGCATCATTGCCGGCGCCGGTAGCCCGTCAGCAGTGCGGCCAGAATGTCGGCAAGCCGCGGCGCGACATCGATCAGGGCGTGGGCCAGTTCGGGAGTGTCCTGGTAGAAGCGGCGCAGTTCGGTTCCCGGCGCTGCCATCTGCCACAGTGCGCCGGCCATGGCGGTGGCGGTCGCGACGACGTTGCCGCCCTGCTCTTCCGTCAGATGCAGGATGCCGCGGAGAGCTGCGCCGACTGCCCCGGCCTCGGCGATGGCGATCAGCTTGAAGGACCGGACGGCGGCGAAAGACACGCCGCGTTCCAGATTCAGCGGCGTGTGGGCGAGCAGGTCGCAGAACAGCGGCCTGGCGACGAGCGAGTCGGCGAGGATGCCCGCGACAACAGCGGCGATCGGCGTCTCGGGTTCTGCCGGGGGTCCGTCGCCCAGCTCGCCGAGGCGGGTCCGCACGTCCCGTGACCACTGCGTCCACTCGTCGGCGGCCAGCCGCAGGAAGATCTCCTCCCTGGTCTCGAAGTAGCGCAGCATCGCCGACTTGTGCATGCCGACCGTCGCGGCGATGTCCGTGAGGGTCACCGCGCGGATGCCGCGCTGCGCGGCCAGGTGTGCGGCAGCGTCCAGGATCGCCGTCTCGCGGGCGTGCTTGGCTTCGGCGCTCCGGGCGCGTTCGAACTGCGGTGTAGTCACCCGCACAGCATACTGCAACCGCGTTGCAGTATTAACGCAACCGTGTTTCACTAGGAAGCGAAGCCGGCACGGCCGAGCGACGGCCCGTCGTCGCCGACGGGCGTTGTTCGTGCCACCGCCCATCCCAGCGAAAGCAGGCATCCCATGACCGCCAAGACCATCGTCATCACCGGCACCGCCAGCGGCTTCGGCCAGCTGAGCGTGCGGCAGTTCGCCGAAGCCGGCTGGAACGTCGTCGCCACTGTGCGCAAGAAGACCGACCTGGACGCGCACGCCGGTCTGGAGAACGTCAGGACGCTCCTGCTCGACGTCGACGACGAGGAGGCCGGCCTGGCCTTCGGCGAACTCGCGAAGTCCCAGTTCGGCCGAGTCGACGCCTTGATCAACAACGCCGGGTACTTCCAGTCCGGGCCACTGGAGGCGACCACGATGGACCAGGCCCACCGGCAGTTCCAGACCAACGTCTTCGGCCTGATGGCCCTCAACAAGGCGTTCGTCCCGATCTTCCGGCAGCAGCGCTCGGGCGTCATCGTCAACGTCAGCTCTATCAGCGCCGACGCCGGCTTCCCCTACACCTCGGTCTACGAGGCATCCAAGGCGGCGGTCGCCGCGCTCAGCGAAGGGCTGCACGCCGAGCTCGCGGAGTTCGGCGTCACGGTCAAGGCACTGTTCCCCGGCAACATGGCGACCCGCATCTTCAGCAAGGTCGACCGCGCCCAGGACGTCCCCCAGGACTACCTGGCCTCCATGGAGCGGTTCTCCTCGATGAACGCGGTCCGCTCCGACCCGCAGATCACCGCCGACGTGATGTTCCGCATGGTGACCGACGGCGACACCGTCAAGGTCCGCTACTACAGCGGCCCCGACGGCGAGGCCATCCCGCGCGTCAAGCAACTGCTGGGCCAGGACTGGTACTGGCAGGAATTCAGCGCCCGCAACCGCGGCGAAACCACACCTCTGTGGAACGCGCTGATGCCCCAGCCCGTCGCCACAGACGAACGCTGAACGACCGGCACGCCCCGGCGACCGCCACAGATCCGTGCGTTGCCGCCCCGCTCAGCGCGCGCAGCCGGGTGCTCACCCCAAGGAAATGACACGAGATCCGGATCGGTCAAGGAGACGTTCACCGCGGACCGGAGCATCGTCGCAGGTCACGATGACGGCGTGTGGCGCAGGGACGCGGACCCTGCAGGCAGTTCAGGGATTTGGCAGGCGGGCGCGAACCTGATGGTTTCGGAATTCTCTACGCTTCGCCACCATCGGAGGATCCGCGCCCGCCGTTCCACCATTCCTGTTCGCCCCCCGTTGGGACCAGGTCTCGTTGCTGCTGCCCGAGCGTCCCGAGTTCGACCCGAGCCACCCGCATGGCTGCCATCGCCGACGCATACCGGACAAGACCGTGTTCCGTCTGGTCGTCGAGGGCTGCCCGGACCGGACGATCCGCAACCGGCTCAAGACCAGGGCGCACCCGGGCCCAGCCCATGAACCGCACCGACTGGCCCTGGCCGCCTACAACGCAATGACCGGCCTGGAGCTCGACGACCTGTCCGCCGCCGACTGCCACACCAAGGCCCCGGCCAAAGGCGAGAAAACCGACCTGTCCCCCGGTCCACCGCGGCAAACAGGGCCTGAAACGCTCAACCCTGGTCGAGGCCCGAGGCGTACCACCGGGCATCGCCTCCGACGGCACCGACCGCCACGACTCCAAACCGCTCGGACCAACCCTGGTAGCAGCCGAACAGCAACTCGGAACGCTGCCCACAGACGCCCGCATCCACCTGGACACCGCCTACAACGGCAGGCCGTGCGCCAACGTTCTCGACGAGCCCGGCCTGGCCGGGCGGATCGCCGCCAAAGGCATGCCCGCCCCGACCCAAGTCGGCAAGCGCCGGGTCGTCGAACGATCACAGTCCTGGACGAACGACGACGGCAGAACTCGCCGCTGCAGCGACCGCGACGGCCAAGTCATCGACTTCCACCTCAACCTTCCCGCCGCCTTCGTCACCGTCCGCGCACTCATCCGGGAAGCCCGCACCCGCTACCGGTGCGACACCCGACCCACCACCCGACACCTGAGGCGACGCCCATCCCCGGTCGCCCTCAGAGCCGAACGCGCACCACGACCACCTCAACTCTGCGCCGACAGGCCGAGCCCGTTCAGGCCCGCTTCGCGGTGGAACTCACCTCCGCGATGGGAGACGAAACCCTCGCACAACAACGTGACCTTCCAGTTCCTCAGGCCCACAGCCCGCGTCAACGTCGCCAGTCTCCTTGCCCGCGACCCTCAGTGCCCCACGTGCGCACCGGCTCATCCAGCCTTGGACACCTGGCAGCGTCGCGCCGCCGTGCACGATCGGTGGTGAAACAGCAAGGAGCGGCCGGGAACCGGAGGCGGATACACCCGTGCGAGGGCCGGACCCGAGCCGTACGACCTCCGATGCCGTCACGACGTACACGGCCAGGGCCAGGGCACGGTGACGTTCCGTCACTTGTGTCGGGCACCGTCACAATGGAGAGAGCGGACGACAGACAGGGGCGGGGATGAGCGGGCTGCCCGCGACCGTGCGTCTGCGGGCAGCCGCACGGGCCTTGCGGCTGCATCTTGACGGTCTACCGGCGGTGTTCCACTTCGACGGGGCGGGCGACCAGTTCCTGGCCGAGTCGCCGTTCCCTTTCGCCCGGTGGCGCTACGCATGCGCGGACTCGCTGCTCGGCTCGAGCTCGATACGCACGGCCTTCTTCGTGAACACCCGCTTCTCGTCGCGGAGTCGAGGGCCACGGAGAAGGCCGTCGCGATGTCCGGGCGGTCACCCTGCCGAGCGACCGCTCCGCCAAGCTCGAAGTCGGTCAGAGCAGGGTCGCGTACTGGACCAGCAAGCCCCAGTCGGCGGAGTCCGCGGGATTGCTGTCGCCGAAGATGGCATCGATGGAGTTCGCGTTGGCCACCACGCCCAGATCGCGGATGTGGTTGTCACCCGCCGTGCCGGTGCCCAGGTTGTCGATGGAGAATCCCCGGATGACCTTCTCCCCCGCGGCGGCGGCGTTCGTGGAGACATCGGTGGCGTGCACCGTGTTCTGGACGCTGCTCACCGTGCCCAGCCTGGACCGGGGCACCCAGGCGTAACTGATGTCGTAGCTGTAGGCGTCGTCGCCGTTGAGGTCCTCGAACGCCGTGGTCAGCTGGCTGTTGTTCTCCGACACCGCGATCTTGCCCAGGTGGTGATCCTCGCTGTCGTAGGTGAAGCGGAACCCGGTGAGCACGAAAACGAAGTCCCCGGCCGGCCGGGTGAGAAGCGTCCGGGTGCATTCCCCCGCGCAGTTCCCGTGGAACGTCGCCTGCACGATGCCGGTCGGATCGACCCACTCGTGGGAGACGCGGTAGTTGTAGTTGTCGTCGCCGTTCAAGTCGGCGAAGGCGATCTCGACCGCTGACTGCTGCGCCAGGGGCATCGCCTCGATCTGGCGGATGTGGTGGTCGCTGTCGGTGAACAGATATGAGAAGCGGGCGAGTAACGGTACGCCGGACGCGCTGACGCTCCGGGTCACCGTGCCGTGACCGCTGCCGGAGAGCTCGTTGAGCGCCTGGATGCTCGCGTCCCGGGCAGCGGCCGGCGCAGCCATGCCGGGTGCCCCGGCCAGGGCCACCGCAGAACCCGCCATCGCTGCGCCCGCCACGAACCGGACCAACGCTTTTCTCTTCATCGGCTTCCTCTCGGTTGTGTACTCGAACTCGGTTGTGTACTCGAACCTGGTTGCGCGCACCTTGCAGGTCGCCGCCGGCTCCCGCTGCGCCCTCCTCGTCGTCCGGGTTCGCAGGGTGTGGAACGCGTCGCCCCAGAGTGCCCGCGCCGATGTGTCAGGTCATGAGTAGCCGTTACTCGTTCCGGGCTGCTCCCGGGACTCTCCTGCAACGCATGTTTCTGCCCAGCAGACCGGACCGCCGACCGGGCAGTCCCCCCGCCGCTCCATCGGCCGACGCGACATCGGAAAGCCCTTTGCCACACGCCCTCTTGTGCCTGTGCCGGCGGCTTGCGTGAATGAAACGGACATGACCAATGCTGCTGTCGGGTGGCAGCACAGGCGATGGTTTCGGGCCTGCCCGAAGTGCTTGCCTGGCGGTATCACCGGGGGTCCACCAGTGCTGCGAATCCACTTGTCGACCGACGATCTGGCCCGTATCCGGTTCGCACCGCATCCCGCGCCGCTGTACGAGCTGAACGCGGCTCTGATGATGCTGTACCGCAAGGACAGCGATCCCTTGTCCGCCCGCTGGAGACAGCGTGTGCGCCGCTCCCTTCCCGGCAGTAGCAGGCCGCTGAGAAACCTGGTCTCGGGGCTCAGATGCCCCGAGTTCGTCATCGTGTCCAGTGCCACCGTGGCGGAAGGGCAGGGTGTCGCCCGATCCTCCTCGCCCGGGCTGATCCGCTCCGGGATCGAGATGATGTACCCGGCAGGCACGCACACGGCTCCCCAGTGGATACGCGATCCCCGGAAGAAGCGGGAGTGGGACGCGCAGTAGCCATAGCCGGCCCAGCCCGCCAGGGCTCACAGTTGCTGGCGGGCGTAGCGCAGCCGGCGGGCCTCGGAGTAGTAGCCGAGGAGCGCCTGCGCCACCGCGAGGCAGACGAGTTCAGAGTTGCTGAGCAGAGGTGGGCGTCCCATCCACCGCGTTCATCTGATCTCGTCGTCGATCTTCACGTACAGTGCGGTCAAGAGGGTGTTCAGATCGGTCATCACAACCGGATCTTGGACACCTTCTGTATTTGTGCGCAGCCAGTCTTCGGAACTGACTCGTAGTAGTTCACGGGGGGACTCGCTATGAGGATCGTCGAGGGACTCTGGAAGGCCGGGGAGATACCGCTCCGTGACGGGCTGTACCGGCCAGACGTCTCTGGCTTGGAGCTGCATGTTGACGGTCCGGGGGCGTAGCACCCGGATGCTGGCCAGCCGATTCCCTTCCGTATCGGAGAACCGTTCGATGTGGCCCAGGCCATTGAGAAGCACGGTATCGACGGAGTGGACACCTATTTCGAGAGCCCGCTACCGGACGGATCAGGGTGGATGTCCGGCGGGGGCGGCGGGGTGGGCAACATCGGCTACCTCGCCCGCCTCCACGCCGACTGCTCGTTGCAGTGGGTCGCCGTGATGTTCCAGTCCAACCCATTCCTCAGCGTGCGTTACGAGGGCATGAGCGCCGTCTTCACCAACGACTGGGGAAACCGGCTGATGCTTGACCTCACGAGCCCTGCTTTTGGCTGACGCCGCCGCGCCTCGGCCGGGGAAGACCTCGACACCCTCCCATCATCCTGCGCCAAAACCAGCAACCCGACAGGCCTTCGGAACTACTCGTCTAGTGGGGCTGCGGAAACTCTCACCTTGCTGGCTCGTGACCAGGAACGCGTACTCGGTCCCGAAGCCTCTGACACGCTCAGAACTCTGCGTGAACTTGCCCGGTGGCGCAGTGAGGCCGAGTTCACGAGCGCTCAAGAACTTGAGCAGCACCCTTTTCTGTATGACCCGGCGGGTGCAGCCACCCCAGGACGACGACGCCACCGATCTCCCTGCCCGCGTTCCGGCCATACGGACCGGCGGCCTCGAGGGATACGCTCGCGTGTCCACCAAGGGGCAGTTGCTCGACCGGCAGATCCACGCACTCACCGAGACAGGGTGCATTCGGATCTTCTCCGGCAAGAAGTCCGGCAAGAACGCCGAACGCGAGGAACTGTGGAAGGCCCTCGACCACCTGCGCGAGGGCAACACCCTCGTCGTCCCGTCACCGGACCGGCTCGGCCGCTCCATCCAGGACCTCATCGCGATCGTCTCCGGCCTGTGCAAGCGCGGCATCGGCTTCACCTCGCCGCACGAGGCGCTCGACACCACCACGCCCGGCGGGCGCCTGGTCTCCCACGTGTTCGCGGCGCTCGCGGAGTTCATCCGCGAACTCATCGTGCGGGGCACCAACGAGGGCCTGGACGCCGCCCGCACCCGCGGCGCCCGACTCGGCCGTCCGCCGGCGATGGCGGAGGAACAGGTACGTCACGCCCGCGACCTGTTCGCCCGCCCGGAGCGCACCGTCACCTCGATCGCGAAGCTCCTCGGCGTCTCCAGGAACACGATCTACAACTACGTGCCCGAACTGAAGGGCGGTCGCCTCGCACTCGCTGAGGCGACGAGCACGCCGGAACTGCCCCAACCCACCAGGTCCGAGAACTGATCACCGCCGTTCGCGGCTGGTGACAGCATTCTTACCGGCACGTCCGCCGTGGGTTCAGTGAGACCGAGGGACCTTCATCAGGAACCTACGGCTCCCTCCACAGTCAGTGCTGAAAATCGCGGTGGGTTTGTCAACTGTAGTGAGCTGACCATGAACGCTCGCCGGGCTTGACGACGCGCCTTCGTGGAGTTCTCGGCCCGGGGGCCGCGGAGTTGGAAGCCGTCCGTCCCGAGCACTGTCCGTGTAACCGCACGCGCGGTCGCCAGGAATGACACATGACTAAATTTCGAAGTTCGTCATACAGTAACTTGTAGGCATGGCTAGAGACCGACTCCGAGATCCCCACGACCGTGAGGTGCGTGCTGTACGGATCCTTGACGCCACGGCCGAGCTCCTGCTCCGCCACGGCTACCGGCGAGTCACGGTCGACGACGTCGCGCGCCTCGCCGACATCGGCAAGGGCACTGTCTACCTGCATTGGAAGACCCGCGATGACCTCTTCAGAGCGGTTCTCGAGCGGGAGACGTTCGAAGCGGTCGAGAACCTGCTGCGTGCCCTGCGCCAGGATGCGGAAGCCTGGATGCCGCACCGCTTGGCGCGCTCCTACTTTCTCGCCATCATGAGCCGGCCTCTTCTCAGGGCGGTCTTCCTTGCCGACTCCGAACTGCTCGGCAAACTCGCCAGGCCCGAAAGCGGTGTCCGCGAGGACAGGCATCGCCTGGTGTCCCAGTCCTACTTCGAACTGCTGGCCGAGCATGGTGTGCTGCACGGTGGCCTGAGCACGGAGCAGGTCACCTATGCCTTCCTGGCGACGCTGGAGGGTTTCATCCAAGCCGAGGCGACGGCCGACGATCGGCAAGGACCAGGGATCCATGACAGGTCGGAACTGCTCGCGGTCACCGTCCAGCGCGCATTCGAGGCCGGGCACCGCGTGCCACCAGCGGCTGCGAAGACCATCGCCACGCAAGTCATCGACCTATTCGCCCGCCTCGCTGACGCCGACCGTGCCGACCTCGGTATCGGCGACGTCTGAGACACCGGCGAGCGACTACGGACGAAGCAAGCCGATCGCGACGGCAACCAAGGAGATCAGGAACATGCCAGAAGGATCAAAGCGGGACCCCGTACGCAGCCTTGCGAACCGGATCTTCCTCACGATCTCGGGGAAGCGCGTCCGCGCCTACTCCATCGTGCGGCACGTGGGCCGCACCTCCGGCCGTGAGTACCGCAATCCCGTCTCGGCTTATCCCCTCGGAGACGGGTTCGTCATCCCGGTCCTCTACGGCACCCAGTCACAGTGGGTCCGCAACGCCATGGCGACCGGCGGATTCACCCTCCGGACCAAGGGCCGCGACTACCTGCTTGAGCGGCCGGAGATCATTCCTCCCGCGCAGGCACTCGTTTGCTTTCCACCCGTGATGCGAAGGGTCACACGATCACGGGGGATCCAAGACTTCGTGTGGGCGCACCGCACAGGGACGTCGGCCAGGCACGACGGCACCCCGCTGACCTAGTCGGCGGACTGGGCCTGCCACCGGGCAACGCTCACTGGGGCCCGCTTCGGCGAGAGCGGTAGCGTCGGCTACTCATTCGCTGCCTGCGGCTTGTTCGATCTGGCCGTCGAGTAGGTTCCGGGCGATGGTCGCGTAGCGGCTCGTGGTGGTGTGGGACAGGCTGAAGACCAGGGCGAGGTGCAGCGGGTCGGCGCCGATCGGCAGGGCTTCGTGCAGTACCCGGTCGCCGCGGATGCGTTCAAGGTAGACGCCCTGGTGCAGGAGGTGCCGCTTGAGGTATTCGGCACCGACGGGCCCGGTCCCCAGGGCGGACTTCGCGTTGATGAGTACGTGCCGGTTGGGGGTCTTCGGCCAGATGGTGCGACGTTCGTCGAGCCAGGACAGCAGGGTCTGGTGGGGTAGTTCGCCGAGTCGTTGAGCGTGTCCGGCGATGGAGATGCGGCGGTCAGGCAGGTCGAGGTCGTCCAGGGTGAGGTGTCGGATGGCCGTGGCGCGGGCGGCGTGGACGGCGGCCAACGCGACGATCAGCCGTTGCGCCGGGGTGACGGCGATCCGTTCGACGGCGAGCACTTCGGCGTCGGTCATCGGCAGCAGGTTGCGCTCGATCTCTTCGGCCTTGAGCCGGGTAGTGGGATTGGCGAAGATCAGGCCGCGCTTCTTGGCAAAGCGGAACAGCGAGCGCAGTCCAGCGATGGCGTTGCGCCGCTGCCATCCGCGCAACGTAACCAAAGCGGTGGTGACGTCGGCGACGGTTATCTCACGCAGGTACCCGCGAGTGGCCGCCCAGTTCTCCAGCAGGGGTCTGCCGCACCCGAAGTACACGTAGAGGCAGGTGTGTGACCGGGGCCTGGCGCGGCTGTCACCGTCGAGCAGGCCCAGCAGCCAGGCACGGACGTCACCGGCGAAGCCGACGGGCAGTTCGCTGGTGCGGTGGTCGGCCCAGGAACGGATCGCCAAGGCGCTGTCGTCGGCCAGCAGGTCCAGATCGGCGAGTACCTCGGCGACCCGGTAGCTGGAAGCATGTCGCGGTATTCGCGTACGGACGTCGGTGACCCTCACGGGCTCGCCGGGCGGGCGGTCCTCCAGCACGGTCGTCAGGCCGTCTATCGCGCACAGGACGAGGGACGGTGACCAGCCGTTGGTCTCGCCGAGTTGCTTGGCGTGGGCTGCGGCCGACCGGAGCGCGGGATTGTCCGAGGTCAGGGCAGGATGCTGCCGGCGCGGCGAGGGCGGGACACCGGCCTTGCGCCGGTAATAGGAGGCCAGGCCGCGACATTTGTTGTCGCAGTGGGCCCGGTCTCGCCGCGATCCCTCGGGCAGCGGTTTTCCGCAGTGCACGCAGCTCATCGGGGCGGCAGAGACCTGCCCGTGCGAGGACGCGGGGTGACCGCGCGGGGCTGGCCCACGGCGACGGTCTGCCCATCGGCCGCTGGCGTCGAATCCGCCACCCTCTCCGGCTCGGGCAGCAGCAGCTCTTCGACGCCGCAGCCGAGCACCACGCAGATGACGTCCAACTCGTCGAGCTTGACGGCGTTCGGCTGGCCGGACCACAGGCCCGACATCTTCCCCGCGCTGATCACCACGCCGCGTTCGGCGAGCATCCGCTGGAGTTCGCTGGCCTTCCAAATGCCGCGGTTGGCGGCCGCCAGACGAAGGTTCCACTTCATCGGGCCAGTCCTTTCCATCGGTCGGCGGCAGACTGCTGGCCGGCGACCCAGGCGTCTTCGACGTGCATGCCATAGACGTGGATATACCGGGCCGTGGTGCCGGTCCAGGTATGCCCGAGTAGTTCCTGGATGGCGAACAGAGTCATACCGGCGAGGTAGAGCTGGGACGCGCAGAAGTGCCGCAGCACGTGCGGGGTGAGTTTCCCGGCCCAGGTCGGGAGGTGCTGGGCGGCGGCGTCGGCCGGCGACCGGCGGTAGACGTCGGCGGTCGCTCGTGAGCAGGAGCCGTCCTGATTCTTGCGCTCGGAGGGAAACAGCGGGGCACCGGGCCGGGTGTGGTCGGCGTCGAAGTGGCCCCAGACGTCCTCGACGAACCACCGCAGGTTGCGGTCGGCGCCATTGATCAGCGGCACCAGTCGCGGCTTCGGTCCCCGTCGCCGGGAGCACTTGCCATGGCGGACGTTGAGCTTGCCGAACCGGCCCAGCTCCCACCGGACGTCGTCCAGGTCGAGCATCCGGGCCTCGTTGATCCGCAGCCCCACGTCGGCCGCCAGCCGGGCGACGGCATAGTTGCGTGCGGTCGGGCCGAACTTGCGACAGGAGATGAGTTCCTCGCGCCATCCGGCGAACAGCTTCTCGATCTCGGCTTCGCCGGGCGGGACGCGTAGCTACGGTTCCACCGAGGCCCGTGGTCGGTTCATCTCGTCCAGCGGGCACTCGATCACGCGGCCAGTGAGGCTATGCAGTTCGGCCTTGTGCCGAAGCTCAAGGAACTGGAGGAACACCACCAGTGCACCCGCCAGGCCGGTCCGGGTCGAGGGCTTGGCATCGCGGAGCACCTTGCCGAAATAGACGTCGGCGTCCGCCGGCTGCATCTCCCACAGCGGGCGGCCGAACCAGTCCCGGATCAGCTCCAGGTAGTTGGTGTCGTTGCGGATCGTGCTGTCGACCAAGCCAGCTGAGGCTCGCGCGAGTACGAACCCCGCCAGCACGTCGGTCTCGAACTGGCGAGGTCTTCCTCGCTCACCGGGGTCCGGTACTCGCGCAGATCGCGCACCACGGCCAGAGCCAACCCACGCCTCCTCAACTTCACCCAGACTGAAGAAAACCCGACAGCAATGAGGCTTGCGCATTCCGGGCGAGGTCGGGTCAGAACAGACCGCAGTCACCCGGACGAGGGAACAGGCCCTGGTGCAGGCACTCTCCGGGCACCGCTCGGCCGTGGACGAGGCTGGGAACTCGGCGACTATTGCTCACTCGACAACGCCACGGTCCTGGGTTCCCCGTATCCTGGATTCCTCACTGGGCCTGGCCGGCAGGGGGCGTGCGCGCACCGAGGCCGATGGGCAGGTCAGAGGAAGCGTCGTATCGGCAGGACGGCCGTCTCCCTGACGCGCTGGAGCAGCGCGCGTCGCTTCCACCGTCCGGCATGGATGAGTTCGCTGTGCTCCAGGTCTTCCGTGAAGTGGCGGTCCAGCGTCGCGGTGAACGCGGGGTCCAGAACGGCGAGCATGACCTCTTCGTCGTGGTCCAGGGAGCGGCGGTTGAAGTTCGTCGAGCCGATGAGTGCCGTGGCCCTGTCGACGGTGACGACCTTGGTGTGGAGCATGGTCGGCTGATACTGAAAGATCTTCACCCCGCAGGCGGTGAGCTCCTCGTAGTAGTGCTGGCCCGCGAGTTGGCACACCCTTTTGTCGGTGTGCGGGCCCGGCAGCAGGATCTCCACCTCGACCCCCCGGCGGGCCGCGGCGCACAGCAACTCGATGAAGAACGCGTCGGGCGCGAAGTAGGCGGTGGCCAGCCGGATCCTTTCCTCCGCCGTCTCGATCACCACGCGGAACAGGGTCTGCATGTCCTGCCAGCCGAAACTGGCCGAGCCCCGCACCACCTGCACCACGGCGTCGCCCTGCGGGGTGTGGTCGGTGAACCGGTCGCGGTCGTCGAAGAGTTCGTCGTGGCACTCGGCCCAGTTCTGGGCGAAGGCGGCGGCCAGCCCGTCCACGGCGGGCCCGCTCACCTGTACGTGGGTGTCGCGCCATTCGTCCGGGTTGCGGGCGTCGCCGCACCATTCCTCGGCGATGCCGACGCCGCCGGTGAAGGCCGTCTCCTCGTCGACGACAAGGACCTTGCGGTGACAGCGGTGGTTCTGCTTCAACGGAGACAGATACAGCGGCTTGCGGAACCAGGCCACCTGCACGCCGGCCCGCTCCATCGCCTCCAACTGGTCCTTCTCGATGAGCCGGCTCCCGAAGCCGTCCAGCAGCAGCCGTACTCGCACGCCCTCGCGTGCCCGCTCGGCGAGCGCGTCGGCGAACTGCCGGGCGATCTCCCCCTTCCAGTACACGAACGTCATCATGTCCACCGTGTGCCGGGCGGAACGGATCCCGCCCAGCATGGCGCCGAAGATCTCGTCTCCGTTGCGCAACGGGAGCAGCGCGTTGCCTTCCGTGGCCGCGATTCCTATGAGCCGTTCCAGCCGGCGTCTGGTGCGCCGGGCCCGGTCGTCGAGGAGCCCGCCGGTTCCCTCCGTGCCTCCGGTCTTCCGGGATCCGACGTTTCCGGCCGTCTCGGTGGATCCGTCGGGTGCATTCTGCGTGTGTGCCATGGCTGCACCTTTATGGACAACTGGCGGAAAGACAAAGGAGGACCGGTGACGGGATGGGTCCGCCCTTCGGGGGCATTCGGTACGGCATGGCTACTGGATCGGCAACGGCACGCGGACGCGGCCAGGCCCAACGTGCGGCGAACAGCAAGGCGGTGGCGTCGGCGGCCCGTGCGGGCTTCGTCGCCCGCGGGGTCATCTACGTGCTCATCGGCGTGCTGTCCTTGCGGATCGCCTTCTTCGGCGGCGGTGAGCAGGCCGACCGGGGTGGCGCGATCGCGGAGATCGCCCAGAAGCCCTTCGGCACCGTACTGCTGTGGCTGCTCGGGATCGCGCTGGCCGGGATGTCCCTGTGGCGGCTGTCCGAGGCCGCCTTCGGCCAGGCGGGCCCGGACGGCGGCAAGCCGGGCAAGAGGGCGCTGTCGGCCGGCCGTTTCGTCTTCTACGGCTTCGTGTCGTACTCCGTGCTCTCCTATGCGGCCGGGGACAAGGGCAGCGGCAGCGGCAGTTCCGACAAGAACTCCCAGGACGTCACGGCGAAGGCGCTGGACTGGCCCGGCGGGCAGTGGATCGTCGGCATCGCCGGTGCCGCGGTGACCGCCGCCGGCCTGTGGATCGCTGTCCGGGCCTTTCTGCGCAAGTTCGAGAAACACCTCAAGATGGCGGAGATGTCCCACAAGACGCGTCAAGTAGTCACCTTCCTGGGCGTGTTCGGCGGTACGGCCCGCGGCGTCGTCTTCGCCACCGCGGGCGGCTTCGCCATCGCCGCGGCCGCCCAGCACAAGCCGGGCAAGGCCAAGGGCATGGACGACACCCTGCGTACGTTCGCCGGCACTCCGGCGGGCCCCTGGCTGCTGACGGTGATAGCGATCGGCCTCATCGCCTTCGGGGTCTTCTCCTGGGCCAACGCCCGCTGGCGCGACGTCTGACACAGCGGGCGCGGTTGTGGCACCCCATCCACACGTCAACGGTGCCGTAGATCGCGCCGCCGACGCCTTGGAGCCGACGGCTTCCCAGCCACTTGCGGTGCGGGCGACGACCCGGAGGGCAGACGACCAAGGTGATGGAGACGAAACGCCGGGTACCCAGCCGGGGAGCTCGCCCGGAATTCGCACCGGATGAGGCCGAGACGGGCCCTCTCTATTGACCGACAGGTGACCAACACGTTTCACCATGGCGGCGGACTCACCGGATTCGCGGCGGAAATCACCGACGAGGGACTGTGCATCGCCGTCGGGATCGCGAGCACCGGCACACCAGTGGTTTCAGACATAGACGACACGAACGCAACGCAGGTCGGCGACTACGGCCAGGCCCACCATGCAGGGGGCGGCTGCGGGGAGCCGGCCGCGGGCCTGCTGCGACCGGGCACCGCGGGCAGCAACACCGCCGCCGACCACACCGCCACCGCCCAACTCGCCCTGGCCCAACTGCCGAAGAAGTACCGGCGCGTAGCGCTCCGGCCGGTTTTCAGATCGCCTCGTCGGTGTTGGCCAACTCCTGGAGGAATTCGACGGCTCGGCGGTTCGGGATGATCTCCTGGCCGTTGCGGACCACGCCTAACCGAGCGTTTGGTCCGGTGATTCGTGTTGGGTCGCGGGGCAGGTTCCGCGCCGGTTCAGGGTGGCTTCGCCGGTGCGACCGGACCAAACGCCCGGTGAGGCGTCGTCTCGTTCCGGCCAGATCCGCCGTGAGACGGGAAAACAGCGGCCCTCTGGCGGGCAACGGGTGACGATAAGGTGCACCATCCCTCGTACGGTCCAAAGGCGCAGGAGGCTGCCGAATGCACCACTCGCCCGACCAGGGCCAGGATGTGCTGAAGTTCCGGACGACGGATGTGGACGAGGCTCGGCAGGTCATCCAAGAACGCTTCTACGCCAACTTCATCGACGTGCCCGACGGCAGCGCTGAGTTCATGGCCCGGTACGACATCGCCGCGCTCGGTCCGCTCACACTTGGACGACTCTCTTTCGGCTCAGAGGTACGCATACGGTTCGGGGAACTCGGCTTCTACCACGTGGACATCCCCCTGGGCGGCCACCTGACCTGGCGTCAGGGAAGGCACACCAACGCGGTGGCGACCACCGCGAACGCCGCCGTCTTCCAGCCGCACGGCGACACGGCCCTGGACCGCGTGAGCACCGACTGCTCCATGCTGGCCGTGAAGATCGACCCCCAGGCCCTCAACGATCAACTCGAACACCTTCTCGGCCGACCGCTGCGCACCCCCGTCGTCCTTGCGCCCGAACTCGACGTCGCGCACGGCGCGGGCCTGAGCTGGGTACGGATGATCCGCGGGGTGTTCGACGAGATGCGGGCCGGCGGGCTGCTCACCCGGCCGATGGTCGCCCGCCCGCTCCAGGAGTCCCTGCTGACCGGGCTCCTCCTCGCCACCGGCCACCGGTACCGCGACGAGCTCGACCGACCAAAACCCGCCCTGCGCCCGGGCCCCGTCAAGCGTGCTGTCGAGGCGATGCACAGCATGCCGCAACACCCGTTCACGGTAGGAGAGTTGGCCGTGCTCGCCGGGGTGAGCGTGCGGCGACTCCAAGAAGCTTTCCAGCAGTACGTCGGTATGACCCCGCTGGCCTACCTCACCGATGTCCGCCTCACCCGCGCCCACGACGAGCTGCGCCGCGGCACACCGGGCGAAGTGAACGTGAGCGAGGTCGCCCATCGTTGGAGCTTCGATCACCTGGGCCGCTTCGCGTCCCGCTACCGAGCGCGCTTCGGCGAACTGCCCTCGCAGACACTGCGTTCGGGGTGACCACGGCCCACGCCATCGCGCCGCGCTGTGCGGACAAGAGCCGCGCTCAGTGGATCGTGCACGGCGGCTGCCACGCCGTAGATTTCTGGTGTTCGCGCGTCCGCCTCTTCGGTCCGCCGCGCGGACACCGGCCGGCCCTTCTCCACCCCTTCGGGCCGGTCACCGCCCGTCGGCGCCCCAAAAACAGCCGCGGGTGGGTCGGCAGCGCACATGCGGCCTGAACTCCGCCTCTGTGGGCTGCTCGACACCGGAGAAGGTCCGGGCCGGGGTCGGCGCCGGCCCGGACCTTACCGAGGGCACACCGATGAGGCAGAACCCCGCGTCCGGTCCTCGGACGGTCTCGGGTTCGCAGTCACCACAAAGACGGAAGAGGTCCACCATTCGGCAGTGATCCACCGGGCCCCGTGATGTCGGCAGCGGTGTGCGTGTGGCGGCGCTCGACGCGGCCGGGAGACTGGCCTCCGGCTCCAGGAGGCGCGGCGCTCCCCGTCGCCGGAGCCGTCACCCGCCCTGATGGGCGGATCCTGATCCGTCACCTTCCGCCGCCACGGCCGCCCGCACCCGCTGCTCCTCGCGAGCAGAGCCGACGTCCCGTTCCAGGGGTGTGCGGCTCACGGCCGTCGAGAGGTCCTCCAGGGCCCGCTTCTGCAGTTCCGCCTCGTGCCGCACTACCGGGCTCCGGTCCCCGGCGGCGCCCTCCCATGCGTGGAACGCCTTCTCCACACGCCCCCAGTCCGGATTCCTGTGTTCGCGCACATCGGCTGCCGCCTGCGCGGTGTCCGCCTCCAGGGCCTCGGCGAACTGCTCCGCCTCGGGGACGAAACGGCTGTCCTCCCGCGGGACGTGGCTCTCCATCAGCATCGCCGCCCGGCCGAACCCCTTGAGTGCCTCCTGCGCCTCTTCCGCCTCGCGCGACGTCAGCCCCCTGGGGCGGACCGGTTCACGCTTTGCCCGGTCGTAGGCCTCCTGCCAGGCAGCACGTGCCTCCCTGCTCGCCAGCAGCGCCCTGCGCATGTCGGCGCGATGCTCCCGGGTCGGGTCGGCGTAGCTGCGGAGCACGGCGGCTGCGTAGCGGCCGTTGGCGGCGAGCCAGTCCGCAAGGCGGCCCGCCAGCTTGGGCGTCTCCCATGCGGGGAACACCACGTACGCCAGCATGGCCAGGGCCCCGCCGAGCAGGGTGAGCACCACCCGCTCCGGGACCGTCTGCTCCCATGCCTGACCGCCCATGCCGAGCAGGAAGACGACGTACGCGGCGGTGAAGCACTGGGAGTAGGCGTAGCCGGTGCGGTTCAGCATGTACGACAGGCCCGCCGAGACCACCGCCAGGGCGCCGAACACATGGGCGTCCGGGCCCAGGGCCCGCACCATCCCGGTGGCGAGTGCGACCCCAGCCAGAGTCCCCGCGAGACGGGCCACCGCACGCGCGTACGTCCGGTGGAAGTCCGGCCGCATCACCATCACCGAGGCGATGGGCGCCCAGTAGCCGTGGCCCAGGGGCAGCCGGGCGGCGATCAGGTAGCCGAGCGTGGCCACCGCCGCCAGGCGGACGGCGTGCCGGAACACGGGCGAGTCCCGGCGGAGCTCACGACGGACCGCCCGGACGACGACAGGGACCAGCTGGAACACTGTCGGGCGCACCAGGAACTGGGCGCCCGCGGGGCCGGGCGGCGTGGGCGTCTTCCCACGTGCGCCGCCGCACCCGGCGATCTCCAACGCCTCGCCGAGCAGTTCCACGAGCCGCTCGGCGGCCTGTCGCGCGGGGCCCTCCAGAACCTCGTGCTCCTCGTCGACACGCAGGACGTCCGTGCTCCCGGGCGGCACCTCGGCGGGAGTGCCGCGGCGGATCGAACGGGCGGCCGCGTCCAGGACGTCGGCGGCCGTGTCGAGCAACTCCCGTGCGCGGTCACGCCCGGGCCCCTCCGCCGGGGCGCCGACGCCCGGGTCGGCGAGCGCGGCGACGATCGGCCGAATGCGCTCGGCCAGACCCCGGGGGCCGTGGAGGGCGGGGGGACGGGTGCGGGCCTGTGCTGGCGTCACGGCGGCCGCGTACCGGGCCGTCATCAACGGTTCCGGGTCGAACGGGGCGGTCGGGTCCTGCCGCAGCCGGCGGGCGTAGTCCGCGACGGCGGCCAGGGCGTCGGCGAGTGCGTCACGATGCGCCCCCCAACGGCGGATCGGGAACAGCAGGATCAGCACGGCCTGCGCCACTCCCCCGAGCGCGATGATCCCGGCGTGCTCCAGGGCTCGCCCGACGCTCGTGGGCAGTGTGACGGTCACCAGCATGCTGCCGACCGTCGTCCCTGCGACGATCCCGGCGGTCGATCCGGCGGCCCACGCCATCCCGGCGGCAAAGGCCCATACAGTCAGTAGTGGGAGGAACGTCACGAGTCGCCCCGCCGCCAGATAGCCCACGAAGGTGCTGAGCGCCAGACCCGCGCCCGCGCCGAGCGCGATCACCTTACGTGGACGCCAGGTGCGCTGGAAGGTGGCCCCACCCGCGGAGTAGGCACCGAGGGCGGCGGACGCGGCGTACGCAGGGGAGGCCAGCCACAGCGCCGGCCCGATGACGATCGCCATCCCCGCAGCTGTGCGCAGCGCGAGCAGGGGCTCAAGCCGCGTCTCCTCGATCGTGAGCCCGGATCGCACGACCTCCCGGAAGGCCCGCAGCCACGTCACGAGGTGAGCCTAGTCGGAACGCCCTGCCGGGTCGCGCCGGCCGCGCCGCCACCTCCTGACAGCACCGCGCTCGGCGGACGCGCGGCCCTGGCCGACCCGCACCCACAAGCCGGCACCCGCTCAGCAGGGGGGGCGAGCAATGACCACATGCCCAGCGCCATCTGTTCAGCCCCAGCGGCTGAGGAAGGGTTACGGAGCTGCCCTGCGGGGAGCCACACCTACCCCACTGCGATGATCAGCCCGCCGGAGCACATCGTGCTGCTGTCGCTACCCATGCTTGACCCGATGCGCGTTGCCCGCCGGCTGCCCAGCGTTTGCAAGGCGGTTGAGGCTACTGGTCCGCGGCGTTCTGCCTCATCGGCAGCGACATCCGGCGGATCATCCCAACGTGGACCCGCGCATCGATGCGGTGTTCACTCTGTTGTCGATCCGCACGCCTGGGCCTGGCAGGGCAATACACGGAGGCCGATTGGGCCCGACATGCGCATGCGTTCGCGCGCTCCCGTCGGCCAGGCTGACTGGAAAGCCCAGGAGGCCGGGAACCACCCCGGCGTCCGCAGCCGGAGGTTGCCGTCATGACCGTGATGTCCATCGCCAGGTTCGAGAGGTTCTTCCGCGCGGCCGCGGGACTGGACGTCGACAAGAACGATCTCAAGCGCTACAGCAACTTCGTCGACGCCAAGCTCTACGATCTGCTGACCGTCGCCCAGGCCACCGCCAAGGCCAACGGGCGCGACATCATCCGGACCTGTGACCTACCGATCACGAAAGGCCTGCAGGAGAGCATTCACCACTTCCGGAAGATCGACCAGGAGGTGGAACTCAAGCCGATCCTGGAACAGCTCGCCATCCACCCCGCTCTGGACCGCACGCCCGACGAGGAGACCGAGGCGGCCTATCCGGACATCATCGGCGGACTCAGCCTGGCCCTTGCCCAGTGCTTCAAGATCCTCCACCCCGACCTGAAGAACCCCCAGACCCGGCACTGGGACGAGGCCCGAGCAGTCTTCGACCTCCTGCTGTGAGTGGCGACCGGACCAGGCAATGCAGGCCACGGCCGCACAGCGTCAGTGCGATCTGCTTCCTCGGCTGCCGCAGTGATCCTGCTGATCCGCGGCGGCCACCCCGCTGCTGGAGCAGACCGGGCGGAGGCCTTTCTCCCGCCCTGGTCGATCGGCACCGGGCGGGTCGTCTCGACGGCGGTTCTGGAGCCTGCGTAGGAACTGGGCGGCGACGCTTTCGACCATGCGTTCACCGGGGACGTTCTGCACGCCACGATCCTTGACTGCATGGGGCACGACCCGGCGTGGCGAAGCGGCTTCCGGAGCAGTTCTGCACGGGTGTCCTCACCCAATTGCACATGCCCACCGGTGTACTGCGCTGGTGCAACCGCGGCCGCCCGCCTCCGTCAGCGGATTGCGTGCCCAGCCCAGGGGCCTGTCCTGCCGGACGGGCGTGGTCATTCCCATCGCCTGCCTCTCCTTGGCGTGATCGCGTCGCCCGCTGGGGGTCATGCGAGCCAGGCGGACTCCTTCGGACGGGTGTGCGGGGAGCTGTCGGTGCCGCCGGGCGCAAGCGTGTGGCCCAGGTAGCGGTGCACGAAGTGGATGCTCATCGCGCCTTCGCCTACCGCGGAGGCCACACGCTTCACCGAGCCGCTGCGGACGTCGCCGACAGCGAAGACGCCGGGCAGGCTGGTCTCCAACATCAGGCAGTCGCGCCCCTGGCTCTGCCACAGTTCGGGAACGGAACAGGCCTGCGCCTCCGCGCCGGTGAGCACGTAGCCGCGTGCGTCGAGGGCGAGCGCGCCGGACAGCCACTCGGTGTGCGGGTCCGCACCGGTGAAGACGAACAGGGCCCGCACCGCGAGGGGGCGCTGCTCGCCCGTACGGTGGTCGACCACGGTGACCGCCTCCAGCGCCTTGTCGCCGAGTGCCTCCGTCACCTCGGTGTGCAGCAGCACGCGCACCCGCGGGTGGCGTTCGACCTGATCGATCAGGTAGCGGGACATGTGGGCTTCGAGGCTCGGCCCGCGGACGAGCAGATACACCTGCGCTGCGTACGCGGCCAGGAAGAGCACGGCCTGGCCCGCGGAGTTCCCACCGCCGACCACCGCCACCGGGTCGGTACGGCACTGCTGGGCCTCGTAGACGGTCGCCGAGTAGTGGACGCTCGTGCCCTCCAACTGCTCGGTGCCGGGCACGTGGAGGCGGCGGTAGCGGGCGCCGGTGGCCAGGACGACGGTACGGGCGGTGATCTCGCTGCCGTCGGCGAACCCGACGGCGTAGTGGCCGTCCCGCCGTTCGAGCCGGGCCGCCTCCACCGGGACACTGATCCGGGCACCGAACTTGCCCGCCTGGAGCACTCCGCGCTCGGTGAGTTCGGCGCCGGAGATGCCGGAGGGGAAGCCGAAGCAGTTCTCGATGCGGGAGGACGTCCCGGCCTGGCCGCCGGTGGCCAGCGCCTCGACCACGGTCGTGTCGAGGCCCTCGGAAGCGGCGTTCACCGCGGCGGCGAGACCCGCCGGACCGGAGCCGACGATCAGGAGGTCGCCGCGGCCGTTGCCCGACGGCAGGGGCGGCAGGCCGATGAACCGGGCCAGTTCGGCGTTGCTCGGATTGCGCAGCAGGGTCGTGTGCCGCCAGATCACCAGCGGCGTCTGCTCCGGACCGACCGCGAAGCGGCGCAGCAGCGCCTCGGCCTCCTCGTCCGTCTCCAGATCGATCCAGCGGTGTGGCAGCCGGTTGCGGGCGGCGAACTCGCGCAGCCGCCGGGTGTCGGGCGAATAGCGCGAGCCGATGATGCGGAAACCGGCGCCCTGCCCGACGAGCAGAGCGCGCCGGCCCAGGCAGGCGCGCAGCACCACATCACCAAGGGTGGAGTCCCGGGCCACCAGGTCACGCAGCTGGTCCATGGACAGGGCGAGGATCTCGCCGGGGTCTCTGACCACGGCGGTGTAGAAGGCCACCTGTCCGTTCAGGAGGCCGAGTTCGCCGATGAAGCGGCCAGGGCCGTGCACACGCAGCAGGTGTTCGCCGGGCGTGCCGTAGTCCTCGAGGATGGCGACCGCGCCGCTGAGGACGACGTAGAACGTGTCGCACCGCTCGCCCTCCCGGATCAGCACGTCACCGGCGTCGACCGGGCGCCTGCGGCCGTGCTGGGCCAGCCGGTCCATCGTGTCGTCCGGCAGGCGTGGATAGGCGCCGTAGATGTCGGGGGTCTCGAAGGGGACGCTCTCCTCCGGCACAGGCGCTGCGTCCGTCCGCGTCTCGTCGCCGGGCATCACACGAACGCCTCGTGGACGTAGCACCAGCGCCAGTCCTCGCCGGGCTCCAGCGACGCCACGATCGGATGGCCGTCGGCGGCGGCGTGTCGCCGGGCGTGCCGGTTCGGCGAGGAGTCGCAGCAGCCGACGTGGCCGCAGGTCAGGCAGAGCCTGAGGTGGACCCACGGGGAGCCGAGCAGCAGACACTCCTGACACCCTTCTGGGGTCAGCGGCTGGACCGGCCGGACAAGCGCGAGGTGGGGGTCTGCGTGCAGGGTCATCCGGATCACTCTTTCCGGGCCGTGATCGACTGTTCCACCCACTGGCGCAGAGCGGGAGCGGGTGCCGCCCCCGCCTGCCGGGCGATGGTCCTCCCCCTGTCGAGGACGAGCAGGGTCGGTACCGCCTGCACCTCGAACCGCCGCGCCAGAAGCGGGTTCTTGTCGATGTCGACCTTGACCAGCTTGATCTTTCCCGCGAGATCGGTGGCGACCTTCTCCAACGCGGGGCTCACCATGCGGCAGGGGCCGCACCAGGTGGCCCACAGGTCGACGACGACGGGCACGGTGGCCTGCTCGACGACCTCGGTGAAGTCGTCGTCGCCCGCGTCGGCCATCCACGGCAGCGGCTGCTTGCAGTTGCCGCACCTGGGGCGGCCCTCGGCGGCCACGGGTACCCGGTTGGTGCGCCCGCAGTGCGGGCAGGTGACGTTGGTGGCTTGTACGGTGCTCATGCCGCCCTCGCTCCCTTCTCGTCCTCGGGCTGGTCGTAGGTGACCACCAGTTCGCCGTGCTCGGCGTCGACGCGCACCGTCGCGCCGTCCTGGACGTCGCCGCGCAGCAGGGCGCGTCCGACCAGTGTCTCGACCTCGTGGGAGATGTAACGCCGCAGCGGCCGGGCCCCGTACACCGGGTCGTAGCCCTGGTGGGCGATCAACTCCCTTGCCGCATCGGTGAGTTCGACGGTGATGCGGCGTTGGGCGAGCCGCTGCCGCAGCTCGTCGAACTGAAGCTCCACGATCCGCTCGATCTGCCGCTCACCGAGCGGCTTGAACAGCACGATGTCGTCGACACGGTTGAGGAACTCCGGGCGGAAGTGGCCGCGGAGCTCGCCCATCACCAGGGCGCGGGCGTCGGGCTTGATCTCGCCCTCGGCGGTGGCGCCGTCGAGGAGGTGCTCGGAGCCGATGTTGGACGTCATGATGATCACCGTGTTGCGGAAGTCGACCGTGCGGCCCTGGGCATCGGTGATGCGGCCGTCGTCGAGGATCTGCAGCAGGGTGTTGAAGACATCGGTGTGCGCCTTCTCGATCTCGTCGAACAGCACGACCGAGTAAGGCTTGCGGCGTACGGCCTCGGTGAGCTGGCCGCCTTCCTCGTAGCCGACGTATCCGGGCGGTGCGCCCATCAGCCGGCTGACGGTGTGCCGCTCCTGGTACTCACTCATGTCGAGGCGGACCATGTTCTCCTCGGAATCGAACAGGGTCCGGGCGAGGGTCTTGGCCAGCTCGGTCTTCCCGACGCCGGTGGGGCCGAGGAAGATGAACGAGCCGATGGGGCGGCGAGGGTCACGGATGCCGGAGCGGGCACGGATGATCGCGTCGGTGACGAGCTTGACGGCCTCGTCCTGGCCGATGACGCGCTCGCGCAGGATGTCGTCGAGGCGCAGCAGCTTCTCGCGTTCGCCCTCCTGGAGGCGGGAGACGGGGATGCCGGTCCAGGCGGCGACGATCTCGGCGATCTCCTCCTCGGTGACGACCTCACGCAGCAGCCGGTTCTGCCCTTGTTTGGCTGCCAGTTGCTCCTCCTCCGCGGCGAGCCGGCGTTCCAGGTCCTGGAGTCGGCCGTAGCGGAGTTCGGCCGCGCGGTTGAGGTCGTAGGCGCGTTCGGCCTCCTCCGCCTCGTGGCGGACCTGCTCCAGTTCCTGGCGCAGCTCCTGTACGCGGCGGATCGCCTGCCGTTCGGCCTCCCACTGGGCGCGTTTGGCGTCGGCCTCGCCGCGCAGGTCGGCCAGTTCCCTGCGCAGTTCCTCCAGTCGGGCCCTGCTGGCGGGGTCGGTCTCCTTGGACAGGGCCGCGTCCTCGATCTCCAGGCGGGTCACCCGGCGGGTGATCTCGTCGAGTTCGGCAGGCATGGAGTCGATCTCCGTACGCAGCCGGGCACAGGCCTCGTCGACGAGGTCGATGGCCTTGTCGGGCAGGAAACGGTCGGTGATGTAGCGGTGGGAGAGCGTCGCTGCCGCGACCAGCGAGGTGTCCTGGATCTTGACGCCATGGAAGACCTCGAGGCGTTCGCGCAGTCCGCGCAGGATGGAGACGGTGTCCTCCACGCTCGGTTCGTCGACCACGACCTGCTGGAAGCGGCGTTCGAGAGCGGCGTCCTTCTCGATGTGCTTGCGGTACTCGTCGAGGGTGGTGGCGCCGATCATGTGCAGTTCGCCGCGGGCGAGCATGGGCTTGAGCATGTTGCCCGCGTCCATCGCCCCTTCGGCGGCGCCCGCGCCGACGACGGTGTGCAGTTCATCGACGAAGAGCAGGATGCCCCCCTGGGCGGCCTTCACCTCGGACAGTACGGCCTTGAGGCGTTCCTCGAACTCGCCGCGGTACTTGGCGCCGGCGACCAGGGAGCCCATGTCGAGGGCGAACACGATCTTGTCGCGGAGTCCTTCGGGCACGTCGCCGCGGACGATGCGCTGGGCAAGGCCCTCCACGATGGCGGTCTTGCCGACGCCGGGGTCACCGATCAGGACGGGGTTGTTCTTGGTCTTGCGGCTGAGGATCTGGGTGACGCGGCGGATCTCGGCGTCCCGGCCGATGACCGGGTCCAGCCGCCCGGACCGGGCCTCGAGGACCAGGTCACGGCCGTACTTCTCCAGGGCCTCGTAGGCCACCTCGGGGTTGGCGGAGGTCACGCGCTGGTTGCCGCGGACCTGGGTGAGCGCGCCGAGGAAGGAGTCCTGGGTCACGCCGTGCTCCTTCAAGAGGCGCCCGGCGGCGGTCGCCGAGCCCTCCGCGGTCAGCGCCAGCAGCAGGTGTTCCACGGACACGTACTCGTCCTTGAGGCGTTTGGCCTCCCGCTCCGCCGAGTCCAGCAGCCGGGCCAGGCGCTGGGTGACGAAGACCTGGCCCGGCGCCGCGCCCGGACCGGTCACCTTGGGCCGGCGGGAGAGCTCCTCGCGCACGGCCGCGCGCAGCTCCTTGGGCTCGGTGCCCGCCTGCTGCAGCAGCCGCGGGATCAGGCCCTCCTCCTGGTCGACGAGGGCGAGCAGCAGATGTTCGCCGTCGACCTCGGTATGGCCCAGGCGGCCGGCGGCGCTCTGGGCCTCCTGCAGGGCTTCCTGTGACTTCTGGGTCAGGCGGTTCATGTCCATGGTGGTAGATCACTCCTCATGCCTGCACGCCGCAGCGCGGCTTCGAGCAGGCTGATGCGGTCGAGCAGATCGAGCACCAGACCGAGGGATGCGTAGTTCAGGCACAGCCCGGTGCGCAGACGTTGGACGCGGGCCAGGGCGGCCGGGGCCATGGGGGCGAACACCAGCCGTCCGGAGGCGTCACGGCCGGCGTCCACCAGTCCGAGGGCGACGAACCGACGGATCAGGTCGGGATGGAGACCTGACCGGCGGGCCACGGTCTCCAGGGAGAGCATGGGCACGGGCACGATCGCGTACTGCACGCCCACCTCGGTCGTGCGTGCGTGGGATGCGCGGGCCTCGGCCGGTCGGTCGGTCATCAGGTCCTCCTGGGGTCGAACGAGGAGACAGCGGCAAGTTCCTCCAGCAGCTCCCGCTCCCGGTCGCTCAGCCGGGGCGGCACCATGATCCGCAGCTCCGCGTACAGGTCTCCGTTCGCGCCGCGCGGGCCCGGCATGCCCTCGCCGCGCAGCCGCAGGCGCCGTCCGCTGGAGGACCCGGCGGGCACGGTCACCTTCGCCGTGTCACCGCTCGGCGTGTGCACCGGCACGGTCGCTCCCAGCGCCGCCTCCCACGGGGTGACCGGAAGCCGCACGTGGACGTCCCGGCCGTCGAGGCGGAACTCGAGGTGCGGCTTGATCCGCACCCTCAGGTAGAGGTCCCCGGCGGGAGCGTCGTCGGCGCTTCCGCGCCCGCCCTCCCCGGCCAGCCGGATGCGCTGCCCGTCGGTGGTTCCGGGCGGCACGTCGACCTGGTACCGCCGCTGCCCGCTCGGCCCCGCGAGGGTGACCGTACGGCGGCCGCCCCGATAGGCCTCCTCGACGGTGAGCGGCAGTTCGGCCTCCTGGTCGGCGCCGGGCACGCGCATTCGCCCGGCGCCGCCGAACAGCGAGCCGAACAGGTCCTCGACGTCGACCCCCTCGCCCTCGAAGCCTGCCGTGGAGTACCGCACCCGGGGACCGCCGCCGGTGGTCCGACGGGCGCCGTTGCCGGCTCCGGCACCGGCGGCCACGCGCTCCTCCCAGTCGTCCGGGACCTGCCGGAAGTCCTCGCCGAAGCGGTCGTACCGGGCTCGCTGCTCCGGATCGGACAGGACGCTGAAGGCCTCGTTGATCTCCTTGAACCGCTCCTCCGCCTGGGGGTCCTTGTTGACGTCGGGGTGGTGCTTGCGGGCCAGGGTGCGATAGGCCCGCTGGATCTCGTCCCGGTCGGCGGTGCGCGAGACGCCGAGCACCTCGTAGAAGTCGCGTGCCATGGCCGCTCACTCCCGCTTGGCGACGATCACAGCGGCAGGCCGCAGTTGCCGCTCGGCCTCCCCGTAACCGGGTCGCAGCACCTTGACCACGGTGTTCGGATCGGCGTCGGGATCCTGGACCACGCCGACCACCTCGTGCCGGGCCGGGTCGAACGGCACGCCGCTCTCCGCGTGGCGCGGGTAGCCCAGCCGCTCCAGGACGTTCACGGCCTGATCACGCACAGCGCGGACGCCTTCGACAATGGCGCCGGGGTCGGCGGCCGCGTGGCTCAGGGCGAGTTCCAGGTTGTCGATGACGGGCAGGAAGGCCGCGGCCGTACGGGCGCGTTCGGCCGCACCCTCCCGCTCCAGCTCCCTGACATGGCGTTTGCGCAGGTTGTCGAGGTCGGCCAGGGCGCGGCGCCAGCGGTCCTCGACCTCTGCCAACGCGGCCGCGTATGCGTCGTCAGGTGCGGCGGCGCCGGTTGCGGCGTCGGGCCCCGGCTCGGCCTCCTCGGTCGGCTGTCCGGGCTGCGCAAGATCTCCGCGTGGCGGCTGTACGGCGCCTTCCGGCGGCGGGTGGGGCTCTGGGCCCTGCGGTGGGATGGGCATGGCGGGCACCTCAGCCCTTGTCGAACTCGGCGTCGATCACATCGTCGTCGCCCCCGGCGCCGCCCGGCGCGGCCCCGCCGGTACCGGATCCGTCCGGTGAGCCGGAGCCTGCCGGACCTCCCGCGGCGGATCCGGTCTGGTGGGCCGCGAGCCCCGCGAAGACCTGCTGGAGTTCGGATGTCAGCGGCCGGACCTTGTCCACCCCAGCCTCGTCCTTGACCGCCTCGCGGGCCTCGGCCACCAACATCTCGGCGCGGGCCTTCTCATGTGCGGGCGCGGCGTCGCCGAGCTCGCCCAGGCGCTTTTCGACCTGGTAGGCGATGGCGTCCAGTTCGTTGCGGGCGTCGACCGCCTCGCGCAGGGCCTGGTCCTGGTCGCGGTTGGTGTCGGCCTCCTGGACCATCCGCTCGACCTCGCCGCGGTCGAGGTTGGAGCTCTCGCTGATGGTGATGCTCTGCTCCTTGCCGGTGTCCTTGTCCCGCGCGGTGACGTTGAGGATGCCGTTGGCATCGACGTCGAAGGTGACGTCGACCTGCGCCTCGCCGCGCGGCGCGGGGCGGATGTCGGTGAGCTGGAAGCGACCCAGGACCCGGTTGTCGGCGGCCCTCTCCCGCTCCCCCTGCAGAACGACGACGTCGACGGCGGGCTGGTTGTCCTCGGCGGTGGAGAAGGTCTCGGTGCGGCGCACCGGGATGGTGGTGTTCCGCTCGATGATCTTCGTCATCACGCCCCCGCGCGTCTCCACGCCCAGCGACAACGGGGTGACATCGAGCAGCAGGACATCCTTGACCTCGCCCTTGAGGACCCCGGCCTGGATCGCGGCACCCAACGCCACGACCTCGTCGGGGTTGACGCTCATGTTGGGGTCCTTGCCGCCGGTCAGCCTCCGCACCAGGGCCTGGACCGCGGGAATGCGGGTCGAGCCGCCGACGAGGATGACCTCGTCGATGTCACTGTCACTGACCTTGGCGTCGTCCATGGCCTGCCGCACCGGGCCCAGACAGCGCTCCACCAGGTCGCCGGTGATCTGCTCGAACGTGGACCGCATGATCGTCGTGGTCAGATGCTTGGGCCCGGAGGCGTCGGCGGTGATGAACGGCAGGCTGATCTGCGTCTGGGTCACCGAGCTGAGCTCGGTCTTGGCCTTCTCGGAGGCCTCGAAGAGGCGTTGCAGCGCCTGCGGGTCCTTGCGCAGGTCGATGCCGTTCTCCTTCTGGAAGCCGTCGGCGAGCTGGTCGACCAGCCGGCGGTCGAAGTCGTCGCCGCCCAGATGGGTGTCGCCCGCCGTGGACCGCACCTCCACCACGCCGTCGCCGACGTCGAGGACGCTGACGTCGAAGGTGCCGCCGCCCAGGTCGAAGACGAGCACGGTCTCGTGCTCCTTCTTGTCCATGCCGTAGGCGAGAGCGGCCGCGGTCGGCTCGTTGATGATCCGCAGCACTTCCAGGCCGGCGATCCGTCCGGCGTCCTTGGTAGCGGTGCGCTGGGCGTCGTTGAAGTAGGCGGGCACCGTGATGACCGCCTCCGTGACCCGCTCGCCCAGTTGCTTGGAGGCGTCGTCGGCGAGCTTGCGCAGCACCTGCGCGCTGATCTCCTCGGGCGCGTACAGCTTGTCGCGCACCTTGAAGCGGGCGGCGCCGCCGTCTCCCTCGACCACGTCGTACGCGACGGCCTTGGCCTCTTCGGAGATCTCGTCGAAGTGCCGGCCGATGAACCGCTTGGCCGAGTAGATGGTGCCCTTGGGGTTGAGGATCGCCTGGCGGCGAGCCAGCTGGCCCACCAGACGCTCGCCGGTATCGGTGAAGGCCACCACGGACGGTGTCGTGCGGTTGCCCTCGTTGTTGGGTACGACCGTCGATTCGCCGCCCTCCCAGACGGCGATCACCGAGTTCGTGGTACCCAGGTCGATGCCTACTGCCTTGGCCATGAGGAACTCCTTCCGCGACGGGCGCCCCCCTTCGCCCTCGGAGTCGCGCCCGGTCCTACGCACTCGCTCAGGCGGCTGCGGGACCGCTCTGCGGGCGGCTGCTCTTCCGAGCCGCGCCGCCTGTGCTGGGGCCGGTCCCGCCGGGCAGCTCGGCCGGCCTGCTGGGTTGCATGGAGGCCGGCCAGTTCACCGGCCCGAATATCCCGCCGACCGCGCAGTACAGCGCAACGCGGCCCCGCCACGTCCTGTGCGGCCGGTCACCTGCTCGACCAGGCTCACGCCCCGCCCGTGACGGCCGCCCTCTCGACAGAAAAGCCCTGATCGGAAAGGTGATCGACGGCGCGTTCCGCCCTCTGATGGGTCGTGTACGAGACGGTGCCCCTGGGGGCCTGTTCGTTCATCAGCCAGAACTCTCCGCCACGGCCACCGGTGCGCCCGGCGATCCCTGACAAGTCCAGAGTGACAAGTGAGCAGCCTGCCCCGCCTGACCCCGGCAGGTCGGAAATCGACGCAGTCGGTCGGTCCACGAGAACAAGGCCCAAATTCGGACAAGTCCGATGTCCGTGCCTAGGCTGGGTACGCGGGGTTCGCCCAGGCACGGATCCCACGATTCGCTCGATCGCCTCCGATGACCGGAAGAGAACGGAGTGATCAATGGACCGCCATCCGTCACGGAGGCTGTCCTCCCAGGTCTCCGCTCTGGAAGTGACCCACCACCCGAGCGACACCGCGGGCACCGAACGGCACGCTCCCCGTCCGCTCGCGGCGCTGGACCCACACGGGCTGCTGGTGCTGTCCCACGCCCTGTTCACCTGCGCGGAGCACAGTGAGATCGTGCGGTTGGCCATGCGGCACGTCAGTGCCCTTGGTCCTTACCACGCCGAGGCCGGGTACCTCGCAACGGGCGACGGTTTGTCCCGCGTCCCCGGCCCCGACGCGGGAGCGCCGACGGTCGACGACGCACGGATGAAAGCGCTGGGCGCGGCTGACGGCTCCGTATCCCTTCCGGAGCGGTCCTGGAACTGGGCGTTCGGCCTGCGCGGGGCCGGCTGTCTGCTCGGCTACATCGTGGTCTCCTCCGCCTCCGAGCCCGATGAGGAGGGGCACTTCCTCCTCTCGACCCTCGTGGGGCTCACATCGGCGGCTCTGTCGATGGCGGGCACACGCCCCGCGCACCATGACAACGCCGGCGAACCGAGTCGGCTCCGCACCGAACGGGACACCGCGCTGCGGCAGTTGGACACGATGCGCTCCGAGCTGCATCTGCAGGAGACCGTGCACGAGACGCTCGCCCTTGTCGCTGCCCGGGGTGGTGGCGAGGACGCCATCACCGAAGCGCTGTACGAGCTCACCGGGCTGTCGGCACTCATCGAGGACCGGTTCGGCAACCTGAGGTCCTGGGCCGGTCCCGACCGGCCCGACCCCTATCCGGTGCGGTCCTCGACCCACCAGGACGAGATGCTGCGGCAGATCGCGCACGAGGCGGGCCCGGTCAAAGTCAAGGACCGGCTGATCGCCCTGGCCCGGCCGCGCGGCGAACTCCTCGGCGTACTCGCCCTCGAGGACCCCGAGGGGAAGGCCGACGAACACACCATGTTCGCCTTGGATCACGCCCAGCGGTCGCTCGCCCAGGAGCTCATGCATATGCGTGAACTCGCCGAGGTCGGACAGCGGCTGCGCCGCCGGCTGATCGACGACCTGTTGGAGGGCACTGCCGAGACGAGCGCCTACGCCCGGGCCGAAGCCGTGGGCCACGACCTGCAACGTACCCATTACGTGGTCGTGGTGTACTGGCCCGGCAACGCCCCTGACAACTCCTTCACCCGAGCCGTCGAGCAAACGGCGGCAGCCACAGCGACCCGTCCGCTGATCACCCGTCGCGGCGACCGGGTGATCCTGCTGACCGAAACCAGGCCCAACGCCGATGCCGTGCACGCGGCCCTGGCCCATGAACTGGGGACACCCGACGGAGCGATCGGGGTGAGCACCCCCTGCGACTCCCCGGATGCCGTGCCCCGCTGCTATCAGGAGGCGCTGCGGGCCCTGGAGGTGCGGCAGCACTCCCGCCAGCACAGCGGGACGACGTTCTTCGACGAACTCGGGCTGTACCGGATCCTGGGGCCCGGCAACTCTCTCCGGGAGCTCGAAGGCTTCGTGCGAGAGTGGCTCGGACAGCTGATCGACTACGACGCGGAACACGACACGGAGTTGGTGGAGACGCTCTCGCGCTACTTCGACTGCGGAGGCAACTACGACGATGCGGCCGCCGCGCTGACGGTCCACCGCAGCACCCTGCGCTACCGGCTGCAGCGCATCCGTGAGATCAGCGACCGTGACCTGACGGATGTGGACACCCGGCTCAATCTGCAGGTGGCAACGCGCGTTTGGAAAATCATCCTGGGTGGGCGGCACTGACGGCGGACACCCGCAGGACCGACGCGGAGTGGCAGCCCAGCACTCGAACAGGTCGCGGTGGCCCGCCGGACGCATCAGACTTGTCGAAGTCGATGTCTACCGGTCCCCCAGCCAACCCGGCGATGCTGGATACAGGTCGCCCCTTCCTCTGCTGGCGCGTTCCAGAAGATCAGCCGTGGCCGCGGGCAAGACTGAAGGTGGCGTCGCCGCAAAGGACCCTCTTCCGTGACCCCACCATCCGGATCCGCCGCGCACGCCGCAACTACGGAGTGATCCTTCCGCTCGAGACCGATGAGATCCACCGGGCCGTGGCCCGCCGCGACGACCCCCACGGCCCGCGTCATCATCCTGCCGGCAGCCGTTCACGCAGCCCAGTCGAAGACCATCGCCCGTCTTCGACTGGACGACATCGATCTCGGCGAGTGCCGGATCAGCCTCGCCGGACACGCTCGTCACCTGGACGACCTCACGCGGCAGGCCATCACAGATTGGCTCACCTACCGTCGTCGGCGATGGCCGAACACCGCCAACCCGCATCTGCTGGTCAACCGGCAGACCGCGCTGGGAACCGAGCCCGTCAGCAGGCTCTGGCTTACCAGCCCCGTCCGCCACCAGGCCGCCACGCTGGAGCGACTCCGCGTCGACTGCCAGCTCGAAGAAGCTCTCACTCATGGCCCCGACCCCCTCCACCTGGCCGAAGTCTTCGGCATCGCCGAGATGACGGCGATCCGCTATGCCACAGCAGCCCGGCAGATTCTGGAGTCATCCGCCGAAGCCGAACCCATTTCTTCATCCCCAACTCACGGGCTCACCACCGATCAGCACACCGACGGACCCACGGGTTCCCGCTGAACACCCCTCAGTTTCTCTGAACTCACGGCGGAGTCACGGTGGCCTACGAGTGGCCGCGGCGGGTGGCGAAATCGTCGACCCCGATCACCCGCGGCGTGTTGAACTGCGGATCCGGCAAGGCCATCACCCGGAGCAGAAGCGTCATCCGCCCGGCAGCGAGGCCCAGTTGGGCCGCCATCCGGGCGCGGCCCGTCCGGCCAATGCGAGCCCGATGTGCTCCAGGAGACGGCCGAGCCGGGTGGTGAAACGCGAGTACGGGCAGGTCAGCCACGCGAACGATTCGACGAACGTGCGGCGCGGACATGTCCTTGCGTCACAGACGAAGCGCCGGACCTTCAGCAGGATCACGACGCCCCGCTCACCGAGCGGCAGATCCCGCAGTCTGCGCTGGTAGGAGCCGTGCACGCGCTCTGAGTGGCGGCCGCAGTCAGGGCAGGTCGCACCCGTCGTGCGACCCTTGGCCACGAGGTCGATCGTCCCGAAGGCGATGGTCACCTTCTCGACGTCCATCTCGTCGACCCTGTCGAACACGAGCATCTTCCAGAACAGTGCGTCGGTCTGCATGACCAGCACCGTCACTGGCTGCCGCTGCAAAGAGCAGGGCTCCGCACCGACTTGATGGAGCGTCAGCAACCGTTGCTCGAAGGCACGGCGCACGCGGTCTCGCAGGGAAGCAGCCCTCCACAATCGAACACCGCGGTAACGCTCAGTGACCGCTCCTCAACATCTGTGCCAGAGCCCACTCAGACGGACAACTGACAACCCACAAACACCGTCAGAGCCATTCCTTGCGAAAGCCATTGGTGCCCGGCTTGCTCCGCTGATGGACTGACGTCCTACGGTGAGCCTGCCGCGTGACGGAGGTAGTGGTTGTGACAGGCTATGACGTGCTTGCCGAGGTGTACGAATGGCTCATCTCGGATGCAAAGTTGCCTCCAGCCGAGTTCGCCGCGTCGTTCGACGACGTTCTCAATCTCCTGCCGTCGAACGCTCCCGTCCTCGACTGTTCGTGCGGAACCGGACAGTTGGCGGTTGGCCTCGCCGGTCGTGGCATGCAGGTTGTCGCAACTGACGCCAGCGAGGCGATGGTTCGTCGGACTGCAGAGTTGTCTGAGGAGTTCGGGGCATCCGTCCGGGTCGTACGGGCGAACTGGGAAGAGTTGCCCGACCATTTCCAGGACAACACGTTCGACGTGGTGTTCTGCGTTGGCAACTCGCTTCACCATTCCGCGGGCGCGAAAGGCAGGGGTGCTGCTCTGGAGTCGATGTCACGGCTTCTGCGCCCCGGCGGGCGCTTGGTACTCACATCCCGCACTTGGGAACTCGTGAGGGCCAGAGGTTCCCGGCTGGAGATCAGTGACCGACTCGTCCGCCGGAACGGTCGCGATGCCGTCGTGGTCTACCGCTGGGAGATTGCGCCGCATTGGGAGGAGGAGCACCACATCGAGATTGCGATCGCGCAAGTTGATGCGACCGGGTTGGTTCTTGTCCGCTCGGAACTGCTGTCCTGCTGGCCCCCTACCGGTACGAGGAATTCGAAGTCGAGCTGCACCGGGTCGGACTCCAAACGGAACTGAGCACGTTCGATCTTGAGGCCGAGAACTACATGGTGGTCGCGAGCAAGGTATGAACACCGGACTCTCAGTCCCTGGCCGGACCGCGCGGTTGCTCGCAGGACGCTTGCACCCTCTCATCGGTGCGGGTTCAAGTGGTCAACGCAACGCCTCGGACGAGGAGTGCTCGTCGATCAGCAGCGTGAACGGATCCAGCTTCGACGGCCGCGCCGAAGCGGTTGTCGTGCGTGGCTGCGACCAAGCCGAGGTCGGGGCCTTGTTGACCTGGCCATCACCTGGTGCCGCCAGCTTTCGCGACATGAACGCTCGCGGTGGGGGTATCGGGGCCGACCCGTCGCGGCCGGCCCGGGCGCCATCAAGCAACCCCGGTCCGTCACCCCGGTGCGGCGTCAACCAGCCTGTGGAATGGCCCTGTTGGTGATCGACACCCGACCCATATCGTTACCTCATGTGGTCATATGCGGTGTGGGGGCTGATCGGTGCCGCCCTGTACAGATGTCTCATCATCCGGGCTGCTCTGCTGCGCGACGAAGACCCGTTCACACACCGGTACGGGCGGTGGGACTACCCCGACGGGCCCGGCGCCGGCGCACTCGTCGCAGGCCTGTGCATGCACGCGCTCCTGGGCGCGGCGGTCGGCTGTACGGCGGCGACTCTGGCCGGCACGGCGGGGGCGGGGAATGCGGTCAGGTCCATGATCGCGCTGGTCCTGGGGGTCGTCACCCCGATCGTGTTCAAGCCGGCCGGCCGGCTCGCGCTCCGGACCCTGATACCCGATGCCCTGGACGGGGGAACGGAGATACGGCTGACCGACCGCCGGTACTGGTACACGCCGCCCGGCAACCCTCCCGTGGCCGCCGACGGACCGTACCCGTGGGCCGACAACCTGGCCCGGCGCATCCGCGCGCAGGAGGTGGCCCGGCCGGTCAACCTGAAAGGCGCCCACCTCAACGGGACGGACCTGACCGGGGTGGATCTGCCCTGGGTCTACGCGCAACTGGGCACGCTGCCGGGGGTGTGCCTTCGCGAGGCGAACCTGTCCCGGAGCTTCTTCTATGTGGCGAATCTGATCGGCGCCGACCTGACGCGGGCTCGCCTGGACCGCGCGGAGCTGGGCTCGGCGAGGCTGGTGCGGGCACGGCTGACAGAGGCCGACCTGACCGGAGCGGACCTGACGCACGCGAACCTGCTGGACGCGGACCTCGCGGGAGCACGGCTGCGCAGAGCGGACCTGGGCGGGGCGGTGCTCGTCCGGGCGAACCTCACCAGTGCCGACCTGACCGGGGCGTGTCTTGAACGGGCCGACCTGACGGGTGCCGACCTGAGCGGCGCGGAGCTGACGGGCGCGAACCTGGCCGGGGCGCGGTGGACCTCGGAGACCGTCTGGCCCATCGGGCCGGCCGACCGGATGCGGGACGATTCGGAGCAGCTCTTCGATGACGCGTACCGCGTGCACGGCTGGTCGCCCGAGCCCTACAAGTCCAAGGAAAAGAGTCAACCTCCTTTCTTCCAACGGCTGTTGATCGCCTTCTGCGATGCCGCCCCGGCGTTCCGGCCGCTCCGCGCCGGTGACGTCGGCCAGGGCAAGGAGACGCGGGCCTTCCGGCCCGCCAGACCCGTCGGGCGGGACGGCCTCAGGAGTGCGCTGAAGTCCGGCACGGCCGTTTCCCTGTCAGGCGCGCAGCTGCACCGTATCGATCTCGTGGGCGTGAGCCTCGCCGGAACGGACCTCAGCCGGGCCGACCTCACGAAAGCGATCCTGACGGGCGCCGACCTGAGCCGGACCGACCTGACCCGGACACGTCTGACGCAGGCGAACCTGTCGGGAGCCAACCTGAAAGGCGCGAACCTGGCCGGAGCGAACACCGTGAGCGCGGACGTGACGGGGGCGATCCTTACCGGCGCGAACCTGGCCGACGTCTATCTGATGGGCGCAACACTGTCCGGTGCCCGCCTGACCCGTACGAACCTGACCGGCGCCCTGTTCTCGGGGACTGAGTTGACCGGGGCCGACCTGACCGACTCCGACCTCACCGATGTCGCACTGGACAAGGCGGACCTGCGCGGCGCGAAGCTCCTGCGGGCCCAGCTGACCTCCGCTGACCTGAGCGAGGCCGACCTGACCAAGGCCATCCTCACGGAAGCCGACCTGACCTGCGCCCATCTCTTCGCCGCGGACTTTTCCCAGGCCCAGATGATCAGGGCCAGGCTCACTCTGGCCTTTCTGTACAAAGCGAAGCTGACGGGCGCCGACCTCACCCACGCGGACCTGGCCGGAGCCGACCTGACCGGAGCGCGCCTCAGAGGGGCCCAGCTGGTCGGAGCCCGGCTGCGCGGCGCGGACCTGGCCGGGGCCGACCTGAGTGGAGCCCGCACCGACGGCGCCGACTTCGCGGAGGCGGTCTGGTCCAGTACGACCAAGTGGCCCGGCACAATCGCCGGGACTATCCGGGATCGCTCCGAAACCGCCCCCGACGGCACCTTCCGCATACGCACCACCACCCCCGGCAAGCACCACTCCCCCAGCACGGGAACCTCCGAACCGTAGACCGAAGCCGTCCAAAAACCTCCGCATCCAGTTCGACCGACTCCACTTCCCCGCCGCGCCAGATCCCCCTCCGGCCCACTGTTGCGGTACCGACCGGCCGTCCCGCCGATTTCCGGTACCCGGTACGTCGCCCGTCTTCATGAGAACGCGGCCGTGGCCGAGCAGGTCCTGCTCGGCCACGGCGCTCGAACCGGTGTCCGGGTGACGCGGCGAACAGGTCCACCGGTTCGTCTGCACGAACACGGAGTGTGCTCAACGGACGTTCACCGAACAGATACCGGGCCTCACCAGCGCGCACGCCCGCTGCACCGACCGGCTCGGGGCACTGCTGAACGTCATCGGGCTGGCCCTGACCGACCGCGCCGGAGCCCTGTGGCCGCGGCGCTGGGCATCACCGCGGGGCGGGTGGGGCTGTTGGACCGGGTGCGGGCGATGGCCGACCCGTCGTACGACACCCCACGGGTGCTGGGCGTCGACGACTTCGCGATCAAACGCGGACACACCTACGCCACAGTCCGATCCCCGTGGGTTCAAGGAAACCGAAGGTCCTTCAGCCTGAACCCACGGGTTCATCGGTCTGCTTCAGGTCGGTGGATCCGTGGGTTCGGTTGGAACACGAGAGTGCTGTGCAAGCCGAAGAGCTTCGGCCGTGACATCGGCGTCGACCTGCGCCTGTGTTCTGTCGCCGTATTCGAGGACGTCGTAGTCGTCGTCCAGGTTGGCGAGTCGCTCGGCCAGAGACAGCTCGTGCCCGAAGCGCTGATGGATCCTGAAGGCCAGCTCGCGTGGCGTCAGTTCGCCGGCCAGCATCCGGGCGGCAAGTGCTCGTGCGGCGGCTTCCTGTCCGGCAATGCTGCCCACTGAGTAAGAGGTGAGCCCCAGTTCGTCGAGTGCCGGGGGCAGGAGGTCGGGGACGTCGTAATCCGCCTCCGCGCGCGTGCACGCGGCCAGGATCCGCAGGGCTGGACTGTCGAGGCCGGCAACGAGTGCGTCACAGGCGGCAGTGACAACGTCGGTTGCGCGGATCTCGCCCATACTCCAGAGAACGGCGCGGTCCTGAAGCTCGCGGGCTGTTGATTCGGTCGACGACATCTGTCCATGATCTCGTCAGTCGGTTGAGCAGGTCGAGTGGGTTTCACTGCGATGCCTGCTCGGCGGCGTCTCCCAGAAGCGCGCGTGCTGAGTCCGCGTAGCGGATGGCGGTCTTCTCGTCGATGCCGAAAACGAATTGTTGAGCTGCAACAATCCACCGCACATGGCGACTGGAAGGCGAATTCGACCCGGATTTGACCCCAGACCCTCTCCTCACGACAAGACCAACCTTGATCTGCAGTTATACGCAATCTGCCGCTGTACCAGCCGTACGCCGAGAAAAAGTCTTCAGAAGTTTACCAATAAGGTCATACCTCGCAAATAATTGATCAACAGCCAACACTGGCTGGCAACCCAAGTCCAAGGCGTGACTACCGCCCTCCTTACTGACAGGCATCGACACCACACCTCATATCACACCTCTCACCAGGCGCTTTCCGCCTAGCCTTCCGTGACACGGAAGGCTTGTTGCCCCCCCGGAGCCCTTCCCGACGATGTCGCCACGACCCAACGACGGGAGCCGGACGCCATGCCGCACATCTGCGCCCTGATCTGGCAGCAGGTCGTGAACGGCGCTCTGGCCGACCAGCCCGCCCTGGCCTTCAACGCCCCCACCGGCTTCCCGACCGACCGGCCCACCACCGGCTCCCCGATCGTCACCAACTCCCCGTCGGCCCCAGGCGGGCCGCGCACTCCGGTCGTCATCCTGCCCGGGGCCCAGTCGCGCCACGCCGCCGCGCCAGGCCTGACTCCGAAATAGGGCGCCGCGTCGGTGGCCGGAAAGCACTGTCCGCCCGCTGTTCGGGGTGGCTTCGGGGATGATCAGGGGCTACTTTCGATACGCAACGGTAGCGTATCGAAAGTGGGGCGGTCACTCTTGGCCGGGGCATCGAGTGGGCTGCGTGGCGGCGGGGCGGACGCGGCGGCCGGCATGGGTCGGCCGCGGGATGCTCGTCGGGATGTGGCGATCTTGGAGGCGACGTTGTCGCTGCTGACGGAGCTCGGGTACGAGCAGTTGTCGATCGAGGCGGTTGCGGGGCGGTCGGGGGTCGCCAAGACGACGATTTACCGTCGTTACCGGGACAAGGCCGCCCTGGTTGCTGCGGCGGTGGACTATCGCTCGCACGCCACGCCGCCCTCGCCTGCCGCGGTCGACCTGCGGGAGAACCTGCTCGCGCTTGCCGGGTGGCTGGCCCGGCAGATTGCCGAGCAGGAGATCGGACTGCTCGGGGCGCTGTTCGCGGGGATGCGTGGGGACCCGCGGCTTGCCGAGGAGATGCGTCGAATTCTGCGCCGGGACGAGGCGGCGATGACTGATGAGCCATTCCGCCAGGCGATCGGGGACGGCGAGCGGTTGACTCCCCGGGCCGCCGAGCTCTTTGCCGAGATCGCTCCGGCGATCATCGTGCACCGTGTGGTCGTCGCGGGCGAGCCGTGCGATGAACGCTTTGTCGAGCACCTCGTCGACGACATTCTTCTGCCGTTGCTGCTTGAGGGCCGCTGAGGCAATCCAATTCTGTACGTACTGAGTGCGGCGGGTGTGACAAGTAAAAGGGGATTCATCATGATCGTTGTCACCGGGGCCACGGGCGCGTTGAACGGCGCCACCGTTGAGCACCTACTCAAGCGTGTTCCTGCCGAGCAGATCGGCGTAAGCGTGCGCGACATCGGCAAGGCGCGGCACTTAGCCGAACGCGGGGTGCGGGTGCGTCAGGGCTCCTACGCGGATCCGGCCGCGCTGCACCACTCCTTCGAGGGTGCTGAGCAGGTCCTGCTCGTGTCCTCCAATGACCCGCATGCCGACCATGTCGGCTTGCACCGCGTTGGCATCGAGGCTGCCGTCGCGGCGGGAGCCCGGCGCATCCTGTACACCAGCCATCAGGGCGCCGGGGCCGACAGCCACTTTCCCCCGGCCCGCGATCACGCCGCGACCGAGGTGCTCCTCGCCGAATCCGGTGTCGCCTGGACCTCACTGCGCAACGGCTACTACGCCCACAGCGTCCTTTGGCTGCTCAGCCCCTGGCGGCAGACCGGCGAGATCGCGGCTCCGGCCGATGGCCCGATCTCCTGGACCGACCGCGCCGACTCCGCCGAAGCGGCAGCGGTCATCCTGGCCGGTGACCGGAGGTTCGACGGGCCGGTCACCCTCACCGCGCGGCAGGCCGTGACCCTCGCCGACGTCGCCGCGATGGCCTCCGAGATCAGCGGCCGCGAGGTCAAGCGAGTCGTGCTGGACGACGAAGAGTGGATCGCGGACAAGGTCGCGGATGGCATGGCGGAGGGGATGGCACGGAGGATGCTCACCAGATACCAGGCCGCTCGCGAGGGCCGCTTCGCCGGGGTCGACCCTCTGCTGGCCAATCTGCTCGGCCGCGAACCCCGCAGCGTCGTCGAGCAGTTGGAGGACGGCAGCACCGGCTGAAGGATCGCCGAGGCAAGGGAAAGGGGCTGGGCTTCATCAGTTATATGAGAGCTGTCGGTGATGCGGGCCCGTCACTCCCCCTTCCGGGCACGTGAAGCTCCGGGCGGACAGGTTGGTCTTGTCAACACCTCATCCACCAGAAGCTTCACCCCCTCCCGCACTCAACTCACCACCAACTCAGCCCGCCCTCGGCCATGTTGAAAACAGCTCAATGAGCGGCAGTTCGGCAAGGCTGAATCGCAGCTGCACTTCAGGCCGAGGCCCGCGGCCACTCACTGCCGCCGCCTTACGCTCCCGCAACCTGCGGGGACAACCCCAAGGCCTCCCCCGACGGGATCACCGCGGCCTGCGACTACGCGGCCGCGAAATACGGCTCGATCGACAACGTGAACGGCCCCTTTTAGTACTCCAGCTGTCGATCGCGATCTTCGTGGGGCGAGGTCTTCCGGGCGGGGGCAGCGGCCGGCTTGGGCTTGGTGGCTGCGGCGGGCTGGCGCGTAGGGTGCCGGGATGATCGCGATGCCAGAGGAGTTCGTACAGAGCACCGTCGACCGCGAGGGGGAGGCCGGGGCGGCATGGCTTGCCGAGCTGCCCGGGATCGTGGAGGAGTTGCTGGGGCGCTGGGGGTGCGTGCCGGATGGCGAGGTCATGCACGGAGGTGTTGGCGTCATCGTTCCGGTACGGCGGCTGGCTGAGGAGAGCGCCGTGCTGAAGGTGTCGTTTCCGCATCCCGGCAACGTCCATGAGCCGGATGCGTTCGTTGCGTGGGGCGGGTGCGGCGCCGTCCTGCTGCATGAGCGCGACGACGAGCGGTTCGCGATGCTGCTGGAGCGGGTTCAGCCGTCGACCCTGGCGGAGGTCGAGGACGGTGACGAGGTGGTGACCGTCGCCGGGCGACTCAATCGCCGCCTGGCCATCCCCGCACCGCCCGGCCTGCCCCGGCTTCGTCAGCAGGCCGATGTCTGGGAGGAGCAGCTGTTCAAGGACGCCGAGGAGCTACCGCATGCGCTGCCGCGTCAGGTGCTGGATGCCGCCGTGGAGACCGTTCGGGAGCTGGGTCGGGCCCAGCCGGACACCCTCATCCATGGCGACCTGCACGCCCGGAACATCCTGCGTGCCGACCGAGAGCCGTGGCTGGCTGTCGACCCCAAGGGGTACGTGGGAGATCCCGCCTACGACGGTGGCACGCTATTGAAGTCCCGCGCGCTGACGCTCCTGGAAGCGGATGACCTGCGCAAGGCCGTCCACCGCGTCTTGGACGTCTTCGCAGAGGCCGCGGAACTCGACCGTGAACGCGTCCAGCGGTGGGCCCAGTTCCATGCCGTCCAGGCTGCGTTCTGGGGTCGCCATCACGGTTTTCGTATAGCCCGCAGTGGACCACGGCTGGACTGGCTCACCGAGTTCGCCGACCGCCTGGCGGAGTTGCTCACCGAACGCTCGTAGGCCCGGTCCGGTGAGTGGACGAGTGCGGCCACCGTTGATCATCGTGAGCTGTGTGGACTGACGATGAGATGGTGGCCGCAGGTCACAGCATAGATCCCGTCCGGTGGCGGGAGGCGTTCGCGGGGGCCATGGGCCGCATCGCGGGCCGCTCCTCCCGATACGAATCCCGCCTGCGAGCCGGGCGGCGGCGGCTGGGACTGTTGTCGGACTTGCCCCGCAAGCACTGCTGGACGATCGCGGAGTGGGCCGGGGAGGCCAGCCCTCACGGCAGGCAGCATCTGTTGTGCCGAGCCGTCCGGGATGCCGATGCCGTCCGCGACGACGTCCGCGACGACGTCGTCGAGCACCTCCATGACGAGGCCGCGGTGCTCGTCGTGGACGAGACCGCCAACGTGAAGAAGGGCATGCACAGCGTCGGGGTCCGGCGTCAGTACACCGGCACAGCCGGACGGATCGAGAATTCCCAGGTCACGGTCTACCTCGTCCATGCCGGCGCCCGGGGACACACGGCGGTGGACCGGGAGTTGTATATCCCGCGTTCCTGGACGAGTGATCCGGATCGCTGCCGGACGGCGGGGCTCGGCGAGGACACCGTCTTCGCGACCGAGCCGGACCTGGCCCTCAGGATGATCGAACGGTTCTGGGATGCCGGACACCGCGTCGGCTGGGTCACGGGTGACGAGTCCATGGCGGCGACCCGAGAGCGCGCGCGGGGTTGGAGGAGCGCGGCATCGGCTATGTCCTTGCCGTTGCCTGCTCGGCCGAAATGGCCACGGGTGCAGGGAGGTTCCGCGCGGCTGGCCATCCTCGACGATTCGGCGGTCACGATCGGCAGCAGCCTCGACCGAACGGCCCAGAAACTCGCCGAACTGGTTGTGCCCAGGTCCGCCGACTTCGCCGGCGTGGATCTGCTCGAAGCCGTGATGCACGGCGACGAGCCGCCGTACGCCGAACTCGACGGGTCCGTCAGGCTCCGGCAGCTCGCATGCATGCCCACGGACCACGGCGCCCCCGAGGCCATCATCGCCCTGGGCGCCACCGACACGTATCCGCCCTACTCCCCTCCTGCCCGGGCACTGAGTTCCGGGCTGCCGGTGCTCAGTCGGAGCGGGGACGAGGACTTCGACCGCTGGATCGCGACCGTCCCCGCACGGGCCGAAAGGCTGAGCCGTCACGTGGGTATCGCGCTCATGGCGGTGCCGTTGATCGCCCGCGGTGCCACCCGTGGCGTCACGGTACTGGTACGCACCCGGCCCGACGCCTTCAACCACGACGACTTCGCCCTGGCCAAGGACCTGGCCAGCCGTGCCGCCTGCGCGTCGACAACGCCCGCCGCTACACCCGCGAACGCACCACCGCCCTCCAGGAGAGCCTTCTCCCCCGCGGGCCGACACAGCAGTCGGCGGTGGATGTCGCCTGCCGCTATCTGCCCACCGGCTCGCGGGCCGGAATCGGCGGCGACTGGTCCGACATCATCCAACTCTCCGGGACACGGGTCGGCCTCGTCGTCGGCGACGTGGTCGGCCACGGCATCCAGGCATCCGCCGCCATGGGCAGACTGCGTACGGCCGTACAGAGACTGGCCGGCGTCGACCTGCCGCCCGACGAACTCCTCGCCCACCTCGACGACCTGGACCTCCGGCTCGGCGGCGACGCGGAGAACGGCGGTGGGCCCGATCCAGCTCCGCCTCATCCACGACCGCACACTCATCTGTGAAGTCTCCGACGGCAACTCCACCTCACCGCATCCGCGACGGGTCCGGATCTACGACGAAGGTGGCCGGGGCCTGCTCCTGGTCGCCCAGCTCATCACCAGCCGGGGCACCCGACACACCGCGACCGGCAAGACCGTCTGGGCCGAACGGGCACTGCCCCCGACCGTGGCGCTGTAGAACACCGCGAGCCCGGAGAACGCTTCCAGCGAGATGTGCTCGCAGGACGCGCCGGATTCCCGTGCCGATATGAGCGCCGTCGCCGCCCATTGGCAGCTGAGTCGACCGGCGGCCTTGCAACTGCGCCGCCCGTCGTTCGCCATGGGCAAGCAGTTCGGGCGGAGCCGGTGGCGGCTCCGCCCGATGCGCCTCAGGCTGGGGTGCCTCGGAGCACGGTGCTCGTCTCGGTCAGACATGACAGTGCGACCGCGCAGCTTGCCACGCTTGCCAGCACGCCGATCAGAGTGTCGGGGCCGGAGGCCCCGGTGGCGACCGTTCTCAGGAACATCACGGCGATGGCGACCTCACCGAGTCCGAGCAGGGCGAGCCAGCCGCCGCGCAGAGCGCGAGGCGCCCTCTCCCTGACTCGCGCCGAGCCGAGCAGGGCGGCCCCACCCGCCATCGCCAGGACGGCGACAACGACCAGCACCGCGTACAGCACGGTGCCGGAGGTATCGGGATCGGTGTGGTCGATTTCCGCGGTGTCGAGCGCCAGGAATGTGAACGCGAACTCAAGCAGGGCCACATACGCGACCTGAGCGAGCAGGAGCACAGGTACGACCCGACGGTGGAACATGGTCGTCATGCGTTGCTCTTCACGAGACGGCCACTCCTGATGATCCACAACTTGCCCTTCGAGACATGGCTCTTGCACGAGCTCCGGGTCTTCTTCCACGCCTCGGCCTTCGAGTAGCGCGCTTTGTAGTATCGGCCGATCTCACGGCCCTTCTTGTTGTTCTTGAGGTCCATCTCCTTGTCCACGCCGCTGGACTGCGATTCGTGGCGGGTGGCCACCTCGTAGGCCGTCTCATGGTCGACGAAGACTTCCATCAACGCGTTCCAGTAGCAGTGCCGGAAGGCGTCGCCGGTCCCCTGGAAGAGGGTCCTGTCCGGGTAGAGGTCTTGGGCGTACCTGAGGGCGGTGCCCGCCATCTCCCGTGCCTTGGCGCAGTCGTACGGATTCCAGAAGCAGTAGCTGCGCTCGGTCGGCGTCACCGTGTAACTGGAGCCACTCGGGTCGAGGAGCACCGGGTACGCGAGGGTCTGCCCGGCCGCGGGGGCGAGGGAGACCTCTACGTCCGATCCGGTCGCCTTCATCGTGACGGGCACCGTGGCGCCCTTGGCGTCGACGGCGACCGGCGCACTGAGGAACGTGGCCAGGTCGCTGTTGGCGTCGGCGATCATCAGTGTGTTGTCGGAGACGGCGGAGATCTCCTGGCCCGGCTGCAGCTTGACCTTGTAGACGAAGGTCTTCGGCGCGTTGGCGCTGCGCAGCAGGTGGAAGAGTTCCACCTGGCTGGCACTGCCACGTACGGCGACGGTGTCGGCGTCCGTCTGGGTGTTGGCGTAGATCACCAGACCGGTTTCGCTCAGCTCGGCGGTCGCCGAGGAGGCCACCGGGAGGTCGATCAGCGTCTGGGCCGCTCCGTCGGCGCTGTTGCCCGTCAGCGTGCCGACGGAGGACGACGGCAACTCCGTCGTGGCCGTCTCGACCGTGGAGTCCTCGGTCTCCGTCTTCTCCGGGTCCTCCTGTTCGACGTAACCGGCCGGGGTGTCGTCCTCGTCCGCGATCTCCTCGTCCAGCTCGTCGGTCTCCTCCAGCCCGTCGGCGGGGTGCAGAAGGTCCGCGAAGTGGGTCTCGGCGATCTCGTTGACGAACGGAACAGCCAGAGTTCCGGTGATGTTGCCGGCCAGGAAGGTGTACTCGGCCCGGTCCGACCAGACGCCGGCGGCGTTCTTGACCCGCGCGGTCAGCGTGTGCGTGCCGCGCGTCGTGGGCGTCAACGTGAGCGTCGACTTGCCTGAGGCCAGGGTCGTCGTCTGCGCCGAGCCCTCGTCGAGGCGATATTCGGCGGAAGTCGCCTTGCCTGCGGGGTCGGCGAGCGTGAACGTTCCTGCGGTGCCCGCGTCTCCGTGCCACAGGCCGTCCGCCGGATACGTCGTCGACGTGAGCGTGGGCGCGGCCGGGACGGAGGTGTCCACGGTCAGGTTGCGCCATGCGGACCAGGTGCTGTTCCAGTCCGTGCCGGCGTACACGTTGGCCCGCCACTTGTAGGTGCCGGACGCCAGGGTGGGGGCCGTCCAGCTGCCGGTGGTGCCGGAGGCGACGTAGGCCGAGGTGCCGGAGGCGACCCTGGTGGTGCCGGCCCAGTTCCACACCTCGAAGCCGAGGCGCACGGTGTTGCCGTCGGCGTCCGTGGCCTTGGCCTGGAGCGTGGGCGTGGTGTCGGCGGTGAAGGCATCCGCAGCCGGGCTCACCGCACTCGCGGCGCCCGGCTTGGTGTTGTACGTGACCGACAGGGCCGGCTCGGTCGGACCCTGGGAACCGTCGACGTAGTTGGCCGACCGGAACCGGCGCCAGCTCTTCGAGTCCTGTTCGTCGACGGCCCGGATCTGCAGGCCGTTGTTGGACTCGCCGTTCGCCCACGACTGGGCGATGTCCTTGACGTTCCAGCGCATGAAGTTGGCCGGGCAGGCCGAGCTGTATCCGTAGGCGGCCTTGGAAACGACGGAGCCCGTCGTCGTGGTGGCGGGCTGCGCGCCCCACGTCACCGCGCTCGGATCCCAACTGCCCGTGATCCGGCGCACCTCGACCCCGGAGCCATCCGTGGCGCAGGTGGAGGACCAGTACGAGTGCAGCCGCAGCTCCGCGCTGAGAATGTGCTTGCCGGCGTACTTGGCCACGTCGAACTTGACGTAGGAGCGTGCCTTGGTGGTGCCCCCGTCGTAGGTACCGGCCTTCAGTTCCGCCGAACCCCGCTGCGAGTCCGGGTAGTTGGTGGCGACCCAGGTGTCGGTCGAGGCGGCGAGTGTGGTGGTCGGGTCGATGGTGACCGGGTAGGCCACTGCCGGGTCGTCAAGGAACTCCTGGCTCGGCTTGAGCACCAGGACCGTGCCGTCGGCCGTCTCCTCGACGGTGGTGGCTATCTCGGCGCTCTTGACCGGATCACCCGAGCGGGAATCCGTGCCCGTGCCCCACATACGGGGTGCCGGGGCGCTGGCGACGAGCGTGCCGGTGGCGTCCTCAAGTCGTAGATGCCGCTCGGCGGTCTTCTCCAGCGTCATGCCCTTGAGCGTCACCGGGAGCCTGAGCTCCACCGGTTCGGCCGGACGCTCCTTGAGGATCAGTGACTCCGTGAATCCGTGCGGCAGCGCGGTGACATGAAGGTCGCCGTTCGGTACCACGGATCGGTAGACGGCGGTGTCTCCGTCGACCGTCGGGGCCGGCAGGCTGCTTCCCCAGTCCAGCCCGAACGCCCGCTCCCCGTCGGCGACTTGGGCGAAGTCCTCGGCGCCTCCGTCGGACAGTCGCACGTCGGCGACCGCCGTCTTCGGCTCAAGCCTGCTGCCGGAGTCGACGAGATCGGTGTCGATCCTGCGCCATTGGCCGTTCTCCTCGACGCGGATCGGCCCCGAAGCGAGGTCCGTGGTCATCGTCCCGTCCGGGTTCGCCCACGTCGTCGAGTCCTCCGCACGTGCGGACAGCACCTCGACCCGGTGGCCCTGAAGGACTGCGGCGAGCTTCGCCGCCTGTTCGTTCGCCGCCTCGGTGATCGGATCGCCCGTACCGGCGGCCGACCGTGATCCGTCAGCCCCGTTCGTTCCGTCGCCGGTCAACGCCACGGCTGCCGACTGGACTGCGAGCGCCAAGCACAGTGCCAGCGACGTGGTTGTCGTCGCCGCAAACCGTCTTCGCACTATCCCCCCTGAAATGGTCAAGTCATCGCCAATTCTTGGCAATGACCGACCGATCATAGGAGGGTCACAGGCTTCAGGGGCGCCTTACATCTTCCGCAAAAGAGACCAAAACCCCCTCGCCTGTTGTGATGTTGATCATGCCGGCCGCGCACGATTCCGATCGTCCGCACCGACACGAACCGCCGTCCGCCGCTACCCGTATGCTCAACTCTCGGATGAAATAAGGCAGTTGAGGCACCCTCGCCCCGAGACAGGCCAGGCCCGACATGAAGGCTCCGGCCCCACTGGGCCGACTGCTTCTGGAGCTGAAGCAGCAGGCCTGCGAGCCTCGACGCACCCCGCTTCCGACGCGTCACCGCCGCCGGGGAGCCCGACGTCGACCAGCATTCGTTCGCCCGCTTCCAGAGAGAGAACTCCCGCCCACACCCCGGGAACCACCCCGTTCAGCACGGCGGACAAGCACTTGGGCAGGCAGGCGCCGAAGGCAGTCACCGCCCGGGGGCACTTCGCCTCGCGAGCCAGGTTCCACCCTGCGGATCACGCGACCGCCGAGCGGCCGGCTCGTCATTCTCGACATGGGACGGGGTGATCCGACGAAGGCGGAGTGGCGCGACTGGAGCCGCATCCGCCTTCACCCTGCCCACACGGCGGCCGACGTGACGACCACCGCCCCGTGAGCCGAAAGACCGCCTACGGACGTCACCCGCACTGAGCCGCGGACGACACCTGGCGCCGGATCCCGCGTGCGGTCCGGGCCGGCACCACCGACAGAGCGAGCTCGCCGCCGAGGTGCCCCAACGACTCCCCCTCCGACCCCCAGGGCACCCCAGCACGCCGGAGTCAAGCATCGGTAATGATTTTCATTATTGATAATCAGACCATGGCGGTGACAATCGTTTCCATCTACGGTCCGAGGTGTTCCGCTCCACGAGGCCCTGCCCCCGTGTGAGGTCCCTCAGCCCGTCAAGGAGAACTCCGTCGTGCGCACTGCCGGCACCTCCATATCCCGCCCCGCACGCATCGCCATCGGGGGCTCGGCCGCCCTCGCGGTGCTGACCGCCATCAGCGGCTGCTCCACCGCCTCTTCCGACGACACCGCCGACGCCGGGTCGACCACAGGAAGCAAGACCATCAAGGTCGTAGCGGCGGAGAACTTCTGGGGCAGCATCGCCACCCAGCTCGGCGGCACCCACGCGCAGGTCCAGAGCATCATCAACAACCCGAACGCCGACCCGCACGACTACGAACCGACCGCGGCCGACGGCCGGTTGGTGGCCGGCGCCCGGTACACGATCGTCAACGGCATCGGCTACGACGCCTGGGCGGACAAACTGCTGTCCGCCAACCCCGAGAGCGGCCGCACGGACCTCAAGGTCGGTGACCTGGTGGGCATCAAGCCGGGCGGCAATCCGCACCGCTGGTACTCGCCGGAGAACGTCCACCAGGTCATCGAGAAGATCACCGCCGACTACAAGAAGCTCGACCCGGCCGACGCCGCCTACTTCGACGCGCAGAAGACGACCTTCGAGACGAAGACCCTGGCGCCCTACAACAAGCTGATCGCCGTCATCAAGGCCAGGTACGCCAACACCCCGGTCGGCGCGTCGGAGTCCATCGTGACCCCGCTCGCCGAAGGGCTGGGGCTGAAGATGCTCACGCCCGAGTCCTTCCTGGACGCCATCAGCGAGGGCACCGACCCGACGGCCAAGGACAAGCAGACGATCGACCGGCAGATCAGCGAGAAGCAGATCAAGGTCTACGTCTACAACAGCCAGAACGCCACCCCGGACGTACAGGCACAGGTGAAAGCCGCCAAGGCCGAGGGCATCCCGGTCGCGACCGTGACCGAGACCCTCACCCCGGCCGGGGCGTCCTTCCAGGCCTGGCAGGTACGGCAGTTGCAGGGCATCGAGAAGGCCCTGAGGCAGGCGACGGGCAGGTGAGCACGGTGAATCCGGCCACCCGGCCGGGCGGCACGGCCCGGCACCGAGTCCCCGCGCAACCGGCCGCACCACAGCCGCCGCGCTCCCCCGCCGTGTCGCTGCGCGACGCCGGTGTGCGCGTCGGCGGCCGCACCCTGTGGTCGGGGGTCGATCTGGAGGTCGGCGCCGGGGAGTTCGTGGCCGTCCTCGGTCCCAATGGGGTCGGCAAGTCGACCCTGGTCAAGATGCTGCTCGGCATCCTGCCTCCGGCGGCCGGTGAGGTCAGGGTGCTGGGCGAAGCACCCGGCAGAGCCGGCCACCGCGTCGGCTACCTGCCGCAACGCCGCAGCTTCGACGCGAGCCTGCGCGTCCGCGGCACTGACATCGTGCGGCTCGGCCTGGACGGCGACCGCTGGGGCGTACCTTTGCCGGTGCCGGCTCGGTTCAGCGCCCGGCGGCGGGCGGCCCGGGACCGTATCGCCGAGGTCGTCGACCTGGTCGGCGCGAGCGCGTACGCACACCGGCCGATCGGCGAGTGCTCCGGCGGCGAGCAGCAGCGGCTGCTGATCGCCCAGGCGCTCGTGCGGGACCCCGAACTGCTGCTGCTGGACGAGCCGTTGGACAGTCTCGACCTGTCGCATCAGGGCGCGGTCGCCGCGTTGATCGGGCGGATCTGCCGGGAGGCCGGCGTCAGCGTCGTCATGGTCGCGCACGACGTCAACCCGATCCTGCCCTGGCTGGACCGGGTGGTGTACATCGCCGAGGGCGGTGCGGTCGCGGGCCGCCCGCAGGAGGTCATCACCACCGGGACGCTGTCGCGGCTGTACGGCGTGCCGGTGGAGGTGCTGCGCACCAGCGGCGGGCGGCTGGTGGTCGTCGGCCAGCCCGAGGCACCCGCCGTCCACGCCGACCGGCACGCCGAGGGAGGCAGGCCGTGAACTGGGCCGATGCGAGCGCCGGTTGGTCATGGAACCCGGTGACCGACCTCCAGCAGATCTGGGCGTTCCCCTTCATGGTCAACGCCTTCAGAGCCGGTACCGTCGTGGCCGTACTGGCCGCCGTGATGGGTTGGTTCATGGTGCTGCGGCGGCAGAGCTTCGCCGGGCACACCCTGTCCGTCGTCAGCTTTCCCGGCGCGGCCTGCGCGACACTCCTCGGCATCAGCGCGAGCTTCGGCTACTTCGCGTTCTGCATCGGCGGCGCCCTCGTGATCGCTGCCATCCCACGCGCCGGGCAGGGTGGCGGCAGTGGCCAGGAGTCGGCGCTGACCGGCACCGTCCAGGCGTTCCTGCTGGCCTGCGGATTCCTCTTCGTCGCCCTCTACAAAGGCTTCCTCGGCGGGGTCGACTCCCTGCTGTTCGGCAGCTTCCTGGGCATCACCACCGACCAGGTCGTCGTGCTGACGATCGTGGCGGCCCTCGCGCTCGGCGTGCTGGCGGTCATCGGGCGGCAGTTGCTGTTCGCCTCCGTCGACGAGAACGTCGCCACCGGACGCGGAGTGCCGGTGCGGGCCCTGTCCGTGGTCTTCCTCGTCCTCCTCGGGACGGCGACCGCCGAGGCCGGTCAGATCACCGGCACGCTGCTGGTGTTCGCCCTGCTGGTGATGCCCGCAGCGTCCGCGCAACAGCTCACCGCGCGGCCCGCCGCGAGCCTGGCACTGTCGGTGCTCATCGCGGTCACGGTGACCTGGACCGGGCTGATCGCCGCCTACTACTCGCCGTACCCGATCGGTTTCTACGTGACGACCTTCGCCTTCGCCGTCTACGTCCTGGCCCGCACCGGCCGCACGCTCACCGCGGCCGTCGGCAGACGCCGGATGGTGGGAGCGGGTGCCCTCGCATGAGCGCCTTCACCCACCCCTACCTCGTTCACGCGCTGCTGGCCGGCACCGCGATCGCCCTGGCAGTCGGTCTCGTGGGGTACTTCCTGGTGCTGCGCGCCCAGGTCTTCACCGGCGACGCACTCAGCCACGTGGCGTTCACCGGCGCGCTCGCCGCCCTCGCACTCGGCTACGACCTGCGGCTGGGACTGTTCGCGGCGACCGTGCTGTTCGCCGTGCTGCTCGGCCTGCTGGGCCGACGCAGTCGCGCCGACGACGTCGCCATCGGCAGTCTCTTCTCCTGGATCCTGGGTCTGGGCGTCTTCTTCCTCACCCTCTACACCACATCCCGCAACACCGGGAACGGCACCGCCGGGGTGAACGTCCTCTTCGGATCGATCTTCGGCCTCTCCACAGGCCAGGCCGAACTGGCGGCCGTCGTAGCGGGCATCATCTGCCTCGCCGTGCTCCTGGTCGCCCGTCCCCTGCTCTTCGCCTCCGTCGACGAGGCCGTGGCGGCGGCCCGCCGAGTACCCGTACGCCTGCTGGGTCTCGCCTTCCTGACCCTGGTCGGTGCCTGCGCGGCCGAGGCCACCCAGGCGGTCGGCTCACTGCTGCTGCTCGGCCTGCTCGCCGCCCCCGCCGGTGCGGCCCAGCGACTCACCGACCGGCCCTACCACGCCCTGGCCCTGTCCGCGGGACTCGCGGTGGCCGAGATGTGGGCGGGACTCGCCCTGAGCTACTACGTCCCCCAACTACCGCCCAGCTTCGCCATCATGGCCGTCGCCACCACCGTCTACGCCGCCGCCATCATCACCGTCCGTCGACCCCACGCCCACGTCGGCCCCGCGGAGGCGTGATGAGCGCACCGGCCGACGACCTGGACCTCATCGGTCGCCGTACCGCCCAACGCACCAGCGTCGTCACGGCGTTGATCGACCACGGCGGCTTCGTCGGCGCCCGCGCCCTGCACGACGTGCTGAAGGTTCGCGGCGCGCGCGTGGGCCTCAACACCGTCTACCGCACCCTGGCCGCCCTCGTGGACGCCGGCCGCGCCGACGTCGTACGCGACCGGGGTGGTGAACGCCTCTTCCGCCATCGCCCGTTCCCCGAGCATCACCACTATCTGCTGTGCCGTGCCTGCGGGTTGAGCGCCCCTGTCGACTCCGAGGCGGTCGAGACGTGGGCCGAACACGTCGCCCGCGCGTCCGGCTTCGCGGAGGTCGAGCACACCGTCGAACTCACCGGCCTCTGCCCGCAGTGCCGGGCAATTTCATAATGAGATTCATTTTCATGTAGCTTTGCCGCAGCTCACCGGTATCCATCGCAGTCGTCCAGGAGGACCCCATGGCCGTTCCCAAGCGGAAGATGTCCCGCAGCAACACCCGTCACCGACGTGCCCAGTGGAAGGCGGCCACGCCGACGCTCGTGCCGATCACCATTGACGGCGTCCCCTACCTGGTGCCCCAGCGGCTGGCGAAGGCGTACGAGCGCGGGCTGCTGCGCCCCGAGGGCTGACCGCCCATGCCCTACGGCTCTCACCACCGACTGCCCGTCACCGTCCTGTCCGGATTCCTCGGCGCGGGCAAGACCACCCTCCTCAACCACGTCCTCGGCAACCGCGAGGGACTGCGCGTCGCCGTCATCGTCAACGACATGAGCGAGGTCAACATCGACGCCACCCTCGTGCGCGGCGGCGAGGCGGCCCTGTCCCGCACCGAGGAACGCCTGGTCGAGATGACCAACGGCTGTATCTGCTGCACCCTGCGCGACGACCTGCTGGAGGAGATCGACCGGCTGGCCCGCGAGGGCCGTTTCGACTACCTGCTCATCGAGTCGTCCGGCATCTCCGAACCCATGCCGGTGGCCGCGACCTTCGCCTTCACCCGCGACGACGGCGCCACCCTCGGGGAGATCGCCCGCCTGGACACCATGGTCACGGTCGTCGACGCCGCCGGCTTCCTGCCCGAACTGACCAGTGGGGACGAACTCGTCGAACGCGGCCTGGACCAGTACGAGGACGACGAACGCACCGTCAGCGACCTGCTCATGGACCAGATCGAGTTCGCCGACGTCATCGTCCTCAACAAACTCGACCTCGTCGACGAGGAGTCGGCGGACCGACTGCGGGCGACACTCACCCGCCTCAATCCTGCCGCGCGCATCGTCCCGGCCGTCCACGGCCGCGTGAAGGTCGGTGACGTACTGGGCACCGGACTCTTCGACCTGGAACGCGCGCAACAGGCCCCCGGCTGGGTGCGGGAGCTCAACGGCGACCACGTCCCCGAGACGGAGGAGTACGGCATCTCCTCGACCGTCTTCCGTTCCGAACTGCCCTTCCACCCTGGCCGGTTGTGGACGTTCGTGACCGAGGAACTCGACAGCGGCGCATACGGGCAGATCCTGCGCTCCAAGGGCTTCTTCACCCTGGCGGGCCTGCCGCGGGTGACGGGCTTGTGGTCTCAGGCCGGTTCCGTCGCCCGCTTCGAACCCTCCGCCGCTAGCAACCCCGACAGCCCCGACGGCCAGGAACTGGTCTTCATCGGCACGCACCTGCGCCCGGACACACTGCACGCCGCACTGACCGACTCCCTCATGGCCGAAGGCGAGACCCTCCCTCCCGTCGACCCGTTCCCCGCCTGGGACACCTACGGCATCGACGACACCTGCGAACACGAACACCCCGCACTCGTAGCGGGCGCCCGAACCCCGGGCCGGGTGGGCGGCGGACGCAGCCACGGTGCCGCTCCTCTGCTGGCGCCCTACGGATCGGTGCCGGGCCGGGCAGCCCGAATCCATGACCGGTCGGAGCAACGCCGGACACCCCGCGTTCACCGTCCGTGAGAGCTCCCTACGATCCGTTTCCCGAGAATGCGGGAAATACATCTGCCAGCCCCACAGATCTACTCATCGATGCAGGTCAGAAGCTCCGCGAGCGGACCGCGGCCAAGCGCCTTCTAAGCGCCTACTCTATTGCCCGTTCATCAAGCGAGTTCACCGGGCACTGCGTAACCCATTGAAGTGTTCGGAAGATAAGAAGCTCAGTCATGACCCATCGATCAACCGAAATGTTTCCCTGACCTTGTCCAACATGTCGTGGCGCACATTGAACCACTTGGAGAATTCACCAGAATTCCGGCACCTGCCACTCAACACACTTCGGGCGCCGCCCCTCAGAAGTCAGAAACTCCTTGACCGCTTCACACACGAGTTCGACGGGAATTTCCGAGCGATCCGGAAATTCGGTCGGGTTCCCCACAATGAAATAGGAAACCTCACCTCGCCCATTCGGTGCACCTAGCGACACCACATTGCCTTCGGCATCCATAAATTCCAGAACGCCAACTTGACGATCTTTGTCCACTCCTACCAAGAGTTCATGGTCGGGAAAGCCCGAAGGCAGAAGTGGCCGATTCAATGAATGCAGTTCTGCCATATTATGGAATGCCGGAGCGGCAAGAAGGGACCTGATAAGCGCATCAATATCCTCAACGCTACCAAGTACGGGGCGATTCCCGGCGTGCTCCTTGCGGTAGTACGCCTCCACCCGATTCTGCATTAAGGGGTACCTCCATATGATCGCGATTCCCAGCCGCCGTTTCCGTCGGGCCAGTGTACCGTAAGCTGCTTTTTGTTGCCGAGGATGGTGCTGAGCACGTCGTCGCATCCCAGTCTCTGCGCGCATGGCCCGGAGGGGTTGTTTATATACAGGTCCGCCTTGGCAATCTTATCGCGCAGCATTACGGCGGCGAATTTCTGTTCGGCGTCGCTGGCGCGACTTGAAGTGACCCTTCCCGGCAGCACACCCTTGTCCTGTAGCCTCTGATTGACTATGTTGATCAATTCGGCGTCAGCCTTCTTATTTCCGCTCACCACGTCGTAAGCCTTGCCATCCTGAGTAACCCCAAGACCTGACGTTGGTCCCCCCTCGGCGAAACCTGGCAGCGGGGCTCGTTCACCAGGCTCGCCGAATCCGCCCTCTTCGCCCAGTGGCCCTATCTGGAACGTCCCTGCGAGGGGTTGTTGGCACACCACAAGCGGGCCCTTGCCACTACCGCCCGAACAAGTCGGATTTAGAAACTTCCAATACTCCTTAAGCGCCTTCTTGATTTTCGCGAGGAAAGGGGTGACATTCCGAGACTTGGGGGCGTCCCCCATATCTCCGTAGTAAGGGGAAGGAGCCGAGCAAGCAGAGAGCGGCCAGCAGTTATTCGAATTCGAACTCTTGTGTGTTGTGCCCCAGCTCGTGTTGTAGTGGGTCCGGCCGCATGAGCCGTTGTGGCAGTAGCCCGCGCTGTTGTATCCGGGATCGACCGGCCCATCATTGATGACACCGCTCGAACCGCCCACCACGTTGCCCTTGGGCGTACCCACACCGCAGATGTCCGCCATGCATAGGCCGGTGGGGTCACTCTCACCGATGGGGTTGTCGCCGGCGTAGGTGTATCCGCCGAGCTCTTGTGGGCTGGTGACTTCGAATACGGGGTCGAGGCTAATGAATCGGCCGAGTGTGGGGTCGTATTCGCGGGCGCCGATGTCGGTGAGGCCGGTGGTGGTGTCGGTGGTTTTGTTGAGGAAGGTGCGGTTGTCGACCCAGGTGATCGTGGTGCCGCGGGTGTTGCCGTAGGGGTCGAACTGGCGCCATGTGGGGGTCTGGGCGGTGTAGTCGAGGTAGAGCGCATTGGTGCCGTGTTGGTCGGCGGCGAGTTCGAAGCCGTAGTTGGTGCCGGTGCCGGTGCGGACGATGGTGGTGCCGTCGGGGGCGCTGTAATAGCGCACACCGGTGGCGGTGCCGGCGGCGTCGTTGAGGGTGATCTGTTCGCTGCCGAGATAGAGGGTGGTGGTGCTGGGGTCGATCTGTAGCAGGAGGCTGCCGTCGGCGTCGTAGATGTAGCTGGTGGCGGTGCCAGTGGTGTTGTTGGAGACGCTGGTCAGCTGTTCGGCGTTGTTCCATAGGAGGGTCTGGTCGCCGGTGCTGGTGTCGCGGGTGGTGGTGTTTCCGGCGGCGTCGTAGCCGTAGCTGGTCGAGCCGGTCGAGCCGCCCGTGGTGGTGGTGCCGGTCATCGTGTTGGGCTGGCTGCTGGACCAGCCGCTGGTGGTGAGGGTGTCGCTGCCGGTGCCGGAGACGGTGTGCTGGGTCTGGGTGAGCCGGTTGCCGATGTCGTCGTAGGTCCAGCTGGTCCAGTAGGTTCCGCCGGTGATGCCGTCTCCGACGGTGCTGTGGTCACTGCTGGTGGGGGTGGTGTTGCAGGTGTCGGTGGCGGTTGAGGCGGTGGTCCAGGCGGTGGTGAGGCGGTCGAGGGTGTCGTAGGTGTAGCACTGGGTTTCGGCCGTGGTGCTGGAGCCGGAGCGGGTCTCGGTCTGGTGGGTGATGTTGCCGGAGAGGTCGTAGGTGTATGCGGTCTCGTCGATGGTGGCGGGGGTGGTGGTGGAGCGGGTGACGAGTTGGTCCGTCAGGTCCCCGGTGTGTGCGTCGTAGCCGTCGGTGACGGTGGCGTACGAGGTGGCGGAGCCGAGCTGGACCTGGGCGACCTGGTTGTAGGCGCTGTAAGCCGTGCTCTGCACGTAGCTGTAGGCAGTGGTGGCCAGCGCGTTTTGTTCGTCGTCGTTGTTGTAGCCGTGGGTAATGACCTCGGCCGGCAGTCCGCCGCCGAGGGCGTACCCGTCGGTCCACAGCAACCCGTTGACGCTGGTGTAGGTGTGGGTGATCTTCCAGGTCTTGCCGAGGACCGAGCCCTGTGCACCCGGGGGGATGATGGTCTCCTCGCCCAGGGATTCGCCGAAGACGTTGAAGTTCACGGCCTGCTGTACGTAGGCGTAGCCGCCGCTGTAGGAGGTGGCGGTGGTGACGTGCCCGACCGGGTAGGTCATACCGGAGATCGCGGTGTTGGAGTTGTCGTAGACCCAGGCCGCGGTCTGGTTGCCCGGTGAGCTGGTGGACGCGTAGGCGGCCTGGCCGGCGGTGGAGGCGGCGTACTGGCCGATCTTACGGTCGAGCGCGTCGTAGGTGTAGGAGACGTACTGGCCGCGGGAGTCCTGGGCCTGCAGCAGGTTGCCGTCCGCGTCGTACGTCATGGCGGAGGTCGTGCCGGCGGTGGGGTCGGTCTTGGAGACCACCTCGCCGGCCAGGTCAAAGGTGCTGGTCCACACCTGGTTCTTGGCGTCGGTGGTGGTGGACTGCTGGTTGTGGCCGTCGAACCCGTAGGTGGTCGCGGTGCGGGTGCCCCCGGTGAGGTAGAAGATTCCGGTGGCGGTGTTCAGTGGCGTGGTCAGCGTGGGTGCGGCGGTGTACTCGTCAAGTTCGCTGGTGCGGCCGGCCGGGTCGGTGCGCGTGGTCTTGGAGACCCCGCCGTCGGGCGGAATCACTGTGGTGGCGTCGCCGTTGTAGACCGTGGTCTCAGTTGAGACGATCACCGCGTTCTTCTCGGAGATGTCGTAGACCTGCCGACCAAGACCGTCGTAGGTGAACACGTCCTGCTCGGCGACCTGGTTGTCGGCCACCGACTTCAGCCCGAGTGTCGGTGTGGTGGTGGAGTCCCAGTAGTCGGTGTTCTGCTTCGCCGTCCAGCCGCGCGAGTCATAGAGGGTGTCGTCGATCAGACGGCCGCCCTGCGGCGTGTAGGTCTGGGTCTGGCGGGTGCGGCCGAGGGAGTCCTCGATGCTGACCGAGGTGAGGTAGCCGCTGTTGTCGTTAAGGGTGTTGGTCACCACGCCCGAGAGGGAGGTGTTGGACAGGGTGTAGGTATAGGTGAGATTCGCCAGCGAGGTGGTAGCGCGGGAGTTCTTCCATACGGACGTGGCCCGCCCCAACGCGTCGTATTGGAAGGCGGTCACCACGTGGTTGGCGTCTGTGGCGGTCAGCGTGAGCCCGCGCTCTGGGTCGAACGTCGAGCTGCTTGTGTGGGCGACCCCGCTGACGCTGGGTTCGGTGATGGTCTGCCCGGTGGTCAGGTAGGCGGAGTTGACCGTGTAGGTGGTCGTGGTGGTGTTGCCGTTACCGGTGGTGATGTTGGCCAAACGGTGATAGGAGCTGTCATAAGTGTTCTTCGCAGTGGTGCGCCAGGTGAACGCGCCTGTTCCGTAGTCGGTGGCCTTGCGGGTCATCGTGACCAACCCCACGGTCGGGGCGCTCGCCTGCGGGAACGTGGTGGAAAACGTGGTGTCGTCGTAGAACGTCCGCGTGGCCGAGACCACCTGGTCGGGCCGGTTGACGCTGGCGGGTGCGCCGAGAGTGTTCAGCCCGTCCGGTACGGAGGTGACAGACCCCTCGGTGAAGCCCGAGCAGGCGACCGAGTCCACTTCGGTGCCGGAAACCAGACCGACGATGTTGGCGCTGGTGTTGGCCAGTGCGTAAGTGGTGGCGGTGCACTGGTCGTAGGCGGTGCCGGCCGGCACGGTGTGCGCGTAGGTGTAGGTCGGCAGGCCGAAGTCGTCGTCGGAGCGGGTGGCGTCGTAGGTGGTGTCGGTCTCGTTGTAGCGCCAGCTGGTGGTGCCGCCGTCGGTCAGCCGCTGCCGGGTCCAAACCTCGGCTGTGCCTGAAGCGTTGGCGGTCAGGTCCGGCAGCCCTGAGCGGGTGCGGGTCGCCGTTGGCGCGGAGATCCAGTACGAGGTGATCGTGGAGTGGTCGACTCCGCCGCCGTTGCCGAGGTAAGAGGTGGACTCCAGTACTTGCCCGCTGAGTTGGGCGGAGTCGGTGTGGCTGCCGCCTTGGGAGTCGGTCAGCGACACGCTGCGGTTCGAGGTGGCCGAGAGCCGGTCGCCGTCCATTCCTTGGTAGTAGGAGTCGACCTGCTTGGTCTGGGCGTCGCCGGAGCCGTTGCCGATGGTGGTGGTCACCTGCTGGTAGCCGCGCCACTGCCCGTAGGTGCGGTATTTGGCCTTAACGTGCTCATCATCGTCGTAGTGCCAGGCCGCACCAGAGTAGGAGTAATCGCTCTCCTTGGTCGCCGAGCCACCGGTGGTATCGGTCTCCAGGACCTCCTGGACCGCGTACTTGTTGAACCAGTCCAGCATCGGACTGATGTAGCCGCTGGGCGTCCAGTTCTCCGGGAAACAGGACGCGGTGTTCGAGGACGGTGTGGCCGAGGTCGAGCAGGCGGTCGGCAGTGTGTAGGAGATCCCGGTCACCCCGCCCAGTTCGTTGGTGATCGCGGTGATGCGGTAGCGGAACAGGCCCGGGTAGCTGGAAGTACTGACCCGGTTCTCCAGAGCCGAGCCGGTGAACTTCACCGCCGGCATGGTGATCGACGAGGTCGAGCCGCCCGCGGTGGTGTCCGAGCCGGTGCGCTGGACCGAAGAGAGCCACAGCGTCGCGCTGGTTGCATCACCGGTCGACGGCTCGGTCTGGGTCAGGGCGTAGGAGTCGACCGTTGCATACGCGCTGGAGGAGACCGAGTACTGCTGCGTGGTGATCGAGCTCAAGCGGACGGTGGAGAAGAACGACGGCGCGTACGCACTGCAGGTGGCTCCGGACGCGCAGACTAGGTCGTAGGGGACGTCCGGGTAGTACGAGGCGTTGGAGGAAGTCTCCGAGCTGCCGCAGTTGGTGCTGGTGGAGGTGCAGCGGACCGAGGTGCCGTAGACGATCTTGTCGGGGACGGTGCCGTAGGGGCCTGTGGCAGTGGTGAACCCGTAGTCGATGTGCGCAAGGTAGGAATCGCGCACGTACCTGACCTCGGAAGCCCCGTTGTGGGCACCGTAGTAGTTGGTGTCCTGCTTGTAGTAATAGGCCATCGCGTCGCCGGTGGGGGCGGTGACGTAGTCCAGGTGCCACTTGTAGGCCATCGTGCAGTAACTGCTCGTGGCCGTCGAGTCATAGCAAGGATCACTGGAGTGGGCGGAGTACACGCGCTCGGTGTCCACCGAGTTTGTCCCGTCCTTACCGGAGGCCCAGCCGGGCAATTCGTTACGGCCGAAGTAGTACTTGGTGCCGTCCCGCTCTGTGATCACCCAATACGACGTGTCATAGGTGCCCGAATCGTTCGACGAACTGGTCACCTTCTGGACCGTGGCGCCGTTGTCGCCAGCCAGCTTGTAGGTGGACGCGTCCTTGTCGTAGACGATGGACGTCGAGGACCCGTTCAGGGACATCGTCAGGATCGGGCCGTCATAACACTCGTCCGACGTGGTCACCGAGCCGGCGCTGCCCTCCGGGGAGTCGGAGCAGGGCGTGAACTCCTGCTCCACGAAGGAATCCTGGGTGGTCCAGCCGTCGCCCACCCAGGATGACTGGGCCTGGGTGTTGGACGTCTTCCCGTCGACACTGCCGGAGTCGTAGGACAGCGACGCATCCGGCGCCAGCGACGTTGTGGCCGCTGGCGAGTCGACCTTGTAGGTGTAGGTGAAGTCACCCGAGGACCCCGACTGGCCCCAGGAGCCCTCGGACGACAGGGTCGAGGCGTAGTTTCCTCCAGCACCGCCTTCCTGCCCGGTGGAGTCGGTGGCCGCGATCACGGTGGCCGCGCCGGAGGTCGAGGCTGTCTGCGCCGTCGCAGACTTGGAGGCCGCACCGGTATAGACAGCCGAAGACGCCGATCCAGCCGCGGCCTGGCTGATGTTGGTGGAGGCGACGCTCTTGAGTGAGCCTGTGCTGCCGAGCGTGAGGTCCGCGGATACGGCTGTGTTGTTGGGGTCGTTGAGGGATGTCAGGGGTGTCTGCTTGCGGCACTGTGCGAGTTGAGGGGTTGTGAGTGCGCAGGCGGGCAGTGTCACCAGTCGCAGCCGGGAGGCGTAGTTGCCGCCTACGGCCTGCTGGAAGGCGCCATAGTCCAGGCCCACTGTCACTCGGCCCGAGCCAGATGCACCGGTACCGGCGCTCTGGCTGGTGGCGAGGGACCAGACCGGGCCGGACACACCCAGCCGGGTGGACAGGGTCCGTGACTGCACCGAGACCCCCAGCGCGGTCGGGCCCGTGTAGGTGCCCTTGCTGGGTGCTACTGCCTGTGCCCAGACCGGTGTTCCCGACGCGGTGGCCTTGGAGCCCGTGGCCGCCGAGTGCTTCGGTGCTGCGAGTTTCAGCGTCCCTGTCTTGGCGGCCGGCCATGCTGTCCGGGTCGGTACAACCGTGTGCCGGGTGGCGGCGGAGAGATGCACGCTCTTGTGCGGAACGGGCTTCAGGCCGGTGACTGAGCGGCCGAGGTCCGCCTTCGGCTTCGCGTCCGCAGTGGACGTGGTGGACGGGGTCAGCGCGGTCGCTGTCGATCCGGAGGCCAGACTCAGGCACAGGGACCAGGCCAGTACCGCGGCCCACCCGACTAGAAGCCTCCCGGCCGTGCGCCGACATCGCGCCTTTACCGCTCCGTTGTTTCCGCGCACCCGTCTACCGGACACGGCTTCCCCCTCGCCATGACGACATGTCGAAATATCGAACAACCGCCAGCCCCTATTACCGCTGCGGCGATTGCTCTCCGACGAAAAGAAGTACATGAAGGTTCAATCCAAATGAATAATGAGTTAGGAAAGAACCCGCCCGAGAAGATGACCAAACTTCAACAGAAGTGGACATCCAAGGCACACACGCGCCGTGATCTAGGTCACACAACCGCGTGCCGGGCCACTAAATCCTCATACGGTGGCGCGATCCGGCCGTCGGTAACGCCACATCCGCACCCCACTCCGCAATGGGTGGGCGTCGCAACGGACGACCAAATCCACCGAGGCCATTTTGCGAGACATTGACCCTCGCGCGAGGTCGTTCGGCATAGGTCGAGGGTAAGCCGTGCGGAATTTTCCATCAGCATGAATAAGTGGGGGAAAGAAAATGCAAAATAATTCGCGGACATCTCTGCCCCGTTCCTGGGCGCGCCGCATGATTGTCGGTACCGTTGCTCTGGCTGTCTCGGGCGCCCTGGGGCTTCCCAGCGTCGCTCACGCGGCCACACCGGCGTCTCACGCCGGCGGAGCCAGCCGTCCTTCGGCCGACGTTTCCCCGGGGCTGAGCGAGGATCAGGCCCTGGCGAAGGCACGAGCCTCCGGCAAGCCGGTCCAGGCGACGGCCGCGACGACGGACTCCTCCACACTGACCGCGAACCCGAACGGCACGCTGACGCTCAGACAGACCATCGCCCCCGTGCGCAAGCTGGTGCACGGGAGATGGAAGAGCCTGGATCCGACGCTCGTACGCCAGGCGGACGGCACCATCTCCCCCAAGGTGTCGACCAGTTCCCTGACGCTGTCCGGCGGCAGCGCGGACGCCCCGCTGGCCACCATGCGGGCCGGCGACGGAGCCCTGGCGGTGTCCTTGCCCGCCGCGTTCACGCTGGGAGCACCCTCGCTCTCGGGCGCCACCGCCACCTACCGCAGCGTGCTTCCCGATGTGGATCTCGCCGTCACCGCGCAGGACACCGGCGGGTTCAGTGAGGTCCTGGTCGTCAAGAACGCCACCGCTGCGGCGAACCCCGCACTCACCGACCTGAATCTGTCCACCAAGGCCACCGGAGTGACCCTGGCCAGCGACACGGCCGGCGACATCACCGCCAAGGACCGCCACGGACGCACCGTCTTCTCCGCCACCGCCCCCACCATGTGGGACTCTGGCCGTGCCGCCGCGAGCACCCCGAAGGCGACCAACCCCCAGACCGGCCAGAGCGTCGACACCCGCACCGGCGACCCGGTCAGTTCCAGCCCCGCCTCTCCCGGAACAGCGGCCCGTACCACCAGCTTGAAGGCCGACTACCGCGCCGGGAAGATACGGCTCTCGCCCGACCACCGGCTGCTGGCGGGCAAGGACACCGTCTACCCCGTCTACATAGACCCCACCTTCGTCCCCTCCGGCCAGACCGACACCGTCCAGGCGTGGGCGTTCGTCGACAGCGAGTGGCCCGACACCTCGTTCTACAAGCCCGCCGCATCCACGCCTGGCCCCCTGCACGTCGGCTACACCGACTGGACCTCCGACGTCTCCACCAACCGGGCCCTGTTCCAGACCAGCATCCACAGCAGCGTCTGGGGCGCGGACCCGAGTTCGATCACCTCCAGCATCTCCTTCTACGAGAACTGGTCGGCCTCCTGCACGAAGACGGAAGTCGACCTGTGGCACACGGCCTCGATCACCTCCGGCACCACCTGGTCCAACTCGCACAGCTCCAGTGACCCGGACAAGAAGTTCTGGTTCAGCAAACTCGACACGCAGACAGCGGCACATGGCTGGTCCACCTCCTGCGGTCCTGCGGACGTCACCTTCGACATCAGCTCGCTGATGAAGTCGGCCGCCGCCAGCAAGTGGTCAAAGGCCACCTTCGGCCTGCGCGCCGCAGACGAAGGCGACGACCTCGCCTGGAAGCAGTTCAGCAAGCAGGCCACCATCACCACCACCTACGACCACACCCCCAACACCCCGACCACCCTGACCACCAACCCGGCCACCAGCTGCACCGCCACCACCCCTACCACTCTGGGCCTGGGCGACGTCACCCTGCGCGCCGGAGTGTCCGACCCGGACGGCAGCATCAACAAGCTCACCGCCAACTTCACGCTGAAGAACATGTCCAGCGGCACCACCTACCCGCGCGCCATCAGCACCCCCAACGGCACCACGGCCAGCACCCTCTACTCCCACACCAGTACCTCGGGGCCCTTCCAGGCCCTCACCGCGAAAACCGAGTTCGCCTGGTACCTCACCGTCGGCGACGGAGACCTGACCAGCAGTCAGTCGAAGACCTGTCACTTCTACTACGACCCCACCATCCCCGGCGCACCCACCATCAGTCCCATCGCCTCCACCACCAGTCAGTGCCCTGAACTCGCGGACAGCCCCTCGGGCGACAGCCTGTGCACAGTGGGAACGGCCGCCGGCTTCACCTTGACGGACACCAACACCAGCTCCGGGCCCGGCAGTTACCGCTACCAGCTCAACGGCGGCAACCCGGTCAGCATCAGCGCCTCCAGCTCCAGCCCCTACACCGCCACCATCTCGCTGAAGCCGACCACGCAGACCAACGTTCTGACCGTCACCGCCGTCTCCAGCGGCGGGAACATCGGCGACACCGACGACTACCGGTTCATCGCCCAGGCTCCCGCCACCGCCACCGACGACGACCTCAACGGCGACGGCAACGCCGACCTGCTGACCGTCGGCGGCAAGAACTCCTTGCCCTCAGGACTCTGGCAGGCCGCCGGCACCGGCAGCGGCAAGGTCGACTCCCTCGCACGCAACGTCGGCATCGACGGCAACGGCATCGACACCACCGAGACCCCTACGTCCTTCAACGGCACCCAGGCCATCACCGGCCACTTCTTCACCGGAGCCGGCTTCAACGACGTCCTCGACTACAGCGACAACACCGCCAACGGCGCCATCAGCGGCGAGATCCTCCGCGGCCAGGGCGACGGCACCGACCTCCAGCCCGTCGACTCCCTCCCCATCACCAACTCCACCGGAGTCTTCGCCCTGACCACCACGACCACCGGCGACGGCGACACCACCACCGTCACCACCAACCCCGCCACCTCCATCGCGAGCGGCGGCAGCCTGTACAACACCCTCAACGGCTACACCCCCACGGGCTACCCCGACCTCCTCCTCCTGATCAATGGCTACCTCTACGACGAACCCTCAAGCGACGGCCAGGGCATGTACCCCGGAGCCGATCAGGCCATCGAGCTGACCGAGTACAACCCGTACTGCCTCGCCCAGAACACCGCGACCACCACCAGTTGCACCACCGACTGGAGCGGCTGGAGTATCACCAGCACCTTCGACGCCAACGGCCTACCAGAACTATTCGCCCGCGACACCAGCACAGACACCAGCGACCCCTCTCACGGCCAGCTCTGGTACCTCAGCCCCGACAACCTCGAGAGCCTCGCCAACGGCGCCACCGCCCTCACCTCCGTCGAAGCAGCCACCACCGGCTGGGACTCCGTCAGCCAGCCCACCCTCCAGGCCGCCGACATCAACAACGACAGCTCACCCGACCTGTGGACCATCAGCAGCACCGGCACTGCCACCGCCCATGAGATGACCCTCTCCGGCACCACCGCCACCTGGACGACCCCCGCAGGCCAGGCTCTGACCACCGACACCCACGACTGGCCCCTCAACGACTACAACAACGACCCCGTCCACCCGCTCACCGCGAAGGACGGGGGCACCAGCGCAATCAGCCTCACCGGCACCAGCGGTGTCACCGCGCCCACCGACGGCCTCTTCGACCCCGACGTCGCACTCGACGCCACCGACCACGACTACCTGCAGGGCAGCACGGCCGCCCTGGATCTCACCAAGTCCCTCACTGTGTCCATCTGGGCCAACCCCACCGCCTACGGCGGCGCCGTCCTCTCCCAGAGCGGCAGCGCAGACTCAGGGATCCTGCTGATCCCCACCACGGACGGCTGGCAGTTCAGCCTCAACACCACTGCGGGCACCGCGGCGACCTTCGACACCGTCACTGGCGGCACCGTCCACCTCGGCACCTGGGCACACCTGACCGCCACCTACGACAAGACCACCCGCGTAATGAACCTCTACGTCGACGACGTCTTCGTCGCCACCGGCAACCACACCGCACCCAGCACCGGAGCAAGCGGCGCCTTCCAACTCGGCGACGCCTACATCACCTCTGCCCGCACGGACTACTTCACCGGTGAACTCGCCCGCGCACAGAACTGGACCGGCGCCGTCGTACCCCCCGCCCAGCCCTACACCCCCGCCGGATACCACCAGGCCGTCACCCCCACCCGCATCCTCGACACCCGCACCAGCAGCGGCCTCACCTACACCAGCGGCGTCACCGCCGGCACCAGCACGATCGCGACCGACTCCGTCACCCATCTGAAGATCGCGGGCGACAGCGTCACTTCCCCGGTCAGCGGCGCACCCAGCACGATCCCGGCCTCGGTCACGGCGGTCGCCGTCGACGTCACCGCCACCGCACAGACCGACGGCGGCTACGTCACCACCTACGCCGACGGCACCCAACGCCCCAAGACCTCTTCCACCAACTTCACCGCCTCCACCACCGCGACGGGCTACCAGATCGTCCCCGTCGGCAACGACGGCAAGATCGACCTCTACACCCACATCAACACCACCGGCGGCACCGCCGCCCTCATCGTCGACGTCACCGGCTACTTCACCAGCGACGCCACCGTCACCGGCGACCAGACCTACACACCGCTCACCAGCGCGGTCCGCGCCCTGGACACCCGCTCCAGCATCGCCCACACCAGCCTGACCACCACCGGCACCGTGGCAGCCGACAAAACCTTCACCCTGCAGATCACCGGCCAGAACGGCATCCCCAGCACCGCCACCGCCGTCGCCATCAACCTCGCCGCCGCCGACGCCACCGGCACCGGCTACCTCCAGACCTACGCCACCGGATACACCCCCACCGCCGCCACCAGCCTCAGCTTCAACAGCGGCAACGCCATCGCCTCACTCTCCGGCGACGTCCCCATCGGCACCTCCGGAACCATCACCATCTCCGTCCACGCCAGCGCCACCGCCGTACTCGCCGACATCTCCGGCTACTACACCACCAGCACCACCGGCCAGAAATTCCACACCATCAACCCCACCCGCCTCGTCGACACCCGCAGCGGCATCGGCGGATCCACGACCCCCGTCGCTGCCAACAACACCTACACCCTCACCAGCACCACCACCCAGCACGTCACCACAGCCACCACCCCCACCATCGCCGCCATGGTCACCATCACCGGCCCCACAGCCGGCGGCAACGCCACCGTCTACCCCACCAGCACCGGCAAACCCGCCACCAGCAACCTCAACTGGGGCACCGGCGACACCCTCGCCAACCTCACCCTCACCCCCACCGACACCAGCGGATCCATCACCCTCTACAACGACAGCACCGGCACCACCGACCTCGTCATCGACTCCAGCGGCTACTACACCTGACACACCCACCACACAGAACCCGAAGGGCCGGACCCGGAATGGCCGGGTCCGGCCCTTCGGCACTCCACGACTGTGGCGGCAATTCGTCGTGATCGCGATCGAGGGAGCGCCTCCACACGAGCGGAGGCTCATCTTGAAGTGGTCGCGGTAGGCGCGCTCAGCGAGTCGGCTCCGCGCGAGCGGACTGGAACCTGATCATTTCAGGTGGCCTGACCGGCCCATCCACACACCTGACATCCCATCAGAACGAGCGTCAAATGAGCGTCATTTCAGCGTCAAGATATCGCCCGTAACGCCCACGCCGCGCATAATGCGCACGCACAAAACCGCAGGTCAGGACACCTTGAGCAATGCTCAGATCCTGTGGATCGGCTCGGGGAGGCGTACCTTCCCGAATGATCGATCGACTGGTATCGAGTAGGCCCGCGTAGCCGCGCGGGTCGGGAAGGCACGCCCGTGCTCAGCGTAGTGAACGACGACGGCACCACCCCCAACGGATTTTCGCTGATCGATGAGATCGTCCGTGAGGGCGCGAGGCGGATGCTGGCCGCCGCACTGGAAGCCGAAGTCAACGCCTACATAGCCGAGTTGGCCGACCAGCGGGACGAGCAGGGCCACCGCCTGGTCGTGCGCAACGGCCACCACCAGCCGCGCAGGGTGACGACTTCGGCCGGGGCAGTCGAGGTGATGGCCCCGCGGGTAAACGACAAGCGGATCGATGAGACCACGGGCGAGCGCAAGCGGTTCTCCTCGGCGATCCTGCCACCCTGGTGTCGCAAGTCCCCGAGGATCAGCGAAGTGCTGCCGCTGCTCTACCTGCACGGCCTGTCCTCCGGTGACTTCGTACCGGCGCTGGAGCAGTTCCTCGGTTCGGCGGCTGGCCTGTCGCCCGCCACGGTCATCCGGCTCACCCAGCAATGGCAGGCCGACCACGCCGCGTTCGGCGAGCGCGACCTGTCCGCCACCGATTACGTCTACGTCTGGGCCGATGGCATTCACCTGCGCATTCGCCTGCGGGAGGTGAAGTCGTGCGTGCTCGTGCTGATGGGCGTGCGCACAGATGGCTCCAAGGAGCTGATCGCCATGAGCGACGGCTACCGCGAATCAGCCGACTCCTGGGCCGACCTGCTGCGCGACTGCGCACGCCGCGGAATGCGCGCCCCCGTCCTCGCGGTCGGCGATGGGGCGCGCGGCTTCTGGAACGCCCTCCGTGAGGTCTTTCCCGAAGCCCGCCATCAGAGGTGCTGGGTTCACAAGATCGCCAATACCCTCGACGCCCTTCCGAAGTCCGCCCAGCCCGGGGCGAAGAAGGCCCTGCAGGAGATCTACAACGCCGAGGACAAGCAGTATGCGCTGAAGGCTGTGGCCGCATTCGAGAAGACGTACGGCGCGAAGTGGCCCAAGGCCGTCAAGAAGATCACCGACGACGTGGACGAGCTGCTGGCGTTCTACCACTTCCCCGCCGAGCACTGGATCCACCTGCGGACCACGAATCCTATCGAGTCGACCTTCGCCACGGTGCGGCTCCGCACGAAGATCACCAAGGGTGCCGGCAGCCCGGCCGCCGCTCTGGCCATGGTCTTCAAGCTCGTCGAATCCGCCCAGCAGCGATGGCGGGCGGTGAACGCACCGCACCTCGTCGCCCTCGTCCGGGCCGGAGCCCGCTTCGAACGGGGTCAACTCGTCGAACGCCCCAAGGCCCACGCAGCCTGACCCGAGACGGTTGGAGACCCGTCTCACTGATTACGGAGGTCTACGGACGTGAGCCAACGTCACGGTCTGTCATGCCGAGTCAGACGCCTGGCCAGCGCCCGTCGGGGCACCGACGAGGGACTGCAGGGCGCGGATCAGGAGCGTGGCGTCTGGGTTGGAGAGCGGGGCGAGGAACCGGCGTTCCATCTCCTCGCGGGCGAATTCGGCGTCGCGAAGGCGCTCCCGTCCGGTCGGCGTCAGCTGCACGATGTTCTTGCGTCGGTCCTGGGGGCTGCGGCGACGCTCGACCAGTTCTTTGCCCTCCAAGGCGTCGACGAGGGCCACCATCGTCGTGCGGTCGATGCCCAGCTTGCCCGCCGCTTCCAGTTGAGACAGCTCGTCATGCGCGTCGAGGACGGCGAGAACCGCCAGCTCACGGCCGTCGATCCCGTGCGGCGCCAAGGCCCGCGCGGACTCCTCGGTCAAGCGCAGGTACGCGTGCTTGAGCAGATAACCGAGGCGGGAGGAGAGGACCTCGGGCGGTGCGTCGCGAGTCATGGCCACAGCGTATCCAGAGACTGATAGTCAGTCATGCTGACGATCCGCTACGGTGATGATGCCGTCGCCGTCAACGGCGGCGCGTCGACTCGAAGGGCACGTGGCAACCATGTCCTACCAGCACCTCCCCTCCGTAACATTCGGAATCAAGACCACTCCGATGCGGGTCCCCTACCAGGACATCCTCCGCGTGTGGCAGGAAGCCGACGAGCTGCCCGAAATCGCGGACGCCTGGCTGTGGGACCACCTCATGCCGATCGCCGGCCTGAAGGACGGGCAGATCCTCGAAGGGTGGACGCTGCTGAGCGCCCTGGCCGCCAGAACCCAGCGGCTGCGCCTCGGCCTGCTCGTGACGAGCAATCGGATCCGGCCGCCCGCCGTCCTCGGCAAAATCGCCACAACAGTCGACGTGATCTCCAGGGGCCGCCTGATCATGGGCCTCGGCGTGGGCGGCACCGTGCAGCCACCCGACGCGGGCGGCATCGTGGGCGAGAACCCGGCCGTCGCGGAGTACGCGGCCTACGGCCTCACGCTTGTCCCGCCCGCCGAAGGCATCGCCCGCCTGGAGGAGACCATCACCATCCTTCGCGGCATGTGGACGCGGGACGTCTTCGACTTCCACGGGCGCTACTACACCCTGACCGGCAACCGCAACGAGCCGAAACCTGTTCAGCAGTCAGGACCGCCCCTGCTGATCGGCGGCTGGGGAAACAGGACGCTCCGCCTGGTCGCCGAGCACGCCGATATCTGGAACATCCCCGGACCGCCGCACAACACGCTGGACTTCATCACCGAGCGCAGTGCCGTTCTGGACGACCACTGCGCGGCCATCGGCCGTGATCCGCGGACGATCACCCGCTCCGTGCAGTACATCGTGTCTTACGACGACCCGGCCACCGACCGCAAGGTCATCACGGAACTCATCGCCGCAGGTGTGACGCACCTCGTGCTGAGCCTGCGGAGCCCCTATCCCTCACAAGCCGCGCGATGGCTCGCCGACGAGATCATCACGCCCGTGCGCAGCGCAACCGGAGAATGCTGATGACAGGGCCGTCCGCCACCCGGCAACACGCTCCTCCCTGCCCAGGTCGCCTGAGCTGACTCACCTCAACTGATCCACAAGTCTTGACTATTCCTCGGACACCTTGGCCACCGGTTCAAGGATCGCGACGCACTCCACGTGGTGCGTCATAGGAAACCGATGAAGCCCCATAGTCATCGCTGGGCTGACATGCGTGCTGCTACAGACCAGGGTGACGAGGGGGCATTCGACAGCGCCCCGGCCCCACCGGTTTAGGGCACTACGGTGGGCTGGCCGAGCATTGCCACGATAGAACAGGGTCGGCGCCACCGAAAGTGTGGCGCTCTCAAGGCCACTGCGTCACAAGGGGATACGGGCCCACACAGCTTTGCCGTCTGCTTCCGTCCTCCAGCCCCATGCACACGACAGCGCCGCGACAATCCCCAGGCCCCGCCCGTCGACCGCTGGGAACACGGACGCACGCGGGACAGGGGTCTGTGAACTGGGATCCCGCACAACGCAGATGACGCTGCGGGGACTGGTGGCCAGTGCCAGCCAGACGCCGCCCTCCTCGGCGGCGGCGTGGCAAACGACGTTGGCGGTGAGCTCTCCCACGACGCTCACGACGTCGTCAATTCCGCCGTCCAGGCCCCATCCCGCGAGCTGCCGGCGGGTGAACTCCCGGACCTGGGCAAGCCCGTCCGCACATACGCCGACCCTGCGGGTGGCGAATCTGGCCACGGAGATCCCCATGGCCACGCCCCAGTCAAGCGCCCACACTCCGCCAGGAATCGCTACCCCTGCAGATCCAGCCAAGCTGACGGACGCAGCACCCACTTCGTTGCGCACAAATGTTCGCTCCCTTTTCATCGGATCACCGTACGAGAAAGAGAGCCCTTTCGAGGGACGCGAGACATGAAAACAACCCCCTAGGATCGAGCATATTCCACACGCCTATGAAATTTCATGAGCGCCCGTGGCGTCCGTCCCACCCTGCCCGTAGGGCGTGACAGGGCGGAACTTCGATGACTGGAACGGCGAGAGGACGAGAATTGCAAGCCTACGAAAATGGTGTGGCCGCTGACTCCATCCGCGGTGTGGAGTGGGTGAAAAGTTCGGCTAGCAGTCCCGACGGCGGCAACTGTGTAGAATTTGCGGCCCTGCCGAACGGTGACGTGGCCGTCCGTAACTCCCGCTTCCCGGACGGCCCCGCCCTGGTGTACAAGCGTTCGGAAATCGGAGCGCTGTTGATCGGTGTGAGGCTGGGAGAGTTCGACATGCTGGCCGTCTGAAAGTCGCCTCTCCAGGCTTGCGGTCATGTTTCCCGGATCCCAATCTAGGTTTCCGTGTTGAATCAACAGTGACCAAGGAGTCTGGGTGTCGGGCGGTCAAGTCCTGTGGGCTGTCGGAGACAGCGACGATCCGTACAGTCCTGCGGCCGGCGCGGGCCGGGTGGTCGGCGCCCACCTGCGCCGGCTGCGGAAAGAGCAGGGCCTGCGGATGGTGGACGTGGTGCGGCAGGGCCTGGTCGGCTCCGCACCCACGCTCAGCCGCATCGAGAACGGGTCCACCCCGCTGAAAGTCACCATCGTACTGGCGCTCGCCGAGTACTACGGTGTCACCGATCCCAAGCAGTTGGAGTCCCTGGAGAAGCTCGTCCGCCGCTCCCAGGACACCTACTGGTGGGAGGAGTTCCGCGACGCCATCCCCGGATGGCTGGAGCGCCTCATCAGTGTCGAGGCGACCGCCCAGGCGATCCGCACCTTCGAAGTGCAGTACGTACCGGGCCTGCTGCAGACCCGCGCCTATGCCCGCGCCCTCATGCAGCGTGCCCTGCCACTCATCACGCCAGACGACGCCGACAAGCGCCAGGAGCGGCTGGACCGGGCGGGAAAGGTGCGCCAAAGGAGACGGAGCCTGCTGCACGAACCTGGTGCACCGGAGTACTTCGCGCTTCTGGATGAGGCTGTCCTCGCCCGTCCGGTCGGCGGAGCCGCCGTCATGCGCAGCCAGCTGCGCGAGCTCTACAACCTGGAGGAGAACGAGGAGCGGGTCCATTTGCGCATCCTGCCCTTCAGCGCGGGAGACGACGCGCTTGCTCCAGTGCCGTCACTCACCTATCTCGCCTTCCCCGCCGACCGGGAGCAGGACATGGTGTATCTGGAGGTCGGTATCGGCGGCAGCTATCTGACCGATCCGGAGGACGTGGAACGCCACAAGCTGGTACTGACGACGCTCTGGGCGAGCGCCACCACACGCGAGGAGACCCTCGCGATGCTCCAGCACTACATCGACAGGCTCGCCCACTGAGCCCTGCCTACGGTTTGCGCGCCACTCCCCCGTAGGCGACCAACGTAGTGTCGGCCAGCTCCAACTGCAGTTGGGGTTCGCCGCCGGCTCTCCACCGTGCGACGTCCCCGATCGCGCCGCCCACCGGCTGCAGCCCTTCGAAGAAACGGCGCACCTGGGCGAAGGAGCGGATCCGGGCCCACTGCCGCCCGGTCAGCTGCCACATCAGACGGGAGGCTTCCGTCCGGAACTCGACATCGTCACTGGCCAGATGGCTCAGGACGAGGTAACTCCCCGACGGTAGACGGTCCATCAGATCCCGCACGCGTCCCCAGGGATCACGCTCGTCGGCAACGCAGTGCAACGAGTCAACAAACAGCGCGGCCACCGGGACTTCACGGTTGAGGAAGCCGGCCTGCTCGCTCTGCTCCAGGACGGCGGTCGTCTCCAGCATGTCGGCGTCGAGGATCAGGGTGTTCTCCTCGTCCAGCATCATCCGGGCGTGGGCGTGCACCAGAGGGTCGTTGTCGACATAGACCACGCGGGCAGCCCCGTTGCTACGGCGGGCAACCTGATGCACATTGTCCCGGCTCGGGAGCCCGGACCCGTTGTCGAGGAACTGGCCGATCCCGCATCCCCCGGCAAGATGCCGTACGGCCCGCGCCAGGAACTGCCGGTTGATGCGGGCGAGTTCACCGGTGTTCGGGGCGATTTCCAGAAGCCGTCGGGCAGCGACCCGGTCGGAAGGGTAATTGTCGCTGCCGCCGAGCAAGTAGTCATAAATACGTGCGTCGCTGGCCTGACTCACATCGATCATCCGCGCGTCCCCCGCATGCCGTTGCCTGCCGCGCGCGACCGCACAGGACGATCTGTGAGACAGCGCGTCAAGTAGACACTCCATGCTAGGAGTTATGCACCACGCGTTCCACCTTTCCAGCGTGATTCGTGCGCCACTCAGGAGTGAAAAAGCAAACCGGCACGCCGTGCAGCGGGTCCAACGGTGACCCGCGTACGCGAGCGCGCCCCTCCTACGCCCTGCGCGTAAATGTGTCTCAAGCGGCAGCACCCGTGCGCACGGCGCCTCTGAGCAGGCAGGCAAACTCACCCTCGGCCCAGCCCATGACCTCGGCGGCCTGTGCCGGTGACAGGCCCAGTCGGTAGCGCAGCAGCACCGCGTCCGCCTGTGGCGCCGACAGGACGCGATACAGCTGTCCGCCGTCGTCCGCGGCCACACCGGCCCGGGCCGCGAGGAGCCGCCAGGCCAACGCCGTCGGGGACGGGCTCTGCAGCGCTTCGGCCCAGACCATGGCCAAGTCCCCCAGCGCCGCCTGCACCAGCCATCGCGCCCGGCCTTCGTCCCCGACCCGTACCACCGCATACCGGATGTAGACGTCCAAGTAACGCGCGCAGAAGGCAGCGAACGGCGCCGGCATACCGATTTCCACACCGGGACCGCTGTGCGTACAGGCCGTGATCACCACGAGACCCGGCGCCGACGGCGAAGGAGGCGACTGCCGCCGCTTGGACGCGAACGGCACGGTGCGCCGCGGCCGGCCGCGTCCCGGAGTGTCAGGCGAGTTCGCTGGCACCGGGAACTCCTTGGGCCGGGAAGAAGTCGTGCGCGATCACGAAGGCGTACTGGACGTCCTCCCACAACGGCCGTAACTGTGCGGGGGTGCCTCCCAGGTGCTGCACGATCCGGTGCGTCGTTTCCCAGTCGGGCACGAGATCACCGCTGAGAACAGCCTCGATCATGCCGGCGTCCGACACCGGTTCACCGTCCTGTTCACCCCCGTCGTACGCGGTGCCAGCGGCCCATTGCAGTCCTCGCAAAGCACCGTGGAATCGTGCCAGAGCGGCGGCGGCGGAACCCCGCCTCAGTTGCTGGACTCCCCGCGCCCACTCCCACAGCAGGCGGAACTCCTCGGGCCGTCCGCCGGCCGCTGTGACCACGGTGAACACCGTGGGCCAGTCCGGGACTCTCTGACCGGCGAGCAGTCTCGACACGCACGACGGTGAGACACCGGCCTGCCGGGCCAGTGACTGGGCCGTACCCCCGTGGGCTCGCAGAAGAAAGGAGAGCGCAGCGCTCAACTTCTGCCGGTGCGACGGCGCTCCGGGATGCCGCTCCGCTTCGGCCTGCGTGCCTACGGGGGCGACCGCGTTCTCGGCACGCCGCCGCATCTGCCGACGCAGCGTCCTTGCCCCCCACTTCGCCCGGGCGGTCGCCTCACTGACCCGCGCTTCGCGGGCCACATCACCCCAGCTGGCCCCGCGTTCCCGGGCGTCATGCACTGCGGCCCCGAGATAGTGCTCAACCTCGGCTCCCACCGCGAGCGCCCGCCCGACAAGTTCAGCCAGATCAAGCCCCTGGTGCTCTGCCTCCACCAACTCCCCCGCCAAGGCGAGCAGTTCCTGCGCCACACCGGGTCCCCAGCGCGGCGCGAACAGCACCGCCGACTCACCGTTGACCTGACTGGCGCGCATGCGCTGCGCGCGGCGCCGACAAGCATCCTGACAGTAGCGGCGAGGGCGGCCCGGCCCCTTAGGCCGCCTGAACTTGCGCCCGCACACCGTGTAGCCGCATGTGGCGTACTCGTAGCGCTCACCAGGGCCAGAACGTGCCCCACTCTGCTGCATGTTTCCCGTCCATCCGCTGAAACTGTGGCGTTCCGGGGACGGAAATCGACTCCCCCACCCCCGGAACGAAACGACCTCCGCGGGCGGGGGCGGACCGTTTCAGAACGGTCCGCCCACCGCCACGCGGGTCAGCGGCGCCGGAAACGCTGGTAACTGATCACCGATCCGTCGGCGATCACCGCCGCAACGACGCCCCACCACACCTTGTCGGGCACGACAGGGCCGAAGGCTGCCGTCACCCCGGTGAGGAGCGTCGTCGCGGCTGCACTCCAGTGCACCTTGACGGCCAAGCAACTCAGCGACCTGGTTTGGGCCATGAAAAGCGGCGGAACGCTAATGTCTGGTGATGCCGGGAGCAGCCTTTCAAGCAGCCCGCGCATGTGGACCATCTTCGGATTCCTTTCGTTCGAAGCGCACATGGTTCACCGTCAGGGCCCCGCGCTACCGGGGTCCTGACTCATGTACGGCTGCGGAACGCTATTAGCCCTTCGCTGCCCTCGCCACGTCACGGCTCGTCCGTGAAAACGGAACGCACCATGACCCGTTGACCCACTCAGGGCTCCTTGGGGACGGTTCACGCACCACCCCTGCCCCTGTCTGATCGATCTCGGTCGATTCAGTGCCGCAAAGCGGGTTTGTCAAACCAGACATCACTCGACACTCTGCTCATGTGACCCTCCGAGAAGTAACCCGAACGAGTGAAGGACGGCAGCCCGTTCCGGAGGCTCGTGAAAACAGCCGCCCCCGGCGGACCGGGTCACTCCGCACACGTGGCTGAGCCACGCACGTGATGCCGCGAGGCTGTCAGTCAGACCCACCGCCGGATCACGAGATCCACCTACATCTCCAATACCTCCACGGCCATCTGAACGAGACCACTCAGCCGTCGCGATCGCCGCGCCCACGCGCAGTTCCTGCACTGAACGATTTCAGTCGTGGCGGAACGCATCGGAAGCGGAGTGGACGCGAGCCGACGGCAGACGGCGAGTCCACGCTCCGGAACTCCGCCCCAGCAGACGTGTCGCGAATGAACTGCCCCGTGCCGAGGTGGGGTACAAGTCGACGCTGCGCCACCGGAGGTGTTCCGCGGACGGCTTCCCCAACGTCTACATCGGTTCGTCTCCGCTCGCACAGCGGAGGTGTCAGAGCGACTCGCTCTCCAAAAATCTCGTCGTGAGTGAGGGGAACATAGCCGCACATCGCCGGTTGGCCAAACCGGCGTTTCTGCAGACGATTATTGTCCAACGTCCGCCCCGAGCACCAGCGCGGATCGATCAATCGGCGCGAGAACCCACCGCTGCGCGGGTGGATTCCCTTGTTCTCCATATGCGAGCCGTGCCGTCCGTCGCCGGAGGTTCTTCTCCTGTATCTGTTTGGTGCTCCACACCGCCCGGAGATCCACCGCACTTGCCCCTTGAACCGATAACCGCCTCAACAGACCGTCAGCCGCGCGAGCAGAAGGAGGGCGCGGCGCACTCCATAGCCAGATGCACTGACACCGTCCCAACTGACAGCCGTTCCCCCCTCCTGGCCAACGCCTGGTACTCGACGAAAGACCTCGCCACCTGCCTGCACGTGGACGCCTCGACTCTGCGTCGCTGGCGCACTGCTCGGCCGCCGCAGGGCCCGCCGTTCGTCTCCGTTTCCGAGCGCGTCGTCCTGTACAGCGCGCTTGACGTGGAGGAATGGCTGCGCAGCCGCCGGACCGTCCCGGGCAGGGCAGCCTGATGGCCGAGAAGGCCATTGTTCCGGTCGGTGTCCGACTCTCCACCGACATCGAATACCGGCCCGATCGCCCCCACCCCTACCGAGCGCGCGTCCGATGGTTCGACCCCGCTACCAAACGGCGCCTGTCGCTGTCGGAGGGAAAGGCGGACGAGGACGAGGCGCAGGAGTGGCTCCAGGACATCATCGAGGCCGCGCAGGCCGGGCTGTCCCCGTCGCTCGCCACTATGAAACTCGCCGCATACGGCGACGCGAACATGGATCTCGCCCTGCGCGGGCTGGAGTTGAAAACACTCGACCCGTATCTCGCGGGTTGGCGGATGCGTGTGGTCCCCGCTCTGGGCCACCTCGCCGTACGGATGATCACCAACGGAGTCGTCGACCGCAGCGTGCAGAACTGGATCGTCGACGAGCACAGCCGCTCAACGGTCAAGAACACCATCGCCGTTCTGGTCCGCGTCATGGAGCAGGCGGTCCGCGACGGCATCATCAAAGTCAACCCCGCCCGCGTCAGCGGCTGGCAGAAGCTCTACAAGCAGGCCGAGGACGAACTCCGCGACCCACGCGCTCTCGCCCTGCCCGACTGGGACACCCTCGTCCAACTGGCCGACGCACTCGTCGCCGCGTCCTACAACCAGTACCGCGGCTGGGGCGACGTCGTCCTCTTCGCCGCGAGCACCGCCGCCCGGATCGGAGAGGTCTCCGGGTGCCGCGTCGGAGACATCGACACCAGCCAGTGGATCTGGACGGTACGGCGCCAGACCACACCCGCGCCCGGCGGACTCACCGACAAGGGCACCAAGGGCAAGCGCGCCCGGAAGGTTCCCATCGTCGAGGAGATCCGCCCGCTCGTGGCCCAGCGCATCCTCTCCGCCGGCCCCGCCCCAGACGCGCGTCTGTTCACCGGCCCGCGTGGAGGGCGCATCTCCACCGCGGTCCTGCGCGACGCGACCCACTGGGACGAGGTCGTCACCCGCCTCGGCTACGAGCACCTGGGCCGCCACGATCTCCGCCACACCGGACTCACCTGGTTCGCGGACGCCGGAGTCCCCCTCCACGTCCTGCGCAGGATCGCCGGCCACGGTTCGCTGACGACCACTCAGCGCTACCTGCACCCGGACGTCCACAAGATCACAGCTGCGGGTACGGCACTCTCCGCACACCTCAGCGTGCTCCGCGCCCCGCGCACACTTCCCGCGACGACGGTCCTCACCCGCTGACACCGGTCAAGACCGGCTGGTCCCCAACTGGTCCCCAGAAATGATCAAGGGGCGGTTTCGGATTCCTCCGAAACCGCCCCTCACCTGCGACTCCATAGAGTCGGGACGACAGGATTTGAACCTGCGACCCCTTGACCCCCAGGAGTGAGGGCCGGGGGCATTTTCTGGATATAACAGGCTTAATCTGGACGCGATTTGTGCGTCCAGAGCTCCGCCGTGCGCCATCGCGCACACCGTGTGGTCCCCAACTGGTCCCCACCCGCATGTCATAGCTCTGCCGCCAGGCCATTCCGTGGAGCGTCCTCGCGACAACGAAGCTGCGAACTGCCCGACTCGCTGCGGCAGTCTGCCGATACGATCCCGTTCCTAAGGCTGGGGGCTCCGTTCACGGGCGTGCGTCCAGTCTCATGGCGCTCCATCGCAGAAGAGGAACGAACACCCTGTGAGCATCGCTCGCGCAGAGACGCGGGTCCAGCCTGCCCGCTCTGGTGACCCGAAGCAGGTCGGCCCCTACCGGATCGTCGGCCGTCTCGGCGCGGGCGGCATGGGTACCGTTCACGCCGCTCTCGATCCGGCCGGCCTGCGTGTCGCGGTGAAGGTGATTCACCCCGCGCAGGCCGAGGACCCCGAGTTCCGGGCCCGCTTCCGCCGAGAGGTCCAGCTGTCCGCCCGAGTGCAGGGGCCGTGCCTCATACCCCTCCTCGCAGCAGACCCGGATGCCGAGAACCCCTGGCTGGCCACCGCCTACGCCCCAGGGCTCACCCTCGATCAGCATCTCGCCACCCACGGCGCGCTCACCGGCGGCACCCTCTACGCCTTCGCCACCGGTACCGCCCAGGCCCTCGCCGCCATCCACACCGCCGGCGTCGTCCACCGGGACGTGAAACCGCAGAACGTCATCCTCACCCAGGCCGGCCCCCGCGTCCTGGACTTCGGCATCGCTCATGCCGCTGACGGCACCTCCGTGGCCCGGACCGGTGTCGTGACCGGCACCCCCGGTTGGATCAGCCCCGAGCAGTACCGAACAGGTACCGCCGGCCCCGAAGGCGACATGTTCGCCTGGGGCGCGCTGGTCGCCTACGCCGCCACGGGACGCTTGCCCTTCGGCACTGGAGCTCCTGACGTCATCGCCTACCGGGTCATGTCCGAGGAACCCGCTCTCGACAGCCTCCCCGACGAACTCCACGAGCCCCTCACGAAGGCGCTCGCAAAGAACCCTGCCGAGCGAATCATCGCCGACGCGGCAGCAGAGGAATGTGCGCGGCTGCTGGCCGGCCAGACAACCCAGGTCCTCGGCGCCGACGCCGGGGCGGAGCCCACACGCGTCAGCGACTGCCTCACCGCCGAGTGGAACCTGCCCAGCGTGGAAGATCCTGCCTGGCACTTGACCGCTGCTCCCATCCGTAGGCGGGCGCTCATCACCGCCGTCGCAACGGTGACAGTCGGCGCTGCCATCACAGGCGGCATCGTCACTCTCTACAGCAGGAGCGACCGGGCGGACGTGGACATCACCTCCGAGCGCACCGCCACTTCGGCGCCGTCCTCAGGGAGACCCTCCGCACTCGCTGCTTCCGCAGGCACGGCTTCCGGCGCCCCTGGCGAAACCGTCACCGCTCCTGCGGTCGATCCACGCACGATCAGGATCCCGACGGATCCGCTAGCTGGGGTGCCCACCCCTGCCTACACCCGTGCCGCCGACGAGGCCCAGCCATCTGCCGACGAATGGAGATCGAGCACCACCGCCAACACCACCGAGGAGCGGGACGCCGAGACGGCGATCCGCGACCGGATGACGTCCATGCTGGCGACCAAGGACATGGATTTCATGAAACCCACCATCACATTCAACCAGCGGGCCCAGACGGTCATGGTGACCGGTGGGCCAGTGCCGCAATTGCCCGACACCTATCAGGACGTGTTCCGCAGGGCCGGGGAGATGGCGGCCTGCTCCACCCTGGCGCACCACCTCAAGAACGATCCGAGCACCTGGCCCTACGGCCGCTTCTCCATCAACTGGAAGACATCCGACGGAGACCTCGATGCAGCAGCTATCGGCTTCGGAGAGGCCACCACCGGATGCTTCACAGAGGTAGCCGGCCAGTGGTACGGAGACGAATCCGGCATGGCCACGGCTGAGATTCCCAGCAGCGACAAGGCGGAGATCCGCATCGCCGACGCCACGGTCAAAGCCATCGTTGCCACCTGGAACACCGACACCACCACGACGAACGAGGAGGCCCTCACCGTCAACGACGGCATCAACCTCGGCTTCGACCCTGTCGAAAAAGCGGCGTACGTATGGACCGACGACCCCAACAGCCGATTCGCCAGCCGCGCTTCGCAGTCCAACCTCAAAGGTGCCGCCGAGAAAGCCCTCTGCGGCAAACTCACCGCCGAGTTCAAGAGCAACAAAACCTGGAACTACACCCACTGGGCCGTCGCCGTCTTCGACCCATACACCGGAACACGCCAGTTCATCGGCTCAGGCACCTGCACTCCGTAAGCCTCTCGACGACGGCTCAATTTCATGAGGAGCGGATCGGCGACCTCCAGCGAAGAAAGGCGCCCACCCTGACGAGGAGCCCCAAGGGCTGCCGTCGGTCAGGAGGTCGGCCGCTGGGGCGCAATCCCTCTTTCCTCTGGTCTCCGCCACCGCCAACGCCGAAAGGCAGATCCATGCACCGACCACTGGTCCCCAGAGCTGGTCCCCAAGTCAACCTCGCCGAGCTTTCGGCCCAGTTGGAGAAGACGCTTGTGTCATCGCCGACGGGGCATCCGCGACGCACGTCCGAGGACCGTCGCCTGGTCAGGAGGCGGGTTCGCCAGGGGCGGTCACGGTGTGAGAACTCGCGACTCGCCGCCTGAGCTCGCGGATGGTGTCCTGCCACTGCCAGGAATCACTGCCGCCCCACTCTGCTTCATCATCCGCGTGCCAGGCCGCCAGTTCGTCCAGGCGAGCGATCACCGTGGAGATCTCAGTGTCGGGAATTCCGCTCCCGCCGTCGAGTCGCCCTTTCATACCGTGCAGTTGGTGAGCTGCACGGTAGTAGGACAGTTGGGTGGCGGTGAGCCTGCGCATGGCGTAGCCGCCGCACTTGCTGCACCAGTCGAAGTCCGTGCGCGCCATGAGGTCGGCGACCGTGAGGAGGTCGTCGCCAGCCACAACCGCACGTTCGTGTGCGTGCCGGCACAGCGGCGAGTGGCCCTTGCCCTCAATCAGAGGGCTGGCGTTGGTGGTGTAGAGCTGGACTGCGGCCAAGGGCCCCAGAGGGAGGCCACTGCCGCTTCGCCAACGGTCGCTGCCGGGCTGCCGGAAAGGCGCGAGGCTGAGGCGGTCCTCGGTGAGCAGGCCGTGCCATACGGCCACCGGCAGCCCGCCAGGCCGTCCGGCGTCCAGGCTTCGCAGGTCATGCGCACCGCGCGCCAGGGCGAGCAGGCGAAGATTCAGGTTCCGGTCTTCGGTGGCATACGTCTGGCGAAGGGTCCGGCGTGTGCCCTCGGCAAGACCCAGTCCTTCGCCGAAATTCGGATCGTGGACGTCCTGGCCGCGACCGGGCAGCTGGGTCTCACGCGCTTCCGGCTCGGGGCTCTGTTCCAGCTCCTGCCGGCCGAGCACGCTTCCAGGCAGGTCACGGGCACCTGCGATGAGGACGCCCAGCCACCCCTTGGCCAGCCGCTTCTCGACGGTGTCCAGAGGCAGTACTTCCGCTCCCCCGCTCGCCGAGAAGACAAGGTAGAGCTCGTCGGCAGCGGGCCCAAGTGTGTGCAGCGCGCGGATGTGATCGAGGGTGACCGGGCGCCGGTCGAAGACCGGGGTGTCATCGAAGACACCCGGCCGCACGATGCCCGGCTGCCTTCCCGGACTGCGGTCAGGTTCGGGCAGATCCGGCGCCGCGGCGGCTGGACTGCACGGAAGGCTGCTCGCCGGGCTCAGTAGCCGTTCGGCGACGAGATCGGGCACTTCCAGGGTGAGGACGCCGCTGCCCCAGTCGGCGTCAACTGTCCACGTGAGCAGCACACCGAGCGTCCACGTATCCAGCCCGTCCAGGAAATCCCGGGCACCGTGACGCGGCATGGCGTCGGATGCTTCCGGCGTCTGTGCCGTCAGCCGGCATCTCGGTGCCCGGCCCGCCGGCGTCGCTGCCGCCTGGGCCTGTTCCTCCCAGGAGGCGATCAGGCGCGCTGCCTCGGCTCGGGCCGCGTCGAAGCCCTTCCGATTGCTGCGAATGCCTCGCACGATGTCGTACGAGAGGTATGCACGCGTCCCCGGACCTTCCCAGGGCCGCTCGGCCGCGCTCTGCCACCGGTGCCACAGGTCCACCAGTGCCCTGGACACCCGGCTGTTGCCGCCGAGCACCGCGAACGCCGGATCCGCGTGCGGAAGCTCGGGCACAGGGAGTGCCGTTGCGGCAGCAGCCACGACAAGCTCCTCCGGGTCTACGAACCGCGCCGCCTGAGACCGAAGCGTCTCCAGGTACCGCGTCTTGACCGTCAGTGACGGCTTCGCCCACTCCTCCAGCCAGGGAAAGTGAGCAAGGACGGCATGTGCCCGATGCAGGCTCCGTCCCGCGCCGCGCCAGTGGGCAAAGATCAGACCGCGCAGCTCCTCTGCATCCTCACGTGCCTCCCGCCGCGATATGCCGCCTTCCACCTCCTCCTCGTCGTCATCGGGGTCGACATCCTGTTCAGTGCGAAGAAGTTCGGCGGCTTCCCGTGCCTCGCGGTCGGTCCAGCGTTCCTCCTCGTCCGGCTCCACGTAGGACTGCAACTGGTACAACAGCCCCGTTCCGCCGAGAGCCCCGAGGAACATGCCCAGTCCGGTACCCGGCCGGCCCCAGACACCCCATGCCGCGCATCGCGAGCACAACCGACGCAACATCGCCGTCTCCAGCGGCACGTCGGCGGTCCTCACCTCGGACGTGCGCAACTGTCCGCACTGCCTCGACACGTGCAGATTGGCCTCCTTGCTCCTGGCCGAATACACCGTGACCAACGAACCCTCGAACGGCCCGAGCGGAACGTCAGCCAACGACAGCTCGATACCCACAAGTCCCCCCGACTCTGCTCCTCGACAACTCGAACCCCGCAACACCGCTACCCCTTCCAGGCACCAGAACGGCGCCTCGTCCAATCTTTGAAGGACGCCGTTTCATCACTTGCATGCTCCTCATCAACACCGACACTCCGAGGCCACTGCGTGCACCACGCACTGGTCCCCATCTGGTCCCCGACCGACGAGGCGTTTTCCCCCTCCCACTCGCGCACACAGGCAGCCATCGCCTGGCGCGGACAAGGGGATCGCAATGTCCGTCAACGAACGCAGACAATGATCAGGAGAAGCGCCGGTTTGGCCAACCGGCGATCCCGTGTTACAACCGCCAGGCATAGCCGCCGACGGGGCTACCTGGGTGACGAGTGCAACAGGCGACTTCCGAGCACTCGGCGGCACGTTCGAGCCGGCCGAGAGCGCCCAGTCTCCGCCCGCATGCAGGGGACGTTTCTGATCACAGCAGCAAGTCACACACAGGAGACCTGCCGGGCCGGTCCCCAAAGAGGGCAAAAGGGGCGGCGAAAACTGAACGTTGAAGCGGAACTCCACCACGTCGTTGGACAGGTCCCGCTCGTCGTCCAACTGCGTCAAGCAAGCGTGCCCTGGCTGCCGCATTTGAGAACAGAGCAGGTGTCTTCTAAGCGCTTGGCCGCAGGTTCGAGTCCTGCCGGGGGCGCCACTGACGCCACGTCAAATCAACTGCCTCTTGCCCGGTCAGACTGTGTCTGACCCACGCAGATTTCCTGCGTACACCGCTTCGCCGGACGCTGCGTGAGGTCCCGCTGACTGTGCTGGTCAAGACCGCTGGTTCGAGGTGGCGTGTGGAAGAAACCCTCCAGGCCGAGAAAGGGCCGGCGGGACTCGACGAGCACCAGGTGCGCCGCTACCGATCTTGGACGCGCCGGGTCATCCTCTCGATGCTCGCCCACGCCTTCCTCGCGGTAGTCCGTGCCGACGAACACGCCCGCAGTCCCGTCCCGGACGCCCTGGTCCCGCTGTCCCGCAACGAGATCCAGCGCCTGTTCATCACGCTCATCACGCTCACCACGCCGCCTCGCCACGACATGACCTACCGGCTCGGCTGGTCGCACCGGCGGCGGCTCCATCAGCAGCGACCCCTCACCAGCCATTACCGGCGACAAGCCGCATCCCCGACATGAAGATCGCGATCTACAGCTGGAGTACCAACTTCGCTGTCAATGGCCGAACCGATTCCTTCCACACCGATGTGGAATCCCAAGTTCGGCTGCGCAACCTCACCGCCCGCCTCACATCGACTGCGCTCTCCCTGCTCCTCGACGAACTCGCCCACCGCGCACGGCACATCGAACTCGCCGGTGAGCCCCGCCGCAGCACCTCCCACCTTGTCCGGGGTTACGCCTCCCTGCCCGCCTCACTCTCCGCGCGCGGATCACGGGTGAGCTAACCTGCGCGCATGCGCGGACAGTTCACCGGCTGGCCGGAGCAGGCCATGGACGTGTTGTGGCAGCTCCAGGGCGAACCGACCCACGCGACCCGCGAGCGCTACCGCGCGGACCGCGAACGCCTGGTCCGGCAGCCGATGATCGCCCTGCTCAACGAGGTCGCGGACACCGACCCCCGGTACGAGGACTTCTCCGTCTGGCACTACCGCACCGACTCCTGGTGGTGGCAGCACCAGGGCGCGGTGATCCGGCTCGGCCGCAAGATCGAGATCGGTCTGCGGTTCGACCTGGACGGCCTGCGGATCCAGGGCGCCTGGTGGTACCCCGATCCCGGCCAGGTGGACATGTTCCGCAAAGCCGTCGCCTCCGACTGGACGGCCTGCGGATCCAGGGCGCCTGGTGGTACCCCGATCCCGGCCAGGTGGACATGTTCCGCAAAGCCGTCGCCTCCGAGGGAAGCGGTCGCGAACTGTCCGCCATCGTCGATGACGTACGGAAGAAGGGCTACGACATCTCCGGGGACGTGATGAAACGCCCCCCGCGCGGCTATCCGACGGACCACTCCCGTGCGGACCTGCTGCGCCACCGTTCACTGATCGCCGCCCGGCCCCTTGGCTGCGAGCAGTGGCTGCACACCTCCGAAGCGGTCGACCGGGTCCTCTCGGCCGCCGCCGACCTGGACGCCTTGCTGATGTGGCTGGTCCGCCACGTGAAGCGCACCGCCTGACATCACGAGAGCGCCACGCGGCACGGGAGCTTGGTTCAAGGACTGTGGGACTGACGGTGGTGTGCGTGGCGAGGTTTTCGCCCTCCTGGGTTGCCTAGCGGGCTCCCGCAGGGGTGCGGAGCTGTTCGGCCAGCCGCTCGAGTTCGGCCGCCGCGGCAGGCGAGGAGTCGTTGAGTCCGCTGTGCACGGCCGTCGGGCTCTTCAGGAAACGCCGGAGCACGGCCACGAGGAGCCCTCGCGGCAGAGCCCGCAACGCGGCGAACGCGCGAGGTACCGGCGGCGCCTCCATCGCGGCGAGGTTCTGCCGCATGAGGTGGAGCATGCCGCGGACCGCGTCCGGGTCGTCGGCCAGCACCACCGGGCCGCCCGCCGCGTGTACCGCCTGCCCGAGCGGGACCTCGAACGCGGCGTGCGTCCTGAGCCAGGCATCCATCTGCGGCTCGGCCTTGGCGTTGATCCCGGCGGTACGGAACGTCTCCACGATCCGTTCCAGTCGCGGGGTGGTACGGCCATCGGGCTCGCCGATCGGCATCGCGACCCGGCGGGTGATGAAATCGCTCTTGCGGTAGCGGACCACGTCGCCGTCCATCGTGCCGCCAGCCGCGGGGAAGCCGAGCAACACCCGCTCGTGGCCGATCACCGCACCCAACGTCTCAGGGCCGGCCGCCCAGTTGAGCAGGAACAGCACGTCACCTTCGAGGCCGGCGAGTGACTCCAGCACCGCGTCCACCTGGTGGGTGCGGACGAAGACGGTGATCAGGTCGTAGCCGCCGTCCGGGTGCTCGACCACCGGTACCGGTACCCGTCTGACAGCTGGGCTGTCTTCCTCGGCGAGCTGCACGCCGTGCCGGCGCAGAGCGGTCAGGCGCCCGCCCCGGGCGAGGAGCGAGACATCGTGACCGGCCTCATACATGCGGGCGGCGAACAGGCTGCCGAGCACTCCGGCGCCGTACACGAGCAGCTTCACGACAGCCCTCTTTCATACGTTCGTTTGATTCATACGTTCGTTTCATTCAAACATATGTAGAGTCCCTCGTGTGGCGACCCCAGACACCCGCACCCAGATCCTCGATGCGGCCGAGCACCTCTTCGCCGAGCACGGATACCGCGGCACCTCGGTCCGCGCGATCACCAAACTCGCCAACGCGAACCTGGCCGCCGTCGGCTACCACTTCGGCTCGAAGGCGGAGCTGATGGCGGCAGTCGTCCGCCGCGTGGTCGAGCCCATCACCGCCGCCCAGTGCACCAGGCTCGACACATTGCTCGCCCGGACCCTCGACCCACCGGTCAGCGAACTGGTGGAGGCATTTGCGGGGCCGCTGTTCGACGAGATGCCGGCCGGCGACGAGGGCGGCGCCCGGGCCTCCCGGCTGATCGTGACGATCCTCAGCGACCCGGCCGAGGAGGCACGCAGCTGGACCGGCCCGGCCGAGGACTCGGTCCGTGAGCGCTACTTCGCAGCCTTCGCGCGGGTACTGCCCGGCCTTTCCCCGGAGGAACTGTGGTTCCGGATGCGGGGGATCTTTGCCGTGACGGCCGTCGACCGCCTCCAGGTCCACCAGCAGCCCTCCCCTGGCTGCGTGTCCCCGGTAGCGGGCGAGGCAGCCCGGCAATGGGCGATCACGTTCCTGACGGCAGCGATGAGTGCGCCGCCGATCCGGCCCTGACGCCCCACAGACAGACGCTGGCGGCGCGGATCAGGCGGCGTTCGCCCTGTGGACGAGGGCAGTGAGGGGTTCGGCGGCGGCGTTCTTGTTCCGCCAGGTGATGTATCGGCGGATCATACTGCCCTGGGCCTTGCGGGTCGGGTGTTCGGTGCCGTCGAGGGCGAAGCAGCGGAGGGCGGCGAACCGGGCCTTGATCTCGAGCCCGACAGCGCGGCACATCCGGGCCGGTGCTCGCACACCACCGTGCATGGTGCAAGTACCCGGAGGACCCGGACCTGGCCGCCGTCATCGGCGAACTGACCATGAAGAGCCCGGAATTCGCCGCGATGGCGTCCGAACACAAGGTCAGGAAGGGGGACTTGGCGACCTACCGGATGAACCATCCGCTGGTCGGCCCGAAATACCCGACCTCGCAGGCCCTGCCGATCCCGCAGGAAGCAGACCAGCGCATCGTGGTCGCGACTGCCGAAGCCGACTCGCCCGCCCGGACCGCACTGCTCCCGGAAGAAGTCGCCGTAGCCACAGTGGTTTTGGGTCGTGTGCGTGAGGGCCTTCTCTGCGCCGTAGCGTGTGGGCGAGGTCGACGCCCAAGAGCGGGGACATCGGGTGCGCGGCGCGCCGAGGAGGGTGAGTACCCCTTGGCCGAGGCCACCGGGAGGCGTGGTGAAGGAGCGGTTCGATTGGGTTCGCCGGTTCCACCTCGGTGCCTACAGCGTCCGCGGTCCCGGTGTTTTGGACGTCCAGCGCGGGGAGCGGTGGTCAGGGCGGGTGGTCGGCAGGGTGATGCGACTACCGGCGACGGCGGCGTGCGTACCGGTTCAGGTAGAAGTACTGCGCGACCGCGAGCCGCGTGAAATCGAGTATCGGCGTACCGGTGACCGAGGATCGGGATCTGCCGCCGGATCGTGCCGCGACCCCGGACGAGGTCCGGGGCAGGGCCGGGACGAGAGGTGGGTCCGGCAGATCGGTCGTCAGCGGATGATCAGCCGCCATTCGCGCGACGCGGACCGCGTCCAAGAGCGTTTCGGACCATTTGAACTGCGCATGCGGCTGCTTGCTGACGACACTGAGCTCCGATGGGCCCCCGACGGTGCGGCGCTGTGCTTGGGCCGACATCGGTTGCGCCTTCCCGCCCGGCTCGCGCCGCAGGCGTCCGCGTCGGCCCGCAGCGAGCAGGGCGACGGCACGGGAGCGCCGCGTTTTCGTCTGCGGCTGTGCATACGGGCGCCGTTGACGGGCCTGCTGCTTTCCTGCACCTGCTCTATCGAGGAGTACATCGATGGCTGACGCTCTGTGGCTGCTGGCTGTACTGGGCCTGCTGGGCGGCTTCGACACCGTCTGCTTTCACGAAATCCGCGGCCGACTGCCGGCGCACGTGCCCGGCCTGCAACCGGAACTGAAACTGCACGCGGGACGGAGCTCCATCTACGTCGCGGTGTTCGGCACCCTGCCATGGATCGTGCGGCGGGGCGCATGGGCGGTCGTCCTCGCCGCGCTGCTCCTGTCCGAGATCTCGATCACCCTGGCCGACTTCATCATCGAGGACCAGGTGCGCAAACCGATGGGCGGACTGCTGCCCGGCGAGCGTGTCACCCACACGATCATGGCGATCGTCTACGGGGCGATGCTTGCCCATCTCATCCCGGTGATCCTGCACTGGCGGCACCTGCCCAGCAGGCTGGCCATCGACCTGGCGCCGGTGCCGTTGTGGTTGCGACTGGGCCTGTCGGCACTCGCTGTGGGTACCTTCGCCTCCGCGACACGCGACGCGTACGCCGTGATCGTATTTCCGCGCCCACTGGCGCGACGGCCGTGGCAGGCGCCCGGGGTCGGCGCACGCCGGCCCAGGCCGCTGCAGAGCGGGGCCGCCGAGTGAAGTCCGTACGGTTGCACCGGACGACCTTCGTCGCGGCGGGGATCTACAACATCGCATGGGGCTGCTACGCCGTGTACAACCCGCAGTGGTTTTTCCACCTCACCGGCATGGCCGCATCGAACACCCCGCAGATCTTCGCGACGCTGGGCATGGTCCTGGGACTGTACGGAATCCTGTATCTGGAGGTGGCCCGCGTTCCGGCCCGCGGCTGGCTCATCGCGGCGGTCGGGATGACCGGCAAGATCCTCGGCCCCGTCGGCCTGCTCTGGCTGATCGTCACGGGAAAGTGGCCGGTGGACTCGGTCGTCCTCGTCTCGACCAACGACCTGATCTGGTGGATACCGTTCGGCCTCTACCTCAAAGACGCCTGGCCGTGGTTCCTTCGCGATCTCCAGACACCTGAGCGGGATTCCGAAGCAGCGTGATCCGCGTGGGCAGGATCGAACGTACGGGAATGGGATCGTTCTGGTACCGGGCTTGGCCGCCGCGGACGTATCGCGGGCGCGGCCCGGGCCCGTCGACGATGGCGGTCCGGACCCCTACTGAAATCCTCGGAGGAGACACCTCCGTAACTCCCAAAAGATATCGATCGTTACACGAGCGCACATCACCAACCTGGCCAGAAACAAGAGGACTTGTTCAATGCCGCACGGCAGCGCACTGCGCAGCGCGATCGCCACTGCCCGCACCACACCTTTGATCGGCGTGTACGACATGTACTCGGCATCGATCGCGGCCCAGCACTATGACGGCTTCTTCGTCTCGGGATTCGGGTTCGCGGCGTCCTACTACGGCCTGCCGGACATCGGCTTCATCGCATGGCCGGACATCGTGGCCTTCACGGAACGGCTCCGCTGGGCCTTCCCCCGACACCACCTGCTGGTGGACATCGACGACGGCTACGGCGACCCGGAGGTGGCCTGTCATGTCGTACGACGTCTGGAACAGGCCGGTGCCTCGGGGGTGATCCTGGAGGACCAGAAGCGCCCCCGCCGGTGCGGCCACGTGGCGGGAAAGCAGCTCCTGCCGCTCGACGAGTACCTCGACAAACTCGAACGGGTGCTGGACTGCAGGACCGAGCTGGCTGTGGTCGCACGGACCGACGCCACCGACGACGCCGAGATCCTCACGCGCGCCAAAGCACTCGCCGCCACCGACGCCGATGTGGTGCTGGTGGACGGCGTGCGTGACGTCGAGGCGATCCGCCGGATCCGCGACACCATCGGTGACAAGCCCCTGCTGTTCAACCAGATCGCCGGCGGCCGCTCCCCCCGGTTGTCACTGAGCGAGTTGGCGGAACTCGGTGTGGACGTGGCGATCTACAGCACCCCCTGTCTCTTCGCCGCGCACGAGGCGATGGACAAGGCTCTGACCGACCTCAAGGCGACGGACGGACGGCTCCCGGCCGGAGGGGACGACGCGGTCGGCGTCCCCCAGTCCGTCGAACTGCTCACCCGAAACCTCCGGGGGACGCTGGGCACCCACCACGGCTGACGTCACGGAGGCTCGGAGACGGGCCGGTGGTGATCCGACTCGGCAACGCGGCACGGGGTCGCCGTCATACCGATTCCCGGGAGGAAGAACGGAGGCTGCCGGCGCCGTATCGGCCACGTCGTCGGGGTGTTGGACTCGTTCAGGGGGCCGGGGCTGTGTTCATGCGGTGGTGGTAGTGGCCGAGGACGCGTCCGACCGGTCCCGGCTCGTCGATGTGCAGCGCACAGCAGCTCGTTCCACCCGTCGGGCTCAGAACGCCGGTACAAGCACCCCAGCATCCTCCTACCCGGCTCCCCGTGCACAGCCGGTCCCGGCAGTTCCTGGACGTGGGACACCGCTCTGCCCGAACTGCCACATGCTCCTCGATGCCGGCTCGTACGTCCTGACCGACGACCTCACGGTCGTCGGCACCGGACCGCTGGACCAGCCTCCCCTCCACATCACTCACCATCCAAGATCCGGACCGTGCACGGTCCAACGTCGCCCGTCAGCCGGACTACACACCAGATCGCCTGACCAGCAGCGCAGCATGACTGACACTCCATCAGAACGAGCGTCACGAGCGTCATTTCAGCGTCAAGATATCGCCCGCAACGCCCACACCGCACATAACGCGTACGCACAAAACCGCAGGTCAGGATGGCTTGGCGACCGGTTCAAGGATCGCGACACACTCCACATGGTGGGTCATCGGAAAGATGTCGGCCTGCTGCGTACCGCTCGCACGAACCGGGACGTACTCATCGCCTGAACCTCCTAGCAGGTATACCGATCGGTGAACATGCCTCACCGTACACCGATCAGTGAAGGGGCCCGCAGTGCAGGAGACTCGACCGTTGACGCCGGCCGGCCGCCGGATCGTGGCGGCCGCGGAGGAGTTGTTCCACCACCGCGGAATCACCGCGGTCGGCGTGGATCTGATCGCCGAGCACTCGAGGGTGACCAAGCGGACCCTGTTCAACCAGTTCGGTTCGAAGGACCACCTCGTGGCCGCTTGCCTCACGGAACGCGACCACCGCTGGCGGTCGCTCGTCCGTACCGCGGTCGACGCCGCCGACGCCGTCACCGCGTCCTTCGAGCGTCGACGTTCCAGCCGACGCCTTGCGGTCGGTGCCCGTTGGCCGCTCGGGGGCGATGAGCGAGGAGGCTGCCCGCGGGGGAAAAGGGTGTCAGTCTTCGCGGCTGGGGAGCATGGTCAGGGCCTGGGAGCGCTGTGCGACGAGGTCGTCGTAGGTGCCGTCGCGCTCGGCCCAGCGGTGCATGAGGACACCCTTCACGAGGATTTCGCGAGGGGTGGGGTTCTCCGAGAGCAGGTGCATGACCTCGGTGGCGAAGTCGTCGAGCGGCAGCGCGCGCGGGTTCACCTTTTCCTGGCCGGCTGTGGTGACGGCCGGGGGGACGAGCTCGACGACGCCGACACCGGTGCCGTCGAGCTGCGCGCGCAGTGCCTCTGAGTAGGCGTGCACCGCGGCCTTCGAGGCGGCGTAGCTGGGCATGGGCGGGAACGGCAGGAAGGCGATTCCGGAGGTGACGGTGATGAAGGTGCCGGCGCCCCGCCGGACCAGGTGGGGGGTGAAGGCGTCGATGACTCGGATGGTGCCGAGCAGGTTGGTGTCGATCGTCGTCTCCGCCGCCTCGAAGTGCGCCGGGTCTCGCAGGTCCTCCAGGAGCATGACCCCCGACATGGTCACCACGGTGTCCAGCTCGGGGTAGCGGGCGAGCACGGCATCACGAGAGGACGCAACGGAGGCACGGTCCGTGACGTCGATATCGAACGTGCCGAAACCTTCCCCGGCGAGTTCCGAGAGAGCCTCCGGGCTGCGGCCGCCGACGGCCACGGCGCTGCCTGCTGCGGCGAACCGGCGAGCCAGCTCCCGCCCGATACCCGAGGTTCCGCCGACGATGAGAACGGTGCGGTTGGAGAGATCCACGGGATCTTCCCTTCAGTTCAGAGCGCCGACGGCGTTCAAGCCCGACGCGGACAGTGATGTTCTCCGTCTCTTTCAAAACGGTGTCACCGCAGTCTTGGCCGCACGCGCCGGGTGGGGCAGGGCCCCCGTCTTCCCTGGTCCTGCCAGGGCCCCCGCTGGGACACGCGCACCGCATTACGGTGTCGGTATGAAGGACGAGGAATCCGGCAACCGGCTCGGCAGTTACCTTCGTGCCCGGCGTGAGCTGGTCTCTCCGGCGCAGGCAGGGCTTCCGTCCGGCGGCAATCGCCGCGTGCCCGGCCTGCGCCGTGAGGAAGTCGCCTTGCTCGCCGGAATCAGTCCCGACTACTACCTGCGCCTGGAACGGGGCCGTGACAAGAACCCCTCACCCCAGGTGCTCGCATCACTCGCGCGCGTCCTGGAGCTCGACGACATCGAACGGACGTATCTGCTCGGCCTCACGGCGGCACGCCCCAGGGCACCACACCGCAAGCGGCCCGAGCACGTACCGGCACGGGTGCACGAGTTGCTCGCCCACCTTCAGATCCCCGCGTTCGTCGAAGGGCGCGCGTTCGATGTCCTGGCCTCCAACCCCATGGCCGTCGCGCTCTCCCCCCGGCTGCGGCCCGGCCACAACCGGCTGCGTTCGCTCCTCCTCGATCCCGAGGAACAAGCCTTCCACCAGGACTGGACGAAAGCCACCGCCGATTTCATCGCTGCCCTTCGCACCACCATCGGGGACGACACCGACAACCCCCGGTTCGTCGAACTCGTCGGAGAACTCGCACTGTCCAGTCAGCGGTTCCGCACCCTGTGGGCCCGCCACGACGTCCGCAGCCTCGACGGCGGCACGACCACGGTCCACCACCCCGTCGTCGGCGAACTACGCCTCCACCGGGACAAACTCCCCGTAGACGACGTCATCCTCGTCGTCTACTACCCCGCCAAGAACAGCGACAGCGACGAGAAACTGCAGCTCCTCGCCGCACTCTCACACACCGAGCCCACCGAGCCCACCGACACAGCACACGACAACCCGGCGGACATCCCGCACCCGAAGACACCTTGACGAACACGCGGTCGCGGCCTTGGCCACGTAGAAAGTCAGCGCAACAGAGCCATCAAGCCCTCAAAATCAACAACTGACGGCTTTGGTGCTTACCTCGGCGCTACCCCCTCGGCTGCCTTCCGGAGAGCACCGACCTGGCACGGGCCCTGGTCCAAGCCGGCACATCGCCCCACCACTAGAGCGTTCTCGACAAGGTGCCGCCGTCCGGCCGGACCGGGCAGCGCCCGGTGCCTGCGATCGCAAGGCGGAGGATCGTCCCCGTACGGGGTGCACAGAGGCAATCCGGACAACACGCCGAGGTACACGTGCCAGGGCTCACGACCCCTTGACCTTGCTGTATCCGTATCCGGCGCCCTGTTTGGCGTAGCCGTGGGTGCCGCGGATGGTGTCGTCGATGTCCACGTATGCGGCCTGGTCCGCGCCGGGCAGCATCGGGGTGTGACGGGCCAGTTCAGGCAGGAACCGGCGGGCCACGGCGTTCAGTTGCTTCACATGCCCGTGAGTGAAGGAGCGCAGGAACGACCCCAGCGTGTACGGGGCCCGCACTCCGGAGAACAGGCGGCCCATCGCACCGTGCCGCAGCCGGTCCATGTCGTCGATGCCGTCGGCGCCCGCGGCCATGCCGCCCACCAGCGACATCGGTTTCGCCGCTGGGAAGGCACCGGTGCCGTCCTTCGAGGCGGGCAGCCGGACGTGCTCGCCGACCAGCTTGGGCAGACCGCACCGCTCGGCCAGCCGCACCACCGGCTCCAGTCCGCCGTACGCGACCAGGTTCGGGTCGTCGAACACGGATGAGACCGCCGCTGCGGCATGGGAACTTTACATCTCGGAAGTGCCTTGTCGAACGTGCCTGATGTGGTCCTGGAAAAACCCCATCATCGCGGGTCGCAAGGCACTTCTTCGTTTCTGGGTGAACCATCCACGGGCATCAAGCCGGGGTGATCCGGACTCAGCGCACCAGGGAAGGGGGTTCTGACAGTACCTGTATCACCAGGGTCTCCCCGACGTTCCAAATTCCTGTCAACCTGGTTGAGCCGAAAGCGCCGACAACACTCCATGGAAACGCGCTGCAGCTTTACCATCATCATTCAATTCAGCTGCCCCGAATACGCGACCTGTCGGCGCATTCTTTTACGACAGAAGGAACGGATACCAATGACGGAGAACCAGTTCACCACTCACACAGAACTTTTCGATCTGAGTGGGAAGTACGCCCTTGTCACTGGCGGCACCAGGGGAATTGGGATGATGATCGCGCGCGGCCTTCTCCAGGCGGGCGCCCGCGTCGTCATCAGCTCACGCAACGCAGACACGTGCGCGGAGGCACAGCGTCTACTGTCCGAATTCGGCGACGTGCGAGCAATCCCCGCCGACCTGTCCAGGCACGACGAGTGTCAGCGCCTCGCTGATCTTGTCCAGGCCGACTCGGAACGCCTGGACATCCTCGTCAACAACGCGGGAGCGATGTGGCGCGAGCCGTTGGAGACGTTCCCGGACGAGGCCTGGGATACAGTGCTCGACCTCAACCTCAAGTCGCCGTTCTGGCTGGTGCAGGCACTGCTCCCGGCACTTCGTAAGGCGGGCACCGCCGATGATCCCGCACGGATCATCAACATCGGCAGCATCGCCGCCATCCACGTCGCTCCGTCGCCCAACTACTCGTACGCCAGCAGCAAAGCGGCACTCCATCAGCTCACCAGGGTGCTTGCCAGAGAGCTGGGCCCACAGCACATCACGGTGAACGCGGTAGCACCGGGAGTGTTCCCGTCGCAGATGATGGCGACCACTCTCGATGCCATCGGCGACACGATCGCGGCGGCGGCCCCTCTGCGCCGGGTCGGCCGCGACGACGACATGGCGGGTGCCGCCGTGTTTCTCGCCAGCCGGGCTGGGTCCTACCTCACGGGCGCCATCATCCCGGTGGACGGCGGCACCGCAACGACCGCAACAAATATCCATTAAGGTGCGGGACGGGCTTACGGTGAGGAGATAACCGCGATGGATCTACGCACCGAGATCCGGGAGTTTCTCAGCTCACGTCGCGCCCGCATCGCACCCGAGCAGGCGGGCCTGCCCGCTTACGGCGGCAACCGCCGGGTCAAAGGTCTGCGCCGCGAGGAGGTAGCGCTCCTGGCGGGGGTATCGGTCGACTACTACGTGCGCATGGAGCGCGGCAGCCTCGCCGGTGCCTCCGACGGCGTGCTCGACGCGTTGGCCTCCGCCTTGCAGCTCGACGAAGCCGAGCGCGACCACCTGTTCCACCTCGCGCGCCAATCGAAGGCGCCCCGCAGCCCACGTCGGCGCAGGCCTGCCGTGGGGGTGCGCTCGACGCTGCAGCAGGTGCTCGACGCGATCTCCGATGCGCCGGCCTGGATCGGTAGCGGCCGTTATGACGTGCTCGCCATGAATCAACTCGCTCGCGCGCTGTATTCACCGGTGCTGGCCGACCCGCGACGGCCCGCGAACACAGCGCGGTTCGTCTATCTGAACCCCGACGCGGCCAGAGATTTCTTTGTCGACTACGACCAGGTTGCCGGTGGCGTGGCCGCGAAGCTGCGCATGGAAGCCGGCCGCAATCCGCACGACGAGGAACTGATCGCCCTGGTCGGCGAACTGTCAACGTGCAGTGAGCTATTTCGGCAGCGGTGGGCATCTCAGGACGTGCGGCTGCACCGGTCCGGCCGCAAGCGTATGCACCATCCGATCGTGGGTCAGCTCGACTTGGACGTCGAATCCCTGGAACTGCCCGCCGAACCCGGCCTGCACCTCAACATCTACACCGCACCCGCGGGCACACCGACCGCTGACAATTTGGCGCTCCTGGCGTCGTGGGCGGCCACCCAACAGACGCTGGCGACCGAGCTCGAAGCACACAACGGATAGTCCAACCCCTTCAGCCGTACCAGGGTCCGTCTCCCCGACCAGCGCGGGCAGACCGCACTGCTCGGCCAGCCGCACCACCGGCTCCAGCCCGCCGTACGCGACCAGGTTCGGGTCGTCGAACACGGATGAGACCGCCGCTGCGGCATGGGAACTTTACATCTCGGAAGTGCCTTGTCGATCGTGCCTGATGTGGTCCTGGAAAAACCCCATCATCGCAGGTCGCAAGGCACTTCTTCGTTTCTGGGTGAACCATCCACCGGCATCAAGCCGGTGGATCCAGGCTGATGGGACCGGCCCTCCGGTACCCGGGGCCTACGGCCCGTGACGGCCGGCAGAAGTCAGGACCCGTCGGGGCAGGACCATCTCAAGATTCTCATGGTGCGGAGATCGAAATCGACCTCGATCGATTCCGGTGCGCTGTTGCTCGTCACGCGTGCACGGACGGTGTCGGCCCCGGCGCTACGGGGGTCGCCGACGGTGAAGGTGGTGGTGGCCTCCACATCCCCACACGTGGCCGCCAGGTCGCCGGCTCCGCGGCCTTCGAGAACAACTTCTCGCTTCAGTGCCGTGTCCGTGAAATACGCGGTCATCAGCTTCCGCAGCTTCGACGTCGAATGCCGGGAGGCGAAGGCATCCGGCAGAACCGAGTAGTAAGCCCGCATTTTCTCCTGGGCCGCTGATATTTTGGAAACCTCACCGAGGCGGGCGGGATCTTCCGCCGATCGGTCCGCGCCCATGGAATTCCAGTAGGCGCCCGCACCGAGTGCCGCCACGGCAATCGCCACAAGGGCGGCAGAACGGGTACGGCGTTGACGGCGTCGGACGCTTCGGCGACGCAACTCCTGTGCGGACACCGGCCGGTCCACCCGAACACTCTCCAACTGGGCGACGCTCTCGGTAAGCCAGACAGGACGCTCGTACTCACCGGACATGGTCCACCTCCTGGTCCGGCAGGGAGGAAAGGTGGCGGGCGAGTGACAGGCGCCCGCGGACCAGCCAGACCCTGATGCTGCCGGCCGGCCAGCCCGTCTCGGCACTTATCTGCTCAACGCTGAGGTCGCACAGGTGGTGGAGGACGACGGCACTTCTCTGCTTTTTCGGAAGAGTGCGAAGTGCCTCGACGAGAGCGATGCGCTCGGGGGATGGGCCTTCGATGTGGCGCTGGTCGTGATGGCGCTGAATGAGCTGCACACCGCGCCGCAGACGCCGGAAGCGCGATACGGCGAGCCGCCAGGCCGTGGTGCGGATCCACGCCTCCTGGGAACCGTCGCTCGTGAATATCCCACGCCGACTCCAGGCCCTTATGAACGCCTCCTGGACGACATCCTGGGCCTCCGGCAGATCGCCGGTCATCGCGTAAATCTGCCGAACGAGCCTGGGGTAGGCCACTGCATAGAATTCATCGAACTCCTCTTCCGCCGTGCCTCTCGCCACTCTTCCGCCATTCATATCCGTCCACAGAACGGCCAGGGGTCCTCTGTAGGGGAAGTACGCAGGAGCGCTGATCACCCGCTACAGCGGTTCTCTGTGATCTGTATCACCGCATCCGAGTGTCGCGTCCGGGGCCCCGCGCTGCGTAGTCCAGCTGTCCAAGCCAAGCCGACAGCAGAGGAACACCCATGCGCCATGCAGCCCCCCGTAAGCCGAGCAGGATGGGAACGACGTTCAGGACCGCCGCGGTCAGCGCTTTGGCGCTCGGCAGTCTGACGGTGGCGGCGGGGTCGCAGGTCCACGCGGCCACGGCGACCTCGCACTCCACGACGGACGACGACTCCGCGCGCACGCAGAAGCAGAAGGCCGAGGCGGTCGCCGCCGCGGCCAAGGAGAAGAGTTCTCGCACCACGCCGAGCCCCGAAGCCGCAGAGGCCCTGAAGGCGAAGAAGGCCGCCGCGGCCAGGGGACAGACTTCCCGGCCCGTGACCGACCCCGCGGCGGTGCGCACCCTGAAGATGAAGACGATCGCGATAGCTCACGCGCCGAAGGGCTGATCGACCTCGTATCGTTCATGAGTGTGCTCGCCCATGCCTTGATCAAATAAGCGGAGAGTGCTTCTGACCTGCAACGATGGGACCTGTCTAGGGTCCTGTTGGCTGCACGGAAGGAAGCACTCTCCAGGTGAGCAAGCGTATCGGGGTGTACCCACGTGTCCGCCTCGAGGGCGGTGTCAGCGGGGTGGTCTCGCAGGCCGGGGCAGTGCTGCTGGTCGAGACAGTCCGCAAGGTGGGCCTGGACACCTCGATATCGGCGGCAATGGCGCCGTGGCACAAGCCGAGGACGGTGCACGACCCGGGCAAGGTCCTGCTGGATGTCGCGCTGGCAACGGCTCTGGGCGGGGACTGCCTCGCCGATGTCGCCATGCTGCGGGCCGAGCCCGACATGTTCGGCCCGGTGGCATCGGACCCCACGGTCTCCCGGCTCATCGACACCCTCGCCTCAGCCGGACCGAAGGCGCTCACCGCGATCCGCACGGCACGGGCCGAAGTACGCTCGCGGGTGTGGGAGTTGGCCGGCGCGGACAGCCCGGCCGCCGACGGCCAGGTGATCGTGGACATCGACGGGGTGCCGGTCCTTGCGCACTCCGAGAAGCAGGACGCCACCCCAACGTGGAAGAAGACCTTCGGCCACCATCCGCTCGTCGCGTTCGTCGACCACGGCCCAGCCGGGTCCGGAGAGCCGGTGGCCGCGCTGCCGCGGCCCGGCAACGTCGGCTCCAACACCGCCGCCGACCACATCGAAACCTCCCAACTCGCCCTGGCCCAACTGCCGAAACACCTGCGGCGGGGACACCAGACGCTGATCCGTACCGACTCCGCCGGCGGCACCCATACCTTCCTTGACTGGCTCTCCCGGCCCGGCCGGTGGCTGTCGTATTCCGTCGGAATGACCATCACCGACACCCTCCACCAGGCCGTGCTGAAGATCCCGAAGAAGTGTCCCGTCTCACTCAATCGAGTCGCTTTCTCAACGAACCGAGTCGTTCGGGCTTCTGTCTCAGCGAACCCAGTCGCGCGGTTGAGCGCGCTCGGGGGTGCTGGATGGGGGCCCGGTGAAGCCGACCCGGAATCACGGTGGAGTCCGTTCCCCCCTACTACCGCTGCTGAGCCTGAGTACAGCCGGGTCGTGAGGTGGCCCAGATGGGGGGTCACACGGTGAGGGTGCCGCCGACGAAAGTACGTTCTGGCGGTGACGCCACAAGTTCGACCATGGTGCCGGCGCGGAGGTCGTCGCCGACGACGCGGGTGATCGCGTCGGTGAGCGCGGTGCCGAGGCGGGCGGTGATCTGGGCGGCGTCGGGGCGGTCGAAGACGCCGGCGCGGACGCCCAAAATCACCGAGGCGTTTGTGTCCACGGCCTTGCCACCCTGCGCGAAACGGCCTGCGGGGACTCCGGCCAGGCGGACGCTTACGAGGTCACGGGCCCATTCGCCATAGACGTCGACGACAGCGTCGGTCAGTGCGGCGACGAGCGTGGGCTCGTTCCCGGTCAGCCTGTTCTCTGGAAGGTGGACGGTCAGATGCGGCATAGTGAACCTCGTTCCCTTTGAATCCAAAGCCTTTGTTTTTAAAGGTATCTAGAAGAGGTCGCTGATGTCCACGGAATCGGACGGTCCAGCCGTCAATGAGGCCGTCCGCACCCTGCTGTTGCTCATGCCACGGCTCGTGGGCCGCGCCAAGCGCCTGCCCATACCTCCGGCACTCCAGGGTCTGGACCTGGCACCGCGACACCTCGCACTGCTGGCCCACCTGGAATACGACGGCCCCACCAGCATCAACGAGCTGGCCGCTCGGCTGGAGGTGGCCCCGACGACCGTCAGCCTCATGGTCAGCGAGCTGTCCAGGCCGGGCGTCCTGCAACGCACTGCCGATCCCACCGACCGCCGCCGCCGCATCATCGCCATCACCCCCGCCTACGCCGCACCGATCGGCGAATGGCTCTCCGGAAGCGCCTCTGCCTGGGAACGCGTCATGCGCGGTCTCGACCCCTCGGAACGCGCCACAGTCATCACCGCCCTGCACGCCTACGAGGCCGCCTTGGAGCAGGCGGGCGACCAGCATCGGAACGCGCAGCTGCGTTAGCGGGCCGAGGTTTGTCTCAACGAACCAAGTCTCCGCGTCTCACCCAATCCAGTCCACGCAGGTCAGCGCAAGGGTGGACGACTAACTTCGTTGAGACAGGACAAGAAGGCATGGACACCGGCCTACGACGCCGGCGGCACCGAGCGGCCCGGCGCCTGGGTCGCCGAGATCACCGACATGCCCGACCTGAGCACCTGGCCCAAGGGCATGCGGCTGATCGTCAGAGAGGAACGCCCGCACCCCAGCGTCCAGTTGCGCTTCACCGACCTCGACGGACTACGGCTGACCTGCTTCGCGACCAATACCCAAGGCGGCCAGCTCGCCGACCTCGAACTACGCGACCGCCGCCGGGCACGCTGCGAGGACCGCATCCGAAACGCCCGCGACACCGGACTGCGCAACCTGCCCCTGCACGACACCGCGCAGTACCGGATCTGACTGGAGATCGTCTCCCTCGCACTCGACCTCCTCGCCTGGATGCCCATGCTCGCCCTGACCGGCAAGACCCGCCGCTGGGAACCCAAACGGCTTCGCCTGCGGCTGTTCTCCGCAGCCGCCCAGCTCGTGAACACCGGCCGTCGCCACTGGCTCCGCCTGCCCGCCCGATGGCCCTGGACCGACGTCATCACCCACGCGATCGCCAGGCTCCACATCCTCCCGAACCCCGGCTGACCAGCCACTTCCACCATCCCGACAACCCCCACGACCGCACCGGCGAAGTGGAACCCGGCGCCCACCCGACGCGCGAGCCAGGCCCTCAACCTGCCCCAGCCCCGAAAAAGCCCCACCGCACAGACACAAAGTCCCCATCAGCAAGCTGACGGGGACTCATGAACGATCGAGGCTAAGAGTCAGTCTCTCGGGGAGCGGCCAGAGGTCGCCCAGTTCGGCGCGCAGTCTCACGTAGCCGGCGAACCAGGAGTTCGGCTTTTCATTGTCGAGCGTGACGACGGTCCGGCGCCGAAAATCATCCAGGCAAGGTGCGACACCGGGCTCGTCTTGATTTCCGTAGATGCGGGCAGTGTCGAAGGTGGATAGGGCGTAGATGTACTGCTCAGCCGTGGCGACCGGCTCAAGTCGGGGGGAAGGAATGGAGGGCCAGTCCGCCAGCTCGCGCAAGATCTCTCGCGCCCGCGTCAGAGCACCTGGGCATCGGAAAAGGACTCGCGCACTCGGTAAAGCGTCGAGGTCAAGGAAACGCTCCTTTCGGACAAGGGCAGGGGCGGATCAGTAGAAGTACCCGCTCGGTGAATAGCAGGTATCCCCCTCGACATGGCCCCTGTCGGCGTCACCGCCAAGGTCGAAGGCGCCCAGACTGCCGACGCTTTCGCTGTAACCCCGCAGAGGGAACCCACTGACGGACTTGATACCGCTCCAGCGGCTCTCCCGCAGCTGCGGCCCAGTGCTTGACCGCTGGCGAATCCGGGCGCGCGGGTCACCAGCCTGTCTGGGGTTCGCCGAGCTCAAGTCCCGAGTCGCGGACCCAGGTCTGGCCCGCGGGCGTCCACGCGACCCGGGGGCCGAGGGAGATCCAGACACCGAACTCGCCCGGGGACGGCTCGTCGTGCTGCCGCAGCCAGACGCTGTTCAGGCAGAGCAGCACGCCGCAGCCCTTGGCCTCCGGGAGACCACGCCAGGCGCAGTCCCAGGTGACGCTCAGGGTCAGCGGGCCGAGCACCGAGACCATCCGGTCCAGTTCCTCCTCGGTGCAGGTGTCCTCAGGCTCGCCGCCGGGGGCGCCGAAGGGCGAAGTCGCAGCCAGGGAGAGGTCCACGCTCTCGGGAAAGGGCCAGAGATCCGCCAGGTCCGGACCCAGCCGCACGTCGCCGCTGAACCAGGACTTCATCTGCCGGGCGTCGAACGTGACGACTCCTCGGCGCCGCAACTCGTCCATGAAAGGGAAGACATGAGGTACCCGGTCCGCGGTGAACCGGGCGGTGCCGAAAGCGCGAAGTGCGTAGGTGAATTGCTCGACCGTGGTGACCTTCTCCAGCTGAGGCCAGGGCTCGGCCGTCCAGTCGGTCAGGTCGCGCATGATCGCGCGCGCCCGAGTCAGCGCGCTCAAAGCATCGGGAAACGGTTCACGCACGCGGTAAAGCGTCGAGGACAAGGAACGCGCCTTTCGGACACAGGGGGGCGGACGCGTCCTCACGGTACGCATCCGCCCCTGCTCCGGGTTACAGCCTGGTGTCAGTCAGCGGCAGCAGGCGGATCAGTAGGAGTTCCCGTTCGGCGAATAGTAGGTATGCCCCTCGACATGGCCTTCGTCGGCGTCGATCCCGAGGTCGAAGTCGGCCAGTTTGCTGCCGCTTTCGGTGTAGACCCGCACATGGTATCCGCGGATCTTGTCGAGGTCGCTTCCATGATTGCAGGCGGCCTTTCTGATGGGCGCGGACCCACCCTTTGACCTCCCGAGCATCGACCAGGTCGGGGACCTGAACGAAGATTTGTTGACGTCCATCTCCCCCTCCACGTCCTCGCGAACGCGCAACTGCTTGACGGCCGTGGCGAGTTGCTTGTTGAAGGCTCCCTGATCGGCATCCCCAACCGTCTTGACCTCGCCATAGCCGACGACGTTGCCCTGCTCGTCGAGGTACTCGAGGTCAGGGTTCTTATCCCGGCATGTTCTTGCATTCGTGTTCTTCGGGCAGAAGCTCGGACCGGGTCCCCTCCGGGGCGCCGTCCAGAGAGCGATAGGCATTGTCCAGGGTCAGCTGCGGCGTTCGCCCCTTCGCCTGGTGCTCATCGACCAAGGACTACGCATCCGCGTCCCGGCTCGAATCCTCGGCGGACGCCCGCTTCGGTCAACTGCGAGCGCTTAAGGCCTTGTTTGCCCCGGTCGACCGGGCTTCTTCCCGAGCACCCGCCCCCCCCGTGGGGGCCTTCGTGATGCAGCCGTCCGCGACGGGGTGGTCCCGTTCGAGGCCAATCATCCGGTCGTATGCGGACGGGACCAGCAACCGAAGCGCCTCCATGACTCCAAGCGCGATCCACTCGTCCCGGCGGCGCCGCGGCGTCGTGGCGGAGCACTGCTCATCAGCCGCACGTTCATATCCGCAGCCGAATGCCAGAGCTTGCACCAGGCGGTCAAAGACGACCTCGTCCGCAATCCGTGGGTTGTGACAGCCCAGCGGATGGCTGTCCTCGCGGTCAGGAAGAAGCGCCAGGAATTGGTCGCGAACCGGCTTGAGCAGGCATGGTGGAACAGCAGGCACGGACACCCCGAAAGTCATGAAACGCAAGAACCCCATGATCGGGGACTGTGCCTGCACCGCATCACCCGTGTAGTGGCGGACGCCCCAACATGGGGATGCAGGGGCGGCCGCCATGGGAGCGCGCCAGCTACGTGCTCGACCGGCATACCGCTGGCAGACGGCTTCTACGTGTAGGGCTCATCAAGACCGGCGACGTGAATCGGTCCGTCACTTGGCGGCAGTGGTGCAAGATCGAAGGGATGTGTCACCCGGCGCCGTGCGATGCGCCAAATCCCTTCCTCGCGGCGGTATTCGTCTTCGTAGGTGCCTCCTCCAAGACTCCACCGGTGGTCGGGAAGCTGGGCCATGACCACGACATCGGATCGGCCCGTCGCGCTGTCACCGTCGATGTCTACTGTGTGGTTGGCGGTGGCATGTTGCATGATCGGGAAGGTCCGCCACTGCTGCTCCACGGCGGCGCAAATAGCGTCGAATCCGATGAATATCCGGTCAGGGCCGGTTTCCCACGCAGCGTCCGTTGCCCAGATCGCCTCCCAGCGGACACGGTCTCGATGATCGGCACCCACGCAGTAGTCGTGGGCCAAGCGGCGCAGTGCGAACTCGGCCTCGACCCGATCGAGGCGAGCCGTGAAATTGTCCAGGATCGTCATGCCGGCAGGCTAATGAGAATCGATGGCCCGCGAGACTGCAGCCACTCACTGCGATGCAGACTTCGGCAGACTCCGCCACTGCACCGAACGACGGAAAGCCACGATCGAGTTCTTCACCGCCCTGGCCTGCGTACTCGTCACCGTTCGCTACCTGATCCACCGGGCCCGGACCCTCTACCGATGGGACACACGACCCCGCACCCCCCGCATCCGATGACCTACTGGCGGACGCTCTAACAGATACTCATCTCTTTCACCCCGCCTTCGGCTATCCTCCGAAGGATTCCCAGGGCTGCGCAGCGCCCGCCGCAGCCGGCTTCGCCCCAGAGCCGGGCGGCAACTCGCCGGGCGGAGTTCCGTGTTCTCCTCGCTGTCCCCCGAAGTGCCCGACGGCCTTCCCGGATTCTCGAAGGAGCATGAAGTGCGTGTAAAGGTGCGTGTTCGACGGCGCCCGCAACTGACGGGGTTTCGCGCAGTAGCAACAGTCGCGGTGTCCGCGGCCCTCGTCATGCCCCTCGCTGCGACCGAGTCGAGTGCCGACACGGTCCATGAGAGTGCGGCCGTCAGCCCACACACGCTCTCGGCGGTCCAACAGGACGGCACTGCGCAGACACGCGCTCACCTGCGGGAGTTGGCGCGGAAGTTGGTGGAAGAAGGAGTGCCCGGGGTGACCGTGCGGGTGGACGACGGTCACGGCAGGCCCATCGAGATCTCCGAGCAGGCCGCCTGGACCAAGAAGGACCATCGGCTCACCGCGGACGACGAGGTGCGAGAAGCGTCCAACACCAAGACGGTGATGGCCACCCTCGTCCTGCAACTGGTCGCTGAGCACAGACTCGCCCTCACCGACCCGATCGACAAGTGGCTGCCCGGCCAGGTGCGCAACGGAAGAGCGATCACCCTGCGCATGCTGCTCAACCACACCAGTGGGCTGTTCGACTACACCGAGGACCCCGCCCTCGCACCGGCCCTCACCGGCCGGGACTCCCACGTATGGACGTCGAAGGAAATCCTGAGCCTGGTGAGCAGACACCCGGCGCTGTTCGAGCCCGGCACCGCGTGGTCGTACAGCAACACCAACTACATCGCGATCGGCGCCGTCCTGGAGAAGGCCACCGGCAAGAACCTGGCGGCGCTGGTGCGCGACCGGATCGCCGGACCCCTGGGGCTCCGGCACACCTTCTACGCCACCGGCTCCGCCTGGCACGACCGGCACGCTCACGGCTACGAACCTGACGCGGCCCACATGCCACCGGACGTGCCCGACGAGTTCAGGAACTACGCCGGACCGCAGCACGACGACCACGTGGACGTCACCGACGACTACGTCACGGCCGACGGAGCGGACGCCGCGATCGTGTCCACCGCCGGTGACTGGTCCCGTTTCTACGGCGCGCTGATGTCCGGCCGCCTGCTCCCCGCCGCCCAACTGGCCGAGATGCGCACCACCGTGCCGGAGAACGGGCCGGGAGACCCGGACGAGCTCGGCTACGGGCTGGGCATCGAGACGGCGAAGACCGACTGCGGCACGGTCTGGGACCACGTCGGCATCGTCCCGGGCTACGCGACCTACAACGTCACCGACTCCACCGGCAAACGCACCGCCGCCTTCTTCTTCGCCACGTCCACCCTCACCAAGCAGGCACACCAGACCGGCGCCGCCCTGATGGACGCGGTCAACTGCGCCATCTTCGACTGACCAGCACGTTTCTGTGCGAGCGCCGCCTCCGGATCACGATATGAAACGCTTGACCGAGCGGTTTCAACTCGGTTGATTCGGCGGCGAGTTGGCGTGGAGTGGCAGGGCGGCATCGTTCAGGAGATCTGTCCGTGTCGATTCCCGCGCGCGCCGTCGCCTCACGCCGCCCTCGCCTCACCGACGTCATGTCCCGTGGGGTGGTGCAGCCACGGCAGCTGTTTTGGTCACGGTTGTGGAGTGCTCTGCGGTTCGGGTCCGGTTGGCCCGGTGGTGAAGAGCTCGGTCATGGAGGTTATGGAGGCTTCGGAGAGGTAGCGGCGGTCGAAAACCTGCCCTTCGTCGTGGAGTTCGGCCGAGCCGGCGGACCGCATCGACGGCCACGGCAGCGCTGTCCACCACCGGTGGAAATCAAAGCCCTACCGTCGCCCCTACCGGCCGAGCCGGGCACAGCTGCCACCACGGCCGCGTCCTGAAGCGGGACGGCCACTCCGGTCCGGCGGTGTACGGGGATACGGGGAACTATCAGGTCTCCCGCTCGGGTGCGTACGCCCCCGCGTCCAGCCCGAAGGTCCAAGCCACTCCCGCTCTGGCCGTGCGAGTCGACGGGGGAACTCGTAGCCAGTACGTACGGTGGGTGCCGTCGGGCTCCGGTGTGGAGTTGAGTACTTCCACCATGACCACGGGCTCGTCGTCGGCCAGGTCGATCCGCCACAGCGTGCCCGTCTCGTCCCGGTGCAGGGGACGGGCGCCCGAATCGGTGAGGTACCGGTCGTAGCCGTAGTACTCCAGCATCACGCGGCGCAGCTCGGCGTTCTCCTCGGCGCGGATGCGTTCCGGGGTCAGCGTGGGCAGTTCGGCCAGGAAGGCGGCCGGAACCGGCATGCCGCGCCAGGCGTGCAGGGCGAAGCCGTCCGGGTAGGCGAGCGCCGGGCCGTCCCCGTGGTCCAGTCGTCCCGCCTCGTCGCGGTGGAGGGCCGTGGGCCGCTCCGACAGCACCGCGACCCGCGCGAACGGCCACCACCAGCCGGTGCTGCGGCACACCCCGGACAGTGCGTCGATCGGGCCGCCGGCGGCGGCGAACGCCGCGAGCCACGGCGCGTCGTGCTGCCCGAGCACGGCGTCCAGGAGTATCAGCCGGATCTCCGCGGCCTCCTTTCCGGTGTCGCCTCCGGCCAGTTCCTCGATCACGCCGGTACGGATCCGGTCCACCAGTGCCTGCGTCGACGGCCACAACCGTCCGCCGGTCGCCGCCCAGTGCGCCGACCATCCCTCGGGCCCCAACTCGGCGTGCAGCCGCCGTCTCGCCGCCGCCCACGGCGTACTGCGCACCGCGTCCCGGACGCTCGGGCCCCGGTCCGCCTGCTCCCGGAGGAGAGCGACCGCCGCGCGGGGCGAACCCACCCACACCACGCGCTCCGGTTCCGCGAGTCCCGCCAGCCGGTAGGCCCGCCGGACGCCCTCCTCGGCGCGCGCCCGGTCCGCGGGACCGGTCGCCGATGCCCACTCCCGCCACTCCGCCAGGTCACCGGAGGGCCCGGTCACCACGCTCCCCGCCGCCAAGTCCGGTGTGCCGCCCGACTTCAGGTCCGTCATCCTGTCCACCCCTGTGTCCGTCCCGCTCACGTGCGCTTCCTCCGTGCCCCGCCCAGTTCTGTCGTGATGCCGGTACATCCGGGTCGCTCAGTCGGCCACGATCCGCACGGACCCGGGCACGTACTCCCGCTGTCTGACGACCCGGAACCACCCCTTGGGCAGCACGATCACCGCATGCTCCTCGTGCACCACCCGCCCGCCCTGGGGCAGATGGAGCAGCAACGGACCGTAGGGACCCGGCTCGCGCACCAACTCCCCCGGTCCGACGACCGCGTGAGCGTGCCCCGTCACCTCCCCCAGCGCCAGCACGAGCCGCCCGCGTCCGTCGCGCCGCTCCCTCGGGGCGTGCGCCGCGTGCGCGGGCACCGCGTCCTGCGCGACCGGCACGATCAGCACGTCTCCCTGTCGGTACATGGCTGTCCCCTCACCGCCGGGTGCTCCGCGCACCGGCCTCATGACCACGACGTTAGGCGCCGCCACTGACAACGCCCCCTGGCCCGCCCCGCCGACGGGCACTGTCAGTGGCGGTTGGTAGAAATGCGGCACCACAGACCACGCACACTTCCTTCTCAGGAGCGGCCGCATGACCATCGGTGAGCACCTCGACGCGCTGCACGGGCTGCCCGCGTTCACCTTTCCCGGACCGGGCGCCCCGACCGAGGGGCTGCCCGAGCCGGACTCGGTCGCCTGGCGCCTGATCAGCGACGTGTACGACGCCGACGAGGCATGGCCCGACACGTTCACCCGCTTCCGCGCCTCCGTCGACACGAACCGGGTCCGGGCGCTGATCATCGGCGCATGGGGAGATGCCTACGACAGCGCGCCCACCGAGATCTTCGAGGCGCTGATGGAGGCCCGGGACGCCTTCCCCGCACTGCGCGCGCTGTTCGTCGGCGACCTGGTGATGGAGGAGTGCGAGATCTCCTGGATCCACCAGAGCGATGTCTCACCACTGCTCAACGCCTACCCGGCGCTGGAGGAGTTCGGTGTGCGCGGCGGCACCGGGCTCGAGTTCACCGCGCTGCGGCACGGCACGCTGCGCCGGCTGGTGGCGGAGACGGGCGGACTGCCCGTCGAGGTGGTGCGCGGCATCGGCGCCAGTGACCTGCCCGCCCTGGAGCACCTCGACCTGTGGCTCGGCACGCCGGACTACGGCGGTGACAGCGAGGCCGCCGACCTGGAGCCGATCCTGTCCGGTGCGCGGCTGCCGCGCCTGCGTCATCTGGCCCTGCGCAACAGCGAGATGCAGGACGCGGTGGCCGCCGCGGTCGCCGCCGCCCCGGTGGTGGAGCGCCTGGAGGTGCTGGACCTGTCGATGGGCGTGCTGACCGACGAGGGCGCCGTAGCGCTGCTGAGCGGGCAGCCGCTGACGCACCTCAAGAAGCTGGACCTGCACCACAACTACCTCAGCGAGGCCGTCACGGAGCGGATACGGCAGACGCTGGTGCCGGCCGGCGTGGAGGTCGACCTGGACCGTGACGACGCCGAGGAGGACACGGAGGACGACGGCACGGTCTGGCGCTACGTCGCCGTCGGGGAGTGACCGCGTCCACCGCGGCCTGGCCGATCGTCACCGTGTCGCCCGCCCGTACCGGCCCCCGGTTCGCGGTGGTCGGCAACCCCGAGAACCGCAGGGTGGCCCTCTTCGCGGACGCCGTGCGCGCGGCCGGGCTGCCCGCACCCCGCGTCGTCGCCTGGACGGACGTCCTGCGCGCGCGGGGAGCGGCCTTCGCCGCCGACGAGTTCGTCCGGGTCGACTCCCCCGGCGAGAACCCCGAGGTCGACCGGCTCCTGCGAGGTGCCTCGGACCCCACCCGGGTCGAGGGCTCGGCCCGCTGGTACACGCGGTTCACCGCCGCGCTGCGCACGCTGCGCGGCGGCATCCCCCTCGCCGACCCGGACGACCTGGCGGCGCTGTTCGACAAACGGGCGTGTCACGCCGTACTGGACGCGGCCGGGGTGCCCGTCCCGGACTCCCCCACTTCGGGTCCGCACGGCGCGCGCGTGCACGGCTGGGACGACGTACGGACGTTGATGCGCGAGCACCGGATGCCCCGGCTGTTCGTCAAGCCCGCCCACGGGTCGTCGGCCTCGGGTGTCCTCGCCGTCGAGACGGCCGGCGGCGGCCGGATCAGGGCCACCACATCCGTCGAGACCGGTCCGGACGGCGCGCTCCACAACTCCCTTCGGGTGCGGCGCTATCACGACGAGCGGGAGGTCGCCCGCATCGTGGACGCGCTGGCCCCGGACGGGCTGCATCTCGAACGCTGGGTGCCGAAGGCCTCCCAGGCGGGCCGTGCCGCGGATCTCCGGGTGGTCGTCGTGGCCGGCCGGGCCACCCACACGGTGGTGCGTACCAGTCGCTGGCCGCTGACCAACCTGCATCTGGGAGGCAGCCGCGGCGATCTCGACGGCGTCCGACGGGCCGTCACCGCCGCGGGCGCCCGGTGGTCCGACGTCCTGGACGTGTGCGAGCGCGCCGCGTCCTGTTTCCCGCGCACGCTGTGCGTCGGAGTCGACCTGCTGCCGGCCGTGGACTGGCGGCGCAGCTTCGTCGGCGAGGTCAACGCCTTCGGCGACCTGCTCCCCCGGCTCACCGGACTGCCCGGCAGTGGCGCCGAAGGTCTGGACACCTACGGCGCGCAGGTGGCGGCCGTCCTGCGCGCACCGGCCGGAAGCGGCCCGCTTCACCCGTACAGAACAGGAACAGCCCATGCCTGAGCCCGACATGAACGCGATCGTCGGCGACCACGACATCCTGCTGGTCACCCTCGACACGCTGCGGCACGACGTGGCCGTCGAGCTGGCGGCCGAGGGGCGCATCCCGCATCTCACCCGCCATCTGCCCGGCGGACGCTGGGAGAGGCGGCACGCTCCGGGCAGTTTCACCTACGCCTCGCACCAGGCGATCTTCGCCGGGTTCCTGCCCACTCCGGCCGAACCCGGCCCGCATCCACGGCTGTTCGCGGCGAGCTTCGCCGGCAGCGAGACCACCGCCGAGGGCACCTTCGTCTACGACACCCCCGACCTGGTGTCCGGACTGGCTGCGGCCGGCTACCGCACCGTCTGCGTCGGGGGCGTGGGCTTCTTCAACCGGCGCGGTCCGCTGGGCTCCGTACTGCCCGGCCTGTTCCAAGAGGCGCACTGGGAGGAGGAGTTCGGCGTCACCTCGCCGCACTCCTTCGAGAACCAGATCGACCGCGTGGAACAGGTGGTGGGCGAACTGCCCGCCGAGCAGCGCCTGTTCCTGTTCGTGAACGTGTCGGCGCTGCACCAGCCCAACTGGTTCCACCTGCCGGGCGCTACCCGCGAGGCGGGTGACACCCGGGAGACGCACGCCGCCGCGCTGGAGTACGTCGACCGGCACATCGGGCGGCTGTTCGCCGCGGCGAGTTCCCGGCGCCCCTGCTTCGTCATCGTCTGCTCCGACCACGGCACCGCCTACGGCGACGACGGCTACACCGGCCACCGTCTGGGCCACGAGTCCGTGTGGACCGTGCCGTACGCCCATTTCCTCCTCGACCCCGCCGAGGCCGTCCGATGACCACCGCTCAAGAGACCAGCCCCTATCAGCACTACGTCTACGCGTATCCGCACAAGACGGCCTACCGCCGCCTCCCCGACCGGCCCGCGCTGCGGGAGTTGTGGGCGACGGAGGACCGCAGCGCCCTCTCGCTGTACGTCCACATACCGTTCTGCGAGGTCCGCTGCGGCTTCTGCAACCTCTTCACCCGCATCGGTGCCCCGGACGGCCTGACCGGCGCCTATCTCGACGCCCTGGAGCGGCAGGCGGACACCGTCCGGGCGGCACTCGGCGATGCGGAGCCGGTGCGGTTCGCCACCGCGGCGTTCGGCGGCGGCACCCCGACCTTCCTCACCGCGTCCGAGCTGGAGCGCCTGTGCGACATTGCCGAGCAGCGCATGGGCGCCGATCTGCGCGCGGTCCCGCTCTCCGTGGAGGCCTCGCCCGCCACGGCCACCGCGGACCGGCTCGCCGTCCTCGCGGAGCGCGGCGCGACCCGCCTCAGCCTGGGCGTCCAGAGCTTCGTCGACTCCGAGGCCAGGGCCGCCGTACGCCCGCAGCGCCGTGCCGACGTGGAGGCCGCGCTCGGCCGGATCCGGGACACCACCATCCCCGTTCTCAACATCGACCTCATCTACGGCATCGACGGCCAGACCGAGCGAACCTGGCGCACCTCGCTGGACGCGGCCCTGACCTGGCGCCCCGAGGAGCTGTACCTGTACCCGCTCTACGTCCGCCCGTTGACCGGTCTCGGCCGGCACCAGGGGGACGCCGGAGTCGACCCGGAGTGGGACGAACTACGGCTGCGGCTGTACCGGGCGGGGCGTGACCACCTCCTCGCGCGGGGCTATGTCCAGCAGTCGATGCGGATGTTCCGCCGGGCCGACGCCCCGCCCCAGGGCGCCGACGACTACGCCTGCCAGACGGACGGCATGATCGGGCTCGGCTGCGGGGCCCGCTCGTACACATCGGCGCTGCACTACTCCTTCGACTACGCGGTCGGCATGCACGAGATCCGCGGCATCATCGACGACTACGTCACGACGACCGACTTCGCGCACGCGGAGGTCGGCTACCGCGTGGACGGACACGAGGCGCGTCGCCGTCATCTCCTCCAGTCCCTCCTCCAGGCCGAGGGTCTGTCCGTCGCCGACTACCGCGCCCGCTTCGGGAGTTCACCCGACGACGACTTCGGGGCGGAGCTCGACCGGCTTGCCGGACACGGCTGGCTGACCGGCGCGGCGGGCGAGTCGCTCGTGCTGACCCCGGAGGGCCTGGCGCACTCGGACGCCGTGGGGCCGGAGTTGTTCTCCCCCGAGGTGCGGTCCGCGATGGCCGCCTACGAACGGAAGTGACGGACCGTCATGGATCTCACCGTCCTGTACCGGGGGCCGCTCGCGTCCTGCGACTACGACTGCCCCTACTGCCCGTTCGCCAAGCGCCGCGACTCGACCGCCCAACTCCGCGCGGACCGGCAGGCGTTGGAGCGCTTCGCGCGGTGGGCGACGGCCAGCGAGGACGACCTGTCGCTCCTGTTCACACCGTGGGGCGAGGGCCTGGTCCGCTCCTGGTACCGGCGCACCCTCACCGAGCTGTCCCGGCTGCCGCATGTGCGCCGGGTCGCCATACAGACCAACCTGAGCTGCCGCACCGGCTGGCTCACCGAGGCCGACCTCGACACACTCGCCCTGTGGTGCACCTACCACCCCGGCCAGACCCCCTACGACCGTTTCCTCGGCAAGTGCCGTGAACTGGCCGACCGCGGGGTGCGCTTCAGTGTCGGCGTGGTGGGCCTGCCCGCCCATCTGGCAGCGGCCCGCCGCCTCCGCGACGACCTGCCCCCGCACGTCTACCTCTGGATCAACGCCGCCGAGGGACATACCTACGACGACGCCGAGGCCGACGACTGGACCGCGCTCGACCCCCTGTTCCCGTACAGTCGGCACCCGCACCGCAGTGCCGGACTCCCGTGCCGTACCGGCGAGTCCGTGATCTCGGTCGACGGCGCGGGCACGGTCCGCCGCTGCCACTTCGTCCGTGACGAGCTGGGGAACCTGTACGACGGTTCCTACCGGGCGGAGCTGCGACCGCGCGCGTGTCCGCTGGCCGTCTGCGACTGCCACATCGGCTATGTCCACCTGGAGTCCCTGCCCTTGTACGACGTCTTCGCGGGCGGTGTCCTGGAGCGGGTGCCGTCCGCCCTTCCCCGACCGGGCACCGCGCGCGCCCTGCAGATCACGGCGCGGTCGATGTCCGGCGGAGGCGAGGGCGACGGATCGGTCCGCTGACAAGACGGGTTCGCGGACGGCGGCGATGCGTCCGGCGCGGGCCGCGCGGGTGCCGCAACCAGCAGGTCGATCATGGTGCGCGGCGCCGGCGACAGCGCCTCGTAGGAGAGTTGGCCGTTGGCTCAGGCCGCGTCGCCGCCCGACGCGGATCGGCGCGTGGGGTCGCTGTCCCGGCCGGGCATGAACAGCACCTGACAGGTCAGGCCGACGGCAGCGGCAAAGGCAGTCCGGGCGAACGAGACAGGATCGGGACTGCGACTGCGACTGCGACTGCGACTGCGACTGCGACTGCGACTGCGACTGCGACTGCGACTGCGACTGCGACTGCGACTGCGACTGCGACGATCAAACAGCGCCTTGCGCCGAAGTTCCGCCGGATCACCGGGTGTTGACGTTTTCCGCAATCTTGACCGATTCGACAGTCGAGTGATCATATGTTGTCGGCCATGCTACTTCGAGGCCTTCGCGCCAAAGGAGCCCTTGAGCTTCTCGTTGCCAGTTGCTCAGGGATCGGCTGCGTCGCCGCGCTGATATCGATCCTCGTGGGCCAACTCACACCGTGGTGGGCACTGATCCTCGTGCCCTTGGGGATTTTCAACGCGATCGAGGTCATCGGCTACTTCGCGTACCGGCCGGTCGTCGTCAAACCGTATGCCCTCGTTTCCGCCCGCGGCGCCGACGGGAACGGAGAGCAGGAGGCAGGGCAGCAGCGCGGTGCCTTGCGCTGGCAGCTGGACACCGGCGGAGCAGTGAAGGAATCGTCACCGGCCGTGGTCAACGGCACCGTCTATGTGGGCAGTTGGAACCACACCCTGTGGGCCGTCGACGCCCTGTCCGGCGAGGAACGCTGGCAGTGCAGGATCGGCGGCGTGGTGGCCGCGTCGCCCGCCGTCGCCGACGGCACTGTCTACATCGGCAGTTGGGACAAATGCCTGTGGGCGGTGGACGCCGTCTCGGGCCGGGAGCGTTGGCGGGTCAGGACGGACGGCCTGGTGCGGTCCACGCCGGTGGTCGCCGACGGCATGGTCCTCTTCGGCAGCAACGACGGCTTCTTCCGGGCGGTCGACAGCGCCTCAGGAGCGAGCCGGTGGCAGGTCCGTGTCGGCAAAGGCGTGCGCTCCTCGCCGGCCGCGGAGGCCGGCTCCGTCTACGTCGGCAGCAATGACGGCGTTCTGTGGGCTTTGCACACCGCCTCCGGTCAGGTGCGGTGGCAATTGAAGACGCTGAGTGGACTGTGGTCGTCGCCGGTGGTGGCCGACGGCATCCTCTACGTCGGCAGCGCCGACCGGCACCTGTGGGCGGTGGACGCGACATCGGGTCAGGTCCGATGGAAGCTCCCGGCCGGCGCCTGGGTGAAATCCACGCCGGCGGTGGCCCAGGGCATCGTCTACTTCGGCACCGCCGACGGATATCTGTGGGCTGTCGACGCCGTGTCCGGCGAAAGACGGTGGAGTCGCAAGGTCGGTGTCTGGGTGCGCTGGGCCCCGGTGGTGGCGGACGGCACGCTGTACGTCGGTACGAACGACGGTCGGATGTGGGCGTTGGACGCGATCTCGGGCGAGGAACGGTGGCAGGCGGACACCGGCAGCCCGGTCTTCTCCACACCTGCGGTGGCCAACGGCGTACTGCACTTCGGCCTCCAGAACGGGCGTCTGCTGGGCGTCCACGCCTGAGCAGGAAGCGGACTGGCGCCAGCAGGGCCGACCACTGACACCGGCGCGCCTACCACGCCACCGTCTCCGTCGTTCCCGCCTCCCGCACAGGCCGGATCGAGCCCCCTCACTACGCAATGCCCTCCTCGGCACGAGGCGCGGACCTCCTCGGCACGGGCCCCCACGCCCCGGCATCCTCAGAAAAAGGGTGGATGTCGATGGCTACCGCGCTCCCGGCCATGTGGTGTCAGGGAAGCCGAGCGGCTGCCGTATGCCCCTCCTGCGGCGCCGCCCCGTGGAATCAATCAGCGTCGGCCACTCGGCTTCGCCGCGGCTTCCAGGCTGGGCGGCGGGCGGCGGGCCACGTTGAGATGTTCGGCGGTCCAGACGATACGGACCGCTGTCGCCGTGGCATGTCCGTCGTCGCCACGCAGGTCACGGCGCAGGAAGTGGACCAGGCGTACCTCCTCGTCGGGGTCGCGGGACAGCGGAGCGGGCACTGCGGTTTGCCGACCGAATCCCGCGGCCAGGTCCCGGTACGCCAAGGCCTGTTGGAGCCAGTGGACACCGAGGATCCTCGCCGATCGCCGGTCCGTCACCGAGGTCGTCGACGCCACGCCCCCGGCCCACCCGACGGACCCCGGCCGGACGTCCGCTCCTCCAGGCTGACCTCGGTCCGGCCCGACATCCCGCCCCGAAGCGCACCGCTCCACCAACACGCCCCACCTTTCACGGACATGAATCGTTGTCATTCCTCTTGACCTCACTTCAGAGGGCGAATTACGGTTCCCGCACTCATAGTGAATGAAACGATTCAACACTCGCTCTCCCGTGACAAGTTGGGGCTGAACCATGCATGAGACCCACCCGCAGCGTGGCGGTGCGACGCGCCGGTCCGTCATGGCGGCCGCTCTGACGACGGGCGTCCTCGCGACACTCGGTCCGACGGCGAGCGCCGCCGCATCCTCCGGGACGACTCGCTCCACCGCGGCCGCGCCCACGGCGAGTTGGTTCGCCCGACCCGTCAAGTCGGTCCGGCCCAGGTTCCGTTGGTGGTGGCCGGACGGACTGGTGGACCCGGTGGAGATCGCGCGGGAGATCGACCGGATGGCCGACGCGGGATTCGGCGGCGCCGAGATCGCGGCCGTGCACCACAGCATCACCGACACTTCCGTGCTGGACACCGCCCACCACGGGTGGGGCAGCCCGGCCTGGCGCGACGCTGTGACGGCCGCGCTGCGGCAGGCCGCCCGACGCGGACTGACCATCGACCTCACCCTCGGCCCGAGTTGGCCCGTCGCCGTGCCCGGAGTGACCCCCGACGACGACGCAGCGGTGAAGGAACTCGCCTACGGCAAGGCCACGTTGACCGGCGGCGCAGCCTACGACGGTCCGGTGCCGGCCTCCGTCTACGCGGCCGCCTCGGGTGTCACCGAGCAGAAGCTCGTCGCCGTGCAGGCCGCCCGCGTCAACACCGCCTACTCCAGCGGCAAGGCGACCGGACTGGACGCCGAGAGCGTCACCGACCTCACCGGTCAGGTGTCGGGCGGCAATCTGAGCTGGACTCCGCCCGACTCGGCGGCCTGGGTGATCCTGTCGTACTGGCAGCGGGGTTCGGGCCAGCAGCCCGAGGCAGGGCCGCACTCCTCCCCCGCCGCGTATGTCGTCGACCACTTCAGCGCGGCGGGGACCGCGGCCGTCACCCGCTACTGGGACTCCATGATCCTGGACTCCACGCTCCGTCAACTCCTGAGATCGGCGGGCGGCACGTTCTTCGAGGACTCCGTCGAGTTGGAGACCAAGGGGCTGCAGTGGACGTCCGGCCTGCCCGCGGCCTTCCGCGAGCACACCGGACGCGACCTGTTGCCGTATCTGCCGGCCGTCGTCCTCGACAACGGCAACCAGATCTTCGCCTTCGAGGCGCGGCTCACCCAGGAGATCCGGCACGACTTCTGGGAGACCGTCTCCGGTCTGTTCAACAAGCACCACCTCGGGGCGCTCGCGTCCTGGGCGCACGGACACGGCATGAAGCTGCGTTCCCAGCCGTACGGTCTCCAGACCGACGCCATCGCCTCGGCGGCCGTTCTCGACGTCCCCGAGGGCGAGTCGCTCGGTTTCAAGAACCTCGACGACTACCGCTGCCTGGCGGGCGGGCGTGACATGGCCGGTCACCGCACCCTGTCCTGCGAGGCGGGCGCGTATGCGGGCGGCGCCTACAACACCACGTGGGACAAGTTCCTGCGCACCATGGGCGGGGCGTACGCCGCGGGCGTCAACCAGACCGTGATCCACGGCTTCTCCTACGCCACCGCACCGGGCGTCGGCTGGCCCGGCTTCGCCGCGTTCAGCCCGTACAGCGGGGCCCCGGGATACGGCGAGTCGTGGGGGCCGAGGCAGCCGACCTGGCGCCACGTGCCCGACATCGCCGCCTACCTCGGCCGCGTCCACGAGGTGCTCCGGTCGGGCACCGCCCGCACGGACATCGCCGTCTTCCGGCAGACCGGCTACACGGCCACCGGCATCGGGGCATCCTGGCTGACCTCGACGGGCGTCCCCCTCGGCTGGACCCACCAGTTCCTGAGCGGCCCCCTGCTCGACCTGCCCACCGCCAAGGTCTCCGGCAGGCGCCTCGCACCCGACGGGCCCGCCTACAAGGCCCTGTTCCTCGAAGGCGACTTCTTCTACGGCTCCACCCCCACGCTGGCCGTCGCCGACGCCCGCAGACTCCTGAAGTTCGCGCGTGCGGGCCTGCCCACCGTGCTCCTCGGCGCCTTCGACCAGGCACTCACCCCGGGCCTCCCCGACGACGGGGAGACGGCCGAACTACGCGCGCTGACCGCCCAGTTGCTCTCTCTGCCGAACGTCCGCCAGATCACCGACAAGACCCTGGTCGGCGCGGCGTTCGCGGAACTCGGCGTGACCTCCGACGCCGTCTACTCCGTGTCGTCGACCCTGCTGAACGCCCACCGGGTCACCGACGACGCCGACTTCTACTACCTGTGCAACGGCAAGCACGCCGAGACCGTCAAGCCTGCCGTCGCCCTCATCGACCACGACGTCACACTGCGCGCCACCCACCGCAAGGGGTCCGGCGCGGTCCCCTACCTGCTGGACCCGTGGAACGGGCGGGTCACCCGGCTCGCCCGGTACACCCAGGACGGCGACGCGTTCACCTTCCGGGTGACGCTCCAGCCAGGCGAGACCCTCGTCGTCGCGCTGGGCGCCCCGGGACTGTTCGGGGACCGCTCCGGAAGCCGTCCGCACGCGATCGCCACCGACGCGGACGCCGCGCTCTTCGCGAACGGATCACTGGCCGTACGAGCCTTCACGGCCGGTATCCGCACCACCACCCTGTCGACGGGCCACAAGGTCACCACGGAGATCCCCGAGGTACCGCCGGCCGTCCCCCTCGACCGGTGGACGCTCTCGGTCGACGACTGGCAGCCCGGCGCCACCGCGACCACCACCACGGTCGTCACGCACAGCCTCGTCCTCGATGCCCTGCTGCCGTGGTCGCAGATCCCCGAACTGGCCGATGTGGGCGGCATCGGCCGCTACCGGACAACGGTCACCCTGCCGAACACCTGGTCCTCCGACACGGGTGCCCTGCTCCACCTCGGCAGCGTCAGCGACACCTGCCGGGTCACCGTCAACGGAACACAGCTCGACCCTGTCGACCGGCTCAACCCCGTGGTGGACCTCGGCGGACATCTGCGCCACGGCGCCAACATCATCGAGGTCGAGGTGGCCACCCCGTTGTTCAACCGGCTGCGGATCAGCAACCCCACGGTGTTCGGCACATCCGCGAGACAGGCCTACGGCCTGGTCGGACCGGTCCGACTCACGCCGTACGTGCAGCAGAAGGTGAGCTGACCGCCCTCGACCGGGCTCTCGTAGACGGGTAGTTCACGAGTGCGCGCCGGTGTCAGGTGTGCATCGCGTCCAGGAAATTGTCCAGGCTGCCGATGTACACGGTCCCGTCCGCCACCGCGAGCGTCGAATACACCTCCCCGCCGGTCTGCAGACGCCGGCTCGGCCGCGCGCACGAGGTGGGCGGTGCGAGCGAGCGGCCTCGGGAACCACCCGCTGGTGAGACCGGTGTCCGGGGCCCTGCCCGCCGACAGCCACGGAAGGGCCTGCGGGTAGGGCTCGATGACTCCGGCCCCCACTGGACTGACCTCTCCGGCATGCCCTTCGCCCTTGGCGAAATCCTCCCCGACCGCGCACCCGCACAGGCCGCCCAACAGTACTGACGGGCGCCGTCGACTTACTGGGACGCGCGAGAACTCGAGGACCACGGCACTGGGCCGGCCAACAGCCGGACGCGTTCGCGCAGTTCGACACCGCGGCCGCCTCTCCAGAGTCACGGTGCACCCGATCTCCAGCGCACGGCGGGACGCTGATGATGAGGAGCGTATCCAGCCGTTGTCGGCTTCAGGGGCTGTGGTCACGCGGTGCATGTCGCCCGCCGCCATGGTGGCCACTTCACCCGTGGCAGTATCCGGGGAAGACCACTTGGCTTCTTCTTGCCGTTCGGCGGGCGCCGTGTGCCGTGAGCCCGGCCGATCGTCACCAATAATTGCTGACAATATCTCCGATGATAAAATCAGTGATCTGGTCCGAAGCCTGGTAACACGGCGGCGGATGTTCGTGTGCGAGAGAGGAACGACAGCCGGTGACCAGCACGCGCATCAAGGGGGCGGCTGCTCGAAGCCACGTGAGCGCGCACATCCGCGACGCTCTGCGGGACGGTGACCTTGTGCCGGGTCAGCGGCTGGTGGTGCAGGACCTGGCCGATGATCTCGGGGTGACCCGGAGCTCCGTACGCGAAGCGCTGGTCGACCTCTCCTCCGACGACCTGGTGGAGATAGTTCGCAACCGTGGGGCGCGGGTCAGGCTGATCTCGATCGAGGAGGCCATCCAGATCACCGAGTGCCGCTCGGCGCTGGAGCGGGTGTGCGCGCGCAGGGCAGCGACGTACGCGAGTGAGGCGCAGCGTGCCGAACTCACCGAGGTCGGCACGCAGTTGTGTGCGGCGGTCGCCGAGAACGCCCCCGAGACCTACTCGACGCTCAACCGAAGGCTGCACGACCTCATCATCGAATTCAGTGGCCAGGCGGTCGCCAAACGTCAACTGGAACGGCTCAACACGCAGATGGTGCGATTCCAGTTCCGCCTCGCGATGCGGCCTGGGCGTCCGCAGCAGTCGCTGCCCCAGCTCCTGTCCATCATCAACGCCATCGTGGCCGGTGACGCCGACTCCGCCGAAGCGGCCACCGAGGCGCAGCTGGCCAGCGTGATCGACGAACTGCGCACGACGGGGACCGCCCGGTCCGTCGCCCCCAGGTGATCCGCCGAGGGGTCGGCGAGCGGAGGGTGTCTTGCCTCCTGGGCTGAAGTCGGCTGCTCCGAGTGCACCGTGAGGCCGACGGCCTGCTGACGGCGTCTCCGCATCCGGCGCCGAACTCGTCAGGCCGGCAATGGTGCCGACCATGCTCGGCTTCACCTCCGAAGCCGGGTGACTCCGCCATCCCCGGGTTCACCTGCGGTCCCCCCTTCCCCCGCCCGCTGCCCCAGCAGTCCGGCTACGACAAGCGCGTGCCCGAGGCCGCCGAGCTGCTGCGGCAGGTCACCCACTCGAGCCCGGCCGGATGGCCGTGTACGCGTTCGGCGCCAGTCACAGTCGCTTCTTTCGAGGCATGCGTCAGCACCTGATGTGCGCCCCCAGGGCCTGTCGGCGCAGCCGACCACGCCTGGGACACCGCACTGCCCACGGCGGATCAGCAGATGGAGATTCCCCCACGTCAGGGCCAGCTTCGCGTCGTCCTGGGCCGCGCGTCACCCCCCACCCCCACGGCCGGCCGGCACCTTCGCCGACTCATAACTGCAAAAATGTTCGGATGAAATTGTTGACAATTTTGCCGCCCTGGACTTCAGTCGGTGCAGTCGGTGCACGACTTTCGGCCATGCCGAGCGACCGACACCGAGCCGAAGACCTTGGGAGGCCTGATGGAGATCGTGGACACGCACACGCACGTCATCTCACCGGACACCGCGCGATATCCCCACGCCCCTGTCGGGGGACGACAGTCCGCGTGGTCACAGGCCCACCCGGTGGACATCGACGGCCTGACGCGCGCACTCGACGGCGCGGGTATCTCAAGGGCGGTGGTGGTGCAGGCCTCCACGGTCTACGGCCACGACAACCGATACGTCGCCGAAGCGGTCCGCTCCCACCCGGACCGGTTCGTCGGGGTCTACTCGATCGACGCCCTGGCCGACGGCGCCGTGACCGAGATCAAGAAGTGGCAGGACCAGGGACTTTCCGGTTTCCGCCTGTTCACCACCGGGACCACGATGCCCGGCCAGGCGGACTGGCTGGGCCATGAACGCTCGTATCCCGCATGGGCCTACGCGGAGGAGAACGACATCCCCGTGTGTCTGCAGATGACGATCCAGGGGCTGCCCGCCCTGCAGAACCTGCTGGAGCGTTTTCCCCGTGTGCGGGTACTGCTCGACCACTGCGCGCGCCCCGACCTGTCCGACGGCCACCCGTACCAACTGTCGAGGAAACTCTTCGAGTTGGCGGTCCACCCCGGTGTACACCTGAAACTCACCCACCGTGCCCTGGAGGCCTCCAGGGCGGGCAAGTCCACGACCGAGGCTTTCCTGACGGACCTGGTGGCCTCGTACGGCGCCGGACGTATCGCGTGGGGCTCCAACTTCCCCGCTGCGGAGGGGACTCTCTCCGACATCCTCGACGAGGCCCGCGGCGCGCTGTCCAGCCTCTCCGACGACGACCTGAGGTCGGTCCTCGGCGGTACGGCCCGCGCGTTCTATTCCTCCCTCGCGACGACGGGCGAAGCCCGTGCCTGAGCCCGCCGTCCTGCGAACCGTCCTCGCCGACCACCCTCACACCGCGAAGCTGAAGAGCGGCGAACTCCGTGACGAGCGGGTCACCCTGTCGTTCACCGACATCGCACCGGTCCACCGGGCTTTCGCACCCATGGTGCGCGAAGAGGCCTACGACCTCTGCGAGTTGGCCGTCGTGACCGCCTTGCAGGCCATCGCCTACGGCCGTCCCGTGGTCCTGCTGCCGGCCGTGGTGGCCGCGCGCTTCCAGCGCGGCTGTCTCATCGCCCACGCCTCACGACCTGTCGCACCGGCACACCTGGCCGGCACACAGGTCGGTGTGCGTTCGTACACCCAGACCACGGGCATGTGGGTGCGCTCGCACCTCGCCGAGGACTTCGGACTGGCGGCACGCGACATGCGCTGGATCACCCACGAGGAACCCCACGTGGCCCAGTACACGGACCCCGACTTCGTCAGGCGCGGGAGCGGCGGAGCCTCTCTGCCCGACATGCTGCGCGAGGGCCGGATCGACGCCGCGATACTCGGCAACGATCTCCCCGAGGGAGAGGAGTTCGTTCGCGTCGTCCCGGACGCCGACGCTCGCGACGAGCGGTGGTGGCACCAGCACGGGTACCTGCCCGTCAACCACATGGTCGTCGCCGGTGCGTCGGCCTGCCGCCGGGACCCGCAGGCGGTCCGAGCGGCGTATCACCTTCTGCTCAGGGCCGACGCGGCCGTCGAGCGCCCGGCCGGCGTACCGTCCCCGACCCTCTTCGGCTTCGACCGCCTGCGTGAGCCCATCGAGCACATCGTGGGGGCCTGTCTGGAACAGGGACTGCTGCCCAGAGGACTCACACCGGACGAGATCTTCGAACCGGCAAGGAGCGTTCTCGGCAGCGACGCCGACTGAGCCCCCGTACGCCGACTGCTCCTGCCGCACTCCCCGATTTCCCCACCGGTGTTCCCCGACCGGTTCTCCCCACCAGTCTTTCAACGAAGAAACTGGAAACGACGATGAGTGAAGCAACATCCACGGCCACACCCGTGCAACCGGTCAAACCGCGCCACCGCTTCTACCACGACCTCGCCTTCCAGGTGATCGCCGGAGTCGCACTGGGCGTCGTCGTGGGCAATTTCGCCCCGTCCGTCGGACACCATCTTCAGTTCCTCGGCGACATCTTCATCCACCTCATCCAGATGGTCGTCGGCCTCATCATCTTCTGCACCGTCACCCACGGCATCGCCAGTGTCCGTGATCTCGGCAAGGTCGGCCGTATCGCGGTGCGCGCGCTCGTGTACTTCGAGGTGATCACGACGATCGCCCTCGTCATCGGGCTCGTCGTGGTCAACGTGCTCCGCCCCGGTGCGGGCATGCACATAGATCCGTCGTCACTGCACGCGGCGGCGAACACCGCACCCGCCAAGTCGGAAGGCTTCGACGACTTCCTCGTCAGTCTGGTGCCCACATCCGCGGTACAGGCGTTCGCCGAAGGAGACATCCTTCAAGTCCTGGTGTTCTCCGTCCTGTTCGCCTGCGGGCTGGCCTCTCTCGGCGACCGGGCGCAACCCGTACTGGACATCGTCGGCAGCGTCCAGCAGACCCTGTTCTGGATCATCGGCAAGGTCATGCGCATCGCACCGCTCGCGGCCTTCGGCGCCATCGCGTTCACCGTGTCCAAGTACGGACTGGGCACACTGACCTCGCTCGGGAAACTGATCGGAGTCTTCTATCTGATCGTCCTGCTCTTCTTCCTCCTGGTTCTCTGGCCGGTGTCGCGGTATGCGGGCATCAGTCTGTTCAAGCTGCTGCGGTACTTCCGCGCGGAGCTGTTCCTCGTGCTCGGCACCAGTTCGTCGGAGAGCGTCTTCCCTCAACTCACCTCCAAGCTCAAGCAACTCGGAGTGGACGAGCCCGTGGTCGGCCTGGTGCTTCCCACCGCGTACAGCTTCAATCACGACGGGACGTGTCTGTACTTCGCCTCGGTCAGCGTCTTTCTGGCGCAGGCGACCGGGAGTGATCTGGGATGGCAGGCGCAGGTCGGTCTCCTGCTCGTCCTGCTGCTCACGTCCAAGGGTGGCGCTGGAGTGTCCGGATCCGCGCTCGCCGTGCTGGCACTGACCCTGAGCGCGACGCACAAGATCCCGGTGGACAGCATCGCCCTGGTCGTCGGTATTCACAGCATCCTGTCGGCCGCCTTCGTCTTCACCAATGTCGCCGGCAACTGCGTGGCGACCCTCGTGGTCGGGAAATGGGAGAACGCCATCGACCGGGACCGGCTGCACGCTGAGCTCGATGCCGGGTACCAGACAGCCGCGTGACACGCACCCGCGAGCGAAGCGGGGCAAGGCTGGACGATCGGGGCGATCTCAGGCCGGCAGGGACGGCAGGCACCGGGGGCCGCGCGAGTGTCCGGCCGCACACCACCGCCCGTAGCCGCAACCTTCCGATGACACGCATCCCCGAGGCAGCCTCCGAGCCTGCGACATCACCCGCGCCAGGCGTCCCAAAGGCTGCGCCGATCGACGGCGTACCCCCTCCCCGATTTCTTTGACGACATTGGACCGCGTGACCGGCACAGCCCCGCGCCGCGTCACGACGAGGCTTCCGCGAGAGGGAAGAACTCATGATCATCGACTGTCACGGTCACTACACGACCGCCCCGCCGGCCCTGGAGGCATGGCGCAGGCGGCAGATCGCCTCCCTCACCGATCCGTCCACCGCCCCCACCCGCGCGGACCTGCGCATCGCCGACGACGAACTGCGCGAAACCATCGAGCCGAACCAGCTGCGGCTCATGGACGAACGCGGCATCGACATCACCGTCTTCTCGCCCCGCGCGTCGTTCATGGCACACCACATCGGAGGCTTCGAGACCTCCGCCGCCTGGGCGGCCATCTGCAACGAACTCTGCCACCGCGTCAGCCAGTTGTACCCCGAGCGCTTCGCCCCCGCCGCGATGCTCCCGCAGTCCCCCGGCACCGACCCCGCCACCTGCGTACCCGAACTCACCCGCTGCGTCGAGGAGTTCGGCGCCGTCGCGGTCAACCTCAACCCCGACCCCTCAGGCGGCCACTGGACCTCCCCACCCCTCACCGACCGCTCCTGGTACCCGCTCTACGAGAAGATGGCCGAGTACGACATCCCCGCGATGATCCACGTCAGCACGAGCGTCAACCCCGCCTTCCACACCACCGGCGCCCACTACCTCAACGCCGACACCACGGCGTTCATGCAGCTCGTCCAGGGCGACCTGTTCGCCGACTTCCCGACCCTGCGCCTGGTGATCCCGCACGGCGGCGGCGCCGTCCCCTACCACTGGGGCCGCTTCCGGGGCCTCGCGATGGCACTCGGCAAACCGCCACTGGAGCAACACGTCCTGAACAACGTCTACTTCGACACCTGCGTCTACCACCAGCCCGGCTCCGACCTCCTCTACGACGTCATCCCGGCCCGCAACATCCTCTTCGCCTCGGAGATGATCGGCGCCGTCCGCGACATCGACCCGTGCACCGGCCACCACTTCGACGACACCCGCCGCTACGCGGAGGCGGCCAAGCTGCCCGCGGACGACCTGGCGGCGGTCCAAGAACACAACGCCCGCGCCGTGTACCCCCGCGTCGACGCGCTGCTCAAGCGCCAGGGCCGGTGAATGTTCTCGGCGCCGAGCATCAGGTGCGATCGAGCCCCTGCGCCTCACCCACGATCCTCGTCGACATCGAGACCCGTACGGGCCTCCTCTCCGGCGCCGACCACGTGGTTTCCCCACGCCGAGGCGCGCCGGCCCAGGCAGTTGGCGGCCGTCCTGTGTTCCGGGCAGCCCTCCGAGAAGACAAAGGGTGCCGGCTCTCCGACGTACGAAGGCGTAGGCAGACACCGACACCTCCACGAACCCCGAACATCAGGTCCTGCTCACCGGCGGGCCGGGCAAGGGAGTGCGTTCCAGGGCCAGGCGCGCGGCGGAACCGCGAAGAAAATATCGGGGGGGGCTTCTCCTGGAGGCATCGGGGATGTCCAGTGCCGGCCGGCGGCCCGTGGTCGTGCCGGACGCCCGCTCATCCGCGTGACCACCGAATCACCGCCCCGCCACCGGCCGACACCGTCTCGTAGGCCCGGCCGGTCGGCGGGAGTTCATCGACCATGCGAACGTTGTCCTGCCATCGGCGCGCTTGACGATCTCCGAGGTCAGGACGAGTTTGCCCACGGCAGACGGTTGCCGGGCCCGCGAGCCACAGGAACCCGCTTCGGTAGGTCGAGGCCAACTCGGCCGCGCGACAGCGGCGTTCCGCGAGCTCGCGCTCCGACAGCTGCGGCGGCGGCGCATCCTTGCCCGCGACGACATCACCGATACGCATGAAGTACTCATCCTGGCCGGCGGGGTGCACACGCACACACCGCCGTGTACATACCGCCGTGTCACCGCGGGCGTCGGCGGCTCGACAGGGGCCGCCTCATGAACGGCGTGGCCGCTCACCGGGCCATACCATCGCTCAGTCGCCCAGGGCGGCCCTCGGGGGCAGGCCACCCGGTCGGGTGACGGCCCGCGGCATTATCGCTGCTCGCCGGACCGAAAGACCCGTTTCCGGGCCTCGTGGCCGGATCCCTCCTATCGTGGAACGACACAGTGACCCTCGGCATCGAAGCGGGCAGGCCATGCAGTTTCCGGAGATCGACCATGCGGCGGTCTTCCACGCCCTGCCCGGCATGGTGGCGCTGCTCACCCCCGAGCTGGTCTACATCGACGCCAACGAGGACTTCGAGCGCCTGTCGGGACGTACCCGCGAGGAGCTGGTCGGCCGCTACATCTTCGATGTCTTCCCCGAGAACCCCAAGGACCCGGCGGCGGCCGGCATGCGCGAGACCCGGGAGTCGATGCTGCGCGCGGTGACCACCGGCGAGCGAGACACCATGGCACTGCTCCGCTACGACATCGAGGACCCCCAGCGGCCCGGCCGCTGGGTGGAACACTTCTGGAGCCCCGTCAACGCGCCCGTCCGGGGCCCTGACGGAAAGGTGATGCTGATCGTCCACCGGGTGGAGGAGGTCACCGAGTTCGTCCGGGCCTTCGGTGGCCGAGCCGACGACAGACGGTCCCGGGTACTGGAGGCCGAGCTGTACACCCGGGCGCGTGAGCTGCAGGAAGTCAACGAGCGGCTGCGCAGGGCCCACGCCCATGAGCGCGAGGTGGCACTGACCCTGCAGGCGGCGATGCTGCCCCCGCCGCGACCGGTCGGCCACCACCGCGCGGCCGTCCGCTACCGGCCCGCCGTGGACTCCCTGAACGTCTGCGGCGACTGGTACGACCTGGTCGACCTGCCCGACGGCGGAATGGCGGTCGCCGTCGGTGACGTCGTCGGGCACGGTCTGGCTGCCGCCTGCGCCATGGGCCAGCTGCGCAGTGCCCTGAGCGCGGCCTGCCGGGTCGCCGACGGGCCGGGCTCCGCGCTGGAGGCCCTCGGTCTGTACGCCCGTTTCGTCGAGGGCGCCGAATCGGCCACCGCGGTGACGACGTTCGTCGACTGGGACGACCACACCATCACCTACAGTTGCGCGGGCCACCCTCCCCCGGCCCTGCTCGACCCCGACGGCACGGTGACCTTCCTCGACCAGGCCACCGACCCGCCCCTGGGCGCCAGACCCGAACATGTCGGCCGGCCGCAGACGAGCATCCCCTTCGCCGCGGGCGCCACCCTCGTGCTGTACACCGACGGACTGATCGAGCGTCGCACGGAGGACATCGACCAGGGGCTGGCCCGCCTCGCCGACTCCCTCGCCCGCCACCGGCACGCGGAACCCGAGCCCCTGGCCGACGCCCTCCTCGCGGACCTGCTCCCGGCCGAGGGCAACACCGACGACACGGCCCTGATCGTCCTGCGGCTGTGACGGCGGCTTCGCCCGACACCGAACCGTCGACTCACCGCGGGGTCAAAGTGTGGGCACAGACGCCGAGTCACAACGGGGAAGGAAAACGCCGGTGACGCCGTACCTGAGGCATGTCGGAATCACGGCGGCCCGGCGGCCCCGTGCGGGTACCGGAGAACGAGCACGGCCGGGCGTCCCGAGTCGGGTGGAATCGAGTTGCCCGGCCGCAAGCCGACCATGTGCGGAGTTCGTACCTCACCAGGCTGGTCCGGTCGGCGCCCCGGCGTGACCGACAGGTCCAGTCCCCGCTCGTTGTGCCTGCCGTGGCGTCCCGTCAGTCTCCTGTTTCCGGTGCCGGGGCCAGTCTCGATCCCCCCTTGTCGGCGGGCAGTTCCTGTTGGACTCCGCGTCGTAGGCCGAACAGGGCGACGACGAACGCGATGGCCATGATCACGCTCATGCCGAGCAGCACCGAGCGGGTTGCCTCGGCCACGCCCAGCCGCACGAAGTGCGGAATGGACCCGGTGCCACCACTGCCTTGCCCTGAGCTCAGCTGGGAGATCGACTTGGCCTCTCGGCTCGCCGCATCGTGGGCCATCCCCTGCGCGGTCAGGGACCGGGTGATCCGTGACTGCAGCACCGAGGCGAAGATCGTGCCGAGGACGGCCAGGCCCAGGCTGGAACCGTAGTTGCGCACGGTCTGGGTGACTCCGGTCGCCTCGCCGTAGGAGAGCTGGGGTACGCGGTTGACCGCGTCGGTGTTGGACTGTCCCAGCATCAGCCCCATTCCCGCGCCCGCGAGCACGATGCACCACACGATGCGGCTCTCGCTCAGTTCGGTCACCCGGCCAGCCCACAGGAAGAAGCCGACGCAGGCCAGTGCGCAGCCCAGGACCACGGGCCGCTTGGCGCCGATCCGGTCGAGCATGCGTCCGCCGACCTGCGCGGCCACCACGAAGCCGAGGAAGAAGTAGAGCAGGTCGAGGCTGGCCTCGGACGCCTTCTTTCCGAGGGCGACCTCCGCGTACACGCTCGTGAAGAAGAACACCGGCACGAACGCTGCCATGGCCACGCCCAGGACGACGTTCTGTACGGAGAAGGCCCGGTCGCGGAAGAGTTCGACGTCCAGCAGCGGATGGACGGTTCGCCGCTCGACGAGGACGAAGACCACGAGCAGCAGCAGGCCCACGACGATGCACAGCCAGGTCGCCGCGGACTGCCAGCCCCACAGATAGGACTGCTGGAAGCCGAAGATACTCAGGCCCACACCGGCCACGATGAGTGCCAGTCCGCGGTAGTCCATCGGGGCCGGCCGGTTCGGGGTGTGTGGACGCGCCATGGCGATGAGCACCAGTGCCACGACGGCGACGGGGATGTTGACCCAGAAGATGGCCCGCCAGGTCCATTGCGTCAGCCAGCCGCCGAGGATCGGACCGACCGCGGTGAGACCGCCCGCGACGCCGAAGAAGAGGGCGAGTGCCTTGCCTCGCTCCTGCAACGCGTAGGAGTTGACCACGATGGCCAGGGCGGCCGGGTACATGAGCGCTCCGCCCGCCCCCTGGAGCGCCCGGAACGCGATCAGCCATCCCTCGGCAGCGCCACCCTTGGGCGTCAGCCCGCACAGTGCGGACGCGACGGCGAAGACGATCACCCCGAGGATGACCATGCGCCGGTGCCCGACAGTGTCGGCCAGCCGTCCCCCGAAGGCGAACAGGGCGGCCATCGCCAGCAGGTAGGAGTTGATGGCCCACTGCACGCCGGTGTTCGTCAGCCCCAGCTCGGCCTGGATGTTCGGTGCGGCGATGGACACGATCGTCTGGTCGATGAACGTCATCGCCACCGCGAAGATCATCGCGGCCAGTGTCAGCTGTCTGGATGAGGAGGAGGTTCCACTTCCGGACATCGGTGTCCTTTCCGAGCCGTGTGCGCTTACGGGTGGGCAGTCCCCTGTTCCGAACCCGTCGGCGGGTTCGGCCGTGGACGGGGCTGCATCGCGACGGTGACCGCGAGCAGGGCCGACTGTCCCCCCGCGGCGCCGGTCAGGTCCGCGGGCACCGTGGTCGGCGCGAGGTGGCGCAGGGCATACCGAAGAGGTTTGGCAGAACGCGTCATATGGGCATCTCCACTCGCCTCGATGAGGCTCATGGTCGCCTCCATCTGCGACTTCCGCATCCGTCGGCCGACCTGGCAGCGTCGGGAGACGCCGGAGTCCGCCGCTCCTCGACACGGTGCCGAAGGGAGATGCCATCTCTTCGGCACGCTTGGACTCGCCTGGTCCAAGCAGGTCGGAAACGGCCGCCGGCGCGTCACTCGTCCTCTGCCGGGTCAGCTCGCCGCGATGGAACTTGGCACGGAGGTCGACCGTGACGCGGCTGCCGGGCAGCGACCGGGCCACCTCACGCCGCCTGCTCGTGCACCCGTCGGCAGGCAACCGGACGGGCACTCGGGCGACCACGTCACGATCACCGGCCGTTCGACCGCGACACCGCGCCGACAGGCCGGAACGGGTGCGGTTCGTCATCTGACGTCGACGAAGTCGCCTGTCGCCGTGGACGCGCCGGTGGTGGGGGTGCCGGTGAAGGCGAAGCGGTAGTAGCCGTCGGTCTTGGCCTTGGTTGTGGTCTTCAGCGTGCCTCCGGCGCCGCTGGTGACGGTTTTCAGCGTGGTGTAGACGGAGCTTCCCTTCTTACGGAACTGCAGTTGGACCGTCCGCCCCCGATAGCCGGTGTAGGTGTCGCTCTCCCAGTCGGCGCGGGTCAGCTTCCCGGTGACCGTGATCGTCCTGCCCTTCTTCACCGGCTCGGGCGAGGCGTTGACCGTCACCTTGGCGTTCCGCTTGAAGTTCGCCGTACCGGCAACGTCGGTCTCCGTCCAGTTGTCGTCGGTGTCCTGCGCCCCGGCGAGCACCTTCCAGGCGCCGGCGAGGCCGTTGTGGTCGAAGTCCCGCGCGGTACTCACAGCGATGCTCACCTTGCAGGTGGAGGTCGTCGGGTCGGTCGGCGACACCACGCATGTACCGGCCGGCGGGTACAGGGGCAGGATGCCGTCGGCGTCGTCGGTGTTGGGACCGTGCCACAGGTAGGCCCAGGACGCGGCGACGCCCTCCGGGTCATGGGCCGTCCACGTGATCGTGACGGTCTCTCTGGTGGTCAGGCCGAGCACGATGTCCTTGCCTCCATTGACCACGATGTTCGAGAACGTGGTGTCGTCGGCAGCGGCCGTGTCCGCCGCTCGGGCGGTTGCCGGAAGCACCGATGCTGAAAGGGTGGCCGTCAGGAAAGCGACGGAAACGGCCGGGCGTATACGCATGGAGTCCCCCTTCGGGACACTGGGTTCGCCGCGTCCCCGCACGACGAGACCTGATGGTGTGTCATCGGTGGCTAGACCCGTGCGGGACGGTCCCGGTTGCCCTGTTCTTCGAACCAACGGCCGCATCCGCCAGGCAGGGCAACGACATCCCCGGTCCAGGCGATCGCTGCGGGAGGTCTGGCGCAGCACGCAATTCGCGTTGTGGGGCCGAAGGGCGCCGCCATAGGCTCGCCGACATGTCTTTACGTCTTCGCATGCGTCGAGCGCTCCCGGAAGCGATGCGCGCAGGTGACAAGGTCGCGATGAGCGCTCTTCGGGCAACCCTCGGCGCGCTGGACAACGCCGAGGCGGTGCCCGTGCAGGGAACCGAGCTTCGTGGCTCGGCCCTTGAGCAATCGCCGGTCGGTGTCGGCGTCACGGAGAGGGCTCGGCGTGAGCTGAGTGAGCACCGTGTGGTCGAGATCGTGAGAGCCGAAGCCGCCGAACGTCTGGAAGCCGCGGCACAGTTGACCACGCCCGCGCACGTGCACCGAATCGCACGACTCCGCGCCGAGGCCGCCGTGTTGCTTCACTTCCTCGACGATGCGAGCCCCACGTAGGAACCGGCTTCGCTCACCCGCCTCGCAGCCGACGGCGACAACCCGCGAACGAAGCGACGCTCACTCACACGTCAGCGTCGGCATCCCCCAGTCCCCGTGGTCGTTCCCGTTGCCGTCGCCCGCGTCACCGACCTTGAGGTCGATCACCTGGGCGCCGCTGACGTCGACGTCGATCGGCACCGCGGCCTGTCCGCCGCGGATCGTCGGCGTGGTGACCAGGGTCTTGCCGTCGGCGATCACGGAGAACGTCACCGTGCCCGCGCCGCCCGTCTCGTCGTCGACGCCGACATCCCCCGTCAACCGCGAGCACTGCCCGGCGAGGTAGAGCTGGACGTCGCTGACGGAGTTGGTGCCCAGGCCCTTGGCGTAACCGACGCCCGCGACGGTGATCGGACGACCGTCCCCGGCCGCCTGCTCGCCGACGCTGGTGTCCCGTTCCACCGGGCCCCAGCCGTTCGTGGAGGACAGGAACGGCAGGGCGCTCACGTCGCTCTTCCTGGCAGGCGGAGCGGGCGGTATTCCGCCGACGATGCGCTCGTCGGCGATGACGGCCTGCCGTCCGTTCTGCCGGTAGTGCACGGTGGCGGTGAGTGCCGAGGCGGATGGCAGCGTTCCGGTCGGCGGCTCGACCTGCCAGGTGAAGGTGGCCGACGCACCGGGCTGCAGGCGCTTGACCGACGTGGGGCTCGGGGCGCTCACGCTCCAGCCGTCGGGGGCGGAGAGCGACGCCGTCAGTCCGGAAGCTGACCGACGGTCCTTCGGTACCCGCACCGTCGCCCGGGCGGTGAAGGCCTGTCCCGGCTGGGCGGTGTCCGGCACGTCCAGGGTGACGTCCGCTCCCGGTCGCTTCGGCATGGCGTAGGTCCGGGCGTCGTAGCGAGGGCTGTCGTTCTGCGCGACGCGCAGGGAGGAGGCGTAGCTGCCGTAGTTGGTCAGCGCGACCTTGCCGAGGCCGCCGGTACTGCCGTCGAGGTTCCAGACGGCGATGGCGATGCTGTTGTGGCCGTTCGGGTTCAGGATGCCGTTGGGAACCGGGAACGTGTGCTGCGGGCCTAGGTAGTTGACGTAGTTGCCGACCTGCCAGCCGTTCACGAAGATCGTGGCGCGGTACTTGCGGGCCGGGTCGTCGGTGAACGTCAGCCCGAGCGACGTGTCCTGGCCGTGCGGCAGGTCCAGGTTGGCGTCGGTGCGGTACCAGGAGACTCCGGGTGTCGTGTCGGTTGTCGGGAGGGACACGCGGCTCCAGTTGGCATCCGGGTAGCCCGGCAGGGACCAGCCGGCCCGCTCGCCGTAGAGGCCGCCCGTCGAGAGCGGGCCGCGGACGGTGTCCTGGAGGTCCTCGCCGCCCCGTACGCCCTGGAGGCGCCAGGTGACGGACGTGAGCGGCGCGCCGACGAGGGAGGCACTGGTCAGGCCGCGCGCGGTCTTGTTGCCGTTGGTGGAGTTGTAGTCCTCCTCGTGCCCCATGTTGACGGTGAGCACGGAGAGGACGTTGTCGCCGGTGGACTTCACGGAGCCGGCCGGGAAGGTGAAGTCACCGCTGCCCGTGGTGGAGCTGCCCAGGAAGGTTCCGTTCAGCCAGGCGGAGAACGCCTGGGCGCCTCCGCCGGAGTCCGAGACCAGGTGGATGCCGGTCTCCTTGCCCGTGGCGCGGAATCGGCCGCGGTACCACGTGTTGCCGGTGTGGAAGCCGTAGTCGTCCGCGTAGAGCACCGGCGGTGAGTTGACGCCGGAGACGCTGTTGGTGGTCGACTTGTCGGCCACCTGCCAGCTGGTGTCGTCGAAACCGGGGGCCGCCTCGGGGGATTCCTCGGCGTGCTTCCAGTTCGTGAGCGTCGGCAGATGTATCGGGGCGGCCGCCGGGATCTTCCCGGTGAGGCTCCCCGTGTCGATGGCATCGGTGCCCAATGTCCTGCCGTTCCAGGTGACTTGGGCTGCGGAGGTGAACACCTCGATGTTCTTGTCGTCGGCGTTGTCGCCGGTGAGCGCCACGGTGTGGCCGCCGTGCAGGCTGGTCGCCGTCCGCAGGAGATGGGTGCCGCGCACGAGCACGGGGCCGCTCGCCGTGTCCTGACGCCAGAAGGTCTTCGCGGTGGACTTGTCGCCGACGAGCAGCAGGAGCGGGCGCTGTCCGTCGCCGCTGATGGTGATGCGGATCAGGCCCTGGTGTGTGTAGTTGAGGCGCAGGTCTCCGGTGGCCGGGTCCCAAGTGGTGCTGATCGTACCGCCGTCGGCGGTCACGGTGGGCTTGGTGGCGTAGCGCAGGACGGTCTCGCCGTCGCTGCCCTGGTCGCCGTAGAGCACGCCGATGTCCCGGTCCCCGATGGTCGCGCTGGTCATGATCTCGGAGGTCGAGTACTGCAACTGCGCTTGTCCGAGGCGGTAGTTGGCCACGATGACGTGGGAGTCGCGGCCGTCGAGGGTGATCGCGGTGCCGGGCTGCTGGGGCACGACCGGGTAGGTCGGCTCGACGGTGGCGGCCGTGGGCACGTCGATGGCGTCGACGGCCACGTAGTTGTCCGTGGATCCCGAGCCGTGACTCCCGGCGACCACGATCTTCAGCGTGTGCGCGCCGGGCGTCAGGCCGGTCTTCTGGAAGAGCACCGCCTGGCTCTCGCTGCCGGAGTCGTCGACCGTGGCCGTCTTGGTGCCGTCGAGGTAGACGTCTGCGTTGCCGTGGTTGTTGGTCTTCGAGCCGATCCAGCGGATCGCGGTGCCGTCGAAGGGGACGGTGAGCGAGTCGCCCGCCTTGTTCGAGAACGATTCGGTGTGTTGGTAATCGCCGCCGGTGTAGCTCGTGTTGGCCACATGGGACCACGAACCGGCGTACTGGAGCGCGGAGTCGGGGTCGTCCCAGGTGTAGGTGGTGTCCGTGGTCGGCTGGGCGTTGAAGTCCAGGGAGATGTGGGTCTTGTCGACTGCCGTGGACGTGGAGTTGCCGTGCCGCAGGACGTGGAACTGCGTCTTGGTGTCGGGGTTCATCCGGGCGGTGTCGACGACCGCGGAGTCGTCCGGCGGTGTGGCCCTGATCGCCTCGGTCTTGGTCAGCGGGGCGACCGACTGCGTGAAGTAGCCGATGAGTTTGTCCTCGTCGTACTTCGGATCGAGCTGGCGGGTCTCGCGGATCGCGGCCCCGTAGTCGTACGACGTGTAGTTCTCGGGCATGCCGAGCCAGCCCCAGTTGGTGCCGCCGTAGGTCATGTAGAAGCTCTGCGCGGTCGCGCCGACGGCGATGTTCTGCTTGTAGAAGACGTTGGCGAACTGGTCGTTGATCAGCTGGGCGCACTTGTCGTAACCGGGTCCGCCCCAGGGGTCGAAGGCGCCGCCCTGGAACTCCGGTGAGTACAGCGGTTTTCCGGCCGGGTGGTCGTAGCTGATGTCGGGGACGCCGTTCCACTTCGCGGGGTTGGAGCAGTCGAAGCCCTGCGGGTAGGAGTCCGGGCCGTCGACATCCAGGGCGCCGGTACCGGAGTTGAAGGTGCCGTTGTTGTTGCCGGTCAGCGGGACCGTGATGCCGTCGGCGCGGGCCTTGTCCTCCAGGTGCTGCATGTAGGAACGGCCGGCGGCCGAGCCGTTGTAGTACTCGTTCTCGACCTGGTAGGCGATCACTGACCCGGTGCCGTTGGTGAGTTGGTGGCGGGCGATGATCCGGTCGATCTGGGTCAGCCACTCGTCCGCGTACTTCAGGAACCGCGGGTCGTCGCTGCGGTTGTTGCCCGCCTTGGTGGTCAGCCAGCCGGGCAGGCCGCCGCTGTCGACCTCCGCGTTGATGTACGGCGCCGGGCGGGCGATGACGTAGAGGCCGGCCTCCTGGGCCATGTCGAGGAGCTTGTCGACGTCCCGCACCCCGGTGAAGTCGTACACGCCCGGCTTCGGTGAGTGGTAGCCCCAATCGAAGTACAGGGAGGTCGAGTTGAAGCCGGCGGCCTTCATCTTCTGGAAGATGTCGCGCCACAGGTCCTGGCTCGGGAGGCGGAAGTAGTGGAACTCGCCAGACCACAGGTAGGTGCGTTTGCCGTCGACGAGGAAGGAGTAGCCGTCGAGAGTCACGGTGTGCGCCTGCGACGCGACGGCGGGAGGCTGCTCTCCGACGTCCTGCGCGACCGCCGTGGCTGGCGCGGTCATGCCCACCGCCAGGGCGATGGTCGCGGCAGTCGCGAGGATCGCCCTCCACCACCGACGGCGACCGGGTCTCGCACCCTCTGAACCGTTCCGACCATCCCGCACGGCGGCCTCCAGACCGACTGGGCGAACAGCATCAAACAGACTCAGGCAAAGCCGAACAGTAAGGGGGCGCGGGCCCAACCACAATGGGTCGGAAGAACACAGCCGTGAGGTCGGGCCCCGGGCTCACGTCCGAGACCCGACCCGGCCTCGTCAGGATGGCCAACGACTGTTGCTGGAACCGCCCGTTGAGGGTCCGGTCGGGAAGTGGTGTCAGCGCAGCGACCACGACAACGTCCTGCCTGGACAGACATCGGCACGCGGTCCCAGTTCCTCGCGGCGCGGACCGTCCACACCCACCGAGGGACACCCGTCTCGGGGTGTGCGCAGGAACAGGGCGAAGCCGCGCCCGCCCGGACAGAGAGTCCGGGCGGGCGCGGGGTGACGGTGGGGTCAGGTCGCGGTCAGCGACAGGTCGGCCGTCGTGGCGCGGCCCGGCAGCAGGGTCACCTCCTTGGATGCCGAGCGGTGGCCGGCGGCAGAGGCCGTGATCCGCAGCGGGCTCGGGCGGGCGTCGAGCCAGAGGTCGTAGTGGCCGTCGGAGTCGGTGCGTACGGTGTGTACGAGGTGGCCGCAGCCGGTCGTTCCGGCGTGCGCCACCGGGCAGATCAGGACGGTGGCCGCGGCGAGTGGTGCTCCCGTGCGCTTGTCGGTGATCGTTCCGGAGAGATGGCCCCAGGTGCGGGGGACCTCGACCTTGAGGCTGACCTTCACCGACGCTCCGGCGTAGGGAGCGTCGGTGCTGTAGGTGAGCCGCGCGGTGTACGTGCCCGCCCTGTCCACGGCGGAGGCGTCGGCGTGGACGGTGACCGTGGTGGACCGGCCGGGGGCGAGATCGAACGAGGTCTTGTCCGCCGACAGCCAGGTGACGTCGTCGCCGTCGCACTGGTCGTGCCCGGGCAGGATCTCGGCCGCGGAGACGGCGTCCAGGGCCGCGGTCATGCCCCCGATGCGGTAGATCCCGCAGCCGCCGCCGGCCCGGAGGACGGCGGAGCCGGTGTTGGGCAGGCTGGACCAGGAGTTGGACACCGGGTCGTATTCGGCGACGGTGTTGACCGCGGCCGTTCCGACGATGCCGCCGACGACCTGGAGTCTGCCGTCGTTCCCGCTGGCGGTGGCGCCCCAGCTCGCGTCGGGCATGTCGGCCGCACGGGTCCAGGTGTCGGCGGCGGGACTGTAGCGGTAGGTCTGTCCCTTGGGGGGGGCGACCCCTCCACCGACGACCGTGATGCCGCCGGCGCACACCAGTTCACCGGTGATACCGGTGCAGGCCCCGCGTTCCATGGTGAACGGGTAGTCGGCGCGGCGGGTCCAGCTGTTGGTGGCCGGGGTGTAGCGGTAGACGGTGCTGACGCTGTCTCCGCAGCCGGATCCGGTGCAGCCTCCGATGACGTAGAGGCTGCCGTCGAGGGTGGTCACGTTCGGCATGCCGATCGCCTGGGGCAGATCGGCGAGGCGGGTCCAGGTGTCGGTGGTGGGGTGGTACGCGTAGAGCGAGGCGCGGGCACCGCTCTCGGTCCAGCCGCCGGCGACGTACATGGTCCCGTCGATGAACGCCCCACCCGGTGATTCCAGGGCCTCGGGGAGGTCGGCGATGGGGGTCCAGGCATCGGTGGACGGGTCGTGCACATAGCCGCGGTCGAGGTACTCCCCGCCGAAGAGACCGGAGACTCCGGCGACGGAGTAGACCTTGCCCTGGTAGGTGCCCACGGCGTTGTCCATGACGGGCTCGGGGTAGTCGGCGATACCGGTCCAGGGACCCGTCGATGCAGTGGCGGACGGCTCGCTCGACGTGCTCTTCGTGGCCGAGGGGAGGGAACTCATCGGTCCGGGTGAGTAGTTGCCCTTCACGCGCAGCGTCGGGGCCCCCGCCGAGGAATCCGAGGTGGTCGTGGAGATCCCGTCCGGCGAGGTGTAACCGGTGCTCTGCTCACCGAGGTTGACGTGCAGCGGCGCCTGCCCCTTGTTGGTGAAGGTGACCTTCTTGCTCCCTGATCCGCCCAGCGTCTCGCTGACGGAGAGACCGGCCGAACTCACCGCCAGGCGGCCCGCCTTGAGCGTGCGGTCGAACCGGTTGACCTTGTCCGGCCGCGTGGTGAAGGTGCCGGTCGAGGTGGTGTAGCGGGCGGCGGCGGTCCGGTACGTGTGCCGTCCGGCGGGGGCGCTGAACAGCCAGTAGTAGCCGTCGGACGCCGGGTCGTCGGGGGTCGCCGCGGTGGTCGCCGTCGCGTAGCCGTCGGCGGTGTCGGTGATGGTGGCGGGCGTGATGGCGTCGCCCGTGTTGCCGTCGACGACCTTTCCGGCGACGATGCCTCCGCTCACAGTTGCGCAGGAGCCGACGGTGACGGTGTCGAGCTGCCAGATCGACAGGCCGCTGCCGGAGTAGTGGAAGCGCACCTTGACGTGCTTCGCGTTTGCCGCCTGGGTCAGGGGAACCTCGACGTGGCCCAGGTACTCGGCCGTGTCCCGGTGCCACACCGTGGTCCACGTCGCGCCCGAGTCGAGGCTGAGGTCGACGGTCGCCGCCGAATCCTTGCTGGCTGCGTAGAGGGCGTAGAAGCGGAGGACGGGTGAGCTCTGGCCTGCCAGGCTGAAGGTGGGCGAGATGAGTTCGGTGTCCTCATGGACACCGCCCCGGCCCCAGGGGTCGGCGGCGGCCCAGTTCCCGGTTCCGCCCGTGTAGTTGGCCAGGAAGCTGTCGGCGAAGTCCCAGGTGGCGCCGTCCGTCCCGTGATCGACGACCGTCCAGCCGTGCTCCGGTGTCGTGCCGGTCCAGCCTCCGAAGTCGGCCGCGCCCGGGTACGCGTGGCCGGGCGCCACGCAGGCCGTCAGGTCCACGTCCGGGGCCACGTCGGCACGTACGTCGGCGGTGCCCACCGGGACACTCAGGTCCGTGCTCTGGTAGCCGGGGTAGACCGGGGCCACATGGACGGCGTAGGTGGCCTCCTCCGGAAGGTCCACGCTGTACCTGCCGGTGTAGGGGTCGGTGTAGAGGGCTCCGTTGGGATAGCCGTCGATGGTGATCTTCGAGTACAGGGGCCAGCCGTGCCCGCTGCCATCCTTCACCGTGCCGGACACCGTCCGGGTCGGCACTTTCACCAGGGTCAGGTCTGCGGTGGTGCTCTGGTTCTCGGCGACGCTCACTCCGGAGCTGGTGTTCTCCCGGTAGCCGAAGTCGGTGGCGGTGATCCGGTACTCGCCCACCGCGACGGGGAGGCTGTACGCGCCTTCGGCGTCGGTGGTGACGTGGTACTCCCGGCCGCCCGTCGCCTCTTCGGAGACGGCCAGCGCCGCACCGGCCAGCGGGGCGCCGGACACGCTGTCGGTGACTCGTCCGGACAGCGTTCCATGGACGCCGAAGGCCAGCGCGGACACTCCGACCGGGGTGCCGAGACCGGTCGGTCCGTCCCAGCCGGGGCCGGCGGTGCACACCACCGTGCCGCAGTCGTCGTTGGACCCTTCGGTGACATCGGTCAGCCCGGAGGCGTTGATGTACGGGTAGGTCACCGGGTAGGTGCCCTCGACGGGGGTGCCCGCCAGCGCGTACATCGCCGTGATCAGCGGTGCGGAGAGGCTGGTGCCGCCGACCTGCAGCCAGCCGTCCCTGCCCACCGTGTCGTACACGGCCAGGCCGGTCGCGGGGTCGGCGACCGCGGCGACGTCGGCCGTCGCCCGGGTGTCGCAGCCGGTGGCGAGCCCCCGCTGGTAGGTGGGCTGGGTCTCGTACAGCGAGCAGCCCGATCCGCCGGAGGTCCAGGCGGACTCCGTCCAGCCGCGTTCGGTGTCCGCGGTGCGGGTCAGCCGGGTGCCGCCGGCGGCCACCACATCGGGGTTGGTGGCAGGCCAGTTCTGGACATGGCCGGTATCGCCGGTGGACGCGACCACGGCCACCCCGGGGTGGTCGTAGTGGTGGTCGTACGCGGTCTCGGAGGCGCTCTCGCCGGGCAGACCGTAGGAGTTGGAGACGTACTTGGCGCCCAGGCGTACGGCGGTGTCGACCGCGGTGCCCAGGTCGTCAAGGCTTGCCGAATCACCCTGCACGAGAAGGATGTTGCACGCCGGACAGGCGGAGGAGACGGCGTCGAGGTCGAGCGCGGTCTCCAGCGCCCAGCCCTCGTCGTCGGCGGGATAGTCCGTGCCACCGCTCTGATCGACCTTGCGGAAGCAGGAGTTGGCGGTGGTGCACTCGGGCAGCCCGTAGTACGCGCGGTACGCGGCCAGGTCGGCCTCGGCGTGGGAGTCGCCGTACGCGTCGACGATCGCGACCGTCCTGCCCTCGCCGCCGGCGGGAAGACTGTAGGCCGCCTGGATGTCGGCCGGGCCCAACGCCGCGGACGGGGGCGCGCTCACCTGCGGCCGGACGATGTGGTCGGAGCCGGTACGCACGTCGGCGAAGCACTGGGCCACGCCGTCCTTGAGGCTCGGGTTGTTGCAGCCGGCCGGGACGTAGTTCTGCGGGACGTTGTCCTGCGGCACGGCGTTGAGCAGGTCGGAGGACTTGGCGGAGTCGGCGGCGGACGAGGAGGCCGAGGAACTGGGGGTGGCCGCCGAGGCGGTGGCCGGTTGTATCGCGGTGAGAGCAGCGGCGCCGAGACAGCCCGCTATGAGAAGGGAGAGGGGTGCGCGCATGCGCGCACGTCTTGAGGACAGCAAGGGGGCACCCTTTTCGTCGCGTTCAGGACCCGGTCGGGCCGGGATCAGAGAGGTTCGTAACCGCTGTACGAGTCGTCCGCGCAGGCGGGGTCCGACGTCGTGTCGTCGGCGGGTACGCCCGGTGCGGCGGGCGTCGGTTCGGGGTGTCGCGCTCCGGTGGGCGGCACTTCGGTGTGCCGCGCTCCGGTGGCGGGGATGTCTGTACGGGCGCTCGGTGCGCCGGACTTCGGTTCGGGGGTGCTGCTCATCCGATGGATGACGCCCTTCCGGTCATGCCCAGGTGCAGGCCGGCTCGGGGATCGTGCGCGCATCGAGTATCGATGGTCGCCGTGTGTCCTCGCGATGGGGCGGATGACCTAAAGATCGGAGCGCGCGCCGGTGACGTGGCCTTCCGGCGGGGTGATTCCGGCCTGTGTCAGGGTGACCGCGAGTGCGGTGCGCGAGGTCACTCCGTATTTGCGCATCGCGGAGTTCAGTTGCGCGGCAACGGTCTTCGGGGATCGGGAGAGTGCTCGTGCGATGGCCGGGTTGGTCAGACCGGTGAGCATCAGCCGGGCCACTTCCAGCTCGCGCGGCGACAGTTGGTCGCCGTAGCCGCGCCGCCCGCCGCGCCACACCTGTCGTACCGGAGCCCCGGCCGCACGAAGCGCGAGGTGCACCCGGTCGGCGTCCTTCCGTGCTCCCAGAGCCGTGAATCCCGCCTGCACGTGGGCGAGTTCGGCCAGTCCGGTGTCCCTGTCCCCCGCTGTCAGCAGGCAGCCGGCCCGGCGTTCGGTCGCGAGCAGTGCGTCATACGGTCGCGGCAGGCGCGTCCAGGCGGTGGCGGCCCGGCCGAACGCGGCGGCTGCGTCGACACTGCGGCCCTCTCCTTCCGCCAGCACTCCGAGACACGTCTCCAGGGCCGCGTGCGCTGCCGGGAGGTTCCTGCCGCTGAGACCTTCGGCCAGGTCCGCGACGAACTGCCGTGCCTGGTCGGGCCGTTGGACCGCGAGAAGCGCGCCGGTCCGTACCGGTGCGAACTCGGTGGCCCACAGCCAGATGTTCTTGCGGGCCACGACGTCGGCCGGTCCCTCCGTCAACTCCAGCGCCTCTGCGGCCGACCCCTCGGCGAGCCGGATCCGCGCGAGGGCGGCCGCGGGCTCCAGCGGCAGATCCACGATGCCGCGCCGCAGCCCCGCGTCGAGCACCTGGCGCAGCCGCTCCTCGACGGTGCCCAACCCGCCCTCGGCCACCGCCACTTGGCCGGGGTTCGCGTCGCCGCCGCCGACCGCCCCGTCCAGCAGGGCTGTGACCAGCAGGGCGTCCAGCTGGAGCAGCGGCTCCTCGTCCACCTCTGCCAGGGCGGCGGCCCGCTCGGCCAGTCCGTCCCAGGCGCCGGTGAACCAGTCCAGGTGCACCAGCGTCACCAGGATCATGTCGTGCAGCCGCCGGTACCGGTGTCCCTCGGCCCTGGCCAGCCCGGTCGTCAGCAGCGCTCTGGCTTGGTCATAGCGGCCCCAACGCATGGCCCCGTTACCGATGTTGAGTCCGCTGCGGGTCAGCTGCATCATTCCTTCGGGCGTCGTCGCGGTGTCGGGCAGTTCCGCGACCACGTCCCAGCCGACCTCGTCGCCCATGTCCAGCAGGGCGGTTGCCCGGTCCACCGCGAGAGCCAGCCGCTGGTCCGCCGTCATCGGCAGCCGGGCCGCGTCGGCCGCCCGGTCCAGCCAACGGCGGTGTTCCCCGGCGGTCATCAGGGTGCTCGGCGGGGCGCCGAGCGTGTTCATCGCCCAGGCGGCCTGGAACGGTTCGTCGGCCAGGTCCGGCAGTGCCCGCTCCAGTTCCGCCGCGCCGGCCGCGTACTCGCCCGCGTGCAGCAGCATGCGCCCCAGCTGGGTGCGGACGGCCGCGCGGTCGTGCGGGGCGAGCGCCTCTGTGTCCAGCACCCTGCGCAGCGCGCGGGTCAGGTCGCCGCGGGCAACGAGCCCGTTGAAGGCCAGGACCGGCATCTTCTGTGCCCACCGGGCCACCGAGGCGGCGGGCGGATCGCTCTCGGTGAGCAACTCGTGCAGCAGTCCGACAGCGGTGCGATGGTCCCCGGAGGCCAGGGCGAGGTCCGCGGTCCGTTCCGCGTACTCGCGCCACTGCCCGGTGTCCCCCGCCTCCCGGTAGTGGTGGGCGAGCCGGGCCACCGGCTGCGGTGTCACGGCCCGCAGTGCGCGGCCCGCTTCCCGGTGCAGGGCTCGGCGGTCGGGCGCGGGTGTCATGTCGTAGACCGCACGGGCGGCCAGCGCGTGCCGGAAGCGGACCCGGGCGGCGCGGTCCTCGCCGAGCAGTCCACTGCGTACGGCGGCGTCCACGGCCTCGCCGACAACGTTGTTCGGGAGCCCGCTCACCGTCGCGAGGACGGCCGAGCCGACCGGTTCGGCGAGCACGGAGGCGGCCTGGAGGACGCGTTGCGCGACCGGGGTGAGGCGCGAGGCGCGCTCGGCGACCGCGTCCCGGATGGTGGGCGGCACGGCGATGTCGGCCAGCGTCCTGCGCACCCACTCGCCGTCGCGCCGGACCAGATCGGCCCGGTCGCGCAGCAGCCGGACGGACTCCTCGATCGCCAGCGGCACACCGTCGGTCCGCTCCTGGAGGAACGACGCGAATGCCTCGGAGACGTGTTCCCCGTCCAGCATCGACGACATCAACTCGGCGGTCTGCGGCACGTCCAGCGCGCCGAGGCCGATCCGTACGTACCCGGTGCCGGCCGGTGGCCGGGAGGTCAGCCGCATCAGCGTGGAATCCGGCGCCACGTCCTCGGGACGGTAGGTCAGCACCAGGCTCATCCGGCGGGACCGGCGGGAGGCGAGGAACATCAGGAAGTCCAGGGTGGCTTCGTCGGCCCAGTGGACGTCCTCCAGGACCAGCACGCCGACGCCCATGGCGTCCAGCAGTTCGGCCAGTGCGCGGAAGAGCCGGTGCCGGGCGGCGCCTGCGTCCGACAGCGTCTCGGGCGACGGCGGCAGGTCCTGCGTCCACTCGGGGAACAGCGGCCGCAGTACCCCGGCGAGGGGAGTGAGGGCCAGCTCCGCCACGTCGGGCCGGGCCTCACGGGCGGCATCGACGACCGGGCCCAGGGTGAGGGCCTCCCGGAACGGGGGGCACATGGCGGACAGCGGCCGTCGGGCGGCGATACCGGGCTCCTCCAGCGCCTCCTGGACGAGTCGGCTCTTGCCGATTCCGGCCTCGCCCTCGACGAGGACCGCGGCCGGCGGCCGGGCCAAGGCGTCCGTCAGCCGGTGCAGTTCGGCCGCTCGGCCGACGAAACGCGGAGCGCTGACGCCGGGCAGCACGCGCGGGAGGCGCTCCTCCCCAGAGCGCTCCATCCGACCGCCTTCCCCACCCTGCCCAGGGTCTGCGCGACCCGGGCGCCGACTGCCCGTGCGGGCCTCGACATCGCAGCATGCCACGATCGCCGTATTGACCGCGCCCTGGCAGGCCAACTTCTGCCGCTTCATACAATTCTGAGACACCGTCAGTTATTGACGGCTCGTCAAACAAGTGCCGACGCCGTTGTGATCCTGCTGCTCAGTGCGCCGAGGCGGAGTTGCGACGCGCCTGGTCGGTGATGCCCGCGTCAGTGCCGGTGCGCGGAACTCGCCCACTCTCTAAGGGTGTTGCGCACAGGGCTACCTCCGGAGCCGACCCAACCGCGGACAAGGTCCCACGATTGCCCGACCAATACGCTCCTCCTGGGATCTCGCGCACTCGGTCGTCAGTCACCTACCGATCCGCCGTGTGTTCCGGACGGAGGGGTCGGATTCGGGGTGGGCGCCGGTGAGTTCGGGCTCCAGTCCCTCGCTCAAGCCGGCGGGGCGACGGCCCGCGTCGGTGCGCCAGGCCTCGAAGGCCCAGGTGGTGAGGGCCACGACGGCGAGGCCCAGGAGCCAGCCGCCCACGACGTCGCTGAACCAGTGGACGCCGAGGGCGATCCGGGTGAAGCCCACGCCGAGTACGGACACGATCGCGACGCCCCAGCACAACGCCCGCAGGGCACGCGGCACCAGGGGCAGCAGGACCAACAGGAAGATGGCGAACGAGGTGGTCGCGGTCATCGCGTGTCCCGAGGGGAAGGAGAAACCCGGTGCGTGCGCGACCGGGTCCTCCAGAGACGGTCGGGCCCGCTCGACCACGATTTTGACCAGCAGCCCGATGAGCCCACCGGCCGTGGCCGTCACGGCGGACCAGGCGGCCAGACGCCAGGCCCGGCGGTACAACAGCCATACGGTCAGCAGCGCTACGGCCGTCCGCAGGGTGACCGGGTCCCACACCCGGTCGGACAGGAACCTCAACGTGCTTGTCCACGCCGGGTGTTCGAGGGCGGCCTCGTTCAACCTCCGTGCCGCGCCCGCGTCGAGACGGCGCAGCGGCTGCCAGTGTCCCTCGACCAGGACGAGCAGCAGGCCGAAGGGGACGGCAGCTGTGGCAGCGACCGTGGCCGAAGTGAACAGGTGGATGCCGAATCTGCGGTCGGCCGTCCGACGACGGAGGTCACGAAGGCGCTGGGCCGCGGCGCGAACCACTCTTCACACTCCCGGGTCGGCTGCGATCGGACCCGGTCGCAGCGCCCGCGCGGCCTCCAGCTGCGCGGCGAAGGACAGGCCCAGAAAGAGGGCGATGGAGGTCAGGTAGGCCCAGAGCAGCAGGGACATGAAGGCGCTGAGCGGGCCGTAGACCGTGTCGAAGGATCCGCTGATGTCCAGGTACAGGCTCAGCAGCCAGGTCAGGGCCGTCCACAGGACGAGGTAGACGGCGGCGCCGAAGGCCAGCCACGTGTAGCCGGGCTGGCGGCGGCGGGGGGACCGGCGGAAGATCGCGCTGGCCGAGAGGAGGGCGAGCAGCAGGCCGAAGGGCCAACGCAGGATCTCGCAGGCGGTCCTGGCATCGCCGTCGAGGTGGTACACCGTCGCCGCCGCGGCGGCCAGGTCGCCGCCGGCCACCATCACGACGAACCCGAGTCCGAGCGGGATCCCGGCGCTCAGCGACATCACGAGCCCGCGCAGGTACTTCTGGTGGAAGGGGCGGTCGCGTTCGTTCCCGTAGATCCGGTTGGCGCCGCGTTCGATCTGGCACATCGCGGTGGTGACGTTGACCAGGGAGAAGAGCAGGCCGAACCAGAGCGCGATCTCGTCACCGTCGCCCGCGCTGTGGCGGCTTCGGTCCAGTGCGTCGTCGACGACGTCGGCGCTGGGCCCCTGCGCGATCCGGTGGATGGTCAGTTCGGCGAGTCGTCCGATGTTCTCCGTGTGCAGCGCCGTGGAGAGGCCGACGAAGGCGATGGCCAGCGGGATCACCGCCAGCACCGTCTGCAGGGCGAGCGCGCGGGAATGGCTGAAGCCGTCGGCGTAGCGGAACCGGACGAAGGAGTCGCGCAGCAGCGGCCAGCGGCCGTAGCGGCGGAGCGACGCCAGGGCCTCGTCGGCCGAGAGGTCGTCGCCGGTCATGTCGCGGGTCTCGGGGACCTTGGTGGCGGTACCCATTCACTTCTCCCGGATGGGCAGCAGCACGGTCAGCGCGCCGGGGCGGACCTCTGCGGTGAGACGCCGGCCGTGGGACACCGGGTCGCCGTCGAGTTCACGCGACTGCGGTACGGCGAAGGTGAGTTCGGCCCGTCGGAAGGTGCGGAACTCCACCGGTACGCCCTTCGTGCCGGTGCCCTCGGGGACGAGGGTTTCCACGGTCGTGGGCCACGCGTTCCGCCCGCGACCGCGCATCAGGATGCCCAGAGCGCGCATCCAGCCGCCGGGGCCGCGCGGGTCGAGGATCAGCACGTCGAGCAGGCCGTCGTCGGGGCGGGCCGCCGGGAGGAGTGTCAGACCGCCTTGTACGGTGCCGACGTTGGCGAGGAGCACCATGCGGGCCGTGCGGTGCAGGACGGGCCCGTCGTCGAACCGGACCGTCAGCCGCATCCGGGGTGTGCGCAGGGTGCCGACTGTGGCGAGTACGTAGGCGAGCCAGCCGACGGCGGACTTGGCGCGATCGTCGGTGTGTTCCAGCATCGCCGCGTCGAGCCCGGCCCCGGACATCGCGGTGAAGTGGGTGGGGGCGAGGCCGTCCCCCTCGATGCGGCCGAGGTCGATGCGGTGCGGGGTGCCGGACAGGGCGGTGTCGAGCGCGGTGGTGGGGGTGAGCGGCAGGCCGAGGTTGCGGGCCAGCAGGTTGCCGGTGCCGCAGGGCACCACGACGAGCGGTACGCCGCTGCCTGCCAGGGCGTCGGCGGCCGCCCGCACGGTTCCGTCGCCGCCGCAGACCACGACCAGGTCCGCTCCGGCCCTGACCGCTCCGGTCGCCTGGCCGGTGCCGGGGTCGTCGGCGGTGGTCTCGATGAACTCCGGTGCGCGGTGGCCGTGTTGTTCCAGGATCCGCCGCAGTTTCTCGCGGGCCGCCGCGTCGGTCACCGTGGGGTTGAAGATCACGGCGGTGCTGCCGGGCTCGCGCTCCTCGCCCCGCGCGGTCGTGTCGGCGTGCCCGGTCCGCTGCGCGGGAACGGCGGCCACGGACGCGTCGGTGAACAGGGCGCGGCCGACGATCAGCAGGGACAGGGTGCCGTTGGCGATACCGCCGATCACGTCCGTGGGGTGGTGCATGCCCCGGTAGAGGCGGGAAACGCCGACGGCCAGGGGCACGAGGAACAGCAGCCCGGCCAGCGGCCACCGCCACGGCCTGCGCACCCGGGACAGCACGAGCACCGCGAGTCCGGCGTAGAGCGCGGTGGCCGCGCCGGTGTGGCCGGAGGTGTAACTGGACGTGGGCGGGGAGGCGTCGAGGCGGTGCACATGAGGGCGGGTCCGGTCCACCGACTCGGTGACGGCCAGGAACACCAGTGCCTGGAGCGAGACGGCGACGGCGAGGAACACCGCCTGACGCCACATCGGCAGCCGGGGCACGAGCAGCAGGGCCACGCAGCTCAGCAGGGTGACGGCGATCACCGTGAGGGTGTTGCCCGCCTCCGAGCCGAGGTACGACAGGGTGGTGAGCGAGCTCGTACGGATCCGTTCGAACCCCTCGTCGACATGGTCCTCGACCGTCAGCGGCCACACGTTCCGGGCCGGTCCCGTGATCAGGAGCCCGAAGCCCACGATCAGGGCGGCCTGACAGACGGTCAGTACGCCGATGCGCGCCGCGGTACTGCCGGTACCCCGGGGCAGAACAGGCGACCGACCCCGCCGGACCGCCTCAGGTTCGTCCCCGGTCGCTCCTGCTGCTCTTCCCGGCACGGCGGTCGACATCGGAGCTCCCACGGGTCGGCGCCTCGCGGCGGTCCACGGCCGGGTGCCGTTCGCACCCGATCCATCGCCGTCTGCCCCCGAAGCCGAGGCGCAGACACACCCTCACGTGGGAATCCACGAGCCCACACCACGACGACCGTCTCGGACCCGCCCCCTAGGACGGCAGGACAACCTCCCGTACACGCGGGAAGTGGCAGGCCGCCCCGTCCCCGTCGAGCACCGGAACCTCCTGCTCACACCGTTTCCGCTCCCCGTCCCCCAACTGCCGGTGGAGCGGGCAGCGTGCCCGGAACCGGCAGCCGCCGTAGCGTCGCGTCGGGCTGGGCGGGTCCCCAGCGAGCAGGATGCGCGACCGCTGCCGTGCCCGCTCGCGTACCGGATCCGGCAGGGGTACGGCGGAGAGGAGAGCCTGGGTGTAGGGATGCCGGGGTCGCTCGAAGACCTCGTCGACCGGGCCGGCCTCGACCGTGCGGCCGAGGTAGACCACGCTCACGCGGTCGGCGATGTTCCGTACGACGGACAGGTCGTGGGAGACGAAGAGATAGGCGAGGCCCAGCTCTTCCTTGAGGCGTCGCAGCAGTTCGAGCACGCCGGCCTGGACGGAGACGTCGAGGGCCGAGACCGGTTCGTCGAGGACGAGCAGTTCGGGTTCGACGGACAGCGCGCGGGCGATGCCGACGCGCTGCCGCTGGCCGCCGGAGAACTCGTGCGGGTAGCGCTCCGCGTGTGCCGGGTCCAGCCCGACCTGGGTGAGGAGTTCGGGCACGCGACGCCCGATCGTCGCCCGGTCGACCCCCTGGGTGCGCAGCGGCTCGGCGACGATGTCCCCCACGGGCATCCGCGGGTCCAGGGAGGCCATCGGGTCCTGGAAGACGATCTGGACGCGGCGGCGGAGGGCCTTCACCTCCGCCTTGCCGAGCCGGGCGAGGTCCCTGCCGAACAGCTCGATCGATCCGCCTTCCGGGCGGGCCAGTTCGAGCAGCTCGAAGAGCGTCGTCGACTTCCCGGACCCCGATTCGCCGACGAGGGCAAGCGTCTCGCCGCGCCTGATGTCGAGGTCGACGCCGTCGACGGCGTACACGGAGCCGATCCGGCGCTTGAAGGCGGTTCCCTTGAGGAGGGGGAAGGTCCTGGTGAGTCCGCGTACCTTCAACACCGTTTCCCCGGTGGGCGGTTGGGGTGCGCGCGGAGTGTCCATCCGGGGCACGGCGGCCAACAGCCGCTTCGTGTACGGCTCTTGGGGCCGCTCGAAGACGTCGACGGCCGTGCCCGATTCGACGACCCGTCCCCCGTGCATCACGGCCACCCGGTCGGCCGTCCCGGCGATGACACCGAGGTCGTGGCTGACCAGGAGCAACGCGGCCCCGGTCTCGCGCCGCGCGGTGCGCAGGACGTCGAGCACCTGGGCCTGGATGGTGACGTCGAGGGCGGTGGTCGGTTCGTCGGCGAGGATGATGTCGGGGTCGTTGGCCATCGCCATGGCGATCATCGCGCGCTGGCGCATGCCGCCGGAGAACTCGTGCGGGAACGCCCGTGCGCGCAGGGCGGGTTCGGGGATCCCGACGACGTCGAGCAGTTCGACGGCTCGTTCCAGGGCCTGATCGCGGGAGACGTCCTGGTGGGCGCGTACCGCCTCGGCGATCTGGTCGCCGATCCGGTAGACGGGCGTGAACGCGGACAGCGGGTCCTGGAAGACCATGGAGACCCGGCTGCCACGAACCTTCGTGAGCTGCCGCTCCGAGGCGCCGACGAGTTCCTGGCCGTCGAGCCGGACGGATCCGCGTACCGTCGCGTTGCCCGGGAGCAGGCCGAGTACGGCGAGCGCGGTCGCGGACTTGCCGGAGCCCGACTCGCCGACGAGACCGAGGACTTCACCGCGTTCGAGGGTGAGACCGACCCCCCGTACGGCGGGTCGTCCGTCGAAGTCGACGTCCAGATCGGTCACTTGGAGTATCGGGCTCATCGGGAGGCGCCTTTCGAGGTGGGGTCCAGCGCGTCCCGCAGCCCGTCGCCCACCAGGTTCACCGCCAGGACGAAGACGACCAGGAGTCCGGCCGCGAAGAAGAACATCCAGGGGTAGGTGACCGCGGCGCTCGTCCCGTCGGCGATCAGCGTGCCGAGGGACACGTCGGGTGGCTGGACGCCGAAGCCGAAGTACGACAGCGCGGTCTCGCTCATCACCGCGCCGCCGACCTGGATGGTCGCGTCGATGATGAGGAAGGAGGCCACGTTGGGCAGCACGTGCCGCCAGATGATCCGGAAGGGTCCGACGCCCATGTACCGCGCGGCGCGCACGAATTCGCGCTCTTTGAGGGAGCGGGTCATGGACCGCACGACCCGGGCGGTGATCATCCAGGCGAAGAGTCCGAGCAGCCCGACCAGGGCGAACCAGCCGCTGGAGTTCAGCCGGGGCGAGACGATCGCGATGATCAGGAAGGACGGGAAGACCAACAGCAGGTCGACGAGGAACATGAGCAGCCGGTCGGTCCACCCGCCGAAGTATCCGGCGCAGGCGCCGACGAGCGAGGCGAGCCCGGTCGACAGCACGGCGACGAGCAGCCCTATGATCAGCGACTTCTGCAGACCGCGCACGGTCTGCGCGAACACGTCCTGACCTATCCGGTTCGTCCCCCACCAGTGGTCGGTGTCGGGGGCGGCCCGCAGCGCGGTGTAGTCGATGTGGCTGTACGACCACGGGGTGACGTACGGCCCGACGAAGGCCAGCAGGAACAGCAGTACCAGGACGACGGCTCCGGCGAGGGCGGTGCGGTTGCGCAGGAAGCGGCGCAGCACGACGGTGGCGCGACCGGCGGGCGGGGCGGCGACGGGTGCCTCTTCGGCAATGACGGCCGTCGTCATGACGCCTGCCGGATGCGCGGGTCGAGCGCTGCGTGCAGGACGTCGGCGAGGAAACCGGAGAGCAGCACGGTGACGGCGGCGAAGAGGTTCACGGCGACCACGGAGTTCACGTCGTTCTTGCCGATCGACGCGACGAACCACTCCCCCATCCCGTGCCAGCCGAAGATCGTCTCCGTGAAGATGGCACCGGTGAACAGCGCGAGGAAGCCGTAGGAGAAGTAGGTCGACATGGGGATGAGGGCCGTACGCAGTCCGTGTTTGAGGAAGACCGTGCGGCGGGCGAGGCCCTTGGCCCGCGCCGTGCGCAGATAGTCCGAGCCGAGGACGTCGAGCATCGTGTTGCGCTGGTAGCGGCTGTAGCTCGCGACGGCGAAGAGCGCGACGGAGAGGGTGGGCAGGAGCAGGTGCACACTGCGGTCCTTGAGGACGGTCCAGAGGCCGCCGGTGACGCCGGGGCTCTTCTCTCCCGTGAACTGGATCAGGTCCGTGCCGGTGGTCTGGTTGAACCAGATCGCGCCGGTCTTGAGGAGGATCGCCAGCAGGAACACGGGAGTTGAGAGCAGTGCGAAGGAGGCGAGGGTGACGGCCCGGTCGCTGAACCGGTACTGCCGTGCCGCCGTCCAGGCCCCGACGAGCACTCCCACGACGGTCCCGAACACGGTCCCGGCGAGCAGCAGCCGCAGGCTGACCCCGAGTCGGCGGCCGAACTCGGCGTTGACGGAGGTGCCGTCGATGGTCTGCCCGAGGTCGCCGCGCACCGCGTGTCCGAGCCAGCGCAGGAAGCGGGTCAGGAGCGGGGTGCGGTCGTTGACGCCGATCTCGTCGAGATGGTGGTTCACCGAGGCCACGGGGATGGGCGGCTGCCGGCCGGCGTAGTACTCGCGCGGGTGGAGCGCGAGGGAGGCCAGCAGGTAGGAGAGGCAGACGGCGGCCAGGAGCAACAGGGCGTAGTAGCCGAGTCGTTTGGCCAGGTAGGCAGGCACAGAAGAAATGGTCCAGGCGTCTTGTTGCCACACTATGAAGAGAACATGTCAGGTGTCCAGGGGGTCTCCCCCGCGGGTCGTAGGCCGTTCTACGTTCGGTGCATCCACCTGAAGTCCCGGCGCGCCCACCGATGATCACCGGCCTCACGAAGGACACCGACATGCGACAGACCTCCGCCGCAGCCTGGATCGCCGCCACCGCGGCCACCGCGTTGCTGGTGACCGGCTGCGGCTCCTCCGACGACGGCAAACCCGTCGCGCGGAAGAGCGCGGCCCCGGCCGGCAGCCAGGAGATCAACGCCCGTCCGCTGAGCGACGTCCAGCAGGGCGGCACCCTCAAGCTGGCGATCTCGCAGTGGATCGCGGACTACAACCGCTACACCGCCAACGGCAACCAGGGCGACGCGACGGACATCAACGAACTCGTGGAGCCCCGGCTGTTCTGGGCGGACGCCCAGGGCGAGTCCCACCCCGACACTGACTTCCTGCTCTCCGCCTCGGTGACCTCGACCAGCCCGCAGACGGTCGTCTACAAGCTGAACCCCAAAGCCAAGTGGTCCGACGGAAAGGCCATCGGCTGGCGGGACTTCGAGGCCCTGTGGAAGGCGAACAACGGCACGGACAAGGCGTACGAGGCCGCCGACACCTCCGGCTACGAGCAGATCGGCAAGGTCGAACAGGGCGCCGACGCGCACCAGGTGAAGGTCACCTTCTCCACGCCGTACGCCGACTGGGAGCACCTCTTCAACCCGCTGCTGCCGGCCGCCGGGATCGGCACCCCGGACAAGTTCAACAAGGGCTGGACGCAGCGGATCCCGATCACCGGCAACGCCTTCAAGATCTCCTCGTACGACAAGGCGGCCCAGACCATCACAGCGGTCCCGGACCCCAACTGGTGGGGAACGAAGCCCAAGTTGGACTCGATCGTCTTCCGCGCCCTGGACTACTCCGCCTGGACGGACGCCTACCTCAACAAGGAGATCGACTACGCGAGCGCGCTCCTGCCCGAGGACTACAAGCGGCTGTACAAGGCGGCCGGCACCGACATCCGCGTCGGCGCCCGCTGGGACGAGGTGCACATCGAGTTCAACGGCGCGCGCGGCCCGCTCAAGGACGTCCGCGTTCGCCAGGCCCTCCAGCACGCCATCGACCGCACGTCCATCGCCGCAGCCTTCGGCAAGGACCTCCCCGTCCAACTGAAGCCGTACGGCAGCCACTTCTTCATGCCCAACCAGGCCGGCTACCAGGACAACTCCGGTACCTACGGCACGTACGACCTGAAGAAGGCGGGCGAGCTGCTGGACGCGGCGGGCTGGAAGCTCCAGGGCGACAAGCGGGTCAAGGCCGGCAAGCAGCTCACCCTCGGTTACACGCTCAGCGCGGGCTCCACCTCCGCGCAGGTGGACCAGTCGGAGCTGGTGCAGGCACAGTTGGCGCAGGTCGGGATCAAGCTGAACATCGTGAAGGTGCCGTCGAACGACTACTTCTCCAAGTACGTCACCATCGGCAACTTCGATCTGACGAGCTTCCGTTGGGTCGACCAGATCTTCCGCTCCCAGGCGTACCCGATCTACCGCGAGCCGTCCGGCAAGAACCTCTACCAGAACTACGGTTCGGTCGGCTCCCCCGAGATCGACGCCCTGCTGAAGAAGGCCACCGAGACCACGGACACCACCGAGGCGAACAAGCTCTACAACGAGGCCGACGCCAAGATCTGGGCGCTGGGCCACTCCATCCCGGTCTACCAGCGCCCCCAGGTCCTCGCGGTCCGCTCGAACCTGGCCAACTACGGCGCGAGCGGCCTCGCGGACGTCGACTACACGAGGGTCGGCTGGCTGAAGAAGTGACCTGCCGGAGAGCGGAACGACCGGCTTCGTGCCGGTACGGCGGAGACCTCGGACAGGTCTCCGCCGTACCGGTTGTGGTGGCACATACGGCTAGCGGCGCCCGCCTCGGCGGTCCGCGAGCCGGTGGACCGCCGCGATCAGCGTGTCCACCTCCCCATGCGTGTTGTAGAAGGCGAACGACGGCCGGACGGTGGCCTCCAGTCCGTACCGGCGCAGGATCGGCTGCGCGCAGTGGTGGCCCGAACGGACCGCGATGCCCTCCTCGTTGAGCGCTGTGCCGACCTCGGCCGGCTCGTAGCCGTCGAGGACGAACGACACGATGCTCGCCTTGTTCGGCGCGGTGCCGACCAGCCGGAGCCCGGGCACGCCGCGCAGGCCCTCGGTGGCGTGCTCGACGAGGGTGTGCTCGAAGGCGGCGATGTTCGGCAGGCCGACGCGCTCGACGTAGTCGATGGCCGCGGCCAGCCCCACCGCGTCGGCGATGTTGCCGGTACCGGCCTCGAAACGACCCGGCGGCGGCTGGAAGCTGGACTTCTCGAAGGTCACGTCGGTGATCATGTTGCCGCCGCCCTCCCACGGAGGCATGTCCTCAAGGACCTCGCGTTTGGCGTAGAGCACCCCGATCCCGGTCGGTCCGAACAACTTATGCCCGGAGAAGACGAGGAAGTCGGCGTCCAGTGCCCTGACGTCGATCGGCAGGTGCGGGACCGACTGCGCGGCATCGACCAGGACACGTGCCCCGGCGCGATGTCCGATCTCGATGACCTGCTCGACCGGTACGACGGTGCCGAGCGCGTTGGACATCTGGGTGACCGCGACCAGCTTGGTCCGCTCCGACAGAAGCGCGGTGTACTCGTCGAGCAGCAACTGCCCTCTGTCGTCGACCGGGATCACCTTGATCACCGCGCCGGTCTGCTCCGCCAGCATCTGCCAGGGCACGATGTTGGCGTGGTGCTCCAGATGGGAGAGCACGATCTCGTCGCCGGCGCGGATGTGCGCGGGACCCCATGCCTTGGCGACCAGGTTGATCGCCTCGGTGGTGCCCCGGACGAACACGATCTCCTCGGCGGAGCCCGCCCCGATGAACCGGGCGACGGTCTTCCTGGCGCCCTCGTAGGCGTCCGTCGCCCGGGCGGCCAACTCGTGCGCCGCCCGGTGGATGTTGGAGTTCTCCCGCGAGTAGAACTCGACCAGCCGGTCGATCACCGCCTGCGGCTTCTGCGTGGTCGCCGCGTTGTCCAGCCAGATCAACGGCCGCCCGTTGACCAGCTCGGACAGGATCGGGAAGTCCCGGCGGACCGCTTGCACGTCGAAGGCCGGGTGTTGGTCGAGCGGCAGTCCCGACGGCGCACCGGACGCGTCGGGTTCCTGGACGAAGTAGTACGGCGCGGTCGTCGCGGTCGGTGACATGAGGTCGGGAAGCGGCGGCAGCCCGAGGTGCCCGAAGCCGGGGAGCTCCGGCGCCTGGGCGGGGTACCCGGGTGCCTCGGTGAGGAAGTAGTACGGCCCGGGGTCCGGAAGTCGGGCCGGTGCGGCCGGCGACGGGGCGGGCGGCGGCCCCGGAGGTACCGGCTGGGCCGGTGCCTCCGGGGTGGGTCCGGCGGCTCCGGGCGCACCCACCGCATAGGGGCTCGCCATGAACGTGGCCGGGGCGCTGGTCGGTGGCGGCCCGGACGGCGGGCTCATTCCGGCGGTCGGTGCCGGGGGCGGCGGGTCCATGGACGGGAGGCCGGTGGGCACCGGAGGAAGCGGGTCCGCAGTCGGCATGCCTGCGGACACCGCGGGAGCGGATCCAGCAGCGGGCGGACCGGTTGGCACCGAAGGCGCGAAATCCGCCGTCGGCGCTCCGGCCGGCTGGGCGGGGAACGGGCCCGGGGCCGGCGGACCGGTGGGCACCGTGGGAACGGACTGCGCGGCCGACGGCCCCGCAGGTGCCGTAGGAGAAGAGTCCGCGAGCGGCAGGCCGGTGGGCGTCGGCCACTCCGGCCGACCGTCGAAGGCCGGAGCCGGCGCCTCCGTGTCCGCCGGCTGCCCGGGGAGTGCTCGGAAGAACTCCCCGGCCATCCGGCTCAGCGTCTCCTCGTCCGGCAGCCACGCGGGGGCGGCTTCGTTACCGGTAGTCGGGGGCGTGGTCATGGTTACCGGTAACTCGGCGCGTAGTCATGGAACTTGTCCACCTCGACGTCGTCGAGCACGGCGAGCGCGTCCTCGGTGAGTACGGCGAGCGAGCAGTACAGGGAGATCAGGTAGGAGGCGATGGCGCTGCGGTCGATCTGCATGAAGCGCACCGACAGGCCCATCCCCTGCTCGCCCGAGAGGCCGGGCTGGAACAGTCCGACCACGCCCTGGCGCGACTCGCCGGTGCGCAGCAGGATGAACTTCGTCTTCCCGTTCTCCAGCGGGACCTTGTCCGACGGGATGATCGGCAGTCCGCGCCAGGTCAGGAACTGCGAGCCGAACATGCTCACCGTGGCCGGCGGCACACCACGCCGGGTGCACTCCCTGCCGAACGCGGCGATCCCCTCGGGGTGGGTGAGGAAGAAGGCCGGCTGCTTCCACACCTTCGTGATGAGGGCGTCCAGGTCGTCCGGCGTCGGCGGGCCCGCCATCGTGGAGATCCGCTGTGTCCCCGCCGCGCTGGCCAGCATCCCGTACTCCGGGCTGTTGATCAGCTCGCCCTCCTGATGCTCCTTCACCGCCTCGATGGTCAGCCGCAGTTGCTGAGCGGTCTGGTTGTGCGGGCTGGAGTAGAGGTCGGAGATCCGGGTGTGGAGGTCCAGGACCGTCTGGACGGCCTTGAGCCGGTACTCGCGGGGTTCCCGTTCGTAGTCGACGAAGGTGTCCGGCAGCGGCGACTCGTCGTAGTTGTCGCACTCGATGCGCACCGACTCGGGGTGAACGACCTTGTTCACCCGGTAGATACCGGCCTCGACCGGGACCCAGGACATCAGATGCACCAGCCAGCGAGGCGTGATGGAGCTCATCTGTGGAACGGTCTTGGTGGCGTTCGCGAGAGTTCGCGCCGCGCTGTCGCTCACCGACATCGATCGCGACGGTGGATTCACAGCCGTGGTCATGCGACATCTCCTTTCCGCGCCCGGAGTCCGGGCACGCGTGACGGGTGAGATCACCGACGGTCACCGACGGGAAGGTGTGCGGCCGAGATCTCTCGCACCCACTATCGATTCACCGTCGCAGTAGGTCCGGTAATGGTCCAATGCGTGTTTTCGAGGCCGTCATCGACGCGGTCTATGATTCGCAAATGATCGACTTGAGTCGGTTGCGTGTATTGGTCGCCGTCGCCCGCGAGGGTTCGATCACGGCGGCCGCCGAGGCACTGCACTACGCGCAGCCGTCGGTGAGCCATCAACTCGCCAAACTCGAGGCCGAGGTCGGCATGCCACTGTTGCAGCGGATGGGGCGCGGTATCCGGCTCACCGAGGCCGGCCGACTGCTGGTGGACCGCGCCGAGTCGATCCTCGCGCAGGTCGAATCGGTGCACGCGGAACTGGACGAACTGGCCGGACTGCGCACCGGCCGGGTCCGACTGGCCGCATTTCCCTCGGCGTTGGCCACCCTGGTGCCGCTCGCCGCCGCCCGTGTCTCCGACCGGCATCCCGGCATCGAGCTGACCCTGCGCGAGGCCGAACCACCGGACGCGCTCAACGCCCTGCGCAACAACGACGTCGACGTGGCGCTGGTCTTCGAGCACGGCGACCCGCCCCAGCGCGATCGCCGCGACACCACAATGACGCCCCTTCTCGACGAGCCGCTGTACGTGGTCACACCGGCCGACCGCTCCTGGGACGGCCACCCGGCCGAGCTGGCCACCTACGCCGACACACGATGGATCGCCGGGTGCGAACGCTGCCGCGAGCACCTCGTCGCGGCCTGCGGGCGGGCCGGGTTCAAGCCGGTCGTCGAGTTCGAGACCGACGACTACGTCGCCGTACAGGCGCTCGTCGCGGCCGGCCTCGGCGTGAGCCTGCTGCCCGGCCTCACCCTCCTCGCCAACAGGCACCCCGGTGTCCGACTGCACCGCATCGCCGGTATGCGCAGACAGGTCGTGGCCGCGGTGTACGGCAAGCCGCCCGCGTCCCAACCCGCCCAGGTGCTCCTCGACGCACTCGCCGCGACCGTCTCCGAACCGGAGTGGCCGTCCTGACGCCACACGCTGGTGCGGTCCGGTTCGTGCGGCGGCAGCTGCCGACGGTCAGGGGCCGGGTGGAGGGCTCGGCCACGAACAAAGCTGCTGCGTCTGCGAGTTGAGACATCGAACGTCTCTCCTGACGTCACGGGAAACACCGTCGCCGATGTCGTGCTCGGCGCGGACACGGCAGTGCCGCCGACCGCGGTGACCGAGATGGGCCAGGCCCGACGGAAACTTCGCCGGCGTCGTACCGATCGGCGAGCCGGGCTTGCACCGGATCGCGTACTCCGGCACCACCGCCGACCCGGCCGAGGACCCCACCCACCACGAGGTGACCGAACGCTTCCATTCCTTCTACGCCGACGAATGCCGGCTCGTCACCATCCGCTACGCCTCCCGGCTCGGCAGCCCCCGCCCGCCGAGCAGAGAACTACCGCGTCGGCCGCGTGTTCCTGGCCGGCGCCGCCGCCCCGACGGGACGCATGACCGAAACCCTGCTGGAGACCTACGAGTCCGAACGTCCCCGGCACTCAGGTCCTCGCCACCAGGACCGCGTGCTCGGACGGATGCGACACACGGGATCGGTGCCGCAGAGCGACGATGCGCCGACACGGAGTAGGAGAGCAAGAGTTCACCAGATATGTCATGAGCAAGTCATGGTTGAGTCATGAAGTCCCATTGATTGCGATGCCCCGGCAATATGAAGGCCCAGATATCGGGAGCATCAGCGAGCCACTCACACCGGCGGCACGTTGTCTTCCAGAAGCGACACGAACTCGGCGGCCATGCGGCGCACCTCTTCCCGGCGGAGGAGGCCGGTGCGGTAGACGAAGTCCGCGAGGACACTGTCGCCCGTCTCTGCCAGATCGAGTACGAGATCGTAGGCGGTGGTCCCGGTTTCCAAGACCATCGGCCGGACGTCGAGGGCCGTGAGGCGGGGAATGTCCTCCCTGTGAGGCTGCAGAGAGAAGGCCACTCTGGACAACGGGTCGCCCCCCGGGCCGCGTTCGGGGTTTACGGCGCGGACGACATCGGCGAGGGGAACGTCATCGTGGGTGAGGGCTTCGACGACCGTGTCGCGGACACGGGACAGGACCTCGGGGAACCCGACCGGGTCCGGCAGGTCGGTACGCAGAGCCAAGGTGTTGCTGAAATAGCCCACGGTTTCGTGGAAGGCGCTGGATCTGCGGTTGGCCACGGGTGTCCCGACAACCAGGTCGTGCTCGGTCGTGTGCCGCCGCAGCATGGTCAGGAAGACCGCGAGGAGCACCATGAAGGACGTGGTCCGCGTCCGACGGCAGAAAGCCGACAGGTTCCGAACGGTGGCAGGCGGAAGGGTCAAACGCACGGTGTCCGCCGCGTCGGACTCCGACTGGCGCTCGCCGAGAAGGGCCGGCGTGCCCCGGGGGGCAGCGAGCGCGCCCCGCCAGTAGTCCAGTCCGTCACGCACGGAGGAGGACGCGGCGTGCACCTCTTCCCAGGCGATGAAGTCCCGGTAGGCGGTGGTCTCAGGCAGCGCGTCGCAATGGCCGTGAGCGTGGAGTTCGTAGAGGAGCAGCAGGTCACGTACGAGCAGGTCACTGGACCACGCGTCGGTGATCGAGTGGTGCATGCGCAACAGGAGAAACGCGTCCTCCGCGGCGACCTCCGTCAGCACGGCCTCGAAGAGCGGCCCCCGGGACACGTCGAAAACTCGCCCGGCCGCCTCGCGGACCTGGCCGAGGGCCTCGCCAGAGCAGGCGGCGGTGCGGTGGGCGAGGTGGTGGACGTGCCGCGGCGACCGTCTCGGCAGCAGTTGTACGGGACGGCCGCCGACGGTGGCGTAACGGGTACGCAGCATCTCGTGCCGGGCCACCAGCCCGTCCACGGCCGAGCGGAGCGCCTGGTGGCGCAGCGGGCCCTGGACACGCAGCAGACGACTGACCGTGTATGCCGACGAGGCCGGGTGGAACTGCTCCAGGAACCAGAGCCGTTGCTGACCGCTGGACAGAGGCAGCAGTTCTCCGTTGTCCGCCTCGCCGAGCAGCGTGTTCAGACGTCGCGTCTTGCGCTGTAGCTCGTGCGAGGCGCCGGCACGGGCGACGAGGGGAAGAAGGGGCATCACGTCCCGGCCTCCGGTTCTTCGAGTTCTTCGAGTTCTTCGAGCATCGCCAACAGGACGTCCGCTTCACTTTCCGACAGCCGTCGAGGTCGTGAGACCGCCCGCGCCCCGGCACGTGAGCTGTCGTCCGGGGGCGTCGATCTCAGTTCCTCGATCTGCCGGGCGATCCGCGCAGGCGTCGGGTGCCGGAACGCCTCGGCGAAGTTCGGCCGTGCTCCGCACTCTGCCTCGATCCGGGAGAGCAGATGAATCAGTACGAGCGAATGCCCGCCGAGGTCGACGATGTCGTCGTCGGGGGTGAGCGCGGCACGGCCCAGCAGGAGTCCCGCCAGTTCGCCCACCCGTTGTGCCGTCGCGCCTGCGGATCCGGCGTCTTCGTGGGACATCCGTGTCGGGGGCGGCAGCGCGGCCCTGTCCACCTTCCCGTTGGCGGTGACCGGGAGATGGTCCAGCACCAGCACCCGGCTGGGCACCATGGCCCGGGGCAACTGGTCGATCGCCCAGTGACGCAACAGGCGTTCGGGCTCGTCGGCGGGGGACCGGAGGGTGACGTAGGCCGTGAGGCGTACGACGCCCTGCTCCCGCAGACCGACCACCACGCAGTCCTCGACGAGGGGGTGTCGGGCCAGGGCCGCCGCGACCTCGGCCGGGTTGACCCGGGTGCCATGGATCTTGACCTGGTGGTCCAGGCGGCCCAGGATCTCCAGCTGGCCGTCCGCCCGGTAGCGCCCCAGGTCGCCGGTGCGGTACACCAGATCGTCGGGGTCCGCGCGAGCCGCGTTGCGGACGAAACCGGCACGGTCGTCGGGTACCAGGGCGTGATGGGGAGTGCGGACGCAGATCTCACCGATCTCACCGATTCCGCACATGCCGTGCGGCCCGAGCACCAGCGCCTGCGCACCCGGCATGGCCGTGCCGACCGGCTGGATGCCGGGGGACGGTTCGCCGGGCACCGGGTAGAAGCACTTGGCCTGCGTGGTCTCTGTCGGGCCGTACAGGTTCACCAGCTCGGCGCCGACCGCCAGATGCCGGCGCCAGGCTCGCACGAGGGAGTCGGTGAGCGGTTCCCCGGCGAAGAACGTCAGCCGCAGCCGGTCCAGGCGTGGTGTTACGGCTGCGGTGAGCCACCGTGCCGTCAACGATGGAACGGCGTGCAGGACGGTGACCCGTTCGCGGGAGAGCCAGGCGAGGACGGCGTCGGGCGAGGCAAGGGTCTCTTCCTCGGGCACACACAGGACGGCTCCGGTGGTCAGGGGCAGCAGAACGTCCCGGAGAAAGGGGTCGAAGGAAGGAGCGACGACCTGCGCGACACGATCCCGCGAGGTGACGGCGAACCGTCGTGCCTGCCAGTCGAGGAAATGGAGCAGCCCGCTGTGCCGACCCCACACCGCCTTTGGCTCGCCCGTCGTGCCGGAGGTGAAGAAAACATAGGCCAGACCGTCGGGGGCCGGGATCGCCTCGGGCACCGCCGACTCCGGTCCGGATCCCCAAGGACGTGTGCCGACGGCGGCCGTCATCGCGTCCACCAGCAGGCTGACGCGGAGTGCCCCGCACGGCTCCGTGGCTTCGTCCTCGCACCGGGCTGCCGATCCGCCGAGCACGATCTCGGCCGTGGCCGAGGCCTGTGTCATGAGCCGGCGCCGCCGGGCCGGTGGCAGCCGTGCGTCGACCGGCAGGAACACCGCGCCGGCCAGCATGATGCCGACGAGTGACGCGATCAGCCCCGGGCCGCGTACCGCGCGGACGGCCACGACATCCCCCGCCGCGACCCCGGCATCGCGCAGGGCGACCGCGACACGGCCGGCCCGTCGGGCCAGCTCGGAGCGGGTCCAGGTGCCCGCAGCCGACTCGATCGCCGGGGCATCGGGGTGTCGAGCTGCGTGGTCCAGGAACAGGGAGAGCGCGGTGGCCGAGGCCGCCTGGCCCGAGGAGTCCGAGACGGCCTTCGACGGGTCGGGCAGCAGCTTCGCGGCTTCTTCTGTGAGCAGGGAGAAGGTGTGCGGCGACCGGTCCGGTTCAGCCGTCGCCCGGCGAAGCAACTGCACATACTGCGCGGCCAGTTCGGACGGCGGAGCCGGGGAACCGATCGGGCACGGGACCCGGACGGTCGGCCCGCTGTCCGTGACATCGTCGGGTACGGAGCCGCCGTCCACGGCATGACGCAGCCGTTCGCGGCATGAGTACTCCGGGTGTGTGTCGTCCTCCGCCGTGCCGGGCCCGCCGTGCCGGAGCGTCAGCACCCGGAGCAGCGTGCGCAGCACCGTGTTCCGCCCGACACCGCACTCCTCGGCGAGATGGTCGAGCGGCGCGAGGAGATCCGACGACAGCGTGACCTCGACATCGGACGCCTGGTGGACGGACACCTCATGACCGAGCGTCATGGGGCACCGTCCCGGGCCGTGCCGTACGCGAGGAGTTCGGTTCTGGTCGCTGCGGTGGTGTCCGGTGGACCTACCCGGCGGATGGCCGACGTCGACGCCGAGGCCAAACAGAGCACCACGACCAGCAGAGCGGCGGTGACCAGCGCCGGGGTGGAACCCCAGGCGGCGACGGCGAGCGGTGCGAACAACAGGGCCAGTGACTGGGCTGCCAGCGAGGAGAGCCAGCCGTAGGACGTGACCCGTGCCAGGGCCTCGTGCGGGATGCGGGCCTGCACCAGCGTGGCCCAGAACGGACTGACAGCGCCCAGTACCGCCCATGACAGGCCGTAGGCGGCGACGATCAGTGGCGCCGGGGCCCAGACCGCGAAAAGGGTGAGCGGAAGAGCGAAGACCGCCAGGACGGTGTTGCCGATGAACAGCGGCCGTCTCGGCCGGAACCGGGAGGCGAGCAGTGATCCGCCGAGCAGTCCGACACCACCTGCCTGGACGCACGCCACCCAGACCGCCTCGCCGTGGTGCCGGGCGGCGGTCAACGGGCCGAGCGTGATGAGCACTTGGTCCGCGAAGTTCACGCCACCGTGCGCGACGAGCGTGATCCAGTACCAGTTCCGGGACCGGATCTCTTTCCAGCCGGTGGCGAGATCGGCCCACGCGGACGCACCGCGCACACCGGCGGGCCCTCGGTGGATCCGGATGGCCGCGAACGTGGCGGCTCCGAATCCGAAGGCGAGGGCGTCGATGAGGAACACCCAGCCGGGGCTGACCGTGAGCACGATGCCGCCCGCGGCCAATGGCCCCAGCAGCAGGGCGGTTCCCTGTCCCGTCGCCATCAGCGCGTTGGCCCGCTGCCGCGCCCGCTCGTCTCGCACGACGGCTGCCACCAGGGGCGACGCGGCGCACATCGAGATCGCGGACGCGACCCCGGCGAGCACCTCCATGGCGGCGATGGCGGTGACACCCGGCTGCCCGGACAGGAGTTGCACCCCGACGAAGGCCTGCACCCCGCACCGTACGAGATCCGCCGAGCAGGCCAGACGCCGCAGGTCGTAGCGGTCCACAAGCACCCCGGCCAGGGGCAGCGCCACCATACGGGCCCCCACCGCGCAGGAAAGGACCGTCGCAAGGGAGCCGACCGAACCCGTCACGTCGAGGATCGCGAACCCCAGGGCCACTGGCATCAGCGCGTCGCTCAGGGAGACCGCCGAGCGGCCCAGCAGCAGCCAACGGAAGGACCCGGGCAGGGCGGGGCGATCCGTCACGGCCCTTCCCCTTCCGCCGCCGAGGCGCTGACCAGGGCGGCGATGGTGGGGCCTGCGAACAGCGCGGGCATGCTGATCTCCACCCCCTGCTCCTGGGCCAGGGCGATCATCTCGACGGCCAGCATGGAGTCGCCGCCCAGGGAGAAGAAGTTGTCGTCGGGGCGGACCTGGTCGAGCTCCAGCAGTTCGGCCCAGATCCCGGCGAGCAGCGCGCCGGCCGCGCTGTCCACCGGCCGGGCACCGCCGGATTCCGCAGGGACTTGCCGGGCCGGTGCCGGCAGGGCGGCGAGGTCGAGCTTGCCGCTCGTGGTCAGCGGAAACCGTTCCACCGCGACGAAGACGGCCGGAATCATGTGTTCCGGGAGCCGCTCCGTCAGCGCGGCCCGGATCGCGGCGGCGGTCTCCCGGCCGTCGTCCAGGGCTTCCCGCCGGGGAATCCAGTGGCACACCAACTGCCGTACCCCGGACGTGTTCTCGCGTACGGTGACCACCGCGTCGGCGACCTCCCGGTGGAGTTTCATGGCCGCCTCCACCTCGCCGGGCTCGATCCGGAAGCCGCGCAGCTGGACCTGGGAGTCGGCCCGGCCATGGAAGACCAGGTCACCGTCCACGTCGTGCGACGCGAGGTCCCCGGTGCGATACATCCGGGCATCGGGCGGACCGAACGGGTCCGGAACGAAACGCTGTTCGGTCAGCTCGGGCCGGTTCAGGTAGCCGCGGCCGATGCCGTCCCCACCGATGTGGACCTCGCCGGTGGCGCCATCGGAGACGGGTTTGCCGTCCTCGTCGAGCAGATGGACCCGGGTACCCGGCAGCGGTCGGCCGATCGAGCAGGCAGCCCGCTCGGCGTCCGCGTACCGGATGGGGTGGACGGTCGAGACGACGGTCGACTCGGTGAGGCCGTACATGTTGAACAGCCGGGGTGACGCGTCGCCGTAGTGCTCGAACCAGGGGCGCAGGAGCGACGGTTGGAGGCTTTCACCGCCCAGGGCGAGCACGCGCAGGTCCGTCACGGGGAACCGGGCACGCTCCGCCGCGCGCAGCAACTGGCGGAATGCCGAGGGGGTCTGACCGGTTACGGTCACCCGCTCCCGCAGCAGCAGGTCCAGAAATGCGTCGGGGTCGCGGCTCAGTTCGTACGGGACGACGACGAGCCGACCGCCGAGCAGGAGCGGTCCCCAGGTCTCCCACACCGAGAAGTCGAAGGCCACGGAGTGGAACAGAGTCCACACGTCCTGCCCGGAGAAGTCGAGTCGGTCCTGGCAGGCACGGAGCATGCGGACCACTGCCGCGTGCGTGACCGGCACGCCTTTCGGGCGGCCCGTCGAGCCGGAGGTGTGGATGATGTACGCCGTGCAGGCCGGGTCGGCCGTGGGGAGCGGCACGCCCGGCTCGATCGCCGGCACCGGGCCGGCCACCGGCACCGTGCGGACGCCGTCGTCGGGGAACCCGCCGACGACCAGGGACGCACCGGTGTCGTCGAGTACCGATCGCAGACGCTCGGCGGGGTGCCGGGGGTCCAGCGGCACATAGCAGGCGCCCGACTTCAGGACACCAAGCAGGCCCACGATCAGGTCGATGTCACGCTCCAGGCACACGCCGACCGGTACTTCGGGGCCGGCGCCCAGAGCCCGGAGCCGGTGGGCGAGACGGTCCGCCGCCGCGTCCAGTTCGGCGTAACTCAGGCTGCCCCTCCCGTCGGACACCGCGGTCCGCCCCGGGTGGAGTGCCGCCGTGCGGGCGAACAGCGTGTGCAGGCACTCCGCCGTCCTCAGGTCCTGCCAGGTCTGTGTGGTCATGCGGCGGCGCCCCGGCGCGAGTACCAGTCGTCGCCGACGACCATGTCGTCGATTCCGCGTGCCTCGCAGTACTCGACCAGGTCGGACATCCGGTTGATGAAGCCCCGGCCGTTGAAGTTGAGGGAGGTGTTGCACAGGACTCCGGCACCCCGCTCCCGCGCGAACGCGGAGAGCAGGGTGTGGAGTTCGGCGTTGTCCGTGCGGCTGACGGTCTGGACGCGCGCGCTGCCGTCGACATGCGTGACGGCGTGCAGTTCGCTGCTCTTGACCTTGCGGAAGTAGAGCATGTACGGGTCGTCGAAGTCGCCTTCGAACAGGTCGCCGACATCCTCCGCACGGCAGCAGGGGGCGATGGGCCGGTAGTCCTCGCGGGCCTTGATCTCGTTGAGCCGGTCGCGGGTTCGTGCGGTGAAGGGCTCGGCCAGCAGGGAGCGGTGTCCGAGGGCGCGCGGCCCGATCTCCCAGCGGCCCTGCACCCAGGCGACGACCCGTCCGGCCGACAGTGTCCGGGCGAGCCGGTGGTGGTCCAGGGGCCGGTGCGACCACACGGAACTGTCCGGGATGCTGTCCCGGTCGAACGGCAGGCCCCCGTAGACGTTCCAGTCCACGGTGTAACGGCCTGTCGTGTGGTGGAGGGCGTCGACGGCGGTTCCGATGGCCGATCCGGAGTCGTTGGTGCACGGGGGCACGAACACCGACGAGAAGTGGTCGGACTGCCGCCACAGACCGTTCCAGTCACAGTTGAGGCCACAGCCGCCTGAGATCAACAGAGGTGTCCCCGCTGGGAGTTGACGCCGGGCAGTGTCCTCGAAGAGCTGGAAGACGCGGCGGGTCAACAGGGCGGCGGCGGTCTTGGTGGCCTGGCTGGTGACCCCGGAGTCGTAGACCGGGGAGTCCCTGAAGTCGGTTTTCGGCAACGGTAGTTCGGAGGCCGGGTCCAGCAGCCGGTCGACGGTCGCCACGATGTCCGCGTCCGCGTCCTCGGCCCGTCCGAAAGCAGCCAGCGCCATGAGTTTGCCGCTGTCCTGGAACCGCTGATGCGTCGCGTCACTCGGGTAGGCGGGATCCGCGATGGCGAACAACTGCGCGTAGCGCACCCCGGGTTGGCTGAGCACCGGAATCGTCCTGACGATCCGGGCGTTCCGGTCGACGACGTAGTAGGCGCCGGTGTAGCCCTCCCACACGAGCACCGTACGGAACTCGGCGTCGGACTCCGGCGCGAGCCCGAGGGCCATCATGATGTGGGAGCGCTCGTGCGAGGAGGAGAAGTACCGCACGCGTTTGCCGAAGAAGTCCCTGAATCCGTCGTGGATCTCCTGCCCCTCGTAACCGGCACCGATGTGACGGTCGATCACACCTCTGCGGTACCAGCCGCCGAGCGCGATGACATCGGGGATGCCGTCGCACAGTTCGGCTGCCGACAGGACGGTGGCCGGGGTCAGTCCGGTGTAGCGGCGATAGGAGTCCTTCTCCGACTCCAGGGAGAACAGCAGCCTGCCGTCGCGGAGGGCTGCGATGCCGCCGTCGTGGCCGGGCTTGATTGCGAGTATCAACACGGTGGTGTCCCTTCGATCTCCGTGCGGAGGGTCAGCGGTTGCCGTGCAGGGCGAGACGGGCGATGCCCTTGACGAGTCCGTCGAGGAACGCGCGGGTCTCGCGGGGCGGGAAGAACCCGGGGCTGAACATCGCGCCGAGCCGCAACCGGCCGTCCGGGCCCGGCAGTACGACGATGTGGAGCCCGTCGATGTCACCGGGCTCGGTGCTCTCCTCCGTCGCGACCTCGTACTTGCCGCCGATGTCGTGCGCAACGAAGTTCACGACCAGTTGCATGCGCCGCCGCTCCTGCGGGATCTCGTTCTCGGCAGCCGGCGGGCAGGTGGCTCGGATCCATCCGATGGGGGTCGTGTGGAACTCCAGCAGCTGTGCCCACACGGCCGTCGTGGGTGTCAACGAGCGCTGGGCGTCCGGCAGTTCGGGGTGTGAGAGCCGGACCGGGAAGGAGTCGGCGAGCCAGCCCAGCGTGTTGAGGTGTCCGGCGGGGCGGCCGTTGCTGATCACGCGCAGAGTGATGTCGTCCGTGCCGGCCTCCTGTGCGGTGACACTGGCGACGGCGGTGAGGACGAGCAGGAAGGGGCTGACGCCGAGCCGGGCCGCTCCGGCGCGCAGCGCGGCGGCGGACAGCGGCACCGGCAGGTTCACGGAGGTGATCCGCGCCGGGGTGCCGGGCGGGGGAACACCGGCGAAGGGCAACGCGGTCGGCCGGTCGACGGACGTGCCGGCCAGATGGCGGTGCCAGAACTCGCGGGCGGGACTGGTCGGCCGGGGATCGTCCCACGGGTAGTGGGCGTGCTGCCGGGTGACCCAGTCCCGGTAGCTCCTGCGGGCCGCCGTGCGGCCGGGGGCGCCGGCCTGGGCCGTCAGCTCCTGCTCGATGAGGTGCATGCTGCGGCCGTCGGTGACGAAGTGGTCGAACATCGCGTGCAGGGTGCGCGCTCTGCGGCCGTGGTCGTCGGGGTGGTCGAAGACCGTCATCCGCCAGAGCGGAGTGCCGTCCCGGTCCAACCAGTTGTCCGGTTGCCGGCCGGCCAGGGACAGCATCTCGGCCTGCGACCCGCAGGACCGGAAACGCAGCGGCAGGTCGATCCGGTCGGCGTAGCCGGCCCAACCGCCGTCGAGCAGCGACGCGTCGGTGATCCGCAGCGCTTCTTCGCGGTGCACGATGCGGGTCAGCCGCGCCCGCACCTCATCGTCCGACACCGTATCCGGGAGGGGGAAGAGACTCGCCACTCCCGCGTAGCGGCCATGGGCGGCCTCATCCCTCAGACGTGCGGTCTGCTGCCAGGACAGCGGGCCTCGTGTGCTCTCAACCGTTCCGGAAATGACACTTCTCCCTACTGCTGGACATTCGTACCAAGGACGAAAGAAGGGGGATGGGGAGAAGCAGAAGGAACACAGAAAGCACACACTCGACTGGGCCTGAGGTATGCCCGAAAACGCTCAGCGGATCTCGATGGGCCAGCGATGTGGCCTGACGCGGATCAACGACTGCGCTCAACGAGCATGGCACGCGTCGCTGAGGTTGTCCACACCCCCTCACCCCGACCTGACGGCCGCTCACTTCGCAACAGAGCGTTCATAATCGAAAGCTTGACGCTCGGTCCGACGGCCATTTAGCGTCCTTTGGCGTAGCGATCAACTTTCGGTAACACCCCGTCATCACAGGATGGGTTGATTCATGCCGTTCGATGTGTCAGGAAGTAAAACCCGCACCCGCTACAAGGCCGAGATCCAACGAGTGTCGCCACCTTCCAGGAGACAGAGCTACGACGAGCACGACCGCTGTTTTCTCGGCGTCAGCCTGGAGAACAGCAACTTCACCCCGGGGAAGCTCGCGAGCATGCTCGTCTGGATTTCCCGGCGGTTTTCCGACTGCACCGTGCTGATCGGTGACAGTATTCACCGCATCACCCTGGAGTCCACCCGTTCACTGAGCGGCGAGGCCGCGCTGACCGAGGCGATCCGTCTCGGCGACGAGTTCGTCGAGAACACCCGGGAGATCTTCGCGAGCCAGCGGGAAAACACCTCGTTCACCTTCCTGCGCTGCAGCGATGTTCAGCAGTGGGACGGCTACGGCGAACACCACCGGTATCTGCGGAAGTATTACGAGACGGATGCTGAATTCCGGGAGTCCGTGGACTCGTTCGGCCGCGGCTATCATGCAAAACGTTCCCTCGGAGTCGAGGCGACGGAAATGGACCGAAGGGTGAGCAGATCCTCCGACTACTTTCTGGAGGAGTTCGCGGTCTTCGCCTGCCTTGAGGAAAGAGGTATTCCCGTCATGGTCTATCCAGGATCCTTCAGCACACTTGCAGAGATCGCCGCTGGAACACATCCCGACGCTCCCGAAGAACTGCGTCGGCTGATCGTGGTGTCCTTACATCTGAAAGGACGTTGAAAGTGCCCTCGGAAATCCACCCAGATATCCGTCGCGGGCACGTCTACCGTGATGTCTATGCCAAACGGGCCGGCGACACCGTCGCAACCGAATCCGAACTGCCCGTGGCCGTACTGGAGCGGGCCCGTATCGAGGACGGCGAGCTCGTCTTCGACACCGCCGGCCGGCCGAGCGCCGGTGAACGCGCGCTGGCCGACGGCGTGTTCCTGCTCGAAATCCCGGACAGCCTGGACACCACGGCCGGAGACATCTTTTCCCGGCAGTTCCACCTGGGGCCCTCGACTGTCCCGTACGGACGCTTTCACGAGCTGCGGGCGGACCACTTCGACGACCCGCTGCTCGGATTTCATCAACGGGTGAACCAGATCGAGCAGTTTCTTCTGGAACGGCGTTTCTGGCAGCGGGACTTCCCGCCGGAGATCCTGGCTCTCGGGGAGGCGCTCACCCGGCTGTCCCGCCAGGTGCTGCGCTCAGTCCTCACCCATGTGGGCATACCGTCCGGGGACTGGGTGAAGGCGACCGGCGGCTGTTCCCGGGGAGCGGGCTCGTACCATCTGACCTTCAACCATTACCGGCCCGACCACACGTCGATCGGGCTCAGCTCGCACAAGGACGACGGCTTCGTCACCTTGCTGCGCACGACCGTGCCGGGACTTGAGGTGAACCGCCGCGACCGCTGGGAGGCCGTACGGCCGGACCCGGCCTGTCTCGTCGTCAACTTCGGCCTGGCGATGCAGATCCTGACCGCACGCGCGGCACGGCCGGTCGCCGCGATCATGCACCGGGTGGCGCGACAGGACCAGGACCGCTCCAGCTTCGGGCACTTCAGCTCCAGCCGCTGCGAACCCGGCGCCGACGACGGCATCTACCGCCACCTGCCGGGCACCGGCCTGGAACGCGTGTGTGGTTCGCGCGAACTCATCGAGGTCAACGACCACGAGATCTACGAGGGCACCGATATGCCGGAGGCGGGTACACCGTGACACCCCGATCACTGGCTCTCCAACGCGCCCGCACCCAGGGCGAGTCGGGCCTGGTCTTCGACACCGCAGGTGGCCTGACCCGGGCCGTGCACGACGGCTGCTTCCTGCTGGCCGTGCCCGCGCACATCGATCTGACACCCGGTGTACGACTGTGCCGCGAGTTCTACCGTCCGGTCGGGGACGGCGATCCCGCGACCGCCGGCTACCGCGGTTTCCGCGACCGGGACGTCTACTTCGACCGCGAACACTTCCAGACCGAGCACATCCTCACCGACGGCCCGGCTCGGATCGGTCGCTTCCCCGCCGAACTCACCGGCATGACCGACCACATGCACGCGTTGGCGCTGCTCGTTCTGCGCGCGGTCCTGACCGAGACGGGCATCGCCCCGGACCTGTGGAGCCGGGTCACCGCGGGCACCGTGGACGGACGCGGCACTCATTGGTTCGCCGCCAGCCACTACCGGCCCGAACGCGAACAGCCTGGCTGTGCGCCCCATCAGGACACCGGCTTCGTCACCGTGCTCTACATCGACCAGGAAGGCCTGGAAGCCCGGGTCGGGGACGAATGGGTCTCGGTGGACCCGGTGCCCGGCCACTTCCTGGTCAACTTCGGTGCCGCCTTCGAACTGCTCACGTCCGAGCTGCCGCGTCCCGTCACTGCGGTACTGCACCAGGTGCGCCGGACCCGGCCGACGCCCGGGGGCGAGGACCGCTTCTCCTTCGCCGCGTTCGCGAACCCGCCCGCGACCGGCGAGCTCTACCGCATACGTGCCGACGGCTCAGCCACTCCGGTGCAGAGTGTGGAGGAGTTCCTGCGCGACTTCAACGACCGGACCTGGAAAGACCGTCACACGGACTTCGGCATCACCGCGGGGCGACCATGACCGGCGCCGACGACCGGGACACCGGCCCGGCGGACCGCGGCACGGGCCCGGCCCTGGACCTGCTGGCCCGCATCTGGCCTCCCGCCGCCGCCCGAGCCGCGTTCCGCGGAGTCTTCGCCCATCACCGCGGCGGCGATCCGCTCACCGGTCACGGCAGGGCGTTCCACGCGGCCACCGTCGAGCGGGGCGAGCCGGCTTCCAGCTACTTCAGGTCCTCCGGGATCACCGCCTGCGCCGAGGCCAACGGTGGCATCTGCACCTTCCGTCTGGGCCGTCGCATCGCCTTTTACCAGATCAGCAACACCCCACTGGCCGCCGACGACGACCTGGCACCGTCCACCGACAGCAACCGGGAGCTCTTCGGCGACTTCATGGGATCCCTCCCGAACGACCACCCCGACCGACCCGCCAAACGAGCCGCCGTCGAACGCAGCCTCGGCAACAGCCGTTTCGTCGACGCCCTCGAACCCGACATCCGCCGGCACGCCGCGACATGGCTCGCCGCCGCCGAGGGCCGCGAGGTCGCGCTCGACGACTTCGTCCTGTCCCTGGTGGCCCATGTGGACTCGCTCGTACCGGGAGTCCTCGACCTGACACACCGACCGCTGGACAGCTATCTGGCCTCGCCCGCCTACGGCCGGGTCCTGCGCGGCTTCTTCGACATCGCGTCCGACGTCATCAGTAACGTCAACCGCGCCGCGATGACGGAGTTCGACCTGATCGTGCCGTTCGTACGTGACCTCCTGCACGACAACATCGAGTCCCTGCAAGCCGCCCCCGCAGCCAACCTCGTCCGGCGCAGTTTCGCCCTGTGGGACCTCCCGCTCACCCGCGCCGGCGTCGGTGGGCTCGACCCCGCGCGGCTGAAGGAACTCGGCACCCTCATCGTGGCGACGTACGACACGACCGCACTCAGCCTCCTGTGGGCAATCGCCTATCTGCAGGACAACCCCGAGCACCGGCACAGCGTCATGGCCGAATCACGCGGCCCCCGTTCCGACGCACCCGGCCCTTCCGTCACCGACCACGCCGTCCTGGAGGCACTCAGGCTGGGCGGCAGCAACCCCACCGCGCTGTGGCGCCGCACCACCAGACCCATCCGACTCGAGCACCAGGGACGTACGACGACGATCCCGCCCGGCACCATGCTGTGGCTGGACCGCCGACGTGCCAACAAGGACGGTGCGGTCTTCCCGCGGCCCGCCGACTTCGACCCCGGCAACATCAAGGCCATCCACCGGTCGCCCCGCGAGACGGTCTCGTCCCTACTGTCCCGCAACCGGTACGAGATCAACTCCTTCAGCATGGTCAACACCGACCGGAACCCCAGGAAGTGCCCAGGCCGTCTGTTCTCCGTACGCGTGCAGTCCTTACTGCTGTCCGAGCTGTACGGGCACTACGACGTCACCACGCACGGCACCGATCTGACCCTCCGCCGCCACTCGTCCATGCCACGTCCCGCGCGGGCCGGAACCGTGCTCATCCGGACCGCCCACGAACAGGGAGCCACCGGATGACACCCCGCCCCGAGTCCCCCGCAGGACTCGCCCGAACCTCGCGGACCCTGCGCGCCGTGGTACAACTGCCCGCCATGCCCGGTGAGCACGAGGCGGCGCGCACCTACCCGCCGATCGCGCTGGAGCGCGCCCGGTTGGACGGAGAGCGCCTGGTCTTCGACCGCCCGGCCGGCTTCGACCAGGCCCTGGAACAGGGGTTCTTCCTCCTGCGCGTCCCGAACGCCGTGGACACTGCGCCCGGTGATCTGTTCGCCGCCCACTTCCATGAACCGGCCGCCGGGGATGCCCGGGACATCTACCGCGGCTACCGCGACATCCCGGTCCCCGGCGACTACCAGGGGTACTTCGACCGGGAGCACGACCAGTGGGAGAACTTCTACATCGAGACATCGAACTTCGCCCTGCTGCCCGACTCCGTCGCCCGGCTCGGCCGGGAGCTGTCCCGGCTCGGCATCCACGTCCTGCGCGCGGTCCTGGACCACGTCGGCATTCCCCGCCGGGAGTGGGCGAAGGTCACCGGAGGCCTGTCCGAGCACCAGGGACACCAGATGCTCGCCTTCAACCACTTCAGACCCGACAGACCGGTCCGCGGCTCCAAGTTCCACCGCGACTCCGGCTGGGTGACCGTCCTGCGTTCCACGGAACCCGGTCTGCTGGCCCTCATCGACGGCGACCTGCACGCGATCAACCCCGAACCCGGCTACTTCGTCGTCAACTTCGGCAGCTCCTTCGAGGTCCTCACCGAACGGCTGCCCCACCCGGTCCGGGCCAATGTCCACGGTGTCGCCCGTACCGAACGACAGCCGGGCCAACCCCACCGGACCTCGTACGTGATCTTCCTCGACTCCGACCTCGCCGGAACGATCTACCGCTACCAGGACGGCGAACCACAGGCCGTGCAGTCGGTCGCGGACTTCGCCGTCCAAGAGGTCAGCCGCACCTACGACGACAACAGCGAACTGTAGGAGGCCACCATGCCGGAATCCGTCACGCACATCCGAGAGACCCTGGAACTGCCCTACGCCGAGGTGCGCGGCGACCGACTCGCCTTCGACCGTCCGGACGACGCGGCGCGCGCACTCGCCATCGGCGCCTTCTTCGTGAAGATACCCGAGCACCTGGATGTCCGTCCGGGACTCGAACTCGCCCGCAACTTCTACGAACCCGCCGACCCCGGCCGCCCGGGCGACCGTTACCGCGGCCACCGGGCGGAGGAGCACGCCGACTCCAAGCTCGGCTACTCCGACCGGCCCGACCAGGTCGAGCAACTCCAGTTGGAGAGCGCCCACTGGGACACGTACCTGCCGGCCGAAGTCACCACGCTGCTGCGGGAGATGGAGGCCATCACCGTCGCCACCCTGTACGGGGTGTTCGAGGCGGCCGGCCTTCCGGAGAGCGACTGGGAGATCATCACGGGCGGCGCCCGCGAGGGCACAGGATGGTGCCATTCGACCGTCAACCACTACCGCGCGAGTCTCAGCGGCCGCGCCGGAATCGTCCACCACACGGACAGCGGGTTCATCACCCTCCTCTATGCCGACCAACCGGGCCTGGAGGTACAGGTCGAGGGCGGCCGGTGGCTGCCGGTGGACGTCAAGGAGCGCCACTTCATCGTCAACCTCGGCGACGGTCTGGACATCCTCACCAGGCGGCTGCCCCGACCGGTGACGGCGGTGATCCACCGCGTTCCGGAGAGCAGTCCGGATCAGCGGCCCGACGGCGACCGCTCGTCGTTCACCGTGTTCATCGGACCGAGGTACGACATGCCGTTGTACCAGTACGACGCCGACCAGGTCCTCGGTGAGTACCAGGGCTTCCGGGACTTTTCCGTCGACAAGGCGAAGAAGCTCGGCTACGAGTTCCACCCACGCCTTTGAGTACCGCCCCGAGCGGCGACGAGCGGCTACGCGGCTGGGACTGGCAGCGGGCCCGACTGTCCGCCGGCGAGCTGCACTTCGAGAACCCCGACGGCCTCTCCCACGCTCTCGGCGACGGCTTCTTCTTCGTCGACCAGCCCTCGCACCAGGACCTGTCCGCAGGTGACAGGTTCGCCCGCTCCTTCTACCTCCCCGCGGCCGGTGACCCGTATCGCGGCTACGCGGACCGGACCGCCGGTCAGCTCGGCGAGCACCAGGGTTACTACCGTCGCGAGGCCGACCAGACCGAGCAGTTCTTCCTGGAGAGCCGCAACTGGCAGGCGGTCTACCCGCCCGCGCTCGTCGAACAGGCCCTCGGGATGCGGGCGTTGGCACTGGACATCCTGAGGGCCGTTCTCTCCCACATCGACCTGCCCCCGAGCCTGTGGGACGAGGCCACCGGACACAGCCTCGCCGGACAGGGGACCTACACCCTGACGTTCAACCACTTCCGGCCCGAGGTGCGTGCCCGCGGGCTCAACGTTCACAAGGACTCGGGTTGGGTGACGGTGCTGCGTTCCCTCGAACCCGGCCTGGAGGTCCACCGCGACGGAGGCTGGTACCCCATCGACCCCGTCCCGGGCACCTTCATCGTCAACTTCGGCTGTGCCATGGAAATCCTCACCCGGCACACCCGAACACCCGTCGCCGCCGTGGCCCACCGCGTGACGGAACAGCCTCCGGTCCGTCCCGCATCCGGTGGAGACCGGTTCTCGTACGCGCTGTTCGTCGACAGCAGCCTGGACGAGACCGCATGCCCGGGCCTCTTCCGTTATGAACCAGGCGTCGGGCTGAACCTGGAGATGAGCTTCGCGACGTTCCTCTCGGACATCCTGCGCAACACATATCAGGAGGACACATCCGGCCTGTACTGAGCATCCGCCGGTCGCCCCGATCTACCTCGGCCTCGCCCTCGACCTCGGAATCCTCAGCCTCTGGTGGACGCGCCGCCACCTGACCTGACGCGACGTTCAGATGCGTTGCAGGGAATCGACAAACCCATGGCGCCCCGATCAGCAACCACCACCGGCGCCACAATCCGCCCCATGCGCCGACGCCGCACAGATGGCCACCACTTGGCCACCCCATCCTCCGCGGATACTGTCCACCCATTCAGCAGAACATGAGAAAACCGCGGGTCAGAACCACGTATTCGGATCACGGACGCAAAACCACTGCCAGATAGTGAACCTCTGACCTACGCATTACACGCACAGCCTCAAGAAGCCCTAGGGCGCGCATATTCCAAGGTCAAGAAAACAAAGAAACCACAGGTCAAAGGCATGACCTACGGTTTCCCTTGGAGCCGCCTTCGGGATTCGAACCCGAGACCCACGCACTAGGAGCGCGGCACGCTCCGCCTGGTCGACGTAGAGGAGCATGGCCGGCGCCGCCGGAATCGGCGAACTCGCCGTAGGCGTCGCGGAGTTCGGTGCGTCCGGCGTCTACAGGGTCGTGCAGGGTGACCACGCCGCCCGCCGTTCCGGCAGAGTTCCCACGCGTTCTGAAGCCGGCCGATCTCATACTGGCGTCCGGAGGGCGCGAGGGAGGAGACGGTGCGCATCTGCTGCGCCGGGGACATGAACATGCGCTCTCCAGGGCGGGGGCGCGTGAACGGGAGGCGCGCCGGTGCGCTCTCCGCCGTGCCGGCCCCTGGACCACGGTGCGAAACGCGTCGCGCTGAACGAACCACGCCGCACGCGAAGAGGCAGCGCCGGACCGGTCTTGTCCGGTCCGGTCCGGTCACATCCCGGCGCCACCGACAGGGAGAACTCGCCCGGCGGCAGAGGTCGATGTCCGACCTGGCTACCGGTCCGAGCTGTGCGGCACCGATGTGCACGCCCTGCAGGCCCGTCCCCATCGCCCGACCGGTCCCACGAAAAAAGGGCCCGCCGTGCCGGAAGTGCGCGGCCGACCAACGATCGGTGACCGACAGTGGTCGTGTCGAGGAGTGTGCGAACGCACCTTTCCACGCGTCAATGCGCGCCCGGCACACGGACATCGGCAAAGGGACGGACCTCTGCCTTCGTCCGGAACCGCGCCAGCCCACAGGTCCACCTGTCACGCGCGGACCGGAGACGGGCGACAGCGTACTGATCCACGCCGCGGCCGGCGGCGTGGGCTCCGTGGCCGCCCAACTCGCCCGCGCACTCGGCGCGGACACCGTGTACGGCACCGTCGGCAGCGCCGACAAGGCCGAGTACGCCAAGCGCTTCGGATACGACGCGGTCCTCCAGCGGGAGGACTTCCCCGACGCGGTGAGTGAAGCGACGCGCGGGCGAGGTGTGGACGTGGTCCTCGACCCCGTGGGCGGCCCCACCCGCCTCGCCAGTCTCGACGTACTGGCCCCCTTCGGCTGTGTCGCCTTCTACGGCGAGGCCGCCCGCCACCCCGACCTGAACCTGCCGCTCCTTCCCCTCTGGAAGAACAACCGCGCACTGACGGGCTACAACATCGGCGACGTCTCCCGACGCGCCCCCGACGTCCTGCGGGCCCATGCCCTGGCGGCCCTGGAACTCGTCGCCTCGGAAAGCGTCCGCATCGACGTCACGGAGGTCCTTCCCCTGGCTGCCGCCGCCCGGGCCCACGAGCGGATGCAGTCGGGGCTCAACGTGGGGAAGACCCTGCTGGCGGTACGAGGGGAGGAGTGATCGGCTCAGGACCGGACGGCCGAGGCGTCGCGGGCCGGCAGTTCGAGGCCGAGGTTCTCGCGCAGGGTGAGACCGGTGTAGCCGGCGTTGACGATCTTCCGCTTGCGCAGTTCGTGCAGCAGGCCGTTGACGACGAAGTCGTGCTGGCGCGGATCGGCGAGGCCGCTCAGGGAGATCACGTCCAGCACGCCGGCCCGGAACCGTTCCTCGACCGCGTCGGCGAGTTGCTCAGGGGTGCCGGCGGCGGCCCAGTGCCCGGTGTCCTGGGCCACGACGATCAACTCCCGCAGTGTGTAGCCCTGTCGGGCGTAGCCGGTGAAGATGTCGACCCGGCCGCGACGGCGGTGCACCGAGGTGACGTCGGGCAGCAGGCTCTCCGGCAGCGTCGAGTCGAGCGGTACCTCCGACAGGTCGACTCCGCCGCCGAGCATGTCGGCCACCTGGGCCCGGCCGCGGTCGAAGTCGATCGATTCACGCCGCTCGCGGACGAGCCGCTGGGCCTCCTCCTCGGTGGCGCCGTAGGTGGCGTGGAAGGAGCTGAAGATCAGCGGCAGTCCTTCGGCCCTTCCCAACTCCCTGGCCTGGGCACGGATCTTCCGGGTGAAGTCCAGCGCGTAGTCGAGGGTCGGGAGCGAGGTGAAGACGATCTCCGCGTAGCGGGCGCCCAGTGCCGTACCGGCCTCCGACTGCCCGGCCTGGATCTGCACCGGGCGGCGCTGCGGCAGCGGCGGGATGTTCAGCGGGCCGGCCACGTCGAAGAACTTCCCGGAGTGGTGGATCGGGTGCACCCGGTCCCGGTGCAGCACCGCGTGGCCGTCCGCCCCGACGGTCAGCGCACCGGGCTCCCAGCTGTCCCACAGCGCGTTGACCACCTCCAGCGTCTCGGCGGCGCGCGCGTAGCGTTCCTCGGGGCTGGGCAGGTCGCCGGGGCCGAAGTTCTCCTCGCCGATCGAGGAGGTCACCAGGTTCCAGGCGGCCCGGCCGTTGCTGACGTGATCGAGAGTGCCGAACAGCCGGGCCAGGTTGTACGGGTGGTGGAAGGTCGTGGAGACCGTGGCGATCAGACCGATCCGCGAGGTGACCTGGCTCAGGGCGGACACGAAGACCAGCGGCTCCTGCGAGCCGATCGCGCCCTGGGCGTCGAAGCTGAGCAGATCGGCGGTGAACAGTGCGTCGATCTTGGCCGCTTCGGCGAGCTTCGCGACCCGGACGGCGGTGTCCAGGGTGGACCGGGTGGGATCGACCACCAGGTCGTAGGTCTCCGAGGTGCCGCCGGCTCCGGTGACGGTCTTCAGCGTCCGGGGCTGCTTCGCGCTCATGACTCGTCCATTCTCGTCCCACCGATGCCGGTGTCGTCGCGGCCGGTGGCGTTGTGGGGTGACGGAGTTCCCCGGGTGCGGGTCGACGCCCGGACACGCGAGGGTCGGTAGCGGTCGGACACGCGAGAGACGCGGGCCCGCCGTGAGAGAGCCGGTCGAACCGGTCAGCGACAGAGCGCGGTGTGGGTGAGGCACAGGTCGACGTGCCGACGCTTCGTGCGGACCGGGAGCAGAGCCGCGATACGGACCGGCCCGAAAGGCGATGTCCTCACCGTGACTCCCCTCGGTCCTGACGTCGGCACCGGACGGTGCCGCGGCGCGCAGGCGCTTCGGTCTCGTGTCCGACGCCTGTCGGGCCACCGCATGATCCCCCGACGCCGCACGGCGCTGCAAGCCCGCCCCTGTGCGGACCTTCGGCGCCGACGGTGTCAGGAACCGGCGGGAGCATCGCTCAAGGGGGCGTCGAGGCCGACGAGTTCGCCGACCAGGACGCCGAACCGCAGGTCGAGCCCGTCGGCGAGGCGGTCGCGCAGCTCCGTCAACCCACGGATACGGGCGTCGAGTTCGGCCAGTCGCCGGATGGCCACCTGCGGGACGACGCAGGTGTCCGAGTAGGGCCCCGTGCGGACCGGTGGCGCCTTGGGGCGGTCGGGCAGCGCGTCGAGGATGTCGATGAGGAGACGCACATCGCCGATGGTGAGGCCGGAGTCCAACAGCTCGCGGACGGCGTGCAGTCGGCGTACGTCCTCCTCGCCGTACTCCCGCTGTCCCGACGCCGTACGCCGTGCCGTGACCAGGCCACGCTGCTCGTAGTAGCGCAGGGTGCGGGTGGTGACGCCCAGGGCCGCCGCCGCGTCGCCGATGCGCATCAGTCCTCCAGGAGTTGGGCGGCCGGCGACTACAACTCCACGACCACCGTGCCGATGTGGTGTCCTTCGAGCAGTTCGATCAGGGCGCGGGGCGCCTGGTCGATTCCGGACAGGCGGGTGTGCGGGACGGTGACCGAGCCCTCGCGGAGCCAACGGCCGAACGTCTCCGGGTATTCCGTCAGCGCGTCCCGCTCGCGCGCGCCGCTGATGCCGCGGAGCTGGATGCCCCGCACGATGAGCGAGTAGGTGTCGATCTCGACGGGTGCCGTGATCTCACCCGATGCCTGCGCGGAGAGCGCTCCGATCAGCCCCACCCGCGCGCCGGGGCGGGCCAGGGCCAGCGCGGCCTGCAACTGCTCCCCGCCGACGGTGTCCACGACGGCGTCGATGCCGTCCGGGGCTGCTTTGCCCAGCTGTTCCTCGATCGGTTCGGCTCCGCGCAGCACGACCGCGTCGTAGCCCAGTGTCTCGATCAGGTAGTCGGCCTTGCGCTGGGAACTGGTGCTGCCGATGACCCGGCCGGCTCCGCGCTGCCGGGCGAACTGCCCCGCCAGGGTGCCGAGTCCGCCTGCCGCGCCGGAGACGAACACCGTGTCTCCGTCGCGCACTTCGGCTCCCCGAACGACACCGAGCCAGGCCGACTGCCCCTGCGAGAGGTACGCCACCGGGTCCGGCAGGACCGTCAGGTCCACGGGTTGCACCGCGTCGGTCTCCACCACGGCGTACTCGCGGAACCCCGCCCGGTGCGACACCAGATCACCGGGGCGCAGGCTCCCTCCCTCGGGGGCCGTCACCACCTCGCCGACGGCCGGAGCCGACAACGCCCCGCCGACCTCGAACGGCGGCATCGGCAGCCCGGCGGATCCCCCCATCAGGGTGCGCAGTGACGCCGCGACGCTCATCAGGCGGTTGCGGACCAGCACCTGCCCGGGTCGGGGCTCCGGGACGGGGACCTCCGCCACGGTGAAGTGGGCGGTTTCCAGGGCGCCTTGGGGACGGGAGGCGAGACGGACCTCGCGATGCGTGGCGGGGATGTTCGACGGTGACACCTGCGGGCTCCTGACGGGTTACCGGGGCGCGGCACAGCTTGTGCGGCGCCCGTCGACGGTAAAGGTTGACGCGCACGTCAAGATCAAGCCCGCGCGGAGTGTCCGGTCGATGTCGCTCGCCTGCCCGCACCCGCCATTGACGTACGACGAAGTCGCTCCGTACGATCACGACCGGCATCGAGTGTCAGCGTCAAGCCCTGGCTTGCTGACCGGCAACCCTCCGACGCGGTGGGGTGCTCCAGGTGAAAGCCCGGCAGGATCACCGACGATCCCTGCAAGCGTGGGGCCCTTGGCCGGGGCCGGAGATGTGGAGGACGGTCTTGCGACACAGCAGTGACCCGAGTGTCTCCATCGTCTCCCTGACGGCCGCGACCGTGTTCTCCCGGTTCTCGCGCCGCCGCCACATCGACCTGCAGCGCTTCACCAGCTGTCTGTGTCGCGCCTGACCGCCTTGACCACGTCCGTCTGACGTCCGTCGCGGCCCGTAGGCGTTCTCCCGCAGCCTCTCGCGGTCCTGTCCGAGTTCACGGACGGCGTCCGCAGCCGCCGCGCCCCCCTTCCCGCCTGACTCCCCCAACTGCACTGCCCGTCCTCGGCGTTGCGCCGACCGGAGCGGCACGCCCGCGCGCGCAGCCGTGATCCGCGGGGCACCCATGCGTAGTGACACGAGTAGGAGCACCCTCCGTGAGAGCACATCCGGACATCCGCCCCACCCGATGGACGGCCCTGACCGCCCTCCTGACCACCAGCGTCCTGCTCACCGCCTGCGGGTCCGGCGGCAGCGACGGCTCGGACAGCGGCAGCGGCCCGGCCAGGTCCGGTGGCACCCTGACCTTCGCGGTGGGTTCCGACGCCGGCTGCGTGGATCCGCAGCAGGTGGCCAGCAACGACACCATCTACTCGGTACGTCAGGTCGTGGACTCCCTCACCGACCAGGACCCCGCGACCGGCAAGATCGTGCCCTGGCTGGCGAAGAGCTGGGACATCAGCTCCGACGCGACGACGTTCACCTTCCACCTCAGATCGGGTGTGACCTTCAGCGACGGATCGAAGCTGACCGCCCAGGTGGTCAAGGACAACTTCGACGCGGTGCCGAAGCTCGGCGCACTGGGAACCCTCGCCGAGGGCTATCTGAGCGGCGTCAAGAGCACCACCGTGGTCGACCCGCTCACCGTCAAGGTGACCTTCCAACAGCCCAACGCCCAGTTCCTGCAGGCCACTTCGACACATTCGCTGGGCATCGAGTCCTCGGCGAGCGTGAAGAAGACCCCTCAGCAGAAGTGCAGCCAGGGAGTGGTCGGCTCCGGGCCCTTCGTGCTGAAGCAGTACGTGCAGAACCAGTCGATCACGCTGGCCAAGCGGACCGGGTACGCCTGGGGTTCCTCGCTGTGGCACAAGAGCGGCGAGGCCTACCTGGACAAGGTGGTCTTCAAGGTCGTGCCCGAGGCGGGGGTGCGGGCCGGCAGTCTCCAGTCCGGGCAGGTGGACGCGATCAGCAGCGTCGGCAGGGCCAACGAGGCGGCCCTCAAGGGCGGCCAGGTCACCCTTCAGCGACGCGCCAACCCCGGCGTGGTGTTCGGCCTCGCCTTCAACAACGCACGGCCGGTCCTGAAGGACGCGCGGGTGCGCCAGGCCATCGGGTTCGCCATCGACCGCAAGCAGATCGCCGACACCGTGTTCCCGACCGGGACCCGGCCCGCGACCAGCGTCCTGGCGCACACCACACCCGACTACGCGAACCTCTCCGCGGACCTGACGACCGACGCGGCCAAGGCGAAGTCCCTTCTGGACGCGGCCGGTTGGCAGACCGGCAGCGACGGCATCCGCGCGAAGGACGGCAAGAAGCTCAGCCTGACGGTCGACTGGATCCCCAACTCGGCGACCAACCAGCCCGCGTTGGAGCTGATCCAGCAGCAACTCAAGGCTGTCGGAGTCGGCCTGACGCTCAAGCAGCTCCAGGTCACCCAGCTCGCCCCGACGCTTCAGTCGGGTGACTACGACGCGGCGTGGAGCAACGTGACCCGGGCCGACCCGGACATCCTGCGCAGTTCCTTCTCCACCGAGCTGGCCAACTTCTACCGCCTTCCGGTGACCCCGCTGGACACCTCACTGACCGGGCAGGCGGCAACCACGAACACCACGAAGCGCGGCGAACTGGTCAAGCAGGCACAGGAGTTGCTCGTACAGAACGCCTACTACGCACCGGTGGTCGAACTCCAGACCCAGATCGGCGTGGCGGCGAAGGTCCACGGTCTGAACTTCGACGCCTCCAGCCGGATCCAGCTCCACGACACCTGGATCGGCTGACGCATGCGCCGCTATGTGATCAAGCGACTCGCCCAGGCCGTCGGGGTGCTGTGGGCGGCCTACACGGTGTCCTTCCTGATCCTCGATTTCCTGCCCGGCGATCCGGTCACCGCGATGGCCGGTGCCGGAATGGACTCCGGTCAGGTCGACCCGGCCCAACTCGCCGCACTGCGGCACGAGTACGGCTTCGACAAGCCGATCCTGGTGCAGTACGCCGACTATCTCGGCAGGGCGGTCCGCGGTGACTTCGGCGACGCGGTCTCCACCGGCCGGCCGGTGACCTCGACACTGGCCGACGCCCTGCCCCAGACCCTCCAGTTGACCGGTGCCGCACTACTGCTCGCGGTAGTCGGCGGCGGCGGTCTGGCGGTGCTGGCGACCTACACGTCACTGCGCTGGCTGCGCCAACTGCTGCTGTCATTGCCGCCGTTGGGAGTATCGGTACCGACGTTCTGGATCGGTCTGCTGCTCGTCGAGATGTTCTCCTTCCGGTTGCACTGGTTTCCCGCGTTCGGCAACGACGGGCTGCGGGGGCTGGTGCTGCCGGCCGTGACCCTGGCGATCCCGACCGGTGCGCAGGTCGCGCAGGTACTGGCCAAGAGCCTCCTCACGGCGCTGGACCAGGCCTATGTGGAGACCGCACGTGCCAAGGGCGCCGGCCGATGGCGGGTGCATGTGCGGCACGCGCTGCGCAACGCGTCGCTGCCCGCGCTGACGGTCGTGGGGCTGCTGGTGGGGCAGTTGATCGCGGGTTCGGTGGTCGTCGAGACGGTGTTCTCGCGTGACGGCCTCGGCCGGGTGACGGCCGCCGCGGTCACGGCCCAGGACATCCCGCTGGTCCAGGGGGTGGTGGTGTTCGGGGCGCTGATCTTCGTGGTGACGAACCTGGTCGTCGACCTCGTGTATCCGCTGCTGGACCCGCGGATCGTGGTGGCCTCGGGCCGGAAGGCGGGACTCGCATGAGCCAGGAACTGATCGCCGACCCCACCGGCGCCGCGCTCGGCCTCCCGGCCCGGCCGGCCGAACCGGGAGGCGGCCCCGGACCGGAGCGCCGCGTCGACCTCCGACGCGTCCGACGGTTCCTGGTGCGCCGCCCAGGCCTGCTGCTGTCGGTCCTGATCGTCGTCCTGGTGGTGCTGGCCTCCTTCTGGCCGGATCTGTTCACCTCGAAGGATCCGCTGACAGGAGTGCCGTCGGAGAACTTCCGCGGCCCCAGCGGCGCCCACTGGTTCGGCACCGACGAACTGGGACGGGATGTGTTCTCCCGGGTGGTCCACGGCGCCCAACTCTCCCTCAAGGCAACGCTGCTCGCGGTCGCGGTCGCCTTCGTGGTGGGCAGTCTGATCGGTCTGGTCGCCGGTTTCGTCGGCCGCTGGGTCGACGACGTGCTGATGCGCTTCGTGGACGTACTGCTGTCGATCCCGGCACTGTTCCTGTCCCTCGCCCTGGTCACCGCGCTGGGCTACGGCACGGTGAAGGTGGCGGTCGCGGTCGGGATCGCCAGCGTCGCGAGCTTCGCGCGGGTGACCCGGGCGGAGGTGCTGCGGGTGCGGCAGGCGGTCTTCGTCGAGGCCTCGCGCTCGTGCGGGTCCCGCTGGTACTCGGTGCTGGGCCGGCACGTCCTGCCCAACGCGGCGGGCCCGGTGATCGTCCTGGCCACCCTCGACCTCGGCTCCTCGATCCTCGCCGTGTCGGCCCTGAGCTTCCTCGGCTACGGCGCCCCGCCGCCGGCACCGGAGTGGGGCACGCTGATCTCCGACGGCCGCAACTACCTCGCCAATGCCTGGTGGTTGACCGCGCTGCCCGGTCTGGCGATCGCCGCGACCGTGCTGGCCACCAACCGCATCGCACGCGCCCTGGACGGCGAATGGTCCCGGCAGCGATGACCGACCGCGTGACCAACGACCCTGGAACGGGTGAGGACTTGACGACAACACCGGGCATCGAACCGACCGGGCAGGCAGCGCTGGAGATACGCGGCCTGTCGGTGTCGTACCGCACCCGCGGCACCACCGTGCGGGCGGTGCGGGACGTCGACCTCGATGTGCGGCCGGGTGAAGTGACCGCGGTGGTGGGCGAGTCGGGGTCCGGCAAGAGCACCACCGCGCACGCGATCACCCGCCTCCTGGCCCCGAACGCCACCATCGACAGCGGCACGATCCGCTTCGGCCGGCACGACCTCACCGCACTGTCGGAGGCGGAGCTGCGCACGGTGCGCGGCGCGCGGATCGGCCTGGTCCCCCAGGACCCGTCCGTGTCGCTGAACCCGGTCAAGCGCGTCGGCGACCAGGTCGCCGAGGTGCTGCGCATCCACGGGCTGGCGACCCGCCGTTCCGCGCCGTCGGAGGCGATCGGCATCCTGGACCGGGCGGGGCTGCCCGACGCGGCCACCCGAGCCCGGCAGTACCCGCACGAGCTGTCCGGCGGCATGCGGCAGCGCGCGCTGATCGCCATCGCCATCGCGGCGAACCCGAAACTGATCATCGCGGACGAGCCGACCAGCGCGCTCGACGTCACCGTGCAGCGCGTCATCCTCGATCATCTCCAGGACCTCACCGAGGAGTTGGGCACCGCGATCCTGCTGGTGACGCACGATCTCGGAGTCGCCGCCGACCGGGCACAGCGCCTGGTCGTCATGTCGCAGGGCCGGGTCGTGGAGGCCGGTCCGACCCGTGACGTCCTCGCCGACCCCCAACACGCTTACACCCAGAGGCTGTTGGCGAGCGCGCCGAGCCTGGCCACCGCCCGCGCGAGTTTCCCCGCCACCGCACCCACGGCCACCGCGGGGACGCCCCTGGTCGAAGTCCGCAACGCGGTCAAGGAGTTCCGGCTCCCCCGCGCGGACGGCGAGTCCCGCACCCTGCGCGCGGTGGACGACGTCAGCTTCACCCTGCACCGCGGCCGGACCCTGGCGCTGGTCGGCGAGTCCGGTTCGGGGAAGTCCACCACGGCCCGGCTGGTGCTCCGGCTGACCGACGCGACCGACGGACACATCCTCTTCGACGGCGCCGACGTCACGACCGCCCGGGGCGCTCGGGCCCGTCAACTCCGCCGCCGGGCCCAACTCGTCTACCAGAACCCGTACGCGTCCCTCGACCCCCGCTTCTCCATCGGCGAGGTGATCACCGAACCGCTGCGCGCGTTCAGGGTCGGAGACCGCGCCTCCCGTCTCGAACGCGCCCGCGACCTGCTCGACCGGGTGGCACTGCCCGCCTCGACGCTGGAGCGCCGTCCGGCGGAGCTGTCGGGCGGGCAGCGCCAGCGCGTGGCGATCGCCCGTGCCCTCGCCCTCGCGCCGGATCTGGTCGTCTGCGACGAGCCGGTGTCCGCGCTCGACGTCTCCGTCCAGGCCCAAGTCCTCGACCTGCTCGCCGAGTTGCAGGTCGACACGGGCGTGGCGTACCTGTTCATCTCGCACGACCTGGCCGTCGTACGGCAGATCGCACACGAGGTGGCGGTCATGCGGGCCGGCCGCATCGTGGAGGTGGGCGCGCCCGAAGACCTCTTCACACACCCCGAGCACGAGTACACCCGCGAGCTGCTCGCGGCGATCCCCGGGCGCCGGGACGACCACGACCTGAGGACGCGGACCGTATGACCATCACCTCCCTCGCCTTCCTCACCCCGGGCAACTTCGCCGACGACGACCCCTACACCGGCCTGGAGGAGACCCTCCGACTCTTCGAGTTCGGCGAGCGGTTGGGCTACGACGGCGCCTGGATCCGGCAACGCCACCTCGAGCACGGTGTCGGTTCGGCCGCGGTGTTCCTCGCCGCGGCCGGACAGCGCACCGAGCGCGTCGAGCTGGGGACCGCGGTCATCCCGATCGGCTACGAGAGCCCGTTCCGCCTGGCCGAGGACCTGGCACTGGCCGACGTACTCTCCCGCGGCAGGCTCCAGATCGGCTTCTCCACGGGCATGCCGCACGCCGAACTCCTCGGCGACCTCGTGCACGACGGCGACTGGCGCTCCTTCGACCTGTCCTACGGCAGGGTCGCCCGCGTCGTCGACAACCTGCGCGGCGACTACCTCGGCGCCCCGGACACGGTGATCCAGTCGCCGGGCAACACCCAGCGGCCACGCCTGCAACCGCACAACCCCGGCCTGGTGAACCGCATGTGGTACGGCGGCGGAAGCCAGCGTTCGGCCCGCTGGGCCGGCGAGAACGGCCTCAACCTGCTGTCCGGCAACATCGTGACCGGCGAGGACACCGACGACTTCACCACGGCCCAGTCGAACCTCCTCGCCGAGTACCGGCGTTTCCGGTCCAGCGCCCGCGTCGCGGTGGGCCGCGTGATCGTGCCGCTCGACAGCGCGGACCGGGCCACCCGTACCCGGTACCGGGAGTACGCCGCGAGCCGTCATGCCCGCACCCTGGCCCCGCAGGGCCCGAGGCGGACCCTGTTCGCGCCGGACGTGGTCGGCACGGCGGAGCAGATCCTGGAGCGGCTCGCGGCGGACCCGGTGGTGTCGGCGGTGTCGGAGCTGCGTCTTGAGCTGCCGTACGAGTTCCGGCGGGAGGAGTACGAGCAGATCCTGCACGACGTGCGCCACCTGGTCGCCCCCGAATTGGGCTGGCGTCCGACGCAGTTGGAGGCCGCGCGGTGAGTTCCGTACAAGTGGACGTGCACACCCGGGAGCCGTCCGCCGACGGTCGTCGCTTCGCCGAGAGCGGGGCGTACGAGGTGACCGCCGCGACGGCTCACTACGCCGTGGACCCCCGAGGCGCCCGCCCACCGCTCGATCGCCGACCTGGATCTCGCGCCGCGCGACAGCGACGGTGCGGTGCGGTTCAGCGGGGACGTCAGATCCTGCGGCCGGTCGACGACGGATGCCCACGGCTGTTCTTCGACTGGGGCAACCGGGGCAACAAGCGGGCCGTGCAGTACTTCTGCGGCGCGGGTACACGGTCGTCTTCGGCGCCTGGCAGGGCGACCTGCTGCCCGGCGACGGACGGCTGCTGCTCGACCTCCCCGTGCCAACGCGAGGCGCGGAACCCGTACGCGGCCTGACGACAGCCGAGTTCGTCGTGGACGAGCCCGTCCGGTCGCTCCCGCTCGCCCGCTGGAAACGAGCACCAGGTCCTCCCCGTCGGCGCGCACGGAGTACACACCGCACGGCTCACCCGACGCCGGTACCCGTACAGCGAGCCGGAGGAACTGCCGCGCGGGACATGGCAGTTCGCCCGGCACGACATCGAGTTGCCCTGACATCCGCGTCAGGGCAACTCCCTGACAGGGCCGGTACCGCAACACCGCTCACGGGGCCGCGTTGACCAGTGCGGACATGTGGGCCCCATGGCCGGGACACGGACAGGACGCCTGGCCCAGGTGCCCGGGACGCGCGGCGTTCTACCGTGGCGGCCCGTGGGCGACGACATCTCCGGCCCACGCGGGCGCAACACGACCAGAAGCGGGGCAACCTTCCATGTCGAACCGACCCGACCGACCGCTCGACCCCTCGCCCGACCGGACTCTCGGCCGCAGACAGCTGCTCCGCGTCTCCGTCGGTGCCACCGCCCTGGCCGGCTTGGCGATGACAGGCATCGCCCCGGCGCGGGCCACCGTCGGCGCGGGCACGGAGCGGACGCCGGCTCTGCCGCCCGTGCCCGGCATGCTGGGCGACCGTCGGGCCAACGAGGTCTGGTATCAACTCGATGAGGTCGCCCTCTACAAGGCGTCGCCCGAACTGATCGCCGCCTACCAGGCCATCGGTCTGCACGTCGGCGGCAACATCGAGGGCGGCGTGCGCACGGTGTGGCAGGAGATGAGCAAGTCACCCGAGTACCCGGGCAACTACCGGGCCTTCATGGCGCCGGTCGAGGAACCCCTGCGGGTGATCTCGGACATCCAGCTCGGCGTGTTCGACAGCTTGTACCGTCCCTACGACCCGCGACTGGTCGCCGCCTTCGCCTACTTCGGCCAGGGCGTGCTCTACGACCCGCGCCGGGAGAGCGTCCGCTCGCCGGTGCACACGATGGACTCGCCGCCCGGCGGTGCCCCCGTCGCGTACCACACGTGGTACGCCTACATGCGGGCGATGATGCTGCTGGACATCGACCGGCCTCGCTGGACGGCGTTCGCTCCGCTCAACGCGTACGCGTGGGCGCTGCAGTCGGTGGCCAAGCCCTCGACACAGACCCCGAGTCCACCGCTGCCCCGGGAGACGGTCGTACGGTTCGCCGCCACATGGCTGCCGCGCGGTCCGCGCAGGCTCGACGCCGACTTCCAGTCCTTCCCGTATCCGCGAGGGATCAGCTGACGAGATCAGTGACGGCACGGCAGGGCGGTGGAGGCCGACCTCCACCGCCCTGCCGTGCCGTCCTGCCTCGCCGGGTCGGTCTCAGTCACTGCGGGAGAAGCGGTACGTGGCGACGGTCAGCGCCACCGCCGCCAACGCGGCCACGCACCCCAACTCCGCTGCCACCGGCGGGGTCCAGTCCCCCCACCGCGGTCCGGCCGCTCGGCCACCGAGTCCTGAGACGCCGACTCCGGGGAGGGTGCGGCGCAGTGCGTCGACCGCGTAGGTGAGCGGGTTGAGGCCTACGACGGCGCCCAGCCAACCGGGCAGTCCACTGGCCGGGAACACCGCCCCGGACAGGAACAGCAGGGGCATCATGCACAGCCCGATCACGATCTGAAAGGTCTCGGGACGCTTGGCGCAGACGGCCACCAGGACACCGAGCGACGTGAACGCGAAGGCGATGAGCCCCAATTCCCCGAGGACGAGGAGGAGTTCGGGCCGGTAGGGGACGCCGACCAGGCCGGCGAGGCTCAGGACGGGGATCGCGTAGCCGAGGCCGGCGGTCGCACCGCCCAGACAGGTTCCGGTCAGCAGCGGAGTGCGACGGACCGGTGCCACGAGCAGCTGGCGCAGGAATCCGGCCTGCCGGTCCCACACGATGGACGCGCCCGCGGCCATGGCCGGTGCCTGCACCGCCATGAGGAGGACGCCAGGGAAGAAGAACGCACGGAAGTCGCTCATGGCGTCCTGCCTGCCGGACACGGCCGCGTTGAGGCCGGTGCCGAAGACGAGCAGGAACATCATCGGCATGATGACGCTCATGGCGATCCGCAGGCGGTTGCGGCCGAACCGGATCACCTCCCGTTCCCACAGCACGCGGACGGCGCGCAGATCCGCGGCGAGACGTCCGCGTCGAGCGGCGGCATCGGGGATGCCGGGCGGGACCGCCGTGTCCGCCATGTCGGCGGCAGATGGTGTGTCTGCCGCATCCGCTGTGGCTGCCGTATCTGTCGTCCTCATGGTCACCTCCTCGAAGCGGGCATCGGAAAGCCGGTCGGCTCGCTGTCGGCCTCCCGGATGGTGCGGCCGGTGTAGTGCAGGAAGGCGTCGTCGAGCGTCGGCGGTGTCACGGTCAGCGAGTGCACCGTCAGAGACACCGCGTCGCAGATCCTGGGCACCCAGGAGGCTCCGTCGGCAACCCTGACGCGCAGCCCTTCTGTGTCCGTCTCCGCCTCCAGGCCCAGACGTTCGCGGAGGGCCAGGGCCGCCGCCGGGTCGTCGGCGGTGCGTACGGTGATGAGGTCGGAGCCCACAACGGCCTTGAGGCCGACGGGAGTTCCGTCCGCGACGAGCTCGCCCTCGTCCATGATGGCGATCCGGTCGCAGTGTTCGGCCTCCTCCAGCTGGTGAGTGGTGAGGAAGACGGTGACCTCCCGCTCCTCGCGCAGCCGGCGCAGATGGTCCCAGATGGCGGCGCGGGTCTGCGGGTCGAGGCCGGTCGTGGGTTCGTCGAGGAAGAGCACGCGGGGCGTGTGCAGCAGACCGCGGGCGATCTCCAGGCGCCGTCGCATACCGCCGGAGAAGGTGCGGACGGGGGCGTGGCGGCGCTCGGCCAGGTCCACCAGCTCCAGCATGTCCATGATGGCGTCGAGCCGTCGCGCTCGCGGGATGCCGAACAGCTCGGCGTGGAAACGCAGGGTCTCCATGGCGGTCAGGTCGACGTCGAGCGTGGATTCCTGGAAGACGAGGCCGATACGGCGGCGTACTTCGTGGGGGTCGCGTGTCACGTCGTACCCGGCGACCAGCGCCTGACCGGACGTGGGGCGCAGCAGAGTGGACAGCATGCCGATGGTGGTGCTCTTGCCCGCGCCGTTGGGGCCGAGGAAGCCGAAGATCTGGCCGGTCGGGACGACCAGGTCCAGTCCGCTGACGGCCTGGCGGCTTCCGTACGTCCTGGTCAGTCCGTCGGTCCGGACGGCGACGCCGTTGTCGGCGACGGCGGCGCGGCGGCCGGTCCCGGGGGCGCCGACCGGATTCATCGACGGCCTCCGTCGCGCTGCCGGACGCTCATGACGGTGTGGAAGAGCGCCACGTCCCCGGACTCGCCTACGGCCTGCGATCCGACCTCCACCCAGGCGTGGGCGCGGAACGGCTGGGTACGGAATCCCGTGCACCAGTCGGGCCATCGTCCCCGCAGCCGGCACAGCAGTACGGTGGCGACCGAGCGTTGCAGACAGCCCCGGCCGGCGCAGCGGGCGCTCACGGTCACCACGGCCAGGCGGGCGTCGAGGGCATGTGCGTGGCTCGCGGCGCGGGACCCGCGGGCCGCCACCGTCAGCACCTGGCGCAGTCGGCGCGGGGGCAGCAGCACCAGCACACGGGCCGCGCCCACGGCCGCCCGTGCGCTCAGCTGCCGCTGCCAGGGCAGCCGGGTCCCGGTCTCTCCGACGACCTGCATGCTCATGCCGTCACCACCAGCCGGGCCCGGTCCAGGGCGGCGAGCAGTGTCCGTACGTCCGTCAGGGCGCGTCCGGCGGCATCGGGGTGGTGCCGGGTCAGCCAGTCGGCGGTCTCCTCGGGGGTACGCCCGTCGAGGAGAAGGCGCAGCGTCGTCGCGCCGGAGCGGTTGAGCTGCCAGTAACGGCCGCTGCGCTCGTCGAGCAGGACGAGGCCGTCCTCGGTGTCGGTGGCTGTGACGTCGGGTTTCAGGGCGAAGGTCATGGGGTCTCTCCAGCCAGGGACGCGGCACTGGAAGCGGGTGCTGTCATGCCCCGCAGCCAGCTCTCGCAGGCCAGCGTGTTCTCGTACGGGACGAGTTGCCGGGACTGGGTCTTGAGGCCGAGCAGTGCGGTGCGCAGCGCGTCGGGGTCGACCAGGCCGAGCCGGGACAGCCGCAGGTCGTCGCAGAGGTCCAGCAGATCCCCGCGGTTGCGGCGCATGCCCTGGAACGCCTCCGCGCTGAACTCTCCCTTGCTGCGGCGGGCCAGGATCTCCTCGGGCACGATGCCGCGCACGGCTCGCCGCAGCACGGGTTTGAAGTCCCCGCTCACCAGCCGGTCCTCGGTCCGCACGGACAGAGCGGCCTCGACGACCCGGTCGTCGAGGAACGGCGCCTCGCAGGCGACCCCCAAGTCGTCGAGCGCCGCGTCGAGTTGGCGCATGGCGCTGCCGGACTGGACGACGATGTCGAGCATCTGGTGCTGGGCCCGGTCCCGGTGGTGCGGGTCGGGGTGCTCCCGGTCCGCCGTGTCCCGCAGCAGTCGGCGTACGGCGTCGACGGCGTCGGCGGTCGCCCAGTTCGGAAGCCGGGGCTCCCAGCCCCAGCCGAGCAGCGCGTCCCCCGGGCCCGGCACCGGTTCGGTGAGCCGGTGGGCGGTGGAGCGCAGCCACGTGGTGAAGGAGGCACCGTCGGCGAGTCCGCGTACGGTCGACGTCAGGGTCCAGCGGTTGAGGACCCGGAAGCGGTGGATCCTGGCGAGGCTGCCGAGCGGGTGGCTCCGGACCAGCGACCACAGGGCGGTGGGGAGGACACCGAACAGTTCGTCGCCTCCGACACCCATGAGGTGGCAGCGCGATCCGTCCGCGGCCATGGTGGAGAGCACGCGTCGCATATGGGCGCGGTTACGGGCCCAGGGCAGCGGTCCCTCCTCGCGGCCGGAGCCGACGGTGGCCGACGTCTCGTACCAGGTGGGGCCGTTCCGGCAGGCGCCGATGTGGTGCCGGGCGGCGGGCAGCTGACGCGCGGCGCGTTCGGCCCATTCGCTGTCGTCGTTCGCCCGGTCCGCCGGTGTCCAGTGGTGGGTGATGAGGTCGGCGCCCGCCGCGTCGGCCAGGAAGCAGAGACTGGTCGAGTCCAGGCCACCGGACAGATCGGCGCTGACGGTGGCAGCGGTGCGCGCTCCGACACAGGCGAGCAGGGCCTGACGTATGTGTTCGGCCGCCTGTTCCGTCGGCACGTCCGGCTCCGGTGGCCGCCACCAGCGGACTTCGCGGGCGCTGCCGTCCGGGCCCAGCTCCAGCCGGCAGCCCACGCCGAGCGCCGACACCCCCGACCACACCGGGCGCAGGGAGAGCGGCCAGGGCGGGACCGGGGTCACCAGGCGCAGCGCCAGCAGGTCCTGGTCGACGGCCGGGGTGCCGTCGTCGCCCATCGGCGTGCCCGCCCACTGCGCCAGTCGGCGCGGACCGTCGGCCGCCACGGTGAGGCCTCCGACGTCGGCGAAGAAGATCTGTCGTGCGGTGGACAGGCTCCCCTGGGCTCGCGTCCACCCGTCGAAGGAGGCGACGAGGTGGAAGCAGCCGGGCAACGAGCGTGCCACGTCGTCGAGTTGGCCCAGGGACCGCGCCTGGGCGAGTGCGCGTTCCACGCGGGGCCCGTCCACGGTCGAGCGTCCCAGGACGGCCAGGCGCCGGGTCCCGGCGCTCACCAGCGTCAGTTCCTCGTCCGCCCAACGGCCCACGAGCCAGGGGCGTCCCGAAGCGTGGTGGACCACCTGAACGTTCGGGGCACGAGTCAGGGACTCGGCCACTGACGGGGTGGCCGGGCTGTCGGGCAACACGACGAAATCCATGGCAGGGCAGGTCCCTTCGTGCGGTTCGGGCTGTTCCCCCGTCAACTGCGGGAGCGAGAGGGTCGGGCGAGGGATCGTCGAGCAGCAACTGTCAGGCGGGGGGCCACCGGTGAAGGCTGCCGACCGAGAGGTGCCTCACACGGGAACACGAACGGCACGGTGGTGGAGGGAACAGCGCCTCCACCACCGCCCATGGCGGGCACGGCGACCCGTCTCTCGTCGGTGGGTCCGTCGGATCAGCAGATCCAGGCGGTGCCCCAGACGAAGTCGTTCTCGACGCACGGCCCGAAGGCCATGGTCAGTTCCGTGAAACCGCCGATCTCTTCCAGCGCGGGCGGCTCGTAGGCATCGTCCTGTTCCATCTTTTTTTCACCTGCTCCCTTTGACGCAATCACGAAGGAGGAGACGGGAAGTTGGGAGGGCACGGCCCCCGGGCCCGCCCCGCTTCTCCCGAGCACGTTCACGCTAGGAGGCCTCAGGTCCCGGGCGCCTGGGTGCCTGGTCCTGGTCTCGTCCCGCATCCGCCCCGTGGTCGCCCCGTCAGATGCCGAGCCCTGCGTCCCGGGCCCGCACCGCTGCCTCCACCCGGTCCGCCACCCGGAGCTTGGCGAACACCCGGGAGACGTGATTGCGCACGGTCTTCTCCGACAGGACCAGTTCGCGGGCGATACGCCGGTTGGTGAGGCCCCGGGCGACCAGGTCGAGCACTTCGCGCTCGCGTTCGGTGAGATCGGGAAAGGCGGCCCGTAGGGGCAGTTCGTGGACGGCGGAGAAATAGCGGCCGAGGCGGTCGGCCACGGCCGCGCTGAACACCGCCCCGCCGTGCGCCACCGTGCGCACGCCCCGCACCAGTTCGTCGCCCGGAGCCCCCTTGACCATGTAGCCCCGCGCGCCCGCCCGCAGGGCGGCCACGACCGCGTCGTCCTCGGCGGACCCCGAGATGAAGAGCACCCTCGGTGCGTCGGGCCCGACAGGTGCGTCCGCGACGATGGCCCGGGTCGCCTCGATACCGGAACAGCCCGGGAGCAGCAGGTCCATGAGGACGACATCGGCGACCACATGACCGTCCCGCAAGGCCACGACCGCCTCCTCCCCCGTGGCCGCTTCGCCCGCCATCTCCAGGCCGGCCGCGTCCTCCACGACCTGCCGCACTCCGGCCCGGAAGGGTGGGTGACCGTCGACGACGAACACCCGCGCCGTCACGGCCGCCGCCGTAATGTGCCCGCTACTCCTACGGTCGTCGACTTCCGGCACTTCACCGATTCCAGCACCTTCATGGCATCCCCCGTGCTCGACTATCCGCTTGTCAACTTGTCCACCTATCAATCACTTCAGATCGATAGATGCTCATGAGTTCATTCCTGATCCGAATGTCATCAGCTTCGCACCGTGACAGACGGCACGGAAACACTTCGACGTGGCTCGAAGCGCCATGCGCACGGCGCGCGAGAAGTCCGGTTGGCGGGGTTACCGGAACTCGTACCTCGCGCTCACCGCCGTGGCAGGAGCCGGAGCCGATCGAGGTGGTGGAGAAGGGAGTTGAGCGATTCCCGCGGTACCTCCCCGGCGGTGTCGTGCGTGATGTGTTCACGGTTCCAGGGTTCGTAGTCCCGCCTGCGGACCTGCTGCCAGTCCGGAAGCGGCAGATCGGGAATGTCGACCGACCGTGAGGTCACCCGGTGCCGATGCTCGGCCGGATCCGAGCAGATCACTTCCACCTCTACGACCGGCACGCCCGCCCGGGTCCCCGCGTCGCGCCAGCTGTCGCGCGTGACGGCCACCGGATTGACCGACTCCGCGATCACGGTCAGCCCCTGCCGGAGGTGTTCCTCTGCCAGGGCGTACCCGACCACATAGCCGGCCGGCCCGACAGGGTGCCGCGCCAGGCCGGAGCGGACGAGTGCCTGCTCGATGGTGTCGACGCGCAGGTGCACCGCACCGATGCGTGCGGCCAGGAGCCGGGACAGCGTGGTCTTCCCGGTGCCGGGGAGTCCGCCGACGACGATGAGGACGGCGTTCGACAGCACGCGAATCAGCGCAGCCGGGGCAGGAGTTGGTCGCCGACGCGGATGATCTCCTGTTTGTAGGGGGTGTCGGAGAGAACGAAGTGGGTGATGCCGAGCTTGCGGTAGTCGTCCAGCGCGGTGGCGACATCGGCGGCGGAGCCGACCAGCCAGGTCGTCGCCGCTCCCCCGCCGCCGAACCTGCCCGGCGTGGTGTAGAGGCAGGTGTCGAGCACCTCGCCCCGGGGGGCGAGGTCGTAGAGCCGCTGTTGTCCGACGGCCGTCTTCCGGTTCCCCGTCCAGGTCAGTTCGTCGGCCGAGCCGGCCGCCATGCGCGCGACCCTCTCCTCCGCCGCCCGCCACGCCTCCTCCGTGGTGTCGCGCACGACGGTGGTGATCCGCAGGCCGAACTCGAGCGGCCGGTGCCGACGGCCGACTTCCTCGCTCAACGTCCTGAGCCGGTCGATGCGTTCGGCGAGGCCGGCCAGGGGTTCGCCCCAGAACAGCTGCACGTCCGCCTCGGCCGCCGACACCCGCTCGGCGGCCTCGGACGCGCCCCCGAAGTAGAGCGTCGGATGTGCTCGGCCGGCCGTCGTCCAGGGGCGGGGCGCGACCGTGGAGCCGCTCACCTGGAAGTGCTCACCGGCGAACGTGACGTCATCCTCGGTCCACAGCCGTCGTACGAGACGCATGAACTCCTGGGTGCGCGCGTACCGTTGGGCCGGATCGCTGCGGGTGTCGCCGTAGGCGGCCAGGTTGTCGAGGCCGCTGACGACGTTGACCAGGACCCGGCCGCGGCTGAGCTGGTCCAAGGTCGCTGCCGCGCCCGCGAATTGGGCCGGCTGCCAGTAGCCGGGGCGTACTGCGATCAGGGGCTTGAAGGTGGTGGTCCGGGCAGCCAGCGCGGTGGCGACGGTGAAGGTGTCGGGGCGTCCCCACCCGGTGCCCAGGAGTGCGCCGCCCCAGCCGTGCCGCTCGGCGGTGCGGGCGAGGTCGGTGGAGTACTCGATGGAGCCCCAGCCGTCCGTCGTGTCGTCGCCGCGGTGGCCCGATTCGACGGTGTTGGGGATGTACCAGAGGAATTCCGGGCTCATCGTACTTCCGATCGCAGCGTGGCCGAGGGCGGAGCGAGGGTGTCCGGGGCGGTGAGCGCAGGGGCGTCCGTCGGACCGCGGCTCAAGTCGTCCGAACGGAGGGGGACGTGGCGCGGATCCGCGGCTCAGGGGATCAACACAGGGCGCTGGACATGCGGGCAAGGTCGACGCAGCGCTCCCTGGTGAGCAGCAGGACCTTGGTCATGTGATCGAGTTTCTGAGCCGGCGATCCGAATGTCAATGTGCCCCGGGTCGGCGGGGTACCTCGGCGGCAGGCCCGTCGGAGCGCGTCGACGGCGCCGAAGTGCCGGGCACGTGGAAGCAGGCGCTGACCGACTTGCCGTGGGGGCAGGAGTGCGACTCCCAGGTGTCGGCGACCGCGTCCACGAGGAGCATTCCGCGTCCGCCGAGGTGCTCCGTACTCGCCTCGCGGGGAGTGGGCAGTTCGCTGGACTTGTCGTGGACGGAGACGTGCAGGAAGTGGTCGTCGCACGTCATGACCAACTGGGCGCTGCTGTGGGCGTGCCGGTGCGCGTTGGTGACCAGTTCGGAGACGGTGAGCAGGACGGCGTCCACCGTTTCCGGGGCGGTGGTGGTCCAGTCGAGCGCCTCCAGATGCTTGCGCGCCCAGTCCCGGGCCGACTTCACCTCGCTGTCCAGCGGAAGTGTGCGGGCCCAGCCCACTGCCCGGAGTGACGAACCTTCCACAGCGATCATTCCTCCCTCGGTAGCGTGCGCCGCTCGGCCCACTCCCCCGTGGAACCCACCGGCGTGGGGCGGGTTTCCTCAGCGGCGACCACGAAGTTTGGCCAACAGGCGCTGGGCCTGGGCCCGGCGGCGCGGGTCGGCGGCGGCCCGGCGTACCTGGTCCGCCGCGCGTCGCCCCTGGGGGCTCCTTGCGAACTGCTTGATGCGCTCCATCACGCCCGACATGACGCTCCTCTCTTCAAAGCCCTACGTTCATCACTGCACCGCGTTCATCACTGTCTCGGCTACCCCAGCCCCGTCACATCAGCCCTGTCACCTGGTACAGAGCACGCGGCTGCGGGGTCCGGGTGCGTCAGGAGATGGCGCGGAGCCGACCGTGCGACCGGCGGCGGAGTTCGTCGAGGGCCTGGGCCGTGCTGTCGTCCGCGGGCAGCAGGACGACCAACTGCTGGGCGTCCGCCGGGAGTTCGAGCGTCTCGCGGAGCAGGTGCAGTGCGCACCCGGACGGGTGGACGAGGCGGAGAGCCCCGCGTCGGGGAACCACATGCCGGTTCAGGCGGCGCGTGAAGTCGGGGCCGGCGACGGACGCGAGTTCCGTGGTGAACCACTCGGAGTTCCCCACGGTCGGTCCGAGCCACAGGTCGAAAGCCTGCTCGTCCGCGACGTCGTCCCAGTCCGTGAAGAACGTCCGGGCGCGGGGGTCGGTGAAGACGTAGCGCGTGAGGTTCGGTGTATCGGTGTCCAGCAGTCCGGTCCCGCGTACCAGCGACTCGTAGCCACTCGTGTGGGCGAGGACATCCCCAAGTCGGTTGGTGACCACGGCGGTTCCGGGTTCGAGGAGACGGAGCGTCCGCAGGATCGACGGACGGACCTCGCGGGGCGGCGGCCCGGGTTGGAGGTGGGCGGAGCATTCGCCGCCGGTGATCTTCGTGAGGTGGCGGAGATGGTCGCGCTCGGACGGGTCGAGGCCGAGCGCGTCGGCGAGGGCGTGCACCACCGCCACCGAGGGGTTGCGGTCGCGGCCTTGTTCGATGCGGGTCAGGTACTCGACGCTGATGCCGGCCCGCGCGGCGAGATCCGAACGCCGTAGCCCCGGTGACCGACGGCGGCCGTGATCGGGCAGTCCAAGCGACTCGGGCTGAATGCTGTCCCGCTTGGTCCGGATGAAATCCCCCAACGGCGAACCCATGGCGTGAGTCTACGGCGCTGCCCGCTCGCCGCGGGGTGCTCGGGGTGGCCCTGCGGGGGCCAGTCTGAGCACGGTCTGGCTGGGCGCGCGGCGCCGTCCGATCGTGGCGGGCATGGAGAACAGACCTCAGCTGGTGATCATCGTCGGAAGCGTGCGGGAAGGACGGTTCGGCCCGGTCGTGGCCTCGTGGGTGGCCCAACAGGCCGGTCTGCACGGTGTCTTCGAGGTGGAGGTCGTCGATCTGGCCGAGATCGACGTCCCGTTGGCGCTGCCCGCGGCCTCACCGAAGCACGCCCGTGACACCTACCCCCGCCCGGCCGGGATGGCTGCGCTGACCTCGGCGCTCACGAGCGCCGACGCGTTCGTCGTGGTCACGCCGGAGTACAACCACAGCTATCCCGCGTCCCTGAAGGCGGCCATCGACTGGCACTTCACCCAGTGGGCGGCCAAGCCGGTGGCCTTCGTCAGCTACGGCGGTGCCGCGGGCGGCCGGCACGCGGTGCTGCACCTGGAGAACGTGCTGACCGAACTGCACGCCGTGACGGTTCGCGACGGCCTCGCCTTCCCGAACTGCTTCACCTCGTGGCAGGACGGCCGTCCGCTCGATCCCGGGTCCGCCGCCTACGCCCGGACACTGCTCGACCAGTTGGCCTGGTGGGCGATCGCACTCCAGTCGGCGCGCGAGGCCGTTCCCTACCCGGGGTGAGGTGGATCGGTCCTCGCCTCACGTGCCGGATCGCTCGGCTCCGCCGCGGCCGCCAGGCTGGGCTGGAGGCGGCGGGCCACGTTGAGGTGGTCGGCGGTCCAGATGATGCGGACCGCCGTCGCCGTGGCATGTCCGTCGTCGCCGCGCAGGTCGCGACTCAGGGAGTCCACCAGGCGTGCCTCCTCGTCTGGGTCGCGGGACAGCGGAGCGGGCACGGCGGTGTGCCGGCCGAGTCCCGCGGCCAGGTCCCGGTACCAGTCGGCCAACCGGCCGACCGTGTCGAGCAGCGTGAGCCGGGCCTCGGAGCGATCGGGTTCGATCCGTTCCTCACCGCCGTTGCGCTGCCACAGTTCCAGTACCGCGTCCGAGGCGAGACGCAGTCCTACGACCCCGGTGACCAGGGTGGTCATGTCGGACAGCCGCACCGGCTTGGCGCCGCGTTCGGCGAGGTAGCTGCGGAAGGCGTCGTCGAGCCGGCGGGCCGCGGCGGCCGCCTGCCGGCCCGCCTCCACCGGGGCGTCGGTCGGAATGCAGCCGATGCTGCACCGGCTCGCCGCGTACTCCACCGTGTCGGCCAGATAGCGGGCACTTTCGGTGTACGCCGCCGACAGCGCCCGATCGACGGCGGCCGCGGCGCCCCGCGGCCAGAAGAACAGGCCCACCAGCACGCTCACCCCGCAGCCGAGGGCGATGTCCTCGATCCGCAGCAGCACGATGTGCCAGTCGGGGTTCTGGCCGATGTTGAACAGGATGACGAGGGTGACGGTGAAGGCCGCCTGACCCGCCGCGAAGGAGATGGCGGCGGGGGCGACACCCGCGATGAGCACGGCGACGGGGAGCAGGAACCAGAGCACGGTGCTGTGGTGCCCGATGAGCTGGAGCAGCCCGGTCCCGATGAGCGAACCGACCAGCGTGCCGCCCAGGGCTCGGAGCGCGTTCTGCCCGGTGTTGAGCGCGTTGGAACGCAGCACCGACAGGGTTCCCAGCAGGATCCAGAACGAGTGCTGGACACCCGTCGCGTTCGCCAGGGCCACGGCGATGCCGAGGCCGAGCGCGCCCCGGAGGCTGTTGTGCAGCCAGACCGAGCGCGGTTCCAGGTGTGCGGCGGCGCGCTCGACGGCGGAGGCCAGCGGCTGTGTCAGTGCGCCGGGTTCCGTGCCCAGCAGCCGCTGGGGCCAGCTGCGGCGCTCGGCGGCCGCGGCCAGGTCCACGTTTCCGGCGATCTGGAGGGTGGCGAACCCCAGTTCCTGGGCGCGGAAGGACAGGTCGAGGGTGGCGATGAAGGCGCGGACCTCCGACTCCGTGCCGGGTTTCGGCCGGTGCACGGGCAGTCGGTGGGTCGCGCGGGCTTCCATGCCGTCCATGGCCTTACGCAGGTTCGCCAGGGCGGCGCGGAGCGCGTCGGGCGCGTTGCGCGGGGCGTCGAGGATGTCGGCGGCCTCGTCCAGGGCCGTGGCCGCCGCACGCCGTACGGCATGCGCGTCGGCGTCGCAGGCCAGGGTGTCCTCCGACGGGGGGCCGCTGTCGGCGACGATGGCGCTCAGCCAGGTCAGTTCGTCGACCAGCCGGACCAGTGCGCGGGAGCCGGCGGACAGGCCGGTGGGCCGGTAGAGCGTGGCGTCGAAGGCGGTGCGCAGGTCGGCTGCCGCCGCGGCGGCCTGGCCGGCGGTGACCTCGCACTGCCGGACGGTGGGCGCGTCCGCGCCGCCGGCCAACCATGAGGCGTCGGTACGCAGCTGTGCCGCGGCCGCCCGGCAGACCCGGGCGGCGGGTGCGCTGAGCGGGTCCGCGGCGGGCCGGGGCCACAGCAAGGAGATCGCGAGCATGGCGGCCGCCGCCGCGAGGCCCGCTCCGGCGAGCCGGTCGGGGAGCTGTGACAGCGGGGCGGGCGAGGTCACCGGGAGGATGAAGGCCAGCAGCAGTGCGGTCGACGCGCCCGCGAGGACGGAGCTGACCACGCCGGAGAAGAGGATCAGGAAACCCACCACGACCATGGCGGTGATCGCCAGCCAGGTCGTGCGGGCCATCAGTGTGCCGAGGCAGATGAGGACCGCCCAGGCCACGGCCAGCCCCACGTGGGCGCGCAGGCGCTGCACCATGGGGCCGGTGAACTCCACCAGCAGGAGCATCGAGAACGAGCCGAACGCCGCGTAGGTCGCCATCGTCGCGGAGTCCAGCACCTGACTGCACAGAGCGAACAGCGCGGGCATCACCAGCGCGGTGCGCGCGGCCCGGCGCGTCGCCGCAAGCCCCGGATCACGGTCGCGCAACCAGGTGGGAATCCGCCCGGCCAGGGCGCGCCACGGTTTCTCCATACGCCTGCGCACCTCCGGTCGGCACAGCACCCACACACCCCGCCGATCACGAGTATCCGCCATCCGCGGCGCCCGCACACTGCGCTCTCGCACCGGGTCGGGTCCGGTCGCCGGATCTCGGGCCGCGGCAGGTCGGTCACGGTTCGATGACGAAGGCCCGTGGGGTGTGCGCTGGGCGGAGGTCTGTGGCGTGGGGGTGGTGGGACGGCGGTCGGGCTCGCTCCGCAGGCGCCGGCCAGGCCGTCCGGCCTTCCCTCCGAGACAGAAGTGAGGACCAACCAGCCATGCAACAAAAGAAGTTGGCGTACGGCGCTGTCGGCATCGCCGCCGCAGGACTGTGCGCCGTGCTCGCCACGACGGCAATCGCCTCGCCCGGCCACGGAACCACGGCACAGGCCAAGCCGCAGACCACGCATCAGTCGCAGACGGCGGTCAAGGAGTCCGCCGCCGCGAAGGCGAAGGCGTCCTCCAGTGCCGGGAGCAAGTCCCGGATATCGGAGGAGAATCGGCTCCTGCTGAACATACAGAGGGAGATCAAGGTAACGACCGGCAACCCGACCGCCGCCCAGGTCGTCGAGGCCGACAAGTTGGTCGGGCAGTTGAAGGCGAAGGGCAACGCCACCGCCGCGCAACTTGCCTGGCTGTCACTGACTCCCGGTCAGAAGCGTGTGGAGGCCGCACCGGTGGGCGCGAACTGAGTGAAACGCGGAAGCGGCGGTGACCGAGGACAGCAGACCGGCGTGACGGACTTCGAGGAGTTCTACGAGTCGTCGTACGCGCGACTGGTCGGCCAGCTGTTCTCGGTCACCGGCAGCCTCGAACAGGCTGAGGACGTCGTGCAGGAGGCGTTCATCCGGGCCCTGGACCGCTGGCCCCGGATCCAGGCATACGACGTGCCGGAGCTGTGGGTACGCCGGGTCGCGATCAACCTCGCGGTGAGCGAGATCCGGCGATTGCGCCGGCGCGCCGCGGCCCTGCTGCGCCTGGGTGCCCAGCGCCCGCAGCCCCAACTCACGCCGCAGACCGCCGAAGTCGCCGAGCTGCTGCTCCGGGTCCCGGTGAACCAGCGCCCCGTGCTGCTGCTCCACGACGTACTGGATCTGCCGATCGACCAGGTCGCCGGGCAACTGGGCCTGCCGGTGAGCACCGTGCGCGGCCGGCTCGCCCGCGCCCGCGCGAACCTCGCCCGCCATCTCGCCGCCGATCCGGAAGGAGCTCTGTCCCACCATGGCCGACGCTGAACCCGCATCCGAGCACGGTCTCCGCCACCTCGTCGAGGAGGGCACCCGGGCCGCGCGGCGGCCCCCTCTCTCGGACCTACGGCGCCGCGCCCGCCGCCGCCGTACGTTCCGCGAGGTCGCGACGGTCACCGCCGTAGCGGCTGCGGTCGTGGCCGTCTTCCCTCTGGTGGCCTCCTTCGACCGTTCCGGAACCAGCACTCCCGGTCCGACGGCGCCCCACTCAGCTTCCCCCAGGTCCCTGATCGCCACCCCGACCGAGACCGTGCCCGGCGGCACGATCACCCTGACCGGCACGGGCTGCGCTCCCGGGAAGTCGGTGTCCTTCGGGATCCGTTGGGACCGCGGTGCGAAGTTGAGCCTCTCGATGGAGGAACAGAAGACATCACTGGGACAACCACAGACGACGGCCACGGCTGCCGGGACCCATCAACTGGCCTCGGCCGACGCACTCCCCACCGGCTCCTTCGAGGCCAGGGTCAGGATCCCGACCAGCCCCGTGATCAACAAGCCCACACTGTGGGCCAGTTGCGGGACCTCGACTTCGTCCCGCCGGATCACCCAGTATGTGTCGATCGTCGTCCGCGACCCCAACTAGCCCCTACCGGCTCCCACTTGCGCCCGCCGCGGCAAGGAGGGCGACTGTCTCGGGATGGGGACCTCCGCGCGCCCAGTCCAGGGGCGACCAACCCGTACCGTGATCTTCCCGTACGTTCGGATCGGCGCCGTGGGCCAGCAACTCGCGCACGGTGTCGGCGTGCTCCCAACACGCGGCCGCGCACAGCGGCGTGCCCTCCGCGCCGATTCCGCCGCTCTCGGTGTCCGGAGAGGCACCGGCCGACAGGAGCAGCCCGGCGATCGAGGCTTGTCCGTTCACCGAGGCCGCGTAGAGAGGTGTGGTGCCTTCGCTGTCGGCCCGCTCCGGGTCGGCTCCGGCGCGCAGTGCCACGGTCACAACGGCGGTGTCCCCGGCCTGAATTGCTCCGAAGAGACGTCTGGAGAGCTTCTTCCGCCGCCGCTGGTTCATGGCCCGAGACTAGGGTCGGGCCGCGCGGCGGAGCCACTCATATCCGCGGCGCTTCACCTCGTACGCCGACACGGGTGATGATGACGGCCATGACACTGTCGACGGCGTTCACGAAGTTGCTCGGTGTGCACCACCCGATCGCGTCGGCGCCGATGGGTGGATCGGCCGGTGGTGCGCTGACAGCCGCCGTCTCCCGTGGTGGCGGGCTGGGGCTGCTGGGCAGCGCCAACGGTGAACGCACCTGGCTGGCCCGCGAGTTGGCCATCGTCGCCGAGCGGACCACGAAGCCATGGGGCATCGGCTTCCTCACCTGGCAGATCGATGTCGACGCGGTCGAGCACGCGTTGGAACACCACCCCGCCGCGGTGATGTTGTCGTTCGGGGACCCGAGCCCGTTCGCCGAACGCGTCCGCCGGGCCGGTACGGCATTGATCATCCAGGTCACCGATCTGGAGGAGGCGAGGCGCGCGGTCGACCTGGGCGCCGACGTCATCGTGGCGCAGGGCTCCGAGAGCGGCGGGCACGGAGCCCGGCACGGCCGTTCCACGCTGCCGTTCGTGCCGGTCGTCGTGGACCTGGCGGCTCCCGTACCCGTGCTCGCGGCCGGCGGGATCGCCGACGGCCGCGGGGTGGCCGCCGCGCTCGCCCTCGGAGCCGCCGGGGCGCTCATCGGCACCCGCTTCCAGGCCACGGCCGAAGCCCTGATCACCCCCGCGACCGCCACAGCCATCGTCCAGGGGCACGGCGAGGACACCGAGCGCAACCGCGTCCTCGACATCGCCCGGGGTTCCAACTGGCCGTCGAAATACACCGCCCGCACACTCGGCCATCCCTTCCTCGACGCATGGCGCGGCCGGGAGACCGAACTCGCCGCCGACCCGCACGCCGGACGGGACTACCAACTCGCCCTGTCCCGGGGCGACATACCCGCGCTGCCCATCTGGGCCGGCGAGGCGGTCGACCTCATCGACGACCTCCCGTCCGCGGCCGACCTCGTCAACACCCTTGCCACGCAAGCCGAAAGCGCGCTTGCCCGCGCGGGCAGGGGTTGAGGGTCGACGGGTGAGGGCATCCCTGGTCGCCATCGCATCCGGCGCGCTCTGCCTCGACGCGGATGACCGACTTCATCGGACAGGCCCGGCAGTTGATGGCACGACGGGTTTGCGGGCGAGGATCTGGATGCCCGTCGACTCATGTCCGTTCATCGTGGGCACCGTGATGGTCCGGGTCGTGAGGGTTTCGAAGCCGCTCAGCAGGGTGGCGAGCCATGCACGGGAGTGATGGCGACAGACGGCACCGTCGTCGGTCTCGAACACGCCGTAGTTCGCATAGCGCGTGGCGTAGCAGTCGTAGCGGCCGCGGTTGCGTTCGTCGTCCTGGAGGAGAAGGTCACTGAGGTAGAGGATTCCGCCGGGCTTGAGGATGCGGTGCAGCTCGGCGATCAGGCGGAGTTGGGCTGCGTCGGCGGGGACGCAGGTCAGCACGGCGAACAGCAGCACCGCGTCGAAGGCGGCGCGCGGAGAGGGCCACGCCGGTGGTGCGTCCAGGGTGGTGAAGTGGAGGGCGGGGTGCAGGTGTCGGGCTCGTTCGATCATCGCCGGTGAGGTGTCGGCGCCCGTCAGGTTGTCGAAGCCGTGCCGTTCGAGTTCCTCCATCGTGCGGCCGTAGCCGCATCCGTAGTCGAGAATCGCGGCGCGTCTGCTCAGCCCGTCCAGCCAGGGCGGATGGAGTGGATGAGTGAAGGTCTTCGTTGCCGCAGCCGCGTCCCAGTAGGGAATCTGACTGTCCGCGTCGGACACGACGTATGCCTTCCTGAGCGTGCCCCGCACAGGGTTTGTCCAGAGCTCGTGGCGTCGTCCCGTCAGACGCCGGCTAGCAGACCGGCCAGCGGTGCCGGGACGCTTTCGGGGTCGAGGGCCTCGGTGAGGACGCGGCCGTAGCGGATTTTGCGGCCCTTCTTCGTGCCGAGGAAGCGTCTGAACTGCTGCCGCGGGTCACGGCCCCGCTGGGCGGGCTGGCGCAGGAAGGTGTTCAGGGCACGCTGGTCGCCCTCGGCCCGGACGAGTTCCTCGACCCGTGTCACGCCGAGTACGCGGATCAGCTCGTCCTCCAGGTCCGCCGCGCAGACGAAGAAATCCTGCTCGGCCGCGCCGGCCCGGGAGAAACCGCGTGCGTAGTAAGGGCGTTCCGCCTCGTCGCACAGTCCCGTGAGGCGGAGACCCAGTCCGGGTGGACCGAGGAGCCGGGCGTAGTGCGCGACGCTCATCGCGCCGCCGATCGACAGGACGCAGACTCCTTCGGCCGCCAGGTTCCGGCCGCGGCTCTCCGCCAGCGCCTCGACCGCCGCGACGTCGCTGGGCCCTTCGAGAAGGACGGCCGTCCGGACGGGCAACCGTGCGGCCAGTTCGCGCGCGGGGTCGCCGGGGCCGCCCGTCGCCCACGCGGTGACCGCGTCCCGGAACGCCTCCATGTCAGTCATGACACGAGTCTGGGCCCGTCCCGACCGCATCGCGAAGGAATTAATGGCGGGACGTCGATCGGGGGGCGGTGATCAACCACCCAACTGCTGTACACATCGCCGCCGTTGGGTGAGCCGCGCGCCCCCGCAGCAGTCGAACTCAGTCCTCCCCCGCCCCCAGCACATACAGCCCCGGAAGGTTCACCACGATCGCCTCCTGCGTGCTGCGCGCGATCACCACCACGGCCTCGTCCGCGGGGTCCGGGTTCTCCTCCCGGTGCGGCACGAACGGCGGGACGAAGATGTAGTCCCCGGGGGAGGTACGCAGCCGTACCTCCTCGGGCTCCGGGCCGGTGCCGTCGAGGAAGACGAACTCGGGGTGTCCGCTGACCACGTAGATGGCGGTCTCCGATTCGCCGTGATGGTGGTCGGAGGAGGCGGTGGAGGGAGCCACGTGGGTCTGGCCCATCCACAGTTTCTCGGAGCCGACCGTCCTGCCGCTCACCGCGGCGAATCTGCGCATGCCACCGCTCTGTGCCGTGTCGCCGTCGAGGGCGTCGGCGCGGATGTGGTGCAGGCGGCTGCGCAGGGAGGCGGTGGACTGCCCTGCGGCGTCGTGGAGATGGGGGTGGAAACCTTCGCCGGGCGTTGTCAGCGGCTCGCTCATGGTGGGGGACGCTAGAGCCGCCCGGAAAAGGATGTCAAGAGGTGTCCATTGTCCTTCACCTGCGGCAATGTTCCCGCAATGTATGAGGAGAGGTGGGAAGGGAAGCGGCGGAACGACTCGTCGCGGGGCCCGCGTCGGGCATTATGTGCGCATGCATATCTCCGCGAAGGCGGACTACGCCACGCGGGCTCTGCTGGAGCTCGCCCGCGAACCTGCCCGTCCGCTCACGTGCGAGGCGATCGCCTCCTCGCAGCAGATCCCGTTCCGGTTCCTGAAGTCCGTGGTGGGCGAGTTGCGCAGAGCCGGCCTGGTCCGCAGCCAGCGTGGTTGCGAGGGCGGGTACTGGCTGGGCCGGCCCGCCGGCGAGATCACGCTCCTGGATGTCGCCCGGGCCGTGGACGGCGAGTTGATCACCCTGCGCGGTGAACCGCTGGCCGGGCTCGACTACCCCGGTCCCGCCTCCGGTCTGCCCGCGGTGTGGCGCCGGATCGAGGCCGAGGCCGCCGCCGTCCTGAGCGGCACGACCCTGGCCACGCTGCTGCCCGCCGGCGCCGGTGAACACCGCGCGGCGGACGGGCAGTTGACCCGCCAGGGAGCCGCATGACGGCCCCGGACCGGCACCCCGCCGAAGCCTCCAAGACCTCCGAACCCGTCGGAGGCCACGAAGCCACCGCACTCCTCGAGGTCGTCGAGTACACCGACCCCTTGTGTCCCTGGGCCTGGGGATCCGAACCCGTCTTCCGCAGGCTGCGCGCGGCGCTCGCCGGACAGGTCCACTGGCGCCGCGCGTACTGCATCCTCTTCGACCACGACGACGACCCCGCACCCGACCCCGCCGCGGAAACCGCCTGGTACGCACGCTACGTCGAGGACATCAGCGCCCACACCCACGCCCCGCGGGCACGTCACCTGAGCCGCGTGGCCGCGAGTTCCTGGCCGTCCTCCCTGGTCGCCAAGGCGGCCGAGGCGCAGGGTGCCAACGTGGCGGACCGGGTGCTACGGCGGCTGCGGGAGAGCGTGTTCGTGCTCGGCGAGCCCGCGGACACCTCCGGGTCGGCGCTGTCGGTGGTGTCCGGCGTGCCCGGTCTCGACGCCGGCCGGCTCGCGGCCGACGCGGCGTCGGCCGACGTACTGGAGAGAGTGCGAGCCGACCGTGCCGAGGCGCGCAGGCCGGTCGACGACGTGCTGTCGGTGCGCGCCGACGGGTCGCCCCATCCCGGCGCCGCCAAGGAGACCCTCGACGGTCAACACCGGTACGCGTTGCCGACGTTGCTCCTGCGCACCGCCGCCGGGCATCGGGTCGTCCCCGGCTGGCGGCCGTACGAGGAGTACGTCTCCGCCGTCGCCGAACTCAGTCCCGCACTGCTGCCCGCGCCCACGGCACTGGCCCCGGCGGACGCGATCGCGCGGTACCGGACCCTGACCGAACCCGAGCGCACGTCGTTGACCGACGGCGGCCCGTGGCCTCCGGCCGGTGCCGTCCGGGTCGACACCGGCAACGGGCCGCTGTGGCTGCACCCGGAGGAGGCCGCGGCACATCCCGCCGTAGCCCCCGCCCCTTCCTCCCGCCCCTGACAGGCCTCTGATCAGCGGTCAGAGACCGTCCCGCCCAATGAGACACCAATTGGTGTCCATTGACAGCCTCGGACGGCTGGCCCCAGGATGTGCAGCATGCTCACGACGCACCCCGGTGTGGTGTGCCGCTACGTGGACCTGCGGCGCACCTGCAGCGCTCTCTGTCGCTGACCCGCCGACTCCGGCCCACAGGCGCCTGACCCCGCTCCCGTAGCCACCGGCACTCCGCCGACTCGCCACCCAGCGCCGTCTCTTCGCGCCCCTCGCGTTTCGTCGCCTCCTCTGCCTCCCTCCGTGTCCCGGGCTCTCCCCCGCGATCCGCCGACGCCTCCTGCCCTGGGCGCGGCATGCCCCCGTGCGTATCGAAGCCGCACCGGCATGTCCGTCGTCCCGGTCTCCGCGGTGTCCGGTCCCCGGGTGTGCCGCCCTCGCTTCCTTTCCGCTGCCCCGGCGCGGCCGGGAGCCCTCGAAGAAAGAAACGAAGATGTCCGGACGACTCACGCCCCGCAGCCGTCGGGCGGCCTTCCGCCCCGGCCGGCTGCGCGCCGCCGCCCTGGGTACCGCCCTCGCCACCGTGCTCGTCCCCGCCCTCAGCGCCTGCGGCGGCGACGCCTCGACGGCCGGCGGCAGCGCCACGCTGAAGTGGGCCTCCTCCTACTTCCCCACCCACTGGGACCCGGTCGTCAGCGGCAGCGGCGCCCAGTTCCGTGAACTCGCCCTGGTCTACGCCTCGTTGACCCGCACGGACGCGACCGGCAAGGCCGTGCCCGACCTGGCCAAGAGCTGGGAGTACAACGCGAAGGGCGATCAGATCACCTTCCACCTGCGCCCGGGCCTCAAGTTCAGCGACGGTACGCCGGTCGACGCGACCGCCGTGAAGGCCGCCATCGTACGCGCCCAGAAGCAGAAGAACTCCGCGCTCTTCGGCGACCTCACCTCCATCAAGTCGGTGGACGCCGACGGGCTGGACGCGGTGCTCCACCTCAGCCAGGTCGACTACCAGATCCCCCAGCTCCTCGGCGAGCGCGTCCTCCAGATCGCCAGCCCGAAGGCGGCCGCGTCCCCGACGAAGCTGGACCAAAACCCGGTCGGCGCAGGCCCGTTCACCGTCACGCAGCTCGTCCCGGGCACCAAGGTCCTGCTGAAGAAGAACCCGGACTACTGGGACGCCAAGGACATCCACATCGACAACGTCGAACTGACCTCGGCCCCCGACGCGGCGACGGTCGTCTCCGGACTCCAGACCGGCGTCTACAACTTCGCCGACATCGCGCCCAGTCAGGCCGAGGCCGCGAAGAAGGCGGGGCTCGACGTGTTCGTCCAGCCCGGGTTCAACGCCAACAACATCAGCCTCAACGTGAACAAGGCGCCGTTCAACAACGCCAAGGTCGTCGACGCGGTCCGCTACGCGATCAACCGCCAGGAGTTCGTGGACAAGCTGACCTTCGGCTACGGCTCGGCGACCAACCAGCCCTTCCCCAAGGGCTACGTGGCCTACGACCCGCAGTCCGCGGACGACTACGCCTACGACCCGGCGAAGTCGAAGCAGCTGCTGTCCGAGGCCGGTTACAAGGCGGGCCAGATCAAGCTCGACCTCGTCATCCCGGCCGAGGATCCCCAAGCGGAGATCGTCCAGGCGCAGTTGGCGAAGGTCGGCATCACGGTCGACATCAAGGTGGACAAGAACTGGGCCACCCCGTTCTTCGCGAAGAACCTGACGCTCTCCATCTACGGGACGACGGGGCGTGACTCCGCCGCGCAGACCCTCACCGCACACTTCGGACCGAACGGCCCGCTCAACCTCAGCTCGCCGTACGAGCCTTCGGGGTTCGAGGCGGCCATCGCCAAGGTGCGGCAGACCCCGCTGGACTCGCCCGACTACGCGAAGGTCCTCCAGGCGGCGACCCGGGCCGGCCTGCAGAGCAAGGCGCTGGTCTTCACGTACTCCTCGCCCAACCTCATCGCGAAGAGCAAGTCCATCTCCGCCCTGCCCAAGAACCCGGCCCACATCGACTGGACCGGCGTGACCATCGGCGCGAACTGACGCTCCATCAAATCCCGTTCCGTAAACGGTCATTGCAGACCATCACAGATCACTACAGGTCACTACAGAGAGGGGGCAAGCCATGACGACGACGGAGGCACCGGCCACACCACCCGACGTCCGTCACCGGGCCGCCACGACCGGGACGCGGCACACCGTGGGCCGCGTCCTGGTCACCCTCGCCCGGTCGATCGCGATCTTCGTGCCCGTGTTCCTGGTCGCGACGTTCGTGACGTTCGCGCTGCGGTCACTGAGCGGGCTCAGCCCGGCGCGGATCCAGCTGGGCGAGGAAGCAACTCCCGAAGCGGTAGCCAGAGTCGAGGCGCACTGGGGCCTCAACCGGCCCTTCCTCGTCCAGTACGTGGACTGGCTGGGCGGGGTCCTGCACGGGCAGCTCGGCACCAGCTGGACCAACGGCGCCGACATCTCCACCCTCATCGGTCTCGGCCTGGGTGTGAGTCTGTCGGTGGCGTTCTTCGCGCTGATCATCGGCGTGGTAGCGGGCTTCGGCCTCGGCACGCTCGCCGCGCTGCGCCGTACGACCTGGATCGACCGCGCGATCACGGGCTTCGTCACGGTGATCTCGGTGATGCCTGCCTTCGTCGTCGGCATCGTGCTGGTCGCGGTGTTCGCGGTCGGACTGCATGTGTTCCCGTCCGCCGGTTACGTCCCGGCGGCGCAGGGGGTCGGGCCCTGGCTCGCCCATATCACCCTGCCCGCCGTCGCGTTGAGCTTCGACGTCGTCGCCGACGTCGCCCGTCAACTCCGCACGAGTCTCATCGCGGCCTATCGCGAGAACTACGTGACGGGCGCGGTCGTACGGGGGCTCAGTCCGCGGCGGATCTTCTTCGGCCATGTGCTGCGCAACGGGCTCGGCCCGGCGCTCGCCACGCTCGGCCTGAAGTTCCCCACGCTGGTCGGCGCCTCCGTCGTCACCGAGTGGATCTTCGGACTCCAGGGGTTCGGCCGGTTCGCGAACGACTCCGCACAGGCCGGTGACGTACCGGCCGTGCAGGGGGTCCTGGTGGTGTCGATCGTCCTGGTCGTCGTCTTCAACCTGATCGTCAACCTGGTGCTGGCGCGTGTGACGCCGGCGTCCCAGCGGGGGGTGTGACCATGGTGCGCCGCGTGCTCTCCCTGACGTCCGGCCGGATCGCCCTGGTGATCCTGACCGTGATCGCCCTGCTCGCCGTCCTCGGGCCGTTCATCGCGCCCGACAACCCGCTCGCCACCAGCTCCGACACGCTCGCCGACGCCTCGGGCGCGCACTGGCTCGGCACCGACTACCTCGGCCGCGACGTCCTGAGCCGACTGCTCGACGGCTCGCGGGTCAGCGTGCTCGGCTCGCTCGAAGTCGCCCTCACCGCACTGGGAGTCGGAGCGATCCCCGGCATCCTGTCGGTGTACTTCGGCCGGGTCTTCGAGTGGATAACGCTCCGGCTGACCGACACGCTGGTCGCCCTGCCGTTCCTGCTGTTCGCCGTCGCGGTGGTCGCGCTGCTCGGCAACGGCATCACACAGGCGATGCTGGTCACGGGGGTGCTGGTGTCCCCACTGTTCTACCGCGTGGCCCGGGCCGCCACGCTGGCGGTGGCCCGATCGCCGTACGTGGAGGCCGCGTTGATCTCCGGCGCGTCGATCGGGTGGGTCGTCCGCCGGCACGTCTGGGTCAAGGTGCTGCCGCCGATCGCGGTGGCCCTCGCGCAGACCATCGGGGTCGGCTTCGTCATCGTCTCGACGCTGACCTTCCTGGGGATCGGCGTCCAGCCGCCCGCACCCACCTGGGGCGGACTGCTCGCCTCGGACCTCGGCTACCTCACCCAGAAGCCGTGGGCACCGCTCACCCCCGCCCTGCTGATCATGATCACCGTCTGGGCCTGCAACCTCCTCGCCGACGCCATCCGGGACGTCTCCGGCGAGGCGGGTCGCGCCCTCGTCAACAACCGCAAGGCGCGCGCCAATCGCCTGGCCGGGACCGACTCCGGCTCCGCTGCCGACCTCGCTCACGTGCACGCCGGAGGTGCGTGATGGCCAGTCTCTCCACGAAGGTCCTGACCCAGCCCGCGGCCTCGAGTGCGGCGGAACCCGTCCGCCCGGCGGCGGTGCCGTCGACGCCCGTTCTGTCCGTACGCGACGTGCGCATCAGCGACCGGGCCGCAGGACAGGAGATCGTCCACGGCGTCGACTTCACGCTCACGCCCGGCAGGGCCGTCGGCATCGTCGGCGAGTCCGGCAGCGGCAAGACCCTCACCTGCCGGGCCACCCTGGGTATCCTGCCCGCCCACTTCGAGGTGACCGGCGGCTCGATCGAGATCGACGGCCAGGACATCTCCGGCCTCTCGTCGGCACAGTGGACGGCACTTCGCGGTGCCACGATCAGCGCGGTCTTCCAGGACCCGGCGTCCTACCTCAACCCCTCGATCCGCGTCGGCGCGCAGATCACCGAGGTCCTCAAGGTCAAGAAGGGCCTGAAGCGACGCGCGGCGCGCCGCCAGGCGATCGAGCTGCTCCACGCGGTGCATCTGCGCGACCCGGAACTGGTCTACACCCAGTACACCTACGAACTCTCCGGCGGCATGCTCCAACGCGTCCTCATCGCCGCCGCGATCGCCGCCGACCCGCGCATCCTCATCGCCGACGAGGCCACCACCGCGCTCGACGTCACCGTCCAGGCCGAGATCCTCGACCTGCTGGCCGACCTGCGCGAACGCACCGGCCTCGCCCTCGTCCTGGTCTCCCACGACCTGGCCGTCGTCGCCCAGCTCTGCGACGAGGTGCTCGTCATGCGGCAGGGCGAGGTGGTCGAACAGGGCCCGACCCACGAGGTGTTGCACAACCCGCAGCACGAATACACCCGGCTGCTGATCGCCGAGCACGAGCAGTACGGCCTGGACAAGTTCCTCGCCGCCGATGCCACCGAGGCCGCAGTCGCCGTAGAGGAGGACGCGTGAGCACCGACAGCCCGGCGTCGCAGGCCGCCCGACCCGTCCTGGACGTCACCGGCTTGGAGGTGCACTACGGCCTCCGCCGGCGCCGCCGCCAGGCCCTGAACCGGGTCTCCCTGAGCATCGCCCCGGGCGAGACCGTCGGCATCATCGGCGAGACGGGCTCCGGCAAGTCGACGCTCGCGCGGGCCGTGCTCGGCCTGGTACGCGCCTCGGCGGGGTCGATCGTGATCGACGGCGAGGAGGTGAGCGCGTACGGCCATCGCCAGTGGCGTGCGCTGCGGCGCCGGGGTGTGATCCAGTACGTCTTCCAGGACCCGCTGCGCAGCCTCGACCCGGACGTGACGGTCGAGGCGTCCCTGGCCGAACCCCTGCTCATCCAGGGCGTGTCCAGGCAGGAGGCGGCGACCCGGGTGCGCGCGTTCCTCGACCGGGTACGGCTCTCCGCCGAGCTACTCGACCGGCTGCCCGGCGAGTTGTCCGGTGGTCAGCGTCAACGGGTCGCGGTGGCACGGGCGTTGGTGACCGAACCGCGGCTCGTCATCCTCGACGAGCCGGTCAGCGCGCTCGACTCCGCCAACCGCGTCCAGATCCTGCAGATCCTCAAGGAACTCCGCGCCGACGGCGTCGCCCTCGTCTTCATCTCCCACGACCTCGGGTCCGTCGCCGGGGTCGCGGACCGTATCGCCGTGCTGTACCAGGGCGAGTTGGTCGAGGTCGGCGCCACCGCCGACGTCATCAACCAGCCGCAGCATCCCTACACGCGCCTGCTCGTGAGCTCCGCACCCACGCTGCACAGCGCGGCGGCGGACCGGGCCGAACGCGAGGCCCTGCGCGCCCTCCTGCATGCCTGACACTCCGTCACCTCCCCCTGAACTCCCGCTGACAGAACAGGAACAGCCATGTCCCGCACGCTTCACCTCGCCCTGCACCCCTACGGTGTCGGCGGTCCCGGCCAGCACGGTCTGTGGAAGGACCCGCGTGTCGCGAAGAACGCCAGCATCGACATCAACTACTACATCCGGCTGGCGCAGGCGGCCGAACACGCCCTGTTCGACGCCCTGTTCATCGTCGACAGCCAGTTCATCAACTCCACCTACCCGGCGCACTATCTCAACCGCCTGGAGCCGCTGACCCTGTTGTCGGCCGTCGCCACCCACACCAAGCACCTCGGCCTGGTGGGCACGGCGAGTTCGACGTACAACTCGCCCTTCAACCTGGCCCGCCGCTTCGCCTCGCTCGACCACATCAGCGGCGGGCGGGCCGGCTGGAACGTGGTGACCAGCTTCGACACCGGCACCGCGCGGAACTTCGGGCTCGACGAGCACCTCGACTACGCCACCCGCTACGGCCGTGCCCTGGAGTTCGTGCAGGTGGCTCGGGGGCTGTGGGACTCCTACGAGGACGACGCGTTCCCGGCGGACGTCGAGCGTGGCGTGTTCCTCGACCCGGCGAAGCTGCACGAACTCGACCACGCGGGCGAGCACTTCAAGATCGCGGGCCCGCTGAACCTCTCCCGCTCCCCGCAGGGCCAGCCGGTGATCTTCCAGGCCGGGGTGTCCGAGGAGGGCCGTGATCTCGCCGCGCAGGTCGCCGAGGGCATCTTCGCGCCCGGGGGCACCCTGGAGTCGGCGCGCGACTACTACGCCGACGTCAAGAAGCGCGCGGCCGCCTACGGACGCGACCCCGAGCACGTCAAGATCCTCATCCACGGCGGCCCGGTCGTCGCCGCCACCGACGAGGCGGCCCGCCGCCGCGAGCGGGAGATCTTCGAGGAGGACGACGACTTCGGCCGCAACCTGGCGCTGCTGGGCCGGTCCTTCGGGGCGTACGACTTCAGCGTGCACGACCTGGACGCGCCCTTCCCGGATGTCGCCCACCTCGCCGAGAAGGGCGGCCGCACGGGTGCCACGCAGCTCATCGCGCGGGCCAGGGCCGAGGGTCTGACACTGCGTCAAGTGGCGGAGTCCGTCAACCAGTTCCGTCAGTCGCCGTTCGTCGGGGACCCGCGGACGGTGGCCGACACCATCCAGCAGTGGTTCGACGCGCGCGCCCTCGACGGCTTCAACCTCGCCTTCCGCACCGAGGAGGAGCTGAACTACTTCGTCGACAGCGTCGTCCCGCTCCTGCAGAAGCGCGGCCTGTTCCGCACCGAGTACACGTCCGACACCCTGCGCGGCAACCTCGGTCTGCCGGTCCCGGCCAACCGTCACTCCCGCGAGCGCCAGCTCGTGAACGACTGAGGGCCGCGCGATGACCGAACTGACAGGGGCCTCGCGATGACCGAACTGTCGGCGACGGGGGGCCGCGACGTCCACACCGTCCGCTTCCCCGCCACCGCTCCCCCGGCGACCGTCGACGTCCTCGTCGTCGGTGCCGGCCCGGTCGGCCTGGCGGCGGCCGTGGAACTGACCTCGCGGGGCGTCGAGGTCGCCGTCGTGGAGCGCGCACCGGCCGCGACCCTGGTGCGGGCCGGCGCGATGGGCCACACCCCGCGTGTCGTGGAGCATCTGCGGCGCTGGGGACTGCTCCAGCGCGTCCGGGACGCGTGGACGTACCCGCCGGAATGGCACCGGGGCACCCGGCTGCTCACCTCCCTCGCCGGGCACGAGCTGGTGCCGGTGCCCGCCCCGTCGTTCACCGCCAGGGGCACTGCCGCCGGGCACTCCGCGGACGAGGCGCTGCGCCGCCCGCAGACCGTGTTCCAGCGGGTGTTCCTCGACCACCTGACGGAACAGGGCGTCAGCGTGTCCGGCGGCTGGGAACTGACCGGTCTGCGCGAGGACGCGGACGGCGTCGACGCGGAAGTGATGGAGGTCGGCTCCGGCCGTTCACGGACCATCCGTGCCGCCTACGTCCTGGGCACCGACGGAGGCAGCAGCACCACCCGTCGCCTGGCCGGCATCGGCCGTACGGGCGAGCACGCCACCGAGAAGCGGCTGCGTCTCATCGTGCGCACCGGCGACATCGCGGACCGGGTGGGGCCCGCGCCGAGCGCGACGAACATCGTCGTCAACGCCCGCGCCGCCGGCTTCCTGGCCGCCGTGAGCGCGCGGGAGTGGCGGGTGTACGCCGGGCCGTACCCGCTCGAACACGAGCCCACCGAGGGCGAGTTGCTGGACGTCGGGCGGGCCGCGTTCGGCCTGGACATCGACCTTGAGCTGGTGTCCGCGACGACCTTCTACCACGCCACCCGGATCGCGGAGACGTTCCGCCGCGGCCGGATCCTGCTGGCCGGTGACGCCGCCCATGTCCGCACGCCCGGAGGCAACCTCGGCGAGGGCATCGGCGACGTCGTCAACCTGGGCTGGAAGCTCGCGGCGGTGCTCGGCGGTCAGGCCCCGCCGAGCCTGCTCGACTCCTACGACCAGGAGCGCCGCCCGCACAACTGGCGTGTCGCCGAGCACGCGTTGGAGCGCGCGCGGCGCTCGCAGGCCACCCTCGCCGAGATCCGGGCCGGCGGCATTCCCGACGACGCGGACCTCGGCGAGGCCGCGGTACGACGCCGAGCCGAGATCGGCGCGCGGCTGCGCCGGGACCGCTTCGGCAGTGACGGGGTGGCCTTCGACGAGCGGTACGACGCCTCGGCGGTCGTCCGGTACGAACCCGGCCAGCTCGACGCCGAACGGCCCTGGCGCGCCGACGTCTACGAGGACGACCCGCGGCCGGGCCACCGCGCGCCGGACGGTCCCGTCGACCCGAGCGGCGGAACGCTCTACGACCGCCTCGGCACCTCCTTCGGCCTGCTCGTCCTCACCGGCGACCGGACCGTCGAGAGGGCCTTCGCCGCCGAAGCCGCCGCCCGTTCCCTGCCGTTCACGGTCGTCCACCTCACCGACCCGGCGGCACGGGCGGTCTACGGCACGGCCAACGTCCTGATCCGCCCCGACCAGCACGTCGTCTGGCGCGGCACCCGGCTGCCCGACGCGGGCGCCGCCGCCGTGCTCGACCAGGTGCTGGGGCACGCCGGGGCGGCGGCCGAACCCGCACCGGTTCCCGTCACCACCGCAGCCTGACACCGAAAGGCCATCCCATGACGAGCGAGAGACCACGCTTCCGGCTCGGTTTCCTCACCCACGTCCAGGGCCGCGACGACGACATCGCCCGCACCTACCGCAACGCCCAGGAACTCTTCGTCGTGGCCGACGAGTTGGGCTTCGACGTCGGCTGGGTCGCCCAGCACCACGTCTCCCTCGGCGGGGGCGGGCTGTCCTCACCGTGGACCTTCCTCGCCCACGCGGCGGCCCGCACCACCCGCATCCGGCTCGGCACCGCCATCACCGTGCTCCCGCTGGAGGACCCGGTCCGGCTCGCCGAGGACATCGCCACCGTCGACACGCTCAGCGGGGGCCGCGTGGAGTTCGGCGCGGGCAGCGGATCGAGCGCGGTGGAGTACGCGGCGTTCGGCAAGGACGTGGCCCGCAAGCGTCAACTCACCAGCGAGAACCTCGACATCGTGCGCCAGGCCCTGGACCGCCACGAGGTGGGCACGCCCGGCTTCCGCATCCAGCCCCGGCCCGGCGACTTCACCACCCGTGTCTGGCAAGGGGTGTTCAGCGCGCAGGGTGCCCAGTACGTGGCACGGAACGGTTCGAACCTGCTGCTCAACCGGGCGGCCTACGGCTTCGACGCCCCCACCGACGAGGTGCAACGCCCTTGGGCGGACGCCTACTTGGCCGCCTGGGACCGGCCGCACCGGCCACGCATCGGCCTCTCGCGTTTCGTGTTCCCGGCCAAGGACCGGCGCACCGCGCTCGCGGCAGTCGGCGACGACGTCCACCGGGCGGCGCTGCGCATGGCGGAGCACGGCGCGTTCCCCGAGGGCCTCGACCAGGACGAGGCGCTGCGGCGCTTCCACTCCTTCTACGGCCATCCCGACGAGATCGTCGCGGCGCTCGGGCAGGAGCGGGTGCTGCCCGTCGCGACGGACCTGATCACCCAGTTCAACCCCGCCGTCCCCGACCACGACGCCGCCGTCCGCGCCCTCGAACTCATCGCGACCGAAGTGGCACCCGCGCTGGGCTGGAAGCCCGCGCGGGCGGCCGAACCCGCATCCGCAGGAGTGTGACATGACCCAGTACAGCGACTACTTCGGCCCCGAGGGCCTCCTCGTCCGGGGCACGGTCCTCGTCGTACCCGGCCGCGGCGAGACCCGGGCGACCTACGCCCGCTTCGGCAGGCGCCTCGCCGCCGACGCCTACCGGGTCCGCGTCATCGACGCCCCCGACCTCGACACCGAGGACCTGACCGCCCTCGCCGCCCGCATCACCACCGCCGCCGAGGACACGACCGCCGACGACGGTGTCGTACGACCCCTCGTCCTCGTCGGCGCCGACTCGGGCGCCGCCGCCGTGGCCGCACTGCTCGGTCACGAGTCAGACGCCCGGCCCGACGCCGTGGTCCTCGCGGGCCTTCCCGGCCGGGCCCCCGCCGCCACCGCCGGCACGTGGGACGAGGAACTCGACGTCCGCACCTCCTGCCCCGCCCACCGAGGCCTCCTCACCCAGGACGCCGAGGTGCGGCGCGGCTCGCTCGACGACGCGGTCCCGGAGGCCGTGCTCGCCGCCGCCTACGGCAGTGAGGCCGCCGTGCCGGCGCTGCTGCTCGTCGGCGACTCCGACCCCCTCGCGGACCACGAGGCACTCGCGCACACCGCCAAGTCCCTTGCCCGGGCCCGCCTTTCGGTCGTGCACGGTGCTCACCACGATGTTCTCAACGACCTCCAGCACCGGTCGGTGGCCGCCGAGGTCGTCACCTTCCTGGAGACCCTGCGCAACGAACTACGGCCGCTGATCACGGTGCGGTCGAGCGCCTGGTGAGCACGCCGACGCCCACCCGGTACTCCGTCTGAACCCGACCTCGAAAGGTCCCGTCATGGCCTCGATCCTGTCCGTCTCCGGCAGCCCCTCCCCCACCTCCCGCACCACCCGACTCCTGCGTCACCTGGACGACCGGCTCCGTCTCCAGGGCCATGACGTGACCCCGCTGGAGGTGCGCACGCTGCCCGCGCAGGCGTTGCTGGGTGCCGACTTCGGGCATCCGGCGATCGCCGCCGCCACGGCGCTGTTCGAGCAGGCGGACGGGGTGGTGATCGGTACGCCGGTCTACAAGGCCGCGTACTCGGGCCTGTTGAAGTCGCTGCTCGACCTGCTCCCGCAGTACGCGCTGACCGGCAAGACGGTGCTGCCGCTGGCCACCGGCGGCAGCACGGCCCATGTGCTGGCGATCGACTACGCGTTGCGTCCGGTGCTGAGTTCCATGGGGCCGTCGCACATCGTGCCGGGCTGGTTCACGCTCGACAAGGACATCGCGGTCGGCGAGGACGGCACGCTGACCGTGGCGCCCGCCGCCGCCACGGCGCTGGAGCAGGTCACGGATCACTTCTCGCGCGCGTTGGGCGGCCGTACGGCGGTGCTCGCGTCCACCGCGTGATCCGTGCCGGGGGCCGGCGTGGTTGTGGCAGTCGTGTTTCAACTCCCCACGTCACGCTGGTTCCCGGCCACCGGCTGTGGTTCTCTCACTGCATGACCGTGCTCGTGACCCGCCGCCACGTCGACTACGTGCGTGTCACCACCACGGCGTGTTCCGCCGTGAGCTGACGTCCCGCTCCCCTTTCTCCTCCGCGCCGCACCCCGCCGTCCGCCGCCCCGCCCGGGCGCGGTGCACAGTCCTGCGGTCCTTGACCGACCTCACGCACCCCGCACCCCGCACACGCACGCCGCACAAGGGAGAACCATGAGCCAGCCCATCGACTCCGTCACCGGGGGTCACACGCCCGAGGACGAGCCCGCAGGTCCGGACACCTCGGCCTGGTCGTTCGAGACCAAGCAGATCCACGCCGGTGCCGCGCCGGACCCGACGACAGGGGCGCGGGCGACGCCGATCTACCAGACCAGCTCGTTCGTGTTCCGCGACACCCAGCACGCCGCGGACCTGTTCGCGCTGGCCGAGCCCGGCAACATCTACACCCGGATCCACAACCCCACCCAGGACGTCTTCGAGCAGCGCGTCGCCGCCCTGGAGGGTGGAGTCGCCGCGGTGGCCCTCGCCTCCGGGCAGGCCGCGGAGACCCTCGCGATCCTGACCCTGGCGTCCGCGGGCGACCACCTCGTCTCCAGCACCTCCCTGTACGGCGGCACGTACAACCTGTTCCGGCACACGCTGCCGAAGTTCGGTATCGAGGTGTCCTTCGTCGACGACCCGGACGACCTGGACGCCTGGCGGGCGGCGGTCCGGCCGAACACGAAGGCCCTGTTCGCGGAGACGCTCGGCAATCCGCGCGGCAACGTCCTCGACGTACGAGGGGTCGCCGATGTCGCGCACGCGGCAGGGGTGCCGCTGATCGTCGACAACACTGTGCCGACCCCGTACCTCCTGCGGCCGATCGAGCACGGCGCCGACATCGTCGTCCACTCGGCGACGAAGTTCCTCGGCGGGCACGGCACGACCATCGGCGGTGTCGTGGTCGACGGCGGCACCTTCGACTTCGGTGCGCACGCCGAGCGCTTCCCCGACTTCAGCGAGCCGGACCCCAGTTACCACGGCCTGCGGTACTGGCCGGCGCTCGGCCCGGGCGCCTTCGCCATCAAGTTGCGCGTGCAGTTGCTGCGCGACCTCGGCCCGGCGATCGCACCGCACTCCGCGTTCCTGCTCCTCCAGGGCGTCGAGACGCTGAGCCTGCGCATCGAGCGGCACTCGTCGAACGCGCAGGCATTGGCCGAGTGGTTGGAGCAGCGCGACGAGGTGGCCGCCGTCCACTACCCGGGACTTGAGTCCAACCGCTGGTACGAGGCGGGGCAGCGCTACCTTCCGCGCGGCGCCGGAGCGGTGCTGGCCTTCGAACTGCGGGACGGGGTCGAGGCCGGCAAGCGGTTCGTGGACGCGGTCGAGCTGTTCAGTCATCTCGCCAACATCGGGGACGTACGCAGTCTCATCATCCATCCCGCGTCGACGACCCACAGTCAGCTGGACGAGGCCCAGTTGGCGGCGACCGGCACCTCGCCGGGGCTGGTGCGGCTGTCGGTCGGCATCGAGAACCTCGCCGATCTGAAGGCCGACCTGGAGGCCGGGTTCCGCGCGGCCAAGGGCGCGTCCTGAGCACCGTACCGATGCCGTCAGCGGTCCCCCTTCCGCCGGCCTCCGGGGCCTGGCGGGAGGGGGATCCGCCCGGGCGCCGCCAGTGGCACACCCGGGAGAAGCCCCTGGCGCTGGAGGCGGGCGGTGAACTGCCCGGTGTGCGGCTGGCGTTCGAGACCTGGGGGCGACTCACGCCGGACCGCTCGAACGCCGTGCTGGTGCTGCACGCGCTCACCGGCGACAGCCATGTCGCCGGACCCGCCGGGCCGGGTCACCCCACCGCCGGCTGGTGGGACGCGCTCGTCGGACCCGGTCAAGTCCTCGACACGCAACGGTGGTTCGTCGTCGCGCCGAACGTCCTCGGCGGCTGTCAGGGCAGCACCGGACCGTCCTCGCTCCGCCCCGGCGGCCGGAGTTGGGGCGGGAGCTTCCCCTTCCTGACCCAGCGTGACCAGGTCGCCGTAGAAGCAGGTCTGGCGGATGAACTCGGCATCGGGCGTTGGGCGTTGGTGGTCGGCGGCTCCATGGGCGGGATGCGCGCGCTGGAGTGGGCCGTGTCATATCCGGAGCGGACGGACGCGCTTCTGCTGCTCGCCACCACCGCCGCCGCGAGCGCCGAGCAGATCGCGTGGGCCGACATCCAGCTCCACGCGATCCGTTCGGACCCGCACTGGCACGGCGGCGACTACCACGATTCCGGCCGGGGGCCCCACGCGGGACTCGGTCTGGCCCGCCGCCTTGCTCACGTCACCTACCGCAGCGAACCGGAGTTGGCGGTGCGTTTCGGCCGTACGACGCAGGGTGCGGAGGACCCGTGGAACGGCGGCCGGTACCAGGTCGAGTCGTATCTCGACCATCACGCCGCCAAGTTGGTGCGCCGTTTCGACGCGGGCAGCTATGTCACCCTCTCCGAGGCCATGAACAGCCACGACATCGGCCGCGACCGCGGAGGCACACGCGCGGCGCTGCGCCGGGTGACCGCGCGGACGCTGGTCGCCGGAGTCGACTCCGACCGGCTCTATCCGCCGTACCAGCAGGCCGAGTTGGCGGCGGGGATCCCGGCCGCCGACCGGCTCCGGGTGATCGAGTCACCGTACGGCCACGACGGGTTCCTGATCGAGACGGAGCAGGTGGCCGCGCTCATCCGCGAACTCGTGGGCTAGCGGGGCGAGTTCAGGTCTGCCCGCGCTCCTACCGCCGACGCCAGGGAAGCGCTTCCTGGTCGTCCCCGGCGTCCTCCTCGCGATGGAGCGCCGCGTTGATCGCCTCGCCGATCACCGCGAACTGGCGTACCTGTTCGGGTGTGAGCGCGTCGAAGACCGCTCGGCGTACGGCCTCGACGTGGCCGGGGGCCGCGCGCTCGAGGAACTCGCGTCCCTGCGCGGTGAGCACGGCGAGCTGGCTGCGCCGGTTCTCGGGGTCCTCGTGGCGGTCCAGGTAGCCGGCTTCCTGGAGGCGGGTCACGGCGTGGGTCAGCCGGCTCCGGGTGATCTTGAGGCGCTCGGCCAGCTCCGACATGGTCAGCCTGCCCTGCGGAATCGAGGAGAGGTGGGCGAGCAGGATGTAGTCGGAGTGCGTCATCCCCGCGTCGCGCCGCAGCTGACGGTTCAGGTGGTCGGACAGGAGCGTGGAGAACTCGACGTAGGCGAGCCAGGCCCGCATCTCCTCGGCATCCAGCCAGCGTGGCGCGGTGGTCATGGTCGCACTGTAGCCACTGCCGTTTGAACTTTCACACCGCCCGGCCGGACGGGCTCGCGCCGATCCAGTCGGTGACCTGCCGTACGTACTCCCGGTAGCCGTCCCGCGCGGCGGACACGACCGCGGCGACCTCCTCCGGTTCGGCGTCCAGACACAGCTGCACCAGGACGTGGTGCGGTCCGTCCGCCGGCGCGAGGGCGGCCGCCAGTTCGGCGTCGATCAGCCCGGCCCGTTCGGCCGCGCCGAACGAGGCGGCGGGTGTGAGCGGCGGCGCCTCGCCCAACACCCCTTCGGAGACATGCCGGTTGATGGCGGAGGCGAGGTCGTTCAGGAGCGACAGGACGCGCTCGACGGCCAGTCCGGTGCCCGGGTCGTCCGCCAGGCGCGCGCTGTCCAGCCGTCCGAGCGAGTCGAGTTGTACGACCGACTTGCGCATCGTGATCAGCCGGTGCTCGATCGCCGCCCGGTCCACGGTCACCGGCGCCGTCCCCGCACTCGAAGTGGTCATCGCCGCATCGTGCCACTCCGGAGCCGTGCCCACGCGGCCGATTCCGTCTGGTGGGACTTGCGATGGACGACCGCGGAGGGCAGGGGGACAGTCGTTCCCCGGAGCCGATCGGGCCGATCACAACAAAGGGGTGCCGAGTGCGATCGTTGAGTGACCTCTTCCGCAACTTCATGCAGCTCGGATACGTGACCGACGACATCGACGCCGCGGCCGCGTTCCTGGAGTCGAGGCTGGGGACGGTCGAGTGCGTCAAGCACTTCAAGTCGTCGCTCGGCGGCGGCCTGCCGCCCGCCGGTGCCGACGCCCCGCGCGGCACCTTCGTCGTGGTGGACGGGGTGCCCGCCGACGAGTGGGTCATCGATGTCGCCCTGGTCAACGCCGGTCCGACCAACCTGGAGATCATCCGCCCGGTCGGCGGCATGGTCGACCTCTACCGCGGTGCCGTCAGGCCCGGGGAGCCGGCGACGCTGCATCATCTGGGCTTCCGCGTCGACGACTTCGACGAGGCGTCCGCGATCGTCACCGCGAGCGGCAGGTCGTGGAAGCAGTACGGGGACAGCGGTGCCATCCGGTTCGGGTACCTCGACATGACGGCCGAGCTGGGGCACTTCGTCGAGGTCATGGAGCTCGACGAGCAGGCCGCCCAGGGGTTCGCGCACCTTGAGACGGCGTCGAACGCGGGCCGCGACTGAGTGCACCGATCCATCCCGGCACGGTCCGCTTCCGTATGAGCCGGCCGTGTCGGTCCGATGCTCGACAACGTCACGAGAGGGACCGCCATGAGCGGCGAAGGCACAGCTGATTCCTACGATGTCATCGTCGTCGGCTCGGGCGCGGGGCTGGTCGGCGCGTACGCCGCGGCCTCGCGTGGGCTGCGCACGCTGGTGATCGAGAAGACGGAGTACGTCGGCGGGACCACGGCCTATTCGGGCGCCGGGATCTGGCTGCCGGGCAATGCGGCCGAGCAGCGGGCCGGCGTCGAGGACGGCCCCGACGTCGCCCGCCCTTACCTCGACGCGATCGTCGGCGACGACTCGCCGGCCGCGCTGCGGGAGGCCTTCCTCCAGGCCGGTCCGACCCTGATCGACGAGTTGGAGAAGAACCCGCGGTTCGGCCGGTTCTTCTGGCAGGGCGTGCCCGACTACTTCGCGGGCCGCCCCGGGAGCCTGCCCCAGGGCCGCACGGTCTTCCCCGAGAACCTCGACCGGTCCGAACTCGGCGACCTGGAGCCGCTGGTGCGCAGGCCGCTGTGGACGGAGCGCTGGGGAGTGGAGGTCCCGCAGGAGATGATCGGCGGGCAGGCCCTCATCGGCCGCGCCCTGCTCGCGTTCATGGAGACCGGCAACGGAACCGTGCGCACGAACACCGCGCTGGAGCGCCTGATCGTCGAGGACGGCGCGGTCGTCGGGGTCGAGGCCCTGAGCGAGGGCGGCCCGGTGACCTTCCGTGCCCGGCGGGGCGTCCTGCTCGCCGCCGGCGGTTACGAGCGGAACGGCGCGCTGCGTGAGCGGTTCCAGCCCGGGGTCACCGACGAGTGGACCCAGGGCTGCGAGGGCAACACCGGCGACGCCCTCACCGCGGGCATCGATATCGGCGCCGCGACGGACCTGCTCGACGAGTCGTGGTTCGCGCCGGGCCTCGTCGTACCCGACACCCGCCCGGTGTTCTACACATCGGTGTGGAGCGGCATCTGGGTCAACGCCGCCGGACAGCGCTACCTCAACGAACGTCTCCCCTACGACCGCGCAGGTCACGAGATGCTCAAGGCGCACCGGTCCTCGCACGTGTCGCACCTGCCCACGCACTGGGTGTTCGACCGGCGCCAGCTCGACAACAAGCGGGCGTTCGCGGGGCTGCCGGTCGCACCGCAGGTGCCCGGCTGGTTCGACGTCGAGAAGTTCCTCGCCGCCGGTGTGCTGAAGCGGGCGGACACGCTGGAGGAACTGGCGGGGCTGATCGGCCTGCCCGCGGGTGCGCTGACCGAAAGCGTCGAGCAGTTCAACGGGTACGCCCGCAACGGCAAGGACGAGCAGTTCGGCCGCGGTGAGGATCCCTGGGACCTGATGATCACGCACATGGCGGGGGCGCACACCGACGGGCCAAACCCCTGCCTGGGCGTGATCGACGAACCGCCCTTCTACGCGGCCACGATCGTGCTGTCCGACCTGGGGACCAAGGGGGGCCTGAAGACGGACGAGCACGCGCGCGTGCTGCGGCCCGACGGTTCGGTGATCTCCGGTCTGTACGCGTCGGGGAACACGATGGCCCCGATGTCCGGCCGGATCTACCCGGGCGCGGGCGGTCCCGTGGGTTCGTCGATGGCGTTCTCCTACATCGCCGCCGTCGACATGGCCGACGAGAGCCGGTAGGCCCGGACCTCCTCAACTCCCTCTCGGAGAAAGGCTCTTCGAGAGGGAGCCGGGCGTTCAGGCGGACTCGGTCGAGTGACCGGGAAACAGGGACAGCGCGGGGTCCAGGGCGACGGCCGCGTTGTTGACCGCGGTCGCCACCTCCCCGAAACCGACGGACATCAGACGCACCTTGCCGGGGTACGCCGTGACGTCGCCGGCCGCGTAGACCCGGTCGACCGTCGTACGCATCCGGGTGTCGACGACGATCGTGCGCCGCTCCAGTTCGACGCCCCAGTCGGCCAGTGGTCCGAGGTTGCTGATGAAGCCGAGGGCTGCCACGACCGCGTCGACCTTCAGCACCCGGGCCTCCTCCTCCCCGTCGACCCGCAGGTGTGCCTGGCGCAGCAGGTCGTCGCCGGCGAGGGTCTCGACCTGGGCGTTGGTGACGATGTCGACTCCGCAGGCGTGCAGTTCGCGCACGCTGGCCGCGTGGGCCCGGAACGTGCCGCGCCGGTGCACGAGGGTCACCGAGCGGGCGATCGGGTGCAGGGCGAGGGCCCAGTCGACGGCGCTGTCGCCGCCGCCGACGACGAGGACGTCACGGTCGGCGTGCTCCGCCGGGTCCGGGACGAAGTAGCTCAGCCCGCGCCCGAGGAACTCCTCCCCGGCCGGGAGGGTGCGCGGGGTGAACGTGCCGATCCCGGCGGTCAGTACGACCGCTCCGGCGTCGACGGTGGTGCCGTCGGCGAGGGTGACCTGGGGGCGCCCGTCGGGTGTGTGGGTGAGGTCGACGGCCTGGCGGCCGAGGAGGTAGGCCGGGCCGAACGCGTCGGCCTGGTCCTTGAGGGCGGTGACGACGTCGCGGCCACGGGTGCCGGGGACGGCGGCGATGTCGCGGATCTCCTTCTCCGGGTAGAGGGCGGTGATCTGGCCGCCGCACTGCGGCAACGCGTCGACCAGGACGGTCCGCAGTCCGCGGAAGCCCGCGCAGTAGGCGCCGTAGAGCCCGATCGGGCCGGCGCCGACGATGAGGATGTCTGTGGTCACGGTCTCGGCCACGGGCCGGCCTCCTGGGGAGAGTGGACGGGGCGCACTCCGGCGCTGTGGCGCGCGGACGGCGGTACGGCGACGGGCACGACGGACGGGGACCCGGCTCGGCGGGACGGTCGGCCGGCTGAGTGTAGGACGGCTCCGAGCAGCGCCGTCCGCGCAGGTCCCGGCTGATGGGACGGCCGTTGGACGGCCCCGGACGCCGAGTGGAGAGTCGTTCTCACCGCCACCGCGATGACGGCACGGCGTCCACGGGGACGAGGAGGGTGACACGCGTGAGCGATGAGGTGCGGGTGTGGATCGATCAGAAACTGTGCACGGGTGACGGTCTGTGCACCCAGTACGCCCCCGATGTCTTCGAGTTCGGTGGCGACGGACTGGCCTACGTCAAGAACGCCGCCGACGGGGAACTGCTGACGCCCGAGGGCGCGCAGGCCGATGTGGCGGAGCGGCTGCGTCTCGATGTGATCGACGCCGCCGACGAGTGCCCGGGCAACTGCATCCACGTGGTGCGGCGCGCCGACGGGACCGAGGTCGCCGGCCCCGACGCCGGCTGACGTCACCTTGCGGCCGCCTGGAGCCGTACACGCATGTCGAGTGGAGGAGTGGTGATCGGTGTCTGCAGTGGTTGAGCCCCGAGTGGACCGTCGGGTTCCGTGGTTCGAGGGCGATGTGCCCGCCGAGAAGGTCCCGGAGAAGTACCGGCTGTCCCGTGCGTTCGTGCCCAAGGGCCGTTATCTGGATGCCGAGTTCCTCAAGTTGGAACTGGAGAAGGTGTTCACGCGGGCATGGTTGCTGGCCTGCCGTCTGGAGGAACTGCCGGGCGTCGGGAATTTCGTCGAGTACGAGATCGGTGGTCATTCGATCCTGATCGTGCGGGAGGGCAAGGACTCGATCCGCGCCTATTTCAACGCGTGCCGGCATCGCGGTACACGGCTGGCGCGGGGCCGGGGCCGGGTCGGCTCGCTCATCTGCCCGTTCCACGGCTGGCGTTGGAACCTGGACGGTTCGATCAGGCTGGTGCTCGACCGTGAGGAGTTCGTGCCGCGTTCCGACGACGACCTGGGCCTGGTCCAGGTACGGGCGGAGCAGTGGGGCGGGTTCGTGTTCATCAACATGGACCCCGACGCGAAACCGCTCCTCGAATACCTCGACCCGATCCCGCGGATCTTCGCGCCGTTCCAGTTCGAGAACATGCGCTACCGATGGCACAAGAGCGTGCTGCTGCCGTGCAATTGGAAGACCGCGCTGGACGGATTCCTCGAGGCCTATCACGTGGCGGGGACGCATCCGCAGCTCTACCGCTTCGACAAGTCGAACACGAACATCGCCTCGATGAAGGAACTCGAGAACCGGATGTGGGCGCCCACGACGGTGTACGAGCGGCACGCCCACTATTCGAGTGTCGGCCCGAAGAAGAAGGACACCGCCAAGGACCCGGCCAACCGGGGCACGGGGGGCGTGACCGACGAACGGCTCAGCGTGGCGCTGAGCGTGCAGTACATCGCCGACGACATGCGGGGCCTGGAGAACGAGCGGAGCTGGCGGGCCGCCGAGGCGCTGAAGACGGCGGAGGTGCCGGAGGGGATGACCGCCGGTCAGTACTACCTCCAGCTGTACAAGGAGTTGTCGCTCGCCGAGGGCTACGACTGGCCGGAGATCACGCCCCAGCAGTGGGCGGAGGCCGGTACGGCGTGGAACGTGTTCCCGAACACGATCCTGCTGCCCAACCAGGGTTCGGTCTTCGGCTACCGGGCGCGGCCGAACGGCCTGGACCCGGACAGCTGTCTGTTCGAGATCTTCAGCCTGGACCAGGTCCCCGTCGCCGACTACGGCAAGAAGCGGGACTTCCAGCCCCAGTTCTTCGAGGACTTCCGTGAGGCCGACCTCGGCGAGATCTTCACGCAGGACCTGATGAACGCCAAGGAGGTGACTGTGGGCATGCACTCCCCCAGCTTCGACGGGCACCGGCTGAGCGAGGAGCAGGAGATGACCGTCTACAACCACCACCGGGTCGCCGACCGGTTCCTCTGGACCGACTGACCCGTCCGATCCGTGGTCCCGGCCCCCAGGGGCCGGGACACGATCATGTCGAGCACCTACCGCCGGACCCAGCCGACGTCGTGCCAGTACGTCTCCAGCTCCCGCACCGGCTTGGGCCAGGTCTCGATGTAGGTGACACCCTCGGGCCCCGCCGTCATCGTGTACGGCGTGCCGGCCCGGCTGAGGAAGACGTCCCCCGGCCCCACCCGCACGGTCTGCGGCTCGCCCGCCTCGTAGTGCTCGATGTGGTACTCACCGGCGAAGACGAACAGCATCTCGTCGACGTTGTGATGGTGCCGGGGCACCGTGAAGTCGGGCCGTACGCGCAGCGGGTTGCGGTTGAAGTGCGGTACGTCGATGGGCTTCGTGGTCACCCACATCGCCCCGTCGAACGTCGCCGCGAAGTCCACGGGCGCGTCCCGCAGCAGGCCGCCGTCGTTCCAGAAGTACTGGGGATGGCCCTGCTGCTCCAGGCCCATCGGAACCCAGTCCGCGTCTTCCACCAGATCACCGAATGTAAGAGTCACGCGGCGACCGTACGCACGCCCGGATGCGGTGTCGTGGAGAGGTTCCGCTCATCGGGATTCACGCATGACACGTCCCGGCCCGGTCCCCACTATCGGGGCATGGGAATCGAGTTCTTCAATCTGCTGTCGGACGAGGGCTGGATCGAACTGCCGGTCGACCAGTCCGCTCCCACGTATCTGTGGCACGAGGGCGGTCTCCTGGCCGACGCTCCGGTCGACATGGAGCAGACCTTCAAAGGGAACATGTGGTGGTCGACGAAGGTGGACCCGTCGTTCAACCTGAACGGCCTGCGGTGCGCACCGGGCTTCGCGGTCCCCCGCCACCACCACAACCTCGACGAGTTGATCATCGTCTTCGGCGGCGCGTTCCACGTCACCTGGGGCAAGGACGGGGAGGAGGGCAGCCGGACCATCGGTCCGGGCGAGTTCTGGATCAGCGAGGCCGGAACCCCCTATCTCATGACGGCCGGACCGGAGGGCGTCACCTACGTCGAGACCTGGCCGGAGCCGATGGAGAACCTTGAGACCTACTGGCACGACGCGGGCTGGGTCCATCGCGATCACTGACCAGCACGCTCACACATTTCGGCCCCTCATTCCTGGCACAATGCCGGATGAGGGGCCGACTGCATGGACAAGTCCCGTACGACCCATTCCAGCGTGACTCAATTGCGGATACTCTTCTTGCTTGCGAGCCGCTGCTTCCGGGGATCGGCTGCCCCTTCCTCCCCATCGGAGCAGGGTCCGTCTCGTCGCCGGTCGTGAAGTCCTCGCACACCGGCCGGCAATGGTCTGCCGCGGCGCCCGGCCATCGTGCCGTTCGACCTCCACCCGCGGCTCACTCTTCACCCTCTCGGACGGCGGCGTCGCCGCGGCTTCGGCCCACGGCGTTGCCTGTCGCTGATCGCAGCGAGTGCCGGGCACTCGCCGATACGTTGGGACACAGACATGATCGAGTCGGTCAGTCGAGCCCTCTCCTCACCCCGGTCGCGCGCCTCGGTCGCGCTGGTCTCGACCGCGGTCCTTCTCGCGGGCTGCGGCGGCAGTGGGGGTGGTTCGACCACCGCTGCCAGCACGGAAATACCCGCCGCCCTGGCGAGCGCGTTCCCGGGCACAAAAGCCACCGGCGCGCCGGTCAGGATCGGCCTCATCACCAACGAGGGCGGCGCCACCACAAGCCAGCCCGAGAACAGGGAGGCCGCCGAAGCCGCCCGGAAGTACGCCAACGCCGACCTCGGCGGAATCGCGGGCAGGCCGATCGAGTTCGTGATCTGCAAGACCAAGGAAGAACCAGCGACGGCACGGGACTGCGCGAACCAGATGGTCGAGCAGAAGGTCGACGCGGTGGTCCTGACCAGCAGCGGTCTGGGCGACTCCATGGTGCCGATCGTGACGAAGGCCGGCATCCCCTGGACGACCTCCATCGCCGCCAGCAACTCCGAGGGCACCACCCCCAACGCCTTCTCCTGGACCGGCGGTTTCCCGACGACCATGACGTCGATGGCCGCGTACGCGAAGGAGAAGGGCTACAAGAAGGTCGCCGCGTTCGTGATCGACGCGCCCGCCGCGGTCAGCGGCATCGAGGCCATCGGCAAGCCGGTCTTCGCCAAGGCCGGTGTCGGCCTGCAGATCGTCACGATAGCGGCGGGCACACCGGATGCGTCTCCCCAGGTGAGTGCCGCGCTGCGGAACAAGCCCGACGCCGTCGCCGTCGTAGGGGAGTCGACCGTGTGCACCTCCGTGCTCCAGGCGATGGGCACACTCGGGGCCGGCATCGCGCGGATGAGTGTCCAGTCGTGTGTGGCCCCCGAAGTCGTCGACGCGGTGGGCGCGGGCATGGACGGACTGCAGGTGTTCAGCAGCTTCGACGTGGCGAGCGACGACATCGAGGCCCAGCTCTACCGCCAGGTGATGAAGGAATACAGCCCCGGTACACCGACCCAGGGGTACGCGGCGATCGGGTACCAGGGCGTCCTCGGTCTGGTACGAGCCCTGCACGGCCTGACAGGCACGGTCTCGTCGAAGACGATCACCTCCGCGCTGCACTCGGCGAAGAACGTCGTACTTCCCGCCGGCCACGGCATCACCTTCACCTGCGACTCCAAGGCGGTACCGGGACTGCCGTCGGCCTGCTCAGCCAAGGAGGTCACCGGCACGGTGTCCGACGGCAAGTTGGGGCACATGCAGGTCGTCGATCCCAGCCCGTTGTTCGCGCGGTAGTCACAGCAGCCGGAGAGGGCGGTCTCACCGATGAGCCAGTACGTCGTGTTTCTGTTGCTGGGCCTGGGAAGCGGTGCGGTGTTCGGCGCGCTCGCGCTGGCCCTGGTGCTCACCTTCCGCAGTTCCGGGGTGGTCAACTTCGCCACCGGGGCGATCGCGTTGTACAGCGCGTACACCTACGCGTTCCTGCGCCAGGGCGAGTTGCTGGTGCCGCTGCCGGGTGTGCCGAAGAAGATCGGGCTCGGCGGTCCGCTCGGTCTCTTCCCTGCGGTGGTCATCTCCCTTGTCCTGGCCGCCCTGTTGGGGGTCGTGCTGTACGGGCTGGTGTTCCGGCCGCTGCGGACCGCGCCGCCGGTGGCGAAGGCCGTCGCCTCGATCGGGGTGATGCTGGTGATCCAGGCCGTGCTCGCCGCGTCGGTGGGTACGGGGGCCGTGTCGGTCAAGGCCATCCTGCCCAACGACCCGGTGTCCTGGGGCGGTTCGCTCATCCCCGGCGACCGGCTGTGGTTCGCGGCGGTGATCGTCGTACTGACCGTCGTCCTGGCGCTGGTGTTCCGGCTGACCCGGTTCGGTCTGACGGCTCGGGCGGCGGCGGAGTCGGAGAAGGGCGCGCTGGTCAGCGGGTTGTCGCCGGAGCGGATCGCCGTGGCGAACTGGGCGCTCAGCTCGGCCGTCGCCGGTCTGTCCGGCATCCTGATCGCGCCCATCGTGCCGCTGGTCCCGGTCTCCTACACGCTGTTCATCGTGCCGGCCCTGGCGGCGGCCCTGGTCGGCAACTTCACCGCGCTGATCCCGGCCGTGGGAGCCGGTCTGGTCATCGGGATGCTCCAGTCGGAACTGCAATTCCTGCAAGGGAAATGGTCGTGGCTGCCCCAGGCCGGACTGGCCCAACTGGTGCCGCTGGCCGTCATCCTGGCCTACCTCGTGGTCCGCGGCCGGCCGCTGCCCACCCGTGGCTCGCTGATCCAACAAGCCTTGGGCCGGGCGCCACGGCCCGACCGCATCCTGATCCCGGCCGTCGTGAGTACGGCCCTCGGTGTCATCGTCCTCTTCGCCACCACCGGAAGCATCCGCGCGGCGGTGATCACCTCGCTGACCCTGGCGGTGATCTCGCTGTCGCTGGTGGTCGTCACCGGGTTCGCCGGGCAGATCTCGCTGGCGCAGCTGACCCTGGCCGGGGTCGGCGCGTTCAGCCTGAGCAGGCTGAGCGTCGAATGGGGTGTCCCCTTTCCGCTCGCCCCGTTGCTGGCGGCCTTGGCGGCGACGGTGATCGGGGTGGTGATCGGGCTGCCCGCGCTGCGGATCCGCGGCCTGCCGGCGGCGGTGGTCACGGTCGCGCTCGCGGTGGCTCTGGAGGCCTTCTGGTTCCGCAACACCCAGTTCAACGGCGGCCTGGGCGGCTCGAAGGTGCCCTCGCCCCGCCTGTTCGGGATCGACCTGGGGATCGGATCGGGCGACGACTATCCGCGCATCCCGTTCGCGTTGCTGTGTCTGGTGGTGCTGCTGCTCGTCGGCCTGGGTGTGGCGTGGCTGCGCCGCAGCAGGCTCGGCGCCGCGATGCTCGCCGTGCGCGCCAACGAGCGGTCGGCCGCGGCCGCGGGGATCGACGTCGCGCGTACGAAGATCGTCGCCTTCGCGATCGGGGCGTTCGTCGCCGGGCTCGGGGGCGCCCTGCTCGGCTACCAACAGACCGTCGCCGACGCCGAGATGTTCACCGCGATCGGCGGTCTCGGCCTGTTCGCGACCGCTTACCTGGCCGGCATCACCTCGTTGTCCGGCGGTCTGGTCGCCGGGGTGATGGGAGCCGGCGGTCTGCTGCCCGTCCTCCTGGACCGGGCCCTGTCCATCGGCGAGTGGTACGACGTGATCATGGGCATCGGCCTCGTCCTCACCGTGATCACGAACCCCGAGGGCGTCGTCGGCCCGGCGCACGAACTGACGGCCCGGCTACGGCGCGGGCGCCGCCCGGCCACCGCCGACGACGCGGACACCGACGGTCTCACCGAGACCGCACCGGCCGCCCGCCCACCGGTCCCCGATCCGGGCGAGGTGGTCCTCGCGGTGCGCGATGTGGGGGTGCGCTACGGCGGTGTGGTGGCCGTGGACGCGGTCTCCTTCGAGGTGCGCTCGGGCGAGATCGTGGGCGTGATCGGGCCGAACGGCGCCGGGAAGACCACTCTCCTCGACGCGATCAGCGGATACAGCCGCAGTACGGGAACAGTCGAGTTCGACGGCCGGGTGATCTCCTCGCTGAAGCCGCACCAGCGGGGCCGGGCGGGCCTCGGACGCACCTTCCAGGGGATCGAGCTCTACGAGGACCTCAGCGTGGAGGAGAACGTACTGGTCGGGGAGGCGGCGGCCCTGCACGGCGGCGACCATGTCGGCACCGTGCAGGGGGTGGAGCTGCGGAACCGCCTGTTCGAGACGCTGCACCTGAGCCGCTTCCGGGCCCAGCCGGCGCGTGAACTGTCCCAGGGCAGACGGCAGTTGGTCTCCATCGCGCGCGCCCTGGCAGGACGACCCCGGATGCTGCTGCTCGACGAGCCCGCGGCCGGCCTGGACAGCACCGAGAGCCGCTGGCTGGGCGACCGGCTGCGGGCCGTACGGGCCGACGGCGTGACGGTCCTGCTCATCGACCACGACATGGGGCTGGTGCTCGACGTGTGCGACCGCATCGTCGTCCTGGACATCGGAAAGGTCATCGCGGACGGAACTCCCGCCGAGATCAAGGCAGATCCACGGGTCGCCACCGCCTACCTCGGTGCGACGCACGTCGATACGGACCAGGTACACGGGGAGGTCGTCCAGTGACCGGGCGGGAACTGCTGACGTGCGAGGCCGTGGACGCGGGCTACTCCAAGGGACGCCCGGTGGTACGCGGCTTCGACCTCACCCTGCTCCCCGGCGAGGTCACGGCCCTGCTGGGGCCCAACGGGGCGGGAAAGACAACCCTGTTGATGACCCTCGCCGGGCTGCTGCCTCGCCTCGACGGGTCCGTCACCCTCGACGGCCGGGAGATCCGTGGCGGGCGGGCGCGTGAGGTCGCCCGACGGGGACTGGTCCTCGTACCCGACGACCGGGCGCTGTTCACCCAGCTCACCGTGCGGGACAACCTGACGCTCGCCCGGCGGCGTCGGGGCAGCTCCGTGGACCAGGTGCTCGACTTCTTTCCGGCACTGGGAAAACGGCTGAAGGTCGCGGCCGGGATGCTCTCCGGCGGGGAGCAGCAGATGCTGGCGCTGGGCCGGGCCATGATCCAGGACCCCCGGGTGCTGCTCGTCGACGAGTTGAGCATGGGGCTGGCCCCGGTGATCGTCGAGGAACTGCTGCCGGTCGTCCGGCGGATCGCCGAGGACAGGGGCACGGCGGTCGTGCTGGTCGAGCAGCATGTCCGGCTGGCCCTCGACGTGGCGGACCGGGCGGTGGTCCTGGTGCACGGGGAAACGGTGTTGAGCGGGTCCGCCGCGAGGCTCGCGGCCGATCCCGATCTCTTGGAGCGCGCCTACCTCGGCGAGCAGGCACCGGAGCCCGTCTCGTGACCGTCGTCTCGATTCCTTCTAATGAGGATACCCATTAGGTCCATCGGGTACGAAGGGATCATCGCGGGTCCCGCGACACGGGGACGGAACGGACGAAAGGCGAACATGACGAACAGTGAGGACGCGGCCGGGGAGCTGCAGCAGGGACCGGGCCCGCATCCGGTCGGGGCCCGCGCGCAACGCGTGTCGGCGTGAGGACGCCCGGGCTTCCCGGCAATAGTCGGTCCGACAACCCGAGGCTGGGGCTGGGCATCACCGAGCCGGAGCGACTCCCGGAGATCGAGTCATGGAGCCGACCTGCCGGACCGGGCGGCGAGTCGGCAGACGGGTACGGGGAGATGATCGCGCGCCTGCGCGGCTTCCTGGACTACGTTGCGGCGGCGCGACTGGACCCCAGCACGGTGGCCGCGCTGTCGGACGACCTCGGCGCCTGGTGCGAGCGGCTCGCGGACGCGGCCGTTCCCGAGCGCGAGCAGGTCTTCGGGCACCGGGACGACATGCCCGGCCGCGGTCAAACGATGGCACCGGCCCTGCGGGTCCGCGAGGCCGACCGGTTCAGTGTCCGGGGCACGGTCCGCTTCGGCCGGTACTTCCTCGGCGGGAACGGAGCGGTCCACGGCGGCGCCATTCCGTTGCTCTTCGACGAGGTTCTGGGCCGCCTGTCGGGCTCAGCCGGTCGCACCCGGGCCCGCACCGCCTATCTGCACACCGACTACCGGTCGATCACCCCGATCGGGGCGGAACTCGACGTGCACGGCTGGTTCGTTAGCGAGGAGGGCCGCAAGCGCGTCCTGCGGGCCGAGATCCGTCACGACGGGGTGCTGTGCGCGGAGGCGGAGGGGCTGTTCATCGTCCTCAATCCCGGCCAGCCCTGACCCGGACCGCAAAAGGTAATGAACAATTCTTAGAAAGTATTGACGGTCGGTTCCGTCAGCGAAATAGTTCGATGCGGACCTACTCCGGCAAGGAGCACACATGGCGATCATGCCCATCGAGTGGGGCAAAGTGCGGGAGTACGCCACCGCCACAGCGGCGGCCCGCCCCGCCTACCTCGACGACCAGAACGCCCCGATTCCGCCGACCTTCCTGGCAACGGTGATCTACTGGAGCACCATCGGTGAGACGGTCCGCGCACCCGAGGTCGCGAAAGCGTGCGCAACGGTCGGGATCGAACCCGACATACGGAACCTGCTCTCGCTGGAGCAGGAGTACTTCTTCCACAGCCCCGTACCGCGGGCGGGCGAAACACTGCACAACTCCGAACGCCTCCACGACGTGCGGATCAAACAGGGCCGACAGGGACCGATGGTGCTGGTCCGTTTCATCGTCTCCTTCCACGACGACCAGGGACTCCTGCGCGCCGAGTGCCGGTACACCTCCGCCTATGTGCGCAAGGAGGCATCGTGATCGACCTCGCACAGGGAACCCGGCTTCCGGAGCGCACCTTCGGGCCGGTCACGATGACCGACATCGTGCGCTACCAGGGCGCGAGCGGCGACATGAACCCGATGCACCACGACGACGAACTCGCGCGCTCCGTCGGCTATCCCGCCGCCTTCAGCGCGGGGATGCTCGGCGCCGGCTGGCTCGCCGCCTACTGCACCGACCACTTCGGCGAGGAGAGCGTACGGCGCTTCCGCACCCGCTTCACCCAAGCGGTCTACCGCGGGGACCGGCTGATCGCGTCGGCCGAGGTCGTACGGCTCTTCGAGCACGACGACGAGCGACGGCTGGAGCTGGCGATCCAGCTGCGCAGGGACGACGGGGCGCTCGTGGTCGACGGCTCCGCCGAGTTCGCGCTGACGTGATGAACCCTCGCTCCGGAGAAGAGGCATGTCATGCGGCCTGACGTCGAGTTGAGGACCGGGACGAGCGAACGCCCGGATCTGCCCGTCGCGTTGGTGATCGGCGGGGGCGGTATCGGGATGTCGGCGGCGCGCCGTCTGGGACAGTCCCACCGGCTGGTGCTGGCGAGCCTGTCCGCCGCCAGGAACCCGGCGCGGGAGGCCGCGTTGCGGGAGGACGGGATCGACGCGGTGGTGACGCGGTGCGACATCGCGGAGCCGGACTCGGTCGCGGAACTCGGGCAACTGGTCGCGGCGCGTGGACGGTTGCGGGCGATCGCGCATGTCGCGGCGCTGTCCCCGTCGATGGGTGACTGGCGCACCCTGCTCAGGGTGAACCTCGTCGGGGCGCGGCTGATCGAGCGGATGAGTCTTGAACAGGCCGTGCCGGGTACGGCCGCGGTCTTCGTGTCCTCCTCCGCCGGGCATCTCGCCGAACCGCCGGATCCGGAGATCACCGCGGTGCTCGACGACCCGCTGGTCCCGGACTTCGTCGAGCGGCTGGAGAAGCTGGTGCCGGAGCGGACTCCGCTCCAGGCCTACCGGCTCACCAAGTTCGCGCTGCTCCGGATGTGCCGCAGGCGTGCGGCGGCGTGGGGGACGAAGGGCGCTCGCATCGTCTCGATGTCGCCGGGCCCGATCGCCACACCCATGGGCGCGCTGGAGTTGGAAGGGCCGCACCGCGAGGTCAAGTTGGCCATGCTGCGCCAGTCGCCGCTCGGCCGTGAGGGCACGATGGCCGAGACCGCCGACGCCATCGAATTCCTCGCGTCCGACCGGGCGTCGTACATCACCGGGACCGACCTGCTGGTCGACGGCGGCATTCTCGCGACGACCCGGTTCAGCTGAAAGTGCTGTCAACCCGCTCTGTCCAAGGGAGTTGAGAATGCCCGACCGGAACGACGACAGCCTCGGCGAAGGCCCGCTCCACGGCATCGTCGTCATCGATCTCTCGACGACGCTGCCCGGCGCCCAGGCCACGCAGTTCCTCGCGGACGCGGGAGCGGACGTCATTCTCGTCGAGCCGCCCGAGGGAAACCGGCTCCGCGCGAACCCGGGCTGGCCCGGCCTGCTGCGCGGAAAGCGGAGCATCACACTCGACCTGCACGACGACACCGATCGCATGACCCTGGACGGCCTCCTCGCGAGGGCCGATGTCGCCGTCACCACGATGCGTCCGGCCGCCGCGCAGCGGCTCGGCTTCACCGCGGAGCAGTTGGCGGCCCGGTACCCGAGCCTGGTCACGGCACTCATCACCGGCTGGGGAACCCACGGACCGTGGGCCGACCGCAAGGGCTACGAGGCGCTGATCCTCGCCAAGAGCGGCGTCCTCCACTCCAAGCACCAACTCACCACCGGCCCGGATCCCGCCTACGTCACCACTCCCTACGCCTCCTTCGCAGCCGCGCAGGCAGCGGTCCACGGCATCCTCGCCGCGCTCCTCGAACGGGAGGAGAGCGGCCTGGGCCAGGTGGTGGAGTCCGATCTGGTGACCGGAGTCGGCGCGTACGACCCGTACAACTGGTTCTACGAGTTGGTGCTCGGCCGCTTCCCGGACGCGTTCCAGCCGATGGGTGCCGCCTTCGACCAACAGGGCCGCCCCCAGACCAAGTTGCTGTACGCGATGCTCATCGCCGCGACGGCGGACGGTACTTGGCTGCAGTTCGCGCAGACCGCGCCACGGCTCATGAAGGCCTGGTTGGACGAACTCGGCCTGAGCGCCGAACTCACCGACCCGAAATGGGACGGTTTTCCGATGCTTCCGACACCCGAGCTCCGGTTCGAGTGGTGGAACAAGATGATCTCGAAGGTCGGGCAGCGGACGCTGACGGAATGGGACGAGGCGTTCGCCCGCAATCCCGACGTCTTCGGCGAACAGTTCCGCGCCCCGGACGAGGCGCTCGACCACCCGCAGTTGGTGCACGAGGGCCGCGTGGTCGTCGTGGACGATCCGGACCTCGGCCCGGTCCGCCAGCCGTCGACCCTGGTCCACGCGGGCGGCCGACCGCTCAGCAGGATTCGCCGCGCACCCCAACTCGGCGAGCACACCCGGGAGCTGCGTCGGCTCGCTGCCGGGGAAGCGGCCTCACATCGAGGTCTCTCCGACTCCGTCGGTCGTCCCGGCCGTTCAGGACACCCTCTCACCGGCGTCACCGTGCTCGAACTCGGCGTCATGTACGCCGGACCGTACGGCGCCACCCTCCTCGCCGATCTCGGTGCGCGGGTCATCAAGGTCGAGCCGCTCGACGGCGATCTGATCCGGGGCATCATGGCGTTCCCCGAGGCGGGTGGCGCGAAGGCTCTCCAGGGGAAGGAGAGCATCGCCATCGACTTGCGAACCCCCGAAGGACTCCGGATCCTGCGGGACTTGGTCGGCCAGGTCGACGTGGTACTCCAGTGCTACCGGGCGGGCGTCGCGGCCCGGATCGGTGTCGACGAGGCCTCGCTGAAGGCGGTGAACCCGGATCTGGTGTACGTGAACGCTCCTGGCTACGGCATCGACGGACCGTACGGTTCCAAGCCCGCCTACGCGCCGTCCATCGGCGCGGCGTCGGGGGTTTCCGCGACCGACGCGCAGGTGGTCGGCCGTCCCACGGGAGATCGTGACCAACTGCTGGACCAAGCACGCAAGTTGTACGCCGGCGGGACGGTCCCGGCGGTCCAGTCGGACGGAATGGCCGCCCTCGGGGTCGCCTCCGCCCTACTCCTCGGGATCTACGCGAAGCGTCGCGGCATCGAACTGACCGACATCGCCGCCACGATGCTGGGCACGAGCACGCAGGCGCTCATCGCACACAACACCAGCTACGCGGGGCGTCCCGCACAGCCCCGTGTCGACGCCGACTTCCGAGGGATCAGCGCCCTGTACCGGATGTATCCGGCCTCGGACGGCTGGCTCTTCCTCGCCGCGCCGGCGGAGCGGGAGTGGGCTCCTCTGGTCGCCGGGCTCGGCGACCCCGGCGATCTGGCGGACGAGCGGTTCGCCACGAGCCGGGCGCGTGCCGCCAACGACGACGCGCTCGCGGAGGTGCTCGCCAAGGTCTTCGCCACCCGGACGAAGGCCGAGTGGGAGGCGGACCTCACGGCGCAGGACGTCGGCTGTGTCGCCGTGACCCAGGAACCGGCCGAACGGCACATGCAGGGCGACGAATTCTACGACGCGGGCTACGCCGTCGACGCGGTCAGTCCCATCTTCGACGAGCACCGTCGCCTCGCACCGCTGAACCGCTTCTCCCGATCCACGACAAGGCCGGAGGCGGGCTGCACCCTGGGCCAGCACACCGACGCCCTGCTGCGCGGGCTCGGCTACGACGAAGCCCGGATCGCCGCTCTGCGCGACGCACAGGTCGTGCGGTGAAGTGACGGCCGGAAACGAGGGCTGATGGGACTCGACGTACCCGCGGAACTGGCGCCTCACGGGCCGGGCAGCTCGGCTCCCCCTCGTCGTCGGGGGTCGATACGCCGCACCAGCACGATCGACGCCACCTGGTCCGACGGGATGGGCGGCGAGACGGTCCTCGACGGCCGGGCCCGCGATCTGGTGACGTCGGCCGACGGAACCGCCTCGGTCGTCGCCGAGGCCCGGATGCGGGTCGTCCTCGATCCCCGGCGGCTGATCACGGAGATCTCCACGACACCCGAACTGCCCCTGCTCGAAGGCCTCTTGGGCCACTCCGGCATGGGCGGACACCGTGCGCGCCTCGCCGAGGCGGCGGCCTCGGAGGTGTCCGCCGCGACACCGCTCCACCTCCTGCTCGACGATCTTCCCGGTGCCACGCTGGTCTCCGGCGCGGCCTTCCGGCCGTGGTACGGCATCGAGCGCTATCTGGCCGGCAAGGAGGACGTCCGGCGCAGAGTCATGGCCGGGGTGTGCGCCGGATACCAAGAGGGTTCGAGCGCGCTGGCGCCCGACGGCACGCTCCGGTGGGAGCAGCGTCGAGAGCGGGCTGTCGAACTCGACGCCGTCGACGACGACTTGGCCTGGCACGAGGTTGCCGACCACCGCGATGTCTCCATGCGCCGCGCCCGGCGTCTGGATCTGTGGGCGAGTGGGGCCGCGGTCCACATCGACGCGTTCTTCCAGGACTCCTCGACGCTTCCCGAGGGCGGCCGGCAGGCCATCCACGAGTACGTCCTGAGCGCGGAGGCGGACGCGACCCACTTCGCCCTGCGGTCGGTCCGGCCGCTCCCCCGGGTGCTCCCCTACCACGAGTGCCCGCTCGCCGTTCCGCACACGTCCCGCCTCATCGGTGCCCCGCTCGGGGAACTCCGTCCCAGGGTTCTCGGCGAGTTGAGCGGCATCGTCGGCTGCACCCATCTCAACGACATGCTGCGCTCCCTCGCCGACGCACCGGCGCTCGCCACCACGCTCGGATCCTTCACCGACCTGTGGTGATCGAAGAGGAACCGGACCGGTGGTGATCGAAGGGGAGCCGACGGACGCCGTAGGATTCACGGTATGGCGACGGCCGACGACAACAGCGGTGCCGAGGCGGGCAGTCACATCGACCGCCGGCGCAGCAAGGCCCGGAAACGTCCCAGCGAGACATATCTGCGCAGACGCGCGGAGCTTGAGTTCGCGGCGACAACTGTGATGCGCCGCAAGGGATTTCACGACATGACGCTGCGCGACGTGGCCGAGGAACTCGGCACGGACCGCGCCAGCATCTACTACTACGTGGCAGGCAAGGAGGAACTGCTCGCGGACCTGGTGCACCGCGCCCTCGTCGAGAGCGACGAGGACCTGACGAAGGTGTCGACGTCCGAGCAGTCGGCGGCCGACAAGCTACGGGCCGGAATCAGGGTGCTGATGAAGCACTACGACCGCCACTTCCCCTACCTCTACATCTGGGTCCACGAGGATCTGTCCCGGTTCGAGGGCGTGAAGCAGAGCGACCTGGAACCGATCATCGACCTGTCCCAGCGCCAGTTCGAGTTCATCGAGGGATTCGTCCAGGAGGCGGTCACGTCGGGCGAGTTCACGACCGCGCTTCCCGTGGGGGTCGTGGCACAGTCGATCATCGGTCTCGTCGCGTGGACCTTCCGCTGGTACGAGCCCGGCCGGACGCTCTCGGCCCAGGACCTCGCCGACGGCCTGGCGGACATCGCGCTCTCCGGACTCGTCACCCGGCCGGCGCCGTGAGCGACGGGGGTCGCCAGGGCGGGGACACCGGGAGTACGTCGACGGTGCCCCGGCTCTCCTCGAACGTCACCCCCACCCGGTCCAGGACGGGTTGGAGCTGCCGCGCGGCCCAGGCCTTCCGCTCGAAGAGCACCTCGGTCGGGAAGTTCCCCTGCGCGGGCTCGTAGTCGCGCAGCAACGCCCGTGCCACCGAGGAGAGATGGAGCTCGGTGACTCCGTCGGCCATCCCCTCGTGCAGGGCGAGGGCCATGTACTGGCCGAACCGCATCACGTTGGACACGCCGATGGAGCCGTGCAGATGGACGGCGCGGACGGTGACGTCCTGCGCGATCTTGGCCATGGCCGCCTTCACGGCGGAGATCATCTTGCGGCCCTCGCGGCCGTGTTCGGCACGCTGGTCGAACATCCACGCCGTGTACAGCACCAGCAGCCGGAACTGCTGATACTCGATGAAGCTCCGCGCCAGGTCGTGCTGAACGGCCTGCTTCTGCGCGATCACCTCGCCGTACGACTCCCGACTCAGGGCGCGCTCCCCCATGAGGTCGAGCATGTGCTTGACGTGGCCCACGGTGCGCTGGGCGTGGTGGAGCCGACCGCCGCCGAGCCGTGACTGCGCGACCTTGAAGCCCTCCCCCACCGGTCCCAGGCGCGCGGTGTCCGGCACCCGGACTCCGTTGAAGCGGATCCAGGGATGGCCGCCGCTGCCCGGGCTGTCCCCCCACAGTCCGACGTTGCGCACCACCTCGAACCCGGGCGCGTCGGTGGGAACGATGAACATCGTCGCGCGACCGTGCGGCGGCGCCTCCGGATCCGTCACGCACATCACGATCATGAAGGCGGCGTGGTTGGCGTTGGAGGCGAACCACTTCTCGCCCGTGATGACCCAGTCGTCGCCGTCCCGCACCGCCCGCGTACGGAAGTTGGTCGGATCGGAGCCGCCCTGCGGTTCGGTCATCGCGTAACAGGAGAAGACGTCGTTGGCCAGCAGAGGCTCAAGGTACGTCTTCTTCTGTTCGTCCGTACCGAACATCGCGAGGATCTCGGAGTTCCCACTGTCCGGCCCCTGGCACCCGAAGACGACAGGCCCGAACGACGAGCCGCCGAAGTGCTCGTTGATGTAGGTGAGTTTGACGGCCCCGAACCCCTGACCGCCGAGATGGGGCGGCAGATGCGCGGCCCACATTCCCTGGGCCTTGACCTCGTCCTGCAGCTGCCTGACGACCTTGCGCAGGCCCCGGTTGCCGACGTCATAGGCGGCGTCGATGTCGTAGTCGTAGACGTACTCCAACGGGCGGATGCGGTTCGCCACGAAGTCCGACATCCAGTCCAGCTTCTCCTGGAACTCCGGCTCGATCGAGAAGTCGACCATGGCTTCCTTTCGGCGGCGGCACGGGGCCCGGCGGACAACCATTGCCACTTAACTCTGAATGAGGATACTCTTCTCGTCAACGCCGCGTTGATAGAATCCATCACGCCGGAGGTTCCTGAGGTCATGACCGCCGATGAGCTCGACCGCGAACGCCTCGCCGCCTGGCTGGTCGACCAGTCCCTCCTGGACCGGCCCGAGGCACTGGTCGTCGCCCCGATCAGCGGCGGCAACCAGAACATCGTGGCAAGGCTGGGCGACGGCACGCGCCGAATGATCCTGCGGCGCCCACCAGGCGTCGTCCCGGACGGCCGCAATGCCGCGATGGAACGCGAGTTCCGGCTGCTGACCGCACTGGAGGGGACCGACGTCCCGCACGCCACGCCCCTGGCGCTCTGCACCGATCACGACGTGCTCGGCGCGACGTTCTATGTCATGTCGGAGGTCGACGGCTGGTCCCCGGCGGCCTCGATGTCCTGGCCGGAGCCGTTCGCGCCCGAACACGGTCTCGCACCTCGCCGCCGGCTCTCCCTCGAACTCGTCCGTGGTCTCGCGACTCTGTCGGCGGTCGACTGGCAGGCACGCGGCCTCACGGGTTTCGGCAGGCCGGACGGTTTCCACGAGCGGCAGGTCGGCCGGTGGACCGCGCACTGGGACAGATTCCGCTTCCGCGACATCCCCGGACTCGCCGAAGCGGGCGGCTGGCTGCGCGAGAACGTCCCTTCGCGCTGGTCGCCCGGCATCATGCACGGCGACTACTCGTTCCTGAACGTCATGTTCCGGCACGGCCCCGAGCCGGAGCTCGCTGCCATCGTCGACTGGGAGATGGCGACGGTCGGTGATCCCGTCCTCGATCTGGCCTGGCTTATGAGACAGTGGCCGGCGCGCGCCGAGGACGTCCACAGCAGGTACGTCGACTACACGGGGATGCCGCTCCGGGACGAGATGGTCGACATCTACCGGGAGTTGACCGGGAACCCGCTCGACCACTACCGCTACTACCAGGTACTCGCGAACTTCAAGCTCGCCATCGTCCTCGAAGGCGGCTACGCCCGCTACTTGAAGGGCGAGGTCACCAATCCCAAGGTCGCGCACTACAACGACTCGATCCTCGACGCGGGACGGATCGCGGCGGAACTCGTCGCCGGAGCGTAGGCGCGATGAGCCGCACTCCGACCTCACGCGGGGCAGCGTTCCCCACCATCAGCAGGCCGGAGGTATCCACGTGAGCGACACGCTGCTGGTTGAGGACATCGGCACGGTCCGCGTCCTCACGATGAACCGGCCCGAGGCGCGCAACGCCCTCGGCGGCGAGTTGATCAGCGCCCTGTACCGGGGACTACTCGACTCGGACGCCGATCCCGACGTGCACGCAGTCGTACTGACCGGCGCCGACCCGGCGTTCTGCGCCGGTGTGGATCTCAAGCAGGCCTCCCGTGAAGGGGAGGCCTACTTCCGCCGACATCGCGAGGAACCTTGCGTCCAGCAGGTGGCGCGGATGGCGACTCCGGTCGTCGGTGCCGTCAACGGCGCCACGTTCACGGGCGGGCTGGAGATCGCGCTCGGGTGCGACTTCCTCGTGGCCTCCGAGCGCGCGGTCTTCGCGGACACCCATGCCCGTGTCGGAGTGCTGCCCGCCGGTGGGATGACCGCACGCCTGCCGGGCGTCGTCGGTCAGGCGTGGGCGCGCCGCATGTCGTTCACCGGAGAGGTCGTCGGCGCGGCCCAGGCCCTGCGCATCGGGCTGGTCACCGAAGTCGTGGCGCACGACGCACTTGTCGGCCGCGCGCTCGAACTCGCCACCGCCGTGAGCGAGACACCGCACGAGACGATGCGCGCGCTCAAGCACATCTACCAGGAGGGCGGCGCGCCGACGATCGAGGCGGCACTAGCCGTGGAGCAGTCGGTCTCGAAGACCAACCGGCCGGACCTCGGCCTGCTCGACGGTCGGCGCAGCGCGGTGATGGCCCGCAACCAGGATCAACTACGGGGCTGAGGAGACACCACATGCGGGTCGACGGAAGACTCAACGGCGGACTGGCCGAAGCGCGCGCCGGCGCGTCCACGCTGGAGGATCTCGGCTACGACTCCGCGCTCGTCCCTGAGGTGGCCCACGACGGGCTCCTCCCGGTCGCGTTGGCAGCGGACGCCACCAGCCGGATCACCCTGGGAACGTCCATCCTCGTGGCCTTCGCCCGCAGCCCGATGAGCACCGCGGTCGCCGCATGGGATCTGCAGCGGTTCTCCGGCGGGCGCCTGCAACTCGGCCTGGGCTCCCAGGTGCGCCCCCACATCGAGCGCAGGTTCGCCATGCCCTGGTCCCGGCCGGCCGAGCGGATGAGCGAGTACGTGGGCGCGCTGCGCGCCATCTGGCAGGCGTGGCAGGAAGGGACCGCGCTGGACTTCCGCGGCGACTTCACCCAACACACCCTGATGCCACCTAGGTTCAACCCGGGTCCCCTCGACGTCCCACCGCCGGCTGTCTTCGTCGCGGCGGTCGGGCCACGCATGACCGAGGCCACCGCGGAGGTCGCCGACGGGCTCATCCTGCACAGCTTCACCACCGCCCGGTACATGCGGGAGGTGACACAGCCAGCCATCGACCGCGGACTCGCCGCCGGGGGCCGGGACAGGAGCGGCTTCGAAGTGCGGGCCAGCCCGTTCGTCGTCACCGCACCGGACGGACCCGCGAGGGAGCAGGTTCTCACCGCGGTCCGCGACCAGATCGCCTTCTACGCCTCCACCCCGTCGTACCGCCCCGTGCTCGAACTGCACGGCTGGGGCGAGCTACAGACCGAACTGCGGACACTGACGCGCCAAGGCCGATGGAGCGAGATGGGTGCACTCATCGACGACGACGTGGTCGACGCCTTCGCGGTCGTCGCGGAACCGGACGGGCTCGCCGAGGCGATCCACCGACACATCGGCGACTATGCCGACCGGGTCGGGCTCACGCTCCCGCCCGGATCGGATCCCGACTGGCACGCGGACGTCGTCCGCTCCTTGAGGAAGACTGCCGCAGTTCGGTCGCCGGACGCCCCATAGGAACCCGGGGCGAGCAGGGCGCTACCGACCAGGCGCCGGTTGGCAGCCGAGAAGCCAGTTCCCGAGGAGACGAATACAGGAGCGTTCTGCCGTGACGCCTCAATCGGCATGCCCGTCGCGAAATATCCGCCCGGGTCCGCACGGGACTAGACGGCCTGAATCACACTTTTAATGTACCGTCTGGTCTAGCAAACAAATTGAGCCTGAGCGAAATGATACCGAGGGCCTTATTCGGGCACAGGTATGCAAGCAATCCTCGACGGATCAGGTGGGGAGCGAAGTCATGTCACGTCCACCGGGTCATGGGCCGGGCTTCGAGGCCAGACGTCGGAAGATCATCGACACCGCCGCGTCCCTGTTCGCGCAACAGGGCTACGCCGCGACCTCCATCAACGACCTGGGCCGCGCGGTCGGGCTCGCCAAGGGCGCCCTGTACTACTACATCGGCTCCAAGGAGAACGTCCTCATCGAGATCCAGTCGCGGGTGCTCGGCCCGCTGCTGGCCCGCGCCAAGGAGATCGCGGCCCTCGACGAGGTCCCGCTGCTGCGGCTGCGGCTGCTGTCCGAGTCGCTGCTGACGATCATCTTCCGCAGACTCGACCACATCTGGGTCTACGAGCACGACTACCGCAGCCTCGCCGATGACCATATCCGCGTCCTGCTTGTCCAGCGCGCCGAATTCGAAGTGCTGGTCAGGGATCTTTTCAAAGACGCCGCTCGACATGGCGGCTTCCGTACGACGCCGCCCCGGCTGGCCACCCTCCAGTTCCTCAACCTGCACAACCACACGTACCAGTGGGTCAAGCCGGGCGGCCAGTGGGACGCGACGCAGTTGTCTCGCGAGTACTGCCACACCCTGCTGCGTGGCTTCGGCGCACCGGACACCGACCTGAGGGATATGGAGGAGAAGACGGCGGCATTCAAACGCGACTGCCCGGACCTACCACTGGACCCCGAGGAGGAGTGGATGCCGATCTACGCCGCGAGCTGACCGGCCCCGCAGTGTCACGCACCCTTGGCCAGCGCACTCGTCGACGACATCGCGCCGGCCGCCACCGGCTCACGCACATCGGGGACTTCGCTGTCAGGACGCGCTTCCGACGGCGGCGAAGGCCGTCAGTTCACGAACGGTGTCCGGCCCGCTGGGCGTGTAGATGACCTCGCTGAAGCCCTCGCCGACGAGGTGCGCGACGCCGCGTCGGATGCTGTGAAGGTCACCGACCACGGTGGTGTGATCGATGTGCTCCAGCAAAGCGCGGTCGCGTTCGGGCAGGTGAGTCACATGGCCCTCGAAGGTCAGCAGATGGCGTGACTCGGCCGGTTCGAGCGCCTCCACCGTGTCCCGCCACTGCCGGCCGCCGGGCAGGGCGTCCACGGCCTCGGCACCGCCGTAGGCGTAGGCGTTGTGCCAGTCGAGGACCCGCCACGGTCCGATCGCGTGGCGCACCCGGTCGCTGCCCGGGTTTTCACCCATGTCCAGGACGGTGCCGGACACCAGGGTCGCCGTGGGGAGGTCGGGGTGGAAGGGTCCTATGATCCCGTCGGCGATTTCGGCCGCCAGCTTGGCACCGCGTGGCCCGAACACGCTGAGCCACAGCGGAGCGTTCACAGGGCGCGACTGCGTGAGCCCGTCCGCGTGGAGCATACGCACACTCTTGCCGTTCACGAGCGTCGTCCCGCCCGCCAGGAGTCGGCGCAGCGCGCGCACGTAGTCGCCCAACTCGCCAAGTTTCATGGGCGGTTGTCCGACCGTCAGGCGGGCGGTGAAGCCGGTGCCGAAGCAGGGCCGGAAGCGCCCGCCGGACAGGCGAGCGATGGTGGCGATCGCCGAGGCCATCGCCATCACGTCGCGTTGCGTCGGGATGAGCACGGCGGTACCCAGCCCGATACGGCTGGTTCGTTGAGCGGCGAGCGCCAAGTGGACGAACGGGTCTTCCCACAGGGGCGCCGAGTCGTAGATCCACACCCGCGTGTATCCGAGTTGTTCGGCCAGCACCGCGAGATCGGCGAAGTCAGGTCCCGGCGGCAGCCCGCACGACAGCTCGAACTCAGCCACGAGGCATCTCGAAACCGCTCAGCAGTACCGCGTTCGACTCGGCCGCGGCCTGCCGCAAGGGCCTGGCCGCGGCGTAGGAATCGGAGTCGTACCAGGCCTGGGCCGCTTCGACCGACTCGAATTCGAGGATGACGGTGCGGTTTCCGTGCCATTCGCCTTCCAACACCCGGGGTTGTCCGTCGACGACCAGCGGGCTGGCACCGCTGTGGGCCATGGAGGGCGCCGCGGCCTGGCTGTACGCGGCCATCCCCTCACTGTCCTTGATGGCTTCGGTCAGGACGACGTATCCCTTGGGCATCGAATTCTCCTTCAGAACAAGCAGGTTGAGGAATTCTCGCGTTGGCTCCGAGCCGCGTCGGACCGACAGAGGGGCAGGGTTCAGTCGGTCTGCCCTTCCGCACTGTCGGCCGGCCGGTAGAACGTGGCGAGGAGACCCAGCGCGGCACCCGTGCCCACCACCACCGCACCCGCGGACCACCACACACCAGCACTGTCGAGTCCCAGCACGTTGTCCAGCGACCACGCACCCGGGCCGACCGAAGCGACACCTACGGCCACGAGCCCGACGAGCAGCACGTACTCGCAGCCGCCCTTGAAGACGAAGTAGCCCTTGCCTCGGTGGTCGGTGAGGGCGGCGACGAGCATCAGACCCACATAGGCGGTACAGGCCACACCCGTCAGGAGACCGAAGCCGAGCAGCACTCCTGCGACTATCTCCGTGCCTGCGGCGAGCCGTGCGTGCAGCCACGCCGGGCGCAGCCCGAGCGAAGCGAACCATGCGGTCGTGCCGCTCAGTCCGCCGGACCCGAAGGCCTTGTTCGTCCCGTGGGCTATCAGCATCAGCCCGAGAGCCAAGCGGATCACCAGCATGCCTAGGTCATGGGCCAAGACGCTCCCCAGCTCCCTGTCTCCATCCGCTTGGGGCGCGGACTCTTCGAATCGCCGCAGGCCCCACGATCTCCGCAATCGAGCCCGCCCCCGTCCCCTCACTCGACCTTGCGTCTGACGACGCCTTCGCCGGACACACCGGTGTCGGCAGGGTCTGTCGGGAGAAGACGACGACTGACGGCTCGGCCGCGGTCAGGCGTTCTCGGTGACCGGGGCGAGTTTCCGGCTCTTGTCGAAGTGCACGACGCCGGCGAGGGTGCCGCCCAGGATGGCCGCACGGTCCTCGTCGTTCACACCCTCGAAGTTCTCCGCGATGCACTCCGCGCTGCTGCGGAAGGTGCCCTCCGCGTGCGGGTAGTCATTGCCCCACATCACCGTCGACAGACCGGTGATGTGGCGGGCCTTGACGGCCGTGGGGTCGTCCGCGAACTGCACATGAATCTGCCGCCGGACGTACTCCGTGGGCTTGAGCGGGTAGGGCCACTTGTCGTTGATCGCGAACAGCCGCCCCATGGAGGGCTGTTCGGTCGCCGGACGGTTGTCGTCCCAGAAACCGAGCCACCAGTCGGGGTCCTGGCCGGTCCCCGTCTTCCAGGCCTTGTCCATGTAACCCATGAAGGAGACCAGCCAGCCGGCCGTGTACTCGATCAGATTGAAGTGCAGGTCGGGGAAACGCTCGCACACCCCGCCGCCCACCAGGCTGGCGATGATGCCCTGCGGACCCGCCACGCCGGCGCCCGCCGCGAAGCCCATGGTCCGGCCCGCCACCATGTCGTCCGTCAGATTCCCCTTGCCCATGTTCATGGACGTCATCAGACCCCGGACGGTCTGCGCCGTCCCGGAGACCTCCTGCTTGACCTTCACCCCGCCGGTCGCCACATGGATGAAGACCGGCAGACCGTGCGCCTGAGCGGCCGCCCAGATCGGGTCGTACTCCCGCGCGTAGTACGGCAGCGGCGGGATCTCCGGCAGCAGGATCGCACCGAGTCCCAGCCCCGCGACCCGCTCGATCTCCGCCACGGCAGCGGGGACGTCCGTGATCGGGATCGCGGCCGTGGGACGCAGCCGGTCCTTGTAGGGGAGGTAGCGCTCGACGAGGTAGTCGTTCCACACGCGCGCGTGCGCCATCGACAGCTCGTGGTCGTCCGTGAACAGGACGAACAGCGAGAGGTTGGGGAACATGACCGAGGCGTCGACGCCGTCGAAGTCCATGTCCCGGATGATGTGGTCGGGATCGCCGTCCGGCGTCTCCCCACCGGTCTGGCGGTACTTGGAGATGGTCCAGCCGTCGAACCCGATGGTGTGGAGCTTCTTGAACTCCGTGTGCCCGCCCGGCACGATCGGCTCGTCGAGGGTGAACTCCTCTTCCCACAGCGCGCGCTCACGCAGCTGCCTGGGCAAGCGGGTCTTGAACAGATCGACCGGCTCGATGATGTGCGAATCGCCGGACACGACAAATTCCTTGAACACAGGCGGTACCTCTCTTCGAACTCCGTCGTCCGTAGCCAGAAGGCCGACCCCCAGCTGACCCCCAAGTTATCTGTACCGACCGGTCTAGTCAATAATTCGACAATAGAACGCCTGGCAGATTCGTCCCCTGGGGCTGACACGCAGCTGACATATGACCGAGCGGTCTATTCATTCCATTCAGGCCCGTCCAATGAAGCCGAGGCGTCTGTCGGACAGCCGGTGCGACACCCGGACAGGATTCCGCGATCCAGCGACAAGACGGCCGGCGACGCATCGGACATCTCGCTGACGAACGTGAATTGCGCAAACGGAGTGGCACGACGAGGGCGCACTCGCCCGAGTGTGCAACCCCCTTGTACCGCCGGGCCGGTAAGACGCTCTGCCGCGTTCAGGCACCGAGGCACGGAACATCGGCCTCCGTGTGTTCCGTGTGTTCCGTCGGGTGACAACCACCCCAATGATCGGCCGCCGCGGGCTGCGACCGTCTCAATCGGCCTGCGCGGATGCCAACAGGCCACCGTCGACGCTGATGTCGACACCTGTCACGAAGCTCGCCCCGTCCGACAACAGGAACGCGACGACGGCGGCGACCTCCTCATAGCGACCGGTACGGCCCAGAGGTGTGGCCTGGATGAGTTGCCGTACCGATTCGTGCCGTGCCGCCTCCAGTCGCATCTGCGGGGAGTCGATCGCGCCGGGCGAAACGGAGCAGGCGCGTGCACCCAGCGGCCCGAGCCGCACCGCCTCCGTGCGGGCCAGGCGCTGCACTCCGTACATGGCCCATGGGTATGCCCACGCCGGATCCTCGACGGCCGGGCCGATCGCTTCACGGATCCGATCGAGGAATCCCTCTTGCGTCGGGTTCTCCAGGACGGCCTCGGCCACCGGATCGGGTTCGACGTGAGCGATCAGAGGAGACACCGAGGCGCAGTACACGAAGGCCGTGCCCGCGGTGGCCAGGGGGCCCAGCGCCTCGGCGAGCAGGGCGGTCCCGACGAAGTCGACCTCGATGATCCCGCGCCAGTCCGCGTCCTCCGGCGCCACGCACTCGGCATGGGCGACGGCCCGCAGCGTGCCGAACTCTCGGACCCGTTCGGCCAACCGAACGAAACAGTCGCGGTCGGTGACATCCACGCCGATCGCTTCGACGACGGCTCGCTTCCCGGAGCCCGCCAGATCCTTCGCGACCGCGGCTGCCGCCGCCTCGTTCCGGTCGGCGAGCAACAACACGTCGACCGTGTCGGCGAGGTGTCGCGCGCATGCCTCACCTGTCCCCTGACCGACACCGGTGGCGACCCCTACCGCGGTCATGCACTGCTCCTCACTGGAGAGACCTGCCGTGAGACGAGTCTCCCGCGCTCAGGGATGTCGGGGCGGGCCGCGTGGTGTACCGCCCCCGTGCAGCCCACTCTTCGCGCTCCAACGTACCGCTTGGTCGGGCGGACAGGGTGCTCTCCCGAAGTCGGCCTTTCCCCCGGACAGCCGGGCAGGCAGGCCAGCCAAGAACGCTGTATTACTACGGTTCCGAGGAAGACCTCCTTGCCGAAATCCGGTTGCGGGTCAGCTGAGATGGCCGATAGGGCGTGGCGTTTCCTCCCGCGATCGGTGACGGACCGGCCCGTGGTGCGATGCACGGCCCACCTCGGGGCGCTTCGACACAGCGGACCGGGCACGGTGCGGCAGGTGGCTTCCGGAGTTACGGCTCCGCCGGATCGTGCCCGCCGCCGGCCTCCCGGTCCCCGAGTTCACCGCCGGGTTTTCGCGTGTCCCTCGCCGAGGACGGTCGCGGTGGTGCGGTTGGTACTCGCGTCCTCGATGCAGCCGCGCAACCGCATCAGGTCGTGAGGGGGCAGGGCCGGACTGATCACCGCGCTGTAGACACCGCCGTCCAGGTGACTCAAGGTGGCCTTGTCGTTCAGGGCCGCGGTGGAACGGCGGCAGGTCTCCCAGAGATCCCGGGCCGCGAGTTGGACCGCCTTGTCCCCGCCGTCGCCCTTGAACTCCACCCGGAAGACCAGGGCCGTGGCCTCCGCGCCCGGTCCCTCTTCGGGCCGGGTCTGTGTCGCGTCGGCCAGAGCGGACCACAGTACGGGGGCGAGGAGCAGACCGCCGACGGCTGCCGTGACGGCGCCCACCTTCCGGCCGGTGCGCGCCGGGGTGACGGCGGGGCGGTCCTCCAGCGCGCTCCGGGCGGCGCGCGGACCGAGTTCCGGGGCCGTCAGGGCCGCCAGCCGTCCGGCCAGCCGGCGTTCCGCGCCCGGCCGGGCGGTGGCACCAGCGAGTTTCTGGATGACCATCGCAATGCCCGAGAGCGCTGCTCCGGCTGCCATCAGCACGGGCACGAACACGAATGTGCGCTGGGTGCCGTCCAGTTCCTGCATGTCCACCGAGCGGACCCAGCGCAACTGGTTCGGGTGTGGGGTACGGGTCTGCTCCAGGCGCCGCCGTACTTCGTCCACCCGGGCGTCGGACTCTTCCAGCCGGTCCTCCATCCGGGAGAAGCGCGTCAGCAGGACGACCGTCGCGAGGAGCACCTCCACGACGAGCAGGAGGACTACTCCGGACATCAGGGCGCGCTGCCACTCCCAGCGCGTGAGGTACAGCACCATGTAGTAGCCGGCGTAGGCGGCGGACAGCCCGCCGAAGGTGTAGCCGACGAGTCGGACGCTCTTCATGCCGCCGGCTCCTCTTCGTTCTCGGTGGGGCGGGACGTGGGGTCGTCGAGGTCCCCCGCGGTGACCGCACCGGTGGCGCCGTCCACGGTGAGCGGGACGCCGGCCGGGAAGCGGTCCAACGCGCCAGGCACGCCGACAGCGGTGGGGACCTTGAACTCGCGGGCCAGTACGGCGAGATGGGACAGCGCGCTGCCGGTCTCGGCCACGAGTCCGGCGAGGCCCGGCAGCAGCGGGGCCAGGGCCGGATCGAGGGAGCGAACCACCAGGACAGCGCGCTCGGGACGTTCGCCACGGCCGTCCCAGGCCGTGCCACTGCCGAAACCGCCCCCGGCGCCCTGGCCGTCGCCCGAGTCTCCTCGGCCCGGCGGGAGTTCGGCGACGGGAACGCCGACTGGTGACCCGGACCAGGGAACGCCACACAGCCGTGCGACAGCTCCTGGACGACGGCAGCACGCTGGAGGACATCTGCCGGACACTGCAGCTGGACCGGTCCACCGTGCGCCGCTTCGCCCGCGCCACCAGTATCGACGAGCTGCTGGTCAAAGCGACGAACCGCTCCACCATCCTGGACGAGTACAAGCCCTACCTGCACCAGCGGTGGATCGAGGGCTGTCACAGCAGTGCCCAACTCCACCAGGAGATCGTGGCCCTTGGTTTCGCCGGAAGCCTCCAGACCGTCCGCCGCTACCTCCGCCCGTTCAAGACCGCCACCGTTGGGCCACCCGCGCGCCGCTCGGCTCCACGGCCCCGCCGCATCGTCCGCTGGATCATGGCCGACCCCGGAAACCTGACCGCCGATGATGCCGCCGACCTCAAGGAGATCCGGACCGGCTGTCGCGAACTCGACGCCGTCACCCACCACGTCCGCGACTTCGCCGCCATGATGCGTGACCTGCGGGGCGATCAACTGCCCGCCTGGATGGAGCGCGCCCTCGCCGATGACCTGCCCGCCCTGCACTCCCTGATCATCGGGCTGAGCCGCGACATCGACGCCGTCACCGCCGGGCTCTCCACCCCCTGGAGCTCAGGCCAGGTCGAAGGGCAGGTTACAAGGACGAAACTCCTCAAAAGACAAGGGTATGGACGAGCCAACCTCGACTTCCTGCGCAAACGCGTACTCCTCACGCCCTGACCCGCAGGGGCCCGGCAAAGTCATGAAGTAGGCCGTGACAGGTGTCATAACTGCCGTTGTGAGAAGCCCGCTCGGAGCGCCTGCCGCGCCGAAGACCAGGACGCCAGTCTCAGCCGCGGTCGTGGAGGGTCACCTGGTAGCCGTCGGGGTCCGCGAACGTGAAAGTGCGGCCGAACGGCCCGTCGACGGGCGCTGAGACGATCGTCGTGCCGGCGGCGGCGAGGGCGTCGTGGATGTCCTGCGCGTCGGGGGCGTGCAGCCACAGCGCCATTCCCTGGCCCGGCTGCGTGATCGCGTCCAGGTTGACGCCCGCGACGACGTCGCGGACGGCGAACGCGATCGGCTTGGTGTCGAACACGACAGCGTGCGGCGGTCCTGCGTCAGAGCGCTTCAGCCCCAGGTACTGCTCGTAGAAAACGGCAGAGCGCTCCAGGTCGCGCACCTGCAGTGAAATGAAGTCGGGTCCGGTAACGGTCACGATTCTTACCTCCTCAAGACATGTCAGTCTTCTGACACGCCGGAATGTATGTCAGACTACTGACATGAGTCAAGGCGAGCCCGGAATCGAGCTGGACACATCACTGGGGTACATGCTGAAGGCGGCCGCGAGCGCCCTGCACTCAGCCCTGGAGGCCGTGCTGAGGCCGTTGGGCATGACGATCACCCACTACTCCTGCCTGGAGCTGCTTGCCCAGCGACCGGGTCTGTCCAACTCCGAGCTTGCCCGCGGCACCTTCGTCACCCGGCAGTCGATGAACGTGCTTCTGCAGGCCCTCGAACGCCAGGGACTCGTCGTCCGCCCGGCACAGGCACCCGTCGGCAGGGTCCTGCCCACCGAGCTGACCGCCCGCGGGCGCCGCCAGCTCAAGGTGGCCAGCGCCGCGGTTCGCCGCGTCGAGCAAGACATGCTGGCCAATCTGGATGCCAGCGAACAAGACCAGATGCGGAGCCTGCTCACTGCGTGCATCGCCGCACTGATCGAACCGCCCGCATCGGCGACGTAACCGCTCCGGAATTACGACTTTGCCGTGCCCCTGCCCTGATCCGACGCCGTCACAAGATCAGCGCCAGAGCCGAACTCCATGTCCTGCGGGCCGCCGAAGATCCGCTCGGTCTTCTTGGCCAGCGCGACCAGCCGGGTGAGGTGCCGACGGCTGAGCAGCCGCGCGCCCGGCGGTTCTGTGGATTCGGTCCGCACCAGCCGGGCGAAGCGGGTCAGTTGGTAGCGCACGCCTTGCGTACTGCCGTCGGCCAGTTGGTCCGGGCCACCGCGTACCGCGCTGACCAGCATCCGGTCGCGGCGGCCCGCCACCGGGTCCGCGCTGAACAGCACACCGCCGATGGCGGCGCGCAGCATGGGTTGCACCAGCACGGCCATCCCGTCGTCCACAGCCATGTCGGTGGACGGACGCAGGATCTGGACCCGACGTGCGGAGTCCAGCACCGTCTGTACGGCGGCGGTGAAGTCGTCCCAGCCACGCACGTCCAGCACTGAGTCGAAACGCCCCGCCATGGAGGAGTCCTCGGTGTCTTCGTGGGCGGAGGAGGACCGCACGACGAGCGCCCGCGTGATCACGTGAGCGTACTCGTCGAGCGGGGCACCGCCTCCGGTGCCGTCCTGGACGGCACGCAGAAGAACGTGGCCACCTTCGCCGGCATCGCCGTCTCGATGTTGGCCGGCTCGCGCATCGCGAAGAAGCCGAAGATCAAGGCGTTTCTGTCGAAGTCCTCCACACTCTGGTTCCTGTTCCTCTTCAACGGCGGCGTGGCCGCGTTCTGCTACCTCACCATGGACGGCGTCAAGGGCATCGCCACCGCCGCGGGCATGGGCCTCGTCTCCCTCGGCGCGGCCGCCGGCCTCCTCGCCAACCGCCGCAAGCCCACCACGGCCGCGGACCAGCCCCAGGCCCGAACCGCCCGCTTTCGGAGAACTTCCCGCGGCTCTCCAGCCCCGGCCGGCTGCATTCGGTCGGGGCTCTTCTGATGAGCCTCTGGAGGAGCGCCGGGGTCGACGGCTCGCCTGCGTCGAGGCGGTCGGCCGTGGCGGTGCGTGGGATCAACACGGTGGCAGGCGCCGCAACAGCGACGCGGCGCACCTTGGTGCCGGGTGCGGGATGCCCGCGACTTCATCGGGCAGTTTCTTAACGGTGGTCGGACAAGTGCCCTACGTTCGGTCCGGCCAAGCGCTTGGTGATTCCCGTACCCCCACCACAAAGGGAGCACCCGCATGTCGCACAGCCTGCGGCACATCGCCACGATGGGCGTCACCGCCCTGGTCTGTGGCGTCACCGCTGTCTCCACCGCCGCCCCAGCCGCTAAGGCCGCCACGACCCCCGCCGCCGCGGCGCATCTCACCGGCACGCTCGCCGACGGCGCGACCTGGGTCGCCGATGTGCCGAACAACTGGAACGGCACCCTGCTGCTCTTCAGCCACGGCTACAACGCCCCCACCGCGTCGGACGCCACTCGCACGGAACTGCTCGCCGAGGGTTTCGCGACGGCCGGATCCTCATCGACCCGGCCGGATCCTGGTGGGCCCTGGACAGCGCCGAGCGCGACCAGTTCGCCACGATCGGAGCGTTCTCCGCGACAGCAGGTCAGCGACCGGAGCGCACCCTGTCCGTCGGGCTGTCCATGGGTGGGCTGGTCAACGCCCAGATCGCGCGCGACGGAACCGGACTCATCGATGGCGCTCTCGGGTTGTGCGGTCTGGTCGCCGGTGGTGTCGACCTGGGGAACTACCAGTACGACGCCGAATACGCCCTCGCTTCACTGCTGTTGCCCGACGAGCAGGTCGAACTCACCGGCTTCACCGGCATGGCCGACGGCTATCTCTCCGCCCAGCAGCTCGACACCGCCGTCGCGGCTGCCCAAACCACCCCGCAGGGCCGCGCACGCATAGCTCTCGCCGCCGCCTACCTCAACCTCCCCGACTGGGCGCCGGCCCAGGACCCGCCCGCCACGGACGACGCCGCCGGCCAGGAAGCCCAGCAGTACGCCTGGCTCGCCCAGGGCATGCTGGACTTCTACATGACCGGCCCCTATTCCGTCGAGCAGTCCGCAGGAGGCAACGCCTCCGGGAACGCGGGCGTCGACTACGCCGCTCTCCTGCACGACTCCGAACACGCCGCCGAGGTGGCCACGCTCTACAGCGAGGCCGGGCTCGACCTCCACACCGACCTGAGCACCCTCACCCAAGGCGCCGACCTGCACGCCGATCCCGCCGCGGTAGCCCACCTTCAAGCCACGTCCACCGCCGGCCAGCATCTCGGCGTCCCCCTGCTCGACCTGCACACCACCTCCGACCAGCTCGTCCCCGTCCAGCAGGAATCCGCCTTCGCCGCGCGCGTACGGTCAGCAGGGGACGGTGCGTTGCTACGGCAGGCCTACGTCGCCCGCCAGGGTCACTGCAACTTCACAGCCGCCGAGATCGTCGCCGGTGTCCATGCCATCGACCAGCGCGTCACCACGGGCAGTTGGGGCACGCTCGCCACGCCCGGCGCCCTCCAGCGCAGCGCCGACGCACTCGACCTCGACGGCGCGGCCTTCGTCCCCTACCAGCCGAGTCGTCTGGTCGTCGGACGCCGCAGCCTCGGCTGACGGACTGCGGACCCCTACGCCGCACTGACGCGGCAAGCCTCTTGAGGAGCGTCTCCGAGGTCCGTTCCGCTGCTGCGGTCGGAGCGGGCCTCGACCTGCCCGGGCGGCGAGCGCAGGAGTCGCGGACGAGTCTCGGCGTGTCCGGGTCGTGTGACTTCCTGACCACGCTCGCCCCGGCAAGGACCGCCGTGGGGCGAAGTGGACGTCGCAGGCCGCGATCGGCCTGAGGCTCTCGGGTGGAGACACGTCGGAAACACGACAGCGCCCCGTCAGACGGCTCGTTCCAACCGGGCGGGGTGCCATGGGGACTGTGACGGATCCAGGACAGGCCGCACAGCTGCCGGTGGCGGGTTGTGTGCGAGTGACCACGGCAAGGGCCCGGCGACACGCGGTCAGCCGCGTCGGTGCCTCGCCCGTGCCTCGTCCTCCATGAGGTCGTGCGTCACCGCCGAGACGGGCGCGGTGAGCATGCCCACCCAGCCGTCGATGTAGTTGTTGAGCTGTGCGTCGCTGATCGGGTGCCGGTTGCGCGCGTGGTCGCCCAGGAGGTTGAGGACGCTGTTGTAGAGCTGTACCTCGCGGCCCCGCCGTACCCGGTCGGGCAGCGCGCCGAGCAGTTCGGGCACCAACTCCTGGAGGACGTCGGTGGCGTCCTCGATCTGGCGCGGCCAGTACTCCGCGTCCGAGGTGGCGGGTGCCAGTCTGGCCAGGAACGGTACGAACATCTCGCCGGCCTCGATGCTCTCAATCAGCGGGCGCACCACCAGCCACACCGCCGCCAGGGGATCCTCGACCACACCATCGGCACGAGCCTCCTCCAGCAGCACGGCCCGGCGCGCGTCGATGGTCCGATAGCGGAAGGCGATCAGATCACGGACCAGGCCCGCCTTCGAGCCGAAGTGATACGTGATCACCGACGAGTTCGACTGACCCGACTCCATCTGGATCTCCCGCAGAGTCACGCCCTCGACCCCACGGGCAGCGAAGAGCCGCTCAGCCGTCGTCATCAACAACTCACGGGTCGCCTCCCCCGTCGTGTGCCGACGCCTGCGCCCCGCGGCCTTCTCATCCAGTGCCATGGCCCTCATGTTCGTAGAAGCGGCGCGGCACACGCAACGTCAAAACTAATGGAGATGTATTAGAAAGTATGGACAGGTGACCCCGTCGATGGAACAGTTCGATGCGCGGACCTGGCAACGCAGGCCTCATCCCTCCCTACTTCCGGAGGACTACTCACGATGCCGAAGATCTGGACCAACTCCGGCGACTCCCACTTCCTCGAACCGAGCGATCTATGGGAGTCACGGTTGCCCAAACGGCTTGCCGACCTGACTCCGAAGTCCGAGAAGGACCCGGACGGGGAATACGAGACGGTGCATGTCGACGGGCAGTCGTTCCGGCGGAAGCTGCCGACCTCGGTGGCCAGGGAGTTCCTGGAGGAGAGCCGGAAGGCGCAGGGCATCCGCGACGCCCGGGCACGTCTGCGTGATCTCGATCAGGAGGGCGTCTGGGGCGAGGTGATCTTCCCGTCGCTGGGCATGTGGGCCTCCACCTTCCGAACGCCCGAACTGCTCAAGGCGTGCATGCGCGCGAGCAACGAGTGGGCGCTGGAGGAGATCGCGGCGGTCTCGGACCGCTACGTCGTTACCGCCCAGGTGTCGACGCTGGTCGTGGAGGACGCGATCGGCGAACTGGAGTGGGCCGCAGAGCAGGGCTTCCACGCCGTCTTCCTGCCCACCACTCCACACCCCAGCGCACCGGACTGGCACCGGACCGACTGGGAGCCGTTCTGGGACGCCGCCGAACGCGCCCGGATGGTCCTCGCCTTCCACATCGGCACCGACCCGGTGGACATGACGACCGGCGGCGCCGGCCTGGTCTACCGCGGCCCCGGCGGCGCGGTCATGAACTACGCGGAGACGACCTTCTCCGGTCAGCGCGCCGCGATGAAACTGGTGGCCTCCGGCGCCCTCGACCGGCACCCAGATCTGAAGGTGCTCATCTCCGAGGGCGGCGCCACCTGGATCCCGTTCCTGGGCGATCGCATGCTGGAGGGCTACCGCCAACACCACATGGCGGTCCGTCCCAAACTCGAACGGGACCCGAAGGAAACCCTGATGACCCAGGTGTACGCATCCTTCCAGCACGACGAGACGGCGGTCGCCGCGTTCGAGGCCATGGGCTACAGGAACGTCATGTTCGGCTCCGACTACCCACACATGGAAGGCACCTTCGGGCACACGCAGGACACCCTCAAGTCGCTGTTCGACGGGGTCTCGGCCGAGACCCGGCTGCGGATCACCCAGGGCGCGTTCTTCGACCTCTTCCCGCAGGTGCCGCCCGTCCCCACGAGCGAGGTCTGAGCCGATGCCGCAGGATTCGGGACCGCGTGACGTCGCGATCGTGGGCGTCGGCGCCACGCCCTACTACCGGCGGGGCGAGTCGGCGGGCAAGAGCATCACTCACCTCGCCGGCGAGGCCATCCTCGGCGCCTGCGCCGACGCCGGACTCTCCGTCAAGGAGATCGACGGCTTCGCCTTCTACTCGGGCGCCGGTGCCGGCTACGGCGACAAGATGGAGTCCGTCGACTTCATGGAGACCCTCGGAATCCCCGAGGTCCGCTTCTCGGCGTCCCTCACGAACGGCGGCGGCGGCTCGGCGGGCGCGATAGGTCTCGCCCGCGCGGCCATCGTCGCTGGTGACGCCTCGATCGTCGTCACGGTCATGGCCCTGCAACAGCAGAAGCACCGACTCGGCACGGTGATAGCGGCCAAGCCGGTGACCCCGATCAGCTCCTTCCTCCAGCCGTCCGGACTGGCGGGCCCGGGCCATCTGATGTCGGTCCTGGCCCGCCGTCACATGCACCAGTACGGCACCACCCGGGACGCGTTCGCCGAGATCGCCATCTCCACCCGCCAGAACGCCCTCAACCGGCCCAAGGCGATCCAGAAGACTCCCCTCACCCGCGAGGAGTACTTCAGCGGGCGGATGATCGCCGAACCGCTCTGCGTCTACGACTTCTGCCTGGAGACGGAGGGAGCGGTCGCCGTCATCACCACCTCGACCGACCGCGCCCGCGACCTGCGCCAGAACCCGGTCCCCGTGGTGGCCGTCGCCCACGGCGGCACCCGGGACTGGGGGCGCGCCTTCTCCTGGTACGGCATGCCGGACGAAACTTTCACCTCGTCCGGTCACCAGCCGATCGCCGGACGCCTCTACAAACAGGCGGGCATCACACCCCAGGACATCGATGTGGCCCTGATCTACGACCACTTCACGCCGATGGTGCTCATGCAACTGGAGGACTACGGCTTCTGCGCCAAGGGCGACGGCGGCCCGTTCGTCGAGAGTGGCGCGATCCGCTACTCCCCCCGCCGGAAACCCGGAACCGTCGCGGTGAACCCGCACGGCGGCCAGCTCTCCGAGGCGTACGTCATCGGGATGACCCACATCGTCGAGGGCGTCGAGCAGATGCGCGGCACCGCGATCAACCAGGTCGCCGACGCCGAGTTCGCCCTGTGCACCGGCGGTCCGGCCAGCCTGCCGGTCAGCGGCCTGATCCTGGGACGCGACCGGTGACCGGGGCTCGCCTCGCGACGGCCCTGCCGTCGAACGCCGTCCGGATCGCTACGGACGCCGTGACCGAACCGTTCTGGCAGGCCGCGAAGCAACGGCGGCTCGTGGTACCCCAGTGCGGCGACTGCGGAACCTTCCGGCTGCCGCCCACCCCCTTCTGCCCGGAATGCCAGTCGACCGCGCTCGACTGGCCCCAGCTGTCGGGCCGCGCGACCGTCTACAGCTTCGCCGTGGTCCACGGCTATCCCGGGCTCCCGAATCTGACCCTGGTCCCCGCCGTCGTGGAGATGCCGGACGCTCCCGGGGCGCGGCTGGTCACCAATGTGGTCGGGGTCGAAACGGCGGACGTACGGATCGGGTTGGCGTTGACCGTCGACTTCCATCCCATCACCGACGGCTGGCTGCTGCCCGTGTTCCGTATGGCCGCCGAGGAGGTGTGAAACATGGACGACGACTACGAGAGTGCGCTGGAGGAGAAGCCGCTCGAATTCCTGGCGAGCGTGGCGAACAGCGGAGGTTCCTGCGACGGCCAGGCCGTCGTTCCCGACGGCGATCACTATCGGTGCTGGTGTTCGTGTGGCGTGTGGAACGTCGAGGCATCAACTCAGGCCGAGGGGCTGCGGCTTGCCCGGCTCCATACATCCAGGGCGGGGATGCCGTCATGGCCGTGATCCTCCTCGTCCGGCACGGCCAGGCGTCGGGCCAAGCGGACCACGGGCTGTCCGGCACCGGCAGACTCCAGTCCGAGACGCTCGGGACGGCATTCTCCCGGCACGGTGTTTCCGCGACACGCATTCTGACCGGACGTCTCGACCGACAACAGCAGACCGCCCGTTCCACACGTGGCGCCGCGAAATGGTCGACGTCCGCGGAGGTCGACGAAGCGTGGAACGAGTTCGACCACGAGGACGTCGTCGCGGCGCGTCGGACGGTGGACACACCTGATGCCAAACCGCTCGACCGGGCCATTCCCCGATGGTCCTCGGGACTGCACGACCATGACTACACGGAGCCCTTCCCCGCGTTCACCAAGCGGGTCGAGAACGCTTTGCGCACACTGGTCGCCGAGTTGGCCTCGGGCGAGAGCGCCGTCGTCTTCACCAGTGCCGGAGTGATCGGTTGGGTCGCCGCGTCGCTGCTGGGCGGCGGTGAGCCGCAGTGGTCCGCACTGAACCGCGTGGCGGTCAACAGCGGTGTCACGAAGGTCGTCGTGGGCAGCCGGGGCAGCACGCTCGTCACCTTCAACGAGCACTCCCACCTGCCCCCTCAACTCGTCACCTACAGATAGGGGCTGACATGGAGTCAGGCAGGAAGGTCGCTTTCATCACCGGTGTCGCCCGCGGTCAGGGCCGCGCGCACGCGGTGAAACTCGCCTCCCGGGGCATGGACATCATCGGACTCGACATCTGCGCGGACATCGAGTCGATGGATTACCCGAACGCCACCGAGGACGACCTCCGGGCTACCGTGAAAGCCGTCGAGGAGGCAGGCGGGGCGATCGTCGCAGAGAAGGGAGACGTGCGCAGTTACGACGATCTGCGCCGGGTCCTGGACCACGGCGTCGAACGCTTCGGACGGGTCGACGTGCTGCTCGCGAACGCCGGCATCATCCGGCTCTCCCCCGGCGGCGACCGCGACCGTACCTGGACCGACGTCATCGAGGTGAACCTGACGGGCGTCTGGCGCACCATCGAGGTGGTACTGCCGGCGATCCGGGCCGGAGAACGTGGCGGCTCGATCGTCATCACGAGTTCGGTGGCCGGGCTCAAGGGCGGCGCGAACGACAAGGCTGGCGGCCAGGCCTACACGGCGGCGAAACGGGGCCTGGTGGGCCTGATGCAGGTGCTCGCCAACGAGTACGCGGGCGAGCGGATCCGGGTCAACACCATTCACCCCACAGGTGTGTTGTCGGGGATGACGCTGAACCCGGCCATGGAGGAGCTTCACGCGCAGGCCGCCAGGGGCGAGAAGAACCCGATCAGCCAGATGCAGAACGCCCTGCCGATCGACATCCTCCGGGCCGAGGACATCGCCAACGCGGTCGCGTGGCTGGTGTCCGACGAAGCCGCCTACATCACCGGGATCCAACTGCCCCTCGACGCGGGCTTCGCCGTCCGCTGAGCCCTGTGGTACCGCACCGCACCTACCGGCCAAGAGTTCCCCGGGAGACACCACCCATGACCGTGACCGCTCCGCACGTTCAACTCCGCTACGGCGACAAGGTTCTTCACTCCGGATCCGGCGGAGTCTTCGAACATCGCAACCCCTACACGGGCGAGGTGCAGGCGGCGATCCCGCTGGCCGGCGCCGCCGAGATCGACGAGGCCGTCGAACTGGCCGCCGCGCAGGCGGAGTCCTGGCGCCGCTGGACGCCGGAGGCGCGGCGCGACGTCCTGACACGGTTCGCCGGGCTGCTGGATGAACACCGTCAGGAGTTCGTCGACCTCCAGGCACTCGACGGCGGTACCCCGACCCACTTCGGCCTGCGGATCGTCGACAACTCGATCAACTGGACGCGCTACTACGCCGGTTGGTGCGACAAACTCTCCGGCGAGCTGATCTCGACGCTCGACACCCGCGGCTACTTCTCCTACACGACACCCGAGCCCTACGGTGTCATCGGGATCATCGTCACCTGGAACGGCCCCGTCGTCTCCCTGGGCATGAAGGTGATCCCGGCGCTGGCGGCCGGGAACTGCGTGGTGGTCAAGCCCTCGGAGTTCACCCCCTTCGCACCGCACCTGTACGCCCAACTCCTGCGCGAAGCAGGCGTACCGGACGGCGTGTGCAGCATCCTCAGCGGCGGCGCGGAGGCGGGCGAGGCACTGGTGCGCCACCCCAAGGTGGAGAAGGTGAGTTTCACCGGTGGCCCCGTGGCAGCCCGCCGGATCATGCACGCCTGCGCCGATCAACTCAAGCCCGCAGTACTGGAGTTGGGCGGCAAGACCGGCAGCATCGTCTTCCCGGACGCCGGAGACCTGGAGGCGGTGGCGAGCCGCGCCGTACGGGACAGCATCGGGGTGCTGGCCGGGCAGGGCTGTGTGGTGCCGACGCGACTGATCGTGCACGAGGACATCTACGACGAGATCGTCGAGCGGGTCACTGACGTCGCCGCGACGTACAGAATGGGGGATCCGTTCGATCCCGAGGTCAAAGTGGGGCCGCTCATCAACGCCGCCGCCGTCGAGCGGGTCTGCGGGATGCTCGACCGTGCCCGGCGAGACAGGGCCGGACGCATCACCCTCGGCGGCAACCGGGCCGGCGGCGACCTCGCCGACAAGAACTTCGTCGAGCCCACGATCATCGTCGACGTCGACCCGGAGCACGAGATCGCACAGACGGAAGTCTTCGGCCCCGTACTGCTGGTCTTCAAGTTCTCCACCGAGGACGAGGCGGTCGCCCTCGCCAACAGCACACCCTACGGACTCGGCGCCAACATCCAGTCGACGAATCTCACCCGCGTCCACCGGGTGGCCGAGCGACTGAAGGCCGGTGGCGTCTATGTCAACGGCGCCCGGCAGAACCTCCCGCACACCCCCTTCGGCGGTCTGGGCCTCAGCGGATACGGCAAGGAGGGCGGCCGAGCCGGCATCGACGAGTTCCTGCGCTACAAGACCGTGTCGATCATCCAGCCGGAGTAAGCGTGTAGCGGGCTCCACCCCGGGTTCGGGAGGCCGGTCCATCGTGACGGCGGGCGGGCGACGGAATCGTGGTCCGTAGAGATCGAAAGAGTCCCGCACCGTCCCCCACCACGAAGGAAAATCCCGTGAAGCCCCAGCTCACCGCCGCGAGGTCGGCCGTCGCCGATCTGCTGCTCTGGTCGTTCTTCGTGGGCGGCCTCGTCGCGAGCACCGCCTCCGGTGCCGTCCTCGACGGCACGCAGAAGAGCGTGGCCACCTACGCCGGGATCGCCGTCTCGATGCTGGCGGGCTCCCGCATCGCGAAGAAGCCGAAGATCAAGGCGTTCCTGTCGAAGTCCTCGACACTGTGGTTCCTGTTCCTGTTCAACGGCGGTGTGGCCGTGGTCTGTTACTTGACCATGGACGGGGTGAAGGGCCTCGCAACCGCAACCGGCATGGGCCTGGTCTCGCTGGGCGCGGCGGGCGGCCTCATGGCGAACCGCCGCAAGCCGGCCACGGCCCGACACCGTGCGTGAGGCTCCTGCCCAAGCGCGGGGGACGTACGATCTCCCGCGCTTCCGCGTCACGCCCGACCGAGCGCCGGAGCCTACGCCTCGGTGCCGAGCCCAGCGCCGTAGCCGGTGAGGACGGCCGTGACCACTTCGGTGCGGGACCGCAGTCCGGTGCGGGCGAACAGCCGGGACAGCCGGTTGGCGACCGCGTCCTCGGTGAGCCGCAGCACCGTGGCGATCTGACGGTTGGTCAGGCCTTCGGCGATCAGGGTCGCGAGCAACTGCTCGCTCTCGACGGTGGCTTGTCTGCGGCCGGGCACGGTGATCCCGGCCGCGCGCAGGGCGGCCCGGGTGTGGAAACGCTCCAGTACGGCACCGCTCTCACCGAAGAGTTCGTACGCCTCCCGCAGCAGTGCGGGTGGGCCGCCGCCCGCGCCGACGGCGGCGACGAGGGTCACCGCCGTCTCGAACGGCTGACTGCGCGAGCGTGCCAGTCCGACGGCCTCCCGCGCGTTCTCCCCGGCGGTGACGGGACTGTCCGGCCGCAGGACCCGGGCCGATGCCGTGAGATACCTGAGCCGTGTCTGTCCGGAGCCCGTCCGGTCGGAGATCCGTTCCAGGCGTTGAAGGCACGTGACCGCCTCGGCCGTGCGCCCCGAGTCCGCAAGCAACTCGGCGAGGCAAGCCCAGAGTTCGTCGGTACCGGCGATCTGCCCGTGTGCCTCCGCCGCCTCCAGTCCGCGCCGCAGTGTCTTCTCGGCACCGGCCGGATCACCGAGGGTCCGCAGCAGCTCCGCTTCACATGAGTCCAGTGAGTACTCCGGCGGGCCCTCCCCCTCGGCGCGCACGCTGTCGATCAGGCGGCGGGCGCTCGTGACGCGGCCCCGGGCGAGGAGGATCGCCGCGGTCCGCGCGGGAACCACGTAGTGGTCGATCGCCGCCGTGTGGATCCCGTTGTTCGCCAGCATCCAGCGGGCCGGTTCCAGCGCCTCGCCCCACTCGCCCCGGAGGTGGTGCCGGAGGAACTGGCTGTGTCGGGGCAGGAGTTGGGGGGACAGGCCCTGAGCCGCCAGAAGGGCCTCGCCCGCGTGCAGGTCACCGCCGTTGAGCAACTCGTCGAACTTGGCGACGGTCAGTGTGTAAGCGTGGTCGGGGCCGATGTGCGGCGCTTCCGGAAGGGCCAGTGAGCGTCTGAACCGCTCCGGCCGGCCCAGCGCCAGTTCCGCCGCGGCCCGGAAACTGCGGGGGTTGGCGGCGGCACGGACGTCGGTGTTCCACACCGGTTCGGTCCGTACCAGGAGATCAAGCGCCTCACGCCATCTCGCCAGCAGACACAGGGCCAGTGCCCGGCCGGTGATGGCGGCCAGGATCGGCAATCGCAGTTCGTCCCACCACTGTTCCGTGGCCAGTCGCGAAAGTGCCCGCCAGTCGAGGTCGTTGGCCGTCGCCACGGTGAACAGGGTCGCGGTCTCCTGGAGTTCGAGCCGGCCGAGGATGTCCGGGCGGTCGCGCAGGATCGACTCGGCGATGGTCCGCGCGGTCCGGAAGTCCCCGGCGAAGTAGGCGGCGACGGCGTACCGCTGAAGGGCCGGGACCCGGTCGGCGGGACGCTCGACGAGGTGGCCCGCCGCCTGGCACCAGCGGAGCACTCCCCTGCCCTCGGAGTCGGGATGCAGACGCTCCGCCGCGGCCGTCAACTCCCTTACCGCACGGTCCCGTTCGACCAGAGTCCCCGCTTCCGCGATCCGGTCCGCCCGGTAGGCCACCGCGTCCGCCTCGTCGAGTCCGACGATCGTCGGCGGTTTCGCCCCCGCGTCCTCGTCCGCCCACAGTGTCTCCACGGCGGACGCCGACAGCCGACTGCGCTCCAGCGGCCCGAGCCGCTCACGGAGGGCATGTGCCACCAGCGGAACCCCGAACGTCCACCCCTCTGCCATACCACCGTCGGTCCCGGACAGCTCCTCGACGATCCCCGCACCGGCCAAGTCCCTTACGGCGGCCCGGACTTCGCTGACGGACAGCCCGACCGACCCCGCGATCAGCACCACGACCCGCGCGCCGAGGGGGCACAGGACACTGAGGGCGCCCGCCACCGTGCGGCACGGTTCGCCCAGCACGTCCAGCGCCCGCATGAACCGGTCGCCGTCCGGCAGCACCGGCGTCGACGTCCGCGCCCCGACGAAGGCGTGGCCGTCCGCGACCTTGATCGCCCCTTGCCGTGTCCACCCGGTGAGCAGGGCGTCGACCGCCCCGGGCAGCCCGTGGGTGAGGGCGCGCACGCGCCGGACGAGACCGGTGTCGGGAGTCGCCCCCAACCGCCGCGCCACCATGGCGACGATCTGCTCGGGCCCGAGGCGGGTCAGCACGATGGTGCGGGCCCCCTGAGCGGCGGCCAGTTCATCCACGGTTCCGCCGACACGGTCCCGCCGTAAGACCTGGCTCTCGTCTACGACCCGCCCCGCACCGGATGCACTCCCGCCGCACCCCACGGCCGAGGCCAACAGCCGGACACCGGACGCCACCCCGGTGAGGTCGATCCTGCCGAGCAGGGCCAGCGAGTCGGGGTCGGCGTACTGGAGGTCGTCCAGCACCACGACCACCGACACGGCCCGCGCCAGAGCGGCGCGCAGCAGTGCGGCCATCGTCACCTCGTCGCGCCGCCCGGCCGCACGCAACGCCTCCGCGGGCCGGCGCTCCTCCAGCACCATGACGAGCCGCAGCGCCAACAGGAAGGGCCGCGCGCCGTCACCGGGAACGCAGCTCACGGAGCGCACCAACTCCCCGTTCCCGCGCAGTCGTTGAGCGATCGTGTTCATGAACACGGTGCGCCCGGTGCCTCGTTCGCCCCGGACCAGGACAAGTCGCGGCCCTCCCTTGTCCGTCAGCAGGCCGTGGCCCTCGTCCAACTCCCGCTCGCGGCCGACCGGACAATCACCGACAGCCGTCCGACCGCGCACGAGCCACGGGTTCCCGGACGGAACGGTCATGGTCCACCGCGCTCTCTTCATCGACCCGGCCCGGGTGTTCCTGGCGTCTCCGGTCGGCCGTACGTTCGGAAACCAGCCCCGCATCCACATTATGATCACATTCACATGACCGCTTCCGTCACACGGTCGACCCCCCACACCATCACCAACTCGCGTGCTCCCGTTGGCAGTTCACGCACGGAACACCGACCCCGGAAGGAAGTGGACGTGCAGGAAGGAGACCTCGTCATTGGCAGGGACAGCGAACTCCGCGACATGACGCGGACGTTGTTGTCCACCGGCGCCCCGGCCCGCACCCTCCTGATCGTCGGTGGTCCGGGGACGGGCAAGACCACCCTGTTGGAACAGGCCCGGCGAGCGGCGGCCGAGGAAGGCGCCCATGTCCTACGGCTGCGCTGTCACGACGGGGAGAGCGCGCCCGGCGCGGAGGCGCTGGCCGACGGCGTCCATTCGGTGCTCGCCAAGTTCCACGACCGCCGCAGCCCGGTCCGGGTCGGCGCCGTCCGCCGGATCCGGCTCCAATCAACCGGCCAGGACGGCGAGTTGGCCCTGCTGTCCGTCCTGAGCGAGATTCTTACGGACGCGGCGGCCCGCATCCCCTTCGCGGTGGTGGTCGACGACGTCGAACGGATGCCGCGCCCGACGGCGTCCGCCCTCGGCCTGCTGCTGCGCGTCTTCCGCCCGGCCGGGGTACCGATGGTGATGGCCGGCCGACCGGTCCGCCCCGCCGCCGACGGCGCCTCCCCGCTGACGGCCGCGGCCGACCGGCTGCTCGAACTCCCGCCGCTGCGGCCCGAGGACATCGAGGCCCTCGTCGTACGGCGGCTCGGCCGCCCGGTCGAGCCGGCCCTCGTGACAGCGGTGCTGGCCGCGCTGGGCCCGATGGCGGGCACCCCCGCGGCCGTACTGTCGCTGCTCGACGCGATGGACGAGCACGGCGACCTCCTGGAACTGGACGGCCATGTGTGCCTGACGGAGCCGGAGCGCGCGCTGCGACTCGCCACGGACGCAAGGGAGTTGAGCCGGCTCTGCTGGCCCGGTTCCCCGCCGGACGCCGACGGTCTGGATGCCGCGGCGGCGGTGGCCCGCAGTGTCCTACAGGCCGAGGTGCGGCTGGACGATCTGCTCCGGCTGAAGCCGGGGGGCCCGCGCCGGGCCGGCCTCGTCGACCGAGCGGTCACCCCGCTGGTCAGGGACGGGACGCTGACCGTGGACAAGGACGGCCGGATGGCGTTCGCCGTGCCGGCGCTCGCGGCGGCACTGCGCGCCCTGCCCACCCACCATGACGTGTCGTCGCTGCACGCCCTGATCACCAGGTCGTTGACGGATCGGCTGGGCGCGGACACGGCGGGCAGCTGCTATCCCCGGCTGGCCGACCATGTGACGGCCGCCGGGGCCGAGTTGGACGACGTCCTCGCGGTGGACGTGCTGCTCGCGGCGGCCCGTGCGGATGCCAGGACGGACTGGCCCCGATCGGTGCGCGCCTACGCGTCCGCGCTGCGACGCCTGCCGCCGTACGACCACCGGACACCCCAAGTGCTGCGCGAGTCTGCCGAGTTGAGCCTGCGTCACACCGACCACTCCGGTGCGCTGGCGCTGGGCGAACCGCTGCTCGCCCGCCTGACCACGGCACCGGCCGGGGCGCAGGACCGGGACTCGCTGGACTTCGTGGCCGAGGTATGGGCCCTGGCGACGCTGCACGAACACCGGTTGCCGTACCTCGACGCCGTCCGGGATCCGCTGCCCGCCATGGCCGAACTCGCGGAACTGGCCGGTCCGTTCGGGCTCGGTCCACTGCCGTCCCCGCCGCGGGGTGAGACGCACCGGGCGTCGGCCGCCGGGCGGCGGAAGGGCTCCGGGCCGCTGCCGTCCGGCCCGGAAGTACGGCTGCTGGCAGCCGCCGCGGGCAGCCACGACGGGCTCTCGGCCGCTCTGCGCACCCTGCCACCCGATGCGGCCGGCCCACCGGACCTGGACCGGCTGCGGAACGCGGCCGTCCACGCGGACCTCGCCGGTGCCCTGGCCGCCGTGCTCGGTGACCGGTACACCGGGGCGGGGAACAGCACCGCCGCCTGGTACCACGCCATGCTCCGCGACTACCTCGACGGTGACTGGGACCAGGCCCTGGTGTCGGCCCGCCGGATCGAGGCGCGCGGCCGGACCCGGGACACGACGGTCGGCGCGGCACAGCCCGCCCGGGCCCTCGCCGCCGAAATCCATTGCACGCGCGGGGAGTTGGGCCTCGCCCGGTTCTGGATCGAGCTGATTCCGGAGGCCGTGTCGCATCCGCTGGTCGCCTGGGCCAGGCTGGGCGTGCGGTACTGGTCGGGTCAGCGGGAGGAGGCGCTGGCGGCGGCTCTCAGGGACGTACGACGGGCTCGCGAGCAGGGTCTGCACGCGGGCACGGAGAAGGTGCTGCTGCGGTACATCTCCTTCGCCCTGGTGGCGGGCCTGCCGCAGGCCATGCCCCAGGCGCTGGACGAACTGGAGGCGCTGCACGCGGTGGTGGGTTCCCCCATGACGCACGAGGCGGTGCTCATCGGGCGCGGCCTGGTGCACGGCGACGCGGACAGCGCGCTGGCGGCCCTGCGGTCGGTACGCCGACGGGGCGACGCGTACCTGTGCCTGCTCTGCTGTCTGTGCCTGATGGAGATCGGCGACGAGTCCGGACCGTGGCTGGCCGAGGCCTCGCGGATCGCGCAGTCGCTGGGGATCGGGCGCGCCACCCGTACGACGCTCGGTCACATGACGCGTCGGCGGACCTTCGGCCTGCCGAGGACGCGTCCGGCCAAGGACGAGTTCGGCGACGAGGACGTCCGGCTGACCGCGCTGGTCAGCGAGGGGGCGACCAACCGGCAGATCGCGGCGCGGCTCGCGTGGAGCGAGAAGACCGTGGAGCGGCGGCTCAGCGGGCTCTTCCGCCGTACCGGGTGCCGCTCCCGGGTGGAACTGGCCGCGGCCTGGCTGGACGGCAGCCTCGCCCGCCGCGTTGTGGTGCCGAACGGTACGCCCTCCAGGGCGGGCGGTCCCGTGCCGGGTCCGGGCGGAGCGCGGCGGCCGTGACGGAGCGGGCCGCCGGCCCAAGGGCGTTGTCCGCCGGGTCAGTCGAGGCGGGCAGCGTGCGTGTCGACGGGTACACCGAGCCGGCCGGTGAGCAGGGAGCCGTCGGGCTTCACCTGAAGGTTCCATTCCAGGGCGGGGATGTAGCCGAGCACCAGCAGCGCGTCGGTCCCGCGCAGCGGAGTGTCGCCCCACCGCTCGTTGCGGTACTGGGCCGCGGTGACCACGAAGAGCCGGCGGGCGCAGGTCCGGGAGTCGGCGGTGCCGCGGTCCCTGCCCATGTGCAGGGTCTGCAGGGCCGACGGTCCCCCGCGCTGTCCGGGCACCATGTTCTCCCCCACGGCCAGTGCCTCGCCCCGGGTGGTCGCGGTGTGCAGGCGGGCCGATCGCGCGGCCAGTCCGTCGGTCACCGAGGGGGTCGCCGCCGAGCCCACCAGGACGACCGTGGCGTGGGTCCCGACCGGCCCCGAGACCACTTCGGAGATGAGGGCCTGCGCCAGGAGGAGGACATCGTTGTCGTCTCCGGTCAGGGCGATCGGCCCGCTCAGCCGGGAGAGGTCGACCAGCATGCGCTCGCCCCGGTGGAGGCCGAGGGTGACGGTCAGGGAGTACGGATGGACGAGCCCGTCTCCCGCGTTGGCTCCACGCCGCAGCCGAGCCGCGTCGACGGACCACTCCTTCCCGGAGACGTCCGCGGTCCAGGGGGCCGGAGCGTCGTCGTCCGCCTCGGCGAGCCGTAGGGTCAGTTTCTGCCCCGAGTGGACGACGACGTGGATGTCCGGCAGCGGGCGCTCGCCCCGCGGACGCCCCGCGGCCACGGCCCGCAGGCCCAGCGCGACCGTTTCGAGCGCCTTGCGGCTGGAGCCCGACACCCCTGAACGGGCCTGTGCCGAGGAGGAGTTGCGCCTCCGCCGGAAGAGCGCGGCCCCGATCAGGAACAGGCCGAGCCCCACGCACAGGGCAATGGACGCGATCATGCGGCCACCTTTGTTGCTAGAAGTTGTCAGAGACAGGCACCGGCCCATGGGGGCGCCGGCCGTCGGCGTGGAACGCCGACGGCGAAGCGGACCGGTGTCCGAAGGGCGCGAAAACGCGCTTCCCCCGGCATCGTCGCCCGCCCGCTGTTTCCGGTGAAAGGCGAAACCGCCAACCTTGCCGGTCCGTACAGGGAGTTGGGGGGGATCTTCCGCCCGAAGCCGTCGTGACGCTCGGGTCGCCTCGGCAACTCGCGCCAGGTTTCCCTCCGCTCACGCGCGCCGGGCCGCTGGCGCGCATGCGTGATCTTCGCCGGTGACACCATCGTCCTCCCGAACCACATGGACGACCTCAGTCGCGAGTTGGGGGGCACATGCCTCAGCAAGTACTCGGCGGGAGCCTGCGCGTGGCGATCCACGCCCCCGCTCCCCTGATCCGCGCCGGACTGGCCGGCTTCGTCGCCATGGAGCCGCGGCTGCGCGAGGTGCCGCGGGACAGGATCCGGGAGGCCGACGCGATCGTGGTCGCCGTGGAGGTGGCGGACGCCTCCGTCCTGGACCTGCTCCCCAGCCTGAGCGACCAACCGGGCGCACGCTTCCTGGTGGTCGTCAGCGAGCGGTGGCAGGCCGACGTGTCGGCGGCCCGGCACCGGGGCGTTCGCGCCGTGGTGTGGTGGGACTTCTGCAGCCCGGACGTCTTCGTCCGCACGGTGCGTGCCGTGGCGGGCGAGAACGGGAACGCAGCACACGCCACACAGACCGCCGCCCCTTCCCGGAACCGGGCGCCCCTGAGCACGCGCGAAGTGGCCGTCCTGCGTCTGATAGCCGAGGGAAGACAGTGCGACGAGATCGCGACGGAACTCTCCTACTCCGAGCGCACGGTGCGCTACATCCTCTACGGCGCGATGAAACGCCTGCGGGCACGCAATCGCGCGCACGCCGTCTCGTACGCCATACGGGCCGGACTGATCTGACCCGCCGTAACATCGACCTCCTGCACCGGAGTTGACGGAGGAGACACCTATGAACCTGGGCAGTCACCTCACTCAGCGCCTCCTGCGTCTTCCCCCGCCCCTCACCCGTGACGTGGCCGTCGACCACGATCTACGGGTGCCGATGCGGGACGGGGCCGTCCTGCTGGCCGACCGCTGGAGGCCGAGGTCCGGTGGCGACGGCCTGCCGACCGCGCTCCTGCGGATCCCCTACGGCAGGGCGGGCATGGCCGCGGGGCCGATGGTCCGGCCGTTGGCCGAGCGGGGGTTCCAGGTGCTGATCCAGAGCACACGCGGGACGTTCGGCTCCGGCGGCACCTTCGACCCGATGCGGGGCGAGCGCGAGGACGGGCTCGACACCGTGGACTGGGTGATCGGGCAGCCCTGGTTCGGCGGGGCGATGGTGCTGTACGGCATGAGCTACCTCGGCTTCGTCCAGTGGGCCATGGCCGACCAACTGCCGCCGCAGGTAAGGGCGATGATCCCGGCGGTGTCGGAGTCGGCGCTCAGCCTGGAGTTCCTCCGCGAGGACGGGTTCTCCCTGGAGACACCGTTCGGCTGGGGCGTCCTGGTCGCAGGACAGGAGCGCCGGTGGGCGATACCGCGCCAGCTCCTGGGGGCGGGACGGGTGCGCCGCGCCATGTCGACGCTGCCGCTCGGCGAGGCCGATGTCGCCGCCATGGGGCAGCGGTCCGCCTACATCCAGGACGTTCTCGCCCACGACGCCGGTACGCCGCGATGGGCGCGGCTCGACCACAGTCACCGGGTGGCCGAAGTCGCCGTACCGGTGAGTTCGGTCGGCGGCTGGTACGACATCTGCCTGCCCGGCCAACTCCGGGACCACCAGGCCCTCCAGGCGGCCGGACGACAGGCCCGGCTCACGGTCGGCCCGTGGACGCACACCTCCCGGGGCGTGGGTGTCACGGCAGTCGGCGAGGCCCTCGGCTTCGGTCTCGCCCACGCCCGCGGCGAGCAGCCGGCGGAGCGCGCCCCGGTCCGCCTGTTCGTGATGGGCGAGGAGGCCTGGCGCGACTTCCCCTCCTGGCCGCCGCCCGGGTACACACCGCGGCGCTTCCACCTCCACCCGGGCGGCGCCCTGTCCAGCGACCCGCCGGACGAGTCCGCCCCGGACGGCTACCGCTACGACCCGGCGGACCCGACTCCGGCCGTCGGCGGGGTACGCCTGGCCCTCGGCGTGAAGGGCGGCCCCGTCGACAACGTCGGACTCGAAGCCCGGCCGGACGTGCTGACCTACACAACTCCCGTACTGGACACGGATGTCGAGGTGATCGGTGAGGTCGGCGCCGAGATCTGGTTCCGCTCCAGCCTGGCCCACGCGGATGTGTTCGTCCGGCTGTGCGACGTGGACGCCAGGGGCCGCTCGACGAACGTGTGCGACGGCCTGGTCGGTCTGACCGGCGCCGACCGGACCTCCCGCGCGACGGTACGGCTGTGGCCGACGGCCCACTGCTTCCGGCGCGGTCACCGCATCCGGGTCCAGGTGTCCAGCGGTGCCTTCCCCCGCTACAACCGCAATCCGGGCACCGGCGAACCCAGGGCGACGGCCACGACTCTCCGCGCCGGGAACCAGGAGGTGTTCCACGACCCGGAACACCCGTCCGCGGTACTTCTGCCGGTCCGCCCGGCGAAACGGAAAGACGGCTCGGCCGAGCGAGAGCTCGATAATGGACTAGACATGAGTGGACTAGACAATTAAGCCGCTTCAACCGCCACCTGATGTCCGGGAATACGGCACCCCCAAGAGCCGGCCGGTCTCGGTGCATATTGCCCAACCGAGACCGGACCGACGTCACAACTACTCAATTGTCATATGCCTCAAGGCGTTTATACCTCCAGGCTGGACTCGAGCCGCTTGAGGTTATGCCTCGCCAGCGCCAGATTGCTGCGCTCGCGGTCCAGCGCGAGATACAGGAAGAGCGAGCCGCGTGTGCTCGACAGCGGCCTGATCAGGTGGTACTGCTGGCCGAGGGTTATCAGGATGTCCTCGATCCGGTCGTCGACGTTGATGGCCTTCAGCGTGCGCTGCTTGGCCCGCACGACCTCGGTGTTGCCCGCCCCCGCGACCTCCAGGTCCAGATGCGGCCCGCCGCCCAGCGCCCCCAGCGTCATGCCGCTCTCGTAGTCGACCAGGGACGCCCCCAGGGCCCCGTCGATAGTCATCGCTTCCTTGAGTGTCGCCTCAATGTTCACGTGGTGCCTCGTTCCCCTCACCCCGGCGAGATTCGGCATCTCGCCACGAAAACGGTCTCAATGCGAGCCGTGCGGGTATCAGACAACACCATCTTTGGTCAGAGTTGCGATAGTTGGCAAATAAAGTAGTCTGCTCGCCGGAGTGACTGAAGGGGGGACCTTTGTCATCGCTCGACGCCGCACTGGGCCGCGCCCTGACCACGCCCGGCATCAGCGGAGCCGCGGTACTCGATGCCGTCACCGGCCTCTCCTATGCGGAGTCGGGGGATATGAGTGCCGGTCAGGACTCCTGCGAAATAGCGGAATTGGCCCGCACCCGCCTCGTTCGGGCAGGCGCGTCAGGGGAGTTGGAGAGCATCATCGTGACGACCTCCACCCGGCATCTCGTGACGATCCGGCTCCCGCGGCAGGGCGATCCCCTGCTGCTGTGCGCGACCGTCGACCGCGACCGCACGAACCTCAGCTCGGCGCTGCGCGAACTGAGGCTGCACGCCGACGAGTTGCTGGCATGACGCAAGGTACCGAGGAACCGCTCGCCGACTCCCGCAACGTTCCCGCCCTGTTGGCGACACTCCGCGCCCAACAGCGATCCTGCACCGTGGTCGTGACCGGCACCCCCGGCGGCTCGATCCACGTGCGCGACGGCCTCGTGGTGGCCATGGAGACCCCTGGCGCACCGGGCATCGAGGGACTGCTGCTCAGATCGGGCCGGATCGATGAGCAGGCGTGGTCAGCGGTCCGCGCCAGCGACACCACCCATGAACACCTCGCCGCCGAACTCGTGGACCGGGGGCTCGTGGGCGCCGGCGAGCTGGAGGTCATCAGCCTCGGCGCGCTCTTCGACGCCGCCTTCGCGCTCTCCCTCGCCGTACCCGACAACTGGGAAGTCACCGACCCCGTACCGGCGTTGTACCGCAATGCCGGCGTCACCCCCGAGCGGCTCCTCGGCGAAGTGTCCCGACGTGTCAACTTCCTTGCCGGGGAGCCCGGTTCGGTCGCCGCTCTGGCCCGCACCCGTATGCAGCCGGCGTCCACCGCGCACCTCCCCGAACCCGTCGACAGCCTTCCGGCCCGGCACCGAGCCGTCCTGGCCGCCACGGACGGACGCCGGACGGCGAGGGACATCGCCTTCGCCCTCGGCCGGGGTCTCTTCGCCGTCATGATCGACCTACGGCACCTGCTGTACCTCGGTCTCGTCCGCCCGCACACCCCCTCGCCGAACGGCCGGCCGAGCACGGCCGCGCGCATCGCACCGTCCGCGACAGCCCCTTCCGCCATGGCACCGACCTCCGCACTCGACTCCGCGTCACTCCCGCGTCGCCTCCCCGGCCGCAACTCCGCGCCGGCCCACCGGCCCCACGACTGAACCGCCCTTCCCGCTCCCGCAGCCACGTCCCCACCGGGCTCCCCTCCTGCCTCGTTCTCCCACCGCCTGCACGCAAACAGGAAGAAGACGCCATGAGCGACCCCGTGACCGACCTCCTCATCGCCCTGCGGGACAACGTGATGGGAGTCACCGAGACCACGCTGGCCACCAGCGACGGGCTCGTCGTGGCGAGCGACACGACCAAGACCCACCCCGAGTCCATGGCCGCGGTCGCGGCGGCGACCCTCGCTCTGGGCCACCGCCTCTCCGATCAGGGCGGCACCGGCCACCTCCGCGAGATCAGCGCGCGCTGCAGCACGGGCCACGTGATCGTGACGGCCGTAGGAGAGCGGGCGCTGCTCGCCGTGGTCGCGGACGAGGGCCTGGACCAGGCCGCGTTCCGCCGGGAGATCCCGGCCGTCACGGCGGAACTGCGCCGGCATCTCGACGAGGACGTCTAGGGCCTGTTCGAAAGTGGCGCGGCCGCCCGAAGAAGGGCGGCTCACATGGCAGGCGCCGCTCCGTTTCAGGCTCTGGAGGGCCGCTGTCCCCGCGGGCCGTCGACCGCGAGCGGAAGACTGCGCAGCGACAGTGAACTCGGCGCCGGCAGCGCTCCGTGGGCCGCCTCGGCGCGGAACGACTGGAGCAAGTACGCCACCAGACGCCGGGACGCCGCACGGTCACCCGGCAGTGCGGTGACCAGCCCGCAGTGGGACAACAGGGCCACGGCAAGGTCGGAGGGGTGGAAGTCGGCCCGCAGTGTGCCCGCTGCCTGAGCCCTGCGGACCAGGGTCATGAAGTCCCGCTCGGCCTGTTCCCGTACCCGCGCGTGTTCTCGCGTGCTGTCCGGAAAGGCCGCGACGAACGCGGCCGGGAAGCCCCGTTCCTCCCGTTGCAGTTCGCAGACCGTCTCGACCAGTCGCTGGAAGCCCTGCCACGGATCGGGGTCGGCCAGCGCCTCGGTGAGCGCCCGAGCACAGGTGTCCATCTGGTGCGCGAACGCGGCCCGCACCAGGGCGTCCCGCGTCGGGAAACGCCGGTACAGCGTCGCCACGCCGACCCCCGCCCGTCGGGCCACGGTCGCCATGGGCGCGTCGATGCCGTGCTCGGCGAAGACCATACGGGCAGCCTCGATGATGCGCCGCTGGTTGCGCCGGGCGTCCGCCCGCAGACTGTCCTGCCCCGCGATCCGAGAGGAATCCCCCACCGCTGTCTCTCACCTCCGACCAAGTGGACGATCTCGTCCGTTTGCCAGCCTACGCTCGGCGCCACGATCCCCCCGCACGGTCACTGGTGGCGAAGGTGAGAACGCAACGATGGACGACCGCACGATGAAAGCCGTACTGTTCGACCGCTTCGGCGGCCCCGAGGTGCTGTATGTGGGCCGGGTGCCACGTCCCGGACCGGCACCCGGCGAGGTCCTCGTGCGCGTACGCGCGTTCAGCGTGAACGGCGGCGAACTGGCGGCCCGTTCCGGTCGGGCCCGCCTCCTCACCGGCCGGAAGTTCCCGCAGCGCATCGGGCTGGACTTCACCGGCGAGATCGCCGCACTCGGCACCGGCGCGACCGGCGTAGCGGTCGGCGACCAGGTGTGGGGCATCCTTGGCCGCACCTCCGGATTCGGCAGCGCCGCCGAGTACGTGACGGTACGGCCCGAGCGGCTCGGCCGGGTCCCGGACGGACTGGACCTCGTGGCCGCCGCCGCGCTGCCGGTGGCCACCACGGCCGTCACTGCCCTCCGCGACAAGGCCGCACTGCGCGCCGGCGAACGGCTGCTCGTACGGGGCGCGGCGGGCGGCGTCGGCAACGCCGCCGTCCAGCTCGGACGGGCGTACGGCGCCGAGGTCACGGCTCTGGCCCGCGCTGCCAACCTCGACTTCGTCCGGACGCTCGGTGCCCATCACGCCGTCGACCAGCGGACGGTGTTGCCCGCGGAACTGGGACTGTTCGACGTGGTCCTCGACACGGCGGGCACCGACCTGCGTACCGTACGGCGGATGCTGAAGCCCGGCGGACGCATGGTCGCCATCGCCTTCGACCTGACGCGGCCCGCCGCCTCGCTGGGCTACATCGCGGCCAGCGCCGTCCACGGACGCGGCCGGGTGCGCTTCTTCAGCGGCAACCCCGAACGTGCGCTCTTCGACGACCTCGCCCGCCAGGTGACAGAGGGGAAGCTGCGGCCGGTGGTGGACACGGTCTTCCCGCTGGAAGAGACAGCGGCGGCACACCGGGCGCTGGAGGCGGGCGGGGTGCGGGGCAAGTACGTGGTCAGAGTCGACTAGGAATGGCTGGGAGTTGGTGGTCGGACCGCATCGGGAGCGTCCGAGACCGTGGTCGGCCGTCCCAGGTGATCACGCCCTTCGCGTCCGCCCGAGCTGGGAGCCGAGTGACGATCCTGGCCCAGGTGCCATCGCACCGCCGACGCCGGAACAGGTCGTAGACCCGATCCGGGCCCCGTGGCGTTCCGGCACATCACGCCAGGGGACACCGGTACGGGTCCGCCACCGGATGCCGTCCGTCAACTGCCGTCGCGTCCACGCCGGCGGACGGCCCGGCTTGACGCCCTGGGCGACAACGGATCAAGCCGGGCCCTCACAACAGGCCCTAGGCGGACTCGCGGACGATCACCCGAGCCGGTCGTGACGCGGTGTCCGCCGCCGGCAGGCCCAGCGCGGTGCGTGCGGCGCCGCGGCCGATGGCCTCCGCGTCGATGTGCACGGTGGTCAGGGCGGGCGAGAACAGCGCTCCGTGCGGGGTGTCGTCGAACCCGACGACGGCGAGGTCCTGTGGTGCGTGCAGCCCGAGGCGCCTCATCGCGGCAAGCGTGACGAGCGCGAGGTCGTCGTTGTAGGCGAGTACGGCCGTGACGTCCGGGTGGTCGGTGCGGAAGGCCCGGAGCCGTTCCTCGGCGGTGTCGAGATCGCCGGGCAGGACGAGCGCCGGGCAGGCGGGCAGGCCCGCGGCGTGCGTGGCCTGTCGGATGAGCCGCCCTCGCAGACCGGCCAGGGCCTGGAGTTCCGGGGTGTCCGGCATGACGGTGGCGAGGTGCCGGTGACCTCGGTCGACCAGATATCGGACCGGGACGTCGGCCTGTGCGGAGAACGCGTCGAGGGACGTCTCGGCGTCGGCGACGATGTCGTCCGCGCGGCCCGCGTCTCCCAGGTCGATCACCGCGCGGGCGGAGACGGCCTGCGCCACGTCGGAGAGTGCCTGCGAGGAGAGATGGCCGTGCAGCACCAGCAACACGTGCTGGTGTACGGCGAGTTCGGCGTCGAGACCCCGGATGTAGCTGCCGAGGCTGCTGCCGGTGGGGACTCCCTCGATGTTGAGCAGGACGATGCGGGACGCCCCCTTGCGCAGCGCCTGCGCCGAGCCGTTGGGGACGTAGCCGAGTTCGCGCGCGGCCTGCCGTACCCGTTCCCGTGTCTCCTCGGAGACGTGCCCGGCCGCACCGTTGAGAACGAAGCTCACCGTGGTCTGCGAGACCCCGCTGGCCCGGGCGACGTCCTTGGCTGTCGCGCGCGTGGACCTGCTCACTCTCTCGCTCCTCGGAACGGGGGCCCGGCGGCCGGGTCTCCTGCGTGCGGTCTGGTCGGGGGCTTGTGCGGTGCGGAACGTGCTGGATACCGTACCGCAGGCAGGTGGTAATACGTTTTACCAGATGCGGGACGCGTGCTGCGGACCGGATGCGAGGAGAGGCGCCCATGAAGCTCGACGCGGTCGACCCGGAGCTGCGGCGCGCCGTCGCGCGGATGCCGCGGCTGCCGGTCCGCCGGACGTGGGGACGGCGCGTGGTGCGTGCCCTGGTCGTCCGGCACGGGCCGGGCGGACCGGTCGAGGGCGTCGACGTCCGCGTCCTCGACGAGGGTCGGGGCCTGCGCGTGTACACGCCCGCCGGTGGCGGTTCGGGCGCGGCACTGCTGTGGGTGCACGGCGGCGGGTACGTCATCGGCGACGTCGTCCAGGACAACGCGTTCTGCGCCCTGACAGCCCGCGAGTCGGACCTCGTCGTCGTCTCGACGAACTACCGCCTTGCCCCCGAACACCCCTTCCCGGCCGCGCTCGACGACGTCTCCGCAGCGTGGCGATGGGTGCAGGAATCGGCCGCGTCACTCGGGGTCGACCCGGCGCGTGTCGCCGTCGGGGGCGCCAGCGCGGGCGCGGGTCTGGCCGCCTGCCTGGCACAGCGGCTGTACGACGCCGGCGGAATCCAGCCGGTCGCGCAGTGGCTGTTCTCCCCCATGCTCGACGACCGCACCGCCGCGCGGCGCGAACTGGACGACGTGCGGCACCGGGTGTGGCACAACGCGGCGAACCGGACCGGTTGGGCCGCCTATCTCGGTACCGGACCCGGTGCCTCCCCCGTCCCCGACCACGCGGTCGCGGCCCGGCGCGCCGACCTCGGCGGACTGCCACCGGCCTGGATCGGCGTCGGCGACATCGACCTGTTCGCCGACGAGTGCCGCACCTATGCCGACCGCCTGCGCGACGCTGGCGTGGACTGCGCGTTCGACCTCGTCCCCGGTGCTCCGCACGGCTTCGAGACCTGGGCTCCCGGCACCCGTATCGCCCGGGCCCTGCTGGAGCGCGGCCGAGCCTGGCTGCGTGCACGGGTGGCCGGACCGGCCGCGACGCCACCCGGCGAGGCCTGAGCCCCGCTCCCCCGGAACCGGTCAACGCCCCTCAGCTCACGGAGCCCCCATGAAGCGCACGTCCTTCAACGAAGGCTGGCAGGCCCGCCCCAAGGTCAACCCCTTCGCCGAACTCTCCGGTACGAAGGCGCCGTTCAGGCCGGTGATACTGCCGCACGACGCGATGATCGGGCAGGAGCGCACGGCGCCGCGCGGCGAAGCCACGATGGAAGGCGGCGCCGGGGCGTACTTCCCGGGCGGGACCCACGAGTACCGCAAGACGTTCCACGTTCCCGAGGAGCAGCGGGGCAAGCGGATCCTCTTCGAGTTCGAGGGCGTGTACCGCGACGCCGTCGTGTACATCAACGGCGACTTCGCGGGCCAACGCCCGTACGGCTACTCGCACTTCCACGTCGACGCCGACCGTTTCCTGCGCTTCGGCGAGGACAACGAGATCCGCGTGGAGGCCCGCGCCCACCGTGACTCACGCTGGTACACCGGTGCGGGCATCTACCGCGACACCTGGATGCTCGTCGGTGAAGTGGTCCGGATCGCGCCCGACGGGGTCCGTGTCACCACCCCGGACATCGACGCGGAGCGGGCGGTGGTCGAGGTCGCGACGAGGGTGGAGAACGACTCGATCGCGATCCGTACGGTCGATGTCGTCACCGAGGTCCGCGGTGCCGACGGAACTGTCGTCGCGAGCGATGCCTCGAAGGCGACGGTGCTGCCGGGCGAGCCCGCGGTCGTACGCCAACGCCTTTACGTCCAGGCCCCGTTGCTGTGGAGCACCGACACACCCGCCCTGTACACCGCCACCGTGACCCTGAAGGACCTCGACGCCGAGACCGTCGTCTTCGGTGTCCGCTCGCTGCGCCTCGACCCGCGGCACGGGCTGCGGATCAACGGCGAGACGGTCAAGCTGCGCGGCGCGTGTGTCCATCACGACAACGGGGTCCTGGGCGCGGCGACCTTCGCGCGCGCCGAGGAACGGCGGGTTCAACTCCTCAAGGACGCCGGGTTCAACGCGCTCCGTATGTCCCATCACCCCATGAGCAAGGCGATGTTGGACGCGTGCGACCGCGTCGGGATGCTCGTCGTGGACGAGGCCTTCGACGTGTGGACGTCCGGCAAGAGCGACTTCGACTACAGCCTCGCCTTCCCCGAGTGGTGGGAGCGCGACATCGAGGCGATGGTCGCCAAGGACGTCAACCACCCCAGCGTCATCATGTACTCGATCGGCAACGAGATCCCCGAGACCGGTGCCCCCTCCGGCGCCGCACGGGGGCGCCAACTCGCCGAGAGAGTCCGCTCGTTGGACCCCACGCGCTATGTCACCAACGCCGTCAACGGCATGCTCGCCGTCATGTCCGAACTGCGGGCCATGAGAGAGCAGGCACCACAGGACGGCGCCGGCATCAACACCCTCATGTCCGACGCGGGCGACATGATGAACGCGATCAGCGCCTCCGGCCTCGTCACCGAGAAGACGGCCGAGTCCTTCGCCGTGCTCGACGTCGCCGGCATGAACTACGCCGAGGCCCGCTACACCCTGGACCGCGACCTGTTCCCGAACCGCGTCATCCTCGGCACCGAGACCTTCCCCACCCGCATCGACGGCAACTGGCGCCTGGTCGAACAACTCGGCCACGTCATCGGCGACTTCACCTGGACCGGCTGGGACTACCTCGGCGAGGTCGGCATCGGCCGCCCCCAGTACCTCACCCCGGACGCCCCGCGCCCCTCGCACACCGCGCCGTACCCGTACCTGCTCGCGGGCTGCGGCGACCTCGACATCACCGGCCACCGCCGGCCCGCCTCCTACTACCGCGAGATCGTCTTCGGCCTGCGCACCGAGCCCTACATCGCGGTCCGGCGCCCCGAACACCACGGCAGGACCTGGGCCGGGACGCCGTGGGCCTGGAGCGACACCGTCGCCACCTGGACCTGGCCCGGCTCCGAAGGCGGACCCGTCACGGTCGAGGTCTACGGCGACGCCGACGAGGTCGAACTCCTCGTCAACGGAAGCCCGTTGGGGCGCCAACCGGTGGGCAAGGGCCATCGCTTCCGCACCGAGTTCGAGACGTCGTACGAACCCGGCGAACTCCTCGCGATCGCCTACCGCGACGGCGCCGAGACCGGCCGCCACACCCTGCGCACCGCGGCCGGCCCCGTACAACTGCGCGCCGCACCCGACCGCCCGCACCTCACGGCACACGGCGGCGACCTCGCGTACGTCACCCTCACCCTGACGGACCCGGACGGCACCCTGCACACAGCGGCCGACCGCCCGGTGCGCCTCGAAGTCTCCGGCGCCGGCGTCCTGTTGGGCTTCGGCAGCGCGGACCCCTCCACCGAGGAACGCTTCGACGTGACCGAGCGCCGTACCTACGAAGGGCGCGCCCTCGCGGTCCTCCGCCCGACCGGGCCCGGCAAGATCCGCCTGATCGCCTCGGCACCGGAATGTGCCCCGGCCGAAATGGTCGTCACCGTCGAGTAACGCACCCGATCTTCCCCCTACTCAGGAAAGGCCTTCCCTGCTCAGGAGGGGAGGCATGTCGAATGCGCCGGTTCCCGATCAACGTGAGAGTGGAAGCAGCAGCACCTCCACGACTCAGGAGCACCATCGTGACCGTGACCGCGGATCTGGCCATCTCCCTCGACGGCTACATCGCCGGCACCGGCGTGAGCGTCGACAACCCGGGCGGCGACGGCGCCGAGCCGCTCTTCGAGTGGATCCACAATCTGGCGAGCTGGCGCGAGCGCCAGGGCATGACCGGCGGGGAGGAAAACCGCGACTCCGAGTTGATGCGGGAGTGGTTCGACGCGACCGGAGCTGTGGTGATGGGCCGGATGATGTACGACACGGGTGAGGAGTTCTGGGGCGACGATCCACCGTTCCGGACCCCGGTCTCCGTCCTCACCCACCGCCCCCGGCCGACCCTCGTCAAGGAGGGCGGCACCACCTTCACGTTCGTCACCGACGGCATCCACAGCGCCCTGAACCAGGCAAGGGTCGTCGCCGGCGACCGGAACGTCGACATCGCGGGCGGCGCGAGCACGGTGCGGCAGTATCTCGCGGAGGGGCTCATCGACGAACTCCAGCTCCATGTGGTGCCCGCCCTCCTCGGCGCGGGCCTGCGGCTCTTCGAGGGCCCGGGCGCGGGACCGCGGCGCGTCGAGTCGGTCAGGGTGGTCGAGACTCCGCTCGCCACGCACCTGAAGTACCGCTTCGGCAGGACCGAGGACTGACCCGTCGTTGGGGGTGTCAGGCGGCCGTCTCCTCCAACGCGATCGGGTCGCCCACCCGCACCGTCCCCGCCTCCAGTACGTCCAGGTACACGCCGAGGCACGACAGCCGGCCGAGGTCGAACACCGGGATGCGGTGCTCCCGGGCGACCGCGCGCATGAGGCCCGGGTCCGGCGGGAGTTCGTCGTAGCCGAGGGTGGGGATCACGCATCGAGGTGTGGGGACCAGGACGCGGAACAGCGCCTCCCCCACGCGCAGGCGCGACCCGACCCAGTCGTCCTCCGGAAAGCCGGGCCCGCCAAGGGTGTTGACGACGAGGTTCGGCCGGAAGCGGCGCGCGTCGAAGTCCCCGGCGGGATACACGCTGCGCATCCGGTTCAGGGCGGCCGTGGAGACGAGGTGGACCCGGCCGAAGTCGAAGAACGTGCCCGGCGCGACCCCGCCCGTCGTGATGCTCTCCCCCGTCGCGTCGACGGTCGCCGACTCCCGTACAACATCCGGGACTCCGCCCTCGTATTCGGGCACGGCACGCTCCAGCCGGCTGTGCTCCGGAACGACGCCGGAGACGGACACCTGCCGGCCCAGCAGCTTGGACAACTCCGCGTCCAGGCCGGGGTCTTCAACCGGCAGCGCGGTGCCGTCGGGCAGGACGACGCGGACCGCACCGGAATCGTCGAGTCGGCTCCGGCAGCGCAGCAACTCGCCCCACTTCCGCGGGTGTTTGGCGCTGCCCACCGCGCCCGTCCCGTCGAGGACGGCGTAGACCCGGTCCCCGGAGAGCCCGTTCTCCGTCACCGCGACAGCGATCACGGCCTCACCCAACATCGACTTCACCGGATACCGGTACAGCGCCGTCACAGTCCCCATGGATCAACCATCGCCGAACCAACTACCGTCAGAGGGTGAGCAGTTCCTCGTAGAACCCACCGAACCCCCGTTCCCGGTCGATGAGATGGATCTCCAGGATCCAGTGGCAGGCGCGGCCGGTCTTGTCGGTGCGGCGCATGGGGGTGTCGTTCTCGGGGGTGACGTACGACTCGACGTGCGCGCCCTCGATCGTCTCGTGCGGGAATTCGCCGACCAGGTGCCCGGCGTGCCAACCGCCCAGTTCCCAACCGGCCTTGTCGGCAAGGCGGGCGACCTCGGTGTGCAGGCGGGCGCCGGTGATGTCCGGGGTGTTCTCGAAGAAGCGCCGGCCGGCCGCGAACACCTTGGGCAGGTCGTCGCGCAGCCGGTGCTTGGCCGGGTCGTCGCCCAGCACGAAGGTCCGTCCGAAGTCGGCCTCGTACTCCTCGAAGATCGGCCCGAAGTCGGCGAACACGATGTCGTCCGCGCCGATCACCCGGTCCGGCGGGTTCTCCTTGTACGGCGCGAGCGTGTTCGGCCCGGAGCGCACGATCCGCTTGTGCCAGTGCCGGGTGGTCCCGAAGAGCTCGTTCGCGAGGTCACGCACCCGGTCGCTGACGGCCCGCTCCCCCTCACCGGGCGCCACGAGCCCGCGCTCCTCGACCTCCGAGAAGAGCAGTGCGGCCTTGGCCTGGGCATCGAGCAGGCGTGCGGCCCGCGTGGGTTCGTCATCAGCCATGGGGCGAACCTAGCCAGCTAGATCGTTCTCGGCAATGTGATTCTCCTCGGTGGGCTCGCTCCACCCGGCGATGCGTGACGCGCGGGCCAGGAAGTGGTGCGGGGCGTCCTCGTAGCGGGACAGGTCCCAGCCGGCCGCGCGCAGGGCGGGGCGGAGGTTCTCCTCGGCGAGGGGGTCGTCCGGGTCGAGGGGGCGGCCGTGGCGGGCGGCGCGTTCGGCGCGGCCGGAGGGGTGGAACAGGAGCAGGGTGCCGCCCGGGGCGGTGACTCGGGCCCATTCGCGCAGGGCCGTCGCCGGGTCGGGTACATGGTTGATCAGGCCCGCACTGAAGACCGCGTCCACTGCCCCGGTCGGAAAGGGCAGCCGGCAGGCGTCGGCCAGGAGCAGGCATCCCTCCTTGTCGCGGCCCTCGCGGAGCGCGGCGGTGAGCATCGCGGGTGTGAGGTCGATGCCTGCGACGAGGCCTGCGTCGCCGACCTGTGCGCGCAGCGCGGGGAGCGCGCGGCCGGTGCCGCAGCCCAGGTCCAACACACGCCGGCCGGGCCGGAGTTCCATCTGCTCGACGGCCGCCGCGTACCGGGGGCCGTCGTCCGCGAACCGTTCCTCCCAGGTGGCCGCCCGCCGGGTGAAGAAGGCGCGGGTCGCCGTCAGTTCGGCGCGCTCCGCGACGAAGGCGGCGAAGCGCTGGAACACGCCGTCGCGGTGGCGGGCCAGCACGGCGAGTTCGGCGGGCGCGCTCTCCACGACTCCGGGAGCGGTGGCCGCTTCCTGCGGGAACGCGTCGGCGAAGGCACCGACCGCCGCCTCGTCCACCTCCAGATGGAACTGCATGCCCCACGCCGAGCCCCCGACCCGGAACGCCTGCACCGGGTACTGGTCGCAGGAGGCCAGCAGTGTCGCCCCGGCCGGCAGGTCCATCGTGTCGCCGTGCCAGTGCAGCACCCGCAGCCGCTCGGGAACGGCACCGAACAGGGCGTCGCCGCGCGCGGCCTCCGTCGTCCGTACGTCGGCCCAGCCGACCTGCGTGCCGTTGCCGGGCCGGGCGACACCACCGGCCGCGACGGCCAGCAACTGCGCGCCGAGGCACACGCCCAGCACCGGCACCTCGGCCTCCAACGCAGCGCGCAGCAGGGCGAGTTCGGCGCCACGGCCGGGGAAGTCCTCGTAGGCGGCCATCGCCCCGCCCGTCACCACCAGGCCCACCAGGTCGTCGGCCGTGTCCGGCACCGGGTCGCCCGCCCAGGTCCGGCAGACCCGCGTCGGCAGCCCGGCGGCCTCGATCGCGGTGCCGATGGCGTAGGGGCCTTCCTGCGGTGCGTGCTCCACGATCTGGATCACGGGCCACCACCTCCCGCACGACGGTACCCGGACGACGGCCGGATCGAAACGCGGATACGAGGCCATAGGTCGAAGTCGACTCGTATCTGCCAGCTGATTCCCCTCATCGCCCCGGCATGCGCGCATCCCACCGACAGAACAGCCGAATGCCGATGGTCGCCGTCACCTTGTTCGCGGGTTCCTCGGATTTGCCAGGACGAAGCGAACTCGCAGGTGGCGGATGCGACGGGGTCTGTGACGGGCGCGGCGGGAGCGGCTAGCTTGTGGACGCACAGCCGGTAAGAAATCCGGCAATCGAGACCTTTCCTCTTCTCTGTGAGGCGTTCCGTCATGAGCTTGAGCATCCGCAACCAGATTCCCGGCACCGTCACGGCCGTCACGCCCGGCGCGGTGATGGCGACCGTGAAGGTGCGCCTCGACGGCGGCCAGGACCTCACCGCGGCGATCACGCTGGAGGCCGTGAAGGACCTGGGGCTCGCCGAGGGTACGGCCGTGCGCGCCATGATGAAGTCCACGGAGGTGGCGCTCGCCACGAGTCGGGTGGAGGGGGTGTCCATCCGCAACCAGCTGCCGGGCACGGTCAGCGATGTCGCCACCGGCGGGGCGATGGCCGTAGTCAAGGTGACGGTCGACGGGGGCGAGTTGACCGCGGCGATCACGAAGGATGCGGTCGGCGACCTGGGTCTGCGGACCGGTTCGACGGTCGTCGCGCTGATCAAGTCGACCGAGGTGTCCCTGGCGACCGTCTGACGCGGCGACTCCACGGTCGGGCGGCGCGCTCACGCGCACCGGGACCCGGCGTCGGTCCCGTCGCGCGTGAGCGCCTACGCTGCTCGGGGAAGGTAGCCGTAACCAGGAGACCAGCGGAGAAGGGGCGTCACCCGTGGCAAGCGACCGACAAGGTACGGCCGAGGCCGCCGCCTCCCGTCCCGTTCCGCCCGGGCAGCGCCATGTGCACGGCTGGCCGGTCTCGCACTACGGGCCCGTCCCCCGCTTCCGCCCCGAGCGCTGGAACCTGCGCGTCCACGGTGCCACGGCCGACGGCGCCGAGCACCTCTGGACGTTCGACGAGCTCGCGCCGCTGCCGCATGTCACGGTCGTCGCCGATCTGCACTGCGCGTCCGGCCCGACCTCCACCGACCACGAGTGGTACGGCATCCCCGCCGGTACCGTCCTGGAGCTGGTGCCGCCCGCGCCGGAGGTCACGCATGTCATGGCGTGGGCGGAGTACGGCTATTCCACGAACCTCCGCCTCGCCGACTTCACGGCCGCGCAGACCCTGCTGGCCACCCACCACAACGGCGAGCCCCTCACCGCCGAACACGGCTTCCCGCTGCGCCTGGTGGTGCCGCATCTGTACGGCTACAAGAGTCCCAAGTGGCTGCGCGCCATCGAGTACCTCACCGAGGACCGGCGCGGGTTCTGGGAGGAGCGCGGCTACCACAACATCGCCGACCCGTGGAAAGAGCAGCGCTACTCCTACCAGGAGCAGGACACCGACGAGGCGCAGCCGCCCGGCCGTTAGGCCGAAACCCGCCACGCGGCTGACCGGGCACGACACGTAGCCTCGTCCGCATGGTTACGCATCGTTTTGTCGACGTGAACGGCATCCGCCTGCACATCGCCGAGCAGGGCGAAGGCCCCCTGGTGATCCTCCTGCACGGCTTCCCGGAGTCATGGCACTCCTGGCACCACCAGATCGGCGCACTGGCCGGCGCGGGGTTCCATGTGGTCGCCCCCGACCAGCGGGGATACGGCGGCAGTGACCACCCGGACGAGGTCGACGCGTACACCATCTTCCACCTCGTGGGCGATGTCGTCGGCCTGATCCAGGAGTTGGGCGAGGAGAAGGCGTACGTCGTCGGGCACGACTGGGGTGCGCCGGTCGCGTGGCACACCGCGCTGCTGCGGCCGGACCTGGTGCTCGGGGTGGCCGGGCTGAGCGTGCCGCCGCCGTACCGGGGGGCGCAGCGTCCGATGGCCTTGATGCAGGAGATCTTCCAGGGCCGCTTCTACTGGAACTACTTCAACCAACCGGGCGTCGCCGACGCCGAGTTCGCGAGGGACACCCGCACCACACTGCGTAAGTTCCTCTACTCCGCCTCTGCTTCGGCCTCCCCCTCCGGCGAGATCATGCAGCCGCTGGTCGACCCCGAGAAGGGCTGGCTCGCGGCCATGGAGGACCCCGAGGTGCTGCCGGAGTGGCTCACCGAGGAGGATCTCGACGCCCTGACCGAGAGTTTCTCCAAGGGCTTCACCGGCGCCCTGAACTGGTACCGCAACCTCGACCGCAACTGGGACCTGACCGCGCCCTGGAACAACGCCGTCATCACCCGCCCCGCCCTGTACATCTTCGGCGACCGCGACCTCGTCCCCGCGTTCCCGGGCGCGCGCGACATCATCGCCCAGCTCCCGAACTTCATGCCCAGCCTGGTGCGCCCGCCCATCGAGCTGTCCGGCTGCGGCCACTGGACCCAGCAGGAGCGCCCCGCCGAGGTGAACGCGGCGCTGATCGACTTCCTGACGACCTGCGAGAGCGGTGGCCCGGGAACGGAAGCAGAGACATCGTGACCGTCTGATCCACCAGACCTGGTCGCAAGGTCGGGCGGGGAAACCCGCTCGACCCGGTCACCTCCCCGAGGAGATCCTTCGGGCATGGAGTTCCTCTGCTACCACCGCGACCGGCCCGGTTCTCTCACCCTGCGCGACGAACTGGTGGAACGGCACTGGTCCTACATGGACCGGTACGCCAAGGAGATGATCGCCCGGGGTCCGACGCTCGCCGAAGACGGTGACACCCCCACCGGCAGCGTGCACATCCTCGACCTGCCCGATCCCGCCGCCGCCCGCGCGTTCGCCTTCGACGAGCCCAACTATCAGGCCGGCGTGTACCGGGACGTGCTGCTGCGCCGGTGGCGCAACACGCTGGGGCGCACCATGTGGGACTTCCCGGGCGGCCGGACCGGTGGCAACCGCTACCTGGTGCTCGGCTTCGGCGCCGGACAGGCCGTGGACCTGGCGGTGCCGCCCGGCCGGGACGAACTCATCGCGTACGGGCCCCTGTTGTCCGACGACGGTGCCACCTGGCTGGGCACTGCGGCGCTGCTCCGGGCACCGGACCCGGAGACGGCGCGTGCCGTGCTGACCCGGGACCGGTATGCCGAAATCGAGGTGCACGACTGGCAGTTCGGCGGGCGTCCGTCCTGAGCGCCTACGGCGTCCGGGGGCGGGTAAGCCCGCCGGCCGCCAGGAGTTCGTCCCACGCGTCAAGCGCCGCAGCCTCGATGTCGGGCGCGCCCAGGAGTCGGGCGCCCGCGGCGGCCATGGCGGTGCCATGCGGGGCCCAGGTGTCGAGGTGCCCCTGAAGAACCGCTCGGTTTCCCGGGTCCGCGTCGGTCAGGAATTTCAGGAGGGCCCGGGTCCAGCGGGCCGCCCGTTGGGCGTCGCGGTACAGGTCGTCGGTGATGAGGGAGTCGAGGGGGACGCCGACGGTGTCGAGGCGACGGGCCAGGCCGTGCAGGAGTACGGCGTCGGTGACCGGTTTGACCACGAACTGGAAGGCGACCAGGGCCACGTCCCAGTCGTAGGCGACCAGTGACTCCTCGACGGCCCGGCGGAACGGTTGCCACTCCGGCTGGTGTTCCCAGGTCGTGCGTTCGGCGAGGCCGAAGGCGCGGTCGGGGTGGGCGCGGGCGAGTTGGGTGGTGCGGTAGGCGAGGAGCTGGACGCGGCGGAGCTGGTCGGCGGTCTGGAAGGCGGCGCAGGTGGCGATGTAGCTGCCGGGGGCGAGTTGCTGGAGGTAGGCGGAGAGCATCTGCTGGCCGTGGACGAGGTAGCGGGCCGGAGTCACCGCCAGTGCCAGCAGGTCGAGTTGACGGGCCGTCAGGCGTTCGTCGTGCTGTTCCTTGTCGAAGCGTTCGAGCAACCCCTCGACGTACGTCTCGCGGTCGTCCTGCATCGCGACATAGCTGCCGTACGTCACCCGGTCGGGATCGCGGAAGGCGTCCCAGTCGGGCACGGTCAGGGCCATGCCGTCGCGGTGGTCGCGCAGCCAGCGGTTGCCGTGCGCCTCGGGCGGGAGTTCCAGCGGGGTGGCGCCCATGGTGTGGTTCATGCCGTGGGTGAGGACCTCGTACTCGCCGGGACGGCGGCCCAGGTCGCCGAAGGCGCTCCAGGTGCGCAGGCGGGTCGCGCGCTGCCGGTCACGCTGCTGTGCCATGGCTTCTCCTGACCTTGTCACTGACTTCTACCTGATCGCCGGCTGCCTGGTCACTCGCTGTTGAACCACATGTACTCCTGCGACCGGGAGCGCATCCGCCCCTTGAAGGAGGGCATCTCGATCTCCAGGGCGGAGAGTTGGAAGGTTCCGCCGAGGTGTTCCTCCAGGCTGCGGCGGGTCAGCCGGCACTCGTGCGGGGTGTGGACGCGGACGTAGTCGTCGCGGTCCACGACGTACACGTCCCGGTCGGGGTTGTCGTCGGACACCGCCTCGATGACGGCGTCCGCCAGGGGCCCGGAGCGCAGCACCGGGCCGACGAGGACGGGGTCGAGCGGGGCGTCGCTGTCGAGTTCGTAGACGGTCATGGGGTGGGTGCCGGCCTTTCGTCGGACGGGCGGCGGCTGATGTACACCTGGCCGTCGGCGATGCGGGTGGCGTGGCGTACGAGGCAGGAGCCGCGCGGGTTGATGCCCCGGCCGGTGCGCACGTCGAACTCCCACAGGTGGAAGGCGCAGGTCAGGACGGTGCCGTCGAGATCGCCCTCGGCGAGGGACTGCCGTTGGTGCGGGCAGGTGCCCTGGTACGCGAGGTAGTCGCCCTCGACACGCAGCAACAGGATCTCCGTGCCGTCGACCTCGAAGGGCTCCATCTCGCCGTCCCACAAGGCGTCTTGGGGAGCCACCGGCACATAGTCGGGGCAGTCGGGAGCCTCCTCAGTCACGGAACCGCACGTCCAGCCATTGCAGGGGCAGCAGGGACAGTTCGCCGAGTGTCACCGACGGGTCGATCTTCCGGTCGTCGAGATACACGTCGTACGACGGGACGCCGGGCGGAGCCGCCACCCGTCGCCCGACGCTGTGCACGGCCACCTTCTCCGCGACGGTGTCCATGGTGTCGTCGGTGTCGACGGCCACGAGGTGCGGGATGAAGTCGCCGACCAGTCTGCCGACGATGGGGAACAGTGCCATGTGGGTGAATCCCCTTATGCCTTGGGGTCGTTGGCGTACTCGCGTGCCCAGCGGTAGCCGTCCGTGTCGTCCCCCATGACGTCCGGGGTGAGGCCCATCCACGCCAGCGCGCCCGGCAGGTCCATGGGCTGGATGTCGCCGCCGACGAACCGGTCGACGACCGTGCGGTGGCCCGCGTACCGCTCGGGTTCCTGCTCGAAGCACCACTTGGAGATCTCGCTGTCGAAGTGGTGGATCCGGCCGTCGCGGACGAGGGAGACGGGGTGGAGCCGCTCGCGGGACATGGCGGTGCCGAGGGGCAGTTGGGTGACGCTGCACAGCGCGGGGAGGGTCTCGGGGAGGGTGCGGTCGATGTGTCCGGCGTTGATGTTGCGGATGATCTCGTCCCACAGGACGCCCCAATTCGCTTCCCATTGGGGGTACTTGTCGTTCAGCCAGGCCCGTTCGTCCTTCGAGACGCCGGCGCTGGTGTTCCAGAAGAGGGTGGGCCGGTAGAACCACAGGCCGAGTTGCATCGCGTGCTGGCCGTTGTCGAGGGAGTAGAGGAAGTCGTCCCAGTACCAGGGGCGCTTCAACCCGTAGTCCTCCAGCACCCGTTCGTGCTGGTCGACGATCCATTCCAGCATGAACTCCTTGTAGGACATCTTCCGTTTGTCGAGCGGCGTGTAGTAGTCCATCGCCGGTCCGGTGAGGGTCTGGAAGATCCGGGAGGCGCGCCAGAACGCCACGTCGACGATCCGCTGGGCGCGTTGCGGATCGTGGGCCATCACCACTTCCAGCGTGGGGAAGCCCTGTTGGGCGTGGCGGGCCTCGTCGGTCTGGATGGAGGAGAGCAGGTTCGACCAGTTGACGTCGCCGGCGGCCATCGCGTCGGAGGCGAGGGCGACGAACTGGATGTTGCTGAAGCCGTGTTCGAGGGTCAGGTTGGAGGCGAGGCAGGCTTCCACACAGTCGGCGTTGAGCATGATGTCGTCGAAGAGGCTCTTCGCCGCGACGACCGCCCACTGGTTGGTGTGGTACGCCTTCTGGGCCCAGTCGAAGCGGGTGTCGTGTTTCAGCAGGGCGTGCGAGAAGCGCAGGCTGAGCTGGGTGTGCCGGGTCTCGTCGAGCAGTCCGAACACACCGAGGTTGCGCCACTTCGGGGAGGGGGCGAAGCGGCAGAAGCGGCTCTGCATGGTGACGGCCATGTACTCGACCATCGTGATCAGTCCCATGTGCATCTGCGAGGCGGCGACATGGGAGGCGGGTAACTGGTCGTAACTCCCGGCCCGTTGAAGGGCGTTGCTCACCGCCTTGACCCCGGACTCCTTCTCCCGCTGGACGCGCACGTAGTCCCGGTACGAGACACGGAAGGGCTCCTCCCAGGCGTCCCACGCGTCCTCGGGGATGCCTTCGGCGCCGGTCCACTCCGCGGGGAAGGCGGCGGCACGGTCCACGTAGGAGAAGGTCCAGTCGAGGTCGCGCGAGGTCTCGTACCAGTCGTCCTGGGTGAGAAGCATGCGGATCACATCCTGATGGAATGGTGCGCGGGCTGCCTCGTAGCCGCATTTTCCACCGGCATACCACCTACTGCCAGCAGAACGGGACACATGTCCGACAATCGCCCTTTGCGCTGACGCTACGTCAGGACGGTTCAGCACAGGGCGACTTGGAAAGTCCCGCCGCCGTCACGACAACCTCCGGCGAGGGCCGGCCCGTTACCCATACGTGCACCCCAACCTTTCCACGACCTCATCCCACGAACGCCCTCCCCGGAGGCAGTTCGCCTTGTCGGCCCTCGTCGCAACCGCGGTCGCCGCCCTGCTGGTCGGCTGCTCCTCCTCGGCGAACCCCACGGTCGAGAAGGCGGTCGGCGCGGCCTCGACGGCCAAAACGGGGGCGGGGGCGTCGAGTTCCGCGGGCCCTTCCGGGGAGAGCAAACCGGTCTACTCGTACAAGAACGCCGTACGGGAGACCGTCTGGGTCGACACCGGGCGCGACGACGACCGCGACGGGAAGAGCGACCGCGTGGCCGTCGACATCGTGCGCCCCGCCGAACCCGCCGCCAAAGGCCGGAAGATACCGGTCATCATGGAGGCCAGTCCGTACTACTCCTGCTGCGGCCGCGGCAACGAGAACCAGAAGAAGACCTACGACGCCAAGGGCCGGCCGGTCGGCTTCCCGCTCTTCTACGACAACTACTTCGTCCCGCGCGGCTATGCCTTCGTCGCCGTCGACCTCCCCGGCACCGGCCGTTCCGACGGCTGCACGGACGCCGGCGGACCCATCGACATCCAGTCCACGAAGACGGTCGTCGACTGGCTCAACGGCCGCGCCCACGCCTACACCACGCATACCGGCACCACCCCCACGAAGGCCGGCTGGACCAACGGCAACACCGGGATGATCGGCAAGAGTTGGGACGGTTCCATCGCCAACGGGGTCGCCGCGACCGGAGTGAAGGGCCTGAAGACGATCGTCCCGATCAGCTCCATCTCCTCCTGGTACGACGCCTACTTCTCCCAGGGAGCCGGACTGGTCGGCAACGCGCCCACCCCTGGCACGCTGATCCGCACGGTCGAGAGCGATGCCGCCGGCGTCCGCTGCGCCGCCGTGAACAAGCCGCTCGGCGGCGCGGCGGCCAAGTCCGGTGACTGGTCGGCGATGTGGGCCGAACGCGACTATGTGGCGGACGCGAAGAAGGTGACGGCGAGCGTCTTCGTCGTGCACGGTCAACAGGACCTCGCCGTCCGCACCAAGAACGTCGGCCAGTGGTGGGACGCTCTCGCGAAGAACGGCGTCGAGCGCAAGATCTGGCTCTCCCAGACCGGCCACGTCGACCCCTTCGACTACCGCCGTACGCAGTGGGTGGACACCCTGCACCACTGGTTCGACCATGCACTCCTCGGCTACGACAACGGGATCGACCGCGCGCCGATGGCAGACATCGAGCGGACTCCGGACCACTGGACAACGGACGCGGTCTGGCCGCCGAAGTCCACAACTCCCGTGAGCCTCCTCCCCGTTCAGGGCGCACAGGCGGGCGTGGGCACGCTCGGCACGAAACCCGGAAGCGGCGGGAGCGAGACCTTCACCGACGCCACGGACAAGTCCGAACTCGACTGGGCCGCGCACATCGACAAGCCGACCGGCGAGAAGGCGGGCTTCGTCACCGAGCCCCTCACGAAACCACTGCGCGTCTCCGGCGCCTCGCAGGTGACCGTCACCGCGACCTCGACGACAGCGACCGCGAACCTGTCGGCGGTCCTCGTCGACCTGGGCCCGGCCACCATCCGGGCCTACGACACCGCCGGTCTGGGCGTCTCCACGGTCTCCGGTACGTCCTGCTGGGGCACGAACTCACCCCAGGACAGCGGCTGTTACAAGAAGACTGCGGCCAAGACCAAGCACGTCACGAGCACCGTCTTCAGCCGGGGCTGGGCGGCACTCGGCACCGCCGCGGACGCACACACGGTCCAGCCCCTCACACCCGGCAAGCCGTACTCCCTCACCCTCACGCTCGCGAGCGTCGACCACATCGTCCCGGCCGGGCACCGGCTGGCCCTGATCGTCGCGGGCACCGACTGGGGCATCGCCGGCGGCGCGGCCGACCGGCCGACGATCACCGTCGATCTGGCGCACACGTCCCTGCGCCTGCCGGTCATGGGTCAACCGGGCCTGCCCGCCTCGTAGTTGTCGTAGATGAGCGGGCACGACCGGGGCCGGCACCCCGGCAAGGTCTGCTGGGAGGCACCGCCTCCCAGCAGAGAGGAAACCAGTCGTGGCACCGGCACCGGTCGCCGACGCATGCTGGCTGTTCCATGAACCACAACCGTCCCGGAACGGGCCCCCTCACCGTCACCGTCCTCGTCTTCCCGGGCGTCCGGCTGCTCGATGTGACCGGCCCGATCGAGGTGTTCGCCTCGGCCAACGAGTTCGGCGGCCGCTATCGGGTGCAGGTCGCGTCCGAGGACGGCGCCGGGGTGATCACCTCTGCCGGGACCCGCATCGGGGCCGACCTCGCCGTGGGCGACATACGCGAGCCGTACGACGTCCTCGTGGTCCCGGGCGGTCCGGAATGGGAGACGGTGATCAAGGACGAGGCGCTCCTGGATGCCGTGCGACGGCTGCACGGCATGGCGCGTTGTACCGCGTCGGTGTGCACCGGCGCGTTCCTGCTGGCCGCGGCCGGACTCCTGCGAGGGCGTCGGGCCGTGACGCACTGGCGGCAGTCCCGGCAACTGGCCGTGCGGTTCCCGTCCGTGCGGGTCCAGCCGGACGCGATCTTCGTGCGGGACGGTCCGATGATGACCTCGGCGGGTGTCTCGGCCGGTATCGATCTCTCCCTGGCGCTCGTCGAGGAGCATTTCGGTGCGGAGGTCGCCCGGGCGGTCGCCAAGGACATGGTCGTCTTCATGCAACGGCCGGGAGGGCAGTCGCAGTTCAGCGTCCGCTCCCAACTCCCGTACTCCCGCGTGGAGATGCTCCGGCGGGTGCTGGACGCGGTCGCCGCGAACCCCGGCGCCGAGCACACGTTGGCCGCCATGTCCCGGCGGGCGGGCGTCAGCGTCCGCCATATGAGCCGACTCTTCGACGAAGAGGTGGGGACTACCCCGGCCCGGTATGTGGAGCGGGTCCGGCTGGAGGCGGCCCAGGTGTTGCTGGAGACCGGTGACGACGCCCTGCCGGTGGTGGCGCGGCGCACCGGGTTCGGCTCGGCCGAGTCTCTCCGGAGGGCGTTCGTACGGCACTTGGGGGTGACGCCGGGTGCGTTCCGGACGAGCTTCCGGACGACCGGTACGGGCACGGGAGCGGGCACGGGAACGGGCACCGGCGCAGACTCGGACACGGCTATCGCGAGCACAGAACAGGACAGGCAGGCATGACCCCGAAGGACCAACCCCAACTCGATTACTTCAAGCCGGAACTCGTCGTCATCCCGTGCGGCAGCCGCAAACTGGACCGGCCCGCACGCGCCGCCGACCTGTACACCGGCTCGTACCACCGCGCGTGCCGCAAGGCTGCCGACGCGCTACGACCGGATCGGCTGTTGATCCTGTCCGCGCGGTACGGCCTGCTCGACCTCGACGACGTGGTCGAGCCGTACGACACTCCGCACGGTACGACGGATGCCGTGACATCCCAACTCATTCTGGAACAGGCGACGTTGCGGGGCATCGTGCTCCTCGACCCGGTCGTCGCCCTCGGCGGCGCACGGCACGTCGGCCTCGTCCACTCCGTCTGGCCGCACGCCCTCACCCCGCTGGCCGGAACCCGGGGGATGGGCGAGCAGATGGCCCGCCTCGCGGAACTGCGCAATGGCGCTGTCAACTAGCCCGGCTACGTGAGGGAGTTACTCAGTTCCCGCGTCGCCGACCGCGCAGTCCTGGTGGCGGCGACGTGACGCAGGGAGCCACCGGCCACCACGATCCAGGCCAGGACGAGCAGCACGTAGAACGCCACGGCCGGCCAGATGAACAACAGCGAACCCGTGCGCGCCGCAAGGGAGTTGGAGGCGGTCACGAGCGCGCCGAACGGGAAGATGAACGACCACCAGGTGGGCGCGAACGGCAGCCCGGCGCGGATCGTCCGTGCGGTCAGGGCGGTGGCGAGCGCCAGCCACAGCAGGGCGAAGCCCCACACCAGGACTCCGCCCAGCAGCGCGAGTCCCTCGGCGCCCCGGGCGTAGAGCGCGGGCAGTGCGGTCGGTGCCGCCGTGGCCAGCGCGCCGAGTGCCGTCACCGCCTGGCCCAGGGCCCCGGGGCCGATCCACACCGTTGGCACCATGGCGCCGGTGGGTGCGTCGTGGTGCACGAGGCGGCCGTAGAGGATGGCCAGGACCAGTAGCGCTGCGACGAGGCCCAGGCCGAGCATCGCGTAGCAGGCGAGGAGCAGGGCGAGTCGGAGTTGACCGGCCGGGGTGTACGGGACGAGCAGGGCGCCGGTCGCGGCGGAGACCATCGGGGGCACGATCGGCATGAGCCAGCCGCCGAACGCCGCGTCCGGCGCGAAGCGGTGCCGGGTGACCATCAGGTACGGGACCGTGCAGGCGGTGGCGAGGCCGAGTGCGGTGCCGAGCGCCCACAGCACCCGGTCCACGTCCAGCGCGGCGTCGAGCCCGATCACCCGTCGGCCGAGCAGCAGCGTTCCGGCGCCGACCGTGAGGAGTGCCATCGGCGGTGCGCCGAAGAACTGCGCCACGACCGGATCCCCCGCGTGCGACCGCAGCGCCCGGCCCCGGAGGTAGCCGACGGCCAGCAGGACCAGCAGCAGTACGGCGCCCGCCCAGACGACCGTGGCAGCGGTCCGCACCCCGGGGAGGCTCCGCGGGAGGGTGACCGCCGCGTTGGCGACGATGCCGGTGCCCATCACGGCCGCGAACCAACTGGGGCTGAGGGATGGACGGGTTGCGCTGGGGGCCGTGGGCGAGGATGTGGAGCGGATCATGGCCCCAACGTAGGTCGGGGCGGGGGCGGTGTCGCCGGTCGTGTCCTGATGCGAGGGAGGCCTGGCCCATATCGAGGGGACCGCCGGGTTCGCGGGCCGGGTCGGCGTCTCCCGGTGCGGCCGTACCGCGTGAACCGATCAGTCCCGGGTAGGAAACCGGCTCGGGCATGACCGGACGAACGGTCACGCCTTGCACGAACGAAGGGACGGTTGAGACATGGCGTTGGAGCAGGTCGCCGAGGATGCGGTGGACGCGCTCGTCGTGAACGACGGGCGTGTGCTGCTGGTGGATGTGCAGGGTGGGTGGAGTCTGCCGTCCGGTGTTCCCGAGGAGGCCGAGACGGCGCAGGCCGCCGCCGCGCGGGCGGTGTATGAACTCACCGGCTATCTCGTGGACGGAACGAGCCTTCTGGAGTCAGAGTCCGGGGGTGGGTCGGCCGTGGTGTGCCAGCTGCTGAGCGACGATCCGTCAGGGGAGGCTCAGCTCACCGCGGGGCAGCTGCGCTGGGCGTCGTTCGCCGATGCCATCGCCGTCGGGCTGCCGGCAGCCGTGCGCACCTACCTGGAGGGCCATACCCCCGTGTAGGAAACACCGGCCCCCGCGCGTGGTACCACTGGTACCGTGGACGTCATGCCGAACACGCCGAAAGCCATGAACCTCCGCTTCCGAGACCCCCGGCAGCGCGCGGCCATCGAGGCCGCCGCCAAGCAGGCCGGGGTCAGCCTGCAGGAGTACATCCTCTCGGCCGCCTACGCTCGCGCGACGGCCGTCGAGGAGCGGTTCCTCGAGGGCTTCAAGGAGTCGATGGCGCACAGCGGCGCGGCTTTCGCGGCCGAGCCCGGCAGCGCTGATCCCAGCGCGGAGCAACGGGCGGCCGAGGCGGACGCCCGTCGTGACCTCGAGCGCCAGGAGCAGGGGCACGCCGCGTGACCCAGCCCGAACCGCCGCACGCGCTCGACGTCACCTTCCTGCTGCACGCCGCCGAACTGCTCGACCGCGATCCCCAGGTCGACGACTACGGCCCGCTCTACGCCGCTGCCGCCCGGGTCGACGCCCGCGCGATGAAGCGCGACATCTACGGTTCGCTGCATCTCAAGGCGGCCGCGCTGCTGCAGACCCTGGCGAAGCTGCCGTGCCTGGAGCACTCCAACGAGGCCTTCGCCTGGCATGCCACCGAGGCCTACCTGATCCTGAACGGGCGTCGCCCGGACTACCCGCCCAAGGCGGCCGTGGCCCTCGTCCGCGACACCGCGTCCGGGGACCTCGGCCTCGCCCGGATCGCCCGCCAACTCCGCGACTGGACCGCCTCCTGAGCACACGCGGCCTCCGGCTCTCAAGCCGTCGCCTTCCGGATGCGGGCGAGCAGGGTCCGTAGCTGCGCGCGGTCCTCCGCGTCCAGCTCGGCCGTCGCCTCCGCGAGCGCGAGGCCGTCGATCTCCTCCGCCTCACGGTGGCACTCCCGGCCTTCGTCGGTGAGGCGCAGCAGGAACGCGCGACGGTCGTGCGGATGGCGTACGCGCTCCACCAGACCGTCGCGTTCCAGGCTGTCCACGATGCTGGTCGTGGTCCGCGCCGCGACGCCGGTCATTTCGCTCAAGTCCCGCATGCGGAGGGGCTGTTCGGCGTGCGCGAGCATCCGCAGGGCGCGCAGTCTCGCGACCGAGGCTCCGTTGGCGCGCAGCCGGGTCTCGACGAACTGGCGCAGCTGGTGCGTCGTCTCGTAGAGCTCGTCGACCAGGATGTCGCTGCTGCCGTGCACTGCCATGGCGTTCCCCGTTCCGTGGTGAGGGCCGATTGTACGAGCCTCGGGCCGCTTCAATGAGCACTCACATAGTGAGTATGCTCAGCATGTGCTGCCGTTCCGACGCCCTCCCGTCCCCCTCGCCCCTCCCCTTCGCTCCCCAGACCTCCGCCGGCTCCGCCTCCGCCGCCCCGGCCAGCGTCTCGTCGTCCCCGTCATGTGCGTCTGCGTGACGTTCATCGCGATCGTCGACGGAGCGATCACGACCGTCGCGCTCCCTTCGATCGCGCGTCAGTTCCAGCTGACGACGGCCGCCCTGGACGGGGTGGTCGTGGTCTATCCGGTCTGCCTGGCCATGGCCATCCCCGCCTCCGCCTGGCTGGTCGAACGGTTCGGCGCCAAGCGGGTGTTGCTCACCGCCCTCGGCGCCTTCCTCGTCTCGTCACTGCTGTGCGGCGCGGCGGCCGGCCTCGGTCAGCTCGTCGCCTCCCGCGCGGTCCAGGGCCTGTCCGCCGGTGTGCTCTTCCCGGCGGCCTCCTCGCTGCTCTTCAGCACCTTCAACTCCTGGGAGCAGGTGCGGATCTCGCGGTACATGATCATCCCGCAGCAGATAGCCCCGGCCGCCGCACCGATGCTCGGCGGCCTGCTGGTGGACCACCTGTCCTGGCGTTGGGTGTTCTACGTCAACCTGCCGCTGGGCCTGCCCGCCGTGGTGTTCGGGGCACTGTTCCTCGCCGGGCACCGCGGCCATCGGCCCGGCCGCTTCGACCTCACCGGGCTGCTGTTGAGCGCGGCCGCCATGGGCGGCGTGATGTTCGGCGTCTGCGAGGGCCCCAACCGCGGTTGGACCTCCCCCTCCGTCGTCACCGCTCTCGTACTCGGCGCGGTACTGCTCGCCGCCGCCATCGTCTTCGAACTCCACGTCTCCGAACCGCTGTTGAAGCTACGGCTCTTCGCGGACCGGCTCTTCCGGGACACCAACCTGATCAATCTGGTGGGCCTGGTGCCGATCCTCGGCGCGATGTACCTCGGCCCGCTCTTCCTCCAGCAGGGGCAGGGCCGCTCCGCGCTGGAGTCCGGCACGAGCACCTTCCCCGAGGCCTTCGGCGTGCTGCTGACCGTCCAGGTCGCCGGGATCCTCTACTCCAGGGTCGGCCCCCGCATCATCATCGGCTCGGGCCTGGCCATGGTGAGCGCGGTCCTGCTGCTCCTCGCCACCTGCGACCAGGACACCGGCCTGTGGACCTTCCGGGGCTACATGTTCCTGCTCGGTATCGGCATGGGCGGTGTCTTCATGCCGACGACGGTGGCCTCGCTGGCCACCCTCTCCCGCAAGGACCTGGCCCAGGCGTCCACGCTCAACACGGTCGTACGGCAGACCGGCGGCGCCTTCGCGCCGGCGGCGGTGACCACGGCCCTGGTCCTGAGCACGCCCACGGCAGCCGCCGCGAATCCACCCATCTCCGCTTACCAGCATGCCTACTTGACCCTGGCCGCCCTCGCCGCGGCGACCGCCGTCTTCGCCTTCACGATCCCCGACGGCCCGGCCCGTGCCGCCGCACGCGGCACCACCGCGTCGGGCGGCGGAAAGGCTCCGGCCCGGCTGCGACCCCGGCACGAGGAGGCGCACTGAAGCCCGCTCCGCCACGACTCTCAGAGGCACCGACCCTCAGGGCGTCACCGGCGAAACCGACCAGGAATCCCTGGAGTTGAGCACGGCTGTCGTGCACCCGGCGAGCTTCTTGTACCCCTGCGACACAGCCGTCGCATGCTCCACGGGCACCGGGCCGCCGGTCTCCTCGGCCATGGCGATGATCTTCTCCGGTCCCAACTCACGGTTGGCCAGCACCAGTTGGTTCAGGGGTTCCCTGCGCAGGTTCTCGTACTGCTCCAGGGCCCGTACGGGATCGTCGTGCCGGGAGAGCGCCCAGGCCAGGACACGTGCGTCGACGATCGACTGGGAGCCGCCGTTCATGCCCATGGGGTACATGGGGTGGGCGGCGTCCCCGGCCAGGGTCACCCGGCCGAAGCTCCAGCGCGGCAGCGGGTCCCGGTCCACCATCGGGTACTCGTAGATGTCGGTGGAGCCACGGATCAGTTCGGGCAGGTCGACCCAGGGCAGCTCCCACCCGGACAGCCCGGCCAGCGCCTCGCCCGTCGGGATCGGCCGGTTGGAGCGGTCCAGACCCTCGCCGGACTCCGGCCGACGGATCTCCAGCACCCAGTTCATCAGCGTTGGTCCGCCCTCGATCGCCGGGTCGGCGACGGGGTAGGCGACGAACTTGTCCCCGGGTCGACCGCCGGCCACCACGATCGCCCGCCCGCCGAGGATGTGCGGGTACCGGCTCATGCCCCGCCACATCCGCACGCCGTTCCCGCGCGGAGGCCCTTCTCCGGGATGGAGTTGGGCCCGCAGCCGGGAGTCGATGCCGTCGGCGCCGACGAGGACATCGGCCTCGATCACGACGGGCGCGCCGGTGTGCCGGTCCGTGAAGTGCGCTGCCACGCCTGGCTCTTGACGCTCAAGCGGCTCTTGGTGCCCAAAGGGTTCGGCGCGCTCGAATGCCATGCCGGTGCGGACCGCGTCGGGCCCGATCCGCGTGCGGACCGCGTCCAGGAGCAGCATCTGCAACTTGCCGCGGTGGACGGAGTATTGGGGCCACCGGTACCCGGCCGCCAGACCAAGAGGCTCCTCCCAGATCGGGCGTCCCTGACGGTCGCAGTACACCAACCGTTCCGGCGGCAGCGCGATGGCGTCCAGCGCGTCGCCGAGCCCGAGTTCGGTGAGTTCGCGTACGGCGTGGGGAAGCAGGTTGATGCCGACACCGACCGCGTGCAGTTCGCGGGCGGACTCACAGACGAGCGGAGTCATCCCCGCGGCGTGCAGGCTCAGAGCGGTGACGAGACCGGCGACACCGCCGCCCACCACGACGATCTTCACATGTTCTCCCTTGCGTTCAGGGTCCGACGGCCGCGCCAACTCGACCTGGCCAGTTGGCAGTTGAGCAGACGTGACAAGAACGGCGCTCAGCCACGGACGCCGGCTCCAGCTTATCCGGAGGAAACACCTCCAGGTAAGATGATGTTGTTGCACGGCGGCTTGACCCCGCTCGGAGCAGCACCGTTCGTTGCGGATCAGACGCCAGAATAGGAAACCCCGATGACTCACGGGAACAGCCGCGATCGATTACCGCAGAGTGCCGCCGAGGCTGTCACCGAGACGGTCACCGAGGCCCAACTCGTCCATGTGGCACGGGAGACGGCGTCGGTCGTCGCGGCCCACGTCGAACAGACCGAGCAGCAGCGGACGTTGGCCGAGCCGAGCGCGAAGGCCCTGCGCGAGGCCGGGCTGTTCACCCTGGGTACGCCGCGCCGCTACGGCGGCCATGGCGCCGGTGTGCGTACGGCGGTCGACGTGTGTGCCGAGCTGGCCGCGGGCTGCGCGTCGAGTTCCTGGCTGGTCGGCATCACGTATGGGGCCGCGCTGTTCGCCTCCCAACTGCCCGACGCCGTCCGGACGTCGGTCTGGGAGGCGGAGCCGGATGCCCTGCTCTGCGGGGCCGCCAATCCGTCCGGTTCGGTCACGGCGGTACCCGGCGGTCTCGAACTCAGCGGACGGTGGTCGTGGATATCCGGCATCGATCATGCGGCCTGGGTACTGCTGGGCATCGTCCGGGAGGACCGCGGCCGGCCGGAACGCGGGCTGGCCCTGGTCCCCGCGTCCGACGTGACCGTGTCGGACACCTGGCACATGGCCGGCATGCGCGGCACCGGCAGCCGGACGGCGCTGGCGCAGCAACTCTTCGTCCCTGACGAGCGGTTCGTGTCGTTCGCCGAGATCGCCGAGGGCATCGGCGTCGACCGTCATCCGGGCGAGGCCCGGGTCGTCTTCCCGCTGTCCATCAATCTGCCGCTGGTCGGTACGGGCGTGGGCATCGCCCGCGGCGCTCTGGAACTGGTCGTCCGGGACCTCGCGGGCGGAAAGCGGTCGGTCTCTCCGCTGCACACCTACACGGCGGAGGCGGCTCCTCACCAGATGAATGTCGCCCAGGCGGCCACCTTGATCGACACCGCCAGACTGCACGTACGGCGCGCGGCCGACGAGATCGACAAGGCCGCACGCGAGGGTCGGCGCCCCGACCTGGAGACCCGGGCTCGGCTGAGGATGGACGGGAGCCACGCCATGCGCTGCGCCCGCGACGCGGTCAGCCTCCTCCTCGACACGGCCGGCGCCGGCAGCTTCTCCGACGACTCCCCGCTGCAACGCGCCTGGCGCGACATCGGGACGGCCTCCCGCCACGCGGCGCTGAGCGTCGAGACCAGCCGGGAGCTCTACGGCCGCGTCCTGCTCGGCCGGCCCCTCCCCCACACCGACGTCGTCTGATCCCCAAACCGACGTACCGACATACCGATGTACCGACACACAGACGCCGTCCGATCCCGGCAGCGCAAAGCGAAGGAGACCCGAACCGGTGAGTGCGCCCCGATCATCAGCAGACCCGACCCGCCCGACCGCGGACCGCAAGGTCGCGCTGGTCACCGGCGCCGCCCGTGGCATCGGTGCCGCGATCACCGCCGAACTGCACCGCCGCGGCCTGCGCGTGGCACTGCTGGACCAGGACGGGACCGGCGCGCAGGCCCTGGCCAAGTCCCTCGATCCTGAAGGGGATTCGGCCATCGCGGTGCACGCCGACGTCAGCGACCCGGAGGGGACCGAGCGCGCCGTGCGGGCGGTGTCCTCCGCCTGGCACAGCCCCGACGTGCTGGTCAACAACGCGGCGCGTACGGCACCCGGCACCGTGTGGGACGTCGATCTCGACGAGTGGGACGCCCTCATGGCCACCAACCTGCGCAGCGTCCTGGTCCTCACCCGCCTCTGCGCACCGGCGATGCGGGAGCGCGGCTGGGGCCGGGTCATCAACCTCGCGTCACTCGCTGGGCAGCAGGGCGGACTGGTCGCCGGCCCGCACTACGCGGCGGCGAAAGCGGGCGTTCTGGTGCTGACCAAGGTCTTCGCCCAGGAACTCGCTCCCCACGGCGTCACCGTCAACGCCGTCGCTCCCGCGGCCGTACGGACGCCCGTGATGGACGATCTTCCCGCCGAGGCGTTGCAGCGCGCCGCCGACCGCATGCCCGTGGGCAGGTTCGGACGGCCGGAGGAAGTGGCCTCCCTCGTGGGACACCTGGCAGGGGAGGACACCGGGTACATCACCGGCGCCACACTCGACGTCAACGGCGGCTTGTTCATGAGGTGACAATGAGAGGCGGGCGTAAAGTTCCGAGGCCGGAAGGGAGACGCGCATGGACGGGGACGGGCACGGGCTTCCGGCGTCGCATCCGGCCGAGATGCTCATCGGCCGTGATCACGACCTCGGGCTGGTCCGGGGTTTCGTCGACGAGGCCACGGTCTCCGGCGGGGCGCTGCTGCTGTCCGGGGACGCCGGTGTCGGCAAGACGGTGTTGTTGGACGCCGCGGCCCGACAGGCTCGCGGCGCGGGCGCGCGGGTCGTGCGTGCCGCCGGTGTGGAGTTCGAGAGCACGATCAGTTTCGCGGGTCTCCACCAGGTCCTTCAGCCGCTGCTGGCCGGGCTCGACCGCCTGACCGACCCGTACCGCACAGCCCTGAGCGTCGCGCTGGGCCTGGACCAGGGCGCACCGTCGGATCAGTTGCTGGTGTCCAACGCGGCGCTGAGCCTGCTCGTCCAGGTGGCCGCGGAGCGCCCGTTGCTGGTGATCGTCGACGATCTCCCGTGGCTGGACCGCGCCAGCGCCGTGGTGCTCGGCTTCGTGGCCCGCCGCCTCGCCGGCAGCCGGGTCGGCTTCCTCGGCGCCTACCGGTCGGGAGAAGGCAGCTTCTTCGAACGCGGCGGAGTCCCCCATCACGACGTACAGCCTCTCGACACGACGGCTGCGGCGGCGCTGATCCAGGCGCGAACCCCGACCCTGGCCCCACGTGTCCGGGAGCGGCTGTTGGCGGAGGCGCAGGGCAACCCGCTCGCCCTGCTCGAACTGCCCGACGCGCTCACCGCCCCGCAGCGCTCCGGAGCCGCGGTGCCCGAGCTGCTGCCGCTGAGCCGCCGTCTCCAGGCCGTGTTCGCGTCCCGCGTCGAGACGCTGCCCGCGTCGACCCGGCTGCTTCTCCTGTACGCGGTTCTGGACGGCACCGGCGATCTGCGTGTCCTCACGTCGGCCACGTCCGAGCGGACCGGCATGGAGGACCTGGCGCCCGCGGAGCGGGCCGGGCTCGTGGACGCGACCACCGGCCGGCTGGTGTTCCGCCATCCCCTGACGCGGTCCGCCGTGGTGGAACTCGCCACCAGCGAACAGCGCCGCGAGGTGCATCGCGCCCTGGCGGAGTACTGGTCCGACCGCCCCGAGCGACGCGCCTGGCACCTCGCCCGTGCCACGGTCGAGCCGACCGAGGAAGTCGCGAGTCTGCTGGAGGAAGTGGCACGTGACACCGTGCGGCGCGGTGACGCGGGCGGTGCCATCGCCGCGCTGCTGCGCGCCGCGGAGCTGAGCCCGCGCGGCTACGAGCGCAGCCGCCGGATCGCGGAGGCCGCCTATCTCGGCGCGGATCTGACCGGCGATCTGCGAGATGTGCCCCGTCTGCTCGAAGAGGCCCGGCTGGCCGACGGCGGACGGGCCGGACCGTTGGTCGCCGCGGTCGCCGCCGCCCACCACATCCTCCTCAGCGGTGAGGGCGACCTCGACACCGCCCACCGGCTGCTCGTCGGTGCGATCGGCATGCAGCACCAGCCGTACGACGCCGCCGATCCCACCATGATCGACGCGCTGTACACCCTCGCCTGGCTGTGCCAGAGCAGTCAGCGCACAGAACTGTGGAAGCCGCTGCACCGGGCGCTCGGCCTGCTGAAGCCGGAGATCCCGGACCAACTCGCCCTGACCCTGAGCACGATGGCCGACCCTGCGCGCACGGCACCGCCCGCGCTCGGCAGGCTCGACGAGGCCATCGCCTCCCTCGACCAGGAGGCCGACCCGGTCCGGATCATCCGGCTCGCCATGACCTCTCTCTACGTGGACCGGTTGCCGGCGTGCAGGACGGCGCTGCGGCGCGTGCTGCGCGACGGGCGGGACAACAGCTCGCTCACCGTGGAGATCCAGGGGCTGGTGTACCTGGGCCGGGACCATTTCGCGGCAGGTGAATGGGACGAGTTGGAGGCGCAGGCCGCGCAGGGGCGGGATCTGGGCGAAGCGCACAGCTACCAGTTGCTGTCGACGGAGTTCCTGTACCAGCGGGCGCTGGTCGCCGCCGCCCGAGGTGACGAGACCGCCGTCAAAGCCCTCACGGACGAGATGACCCTGTGGGCGACACCGCGCGGTGTGGGCTCCTACCTGTCGTGCGCCTCGCACGCGAGGGCGCTGGCAGCGCTCGGCCAGGGCCGGTTCGAGGACGCCTACCGGCACGCGTGCGCCATCAGCCCCGCGGGGGAGCTCGCCTCGCACGTCCCGCCGGCCCTGTTCGTCGTCATGGATCTCGTCGAGGCCGCGGTCAGAACGGGCCGCACCGCGGAGGCAACGGCCCACGCGGCGGCGGCACTTGAGGCCGGTATCGCCGCGATCTCGCCCCGGCTCGCCCTGCTCGTGAAGGCGTCGGCGGCGATCGCGGCCGTGGACCAGGAAGCGCTCGGCCTGTTCGAGGAGGCGCTCGCCGTACCCGGCACCGAGCGCTGGCCCTTCGAACTGGCCCGGGTCCGGCTCGCCCACGGCGAACGCCTCCGCCGGGTGAAGGCCACGACGGAGGCGCGTGTCCAACTCGCCGACGCCATCGAGACGTTCGAGCGGCTCGGTGCCCGCCCCTGGACGGCCCGGGCGGGCAATGAGCTGCGGGCGACCGGCCTGTCCGTGGGAGCCGCCGGTGTCAGTGGCCCGGCGTCACTGACACCCCAGCAACGGGAGATCGCCCTCCTCGCGGCGGCCGGTCTCACCAACAAGCAGATCGCCGAGCGCCTCTTCCTCTCCCCGCGCACCGTCGCCGCCCACCTGCGCCAGCTCTTCCCGAAGCTGGGCGTGGCCTCCCGCGCCGCGTTGCGCGACGCGTTGGCGGACCTGCCTCCCGGCTAGAACCGCATCGGCGTTCAGAAGATGCCCTGCCCCGGCACCAGGATCCCCTTCGGGTCGTACGTCCTCCTGGCCTCGGCGAACCGCTTCCACACCGGCCCGAAGTGCCGCTTCCAGTCGGCGTGTCGGAAGGGGATCGAGCCGACCGGGTACTGCGTGCCGCCGGCCGCCTGGACCGTCTCGTACGCGGACCGGTTGGCAGCCAGCAGTCGTTGTACGGTCGCCGTGTCCTCGGGCGGTGCGGCGCGCAGGACCGCGAACAGGTAGGGCATCGGGTCGTCGGGCATCCGCAGCAGCGGGGTGCGGAGGTGCTCGCGCAGCAGGGGGTACAGGAGGACGACGCCGGGTCCGAGGTCGGCCGGGGTGAGGGCGTCCAGCAGGGTGCCGGCCACGTCTGCGGTTCTACGGCCCGGGATGACCAGGTTGAGCCAGGGGTGCGCGTAGGCCCACAGGCCCGCTTCCTTCAGAGCGGCGACGGAGGCGGCCAGCCGGTCGAGGAAGTCGTAGTAGCCGAGGTCGGTGATCTGGGCGCCGGACGCGACGTAGCGCAGGTCTCGCAGGAGGGTGGTGTCGTCGGGGGTGTCCCCCACCGGCGGCCCGTAGGCGACGGCCTCGATGGCGAACTGGTTGAAGGCCCCGGCGGTGTCCGCGCCGACCTGGCCCTCCAGGTAGGCGAACCGCCCCTCGGTGGCGAGGAGTTGCTGGTCGTCGAGGAAGGTCTGGAGGTCGTCGTACGGGAGGAGGTAGTGCCGTACGGTCTCCGGGGCCGGGACCAGGCGCAGGGTGGCGCCGACGATGACCGCGCACTGGCCCAGACCGGCGAGCACGGCGTGGAAGAGGTCGGGGTGGCGGGTCGGGGAGCAGCGGAGCAACTCCCCTGCTCCGGTGACGACTTCGAGTTCGAGGACGTTGTCGACCTGCGCGCCCTGCTGATGGCTCTGGCCGCCCAGGCCGCCGACGGAGAGGGTGCCGCCGACGGAGAGTTCGAGGTAGTCGGTGAAGACGGGCGGGGTCAGACCGTGGGCGATGGCCGCCTTGGCCACGTCGCTCCACTTGGCGCCCGCGCCGACCGTGACGCGTGAACTCCCCGTCCCTACCGGGCCGATGGAGGCGAGCGGCTCGGTCTCGATGATCAGACCGCCCTCGACCTGTGCCTGCCCGTTCGTCCCGTGGCCCTGTCCGCGCGGGGCCACGCGGAGTCCGTGCAGATCACAGAACCGCACCATCGCGACGACATCCCGCACGGAGCCGGGCCGCAGTACCGCGGCCGGACGCCGGTGCACGATGTGCCCGAAGTCGTCGGCGTCGGCGCTGAGCGATGCGTCGTCGGTGTGGAGCGTCCCGTCCAGATGAGGGAGGCCGGTGAGCGGCCGGCCGGTGTCGGTCACCGCCCAGCTACGGGTGAAGGGATCGAAGCCGATCACCACGGCTGAGCCTGCGACCAGGCCGCGCAGAGCGGTGCGTCGAGACGGGGTGCGGGGCATATGGTCCTCCTGAGACCGTCCGTGAAACGATCAACGACGGCTCAGTCTAGGCACGTTGGGGCACGGAGAAGGGTTCCGTCCCGGCGAGTTCCCCGGCCGGTTCCGTGCTTCCCGCGGCGGCCCGGCCCTGCTACTCGTCGCCCTGGCTGTTCGGGTCCAGGCCCCGGCGCCGCTTCTTGCCGGAGCCGCGCAGGAGTTCGCTCGCGGTGAGGGTCACGGTCGCCACGACACGGGCCCAGCGGGGGCCGCCGCGCTCGGCCCAGAACACACACGCGCACCCGCCGACGACGAGGACCAGGACACCGAGCAGCACTGCGACGATCATGTTTCCCACCCGTGGTTCGTACGGTCCGGTGACACATACGTTCCTGATGATCTTCTCAGGCCCGCACGCGACGGCCCGGGTCACCCCTCCCGCATCCACGCGCGCGTGCCGAAGGAGGCGCAGGCCCGGGAGGCCACGACGGCCGCCGCGCGCAGCGCCTCCGCGAAGACCTCCGAGGTCAGGCGGCCCCACACGAGGTGGTACGCGAGCGCCCCGTGCAGGACGTCACCCGCGCCCACCGTGTCCGCCACCTTGACCGAGGGCACGTCCACCGCGCCTTCGCCGCCCGGCCCCGCCCAGACGACGGGGTCCGCTCCCCCGCTCACCGCCGACCAGCCGACCCCGTGTTCCCGCAGGAAGCGCAGCGTGTCAGCTGGCGTGCTGGTACCGGGCGGGTGGAAGTCGGCCGAGCAGACGGCCACGTCGATGAACGGCAGCAGGTCCTGGGTGCCGGGCTTCCAACTGCCGCCGTCGAAAAGGGTCTTCCGGCCGAGGGCGCGCGCGGAGCGGGCCGCGGCGACGGCCAGTTCCCTGTGGTGGCCGTCGAACTCGACGATGTCGCAGGCGGTCACCAGCGCGTCGAGGTCGTCGGGCGGGGCGAGTCGGTGTGCCGTCGCGTTGGTCGAGGCGACGGCACGTTCTCCGGTGGACGCGGTCACCAGGACGGAGGAGACCGCGGGTGGCTCCGCCGAGTCGGCCGCCAGGTCGACGACGGTCACGCCCAGCGCGTTCAGGTCGGCCGTCACCCCAACTCCCAGTGCGTGGGCGCCGATTGCGGTCAGGAGCGTGGCCGCGCCGCCCAAGTGGCCGAAGGCAACAGCCGCGTTGGCCGCCGGGCCACCTGCGGCGACCACCTGGTCCCGAGCGGTGAGTTTCTCGTTCGAGCCGGGTGCGTGGTCCACGAGCTGGATGACGTCCAGGGTGCACAGTCCGACGAACAGTCCTGTAGGGCGTCCTCTCTCCACCGACAGCCTCCTCGCGCGATTTACTAACAATTGGTTGAGCAGTTCAGGCTGATAAATCTACTGTTAGTAACCATGAAGGTGAACAGCCCGAACGACACGGCCCGGCTCGCGTCGGAGCTGCGGCTCGCGGTGGGCCGGGTGACGCGGCGCCTGCGTCAGGCGCACGCTGTGGGGGACGTGTCGCTCTCCGGAGTCTCGGTCCTGGCCCGGCTCGCCCGCGACGGCTCCGAATCGCCCACATCCCTCGCCGAGGCCGAGCGGGTACGCCCGCAGGCGATGGCCAGCACCCTCGCGCTGCTCGAACAGCGCGGGCTGGTCCGTCGCAGCCCCGATCCCGCGGACGGGCGGCGGAGCATCCTCGCGATCACGGACGAGGGACGTGCCGTGCTGGCCGAGCGGCGCTCCGCGTCGGTCCACCGGCTCGGGGCCGTCCTCGACGAGTTCACCGCGGAGGAGCGCGCGACCCTCGCGTCGGCCCTGCCCCTCCTCGACCGACTGGCGGAGCGACTGTGACCGAGCGCGCGCACGTACCCGGCGACGGACAGGGGAACGGGGGCGGACGGCCGTCGCTGCTGAGCACCGTGCCTTCGGGGCGTCGTAAGGACACTCCCCCCGGGCCGAACTACAAGTGGGTCGCACTCTCGAACACCACCCTCGGCGTGCTCATCGCCACGATGGACGCCTCGATCGTGATCATCTCGCTGCCCGCGATCTTCCGCGGCATCGGCCTCGATCCGCTCGCGCCGGGCAACATCGGCTATCTGCTCTGGATGATCCTGGGCTATCTGCTGGTCTCGGCGGTACTGGTGGTCGTACTCGGCCGGCTCGGTGACATGTTCGGCCGGGTGAAGATCTACAACATCGGCTTCCTGATCTTCGCGTGTGCGTCCGTGGCGCTGTCCCTGGACCCGTTCCGCGCGGGAGCGGGGGCGATGTGGCTGATCCTCTGGCGCGTCGTGCAGGCCTTCGGCGGTTCCATGCTCACCGCCAACTCGGCCGCGATCCTCACCGACGCCTTCCCCGCCCGGCAGCGCGGAATGGCGCTCGGCATCAACCAAATCACCGCGCTGGCAGGCCAGTTCCTCGGCCTTCTCGCCGGTGGTCTACTGGCCGTCGTCGACTGGCGCGCGGTGTTCTGGGTGAGCGTGCCGATCAGCATCACCGGCACGATCTGGTCCTACCTGAGCCTGCGCGAGACCTCGGCGGGCCGTCCCGGCCGCATCGACTGGCTGGGCAACCTCACCTTCGCGGCGGGCGCCGGCATCCTCCTCGCGGGCATCACCTACGGCATCCAGCCCTACGGCGGCAGCGCCACCGGCTGGGGCAACCCGTGGGTGCTCAGCGGTCTGATCGGCGGTGTCGTCCTGCTGCTGGTCTTCTGCTACGTCGAGACGCACATCGCCGAACCGATGTTCAACCTGGCCCTGTTCAAGGTGCGTGCCTTCGCCGCGGGCAACCTGGCCGCCCTGCTCACCGCGATCGCGCGGGGCGGGCTGCAGTTCATGCTGATCATCTGGCTGCAGGGCATCTGGCTGCCGTTGCACGGCTACGACTACGAGGACACCCCGCTGTGGGCTGGCATCTTCATGCTGCCGCTCACCGTCGGCTTCCTCATCGCCGGACCCGTGTCCGGATGGCTGTCGGACCGGTTCGGCGCCCGGATGTTCTCGACGGTCGGGCTGATCGTCGTGGCGCTCTCCTTCCTCGGTCTGCTCGCACTGCCCATCGACTTCGACTACGGCATGTTCGCGGCACTTCTGCTGCTCAACGGGCTCGGCCAGGGCATGTTCTCCGCGCCGAACACGTCGTCCATCATGGGCAGCGTGCCGAGCGAGTACCGGGGTGTCGCTTCGGGCATGCGGTCCACCTTCCAGAACTCGGGCACGGCTCTCTCCATCGGCGTGTTCTTCTCCCTGATGGTGTCCGGGCTCGCGACCTCGCTGCCCAGGACGCTGAGCCACGGACTCCAGATCCACGGGGTACCGGCCGGCGCGGCAGAGCAGGCGGCGTCGCTGCCTCCGGTGAGCACGCTGTTCGCCACGTTCCTCGGCAACAACCCCATCCAGCACCTGCTCGCGTCCAACGGAACCCTCGACCACGTCACCGCGGCCCAGCGCGCCGTCCTGACCGGCCACACCTTCTTCCCCCAACTGGTCTCGGGCCCGTTCCACCACGGCCTGACCATCGTCTTCAGCGTCGCCGCCGGCATGGCCCTGGTCTCCGCGGTCGCCTCGGCGCTGCGCGGCGGCCACAAGCCGGACGCGGAACCCGAACCGTCACCGGCAGGTCTGCCAACCGCTCCAGCGGAGACGCCCGAGACTTCGCAGGCGGGGCCGAACGGGGCGTCGTAGGGCCCGAGTTGGCCCTACGCGCCCGGTCCGCCGGAGTGGTCAGTGGTTGAGGTGGGCGAGTATCAGGTTGGGGTCGTCGGCGGTGACGTAGGCCGCGCTCAGGACGTAGGCGGTGTCGCCGCGCAGGGCGATCGACGTGGGGTTCTGCAGGCCGTCGGCCGCGGTCAGAACCGTGGTGGGGCTGCCGTGCGGCTCGACGAGCACGACCTCGCTCGAACCGTTGAGGGTGGCCAGCACCTGGTCACCGCGGCCGGTGAAGGCGAAGTCGTCGATCCCGGGCAGGCCGGTGACCTCGGTCCGGACCCTGCCCGCGCGTCCGTCCCGCAGGACGGGGATACGCAGGACGGTGCCGCGGTCGAGGTTCGTGACCCACAGTGCCCCGTCCCGGATCTTCAGGCCGTTGGCGCCGAGGAAACCGGTCGACGCCAGTTCGGGGGCGGTGGACCAGGCGGTGGGTGCACCGCCGGAAACGGGCACCTTCCAGACGGTGCCGCGTACGGAGTCGGTGGCGTAGAGAGTGCGCGAACGGGCGTCCAGGGCAAGGCCGTTGGGCAGTCCGTCCGCGGGCAGCGCGGCGATCCGCTCCGGCGTGCCGCCGGGGCGCAGCCGCCATACGCCGGTGAGGTCGGCGGTACCGGTGGCGTACAGGAAGTACAGGGTGCCGTCGTGGGTACGGACGATGCCGGTGGTCAGGGCGAAGCCCAGGACCGGGGTGTGGACCCCGCCGTCCGCCGGTGCGGGCAGGGTGGCCAGGATCTGCGTGGTGCCGTCGGGCGAGAGGCGCGCGATCTGGCGGGCGGCGGCGAAGGTGACGTAGGCGCTGCCGTCGGGAGCGAGCACGACGTTCTCCGGCGTCTGCCCCTTGGCCAGGTCGAAGTGGCGGGCGATCCGGGCATCGCTCAGCGGCGCGGAGACGGCCGAGGCGGGAGCCGGGCCGAGCGTCACGACGCCGGCCGCGACGACGACGGCCGCGGACAGGGCGGACTTGGTGAGCTTCTTGAGCATGGGTCGGTTCCTTGGGGTGAGTCGGTTCTGTGGTCAGTGGTTTTCGGGCGTACGGCAGCGCCGTGCCGACGCGGTGGTGCGGCGAGCGGGCGCGAAGCCGTGAAGTGCGGTGCGTGGGCGGGGAGTTGTCGGGTATGCGGGTCGGTCCGCGGCACGCCCGAGCAGTTCTCCGCGCCGACTCCGGCAGCACGGCGGCCTGGACCGCCGCCCGTCAGGACGGTGGTGAGCAGGCGCGCAGCCGTGAAGTGCCGCCGGTAGGTGGTGAGTTGTCGAGCGCGCGGGTCAGTCCGTGGCGGCCCGGGCAGGCATCCTCACCGACTCGTCCGGTACGGCGGCCTGGGCCAGCAGGGTCAGTGCCGCTCGTGCGGACGAGCCCGCCGGGGTGGTGGCGACCACGACGCTGGTGCCGCGCCCGAGGCCGAGAGTCTGCTGGACGACCGTGAGCGGGCCCACCAGCGGATGGCGCATCTCGTACGAGGCGAGCAGGTGCGACTTGACCCGGTGGTCGGCCCACATCGAGGCGAACTCGGCGTTCTTGGCGCTCAGTTCGCCCACCAGCGCGTGCAGTGCCGCGTCGTCGGGGAACCGTCCCGCCACCAGGCGGAGGTGCCCCACCACCGCCCTGGCCTTGCTCGGCCAGTCCGCGTACAGGTCGCGGGTGTGCGGGTCCAGGAACACCAGCCGGGCCATGTTCGGCCGCTGGGTCGGCCGGTCCGGGGCACCGGGGTCCACATGACCGGCGAACAGCGCGTGTCCCAGGCGGTTCCAGGCCAGCACGTCGCTGCGCCGGCCCAGCAGGAGCGTGGGCGCGTCCCCCAAGACGTCCAGGAGTTGGGTGTGTTCTTCCGTCACCCGTTCCGGCGCGGGGCGTCGGCCTCCCGGTCGCTGTCTGCCCACGCGGGCCAGGTCGTGCAGATAGCGCCGCTCCGGCTCGTCGAGCCGCAGGGCGAAGGCCAGCGCGTCCAGGACTTCCGGTGACGCGCTCGGCGCCTGTCCCTGTTCCAGCCGTGTGTAGTAGGAGACGCTCACCCCGGCGAGCAGCGCCAACTCCTCGCGGCGGAGCCCCGGCACGCGCCGCCGCTCCCCGTACGTGGCCACCCCGACGTCCTCAGGACGGAGGTGGGAACGCCGGGCCTGCAGAAATTCCCCGAGCTGCGTTTTCCCTTTCACGAAACTCAGTATGGTCAGCCGTCGCGCGCGCAGCCTGACCCAACTCTGGGTAGGCAACGGCGGGTCCGGCTCGCCGAGCCGCCCGGCACACGAGTCGCACCTGTCACTTCACTCCGCGTGAGGAGGATTGACATGGACTCTTTGTCGATTCGACAGTGTCCGCGTGACTTCCTCTCCGGTCCGGCCCGACGGACATCCGCTGCGCGTGCTGTGCGAGTCCCTGTTGTCGCGCATCGAGGAGCTCAGCGTCGTCGTCACCGACGACATCAGGCGCGAGCTCCCCTCGTACGCGGCGTTCCCGCTGGCCGAGCAACGCCGGACCGTGCGCAGCCGGCTCCAGGCCCTCCTGAGGGGTCTCGCCCTGGATGTGGAGCCGACGGCCGAGCAACTGCTGGAGTTCCAGTCCGAGTCACGCAGGCGGGCGTACTACGGCATGCCCGTCCAGGACGCGCTCGCGACCTTCCACATCGGCGCCCGCCGACTGTGGGACGAACTGCGCGCCGCGGCGCGGGGTACGGCGGCCGAGGACGCCGCGATCGAGCTGGTCGCGCCCCTGTGGTCGTGGGTGCGGTCGGTCAGCGGCGTCGTCGCGGACACCTTCGCGGACGAGGCCGAGTCACGGTACGGCCGCGAGGCCGGTCTGCGGCAGCGCTTCCTCGAACTGCTCCGCACCGGCGGGGCACCCCGCGAGCACACCGCGGAGATCGCGCGTGAACTCGGGTTCGACCCGGACGGCGACTTCCGCGCCCTGTGCACGCCCGCTGCCCCGTGGGCCGCCCAAGGACACCTCGGCCTGCTGCAACGTGCGGCACGACAGCTTCCCGGAAGGGTCTCCTGCGGCCTGAGCGGGCAGCTCATGGTCGCCGTCACCCAGCGGGTCGACCCGGCCGACCTGGCCACCCGCGTGATCAACCTGGGCGACGACGCGCGCGTGGGCATCGGTCTCGACCGGTCCGGACTCGCCGGCGCGGAGATGAGCATCACCGACGCGGAGCGCGCCCTCGCCGTGGCCGAACGCGGCGGCCGCGCCACGTCGTTCGAGGACGTCTGGCTCCAGGCGAGCCTCATCGACAGCCGGGAGCGGCTGCACCCTCTGTTCACCGAGGTCCGCCGGGTCACCGGCGGACAACCCCTGTTGGCGGAGACGGTGATCGCCTTCGCCGACTCCGGGTCGTCGCTGGCCCGGACCGCCACCGCCCTCGGGATCCACCCCAACACCGTGGCCTACCGGCTCGGCCAGTGGCACAAGCTCACCGGCGCCGATCCGCGCACCTTCGCCGGACTCCTCCGCTCGGTCGTCGGAATCACCGGCTGACGGCGACTGTGGATTCCACAGAAATCCGCCCCATGACTCCATGGTCACACCGAAGACCGCCAACCGGTCGCTTCCTACACTCCGTTACTGCTGACTGCAGAAATCCCAGAGTAATGAACGGACCAGGAATGACTGAGAAGCACCCGAGTTCCTACGTGATGGGAAATACATCCGAGGAGGCGGACAGGCTCGGCATACAGGCTTCGCTGTACGACAGCCACACCGAATATCTGTTGAGGACGGCGGGCCTGCGGGAGGGAATGCGCGTCCTCGACGTCGGCTGCGGTACCGGCGAAGTGTCCCTGGCCGCCGCGCGCGTGGTCGGCTCACGTGGTCGGGTTCTCGGCGTGGACATGGACCCGGGCGTCCTGGGACGTGCGCGGGAGAACGCGGCCGCGTTGTCCTCCGGGAATGTCACCTTCGAGCAGGGCACACTCCCCGATCTCGACCTGTCCGAGCCTTTCGACGCCCTGGTGGGACGACTGATCCTGATTCATCTCGACGATCCGGTGGCCACGGTGAAGGGACTGACACGGTTGGTGCGGCCCGGTGGCGTCGTCACGTTCCAGGACTTCAATATTTCGCGGACACGCGCCATACCCGCGGTAGCGCTGGTGACGGAAACCGTTGAGTGGATCAGCGCGGCGCTCCGAGAAGGCCGCCGCGACCCCGACATGGGCGAGCAACTGGCCGAAGTCCTAAGGCTTTCCGGGCTGACCGACCCCGGCGTGGCGGTCGCCGTCCCCACCGGCGGCCCCGACTCGGCGGCGGTGACACTCATCGCCGAGTCGGCGCGCAGCCTCCTGCCGGTGATGGAGCGCGCCGGCATCGCCACGGCCGAGGAGGCCGACATCGACACCCTGCGGACGCGCATGGCCCGCGCGTGCACGGACGTGCAGGCGACGGTGTACGTCCCGGAACTCGTGGCCGCATGGGCAGAGGTGCGATAGGGCCTGCCTGTACGGCAGTTCGGCATCCGTGCTCCGCAGGCGTCCGGCGGCGACTCCCGGCTGACGGGCGCCCGGGACGAGGTCCGTACGCCCGTAAGCGGTGTCGACGTCGGATCACCAGGAGGTGCGGCCCTGCGAAGGCTGGGCCGACTGGGCCGGCTCCCTCGGCGGGAAGACGGAGTCGCCGCCGAACAGCGGGGCGGGCGCGGGCTCCGACGTCTTCGCGTCGGTCTCGCCGAGCATCATGTCGGGGTCGAACATGACGATCACGGCGGCGACCAGGAGGACGAGGAGCGGACCGGCGAGCATGACAAGGAGGAACGCGACCAGGTCGGCCGAGGACTGCGAGGAACCGGCCAGACCGGTGATGTGGACGGAGACCGCGGCCATGCCGGTGTAGTGCATGCCGGTCACGGCGACGCCCATCACCAGGCTCGCGCCGAGGCTCGCCCACAGCGTGTGGATCGAGACCGCCGCCCACAGCGCCGCGGTGGCGGCCGCGACGGCGATCACAATGGAGAGCGCCACGGTCACGGGGTCGTAGCGGAGGGTGCCGTTCGTGTGGATGGCGGCCATTCCGAGGTAGTGCATGGCCGCCACACCGAGCCCGGTGACCGCGCCGGCCACACCCAGGTTCAGCGGGGATCCGCCCCGGTAGCCGACGAGGAACACTCCTACGGCGACCACGGCAATGGCCACGACGAGACTCAACAGCGTCTTCGTGGCGTCGTAGTTGACGAGCGCGCCCTCGACGCTGAAGCCGATCATGGCGATGAAGTGCATGGTCCATATGCCGCAGCCGATCGAGACGGCGCCGAGCGCCAGCCAGCGGGCTCTGTGCTGCGGACGGCGCAGCGAACGGGTCGTGCAGCGCAGCCCGAGGGCCGCTCCCAGGCACGCCATCAGATAGGCGGCGACCGGAGTCACCGCGCCGTAGTAGAAGTCGGAGACAGTCGCGGCGGCGGCTGTGGTCATGGAGGGTTCCCTTCACGTACGTGACGGCAGGCGGCACCGCAGTCGCGGTGTGCCGGCACGGTGACGTGGCGCACGCTCCCGTCCGGCGGACCGCGGACGCTTGCGGTTCCTACCGGGCGCGGCCTCCGGTCTGAAGGTGCGCGGGGACACAGGATGCGCTACGGCAGGGGCGCGCGCGGATCGACCACTCCCGCCCCTGCCGCACGTTCGTACCGGCTCGGCCGGGCGGTCCTGCACGAGCGCGCGGACATCCTGCTGAGGTCACAGGACACGGGGAACCGAACGGTCGACTTCAAGCCACCAGGCCGAGTTGTGCATGATTCAATCACGCCACGCACACAATTCATACACAACCTGGATGGGTGTTAGCCGAATCGATACTTCGCCACTACTGCTCACAAAGCCCACCAGTGTGGGGAGTTCAGTGGCCGGCGCTCTGGCCGCCGTCGACGTGGAGGATCTCGCCGGTGACGAAGGTCGCGTTCTCCAGGAACACGATCGCGTCGACGACGTCGCCGACCTCGCCCATCCGTCCGAGCGGGTGCAGCGCGGCGAGCGGCGCGGACGTCTCCGGATGCATGGGAGTTCTGATCACGCCCAGCGCGACCGCGTTGCTGCGGATGCCGCGGGAGGCGTACTCGATCGCGAGCGCCCTGGTGGCGGACTGAAGCCCGCCCTTGGTCAGCGAGGCCAGGACCGCTGGGATCGTCGAGTTGGCGTGGTCGGCGAGGCTGGTGCTGATCTGGACGATGTGGCCGGTGCCCTGACGCAGCATCTGCCGGACGGCGAGCTGGGTGATGTGGAAGAACCCGGTCAGGTTGACGCCGACGACCGCCTCGTACTCCTCCCGGGAGTAGTCGGTGAACGGCTTCGCGAGGTAGAGGCCCGCGTTGTTGACCAGGGTGTCGATCCGGCCGAACCGTTCGATCGCCGCGGTGACGACGCGCTCCGCCGTGGCCGGATCGGCGATGTCGCCCTGGACGGTGAGCACGTCCGGGTCCTCGGAGGGGGTGATGCCGCGGGAGGTCGCGATGACGGAGTGGCCGAGCTTGCGGTACGCCTCGACCAGGCCGGCACCGATGCCCTGTGACGCGCCGGTGACGACGGCGACCTTCTTGACGGGAACGTCCATGGTGGCCCTCCGGGTGGTGACGGTGCGGGCCTGCCTTGTCGGCAGGCCCGCTCGGGTGGGGCACTTCTACCGGTGCGGAGGCCCGAGGTGGGGGAACCCGGGCAGCAGGTCGTCGTGCGGCGGCACCCCGCCCGAGGTGACCTTTCCGTTCGTCAGGAAGGTCATCCGGGCGATGAAGACGTCGTCGGTGAGGCCGCGCCCGTTGGGATAGACGGCGGGCCGGCCGCGGTCGTAGGTCAGGACGTCCGGCAGGACGGTGGCGGCCGCCGCGCTCGCCTCGGCGGGGGGATAGCCGTTCCCCTCCAGGATCTTCGACCACGGCTCCAGGTACTTCGCCACGTCGTCCGCCGGATGCCCGGCGTTGTACGCGTCCTTGGCGTAGTCGGGATTGATGAACGGGTTGATCGTCGGCTGCCCGCCGCGGTCCACCTGTACGAGCGTGCCGTCACGGCGCACGCCGACGGTCGCCCACAGGTGGATCAGCGGATCCGGGCCGAGCATGTCGTCGGGCACCTCCAGCGCGATGCACTGCACGTCCTTGTCGGCGAAGGCGTCGGCTCCGGTCCACACGAAGCCGTGCAGGGCGCCTTCGGCGTCGGCGAAGAACGGATCGCTGCGTACGCCCATGAACAACCGGCAGCGACCCGCCTCGACGGGCTGCGCCGACGCGTCGAATCCGACCGGTACGGCGCTGGCGAGCACCTCGCCGGTCGGCTCGGTGCTCCGGGCGTCGGCGCCGGTGGCGTAGTAGGCCGTGCCCGTCTGCCTGCCGTCGCCCGCCTCCGTGAACACGAACGAGAAGGCGGCGTCGGCCTGGTTGTCACCATCGTTGTCGATGTTGATGCGGTACACCGCGTCGGGGTGGAGTTCCGCACTCATCAGGAACGGCGGGGTCGCGCTCAGGCCCGTCGCGAACGGGTTCACGTCGATGATCAACACCGTTCTGCCGGGCTCTCCGGGCACCGGGAAGGCGAACAGGTCGGTCAGGTCCAGGCGCGCGTCGTCGCCCGGGAACTTGAGATAGGCCGCGCTGAAGTGGTTGGACATGGCGATTCCCTCGGTCGGCCACGAGGAGGTCGCGCCGTGCGGAAGTTCGGCGCCCTGGCGCTACGGCTCGCGGGACGGTGGGTGACTTCCTCCACCGTCCCGCGGCATCGGTGACCCTCGCGCCCGTAGAACTCACTGGTCCGTGCCGGAACGATCGACAGGGGACGGAGGACCTGCGACACCCTGGTCGGCATGGAGTACCTGGTCACGATGACGGCCCGGGTTCCTGGCGGGACACCGGTGGACGAGGTGGAGAACCTCCGGGGCGCGAGGCCGCGCACACCCGTGAGCCGACCGCGCGGGGGCAGGTGCCGCGCCTGTGGCGCCCGGCGCGCGGACGCGGTCACCGCTCGGAGAGCGGTCAGGAGTTCCTGCTCACGCTCGTCGTGGAGGTGCCGTACGGACCGAGCGGCGAGACCCTTGAGGAGATGACCGCGCGTGAGGACGGCCTCGCCCGTGTTCCGGCAGCAGCTGCGGAAGTCGTGCGGTCCCTGCCGCTCACCCGGCACCCCAGCGACCAGACACGCGTCCGGGCAACCGGCGTATCCAGCGCCGCCACGGCCCGCCGGTCGCCGTGATCTCCATCCAGCTACGGAGGCAGCAGTGAACGACCTCTCAGTAAGCACCGTCGTCGTCATCGGCGGCAGCTCCGGCATCGGGCTGGAGACGGCACGCCAGGCGCACGCGGCCGGCGCGAAGATCGTCATCACCGGACGTGACCAGGGGCGGCTCGACGCCGCGCGGGACGAGCTCGGCGCGTCGGCCGCGAGGCTCGACCTGGGTGACGCCACGGGGCTCCACCGGTTCTTCGCGGAGCTGCCCGCGCCGGTCGACCACGTCCTGGTCGCGGGCGGCGGACCGCTCTACGCGCCGATCGTCGACATGGACTTCGACGAGGCGCGGAGCGTGCTCGACGAGCATCTGCTGGGCTCGCTGCGCATCGCGCGGGAGTGCGCGACGTGTGTCCGTCCCGGCGGGTCGCTGACGTACATCACCGGCACGCACGCCCGCCGCCCCGGCGTGGGTCTGAGCATCGCGGCCATCGCGGCGGCAAGTCTGCCGGCCATCACGGCGAACGCCGCCCTCGAACTCGCCCCGGTCCGGGTCAACGCGATCGCCGCCGGGTTCGTCGACACCCCGTTGTCGGCGCGGCTGCTCGGCGACGAACTGGAGCGCCGTCGGGAGGAGTTGCGCGCCACGCTGCCGATCCGCCGGGTGGTGGGACCGTCTGACGTGGCCGCACTCGCCCTGCACCTGATGACCAACACGGCACTCACCGGGGCGACTTACGACATCGACGGCGGCCAGCAGCTGATCCCCTGAGCGTGAGCCCCTACTCCTGTGCGGCCTCGTACTCACCGCGGGGCAGCACGTCACGGAGCTGTCTGCGGGAGGTGATCGACAGCTTGGTGAAGATCTTCCGCAGGTGCCACTCGACGGTTCGCGGGCTCAGGAACAGGCGGGAGCCGACCTCCGGGTTGGAGAAGCCGTCCTGCACGAGCGAGGCGATCTGCTTCTCCTGCGGCGTCAGTTCGGCACGCGCCGAGGCCTCGACCGTGCGCTTGCGGACGGTCTCCCCCGTGGCGAGCAGTTCCCGGCGGGCCCGTTCGGCGAACGCCTCCATGCCGATCGACACGAACATCTCGTAGGCGGTACGCAAGTGCCCCCGGGCGTGGCTCCGTTGACGGTCCCGGCGCAGCCACTCGCCGTACAGCAGATGGGCACGCGCCAGTTCGGGGCGCAGTTGTGTCCGGCCCAGTCGCTCGATCGCCCTGCGGTAGAGGCGGTCCGCGGGGGCTCCGGCGGTGAGCAGGGCCCGGCAGCGGGCCAGGATCCCCTGCGCCCAGTCGGTGTCGCACGGCTCCGCCGCGTCCGTGAGCCGTGCGAGCGCGTCACCGGCGGCCTCTTCCTCTCCGGCGCGCACCGCCGCCTCGACGAGTTCGGGCAACACCCAGACGGAGACCCACAGTTCGGCGATCCGGCTGCTGATCTGCGCTGCGGGCATGGCCTGTTCGTAGCGGGCGAGGCCGTTGTAGAGGACGGCGGCGGCCCAGTGGGCGACCGTGACTCCCATCAACTGGCCGCTCGCACCGGCTTCTTCGACGGTGGCGGCGATGAGGGCCTCGGCATCGGCGCCACGACCCCGCAGTGCGCTGAGCCTGAGCTTGACGTGCGGCGCCAGGGGGACGCCGGTCGCCGCGGCGACGATGTCCGCCTCGTCGACGATCGACTCGGCGGCGTCGAAGTCCCCGGTCCAGGTGGTCGCCATGCCCAACGACGCTAGACACAAGGGGAGTTCGGTCAGGGCGCCGGCGGTGCGCGCCACCTCGACGGCCCGGCCGTACATGCTGCGCATGGCCCGGTCGTCCCAGACTGCCGCGCTGACGCCGTTGGCCACCCAGCCCCACTTCAGCACGTCGGGCGCGGGAAGATCCGCGAGTGCCGTGACGGCCCGGCGGAGTGCGGGAACGGCGGCGGCGCGGCCGTCGGTGACGAGCAGCGCGCAGGCCTCGATGACGAGATCGAGGGTGCCGGGAGTTCCCCTCGCCGCCGGAAGTTCCCGCATCGCCCGGGAGATCGCCATGAGGCTGTCGGCGTCCGCTGCGACCAGTGCCGATGTGCCCCAGGCCATCAGGTACGTCTCGCGCGCGAGGTCCTTGTCGAAGGGCTCCAGTCGCTGTGCGGCCGTCAGCAGCAGCGGTGGTGCCTCCTCGTTGAGGCCGGCCGCGAACGTGATCTGGCCGTGCACGAGTTGGGCCCGAGCGCGTTGGAACTCGCTCTGGGCGTACTGGTCCGCGATGTCGACGAACCGGCGGGCGGCGTCGAGGTCACCGGCCTGGAGGCTGACGTCGGCTGCGGCCACCGCCCGTTCGGCGCGCCGTGACGTGTCGCCGGTGAGTGCCACGGATCGCTGGAGGAACGCCGCCGCCGCGGCCAGCCCGCCGCGTGCCTGCGCGCGGTCGGCGGAGCGTTCGAGTTCGGCGGCGACGGACTCGTCCGGGCCCGCGGCGGCGGACGCGAGGTGCCAGGCGCGACGGTCCGGGTCGGCCTTCGGGTCGGTGACCTCGGCCAGGGCCAGGTGCGCGGCCCGGCGGTCCTCCTCCGTCGCCGAGCGGTACACGGCCGACCGGACGAGCGGGTGCCGGAACGTGACGCGTATGTCGAACGACAGCAGCCCGTCCGTGCCGCCGGCGAGGGCCGTCTCCGGTGTCACACCGAGACGGCCGGCCGCCGACCACACCAGGGCGGGATCGCCGACCGGTTCGGCGGCGGCGATCAGCAGGAGCAGCCGGGTCTCGTCCGGGAGGACTTCGATCCGGCTCAGAAAGCTCTGCTCGATGCGGCCCGGGAGCGTGTCACCGTTCAAGAGGCCGAATCCACCGGCCAGTTGGGTGATGGTCAGGCCGCGGGGCAGTTCGAGGAGGGCGAGGGGATTGCCCTTGGTCTCCTCGACGAGGCGGTCTCGGATGTCCTGGTCGAGCCGGGTGTGTGTGGCCGAATCGAGCAGGGTGTGGGCGTCGGCGTCACGCAGCCCGGTGACCTCCAGCTCCGGTAGTCCGAGCAGGTCCTGGGGCCTTTCGCGGGCTCCGAAGACGAGGGCGACCGACTCCGCGAGCAGCCGGCGGGCGACGAAGCCCAGGATCTGCGCGGAGACCCGGTCCATCCATTGCGCGTCGTCGACCAGGCAGAGCAGCGGGTGTTTCGCGGAGGCGTCCGAGAGGAGGCCGAGCACCGCCATCCCGACCAGGAAGCGATCGGGCGGTGGGCCCGCGCGGATGCCGAACACCGTCTCCAGTGCGGCGCGCTGCGGCTGGGGAAGGTTCTTCAGGCGGTCGAGCAACGGCACGCACAGCTGGTGCAGCGTGGCGAACGCGAGCTCCATCTCGGATTCGATGCCGACGGCGTGCAGCACGCGCAGGTCGGTCGCCGACCGGGTCGCGTAGTCGAGCAGTGCCGATTTCCCGACGCCGGGTGGGCCGTGGACCACGAGCGTGCCGCTCTCCCCGCCACGGGCCGCGCTGATCATCCGGTCGAGCCGGGCGCACTCGGTCCGCCTGCCGAGGAGGCCGTGCTTTGCCCTGTCCCGTGAGCTGTGCTCCGCATGCGCCACGGTTGCCCGCCTTCGTCGCGGTCTGCCCCCTGGTCACACTGCACGTTACAGCGGTGGGCCCGCGGCCTGAATCCTGACCGGGCAAAGGCCCGGTCGCCGCCTCGTGGCAGGACGCGTTCAAGCCGCGGATTCGATGCGGGTCTGCGGCCGGTGACGATGTCACGTCAGAAAGGCCCGGATCCGTTCTGCGGCCTCGTCGGCGCAGGTGTCCAGCACGAAGTGGCCGCCGTCGAGCAGATGGATCTCCGCATCGGGCAGGTCGGCCCGGTACGAGTCGGCCTCCCGCGCCCGGAACGACGCGTCGTGGCGTCCCCAGAGGACGAGCGTGCGGGGCCGGCGGGTGCGCAGCCACTGCTGCCAGACCGGGTAGGCGGCGAGGTTGGTGCGGTAGTCGTAGAACAGCTCCAGCTGGATCTCCGCCTGCCCGAGCCGGTTCAGGAAGGCGTACTCGTCCGTCCACAGGTCGGGGTCGTAGCGGTCGGTCGCGGGGTCGTTGCCGAGGTGTCGTCCCCGCGTGGCGGCCAGGGACAGGAAGTTCTCGCGCAGTGCCGGCTCGTGGGTGGCACGGTCGGACCAGAAGGCACGTCGTGTCTGCCACAGCGGCCCCAGCCCGCTCTCGTGGGCCACCGCGTTCTGGATGATCAGCGCCTCCAGCCGCTCCGGGTGCGCCATGGCCATGCGGAACCCGACCGGCCCGCCGTAGTCCTGCACGAGGAGCGTGTACCGCTGGAGGCCGAGGGCGTCCACGAAGCCGTTCATGACCTCGGCCAGGTGATCGAAGGTGTACGCGAACCCGGTCGGCGCGGGAGCACTGCTGTGGCCGAACCCGGGAAGGTCGGGCGCGATGAGTCCCCACCGGTCGGCGAGGCGCCCGAGGAGCGGCTCGTACATCCGCGACGAGGACGGGAAGCCGTGCAGGAGCAGCAGGGCGGGGGCGTCGGGCGGTCCGGCCCCGCGGTAGAAGATCTCAAGGTCGTCGACCTTCAGTGTGTGGTAGCGCGTCACGGCGACGCCTTTCGCTCCGCGGCCCCGATCTGGTCGTGCAGGTCCTTGAGCGCGGCGACGTAGATCTCCGAGAACGTGGGGAACGGCTGGATCGTGTCCCGTAGCACGTCCAGCGGGATGCGGGCGCGGACGGCGAGGGTCGCCTGTTGCAGCCACTCCCCCGCTTCCGGGCCGAGGGCGTGGGCGCCGGTGATCACCCGGCCGTCGCTGAGCAGGGTGAGGAACCCGTTGGCGTCGGCGTAGGCGCGGGTGTACGCCGCGGTCTTGGCCACCCCGGAGATCGGGACGGTGGCGCTGAACCGTGCCTCGCCCGCACCGACCGACGCCGCCTGCGGGTCGGTGTAGACGACGCGGGGCACGGCCGTGTAGTCGGCCTCGCGGGGTTCGCCGAGGATGTTGGCGGCGACGACCTCGCCCTGGTACTTGCCGACGTGGGTGAGCATCCACAGGCCGGTGGCGTCGCCGACGACCCACAGCCGCTCGGCGGCACGCAGCCGCGAGTCGACGGGAATGCCGTGCTCGTCGGCCTTCACGCCCACCGTGTCCAGGCCGATGTCATCGACGCGCGGGCGGCGTCCGGTGGCGACGAGGAGGTGATCGCCGCGCAGTTCCCGCCCGTCGTCGAGCGTCAGGACGTAGTCCTCGTCCTCGCGCCGGGCGGCGACGGTGCGCGGTCCGAGTACCAGCTCGACCCCGTCGCGGCGCAGCACCTCGCCGAGCGCCTCGCCCAGGGGCTGGGGCTCGCGGGGCAGGACGTACCCGCCGTGGGCCGTGACGACCACCTCGCCGCCCAGCCGGCGGACGGCCTGGGCCATCTCCACGCCGACGGGTCCGGCGCCGAGCACGACCAGTCGGCGCGGGACCGCCTTCATGCCCGTCACCTCGCGGTTGGTCCACACGCCGGTCAGTGCGGACAGGCCCGGGACCGGCGGCATGACCGGTGCCGCGCCCGTGGCGACCACCACGTGCTCGGCGGAATGGCGGGCTCCGGCCACCTCCACGACGCCCTGTCCCGCCAGCCGCCCGGTGCCGCGCAGCAGGGCGATGCCGGTGTCGGCCAGCCAGCGTTCCTGCCCGGCGTCGGAGTAGTCCGACACCATGAAGTCCCGCCAGGCCAGGGCCTGTTCGACGTCGACCTGGGCGCTCGCCGCGGCCTCTCGCGCACCGTGCACGGCCTCGCCCGGGCGCAGCAGCGTCTTCGACGGGATGCACGCCCAGTACGAGCACTCACCGCCGACCAGTTCACGCTCCACCAGGGCGACCCGCAGACCGCCCTCGGCCAGGGCGCCGGCGCAGTGCTCGCCGGGCGATCCTCCGCCGATCACGATGACGTCGTAGTCGTGGTCGCCGGCGTGGCCGTGCTTTTGGCTCATGGGTCCGTCCTCCTCACCTGCGGTCACCACGTCTGGTCACCGGCGCGGACCAGCATCTCGTTGACGGCCACGCGTCGCTCCCGGGTGACGATGTAGGCGATCGCGTCCGCGACGTCCTCCGCGCGCAGCGGTTCGATGCCGCTGACCTGCCGGAGAGCCGCCTCGCGGGTGGCCTCGCCGAGGTGGTCCACCAACTCCGTGCGTACGGTGCCGGGTTCGACCACGGCGACCCGGACGCGCTCCACGAGCAGCTCTTGGCGCAGGGCCTCGGTGAAGCCGTTCAGGCCGAACTTCGTCAGGTTGTAGACGCTGCTGCCGGGGCGGGCGACGCGTCCGGCCGTCGAGCCGACGTTGACGATGTCGGACACCTGCCGCGGTGAGGTGGTGGCCGCGTCGATCAGGTACGGGACGGCGGCGTGGGTCACGTGGAGCAGCGCGGTCGCGTTGAGCGAGACCATCCGGTCCCACTCCTCGATCGTGGCGTGCAGGGCCGTGCCGAGCAGCATGATCCCGGCGTTGTTGACCAGGATGTCGAGCCGCTCCAGCCGCCCGAGCGTGACCTGGACCGCCTGGTACGCCTGCTCGGGGTCGCTGATGTCGGCCTCCACGACGTCGGCCCGGCCGCCCAGCCGCGCGATGTCCTGGGCGAGCCTGTCCAGGCGCTCACGACGCCGTGCGACGAGCGCCACCGCCGCGCCCTCCTGGGCCAGCCGGCGCGCTGTCGCGGCACCGATGCCACTGCTGGCACCGGTCACCAGCGCGACGGATCCGGCCAGCGGTTTCTCGGACATGGCGGTCTCACTTCCTCATGTCGAGGACGACACGGAACCGGGCGTCACCGGGGATCATCCGCGGGAACGTCGGTGCGGCGGACCCCGTAGGCCTCGACGCGTATCCGCACCGACGGCAGGTGACCCCCACGCCCGACAGGCCGGCGTAATCATGACGGCAACTCGGTCCCGGCCTGCTCGCGCACCATGTACCGCGCGTACCAGTCGGGCCAGTCCGGGTCCTCCGCGCCGGTGCGCGCCTCGTGCTCGCCGTGCGCCGCGGCGGCACGGCGCAGAGCGCTCGCCAGGTCCTCGGCGGAGGCGAACGTCGTGGCCGCGGGGTCCAGGCGGCCCGGAAGCCGGGTGGTGATCTCCTGCAGAACCCAGCCGTTGCCGTCCGGGTCGCTGAACGACACGAACGAGCCGTAGCTGCTGCGCTTGGGGTCCGGACCGGGCACCCGGGCGTCGGTCCCGGCGTGGTGGAAGACGCCCCCCTCGTCGTGGAACACGTCGCTCGGGTCGGCGCCGAGCCGCTTGAGTTCGTCGTGGGCGGCGTCGATGTCGTCCACGACCAGGTGGAGGCCCTGGGCCGAACCCGGCGTCTGGGACGTGACCGAGGTGCCGAAGATGACAGAGGCAGGCGAGCCCGGCGGGGTCACCTGCACCACCCGGAAGTTCTCGCCGGTGGCGACATCGGCGTCCAGCCGCCAGCCCAACGCCGTGTAGAAGTCCTTGGCCCGGTCCACGTCCCCGACCGGCACCACGACCACTTCGAGTTTCATGTCCATGAGCTGCGCCTCCGTTCTCGGACGAACTGCCGACGCCACCAGACTCGCCCCTTCGGCCCCGGTTCGCGCCAGGGAGTCTCCCTGGTCAACGAGATCAGAGACGATCGGCGTCCAGGACGGCCCGTGCGAACGCCTCGGGTGCCTCCTGCGGCACGTTGTGCCCGATGCCGGCGAGGGCACGGTGGTCGTAGGGGCCGGTGAACTTGGCGCGGTACGCGCTCCCGTCGCCCGCCGGGGTGAAGGGGTCCAGCTCACCGTCGAGGGTGATCGTGGGCACGGCGATGGCCGGGCCTGCGGCGAGCTTGGTCTCGATGCCGTCGTAGCGCGGGTCTCCCGACGCGAGGCCCAGCCGCCACCGGTAGTTGTGGATCACGATGCTGACGTAGTCCGGGTTCTCGAAGGCCTTCGCGGTGCGGTCGAAGGTGGCGTCGTCGAACTGCCAGGTCGGGGAGACGTTGCGCCAGATCAGCTTGGCGAAGTCGTGCCCGTACTGGGCCAGGCCCAGTTCCCCGCGCTCGGTGGCGAAGTAGTACTGGTACCACCACGCCAACTCGGCGGCCGGCGGCAGCGGTTGCTTGTTCTTCTCCCGGTTGGTGATGAGGTAGCCGGTCACCGAGACGAGCGCCTTGCAGCGCCCCGGCCACAGCGTCGCGATGATGTCGGCCGTCCGCGCACCCCAGTCGAAGCCGCCCAGCAGCGCCTTCTCGATCCGCAGGGCGTCCATCAGGGCGACGATGTCCAGGGCGACCACGGCCTGTTGGCCGTTGCGGAAGGTCTTCGACGACCGGAACGTCGTGGTGCCGTACCCCCGCAGGTAGGGCACGATCACCCGGTACCCCTCGGCGGCCAGCAGCGGCGCGACGTCGACGTAGCTGTGGATGTCGTACGGCCATCCGTGCAGCAGGACGACCACCGGGCCCTTCGCCGGGCCGACTTCCGCGTAGCCGATGTCCAACTCCCCGGCCCTGACCCGCTTGAGCGACTCGAAGGACGTACGGCCCGTCGCCCGCCCGGCAGTTGACGCCTCGCTCCCCGAGGAAGTGGCGGACGCGGGTGACGAGCTGAACCATCCCGCCAGGGACGCCGCGGCGGTCCCCATGGCCCCCGCCCCGATGGTCTTGCCGAGAGCTCGCCTGTTGATCATGTGAACCGTCCTGCCTGTGGGGATGCCGGAGTGCCGCCCCCTGGAGGACGGTCTTGATCAGGTTCCACTGCCGGTCGTCCCGGGCGCCACGACCGGCTTCCTTGCATGTGGGAGGTACAGCCTCTCGCCCAGGCACCAGTGACTCGCGTCGGCACTACTTCAGCAACTCCAGCAGCCGCTCCCCGAGGACCGCGGCCGAGTCCGGGTTCTGCCCGGTGATGAGGTTGCGGTCCTCCACCATGTACGGCTTCCAGATCTCGCCGCGGCTGAACTCGACACCGATCTTGTCCTTCAGCTCCGTCTCCAGCAGCCAGGTGACCCGGGAGGCCAGGCCGACACCCTCCTCCTCGTCATTGGTGAAGCAGGTCATCCGGTAGCCCTTGAAGGGCGACTCGCCGTGGATCCTGGTGGCCAGGATCGCGGAGGGGCCGTGGCACACGATCGCGAGCGGCTTGCCCGAGGCGAGCTGCGCCGTGAGTATCCGCCCCACGTCGGCGTCCAGCGCCAGGTCGGCCATCGGGCCGTGGCCGCCGGGCAGGTACACCGCGTCGTAGTCCTCGAGCCGGACGTCCGACAGCTGGAGCGGCCGACGCATCACCTCCGCCGACCGGATGATCTCCTCCAGGTCGAGCGCTCCCTGCTCACCGCCCGCCATGGAGGGGCGCAGGCTCATCATGTCGACGTTGGGTGTCACGCCGTTCGGTGTCGCGACCACGACCTCGTGACCCGCCTCCGTGATCAGCTTGTACGGGGCCGCGAACTCCTCGGCCCAGTACCCGGTCGCGTACCGGGTGCCGTCCTTGAGCACCCAGTACGTCGCTCCGGTCAGCACGAAAAGAACCTTCGCCATCCGAATCACTCCTGCCGTCCAGGGCCCGGCGCCCGCGTTCACCCTGCGGGACCGCCGCCTGGAGCCACGGTGTCGCGCGCGGCGGGTCGGTCGCACCGGTGGGACACCCTGGTCGTCGTCCCTGGGCGGGCGAGGGTCATCGCGGGGTGGGAACCCTCGGCTCGGTCGCTCTGTGCCGGGACCTACCGCGTCGCCCCGGCGGCCGCCTCGTCAGCCTTCGCCGTCACGTCGGCGGCGGCACGCGAGGCCTTCCCCGTCACCCGCCACGTGAGCATGCTCAGCCCGACAGCGGGGCTCGGCGGGAAGACGCCCAGTTGCCCGAGCATGGCCACGTCGTCGCGCACCGCCTCATGCCCGATCACCTTCCCGTCACGGAGGTCGAGCACGTGGATCTGCTCGAAGTCGATGTCGCGCCCGGTGGGAGGTATCGCCTGGTCGAGCGCTCCGTCACGGAAGCGGACGAAGGGTCCGGTGTGACGGCCCCGCATGCGCAGCCGTAGCCAGACCTGCTCGTCGTTGTGGGCGATGCCGAGGACGGGGAAGTCCAGGTCGCTGAAGGCGGAGCGCATCCACGCGCTGGAGGCGAGCACTCCGGCGGGCCCGGGGAGCGCGCAGGCCGTGGGCGAGACGGCCGACTCGCGATTGTGGAAGTCCTCGTGCACCACCTCCGCCGCCAGTACCGGATCTCCGGTCGCGAGGATGCGGAAGAGCCCGTGGGCCAGTGCTGTGGCGTCCATGCCCATTGCGTGATCCCTTTCGAGGGAGGTGCGTCATGAGGGGTGTTGCCGGCCGACAGCAATTGAGGTTACAGGACGCCTATTGAATTCATCGCCGTACGATGACGGCATGCCTCCCACGCGCCGTTACGTCTCCCCGCTGCGGGAACAAGCCGCCGCACGGACGCGCGCGCTGATCCTCGGGCACGCCACGGAGCTGTTCGCCGAGCGCGGCTACGGCCGCGTCACCGTCGCCGACGTCGCCTCGGCGGCCGGTGTCGCCTCGAAGACGGTGTTCGCGAGCGTCGGCAGCAAGAGCGACATCCTGAACCTGATCGTCGACCAGGGCGTGCTCGCCTCGGGCTACGAGCAGGCCATGAAGGAGGTGCTCGAACTGCGCACCCCCGAGGCGGTCCTCAAGGCGCTGGCCCACGGGACGCGCCTGGGCAACGAGGGGCAGTTCGCGGTGCACGAGGCGATCCGCAAGGCGCTGCCCGTGCACGAGAACGGCGAGGAGCTGTGGGAGCGGGCGACGGCCGCGTACCGGGACGCGCTGCACACCGCCGCCCGCCATCTGCACACCCTCACTCCCCCGCCGCCCCACTCGGCGAAGGAGACCGGCGACCTCCTCTGGTACTGGTTCGGTCCCACCGGGTGGCGCACGCTCGTGGTCGAGAACGGCTGGTCGTGGGACCGTGCCGAGGAGGTCCTCCACGGCACGGCGGTCGCCACCCTGCGCTGAGGCCGTGGTGCTCAGGCGCCGACGTACGCCGCCAGGTGCTCCCCCGTGAGCGTGGAGCGGGCCTCGACCAGGTCGGCCGGTGTGCCCTCGAAGACGATCTTGCCGCCGTCGTGTCCGGCGCCGGGGCCGAGGTCGATGATCCAGTCGGCGTGGGCCATCACCGCCTGGTGGTGTTCCACGACGATGACCGACTTGCCGGAGTCGACCAACCGGTCGAGCAGGCCGAGCAGTTGCTCGACGTCGGCGAGGTGGAGGCCGGCGGTGGGCTCGTCGAGGACGTAGACGCCGCCCTTCTCGGACATGTGGGTGGCCAGCTTGAGGCGCTGGCGTTCGCCGCCGGAGAGGGTGGTGAGCGGCTGGCCGAGGCTGAGGTAGCCGAGGCCGACGTCGGCGAGCCGGGTCAGGATCCGGTGCGCGGCCGGTGTCGCCGCCTCGCCCGCGCCGAAGAACTCCTCGGCCTCGGTCACCGACATCGCGAGCACCTCGCTGATGTCCCGGCCGCCGAAGCGGTACTCGAGCACCGACGCGTCGAACCGCTTCCCCTCGCAGTCCTCGCAGGTGGTGGCCACGCCGGCCATCATCGCCAGGTCGGTGTAGATGACCCCGGCGCCGTTACAAGTGGGGCACGCACCCTCGGAGTTGGCGCTGAACAGGGCCGGCTTCACGCCGTTGGCCTTGGCGAAGGCCTTGCGGATCGGTTCGAGGAGTCCGGTGTACGTCGCCGGGTTGCTCCGGCGCGAGCCGCGGATGGCGCCCTGGTCGACGGAGACCACGTTCTCGCCGGCCGGGATCGACCCGTGCACCAGCGAGCTCTTGCCGGAGCCCGCGACACCGGTGATGACGGCGAGGACGCCGAGCGGGATGTCGACGTCGACGTCCTGGAGGTTGTTCGCCGCGGCGCCCCGGATCTCCAGCACGCCGGTGGGCTTCCGCGTCGACTCCTTGAGCGACGCCCGGTCGTCGAAGTGCCGGCCGGTGATGGTCCCGCCGGTGCGCAGTCCCTCGACGGTGCCCTCGAAGCAGACGGTGCCGCCCGCCGTACCGGCGCCGGGGCCGAGGTCGACGATGTGGTCGGCGATCGCGATGGTCTCCGGCTTGTGCTCCACCACGAGCACCGTGTTGCCCTTGTCGCGCAGGCGCAGCAGCAGGTCGTTCATGCGCTGGATGTCGTGGGGGTGCAGTCCGATGGTGGGTTCGTCGAAGACGTACGTGACGTCGGTGAGCGAGGAACCGAGGTGGCGGATCATCTTCACGCGCTGCGCCTCACCGCCGGACAGCGTGCCCGCCGGCCGGTTCAGCGAGAGATAGCCGAGGCCGATCTCGACGAACGAGTCGAGAGCCTGCTGCAAGGCGGTGAGCAGCGGCGCCACGGACGGCTCGTCGAGGCCGCGGACCCACTCGGCCAAGTCACTGATCTGCATCGCGCAGGCGTCGGCGATGCTGATGCGCTTGATCTTCGAGGAGCGGGCGCCCTCGTTGAGGCGGGTGCCGTCGCACTCGGGGCAGACGGTGAAGGTGACCGCGCGGTCCACGAACTCCCGGATGTGCGGCTGCATGCCCTCCCGGTCCTTGGCGAGCATCGACTTCTGGATGCGCGGGATCAGACCTTCGTAGGTCATGTTGATGCCCGCGATCTTCATCCGGGTCGGCTCGCGGTGGAGGAAGTCCTGCAGTTCCTTCTTCGTGAACTTGCTGATCGGCTTGTCCGGGTCGAAGAAGCCCGACTCGCTGTAGAGCCGGGAGTTCCAGCCGCCGCCCGTGTAGCCGGGCACCGTGATCGCGCCCTCCGCAAGGGACTTGGAGGCGTCGTAGAGCTGGGTGAGGTCGAGGTCGGTGACCGAGCCGCGGCCCTCGCAGCGTGGGCACATGCCGCCGGTGATGCTGAAGCTGCGGCGCTCCTTCACCTTCTGCCCGCCGCGCTCCATGGTGACCGCGCCCGCGCCGCTGATCGAGGCGACGTTGAAGGAGAACGCCTTGGGCGAGCCGAGGTACGGCTTGCCGAGCCGGCTGAAGAGGATGCGCAGCATCGCGTTGGCGTCGGTGGCGGTGCCGACCGTGGAGCGGGGGTCGGCGCCCAACCGCTGCTGGTCGACGATGATCGCGGTGGTCAGCCCGTCGAGGACGTCGACCTCGGGCCGGGCGAGGGTCGGCATGAAGCCCTGCACGAAGGCGCTGTACGTCTCGTTGATCAGCCGCTGCGACTCGGCGGCGATCGTGTCGAACACGAGCGAGCTCTTGCCCGAGCCGGAGACACCGGTGAACACCGTGAGCCGGCGCTTCGGGATCTCGATGCTGACGTCCTTGAGATTGTTCTCGCGCGCCCCGTGCACGCGGATCAGGTCGTGGCTGTCGGCAGCGTGCAGCCCGGCCGGCTGCGTATCCGTCCTCGTGGCCTTGCTCATCGTGCCTTCCCTCCGTTGTGCCGGGCCGCCGACGGTCTCTCGGCGGACATCGCCCGGCTCGATCTAACCAAGCTTCGAGCGGTACGTCCGCTTCCGGCATCGATGCGCGGTGACGTCCGTGGCGGTCACGCTACGGGCGGGGCGTGGACTCGCGCTTCTCGAATCCTGACCGGTCCGGGAGGCCGGGGCTCCTGTCGCGTCGCGCACGGCGCAGGTGGAGCAGGTGACGGGCCAGTGCCACCACGGCCAGCGCGGCGACCAGGCCCGTCACACCCCGCCAGCCGAACCGGTCGTAGGTCCGCACACCGAGCCAGGAACCCGCGCTGCCGCCGAGGAACGCGCAGGTCATGTACGCGGTGTTGATCCGGGCCCGGGCCTCGGGCCGCAGGGCGAAGATGCGGGCCTGGTTGGCGACCTGGCCGGACTGGACGGCCACGTCGAGCAGCAGCATGCCCGCGGCCAGGGCCAGGAGGCCGGTGGTGCCTCCCCGATAGGCGGGCACGAGCACCGCCGCCGACGCGATCGCGCCGAGCATGGCGAGAAGGCTGACCCTGTCGGGGCCCCTGCGGTCGGCCAGCCGGCCGGCGAGCGGGGTGCTGAACATGCTGGCCGCGCCGACCAGCCCGAGGATGCCCACCGCCTGGGCACCCATGGCGTAGGTCGGTCCGGTGACGAGCAGGGTGAGCGTGGTCCAGGCGGCGCTGAAGCCGGCGAAGACGGTGGCCTGGTAGAGGCAGGAGCGGCGGAGGTCGGGTTCGGTGCGCAGCAGGCTCAGGGGCGCGGCTATCAGAGCCGGGTAACCGAGCCGCGTGGACGGCTCGGTGTCCGGGACGACCCGGGAGAGGATCGCGGCCAGGGCCAGGACGATCACGGCGGCCACGATGTAGGGCGCCCGCCAGCCGAGCCGTTCGCCGAGGGTGCCGCTGAAGGTGCGGGCCAGAAGGATGCCGCCGATCAGGCCGCTGAGAAGGGTGCCGGTGACGGCTCCACGGCGTTCGGCGGGCACGAGTCCGGCGGCCATCGGGATGATGATCTGCGGCACGACGGTCGTCACGCCGGTGACCGCGCTCGCGACGACCAGCACCGGAAGCGAGGGCGCGGCGCTCGCGGCGAGCAGTCCGGCGGCGGTGAGCGTGAGCAGGGTGACGATCAGGGGCCGGTGCGGCAGCCGGTCGCCGAGGGGGACGAGCAGGAAGATGCCCGCCGCGTAGCCGAACTGGGCCGCGGTCACCACGAGGGCCGCCGAGCCCGTGGAGACGCCCAGGTCGGCTGCGACGAGCGAGCTGATGGCCTGTGGGAAGTAGATGGTCGAGACGCCCACACCGCAGGCGAGGGACAGGACGAGGATCACCCAGCGGGGCACGGACACACCTCACGTGAGAACCGGTTTTACTGGTTCAGGCGACGGTAGCAGGCGAGCCTGTCCCGTGGCACCACTTAAACCGGTTCTACGGAGGTAGGGTGGGCCCGTGCCAGCAACTCCCCGCTTCCGCCAGGGCGCCGGGCGCCTCTGCCTGGACTTCGTCCGCACCCTGCGCCACCGCGGTTCACCCGACGTGGTGGAGGAACTCCCCGACGCCGAGGCCCTGTTGGCGTGGGTGCGGCAGTGCGGCCCCTGCGCCGACGCCGCCGGGCGCCTCGATGCCGCGAACGCGCGGGAGCTGCGGGAGGCCGTCCACACCCTGATCGTCGACGCACGGGCCGGCCTGACGCCCGACGCCCACTCCCGCGACCGGGTCAACTCTGCTGCCGCGCACGCCGTCCCCGTACCGCGCCTCACCTCGGCGGGGCAGCTCACCCGGCACGCCGACGACCCCGTCCGGGCCACGCTCTCCCTCGTCGCCCGCGACGCCCTGGACCTCGTCACCACGCCGTCGCTCGCCCGCCTCCGCAACTGCGCGGGCCCGACCTGCGGCGCCCTGTTCCTGGACACCTCCCGCCCCGGAAACCGCCGTTGGTGCTCCATGGGCACCTGCGGAAACCGGGCCAAGAAGGAGACACTGCGCGGCAGGACGGTCTGAAAAGGGAGGGGGAGAGAACTTGTTCATCTCTCCGCAACCGCCTTTGGGATCCACATACTTAAAGTGTGGATCCCCATGGCCCATCCCCGCGCAGGCGAGCCCCCACTCCCGCAGGCGTCCATGATGCACTCCCGGAACGGATCACGCCGATGCGCCAGCCGCCCCACCCGCACCCCTCATGACCCGCCACGGCGTACGCAGGATCGTGCCCCTGCTGCTGGGCTGGGAGGAGCTCCCCAAGTCCGTCTCCGTGCACGGCGCCCCGTACGAGGAACGGCTGCGTGAACCCGTACCGGCCGTGCTCCTGGAGTGCGACGGCGGCTGGCTGTTGCTCGACACCGGCTTCAACACGGCACTGATCCGGGACCCGGCCCTGCGCCGACGCTTCTACGGTTCCCCCAACTACCGGCCGATCCTGCCGGGCCCGGGCGAGCCCCTGGAGGAGGCCCTCGACGCGGCCGGCATCCCGATGGACGCGATCCATGCCGTGGCCGTCAGTCATCTGCACGCCGACCACGCGGGCGGGCTCAAGCACTTCGCGGGACGGGTGCCGGTGCACGTGCAACGCGAGGAACTCGCCTACGGCCTCTCCGGGCGGCCGGAGGCCGAGCGCCACTCGATCTTCCGCGTCGACTTCGACGACCCGCGGATCGACTGGCAACAGGCCGACGGCGACGTGGAGTTGGCGCCGGGCGTGACCGCCGTACTGACCGCCGGGCACACCCCCGGACACCAGAGTTTCGTCGTCGACCTCGCGGACGGCGGCGGCTTCGTGTTCGCCTTCGACGCCGCCGATCTCACCGAGAACATCGAGCACGAGCGCCCGATCGGCGCCTCGATCGGGGTCGACCCGGAGAGCACCGTCGAGCCCATCCGCCGGCTCAAGAGCATCGCCGCCGAACGCGGTTACGAGCTCATTCCCGGTCATGATCCCGTGGTCTGGCCGGAGTTGATCCGCCGCATGGGCCGACCGAGCGCATAGCCGGTGCTGACCGGCGCCGTCCCCACAGCCCGGTTCACACGCCTTTAACACCCGGGACACGAGAGAGACTCTGTGGCCCGTGACCATGTTTTTGGATCCAATCTCGACACTTTGAGATCCATTATTCGAGGATCGGTGCCCAAGGAGGCCCACATGCCGGACCAGTCAGCTGGATCGTCCTCACCCGGCTCCGCCCCGTCGACGGCGTCGCGCCGCACCATGCTCCGGGGCGCGGGGCTCCTCGGCGTGGGAGTCGGCTTCGGGCTCCCCGCCCTGCTCAGTGCCTGCGGTGCCGCGGCCGACGATGCCAAGGGAAGCAGCAAGGGCGGCACGCTGACCCTGGCCATCGACGCGACCAGCGCGGCCAACGACCCGTCGTTCTACACCTCGTTGGGCGACTGGATGGCCGTCGACTGCATCTGCCGGGGCCTGACCTTCATCTCCTTCGAGACCAACGAGCCCACCCCGGACCTGGCCAAGAGCTGGACGATCTCCGACGACCAGCTCACCTACACGTTCGCCCTGCGCGAGGACGTCAAGTTCCACGACGGCACCACGCTGACCTCGGCGGACGTCCTGGCCAGCCTGGGCCGCCAGTTCGACGAGAAGGACAAGACCCTGCCCAAGGGCGCCACCCGCCCGCTGTCCGACCTCGGCGCGAACGTCGCCTCGCTGACCGCCCCGGACGACATGACCGTCAAGATGGTCCTCAAGAAGCCGGACCGCACCACCCTCGGCCAGCTCTCCGACATCGGTGGCCGCATCATCTCGAAGGCCGCGCTGAAGAAGTACGGCGCGGAGATCGGCAAGCACCTCGTCGGCACCGGCCCCTTCGCCTTCTCCGCCGCCACCTCCGGCCAGTCGATCACCCTCACGGCCTTCGACGACTTCCGCCTCGGCAGACCGCCCGTCGACCGGCTGGTGCTGCGCCAGGTGCAGGATCCGTCGACGATCGTCAGTTCCCTGCTCAGCGGCGACATCTCGGCCACCCAGTTCACCCCGTACTCCGCCGCCGCGCAGCTGCGCAAGGACGACTCGGTGACGGTCTACAAGACGCCGTACAACGCCAACGCCATCCTGATGATCGACGCCCGCCGCGTCCCCGAGCTCAAGGTCCGCCAGGCCATCAACCTCGCGATCGACCGCAAGTCCATCCTCGACCAGGCCTTCTACGGCGTCGGTGCGCTGCCCACGGGCTACGCCATCCCGCCCGCGCAGAGCGGCTACGACACCAGCCTCGCCGACCTCAGCACCCAGGACGCGGCCAAGGCGAAGCAGCTCGTCGCCGAGGCGGGCGCGGGCGGCCGCCGCATCCGGCTCATGGCGGCGAGCGACTCCTGGCACCCGAAGGCCGCGCAGATCGTCGCCCAGAACCTCACCGACGTCGGCTTCAAGGTGGTCACCACCTCCGTCGACCCGGCCACCTACTTCACCCGGCTCCTCGACGGCAAGGACGACTACCACGACCTGATGATCTGGGAGCGCAACACCTACGTCCCGGACGCCAACGACATGGTCGGGGCGATGGCCAGCCCCACCGGCCTCTACGGCGCGACCATCACCGGCATGGACACGCTCAAGGACGCCGCCTCGCTCCAGGCGGAGCTGGACACGGCCAAGAACCTGCCCCTCGGTGCGCAGCGCACGGCCGCCTACACGAAGATCCAACGCCGTTGGGCCGAGGACTACATGGTCCTGTCGATGCTGGCCTGCTTCGCCAACCTGGTGGTCAGCGGCTCGCACGTGAAGCACATGAACACGGCGGCGCTGGCCAACCACCGCTGTTACATGGAGAAGGCCAGTGTCTGACACCACGACGGCTCCACCACCCGTGGCGACCGTAGGGCCCTCCTCGTCCCCTTCCATCGGGCGGATGGTCCTCGCCGCCTGGCGTCGCCGCCGGTTGGCGCGGTCCTGGCCTGCCGTGCTGTCCTGGCTCGTCCTGACCGTGCTGGTGCTGGTCGCCGTCGCAGGGCCGCTGTTCGTGCAGGCGGACCCGCTGCGGCAGACGTCGTCGGCGCTGCTGCCCATGGGGTCGTCCGGCCATCTGTTCGGCACGGACGACCTGGGCCGGGACGAGTTCGCCCGACTCGTGCACGGTGCCCGCCCGTTGCTGCTCGTGGCGTTCTCGGCGACCGCGCTCGCGGCGGTCGTCGGCACCGGGATCGGGCTCGTCGCGGGGTACGCGGGCGGTGTCGTGGAACAGGTGCTGATGCGGATCGTGGATCTCGCGCTCGCGTTCCCGTCCATCCTGCTGGTGATCCTGCTCGTGGCGGCAGCGGGACCGGGCACGGTCAGCCTGGTCTTCGGGATCGGGGTGTCCCTCGCGCCCGGTCTGGCCCGGCTGGCCCGCGCTCTGACGGCCCGCGAGGCGGCGCGTGACTACGTCGTCGCCTCCAAGCTGGGCGGCACCCGCACTCCGCGCATCCTCGCCCGCGAACTCCTCCCGAACATCGCAGGACCCATGCTCGCGCAGGTCGTCATGACCCTGTCGATCGCGGCCGGTTTCGCCGCCGGTCTCTCCTACCTCGGCCTCGGCATCCAACCCCCGCAGCCCGACTGGGGCTACATGGTCCAGGCGGGACAGGAGTTCCTCTACACGGCACCCCGACTGGTCGTCCTGCCCGCGACGTTCACGCTCCTCTTCGTCGTCGCCTGCAACTTCGTCGGCGACGACCTGCGCGACGCCCTCGACGTACGGGGGCCGGCATGACCACCGCACTGCTCCCCCTCTCCCGCCCCAAGTGGGCAGCGGGAACAGCCCTGTTGGTCCTACGACGGCTCGCGGTCATCCCCGTCGTGCTGTTCGCGCTGGCCAGCCTGGTGTTCCTCGCGATGCGCCTGCTGCCCGGCTCACCGGCGACCTCCCTCGCGGCCGGCGGCAACAACCTCTCAGCGTCCCAACTGGCCGCGAACGAGGCACGCGTCAACAAGGCACTCGGCCTCGACCGGCCGCTCCTGGCCCAATACGGCAGCTTCCTCAACGACCTGGTGCATCTCCGTCTCGGCACCTCGTTCTACGGCTCCAACAGCGTCCTGGGTCTGCTCGGCGACGCGCTCCCCGCGACCATCGAGCTGACGCTCGCGGCGATGACGATCGCGGTCCTGCTCGGAGTCGTCACCGGTGTCATCGCCGCGCTGCGCAAGGGGAGTTGGATCGACAACTCGACCCGGGCCGTGGCCACGGTGAGCTTCTCACTGCCCTGGTTCGCGCTCGGCGTGCTCGGCATCGTCGTGTTCGGCGTGTGGCTGCGCTGGCTCCCCGTCCTCGGCCGACTGCCCAGCTCGCTGGACTACAACCCCACCACCAACTTCGTTCTCCTGGACGCGATTCTCCAGAACCGCCCCGAGCTGGTGTGGCCCTGGATCCAGCATCTGATCCTGCCCGCCGTCACGTTGGCGCTGTCGATGGCGGGGTTCATCACCCGCATCGTGCGCGCCTCCGTGCTGGAGGTCCTGGACGACGACTTCGTGCGGACCGCCCGGATGAAGGGCCTGAGCGAGGGCGTGGTGATCCGCCACCACGTCCTCCGCAACTCCTGGCTGCCCATCGTGACCGTCCTCGGGCTCCAGTTCGGCTCTCTGCTGGGCGGATCGGTGATCACCGAGACGGTCTTCTCGTACGCCGGTGTCGGCCGCCTGCTCGTCCAGGGCGTCCTGCAACGCGACTACCCCGTCGTGCAGGGCGCCGCCCTCGCCATCGCCCTCCTCTTCACCCTGGTCAACCACGCGGTGGATCTGCTGTACACGGTCCTCGATCCGCGGCTACGGAAAGGATGACCCGCATGGACATCGTGCTGGTCCACGGCGCCGGCGGACGGCCGACGACCTGGTCGGCGGTGCAGCCCCTGCTGGCGGCCCGCGGCCACCGGCTGTTCACCGTCACCAACCCGATGACCTCCCTGGAGGACGACGTCGCCAACACGGCGGCCGTGTTGGAGGAGACGACGGGCCCGGTACTGCTGGCCGGACATTCCTACGGCGGCGCGGTCATCAGCAACGTCGGCCGCGACCCGCGGGTCAAAGGCCTTGTCTACATAGCCGCGTTCGGGCCGGACGAGGGCGAGACGGTCAACGAGATCGTCGAGCGGTACGAGGAGGCCGAGATCTCCAAGTACATGCGGCGCGGCCCGAACGGCGAGTGGAAGTCCGAGACGAGCGAGGCGTTCTGGGCCGAGATAGGCCCCGATCTCTCGCCCGAGCAGCGAGCCGTGGTGGAGGCGGAGGGACGCAAGGCGGAGAACCTCATCTTCAGGCAGCCGACCGGCACACCGGCCTGGCGCACGCTGCCCAGTTGGTATCTGGTCGCGGACGACGACCGCACGCTCCGCCCGGAGATCCAGAACGACATGTCGGCCCGCATGAAGGCCACCGTCGAGCATGTACCGGGCAGTCATTACACAACCCTCGTGTGGCCCGAGCGCGTCGCCGACCTGATCCACACGGCGGCCACGGCCGTGGGCGAAGGCTCATGACATCGGCGCCGGTGCTCGAAGTCCGGGACCTGCGCGTCCAGTTCGACGTTCCGGGCGGTCGACTGCCCGCCGTCGACGGCGTGGACCTGACCCTCCGCCAGGGCGAAGTCCTCGCGCTGGTGGGCGAGTCGGGCTCCGGGAAATCCGCCCTGTCGATGAGCCTGGTCGGCCTGAACCGTGGTCCGCGCACGCACATCAGCGGAGAGGTGGCCTTCAAAGGGCGTGACCTGGTGGCCGCGTCGGAGCGGGAGTTGCGCGGTGTGCGCGGCAAGGACATCGCGGTCGTCTTCCAGGACGCGCTGGCCGCACTCAACCCGCTGCACCGGGCGGGCGCCCAGGTCTCCGAGATGATCCGCGCCCACCGTGATGTGACACGGGGTCAGGCGATGGGCCGGGCGGTGGAGTTGCTCGGCGAGGTCGGCATCGCCGGCCCGGACCGCACGGCACGCGCCTACCCGCACCAGCTCTCCGGAGGCATGCGGCAACGCGTGATGATCGCGATGGGCCTGGCCAACGACCCGGCCGTACTGATCGCCGACGAACCCACCACCGCACTCGACGTCACCATCCAGGCCCAGGTCCTCGCCGTCCTCAAACGCGTCCAGCGCGACCACGGCACCTCCGTCCTGCTGATCACCCATGACCTGGGCGTCGTCGCCGAGGTCGCGGACCGGGTGGCGGTGATGTACGCGGGCCGGATCGTGGAACAGGGGCTGCGCGAGGAGGTGCTGTTCCACCCCCAACATCCCTACACCATGGGCCTGTTGGGTTCGGTGCCCCCGATCGACGGTCCTGTCGTACGACGGCTGCCGACCATCGCGGGCAGTCCGCTGACCGGGGTGGACCGGCCGGCCGGGTGCGCGTTCGCGCCCCGGTGCCCCTTCGTCCACGACGCGTGTTCCGAGCGGCCCGTGCTGCGGCAACGACACGGCGAGGACGGCCACTTGGACGCATGCGTGCTGCCCTCCCCCGCCCGCGCCACGGCCCGTTCCCAGGGAGGGATCGCATGACCGCCGCGCTCATCCAGGCCCGCGAGTTGCGCGTCGAGTATCCGGGACGTGCGGGCGGCCGGGTCAGGGCGCTGCGGGACGTCGACCTCGACATCCTCCAGGGCGAGACCCTCGGTCTGGTCGGCGAGTCGGGGTGCGGCAAGTCCACGCTCGGCCGCGCCCTGTTGCGGGTCATCGAGCCCGCCTCGGGCCGGATCGAGTTCGACGGCACCGACCTCACCCGGCTGCGCGGTGGTCGACTGCGCCGGACGCGGGCCGAGTTGCAGATGGTGTTCCAGGACCCGTTCGGTTCGCTGAACCCGCGCCGCAGGATCGCCGACATCGTCGCCGAACCGTTGCTGAGGTCACGCGGCGCCACCCGCGCCGAGGCCGCGAAGGCGGTGGCCGAACTCCTCGACCTGGTCGGTCTCGGCGCCGAGGCCGGCGGGCGCAGGCCGCACGAGTTCTCCGGCGGCCAGCGTCAACGCATCGGCATCGCACGGGCGTTGGCGTCGTCACCGCAGTTCGTGGTGGCCGACGAGGCCGTCTCCGCGCTGGACGTGTCGATCCAGGCGCAGGTGCTGAACCTGCTGTCGGACCTGGTCCGCGACCGCGGCCTGACGATGCTGTTCATCTCGCACGACCTGGGCGTCGTACGGCACATCGCCGACCGGATCGCGGTCATGTATCTCGGCCAGATCATCGAAGTCGCCTCCAGGGACGCCTTCTTCGCCGCCCCCGCACACCCCTACAGCCGGGCGCTGCTGTCCTCCGTTCCCGTCCTACGGCCTGGCGAGATCCGCGAACAGCAGGTACTGGAGGGCGAGTTGCCCGATCCGGCGAACCCGCCCGAGGGCTGCCTGTTCCGCACCCGGTGCCCGATCGCCACGGAACGGTGCCGCACCAGCGCGCCCGAACTGCGCGAGATCGCGCCGGGTCGGAGTGTGCGCTGCCATCTGCCCCTGGTCTCAAGCGAGCAGCACGTCGCGAGTAGCGAGTAAGGACGAACCGCCTTGATCATCGACGCGTACAACACCACTCAGGACGTCCGCGGCCGTTCCGACTACCTCACCGGCGCCCGCAAGGGCCAGGCCCCGCCGCCGTACAAACCGTTCGAGCCGCGCCGCATCCTCGACCGGATGGACGCGGCCGGGGTGGACATGGCGATGGTGTGCTCGCTCGCGCAGCGCATCGAGAACGACTTCATCGCCTCGCTGGTGGCCTCGTACCCGGACCGGTTCTTCGGCTTCGGGCAGGTGATGCCGCAGGCCGACGACGCGCTCGACGAGATCGACCGGATGGCCGACGCGGGTCTGGTGGGCCTGAAGCTGCACCCGAGCCTGCACGGCTACCACGTCGCCGACCACGGCCTCCTCGACCCGGTCTTCGAGGCGTGCGCGCGGCGCGGACTGCTGGTGCTGATCAACGCGCTCGACGACGCGTTCTGCGCGCCGCTGGCCATCGAGGAGATCGCCCGGGACCACCCCCAAGTCCCCACGATCATCGCGCACATGGGGGCGGTGTGGAACGTACCCGAGGCGATCATCGTCGCCGAACGGCAGCCGCACGTGTACCTGGAGACGTCGGCGACGCTGATGAGCGACGTGAAGCGGGCCTACGCACGGCTCGGGCCGGAGAAGATCCTCATGGGCAGCGAGTGGCCCGGCTCCGACTTCGACCTGGAGCGGATGAAGATCGCGAAGGCGGTCGAGGACGAGAAGGACCGTGCGCTGGTCGAGGGCGGCAACATGGCCCGGCTGCTGGGACTGACGGTATGAGTGCCGCGGGTGTGCGGCCCGTTTCCGTACCGCCGTCGATGGACGAGGACGACGTCGAACTCCTCGCCGTCGCACAGCACTTGCTGGCCAAGGTGTGGCAGTCGGGCCGCCACGAGGTCGCGACCGCGCTGCGTACCGCGGACGGGCGGGTCCACACCGGCGTGCATGTGGAGGGTTCCTGCCGGCGCAGTTCGATCTGCGCCGAGGGCGTGGCCATGGGCACCGCGCGGGGCGCCCTGCCCGCCGGTGCGGAGCTGAACATCACGTCGGTGGTCTCGGTACAGATCAAGCCGGCGGGGTGGTTCCGGATCATCGCGCCGTGCGGGGTGTGCCGCGAACTGATCAGCGACTACTCCCCGGACGCCACCGTGTGGGTCACCACGGTCGACGGGGACAAGCCCGTCCCGTTGCGCGCCCTGGATCTGCTGCCCGAGAAGAGCCGACGCCGATGGTGAGCACCGTCGTTCCCGAGAAGGGCCCATGCCGATGACGAACGCCATCGGTCCCGAGGAGAGGAGAGCCATGTCGTCCGTCTTCGTCACCGGTCCGTCCGGACGAACCGTCCCCACCGGGCTCGATGTCCCCGAACTCGCCGCGCAGTTGGGCGGTTCCGGATCGCCGGTGCTGTGGGAGGAGTTGACCTGGGCGGAAGCGGAGTCCACGGCCGCAGCCCAGGACTCCGTCATCATCCCCGTGGGCGCCACCGAGCAGCACGGCCCACATCTCCCGCTCGCCGTGGACACCCGGATCTGCGAGGCGGTCGCCCTGGGCGTGTCCGCGCTGACCGGCGTGCCCGTCGTACCGCCCCTGAGCTTCGGGGTGTCCGCGTCCCACGGCGACTTCGCCGGGACGGTCGCGCTGCGGCCGGAGACGATGATCTCCGTCGTCGAGGACGTCATCGACTCGCTCTACGCCTCCGGAGTACGGCAGTTCGTGCTGCTGAACGGGCACATCTGGAACAACGGCGCGCTCGACGTGTCGGCGGAGAAACTGAGAGTCCGTCATCGGGACGCGCGGGTAAGGGCGTTGGGGTACGTGACGATGTACCCGGGGCCCGAGGTCGACGGACACGTCACCTACGGCCGGGCGTTGATGCACGCCAACTTCTTCGAGACGTCCGTGATGCTGCACTTGGCGCCGGAGCTGGTCCGGATGGAACGGGCCACCTCCCACGTCGACGTCGACTCGTTCTGGGACTACCGCATGGACCAGGTCAGCGAGACCGGGGTCTGGGGCAGGGACGTCACCGACGCCAACTCCAAGCACGGCGAGGCGGAGTTCGACCGCTGTGTCCTGACCACTGCCCGGGCGGTGTCCACGGCGGTCCATGAGCCGTGGCCCGACCCCACTCACCGTCCCGGACGCCAGGCGTGAAGGAGAGCAAGGTGGACCCCAGTATCGACATCCCCCGACTGCCGGACTGCGAGCCCATGCTCATCGGCGGCGAGTGGACCACCGGCACCGCGACGGAACACATCCCGGTGCTCGACCCCGCCACCCGCGAACAGCTCACCACGGTCGCGCAGGCGGGCCCCGCCGAGGTGTCGGCGGCGGTCGAGGCCGCCAACACCGCACACCGCGACCGCCGTTGGCGCGGGCTGCCGCCCCGGCAACGCCGTGACATCCTCCTGCGCCTCGCCGACCTGGTGGAGCGCGACGCCGAGCAACTGGCCGTGCTGGACACTCTGGACAACGGCAAGGCCATCGAACGCGCCCGCGGCGATGTGGAGTTGGGGCTCCAAGCCATCCGTCACTTCGCGGGCACCCCGACCCGGCTGGAGGGCACCGTGCACGCGGGCGGTCCCGACCGGCATGTGTACAGCGTCCGCGAACCGGTGGGCGTGGTGGCCGCCGTACTGCCATGGAACTTCCCCTTCATGATCGCGGCCTGGAAACTCGCCCCTGCCCTGGCCGCCGGCTGCACGGTCGTCGTCAAGCCGGCCGAGCAGACCCCGCTCACCGCGCTGCGGCTGGCCGCGCTCTGTCTGGAGGCGGGCGTGCCCGAGGGCGTGGTCAACGTCCTTACCGGTGACGGCCGTACAGGTGCCGAACTGGTCTCTCACCCCGGTGTCGCCAAGGTGTCCTTCACCGGTTCGACCGAGGTCGGGCGGCACATCATGGCCGCGGCGGCGCCGTCGTTGAAGCGCCTCACGCTCGAACTGGGCGGCAAGTCCCCCAACATCGTCTTCGCCGACGCCGATCTCGACGCCGCCGTACCGAACGCCGTGCGCGCGGTGTTCGGGCACTCCGGGCAGATGTGCACGGCGGGCAGCAGGCTGCTGGTGGAGCGCACGATCGTCAAGGAGTTCCTGGACCGGCTGGTGCCGGCGGTGGAGGCACTGCGGATCGGGCCGGGGCTCTCCGGCGGCATCAACATCGGTCCTCTCGTGTCGCAGGAGCAGTACGACCGCGTCACCGGCTACGTCGAGCTCGGGCGCGCCGAGGGCGCCGAGGTGGCCGTGAGGGGTGAACTCCCGGACGGGCCGGGCTGGTTCGTGCCGCCGACGGTCTTCACCGAGGTCAGCCCCGACATGCGGATCGCCAGGGAGGAGATCTTCGGCCCGGTCGCCACGATCATGCCCTTCGACACCGAGGAGGAGGCGATCGCGCTGGCCAACGACAGCGAGTACGGCCTCGCCGCCGGCGTCTGGACCGGCAGTCTGGCCCGCGCCCATCGCACGGTCGCCGCGCTGGAGGCCGGGACCGTGTGGGTCAACACGTACAACGAGTTCGACCCCGCCGTGGCCTTCGGCGGGATGAAGCAGTCAGGCCTCGGCAGGGACCTCGGCGACGCCGCCGTCGACGGGTTCACCGAGCTCAAGAGCGTGACGATCGCCCTGTGAGCGCGCCCGTGACGGCCGGGACGGCCGCCTCGCCCCCGAACCCGCCGCCCCCGCGCGCCCTGAACGTCGCGGCCGAACGCGCCCGTACGCCCGGCTCGTTCACCGGCCACCACTTCAACTCGGCCGGTGCGGCGCTGCTCGCCAACGGCACCGTCGAGGCGGTCATCGACCACCTCCGCGCGGAGAGCCTGTCCGGCGGCTACGAGGCCGCGAAACACGCGGCTCCCGCGCTGGAGGCCGTCTACGCGCGTACGGCCGAACTCCTCGGCGCCCGGCTGGAGGAGGTCGCCCTCGTCGAGAGCGCGACGGCCGGCTGGCAGCGGGCCGTGTCGGCGCTCCGACTGCGGCCCGGCGACCGGGTGTTGGCGGCCCGGTCCAGTTACGTGAGCAGCGCGCTGCATCTGCTGTCGGTCGAACGCGACCACGGTGTCCTGGTCGAGCTGCTGCCCAACGGCCCTGACGGAGCGGTGGACTTGGAGGCCCTGGAGGCAGCGTTGCGCGCGGGACCGGCCGCGCTGGTCACGGCCGCGCATGTGCCGACGTCCTCGGGGCTGGTCGAACCCGCCGCCGCGATCGGCGCGTTGGCCGGAGCCCACGGCGTTCCCTACCTGCTGGACGCGACCCAGTCACTCGGCCAACTGCCGGTGGACATGGGCGTCATCGGCTGCGACCTGCTCATCGGAACCGGCCGCAAGTTCCTGCGCGGCCCACGCGGCACGGGCCTGCTCGCGGTCCGCCGCCCACTCCTGGACCGGCTCGCCCCCGAGGCACCCGACGTCCGGGGCGCCCGCTGGACCGCCGAACGCAGCTGGGAACTGGTCCCGGACGCCAAACGCTTCGAACTCTGGGAAGCGGCCCACGCGTTGCGCCTCGGCCTCGGCGCCGCCCTGACCGACCTCGGCACACTCGGCGTCGACACCGTCGCCCAACACCTGGCCACCCTGGCCGCGTCACTACGGCAACGTCTCGCCGCCCTGCCGAACGTACACGTCACCGACCCCCCTGCCGCGGGCGGCGCCATCGTCACCTTCGTGGTCGACGGCCTGGACGCCTCCGAGGTACAACGCCAACTCGCCTACCGTCGCGTTCACTTGATCGCGGTACCGGCGGGGCACGGCCGCTGGGACATGGACCACCGGGGTCTGACCAAGGTGGTCCGGGCATCCGTCCACGTCTACAACGACGAGGACGATCTGGACGCGCTGGTGGAGGCTGTGCGGGAGATCGTCTGCCTGCGTGGACGCGGGACGGCGTCGGCCATGGGGCAGCGGGACTCGGGGGCGGAGAACGCGGTGCAAGGGGTCGATCCTGCAACGCTCACGCCATCCCCCTCAGCCACACCGCCCACGGCCACCGACCCGGCCCCCGCCCCCACCCCGTCCACCCCACACCTCAACTCCCGCTGCCACGACGCCATCGTGGTCGGCCTTGGCGTGCACGGCAGCGCCGCCCTACGTCACCTGGCCGCACGCGGACTCGACGTCATCGGGCTCGAACAGTACGGCCTGGGCCATGACTTGGGTTCCTCGCACGGGGAGACCCGGATGATCCGCCGCGCCTATCCCCACCCCGACTGGGACGCTCTGGTCGACACCGCCTACCGGGCCTGGTCGGAGCTGGAAGGCGCCTCGAAGGCCCAACTGCTCGACATCACAGGCGGGTTGTACGCGGCGCCGAAGGACCGACCCGATCCGCTGCGCGGCCCCGGTTGCCGTGAAGTCGGCACCGAGGAAGCGGCGCGGATCTTCCCGGGACTGCGACTGCCCTCCGGTTTCACGGCCGTACACGATCCACGCGCCGGCATCATCGACGCACAGGAGACACTGCGCGCCCAACTGACCCTCGCCGAGCGCTCGGGCGCGCACATCCACGACCACGCCCCCGTCCTCGGCTGGGAACCGGACGGCGACGAGGTCGTGGTCCGCACCGGCAAGGCCGTCCTGCGCACGCGGCGCCTGGTGCTGTGCGCCGGCCCCTGGACGGTGGCCCAAGTCCCGTCCCTCGCAACGCATTTGACGGTTACTCGTATCGTCAATGCCTATTTCGCCGCCGACCCGGCGGGTCCCCTCGGCCCCTCCGGCCTCGGCAGCTTCTCCGTCGACCTGCCGCACGGCCTCCTGTACGGGTTCCCCGCGACCGACGGCCGCGGCCTCAAGGCGGGGTTGGACAGCGGCCCACCCTGGGACCCACAGGCACCCCGCCCCGAAGCGACCGCCGACGAACTCGCCCTGCTCGCCGAGGCGGTGGCCCAAGTGCTGCCCGGTGCCGGGCCGGTGACCGAGAGCCTGACCTGCCTCTACACGATGACCGCCGACCGGCGCTTCATCGTCGGCGAAGTACCGGGCGCACCGCAGGTGTTGGTCGCGTCGGCGTGTTCGGGGCACGGGTTCAAGTTCGGACCGGCGATCGGCGAGGCACTGGCCGACCTCGTGTGCGGAATCGCCCGCCCGGACCTGGACTTCCTCTCCCCGGCCCGGCTGTTCCCCGGCGGTACCCCGTGAGGGCCCGCCGTTCAGCCGTGGAACACGGTCTGGGAACGGCGCTCGTACCAGGCCGTCAGATGCTCGCCGGAACTGATGACGTGCTCGCGCATCAACGCGTCGGCACGGTCGGCGTCGTGCTCGGCCAACGCCTCGATCACCGCCTCGTGCTGACGGATGTTCAGCTGCCGATGGCGTTCGTCGCCGGCGAGGGCGAGCGAGGAGACGTTGCGCGGAAAGCTCTCGTTGATCCGGTCGATCATCCGGGTCAGCCAGGGATTGTCGGCCGCTTCGCAGATGACCGTGTGAAAACAGTCGTTGGCGGCCGTGGTGGTGAGTCCGCCCGCACCCCTCACCTCGTCCTCGGCCCGCACCAGCGCCTCGCAGAGCACCGCGTTGTGCTCGCGCAGCGCGGCGAGTCCACGCTCGGTGATCCGGGAGGCCGCGCGCCGGGCGGCCATGCCCTCCAGCTCGGCCCGTACCTCGTAGGCCTGGCGCACCTCCCAGGGCGCGGGGACCCGCACGACCGCACCACGGTTCGGCTGCATCTCGATCAGCCCGCCGTTCTGCAGTTGGCGCAGCGCCTCGCGCACCGGTGTGCGGCTGACGCCGAACTCGGTGGCCAGCGCGGCTTGGCGCAGCGGTTTGCCGATCGCCAGCTCGCCGTTCATGATCCGCGCGCGGATGCGGGCCGCGATGTCGTCGACGAGGGGACTCTCGTCAGTCTCAGGCGTCATCGGAGTCGGTCAAACCCTTCTCGGGGGCGGTCGGGGGCTGCGCGGTGGTGGAGCAGTTTCCCACGCGGCCGGGGGCGTCCACAGCCGCTCATTTTTGGATCCACTTCCATGATATCCGCATCCAATAGGAGGGCCGCATGAATCTGGACTTCGCCAAGGCGATCGACGTGTCCGTTCCCATCCATCCCGGCATGCTCCACTGGGGCCGGCGCCCCGAGGTGGAGATCGTCGAGTCGCGTACCGCCGGCGATCCCTCCAACGTCAGCCGCTGGCGCATCGGCGCCCACACCGGCACCCACATCGACGCTCCGGCCCACTTCATCGACGGCGGCAAGACGGTCGACCGGCTCGACCTGACCGCCCTCAACGGAACCGCACGGGTCCTGGACCTCACCCACGTCAAGGAACAGATCACCGCCGCCGACCTCGACGCGGCCGGCCTCGGCACCGAGGAACGCGTACTGCTGCGCACCAGCAACTCCGAGGGCGTCCTGCGCAGCCCGTGGAAGGCCCGGGAGTGGGTCGGACTGGCCCCGGACGGCGCGGAACGCCTTATCGAGGCCGGAGTGCGCACCGCGGGCATCGACTACCTGAGCATCGAGGCGGTCGCCTACACCACCCACTGGGAGACCCACCAACTCCTGTGCGCCGCCGAGGTGTTGATCCTGGAGGTCGTGGACCTCCTCCACGCACCCGCCGGGGTCTACGACATGCTCTCCCTCCCCCTGCCCCTCCAGGGCGCCGAAGCCGCCCCCTCCCGCACCGTGCTCCTCCCGAGGGACGCGGCATGACAGCCGCCTCCCCGCTGACCCTGGCCGCACCGCACCCGGCGGCGCTGACGGCGGCCCGCCGCGCGGCCGAGCGAGGCGGCAACGCCGTGGACGCGGCGCTCGCGGCGGCCGCCGCCCTCACCGTCGTCTACCCCCACCAGTGCTCCCTGGGCGGCGACTTGATCGCCCTCGTGCACGCCCCGGGTGGCTCGGTCCGCGCGCTGGTCTCGGCGGGGGCCGCGGCAGAGGCCGTAGACGTCGAAGCGCTGTGCGCCGCCGACCGGCGGATGCCCGCGCAGGGGCCACAGACGGTGACCGTGCCCGGTGTGGTGGCGGGCTGGGCCGCGCTGGCCGAGGCCCACGGCACGCCCGGCGCCCTGGCCGAGGCGCTGCGCGATGCGGCCGAGTTGGCCGAGGGCGGGGCCACCGTGTCAGCCGGTCTGGCACGCGCCATCCGTGAGCGGGCCCCGCAGATCGGCGCGGACCCCGGGCTCACCGCGTTGCTGACGGGCTCCGACGGCGTACCCCTCGACGAGGGCGACCCGCTTCCCCAGCCCCAACTGGCCGCCGTACTACGGGCACTCGCCGACGATCCGTCGTCCTTCTACCGGGGCGCGGTCGCCGAAGCACTCGCGGACGGGCTGCGCCGGGCCGGAAGTCCGCTCACCGCGAGCGATCTCGCGGCCCATCAGGCGGAGAGCGTCGAGCCGTTGACGCTGGACGTGGCCGGAACTCGCTGGTGGACCGCGCCCCCGCCGAGCCAGGGGGCGAGTCTGCTGGCCGTACTGGAGACCGCGGCCTCAGTGGCCAAGCTGCCGGAACCGGAGCGTACCGGCGCGCTGGCCGCTCGCTGCCAAGACGCCTCGGCAGCAAGGGACTTGTTGCTGGGTGACCCGCTCGGCCCGTCTCCCATCGACCTGGACGGACTGCTGCGCCCGCCTCCGCTCGCCGGTGCGCGACCGCCCGAGCCGTCCTTCCGGGCCGCCGGGGACACCGTCGCGATCACCGCCGTAGACGCTTCCGGACTGGCCGTCTCGCTGATCCAGAGCGTGTACCAGACCCTCGGTTCCGGCATCTGTGATCCGGAGACCGGCATCGTGCTGCACAACCGGGGCTCGGCGTTCAGCCTGCTGCCCGGCCATCCGGCCCTCATCGGCCCCGGACTGCGGCCTCCGCACACCCTGTGCCCGGTACTCGGCCGGTCCGCCGAGTTGCTGCTCGCGGCCGGTTGCCAGGGCGGTCGGGCGCAGCCGCAGATCCTCGCCCAGACCGTGCCCGACCTGATGGATCCGGCCGCCGATCCGGTCGCCGTACTGGACCGGCCCCGGTGGGTGGTCGGCGCCCGCGACATCGGCCACGAGACACCGACGCTGCTCGCCGAGCCCGGGTCCGTCCCGGCGACCGAGGGCGCGTTCCGATCGGTGGTTCCGGTCGTCGTGGCGCCGGGCCGTACCGATCTGGCCGGTCACACCCAGGCCGTACGACTGTCCGCCGGCGGTCGGCTGGACGGCGCCTCCGATCCGCGCGCCGACGGCGGCACCACCTTGGAAGGAAACCCGCAGTGAGCACTCTCGCCCCCGAACCCGTACCGGCCGACGCACCCCACCCGCTGGATCCGCTCACCGTCACCGAACTGGCCACGGCTGTAGGCGTGTTGAGGGCCGACACGCGGGTTCCCGACGATGCGCGCTTCTGGGGTGTGGCACTGGACGAGGACCACGCCCGCTGCGCCGCGCCCGGGGACACCCGGCGGGCCCGTGCGGTCGTGTTCTCCACCTCCACGCGGCACGCCTTCGAGGTCGATCTCGAACTCGGCGACAAGCCACAGACCACCGCCTGGCGGGAGTTGGACGTACGCAGCCCGGGCTGCTCCTCCGAGGAGGCGCGGCAGGCCGCTGCCGCCTGCCGGGCGGACCCGCGCTTCCGCGAGGCGCTGGCGCTGCGCGGTATCCACGACGTGTCGTTGGTGATGGTGGACCCGGAGTCGATCGGCGGATTCGAGCCGCCCGAGTACGCGGGACGCCGGCTGACCTGGGGCAGCGTCTGGCACCGGACCTCCGAGGACGACAACGGTTACGCCCGCCCGGTGCAGGGTGTGGTGCCGATCATCGACATGGAGACCATGGAGATCCTGCACATCGAGGATCACGGGGTGGTGCCGCTGTCGGAGGAGTCGGGCGTGTTCGCGGCCGGGACGGTCGACGAGCGGGCGGGGCTGAAGCCGCTGGAGGTCGTCCAGCCCGAGGGGCCGAGTTTCACCGTCACCGGGCAGCGGATCGACTGGCAGGGGTGGTCGGTCCGGGTCGGCTTCAGTCATCGCGAGGGGCTCGTGCTGCACGACCTCGCCTTCGCCGCGGCCGGGAAGGGTCCGCGTCAGGTGATCCGGCGTGCGGCCGTCAACGAGATGTACGTCCCGTACTTCGACACGGCGTCCACCCAGTACCGCAAGAACTTCTTCGACTGGGGCGAGTACGGCGCGGGCCCGCTCACCAACTCCCTTGCCCTGGGCTGCGATTGCCTCGGTGTCATCCAGTACTTCGACGCGGCGGTGCTCGGCGGCGACGGCGTCCCCCGCCTCATCCCCAACGCCGTGTGCGTGCACGAGGAGGACGACGGCATCCTCTGGAAGCACCACGACGGACGCACGGGCCGTACGGAGGTGCGCCGTTCGCGCCGGCTGATCATCTCGGCGTTCGCCACCGTCGCCAACTACGACTACGGCTTCTACTGGTCGCTGTACCAGGACGGTTCGGTGATGCTGGAGATCAAGATGACCGGCATCCTGTCCGCCACCGGCGTCGAGGAGGACGAGGCGACGCCGTACGCGCGCCGGGTCGCGCCGAACGTCGCGGTCACCAACCACCAGCACTTCTTCAGCGTCCGCCTCGACATGGCCGTGGACGGCGATCCCAACCGGCTGGTGGAGGTCACCGCCGAGCACGAGCCCGACCCGGTGCTCGATCCCTACGGCAACGCGGCCCGGACCGTGCTGCGTCCGATCCTCAGCGAGTCGGAGGGCGCCCGGCGCACCGATCCGTCCCGCGGGCTGCACTGGCGGGTGGAGAGCACCGAGTCCCGCAACCGGATGGGCGAACCGACCGCGTACCGCGTGCACTTGGAGAACACGGCGGTGCTGCCGGTGCGCGAGGACAGCGTGTGCGCCCGCCGAGCCCCGTTCGTGGGGCGGCAGTTGTGGGCCACGGCCTACGACGCGGACCGACGGTTCGTCGGCGGCGAATACCCGAACCAGGCCGAGCCGGGCGCGGACGGCGTCCACAAGTGGCAGGAGGAGAACCGGTCGTTGGACGGCACGGACCTCGTGCTGTGGGCCACCGTCGGCTCGCACCACTTCCCGCGCCCCGAGGAGTGGCCGGTGATGCCGGTGGCCAAGGCCCGGCTGCGCCTGGAGCCCGACGGCTTCTTCGACCGCAACCCGGCCCTGGACGTGCCCGCACCCAACTCCTGCCACACGCCGAGCCCTTCGGCCCCGGACCACTGCTGCGGCTGACCGCGCCTCCCCTCCCCCGAAAGGCGTCCCATGCGCGAGGAAGAGAACACACGGCTCACCCGGACCGGGCCCGGTACCCCGGCCGGTGAGTGGATGCGCCGCTACTGGCAGCCGATCGCCCTCAGCGAGGAACTCGAGGGCGCACGACCGCTGGTGGCGCCCAAGGTGATGGGCCAGGACCTGGTCCTGTTCCGTGACGAGCACGGCGAACTCGGTCTGGTCGACCGCGGCTGCCCGCACCGCGGAGCCGACCTGGCCCTGGGCCGGCTGGAGGACGGCGGGCTGCGCTGCTGCTTCCACGGCTGGCTGTTCGCCCGCGACGGCTCCTGTCTCGACACACCCGCCGAGCCCGTCGACAGTCCGCTCAAGTCCCGGGTACGGCTGGGCAGTTACCCGGTCCGCGAGATCAACGGGATCATCTGGGGCTACCTCGGCCCCGGCGAGCCGCCCCAACTCCCCGCCCTGGACTGCTTCCAGGCACCAGCCGACCACGCCTTCGCCTGGAAGGGCCTGCTGGAGTGCAACTGGCTCCAGGCCCTGGAGGTCGGCATCGACCCGGCCCACGCCTCCTACCTCCACCGCTTCTTCCAGGACGAGGACCCCGCCGACGGCTACGGCAAACAGTTCCGCGCCGCCTCCCAGGGCACCGACCTCCCGATGACGAAGATCCTGCGCGAGTACGGCCGCCCCGACATCGACGCGGCCCGCACGCCGTACGGAATCCGCCTCACCGCACGCCGCACCCTCGACGGCACGGACACCCAGGGCCTGCCGATGGACGGCAGCCGTACCCATGTCCGCATCACCCACCAGGTGTTCCCGCACGCCTTCCACATCCCGCTGGATGCAGAGACGGCGATCACTCAGTGGCATGTGCCGATCGACGACAACTCCAGTTACTGGTATGCCCTGTTCACCAGCGTCGGAGGCCCGGTGGACCAGGCGGAGATGCGCCGGCAGCGGGTCGGCGCGGTCACCCTGCCCGACTACCGGCCGCGCTTCGGCCGCGCGAACGGCTACGGCTACGACCCGGCGGAACAGCGCACGACGACGTACACCGGGCTCGGCTTCGACATCAACGTGCACGACCAGTGGGCGGTCGAGGGACAGGGAGCCGTCCAGGACCGTACCCGCGAGCATCTGGGCCGCTCCGACAAGGCCATCGTGATGTACCGCCGGATGCTCGGCGAGGCCATCTCCGCCGTCGAGCGCGGCGAGGACCCGCCGCTGGTGCTGCCCGCCGAGGAGGCAGGACGGCTGCAGGGACCGGTCGCCCTGGACGGGATCGGCCCCACCGACGGCTGGCTGGAGCACTGGACGGCCGTCACCGACAAGCAGCGCGCCGACAGCAGTTGGGCGCAGCCGCTGGGAACGGACGGCTGAGCCGCGTGGGATTCATCGAACGGCACGGCCTGTGGAACGCCGAACAGGCCGCCGCCGCACGGGAGATGGGTGAACGCGCCGAGAGCGGCGGGATGACGGTGGTACGGCTGGTCTTCGCGGACCAGCACGGTCTGCTGCGCGGCAAGACCGTCACGATGGGCGAACTGCCCAACGTGCTGCGCGACGGCACCGGCATCGCCTCGTCCCTGCTCGCCAAGGACACCTCGGGGCGGACCGTCTTCCCGCTCTTCACCAAGGAGACGCCGCTCGGGCTGCCCGAACTGCGCGGCGCCGCCGACATGGTGATGGTGCCCGACCCGCTGACCTTCCGGATGCTGCCCTGGTCGCCGGGCACGGGCTGGCTGCTGTGCGACCTGCGCTTCACCACCGGCGCGCCGGTCCCGCTGTGCACGCGCGGGCTGCTGCGCTCGGTCCTCGACCAGGCCGACGGACTGACCTACCGCACAGGGCTGGAGGTGGAGTTTCACCTCTTCCGGCTCGACGATCCCCGTCTGGGCCCCGGCGACCAGGGCCAGCCCGGCGCCGCGCCCGAGGTCGGCATGCTCAACCACGGCTACCAGTACCTCAGCGAGCTGCGCTACGACGAACTCGACCCCATCCTCGATGTCCTGCGCTCCAACATCGAGGGCCTGGGCCTGCCGTTGCGCAGCCTGGAGGTGGAATTCGGCCCGAGCCAGGTCGAGTTGACGCTCCAGCCCGCCGACGGCCTGGGCACGGCCGACGCGATGGTCCTGCTGCGCAGCGCCGTCAAGCAGGTCGCCGCCCGCCACGGCCATCACGCCACCTTCATGTGCCGCCCTCATCTGCCCGGCGCGTTCTCCAGCGGCTGGCATCTGCACCAGAGCGTGCTGCGGGACGGGGTGGGTGTCTTCGCACCGGAGGGCGGCGAACTCACCGCGTCCGGGCCGCCGTTGTCGCCGTACGGGACGGCGTTTCTCGGCGGGCTGCTGCGGCACGCTCGAGCCACGAGCGCGTTCTCGACGCCGACTCTCAATGGTTTCAAGCGCTTTCGCTCGCTGTCGCTGGCACCGGACCGTGCGGTCTGGGGACGCGACAACCGAGGGGCGATGGTGCGCGTACTGGGTGACGGACCGTCATCCACTCGTCTGGAGAACCGGATCGGCGAACCGGCCGCCAATCCCTACCTCTACCTCGCCTCCCAACTCGCCGCCGGACTGGAGGGCGTGGCAGGCGGCCTGGAGCCCGGACCGGCCGCCGACGAACCCTACGCGGCAAACGCCGAGCCACTCCCCCGCTCACTGGGCGAGGCCCTCGACGCGCTGGAGTCCGACCGCATGCTCGCCGACCGGCTCGGCAAGGACTTCGTGGCGTACTACACGAGCATCAAACGAGCCGAGATCGATCGCTTCAGCCAAGAGGTGACCGACTGGGAACAGCGGGAGTACTTCCGTGTCTTCTGACCTCGACTCCCCCCGTGCCACAACACAGCGGCTCCTGGTCCGACAGGCCCGCTGGGTCGCCCACGACGTGCTGGAACTCCGGCTGACCCGGCCCATCGGCGGCGCCCTGCCGGCCTGGGAGCCGGGCGCACACGTGGAGTTGACCCTGCCCTCGGGGCTGCGGCGGGCCTACTCGCTGTGCGGGGAGGTGACGGACACCGAGGCGTGGACGGTCGCCGTGCACCGCGTGTCCGAGGGGCGCGGCGGCTCGCGGGAGGTCCACGAAACCGCCCTGGTGGGACGGGAGTTGGAGGTGCGCGGGCCGGTCAACAGGTTCCCGTTGGTGCCCGCACCCGGCTATCTGCTGCTGGCCGGCGGCATCGGCGTCACCCCGCTGCTGCCGATGGCCCGCGAACTCACCGCCCGCGGCCTGCCCTGGCGGCTGATCCTCGGCGCCCGCGGCCGGTCCCGGCTCGTGTACGCCGAGGAGTTGGTGGCGTTGGGCGGCGACCGGGTGCTGCTCGTGCCGCAGGACGAGGCGGGCCTCCCGGACCTGGCCGCCGAACTCGCCGCCACCCCGCCCACGCACGCCGTCTACGCCTGCGGTCCCCAACCGATGCTCGACGCGGTGACGACCTTGTGCCGTACGGCTGACCCGATGCGGGCACTGCACCTGGAACGCTTCAGCGCGACCACCGACGCGATCCCGGATCAACTGGGCGCCACGAGCGGAGAGTTCGAAGTGGTGCTCAGCCGTTCGGGCCTGCGGCTGACCGTGCCCGCCGACCGTTCCGTGCTGGAGGTCGTCCGGGAGAAGCTCCCGGACGTGCCGTACTCCTGCGAGGAGGGCTACTGCGGCACCTGCGAGACACCGGTCACGGCCGGGGTTCCGGACCACCGCGACACGGTGATCGAGCCGTCCGAGCGCCCCACCGCCACCACGATGATGATCTGCGTGAGCCGCTGCGACTCCCCCGTGCTGGAGCTGGAGCTCTAGGTGGCTCGTCCTTTCGCCAGGCGGTGCAGCAGGGCCCGGGGCCGGTACGGGACGACCTCCGCCAGAGAGATGGCGGTGCTGGTCCGGTCGACTCCGTCGATGGCGAGGATCGCCTTGGTGATGCGGTGCAGGTCCGTGGTGTCCTTGGCGACGACATGGGCGAGGAGGTCGGCGTCGCCGGTGGTGTAGTGCACCTCGATGACCTCAGGGAGGTCGAGCAGTCCCTCGTGGACGCTCTCGGGCTCGGCCTGGCTCACCGCGAGCGACATGAACGCCACCAGGCCGTACCCGAGGGCGGCGGGGTCGACGCGTCGGCTGACGGGCTTGAGCACGTCCTCGGCGGCCATCCTCCGCAGCCGCGCGTGAACGGTGTTGCGGGCCACGCCCAGGGTCTGGGCGAGGGCGAGGATCGTCGCGTCCGGGTCGTCGTCCAGGGCCAGGACGATCCGGGCGTCCAAGGGGTCCATCAGCGTCATGGTGTGCATTCTGCCACCGAATGGCCATGAGGCTGAGCATCTGTCGCAGTAGGCAGAGCATGTATTGCGCCGATGCCTCGGCCTGTGGTCAACCTGATGGGCCGTTCACACCTCCGCCCTGCTGAAGGACCGCCCGCCATGGCCTCGAAGACACCGCCTTCCGGCACCGGTAGTTCCTGGATCGTCGTCGTCGCCGCCGGAGTCGCTGCCGGGCTGCAGGTCTGGAAGGTCCCGCCCGCGCTCCCGTTCCTGCGGCACGACCTGTCGCTGAGTCTGGTCCAGGCCGGGACCCTGCTGGGGATCGTCCAACTGGCCGGGATGCTCGGGGGACTTGCCGTCTCGCTGCTGGCCGAGCTGATCGGTGAGCGGCGCTGTCTGAGCGCGGGGCTGGTGCTGCTGTTCCTCGGTTCGGCGGGCGGTGGCTTCGCCTGGTCGGCGGCGCCGCTGCTGGTCTCGCGGGCGGTCGAGGGGGCCGGTTTCATCCTGGTGGCGGTGACGGGCCCGGGGCTGATCCGACGCACCGCTCCGCCCGCCCGCTTCACCACGGCGATGGGGTTCTGGGGCGCCTACCAGGGGATCTCCACCTTCGCCGGGCTCATCATCGGGGCGCTGGCCCTCCAGGTGATGCCGTGGCGGGTGTGGTGGTGGAGCATGGCCGTGATCGCGCTGCTGCCGTTGCCGTGGGTCCTGGCCCGGGTTCCCCGGGACGACGCGGGTGGTGTGCGTGGCGCGACGAACGCTCTCGGACGTATCGGTCGTACCGTCCGGGCACCGGCCCCCTGGACGGCCGGTCTCGTCTTCGCCTGCTACACCCTGCCGTGGATGGCGGTGGTCGGGTTCCTGCCCACCATCTACCGCGACGGCGGGATGACGGGCAGTTGGCCGGGCGTGCTCAGCGCCCTGGTCGGCGCGGCGAACGCCGTCGGTTCGATCGCCACGGCGGCGCTCATGAAGCGCGGCCTGCCGACCCGCGCGCTCATCGTCCCCGCGTTCGTCCTCATGGCCGTCATGTCCGTGTCGGCGTTCGCCGTCGACTGGCACGGCCTCCCGGCAGGTACCGCTTGGCAGTTCGTGTGCGTCACGGTCTTCTCGCTGACCGGCGGTGCGATACCGGCGACCCTGCTGCGCATGATCGGTGAGCTGACGCCGGCCGGCGGTTCCGCTCCCGCCACCATGGGCCTGATCCAACAGCTCTTCAACGCCGGCAGTTTCGTCGGCCCCACCGCCGCCGCGTGGCTGGCCACCCGCACCGGCGACTGGCACTCCACCTGGTGGCTGACCTGCGCCTGCACGGCCGCGGGGATCGCCCTGAGCCGCCGTCTCAAGCCGCGAGCCGAAGCCCCGGTGCCGAACTCGGCCACCGCGCCCTGCACTTGAGCCCTGTCCGCTACGGCAGGGAACCGTCCCCGACTCGCTCCCGCAACCCGGCGCGGATGGGATCGTCGTCAGGCAGGCCGAGTTCGGTGGTCAGGGCGAGCGCGCGGGTCCACACCTCGTGGGCCGCGTCGGACTGGCCCGCGCTGCGATGGCTGTCGCCGAGGCAGGTCAGACAGGCGGCCTCGCTGTGCCGCTCCCCCGTCGCGTGGAACAACTGGGCGGCCTGCCGGTACCGGTCGACTGCCTGCTGATAGCCGCCCAGTTGATGGTGGATGTAGCCCAGGCTGTCGGAGATGTGGGCCTGCCCGTCCACGTCCCCGGCCGACCGCGCGAGTTCGAGGGCCTGTTCGCAGTGTCCGAGCGCGCGGAGATGGTCGCCGAGGTGCGCCTGCCGCCAGCCGATGTGGTTCAGCGCGGCGGCCTGCCCTGCCCGGTCGCCCGCGGCCCGGTAGTGCTCCAGGCTCCGGTAGGCGTGTTCCAGGGCGAGTTCGGCGTTGCCCTGGCCCCCCGACATCCGCGAGAGATGCTGATGGGTGCGGGCCTGGCCGGCGTCGCTGCCGACCGCGGCGAAGAGTTCGAGGGCCCGCAGATAGTGCTCCCGGGCCGGTTCCGGGCACTTCAACCGGTCCAGGGCCAGGCCCAGTCCGCGATGGGCGTTCGCCCGCCCGGCCCGGTCGCCCTCCCGTTCGGCCGCCGCCAGCGCGCGGTGCCCGGCGGTCAGCAGCGCCTGCCAGTATCCGTGCCGGTCCAGGAAGGTGGTCAGTACGGTGACCAGCCGCCACACGTGCGCGTCGAACCCGCGCTGGGCCTGCCGTACGAGGGCCAGCAGCACCGGGTGTTCAGCGACTAGCCACGCCAACGCGCGGCCGTAGTCCTCGAATTCCACCGCGTTAGCGCCGGGTCTGGGCGCGGGCGACTCCACCGGATTGGGCTGCGGGGTCACCAACACGTCGGCCGCGCGCGCGGAGTGCAGGTAGTGGTCCAACATCCGGTGCACCGCCGACCTTTGTTCCCACTCGTCGTCGTACGCGGTCACGAGTTCCCCTGCGTACACACGCAGCAGGTCGTGGAAGGCATACCGCCCCGGAGCGTGCTCAACCAGCAGGTGTCCGCTGGTCAGTTCGGACAGCAGTGGCCGGACGCGCTCGGGTGGTGCCCCGGCCAGCGCGGCGGCCGCGCGCTGGTCCAGGTCGGGTCCCGGGTGCAGTGCCAGCAGGCGGAACAGCCGGGCCGCGGCGGGGCTGAGCGCGCTGTAGGACCAGGAGAACACCGCGCGTACCTGGCTGGACTCCTCGCCGCCGTCGAGCGCGTCCAACCGGCCGCCCGCCTCCCGGAGTTCCTCCGCGAGTGTCCCCAGGGGCTGATGCGGTTGCGCGGCGGCACGGGCCGAGACCACGGCCAGCGCGAGGGGCAGTCCCGCGCACCAGGTGACGACGTCCGCGACCGCCGCCGGTTCGGCCGCGACCCGGCCCGCGCCGAGCCGTTCCGCGAGCACGTCCCGTGCGGCGGCCGGTGTCAGCGGGTCGACCGCGAGCAGATGGGCGCCCTCGGTCGCGGCCAGCCCGGTCAGCCGGTTGCGGCTGGTCACCAGCGCCATGCAGCCGACGGCGCCCGGCAGCAGCGGGCGGACCTGTTCCTCGTCACGGGCGTTGTCGAGTACGACCATCATCCGACGCCCCGTCAACAGGCTCCGGTACAGGCCGACTTGGGCCTCAAGCCCCGGCGGCACCCGCTCCGGCCGCACCCCGAGCGCGTCCAGGAACCCGCGTACGGCCTCGGTCGGCTGCACCACCGATCCCTGCGGGTCGAAGCCTCGCAGGTTCACGTACAACTGCCCGTCCGGGAAGGCGCTTTCGACCCTCCGCGCCCAGTGCACGGCGAGGGCGGTCTTCCCCACGCCCGCCATGCCCGACACCGCCGAGATGACCACGGCGGCGGACTCTCCCTCGGCCGAGGCGAGGATCGCGGCAAGACGGGCGAGTTCACCGTCCCGCCCGGTGAATCCCCGTACCGCCATGGGGAGTTGGGCGGGCAGTTCGGACTGTCGCAGTACCCCCGATGACTCGGTCTGCCGGGGCACCGCCGCCGGCTCGGGCTGCCGTATGACCGCCGACGGTTCGGGGCGCGGGGTCGACGCGGAGCGGTGGCCGCGGAGGATCGACTGGTGGAGCTGGCGCAGGGCCGGTCCCGTGTCGGTGCCCAATTCCTCGGCCAGGCGCTTGCGGACGGCGGCGTAGCAGTCCAGGGCCTCCGCGCTGCGGCCGGTCTCGTGCAGGGCACGCATCAGGGCTTCGGCGAGGGGTTCCGCGAGCGGGTACTCGCCGAGCAGGCCGGTCAACGGGCCGATGAGGGACGCGGGTTCACCGTGGCGCAGTTCCGCGCGGGCCCAGCCGACGGCGGCGTCCTGGTGCTGGCGCCGCCAGGCCTCGCGCATACGGGCCGCCCACTCGCCGTTCAGCCCGGACAGCGGTTCCCCGCGCCACAGGTCGAGCGCCTCGCGCAGCAGTACCGCCCGCGCGGGTTCAGCCGGTCCCGCCGCCCGCGCCTGGTCGACCAGTTGCCGGAACCGGTACACGTCCACCTGGTCCGGGCGGGCCTCCAGCAGGTATCCGCCGGAACGGCGCACCACCAATAAGGGCTCCCTCGCGGCCTCGGCGGCCTGCTCGCACATCCGCCGTATCCGCGCGACATGGGCGTGCACCGCGCCACGCGCGCCGTGCGGCGCGTGCGGGCCCCAGACCCGCTCGATGACCACGTCGACGGCGACGGGCCGGCCGACGCCCACGGCCAACGCGGCCATCACGGTGCGGCGTTGGGGCGGTCCCACCTCCACCGCGCGCCCCTCCGCCGACAGTTCCACCGGCCCGAGCAACTGCACGTCCACCATGGTGCACGCCTCCCCCTACACGAAGCCTCCTCCTTTTTTCCACAGACGTGTACGCGGCGCGACAAGCCTTCGACAAGGTTTCCCGTCACACACCGGTGCGAATCTGCTGGGGAACGGACGGGGCGCGGACCGCGTCCCGTCCGGGCACGACGGCAGGGCCGTCGCCTGGCGGCTGCGCAACAGGCAAACGGGGGCGAGACGTGTGATCACACGGGGAGTGATGGCACCTGGGACACGGGTGCCGGTAAGGCGGCCGGAGACCTTACCGGCCGCCACGGGAAGCGTCGGCGGAAGGAGCGTGCTGGAGGGCGCCTTCGCGCTGCTGGAGGCGGTGGAGCGGGCCGTGGAGGCGGGGCCGACGAGGCTGGCGGCCGAGTGCGGGCTGCCCAAGACGACCGCGTACCGGCTGCTGGAACAGCTGGCGGACCTCGGCGCGGTCGAGCGGAACGGAGGGAGTTACCGGGTGGGACCGCGGATGTTCCGCCTGGGGCGCGCGTGGCAGCCGCATCCCCGGCTGCGCGCCGCCGCCCGGGAACCGATGCGGCGGCTGGCGCAGGTCACGGCTACGACGGTGGGCATCGCCGTGCTGTGGAAGGGCGAGACGCTGATGGTCGAGTGGTGTCCCGAGGACGCCCGCCGGCCCGATCCGCTGGAGACCCGGATGACCTGGCCGTGGTTCACCGCGGCGGGCAAGGTCCTGGTGGCCACGGCCGTACCGGCACCCCTGCTCGGTCCGCTTCCCGCGTCCTGGGCACGGGACGCCGACTCGATACGGGAGCGCGGCGCCGCGTTCGACCGGGAGGAAGTCGTAACGGGCGTGTGCTGCGCGGCAGTTCCGCTGCTCGGACTGCGCGGCACTCCCGTCGCGGCCCTGTGCGTCCTCACCGACCCGGCCCACCGCTTGGAACGGCTCGCGGAGACCGCGCGTCGCACGGGGCGGGTGATCAGCGCGGGGCTGCGGGGGCGGTGAGGGGCAGGGACAGTCGGGGGCGCTGATACGACGGGGTCGGCGGCGTGCGACACGGCGGTCGGGCGGGGACGAGCGCCGGCCGCGTCGCCGACTCCGTCTCCCTGCGCACAAAGCGATGGCCGAGGTCGACACCCCTGAAAACCCCTGCGCTCCCCGTCGATCCCCGTCGTACGCTGACGGCCGCTGTCTGACCAGGGAGGACACATGGGGATCCGAAGCCTGACCCGTACCGAAGCCGAACGCCGGGCCGAACTGATCGCGGTCGAGCGGTACGACGTGGAAGTCGACCTGACCGCACTCCCCGACGGGCCGGAGGTCCGCTCCGTCTCCACCGTGACGTTCACGTGCCGCGAGCCGGGCGCGGAGACCTTCGTGGACTGCGCGGCACAGGTGCTGAGCGCGACGCTGAACGGGGTCGGACTCGCCCCCGCCGAGGACGGGCGGATCCACCTCCACGGCCTCGCCGGGCACAACGTGCTGCGGGTGGAGAGCGTGCAGGCCGACACCACGGCCGGCGAGGGCGTGCACAAGGCGACGGACCCCGCCGACGGCGAGGTGTACGTGTGGATGAGCTTCGAACCGGACGAGGCCCGCTTCGTCTGGGCCTGCTTCGACCAGCCCGACCTCAAGGCCCCGCACGCCTTCACCGTCACGGCCCCGGCCGCATGGACCGTCACCAGCAACTCCGGTGACGCGCAGGTCGAGGAGCTGGACGGGGCCCGCAGCTGGACCTTCCCGGACACCCCGCCCCTGTCCGTGTACAACACGGTGATCAACGCGGGCCCCTTCCACGAGGTCCGCCGCGACGTCGAGGGCCACAACTTGGGCCTGTACTCCCGCCGTTCACTCGCCGAGGTCCTCGACCGCGACGCCGACGAGATCTTCACCCTCACCCGCCAGGGCCTCGCCTTCTACGCCGAGGCCTTCGCGATGCCGTTCCCGCAGCGCCGCTACGACCAGGTGTTCATGCCCGAGTTCGGCGGGGCGATGGAGAACTACGGCTGTGTGACCTGGTCGGACGTGTTCCTGCGGCGGGCCGCGCCGACCCCGGCCGAACACGGGCTGCTGGCACGGGTGTTGCTGCACGAGATGGCGCACATGTGGTTCGGCAACATCGTCACCATGCGCTGGTGGGACGACCTGTGGCTGAACGAGGCGTTCGCGGAGTTCGCCTGCCACTGGGCGGCCGAGCGCGCCACCCGGCACACGGACGCGTGGGCGGGCCATCTGATGATCGGCAAGATCAGCGCGTATTTGTCCGACCAGGGCCCCGCCTCGCACCCGATCCACCAGCCCATCCACGACGTAGCCCAGGCCGCGTCGATCTTCGACAACATCACGTACCCCAAGGGCGCGTCCGTCCTCCAGCAGCTCAAGACGTACGTCGGCGAGGACCACTTCAGGACCGGCATGGCCGCCTACTTCGCCCGTCACGCCTGGGGCAACACCACGCTCCAGGACCTGATCGACTCCCTGTCCGAGGCCAGTGGCCGCGACCTGGACGCCTGGCGCACGGCCTGGCTGGAGACGGCGGGCACCGACCGCTTCACCCTGGAGCGCGACGGCGACACGGTCACGCTGGTGTCCGCCGCCGACCCGCGTCCGCAGGTCCTGGCGGTGGGCGCCTACGCGAGGAACGGCGACGCGCTCGAACGCCGGGCGCTGGTCAGGGTCGAGGTGACGGAGCCCCGCACCACGATCACCGACCTCCCGCCCACCGCCGACGTCCTGTTGATCAACGACGACGACCTGACCTTCGCGACGACCCGCCCGGACCCCACGACCAGGGACGCCCTCTTCCGTACGGCGGCACAGTTGCCGACGGCCATCTCCCGGGGCGTGGCCTCGGCCACCGTGTGGGACATGCTGACGACCGGCGAGGCCACGGCGGCGGAGGCCGGGCGGTGCCTCACCTCGGTGCTGGCGGCCGAGACGTCCGACGCGGTGATCGAGCCGTATCTGACCCTCGCCGCGAACGTGGCGGAGCTCTGGGCGCCGCCCGCCGAGCGCGTCGCGTTGTCGGCGGCGGTGGCGGCGGCCTGTCGCTACCTCGCCGGGGACCCCGGCCGCCGTCAGGTCGCGCTGCGCGGCCTGGCCCGTACCGCGACGACCGCGGACGATCTCGCCTGGCTGCGCGACCAGGCCGGTGCCGACGTGGACCTGCACTGGCGTGCGCTGATCCGCGAGGCGGAACTGGGCGGCGACGTCACGGCGGAGTCCGACCGTCTGCTCACCCGCGACCCGGACCCCGACGCCTGGCTCCGCGCCCTCACCGTGCGGGCCGCCCTGCCCGACGCGGCGACGAAGGCGGAGGTCTGGCAGCGGCTGGTCGTGGACCGTACGGTCCCCATCAACTCGGTCGGCCTGGTAGCGGCGGCCTTCTGGCGCCCCGGCCAGGACGAGCTGCTGGCGCCCTACGCCGAGCGCTACCTGGAGGCGGTCCCGAAGCTCCACCAGGGCGGCATGATCCTGGCGATGAGCTACACGCACCGCCTCTTCCCGCTGCACGGCATCGACCCGACGTACATCGAGCGGGCCCGTGAGGCTTCCCGTGAGGCGGTTCCGGTGGTCCGCCTCACGCTCCTGGAACGCTCGGACGAGGTGAGCCGGATGCTCCGCACCCGGGGCACGTCGGCCTGACGCTCAGCGGACCGTTCCACCGCCCAACCGGTCGGCCAGGCACGCGAGATAGAGGGCCATGGCCGTCCGGTACTCCCGCAGGGGACGGCCGGTGATCTGCTCGATCTTGTTCATCCGGTAGACGACGGTGTTCCGGTGAATGTGCAGGGCCTCGGCGGTACGGACGAGGTTGAACCCGCTCTCGCACCAGGCGGTCACCGTGTCGCGGAGGGCCGGCCAGTCCGGCTGGGCGCGCAGTTCGGTGGCGGTGAGATCCAGCAGGCGGTTGCGGGCCGCCTGGCTCACCGCCGTCACCACCTGGTGGACCCGCAGGCCGGTGATCAGGTGGACGGGTGCGGCCTCGGCGAAGCGCGCACCGAGCCGCAGCGCGTCGCACGCGTCCTGGTAGGAGTCGTGCAACCCGCCGACAGAGGTGGCCGGTTCACCGATCCCGGCGCGGGCGACGAGCCCGTCCTGGGCGGCGATGAGATCGGTGACCCGTCGGCAGTCGGCGACGAGGGAGGGCGTGGAGCATCCGACGGGGAGCCGGTGCAGGACGCCGATCCAGCCGGGCACGGTGGAGGCGACGATGTCCTGGGGGTCGGCGAAGATCTCCCCCACGGTGCGCAGCAGTTCGGAGCGGACCAGGGCCATGTCCCGGGTCTGTGTGCCGCCCTGCCGGCGGGGCGCCGGATGGGGCACGCTCACCTCGAAGGCGACGGCGACCCGCCGTAGCCGCAGGTCGAAGCCGAGTTCGGCGGCGCGGAACACAAGGAAGTCGCCCTCGACGACCTGGGGGTTGTAGGACGCGATGTCGGTGAGGAGTTTCTCGGCGGCCCGTTCGGCGAGCAGCCGGGAGCGCAGCATCACGGACTCCCGGAGCAGGATCTCCGTCTGGCGTTTGACGAGGAGCCCGAAGCGGCGGACCTGGGCGGGTGTGCCTGTGATGCCGACCGTGCCCACAGCCTGCCCGTTGGTGATCAGCGGGAGGGTCATCCCGGGGCGTACGCCGCGCAGTTGCTGCGCCTGGGAGGCGCTGTGCGTGGCTGGTTCCTTCGTACGGACGACGTCGACGGACGCCTCGTGGAAGCTGCCGACCCGGCTGCTGTCCCCGCTGCCGATGACGATGCCCTCCGCGTCGGTGATCAGCACGTTGAAGCCGATGACGGCGGAGGTGTCCCCGGCGATCTCCTGGGCGAGTGACGGGCTGAGCACGGGGTTTCCTCCCGTCGCGGGCGAGCCGGATTGGACGCACCGTACAGGGGGCCGCATGAATCCGGCCACAACTTCGTACGAAGTGGACGATGACGTGCGGCGGCTTGATGCCTAGCGTTTGGGCCCAATCACTTCCCGCCGAGGGCACAGCGCGGTGAACGGCGGGTCCCTTCAGTGCCGATTCCTCAGTGCCGATACGGAAGGCCCGTGCCGATGATCCGTGTGCGCCCGCTTGTCGTCGCGTTGTCCGCGACGCTGATGTTGTCCACCGTCGCCGCCTGTGGTTCCGGGGGCGACGACGCCCCGAAGAACGTCTCCGCGAAGACCGCCGCCCTGGGCACGCTCACACCGGGCGTCCTGAAAGTGGCCGTCCAGCCGTACGCGCCGTACACCACCGAGCAGGGCGGGAAGATCGTCGGGCTCGACGGCGACATCCTCACCTACGTGGCCAAGAAGCTGGGCCTCGAAATCAAGCCCCAGGTAACGGACTTCGCGGGCATGCTCGCCGGGGTCCAGTCCCGCCGCGTCGACATCACCGTCGGCGGAGTCGCCTGGTCCGCCGACCGGCAGAAACAGGGGCTGTTCACCGACCCGCCGTACTACTCGCCCCCGGCGATGGCCGTCCGCAGCGGCAAGACCTACAAGACGGTCGCCGACCTCAAGGGCCTGAACCTCGGCACGGTCGACGGCTATGTCTGGGTCAAGTCGATCCAGGCCGTGCCCGGCGCCAAGCTGCACGCCTACCCGGACGCCAACGGCGTGTTCGACGACCTCGGCGCCGGCCGGATCGACGTCGGCTTCCTCGACCCGCTGATCATCATCGCGGCGCAGAAGCAGCGCCCCGACCTGAAGATCGCCACCGAGTACCTGACCCCGCCGACCGCCGCCGAGGTGAAGGCGAAGCCGGCCCTCCAGTACTTCGAGCCCTACCAGACGGGCTTCTACCTCCCCAAGAAGGCCACGAAGCTGGAGCGGGCGATCTCCGCGCAGATCGACGCCATGTACAAGAACGGCGAGTTGGCGAAGCTCGTCAAGAAGTACGGCGGCGATCCCGAGCAGTTCCTCAAGCCCGCCGCCGACGTCGCCACCGCCCGACGCGGTGTGGACCGGCCGAACGACTGGACGCCGCCGTCCATCGGGAAGTGAGGAACCGACATGTCGAGTCTCTTCCAAGTCCCCTGGTCCGACTACCGGTCCGACCTGATCGACGCGCTCTGGCGCACGGTCTCGTACACGGTGGTCAGCTTCACCGGCGCGGTCGTGCTGGGCCTGGTCGTGGCGCTGCTCAGACTCAGCAAGGCATGGCCCGCGCGTGCCGTCGCCGCCGTCTACACGGAGATCTTCAAGAACGTCCCGCTGCTGGCCATCATCTTCCTGACCTACTTCGGTCTGGCCTCGGCCGGTGTCCGGCTGGACGTGTTCACCGCCGGGTGTCTGAGTCTCGTCGTCTTCTACGCCGCCTATCTGTCCGAGATCTTCCGGTCCGCGATCAGCGGGGTGCACGAAGGGCAGACCGAGGCCGGTGAGGCCCTGGGGCTGGGCCGGGTGGGCATCTTCGTCCACATCGTGCTGCCGCAGGCGGTCCGGCAGGCGCTGGCCGGCACCAACACCATGCTGGTCGACCTGCTGAAGTCCACCTCGCTCCTGGTCACCGTGTCCGCCGCCGAGCTGATGTCGGAGGGACGGCTCATCACGTCCGCCACCTTCCGGGCGCTGGAGGTGTACCTGGTCATCTCGGCCATCTACTTCGCCCTGTGCTACCCGCTCTCCCAACTCCTTCTGCTGCTGGAGCGCAAGGTGCGCGCGGGCGTCCCGCTGTCCCCCTGGCGACGGCGCCGGGTGCGTACGGCGCGGGAGCTGCTCGCCGCCGAGCTCGGCACGGGGGCCAACCTGAAGGAGTCGGCCGTATGACCGAGCCCGTCACCACGGCGAAGACCGCCCCAACTGCCGCTACCGAGGCGATCGTTCGGATCGAGGGGCTGAGCAAGTCCTTCGACGGCCGGCTCGTGCTCGACGACGTGAGTCTTGAGGTCGACCGCGGCCGGATCGTCAGCGTCATCGGGCAGAGCGGCGGCGGTAAGACGACGCTGATGCGCTGCGTCAACCTGCTGGAGCGGCCCGACCGGGGCACGGTCGAGGTCGCCGGTGAGGTGGTGCACCGCGACGGCCGCATCGTCTGCCGCGACCTGCCCGGGCTGCGCCGCACGGTCGGCATGGTCTTCCAACGCTTCAACCTCTTCCCCCATCTCACGGCCGTGGAGAACATCGTGGTCGCCCAACGCAAGGCCGGCGTACCGGAGTCGGAGGCCCTGGAGCGGGCCGTCACTCTGCTGCGCCGGGTCGGGGTCGCCCATCGCGGCCTCGCCCTGCCCGACCGGCTCTCCGGCGGCGAGCAGCAACGCGTCGCCATCGCCCGCGCGTTGGCGCTCCGGCCCGAGGTGCTGCTCTTCGACGAACCCACCTCCTCCCTCGACCCGGAGGCCACCCGCGAGGTGCTCAGCGTGATGCGCGAACTGGCCGCGGACGGCATGACGATGCTGCTGGTCACGCATGAACTCCCCTTCGCCCGCGAGGTGTCCGACCATGTCGTCTTCGTCGACGGCGGCCGGATCGTGGAGGAGGGCCGACCGCAACAGGTCATCGACCACCCGGAACAGGCCCGCACCCGCGAGTTCCTCGCCTCCTACGGATCGACGTCATGACCGGGAACGGCGGTCCGGTCGTCGTGGTCGGCGGTGGCGTCGTGGGCCTGTGCACGGCCTACTACCTGGCCGAGGCCGGCCTGGAGGTGGAGGTCGTCGAGCGGCGCGCCCTGGGTTCCGGGGCGTCCCGGGGCAACGCGGGCTGGGTCTGCCTCAGCCATTCGACACCGGTCCCGGCCCCCGGCGTGGTGCGCTACGCGCTCCGCTCCCTGGGCCGCCCGGACTCGCCCCTGTATCTGCGACCGCTGCCCGATCCGGCCTTCGTCCGGTGGCTGTGGCGGTTCTGGCGCAGCAGCACCCCGGCCGCGTTCCGGCGCGGCTACACGGCGATCGCCGAGCTGAACCGCACCACGTTCGACCTCTTCGACGGGTTGCGCGCGGCCGGCGTCGAGACCGGTCTGACCCGGCCGGGCATGGTGCACGCGTTCCTCTCCCCCGCCGAGGCCCGCCATCACCTCGCCGTCCAGCGGCAGATGGCGCACGGCCGCTACCCGTTGCCCGACGACGTGGTCACGGGCGACGAGGCCCGCCTCCTCGACCCGGCGCTGTCCGACCGCGTCCGTGCCGCCTATCTGGTCGAGGGCGAGGGCGTGGTCGATCCGGAGGCGTTCGCCCGCGCCCTGGGCGAGGCGCTCACCGCGTCCGGCGTGAAGATCCACGAGGACACGGAGGCCACCGGGTTCCGCACCGAGGGAGACCGTGTCACCGCGCTGCGTACGGCGACCGGCGAGATCCCCTGCTCGGCCGCCGTCATCGCGGCCGGCACGCGCTCCTCGGATCTGCTCGGCTCGCTCGGGCATCCCCTGCCGCTCCAGGCGGGGAAGGGCTACAGCTTCTCCGTCGACCTGGACCCGGCGCCCCGGCACACGCTGTATTTCGGCGAGCGCAGGGCCGTCGCCTCGCCGATCGGTCTCACCACCCGCATCGGCGGCACGATGGAACTGAGCGGCAACAACAACCGTCTCGACTGGCGCCGCGTCGTCGCGGTCGCGCTCGCCAGCCGGCACTATCTGGGCCGCTGGTTCGACGACCCCGACGACTTGGTGAGCCTCATCCGCGACCCCTGGGTGGGCGGCCGGCCCTTCCTCCCCGACGGGCTCCCGGTCATCGACCGCGTCCCCGGGCACGACAACGCCTTCGCGGCGACGGGGCACGGCATGCTCGGCGTCACGCTGGGGCCCGTCACCGGACACCATCTCGCCGATTACGTGCGCACCGGTCGCCGGCCGGACGTGCTCACGCCGTTCCGCTTCGGTCGGGGGCCCTGGCAGAGGACCTAGTCCGCGGCCGGCGTCGGCGCGGGCTCGGACGGTTCCGGGTGCGGGCTGGACGGCAACACCCGCAGCGGGCGGGCCGCCCACGCGGGCAGGTACCAGTTCCAGCCGCCGAACAGGGAGACGAGGGAGGGGACGAGGAGCATCCGCACGACGGTCGCGTCGAGCAGGATGCCGATACCCAGGCCGGTCGCCAGCGTCTTGAGGTCGGTGCCCGGTCCCGAGGCCAGTGCGGCGAAGGCGAGGAAGAGGATGAGTGCGGCGCTGGTGACGAGCCGGCCGGTGCGGCCGATGCCCTCGACGACCGCGTCGTCGGTGGAGAGTCCGGCGTCGTACTCCTCCCGGATGCGGGAGAGGATGAACACCTCGTAGTCCATGGACAGTCCGAACAGGAACGCGAAGATCATGATCGGGATCCAGAACGTGACGGCCCCGGTCGCAGCGATCCCGAAGAGCGTGTTCGAGCCGTGTCCGTCCTGCCAGAACAGCACCATCAGGCCCAGTGTCGCCGCCAGCGAGATCAGGTTGAGGAGCACCGCCTTCAGCGGCAGCAGCAGGGAGCGGAAGGCACGCACCAGCAGGACGTACGTCAGCAGCGCGATGATCGTGAGCATCAGCGGGAAGTTGCCGTAGACGGCGTGCAGGAAGTCGATCTGTGCCGCGCCGACACCGGCGACACCGACGACTCCGGGCAGATGCTCGGTGGCGGTCTTGACCCGTCTGACCACGTCGACGCTCTTCGAGTTCACCGTCTCGGTGTCCGGGATCACGACGACGATGCTCTGCCCGCCCCGGTTGCCCGCCGTCCCGGTCGGCACCAGCACGCTGGTCACACCGTCGACCTTGCCCAGCGCGGCGGCGACGGGTTTCACCTGGTCGGTACTGACCAGGACCTCCATCGGGGTCAGCGCGCCGGTCGGGACGCCGCCCCGCTCCAGGGTCTGCAAAGTGCCGTACGCGGGGCCGCTCTTGGCCAGCGACTCCGAGGAGGCGAGGCCGATCTTGATGCCGAGGAAGACGCCGACCAGGACTGCGAGCGCGGCCAGCGCGGCGCCGGCCGCGATCCACCGGCGCCGTACGACGGCGGCGGTCCAGCGGCTCCAGAACCGGCTCGCCCGGTTCTCGTGCCGGATCTTGGGCCAGTCGACCTTCGGCCCGATGCCGCCCAGGATCGCAGGGGTCAGGGTGAGCGTCGTCAGCACGCTCGCGAGCGGGATGAGCGCGCCGCCGTAGCCCATGCTGCGCAGGAACGGGACCGGCAGCACGACCAGGGAGAGCAGGCCGACGGCGACCGTGACGCCGCTGAACACGATCGCGTGCCCGGCGTGCTCCATCGCGACCACGACCGCCTCGTGGTTCTCCCGGCCGCGGTCGCGCTCCTCGCGCCAGCGGGTGACGAACAGCAGCGAGTAGTCGATCGCCACGCCCAGGCCGATCAGGGCGACCAGGAACTGCACGATGAACGACACGTCGGTGGCGTAGGTGAGCGGCAGCAGCATCACGAAGGTCGCGAGGATCGACACCGCGGCCACGAGCAGCGGCAGCAGGGCCAGGAAGGAGGCGAACACGAAGGCGAGGACGGCGAGTGCGCCGACGGCGCCGAGGAGCGTCTCGCCGAGCACCCCGGGTCCGCCCCCGTCGTCGCCGCCGGAGGCCAGCGGGTCCTCGCCGGTCACCCCGATCACCGCGCCCGCCGGCTGGGCCTTCTCCGCCGCCGCGCGGATCGGGTCGGTCAGCGGTTTCTGGCTGGGCGACGGGTTGAACCGGTAGAAGACCAGCGCGTAGGCGGTGCGGTCGTCCTTCGTCCGGAAGGCCTTGTCTCCGGTGTTCGCCTCGTCGATCACCCGCACGCCCGGTACCGCCGTGGCGACGGCCGTGAACACCTTCCCTACGTCCGTCTCGTGACCGGTGATCGTCTGCCCTGCCGGGAGGGTGACCGCCACCAGATAGGGATTGGTGTCGCCGCCGCTGCCGAAGGCGTCCTCGATCTTGTGCGCGGTCACGGTGCCGGGCTGGCCCGGCAGGGAGAAGTCGATCGTCAGCCGGTCCGTGGTGCGACCGGCGAGCAGGATGCCGGCGACCAGCACCAGACCCCAGAACGCCACTACCGCCTTGCGATGCCGAAGAACGAATTCCGCCCACCGTCGCATGCCGGACCTTCCCCGGATCGTTGGTTGCGCGAGTCTAGTCCGCCGCTCCCTTCCTCCGCTATTGGGGAGATCCATCCGATTTGCGGCGATCCGGAGGCGCGGAATCCGCACCCGCCGCCCTCGGGAAGAAACGACGCCGAAGGAGGCGTTGCCCTACTGGATCACCATCGGACGTCTGAGAACGGAGCAGTCGAGGTGAGCGACGCGATAAACGCCGACACCCGCAACCGGGTCGAGGCCCCTACTCCGACGCCCGACGTGCTGGAACGGGTACGCCGACACCGGCGCCACACCCTGGAACTGCTCACCGTCTGTGCCGTGGGACTCGTCCCGTGGACGGTCCTGCTGGCGGTGACGCTGCCGTCCGGGTACGAGGTCCACCAGTGGCGCCTGACCTGGGTCGGCTTCGACGTCCTGCTCGTGGTCGCGATGGCGTCCACCGCGCTGCTCGGCTGGCGCCGGAACCGTGCCGTGATCCTAGCGGCGCTCGCCACGTCGGTGCTGCTGATCTGCGACGCGTGGTTCGACGTGTCCCTCGCCTTCGGCACATCGGAGGTCTGGTGGTCGGCGGCGTTGGCAGTGTTCGTCGAACTGCCGCTGGCCTTCTACCTGATACGCCGGGTGATGGGGATGATCTCGCTCGCCCATTGGCCGTCCGCCGAAACGTCAACGGGCGGTAACGAATAGCTGACACCGCCCCTGAGCCGCGGTGAGGTTTTCGCAACTCCCCTTTGTTCCCGATGACTTCGTTCGGAAATCCCCAGGGCTGAAGTTGGTCGCCATGGAGAGCGGCGAGGTGGCAAGACCTCGGCGCGCGGCATGGAGGATGTCATGCCCGAGATGTATTTCGATGTGCGCTGGCCCGACGGTCTGAGCCAGCGCTGTTATTCACCCTCCACGATAGTCGAGGACTATTTCACCCCGGGCGCCGAATACGAGCTCACCGAATTCGTCGAGCGCAGCCGTACTGCGCTCGGTATCGCCGGGGAGCGGGTACGGGAGAAGTTCGGCTTCCACTGCACCGGCGCCTCCGGCCAACTCGCCCTGATAGAGCGGACGGCCGCGGCCTACGGCGATGTCACCGACGCCAAGGTCACGGTCGAGTCCCTCACCGGCGCCGACGGGAGCCCGCGATGAGCCCGGCGACACGACTGGACGGCATGCACTACTCGGTGGCCGTGGTGGGCGGTGGCCAGGCGGGACTCTCCGTCAGCCACGAACTCCGCGAACGCGGCATCGACCACGTGGTCATCGAGGCCCACCGGGTCGGACACGAGTGGCGCGAGCGCCGCTGGGACTCCTTCTGCCTGGTGACCCCCAACTGGCAGTGCAGACTACCCGGTTACCCCTACCAGGGCGACGATCCCGACGGTTTCATGGTCCGCGACGACATCGTGCGGTACCTGGAGGGCTACGTCGCCCACTTCCACCCGCCGCTCGTCGAGGGCGTGACGGTCACCCGCCTGCGCCGCTCCCCGAGCGGCGTCTTCGAACTCACCACCACCGAGGGGGACTTCACCGCCGACCAGGTGGTGATAGCGACCGGCCCCTACCACACCCCCTCCCTCCTGCCGATGGCCCAGCGCCTGCCCGACTCCGTCACCCAGGTCCACTCCTCCCGCTACCGCAACGCCGCTCATCTCCCCCCGGGCGCCGTCCTGGTGGTCGGCACCGGCCAGTCCGGCTGCCAGATAGCCGAGGACCTGCATCTCGCCGGACGCCAGGTCCACCTCGCCGTCGGCAGCGCCCCGCGCGTGGCCCGCTTCTACCGGGGCCGTGACTGTGTGGCGTGGCTCGACGAGATGGGCCACTACGCGAAGAGCATCGACGACTTCGACGACGCCGGCGCGGTCCGCATGCGCGTCAACCACTACGTCACCGGACGCGACGGAGGCCGCGACATCGACCTCCGCGCCTTCGCCCGCGACGGCATGCGGTTGTACGGCCGGCTCACCGAAGTCAGCAGTACGGCCCTGGAGTTCGCCGACGACCTCAAGGTGAACCTCGACCACGCGGACGCTGTGGCGGAGGGCATCAAGGACGCCATCGACGCCCACATCACCGCCCAGGGGATCGCGGCACCGGACGAGCCCCGCTACACACCCGTGTGGGAGCCGGACGACCAGCCGCGCGAACTCGACCTGGCCCAGGCCGACATCACCTCCGTCGTCTGGTCGACCGGGTTCCGCCGCGACCACCGCTGGATAGAGGCCCCGGTCTTCGACGGCCGCGGCTACCCGATGCACTGGCGCGGCGCCACCAGCGTCCCCGGCCTGTACTTCCTCGGCCTGCCCTGGCAGCACTCGTGGGGTTCGGGACGCTTCGAAGCGGTGGGCAGGGACGCGGAGTTCCTCGCGAACCACATCGAGGCATCCCGCCGCCTGGCCGACGTCTGCGGCACCCTCACCGGCGCCCCCACAGAACTGGCCTCCGCCCTCCCGATCGGCTGAGGCGAAGAAGAAGGACGAGGAGAAGAACCGGACGAGGACGAGGAACGGGACGACACTCATGGTCTACGACGCACACCGCCACATCGGCGTCCTCCCCGCCTACCCCTTCTACGGCGGCCCGCCGGTCAACCCCGACACCACCGCCCGCGCCACCGTCAAGCAGCTCATCGCCGACCTGGACGCAGAGGGCACCGAACGCGCCCTGGTCATCCCGAACTACGGCGTCCCGGACCCCGCGATCGCCTTCTCCTTCAACGAGTTGGCGATCGAGGCCGCCCAGACCGACGACCGTATCCGGGCCGGACTGTGGGTCTCCCCGCGCCCCGAGGACGAGCAACGCACCGCGCAGGCACTGGAGTTGGCGGGCGAGCGAGGCGTGAAGGCGCTCAAGCTGAGCTTCCTGCTCGGCGGACGGCCGACCGACCCGGCCTGCCGTCCCCACCTGGACCGTATCTTCGCCGAGGCGGCCCGGCACGGGCTGGTGGTGCATGTGCACACCTCCCCCGGCGCCGCCTCCGACATCGACGAGGTCGGCCACCTGGTCGACTGGTACGCCGATCAAGTCCCCGTCCATCTCGTGCACTTCGGCGGCGGGATGAGCGGCCACATCAAGCTCGCCGGTTCCCGGTTCTTCGACTGGATCACCGCCGGCAAGCACGTCTACACCGACCTCTCCTGGGCCATCGGCTTCACTCCCCGCTGGCTGGCCCAGGAGATCGAGCGCCGCGGTATCGGCCACGACCGGGTGCTCTTCGCCAGCGACCAGCCGTGGGGCGACTTCACGGGCGAGTACGCCCGCCTCGCCGAAGCGACCGGCGGCGGCGAACTCGGCGACCTGGTCTTCCGGGACACGTTCGCCGCGCTCTACGACTGACCGACTCCCCTCTCCATCTCAAGTCCGGTACGCACAAGGAGACAGCCATGTCCGAAACCGTCGAACTCAGCGAGATCGAGCAGCAGTCCCTCAACGAGATCCCCCACCCGTCCCTCCCCGACGGCACCAGCATCTACGGCGCCACAAAGGTGTTCCCCGACTACAAGGCCGAGGACGGCGAGACCTACTTCACGCTCGTCCACGGCATCGCCCACGAGTCGTCGGTCTCCTTCGTCGCCGTCCTCCAGGCGACCCGCGCCCTGCGCAAGGGCTTCGAGACGGCCATCTACTTCTACGGCCCCGGCTCCCTCAACTGCCTTGCCACGCGCGGCTTCCCGACCACCGGCAACTCGGCGTTCCCCGGCGAGCACAACATCAACAACCAGCTCAAGACATTCATCGCCGAGGGCGGCAAGGTGTTCTGCTGCCGCTTCGGCCTGTCCCTGCACGGCGCCCGCGAGGAGGACCTCATCGAGGGCGTCATCCCGACCCACCCGCTGGACGTCCAGGACGCGCTGATCCACTACGCGCGCAAGGGCGCCATCATCAACTCCACCTACCAGCTGTAAGGGGTCCGCTGTGAGCGTTGGCACCGAATCGACGAGTACGGCGGTGGATGTGCGCATCCTGACCCGAGCCGAACTCGCCCTGCACGGCGTCGCGTTGGACGCCCCCGTACGGCGGCCCGACGGCGCGGGTCCGAGCGGCGACGGCCACGTCCTCGTCGACGGTGCCAACGCCGCACTGCCCACCAACCCCGCCAGCCCCTACCGCGTACGCGACGGCAAGGTGTGGCTCGGCGACGAGGACGGACAACTCACGGACACCGGGCTCGCGTTGACCGCCGTGAACCGCCCGAGGTTCTACGACCTGACCACCGCCGACGGCACCCCCTACGAGCACATCGCCCGCCTCCACGGCGCCGACGTCCTCGCCACCACCGTCGTCCAGACCTGCATCCGCTACGCCGAGTCCGACCGCTGCCGCTTCTGCACCATCGAGGAGTCCCTGCGCTCGGGCGCGACGGTCGCCGCCAAGACACCGGCGCAGCTCGCCGAGGTCGCCGAAGCGGCCGTGCGGTTGGACGGCGTCAAGCAGATGGTCATGACCACGGGCACGACGACCGGCCCCGACCGGGGCGCGCGCAATCTCGCCCGCTCCGTGCGCGCCGTCCTCGAAACAGTCCCCGGCCTGCCCATCCAGGTGCAGTGCGAACCACCCGGCGACCTCGCCTGGATCCGCGCACTGCACGACGCCGGGGCCACCACGATCGGCATCCATGTCGAATCCCTCGACGAGGAGGTGCGGCGGCGCTGGATGCCGGGCAAGTCGATGGTACCGATGGCCGAATACGAGGCCGCGTGGACCGAGGCGGTGCGGGTCTTCGGGCCGAACCGCGTCTCCACCTACCTGCTCGTCGGCCTCGGCGAGAACCCGGACGAACTCATCGCGGGTGCGGCCGAGTTGATCGACCGCGGCGTGTACCCGTTCGTCGTCCCGTTCCGCCCGATGGCCGGCACGCTCGCCGCCCGCGACGGCATCCCGGCACCGAGCGCCGAACTCCTGACGTACGTCACGGAGAGCGTCGCGGCCAGGCTGCGCGCGGCGGGGATGAGCGGCGCCGACCAGAAGGCCGGTTGCGCGGCCTGCGGTGCGTGCAGTGTCCTGCAGTCGGCGGGCGGGTGATGACCTTGTACCTGGACGGCTCCGCGGCACCCCTCGCGATGGACGGGCCGGTCGACATCCTGGCACTGCTCGGCGACCGGAGCACACTCGACCGCCGTCCCGCCTTCCACATCGAACAGGCCGCCGACAAGGCCGAGTTGGCCGCCTACCGACGGCTGCGCACGGAAACCTTCGTCCACGAACAGGGTCTCTTCACCGGCGACGACCTCGACGACCGTGACGCCGACGCCCGTACCGTCGTCCTGGTCGTCCGGGCCCCGGACGGCACGGTCGTCGGCGGGGTGCGGCTGGGCCCGGTCGACGACGGTCCCGACCTCGGCTGGTGGCAGGGCGGTCGACTCGTCGTCGCCCCGCAGGCGCGCGGCCCGCACGGAATCGGCGCGGCACTGGTCCGGGCGGCCTGCGCACGGGCCGAGGCGGAGGGCGTCCTGCGGTTCGACGCGACCGTACAGGCCCGCAACGAGGTGCTCTTCCGCCGTCTCGGCTGGCAGTCGGTGCGGACCACCGAAGTCGTCGGTACGCCACACGTCCTGATGCGCTGGCCCATCACGCGGATCGCGGCCCAAGTCGCGGCCACGAAAGCCGCGTTGGGTCCACTGCTCGCCGAACTCCCCGCACCGCCCGGCTTCGTCGGTGACGACGGCGCACCCGTCCCCGGCACCGACGTGATCGCCGCGTGCGACGCGATCGTGCCGTCGATGGTCGAACGGGACCCGGAGTGGGCGGGCTGGTGCGCGGTCCTGGTGAACGTCAACGACCTTGCGGCGATGGGTGCTTCACCGGTCGGACTGCTGGACGCGGTGGGCGCACGCGATGCCGCGCACGCCGCTCTGATACTCGCCGGTCTGACCCGGGCGGCGCGGGCCTACGGCGTTCCGGTGCTCGGCGGTCACACCCAACTCGGCGTCCCCGCCGCCCTGTCGGTGACCGCGCTCGGTCGCACCGACCGGTCCGTGCCCGGCGGCGGTGGACGCCCGGGACACGCCGTACGGCTCACGGCCGACCTCGTCGGCGGCTGGCGCGCGGGCTACCGGGGCCGCCAGTGGGACTCGACCACCCATCGCCGTACGGACGAACTGCGCACGATGACAAGGGCGGTGGCCGCCGTGCGACCGGCCGCCACGAAGGACGTGTCCATGGCCGGGATCGCCGGCACACTCGGGATGCTCGCCGAGGCGAGCGGTTGCGGGGCGGTGCTCGACGTGGCCGAAGTGCCACGTCCCACGAACGCTTCGATGGGCGACTGGCTGACCTGCTTCCCCGGCTACGCGATGCTGACCGCCGACAGACTCGACGCGCCACCGCTGCCCGCCGGGCCCGCAACAGGCGCGGTGTGCGGGGAGTTGACCGCCGGGCAAGGCGTCGGGCTGCGCTGGCCCGACGGAGAGATCACCGAGGCGGTCGCCTCCGCGGTGACCGGAATGGGGACGGCATGAGCACGCTGCGGATGGCGGCCGTGGCCGCCGAGTTCGGCCGCGACCTGGAAGAGGACTTCGCGATCGCCGAACGGCTGATCAAGGAGGCCGGCGAGCAGGGTGTACGGCTTCTCGCCCTGCCGGAGGCGTGCCTGGGCGGCTACCTGCTCAGCCTGGACGACCACAGTGAACTGGACGAGGGGCCGCCCGCTCTCGCCCTCGACGGCCCGGAGATCCGCCGACTGGCCGCCCTGGCCGGGGAGTTGACGGTCGTAGCGGGATATTGCGAAGCCGCAGGGGACGGTCGGCAGTACAACAGCGTCGTCTGCGTCACCGGCGACGGCGTCCTCGGCAACCACCGCAAGGTCCACCAACCACTCAGCGAGGACGCGAGTTACGCCTCCGGGGACCGCTTCCACGCCTTCGACACACCGGTCGGTCGGCTCGGGATGATGATCTGCTACGACAAGGCGTTCCCGGAGTCGGCGCGGGCCCTGGCGCTGGACGGCGCCCAGATCGGGGTGTGCGTGTCGGCCTGGCCGGGCGCTCGCACGAATGCGAGCGCCGATCTCGAACAGGACCGCTGGAAGCGGCGTTTCGACCTGTTCGACCGGGCCCGCGCGCTGGAGAACCAGATCGTGTGGCTGTCCGCGAACCAGGCGGGCACGTTCGGGTCGCTACGCTTCGTCGGCAGTGCCAAGGTCGTCGACCCGGGTGGCGAGATCCTCGCCGACACGGGCGTGACGGCCGGCATCGCCGTCGCCGAACTCGACGTCGTACAGGCCCTGGAGACCGCCCGCCGGTCGATGGGACACCTGCGCGACCGGCGGCCCGAGACCTACGGACCAGCCCCGGGAGCAGTCACCGTATGAGCACCATCCGGATCGCGGCCGCGGCCGCCCACTTCGGCCGCGACCTGGAGTTCGACCTGGCCCGCGTCGCGAAACTCATCGACGACGCCCGTGGCAACGGCGCCGGACTGCTGGTACTGCCGGACGCCACCCTCGGCGGCTACCTCGCCGACCTGCGCCACCCCGACCCCCAGACCCTGCCCCCGGCCCTCAAGCCGGACGACCCGCTGATCCTCCAAGTCGCCCGGCTGGCGGCCGAGATGGTGGTGTGCGTCGGCTACTGCGAGGACGGCGGGAACGAGCGGTACAACGCCGCCGTGTGCGTCAGCGGCGACGGAGTCCTCGGCCGACACCGCAAGGTCCACCTCCCGGCCGGCGAGGTCACCGCGTACACGGCAGGGGACCGCTTCGACGCCTTCGACACCCCGGTCGGCCGCCTCGGCATGCTGATCGACTACGACAAGACCTTCCCCGAGTCGGCCCGTTCCCTGGCCCTGGACGGCGCCGAGATCCTCGCCTGCCTCTCCGCCTGGCCCACCAGCATCACCAACCGCGCCCCGCGCATGGCCCAGGACCGCCAGGCCCGCCTCTTCGACCTCTACGACCAGTCCCGCGCCGCCGAGAACCAGGTCGTCCTCGCCTCCTCCAACCAGACCGGTGCGATGGGCGGCATGCGCTTCCTCGGGCAGGCCAAGGTGGTCGGTCCGGGCGGTGACATCCTCGCCCGCACCTGGTCCAAGGCCGGTCTCGCGGTCGCCGAGATCGACGTCGCCGCCGAGACCGACCGGGCCCGCCGCGTCCTGCGCCACCTCGACGAGCGCCGCCCCGACGCCTACCGGGAGTCCCGTACGTGAAGATCGCCCTGCTCAGCTACTCCACCAAGCCGCGCGGCGGGGTCGTCCACACCCTCGCCCTCGCGGAGGCCCTCGCGGCACTGGGCGAGGACGTCACGGTGTGGACCCTGGGCCGGGGCGGCGACTCGGGCTTCTTCCGCCCGGTGCACCCGGCGGTCCGCGTCCAGATCATCCCGTTCCCCGACGGCCCGCCGGGGGAAACCGTCGGCGAACGCATCCTCCGCTCCATCACCACCCTCCGCACCGCCTTCGACCCCACGCCCTACGACGTCGTCCACGCCCAGGACTGCATCAGCGCCAACGCGGCCGTCCGCTGCGTCCGCACGGTCCACCACCTCGACCACTTCACCACCCCCGAACTGGCCGCCTGCCACGAGCGCGCGATCGTCGAGCCGTACGCACACGTCTGCGTGTCGGAGGCGGTCGCCGGTGAGCTGGCGGTCGGCTGGGGCATCGAGGCGCAAGTCATTCCCAACGGCGTTGCCTACGAGCGCTTCGCCGCCACCGACCCGGCCGCACAAGCGAGTTGGCGCTCCCGCCTCGGCCCGTACGTCCTCACCGTCGGCGGCATCGAACCCCGCAAGGGCTCACTGGACCTCCTGGAGGCCTACGCTCTCCTGCGCGCCGCCCGTCCCGACGTCCGCCTGGTCATCGCGGGCGGCGAGACGCTCTTCGACTACCGCGACTACCGGGCGAGTTGGGAGGCGCGGGCCGCCGAACTCGCCGTAGAGCCGGTGGTGTTGGGGCAGGTGGACGAGAGCGAGCTGCCGTCGCTGGTCGCGGCGGCGGACGCGTTCGCGTTCCCGTCTCTCAAGGAGGGCTTCGGTCTCGCGGCCATGGAGGCGCTGGCGGCGGGAGTTCCACTGGTCGTGCGGGATCTGCCCGTGCTGCGTGAGGTGTTCGGCGCGGCCGCTCAATTCGCCGCCACACCACAGGACTTGGCCATCGAACTCGGCCACGCCCTCGCGACCGAGGACCCTGCCCGGCGCTCCGCCGGACGTGCCCTCGCCGCCCGCCACACCTGGGACGCGGCGGCCCGCAGTCACCTGGACTTCTACCGATCCCTGAGCCCAACTCCGTGAACAGCCCCCGACAACACGGGCGTTGACACCTCACCCGATCCGCGTCACGGTGAGGGCCCGTCGCGCCCGGAGGTCGTCCATGGCTCCGTTATCAACGCCCCCGTCAGATGCCTGCCTCGTCGAGCGCGTACAGGCGATACAACCCCTCCTCCGCGAGCACGCGTTGCGCACCGAGCAGGAGAGAAGGGTGACGGGGGAAGTGGTGGCGGCGCTGACGGACGCCGGGGTCTACCGGATGAACGTCCCACGGCGGTACGGGGGTTACCAGAGTCGGCTGAGTACGCAGGTCGAGGTGTTGAGCAAGATCGCGGCCGGGTGCGGTTCGACCGGGTTCATGGCGCTGATCCAGGCAGGTTGTTCGTACATCGCCGCGCTCTTCTCCGACGAGGCCCAGGACGAGATCTTCACCAGCCCGGACGTGCGGGTGGGCGGCACGCTCATCCCGGATGCCGTCGCGGTCGCGACGGACGGCGGCTACGTCGTCAACGGCACGTCGGCCTTCGCCACCGGCTGTCAGTACGCCGACTGGCATCTGCTGACGGCCCGGGTCGAGTCCGCCGGCGGTCCGCCCGAGCTGCTGTGGACCGCCGTACCGATGTCCGATCTGGAGATCCTCGACGACTGGTACGTCTCGGGGTTGGCGGGGAGCGGCAGCAACAGCGTCGTCGCGCGGAACGTGTTCGTGCCGGCTCACCGCGTGCTACCCGTAGGGCCTTTGCTGCGCGGCGACTTGGCCTCCAAGGCCAACGCCGACGACCCCTTCTACCGGATGCCTGTGCTGCTGCTGTTCTGTGCCTGGACGGCGCCGAACGCGCTGGGTCTGGCCCGGGCGGCCCTCGCCGAGTTCACCGAGCGGATCCACCATCGGGGCATCACTTACACCTTCCACGAGCGGCAGTACGAGGCGGGCGTCACGCATCTGCAGATCGCTGAGGCGGCGATGAAGATCTCCTGTGCCGAGTTGCTCGCCCGCGAGTTCGTGGCCCGGATCGAGGCCGGGGCCGAGAACGGCGAGCCGTACACCCAGGCGGACCGGGCCAGGATCCGGGCGCAGAACGGCTATGCGGCGCGGCTGTGCAAGGAGGCCGTAGACCTCATCGCCTCCGCGTCCGGGGCGTCCTCCCTTCACCGAGAGGTTCCCGTCCAGCGTGCGGTACGTGACCTGCACGCGCTCAACCTGCATTCCTTCGTCAACCCCACGACCAACCTGGAGTTGTACGGCCGGGTGCTGTCCGGGCTCGACGCGGGCACGCCGTTCCTCTGAGCGGCCGAGGGGTTCAGCCCAAGGACGCCAACCAGGCCTCGGTGTCGGCGGGTTGGGCGAACCGGTGTGTGGTGAGCGGTGCGAAGCGTTGGTCGCGAGTACGACTCTCGATCTCGCGGCACCGGCCCGCATGCTGGGACCAGGCCCACCAGGCCGGGTGTTCCCGGCTCAACCAGCCCGCCCAAGTCTCCCTGTTGCCGCCGAAGATGCTCTCGCGGGTGACCGTGCGCCGTAGCGACCGGCGCACGACGCGCGGCATGATCACGCGCCGCGGGTAGTCCAGCCAGAGCACCGTGTCGGCCTTCTCCCAGAGCAGATCGCGGACTTCGGGCGAGCCGATCGAGTCGATGATCCAGCGGGGTGCGGAGGTAAGGCGCAGGACGTCGTCGGTCAGGCCTTCGTTGACCGTCCAGTTGGGTCCCGTGAAGTAGAGGGCGTCCATCTCGTGGTACGGCACGCCGAGCCGCTCGCCCACGGCCCGCGCGAGCGTCGACTTGCCCGCGCCTGTCACCCCGACCACCAAGATCCGTTCCATCCCGGCACCTTAACTACGATGTGCGGTGCCCGCCGATCATTGACAGGAGCCCCGCCATGAGCAGTCCGCACCACGCCCACGCCTCCCTCGACGGGCTGGTGATGGGGGACGCCTTCGGTGACGGCTGGTTCACGCGGTCCGACGAGGACGCCGAGGAGTTGTGGGCCGCGCGGGAACTGCGCCCCGTGCCGTGGTTGTGGACGGACGACTCGGCCATGGCGTTCGTGCTGTTCGCCCATCTGGTGGCCCATGGTGAGGTCCAACCGGACCTGATGGCACGGGAGTTCGCCGCCGAGTACGAGCGGGACCCAAGGCGGGGGTACGGCCCGTCCATGCACAGCATCCTGCGCCGCATCGGCGACGGCGAGGACTGGCAGGCGGTCACCACCGGCCAGTTCGGCGGACAAGGGTCCTACGGTAATGGTGCCGCGATGCGGGTCGCGCCGCTCGGGGCCTGGTTCCAGGACGACCTGAAGGTTGCCGCCGAGCAGGCCCGGCTGTCCGCGCTCACCACCCACGCTCACCCGGAAGCCGTCGCGGGGGCCATCGCCGTGGCGGTCGCCGCCGCGCTGGCGGCCGCCGGTGCGGGTCAACAGGCCGCGCCCCGCGCCGAGTTCCTGCGCGAGGTCGCCTCGCACGTGCCGGACGGCGACGTCCGCTCCGGCCTGTTGGTCGCCGCGAACTTCTCCGAGAGGACGTCGGTACGGCACGCGGCGTCCGTCCTGGGCTCGGGGACTCTGATCTCGGCGCCGGACACCGTGCCGTTCGCCCTGTGGTCCGCCGCGGGCCGACTGGGCGACCTGCCCGAGGCGTTGTGGCAGACCGTCGCCGGGTGGGGCGACCGGGACACGACCTGCGCGATCGTGGGCGGTGTGGTCGCGGCCCGCACGGGGACGGGCGGCATCCCGGCCGCCTGGCGGGAGGCGTGCGAGGCGATCCCGGCCTGGAGCGGCTGGGCCGAGCGGGTCAGTCCGTCCCGGTGACCCGGCGTCGGCCGGTGACCTTGGAGGCAGGGAGACGGCCGGCTTTCGAGGTACCGGTGAGGGCGTCACCGTCGACGGTGACCGCGAAGGTCAGGTTCAGGCGCAACGGCTTGGTGACCGCCTGCTTCCAGGTGATCCGATCGCCGTCGACGACGATGTCCCGGAGGGGCACCTCCTCGCCCGCGCCGTGCGCGACTCCGGTGAACTCGTCGCCGTCCCGACTCAGTTCGACGACGGGCTTGATGCGGCCGACGGGTGTGGCGATGGTCAGGTCCCAGACGCCTTCGATGGGCATGAGTGGTTCTTTCTTGTGGTGGGCGGCGGCAATTACAGGGCGGCAGGCGTCGGACCCTGGGCCCGCCAGGTGGTGCCCCGGCGTTCGTGCGCGAAGAGTCCCTCCACGGCGTGGGCGATCCGCGGACCGATCTCGCGCTCCAGGAGGTACAGGCCCAGGTCGAGGCCGGAGGTGACACCTGCGCCGGTGACGAGGTCGCCGTCGTCGACGACGCGGGCGTGGACGGCGTGGACGCCGGTGGCTTCGAGCATGTCCAGGCCCAGGTGATGGGTGGTGGCGTTGCGGCCCTCGATGAGTCCGGCCATGGCCAGCACCAGCGAGCCACCGCACACCGCGGCCATGGTGATCCGCGGGTTGTCCATGGCGGCCTTCAGCAGACCGGGCAGTTCGGTGGTCAGGGTGCGGCCGAGCAGCACGGGGATGAACTCGTCCTGCCGCCACACCGGTTCACCGCCGGCGTCGATGTCGGGCACCTCGCCCGGCTCCCCCACCCGCCCGGACGCTCCCGGCAAGAGGACGAGGCCGGAGCGAGCCGGGTCGAGGGTTCCGGTGGCCCGCAACACCAGGCCACCGGTACCGCTCACAACCTCCCGAGGCCCTTCGGCCGAGACGAGTTCCACGGTGACCGCGCCATTGGACGCGGCACCACCGGCGTACAGGACCTCGTAGGGAGCGACGACATCGAGCGGGTCGAAGCCGTCGAACAGGACAATCTGGACGTGCATGTGGCGTCTTCCGTGGGAGGGGATGCCGGCGTTCGCCGGCCTCTCCTCCGACCGTAGAAGGGGGTACGGAAGGCGGCCAGAGGGCGCAGTGACAGGGTCCGACGGGATCTCGCCACGCGTCGAAAGGCGAGGCGCCCGTCAGCCTCCCGAACCGACGCCAGCGTCGTCGCCTCCGTCGTGGGCAGGCTCGCTACGCAGCTCGACTGCCGTGATCGCAAAGGCCAGTGGCCCCGGTAGCAGCAGGGCGAGCAGCGGCAGCATCCACACGAACGCGACGCACAGTCCGGCCGCCGTCACGATCAGCGCGCAGCCCATCGGATCCGCCGCGGAGCGGGTCGCGGCCCGGTTCAGGGCCGGGCGCCAGCCGCGTGCCACCTCCGGATCGGCGGCGGCGCGCAGGGCGACCACGAGTCCCGCCACCGCGACGGCGATCAGCGCCCACGACATCGGACGGGCCCCGGGGAGACCCGCCCCCGCGAGTGCGAGGTCGAGGACGACCAAGGTCACCGCCGCGAACACCGCCACGCCCGCCAACAGCACACGGCGCAGTCCAGGAGCCCGGAACTCACCGACGTACTCCCCCATGGTCACCGGCCGGTCCTCGCGGATCGACCGGCGCAGGACGGCGCAGGACGCGGCGAACGCCGTAGGAGCGGTGATCAGTGGGACGGAGGCGACCGTGGCGGCCAGGCCGACGGCGAGCATGTCGGCGAAGAGGGTGAAGCGGGGGCCGAACAGCTCGCCCGGTTCACGGCGTTGGGGTGCGAGGGAACTCATCGGCTCAGCCCTTCAGTCCGGAGGTCGCCATGCCCTCGACCAGGTAGCGCTGGAAGGCGAAGAAGAACAGCACGATGGGCACGATCGAGATCACCGACATCGCGAACATCGGGCCGTAGACGGAGGTGCTGGACTGGTCGACGAAGTTCCGCAGGGCCAGGGTGATCGTGAACTTCTCCGGGTCGAAGAGGTAGATCAGCTGGGTGAAGAAGTCGTTCCAGCTCCAGATGAAGGTGAAGATCGCGGTGGTGATCAGGGCCGGGCGGGTCAGCGGCAGGACCACCGACCAGAAGATGCGGAACGGTCCGCAGCCGTCGATGCGGGCGGCCTCGTCGAGTTCACGGGGCAGGCCGCGCATGAACTGGACGATGAGGAAGACGAAAAAGGCCTCTGTGGCAAGGAACTTGGGCAGGATCAGCGGCCAATAGGTGTCCACCATGCCGAGTTTGTTGAAGATGATGTACTGCGGGATCAGCACGGCGTGGTGCGGCAGCATCATCGTGGCGATCATGAAGCCGAACATCGGGCCCCGCATCCGGAAGCGCAGCCGGGCGAAGGCGTAGGCGGCGAGGGAGCAGGACACGACGTTCCCGATGACCGAACCGACGCTGATCAGCAGGGAGTTGAGAAGGAGGCGGGATATCGAGACGCCGCTGATTCCGTCGAGGGCGGTGGTGTAGTTCGACCACTCGATGTGGCTCGGCAGCAGCTTGAGGCTGGTGAGGACCTCGTTCGCCGGCTTCAGCGAGGTGGCGAGCAGCCAGACCAACGGGTAGAGCAGGACGAGGAGTACGGCCACCAGGCCGAGGTGTTTCGCGATCGCCGCGGCGCGTGTACGGCCGGCGTTGGTCTTGAGGCCGGTGGCACTCTTCAAGTCGGGCACGGTCGTGGCCATCAGGCCCCCTCGTTGGCGTAGAAGACCCAGGAGCGCGAGGTCCTGAAGAGGACGAGCGTGACCGCGCCGATGGCCAGGAGCAGGACCCAGGCCATGGCGGAGGCGTAGCCCATGTGCGAGGCGGTGAAGCCTCGTTCGTAGAGGTAGAGCGTGTAGAACTCGGTCGAGTCGGCCGGTCCGCCGTTGCCGCCGCTGATCGCGAAGGCGGGGGTGAAGACCTGGAAGGACTGGATGGTCTCCAGGACGAGGTTGAAGAAGACCACCGGGGACAGCATCGGCAGCGTCACGGACACGAACCGCCGCCGGCGTCCGGCGCCGTCGAGGGCGGCGGCCTCGTACAGGTCGGCCGGGATCTGCTGCAGTCCGGCGAGGAAGATGACCATCGGGGCGCCGAACTGCCAGGCGGAGAGCAGCGCGACGACGAACACCGCGAGGTGCGGGTCGGAGACCCAGCCGCCGGTGTGGATGCCGATGGAGGACAGCAGTTCGTCGACGGTGCCGCCGTCGTTGTAGAGCGCCCGCCACACCAGCGCGACCGCCATGCTCGCGCCGAGCAGCGAAGGGGCGTAGAACGCCGAGCGGTAGAAACCCTTGGCCTTGCGCGTGTTGCTGAGCAGCAGCGCGACGCCGAGCGCGATGGCGAGTTTGAGGGGGACGGCGACCACGACGTAGAGGAGGGTGGTGCCGACCGAGCGCCAGTACCTCGGGTCCGCGGTGAACATGTCGCTGTAGTTGCGGAGTCCGACCCACTTGGGCGGGTCGAAGAGGTTGTAGTCGGTGAACGACAGATACAGGGACACGGCCATGGGAGCGAGCGTCAGGAGGACGACTCCGAAGATCCATGGCGTGAGGAAGATGTAGGCGGGGCCGCCGCGTTGACCGCGCTTGCGCTGTTCCGGTGGGGTCGCGATGGCTCGTGCGGTGCGGGACGGTGGGGTTGCCGTGGTGGTCATCGCAGCTCCCGCTTCGCCTCGGCGACGTACTCCTCGGCGGCGCCTCGCGGGCTCTCCATGCCGTAGGAGACGCGCTGGTAGTCGCGAGTGAAGGAGACCTGGAGGACGACGTCGCCGCGCGGTGGTGCCATGGGGGGCGCGTCCGTGCCGTGGGCGGCGATCGTGCGGCCGTAGTCGTAGACCTCCTTCTCCGGGCCGGTGAGGGTCTTGCCTATGGACTCGGCGATCTTCTCGTTCGGGGGTGTGGAGCGGGTGACGCCGAGGATCTTGCCGGCGGCGGGGTCGTTGAGCAGGAAGTCGATCAACTCGGCCGCCTCCTTGGGGTGTTGGGTCCCCGCGCCCGCGCCGATGAGCATGGTCGGCTTGAAGTACTGGCCCACCTTGCCGTCGGTCGTGGGGACGGGCGCGAAGTGGACCTGGTCGCCGAGCAGGGGCGGATAGCCGAGGAAGGGGGCGTCCCAGTTGAAGTCGGTCGCCGCGATGCCGCGTCCCATCGGGGTGTCCTCCACGGCGCCGCCGACCTGGGCGGTGTCCCTGGCCTGCGAGACGATGCCCGCGCGGCGCAGCTTGTCGGTGAAGGTCCAGAAGTCGGTCAAGTCGTCGGCGGTGAAGCCGAGTCGGTGCTCGGAGGCGTACAACTCCTTGCCCCTGCTGCGCAGCCAGGTCTCGAAGGCGTCCTCGTTGACCCCGAGGTCCGAAAGGCCGGTGAAGGCATGCCCGTTGGGGCCCTTCATCCCGAGCGCTGTGATCTTCTTGCCCGCCTCGGCCCAGTCGTCCCAGGTCCAGCCCGGCTGGGGCGTCGCGACTCCGGCCTTCTTGAAGACCGTAGCGTCGTAGACGATGCCGGTCGTGCCCTTGCCCATTGGGAGGGCGTACTGCTTGCCGTCGTAGACACCCGTCCGGGTCAGGGTCTTCTCGAAGTCGGCCGTCCGGAGCGTGCCGTTCTTCACGTAGGGGCCGAGGTCGAGGAGGGTCCCGCTGCCCGCGTACTGGGATATCTGGCGGTAGTCGAGCTGGGCCACGTCGGGCAGGTCGCCGCCCGCCGCCTGGGTGGCGAGCTTCTGCACATACGCCGGGTAGCCGGCGAAGGAGGTGCGGACCGTGATGTTCGGGTGGCGCTTCTCGAAGAGGGCCACGGCGGCGTTGGTGCGTTGCGCACGGTCGTCGTTGCCCCACCAGGCGAAGGTGAGTGTCACTTTCCCGCCTGCCGCCGTGCTCGCTCCGCTGCCGTCGGAACAGCCGGCGAGAAGGGGGGCGAACAGGGCGCCCGCGGCGGCGCCGAGGACAGCTCGTCTCCGGAAACTGGGTGGCGTCATGGCGATGCCTCCTGAGTGGGGCGTGGACATCGTTGTCTGAGGTCAGGAGTTGTTGCACCGTCCGGCAGAGGGTGGGGGGAACGGACGGACGGCACGGCACGAGAGCACGACCGATCGGGCCGCGTCGGATGAACGGCGGGGGTATGGCAAGCGCTTTCGCCTGCAGAGAACGTAGGTCCCGTCCGTCCGGTCGGTCAACGGTCCTGCACCATGTTTGTTCGGACATGGGGCGCGCGTGCGCAGGTCGGTACGGTGAGGTGCCGCGCGCCCCCGCCCGCCCCTAGGCGGGACCGACCGCCGCGGGCAGGGCCTGCCGGGCCACCTCGACGAGCCGCTCCCGCACCAGCTCCATGCACAGCCGCATGTTCTTGTCCGCGATGACGTTGTCCGGGACGCGGCACGCGAACTGCAGTCCCTCGTGGACCCGGGTCACCCACGCGCACACCTGGTCGCCGTACGACACCCGGATCAGTCCGTACGCCTTGAGCTCCTGCCAGCGCTCCGAACCCGGCAGGGCCCGCGAGTCGACGTAGGAGACGATCGAGTACAGGTCGGGGGACGTGGGCCGGAAGTCGGCGCCCAGCAGGCGCAGGACGCGGGCGATGGGCATGCGGGCCAGCGGGCGGTTCTCGCGGAGGGTGGCGCGGACCATGCGCAGGGCGTGGTCGAAGTCGGTGGCGTGCTGGACGGGGATCTCGATCGGGGCGCCGCCCACGTACCAGCCGACCGAGTCGGCCCAGCGGGACTTGGCGCGGGTGTGGAAGGGGACGACGGTGCGGTACACGTCGAGGCCGCTGATCTCGCGGGCGGCCAGCGCGACGGCCGCGAGGATACCGACGAGGCTTCCGCCGTAGGGGCGGCAGTACGCGTCGAAGGCCGCCGCGTCCGTCTCGTCGACAAGCATCTCCTGGAGGAACTTCTGGGTGGGCAGCGGGCCTTCGGGGTCGAGGCCGAGGTCGACGGGGAAGTTCGGCAGCTTGCCGTCGCAGCGGGCGATGAACTCGCGCCAGCGGGACACGACGGTGTGCGTGTCGTCGATCTGGTCCGCATCGGTGCGCTCGCCCGCGCAGAAGTCGATGTAACTGGCGACGGGCGCCGACTCGACGGCCTTCCCGGCGAGGCCGGCCGCGTACAGCTCGTGGACCTCGCCGGCGATGCGGTGGAGGGAGTAGGCGTCGACGTTGCTGTGGTCGAAGGCGAGGTAGACGCTCGTGCCGTCGTCGCGGACGACAGCGGCGAAGAGGAAGTTGGGCCAGGTGAGCGCGTCGGCCGTCACATCGAAACGGTCCTGCAGGTACCGGGTCAGCGTCACCGCGTCCGCGAACTCCCCCACGTCCTCACGGTGCAGGGCCACGGCGTCGGCGTCCAGGGTGAAGCGGCGCATCTCGTCACCGGCCCACCGGAAGCCGCTGCGCAGCGTCTCGTGCCGAAGCATCCAGGACCGCAACGCGCCCTGGAGCACGTCGAGTTCGATCCGCCCCGGCATGTCGAAAGCGGTACCGAGCCAGGTCGGCACGAACAGCCCGTCCTCGCGCACCGAGCGCGCCGTCCGGATGTGGGACTCCTGCACGTACGCCGGTGGCCGCGCGTCGTCCGGGAGGGCCCGCGCCGCCCCTACGGCCGCCGGGTGCAGCGTCCACTCGACGAGTCGGCCGGGCCGGATCTCGCACCGTTGAAGGTCACTCATGCGCACAGGGCTCTCCGTTCGCCTGCCCACGGGAGGCCGCCGGGCACCACTGTCGATCCACGCCTCCATGCCGCTCGGGCACCGCTCACTGCATGAGGAGATCAACGATCGGATATTCGGAAAGCAACGCCGTGAACAGGCTTTCTGATCAGTCCACTTCAGTCCGTGCGGTGGAGCTGCGCCGCGAGGTGGTGTTGCAGGGGTTGTCCCACGGCTTCCAGGTCGTGGGTGAAGGTGAGGGTGGCGTCGTCGGTGAGGGTGTAGCGGCGGCGGGTGGCGGTGACGTTCTTGGCGGTGGGGGTGAGGGCGATCTGGTGGGTGGTGAGGTCGATCGTGCCGGCGGTGGCGGTTCCGACGAGGATCTCTGCGATGCCGGTGGGCTGGGTGATGAGTGCCTCGACTCGGCCCTCGGGTTGCAGGCGCCACCAGCCGCTCTCGCGGGCTGCCGGGCGGAGTGGTGCGCCTTCGGCGTCGAGGATCCAGGCTCGGGCCTCGTAGTGCAGGAAGGGGCGGCCGTCGTGGGTGAAGGTGACGTCCTGGGCGTAGGTGAAGTCGCCGTCGATGGTGGGGTATTCGCCCTTGCCTTGGCCGTGCCAGGTGCCCAGGAGGGCGAGGACGGGTGCGAGGAGCGGGTGGGGTGCGGGGTGCTCGTCCGGGTGGTGGGTGTCTGGGTACGGGGGGTTGGACACGGGGTGCTCCTGGTGTTGATGCGTGGGTCGGTGCGCAGCCTAGGCGCTCCGCTGGTAGTGCCCCGATATGCCGTCGTTTGGCTGCCGCGCCGTCGGGGCTGGTCGCGCAGTTCCCCGCGCCCCTTCAGGGGCGCTGTCGTTGACCCGGGATCCTGTGGCTACGAAGTTTTTGCTAACTCGCGGGAACCCCATGAACCGGCCCCCACCTGGCCGAAGTCCCCTTTGTCCGGCCGTATTCACGGCAGGCAACGCCGAGTTCACCCGGCTTCTCTTCCTCCGCGTTCTACGCGCGTGGTGTCATGCACCTGCCCGCCACCCCCCACGTGGGCATCAACTCGACTAGGAGTCACGCATGTTGAGGACGTTCCTCGGCCGCGCGGGTGTCGCGCTGGCAGCCGGCGCCACCCTCTTCGTCACGGCTGTCCCCGCCAACGCCGCGACCTACACCGCCTTCGCCTTCTCTCAGGCCGGCACCACCCAGCCGACCATCTACGACTTCATCAACTCGGCTGCCTCCTCGCTCGACATGACGATGTACGAGCTGGAGGACACCACGGCCGTCAACGACCTGATCGCCCTGGAGAAGAAGGGCGTCACCGTGCGGGTGGTCCTGGACCGCGCGCACCAGTCCGCCAACAGTTCGGCGTACACGGCGCTGACGAACGCGGGCGTGGGTGTGGTGTGGTCGCCGTCCAGCTTCGTCTACACGCACCAAAAGACGATCACCGTGGACGCCACCAAGTCGCTCGTCCTGACCGGCAATCTGACCTCGCAGTACTACTCGACCGGCCGCGACTACGGTGTCTTCACCGACGACACACGTGATGTCGCCGCGATCGAGAAGGTGTTCAACGCGGACTACGCCGGCACGACGATCACCCCGACCGACGGCGACCATCTGCTCTGGTCCCCCACCGACTCGCGCACCCGGCTGCTGACCGTGATCAACGCGGCCACGAAGACGCTGGACGTCGAGGAGTTGGAGTTCAGCGACAGCACGGTGGTCAACGCGATCGTGGCCAGAGCGAAGGCGGGCGTGACCGTGCGGGTGGTGCTGGAGACCCCGGGCGACTACGCGAGCGAGGTCTCCGCGGTCAAGGCGGCCGGCGGCACGGTCGTCGGCTACTCCGACCCGGACGGCTTCTACATCCACGCCAAGGCCATGGTCGCCGACTACGGCCTGTCCACCCAGGAGGTGGAGGCGGGTTCGATGAACATCAGCAGCAACTCCCTCTCGAACAACCGGGAGTTGGGCATCATCCTCACCGGCACGGGAGTGGCCCAGTCCGTCGCCACGACCGTCGAGACGACGTTCAAGAGCGACTACGCGGGCGGTACCGCGGCCTAGGACTTCCGTGTGCTGTCGGTCGGCTCCGGGGTCGGGGGCCTCGGAGTCTGCCGTACGGCGCGCAGGGCGAGGGCGAGTTCGGTGATGCCGCGGGGGTCGGTCAGTGAACGGCCGGTGCGTTCGGTGATGCGGCGCAGGCGGGTGCGGACGGTGTTGGGGTGGACGTAGAGCTGTTTGGCGGCCTCCTCGGCGGAGCCGCCGCAGTCGAACCAGACGTCCAACGTGTCCAGCAGCAGGGCGCGTTCGTCGGCGGGCAGGGCCTCGATGGGGCCGAGGACCCGGGTGGCGACGCGGGCCATGACGTCGGGTGCGCCGGCCGTGGCGACCGCGAGCGGTGAGTCGTCGAAGACGGTCACGGCGCTGGTCCCCGCGTCACCGCCGCGCATCGCGACCTTGGCGAAGCGCAGGGCGTCGCCGGTGCGGTTGAGGTCGTCGTAGGAGGGGCTCACGCCCACGCGTCGTACCGCGTGGTCCCGCAACACCTCGACCAGGTCGGGCAGATCGCGCGGGGTGCGCAGGTGCACGATGCCGAGCTGGAGGTCGGGGCGCAGGCGCCAGGCGGAGCGGATGCCGCGCCGGGTCAGGAGGTCCGCGATGTCCGGCAGGGCCTGCCGGCCGATCCGCGGCACCTCGGCGGCGACCACGGTGAACGGACCGCCGCGCGGCACCCGGAGGACCTCCGCGGCGGACCACACGGCGTCGGCGTCCATGCTCCTGCCCTCCAGGAGGGCCTCCACCAGCGCCGAGCGTTCCTGCTCGCCCGCGAGGAGCCGCTGGGCCACGGCGTCGTGGTATCCGGTGACCATGGCCTCGGTGATGCCGTCCTGGATCTCCCACATGGCGGTGGCGGCCGCGACCAGAACGTCGTTGCCCACCAGGGCGGTTGTGGTGGCCTCGGCGACGACCGACTCCCAGAAGTACTTCACGCCGACGCGGTAGGCCGTCATCACGGTGGGCAGCGGCACGTTCTGCCGGGCGCGGCGGCGGCCGATGTCGGCCGCGGCCTCCGTGTCCAGGGGTACCTGCCCGGTGAGTGCCTGGAGCGCGTTGCTCACGTGGGTCCGGCAGGCCTCCTCCAGGTCCGCCGCGGGCACCGCGTCGTAGTGGTACTCCCGTGAGCCGGCGCGGATCCGCGCCGCCATCTCCTTCGCCAGTTCCCCGACGCGTTCGAGCAGCACGGTCGCCAGGGCCCTGATCTCCTTGTCGACCAATGTCTTCTCCGGCTCACTGATCAGAAGGGTTCGTTCTACGGTACCGCCGGACCCGTGGCCCGCGCCGTGGCTCCGGGTGTCATGGCCTCCAGGGCGGCGCGGAGCGCGGCGCGCGAGGTGATGCCGAGTTTGGGGTACAGCCGGTGCAGGTGGGAGCCGACCGTGCGGTGGGAGAGGAACAGCCGCTCGCCGATCTGCCGGTTGGTGAGGCCCACGGCCGCCAGTTCGGCGATCTGCCGTTCCTGCACGGTCAGCGCGGCGGCCGGTGCGGCGGGCCCGCTGGGGATGACGACGCCGGTGGCGCGCAGTTCGTTGCGGGCCCGCTGGGCCATGGCCTTCGCGCCGATCCGGTCGAAGGTCTCGAGGGCGGCGCTCAGATGGCGGCGGGCGTGGTGGTCGCGGGTGCGGCGCAGCCACTGTCCGTAGGCGAGCTGGATGCGCGCGTGCTCCCACGGCCAGCGGGCCGCGTGGGGCAGGGCGAGGGCGGCCTCGAACAGGGGCCCGGCGTCGTCCTCGTCGGCGGCCACGGCCTCGGCTCCGGCGCAGAGCAGCGCGGTGCGCGAGGAGATCCGGTGGATGCCCGCCGTCCGCGCGGCGGCGGCATGATCGCGGGCCTCGTCCGTACGGCCGGTGCGTACGGCCGCCTCGACCAGGTTCAGGACCAGCCACCGGCCCGGGATGCCGGTGCTCGGTGCGCCGGAGGGATCGATCCGGCCCGCTTGGAGGTGGGCCTCCTCGTAGTCGCCCTGGCCCATGGCCGCGAGGTTGCGGGCCGAGTGGGCGTAGGCCTCCGTCACCTCGATGCCGCGGGGTGCGGCCCAGGTCGTGGTCTCCTCGCTGCGGGTCCGGGCGAGGTCCCCGTCCCCGCGCGCCGCCGCGCCGGGCGCGAGCAGGGCCCGGATCTGCCGCTCCCAGAAGCGGTAGCCGTGGGCCGCCGCCAGGTCCAGCCCCTCCTGAGCCAGGCTCTCGGCCTCGTCCCACCGGCCGTGGACGTAGGAGTCGTGGCAGAGCAGCATCAGCGCGGGGACGGCCATGGCGATCGCACCGCCGTCGCGTTCGCGTTCGATCATGCGGGAGACCAGGTACCGATGGTCCGACAGGGCGTCCATCGCGATCGCCGCGAAGGCCAGGGGGATCAGTTCCCAGGGTGCCGCGTCGGCGGGCAGCGCCGCGAAGGCGTCGGCGAGGCCCTTGCGCAACGCGTCGGAGGCGGTGGTGGGGTGGACGTACGCCTCGTAGCAGAGGCGGATCGCGGTCATCGCGGTCGGTTCGAACCGGTCCAGCGCGGTCTTGAGGAGCCGCCACGGCTCGGGGCGGTGGGTGTGGACGCTGACGAGGAGCAGCGCGTACAGGATTCCGCAGTGGTCCCAGTCGTCGTCCGTGGCGCCGGCGGCGTTTTCGTCGAGCGCCCGGGCCAGGAGGCGGTGGGCGGCATCGATGTCACCCTCGTCGTGCGTGAGGAGCTGGGCGGTGGCCGCGAAGGCGAGTCCGCCCGGCGGGTCGGCGGCCCGTCCGGCATCCGCCAACAGCCTTGGTACGTCTTCGAGTTGGCCGGTGAAGGTCGCGAGGTAGGCGGCCTCGGCCAATCGGCGGGAGCGGTCCTCGGGGTGCGGGCTGAGTTCACCGGCCCGCGCGAGCGCGGCGACGGCGGCGGCGGCGGACGCGGCGCCTCGCCGCCGGTCGGAGCCGGCCGGCTCGCCGTGCCGCCAGGCGGGCAGGGCCGCTTCGTCCAGCGCCCGGGCCAGCGTCTCGTCCGGTCCGGTGGTGGCCTCGGCCAGGTGCCATGCCCGGCGCTCGGGTACGTCGGTCAGGGCCGCGGCCAGGGAGAGGTGGGCGCGACGGCGTTCGCCGGGGCAGGCCAGGTGCACGATCGCGGCGCGGGTCAGCCGATGGCGAAAGGTGATGCGGTCGGCGCGCGCGTCGACCTGGAGCAGGTCGGCCTCCCGCGCCGGGGCGAGGGCGTCGAAGCCATCGGCATCCCCCGCGGCCCGCCGGATCACGGCCCGGCCGATCCCGGGATCAAGTGCCGCCATGAGAAGGGCCGTTCGGGTCGGTGCGGGCAGTCCCTCGACGCTGGAGGCGAAGGCCGCCTCCAGTCGCCCGGACAACGGCAGGAGCGCGGGGAGCGGGAGGTGACCCGAGCGCTGCCGGCTGCTCAGCTCCTTCGGCAACTCCCGCAGCGCGAGCGGGTTCCCCGCGGCCTCGGCCAGCATCCGCTGCCGTACCGACGGCCCCAGTTCGGGCCACCGGCCGTCCAGTAACTCGACCGCTTCCGGCTCGGCCAACGGCTCGATCTCCCTTACGGGCAGGTCGAGTTGGTCGCAGAAGCTGTCCGCGCCGGTCCGGGCGGCGGCCAGAAACACGATCGGATGGTCGCTGATCCTGCGGACGACGAAACCCAGCGCGGCCGCGCTGGCCCGGTCGATCCACGGCACGTCGTCGGCGACCATCAACAAGGGCCGCTCCACGGCGACTTCACCGAGCAGCGCGAGTACCGCGGTCCCGGCTGCCAACGGATCCGGCGACGGTCCGGGCGCGAGCCCGAAGATGCGGTCGACGACATCACGGTGGTGCCCGGCGAGCCGCTCGGCGTCCCGGCGCAGCGGATAGAGCAGTTGGTGCAACGCCGAGTAGGTCATCCCGGCCTCGAACTCCACGGCGGAGGATCGCAGTACCCGCGTCCCATCCGCTACGGCCCGTGCCGCGGCGGCGTCCAGCAGCGCGGTCTTCCCCACCCCCGGGCCGCCGCGCAGCAGCAGGCCGGGACACCCCCCGTCCCGCCCGGCCGACAGCGCGTCCAGCAGCCGCAACTCGGCCGCGCGACCGACCAGGTCCGCTCCAGGCCGTGAGGTCACCGACTTCCCTCCGTCAAGTTGCTTGCCTAAAGAAATATATCCAGTCGGCGCGAGGGAATGCGCGTGCTCTTCCCTCGACAACAAGATCGTCGCTGATCCGGTGACAGGGGTCGATGTTCCCGGTCACAGCATTCCGAGCCGACGGCAGTGACCACCCACACGGCCGCCCCGCCGTCGCGTCGGAACCACCGCGCGACGACGGAGCGGGGGGCGACATCACGCCGTACCGACCCGCGAAGAACAGCAGGCCGTGGGTGGTGTCCCACGACCCGCCGCCCCGGCCGTCCGGCCGGCCGCCGCACCCGCGGGCGCGTCAGAGCCCGACGGTCACTGCGCGGCCTCGGCCGCTTCGTCCGCCTCGACCCGCGCCAGCACCGCGTCCAGCGTGGCGTACTCCGCCTCCTCCACGGCCGCGATCGCGAACTCGACGGCGTCGGCGGCGTAGTCCTCGGCCTCGTCGGCGGCGTGGTCCAGCCGCTTCGCGTCGCGCTCGGCCTTGCGGTCCTCCAGTTTCGTGCGGACCGAGCCCACGTGGTCCTGCCAGGACGTCTGTACCTGGTTCCAGCTTCCGGTGACGTTCGCCTTGGCCCGCTGACCGCTCGACTGCAGCCGCTGCGCGCCCTGTTCGGCCTTGTCCTTCGCGTCGGCGACCGCGGCGGACAGCTTCTGCCGGTCCTCCGCGACACTCGCGGCCACGGTGCGCTGGGCATCCTGGGCCTTCTGGGACAGCTCGGCGAGGCGGCCGGCGGGGCCGTCCGAGGTGGCGTTCTTCTGCGGCGTCGGGTCCGACATGGTGATCCCTTCCTTGACGGATACGTCCTGCTCGATGACGCGAGGTACCGAGGTACACGCCTCAACTGCCCGTCACTCTTCCGTCGCGCCGCCCCGGCCCGCTTGGGTCAATCGACTCAATGGACGGCGTACAGGCCTGCGGTACGGCCGCGCCCGCAGTCGTTTGACCCAAGGAACCCGCCCGGCCCGTCCCTACGCTGACGGGCGTCTCTCGTGAGCAGCGGATCAAGGAGTGCCCGTGCCCCCTGGAACCAATGGCTTGGACATACGACTGCCGAACGAGCAGGCCGTGCTCGCGCGCATGCGTGGAACCCAGGACCGGATCGCCGACGCGATCACCACCTTCGCCGGAACCATGCAGTTCGTGTATCTGCACGCCCTGTGGTTCGCGGTCTGGATCACCTTCAACGAGGGCCTGTTCGGCCCGTCCGCCGTCTGGGACCCCTACCCGTTCGGACTGCTCACGATGATCGTCAGCCTGGAGGCGATCTTCCTGTCGACCTTCGTGATGGTGAGCCAGAACCGCCAGGCGATCCGCGAGAAGGTCCGCGCCGACCTGGACTTCGAGACCAACATCCGCTCCGAGGTGTGGTCGGCCCACATGGGCCATGTCCTCGGGATCAGCGCCGAGCAGGTCGAGCAGGACGTAAAGACACTCCTGGCGCAGAACCGGGCGAAGATGAACGACTCCGAGCCGATACCGACCGCCCATCGGTCAATCGACTGAAGCCATGACGCAGCCCCGGCGACGACGATGATCCGCACCGGATCGACCCGTCACCGGGAGGAAGCGTCATGATCCCTCGCCACCGCCCTTTCGCCGCCTACTGGGACTGGCAGCAGCACGCCCTCTGCCGGGGCATGGACAGTTCCGTCTTCTTCTCCCCGCCCGGCGAACGCGGCACCGCGAAACGGGCGCGGGAGAAGAAGGCCCGGGCCGTCTGCGGGAGTTGCCCCGTGATCGAGGTCTGCGCCCGCATCGCGATGAACGGCCCCGAGTCCTACGGTGTGTGGGGCGGCATGTCGGAAGGAGAGCGCAGCGCGCTCCTGCGGTCGCCCCGTGCGCCCAGGCGGAGGCGCAAGTAGCCCTGGAATGACGCCGGGACGGATCCGGACCCGCGTCACCCGACCGCCGGACCGTCCTCGCCGGGCGGCCTCAACAGCGGGGCCAGCTCGCTGCGCGAGGTGATGCCGAGCTTGGGGAAGGCCCGGTACAGATGCGCGGCGACCGTGCGGTGGGACAGGTACAGCCGTTCCGCGATCTCCCTGTTGGAGAGCCCGTCCGCGGCCAGCCGCGCGATCAACACCTCCTGGGGGGACAGGAGTTCGGCGATGGACGGAAGCGGGTTGTCGGCTCCGTGCGCCGCGTTGTGGCCCGCCCAGTCGGAGGCGCCGACGAGGTCGAAGGCGGTCCGCGCCGAGAGCAGCAGCGCGCGGGACCGGGCGGCCTGCCGATGGCGTCGCAGCCACTGTCCGTACGCGTGCTCCGTCCGCGCCTCGACCAGCGGCCAGCGCGAGAGGTCCTGGTCCAACGCGGCCAGGTACAGCCCCTCGGCCGCCGCGTCGCATGCCAACACCGCACGGGCGTAGGGCAGTTGGACGTGCAACAGCGGGGCCGGAGTCACCCGCGCGGCTTCCTCCACGGCCGCGAGGACACGCGCGGCTTCCTGACGCCTGCCGCCCCGATCCGCGGCCACGACGAACGGCGTCAGCGCGGCGAAGCCCTGCCGTCGCAGGTCCTCGGGCGGCCGGTCGAGAAGCGGCCGCAACTCGTCGTAGGCCTCGGTGTACCGCCCCTCCCCCAGCCGCGCCAGGCCACGCGCCAGCCGTAGCGTCGGGACGAGGTCGGCGCGCTGCCATGCGGCCACCGTGTCGGCCAACTCCTGTGCGCGTAGGGCCTGTCCACGCAGGGCGGCGGCGATCGCGTCCGTGGCGGCGAGGGTGGCGACCACGGCCGGCTGTCGGGTCCCGGCGGCGATCCGCCGTGCCTCTTCGGTGAGTCGAGTGGCACGCGGCCAGTCCCCGAGCAACAGCAGGTCGGCGGCTTCGGTGAGGAGGGTCTCCGCGAGCAGGCCGAGCCGGCCCTGTTCGCGGAGGAGAGGTGCCGCCCGGCCGAGCAGGTCGACCGCGCGGACCGGATCGCCGATCTCGTGCGCGGCCATGCCGAGCAGCCGTAGGCAGTCGGCGTCGGGGCGGTCCCGGACCGTCTCGTGCGAGGGCAGCAGGTCGGTCAACTCCCGCCCGTGGCGCACGGGTTCGGTGAGAGCCAGGGCCGCGAGGTGGCGGGCGTCGTCCGTGGAGGTGATGCGCTCGGCGGCTTCGACGACCCCGGCCCGCGCGGCAGGACCGGCCGCGGTGCGGTGAACGTGGAGTGCCGCGCTCAGCAGCAGGTCAAGGGCGAGGTCAGGGTCGCACGCCGACAACTCGCCGATGTCCGGCGGCACTTGTACCCGTGCCGGACCGGGCTGCGGCTCGGCGTCCGAGAGGTCCCGCAGCCACCAGGCCTTCGCCCGGTCCGCGGCGCCGAGTCGCTGGTGTTCGGCCCCCTCGATCAGCGAGTGGGTGAGGCGGATACGCCCGAGGCCGTACGCGTGCTCGGCCGCGGCCAGCAACCGGTGCCCCCGGGTGACCGAGTCCGTGGTGAGCTGCGCCGAACGCTCAAGGGCCCGGATGGCCGAGACGACTCCGTGCCGCCGGAGCAACGAGGCGTGGATGTCGGCCAGTTCATCCGCGAGCTCGTCGTCGGGGCCGTTGACGGACTGGGCGCGATGCCAGGTGCGCCTGTCCGAATCCTCGGTCAGCACCTGCGCCAGAGCCGCGTCGGCGGCCTGCCGCCGGGTCTGTGTCTCCGCGCCCAACACCACGAAACGCACCACGGGATGACAGAAACGCAGGGTCGTCCTGTCGAGCCGCAGGAGCTGGGCCGCGATCGCGCCGTCGAGCACGTCCACCGCGACCGCGCGCCCCGCGAGGACGGAGGTCGCCGCCAGGATCTCCGAGAGGTCTCCGGCCTGGTCGACGGCCGCGACCAGCAGGGCGTCCCGTGTCTGGTCCGGCAGTTCGCCGAGGCCGGACGCGAACGCCGTCTCCAGCGCGGAGGTCACCGGCAGGTGGGTCCACGATCCCGGCGGCCCCGACGGACGCCACGCCAAGGGCAGTTCGACCAGGGCGAGCGGGTTGCCGAGCGCCTCACCGAGGATGCGCTCGCGGACGACGGGAGGCAGTGCGGCCGCGTGACGGGTCAGCAGCCGTCGCGCCGAGGACTCGTCCAGGACCGGCACGTCCAGCACGGGCACACCCGGCAGGGGGCGTCCGGCGCGGAGGGCCGCGAGGACGACGATCGGGTTGTCGTCGACCCTGCGGGCCAAGAACGCCAGCACGTCCCGGGTGGGCCCGTCGAGCCGTTGCGCGTCGTCGGCGACCAGCACCACGGGCCGCTCGGCCGCTGACGCCGTGAGCAGGTTGAACGCGGCCAGGGCCACCCGCAGGGTCTCCGGTGACGGTCCGGAACCGCCGTCGAACGCCGAGCGCAGGATGCCGCCCTGTCCCACCGGCAGGGACTCCGCCGTGCCGAGCACCGGCCGCAGCAACGCGCGCAGGCCGCTGAAGGGAGTGTCGTCCGAACCCCCGGCCACCTCCAGCAGCCGCCATCCCGCCGACCGGGCGCGTTCCGCGACGGCCCGCAGCAACGCGGACTTGCCGACGCCCGGACCGCCTTCGAGCGCCAGGGCGCCTCCGGCGGCGGGCAGCCTGCCCAGCAGGTCGTGCAGGACCCGCACCTGCCGGTCGCGACCGAGGAGCCCGGCTTCGTACACGCGTCTCCCCAGACTTCCAGGACGCTCCATGTCTTCACCAGCGGAATCGTAGGAGAATCCCCACGGCAGGGCTTCGGTCATGTGACCGCGCCCTGAACTGCAAGGCGGCGCCGCCCGGCCCGTCCAGCGTACGACTCCCTGATACGCCGACTCGTCACACGTAGCCCCGCCGCTGCACGAAACTCAAAGCCACGGCGCCCAGCGGCACGTTCAGCCAGAACGTCAGCAGCCGGTACACGAGCACCGCCGAAGTGGCCGCCCCCGCCGCCACGCCGAGCGCCGTCAGACCGGCGATGAGCCCGGCCTCCAGCGCTCCCAGCCCGCCCGGCACGGGGGCCGCGTTGGCGATCAGCCGGGCCGCCATGTACGCGGCACCGACCTGGATGAACGGGGGACCGCCGCCCAGCGCGTGAAGGCTCATCGCCAGGCCGACGACCTGGATGAGGGGCAGACCCAGCGCGCCGACGACACCCACGACGACCTTGCCCGGTTCGGTGGCGAGCCCGGCGACGGTCGATCCGGCCGCGCGCAGGAACGGCCACACCTTGTCGCGCAGGAAGCGGCGGCCCGGCGGAGTGAAGCCGAGCAGGCCCCCGGCGGCGAGCACCAGGGCGACGGCCCACAGCGCATACCGCCCGGCGGACAGATCCAGGTGAACTCCCGCGTGACCACGCCCCGCCCAGGCGAAGAACACGGCGGCGACAACGGTGTTGGAGAGCGCGCCGGCCAGGCTCTGCAGCCCGACGGAGGCCGTGGCCGCCCCGGTCTCGATCCCCGTCTTCTGCAGATAGCGCAGGTTGAGCGCCATGCCGCCCACATTGCTCGGGGTGATCCGGTTCAGGAACGAACTCGCGAACTGCACCTGGTAGGTCGGGCCGAACGGCAACCGGTCCGGGATGGTGCCCAGTTGGAGGCAGGTCGAGAACGCCTGCGAGAGGAAGGTGATGGGCAACACCGCGAGCACCCACCACCAGTTCGCGTCCCGCAGCGCGTCGAGAGCTGCCGGTGCGTTGGCCAACTGCGGCAGCACCAGGTGGAGTACGAGGAACGCGCCCGCCAGTCCCAGGACGCTCTTCCACGTGAACCGTGCCAGATGCGCGAGCGGAACCGGCTTGGCACCACTGGCAGTTGAGACCTCGGCGGCGAGGTCACGCAGCAGACTGGGCCGACCGCCGGCGCGGAGCGTGCGCCGTCCGGCCTTCTCTCCGGCCGCCCGTGCGCGGGCCTGGTCGTAGCGGGCGACGGCGTGCCGTACCGGTCCCATCAGCGCGAGCGGCTGGAGGTACGGCAGCGCGGTCGCGAGCAGTTCCGGCCCGAGCCCGGCCAGCGCGCACGCGGTGGCGCGTCGGGGGCCGACCCGTACGGCGGTCGTGGCCAGCAGCTCGGCGAGGTCGGCGCCGAGCATGTCGGGCGGCGCGTTGAGTCGGCCGCGCGCGAACGCGGAGAGCCGGCTCTCACCGTCCGGTTCGACGCGGATGTGCTCGGGGCGCAACTCCCCATGCCCCAGGCGGTGTTCCTGGAGCCGGGCCACGGAGGTCCACGCCCCGACGAGGAGCTGATCGGTCAACTCCCCGTCCGGCAGAGCAGACAGCGCACGGGAGTCCTGCTCGACGGTCGCCACCAGCGCGCCGACCCCGGCCACCGGGTACGCCATCACCGGTTCGTCCACCCGGGCGCCGGTGCGGGCCGCGAAGACGAGCATCAGCAGCTCGTGCTCGGCGGCTCCGAGCGGCAACTGGGCGGTGGCGTCGGCAGGATGGCGCAGCAGTGTGCGCCGGGCGAGCCGGTGGAAGAGGTCACGGTTGTGGTCCTCGGCGGCGAGCACCCGCACGGACAGCCGTGAACCGTCGGTGGTCACCGCGCTGTAGACGGTCCCTTCCCCCAAGTGCTGCTCCTCCGGGGGCAGTTCACGCAGCGTGGTGACCGAAATCCCGGAGTCGGCGAGGGCGTCGGCGACCGCCTGTATCGCCGGGCGGTCGGCGGGAGCCCCGGCCAGCAGCAGTACGGCCGACCCGGCCGCGCCACCCACCGCGAGGGCGGCGACGGCGTCCAGCGGAACGATCGCGGCGGCCGCGACACTCAGCGCACCGCAGCCGACGGCCAGGAACCACAGCGCCCGCCGCTGGCGCGCCCCCAGCCACGGTCCCGCCGCGACGACCGCCGCCGCACAGGCCGCCAGATACACGGCCGACGGCCAGCCAGCCTGCACCAGGCCGTCCCGGCCGTCCAGCACCTCCGGCCACGCGTCCGGTCTCCCCCGCGCCAACGCCAGGTGCGTGAGCGCCCACGCGCCCAGCGCAGCCAGCGCCGCCGCGGGCAGGACCCGTAGAACAGGCTCGGCCCGTCGCCGTACGCACCACACCACCAGGGCGACGACCGGTGCGAGGAGGGCGACGGCCTGGACCGTTCCCACGAGGGTGTCCCGCAGGGTCGGGGGCAGTGCGGTCGCCGTGGTGAGGAGGCCCTGCTGGGCGGCGCGGACGAAGTCGCGGGTCGCGACGGCCAGGAGCACCGTCACGACGAGGACGGCCAGGGACACCAGCAGGCGCCACAGATCGACCGCCCGCCGGACGGTCCGTCGCGGCGGATCCTCGATCACCGGAACCGAGGTCGGCGGGCTGTCACGGCCGTCGGTCCCACTGATCACGTCGGCTCCTCGTCAACAGGCCGTAGGCCGGGAGGCACCGATGCTCGCGCCCCAACTCGCCGCGCACATCGGTCAGATGACCGCACGGGTTTCTGTGCCGACCGTAGAGGAGTAAGGAAGTAGCGGATGCAGTCGTATGACAGATCGCGCCGGGGAGGCGCGACTCTAGCCTTCCTGGCGAACCCCGGCCTCGGGCGAAGAACGAGGCGACACCCTCGTATGTGGAAGGTGACCATGTTCACTTCACCCAACGTGCTCCTCTGGCGCGGGCTGCTGGCCGTCGCCCTCGGCGCGGTCTCCGTCGCCTGGCCCGGCATCACCATCAACGCCTTCGTCATCCTCTTCGCCGTGTACGCGTTCCTGACCGCGGCGACGGACAGCGCCCGCGCCTTCGCGAGCGACAGGGTGGGGCCGGTCTTCGGCTGGCTGCTGCTCGCCGGGCTCTCCCTGGCGGGCGGCATCGTCGCGCTGGCATGGCCCGGGATCACGGCGCTCGCGCTCACGATCTGGATCGCGGCGTGGGCACTGACCACCGGCGCCATGGAAATAGCCCTCGCCTTCCAGCGCGACGAGACGGCAGGAGAGCGCACCCTGTACCTCCTGACCGGCGCGGTGTCGCTCGTCTTCGCGTTCTCCCTGTTCGTCCGCCCGGACATCGGCGCGGTCTCCCTCGCCACCGTCTTCGGCCTGTTCAGCCTCGTCTACGGCGTCTCGGCGGTCTTCGCCTCGTTCGAGGAGCGGCGCCGCCAGCACAAGGCCGGCCAGCGCGAACCGGTACGCGCCTGAGCCTCCGACGACGGACAGCCGCGTGGCGCCGACCGGCCGGCCCGGTGGAAACGGCGCCACGCGGTACCGGGCGGAAGGGAATCGACCGCCCTGCGGCCTCTCCCCTTCCGCCTCTTTCCTTCTGTCCATTTCCTTGCTTGACAAAGCATATATCTCTCCCGACATACTCGATGGTGATCGATCCAGCGGTTCGCACGACGGAAGGCCCGCATGAACCTCGGCATCGCCATCGCGGATTTCACCCGGCCCGGGGGCCCGGCAGGCATCGCCCGCCACGTGGGCCAACTCGCCCGCGCGGCGGACGAGTTCGGCTTCACCCGCATCGCCGTCATGGACCACCTCTTCCAGATCGGCATCGTGGGCGCCTCCGAGCAGGAGATGCTGGAGGCGTACACCACGCTGGGCTACCTGGCCGCGTCCACCGAACGCGCCGAACTCCTCGCCCTGGTGACCTCGGTCGGCTACCGCGAACCCGGCCTGCTCGCCAAGATGGTCACCACCCTCGACGTCCTCTCCGAGGGCCGCGCCGCCCTGGGCATCGGCGTCGGCGCCGGCTTCAACCTCGCCGAGGCACGCGGACTCGGCCTGCCCTTCCCGCCGGTCGCGGAGCGGTTCGAGCGACTGGAGGAGACGCTGCGGATCTGCCTGCAGATGTGGAGCGAGGACGAGAAGCCCTTCGAAGGGCGGTACTACCGACTGGAGCGCACCCTCAACTCCCCCGCCTCCGTGCGGCGTCCACGCCCGCCGATCCTCGTCGGCGGCTCCGGCGAGCGGAAGACGCTCCGCCTCGTCGCGGAGTACGCGGACGCCTGCAACCTCTTCCACGAACCCGACCTCCAGCACAAACTCGACGTCCTCCGCAGACACTGCGACGACGTCGGTCGCGACTACGCCGAGATCGAGAAGACGGTCCTGCTCCCGCTCGACCCCGGCACCCGCGGCGAGAACGTCCACGCCCTGCTCACGGAGTTGCGCCGACTGGAGCACCTCGGCTTCGACCACGTCATCGGACCGGTCCGGGGAGCCGATCGGCTTGCCGCGCTGCGGCTGTTGGGCGAGCGGGTCGTACCGGAGATCACGGACATCTGACCGGTGGAGTGTCGTGCCCCTAGGAGATGAGGGGCACGACACTCCCAAATGCCTGCTGACCTGCTGTTACACACTTGCAGGACCCTCCATTGATCATCGCTGTTTTTCATCATCTTGCGCAACGTGCGTGCAAGATGATCTTAAATTGGTGACGATGCATCAGAGATATCCGAGTGACCGTCAGCCTTCACGGAGAGTGCTCGCCCAAGGGGCCCCGCAATGTCCGCACCGACGGCGCCACTGGCGTTCCTGAGATTCGGAGTTCAGTCCTCGCCGGGCACGCGCATCAAGCGCACTACACCGCTACGGCCAGTTCCAGCCCGGACCTCCACACGTACCGGCGCTCCTTCGATCATCCGGCTGCCCCCCGTCCGGGTCGGTGACCTGCCGACCGAGGCGCCCGCCGAGAGCATCCGCGACGGCCCCGCCCGAGAGCGCGTCGAGATGAGCAGTGAAATGCGCGCTGCCGTCGTCGGGCCTGCCAACGGGATGGGAGGGCGGACGTGTACGTCGAGGCCAGCAAGCTCATCAAGACCATGAAGGACACCTGCGCGGACATGTCCGTGAAGTACAAGGAGACGGCGCGCGGGGGCCTCGCGGTGAACATCATCGAATGCTGAAGGTACAGGCCCTGACCAGCGCGTTCTTGTCTTTCAGCGCTGTCAGGGCCTTCCCTGCTTACGCGGCGGAAAGTCCCTGAAAAGTCCCTGAGACAGGCGTGAAAGTCCCTGAAAAGTCCCTGGGATGTCCCTGGCCTGGGACGGGTTCCGAGGCTGGGAGAGAGGGCATCTGGCCAGGGAGTGCGCTTCCTTGAGCAGGGGCACAGCCCGGTTCTGAGGACCGTCGCCGCGGGTGCGGGGAGCACTCCTTCGGCTCGAACGTCCCCGCCGACGGCGGGGGACCATCCCCACGCCCGCGGGGTTGGTCCTAGCGTGCTGTCCGCCACGTCCGAAGAGATCGGCTGCTCCCTGCATCTGCAGGGATGGTCCCTAGTCCGGGCTCCCGGTAGCCGAGACGAACATGTGCTCCCCGCACTCATAGGTAGGTGGCAATACCTACGCATTACAAGACCATGAGCGATCGTGTTGTGCGGTGCCTCGTCGTGCTGCCCAGTGACGTTCGGCCTGATCAGAGCATGTACGGCCGGTTGTCCTGTACCGCCCCGTGACGCACCGTCCAGAGGCGTCCGGCCACCAAGCGGCCACCAAGAACGCCATGGCCGCAAGCGTTGCCACCGTCATTCACCCGCCACACCCATTGCCGCAACGCTACAAGGCATGGACATCCCCGCACCCAGAGCTCCCCCTACGGATCCGACAAGCATCGACAATGCCAGAGGCAATTCCGTGTCGCTTCCTCTCACAGGCAGATAGTCGACCTAGGGCTGCTCGCTCTTACCCTCGGGCGACATCTAGCGCGGCCGACAACCGAGTGCCGGGCGCCCCGTGATCCGGTGGGGAAGGCCGCGTTACCAACCGACCATGACGGCGTCCACAGTTGTCGTCACCGTCAAACCGCCGCACATGAAGCTGATGCCAGTCATGGCTCGGCGCTCAGTAGGCCTGGACTCCGTGCCTCATAAAGCGCTCGCGAACGTTCTCGATCAGGTCGAGGTCGGGCACCGGGTTGTCGAGCAGCGGGAAGAGAATGCCGAGGGCTTCGTATTTCGCGGCGCCGAGTTTATGGAAGGGCAGTACGTCGACCTGCTCGACCGCGCCGAGTCCCGCCACGAAGCCGCCCTGGGCGTCCACGGACTCCAGGTCGTCGGTCCAGCCAGGGGCCAAGACGTACTGGATCCGCATGGGGGCAGAATATAAGTTTTCGCTCCGCGCAAGTGTCGGCGGATGTCAGCGGCCGATCGTGGGAATCGGGTTCTCCGCGAACCACTGGGCGAGGTAGTCCAGGAAGACCGTGATCTTGCGCTGGGTACCCGGCCCTGGCCCGTGGATCGCGTACAGCGGCCGGTCGGGTGCCGCCAGGTGGGGCAGCTGGACCTCGAGGGCCCCAGATACGAGATCGTCGTAGGCGGACCGCTGCGGCAGCAGGGCGATGCCGCGCCCGTGCAGGGCCGCCTTCTGCAGGGCGATGTACGAGTTGGACGAGAAGGCCACGTTGCGGATCTTGTGCAGCGTGGAGGTGGGGCCGTGCCCGATGCGCCAGACGGGGTCGTTGACGTGCACCAGGCAGTCATGGGCGGCCAGGTCGTTGGGGTGCGTCAGGGGGCCGCGTTCGTCAATGTACGTTTTCGACGCGCACAGGACGAAGGGCAGCGAGGCGATCTTCTTCAGCCGGACGTTGGAGTCCCGCAGGTCCCGGGTGTGGAACGCCAGGTCGAAACCACCGTCCAGGAAGTCGTACGTCCGGTCGGACATGCCTCCCAGCTCGAACCGGATCTGGATCTTCGGGTGCGCGGCGGAGAACGCGGCGATGGCGTCGCCGAGGTCCAGGCTCCCGATCCACTTCGGGCAGATGATGCTGAGCGCGCCCTCCGCCCGGTCGTGCAGGTCCGCGATGATGGAGTCCTCGGCGTCGATCTCCTTGATGATGCGGGAGGCGAACTCGGCGTACCGTAGGCCCGGTTCGGTCAGGCTCACCGAGCGGGCCGTGCGGTTGACCAGCCGGACGCCGACCTGCCGCTCCAGTTCGGCGACATGCCGCGACACCAGTGATCCCGACGATCCCAGCGCTTTGGCCGCGCCGCTGAAACTGCCGAGGTCGGCAACGATGACGAAACAACGCATGAGAAGCAGGCGGTCCATGGCGGTCCTCCGGTCGTCCACGGCACCGGTGTCCCTCCGGGCCGCGTCGAACATGGGGCGATGCGGTTGGGCGGAGCCATCTCGCAGGCGGCGAACCTGGACGGCGGACGCTGACGGAGCGGAAGACCGTCAGGGTCACATCAGGCGACACGCCTACCCTGACTATATCGATCTAGTGATCGTAACAGAACCCACTCGCGACCGCGAGGCCTGAGCTGGGAAACTCGGTTCGGCACAGTGCCGGCCTGTGGGCTTCGGCTGAAGCCTGCTCACCGGGAGGGAGGCGGGCCAAGGGAACTCGCCCAGGAACGAGTCAGATCACATCGCGGCAACCAACGAACAACCGGCCTCCTTCGCTCCGTAACAGCAATCTCGGATGCCCAGCTCCGCATCGCCTGCCCTCCCATCCAGAGCAGGCCCTGTCCATGCTTGGCCCACTGCTTGCGCACTTACTGCTTCCGTCCGGCTTGCGCACGCACGGACAGCGTTTCGGATTCTTCGGCAGCCTTGATCCACAGGCGCGGCATCTCGTGGTTCACACCCGGATCCCTGGCCACGGCTGCCACCGAACGCCCCGGACCGGCGCTGTACAGCACGACGGCGTCGGCGAGAACTTCTGGTCTCTGGAACTCCATGGATCCAGCGTCCAGGTCGTCCACGACCAAGAGGAAAGCCTCTGGGGGAGACCGCAGCCCGTGCGCGGCTCGCAAACTTAACTTGTTGCCGATGCGCTTCCGCGTGCCTGCCGACATGCACACACTTTCGGCCATTGACGGGAATTGGTCCGCGAACTGGGCCTTTGTGGCAGACAGGGGTTGACGATGCAGATCGTGATCACTGCGCCGTACTCGGTTCGGACGCGGGGGAATGAGCCGTCGAAGTGCTCGGCGTCATCGTGGCTCCGAGCCGGGAATCTTCGGCTACCGGCCGACCGCCCGATCCGAATCAATCCGCGGTCTTTGTGATCAACGAGCGCTACGTGGTCGAGGACGTTTAGGCGACCGCACCAACCCACGGTCCGCTTCCCGATCTGGCTCAGGTGTGAGGTGCCGCCGCGGCGCGAGCCGCGGATCAGGGCCTGAACGCGCTCCTCTCATATCTTTCTCCGCCCGCGCAGTGACGGTGGGCGGTTCCAGACACCACCAGCGTCCGCTCACAGCAGTACGGACGCTCGGCCATGGAGGCATAAGCAATGACGCTTATCAGAACAAGGTGGCTGGCCTCGTGCACGGCTGTGCTCGCCGCGTCGGCGATGCTGGCAGGCTGCGGCAGTTCCGGCTCCGGCTCCGGTTCCGGCTCCACCACATCGGGCAAGGACAGTTCCGCATCGGGGCTTGCCACGGCCGAGGCGAAGGTGGCGGCCCTGCAGGCCGTCGCCAAGACCTACCCCGTCCCCACCGCGAGTGTGCCGGGCGTGGACAAGTTCAAGGGCCGCAAGGTCTTCTACATCCCGATCGTCCAGCAGGTCCCCGCCTTCGTCGCCACGGCCGGGTCGACGAAGCAGGCGCTGTCCAAGGCCGGCCTCTCGCAGCAGGTGTGCGACGGCAAGGCCCAGCCGACCGCGATCGCGTCCTGCGTCCAGCAGGCGATCACCGCGGACGCGGCCGGGATCATCCTGGACGCGATCCCTTACGGCATGGCGCAGAACGCCCTCGACGCCGCGAAGGCCAAGGGCATCCCGATCGTCATCGCGGACCAGAACCCCCCGGCCGGAGTCAAGAACAGCAACCAGGTGAGCTATGTGCCGGGTGCGGGTTCTCAGCCCACCGCGATGGCCTGGTGGATCATCGCCGCCTCCAAGGGCAAGGCCAATCTGATCATCGCGCAGAACGCCGACAGCCCCACGGCCATCAAGATGGTGGCCGACTCGCTGCCGATCTACAAGAAGTACTGCCCCGGCTGCAAGGTCACGGTCAAGGAGATCACCGCCTCGACGCCGGCCCTGCTGGCCTCGAAGGCGAGTTCCAACGTCCTGAGCAACCCCAATGCCGACTACTACTACACCGAGTTCGAGGACAGCCTCCAGGCCACCCTCCAGGGCGTCCAGCAGTCGGGACGTTCCTCGAACATCTCCGTGTCCACAGCGGCCGGTTCGGTGAACGGGCTGGGCCTGATCAAGACCGGTTCGGTCAAGGCGGTCGTGGCCGCGGACCAGCTCTACATGGGCTACGGCGTGACCGACGAACTCCTGCGCATGATGACCGAGTCCGGGCCCATCGACGAAGCCCAGCCCATGCGGCTGTTCACCAAGCAGAACATCGGCAGCATCAAGGTGACGGCCGCGGCCCAGGCCTCGGGTGAGTGGTTCGGCGACGGCTCCTTCCAGGCGGACTTCGCCAAGCTCTGGGGCATCGGGTGACGAACGAGGCGCACACCGTGAGCGCGGGCTCGCGGACCGATCCGCCGGACACGGCACCGCGCCATCGTCTGGAAGTGGCCGAGCTGTCCAAGGCGTTCGGCTCGACCCGGGCGCTCCGCGGGGTACATCTGCGGATCGCCCCCGGAGAGCTGCACGGGCTGGTCGGCCAGAACGGGTGCGGGAAGTCCACCCTCGTCAAGATCCTCACGGGTGTGTACGCGCCCGACCCCGGAGCTTCCATCGCGGTGGACGGGCAGCAGTTGGCGCTGCCCGTGCGCCCGATGCAGCAGCGCGAGGCGGGAGTCTCGGTCGTCCACCAGAACAGCGGGCTGGTGGACGACCTGACGGTGTGGGAGAACGTGCGGCTGGGGCACTACCGGGCAGGCCGGCTCTCGCGGCGGATCGACCGCCGCGAGGAGCAGCGGGCGACCGAGCGGGTCCTGGCCCGGCTGGACCGGCCCCTGGAGGTCGGCCGTCAGGTCGGGCAGCTCTCGGCGGAGGACCGGGCCGTGGTCGCCATCGCCCGGGCGGTGCAGGACCACCGCCCGGGGGGTGGGCTGATCGTCTTCGACGAGTCGACCCGGGCGCTGGGCAGATCGGCGCGGGCCCGTTTCTTCGAGCTGGTCCGGTCGCTCGTCGACGAGGGCACCTCGGTCCTGCTGATCTCACACCAGTTGGAAGAGGTCGTCGAAGCGACCGACCGGGTCACGGTGCTCCGCGACGGCGCCGTGGTCGAGGCGGGCCTGCCCACGAGCGAGGTGGACGAGGTCTCGCTCACCCGCATGATGCTCGGACGTCACCTCGTGACGCACGAGCGGGTCGAGAGCCACGTCAAGGACGAGGTCGTCGCCTCGGCGCGGGGTCTCGCGGTGGGCCCCGTGACCGGCCTGGACCTCGACATCCGGCGTGGCGAGATCCTCGGACTGACCGGGCTGATCGGCTCGGGCTTCGTCGAGGCGGCCGAGGCGCTGGCGGGCGCACGCCCCGCCGGCGCCGGCACGCTGTCGGTCCACGGGCGCGGCCTTGCCCTCGACCGCAGACGTGGCTGCACCGAGGAGTTCGTGGACGCGGGGGTGGCGTTCGTACCCGAGCGCCGCCTGGAGGCGGGGGTGGCCGGCGGACTCTCGGTGGCGGACAACCTGACACTGCCGCGCGTGCGCGGCCGCGGCGGCCGACTGCGGACCGGCTCCGCGTGGCAGGCCGAGGAGACCGCCGCGATGATCGCGAAACTCGACATCCGGCCCCCGCACCCACAGGCGCCGGTCCACACACTGAGCGGCGGCAACCAGCAGAAGGTCCTGCTGGGCAAGTGGCTGGCCGGCGCACCGAACCTGCTGGTGCTGCACGAACCGACACAGGCGGTCGACGTCGGCGCCCGCCACGACATCATCGACGCGATCCGGGAGGCCGCGCGGGACGGCTGCGGAATCGTCCTCGCCTCGATCGACCCCGTCGACCTCGCCGTGCTGTGCGACCGGGTGCTGGTGTTCCGCGACGGCCGGGTCGCCAAGGAGCTGGGCGGCGAACTGGAACAGGACGCCATCGTCCACGCGGTCTTCGGCGACGACACAAGACCTCAAGAAAAGGGGCAGGACGACTGATGGACATCACCAGCCGGCAAGACACCGACACACCCCCTGCCGCGCCGAAGGCGGCGCCGACCGGGAAGCTGACATCGGCCTCCGCCCTCGCAGGGCATTTCGCCTCGCGTTACTCGGTGATCGGCATCTGGGTCGCCATGATCGCGGTGTATGCCGCCGCGGAGCCCGGGGTGTTCCTGACCAAGGGCACCTTCCAGACCATCTTCGGCTCCCAGCAGGCCCTGGTGTTCCTCACCATGGCCCTGCTGTGCACCGTCTGCGTCGGGGAGTTCGTGGACCTGTCGGTCCCGGCGGTCTTCGGGTTCTCCGCCACGATCCTGCCCGTTCTGGTCGTGGAGCACGGGTGGGGAGTGTGGCCGGCGGCGTTCGTCGCCGTCGTGGGCGCGATCGTGGTCGGCGTGGTCAACGGCCTGCTCGTCGTCGTGGTCGGGGTGAACACCATCGTGGTGACCCTGGGAATGGGCACCTTCCTGGGCGGCATCGCCCTGTGGCTGTCGCACCTCAACACGGTCAGCGGCCTGCCGACCGGGTTCGGCAAGATCGCGTTGTACTCCGTGGGCGGGCTGCCGGTCTCCTTCTACTACGGTGTGGTGCTGGTGGCGGGCTTCGCCTATCTGCTGGCGTTCACACCACTGGGCCGCCACATCCGCTTCGTCGGAGCCAACAGGGAAGTCAGCCGGCTCTCCGGCATCCGCGTCAACCGGATCCGCTTCGGCTCCTTCGTCGCCTCCGGCGCCCTGTGCGGTGTCGGCGCGGTCGTCTCCGTCGCGGCCCTGGGCGGCTACAACCCCACCACCTCCGACACCCTGCTGCTGCCGGTCTTCGCCTCGGTCTTCCTCGGCACCGCGATCGTCCTGCCCGGACGCTTCAACCCGATCGGCACCTTCATCGGCATCTACTTCCTCGCGACCGGCATCCTCGGACTCCAACTCCTGGGCCTGGAAGCGTGGGTCTCCTCGGTCTTCTACGGAGGTGTCCTCGTGGCAGCGGTCACCATCTCGACCTTGCTCCGCCGCCGCAGCCCCTGACCGGCTCGCCGACACCACAGCCGCGCGAGGCACACCGCCGCCAGGTGGTGTGCCTCGCGCACGAACGACTGCCGGAACGTGCTCAGGAGCGTTGCGGACGAGGTCGACGATCATCACGTGTGCGCGGTGGAACGCCATCCCGGACTCGTCCACCTGGTCTCCACGGAGTTGGTGAGGCCCTTGTCGCCGTCGGCGTTAGCCCTGCCGCAAGGGAACCCAGGAAAACTTCGCCACCTGGCCGCCCAACTCCTGGCAGCCGATCCCGACCACCTGGCATGCCGCGAGGAATCAAGGCTGAAGCCGACGGCCTCCTCGACGCCTTCAGGCGCCCTGCAGCTCGCCGTTCAACGCAGCTGCCAGCCGCCCCCTTGACTTGGCCGATCAGTCATCCGTATCGCAATACAGGGGCGCTGTGTCCGCGTTGGCCTTGGTCACCAGACGGGCATCGATGTGTTCAATCTTGTCCTTCTCCTCCCCGCGCAGCAGAGCGAGCGTGTGTGTCACCGCCAGCGCTCCCAAGTCCTGGACCGAGTTGGAGACCGTCGCCGCGAACCTCCCGTCCTTGAGCGCGGCGAGTCCCTGGTCGGTGCCGTTGACGGTCACGATCTTCACGCTGCGGGCGCCCGCCGCATCGAACGCCTGCCGTACACCGAAGGCCATGTCCTCGTTGGCCACGAACGCGTACCGGAGGTCGGGGTGAGCCTGGATCATCTTGGTTGCGGCAGCCTTGGCCGTCGCCCGGTCGAACATGCCTCGCTCCTCCCCCACCACCTGCACATTGGCTGCCAGGTTCTTGGTGAATCCGTCGACCATCAAGTTGGACGATGTACTCCCGTCGCCGGAGACAACACCGGCCTTGACCGGTTTTCCCGCGGCGTCGTCGTCGACCCATTGGGCGTCCAACTTGCCTATCCCGGGCAGGTCGCTGATGACGGCGCCGAGGATCTCGCTGTCGTCCGAAGGCGTCACCGCGATCAGAGTGATGGGTATCTTCGCCTTGTGCGCTGCAGCAATGTCGGCGTCCAGGGCGCTGGCGTCCACGCTGAGCAGGATGATGGCGTCGACCTTGTGCGCGATCATGTCCCGCACGTTGCGCAGTTCCGCAGACTTGCTCCCGTGCGAATCGGCCGTCCGCACTTTTGCCAGGTTGTTCGATGTGGTCTTCGTGACCGCCGTCTGCAGGCAGGTATGGAACGAAGTGGTGCCGCCGTTGATGAACCCTAAGACGACAGGGCCGGTGGAATGGGCACTGTCGGTGGGATCCAGAGTGCATCCGGTTGCCAGGAGGCCGAGCCCAACGGCGGTTGCGAGCAGTCGTCTGCTGGATACGGGCATGAGGAGGGAGCCTTTCTGCTGCGCATGACGTCAGTGTCGAGGCAGACAGCGCTGGGCTGTTGCAGGGGAACCCTGCGATTGGGGACGAGGTACGGGGTTGTCGTCGCGGAGGCAGATGATGGTGATGCGGATCTGGGTAAGGGCGAACAGTCGACTTGACGAGGCACAGACGGGTCGCAGGATGCGCGTGTATTGCTCAGCGGGGCTAATTGGGTGGTAGCGCGGATGCGAAGGAAGCAGAGGTCGGACTCTGCGTGGCTCTGACGCCCAGGCACGCGCGTCCCACACCACGTCGTCGGCGGTACTTCGGGTTCGGCGTAGGCATCGCCAGTCAGCATCTGCACCAAGCCAGTACCGACCAGGCCGATCAACGCGCACTTCATCGTCGCGCTGACCGAGTGGGGTGGCCTTTCGACACCGTGGCCGGCGTAGTTGAGCACGGAGACCAGATCTCCGGCACGATCGACCACGTGACCCACATCGTCGGCATTGAAGGTGAAGGCGATGGACACCCTCGCGCCCAATTCTGCCCCTTTGACCTTGCGTAAAGCGATGCCGTCCTGAAGCGCAGCCGTTCTCACGAGGCTCGCTTTCGTCCGACGTTCACCCAGCCATGAAACTGGAATGTTCTAGTGACAACGCAGAAAATCCTTCTCTGCGTGATTGACATGATGGAGACGGGGGCAGAATTCATGGCCGAATTGGCCCAGGCGGAAGCTAGCAGAGTGAATCTCAGGGTGGCGAGGGCACGGTAGCGCAATCTTTGCTTGCGTTCTGCGCATGCTTGCGCATCTGCACCTCACCACCCGTCAGGAAGCCAACGCTTCTCCGCCGGCATCGCCTACGCCGCCACGCACAGGACCATTCCCCGGGGAGAATCTGGGGAGTACTCACCGCGAGGTCGGGCGCATGGCAGCCGAGAACGGCGTCGATCTCACCGTGACCGTCGGCGACACACTCGCCAAGCAACTCGCCCTCGCCGCAGGCGTACCGAACATCGCGATGGTCGGCGACAAAACCCGGCGTACAGCTCGACTCGTCTGCCGCCCCGCTACATCCGGCGGAATCCCTTGATGTCCGGGAACGGCGGATCGTGGTCGGCCTGCAGGTCCACCTGAAAGACGTTCAGGGCCATCGCGAACATCGAGAAGGTCCCCAGAGCAGCGACCAGGTCGACCAGCCCGGGCTCCCCGAAGTGCTCAAGTCCGGCGGCGAAGGTCTCGTCGCCGACGAAGTGCCCCTCAAGCGCCTCGGACGCGAAGCGGTGGAGGACTTCCTCGTCCGGGCTGCTGAACCGCGGCTCTTCCCCGCGGGCCAGGCGTTGCAGCGCGGCCGGGTCCACCCCGGCGTCGACCGCCTTGGCCAGGTGCGCGTTCCACGAGTGCTGCGCGTCGAAGTGGCGAGCGGCGACCAGCAACGCCAACTCCCGCAGTCGCAGCGGCAGTGAGGACTCGCGGAGACAGTACGTACCGAGTGCTTCCAGGTGGTCGCCGAGCGCGGGGTTGCGCAGCCACACCAGGAAGGGGCCGCCGACGGCCCCGCGACGGCTTCTGATCCGCTCTCCGAGTTCAGCCTGTTCCGGGCCGGTCCCGGTCGGTGCTGACAAACGCATATTCGTCTTCTCCTTCGTGTCTGGTCTTTCGTGTCCGGGCCTGAGCGCCGGCTAGAACTCTTCGTGGCTTTCCGGGTCGAAGCCGATCCGGACGCGGGCGCGGGCGCCGATCCGGGCAAGTTCGTCCGCGGAGAGTTCGAAGCCGAACACGTCGAGGTTGTCGCGCCGCCGCGTCGGATCGCCCGACCGGGGAAGCGGGACCGTGTCGAGCTGGAGGTGCCAGCGCAGGATCACCTGGGCGGGGGTGACCCGGTGGGCCGCCGCGACGGCCCCGATCGCGGGATCCTGGACCAGTCCCGTGCCGCGGCCGAGAGGGCTGTAGCTGAGGGTGGCGATGCCCTTCTCGGCGTGTACGGCGCGCAGTTCCTCCTGCGGGAGCTGGGGGTGCATCTCGATCTGGTTGACGGCGGGCAGCACCCCGGTCTCCTTCTCCAGGCGGTCCAGGTGCTCGGCGGTGAAGTTGGACACTCCGATCGAGCGGACCAGTCCCTCCTCGCGAAGCCTGATCATCGCCTTCCAGGAGTCGACGTACTTGTCCAGGCGCGGCAGCGGCCAGTGGATGAGGTAGAGGTCGACGTACTCCAGGCCGAGCCTGCCGCGGGATTCCTCGAAGGAGGCCAGGGTCGCGTCGTAGCCGTGGTGGCGACCGGGGAGTTTGGTGAGGACCCGGATCTCCTCACGGGGGACTTCGGCGGCGGCGACGGCCCGGCCGACGCCGCCCTCGTTGCCGTAGACGGCGCCTGTGTCGATCAGCCGGTACCCGACACGGAGGCCGTGTGCCACCGCCTCCTCGGTCCGTGAGTCGTCCAGAGGAGCGGTGCCGAGGCCGAGGGCAGGGATGACGCCGCCGTCGTTGAGGGTGCGGAGCGGGACGGGAGACACAGGGTCACATTTCCTTCTGCTGTACGGGGGTGTACGTAGGGAGCTATGAGTGAGCGGCCACCGAGGTGCGGTCGGCGGGGACGGTCACCAAGGTCTGCTCGTTGAGACCGTGGCGCGGAATCCGCGGAAGCCACAGCAGGCCGATGGCCGCGGCGGCCAGCCCCAGGCCGATGAGGAGCAGCATGAGCAGGGTCGGTGAGAAGGCCACGAGTGCGGGGGTGAGCAGGCCGAACCCGGCCATGCAGTAGCGGGCCATGCCGTAGGTGAACCCCTGGGACGTGCTGCGGATCTCGGTGGGGAAGATCTCCTGGGTGAAGATGCGGTACATGCCGTCACCGGCCCAGCTTCCGGCGATGGTGTTGAGGATGAAGAGGGCGGTCAGGGATGCCACGGAGAAGTTGCCCAGGATGGCCACCAGGGGGCCGACCACCAGGGCGACCAGACCGAGGGCGAGGCACACGGTGCGGGACTTGGTGTCCGCGAAGCGCTGCAGCAGGAGCGCGATCACCAGGCCCACCACGAAGGTGACCGTTCCGATCGTGCTGAAGACCTGCATGGTGGAGTGCCCGAGGTTGACGATCAGGTACGGGCCGAACTGCGTCAGCGTGTTCGGCATGATGCCGCCGATGACGAAGAACAGGGTGGTGGCCAGCAAAGCGGTCCCGTGCGGCTTGCGGAAGGCCTCCTTCAGTTGCCGCGGCCCGGTCGAGTTCTTCCCGGCGCGGCTCTTCAGCCAGGCCGACGACTCTGCTACGCCGCGGCGCAGGACCCACACGATGACCGAGACCACCAGAAGGTGGCCGAACAGCAGCCGCGCGCCCAGACTGCCCGCATCCGCAACGAAGTTGGAGATGACCAGGGAGACCCCCACGCCCGTCATGAGCAGCGTCTGGGAGTACGCCACTGCCGCACCCTGTCGTCCGGGGGGCGCCTCCTCGGCCACCAGGGCCAGCGAGGCCGGGATGTCGGCACCCATCGCGAGACCGGTGACGATGACGCCGGCGAACAGGACGGCCTGGTTGGAGGAAAGGATGACGATCAGCGCGCCGAGGGCGTAGATCACCAGGTCGGCTGAGTAGATCACCCGGCGTCCGAAGAGGTCACCGAGACGGCCGCCGACAATGGCCCCGGTGGAGAAGCTCAGGGTGAGTGAGGCGCTGAGCGCGCCGACACTCCAGGCGCTGAGTCCGAGCTGCTTCTGCAGCAGAATGACGGCCATGGAAAGGCTCACCATGGTCGCGCCTTCGAGATAGGAAGCCATGCCGCCGAGAGTGGCTATGTACCAGGGGCGGGGCGAGCTCTGGTCCTTGGGCATCCTCGCTGATTCCTCACTACGTTGTGGGGTCTTCGAACCTGACCGGGGACGGGCCACGCGGGAAAACATTCGGAGTTCGACGAGCTGTCCACTCAGACATGGCAAGCAGTATGCCTACCGCCGTAATTCGCGGAATATCCGCTGAATGCTTTCACTGGAATTCCTCGCACGGGGTCTGCGCGGGGTCACCCGGCGGACCTCGTTGCGGTGGTGCGGCGCTCACGGGCTCGTCGGCGGGTTCCCGAGTAAGCGGTCCGCGGCCAGGTGGGCCGGCTAAGGAGACCGTGCCACCCCCGACGCGACGGACGCAAGATTCCGGTAACGCAAGATGTGCGTACGGAAATCGACAAGAGGTGGCCGCGGAGGGCTTGCAGCCGACGCCGAAAGTAGCCGCCTCAGAGGCATTCGCCCCTGCTCAGCGGCATCGCGGGCGATCGGGTAGGCACCCGCAGGAACCCGCCGACGGCCCGCCTCGCCGCCTCATCAGGATCCCCTATAGCGAACATAGGGGATCGCCATTCCCCTGGTCTTGCTGGTTCCCCGCCGTGAATGGAAGAGTTCCCATCAATCCCGGGGAATCCCGGCTCGACCTTTGTACAGGAGCCTGAGATGACGGACGCGAACACCATCCTTCGACTGGACCGCTCCCGTCGGGATGCCATGCTCGGCGCGGATGGCGAAGCCCTGGCGGCTCTCCTCGACGACGGAGTGGTCTGGATACACGGAAACGGCAACATCAACACCAAGGAAGAAATCCTGGATTACATCGGGAACGCCCGGACCAAGTATCTGTCGATCGAGCGCACGGAGGAGGACATCCGTTTCCTGGGAGGGCTGGCTTTCATCAGCGGGGTCGAGGACATGAAAGTGGAGGTGGCGGAAGGGGTCTTGGCCCTCCGTAACCGTTTCACCGTCGTATGGGAACCGGCCGGCGAAGAGTCGAAGATCATTAACTGCCAGTTCACCTCGATGCGCGAGCCGGCTCTGCAGCAGAAGAAGGCGTAGCAGCGGTTTCGTCCGGCTGACGTCTCGGCCGGCTTCAGTCTCGCCCGGAAAGACCAGGAGTCACCTTTGAATTCGTCCGCATCAGGGAATCTACGGGTCGGTGTCGCCAAAGTCGACATCACGCCCGAGGACCTGACCAATCTCAATCCGCTGGGCGGTTCGTTCACCGGTGTGCACGACCCGATCCACCTCCGGGCGCTCGTCCTCGACGACGGGGCGCACGAGGTGGCTCTGCTGTCGGCCGATCTGATCGAGGCGGGCGACATGACGCCGGTCCGCGAGCGGATCGAGCGGGAACTCGGCATCCCCTTCGACCACATCGTCATCACCGCGACGCACACCCACAGCGCCCCCCGGATCGGCCTGGTCTCCCCGGGAGCGCTCGCGCACGGGGGACCTCCGGAGTCGGACACCTACACCGCCTGGGTGTACGACAGGATGATCAGCGCGCTGAAAGCAGCCAGGGCGTCGTCCCAGCCGGCCCGGTTCGGCCTCGGCAAGGGGACCGCCGATGTCAACGTCAACCGCGACGAGTACATCGCGGGCAAGTGGTCCATGGGCGTCAACCCCGACGGCCCGTCGGACAAAACCGTCTGGGTGCTCAGGTTCGAGACCCTCACCGGCGACCCGATCGCGGTGCTGCTCAACTACGCGGTGCACTCCACCGTGGTGCTGGGCACGGAGGAGGTCAGCGCCGACCTCGCGGGGGCGGCCACCGCGTATGTCGAGCGGCACCTCGGCGGCGGTGTCGTGGCGTTGTGGACCCTCGGGCCGGTGGGCGACCAGTCGCCCAGGGTCGCCCTCGGCAAGCTGCGGGGCGCCACCGACGACGAGCGGGTGTTCGCCTACGAGGCGATGGCCGCCCAGGGGCTGATGGTCGGCGCGGAAGCCGTACGGGTGGCGGGCGGGATCCGGGAGTCGACCTCCACGGTCCGCATCGGCGCGGCGGAACGGGTGCTCGCCTGTCCCATGAAGGAGGGCGTGGACGTGATGGAGGACATGATCCAGGAGAAGGTCGACTCGGTCGACCTGCGGCTGGGCCTTGTCACCATCAACGAGGTCGCCCTGGCCGGCGTGTCGGGCGAGGTGGTGACCGACATCTACCGGCGGCTCCAGCGGGAGTCCCCCCTCGCGAACACCCTGCTGATCTCCATCGCCAACGACCGCATCGGCTACCTCGCCGACGACCAGTCGTACGCACGGAACACCTTCGAGGTCAACGGCTGCCCCATCGTGCAGGGGTACGCCGAGACCGGCATCGTCGACGGCCTGGTCGGCATGATCAAGGGCACGCTGCGGTGACCGGCCCCCAACTCGCGGCCGGCGCCGGCAAGTCGGTCATCGACCTTCCCCCCGACTCCTATCCCCTCGACGGGTTCACCGGCGAACACGACAGCCTGCACGCGAGGGCGGTCCTCCTCGACGACGGGTCGCAGCGCGTCGCCCTCGTCGTGGTCGAGCTGACGTCGATTCCCGACGACGCGGTGCGCGAGCTACGGGAGGCCGCCGCAACGGCCGGCCACGTCGCGGGCGGCAACACCGTCGTGTGCGCGAGCCACACCTTCTCCGCCCCGCATCTTCAGGCAGCGGGAACGGGCGGACGGAGCGACGCCCTGCTACGGGAGGCCGTACGGGACGCCGTGGTCCGTTCCGTGACGGAGGCCCGGCAGACCATGCGGCCCGCCCGGTTGGGGTTCGGGCGCGGCACCTGCGGTGTCAACGTCAACCGGGACGTCCTCACAGCGGACGGCTGGTGGCTCGGCGCCGACGAGACCGGCGTGTCCGACAAGAGCGTGGGCGTCGTCCGTATCGAGGACGACGGAGGGCAGCCACTGGCGATCCTGATGAACTACGCCGTCCAGTCCTCCGTCATGAACGAGTCGCGCACGCGGACGGGCGAAAGGCTCGTCACCTCGGATCTGGCGGGCGCGGCCTGCCGTCATGTGGAGGAGTCCTACGGGGACGGAGCCGTCGCCCTCTTCCTGATCGGCGCGGCAGGCGACCAGGCCCCGTTCCTCACCGCGAACCGGTATGTCGCCCATAGGGGTGGGTCGTACACGAGAGCCGACGTCCACGAGGCCGGTCACCTACTGGTGGACCTGCTCGGCGAGCGACTGGGAGCCGAGACGGTCCGGGTGAGCGAGGGGATCCGGTGCACCGGTACGGGCGGGGGTCTGCGGGTCGTCAACACCAGCACCACCGTCCACGCGCAGGTCGCGCCCGCCCGTATGCAGGACCTGCGCCCGGTGCGGAACTACCCCTTCCAGCCGGACGGCAAGGCGGAGGTGCCGATCGACGCGGTGCGGATCGGGGACATCGTGCTGGTCGCCCTGCGGGCGGAACTGTCCAGCGCGACCGGCCTCGGCATCAAGGAGGACTCCCCGTTCGCGGGCACCCTCGTCATGACGATGGCCAACGGAGCGGCCAAGTACATGGCGGATGCCGCGAGTTACGACCGCAGCACCTATGAGGCGATGAACTCCCGCTATGCGCGCGGATCCGCCGAGGCCGTCGCGTCGAAGGTCGGTGAGATCCTGGAGGAACTCTGCGGCGACGGTCTCTGAGTGCCTCTCGCGGGGTCCGCGGGTGGTGGGTCAGCGCGCGCCCAGCGCGGCACGCAGTTCGCCGCGCAACCACCGCAGCCCGGGGTCCGCGTTGCGGCTGGAGTGCCACAGCATCGACTCGGTAAAGCGCGCCCCGTCGTACCCGGGCACCTCCCGGATGGTGAAGCCGCCGGCCCGCGAGGCCCGCTCGGCGACCCGCCGGGGAAGCAGCGCGACCAGGTCCGTGTCCTGGACGAGCCAGGGCAGGTTCGCCCACTCGTCGGTCAGCACCGCGAGCCGCCCCTGCACCCCCAGCCCGTCGATGAGCCGGTGCGCGACGGTCGGCGTGCCCGACCTGCGGCTCACGCCCGCGTGCCGGAGTCCGGAGAGCACCTCGGCCGTCAGCTCGGCTTCCGCCGCCACCGGGTTGCCGGAGTCCAGCAGGCAGACGAAGTCGTCGCTGAACAGCTTCTCGCTCTCGGCCGGGACGCTGAAGCTCAGCGGGGCGATCACCAGATCGGCCTCCAGCAGGTCGCGCTCCGCGAACCCGTCCTTCAACGCGCAGAACTGGATCGACAGCGCCGGCGAACCGCTGCCGAGGCGGGCGTTCAGAGGGCGGCCGATCACACTGGTCGCATAGCCGGAGCAGGAGATCACAAAGCGACGTTCGCTGGTGAAGGGGTCGAAGCCGGCCCGGGTCCGGAAGACGCTCTCGGCCGCCGTGAGCACCTCGGCCACCAGCGGGAGCAGCCGGTGCCCCAGCGGTGTCAGTTCGTAACCGGCGGCGCCCCTGACCAGCAGTTCGTCGTCGAAGTAGCGGCGCAGCCGGGCCAGGTAGGCGCTCATGGTGGGCTGGCTCATATGGCACCGCTCGGCGGCCCGCGTCACATGCCGCACCTCCAGCAGCGCGTGCAGCGGCGTCAGCGCGTTCATGTCGAGACCGCCGAGATCCATGCCGCCCCTCCACGAATGCCCCGGCGCTCCTGCCGAGGTCAACAGGAATGCTAAAGCCCCAGGCTATGGCCGTCGCCCGGGAAGGTCGTCAGCCGCTTCGACAAGGCGAGGAAGGGCCGACTGGTACGGGCCCCTTGCGGGCGCGCTGACGCAGCCATCCAGTGAACCAGGCGAGGGGCGATGAGCAGGACCGCGATGGCCGCAGGCGTAGGGATCCGGTGCGGCAGGACGGGCATGACGACCACTCGCCGACGGCGGTCAGCGACCGGGCTCCGGCCAGGACGGCCGCTCCAGCCGTGCACAGCAGGGTGCTCAGCGGGTACACCCGGCCCCGCCGATCCCGGGGATCAGGCACATCGACAAGGAATCGCCGCACGGCAACAGCGTCGACAAGTGGTGCTGGGGCGTCAACAACCACACGGTCGCCGGCGTCGTGCCTGTACTGCCTTCCGGGGCAAGAACGAACTACTGGACATGACCAGGCGCCACAGGCGAACCCGACGCACCCCGTTCCGGCAATGCCCCTGGCCACAACCCGTGTCGGCGACACTCGGCGAACGGCCGGCTCAGCCCCGCCGACGCCGAGTATCGACCCATATTCAGCCCTGCGGCACGAGGCGGCCTGATGCCTCGTCGAGGCGTCGGTTCTCGGCGTCGGTCAGCGCGAGTTCGGCAGCCGCGAGGAGCGCAGGCAGCTGCGCGGCGTTGCCTGTGCTCAAGATCGGCGCGACCACAGTGGGCCGGGCCGCGAGCCATGCCAGGGCCACTGTCGAGATCTGCGCCCCGCGTTCTTGCGCGATCTCGTCCAGCGCGTCGAGGACCTGAGCGCCGTGCTCGTTGACGTACTGCGCCGCCGGAGAGAACCGGCTACGAGCGTCGTCGCGCTCCAACCGGTGCTTGCCGGTGAGGAATCCCGAGGCGAGTCCCCGGTAGGGGACGGTGGCCAGCGCGTGGTGCAGGGCGACCGGCATCAGGTCGGTTTCGAAGCCGCTGCGCTCGACGGCGTTGTAGTGCGGCTGAACAGCGACGGGCGGATGCAGCCCGTTCCTGGCTGCAACGTCCATCCACTCGGACACTCTCTTGCCGGAGAAGTCGGACAGGCCGATATGGCGGATCGTTCCGGCGTCGACCAGTTCGGAGAACGCCGAGGCGGTCTCTTCGAGGGGGACGCCCTGGTCGTCGAAGTGCGCGAAGTACAGATCGATCCGGTCGGTGCGCAGCCGCCGCAGAGAAGCCTCAGCCGCGCGTCGGATGTTCGTCGCGCGCAGGCCGGGATACACAGGGTGCTTCCCGACCTTCGTGGCGATGACCATCTCATCGCGGGCTCCGGAGGTCTTCAGCCAGGAGCCGATGATGGATTCCGAATCGAATCCGGCGATTTCCTCTACTGGCGGCCGGTAGGAGTCCGCGGTGTCCAGGAAGTTGCCGCCACCGGCCCGGTACGTGTCGAGCAGTCGATGTGACTCCCGGGTGCCCGCCTTCATGCCGAAGGCCGTCCCGCCGAGCGCCACGGGGAACACCGAAAGGTCGGTCGAACCCAGGGGACGGCAAGTTTCATGCATGGTCGATACTCCTGAAATGTCGAACTCCGTGTGGGGGTCGGCCGGCGTCTCTCCGGGCGTGAAACAGCGCCCCACGAGTGGGCGGTCACATGCCGCCGAGCTCGTGGGGGGGTGTCGGATCCGGAATGTCCGTCTGCCGGCCGTGGCCACTCGAATGCGGCCGTGGGGGCGGCACAAGGCGGCCTCATGCGGTACCGCCAACGCGGTCCCGCCTACCTCTTACGTGGAACGGAGCCCGCTGACTGGCGCTGGCCTTACCTGGACCGTAAGGCCATGACGGCATGCTCCGAAAACCCCGCTCTGCCTGCGGCAGCGGGGACGCGGAGTCATTTCTTCTTGGGACGCTCGCACCATCCGGCAGAGTCATCGCCCACGGTGCCGACGTTGACCACTCCGGAATGGTGGGCCCAGACGGCAGCACGGGAGCCGACACGCGATGAGATCGGCGATTCCGATTCCACGATGCCTCCCTGTCGCTGCGGCGGCCGACGAGGGCCGCGGGTCTGTGAGATCTCAGCTTGGTCAGCTTCGGCCCCCGTGTCCAGCGGGTGAACGAGTTCGGCCTTCGATCGACCGCAATCTAAGGTTGTACGCAACGAAGGGACGGTTTCGTCCGGGGCGTACTACCGTCCTCACCGTGGTGCGCGGCCTCCAACTGGCGCTGGCGTTCGGACGCACCCACCGCAGGCGTACTGCCCGCCTTCCTGGTTTCTGAGCCGTGATCGGCTCCCCTCTCTCCTCTCGTCAGCTGTGACGCTGCACGCCCGCGGCCTGATGCCGCTTCGTAGCGCCGAGGAACCCGGGGCCGCGATCTCGTCCGCCCGCATGCCACGACCCGCGTGGGAAAGGAACAGCCCCGATGACCATCACGGCCGACTCGGTACGCACGCTGGAGAGAACCCGCATCCAGGCCATGCTGGCCAACGACGTTGCCTGTCTGCGTGAGCTCATCAGCCCGCAGTGCTCCTACGTCCACACGACGGGCAGGCTCGACACAGGTGAGTCCTATCTGGCGAGTCTCGGCGACGGCCTCTTTCGGTACGAGGACCTGTCGGTGTCCGATCAGTCGGTCACACTGCAGGCAGCCACGGCTGTCGTCGTGTACCGGCTCTCGGCGCGCATCGTGATCGACGCCGAGCCCGTGGTGTCGGAGAGCCGGTGTACCGCGGTATGGGCGGAGCGGCACGACGGCATCCAGGTGATCGCCTTTCAGGCGACCCCCGTGAAGCCGTAGCCGGCACACCGCGGCGCGCGGCGCACGATAACGGTTGCCACGTGGCGATCGGCCTACCGTGCCCGGCCTCGATCCGCAGGTGCAACTCGCAAGCGTGTTGCGCCCGTTCACTCATCCGGGCAAAACAGGTACCACCGACGACAGGCTCGAACTGCTCACAGGGGCCTATTGCCTTCGAGTAAACGTTGACTTAATCTGGCTGTCATATCGTAAGGAGGCGGAGAATGGTTGCGAGCATCAGCTCTGTGCTGAATCAGAGGCCGCGCCTGCCTGCCGCGTAGAACCCTTCGCCGCGCAGTTGTGCCCCACTTAGTCAGAAGCGGGCATATACAGCTACGTCTGGGCGTCGCGCAGTCAGCCATTGGAATGCCGCTGATGCGGCAGTGGTTTGTAGCGCGACAGCTCTCTTGCGTACCCGCGGGTTACCCACGCGATGGCGCACATTCGTGCGTGACCGAAGACACAGGTCAGAGCATCACGTCGACGGCCAGTAGATCGCCGCCGATGTTTCCTCACTTGCGTGGGCGATGATTTATCACCCCAACCCGGGGGATTACACACGCGACGACGTGCATTGACATGCGATCGAACACGCAGGGCCGCTCATTGTGGCTCCAAGTGTCTCGACGCGCACTATCAGTATTGTGTCGTCGCGCATATGGAGCCGCATGTGCTTGTCAAAGAATGATGCGACCCCTTTTCCGATCTAGGCGTACAACGCGGTACAGCAAAGGCGTCGGACAAGTGACAGATATGCAGTCAGCGCGCTACTCGAAACGCGCAACCATACTCGGCGCAATGGCGTCGTACCTCGACGGCACGACGTCGGTGAGCGTCGGCGTCTCGATCGTTCTGTTCAACTCGGTCTTCCACCTGAGCCCCTGGATGATCGGCGTACTCGTCTCCGGATTCCAGTTGGCGTTCGCGGTCGGCGCGATCGTCGGAGGCCGGCTCGGGGACGTGTTCGGCCGGCGGGCGGTCTATTCGGCCGATCTCCTGATCTGCGCAATGGCGATGCTCGTCATCATCATCGCGCCGAACCCGGCGGTGCTCGTAGTCGGCTTCGTGATCACCGGGCTCGCGCTCGGAGCCGACATACCCGCCTCTGTCGCCCTTGTGTTCGAGGAGGCGAGTGCGGGCCGTCGCGGATCGGCCGTCGCCATGAGCCAGGTGTTCCTCTTCTCGGGCGTGGTCCTCACCCAGTTCATCGGTATCGGCGTGTCGGACCTGGGCGGTCTCGGCGCTCGCCTGCTCTTCGTCCACCCCATGGTCGTCTCGCTGATCGTGTGGTTCCTGCGCCGGGAGATGAAGGAGTCGCCGGCCTGGGAGCAGGCCAATGTGACCGTCGATGCGCGGGCGCGGAGGAAGCGGGATCTTCGGCTGCTCCTCAGGCAACCCTACGGAAGCGCGCTCATCGCGATCACCGTGTTCTACGTCTTCTCCTCCGTGTCCGGCAACATCACCGGGCAGTACAGCACCTACCTGATCACGACGATCTCGAAGTCGACGGTGCTCACCGCGACGATCGTGTCCGTCGGGACGACACTGCTGCTCATCGCGGCGGGCGTCGCATTCCAGCGGCTCGTCGATCGCACCGCAGCGAGGCGGGTGCTGTTCATCCTCGGCACCGCGCTCACCGTCGTGGGATCCCTCGTTCCAGTCGCAGCCGGATTCAGCCTCTGGTCGGTCGTCGTGATGCTCTGCGCGACCGGGGTCGGCTTCGCATGGGCGGGAGAAGGCCTGTTCCGCGTGTGGACCCAGGAGATCTTCCCGACCGAGATCCGCAGCACCTCGCAGGGCCTGACCTACGGCATCGGCCGGTTCGCCATCGCCGGATACGGCGTGTTCGTACCGGCTCTCGCCGCCAACGGCCCGACCGCGCTGATGGTGGTCATGGCGGCCTGCGGCGCGGTCACGGCGCTCCTCGGGCTCCGGTGGATCCCGCAGCTCACGCGTGCCAGGCCCGTCGCACGTTCAGCCGGGGCCCCTCTTCTGCTGTCGAGGGCCAGAGGGTAGACCCGGCGATCACTGACCATCCTCGTCGGCACGCACACCGACAGCACACCTTCCCTACCGCAGGAGACACGTATGTCCCGTCCCAATCCCACCTACACCCTCGAAGAGATCCAGAAGGAACCCGATCGCGACTTCCCCCGGTTCGTTCGCGACGACGCCACCCGGCTGGGAGAGATCACCGTCGGCATCATCCTCGAATGGGGCGTGAACCTCTGCGTCGACGTCCACATCGGAGACGAACTGGCGTACCGGGCACAACTCGGTACCACCGGGCAGTTCAACGCCGACGTCATACGGCGGAAGATCCTGACGGTCAACAAGTTCGGCCACAGTTCGCTGCTCGCACGACTCAAGCGCGACGCCGATCCGAGCTTCGGCAGTGAACTCCCGGAGGAGTACGTCGTCGCCGGCGGCAGCATCCCCATCTTCGTCGACGGTGTGCTGACGGCGACCATCTCCGCCTCGGGCGAGGAGGACGCCCTCGATCACGAGGTCATCGCCGAAGCGCTCGACCGGTTCGCGGCGGAGCGCAACTGAGCGCCTCGGGGTCGGGTGGCGGGACGTCCCGCCACCCGACCCCGAGCATCGCCCAACGGACAAGCCGCCCCATGAGAGGTGCGCAAGGAATGAACATCGCAATCGCCGAGCAGGTCATCGGCGCCTGCGTGAAGCAGTCGGCCCGAATCGGAAAGCCGGTCGCGGCCGTCGTCGTCGATCTCGAAGGCCGGGTCGTCATGGCACGCCGCGCCGACGGCGTTCGAGACCTCGTCCTGCAACTCGCCACCTCGAAGGCGTACACGGCGGCGATCATGGAGCGTCCGACCCTCCTTCTGGAGCAATGGGCACACCTCACCCCCGACGCACTCGCGCGGCTGTCGTCGCTCGGCCCCTATCCGATCATGACGGGCCCCGGAGGGTTCGTGATCAAGCGGGACGGCCGTCTGCTGGGTGCCTTCGGGGTGTCCGGCGCTCGCGGAGACGAGGACCAGGCCATCGGCGACGCGGTGCTCGACGAACTCGGTTTCGAGACAGATTTCGCCGCGTTCGACTGACTTCGGCCAAGACCAAAGAAGAAGGAGCTCATAGTGTCCAAGACCTACCAGCCGGTCCTGATTTCCCATCAGGCCGCACTTCAGATCGTCACGAGCGTGATCGCCGAGGGCTCGCGGCGCGGGCTGCGCCTGGTGGCGACGGTGGTCGATCCGAGCTTGCAGGTCGTCGCGTTCTGCCGCGCGGACGGTGCGAACCCTCTCAACGCGGGTTCGAGCCGACGGGCGGCGAAAACGGCGTGCGCGGACGACCGGCCGAGTGGATGGATGAGCGACCACGACGCCATCGTTCTCGCGCTCGCCGCGGGCAACGAGGAGACCAACATGCGCGGCGGCCTGCCCATCCGGTTCGACGGCGTCGTGGTCGGCGGTCTCGGCGTCGGCGGCGCGGCTCCCGATGACAACGAGGCGGTGGCCCGGGCCGCGTTGTCGAGTGTCGACGCCGATGACCCGATGTCCGTGGCGTGACGCACAAGGCCCACAAAAGGAAGAAGGAGCACACACGCATGGCGCCCATACGCAGAGCGATCGCCTCGACCGGGCTGGAGGTGTTTCCCGTCAACCTCGGCGGTACACCCTTCGGGCGATCGGCAGACCGACAGCAGGCGTTCGAGGTTCTGGACGCGTACCGCAGCGGCGGGGGGAACTTCCTCGACACCGCCGACGGCTACGGTGACGGGGCATCCGAGAGCGTCATCGGCGCCTGGCTGACATCCCGTGCGGTCCACGACGAATTCGTGATCGCGACGAAGGTCGGCAAGCACTCGCAACTGCCCGGCCTGCGGCACGAGAACATCCTCGCCGCCGTCGACGCCTCACTGAGGCGCCTCGGCAGAGATCGCATCGACGTCTACTACGCCCACTACGACGACGAGAGCGTTCCTCTCGCGGACGTCGCCGAGACGTTCTCGTCCCTCGTGGACGCGGGGAAGATCGTGAGCATCGGGGTGTCGAACTTCCGTGCCGAGCGAGTCGAGGAGTGGCTGCGGATCGCTCAGGACGAGCATCTTCACGCCCCCGTGGCGATCCAACCCCACTACAACCTCGTTGAACGTGCCTACGAAGGCGAACTCGGGGCGGTGGCCGCCAAGCAGGGACTCGCCGTCATGCCGTACTGGGCGCTCGCGTCGGGATTTCTGGCCGGCGTCGTGAGGAACGCCGCCCAGGCGGAGAAGCACAGCGAGTTCGCGGCCCGCTACCTCGGCGAGCGCGGCGACCGCGTCCTGGAAGCGCTCGACACCGCGGCCTCGAACCATCACGTCACGCAGTCCACCGTCGCACTGGCGTGGCTCATAGCCCAACCGACCGTGACAGCCCCCGTGGCCGGCGCCCGGACACCGGAACAGGTCGCAGGACTCGTCGAGGCGGCAACGCTCGATCTCACCCCGGAGGAACTCGACGCGCTCTCGGCCGCCTCACGCTGAGTCGCCCCCGCGAGTATCGAGGGACCCCCCGGGACACCCACACAGAAGGAACGAAGGTTGAACTCCACACCGCCCAGGAACGACGTCATGCGCTGGGGTGTCGTCGGTACCGGTTACATCGCCAACACGGTGTTGCCCGACATGATCGCGACCGAGGGCCTCGCCGTCACCGCGGTGTGCTCGCGTGACGCGGGCAGGGCTGCAGCGTTCGCTCAGAAATGGTCCATTCCCAGGGCGTTCGACGACCCGGAGGCACTCTTCGCGGATCCGGACATCGACGTCGTCTACGTGGGAACACCGGTGAGCACGCACTTCCCCCTCGCGCGGGCGGCTCTCCTGGCCGGCAAGTCCGTTCTCGTCGAGAAGCCGTTCACGCTCGACGCGCAGGAAGCCAGGGAACTGGTCGCGCTCGCCCGGTCGCGGAACGCCTTCCTCATGGAAGCGACGTGGACGCGCTTCAACGCGGTCGTCAAAGCCGCTACGGAACACGTCGCGAACGGCGTGATCGGTGACATCCGCACCGTCACGACCAACTTCGGTCGCAACCTGGATTCCGCCCACAACGCGTGGCGCGCCGAGCTGGGCGGAGGAGCGCTTCTGGATCTCGGCATCTACAACGTCGCGCTGACCCACCACTTCCTGGGCGGCGCGCCGATCCGGATCAGCGCGTCGGGGACGTCCGCGGACGGCTTCGACACATCCTGTGCCGCCACCATGGAGTACTCGGAGGGCCGGTTCGCACAGCTCTCCTGCTCGATGACCAGCTGGCTTCCCCAGCACGCGGTGATCGGTGGTACCGCCGGCGCCATCACCCTCCCGGGCTTCGTGAACCCATGGACCTACGAGCTCGCGATCGGCGACGACCGCGAGACCGTCACGATCCAGCCGGAGGGGGCCGGATACACCCCGATGTTCCGAGCGGTGACCCGCGCCGTCTCCGGCGGACACCCGGAGGCGGCTGAGAACCCCCTCGAAGACACGGTTGCCGTCATGGAGAGCATCGACGCCATCCGACGTCAGGTGCTCGCGGGCGGCGCCGACTGAGCGCGGCGCACGAACCCAGCCGGACAGATCCACGTGGACCGAACGACCATGGAGCAGCAGCTGTGCATCAGACAGCGAAGTCGACCGCGCCCATCGCGGTAACCGACCTCGGCACCGTACGAGGCGCCTCCACCGCACAGCCGGGTGTCACGGTCTTCCGCGGCATCCCTTACGCCGCGAGCACCGCCGGTGAGAATCGATGGCGCCCACCGCAACCGGCCACGCCCTGGTCGGGCGTGCGGGACGCGGCCCGATTCGGCCCGATCTGCCCTCAGAACGCGGAGCCTGGGACGCTCCCCATGAGTGAGGACTGCCTCACCGTGAACGTATGGACCGCGGGGGTCGACGACGAACGACGGCCCGTCCTGGTGTGGATCTACGGCGGTAGATTCATCTCCGGACACGGAAGCGACCCGACCTTCGATGGTGCGGCGCTCGCGTCGACCGGCGTCGTCGTCATCACCCTCAACTACCGCAGTGGAGTCTTCGGCTTCCTCGCGACCGGCGAACTCCTGGAGGAGTCCATCGCGGGAGGCGGCGCCGCCGCGGGCACCGTGGGCAACTACGGCTTGCTCGATCAGATCGCGGCCCTGCAGTGGGTACAACGCAACATCGCCACATTCGGCGGCGACCCCGGCCGCGTCACCGTCGCCGGACAGTCCGCCGGTGCCGCATGCGTGATGGACCTCGTCTATTCGCCGCTGTCCCAGGACCTCCTGCACGGCGCCATCGCGGAGAGCGGTGCCCTTCACCCGGGAGACCCCTCCCTCGACTTCGTCGCCGCGTCGTACCGGCGCCGCGACGATGCCCTGAGCCAGGGCGAGGAGTGGATGCACAAGCACGGAGTCAACGCCCTGGCCGAGTTGCGTGAGCTGCCCGTGGAGCAACTGCTCGTGGGCAACGACGCGGACGAACCGGGGCCGGGCGGTCATCGTCCCCCGTTGTTCCGACCCGTGCTCGACGAAGTGGTGTTCCGGCGAACGTACGACGAGTCGCTTGCGGGAGCTCACCACCGCGACATCCCGGTGATCACGGGCGGCAATCTCGACGAAGACGGAGCATCGCCACTGCCGACGACCACCCTGGCGCAATACCTTGAGCACGCGCACACGGTGTACGGGGAGATGAGGGAGGAGTTCCTCTCGCTGTTCCCCGCGCAGAGCGACGAAGAGGCGCGTACGCGCTGGAACGAGTCGGCACGCGCGCACTCGCGTTCATCGACCTATCTCTGGGCGGAGGCATGGTCGCGAGCCGGCGGGACCGCGCCGCGCACGTACTACTGGACGCACGCTCCGGCCGGGCACGACGCCGGCACGCGGGGGGCATTTCACGGATCGGAGATCTACTACGTCTTCAACAGCCTGGCGGCGAATCCCGAAAGGCCGTGGACGCACAACGACCGTACGATCGCAGGGGTCGTGTCGTCGTACGTCTCGAACTTCCTCAAGACGGGTGACCCCAACGGCGGCCACCTGCCCGTTTGGCGGCGGTTCGACGGTGAGCCGCTGACCATGGAACTCGGTGACGCGTTCAGCCCCCGATCAGTCGCGAGCGCGACCGAACTGGATTTCTTCCGGCGCTTCTTCGCCGCGCGCCCCAAGCGGTGACGACAAGGAATCGACGGAGGTGGCACCGGTCGACGGCGTCCACCGACTCGTCAAGGCGCTGAGCCTGCTGGCCTGAGGCCGGCTCAACCCGCATGTCTCCCACGCCATACGGGAGTTGATCGCTGAGCGTGCATGGCTGACGGTGTTCCTGCCGCCCGCCTACTCGCCCAGCCTCAACCCGTCGACGACGTGTGGGCGCACGTCGAACGCAGCCTGGCCGACCTCGCAGTCGTCGCCCTCCCTCGACCGCGACATCCGCACAGCGGAGGCGCCGGGCCCGGTACGCGTCCGACCCGGCCCACGCGGAGGGCCGAGAACCAACGCGAACCGGGCCAGAACGAGGTCCCAGCGTCAGTGGCACATCCCGGTCAGCGCCCCGCGTACCTCACCGCCGGGGCCCCGCCATGTCCCCGTCCCGGCCTCAGCCCACCACGGCGGACCGGGACGATCCACTCCGTCCCGGCCGCGGTGAGCCGGCGGGCTTCCTCGGTGGGATCTGGCATCGGGGGCCATTCCCTCTGACTTCGCTGATCTTTCGTCTACCGGGCGCGGCCGTCGAGCAGCTCGATGATGCGGTCGGTGACATCCGACTCGGCAATCCGGGGGAAGACCCGCCCGATCGAATTGCGGTGGGCTGCGGCATCGAAATCCGAGACCGCGTCGACGGCGACACTGACGTTGTAGCCGAGGTCGAATGCGGACCGGGCGCTCGACTCGATGCCGGAGCTGGTGGAAACTCCGCCGAATACCAGTTGCGTGATGCCGCGCTGCCGGAGTTCCGAGTCGAGGTGGGTTCCGTGGAAGGCGCCCCATCGGAAGGTGGGGATGACAAGGTCATGCAGCTGGTCGGCGAACTCATCGATGATCTCGGCGAAGTCGGGACCAGGAGGCTCCGGCAGGTCGAGGTCCTGCTCGACTCGGCCCGGAGCCGGGCCCCCGATCGCCACGAGGATCACCGGTAGCCGGTGCCGCTGAAAGGCAGCGGCAAGCTTGACACACCGTGTGACCACCTCGTCTCTCGATTGCGGGGCAAGGGGCAAGCGGAGTACGCCCTTCTGCATGTCGTTGAGGACAAGGGCGGTCCTGTTATCGAGCTTGCTGATGGTCACCGAAAGGCTCCGTATCGGTAAGTGTGGCGGGACTGCCGGACCGAGCGGCACGGAGGCATCACTGCGGGATCAGGCGGACCCTCTCCCACCCGCCTGGGACGTAGGTGCAGCTGACGATCCCGCCGTGGGGTTCGGCCTCGTTCACGCCGCGCCCGTCGATTCTCAGGTAGGCACCGGGGAACGCGGCCGAGCCGATGAGGAACGTGCCGTCGGCCTGCTCCTCCAGCCGGAACTTCGCCCACTCACCGACCCCGTACTGGCAGTTGACGGTGCCTCCAGAGCTGTCGGAGGCGAACGGGGGCGCCCCGTGGGCATCCATTCGGAGGTAGACGCCGGGGAACGAGACCGAGGCGATCGTCACTGCGCCGTCGTCGTCAGCGGCTGAGATCTCGAAAATCTCCCACGGCGCGATCTGGTACTGGCAGTTGACCGTCCCGGAGCCGTCATCGGCCTTGCTGGTGACCTCCCGCGCATCCATGCGGAGGTAGATGCCGAATTCGGCGGACTGAATCACTACGACAGGCATGGTGGTCTCCTCTGGTCACTGAGCGGGTGCCGCTATGGAGCGGCGAATGGCGTCCATGGTGCGCATCACGGCGATCGAGTCCGCGAGCGGATTGGTGCCGAGTTCGGTCAGTCCTGTCTGTACGGCTTCGCTCACCTCGCGGAACATCGGGACCCAGCCGGCCCCTTCGAGTTCGACGTTGAACAGCTCCCGGTGTTCGCGGATCAGTTCATATGATCTTGGGTTCAGGAAGGTCGGGCCGATGACGATCTCGCCCTCGGTACCGCCTATCCGGGCCACTGGGGACATCCGGCTGATCATGCTCACGGCCAACTGGGCGAAGCGGGAGTCCGGATAGCCGAGGTAGGCGGCGGCGGTGAGCTCGAATCCCTCCGGCGAGAGGGCGCCGCGGGCCTCGATACGGGTCGGAGGGCCGAGCACGTGGTGAGCCAAGGCCACGTTGTAGCAGCCCAGGTCGTAAAGAGCACCGGCGCCGAGAGCGGGGTTGTAGGCGTTGTGGTGGGCCGGCAGGCGCAGCCCGAAGTCCGCGTGCAGGCTGACCACCTCGCCGATCGCCCCGTCGCCGATGAGTTTGCCGACCGCGCGGATCGCCGGGTTGAACCGGGTCCACATGGCTTCCATCAGGAACCGGCCGTGTTCGCGGGCGAGGTCCGCGAGTCCGGCGGCCTCGTCGGCGTTCAGGGTGAAGGGCTTTTCGACCAGGGTGTGGAATCCGGATTCGAGCGCGAGGCGGGCGAGCGGTGCGTGCGTGCTCGGCGGGGTCGCGATGTAGGCGAGATCGAAACCGCCGTCGGCGAGCAGCGTTTCGTAACTCCCGTAGTGGCGGGGGATGCCCCACCGGCCGGCGAATTCTGCGGCACGCTCGGCGTCTCGCGAGCCGACCGCCACCACCTCGACGTTCTCGGTGCGTTGGAGGTCCGGCATCGCGGTCTGGGCGAGGTAGCCGGTGCCGAGGACGGCCCAGCGGGTTCGGGTTTGCATGGATCTTCTCATTTCAGGTGAAGCGGCAGCCGGCCGGCTGCCCGGCTGCTACCAGTCGAAGACGGCGGACTCCTGCGGCATCCAGCCGCTCGCCCGGTTGTCGGCGACGGTGGCGGCGAACGACCGGCCGTGCTGCCGGCCGTCCTCGATGACGACGGACACGAGTTGCGTGGCCGACCCGGTGGGGATCGTCGGCACGTCGAAGTACTGAGCCATTGGCTTTCCCCTCATGACGGGGTGACGGTGGTCGTCACGGTGCTTGGCCGGAGGGTGTTCATCCAGGTGCGTCTGTTGGCGTGTGAGCGGGCGTCACCAGGCCCGTTGGTCCGCCATGAGTCGGCGGTGCAAGTCGAGCCTGGGCGGCTCCGCGGCCGGGATGGGACCGAAGCGGTCGCCGATCTCCATCGTCGCCGGGGCTGCTGGATCGGCCGGCACCCACTGCCGCAGTGCCGGTCCGTTGGGGTCGCCGGTGGCGGCGAAGTTGACGACGTACCGGGATACCGTGTCGGCGATCCGGTGGTCTTCTGCCGTCCATGGCCGGTCGGTGGCATAGAGGTTGTTCAGGAAGTAGTTGATCTCGGATCCGTGGTAGGCGCCTGCGGACTCCGCGTCCGGCCCCGGTGGCACGTGCGTCCAGTAGTAGGTGTAGACCGGGCTGCGGGCGTGTTTGGCCCATTCGGTGGCCCAGAGCCAGGTGGAGGTGCGCGCGTGGTCGCGGGCGGCTGCGCTGGACTGCCGGCCGGCTTCCGCGTCGGTGGACGCGGGGTACAGGGCGAGGTAGTCGTCGGCGCTGTCGCGGAGGTGGCGGCGGGCGGAGGCGGTGTATTCCGCCAGGCTGACGTGCGGTTTCGGGGAGGCGCCGTCCTCGTCCTTGTTGGTTCCGGTGATGACGGGGATATCGGCCTGCGTCCCGAGAGCCAGCGCTTCGGCGTAGCTGTGGGGAAACACCCAGCCGTCGCGGACCGGCCGGAACAGCGGAGGCTGGTGGCCCCCTCCGGCCTGGTCCGCGTCATTGCCGCGCAGCAGGTCCGGCAACGGAAGGGCGCGCAGTTCTTCGAGTGTCGCGACGCCGAGGTCCTGGAGATGCCGGGTTCCCTCGGCTTCGGCCTGCTCCCGGGTGCGGTAGGAACTGGCCAGATAGGCCAGTGACGGGTCGCGCGGATGGCGAGCGCCGCTTTCGGCGATGGCACCGTGGAACAGTCCCCGCGCAGGCGGCGAGTACATCAGGTCCTGAACACAGGCACCGCCGGCGGACTGGCCCGCGATCGTCACACGGTCCGGGTCTCCGCCGAATGCCGCGATGTTGTCCCGCACCCAGCGCAGGGCGGCGATCTGATCGAGCAGGCCGTAGTTGCCGGAACTTCCGTGCTCGGATTCCGCGCTGAGCTCGGGGGTGGCCAGGAAGCCGAGTACGCCGAGCCGGTAGTTCAGCGTCACGACCACCAGCCCGGCGCCGGCGAGCGCGGCTCCGTCGTACAGGGGCTCGGAGCCCGCGCCCATGATGAACCGGCCTCCGTGAATCCACACCAGTACCGGAGTGCGGTCCGAGGGTTCCGCTGCCGTCCACACGTTGAGGGACAGGCAGTCCTCGCTCATCCGGAGCTTCTGGCCGCGGGGCGTCTGCGGGCAGACCGGACCGAAGTCCGCGGCGTTTCGCACGCCTGTCCACGGCGCGGGCGGCTGCGGCGGACGCCATCGCAGCGGACCGCTGGGAGCCGCTGCATAGGGGATCCCCTTGAACACGGTGACGCCAGGCAGCTTGGCCGGGGTACCGGCAACCAGGCCCGACTCGGTCGGAACCGGCTGACGGTTGAGAGGTTCACTCATCAAGATCGGAATTTCTTTCGTCAACGACAGGTATCCGCGACGGGTGATCCGGACCGGTGGCCGCCGTGGCCCCGTGCCGGCAGACAGGACGACACCAGTCGCGGCCCTGAACCGGAGCCGACTGGCTGCTGTCCCTTTGAATGGCGCATCCGAACGCCAGAAGTGGTGCCCCGCGGGGCACCGGTTCGACGAGGGTAAAGTGTCTGAGCCCATCGTGGACATTCCCTCCGCGCAATCTAAGGATGAGCAGAGACCTCAGGTTCTCAAGGCGAAACTGTTGACAGCGACGTCACGTGTTCGTAACCCTCTGACTCAGCAGGGCATACGGCCCCGCAGGCTGCCGAGCAGAGGAGGGACATGATGACGGGATCGCTGGTCACAGGTCACACCTCACGCTGCGCACGGCCCGGCCCCGAGGGCCGTGCCGACGTGCCAGGACGCCCCCGCTGCGGAGCCGGAAGGCCGGCGGGCGACGACTCGGCCGGATGGTGCGAGCGGCCCAAGTGGAAACAGGGCAGCGTGTTCACCCCGCTCCCTCGCGCACGACACGGACTGACACCACCCTGCTGATCCGGGTAGGGCCCGTGCTGCCAGGAACCGGGTTCCGCGTTCCACACCACGCTTTCGCGGCGACCGCCGGGTAACTCCCTCCGTCCACCGCGACTTGCAGCCCACCCGATGAGGTCGAACGCTGTCTCGGGCACACCCGCGACAGCCGAGCAGTGTTCTCCTCATATCCGCGGGTCCCGGCTGCGGGTCGCGGCCGATCACAAAGCCTCGCTTTTCAGGAGTTGTGCTCACCCGAGCATTCGACGTATCTCTATGTCGACCGATTTGTCGGCCTTCCCCATCACCTCGGCAGGACGGCCCTCGGCATGAACGCCGACCGTGCGCAATCCCATCTGCCGCTTGACGCCTACCGGGTCAGCGGCGGCAAATCCCCAGACACCGCCGACGCCCTTCCTACCGGAGGGAGACAAGGCGCACGGGCCGGATTTCCTCACCCAGAGATACCGGTCGGAACACGACGGCGCCGCGAACCGCTCTCCGCCGGCGCGTGCACGGTGGCACAGATGCCGACCCTGCTCGCGGCAGCCGGCCTCGGACCGACCGAGGGCCGGGAGCAAGCGCCCTGACGCGGTGGTCAGACCACCTCGTCGGGCACCACTGACTGGGCCATCCCCCGGTCTCCTTTAGTACATCAGCTACATCAGCACCTGCAAATCGTGATCAAGGAGTGGAATCAACGATGCTTCCAAGATCGAACCGCAAGCCCGTATGGCCGATTGCCGTCGGCGCCATGGCCCTGATGGCCCTCAGCGCGTGCTCCGGAGGCGGGGCGGTGGGCGGCACCAACGCGTCCTCCGGCGCCAAGTCGACCACCCTGACCATCGCGGTGAACTCGGCGCCGGCCAGCTTCGACCCGTCGCGCGCGGACAACGGCAACGGCCTGTACCCGATGCAGCTCGCTTACGAGCCGCTGATCAGGCAAACCGGCAGCGCTACCTATTCGCCGGGGCTGGCCTCCTCGTGGCGCTACCTCGGTGAGGGGAACACGCGCTTCCAGCTGACCATCCGCAGCGGCGTCAAGTTCTCCGACGGCTCACCGGTCACCGCGCAGGCCGTGGCCGACTCGATCAACTACTTCACCACCGGCTTCGGCCCGACGACGGGCAACCTGGCGGGCGTGAAAGTCACCGCCTCCGGAGCCGACACGGTCACCCTGACCAGCAAGACGGCGAACCCGGAGTTCCCGCTCCTGCTGTCCCAGAACTTCCTGGCGGGCGACATCATCAGCCCGGCCGGCCTGAAAGCGAAGAGCTCGCTGACCAGCAAGCCGTCCGGCGCGGGCCCCTACGTCCTGGACTCCGGCGCGACGGTGTCCGGGGAGCACTACACGTTCACCGCCAACCCCGCCTACTACGACAAGTCGAGCGTCCACTACAAGAAGGTCGTCATCAAGGTCATCGCCGACCAGACCGCTGAGCTGTCGGCCCTGCAGACCGGTCAGGTCGACCTGATGTTCGGCTCGGCGCAACAGATGCCGACTGCCAAGTCCGCAGGACTGACCGTCACCAACACCGGTCCCACGCAGTGGAACGGGGTCTTCCTGCTCGACCGCGAAGGGACCAAGACCAAGGCCCTGGCCAGCCCGCAGGTCCGCCAGGCGCTGAACTACGCCGTGGACCGGTCCGGCATCGCCAAGGCCGTGTACGGTGCGCTCGGTTCGGCCACCGACCAGCCGACAACGAAGGGCTTCGACGAGTACGTGCCGTCGCTGGCGAACTACTACACGTACGACCCGGCCAAGGCGAAGCAGCTGCTGGCCCAGGCCGGCTACCCGAACGGCTTCTCCACGTCCCTGACGTACACGTCGTTCGATCCGCAGACCAAGCAGATGGTGCAAGCAATCGCCCAGCAGTGGGCCGCCATCGGGGTCAAGGTCAAGCTGGTGTCATCAGCCAGCTACCCGGCGATGTCCACCAACATGTACCGGGCCGGCGCCCTGTCCGTGGCGTGGAACGGCCAGCCGATGTTCCTCCAGGTGGGCGTGCTGTGGTCGGCCAAGGGGGGCCTCAACCCCTACCACGCCACCGATGCCTCGTTCCTGAACAAGTTCGCCCAGGCCTCGAAGGCCTCGCAGTCCCAGCTCGCCGCACAGATGGCCGACGTCGCCTCGGTCGCGGTCAAGCAGGCGTACACCGTCCCCGTCGTCGAGATCGACACGGTGGTGTTCTCCCACGGGGTCAGCGGCATCCCGAGCCAGCTGCCCGGCGCCCATCTCAACGTCGTAGAGCTGCATCCGTAATGCCGACCCTGATAGCTCGGCGCCTCGCCCTGTCGGTCCCGCTGCTCGTCATGGTGACCGCGGTGACGTTCGTGCTGGAATCGCTGGTCCCCGGTGACACCGCTCGCGCCCTCATCGGAGCGAGCGGGTCCACCGAGGCCTACAACAAGCTTCGGGACCAACTCGGCCTCGACAAGCCCCTGTGGTCTCAGTACGGCCACTACCTCGACAACCTGCTCCACGGGAGTCTCGGCACGTCCGTCTTCACCGGCCAGCCGGTTTCGGAGACGCTGAACCAGCGGCTCCCGGTCACGCTTTCCCTGGTGCTGCTGGCCACCGTGTTCGCCGCGGTGGTCGGAATCCTGCTCGGCGTGGTCAGCGCCGTGCGCGGCGGAGTGCTCGGCCGTTTCGTGGAAGCACTGTCCCTCGTCGGCCTGGCTCTTCCCGGATTCTGGGTGGCACTGGTCCTGGTCGAGGTGTTCGCTGTCGTGCTGCGCGCCTTTCCCGCCACCGGCTACATCTCGCCCACGCAGTCGTTCGGCACCTGGTTGTGGGCGCTGTGCCTGCCGGTCACCGCACTCGGACTCGTCGGCATCGCGAGTATCGCGAAGCAGACCAGGGACTCCATGAAGGACGCACTGGCCAGCAACTACATCCGCACGCTACGGGCCAACGGCATCCCGCGCCGGTCCATCATCTGGAAGCACGCGCTGCGCAACGGCGCCATTCCCGTGGTCACCGTGATCGGGCTGGCGTTCGTCAGCGCACTGAGTGCCTCGGTGTTCATCGAGGCGGTCTTCGTGCTCCCCGGGCTCGGCAGCCTCGCCGTCAACGCGACCAACCAGCACGACATACCGGTCATCGAAGGGGCGGTGCTGTACTTCACCGTCCTCGTCGTCATCGTGAACCTGGTCCTGGACGTGTTTTACGGGTTGCTCAATCCGAAAGTGAGACACCAGTGACCACCCAGACCGACCATGCCGAGCGGCCGGGCGCGCTCGCCGCCGGCGCCTTCCTGCGGCGAGTCGCGCGAAAACCGCTCGGCGTGATCAGCGCCGCGTATCTCCTGCTGCTCGCCCTGGCCTGCGCACTGGCCCCGGTCGTCGCCCCCTATCCGCCACTCGCGCAGAAGCTCGACCACGTCCTGGCCACCCCGAGCTCAGCCCACCTGCTCGGCACCGACGAGCTGGGCCGTGACGTGCTCAGCCGGCTGCTGTACGGCGGCCAGGACACCCTGCTCGGCGTACTGGAATGCGTCGCGGTGCTGCTGGTCGTCAGCCTGCCCGTCGGCCTCGCCGCCGGCTACCTGGGCGGCTGGACCGACCGGGTCGTCAGCAACGTGACAGACCTGATGCTCTCGGTGCCCACCATCGTCGTGGCCCTCGCGGTCCTGTCGGTGTTCGGCTCCTCGATGACGGTGGCGATGATCACTATCGGCATCCTCGGCTCCGCCGGAGTCATCCGGGTCATCCGCAGCGCGGTCATCGCGGTGCGCGAGGAGCTGTACGTGGCGGCGGCCCGAACGTCCGGGGTCACCGACCCTCGGATCGTCAGCCGCCACGTACTGCCCCGCATCGCCGGCCCCGTCATCGTGCAGACCTCGCTGTACGCCGGGATCGCGCTGGCACTGCAAAGCGGTCTGGCGTTCCTCGGCCTGGGAATCCAGTCCCCGGCCCCGAGCTGGGGCGGGATGGTGGGGGAAGCCTCGGACGCCATCAACCAGGACCCCTGGCTGCTGGTCCCGAGCGGCGGCATCATCGCGCTCACCATCATGGCGTTCGGCCTGGTGGGCGACGCGGTGCGGGACGCGGCCGTGGAACGCTGGTCCGGGACCGCGCAGAACGGGCGCCCAGCGGCGCCGCGCACACGCCCGGCAGAGGCCGCCGCGCCGGATTCCCTGGACGCCACCGAACCGGGTGCGCTGAGCGTGCGGGGACTGACCGTCGAGTTCGACACGCCCGAAGGTCCGGTCACGGTGGTCGACGGGGTGTCCTTCACCCTGCGTCCAGGTGAGGTGCTCGGCCTCGTCGGCGAGTCCGGCTGCGGCAAGTCCGTCACCTCGCTGTCCCTGCTGGGCCTGCTGCCCGAAAACGGACGGATCAGCTCCGGGCACGTCATATCGGGCGGCCGGGATCTCGCGGCGATGACCGAACGCCAGCTCACCGATGTCCGCGGCAGCGAAATCGCGATGGTGTTCCAGGAGCCGATGTCCAGTCTCGATCCGTCGTTCCGTGTCGGCTCCCAGCTGATGGAGACGATCCGCGCACACGAGAAGCTGTCACGGCGTGAGGCTCGCGAAAGGGTCCTCACGTTGCTGGAGCAGGTCCGCCTGCCGGACCCCGCGGACGTCTTCCGCCGCTACCCGCACGAACTGTCCGGCGGCATGGCGCAGCGGGTCTGCATCGCCCAAGCGCTCGCGACCGGGCCCCGCATCCTTGTCGCCGACGAGCCCACCACCGCCCTCGACGTGACGGTGCAGGCCGAAATTCTCGCGCTGCTGCGCACCTTGCAGGCCGAGACAGGCATGTCGGTCATCCTCGTCACCCACGACTGGGGGGTCGTCGCCGACCTCTGCGACCGCGCCGTCGTCATGTACGCGGGCCAGATCGTGGAGGAGGCGCCGATCCGCAGCCTCTTCCACCACCCGCACCATCCCTACACACTCGGCTTGCAGGAATGCAATCCGGAGCGCTGGAGCGGCACCGGTGAACTACCGGTCATCCCGGGCATGGTGCCGCCCCCGGCCCGCCGGCCCAAGGCCTGCTGCTTCGAGCCGCGCTGCAGCCTGGCCGGCCCGGAATGCACGCGCGAACCGATCCCGCTCCTCAGCACAGCACCGGACGACGACGGGCTCCACCAGGTCCGATGCGTCAACTGGCAGAAGGTTCAACCGGCGAGGACACCATGACAACGAACTTGCTCTCGGTCCAAGGACTGAGCGTCGACTACCACGTCGGCCGGCGCCACGTATGCGCTGTCGAAGACGTCAGCCTCGACGTCGGAGACGACGAGACCGTCGGCCTGGTCGGCGAATCCGGATCGGGCAAGACCACGATCGCCCGCGCGGTGCTCGGCCTGGCCAAGGCCCGTGCGGGCACCATACGTTTCGATGACGAGGACATCACGCATGCCGGCAAGTCGCAGCGGCGCCGGCTGAGCAGGGACATGCAGGTGGTCTTCCAGGACCCCTACGGCTCCCTCAGCCCCACCCGAACAGTCGCGCAGACGCTGACAGAGCCGCTGCTCGCACACCGGATCGCGTCCGGGCAGACCGCACACGACCAGGCGGCCGACATGCTGGCCCGGGTGGGCCTGGAACCCGACGCACTGCGCCGGTACCCCCGGGAGTTCTCCGGCGGGCAGCGCCAGCGCATCGCGATCGCTCGGGCTCTGATGCCCTCACCGCGCCTGGTCGTCTGCGACGAGGCCGTCAGCGCGCTCGACCTGTCGGTCCAGGCCCAGGTCCTCAACCTCCTGCGGGACCTCCAGCGCGAGTACCGGCTCGGCTACCTGTTCGTCGCCCACAACGTCTCCGTCGTGCGCCACATCTCGGACCGTATCGTCGTCCTCTACCGCGGCACGGTCATGGAATCCGGTCCGGCGGAAGCCGTCTGCACCAAGCCCGGACATCCGTACACCCGCGCGCTGCTGCAAGCGGTCCCGGTCGCCGACCCGGACCGGCAGGCCGCCCGGCGGGCGGTCGCGACCCCCGGCGAGCACGTCTCGGCGCCCCCGACCGGCTCCGGCTGCCCCTTCGCCGCGCGATGCCCCCACGTCATCGACGCGTGCCGGCGCGAACGCCCGCCGCTCGTGGCGGCGCCAGGAGGAACCCAGGTCGCCTGCATCCGGGCAGAGGAGTTGGCCGGGTATTCACCTCCCGGGTGAAGGACACCGAAGCGGATGCACAACTCCCGCTGCGGCCGCACCGCCAACGCCGAGGCCTCCGCGCCGATCCGTACCGCGGAGGTTCCTCAGCGCCGATCGCGCGGAAGCCCATGTGGCACTCAGGACCTGCCGTACCGGCCGTGACGCCGGGAGCACGGACTCCTCCATCCGACGGCTGGTCGCACCGGGACGCGCTCCGGCGGCATGATGTGCGGGGCTGAGAACGCGTGGCTCGCGACGACCAGGCAGTGGGAGGGTCTAGGACCTCCATGCCGGCGCCGGCCCGGAACGAATCCACCGTGGGGCCAGGAGCTGACGGAACCAGTGGGGCGGCCTCCGTTACGGGGGTGGCTCGGCCTTCGGGGAATCGGCGTGGTCAGGGCGTAGCACCCGTTGGAAATCCCGTACGTCGGGGAAGGGCGGATCGCTGCCGGGCGGCAGGTCCACCTCGAAGACGTTCAGGAGCATGGCCAAGGTGGCGAAGGTGCCGAGCGCGATGACCAGTTCGACCAGGCAGCTCTCGCCGAGTTCCGCGAGGGCGGCCGCGTATGTCTCGTCGTCGGCGAAGTGCTCTACGAGGATCTGGGTGACGAACTGGTGGAGCACATCTTCGTCGGGGCGGGGGAACCGCGGTTGCTCGCCGCGGGCCAGCCGGTCCAGTGCCTCCCGGTCCACTCCCGCCGCAACGGCCTTGTCGATGTGGGCGTTCCACGAGTGCTGCGCGTCGAGGCGGCGGGCGACGATCAGCAGAGTCAACTCGCGTAGCCGGGGTACGAGTTGCGAGTCGCGCATGCAGGTTGTGGCGAGCTCTTCCAGCTTGTCGCCCGCGTGAGGGCTGTGCAGCAGCACCGCGAACGGTCCCGGCACCCCACCGCGGCGGTCCGTGATCCGCGCGTGGAGAGAGACCTGGTCCTGGGTCGGTTCAGATATCGGGGGCAGACGCATGGGGCCTCCTGGGCTTGTGCGATGTGGCGGCTGGGGTGCGAGCAAGGGCGACGGGACTCAGGCGTGCTGTTCGAACCTGGCCCTCGCGGCATCCAGGCTCGGCTTGGGCGGGACGAAGTCCAGTTGTTCGTACCCGAGTGCGGCCAGTACCTCCTCGCAGATCCGCTGGTCATCGGCGCCGGTGGCACCGGAGAAGCCGAGCCCGCCGACGACTTCGCATCCCGCTTGACGGGCACTCCGCCGTCGGTCGCCATGATCGGATACTTGCCGAGCTGGGAGAGCTCCATGAAGAGCACGGGCCTGCTGTCCGCCCAGGGCTCCAGGAGCTGGGTGGGGCAGCCCATCACGGCCGCGGTGTACGCCTTGGCGCTGGCCAGTTCGACGGTGTTGGGCCGGGTGTTCGCCGAACGACGGGCGCACAACACGAAGCCGTTGACGTCGACGACGGCGATGCCGGTCGCCTTGTCGATGGCCCGGGCGCGGACGTCACAGGCTGCGAGGATCTCGTCGGCCGCCTAGTGGTGAGCGACATGCCGGCACGGGGTCCGGCTGCGGGCAGATGTCGCCGAAGCGGCCCGCCGCGCGCACGCCCTTCCAGACACGCTGGCGCAGCGGTTGTCGCCGGCCGTGGACGCGGCGCAGGGGATGCCCTTGCAGACAGTGGCCGAGGTCAGCTAGGACACCACTCCCGTCACCTGGCCGTGCTCGGTCCGAACGGGAAGGCTGGGAGCTGTCATGTGATCACTTCCGCCAGAAGGCGGCGTACCGCTCGCCGAGACCATCGAGGAGTACGGGATAGTCGTGGTCGGCCCCTGCCACCACGTGGTACTCGTGCTCGACCCCGAGCGTGGCGAGCATCTCGTCCATCTCACGGACGACGCCGACCAGGCGCTCGTCCCGGGAGCCGACCATCAGCCGGACCTTCGAGTGGTTCCTGATCTCCGGGGAGTTGGCGAGAAGCAGCGTCCAGGGGCTGACCGCGTCGTAGTACGCCTGGTCTCCGAAGAACGTGTTGGCGACCCGCTCGTCGGGCTCCAGCGAGAGGTCTTTCAACAGGGGCGGTGCGATGGCTGACACCCGGCCGAAGATCTTGGGGTACTTGAAGCCGATGTGGAGTGCGCCGAAGCCTCCCATCGAGAAGCCCTCGATCGTTCTCGCCCACGGCCCGGGGATCGTCCGGTAGGTGGCGTCGACATGGTTGACCAGGTCGCCGGCGATCGTCTGCTCCACCGGGCGCGCGCCGTCCTTGGAGTCGACGTACCAACCGATGGGCAAGGCTTGCGGCAGCACCACGATGGTCGGCGGCATGGCGCCGACGCGGATCGCGGCGTCGATCCGCTGCACCGCGGCGCCGCCCTGGCGGGCGTTGCCGAAGCCGCCGTGCAGCCAGTAGACGACCGGGAAGCGGGCATCCGGATCGTCTTCGTAGGCGGGCGGCAGGTAGATCTGGTAGCTGCCCTGGAGCTCCCCCTTGCCGCGGTCGCGCGATCCCTGTGGGTAGAGGCCGAACCGGGTGAGCTCCTGGTCCTCCTGGACGGTGTCGATCCACTGCTGTTCGAAGACGGCGAGTTCTTCCGGGGTGTATTCCGGGATGTGCTCTGGGGTGTGTGCGGTGGGCGCGGTCATGTATGCGGTCCTTGTTCTTCACCGGTGGGGGAAATAGGGCGTGGTCTTGCAGGAAGTGGTTGTCGGTACCCGGAGGTGGGATGCCCGGGTACCGGGCTCGGTCGGCTGCGCGGTCAGAGTTCTTCGTGGGTCCCGGGATCGTGTCCGATACGGCCTCGTGGGCGGTCCGTGATCCTGGCCATATCGTCCTGCGCCAGTTCGAAGCCGAACACGTCCAGGTTCTCCAGCCGTCGCCCCGGATCACCTGATCCGGGCAGGGGGACCACACCCAGCTGCACGTGCCATCGAAGCACCACCTGGGCCGGGGTGACCTCGTGGGCGCGGGCGACGGCCAGTACAGCCGGGTCCTCGACCAGGCCGTTCCCCCGGCCGAGAGGGCTGTGGGCCACGGTGAGGATGCCGTGCTCGGCGTGCTCGGCCCGCAGGTCGTCCTGCGGGTACGCGGGGGTCCATCTCGACCTGGTTGAGCGCGGGCACCACGCCGGTCTCCCGCTCCAGCCGCCGGATGTGTGCCGCGGTGAAGTGGGACACCCTGATCGAGCGGAGCAGCTCCCCCTCACGGAGTCTGATCATCGCCCGCCAGGAGTCCGGGTAGCGGTCCAGCAGGGGCAGGGGCCAGTGGATGAGGTACAGGTCGACGTAGTCGAGGGCCAGCCGTCGGCGGGCCTGCTCGAAGGACGCGAGAGTCTCCTCGAAGCCGTGGTCCCGGCGGGGCAGCTCGGTCAGGACAGGGATCTCCTCTCGGGGGACTCCCGCGGTGGCGACGGCCAGGCCGACGCCCTGCTCGTTGTGGTGGGCGGCGCCGGTGTCGATCAGGCGGTAGCCAGCCCGCAGGGCGTGCCGGACGGCGTCCTCTGACTGTGCGTCGTCCATGGGCGCGGTGCACAGACCGATGGCGGGAACAATATGGCCATCGTTCAACGCATGAAGCGGTACAAGCGGTGCAGGGGGCATGAGAAGGACTCGATCCGCTGGATTACGCGGGTCCCGGTGACGGCGTGCCCAAGGCACTGGAGAACGTCGTGAGGCCGCGAAGGGGTGGCGATTGCGATCCTCTGGGGAGCCTGTCGCCTAACGACGTCACCCGCCGAAACACCACGGTGTTGCGGACCTGACGCTCTGCGGGCTGCTGCCCAATGGATCGGCTAACTCCATCCGAAGGCGTGGCGAATGACCGGGACACCGAACGCACACTGGGGCGAGCGAAGGAGACAAGCCGGTCGGATATGCACGGACATCTCCTTCCTTCAAGATGGTGACGCAGATCTCGTGACCGAAAAAACCGTAGCAGCAGCCTGAGCACGCGTTCAACCACGTCAGCGGTGCTTGGCTTCCACTTCGCGCATCCTTAGTTTTCGTTGCATTCCCGGCGGACTTCATTCCCGGGTACGGACAAGCGTGTCAGCCGTTATCTCTGTTGCGTCACCGGGTCGACAGACCTTCCGCCACAGTGGGAGCCACGGACGTATTCGGCAGCGCTGACCGGCAACGACCGCGCGGAGTGCGATTCCTCCGTACGGCAGGCCTCCGAACGCGTTCCCTGCGGCCGGACGTGGAACGACAAGAGCTCGAAACCCGCGCTGGCAGGAGCTGGTCTCATCCAGGCCATCGGCGAGAAGGTCCGCCGGGACGGCGGCCGGATCCGGCGGAGTCCGATCTACGCAGCGCCGCGCGAGGACATGTTCCATGTCCTGCGGCACACCTACTCCGGTGTGCAGTTGGAGGCCGGCGAGTCGGTCGTGAGCCCGTCCGTGTGGCTCGGGCACGCCTCACCGAAGATCACGCTCGACCACTACCCTCACTTCATGCCGGGTGCCGGTCGACGCGGCCTGGCCGCCATGGATTCATGGCTGGGACAGGACCAGCCGCAGATTGTCGCTGAGAAGTCCCTGGAATGTCCCTGGCCTGGGACGGGTTCCGAGGCTGGGAGAGAGTGCATTCGGCCAGGGAGCGCGCTTCCTTGAACAGGCGCACCGCCAGGTTCTGGAGACCATCCCCACACGCGCGGGGATGGTCCCCAGGGAGACATCGACGGCTTCGCGAAGAAGGTGGGCTCCCCGCACCTGCGGGAGGTGACCATACCTACGCATTACAAGACCACGAGCGATCGTGTTGTGCTGTTGTGCGGTGCCTGGTCGTGCTGCCCAGTGACGTTCTGCCTGATCAGAGGATGCGCCGCAGGTTGACCCGTACCACCCCGTGATGCACCGTCCAAAGGCGTCCGGCCACCAGGCGGCCACCGGAGGGGCGCCGCTGGCAACAAGCAGCAGCGGTAGCCAGGTTGTCGGGCTCCCACAGAACCGCGTGCGCGTCCGGCCCCGCTCCCAACAAGACAGTCCGAGGGGAACACCCTCCATCTGGAATACCCCCTTGGCCATTTCGATTGCTCCCCTTGTACCGATCACGAAGGGGGGATGCTGGTGGCCGACCTGATGCTGTTCCGGCAGAACGCCGAGGGCCAGGACGCCGAGCTTCGGGGCTCGACTGTGGCGTTGGAGGTGGAGCTGCAACGCCGGGTCGAGGCGGGGATGGAGTCGATGCTCGGGATCCGGTTCCTGGCTTCGGAGTACCAAACGGGTCCGTGGCACCGGGGTCGGATCGACACGCTCGGGCTCGACGAGAACAACACCCCCGTGGTCGTCGAGTACAAGAAGGGCGCCGACAGCGGTGTCGTGTCGCAGGCCGTCTCCTACCTGTCATGGCTGGACTCGGCGCATCACGAGTTCGAGGCCTTGGTCAAGGAGAAGCTGGGCATCGAGGCGGCCGAGGCGATCGACTGGAGGAAGCCGCGTATGGTCTGCATCGCGGCCGGCTTCTCGTACCACGATCGGGTCGCGGTGCATCGTCTGCACGAACGGATCGACCTGGTGCGCTACCGCATCTTCGACGGCGGGCTGCTGAGCCTGCTGCTGATCGAGTCCGTACCTGGTTCTCCCCGCCCCGCTCCGGCTCGTCGGCAGCCACGGGAGCGAGAAGGGGCAGCCGATGTCGGCGAGACCCGCGGGAAATCGTCGGTCCAGGCGGCCCCGGGCGTGGCTCCGGCTTGCCTGCAGGACCTGTACGTCGAGTTGGACGAGGCACTCACGGCTTGGGGCGAGGTTGAGGTCTCTCCGCTCAGGCACTACGTCGCCTACCGGCGGATGATGAATCTCGCCTCGGTGCTCTTCCGTCCGAAGCACGAGGTGATCCTGGTCTACCTCCGAATCGACCCGGACACGGTCGAGTTGGAGGAGGGCTTCTCCCGCGACATGCGCGGTATCGGCCACCTCGGGACGGGCGACCTGGAGCTACGCATCTCGTCGGCGGCCGACTTGGGGAAGGCGAGCCCTCTGATCCGACGGGCTTTCGAGACAGCCTGACGCTCAATTGGCTGTGCCGACTCCTGGGATTACCGCAGGCGGCTGAGTGCTACGTGGTGTACCGCTTGATCACGTCCTGGGCGATCCGCGAGCTCCACCCGTCCTAGCGCGCGGCGGCACTGACGGCATACAGCGTCTCGGTGCGCGTCAGTGACCTACCGCTTCAGTGTCGCCGGCGGCCTCATCCGCAGGCGTCGGGTCGCTTTGTCGGTCGGAGGCCAGAGCCTGCAGGCTGATGGTCTCGCCACAGACGATGTACGTGTTCAACGCACAGAGGTTGGCGATCTCGATCGCGACATTCGCGTGAACCGCCTTGTTCGTCATCTTGTCGATGGCAGTGAACCGTTCGTACAAGCCTGCGACAATGGCGTCGAGGAGAGCCCGATCGGAGTCGCTGCTGACAGCCTGCCTGATAAACACGGACAGGCGATTTCGGTGTTTGGAGTCATCGAGGACCAGTCCTTCTGCCGACCGCTCGTCACGGGCCGGGAACACATGGTCGACGACGGCTTTCAGGATGCGGCGGCACGTGGTGATCGCCTGGGACAGCTCTTCGGTGACGTCACGATCGGGTGCGCTGTCGGCTGCCTCCTGGAGGCGACGGTAGACGGCGCTGAACTGCTGCAGCAGTTCAGGCACTCCGTCGGCAAGGAGCGCGTCGACCTTGACGCGGTAGCCGTCGAAGATGGACTCGTTGATGGTGCTGTAGTCGAAACGGCGCTCCCAAGAACACAGCAAGGCGAACGTCAAGTGCCGGGTCCGGGCGACGATCCGCGTCTTCCGCTGGCGAGTCTTCAGATCAATGTCGTAATCGAGCCGCTCGCCACTCTCCTTCAGAGCTCCAAATTCGTTGTCCCAGAACTCCAACTCAGCAAGTGAGTGCGGGGCGATGTTGTCGCTGCCATCGATCTTTCTGTCGTTCATCCACGCCGTGACGGCCTTCTCTGCTGGCCCCGTCATCGACCCCCAGGTTGATGGATCTTGCATGAGCATGCGGGAGATCTCACCGTTTGTCTCGCGATCCCCACCCGTAGGCTTGAGATCGAACGAAAGTCGAATCGCGTACTTGGTGTCACCCACCAGGTTCGCGATGCGCACAGCACGACGGACCGACACCTCCAACGGGGCATCGTCGAACTCGTCCAGTGCTTTCCGGACGAGCCGCAGAACGTGATCGCTTGTTGCCATGACAGAAGCCTAGGGCTCCCGGCGCGGCGGACAAACCGCATTACCTAGGTGCCATCCATGGCCAATTCGTCCCGGCCGTCACTCAGTTCTGGTATCGACCTCACCGGTGCGTCTCGGTGTGGTGCGCCACTCCAGCGGCACTCAGCACCTTGTCGCTGTCGGAGCCTGCCGGAATCCGGCGGCAATCTCAGGGTGACGTGCGGGCACGGTATTGGGGCCCACGCGGACGTAGTACTCCGGGCGTTGTCCGTTGCGGTAGGCGTACATCTGCCCCCCGCTGGCGACTTCGATAGCCAGGATCGTCTTGCCCTCGTGGTCGATTAGGCTCGGCTCGTAGGGCGGCATTGGCTCCAAGTTGTCGCGGATCATGCCTACGACCTCGAGAAGCTGCTTATCGAAGTTGGGCTTCTCAGGCAGACCTACGATCTGCAAGTCGTCTTGGACGCCGATCAGGACAGTACCGCCGTCCCGCGATGCGAAGGCTGCGATGGTCTTGAGCATCTTCTTGCGCGAGTCACCTTCCGGCACCTCTCGTTTGCACTCCAGGTGCTGCCCCTCTCCGTTCGCCAGGAGGATCTCAAGCTCAGGGCCGGGCTGCTCCCAGACAACCGACGCATCGCGGGCGTGCCCATACGTAGGAGCCGGGAAGCTGCGCCAGTCCAGCCACTGGTCCTCGCGGCGGAGCATCAACAGGCTGTCGTGCACGAGCCCTTGCGGCAGTTCGAAGCTGAGGGTGCCAGCGCCGTCGACAGGCTGAACGTGGTTTCCCGACGCCCAGCTCAGCTCCAGGACCGCACCATCCAGAACCTCACCGTCGATGACGGCCGTCAGTAGGTCAGGCCCGATGGTGATCTGTGACAACCAGCCCGCCCGCTGCGGCAAGGCGATACGCCACAGGTCTACATGGCTCGCGTTGCTGTCGTGGGAGCGCTGATAGAGGAAGGCGCTGAGAGCCTGATCGAAGTTCAGGAAAGAGGGACCGTCCCCGACCAGCAGGTCGTAGCCGGGCTGGAGGGCGTTGGCGTCCCGGTTGATGGTCCACTCGGTGCGCGGCCACGGCGTGGTCACCCGGCCCCACTCTTGCTGACCACGCAGCCGATAAATGGAGGCGCTGGCGGACGGCGGGTCGAGGCAAACCACATGGAGGCCGCGAACGTCCTGCTCCTCGCCCCGCAGCAGCGCGGCGACCGTCGAGCCTGGCAGACGCGCTTCTAGAAAGGTCGCCGTGCTGTAGCGCCAGGCTCGCTCCGTCACTGGGGTGTCGTCGTCAAAGGTGACCTGAGCATGGTGCAGTTGCCACCGTTGTGCGTCCGCGATCAGTGCCAGACGGACGTTCACTGTGGTGTGCTCGCCGAGCATCGCCACCAACGCGGCCGTATCCGTTTGCCTGTTGCTCGCCATGCCCGGCTCCGATCTCTAAATCGCGTGCGGAGTCCGGACCATGCGCATCGTCACGGCCCATGCTCCACAGCAGGCTACGCCGGAGGTAAACGAACGGGAGGCACGCCAGCAGTTGGGCTCCCCTGCCAGTTGAAAGCCGTACATGACCGCCCCGGAGAACCTTCCTGCAGGAAAAGCAGCGCACCAAGGGGCGGGGCAATCGCTTGCCCCTCGCTGGCCTAGCGTCGCCGGGAGAGCGCTGGCAGGAGATGCTGACTGTCGGCGGCCGCAAACCGATGCCGGACTGGCGGGTGGGCAAGCGGACCTTCGTTTGGCGGCACGGCTCCCACCCCCTACGCATCCACTCGGAACGCAGATCTGATATCCATGAAGCGTTCCTCAAACTCACCTGTTACCTCATCACCCATCGGTATATCGGATCATATTATTAGGCGTTGTTAGTGGGTTCGTTCGTGTGGGTGATGACGGGTTGCGTAGTCGTTGGCAATTCGTGCCAGTTCGTAGACAGGAGGGCACGTGTATCCCACAATACGCGGGGCGGGCATCACTGCTCGCGGACTTCGGAACGGGGACACCGGACGATGCCGCAGACCATTCGGAAGTACTGGGGGCCGTTCCAGGGACGGGTGACGCTGAACTTCAACTGGGGCGCCATCAATCACGACTCAGTAGTGATCGTCACCGCGTCGGAGTACCTGGTGAGCACGCCGCCGGACGCCGAGCACCGCTTCATCGGCGCGGCATCCATCACGGCGGAGAACATCGCTCCGCACGGGCCGCCCTACGACCCCAACCACGGTGTCACCTTCGTCGTGAACGTCGACTGGGGTGCACCGCTGACCATTGTCACCGACATCACCGTTCTCGACAGCCCGCCAGTCGAGGTGGACTTCTAGCACCGGGACGGGGATGCCACCGATGCCGCAGACCATTCGGAAGTACTGGGGTGCCTTCAATGGCCGGGTCACCCTGAACTACAACTGGGGCGCCATCGATCACGACTCGGTCGTGATCGTCACCGTGTCGGAGTACACGCCGGAGAAGGTGCGCTTCATCGGCGCGGCGTCCATCACAGTCGAGAACATCGCTCCGCACGGACCGCCCTACGACCCCAACCACGGTGTCACCTTCGTCGTGAACGTCGACTGGGGTGCACCGCTGACCATTGTCACCGACATCACGGTCCTGGATGCCAAGCCTCTTGAGACCCAGACCTATGTGCCCGATGTCAGCCACAACCTCGGTATGCGGATGCAGTACCAGGAGAGCAACGAATGGTGCTGGATCGCTGCGGGCACCAGCGTCAACCATTTCTACAACCCGGCGAGCACCTGGACTCAGTGCCAAGTCATGACGGAGATCGGGCACAAGATCAATGGGTTTCCAGCGGACACCGGGGCCTGCCCGACCCAGACAGCCCTCAACGACAACCCGGTGCTCGCCAACCGCTACGCGGACCCCTACAGCAGCGACGCCCTGTACGTCCTCGACGACCCCCGCCTCGGGGTCGACCGACGCTATCTCAAGTCCGGCGGCGTGACAGACGCTCTCAAGACAGTCGGCAACTACGCCAGCTACCAGCCCGCCAGCCTGGCCCTCTCGCAGATCGCCGGCGAGATCAATGCCGGCCGCCCAGCCGTCGCCGATATCACCTGGAACTCCGGAGGCTCGCACTCCCTCGTCATCGCCGGGGTGCAGGGCGAAGGATTGTTGATCCTCGACCCCGTCAACGGCCAATCCCTCGTCGAGTTCGGGGCCTTCCCACTCACCTATTTCGGCGGCGCGGTCCTGGACGGCTACGCATTCACCAAAAGGTAGCGCGTGGCCCTGCTCACCAATATCTTCCCCCGCCACCTAGACCTGCGCACCTACTTACAACGCCTAGCATTACAAGCAGAGTTGTCGGTGGGTGATGAAGCAGCAGGCGAGTTCGCGGAACGCTTCGTGGATATCAGATCTGCGTTCCCCGGATGCGCAAGCGGCGGAAGCCGTGCAGCCAGGCGAAGGCCCGCTCGGCCACCCACCGGTAGGTGCCCAATCCGGTGCCGTGCCACGGCGGGCGATGATCGGCACGATGCCGCGGGCGCGGACCTGGTCGCGGTAGATGTCGTGGTCGTAGCTGCGGTAAGCGAAGAGGGAATCGACCACGCGGCGGACCCGCGCAGCACCCCCGGTCCGGCAACGGTTTACGGCCCGGAGTACCGGAACCTGCGCCGCCGACGTCGTCGTCACCATGGGCTGCGGCGACGCCTGCCCGGTCCTCCCCGGCACGCGGTACCTCGACTGGACCCTGGACGACCCCGCCGGCCAGACCATCGACGATGTCCGCCCCATCCGCAACGAGATCGAGCGCCAGGTCCGCGGGCTCCTCGACAACCTCGGGGTAGCGGCACAGCACCGAAGCTCGCGCGGGGCGTTCGGAGGACCTCCACTACGGCTCGGACTCAGGGCCTCCTCCGGCAGACGACAGCAGCACAGATCTGCACCTTCAGGGTCTTGCCGGGGCTGACGGCCTGTTCAGACAGATTCCTGTAGACGCAAAAGACCCGTCAACTCCTCGAAGTTCTCCGCGATCTGCACCCACGTCAAACCTCTCGGGTACAGAACTCGTGGAGATGCGAGTGATTCTCGGTAGTCCAACACGATGGGCATCGAGGGACCGAGATCCGCGATCACTAGCGACATCTCAACGAGTATTCCCAGATTGCCCTCTGTGATCGGCCGGGATGGTCCAGCGTTCTCCGGTTCCGCATGCCATACGCGGTTTTCACCGATGAGCATGCGCTCGCCGTAGAAGCACGGCTGCTCCGGATCTTCCCCGAAGATCTCGCGGAGAATATCCTCCCCCGGAGGCGCCCATCTCCCTGCCCTGATCAGCGCGATCAACTGCCGAGGGACCGGTAGCCCACCAATGACGACCTCGTCCTCCATATTCACCCCCTCGCCCCAAGTCCTGTGATGCTCTCCAGCAGGTCAAGGATCGGCTGGCGGTACTCGTTCGGCGCCTCAAGTTCTCCGTGATTCATGGCGTTGACGCCCAGGGATTTCCACGTCACCCTCAGCCCGTCCTCTGTGATGATGGCGGTGAAGGCGACAGTGTCTTCGGCGCGCCCAAAGACATCTTTGTTGATCATATTGTGTCCGCCGTTACGCACCACCAGAGCGGGTGGGACCTCGCCACTCAGCTTGGCCACAAGTTTGCCGGTGGACGGGCTGTAAATGCCACTGAACGCTTCACCCACATCCCTTGCCCCGACCGAGGCCGCATTCTGTTGGAGCGTCTGTTCCGTGCTGATGATGCGGTTTCCGGCTACGTCGGGCGTCGCCCCGCCGACCACGGCACGCGGTTCGCCCAGTCCACCGCGGCCAAGTCCGCTGAGAGCGCCGCCGAGTGCTCCGAGGAGCAGGTCGCCCGGGGTGGTGGGTTCGCACAGGGCGTTGTCGAAGGCCCAGGTGTAGGCCGCGCCCACGCCCGCGTTGACGGTGGCCGAGGTGACCGTGGCGGCGGTGCTGCCTTCTTCCAGGCCGAGGAGGTCTGCGGCTGCCGCGCCGGTCGCGGGCATGAGGAGTCCGGCGCCGAAGCCGTACAGCGCGCCCTTGCCGGCGGCGGTGCCGAAGCCGCTCCAGCTGAAGTCGTGGGGGTGGCTGAGGGAGTAGCTGATGCCGCCGAAGACTCCGCCGACGATGCCGCCGACGGCGGCGCTGACGCATTCGGGGCAGGCGCCGGAGGGGTCGGTGAGGGTGGTCGGGTCGTCGTCGGTGTAGGCGTAGGAGGACGTAGACGGTTCAGCGACGGAGCTCGGGGCGGGGTCGGTGCTGGTGAAGCGGCCAGTGCTGGGATCGTAGGTGCGGGCCCGTAGTTGGTAGCCGAGGGCGGTGCCGGCGGGGTCCTGGTACTGGCCGGTGTAGGCGAAGGGGTTGGCGGGTGCGCCGGTGACCAGGGTGGTGGCCGTGGTGGTGCCGTATGCGTCGTAGCTGTACTTGGTCTGGTCGACTCCGGCCGAGCTGGTGAGGTCGGTGATGGAGCCGGACAGGTCGTGGTGGTCGTAGTAGGTGCCGGCGCTGGTGCGCAGGGTCTGGGGTTCGCCCAGGGCGTCGTAGCGGTAGTCGCCGATGAGCGTGCCGGAGCCGCTGGTCTCGTCCGCGACCTGGGGCAGCGGGTTGTTCACATCCCAGTAAGTGGTGCGGGAGAGCGTGCCGTTGGTCTTGGTGGTGGTCCGGTTGCCGGCCGCGTCGTAGGTGTAGGTGTACGCGGTGGAGCCGACGGTGGCGCCGGAGAGCTGGCTCGCCGCGTTGTACTTGTAGGTCGTGGTGCCCGCGGAGGTCTGGTCGCCGTCGGCGTCGTAGGCGTAGGCGGTGGTGGTCGAGCCGGTGACGGCTTTGGTCAGTTCGTCGGCGGCGTCATAGGTGTAGCCCGTGCCGGCGGTACCGGTCGCCTTGGTGAGGCGGTTGCCGGCCTTGTCGTAGGTGTAGGTGGTCTTCGAGGAGCCGGTGGGGCAGCCGGTGGAGCCGGAGGGGGCGGTGCACTCCGAGAGCAGGCGGCCGTTGGTGTCGTAGCTGTAGCCGGTCGGCGGCTGTGCGGTGCCGGCGCGGGTGGACGTCACCGTCGACGGAGAGCCGTTCGCGTCCCGCGTGGCCGACCAACTCGCCAGCGTGCTGGTGGAGTTGGCCGAGGCGATGGTCGCCAGATGGCCCGCACCGTCGTAAGTGCGGCTCTCCGTATAGCCGTTGGCGGTCGGGAGTGTGGTGGTGGTGAGGTTCCCGGCCACGTCGTAGGCGTATTTGGTGGTGGCCGAGTTGGCGGTCTGGGCGGTGACCTCGTCGTCGGCGTTGTAGGTGAAGGTGGCCTGGTAACCGTCCGGATTGGTGCGCGCCGTCACGTCGTTGTCGGCGTCGTAGGTGTAGGTGAACGGCGTGCTGCTGCCGGGAGCGGAGAGGGTGAGCAGCCGCCCCGCGGTGTCGTACGTGGCGGTGCGGCTGCCGGTGGCGTCGGTGATACCGGTGACCTGGCCGGCCGCGTCGTGGGTGTAGGAGACGGCGGTGGTGCCGTCGCTGTAGGTCCGGCCGGTCGGCAGGCCGCGGCCGTCATAGGCGGTGGTGACGGTCTGGCCGCGGGCGTTGGTCGTGGTGGTCGGGTCGCCGTCGGCGTCGTAGGCCTGGCTGTCGACGCGGCCGAGCGGGTCGGTGGTCTTGTTCAGGCGGTGGTCGGCGTCATAGGTGTACGCCGTCGCATGACCGTCGGCGTCGGTGCGGCCGGTGATGTCGCCGAAGGCGTCGTAGGTGTACGCGCTCACCCCGGTGTCGGGTGCCGTGACGGTGGTGAGGTTGTCGTCGGCGTCGTAGGCGTAGGCAGTGGAGTTGCCGCGGCCGTCGGTCGTGGAGGCGATGTTGCCGTCCGCGTCGTAGGAGCGGTGGGTGGCGGCGCCGGTCGGGTCGGTGACGGTGACCGGGTTGCCGGCCTGGTCGTAGCCGTAACTCCAGGTGTAGGCCGCCGCGTTGGCGCCGGAGACGTTGCCCCGGGGGTCGGTGGCGGTGATACGGCGGCCGTCGTCGTCGACCGTGTAGGTCGTCACCGCGCCCAACGGTGAGGTGACGGAGGTCAGATCGTGGTCGGCGTCGTAGCCGTAACTGGTGGAGTAGGAGCGCCTGTCGGTGATCTTCGTGACCCGGTTGGTCTTGTCGTAGGTCCAACTGACGCTCTGGCTCAGCGGGTTGGTCACCTTCGTGGTGTTGTCATCGTCGTCGTAGGTGTAGGCGGTCGCCCTGCCGAGCGGGTCGGTGACCTTGACGGGCCGCTGGTCGGCGTCGTATGCGGTGGCGGTGGTCGCACCGGTCGGGTCGGTGACGGTGAGCCGGTCGCCCGCGCTGTCGTAGCCGTAACTCCACGTGTACGAGGCCGGGTTGGCGCCGGAGACGTTGCCGCGCGGGGTGATCGTGCTCAGCAGATGGCCGGCCTTGTCGTAGCCGTAACTCGTGGTGGCGCCCAGCGGATCCGTGACCGAGGCGACCAGACCGGCCGAGTTGTAGACACGGGCGGTGCTCTTGCCCGCCGCGTCCTTCACGGACGTCAGCCGGTTCGCGGCGTCGTGGACGTAGCTCGTGGCCGCGCCGAGGGGATCGGTGACGGAGGTCAGGTTGTGCGCCGCGTCGTAGGCGTACGACGTCTTCTTGCCGCGCGGGTCGGTGACCGAGGTGACGTCGTCCGCGGCGTCGTAGGTGTAGGCGGTGCTGTCGCCGAGCGGGTCGGCACTGGTCAGCTGTCTGCCGGACGCGTCGTAGGTGTAGTTGGTCTGCTCGTTCAGCGGCGAGGTGACGGAGGTGAGGTCTCCGGCCGTGTCATAGCCGTACGACGTCTTCTTGCCGCGCGCTGTCGTCACCGAGGAGGCAAGACCCGCCGCCGTGTACGTCAGGTTGGTCACCCCGCCGGCGGGGTCCGTGATCGACGTCAGGCGGCCCGAAGTGTCGTAGCCGTACGACGTCTTGTCCGAGCGGCCGTCGGTGTAGGTCGCGACGTTGCCGGACGTGTAGGTCCACTTCTCCGTCACATTCGGTGTGACACGGGTGAGTTGGTGGCCCGTGGCGTCGTAGGTGGAGGTGGTGTGGTCGCCGAGCGGGTCGAGGACCGAGGTGCGGTTGCCGTAACCGTCGTAGCCGAAGTACGTCCGGTTGCCGAAGGGGTCGTAACGGGCCGTCAGCAGCCCGCCAGCGTACAGGTCGCTCCAGACGCCCCCGTCCGGGGCGGTGATGTCCGTCTCCCCGGTCCGGTACACGAACGTGGTGGCCGCACCGATGGCGTCCGTCTGGGTGAGGACGCGCCCGGAGGAGTCGTAGTCGTTCCTCACCACGTCATGACCGAGCGGATCGCTGATCTTCGAGAGCCGACCGCCGGTGTCGTAGGTGTAGGTGGTGGTGCCGCCGTCGAGACCCGTGACCGTCGTCAACCGGCCCGCGGAATAGGCGTAGTCCACGTGCCGGCCATCCGCCAGCGTGACCCGGCTGAGGGTGCCACCGCTGTACGACAGGCTCACCGCACGCCCGGCGGAGTCCGTCACGGTCGTCAACTGCCCGCCGGAGTAGGCGAATGCGAGCCCCTGCCCCGAACGGTCCTTCCTGCCGGTGAGCAGCCCCGCCGAACTGAACGTCAGCGCCTGGCCGTCCAGCGTGGTCAGCGTGTAACCGCCGCCGGAGACCGCCGCGAGGGTCGAGCGGGCCAGCAGGGGTGTGGTGAAGGTGCCGGTGGAGGTCTTGGCGTAGGTGAAGGTGGCGCCGTTCTCGTCGCGGACCGTGACGTCACCGTTCGCGGCCACCGCGAGGGAGGTCTCCCAGGGCAGGGTCCAGCCGGTGCCCAGGGCGCCCGAAGTCGCGTCATTGGACGAGTAGTTGCGCGACAGCGTGAACGGTACGCCGGGGGCGGCCACGGTCGTGTCGGTGAACGCCTCGGAGAAAGCACCGGTCGCCGAGTTCACCGGGTCGCAGTCCAGCGCCTGCGGCCGGGCGGCACCGGAGGCCGTGCCGCCGCAGCGGCCACCGTAGGTCTGGGCGGCCTGGAGGGAGGGGAAGGTGTAGGCGTTGACCGTGGTCCCACCGGACGTGCCGCCCGTGTCCGTCACAGTGCCGACCACGTCCAGGCTGATGTACTTGCCTCCGCCGGCGGGGCAGTCCTGCGGCACCGTGTACGTCTCGTACACCCGGGGCGGGGTCGGCGTCGGACCGCCGTTGGTGGTGTTGAGCTGGGTGAAGGTGGAGGGCGCGGTGACGACTTGGCCGTCGTCGAGGGTGATGTTCGCGCCACAGCCGGAGAGCTCCCAGGTGACATGCACCGTCGCGGTCACATTGAGATAGGTGCCGCTCGTCGAGTCGTAGTCGTCGACCGAGTTCCAGATGTCCGCGCCCAGCGTCAGCGTTTCGCCCGGGACCACCACACCCATGTTGAAAGAACCCGGTGAGACTTCCAGGTCGGCCCAGGCCCGCGGATCACCGCCCGGCCCCGCTATCACCACGTTGTCCGGCACGCCCCAGACGCTGGTGGCTGCAACCGCGTCCGGGTGTACGGCAGTTGTCGCGGCGGCGCCGTGTGCCGAGGCGGTCTTACGCGCCTTGTCGGTCTCTGTGCGCAGCGCGGTGGAGCTGGGGCGCGATCCCCGCAGGGACACAACGGACGTGGCACGCACGCCGGTTGAGCGATCGTGCGCGACTTCGGTGCGGCGCTGCGCGAGCGTCATCGCATGCTGCGGCTCGACGGGTCTCGGCTTCGTCGTCGGCTTCGCGGTCGTCGTCGACTTCGCCGTGGAGGAGACTGCGCTGCCCGAGGCCGGCGCGGCCACCGCCACAACCGGGGCGGCGGAGGTCAGACCCCAGAGGAGAGCGAACACCACCCCGGATCCGAGCAGCCTGAATCGACCTCTGTTCATGACACAGCCCCCTTGGCACGAAACATCGTGACACCGCGACACTCAGCCGGTCATGAACATGCCGCACCACGCATGGTTTCCCGCCCCGGCGCGGAGGGGCAACGTCCACTTCCCAGGCTCGTACGCGAGGGACCCCATCAAGCCAGATAGACGGGTGGTGCGGAAAGGGCAGCTTGTCACCATTATTTTCTGTGCAACACCTGTGACGCCGGAGGCTTTCTTTGCTCTCCGTTTATGGCCTTCACTATGAGTTGACCGTGAGATTTCGAAACAACGGGTATTCCAAAAGGCACCCGTAACTCGTGCGCACACCGATGCAGTTGTGGTCGATCCCCTACTTGTCTCGAAGCTGTCTGCCGCAACGCCGTCCCCTCAGGCACCTCGGCGAGACGCGACGTCATCCTGTGGACACGACCTTGCTCGACGACCTGTAGCCGGATCTGCAACCCCCACACCCGCCGAGGGAGCGGCCGGAGCTTTGCAGTTCCGGCCACCCGTCAGTACGTGGGCCGCGAAGTCGGTGTTGAGATCTCATATTCATTCCTCCGGCCCCGCCAGGACGAAGTCCTCCTGGGTCAGCTCCGCTCGGAGCCTTCGCTCGGCCACATCGGCGTAGTGCGAGGACAGCTCGACGCCGACGAACCGCCGGCCCTCGCGCAGGGCGGCGACGCCTGTCGAGCCGCTGCCGGTGAACGGGTCGAGGACGGCGCCTCCCTCGGGGCAGATCTGCACGAGCTGCTGCATCACTTCGACCGGCTTCTGGGTAATGTGGACTCGGTCCTTACGGGGCTGGGAGGCGATGAAATGCCCGGGCAGGTACAGGTCGCGATCCTTCGCCAGGCTGCCCTTGACGCCCCAGGTGATGAACTCGGACGACTGCTTGAACCCGCCCTTGCGAGGCCGGCTGGCGGGCTTGATCCACGGGATGGTGCCGCTCCAGGTCCAGCCCGCCATCTGCAGGGCGTCGGACGTGGTCGGCTCCTGGCGCCAGTCCGAGAAGACGACGGCGACCGCGTGCTCGGTGGAGGCCCGGTACGCCTCGGTGAGCAGGGCGGTCAGCCAGCTCCGGTAGCTCCTCTGGTCTCGGTTCTCCCCGGGGAAGTTCTGCAGGTCGTGGGCACTGTTGCTGGTGACGTACTTGGCGCGTGCGGTACGGCCGGTGCGGTCCGAACTCGTGCGTCCGCCGGAGTTGTACGGCGGGTCGGTGATGACGGCGTTGACGCTCTCGTCCGGGAGGGTCTTCAGCACGGTGAGGGCGTCGCCTCGGTGCAGCGTGTAGCTCATGTGCGGGGCCTCTTTCAGGGCACGGCGGGACTCGGCCCACTCCGGACCGCGCTCAACAGCGGTCGTCCGGGGCGGGGTTGCGCCGGACGGTAGCCCCGTTTTCCGGCCGTACCCAATGAACCGTTTCGGGCTCCAGGTTCGGGGCCGAGAGCCGTTTGGTACGGCCGGAATCCCCGTCTACTGTCTCGCCAAGTCACCGGGCCAGAGCCTCGCTCCTCCCCCACTGACCGGTGCTTATCCGTGCCATCTCGTCCAACAGAGTTACACGGACGGCGAGTTGACCCCTGCGTTCCGGAAGCCGTAAGGAGGCCGCGTGTACTGCCTGAGATTACGAGCGCGGCCGGCTGCCGCGCGTGACCCGAGACCGGCGTCCGGGAGCTACCAACTCCCCTGACCCGGGCCCGCCCTGAGAGGCGGATTCACATCGACGCGGTGCCGACGGCCTTGCACGAGAAGTCGGCAACCGCGCCTCCTGCGAACCACGAGGAGCCGCTGCGATGCAGCATGCCCTGATACCCCCGCGTCCCGACCCAGTACCGCTGCCCGGCCGACATCACCGTCTTGGTGAACGGCGGCGGTGATGAAGAAGACCACCGGGGCCGTCGTCGGTCTCATCGGGTCCGGTTCGCTGCTGCTGACCGTTCCGATCCTCGCCGTCGGCGCCGGGAGCGCTTCGGCCTCCTGCTCGACCGGCGGCGCACAGGCTGTGAATACCACGGCCGTTGCCGCTCAGGTGAAGGCGATCCTGGACGGCGACACCAAGGAGACCGTCTCCGTGGCGGGGCTGGACGATCCGGCCGAGCAGGTACCCAACGCCAAGACGATCCAGGCCACCGGCGTCGCGATGAACATCCCGGCCCGCGGGCAGATCGTAGCCCTGGCGACCGCCCTGCAGGAGAGCCGCCTGCGCAACCTCACCTACGGCGACCGCGATTCGCTGGGGCTGTTCCAGCAGCGTCCGTCGCAGGGCTGGGGCACCGCCAACGAGATCCTCGACCCGGTACACGCCTCGACCAAGTTCTACGAGGCCCTGGAGAAGGTCCCGGGCTGGCAGTCCCTGTCCATCACCCAGGCCGCCCAGGCGGTGCAGAGGTCCGGGTTCCGGGATGCCTACGCCAAGTGGGAGCCCCTGGCCACCTCCTTGCAGCAGGCCATCGCGCCCCTGCTGCCGACGGCCAGCGGCGCGTCGGCGAGCGCGTCGGTGTCCGGCTCGGCCGACACCGGCAGCAATTCGACGACTACCGCGGGCAGTTGTACGGCCGACGGAGACGGTACCGACTTCGGAACCATCCCCGTCGGCGCGGTGCCGGCCGGATACAAGATCCCCGCCGACGCTCCGGCGAAGGTCCGGACAGCGATCCGCTGGGCACTGGGTCAGCTCAACACGCCGTATCAGTGGGGCGGAAACTGCACCAACTCTCACGGGTCGAACCCCATGGGCCGCTGCGACTGCTCCTCCCTGATGCAGCAGTCGTACAAGGCCGCCGGGCTCACCCTGACCAGGACGACGTACACGCAGGTCAAGGAGGGCACGGCGGTATCCGTCGACGCTCTTGAGCCGGGTGACCTCGTCTTCACCGAGGGGACGGCCCAAGTCCCCGAGCACGTCGGCATGTTCATCGGCCAGGGCCTGATCATCAACGCCCCGCACACCGGTGACGTGGTCCGTATCGCGACCCTCGCGTCCTGGAAGCCGCAGATTCTCGCGGCCCGCCGAGTCGCCTGACCGGCGCTCCCCCTCCCCTTCTCTCTTCTTCTCGCACCGCCGCTTCGCCCTCGCGGGGCTTTGGCGTGCATTGAATCGAACTGGAGTTCTTAATGTTTCTCGCCGACAAGGTCGTCCAGCTCGCCTACGACCCCGGGATCAAACCGAACGAGGGCGGGCTGCCGGGCCTTTCCGTCCTCAAGCAGGTGATCGGCTCCATCAACCTCTTCGGGATCATCGCCGTGGTCGGCGCACTCGCCGTCAGCGCGGGCGTGTGGGCCTGGGGCCACCACTCCGGCGGACACCAGGCCGAGGCCAATGGCAAGAAGGGTGTGCTGGTCGGCGCCGGTGCGGCCCTTCTGCTGGGTGCCGCGAACGGCGTGGTCGCGTTCTTCAGCACGCTGGGGACGCAGGTCCACTGATGCCTGCCCACTCCTTGAACCCCGGCGGCGCCTCTCGCGTGCGCCGCCGGGTGCTGCTCGGCACCGCCGCCCTGGTGGTCCTCGTCACCCTCGCGGGCCTGGCCGCCTATCTCACCCGCGACGACAGGCAGGCTTCTAACTCCGCGGCCACGCAGGCGAGTTCGGCCGTCCCCTCCTCCTCGGCTGCTTCGCCGTCCGGGTCGTCCTCCCCGAGTGCGCACCCGCGCTCCCTCCCGGTTCCGCCGGACACCCACGATCCGGTCGTGTTCGGGAAGGCCGCCGCCGTAGCGCTGTGGTCCTACGACACCCGCGCATACTCCCGGGCGCAGCTGCTGGCCGCGCTGCACGGGTGGCTGACCACCGAGTCCAAGTACGCCGACTCCGCCTCGGTCACCGCCCTCGTCCCCTCGGCCGTGCTGTGGAAGGAGATGGCCGCCAACGGCCAGTTCGCCACCGCCGCCGTGAACGAGGGTCACTTCCCGGACTCGTTCACCCAGGCCCTCCAGGCGGATCCCGGAACGATCACGCAGGCGTACGTCTACGCCGTGACCGTCTCCGGCAAGCAGTCGATCGCCTGGAACGGCTCGCCCGCCGGCGGTGCAGAGAGCCGTGTCACCACGCTCGCCATCCAGTGCCGTCCCTCCCGTTCCTGCGCCCTGGCCGGCGTCATGCCGTCCGTCGCGCCCTGACCCCTCTTTCCGGAAAGGAGGTAGCGCCATGGGAGTCTGCGACTACCCGCTGATGGACAAGGTGTGCGGTGCTGTCGACTTCGCCACCAACCCCGCCGGGACCGTCACCGACGGCATCGGAGCGTGGATCGCGAAGTCGGCGGGCCAACTCGCCGCCAGCGCTGCGGATCTCGCCGCGAAGGCCGTCGACGAGACCACCGCCATCGATCTCAACGCCGGATGGTTCCGGGAAAACTACGAACTCCTGCTGCCCATCGGGCTCGCGCTGACCGTCGGCACGTTCTGCATCCAGCTGATGTCCGCAGCCTGGCGGCGCGACGAACGCGCCCTCGCCCAGGCCGCGATCGGCACGATGACCGGGGTCCTGTTCTCCTTCTGCGCCGTCGCCTTCACCTCCGTCGCCGTCACCGTGGTCGACGCTCTGTCCGACGGTCTGTTCCAGGCGGCCAACACCTCGGTCGACGACGCGGTCCGGCGTGTGGTGAAGGTCAGCGAACTGGGGGCGATGTACAGCCTGGGCTGGGGCGTGCCATCCCTGGTCGCCCTCGGATGTGCGATCGGCGCGTTCATGTACTGGGGAGTGATGGTCGCCCGGAAGGTCGGCGTCCTGGTCCTGGTCGCGCTCGCCGTGTTCGCCGGATCCGGGGGCGGCTGGGAGGTAGCCAAGCGCTGGCGGCGCGGCTGGATCGAGGCCACCGCCACGCTGGTCGTCTCGAAACTCCTGATGACCGTCGTCTTCCTCATCGGCGTCTCGGCGATGGGCAAGTCCGATACCAGCAACGGCATGGCCGCGCTGTCCGACGCGATGGCAGGCATCGTCGTGATGGTGCTGGTCCTGCTGTGCCCGTACGCCACCTACAAGTTCGTCCACTGGGCCAGCGACGGCGGCGGCCACGACGACGTGCACCGCACCGGCGTCGCCGGCCTGGCGGTCGCCGCCGGAGCCGCGAAGACCGCGGGCACCCTGGCGATGCAGACCCGGACCGGAACCCCGTCACCGCAGGGTCCCAGCCAGGTCCCCGGCGCGGGCAGCGACGGTGTCGCCTCCGGGATCAGCCCCTCCGGCGGCAACCTCAGCAAGGAGGGCATCGACGGCGGCCCGCCCAAGCCGCAGACCCGGTTCCGGTACGGCGAGGACCCCAACGCCTCCGGCGACAAGGGCCGAGCCCTGATCCAGCGCCCCGGCATCCCGCCGCTCATCACCAGGCCCGGCGAGGGCGACAGCGGAAGCACTGAAGGAGGCGCCCCGGACGGTCAGTTCGCCGGCGCGTCGGCTCCGGGCGGCAGCATGACCCACGCCGGGAGCACGCTGCCTGCCCCACCGCCGCCTTCCGCCGATCCGTCAGCAACCGGTTCACCGACACCGACGAACTGGGTGTTCCCCACCCAGCCGCCTTCGGGGTCCTGACCGACGCACAGATAGGGGGCGGGCTGCACCCACAGCCCGCCCCCCCTCACCGCCGATCACCAGATACGGAGTCCTGCCATGACCTCCACCGCCAGAAGAGCGCCGCGCGCCTCGCTCTCCGCCCGCACCCACCGTCTGGAACCACCATGCCCGACAAGCCCCAAGTCACCACGGCCACCGTGAAGTTCCCGCACCGCAGCAGGCGCGGCATCCTGCTCGGCCTGACCGCCCCGCAACTGATCGCCGTCACTCTCACCGGCCTCCTCCTGCTCGCCGTGATCCTCACCCGAGGCGTGGCCGGTGCTCTCGAACTCATCCCTCTCTGGGCCGCCATCGCCTTGTTCGTCTTCGTCCGTCACCGAGGTCGTGCCTTGGCCGACTGGGCTCCGATCGCCACTCGCTACGTCCTGCGCCGGATGCGGGGCCAGCTGATCTGGCTCACCCGTCCCTCCCGGCGTCCGGTCCGCGAAGGACTCCTCCATCTGCCCGGTACCGCGGCCAGTCTGCGGGTGGTCACCGCCCCCGACCGCCGCTACGGCGCGGTCCACAACCCGCACACCGGCACGCTGACCGCCGTCGTCAAGGTCTCCTCCCGCGCCTACGCGCTCCTCGACCCGGGCACCCAGAACGCCAACGTCACCGGCTGGGGACGCGCGCTGGCCGCCCTCGCCCGCACCGGGCAGGTCGCCCGGATCCAGGTGATCGAGCGCACCGTCCCGGACTCCGGCGACGCCCTGCGCCGCTACTGGGAGGAACACGGCAAGCCCGAGGCTCCGGTGGCGGGCGGGATTTACAACGAGCTGATCCAGAGCGCGGGTCCGGCTGCGGCACCGCACGAGGCCTACGTCGCCATCTCGCTGGACGCGAAGGCCGCACGGCGTCTGATCAACCAGGCCGGAGGCGGCCTGACCGGGTCCTTCAGCGTCCTGGCGCAGTTGACCTCGACCTTCGACCAGGCCGCGCGGACCGCGGGGCTCAGCCCCACCGGCTGGCTCAGCGCCCGTGAGATCGCAGCCGTCGTACGAACGGCCTACGACCCCAAGTCCCTTGCAGCGCTGGATCGTTGGTCCTCCGCCGGGCGCCCTGAGGCTGAGCCCGCCGCTGCCGGGCCCGTCGTGGTCGTCGAGAAGGCGGACCACATCGCGACCGACTCAGCCCTCCACACCACGTACTGGGTGGAGAACTGGCCCCGCACCGAGACCTCGGCAGGCTTCCTGCACCAGCTCCTGTTCACCGCCGGAATCCGGCGCACCCTGTCGCTGTCCTACGAGCCGAAGGGACTGGACGCCGCCCTGCGCGACGTCCAGCGCAAAAAGGCCAGCGTCATCGCGGACGCCGCCGAGCGCGCCCGGCGCGGCCAGGTCGACTCCGAGGCCGACTCGATCGAGTACCAGGACATCAAGTCCCGTGAGCGCCAGCTCATCGCGGGCCACGCGGATGTCGCCCTGACCGGCCTGCTGACCGTCTCGGCCGACAGCGAGGAGGAACTCCGTTCCGCCTGCGCGGTCGTGGAGACCGCGGCCGTCGGCGCCCAGCTCGATCTGCGGCTGCTCACCTGGCAGCAGGCCGAAGCGTTCACCGCCGCCGCCATGCCGCTCGCCCTCGCCGCCTGACGGCGCCCGTCCCTCCCCTCCGAAAGAGCGCTCCCCATGTCCCGCACCGCCGGCCCGACCTCGCAGGACTTCGTGCCCTTCGCCACCGCCGCGCTCGACTTCCATCACGCGCTCAACATCCCGGGCGGTCCGCTGGTCACCACGCGCGCCGAGCTGGACGCCCTGCACGCCCACCTCGTCACGCTGCACGCTCTCCTCGACGCCCATACCGGCCGCACCGGACAGCTCGTCCCGGCCGAGGGCGACCACCTCCGCGCCGCCCGCACGCGGATCTGGCAGGCCGCCGACCACGTCCACGCCGCCTACCACGCGGCACCCCGGCCGGACTCCGGCGAGGTACCCGACCGCGAGGCGTGCCAGGCCCAACTGCCCGAAGGTGCACCGGAGTTGACCATCTGCCAGCGCCACCAGCGCACCGCGCACCTGGTCCGCCGCCGCACCACCCCGGCCGACCTGCACGCGCCGTTCACCGGCCTCGTCCGCCGCTGACCCGACTTCTATCCGGAGAAACCTTCATGCCCCGCACCCGTGCCAGCGCCTCCCCCCTGTTCGTCCCGCGCAAGGCATCCCGCGCCGAGCAGCGGGCCGCCCGCGCCGGTTTCGCCGCAGCCCGCCACAAGGCCCGCCGCGCCACCGCCCCGCCGAAGCACCGCGCCGAACAGACCCTCGACCCGCAACTGCGCCCCACCTACCCGCCGTCCGGACGCCCCGGCCCCTCCTCCGCCCGCGGCGGCAAACTCAGCCTCCCCGCCCACCGGATGACCACCGCCACCGTCTCCGGGGCCTACCCCTTCCTCGCCGAGGGCGGCCTGGGCGCGGAAGGCATCTTCATCGGCAGGGACGTACATGCCGAAGCGGCCTTCTGCTACGACCCGTTCTCCCTCTACAGCAGCGGCCGGATCGAGGGCTTCACCAACCCGAACGCCGTCCTGGCCGGGATCATCGGCATGGGCAAGAGTGCACTGGCCAAGTCCATCGCCACCCGCGCCATCGCCCACGGTTACCGGGTCTACGTCCCCTGCGATCCCAAGGGAGAATGGACGCCCGTCGCCCAGGCCCTCGGCGGCTACAGCATCGCCCTCGGCCCGGGACTCCCCGGCAGGCTCAACCCCCTCGATGCCCCGGCCCGGCCCGCCTCGGTGAGCGAGAGCGACTGGTCGACCGAGGTCCGCAAGCGCCGCCTCCTGCTCCTGGCGGCCCTGGCCCGCACCGTGCTGAAGCGCGATCTGATGCCGATGGAGCACACCGCCCTGGACCTCGCCCTCGACCTGGTCGTCGCCGAGGCCGACGCCGACGGCACGGTGCCGCTGCTCGGCGACATCGCGCACGCCCTCGGCTCCCCCGAGCGTCTCGACCGGGCCCTCGGCGATCAGGCCGGCCGCATGGGGCCCGCCGCGCAGGACCTCGCGCACGCCCTGCGCCGCCTGGTGCACGGCGACCTGAGCGGCATGTTCGACGCCCCCTCGACGGTGGCCTTCGACCCGACCACCCCGATGCTGTCCATCGACCTGTCCCGTCTCGGCGGTTCCGGCGACGACACCGCCTTGGTGCTCGCGATGACCTGCGCTTCGGCGTGGATGGAGTCCGCGCTCGCCGACCCGGACGGCGGCCGACGCTGGGTGATCTACGACGAGGCCTGGCGGGTGATGCGGCACGTCGGCCTGCTGGAGCGCATGCAGTCCCAGTGGAAGCTCTCGCGCGGCCTCGGCATCGCCAACCTCATGGTCATCCACCGCCTCAGCGACCTGCTCAGCGCCGGCGACGCCGGCTCACGCGGCCGGGTACTGGCCGAGGGCCTCCTGGCCGACTGCTCCACCCGCATCATCTACCGCCAAGAGCCGGACCAACTGGCCGCTGCCGCCTCCCTGTTGGGCCTGACCGGCGTAGAGACCCAGGCGGTGTCCGCCCTGACCAAGGGCCGAGGCCTGTGGAAGGTCGCGGGCCGCAGCTTCATCACCCAGCACATCCTGCACCCGGCCGAACGCGAGCTGTTCGACACCGACGCCCGCATGTCCGCCTAACCCAACATGCCTGCTACTGAAGGAAGTTGGGGCATGACGTCACCCGTACCGCGAGCAGACCAGCGGGCCCCGGCCGTGAGTCAGGGAACCGCCGCACCGGCCGTCGACTGGAACGAGCGTCTCGCCACTGCCCGGCCCCAAGAGTTCGGCGAGCTGTTCCACGAAGCGATCACGGAGGACTTCGGCGCGGTGGCCCGGCTGCACCAGATGCTCGAAACCGCCTCCCAGTGGTGCCGCACCCACGACGCCCGCGGCAGTGCCACCGAGCTGGACACCCTTGCCGACCGCCTGACCGACCTCGGCGAGGAACTGCACCTCGTGGGAGAGGCCGTGGGCCACGAGATCCACGCCCGCTCACGTCGAACGGCAGCGGCGGCCGGTCTCTCCCCAGCCGTGTCCGTCCGCGGGACTTCCGTCGACCGGCAGAGCGAGACTCCAGCGCCCCTCGCACCGAACACCGTCCGCTCAACGCCGCGTTCGCGGTGACCACCGGCACAGGAACGAGGACAACCGTGCCCACCCCTCCCGCTTCCCACGAAACCCAGCCGTCGGCGAGTACCGACCCCCCGGCGTGGCCCCGGCACATCCCGGCACTGGCCTCCGCCGCTGCCGGCATCAGGCAGGCGTCCGATGCTTGGGACGCGGTCTCGGACTCCTTCTGCGACCACGACGGGTGGCCCACCTACGAGGAGGAGTATGCGGACGGCAAAGTGAAACGTGATGCCGAGGCGTGGAATCACGTCGAGGTCTTCCTCGCCCACGGCCCCGAGGTACTGGCCGGCGTCCGCGCCGCCGCCAACGGTGCCGACTACGTCGAGGGGCCAATCAGCGACGACCTCCAGCGGCTGCGCGGAATCGACACCACCCTCGAACGAGCAGGCCAGATCCAGCACGAATGGGACCAGGTCATGGCCCTCATGGAGGGCTCGCAACCCGGCTCACTGCAGCTCTACGAGAGCCGGGCCAAGGAGATCCGCAACTCCGAAGGCTGGCACTACGCAGACGAACTGTCCTTCCAAGGCCCGGCGCTCGTCCGGGCAGCCGACTACCTGGCCAACCGGATGGATCCCGATCAGCCCTCACAGACCGACCGCGCCCAGGTCGCCCTCGCTCGATCCACCTCCGGCAACCACGCGGCCCTGCCCGCCTCCCCGTCCACGCCCGCAATGCCGAACCCGCCGGTCCCTCGCAGGTCCCGCTGACGTCCCTAGCACCGATCTACGGCACGGCCAAACCGGCCGATCACCGGATCCTCGTGGAACGCCACCACCCCGACCCACCCCACACGCCCACGCCTCACACCCTCAACCACTAGGGCACCCGGCCACGGAGAACACTCGTGCACGCTAATCAGCCCCAGGTCACCATCCAGCAGGAGAGCTCACGCATCACTGCGCGGACCAGCGAACCTCCATCCCATCACGCAGCCGCCGACCCTCCGGAACGAGACCACGGGTACGGCCACCTCACCGCGCTCCTTCGTCGGCGCGGCCTTGAGTGCACCGTCGAGTACGGCCTCAGCGACTACATCGTCCACGCCCAACTCCCCGACGGCAGCGCACTGTTGATCTCGCCACCCCAGGAACCGCCGACCAAGCACCCACCCGGGCACCCCGAAAGCTGGCTGGTGACCCGCACACACCCAGACAACTGCGCCATCCACGAAGTGCTCTACGACTCGGAACCCAACGGCCCCCAGGCCCGACACAGTGGCAGCATCCCGAACCTGCTCACCGCCATCGACGCGCACCTGAATCAACTCGGCGTGCTACCACCGGCGGACGGTGCCCCGCCGCGAGTGAGTGCTGCTCTCGCACTCTCGCCGACCGCCCAGCGCACGGTCCCAGCCCACCTGCCGGCAGCTTCGGCCGCGCGCCCGACGTTGCCGCCCACCCATCCCCTGTCCGCACCCGGTCGCTGACCGCGTCCCGCCTCGGAGTCCTCCATGTCCCTCACCAGCAGAACCATCCCGGCCCTCGACCGCCCCGCTCTCCGAGCCCGCACCGGATGGATCAGCCATGCCCGCCCCCGATCACGACTCGCGTCCCGATGTCGCAGTCGGCCACCACCCCGACTACGGCATCGTCGCCGCGAACCCCAAGCAACTCGCCGCCAGCACATGGATGTTGAAGCGCCTCGACTTCCACCCCGTCCCCGGCCACCCGACGCTGTACGCACTCGCCGACCAGCAGCGTGACGGACAGGAGCGCGCCACCCGGGCCATCGCACTGCTGCGCAAAGGCGGCTACCAGGTTGATGCGGACGCCTCGTTCGACCCCTCACTCACCTCCGCGGCACCTGCCGCCCGCCACCAACCTCCGCGCCCAGAACCAGAGATCGCGTTCGCCGAGCATCCACAACTCGGCATCGTCGCATCCGCCGGCCACCACTTCTCCGCGACCGCAGGCCGACTCGCCCTGCTCGACGAGGGCTGGCGGCACGATCCGAACGCGGGCGTCTACACCCTGCCCACCGCCATCGGGCGCACCGAAGCCTTGAAGAAGGTCGCCAACGTCGCGTCGTCGATGCACCGGTCCGGACTCCGAGCCGTAGTGGAGCCCCTCCTCGCCCAGGACCTGGCGCCCTACCGGCAACCTGCGTCCGCGCCGACCGCACCTCGCAAACGCGGCCATGGACGCACCACCGACGAGTTCTCCATCAGCGTGGCCGCGCTCGCCGCCAGCCCAGCCCGCACCGGCCTCACGGACAAGGCGCCGGTTCCCACTCCCGCCACAGCCGCTCCGGCGGCCCAACCGGTCGACCCGCGCATCGCCCTCTCCCGCAACCGCTGACCCAACTCCCGTAAGGAGCAGTTCACATGGCCGTTGTTGGTACACCCGGCTATCGGAACGTGCGGAAAGGCGAGTCAGGTAGCTGCGGGGCGGTGAGGCCCGCCCTGGAGCATGTCGGCAGTCATTGCCCATCGTTCGTGGTCGAGCCACGCACCGTTGATGTGCTGGAAGCTCCGGGCCGCCTCGCCTTCGCCCAACACCCCACCGCTTTCCCGCCACCACCGATAGGAGATCCGCCTTGCCCGAAGCACCAGCAGAGCCGTTCATGACGATCCGGCACACCATCACCGGCGAGATCACCACCACCGGCTACAACGCCGCCGCCCGGCGGATCCTGCTCCAGGCCGGCTTCGAAGAGACGCCAGGCTGCGCCTGCCGAGCGACGGAACCCGGTACGGGGCGGACGCACGGGCCTGCTCGGCAGCCAGCGAGCTGCTCGTCGCCGGCCATCCCGTGCACCTGGACCGAGCCCTCGGTCGGCCGGTGAGCGCCGACGGTACGCCCCGGTCGGCCCGGTCGCCGATGTCGGCACAGTCCGTGATCCGCTCCGAGAGCGGCCAGCCTCTCCCGCGCATCGCCAACCCCGCCCGCACCCGCACCTGTTGAAGGGGCCTCGTTGTGACCACACCCGGAACGCCTACCCGTCCAGCGCGCACCAAGGGCGGCGAACTACGGGCCAAGGTGGCCCGACTGCTGGCCGACCGGCCGGCGGACACGCTCACCATCGGGGACATGGCCAGGCAGCTGGGCCACTCCCACGGCGCCGTCCGCAACGCCGCCCTCACCCTGGTGCGACGCGGCGAGGCCGACCAAGGCGGAAGGGGACAACCGGAGTTCCGCGCGAACGCGAAAACCGCCGCAGCCGCGCAGACCGCTGTGATCAGCCCACCGGGCACCCACTCTCCCCGCGCCCAGGCGGCCACGGCCCGCACGACCATTCCCGCGGCAGCCACACCCAGGCAGACCGGCCCGATCCGCCGCGCGGGGGGCCAGGTCTACCACCCCCGGGAGCTGGCCGATCTGCCCGACGTCGAGGCGTTGAATCGCTTGCGCGACGCCGACGTGCCGGTGCTGCTCTACGGCCCTCCGGGCACCGGCAAGACGAGTCTGGTCGAGGCGGCGTTCCCGGACCTGCTCACCGTCGCCGGTGACGGCGACACCACGGTCGGCGACTTGATCGGCGAGTACACACAGGACGACGCGGGAGCCTACGTCTTCCAGTACGGTCCACTGGTCACCGCGATGACCGAGGGCCGCGCCCTGCTGATCGACGATGCCACCTTGATCTCACCGAAGGTCCTGGCGGCGCTGTATCCCGCGATGGACGGGCGCAGGCAGATCCAGGTCAAGGCCCACAAGGGCGAGACCATCAAGGCCGAGCCGGGCTTCTACGTGGTGGCGGGCCACAACCCCGGCGTCCACGGGGCGGTGTTGACGGAGGCGCTCGCCAGCCGGTTCAGCGTGCAGATCCAGATCGGCACGGACTATGACCTCGCCCTGGCCTTGAGGATCGATGCCCGGGTGGTCCGGGTCGCCCGACACCTCGCCCACCAAGTCGAACTCGGCGAACTGGGATGGGCCCCCCAACTGCGAGAGCTGCTCAGCTACCAGAAGACCGAGGCCGTCCTCGGCACCAAAGCCGCGCTCGCGAACCTCGTCGGCATCGCTCCTCTGGAGGATCGCGACGCCGTCGCCGCTGCCGTCATCAAGGCTGCCGGCGTCAAGGAGGTCGCGCCCCTCACCCTCGGCAAGCAGCTCTCCGCCTCGGCCGTCCGCCAGCCCCCGGGCAGCACCGGCTCCGCACACCGGGGCCGCTCGCGATGAGCGCCCACCACCACGTCCAGTCCCCCGCCACCACGCCGGACGACGACGCCGACCTCGCGCGATGGGACGACGACGGCGCCCCGCCCGCGCAACCCCGTTCCTCCCCGCACTTGTGGCTGCGCGTGGGAGCCGAACTCGGCGACCGCCTGGTCGCCCTCTCCGGCCGCCCAGACCTCCTCGTCACCTGCCGCCCCGGCACGCGCAGCGGCGCACCGGCCGCGTTCTTCCCCACGCTGGGCGAGGTCGAGTTCGACGCCGGCCTGTTCGCCCCGCTTAAGCCCCACGAGATCCATCCGCGGATCGTGGGCGACGAGGACCGGTATCCCGCCGCCTGGGGAGTGTTCGTCCACGAGGCCGCGCACGCGGCCCACTCCGTCTGGACGAAGCCTGCCGGAGCCAACCCCCGTGTCGTCGAGGCCGCGCTCCTGCTGGAGGAGAGCCGCGTCGAAGGCGCACACCTGATCACGCGGCCCACGGACCGCACGTACCTGCGCACCAGTGCCCGAACCCTGGTCATGCCCGACACAGCGCACCCCACCCTCCAGGGCATCGAGCACGCCGCCGCCGTGGCGGCCCTGGTCCTCGGCCGCCGTGACGTCGGCATCCTGGACGCCGGCGAGACCCGGGCCGTCGCCGATCTGTGCGAAAAGGTGCTGGGCGCAAACCTGCTGGCCACACTCACCCGCATCTGGACCGCAGCCCACCAGTGCGCCGACCACGACGCCACGACCATGCTCGCGCACGCTCAAAAATGGTGCGACGCTCTGGACACCGCGGCCCCCGCCCTGCCCGTGCCGGAGAACCTCACCGATCTGCTGTCCGGCGCCGTGGGGGTCGTCATGGACAGCACGGCAGCCACCGACGCCGCCGACCTCGCGGCACAGGCCGCAGCGACCAACGCCATGGCCGCGCAGTCCAAGGCGCAGGCTCAGGACCGCGCCCAGCGGGCCGGCCAGCGACGCAAAGCCGCCGCCACCGCCAAGTCGGTCTTCAACGCCCGTGGCACCACCGTCACCCCCGACGGCACACCGGCGCCCTACGGCAACCCGGTCACCGGCACCCGCAGGCCCACCGCCGCCGAGCAGAGTGCCGCCGCGCGCCTGAGCCGCGCCCTGCGTACCGCCGCCTACCGCGAGCGGACCGAGGAACGGACCACCAGCCCCACCCCGCCCGGCCGCCTCAACATGCGCGCGGCCCTCGCCCGCGACGCCCAGCGCGCGGCCGGGTCGGTCCCCACCGCACAACCGTTCACCCACACCCGCCGCCGGAACTCCCCCACCCCACCCCTGCGTGTGGGTATCGCCGTCGACGTCTCCGGCTCCATGCGTGCCGCCTGCGCGCCCGTCGCGTCCGCTGCCTGGATCGTGGCACGCGCAGCAGCCCTGACCGACCCCGACTCCCGCACCGCCACCATCGCCTACGACAAGCACCTGACCGCATTGACCCGACCCACCCACCGAGCACCAGAGCGCGTGACAACGTTCGATGCCAACGGCAGCAGTCACAACCTCGCCAATGCCCTGGACGCGCTCGACCACGGCCTCGAACTCAGCCACCCCGGCGCCGGCCGCCTCCTCGTGATCGTCACCGACGCCCGGTACGGCAGCGACGAAACCGCTCAAGCCGTCACCCGCGTCCAGCAGCTCACGACCGCCGGCTGCGCCGTACTCCAGCTCACCCTCACCGCCCAGTCCCACCACTTGCCGGGGACCACCTTGCTGCACCTGCCCCAGCCCTCCAGCGCTCCCGTCGCCATCGCCACGGCGGCCACAGACGCCATCCGCAGGACACGCTGAGACGACGCAGACGGCGGAAGCGTCCCCGAAACCACCGCCAAGCACTCCAGACCAGCAGCCCGACCTCGAACGTAACGCCCATCAAACGGAATTCCCCGGGGGTGAAGACCATCTGGCAGATCACTCACTCCTGCGGCCACCAGGCCGAGCGGGACCTGTCTGACCGGGCGGCCGACCGCCGTGCGGGCTTCGCCGAGTGGCTCGCCAAGCAGGAGTGCACCGACTGCTGGCGGGCCGCCAAAGAGGGCGACGAGCAGGACAAGGCCGCCTGGTTGAAGGCCAGGCGAGCCGAAGAACAGGCCGAATCCGAAGCCTGGTCGCAGCAGTACCGGATGCCACCTCTGGAAGGAACCGAGCGGGCCGTCGCCTGGGGCGTGCGCTGTCGCCACCAAGTCCTCGCGGCCGGCTACGCCGCCCTGGTTCTCGAAGGCGAGACCAGCGAGACGGAGTGGGTGGTGATCGAGGAGGCCGCTCGCACTATCACCAGCGCCGGGTGGTGAATCGACCAGCGCTCCTCCGAACCCGACGACCTCACCGAGCTACTCCAGGCCGCCACCGAGGCCGACCGGCCCACAGAAAACCCGCACTTCTGACCGCCCGGTGCCCGCTTCTGCGGGCACCGGCTCTCCCCTCACTGTCCAGTGACTACGCCGGGTGCCCTGTGGGTGGACTTCTCCCCTACGTCCCGCTGCCAACGCGCAGCCCTGCGAACACGCTGACCGCCCGGGCGTTTGGGAACCCTTCGGAGGGCAGCCGACGCAGGATGGCCTGCCAGACGTCGGTCGGCAGGGAGAAGGGCGGCCGTTCCCGGGCGGTCTGCAACTCCAGCAGGACCGTCTTGCCCATGTCTGCGAGGGTGAAGTCCTGCTTGCCGACGTGGCTTTCGTCGGTGTCACCGCGGAACCTTGTGAGTTCCAAGGGCAGCCCGAACACCGGGTCCAGGAGGGCGGAGATGATGTGGTGCGGCCCCGGTCCCTGGTCGGGTAGCTGCGAACACCGGAGAACCAGTCGCGCCGCGTCGAATGCAGCACCCCTGTAGCCATCGACGAGGAAGGTGTTGGCGACGGTGTGCAGCAGGGCGATGCGACGGAGCAGGCCGCTGCCCAACCACGCCCCACGGCGCTGCACACGGACGAATCGGCCGTCCCCATCAACCCACATGGATTGGTGCTCGCGTTCGGCCTCCGTCCACCCCCGTGGTGAGGAGCGCCAGCAGTGCTGCACTCCGTCGAGCCACTCGTCGAGCATGCGGCTCTCGGCGCTGCGCCACACGGTCGAGGGCAACCCGGTCAGCCGCAGGCGGGCCGAAGCGCCGAGCACGCGCAGCTCGATTCCCGTCTGGGACCTCCGGACGATCCGCAGCCCGGGAACCCCGTATACCTCGCTGCCTGGTGGATAGGCAGGAAGGAGGTTGAAGAGGATCTCGGCGGCGCGTTCCTCGCTCTCGACGCACAGGGTGACCCGTGTGCGCTCCGGATGGACCGCCGTGATGCCGAGCGGGAAGCGCGTGTAGACGTTGCGGGACTCCAGGAGTCCGAGGAGAACGCGAGCGTCCAGCCTCTCCTGGGCCAGGGCCTGGGCGGATGGAAGAGGCCCTGCCCCAGAAGGGAGTCGGCTGAGGGCGCGTTGAGCGTGCTGCCAGCTCTCGCCGGTGTAGAGGCACCGCTGTTGAACAGTTTCCTGCGTGAACTCAGTCATGGCTCTCCGCACGTCTCGGCCCAGGACATGCATGTGTGAGACCCATGCGGGTTGCTGTGTACATCAGTTGAGGTGACCGGTTCACCCGAGCTTGGAGACGAAGGGGCCGAGGATTCTCCGGGGAGCGGTGGTCATGCCGCGCGGACGACTCTAACTCCCTGTGGTGGACCGGCTTGTCAACAACGCCGCACTGTCACTCGGAAGCGGGAGTGACGGACCTGCCGGTACATGGCAACGGCTGCCTCGGACTTGGCCATTCACCGGGAAGGCGTTGCAATCTCATGTTTCGGCATGCACTGTAGTTTCTTAAGCGTCAAGTTATGCGCGTCGCGCCGGTGAGAGTCACAGTGCACGTGGCCCGCGCTCTAGAGCGCGGGCCACGTGTGTGATCGGCAGCAGCGATCCTCTGGCCGCCCCTTCCCGGATGTGTGGCATCCGGGAAGGGGTCAGAGAAGGCTGACGAACTTGGTGGTCAGCGAGGTCACAACAGCGCTAGCTGCGGCCATGCTCATCGCCTGGAACCAGCGGCTGTGGCCGACACGCGCAAACCGTCGGCGTAACCAATCCCTCCACCCTTCGTGGTCTGCCTGATCCTGTTGGCTTTCCGTCATATCTGCCTCTCTCCTTGTCTTGCGTGGAGTCCCGGCCGGGCGGCCGAAACGCATGAGGGAGAAAGCACCGACGTACCGGTATGCCACCGGTCAGCATAGGAATCGCGCTGCCTTGAGGCAGCCGTTTCACGGGAATTGACGGTGGGCGGGTACGGAATGCGACAGCTGGACTTCAGGTGTCCGTATGCGCGGCCCAGACATCCCCTGGCGAGGGAGCGCACGCAGCGACACGCGGTTCGTCCCGGCTACGCCAGCGGCCCGAGGGAGGCATCCGCCCCACACTCGGTACAGGGCATGGCGCCAGTGCGGCGCAGGACCTCAAGCGCGGCGAATACGTCCAGTTCCTCAGCTTCCCGGGGCGCCTCTTCACAGTCCCAGACGTGCACGATATGCGCGGCGGGACGACCTCCGATGGCCGGGGCCCGCTGAATCTTCCACGCCCACCGGTCGGCTGCCTGAGCTGTTGGCTCCTCGCGGCGCAGTGGGTAGGTGGGGACGGCGTCGTACCGGACGCCATCGACGGGTGACGCCTGGTCAGGGGTGAGCCAGACGCGGTACTCGCGCGGCTCGACGGTCTCGGCGTCGAGGTCGTCGGCCCACATGGGCAGGGCTACCCAGTACATCCACCCTGACCTGGCGAACTGTCCTCGGGCGTGTAGCCGACCTCGTAGCTCCTGCCCATCGGGCAGGAGCACTCGAACCTCTGGAGGTGGTGGTTCAGCGGACGGCATGTGGGCCCACTAGCTCTTGGACCGGGTACCGCCGTCCGATCCCGTCCCGACGACGCGCCCCCGCTCCCAGGCCATGAGGACACGTTCGTTCCCGTCAGCGTCCTCGGTCAGTCGGATGACGACCTTCTCGTCGCTGCCGTAGAGCCCGACCCAGTCCCGCCAGGTTCGGCGGGCTGTCGCATCGTCGGCCCACTCCCCGGAGACTGCCGGCCCGCCGGTCGCGAACTGGAGTCGGACCAGGTGTGTCACGGCAACCGCCCCAGTGCGCGGGCCTGCCGCCGCAGCTCCACCCGCGCGCCGGGCAGTCGACGGGGGCTGGACCAGTACGGGTGAAACAGCAGCTGACCGGACAGCACATGCAGGCGGCGGCGAAGGGTGGTGACGTGCACGGGGCGCGGCACGGCGAGCTCTGCGTATGTGCGCTGCCAGTCCGCCTGGAGTTCGATCAGGTCGGGAGGGAGAGGGACGTGCTCCATGACAGCTATTAGGCCACATGTTCGATTTTCTCGCCAAGCTGACGCGCCCGGCCGCTGGGCCCCCTTGTCCCGTGCCGCTGGATCTTGACCGTTTGCCATCGGCCTTTGACGGACGCGAGTTTGTGTCATCGGAGTTTGATCACCACAGGTCAGCGACTCAGCGCAGCGAAGGTGTGCTGAGTCGCTGACCTGCACCTATGTGCAGTTCCTCGTGTAGGTCAGAGCCTTGCGATCGTCATGCAGGCTGCTCGATATGTGGGGACGGGGGGTCAGGAAGGCTTGACCGACGAGACCGGGGTGACGGTCACTTTGTTGTCGCACTCGGCCCACCACCCGTCGTTCAGGGCGACCTGGTGCTTCCCGGAGTGCGGCAGCCCGATGACCATCGTCGGATACGCCTTCGGGGTCTTGCCCGACACGCAGTAGCCGTCGCCCTCGCCCTGGACCTGGACGAAGGTCAGCTTCACCCACGCCTTGTGGTGCGGCCGGACCGTCACGGTGGTCGCCCTGCCGGTGGGGGTGACCGTGAGCGGGGTGTTGTGGGAGGGGGAGCCGTTGCCGGCGCCCGCGACCGTCGGATGGCCCTTCAGGACGCACGTCCTCCCGGAGGTGTTGGTGAACTGCACGACCGCCGCCCCGGTCCCGGTCCCGACGGGCGGGTGGGCGGCCTGCCAGGCGCTGACCTGGAGGGCGGAGGCAGGGCAGGCGGGCGGCGGGGTGGAGGTGGTGGTACTCGCCGCCATGGCGGTGCCGGGCAGGATGCCGGTCACCGCCGCCGCGACGGCCGTGACCGCCGTCGTCGCCAGAGCCGCCCTGCGAATGCCGATGCTTTGCCGCATGCTGTCGTCCCCCTGAGTCGTCTCGTCCGCGGGTTTCGGTCGTCGGTTGTTGCCCCGCGGTGCGAGTGGTCGTGGTACGTGAGTGCAGAGGGGACGGGAGAGCGGCAGGGTTCCGTGCGGCGACTGCTTGTGACGGAACGGTGACGACAGGCTGCACCCGTACAGATGACCGTCAAGGCAGGCAGAAGCACCTCCAGCGCGCCACGGGTTTTCCCACGCCCCGGCGCGTACCGAAGGTGCGTTGAGTCGCTGACCTGTGGTGATCAAACTCCGATGACACAAACTCGCGTCCGTCAAAGGCCGATGGCAAACGGTCAAGATCCAGCGGCACGGGACACCCCTCTCCTGCCCCCGTGTGACGCCGAGCCCTTCGGCGAGGCGCGATGAATCGGACCTCTACCAGCGATCTCCGGCCGTGCCAAATCGCGAATCCCGCAGATCCTCTCTCCTCGACAGCCCGAACATCCGGGCTCCTGTCCACCAGGCCCCTTCGAGGTAAACGCCGTGATCGCCCACCTGCAGCGCACCAGCGACACTGTCGGCCTGCTCACGTACCTGTACGGGCCGGGTGAACGCGGTAACCACACCAGCCCGCGGCTGATCGCGGGAGACGGCCACGGTGCCCCGATTGAACTGCTCGCCGAGCCTGATTCGCTGCCCTACCTGGCCCACGCCCTCAACGCACCCGTCGAGCGCCTCGGGGTCCGCGCTCCCGAACGGCCGGTATGGATCTGTTCGGTCCGTTCCGACCCCCGCCGACCAGATCTCACCGACGCGCAGTGGGCCGCCGTCGCCCGCCGCCTGGTGGCCGCCACCGGGATCGCCCCGAACGGCGATCCGAATGCCTGCCGGTGGATCGCCCTGCGCAACCAGCCCCGGCAAGTGCACGTCGTGGCCACCCTCGCTCGCGAGGACGGCAGCCTGCACAACGCCTACCGCGACGCCTTCCGCCTCCAAACCGAGTGCCACCGCCTCGCCGCCGAGCTGGGTCACCAGCCCACCGCTCCACACCCGACACCCCGCGCCGAGGAGACCCCTGTGCCTGCCCTTTCCATCACCATCACCGCCGAGCCCAGCGGCAGCGTTTCGGCGAAGGGCGCCACCGACGACCTCTCCGCCACGCTCCTCAGGCACGCCGGATTCCAGCAGATCGAGGACTGGTACGGCCGACGCCATCGCCTTCCCACCACCACCCCGGCCGCTGACCGCGTCGCCATCGCCACCCACGCAGCCGAGATGCTCGAGGCCGCTCGTTACGGTGTCGACCTCGACCCCGCTCTCGACGCCTCCCGAACGAGCACCCCGGTACATCCTCTCGGGCCCTACATCGCCGGCGCTGAACTCCTTCAACTCACCGATCAGATCAGGTCAGCCGAGGGCGGAGCCGCCCTTCTCCGGGTGGTCGACCACCTCCTTCACCCCGAACACGGCGCGTTGGAGCGCATCCGGGAAGCGCTGGAGGCGGCAGGCGAGCAGATCACCGACCTTGATGACGAGGCGTACCAGCTCGCCGACCGGTTCGACTTCGCCGCGGAGTTCGTCAGCTCAGCGCAGTCGCAACTCATTGACTGGGAAGGTGAGTTGCGCCATGTCGGCAACTCGCCTCACCCTCAGGCCGAGACCCAGCCGCTGTCCCCGAAACTCCCCGACTCCCGATGCGCCGCTCTTGGGACATCGCCCGCAGCGGCAAGGGCCAAGCTCTCCCCATCGCCCGATGCCGGGGCCGCGGGCACCAACACGGCCGTACGCGCGCCGCAGGCTCCCAGCCTCCGGACCCGGTGACCGGGATGATCCCTTCGCGCACTCCCCTTTCCGGCCCGCCACGCACCTACGTCATGCGCGCCGCCGACGCGTTGGCCGGCGCGACAGCCACCTACGCGCTTCCGCTGCTTGTCCTTGTCACCACCGGCTCAACTGCCCTGACCGGCCTGGCATTTCTGCTCGATTGGTCGCCGCGACTGGCTGCCTTCGCTTTCGCCGGGTCGCTGGTCGACCGCTGGGGTGCCGGCCGTGTCTTCCAGATGTCCAACCTGATCCGCACGGTCCTAGTCGCTCTGACCGGTGCGGTACTGCTGGCCCTGCCGAGCACTGGGCCGACGACCACCGGCGTTGTCCTGGCCTTCGGCGCTGTCTCGGGGCTACTCACAGAGGTCTCCTTCGTCTCGGTGGAGACCCTGGGTGCCGAGGCCGGCCGCAGGTTGGGGCATGCGGCGCACCGCGTACAGGCCGTGCAGACAGGGATCGACCAGGGCGCGATGCTCGTCGGTCCGCTTCTCGGAGGTCTGCTCCTACTGCTCGGCCCGACCGTACTGATGGCCACGATTGCGATGTTGGCCCTGACTGCTGCAGCGACCACGTCGGCCGATGGAGGCGCTACGGGTCACGCCCCGGTGCCCAGCAGTCTCCTGACGGGGTGGACGACCGTGCGCCGTACCCCGGCGCTCGCCTGGTTGGTCGGTGGCCTGGCCGCCTCCAACTTGGCCACGGGCGTCCTTCAGGCCGCCGCCCCAATCATGGTCATCCATCACTTCCATCACTCCGCCCTTGCCGTGAGTTCGGTCTGGAGCGCGGCAGCCGTTGCCTCCCTGATCGCCGTGTGGGCCAGCCGCCGTACGATCGACCGCTTCGGCGTCTGGGCGGTCGGCGCGGTGACGGCCAGCGTCTCGACCACCGCGTGCGTGGCGACCGCACTGGCCCCGGATTTCACCGCGTACATCGTGATGGTGACGGTGGTCATGGCCAGCGAAGGTGCGATCACAGTCATCCTGCGCACGCTGCGCTCCCGTCTCATTCCGGTACGGGCGTTCGGCTCCACCCTGGCGGTGACGATCATCCTGGTGGTGATACCTCTGCCGCTGGCCGGAGCCCTGATCGCGGCCGTTCCCGCCGCTGAGATTCCGCACCTGCTGCTGGCGTGCGCGGCTGTGCAGGGCCTGGCACTGAGCGCATGCTTCGCCGGTCTCCGGCGGCACCGGATCGCGTACGAGCCGCTTCAGCAACCGGTTCTTACACGCAACAAGGAACCGTCCCCCGCGGACGCCCGGCGATGAGCCGTTAGCCGACAACCCGCGCCTCGCTCCTTCCTCTTTTTTCTTTCCCACTGCCGTTCGATGGAGGTTTTCCCATGTCCCGATCCGCCCAGCCGCTGCTCATCGTCGTCGGCGGAACCAATCCCGTCTTTCGCGGCTACTGCATCGAACAGACCGCCGCCGCGTATCCGATCGCGCTGATCGACACCAAGCCGCCGACCTGGCAGCAACACCTGGTGGTCGACCACGAGGTCGCCGACACCTGCGATCCGACGGCCGTGGTCGCCGCCGGCCTGGCCCTGGCCGCTCGCCACTCCATCGCCGGAGTCGTCACCTGGGACGAGTACACGCTGGTGGCGACCGCCGAACTCGCCACCCGCCTCGGCTTGCCCGGCAACAGCACGGTGGCGATGACCGCCTGCCGGGACAAGGCGACCAGTCGGCGTCTGTTCGCCGAGCACGGCGTGCCCTCGGCCGCGTCCACGCGCGTTGACACCTTGGCCGAGGCGACCACCGCCGCGGTCCGCACCGGCTTTCCGGTCGTCCTCAAACCCTCCTCCCACGCGGCCAGCATCGGCGTCATACGCGTCGACACTCCCGAACTCCTGCCCACTGCCTGGGAGTTCGCATCCGCCGGAGCTGGCGAGCAGGGACCGGAGGGCAGCGGTGTGCTGGTCGAGGAGTACCTGTCAGGGCCGGAGATATCGGTGGAGTGCGTCACCCGGCACGGCGTCACCACCGCGCTGGCGGTCACCCGCAAGGAGGTCGCCTTCCCTCCGTACTTCGAGGAGGTCGGCCACACTGTCGATGCCGGCGACCCACTTCTGCCCGAGGTCGCCCCCATCGCCGTCCAGGCCGTCCGGGCGTTGGGTGTCACCGATGGCGTCCAGCACGTAGAGATGCGCCTCACCGCTTCCGGTCCGCGGATCATCGAGGTCAACTCCCGTATCGCCGGAGACCTGATCGGCAAGCTCGTCCGCCTAGCCACCGGCCTCGACCTGCCCCGGATCGCCGCCGACGTCGCCTGCGGGAGGACTCCCGATCTGACGCGCACGGCCCACGCCACCGCTGCGATCAAGATCCTGTATCCCCCGGCCACCGGCATCCTCTCCGTACGGGACCTGGCCGTCGTCCCAGACCCGCGGCCTCTGTGGCTGCACCAACTGACCTGGCTCCGCGACGTGGGAGAGCGGGTCGTCCTGCCACCGGCGGGCGACTACCGCACCGCCCGGGTCGGCCTCCTCATCGTCACCGCCGACAGTCCCGCAGCAGCTCGGAACAGGCTCTCGTCCCTCGCCGGCGGTCTGACTCTGTCGGTCACACCGTGAACTCGTCGCTGCCCTCCTCCGCCACCAGACGTGTCCCCGGCCACCGAGTCCGTCCCTCCAGATGGATGGCACGTCTGCCGCGTATCTCTCCGCCGCGCGAAGCTCCAGCACAACGAGCGAGGAACAACCGTGCCCCAGTCCTACCCGAGCATGGGCGAGGCCGTCGCCGCCGCGATGCAGCACAACATCCGGCTCGCCTACGGCGACCCGCTTCCCGGATCTGACAGCTCCCCACGAGTCCGTCCCCTGCCACGCCCGTCCGCCGACCCGCACTCGGTTTCCGGGATGATCGCCCGGCTCACGGAGACCGCTGCACCCAGCGAGGTCGCCGCGCTCATCGAGGAGGTCAACGGCGCCTTGCCGCAGTTGACCGAACTGGTCGCCGCAACGGCTGACTGGACCCGCGTGCGCCTGGAATTCGACGACCCGCACTCCAACGCGACGTTCGAGACGTGGACACGGCTGGCCGCCGCACGCGGCATGCTCCGAGACGTCCAGGAGGCCTTGGAGAGCGCCGTGGTCGGTATTGCCGTGTGCCCGGCCGAACCCACCGACCCCCGGCACCACGACATGGTCAACGCCCTGCGGACCGATGAACAGCTCGGCGATGCCCTCGGCACCGACACGGTCGCCGTACCCGCCGAGAGGAATCCAGGAACGAACCGTCAGCGCGCCGCCCGGACTGGCTCGCCACAGGCCGTCGCCCACCGTACGACGCCCTCACCGAGTCCCCCGCAGGCGTCGGCCGACCCCTCGCCGCCCCGCGCTCCCCGCACCTGATGACCCGGATCTCACCCTCACTTCCCAAACAGGAGCTACCCCGATGACCAGCAGAACAGCCCCGCGCGCCCCGCCTACCTCACCCGCCTGAGCTCACCCCCAGGAACCACCGTGCCTGCACCGCGTACCAGCACGCCCTCGACCACCACCGGGTCGGACGCGCTCCTCTCCCTCCTCATCGGCACACTCGGCATCGCCCTCGCCTTCGGATCACTGGCCTGGCTGACCGGAAACATCACCAACTCCCTTTTCCACGACGGAACTTGGACGCCCTTCAATGCCACCGACGCGCTGCTCCACCCAAAGGCGCTGTGGCCGTCCTTGAGTCCCGCAGCCTTGCTCGTCAGCGCGCGGATCATCCCCGGACTGCTGACCGTGTCGCTGACCGCCGTCGGCCTGATCCTGTGGCGTCGTCTGCGCGGCGGCGCGAAGAACGGCCTCGCCCGCAAGGCGGACCTCGCCCCGCTGATGAACAAGGAGATCACCGCAAAGGCCCGGAGCCTGCGGCCGTCCCTGAACGGCCAGGAGTGCAAAAGAGGTCGCTCCTGCTGACCGCGGCATCCTGCTGGGCGCCCTCTCCCCCGGCCGGGCCGACGTCCGCGCATCCTGGGAGGACGTGATCGTCGCGATCATGGCTCCACGGAGCGGGAAGACCTCCGGACTGGCGATCCCCGCGATCCTCGCGGCTCCTGGCTCGGTATTGCTGACCTCCAACAAGGCGGCGACCGACGCCTTCACCGCGACCGTGGACGCCCGCGCCGAGGTTGGCACGGTCTGGACCCTCGACCCCCAGCAGATCGCCCACCACCCGCGAGAGATGTGGTGGGACATCCTGGCCGACGCCCGCGACCTGGCCGGGGCAAAACGTCTCGCCGGACACTTCGTCGCCGCGAGCGTGGACGAGTCCAACGGATCCGACTTCTGGTCCACCGCCGCGAGCAACACCCTCGGCGCGCTGTTCCTCGCCGCCGCGAACCACCGGCGTCCGATCACCGACGTCCTGGCCTGGCTCGCCTCCCCCGCCGACCGCACCCCGGTCGACCTGCTCACCGACGCCGGACACGACGCGGTCGCCGCCCAGCTCCAGGGCACCGTGAGCGGGGCCACGGAGACGCGGGACGGCATCTACGAAACCGCGCGGCAGTACGCGAGTTGCCTCCTCGACCCGGACGTCGCGGCCTGGGTCACGCCCAGCAAGGACCTCCCCGAGTTCAAGCCGTTCACGTTCGCCACGTCCCGCGACACCCTGTACCTGCTGAGCAAGGACGGCGGCGGCAGCGCGAGTGCCATCATCGCGGCAGCGGCCGACGCGGTGATGCGCGCGGCCGTAGTCGTCGCCGAGCGCTCCGGCGGGCGCCTCGACCCTCCCGCACTGTGCGTCCTCGACGAGGCCGCGAACGTCTGCAAGATCTCCGATCTCCCCGACCTGTACTCCCACTTGGGCAGCCGGGGCGTCATCCCGATGACGATCCTGCAGTCCTACCGGCAGGGCCAGCGGTGCTGGGGCGAGGCGGGCATGGACGCCCTCTGGTCCGCCGCCACCATCAAGATCATCGGAAGCGGTATCGACGACGCCGACTTCGCCGACCGGCTCAGCAGGCAGATCGGTGATCACGACGTCCAGACCACCTCGGTGTCCACCAGCGAGAGCGGCAAGTCCACCTCGGTGAGCATGCGCACCGAGCGGATCCTGCCCCCGGACGCGATCCGCGCGCTCCCCAAGGGCAAGGCACTGTTGCTCGCCACCGGCATCCGGGTCGCCATGCTCGATCTGCGGCCCTGGTACAAAGAGCCCTCAGCCAAGGCCGTCGCTCCAGCCTCCGCCCGCGCGACAAAGGCCATCACGGAACGGGCCCTCGCCAAGTCCGTGGGCCGCGACGATTTCGGGCTGTCGGCATGAGCGCCCCGACGCTCAAGATGCTCTCGCTCGGCGCGGGGGTCCAGTCGACCTGCCTGCTGCTCATGGCCGCCGAGGGCCATCTGCCCGGCCTGAACGTGGCGATCTTCGCGGACACCGGTTGGGAGCCGCGCGCCATCTACGACCATCTCGACCGCATCGAGCGGGAGATCGCGGCGCCCGCCGGGATTCTGGTCCCGCAGGTGTCCTCCGGCAACGGGCGAGGTCAGCTACTGCTATCCGGTGGTCCCGGCGGATCCGGCAGTAGAGGGCGACGCACTGGGACCTCGGTCATGGGCTCGCCGGCTTCGGACATGTCCCTTGCCACATTGATGAAGTCGAGACGCGCGGCCTCCATGAGATCTCTCACCGTGTCCCAGGTTCCCTCGTCGGCGGTCTCCCCTCGGATGAACTGGTTGCTGTACCTCCAAAAGACCTCGTCCATTTGTGCTGCTGCGCTCACCACCGGCGGTGTGCCGACCAGCCAGATAGTGCCCAAGGCGATGTTCCAGGCGGTCCAGTCAACCGTTGCGCCCTCCCTCCACGCACGCAGAATTGCGATCTGAACGCGCGTGGATTCGGCAACTACGGCAGCACACGCGTCAATCTGCCGATCACGAGTTCTGTGCTGCTTCTGCGAGCGATTGGCGAGCACCGCACCAGCGACCACACCCGAGAGCGTGACCAGCACGCTTCCCGCGCTGGACACCACCACCTGCCAGTCGATCAAGACCTGCCCCCTCGTGAACCGCAGCGTCCGGCGAGATCGCGCGTCGCAACGGTGACTCTGCCCAGCAGTTGAGGGCTCGTCACCCCCGCGCCGCACCCGTCGAACTCGCCCTGGTGCTGCCGCTCCGACACCCCTGTGCAGGCAGCCGTCGATCTCACCGGCCTGGCCTTCCTCTTCCCCTGTTCAGGAGTTACCTCGTGTCCTCGCCCACTCCGTCCGCCTCTCCGCCGCGCTCCGAACGCCTTGCCCAGTCGCCGGCCGTCCGGCGCGGTGGCCAGTGGTGGCTGGTCGCCGATTCCGGCTCGGTCCTGGCCACCGATCCGTCGTTCACCGGTGAGTTGGACCGCTTCGCCGCCGCGATGGCCGCCTCCGACCAGGTCATCGCCAATCTCCGCACCCAGCAGGACAATCCGCCGCCATCCCACCTCGGGCTGCTGCGATGAACCCGCTGCTGAAGGCCGAGCAGGCGGTTCTCGGCTCGGTACTGATCGAGCCCGGCCAGCTCTCCCGTCTCGACTGGCTCGACCCGGATCACTTCCACCGGCCGGTCCACCGAGCCCTGTTCGCCGCTCTGCGCGCCCTCCGAGACCGCGGTCATCCGGCGGTGGCAGCCGAGAAGTCCGTACCGTCGCTGTCGTGGGTGACCGACGCGGTCAACGAGGCCGGCCGCCACGTAAGGGGTCTGACCGCCACCTACCCTCACATCCTGATCTCGGCCTGCCCTCGCTCCGAACACGCCCCGGTCTACGGCCGGATGGTGCTGGAGGGCGCGATCCATCGCCGCGTCACCGAACACGCCGTCCGCCTCCACCAGGCGGCTCGTGCCGACGCCCTTCTAGGTGAGGTCGAGGGTGCCCTGCACCACGCCGATGTCTTGGCCGAGGTGCTCGGTGACCTCGCACGGCGTTGGGGCACCGAACCACGCCCCGTCGCGCCGGTTCCTGTGCCGGTCACTGCACCGCTCGCTCCATCGGTGGTCCTAGCCGACCGGGTTGCTGAGGACGAGCAGTTCCTTCTGGCCGTCTTGGCCGAGCGTTTCGGGGCGATGGACGAGGTGGTGGACTGGTTGCGGCCGGACGACTTCGCCGACCCGGCCCACCAGCAGCTCTACCGCTGCCTCGGCGCGCTGCACCACCGAGGCGAGCCCATCGACCGGATCACCCTGCTCTGGGAGGCCCAGCGACGCGGGCTCCTGACCGACGGAACGCTGACCGCCGATCAGCTCACCATCATCTGCGACGGCGTGGGCGCCGGCAGCGCCGAGTGGCTCGGCGAGCGGGTCATCCGCTCCTCGGTCACCCGCACGGCAGGCGCCTCCGCGCGTGCCGTGCGGTCCCTGGCGGAGAACGAGGCACTGGCACCCGGGCAGCTCATCAACCACGCTCTGCACGCGCTGGGCCCGCTCGACGACGTGCGCTCCCGATGGCAGAGCGCGAACGGCCTTCCCTCTCGGACACCAACGGCGTCGGTTCCTTCACCGGCGCGGGCCCACGCAGCCCTCGCCCGCAGCACGCCGCGCCCAGCGCCGCCACCCTCGGCGCGGACCGGTTCGATGCCCGTCTCGACCGCCACGCGTCCTCTCTCGCGTGGTCACGGCTGACCTCCCCTTGTTCGTCGCTCGTCCTCTCTTGGGATTCACCGTGAACAACACCCCCCTCTCCGACGCCTTGGCCCTGCGTGCCGCGGCCTCGGCCTTCGACGCCCAGCGCGGCAAACTGCCGGTTCCTGGAGACCTTCACCGGTCGCCCGACAACGTCGCCATCGCCAGGCAGATCTCCGAACTCGGCGAGCTGATAACCAACTTGGGCGACGAAGTCCTCTTCCGCGCCGCCGACCAGGACCGGGAAACCCACTCCGCCCGGGCCATCGCCGGCTTCGCCGCCGCTCTGGAACCTGCGGGCCGCGCAGCATCCGCCCTCGGGTCAATGGCCCATCAACTCTCGTTCCTCGACCAGACCGAGCACCTCCGCGACCAGCCCGATGCCCGGGATGCGCGAGAGGCGGCCACACTGGTGCTCAGCGACGCGCTCGACATGGCGGACACAGCCCTACGGGAAGCCGCCGACTCCCTTCACGTCGCATCGGCGATGGTCTCGCCTCCGAATCTGCGGCTCAAAGCCGCCCGCAGCCGGACCACAAGCACAGTTCCAACTCCTGGTTCACCTCCCGCTGCTCCCCCGTCAGCCGCAACTCCTGCGGACCGGACAGCTCGTGGCCGGTGACATGCAACCCACCATCGCGCGCCCGCCGTTGATCGGCTCGCTCTGCTCCGGGTACGGCGGATTGGACCTCGGTGTCCAGTCCGCCCTCGGCGGCACCCTAGCCTGGCACGCCGAGGTCAATCCGGACGCCTCACGCATCCTGGCCCGCCACTGGCCCGGTGTCCCGAACCTGGGCGACATCACGACCGTCGACTGGTCCACCGTCCCCCGGGTGTGCGTCCTGACGGCCGGTTTCCCCTGTCAAAGACGTCTCGGTCGCCGGCCGCCGCGCCGGACTCAACGCCCACACCCGCTCGGGGCTGTGGCTGCATGTCGCCCGTGCGGTCGAAGCCCTCCGCCCCTGCCTGGTGGTGATCGAAAACGTCCGCGGACTCCTCACATCGCCCGCCGGCGCCCCTGGCGACGTGGAATTCTGCCCGTGGTGTCTGGGAGACGGCCCAACCCAGCCTCCTCTGCGGGCACTTGGTGCCGTACTCGGATCCCTGGCCGACCTCCGGTACGACGCGCGATGGCTCGTGCTTCGCGCCTCCGACATCGGAGCCCCCCATCGCCGCGAGCGCACCTTCCTCACCGCATGGCCCGCCGAACACCCTGTTCAAGACGCCGACCAGCAACATCGGCAGGAACGGCGGCTCCCAGCACCCCTCAAAGAGGAAAAGCGGGGGCCACGGCCCGAACCTTGCCGACGAGGTGGAGTGGCTCCTGCCCACGCCGAAGGCATCGGACGGGATCAAGGGCTCGCCGAACCAGCGGCACGGCAACGGGGACATGACCCTGCCGAGCGCGGCAGCGTCCCTGCTCCCCACCAAGAGGGCGAGCAGCACCGGCACCCACGGCCTCCACCCGGGCAAGGGCTCGCACCCGCCCCTGCCGGCGGAGGTCCTGCCGCTCTGGAGGGAGACGCCTCCGGAGTCCGGGGAAGCGACGGGCGATGGGGAGCGTACGCCGCCGCCATCGCCCGATGGGAGATCCTCACCCGCCCCGCGCCACCGCCCACCGACGCCGCCGGACGCCTGCGCGCCGACTTCGTGGAGTGGATGCAGGGCCTGGAGCCCGGCTGGGTGACCGCTACTCCGGGGCTCGGCCGACCGGCTCAGCTCACTGCACTCGGCAACGGCGTCGTGCCTCAACAAGCCGCCCGGGCAATGCAGTTGCTGACCCCCTTCCCCCGTTGCCCGCGCTGCACGACCGCGTAGCGCCCTCTAGCGGGGTTTCCCGGCCGGGCCAAATCGCGGTTTCTGCGGACCCTCTTCGGCATGTCGCCGTCTCACAGATGGAGCACGCCCTCATGTCCGACACCAGCACGACCGCCCCCGTCCCGGAGCCGTTCCGGGTCCCGGACGGGGACCTCGACGACCTCGCCAGCACCCTCGCCAAGACCATGTCCGAGGTCAGGCAGCACGGCGTCATCCTCGACCGCCTGGGTTCCGAGCCCGCCGTTGCGCCTCAGGGTGTCGACGCTCCGACGGCACAAACAGCCTCCGAGGCGGATGGGCCCACGTCGGTGTTCATCCTTGCCCTGGGCGGCGAGGCCTACAGCGTCGAACTCGCCGCCCTCAGCGACTGGGTGAACTACCTCTTCCTCCCGGTCTACGGACGGGAGATCAGCACGACCCGCCCATGGTGTGCGCAGTGGCACGAACACCCCGAGGCCGTCGCCCGGCTGCACGCCCTCTGGCTCGCGTGGCAGCAGCTCACCGACGCCGAGGCCGGCCTGTCCAGTCCTTCGACGTGGCACCGCGATCATCTCGACCACACGCTGGTCCAACTCCGTGCTCCCGACGGCCCCTTCGCCGCATGCACGACGAGCCCGACCCGGCCCAACCACCGAGTGCTGGCCACGCCCGCGCCCGAGGACCTGGGACTGGCGGCATGACCAACGGACACCCCTTCGGCCCCTACGACTTCGAGCCCAACGACACGGACTCCGCGTATCCGGAGCAAGGTTCTTGGCCCACCGACCCAGCGGCCGACGAACTCGACTTCCGTCTCGACGACTTCGAGCCCGCCGACACGGCCTCCGAGCGTGCGGAGGAGGCGTTTTGGCCGGGCGACCTCACGGTCCTCGCCAGGCACCACACCACTCCCTACGGTTCGCACAGTTTCGTCGTCGCCCACGACCGATCCATCACCTGGGGCATTCCGGGCGATCCTCAGGTCGTCGCGATCGTGGTCGCGCGGGATCTGAGTCTGAACACGTTCACCTTCGAGTCGGCCTATCACGCCACCGTGGCCTTCGCGCAGAACTGGCTGATCGAGCGCGGCTGCCCACCCGAGCAGATCACCCAGGTCGACGGGAACTTCATGAAGCCCGCCGACGACCTCACCGTCCGGATCGAGCAGCAGATCCGGGAGTCGGGCGCTCGCTACGAGATCCTCGCCAGCCACACCTCGGACTTCGACCCGTGTGAGACGTGGACGCTGACCCGGGACTCCAGCTCCGATCAGGCACCGATTCGGGTCTTCCTCGAAGAGGGTGACGTGGACGCCCATACGTACACGATGCGCGAGGGTGCCTTCGCCGACGAGGACACCGCCCGCAACTGGCTGGAGGACCGCAGCAATCCGCTGCCACAGCCGGCATACCGCGACGAAGCCGCCGCCCTCCGAGCCGGCGTCGCCCTCACCCGGTCGGCCGGTGTCTCCGCGCTCCCGAAGACCGGCCTCGATACCCACCTCGCGCGGTCGGCAGAAGCAGCCCGGCAGCCGTCCCCGCGGAGGCCGATGTGAGCCGCGCCCGCTTCGCCTTCGCCGCACACCCGGACGCCATCGCGGACCTGCGTGAACTCCCCGACGACATAAGGGACTTGGCACTTCTCGAACTGCAGAACCTGGTCCACGGAAGCGACGACTGTCTGCCGCTGAAAGGCCGCCTCGCGGGCTTCCACAAGGTCTACGTCGACCCGTCCGTCTCGTACCGGATGGTCATCCAGTTCCGCCCAGCCCCGCCTACGTCGAGCCACAAGCGCGAGATCTATCTCGTCGCCGCCGGCAGCCGACAGGACTACGCGGTCTACCGCTCAGCCCACCTGCGCACCGGCCCTCGCCAGGACACCGAGACGGCCTCCACCACCGAAGCCCGCGTTCAGGCCGCCCGATCGCGCTCTCCCCGCGCGGTCGACCTGCCTACGGCCGTCTCCGCAGCCCCTCCAGCGACAGCTCAACCCGCGGCCTCCGCACCCCGAAAGGTTCCCCAGCAATGACTGCCAACCGCGCCCCCATGGCCCGCAGCGAACTGGCGGCTCTCCTCACCGATGCCGCACAGAGCATCTCCGGGATCCTCACCGCCGAGTACCCGACGGCCATCAGCCGTTCCCACCTGCACCCCGTGCTGGGCGCACTGTCCGCCGGACCCCGAGTGGTCTGCGAGCTGAACGACCGACTCGAAGGCTTCCTGGCCGACGAACCGCTCCCCACCACGCCCGCGGGTCTCTTCGCCCTGGCCTCCTATGCCTCCGCGTTGGGGTGGCTCACCGAATCCCTCGCCGAGTTGACGAGCTCGGTCGACCAGATCTGCACGCGCGTGGGCATCCCCGTGCAACCACCGACCCCGGCCCCTGCCGCGGCGGCGTCCGCCAAGATGAAGCAGGACAGCAACGCCGAATTCGCCTTCAGCACAATGGAGTTGGCGGCGATCCATACCGCCGCCGAGGCAGCCGGGCTGCCTCCGGCCGACTACGTCGAAGTGCTCTCCGAGTCCCTGCTCGCCGCCTCCCGGATCACCGACGCCTGCATGGAGATCTCCAGCGGCCTCCTCGAAGACGCCGCGTACGTCCTCGGCGAGGCGACCGACCACGTCTGGACCGGTGACGGCCCCGACAGCCTGCCCACTCTGGTCCGTTCGCTGCTCGCCCGGATGGAGTCCGCCGAGTGAACCCCCATGACGCGACCGAGCGGCCGGGCGCTCACCTCGTTTCCGAGATGCTCGGCATCGAGGACCCCTGGACCCTGAACATCTCCTACCGGCCGAGTGATCCGCTGTACCGCGCCTCAACGCTCGTCATCGGGGCCGCCCACGAACTCGACGAGCTGCATGGCCGGGTGACTCGCGCGACCCGGGCCGCTCTCGGAGTGCTCGAACCGGTCGCGCGAGGCGAATTCAACGGTGCACCCAGCTCGTACACTCCGCTGCGGTCCGCGATCGAGCAGATAGGCCGACTCGTCTCGGCCCAGAACGAGGCCTACGAGCAACTAGTCCAGTCGATCTCCGCGTACCGCCGTCTCCTTCCCGAGCCGGACGCTGCTCCGGCCGCAGACGCAAAAGCCCCCGACCTACACAACGGTCAAGTCTCCGGCCACGACGATGACTGGGCCGTGTCCCCTGATCTCCAACTCAGGGCCCTGGAGGCTGTCGAGGCCGGCGGGTTGCGGTTCCACCAGAGCGGCGTCTACGGCTGCATCTCCCTGTCCGACGCGCGCGGCGAGCGCCCCGCCGACAGGGTCTGGCCCGAAACAGTCCAACGACTGGTCGCCGACGGGCTGTTGGACCAGGACACCAGCGAGGGCCTGTACCGGCCTGGGCAGCTCCTCTCACTCACGCCGAAAGGCGAGGTGGCCCTGCGAGAAGCGCATGCCGCCGCGCCACGCGTCGCCGCCGCCCTCAACCGCAGCAACACGGCGGCGCTCCCGGGGGCCGCCGGCCCATCTGCCACACGCGCGACGGGCCCGGCCACAAAGCGTTCCCGCTCGCTCTGATCCCCCAGAAGGAACTCCTCCATGACCACCCCCGTACAGCCCTCCGACTTCTCGATCCGTTGGATCGACGCCCAGAGCATCGAGGACGCTCTGGGCCTGATTGCACCCAGGTGGACGACCTGGTCGGCGCAGACCCTGGCACAGCAGGGTCGCCCCATGCGTGTGGGTGAGATCGCCGCCCAACTCCCCTTCATCAGCGAGACGTTCGTCAGCAAGCGGCTGGCCCAGATGCACGCTGATGGGCTGGTCGTCCGAGTCGGTCACCACCGCGGTGCTCCCTACCAGCTCAGCGCATTCGGCGATTCCCTCTCCTCGGTTCACGACGCCATGTCGAACTGGTCCCAGACCCATCTGCCGCTCGGCGGCATGGCCGGCGCCGAACGCGTCGAGAACGCCGTGCAGCGTCTCTACCTTCGCCATTCGACCGCCGTGATCCAGCTCCTCGACGCGAACGGCCCCATGCGGTTCGGCCACATCGCTGAGGAGACCGGCCTGGACAACGGCTACACCCGGAATCGACTCAACCGGCTTCAGGCCGACGGGCTGGTCGCGCGCACCGGTCCGCGCCACGGTGACCCGTACGTCCTGACTGATGCCGGGCGGGCGCTGGGTCCTGTCTACGGGGCTGTGGAGTACTGGAGCGACCCCGTCTCCTCATGGAGGAACTCGGCGCCCCCTGCCCGCGTCACGACTGTCACCCGGACTCACACCGACGTCACGCCGGGGGCGGACGGCATCCGAACCGCGGCAGCCTTGCGCCGGAGCTCCGCAGTGCTCAATGCCCTGTTCAGTCACGCACCGCAACCTCAACCGCAGGTGCCGGCAGCCGTCACCACCCGGTCGGCATCCTCCCGGAGCCGGTGATCCACGTGGCGCTGAGAGTGAGCCGCATCTCCCCGTTGCCACTGCGCCCGCGTGCAGTCCGGCAGACCAACCCCCTGCGCACGCGGGCGCGTTGTCCTCCCACGCCCCGGAGTCCCGACGATGAGCCCCCAACTGCCCTACGACCAAAACCACTTCGAAGACGTACTGGTCAGCCCCAGGTACCTGGCCGGTTCCAACGGCTCCGGAGAAGCAGGCTTCGCCCCCGTCGCCCACTGGCCACATCACCATCTCGACGAGGGCCCCTGCCAGCTCCTCGTCACCTCGCCCGACCAGAGGATCCGTATCGGCTGGTTCGGCGACGACTTCGAGCTGTGGAAGATCACTGCCGCCGAGGAAGCCGCCCCCGCGACCCGTTGGACGGCAACCTTCAACCACGTCACTCCGGCCGAGATCGTCGCAGGCCTCACCAGCGCCCTGGTTCACGACTACGCCGGGGCCGATCCCTACGACGGCAGCGGACGCTTCCTGGCAAGCCCCTCGCTGTACTGGGTGGACGCCGTCCGACCGCTTATCGAAGCAGGCTGGCGCCGTAAAGCAACCGAACGCGGCACCGTCGAGATCGTCGCCCCCGACGGGCAGGCAGGCGTCCTGATCGACAACCGTCTCTCCGCCTGGGACGACGAAAACGTCACGCTGTGGGCCGGGCCACCGGGCTGGGGCACGCGCGCCGAGGCGGTCTTCACCGCCCGCACCCCGTCCCACCTCATCGCCGCGACGGCAGCCGCCATGGCCGATCCAACCCCCGTGATCCGCTCACGGCACCGCCTCCACCGCAAGATGGAGCAGCTGGTCACGCTCACCCCTGTCGCTCCCCCCACACCCCAGATCCCTCGTGCTCCGACCCCACTCGACGTGCGCCGCACCGCTGTCGCCCAGGCAGTCCACCGTGCCGCACGCGTCCCGCAGACAGCCGCCGACCTCCGAATCATGGCCGCCCGCAGCCGCACGGCGACATCGGCCCAGATCCGGTCGGGCAAGCCCGCGCACCTTCCCGGGACCCTGCCGCCGGCCAGTTCGCCTGCCCAGCGGCGCTACAGCCGCTGAACCCGGGGGCTCCGGGCCCATTTCTGACTCAAGCAACAGCACCCCGAATACCGGGAGTTCCTCCATGCCCGACGCCACTGCACTCGACCAGGCGACCGCCATGATCGAAAAAGCCTGGGGCCACTCCATCGACGACCTCGAAGCCCTCGCGGTCCGCCGCCCCAACAACGACCCGCTCCTCCGCTCGGCCATGCACATCCGCTCGGCCCTGGTCGTCACCGACAACGCCGCGGCCGTACGCCAGGACCGGCTGCACGCCCTCACCCGCTCAGGCCACGTGCCGACCTTCTACGATATGGAGCGGATCACCAACGCGGCGGCAGACCTTCATGTCGCTCAAGCGGAGAGCCGTACGTCCCTACAGGCCATCAGCTACGTGATCGAAGCGCGTGAAGCTGCCGAGACCGCCGACCGGGCCCCAGCAGTCCGGCTGGCCCAGGCCGCTGTCGCCCGCTCCGCGCACGCTCCACGCACCCTGGGCCGGTCACCCGACCAACCCGCTCCGTCGGCCGGTGTCGGCCCGTCGGTGGCCGGACCGGGGCCGCACCGCTGACTGGTCAGGCGCCGTCCTCGTCACGGTGGGCATCCCGGAGACGGGAGCCCACCGCGCGGGCCAGTTCCTCCCACGTCAACTCGACGTGCCGTCCGTCCGCGATCCGGTTCTCCACCACCGCGTCCTCGTCCCGCCGCCGATCGGATTGCACTCCGACAGCCCACTGGCCGTCGGCGACCATCACTATGTCGCCCACCGTCCACGGCCGCCCGGCGGCACGGATCTTGCGTTCCAACGCGGCGCCGTCCCAGTGTCTGCGCGACTCCGTCATCCCCGTTCCCCCTTCGGTCCCGTGCGGCTCGTCGCCGCAACCCCCGTACGACAAGCGCGTCCACCGATCCATTCCCGGAAACACGTTCTCGCTGCCGCCGTCGACCAGTTCGCCCACGGCAGACGCTGTTCCCCGGGAAACGACTACGTCCTTCGGCAGACCGCATGTCAACGTACGGGTGTTGGAAAAACCGCAGGTCATCGAAGGGATCGCATACTCGTGAACGCCTCCGCTGCCCTCCTTCCCGCTGCCGTCCGCCCGACCGTGGAGGACCGCGACTGGCTCTCCTCCGACCACTGCGCGGACCAAGTCCTCGGCCTCCTCGACGCCCTGGGCTGGGCAATCGTCGACACCCCCGAAGCCAACGTCCACGTGACCAGTCCGGACGGCCGCGTCTACGTCGGCTGGCTCCCTGAAGACCCCACCGCCTGGAAGCGCGGCATCGTCTGGCGAGTCCAGGTGCAGCCCACCGAAGGCGACCCGTGGACCCAGGAGTTCGGCCTCCACACGCCCTCCGAGGCTGTTGCGGGATTCCTCGCCGCGCTCATCGCTAGCCCCACCCGCTGACGGCGCTACCAACCCCTGCCTCGGAAGGACTCCGTGCCTCACTACCTGACCGTTGGTCACTTGCTCCGCCAGCTCCAGGGCCTTGACCCCAATCTGCCGATCCGCCTCGCCATCAATCCGGATTTCCCGTTCGCCCACTACGTGGGAGCCGAGGTAGTCGTCCGGGACGGCAAGGCGTTCATCACCGACGACGGCCAGGAGGACTACCTCCCGCTCGCGGTCAGCGATGCCCTCGCCTGGGCCTGACCACTCCCACCAACACCACCAGGAGGTTCGCATCCCGTCGCAACCCCGTCCTGTACGTCTCCTTCCGCTGCACCGCCTCGCCGTACACCCCATACCTAACGGAGTGCGCGGCGCTCTGGTCCACCGCGTCTCCGCCCTCCCCGACGGACCACTCGTCGTCACCTGGCTCGCCGCCGAAGCTCCGAGACTTCCCCTCGGCCGCGTTCGCCTGCACTGGGAACCGGCCTCCCTCACAGGCTGGAACGTCACCGCCCACCTGGGCCTGGCCACCACCGAGGTGCATCTCGCCTCCTGGCCCGCCGCCCCGGACGACTGGCCGCACCTGGTCCGCCCCACCCTCCACGAAGTGCTCGGCCTGTGCGCCGCCCTCACGGTCGCGACCGCCGCCCTCGACCTGTCCAATCGCCTCGCCCAGGTCTGACTGAATCCGCAGAAGGCCGCCCCACGCCGATCAGGCAGGGGCGGCCCTGCCGTACGCCCGCTAACTGACGAACAGTGAAGACACGTTGGTCAGCGGTCCGTAGGCCGAGAAACTCGTCGCGACCTGCATAGTCTCTTCCAGCATGAGAACGCTCCGTCCGGGCGATCGTCGGCAGCGTCATCGCATGAAACCGCAACGGCAAGGCATGGGTGGAGGAAGCAATCCTGCATGCGGCCGTCCACCGCTGGTACAAGGGCCATAGCCAGGACAAGGACAAGTGCCCCGGCTGCGGCTTTCGGGGTGAGCTGCAGAAGAACGGCAACCGCGGCCGACCACCCGGTCAGACCCCGAGAAGTAGGTCAGCTATTCGCCGTACGCGGCCTTGCGAGGTGGGATCGAACTCGTTCGTAGAGGTCCTTCACCTCGTCCGGCAGTTCAGGTCGACGGGCGGCGAAAACTGCGCCGACCTGCGGTTTGCCAGTGACCTCCTTGCCTACCTGCTCAAGCAAGTCCTTGTCGACTCGCTGCAGGAAGGCTTCGAACTCCCCTGATTTCTCGGGCCCACCGAAGGCATCGGCAACGGTGAAAACCCCTGCTTTCTCCCAGTAGCCCCTCCAGGCGGGAAAATCGTCAGCGTCGTCTGGGCAGGGCTCGGAAGGAGCCAATCCAAGGTTCGTGAGCTGCTTACTGAGCCCGCTCATCGGTGAGAACGCGGGACCGTCGGCGATAGCGGCCCAGGGGATGCCGAATGCCTCCAGGTAGTTGATGAAGCCGCCGAAGGAGCTATCGCCCCCAACGTCAATGAGGACGATGTTGGCGGACTCGGGCGAGTCGTAGGAGGAGGTGCCGTCCCTCCACCACTGCCCCAAAGCCCCCACCTCAGTTGCCCCTTCACACAGGACTACTCCTGAGGCGAAGAGCAACGCTCGGATGTCGGCAACCACGAGCTTCTGGATCCACTGGCCAAGTTGCTGCTCACGGTCGGACGGCAAGGTGTTGGTGTGAGTGCCGGTGGGAGTTCGGGTCAGCCGCACAACGCGAGCGAGATCGTCGATCGACTGGCTGGGGACCAGATCGGGACTGTGAGTGATCACGACACCGTGGAGATCGGCCAGATGACGGACCAGGTTGCGTTGAAGGGCCGGGTGGAGATTGACAGCCGGTTCGTCAAGCACGACAAACCGGCCTGGGTCTCCGGCAATGAGAGTGGACAGCAGTAGTGCCTCTTGGACGCCCGCGCCCTCGAAATGCACGATCCGCACCGACTCATGGGTTCCGACCAGGACATCGATCTCCAGCTCGTCGCTTCCGATCGGCCGGCTACGCAGGTGGAGGTCCAGCCCCGTGATGTCCTTGAAGGTAGTGACGGTCCGGTGGAAGATCTCCTGTTCTCGGAGGTCGCCGTTTTTGAGCCGGTGAAGTTCAGCGGCCACGGCACTTCCGTCACGCAGGTCTACTGGGGCGCCGACGCGCTCCAGCGGGAAGTGCCGGTCCAGGGGAAGGCGCCGGTTGTCGGTAAGGACAAGTCGCTGGCGTAGGAGGTGCGCCAGCACATGCCGGAAGTCAAAGTGGGAGTCGCTGCGGTGTTGCTTCTCCTGACCGAGCGCCCGCCTGAGTGCGCGCAGGCTGGCGGGTTCCGCGGCGTTTCCGTTGGTGAGTGTGGGGACATCGACGGAGAAAGCTCCCTCAGGGGGCAAGGTCGCCAGGATGCGCCCGAAATCAATCTGTGTCGGCTCGGCCTCTGTGACAAAGGACTCCAACATCTCAAAGCTCGGGTCGTCCGTCGTCTCGCTGTACCCGAGCGGCGGAACAGACCTGCGAAAACCGGTCAGGGCGACATCCATCCAGGGCCCCAAGTGCCCCGGCCAGAGGCTGCCGGCATGAGCACCCCGCAGGAGGAGCTGGAAGGGTTCACCTTCATGCTCGAAGTTCCAGGCAGCCCACCAGGGAGAACTTTCCCTGGCAGCGAAGGCCACTTGGAGGGTTCCGCAGAACAATGAACGGACCGAGTCCTCCGCAACCGAGGAGTGTGCAAGTGCCGCAAGCGCGGCCACGCGGCCCTCCGCGACAGGAAGCTTCTGAAGAGCATGCATGTTGATGCACGCCTCGATGAACATCCGTACGAGATCCTGCTCGTCCGGCTGATCAAACTCGATACCGACGCTGACGTTGAAAGCGTCCGCCCCTTCATACCCAGCTTCCTCGAAAAGCTTCAAGGCGTCCGTCGTTGTAGGTCCACGCAGCCCCTGCTCCACAACCAGGGCGGGCAAGGCCACGGCTGCTCCCAGGTTCGACTTACCAGCGCCGTTAGGCCCAGTAAGGACCGTAACGCCCGGTCCTAGAGCCAATTCCAAGCTGGAGAACGACAAGAAGTTGTTCGCGGCGATGGAGTTGACCCTCATGAGCACACCGTTCCTGACTCGATCAGCCTTTGGCTAGGCACAACTCCGGTCGGTGCGGGGCCAACCTGAGCCGAGTGAAAGGTACCCCCACCACGTACGTCACCCCACGAAGATCCGCTGACCCGTTCTCCGTCGTCTCCTACGCACCACGGTTGCTTCCGGTACGCCCTGACGGTCAACTCGCCTGCGCCATGCTGCAAGAGCCCAACTGACCTGCAAAGAAGCCAAGTTCTACACTCGGCGGTTTGTCGCAGCGGATGCGACTCGCTGCACTAGTCCAGGTAAGTACCGGCGAAGGCCCCGTCGAATCCGAGCGCGGCGAGGCCTTGCTCGACGCTGGGGTACGTCGTCCCGTCCGGGATGTCGATCAGGGCGTCGAAGTCGGCTCGGCTGATCTCGGGTTCGAGCCATTGGTTCCCGGACCGGCAGACGATCCAGACGTTGCGGCCGTGGTTGATGAGCAGCCAGTCGCGGCGAGCACGGCAAGCCGTGCACATCACGGGAATCCCGCGCAGGGCCAGTGCGCGCGGGTGACCGAGGCAGCGCGTCGCCCCCGGGCCACCGGGGGGCTGCGTCTCGTACGTGAGTTGCAGCAGGGGATCAACGTCGGCGGAAAGGACGGGCAGAACGGGTGTCGGCTCTGCTGGACGGTCGGTGGTTCTGGGCATGTGCGTCATCTCCGGGTCGGGGTCCTTCCGATTCCATCCGTAACAGCCGGTGCAAACGGCTGTCCAGGGGTTTTACCGAGTAGGGCGAGCCGGTGACCTGCCTGCCCAACTCCGGTCAGCGGTGAGGTGGGCGCTCGAGCGGACCAGGATTGGTGGGGCGAGCTGCTGGCGTGGGCGCCGTCCTCGCACTGGTGCGGCTGGCCTGGGGGTTGCGGGTCGATTCGCGCGGGTGAGCGGGAAGTTGGGCGAGACGGCGCAGCCTCCAGACCAAGACATCGTTCACGTCCGCGGCGGTGCCGAGTTCGCGCAAGTCGATGGCCTGCTGCAGAAGGGCCTTGGGATCATGGCCCGCCTGCTCGGCCTGGGCGAGGGTGGCGGCCAGGGCGTCGGTCGTCGTCGACGTGCTGTGTGCAGGCACCCCCAGTTCCGATAGGGCCGCACGGATGGTGTCCTCGTAAGTTCGCCGCTCGGCCCCGGGCAGGGCACGACCTTGGTCGCGCATCCTCTGCAGGGGTGTGGCGGCAGCTTGGTAATAGGCGGCTCGTAGGTGCTCGGCGGCCTGTCGGGAGGCGTGGGCCTGCTGGGCGTGGCCGCGGGCGGAGTGCCAGCGGGCGGCGGCGAGAGCGACCAGGACCAGGGTGGAGACAAGCATGGCGGTGGTGCCGCCGTCCTCGCCTCGGCCTAGTGCGTTGCCGGCCTGGATGATTCCTCGGGCAGCCGAGCGGATCGCGCGGGTGTCAGCGCGTTCCGCTCGGATGTGGCTGCGGGTGGAACGCTCGAAGGCGCGGGCGGCGGAACCCAATTCTGCGCGGGGGGTGGCCGGGGAGGTCTGGGCGACCGCATCCAGGAGTTCGCCGACCCCGATGAGTTGGGCTGCGGCTTCGTCGTCATCGCTGTCGAGGAGGACGGTGGCGCGCTCGGCGATACCGGTGGCGTTGCGTCGTGCACGGGCGGGCGGGGACCAGTCGGGTCGGCCGTCGGCGGCGGCCGAGGGCGTGGTCTGTTCGATGGTGCTGTCGGCCAGGCGGCGGCGGATCTTGGGGAGGGAGAGGTCGGGGGCGAGGGTGGAGCCCGCGAACCAGATGGGTTCGCGGTCGCGGTTGCGGTCACCGGGGAGTGCGACGTTGTAGCCGAGGGCGTCACCGGATGGGGCGTATCGCATCCTCACGCGCAGGCCCGCCTCGCGCAGCCGGACGAAGAACTCCTCTTCGGTGGCAGCGCCGGCGAGAGCTTGGCGGACGGCTTCGCGGAGTGTTTCGCGCGGGGCCTCGGGGCGACCGGTGCGTTCGGCCTTGAAGCGTTCGGCGCTGGTGGGGGTCTTGGCTCCGGTGCCGTCGCCGGGCTTGAGCCGGCGCAGGCCCATCTCCTTCTCGATGCGGCGGCATTCGGCCTGGGCCTTCTTGAAGTCGTAGTTCATCCTGGGGCGGCGCAGGTCGCCTCGGACCATGGTGGCCAGGATGTGGATGTGGTCGTCGGCGTGCCGTACGGCGACCCAGCGGCAGCCGTCGGGATCGCCTTCGGGGGCGAGGTTGACCGCCTGGACCAGTCGGCGGGCGACGGTGTTCCACTCTGCGTCGGTCAGGGGCCGGTCGCCGGGGTCGGTGCGGACCGAGCAGTGCCAGACGTGCTGGGCAGGGGCCTTGTCGCCGGCCTGGTTAACGCGCAGGTCCAGTGCGGCGGCGAGGCGGGCGAGCGTGACCTTGGGGTCGGGGCTGGTGTCGCGTCCGGGGTCGGGCGCGAAGCCGTCCCAACTCCCCACCAAGTGGGCGTCTATGTGTTCGTCACGCTTGCCAGGGCCGTACAGATAGACCAGCAGACCGTAGGTCCGCGAACCGCGCCGGATCTTCGGCACCATCAAAGTCGCTTCTTCACCAGGGCGTCAGCCGCGTCGTCGATACGCGCCAAGAGACGGATCAGGATCGCGAAGGCGCGGTCGAGTTCGCCGGGACGGGGCTGGCCTCCGGCGTTGTAGACGTAGGCGATTTGGTTGATGTTGTTGCCGATGCGGGAGAGGGCGGTGCGCAGGGCGGCCAACTCGTCAATAGCGGTGTCGAGTTGTTCGTTGGCGTACAAGGTGGAGGAACCTCGGGCGGCGGCGAGGGCGGTTGCGGCGAGGAATCGGGCGACGGTGATGCCGCGCTGCGTGGCGGCGAGGACGATCTCGGCTTTCTCGGTGTCGGAGAGGCGGGTGGTCGTCTTGCGGGTGCGCTGACTCGGGTTGCGGCTGCGGCGGCGCGGCGTGCGGTCGGGGAAGGCGGGGGTGTTCGGGCTCGGTTGCTCGCGGTCGTCTGCTTCTCCCCCGGCGACGGGCGCCCCCTGGTGTCCGTCGTCCGGTTGGTCCCCGTGCGCCCTCGCTCGGGGACCAACCGGGCCTCCCTCACCCTCCGGGGCGGGGGCAAGTGCGTACGTCGGGCCGTAGGACCGTCGTAGGCGACAACTTGCTCCGCCCGGAGCCGTGTTGGGGTCACGCTGCTGTCCGGCCGTGGTGGCCACAGGGTCGTTGGCGGTCACCGGCGCGTCTCCGGATTCTCCTGCCGGATTTCGCGGACGAGTTCCTCGATCCAGTCCATGGCCAGGACCGGGTGGTGCAGGGTCCAGGCGCGGCTGTCCCTAGTTCGTTGCACGGTCCAGGTGGTATCAGGGCCGGACTGGGCGCGGTAGAGGTGACCGTGCTGGTGCAGGACGGTCAGCCAGGAGTCGACCTCGGCGGGTGTGGCCGGGTGAGTACGCATGAAGTGTGCTCCGGTTCGCTTCTGGAGGATGTGGGGAGCGTGGCCGGGAGCGGGTGACCGGCGAGGGCGTCCGGCGCGGCCACCCGCTTCGTGCTGTCCGGTCAGTCCCGGGCAGGGGTGACCGGCTGTCCGTGCTGCTCGCGGAGCTGGGCCATCAGCGCGGTCAAGGTGTCGCTGGACAGGGGGATCTGCTGACCTCGGATCGCCTGGGCGACCACCTTGCGGGTCAGCTTGTCCTCGGCCCTGACCGCCGACCGGGCGATCTTCAGCAGCTCCTCGGTGTCCGGGTCAGGACGCCGGTCACTGGATGTCCGGGTGTCCCGGTCAGTGACCGGCGACAGGGCGACCGGGCGGTCGGTGAGCGGCACGAGGGTGTCCTGGTTGCCGTTGACCGGCGTGGTTCCAATCGGGCGGTCAGTGACCGACGGCACGGTGTCCGGCTGTCCGGACTGGTCAGCGGCCTCGTGCGACTGACCGGTGTCACCGGTGTCCTCGTTGCCGTTGACCGCCGTGGCACTGTCCCCGGTCAGTGACCGGGGACCCGGGGTCTGCTTGTCCAGGGACAGGCGCGGCCGGTCAGTCAGCGCAGTGACCGGCTGCCCGGCGCTGACTTGACCGGCCTGCGGCTCGTGCTGACCGACCCGGTCAGTCCGGGTGACCGCGATGCCCTCGGGCCGGTCAGCCTGACCGAGGACTTCGCGGTCACTGCCCTTGACCGGGCCCCGGGCGATGAGGATGTAGAGGTGGACCGCGCCAGCCAGCGCGAGCGGGGCGATGGTGGACAGCACCGCGACCACCGTGTCCCCGAGCCGGAGCCCGGTGGCCGAGCCCGCTTCCTCGTTGAGGCGCACCGCGTGGAGCGCGTTGGCCCAGATGCTGGCGGCGGTGGCCGTGCCGAAGAGCGTCCAGACGTAGAGCCGGGCGCGCAGGGGTGCGTCGCGCAGGACCAGGAGTGCCCGTATGCCGTAGGCGATGAAGCCGTCGATCACCAGCGGGAAGAGGTAGGTCAGGAGACCGCGGACGTGGATGGCGACGGCCATCTGCTGGAGGGCGTCGTATGACAACGCGCATCCGGCGCCGCCCAGGGCGATGACGACCGCGCGGTCCCAGCCGGTGATGTGCGCCGTCCTCGGCGCACTCGTGTCGGTCACGCCGCCGTCCCGAAGTCGTCGCGGCCCAGGCGGTCGTCGTCGGTCTCGTGAGGCGGGGTGGTCGTCGGAGTCTGGTCCAGGTCCCGGTTGCGCAGTGCGCGGCGAATCTCGCGGTACTGCTTCTGGGCGTGCTCCTCGGTGATTTTCAGGAGCCAGGCCAGGCGCTGCTCGGTCACTCCGTGGTGGTAGGCGGCGTGTACGACCGCGCGGCGCTCGTCCTTGGTGAGGTGGACGTCGCGCCCGGCGATGGTGGCGTTGACGCGGCTGTAGTCGAGGCGCTGGGCGAGCTTCGCGTGCAGCGACCTGCGCTCCTCCTCGGTAAGTCCGCCACGGATGCCGTCGATGTCACCGTTTTCGAGGGCGGCGTCCAGGCAGGTGCGGCGGACCGGGCACTGGCCGCACAGCGACTTCGCGGCGGTGATCTTGTCGGTCTCGTCGGGGTCCGGGAAGAAGATCTCGGGGTCCACCGGGTTGTACTCGGTGCTCTGGCAGACGGCCTGGTCCTGCCAGGTGTGGTCGCCGAGCGACCGGTGACGGGCAGGGCTGATCGTCGTGATAGTCATGCGAGTTGCTCCGATCGCCCTCCGCGCGCAGAGGCGTCGGCGGAGGGGGCGCTGGGTCGGGAGTGCAGGGGTGGCTCGCTGCCGGCGCGGCCTGCGGTGGGTCAGGCTGCGGGGCGGTGGCGTCTGCGGTCGACCGGCTCGAACTCGACCCTGGTGGTCATCTGCGCGAGCCTGCTGGTGACGCGGTCGCCGAGGTAGGCGCGGAGGTCCTTGATCGCCAGGTTGGTGGTGATCAGGGTCGGGAGCATGTGGTTGTAGCGGCGGTTGATCAGCCGGTACGTCACTTCCTCCACCCACTCGGACGCCTTCGCCGCGCCGAGGTCGTCGATGATCAGCAGCGGGCAGCGGCTGACGGCCGCCAGCTCCCGCTCGCTGTCGGCCCCGGGCCGGGGGCGCAGGTCGGCGTAGAGGTCGGCGGCGGTGGTCGCGCGCCAGCGCACGCCGACTCCGCTCTGCACCAGCCGCCGGACCGCGCCGTACGCCTGGTGCGTCTTGCCCGCGCCGACGACCCCGGCCATCAGCAGGCTGGGCCCGGTGGTGACCTGTCGCCGGGCTCCCCGGCTGGGGGCGACGGCCGCCTCGGCCACCTCCCGAGCCCAGGCCAGGACCTGGGGGTGGTCGGCGACGGCGGCCCGGTAGCGCGGGGGCATCCCCGCCAGGAGGGCGTCCAGCGGGGAGTACGGCTCGGGCTCGTCGGCCAGGTCGGTGACGGCGGCCGGGTCGATGTTGCGGGCGGCCAGGATCCGGGCCAGCCGGTCCACGGTGCCCGTGCCGCCCAGGGGCTGCGGTTCGCGGTTACGGGTGCGCATCACAGCTCCTCGGCATAGGCAGCAGCAGCGTTGGCGGGGTTGGTCCACGCCTGGTGAGCGGGCACGGTAGGGCGGATTCCCGGTCGTGCCAAACCGCCGGGGCGTGCGTTCATGGCCTCGTTGACCATGCTGGTCAGCACGCTCGGGTGCTTGGGGTTGGCGGCGAAGTTCTGCAGCCCGGCCCGGATGTGCTCGGGGGCGATGCCCTCGCCCAGGAGCTTCTTGACGATCCGGCCGAGGTGCCCGATCACATCGCTGGGCGGGCGCTCGTCGCAGGCAGCGATGTACTCGCCGACGAGCTGGTTCGCCGAGACGGTGACCGCGGGCGCCGTGCGCCCCGTAGGGAAAGAAGATCCAGGATCCAAGATCCTAGATCCAGGCGCCGAGCCCTCGCAGAGGCTTCGGGGAAGGTTCGGGGAGTCCTCGGAGAATGCCGTCTGACCTGCTGTTTTCGTGTCCACCTGGTTAGGGGTGTCGGCCATGCCGTCGAGGGCGTCCTGCCGGGCGGCGGGAGCTCCGTCTGCGTGGCCGGGAGGCGTCGCGGCGGGCTGCGCGGGCAGATCGAGGGCTCGGGGAGCATGCGGCGAAACCTCGGCGAGCCCTCGGGGAGGTGTCGGCGACTCCTCGGTCCGCTTGGTACAGATGCCCTTGCAGGCACCGCACCGGTCGCCGCCGTGGTGCTGCGGGCAGGAGGGCAGACGGGACTGGCTGGGCTTGTCGATCTTCTGGTGCGCGGACCAGGTCACGACGTGGAGATAGCGGCGGCCGTCGCAGCCGGTGTACCGGCAGAGCAGACCGGCGTTCGCGAGCTGGTGGAGGTCGTCCTCGACGTGGACCGAGGTGTGCTCGGCGCGCAGCGGCCAGAGCAGCCCGGCGATGATCGCGGCGTTGTCGCGGTGCCGACCGTGGTCGTCTGACTGGGTGAGCAGCCCGAAGAAGGTCCGCTCGGCCTCGACGCTCACCTCGGCGAGCGACTCGGAGACGAAAGCCTCCGGCTTGACGGTTCGGATCCGCGCCATGTCAGCGGCCCCGACGGGCGGCGAGCAGGTCGCTGCGGGTGAGGGTCGCGTCGGCGAGGTCGAAGGTGTGCGGCCGGGTCCAGTCCACCTCCGGCCAGACCCGCAGGATCCAGCGGGCCGCGACCCTGGCGGCGATCCGGCTCAACTCCATAGTCTGACCGGCCTCGTCCTTGACGATGACGTGCGGGTGAGGCCACGTCTCCTTCGGGTCGCTGAGGCCGACCCGGATGGTGGCCACGCCCGGGATCATGCCGGCGAGCTGGGCGGCGAGACGGTGCGGGCGGTCGGGGTCCGGGCAGGCCGGAATTCCGCTCGGCATGACGGGCATGCGATACTCCGTGATTCGTAGGAGCGCGGTGCGGCGGTTCTCGTGCAGAGGCCCCGCCGCCCGCGAGATGTGAATCGGCGCTCTTCGGGGTGCCGGCCCGGCGCTTGGGAGTTGGTAGCTCCCGGGCGCCGGTCTCGTTTCCCCGGTCCGCGTCATGGCCCGCGTGCGTGCATCGTCCCTCCCCTCCTGGCCCATCCCCGCCGGTGATCCTTTTGTGCGGGGACCAGGACCATATGGCGACCCATGGCACAAGTCCAGCCTCTTCGCACCCACCCTGACCAGGCATGGAACACCGCGCTGGACGATTGAGGGAGGCATCGCTCGGCGTCCGCGACGCCTCCGGCGTGGCCGTCTCCGCGGGCGCTATGCAGCAGCTCCGCACCGGGTCCAAACCGAAGACGCGGACCGTCTGAGCGCTGGTCGGCGTCTTTTGTGTGCTCCCGGTCTAGTTCTTCGACAAGGTGGAGGCCGAGCGGCAGCACGCGGAGACCAAGGTGGTTTCCGCCATACGCGACGAGGGCGCGCCGGACCACCGTGCACGCCAACGGGCTCAGAGCATCGGGCCTGGACTTGCCGAACGTCGCGATCGACCTGGCCCGTCGGCTGGAGGGAATGTCGGACGAGTCGGACGACCCCGGACTGCTCGACAACGCGTGAGTTCGCTCCCGCCGGAATCGCGATGCGCGCCGGCCCCCTGACCCGATCAGGCGCTGCCGGTTCGGCGGCCTTCCATCCGTACGATCACTCAGCGGTAGCTATGCATGGTCGCGGGCGACGATGCGTACAGCGGCTTCCCGGCCCCGGTGATACGGAAGCTTGAGCTGGCGAAGGTCGCCGTCGGAGTGTGCGGCCATCTCGCGGCGATCCCCCACCATCGTCTTCCGCACGGCCAGAGATCCCGCGAGGGTGTCCCGTTCCAGTTGCCGCAGGGTGGACTGTTCCACCCGCGTCAACTGTGGGTGCCGTACGACGACACAGACGGTCGTCGTCAAGGAGTCACTGCCCCACGGAAATGCCGCCGCCGACCGGCACCCTGACGCCGGTGTCGAACGCGGCTTCCTCGCTGAACAGGAAGGCGATGGCCGAGGCGATCTCCTCCGGATTCCCGATCCGGCCCAGCGGAACGTCTCCGGCCATGGCCATGCCGGTCAGGCCCGGGCTCACGGTGTCCACGGTGATCCCGCTCGGGCCGATCTCCCTGGCCAGCGAGCGACCGAAGTCGACGAGGCCCGCCGTGGAAGCGACGTAGTCGGCCTGAGCCTCGGCCTTGAGTGCGACGGCCGAGGGCACAAGGATGATCCGGCCGCGCTTGGTCCTCAACATGGCACGGACGGCCCGCGTGGCCAGCCGGCAGGAGGCCGTGAGGTCCGTGTCCAGGACCGCGGCAAAGGCCTCCTCGGGCGTGCGCAGCGGGTTGTCCCGGGTGATGCCGGCGTTGACCACCAGAACGTCGACCGGCCCCTGGTCGGCCTCGACCTCCTTGAAGGCGCTCTCAACCTGTTCGGGGTCGGTGATGTCGCAGTACACGGGCAGGGCTCCGTCGTGGACGAGATCGAAGGAGGCGCCTTCGGTGTAGTGGGTGAACGCGACGTGATCGCCGTGCTGGAGGAATGCGCAGACCGCAGCGTGCCCGATTCCATGGTTTCCGCCGGTGATCAGAACGGAGCGCGACATGAAGATCCTTTACACGAGTCAGCTGGACTGGTTCGCCGTCGCGGAGATCCACTCGCCGCAGCGGTGCCAGTGACAGTAGGACGTCGTCACTCGATCCAAAGGAACGCAAAGCTTGTGCTTATCCTGAGGGTGGGAACTGACAGTTCCCATTGCTTGATGCAGGGGTTTTGCGTTCCGAATTCAGGACGAGGCACGCAACGTCAACTCCCTTGCCTACAGGACGCGATGCGGTGAATGGTCAGCAGGAAACGAGGGCCGTGAATACACCGGGAATGTGACCCGGATCTCACCACCTGTCGTTACGAGAACGTTATGAATGAGAGTGAGATGCAGGGCCAGATCGTCACCCGCATTCTTAAGCAAGCACGGGCACGTCGCAACACATCGGACATCCCCGGCTTTGAGGCGGCTTTCGGGACGTGCCGCACTGTCGGGATCACGCAGGATCAGACGGCCCAACTGGCCGGCGTGAGCCGTCGCTGGTACGGCAGCCTGGAGGGAGCGCGTCCCGGCAACTACAGCGACGCTTTTCTCCACGCCGTGCGCCGCATCCTCGACCTGAACGACGAGGAATGGGACATCGTCTACCGCGTCACCCGCGGTCACGCCCCCGCGGAAGCCCCTGTCAGCCACCTCGGCGCACTGCTCCCCGACTCGATCCGCTCCTTCGTCGAGGACAGCCGCACCTGGGCGCTCTACCTCAACGACCACCGGTGGGATGTGCTGGTCTACAACGCCAAGGCCCTGGAGTACTTCCCGTGGATGCAGCACGGCCTCAACGTCATGGAATGGGCCCTCACCTGGCCTGAAGCGCGCAGACAACTCGTCAATTGGAAAGAGGAGTGGGCGATGCCGATGATGGCCCAGTTGCGCGTGCACGCCGAACAGTGGCGCACCGACGATCGTCTGCGAGCCGTGATCGAAACCGTCCGCGCCGACCCGACCGCACGCAAGCTCTGGGACGCACCCGACCTGCCCACCATCACCCACCCCGCATCGGAACAGCCGCGTCGCCTATACCTGGCAGGTCGAGGTGGCCAGGAATTCGCCATCCGGTTCATCGCGGGAGCACCCCTGGAACTTCCCTCGTACCGCCTCATGGCCGTGACGCCCGCAACGGCTGTATCGAGCAACTAGGGATCGGCCTCCATGGACTCGCCCATCTCACCTGGGTGCCCATGCTCACCCTGACCGGCAAGACCCACCGCTGGGCACCCAACAAGCGGCGCCTGCGGCTGATCTCCGCCGCCGCTTAGCTCGTGAAGGCCGGCCGCCGCCACTGGCTGCGCTTCACGGCCCGATGATCCTGGACCGACGTCATCACTCACGCGATCGCCAGGCTCCATATCCTCCCGAACCCCGGCTGACCAGCCACCTCAGCAGCAACTTGCCCGCGAACTCACCGCCGCACGGGGCGAGTTGGCACAGCAGCAGCGAGAGGCCGGACGGCTCGCCGAGCGAGCCCGGATCGCTCGGGACCTGCACGACACGCTCGCCCAGGAACTCTCGGGCAGCCGCATGCTGCTGCAGGCCGCCGAACGGGACTGGGACCGCCGACCAGACATTGCCCGGCGGCAGGTACGGTCGGTGACCGGAGCTCTCGGCGAGCATCTCGCGCAGACCCGCGGCATCATCGACGACCTCACTCCGCCCCTGCTCGCACGGGACGGCTTGGAGGCGGCGCTGCGCGACTTGTGCGCCCGCACCGGCGCCGTAGCCGGGTCGCCCGGGATCACCTTCCGTACCGAGTACGAGCCCTGCCCCCTGCGCACAGATCAGGCCGTGGCCCTCCTGCGGGTCACTCAGGGAGCCCTGGCCAACGCCTGCGAACACGCACGCGCCAGGCACGTACGCGTCACTCTGACCTACGGCGACGCGGGGAGCGCGGCCATCGAGGTCCTGGACGACGGAGTGGGGTTCAGCCCCACGGCCCTGCAACCGCCAGGCACAGGTCGCGGATTCGGGCTGGCCGCGGCACGTGACCGGCTGGGTGTGTTCGGCGGCACCCTCACCATCGACAGCACGCCTGGACAGGGCACCCGCGTCCGGGCGACCCTGCAGGCCAAGGACCGGATCCCGGTGGGCGCCCGATGAACCAAAATCCTGGTCCAGCACTGCGGATTCTGATCGTGGACGACCACACTGTCGTACGAGCCGGTCTGCGCGCGCTCCTTGACAGCGAACCCGGCTTTACCGTCGCCGGCGAGACCGGCGACGGCATCGACGCGGTGCATCAGGTGGAGCAGCTACACCCCGATGTGGTGCTGATGGACCTCCGGCTGTCGGACACCGGCACGGCGAGCAGCGGCATCGACGGCGTCGAGGCGACCCGCCGGATCCTGGCCACCTCCACCACTGCCCGGGTCGTCGTACTCACCAGCCACGGCCACCAGGCCGACGTCCTGCGGGCCGTAGAGGCCGGCGCGCGCGGCTACGTCCTCAAGGCGGGCCCTCCCGAGGAATTGTTCCGCGCCATACGCGCCGCGGCGGCCGGAGGGATGGCGCTGGCACCGGAAGCGGCGGCACAGTTCATCGGGCATCCTGCCGAGTCGGGTCCGCTGCTGAGCGAGCGCGAGATCGAGGTCGTCCGGCTCCTGGCTCATGGACACACCAACCGGACAATCGCCGGCACCCTGCATCTGGCTGAGGCAACGATCAAGACCCATCTCGTCCGCATCTATCGCAAGCTCGGCACCGAGAACCGCGCCGGCACCGTCACAGAAGCCGCCCGACTCGGCCTGATCGAACTCAACCGATCCTGATGCGTGCGCTGACCCTCGGCAGATCCAATGCACCGGACTCGGTCTGGCTCTGGGTGTCCGGCGCTCAGCTTCCCGTGCGGCTCTCGGGCAGAGTGCGGCTGCGTGCGGCCTGCGACGAGGCTCTGACGCGTAGCTCCGGGTGGATCTGGTAGTGGCGCGCAGCCGTTCGCCCGGTGGAGATCCGCTCCATCAGCAGCTCTATCGCGATCGCGCCCATCTTCTCGCCGAACTGCGAGACGCTCGAAAGGGACACCATCGGGTGGCCAGCGAGCTGGATGTCGTCATACCCCACTACGGAGACGTCCTTGGTGGTCAGTCCCAGATCCGCGAGCGCACGAAGCACGCCGATCGCCAGGGTGTCGTGCCCGGCGAAGATGGCAGTGATCGAGGGATCACGGCTTATCAGTTCGCGTGCTACGGCGTAAGCGTCGTCCTGTGCGTCACCGCAGTATTCGACGATCGAGTCCAGGCCGGCGTCGGCGGTCATCTGCTCGTACGTCAGCAGGCGGAGCGAGTGCGGGGCGCGCGCCTGGGCCTCCGGCTGCATCCGCATCGTGAGGTGCGCGATCCGCTCATGCCCGAGGGTGCGCAGATGGTCGAGGGCCAACGTCGTACCTGCGACGTCGTCATTGGTGACCGTGTCGTAGTTGGCGGAGGCGTCGTGGCGTCCGATGAGGACAATGGGAAGCTCGAGGGCAAGGGTCTCGAGCCAGGCTGGTGTGACCTCGGGCGAGATCGCGATGAGTCCGTCGACCTGGCGGTCGGCCAGATTCTCCAGGACCGGCTCACCGCTGAGCTCGCCGATTCCTGGGGCGATCATGAGTTGGTAGCTCGAACCCGCCAACTGCGCGGCCGCACCCTGCATGATCTGGGTCAGGAAGTCGTTGCCGAGGTTGGGGATCTCCAGACCGATGCTGAAGCTCGACCCCCTCATGGCCCTGGCCGCGATGCGGGGCCGGTACCCCAGTTCCCGGATCGCGTCCTCCACGCGCGTCCGCATGGCATCGCTGACCCCGTACGCGTTGCGGATCACCTTGGACACCGCCCCTTTGGACACTCCAGCAGCCCGGGCCACGTCGTCCATCGACGGACGCCTAGCAGCACCGGCGGACGCATCCGATCCCACGGTTGCCCTCCTTCTTGAAACCATGCGCGAGGCTACCACCGCACATCCGGTTCACGCCCCGATCTTGTAGACCGGTCGCCGCCGAATCCGATCGCGCACGCCTGAGCACTGTTGCCTGAGCAGCACTTCTGCTCCAGATCACCGCCCCACCGGCCGCCTTGGAGCTTCGCGAGCCAGTTTTTGTAGACCGGTTGACACTCTCACCCTCGAGTCCTACGGTCACTAGCACATCGCCGGACGAGTCCCGATTTGTGCGGGCCCGTAACGTCCAGGCTCCACGTTTGAAATCCAATGGAGAATTTCATGCGAAGAAACCGCGCACTCGCGGTCGCCAGTGTCGGTGCGGCCACAGCTCTGGCACTGGCCGGATGTTCGACCGACCCGAATTCCGCCTCGGCCACCTCCGGCAGCGGCAGCAAGACCCTCACGGTTGCCGGTTGGTCCAATGACACCGTGATGAAGGCGGTCATTGCCCAGTTCGAGAAGGACAATCCGGGGGTCAAGGTCAAGTCGACCGGCTATCCCTGGCCGGCCATCCTGACGCAGATCAACACCCAGCTCGTCTCGGGCACCGCATCCGATGTCGACGTCGTGTTCCCGGGCAAGGGAAACCCGATCTCGGCACAGACCCTGGCCAAGGGCCAGTACCTCGCAGACCTCTCCTCCGAGAGCTGGGCTTCGAAATTCAACGAAGCGACCAAGAAAGTCATGAGCGCCGACGGCAAGGTGCTGATGGTCGCCAACAACTCGACCATCGTCCCCGCCACGTACAACACGCAGGCACTCAAGGCCGTCGGAAAGACGGCACCCACCACGTGGAGCCAGGTGCTCGGCCTCTGCTCGGCCGCGAAGGCCAAGGGCAAGGTTGCCTACGCGATGGCTGGACTCGCCGGCGGTACTTTCAACTACCTTCCCTTCGCTCTCACGGCCACTCTCGTGTACGGACCGAACCCGGACTTCTCGGCGCAACAGGCGGCCGGCAAGGCGACGTTCAGCGACTCCGAGTGGACTACGGCGCTGACGAAGTACAAGCAGATGCTCGACGCCGGGTGCTTCACCAAGGACTCGCTCGGAACGAGCCTCGAGATCGCGCAGAAGCAGGTCGCCACGGGGGGCGCCCTCGGCATCGTGACGGTGAGCAACCAGATCGTGGACATCGAGAAGTACGCCCCGAGCGGTACGTCGTTCGAGACCGCCGCGCTCCCCGCAACGGACGACCCCTCGCAGACAGTCCTGCCGGTCGGCCTGGGCGCGGGATACGGCGTCAACGCCAAGGGCAACGTCACGCTGGGGAAGAAGTTCCTCGACTTCTACATGTCCAAGAAAGGCATGGACATCGCGGTCAAGGCCGGATCCATCTTCCCCAGCACCGCGGTGGAGGGATTCAAGCCCGCGCCGACTCTGGCGGGGGTCTCCGACCAGGTGCACAGCGACAAGACCGCCGCTTTCCCAGACCAGACCTGGCCGAACGCCAACATGACCCAGGTCTACCAGGACGAGATGCAGAAGCTCCTGGGCGGACAGGCCTCGGTCAAGGACGTACTCGCCGCAATGGATGCCGCTTACAAGGGATGAGCTGGAAGAACGGACAGCGCGACGCAAGGAACGTGTGCACCGCGCTGTCCTTCTGCGAGGGACAGCAAGGAGTCTCATCATGGCAACAACAAGCACTGTTCCGGCGCGCACGGACGCGCCAGCCTTGAGATCGAGGCGTCGGTATCGCAGTTACGCACAGTCGGTGTGGTGGTTCGTTCTTCCCGCAGCCGCTCTCTACGCGTTCGCGGTGATCGTTCCTGCGGTACAGGGCAGCCTCTTCGCCTTCACCGACTGGGACGGTGTCTCGTCGGTCAGGCACTGGGTGGGCTTCCATCAGTTCCGGTCGATCTTCGACGACACGAACAGCCTGACAGCGATCAAGAACACCCTGCTGATCGCTGTAACTGTCACAGTTGTTCAGAATGCCATCGGCCTGCTCATCGCCCTCGGCGTGAACTCGCAGATCAAATCGCGGAACTTCCTGCGGGTTCTCTTCTTCGCACCGGTGGTGATCACGTCGATCGCGGTGGGGTTCCTCTGGCAGAACCTCCTCGCCCCGGATGGGGCACTCAACCAGATCCTCAAGGACATCGGCCTCGGCGGAATGCGCCAGAACTGGCTCGGCGACCCGAAAGTCGCGATCTGGGCGATCATCGCGGTCGTCATCTGGCAGTTCGTCGGATATTCCATGGTCATTTTTCTCGCAGGACTCCAGGGAATTCCCGACGAGGTGATCGAAGCGGCGGCGATCGACGGAGCCGGCCCGATCCGGCGATTCTGGTACATCGTCCGGCCGATGCTGGCTCCGGCGATCACGATCAACTTGATGCTCTCCCTTATCGGGGGCTTCAAACTGTTCGACCAAGTCCTCGTGATGACCCAGGGTGGACCCGGCGGCGCCACCGACACCATCTCGACGCTGATCTACAAAAACGCCTTCCAGTTGGGGCGATTCAGTAACGGCGCCGCCCTGGCCGTCGTACTAACCCTGTTCGTGGCTGCCGCATCGGCGTTTCAGTATCGGATGATCTCGAAGAACGAAGGCTGAGATGTATCGCTACACATGGAGGACAGGGGTACTTGAGGCCGTCATGATCCTGACAGCCCTGGTGTTCATTTTCCCAATCTTTCTGCTCTTCAACACCGCCTTCAAGGCTCCTGCAGACCAGAGCTCGACCCTTGCACTTCCCAAGCATCCGACCCTCCAAAACTTCGCCGATGCCTGGCACCAGGGCGCTCTCGGCGGCGGGCTCATCAACAGCGCGATCGTCACGGTCCTGACCATCGTCTTCCTGGTCATCTTCGCCTCGTCCGCGGCCTACCCCCTCTCCCGGCTGCGCTCTCGATGGTCCACCGTCAGCTACTTCGCATTCCTTGCGGGACTCCTGCTTCCGATGCAGCTCGCTCTGCTCCCGCTGTACCAGACGATGCGCGACATCCACCTGCTCGGCTCGCTCAGCGGCGTCATTCTTGCGAACGTCGGCCAATCGATGCCGTTCACGATCTTCCTGTACGCCGGCTTCATGCGCGCACTGCCCCACGATTTCGAAGAGGCTGCCGCGCTCGACGGCGCCAGCGCATTCCGCGCCTTCTGGTCGGTGGTATTCCCCCTGATGCGGCCGATCACAGGAACGGTCATCATCCTGAATGCAGTGTTCACTTGGAATGACTTCCTGCAACCACTGCTCTACCTGTCGGGTTCGGGGAACAAGACGATCACTGTTGCCGTCTACGGATTCGTGGGCCAATACGGCGCCCAATGGAATCTTATTTTCGCCGGGATCATCATCAGCATCGTGCCGATCCTGATTGCGTACTTCGCTCTGCAGCGCTACATCGTCCAAGGATTTGCAGGCGGCCTCAAGGGCTGAGCCCATCGTTATCCCCCCACCGTTCCTTGGTGAATTGGAATCTACGTGACCATCTGGACGGGGCGCTTCATCGTGCCCGAAAACGACATCGACTCAGCCCCGCGGTTCCGCCGGGAGTTCTCCACCGAGCCAGGGCACGGAGGACTGGTCGCGGCCACCCTGCGACTGTCCGCATTGGGCATCTGTGAGGCCTGGATCAACGGACGGCCCGTGACGGACGCCGTACTGACTCCAGGGTGGACCAGCTACGAGTGGCGACTGCACTTCGTCGAACTCGACGTGACCGATCTCGTCGACGAGACCTCCACGCTAGCGATCACAGTCGGCAACGGCTGGTACCGCGGACGTCTGGGCTGGATAGAGACGCATCGCTACGGTCCAGACATCGCTGGCTTCGCAGAACTGCGGCTGACCTACGCCGACGGGCACGAGGCGGTGGTCGCGACCGATGAGTCGTGGATGTCCGGCCCCGGGCCGGTGGTCGCCGACGACTTGTACAACGGTCAGGCCATCGATGCCCGACGTGAGGACGATGCCTGGCTGCACCCTGGATTTCAGGCCGAAGGCTGGGCCGGTGTCCGCATCGTGGACTACGACAGCAGCCACCTCAGCCTCGACCCCGCGCCGCCGGTACGACGGATCGCCCACCTGCAGCCGCAGAGAACATGGCACAGCGCTTCCGGCTCGATCCTCGTCGACTTCGGACAGAACATCGTTGGCTGGCTCAAGCTCCGTGTGCGCGGACCAGCGGGGACGGTCATCACGGCACGGCACGCCGAGGTTCTCGAAGACGGCGAGCTGTGCGTACGACCACTGCGTTCGGCTCTGGCGACCGACCACTTCACGTTGAGCGGCGGCGACGACACCTTCGAGCCGACCATGACCTTCCACGGGTTTCGCTACGCCGAGCTCAGAGACTGGCCGGAAGGGCTTCCGGTCGATGACGCCGTGACCGCCGTCGTCATCTCGTCCGACCTGCGTCGGACCGGTGAGTTCGAGTGCTCCGACCCAGATCTGACGACCTTCCACGCGAACGTTGTCCGTGGAATGCAGGGCAATTTCGTCGACGTCCCCACCGACTGCCCGCAACGCGACGAACGCCTCGGCTGGACGGGAGACCTCTCAGCGTTCGCGCCGACGGCCGCTTTCCTGTTCGACGTGAAGGACTTCCTCCTCGACTGGCTGCGTGACCTCACGCTTGAGCACTCCCACGCCGGTGTCGTCCCGCTCGTCGTTCCTGACATCCTCAAGCATGCCGTCGACGCGGCAGCCGGCCCACCGACCGGCCACCCGGTTGCCCTGTGGAGTGACGCTGCTGTCTGGGTTCCCTGGGCACTGTGGGAGGCGTACGGCGAGATCACGATCCTCAGCGAGACGTTCCCGACGATGCTCGCCCACGCGCGGAGGGTCCGCGCATCGCTGTCCCCTTCGGGCCTGTGGGACACAGGTTTCCAGTTCGGCGACTGGCTCGACCCGGACGCCCCCTCCGAACACCCCGAACGCGCCAAAGCAGACCCTGGCGTGGTAGCAACCGCGTGCGCGTACCGCACGATGATGCTCGTCGCGCAGGCGGCACAGCTGCTGGGTAAATCCGTGGAATCCGCCGCATTCGCCTCTACGGCCGCGAACATCCGGGGCGCGTTCCGTCGCCACTACGTCGGCAATCAGCGCATAAAGAGCGACTGCGCCTCCGTCTACACGCTGGCTATCGCGTTCGGGGTGCTCGACGAAACGGAACAGGCCTGGGCCGGCGACCGGCTGGCTCAACTCGTCGAGGCGAGCGGCCACCGGATCTCGACCGGCTTCGCCGGAACGCCCTTCGTCACCGGCGCTCTGAGCTCGACGGGGCACATCGACGCCGCGTACCGCCTGCTTCTCCAGCGCGAATGCCCGTCATGGCTGTACCCAGTCACCATGGGCGCGACGACCGTCTGGGAGCGCTGGGACTCAATGCTGCCGGACGGCCGCATCAACCCGGGCGACATGACCAGCTTCAACCACTACGCGCTCGGGGCAGTCGCCGACTGGATCCATCGCACCGTCGGAGGCATCGCGCCCCTGACCCCTGGTTACCGCGAAGTCCTGGTGGCACCGCAGGTTGCGGAGGGCATCGACTGGGCTCGGTGCGCACTGCAGACCCCCCACGGCCGAGTCTCCATCGAATGGCGCCGGCAGGACGACCGCGTGACGGTCTCGATGACCATCCCCATGGGCAGCAGCGCGGTCTTTCGCTGGCCGGGCCACGCCGACCGCGAACTGCCGTCCGGACATCACACCCTCGACGTCGAGCTCTCGCGGTTGCCCGTTCAGAACGGAGTGGCTGGATGAACCACCCGCCCGTGCGCGCCACCGGCCCCCAAAACTCCGCATCCCGAGCCCTGCCTCGATCCGAGTACGCCTGTCGACGAACGCGTCGCCGAACTGATCTCACGTATGACCTTGGCCGAGAAAGTCGGCCAGATACTTCAACTCGACGCCTGCGGTGACCTTGACGACCTCGTCCACGACCCGCTGTGCGGCTCGCTCTTGCACACACGCCTCCGCACCACGGTGCAGAGGCGTGGAGGTCGCTCCCGAAGCCAAGGTCTCAGGGGCTACGCCACTGGCCGCGGATGTCTGCTGCGATCGCAGTAGGCGCAAGTGTCTGCGCTGGACCAATGACGAGAGATCGCGTAGGTGCGACCTTCGAGACGATGCCGGAGATCGCCGGCACAACCCTGTGGCACAACTCCGGAGGACCCCAAATGTCCGCTCTAGCCAGCTGGTGCCATAGGCACCGGCTCGTCGTCCTTCTGGCCTGGGTGGGCTTGTTGTTCGCCCTGGTAGCCGGGCTCAGCGTGGCCGGGACCAACTTCGGCAACAGCACGACGGCGCAGAACACCGACTCGGCCAAGGCCATGGCTCTCCTGAAGCAGGGCGCGAGCAGTTCGGCAGGCGAGAGCGGGACCGTGGTCTGGCAGGTGCGCAGCGGCACGGTGACCGATGCTTCGGTGCAGCGGAACATCGCGAACGCACTCGACCGGGTCGCACACTCGCCAGGTGTGGTGTCCGTGGGCAGCCCGTACACAGCAGCGGGTCATCAGCAGATCAGCAAGGACCGTACGACGGCGTACGCGACCGTTGCTTTCGCCGAGGGCAGCAGCGAGGCACAGACCAAGACGGTGGAGAAGCTCGCCACCTCACTTGAGTCCGGGACGCTGCATGTCGCGCTCAACGGCCAGGCCTTCTCCGTGACCCCCGCGTCGAACCCGGCCAGTGAAGGGCTCGGCATCGTCGCGGCGTTCGTCATCTTGCTACTGGTCTTCCGGGCGGTGTGGGTGGCTGTGCTGCCCATCATCACGGCCGTCGCCGGCGTGGGTACCGCTTCCCTGTCCGTGATGCTGCTCAGCCATGTCGTCACCCTCCCCGACACCACGCTCACCCTGGGCGCGCTGATCGGCCTCGGCGTCGGCATCGACTACGCGCTGTTCATCGTCAACCGCCACCGCCACAACCTCATGGACGGCATGAGCGTCGGCGACTCGACGGCGAAGTCCCTCAACACCTCCGGCCGCGCGGTGATCTTCGCCGGTCTGACCGTGGTCATCGCGCTCCTCGGAATGTTCACGCTGCGCCTCGGCATCCTCAACGGCATGGTCATCGGCGCCGCCATCACCGTCATCCTGACCGTGTTGGCCGCCATCACCCTGCTGCCGTCACTTCTCGGCTTCATCGGACTCAAGGTCCTCAGCCGTAAGCAGCGCAGGCAGTTGGCCGGTCACGATCACCATCCCGACGAGGCCGGGCTGTGGGGGCGGTGGGCAGCGCGGGTCCAGGCCCGGCCGAGGATCCTCGGAGCCATCGCCGTGGTGATCGTCACGGCCGTCGCGTTCCCGACGCTGTCCCTGCGCCTGGGTTCGGCCGACGACGGCAACCTGCCGACATCGTCGACGAACCGTCAGGCGTACGACATGATGGCCGACGGCTTCGGCCCCGGCTTCAACGGCCCGCTCGTGCTGGCCGTCCAGGCGCCCAGCGCCGCGGACAAGGTCGCGGCTGCCGACCTGGCAGACAAGCTTCGCCAGGTCGACGGCGTGGCGAGCGTCTCTGCGGCCCCGATGCGCGACGGGCAGGACGTCGGTGTGATCAGCGTGGTGCCGACCACGTCACCGCAGTCCGTCAAGACGTCCGATCTCATCGACCATCTGCGCTCGGACGTGGTCCCACGGCTGGAGAAGGGCACCTCGATACACGTGTACATCGGGGGTACGACGGCCAGTAACGACGACTTTGCATCGGTGCTGATCGGCAAGCTGCCGATGTTCCTGGCGGTGATCGCCGTGCTCGGCTTCCTGCTGCTGACCATCGCCTTCCGTAGTCTGCTGATCCCGGCCGTCGGTGCGCTGCTCAACATCCTCAGCATCGGTGTCGCCTTCGGCTCGATCGTCCTCGTCTTCCAGCACGGCTTCGGCAGCGGTCTGCTGGGAGCCGGGTCGGCCGGTCCGATCGAGTCGTTCGTACCGATCCTGATCATCGGCGTCATGTTCGGACTCTCCATGGACTACCAGGTCTTCCTGGTCAGCCGGATGCGTGAGGAATGGGCCCGCACCGGGGACAACCGGAGCGCGGTCCGGGTCGGCCAGGCCGAGACCGGCAGGGTGATCGCCGTGGCCGCCGCCATCATGTTTTGCGTCTTCGGCTCCTTCGTCTTCGGCGGGATGCGCATGATCGCCGAATTCGGTCTGAGCCTCGCCGTAGCCGTCGCGCTCGACGCCCTGCTCATCCGGATGGTCGTCGTACCCGCCCTCATGCACCTATGCGGACGCGCGAACTGGTGGCTGCCGCGCTGGCTGGACCGGACCCTTCCCCGCGTTTCGGTGGAAGGCCCGCCCGATGAGCCCGCCGACCGGACCCCGAACCCGGTTCGCGTGCCACAGTCGGCCGGGATCCCAGACTGATAATCAGCCGTCGACAGCGCGGGCCGGGGCCGCTCGCCCCGGCCCGCGCTGCGTACGGTAAAGGGGTGCAAGTGACACACACATGGCTCAGCTGGTGGACTCGCCATGATCGGGTCAGGGACGCGTTCCCGGCTGCGCTGCTGGTGGCAATCGCCGTGGTGGCGAACGCGGCGGGCAAAGACGGCTGGCACCTCCCCCGCGCCGAAGGAGTCGGCTGGACGGTCCTGGCCTGCGCGCCCCTGGTCGTACGCAGCCGCTGGCCCCTGGCGGTCGTCGTCGTCACGCTCGGTATCGACCTGGCTCACATGGCCAACGCGCCGGGATACTGGCTGGCCCCGGCGGCAAGCCTGGTCGCCCTGTACACCTTCGCGACCCACACTGACCGTCGCTCTGCCTGGGCCGTGGGGCTCACCGCGACTATCGCCATCACCACCACCTACGCGATGGCCACCTCGCAGCCGGCCTTCTCCGCACAAGCTCTCGCACGACTCGACCTGGCGATCGCGGCCACCGCCCTCGGAGACGCCGTCGGCAGGCGCCGCATCCGCCTCGCCCGGGTCGTGGCCCGCGCCGAAGACGCCGAACGCACCCGGGAGGAGGAAGCCCGCCGCCGGGTCACCGAGGAGCGCATCCGCATCGCCCGCGACCTGCACGATGTCGTCGCCCACCACATCACTCTGGTCAACGCCCAGGCCGGGGTGGCCCAACACCTCATGCGCACTGACCCGGACACGGCGTACCAGGCCCTCGCACACATCAAGGAGAACAGCAGTAACGCACTCGACGAACTGCGCGCCATGGTCGGCCTGCTCCGCGAGTCGGACGACGCCCCCGAACCCCGTCACCCCCTTCCGAGCCTCAGCGGCCTCGACGACCTGGTCGACTCCTTCCGCACCAGTGGCCTACCCGTGGAAGTTGTACGCAGTGGCGAGCCGGAATGGGTGGCGCCCACCACGGATCTGACGGCCTACCGCATCATCCAGGAGGCACTCACCAACGCCCACAAGCATGCGGCGGCCACGCACGTCCAAGTGGCGCTGGACTACCGACCGGAGAGCCTGCGGATCACGGTGACGGACGACGGCCGCCCCGGCACGGCAAACGGCGCCGGCACGGGTCACGGCCTGATTGGTATGCGCGAGCGCGCCGCCGCGATCGGCGGCAAAGTCACCGCCCGGCCTCGGCCGGAAGGCGGCTTCCACGTGTTCGCTGAACTCCCCGTCACCCTTTCCTCGAAAGGTTCCTGATGACCATTCGTGTCCTGCTCGCCGACGACCAGGCACTGCTGCGTGGCACCTTCCGGCTGCTCATCGACGCCCAGCCGGACATGGAGGTCGTCGCGGAGGCCTCCAACGGTCGCGAGGCGGTCGAGTTGGCCCGCAGTGAGCAGGCGGAGGTCGTGTTGATGGACATCCGAATGCCCGAGGTCGACGGCCTCGAAGCCACCCGGCTGATCGGCCAGGACGAGGACCTGGCCGGAGTGAAGGTGCTGGTGCTCACCACGTTCGAAGTGGACGAGTTCGTCGCCGAAGCGCTGCGCGCCGGAGCGAGCGGGTTTCTGGGCAAGGGCGTCGAGCCCGCACAACTCCTCGACGCCGTCCGGCTGGTCGCGAAGGGGGAGGCTCTGTTGTCTCCCGCCGCGACAAGAAGCCTGATCTCCCGTTTCCTCGCGCAGCCTGCACCGCACGGTCCCACCGATCCGGACCGGCTGGCCACCCTGACCCCCCGGGAGCGCGAGGTGATGACTCTGGTGGCGACGGGCCTTTCCAACCAGGACATCGCCGAGCGACTCTTCGTCACGCCGGTGACGGTCAAGACCCACCTGAACCGGGCCATGGCCAAACTCAGCGCCCGGGACCGCGCCCAACTCGTGGTGATCGCCTACGAGACCGGCATGGTCCGCCCCGGCTCCACACAGCAGACCGGGGAACCGCGGGTCCGTCGAACGGACTAGCTTCGGGTGAAGCCCGTCTGGTAGGCGCCGACTACCAGTTGAGTCCGGTCACGCGCCCCTACCTCGGCCATGAGCCGCTTGCCATGTGCCTTGGCCGTGTACGTCGACAGGTAGAGCCGTTTCGCAATGTCGTCGTTGGCGAGGCCGGTGGCGAACACACCCAGAACTTGGTACCCACGTTCGGTAAGGCGGGCCATGCCGGTTGGAGCCGGGCGCAGCGCGGACTCGGGACTGGTCAGCTCGGGCGGAAACGCTGTTCAACAGGCTCAACTGACGGCTGGCCCACACGACTCGAGTTACGCCGCTGGCCAGACACACCCGAACGCTCGGAGGCCGACGCGTCAGGATGCGTTGGAGACTCTGTTCTCCGTGACGAGGCCTCCCGTCAGGCCAGCAGCGACCAAGGCAGCGGCAGCCGCGACGACCCGGCCGTTCGCGGCGGTCTCAGCCACTGTGACCCGGATTCCCTCCCCCGCGAAGGGCCGAACGAGCAGGCCCTGTTCCTCGAAGAGTTCCGCCCCGGCAAGCGCGTCAGCACCCAGCGGGAACCAGACGAAATTCGCCTGAGTTTCGGGGAGCGCCCAGGCCTGATCAACGAGAGCCTTGGTGACACGGTCGCGCTCAGCCACAAGTGCGTCGACACGTTCGGCGAGTTCGGCCTCCGCACGTAGTGAGGCAACGGCTGCCGCCTGGGCGAGGGAGGTGACGGCGAACGGCAGCGCCACCTTGCGCTGCGCCGCTGCCAGGGCGGCCGGGGCGATGGCGTAACCGACGCGTAGTCCGGCCAGGCCGTACGCCTTCGAGAAGGTGTGGGCGAGTGCCACGTTGGGGCGGCGACGGAAGACGTCTATTCCCTGCACGGTGTCGGGGCGCCGGTTGAAGTGTGCGTACGCCTCGTCGATGAGCACAGTCACGTCGCTGGGCACCCGTTCGAGGAAAGCGTCGAGTTCCGCCCGACCGACCGTCGTACCGGTGGGGTTGTTCGGATTGCAGACGATGATGAGTCGAGTGCGCTCGGTGATGGCCGCGGCCATGGCGTCAAAGTCGTGCTCGTGCCGCTCGTTGAGGGGCACCCGGACGGGTACGGCCCCGGCGGCAACCGTGAGTAGCGGGTACGCCTCGAAGGACCGCCAGGGGAAGACGACTTCGTCTCCATGTCCGGCTGTGGCGCGGATGATCTGGGAGATGACCTCGGATGAACCGCTGCCGAGCACGACATTGGCCGCCTTCACCCCGTATCGCTCGCACAGTCCCGTGACGAGTTCGCGTGCGGCCGTCTCCGGATAGCGGTTGACTGATTCGGCCTGAATGGCGATGGCGGCCAGGACGGACGGGAGCGGTGCGTACGGGTTCTCGTTCGAGGAGAGCTTGAAAGGGCCCGGCCCCGAGCTGGGAGAGGCCGTCTTGCCCGGCTTGTAGTCCGGGATGCCGGCGAGATCAGCACGCAGACGCAGGTTCGACATGGGTTCGCTTCCTGTTGAGTGGCGAGACAACATCCGAATTGACTATAACCATTTAAGTCATTCATGTGAATGTGATCTGGCGTGCCGAGGAGGCCGACGCGAAAGCACAGCTGTACGACAGGCTCGACCCTGCGAGTGGGGGCGTTGCGCTGGAAGGATGGAGTCGAAGCAGGCCCAGGACGGATCGATGCCGCGATGGGAGCCCGGCGCGCACCCGCAGCAAGTCTGATCGGGCAGTGGCCTGGAACGGCGGTACTCGCACAGCCCGGCCCCTGCGGACGACAGGCCCTGGCAGGTCGCCGACCTCAAGGGGGCTGCGCGCTGTGGCGGGTTCCGCTGGATTCACGAGAGGAAGCCGCCTGGCGACACCCGCAGCGCCGCCAGGCGGGTCAACGCCCTCCCCTTCGGACCCGCATGCTGGAGGTGACCTGCGAGTACACCAAACACGGTGTCAGCTCCGTACAACTCCGAGGGCTGGGCACCGGTCGGCGCCTCGGCGGGTCACAGAGACCGCCTTCCCCAACCTGCGTGAGATGGCCAGCCCTCAGCTCACCGCCGTGCAGACCTATATGACCCGATGGGTCGTCCCGCTCGACGACACCAGCTTCAAGAACTTCACTGTCGCCCGGGACGCGGACCTCAGTTTCCTCGGCGATCCGCACTCCAGTGTGGGCATACCGACTTCCGGGGGTACTGGGACTGCTGGAGCAGCCCTGCCCCTTCCTGCCGGTGCAGTTTGCCAAACCGCCCGCGGTCCGGGCCTTTCCCTCGGCGTCGACCTTGCGCCTGGTTGGATGAGCCCTTCACCGATGTGTCGGGCTTGCCGGGAGGTGACGCGGCCGGTGTAGTGATCCGGGTCGGGCCGGGGATCCGTATCCGCCCGAGGGTCAGCGGTCGAGACTGCCGTGACGCTCCACGGCCGTCCGTACCCTGGCCTGATCGCCCGAACGGATCGCCGCGACGAGGTCACGGTGCTTCTCCAGTCGCTGCTCGGAGTCGGCGACGAAACCTGGCACCGGTAGCCGCGGGGCCGAGTCGCCGTCAGCGGCGAGTTCACCGTCGATGTAGTCGACCAGATTGAGGTAGAAGGCGCGCAGCACGGCGTTGGGCGAGATCTCGGCGATCCTGCGGTGCAGCCTCCAGTTGGCATGCAGGCCGTTCACCGGGTCGTGCCACACCTCGGCCAGCCGGTTCATGAGGTCGTCCAGATCGCGCAGGTCCTGGTCGGTACGGTGGACCGCGGCGTCGCTGACGACGGCCTCGTCCAGCGCAGCGAGTACGGCGATCATCTCGTTGACCGTGGAACCACGCTGCCTCAGCTCCATCACGCTGTGGGCGAGCCGCAGCAATGGCGAGCGCTCAGTGACGAAGAGGCCGCCTCCCGGACCGGGACGCGCCTCGACGACCCCGCGTCCGCGCAGGACGCGTAGCGCCTCACCCAGAGTGGCGGGGGCAATGCCGAACTGCTCGCACAGTTCCTGCTTGGTACCGAACCGGTAGCCGGCAGGCAGCCCCTGGCGCGTGATCGTCTCCTCGATCTGCTCCACCACGGAGTCCACGATGGATCCCGTGTTGCGCGCCCGGTTGAACGTCACCACAGAGCCGTTCCCCGCTGAGCCGGCCTCCCTGGATGCTCCCGTGCCGCTGGACGACGCTGCCATCAAACTCCCCTGTCCCGACGCCATCGTGGCCCCGAGATCCGATTCTACGGTCCGGGTTCACGGTTGACGCGAATCGACCATTCGATAGTATCGAATATAATGAATCCATCTGACAGAGCCACGCCTGAGAGGACTGTGACGTGATGGCAACGCCCACTGGCGGAGATCTACTGGCCGAGTCCCTGGCGGCCCAGGGCGTCTCGCGCGTCTTCGGAATACCCGGGGTCCAGCTCGACCCGGCGGCGGACGCTCTCTACAAGCGCGCCGACCGGATCGACTTCATCTGCGCGCGCAATGAGCAGGCCACGACCTACATGGCCGACGGGTACGCCCGCAGCACCGGTGAGGTCGGGGTCGCCATGGTCGTGCCGGGGCCGGGGGTCCTCAACGCGCTGTCCGGCGTAGCGACGGCTTACTCCGCGAACTCGCCCGTGCTCCTGCTTGCCGGGCAGATCGACTCCGCCCTCATCGGTAAGGGGTTTGGCGCGCTGCACGAGATCCCCGACCAGACCGGGATTCTGGAGCGCCTCACCAAATGGACGGGCATCGCCCGCAGCCCGGAACAGGTGCCGGTCCTGGTGGCCGAGGCTTTCCGGCAACTGCGCAGCGGACGCCCGCGCCCGGTCGCGCTCGAAGTACCGCCGGACGTGCTGGCAGCCACCGCCGACGCGCCCATCCCCGGCCGGGTCGCTCCCTCCCCTGTGGAGCCCGACGCGCGGGCGGTCACGGAGGCCGCCGCCACGCTGCGCGGCGCCCGTCATCCGCTGATCATCGTCGGCGGCGGGGGCATCGCCTCCGGCGCCACCGCCGCTCTGGTACGGCTCGCCGAGGCGCTGGAGGCACCTGTACTGGTCAGCGAGAACGGCCGGGGGGCCATCGACGCCCGCCACCGGTTGGCCTTCGACGCGCTGGCGCTGCGGGCCTTCCGCGCCGAGGCGGACGTGGTGCTCGCCGTGGGCACCCGCTTCATGACCGCCTTCGGCACCCAGGTGGACACCGGGGGCGCCAAGGTGGTCCTGCTCAACGCCGAGGAGGCCGACCTGCACGGCCCCCGGGTCGCCGACACCCGTCTGCACGCCGACGCCGCCCTCGGCCTTGCCGCCCTCGCCGACGAGATCGGCTCCACCGCCCCGGACTCCCGGGAGGGAGAGTTCGCCGCCGTCCGGGCCTGGCTCGACGAACAGTTCGCCGACATCGCCCCGCAGCGCGAATACCTCGGCGCGATCCGGCAGGCCCTCCCGGAGAACGGCGTGCTGGTCAGCGAATTCACCCAGGTCGGCTACGCCGCAGGGGCCTGCTACCCGGCGTACGGGCCCCGCACCTACATCGGTCCCGGCTACCAGGGCACCCTCGGCTACGGCTTCGCGACCGCGCTCGGCGTCAAAGCGGCCGACCCGGATCGCGCGGTGGTGTCGATCAACGGCGACGGCGGCTTCTCCTGGACCCTTCAGGAGCTGTCCACCGCCCGGAAGTACGACCTGGGTCTGGTCACCGTTGTCTTCCACGACGGCTTCTACGGCAATGTCCGCCGGATCCAGAAGAACCGTTACGGCGCCCGCTACTTCGCCACCGACCTCGTCAACCCCGACTACGCGAAGCTCGCGTCGGCCTTCGGCATCTCCTCCGCCCGTGCCGTCAACCCCAAGGAACTCCAGGGCGCCCTCACCGACGCAGTGTCGGCCGGCGAACCGGTGTTGATCGACGTACCCGTCGGCGAGTTCCCGTCGCCCTGGCACCTGATCCATGAGGGGATACCCCGTCCAGCGCCCCTCGCCCCCGACGCCCACCTGATCACGGAGACCTCATGACGGCCGTCCCCACCCTCATCGGTCACTACATCGGCGGCGCCTGGACCGAACCGGGCATGGAGCGAATCGACGCCCCGTGACCGGCACAACCCATCTTCTTCAGCAGTCCCGGCTACACCAAACCGAGGAGAATTCCATGACGCGGCCGGACCCGCACTCGTATCTCACCGACGACCAGCCGCGCATCCGGCACATCGACTGGACGGCAGCAGTCGACTTCGACCACAGCCACCTGGACTGCGTCGTCCAGGTGATGTTCGACCGGCCAGGCCCGGCAGCCGTCAGCCTGGACACCCGTGCGCTGGACATCCAGGCAGTGCGCACCTCTGCGGGTGAACCGGTCGCGTTCGAGATCGGCCCACACGACAAGGTGCTGGGCGAGCCTCTGTCGTTCACGCTGCCCGACGGGCTGGACAAGGTGTCGATCACCTACGCCACCTCAGCCGAATCGACCGCGCTGCAGTGGGTCACCCCTGAGCAGACCTCCGGCGGTACTCACCACTTCCTCTACAGCCAGTGCCAGACCATCCACGCCCGCTCGATGATTCCGCTGCACGACAGCATGTCGGTGCGCCTGACCTACACCGCGCACATCACCGTCCCTGAGGGGTACACCGCGCTGATGTCAGCCGACTCGCTGGGCGACACCCCCGGCCTGCCCGGAACCCGTACCTTCGAGTTCTCCGCCGCCAAGCCGATGCCCCCGTACCTAGTCGTGCTGCTCGCCGGCCACATCGAATCCGCTGAGATCGGGCCGCGCAGCCGGATCTGGGCCGAGCCCGCTGAGCTTGACGCCGCTGCGTGGGAGTTCGTCGGGGTCGAAGAATTCGTACGGGCAGGCGAGGAGGTGTACGGCCCCTACCCGTGGAGCCGTGCCGACCTGGTCGTGATGCCGCCCAGCTACCCCTACGGCGGCATGGAGAACCCGCAGCTCACCTACCTCACTCCCACCGTCATCACCGGCGACCGCTCCCTGGTGGACACCCTCAGCCACGAGATCGCCCACCACTGGGCCGGTGACATGGTGACCGCCACCTCCATGGAGCACTTCTGGCTCAACGAGGGCTTCGCCAGCTGGGGCGAACGCCGTATGTCGGAGGCGGTGCACGGGCGCGAGGTCGCTGAGATGCACGCCGCCGTGGTGCGGACCCTCCTCGACGAGGACCTGGCCTACTTCGCGGACCGGCCCGAACACACCAGGCTCCGCCGTGAGATGACCGGCGTGGACCCCGACGCCACCTCCTCCTGGGTTTCCCACGAGAAGGGCTACCTCGTCGTGCGGGCGATGGAGGAGTTCGTGGGCCGGGAACGGTTCGACGCCTTCGTCCTGAAGTACTTCAAGGACTTCGCGTTCTCCTCCCTCACCACTGAGGAGTTCGTCGACTACGCCCGGCGGGAACTCACCAACGACTTCGACTACCAAGAGTGGCTGTACGCCCCCGGCCTGCCCGACTCCGCCCCCCGGGCCCATGCCATCCTCCTGGAGGAAGTCGCCAGGACCGGACAGGAACTGCCCGACGAGGAGACGTCGGCGCACTGGCGGGCCGAACAGTGGCACTACTACGTCGCCCAGCTCAAAACCCCGCAGGACCCCGCCTTCCTCGCCCGCCTGGACGAGCACTACGGCTTCACCACCCACCGCAACCTCGACATCCGCCAGCTCTGGATCCTCGTCGGGCTGCGCAGCGACTACGCGCCCGCCGTCGATGCGGCGTTCGACATGGTCGCCCGCATCGGCCGGATGCGCTTCATCAAACCGCTCTACGACGAACTCGTGGACAACCCGGTTACCCGGCAGCGGGCCATCGACGCCTACGCCGTCAACCGGCCGCGCTACCACTCCATCGCCGCCAGCGTCGTCGACTCACGGCTCGTGAAGCTCGGCATCGACCCCGAAAACCTGCCCGTCAGTACCCCGGCACCCACTTCCGGCCAGTGAAAACGGAAAGAGCCGCATCGTGTTCGAACTGCTGAAGGGCTCACCGAACTGCCCGGTCCCGTAGGACACGAACACCATGTCGCCGACCACCTCGACAAGAGGTGGACCGCTGCCGGCGCCCGAGTCCGGCGCACCCCGGTCGGCAACGTCATCGCCGAACTGGGGGGCAGCGGGCCCCGGCTGCTGCTCCAGGCCCGCATGGACGAGATGAGCCTGACTGGCTTCGTAGGTGACGGTTGACTCCGCTTGTAGGTCAGTTCTGACTCCACCTGGTGCGTGGGGAACGCGATTTTGTAGGTGAGAAATGACTCCACCTGGCAGGCCCCGCCGCAACGGGCTGAGCCGGTGCAGGGCCAGGAGTTCGAGGGCGTTATTGTTCGGGCCGCGTGGGAACACGGGTTGGACGATCACTTTGGTTCTGCGGCCTGGGAGAACCTATGCGGGCGAAGTCGGGCACGGGCGAGTTGATCGCCTTTGTGGGGGCTCGTTTGGCAGAGACCGCAGAGCAGGCCGAGTTGTTCCACGAGCTGGCCTGCGCTGTCGTCGCCTTGCGAGAGGCGGGACCGCGCACTGCCGTGCTCGAAGGCTGTGCCTGTCCCGTCCCGAGAGAGATGCTTGACCGGGCTCTGGCGCTCCGGGCGGAGTTGGACGACTGCGAACGGCGGATCCGCTGCCAGGACCCGCGGGATCCCAAGTGGCCGCTGGACCCTGTCTTCGCCGAACAGACTCTCCGCGTCCTTGCGCTGCCCTTCGAACTGCACCACCAGTGGCGGGACTCGTGGCTTCCCGGATGACATCAACGTATCTCAGGCCGGCTGGAAGGGTGCTGAGTACCCCCGTAGGACGGCGCCGTCTTCTTCAGTGCCTGTCCTTATCCCCCCGGTAGAACGCCTGGCGGTTCCTGCCTTGAGGCAAGTGACAAAGTCACGGTCCGTTTTGGCTGCCCGAGAAACACGACGGCATGGCACGTGATCAACGAACCTTGCGCCGTGGCAATCTGCGGCCAGCAGGACGACTTGGAGCCGGAGGTACACCGCTCGTGGCGGCGAACATCAACCCCACCGTCAGGAGACGCAGTCTGGGGGCAGAGCTCCGCGGGCTCCGCCTGGCCAGTGGGCTGAAGAGCACCGAAGTGGCCGAGCGGCTGATGGTCTCCCAGCCGAAGATCAGTCACCTGGAGAACGGCAACCGCGCCATCAGCGCCCGCGATGTGCGTGACCTGTGCGCGATCTACGGAGTGACCGACCAGCAGGTCATCGCCTCCCTGATGCAGATGGCCAAGGAATCCGGACAGCAGGGCTGGTGGCACGCCTACGGCGACGTCCCCCAGAGCGTCTACATCGCCCTGGAGACGGAAGCTGCCTCCCTCCACGCCTACGAGTCCATGGTGATCCCCGGGCTGTTGCAGACTCCCGCCTACGCCCACGCCGTCATCGGGGAAACGATCCCTCTCCTCACTGCCGAACAGGCCGGCATGCGCCTGAAAGTGCGGTTGCGCCGGCAGCACCGGATCTACGATCCGGCCCGTCCGCTGTGCCTGCGGGTGGTCCTGGACGAATCGGCATTGCGCCGCGTCGTCGGCAGTCCTGACGTCATGCGTGAGCAGTTGGAGCACCTGAACGCACTTGGCACCGAGCCGCACATCACGGTGCAGGTTCTCCCGCACACCGTGGGCGCTCATCCGGGGCTGTCAGGACAGTTCTCCGTCCTGGAGTTGGCCGAGAACCCCGACGCAGTGGTGTATCTGGAACGGTTCAGCAGCGATCTCTACCTGGAGAAGCCGTCCGACGTGCAGCACTACGGCGTGATGTTCAACCACCTCCAGGCCCTGGCCCTCAGCCCCGACACCAGCCGTGACTTCATCACCGACGTCACCAAGATGTACATCGACACGGTGAGCCGCCTCTGAGTGCGGTTTGCGAAGTTCTGGGCGTCGCACTGACGGTCTCGCCGTGGTGATGGGAGGATTGAGCCAGGCCCGAGGACCCAGGTGAGACCTCTGGGCGGGGTTGCTGACTGCCAACGCCAGAACGATCAGTCGCGTTGGGTCTCGCGGAAGGTCGGCTGTCCGCTTCTGCGAGAACTTCGGCGGGGCGGTGGGTCTGCGGCACGAACGCCTGCGGAGGACCGCGGCCCTCCTCCACCCGGATCTCCGGACGGCGTCCGGAGATGCAGGCGCGGACCATCGAATACGTCACGCCCCGGGCGTCGTGCTCGTCGATCAGCCGGTCGAAGACCCGCTTGACGGTATGCCGCTGCTTGCGCGGCGCGTCCAGGTCCTCTCGCAGGATCTCATCGATCGTCGCCTTGAACGCGTCCAGACGCGAGATCCGGGGCGGAAGCTGCTTGCGCGGCGCCGGCCACACCGACTCCAACGCCAGCGCCACCGTCCTGCGGCCCACCCCGTACTTGGCCGACAAAGCCCTGCTGGACAGCTCTTCGGCCCGAGCGTCATGGCGTATCGCCGCGTACAACTCGACCTTCGAAAAGGGCACTTGAGCCATCCAGCGCCAGCCGATGCACCCCGATACTCGCACCACAAGCCCCCAAGTGGAGTCAGATCTCACCGACATCAACTGTCCGCCGACAGCACTGGAGTCAGAACTGACCTACTACTGGCCTCAACTCTCACCTACAAAGCCACCTGACGGTCCGCGCCATCAGCAAGGACGGTTTCCCATGGCTGTCCTCCTCCCACCGGGGCGGCGATCTGGGCATCCTGCCCGAGGCCCTGAACCTGCCCGCCGAGGTGTTGACCCGCAACGGCCCCGTGGCCGGCATCTTCGCCCGCCCCACCGGACACCTGCGCGGACATGCCGATACCGATCCCTCCTGGGACGGTGTGCACCTCGACCTGGGGCTGCCGGACCGGGCCGCCGTCCTCGCCGCCGGAGTCCACGTCGGCTGTCCGGTGCTCTACCGGGCCGAAACCCGCCGGGTGGGTCGTCATATCGCCGGGAAGGCGTTCGACGACCGGATAGGCCTGGCCCTGATGACCTCTCTGGCCGAGCGGGTGGACCCGACCGCCCTGCGGTACAGCCCGGTGTTCGCCGCGACCGTGCAAGAGGAGTCCGGCGCCGTCGGCGCCTCCTCGCTCCGGGCCGACCTCGGCGGCCTCGACGCGGCCATCGCCCTGGAGGTCGGCCCGGCCAGCGACACCCCGGGATCACCCCTCGGCTCCCACAGCGTCCGGCTGGGCGGCGGCCCCTGCCTGGTACACGAGGACGCCGCCGCGCACTACGACGTACCGCTCACCGACCGTCTCGCCAGCCTCGCTGACGAGCACGGCATCCCCTTCCAGCACGCCGTCTTCACCAATTTCGGCACGGATGGTGCCCACCTGATCGCCCAGGGCGTACCGACCGCGCTCTTGGCCGTACTCACCCGCCACACACAGCTCCTACGAGATGGTGACCGAGGACGACGTACGGGCGGCCCTACGTCTCTTGGAGGCATACCTGACCGAGCCACCGGCCTGACCGCATCGGGCCTGGCCATCTGCAACGCCGCACACCCACCCCGATGGGCCCATCTCTCCGGGCACATTGGAGCGCTCCTGATGCCCCACCCTCTCGGCATCGCACCCTCGAAGATCATCGCCGCCCATCTCAACTTCCCCTGCTCGGCCGGCGAACGCGGCTGGAGCTGTCCACCGCGCTCTTCGAGTACCTGGAAATCCTCCCCACAAGTCCCGGGATCTCCTGGCGCCGACCGCCCTCACCCGATCCTGTTTCCAAGCCGTGATCATCGGCTCGATCAACGCCCACTGCTCGTCCGCCAAGTCGCTCGGATACGGTCTTCGCTCCATGACTCGCGGCGTACGAGGAGGCCGCGTGGCGCGACCGCGGGAGGGCCGCACCACGCGGCTGGGGCGGGTCGATGGATCAGCTGTGTGCGGACGGGGTCGGTGCGGCGGGCTGGGGGTTCTTCTTCGGTCCGCGGGCGATTCCGGCGGCGAATGCGGCGAAGGGGATGACGCCGAGCACGATGCTGACGCCCATACTGCCGCCGGTGACGAGGGTGAAGTTGGAGAAGACGAGCCAGAGGCTGGCCAGCAGACCCAGCACGGCGAGTACCGGCGCGATCCGAGTCTGCCAGGGCCTGCCCTCGGCGATGTGCGGGTTGCGGGCGAAGAAGACCACCACAGCGACGGAGGTGGTGAGCATGAGCAGGACCATGCCGACTGTGGAGACCCCGGCCATCGAGCCGAACACGCCGACCAGCGGGTCCAGGCCGATCAGGGCGCAGGCACCGACCAGGACCAGCGCGGTTGTGGTCTGGACGATGGAGGAGAAGGACGGCGAGTGGTGGCGCGGGTGGACGGCCCCGAGCCGGGCGGGCACCAGGCCCTTGCGGGCGAGGGTGAAGGTGTAGCGCGCGATGACGTTGTGGAAGGACAGCACGCAGGCGAAGAGACTGCTGAGCAGCAGCACCTGCATGATGTCGCGCAGTGTGGTGCCGACGTATTGCTGGCCGATGTCCATGAGCATGTTGCCCTCGCCGGTGAGGGTTTTGTCGGCGACGGCGGACGCGTCGTCGGTGCCTGCGGCCAGGACCAGGGCCCAGCAGGAGACGGTGTAGAAGGCGCCGATGATGAGAACGGCCAGGTAAGTGGCCCGTGGAATGGTCTTTTCCGGGGTGCGGGCCTCGTCGCGGAAGACGGCCGTCGCCTCGAAGCCGATGAAGCCGGTGAGGGCGAACAAGACGGCTACGCCCAGCGGGCCGGAGAGTGCCGCATGAGGGGTGAAGGACTCGACGTTGATGCCGTGCGCGCCGCCCTTGGCGAAGATCACCGCGTCCAGGACGACCACCACGGCGATCTCGAGTACGAGCGCCACGCCGAGCACCTTGGAGCTGAGGTCGATGTGGCGGTAGCCGAGGAAAGCCACGATCCCGAGTGCCACGAGTGCCCACAGCCACCAAGGGGTGGGCGGGCCTCCGAAGTACTGGATCACGTTGTCCACGGCCCATCCCATGTAGCCGTAGACGGCGACCTGGATCGCCGTGTAGGCGACCAGCGCGACCGCAGCGGTTCCCACTCCGATGCGGTCCCCCAGGCCGCGGGTGGCGTAGGCGTAGAAGGCGCCGGCCTCGGGAACGTGCGGCGTCATGGTGACGAATCCGACGGCGAAGACCAGCAGGACCAGTGAGGCGATCGCGAAGCCGACGGGGGCGCCGGCGCCCGGTCCGCTGGCGATGGCGAGCGGGACGTTGCCGCCGATCACCGTGAGGGGCGCGGCGGCGGCGATCACCATGAACACGATGGCGCCGGTCCCGAGCTTCCCCTGGAGGTTCGCGGGTGCCTGGGGTCTGACGGATTCTTCCGTGGAGAGATCATTCAGCATGTGCGGTCCTCTGTGAGCGGTGCAGTCGAGGTCGGGGCGGGGGCCTGGAGCTCCGGCCGACGGTCGGCCAGGTAGGGGTTGGTCTTGCGGGCTTCCCGGACCGCGGCCGGATCCACGGTCGCGAAGATCAGCTGGTTGCCGTGCTCGACGCTGTCGAGGACGTCCGCCGACGGGCCGACGATGGAGCTGCGGCCGACATAGCGCAGCGAGCCCTCGTCCCCGTCGTGGTTGATGTAGGCGATGTAGACCTGGTTCTCCCAGGCGCGGACCCTCAGCAGGTGCTCTGCGATGAACTCATACGGCTGCATCTGCGCGGTGGGCACGGCGATGAGATCGGCGCCCGCCACCGCGGCGGCGCGCACGTTCTCGGGGAACTCCACGTCGTAGCAGATCAGCATTGCGATCCGCGCTCCGGCGTAGTCGACGACAGGGCTCGATCGGTCGCCGGGGGTGAAGTATCTGCGGTCGAGTTCGCCGAAGAGGTGAGTTTTGCGGTGGCGGCCGAGCACTGCTCCGGCCGGGTCGATGAAGAAGGCGCTGTTGTAGTAGGCGCCGCAGTCGTACTCCGGCGCACCGAGGACAAGAGCGATGGCATGGTGCCGGGCGATCTGCTGTGCCGGCGACAGGAGGTCGGTGTGGGCCAGGTCCTGGACGGTGTCGCCGATGTCGTAGCCGGTGAGGAACAGCTCGGTGGTGACCAGCAGGTCGGCGCCCTCGGCACGGGCCTGGCGGCATGCCGCGTCCAGTTCTCGGAGGTTGGCTTCGACGTCGCCGGGTGTCCCGGCGGTCTGCAGGCCAGCGATCTTCATCAGGGATGCCTTCAGATCGAACATCGGGGGAGGGCGGCGCGAGTCATAGAAACATGCTCACTTTGATCAGGTAAAGGTCTGCGTGTATCGATTCCGTAAATCGGCCGACGTCCCGGCCCTTCATGACCTGCGCCGGGATGGTGCATACCCTGGCTGGATGGCAATCCATGACGACATCGGCGTACCAAGCCCCTTGACCAGCAGTGCCCTTGCGGCCATCCGCCGCACCAGCGCGGTCGACACGGTCCGGGCGCGGATCTCCCTGGCGGTCGATCTGGGTCTGCTGGTGCCCGGCGAGCGACTGCCGAACGTCCAGGCCGCGGCGGCTGCGCTGGGTGTCGGCGAGATCACCGTCCGGCGAGCCTTCACTGCGCTGGAGCGCGAGGGAGTCGTCGAGCGCAGGCCCGGCCGCTCCGGGGGCACCTTCGTCGCCGCCCAGCCCCGCCGCCACACCGTGGCCGAGGTCGCCTCGTACCAGCAGGACAGCGAGCGGGTGCACCGGCTGATCGACGAACGCATCGTGCTGGAGGTTGGCTTCGCTTTCCTGGCCGCGGACCGCCTCGGTCAGGAGGGGCTCGACGGACTGGACCGCTGCATCGAGGAGATGGACGAGGCGGAGAGCTGGGCCGAGTTCCACGCAGCCGATAAGCGGTTCCACGTGGGCATCGCCCACGAGGCCGGGCTGCCCTCCACTCTGGTGATGTACGAGCGGGTGGCCAAGGAGCTGTATCTCTACTTCCTGCCGTACCCGATGAGCTATCTGTGCAGCAGCAACGAAGAGCACAAGCGCATACGGGCGGCGCTCGCCATGCACGACGGCGCCTTGGCGGCCCGCCTCGTCAAGGAGCACATCACGGAGCTGCACCGGACGATGTACGTCGGATTCGCACATTCCGCAGACCAGGACAACGGCAGCTAACGCACCAGTTGGGACCCCTCCGATGAAACAGCCGTCCGTGCCGGTTCGCTCCAACTGCCTCCGGCCACCGCAACCCCGTAGGGACATGAGCCCCGGCGAGCCCTGCACGTGCCTGCGAATGAGCTGACGTCAGTGTGCCGGCGCCCAGCCACACGCAGACGGCCCACCGACACAGGCCGCTCCCCGACGCCTCGACGTGCGAGAGCGACGCCGGCTTGCGTGCCAGGTGCAACGCGGGCGCCGACACGACCTCGGTGTACGCGTTCGCCACCCGCGGGAACAACGGCATCCCGAACACCTCGTCACCGGGCCTGAACAGCCATGTCCCGGGCGCCTGTTCGACCACGCCGCTGATGTCCCGGCCGCGGACGAACGGCAGCGGTCCGACCAACGGGAACTCGCGGGCGCGCAGACACGATGAGCGGTTTCGGTGATCCCTTTCTCGCCGACTGTCCCGCGCGTCTGACGGTTAAGCTCATCGCCGACAAGTCGACGGTGGTCGCGCTCTACGGCCTCAGCAAGACCCCGCGCGACATGGGAAGTTGATCGAGCTGATCGGCGACGTCTCCCGCAAGATACTCACCCAGACGCTCCGCCGGCTGGAGTCCCACGGACTCGTCCGCCGCCACGCCTACGCCAAGGTGCCGCCCTGCGTCGAGTACGAACTCACCCCGCTCGGCGCGACACTGATCGATCCGATCCACATGCTGACCGAGTGGGCGAGGGCGAACGGCAACGCCGTGCTCGACGCCGATACCCAGCCGGCCGCGTACAGCGGCTGAAAGGCGCTGAGGATCGTCTCGGCCGCCCCTCGGTATCGGCCCGGCCGCGCTCAGCCTGCAGGCTCTCGACGCGTGGGACGATCTGCCGCATAAGGGTGGCGGTCCCGATCATGACCACGAGCGTCTCACCGGTCACACCCGAGGTGCGGTACACGAGGTCAAGCGCGTGGTTCATACGGCGGACCCGGCATCCCGCCGAAGTCGGACCAGACCGATGATCTACGCCATGGTCACCAGCCGCCGACCAGCACGAGTACCCGACTGGCCATTCACGCCAGGCCCCGTGACCTGCAGCTTCACGATGCACAGCCGATGGAGAGAATGTGCCACATCGGGCTCTGTCCCATAAATCGGCGGTAGCACTGAGTGGTGCCGACAGTCAGGGGCAACGTGCTAGATGCAGTCGACGCAGTAGCCCGACGTCCCGGACACGCTGGGGCGTGTCCGGGACGTCTTGCCGCGGTGGCCGCTTTCTTACACCGCGGCGATGCCCTCCATGCCGGAGGCGGCGAAGGCGGGCAGGCCTGTGACCGTCGTGATCTTCGTGAGGGCGCCGGTGCGTTCGACACGGAAGCCGTCGACGGTGCCGGAGGTCGCGTTCTGGACGTAGACGAACTTGTCGGCGGCGACGGCGAGGTCGATGACGCCCTGGGACATTCCGGACGGCGCGGCGGCGATGCCGGCGTCGTTGGTCAGGGCGAGTCGGCCGTGCGCGTCCTGGCGGTAGCCGCTGACGGTGGAGTTGCCGGTGTTGCCGCCGTAGAAGAAGTCACCGGCCCGCTCCAGCCAGCACAGGACCATCTGTCCGTTCGGCAGGGACGCCTGTACGGTCTTCAACTCGCCGTCGTGGCGCACCTTGTAGGTGGTGACGGTGGACTTGGCGGCCTCGGCGACCAGCATGCGGCCGGACTTGTCGAAGGCGATGGCGAACGGCACCATGCCCGCCGACTTGTTCACGGCCGGCTTGTCCGCCGGGAGGCCGTCCTTCCCCACGGGGAAGACCTCGATGGTGTTCGCCGACTTGGTGGTGACGACCAGGTCCCGGCCGTCCGGCGTGAACGCGACCTGGCCCGGCGAACTGCTGAACAGCGGCACCTTCTCGTTCTTCAGCGCCAGACTGCGGTTCGAACCGCTCAGCGGTTTCAGCCCCTTGGAGGTGATCCGGAAGCCCTGCACGCTGCCCGCGCCGCCCGCGTTCATGACGTAGGCGAGATCCCCCGAGACCGTGACGGCGGACGGGAAGTCGCCTCCCGTGGACACTGTTTGACGGTCCGTCAGTTTCTGGCCGTGCACGGCGAAGGACGTCAAGGTGCCGCTACCCGCGTTGACCGCCAGCAGGCGGCCGGAACGGTGGTCGTAGACGAGCGACCCCTGCGAGGCGAGCGAGTCGGTCGGCGCGTCGGTCTGGTCCCCGCCCTTGCCGCCGGTCGCGTACTTTCCCGCAGCGGTCAACTTCCCGTCGTCGCCCCGGCGGAAGACGCGGATGGTGTTCCCGGCCAGTTCGTTGCCCTGGACGAAGACGGCGTGGTCGGCCTTCGAGGCGGCGCGAGGGGTGGGTGAAACCTGCGCCGCGGAGGCTCCGTTGACCATAACCACGGCCGCTGCGACGGCCACCGCGCCACCACCAGTGACAGCGATCCATTTCCGCGGCTTCAACCTGCGCTTGTTGTGCCTACTCACTTACGCCTCCTCCGATCCGGGGTCTTGCGTGACCAGAGTTGGCGAAGTGAAGAAGGTTGTGAAGGCTGACGCGGCCCACGTCAGAGTCTCGTAAGACCCAACACGGCTCCACGGACGCAGAGTTGACGGGCTTCCCGCCCGCCCCTGTCAGCTGTCACGTCGGGTGAATCGGGACGCGCGATTGCGGGGCAGTCGCGGGAAATCCACGAGGCGTCCGACAGCACCGCCGCCAACGACCTGCGGTATGTCGACCCGGGCTCCAACCTGCGGTCCAAGGGTACCGACGGCTTCTCACCGATCAGCTCCTGGCCGTTGGATGCTCGGCGCGCGGACCCGGTGAACTGCAGCTGCGTACGCGGTTCAACGGGCAGTTAGGCCAGGACGCCGCCGGGCCCGACACGAGGTGCCCGCCCTCTCGGCGGGCGGGCTGTTCCGGTCCGCCCGCGCCGCATAAGAAGCAGGCCGGGACATCCCGGTGCGTCATGGGGGGGACGGCGAAGGCCGCCTGGTTGTTGACGACGGAGCTACAGTCAGGCTCCGAGTGCGTCGATGAGGGCCTTCGTGACGTCGTCGGTGGAGGCGGTGCCGCCGACGTCGCGGGTGAGGATGCCGGCGCCCGTGGTCGCCTCGATCGCCTTGTGCAGGCGGGCCGCCTGGTCGGGAAGCCCGAGGTGTTCGAGCATCAGGGCGGCGCTGCCGACCGCGCCGATCGGGTTGGCCAGGCCCTGCCCGGCGATGTCCGGGGCGGAGCCGTGGACGGGCTCGAACATGCTGGGGAAACGGCGCTCGGGGTTGAGGTTGGCGCTGGCGGCCAGGCCGAGACTGCCGGCGAGGGCGCTGCCGAGGTCGGAGAGGATGTCGGCGTTGAGGTTGGAGGCGACGACGACGGACAGGTCCTCGGGGCGCAGGACGAATTTCGCGGACATCGCGTCGACCAGGACGCTCTCCGTCTCCACGTCAGGGTAGTCGGCGGCGACGCGCTTGAAGACGTCGTCCCAGAGGACCATGCCGTACTGCTGCGCGTTGCTCTTGGTGACAGAGGAGACTTTGCGGCGGGTACGGGTCCGAGCGAGGTCGAAAGCGAAGCGCATGATGCGCTCGCAGCCCACCTCCGTGAACAGGGCCGACTGGACGGCGACTTCACCGCCGTGCCCGCGACCGGAGAAGTTGCGGCCGCCCAGGCCGGCGTACTCGCCCTCGCTGTTCTCGCGGACGACGATCCAGTCCAGCTCGGTGTCGTCCGCCTTGCGCAGCGGGCTCTGGACGCCGGGCAGGAAGTGCACCGGGCGGACATTGGCCCACTGGTCGAAGCTCTGACAGATCTTCAGCCGCAGTCCCCACAGGCTGATGTGGTCCGGGACGGTGGGCCAGCCGACCGCGCCGAAGTAGATGGCGTCGAAGTGCTTGAGCCGTTCCAGCCCGTCGTCGTCCATCATTTTGCCGGTCTGCTCGTAGTAGCGGCAGCCCCAGGGGAACTCCTCCCACTCGAAGGCGAACGCCCCGTGGGAGTCGGTGGCCAGTGCGTCGAGGACGGCGCGGCCGGCGGCCACGACCTCGGCGCCGACGCCATCGGCGGGGATGGCGGCGATACGGAAGATGCGGGTAGCGGTCACAAGGAGCCTCCGGTGATCCAGATCGATGTCTTCGAGTCAACCCAATGGACCGTGGTCTCGTCCAAGACCCGCTTCCGATACGGCCCATAGGCGCACCCGATCGGTCCGGCGGCTACAGCATCGGCGTCGTGGGGTTCTTCCGCCGGGCGTAGGAGCGGGTCAGCTCCAGGAAGGCGCAGGCGCCCGGAGTGAGGTGGGCGGACAGGCTGATCATGGCGACATGGAGATGCGCGGTGGGCTCGATCGACGCCACAGCGGCACCGCAACGGCGTGCCAGCCTGGTCCAGGAGGCGGGCAGGACGGCGATGCCGACCCCGGTCAGCACGAGGGGAAGGATGGAGGTGCGATGGTCGACCACCGTGACGATGTCGGTTCCCTCGGTGTGCGCGGTGATGTCGTCGACGATGCTGCGCATCAGGCTGCCGCGGCGGGAGGCGATCAGCTTGCGCCCGCCGAGGTCTTCCGGGCGTACGGTCGCACCGTCCTGGATGTCCCCGCCCGGACCGGCTACCACGACGAACGGCTGCTCCTCCACCGGCAGGACGTCGAGACCGGTGAGTGCCACCGGTTTGGCGGCTCCGAGGAGCCCCAACTCGCAGGCGCCGCTCCGGACGAGTTCCGTCACCTCCTCGGGTGTGAAAGCGGCCCGGCTGCTGACCGTGACGGACGGGTTCAGTTCGGCGAAGCGGTGGATCAGGCTGGTCAGCGGTTCGATCCCCGGCGACGGCATGGCCGCCACCTCCACGGTCCCACCGTGCAGACCGGACAGGGCCGCAGCCCTGTCCCGCACTGCCGCCAGATCGCGCAGCACACGCCGGCTCGGTTCGAGGAGTTCCGCTCCGGCCTCGCTGAGCACCACCCCACGGCCCATACGGTGGAACAGGGAGACGCCCAGATCGGCTTCCAGGTTCGCCATCGCCTGTGACAACGAGGGCTGCGCGACGTGGAGCGCGGCGGCGGCCTTGCTGAATCCGCCGTGCTCCACGATGGCGAGGAAGTACTCAAGCTGCCGGGCATCCATCGCGCCTCCCACCGCCACGCACCACATGCCGAAGGTGGACCCTATCGGTTGACCGACACCGCCCCCGTGTCCTCGGCCGGCTGCGCAGTCGATGCGCCGGTGCCGGTCGCGGAGCGTTCGGCACCGGCAGACGGTTCATCGCCCCGGGAGGTGGGCTCATCAACCCCGTCGGCGGGCACCCCTGCCCCGGCTGCGGGGGACTTCTTCCCCTCCGCAGCAGAATCCTTCTCCGGCGCGAGCGACTCTTCCCGGATCTCGCCGGACAGCACCTGGCGGGCTCGCATCAGGTCGAGGCCGTTCTCCCAGCGGGCGACGAACAGGGTGGCCACTGCGTTGCCGTAGAAGTTGACCAGGGCCCGGCACTCCGACATGAACTTGTCGATGCCGAAGACGAGCATGATGCCGGCGGCGGGAACGTGGCCGACGGTCGACAGGGTCGCGGTCAAGGCGATGAAGCCGCCGCCGGCGACTCCGGCCGCACCTTTGGACGTCAGCAGCATCACCGCGAGCAGGCTGAGTTGCTGGCCGACGGAGAGCGAGGTGTCGGTGGCCTGCGCGATGTAAAGGGTGGCCAGGGAGAGGTAGATCGCGGCCCCGTCGAGGTTGAAGCTGTAGCCGGTCGGCACCACCAGGCGGACCGTGGGCTTCTCCACGCCCATGAACTCCAACTTGCGCATCAGGCCCGGCAGGGCCGGCTCGGCGGTGGAGGTGCCCAGGATCAGGAAGAACTCCTCCTTGAAGTAGCGGAAGAGCTGGAAGATGTTCAGCCGCACGTACGCCGCCAGCACCGACCCGAGCCCGACCACGACGAACAGGAGGGAAGTGACGTAGAAGAGAAGGATCAGCGAGCCGAGACTGGTCAGCGTCGACAGGCCGAACTTCCCGATGGCGTAGGACATCGCCCCGAAGGCTCCCAGCGGAGCCACTTTCATGACGAACGACAGCACCCTGAACACGACCGTGGTCAGGCGGTTGACACTTGCGATGATCGGCTCGCCGACCTTGCCCACCGACTTCAGCGCGATCCCGAAGATGACCGCGAGGAAGATCACCTGCAGGATGTTCCCCTCGATGAACGCACCGAAGAAACTGTTCGGCACGATGCCGGTGAGGAACTCCCACCAATGCTGGTGCTCGCCCGTCGCGATGTACTGACCGGCGTCCCCCGACACTTCCAGCCGGGAGGGGACGGCGTGCACGCCGTCGCCGAGCCGGAAGACGTTGATGGCGACGAGCCCCGTGGCGAGGGCAACGATCGTGCCCAGCTGGAAGTAGGTCAATGCCTTGATGCCGGTGCGGCCGACCTTCTTCAGGTCCGCGACACCGGCGACGCCCCCGATGATGGTGAGGAAGACGATCGGCCCTATGAGCATCTTCATCGTCGCGATGAACGTCGTGCCGATCGGCTCCATCGACATGGCCAGATCCGGCCACTGCCAGCCGAGGACGATCCCGATGACGATCGCGACCAGCACCTGCACATACAACTGCCGGTACCAGGGCTTCTTCCTCACCACTGCGTCGCCTGCGGCTTCATTCGGGGCATGCGTCATTGCAACCTCCATCCAGGCACGGGTGGGCCCGCCTGCGCACTCCTCCGGACAGGAGCCACGCACCCCTTATGGGATGCCGTCCGTCCGTTGCCGGCTTCGAGGACCCGCGTACGACACCGGGTCCCGACCGGCCATCGCACCATCTACCGGCACAGTGAAGCCGGTCACAGACAAGGAGGTCCACGACCAAAAATCGATGCCCCGTATAGGCAGTGCCTATACGGAACGCTGCTTGATCGGGATGGCCACCCGGTGAGATCGCCGCCCTTGCGGAGCGGATCGTGACGGGGTGGTCAGGTCCGCGCAGATCGAGTGTCACCTCGGCCGGTACCGGTGCCGGCCGCTGGACAGAGCGTCGTCATCTCGCATCAGCGATCGAGCCTTGGCCCAAGGCGCATGGCACGTACTCGAATACTTGTGGGTCGCGGCCTGGTTCTTCTTCGCCCCTTGTGAGCCGGAGGCCGAAGGACAGGTCGGTGAACTCCCTCATCACCTGCTTGAAGGAGAGGCGGACAAAGTCGCCGGTCTGCTCGAACAACGGGCAGACGGTACGGAGTTGACCGGGCCCGCTCGACGGGCGCCCCGGTCTCCCGCCCGCCCAACTGGCCACCGCCAGTGTGTTGTATAAAACCGCGTTTCCTGCTCACTGCTGGATAGAAGGCCGCTGGGTTATCCAATGGCGGCTACATGGGCAGCGGTTCGCCAGGCGAGGGCCATGATGGTCAGGACGGGGTTGGCGCCGCCGTTGGTGACGTGAAGGCTGGCATCGGCGACGTAGATGCGATCGGTACCCCAGACTTTGCCGTGCGGGTCGGTGGCACCGTGGCCGGGCGAGTCGGACATGCGGGCGGTGCCGGACTGATGCTGGCCACCCGACAACGCCCTGCCCCTGGCCCCGTCCGGCTGCCAGACGCGAGTGGCGCCTGAGGCACGCAGCCACTCCTGGGACTTTTCGGACAGGAAGGCGAAGGTGCGGAGGTCCTCGGGATGCTGAAGGCCTTCCAGCCGGGCAACGGGGAGTCCAAGGTCGTCGGTCACGGTGGAGGCGGTCCGGACGCGTGCGTCGCGCGTCGGAATCTCCTGGATCGGCGCCCAGACGTTGATGGTGCGCCGGTAGGTCTCGGCCGCGGCGTGGCGGGCGTCGGGGCCGGCCGGGTCGATGCCGGGGGGCAGACCCATCAGGTAGTGCAGGGCGGGGGTCTTGACGAAGTCGTGGCCGAGCAAGCCACCACCGACGATGCCGTCGTTGCCGTGGGAGAAATGCCGGGTGGCGGTGGAGGGTCCGGGGCCGAGACCGTCGTGGATGTCGGAGTCGAACAGGCCGAACGCCACAGCGTAGATGTGGCCCTGGAGGCAGTCGCCCACCCAGTCGTTGCCGAGCCCACTGAGCTGAAGCAGCCGGGCGGTCTCGATGGCTCCGCCGGCGAGCACGATCCGTCCCGCACGGATGACGCGCGAGGTGCCGCCGGCGGCGATCTCGACGTCGCCGTTGTCGGACACCCGGGTGGCCTGCGCTTCGGTGATCAGGTGGGTGCCGAGGTCGAGGGCGCGGGGCAGGACTGTGCTGTGGGTGCCGTTGCGGGCATCGACGGGGCAGGCGAAGCCGATGCACTGGCCGCAACGGACGCAGGCCTCCCGGCCGCCTCGGGGTTCGGTGTTCAGCAGTAGCGGCACGGGGCCGGTCGGCCAGCCGAGCGCTCGGGCTCCGGCTTCGAGCACATTGGCTTCGGAGGTTGGCGGGAAAGGCGCCATCGGGTAGTCGCGCTTGCGGACCCCTTCGCCCAAGTGGGCGCGTCCGGCCACACCGACTTCCCATTCCACCTTCTCGTAGAACGGTTCCAAGTCGTCGTAGGAGATGGGCCAGTCGGCGAGCGCCGACCCCTCGGGGACGCCGTACAACGCGGCCATCCGGAAGTCGTCCGGGAGGAACCGCCATGCCTGCGCTCCGAAGAAGCGGGTGCCGCCGCCGACGGTGATCGCGTTGTGGTGGTAGCGGACGTCATCGGATTGCACAGCCGTTTCGCCGTCCTCGCCCAGCACGGCCCGAGGGTGCCCGGGCGGGGTGTCGAGGTCGCCACCGGAGAAGAACCGGTGGTTACGGACGTGGTCGATCGCCAGATCGCGGGCGCCGAACCACGAGCCGCGCTCGACCACCAGGACGGACGCTCCGCTCTCGGCCAGGACAAACGCGGCCACTGCGCCGCCTGCGCCGCTGCCGACGACGATCGCGTCGTAGTACTCGCGCAGGTCGCGCAGCACCCGTACGGGCGGGCGGGCTACCAGTGGTATCTCGACGGGCGGGCGGCCCGCGGGGTAGGGATCGAATCCGACCTCGGCCCAGGCCCCTGAGTCGGGGTCGGCGTAATAGTCGATCGGTGAACGGTCCATCGGGTCCGCCTTTCGTCAGGAGTGTGGTGCATGTGGTGCGGTGCGCCGACCGGGCAGAGTGGGAGCGCAGGTCACGGTCGTCATTGGGCCAGCCCGGCGCCGCTTGAGGATGCGGTGGAGCGTGTGCCGCCGGCCGGGATCCGGGCGCGGACGGCGTCGAGGGTCGAGGCCAGTGCGATGGTCTCGTCCAGGGTCATGACCGGGCTTTCGGTCAGGCCGTGAGCGAGGCAGCGGTGAACCTCGTCGATCTCGAACCGCAGCCCGTTGCCCTCGTAGGAGGCATCGATCCGCTCGGACCCGCCCGTGTGCGTGGTGACGGTGAGCGCCTGGGGCCAGTGCATGGGCGCCGGGATGTCGATGGTGCCGTCGCTGCCCGCGATGCGAGCGGTGCATGACATGCTCGTGCGGATCGCCGCCTTGACCACTCCCAGTCCCCCGCCGGAATGGCGGAGCACCGCTGCGACCTGCTCGTCGACACCGGTCCGGCCGATCTCGCCGTCCGCGACGACATGCACGACCGGGCCCAGCACCGACAAGCAGAGCTGAACGGGATAGATACCGAGATCGAGCAGGGCGCCGCCACCCAACTCCGGCCGGAAAAGGCGGTGCGCGGGATCCACCGGCATCCGGAACCCGAAGTCGGCCTCCACCAGGAGCGGCTCGCCGATGCGGCCGCTGTCGAGCACGTCGACCAGCGTGCGGTAGGACGGCAGGAAACGGCTCCAGATCGCCTCCATCAGGAACAACCTCCGTGCCCGGGCCTCGTGGGCCATCCGCCGGGCCTGCTCGGCGTTCAGCGCGAAGGGCTTCTCGCACAGCACGTGCTTGCCGGCCGCGAGGAAGGCGACGGTGTCCTGCTCGTGCCGTGACGGCGGGGTCGCCACATAGACCACGTCGACATCCGGGTCATCGGCCATGGCGGCAGCTTCCCCATACCTGCGCGGGATCCCAAACTTGTCTGCGAATGCCTCCGCCCGTACAAGCGAGCGGGATGCCACCGCGACGATCTCGCCGCCCTCGACGGATCCCATCGCCTCGGCGAACCCGGCCGCGATGGTGCCTGGCCCCACCACACCCCAACGGATCACCGCCGTCTCCCTCCCGCCGTCGACACGATGTCCGCAGCGGCGACCAGGCGAACCCGGCCGCCGCCGGCTGGGCCCGCCAGCCGAAAGTCACCGTGATCTGGATGGTGCACGTGTTGTTCTCCGCGCCGGCGATCTGTGGCAACCGGCGCCACGCGCCTGTCCGGCCGTCGGCGGGACCGTGCCGGAGTCCGGAAGCCTTCTCCGACCAGCGCAGGCGGGCCCATGCGTCTCATGATCTGCTCCCAGCAGAAGAAGGGTCTTCCGCCATGAACTGCAGGCGCTTGGCCCGGCGTAGGCGCTGCTTCTTCGGGTCCGCGACGGGAGCCGCCATCTGCAGCTTGCGGGTGTAGGGGTGCTCGGGGTTCGTCGCGATGTCCTGTGCCTTGCCTATCTCGACGATGCGCCCCTGGTGGAGGACTGCGATGCGATCGCTGATCTCGTTCACGACGCCCAGGTCGTGGCTGATGAACAGGTACGCCACACCCGTCTCGCGCTGGAGGTCATGAAGGAGTGTGAGAACCCTGGCCTGTGTGGTCACGTCGAGGGCGCTGGTGGGTTCGTCGCAGATGATGACCGAGGGGTCGAGGGCGAGTGCCCTGGCGATGGCGATGCGCTGCCGCTGGCCGCCGGAGAACTCACGGGGATACCTTCGGCCGGAGTCGGCCGGGAGGCCGACGGCCTCCAGCAGTTCCCGTACACGCGTCCGTCCGTGGCCGGAACCGGTGGCGAGGAGGGGTTCGACCAGGATGTCCTCGACCGCCATCGACGGGTTCAGCGAGGAATACGGGTCCTGGAACACGACCTGGATGTCACGCGCGACCTTTCGCCGTCTGGCCCGCGAGATGTTGCTGATGGTCTCCCCGCGGAAGGAGACGGAGCCCGCTGTCACCGGTGCGAGCCCGAGAACAGCACGGCCGATCGTCGTCTTGCCCGATCCGGACTCGCCCACCAGGCTCAGCGTCTCCCCCGCGCTCAGCTCGAAGGAAACGCCGTCGATCACCGTGCTGCCGGTGCCCCGACGTCCGCCGTAGCGTACGACGAGCTCTTCGACCTTCAGGACCGGCTCTGCCACCTGTGTCACACCTCCGCGATCTCGACACGGCGTGCTGACGAGAGCAGTTCCTGTGTGTACTCCTCAGCGGGCGCTTCGAAGAGCACGTCCACCTCGCTGCGCTCCACAATCAATCCGTCCTTCATCACGCTGACCGTGTCGCAGAGGTCCGCCACGACGCCGAGATTGTGGGTCACCAGAATCATCGCGAGTCCGCGCTCGTCGCGCAGCTCGCGCAGCAGTTCCAGCACCTCGGCCTGCACGGTTACGTCCAGGGCGGTCGTCGGCTCGTCGGCGACGATCAGCTCCGGGTCGGAGGCGACCGCGCCGCAGATGAGTACGCGCTGTGCCATGCCGCCGGAGATCTGGTGCGGGTACTGCCGGAAGACCCGCTCGGGGTCCTTGATCCCGACCCGCGCGAGCAGGGCGAGCAACTCTCGCTCGGCTTCGCGCTTCGTCATCTTCTTCACCGCGCGCAGCCCGTGGACAAGCTGCGCGCCGATCGTGAAGCAGGGGTCGAGGTTCGACATCGGCTCCTGCGGCACGTACGCGATGCGCCGGCCACGCGCCTGGCGCATGTGGTCCTCGCTCGCCAAGAGGTCCTCTCCGTCCAGCAGGATGCTTCCGCCGAGGATGACCGCCTCGCGGGGCAGGATGCCCAGCGTCGAGAAGGCGATCTGCGACTTGCCCGACCCGGACTCGCCCACCAGACCGTGGATCTCGCCGCGCCGTACGGCCAGATCGACGCCGTGGACCACCTCCCGCACACCGTCGTCACCATCTGGGTACGCGATGCGCAGGCCCCGGATCGACAGCACCGCATCCGCTTCGGGTGCCGACCGTTTCCCTGCTTCCGGCCCGGCTGACCCACGCGCCTGCCCGATCACCTCCCTGAGTTGGCGGGACGACAGAGTCTTGCTGTGCTGGGACGACTGAAGCACGTCGCGAAGGGCGTTACCGAGCAATACGAGCGCCAGGACTGTCAGGCTGATGAGGAGGGCCGGCCACAGGACGCCAGCCTTGTTGTTGTAGAGGTTGCCGAAGGATTCCTGCAACACACCGCCCCAGGACGCTTTGTCGGGATCGCTGAGACCGAGGAAGCCCACGCCGGCATCGATGCCGATGCCCGCGGCGAGGACGAACGAGCTGTGGATGACAACTGGTGCACGAACCGCCCAGAGCACGTGCCGGCCGACGATCCGTAGGTCGGACAGGCCGACCACCTTCGCCGCGTCGACGTAGAGCTCACCTCGGACGCCGACCACGACGGACCTGACGAGTCGGAAGTACGACGGTGCGATGAGGAAGCCGAACACGGTCATGGCGGCCACGATGTTGGGGCCGGTCCTGGCATAGAGCGCGATGAGCAGCACGATCCCGGGCATCGACATGATGGCGTCGGAGAGCCAGTTGGAGATGGCTTCGAACTTGCCCCGGTAGAAGCCGGCGACGAGGCCGCTGGTCACGCCGAGCACGACCGAGACGGCCAGGACGACCACACAGGCCAGCAGCGTCTGCCGGGTGCCCCACATCAGCCTCGACAGGATGTCCCGGCCCGATGCGTCGCCGCCCAGGAGATGACCTGCCGAGAACGGGGGTGCGTTCACCGCTCCGAGTTCCGCGACGTTGGGGGACACCGGTGCCAGCCAAGGGCTGGACAGCCCCAGGAAGATGACGAAGAGCAGGAAGGCCAGGCAGCCGACGCCGAGAGGATCGGACACGATCCGGCGGAGGACGGATCGATCCTTCGCGGTTGGCTCGATCAGCGGGTCGAGTGGCTGCACGGGCTCGGGCACACTCATCGTGTCCTCGCTTTCGGATTGAGCGCCGCATTCGCCAGGTCGGCCAACACGTTGACGACGAGCACGATGACGATGGTCACCAGGACTGCTCCCATCACCACCGGGACGTCGCCCTGCTGGGCAGCGGTGTTGCTCAGCTCGCCCAGGCCAGGGAGGGCGAAGACCTGCTCGATGAAGATGGCGCCGCCGACAAGGGCGATCGTCTGCAGGTTCAGGGCGGTGAGACCGGGGCCGGCCGCATTGCGCAGCACATGGCGGAAGACAACCCGGGACTCGCTGATTCCGCGTGCCCGCAGCGTGCGGACGAAGTCCCGGGAGAGCGTGTCCATGACCGCCCCCCGGAACTGCGACGCCGCGCTGGCGATCGACCCGGCAAGCAGCGCGAGCACCGGAAGCGTTATCGACTTGAGCCAGCCCGTCATGCTCTGGTCCGGGGACACGTATCCGGTCGCCGGGAAGAACCGAACCGAGACGGCGAACGCGAGGACCAGCCCAATCGCGACGATGAACGGCGGGACCGCCGCACCCAGGACGGCCAGGAACTGGACCACCCGGTCGAGCCACCCTCCACGGACGGCGGCCACGATGCCGAGCAGGACGCTCACCACAGCCGTCAGGACCAGTGCCAGGACGATCAGCGCGAGCGTCACAGGCACGCGCGACGACAGCGTGGACGTCACGGACTGCCCCGTGAAGAACGAGTCGCCAAGATTGCCCGTGACCACCCCTTTGAGCCAGTCCCCGTACTGCACGAGCAGCGGCCGGTCGAGTCCCAGCCGGACCATCTCCGCATGAACGTCGGACTCGGTGGCCTTCGTCCCCAGGACCGCCCGCGCGATCCCCGGCCCGTTTCCGAACATCAGCACAAAGGTCGCGAAGCTGACGACGAGCAGCACAGCCAGCGTCCGGACCAGCTTTTTCATCACAGAACCGAACACCTGCGGCTCCAATCGCTCATCCCGGTCGGTTACTTGAAGTCCCGCAGAAGTGGGTTGAGGGCGTTGAGATCACTCATCGTGGGAACGCTGACCTTCGAGCTGTAGGCGTAGAAGCCGTCCGGGTACACCATCGGAACAAACCAGGCCTGGTCGGTGATGTAGCGGTTGATGTCCTGCTGGGCGTCGGCCGACTCCTGGCCGGAGCTGGTCAGGACCTTGGCATAGAGCTTCGTCACCGTCGGATCCGACTGGTGCTCGACGTTCCAGATGCCGTCCGGCAGCACGTAGTCGGCGATGTCCTGAAGCGACTCACCATAGTTACCGAGCTGCCACAGAGGCATGGGGTACTTGCCACTGAGCAGTTCGCTGATGGCGTTCGGACCGGACAGCGTCACCTGCTTGACCTTGATGTTGAGCAGCCCCAACTGCTGCTTCACGACGGGAATCAGCGTCTCGAGGTTCTGGCCCTGCATGAAGGGGATCTCGATGGTGAAACCCTTCGCATAACCCGCCCCGGCCATCAGGTCCTTGGCCTTCTGGATGTTGTAAGCGTAGGGATCCTTGAGGTTCTTGATGTAGGCCGCGCTTCCCGGCCGGAAGATCTGGGCTGCCGGGGTGGCCAACCCTCGGTACAGGTCCTTCGCCATGGCTTCCTTGTCGAACACCATGTTCATGGCGCGACGGACGTCCAGGTTCCCAAGGGCCGGGATCTTCTTGCCCTGGTGATCCGTCACGAGCAGCCGGGTGGTGGTGCCGTGCAGCGTCAGGATCTTGAGCCCGGATGCCTTGGCCTCGTTGTACGTCGCCTGCGTGATGAGGGAGCCGTCGATCTGCCCGGTCTTCAGGGCGTTGAGAGCAGCCGTCTCGCTGGTGATCTTCTTGATGACGAGCTTCTTGTACGGGTAGGCCTTGGCGTTCCAGTACGAGTCGTTCTTGACGAAGCTGTACACCGAGCCGCTGGTGGTCGCCGACTTGTCCAATGTGTACGGGCCAGAGCCGACGGGCGCCTTGTTCACCTGTCCCGAGGCCAGGTATTTCGGGCTCGCCAGCTTCGCCTCGCACATGCGCAGGATGAGCGTCGGGTTCGGTTTCGGAAGGGTGATCGCCACCGTCCTGGCGTCCGGAGTGGCAACCTTCATCGCTGCGAAGCGGGCGGCTTGGCCGCCATGCTTCCCGATGTATCCGATGGAGGCCTTGACGGCCGCAGAGTCGACCGGTGTCCCGTCCGAGAACTTCATACCGGAACGCAGGTGAAACGTGACACCGGTGTTGTCCTTCTTGAACGTCCAGTTCTCGGCAGCGTCCGGGTGGGGCTTGCCCTGGGCGTCGCACTGGATCAGGGACTGATACACCGCCTCGCCCGTCCAGCCCTGATAGCCGGGCTGGTTCGACGGGTCCCAGCCCTGGATGTCGGCGGACATTCCGAGAGTGAGCGTGCCCTTCTTCCCTCCCGCACCACCCGATCCGGAGTCCGTGCTGGTGCATGCGCTCAGCGCCGCCAGGGTGGTCATGGTCGTCGCCATGGTCAGTGCTACGAAAGTAGGTCTTGTGGTGCGCCGCATGGTTGGCTCCTTCGGACGCGAGAGAGGCTCGGCCTGGGGTGTCCGCAGGCCGCAGCGGAAGCGTCCCGCGCCCAACCGAAAGGGGCGCGTACCGGACGAAAATGCTCTCTGGAACGTTTCAAATGGAGGCTAGGTAGCAGGCAGGGATGCGTCAAGGGACGGCGCTGTGATTGCGGGGTAACATTTCCGCAACGCCCTCGTAGTGCACTCTTCAAATGGCCACGTCACAGCACCTCTCACCTGGTGCTCTCCGCCAAAGGCGCACCTTCATCCGCACATCGACGATCGACCGACCAGTCGATGCGAGGTACGCGCGGCACTGTCGACTCAAGTCAGAAATAGATCGTTCCACGGAACGTCGAAGTGCAGACGGTGCTCGAAAACGGTCTGCCTTCAGGGCTATCGGCGGGCGGAATTGCGCGACGGGGCCGCGCTCGTGCCACGCGGCATCAGCCGTGGTGAGACGACGTAGTGCACGGGCTGGGTCCGGCCGTTCAGGCGTTCCAACAGAAGTCGCGCGCTCATCTGGCCCGTGAGGTGGCCGGACTGATCGACCGTCGTGAGGGAGACGCGGCCGATCGTCGAGGCGTAGACGTTGTCGTATCCGGCGATGGTGATGTCCTGCGGCACCCTCAAGCCGCGCTCCTCCACTGCACGCAGGGCACCGAACGCGGCGATGTCCGCGCCGGCGAAGACGGCCGTCGGCGGTGTCGGCCTGTCGAGGGCTTCCTTGACGGCCTGGTACCCGCCTGCTTCCGAGTAGGAGGTCTCGATGACGTCGGGCTCAAGACCATGCCGTTTCATGGCGCTGACGTAGCCGTCACATCGCGCGGTGTGGGACAGGACGAAGGGCCTCTTCAAACGTCCCGCCGGATGGCTTGTGTGCAGGATGCGCTTGTGGCCCAGTGCCACAAGGTGATCAACCATGAGACGCGCGCCGCCCTGGTCGTCATCCACGATCGTGTCGTAGTGGGCGGAGCCGCCGTGCCGGGCGATCACCAGGGTCGGCACTCCCGACCCGAGTTTCTCCAGCCACGAGGTGGCCATCGTCGGCGCGATGACGATGAGCCCGTCCACCTGCCGGTCGGAGAGCGCTTCGATGCTCTTTTGCTGGCGCTCGGTGGAGAGGCCTCCGGCGACGAAGATCTCCTGATACGAACTCGGCTCCAGTTCGTCGGCAATGCCCTCCGCGATCTCTGTTTGGAAGGGTGCGGAGAACTCGGTGAGCATGACGCCGATGGTGTAGGAGCGTCCTCGCATCGCTCGGGCGCCGGCCTGTGGCCGGTAGCCCAGCTTCTTGATCGCCGCGGAGACCTTGGCCTTCATCTGAGGACGGACACCAGGGGCGTCGCGAATCACGTTGGAGACAGTGGAAACCGAGACCTGCGCCTCCCGTGCGACGTCCTGGATCGTTGCACGGCGAGCATTGGGAGACTTTGACGCGCCGGTGGCGACACCAACGCCCCGCGACCTCGTCCCATCACCCGAAACACGCACGTCGTCCGGCAATTCAGGCCTATCAGCATCGTTTCCCACGCACGCCATGCTACAGCGCAGCTCCGGACCATCATTCGCCGATCACGGTTTCCTGAGCTCCGACATCTTCCGAAGCCCATCCGTTCGTGGAACGATGCAAAGCGCTGTAGGCCCCAGCGACGCGGCTCCTTCCGGGAGCCTGCAAGGTGTTTCTACGCGGCAACGCGGACGCACCGTCTCGGGCCCGGCCTCATGTGCTGAAAAGTCTGGAGACTCGCATGGCAGTGGCTGCCGCCCCCACCGCGCCCCGGTTCGAACACCGCACCGACGCTTCCCCCGTGCTTGGCATGGGCGCCTGTACACCCCGTTTGTCGTGGACCGTTGCGCAAGCGGACGAGGGCTACGAGCAGACGGCGTACGAGGTCGAGGTCACGCGGGACGGGAACTGCGAGAGGTACCAGGTGGACAGCAACGAGCAGGTGCTCGTGCCCTGGCCGGCCGAGCCGCTCGCATCCCGGGAGTCCGCCGAGGTACGGGTCCGCGTCGCGCACAAGGAGGAGTGGAGCGAGTGGGGCCAGCCAGCCGTCGTGGAGGCCGGTCTGCTCGACGTCTCCGACTGGACCGCGGCCTTCGTGAGCCCGACCGGCGTCGGGGATCTGCACTCACCCGCTCCAGTGCTGAGCGGCTTGTTGGAGGTACCGAGTGAAGTGGTCAAGGCACGGCTCTACGCCACCGCCCACGGTCTGTATGTCGCCACGCTCAACGGGCGCCGAGTCGGCGACCTCGTCCTGACACCGGGTTGGACCGCCTACCAGAACCGGCTGCGCTACCAGACGTACGACGTCACGGACCTGGTCCACAAGGGGCGCAACTCGCTGGATGTCCTGCTGGGCAACGGCTGGTACCGGGGCCGGCTCGGCTTCAACGGCGAACGGGCGCTTTACGGGGACCGGTTGGCGCTGCTGGCGCAGTTGGAGGTCACAACCGCCGACGGCCAGGTGCACATCCTCGCCACGGACGGCTCGTGGACCGCGCGCGAGAGCGAAGTCCTCGCCGACGACCTCTACGACGGCCAGCGCACCGACCTACGACGACGTGGCACGGGACGGCGGCCGGCCACGGGCGGAGTCGAGGTGGTCGCGGCCGACTTCAACAGGCTCGTCGCCCCGACAGGGCCTCCCGTCCGCGCCGGCCGGCTGTTGGCGCCCGAGCGCGTGTGGACCTCACCGTCGGGCCGGACCCTGGTCGACTTCGGCCAGGTCGCGGTCGGCTGGGTGCGATTGCGGGTTCGCGGCCTGGCGCCGGGCAGCGAAGTCGTCGTACGGCACGCGGAGGTCCTGGAGAACGGGGAACTCGGCACCCGTCCACTGCGCACGGCTCAGGCGACCGACAGCTACCTAGTGGCAGGCGGGGGTGAGGAGGAGCTCGAACCGTCCCTCACGTTCCACGGCTTCCGTTACGCAGAGGTCTCGGGCGTAGCAGGTGGCCTGCGCGGTGAGGACATCGAGGCGGTGGTGATCGGCTCGGATCTGCGGCGTACGGGCTGGTTCACCTCATCTCACGAACTCCTCAACAGGTTCCACGAGAACGTGGTCCGCAGCATGCACGGCAACTTCGTCGACGTGCCCACTGACTGCCCGCAGCGGGACGAGCGGCTCGGCTGGACCGGCGACATCCAGGTGTTCGCGCCGACTGCGACCTTCCTTTTCGACACCGCGGGCTTCCTCGACTCGTGGCTGGCCGACCTTGCGGCCGAACAGAATGGCGACGGCTCGGTCCCGTTCGTGGTGCCGGACGTGCTGCACACTCCGTCCCCGACCGCGGCCGCCTGGGGCGACGCTGCGACCGTCGTGCCGTGGGTCCTGTACCAACGCACCGGGGACCAGAGTCTCTTGGAGCGACAGTTGCCGAGCATGCGCAGCTGGGTGGATCGGCTAACCGAACTCGCCGGCCCCGACCGTCTGTGGACGGGCGGCTTCCAGTTCGGCGACTGGCTGGACCCGAACGCACCGCCGGAAGACCCTGCTCGGGCAAAGGCCGACCCTGACGTCGTCGCCACCGCGCATCTGGCCCGCTCGGCCGAGATCGTGGCCGCGACGGCCCGTGTACTGGGCCGATGCCAGGAAGCGGACCACTACCACGCCCTGGCGACCGAGGTCCGGGAGGCGTTCGCCCGCGCCTTCGTCACGCCCGCCGGACGCGTCCTCTCCGACGCGCAGACCGTCTATGCCCTGGCCATCGAGTGGGCACTGCTGCCCGGCGAGAAACAGCGCGCGGAGGCCGGCCGACGGCTGGCGGACCTCGTACGCGCCAGCGGATTCCGGATCAGCACCGGATTCGTGGGCACCCCGCTGGTGACCGACGCGCTGGCCTCGACCGGACACAGCGACGTCGCCTACCGCCTGCTTCTGCAGACGGGCTGTCCCTCGTGGCTCTACCCGGTGACCATGGGGGCGACCACGGTCTGGGAACGCTGGGACAGCATGCTCCCCGACGGCAGCATCAATCCCGGCGAGATGACCTCCTTCAACCACTACGCGCTCGGTGCGGTGGCGGACTGGCTGCACCGCCGAGTCGCCGGCCTCGCACCGGCCGCACCCGGCTACCGCGAGATCCTCGTCCGTCCCCTGCCGTCCGCCGCACTCACCTCCGCGTCGGCCCGGCACCTCACCCCCTACGGCGAGGCCCGCGTCGCCTGGGCACGCGCCGACGGGCAGTTCCGACTGGACGTACACGTTCCGGTCGGGGTCACGGCTCACGTGCAGCTGCCCGGTGCCACCACGCCGGAGAAGGTCGAGCACGGCGACCACCACTGGAAGACCGCCGATCCGGTCCAACTCCCCTCTGCCTCAGGCGAGTTCGCCACCATCCGCGATGTGCTCGACGACCCGATCACATGGTCCGCGGTCGTGGCCGCCGCCACGGACGGCGGCATCGCACCAGCCGGCGAGGCCCAAGCCGCCGGACGACTTGGAGCGCACCTGGACGCACCCGCCGCCAACCTTGTGCGGGCGCTCGAAGCAGATGAGTTCTCTCCCTACTCGACATCCTTCCGACACCAAGTGGACGCGATCCTCTCTCGGCCTGAGCCCGAAGCGCAGAACGCAGTGCCACAGCAGTAAGGCAGCAGGTCACGCCAGGCAGGCCGATCGACAGAGCCGGATTCTTCAGCGCTCTCCCGCATGCCTTCGCCGTCACCAGACCGCTGCCCAAGAGCCGCACCATCCAAGAGCAACCTAGGAGCAATGACGCCCCATGAGCTCACCCGACAATTCCCACCAGGACCCGACACCCGAAGCCCTTCCACGAAGGGCGTTCATCCGTGGGGGTGCTCTCTCCGTCGCCGCCCTCGTCGCCGCGGGCGAACTCGGCGGATTCCAGGCGCTGGCCTCGGTTCCGACCACCCATGCGTCGCCGCTGAACGCGGCGAGAGTGCCAGAGGCGGCATACGTCCGCGCCTGGGGCCTCGCACCGGACGGCCCCTGCGAGGCTGCAGCCGATCCCGAGTGCCACACCGGGCAGCCCACGGGCCTGCGCGGACTCGCCGGCGGCATGAGCGTGCCCGGTCTGGGCATCCCGCTCGGTGGCGTGGGCGCCGGATCGTTCCAGTACAACCTGTTCGGGACCTTCGGGCCGTGGAACATGGGTGGTTCGCAGTCATCGAACTGGTGGGAGATGCGCACACTCCCCCAGGCGGCGTTCCACATCCGTGAGCAGGTCGCGGGTGCCACGGGCGCCCCGACCGTCAAAACCCTCGCCACCCGGCACGACAACATTGCCCCGCAGCGCGACTTCGCCGGAGTCCTGCCCGGCTGGAACCAACTGGCCCCCGGTGACGGCACCTACGCCGCGCTCTACCCGTTCGGCTGGACCACCTACAGCGCGTTCCAGTCACAGGTGTCCATGCGGTTCTGGTCGCCGATCGTGGCCCGCGAGGACGAGCGCACCTCGATGCCGGTGGCCTTCTTCGACGTGGAACTGGCGAACCCCACCACAAAGGTGATCGACCTCTCGGTGATGTTCACCTTCCCGAACGCCACTCCCCATGACACGGGCACGACGCGCACCGGCTTCTACAGCCGGTTCGACACCGACGCCCGGTCGGGCGTCGCCGGTGTGACGCTGGGCTCCGACCACCCGACGAACACGCCCGACGCCTACAAGTCCGAGTGGACGATCGCCGCCCTGCCCGCCTCGGGCCAGAAACTCACGTACGCCACCTCGTGGGACGGGGCGGGCGACGGCGGCGACATCTACGGGCCGTTCTCCTCCACCGGCAAGCTGCCCAACAAAGCGCTGGACAACTCGAACTCGGCAGGCGCCGTCACCGTGAGCGCGCAGTTGCGGCCGGGCCAGAAGACAACCGTCCGCTACGCCCTGTCCTGGGATTTCCCACAGGTGTACTACGACGCCGCGCCCGAGGGTCGGGCAGTCTGGATGCGCCGGTACACCGAGTTCCTCGGCGCCGCATCGACGGCCTCCAACGACTACGTCCCGAACTCATATCCGTTCAAGCAGGCCTTCGCCATCGCCCAGCGCGAGTTGGCGCGGCACGACGACTCCCTCACGGCTGTCGAGGCGTGGTGGAAGCCGATCGCCGAGAACAAGAAGTACCCGGTGTGGTTGCGGAAGGCGGCCCTGAACGAGCTGTTCGGGATGGTCTTCGATGCCTCGTTCTGGGAGGCCGGCCTGGTCAGCAGCACCGTCACTCCGGCCCCCGGCGGTCCACGTCTGGGCGCGGAGATCCCCGGAACCCACCTCTTCTACACGATCGACGCCGGCAGCGGCGGTGCTCCGGCCAACGAGATGGACGTCGACAGCTTCGGTTACCTGCTGTACACGAAGCTGTTCCCCAACATCGAACTCGGTCGCCTACGCGGCTGGCTACAGCTGACCAAGCAGGACAAGTGGGGGCGCGTCCCGCAGCAGATCATGTTCGACACCGGCCCCTTCATCACTGCCACGGGTGCCAACCAGGGCGCCCCCTCGGCAACGTCCGAACCCGTCTTCGGCGCACCGCCAGCCGGCACCGACGACCTCGGCGCACTCTTCGATCCCGCGGGCGGCGACGCGTTCCGGGACTGCTTCCACAAGCTCATCTACCGGGTGTACGCGCTGTACCAAGAGACAGACGACAAGAGCCTGTTGGCCTACGGCTACCCCCAGATGCTGCGGACGCTCAAGCACTCGCAGTTCTTCCGCCCGCCCGGCTCCCACCTACCAGCGGATCCGCCGTCGAACAATCCGGCCAACACCTACGACCAATTGCTGGTCAACGGCCACGGCATCTACAACTGCCAGCTGTACCTCCTGTCGCTCCAAATCCTCTCGACGCTCACGCCCACGGCCAGGACCCTCGGAATACCCGAAGCCACGGCCTCGGTCCAGAAGGAGATCGACACCGAACTGGCGGCGGCGAAAGCGGAGTTCGAAAGGATCTTCTGGAACCCCGGGACCGGGCGCTATCGCTTCTCCGACGGTACCGGCGGGATCGATGGACGGACGGGCAACATCTTCGGCATCAAGAAGCCGGTGTTGCCCACGGACGCCGTCTTCCTGGACGCGTTCTACGCCCAGGGCATCGCTTCCCAGCTCGGCCTGCCGAATCTGATCAATCTGCAACGCGCCCGGACGCACTGGCACAACACCCTGGATGCCTTCCTGGCGCCCAAGGACTCAGACGGCATCCCCACAGGACCACCCATCATTCTGGACGAGAACCTGAAGCACTACCCGATGGACTACATCCAGCCTCCCGGCGGCTTCGTCCCTGAGATCGCCGACGTGTGGCCCGGCACCACCTGGATGGCGACGGCGGCCGCCGTCCACATCGGCCGCGCGACCGGCGACAGGAAACTCATCACCAAGGCCCTGAAGATGAGTGAAGCCGTGGCGAACCGGATCTACGACGACGGTGCCACGACCAAGGGCCATGCCTTCGCCACGCCAGAATCCTGGTTCGTGGACGACGTGAACATCTCCCGCTACGCGGCATACGCCCGAGCCCGGTCTGTCTGGCAGCTCGTCGACGCACTCGACCCCATCCCGCGCAGCCCGAAGTCGTCCCGACCCGGACAAGACTGAGGCCGCGGGAAAACGGACCGAGCCGGAGCGATCGCGCATGTCCGTGCAGCAAAGCACCACGTCCTCGTCGAAGGGCGAGGCTCCGCTCCCGCTCGCGGTGACACCAACCGGTGGTAACCGCCGGAGACGTCACGCAGTTGCTCCCTCCGCTCGACAAAATCGCCGCCGTGGCCGGAGTCGTCGGCCGACCACGGCGGCGATGGGACGCGTTGTTGGCAGACCGCGACCACGACACCTACCGGATACCGCCCGCTGATCGAGAGCCTGCTGCCGACCTGCCTCCCGGCCAACAGGCCCTGTCCACAGCCGACTCCCTCGCAGCCGCCCGCCCACCACACCGAAAGAGGAACCATCCGTGAGTACAGCGCCACACTCGTCGATTCGCCCGGGCCAGTTCTGGTACGACACGACCGGCCACCGCATCCAGGCGCACGGCGGGTCGATCACGTACGTCGACGGAACGTTCTACTGGTACGGAGAGAACAAGGAGAAGACGAAACCCGGAAGCGGCATCTGGCACTGGGGAATCCGCTGCTACGCCTCCACCGACCTCTACAACTGGGAGGACCGGGGACTCATCATCCCGCCCGAGCCGGGCGACCCGAAGTCTCCTCTCCACCCGGCCCAGCAGGTCGACCGGCCCCACATCATCTACAACGCCGCGACCAAGCAGTACGTGTGCTGGATCAAGATCATGGGTGAGGGACACACACAAGAGAGCACCGTCCTCGTCGCCGACGACTTCCTCGGCCCCTACCGTGTCGTCCGCACGGGGCTCCGCCCCCTCGGGATGAACGCCGGCGACTTCGACCTCGCCGTCCATCCCGACGACGGCAAGGCGTACTACTACTTCGAGCGCGTACACAGTGAGCTGATCTGCGCCGACCTGACCGAGGACTACACCGACGTCACCGGCTACTACTCGACCCACTTCCCGCACCCGCACCCACCGTACGTCCGTGAGGCGCCGGCCTACTTCACGCGCAACGGACTGCACTACCTGATCACTTCGGGCACAACCGGCTACGCCCCCAACCGGTCGGAGGTTGCCGTCGCGCGGACCTTCCACGGCCCGTGGACCGTGCTGGGCGACCCACACCCCCACGATGCCTCCGGGACCTCGTACCGCTCCCAGATCAGCTCGGTGTTCAAGCATCCGCACAAGAAGGACCTCTACATCGCCCTGGCCGACAGGTGGCTGCCCCACCTGGCACCCGAGCTGGCCGAGCCGATCCAGGAAGAAATGCGCAGGCGCTTCTCCGGCGATGAGCCGGAGGATGCCTCCGACACCCCTGTCGCACTCCCCCCGGAACTGCTCGACCCCGACACGTCGATCGCGGACTATGTCTGGCTGCCCCTCCGCTTCGAAGGAGAGACGGCCTTCGTGGACTGGCACGACGAATGGCGGATCGAGGACTACGACTGACTGACACCTCAGGAACTCATCATTCCCGCGGCCGGGGACGAGCGGTCTGGACAGCGGACGTCGTCCGGATCGGTACGGCGATCGTCACGCGGCGGCCACTGATGGTCGACGCCTCGGCGTCTGGCGGCACGGGTACCTCGTCGACCTCGTCTCGGCCATGCTCCGGGTGGCCGGGATCATCCGGTTCGTCGTCGACGGGAGCGGTACCCTCCGGCACGCCGACGGTCGGGCCCTCCCAACACCCGCGCGTGAAGAATGAGTTGCCTGACATGACAGCTGCCTGCCGAGCAGCCTCCGCGGTGGTACAGAAGATCCACAAGGTGTACGTACGTGACCTTCCCGGCGCCTTCTTGTGGGGTTCAGCGACCGCCGCTCACCAGGTCGAGGGCAATAACATCGCCCGTGGCTTCTGGGCGTTGAAGCATGCCCGGGTCTCGCGGTTCGCGGAGCCGAGCGGTGACGCCTGCGACCACTTCCGGCTCTACCGCCAGGATCTAGCCCTGCTCAAGATCTGGGCCTCACCAGCTACCGCTTTTCCATCGAGTGGGCGCGGATCAGGCCGAGGACGGCCTCGTCTCCAGGTCGGCGATCGAGCACTACCGGGACGTGCTGGAGGCGTGCCACGAGTTCGGCATCACGCCCATGGTGACGCTGCACCACTTCAGCAGCCCGCACCGGCTGATGAAGCTGGGCGGTTGGGAGTACGAGGGCACGCCGCGGTTCGCGGCCTACTGCCGCCTGGTCATGACCGAATTGGGTTCGCTGATTCCGTACATGGCCACGATCAACGAGGCCAAAATCACGGGCCTCACGCGCCGGATGATCGAGGACATGACCGGTGCGAAGGCCTCGCAGTCCCCTGGGGCCGAGCAGGCGCCGGTCGGGACCGCCAGCGTAGACCGCAGGGGTGAGCGAGTGGTCGGCGGGCCGCCGCGGACGCCCTGGGGACTACGCCCGACAAGGTGAACATCTTCCTGCTCACCTGGGCCGACACCGGCCTGGGCCTGGGCAAGCGAGCACGCGTGGCGGCGCGCCGCGCGATCAGGGAAGTCTGTCCATCCGCCCAGGTGAGCCTCACCCTCCCGCTGCAGGACGTGTAGGCGGAACCGGGCGGCGAGAATGCCGCCCCCCGAGCACCCGCAGCCGGACCCGGTCAAAGAAGTTCTGCCCGAAGTCGACCCGCGTCCGACCGGAGGGCGACATCGTGACCGCGACGGCCGCAAGCACCTCGGTGACGCGCACTTGCGGCCCGTCCGGTACGACCAAGCGGGACAGGCCCTCGTCGAGTATGTCGACGGGCTGCCGCTGCGACGCCGAGGTGGCGCGAGGCGAAAGTCGCTGCGCTGACCGTCGTAGAGGTCGTCGTCGAGCACGGCGTTGTCCTGGGCGCTCCACGAGCCGTCGGTGACCAGGCGATTTCAGGTCACCCGGCTACGGAGAAGTCCGACAGGGGAACAAAAGCGGCGCCGACGGCGGAGCGCGGCTTACGGGCAAGGGCAGCGAACCGGTTCCCCATCATTTCGTAGCCCTCCGAATCCGGGTGGACGTTGTCGAAGAGGTGGTGCTGATCAGGCTCGCCCAGCAGTTCGCGGCCGTCGAGCAGGTACAGGTTGGAGTCGGCCAAGGCGCGCCGGCGCACGGTGTCCTCGACGAGCTGACGCACTGCGCCGAGGGTCAGGGCGCCCATCGCGGTGTCCCTTGGAGCGGTGGTCGCGACGAAGGCGCTGGTTACGGGGTCGAACACGGTCGGGCCGGGGGCGTACTCATGGATTCCGCAATAGACGGGAGAAATCACTAGTAGCGGTGTCGTGGGGTGCCCGTCGCGAATGGTGTCGAGGAATCCGTGCAGCGCAGGGACGAAGCTGCGTCGCGTGAACGCGTCACCGTTGACGATGTTGATACCCAGCTTGACGCTGATGACGTCAGCGCTGCTGTCCCGGATGGTCCGGGCCACGAACGGATCGAGCAGCGAGTGGCCTGCCAGACCCAGATCCAGCAGATCCAGACCGAGTTGCCGTGACGCGACCACCGGCCACACCTGAAGCGGCCCGACGGCGGCCTGGCAGTGACTGATGGAGCTGCCGTGATGCAGCCAGCGCGGACCGCGCGGACCGGCGTACGGCAGGATCTCGGCGTCGGCACGCAGCCCGAGGATATCGACGGCACTGTTGTGCGGCAGCCACAGTTCGGCCCGCCTCGGACGATGGGCATGCGCCCCGGGCAGTCTCAGCGTGATGGTGAAGGGTGTTCCCTGCGACGCTCTTCCACTCGGGCTCCCGTCACTTCCGAGGTAGACCACCGTCCCTCCGGTCACGGCAACACTGTCGAGGAGGTCCTCCCCGCTTGTCAGCGCGAACACGGACTTCCGCGACAGCGCGTCGCTCTCCGGCCACACATGGCAGGTGACATTGGCCCGCAACTCCACGACTGACGCTGTCGTGACGAAGTCCAGCCGTACACCCGCCGTCTGGTCGGCGACGACCCGCGGAGCGTCGTCGACCATCTGGGCGGAGGTCCAGGCCGGCAGGCGCCGCGGCATGAGACCACTACCGGTCCGCTCGACCTCGGCCGCGCCGACAACGAGTCGTTCCAGCACAGCCTGCGGAACAGAACGCAATTCCTTCATGGTCAACCGCCAATCATGTGCGAGTGGTACGGAACAGCAGGGGGTGGTGGCTTGGCCCAGGAATGCGCGCCTCAGCGGGATGGGACGCGATGGGCGACTGCGGCGCTCGTGGGACCCCAGGGGCAGTTCAGGGAAAGCAGGTCCCGGGGATCCTGAGTTCGTTGACCGGTGTCGACTCGACTTCTCCGCCCTTGGGTGCGAGTCCGTAAGGGTTCGCGGTGAGTGCGCTCGCCTCAGGCGTGGTGAGGTACTCGACGAACTTCTTCCGTTTTCGACGTTCTTCGACTTGGCAGTGACGCCCCCTGTCCGTAGCGCCGCAAGACCGCTTGATCTCCGATTTCGCTGGCATAGCTTGCTATTTCTGGGAGTTTTGATTCATGTACGCGTTTCCGAATTTTCCCAAAGGATCAAAGTTTTCATTGATCCTGCGAAGGTTCCTGAGTTCGGTTGCGGCGGAAAAGGAAACCAACGCGTTTCTGCCACCCTGAGGTTCAACTGCGGGGCGGCGCAAGCCGTCAGGGGGTCGCCATGCCCCGCAACATCCGTGCTGCATTTCTTCGCCGTTGCTCCGGGTGAATTTCAGACGGAGGTGGGGCAGGTGTTCGCTCCGCGGTCCGGTAACACATCACTGCCGGGTGCGATGTGGTGTCGCCCATGGATCACATGGTCAGGGTGTCCCTGGCCGCGCCCGTGCCAAATCCGGCGGGGGCGCCCTGGCCAGGCCCCGAGTTCGCCTCCCGGCCGCGGCCACAGTCAGCGGCTGACGGTGCTGCCGTGACGTTGAGACAGGCGGACTGGCGAGGTCTGGCGGCATATCGGGGTAGTGCGCATCTTGCGACTCCTTGCGCGCGGGCTGGCGCGGGTGGTGACCTACGTCAGACCACGGTGTGGAGGCGGTCGCCGTCGGAGATGACATCGGCGGTCAGACGCAGATCTCGGCTGGAGCGTCCGACGTGGAGTCGGTAGCGGCCGGCCGGTGTGCGCCAGTCGCGCAGGTCGGTGTCCCAGATCTGGAAGGCACGAGCAGACAGCTGGACCTGGGCGGTGACTTGTGCGTCGGCTGCTGCTTGGACGGTGGTGAAGCCGGCAAGCAGACGGACGGGACGGTCGGGGCCGTCCTGGGGCGGCTCCACGTAGACCTGGACGACCTCGCGACCCGCACGGGGACCGGTGTTGGTCAGCTCCACGGCCAGTTGGAGTCCGTCTCCGCCTGCAGGCCCGGTCAGGTGGGCGGCGGAGACGGACGGATAGGGGGTGGTGACGGAGTCGTATGTCCACCGGGTCCAGCCGAGGCCGTGCCCGAACGGGAAGGCGGGGGTAAGTTCCTGCCGGTCCCAGGCCCGGTGGCCGATGTGGACGCCTTCGGTGTAGGTGACGATGCCGTCGTGCGGCCGGGCGTCGGGGACAGGAACATCCTCCGCCCTGGCGGGAAGAGTCCAGGGCAGGCGGCCGGCTGGCTCGGACCGGCCCAGCAGGACGTCGGCCAGCGCGTGCCCTGCCTCCTGGCCCGGCAGCCACGCCCACAGCAGGGCGGGCACCTCGTCGGCCCAGGGCAGCAGCACGGGGGCACCCGCGTTGACCACGACCACAGTCCGCGGATTGGCGGCGATCACCTTGCGCACCAACTCGTCCTGGTAGCCGGGGAGCTCAAGTCCTGCACGGTCCCAGCCCTCCGACTCGCTCTCCTCGTTGGTGCCCACCACGACCACGGCGACATCGGCCGCCCCGGCCGCGGCGGCGGCTTCGGCGATCTCCTCGTACGGCGTGGGGCCGGGCACGGTGTGTCGTAGCTGCGCGGTGACGAAGCGGTCGTAGCCGCCGGGCTCGACCACGGTGAGGTCGATGCCGATCGCGATCCTGCGGGGCGTCTCGGGCCCCACCTGCACGTCGATCCACTGCAGCGGGGGGTAGTGGTGGAGGGATTGCAGAACCAGCTCAACCCCCCGGTCGTCGTCACCCGCGAAGACCTGCTCACCGTCCACGGTCACCAGGAAGCGTCCTGTGCACCCGAACTCCAAGCGGTGAATCCCGGGCTCGGACAGCGTCAGTTCAGTGCGGAGCACCACCCGGTCCGTCGCCGGGCCGAAGTTCTCGTACGTCGTCCAGTCGGCGCTCGTGCGGACCTCGCCGCCGATCCGGTTCCCGTCGACGTCCAAGTGGTCGGCGCGCACTCCCGCCGTGCCGGTGTCGGGGTCGGTGAGCAGCTCGCTGGAGGCGAAGGGCGGCCGGCGTCGGGAGTCGCCACCCCTGTGCACCGTCAGGCGTACGCCCTCGGGCAGTGCTGCGCGCAGGCCGTCCTCGAAGGTCACCGTGCGCGCCGCCGGAACGAACGCGCTGCCGCCTCCTTGGAGATATGGCGCCACCGCGTTCGGGCCGATCAGCGCGACGCTGCTGATGCTGTTCGGCTGAAGCGGCAGCAGTCCCGCCTCATCACGCAGCAGCACGGTGCCGCGCACGGCGACCTCCCGCAGCAGTGCGAACTCCTCGGGCGCGAGGGCCGAGGCGCCGGAACCCTCAACCTGCGCCGACAGGTAGGGGCCTTCGGTAGGCTCCAGAGCGGATTCCTGCTCGGGCAGGCCGAGTCGGCCGGTGTTCCGGGCCAGGCGCAGCAGCCGCAGCACCTTGTCGTCGATGATCTGCTCGTCCACCTCGCCCGCGCGGACCGCCGCAACGAGAGCTTCTCCCCACGGGCCCTCGGGTCCCGGCATCACGAGGTCGAGTCCGCCGACCGCCGAGGCCACGGTGGATCTGGTGGCGGCCCAGTCACTGACAACGGGCCCAGTGAAGCCCCACTCCTCCTTGAGAACACCCCACAGCAGCCGCACGTGTTCGCTCATCGGCGCCGACTCCTGCCCGTCGTCGACCCCCGAGTAGGCGGCCATCACACTCCACGGTCCGGCCTCCGCGAGGGCCTGCTCGAATGGGGCCAGATAGACCTCGCGCAGCGTGCGCTCGTCCAGACGGGATCGGTAGCTGGTGCGGTCGGTCTCCGAGTCGTTGGCCACGAAGTGTTTGAGGCACGCGGCCACCCCACAGGCCTGCAGACCGCGAACGATGGCGGCAGCCAGGGTGCCCGTGAGCAGCGGGTCCTCGGAGAGGTACTCGAAGTGCCGCCCAGCGACGGGGGTGCGCTGCAGATTCACCGCGGGCGCGAGCAGCACATCGACGCCCTTGCGACGCGCTTCCGTGGCGAACAGGTCCGCCAGCCGCTCAGCCAGCTCCGCATCCCAGGTGGCCGCCAGGGCGCTGGGGGCCGGGGCGAGCAGTCCAGTGGCCTCCGGGTCGGCTCCGGTCCCCCGTACCCCCTGCGGGCCGTCGGACATCGTCACCGGGAGAAGCCCGAGCCGGGGCTCGGCCGGCAGCGTCCACAGGTCGGCGCCGGTCAACAGCCGCACCTTGGACTCGAGGTCGAGTCCGCCGATGCGGCGGCTCAGCTCGGCGTCGTCAGGCAGGGAAACGGAGGTCATACGGGTCCTTCCAGGCCGCTTGCCGCGGCATGAACATCAGCGGCATGAATCAGGCGGAACGGAAGCATGAAAGCACACTTACTAAGTGCTTAGTAAGTACTCGTCCAGAACTTATTTTAAGGCTTGTATCGCATAGGTGACGACTGATCGACAGCCCCGTAGACTCCCCCCGGTGAACGTCAGGAAGGCAAGTGACCCGCAGCCCCGCACCGCAAGGAGCCCCAGAGCCCAGCAGCGAAGGGAGGAGATCCTGCACATCGCAATGGACACCTTCGCGGCCCGCGGCTACAACAACGCATCACTCGCCGAGATCGCCGACCGCGCCGGAGTCACCCAGGCCGGCGTCCTGCACTACTTCCGCTCCAAGACACTGCTGCTCACCAGCGTCCTGGAACTGCGCGACAAGACCGACATCGAAGAACTCGGCAGCGAGCGCCCCCGCGGCCTGGCCTTCCTGCGCCACCTGGTCGACACCGCGCGCCACAACGCCGAACGCGAAGGCATCGTGCGGCTGTACGCCGTGCTTTCCGCGGAAAGCACCACCGACGGCCACCCAGCCCAGGAGTACTTCCGCAGTCGGTACCAGAGCCTGCGTGCCCAGGTCGTCGCCGCGCTGACAGAAGCGTCCGAACTCGGCGAAACCCGCGCCGACTTGAACCTCGACGACGCGGCCAACGCCATCGTCGCCGTCATGGACGGGCTCCAGGTCCAATGGCTGCTCGCCCCTGACGCCGTCGACATGGCCGCTGCCACCGACCGCGTCATCTCCGCACTCCTGATAGGCCTCACCCACAAACAGGACTGACCCCCCGCAGCGACATCACGTTGGCCACGCCGTGTACATCGGCACGGCGGCGGTCGACGTCGTTGAGCTACGGCAGCAAACCCGGAAAGCACCAGAACCTCGATACGCGAACGCCGGCCGGCCTGGCCCGGTGGTGTGCCCCGGCCTGACGGCGACCACGATGGTGAACCGTGACCGCAGCGGTCCCACCAGGCTGTTGCACGGCGGGACCGCTGCGGTCACGTCGTCGTCATGACCTGGTGACGACGACTTCGTAGGTGGGTGAGGTGGCCGAGAACCCGATGTCGAAGTGCCCCTTCACGGCGGCAAGGCGGTTCCCGAAGAGCACCGCTGTGGCCGGAACGGCGGAGGCCGGCCTGGTGATCGGAAGCGGGCAATCTTGTTGTCGTGGTTCCGTACCGCCCACAGCCGGTGGCCGTCGAGCACGAGACCGCCGACGTTGGGTGCCTCGCCGACTGACAGAGGTTGAAGCGCCTGGCCAGGCAGTAGGCGCAGACCCTGCAGACATCCGTCTCGCGATGGCCGCGACTACGGCCAGGCTGCCGGAACTCTGTGCAGCGGAGATGGCCTAATCCGCTGTGCTGCGGGCTAGCCGGTTGGCGTGGCTCCGCGATCGTCTATGGCAGGAGTGCGATCTTGCCGCCGACGTGTCCCGTACGGCTCAGGTCGAGTGCGACAGCTGCCTCTGCGAGGGGGTAGGTGCGCCAGATCGGGACCTGCAGTCGTCCCTCTTCGATCAGGGCGAGGATGTCGTGCAGGGCCTGGACCGTGTTCCCGCTCGCGCCGTCCGTGTGGACCTGGACACCCAGGTCGCCGGCGTCGAAGGCCAGGAGGGTGAGGACCCGCCCTGGGCCTCCCGCGAGGTCGATGGACACCGGGATCTCTCCCCGGCCGGAGGCGTCGAGAACGGCGTCGACTCCTTCGGGGGCGATCGCCCGTACGCGGTCGGCGAGGCCCTCTCCGTACACCACGGGGATTACACCGAGCGAGCGCAGGCGTTCGTGGTTGTCCTGGCTCGCGGTGCCGATCACGCGCGCGCCCCGGGCCACGGCGAGCTGGGCGGCGAACACGCCCACGCCACCGGAAGCGGCATGGATCAGAAGGGTCTCGCCCTGGATGACCTTGAGGCGTTCGAGGACCGTCCACGCGGTTCCGCCGGAACCCGCGAGCGTGCCGGCCACCTCCCAGGGAAGGCCGGCCGGCTTGGCGACCAGTGAGTCGGCGTCGGCGACCGCGGCCTCGGCGTAGGCAGGCGTGAGCGAGGTCCCGAGAACCTCGTCGCCGACGGCGAAGGCGGTCACCCCCTCCCCGACCTGGTCCACCACACCCGCGATGTCGGACCCGAGGCCCGCAGGGAGATCGAGGGGCATCACCTGGCTCATGAATCCCTGCATGACTTTCCAGTCGAACGGGTTGACACCTGCCGCCCTAACTGCGAGCCGCACCTGCCCGGAGCCCGGGACGGGCGCCGGAACATCCACAACGCGCAGCACTTCACTGGTTCCGTACTCGGAGAACTGCACCGCAAGGGACATTTTGCTCAGCTCCATATTCTTGCCGTGCGCTTGCAGTCCGCTTGCACGCCGGTGGTGTCGCACTGGCGCACACGAGAGTGATATTTCGCGGCCCACAACGCGCCCTGTAACGCCGCCAAAAGGCGTCGTCCACTAGGAAGCTACCTAGTGGATACTGGTTACTTCAAAGATCCTTTAGTATCCTTTGGAAACCATGACGTCCAAGAATGATCTCGACCCCTGCTGCCCGGCCCGGTTGGTACTCGACCGCATCGGCGACAAATGGTCGGTGCTGATCGTGCTGATGCTGAGCGACGGGCCTCGGCGGTTCAACGAGCTGCGCGAAGCGATCCATCACGTGACGCCCAAGGTCCTCACTTACACACTGCGTGGAATGGAACGCGACGGCCTGATCACCCGGACGGTCTTCGCCGAGGTCCCGCCCCGCGTGGACTACGAACTGACCCCACTGGGCCACTCCCTGCGGCCTGCCGTCGAGCTGATCACCGAGTGGGCTGACACGCACGTGGACGAGGTTCTGACCCTCCGCAAGGCCCACGACGCCCACTCCACAGAGACAACCGCGCCCTAGGTCCGCCCTCCGGCTCTCTCCCCGGGGCCCCGTACTTGGCCAGCACGGTCTCCGAAGGAAACCCAAGGATCGTTGAAGTAACCAGTATCCGGTGGGTACCTTCCTGCCCGGCATGGGTCGTTCGGCGCTCGACCGTTCCGCGTGCCTGTGATCAAAGGCGCGGGCATCGAAAACACAGGGGCAAGGAAGATATGGCCAGCATCTTCGTACGCGTACGGTTCGATGTTCGTGATCAACGACAGGAGGAGTTCGAGAAGTTGGTGTTCGCGCTGCGCCAGCAGGCGAACGACGAGCCCGGCACCAGGAGCTACCGCTGGTTCTCGGCCACGGACGGCAGCTATCTGGTGATCGAGGAGTACGCCGACTCGGCGGCGGCCATGGCACACATGGAGCGGGCCGGGGATCTGTTGGGGCGGTTGACAGAGTGCGCAATGGCGGGAGCCGTGGAGCTCCATGGGCCGATCGGGCCCGAGCTGCGGGAATGGGTGGGGTCTAATCCACCGCCGGCCATGTTCACGGACTTCGTCGGTCAGGATCCCGAAGACCGCGGCTGAGGGATCGCGAAAACGTCGGCCGACCGGGAGAAGGCGTCGTCTCCATGGCCAATGGCGATTGCGCGGTCGGCGACGTGCCGGGACCCAGCGGCGAGGGCGGTGAACTGGATGAGCAGCCTCCGTCCCACCGTTGTCGCAGATCCGCACCGTCGTGATGGTGGACCGGCGAGATGTGGCGGCCGGGTTCAGGGCCGCGGACCGTTCCGCAAATCGGCTCTGGCCAGGTCGAGCGTCTCCTCCCCGCCGAGAAGACAAACCCCTTCATCTGTTCGCCGGAGATGTGACGCGGGATCGAGAGCTCGTGGGGGTCGGTGACCATGTCCATGAGGCACCGTCCGTCGTGCGACAGCGTCTCCCGCAGGTTTCCGCGGATCTGTCCGGGCTTCTCGATGCGGATCAAGTGGATGCCGACCGCAGCGGCGTTGGCGGCCTGGTACACCGGCTCATGGTCGGTCTCGTAGTCGGCCATTCCTCGAGACCATCACTCCAACTTGACCATGCCGACGGTGCAGACGCTGTCTCCACACCACCGAGTGCATCATCGGCCTGCCCAAGGTCTTCGACGCAAGCAGGCGTCTATGGATTCACCCCAATGCCGCCCCGCCAATCAGCTGGCCGAAGTGGTACGCCGACGGCCCCCGGGTGCGCCCAGGTACGAACTGGCAGATGGTGGGAGAGGGAGGCCGAACTGGCACGCCCACATCACACGTACCCCCTGCGGGACAACAGCGGGTGCGCGGCGAACCGCCGCTGGTCAGCCGTGGCCGTACAACGACAACTCCGGTCCCTGCGGCGGGTGATACCGGCGGCGACCAGCGCCCAACCCGTCCCCGAACCCTTTGCCCCGGCAAGAACATGGAGCTGAAGAAAATGCCCCTCGCAGTGCAGTTCTCTGAGTATGGCGGCAGCGATGTTCTGCGCGTCGTGGACGTTCCGGCGCCCGTCCCGGGCTCCGGGCAGGTGCGGCTCGCAGTTAGGGCGGCAGGTGTCAACCCGTTCGACTGGAAAGTCATGCAGGGATTCATGAGCCAGGTGATGCCCCTCGATCTCCCTGCGGGCCTCGGGTCCGACATCGCGGGTGTGGTGGACCAGGTCGGGGAGGGGGTGACCGCCTTCGCCGTCGGCGACGAGGTTCTCGGGACCTCGCTCACGCCTGCCTACGCCGAGGCCGCGGTCGCCGACGCCGACTCACTGGTCGCCAAGCCGGCCGGCCTTCCCTGGGAGGTGGCCGGCACGCTCGCGGGTTCCGGCGGAACCGCGTGGACGGTCCTCGAACGCCTCAAGGTCATCCAGGGCGAGACCCTTCTGATCCATGCCGCTTCCGGTGGCGTGGGCGTGTTCGCCGCCCAGCTCGCCGTGGCCCGGGGCGCGCGCGTGATCGGCACCGCGAGCCAGGACAACCACGAACGCCTGCGCTCGCTCGGTGTAATCCCCGTGGTGTACGGAGAGGGCCTCGCCGACCGCGTACGGGCGATCGCCCCCGAAGGAGTCGACGCCGTTCTCGACGCCTCCGGCCGGGGAGAGATCCCGGTGTCCATCGACCTCGCGGGAGGCCCAGGGCGGGTCCTCACCCTCCTGGCCTTCGACGCCGGCGACCTGGGTGTCCAGGTCCACACGGACGGCGCGAGCGGGAACACGGTCCAGGCCCTGCACGACATCCTCGCCCTGATCGAAGAGGGACGACTGCAGGTCCCGATCTGGCGCACCTACCCCCTCGCAGAGGCAGCTGTCGCACTCGACCTGAGCCGTACGGGACACGTCGGCGGCAAGATCGCACTCCTGCCCTAGGCGACCTAGGACCCCTCGGTCGGCCTGACGAGGGGTCCTGGCCGGACTTCAGCCCTTGCCGAGCAGGCGCCAGATCTGGTTCTTCTTGGTGCTCAGTACGCTCGCAGCGTCGCAGGTCCACTGGTGGATCAGCGCGCCGGCGGTGGTCGAGACGCCGGTGACGTCGAGGCATTTGCCGCTGATCTCGTTGACGACCGTGTACGTGTTGGCCGTGCCGCTGACCGGCTTGAGGTCGAGCATCTGCTGGTAGCCGCCCTCGCAGTAGTACTGCTGGTACTGCGTGCCGTTGGCGCTGGAGAGGTTGGTGTCGTCCAGGCACTGGCCGCTGTTCTGGCTGACGGCGACCGTGGAGACGGTGGTGTTGGACGGGGGCGTCAGCGTGACGGTGTAGCCGTCCTTGGCGTTCGTCCACGGCAGGCTCACCGAGGCCGCGTTCCCGCTGACGGTGAGGGTGGTGTCGGCGATGGTCTCCGGGCCGGTCACGATGCACCACCTCCCGCGAAAGCACCCGCACCGTGGGCTTTCCCCCACGAGAACTCCGCGACCTGCAACTCCGCGTCCGCACCGAGCAACAGACGCCCGAGTGGAAGACCCGCTACGCGGTCCGCTCCGGGGTGGAGGGCACGGTCAATGAGTTCGCCCACGGACACGGCATACGACGCTGCCGCTACCGAGGACAGGGAAAAGCCCACATCCAGCACGTCCTGACGGCCATCGCCGTCAACATCGAGCCCCTCAGCAGACTGCCGCCGACCAAAGAAGCACTCACACCCCGCCGGCCGACTGCCGTCCAGAACTACCTCGACCAGCGCGAGATACCCCGGCCGAAGTCCTGGCGAACCCTGGGCAGTTGAACTCGGTAACTCCAAGATCCCCGACTGTCACGTTAGGCGACGGACGGCACTACGAACTCACGCCGCCCACCGCTCGGGCCGCTTGACAGACGGCATTAGGAATCAGTGACCGGGCTGAAGAGTCTCCCTGACAACGCGCGCTGAACTGGGCATTTCCCACTCCGCCGAGCGGGCCCTGCAAGAGCCCTAGCCCCGGCTCAGCCGGGGCGGCGCATGGGCTGCAGACGCACGGGCACCGTCCGGTGCCCATTGACGATGAGGCTCGCCACGGGTTCAAGCTCCTCGGGCGGTACGGCAAGGGTCATCTCCGGGAAGCTCTCGAACAGGGCAGGGAGCGCCACTCGTGCTTCGGCGCGGGCCAGCGGAGCGCCGAGGCAGAAATGTGCCCCGTGTCCGAAGGCGAGATGCTCCTTGCTCTCCCTCAAGACGTCGAATGTCCCCGCAGTGGCGCCGTGCAGGTTCGGATGGCGGCCGACTGCTCCGTACGAGGCGAGGATCGCGTCGCCCTGGCGGATCACGAGCCCGTTCGGGAGGGTGAGGTCCTCGACGGCGTACCGAAGCGGCAAGTGGCTGATGGGGGCAGCGAAGCGGAGGGATTCCTCGATCACGTCGTCCCAGGAGGCGCGGCCCGCCCAAACGTGGGCGAGCTGGCCCGAGTTGGTGAGCAGGGCGGTGACGGCCTGGTCGAGGAGGTTGACGGTCGTTTCGTAGCCGGCGCTGATTGCCAGGAGCAGGGTGTCCAGGAGTTCCTGCTCCGTGAGAGCGGAACCGTCGCCTTCGTCGTCGCGCACGTTGATGAGCGTCGACGTGAGGTCCTCGCCGGGCGTGGTCCGCTTGGAGGCGACCAGTTCGGTGAGGATGCCGTACAGGACCACGGTGTTGGCTCGGGCCTCCTCGCTGCTGAGCGTGGTGTCGAAGACTCCGTCGACCACATTCCGGAAGCGGGGAACGACTTCTTCCGGCAGACCCATGAGGTTGCCGATGACCTGGATCGGTAGCGGGAAGGCGAGCGCCTCGCGCAGCTCGACAATTTCGCCGGACTGGGTCCGGGCTAGCTGGTCGATGAGGCGGGCCGTGATCTGTTCGATGCGCGGCACCATTTCGGCGGTACGTCGGGCTGTGAACGCCTTGCTCACCAGGCGCCTCAACCGCCGGTGGTTGTCGCCGTAGGCGGTGAACATGTTGTTCACGCCGACCCAGAGGGCCAACGGCCACTTCTCGGTGATCTCGCCGTTGATGAAGGCGGGCCAGTGCTTGCTCGCGTCCTTGGAGACCCGGTGGTCGTTGAGGAGGCTCCTGAGGGTGGTCGGGTCGCTGACCGACCAGGCCGGAACTCCGAGGATGTCCACGAGTGTGGCGGGGCCGGCGGCGTGGAGGGCGGCTTCTTCGGCCGGGCGGGAGCGGCCAGTGGGGTCCAGGACGAGGGGCAGAGTGCGGTCCATGTCGGAATCTCCCTAGGTCAGAGTAAGGCGCGGCGACGGAGGAAAGTGGACCGGCAGGCCGGTCAGGGAACGGTGGAACGGGCCCGGGCGGTAGGTGAGTTGCGCGGCGGGAACGGCAAGTTCCATCTCGGGGAGGGCGTCGAGGATCTCCTCGATGGCCACCTCGGCGATGAGGTAGGCCAGGGGCTGCGCGGGACAGGTGTGCGGTCCGGCGCTCCAGGTCAGGTGGGAGCGGTTGCCGGCGCGTTGGTCGGAGACGACCGTGGGGTCGTTGTTGCAGGCGGCCATGCTGACGAGGACCGGCTGATGGGCTGGCAGGACGACGCCGTCGACCTCGACCGGGAGCGGGGGATACGACGCGCAGTAGATGGCCAACGGCGGGTCGGCGAAGAGCAGTTCGTCGAGGGCGTCGCGCACGCTGAGGCTCCCCCGCAGCACGCGGCCGGAGTACCGGTCGTCGCTGAGGATCAGCCGCAGGGTGTTCGCGATGGTGTTCTGCTCCGGCTCGATCCCGGCGCCGTACAAGGTGAGCAGTTGGTCCATCAACTCCAGCTCGTCCAGCTTGGCCGGGTGCATCAGGAGGCCGGTGGTGATGTCCATCCCGGGATGGCGGCGTTTGAAGGCGACGAGTTCGCTGAGGGTCTCGGCCAACATGGCATTGCCGGCCTCGGCGTTCACGCCGTCGAAGACCGCGGCCATCCCCTGGGCCACGCGCTGGCCGATCTCCGGGGGACAGCCGAGGATCGCGTTGAGGACCTGGAAGGCAAGGGGCTGTGCGTACTGCGTCAGCAGGTCCGCGTGGCCCTTCTCGCACATCTCGTTGATCAGGGGGATGGCGATCCGCTGCACCATGGCGTGCAGTTCGTGCTGGCGGACGTAGCCGAGGGCGGACGTGTTCGCCGCACGGTAACGATCATGAGCGGGGCCCGAATTGCGCAGCGCGTTGCGGCGGTGCTCCAGCATCGGCCGGACCGGGCAGTGCGCGGAGACGCCCTGTTGCCAGATTCGCGGGTCGGCGGGGAACCGTACCGGGTCGTTGAGGACACGAACTGCGGTCTGATAGCCGATCACCAGCGTGGCAGGCACGTCCGGGTCGAGGTAGACCGGAGCCAGCGTTCCGTACTGCTCCCGCATGTGCGCGTACCAAAGGTGGGGATCCGCCGCGAACTCCTGTGTGTAGATGGCGAATCGCGCGTTCCCGGTGTGCGTACGGTGGTCGGCTTGAGATGTCGGTGGCGGCAGATTCACGACAGGTGCTCCAGTCGGCTGGATCGGTGGAGGTATTCGACGAAGGCGATCAGCGCGCGGATGCAGGACACTTCGTCGCGGGCGTCGCAGGAGGTGAGCACCACGTCGGCAGGCAGGGCCAGGGCCTGCCGGATCTCGCCGAGGTCGTATCGAGGGGCGCCCTCGAACTGGTTGACCGCGACGGCGAATGGCAGGTCGCGTTCTTCGAAGAGCCCGAGGATCGCGTCGGAGTCCTGGAGCCGACGGGTGTCGACGAGGACCAGCGCTCCCAGTGCCCCGTGGATGAGGTGTTCCCAGAAGGGTGTGAACCGGTTCTGCCCGGGGGTGCCGAACAGATAGAGGGCGAGCCGGGGGCTCAGCGTGCGGCGGCCGAAGTCGAAGGCGACTGTCGTCTCCGTCTTGTCGGGCAGGCCGGCGAGGTCGTCAACTCCCCTGCTGGCTTCGGTGATCGGCTCTTCGGTCCTCAGCGGTTTGATCTCCGACACACTGCCGACCAGCGTCGTCTTTCCCGCTCCGAAGTGGCCGGCGATCAGGATCTTCGCCGAGCGGGTCACGGTGGCGGGGAGGTACTGGTGCTCAGACGAGAGCACGGAGTCCATTGAGTACTTCCTCCAGAACGCTGATGTCCGGCTGATCGTCGGCCAGGGTCGGGGTGTTGAGGTGGCCGGTGTCGAGAAGTCCGGAGACGACGATGAGCGCGACGGTGGGGGGCAGTTCGAGAAGCGAGGCGATCTCCGCGATCACCAGCGGCCCGTGGCAGATCCCGAGGACCCGTCGAGCTTCGATGTCGAGGCCGTGAAGCGGACGGTCCGCTGCGCGAACGAGCGTCGTCAGGGTCAGTCCGTCGCGGGACGGCGCCGAGTGCCCACGTGTACGGACGTACGCCCGGACCATGTCGGGATCGCGCCCCAGCGGGCTCATGGCCGAGCGCCGCCCTCATCACCTTGGCTACGCGCGGGGCTGGACAGTTCCTTGCCGAGGCGTTCGGACAGACCGTTCATCCGGTAGGTGAGGACCTCGGCGTCCACGGTGTCGGTCGTCGACACTGCCAACAGGGCGTTGTGGCCAACGGTTTTGACGAAGAGGAGGCCATCGTCGAACTCGCCCACGACTTGGCGCAGTCCGTTCGTCTCACCGCCGGTGTACGGGGCCATGGCGACGCCGATGGAGTGAAAGCCGCTGGTGGATGCAGCGATCTTGTCTGCCGTGTCGCGGTCCACCGATTCCGAGTAGCCCAGGGCCAGCCCGTCCGTGGCAAGCAGTACGGCGTAGTGGACACCCGGCATGCTCGACAGGTCGTCGAGCATCCAGCCGAGCCTGTTCGCCTGTGTCGTCATGAGTCGAGGAACCCTTCTTCGTGATCTGTGCGGACCATCGCGCCCTGGGCGGGTCGCGGCGGAGGTGCCGCGGTCTCGTGTGTCTGCCTGCTCGCCGCCCGCCAGGCGCCGATCACCTCGGGTCGGGCCGGCTCGGTACTCACACGGCGTTCGGTGGGGGCCTGTTGCGGCCGATGCGTCGGTTGGCGAGACGTGCGCGTTGGCAACCCGTTCTCGGTCAGCGCCGGTTCCGAAGGGGCGGGCGTCTGTGCGTAGACGAGCTGCGGCGCCGGTTCCGCCTCGGCAACAGCGGTGGTGAGGAGTGCCTCGGGGAGGAAGACCGAGGCGCACATACCGCCGTAACGGTTGGAATCCGTGAGGACGACCTCGATGCCGTACCGGCGGGCAAGGAGCGCGACCACGGGGAACCCGACCCTCGGATGCGCGTCCATGGTGAGGATGTCGATCTCCTGGCGGCCGTCCAGGATCCGCCGTGCGCGCTCCAGATCCTCCGGGCTCATCCGCTTGCCGGCGTCGTCGATGAGGAGGGTGACTCCGTGGTGGCCGTGCTGGGCGCTCACCTCGACGTACGTCTGCGGTGGTGAGTACCGGGCCGCGTTGTCGAGGAGTTGGCTCAGGATGAGCTTCAGCGGCCCGACCATGCGGGCGATGACCGCCCGGTCCGACGTGTACGGCTGGATACGCGTGTAGTTGGGGATCGCGCCTTGGGCCGCTCCGACGACTTCCGTGAGCGTGCTGGCGGGCCACCTCTGCCCGAGTCGCCCGCCCGCCAGCACGACGTACGACTGTGCTTGGTGAAGCATTTGCTGGACGCCGTGATCGATCTTGGTGAGTGTGGCGAAGAGGCGACTGTCGTGATGTCGGTGCAGCGCCTGGGCGATCTCGTTGCTCACGTTGATGCCGGTGCTGACCATCGCCGTGGCGAAGGACTTGACGGCTCCCTTCGCCGCCTCGCGGGCTTCGGCTTCGACTTGCTGACGCGTCGAGAGCGCTGTCTTTCGCTGCACCTGTTGCAGGCCGGCGACGTACCGCTCGCCGAGGGTGCAGAGGTTGTCCACGAAGCCGGAACCGAAGAGGCAGTCCGGGACCTCGAACTCCGCCGACGTCGGCTGCGTCCTCTGGACCGAGTTCGGGACCGATGCGAGGCCCTCCGAGATGAGCGTGGACAGGGCCGTGTCCTGGGCAACGGCGATCTCCTGCCAATACCCGCTCCGGGCAACGTGTTTGGCGGACCGCCAGGCGAAGTGCGCGGCCAGCCCGAGCGCGACAGCAAGCATGGCACTCAGGCATACGAACGCCACGACGGCTGTTTCGTGTCTCATCGGTTCTCTCAAGGGGGTCGAAGGGGGCGGCGACAGAGCACACGACCAGTGACTCGGGGAGCCGGGCGGCCAACGCCAGACGAGTAGAAGCCGACGGGTCTGCCTCATGTCGCGGAGGTCGTCGACAGGGCGCCTAGAACTTGATCTCGCCGATCACGTCCACGAGATTCGTCGTGGCCTTGGAGATCGTCGGAGCGATCGATGAACTGGCGAGGTAGAAGCCGAAGAGCGTGCAAACGATCGCGTGCGCGGCCTTCAGCCCTCCCTTCTTGACGAGCAGGAACGTGATGATCGCGAGGAGCACGACGGCCGAGACGCTAACCGCCATACCGCTCCTCCCTGTTGCGCGTGCCGCCCGACCGCGTCAGGGCGAGCCAGTGGAGGAGGGTCACGCTGTCGGTGTGATCTGGATGTCCACCAGGAGGAATCAGCCACACCGTCGAACAGCGCAATTGCCCGACCACCTGGCCACCGAGCGCACATTCCCAGTGGCGCCCCGCACGGCACACCGTCTGCGGAACGTGCCAGCGGTAGGCCGTACCCGCTTCGACCGGGATGTGGACTCGGGCGTGCGCGGGGCAGCAGAGCACCGGCCCGACAGGAAGTCCCCTGCTTCGGGCACCCTCGACTGCACGTAGACCGAGGAGGAATCCCGCCTGCACGACATCGACGGACCCGAGCCGCGGCAGCGGACGTGACGCGAGCTGGATCCTCCAGGGCAGTTCGGTCTGCGTACACGGCAAGATCGACTCCGGGGTGGTGGGGTGGCCGTGCCACGGGCGCCGGCCGTCCAAAGGCACCACGGGTGCCATGCGCTCCGGGATGGAGTGCGCATCAGAGGCGGTTCCAATTCGGCCTTGCGAGGCAATCACCGGGATCTCCTGTGCATGCGGACTAATGGCTGAGCCTCACGACCAAGTAACCGCTCTCACAAGGACGTTGGCAGATCCCCAAGACTGTTTGCCTGAACGCGATTACGCACATGCCGAGGGTGATATCACTCCAGCGATTCCGGCTCGGGAAAGGCCGATCACGTCCTCACCTGCCCGTATTACATGAGTAATACGGGGTGCCAGGAGCCGCCCGTACCCTGACCTACGCAGAGGAGAAACGGGGGTCCGATGCGGAAGAGTGCTCGCGTATGCGCCGACTGCGGATGCCACCTGAGCCAGTACAACGTGGAAGACCGGTGCGCAACGTGCTCCCGCGACAGGCGAATGGCCGCACGCTCAGGTCCCCATGTCCCGGACGAGGTCTGGCTCGAACCGGCCATCCAAGTCGCCATCGCCAACTGGGACTTCGGCCTCGCGAGTCGCCTCATCCGCGAACGAGCGGCTCTCCGCCAGGACGACATGGCGCTCATGACCGGCCTCAGCCAGAGCTTCCTCTCGATGCTCGAAGCCGGAAATCGCCGCTTGACCAGCCTCGACAAGGCCGCGCGATTCCTGGAGGGCATCGGAACGCCGGAAACCCTGCTTGCCCCGCCGTTCCGTGAACGGACGCCGCCCACGGCCACTGCCGATTTGACGCTTCCAGCCCTCGGCCACCACGACGCCCGAACTTCGTTGCACCAGATCGCGGATCTGAACGATCTTGCGGCCCATGCCGCCGTACGGTCCCTGCAGTTCACCGACGAGATCACGAAGACCAACGTGAGCAACGCCGAACTGGAAGGTCTTGAATCCACCCTCACTCGGATCGCCGGCGACTACGTCCACTCCCCGCTGCACCAGATCTTCACAGACCTCGTCACGACACGGGATCATCTCTTCGCGCTACTGAACGGCCGCCAACCCATGGGGCAGACCCGCGAACTGCATCTCCTCGCCGGCACGAGTTGCCTTCTGCTCGCTCACGCTTCGCAGAACCTCGGGGACGAGGACGCCGCGATCGCTCAGCTCCAAACGGCGTGGACGTTCGCGGAACAGGCCGACCACAACGACCTGCGAGCCTGGGTCAAGGGCACGGCCGCCCTCATCGCGGAGTGGTCCACCCGCCGACAGACGGCCCTGGAATACACGCGCCAGGCGGCCCGGCTGGCGCTCGGTGGGGAGACACGCATCCGGATCGCGGCGATCGAAGCCCGAGCCGCAGCGCGCGTCGGAGATCGCACCACCGCCTTGGTCGCCCTGGAAGATCTCCAACATGCCCGGGACCAACAAGCCGCGCCCGACGCGCTGACCCGCTTCGGAGGCCTCCTCAGCTTTCCCGAGGCGAAGCAGGAGTACTACATAGGCGGAACCTACGCTCTGCTCGGCGAGCACCAGCTCGCCGAGCAACACGCCTATGCTGCAATTGAGTTGTACGAGCACGGCCCTGACGAACACCGGTCGTACGGTGACGAGGCCCTGGCCCGCCTCGACATCGTGACCGCGCGCATCGCCGTAGGAGAGATCGAGGGAGCCGGCGAACAGTTGCAACCCATTCTGGAACTCCCCGCCGACCGCCGGATCCGGCAGCTCGGCGACGCCATGCGGGCAGTGACTAGGCTGCTGGAAGAACCGCGGTTCGCTCGTAGCTCCGCCGCCCGCGCGCTCGCGGACGCAACCCGTGGTTACCAGGCGATCGACACCCGAACGGAAGCCCTCACTCCATGACCACGACGGTCTCACCCGAGTCCGCGGCCCGTATGGCCTGTCAGGCGTCAGGCCTGGCAGACCGATCCCTCGTCCGGCTCCACGAACATGCCACCTCCGTGTTCCTTCTCCCCGAAGAGCGCATCGTCGTCCGCGTCAGCGCGACCTCCCAGTGGCACCAGTTGGAGACGGCCGTGTCCCTGACGCGCTGGCTCGTAGACAGCAACTTCCCGGCCACGGAACCGTTGGACGTTCCTCAGCTAGTGGCGTACGAGCCGTACGTCGTGACGTTCTGGCACCACTACCCGCAACCACCGAATGGTGCACCACCTGCAGGAAACCTGGGCAGCCTGCTCCGCGCTCTGCACGACCTGGCGACGCCGCCGTTGGCGCTTCCCAAGTACCAACCGCTCGTCTCGTTCAAGAACACCGTCGACTCCAGCACTTACTTGACGTCAGACCCACGATCGTGGCTGACGGGCCGTAGGGAAGAACTCCTGGACGCCTACGCGCAGCTCGACTTCCCGCTGGGCCACGGACACATCCATGGCGATGCGTATCCGGGAAATACTCTCTGGGACGGTGAGGCTGTCCGACTCGGTGACTGGGACGAAGCCGCGTTCGGGCCACGCGAAATCGACCTGGCCAATACGTTCCAGGGAGTGCGTTTTGGACGCTCCGCCGAAGAACTCGACGACTTCGCCCACCGGTACGGATACGACATAAGGCAGTGGCCCGGGCTCCCCGTCCTCTGCGAAATCCGTGACCTGCACACGCTCGGGTCCTATATCCGGCGCGCGGATCATGGAGACTCAGCTGCCGGGCAGCAGTTGTCGTACCGCATCGAGACGATTCGGAACCACGATGACGACGCCCGGTGGCGTGCTGTCTGACCTGCTCGGCCGCCGTCGCCTTCCCCTCACCGGTCCTGCACCGTCGAGACCAAGTCGGTGATCTCGGCAGCGCAGCCCCATGACAGGGTGACGCCGCTCCCACCGTGGCCGTAGTTGTGGAACACAGTGATTCCGTTGTCACGGTGCTCCTCCTCAACTCGCACCGCAGCACGGGTAGGTCGGGCTCCCACTCGGTGTGCGACGACGGGTGCCTTGGCCAATTCCGGCACGATCTCGGCGCATCGCTCCACGATCGCTCGGGCCGCTTCGGGATCGTCACGGAGATCCCCCTCCCCGTCGATCGCCGTGCCGCCCAGTACGACGGTGTCGCCGTGCGGATAGATGCACAGGAGCTCGGGTGACATTCCCGTGTCTTCGGAGAAGAACTCCGTGATGCCGGGATTCTCCACCACCACGTGCTGGCCACGGATCGGTCGGACGCCAGGGTCCCCGGCGAGATCGCCGCCTCCTAGGCCAGCGCAGTTGACGATCACTGACGCGTCTTCGACCTCGTCCAACGTACGGATCGTCCCGTGCTGCAGTACGCCGCCCGCTCGCTGGAAGCGGTCCAGCAGGTACTGCAGATAGACCGGCATGTCGATGAGCGGCACGGTGAACCGGTAGCCGCTCGCGAAACCCGCGGGCAGTTCCTCCGGCGTGCAGATACGGAAGTCAGGGAGCAGACCGCTCCAGTCGGGCGCCGGCACTTGGGAACGAGCGGCCTCGATCCCGCTCACCATCCGCACTCCGGTCGAGGAATCTTCGGCCAGCGCCTCGAAGACACGGAGGGACGCGAGGCTCCATTGACGCACGCGCACCCGCGGCTCGACCAGGTACGGCCCCCACATCGCGCCCGCCGCCAGCGACGTCGTACCTGGTACTTCCTCTGCCACCAGGCGCACGGGAAGCCCCGCTTCGAGGAGTGAGACTCCCGTGGTGAGGCCGGAGACGCCCGCGCCGATGATGACGATCGACTGATCTGCTGTCATACCCCGACGGTATCCGCCCGGCCAGGCGCTGCTCCGGCATGCACGCGAAGCCCTTCGTCCAGCTCGGGAAGGAACGTCTTGACGTGGGCATTTCTCTGGCGACGACGCAACTCCACCGCCAGTTGTTGGAGAAGTTCCGTACTGCGCGGAGATCGAACGTCTTCCAGCCGTGCGACGGCGGTCCTCGCGATCTGGCAGGACCGTTCCAACTCGCCCGAGGTGCTGTAGCCCAGGGCGAGCCAGGCTCCCTCGAACAGGGCTCTTCGTTGGCTCGGATCCCCCTTGCTCACCAAGTGCGCCCCGGTTTCGAGGAACTGCTCACCGCGCCGTACGAAGCCACGCCCGATCGACCTGCTCCCTTGATGAACAGCCGACCGCCCCAGATTGATCATCGAGTAGCCGGTCTGGCACTCCAAGTGGTTGGGCGTGAGGAAGTACATCCACCGCGGCTCGACTTCGTTTCCCGATCGCGTCTCGATCAGCTCGCGTGCGAGTCCGCTGGCTCGCTCGAACTCTGCCGTCTGACCGGCAGCCGCGTAGCCGTGCGCGAGACGGGAAAGGACCGATGCTCGGACGCTCGCGGTCCCGCCGTCGCTCGACCGACGGGCGGCCTCCCCCAGAGCTATCGCGTCCGCGGAGTGGCGTCGGCTGGATGCCTGGAACGACATGTCCGCGAGGATGTGCGCACAGAGCTGTCTGTCGTTGACCTGATGCGCGGCTCGTAGGGCCGTGACGAAGTACCGCTGGGCGAGTCCGTGGTGGGCGGAGTCGAAGGCCATCCAGCCGGCGAGTTGGCCGATCTCCGCGAATGCACGAATCAGCCGGATCGTGGCTTCCGCGGAGAGCCCGCCCTCGTGGAGCAACAGGCCGACGGCCCGGAACTGGGCTCCTACGTAAGGCAGATGGCGAGCGCCGCCGTTCGCGTCGTCGAGGAGTTGCAGCAACGGCAGGTTCTGTTCCACCTGTGCGACAAGGGGATCGGACGACGACCCGTCGTCGGCAATTCGCGAGGTGAACGTGCCTCGCCCTGCCGTTCCGTCGAGGTACTGCGAGATCGCCGCGAGCAGCCCTGCCCCCGAGATGGCCATGAACCGGCGGCGGTCGAGAAGACCACCGAGCACCCAGTCCTCCACGATCTGATCAAGTCCCTTGACGCTCCATGGCTGATCAAGGTTCGCGTCCGCGGCCAACAGCAGCGGCGAGTCGACGGCCTTTCCCTGCCAGAGATACTCGACGGATATCGGGCGGCCCAACTCCTGCGACAGAACGTGGGCCGTCATCGCCGGCAGCGGAGAACGCGGCACACCGCCGGCGTCTCGCCAGTGGTACGGGGCGGATTCAGCGACGCTCCCCGCGCCGAGCACGCGATTCAGCCTTCGGGCCAGAGCCTTGGGACTCCACCCGAGCTCATCCAGACACTCCGCCAACACCGCGTTGTGCCTGCTGCTCGTCTCCGACATCTCCACCTCCTCCCTCGGTGCGGGAAACATGCTCCTGCTCGGGCATTCCCCGTTTCAGCCCAACTCACCAACACGCCGAGAAGTTGACCAAGTTGACCGCTGGATGGCCTGCACGGGACCCCCACCAATCCAGTGTCCTAGAGCTTCGGGACACGAACCTTCCAACTGAAGGCAAGGAGTGGCCGTCCGTGCTGGTCGGACAAACCCTCAACTCGCGGCCTCCAGGCCTCACTCGCCGGTGCGCCGGGTGCGGCTGCCGGCTGAACCGGTACAACGACAGCCCTCGCTGTTTCACGTGCAGCCGGAGCGTAGCGATGCCGGAAGCGGCCGTACCCGGGATTCCAGCAGAGGTCTGGGACGATCCGCTCGCCCAACAAGCGCTGGTCGAACGCGACTTCGGGGCATTGTGCCTTCGGTTGCGTGAGCTGACCTCTCTGCGCCAGGACGACCTGGCGCTGCTGACCGGGCTGAGCCAGCCCTACCTGTCGATGCTGGAGTCGGGCCGGCGCAGGCTCACCAGTATCGACAAGATCGTGGAGTTGCTCGCAGGTCTTCAAGTACCGACGGAACTCACGGGCCCCATGCTTCGGGTTCGCCCCCTCACCGGGCACTCCGGGCGGGACTCGCACTGAGCAAAACGCGGTCGCGTTCACAAGCTGGATCACTGGAGCGATATCGCGATGGTGATGTGCGAAGTGTCGCCACCAGCAGCAGAGTTGAACCCGCGAGCTTCTGCCGCCTACGCCCGGAAGCACGTCACTTCACCAGCACAGACACGTCAGTGCAGCGCAATCGTGGCGTACCGCATTGCCGACGAGCGTCGCCCCCGAAACACCTCGGACGCGAGGGGCCGTTCTGGTTCCCACCGCGCCGAATTGCGCCGCCGCTCATTGGCTGCACCTCCGCAGCCGCAGGATCCCCAGGCTATTCGCTTGCCGAGTGGCCTCAACGAGAGGAGAGCCGAGTGACCACAACCCCGAAGAGCACGAAAGCCAAGAAGAAGGAAGGCGGAGGGACCAGCGTCGGTCTGCTCGTCGCCGTCGAGCAGCTCGCCGTGGCCCACGACCGCAGCGAGGCGGAGCGGTCCGACGTCACCAGCTCGCAGAACAGCGCGGGCGACGACGGCGACAACCGCGACCTGAACCTTCCCAAGGAGTAGGAGGAACCCATGGAGCACCGGCTCGTCACAGGTATCGAGAAGGCGTTCGGCTGGGACGGGCCGGGGCCCGTGGGCACCGCGTTCGCTCGCGGGCACCTCGCCGACCCAGACCTGATCACCCGGCTCATGACCCCGAACCGGCTGCTGGAGACCATCCGGCACCGCCACCTCGCCAACCCCCAACTGCGCTGCTACGCCGAGGGAGACGAGGTCCACCCCTCGCTCTTCCTGTCCACCAACGTCAACCGGCGCAGGCAGGCCGTCAGCCAGGCCGACATGGCGGCCCTCGGGCGGCTCCTCAACGACGGAGGAACCGTGGTCCTGGACCACGTCGACTCCTTCGATCCGACGCTGGAGGTCGCGTGCCGCGCGCTGGGCTGGTGGTCGGGCGAACTCGCCTCCGCCAACGCCTACTTGGCCGTCGGCGACACGGACGGCTTCAACCTGCACTGGGACGACCACGACGTGATCGCCGTCCAGCTCTCCGGCGAAAAGTCCTGGGAGGTCCGAGGCCCCTCCCGTCCCGCACCCATGTACCGCGACGCCGAACGCAACCGCACTCCGTCGGATGAGGTGCTCTGGAAGGGCACCATGCGGGCCGGCGACGTCATGCACATTCCCCGGGGCTTCTGGCACACCGCGACGAGGATCGGCTCCGGCGACGACGGCCACTCCCTCCACGTGACCTTCGGCCTGACGAAGCGCACAGGTGTGACCTGGGCCAACTTCCTTTCCGACGCCGCGCGCGCCGACGAGGACTTCCGTACGGACCTGGAGCGCAGCGACAACACCGTCGACGGCGACGTGCTCGCCAAGAAACTGACCGAACTCGCCCGCGAGTACGACCCCGAGCGCTACCTCACGGAACTGCGCGCGAACACACCGCCCGCTCGACACCTGCCCCACATCCCGGTGTTCGGCCCGCTCCAATACGCCGTTGCCGTCACCGAGTTCGAGCCGGTCATCACACCCGCAGGCGACACGGTCCAAGTGGTCGGCGGCGGCAAGCGCCTCACCTTCCACGGCCGCGCCGAACCCGCCCTTCGCAGCCTCCTGTCCGGGCACCCAGTACACCTCACCGACGACGACCAAGACCGCATCACGCTCGCCGAGCACCTGATCCTGGAGGGACTGTGCGCACCGCTGACCGCCGAATCGCTCTCGGCCTATACCGGACTGGTCCCACCCGACACCTTCTAGAAGTCGCCCTGGAGCAGGGTGTCACCGACCTCGACACCGCCTTCAACTACCACCACTTCACCTCCCACCGGACGCTCGCGGCGATCGCGGACGACCTCCTCCCGGAATTCACCATCTCCACGAAGGTCGGCTACTTCCCCGACGGACACGACCTCGACCCGGCGCGGCTTCGCATCGCGGTCGAGCGGTCGGTGAAGGAACTCGGCCGTATCCCGGACACGGTGCTCCTGCACAATCCCGAGTCCTCGGTCGGCGGTTTCGCCGACGCGTGCGCCGTACTTCTGGAGATGCGCGAGGCGGGACGCTGCAAGAACTGGGGGCTCTCCACTTGGGACCCTCGGCCGCTGCTCGAAGCCGACTGGGAGATCCCACGCCCAGACGTGGCGATGGTCCGCGCCGGCCTCACCGTCCCGGTCGGGATCCTGGACGCAGTGGACGAACTCGTCGACCGCGCAGGAATCGCGGAGCTGTGGGGGATGGCACCGTTCGCGGGAAACGCCGACGACTCGATATGGCAGACGGTGGACACCTCTGCGTTCCTCGTACCGGGCCAGCAAGGCAGCACGCTTCAGACGGGGGTCGCGGCAGCGTTCGCGATCCCCGAGGTCAGCCGTCTGGCCGTCGGCACCTCTGACATCGAGCACCTCGCCGAAGCGGTCGGCGGCTCGCGCCTTGAGGTCAGCACCGAGACGGTGACGGCATATCGGGCGCTGCTGCGCGAGCGGGCTACCGTGAGCGCAGGAGCCCCGTCCAGGAAGGACCCCTAGTGCACGCCACCTTGGATGACCTCTCGACCGTTCCGCTCGACGACGTCCTCGACGACGTCGAGCGGCGGCTCGGACGTCAACTCAAGCGCGAGGACGGCCACTTCAGCAAGTACAACGGCACCGCCGGCTTCCGAACCGACGCGGCCACCTGGGTCCGGCTCGCCTGGCGACGCGCAGAGAAGATCGACACCCAGGGCTGGACCGGCTTCGAGGCTGCCGCTGCCATCGACGGCGTACCTCGCCCCGAATGGTCAGCCGCGGCTGTCTGGGCCGACCAAGGCCGCGGTGTGGTGTGGCGTGCGGACGAGATGACGCTCGTCGAAGACGGCGCGCTCTCCCCCACGAGCGACATCACCACGGATCCTGGACTACCCGAGCAGTGGTGGACCGACCTGCGGACCGCGCTCATGAACCTCTCGACGCACTCCACGGACCGCGTGTCCATGGGCCAGGCCCACCTGACCCGCCGCATCCACGAGGTCTACGGCACGGACATCGACACCACGATCACCGACTGGGCCTGCGCCCACGGCGATCTCGGCTACGCCAACCTCTGCGGCCCCCGCCTCTCGATCATCGACTGGGAGAGCTGGGGCATGGGCCCCGTCGGATGGGACGAGGCCTGCCTGTGGTCCGCCTCCCTGACCGTGCCCCGGCTCGCCGAACAAGTAGAGGCCCTCTTCTCCACCATCCTGTCGACCCGCAGCGGCAAGCTGTCCCGCCTGCTGCTATGTGCCAACGTCGAGCGCGCCTTCCAACGGACAGGCAGGAAGGCACCGTTGACCGACACCATGGCCGATGTCGCTGCTTCCCTGCTTCGCGACCTGCGCTAGGCAGTGGACGTCGGAACTCAGTCGCACCGCGGCCGGTCCGACGATGAGCCGCCCTGTCCTTCGGCTCCCCCCGTAGCCGGAGGGCAGGGCTTCGTCGTAAGCGCCTGTATCGAGTGGATGCCGTCCACCGGCTCTCCGGCCCATGGGCTAGCCGCGCTGCGACATGAACCGCCAGACACCGTGCTCAAGCCCACCAGGTTCGTGTCCCAGCAGCGCGGCGGTCTCCTCGTACACCTCTTGCAGGTTCTCGTACTTCAGTCCAGCGACACCGGCCTGCGCGGCGAAGGCGCGCAGGTGTACGTCCACGGCGATCTGCGATCGGCCGACGAGGTTTCCGATGTAGTCCACGGTCTTCGGTCCTACGCCCTTCACGGCGAGCAGAGCGCTACGAGCGACTTCGTGGTCGAGCCAGGCGTGGAGGTCGCTTCGTGTATCGACCCCGTTGGAAACCAACAGGTCGGTGATCCCATGGGCCGTTGCGACCCTGCGTGGACTGTTGAAGTTCATGGTGGCAGCCAGGTCTTCCGTGGCGAGTCGCGTCTGGAATCCGCGTGCCGTCGCGGCGTCGGGCCATGCCGCTTGGAGCTGGAGTATCCGCGGCCGGATCGTCGATTCGTACTTGCGACGCGCCTGAAAGCTGGCGTCGCAGATCACGGCGCCCATATGCGTCCAGCCGCCTGGCGGATGGAACGGGCCGTCGCCGAGGACGGTCCGAACGTGGGCAGCGAGCTGCTGGGCGGGGCTACGTGCAGCCATGGGCAGATGATGATGTCACGTGTCGGGTAATCAGGGGGCGGGAACCTGGATCTGGGTGACCGAGCGCGAGTTCGCCGGAGAATCTCAGGCTGCTTGGTGCGCGGCTCGTGCATATTCGCCGGCTATAGGTACGGGTTCCGCCAGAGCTGGGCGGGCGCTGTCTTCACTAATGACGAGTGCCTGCTCAGCAGCCACTTCACTGATCGAGGACGTCGTCGTGGTGTCCGCCACGGAGACGGGTACCGCCAGTTCGAACCAGGTCTTCTTCCCTGCCGCGCAAGGGTGTGATCCCCACTCCGTTGCCATTGCGGCGACGAGGAAGAGGCCGCGCCCATGCTCGTCCATGGACAAGGCCTGCGTGAGTACCGGCAAAGTCGGGTCGCCGTCGGTGACTTCGATTCGGAGTCGCTCTCCGGTCCATCGGACGCACACCACACATGGCGCCTGCGTGTGCGTGACCGAGTTCGCGACCAGCTCCCCGGTGAGCAGTCTCAGGTCGCCGATCAGCTCCTCGTCCAGGTCCAATCCAAGACCCCGAACACGATCCACGACACGGTCCCGTGCTGCCGGCACCTCCTTGACCAGAGCCGGGACGGTGAAGGAGTAGGGCGATTCTTCGAGCGGGCGCGGCATAACTGGGAACCTCTCGATGGGCAGGGGCCAAGGAGTCAGCGCGATTTCCCGAGAGCAAGCGGATCGCTTCAGCGCCTTCACGAGGCAGTACGCAGGGCAGCCAGGAAGTCGTAAGAGCCCGGGAAACGGCGGACGACCACCATCTACCTTGGACGGCCCGGCTCCCTATCTCCACGGTGATATAACCAGCGCAATTTCACTGGAGCTGCAGCAGCCATTGCACGGTGCCAACTATCAGAGAATCCCGGCACCACCAAGTCGTTCTTTCTGCGGATCCTCACCCTGTCACCACAGTCACCACGACAGGAGTGCGCCCGTGTCGCAGGCCAGCCATGTATCCGAGACCGCCTTCCTGAACCTCCCCAAAGCAGCGGAGTACTTGGGCATCTCCCCGAACACCCTTTATGTCTGGCGGCATCGTCGGCAGGGTCCTCCGAGCTTCCGCATGGGACGGCGCGTGATGTATCGCATCACTGCCCTCGACGCATGGGTGCGCGCCCAGGAGCAGGCAGATTCTCGCTCCAACTCCGCCCTGAATCCGCTGTCTCAGCCGCCGCAGCGCCGCTCGAAGGCAGCCAGGTAACACGGCCCTTCCAAGTCTCCTGCAAGAACCTTCCGCAACGGGGATAAGAACCCGAGGCGGAGTGCGTTACGAACAACCAGCTCATGACCAACGCACCACCCGAAGGACCTGACATTGGCCGGTTACATAGAAGACCGCTGGCTCAAGAAGCGGCCCGACAAGCAAACCGGAAAGCGGGAGCGCACCAGTCTCTACGGCACGGGAAAACGTTACCGGGTCAAGGGGATACCCGGGGTGCAGGACCGTTCATTCGAGACGAGCGAGGACGCCAAACAGTGGCTCGCCACTGCGAAGACCGACACGAGGCGCGGCGAGTTCGTCGACCCTCGCGACGGCGAGATATCCCTCGCCGACTACATCGTCGACCATTGGTGGCCGAGCCGGACTGACGAGCCGTCAACCGCGGGTCCGATGCACAGCCGGATCTGGAACCACATCATTCCGATCCTGGGCGACCTCTCCCTCCGGGACATCGACGCCTCGGCGTTGCGCTCGTTCAAGGCAGCACTGCTCGCCCGGGTCGAGGACACGACGGCCGAAGTGATCTGGGGCCACCTGTCGTCCATCCTCAACAGCGCGGTCGACGACCAGCGACTGCTGCGGAACCCCGTCAAGGTCCACCGAAGCGTCAAGCCGCCACGGCGTACGGAGAAGAAGGCCAAAGCCTGGGCTCGATACATCGTCGACGCGGTCCGCTCCCACCTCCAAGAGCGCTACAGGTTCGCGGTCGACCTCGGGCTTGGGCTCGGCCTGCGCCAGGGAGAAGCCTTCGGCCTGGCCGAAGACGACTTCGACTTCGAAGCGGGCGTCGTACACATCCGGCGCCAGCTCAGGTGGGACATCAAGGGGCGGCCGTACTTCTGCCTCCCCAAGGGCGGCAAGACGCGCACGGTGCCGCTGCCTCCCAACCTCGCCATCCGGGCGCACGACCACTTCCGACGTTTCCCGTCCACCGCATGCACGTTGCCGTGGCGGAATCCGGAGCCCCCGACCAACGCTCTGGAGACAAAGCAACGCAAGCCGATCACCGTACAGTTGGTGCTCACGACCTCGCACGGCAACCGGATCTACTACCGAACGTGGAACGACAAGAGCTGGAAGCCCGCGCTGGCAGGAGCGGGCCTCATCCAGGCCGTGGGCGAGAAGGTCCGCCGGGACGGCGGCCGGATCCGGCGGAGCCCGATCTACGTGGCGCCGCGCGAGGATATGTTCCATGTCCTGCGGCACACCTACGCCAGCGTGCAGTTGGAGGCCGGCGAGTCGGTCGTGAGCCTGTCCGTGTGGCTCGGGCACGCCTCACCGAAGATCACGCTCGACCACTACGCTCACTTCATGCCGGGTGCCGGTCAGCGCGGGCTGGCCGCCATGAACTCGTGGCTCGGGCAGGCCCAGCCGCCGATTGTCCCTGAGAAGTCCCTACTGGCCGGTTGGATCAAGAAACTGACCCCAAACCCGCAGGTCAAGGAACTGATCACATCCGGGGCCTCGATGAACGTGAAGTACAAGGAGACCGCGCGCGGGGGCCTCGCGGTGAACATCATCGAGTGTTGACGGTATAGGCCCTGAACAGCGCGTTCTTGTCTTTCGGCGCTGTCAGGGCCTTTCCTGCTTACGCGGCGGAAAGTCCCTCAAAATTCCCTGGGATGTCCATGGCCTGGGACCGGTTCCGAGGCTGGTAGAGCGTGCATCCGGCCAGGGAGCGCGCTTCCGTGAGCAGGCGCACCGCCCGGTCCGGGGACCATCCCCGCGGGTGCGGGGAGCATGTCGGTGAGGAGCTTCTCCACCTCATTGAGCCTCTTTCATCCTGAATAGTCGCAGGTCAATAGCACGTGGATGGCTTGGACGGTGCGGCTGATGCGGCGGGTCGAGGAGCGTGTTCTGCGCATGATGCGCCAGGACTCGAGCCGGGCGAAGGCGCGTTCGCCGGGGGCTCGGAGCCGGGCGTGGTCGCGGTTGAACTGCTGGTAGTGCTCGGGCTGTTCGCTCCGGTGGTACTAGGGGGTGCGGAAGGTGGCGCCGGCACCCTGATAGGCGCGGTCCGCCGGCACGAGGATCTGCCGGGTCAGGCAGGCCTGGACGATGCCGTGGGCGCGGGCCGAGGTCAGGTCAGGTCAGGTCAGGTCAGGTCAGGTCAGGTCATGGTGCGGCCGGGTGTCGCGCGGGAGAATCACCGCGGTGTGCCGTCAGGGCGGGCGATGACCTGCACGTTCATGCCGTGCTTCTTGTGTTTCTGCGAGTAGTACGGCTGGTCGGCGCGGACGCGGTCGGTGGGGATCAGCGTGCCGTCAACGATGACGTGGTCGCCCTCACCGAGGCCGGTGAGGGCTTCATGGAGGCCTGGGGCCCAGGAAGCCGGCACCTCCAGGGCCTCGTCCACGTAACGCCAGGCGGTGGCCTGCGATATCGCGAACCCGGCGCCGAGCTGGGCGAACGTGTCGTTCTTGCGCGGGTGGACCAACGTGAGCAGTGCCTGGTCGAAGCAACGGAGCTTCCCCCGGCGGGTGTTACGTGCGCGGCGGTGCTCGTACAGCAGCCAGGCGACGTGCTCAACGAGCTCGTGCGGGACGTCGAGCGTGGCAGAGTACCGAACCAACAGGGCCCCTTCGGTCGCCGGTGTGCTGAGTGGAATCACCACACCAACGACGAGGGGCCCTGCCTCGTCACCACAGCCACTGACCAGCCCATTTCACCCGCCAGCACAGGATGAAAGAGGCTCACCGAGCCTTTTCCAACCTCAGGCTGACGTGGCCGGGTGGAGGAGGCGAAGACGTGGCGAGAGCAGCGGGAGTAGAGGTGACGTAGGACCGGTTGCCACCCAAGTGCGCCGATCCACAGGGACGCCCGATCTTCACCCAGGGCACGTTGCTACCCCTCCGAGGGGCAACGAGGTCCACGGCGGGTCGTGCGGAGCAGCACGCCTCCCGCACCGGGCAAAAGCCCGAGGCTCTCGGGGAGGCGTGCGTACTCCTCGGGGTGGGGCTCAGCCCACCGCGTTCGCCCGCTCGGCCGCGCTCAGCGACGACAGGGGTTCGGCGACAGCCTTGGCGTGGACCGGGTTTGCGTGGGTGGCCGCAACCGGGTCCGCGTGGGTGGCCGCAACCGGGTCCGCGTGGGTGGCCGCAACCGGGTCCGCGTGGGTGGCCGCAACCGGGTCCGCGTGGGTGGCCGCAACCGGGTCCGCCTGAGTGGCCGGGACCGGGTTCGCGTGAGTGGCCGGGGTCGCGGCGCTGGCGACGCTGACCATCCCCGCGGCGGCCAGAACGGTTCCGGCGGCCACGCTGAACATAGCGCGGCGGTTATGCGAGAACTTGCGGTGCTTCGACAACGGTGTGCCTCTTCCTCGGATCGCCGGACTCCCACCTGTGCGTGGAAGCCCTTTCGGGAGAGAGGTACGGAGTCGGGCGGTGGTCAGGTTGCACGGTGCGGCGGGAAAATTCTCCTGCCCGCACCGTGCAACCCCAGAGGGCCGCTCCCCGTATGTATGACAGATGGAGTGGTGCGCAAGGGAGAGGCCGGCAAAGAGTGAGGAACACCGCCCGGGAACGAGAGTTCCGGGAATTTGCCGAGGCGCGGCAGGCGCAGCTCCGACGCAGCGCCTACCTGCTCTGCGGTGACTGGCACCAGGCACAGGACCTGACCCAGACGACTTTGATGAAGTTGTACGCGGCCTGGGGACGGGTCAGCCGGGACGGCAATGCGGATGCCTACGCTCGCACCATCCTCACCCGCACCTTCATCGACCAGTGGCGCAAGAGAGGCTGGCGTGAGGAGCCGGTGAGCGAGCCACCCGATCTTCCCTCGGACGTGTCCGGCGCACCGGAGTTGCGATTGATGATGCAAGAAGCCCTGATGGAGCTGGCCCCCCGCTACCGGGCCGTGCTGGTCCTGCGATTCTGGGAGGACTGGTCCGTAGAGCAGACCGCGCACGCACTGCGGGTGAGTCCGGGAACGGTGAAGAGCCAGAGCGCCCGCGGGCTCGCCCGGCTACGAGAGATCGTCGAAGGCTTTGACAGTGAAGGGACCAGGAGGTGAAACCGGCCATGAATGAGCACGAGAACGACGCTCTGCACGCCGCCTTCCAGGCAGTCCTCAGCGCCGATCCGGAGCCCACGCTACCCAGCGTTGTCGACGCGGCCGTCGTCGGCGGCTTCCGGATCCGCCGCCGACGAGTTGCGCTCGCCACCGCCGGCGCACTGATCGTCGTGGCCTCCATGGCCGCCGTGGCCGTCAACCTGCCCTCGCTGGGCGGCGAACGCGCTCCGGTGCCCCTGGCCCCCGCCAGCACCGCCCACCCGACGCCGCACACACCCGAACCCGCTCGCACGGCAGCAGAACCCCTTCCCTCCGGAGACTGACAGTCGCCGGGGCCGCCCCGGCATCAGGCTGTGGAGTCCAGGTGGATCCACACCGCCTCCGAGTTCCGCTTCCGCACGCGACCGGGACCTGTACCAGTTGACCGCCACAGCCTCAAGATCATCTCCGTTGCGGCTTTCGGCCTCACCTTGGCTGGGCTCCGGACCGGTGGTCAACGAGGGCTTCCAGCCTGCTTCGGCAGTTTGCCCAACACAGGGGTGAAGCTCCTGGTGAATGGGTTTTCGACCAAGAATTCAGTCTCTGCCAGAGGCTTCATATGCTCGTTCACCCGTCCGGGCTGGACGTGTCCAGTTCTGCCCTCCGGTTCCTCTCCGCCCGCCTGCGGGAACACCACCGTGGTCCAGGCACCCGATGGCGGCGCCTGAGCGCAGGTCGACAGGCCCTGCCCGCCCTCGCCCAGCTCCGCAACGGTCATCCGTATGTCCAGCTCGCGGCCGGGTTCGGCGTCGGCACCACCACTGCCTACCGCTACGTCACCGAGGCGGTTGAGATCCTGGCCGCCCTCGCCCCGACGCTCGCCGAGGTGGTTCGGGCGGCGTCGATGAAGGCGTTCGTCCTGCTGAACGGGCCACTGCTGCCGATCGATTGGGGGCACCTCCCGGCCGAAGGCTGCGGGAGATCGCCGCCGACCGACCCTTCCATTCGGGCAAGCACAAGAAACACGGGATGAACGTGCAGGTGATCGCAGATCCTTCCGGCCGTCTGCTGTGGGCCTCGTCGGCTCTGCCCGGTGCCGTCCACGATATCCGTGCAGCCCGCGAGCACGGCATCGTCGACGCTCTCGCCGAAGCCGGCGTCAACTGCCGGGCCGACAAGGGCTACCAGGGTGCCGGAGGCACTGTCCGTGTTCCTTACCGCCGCCGGTGGGAGACGCTTTCTACAGGGCAGCAGGCCGTCAACCGATCCCATGCGAAGATCCGGACCCTCGTCGAGCAAGCCGTCGCCATCCTCAAGTCCTGGCGGCTACTCCGCAGACTCCGTTGCTCGACCACCCGCACAACGGTCCTCGTCCAAGCCGTCCTCTGTCTCCATCAGACCAGCCAGCCTGAGGATGGAAAACGCTCATCACTCCTACCGCAGTTGGGAAGATGCGCGGACGTGAACGCGTCGCCTTTGCTGGACTGGTTGCACGACCGTCGTCGGCTGCTCGAAAGTTCCACACTGCGCCTGGTCTTCGACAATCTCCGGGCTGTCTTTGACCTGGCCGTGGACGACAGCCTGATACCCAAAAATCCATGCCTCGCCAAATCGGTGCAGGACGCCAAGCCGAAGCGAGGAGGTGGCGGCCGGGCAGAGCTGACCCTGACTTGGAAGGACACCGAGAAGATCCGTGCCGAACTCCCCGATCGCTACAAGGCACTCGTCGACTGCGGTCGCGGCCTGGGCCTGGGCCTGGGCCTGGGCCTGGGCCTGGGCCTGGGCCTGGGCCTGGGCCTTCGTCAAGGAGAAATATTCGGCCTGTCACCAGAAGACATCGACCGGGCGCATCCGGACGGCCCGATGGTGCACGTGCAACGGCAAGTAGTCCACGACGGCTCGTTCCTGGTATTCGACCTCCCCAAAGGCGGAGACGGCGAGGACCCGAAGGACCGGTGGGTCGAACGGACCGACGACGTGGCCATCCCCCTGCGCGAGCACATGGAGAAGTACCCGCCCGTCGAGGTGACCCGACCGTGGGGCAGCAAAGGCGGCAACCCGGTCACGGTGCAGCTGATCTTCTGCACTCGGGAGAAGACCGCCATTCAGTCGAATTGGTTCAACTCCTACCGCTGGAAGCCTGCTCCTGCGGCGGCCGGCCTCATCAAGCCCCTTGACCCCAACGCGAAGGGACGGCGCTGGAAGAAGTCCCGCGACATGATGATGCACGCCCTCCGACACCTTTACGCGTCGATGATGATCAACGGCGGGGTGGACGTGTACACACTCGCGGACCGGCTCGGACACGCCGATCCTGCGTCTACTCTGCGTAAGTACGTGCACCGGATCGCGGGAGCCGGTTCCGAGATCCACATCGCGGTCCAGAGCGCCTACACGAGGGCCGCGTGACTCCTGCACGGTTCGGCTTGTGCAACGACCGTGCAAGATGATCTTCGGACGGGCTCGTTTGTGCAGGTCAGAGACGCCGTAGAGGAGTTCCGCGACATCTGGACATCGCACCCACCGCGCGGCAGTGGACGTGCGACCAACTCACCTCCTCGCTGCGGGCGTTCGTGGACAGCGCGGCGGGTCTGGGGTTCCGGCGGAACGACGACTTGAACGGCGCCCGGCAGGACGGCACCGGCGGCTACCCGGTGAACATCGTCGACGGGGTGCGCCAGAACTCCGCGCTGGTGTACCTGACGCCGGAGGTACGCAGCCGCTCCAATCTGACGGTGCTGAGTGATGTCACGGTCGACAGGGTGCTCGTCGAGGGCGGTGTGGCGCGGGGTGTCGTGAGCGCGTCTGGGTCGGTCTTCCGGGCGGGTGAAGTGGTGCTCTCCGCGGGGAGTTACGGCAGCCCTGCCATCCTGCTGCGCTCCGGTGTCGGTCCGGCCGAGGATCTGCGGGCGCTCGGTATCGACGTGGTCGCCGATCTCCCGGTCGGCCGGCGGCTGCAGGATCACCCCTTCTTCCACTCGCTGTTCGCCCTCGCGCCCGAGCACCAGACCCTGACGTCGGCCTTCGCGGCGCATCTGTGGCTGGCCTCGCCCGAGGCACAGGCCGGCGAGCTGGACCTCGGCATCGTCGCGACCCACCTCCCGGACGGCTCCTTCAGCCCGACCGGCGGGGCGATCCTCCTCGCCACCGCCGTGACCCGCCCCGAGTCGCGCGGTTCGGTGCGGCTGGCCAGTCGCGATCCGCACGACGCACCGGTGATCGACAACAACTATCTCGCGACGGCCAGGGACCGAAGCCGCATGCTGGAGGGCGTGCGGCTCGTCCGCAGGCTGGCGAGCACTGCGCCGTTCGCGGGTGCGGTGGCCTTCGAGCTCGTACCGGGTGAAGCGGTGGGCGACGGCGCGGAGTTGGAGGCGGCGATCACCGCCGGGATCTCGACCTACGGCCACCCGACCTCGACGGCACCGATGGGCGCGCCCGGGGACGAGCGGGCCGTCGTCGACGAGTCGGGCGCGGTGCACGGCCTGACCGGGTTGCGGGTGGTCGACGCCTCGATCATGCCCGAGGTCCCGTCGACGGTGACCAACGCGACGACGATCATGATCGCGGAACACATCGCCCGGCGCGTGTACGGGAGTTGAGGCCGCTCGGCGTCGCATCGCGCGGAAGGTCCCGGACACGAGGAGTGTGTCCGGGACCTTTCGCGTTCAGTGCGGCGACGCCTGCGCCGGACCTCAGTCGAACTTGCCGACCACCGTCTCGAACTGCCGCACCATGGCCGACAGCGACCGGCCGTCGAGATGGTCCATCACGCGCTTGCGGGCACTCGCGAGGTGTATCGGATAGGCCGCCTCAAGCCGCTTCAGCCCTTCCGGGGTGAGGGTCGCGACATTCCCGCGCGCGTCGCCCTCGTAGCGCCGCTTCACGACCTGGCCGCGGCCCTGCAGCGCGTCCACGACGCGGGTGATGCGGCTCGCCGACAACGCGGTGGCCGCCGCGAGATCCGCCATGCGGAGTTCCTGGTTCTCGGCCTCGGAAAGGCTCATCAGGACGACGTACTCGGTGAGCGTCAGTCCCGTCGCCCGCAGCAGATCGTCGTCCAGCGAACGCGGCAGTGCGACGATGACCCGCATCAGGGCACGCCAGAAACGCTCTTCCTGCGCGGTCAGGGGATCCTCGGCGGCGGTCATCCGAGCAGATTAGCGTGCTCAAGCAAAGAACCTCAAGCAAGGAACCCCAAGCCATGACATCCCACGGGCGCCGCGCGTCCCGCTACACGCCCAGCCGGCGTACGTCGGTCACGCTGTAGGACATCGAGGCGCGGAAACCGGCGCCGGTGCGCACGGGAGCCAGGTCCGCCAGTTCCTCGCCGCGGGCCGCGAACAAGGTGATGTCGCCGGTACCGGTCCACACGTCGGCGAGCCGACGGTCGTCGAACTCGGCCATCACCAGCTCGTGCACGGCGGGCTTGCCGTACTCGCCGGCGACCAGGCTCGGGAAGTGCCGGAGGTTGACGGTGGGCCGCGCGAACAGCGCGGCCGGGTCGGGCGCCGGCTGCTGGAGCGTGACCGTGGCCTCCGCGAGGGTGTGCCCGGCCGCCGACAGGGACGCCCCGAACCGGCCGCCCGCGGCGAGGGTGGGCGACGCGCTGCCGGGCGCCGCGAAGACGCGGGTCTGGTGGACCGAGCCCAGCTTCTTCGGGAAGCCCTGCACCCAACCCCGGGCCAGGGCAAGGTCGTTGTCGACGTAGATGTACGGGCACCACGACACGGGCTCGTCCTGCCAGTGGGCGTCCACCAGCACCATGAACTCGCGGTACTGGCTGCGCACCGGGTCGAGGTACTCGTCGTGCCCGGCGGAGAACTGCCAGTCGACGAACAGCGCCACCGCGCGCCCGTCGGAGTCCGGGTCCGGGGTCAGTCCCTCGGGGAGTGTCGCCTCGGCGGCGGCCGGGTCCGTCCAGAACTCCACGCCGACGATGTCGCCGGCGTAGTGCCACGGCGGCGCGGAGGCGAGGTTCGCCTCTCCGCGCGGGGACAGCGGGTAGGTGTAGCCCTGGAGCATGGGGGTGCCTCCTCAGCAGAAGGTCGATCCGGAACGGCACCATGATTCGCCGAGCCACCCCGTCCCGGCTTGGGTCATGTGACTGCTTCTCCGTACACGGACGTCACCTCGCGGCCCTCGGCCACCGCCTCCAGCTCCCCGGCCAGCCGCCGCATCAGGGCGGGGTCGAGCTGGTCCAGGACACGTCGGCGCGCACTGGAGAGGTGGGCCGGACAGGCGCCTACCAGCCGTTGCCGAGCGGCTTCCGTGAGGACGGCCACGCTCCCCCGGGCGACCGTCGCGTGCGGCCGCTCGACGACCAGACCCTGCCCCCGGAGCGTCTCCAAGAGCCGCGTGACACGGCTCGCCGACAGGGCGGTGGCGGTGGCCAGATCGGTCATGCGCATACGGTCACCGTCCGCCTCGGAGAGCTGCATCAGCACGATGTACTGGCTGAGCGACAGGCCCGTGGAGCGCAGCAGATCCTCGTCGAGCGCCCGGGGCAGCGCCACGAGCAGTCTCTGCAGGGAGCGCCACAGGCGTTCCTCCGCGCTGGTCAGCGGTTCCGGTACGGGAGCCATTCCCCTTCCCTCCATCCCGGGGCCGTAGGAACACTCAAGCACAACCATTACTTGCTTGACAAAGCATTTTAAGGCGAGTGAAGATACTTGCCAGAGCAAGCATCGGCGCACCAGCCGGGCCGTTCCGCGCGACGGCGAACGAGAGGAACTTCCGATGTCCACCAAGATCGCAGTCATCTACTACTCGTCGACCGGCACCGTGCACGAGCTGGCTGAGTCCGTGGCGGAGGGCGCCCGCAAGGAGGGTGCGGAGGTACGGCTCCTGCGGGTGTCCGAGCTCGCCCCCGAGGAGGCCATCGCCGCCAACGACGCGTGGTCGGCGCATGCCGCGGCCACCGAGGACATCCCGGTGGCGACCGGCGCCGACATCGAGTGGGCCGACGCCGTGGTCTTCGGCAGCCCGACCCGGTTCGGCAACATCGCCAGCCAGCTGAAGCAGTTCATCGACACGCTCGGCGGGCTGTGGGCGCAGGGCAAGCTGGCCGACAAGATCTACAGCGGCTTCACGGCCACCGCCACGGCACACGGCGGCCAGGAGTCCACGCTGCTCGCCCTCTACAACTCCGTCCACCACTTCGGCGGCATCATCGTCACCCCCGGGTACACCGACCCGGTGAAGTTCGCCGACGGCAACCCGTACGGCACCAGCCACGTCAACGGCCAGGGCGCGATCCCCGTCGACGACACGGCCCGAGCCGCCGCCGTGTACCAGGGCAAGCGCGTGGCCGCGGTCACCGCGCGGTTCAAGGACGCGTAGGGGGAGGGTGGTCGGGCGCCGGGTCTTCGCGGCCCAGATCTGTGCCGCTCAGGCTTCGCCCCGGCGCGCCAGCCACTCCTTCTCATCGCCCGGTTCGGGCAGGACCTGGCCGCCTTCCACGGCGGACGGGGCCGGGCTGTCCTGGATCACCACCATGACGTGGCTCTCCTCAACTCCGGTGATGCGTACGGCCGCCGCGGACAACTCCAGCGCCAGTCGCGTCGTGCCCTCCTGCGGATGCCCCCGTCGCGCCCAGCCCGTGATGATCAGGGGCGTCCCCGGCACCCCGCCGGCGAAGACGTCCTCCGACGGCGGCTCGGCGAAGATCACGTCGACGTAGGCCGGTGGTACATGGTTGATCGCCGCATGGATCCGGGTGATCTCGGCCGCCAGTGAGGCCTTCGACTCCCGCGTCAGGGTTCCCTGTGCCGCGGTGCAGGTGTAGACGGGCATGTCGGCTCCTCACGGATCGGGGGCGCGTCCAACGGATGACACCGGCATCACGCTCCCTCCTGCCATGTGGTCGCGGCTTCCGTCATCCGACGGCGGCCGTGACTGCAACCGACAACCGGCCGGATTTCCACGGCAGTTACTACTCCCCCGACCGACCCGGCACGCCTTGACACACTTTCCCCTCGACGCAATGCTTGCCGACGAAAGCAACAACTTCGGGTGGGAGACCGCGATGACCACAAGCACCCCGGACGACAAGGGCGGCCCGCTGCGGGCGGTGCTGGAGGGCGCCGCGTTCCAGGCGGATCCGCACGCGGTGCTACGGCAGTTGACGGACTCCGGAGCCGCCCACCGCTGCGAACCGGACGGTGCGCCCCCGCAGTTGCTCGTCACGGGCTACGACGCGGCACGCCAAGTGCTCACCGATCCCCGCGTGTCCAAGCGGAGCGAACGCGCGGGTCTTGAGCCGGGCTGGCTGATGAGCGGTGTCCGGGACGAGGTCGGGATCGACTACATGCTGACCGTGGACCCACCCGAGCACACCCGCCTCCGCAAACTGGTGACACGCGCCTTCACTCCGCAGCAGATCGAGGCGCTGCGGCCCCGCACACAGGAGCTCGCGGGCCGGTTCGCGGACGACGTACTCGCCCTGGAGACACCGGAGTTGGCCGAGGGTTTCGCCGCCCGCGTCCCGATCGCCGTGATCTGCGAACTGCTCGGCGTGCCGCTGGACGACTGGGACAGGTTCCGCTGGGCATCGGAGCAGATCGTGTCCCCGGTCGCCGGCAGTGACCGGGAGGAGGCGTACGTCTGGATGAGCGGGTATCTGGCGGAGCTGATCGCGGCCAAGCGGGCCGATCCCGGCCAGGACCTGCTGAGCGCGCTGGCCAACGACACCGTCGAGGACCGGCTCACCGACCCGGAGTTGGTCGGCATGGCCTTCCTCCTTCTGATCGCCGGGTACGAGACGACCGCCAACCTCATCGGGGCCGTGCTCCTCGGACTCGCCCAACAGCCGGACCTGCTCAAGGCGTTGCAGGCCGATCCCTCCCTCGTGGCCGCGGCGGTGGAGGAGTTCCTCCGCCTGGACGGACCGGTGCTCACGGCGACCGAGCGCTTCGCCACCGAGGACATGCGGGTGGGTGAAGTGCCGGTGCGCCGGGGCGACATGCTGCTGGTGTCCCTCGCCGCGGCCGACCGGGACCCGGCCCGTTTCGAGGAACCGGACTCCTTCCGCCTCGGACGCCCGGCCGGCCATGTCGCCTTCGGACACGGCGTCCACCACTGCCTGGGAGCGCCGTTGGCCAGGATGGAGGCCACGGTCGCGATCACCGCGCTGCTGGAGCGCGTCGAGAGTCTGGAACTGGCCGTGGACGCGGCCGACTTGGAGTGGACGCCGGGCCTGCTGATGCACGGGGTGCGGCGGCTTCCTGTGTCGGCCGTGGTTGCCGGGAGCTCGAACTCGCAGTGATGCAGGGCGACTTCAGTCCTGGCGACGGACCTCGACGAGGAGTGCCTGCTCGGGGTTGAGGGTGGGCATGGGCAGACCGGCGGTGGCCAGCACCGAGCCCGGCAGGCTGAGCCAGTCCTCCTGCGCGGCCGTCAACCACGCGGGCGATGCGATCTGGTGGAAGGAGGGCAGTCCGAGTTCGGTGCGCACCCGGAGCCGGTAGCGGCCGTCGGGACTCAGACCGGGAAAACGCGTGCGGCCGGACTGCCCTTCGGGTGAAGTGGCCACCCTCGCCCAGGAGTACAGCGCCCTTGAGCCGTCGTGGGCCACCACCCCGTGCAGTATCCGAGCCTCGTCCTCCAGGTCGGCACGCACCGTGCGACCGCTGTGCAGCAGCGGACGCAGTTCCCGGTACAGGGCGCTCCAGGCGGTGAGCCTGGTCAGCTCCTCCTCCGAGCACTCGGCGAGATCCTGCTCGATGCCCGCGTGGCCGAAGAGCGCGGTGATCAGGCGGAACGTGTCGGAGGTGACGCGTCCGGTGGTGTGGCTGCGGGCGGCGCCGACGTGGGTGCCGACGAGTTCGGGCGGGAGGAGTTGGACGGTCCAGCTCTGGATCGACTGGCGTTCCACGGGGTCGTTGCAGTCCGAGGGCCACACGCGGTCGGTGCGGTCGAGTACGCCCAGGTCGACGCGACCGCCGCCGCTCGCGCAGCTCTCGATCTCCAGTCCGGGGTGCCGCTGCCTGACCGCGTCCAGCAGCCGGTACAGCGCCTCGACCTGGGCGTGGCCTGCGGGCCGGTCACCCAAAGTGCCTACGGCTTCGAGGAGTTCGCGGTTGTGGTCCCACTTGAGGAAGGCGATCTCGTAGCTTCCGACGAGCGCGTCCAGTGACTTCAGCAGGTAGTCGAAGACCTCGGGGCGGGAGAGGTCCAGGACGTGCTGATGGCGGGCGGTCGGGCCGAGGCCGGCGGCGGGACCGAGGATCCAGTCGGGGTGGGTGCGGGCCAGGTGGGAGTCGAGGTTGACCATCTCGGGCTCCACCCAGAGCCCGAAGTCCATGCCCAGCGACCGGACATGGTCGGCGAGCGGGCTTAGTCCGTCGGGCCAGACGGTCGGGTCGGCGAGCCAGTCGCCGAGGCCCGCGGTGTCGGCGCGACGCCCGCTGAACCAGCCGTCGTCGAGCACGAACCGCTCGACTCCCACGGCGGCGGCCCGCTCTGCCAGGGCGCGCAGCCGGTCGAGGTCGTGGTCGAAGTAGACGCCTTCCCAGCTGTTGAGCACCAAGGGACGGGAGCCGCGCGGGTGTTGGGGTCGTGCGCGCAGGTGGCGGTGGAAGCGGTCGGCGATGCCGTCCAGGCCGTCCGGCGACCAGGCGAAGTGGCAGCGGGGAGTGCGGTAGGTGTCGCCGGGTGCCAGGCGGATCTCGCCCGCGCGGAGGAGTTCGCCACCGCCGAGCGCGGAGGCGTGGACGCCTGCCCCTTCCGGGAGTTGCTCGACGAGGTAACGCTGGTCGCCGCTCCAGGCGACGTGGACGGCCCACACCTCGCCGGTGCCGAATCCGAAGCCGGGTACGCCCACCGTCAGGAGGTGCGGCGAGTCGACACCGGGCTTTCCGCGTCGTACGTCGCGCACATGGGCGCCGTGGTGCAGCGCGTGACGTTGCGGGGAGCGTTCGCGGCTCCACTTGCCGGTGAAGTCCAGGATCTCGGTGGCCCGGCGCGGGAGAGGCAGCAGGGTGAGGGCGCCGGCGAGGTCGTAGGGCGTCGAATCCGCGCTGTCCGCGCGGGAGATGACGGCGTCGGTGGTGAGGATGCCGTAGGGGTCGAGGGTGTAGGTGAGGGTGATGTCCAGTGCGGATGCCGCGTCGGTGAGGTGCAGTTCGAGTACGCCGCCGCCGTCGGGGTTGGTGTGGTGGGTGGACCCGGTGAGGGTAGGGCGGGGTGCGGTGGCGGTGCCTGCCTGGTGGCCGTGGTGGGCCGGGGTGCCGGACCAGCCGTCGGCCTCGGTGGGCCAGACGGTGAAGCGGCGTGGGATGTCGGGGGCGTTGTTGAGGATCGCGGGTTCGGCGGTCAGGCTCAGGGCGGTCAGGTCGTCGGGGCTGAGGTCGCCCAGGTCGGCTCCCCAGTGCAGGACGCGGGGCACCGGTTCGGTGAGTTCCACGGCGAGGCAGGTTCCGGCCGCGCGCAGGTTGACGATGCGCGAGGGGGTCGCGGGCATGCAGTCTCTTTTCGGGGAGGGCGGCGGGACGCGCCGTAAGGGCCATGTCCCGCCGGGGAGACGGCTGTTACTTCTGGGTGAGGATGCTCTTGGTCTTGGACTGCATGTCGGCGAAGACGCTGTCGTTCTTCTGTCCGCCGAAGTAGCCCTCGATCAGCGGCTCGATCGCGTCCTGCAGGGCCGCGCCGTTGCGGAAGTCCGGTGACGGGTAGAGCTCCTTGTTCTTGAGCATGTCGGTGAAGACCGAGAGGTCGACGCCCTGTGCCTTGAGGGCCTTGGCGGAGGCGTCCATCGAGGCGGGGATGGACGGGAAGAAGGTGCCGGTCGCCGACGCCTTGGTCTGACAGGCCTGGGAGCCCATGTAGGAGACCCACTTCCAGGCCAGGTCCGGGTTCTTGGTGCCCGCCCAGATGGTGTTGCCGTTGGAGTTGCTGAAGACGGCACGGGTCTTGTTGTCGGGACCGAGGACCGTGGGGGCGATGCCGACCTTGATGTCGGGGATCTTGGCGAAGGTGGACGCCGTCCACGAACCGCCGGTCTCCATCGCGACCTTGCCCGAGGAGAGCAGGTCGACGTCGGACACGGTGTTGGTGAAGGTACCGATCTTGGGGGCGTATCCCTTCGCCACCAGCGTGCGGATCCAGTCCATGGTCTTCACCAGGCGTGGGTCGTTGTAGTTCAACTGGGTCGGCCAGTTGGCCTTGTTGCCGAGTCGCCAGCCCGTCGTGGAGACGAAGGAGCTCCAAGTCGTCTGGCCCAGAAAGTCCTTGGCGGCCAGCTGACCGAAGCCGTACGTCTTGATGTTCGCCTTGTCGAATCCCGGCTGGTCGCCGCGTCGGCCCTTCGAGTCGACGGTCAGGTGGGCGATCATCTTGCCGATCGTGCCGCCGTTGTCGGGGTTCCAGTTGAGGTTCTGGACATCCTTGGTGGTGTAGCCGGCCTTGGTGAGCATGTCGGTGTTGTAGTAGAGGCCGGTGGCGGCCCAGTCCAGGGGCAGGCCGTACTGGTGGCCGTCGGTGTACTTCCAGGAGTCGACGCCGACGGAGAAGCTCGACAGGTCGAACTTGTCCTTCTTGATGTAGTCGTCCAGCGACAGGAGTTGGTGCTGGTCGGCGTACTGCGGGAAGAACTGGACGCTGTTCTGGAACGCGTCGGGAGCCTTGCCTGCGACGAAGCCGGCGGTGAGCTTGGTGAAGTAGTCGGTGACGCCGTACTGGGAGATCTTCACCGTGACACCCGGGTTGGCCTTCTCGAAGTCCGTGGCGCAGACCTTGTACGCGGCCGCCTGTTTGTCGTCCCAGGTCCACCAGTTCAGGGTCGAAGAGCCGGAGCTGCTGCTGGAGTTGGAGGAGCAGGCGGACACGAGGGCCGTCAGAGTGAGCGCGGCTCCGAGTGCCACGGCCTTGCGAACTCTCATGGTTCCTTCTTTCGCTGGTCGCTGGGGGCTTTCGCCGGTCACGAGGGGCTTTCGCCGGGTGCTGGGGGCTTTCACCGGTCACTTGAGGCCGGAGAAGCCGATGGAGTTGACGATGCGTTTGCCGAAGGCGAGGAAGAGCAGCAGCATCGGTAGCGCCGCGATGAGGGCGGCGGCCATCAACCCCGCCCAGTCCGGGGCCGCTTGGGGCGAGGACTGCTTGAAGACGCCGAGGGCGAGGGTGAGGGGCTGGACGCTCTGGTCGTTGGCGATCAGCAGGGGCCAGAAGTAGTCGTTCCAGGCGTTGACGAACATCAGCAGCGACACGGTGGCGATCGGCGCGGAGGTCATCGGCAGGATGATCCGGAAGAAGATCCGCAGCGGTCCCGCGCCGTCGATGATGGCGGCCTCCTCGACCTCATTGCTGAGGCCGAGCATGAACTGCCGTAGGAAGAACAGCGTGAAGGCCTGGAAGAGGCCGCCGGGGAGGATGAGTCCGGCAAAGGTGTCGGTGAGTCCGAGGTCCTTCACGAGGACGAAGTTGGGCAGCAGGGTGAACACGCTGGGCACCATCAGGGCGCTGATCAGGATGTTGAACACCAGGTCGCGGCCCCGCCAGTGCAGGCGGGAGAACGCGTAGGCGGCGGCCGCCGAGATCAGCACGATCATCGCCGTCTGCACGGATGCGTAGATCACCGAGTTGCGCAGGTAGAGCGCGAAGTCGAGGGAGGCGCCGGAGCCGCCCTGCGCCTGGGCCGACGCGGTGGAGGCGATGCCCAGGGCCCGTTCGAAGGCGCCCCAGGTGAAGCCGACCGGCAGCAGCGAGGACGGGTGGGTCGCCAGTTTGTAGTTGTTGGACAGCGCGGTGCGCAGGATCCAGTAGAACGGGAAGAGCGTGACGAGGACGATGACCCCGAGGTAGATCCAGGCGACGGCCCTGCCGGGTGAGAACCTGCGGGCGGTGTTCCGCGTCGGGCGGTGCGGGGCGGCCGCCGGGCCGGGTGCGATGGTGACAGCCATGAGGGCGGCCTCCTTCAGTTCAGGTCGGATTCATTGGCGCGGGCGAGCCGCAACTGGGTGAAGGTGACCGCGATGAGCAGGGCGAACAGGGCGAGCGACATGGTGGCGGCGTAGCCGAAGTCGAACTGCCGGAAGGCCTTGTCGTAGATGTACATCTGCAGCACGTTCGAGGCGTTGGCCGGGCCGCCCTTGGTGGTGACCTGCACGATGTCGAACACCTGGAAGGAGTTGATCACCGTCAGGACGACCACCATGACGAGGATCGGCCGCAGCAGGGGCACCGTGAGCCGGCGGAACATCTGCGCCTCGCTCGCGCCGTCGACCCGGCCCGCCTCGTAGATGGTCGACGGGATGGTCTGCAGGCCGGCGAAGATCAGCAGGGCGTAGTAGCCCATCCACTTCCAGACGCTGATCGCCGCGAGGGAGGGGATCGCCCATCCCCCGCTGCCGAAGAACAGGATGGAGTGGCCGGTCAGGTGCTTGAGGGCGATGTTGACGATGCCGAGGGTCGGGTCGAGCATCCACTGCCACACCAGGGCGGCGATGACGTTGGAGATCAGGAACGGCAGCAGGATCACGCCCCGCAGGACCGACGACCGGGTGACCCGGTGCAGCACGACCGCGGTCACGAGGGAGATCGCGGTGCCGAAGAAGACGGACAGCAGGACGAAGTAGACGGTGACGAGGAGCGAGTGCCAGAAGACGTCGTCCCCGGACAGCTCCCGGAAGTTGGCCAGTCCGACCCACTGCGGCGGGCTCAGGACGTGGAAGTCGGTGAAGCTGAGGTAGATGCCGCGCAGGGTCGGATAGGCGTAGAAGGTCGCGAAGCCGACGACGGCGGGCAGGATGAGCAGCAGGGCGACCGGCAGGTCCCGGCGTCGCGCCGCCGCCGACCTGGTGGCGGTGGCGCGCCGTGTCTTCCTGGTCGGGCCCTTGCTCGGTGAGGTGACGGTGGTGGCCACCGCGCCCGGCTCACCGGACCGCGGTTTCACCGGCGTTGCGTGGTTGCCCTGTGATGTGACCACCACAGCACCCTCCTTCGTGCGGGTACGGATTCGTGCGGTACGAACTGATGGATCAGACGGTGATCTTGTCGATGTCCGGGGCGTAGTCGGTGGCGTTGCCGAAGCGGAGGGTGTTGTCCCCGGCCTTCAGCGGCACTGGCACGGTGAGTGACTGCGGGGCACCCCAGTTGTTGTCGTTGGTGCCGGGCACCGGGATCTGGAGTGTGGTGTCGCCGACGGACAGGTCGATGACGCGACTTGAGTCGCCGTCCACGTAGTCCAGCTTCAGCAGATACGTGCCGTCCTTCGGTGCGCTGACGTGGTTGACGGCCACCTCACCGCCGCCGAGATTGCCGACCTTCTGGCCGCCGGTGCAGCCGTCGCAGCCCGCGACGGTGGCGTTGCCGGTGAGGGTGTTGCCGGAGGCCTCGGCCTCGTAGGCGGTGGGACCGCCGGACGCGGGCGTGGTGACACCAACCGGCTTGCTGGGAGCGGACGTTCGGCCCTTGGCGTCGCGGGCTACGACCGTGAAGGTGTGCGCGTCGGCCGCGCTCAGGCCCGTGACGGTGGCCGTGGTACCGGTGCTGGTGGTCACCGGCCGGGCGTCGGCGTAGACGGTGTAGCGGGTGACGGGCGAGGCGCCGGTGTTCACCTTGTCCCAGGCCAGCGAGACGCTCGTCGAGGTGGCGCTGGTGCCGTGGACGCCCAGCGGAGTACCGGGGTTCGCGCCCTGCCGGTTCGGCGTGAAGGTGAAGAGCCGCGAGCCGTGCGCCGGCAGGTTCTCCGTCAGGTGCCCGGAGACGCGGCCGAGGTTCTTGTGCTGCCACAGGTCACGGACCGAGGCAGCACCGCTGATGCCCAAGTCGGCGAAGTCAGCGGTGACATCGGCGGCCTTGGAACCCAGGTTGAACAGCGCGACGGTGTAACTACCGTCGGGATTACGGGAGTACCAGGTCTGCTGGTTGGTGGTCTGGCTGACGGGACGTGCCGGATGGCCGGCTTGGTCCACGGCGATGACCTCGTCGTTGGTGAGCAACTTCAGCCCGTACGCGTCGAGTTTGGTGAGGTCGTCACCCGAGTAGAGCGGTGCCGACTCGATGGCCCACAGGGTCGCGTAGCTCTGCCGCTCGGCCTCGGTGAGGCCGTCCATGGCGCCGACTCCGACGTTCAGGGAGTCGAGGTTGTTCCAGTGTCCGGGCCCTGCGTCGTCGATCCACTGCACGACGTCGTTCCAGCGCACCTTGAGGGAGTTGTCCCAGGTCACCAGCGTGTCGCAGTAGCACTCGACGTCCGTGTCGATGCGCCAGCCGTTGGAGTTGGCCTTCCAGGTCGCCGCCTGGGTGTGGCTCAGCGACCAGGACAGCGTCAACTGGATCGGGCGGCCGGTCTGTTGGAGTGCGGTGTGCCAGGCCTTCACGTCCGAGGTGTTGTCGTGGTCCGCACCGCCTTGAAAGGAGCCCGGGCCCACGCCGTCGACCTTGAGGAAGTCCACGCCGTAGCCCGCCAGTTGGTCGGCGAGGGAGTCGATGTACTTCTGCGAGCAGGGGTTGGCGAAGTCCATCTTGTACGCGGAGTTCCACCCGTTGGTCTTGCGCAGGTCGGGATAGACGATGTCCGAGGTGGTGCAGCCGGGGGCATCGTGGATCGCGGTCGTCCCGTCGCCGTACGCGGCGGGGTCGAGGCCGACTGCCAGGTACAGCCCGAACTTGAGGCCCTTGCGGTGGAGGTAGTCGCCCAGGGACTTCATGCCGTGCGGGAAGGTGGTGGCGTTCGGCTTCGGGCGGGCGTACTGGTCGAAGCCGTTCACCCACCCCGCGTCCACGTTGATGTACTCGTAGCCGTGGGACTTGAGCTTCGAGGCGACCACGTCGGCCTGCTCCTTGACGTGCGCCTCGGTGAGCCAGTTCACCCCGCCGTAGCCGGGGTAGCTGGTGGCCTCCAGGCTCCAACTGCTCCAGCCCATGTACGGCTTGGCGGCGAGGGCGGCTTGCTGGTGGCCCGCGCTCGTCGGCGCCGGGGAGGAGTCCGCCGCCGACGCGGCAGCGGGTGCGGCGAGGGACACCACGAGTGCGGTGGCGGCCAGGACGGGCAGGTGTCGGAGACGCAGACCGCCCGTACGGAGTCTGTGGCGTACGGCGGATGCGGGTCCTGCTGGACGAGCCATGTGTTTACTCCATCTCGGCGCGAAAAGGCACGGCGGGGCCCTGGGAAGGACCGGAAGGTGCCCCCGGCACGGTCAGCCGCATGGGGAATTGGTGAGTGGGCGTTCGGATCCGCCCAAGTGGCCGTAAGGCGACGCCCGTTGGAGAGCGCAGCCCGCGATGACTTATGCGGCCGGTCGAGGAGGAAACCGGCCGCCACCTGCGTCGGTGGACGTCCCATCCACCTGTCGTGAGGTGCCGCGAATGTAGCCAGGCTTTTCTTCCAGCGTCAACATATTGCGCAGCGCGAATCATCGACATTCGTGGAAGGAATGGAGCAGGATTCGGGCGATCGGGCGGGAAGACGGACGCCGAACACCACGATCCTTCTTCTATCTTCTTTTCCAATGGAAATGTATGGTCGCGGCATGACGCTCGCCGATCAGCCACCCGCGGCCGCTCTGCTCTTCCAGACCCTCCTCGCCCACGGCCCGCTCACACGCGCCGAGATCGGGCGCCGTACCGGTCTGTCGCCGGGCGCGGTCACGAAGGTCGCCACTCCCCTGTTGACCGACGGCTGGATCAACGAGCTGGGCCGATCGACCGAGCGCACCCAGGGCCGGCCGGCCACGCTCATCGCGGTACGGGGCGAGCGCGCCCGCTTCGTGGGCGTGAAGATCACCGGCGACGAACTCATCGGCACACTCACCGACTTGACCGCACGGCCGCTGGCCACCGCGCGGGCCGTACTGGGTTCGCGTGACGTCGGTACGGTCGTCCTGGCCGTCGCCCGGCTGGTCGATCAGCTGAACGCGAAGGCTGCGCCGCACGCGCCGGGCGCGCTCCACGGCATCGGCGTCACGATCTCCGGGGACGTCGACGGCCACACGGGGACCGTCCAGTACTCCCCCTTCCTGAACTGGCGCCGCGTACCCCTGGCCCAACTCGTCGAGACGGCAACGGACTTGCCGACCGTCATCGAGAACGACGTCCGCGCCCTGACCGTCGCGGAACAGTGGTTCGGCGTCGGGGTCGGACTGTCGTCCTTCGCCCTGGTCACCGTCGGCGCGGGCATCGGCTGCGGCATCTCCATCGGCGGCCGGGTCGTCTCCGGTGCGCACGGCGTCTCCGGGGAGGTCGGCCACCTTCCCGTGGGCGGCACCGACCGCGTGTGCACATGCGGCAACACCGGCTGCGTCGAAGCGGTCGCCTCCACCCAGGCCATCACGGAACAGGCCCGCCGGGCGACGGGCGACCCGGCGCTGACGATGGACGGCGCGGTCCGCCTCGCCCATGCCGGCAACGCCGACGTCCGCGCGGTCTTCGCCCGGGCGGGCCACGCCCTGGGTCTGGCCCTGGCCTCCGTGGCCAACCTCATCGGCCCGGAGCGCATCATCATCTCCGGTGAGGGCGTGGCCACTTACGACCTCTACGAGGACCAGATCCGCACCACCTTCGCCGCCCGGGCCTTCGGCGCCGCGGCCGACTGCGACCTCGTGGTCAGACCCCTCCCCTTCGAGGAGTGGGCCCGCGGAGGCGCCGCCGTGGCCGCGCAGCACGTCTTCGCGCCCGCCAAGTAGCCAGCCACACAGCCGAGTTCGACTTGAGCCGCCCCGTCACACCGTCACGAAAGCGCATGCCATGCTGAAGGCTTTCTCCGACCAGAACCTCCGCGATGTCCGCGTCGCACCCGGAACCCTCCGCTACGACCGCCCCGCCACCCGCTGGTTCGAAGCCCTGCCCATCGGCAACGGCCGCCTGGGAGGCATGGTTTACGGCGGCACCGACCGGGAGCGGATACAGCTCTCCGAGTCGACGGCATGGTCCGGCGGCCCGTCCACGGCAGACCTCAACCCGACCGCCCGGCCACAGGTCCCGCGCATCCGCGAACTCCTCTTCGCGGGAGACCACGCCGAGGCGCAGCGGCTCGCCGCCGAGCATCTCCCGGGCAGGGCACCGTCGTTCGGGACGAACCTGCCGCTGCCCGAAGTGCAACTCGCCTTCCCTGACGGGGTTCCGGCCCAGGACTATCGGCGGACGCTGGACCTGGACACGGGCCTGGTCACGGTCACCTACGAACAGGGCGAAGTCCGGTTCACCCGCGAGGTGTTCGCCACCAACCCCCACGGCCTGATCGCGATCCGGCTCACCGCGGACCGGCCCGGGACGCTCACCTTCACCCTCTCGATCCGGGACGGCATACTCCCCGGAGCCACGACCGCCACGGACTCGTCCGTCACCTTCAACGGCCACGCATACGAGAGCCTGCACAGCGACGGACAGCAGGGAGTCGCGCTGGAGATCCGCGCCCACCTCGAAGCCGAGGGCGGCACCGTGCACCGCACGGAAGACACGCTTCGTCTGGAAGGCGCCGACAGCGCGGTCGTCTACGTCGTCGCAGGAACCGACTGGGCAGGAGCGGCCCCCCGAGCGCGTGCGGAATCCCTGCTGTCCGCAGGCCTGGAAGCCGGTTACGAGACGGTCCGGGCGGCGCACATCGCGGACCATCAGGCGCTGATGCGACGGGTCTCGCTGGATCTCGGTTCGGCGTCACCCGAACTCACCGCTCTGCCCACCGACGCCCGCCGCGAACGGCTCGCCTCCGGGAAGGCCGACGACGAACTCATCGCGCTCTACTTCCAGTTCGGCCGCTACCTGACGATGGCCGGCTCCCGCGCCAACTCCCCTCTTCCGCTTGCCTTGCAAGGCCTGTGGAACGACGGTCTGGCAAGCAGCGCGCCCTGGACGAACGACTTCCATCTGGACATCAACACCCAACAGAACTACTGGGCAGTCGAGTCGACCAATCTGGCCGAGTGCCACGAGCCGCTGTTCGGACTGTTGGAGAACCTGGCGGACCAAGGCCGGGCAACCGCCGAGGAGTTGTACGGCGCGCCGGGCTGGGTCGCGCACACGGTGACCAACGCGTGGGGGTACACGGCACCCGGCTCCGGCATCGGCTGGGGCATGAACGTGACCGGCGGGGCCTGGCTCGCGCTCCAGTTGTGGGAGCACTTCGAGTACGGCCGGGACGAGACGTTCCTCCGGGAGCGCGCGTATCCGGTCCTGCGTGGGGCCGCCGAGTTCCTCCTCGGCTACGCGGTCGAGGAGCCGGAGCAGGGACTGCTCGTCACCGGGCCGTCGGAGTCGCCGGAGAACTGGTATCTCGCGCCGGACGGCAGCTGGTGTTCGGTGTCCATGGGTGCCACCGCGGACCGGGTGTTCATGGAGGCCGTGCTGCGGATCTGCTCGGAGAGTGCCGAACTGCTCGGTGTCGACGCCGAGTTGAGGACAAGGATCGAAGCCGCCCGCCACCGGCTGCCACCACTCCGGATCGGGCGGCACGGGCAGGTGCAGGAGTGGCTGCACGACTACGAGGAGGCCGAGCCGAGCCACCGGCACACCTCGCATCTCAGCGCGCTGTTCCCGGAGCGCCAGATCACCCCGCGCGACACACCGGACCTCGCACGCGCCGCCGAGGTCACCATCGAGCGCAGGCAGCAGGCCCCGGGCTGGGAGCAGACCGAGTGGGTCGAGGCCAACTTCACCGTCTACTACGCCCGTCTCCTCAACGGCGACGCGGCCCTGAAGCACCTCACCAGCCTCATCGCGGACGCCAGCGAGGCGAACCTGATGACGTACTCCGCCGGCGGGGTGGCCGGCGCTGCGCAGAACATCTACTCCTTCGACGGCAACTCCGGCGGCACGGCGGGAGTCGCCGAGATGCTGCTCCAGTCGGACGGCAAGGACGTGGAACTGCTGCCCGCGCTGCCCGCCGACTGGCCCGAGGGGAGCGTGTGCGGACTGCGCGCCCGAGGCGGTCTCACGGTGGACATCCGGTGGCGCGACGGGCAGTTGACCGCCGCTTCGATCCGGGCGTCACGGGCTGCGGACGTACGACTGCGCTACGGCGCCGATGTCCTCGAAGTCCGGCTCGCCGAGGGAGAGACGCTTGCCCTCGGCGTCGGCTGAGGGCAAGCGCCGGTGACCGGGTCACTGGGCGATCTGGCCGCCGTCGACGAGAAGGGTCTGTCCGGTCATCGCGGTGGCGTCGAGCGCCACGAACGTCACGGCCGCCGCGATCTCCTCGGCCTCCAGCAGGCGGCCCATCGGGATCTGGTCGATCCACTGCGTCATCCGCCGCGGATCGTCCATCCCGACCGTGTCGAGGATGGGGGTGCGGGTCCGTCCCGGGGCGACCGCGTTGACCCGGACCCCGTACCGCGCCCACTCGACCGCGAGCGAGCGCGCCAGCTGGGAGACGCCGGCTTTCGCGACATCGTAGGCCACGTGGTACTCGGGGTTGGTGCCGATGAAGGCGGCGATGGAGGAGATGTTCACGATCGAGCCGGACCTTCGGCTCACGAAGTGCCGGCCGAACTCGCGGCTGGCCACGAAGGTGCCGGTCAGGTCGACGTCGAGGACGCGGTGCCAGACCTCGTCCGTCACGTCGAGGGCGTCGTCCTCGTGGGCGATGCCCGCGTTGTTGACCAGGACGTCGACGCGGCCGAAGCGGCGTACGACCTCACCCGCGACCCCCGCCACGGCCCGGGGGTCGGAGACGTCCAGGGGCAGGAAGTCGCCGCCGACCTCCTTGGCCACGGCGGTGCCGGTATCGGTGTTGCGGTCGGTGACGACGACCCCTACGCCACGGGCGGCGAGGGCCACGGCGATGGCGCGCCCGATTCCCTGGCCCGCGCCGGTGACGACGGCCACGCGCTCCTCGGTGTGCCTCAGGGGCGACTCGGTCATCTCGTTCCTTCCGTCGGTGATGGAGCGGGGGTCTCAGAGGGTCCTGGCCGAGCCCGCACCGGGGATCTGCCATCGCACCCGCGCGGCCGGGTCGATCGCCGTCGAGGCGCCGGGACTGTGCGGACGCTCCATGAGCCCCTCGCGTACGACGCTGCGCTCGACGAAGGCTTCCTGGGTCCAGGGGATGAACTCGACGAGGGGCGGCACCTCCGAGAGGACGGTGCCGACCAGGTGCTGGTGCACCTGCATCATGTCGCCGGCGTGCGGCGCGAACCGCAGGCCCCGTGCCGCCGCGTGCGCCGCGATCTGCAGGAACTCGGTGACGCCGCCGACCCGGGTGACGTCGGCCTGGACGACGCGGATGGCGTCGGCGGCCATGAAGGAGGCGAACTGGTGGTACGAGTAGATGCTTTCGCCGGCCGCCACGTCCAGCCGCGTCGACGACTGGAGGCGGGCGTGGGCCTGGAGGTCGTCGGCGTGGAAGGGCTCCTCGACCCAGTCCATCGCCGCCTCTTCCAGGACCGGCATGATCTGGTTCGCCGTCGACAGGTCCCAGCGCTGGTTGGCGTCGCACATCAGGGTCACCTCGTCGCCGAGCGCCCGCCGGACCGCGCGCACGCGTCGGGCGTCCTCGCGCCAGTCGGAGCGCCCCACCTTGATCTTCACCCGGGACCAGCCGTGGTCGACCAACGAGGTGAGATCCCGGACCAGTTCGGAGTCGGTGAGGTTGAGCCAGCCACCGTCGGTGTTGTACGCCTCGACGCTCTCCTGCGTGCCGCCCAGCAGCCGCCACAGGGGCATGCCGGCCCGCTGTGCGGCGAGGTCCCACAGGGCGATGTCGACCATGGCGAGGGCCATGTGGACGACACCGGCCCGGCCGATCCAGTGCGTGGGCAGCCAGTACAGGCGCTTCCAGGTGCCGAGGATGTCCTCCGACGAGGTGTCCAGGAGGGCGTCGGCATAGTAGGAGAGGATCACGTCGGAGAGGAGTTCGGGAGCGCAGTGGACGCCGGAGATCCCCGTCCCGACCAGGCCGTCGGCGGTGCGGATCTCGACCACGGGCACCGTCCAGTGCGCCATGGCGGCCGTGGAGTCGGCGATGGGCCGCTTCAGGGGCACGGCGAGGGCGTAGGTCTCCACGGAGGTGATCACGGCACCGTCGTCGCCGCGAAGAAGGTCCGCTCCGTGCGCGGACAGCAGCCCGCGGGCGGTGCCGAAAGAAGTCTGGTCGGTCATTGTTCCAGTCGGCCATGGTCGCCGGAACTCGTCAACAGCGAAATACGAATACACATGATCTGCCGCGCAGATGACATGCCGTCAGCGGGAATTCCCGACCGCCGGTGGTCCGACTGCGAGGAGAGGAGGTTCGGTCAATGACGCTCGAACTGGCTTGGTTGCGTACCTGGGTCGAGGTCGTGGATACCGGCGGATTCACCAGAGCGGCCGAAAAGTTGCATTTGTCGCAACCACGCGTCTCGGCGCACATCGCGAATCTGGAACGCGAACTCGGCTGCCTGCTCATCGAACGCCGTATCCGACCGCTCACCCTCACCGACGACGGGCGCGCTCTGCTGGCCCGGGCGCGATCGGTTCTCGCCGCCGCCGATGAATTGGTCACCGCACGCCAGACCGACCGGGGTGACATCTCGGGAACCGTCACGGTCGCGAGTTTCGCCAGCGGGAGTTCCGAATTCCTCCCGGCGGTCATCACTGCGCTGCAGAAGGAGCATCCGCGGATCCGGGTGGCGGTCCTGGACGGGGACGCCGGCTTCATCGAGGCGGCACTGTCCGAGCGCCGGGTCTCGGTGGCCCTGCGCCCGGTCCGGCCCGAGCCGCACGACCACGGCTTCACCATGCGTCCGCTGTGGCGGGAGCCGTTCGTCATGCTCGCCCCGACCGGTCATCCGCTGCTCAAGAAGGACGAGATCGAACTCGCGGACTTCGCGGACCAACGCGTCATCACGATCGGCGATCCCCTCGCGAATACGGTCGTCGGCTACGAGGCCGAGGTCGAATTGAGCATCAAGGACCTGGTCGCGCCATCCGGAACCGTCTCCCATCAGCCGACCACTCTCGGCGCGATGGTCCGCGCCGGACACGGAATCGGCATCATCAACTACCTCGGTGCGGTGATGATCCTGCGCGAAGGAATGGAAATGCGCCCCATTCAGCATCTCAACCGCTATCGGGACGTGGGAATCTGGTGGCATTCGGAACGTCCGCTGGGCGCGGCCGCACAAGCGTTCATCCGGGCGGTCGTAAAAGCGCCGAGGCCCGAAGGCACGACCGCCGTTCCCCCGGTGTGACGCGGCCCGGATCCATTCGCGGAACGAATGCCCCGCATCCGTTAGTCAGCGTTGACGATCGCGGGTGACCGGGGCGAGGTTGAAGGAAAACGAGAGACAGAACGAAGGGAGTCGCGATGGCCGATGTCCGCACGTACACGAATCTCGATGTGGCCGTACGCAATGACACGTCGGACGTGGGTGAGGGGCCGGTGTTCGATCCTCGCACCGGGCATCTCCTCTGGGTCGACATCTACGGCCGCAAGATTTTTCAAGACAACCTGACCACAGGACGACAGACCGTCACGGACGTCGGCACGATGATCGGCGCGGTCGCACCGCGCGCTACGCACGACGGTTTCGCCGTCGCGGTGGCAGACGGGTTCGGCTACGTCACCGGCGACGGACTGACCCTGGTCGATCCCGTCCTCCCCGAGCCGAACCTGCGCATGAACGACGGCAAGGTGGACTCCCACGGCAGGTTCTGGGCCGGCAGCAACGACATGGAGTTCGCACCCGGCCAGGGCCGACTGCACCGGTGGGACGGCGACGGCCCGAGCGTCGTCGTCGCGGACGGGCTCGTGCTGCCGAACGGGCTTGGCTGGAACGCCGAGGACACCGTCATGTACCTCGCCGACAGCTACGCCAACCTCCTGTACCGCGCGGACTTCCACGCCGAGCCGGGAGAACTCGGCCGCCTGGAGGTGCTGACCAGGACCGAGGGAGTCGGAGTCCCCGACGGCCTCGCCGTCGACGTCGAGGGGTGCTTCTGGGTGGCCATGCACGGAGGACGCGAAGTGCGGCGCTACGACCCGACGGGCCGCGTCGTCGGACTCGTACCGGTGCCCGTGCTCCAGCCGACGAGTTGCGCTTTCGGCGCGAACGGCCGCCTGTTCATCACGTCCGCGCGAAACGGCCTGTCCGCCGAGGAGTTGGCCAAGTCCCCGTTGTCCGGCTCTGTGTTCGTCGTCGAGACCGGAACGGAGGGCGTTCCGGTCCGGCCGTTCCGCGCCTGACCCAACTCCCCCTCCGACCCAACTCCCCTTGAGGCACCGCGCATTCGTAATCCGGATGACCGACCATCGATAACCGTCTTTCCCTTCTGGGGTGTTGGCGTCCTACGGTCGATCACGTGAACCGTGAACGTCGTGACTCAGGGGGACCTGGTCCGGGGCCGGCGGCAACCGTCAAGCCGCTGGTGCCTCGTCCCGGCGTGGACGACATAGGGCTGCTCCTCAGCGATGTGCCGGAGGGAACACTCCTCGAACTCCCCGACGGCACAACACCGGTACCGGCACCGGAGGACATCGCCGCCGGACACAAGGTCGCGTTGCACGCCATCCCGAAGGGCACGCCGGTCCGCAAGTACGGCGAGGTGATCGGCGTGGCCCTGGCCGACATCCCGGCGGGCGGGCACGTCCACCTGCACAACCTGGGAATCGGCCCGTGGGAGGAGCCGACCGCGAGCCCGTCGCCGAGGCGCATCCCGCCGACTCAGGTCTCCCCCACCCGCGACCACTTCCTCGGCTACCGCAGGGCCGACGGACGCGCGGCCACCCGGAACCACATCGTCATCGTCCCGACCGTGAACTGCTCCGCCACGGTGGCCCGGATGATCGCCCTGCGCGCCGACGCCCTGCACAAAGGAACACCGGGCCTCGACGGCATCGTCGCGCTCCCGCACGACCTCGGCTGCGGAATGGCGGAGGGCACTCCCGGGGACGCGATCCTGCGGCGCACGCTGCGCGGTTACCTCGGCCACGCCAATGTCGCGGGTGCCCTGCTGATCAGCCTCGGCTGCGAGGTGAACCAGCCGGAGAACGTCCTTGGCGGCGGAGTGGACGCAGAGACCCTCGCCATCCAGCAACTCGGCGGCACCGCGGCCACGTTGAACACCGCGCTCGACCGCATCGCGGACCTGGTCTCCCGCATCACCCGGACACACCGCGTCCCGATCCCCCTCTCCGAACTCACCCTCGGCCTCCAGTGCGGCGGCAGCGACGCCTACTCCGGACTCACCGCCAACCCGACGCTCGGTGTGGCGGCCGACCTCCTCGTCTCAGCCGGCGGCAAGGTCGTACTCGGCGAGACCCCGGAGATCTACGGCGCCCACCACCTCCTACGAGACAGGGCGTCGGCCCCGGAGGCGGCGGCCCGCATCGACCAACTCATCGCCTGGTGGCAGGAGTACACCGCAGCCAACGGCGCGACCCTCGACAACAACCCGTCCCGCGGAAACCGCGCCGGTGGCATCACGACCATCTGGGAGAAGTCCCTCGGCGCCGTGCTCAAGTCCGGGACCACCCCGCTGAACGACGTGGTCGGATACGCGGAGCCGGTCACCGCACCGGGCCTCACCTTCATGGACACCCCCGGCTACGACCCGGTGTCAGCCACCGGCATGGTCGCAGGCGGCGCCAACCTGCTCGCCTTCACAACCGGCCGCGGCTCGCTGTTCGGCTCCCGTCCCGTCCCCTGTCTCAAGATCAGCACCACCAGCGGGCTGTACGAGCGGATGCGCGGCGACATCGACTTCGACGCCGGGCCCGCCATGAACCACACCGATCAACTCACGTACGGCACCGCCCTGTTCGAGGCCCTCGTGGACATGGCCTCCGGTGCGGAGAGCAAGTCCGAGGCACTCGGTTTCGGCACGGAGGAGATCATCCCCTGGCGCATGGGGGCTGTCCTGTGACGGTCAGCCGCGCTCTCGGTACAGGTCGCGCAGCATGGCGATCTCCGCTCCGTGGTGCAGTACTTCCTGGTTGACCCACCACACGATGTCGATGAACGGCTCCTCCGCGTCGCTGCCGTGCGGATAGGTGCAGTACCCCACGGTGTCGAGCGCGGCCTCATCGGCACTCACCAGCGCCTTCCGCCAGGCACCCGCACCGGCGTCGAAGGCATCGACCGCGCCGACGGCATCGCCGCTGACGGAGTGGTCGTCGCGGGTCAACGTGCGGCTGCCGGCCGTGTGGTCGGCCCGGAGAGTCAGCAGTTCGGCGAGATGGCTCAGCCGCCACGCGATGGTGGTGAAGGGTGGCGGCCAGGGATGCGGATAGGCGGCGGCATCGCGTCCCCAATCACCCTGTCCCGTCAGGGCAGTTGCCCGCGCTCCCGGACCGTCCGCCCGCCGTCGCACCGACCAGCAGTCCGACACCGGCTCCCACAAGTACTCCGCGTCGGTCATGGGCCCGACCCTGGTGTCCGCCCCGTCGCCGCTGTCCATGACGGGCCCTGTCATCCGGCTGGAGAGGCGTTCGCACGCGAAGTCGAACTGCTCGAGCAGCGGAACCAGTCGGGGTGGGATCACGGGGCACTCCTGTGGCGAGCCGGTCGGGCTTCGATACGGCGGTCTGCCGACCCGGCAACCTAACAGCGCGCCTCTCCCGCCGCCCCTCATTTACTCGGTACGGGCCCGCAGTCGTCGCAGCATCCGGGCATCCTCGAACCCGACCGACCGCGCGGCCGCGTCGATCGTGGCGCCATGGCTGATGAGGTGCTCGGCGCGTTCGAGGCGCAGGGTCTGCTGATAGCGCAGCGGGGTGAGCCCGGTGGCCCGGCTGAAGAGACGGGTCAGGGTGCGTTCGCTGACGCCGACCGCCGAAGCGAGGGCCGGCAGCGGAAGCGCGCTGTCGAAGCGGGTGTCGATGAGGTCCTGGGCGCGGTGCACCGTGTCGTCGAGGTGGGAGCGGTGCCGGAGCATCGCGCTGGTCTGCGGTTCGTGGCCGTTGCGGCGGGCGTAGACGACCATGTCCCGGGCGATCTGGGCGGCTACGGCGGGGCCGTGCCTGGTGGCGACGAGGTGCAGGGCGAGGTCGATGCCGCTGGCGATGCCAGCCGAGGTGATGACCCGGTTGTCGGTGGTGAACAGGACGTCGCGGACGACCGTCGCCTTCGGGTGACGCAGGGCGAGTTCGTCCTGGACGTCGTGGTGGGTGGTGCAGTGGCGGCCGTCGAGGAGTCCGGCCCGGCCGAGCGCGTCGGCTCCGGCGCAGACGCTGGCCACCGTTCCGCCGCGAGCGTGGTGGTCCCGGAGCGCCCGCAGAGTCGTGGCGCCGATGGCGGGTGCGTCGGCCAGGGTGACGGCACGCCACCCCGGCACCACGACCAGGTCCTCGGGACCGAGCTCGGGCCAGTCGAGCGCGGCCGTCAGGGGCAGCCCCTGGGCGCTGGTGACCTGGGGCTGCTCGGCGACGTAGGAGAGCGTGTACGGGTGCCCGAAGTCGGCGGACGTGGAGAAGACCTGCGCGGGTCCTGCCAGGTCCAGCAGGTGGACTCCGGGGACCAGGAAGAAGACGACGTGGCTCACGATCCGGTCATCATGCCTGATGTGCCGCGGCGGCTTCCAGTTCGTCGACCGTCGCGATGGTGGCGAAGCGGCCTGCGAGGGCGTATTCCGTGCGGCGGATGATCTCGTCGGCGGGGAGGGTGCGGGGGTCGGCGAGGAGTTCGGCGACGGTCTGACCGGCGGGGGCGTCGCGGTGCGGGATGGGGTTAGTGGCCGTCGCGTCGGTGACGAAGGTGACCCGGTAGCCGAAGTCGCTCGCGACGCGGGTGGTGGTCTCGACGCACTGCTCGGTGCGGATGCCGCAGACGGTGAGCTCGCGGACGCCGTGTTCGGTGAGGAGTTGTTGCAGGTTGGTGGTGGTGAAGGCGTTGTGCGAGGTCTTGTGGAGGAGCGGTTCGCCCTCCGCGCGCTCCAGTCCGTCGATGAGCCGGACGTGGCCGAGGGCCGGGTCGAAGACGTCACCGCTGCCGGGCTCGGAGTGCAGCACCCACACCACGAGGTCACCGGCCCGGCGCGCCAGCTGGACCAGACGGTTCGCCTGTTCGGCGATCTTCGGGTCGGAGATGGTCTCCCACAGCGGGCGGGCGCGGAAGGATTCCTGGACGTCGATGACGATCAGTGCTCGGGTCATGTCCCCAGACTGCGCCGTGCGGGCGGGATGGCGACAGGCCGCATCGGGTCCGGGACCGGACCGATCCGGTCACCGGGTCGAGCAACCCGCCCCGACTCCGGTCACCGGATCGAACCGCCCGCCGCCGTACCGCCTACCTCAGCTCGACGAGCAGGTCGCCGCCCTCCACCTGCTGGATGCGGTTGATGGCGAGGCGGGTGACCCGCCCGGACTTGGGCGCGGTGATCGACGCCTCCATCTTCATCGCCTCGATCGTGGCGACGGTGACACCGGCCTCCACCTCGTCGCCCTCCTCGACCGAGAGGGTGACCACGCCCGCGAACGGGGCAGCCACGTGGCCGGAGTTGGCGCGGTCGGCCTTCTCGGTGACGGGGACGTCGGAGGCGGCGGCGGTGTCACGGACCTGGATCGGCCGGAGCTGCCCGTTCAGCGCGGACATCACCGTGCGCAGCCCGCGTTCGTCGGCCTCGCCGACGGCCTCCAGCTCGATGAGGAGCCGGACGCCGGGCTCCAGGTCGACCGTGTACTCCTTGCCGGGCCGGATGCCGTAGAAGAAGTCCTTGCTGTCGAGGACGCTGGTGTCGCCGTAGGTCTGGCGGTGGGTCTCGAACTCGCGGGTCGGGCCGGGGAACAGCAGGCGGTTGAGGGTGGCGCGGCGGTCCTTGTCGAGGGCCGTGCGGTCCTCGGGGCTCAGTTCCTGTACGGGCTTGGGAGCGGCGCGGCCCTGGAGTGCCTTGGTGCGGAACGGCTCGGGCCAGCCGCCGGGCGGGGTGCCCAACTCGCCTCGCAGGAAGCCGATCACGGAGTCCGGGATGTCGTACCGGTCGGGGGACGCCTCGAAGTCGGCGGGACTCACGCCGGCGCCGACCAGGTGCAGGGCGAGGTCGCCGACGACCTTCGAGGACGGGGTGACCTTCACCAGGTGGCCGAGGATGCGGTCGGCGGCGGCGTACATCGCCTCGATGTCCTCGAAGCGGTCACCAAGGCCGAGCGCGATCGCCTGGGTGCGCAGGTTGGAGAGCTGGCCGCCGGGGATCTCGTGGTGGTAGACGCGGCCGGTGGGCGAGGCGAGGCCCGCCTCGAAGGGGGCGTAGATCTTGCGGACGCTCTCCCAGTACGGTTCCAGGTCGCCGATGGCCTGGAGGTCGAGGCCGGTGGGGCGGTCGGAGTAGTCGGTCGCGGCGACGATCGCGGAGAGGGACGGCTGCGAGGTCGTGCCCGCCATGGAGGCCACCGCGCCGTCGACGGCGTCCGCGCCGGCCTGGATCGCGGCGAGGTAGGTGGCGAGCTGGCCCCCCGCGGTGTCGTGGGTGTGCAGGTGGACCGGCAGGCCGAACTCGCGGCGCAGCGCCGATACGAGGGTCGCGGCGGCCGGGGCGCGCAGCAGGCCCGCCATGTCCTTGACGGCCAGGACGTGTGCGCCCGCTTCTACGATCTGTTCGGCCAGGCGGAGGTAGTAATCGAGCGTGTAGAGGCGCTCGCCCGGGTCGGACAGGTCCGAGGTGTAGCAGAGGGCGACCTCGGCGATCGACGTTCCGGTGGCGCGTACGGCGTCGATGGCCGGGCGCATCTGGCCCACGTCGTTCAGCGCGTCGAAGATGCGGAAGATGTCGATGCCGGTGGCGGCGGCCTCCTGGACGAAGGCGTCGGTCACCTGGGTCGGGTAGGGCGTGTAGCCGACGGTGTTGCGGCCGCGCAGCAGCATCTGGAGGCAGATGTTGGGGACGGCCTCGCGCAGGGCGGCCAGCCTGTCCCAGGGGTCCTCGGCGAGGAAGCGCAGCGCGACGTCGTAGGTGGCGCCGCCCCAGCACTCCAGGGAGAGGAGTTGGGGCACGGTGTGGGCGACGACCGGGGCGACCGCGAGGAGGTCCTTGGTGCGGACGCGGGTGGCGAGGAGTGACTGGTGGGCGTCGCGGAAGGTGGTGTCGGTGACGCCGATCGTGGGCGACTCGCGCAGGTGACGGGCGAAGCCCTCGGGACCGAGTTCGGCGAGCAACTGCCGCGAACCGGCCGGGGGTTCGGCGCTCGGGACCGGCGGCAGCTTGGTCGTCGGGTCGATCAGGTCGGGGCGTTCACCGTGCGGCTTGTTGACCGTGACGTCGGCCAGGTAGGTGAGCAACTTGGTTCCGCGGTCGGCCGATTGACGGGCCGTCAGTAGTTGCGGGCGCTGCTCGATGAACGAGGTGGTGATGCGCCCGGCCTGGAAGTCCGGGTCGTCCAGCACCGCTTGCAGGAACGGGATGTTGGTGGACACACCACGGATACGGAACTCGGCGACGGCGCGCCGGGCGCGGTTGACGGCGGTGGTGAAGTCCCGTCCCCGGCAGGTGAGTTTGACCAGCATGGAGTCGAAGTGTGCGCTGATCTCCGTACCGGCGTGGGTGGTTCCGCCGTCGAGTCGGATGCCGGAGCCGCCGGGCGAGCGGTAGGCGCTGATCCGGCCGGTGTCCGGGCGGAAGCCGTTGGCGGGGTCCTCGGTGGTGATACGGCACTGGAGCGCGGCGCCGTGCAGGGTGACCGTCTCCTGGGAGAGGCCGAGGTCGGCGAGGGTCTCCCCGGAGGCGATGCGCAGCTGGGCCTGGACGAGGTCGACGTCGGTGACCTCCTCGGTGACCGTGTGCTCGACCTGGATGCGCGGGTTCATCTCGATGAAGACGTGGTTGCCGGCCGGGTCGAGGAGGAACTCGACGGTGCCCGCGTTGCGGTAGCCGATCTCGCGGGCGAAGCGGACCGCGTCGGCGCAGATCCGGTCGCGCAGGGCCGGGTCGAGGTTGGGCGCGGGGGCCAGCTCGACGACCTTCTGGTGCCGGCGTTGCAGCGAGCAGTCGCGCTCGAAGAGGTGGATGACGTTGCCCTCGCCGTCGGCGAGGATCTGCACCTCGATATGACGGGGGTCGACGACGGCCTTCTCCAGGAACACCGTGGCGTCGCCGAACGCGGACATGGCCTCGCGGGCGGCGGCCTCGATGGACTCGCGCAGGGTCGCGGGGTCCTCGACGCGGCGCATACCGCGCCCGCCGCCGCCGGCGACCGCCTTCACGAACACGGGGAAGCCGATGTCCTCGGCGGCGCGGACCAGTTCGTCGACGTCGGTGGAGGGCGCCGAGGAGCCGAGCACCGGTACGCCGGCCGCGCGGGCGGCGGCGATCGCCGTGGCCTTGTTGCCGGTCATCTCCAGGATGTGGGCGCTGGGACCGACGAAGGTGATGCCCGCCTCCTCGCAGGCGCGGGCGAGTTCGGGGTTCTCGGAGAGAAACCCGTAGCCCGGATAGACCGCGTCCGCTCCCGCGCGCTGAGCGGCGCGGACGATCTCCTCGACGGAGAGATAGGCGCGGACCGGATGCCCGGGCTCACCGATCTCATAGGCCTCGTCGGCCTTGAGCCGGTGCAGCGAATTGCGGTCCTCGTGCGGGAAGACCGCGACCGTTCGCGCGCCCAGCTCATAGCCGGCGCGGAACGCCCTGATCGCGATCTCTCCACGGTTGGCGACCAGCACCTTGCGGAACATTCCCGATCCCTTCAGCCTGCCGATGACGTGCACCATGGTGTCGGCGCCGCCCCTATAACGCCATGTGAGCCGGGACACTAGTCGCAAACGTGTCACCCAGAGCGCTCCGCCGGGCTAACGGTAAAGAAATCGTATGGTCTAGTCCAAAGTGGGCTTTGGTCCAGTCCAATCCATTGACGTGGCCGCGACAGCACCAGAAGCTGGGCGCCTCCCCCATCCCCACCGGAGGCACAACGTGACACGTCTTCGTGCATGTCTGGTCGCGGCGGCCGCCGTGACGACCGCCGCCGCGGGCACGACCGCGCTGGTCGCGACCAACGCCCAGGGCGCCACCAACGCGGCCACCGCGCTGAGCAACCGCTGGTACGCCGCGGCCCCCTATCTGATGCCGACGGACAACAACCCGCCGGACGCGGGCGCCATCATGGACGCCACCGGCCTCAAGGCCTTCCAGCTCGCCTTCGTCCTCGCCCCCAACGGCGGCGGCTGCTCCCCCACCTGGGGCGGCACTTCACCGGTCTCCTCGGACACCGCCGTCCAGTCGGTGATCAACACGATCCGCGCCAAGGGCGGCGACGTCTCCGTCTCCATCGGCGGCTACGGCGGCACCAAGCTCGGCCAGGCCTGCGCCGACCCGGCCTCGACGGCGGCGGCGTACCAGCAGGTGATCACCAAGTACGGCCTGCACGCGATCGACTTCGACCTGGAGGAGCCGGAGTACGAGAACACCGCGGCCATCCACAACGAGATCGGCGCGGCCAAGATCCTCCAGACGAACAACCCGGGCCTGTACGTCTCCGTCACCACGGCCGGTACGGCGGACGGAACGGGCTGGTTCGGCAAGCAGATGCTGCTGGAAGCGAAGTCGCAGGGCTTCACGCCGAACAACTTCTCCATCATGCCGTTCGACGGCGGCTTCAACGGAGCGGCCTCCCAGACCAGCGCGCTCACCAACTTCAACTCCATCCTCCAGTCCACGTTCGGCTGGGACCAGGCGACCGCGTACGCCCACGAGGGCTTCTCGGGCATGAACGGGCGCAGCGACACCGGCGAGTACTTCACGCAGGCGGACTTCCAGACCGTCCTGAACTACGCCACCAGCCACAACATGGACCGCTTCACGTTCTGGTCCCTGAACCGCGACCGGCAGTGCAGTCCGGTCGACAACGGCGGTACGACGTCCGGGACCTGCTCCAGCGTGGCGCAGAACGCCTGGGACTTCGCCAAGTACTCGGTGCAGTTCGCGGGCGTGACCCCGCCGACCTCGACACCCACGCCGACCCCGACGCCCACCCCCGGCACGTGCAAGACAGCATGGAGTTCCACGGCCGTCTACACGCAGGGCAACGAGGTGTCGTACGGCAACCACAACTGGGTGGCCAAGTGGTGGACCCAGAACGAGGTGCCCGGTGCCTCCCAGTGGGGCCCCTGGCAGGACGAGGGCTCCTGCTGATCCGGCGGGAACAGTAGGACACGGACCGCGACGTCAAGTAGGCCTTGAGTAGGCGTACTTGACGTCGCTGTCCGCTGCTGTCAGAGGATGTTGACCGCTCGCGCCACCACCAGGACGACGATCGACACGGAGACCGTGGACTGGCCCATCATCAGCATCTTGGCCCAGCGGGAGAGCGGCATCACGTCGGTCGGGCTGAAGGCGGTGGAGTTGGTGAAGGCCAGGTACAGGTAGTCCAGGAACACCGGTTCCCAGTCCGGCGGCGCGGTCTCCGGGCTCTGCATCTGGACGAAGAGGAAGTCTGCGTACCGGTGGTGCCCCATGACCCGCGCCATCGGCCCGCCGCGGTCCCACTCCCAGTACCAGAGGGCGAACACGATGACGTTCGTCAGCCAGATGGCGCCGCCGGTCAGCAGCAGCGGCCCGGCGTCCAGACCCTCGGTGCCCTTGACCAGGCCCACCACCAGCCGGGCCGCCGACCAGCTGTTGGCCAGGCTGATCACGCCCGTCAGGACCAGGCTCGGCCAGCGCAGCCACCGTGTGCCGGGCTCGATCCGCCGGGGATTGGCGACGAACAGGCCGACCATCAGGACGAGTTCGAGGGCCGGTAGCAGCCAGTACGGCTGGAAGGCGAGCCGGTGGGGCAGCATCAGCTGCAGGGCGAACGCCACCAGGATCACGGCGGACACCGCCCAGCGCGTCTCCCCGCGTGTCACCCGGCGCCACGCGGGCTCCACGTCGCGCCGGCTGTCCTCCAGGAGCCGCTCGATCCTGGCCAAGCGGCTCTCGGAGTCGTCTCTACCGTCCGTACCGTCCGTCATGGCACCGATTGTCCCCGGTGAGGGGTGGATCGGATGACGCGCCCCACCCCGGACGCCCGCGGATGCTCCGGCCGACGGCAGGTGTCCGGTGCGGGCGGGGCGTCACGGCTCAGCCCCGCAGGGGTTCCGCCAGCCGTCCCAGCAGCCCGGCGACCAGGGCGGTCTGCGCGGGCACGGTGTCCGGGTAGATGAACTCGCCCTGCGCATGCGCCCCGTCGCCGACCGCTCCCATGCCGCACAGCACCGGCAGACCGAGCGCGGCGACGAAGTTGGCGTCACTGGCACCGCCGACGGCGGTGTCGCGCAATGCGTCGCGCCCCTGCTCACGGGCCACCTCGCGGGCGAGGTCGAGCAGTGGCGCGGAGGCCGCGTTGAGGGTCATCGGGGGCCGGTTCCAGGCGTGGTCGATGTCGATGCGGACGCGCGGGTCGCTGACCTCGATGGCGTCCAACTCCTCGTCCACGCGGTCCTGTTCGGCCGCGCTGCTGACCCGGATGTCGACCCCGGCGGTGGCCTGCCCGGCGACGACGTTGATGGCCGAACCGCCCTTGAACAGCCCGGTGTTGATCGTGGTCCCCTTGTCCGGCGCGGCCACCTTCGCCGCGGCGACCACGAACTCGGACAGCGCGGTAATCGCACTCGCCCCGTCCTGCGGCGCGAGCCCGGCGTGCGATGCGACGCCGGTGGCGGTGACGTGGAAGATCCCGGTGCCCTTGCGGGCGGTCTTCACCGCGCCGTGGGCGCTCGGCTCCAGCACCAGGGTGACGTCGGCCTTCTGCGCGACCGCCTCGATCACCGGCCGCGAGGACAGGGAGCCGATCTCCTCGTCACCGTTGAAGAGAAAGGTGACGGTGGGCAGCGGCGCACCGCTCTCCCGGGCCAGCTTCAGCGCCCAAATCCCCTGCGCCAGACCGGTCTTCATGTCGAAGATGCCGGGCCCGCTGAGCTTCTCCCGCCCGTCCTCGGCTGCCTCCGGCTGCTCCCATCCGGCGAGGGTCCCGGTCGGCCACACGGTGTCGTAGTGCCCGACGAGCACGACATGCCCGGCGCCGGTGCCGCCGTACGTCAGGGTGAGGGTGTCACCGCACTCGCCCCCGGGGTGACGCTCCTCGTGGTCGGGCCGGCCGAGCCGCCGGACGGTCAGCTCACGCAGCAGGTCCAGGCCGCTCGCGAGGCCGGGGAGGTCGTAGCTGCCGGTCTCGTGGCGGACGAGGGTCAGGATGTCCTCGACGATCCGCGAGGAGACCTCCTGGGCGCGGGTGGTGAGGGCGGCGGGTGCGGGTGACGCAGTCATGATCTGCCTTCTCGTACGACGGTGGGGGCGCGGGTTCAGCTGATGCCGAGCGGGATGCCGAGCAGATACCAGGCCACGAAGAACGCGACCCAGACCACCCACACGACGGCGGCGATCGGGATCGTGAAGGAGGCCAGGGTGCCGATGCCGGCGGACTTGCGGTACTGCTGGATGAAGCCCAGGGCCATGACGAAGTAAGGGCTCATCGGGGTGACGCAGTTGGTGACCGAGTCGGCGACGCGGTAGACGGCCTGGGTGGTCTCGGGCTCGATGCCGATGAGCATCAGCATGGGGACGAGGACCGGTGCCGCCAGTGCCCAGAGCGCGGAGCCGCTGGTGATGACGAGGTTCATGAAGGTGATCAGCACGGCGATGCCGACGAGCACGGTCCAGCCGTGCAGATGCAGGTCGCGCAGTGTCTCGGCGCCCTTGACGGCGAGGATGTCGCCGATGTTCGTCCACTTGAAGTAGGCGAGGAACTGGGCGATCGCGAAGAACAGGACGAGGATCGGCGCCATCGAGCGGGTGCCGTCGACCATCGCGCCGATGCTGTCGCGGGCGGCGGTGAAGGTGCCGGTCATCCGGCCGTAGACGGTACCGAGCACCGCGAAGAACACGCCCAGGACGAGCGCCATGCCGCCGATCAGCGGGGAGTTGACGATGCCGCCGCCCTCGCCGCGCAGTGGTGAGGACGAGGGGATCATCGCCGCCGCGAGGAACGCGAGGAAGCCGACGGCGACCAGGCCGGTGGTGCGCAGGGCACGCCGCTGCTGCTCGGTGACCTCGATCTCGGCCAACTCTTCGGCGCCCAGCGCGGCGACCGGCTCGTCGGGTTCCAGGTCGGAGCGGCGGGCGAGGACCTTGTCGACGACGAGGGTGATCACCAGCGCGACCAGGACGGACGAGCCGAGGCCGAAGAAGTAGTTGGCGACCGGGGTGACGACGTAGTGCGCGTCGATGGTGTGGGCGGCGGCCGTGGAGATCCCGGACAGCAGGACGTCGGTGGTGGTGAGCGACGGAGAGGCGTCGTACCCGGCGGCGATCGAGACGTAGGCGACGACACAGCCGAGGACCGGGCTGCGGCCGGCCGCGCGGAAGACCAGGGCGCCGAGCGGGATGAGCGTGACGTAGGCGGCGTCCCCGGCGACATGGCTGACCATCGCCGTCATCGACAGGGCGAAGGTCAGGTACTTGCCCGGGACGCGCGCGACCATGCGGCGCAGCAGGGCGGAGAAGAGTCCGCTCTTCTCGGCGACGGCGATGCCGAACATCACGGTGAGGATGGTGGCCAGCGGCGGGAAGGCCGCGTAGTTGTCGACGGCGCCCTCGACGGCCATGGTGAGGCCGTCCTTGCTGAGCAGGTTCTGCACCTTGATGGTCTCGTGCGTGCCGGGGTGCAGGGCACTGAGGCCGGTCGCGGACAGGACGGCGCTGAGGACGGCGACGATCCCCGCGAGGATCCAGAACAGCCAGAAGGGGTTGGGGAGTCTGTTGCCGACCTTCTCGATCGCCGTCAGGCCCCGGAACGCGGTGCGCAGGACTCTCGACTGGGGCTCGGTGGACGGGGGTTGAGGTTGAGCGGAGGTGACACTCATCGGTACCTCTTGGCGCGATGGGGGGATGTTCCTGCGAACAATGGCATCCTGATGAGAGATTCTCTATCTCTTGGAAGTAACAGTGGGATTAAACAGCACCTTAGAGTGAGGCCCTATGACCCGTCCTCTCCTCGACGAGCTCGACCGGCGCCTCGTCGGCGCGCTGCATCTGGCACCCCGGGCCACCTGGGACGACATCGGCGAGATCCTGGCCGCCGACGCCAGCACGCTCAAACGCCGCTACGACCGCTTGCACGAGGCACGCATGGTGCGCGTGATCGGGCAGGCCGACTGGGGCGTCCACTCCACGGCGATGCCCGTCCACGTCTTCCTGGACATCACCGGCGAGACCCCTCTCGCGGTCCTGCACCGGCTCCGTGACCTGCCCCACCTCCAGCTGCTGGCGCAGATCTCGGGCGACTACCCGCTCTACGCCGTCGTGCACGCCCCGTCCGAGGCGGCGACCAGCGAGGCCATCGACCGGATGTTCTCCGTGCCCGGCGTCCGGCGCGTCAACGCCCTGCCCGCGCTGAGCACGCTGCGCCGGGGCATCACCTGGGACCCGCAGTTCCTCACCGACACCGAGCGCGCCGACCTGCTGAAGCTCACCGGTTCCCGCCCCGAGGGCACGGCGACCGCGACACCCCCGGCGAAGCCGCTCAGCGAGGCCGAGCGCGGTGTCGTGGCCCAGCTGCTCCAGGACGGCCGCGCGTCCGCCGCGAGCATCGCCCGGACCGCCGACCTGGCCACCTCCACCGCGCACCGCGTGGTCCGCCGGGTCCTGGACGAGGGCTGGGTCAAACCACGTCTGGAGATCGTGTCGGAGTGGCTGGGCTTCCAGACCGCGTTCATCCTCCGGCTGCGGGTGGCGCCGGGTGCGACCCCCGAAGTGATGCGCCGCATCGATCAGTTGCCCCAGACCCGGCTCGCCGCGCACGTCGCCAGCGACATGTCCGTCCTCGCCACCGGCCTGGTCACCGACCGCGCCGCGCTGGCGCTCTTCGTCGACGACGAACTGGCCAGGATCCCCGGCCTCTTGGGCGTCAGCGTCGCCGTGATGCTCGCCGAGCCACGCCGCTACTGGCTGGACCGCGACCTGACCACCGGCCTCGGCACGTTCCACGCACCGACCCTGCTCTGAGCAAGTGGCGGGCGCCCCGGCACCGAAGTGCCGGGGCGCCCGCCGCCCTCAACTCACCAGCCCCGTACGGTCAGCCGGTGCCGAAGGCCCCCGTGCTGTACGCGCACTCCGTGTAGATGTAGCCCGACCTGAGCTTGGCCGTGTCCGAGGCCGGCGTCGCGGTGGAACTGTCGGGACGGTGCACGAAGTACGTCGTCCCGGTCGGCAGACTGATCGTCTTCTGCGGGTAGTTCTTGCCGGAGCTGCACGGCTTGAACCCCCTCAGCAGGGTGGTGGTGAGGGAGTACGACGTGCAACTCCCGCAGCCCTTCAGGGTGAAGCTGCCGGTCACAGGTCCGGTGTAGAGGACGGTGATGTCGTCCGGGCTGTCGTTCTTGACGGTGACGGAGATGCTGCCGCCGGACGCGGTCGTCGGCAGCTTCTTGCCGGCGGCCGGGACCGTCTTCGCCACCTCGGCGGCGATCGCGATCTTCTTGGCCCGGGCCCGGTTCTTGTCGTGCGTGTTGTTCTTCACGAAGTCGTTCATCGTGGTGAGCGCCGAGTCGAAGTCGCCGTCCTTGTACTGGAAGACGCCGCACTGGTAGGCGCCGGAGTCGGCGTGGCTGCTCGCCTGCTGGGCGTCCGCGCTCAGCGCGTCGGCCACACCTGCCCCACCGCCCTGAAGACTCCCGATCTGGGTGGAGAGACTCTCCAACCCACTGACGGCCGTGCACGGTTGACCACCCGTCACACCCTTCACCGCTTTGGTGACGGCCGACTTGACGGCCGGTTCGACCTGACCCGCCTGCGACGACTGCGGGAACGTGGCCAGCAGATCGCCGAAGTTCGTCGACCAGTCCGCGCGTTGGGCGGCAAGTCCGGTGGAGCCGCACTCGTACAGGGAGGTGGCCAGCCGGTCGTCCGGCCAGGTGGTCAGCGTGCCCAGTTCCTTCTTGCTGATGGTCCCGGGGACGGTCCGCAGATACTTCAACTGGGGTATCGCGTCACAGTAGTTCTTCTGCGTGTAGGCGCCGGCGACCGTCGTGTAGAACGTCTTCAGCCGGTCGGGCACCCGCTCGGCCGCCCGCGAACCGGAGTGGGCGGTGGCGAGGTCGTCATAGGCGACCAGCGCCTGCCGGTAGTGGGGTTCGGCCGCCGAGAACGGCAACCTCCCTGAGTCCGCGACGAGTTGGTCGGCCGTGTCCAGCCGGTCGAGGAGCATCTGCTGGGTCGCCTCGTCGCGGGCGTTGTCGTAGAGGACGACTCCCCCGGCGGGTACGGCGAGCAGGACCAGGCCCAGCACGACCGCGACCGGGGTGGGCGAGGGCCAGGCGAGGCGGGTGCGCAGGCCCACCAACGCGCCGTGCACGGCGGCAAGTACGAGGAACACGACGTACAGAGTGACGGCGACGCCGGGGACGCCGTCCGGGTCGGCGGGCAGGGCCACCAACAGCAGCACGATGGTCGCGACCCAGCACACGGCCATGAGCAGCCAGCGGCGCATCAGCGCGTAACCGAGCCCGAGACCACTGAGGTTGAGGAGGCCGACCGCGACGGATCTGAGTCGGTCGGGTGGCGCGGGAGGTGGAGACGACGGCATCGGTGGCACGACGAACCCCTGGACAGACCCGTACTGATCCCCGGACATGCTTCTCCCCCCGCTCAACAATGCCCCCGTTACCGTGACTTGTCAGTGTACGGTCGGGTTCACCGCCAGGACAGTGGGGTCCTCATGGTCCCTCCGCCGCGCAGTACGCGGGACAGTCCCAGCGCCGCCGTCCGTACGGCCGGGGCGAGTTGGGCGGGCCGGAAACGGGTGCGCGGTACGGCGACCGAGAGCGCCGCGACCGCGGTGTCGCCGGCGAACACCGGGGCCGCGATGCAGCTCACCTCCAGCGCGGCCTCCTGTTCCTCGTAGGAGAGGCCGGAGACCTGGATCTTCTCCAGGGTCATGCGCAGCCGGGCCGGGTCGGTGATCGAGTGCGGGGTGAGGCTCGGCAGCGGGCGGGACAACACCTCCTCGGTCAACTCGGCGCCGGAGAAGGCGAGTAGGGCCTTGCCGACGGCCGTGCAGGTGAGGGGCAGGCTGCCGCCGATGCGGGACGGGAGCCGTAGTGCCTCGTGGCCGTGGATGCGTTCGAGGTAGACCACCTCCATGCCCTCGCGGACGCCGAGGTGGATGGTCTCGCGGGTGGCCTCGAAGAGGTCCTGGAGGAAGGGCAGGGCCGTCTCGCGGAGATCGCGCCGGTGGGGCACCAGCGAGCCCAGCTCGAACAGCTTCGCGCCGAGCAGATAGCGGGGGCCCGAGCGCTCCAGCCAGCCCAGCCGGACGAGGTCGGCGGCCAGCCGGTGGACCGTGGGCTTGGGCAGTCCCGTGTGCTCGGAAAGTTCCGACAGGCGGTACGGTCCGCCGCTCGGACTGAAGCAGTCGAGGATGAGCGCGGCTTTCTCCAGCATGCTGCCGCTCGCGTTGTTCCGTGTCACGGAACAAACATTGTCCCTTCGCGGGGATGCTGTCTATACCGGGATGCGTACTCCCTGTACCTCTCGCCCAGACCCGTACTGCTCCCCCCGGAGGTAACCCGTGCCCACCGTGCCCGACGGCGCCCGTCCGGACGCCGTGTCCCCGGCCGTGGTCAAGGCCGCCGACCTGCTGGCGGAGGCCACCCGTACCGGGGTCGCCTGCCCGCCGGTGCGTGAGTTCCTCGACGGCGGCGATCTCGAGACCGCCTACGCCGTGCAGCAGCTGAACGTCCGGCGCGGTGTGGACGCCGGCCGCCGGATCGTCGGCCGCAAGATCGGCCTGACCTCTCCCGCCGTCCAGCGCCAACTCGGCGTGGACCAGCCGGACTTCGGCGCGCTGTTCGCGGACATGGCGGTGCCGGACGGCGGCGAGGTGCCCCTGGGCCGACTGCTCCAGCCGAAGGTGGAGGCCGAGGTCGCGCTCGTCCTCGGCCGGGATCTGCCGGAACGCGAGTGCACGATCGTCGACGTGCTCCGTGCGGTCGACTTCGCGCTCCCCGCGCTGGAGATCGTCGACAGCCGGGTGCGGAACTGGGAGATCTCCCTCGTCGACACCGTCGCCGACAACGCCTCCTGCGGCCTGTACGTCCTCGGCGCCACGCCCGTACCGCTGACCGCCGTGGACCTGCGCACGGTCACGATGGCCATGACCCGGGGCGGCGAGACCGTCTCCGAGGGCACCGGCGCCGACTGCCTCGGCAGCCCCCTCACCGCCGCCGTCTGGCTGGCCTCGGCGCTCGCCGAGCGGGGCGACCCGCTGCGCGCGGGCGACCTCGTGCTCACCGGCGCCCTGGGCCCGATGACTCCGGCCGCCCCCGGAGATGCCTTCGAGGCGCACATCTCGGACCTGGGCTCCGTACGGGTCCGCTTCGCCACGGAAAGGGATGAGAAGTGAGCACGAAGGTCGCCATCATCGGTTCCGGCAACATAGGCACCGACCTCCTGATCAAGGTCCTGCGCCTGTCGGAGACCCTGGAGATCGCCGCCCTGGCCGGCATCGACCCCGACTCGGACGGCCTGGCCCGCGCCCGCCGCCTCAAGGTCGCCACCACCCACGAGGGTGTCGAAGGCCTGGTCGCCCTGGACGAGTTCGCCGACGTCGACATCGTCTTCGACGCCACCTCGGCCGGCGCCCACCGCCACCACGAAGAGGTGCTACGGCCCCTGGGCCGCACCCTCGTCGACCTCACCCCGGCCGCCCTCGGCCCGTACGTCGTCCCGCCGGTCAACGGCGACGCCCACCTCGACGCCCCGAACGTCAACATGGTCACGTGCGGCGGCCAGGCCACGATCCCGATCGTCGCCGCCGTGGGCGCGGTCTCGCCGGTCCACTACGGCGAGATCGTCGCGTCCATCGCCTCGCGCTCGGCGGGCCCGGGCACCCGCGCGAACATCGACGAGTTCACCGAGACCACGTCCTCCGCCGTCGAGAAGGTCGGCGGCGCCGCACGCGGCAAGGCGATCATCGTCCTCAACCCCGCCGAACCCCCGCTGATCATGCGGGACACCGTGCACTGCCTGGTCTCCGACTGCGCGACCGAGGCGGTCACCGCGTCCGTCGAGGAGATGGTCGGCCGCGTCCAGGCATACGTGCCGGGCTACCGCCTCAAGCAGAAGGTGCAGTACGACAAGGTGGCCGCCGACGACCCGCTGCGCACCCTCGCACCGGGCGCCGGCGAGCTGCTGAAGGTCTCGGTGTTCCTGGAGGTCGAGGGCGCCGCCCACTACCTCCCCGCCTACGCCGGGAACCTCGACATCATGACCTCGGCCGCGCTGCGCACCGCGGAACGCATGGCCGAACGCATCGGCAAGGAGGCAGCCAAGTGATCCCGTCCCTCTACGTCCAGGACGTCACGCTGCGGGACGGCATGCACGCCGTACGGCACCGCTACACCGTGGACCAGGCCCGCACGATCGCCGCCGCACTGGACGCGGCCGGAGTGGCGGCGATCGAGATCGCGCACGGCGACGGACTGTCGGGCTCCAGCATCAACTACGGCGTCGGCGCCCACACCGACTGGGAGTGGATCGAGGCCGTCACCGGCGCCGTACAACAGGCCATCCCCACAACCCTGTTGCTGCCCGGCATCGGAACCGTCCACGACCTCAAGCAGGCCCACGCGCTGGGCATCCGCTCGGTGCGGGTCGCCACGCACTGCACCGAGGCCGACATCTCCGCCCAACACATCGCCGCCGCGCGGGAGTTGGGCATGGACGTGGCCGGGTTCCTGATGATGTCCCACATGGCCGAGCCCGCCGAACTGGCCCGCCAGGCCAAGCTGATGGAGTCCTACGGCGCGCACTGCGTCTATGTCACCGACTCCGGGGGCCGGTTGACGATGGACGGGGTCCGCGACCGCTTCCGCGCGTACCGCGAAGTCCTCGCCCCGGAGACCGAGTTGGGCATCCACGCCCACCACAACCTCGCGCTCGGCGTGGCCAACACGGTCGTCGCGGTGGAGGGCGGCGCGATCCGCGTCGACGCCTCCCTCGCGGGCCAGGGCGCGGGTGCGGGCAACTGTCCGCTGGAGGCGTTCGTCGCGGTCGCCGACCTGATGGGCTGGAAGCACGGCTGCGAACTGTTCCCCCTCATGGACGCGGCCGACGATCTCGTACGACCGTTGCAGGACCGCGAGGTACGGGTGGACCGCGAGACCCTCAGCCTGGGCTACGCGGGCGTGTACTCCAGCTTCCTGCGCCACGCCGAGACCGCGGCCGCGCGGTATGGCCTCGACACGCGCAGCATCCTGGTCGAGGCCGGGCAGCGGGCGATGGTCGGTGGCCAGGAGGACATGATCACCGACATCGCGCTGGACCTCGTGGCGTGTGCCGAGGGCTGACCGGTGTCAGGGGGTGATGTCCATGTTCTGGGTGCCGATGACCGACAGCAGCCGCAGGGCGCTCTCGGACGGTGAGCCGGGCACGGTCGTGTAGATCACGACCCGCTGGTCGCGGTCGCTGATGTCGAGGACGTCGCAGTTGACGGTGACCGGGCCGACCACCGGGTGCTGGAAGGTCTTGCGGAAGGTGGGCGCGGCGGCCACGTCGTGGGAGTCCCACAACTCGGTGAACTCCTCGCTCCCGGCGCGGAGTTCGGCCACCAGCTCGGTCAGCTCCGGGTCGTCGGGGTAGCGGGCGGCGGTGGCTCGCAAATCATGGGCGGCGAGGCGGGCGAACGCGTCGGTGTCCGACACTCCGTACAGCCGCCGCCCCTCCGGACGCGGTCCGAGGAAGACCCGGCGCACCAGATTGCGGTCGCGCCGGGGAAGCGCGGAGAAGTCCTCCATGAGGGCGGCCGCGAGTTCGTTCCACGCGATCACCTCGTACGTCGCGGACAACACGAACGCGGCGGCCTGCGGCAGCCGGTGCACCAGGTCGAGGATGCTCTGCCGCACCTCGCGCGAGGGCCCGGGCGGCGGGCTGGGCGGTACGCCCGCCAGGTGGTGGAGGTGGTCGCGCTCGGCGTCCGTCAGACGCAGGGCGCGGGCCAGCCCGGCCAGTACCTCGCGCGACGGACGCGGGCCGCGCGCCTGCTCCAGCCGGGTGTAGTACTCGGTCGAGATGAACGCCAGCTGCGCCGCCTCCTCGCGGCGCAGCCCCGGGGTACGGCGGCGCGGTCCCGCGGGCAGTCCCACCTCGGCGGGGGTGATCCGCTCACGCCTGCTGCGCAGGAAGTCGGCAAGTTCTCGTCGATCCACGCCTCCAGTGTGGACGCAGGTCGGCGGGTTCAGCCAGGTACCGCCGGTGCCTGGATCAGCCCCGCGGACCGGCGCAGGCTCGCTGCCATGACCAACACACCCACTCCTTCCTCCCTCGGCCTGCTGTCCGGCAAGGTCGCCTTCGTCACCGGCGCCGGGCGCGGCATCGGCGCGGCGGCGGCGCGGCTGTTCGCCCGAGAAGGCGCTCAGGTGCTGCTCGCGGCCCGAACGGAGGCCCAGCTGAAGGCAGTTACCGAGGAGATCCGCGGGGCAGGCGGATCAGCGGATTACGTAGTGTGCGACCTGGCCGACGCGACCAGTGTCCGCGCGGCTGTCGACCGGACCGTGGACCTGTACGGCCGACTCGACGTGGCCTTCAACAACGGCGCGACGATCCAACGCCCGGGCCCGATGGACGAGTTGCCGGAGAGCGACTTCGACCACGTCTACGAGGTGAACCTCAAGGGCGTCTGGCTCGCCATGGTCGCCCAGGTCGGCGCGATCCGGGCCACCGCGGGAACCGGCGCCATCGTCAACAACTCCTCCGTCGGCAGCCTGATGGGCAACCCCGAACTGCCCGCCTACGGCGCGATGAAGCGCGCGGTCAACAGCCTCACCGAGTCGGCCGCCGTCACCTACGGCCCGGAGGGCATCCGCGTCAACGCCATCGCCCCCGGCAACACCCTCACCGAGATGATCCAGGCCTGGGAGGCGGAGTCCCCCGGCCTCCAGGACCGGCTCACGTCGCACACCCCGCTGCGCCGCGCGGCCGACCCCGACGAGATCGCCCAGGCGGCGGCCTGGCTGCTCAGCGACCGCGCGTCCTTCGTGACCGGTACGGTCCTGCGGGTCGACGGCGGCGCGCGGGCCTGAGCACCGGCCCGCTAGACAGCGGGCTCCCGGCGGTTGTGGCGGCGGATGATCAGCCACGTTATCCAGCCGACGCCGATGATGAACCCGAAGCTGATGATCCGGTAGAGCACGACCGTGGCGATCGCGGTGCTGGTCGCGACGCCGCCCGTGACCAGCCCGAGGATCAGCGCGCTGTCGATGAGGCCGAGGCCGCCGGGGATGATCGTGAGGGTCCCGGCGGCCATGCCCGCGCAGAAGGCGAGCAGCAGCTGGGCGCTGCTGATCTGTGTGTCGCTGACGGCGTGGAAGCACAGCCACAGACAGCCCGCGTCGAGCAGCCAGTTGAGTACGGCGAAGACGGCGGCGGCCACCGCGTGCCAGGGTTCGAGCCGGGCGGTGCGGAGCTGCTCGACGAAGCCGCGGATGCGGTCGAGGCCCTGCGTCTCGGGCAGGTGCCGCAACCGGTTGACCCGGGCCAGCGCGGCGCGGGTGGCCGGTTCGACCTTCTCGGGGTGGCGGGTGATGCGCCGGATGCCGACGGTGAGCAGGAGCACGGCCAGGCCGAGGGTGACGAGGCTGTGCCACTGCAGGCTGCCGTCGGAGGCGATCGCGGAGATCGCGGTGACGACGGCCAGGGCCGCCGCCGAGAGCAGGCCGGACAGCGCGATGCACCAGGACGCGATGGCCGGCGTGGCCCCGAAGCGGCGCATCTGCTGGTAGTTGAAGTGCGTGGAGAAGGCCGGGCCGCCGGGCAGGGTGACGCTGAGCGAGTGGGCCGCGTAGGCGAGGGCGACGTGCCGTTGGATCGGTACGATCACCCCGGCCGAGCGCAGGAGCCGGCGTTGCATGCGCGCGTAGCAGCCCATGGCGGCCACTTCGGCGACGAGCGCGACGGCGAACCAGTTCAGCCGGGGTGCGCGCAGCTGCGACAGGGCGGAGGCCAACGAGGGCCACCCCAGCACCAGTTCGGTGGTGAACAGCGCGAGCAGGACCGTGATCACCACCGGGCGCAGCCAGCGTCGGGTGCGATGCGGGGTCGCGTCGGCCGGTTCGGTGGCGGTGGTGTCCGGAGCGTGCACAGGCAGGACCGTCGATTTCGTGAAGTGAGCTTCAGCCGTCGGCGATGCCGGCACCGCTCAATGCGGGGACGGCGCTCTCCGAACGGACGAGGGAGCGGGCGCCGAGGCGGAACTGTGCCAGTTTATCCACGATGGTCCGACCGACCGGCGTGTGCCCCCAGATGCTGATGCCCTGATGGGTGCCGGGCTCCCACGTCGCCTCGTCCACGACGACGGGATTCCAGCCGACCTCCCACTCGAAACCCGAGGGGGTACGGGCGTAGTACGACAGCTCCCTGTCGTTGGTGTGCTGCCCGACGGACAACGCCATCTCGAAGCCGAGTTCGCACACGCGCTGATAGCTCCGCGCGAGGTCGTCGAGTCCGGCCGCCTGGATGTTGAGGTGCTGGACGCGGGTGCGGACGGGGTCGATGGGCAGCCCGCGCACGGCGGCGATCGCGACGGAGTGGTGCCGCTCGTTGACCCGCAGGAAGCGGATCTTGAGCTTGACGCCGCTGATGGTCTCGTCGATGTAGTCCGTCAGCCGGGCGTCGAAGACCGTGTTGAAGTACCCCCGCACCTGGGTGGGCTTGGTGGACGTGATCGCGACATGGCCCATCCCTGAGTCTCCGGTCACGAACCCGGAGGCCAGCATGCGCAACGGCTCGGCGGACCGCACCGGAGTGGTGTAGATCTCCTGCACGATGCCCTTGGGCCCGGGAAAACGCACGAGCCGCTCGACTCCGCGCACCGCCGCCTCCTCGGCGCTACCCGCGACGACCGGGACGCCGTGGGCCCGCACCCGGGCCTCGATCCGCTCGAAGGCGCCATGGTCGTCGACATGCCACCCGGTCGCTACGACGTCCTCGGCCGGCCCGCGCCGCACCAGGAACCGGCACTCCTGCTCGTCCAGACGGAACCGCATCAGCCCGGTGTCGAGGGCGTCATGGTGCATCCCGATCGCGTCGGTGCCGAAGCGGCGCCAGTCGGCGAGGCGCTGGGTCTCGATGACGATGTAGCCGAGGTGGACCGAGCCGAAGACGGAGGCGGTGCCGGGCCCGTTCATCGCCGCCCGGCCAGGAAGTCGGCGCACACCCGGTTGAACAGCTCGGCACGCTCCCACTGCACCCAGTGCCCGGTGTTGGCCACCTGATAGAGGTCGCAGTTGGGCATCCTGTCGGCCAACAGGGCGCCCCCGGAAGGCCTGTTGACCTTGTCCGCCGCACCCCACAGCACCAGCGTCGGCACCGGCAGCCGCGACAGCCGCCGATCCCGAGTGAAGTCCATCTTCCACAGCGTGCGCAGGGCGTCCCGCCCGGACGGCCGCCGCAACGGCGGGGCGGCGACCACCTCGGGATCGATGCTGGCCGCGTAGCGCGCGTCGATGACGGAGTCCGGCACCTCGGCCGCGTTGAAGACGAGGTAGGTGCGGATGAAGTTCTCCAGCTTCAGCCGCGAAGGCCCGTCCCCGGAGTAGTAGTTGAGCAGGCTGTTGAGCCCGGGGGTGGGCAGGGCACGGGTGGTGCCGACACCGCCGGGCCCCATCAGGACCATGCGGTCGACCCGCTCCGGGGTGTCCAGGGCCAGCCGGAGCGCACAGGCACCGCCGTAGGAGTTGCCGACCAAGTGGGCCTTGTCCAGACCGAGTTGGTCGATCAGCCCACGGATGCCGTCGGCCAGGCACCCGAAGGGGTCGGCGCCGTCGATGCCCTTGGTGCTGCGACCGTAGCCGGGCAGGTCGGGCACGATGACCCGGTACTCCTTGGCCAACTCCTCGATGTTGCGGGAGTAGTTGGAGACACCAGAGGCGCCGGGTCCGCCACCGTGGAGCAGCAGTACAGACGGCCCCTCCCCCAGCTCCGCAACGAAGATCTTCTTGCCGGCGATGTCGAGCAGCGACTCCTGCATCGAGGGAGGCGGTGCGATGCGCTTGGTCATGCTGGATTCCTCACTGCGCGGTCGAGGCGGTCGTACACCGCGCCGGGGTGAATCCGGCCGGGGGCGGCGGGAGTTGGGCCCCGGAGCGTGCGGCGGCGTAGACGTACGCGTCCGGGCGCAGGGCGAGCGTGGCCGCCCGGTGTTCGGTCAGCCAGGGCAGCAGCACGCCGTCGCTGTCGACGAGGGTGCCCTCGGCCGGACGGGATCCGGCGGGCGTGACGGTCAACGAGGGAACGTCCAGGCGAACCCAGGCGGGTTGAGGCGCGGGCGGTCCGGCGTGCAGGAGCAGCCAGCGGCCGCCGAGCACGTCGTCCAGGCGTACGCGCTCCCCGTCCGGTCCGGTCACCCAGGGCTGCGGGAGCTGATGCCCCGAGGCCTTGGTGCGCGGGTGGGCCTGGAGGCCGTCGGCGTAGTGGGCGACGGGTATCCAGTTGGAGTCCTGCAGCCACTTGCCGAAGCCTCGTATCCGGTTGAGCGGGCGCAGTACCGCGTCGCGCAACCGGGCTGCCGCGGGCCGCCGTTCGGTGATGATCCGGCCGACGAACACCGCCCGCCGGGTCACCTCCTTGACGTGCGGCTTGCGTTCGGCCTCGTAGGAGTCGAGGGCTGTGTCGGGCAGTTCGCCGCGCAGTACGGCGGCCAGTTTCCAGCACAGGTTGGCCGCGTCGCGTACGCCTGCGGCCATGCCCTGGCCGATCCAGGGCGGCATCGCGTGGGCCGCGTCACCGGCGAGGAAGACGCGGCCCACGCGGAAGCGGGCGGCGAAGCGCACATGGTGGCTGTAGACGGTGGCGCGCAGGACCTTGACGTTGTCCCGGCCGATCCCGTAGCGGGACACCAGGTCGTACACCGCGTCGTCGGTGGTCAGCCTGCGTTCGTCGTCACCCGGGAGGATCGGGAACTCCCAGCGGTGATGGCCCAGCGGTGTCGGGCAGTCGACGGCGGGCCGCGCCGGGTCGCAGCGGAAGCGCAGCCGGTCGTGGTCCGGCCACGGCTTGAGCATCTCGGTGTCGATGACGACCCACCGGTCCTCGTACGTCTGTCCCTCGTAGCCCACGTTGAGCTGCGCGCGGGTGACACTGGAACCGCCGTCGGCGGCGATGACGTAGGAGGCGCGCAGGCGTCGTACGGAGTCGTCGGCGGTGGCGAGTACCGTCAACTCGACGCTGTCCGGCCCCTGTTGGACCCGCAGGCATTCGTGGCGGAGCAGGATGTCCACGTTCGGGTAGCGGTCGACGCCGTCGCGCAGGACGCGTTCCAGGACTGGCTGGTAGATGAACATCTGTGGTGGGTGGCCGTGGCCGCGCGGGGTCGGGTGGGCGGTGAGGAAGGCGCGGCCGCGGGCGTCGACGAAGTCGACGGGGCGTTCGGGGAGCATGTCGAGCTTGAGCCGTTCCGCCAGGCCGACGCGCTGCCAGACGCGGACGACCTCCTCGTCGGTGGAGATGGCCCGGGCCCGGGTGAAGATCTCGGCGTCGCGCTCCAGCACGACGACCCGCAGGCCCAGCTCGCCCAGGAGGTTCGCGGCGGTGACTCCCGTGGGCCCGTAGCCGATCACCGCCACGTCATAGACGCCGTCCTCGGCTCGGGCTCGAACTCCGCTCACCGGGCGGCCACTTCGTCGCCCCTGCCGTACCGGTTCTTGAAGAGTTCCCTCGCGCTCCCGGAGTTGATCGCGTCGAGCTGGCCGGGCTCGAAGCCGTCGTAGCCGTCGAGGAGGGAGTCGAGGAGACCGCCGCTCTCCTCGGGGGCGAAGGGGAAGTCGCTGCCGTAGAGGATGTGTCCGGGTGCGGCGAAGGCCAACAGGGAGGGGAGGGCGGCCGGGGTGGAGGACAGCGCGGTGTCGAAGTGGAAGCGCTGGAGGTCGGTGAGGATGCCGAGGGGTGTGGTGCCGGGGTTGAACTGGGCGCCGGCGGTGAACCGCCAGGCGGCGTACGGCAGGAAGCCGCCAGCGTGGGAGAGGATCACCTTCATCCGGGCGTGCCTGCTCATCACGCCGTTGAGCGTCATGTGCACCGCGATGCGGGTGGTGTCGAAGGGGAAGTCCAGCAGGGGGCTGGGCATGCCTTCGAGCATGGGTATCGGCGGTGCGGTGGGGTGGACGAAGACCACGGCGGCGCGGGCGTCCAACTCGGCCCAGAGCGGCTCGAATTCCTTGTCGCCGAGGTAGCGGCCGTGGACGTTGGACATCAACACCACGCCGTCCGCGTGCAGTTCGTCCAGTGCGTATGCCGTCTCGGCGAGCGCGCCGTCCACGTCGGGCAGGGGCAGGCCGGCGAAGAAACCGAAGCGGTCGGGGTGGTCCTTGGCCAGTTCCGCGCTGTATTCGTTGACGGTTCGGGTGATCGCGCGGGACTCCGTGTCGTCGCCGAAGTAGGTGCCCGGTGAGCTGATCGAGAGGATGCCGGTGGCTATGGACCGGCGGTCCATCATCGCGAGCGCGCTCTCCGCGTCCCAGGCCGGCGTGGGCCAGCCGCCGGCCGTCATCTCGTGACGGTCCATCAACTTCCGGTAGGCGGGCGGGAGGAGGTGCTGGTGGACGTCGATGCGGTACGGGGTGGACATGTTCTCTCGCTTCCTCGTCTTCGGGCGGGCCTGCCAACGGGCGGTGAGCGTCGAGGCGTTCAGACGGAGTCGGCGTGCTCCTGCTCGCGGCTGGTCTCCGTCGCCGTCTCCTCCGACTCGGGCGCGTTGGTGGCTCGGCGGCCCGGCAGGACCGCGAGGACGATCAGCGTGCCGGCGGCCATGATGATCCCGCCGACCAGGCTGGTCCGGGCGACACCGTGGGCGAAGGCCTCGTGCACGGCGTCGACCAGGGCCTGTGCCTGCTGCGGTCCGGCGGAGGGCGTCTTCGCGATCTGCTGGGCGACCGCCAGGCCGCCGCCGACCGAGTCCTTGGCGGTGTCCAGCGCGGCGGCGGGAAGGTGGCCGCCGACCAGGTCGGTCAGCTTGTCCTTGTAGGTGGTGCCCAGCAGCGAGCCGAGGATGGCGATACCGAGGGAGCCGCCCAGTTCCAGCGCGGTGTCGTTGGCGCCGCCGCCGACGCCGAGCTCGTTCTCCGGGAACGAGCCCATGATCGTGTCCGTGGCCGGGGAGACGCTCAGCCCGATCGCGAAGCCCAGCAGCATCATCGTGGGCAGGAAGTCGCCGTAGGTGGAGGCCTTGTCGACCTGGGTGAGCAGGAGGACACCGACGGTGCCGAGCACCATGCCGGTCACGACCATCGGCTTCATGCCCAGCTTGGGAGTCAGCCGCCCGGTGACCACAGCGCCGAGGAACACGGCACCGGCCAGCGGCAGCAGTCGTACGCCCGTCTCCAACGCGTCGTAGCCGAGGACGAATTGGAGGAACTGCGTGGCGTAGTAGATCGCGCCGAACGTGCCGAAGAAGAAGAACAGCACCGCCGTCATCGAGCCGCTGAAGGACCGCTGTGCGAACTTCCGGACGTCGAGCATGGGGTGCGGGTGGCGCAACTCCCAGGCCACGAAGGCGGGTAGACCGATCGCGGCGACGACGGCCGCGGTGACCGGACCCGCGCCCCAGCCGAAGTGCGGGCCCTCGATGATCGCGTAGACCAGGCTGCCGACCGAGACGATCGAGAGCAGCCCGCCCACGTAGTCGATGCGGCCCATCGCGCCCGCCTTGGACGGCGGTACGAGGACGAGTGCGCCGACGACCGCGACAAGCGCGATGGGCACGTTGATCAGGAACGTGGAGCCCCAGGCGTGGTCCTCCAGCAGCCAACCGGCGACCAGCGGACCGACGGCGATGGCCAGGCCCGAGGTCGCGGTCCAGGCCGTGATGGCCCGCGCCCGCTCACGCTTCGGGAAGATCGCGACCAGCAGGGACAGCGTGGCCGGCATGACCACCGCGGCGCCCACACCCATGACCGCGCGGGCCGCGATGACCAGTCCGGTCTCGTGCACCAGGCTGCCCATCACCGATCCGGCGGCGAAGATCACCAGGCCGGTGAGGAGCGCGCCGCGACGGCTGTACTTGTCGCCGATCGAGCCCAGCACGAGCATCAGCGCGGCGTACGGGACGGTGTAGCCGTCGATGACCCACTGCAGATCACTGCTGCTCAGGCCCAGGTCCGTGGTCATGTCGGGGGCGGCCACGATCAGCGAGGTGTTCGCCATGACCACGATCAGCAGGCTCAGACAGAGCACGATCAGGGCGGACCAGCGCCGTGCGTACGGCCCGGTCATCTTGTCGACGGGCGTGGTGGCGAAGAGCGTCATCGGAGTCTCCTGGACGGCATTAATTGCTCACTGATGTGCAGGCTATTTTATTGCTCACCGATGTGCAACTATGCCGAGACGAACCAGCCCCGCCAGGAGGTGCCCACGTGACCGGCCGCAGCACCGCCAAGGCGCGCGCCACCCGCGCCCGCATCCTGGAAGCGGCCCGGCGCGAACTGGGCCGCGACCCCGACAGCAGCCTCGGGGACATCGCGGAGGCGGCCGACGTCGCCCGGCGCACCATCTACGAGCACTTCGCCGGTCGGGCCGCGCTCGTCGAAGGCCTCGCGGCGGACATCGGGGAGGCGGTACGGCGCGCGAGTGCCGTCGCCCGGGCGCCGACGCCGGACGCCGTGACCGCACTGGCCCACTTCGTCCTCACGCTCTGGCCGGTCGGCGACCGCTACCGCACGCTCATCGCCCTCGCCCACCGCGACCTCGGCCCCGACCGGGTCGGCGCGCTGCTCGGCCCGGCCCGTGACGCGGCCACCGGCATCCTCGCCCACGGTCAGCGGCAGGGCGTCTTCCACACCGTTGTCCCGCCGGGCCCGCTCAGCAAAGCCCTGGAGGCGCATGTGCTGGCGCTGCTGGACAGCGTCAACTCCGGCCTCTGGACCGACGACGGCACAGCCGCCGCCGCCTCGGCCCTGATCGCCATGGGCGTCGGACCCGACCTCGCGGCCACCACGGTTCACCGCCTGCGACCGTCCCGTTGAATCCCATTGAAGGAGACCCATGCACCCCTACGACTACGCCGACCCCACGTTCCCCGCGTACGAGCCCGGTGCCGCACGCCCGCCCCGGAGGAACCGCCGACCGCTCGTCATGGCCCTCGGCGCGCTGTTCGCGCTGATCCTCGTGCCCGTCGCCGGTGACCGCTTCGCGACGGACCGGGTGGAGGCCCGTACGGCCGAGGCGTTCCAGGAGGGCATGCACACGCCCTCGGCGCCGGAGGTCCATGTGCGGGGATTCCCCGTGCTGACGCAGCTGGCCTCCGGCACCCTGCGGCACGTGGACATCACCGCGCACGACATACCGGCGAGCGACAACGCCGGCCCACTACCGGTGAGTGAACTCTCCCTCCAGCTAACGGAGTTGAGAAAGTCCGACGACGACACGGAGGCACTGGCCCGCTCTGCGGAGGCGACCGCCCTGCTGTCCTACGCGGACGTGTCCGATGCCCTGGGGCTGGAGATCTCGCGGGGCACCCGTGCCGACCAGGTTCGCGCGAGCGTCCTCCTGCCCACCGGCGCCGACATCACCGTGGCGACGACCGTCTCGGTGCTGTCCGGCAACCGCATCGCCTTCAAGGACTTCCAGGTCACGGGCGGTCTCCTCCCCGAGGTGGGGCGACTCGCGCTCGGCAAGGTCTTCGAGCGGCCGATCCAGCTCCGCAACATCCCTCAGGGCCTGCACCTGCGGTCCGTCACCACGAAGGAGAGCGGGCTGACCGCCCGCTTGTCGGGCGAGTCGGTCACCTTCCGGTCCGACGACGGCTCGCGGCGCGATTCGGTGGTGGGCGACTCGTCGTACGGGAACGCCTGAGACTCAGTCGTCCGCGACGGCCTCGTCCGCCGATGCGACCTCGTCCACCACGACCCGCGCCTGCTTCTCCGGCACACCGGCCGCGATGAGCGAGGCCACCGCCGCATGGGTCCCGTCGTCCTCCAGCTCCCCGGAGTTGACCTCTTCGAGCAGGGCGATCGCCATGGCCTCGAGTCCGGCGCTCAGCACGACGGCCGGAAGCTGGGTGTGGAAGACGCCGTCGCGCTGGCCGCGATCCAGGATGGCGGTGGCCGCGCCGCGGGCCGGTGACAGGATCTCGGTGACACGCTCCACGCCCAGGTCGCGCCGGGCCAGCGCCAGGAGGAGCCGGTAACGGTCTCCCACGGTCCACATCGACAGCACGAAGCGCGCGTACGACCGCTCGGCCGACTCCGCCCCCGCACCGGACGGCGCCGGTTCGACGGGCAGCGCCGCCCGCAGGGCCTCCGACGCCTCCTCGGCCAGCGCCTCCAGCAGTGCCTCCCGGCCGGGGAAGTGCCCGAACAGCGTGCGCCGTACGACGCCGGAGGCGCGGGCGAGTTCCTCCAGGGTGATGTCGGGGTTCCGGCCGAGTTCCCGGCGGGCCGTGGCCAGGATGCGTTCCCGGTTGGAGCGCGCGTTGCTTCGCTGGGGGACACGGGCCGGGGGCTTGGTCACGGACAACCTCGGTGAAGTACGGGGGCTACGGAGCGGGGGCGAGCGGTACGTCCAGTCTGGCACGCACACCCGGCCCCGTGGCGGCGCGGCACCCCAGGCGGCAACCGGTCTCCGGTGCTGTCCCGGGCCGAGGACATGGTCCCCGCACCCGCCCGTCAGTAGTAGGCGCGGAGGTAGCGGTCGAGCCGGGACCGGGCGTTGTCCACGCTCAGTCCGAGCGCCTTCCCGAGTGCCTCGACCGGCACATCGTCGGCCTGCGCTCCGTACGCCGCCTCCTTACCGACCCTGGCGGCCAGGCGCTCCAGGATGGCCACCGCCTTCAGCGCGGCGACCGGTGCCGCGTCCGAGAGCGCGTCGAGGCGTTCCTCCAACTGCTCGATCAGCTCGGAGAGTTCCTCCGGCAACGGGACCGTCCGGCGTTCGACCGCGTGGATGTGTTCCCACCACTCGTCGTACGCGCCGGAGGTGTCCAGGTCGTCGAGGTCGTGGTCCTCGACCTGGTCCCAGTCGATGGGGTGACCGTCCCCACGCCAGCCGCACGCGCAGGAGGCCCGCCAGCCGGCTGCCTTGGGCCGGCCCATCGAGCCGTTGTAGGCCCACCACTCACGTGTCTCGAACATGGAACTGCCGCTGCCCACATCCAGATACACGGACTTCGGCTCACTGCCGTCGGCGAGGACCGCCCCCACGATGCCCTCGTGGGACTCCCCGAACTCCTCACTCCGCCACGCCACAACTCCCCCTTCCGGCAACCCCGCGACGGCCGGGCGGGCACCTGAGGTGCCCGCCCGGCCACAGTACGAGAGTGCCGCAGAACGGACATCCGGGGAGGGCGAAATCACCCAACAGCCCGGGTTGTTGGGCCGGATCGCCCGTCAGGCGACCGCGGGGTCGAGCAGCCCCGCGCGGAGGCGGCGGAGCATCCGGCTGATGAGCCGGGAGACGTGCATCTGGGAGATGCCGAGTTCCTCGCCGATCTCGGCCTGGGTGCGCTCCTCGACGTAGCGCATGTGGATGATCTTCCGCTCGCGCTCGTCGAGTTGGGCGATGAGGGGGGCCAAGGAGCTGAGGTCGTCGACCAGTTCGAGCCCGGGGTCGTCCTCGCCGATGACGTCGGCCAGTACGGTCTCGCCCTCGGCGCCCGCGTCGGAGCTGAGCGCGGCGTCGAGCGAGGAGGAGGTGTAGCCGTTGGACGCCTTGCGGGCCTCGATGACCTCTTCCTCGGTCAGGCACATCAGCTCGGACAGCTCACGCGTGGTCGGCGTACGGCCGAGGCGGGACCGCAGTTCCTCGGTCGCCTTGGCCAGCTCGACGCGGGCCTCCTGCAGCCGGCGCGGCACGTGGACGGCCCAACTGGTGTCGCGGAAGAAGCGCTTGATCTCGCCGACGATGTAGGGGACGGCGAACGAGGTGAACTCCACCTGGCGGGAGAGCTCGAACCGGTCGATCGCCTTGATGAGTCCGATCGTGCCGACCTGGACGATGTCCTCCATCTCGTTGTTGCTGCGGCTGCGGAAGCGCGCGGCCGCGTAGCGCACGAGGGAGAGGTTCATCTCGATCAGGGTGTTGCGCACGTACTGGTACTCGTGGGTGCCCTCCTCCAGCGAGGTCAGCCGGTCGAAGAACTGGCGCGACAGCTCACGCGCGTCCTTCGGGCTCACCTTCGACGGCTCCGCGATCAGCGGAAGAGCCTCCCCGGCCGTCATCCGCAGCCCCGCCGTGGCCGGTGCCTCCGCTGCCGTCACGGCTCCCATAACGCCCACCCCATTCGTCCGAAAGAACTGCCGACAAGAGCCCCCTGCCCCGGTTTTCGTGACTCACTCCCCCTCATCCGGCCAAATCCGGGGCGCGCACCTCGTTTTCCGCGACCGAAGTACCCGCGGTCTACGCGCTCTTGGAGCCGACGCCCGCGTACACCCAGTACTCGGAGGGGTTTTCGGGGATCTCGTCCGCCGGGTCCGGGCGCCACAGGGGGACGTAGGTCAGGCCGGGCGTGACGAGGTCGAAGCCGTCGAACAGGCCGAGGATCTCGTCGTAGGAACGGGCCGTGACGGGCGAAGTGGCCTTGGAGCTGTACAACTTGCCCACGGCCGCGGCGGTGTCCGGGCGGTCCTCGTTGGTGGCGTGGCTCATGGCCAGCCAGCTGCCGTCGGGCAGTTCGTCGCGGAAGGCGGCGACGATGCCGGCCGGGTCCTCCGTGGGCGTGACGAAGTGCAGGATCGTGATCATCAGGACGGCGACGGGCTGCTCGAAGTCGATCAACTTCCGTACCTGCGGGGAGGACAGGACGTCGGCCGGGCTGCGGATGTCGCCGTCGACGATGTCGGCGTCCGGGTTGTCGGCGAGGAGGGAGGTGCTGTGGGCGACGGCCACCGGGTCGTTGTCCACGTAGACGACGCGGGCTCCGGGGCTGGCGGCCTGGGCGACCTCGTGGACGTTGCCCTGGGTGGGGATGCCCGAGCCGAGGTCGATGAACTGCCGTACACCGGAGTCGACGAGGAAGCGCACGGCCCGGCCGAGGAAGTCGCGGTTGGCGCGGGCCAGGGTGCGCACCTGGGGGTCGATCGCTGTGAAGGCCGCCAACGCCTCGCGGTCTATGGCGAAATTGTGTTCACCGCCCAGCATCGCGTCGTACATTCGGGCGACACTCGCCTTGCGAGGATCGATCCCCTGCGGCAGACCCGTGCTGTCTGTCACCACAACTCCCTTTCGCCCCAGGTTCCTTGACGCGTCATCATATAGTTGCCGAGGAACCCACGGCAGACCGCTTGCCCCCACGCCACGCGGCCGGTCCCCACCCGGAAAGGCACGACCCTGCGGAACCAACCGCGCAGTCACCACGGTGACGCACCCCCTGCCGGGCCCCCACGCCGCAGGCAGGCCTTCGCCCCCGCCGCGGACGTGATCGGCTCGGAGCTCGACCTTCGGCTGACCGGCAGCCATGTCGTGCACGCGCTGACGCCCGGGTTCTGCGACGCGGCGTCGGTGTACCTGCTGGAGCGGTGGGTCCTGGAGGAGAACGCGTATCCCGCCGTGGATCCGCCGCAGATCGAGGCCCGTCGGCTGGCTCTGCGGGTGGGCACGGAGGCGCCCGAGAGCTGGGACGGCATGCTGCCCGTCGGCGAGGTGGTCGTCTTCCCGCGCGAGACGCCGTACGCGCGCGCCCTCGCCAGTGGTCACACGCAGTTGCTCGACGCGGTGGACAAGCACACCTCCGAGCGGCTGCTGGCCTCCGCGGGGGGCGACGCGCAGCGCATAGACGACCTGCTGGGGACGGCGTCGTTCCTCGTCGTCCCGCTCCAACTGCGGGGCGCCACCGTCGGGTTCATCGCGTGCACGCGCGGCCCGGACCGGGATCCGTTCCTGCCCGGCGAGGCCGTGGCCGTGGAGTCGCTGGCGGCCCGGGCGAGCGTCGCGCTGGACAACGCGCGCCGCTACGAACGCGAGCGCCGCACCGCGCTGGCCATCCGCAACAGCCTGCTGCCTGACCCGGCCCAGGCGTTCCACGGCTGTCGCATCGCGCACGGCTATCTCCCGGCCGGCCAGGGCAACATCATCGGCGGCGACTGGTTCGACGTGCTGCCCCGCCCCGGCGGCCGGGTCGGTCTGGTGGTCGGCGACGCGATGGGACACGGCCCCGAGTCCGCCGTGGCGATGATCCAGTTGCGTACGGCGGTGCGCACCCTGGCCCGGCTCGACATGGAACCGGCCGAACTCATGCGCAGGCTCGACGAGTTGGCCTACGACACCCCGGGCGCGTCCTTCGCGACCTGCATCTACGCCGAGTGGGACGCCCGGGCGCACTCCTGCACCCTGGTCGGCGCCGGCCACCCGCCGCCGCTGCTGCGCGGTCCGCACGGACCGGCCGTACCGGTCACGCTGGCCAGCGCGGGACTGCCGTTGGGGCTCGGCGCGGGCAACTACGAGGCCACGGTTCTGACCATCGACGAACCGGCTCTCCTGCTGTTGTACAGCGACGGGCTGGTCGAGTCGCGGCACGCCGACATAGACCAGGAGATCGCCGGTCTGGCCCGGGCCCTCGACACGGCCGCCGCCGAACCCACGCCGGACGGCGGACCGGAGACGTTCCCCTCGCTGTGCGAACGGCTGCTGCGGGCCCCGTCGGCGATACCCGGGGCGGACGACCGGACGCTGCTGCTGGCCGAGTTGACGCCCGCGACCACCTGAACAGGCCGCGGGCGTCCTCGCCCCCTCCGCGTGTCCGGCGTCAGTAGCCGGTGGACAGTGTGGCCCACACGGCTTTTCCGCCGGTGAGCGCCGACCGGTCGACCCCCCAAGTGTCCGCGATGGCCTGCACGATGAACAGTCCGCGCCCGCTCTCGTCGTCGACGCACGGCTCGCGGCGGGAGAGATCACTGCCCGTGTAGTCGTGGTCGTGGACCTCGACGCGCAGACTACGGTCGGTGACGAGACCGACACCGCACAGAAGTCTCGCGCTGGGTGTGTGGCACACACCGTTGGTGGCCAACTCGGAGATGAGCAGGACCGCGTCGTCGCGTACGCCCTCGGGAAGGTGCCACTTGGCGAGTTGCGCGCCCATGGCGTGCCGGGCGGTCCGGACGCCGGAGCGGTGCGCGGGAAGTTCCAGCCAGTGCGCCAGGTCCGGGCTGACGACGTCTAAGAGCTGCGGGGAGGGAGTCGTGTGGGGGGACACGGTGGTTCGCCTTCCATCGGGGGCGGGCGCAGGCGGGAGACGCACAGCATCAGCAACAGGCCTGTTGTGGATGGGGTGTTCCAACGAGAGGCCCTGGTCGCTCACACAAGTAACTATGCCCATAGCTCAGTTCAAGCTGCAACCGACTCCCTGATAATTTCAGAACGTCGGTTTCTGTCTGGCGGCATCAGCAAGTCGCTGTCAGACTAATGCCGGTGACAGTCCCTCAGGAGGTCGGGCGTGAGCGAAGGTCGGTCGAGCACCGGCGCGGGTGCACCCACGGTTCTGCGCATGATCCTCGGCCGGCGGCTGCAGGAGCGGCGGCAGGACGCGGGCGTATCCCTGGAGAACGCCGCCAAGGCCCTGCGGGTCACGTCCCTGACCATCCGCCGGCTGGAGAAGGCCGAGGTCGGCCTCAAACCGCTCTACGTCGAGAAGCTGTTGGAGACCTACGGCGCCGACCGCCAGGAGATCGAGGAGTTCGTCGCTCTCGCGGACCGCGCCAACGAGCCCGGCTGGTGGCACGCCTACCGTGATGTGCTGCCGGGCTGGTTCACCGCCTATGTGAGCCTGGAGACCGGCGCCAGGACCCTCCGTACCTATGAGCCGCACTACGTGACGGGACTCCTGCAGACGTACGACTACGCGCGAGGCGTGCTGAGCGGCGGCTTCCCGAACGACAACGACGAAGATCTTGAACGGCGGGTGCAGTTACGTCTGCGCCGCCAGAGTCTGCTGGAGAGGCCGGACTCGCCCACGCTGTGGGCGGTACTGGAAGAAGCCGTGCTCCACCGGGTGGTGGGCGGTCCCGCGGTCATGCGGGACCAGATAGACCGGCTCCTCGAGGTCTCGGAACTGGACCACGTCAGTGTCGACATCGTCCCGTTCTCGGCGGGTGCCCACGTCGGGGCGTGCGCACCCTTCACCTATTTCCGGTTCCAGGAACCGGAGCTGCCCGACGTCGTCTACAGCGAGATCCTCTCCGCCTCCATGTATCTGGACCAACGGTCCGATGTCGTGGCCCATTTGGAGGCGCACAACAGGATGTCGCTGCTGACCTCGTCCGCGGACAGCAAGGCGCTCTTGAACCGCATGCGCAAGGAGTACTCATGACCACCACGGACGACAAGGTCTACAACGGGATGCCCGCGTCGAACCTCGGCGAGCAGGGCTGGGAATGCCCTTGGAGCGGTCCCAACGGAGGTCAGTGCGTGGAGACCAAGCAACTGGCCGACGGGCGCGTCGCGTTGCGCCAGTCGACCGATCCCGCCGGACCCGCTCTGATCTACACGCCCCAGGAGATGGCCGCGTTCGTCGACGGCGTGAAGCGGGGCCTGGCCGACCATCTGATGGCAGGCTGAACCAGACCACGGGCGTGGGGAATTGGAGCCGGCCCGGCTGCGACCTGCCCGAGACGCCGACGTACACCACTTGAGAGGGAGAGCATGACCAACGCCCACGCCGCGCGGGAGATCGACACCAGCAGGCCGCACTCCGCCCGCATGTACGACTACTACCTGGGGGGAAAGGACCACTTCGAGGTCGACAGGCAGGCGGCCGAAGCGGTCTCGAAGATCTTCACCGGCGTCTTCGTCGCCGGCCGGGAGAACCGCGGGTTCATGCACCGGGCCACCCGCGTACTCGCCCGGGAGCACGGCATCCGCCAGTGGCTCGACATCGGCACGGGCATCCCCACCGAGCCGAACCTGCACCAGGTCGCCCAGTCCGTGGTGCCCGAGGCCCGGGTGGTCTACGCCGACAACGACCCGTTGGTCCTGAAGTACGCCGAGCGCCTGATGCGCAGCACCCAGCAGGGGCGCACCGCATACGTCCAGGCGGACGTGAACGACCCCGACACGCTCCTCAACTCGCCCGAAGTGGCCGAGATACTCGACTTCGACCAGCCGATCGCGCTGTCCCTGAACGCGCTGCTGCATTTCGTCACCGACGAGCAGGACCCGTACGGGCTCGTGGAGCGGCTGCTGTCGGTCCTGCCGTCGGGCAGCGCCCTGGCCATCAGCCACGTCACCGCGGACTTCGACCCCGAGCCCTGGGCGAAGGTCACCGCGATCTACGAGGAGGGCGGGACACCGGTGAAGGTCCGCACCCGGGACGAGGTCGCGCGTTTCTTCACCGGGCTCGACCTGCTCGACCCGGGCATCGCCGTCGGGCACCGCTGGCGCCCGGACCCCCTGACCGAGGAGTGGTCCGAGGCGGAGGCGCCCACGGACGCCAAGGTCAGCCTGTGGACCGGGGTGGGCATCAAGCCGTAGGCCCGCCGCGGGACGCCGACGACGTTACGTGCGGGAAACCTTGACGACGGCGGTGCCGGATGCCACGATTCCGGCGCCGCCATGTTTGCGTAAACATCTCAACGGACCAGCTCGGTCGATCCGGCCGGGCTTCCGATCGCAGCATGTTTACGTAAACACGGCGTCGCGGCCGGTGGAGGAAGGGGGACAGGAGGCTCCCGGCGAACAGGGCCCACCGTGCCCCGCACTCCCCCAACGCCACTGACCCCACCGGGACTTGGGACGACGAGCCGACGTCATCCGTCCCGCCCGGTGTCTGTTCCGACGGCCGCTCAGCCGCGCGCAGGCCTCGCCATGCGCGGAGTCGCCATTCCTGAAAGGGCAAGTCGATGCGCACCAACCCCGCCAGAACCCGCCTGCGGGCCACCTTCGTGGCCGTCGCGATCGCCGCGGCCATGGGCACCACGCTGGCCGGCAGCCCCGCCTCCGCCGCGCCGAGCACGAACACATCCCAGTTCAAGGGCGTCAACTGGGCCGACCCGCGCGACAATTACGCCGACGACCCGGTCGTTCTGTCCGGCCTGTCGCTCACGGACACCTACGCCCAGACGTACGCCAAGGCAACCCGGGTGATCGCGGCGTTCCGCGCCAACCTCGGCGCCAACACGGTGCGGCTGCCCATCAACCCGTACACGGTGAACGGCAGTTACTGGAAGTCGTACCGCGGGGTGATCGACGCGGCGACGGCGCAGGGGTTCAAGGTCATCGTCTCGTACTGGGAGGGGACGGGCGCCAACAAGGACGGCTTCATCGACGACCCCGCCACGTACTGGCCCATGTGGAAGACCGTGGTCAAGGCGTACCAGCACAACCAGCGGGTCTACTTCGAGCCGATGAACGAGCCGCACGGCTACACCGACGCCGAGTGGGCCGACCTCGCCGCCAAGTGGCTGGACACCTACTCCAAGGTGCCGCGCAACCGCGTCTTCGTCAGCGGCGCCGGCTACAACGACCACGTCACCACGGTCTGCGCCGACCCGCGTCTCAAGGGCACGTATCTCTCGCTGCACCACTACGGGTTCTGGAAGGACTACGCGACCTACGACCAGTGGGTGAGCGACCTCAAGGAGCGCCTCGGCGACTGCGCGAACCGCACCGTGGCCGACGAGTTCGGCGCCCCGATGACGACGGGCCTGAACTACAACGTGCCGACGCCCGCCGACAATTCGGTCAACTTCATCCAGGCCGACACCGACACGTTCCGCAAGCTCGGGATGGGCTCGGTTTACTGGCCCGGCCTGCGCACCGACGACACGTACTCGATCCAGAAGCTCATCGGCGACGCGGCCCGCCCGTGGCTCGTCACCACGAACCAGTCCGGCGCCGACCGCCTGGCGTGGGCGTGGGGCCGCGGCAAGCCCGTGAAGTCCTGAGTCACCGCTCCGAACCGATGCCCTGATCCGTGCCTCCCCCCGCAACGGGGCACGGATCAGGGCACGTTGGGCATGGTCCGCGGCGACGGTCAGGCGTCTCCCGCCCTGGCGCCGGACACCTGACGCATTTCCGAGATCCTGCCGTTGGTGATGGAGAAGATCGCGATCACACGGAATTCCTGCCGCCCGGTGTCTCCATCCTCCGCGACGCCTTCATCACGTCGCCCGCGGATCAGGACGTCGTACTCGATCACGACTTCGTCCCCCGCCTCCAGGTACGTGTAGTACGGCTCACGGATCTCCACCTCTTCGTATTGCTGCGGATAGATCCCGAAATGCTTCCGCAGCTCCTCGATACCGGCCGCCCTTACGTGACCGCCGGTGATGATGCGTGCGTCAGCCGCCCAGAATCGGTGAATGTCGTCGAGGGTGCCGGCATTCTCGGCGTCACTCAGACCGGATATCCACGTGAACACGCCGTGGAAGAAATCCCGATGGCGCACAGTCGCGTTCATTGCTCGGAATGATCCTTTCGCACCCAAAATCACCTTGGTCAACGACCAAGACCGTAGCGCATCGCTTGGTCACCACACAAGGGATCCGTTCGGAGTTGACATCTTGGTCACTGACCAAGTTCACTTGTCGTGTTGGTCACTGAACAAGAGCATGTACTCCAGGAGGAAGATCATGGCGAAGACGTGGTTCATCACCGGAGCCTCGAAGGGATTCGGCCGGGAATGGGCGGAAGCGGCGCTCGAACGGGGCGACCGGGTCGCCGCGACCAGCCGTTCCGCTGCCGCCTTCGACGACCTGGTCGAGAAGTACGGCGACGCGGTGCTGCCGCTGCGCGTCGACGTCGCCGACCGGGCAGCCGCGTTCGAGGCCGTGCAGCGGGCGATCGACACCTTCGGCGAGCTTGACGTCGTCATCAACAACGCGGGCTACGGTCTCTTCGGCATGGTCGAGGAGGTGACCGAGCAGCAGGCCCGGGACCAGATCGAGATCAACGTGTTCGGCGCACTCTGGGTCACCCAGGCGGTACTCCCCCACCTCCGCGCCCGCGGCTCCGGCCACATCATCCAGGTGTCGTCCGTCGCCGGCGTCACCTCACTGCCTGGACTCGGCCTCTACCACGCGTCCAAGTTCGCCCTGGAAGGCTTCACCGCGAGCCTCGCCGCCGAGGTGAAGGGCTTCGGCATCAAGGTCACCCTGGTCGAGCCGGCCGGCTACGCCACTGAGTGGGCGGGGCCCTCCGCGGTGCAGACCGAGCACCTTCCGGCCTACGACGATTTCCGTGCCGCCATGTCGGGGATCTCCTCCCGGCGCGGCGACCCGAGCGCGACGCGGGCGGCGATTCTCACCGTGGTGGACGCGGAACAGCCGCCCCTTCGGATCTTCTTCGGTCAAGGCCCGCTGGAGAGGATCACCAAGGAGTACGAGGCGCGGCTCGACGAGTGGCGGAACTGGGACGAGGTCTCCAAGAACGCGTTCTGATCGTGAGACACGACGGAACACCCTCGATCGGTCTCAGAGAGCAGCGAGCGCTACGGCGCCCCGACACACCGTCAACTCGCGGCGCGAGGTCGCGGTTCGGTCGTCGGGGCCGACTGAAGGATCTGCTCGATCCCGAAGTCGAAGCGCTCGCTGTAGTCGATCGAGACGTAGTCCTCCAGCACCGACTGGAGGCCTGGGAAATGCTGCTCGTCCACCGTTTCCCGGAGGCGATCGTGGAACGCGGCAGGTGTCGCCTGCTCTTCCTGGACAAGCCCGAGCGTGAAATAGAAAAGGCTCCACGACGTCCACGCGGCCGACTTGCGTGTGGGGCAGCCTTCGAAGAGGACCGTCACCACCCGTTCCGAAAAGGCCAACGTGCTCGGTTCGACGGGAAAGGTACCGGCGACCAGCAGGGCGCCGTCCCGGTGTCCGAGCATCGCCTGCCGCAAGCGCCAGAGCAGTTCGGCCACCTGCTCACGCCAGTCGCCGTGCAGGTTCTCCAGGTCGACCTCGCCCATGATGAATTCCGCCATCAGGCCGAGCAGTCGGTCCTTGGTCCGGATGTGCCACATGACCGTGTTCATCCGGACGTTCAGTTCGGCTGCGATCGCCCGAGCGGACAGTTTGGCGATGCCGTCCCGTTGCAGGACGACGAATGCGGCCTCGACCACACGGTCGAGTGTGATGCCGACCTTGATCGGGGCAGCGCCTGGCGTCTTGGTCACCGATCGATGCTACCCGGGCCGGCGCGACCGCTCACAAGGTCGCGACCACCTCGATCTCGACCAGATAGCCCTCGGCGAAGAGAGTCTCCACGCCCACGCACGTACTCGCGGGCGGTGTCTGCCCCGCTCCCCGAGAGCCGGCGATGAGCCCGATCAACTGTTCCGCGTTGTCGGTGTCGTACCCGACGAGATGGATCGTCTCCTTGATGATTTTGCCGCGGCTCGAACCGGCGGCGGCGAGCACCGCGTCGATGTTCTCGTAGGCCTTGGTGAATTGTGCCGCCAGATCGCCTCGACCGACGAGTTCGCCTTTGGCGTCCCACGCGACCTGCCCGGACGTGTAGATCAGTCCGAGCTCAGGAATGGCGAGACCGTGGGAGATCACGCCGGTGAGGGGCGGGAGTTCAGCAGGATTCAGCGCAATGGGTGACGACATCGTGAGCCTTCCCTATTTTCCCGGAATGACCGACGTGCACCCTGCGCGTTCACGCACTGCTCAGCGCGAGTCCGCCGAGTTGCGACGTGACGACGCCGGAATGGGGTGCCGCATCGGAACAGTTGCCGCTGTTGATGCGATCAGGACGGTCGCGGCGGCATCGTCCTTGTTGGTGAGACGATGCTCCTTCGACGAATCGAAGTGCACCGAATCCCCGGTGTCGAGCTGAAGCGAAACTCCCGAGACATCGAGAGTGATCGCCCCTGCCAGCACGTGCAGCCATTCTTCGCCGACGTGCCGGGCGGTCTTGGTGTTCTTGCCGGCCGCCAATTCGACCCGGATGACGGACATGGTTTCCCGCGGCCCGCTCAGCACGGTGTAGCGGCCGTCCTGCCCGTCACGTGTCATCGCCGCGTCGGCACGCACCAGATGGAAGTCGTCCTGATCGGGCTCCTGGACCAACTCGCTGATGGATACGCCGTAAACACGGGCGATCTGCAGCAGGGCACCGATGGACGGCTTGCGCACACCCTTCTCCAGGCGCGAGAGATGCGCCGAGGAAATGCCGGTCTGCTCGGCCAGTGTCGTCAGGGTGATGCCACGCTCGCCCCGCATGTCCTTGAGGCGTTGGGCAACCCAGAGATCAGTGTCCTCGATCGGCATTCCCGCACACTAACATGCCTCTGAGGCAATAGACCGGGCCTGTCGGGTACATCGGACAGCCTCCGCATACACGGTCTACACGAGGTTCAGGAGTTCCCGCTCGAGAATGTGCGGGCTCGTCAGCAGGCCGACATGAGTGATGTCGCGCAGTGCCACGACCCGGAATCCCCGTTTCTCCGCCGAGGCGGCGATATCGGTGAAGAGGGCCTGATCGGCGCAGTAGATGTAGGAGACCGCCTTGCTCGCCAGAGCGTCCTCGCTGCCGGGACCGAGCGGCTCCTCGTGGGTGAAGCGCGGCATCGGCGTCATCCTGCTCGACAGCCACGCGGCCGCCTCGTCGTCCGCCCCGAGCAACCCGGGATCGAGTGCCGCCACCTCCCACTCGGCGGGCCCCGGCGACTCGGCGAACGCCTTCTCCAGCCACGGCAGCATCGTGAACGCCGACTCGCCGGTCACCGGGGCGAACGCGTCCGCGTACACCACCTGCCCGACCCGATCCGGGGCGAGCGCGGCCGCGCCCGTGATCACCATTCCGCCGTAGCTGTGCCCGACCAGGACCGCGTCCACCACCCCTTCGGATTCGAGGAGTTCGGCGATCTCCCGCGCGTGGACACCCAGGCCGACGTCCGGCGCGGAGAGCTCGTTCCGCTCGGAGAGGCCGGTCAGCGTGGGCGTGAGAACCGTGTGCCCGGCGCTCTCCAGCAGAGGGCGCAACCGGTCCCAACACCAGCCGCCACCCCATGAACCGTGTACGAGTACGAACGTAGCCATAGCCCGCTCCTCCTGAGATCCCAGAGCCCCTCGGTCTCCCCACAGAGTCACGGTCCGGCCCCACCCACGTCAACCTCATGGGCAAATTAAGTTGCCTCCTAGGCCGATATGGCGAAGCGGCACAGCAACCGTCACAGCATCGCGAGCCCCGGTTCGTGCAGGATCTGCGCGGTATTGGCCAGCAGCTCGGAGCCCTGCCGGCCGTCCATGAGCCGATGGTCGAAGGAGAGAGCGAGCTGCGTGCCCCAGCGCGGCTCGATGCGTTCGTCTCCGTCGTCGTCCTGGACGACCCAGGGCATACGGCGGACGGCGCCGACGGCGAGGATCGCCGCCTCCCCCGGGTTGAGGATCGGCGTACCGGTGTCCGCGCCGAACACCCCCACGTTGGTCAGCGTGACAGTGCCGCCGGTCATGTCCTGAGGGGAGGTGCGGCCGGCTCGGGCGGTCGCCGTGAGGTCCGCCAGCCCCTGGGCCAGTTCGAGCAACGGCATCCGGTCCGCGCCCTTGATGTTCGGCACGACCAGACCACGCTCCGTCGCCGCGGCCACCCCGAGATTGACGTAGTGCTTCAGGACGATCTCCTGCGCGGCCTCGTCCCAACTGCTGTTCGCCTCAGGGGTCTTGGCCAGCGCGATCAGGAAGGCCCGGGCGAAGAACAGCAGCGGAGTGACCCGCAGCTCGCGGAACTCCCGGCGTCCGGCGACGAGCTCACGAAGCCGCATGGTGGCGGTGACGTCGACGGTGATGAACTCGGTGACGTGCGGCGCGGTGAAGGCCGAGGCGACCATGGCGGCGGCCGTATGCCTGCGAACTCCCCTGATCGGTATGCGGGTTTCGGAGCCCCGAGCGGTTTCGGGGACCGGAGCGGGCTGCGTCTCCGGGACCGCGCGCCGGACGTCCTCGCGGGTGATGGTGTTCCCCGGGCCGGTGGGGGCGACGGTCGTCAGGTCGACCCCGAGATCCTTGGCGAGTTTACGGACCGGCGGTTTGGCCGCCGGCCGAGCTCCGGCAGGGTCCGGAGCGCTGACCTCGACGCGGTCCGCACCTTGCGGCTGCACGTGGTGTCCGGGACGCCTTCTACGACGGCCGGCACCGGCGCCCTGCGGACCGTAGCCGACCAGCAGTTCGGCCTGTTCCGCATCCGGCTGCTGCGGCACCGCCCCGCCGTCCGGTTCTCCGCCCGCCGCCTCTCCCGGTGCGTCGGTGTCGATCGTGATGAGCGGCCTGCCGACCGGAAGCAGGTCCCCCACCTCCGCGTGGAGGGCGCTGACCACCCCGGCGTAGGGCGAGGGAAGTTCGACGGCGGCCTTGGCCGTCTCCACCTCGACGATGATCTGGTTGACCTCGACGACGTCGCCGGGCCGGACCGACCAGGCGAGGATCTCCGCCTCCGTCAGACCCTCGCCGACATCGGGGAGCAAGAACTGCTGCGGGCTCGTCACGACGGCGCCCCTCCTAGTAACTCAGGCTGCGGTCAATGGCGTTGAGAATCCGGTCGACACCGGGCAGCCAGTCGGACTCCAGCCGGCTGGGCGGGTACGGGGTGTCGTATCCCGTCACCCGTACGACGGGCGCTTCGAGGAAGTGGAACTCCTCGTCCTGCAGCCGCGCGGCGACCTCCGCACCGAACCCGTGGGAGAAGGCGGCCTCATGGGCGACGACGGCTCGCCCGGTGCGGTGCACGGACGCGCGGACGGTCGTGACGTCCCACGGAGACAGACTGCGCAGATCTACGACCTCCACGCTGCGGCCCTCCTCCGCCGCGACCTCGGCCGCCTCCAGGGCCACCGGCACGGTCGGGCCGTAGGCGATCAGGGTCACGTCCGTCCCCTCGCGGCGGATGACGGCCTGCTCCAGCGGGACGGCGGCGGCCGGGGTGACCTCTCCCTTGGTCCAGTAGTGCCGCTTGGGTTCGAGGAACACCACGGGGTCGTCCTCGGCGACGGCCTGTTGGATCATGTGGAAGGCGTCGTTCGGGGTGGCGCAGGTGACCACCTTCAGCCCGGCCGTGTGGGCGAAGTACGCCTCCGGTGACTCCGAGTGGTGCTCGATCGAGCCGATGCCACCGCCGTAGGGGATACGGATCACGACGGGCAGGGAGATGCGGCCCGCCGAGCGGTGCCGGAGCTTGGCGAGTTGGGTGATGATCTGGTTCGCGGCCGGGTAGACGAAGCCGTCGAACTGGATCTCGCAGACGGGCCGGTAGCCGCGCATCGCGAGTCCGATCGCCGCTCCGACGATGCCTGCCTCGCCCAGCGGGGTGTCGACCACTCTCAGGTCGCCGAACTCCTTGCGCAGTCCGTCCGTCACGCGGAACACCCCGCCGAGCCGGCCGATGTCCTCGCCCATGAGCAGGACTTGGGGATCGTCGGTCAGGGCTTGGCGCAGTCCGTCGTTGAGGGCTTTCACCATGGAGATGCTCATTTCCGCTCTCCGTCCTGCGGGCCGGTGGAGACGAACTCCAGGTGCTGGCGCAGCTGTTGGCGCAGATCTGCGGGCATCTGCGCGTAGGTGTGCTCGAAGGGCGAGGACGCGTCGGGGTCTGCCAACCCCCGGCAGCCTGCGCGCAGTTGCTCGGCCAGGTCTCGCTCACGCTGTTCGAGGTCGGTGAAGTACTCGTCGTTCACGGCACCCACGGACTGCACATGTACGCGCAGTCGTTCCAGCGGGTCCCGGGCCGTCCAGTCCTCGGTCTCCTCGGCGGCTCGGTAACGCGTCGCGTCGTCGGCCGTCGTATGGGCGTTGACGCGGTAGGTGACCGCTTCGATCAGCGTCGGGCCACCGCCGGTTCGCGCCCGGTCCAGCGCCTGGCGCGTCGCGGCGAGGCAGGCGAGTACGTCGTTGCCGTCGACGCGGATGCCGGGAAAGCCGTATCCGGCAGCGCGTTGGGCCGCGGGGATGCGGCTCTGCACGCTGTAGGGGGCGGAGATGGCCCACTGGTTGTTCTGGCAGAAGAAGACCACCGGCAGGTTCTGGGCGGCGGCCCAGATGAACGCCTCGTTCGTCTCACCCTCGCTCAGCGCGCCGTCGCCGAGGAAGGCCAGCACGGCCGTGTCGCGATCGGGGTCGCCCGAGCCGGTGCTGCCGTCCCGGTACAGGCCCATCGCGTAGCCCACCGCGTGCAGAGTCTGCGCGCCGATGACCAGCGTGTACAGGTTGAAGTGATGTTCGTGGGGGTCCCAACCGCCCAGCGTGGTACCCCGGAAGAGCCCGAGGAGCGACACCGGGTCGAGGCCTCGGCACCAGGCCACGCCGTGCTCGCGGTAGGTGGGGAAGACCATGTCCCGGTCGTTCAGCGCGTACGCGGCTCCGACCTGTGCCGCTTCCTGGCCACGAAGTGACGGCCACAGGCCCAACTCCCCTTGCCGTTGCAGGGCGATGGCCTCCGTGTCCAGTCGGCGGACGAGTGTCATGTCGCGGTACAGGGCGGGGAGGTCGACGGTCGCAGGGTCGAGCGGCAGCCGGGGGTCCGTACCCAAGTTCCCTGCCGGATCGAGCAGTTGGACGGGTGGATCGGCCAATGATGTTTCGGACGGCGGGTCTTGTACGGCGTGTGCCATGCGGGTTCTCTTTCCGGGCGACGCTCTCGACGGGGAGAGCGGGTCAACGGGCCTTGTCGGTGCGGGGTTTCAGCGCGGGGCCATGCGCAGGGCGCCGTCGAGGCGGATGACCTCGCCGTTGAGCATCGGGTTGTCGAGGATGTGGGTGACCAGGGCGGCGTATTCGTCCGGTGAGCCGAGACGGGACGGATGCGGTACGGCGGCGCCCAGTTGGGTCCGTGCCTTCTCCGGCAGGCCCGAGAGCAGCGGGGTGTCGAACAGCCCCGGCGCGACCGTGACGACGCGGATCGCCGAGTCGGCGAGGTCCCGGGCCGCGGACAGGGTCAGCGAGACCACCCCGCCCTTGCTCGCGGCGTACGCGGCCTGACCGATCTGCCCGTCGTAGGCGGCGATGGACGCGGTGCAGACGATCACGCCTCGATCCCCGTTGTCCGGGACGTTCTTGGCCATGACGGCGGCAGCGGCGGAGAGCACGTGGAAGGTGCCGAGCAGATTGATCTCGACCACGCGCCGGAAGTCCTCGGCGGGCAGCACTCCCCGCTTGCCCAGGATGCGGCCGGGCGTCGCGATTCCGGCGCAGTTGACCGCCGCGCGCACCGGCCCGTGCTCCGCGGCGTACGCGAAGGCCTGCCGGACCTGGCCCGGATCGGTCACATCGGCCGCGACGAAGTGGGCGCGTTCCCCCAACGCGGCGGCCGCGGCCTCCCCTTGGCTGTTCGGGAGATCCAACAGCACGACGGTACGGCCCTGTCGGTGCAGCCGGTGTGCGGTCGCCCGCCCCAGCCCCGAGCCGCCTCCCGCCATGACGGCAACAGCATCGCGAGATGTCACGGTGCCCGCCTTCCTTCAAGTCGTCGGAACGTGCAAGTCGTAGAAGCTGTAAGTCGGTTCAGGAGTCGGCGAGATGGCGGCTGATGACCATGCGCTGGATCTGGTTGGTGCCCTCGAAGATCTGCGTGATCTTCGCCTCGCGCATATAGCGCTCCACAGGGTGCTCGCGGACGTATCCGGCACCGCCGAGGACCTGCACGGCGTCGGTCGTCACGGCCATGGCCGTGTCCGTCGCGATGAGTTTGGCCATGCTGGCCTGGCGGCTGAACTCCTGGCCGGAGTCCTTGCGTCGGGCGGCGACCAGGTAGGTGGCGCGCGCCGCTTCGGTGCGCGCGGCCATGTCGGCGAGCAGGAACCCGACGCCCTGGTGCTCGATGATGCGACGGCCGAACGTCCGGCGCTCGCGGGCGTAGTCGACCGCGTGGTTGAGCGCTGCCTGCGCGATCCCGACCGCGACGGCCGCGATGCCGAGCCGCCCGGCGTCGAGTGCGGACAGCGCGATCCTCAGGCCCTGACCGGGCTCGCCGATCAGTCGGTCGCCCGGGATGTGCACGTCGTCGAAGTGCATCACCGCGGTGGTCGAACTCCGCAGCCCCATTTTGCGCTCCGGGGCACCCGCGCTCAGGCCGGGCGACCGGGCGTCCACGTGGAAGCAGGAGATGCCGTTGCGCGGGTCGGCGGACGTCCGCAGAAACGCGGTGTAGAAGTCGGCTTCGCCACCATGGGTGACCCAGGCTTTGGTACCCCGGGTCACCCACGCCTCGCCGTCACGTGTCGCGCCGGCCCGGATGGCACTGGGGTCGGAACCCGCGTGCTCCTCCGACAGGCAGTACGCGCCGAGCGCCGCACCGCTCAGTTGCCACGGCAGCAGCGCCTCCCGCTGTGCCGCGGAACCGAAGACCGAGACGGGGTGGCACGACAGCGTGTGGACGCTGACACCGACGGCGACAGCGGCCCAGCGTGCGGCCAGCTCTTCGAGTACTTGCAGGTAGACGGCGTAGGGCTGGCCCCCTCCCCCGACGTCCTCGGCGAAGGGAAGAGTCAGCAGCCCCGCCTCGCCCAGGACGCCGAAAACCTCACGAGGAAAGCGGCCCTCCTCCTCGAACTCCGCTGCGCGCGGGGCGAGTTCCTTGTCCGCGATGTCGACCGTCAGCTCCAACAACTCCCGGGCTTCGCCGGACGGTAGTTCGCGCTCAACCTTCACCGCTGGGTCCCTTCCTCACGCCCTCGAACGGCGGTCGCCGACCAGTTGCAGGCGTTGTCAGTGGACCGGCGGGACACGGGCGGTGGCAATTAAGTTGCGGGTATCTTGCATGTGGTGCAAAAAAATCGAGCGAGAACAGGCTCGCCCGCACAAAACAGGCGCCACGAAGAAGAGGAGGAGGCCCACATGACCGACACGGCACTCATCGACAGCGTCGATCGCGCGATTCTCGAGCTGCTGGTCGAAGACGGCCGCCGGACCATGACGGAGATCGCGGAACGGGTCAGCCTCTCGCCGTCGGCGGTCAAACGCCGGGTCGACCGGCTGGAGCGGGTCGGCGTCATCGCGGGCTACACGGTCACCCTCGACCACGGCAAGCTGGGCTCCGGTTTCGAGGCGTTCGTCGAGCTGCGCTTCGCAGGGGACGTCAAGGTCGAGGCGATCACGATGGCCGCCACCAGCGTCCCGGAGGCCCTGGAGGTCTTCACCGTCGCGGGCGACCCCGACGCCCTGGTCCGCGTCCGGGTGACCAACGTGCAGCACCTGAGGGACGTCATCGACCGGCTCCGGCGCACGGGTGCCGTGATCGGCACGAAGACGCTGATGGTGCTGGGCGCCTGGCGCAGAGGTGACTGAAAAAGCTGGGCCACCAGTACCCAGGAGGCAATATTTCTTGCCTGCGAGGTTGACACGGAACGGAAGATGGTTGCAGCCTGAAAGAAATTCGCCGCGCACCGGAAAGGACGTACCGATGTCCATCACCACCGGCAGCAACGACATCGACTTCGAGAACACCGAGGAGCTGGACATTCCTCGGCTGGCCGAGAGCCGCGAGACCATCGAGGCCGAACGTGCCCACCGCAAGCGGCAGTTGGCGGCGGCGTTCCGGATCTTCGCCCGCTACGGCTTCGACGAGGGCATCGCCGGGCACATCACAGCGCGCGACCCGGAGTTCCCGGACAGGTTCTGGGTCAACCCGTACGCGGTGCACTTCTCCAAGATCCGCGTCAGCGACCTGCTCCTCATCGACGAGGAGGGCCGTGTCATCGAGGGCGAACGCCGGACCAACAAGGCGGCCTTCTGGATCCACTCCTCCATCCACCAGGCACGCCCGGACGTCGTGGCAGTGGCGCACGCCCACACCATCCACGGCCGGGCCTTCGCGTCACTCGACAAGCTCCTGGACCCGATCGTGCAGGAGTCCTGCGCCTTCTACGACGACCATGTGCTGTTCGACGAGTACAAGGGCCTGGTGCTGGAGCGGACCGAGGGCGAGCGGATCGCCGCCCGGCTCGGCGAGCGACGGGCCGCCGTCCTCCGCCACCACGGTCTGCTGACGGTCGGCCGGTCCGTGGAAGAGGCCGCGTGGTGGTTCATCACCATGGACCGCGCCTGCCAGATGCAGCTCCTCGCCGACGCCGCGGGCAAGCCCCGCGTCATGACCGAGGAGGAAGTCACCCTGGCCCACCGGCAGTTCAGCAACGCCAACATGGCCCGCCACAACTTCAACCTCCTGGCCGAACTCGTGGTGGAGGACGAACCCGACGTCCTGGGCTGAGCCCCGCCGCGAGGACAACCACTCGTCGACGGCTACACATCGGGCGCGTAGTGCTTGCCGTCACCCCGGCGCTCCACCGGCGGCAGATTCCGCCGCGGCGTCTCGACCGGTCCTACGGCGAGACCGCGCGCCCGCCGCCAACCGGCCCTGGCCCGCGGGTGGTAGCGCCGCTCGAACGGCACGAGGTGCCAGCCGAGCGCGACCGCACGGCCCACCAGCCACAGCCCGACCGCGCTCCGGCGCGACCAGCGGTAGCCCAACTTGGCGCGCACCGCGGGCGGATACATCCCGACGGTGAGCCAGACGAAGGGCCGGGTCAGCGGACCCCGGATCACCCGCCACACCACGTCCGGCAGCCACTTCAGGAAAGGTGGCTTGCTTATGCGGCGGATGTCGAGCACGGCGCGTGCCGCCCGGTTGTCCTCCAGGGTGTCGGCGCACATCCGCTCGAAGTACGCGGTGAATCCTGCCCAGTTGGCGGGAGCGGGCCGGTCGCTGACCCCGTAGAGCCGGTACCACTGAAGGCTCTCGGCGTAGAACCGCTCCTTCTGTTCCTCCGTCAGTGGCCGGCCGAAGTACCGGCACACCAGCACCGGGACCATGACGAAGGTCGCGTGCGCCCAGAAGAAGGTGTCCGGGTCGAGGGCGTGGTAGCGCCGCCCCTGGCTGTCAACTCCCTTGATTCCGACGTGATAGTCGCGGACCTCGCGGGCGGTACGGGCCGCGTCCGGGCCGTCGTAGATCACTCCGGCGATCGGGTAGAGCGAGCGGAGCAGCCGTTCCCAGCGCTCCTCGAAGAACTGTGAGTGTTCCTCCACTCCGGCGCCGAGGGCGGGATGCATGTTCTGCATCGACCCGGCCCAGAGGCCGATCAGCATGCCCCGCCAGTCGCTGAAGTACCGCCAGACCAGAGACGACGGCCCGAGCGGCTCGGGGATCGACGGGTCGCCGGGTGGGGTCAAAGGACGCTCCTGACTGACGAGTTGTGGTTCTTACAGGGCCCACCAGCAGTACAGCCGCCGGTTCTCCGCTGCTGCTCTCCGGGCCAGGCCGGACAACCGATGGAGCAGTTCCGACGTCTTGGTGGGCGTGAATCCCAGTTCTTCGACAGCCGCGAACGGCCCTGCCGCCAGGTCCAGTCGCTTATCGGACGCCGTGGCCAGGGCGTCCCGGAGCGTGTCGGAGACGCTGACGACGAAGGCTCCTTCGGCCTCGGGGTCCGAGAGCAACTGCCCGGAGCGGGGGCGGGCGCGCGCTTCGTCGTAGGTGCAGTCGGTGAGGATGCCTTCGAGCCGCGCCAGCACGACCACCGGGTCGATGTCCTTCAGGGACAGCACGTCGAACACCGACGCGTCGGGACCGCCCGGTCCGCCGAGGACACCGACGGCAGCCTCGTCACTCGCGGCCGAGAAGTACTCGCACATCACCATGCCGTAGAGCGTGCCCTATGCAGCCGTCTGACGGCGACTGTCGTACGGTGACCGCTCGCGGTGGGGGAACGAAAGGGTGGGAATGGGAATTTACGGGGGCGAGTCGGTGCGTACACTGCCGGACATCCTGCGGGAGCACGCGACTCGGATCGGCGGGAAGACCGCATACCGGGACGACCGACGTGCCGTCACCTACGGGGAGTTGGAGCAGCGCACCGGCCGGGTGTCGGGGCATCTGATGCGGCTCGGGGTACGGCGTGGGGACCGGGTCGCGATCCATCTGGGCAACCGGGTGGAGCTGGTGGAGACCTGGCTCGGGGTGCTGCGCGCCGGAGCGATCGGTGTGCTCCTCAACCCCGCTGCTTCGGCGGAGGAGTTGGCGTACTTCCTCGACGACTGCGGCGCCGTGGCGGTGGTGAGCGAGGCACCGTTCGCTCAACTCGCTTCCGTGCAAGGGGTGATCGTCGTCGGACAGGACGACCGGACCGAGGGCGCGATCGCCTTCGAGAGCCTTGCCGGTAAGGAGCCGGGTACGGCACCCCGTGACGACCTCGGCCTCGACGACCCGGCCTGGATCCACTACACCTCCGGCACCACCGGGCAGAGCAAGGGCGTTGTCTCCACACAGCGTTCGGCACTGTGGTCGGTGACGGCGGCCTACATGCCGGCGTTCGGACTGGAGCAACAGGACCGACTGCTCTGGCCGTTGCCGATGTTCCACGCCCTCGGCCACTCCGTATGCCTGTTGGGCGTCCTCTCGGTCGGTGCGACCGCGCGCGTCCTCGCGCCGGGAGCGAACCTCTCCGAGGCGCTCACCGCCGAGCCGTTCACGATTCTGGGCGGAGTACCCGCCACCTACCGCCTTCTGCTGGAGTCGCTACGGGAGACCGCACGTCCGGTGCCGGCGTCGCTGCGGGTGTGTGTCAGCGGAGGGGCACCCTGCTCCCCCGAGTTGCGAGCCGAGGTCGAACTCGCCCTGACCGCACCCCTGTTGGACGGCTACGGCTCCACGGAGACCTGCGGGAAGATCGCGATCGAGCGGCTCGACGGCCCCCGTGACGACCCTTCGCGGGGCTTCCCGCTGCTGGTGCTGGACGTCAGGATCACCGATCCGTCCACCGGCGCCGAGATCGGCGAAGGGGACGAGGGCGAGATCTGGGTACGCGGTCCCGGGCTGATGGCCGGCTACCACAACCGTCCGGACGCGACCGCCGAGGCGTTCACCGACGGCTGGTACCGCACCGGGGACCTCGGTCGGCGCGACCCGAACGGGCACCTCCATGTCACCGGCCGCGTCAAGGAGTTGATCATCCGGGGCGGCGTGAACATCAACCCCTCCGAAGTGGAGCGGGTGTTGCTGGCCCGCCCCGACATCGCCGACGCCGCTGTGGTCGGCCGGCGGCACGACGTGCTGGGCGAGGTGCCAGTGGCGTTCGTCGTGCCCGGCCCCGACGGGGTCGACACGGCGCTGGCCCTCGCGGCCTGCCGGGAGCGGCTGTCCGGGTTCAAGGTGCCGGACGAGATCTACCCGACCGCGAGCCTCCCCCGTACCGCCTCCGGCAAGGTCGCCCGGGCCGTGCTCGCCGAGCAGCTGCCGGAGCGCCTCGCGGCGGAACGTACGACCGCGTCGGCCGCGCTGCGCGAGCGGCTCGCGGCCGCGTCCGACGCCGTACTCAACCTGGTTCTCGAAGTGACGGCACGGACTCTCGACGTGCCCGTGCGGGAGCTGGACCCCGAAGTGCCGTTCGGCGAACAGGGGTTGACCTCGCTCGGCGCCGTCCTGCTGCGCGACCGGCTGGGCACGGCGACCGGCCTCGCGCTGCCCGCGACGCTGGTGTTCGACCACCCCACACCCACCGCCGTGGCGACCCTGGTGCGCGACGCGCTGCACGGCGACAGCCCCGCGCGTACCACGGGAGACGGCTATGACCCCGGACCCGGTGAACCGATCGCCATCGTGGCCATGGCCTGCCGCTACCCGGGCCGAGTCGAATCCCCCGAGGATCTGTGGCAGTTGGTCGCCGAAGGCACCGACGCTACCTCCGACTTCCCCGCCGACCGAGGCTGGAACGTGGCCGACCTGTATGACCCGGACCCCGACCAGCTCGGCAAGTCCGTCACGCGACGGGGCGGATTCGTGGACCGCGCGGCCGACTTCGACGCGGCCTTCTTCAACATGTCGCCCCGTGAGGCCCTCGCCACCGACCCCCAGCAGCGACTGCTCCTGGAAACCGGCTGGGAGCTGCTGGAGCGGGCGGGCCTGGACCCCGCCGGTCTGCGCGACAGCGACACCGGCGTCTTCGTCGGCGTCATGCACGCCACCTACGCGAGCCGTCTACTGCACCGCGGCGGGCACGAGTTGGAGGCGCACCTCGCCCTCGGTTCGGCGGGCAGCGTGGCCTCCGGCCGTATCGCCTACACCCTGGGACTGCGCGGTCCCGCCGTGACGGTGGACACCGCGTGCTCGTCGTCGCTGGTCGCGATGCATTCGGCGGTCCGGTCCCTGCGCGACGGGGAGTGCTCACTCGCGGTCGCCGGCGGCGTCACGGTGATGGCGTCGCCCGGCCCGTTCATCGCGTTCAGCAGGCTGCGCGGGCTGGCTCCGGACGGCCGCTGCAAACCCTTCTCGGCGGCGGCCGACGGCACCGCCTGGGGCGAGGGCGTCGGCCTGGTCCTGCTGGAACGGCTCTCCGACGCACAACGCAACGGCCATCCCGTACTCGCCGTGCTGCGCGGTTCGGCCGTCAACTCCGACGGCGCGTCCAACGGCCTCACCGCACCCAACGGCCCTGCCCAGCAACGGGTGATCCGCTCGGCGCTGGCCGACGCGGGACTGACCCCGGCCGACATCGACACCGTGGAGGCCCACGGCACGGGCACCGCACTCGGCGACCCGATCGAGGCACACGCGCTCCTCGCGACCTACGGCCAGGACCGCACCGCCCAACGCCCGCTGTGGCTGGGCTCGTTGAAGTCCAACCTCGGCCACACCCAGGCCGCGGCCGGTGTCGGCGGCGTCATCAAGACCGTGCTGGCGATGCACCACGACCGACTCCCCCGCACCCTGCACGCCGACGAACCGTCGCCCCACGTGGACTGGTCGTCCGGCACCGTACGACTCCTCTCCCAGGACGAGGAGTGGCGCCCCGAGCCCGGTCGCCCGCGCCGCGCGGCGGTGTCGGCGTTCGGCATCGGCGGGACCAACGCGCATGTGATCCTGGAGGCGCCCGAGGCTGCGGTAGCCGACGAACCGCCCCTTCGCCGCCCCGTGACACCCCCGCTGCTGCTCTCCGCCGCGAGCCCGGCAGCCCTGCGCGAACAGGCCGCACGCACTGCCACCTTCCTGCGCGAGCACCCTGAACTCCCCTTGCCGGACGTGGCGTTCACCTACGCCACCACCCGAGCCACACTCCCCCACCGAGCCACTGCCCCCACGGACGACCGAACGGCGACACTGACCGCTCTCGACAACCTGACGGCATCCGCCCCGCCACACACCACCCACCCCTCCGCCCGTCTGGCCCTGCTCTTCACCGGCCAGGGAGCCCAACGGACGGGTATGGGGGCGGAGTTGTATGCAACCTTCCCGGAGTTCGCGACCGCCTTCGACGCCTTGTGCGCGCGCTTCGACGCCCACCTGGAGCGTCCGCTCCGCTCAGTCCTCTGGGACACCGACGCCGGCTCGGGGTCATTGCTGAACCGTACGGACTTCGCCCAGGCGGCCCTGTTCACCTTCGAGGTGTCCGTCTTCCGGCTGCTCGAATCCTGGGGCGTACGGCCGGAGTTCCTCGCCGGACACTCGGTCGGCGAGCTGGCTGCGGCCCACTGCGCGGGCGTGCTGTCCGAGGCGGACGCCGTCGAACTGGTCGCGGCACGCGGGAGGTTGATGCGGGAGCTGCCGGAGGGCGGTGCCATGGTGGCGCTCGACGCCACCGAGGCGGAGGTGACGTCCGAGCTGACCGCCGGGGTCGCGATCGCGGCCGTGAACGGCCCCCGCGCGGTCGTTGTCTCCGGCGCGGAGGAGCCGGTCCTCGCGCTCGCGGAGCGGTTCGCCGTACGCGGCCGTCGTACCGTCCGACTGCGAGTCAGCCACGCCTTCCATTCCCCGCTCATGGAGCCGATGCTCGCCGAATTCGACCGTGTCGCAAGCGAGTTGACGTACATGGCCCCGACCGTCCCGGTGGTGTCAGGCCTGACCGGGCTTCCGGCCACCGGGGACGAGCTGCGGTCGGCCGCGTACTGGGTACGGCATGCCCGTGAGGCCGTGCGGTTCGGGGACGCCGTGCACTGGCTGGCGCACGAGGGGCGAGTGACCGCGTTCACCGAGATCGGGCCGGACTCCCAGCTCACGGCCCAGGCGGCGGCGAGCCTTGCCGGGACCGGCAAGGAACTCCTCTGCACCCCGGCGGCCCGTCGGGACGGCGCCGAGCCGCGGACGCTGTTCGACGCGCTCGGCCAACTCCACGTCCACGGCGTGCGGTTGGACTGGCGCCGGGTGTACGCGGACAGCGGCGCCCGACGGGTCGACGGCCTGCCGACCTATCCCTTCCAGCGGCAGCGCTACTGGCTGCCCGACACCGGTACGGACGCGACCGCCGGTACCGGGCACCCGCTGCTCACCCAGGCGGTCACGGTGCCGGGCACCGAACGCCTGCTGTGCACGGGCCGGTTGTCCGGGGCGGCCCAGCCATGGCTGCGCGATCACGTCGTGGGCAGACACACCCTCGTGCCCGGCGCCGCGTTCGCCGACCTCGTGCTGCACGCGGGCGACCTGTGCGGTCTCGCCGTACTCGAGGAACTCGCCCTGCTCAACCCGCTGTTCCTCCCCGAGGACGACGAAGAGGGCGTCCAGCTCCAAGTGGTCCTGGGCGAACCGGACGACTCCGGGCGCCGCAGCGCGGACGTGTACGCGCGGCCCGAGGAGTCCGGTGCACTGGGCACTTGGACCCAGCACGCGACGGGGCGGCTCGGCCCGGGTGTCCTGGCCGACGCGGTCTCGCTCACCGCCTGGCCGCCGGCCGGAGCCACGCGGGTGGATCTCTCCGGCGCCTACGAGCGGGTGGCCGAGGCCGGGCTGGCGTACGGTCCGGCGTTCCAGGGCGTCACGGCGTTGTGGCGGCGGGACGATGAACTGTTCGCCGAGGTAGGCCCGTTGCCGGTCGCGGACGCCCGGCACCACATGCTCCACCCGGCCCTCCTGGACGCCGCCCTGCACCCGGGACTGCTCGCCGAACCGCCGACCGGCGCACCCCGACTTCCCTTCGCCTGGCGGGGGTTGACCCTGCACGCCACGGGTGCCACGGCCCTGCGCGTCCGAATGACGACGACCGGTCCGGACTCGATCACCCTCGACCTCGCCACCCCCGCCGGCGCACCCGTGGCCCGGCTGGAGTCGATGACGACCCGACCGGCACCGGAGCTGGCTCCTACCCCGGCCGGAGAGCTGTACCGGCTGCGCTGGACGGGCGTTCCGATCGCCGGCGAGGTACCCGCCGTAGCGATGTCGGAGACGGACGACCTGGACCTGGCCGCGTTCCTCGCCTCCGCCGACGACGAGTCGTCCTGGTCCGAGGAGACGCCGGAGTTGACCGTGGCCTCCTTGTCAGCTCCCGGCGACGCGAGCACCGACCCGGCCGCCGCCGCGCAGGAACTGACCGCACGGGCACTGGAGTTGCTGCAAACACATCTCGCCGGTTCCGGGCGACTGGCCGTGGTCACAAGCGGTGCCGCCGACACGCCCCCCGACCTGTCCGCCGCCACGGTCTGGGGCCTGCTGCGGACCGCACAGTCCGAGTACCCCGACCGTCTCACCCTCGTGGACGTCGACGGCAGCCCCGAGTCGCTACGACAGGTGCCCGCAGCCCTCGCCACCGGCGAACCCCAAATTGCCGTCCGGGACGGCATGTTGAGTGTCCCCCGACTGGCGGCCGCACCCGGTCCGGCGACCGACGGCTCGCTCGGCGGGGGCCCTGTTCTCATCACCGGTGGCACCGGGTCCTTGGGGGCGATGCTGGCCCGGCACCTTGTCGACCAGCACGGAGTGCGGAGGCTCGTACTCCTCAGCCGGCGTGGTGAACAGGCCCCTGGCGCACGGGAGTTGCGGGACGACCTTCAGCGGGCGGGCGCGCAGGTGGACCTCGTGGCCTGCGACATCACCGAGCGGGACCAACTCGCCGCCGTGGTCGAGACGTTCGGGCCCGACCTGACCGCCGTAGTGCACGCGGCCGGGGTCCTGGACGACGGTGTGCTGGCGTCGATGACACCTGAGCGGCTGTCGGTGGTGATGCGGCCGAAGGTCGATGCGGCCTGGCAGTTGCACGAGTTGACGAAGGGGCTGCCGCTGGCACGGTTCGTGCTGTTCTCGTCGGCGGCCGGGCTGCTGGGCAATCCCGGTCAGGCCAACTACGCGGCGGCGAACTCCTTCCTGGACGCGCTGGCCCGCCATCGCGCTGAACTCGGCCTGCCCGCACTGTCGTTGGTCTGGGGTGCGTGGGCGGACGAGGAGGGCATGGCGGCCCGCAGCGGCCGGGTTCACGGCGGGCCGGTGCGTGCGGTCTCCCCCGAGCAGGCGTTCGCGCTCTTCGACGCCGCGCTCGGCAGCGGTGAACCGGTCCTCGCGCCACTGCCGTTGGACCGTTCGCCGAATGCCGTCCCGGCCGGGACCGTCGTCCCGCCGCCCCTGCGCGGGCTGTTGCGTACGAACCGGCGGTCAGCCTCTTCCGCCATCCCGGCGGATGGTGCCGCCGGGTCCTGGCGGGACCGGCTCGCGGCGCTGCCCGTGCCCGAGCGGCTGCCCGAGCTGCGGGCGCTGATCCGGACCGAGGTGGCCGGTGTGCTCGGGCACACGGACGCCGACGCGGTCGACCGGGACTTCTCGGAGCTCGGCCTCGACTCCTTGATGCGGGTCATGCTCTGCAACCGGTTGAGTCTGCTCACCGGGACGCCCCTCGCGGTCACCGTGGCCTACGACTGGCCGGACACGGAACAGCTCGCCGAGCATCTGTACGGCGAGCTGCGCGCCAGGCTGTCCGACGAGGTCTCCGCCGCGACCGTTCCGTCGCCGGTCCGGGCCGGTGGGCGTGGGCGCGGTGCCGGGCGGTCGCTGCCCGCCCTGTACAGGAAGGTCTGCGAGACCGGTGACGTCGTATCGGCCATGCATCTTCTGGTGACCGCGTCCATCGGCGCGCCCGTCTTCGGCCCCGAGGAGGCAGCCCGGCACGCGCTGCCGCCGTTGCGGCTGGCCGCCGGTACCCGGGGTCCCGCCCTCGTCTGTGTTCCCGGCTTCGCCGGCAACCTGGGGCGCCCCTGGTACGCGGGGCTCGCCCCCTGTTTCGAGGGCGAGCGGGACGTCTTCGAGGTGCGGCACTCCGGGATCGACGACGGAGACGCGGTGGCCCGGGACCTGGAGTCGCTCACGGAGGCGCACGTCACGGCCGTACGGCATCAACTCGGCGACCGGCGTTACGTGTTGGTCGGTCATTCCATGGGCGGTACGGCCGCCCACGCGCTCGCCACCCGGCTGACGGACGCCGGGGTTCCCCCGGCCGGTCTCGTGCTGATCGACTCGTACCACGTCACCCCGGACCGGGAGGCCGAGCCGTGGCTGCTGTCCCTGCCCGCCCGGATCCCACTGACGGTCGGCGAGAGGTTCGACACCATGGTGGACGATCTGACACTGCTGGCGCTGGGTGCGTACACCCGCATGTTCCGGGGGTGGCAGCCCGAGCACACAGAGGTGCCCACCCTGTTGGTGCGCGCGTCCGAGCCGCTGGCGGACATGCCGCGGGAGTGGCGTTCGTCCTGGCCGGGTGTGCGGGACACCGTGGACACCGCCGGCACGCATCTCAGCGTCATGGAGGAGGACGCCGCGACGACGGCCAAGGTCGTGCGCGACTGGATCGACGCGCTGGCGTAGTCCGGCACGAAACCCAATATCTACGTCGGCGACATGAGAAATGAAATTAACGTCCGCACACGGCCGATCGCGCCGTGCTACTATTGATCTCAGTTGCAGTTGTGGTTGCCAAACCCTTCAGATGCCCGCACCGGCCCCAGGGACGGTGGAGCATTTTTTTGTGTGTCCGGTTTTTTCCGGCGGGGTGATCATCACGGCGACACGGAGTCCGCACACTGCGGGCTCCGGTGACCGCCCCGAAGGAGAACAAAATGGCTAGTGGCACCGTGAAGTGGTTCAACGCGGAAAAGGGTTTCGGCTTCATCGAGCAGGACGGTGGCGGCGCTGACGTCTTCGCCCACTACTCGAACATCGCCGCCCAGGGCTTCCGCGAGCTGCAGGAGGGTCAGAAGGTGACCTTCGACATCGCGCAGGGCCAGAAGGGCCCGACGGCCGAGAACATCGTTCCTGCGTAACGACGACGTTTACTTCGCAGCTGGGGCCCGCACCTTGGGGTGCGGGCCCCAGCTCGCTGCATTTTCCAAGCTGTCGGCGATATTCCGCCGAAGCCACCGGCTCGTTCTTGCGATTCTCTGCGCCGTTCATTCACCGCGGGAATTCCTTGATACGTGCCATATCAAGGAAGGTTCCACATTTTGAACCGCGCACGTACGAATGACCGTTTCTCGCGAAAGCGCAATGGAAATCCGGAATCCGGAAAGAGCGGCGGCTACCGCTCGGCAGCCCCGTCCGGCAACCGCTCCAGCGCGCCGCGCCGCTCCAAGGGCGGCGGTGGCCGACCGGTCGCCCTGCAGGGCGAGTTCGCGCTGCCGAAGACGGTCACCCCCGGCCTTCCCGCCGTGGAGTCGTTCGCCGAACTCGACATGCCCGCAAAGCTGTTGGCCGCGCTCGGCCACGAGGGCGTCACCGTCCCGTTCCCGATCCAGGCCACGACGCTCCCCAACTCCCTCGCCGGACGTGACGTGCTCGGCCGCGGCCGCACCGGCTCCGGCAAGACCCTGGCCTTCGGCCTGGCGATGCTGGCCCGTACGGCCGGCCGCCGCGCCGAGCCGCGTCAGCCGCTCGCGCTCGTCCTCGTCCCGACCCGCGAGCTGGCCCAGCAGGTCACCGACGCGCTCACCCCGTACGCCCGCGCCGTCAGCGTGCGGATGACCACCGTCGTCGGCGGTATGTCCATCGGCCGTCAGGCCGGGGCGCTGCGCGGTGGCGCGGAGGTCGTGGTCGCTACGCCGGGACGCCTCAAGGACCTCATCGAGCGCGGCGACTGCCGGCTCGACGGTGTCACCATCACCGTCCTCGACGAGGCCGACCAGATGGCCGACATGGGCTTCATGCCGCAGGTCACCGCACTGCTCGACCAGGTGCAGCCGGGCGGCCAGCGGATGCTGTTCTCGGCCACCCTGGACCGCAACGTGGACCTCCTGGTCCGCCGCTACCTGACCGACCCCGTCGTCCACTCCGTCGACCCCTCCGCGGGCGCGGTCACGACGATGGAGCACCACGTCCTGCACGTCCACGGCACGGACAAGCAGCGGGCGACCACCGAGATCGCGGCGCGCGAGGGCCGGGTCATCATGTTCCTGGACACCAAGCACGCGGTGGACCGGCTGGTGAAGCACCTGCTGAACAACGGTGTCCGCGCGGCCGGTCTGCACGGCGGCAAGTCCCAGCCGCAGCGCACCCGCACGCTCGCCCAGTTCAAGGACGGGCATGTGACGGCGTTGGTGGCGACCAACGTCGCGGCGCGCGGCATCCACGTCGACAACCTCGACCTGGTCGTCAACGTCGACCCGCCCACCGACCCCAAGGACTACCTGCACCGCGGCGGCCGTACGGCCCGTGCAGGCGAGTCCGGCAGTGTCGTCACGCTGGTCACCCCCGACCAGCGCCGTGACTTCACCCGGCTGATGACCGCGGCCGGCGTCACCCCGGAGGTCACCGCGGTGCGCTCAGGCGAGGAGGAGCTGACCCGGATCACGGGCGCTCAGGCCCCGTCCGGCGTCCCGGTCGTCATCCAGGCCCCGGTCGTGGAGCGCGAGCGCACCCGTCGCCCGTCCTCCTCGTCGTCCCGGGGCCGTCGTGGCCGTCCGGCCGGCGAGGGCGGCCGGTCGTCCGCCGGTGGCGCCGCGCGCCGCAGCGGCGGCAGCGGAAGCAGCAGCCGGGGGCAGCGACGGTCGTCCTTCGGCCCTGCGGCCTGAGGACCAACTCGGCGCCTTCGGGCGCCCGTTCGGCCCCCGATCCTCCTTCTCTCTGTGAGGCAACATGCGCTGTGTCATCGCCCGGTATCCCTTCGACCTCACCAAGATGGGTGTCCTGGAGACGATGAAGGGCATCAAGCCCGAGCTGATCACGGGTGAGTCCGTGACCATCGGGCGGCGCCGCTACCCCGTCAAGCAGGTGGGGCAGGTCATCACCCGGCAGGACCCCCGCGACTTCAACAGCGGCGAGGTCATCCGGGCCATGACCCGGCTCGGCTTCACCTGCCACGGCCTGCCCGAGGTCGTGCCCGTGCACGTCCTCACTCCGCTGGAGAACGCGTCCGCGCTGCTGGGCAGCGGCGCGACCCAGGACGTGTCGGAGACCGTGTAGAAGCGACACCAGTACAGCCGAGAGGGGCCCTGCCGACGCGCGTCGGCAGGGCCCCTCTCGGCGTTCCCCGGGCCGGGCGGCACCCCTGCCGAACGGGCAGATGAACAGCGGGTTAGCATATGAGCGCCGCCTAGCTCGAAAGAGAAATCTGTGCCTGTCAACGAGGACTCGTTCACCAACTGGAAGACCCGCGAGGAGATCGCGGAGTCGATGATCCCGATGATCGGGAAGCTGCACCGCGAGCGGGACGTCACGGTCCTGCTGCACAGCCGCTCCCTGGTCAACAAGTCGGTGGTCAGCATCCTCAAGACCCACCGGTTCGCCCGCCAGATCGCCGGCGAGGAGCTCTCCGTCGTCGAGACCCTCCCCTACCTGCGGACGCTCACCGCGCTCGACCTGGGCCCCTCGCAGATCGACATCGGCATGCTCGCCGCGACCCACCGGAGCGACGAACGCGGGCTCTCCGTCGAGGAGTTCACCGCCGAGGCCGTCGCCGGCGCCACGGGCGCCGACAAGATCGAGCGCCGCGAGGGCCGCGACGTCGTCCTCTACGGCTTCGGCCGCATCGGCCGCCTGGTCGCGCGCCTGCTCATCGAGAAGGCAGGCTCGGGCAACGGTCTGCGGCTGCGCGCCATCGTCGTACGGCAGGGTGGCGAGCAGGACATCGTGAAGCGGGCCTCGCTGCTGCGCCGCGACTCGATCCACGGCCAGTTCCAGGGCACGATCACCGTCGACGAGGCGAGCAACACGATCATCGCCAACGGCAACGAGATCAAGGTGATCTACGCGGGCGACCCGTCGGAGGTCGACTACACGGCGTACGGCATCAAGGACGCCATCCTCATCGACAACACGGGCAAGTGGCGTGACCGGGAAGGACTTTCGCAGCATCTGCGGCCCGGCATCGACAAGGTCGTGCTGACCGCGCCCGGCAAGGGCGACGTCCCCAACATCGTGCACGGCGTCAACCACGACACGATCAAGCCGGACGAGCAGATCCTGTCCTGCGCGTCCTGCACGACCAACGCGATCGTGCCGCCACTGAAGGCGATGGCCGACGAGTACGGTGTGCTGCGCGGCCATGTGGAGACCGTCCACTCGTTCACCAACGACCAGAACCTGCTGGACAATTACCACAAGGCCGACCGGCGCGGCCGTTCGGCGCCGCTGAACATGGTGATCACCGAGACCGGTGCCGCCTCCGCCGTCGCCAAGGCGCTGCCCGACCTGAAGGCGCCGATCACCGGCAGCTCGATCCGGGTCCCGGTGCCGGACGTCTCGATCGCGATCCTCAGCCTGCGGCTCGGCCGCGAGACCACCCGCGCCGAGGTCCTCGACTACCTCCGGGATGTCTCGCTGACCTCACCGCTCAAACGGCAGATCGACTTCACCACCGCCCCCGACGCGGTGTCGAGCGACTTCATGGGATCGCGCCACGCCTCGATCATCGACGCGGGCGCCACCAAGGTCGACGGCGACAACGCGATCCTCTACCTCTGGTACGACAACGAGTTCGGCTACTCCTGCCAGGTCGTCCGGGTCGTCCAGCACGTCTCCGGGGTCGAGTACCCGACCTATCCCGCCCCGGCTGTCTGAGACCTTCTGCCTCGGCACGCCGAACGTGTGACGGCCCGGCCACCCCCAAGTGAGGGCGGCCGGGCCGTCGTTGTCACAGTTCATCTGGGTGCGCTGTGTCAGCGTGTACTGCGCTTGCCTCGGTACAGCACGACGAATCCGGCGACGAGCAGCAGCGCGCCGGCCACCGCGGGCCACAGATTCGCGCCGGTCTCCGCCAACCCGCCCTGCGCCTGCGGCTGGTTGGGGCCTACGGCGGCGTAGCTCTCCCCGCCCGAGGACGAGGCGGGCGGTGTCGTCACGGCGCTGCCGACCTCGCCGCCGGAGCCGTTGTCCGAACTCCCCTGCGTCTCCGTCGACTTGGACCCTTCGGTCTTCGTGTCGGCCTTGGGGACCGAGACGGCGGTCGTCAGGTCACCGGGGTCGGTGCTCTGGGTGTCGGTGGGCTCGGGGGCGTTGGTCTCGGTGTCCGGGGCACTCGTCGCAGGATCCGCGGTGGCCTGGCCGCCGTTGTCGCCGTTCCCGCCGTTGTCACCGTTCCCGCCGTTGTCACCGTTCCCGGTGTTGCCGCCATTGCCCTCGCTGCCGCCGTTCCCGGCGGGCTCGTCGGACGCGGTGGCCGTGGGCGCCGCCGTAGCGGTGTCGGTGGCCGACGGGGACTCCTGCGGCTCGCCGGAACCGCCACCGGACCCTGAGCCGCCACCCGAACCGGAGCCGTCACCGGAGCCGGAGCCCCCGGGGTCGTTGTCCGTCCCGGCGCCGCACTTCTCGCCGTCGTTGATGCAGTTGACCATGTCCTTCATCAGGCCCTCGTCGAAGACGTTGATGAAGTCGCCGTGGTCCGTGACCGGCTTGTGCTGCTGCTCGGGGAAGGAGTCCACCGCGAACAGCGGGGTCGTCTTGCCGCCGTCCTGGAGGCTCGGCGCGTCCACGTCGTAGACGATCCGCTGCACCAGCTGCGGAATGGCCTCGAAGCCCGCCGGGCAGGAGCCGTCGGCGGCCTCGAAGGCCACGTGGGTGCGGTGGTTGGCGCTGTCGATGTTGCGGCCGTCCCAGCAGCTCTGGAACTTGAAGGTGCGCACCACGTCACTGCCCGCCGGGCACAGCGGGTACTTGTCCTTGAGCTGCCGGTCCTCGAACCCGGTGCAGCTCCAGGAGGCGTTGGCGTTGGCCGGGCCGTTCACGAAGGCCTTGGCGTCGCCGGTGATGATGCGCAGGAGGCGCGGCATCGCGACGACCTTGCTCTTCGGGTTGCCCACGAAGGTCAGCGTGGCCGCCTTGGCCGTGACGATCTGACCCGAGTTGCCCTCGGTGCCACCGCCGGGCTTGTCCGCGTCCCGCTCCTGCTTGCCGTTCTGGAGGCGCAACACGGGCCAGTAGTACGTGGACTTGTCGCCCGGGTTCTCACAGCTCGTGTTCGCCTTCGCCAGGTCGTCGTCGCTGGCGAACGCGTTGTTGGACTGGTTGCCGACGTAGTCGTGGAAGTGGTGGGCGCCGTTGGTGACACCGGGGGCGACGATCACGTTGTCCGAGTTGAACAGGCCGTTCTCGTTCACGCCACACGCGGTGACGAACGTGCCGCGGGAGGCGTCGGCCTGGTCCTGCGGGGTGTTCACGTTGGGCTGTACGGAGGTGATGTCCGCGTAGTCCGAGGCGACGGGCCCGTTGGTGACCGGCTGGTCGCCCTGGCCGCCGGCACTCGCGCTCGCGCTCGCACTGGCGCTCTGGTTGTCGCCGTTGCCGTTGCTGCCCTGGTCCCCGTTGTCGTTCGTGGGCGCGATCAGGGTGCAGCCGGCGAGCGCGTCGAGGCCCTCCGGGCGGTCGCCGACACGCGCGATGGCTTCGTCGATCCGGCCGATGGTCGCGGCCCGCTTCTCCTTCAACGGATTCATGATCGCGTTGTCGGCGAAGGAGGCGTCCTGGCGTATGGACTCCGTCGAGTCCTTCAGTTTCTGGTAGGCCTCGGTTATCTGCTGGTCCAGAAGCGCGAGTTGGGCGTCGACCTCGGTCTTCGCCTCGTCCGGGACAGTCGTCAGCTGGGTGCCTACGTCCGGGCAGTCGATCGTCGCGCCGCTCGATGCCGCATCGGGAGACCCTTGTTGGGCAGAGTCACCGCCCCAACCGCCTTCGGACGCCGACGCGTAGACGTTCGCCGCCACCAGTCCTCCGCCGCCCAGCATCAGGGCGACTGCTGCCATCGTCGCGCGTCGTGCGCCCGTGGGGCGTCTGCGCGTGTTGCGTGCCAAGGAAGTTGCTCCTACACGTATCGGTCGGCCCGGATCGTCCCGGCATGGAAATCCCCCGTTCCAATACGGAGCCGGATGCCGGTGTGTTCAACCGTCCCAAAAATTCATAGCGACCTCATATGGATCACCCGACCCGGCGGGCTCAGGGGCCCAGGACACGTTTGGGAGAGGTAAAGGTCACAAAAACGTATCGGACATATCGCGCTTCAACCTTCACACGAGGCACACACGTTGGCTAAGTTGACGCTCAGACCGTACGACCTACTCCGGCGATCAGCGCCGGGCCGCACGGTTTGCGCCGAATCCGGTGTGTCGCTCGCGACAGCCGGAACCGGGGACCCAACCGACTTGGGGTGAATCGGCCCAACTGCCCGCCCGGGCAAGGGTCGTAGGGCAATCCTTCCGTGATCGGCCGCCCGAACCCGACAGCTAACCCGGTAGGCGCGATACGGAAGGAGCACGTCTGCCATGCCGGCAGAACGACGTACGCGCACCGGAGGCAGTGGCCCCACCGTGGACGACCGACCCAGCCGTGACGAAGTGCAGCGGCGGATCAACTCCCTTTACGACAGGGCCGAGACGGCCACCGGAAACTACAACGCCACGCGCAAGATGTCCGGGGGACCGCGCCAGCGTGTCGAACCCCGTCCCAGCGCGTCGCGTCCTTCCGACCCCGCCCAAGATGCCGTCACTCGGCAGTTGTTCGACCGCGCTCGCGCCCAACTGGGCCCGACCGTACCGGCGAAACTGCCGCCCGGCAGGACCCCCGCCCGCTCGGCGGCACCCCGGCCCGAGCGGTCCGAGCGACGCCCCGAGCCCGAAGGCGGCGGCCGCGCACTCGAGGCGCAGCCCAGCCGTGCCGTGGCCGAACTGACCGCGGGGACCGGCACACCGGAGCCCGCTACCCCTCAACTCACCGTTCCTGTCGCGGAGTTGACGGCAGGACCGATCGCCGCGCTGTCGCCCGTCACACCCCAGATGCCTCAGATCGCCGCGCCGCAGGCACCCCAGATGCCGTACATGCAGCAGATGGCCCAGATGCCGCAGGCGACCGTCCTCGACCTGCCGCCCGTGCCCGCCATCGAGGTGCCGCCAACGCCCGTCGTCGAGGCACAGCAGTTCGCCGTCGCGGCCGCCCCGGCACCGGTCTTCGACCCGCTCACCGCGGACCTCGAACTGCTCCCGTACATCGCGGCGCCGCGCACCGAGTCCGCCCCGGCCGGTGCCACCTGGCCGCCGCCCGCGGAGACCAACTGGCCCACCCCGGACACGACTTGGGCGACCGGGTCGATGCCCATGGTTCCCGAACAGCAGATGTGGTCGACCGGTCAGATGCCCGCCGTGGCCGAGCAACGCGCCTGGTCCACGGGGCAGATGCCCGTCGTGCCGCAGCAACAGGCTTGGTCGACGGGCCAGATGCCGATCGTGGCCGAGCAACAGCCGTGGGCCACCGGTCAGATGCCGATCGTGGCCGAGCAGCAGGCCTGGTCGACCGGCCAGATGCCCGTCGTCCCCGAACAACAGGCCTGGTCCACTGGTCAGATGCCCGCGGTGACCGAGCAGCGGACCTCCTACCCCACGCCGGAACCGGACTGGCGCCCGCCGCAACAGGAGTGGCAGCCGACCCCGCCCGCCGCCGAGGTCTCCTTCGCCGCGGCCCCGGCCATCGCTGCCGAGTTCACCCTGCCCACGGCTCCGACGATGGCCCCGGAGATCATTCTCCCCCCAGCCCCGACCATCAGCCCGGCGGCCGTACCCGCCGCGCTGCAGGACCCCGGCACGCTCAGCAAGACCAGCACCGCGCTCGCCTTCGCCCGCGCACAGATCGGCAGGCCGTGCCTGTGGGGCGCGGCTGGACCGGACGCGTACGACTGCTCCAGCCTCACCCAGGCCGCCTGGAAGGCCGCAGGCGTCCTCCTCCCGCGCACCGCCCAGGAACAGTCCGGCGCCGGCGCCCTCGTCCCGCTCACGGACATCCGCCCCGGCGACCTGATCTTCTTCTACGACAGCATCGACCACGTCGGCCTCTACACCGGCAACGGCCTGATGATCCACGCGCCGAGCCCGGGCACGCCGATACGCGAGGAGTCGATCTTCCACGCCGGTGCCGCCGCCATCCGGGGCGCCGTACGGCCCGCCTGATCCGATCGGGGCCGGGCATTTCCCGGCCCTGACCGCACACCCCGCGACAGTCCCGGCCAACCGCGTCGTGGACCCGTACGAGTGGTGCATCCTGGGACACGGTCGTAGCGTCGACAGAGACACGACGACCGTGCCCCGGCAGGCGGGCCCACCGCTGGTGCGGGGCGACGAGGACGAACAGGCGGCCGGGAGCGGACATGTACAAACACACCATGGTCGGAATCGTCACGCTCTGTGCCGCGGCCCTGCTCGGGCCGGCCGTCGCCACCTCGTCGGCGGCCCCGGCCACGGTCCCGGCGACCGCCCACCGACAGCTCCAGGACCCGGTACTGGTCGACTGCCTGTGGCACCCCGAGGTGCGTCCCACCGACTTCATGCTCGCCTGCGGCGACGGCAACAGCCGCCTCACGTCGCTGCGTTGGACGTCCTGGAACGGCAACTCCGCGACGGCCACGGGCGTCAACTGGGTGAACGACTGCAACCCCTATTGCGCGGTGGGCAAGTTCCACTCGTTCCCGGTCACCGTCCGGCTCGACGACGCGCAGACGTGGAAGCGGCACCCGCAGGCGCGGCAGTACACCGAGATCACCCTGACGTACCCCGGCGCGAGGCCGGACAAGTTCCAGCACACGGTGACCTACCCCCTCTGGAACTGACTCAGAGCGCCAGCTCCACCACCAGCGGCCGGTGATCCGAGATCGCCGTCCTCGGCACGCACACCTCCCCTACGGCGTCCGCGCCGAGCCCCGTCGCCATGACGTGATCGAGCTGCACGAGCGGCCGGTGCGAAGGAAAGGTCGCCTGCCGGGCAGAGCGCTGCCAGCGCCGCCTCCCCATCCCGTCGAGGGTGATCCGGGGCAGCGCGCCGAAGAGGTTGAAGTCGCCCATCAACACCCGGGGTTGGGGCAGATCGGCGATCCAGCGACGCACGGTGCGCAGTTGCCCGATGTTCCATCCCGGCACGAACGAGAGATGGACGGCCACGACGGTGAACGGGCCGTGCGGTCCTTCCAGTACGGCGGCAAGGGCGGCCCGGGGCTGATCCCGGGCCAGCACCGGAACGGCCCGCCCGGCCACCCGCAGCGGCATGCCGAAGGGCGCCGCCGGGAGCCGTAGGGCCCGCCACTCGTGGACCGGGAGCCGGGACAGCAATGCGAGCCCGTGCGAAGGGACTTCGGGCCGCTGAGCCCCCGGGCCGTAGACGCGCATCCCGGGCACGGTCGGGTCGGGGACCCAGCCCCGGCCCGGCACGGAGCGGCAGTGCAGCGCGGTCGCGTATCGCCAGTCGCGTGCGCCCATCGCGTCGGCGGCTACGGCCGCCTGATCGACACCGCCCGAGCGTTCCTGGAGACAGTCGATCTCCTGGAGTGCCACCACGTCGGCGTCCAGGGAGGCGACGGCTTCGGCGAGGGGTGCCGAGAGGTCGCCGGGGGCAACGGGGTTCGGCCGGCCGTCCGGCTGGATCTGCCGACCGTGCAGCACGTTGAACGTCGCGCATCTCACCAGTAACTCACCCATGATCAGGCCGCATTGTACGTAGTTCGCCTGTGGATCGGGCTCCCCTCCGTGAAAATGTACTTGCGTAACTCAATCAATCCGCTATAGTTGAGTAAGTCAAGCAAACTTACGCGGCCGCATCGCAGAGGCGCAGCGTACGGAGCGGATGGAGACCGCCATGGACGACGCGCCCCGGACCCCGGCCGCTCCAGGTCCGCTCGCCTCCTTCGCCCGGTTCGTGGCGCTGGGCGGCGGTGTCGGGCTCCTCTCCAGCGGCGCCGTGGCCCTGCTGGCCGAGCGGCTGCCCTGGGCCCTGGCGAACGCGCTGATCACCGTCGTCTCCACTCTCCTGTGCACGGAGCTCCACGCCCGTTTCACCTTCGGCTCGGGCCGGCACGCCGGATGGCTCCGGCACTGGCAGTCGGCGGGCTCGGCCGCGGCGGCCTACGGGGTGACCTGCGCCGCGATGTTCGCCCTGCACCTGGTGCAGTCGTCGCCGGGGATGCTGACCGAGCAGATCGTCTACCTCGGCGCGTCCGGGCTTGCGGGCCTTGCCCGGTTCCTGCTGCTGCGGCTGTACGTCTTCGCCGGCGGTCGGGACCGGACCGCGACGGTCGAGTCGCGGCAACTCCAGCGCCTTCAGGGCATGTTGACGGCTCCGGTCACCGTAGGAGCCTCGCAGCAGCGGCAGTTCTCGCTCGCCTCCCCCTGACGCCACCCAATGATCAGTTACGCTGACCGTTTCCAATTCACGGGCGGCGGGGGCATGTTCACCAAGCGATTGATTGCGGGCGGACTGACAGCACTTCTGATCGGAGCGCTCAGCGCATGCGGCGGCGGGAGCGGAAGCGACAACACCACGCGATCCGCGTCCGGCGAGGGCCAGAGCAGTTCGAGCACCACCGCGCCGAAGGCCCAGCCCTCCCCCGACACCGTGACCGGGCTTCGTGACTCGGTCCGTCACCTCGCCAGGCAGACGGCGAAGGGCACGCGGCCGCACACCGTCACCCAGTGCGCGTCCGCCTCCAAGAAGGTCCGGCACACGTCCAGTTCGGGATCGGGTTCCAAGAAGAAGACCCGCACCTGGTACACCACGGAGCAGTACCGGAAGTGCTCGAAGGTGCGCAGCGGCACCGAGACGTACACCCGGATCGTCCGCCAGGAACGGTGGTGCGTGAGCCTCGACGACGTCGGCGGCGACACCGGCAAGGACGACGTCTGGTACCAGGTCACGCGCGCCGCCTACGACGAGGCGCGCATCGCGGACGAGCACGCGCGCGTGGAGCTGACTCCGACCGGTTCGGGCTGCTGAGACCACGTTCCGAGGACGCGGCGCCGGAACGAATTACGAATCGGGGTCCCGTACTTCGAGTCTTTTCGTGATCACAGACGTACCTGCGGGCATGGGCGCCCAGCGCCGACCCGCCACGTCACCGACTCGGAGAACAGGCACCCCATGAACGCATCCGCACCGCACGACCCCGCCGCCGACGGAACCGCCCAGATCGGCGTCACCGGCCTCGGCGTGATGGGCCGCAACCTCGCGCGGAACTTCGCCCGCAACGGCTACACGGTCGCGGTCCACAACCGGTCCCCGCACCGCACCCATGAGTTGATGAAGGAGTACGGCGACGAGGGCGCCTTCGTCCCGGCCGAGACGGCCCAGGAGTTCGTGGCCGCGCTCGAGAAGCCCCGCCGCCTGATGATCATGGTGCAGGCCGGTCCGGCCACCGACGCCGTGATCGACGAGTTCGCCGCGCTCATGGAGCCCGGCGACATGATCATCGACGGCGGCAACGCCCACTTCGCCGACACCCGCCGCCGCGAGGCCGCCCTGCGCGACAAGGGCCTCCACTTCGTCGGCGCCGGTGTCTCCGGCGGCGAGGAGGGCGCGCTGAACGGGCCCTCGATCATGCCCGGCGGTTCGGCGGAGTCGTACGCCGTGCTGGGTCCGATGTTCGAGTCCGTCAGCGCGAAGGTCGACGGCGAGCCCTGTTCGACGCACATCGGGACCGACGGCGCCGGGCACTTCGTCAAGATGGTGCACAACGGCATCGAGTACGCCGACATGCAGCTCATCGCCGAGGCGTACGACCTGCTGCGCCAGGTCGGCGGCTACGCCCCGGCCGAGATCGCGGAGATCTTCCAGCGCTGGAACGAGGGACGGCTGGGTTCCTATCTGATCGAGATCACCGCCGAGGTCCTCGCGCACACCGACGCGGAGACCGGCAAGGCGTTCGTCGACATCGTCACCGACGCGGCCGGCCAGAAGGGCACCGGCCGCTGGACCGTACAGACCGCGCTGGAGCTGGGTTCGCCGGTCACCGCGATCGCGCAGGCCACCTTCGCGCGCGCCTCGTCCAGCCAGGGCGACCTGCGCGCCGCCTACCGCGGCCTGCCCGGCGGCACCACTCCCCCGCTGAGCCGCACCGAGGCAGACCGGTTCACCGCCCAGGTCGAGCAGGCACTGTACGCCTCGAAGGTCATCGCCTACGACCAGGGCTGGAAGATGATCCAGGACGCGGCGGCCGAGTTCGACTGGTCGATCGACCTGGCCGCCGTCGCCGGGATCTGGCGCGGCGGCTGCATCATCCGCGCCTCCTTCCTCGACCGCATCCGTGCCGCGTACACGGCCGACCCTGGGCTGGTCAGCCTGCTGGGCGAGGAGCGTTTCGCGCAGGAGATCGGCGACGCGCAGGTCCCCTGGCGCGAGGTGGTCGCCTCGGCGGCCCGCCGCGGCATCCCCGTCCCGGCGTTCTCCGCCGCGCTGTCGCACTACGACACGTTGCGCGCCGACCGGCTGCCGGCGGCCCTGCTCCAGGGCCAGCGCGACTTCTTCGGCGCGCACACCTACGGCCGTACGGACCGCACCGGCATGTTCCACACGCACTGGTCCCGGCCCGGCCGCCCGGAGACGACGGCCTGAGCCGTCCGCGCATGACACCCCGGCCCTCCTGCTCAGGCAGGGGGGCCGGAGGTCTGTGCACCGCTACTCGACGGGCGCTGCCGTGCTGTCACGTATGACGAGTTTCGTGGGCACCAGCGTGGTGCCGTGTTCGTCGCCGTGCTCCCGCATCCGCCGTAGGACACCCTCGACGCACAGGCGGCCGACCTCGGCGAAGTCCTGGTGGACGGTGGTCAGGGGCGGCAGGAAGGAACCGGCCTCCGGGATGTCGTCGAAGCCGATGACACTGACGTCCTCGGGGATGCGCCGGCCGCGCTCGTGCAGGGCGCGCAGCAGGCCCAGCGCCATCTGGTCGTTGGCCGCGAACACGGCCGTACAGTCGGCCTGTTGGGCGAGTTCCAGACCCACGCGGTAGCCGGATTCCGCGGACCAGTCGCCGCGTACGACGGGGGGCACGAGCCGTCCCGCGTCGGTGAGTTCGGCGCTCCAGGCGTCGGCTCGGCGCTGGGCCGCGAAGGACTCCTCGGGGCCCGCCAGGTGCCAGACTGTGCGATGGCCGAGGTCGAGGAGATGGCGTACGGCGGCCCGCGCTCCACCGTTCTGGTCGGTGTCGACCACGCTGTAGCGGTCGCCCGCGTCGGAGTCGGCGACCACGACCTGGACGTGCGGCGGCAGGGAGATGGTCGCCGCGTCCAGGAGGTGGACCTCCATGATGGCGATGACGGCGTCGACGGCGAGTTCGCCGAGGCGGGAGAAGGCGCCGCGCACCTCGTCCTGGGTCGGAACGGCGACCGGCAGCAGCGTGACGGCGTAGCCCTCGTGCGCGGCGGAGGTGGCGATCGCCTCCAGGGTGCGCATGTTGCCGGTGGTGGAGAGGTTGAAGGTGATCACGCCGATGGTGCGGAACTCCCCGCGTTTCAGCGCGCGGGCCGCGCTGTTGGGCCGGTAGCCCAGCTCCTTCATGGCGGCGAGGACCTGTTGCCGCGTCTCCTCGTTGACGCCCTCGAAACCGTTGGACACGCGGGAAACCGTCTGTGACGACACGCCGGCGACGCGCGCGACATCCGCCATGGACGCGCTCGGGGCACGTCGCGACGACCGTTTCCCGCTGCGTCTGCGTGGCTTCTCCGTACCGCCCGAGGCACCGTCCACTGTGTCCACCTGTATCCCTCACATATCGATCCGATCGCCTCGGCCGTGTTTCCCCAAACGACCCTTGACCACCGACATTGGGGCAGTGTAGACATGCCGCCATCAGATGTTTACGTAAACATAACAGCCCGGGGCCGTTCCGGACCGTGCTGTTTACGCAACATCGCGACGGCGTGTGACGCCGGTTCCGAGATGGACGAGCGAGGAACTACATGACGACGCTTCAACCCCCTGCGGCCGCGACTCGGCCTCCGACCAGGCCGTCGGCGAAACGGGACCGACGTTCCTGGACAGGGTGGGGTTTCATCGGACCCTTCGCGGTGGTCTTCGCCTTCGTCTTCCTGGCTCCGATCGCGTACTCGATCTACCTGAGTCTCTTCCGCGACCAGCTCATCGGCGGCAACCACTTCGTCGGCCTGGACAACTACACGCAGGCCTTCCAGGACGACCAGTTCTGGTCCTCTCTGGAGCGGGTCTCGCTGTTCCTGGTGATCCAGGTGCCGATCATGCTCGGCATCGCCCTGTTCGTGGCGCTCGCCCTGGACAGCGGCAGGCTCTTCGGCCGGGACTTCTTCCGGATCTCGATCTTCCTGCCGTACGCCGTGCCCGCCGTGGTCGCCACCCTGATGTGGGGCTTCATGTACGGCACCCAGTTCGGTCTGGTCGGTGACATCAACAGCGCGTTCGACGTCACGCTGCCCGACCCGCTCTCCGCGCACCTGGTGCTGGCGTCGATCGGCAACATCGTCACCTGGGAGTTCGTCGGCTACAACATGCTGATCTTCTACTCCGCGCTGCGGGTCATCCCGACCTCGCTGTACGAGGCGGCGGAGATCGACGGCGCCGGGCAGTTCCGGGTCATCACGGCCATCAAGCTCCCCGCGATCCGCGGTGCCCTGGTCATCGCGACGATCTTCTCGATCATCGGCAGCTTCCAGCTCTTCAACGAGCCGAGCATCCTGCGACCGCTGGCACGCAACGCGATCACGACGGACTACACGCCGAACTTCTACACGTACTCACTGTCCTTCAACGGACAGCAGCACAACTACTCCGCGGCGGTCGCCATCATCATGGGGCTGATCACCATGATCATCGCCTACGTCGTGCAGCTCCGCGGCATGCGCAAGGGAGCCTGAGCCATGAGCACCCCCGTCACCACCGCCTCTCCCTCCGCGTCCGCGCCCTCCGGCGGCGGCCACAAGGGCGCGCCCCGGCTGCGCACCCCGCGCAAGAAGCACTCCCCCGGGCGCCCCAAGCGCAGTGTGCTGCTGACCGTGCTCACCGGTCTGGTCCTGGTCTACACCGTGGTGCCGCTGCTGTGGCTGGTCATCAACGCGACCAAGACGCAGCAGGGACTCTCCGACTCCAACGGCCTGTGGTTCGCCCACAACTTCGCCCTCTGGTCCAACATCCACGACACGTTCACCTACCACGACGGCATCTTCGGCCGCTGGCTGCTGAACACCCTGCTGTACGTCGTCCTCGGCGCCGGCGGTGCCACCTTCCTGTCGATCCTCGGCGGCTACGCGCTGGCGAAGTTCAACTTCCCCGGCAAGCGCGCCGTCTTCGCCGTGGTCATCGGCGCCGTAGCGGTTCCCGGTACGGCCCTCGCGGTGCCGACCTTCCTGATGTTCAGCAAGGTGGGGCTCACGGACACCCCGTGGGCGGTGATCATCCCCTCGCTGGTCTCGCCGTTCGGCCTGTACCTGATGTGGGTCTTCGCCACCGAGGCCATCCCGGTCGAACTCCTCGAAGCCGCCCGGATCGACGGAGCGGGCGAGATCCGCACCTTCTTCCAGGTCTCCCTGCCGCTGCTCGCGCCCGGTGTCGTGACGGTGCTGCTGTTCACCACGGTCGCGACGTGGAACAACTACTTCCTGCCGTTGATCATGCTCAGGGATCCGAACTGGTACCCGCTGACCCTGGGCCTGAGCGCCTGGAGCTCCCAGGCCCAGACGATCGGCGGCGACGTCATCTTCAACTTGGTGATCACGGGTTCGCTGCTCACCATCGTGCCGCTGATCGCCGCGTTCCTGCTGCTGCAGAAGTACTGGCAGTCGGGTCTCGCCGCCGGAAGCGTCAAGGAATAACCCAACCCTCAAGTAGTCCCACCCACGAAGAAGTGGAAGCACCTCCATGCGCAGAACCACCAGCCGCCTGCTGCGCGGCCTCGCCGTCCTCTCCGTCCTCTCCCTGGGGGCGACCGCGTGCGGCAGTTCGGACGACAGCGGCTCCAGCAGCAAGGCAGTCTCCGCGTCGGACATCCAGGCGGCCCTGAAGAAGGGCGGCACGGTCAACGTCTGGGCCTGGGAGCCCACGCTGAAGACGGTCGCCGCCGACTTCGAGAAGAAGTACCCCAAGGTCAAGATCAACCTGGTCAGCGACAAGTCCGGTGACAAGTACTACACCGCGCTGTCGAACGCGATCGCGGCCGGCAAGGGCGTCCCCGACGTCGCCCAGGTCGAGTACTTCGCGCTCAGCCAGTACTCCCTCACCAAGGGCCTGACCGACCTGACGCCCTACGGCGCCGACAAGCTGGCCTCCAAGTACACGGCCGGTCCGTGGAACGCCGTGAGCGACGGCTCCAAGGTCTACGGCCTGCCGATGGACTCGGGCCCGATGGCGATGTTCTACAACAAGAAGGTCTTCGACAAGTACAAGATCGCCGTCCCCACCACGTGGGACGAGTACGTCGTCGCGGCCGCCAAGCTGCACAAGGCCGACCCGAAGGCGTACATCGCCAACGACGCCGGTGACGCGGGCTTCACCACCAGCATGCTGTGGCAGGCCGGTTCGCGCCCCTACAAGGTCGACGGCACCAAGGTGACCGTCAACTTCGAGGACGCGGGCGCCAAGAAGTACACGGAGACCTGGCAGAAGCTGATCGACCAGAAGCTCCTCGCGCCGATCAACGGCTGGACCGACGACTGGTACAAGGGCCTCGGTGACGGCACCATCGCCACCCTGACCACCGGCGCCTGGATGCCCGCCAACTTCGTCAGCGGTGTCGCCGGTGCCTCCGGCGACTGGCGCGCGGCCCCGATGCCGCAGTGGACCGCGGGCGGCAAGGCCAGCGCGGAGAACGGCGGCAGCTCCCTCACCCTGCCCACCCTGGGCAAGAACAAGGAACTCGCCTACGCGTTCGTCCAGTACGCCAACGCCGGCGCCGGCATCCAGACCCGCGTGAACGAGGGCGCCTTCCCGGCCACCAAGGCCGAGCAGCAGTCCGCGGCGTTCCAGAACAAGGCGTTCCCGTACTTCGGCGGGCAGCAGGCCAACAAGATCTTCGCCCAGTCCGCGTCCGAGGTCGCTTCCGACTGGTCGTACCTGCCCTTCCAGCAGTACGCCAACTCGATCTTCAACGACACCGTCGGCAAGGCCTACATCTCGGGCACCACGCTGGCACAGGGTCTGAAGAGCTGGCAGGACGCCTCCGTCAAGTACGGCAACGAGCAGGGTTTCACGGTCAACAAGTGACCCGCTCGAAGTAACCGGTCCACGAAGTAACCGGCACCTTCTCCGGAGCCGCCGCCGAGCAGCAGTCCGCTCGGCGGCGGCCGCCCGGAACCCACCACGCAGCACGCATCTCGTACCGCCTGTGCAGTAACCGGAAGGACCACCATGATCTCCACCCTCCTGTCCCAGTTGCGGCACGGGCCGGACGGTGACGCCACCCCCCGCCTCGCCTACGGCGCCGACTACAACCCGGAGCAGTGGCCGCGGGAGGTGTGGGACGAGGACATCCGGCTGATGCGCGAGGCCGGCGTCAACATCGTCTCCGTGGGGATCTTCTCCTGGGCCCGCATCCAACCGGCCCGGGACGAATGGGACTTCGGCTGGCTCGACGAGATCATGGACCTGCTGCACGCGGGCGGCATCGGCGTCGACCTGGCCACCGCCACCGCCTCCCCGCCGCCGTGGCTGAGCACGGAGCACCCGGAGATCCTCCCGGTGACCGCCGCCGGCGAGACCCTGTGGCCCGGAGGCCGCCAGCACTGGCGTCCCACCTCGCCCGTCTTCCGCGAGCACGCGCTGCGCCTGGTACGGAAGTTGGCCGAGCGCTACGCCGACCACCCCGCGCTGGTCGCCTGGCACGTCTCCAACGAGCTCGGCTGCCACAACGTCTACGACTACTCCGACGACGCGGCCCGCGCCTTCCGCGCCTGGCTGCGCGCCCGCTACACCACGATCGACACGCTCAACCAGGCCTGGGGCACGGCCTTCTGGTCCCAGCGGTACAGCGACTGGGAGCAGATACTCCCGCCCCGGCTGGCCGCCTCCTTCCCGAACCCGACCCAGCAACTCGACTTCAAGCGCTTCTCCTCCGACGCGCTCAAGGACCATCTCCGCACGGAACGCGACCTGTTGCGCGAGATCACCCCGAACGTGCCGGTCACCACCAACTTCATGGTGATGGGCAACACCAAGGGCATGAACTACGCCGACTGGGCGAGCGAGATCGACTTCGTCTCCAACGACCACTACGTCACGCCCGGTCCGCAGGACCGCGACGAGCTGTCCTTCTCCGCGAACCTCGTCAGCGGCATCTCCGCCGGCCGCCCGTGGTTCCTCATGGAGCACTCCACCAGCGCCGTCAACTGGCAGCCCGTCAACGTGGCCAAGCGCCCCGGCGACCTGGCCCGCGACGCGTTGCTGCACGTCGCGCACGGCGCCGACGCCGTCTGCTACTTCCAGTGGCGCCAGTCCGCGGCCGGCGCCGAGAAGTACCACTCCGCGATGGTCCCGCACGCCGGGGCCGACAGCGAGGTCTTCCGCGCGGTGGCCGAACTCGGCCGCACGCTGCGGACGTTGGCCCCCCTCGCTGGTTCCGACCGTGAGACGGCCCGGGTCGGCATCGTCTTCGACTGGGAGTCCTGGTGGGCGAGCGAGCAGGACTCGCACCCCACCGACCGCCTCGACTACCGCCAGGAAGCGCTCGACTGGTACTCCGCCCTCCTCGACCTCGGCGTACGCGCCGACATCGTCACGGCACAGACCGCCCTCGACCGCTACGACGTGGTCATCACGCCGGTGCTGCACATGATCCCCGCAGCCCTCTCCAAGGAACTCACGCGCTACGTCGAGCAGGGCGGCCACCTGGTCTCCACGTACTTCTCCGGTGTCGTCGACGAGAACGACCACATCTGGCTCGGCGGCTACCCGGGCGCCCTGCGCGACCTGTTGGGCATCCGCATCGAGGAGTTCGGCCCGCTGCTCGACGGCGACACGGTCGAGCTGGACCTCGACGGCACGGCCACCGGCTCCCTGTGGACCGACCGGATCACGGTGGCCGACCCCGAGGTGGAGGTACTGGCCCACTACCGCAGCGGTACGTACGCCGGTCGCCCCGCGGTCACCCGCCGTACGGTGGGCGGGGGTTCGGCCGCGTACGTCTCCACCCGCCTGGGCCGCGAGGGCCTCGCCGGTCTGCTCCCCGAGCTGCTCGCGCCGGCCGGTGTCGACAGTGAACTCCCGGACGCGGCAAAGGGAGTTGTCGAGCTGACCGTGCGCCGGAACGCCGACAGCCGCTATCTGTTCCTGGTCAACCGGACCGACGGGACAGTGCCGTTGACGGGCCTGACCGGCGAACTCCTGGTCGGCAGCACGGGCGACGACGGCTTCCCCGTCCTCTCCCCCAGGGAGGTCGCCGTAGTGAGCCAGCCCGTCAGGTGAGTTCGAGCAGCCCCCGGCGGACGGCCTCCGACACGGCCGCCGCCCGGTTGTCGACCTTGAACTTGCGGTAGATCCGCACGAGATGGGTCTTGACCGTGGCCTCGCTGAGGAACAACGCCTCGGCGATGGCCCGGTTGCTGCGCCCCTCCGCCATCAGCCGCACGACCTCGACCTCGCGCTGCGTCAACTCCTGTGCGGGGTCGACCACTTGGCCGACGAGTTCGCCGACGACCTCCGAGGCCAGCCCGACCGAACCTCCGGCGGCCGTACGCACCGCCTGGAAGAGTTCCTCCGGCGCCCCCGCCTTGAGCACATAGCCACGGGCGCCCGCCTCCAACGCCCGTACGACATCGGCCCGTCCTGCATAACTGGTCAGCATGACGACAGCCACACCCGGAGCCCGCTGGGCGAGCCTCCGTACGGCCTCGACGCCGTCGATCCCACTCCCCGCACCGGCGAACCGCAGATCCATCAGCGCGACGTCGGGCGTCAACTGGGCCGCCAGGCGCACGGCCTCCTCGCCACTCCCCGCCTCACCGATCACGTCGAGGTCCGGTTCGCCGTCGAGCAGGGCGCGCAGTCCGGCCCGTACGACGGCGTGGTCGTCCGCGACGAGGAGGCGGAGCGGTGCGGCGGTCATGCGCTGGTCGCCGCGGTGAGAGGTGCGACGGGCTGGATACGGGGCGCGGCGGAGACCGTGGCGCGGACCCTGGTCCCCCGCCCCGGCATGCTGCTCACGTCGAGGTCCCCGCCGCATTCGCGCAGTCGCGCCCGGGCCGCGGGCAGCCCGAATCCGCGGTCGGCGCGGGCACCGGCCGCGAAGGCCGCGGCGGGGTCGAAGCCCCGCCCGTCGTCGCTCACTTCGAGTTCCACCCGGTCCCGATGCCGCCGATAGGTGACCAACACGCTTGCCGCGCGGGCGTGTTCGCGTACGTTCGCCAGCGTGCTCTGCGCAACCCGGAAGAGGGTCGTGGCCGTGTGCTCGTCGAGGACCGGCTGATGCCCGCCCACCGCACGGAACTGGACCCGGGCCCCGGCGCCCTCCGTCCGCGACCGGGCGCACAGCAGCCGCAGCGCGTCCTCCAGGCCCGCCTCGGCGACGGCGGCGGGAGTGAGATCGCGGATGATCCGCCGGGTCTCCGCCAGATTCGCGCCGAGTCCGTCGGCCACGGCGCGGACCCGGGTGCGTGCCACGTCCGGCCGCTCGTCCCAGTCGCGCTCGGCGACTTGCAGCATCATCACGCTGCCGGCGAGTTCCTGGGCCAGGGTGTCGTGCAGGTCGCGGGCGATACGGGTCCGCTCGGCCAGCACACCGGCCTGACGCTGTTGCTTGGCCAACGTGTCCCGGGTGTCCCGCAGTTCCTCGACGAGCCGCTGTCGTACGGCCGCGTCCCGCTGCTGGGTCCGGTAGAGAGCGACGGTCGCCCACACCGCCGCCAAGGGGACCAGAACGACCTCCGGGTCGAACCGCCCGACGGACCGGACGAGCGACCCGACGAGTACGAGGGTGATCACGGCCACCGTCACCACGGCTGCCCGCCGGTCGAGCACACGTAGTGCGGCACAGGCGAGCGGAACGGCGCACCACACGTAGGCGGTGGTGAGCGGCGCCTGGGTGAGGAAGGTCAGCACGGTCCACAGCAGGATCAGTACGGGAATCCAGGCACGCCTGCCGAACGGCCCGAACCGGTCCCACCACGTCAGCCCACCGGCATACACCAGGGCCAGCGCTCCGCTGAGGCTCACGATGTACCAGCACAACGGGACGTCGATCAGGGCGAGCCGGACGAAGCCCGCCCCGACGACGAGGAACAGCGACAGATGGGAGACGTGCTCCAGGGTGTGCCGACTGCCGCGAGCGGTCAGCGGAGTGCGAGCGGACACGGCGGATCCCCTTGGGCCACATGATCCGGACAGGGCCCCCGAGTCTATCGACCACCTGTATGACCGGTGTGAACAGTGGGACCCGTCACGCCCCCGGGTGCAGCCCCAGCCAGCCCGGCGAGGGATCACCCTTGACCTCGCCGAAGTAGAGGGCGAAGGTCTGCTTCCAGCGCTCGACTCCCGCGCGGTCGGCCATGAAGCGCGGGAAGCCGTCGATGTTCGCGTTGGGGTACTCCCAGATCGGCTTCAGTCCCGCCGGGAGCGTGGTGTCGGTCCGCACCGACCAGCCGTTGAAGGACGCCCGCTGCTGGGCGTCGGACAACTGCCAGTTGAGGTACAGCTTGGCGGCCGTCATGTTCTTGGCCTGCTTCAGGATGGCGGCGCGCTGGCCCCAGGCCATGAAGGGGTCGCTGTCGGGAACGACCCACTTCACGGGAGACGTGGAGACCAGCGTGCCCGACGTGGCGACGCCGATCGCCTTCTGCCCGCCGCGGACCGCGTCTCCCGGGGAGTTGCTGCCCCGGGCGAACCGCACGTCCTGCCCGGCGAGCGCGGCCACCCAGTCCCAGCCGTACCGCTGCGCGTACAGGGAGTAGAGGTAAAGGGACGCGTCGTCGTCGTGCGGGTAGGACGAGGCGATCTTCCCCTTCCACTTGGGGTCGATCAGGTCGAGCGGGGTCTTAGGGGCATCCGCACCGACCGCGGCGACGTCGTACAGGAAGCTGAAGGCGACCGCGCCGATGGCGACCCAGGCGCCCTGCGGGTCCTTGAACTTGTCGTAGACCTTCGAGAACCCGGCCGGCCTGTAGGGCAGCAGCCGGCCCTGCTCCTTCCAGCGCGTGAAGTCCTGCAGCGTCTGGAGCTGTACGACATCGGGCACCAGGGTGTCGGTCGCGAACTGGTTGTCCACGCGCACGTCGTGGTACTTGCTGTAGTCGACGATCAGCGTCAGATCCATGGCGGGGAAACGCTTCTTGAAGGCCGCCTTGGTGGCGTCCTGCTGGGTCGGTGTGTCACCCCCCGCATAGACCACCAGCTTGCCGCCGTCCGCCAGGGCGGCGCGGTACAGCTCGTCGAGCGTTCGGCTCTCCTCGGCTCCGGAACCACTCCGCGAGGACCGCCCGGACGGGACGGCCGAGGCGGGCGTGGCCGCGGCACCGAGCACACTCATCCCGAGGGCGGCACCGGCTCCACCGGCGAGTACACGTCGTCTGCTGAGAAAACTGGACACTCTGGGGGCCTCTCTGAGGGGGGCGTGAGGCCATGGGCCGCGCGGGCCGGAGCCCGGCGCGCCATGGTCATCCGTGATTCTTCTGCCGCCCGGGGGCCGCTCGCGTCGTCCGTACGGAGCGAGGGACGTTCGTGAGGTTGAAGCCCCGTTCAACCGATCGGTTGAACGGGACGTCGCCGATCCTCGCCCTCAATCGAGCAGCATGGCCCGCGCCGTGTCGCCGACCTGCCGTGCCTGATCATCCGTCAGGCGGCGGACGTCCCACAGCAGTTCAGCCGCGTCGGCCGCCGCAGGATTTGGGGGCGGGGTGCTGCCGGGGAGACCGACACCGGTGACGACGGACAGGGTGTCGGCGGGGACACCCAGTACGGTCGCGAAGTCCACGAGCAGGTCGGGAGTGAGTTCCTTGCGGCCGTTGCCCACTCCGGCATACGTGGACGCGGCCCAGTACCGGCCCGTCAGACGCAGAAACGTCTGGGCCGTCCCGGTCAGACTCAGATTCCGGTTGCCGATCATGCGCAGGAGCACACCACCGGGACCCCGATCGAACTGTGCGTACGTCCGCACTGCCGGTACCGGCAGTGCGCGGTCCTCCTGTGGCAGTGACCGAACGAGTTGACGCAACCGGCATCTGTGCCCAGGTGGCAGACCCATGGCGTCCCGCACGAGGCCGGGAACCACGACACCCACTCTCGGGTCCAGAGGGGCCAACGCGTCCGGTACCGCAACCCCGGCGATCGCGCACAGGTCCGCGGCGTGCATGTGCAACGCGGGCGCGAGCCTCTCGAGCAGCGGCGGGCTCGGCACCGTTCCGTCGAACACCGCCCGGAGTTCGGGTTCCGGCACACCCGCCGACGTCGACAGGTCGGCGAGGTCCAGCTGCCGGTGTCTCGCCAGCCTCGTCAACAGCACGTCGAAACCCGGGAGTTCCGTCATTCGGGCGTCGGGCGCAGCCCAGCGAAGGTGACCGTGACGAGTCGTCGTACCGCCGCTTTGGAGGGCAGGACGCCGGCCGCGGCGAGGGCATGGAGGCAGTAGGTCGCGAGTTCGTCCGGGGAGACGTCGTCGCGGATGTCGCCGGCCCGGGCGCCCTCGGCCAGGAGTTCGCGGAGGAAGCGGTGGAGGTGCTGCTCGGCCCCGATGACGTGTTCGCCCTGGTGCAGCAGCGCGCCGAGTTCGGGGCCGTGACCGTGGCGCCGTTGCTGGATGAAGGCGTAGGCCTCCAGGACCGCCCTCAGCCGCTCACCCGCGCTGCCGGAACCGTCCCGGAGTTCGGCGAGTTCCTTGAGGTGCCCGGCGATCCGCTGCTCGTGCCAGGCCGTCATGATCGACTCGACGTCCGGGAAGTACTTGTACAACGTGGCCCGGCCGATCCCGCTCTCCTCGGCGATCTTCGACATCGTCACCGAGCGCAGCCCACGCTCGGTGACCAGCACCGCCGTGGTCTCCAACACCGTGTCGCGTACGGCGCGACGGTGCTCCTCGATGGTCTCGTTCCAGATCTTCGGCACAGCCCCAGCATACGTCTTGCCGCCATTGAGACACTATGCATTGACAGCGACACAGTGTCTCGATAAAGCTGCCGGAGTCCCCACCCCGCACCCCGACCGAACCGAGGAACCGATCCCATGCTCACTGCCGAAGCACGCATCCCCACCGATCGCCCCAGCCGCTACCTCGTACAACTCTGCAAGCACTTCGCCAACAAGGGCCGCCACCTGACCCATCGCCCACGCGCCCACACACTCCCGGAGGTTCCGCCCGACCAGATCCAGGTCGAGTGGACGGACAGCGACGGGACGCTCCGCCTGCCGTGGGGGCAGTGCACGCTGCATGCCCTCCCCGGCACACTGCGGGTGCGCGTCGAGGCCGACAACCGGGAGAACCTGGAGCGGCTTCAGGATCTCGTCAGCACCCACCTCGGGAGGTTCAGCAAGCGGGATCCGTTGCGGGTGGAGTGGCAGCACGGGACAGGCCCTGTCGCGCGCACTTAATACCCCCTGGGGGTATAGTCCTGCCAGACACACACCGGAGAGGGGCAGGTTCATGGGAGCGATCGGGCACGCGTTGTCGATTGCCGGGTCTATGACCTGGGAGGTCACCTGGGCGCTCATCCTCGGGTTCACGCTCTCCGCCGTCGTACAGGCGGTGGTGCGTCGGTCGACGGTCGTACGACTGCTCGGTGACGACCGGCCGCGCACGCTCGCCCTGGCCGCCGGGCTCGGCGCGGCCTCGTCGTCCTGTTCGTATGCGGCCGTCGCGCTCGCCCGTTCCCTGTTCCGCAAGGGCGCGAACTTCACCGCGGCCATGGCCTTCGAGATCGCCTCCACCAACCTGGTCGTCGAACTCGGCGTGATCCTGGCCCTGTTGATGGGCTGGCAGTTCACCGCCGCGGAGTTCGTCGGCGGACCGATCATGATCGTCGTCCTCGCCGTGCTGTTCCGTCTCTTCCTTCGGCAGCGTCTGCTGGACCGGGCCCAGGAGCAGGCGGATCGCGGGCTGGCCGGTTCCATGGAGGGGCATGCGGCGATGGACATGTCGATCGGGGGCGAAGGCAGTTTCGTCCGTCGCCTGTTCTCGCGGGACGGGTTCACGTCCGTCGCGCACATCTTCGTGATGGAGTGGGCCGCGATCCTTCGCGACCTGGTGGCCGGACTGCTGATCGCGGGCGCGATCGCCGCCTGGGTGCCGGACAGTTTCTGGCACACGTTCTTCCTCGCGGACCATCCTCTCGCCGCGAAGCTGGTCGGACCGCTCGTCGGCCCGCTGGTGGCCATCGCGACCTTCGTCTGCTCGATCGGCAACGTGCCGCTCGCGGTGGTGCTGTGGAAGGGCGGCATCAGCTTCGGCGGGGTGATCGCCTTCATCTACGCCGACCTGCTGATCCTGCCGATCCTGAACATCTACCGGAAGTACTACGGCGCCCGGATGGCCGGCTTCCTGCTCGTCACGTTCTTCACGGCGATGGCCGTCGCCGGGTACATCGTCGAGTTCGCCTTCGGCGGCCTGGGGCTCATCCCGGATCAGGCCGACGCCAAGATCCCCGACGATGGGATCACCTGGAACTACACGACCTGGCTCAACATCGTCTTCCTGCTCCTGGCCGCGAGTCTGGTCGTACGGTTCCTGCGCAGCGGCGGTCCGGCCATGCTGCGGATGATGGGCGGCTCACCGGACGAGGGCGAGCAGGAACACGGGCACGAGCACCACGAGCACCACCACTAGGGCTGTCCAGCACCGGGACCTGTGCGGTCGTTCACGCTGTGAAGCGGCCTTGTCCGACGACGAGCCGTGACCAGACCTCGGCGTGATCGCGGATGTAGTCGATGTCCCGTACGTGCAGGGCGAGATGACCTTCCTCGATCTGCCGCTGGAAGTTCTCGTCACCGGCGGCGGCCCCTTCTCGCAGGCACTCCGCGAGGGACTGCAACCGGGGTGCGGCCATATCCATCACCGACTGCCGCTCCTCACGGATGCAGCCGTGAGACGCAGTTGTACGGGGCGAAGTCGCCGTGACAGATCATTGCGACCGGCGCCAGCGCGTCGAACTGCCAATCACTGCCAGGGTGTTGGGCCAGGTCGATGGTCGCGTCGTGACAGCGGCGCAGGAGGTGGGCCGAGGTGGCGAGTGCCCGGCTGGTGCGGATCGCGTCGGCCAGTGGGTAGTTGGCGACGTCGCCCGCCAGGTAAGGATGGACGACATCTCTGCGTTGAAGACCCACCACAGCGGATCGATCTGGGCGCCCTGCCGTGACAAAGGCATCCACGGAGAGCATCCGGAGTCGTCAGCCTGGCGGCTGCTCGGTAGCCGTCCATACGGTCTCGTGGTTCAGGTGGATGAGCCCTTCGATGGAGCCCAGGCGCGCTTGAAGGGCCGAGTCCGCGGTCGGGGTGGTGGTGAGCAACAGCACCTGGGCCTCGGGGTATTCCAGAGCGTAGAGGTCGTCTTCGCCGTCGTCGCCGGGGATCGGGTTGGGCTGGATCTCGACCCGTCCGCTGGGGCTGCCGGCGAGGTGGTAGACACCCCGGTAATTGCTGTCACGCTCGGTGAAGACCAGCCCGAGGCGGTCACTGACGAGCCGGACCAGCTCGCCGGCCGTGTGGGTGCTGGTGCCGTAGGTGTGGTGGTCGGTCATGGTGCACCAGACCCTATGCCGCGACAGTGGCGGGGCGGACTCGACGAGCTTGAAGACGATCGCCAGGGCGGCGGCGCGGGAGCCAGCCCCGCGAGTGACCTTGGTGCGCAGGCGGACGGTGGTGAACGTGGACTCGATGGGGTTGGTCGTCCGCAGATGGATCCAGTGCCCGGCGGGGAAGTCGTAGAAGGCCGGCAGCTCGGCCTCGTCATCGGTGATCTCCTTGACCGGTCTTGCTCGGTGACCTATCGATCAATCACCGGGAAGCTGCGTCCTCCCCGAGCCGATCCACAGGTCCTGAGCATTGCTCCTTCATCAGGACCTGGACACCCCCAAGTTGCAGGAGAAACAAAGCCGTTGCCGATCCAACCCCGGTCATGAACGATCTCCGACCATGACGACGGAACCCGCCCACCCATCTCCCCGCCCGCTCGCCCTGATCACGGGAGTAGGGCGAACCATCGGCATCGGCGCGGGTATCGCACGTCAACTCGCGGCCTCCGGTTGGGACATCGCCTTCACCTACTGGGCTCCCTACGACGAACGCATGGCCTGGGGCGCGGAGGCCGGCGCGACCTCCGCCATCACCGACACCCTCACCCAACACGGCGCCGTCACCAGGGAAGTTGAGGCGGACCTCGCCGATCCGGACGCCCCGGCCCGTGTCTTCGACGAGGTCGAACGCGAACTGGGCGGTGTCACGGCCCTGGTGATGTGTCACTGCGAGTCCGTCGACTCCGGCCTGCTCGACACCACCGTCGAGAGCTTCGACCGGCACTTCGCCGTCAACGCCCGCGCGACCTGGCTGCTGATCCGCGAGTACGGCCGACGGTTCGCCGCGGCCCCGGGCAGCGGCCGGATCATCGCGCTCACCAGCGACCACACCGTGAACAACCTCCCCTACGGCGCCAGCAAGGGCGCCCTGGACCGCATCACCCTGGCCGCCGCGCACGAACTCGCCCACCTCGGCATCACCGCAAACGTCATCAATCCCGGTCCGGTGGACACCGGTTGGATGACCGACGAGGGTCGAGCGCACGTACTCCGGCAGACGCCACTCAGCCGTCTCGGCACCCCGCAGGACACCGCCCACCTCGTCGACTTCCTCTGCTCACCGGAGGGCCAGTGGATCAACGGCCAACTCCTCATGAGCAACGGCGGGTTCGCGTAGCGCACCCCGAGTGACCCATCCCGTGACGACAGCCCCGACAGCCACCCCTCACGCACACACCGCGTCAAACCGCACGTGCGCAGTCCTCAGCCAGCCGCAGGCTCCGCGTGACGGCGTAGGGGATGTCGTCAACCGGGAACAGCACGTGCCGTACGGTCCGTTCGGCGTCGACGATCAGGATCAGGCGTTTGTGGCGGAGGCGGCCGGCGCCTCGGAAGGCAGGGAGTCGTAGGGCCGCGCCCAGTTGGTGGTGGGCGTCGGAGAGGAGCGGGTACGGGATCTTCTCGGCTCGGGCGAACTTCGCCTGCTCGTGCGGAAGTTGGGTGCTGATGCCGCGCACGTCCACGCCCGCCCGGCGGAAGTCGGGCCAGGCGTCGCGGAAGAGGCGGTTCTCCAGGGTGCAGCCGGCCACTCCGGGGATCTCCTCGTCCCAGTCGACCCCCGTGCCGGGGTAGGTGAACAGCACGGTCGCGGCGGCGTCCGGCGAGATCACGGGCAGGTCGATGCCCTGCGTGCCCGGGAGTTGGAGGTCTTCGGGCACGCGGGTGCCGGCCAGGGCGTGCACGCGGACGTGCTCGGCGCTGTCGGCGTCGGCCGTGGCGGTGAGGCTTCCGTCGCCGAGCACCCATCGGTCGCCCCAGTCCTGCATGGCGACGAGGAGCGGGAGCAGTGCGACGCCGGCATCGGTGAGCACGTACTCGTAGCGCACCGGGCGCCGCTGATAGAGGCTCCGGTGCAGCACCCCGCCCGCGACGAGCCGGCCGAGCCGCTCGGTGAGGACGTTGCGGGACAGGCCGATCTCGGCGGCCAGCGCGTCGAAGCGGACATGGCCGCGGGCGATCTCCCGCAGGATCAGAACGTTCCACCAGTCCCCCAGAACCACGGCGGCCCGGGCGATGCCGCAGGTCTCGTCGGCGTTGTGCATCCTCATCCGCCCATAGTAGGTTCTCTTTCAGGACTCACTTTGTTTCTCAGTGGAACTTACCGCCCGCCGATGCCAGAGACGCGGGCCCTGCGTGAGGAGTTGCACCGTGACCGCCATCAGCCGGGTCGTCGCACGGGAGATCATCGACAGCCGGGGCAATCCGACCGTCGAGGTGGATGTGGAACTCAAGGACGGCTCGCTCGGCCGGGCCGCCGTACCCTCGGGCGCCTCCACCGGCGCCCGGGAGGCGGTCGAACTCCGCGACGGCGACCCGACCCGCTTCCACGGCAAGGGAGTTCGGCGCGCCGTCGACGCCGTCAACGAGAGCATCGCGGACGCCGTGATCGGACTCGACGCCGAGAACCAGGCCGCCGTGGACCGGACCATGATCGAACTGGACGGTACGGACAGCAAGTCGCGGCTCGGCGCCAACGCCCTGCTCGGCGTCTCCCTGGCCACCGCCAAGGCGGCCGCGGCCGCCCACCGGCTGCCGCTGTACCGCTACATCGGCGGTGTCGACGCCCGCCTGCTGCCGGTGCCGATGATGAACATCGTCAACGGCGGCGCGCACGCCGACAATCCGCTCGACTTCCAGGAGTTCATGATCGCGCCGATCGGCGCGGCCACCTTCGCCGAGGCCGTGCGGATGGGCTCCGAGGTCTTCCACAGCCTGCGCCGCGACCTGATCGCCGCCGGCCACAGCGTGAACGTCGGCGACGAGGGCGGCTTCGCCCCCGATCTGCGCACCGCCGACGAGGCCCTCGACTTCGTCGTCCACGCCATCGAGAAGACCGGGTACAAGCCCGGCACCGACATCACCCTCGTCATGGACCCGGCCACGTCCGAGTTCTTCCACGACGGCGTCTACGACTACAGGGGCGAGGGCGTCCGCCGCACTCCCGCCCAACACGCCGACTACCTGGCCGAGTTGGTCGACCGCTACCCGATCGCGTCGATCGAGGACCCGATGGCCGAGGACGACCACGACGGCTGGCAGGCGCTCACCGCCAGGCTCGGCGGGCGCTGCCAGCTGACCGGCGACGACGTCTTCTGCACCAACGAGACGCTGTTGAGCGCCGGGATCCGGGACGGGATCGCCAACTCGATCCTGGTGAAGGTCAATCAGATCGGCACCCTCACGGAGACCCTGGCCACCGTCTCGACGGCCCACCGCGCGGGCTACACCGTCGTCATGTCCCACCGCTCCGGCGAGACCGAGGACACCACCATCGCCGATCTCGCCGTCGCCACCGGCTGCGGCCAGATCAAGACCGGTTCACTGTCCCGCTCCGACCGCACCGCCAAGTACAACCAACTCACCCGTATCGAGGAGGACTTGGGCGACCAGGCGCGGTACGCGGGGCGCGACGCGCTGGGGCTGCGCCGCTGAGCCCTCGATGTCGACGGTGTTGTACAGCGCGGCGGCCCGCACCGTCTCAACGGCATGATGCCGCCGCGGGCCGGGGCCCTGCACGGCTGGTCCGTGCAGGGCCCCACGCCCCTCGGACCCTAAAGGGCCCGGTCAATCGGCGGTTGACGGGTGCTGTGGATCCAGCCGGTCCTTCTTCCACGACGAGTTCGACCGGGATGTTTCCGCAGTACTCCGCGGCACCAGGCGACGTCAGGTCGCCTCAGGGAATGAGCACGATCTTTCCGCGCGTGTGACGCTTCTCGAGTTCGGCGAACGCGTCGCGGACGCCGTCGAGCGGGTAGGTCGCGGCGATCGGGATCTCGATACGGCCGGAGGCGACGAGGTCGGCCATCTCGGTGAGGACCTCGCGGGTGGAGGCGTCGGCGCTGCCCGCGCTCTTGGTGCCGAGTTCCTGGGCCTTCTGGAAGGAGATGATCGTCTCGATCCGGTCCCTGGAAATGCCTAGTTCTACAGCGAGTTGGACGTACTCGGGGCCGAAGAGGTCGATGAACGCGTCGATCCCATCGGGCGCCGCCGCGGTGAGCGCGTCGGCGAGCCGGTCGCCGTACGGCACCGGGGTCGCGCCGTGGGCGGTGAGCCAGTCGGCGTTGGCGGGCGAGGCGATGCCGAGGACGTGCGCGCCGCGTACGGCGAGGAGTTGGACGACGACGGTACCCACACCGCCGGCCGCGGCCGAGACGGCGACGGTCTCGCCGGGCTTGGGGGCCACCGCTTCGACGGCGGCCCACGCGGTGCAGCCGACGACATAGAGGGATCCGGCCACCTCCCAACTCAGGGCCTCCGGCTTGCGGATGAGCTGCGACACCGGCACGACGACGTGCGTGGCCTGGCTGGAGCGCTGCCAGGAGAAGCCGAGGACTTCATCGCCGACACCGAAGTCGGTTACGCCCTCACCGAGTTCGGTGACGACACCGGCGAGGTCGCTGCCCTGACCGGAGGGGAAGGTCGCGGGGAAGCGCTCGTGCATCGCGCCTGAGCGGATGGCCGCCTCACCGGGGTTGATGCCGGCTGCCCTGACCTCCACGAGGACTTCCCCTGCGGCGGGTCGGGGCACCGGTACCTCGGTGACGTGGAGGACGTCACGGTCGCCGTACTCGTCGAAGCGCACTGCTCGCGCTTGGGTGGTGCTCATCAGGTCTCCTTTGTCAGGGGTGTTGGGCTGGGTGGAGTGGAGGCGCGGAGTACGGCGAGCGCATCGGCCAGGTGACCGAGCGCCGTGTCGGGGAGCGGGCCGGCCAGCCGTGTCGCGAGTTCACGGTCGAACACGGGACCCGCCTCCGCCACCAACTCCCCTCCGGCCGCCGTCAGTTCGACGATCGAGGAGCGGCGGTCGGCGGGGTGGGGGCGCCGGGTGCAGTGGCCGAGCTTCTCCAGCCGGTCGACGGCCTGACTCGCACCGCCGACCGTGATCGAGAGGGCCGCGGCTATGTCGTTCACCCGGCAGGAACCCTCGCGCTCGACGACGAGCATCACGTTCAGACCGCCCAGGGTCACGTCGCACTCCTGTCGAAGCCGGGCATCGATCCCGTTCCACAGGTCGGTCTCGAAGCGCACGAGGTCGTCGAAGAGCTGCCGCAGGTCCACGGGAGGGGTCCTTCCAACGAGATGCATTAGCTCTAATCATATTAGAGCTAATGCATCTCGTTGGCTACCGGTGGTCTCGCGTGATCAGACCTGCGTCGAGTCCTTCCCGTACGACGGCTCGGTGATGAGCTCCGGCGCGGGCGCGGAACCGCCCTCGCTCAGACCGAACCGGTCGTGGAACCCGCGCAGGAAGCCGGGCGCGTACCAGGCCGAGCGGCCGAGTACGCGCATCGCGGCGGGGACGAGGATGCCGCGTACGGCGACGGCGTCGATGAGGATGGCCAACCCGCTGCCCAGGCCGAAGAGTTGCATGAAGCTGAGCTTGGCCGTCCCGAAGGCGAAGAAGCTCACCGCGAGGAGGCAGGCGGCCGCGGTGACGATGCGTCCCGTGTGGCCGAGGCCGTTGGTCACGGCGGACTCGTTGTCCTCGCCCAGGTCGTGGAGTTCCTTGATCCGGCTGGTGACGAAGACCTCGTAGTCCATCGAGAGGCCGAAGGCGATGCAGAACATCAGCACGGTCATGGCGACGTCCATGGGCTGTGCCGTGAAGCCGAGCACGGAGGAGAGGTGGCCGTCCTGGAAGATCCAGGTCATGACGCCGAGGGTCGCGCCCAGGCTGACCATGTTGAGGAGCAGTGCGCGCAGCGGCTGGACGACGCTGCCGGTGAAGAGGAAGAGCAGGAGAAAGGTGGTGAGGGCGACCAGGGCCACGGCGAGCGGAAGCCGGCTGCCGACGGAGTGCTTGGAGTCGACCAGTACGGCGTCGACTCCGCCTACCAGAGGGTGTGTTCCGGCGGGCGGCGTGACCGCCCGCACGTCCCGGACCAGGCTCTGCGCCGCGTCGGACCTCGGTGTCAAGGTGCTCACGACGTTGAGCTGCTGTGCGTCGGGGCGGCCGAGGGCGGTGTTGCCGGGGCCGGTCGCCGCGGGGTGTCCCTCGGCGTAGGTTCCCGTGCTGGTCTCGACGCGGACGACGCTCTCGAGCCCGGACAGTTCGGTCGCGTACGACTCCAGCGGGGCCTTGCTCAGGGGGTTGTCGATGACGATGTGGAGGGCGGAGTCGTCGTTGCCGTTGAACTTCTCGCGCAGGACCGAGGAGACCTGGCGGCTCGTGGCGTTCTCGGGCAGGACGCGTTCGTCCGGGGTGCCGAAGGTGATGCCGAGGAGCGGGCTCGCCGCGACCAGCAGGACCGCGAGGACGGGCAGCGCGGTGAGCGCGGGCCGCCGCATCACGGTGGCGGCCAGCCGTCCCCACAGGGGCGCCCGGGTGGCGGAACGCGGGCGGTTCGCCCAGGGCAGCCGCCCGCCGTTGACCCGGTGGCCCAGGACGACGAACAGCGCCGGCATGACGAACAGGGTGCTGACCGCCGCGATGACGACGACCCCGACACCGGCGTAGCCGAACGAGCGCAGGAAGTACTGCGGGAACACCAGGAGTGCGGCGAGCGCGGCCGCCACGGTCGCGGCGGAGAACGCGACCGTACGGCCCGCCGTGCTCACCGTGCGCCGGACGGCGTCGTCCACGCTCGCCCCTGACGCGAGCTGCTCGCGGAACCGGCTGACCATCAGCAGGGCGTAGTCGATGCCGAGGCCGAGGCCCAGCGCGGTGGTCAGGTTGATCGCGAAGACGGAGACGTCGGTGACGCTGCCGAGGACGTACAGCTCGGCGAACGTGCCCGCGATGGCGATGGCGCCGATCGCCAGCGGCAGCAGGGCCGCGACCATGCTGCCGAAGACCAGCAGGAGCAGTACGAGGGTGAGCGGCACGGCGATGGACTCGGCGAGGACGAGATCCTCGCCCGACTGGGTGCCCATCCCGCTGGTCACGGCGGCGCCTCCGCCCGCCCGGACGGTGAGTGTCTTCTCATACGTCCCGGTGTAGGTGTCGATGGCGCTCTTCGTGTTCTCGTCCCGCTCGGTGTCGTCGCCCTTCACATGGGCGAGCACCATGGCATCACGGCCGTCCTTGGAGCGGAGGTCCGAACTGCCCGTGTCCCAGTACGAGATGACGTTCTCAAGGTGCTGGTCCTTCTTGAGTTCGGCCACCAGGGCTCTGCCGCTCCGCTCGGCGGCCGGAGCGTCGACACGCCCCTCGGAGGCGCCGACCAGCAGGACCAGGTTCGTCTCCCCGCCGAACTTCCGGTCGATGGCCTGCGCGGCCCGGGAGGACTGGGAGGCCGGGTCGTCGTAGCCGCCGCCCTGCAGCTCGGCGAAGGCGCCGGCGCCCAGGACGCCCATGAGAGCCACAGCCACGACCGCGACGACGAGCACCAACCGGGAGCGCCGGATGACCAGTTCGGCTATGCGTTCAAACACGCCTGTTCTCCTTAGAAATCCATACGTTTAATGCCCATACGGTGAAAAGGGCGCGAAACAGCCGGAGTTGATCAACGGGGCACTCTTCGTCGCCGTGCACGACGTTAGTGAGGAGCAAGAAGATTTGGCAGTGTTAGATTTTCCTCACACTTCGCAACATCGGCGCGCACGAGAGGAGTTGGCGTCGTACGGTCGCCGCATGGCCGTCGACGAACACACCACCGCACCGCCCTCGCTGCGCGAACGGCGAAGGGCCGCCGCCACCCAGGAGATCGTGGACGCGGCCGAGCGCCACCTCACCGAACACGGGCCCGCCGCCCTGTCGTTGCGGGCGGTCGCCCGCAGTCTCGGCATGACCGTGCAGGCGCTCTACCACTACTTCCCGAGCCGGGACGCCCTCGTCACGGCGCTCGTCACCAAGGGGTACGAGGATCTGGCCGACGCCGTGCAGGCGGCCGTAGACGCCCCGTCGGACGATCCGGATCTGCCCCGCCTGGTGATCGCGGCCGAGGGCTACCGCCGCTGGGCGATCGCCCATCCCGAGAGCTTCCAACTCCTCTACGGAACACCGCTCCGGGGCTACGCGGCACCCGCCGACGGCCCGACCACCCAGGCGACGCGCCGGATGAGCGAGATCTTCGAGCGCGAGTTGTTCGACGGATTCAGCGCGGAGCAACTCGCCTCGGTCGACCTACCCGTGCTCTCCCCCGCACTCCGCGCCTACCTGGAACAGCTGCCGCACTACGGCCACGGGCATCTGCCCGCCCCCGCGACCGCCCTCTTGATGAACGCGTGGGGACACCTGCACGGCCTCGTCGCCCTGGAGGTGTTCGGGCACACGTCCTTCCTCGGTGAGCACCAGGCCGAGCTCTTCCGCATGGCCATGCGGAACCTGCTGGCGGACATCCACCGCCGGATCCCGTGACACGGTCCACGTGAGAACACCGTTGTTTGCAGCCCGCGTTGGCCTCGCACTAGCTTGCCGACGTGGATCTCTTCTCACGTTCCTTGACGGCGCTGCTCTCGGCGGTGGCGGACCTCCCGGACGAGGACTTCGCGCGGCCGTCGGGCTGTGCCGGGTGGCTGGTGCGGGACCTGGTCTGTCATCTGGTGATCGACGCCCAGGACGTCCTGATCACCCTCGTGACTCCCGCCGACACGGAACCGACCCGCAACGCGGTGACCTACTGGACCGTCTCCTCGACACCGCCTACCGGCGACGACCCGCTCGACGCTCTGATCGTGCGGCTGGCCGCCGCGTACAAGGAGCCCTGGCTGCTCAAGTTCCATCTGGACGACGTCGGTTCGGCCGCGGGCCGCGCCGCCCGGCTCGCCGATCGCGGCCTCCGGGTGAGCACCCAGGACGAGGTGCTCACCGCGGGCGACTACCTCTCCGCGTACGTCCTGGAGTGGGCCCTGCACCACCTCGACCTGGTCGCCCATCTCCCGGACGCGGCGGGACCGTCGGCCGAAGTGCTCGCCGGGGCGCGGCAGTTGCTGGAGAGGATCGCCCGGTCCGCGTTCCCGTCGTCGTTCTCCGATACGGCCGCTCTGCTCGTCGGCACCGGACGGCGCGCTCCGACCGACGAGGAGAGAGCTCAACTGGGCTCGCTGCACGACAAGTTGCCGCTCGTCCTGGGATAGTCCCGCTCCCCTCGGCAACCCGGTCCGAGTCGACCGGGTTGCCGAGGGGACTGCGAGCGGCCGTAACACTCAGATCGCGGCAGCCGCCGCGCGGCCCGCCTGGCGGCCGGAGAACAGGCAGCCGCCGAGGAAGGTGCCCTCCATCGAGCGGTAGCCGTGGACTCCCCCGCCGCCGAAGCCGGAGACCTCACCGGCCGCGTACAGACCGGGAATCGGGGTGCCGGAGGCGTCCAGGACACGGCCCGAGAGGTCGGTCTGGAGGCCGCCGAGGGTCTTGCGGGTGAGGATGTTGAGGCGCACGGCGATCAGGGGTCCGGCGCTCGGGTCGAGGATCTTGTGGATCGCGGCCGTGCGGCTGAGCGAATCCCCGGTGTAGGAGAGGGCGTTGCGGATGCCCATCACCTGGGCGTCCTTCGAGTACGGGTTGTCGATCTCCCGGTCACGGGCCTCGATCTGCCGCTGGAGGTCGGCCAGTTTGATCAGGCCGTCGCCGGTCAACTTGTTCATTCCGAGGACCAGTTCGGAGAGCGTGGTGGCGGTGATGAAGTCGACGCCGTTCTTCCTGAACTTCTCGATCGGCTCCGGCGTCTGCCAGATGCGCGAGAGAAGCATCAGGATGTCCTTGTTGGTGAGGTCCGGGTTCTGCTCCGAGCCGGAGAGCGCGAACTCCTTCGCGATGATCTTGCTCGTGGTGACGAACCACGAGTAGTCGTAGCCGCTGGCGGTGATCGAGCCCAGGGTGTGGAGCGTGTCGTAGCCCGGCATGTCGGGGGCGGAGAACCGCTTGCCGGTGGCGTCAAACCACATCGAGGACGGGCCAGGGAGGATGCGGATGCCGTGGTTGGGCCAGATCGGGTCGTAGTTCCTGAGGCCCTCCGTGTAGTGCCACATCCGGTCCGGGTTGACGATTCGGCCGCCCGCCGACGCGGTGATGCCGAGCATCCGGCCGTCCACGTACGCGGGCACACCGGTGATCATGGTCTTGGGCGGATTGCCCAATCGGGCAGGCCAGTTCTGGCGTACGAGATCGTGGTTGGCGCCTATACCGCCCGACGTCACGATCACCACAGGGGCCTTGAGTTCGAAGTCGCCCACCACGGTGCGGGAGGTGGCCTTGCCACGTTGGGCGGTGCTGGGTTCGAGGATCGCGCCGCGCACGCCGGTCACGGCGCCGTTGGTGCGGACGATCTCGTCGACGCGGTACCGGAACTTGAAGGTCACCTTGCCGCTGGCGACCCCGGCCCGCACCTGCTTCTCGAACGGCTCGACCACCGCCGGTCCGGTACCCCACGTGACGTGGAAGCGGGGCACCGAGTTGCCATGTCCGTCGGCGAGGCCGCCGCCGCGCTCGGCCCAGCCGACGATCGGGAACCAGCGGATGCCGAGGCCGTAGAGCCAGGACCGCTTCTCGTTGGCCGCGAAGTCCACATACGCCTCGGCCCACTTGCGGGCCCAGTAGTCCTGGCCGGCCGGGTCGTCGATGCCGCGGTCGAAGCCGGCCGTGCCCAACCAGTCCTGCCAGGCCAGCTCCTGGGAGTCCTTGATGCCCATGAGCCGCTGCTCGTCGGAGTCGATCAGGAACAGTCCGCCGAAGGACCAGAACGCCTGGCCGCCAAGGTTGGACTCGGGTTCCTGGTCCAGGAGCAGCACTTTCTTTCCTGCGGCGACCAGTTCGGCGGTGGCGACGAGCCCGGCGAGGCCGTGTCCGACGACGATGGCGTCGGCGGACGAGGTGTCGGCCGCGAACGCCGGTACCGCGTGCGCCGCGAGGGCGGCGCCGGCGGCGACACCGCCGGCCACCGTCAGGGCTCTTCGTCTGCTGATCGTTGTGGGGGCCGAATTCTCCATGGGGTGCCTTCCGGGTCAGGTACGGGAGGTGCGGGAGATGTGTCCGACACGTGGAACGTGCCGCGACACCACAGTTGTTACCGCCGGTAGCACCTACGGAAACCAAGCTGTGTCGGCCGTGTTGCAGGAGTGGGGTTCAGGACAAGGTGATCAGGGTTCAGGACAGGGCGAGCGGGCCGTCGCGGTCGATGAAACGGCCCGAGCCCGCGCCGGGTTCTTCCGTCGCAAGGTGGACGATCGCGTCGGTTCCCTCGGTGACGGTCTGGGGGCCGCTGTGGCCGTTGAGGTCGGTCGCCGTGTAGCCGGGATCGGCGGCGTTGACGCGAACTCCCTTGAGCGCCTTGGCGTATTGGGTGGTCAGCATGGTGAGGGCCGCCTTGGACGCGGTGTAGAGCGGCGCGACGACGGAGGACTCGATCCGTGACGGGTCGTGGGTGATGGCGAGCGAGCCCATGCCACTGCTGACGTTGATGATGACCGGGTCGGGTGAGCGGCGCAGCAGCGGGAGGAACGCGGTGATCGTCCGCACCGCCCCGAAGACGTTGACGTCGAAGACGCCGAACGCGTCCGCACCGGTCAGTTCGGCGGGGTCGCCGTGCGGGCCGTGTACACCGGCGTTGTTGATCAGAACGTCGAGGACGCCTTCGTGTGCGGCGACGTCGGCAGCCGCCGCGGTGACGGAGGCGTCGTCGGTGACGTCGATGCGGACGAACCGAGCGCCCAGTTCGGCGCCGGCCTCCGCACCCCGCCCTTCGTCGCGGGCTCCGACGATCACGGTGTGGCCGAGGGCGAGGAGGCGGCGGGCGGTCTCGTGGCCGAGGCCCTTGTTGGCTCCGGTGATGAACGTGGTGGTCATGCGTCGATCGTGCCCAGGGCGCGGGTGCGCTGCCAGGGACGCCTCGACCGTAGGACCGGCGTTACCAGGATCGGGAGTCGGAGGAGAATGGAGGACATGGCGACGAACGAGGGGCTGGGACCGGGATCAGGAGCAGGGCTGGGGGCGACGATCCGCGCCTGGCGGGAGCGGTTGTCCCCGTCGGCCGTGGGGCTGCCGTCCGGTCGGTCCCGGCGGGCGGCCGGTCTGCGCCGTGAGGAACTCGCCGAGCGCGCCGGGGTGTCGGTGGACTACGTCGTGCGCCTGGAACAGGGGCGGTCCACGGCGCCTTCGGCTCAGGTCGTCGCCTCGCTCGCGCGTGCCCTCCAACTGACCGCCGTAGAACGGGAACACCTCTACCGCATGGCCGGGTTGGTCCCGCCGAACGACGAGCCGATCCCCGATCACCTGCCGTCCGGCGTGCACCGGGTGCTGAACCGGCTCGGAGATGTCGCCGTCGCCGTGTTCGCCGCCGACTGGCAGCTGATCTGGTGGAACCCGGGGTGGGCGACGCTGCTCGGCGACCCCTCCGACAAGCCACCCGAGGAACGCAACTTCGCGCGTGAGCGGTTTCCGATCGGTTCCGGCGACGGCATTCGTGGCGCACGCATCGCCTCGTGGCCGGTGCTGGTGCGGAACGGTGCTGCCTCGGACCTCGCGATCGTGTCCGACCTGCGCCGCGCCACCGGCCGCTTCCCGCACGACGTCCGGCTGGCGGAGCTGATCCGTCAACTCACCGCGGGCAACGGGACGTTCGCGCGGTTGTGGGCGAGCGGCACGGTGGGCGCACACCGCGAGGACCGCAAGACGGTCGAGCATCCCGAGGTCGGGCCCGTGGACGTGGACTGCGATGTCCTGACGGACGGCGACTCCGACCTGAAGATCGTCATCTTGACCGCGGCGCCCGGGAGTTCGGACGAGGCGAGGTTGCGGCGGGCGATGGCCCGCGAGAGCGACAGCACTCCCGCGCCCGCCCTTTGAGAGGGCGGTGCGACTCCGACCGGGGTCTCTCCTGCGAGGCAGCGGTGACCGGCACTCTCACAACTGCACCTGGCCTCGGCCCAGGGCCCGCGCACGGTAGTCGCTGGGGGTCTCCCCGGTGTGGTGCCGGAAGAACTTCGAGAACGTCGAACGGACCGTACTGCCCGGCGTCCTCGCCGACCCCGCCTCCCTCGACGCGGGCATCTACCTGGGCGGCCAGGACAGGGTCGTCGTCATCGCCCACTTCAACGGCGCGCCGCCGTCCCTGCCCGCCCCGCCGGACGACCTCCCGCTGCGCTCCGTCCACCAGTGGCCGTTCCGCCGGCACGCGACGGGCCGCGGGCCCGCGCCTCACCCGAACGACTGGTGACCGACTAGTGCTTGGCGAACTGGAGTCGCGTGGACTGCGTGACGTTCGCTCGCACCGCCAGTGCGGGGACGGTGAGTTGTTCGCCGTAGATGTCCGTGAGCCTGAGCGCGCCGCCGCAGCCGCTGCCGTCCTCCGACAGGAAGTAGTTGTAGTCGGTGCGCTGCAACTGACGCCAGCCGCTGCTCGTGCCAACTTCGAGGCGGGCCAAGGGATTTCGGTGGCCGATCGCCTGGATGCCGCACCAGTAGCGGGTGGATCCGGTCTTGTAGCGGATCGAGATCGTGTCGGAGGTGCTGGGGCTCGCCAGGTTCCAGGTGATCGGGATCCGGCCGGCCGAAGGGGCGGCGAGTTTCGCGAAGGCCTGTGCGCTGAGGTCGATCTGGCCGGGGGCACAGTCCCCCGGGCATTCGTTGGTGATGCGGACCGTGACGGTCGCGCCGTTGGCCGCGTGCACCAGCACGTACGCCCCGCACGCCTTGGACGACTCGTAGTCCGTGGTGTTCATCGCGCCGGTCATGACGTCGCCGCTCGGGTCGTACATACAGGCGCCGCCGCCGTCCGCGTCATAGAAGGTGGCGACTCCTGTGTAGGTGACGCCGGGGCGGATCCGTCCGGCCAACGCGGCGGTGCCGGAGGCCTGTTGGCGGGTTTTCGTGGCCGATGTGGCGGTCGGCTTGGTGGTGGCGCGGACGGACGGGGTCGCCGACGGCTTCTTCGGTGCGACGGTCGCCCGCGTGGAAGGGGTTGAAGTGCCGCTCGCGGACGGCGAGTTGACCGGACTGGAGCTGGTCGCGGCGGGCTCGGTCGCGGCGCTTCCCGCTGCGGTCTTCACCTCCTCGCCGTTCTTGTCGCCGGGCAGCAGCACCAACGCCAGGGAGACGACGATGAGTACCGCGGCCGCCGACAGGAACAGCCACCGCTTGGACACCGGACCTCCTAGATGGCCGCCACCCGTTGCTCGGGGTGAGGAAGGCAGCGATCGTGGCAGCCTCGCGGTGGCAGCGGCAAGCCCTTTCTCTGGGGGCGTAGTTGGGGACAGAAGTGGCGTCGCCGTGCTGACGGGGTTCGAGTTACTGACGTTCGAACCCGTCGGCCCGGCTCCAACGGAGCCTGGTGTCCCTCCCGAAGACAACCTGCTGCCCGTCGCTGGAGACGGTGGCCCGCTCCCAACCGTCAAAGTCCTTGGTGACGTTGACGCTCCACTCGGTCAGGCCGCCGGTGCCGACGGCGGCGATGGACTCGGTCGGCGGTTCACCGTCGTAGCAGTAGGAACCGAAGTCGGCGATCACGGCGACGGTTCCGTTCTTGGTGTTCAGGTGAATGCCCTGGCATGCGTCGGTCTTGGTGCGGTAGATGATCTTCGGTGCGGTCCAGGCTTTCGCCCGGGGGCTGTAGTGCTGCTCGACGAGGCCCTTGCCGCGCAGGTAGTGCAGGGCTACGCGGCGGCCGTCGTCGAGTTTCGCCACGGCGTTGTACGGGCTGGGGCTGCCGCTCCAGGGGAGGTCGCTCTTCTCCAACTCGGCGGTGTACACGGAGGAATCCGGGGAGGCGCTCACGGAAGGGGCCGTCGTCGCCGAGCCCTGGTGACCGCCGCATGCCGCCGCGGCGATCATCACCGACACCGCCGCCGTCGCCCTGACCAGCACCTGAATGCCGGGCTTGTGCATACACGCCTCCCGTCGCCTTTCCTCGGCGCAGCATAAACACGAGCTAGCCGCTCACGGTGGGGGGCGGTGGCCCAGCAGGTCCCTCGCGGCCTGGAGTGCGTCGAGTCGGAGAGCCTCGAAGGGGGCGGTCCGGTTGTCGTCCTGGTCGGCGAGCGAGATCGCGCAGTGGACGATCGGCTGGAGTGCGGCCGGGTAGTCGAGTGCCTCGGCGACCTCGGTCCAGATCAGATCGGCGCCGGTGGCGGGATCGAGGCTGCCTTGGGTGATCTCCTCGGCCAGCCAGTAGGCGTGGGCCCATTGCGCGGCCGTAGGGTCTGCCGGTGGTGCGAAGGAGAGCCCCAGTTCGTCGAGGACTTGGTCGAAGAGCTCGGGTGCTTCGGGTTCGTCTTTCCGCGCGAGACCGGCCAGGAGGGGGAGGGACGGGCTGTCCACATCCGCGAGGAGTGCGTCCAGGCCCGCCTGAATGAGCTGGTCGGATCCCACGTGGCGGCCGAAGGCGCGAGCCCTGGCGAGTCGCCCGAGCCGCGCCTTTGCCTCTTCCCCGGTCGTGTCCTCGGCCTCCGTTCACCTGGCAGGAGGCCGATCGTGTCACGACCGGGCGGCCGTTCCGCCACCCAGTTCTCAGGGTGCCCGCGCCGGCGTCCCGCTGGTCAGGTCGGCAGAAGGACACGCCGCCACAGGACGTCCAGCCGATTCATCACGTGGTCCAGATACGACGCTCGGCGCTCAGCGGGTCATCAAGGGCCTCGGGGACCGCGTCCCAAGTCATCGTCGTACGACGCTTGTTGGTGTAGCGAGGCCATTGAGGGCCCGGGTCCAGATCGCGGACGAACGCGACCCAGGCACCATGCATCGCGTCCGCCAGGGACTGAGGCGGATGCGGGCCCGTCGCGGCCGTGACGCGCTCCGCGTCCAGGAGGTCGAAGGCGAAGGGGATCTCGATGCAGTGGGCGGCGCTGCCCCAGGTGAAGTGGTAGAGCCAGGTGGGGAGTTCGTGGTGGGCGTGGGACTCGGCGAGAGCGAGGGACGGGCCGCGGAAGATGGCGTCGGTCAAGGCCTGGCCCATGCGTAGTACCGGGTCCGCCCTGTCCTGGAGGGCTGTGTACATGGTCACGGCGTCGGGCCCCAGGCCGTGACCGGCCAGTACGGCGTCAACGGTCCCCACGGGTGCGGGTGTTGGCGTGGTCCCCGGCGGGGGGTAGAACTCGCGCTGCGTGAAACCGAGCAGGAGCGGGACAGGCGCCGCGCTGCCGTTCGCGAAAGCGTCCGGCACCGGGACCGGGATCAACTCCCCGTCCGCGAAAGGCGCCAGCGTCAGGCCTGCCTCGGGTGTGGCCAAGGCGTCCTGGAGGGCGAGGAGTTCGTCGTCGGTGAGGTCGCGGAGGGCGGAGGCGAGGGCGGGGACGCCGGTGCGTTCGGTCAGGCGCGCCGAATCGGCCAGGGCGTCGCGCCGATGTTGGGGCGACTTGACCGCGCCGGACTGGGAGATCACGGCGCGGAACAGGCCGTGTGCGGAGGGCGTCGCCATCAGGGTCTGGGCCGCGCCGCCGCCCGCCGACTGACCGGCGATGGTGACCTTTCCGGGGTCGCCGCCGAACGCGTCGATGTTGTCGCGTACCCAGGTCAGCGCGGCGATCCAGTCGAGCACGGCGCGGTTGTCGGGGGCGTCGTCGAGGTGGAGGAAGCCCTCGATGCCGAGCCGGTAGCCGATGGACACGAGGACGATGCCGTCGCGGGCGAAGGCGGAACCGTCGTACCAGGGACTGGCGGCGGACCCGGCGACATAGCCCCCGCCGTGGATCCAGACGAGGACCGGCAGGCCGGCGCCCGGGGTCGGGTCCGGGGTGAAGACGTTGAGGTTCAGTACCCCGTCGCCCGGAATCGACGGCTCGGGAATGGTGGTGGGGCCGTCGAGGATGAAGGGGCGGCGTTGCGCGGTGGGCCCGTACCGGGTGGCGTCGAGGGGTGCGGTCCACGGCTTGGCCGGGACGGGGGCGGCGAAGCGGAGGTCGCCGACGGGAGCCTCGGCGTAGGGGATGCCGAGGAAGCGGGCGGTGGTGTGCTGCCACGTCCCGAGGACGGGGCCCAGGGACGTGGCAGCGAGTACGGACTGGGGCACAGGGCAACTTCCTTGTGGAGGTGGGGGGGTCGGAGTATGGGGGGCGATACTTCGTCCGTTATTTGACGCCCTTGATCGGGCGGATGGCCAGCGCGCTGATCAGTACGACGGCCATGGCGAAGGCGAACAGGACGCGGTAGCCGGGGAGTTTGTCGGAGCCCGCGGCGAACGAGGTGATGAGCACGGAGGCGATGATCGGTCCCAGGGCCTGCGGCACGTTGGTGGCGATGTTGAGGATGCCCAGGTCCTTGCCGGCCGCCGCGCCCTTGGGCAGGACCTCGGTCATCAAGGCCATGTCCAGCGACATGTACGTACCGAATCCCATGCCGCTGACCAGCGCATAGGCGTACATCGCGGGGAGTGTGGGGCTGACCAGCGGGATGGCCATGGACAGGGCGAGCAGGACCGACGCGCCGACCACGAAGATCTTGCGGCGGCCGGTGCGGTCGGAGATCTTCGCCGCCGGGATCGCACCGGCGAGGGTGCCGACGAGGGCGAGCACGGACATCAGCTGCTGGGCGCTGTCCACGGCGTCGGCGTCGAGGCCGACGTAGTCCTGGAGGGCGTAGCGCTGGTAGGTGGCGACGCCCCAGTAGCCGAGGATGAACGTCATGCGGGCCACGAACGCCCAGGCGAAGTCGGGGTGTTGGCGCGGCGACACCCAGAAGCCGGTGAGGAACTCCCGCCAGGAGAAGGGCTCCGGCGGCTCGGGGCGGGTCCGGTCCCGGTTGAGCAGGACGAACGCGAGCACGACCACCAGGACGATCGCGGCGATCACGCCGTATCCCAGGCCGAGTTGACCGGCGTAGCGGGCGGCGACGATCACGCCGAGCGTGGCGCCGAGGTTGGAGCCGAGGCCGACGAAGGCGGAGACGATGCCGAACCGGCGCGGGGCGACGCGGTCGGCCATGACGGCGGTGAGCGGGGCCTGGACGACGTTCAGCAGCACCTGGACGGCGACCCACATCAGCGTGAGCCAGAGCAGGGTGGTGGCGTGCGAGATGGCCAGCAGGGAGAGGGTCGAACCGACGGCGCCGAACAGCATCCACGGGGTGCGGCGGCCCAGGCGGCCGCGCGTGCGGTCGGAGATGGCGCCGATGATCGGCTGGGCGAAGAGCGTGACGATGGAGGAGGTCATCGTCACCAGGGCGAGGTTCGATTCCTTCGCGGCGGCGTCGAGGTTCTGGATCTGAGCGGGGAGCAGAACCACGACGAGACCGGCGTAAGCGGTGTAGAGAGCGGCGAATCCCGCGCCCATCGACCACATCAGGACGTTCACCTGGGAGCTGCCCAGGGTGTCGTCCGTTCGGGCGGTGGCGGGGGCGGAAGAGGTCGAAGCGGACAAGGACGCCTCCACGGGGACGGACCGGCACCGTTGCCGGTGCCGGGAGTATGGCCACGTGGATTTATTTATTTCAAGGCTCGAAAAATAATATCTTGGCCACCTTGACCCGGTCCCTTCTCGCGGGGGCACAATCGTCTGCGTGAACGCCCCCGCCGACTCCGCCGACGTACGACGCCGCAATCTGGCCCTCGTACTGCGGTACCTCGACGCCCACGGTCCGTGCGCCCGTACCGAGGTGGCCGCCGGCACCGGACTGGTGCACGCCACCGTCACCGCGCTGGTCACGGAGCTGATCGACCGCGGGCTGGTCGCCGAGGCGGGGTCGGTGCCGGCCGCCGGGCGAGGCCGCCCCCGGCGTCTGCTGCGACTGGTGCCCGAGCGCGTGGTCGTCCTCGCCGCGCAGGTGAGTCTGGAGTCCGTGCACGTGATGGCGGCGGACTTCCAAGGCCGCGTTCTGCACCGCGAGTCGGCGCCCCACCACGCGCCGTACGGCGATCCGCGCGCCCTGGCCGCGGTCATCGGCTGCGTGGTGCGGTCGGCCGAGGCAGCGGTTCGGGACGCGGCGCCGCACGCTCATCTCGCCCAACTCGCCGTGGCGATGGCCGGACCGGTAGTCGGGCCCTCCCAACTGGTCGCCGCCGCCATCGACTTCGGCTGGCACAGCACCGATCTGCGCGCCCTCGTCGCCGCCGAACTCCCCTTGCTGGACTGCCCTGTTGACGTGGTGAACGACGCGAACATGGCGGCGCTGGCCGAGTACCACGCCCTCGCGGCCGACTGCGTCGAGCACCCCGACACGGTCGCCTACATCAAGGCCGACACCGGTGTGGGCGGCGGGCTGCTCGTCAACGGCCGTGTGCACAGCGGGAGTCACGGCATGGCGGGTGAGATCGGGCATCTGCCGATCTCCCTCGACGGTCCCGACTGCCGTTGTGGCACCCGGGGTTGCCTGGCCACGTACATCGGCCCCGAACCCCTCATCCACGCGGCCGGGTTGGACGCAGTAGCCGAGTCGGAGGGCGGTGAAGCCGCGCTGGCCGAGCTGGACCGACGGCTGCGCGCGGGCGATCCGGACGCGGTCGCCGCGCTCGGCGCCGCCGGGCACGCGCTGGGCGCTGCCGTCCTCGGCGTGTCCGGTGTCACCGACGCGGGCGAGATCATCCTCGGCGGATACCTCGCCACCTGGGCCTCCTGGCTCATGCCCGGTCTGGAGGCGCGACTCGCCGGACGCCGTGCCCTGGCGCCCGACATGCAGCCGCTGATCACCTTCGGCGTCCTCGGCGGCGAGGCCACGCTGCGCGGCGCGTTCCAGGCCTGCCGTGACGCCCTGCTCGACGATCCCACCAGTGTTCCGGCGCTCGCTCAGGCTCCGGTCGTGATGCCGTCCCGGTAGCGCGACACCCGCGCGATCGTCCCCCGGCTTCCGGTCGTGGCTTCGTACGGCCGCCCTCGTACATGCATACTCGGGCTCTGCGCGCGCACCGGCGTTCGCGAGAAGCGGGAGGTGGGCGATGGTGGTGCCGTCGGCAACGGGGACGGAACCCCGGAAAATCACGATCAATGACGTCGCCAAGTCGGCCGGGGTGTCCCGGCAGACGGTGTCACGGGCGCTGAACGACAAGGACGAGATCGACAGCGTCACCAAACAGCGGGTGCTCGACGCGGCCCGCGCGCTCGGTTACCGGCCGAGCCGGTTCGCCCGGGGTCTGGTCCGGCAGGACACGATGACCATCGGGCTGGTGATCCCCGATCTGCTCAACCCGTTCTTCACCGAGGTCGCGGCCGCCGCGCTGGAGGCGGCCAGGACCCGTGGCTGGCAGGTCGTCGTGTACGACACCGGGGACCGGGCGGAGGAGGAGCTCGGCACGCTCCAGGTGATCAGCTCCCAAGTGGACGCGGTCATCGGCTACTTCAGCTGTCCCGAGAGCGAGTTGGAGAAGTTCACGCGCGGTATGCCGGTGGTGCTGATCGGCCGGGAGCAGCGCACACGGTTCAGCGCGATCCAGATCGACGGCGCGGAGGGTGTGCACGCTGCGGTCGCCCACCTGGTCGCCCAGGGACACACCCGGATCGGCATGCTGGACCATCACACCCGGGCCGAACCGAGCATCCGGTACGAGTGGTTCACGACCGCCGCGGCGGCCCACGGAATCGAGGCCGGCCTGATGGTCCCCGCGGACCAGACGGCCGACGGCGGCGGATCGGCGCTCAGGGAACTGCTCACCGACCATCCCGACGTCACCGCCGTGTTCACGTTCAACGACATCATCGCGATCGGCGCCCTGCGCGAGGCCCGCCGGCTCGGCAGAAGCATCCCGCAGGAGCTGGCGGTGATCGGCTTCGACGGTCTGCAGCTCGGGGCGCTCGTCGAGCCCCCGCTCACCAGCGTCGCCCTCGACACCCGCCGGCTCGGCGCCCTCGCCATCGAGCAGGTCGCGCGGCTGCTGGCGGGACTCGACGCACTCGCGGCCGACGACCTCGTCGTGCGCGCCGAGCTGCGGTTGAGCGGCTCCGCTTAACCCGACCGATACCCGTCCGACTCGAATGTCTTGACACTCCCCCGCACCGGAGCGCAGACTTCCGAACATTCCAAAATGCATGTCGAGGTCTATTTGCAGGCAGTCCCGTGAGCGCTCACGGGAGCGCTCACGGGACGCTCTTAGACCTCGGAGAAATGGTGTGCCCACGTCCCTTCCACCCAGAAGGCATCCCGCCCTCGGGATCAGCATCGAGCCGCCTAGCACCGCCGCTAGTCGTTGTCTGGAACGGAAACCATGAGCAGCACAATCACGCGCATCCGCCTCGGCGCCGTAGCCGTGGCCGCCAGTGTCGCCGTACTCGCCGGATGCTCGTCGTCCTCGCCGTCGACGAAGACATCCGCGGCCTCCTGCGCGCCCTCCAAGGGCAAGGTCACCCTCCAGTACTGGAACACCGTTCCGGGCATGGACAAGGTCGTCGCCCTGTGGAACAAGAAGAACCCGAACATCCAGGTCTCGACGAAGAACATCTCCAACGACCAGTACGGCATCCTCAGCAACGCCCTCAAGGCGGGCAAGGCGCCGGACCTGGCCCAGGTCGGCTACGACGAGTTGCCCAACCTGCGCACCCAGAGCGCGTTCGTGGACGCCTCGGCCTGCTCGGCGGCCACCGCGGCCAAGTCGAAGTTCGTGCCGTGGACCTGGTCGCAGACCAGCTTCGGCAACACCGGCGTCTTCGCCCTGCCGCAGGACACCGGCCCGATGGCCCTCTACGTCCGCAGTGACATCTTCAAGAAGTACGGCATCGCGATCCCGAAGACGTGGGACGAGTACGCGGCCGCCGCGGCCGAGCTGCACAAGGCGGACTCCAAGCTCGACATCACGTTCTTCGACCCGAACAACGCCGAGTGGTTCAACGGGCTCCTCTGGCAGAACAACTCGCAGATGTACAGCTACTCCGACAACAAGTGGCAGGTCACCGTCGCGTCGGAGCAGAGCAAGCAGGTCGCCGACTACTGGCAGAAGCTGATCGCCGGCAAGCTCGTGCGCACCGACCTCGCCAACGGTTCGACGCAGATGTACGCCGCGTACCAGCAGGACCAGATCGCCAGTTACGTCGGCGCCGCCTGGGGCTACAGCATGTTCCGCGACAACCTCCCCAAGCAGTCCGGCAAGTGGACGATCGTCCCGATGCCGACGTGGGGTTCGAACGGCGCGTCCGGTGACTGGGGCGGCTCGACCGTCGCGTTCATGAAGGGCAGCAAGCACCTCTACGAGTCGGTCAAGTTCAACACCTGGCTGAACACCGACCCGGAGGCCCTCGCGCTGGAGAACCAGCTGGGCGGCCTCTACCCGGCGGCGAACGCGGGGCTCCAACTGCCCGCGCTGTCCAAGGGAGTTCCGTACTACGACAACGAGAAGATCTTCGACGTCTTCGCCGACTCGTCCAAGAAGATCAACACCAGCTTCGCCTGGGGTCCCACCCAGAAGACGGTGAACCTCGCGCTGCAGGACGCGATGGCCAAGGCGGCGGCCGGTGACGGCACGCTCTACGACGCGCTGACGACGGCGCAGGCAGCCGCGCTGAAGTCCATGAAGGACCAGGCGATCCCGGCCGCGGCGGGCAAGTGACCGCGCAATGACCGACATCGCAACGCGCGCGACGCGCGTGGTGCAGTCACCCGGGGGCCGTCGCCGTCTCAACGGCGGCGGCCCCCGGGCGGGCACCATCTTCGCGTTCGTGATCCCGTTCTTCCTCCCGTTCGTGCTCTTCTACCTGGTCCCGGTCGGCTACGCGCTGTGGCAGAGCGTCCGCGTCGTGCGCCGCACCGGCGGCCAGTACGGCACCTCGTACACGACGTTCGGCGGCTTCGACCAGTACGAAAAGGTGCTCCAGAACAGCGAGTTCTGGTCCAGCGTCGGCCGCATCGGCCTGTTCGGCATCGTGCAGGTGCCGGTGATGCTGTTCGTCGCGCTGGTCATCGCGCTGCTTCTCGACACTCCCCTGCTGAAGCTCAAATCGGTCTTCCGCATCACCGCGTTCATGCCGTACGCCGTGCCCGGTGTGATCGCCGCGATCATGTGGTCGTACCTCTACTCGCCCCAACTCAGCCCCGTCGTCGACCTGTTGAACGACATGGGGCTCAAGCCCGACTTCCTGGGCCCGGGTGCCGTGCTGTGGTCGGCGGCGAACATCTCCACGTGGCTGTGGACCGGCTACAACATGCTCATCATGTTCTCGGCGCTGCAGTCGATCCCGCAGGAGCTGTACGAGGCCGCAAAGCTCGACGGCGCCAGCAACTGGGCCATCGCCTGGCGGATCAAGGTCCCGATCATCGCCCCGTCGATCGTCCTCACCACGGTGTTCTCGATCATCGGCACGCTCCAGCTCTACGCCGAGCCGGCCGTGCTGCGGCAGATCTCCTCGAACATCTCCAGCACGTTCACGCCGAACATGCTCGCCTACGCGGTGGCCTCCGGGAACAACTACCAGCAGGCCGCGGCGATCTCCGTGGTCATCGCCGTCATCACCTTCGTCCTGAGCTTCGGGTTCATGCGACTGACGTCGAAGAGGGCCGGCCTGTGAACAACCGATCCACCACCAACAGTTCCGCGGGCAGGCGTTCCGTGAACCGTGAGAGCCAGGTCAGCCGTACGGCCGCGATGGCCCTGATGCTCCTCCTGGCGATCTACTTCCTGCTGCCGATCTACTTCCTGATCGTCGCCGCCACCAAGCCACAGGGCGACCTCGCCGCCACCAACGGCCTGGCCTTCTCGCACTTCAACCTGTTCGAGAACCTGCGGGTCCTGTTCAGCCGCAGCGACGGCATCTTCGGCAAGTGGATCGTCAACACCGTGATCTACGCGGTGTTCGGCGCGCTCGTGGGAACGCTGATCTCCGCGCTGTGCGGGTACGCGCTCGCCAAGTTCCGTTTCCGGGGGCGGGAGTTCCTGTTCTCGGTCATCCTCGGCGGCGTCCTCGTCCCGACCACCGCGCTGGCGCTCCCGCTGTTCCTGCTGTTCTCGGCGACGGGCATCGTCAACACGTACTTCGCGGTGTTCCTGCCCAGCATCGTCAGCCCGTTCGGCGTCTATCTCGCGCGGATCTTCGCCAACGCCGCTGTCCCGCAGGAGCTGTTGGAGTCGGCGCGGCTGGACGGCGCAGGTGAGTTCCGCACGTTCTTCTCGGTGGCGTTCAAGCTGATGACGCCGTCGCTGGTGACGATCTTCCTGTTCCAGTTCGTCGCGATCTGGAACAACTTCTTCCTGCCGATGGTGATGCTGCAGAAGGAGTCCCTCTTCCCGATCACGCTCGGCCTGTACGAGTGGAACGGCCAGACCGCCCGCGCCCCGTTGCTCCAGGAGTCCGTGATCACCGGCTCGTTGGTGTCGATCGTGCCCGTGATCATCGTGTTCATCCTGCTCCAGCGGTTCTGGCGCACCGGACTCGCCGCCGGTTCCCTCAAGTGACCGTCCCCGCACAGAAGGTGCCTCTCGCGATGCCCAATCCCGCTGTGTTCGTGCCCCACTTCCACTGGGACCGGGAGTGGTACGAGCCCTTCCAGGTGTTCCGGCACCGGCTCGTCGCCGCTCTCGACACCGTGCTGGAGACGGCGGAGACGGACCCGGACTTCCGGTTCACCGTCGACGGCCAAATGGCCGCGATCGAGGACTACTTGGAAATGCGGCCGGAGAACCGCGAGCGGGTCGCGGCCCTGGTCGCCGAGGGGCGGCTCGCGGTCGGTCCGTGGCTGATCCTGCTCGACGAGTTCCTCTGCTCCGGCGAGACCATCGTGCGCAATCTCCAGATGGGTTGGGCGGCGGCGGCCGAGCTGGGCGGCGCGATGCCGATCGGCTATCTGCCGGACATGTTCGGCCACGTCGCGCAGATGCCGCAGATCCTGGCGCGCGCCGGCATTGAACACGCGGCGCTCTGGCGCGGAGTGCCCGGGTCCGTCGACGGCCACGCCTTCAACTGGCGTGCGCCGGACGGCTCCCAGGTCCGTACCGAGTTCCTCTTCGACGGCTACGACAACGGCCTCGACGTCCTGCTGGTACCCGACCGGATCGGCCGCGCGCTCGGCGACTACGCGGAGATGACGGCCGAACGCTGGTGCGGCGACCCGGTGTTGGCGATGGCCGGCACCGACCACAACGCGCCCGATCCCCAACTCGCCTCCTGGCTGCGGCAGGCCGCCGCCGAGGGCCGCGCGATCACCATCGCCACCCTGGACGAGTACCTCCGAAAGCACATCCGGGACGAGGTGTCCGCCGTCGTCACCGGCGAGTTGCGCAGCCATGTTCGAGGCAACATCCTCCCGGGCGTGCTCTCGGTGCGGCTCGGGCTCAAGCAGCGCATGGCCATTGCCGAGCGCATGATCGACCACGCCGAGCGCATGAACGCCCTGTGGTCCCGGCGCGACGACTCGCCGTTCCTCGATCTCGCCTGGCACAAGATCATCGAGTCGACAGCGCACGACTCGGTCGTCGGCTCCGGCACCGACGAGACCTGCGACCAGGTCGCCGCCCGCCTCGCCGAAGCCGCACAGACAGCGCGTGCCGTACGGGACGCGGCGCTCACCGAGCCCTCCGAACTGGTCCCGAGCGACGGCTACTTGGTCGCCAACCCGCTGCCGTTCGACCGCTCGGTACTGGTCGAGGTGGACGTCATGGCCCCGCCGGAGGGAACCGCGCTCGTCGCGACCGCCGCCGCCGGTACGACGGCCCCCGTGCAGCTGATCTCCGAGGCCCCGACCGTCCTCAGCGACGAGCGCATGGACGCCTCGCAGGTCGAGCGCGTCCTGCACCGTATCCACCGCCGCGAACTCTTCGGCCGCCAGATCGACCACTACGAACTCACCCCCGGTGCCCTGGTGTTCCATCTCGCGGAGGTGCCGACCAGCGGCCCCTTCGACCTGCTGATCCTGCGCCGCGAGGTCGCCGAGGCAGCCGCCCAACATCCGGGTGAGTGGCGGGTGTTGACCCTGGAGGAGGCCCGGGCCACCGCGCTCGTGCCTGTGAACGTTCCCGCCTCCGGGCTGGCGTCCTTCCGGGTCGAGCCGACCGAGGCCGCCACCCCCGCCGTACCGTCGCACGCGCCCGCCACGGCGACCGACCGCACGCTCTCCAACGGCCTGGTCGAGGTCGCGGTCGCCGCCGACGGCACCCTGGATCTGACCGGGCCTGACGGCACCGTGCTGTACGGAGTCGGACGGCTCGTCGACGGGGGTGACCGGGGGGACAGCTACAACTACGCTCCCCCGGCGCACGACGTCCTCGTGTCGGAGCCGACGGAGATCGCCGTCGAGGTCGTCGAGAACGGCCCGTTGCGTGCGCGACTGCGGGTCACCCGCATCTACGCGTGGCCGGCCGCGCTCTCCACCGACCGCGATGTGCGCGGTGAGCAGACCGTGCCGACGCCGGTGGAGACGCTTGTGGAGGTGCGTGCGGGCGAGTCGTTCGTGCGGGTCTCCACGTCCTTCCTCAACCAGTCCGCCGACCACCGGCTGCGCTTCCACGTACCGCTGCCCCAGCCGGTGACCGCCTCCGCGTCGGCCGGTCAATTCGCCGTCACCGAGCGCGGGTTGACGGCCGAGGGAGGCTGGGGCGAGTTCCCGCTGCCGACCTTCCCGGCCGGTTCGTTCGTGTCGGCCGGTGCCGCCACCGTCCTGCTCGACCACTCCAGCGAGTACGAACTCGTCGGCGACGGCTCCGAACTGGCCGTCACGCTGCTGCGCGCGATCGGCTCGATCAGTGTCAACATCCACCCCTTGCGCGACGAACCAGCGGCGAGCGAGATCCCCGTACCCGGTGCGCAGGACCTCGGGATGCGGATCGAGAACCGGTTCGCCGTCGTACCCTCCACGACCGGCTGGCGCGGTGCAAACGCCGTGGCTCTCGCCGAGGAGTTCCGCAACGACGTACTGGTCACTCGCGGAACCGCCCCCGCCGGGCATCAACTGCCGCCCGACACAGCCGGGTTGCGCGTAGGCGGCAAGGACGTCCTCGTCTCGGCCGTCCGCCGTGTCACCGACGCCGAGCACGGGCCCGGCACCGAGGTTCGGCTGACCGCGATGAGCGACACCGGGTCGACGGTCCGCGTGACGGGGGCGTTCGCCGAGGCCGTCACCATCGATCTGCTGGGCCGGACGATCTCCCGCACCCAGGTCCAGGACGGGCTCGAACTCGCCCTCGGCCCCTGGGAGATCCGCACCGTCGTGCTCCGGTAGGCCGCCATGATCGAATGCAATGCACCCGTTCCGCCCTCACGAAAGCGTTGTGACCTCTTGCTTCCCGAGTTCTCCCCCCAGGTTTCCGACCTCGCACCCGGACATGGCGCCCTGCGCCCGGCGCGCTCGTGGCTGCACTCCGACGCGAAGTCCCTTTCCCTGAACGGGTCCTGGCGTTTCCGCCTGTCCCCCACGGCGTCGGCGGCGGAGGACTTCACGGCCGACGGCTTCGACGACAACGCCTGGGACAACATCCCCGTGCCCGCCCACTGGGTGCTTGAGGGCGACGGCGCCTACGGCCGCCCGATCTACACGAACATCCAGTTCCCGTTCCCGATCGATCCGCCGCACGTCCCGGACGAGAACCCGACCGGCGACTACCGCCGCACCTTCGACGTCCCCGCCGACTGGTCCGACGCCGAGCGGGTCGTCCTGCGCTTCGACGGTGTCGAGTCGCTGTTCCGCGTGTGGGTCAACGGCGTCGGGATCGGCGGCGCGAGCGGCAGCCGGCTCGCCCACGAATTCGATGTGACCGACGCCGTACGCCCTGGTGAGAACGTCGTCGCCGTACGCGTGCACCAGTGGTCGGCGGCCAGTTATGTCGAGGACCAGGACCAGTGGTGGCTGCCGGGCGTCTTCCGCGATGTGACTCTGACCGCCCGCCCGGCCGGCGGCATCGAGGACGTCTGGCTGCGGGCCGGTTTCGACGACGGGCGCGGGCGCGTCGAGGCTGAGGTCGTCGCGGACGCCACGGCGTTCCCGGTCACCCTGCGCGTTCCCGAACTCGGCGTCGAGCAGGTCTGGGCGACGCCGGACGACGTGGCTCCCGTGGACATCGCCGAAGTCGAGCCCTGGTCGGCCGAGTTGCCCCGCCTGTACGACGCCACGGTGTCGACGGCCACGGAGACCGTCTCGCTGCGGGTGGGTTTCCGTACGGTCGAGATCCGCGGGGACCAGTTCCTGGTCAACGGGCGCCGGGTCGTGTTCCACGGGGTGAACCGGCACGAGACCCACCCGGAGCGCGGCCGGGTCTTCGACGAGGCGCACGCCCGCGAGGACCTGGCGCTGATGAAGCGGTTCAACGTGAACGCGATCCGCACCAGCCACTACCCGCCGCACCCCCGGCTGCTCGATCTCGCCGACGAGCTCGGGTTCTGGGTCATCCTGGAATGCGATCTGGAGACGCACGGCTTCGGCAAGGTCGACTGGGTCGGCAACCCCAGTGACGACCCGGCCTGGCGCGAGGCGTACCTCGACCGCATCGAGCGCACGGTGGAGCGGGACAAGAACCACCCCAGCATCGTGATCTGGTCGCTCGGCAACGAGGCGGGCACCGGCAGCAACCTCGCCGCCATGTCGGCCTGGGTCCACGCCCGCGACGCCGAACGCCCCGTGCACTACGAGGGCGACTACACCGGCGAGTACACCGACGTCTACTCGCGCATGTACGCGTCCGTGCTGGAGACCGAGCAGATCGGCACCGACGGTTCCCGCGCCCCGCTGCTCAACTGCACGCCCGCGCAAGGCGCCCGGCAGCGCACCAGGCCGTTCCTGCTGTGCGAGTACGCGCACGCGATGGGCAACGGACCGGGCGCGTTCGACCAGTACGAGGCACTGGTGCGCCAACACCCGCGCCTGCACGGCGGGTTCGTGTGGGAGTGGCGCGACCACGGCATCCTGACCACGACCCCGGACGGGACGCCGTACTACGCGTACGGCGGCGACTTCGGCGAGGTCATCCACGACGGGAACTTCGTGATGGACGGCATGGTGTTGAGCGACGACATGCCGACGCCGAGCCTCCACGAGTTCAAGGCTGTCGTGGCGCCGGTGCACTTCGCCTTCGACGGCGACAAGGTCGCGATCACCAACCTCCGGCATACGACCGACACGTCCGACCTGCGCTTCCGCTGGCGGGTCGAGCACGACGGAGTCCCCGTGGAATCAGGGGAGTTGGAGGTCCCGTTCGTCGCGGCAGGCGATTCGGGGCGGGTGTCGTTGCCGGCGGTTCCGGTGTCGCCGGACACCGAGACCTGGCTGACGATCGACGCGGTGCTGGCGACGGCAACCCCTTGGGCGCCCGAGGGTCATGTCGTCGCAACTGCCCAGCTGGACCGATCGGTTCGCCGTCCCGTCCCGGCCGGCCGAGGCCGGTTCGACTGGCGGCCCGGCGACGGGACACTCACGCTCGGCGGCGCCGAGTTCGTCGGCGGGTCTCTCGTCAGGCTGGGCGAACGCGCCGTAGCGGGACCGCGGTTGGAGCTGTTCCGGGCGCCGACCGACAACGACAAGGGCGCGTGGGGCGAGGTCGACGAGAGTGACGCGAGCGTCTCCGGGGTGTCCAACGCCGAGTTGTGGCTTCGTGACGGGCTCGACCGGCTGACCTCGCGCCGGGTGTCGGTGCAGCAGAGCGCGGACGCGCTGCGGACGGTCGACAAGGTCTCGGCCGCCGACTCCGGCCTGTCGGTGCTGGTGGAGTCCGTCTGGTCGCGGGAGAGCGACGGCGAAGTCGAGCTGCGGGTCGAGATCCAGCCCTCGCACGGCTGGCAGACGGTGTGGCCGCGGATCGGGGTGCGCTTCGACCTGCCCGACGGCACGGCTCCGGTCGACGGCGCCGAGTGGTTCGGCCTCGGCCCGCTGGAGTCCTACCCCGACAGCGTGCGCGCGGCCCGCACCGGGCGCTTCGCCGCCTCCATCGGCGATCTCTCGGTCGACTACGCGCGCCCCCAGGAGACCGGTCACCGCTCCGAACTGCGCCGACTGGCCCTGACCAGCGGAGACACCGCGGTCCTGCACATCGAGGCGCTCCCCGACACGCACGGTCGCCGTCCCGGCTTCACGCTCAGCCGGCACACCCCGCAGGAGATCGCCAAGGCCGGGCACCCCTACGAGCTGCCGGAATCGACGACGAGCCGACTGTTCGTCGACGCCGCCCAGCACGGGCTCGGATCACGGGCCTGCGGCCCGGACGTGTGGCCCGAGTTCGCGCTGCGCCCGGAGTCCCGCACGATCAGGCTCCGGATCACAGCACCGAACTAGACCGATACGTAGAGGGTGCGGTCTCGCACGGCGGCGGCCGCACCCTCAGTATGGGAGGAGACGACTGCCGTCTCGGGGCCTCGACCGGCGCGACCGTACCCGGTCGTCCCCGTGGGAAGGAGCGCTCCGATGCCCACCCTGCTGTCGGTGAATGTCGGCATGCCGAAGGACGTTCCCTGGCAGGGCAAGACTGTCTATACGGGCGTATGGAAGTACCCGGTGGTCGGCCCGGCGATGGTCCGCCGACTGAACATCGACGGCGACGGCCAGGGCGACACCGCGGGCCACGGCGGTGAGCAGCGGGCCGTGCTCGTCTACCAGATCCAGTCGTACCGGCACTGGCAGCGGCACTTCGGCCGCGACGACCTCGGCTACGGCCAGTTCGGCGAGAACCTCACCGTGGACGGCCTGCTCGACGACGAGGTCTGCATCGGCGACCGGTACCGCATCGGCGAGGCCGAGTTCGAGGTCACCCAGCCGCGCGTCACCTGCTACCGCGTCGGCATGCGCTTCGGCGAACCCGAGCTGGCCGCGCTGCTGGTGAGCCATCACCGGCCCGGGTTCTACATGCGGGTCGTGCGGGAGGGGCACGTTCAGGCCGGCGACCGGATCGTACGGACCAGGACCGGTCCCGGTGAGCTGAGCGTCGCCGACACGGACGCACTGCTCTACCTCCCCGGCCGCGACCCCGCCAAGCTGCGCATCGCCCTGGACGTGCCCGCGCTGAGCCCCGGCTGGCAGGGGTCGTTCCGTGAACTGCTCGCCGCCGCCGATGACTTGACGACCGCCGCCCGCCCGGCCTGGGCCGGATTCCGCGCGCTGCGGGTCACGGACGTGGTCCCCGAGAGCACCACGGTCACCTCGATCCGGCTGACCGCCGAGGACGACTCCCCGCTCCCGGCCGCCCGCGCGGGCCAGTACCTGACCCTGCGCATCCCCACTACGACGGGCCCGGCCCCGGTGCGCAGCTACTCGCTGTCCGCCGCGCCCGACGCCGGCAGTTACCGGATCAGCGTCAAACACGAGCCCCACGGCACCGCGAGCGGCTACCTCACCACCCGGCTACGACCCGGCGCCGTCCTCGAAGTCGCCGCGCCCCGTGGGGAGTTCGTGTACGCCGAGGACAGCGGACCGGTGCTCCTCGTCTCCGCCGGTATCGGTCTCACGCCGGTGCTGTCGATGCTGCACCAGCTCGCCGCGCAGGGCAGCAAGCGTGAGGTCTGGTGGATCCACGGCGCCCGCGGACCCCGCGAACACCCCCTCGCCGCCGAGGCACACGACCTGATCACCTCGCTGCCGAACGCGTATGAGCACGTCTTCTACAGCGCGGCCACACCCGAGGAACTGCAGCGCGCCCACGCCACCCCGGGACGCCTGACGAAGGACAAGTTGATCGCGCTGTCGATCCCCTCCGACGCGACCGCGTACATCTGCGGCCCCGCCCCCTTCATGACCGACATGCGGCGGGCCCTCACCGAGGCCGGCATCGACCCCGAACGCATCCACACCGAGTTGTTCGGAACGCTGGGCGCCATCAACCCCGGCCTCACCGACCACCCCGCCCGCGCACCGCACCAGCCCCCGGGTACACCCGGCACCGGCCCGCTGGTGACCTTCGCCCGCAGCGGTATCGCCGTCCCGTTCGACGCCGACAACAAAGGCAGTGTGCTCGACCTCGCCGACGCCTGCGACGTACCCACCCGCTGGAGCTGCCGCACCGGCGTCTGCCACACCTGCGTCACACCCCTGCTGTCCGGCACGATCACCTACTCCCCCGACCCGCTGGAGCCACCGGCCGACGGAGAGATCCTGATCTGCTGCGCGCGGCCCGGCACGGACATCGTCCTGGACATGTAAGGGCCGTCAGGCAGACCCCTGAGCTCCGTCCCGCACGCCCCGTGGAAAAGATTCCTCCGACCTGCAACCTCGATGCCCTCGGAACGTCTGTCCGGGTGGAGGCGCCTCCGAGCCAGGGCCTTCGCCACGGGAAGCCAGCCGTGGCGGCGGCCCGCCAGTCCCGTCAGCATCGACGATTCGAGGAATCACATGTCCGCAGGTCAGACCGTCCGCCGAAGCCTCCGCGCCGGCCGGGTACGGATCGCCCTTGGCGTCACCGGCGCCGCCGCCGCGCTCGCCATCGGCGGCTCCTTCACCGCCCACGCCGACAACTCAGCGTCCGAGCCCAAGCCGGTGCCCACCCAGGTGACGTACACCGAGCTGTGCCCGGAGCCGGTCGAGGCGGTGCCGAACGGGGCCGACAACACCGTCAAGGACAACCAGGTGACGTACACGACCACGAGCGAGGACCCGGTCGACGCGGTGCCCGGCGGCGAGTGCGTGGACCCGGGCCCGAACGTCGGCGACCCGGTCGAGGCGACACCCGACGGGAAGGACACCGCCCCGGACCACTCCGCCAGGGACGCCAAGCCCGCACCCGCGAAGCGGTGACGGAACAGTCGGACGCGGCTGAGCGCCGCTGATCGGCCACGGGCCCATTCGGCGGCCCGCGCCGAGGCGGAGCCGCCGGGTACCAGCCCGGCGGCTCCACCGCCCGTCCGGTGAATCCGGGCGCGTGTACGAAGACCTTGCAGTCCTGGAGATCCATGAACGCGGCAACCACCCCGGCCTACGGCATGCCAACGGGCGGACACCAGCCCTTACGTTTCCCGGCGCGCACCTGGGCGGACGCACTGCGACGGGCGCTACGGCACCTGCTGCGCGGGGTGTCGCAGCCGCGCGAGGACCTCCCGGTGGCGCCGGACGCACCGGCCGTCGCCGCCGACCTCGGTGAACCCGGTATCGACGAGCTGTACGCCCACCGCCGGCTGCCCCTCGTCCGCCTGGCGCTGCTCCTGGTGGACGATCTCCCCACGGCGGAGGACGTCGTGCAGGACGTCTTCGCCGCGCTCTACCGCCGCCACGGCGAGCGCCTGACCGGCCTCGACAACCCCGACGCGTATCTGCGCACCAGCGTGGTCAACACCTCGCGCTCGGTCCTGCGCCGCCGCCGTACGGTACGGGCTCACGTTCCCGAGCGCGAAGGGCACGCCCCGTCCGCCGAGGAACCCGTGCTGCTGCGCGAGAAACACGGAGAAGTGATCGCCGCCCTGCACCGGCTGACCCGGCGGCAACGTGAAGTGCTGGTCCTGCGGTACTGGTCCCATCTCAGCGAGGCCCAGATCGCCGACACCCTGAGCCTGTCCCGCGGCGCGGTCAAGTCCACCGCGAGCCGCGCACTGGCCGCCCTGCGCCGAGAGTTGGAGGCGTCCCGATGACGACACGTGTGACCCCGGAGGCGTTCCAATGATCGAGCAGGACCTCGGTCCCGGCCTCCCTCCGGACCCCCTCGAAGAACGGCTGCGCAACGCCCTGCGCGCCCGGGCCGACTCCGTCGACCTGCACGCGCTGCGTCCCCCGGCCCCGCCGACCAGTCGTCCCCGGCTGTTCCGGCTCCCGGCCCTCCATCCCGTGCGCCGTAGCGCCGTCGCACTGCTCGTCGTGGCCGCCGCGGTGATCGGCGTCCTGTTCGTGGCGCTGCACGAGGTCCGGGAGACACCGGTCAGGCCCGCGAACCGTCCCTCGGTGTCACCGACCCCCAACGCCACCGACGCCGTACCCGTTCCTCCTGGGTCGGGCGGGGTCACCGCGTCGCTCAATCCCTGACCGCGCGCGATGCACCTGGTCACCCACAGACACTGCTCCCGGCCCCGGCCGCCCACTCGCTCGCCGGAAGCTCAAGAAGCCACTCGATTCGCGTGCTGTCCGGCAGGGGCCCGTGATCGGCGGTCACTTTGAGGGCGGATGCCGCCGTGATGTGTCCCAACCGCAGCGCACGCTCTATGCCGTCCCCGCGCAGCAGACCGGTCAGAACTCCGGCCGCGAACGCGTCACCTGCACCGACGGGTTCCACCACATCCGTGTCCAGCGCGGGCACGGTCCGTACGCCATCGTCGCTGAAAGCGATGGCGGAATGGCCGCCGTCCTTGACGACGAGCAGGCGCGGATGCGGCAACAGCGCCCGCACGTCGGCCGGTTGGAGCTCCGCGCCCCACAACTCCCGCGCCTCGTCGAGCCCGACGAAGGTGATGTCGGCCAGGTCGGCCAGGTCGGCCAGCACGGCGGCGGCCGTACCGGGCGGCCACAGCGCGGGGCGGTGGTTGACGTCGAAGCTGATGGCGTACGGGCGTTCAGCGGCCGGGACGGTGAGCGCGGTGGCCACCAGGTTTCGGCAGGACGGGGACAACGCCGGTGTCACGCCCGTGAGATGGAGGACGGCGGCCGATCGCAGCCTGTCGTCGTCCAGTACGTCGGGGCCCATCGCCGAGGCCGCCGAGTTGTCCCGGTAGTAGTGGACCCGGGTCCGCGAACCGTTCGGCTCCTTCACGAGCAGCCCCGTGGGCCGCTCCGGATCACACCGCACACCGCTGACATCGACCCCCGCGGCCCCGACCTCCGCGAGCACGCGCCGCCCCAACGGGTCGTCGCCCACCGCCGAGAGCCACGAGACGGGAACCCCGAGATCCGCCAGATACATGGCCACGTTCGACTCCGCCCCGGCCACCGACACCCGCAGATCGTCGGCGTACTCCAGCGACGAGGACGGGGCGGGGGCAAGGGCCGCCATGGTCTCCCCGATACAGACGACCCCGCCTCCGGCCGCCTGCCATCCGTTCGTCATGACGTCTCCCGCGCGGACGAGGCTTCCTCTACGACGGTCAGCAGCGCGCGAGTTCGGGCGCGCAGCGCGGTCAGGCTGCCGCCGTCGGCCGCGTCGCCGACCAGGGGCGAGCCGACGCCGACGGCTGTCGCTCCGGCGTTCAGGTACTCCCGCGCGGCCAACTCGTCGACACCGCCCACGGGTACGAACGCCTCGTGCGGGAACGGTCCGCGCAATGCCTTGAGATAGGCGGGACCGCCGGCCTCCGCGGCCGGGAAGATCTTCAGCGCGGCGACACCGAGGGGGCGTGCGGTGAGGATCTCGGTGGGGGTCAACACCCCGGCGATCACCGGTAGTTCGAGCCGGTGCGCCTCGCGGATGCCGTCTCCCAGTGCGGGGGTGACGGCGAAGTTCGCGCCGGCCCGATGGGCGGCGCGGGCGTCTTCGGCGCTCAGGACCGTACCGGCGCCGAGCGGCCGGTCGGGGCCGAGTTCCTTGCGCGCCCGCTCGATGACGGACAGGGCGTCCGTACCGGTGAGGGAGACCTCGATCAGTTCGACGCCTTCCTCGGCGAGGGTCAGTACGGTGCGCACAGCGGCCTCGGGATCGGTGCCGCGGATGATCGCGACGAGGCGGTGTGCGGCGAGGGCCGCTCGCAGATCCATGTGACGAATTCCCTTCCTGTGCAGGCCGGTTCAGGCACAACGGCAGTTCGCGGTCAGCGTCAGTCGCCACCGCGCTTCGCCCGATGCGGGTACCCGAGCGGCGTCATCGGGACCCGCCTCGGCGAGGTCGAAGACGCGGCCGAGCATCGGTTCAACGCCCGTGCTGCGGTAGGGGTGTTGGGCGGGAAAGCCGCACAGGTTGCGCCACAGCGCGATGGACACGGGCTGTCCGTCGGCTTCGAGGGCGAACGAGAGGCGGTCGGCCCGGTCGTGGACGCAGCAGCGGGAAGCGTCCACGACGGCTCCTACGGCGGTGCCGTCGTCCGGACCGAACCGGTCCAGGCGCAGTCCGCACGGTGCGGGCCAGTCACCTTCCACCCACGAGGCACCGTCCGGCCACGCCCGCTCCAACAGCGGCTCCGCCTCCGGGAACAGCCGCGTGCGCGCTCCGTCGCGGATGCGCAGAAACGCACGGTCGGAGAGGTCCAGCAGAGCATGGGCGGCCCATACGAACCGGAAGCCCGCGTCAGCCGAGAGGACATAGTCGGCCACGGCCCCATCGGCGGTGGCACGCACCGTCCGCGCCAAGGTGAAGCGGTCGCAGTCGAGGACATCCGCAACTCCCGCGCGCTTCCAGGGTCTTGACCAGGCGTCCCCGTGGTCGGGAGCGCCGCGCACAGTCGGTATGCACTCCTCCAGCCCGCCCGCGTCCACGAAGGTGTCGCCGGGGGAAACGTTGTCCCGCTCGGGCGCGGCACGCCGCCACAGCCATTCGCGTCCCGTTCCCGTGGTGCGCAGCGAGGTCCAACGCCCGCCGTGGGCACGGTCGATGACGATGTCCAGCGGCACGGTCACCACTCCGCGAAGGAGCCGTCGGGGTGCCGCCACACGGGATTGCGCCAGGCATGACCGGTGCGGTCGGCGGCGCGTACGGCGGCCTCGTCGATCGTGATGCCGAGGCCGGGGGCGTCGCCGCGCAACGCGTGGCCGTCGACGAACCTGAACGGCGCCGGATCGACGAGGTAGGAGAGCAGGTCGGCGTCCTTGTTGTAGTGGATGCCCCGACTCTGTTCCTGGATGAGGAAGTTGGGGGTGGCGAAGGCGACTTGCAGGCTGGCCGCCAAGGCGATCGGGCCGAGCGGGCAGTGCGGGGCGAGTTGGGCGCCGTAGGCCTCCGCGAGGGAGGCGATGCGGTGGACCTCCGAGATGCCGCCGGCGTGGGACAGATCGGGCTGGGCGACGGCGATGCCCGCGGTGAGTACGGGCAGGAACTCGGCGCGTCCGTAGAGGCGTTCACCGGTGGCGAGCGGTACCGGGCTCGACGCGACCAGGTCGGCGAGTTGACGGCCGTGCTCGGGCAGGACGGGTTCCTCGACGAACAGCGGGTGCAGCGGGGCGAGTTCGGCGAGGACGCGGCGGGCTCCGGCGGCGGTGAAGCGGCCGTGGAAGTCGACGGCGACATCGCGGTCGGGGCCGAGTGCCTCACGGGCGGCGGCCACGCGGGCGACGATCGCGGCGGTCTCGGCGGGAGTGGGGATCGGTGAGGTGGCTCCGGCCGCGTTCATCTTCACGGCGGTGAAACCGGCCTCGACCTGGGCGGCTATCTGCTCGCGAAGCTGGGCGGGCTCGTCGCCGCCGACCCAGGCGTAGACCCGGACGCGGTCGCGCACGGGACCGCCCAACAGGGCGTGCACAGGGGCGCCGTAGGTCTTCCCGGCGATGTCCCACAACGCCTGGTCGAGGCCGGCGACGGCGCTGGAGAGGATCGGGCCGCCCCGGTAGAAGCCGCCCTTGGACATGACCTGCCAGTGGTCCTGGATGCGCAACGGGTCCTGGCCGACGAGGTGTTCGGCCAGGACGTCGACGGCGGCGCGGACGACCTCGGCGCGCCCTTCGACGACCGGTTCGCCCCAGCCGACCACGCCCTCGTCGGTCTCGACGCGGCAGAACAGCCAGCGGGGCGGGACGAGGAAGGTCTCGACACGGGTGATCTTCACTGAGACCGGGAGCCTTCCGTTTCTTCGGAGTCCTGTGCGGAGTCCACGTGGGAACCCTCTTCTTCGGAGTCGTCCAGGCGGTCCAGGTCGCGGCCTGCCTGGTCGAGCAGGGCGCGCATCGCGGCCTCGGCGGCCTGCGGGTCCCGGTCGCGTACGGCGTCCAGGACGGCTCGGTGGGCCGGGACGGGGTCCTCGCTGTGCGGGGCGCTGTGCACGATCCGGTCGCGGTGCGCGAGGCCGGACTCGATCACCATCTCCATGCGTTCGAGGAGTTCGTTGTGGGTGGCGGCGAGCAGGGCGCGGTGGAAGGCGAGGTCGGCCTCGACGGCGTGGGCGGCGTCGCTGCCCTGCTCCCCCATCGCGTCGAGGGCGCCGTCAAGTGCGGCCAGGTCCGCGTCGGTTCGGCGCTGGGCGGCCAGGCGTACGGCGGCGGGTTCGATGATGGCGCGCACCTCGGCGAGGTTGTGCAACAGCGCCCGGTCGGACTCCGAAGTGGAGGCGCCCTCGAACTGCCAGCGCAGAACGTCGGCGTCCAGCAGGTTCCACTCGGCACGGGGGCGTACGAAGGTGCCGCGCCGCTGCCGGGCGTCGACCATCCCCTTCGCCGCGAGCACCTTGAGCGACTCACGCAAGGCGGTCAGGCTCACGTCCAACTCGCTCTGCAGCGCCACGAGATCGAGCGTGGCCCCTTCGGCGATCTCACCGCCCAGGATGCGGCGGGCGAGGAGTTCCACGGTCTGGCCGTGGACGCCTCGACGGGCATAGGGCGTCATGTCGTACAGCCTTTCTGCTGGTTGGGGAGCGTGGTCATGCGGAGGCCTTGACGACGCTCCAGCCGCCGTCCACCACGAGACTCGTCCCGGTGATGTAGGAGGCTTCGTCGGCGCTGAGGAACGCGATGGCCGCGGCCACTTCCTCAGGCGTGCCGAAGCGGCGTACGGCCGTCTCGGCGATGCTGCGTTCCCGTTCCTCGGGCGCCACCCGGTCCCAGGCGGCGGTCAGTATCGGTCCCGGCACGACGGCGTTGACGCGTACGACTGGCCCGTACTCGACGGCGAGTTGGCTGCAGAGGGAGAGCAACGCGCCCTTGGCGGCGGCGTAGGCGGGATGCCCGGGGAGGCCCTTGTGGGCGTGCACGGACGAGGTCAGCACCACCGCGCCCCGCCGCTCCTCCAAGTCGGGCAGCATCGCCCGGAACCCGAGGAAGCTGCCGGTCAGGTTGACGTCGAGCTGCCGCTGCCAGGACGGCAGGGTCATCATGTGGGCGGGCGTGACGTCGACGGTGAAGGCGTTGCTGACGAGGACGTCGACGGGCCCGAAGGTGTGCGCGGCGCCGACGATCCGCGCCCAGTCGTCCTCGGCCGCGACATCGGCGGCCACGAACCGCGCCCGCCCGCCGTCCTTCCCGATCCGCTCGGCCACCGACTCGCCCTGTTCCTCGGCGATATCGGCGAGCACGACGGCTGCTCCCTCCTCGGCGAGGCGTACGGCCGTGGCGGCTCCGATGCCGGAGGCCGCTCCGGTGACCACGGCCGTGCGTCCGGTGAAACGGGCGCCGTGGCGTCGTACGGGCTGGTCCATCGAGGTTCGACTCCTTCGGGTCTTTCGCATCCTTCGCGTCTCTCACGAGCATGGGCTTGCGGGAGAGGCCTGCTGGAAACATAAGGGGCTCACTCGCGCATCAGCACGACCAGGTCCGCATCATGATCGGCACTCCACGCGAACGGCAGCCCGTAGTGCAGCAGATGGGCTCCGCTGTACGACGTCCCGGTCGCCGTGTCCCGGTAACGCGCGGACGGTTCGAGTCCCCGCAACCGGAGCCGGTCCATCCGCCCCGGTAGAAGCGGGGCGCCGTCGAGACGGCCGGTGCTCAGCGCGGCGACGACCGTACAGCCCTCGGCGTCGTACTGCACCCCACAACTCGGCTCCTCCGGCGCCCCGATGAGCCGCGCCTCACCATGGTGGATCACGTCCCGTACCTCCTTGTACCGGCCGATCCACCAGGCGGCCTCGGCCCGCTGCTCCGGCGTCCACGCGCGCAGGTCGGCGCCGATGCCCAGCACCCCGGACATGGCGTTGACGAAACGGAAGGCGAGACTGCGCGGACGCGGATCGAAGACGCCAGGTGCGTCGGTGACCCACGAGCTCATGACGTGCGGGGCATGCGCGTGCAGGAACCCGTACTGGATCGAAAGCCGGTCCAAGGGTGCGGTGTTGTCGCTGGGCCACACCACGTCGGTACGCGCGATCGTCGCAGGCTCGATCCGCCCGCCACCGCCCGCACAGCCCTCGACGGTGACGTCGGGGTGGGCGGAACGAAGGTGGTCGAGAACGCGGAGGTATCCGGCGACATGCTCGCCGTCGAGGTCGACGCGGCCGGCACCGGGACGGCCCCGCTCGGTGGGCGGACGGTTCATGTCCCACTTCAGGTAGCTGATGTCGTACGTGCCGAGCAGCCGGTCGAGCGTCCCGATCACGAAGTCCTGGACGTCGGTCCGGCCGAGGTCGAGGAGGAGCTCGTTGCGGACGAGTCGGCCGGGGCGGCCCTCGATCCGGTAGACCCACTCGGGGTGTTCGGCGTACAGACGGCTCCCGGGGCTGACGGCCTCGGGTTCGACCCACAGGCCGAAGTCCAGGCCCAACGCCCTTACGTCCGCGATGAATTGGTCGAAGCCCTGCGGGAAGGCGGCCGGATCCGGCCACCAGTCGCCGAGTCCCCCGGTGTCGTCGGCGCGCCCGGTGAACCAGCCGTCGTCCACGACGAACAGCTCGGCCCCGATGTCGGCGGCCGTCTTCGCCAACTCCAGTTGCCCGGCCGCGTCGGCATCGAAGCCCGTGGCTTCCCAGGAGTTGTAGAGGACCTTGCGGGGGCGGTGCAGGCGTTCGCCGGTGAGGTGCCGTTCGTAGCGGTGCCAGACGCGGGAGAGTCCGTCGAGGCCCTCCGGGCTGAAGGCGCAGGCGAGTTGGGGGGTGGCGAGGGTCTCGCCGGAGCCCAGCAGCACCGCGCCCTCGTGCGGCACGCGGCCCGCTCGCACCCGCACGGAACCGCCGGGTTCGGCCTCCGCCGTGATGTGCCAGTTGCCGGGCCAGGCGAGGGCGATGCCGTACGCGGCCGGCGACTCGCCGTCCTGCACCGCGAGCCAGGGCGCGTACGCGTGTCCCGGTACGCCTTGCAGGCTGCCGATGCTGAACGTGCCTCTGGGAAGGTCGAGTCGGGTGCGCTGGAACTCCTGCGACCACTGACCCGTGAGGTACGTCAGGCGGGCGACGCCGGTGACGGGGATGTTCACGGCGGCCGAGTCGAGCCGCTCCAGCCGGAGTTCGTCGGTGGCGGTGAACTCCGTCCAGCGGAGGATCACGTCCGTGCCCGGCACGGTCTCGTAGTGAAGGACGGTACGGAGGCCCAACTGCTCGTCGTGGAAGGCGAGTCGTAGCGCGCCCTCGTCCTCTTCGGCCTCGGCGAACTCCCACCACACGCCCCGTTCGTCCCCGTTCGGACGGGACGCCACCAGCTCGGATCCGGTGAACGGCCGTAGCCCGTACGGCAGATACTCGGCCGGCGCCGCGTCGGCGGGTGTGATGAAGTGCGTGCGCCTCGACCAGTCCAGGGCCGAGGGACCGTCCTCGACGCCGAGCGGGCCCCATGCGTCGAGCTCGGCCCAGGGGCCGTCCGGTGACAGGCGCACGGTGTAGCTGGTGTTCTCCGTGCGCAAGGTCCAGCGCTGGTACGTCACTTGACCGCCCCGAGGTTGAGACCGGCCACGAAGTGCCGCTGGAAGCGCAGGAACACGGCGACCGTGGGCGCGGCGGCGATCACGGAACCGGCCGCGATGACGTTCCACATCGACACGTACTGACCCTGAAGTCCGATGAGGGCGGCGGTGATCGGCATCTTGGTGTCGCTGCGCAGCACGGTGATCGCCCAGAGCAGGTCGTTGAAGATCCAGGTGAAGGACAGGGCGCTGAGCGCGGCCAGGGCGGGGCGGGTCAGCGGGAGGATGATGCGCCAGAAGATCTGCCAGGGGCCGGCGCCGTCGACGACCGCCGCCTGCTGGATCTCCGTCGGGATCGACCGCATGAATCCGTGCAGGACGAAGACGTAGAAGCCGACGCCGAAGCCGATCTGCACGCCGATGAGTGCGGGCAGGGTGTCGAAGACGCCCAGCACTTCGCTGAGCTTGGACACCGGGATGAGGAGGATCTGCGGCGGGAGGAGGTTACCGCCGAGCATGAGGAGCAACAGGGAGCGACGGAAGGGGAGTTCGTAGCGGCTGAGGGCGAAGGCGGCCATCGCGGCGAGGGCCAGTGTGATCAGGACGCAGGGGATGGTGACGATCAGGCTGTTGACGAGGGCGCGCTGTTGGCCGCCGTCGACCCAGGCCTGGCGGAAGTTGCCGAGAGTGAAGGAGTGCGGCCAACTGCCCAGGCCGTGGGCGGCAATGTCGTCGAAGGAACGCAGGCTGGTCACCAGGACCAGGGCGATGGGCAGCAGCCACAGGATCGCCAACGCGCCCGCGCCCAGGTGGAATCCGGCGGTCGCGGCGCGCTTTCGACGCAGGGCCGTGGAGTTGGCGGACATCAGTCGGCCTCCCGGAACGCGCGGACGAGGTAGGAGCAGATGACGCCGAAGGCCAGTACGAAGATGACGACGGCGAGTGCGGAGCCGTAGCCGAGTCGCAGGGACTGGAAGGCGGTTGAGTACATGTAGGTGCTCAGCAGCTCGGAGGAGTGGTAGGGGCCGCCGCGGGTCAGGGACCACACGACGTCGAAGGAGCGCAGCGAGTCGATGACGATGACCGACAGAACCACCGCGTTGACACTGCGGAGTTGGGGCAGGGTGACGTGTCGGAGGCGCTGCCAGGCGCTGGCGCCGTCGACCTTGGCGGCCTCGAACAGGGCAGGGTCGATGCCCTTGAGGCCGGCCAGGTAGAGGACCATGACGTAGCCGATCTGGCGCCAGAGCGCGGGCACGATCACGGCGTAGAGGGCGGTGTCCTGGTCGGCGAGCCAGGCGTGGCGGAGGCTGCCGAGGCCTACGGACTGCAGGAGTTGGTTGAGGACACCGTCGGGCTGATAGATCGCCTGCCAGACCAGGGCGGTGGCGACGAGGGAGAAGACGACCGGCAGGAACAGGGCCGCGCGGTAGAAGCCCACGCCGCGCCGTTCCTGTTGGAGGAGGAGTGCGGCGGCGAGGCCGAGCAGGGCGGACAGACCGCCGAAAAGGACGAGCCACAGGACGGTGTGGCCGGCCGCGCTGCGGAAGACGTCGTCGTGGGCCATCTCCCGGAAGTTGCCCAGGCCGACGAACCGCGGTGGGGAGACGCCGTCCCAGTCGGTGAGGGCGAGGTAGAAGCCCTGCACGGCGGGCCAGAACACCCACACCGCCTCGACGAGAAGCGGGACGAGGACGAACGCGAGCACCAGCGGGGATGTGCGCCGGGGGCCCCGAACCCGCTTGCCCGTGGCGGGCGTTCGGGTCGGGGACTTCCGGTCGGGCGCGGTCAGGACGGCCATGTCAGGCGTTCCAGATCTTCTCGGCGTCGCGCTGCCAGTCGGTGAGGATGCTCCCGATCGACTTGGGCTTGGCCAGGAACTTGGTCAACGCGTTGTCCGTGGTGGGCTGGAGGGCGTCGCTGGAGTCCCGGTTGAAGAACTGGGTGATCTCGACGGCCGAATCGACGTGCTCGCGGCCCTTCTTCACCAGCGCGGTGCCGGCGTCCTTCGCGGCGGGGTTGCAGGGCAGGACGGTCCCGGAGGAGCCCTTGATGTAGATCTCCTGGGCCTCGGCGGTCGCGAGGTACTTCATCAGGTCGATCACCTGGTCGTGCCGGCCGGTCCGGGCGCTGGCGAAGTAGCCGTCGGTGGGCGCCTCTTCGGCGAGCGGGACCTTCGGGTCGATGACCGGGAAGCGGAAGAAGTCGACGTCGTCGAGGGCGTTCTTGGGCGCCGCGTCGGCGAAGAAGGTGCCGATGAGCATCATGCCGCTGCGGCCGTTGAGCAGGGAGGTCGACGCGTCCTGGAAGGCGACGGCGGCGCCGTTCGGGTCGAAGTACGGCAGCACCTCCTGCCAGCGGTCGAAGACCTTGCGCACCTCGGGGTCGTCGAACCGGTGCTTCCCCGCGAGGAGTTGGCGGTGGTACTCGGCGCCGTTGATCCGGATGTCGAGGTAGTCGAACCACGCCGAGGCCACCCAGGCGGTGCCGCCTCCGGCTCCCAGCCCGATGGGGGTGACGCCCTTGCTCTTGAGCTTGTCGCACAGGTCGAGGAACTCGTCCCAGCTCTTCGGCTCGCTCACGCCCCACTTGGCGAAGTTGGACTTCCGGTAGAACATGCCCCACCAGTAGTAGGTGGTGGGGACGAAGACCTTCTTGCCGGAACTCGTCGACGTGCAGAGCGAGTTGAGCGCCTTGGAGTACCGCTTGAGGTCGGGCGACGAGGACCACGCGTCATCGAGGTCGAGCAGCAGGTTCTTCTTGGCGTAGGCCTCCGCCACCGAGCCGGGGTACCAGGTGTACACGTCCGGCGGGTTGGCCGAGGTGAGGTACGTCGGCAGCTGGGTGCGGAAGGTCTCCGCGGCGACCGTGTTGAGGCTCGCGCGGTCGGAGCCCTTTTTGGCGTAGGCGGCGACGAGGTCCTCCATCGCCGCTTTGGCCTGCGGGGCGGAGAGGTTGGACTGGAGGGTCACCGCACCCTTCGAGGAACTCTTGCTCGATGAGGTCGAGGTGACACAGCCGCTGAGCAGCGCAGCCGTCCCCGCGGCACCGAGTCCCGCGAGGAATCGGCGTCGGTCTGGCTGATGGTTCGTCATGGATGGCTCCCTGTGGATCCCGCGCGGATCCAGATGCACGCGGTTCCAGATTCACGTGGCGTCCCCACCACGTCAAGAATAATTACTAATTTAGTTGAACTGGGTCAGGTGCACATGGCCGTCGACTCCGCGGAACACCGCGTCGACCGCCCCACCCGGCCCGGCCACCGCCCCGAGCGCACCGTCGAACGCCGCGCTGGGGAACGCCAGTTGCTTGGTCCAGCCCTGCCACGCACCGCTCTCGTACCGCTGCTGCCAGAGCGTGTAGTCGGCGGCCCGCGCGTAGAGCACCACGGCATCCCCTACGGCGACCAGCGTCGGGCTCCCGCTGACGGTCCCGCCGACCGACGCCCACGGCGACCACTCCCCCGACACATCCCGGGACCGCGTCCACACGTCGTCGGCCGCGCTGCGCACGGCGATCGTCACCCGCCCTTGAGCGTCCACGGCAGCGGAGGGCCGCCCGTACGCCGCCCTGCCACCGGGTGCGCCGAGCGAGGTCCAGCCGGTCGACGGCCCGCGCTCCACGACCTGCCCGTCCGTGCCCGTGGCGAACAGCGTCCAGTGCGCGGGATCGGTGAACGCCACCGACGGCGCGTCGGCCACCCGTCCGCCCAGGCTCTGCCACGCGCCCCAGCGACCGCCGACGTAGACCCGCCGGTACACCCGGGAGTCGGCGCCGCGTACGAAGACGTCGATCCGGCCGCCGGCCGAGGCGTAGGCGGCGGGCTGGCCGAGGATCTCGCCCTTCGTGGGACCGCCGAGGTCGCGCGTCCTGCCGTCGGTCTGCTGAACGAGCGAGCCGTGCGGTCCGCGCAGGAAGGTGGTCAACGAGTTGCCGTCCCGGACGACGGCCGGACTCGCCGTGGTCTTCTGGCCCAGATTCGTGCCGGGCAGAGCGTCCGCCCCGGTCAGCTTCAGGAGCGCGGTGCCGTGCGCCGGGACCTCGACGGTGTACGACCCGGTGTGCGTGCCCCGGTCGGCGCGAGCCCGCAGGTCCCGGACCTTGACCGAGCCGCCGAGCCCGGCGTCCGCGAACTGCACGGTGCGCAGGGCGGGTTGGTCGGACCGGTTGAGCAGGACGACCGCGCGTCGCCCGTCACCGGTGAGAACCTTGCTGTAGACGTCGCCGACGGAGTCGCCGGCCACGCGTACGCCCTGGACGGCAAGGGGGTCCTGGTCGACGGCGATGATCTCCGGGTTGCGCAGGGTCGCGAGCATCGAGTCCGTCAGCGTGCGCGGGTCGGAACCCAGGACGAGCGGCGAGCCCATCTCGGCCCACATCACGTACTGCGTGGTGGACTCCTCCTGCGTCAACTCCAGCGTGCCGTCGGTCATTTGACGCATCGGGATGAGGTAGTCCGGGTCGTTGTAGTGCCCGGGTCCCTGCGCCTCGGGGTGCCAGGCGTTGGCGTCCATGTTGCGCAGGATGTTGGGCCACTGCCCCGGGCTCGGGGTGCCCCAGGCGATGTCCGTGCCGGTGCGCCAGGAGTCGGCGATCGTCGGAGCGTAGACGTACGTGTTGTGCGCGTCCTGCTCGGGTGTGTGCGGCAGGCCCCAGTCGTCGGTGAGCGGGTTGCACAGGTTCAGCAGCATCTTGCGGCCGGACTTGGCGACCGCGTCGCTGAACTCCTTGAACGCCGGGCCCGGATCGAGCTTGGCGCCGATGCCGCACAGGAAGTCGACCTTGACCGCGTCGATCTTCCAGCCGGCGAACTGCCGTGCGTCCGCGTCGTAGTGGCCCCTGCTGCCGAGCCCGCAGCTCTTGCCGCCGTCGTAGGTGCCGGCGTCGGTGTAGATGCCCGCCTTCAGACCGCGCTTGTGCAGGTAGGAGACCAACGCGGGGATTCCGGAGGGGAATCGGTCCGGATTGGCGACCAACTGCCCGTTCGCATTGCGTGGGTTGTCGGCCTGCCAGCCGCCGTCGAGCCACACGATGTCGTAACCGGCGTCCCGCAGACCGCTGTTGACCAGCTTGTCGGCGACGGAGCGCACTTGCTGCTCCGTGGGCGCGCCCAGACCGTAGTAGGTGTTCCAGCCCATGTACGGCGTCGGCGCGAGACCGCTGTCGTAGTAGTCGGGTGCGCCCTGGTCGGCACCGGTCTGCGCCGTGGCCACCGGGGCGGCGGTCGCCGCCAGTACGGTCGCGATGGCGACGACGGTGGCGCGGCGCGTCCGTCTCGAAGCCGCGGGTGTGCGGACCTGCGGATGTGAAGTCACTTGCCTCTCCCGAGGGTTGGGAAGCAGGAGGACGTGACCCGGGCCGCACTGCGACAGGGGCTTCCGGCGTCACGGCGACGACTGTGGCGCGGGAGCGAAACCCTGTCAATCTTAATTCCTAATTTATTAGAACGCCGCATCAGGGGTTGACACAGCTTCCCTCGCGTCACAGCCTTTGGCAACGTTGTCAGTGCCGCCGACGTTTGATGGGACATCACGCTCATGACAGATCAATCGGGTTCGCCACGCCTGTCGCGCCGCTCCGTCGTCACCACGGGTTCCACCCTGCTGGCGGGGTTCGGGCTGGGTTCCCTGCTGCCCATGTCGGCCGCCACCGCCGCCGACAGCGGCTCGACGACCGTGCCCTCCTCCCCCGGCACACCCGGCGAACTCGCGCTCCACCGCCCCGTGTCCGTCTCCTCGACGGCCTACGCGCCCACCCCGGGTTCGTTCGTGGTGGACCGGCTCGCCTCGCCGGGTGTGCGCGGCAGCGGATGGCGAGCGGCGGCGGGCGACCCGCAGTGGATCGCGATCGACCTGCAGGCCGCATGCAAGGTCACGTCGATCCGCCTCACCTTCGAGGCCGACGCGAGCGACCCGGTGTTCACGCCTCCCACCACGGGCAACCCGGCCGATGGCACAACAGGCAAGGAGATCCAGTCGAGTTACTCGGTCGAGTACGTCGTCGAGACGTCGACCGACCACACGACCTGGACCAGCGTGTACCGCACGACGGCGGGCACGGGCGGAGTGGTGAACATCCAGCCCCCACGCCCGGTCACCGCCCGCTGGGTACGACTGACCTCGACCCGGCGTTCCAACCCCAACCCCCTTGGCCTGAACGGCTTCGAGGTCTACGGGAGTGTCGCGGGCCACCGCCCGTCGGCCACGGGCTGGACGGACTGGGGCACCCAGTCCGGGCCGGCACCCGAGCTGGCGGTGGCCGAGGACGGCACATTTCCGGTGGAGTCGGGGTGGCGGCTGACGCTCGACGACTGGGCGGGCGCCGACGGCGCGAAGTTGTCTACGGCGTCCGTCGACACAAGTGGTTGGCTGCCGGCAACCGTCCCCGGCACGGTACTCGCCTCACTCGTGGATCAAGGCAAGCTGCCCGACCCCGTGGCCGGACTGAACAACCTCCACATCCCCGAGGCCCTGTCACGTCATTCGTGGTGGTACAGGCGGGAGTTCGAGCTGCCGCGCGGCCTGCGCGCCGGGGCCGGTCGCCGGACCTGGCTGGAGTTCGACGGCATCAACCACACGGCCGACATCTGGCTCAACGGTCGCCAAGTGGGCGGCCTGACCTACCCGTTCGCCCGCTCGGCCCACGACGTGACCGAGTTCCTCGCGACGGCCGGGGCGAACGCGCTCGCCGTGAAGATCACGCCCATGCCGGTACCCGGCAGCCCCGGCGACAAGAGCCCCGCCGGCGAGTCCTGGGTGGACGCCGGTGCCAACCAGATGAACCTCAACTCCCCCACCTACCTGGCCTCTTCGGGCTGGGACTGGATGCCGGCGGTACGCGACCGGGCCGCCGGCATCTGGAACCACGTCCGGCTGAGATCGACCGGCCATGTCGTGATCGGCGACCCGCGCGTCGACACCGTGCTGCCGAACCTGCCCCAGGTGTCGGTCGCCGAGCTGACGATCGTCGTACCGGTCCGCAACGCCGACACCACCGACCACAGGACGACGGTCTCGGCGGCCTTCGACGGCGTGCGGGTCAGCAAGGCCGTCACCGTGCCGGCGGGCGAGAGCGTCGACGTCACGTTCGCACCTGACGCCTTCGGTCAACTGCGACTGAGCAAGCCGGAGTTGTGGTGGCCCAACGGACTGGGCGACCCGGCTCTCCACAAGCTCACCATCACCGCGACGCTCGACGGCTCCGAGAGCGACCGGCGCACCACCCGGTTCGGCATCCGGCAGTTCGGCTACGCGTACGAGGTGCCGCTGCCGTTCGCCAACTCCGGTGACGCGTATACGCAGTCCGTGACGTTCGACCGGCAACAGGCCCGGTATGTACGCATCAAGTTCCTTACCCGAGCGTCCGGTTGGGGCTACTCCCTGTGGACCCTGGCCGTACGCGACAGCGCGCGGACCGCCACCGACCTGGCCCTGCACGCACAGGCCGACGCTTCGAGCACGGACGGGGACGACCACGCCGCCGCCAACGTGACCGACGGCGATCCCGGCACGCGCTGGTCCTCGGCCTACGAGGACGACCAGTGGATCCGGGTCGACCTGGGGTCCGTCCAGTCCTTCGACGGGGTCGACCTGGTCTGGGAACAGGCGTACGCCAAGACCTACTTGGTGCAGGTCTCCTCCGACAACGCCACCTGGACCGATGCCGCGTCGGTGGACAACAGCGCGGTTCCGCTGCCGTTCAACAACGGCAACGCGAGCCTGCAGGTGGAGGACTTCGCCGCCCGGACCGCGCGCTACGTCCGTATCAACTGCGGGCTGCGCAACACCAGTTGGGGCAACTCCCTGTGGTCCCTCAGCGTCGTCGACAGCACCGCCCCCGCAACCGACCTGGCCCTGCACCAGAAGACCACCGCGTCCACCGAGGACCCCGACCACCCGGCCGCACACGCCACCGACGGTGATACGAGCACGCGTTGGTCCTCGGAATACGAGGACCACCAGTGGATCCAGGTCGACCTCGGAGCCTCACAACGTTTCGACCGGGTCGCCATCCTGTGGGAGTCGGCCTACCCGAAGACCTATGTGATCCAGGTGTCGGACGACGCGGACACCTGGACCGATGTGAAGTCGGTGTCCAACACCCCCGACCCGCTGAAGATCAGCGTGAACGGGGTGCGGGTCCTGGCCCGCGGCGGCAACTGGGGCTGGGACGAACTGCTGCGCCGGATGCCGCCGGAGCGGATGGACGCGGCCGTGCGGATGCACCGCGACATGAACTTCACCATGATCCGCAACTGGGTGGGCACGTCCGACCGGGAGGAGTTCTTCGCCGCCTGCGACGAGCACGGGATCCTGGTGTGGAACGACTTCCCCAACGCGTGGGGCATGGACCCGCCGGACCACGACGCCTTCAACTCGATCGCCCGGGACACCGTCCTGCGCTACCGCATCCACCCCAGCGTGGTCATCTGGTGCGGCGCCAACGAGGGCAACCCGCCCGCCGCCATCGACCAGGGCATGCGCGAGGCCGTGGAGGGACAGGCCCCCGGCATCCTCTACCAGAACAACTCGGCCGGCGGCATCATCACCGGCGGCGGACCCTACGGCTGGGTGGAACCGGAGAAGTACTTCGACCCGGCCACCTACGGCAGCAAGGACTTCGGCTTCCACACCGAGATCGGCATGCCTGTCGTCTCCACCGCCGCCAGCATGCGCAACTTGACGGGCGACGAGCCGGAGTGGCCGATTCGCGGCGCCTGGTATTACCACGACTGGAGCGAGCACGGGAACCAGGCACCGCAGACGTACAAGGCGGCCGTGGAAGCGCGCCTGGGAACGGCCACCGGCCTGGACGACTTTGCCCGCAAGGCCCAGTTCGTCAACTACGAGAACACACGCGCCATGTTCGAGGCCTGGAACGCGAACCTCTGGGACAACGCCAGCGGTCTGATGCTGTGGATGTCCCACCCCGCGTGGCACAGCACGGTCTGGCAGACGTACGACTACGACTTCGACGTCAACGGCACGTACTACGGCGCCCGTTCGGCCTGCGAGCCCCTGCATGTCCAGGCCGATCCAGAGGGGCAGGTCATCGCGGTCAACCACACGCGCGGCCACCTGAAGAACGCCGTGGTCTCAGCGCAGTTGATCGATCTGACGGGTCGCCGGCTCGGCGGGACCAAGAGCGCCCGACTGGACGTGGCACCGGCCGCGACCACGAAGGCGTTCACCACGGCCTGGGCCGATGACCTGCCGGACCTGCATCTCCTCCGCCTGACCCTGACCGGCGGCGACGGCCGGGTCCTGTCGCGCAACACGTACTGGCGCTATCGCACACCGGCCGCCATGCGGGCTCTGGGCAAGGCGGCGCGGACGAAGGTCTCCGCGACGCTCGGGCGCGTGTCCCGTTCCGGGACCCGTACCGAACTGACCGCCACCGTCCGCAATCACGGCCCGGCCGTGGCCACGATGGTCCGCCTCTCGCTGAAGGACGGCGCGACCGGCCATCGCGTGCTGCCGACGCTGTACAGCCACAACTACCTGTGGCTGCTGCCCGACGAGTCCCAGTCCGTCACCCTGTCCTGGCCGACCCGGGCCCTGGCCTCAGGTCGTCCGCTCCTGGAGGTGGAGGCATACAACAGCGGCCCGTCGACGGCGAGTTAGTCGCCGGGCTTCCCAGGTGTCGGTCCGTCAGGACGCCTCCACCGCCGTCTTGATGCGTTGCCCGAAAGCGGGCGCGTCCTTGCGGGCCGCGCCCAGGGCGAAGCCCACCAGGAGCTTGCCGAGGCCGTGGCCTTCGAGGACGTTGTAGATCCGCACCTTGGTCGTGCCCGGACCGGTGGCTTCGAGGTCGTAGCCACCTTCGTCCGCCGTCACGGTGTTCTTGGAGGTCTCCGTCCAGCGGATGCGACGGGGGGCCTCGAACTCGGTGATCCTGAACGTGCGGCCCGTCTTCATACCGGCGTCCTTGACCGTGCTGGTGAAGACGGTGCCCACGGCCGTCGGGCCCTCCGGAGTCTTGGTGATCTCCTGGACCCTCGGGCTGAACTTGGGGTCGTTCGTGCCCTCGGCGAGGAAGGCGAAGACTTCCTCGACGGGGCGGTTGACCTCGGCTGTCGCCTCGAACTGTCCGGCCATGATTCCTCCTGTGCTGCGGTTGGAGTTCCGGCTGGGTGCGCGCTGATGTGCCGAGCACCATCAGCTTATCGGCGCGGCTCCGCCCGTGCTCCCTGTCGGCGAACCCGCGGGTTCCAGGGCACTGAAACCACTGTGAAACCGGGCTGAATGCGCCTGCCCGCAAGCTCTGCGGCATGACGACAACGACCCACGAACTCGCGATCTCAGCCACCGGGCTGCGCAAGGCCTACGGGGACAAGACGGTGCTCGACGGCATCGACCTGGCCGTCCCGGCCGGTACCGTCTTCTCCCTGCTCGGTCCGAACGGCGCCGGCAAGACCACCGCAGTCAAGATCCTCTCCACGCTCGTCACCGCCGACGCCGGCGAGCTGCGGGTCGGCGGCCACGACCTGGCCACCGACCCGCAGGCCGTACGGGCCGCGATCGGCGTCACCGGGCAGTTCTCCGCCGTCGACGGCCTGATCACCGGCGAGGAGAACATGCTCCTCATGGCGGACCTGCACCACCTGTCCAAGCAGGACGGACGCCGGTTCGCCGCCGAGCTGCTTGAGCGCTTCGACCTCACCGAGGCCGCGAAGAAGCCCGCGTCCACCTACTCCGGCGGTATGAAGCGCCGACTCGACCTCGCCATGACCCTGGTCGGTAGCCCCCGGATCATCTTCCTCGACGAACCGACCACCGGACTCGACCCCCGCAGCCGGCACAACATGTGGGGCATCATCCGGGAACTCGTCTCGGGCGGTACGACCGTCTTCCTCACCACCCAGTACCTGGACGAGGCCGATGAACTCGCCGACCACATCGCGGTGTTGAACGACGGCAAGCTCGCCGCCGAGGGCAGCGCCGAGGAGTTGAAGCGGCTCGTCCCCGGCGGACACGTACGGCTGAGCTTCACCGACCCGAACGCCTACCAGTCCGCCGCGACGGCCCTGCGCGAGGTCACCCGGTTCGACGAGACGCTGTCACTGCAGATCCCCAGCGGGGGCAGCCAGCGCGAACTGCGCGCCATCCTCGACTGGTTGGACGCCGCCGGCATCGAGGCGGACGAGCTGACCGTGCACACCCCCGACCTCGACGACGTGTTCTTCGCCCTGACCGGCGGCGCCAAGGTCGCCCACCAGCCCAGCGTGCCCAACCAGCCCAAGGAGAACGTCCGATGAGCACCCTCTCCCTCGCCGTCCGCGACTCGTCCACGATGCTGCGCCGCAACCTGCTGCACGTACGGCGCTACCCGTCCCTCACCCTGAACCTGCTGCTCACGCCGATCATGCTGTTGCTGCTCTTCGTCTACATCTTCGGCGATGTGCTGAGCGCGGGCATCGGCGGTGCGGACCGCTCCGACTACGTCGCGTACCTCGTCCCGGGCATCCTGATGATGACCATCGGCGGCACCGTGATCGGGACCGCGGTGTCCGTCGCCACCGACATGAACGAGGGCATCATCGCCCGCTTCCGGACCATGGCGATCCACCGCGGGTCGGTGCTCGTCGGGCACGTCGTCGGCAGTGTGATCCAGTGCGTCGCCAGCGTGGTCCTCGTCGGTGCCGTCGCCGTGGCCATCGGTTTCCGGTCCACGGACGCCACGGCGCTGGAGTGGCTGGCGGCCTTCGGGCTGCTCGCGCTGTTCTCCCTGGCACTCACCTGGATCGCGGTCGGGATGGGCATGGCCAGCCCGAACGCCGAGGCGGCCGCCAACAGCGCTCAGCCGCTGATCCTCCTCCCGCTGATCTCCAGTGCGTTCATCCCGGCCGACACCATGCCGGGCTGGTTCCAGCCCATCGCCGAGTACCAGCCGTTCACCCCGGCCATCGAGACCCTGCGCGGTCTGCTGCTCGGCACCGAGATCGGCAACAACTGGTGGATCGCGCTCGCCTGGTGCGTCGGCCTGACCGTGCTGGGCTACCGCTGGTCCACGGCCGCGTTCAACCGCGACCCGAAGTAGTCGCCATGACAGCGCGGGCCGCCTCCCGCAACTCGTCCCGCCCCAGGGCGGCGTACTCCGACACCGCGTCGGCGTACGCCGCCCCGTCGGCGTCCTCGGCCGCCTGCCGGGCGAGATCCGCCGACATCGTGGGTTGGAACTCCCGTAGCACGCCCAGCCGTTCGGCCAACGCGATCATCCGTACGGCGCCTTCGTCTCCTTCGCCGGACGCGAGCCCCACCATGCCGAGGGCGTGCAACATCGTCCCGAGCAAGGGGAGTTGGGAGGGCGAGCCGACCGGTCCGGCGAGCAGCGTCCGCAGCCGTCGGCGCAGCCGGTCGACCAACTCCTCGACCAGCGCGAGCCGTCCAGCACGTGCGTGGGCCGTCACGGCCACCGCCTGCACCATGAACGCCCACGGATCGAGCCAGGCATCCTCGTCACGCAGCGCGCCGGCCGCGAGCATGCGCTCCACGGCGCCGCGCCACAGGCCGAGTCCGACCTCCGTCAGCCCGCGGGCGAGCGCGATCTCGGCGCGTCCTCCGAGATCGGGCCGGTAGAAGTCGTCCTCCGGAGGGGTGTTGTCGCTCTCCGCCTGCCGTAGCCAGTACTCCGCCTCGTCGGCGTCACCGCGCTGGAGACAGGCGAGGACGAGGAGCGAACGGATACCGACGTAGTCGTGCCCGTCACCGAGCCGCGGCAACACCACGAGGGACGCCTTGAGATGCTCGTACGCCTCCTCGCCCCGACCGGTCCGCAGACACAGCTCACTCAACCGCGAGTGCACCATGAGCTGCACGGACGGATTGTCAACTCGCGCCAGCCCTACGACCGTTCGGCGAGCGGAGACCAGCGCGCGCTCGATGTCGTGCTCGAACTCCCAGACGTAGCACGCCACACACTCGGCGATACCGGAGATCAACGGCCCCTCGCCGCCTTCGCCTTCGCACAGTCTGCGCAGCACGTCGTAGTCGGGCCGCCGTATCTCGGGGATCGCGCTCAGCACGATCGCGGTGGCGCGCATCAACGAGGTCGGCGGAGCCGGCGGCAGCCGTCGGAGGGTGACCAGCTGGCGTACGGCGCGCGGGCCTGCGCCCATGAACACGGTCACCGTGCCCAACACCGCGGCGGTGCGGGCGACTTCGACGTATCTGGGCGCCGGGTGGTAGTGCGACAGCGCCGGTCCGGTGTCCTCGGTGAGGGCGATGAGGCGGGGGTAGTCGGTGCCGGTCGACCACAGACTGGCGAGGACGGCGGTCACGGCAGCGGTCGCGGGGCCGTCCGCACGGGCCAGCGCATACCGCAGGGCCGCCACGAGGTTGTCCTGCTCGGCCCTGATCCGCTCCCACGCGGCCTGCGAGTCCGACCCGAAGAGCACATCGTGATGCTCGACCCCGAACTCCCGCGCCCAGACGAGGAATTGGTCCACGGCCGCCTCGTCCTCGCCCGCCTCGGTACGCCGGGCCGCGCTGAACTCCCGTACGGTCTCCAGCATGCGGAACCGCACGCCGACCGGAGTGTCGGCGACGGTGAGCAGCGACTGGTCGGCCAACTGTTCCAGCAAGAGCAACGCATCGTCACCCAGCACCTGTTCGGCCGCCTCGCCGGAGAAACCGCCGGGGAAGACGGACAGCGTGCGCAGCGCCGCCCTGGCGTCCTCGGCGAGCAGATTCCAGCTCCACTCCACGACCGCGTGCAGGGTGCGGTGGCGCTCCGGCACATCCCGCGCCCCGCCGCGCAGCAGCGCGAACCGGTCGCCGAGGCGGCGGGCGATGTCCGGCACCGACAGGACGCGTACCCGCGCAGCCGCCAACTCCACGGCGAGCGGCAGCCCGTCGAGATGCCGGCACAGCTCGGCCACCGCGTCCGGCGGCAGCTCCACCCCGCTCCTGGCGGCCCGGGCCCGCTGCGTGAACAGCTCGACCGAGACACCGAGACCGAGTTCCGGCAGCGCGTACACCGCCTCCGAGGTGAGGCCGAGCGGGGAGCGGCTGGTGGCGAGCACCCGCAGGTCCTTGGAGGAGGACACCAGTGCCTGTACGAGGTCGGCCGCGCCCCGGATGATCTGCTCGCAGTTGTCGAGGACCAGCAGCGCGGGCCCGGAGCCGAGCACGCCGAGGATGCCGGACACCGGGTCGGCCGAGGCGGGCCCGTTCAGGGCACCGGCGCCGAGCGCGGAGGCGACCTCCGCGGCCACGTCCGCGTCCTCGGTGACACCGGCGAGCGGCACGAAGTACACCACGCGCTGCTCGGCCCGCCGGCTGACGGCGTGCGCGAGCCGGGTCTTGCCGAGGCCGCCGGGTCCTACGACGGTGACGGCACGCGAGACGCGCAACAGCCGTTCCACCGCCGCGATGTCCTCGTCCCGGCCGAGCAACGGGTTCGGCTCGTGCGGCACACCGTGCCTGGCCACGGGCGCCTCGCCGCGCAGCAACTCCTGTTGTACGGCCCTGAGTCCGGCGCCCGGGTCGGTGCCGAGTTCGTCGCGCAGCTCACGGCGGTACGCCTCGTACCGGGTCAGCGCGGCGGAGGGGCCGGCCGTCGCGGCCTCGCCCCTCAGCAGCTCACCGAGCACCTCCTCGTCCCGCGGATGCGCTGCGGCGGCCGCGGCCAGTGGTCCGGCGGCCTCCGCGTGCCGGCCGAGGCGGGCGAGCGCGAGCGCCTGTGCGCGGACGAGCGTGTCGCGGACGGGCGCGCGCTCGGCGCGCAGCGCGGCGACGGGGTCGTCGGTGTCGATGCCCTGGTCAGGAGTGCCTTCCCACAGCGCGAGCCCGGCCTCGGCCGCGGCCAGCGAACCCGCGTGGTCCCCGGCCCTGGCCCGGTCCGCGCAAGCGGCGGCGTGCAGCAGCAGGGCGGAGCTGTCGACCTGGTCCTCGGCGAGGGCGAGCCGGTATCCGGTCGGTGTGCTGACGATGAGGTCCGCGCCGAGCTGTGCCCGCGCCCTGGACACGAGGACTTGCAGCGCCTTCCCCGGCCGCTCCGGCAACTCGTCCGGCCACAGACCCTCCACCAGCCGCTCGGTGCTGCAGCCGGTGCGCAGGTCACCCGCGAGCAACGCGAGGAGACCGCGGAGACGGGGCGCGGTGACCTCCTGTCTTCGATGGGCGACACGCGGCAGCAGGGTCAGGTCGACAGTCACCCGTGCAGATTAACCAAGGTCCCGCCACCGCTTCCCTACTCCGCACCAGGTCGATCACGTGCGAGGGCATGAAGATCCCTTCCCAGGCGCGCGAGCGGGGACAGCGCCATCACCAACGGGGACAGCACCATGCCCCCGGCCGTCACGAGAAGGCTGGTGCGCAGCCCCCACTCCTGCGCGAGGAACCCGCCGGCCAGTGAGCCCAGCGGCGCCAGCCCCATGCCGGCGAACGTGATCGTCGCGGCCGCACGCCCCTGCATCCCGTGCGGAGTCACGGCCTGCCGGACGGCCATGACCGTGACGTTCACCAGCTGTGCGCTGATCCCGAACACGAAGTTGGCCACCAGAAGTACGGGGAGCGTCGCCGCGGACGACCCGTGCAACGCGGGCACACACAGGAACGCGCCGTCACCGAGTGCCGCCGCGCCCACGATCACCGTGCCGTATCCGAACCGGCCCGGCAGCCGGGCGGCCAGCAGCGCGCCGACGAGCGCGCCGGGACCGGTCGCCGCGAGCGCCAGGCCCACGGCGGTGCCCGACAGGTGCAGTTCCCGCGGGAGGAAGAGCAGATAGACGGTCATCGTCGCGGCGAAGAAGAACTGGAAAGCGGCCGCGGCGAGGCACACGGTCCGCAGCAGGGAATCGCCGACGACGAAACGTAGTCCGTCCTGGATCCGCCGCCATACGCGAGGGGGACGTTCCGAGCGCTCCGGGACGGACTCGGTACGGCGGATCCGTCGGGCCGACAGGAACGACAGGGCGAAGAACAACGCGCTGGAGGCGATGGCGACCGGCGCCGACAGCAGGGTCACCAGCGCGCCACCGAGGGCAGGGCCGGCGATCTGGGCCGCGGAGCGGCTGCCCTCCAACGCGCTGTTGCCCCGCACCAGCTGATCCTGTGTCACCAGCCGTACGAGAGAGGCTTGGTAGGCCATGTCGAAGAACACGGAGAGGACACCGGCGGCGAAGACCACGACGAACAGGGCGGGCAGACCAAGCCACTTGAGCAATCCGGCCGCGGCAGCTGCGCCCAGCACCACGGTCCGCCCGACGTCAGCGACCACCATCACCGTGCGCGTCCGCCATCTGTCCACCCACGCGCCGACGAAGAGCGAGAGGAGCAGGATCGGCGCCTCCCCCACGGCGCGCAGGACGCCCAGCTCTCCGGCATCGATGCCGAGCGTCAGAACGGCGAAGAGCGGGAGGACCACCAGGCTTGTCTGTTCGCCGAGTTGGGAGACGGTCTGCCCCAGCCAGAGCCAGCGGAAGTCCTTGTTCGAAGTGGACGGCACAGGAACCCTTTGCGTTGCCGACAACGAGACCCGCGACCCGGCGCGCGCGAAGGACGCGCCCACGGTTCGAGCGGGGAGGGAAAGGCTCGCTGTGCCGCAGCGACATCAAGGGCGGCACGCGATGACGGGCCGATCTCGGCCTATGCCGTCAACGCGCGCCCGGACGACCGGGCATCTCTGGGCTCCAACATCTCGGCGGTCACTGGCGGTTGGGACATTAGCTCTCGGGGGGTTCGCGCGAAAGGCAATTACCGCCCGCGGTGGAACACGCTCACCCGGCACTCAGGAACCGCAGTACCGCCAGCACCCGGCGATGGTCGCTGTCGACCGACGGCAGATCCAGCTTCGTGAAGATGCTGTTGATGTGCTTGGCCACGGCGCTGTCGCTGACGACGAGTTGGCGGGCAATGCCGGAGTTGGAGCGTCCCTCGGCCATCAAGGTCAGTACCTCACGCTCGCGGGGAGTCAGTCGGTCGAGTGGGTCGCTGGCGCGCCGTAGGAGGAGTTGGGCCACGACCTCGGGGTCCAGGACGGTGCCGCCCGCCTCGACGCGACGGAGGGCGTCGATGAAGTCCTCGACGTCGGCGACGCGTTGCTTGAGAAGGTAGCCGACACCGCCGGTGTTCGTCGTCAACAGGTCGGCGGCGTACCGCTCTTCGACGTACTGGGAGAGCAGCAGGACCGCTGTCGTCGGCCACTCACGGCGGATGACCAGGGCCGCGCGCACCCCCTCGTCGGACTGGGCGGGCGGCATGCGGACGTCCACGACGGCTATGGCGGGGCAGTGTTCGGCGACGGCGGCGAGGAGGGCGTCGGCGTCACCGGCTTCGGCGGCGACCTCGTAGCCGGCCATCTCCACCACCTTGACCAGGCCGATCCTGAGCAGGACCGAGTCCTCGGCGATCACGGCGAGACGGCGCACGGCAACTCCACGGTGATGACGGTCGGGCCTCCGGCGGGGCTGCTGATCGAGAAGGCGCCGTCCACGGAGGCCGCCCGGCGGGCGAGTCCGGCCAGGCCGGAGCCCTGGGCGGGGTCGGCGCCACCGGCGCCGTCGTCGGCGACGGTGACCCGGAGCCTACCGTCGCGGATCCCGACGGTGACGTCCGCCCGGGAGGCCTCGGGGGCGTGCTTGGTGATGTTGGCCAGGGCTTCGGAGACGGTGAAGTAGGCGACGGCCTCGACGGTCGGGGCGAGCCGCCGGGGTACGTCGACGCGCAGCCGCACCGGCAGCGGGCCGCGCGCGGCGATGCCGGACAGGGCGGCGTCCAGTCCCCGGTCGTCCAGGACGGCCGGATGCAGGCCGCGCACCAGGTTGTTCAGCTCGTCGATCGCCTCCTTCGCCTCCCGGTGGGCCTGGTCGATGACCTGTCTGGCCTCGTCGGGGAGGTCGGTGAGTGTCGCCCTGGCGATACCGAGGTTCACGGCGAGGGAGACCAGGCGTTGCTGCGCCCCGTCGTGCAAGTCCCGTTCTATGCGCCGGCGTTCGGCGTCGGCGGCGTCCACCGCTCCGGCCCGGCTCTCGGTGAGGTCCTCGACTCTGCGTGTGAGCTGTTCGGTCCGGCTGGGGCCCAGCAGGGCCAGGGCGGCGCGGGTGTCGAGGCGGACGAGGACGAGAGTCAGCCACCCGGCGAGCAACAGGGCAGCAATACCTGACGCGTTGATGTACACGGCCTCCGTGGACGTCTCCAGGAACTTCAGCCGCTGCCCAAGGGGCATACCCCACATCCACACCAGGGCGGTCCCCGCGAACGCGCCCCAGCTCCACAGCGCGACGGTGACGACCGTCCCGCACGACACCAACGGCCCCACGAGGAGGTGATAGGCGACCTGTCGCCAAGTCCCCCCGGAGCGGAGCCAGTTCATCGCTCCACGGAGTGTGGGCCTGCGCTGCGCGACCGGGAGCAGCGGTATGTCGACACCCGCGAGCGAGGCGAACCTGCGGCGCTGGACGGCGGTCAGTGCGCCGGTGGCGAAGATCAGCCACGGTTCCACGAGCAGCAGGAGCGGAAGCAACTGCAGCAGTACGCCTGCGACGTTGAAGACCGTCGCGCGGCCCACGCGTGCGAACGCGCCGCGCAGCGCGGTGAGAAGGGGCATACGCACACCGTAGAACCCGGGCGGACCTGCGGAACATACAGCTGGCTTCCGCTTCGGGCTGTACCCAGCACCACCCCCAGGTCGGAAATCCGCGTTACTGACCTGGGAGTTCATCCCGAGAAGCCTTGTCCTCATGACGACGACAACGTGCTGGAACTGGTCCGCCCGTGTGCTCACCGCCGCCGGAGTGGCGCTGATTCCGTGGATCTTCGTGTTGGCGCGAGTGGCGGGCGCCTACCCCGTGGCGTGGGTCGGCCTGGACACGATGGAGGCGATAGGCCTTGTCGGCACGGGCCTGTTACTGGCCCGCTGCGACCGGCGACGGGTCGCCGTGGCCCCGGCCACCGCTGTCCTCCTGACGGTCGACGCGTGGTTCGACGTACTGACCGCCGGCCCCGGAGCGGTCCTCGCGGCGCTGCTGATGGCCGTCTGCCTCGAACTGCCCCTCGCCGCACTGTGCACGGCGGTGGCATGGAACGCGCTGCGCGCACTGCCTCCGCGACTGCCGTAGCTCGGAAGGCTTCGACTCGTGGCCGGAAGCACGGCCGTCATTTACTAAGGCAGCTTTATAAACTAGCCTTAGCATATGGACGACGACCTGGACCCGAACGCGGTCGCCTCGGCCCTGCTGGCGAGCATCGGCGTGCTGGTGCGACGGGCCCGCCAGCAGCCGGTCGAGGGAGGGCTCACGATGCCCGAGAGGACCGCCCTGGCCCAGTTGGACCGGGCGGGCCCCACGACCTCCTCGGCGCTGGCCCGGGAGGCGCAGATCACCGCGCAGGCCATGGGAGCGACGCTCAACGCGTTGCGGACCCGTGGCCTGGTCGAACGTCGTCCGGATCCCGACGACGGCCGGCGCGCGGTGCTGACGGTGACGGACACGGGCCGGCAGGCGCTGCGGAACAAGCGCAATGCGCGGGCCGAACTCCTCGCGCGGGCCCTGACCAGCGGTGCGTTCACCCCGGCGGAGTTGGAGCAACTCGCCGCGGCCGCACCGCTGTTGGAGCGCCTGGCCCAGAACATCTGACGGCGACGGAGCCACGAGGAAGCAGGCTGATGACAGACCCTCCCACGACGCGCGCCCCGCGCCGCCCGACCGCCGACGACCGGTACAAGTGGACCGCGTTGACCAACACCACCGCCGCGGTCTTCATGTCCGCGCTGGACGGTTCCATCGTGCTGATCGCCCTGCCGGCGATCTTCCGGGGCATCCACCTCGACCCCCTCGCTCCGGGCAACATCGCGTACCTGCTGTGGATGATCATGGGGTACCGGCTGGTCCAGGCCGTCCTGGTGGTCACGGTGGGGCGGCTCGGCGACATGTACGGCCGGGTCCGGATCTACAACTCCGGGTTCGCGGTCTTCACCTTCGCCTCGGTCCTGCTCTCCTTCGACCCCTTCGACGGCGGCCACGGCGCGATGTGGCTGATCGGCTGGCGGCTGCTGCAGGCCGTCGGCGGCTCGATGCTGACCGCGAACTCGGCCGCGATCCTGACCGACGCGTTCCCCGAGGAACAGCGCGGCTTCGCCCTGGGCATCAACCAAGTCGCCGCGCTGGGAGGCATGTTCATCGGCCTGGTCGCCGGTGGTCTGCTGTCGGCCTGGGACTGGCGGGCGGTGTTCTGGGTCAACGTGCCCGTCGGAGTGTTCTTCACGGTGTGGGCCTACCGCACCCTGCGCGAGACCGCCAAGCACGACGGCGGCCGCATCGACTGGTGGGGCAACATCACCTTCGCGGTGGGCCTCAGCGCGTCCCTGATCGCGATCACCGCGGGCCTCCAGCCCTACGGCGGCCACACCATGGGCTGGACCAACCCGCTGGTCGACGTGCTGATAGCCGGCGGGCTGCTTCTCCTGGCGGCGTTCGTCGTCATCGAGAAACGCGTCTCCGCGCCGATGATCCAGCTGAGCCTCTTCCGCCAACGGGCCTTCACCTTCGGCAACTTGGCGGGCCTGGCCATCTCGATGGGCCGGGGCGGCATGCAGTTCGTCCTGATCATCTGGCTGCAGGGCATCTGGCTCCCGCTGCACGGCTACGACTACGGCGACACCCCGCTGTGGGCCGGCATCTTCATGCTGCCGCTGACCGCGGGCTTCCTCGCGGCGGGCCCGGTGTCCGGGTATCTGTCGGACCGGCTCGGTTCACGGGGTCTGGCCACCGGCGGCGCGGCGCTGTTCGGCGCGAGTTTCCTGGGTCTGATGCTGCTGCCGATCGACTTCAGCTACTGGATCTTCGCGCTGCTGATCGCGCTCAACGGAATAGCCAGCGGGATGTTCGCCTCCCCCAACTCCTCCTCGATCATGGGCAGTGTGCCCGCCCGGCTGCGCGGAGTCGCCTCCGGCATGCGCGCCACCTTCCAGAACTCCGGCACCGCCGTCTCCATCGGCGTGTTCTTCTCCCTGATGATCGCCGGGCTGGCCAGGAGTCTCCCGGCCAGCCTCACCACCGGGCTGCAGCAGCAGGGCGTGCCCGCCCACTTGGCCACCCAGGTCGCCGGACTGCCCCCGGTCTCCTCCCTGTTCGCCGCGCAGTTGGGCGTCAACCCGATCCAGCACCTGCTCCAGCCCAGCGGCGTCCTCACCCGTCTGACGGCGGCGCAGCAACACACTCTCACCGGAAGCGAGTTCTTCCCGACCCTGATATCCGGGCCGTTCCACTCGGGTCTGGTCGTCGTGTTCGCCTTCGCCGCCGGCCTCGCCTTCCTCGCCGCGATCGCCTCCCTGCTGCGCGGCGCCGGCACCGGCCCCACGGCCAGGACTCCGGGACCGCGCAAGGCCGCCACCGGCAACGCCCTCGCACGACCGGACAAGTGACATTCAAGGCATCCACGGCACCAAAGACATCCGCAGGAGATCCAACTCCCCATGCCACTCACAACGATCGACCCCACCACCGCGCTCGTCGTGATCGACCTGCAGAAGGGCATCGTCTCTGCCCTCACCGACGCCCCGGTCACGGCCGCCGTCAAGCAGTCGACCCACCTGGCCACCGAGTTCCGGCGCCACGGTCTCCCCGTGATCCTGGTCAACGTCACCGGCCGCGCACCGGGGCGTACCGACACCGGACGATCCACCAACACCACGGCCCCGCCCGCCGGTTGGGCCGACCTCATCGACGAACTCGACGTACAACCGACCGACCATCTGATCACCAAGCGGCGGCGCAGCGCGTTCCACGACACCGGACTCGACACGCTCCTACGGGACTTGGGCGTCACGCAGGTCGTGCTCACCGGCATCGCGACCAGCTCGGGCGTCGAGTCGACCGCGCGCTCGGCCTCCGACCACGGCTACCACGTCGTCCTGGCCACCGACGCGATGGGCGATCCCGACCCCGAGGCCCATCGCCACAGTGTCGAGCGCGTCTTCCCCAAGCTCGGCGAGACCGCGACCGCCGCCGAGGTCGTCGACATGGTGGAGGCGACGCGATGACCCTGCTCGGCCGACTCCTGAAGAACCGCAGAGCAGGCGACACCCACATGGCGTGGAACCTGCCCGACCTCCAAGGCCCCGAGCAACTGACGCTCACCAGCGAGGACTTCGGCGACGGCGGCACGATGCCGCTGAAGCAGTGCGCGAAGACCGTGGGCGGCGCCGACCTGTCACCCCAGCTGTCCTGGGCCCCGCTCCCGCCCGGTACCGCGCAACTCCTCCTGGTCGTCGAGGACATCGACGTGCCGATCGCCAAGCCGGCGGTGCACTGCCTCGCGTTGATCGACCCGGCGGCCGGACACCTGGAGCCCGGCGCGCTGTCGTACCGACAGCCCGGCCCCGGTGTGCGGGTGCTCCGCTCGACCATCGGACGCGGCTACCACGGTCCCGCGCCCGTCAAGGGCCACGGCCCGCACCGCTACGTCTTCCAGCTGTTCGCCCTCTCGGCCCCCGTGGACAGCGCCTCCGGCACGACACCGGTGGACCGGGCACGACCCCGCGCCTTTCTGCCCGCGATCACCGCACGCGTCCTGGGCCGGGGCAGGCTGACCGGCGTCTACGAGCGCTGACCCCAACACCCCTCGGCGTGGGCCGAGTTCAGTCGACGACCGGCACGGACGGCGCCCCCGGCGGCATGTTGAACGGGGTGACCACCTGGATCGCCGAGGGCAGTGTCGGGCCGTCGTCGGGGAGGGCCTTGTGGGCGCGCATCACGATCTGGCAGGCGCGGCGCATGTCCTGGCGCAGGTCGTGGTGGAGGACCGCGGACAGGCGGCGCTCGCGCAGCAGCCGGGTGTTGTCGTGGTCCAGGTCGTGGGCGATGAACACCGCGCACTCCCGGCCCAGCGCGTCGAAGGCGTCGAGGGTGGCGAGGTTGCCGCCGCCCGCCGAGTACACGGCGATGATCTCCTCGTCCCGTTTCAGCGCCTCCAGGACCAGTTCGTGCTGGGTGGCGTCCAGGCCGTCGCTGTCGGTGACCTCGACGAGGGACCGCCTGGGGTCGGCGAGGCGCATCGCGCTGCGGAAGCCCATCTCGCGTTCCTCCTCGCCCCGGAAGGAGCCCCGGCTGATGGTGGTGAGCACATTGCCGGGCCGCCTGCCCAGCCACTGTCCGAGGAGGTAGGCGGCGGTGGCGCCGGCCGCGCGGTTGTCGATGCCGACGTAGGCCAGGCGTGCGCTGTGGGGCAGGTCGGTGACCAAGGTGACGACGGGGATACCTGCCGCGATCAGCCGCCCGACGGCGGCGGCGATCTCCGGCTCGTCGGGGGCCTTGAGGATCACCCCCTGCGAACCGCGCCTCGCGATCCCGTCCAGCGTCGCGGTCAGTTCGGCGGGCGGGCAGACCTCGCGGAAGTGGAAGCGTGAGCGCACGAAGGCGGGGTGCAGGGAGGGCAGTTCGGCTTCGAGCGCGTCCCGTACGGCGGTGGAGAACCGCTCCGGCGTCTGCATCACGATGTCGATCATGAAGGTGCGGCCGCCGAGCCGGACCTGGCTCTGCTGACGATCCAGGTCCTTGATGGCTTCCTGCACCTCCCTGATGGTGCTCTCCGTGACATTGCCCCGCTGGTTGAGGACACGGTCGACAGTGGCCGTGCTCAGCCCGGCCTGACGGGCGATTTCCCTGATCGGGTACCGGTGTCGCATGAGTGATCCCCCAGACCGATGATGCACTTTTGATGTGGCGAGAGGCATTGAATGATGGGTTTGTTTTATCAAGACTGGCAGAAACGCACTGACAGCGAAAGGGACCCGGATGTCTCCCATCACCGCAAGGACGCGGACTTGGCTGACCGAGGCGGACTGCGATCTCGACGCGTTCCGCTCACTCGTGGAGCAGCGCACCGACATCGCCGACCATCCCTCGGCCGAGCGCGTCGAGCAGAACGTCCCGCTCTACGACAGCGCCCGGCTCCGTGCTCTCGCGGCCACCGCCGAGGGCCGCCGGGACGTGCAGAGCGAGCTGGTGGGGGCGCTGCTCGACGGGCCCGGAATCGTGGTCCTCAAGGGCGCCTTCCCGGACGAGGCCGTCGTGGACCGGGCGTCCGACGCCTTCCGCGCGCTGATCGAGGAGGAGCGCGCGAGCGGCGCGGCCCGCGGCGACCACTTCGCCAAGCCCGGCGCGAACGACCGCGTGTGGAACGCCCTGGACAAGATCGCCGTACGGGCGCCCGAGGCGTTCGCCGACTACTACGCCAACGACATCCTGGAGCTGATCTCGGAGGCCTGGCTCGGCCCCGCCTATCAGGTCACCTCGCAGCTGAACGTGGTCAACCCGGGCGGCGCGGCGCAGAGCGTGCACCGTGACTACCACCTCGGTTTCCTCTCCCAGGAGCAGGCGGCGGCCTATCCGGCGCACGTCCACCGGCTCTCGCCGGTGCTGACCCTGCAGGGCGCGGTGGCCCACGTCGACATGCCCGTCGAGTCCGGCCCGACGCTCTATCTGCCGCACTCGCAGAAGTTCGAGCCCGGCTATCTCGCGTGGCGGCTCCCGCAGTTCGTCGAGTACTTCGAGACGCACCACGTGCAACTGCCGCTTGAGAAGGGCGACGCGGTGTTCTTCAACCCGGCGCTCTTCCACGCCGCCGGCCACAACCGCTCGGCCGACATCAAGCGCATGGCCAATCTGCTGCAGATCTCCTCCGCCTTCGGCCGGTCGATGGAAACGGTGGACCGCGAGGCGATGTCGAACGCCCTGTTCCCGGTACTGCTGAGCCGCAAGGCCGAGGGCGTCTCCGAGGACTGGCTGCGCCGGGTGATCGCCGCGACCGCCGAGGGCTACCCCTTCCCCACCAACCTCGACCTCGACCCGCCGGTCGAGGGTCTCGCCCCGCCCTCGCAGGCGGACACCCTCCGCCAGGCCGTCACCGAGGAGTGGGACGCGGAGCGGCTGCGCCACGAACTGCAGGCCGCCGCCAAGCGCCGCCAGAGCTGAACCAAAACCGAAAAGGACACATCACACTCATGGGACTGCTTGAGGACAGAGTCGTCCTCGTCAACGGAGGCAGCCAGGGCGTCGGCGCCGGTGTCGTACGGGCGGCCGTAGGTGAGGGCGCGACCGTCGTCTTCACCGGCCGCCGCCCGGAGCTGGGCGAGAAGCTCACCGCGGACACCGGCGCCCGCTTCGTGCGGGCGGACCTCTCCGATCCGGCGCAGGCACGCGACAGCGTCGTACGGACCGCCGAGGCCTACGGGCGCGTCGACTGCCTCGTCAACGCGGCCGGGCTGACGTCACGTGGCTCGCTGCTGGACACCACGCCGGAACTGTTCGACCGGCACATGGCGATCAACCTCAAAGCACCGTTCTTCGCGATGCAGGCCGCGGTCGCCGACATGACTGCCCGCAAGGCGCCGGGCACGATCGTCAACATCGGCTCCAACTGCGCCCACGGCGGACCCCCTTACCTCGCCCCGTACTCCACGGCCAAGGCGGGCCTCGCGGGCCTGACCCGCAACGCCGCGCACGCCCACCGCTTCGACCGGATCCGGATCAACACCGTGAACATCGGCTGGACCGACACCGAGGGCGAGGACGCCACCCAACGCGCCTTCCACGGCGCGGGCGACGACTGGCGCGAGCAGGCGGCCCGATCGCAGCCCATGGGCAAACTCGGGCAGGTCGACGAGATCGCCGAGTTCGTGGTGTTCCTGCTCTCCGACCGCAGCGGCGTGGTGACCGGCTCGGTCGTCGACTGGGACCAGAACGTCTTCGGCGGCCAGGACTGAGCCGCGCGCCGGCAGAAGGAGCACTCCTCTCATGCGCATAGGCATCATGGGACTGGGCCGCATCGGCGCCTTCCATACCGAGACCCTCGCCGGGCTCGACGCCGTGGACTCCCTGGTGGTCACCGACCCGGTGGCCACCGCCGTCGCCATCGCCACCGAACGCTTCGGGGCCGTCCCCGCCGACTCCCCCGAGGCCCTGCTCGCGGCGGGAGTCGACGGTGTGGTGATCGCCGCCGCGACCGACGCACACCCCGAACTGATCCGCGCCGCCGTGAACGCGGGCATCCCCGTGTTCTGCGAGAAGCCCGTGGCCCGCGGTGTCGAGGAGAGCCTGGAGGTGCTGCGCGCGGTGGAGGGCAGCGGTGTCGAGGTGCACATCGGCTACAACCGGCGCTTCGACGCGGGCTGTGTCGCCGCGCGCCGGGCCGTGGTGAGCGGTGAACTCGGCGACCTGCACACCGTACGGTCCACCACACTCGACCCCGCCCCGCCGCCGGCCGCCTATGTGGCCGTCTCCGGCGGCATCTTCCGCGACTGCGCCGTGCACGACTTCGACATCGTGCGCTGGGTGACCGGCCGCGAGATGGTCGAGGTCTACGCGACGGGCGGCAACCGCGGCGCGGACCACATCCGTGACGCGGGTGACGTCGACACCGCGTCCAGCCTGCTCACCCTCGACGACGGCACCATCGCCGTCATCTCCAACTCCCGCCACAACGCCCGCGGTCACGACGTACGCCTCGAAGTGCACGGCATGAAGGACAGCGTCGCGGTCGGCCTGGAGGACAAGCTGCCGCTACGGTCCGTGGAGCCCGGCGCGACCTTCCCGGCCGGCACTCCGCACACCTTCTTCATGGACCGGTTCGCCGCCGCCTACCGCGCCGAACTCACCGCGTTCACCGAGGTCGTCGCCGGCACCCGCACCTCCCCCTGCACGGTCGCCGACGCCGTCGAGGCGAGCTGGATCGCCGAGGCCTGCACCCTGTCCCTGCACGAACACCGTCCCGTACGACTCGAAGAGGTGCGCAAGTGACGACGGACGAACCCCTGCGGATCGGCGTCCTGGGCGCCGCACGGATCGCCGAACTGTCGATCGTGGGGCCGGCGCGGACGACCGGTCACCGCCTCGTCGCGGTGGCCGCCCGCGACCGCGACCGCGCCGAGGCCTTCGCCGCCGAGCACGGCGTGGAGCGGGTGGTCGATTCCTACGCCGACCTCGTCACCGACCCGGAGATCGAGGTCGTATACAACCCGTTGGCCAACAGCCTGCACGGGCCGTGGAACCTGGCCGCCCTCCGGGCCGGCAAGCACGTCCTCACCGAGAAGCCGTCCGCGAGCAACGCGACGGAGGCGGCCGAGGTCCACAAGGCCGTGGCCAAGGCGGGCACGGTGTTCATGGAGGGCTTCCACTACCTCTTCCACCCGGTCGTCCTGCGTCTCCACGAGCTGCTGGACAGCGGGGAGTTGGGCGATCTCCGGCATGTCGACACCATGGTCGCGATGCCCGCGCCCCCGGACAGCGACGTACGGTGGTCGCTCCCCCTGGCGGGCGGCGCGCTCATGGACCTCGGGTGCTACAGCCTCCACGCCCAGCGCATGCTCGCCCCCTGGGCGGGCGGCGCACCACGGCTGGTCACCGCACGCGGCGGCGAGAAGACCGGCGCACCGGGGATCGACGCATGGCTGGACGCGGACCTGGAGTTCCCGGGCGGCGCCACGGGCAGCGCCCGCTGCCACATGGCCCACGACACCTGGCAGATGAGCTGTCGCGTCGTGGGCTCACGCGGCGAGGCCACGGTGATGAACTTCGTGCAGCCCCATCTGGACGACCGTGTCGTCGTGCGTACGGCGGCCGGTGAGCGCACGGAGGAGATGGGCCGCCGGTCGTCGTACACCTACCAACTGGAGGCCTTCGCCGCCCACTTGAGGCACGGTGAACCGCTGGTGCCGGACGCCGATGACGCGCTGACCACGATGCGTCTCATCGACGACTGCTATCGGGCGGCAGGGTTCCCGGCCCGGCCCAGTACGGTGCTTCCTCAGGCCTGAGGAGAGACAGCGGTTGGGGGCGGTACCGGTCCGGTACCGCCCCCAACCGCTGTGCGGGTCAGCCGACTTTGAGCGCGGCCTCCTCAGGGAGCTTTTCGACGTCGACGCCGCGGACTTGGGACAACTCGTGCTTGAGTACGGCGAGTTCGGTGCCGCCGGCCATGTGGTTGGTGAGCTCTTCGAGGGTGATCTCGCTGCGTTCGGCGGAGAGTTCCATGGTGCCCAGGCGCAGGACGCTGAAGTGGTCGCCGACCATGTAGGCGTGGTGCGGGTTGTGGGTGATGAAGATGACGCCGAGACCGCGTTCACGGGCCGCTGCCACGTACTTGAGCACCACGCCGGACTGCTTGACGCCCAGGGCGGCGGTCGGCTCGTCCAGGATCAGGACACGGGCCCCGAAGTAGACGGCACGGGCGATCGCGACGCACTGGCGCTGGCCGCCGGAGAGGGTGCCGATGGGCTGGTCCAGGTTGTCCAGGACGATGCCCATGTTGCGCAGTTCCTCGTCCGCGGTCTTCTTCATCCGCTCGATGTCGAGACGGCGGAACGGCCACGGGCCGCTGGTCATCTCGGAGCCGAGGAAGAAGTTGCGCCACACCGGCATCAACGGCACGACGGCCAGGTCCTGGTAGACCGTCGCGATACCGCGGTCCAGCGCCTGACGCGGGGTGGTGAAGTGGACGGGCCCGCCGTCGACGAGGAACTCGCCCTCGGTGTGCTGGTGCAGCCCGGAGATGATTTTGATCAGCGTCGACTTGCCCGCGCCGTTGTCACCCAGCACGCAGGTGACCTGGCCCGGGCGGACCGCGAGGTCCACGCCGTGCAGGGCACGGACATTGCCGTAGGACTTGCCCGTGCCACGGAGTTGGACGATGGATTGACTGCTCGTCATGAAGGTCACCTCCGGGTCGCGGTGCGCTGGACCCACAGATTGATGAGGACGGCGCCCAGCAGCATCACGCCGAGGAACGCCTTGAACCAGTCGGGGTTCCAGCCGGCGTAGACAATGCCCTGCTGCACCATGCCGAACATGAACGCCCCGAAGACCGGGCCGATCGCCGAGCCGGCACCACCGGTCAGCAGACAGCCACCGATCACGGCCGCCGAGATGTAGATCAGCTCCTGGCCCACACCCTCACCCGACTGCACGGTGTTGAACGTGAACAGCTGGTGCATCCCGACGAACCAGGCACCGAGACCGACCAGCATGAACAGCGAGATCTTCGTGAACGCCACCGGCACACCGACAGCCCGCGCGGAGTCCTTGTTCCCGCCCACCGCGAAGATCCAGTTGCCGTACTTCGTGCGCAGCAGCACCCAGGAGGCGACCGCCGCGAACACCAGCCAGTAGAAGATCGTGATCTTCACGTCGACGCCACCGATATTGAAGGACGTCGCAAAGATCTTCTTGGCCTGGCTGAAGCCGTCCATGTTGCTGATGTCATCGGTCGCCACATTGCCGGTGACCAGCTTCGTCACGGCGAGGTTGACACCCTGCAGGATCAGGAAGCTGCCCAGCGTGATCAGGAAGCTCGGCAGGCCGGTCTTGACGACCATCCAGCCGTTGAGGAAACCGATCCCCAGCGAGACCAGGAGCGCGACGATCACACCGACCCACACGTTCATGGTGAGCTGGTAGCTGAGCATGCTCGCGGTCAGCGACGACGTGATGACCGCGACACCGGCGGAGAGGTCGAACTCCCCGCCGATCATGAGGAGGGCGACGGGCAGCGCCATGATGCCGATCGTCGACGAGCTGTAGAGGATGTTCGCCATCGCGGCGCCCTCGCGCACCGGCGGAGCCGCGATCAGGAAGAACACGTACACCGCGGCCGCACCGAGGAAGACACCCACCTCGGGACGCGCCAACAACCGTAGTGGCAAAGGTCGTTCAGAGGTCCGCCCGTCCGTCTGCGGGACCGGCGGAGCCGGCGACGGGGAGTCCGTCGCCGGTGCCGTGAGCTGGGTCATGGGCGTCACCGCGTTCCCTTGGCGGCGAACTCGGCGACCTTGGCGACGTTCGTCTTGTCGACGAAGGCCGGGCCGGTCAGCACGGGGGCCTGGCCGCCGCCGCTGTAGTTGCCGTTCGTCTTGTAGAGCCACAGCGAGTCGACGGCCAAGTAGCCCTGGAGGTAGGGCTGTTGGTCGATGGCCCACTGGATCTTGCCGGCCTTGATGGCGCCGACCGCGTCCTTGTTGAGGTCGAACGTGGCGAGCTTGGCCTTGCTGCCCGCGTCGGCGATGGACTGGATGGCGGTCATCGCGAACGGGGCGCCGAGCGTCGTCACATAGTCGATGGTCTTGTCCTGCTGGAGCTTGGCCGTGATCGTCGACTTCACCGACGGCATGTCCGTGCCGTTGACGTTGAGGATCTCGGTCTTGCCGGTGAAGGTCTTCTTCACGCCGGCACAGCGGGCCTCCAGGGCCACCTGCCCCTGTTCCATGATCACGCAGATGGTGTGCTTGGCGCCGGCCGCGTTGAGCTTGCGGCCGAATGCCTCACCGGCGATGCTCTCGTCCTGGCCGAAGTACTCGAGCAGACCCTGCTTCTTCCAGTCCTGCACACCGGTGTTGAAGCCGACCACGGGGATGCCGGCCTTCTCGGCGGTGGCCATCACGGACCTCATGGCGTCGGGCTTGGCGAGGGTGACCGCGATGCCGTCGACCTTCTGGTCGATCGCGTTCTGCACCAGGTTCGACTGGTTGGGGCCGTTGGGATCGGACGAGTAGACCAGCTTGACGTTGTCCTTGGCGGCGGCGGCCTGGGCGCCCTTGCGGATCGTGTCCCAGAAGGTGTCACCGGGCGCCGCGTGCGTGATCATCGCGACCGTCATACGGGGAGTGGTGGCCTTGCCGGCCGAGACACCGGAGGTGTCCTCCGAGGACTGCTTGCCTCCGGAACTGCTGGAGCAGCCGGCCACAAGCAGTGCGGCGGCTGCGGCCGCCGCGACGACGGGGACGATTCTGCGGGAGCGGGGGTGGGATGTACGGTCCATCTTTCCGGCACCTCACTGTGCTGCGGGGGAAACGGAGAAGCGGCTGGCCGAGCGAAGGCTGCGGATCACATGCCGTTAACACGGCTGTTGCTTATGACGAGATAGAACCGTCATGCCACCCCGGGGTCAACGCTTGTAATGACATCATTTATCCATCACGACAAGATGTCTGAACAATTTCCCGACGGCCGCTAAAGCATGCCCAGTACACCGAAATGGAAATGAAAACAGGGGCGGCGGGAACGACCGTGGTTTCGCTCCCGCCACCCCTGTGGCCTTTTTCAGTTCACGAGTGCCGCGGCACTCCGATATGCCGCCACGGCGGCCTCCCGCACCGGCAGCGCGCGGTGCGCGTCGGAGAGGATCTCCACGCCCCAGGGGCCCCGGAAACCGGCCATGCGGAGTGCAGCGATGATGCCCGGCAGGTCGAACGAGCCCTCTCCGCACAGGAGTCGGCGGTGGACGGTGTCCTCGAAGAGCGTGCCGACGACCTCGCTGTGTGCGTCGTTGAGCTCCACGCCCACGATCCGCGCACCCGGCACGTCCGCCAGCTCGGCCGGCGGGGTGTGGGCGCGCTCGGTGTGCCAGACGTCGATGATGAGGCCCCCCGCCGGGTGGCCGGCGGCCTCCACGAGCCGTAGGCCGTCGTGCACGGTCCTGAGGTTGGACCAGGGCAGCGGTTCGACCCCGAGCCGGGCGCCCACCCCGTCGGCCTGCGCGGCCAGTACGGCGAACTCCTTGGCCCAGACGTCGAGTTCCCAGGGTTCGTCCGCCACGTCGGGGCCGATCTTGAAGGTGCGGGCACCGAGCGCCTCGATGGCTCTCAGCATGCCGACCCGGACGGTGTCCGACGCGGCCCGCCGGGGGCCGTCGGCCCACCAGTCGGTCAGCAGCTCCAACTCGACATGGCTGATCCCGTTGTCCTCGAAGAGGGACCGGATCCCGGCGATCCCGTACTCGCGCTCGGCCTCCACCAGGTCCGTGTACAGCAGTCCGAAGGCGGTGAATCCGGCGTCGCGCGCCGCCTCCACCCGGTCCCGGAGATTCAGCGGGCTGCGCTGGTCCGCCTCGTCGGGAGCCGTATCGCCCGCCGTGGTCCAGCACGTGGCCAGAAATTGGTCAGCGGTCATTTCTGTTTCCTGGATCCCTCATGGTCGGATTCCCAGAGTTCACAAAGGCACGGAACCCGATCGCTCCGGAATTCTGAGATGGGCCCCGTAGATCGGTCAATCCATCGGAACACATCAAAAGCACATCAGGCCCGAATTCGGTTACGCGACGCCGCGCAGCACCGAGCGCAGGTGCTCGGCGCTGGCCCACACGTCCTCGACCGGGCCCTTTGCCTTGGGCTCCTCGGTGAGGATGGTGTCCTGTTCGAGGACGTACCAGCCGTCGTAGCCGCGGGCGCTGAGGTGGGTGACGATGGCCTGGACGTCCACGTCCCCGGCGCCGAGCGGGCGGTACATGCCCTTGCGCACGGCGTCGGTGTAACTGAGCTGACCGTCCTGGACCTTGGCGGCGAGGGAGGCGTCCACGTCCTTCATGTGGGTGTGGGCGATGCGCTCGGGGGCCTGGCGGGTGAGCTCGGCGGGGTCGGTGCCGCCGATGAGGAGATGGCCGGTGTCGAGGCAGAGGGAGATCGCCGAGTGCTCCAGGACGCGCCGGACCTCGTCGCCGTTCTCGATCATCGTGCCGACGTGCGGGTGCAGGACGGCGCGGACACCGCGTTCGGCGGCCAGCGAGGCGAGCCGGTCCAGGTTCGACAGCAGCAACTTCCAGCCGTCGGCGTCGAGTTCGGGGCGGGAGTCGTAGCCGTCCTGACCGGTGACGGCGGACAGGACCAGCACCTCGGCCTTCGAGGCGTCGTAGCCCGCCAGGAGCTGTTCGGCCTCGGGCAGCGGGTCGTGGCCGGGCACGTGCAGCAGCAGCGGGGTGAAGCCGCCGACCGCGTGCAGGTCGTGGTCGGCGAGGGTGCGGGCCATGGCGCCGGGCTCGGCGGGCAGGAAACCCTCGGGGCCGAACTCGGTGGCGGCGAGGCCGACCTCGCGCATCTCGTTCAGTACCCGCTCGGGCGTCAACTGGTAGCCCCAGCCGGGGACTTCGCACACGCCCCAGGAGATGGGGGCACCGGCGATCCTGTTTTGGGGGGAGGTGGTCATGCTGTGGCCTTTCTGAGATTCCGGTCGGGGTGGGACGAGGGGCGGGGACCACGTCGGGAGGAGCGGGCAGCGGCTGGTGGCAGGCCGAACGGGTCGCGGGCGCGCGTCACCGTCCCGAAGGCGGTGGTGAGGTGCGGGGTCATGGCGAGGCCGACCACTGCCGGGTCCGCCGCAGGCTCCATCGCCCTCTCCCTCCAGAAACCGTCATGGCCGACCACAAGCGCGCTGATCAGTTGGTCGCCGGGCTGTTCACATGGGCGTAACGGTAGGTGCGGCGCAGGGCATTGTTGAAGAGGTCAGAACCATCATTAATCCTTCATTGGGCACGTCTTTTTCCCTCATCCGTACTTGACGGCCGGCGGCTGTCGACGGATAGCTTCACGTGCGCGCTGAGGAGAGTCCGTACCGAAGGGAGTCCGTACTCATGGCAGAGCGGGCCGTTCCGTCCCGTGTGCTGGCCGCGGAGCGTGTCGCCTCCGAGCTGGGCTTCACGTGGAGCTGTATCCCCGAGGTGGGCAGGCTGCTGAAGCTGGCCGCCGCCTCGAAACCGCACGGGGTCGTCGCGGAGAGCGGCACCGGCACGGGCGTGGGTACCGCCTGGCTGCACAGCGGGCTCGGCACCGATGCCCGTCTGGTCACCGTCGAGCGTGACGAGGGGCTGGCCCGTCGGGCGGCCGGTGCCTTCGCGGACGACGACCGCGTCACCGTCCTCACCGGGGACTGGCGCCTGCTGGAGCGGCACGCCCCCTTCGACGTCTTCTTCTGCGACGGCGGTGGAAAGCGCGAGGACCCCGAGCGGGTGATCGGTCTCCTCGCCCCCGGTGGCCTCCTCGTCCTGGACGACTTCACCCCGTCACCCCACTGGCCACCACGTCACGGCGACGAGGTCGACGAACTGCGCCTGTTCTACCTCACGCACCCGGCCCTCGACGCGACCGAAGTACTCACCACACCGTCCGCCTCAGCGGTGATCGCCGCCCGCCGCCCCTGAGACCCGCCCCGCAAAGGTGGGTGCACCAGGGCCACGGCATGCCCACAGGGGTGCGCCGTACGCCCGGTCTGCTCCGTGAGGAGATCGCGGTCCGGGCCGGAGTGAGCACCGACCACCACGTACGACTGGACCTCAGGACCACCTTCGACAGCTGGCGCGAGATCACCGTCGGCGCGGACTTCCCGGCGCGGGACGCGGCGCCCGGAGCCGACTGAGGGCCAACTGGCCCGCACACCAGGGCAGTTCAGACGCCCCACTCTCCGCCACCGCCATGGAACCCCATTCTCAGTGAGGCGCCCGCTTCAGGAACAGTTCCAGTCCGGCGAGGAGCCGTTCGACGTCCTCGACGCTGGTGTAGGGCGCGAGGCCGATCCGCAGGCCGCCGGAGTCGCCGAGGCCGAGTCGGCGGGAGGCCTCGATGGCGTAGAAGGAACCGGAGGGCGCGTAGACGTCCCGTTCCGCCAGGAAGCGGGAGGCGTCCTGTGTGCCCTGTGCGCCGAAGGCTTCGTCCAGGGTGAGGAGCACGGTGGGTGTGCGGTCGGCCGCCTTCGAGTGGACGGTGATTCCGTCCAGGGCTGCGAGCCCCTGGTCGATACGCGTACGCAGGGTTTCCTCGTGCCGGTGGAGCGCGGCGAGACTCGCGGCCAGGCGCTCGCGACGACTGCCGCCGGCGTCCGTGTCGAGCCCGGCGAGGACCTCGACCGCAGCACGCGTACCCGCGAGCAACTCGTAGGGCAGGGTGCCGAGTTCGAAGCGTTCCGGAACCGCGTCGGAGGACGGCAGGAGCTTCTCCGGCCGCAGGGTTTCCAGCAGTTCGGGCCGGGCCGCGAGGACGCCGTGGTGCGGGCCGAGGAACTTGTACGGGGAGCACACGAAGAAGTCCGGGCCGAGTTCGCCGATGTCGACGAGGGCGTGCGCGGTGTAGTGAACCCCGTCGACGTAGACCAGGGCCCCTACCCCATGAGCCAGCCGAGATATCTCGGTGATCGCGGGACGGGTGCCGATCAGGTTGGAGGCGGCGGTGACGGCGACCAGCCGGGTGCGGTCGGACAGGGCGGCGCGGAGGTGGTCCAGGGTCAGCTCGCCGGTCGCGGGATCGAAGTCCACCCACCGGATGGTGGCCCCGGCACGCTCGGCGGCCTGAATCCACGGGCGGATGTTGGCGTCGTGGTCGAGCCGGGTGACGACGACCTCGTCCCCAGGTGACCAGGTCGCGGCGAGGGTGCGGGAGAAGTCGTAGGTGAGCTGGGTGGCGCTACGGCCGAACACGATCCCCGAGGCCTGCGCCCCCAGAAGGTCGGCCATGGCCTCGCGCGCCCCGGTGACGATGGCATCGGCGTTACGCTCCCCCGCGGTCACCTGGCCGCGGTTCGAGAGCGGGTTCGCCAGCGCCTGAGTGATGGCCTCGATGACCGGTCGCGGCGTCTGCGTACCGCCGGGACCGTCGAAGTGGGCGGGTCCGCCGCTCAGAGCGGGAAACAGCGCGCGCAGGGCGGTGATGTCGTAGACCACGGAAGTGAGCTCCTGTCGGTGCCGTATGCGGGCCTCGGGGCCCCGGGTGTCCACAACGATCATCGGACATCGAGCGGGTTCGGGGCAGTGGGCGGGGTCTCGGCGTCCCATCCATGTGGCTCGGCCACACACGCGCACCCTCGAGGACCGGCGCAGCCGGGTCCGTCAGGGGCGCGGGGAACTGCGCGACCAGCCCCCACCGACCCGCACCCACTCGGCGACCCAAAGCCCCCACGTCCTCAACGCCCCACCCGCCGAGGCAGCAACCCGATCTCCTGCGCCCGCAACACCGTACTCACCCGATCCCGCGTCCCCAGCTTCCGGTACAGCCCCTCCACATGCTTGTGCACCGTACGCACGGAGATACCCAGGCGATGAGCAATCGCCGACGCCGTCAGCGCATCGGCGAGCAGCAGCAGAACAGTGACCTGGCGGGGTGTGAGCCGAGAGTCCGCCGACACCTCCTCTCCCGTCTCGGGCGGAGCCGCCGCACGCCAGCGTTCAAGAAGTTGCCGCTGCTGCTCCACACCGGCCAGCAGGGGCTGCAACTCCTCGGCGGCCCGCACATGGTCCTCGGTGAAATCCGCGCCGGCACGGTAGACGAGGCAGCCGGTGACCGGAGTGGACGTGCCGGGCAGAGGTATCGCCAGGACGTGGTCGGCGTCCATCAACCGGCTGATCGTGCCCGCGGTACGGCTGCGCGCCCACCCCTTCCCGGCCATCCGGTGCGCGGTCCCGGGTCGCCGGACGGCACCGGCCCTGGCGTAGTGGTCCGCGAAGGGATAACCCCGTCGCAGCACTGCCATCGTCTCGTCGTCGATCCGCCCGAAGTGCTCCGCGGCGCCGGGCGAGAGCCCCATCGACCCGGTCCGGTCCGTCCACTCGCCGAGTTTGTAGATCAGCGCCTCGCCCCCGCACAGCCCCGGCAGGGCCGCCGCGACCAACGGCCACAGCCGCTCGGGTTCCCGTTCGTGCAGCGCCGCCACCGCGACCGCCAGCATGCGTTCGTACGCCCCGGCCGGCCCGCCCGTCATAGTCCTCACGATCCCGCGTGTGTCACGTCCACATACGCACGTACGTACTTCTCCCCATACCACCACGGTCACGCCACCCGGCAAACTGCACAACATTCCGGCAGCGCCTGCGACCGTATGGATCAAGGGAGTTGACGGTACGGATCCGCCTGCGCGGGGGACAGGCGGATTTCCGCCGTTCCGGGGTCAAGCACCCGGGACGGGAAACAGCAGGCAGCTGCTCGTGGCATGCGCGAGCAGCCGGTCCTTCTCGTCGAACAGTTCGGCCTGGGCGAGCGCGGTACGCCGCCCACCGTTCAGCACAGTTCCCACGGCGCGGACGCGCCCGGTGTCGGCGGTGATCGGGCGCAGGAACTTCACGGTCAGGTCGAGCGACGTGTACCCCATGCCCTGCGGCAACGTGGACTGCACCGCGCACCCGGCCGCGGAGTCGAGCAGCGTGGCGTAGACCCCGCCGTGCACGCTGCCGATCGGGTTGTAGTGCTCCTCCCCCGGTATCAGCGAGAACACCGCGCGCCCGTGCTCCACCTCGTCGAGCGTGAAGTTCAGGGTGGCCCCGATGGGCGGCGCGGGCAGCCGCCCGCCGATCAGTTCCCGCAGGAATTCCAGACCCGTGGACTGTCCTACGGCGGCTGCCGAGACGCCCGGGTCCTCCCACTCGTACGTCCGTGACCGTCCCATACGGCGTTACCTCCCCAGCTGGCTTCTTGAAAAGAAGCTAGATCTCGCGGCAGCTGGCTGTCAATGACAGAGCCAGGTGGCTACGCTGGCGGCATGGAATGGCTCGACGTGAGCACGGAGAACTGCCCGGTCCAGAGCACGCTCGATCTCGTCGGCGAGAAATGGACCCTGCTGATCCTGCGGGACGCGTTCATCAGGGTCCGGCGCTTCGACGACTTCCGGCGTCATATCGGGCTCTCGGACGCGGTGCTCGCGGACCGGCTCCGCAAGCTGGTGGCCGCCGGCATCCTGACGACCGTGCCCTACCAGCAGGCGGGCAGCCGGACCCGGCACGAGTACCGGCTGACGAGCAAGGGCCGCGATCTCTGGCCGGTCCTCATGGCGCTACGGCAGTGGGGCGAGACGTACGCCGCCGACCCCGAGGGGCCGGTTCTCGACGTACGGCACACCGAGTGCGGCGCGCCGGTCCGCGTGGTGGTGGAGTGCGACGGGCCGCACGGCGCGTTGAAGCCGACCGAGGTCACGGCCGCTCCCGGACCGGCGGCCCGTCCCGTACGGACTCCGCTATCGAAGTGAGTGCCTGCGCGCCCCGGAGCCGACGGTGAGCGAGGTGCCGTTGCCCCGGTGGACGGTGGCGGTGCTGAACAGGGGCTCTGTGCGGACGAGTTGGGCGGTGCCGGGGACCTCCGGGTACAGGCCGAGGCTCGCCCACACCGCCCAGGACGACATGGCGCCGAGGTCGTCGTTGCCGACGAGTCCGCCGGGGGCGTCGGTGAACAGCGTGGACAGCGCGCGGTGGGTGACGGCCCCGGCGCGGTCGGTGTGGCCGACGTAGGTGTAGGCCGAAGGGGTCCCGAACGAGGGCTCGTTGCCGAGGTAGGCGTAGGGCTGATCGGCACCGGCGTTGAGGCTGGTGAAGAAGGTGTCGAGGCGGGCGGTGACGGCGGCGTCGCCGCCCATCGCCGCGAACAGGCCGGGCAGGTCCTGCGGCACCATCCACGTGTACTGGGCCGCGTTGCCCTCCACGTACTCCGTCTTCTGCGCCGGGGTGAAGGCCGGCCAGGTGCCGTCGGCGTTACGGGGCTGGATGTAGCCGGTGGCGGGGTTGAAGAGGTTGCGCCAGTTCCCGGAGGCCCTCAGCAGGGTGTCGTACGACGTCAAGTCGCCGAGACGGTGGGCAAGTTGGGCGATGGCGTAGTCGGCGACGGCGTACTCGAGGGTGGTGGAGACGGAGCCCCAGACGCCCTTGGTGCCGGCGGGGACGTAGCCGAGGGTGTCGTACTGCGCGTGTCCGGGGCGCTGGCGGTTGTCCTGGCGGTCCGCAAGGGCCGTACGCAGCAGGGTGGTTGCGTCGAAGTCGGTTCCGCCGAAGGCGTGGATCGCGGACGCGATGGCGGGCAGCGGGTCGCCGACCATGACGCCGCTGCCGCCGTTCGCGAGGGTCCAGCGGTCGAAGTACCCAGCTTGGAGGCCCTGGTTGAGGACGGACTGCGCGATGTCGGAGGCCTCGCGCGGGGCGAGCAGTGCCAGCAACTGGACCTGGCAGCGGTAGACGTCCCAGCCGGAGAAGTTCGCGTACTGCACGTGCCCGGCCTGGGTGCGGTGGACGAGCCCGTCCATGCCGGTGTAGCGCCCGTCGGTGTCGCTGAAGACGCTGGGGTGCAGGAGGGCGTGGTAAAGGGCGGTGTAGAAGACCCGGCGCTGGGCGTCCGTGCCGCCGCCGACGGTGACACGGTTGAGCCACCCGTTCCAGTCGTCGCGCACGGCCTGCCGAATCGTGTCGTACGACTGCGCCTTCTGCTCGTTGAGTGCGTTGCGGCGGGCGCCCTCGACATCGACGAAGGAGACGCCGACCCGGGCGGTCACCGTGCGCACGCCGGGGGCGAAGGTGACCATGGCCGAACCCGGTTTGCCGTCAGGGTGAGCGGTCTGGGCGAAGGGCTGGTCGAAGCTGGCGTGGAAGTAGAGCCGGTACCGGTTCTTGGACTTGCAGAAGGCGCCGCTGTCGCTGTACCCGGAGAGCGTGTCGGTGCCGATGTCGACCGATCCGGTGGCCGCGGTGAACGCCTTGGCCGCGTCGATGCTCACGGCGGCGGGGCGGGTGTCGCTCGCCGGGTAGGTGAAGCGGGCGATGCCCGAGCGCTGGGTGGTGGTGAGGTCGGTGCCGATGCCGTTGTCGAAGGTGACGTGGTAACTGCCGGGCGCCGCCTGCTCGTTGGCGTGCGAGAACGTGGCGTACGCCGGCGGTGCGGTCTCCTGCGTGGGCATGAAGGGGACGTTGCCGTAGGCGGCGCAGCCCGCTCCGGAGATGTGCGCGAGGCTGAAGCCGCGGATGCGGTTGTCGCCGTAGGAGTAGCCGCCGTGCTGGTACGTCACCGTGTCGGGGCTCCACTGCATCCCGCCGAGCGGTGCCGAGGCGCCCGGGAAGGTGTTGCCCGCGCCGCCGCCGTGGCCGAAGTCGGGGCCGCCGGGGGCGGTGCCGACGAACGGGTTGACGTACCGCGCGAGATCGTCGACGGCCCGGGGCCGGGACGTCCCGTCGGCCCGCACCGGCGCGGCGGCCGCTCCGGACGCCACGAGCACCGAGGCCGCCAGCACGGCCCGAAACAGGGGAAGTCGCACCACGTTTCTCCAGCCAGACAGGGAACCCGACGCCCTCGCGGCGCCGGACCGCGAGTGTCCCCAACCCGGCCCCACCCGCCGTGCCGCCACACCGTCCGGGTCCGAGGACCAGCCGGTCGGGTCATCACTCCGCCGCATGTCGCATTCGACGACAGGGTGTGCGTTGACGTGGTGCGTGACACTCGGCGTCTGGAAACATGGGCGCCCTACTCGCCGGGGGTGGCTGATGCGACAGGTTCGGATGACGCACGGGCTAATAGGTGCGGTCCTGTTCGGCGTGGCGGCGGTCGGCTGTGCGGGCTCCGGGGGCGCGCGGTCCACCGAGACAGGGCATACGACGACGACCGCGTCCCCGTCCCCCTCCGCGGCGACCTCCGCCGCGGCACAGACGGCCGACAGCGTTCAGGGCTCGTGGCGTGCCTGGACCAAGGACCTCTCCGGCTCGGAGGGGGTACAGGTCTGCGGTGCCACGGCCCATCAGGTCGTGTGCTCCACCGGCGCGGACGGTTTCGTCGGACGGTCCCGGACCGACGGCGCGGTCAGCTGGACGGTGCCCACGACCACCTCCGGCAAGAACCTCGGACTCGTCGTGGACAAGGCCGACGAACGCGCGGTGACCAGCGGCGGCCGCACCCTGCGCGCCGCGAACCTGCGCACCGGCAAGGCGGCCTGGTCCCACGGGCTGCCCGTCGACCGCGTGTACACCCAGTTCGTGGCGGCGGACGGAGTCGTCTACGCGCTCGACGCGTGGAGCAGTTTCGACCGCGAGCCGCGCGTCGCGCTCGGTGCCTACCGGGAGTCCGACGGTACGACGCTGTGGCACAGGACGGTGGACGCCTACCGCTCCGAGAGCCCGGCCGCGTTCGGCGGGCGCGTGTACACGACCGACTCCTCGAAGGTCACGGCGCGCGACGGCCGTACCGGCGATGCCCTCGCGACCACCACCTCGGGCACCAAGTGCCCGCACCTCATCGCCGGCGGCGACTACCTCGTCTGCTCGGGCAGCGCGTACACGACCGAGGACGCCTTTCCGCCCCTCCAGCGACTCGACCCGGGCGACCTCCGTCCGCTCGCCACCGCCGAGGACAGCGGCCAGAAGCCCGAACGCGCTCTGATCTCGGCCGACGGCGTGCTGATGCTCTTCGAGGTCAGTCCGGAGGATTCCGGCGTTGGTGACTGGAACGCCTACGACCTCAACCACCCGAGGAAACTGTGGAGTTACCACACGACCACGAAGGAAGCCGACCTGGTCGGCGGACGGTTCCTGACCTTCACCCCCGGCAACGACCCCACCGCCCGGGGACACATGATCAGCATCGACCTGCATGCCGGACCGCACGCGAAGGGATCCGCCGCACCACGCGTGTCACCGGCCTACCCGGAGACCGTGGACAGCGCGTACCCGGCACTCCTCAAGCCGGGAGGCGACCCGGACTACGTCGTCATCGAAACGATGGTCCATCACATCCTGCGGTCGGTGCCGCTGCCCTAGGAACAGCACAACAGGATGAAGGGGTGGCGCGACGATGCACCACGAAGAGGCGGGGGCCGTACGGCCGTTGACCCTGGCCTGGGTGCGCCGGCATCTCGAGGTCGGCGAACGGATCGTCGGAATCGAGGAGTTGCACGGTGGCATCACCGCCGAGATGCGGCGGCTGACCATCGGCACGCGGGGCGGAGGCTGCCGTGACCTGGTGCTGCGGACCTTCGTCGACCCGTACTTCGTGGCGCACGCCGAGGACCTGCTGAACCGCGAGGCCGACGCCCTCGCCCTGCTCGCGGACACCGACGTGCCGGCTCCCGCACCGGTAGCGGTGGATCCGGGCGCCGCGCACTGCGAATACCCCTCGCTCCTCATGAGTCATCTGTCGGGCCGGACGGTCGTCGCCGACGAGGGGCTGGAGGCGCGTGTCCCCCTGCTGGCCCGGCAACTCGTGGCGATCCACGCGCTGCGCCCCGCCGGCCGGCCCCAGGAGTACGAGGCGTGGACGACCGCCGACGCCGTCGTCCCTCCGCACGGCGCCGACGCGGTGGCCTGGGCCGCGGCGACCGACGTCATCCGCAAGCCCGCGCCCCGCTACGAGGGACGGTTCCTGCACCGGGATTTCCAGCCCGGCAATGTGCTGTTCGACGAGCCGCCCCACGACGCGGCAGGACTCCGTATCAGCGGCGTCGTCGACTGGGTGCAGACCTCCTGGGGACCGGCGGACCTCGATGTGGCGCACTGCTCCACGAACGTCGCGCTGCTCCACGGCCCGGCCTGGGGTCCGCGGTTCGCCGAGGCGTACGAGGAGGCCGGCGGGGTGCTGGCCGTGGCCGCGGGCGAGCGGTTGTACTGGCGGTCGCTGGACGCGCTGGCGTTCGCGTCCGGCGCGGAGTGGGTGGCTCGGCCGTGGCGGGAGGCGGGGAGGACTGAGCTGACGACGCGGGCTGTGGAGGAGCGGCTGGACGCCTACGTCGTCGACCTGTTGGAGGCCCTGGGCTGACCCGGTGCGGGAACTGGTTTCCCGCACCGGCAGCCGAGCTGTTCCGGACGGACCGTCCGTGGGTGTCAGTCCTGGCTGATGTCTCGTACGATCCCGGCGACGATGTCCGCGGCCCGCTCCGGCCGCTCCTCGAACCAGGTGCCGAGGTGCTCCCGGACGGCCTCCGCGACGCAGAGCCGCACCTCGGTGTTGCCCAGCAACGTGCATGTGGCGCCGAGGTATTCGGGTTGGTCGAGCTTCACCGACACGACCGCGGTGAGCCCCTCGACGATACCGTCGGCGCAGGCATCGAGGTCGGACGCGCCTGGCAGCTCCCGTTCCCGTGCGAACGTGGTGACCGCGTCCACAACTCCCTTGCGGAAGCCGTCCAGATGCGTACCGCCCCCGTGAGTGGCCAGGCTGTTGGCGAAGCCGCGTAGCTGCGCGCCGCGGGAGTACCCCCACAGCAGGGCCACCTCCATCGTCCCCGCCATTCTCTTGTCCTCCCGCTCGAAGCCGAAGACGTCCGCATGGGAGCACGCCCCCGCCTCCGCGTCGAGGGCGGCCACGAAGTCCCGCACCCCGTCCGGGAATTGGAACAGCACCCTCCGAACCCCGTTCGCCGGGCGTTCGTCGGTCAGTGAGATGACCAAGCCCCGGTTGAGGAAGGCCAGTTGACGGAATCGCTCCGCCAGCACAGGGAACGCGCACCATGTCGTCTCGAAGATCTCGGTGTCGGGCCAGAAGGAGATGGTCGTCCCCCTTCCGGTCGCCGAGCCACCGTCTCCGGTCAACGGGCCCTCGGTGTCGGGCTGTTCGACCTCGACACCGCGCGCGTACTCCTTGACCCATCGGGTCCCCTCGCCCCGCACCTCAGCCGTCAGCCGACTCGACAGGGCGTTGGCGACGAAGGGCCCCATGCCGAGGGGGGCAAGGACCGCAGTGCGCCGACCGATGGGGCCGGAACCGAACTGGAAGCTGGTCAACTGCGCTTCGAGGTCCGGGCCGTTGGGCCCACCACCTCCCGGCCCGTCGTCGGCGACCCGCACACCGCCGTCGGCCGTGAGCGTCACGTCGACGGAGCCGGCGCGGCCCGCCAGGACCTCGGTCACGGCCCGGTCGACGACATCCAACACGAGCTGGTACAGGCCGCGTTGGCCGGTCGAGCCGACGTACATCCCGGGCCGCTTCCGGACAGCTTCCCAGCCCTCCAGCACCTCGATGTGAGACGCGTCGTACTCCATGCCTTCCGCATTCACGAAGACCCCTCCCATGGCGTTCGGCAGATGACCTCAGCCTAGGCGAAACCACAAAAAACACCAGGTCAGAGGCGTTTCGGCGAGGCCGCAGACGGGTGGGTGAGGACGTGCCGCGAAGCGGGCGGCGCAGCCGTCACGCACCACACCCGGAACGCGTCCGAGGGTCCGCCGAAGCCGCGTACGGCCCCGTTCCGGGCGCCCCTGAGGGCCTCAATTCCGGTGTGCGACGGGCCAGTCGGGGAGGCGGATCGGATGCGGTGAACGATGACGTGGATACGAGTGGAGACGACTCGCATGACGTTCAGTCGCTCGGCGCCGGGGCCGCCAGCTTCGCGATGTCCTTGAGGAGGGGGCGGCAGCGGGAGAAGTTGTCGCGGCCCACCGTGAGTCGGCGTCCCCCGGCGGTGATGACGTACGTGGTGGGAATGATCGGGTTCCTGGACAGTCGTCGGACCTCGGTGACGTCGCGCCAGGCACAGACCGTTTCGCTGCCCGCGCCGTATGTGTCGACCATGCCGCCCTCGAAATGGACGATGCCGCCCTCACAGTTCCGCCACACGACGCGGGCGGCGAGCAACATTCCGACGATCACCACTAGACAGATGACGGCCCCCGCGTACGTCTTGCCGGACACGCCGTCGTTGACGGTGTCGATCACGACGACGGGCATCAGGAGGGCCACGAAACAGCAGCCCGACACCGCGAGGACCCACGCGCCGAACCGGGAACGGTCGTAGACGGCCTACAGCTCACCGAGCCCTGCCTCCCCGGCGGCACGCACCGCCGCCTCGCGCATCTCCTGGCCCATCCTCGGCATCGCGGCACCATATACCAGGCCCATGTCCACGGCCCGGTGTGGGACGGGCGGGCAGTGGATGGAGGTGCCGCGCGCCATCACAGGGAGCCAATGAGTGCCGCAGGGATGCGGTTCGCACAGATCCTCCGTCACAGTGGACGTACTCGGTCCAGGAGGAAGCCGTGGCGGGGGAAGAATTACCGATGCCGGAGTCCGGTCTGTTCGAGCTGGAAGCTGTCGTGGTGGGGCAGCCGAAGCGTTCGCGGTGGCGCGGTTACCCGGGCCCCGCGCTGACCGTGTCCACCGTCGAAGGGGCTCGGCTCGCCCTGGTCACGCACACGGACGACACCAACTACCTCCTCACGGCGACGTCCGGAGAGTTCATCGCCCGCATCAAAAGGCGTACGTCATATGGACAGTTCGGACCGGTGCGGTTCCGCTTCACCGATGTCGCGGACCGGGAGATCGGCACCGCCGTTGCCCGTGGACTCGTCAAGAGACGGCAGTTGAGCCTCCGAACGGAGCGGGGACGCCAGCTCCTCCTCACCTGGCGGGATTACGCGTCCATCGAATGGCAGCTCACGGAGACGGACCCGGAACAGCTTCCGGCGCCGGAGCTTCTCGGCAGGGTCACGGTGAGCACCGTCGACGCGTGGCTCGGGTTGCAGCAGTACGTCGTCGAAACCGACTCCGGACTGGACGCCTCCGAACGGCGGACCGTCATCGCCTCGGTCGTCTGTCTGCACCTGATCCGTCGACCTCCGGGTGGCGGAGCCTCTCCCGGCTGAGCGAGGCCGTGGTGCTGTGCCCGGGGTTCACCTGCCTGCCGTCGGTGACCAACACCCCAGCTCTGACGGTCAGTTCGCGGGATGGCCGGGGGTGATGTCGAGCGCGTCGTTCAGGGACAGCACTGTGGTGCGGCCGCCGTCGGCGTTCTCCACCGCCTCCGGGGCGAGCAGGAACCCGACATGGTCGCCGCCGTCGATCCGGTCCTCCACGCGTCCGACGAACCAGGCCGGGGCCTCGTCGAGGACGGGAGACCCGCCCGGCCCCGGGTGCCACGGGACGTCGGCGAACTTGTCGGTGCGGTCGCCGGTCTCGCCCCCGAAGAGCCGGGCCAACCGGTCCTGGTCACGGCGGAGCAGATGCACCGTGAGCCGCTCGGCACGCTCGGCCACCCGGAACGTCCGGTTGGCCCTCGACAGCCAGACCACGAAACGGGCGGGCCGGATCGAACACTGCGAGCCGAACCCGACCAGGCAGCCGGCCCGCTCACCGGCGGCCTCGGCGGTCACGACGTACATCGGAGGGTCGAGCAGATCGGTGAACGGGTCGAGATCGGTCATGGCGCTCCCTGTGTCTGTCCGGGTGGCCGGGACGACGTCGAAGTCATCCTCGGGACCACTCCCCTGCTCCCCGCAGGGAGGTTCATGGCGTCACTGGTCGGCGAAGACGCTCGTGTCGAGCCGTTCCAGAAGGTCGGCGGGGTCCCGGTACACGGCGTGGGCGCCGGCCGTTTCCAGGTCGGCGCGTGGGATCCCGCCGGACAGCACCGCCACGGGTGTTACCCCGTCCCGTACGGCGGCTTTCATGTCCCAGACGGTGTCGCCGACGAACACGGCCCGTTCGCTCACAACGTCCGCGAGTTCCCTGGCCTGCCGGACGGGGTCGGGGGCGGGTTTGCCGTCGGCGACATCGTCCGCGCTGGCCGCGCCGAGGATGACGTCGTCCGCGTCGATCGCGCGGCGCAGCGCGGAGAGTTCCGGGCCGCTCGCCGAGGTCGCCAGGACGATCGTCCAGCCCCGCCCGGCCAGCGCGCGCAGCAGGTCGCCCGCCGCGTCCAGCACCGGGAGCCGCTCGAAGTAGGTGGCGTAGAGGGCGTGATGGGCCGCGACGAACCGCTCGTCGTCCTCGGGGTCGCGGTCCTTACCCAGCAGGTGCTCGATCAGGTCGTCGCCGCCGAGGCCCACGGCCCGGTGGATCTCCGGCATGGGGACGCGGTGACCGCCCTGTCTGAACGCCTCCCACCAGGTCACGACGTGCAGGTGATTGGTGTCGACGAGTGTTCCGTCGACGTCGAAGATCGCGGCGCGTTTCGTGGTCATCGCGGGTGTCCTCGCTCTCTCACAGTTCGTAGCGGAGGGCGGGGAGCAGCTTCCGTTCGGCCCATTCCAGGTACGGCTCCTGGTGCTCGCCGCCGATCTGGACGAGCGCGACCTCGGTGAACCCCGCGTCCACGTAAGGCCGTACGGCCTCGACGACCGCCTCCACGTCGTCGCCGCAGGGAATCGACTCGGCCACGTCCTCGGGCCGTACGAACTGGGTGGCGCCCGCGAAGGCCGCGGGGCCCGGCAGTTCGGAGTTGACCGGCCAGCCGCCGGCGAACCAGCGGAACTGGTCATGGGCGCGGGCGATCGCCGCGTCTCGGTCGGTGTCGTAACAGATGGGCAGCTGGCCGACCTTGGGCTTGCCCGCGCCACCGTAGCCGTCGAACGCGGAGGTCAACTCCGGCCTGGGTTCGGTGGCGATCAGCAAGTCGGCGAGACGGCCCGCGAGTTCGCACGAGCTGTCGCCGGAAACGGCGACACCGATCGGCGGGGGTGTGTCGGGCAGATCCCACACCTTGGCGTTCTCCACGTCGAAGTGGGCGCCGTGGTGGTTGACGTTCTCCCCCGCGAGGAGCGCGCGGATGATCTCCACAGCCTCCTCAAGCCGCGCCAGCCGGACATGCGCGGCGGGCCAACCGCCGCCCACCACATGCTCGTTGAGGTTCTCCCCGGAGCCGAGACCGAGGCGGAACCGTCCCTGGGACAGGAGTTGGAGCGTGGCGGCCTTCTGGGCGACGACCGCCGGGTGATAGCGGGTCGTCGGACACGTCACGTACGTCATCAGCGGAATGCGCTCCGTGGCCTGCGCGGCGGCACCGAGCACGCTCCACGCGTAGGAGGCATGGCCCTGGGACTCCAGCCAGGGGAAGTAGTGGTCGGACGTGACGGAGAAGTCGAATCCGGCCCGCTCGGCGCCGACCACATGGGCCACCAGCTCCCGCGGACCGGCCTGCTCGGTCATCATCGTGTACCCGATCTTCACCATGGCGCTCATCTCCTCGTGGGTCGGGGTGGTGCCGGGACGGCTTCCCGCCTCGTCACCGCTTGCTGCTGAGCCGCAGATCGACCTCCTTCTCCTGGTCACCCGACGCCGCGCCCCAGTGGTCCACGGCGAACGCGGTGCTCAGGGCTTCGAACAGCTGGTCCACGGCGACGTAGCCACCCTGCAGCGTGGCGGAGACCGAACCCTCCAGGGGAATGGGACCGGTCGGGATCCATTCCTGCGTCGGCTCGAACTCCGCACTCCACACCACAGATGGGTCACCCGGCTGTTCGTGGGGCATGTCGTCGGAGGGCCCGTCGGTGGGGAACGCGTTCCGCAGGACGCCGAAGACGGTGGCGGCGTCTTCCTTGGACGCTCCGGTGAGATTCACAGTGGCCATCAGGCTCACTCTCCTTGGGTCGGACGGGGCTCGGATGATCAGCCGCACCCCTCTACGGTGTCGGCGCACGGCCCGGACGACCGCGTGCGTGTGGTCAAGGGGGCACGGCCGCGTGTCGGCGGGGCGGATCCGTCCTGCTGTCATGAGACGGGCCGTTCACTGGGCCAGGCGCGCGGAGCGTCAGCCGGTCGGTTCGTCGGGTACGGGGTGCCCGGGACGTGGGCTGCCGGAATGCGCGGCGCCCGTCTTCCCGGTGCCGGCCTCGTCTGTGTCGGGAATCTTCGGGTCGGGATTCTCCGGATCACGGCTCTCCGGCTCGCGCTGCTCGTCGGCCCCGGCCTGCTGATCGGGCGGATCCCTCGGTATCGGCTTCGGTTTCGGCCCTCCTGTGTTTCCTTGGGCTTCCGGGCGGGACTCGCTCACGGCGTTCTCGCTTCCTCTCGCAGGGTGGGTGTCAGACGCGGGTACCCCGACCGCCGACGACAAATCCGGCCTCGACACCCCTGACCTGCGGGCCGGACCGTGCAGAGGCCCAGAGCATCGTGAGACTGCCCGGGCACGGCGAAGGACGGGCACCGGCAGAACGCCGGTACCCGCCCCCTGTGCGTTGTGGTGACCGTCAGGCTCGGTGGTCTCCGTAGTAGCCGCCGACCTGCTCGTGGTAGCCGGCGTCACCGATGTGCTTGTCCTTGTCGAACTCGGGGGAGTTCTTGATCTCTTCCTTGGTGCGGCCGACGTGGATCGTCCGGTCCGCGACGTCGATGGTCGAGATGACACCGGCAGGGAGCAGAACCTGCTTGCCGAAGATCCACACTCCGGTGTCGACGACGATGTACGCGGCTCCGACGTCCTCGGAGTGCTTGTCGACCTTGCCGATCGAGCCGTCGCTCGCCTCGACCTTGAATCCGGTCAGGTCCGTACCCGTCTGATGGCCCGACTCTGCCGGGTAACCCCACATGTTGTCCGTCATACAAAACCTCCCCTTGTAGTGCGTGAATACCGAGGAAACCCGTCCGGCATTCCGGTGGGCGTCCCTCGGCGGGTCGAGTGCCCATCGTTTTTGGTCCCACACAATTTGAAATGTCGACTACGCATCAATAGATCGCGAATCCGGCGCCTCCAAAAAATCACCGCGAGGAGAAGTAGAAGAATCATCACAGCCATGTCGATTCCTCTTTCCGGAAGACCGTGGTGCCCTCTGTTCCGTATGGCATGCGGATGTTTTCCGGCCTCGTTTCCACGGCACGTCGCCGACCGTCCCGACCGAGGCCTTTCGCCAGGTCGACGCGGCCGGTCCGCATGGGACTGGTCGAGCGGGTTACCCGTGGGGCGTGCTGAGAATCGGATTGATCGCCGTGGTCGTGGGTGCCGCCCTCGCGGCGATGGGTGTGGCCCTGGCCGTGTCCCCCTGGTGGTGGACGGCCGCCATACCGCTGGCCGCGGTCGGCGCGCTCGGTGTGTGGGACCTGGTCCAGCGGCGGCACTCGGTGCTGCGGAACTATCCGGTGCTCGGGCATGCCCGTTTCCTGCTGGAACGCATCCGCCCCGAGTTGCAGCAGTACTTCGTCGAGCGGAACTTCGACGGCCGCCCCTTCGACCGGGACATCCGCAGCATCGTCTACGAACGGGCCAAAGGCACCGCCGCCGAAGAACCGTTCGGCACCGAACGCGACGTCTACCAGACGGGCTACGAGTACCTGGTGCCCTCGATGGCTCCCCGCCCGGTACCCGAACACCCACCGCGCATACGGATCGGGGGCCCGGACTGTGCCCGGCCGTACGACATGGCCCTGCTGAACGTCTCCGCGATGAGCTTCGGCTCGCTGTCCGCCAACGCCGTACTCGCGCTCAACCAGGGGGCCGCGGCGGGCGGTTTCGCGCACGACACCGGTGAGGGCGGACTGTCGGAGTACCACCTGCGCCCGGGCGGCGACCTGGTCTGGGAGATCGGTACCGGCTACTTCGGCTGCCGGACCCGGGACGGGGACTTCGATCCGGGGGAGTTCACCGAGAAGGCGTCGGCCGAGAGCGTCAGGTGTGTGTCGCTGAAGCTGTCGCAGGGCGCCAAACCCGGTATCGGCGGTGTCCTGCCCGGCGCCAAGGTGAACGCCGAGATCGCCCGGGTGCGGGACGTACCGGAGGGCGAGACGGTCATCTCACCGCCGTATCACCAGGTGTTCTCCACACCCCGCGAACTCGTCCGCTTCATCGCGCGGATACGGCAGCTGTCCGGTGGCAAGCCCGCCGGCTTCAAACTGTGCCCCGGTTCGCGCCGGCAGTTCCTCGCCGTGTGCAAGGCAATGATCGAGGAGGGCACCGCGCCCGACTTCATCATCGTCGACGGCGCGGAAGGCGGCACCGGCGCCGCCCCGCTCGAATTCGCCGACCACGTCGGCACACCGCTCACCGAGGGCCTCACCACCGTCCACAACGCCCTGGTCGGCACCGGCCTGCGGGACCGGATCCGGATCGGCGCCAGCGGCAAGATCGCCACCGGGACGGACCTCGTCAAACGGCTGATCCAGGGCGCCGACTACGGCAACGCCGCCCGGGCCATGATGTTCGCAGTCGGCTGCATCCAGGCCCAGCGCTGCCACACCAACACCTGCCCCGTCGGCGTCACCACCCAGGACCCGCGCCGGGCCCGCGCACTCGACGTCGACGACAAGGCCACACGCGTACAACGCCTCCAAGAGGCCACCGTCACCAGCGCCCTGCAGATCATGGCCTCCATGGGAGTCACCGACCCCGCACAGCTCAGGCCCCACATGCTGCACCGGCGCGTCGACCCCCAGACCGTGCGCTCCTACGACGTGCTCTACGACTGGCTCTCCCCCGGTCAACTCCTGGTCGAACCCCCGGCCGACTGGGCCGCCGACTGGAAGGCCGCCGACCCCGACCACTTCACCGTCTGACCCGCGGCGATCCGTCGGACCGCGCCTACCGATCCGCCAGCCCGGCCAGTTCCGAGTCGAAGAACATCGACGGGTCGAACCCCATGCCCGTGAAATGTCCCGCGAGTTCCAGGGACAGGACGCCGTGCAGGCGGGTCCAGAAGGTCAGGGCGCGGTGGAGTGCCGCGGGTGGGGCGGGGTGGTCCCCCGCCCAGTGCCGATGGGCACCCAGGTCGACCACGAACGGGGTCGCGGGACCGTCCGCGGGGAGCGCCGCGCTCGCGTCCAGCAGGACCGCCATGATCTCGGACGCGATGCCGGTGATGTCGTCGGGCGCGTGATAGCCGGGGACGGGTGTGCCGTAGACGAGGAAGTAGCGCTGCGGATCGGCGAGGGCCCAGTCACGCAGGGCGTGGGCCAGTCCGGGCAGGTCGGCGCCTGACTCGGCGGCCTCGTGGAAGGTGTCGGCGAGGCTGCGGTAGGCGTCCCGGATGAGTTCGGTGATCAGGTCGTCGCGGCTGGCGAAGTAGCGGTAGAGGGCGGGTCCGCTCATGCCCATCCGCTTGGCGATCGCGTTGAGGGAGAGCGCGGAGGCGCCCGCCGTGGCGATCTGCTCCCGCGCGTGTTCCTTGACCTCGGCGCGCACCTGGTCGCGATAGCGCTCGCGCGGGGTCTTCGTGCCTGTTTCCGCCATGACCGGCCGCCTTCCGCTCCCACTCGACTACATGCTCACGCTTCAGTTAGAAGCTATCACGATAGCTATTGACGACCCCTTCTCGCATGAGTTACAACTTATAACGAACACGAAGGCACCTAGCTCGCAGCGGATCGCAGTGGAGGTCACCATGAACAACACGGACAACACGAACCACGTGCACAACACCACCGACGCACTCGTCGAGGTCGTCCTGCCGGGCATGGTGGAGCCGGAGGGCCTGGAGGTCCGGCACGGAGCGGTTCCCGTCGCGGGCCCCGGCCAGGTCGTGATCCGGATGGAGGCGACCGGGGTCTCCTTCGCCGAGCAGCAGATGCGCCGCGGCAAGTACTACGACCAGCCCCCGTTCCCCTTCGTCCCCGGCTACGACCTGGTCGGCACCGTCCAGAGCACCGGCGCGGGCGTCGAGCCCGGCCTGGCCGGCACCCGGGTGGCCGCCCTGGTCAAGGTCGGCGGCTGGGCCAGCCATGTGGCGGTCGACGCGGCCGACGTGGTGCCGGTGCCCGAGGGGATCGGCGCGGCCGAGGCGGAGACCGTGGTCGTCAACGGAATCACCGCCTGGCAGATGCTGCACCGCAAGGCCCGCGTCCGTGCCGGCCAGACGATCCTGGTGCACGGTGCGAACGGCGGAGTCGGCACCGTTCTGGTCCAACTCGCCCACGCAGCAGGGGTGCACGTGATCGGCACGGCGTCCCCGCGCCACCACGACGCGCTCCGCGAGCAGGGCGTGGACCCCATCGACTACCGCACCCCGGACCTCGCCGCCCGCGTCCGCGAGCTCTCCCCGCGCGGAGTGGACGCCGTCTTCGACCACGTCGGCGGCCCCAGCGTCGTCCGGTCCTGGCACCTCCTCGCCCCCGGCGGCACGCTCGTCTCCTACGGCAGCGCCTCCACCCGCGACGACGAGGGCTCCAAGCAGCTGCCCGTGCTCAAGATCCTGGGCCGGGTCTGGACGTGGAACGCGCTGCCGAACGGCCGTCACGCCTACTTCTTCAACGTCTGGGCCGGCCGGGCCCTGAGCAAGAACAAGTTCCGCGCCCAGCTCAGCGCCGACCTCACCCAGGTCTTCGCGGCCCTCCAGCGCGGTGAGGTCAACGCCCAGATCGCGGCCCGACTCCCGCTCGCCCGCGTCGCGGACGCCCTGCGCCTGGCCGAGTCCGGCACGGTCGCCGGCAAGGTCGTCCTGACCCCGTGACGCGCCCCGCCCTCCCCGCTTCTCCACCCCTCTCGAAAGGACCTGCCATGACCACCGTCCCGCCCGCCCACACCACCCGACGCCCCCGCGCCCGGCTGCTCGTCCCGGCGGCGCTCGCTGCCCTGGTCTGCACGGTCATGACCGCCACCGCTTCGGACGCGTCACCCAAGTCCCCCTCGACGACGGCGATCACGACCGTCCAGAGCCACCACGAGGGCACGCAGCGGCCGAAGGCGATGCTCGAAGACTGGCTCCGCCTCTGGAACGGCGACTACGACCGCGCGCCGGGCATCATCTCCCCCGCCTTCCGCGTCCACGCCGCCCTGCTCGACGGCGGCGACGGCAGCTCGATCCGGGGTGCCGACGGGTTGGTCGCATGGATCGAGCAGACCCGCGCGGCGTTCCCGGACCTACGCTTCACCGAGCAGGTCACGCCCCTGATCGACGGTCGTTACGCATCTGTACGGTGGACGGCCACCGGCGCCTACGCCGGCGGCTTCCCCGGCGCCAAGGCCGAGCCCGGGACCGTGGTCACGTTCACCGGCACCGACACACTCCGGATGCGGGACGGCAGGTTCGTGGAGTACTGGGTCAACACCGACACCCTCCAACTCCTCACCCAGCTCAAGGTGTTGTGACCACCGTGCGGCTGTCAGGCGCCCCAGGCCTCGACATGCGCGAGCACATGGTCGGCCAGCTCGGCGGGCTGAAGGTTGAGGGCCGCCACGGCTTGGCGGCTCAGGGCGACCCGGACCGGTTCGAAGTCGCCCGTGTCGGGGTCGTCGAGTTCGGGACCGTGCCGGCGGTCCAGGTCCATGTCCAGCAGGTCGGCGAGGAAGTAGTGCTGGACGACGGTGCACGTCCCGCGCGGTTCGGTCAGGGTCAGGAACTCGGTGGCGGGACCGATCGTGGCCCCGATCTCCTCCAACGCCTCGCGGCGCAGGGCCGCTTCGAGGTCCGCGTCCTCGGGCTCGACACTCCCGCCGACGGTCGTGCAGTACGGATCGCCTTCCGGCCAGCCTCGCTTCAGGAACACCAGATGACCGTGGTCGAGCAGAACGACACGCGCCTTGTGACGAACCCTCATGTCCCCAACGGTAGTGGGCAGACCGGCAGTTCACCCCGGATGTCGACCGGCCCGTCCACGGCTCTACCGCACGAGCTTCCACTCCTGCGAACCGTCCGCCGCCGTGTTCTGCAGGGTCAGCGGCGCCCCGTCGGACGCGCCGGTCAGGTACAGGCTCGTGTTCTTGACCGACTGCAAGCGATAGAACCCGTCGCTGGTCTTCACCAGATTCCAGCTGCCGGTGGCACTGTTGTCGACCCACTGTCCGATCCGCTGGCCGACCGTCGCGTTGCCGGTCCAGATCGCCGCCGCTCGGCCGCCCGACTTGTTCAACAGCGAGACTCCGCCGCTGGGTTCGGTCACCACATGCCAGTACTGGGTGTCCCGGTCCGCGGCGGAGCCGCGGGCCTCCAGGACGACATCGGGGACGTTCCCGTTGCCGATGTTCGCGTCGTTGGACTTCCCGCCGGTGCCGATCACCTGGCCGGTCCTCCGGTTCACCAACCGGTAGTAGGCGCCCTTCGACCGTCCGAGGTCGACCTCGGCGTAGGCGATCGTCGAGGTGCCCTGATTGTTGAGGATCGCGATACGGCCGGTGGCGTCGACGTACTGCAGGTCGCGGCTGTAACCGGCCCGCGAAGTCGTCTGGTACTCCTTCCAAATCCCGTCGCTACGACCGCTCTTGTTGACCCAGACGTTGCCACTGCCGGCCGCGTTGTAGACCAGGCCTCCCCCGGGCAGCCTGATCACGACCGGACTGCCGCCCGTCGCGAGCGGACGGGAGCCGGTGTCGACCGGCAGCGAGGTGACGGCACCGCCGGTTGCCGAACTCCGGTAGAAATCAAGCGGGTTGTCGGCAAGCACATACCGGGTGTTGGCTCCGCCGCCCCAGTACTCGTACGTGAGCAGCCACTTGCCGTCCGTGGTCCGCACGACGTTCGTCATGCCCGGCCGCCCGCCACCGATCTCGGTCTTGCCGCCACCCATGGACTGGGTCAGCCCCGCGACGTCGACGACGGGTCCGCTCCACTTGGTGCTGCGTCCGTTCCAGGTCCGGTGGGCGAGGATCTGGCCGTGCGAGTCCGTGGCGGTGTCGTTGGCGGGGTCGAGTGTCGGGGCACCCGTGGTCACGTCGAAGGCGGTGTAGTCGTTCTCGTCGGAGTAGTAGCAGACGAGTTGGCCCTTGTAGACCATCAAGTACGGCTCCCAGACGGGGTCGACCTGCTGATGTGTGTTGGCCGTGGCGACGTTCTGTCCGATCGCGCCCGCGCTGCCACCCTGCCAGCCGCCGGTCGCGATGACGTTGACGACCTTCCAGGACGCGCCGCCGTCGGTGCTGGAGTAGAGCGCGATGGCGAGGTCGCTGCGGTCACCGTCGTTGGAGGGCGTCCAGTTGGGGTCGGCCGCCTTGTGTTCCTTGTAGTACGCGTCGTCGCCCGACACGACACTCGCCAGGAGGAGCGTGCCCCGCTTCAGCTTTCCGACGCTCTGCGGAAGCGTGTAGAGGTAGGGGTTGGTCCAATTGCTCGTGTACTTCGCGTACTTGGGATCCTTGGAGAGATACGCGGGAGCCTTGACCTCCGACAGCGGCTGCCAGCTCGTCCCGTGGTCGTCGCTCTTGTAGACCGGGAGCGTCTGCCCGTCGGCACTGCCCGTGGCCGACACGACGGTGGACTTCTCGAACGACGCGACCAGCCGCCCGCCGGGCAGTTGGGCCGACTTCGGGTAGACGGCGCAGTTGCCCCGCCCCTTCAAGCACGGTTCGTTGCCGAGCTGATAGAGGATGCCGCCCGTCGGGTTGTACGCCTGCGCACCGGTGGCCATGGGCAGCGCCAGCATCGCCGCGGCCCCGACGAACGTACCCAGCGCCTTGACCGCTCTGCTTCTTCGCACAGCTACTCCTTCGCGTCGATCGGGGAAACGAGTACGCGTACGTCCCACGGGCCGAGCTCCAGCACCGCGCCCGCGGGGAGGGCCGCGCCGTCCAGGGCGTCGGCGAGATCGACCGGTACCGACGAACGGGCGGGCTCCCAGCTCCAGTTGTGGACGATGTGCACCCGCCGGCCGTCGGGCGAGGTACCGGTGGTCGCCGTGACGGACGCCGGCAGTTCGCCCCACCCGTTCCGGGCGGCCGGCGCCAGCCACTCGGCCAGCGCGCGGGCGAGATCACGGCCGGGCACGGTGCCTACGTAGGTGACCCGCCCTTCCCCGTGACGGCGGGTGGTCACGGCGGGCCAACGCCCGAAGTGCGGGTGCTCGTACGTCGCGAGCACCTCGGCGTCGGCGACGGTCAGGCCGTCCGCCCAGTGCGTCGCCGTCGCGGTCTCCGGCAGCGCGAGCGGGCCGCCGGGCACGGGCCGCACGGGCACGGCCTCCCCGAGGTTGCTGAATTCGTCGTACGACACTCCCGCCGCGTCGGTGAGACGGGCGGGGGCCGGTTCGTGCCGGGCGCGTGCCTCGTGATCGGCATAGCCGGTGCGGGGGCCGAGGACCAGGTGGCCGCCGGCCTGCGCGTAGGCGGCGAACCAGTCGAGGGTCGTGTCGTCGGCGAGATACAGGGCGGGGACGACAAGCACGGGGTGGCGGCGGGCGGCCTCCCCCGGGGCCATGCCTTCGCGTTCGCCGCGTGGGTCGTGGAGTTGGCGGGCGTGGACGACGCGGACCTGTCGCCCGGCGTCGAAGGCGCCGCGGTAGAAGGGGTCGAGGATGCGGTGGTAGGCGGCGGGGTCCGGTTCGCCGTCCGGGGTCGCGAGGGGCGGGTGCTTCTGCATCAGCCACTTGCTGGGGGTGGAGTAGACGATCGTGATGTCGGCGTCCGGTTCGAGACCGGCGACGAGCGGTCCCACGGCCTCGAACTCCTCTCCCAATCGGGCGAGTTCAACGTAGGTACGGCCCGGTCGGCCGCTGTGCGGGAGGACTCCGCCCCAGTAGGTCTCGGCGCCGAAGCGCAGGGTCTGCCACTGCCAGTACTCGATCATGCGGGCCCCGCGGCCGACGAGAGCCCAGGCGGCCTGGCGCCACTGGCCGTCGTAGGCGGGGCGGTTGTCCCAGGCCATGCCGATGGAGTTGGCGTTGGTCTCGGTGACCAGGAACGGCTCCTGGCGAGAGGAGAACATCCAGTCGGCGGTCTGGTAGAGCGACCAGACGCCGGTGGTCTTCCACTTCTGCTCGTGGGTGTCCGGGGTCGGGTCGGGCAGCAGGAGGCCGTCCTGCATGTCGTAGTACGGGTTGCCGGTGGCGATGTCGAGACGGTCGGTCAGCTCGTCGTCCTCAACTGCCGGGCGGGTGTAGGAGATACAGGTCGTGACGAAGTGCTCGGCGTGGGCGTACTCACGGACGATGTCGGCCTGCCAGCCGATGAACTCGGTGCACTGGCGGGCCTGGAACTCCCGCCAGGCGACGTCGTATTGGGGCTGTACGTTGCCGTCGGGGGTCCACAGGTCGGCCCAGGTGGACAGGCGGTGGGACCAATAGACCAGGCCCCACTCGCGGTTGAGGGTCTCGACGTCGCCGTACTTCTCGCGCAGGTGGTCGGTGAAGCGCTGGAAGACGCCGTGGTTGTGGAACAGCTCCAGGCCCGGTTCATTGTCGACCTGGAAGCCGATGACGGCCGGGTGGTCGGCGTACCGGGCGACGACCTTGCGGATGATCCGCTCGGCGTGGAAGCGGAACGCGGGGTGGGTGAAGTCGACTTCCTGCCGGGCGCCCCAGCCGATGCGCTCGCCGGTGCGCCGTTCGCCGGTGATCTCCGGGTACTGGCGGGCCAGCCACGGCGGTACGGCGTAGGTGGGGGTGCCGAGGATGACGGAGATGCCGCGTTCGTGGGCGCCGTCCAACACCGGTTGGAGCCAGTCGAGTTGGAAACGGCCGTTCTCGGGTTCCCAGGTCGACCAGACCGACTCGCCGATCCGGATGACGGTGAAGTGCGCTTCGGCCATGAGGTCGAGGTCGGTCTTGAGCTGCTCGTCGGGCCGTACGTCGGGGCCGTAGGCGGGCTGGTACTCGTGGTAGTAGGCGGCACCGAACAGAACGCGGGCGGGCAGATCCGCCATGGACAAACCTCCGGAACGCAGGGGGTGTTGGGGGGGTGTTGCTGTGGGGGTTACTGCTTGACGCCGCCGGTGGCCAGGCCGCTCTGCCAGTACCGCTGGAGCAGCAGGAAGGCCAGGACGAGCGGGATGATCGAGATCAGGGAGCCGGTCACGACGAGGGCGAGCATGTCGCTGCTGGCTCCGGCGCCGCCGTTCTGCGCCTGGGCGGCCCAGGAGGAGAGCCCGACCGTGATGGGGTACAGGTTCGGGTCGTTGAGCATGATCAGCGGCAGGAAGTAGTTGTTCCAGGTGGCCACGAGCGTGAACAGGATGACCGTCACCAGGCCGGGTGCGAGCAGCCGGAGCCCGATCGTGCAGAAGATCCGGAACTCTCCGGCGCCGTCCATGCGGGCGGCCTCGATGAGGCTGTCGGGGACGGCGTCCTCGGCGTAGATCCGCATGAGATAGAGGCCGAACGGGCTGATGAGGGAGGGCAGGATGACCGCCCAAGGGGTGTTCACCAGGCCCGCCTTGGCGAAGAGCAGGTAGGTGGGGATCGCCAGCGCGGTGGTCGGGATCATGATGGCGCCGAGGACCAGATTGAACGCGGCGCCGTGACCGCGGAAGCGGTACTTCGCGAAGCCGTAGCCGGCCGCCGCCGCGAGCAACGCGGCACCGAGCGCGCTCGCCCCGGCGTAGAGAACCGTGTTGAGCAGCCAGCGCCCGAACACGCCGTCGTCCTGGGTGAAGGTGGCCTTGATGTTCGACAGCAGCTGCGGGGCGTGCGAGAACCACAGGCCGAAGCTGTTGAACAGGTCCTGGGTGCTCTTGGTCGAGGCGATCAGCAGCCAGAAGAGGGGCAGCAGGAAGTACGCGAGGACGGCCAGCATCGCGATGGTGAGCGGAGTGCTGCGGCGACGGGTCGACGACCGGCGCGGCACGCGGGTCTCGGCGTCAACTCGCTTCACTGGCGCTTCTGTTGAGGCGGCGGACGTCACGGTGGTCATGCGGTCCTCCTGCGGTTCGCGGTGAGCAGGAAGGCGTACGACACGATCACGATGACCAGCCCGAGGATGAAGGACACCGTGGCCGCGTAGTTGGTCTGCTGGCTGATGAAGGCGACGGAGTAGGCGTAGAGGTTGGCGGTGTAGGAGCTGTCGATGACGTCCGGGGCGACGCTCATGAGCAGCTTCGGTTCGTTGAAGAGCTGGAAGCTGCCGATCACCGAGAACAGGACGGTGAGGGTCAACGCCGGGCGCAGCGCCGGGAGTTTGATGGACCAGGCGATCCGCCAGGCGCCGGCGCCGTCCATGGCCGCCGCCTCGTACAACTCGGCGGGGATGGTGCGCAGCGCGGCGTACAGGATGATCATGTTGTAGCCGACGAACTCCCAGGTGACGATGTTCGCGAGGCTGCCGAGCATCCAGCCGTCGGTGAGGAAGTGCGGGGCCGGCAGGTGGAGGTCGTGGCTGATCTGGGCGAAGGGGCCGAAGTCGGGGCCGTAGAGGTAGCCCCACATCAGGGTGGCGATCACGCTGGGGACGGCGTACGGGACGAAGATGCCGAGGCGGATCACCCGGGCCAGGCGGAGCAGGCCGCTGTCCAGCGCGAGTGCGAAGCACAGGGCGAGCACCAGCATCACGGGGACCTGGATGACGAAGAACAGGGCAACTCGACCCAGTCCTTTGAGGAGTTGAGGGTCCTTGAGGGCCGTGACGTAGTTGTCGAGGCCGACGAAGGTCGAGCCACCGATGAGCTTCTCCTGGAAGAGACTCAGGTAGGCGGCGTAGCCGAGCGGGGCGAGGAAGAGCAGCAGGAAGAGCACCATGAACGGGGCGATGAACAGGGCGCCCGTTGTGCCGAGTTGGCGTCGACGGGGCGAGGAGTTCGTACGGGAGGGGGCTGTGGTGGCCATCGTCAGCCTCCCTTGACCGTGAAGCCCTGGCTCTTGGCGAAGGTCGTGATACGCGACTGCCAGGAGCCGAGCGCGCGGACGGTGTCGGTCTTGTCGGCGAGGGACTTGCCGACGGTCTCGGTCCAGTCCGTGGCCACCCGGTCGAGGAACGGCGGCCACTGGAAGGCGGGGTCGACCTGGGCACTGATGTCCGCGAAGACCTGGTTGACCTTCTGGCCGCCGTAGAAGGCGGGTGCGTCGGCGAGGAAACTCGGCTCCGAGAGCAGGGTCTTGGTCGCCGGGAAGAAGAACTGCTCGGTGGCGAACATGTTGGCGCTGGTGGGGTCGCTGTTGAGGAACTGGGCGAACACCGCTGCCTGGATGGGGTTCTTGGTGGAGCGGATGACCGCGGTCGTGGAGCCGCCCCAGTTTCCCGAGCTGGGCTTGGCCGCGTCCCACTGCGGCAGCGGGGCCGCGCGCCACTTCCCGGAGGTGGCCTTCGCCGAGCCGGAGAGGAAGGCCGGCCCCCAGGCACCCGTCAGCCAGGTCGCGTACTTGCCCTTGTTGAGGGCCGCGTACCAGGCGTCGGTGAAGTCCGGCTCCACGCCGATCACACCGTCCTTGGCAAGGGTGCCCCAGTACTCGCCGAGCTTCTTGGAGACCGCGTCGTCGACGCTGACGGTGATGTCACTCTTGCCGGAGGTGACATACGGCTTGGCGCCCGCCTGCCACAACAGGCCGTGCCAGGCGGCTACTTGGTTGGCGGCGAGGTTGGTGAGGTAGACGTCCGGGTCGGCCTTGTGCAGCTTGCGGGCGGCGGCCGCGAACTCGTCCCAGGTGGTGGGGACTTGGATGCCGTGCTGGTCGAAGATGTCCTTGCGGTACAGCATGCCCATCGGACCGGTGTCCTGCGGGATCGCCCAGATCTCCCCACCGCTACCGCTGACCTGCCCCCAAGTCCAGTCCACGAACGTCGACTTGAGCGCGGAGGCGCCGTAGGGACGGAGGTCGAGCAGGCTGTCGGTGATGGTGAACGTCGGGATCGCCTGGAACTCGATCTGCACCATGTCCGGGGCACCACTGTTCGCCTTCAGCGCGGTGCGCAGCTTGGTGTACTGGGGAGTCCCCTGACCGGCGTTGACGATCTTGACCTTGACGGCCGGGTACTTCTTCTCGAAGAGCGCGACCTCCTTGTCGATGTTCGGAACCCAGGTCCAGAACGTCAGTTGGGTCGGCGTCTTCATCGCCTTGTCGATGTCGGCCTGACCGACCGGCTTACTGGACGAGCCGGCCGTACCGCCGCCACCCCCGCCACAGGCGGCCAGCGACAGCGCGCCGGCGGCGACGAGAAAGCCCCGACGGCTGAGGGACGAGGGCGAGTTGAAGAAGGGTCCGGACATGATGAACTCCCGAGAAAGGGTATGGGTGACCGGCACACCGACCGACGGCGTGCTGAAGGTGTTTTTGGAGCGGTGTGGATGAGGGGCGGGACCAAGAACATCCGGTGCCGCAATCGCCCCTTGCTTTTAGGGGCGCGGGGAACTGCGCGACCAGCCCCCACCGGCCCGCAGACGAAAACCCAGCGGACCCAGCGGAGCAACTAGCGCGGCGCCGCCGTAGACGCCCGAACAACAAGCTCAACCGGCGGGTCGATCATCGGCAACGGATCCGACCCGGGGTTCTCAATGGCATGCACCAGCAACTTCAGACCGCCCTGAGCCATCGCATCGAACGGCTGCCGCACAGTCGTCAACGGCGGAGTCACATACGCGGCGACCGGCGTGTCGTCGAACCCGACCACACTGACGTCCTGCGGAACCCGCCGCCCCGCCTCCGTCAGCGCCCGGATCAACCCGATCGCCATGTCGTCATTGGCGGCGAACACCGCGGTAACGGTGGAGTCCGCGCCGAGCTCACGCCCGGCCGCATAGCCGGACGCGGCCGACCAGTCCCCCTCGACGACCGGAGGTTCCGCCCGCCCGTACGCCGCGAGCGCCGCACGCCAGCCGTCGAGCCGGTCCCGCGCCGAGTACCAGCGCTGGGGCCCCGCCAGATGGTGGACCGTGGTGTGGCCCAGTTCCAACAGATGCTCGGTGGCCGCCCGCGCCATCTGCCCGGAGACGATCCCACCCGTCACGACATGCGGCGCGGCGAACGGCGGCGGTGCGCCGAGGACAAGCACCGGCACATCGACCCGCGCGGACAACTCCGCGCCGCCCTCCTCGTCGATCGGCTCCGAGATGACGATGCCGTCCACGCCCTGGTCCAGGAGCGAGTCCACGGCACCGGCGATACCCGCCGCCTCGCCCTCCATCGTGTTGACGACACGGAGCGCGTAGCCGGTGTCCCGTACGGCCCGTTCGACGCCCATGAGCAGCGAGGCGGGACCGTACAGCGCGGTGCCGAGCGTCACGACGCCGATGGACCGGGTGCGTCCGGAGGCCAGCGCGCGGGCGGCGTTGTTGGAGCGGTAGCCGAGTTCCCCGGCCGCCGCGAGGACACGACGGCGTACGTCCTCGGAGACGTACGGCTCGTCGTTCATGACCCGGGACACCGTCTTCTGCGACACGCCCGCGAGGCGTGCCACGTCCACACTGCGCGGCGCGGCTCCCGCCCCACGTCCTGTCACTGGTGTCATGGTGTCTCCCGATCTCCGGCAGCCGCATCCTAGCCCGACTCCGGTCTATGACTGCGCTGTCATGACTGCGCAGTCATATCTACGCAACGGGGCGGGACGCGTCAAGACTTCGCGCAACATCCGCGAAATACGGAAGCACCGGACGAGGCGCGGGGCCCGCCCCGTCCGGGTGCGGCGGACAGCCCGAAGGCCCCGCACCCTCTCGGAGCGCGGGGCCTGAAGTCCCGTACTACACCGTGGTGTTGAGAGTCACCTCGATGTTGCCGCGGGTGGCGTTGGAGTACGGGCACACCTCGTGCGTGGCCTTGACCAACTGCTCGGCGGTGGACTGCTCCAGGCCGGGCAGATGCGCGGTGAGCGAGACGGCGAGGGTGAAGCCGCCGGCGTCCAGGGCGAGGAGGCTGACCTTCGACCGGACGGTGGAGGCGCCGACCTGGACGCCCTGCTCGCCCGCGATGAGGCGGAGTCCGTTGTGGAAGCAGGCGGCGTACCCGGCGGCGAAGAGCTGCTCGGGGTTGGTCCTGTCGCCGCCGGGGCCGCCCATCTCCTTCGGGACGGCGAGGAGTTCGTCCAACACGCCGTCGACGGAACGGACTTCGCCGTTGCGGCCGTCGCCGGTCGACAGGGCCTCGGTGGTGTAGAGCGTGGGCATGGTGGTTCCCTCTTCGTCGTTGCTACGAGTGGTGGAGTGGTTCCGAGTCTGGAGCCGCCGCCCGCGCACAGCCTGCCCCTGCCAGGGGCACGCTTCCCGGCGCCCCGGTGATCGATACTCGGCCGGCCGCACCGGTCGGTGAACCGGCCGTCCACCGACCGGAGTTCACGTGTCGCCGAGGTGGCCGACGCGACAAGCGTGGGCAAACCGTCAAGCATCACCCTCGCACAGCCACGCGACTCTCGTTCATAGCTACGAACTTGGCTCCAGGTGGGTGCCTTCGGCGCCGAACCTCTGATAGTTAACTTTCCTATCAGTTCGGCGGTACGACCAACTCCCCACCCCCCACCACCCTTTGGAGTCCCCGTGGTCCACCCGTTCCGCGACCCTGCGATCTCCGAGCCGGCGAGCCCCTCGCGTCGGACGCTCCTCGCGCTCATCGGCGTATCGCTCGCCGCAGCACCTCTGCTCCGCGCTCCGCAGGCCTCCGCAGCCCCCACGGCCGCCAAGGCGATCGGCCTCGACGACCCGGCGAAGAAGGAGATCGCCATGAAGCTGGTGTCGAGCGCGGAGAACTCCTCGCTCGACTGGAAGGCCCAGTACAAGTACATCGAGGACATAGGCGACGGCCGCGGCTACACCGCCGGCATCATCGGCTTCTGCTCCGGCACCGGCGACATGCTCGACCTCGTACAGCTCTACGCCACCCGCAAGCCCGGCAACGTCCTCGCCAAGTACCTCCCCGCGCTCCGCAACGTCAACGGCACCGACTCGCACTCCGGGCTCGACCCGAACTTTCCCAAGGACTGGCGCACGGCGGCCCAGGACACGGTGTTCCAACAGGCGCAGAACGACGAGCGCGACCGCGTGTACTTCAACCCCGCCGTCAGCCAGGGCAAGACCGACGGGCTGCGGGTGCTGGGCCAGTTCACGTACTACGACGCCATCGTCATGCACGGCGACGGCGACGACCCCACCAGCTTCCGCAACATCCGTGCCCGCGCCCTGCGTTCGGCCAAGCCGCCGGCCCAGGGCGGCAACGAGACGACGTACCTCAACGCGTTCCTCGACGCGCGTGTGTGGGCCATGAAGCAGGAAGAGGCCCACAGCGACACCACCCGCGTCGACACCGAGCAGCGCGTCTTCCTCCGCAACGGCAACCTCGACCTCAACACACCGCTGAACTGGAAGGTCTACGGGGACAGCTACACCATCAACTGACCGGTCCTGCCGCCTGGTCGGGAGGCGACTCGGCGGACAGTGCGGCGCCAGGACCCGGGGGTACGGGTCCTGGCGCCGCTGCCGTTTCTCTCCGAAGCGTCCACCGCAGCGCACCCACCTGAGGTCATGCCTGCCGCGCATCGCCTTATGCGACACAGGACTTGGACACCCGAGCGCGGCCTTCCTAGCGTGGTCCGTGAGCCCGTCGCCAACGGCCGCCGGGTCGACCCGAACCGATCTGGGGGATCTCCACTGTGCGTGTTTTCGTTGCGGGCGCGACCGGCTACATCGGCTCGGCCGTCGTCCGCGAACTCCTCGACGCAGGGCACCAGGTCCTCGGCCTCGCCCGCTCGGACCCGGCCGCCGACACGTTGACGCGGTCCGGCGTCGACGTGCACCGCGGCGACATCGACGACGCCGACAGCCTGCGCGCCGGAGCAGCGGCGGCGGACGGTGTCGTCTACGCCGCGAACCAGCACATCTCCGAAACCACCGACCCGGCCGCCCGTGCGAAGGCCGAACTGAACGCGGTGGAGGCGATCTGCACGGAGCTGGAGGGCACGGGCAAGCCCTTCGTGGTCACTTCGGGGGTCATCGGCCGCACACCGGGCCACCTGCTGACCGAAGAGACCCCCACCGTCCCCACTCCCGTCACGGCCCTACGGCTCCAGGTCGAGTCGTCCGTCCTCGCCGCGGGCGAGCGCGGAGTGCGGTCGTCGTCGGTACGGCTGGCCCCGACCGTGCACGGACCGGGGGACGCGCGCGGGTTCATCTCGACGCTCATCGGCGTCGCCCGTACGACGGGTGTGTCGGCCTTCGTCGGCGACGGATCGAACCGTTGGCCGGCGGTGCACCGCCGTGACGCGGCGACCCTGTACCGACTGGCCCTGGAATCCGCCCCGGCCGGTACGCCCTTCCACGCGGTCGCCGAGGAAGGAGTGCCGTTCGGGGACATTGCACGGGCCATCGGACGTCAGTTGAGAGTCCCCGCCGTGAGTCTCACTCCCGAGGAGGCGAGCCGGCACTTCGTCGGTTTCCTCGCCCCGCTGGTCGCGCTCGACAACCCGGCGTCGAGCGCCCTGACCCGGCAGCGCACGGGATGGCGGCCGGCCCACCCGGCGCTGGTCCCGGACATCGAACTGGGCCACTACTTCGGGGAGTTCAGCGCAGGGCACCGATCCGGTCCGGAGTGAGGTCGGCGCTCGCTCCAAGTCCCTTGCGTCCTACGGCGGCCAGCAGCTCGCGGGCCTCGACCCGGCTGGCGCGGACGCGTTGTCCGGCATCTCCGTGCGGGGCGTCCGCCGTGGCGGCAAGAGCTGCCGCCAGCTTGGTCCGGCCCTGACTCAGCCTGCTCCGTACCGTGCCGACGGGCACCCCGCAGACCTCGGCGATCCGTTCGTACGAGGTGACCCCGGTGGCGAAGTACCGCAGCACCAGCGGCATACGCAACACCGGGGAGAGTTCCTCCAGTGCTTCCCAGACCCAGTCGCGCAGCGTGTTCCGCTCCAGCCACTGCTCCGGGCCCATGTGCGTGGACCGCAGGGGCAGTTCGCCCACCGGCCGGACCACGACCGCCTCCCGCAGTACCTGCCGACCGGCGTTGCGCACGACCGTCCGCAGCCACGCGCCCACCGCCTCCGGGTCCCGTACGTCCCCGATCCGCAGCAGCGCCGTCAGCGCGGCGTCCTGCATCACGTCGTCGGCGTCCGCGCCCGGCCCCAGGATGCTCACCGCCACCGCGCGCATCCCCGCCCGGTGCCGTTCCAACAGCAGCCCCAGCGCGGCGACTTCACCCGTCTGGGCCGCACGCGTCAGCTTCGTGTCCTCCGTGCGTGCCGCCCTCGCGACGTCCCCCATCATGCGTCCCTTTCGGCACCTGGTCACGGCTGTTCGGGGCACCCTGACGAGAGCCGTCCTCCGGACAACCCGAGCGTTCGGGCCCGGAGGACGGCTCAGCGTTCATGACGTCGGCAGGGTGCGGTGTGTCAGGCGTCCGCGAGCCAACTGCCGTGGAATCCGGCGGGTACCCGTCGGGGCAGGTGGATGGTGGCCACCGGCTCCTGGGTGAGGTTGTCGGCGTCGAGGATGACCAGGTCACTGCGGTCGGTCGAGGCGTCGTAGACGTACGTCATCAGCCAGCCGGGGCCGCCGGGTCGATCGTCGGCGGGGGCGAAGGCCGCCTCGCCCGGGAGGCGTCCGGGAGCGAAGTAGTGGCTGGCGACGCTCGACTTGCGGAGGTCGTACCGGTGGATCGCCGCGCGCGCCTCGTTCGGGTCGTACTGCGGGAGTTCCGGGACGGGTGCCGCGGTGGCGTGGCCGAAGTCGGCGGGCAGGCCCGCGAGTCGGTCGTCGATGCGGGGGAACTCCCCCGGGTGGTCGTCCAGTTGCTCCTCGCTGATCGCGCCGGTGGTGAGGTCGATGGTCCACCGCCACAGGTGTGCCGCCGTCGCCACGGTGGCGCCGTCCCGCAGGGACGGGTACCTCATGCCGAGCAGGACGAGGCTCCGACCCTCGTTCTCCTCATAGGAGTTGAGGGTGTGGAAGACATAGCAGGGGTCGATGTCGAACCAGCGGATGTCGCCGTGCGGGTCGTCCCTGCGCAGGACGCCGAGCCTGGCTCCGTAGGTGTCGGACCAGACGTACGGCATGCCGCCGGCCGGATCCATGGCTCGCTCGATGCTGAACACGGCGGGCAGGTCCATGAAGACGACATGGTTCCGGGTCAGGTAGAAGTCGTGCATCATCGTGTGCGCCGGCACGTCGATCGGCCGGCTGACCGTCAACTCGCCGTTGGCGTCGGCACGGTGATAGGTGAGGTAGGGCGCCGAGAGCCCGCCGTAGCCGTAGAAGTGCAACTCCCCTGTGACCGGGCAGGTCTTGGGGTGGGCGGTCATCGGGGTGCGCAGGCGGCCGCCGAAGTCGTAGGGGCCGACCGTGTCGAGTTCGCGGCCCGCCTCGCAGCTCAACTCCTGCGGGAAGGAAGTCTCGACGAGGGCGAGGGTGTGGCCCGCGTGCCGTATGACGTGGGTGTTGGCGACGCCCGCGGCGAGGTTCATCCCGCCGTCACGGCCGTAGACCTGGGCGCCCGTTTCGAGCGTGGGGGTGCGGACCCAGCGGTTGCGGTACGAGGTGGCCTTGCCGCCGTCGAGGCGGACGCCGTGCACCATCCCGTCGCCGGTGAACCAGTGGGCCGAGGCCGCCTCGTGCGGGTTGGGGCCGTTGCGCAGGTACCAGCCGGTGAGCTCCGGCGGGATGGCTCCGGTGACCGCGAGTTCGGTGACGGTGATCTCGTCGGGGACCGGGGCGAAGTTGCCGGCCAGGTGCGGAGGCGGTGGGGTCTTGTCCGTACTCATGGGGAAGTCCTTGGATTCGGCTGGTCAGGCTGACGCTGCTTGCATGGCTTCGAGGCGCGCCTGGACACGCTTGGGGTAGACCGAGGTGAAGACGGCGGGGGCGACCAGGCCGACGACGTGGGCGGTGATGCCGACCCAGGCGGGGGCGTCGGTCGCGTTGCTGATGGCCAGGACGACGGCGATGAACGTGAACCCGGATCCCCAGGCGGCCGTGATGTGGTTGTTGACGGCGAGGAAACCCGGGGTGTCCCAGTACTCCTCGGGCGCCTGTCGGCGGGCGATCCCGAGCGTGAACGGGCTGCGGAGCGCCATGCTGCCCCAGGCCGTCCCGGCGAGCCAGACGAACGAGATGACGTCGCTGTGGTCCTGGATCGACGAGTCGGGCGAACTGAAGGCGATCGCCCCGATGATGACGAAGTAGATGATGGTGCTGATCTCCAGCACCATCGCGTCCATCGCCACTCCCCTGCGCCGGTCCTGGAGAAGCAGCAGGACGCCGACGACGACGCCGGCCACCGCGCCCCAGCGCCAGTCGACGGCGGAGACGAAGCCTGCCGCGATCCATGGGTAGAAACCGCGCAAATAGCCCATGATTCCCACGTTGAACTTCCTCACAACTCGATGTTCCAACTTTGACAGGTGGAAGCTAGATGCTCCGCAATCAACATGTCAAGAATGGAATATTGAACGAAAGCCCGCCGCGTCACCGCCTTCACAGACCCACACCGGCCCTACCTGCGCAAACCGTTTCGACCGCACCCGGCCTCCACGCGACCCCCCTCCCGGACGCACAGAATCCGCATGGGTAGTTTTCGACCTGTCAATATTGGAGTGACAGGCGTTAGGCTGGTCCGCATGAGCCTCCGCAACGCCCTCCTGGGCCTCCTCGTCTTCCGCCCCGGCAGCGGCTACGACCTGCTGAAGATGTTCGACACCTCGCTCGGCTACGTCTGGCCCGCCAAACAGAGCCAGATCTACGGCGAGCTGACCAAGCTCGACGCGACAGGTCTGATCAAGGTCACGGAGGAGGGCCCCCGGGGGCGCAAGCAGTACTCGCTCACGCCCGAGGGGCACGTGGAGACGGTGCGCTGGCTGACCGAGAACCGTGAGAGCAGGCCGCTGCGGAACCCGATGCTCCTGCAGACCTTCTTCCTCGGACTCCTGCCGCGCGAGGAAGCGGTCCAGCGGCTCCTCGACCACGCGGAGGCCTCGGCCAAGGAGCACGACGCCCTGGTCGCCCTCCGGGACACGGAGGAGTGGGACAAGGACATGCTCACCGTGTGCGGCCGGCTCGTCCTCGAACACGGCATCCGGCAGCGGGTGTTGGAGCAGGAGTGGGCCCATTGGGCGGCGGAGCAGCTGCGCACGGTGCACATCAAGGGTCCCGACGTCCCGGGCCCCACCGAGCGGACGGCCGCGTCGGACGCGGACACGTCGAGCGCCGACGACGCCAACGACCAGGCGCACTCGGGGCATTGAGATGCGGCGGGACTCTCCCGATGACTCAGGAACGCCTGTTGATCACGCCCGCACGCATTCCTACCGCACGGCGTATGCCCGCATGAATGCGTGGGCCCCGTCGATCATGGTCTGACGGACCCGTTCCGGGTCGGGGTTGGCGGGCACCGGCTGACGGTCGTAGGCTAGCAGGACGGTCAGGGCGAAGAAGTGGTCGGCTGCCAGCCGCGGGTCGTCCGTGTCCAGGAGCCCGGCGTCGGCGAAGTGGGCCAGCCGTTCCGCGAACACCTCCTCCACCTCCCCCGTCGCGATGTCGTCCCGGGTCGTCGGAGTCCGCAGGCGCTCCTGGGCGACGAGGGCGAAGCCGGCGGCGTAGTCGGCCGAGCCCACGATCGACGTGCCGAGGTCGATCGCCAACTCCGTGAGCGAACTTTCGAGTTGGGGCACCGTCGCGATCCGCGCATCCTCCGGGAGGTGCTCGTCGAGCGCGCGGCCCACCGTGTCCAGCATCGACTGGGACACGTCGGCGAGGATGGCCAGGAAGAGGCGCCGCTTGTCGCCGAAGTAGTCGTACACAGTGCGCTTGGAGACCGCGGCCCGGGCCGCGATGGCGTCCATGCTCACGCGGTCCACTCCCTGGTGCACGAACAGTTCGCGCGCGGCGACGAGGATCGCCGTCCGCTTCTCCAGGGACCCCTCGCGCACCGTCTTCTCCGTACCCACCGCGCTCATCCGCACCTCCGCAGCTCCGCAGCTCCGCAGCTCCGGGGCAAACCCTACACCGACGGGTGTAGCAACTACACTGCACGGTGTAGTGTCCTCGCCATGACTCCGACAGTGACGGCCTCGCAGGCCACGACTCCGGTGACCGATCGCCGGCTGAACCTCATCAGCCTGGTCCTCGCCCTCGGCGTGTTCACGACCCTCCTGGACACGACGATCGTCAACATCGCCCTCGACCATCTGCAGGCGGTGTTCCACGCCTCGGTCGCCCGGACGCAATGGGTCGCGACCGGCTATCTGCTGGCCTTCGTGTCGGTGATCCCGGTGAGCGGATGGCTGTCCGAACGGTTCGGCGCGCGCAACGCCTGGATGTTCGCGGTGGGCGCCTTTCTCGGCGGCTCGCTCCTGTGCGGCCTCGCGGGTTCGCTGCCCGCGCTCATCGTCTTCCGGGTGCTGCAGGGAATCGGCGGGGGCATGGTCATGCCGATCACGCTCTCCATCGTCACGCGGGCGGCCGGCCCGGAGCGCATCCACCGGGCCACGGCCGCCGTCGCGCTGCCCGGCCTGCTCGGACCGGTCCTCGGCTCGGTGCTCGGCGGCGCCATCGTCCAGTCGCTGAGCTGGCACTGGCTGTTCCTCGTGAACGTGCCGGTCTGCCTCGCCGCACTCGTGCTCGGCCGGATCCTGCTGCCCGCGACCGCGGGTGAGCGCGGCCACCGACTCGACGTCCCCGGTTTCCTGCTGCTCACACCCGCCGTCGTCGCCGTCGCCTACGGCATCAGCGGGATATCCGGCAAGGACGGCTTCGCCGCCGTCACCGCCTGGCTCCCGATCCTCATCGGCGCCGCGCTGCTCGCCGCCTTCACCGTCCACTCGCTGCGCGCCCGGCAGCCCGCTCTCATCGACGTGCGCATGTTCGCCCGACGCGGCTTCGGCCTGGGCAGCGTCATCACGTTCGCGGGCGGCTTCTCCACGTACGCCCTGTCGTTCCTGCTCCCCCTCTTCTACCAGCAGGTCCGCGGCGAGACGGTCCTGCACACGGGCGTGCTGCTCATCACGCAGGGGCTCGGCACGATGTTCTTCGTCGTGGCCGTGCGCCCCCTCGCGGCACGGTTCGACAGCCGGTTCGTCATCGCCACCGGAGCAGCGCTGACCATGATCGGGACCGTGCCGTTCGCCCTCGCGGACGCACACGGCGGTACGGCGGTGCTGCTGGCCGCGCAGTTCGCCCAGGGGCTCGGCTTCGCCGCCACCACGTTCCCGGTGATGACGCTCACCCTCTCGGGCCTGAGCCACGCCGAGACTCCCCGAGGCAGCGCGGCGTTCAGCGTCGTCCAACGCGTGGGCGCGCCCTTCGGCGTCGCGGTCGTCGCGATGATCCTGCAGAGCCTGGTCGACGGCGCGACCACGGCGGCGGACCAACTCGCGGCGTTCTCAGGCACGTTCTGGTGGATCTTCGGCCTGGGTGCGGTGCCGTTGGTCCTCGCGTTCTTCGTTCCCTCGACCGACCAGGGCTGATCCTTCCCCAAGGCCGATCTTGCTCCGTTGGCACGGTAACAACGTTAACGCTACCGTCGACGATAACGCCGTTAACACCTAGGGGTCGGACCCTTCAGCGAAGCCGAGGCAGCCCATGGCACGACTCAAGGTTCCGATCTCCGGCGCGACCATCGCCGGGCCCGCGCCGGCGCTCTGGCTCGCCAAGTACGGTGCGGACGTGACGGTCGTGGAGCGGTGGCCCGAGCTGCGCACCGGTGGCCAACTGGTCGATCTCCGCGGGGTGTCCAGAGAGGCGCTGCGCCGGATGGGGGTCGACACCCAGGTCCGGGCCGAGCGCGAGGGCAACTTCGGCCTCTCCTTCCTCGACGGCCAAGGACGCACGAAGGGGGCGCTCCGCGCCGATCAGTTCGGCGGCGACGGACCGGTCGCCGAGATCGAGATCTTGCGCGGCACCCTCTCCAGGGTGCTCCACGACCAGTCGCGGGACCGGGTCGACCACCGGTTCGGCGATCGCATCACCTCGACCCGCGACGCCGGTACGAGGGTGAACGTCGAGTTCGCGTCCGCACCCGCCGAATCGTTCGACGTCGTCGTCGGAGCGGACGGCCTCCACTCCGAACTGCGCGAGACACTGTTCGGCCCGGAGTCCAACCACCTTCACCACCTGGGGACTTACATCTCCTTCTGGACGGCCCGGGACCACATCGGGCTGCAGGACTGGACCGTCGCCTACAACGAACCCGGCAGAACCATCGGGATGCGGTCCATCCTCGGCAACACGAAGGCGATGGCATTCTTCAGCTTCCGCGCCGGTCAACCGTCGTACGACTGGCGTGACACCGACGCCCAGATGCGCATCGTCAAGGCCCACGCGTCCGGCATGGGTTGGGAGGCGGCCGCGCTCCTCTCGCAGCTCGACACGGCGCCCGACTCCTACTTCGACACGTGCAGTCAGGTCAGGCTGCCCAAGTGGTCGGCCGGACGCATCGGCCTGCCGGGAGACGCCGCCTACAGCGCCTCACCCCTGTCGGGCCACGGCGCCACGATCGCCAAGGTCGGCGCGTACGTCCTCGCCGGTGAACTGGCAGGCACACGTAGTACTCCAGCCGTAGATCGTGATCTTCATGCGTGAGCGGTTTGTCGCCGGTAGTGACTGGCCTGGGATCGGGCCTGGTGGCGGCGTCGCCAGTCGGACCAGCCGAGCCGGTGGACGGTGTCGTGGACGGGTTGGACGATGAGCGTGATGAACAGTCGTTGGATCTCGTTGCAGGTGAGCGGTATGAGGGCGTCGGGTGCGGGGGGCGGTCGTGTTCGTCCGCGCGGACGACGGCCAGGAAGGCGTGGGCGAGCATGGCCAGGGTGACCCAGCGGGACCAGGACGGCTAGCGGCGGACCTGGTGTTCGTCCAGGGCGGCCAGGCCCTTGCCGGACTGGAAGAACTCCGCCACCCTCCACCTTGATCCAGCGACGCACGCCAGGGTGTCAGCGGCACCGGTACGGGCGAGTAGCAGCGGTAGTAGGCGAGTTCGCCGGTGCTGCGGTTGCGGCGGATCAGCAGCTGACGGGTCCCGGGCCGGGGTCGGCGAGGTCGATGACGGCCCAGTCGTAGAAGCGGTGGCCTTTGGCTCCGGCCCCTGCGGACAGCTTCTGCCAGGCCCGCTTGGGCACCTTCTTGGCCAGGGTGTCCGCGCGGAACTTCCCGGCGCCGGTGGTGACTTCGTGCGAGCAGGCCACCGCGAGGACATAGCCGGTCCGGCGTTCCTCCGGAGCGGTCAGCAGCTTCGGGTTGCCGCCGTAGACCTCGTCCCCTGCAACCCAGGCGGCCCGGTGGCCGACGTCCAGGAACCGGGCGACCATGTGGGCGGCCAACTCAGGCTTGGTCGCGAACCCTGTCTCCTCACCGAGCCCGGCGGTCCGGCAGCGGTCGGGGTCGGCGGTCCAGGAGCGCGGAACGTACAGTTCCCGGTCCACCGCGGCGTGCCCGCGCCGCCCCGCGTAGACCAGGTAGACGGCGACCTGGGCATTTTCGATCCTGCCGGCGGTGCCGGTGTACTGGCGCTGGACGCCGACCGTGCCGGTGCCCTTCTTCACGTCCCCGGTCTCGTCGACCACCAGCACCGCCTGGTCGTCGTGCAGATGCTCCACCACGTCGCCACGCACGTCGTCGCGTACCTGGTCGGCCTCCCACTTGGCCCGCCCGAGCAGGTGCTGCATGCCGTCCGGAGTCCTCTCCCCGGCCCACTCGGCGATGGTCCAGCAGTTCTTGCGCGGCAGGTCCGACAGCAGCCCGAGCACCAACTTCCGCACCCGGCACCGGGGTTCGACCCGCGCAAACCGACCCGCGATCCGGCCCATCAGGCCCTCGAATGCTGACTGCCAGCAGGCAGGGTCCACGCTGCGACCTGCGGCCACCGCCTGATCTTCAGTCTTCACACACCGATGATCAACGGTGGCCGTATGCGTTCCCGCCGCGGCCCCCACCAGAAAGATCACGATGGAACGGCTGGGAATCCGGCCCCTCGATACGGCAGCGGGAAGGAGCCGGCCTTCGCATCTGTTCTGCACACGTAGTGATCCCAGGAATGCTGGACAGAGGGGCGAGGCTGTGTCAGAGCTGTTCAACGAGGAGATGCGCAAGCTGCTGGACGGGAGGAACTTCGCCACCGTCGCGACGCTGAACCGGGACGGCGGGCCGCAGACATCGGTGGTCTGGATCGTCAGGGAGGGGGATACGGTGCTGTTCTCCACGACGGCCGGGCGCCAGAAGGCGCGGAATCTCGCACGGGATCCACGGGTCAGCCTCACAGTCTTCGACACCACGAACCCGTACCAGTCCGTAGACATCCGCGGCACTGTCGAACTGATCGACGACTCGGAGAAATCGCTGCCGCGCAGGCTCTCGCAGAAGTACCTGGGCGAGGACCCGCCGGCCGAGCCGGAGGAGGTGCTCCGGCTGATCGTCCGGGTGACCCCGCAGAAGGTCACAGGCTTCTCCGTTTGAGGCTCACAGACGCCTGGTTGCCCGCCGTGCCAGGCACGGCGGGCAACCGCCTACTCGGGGCGGGCTTGGCACAGCGGCGATCGGCAACGACTCATGCACGATCACGATCTACGGCTGGAGCGCTAGGGGCATCACGGGTGCGTTTACCCGGTACGAGCGGAAACTGCGCCCGTGGATCGGGCAGATCCAGCGGTCGGCTCCCGACTCAGGGAAGACGATGACGCCCCCGACCAGGTACGGCATCGCGTTCCGCGACAACGTCGTCCGCCTGGCAAGTCACGTCCCCGGCAAGGAACTTCTGATCCGGAGCCAGATCAACAGGTCGAACGCGTTCACGCTCGACGACTACTCACGGCACCTCGCAGCGGCCTGACCCCGCGCCGCTCCTCCCTGCCCCACACCTCGAAAGGGCTGTCCATGTAGGTCAGTTGCGTCAATCCCCCCGAACTTCCCTCCCTGCCGGGCCACACGACCGACCGTGCCGCCGAGCTGACCGCGATCGTCGCCGCGGCCCGCAAGGGCCACCCGACTCCGCCCGCGAGCACCGCCGTCGGCGTCACCACCCTTTACGCGGACGATTTCCTGGTCGAGATCGAGGTCGTCGCGACGCTCTGATGCGACGGCAGCCGGGACCGTCCCGCGGTCACCGTGCTCTCCCCTTGTCCACGACACCTACGACCGCCCGTACGGAGCAGCCATGTCTCTGACGCCGCCCCCGTTCGACCCCGAACTCGGCGCCGTCCTCGACTCGTTGAAAGAGGTGCTCACACCCGGCCTGACGCTCGAGGAGATCGACGGCCTCCGCAACGGTCCTGCGGTGGCCGCGCTCGCCGAGATCGACTTGACGATGGACGGCGCCTTCGACATCGAGCACCGGTCGGTACCCGGGCCCGAGGACACGCCGACCATCCCCCTCCCCATCTGCCGCCCCACCGGGCCGGCCCCGGCGCATCCTCGCCCGGTCGTCTACTACGTGCACGGCGGCGGCATGGTTATCGGCGACAACAGGTCCGATGTGACCGTGCCGTTGGGCTGGGCGAAGTAGCTGGACGCGGTCGTCGTGTCCGTCGGCTACCGGCTGGCCCCGGAGCACCCGCATCCGGCGCCGGTCGAGGACGTCTACGCCGGGCTCGTCTGGACGGCGGAACACGCGGCGGAGCTCGGCGCGGACGCCGAGCGGATCGTGATCGCCGGTACCAGCGCGGGCGGTGGACTCGCCGCGGCACTCGCCCTGCTCAGCCGTGACCGTCAAGGCCCGCGTGTCATCGGCCAGTTGCTGATGTGCCCCATGCTGGACGACCGCAACGACACCCCGTCCGGCCACCAGATGACCGGCGTCGGCATCTGGGACCGTACGGCCAACGAGACCGGCTGGACGGCGCGGCTGGGTGCATCGCGCGGCGGCCCGGACGTGTTCCCCTATGCCGCACCCGCCCGCGCCGAGGACCTCACGGGCCTTCCGCCCGCCTTCCTGGACGTCGGATCCGCCGAGACCTTCCGCGACGAGGTCGTCGCCTATGCCGCCCGGAGCTGGCAGGCGGGCGGCACAGCCGAACTGCACGTCTGGCCCGGCGGCTTCCACAGCTTCGCGGGCTTCGCCCCGCAGGCACGGCTGTCGCAATCGGCGCTCACCGCCCAACTCGACTGGCTGCGCAGGCTGTTGGGAGAGAGCCAGGGCTGATCACGTCAAGCCGGTCGGGGCCGGTCGGCGGTTGACGCGATGGAAGTGCCGTCATATCGGCCGGGGTTGCTCGCCCCCTCGGTCTCGCGGACATCGAGCTCGAAGCGGACAGTCTCGGCGTCTTGCTACTACTTACTAAATCCTGATCCAGCGAATTTGCTGGTTCTCGGCCGAGTCCGTGCAGACGGACGTGTAGACGACGTGCGTTCCGGACAGGTTGGTGGCGGTGAGGCATTTTCCAGTCTGAACATTGATCCACTGACCGTAACTGCTGGAACTCGGGTAAACCCGCCGCCACCGCTGGTTTGTACCACCGTTACAGGAAAGCGTGTAAACCGAATTCGCGGAGTTGGCGTCGAGACACCGGCCCGTCGCCCTGTTCTTCAGGTAGTACGAGGTCCCGCTGATGAACTGCAGATCCCAGTCCTGGTTGTATCCGGTGTTGCACCCCTGCGTGTAAGCACTACCGGCACTGTTGCTGTCAAGACAGACATTGGTACGACGGTTTTCATAGCTGGCATAGTCGGCGGCCGATGCCGGCGAAGAAATACTGACGGTCGCCGCTGCAGTCAGCGCAGCTATGATGGCGAATTGCTTTGAAGATTTATGCACTTCCGGCCTCCCCGTTTCAAGCCTCTAAAGCGAGATGGAACCCATCTCTCATTCATGAATGTCATTGCGAATCGGCTGCCCGAACGGTGCTGCAGCCGCGAGAACCCGCCTGCGAAGTGCCATGTCCCCCGTGTTGATCGGCAGCAGTGTCGTTCCGGTGACGCGCTCACGCATGGTGATGATGGCTTCTTGCGGACGCAGGCCGTGCGGCACCACTGGGTCGGGCGGTGCCGATGCGTCATGACGGTAGGCGCAGAGGCGTAACTGTTGCGTCCCACGGTGGGTGGAACTCCCGCTCCACCAAGCGCGGTAGTCGCGCGGTCGCTGCAACTTCCGCGGTACCGCGAAAGGTTGACTTCCGCCGCGCGCATGGACATCAGAGGGGTGCGGTCGGCTGGACGGTCTTGAGCGTCAGGTCGAGGTGCTGGATCCCGACGACACCGCCAAGGACCTGTAGGGCGTCGCCAACGTCGTGGGCAAGCTGTCGCGTGAGCGGAAGGACGATTTCACCGGCCCGATCGCACCGCGGCCGCGAGGAGTCCGATCCGTCGGGACGAGTGGTTCTGGAGGATTTTCCGGACGGCTTCGAACTGGTGGAGGACGCGGTCCGACCGCGCCCTCAGGAGAGAAGGACCCGCTTACGTAGCAGGCCGAAGCCGGCGCAGCCGAACATCTGCCGCTTGAACATCTTGATCCGGTTGACTGCCTCTTCGGCGGGGCCGGAGTTCCAGTGGGTGGTCAGTCCGGCGGTCACGGCGTCGTAGTCGCTGTCCAGACCGGTGGCGAAGCGACTGATGCCGGGTAGGTTCGCGGCGGCAGCTTGGTTGATCCGGGCGGGCAAGTCGATACCGAAGAACGTGGTGAGCATCTCGGCGAAGGAGCTGACCAGGTCCGTGGCAGTGGCAGGTTCAGGGCAGCGGGACAGCACGGCCATGCGGAGAGGCTTGTCATCCTCGGTGAGGGTGCCGAGATTCCGCGTGAGCAGGCCGGTGACCTGCCGAACCGACGGAGTCGGCGGGATGAAGGCGCCTTCTCGTAGCAGCAGGGCCTGACCGACGACGCCCGCGACAGGCTCACGTTCCCCGGCGCGAGCCGGACCTACCCCCAACTGTTCTCCACCCCCGTCGAGGAGATCCTCAACTTCGACGACCGCTTCGAGTTCGGACTCGGGCTCATTCTCGGCGGCCTGCGCGGGCAGCTCCCCCGGAACGATCTCCGCTGAGGGCACCCCCACCCTCGTTTCGGAGAATATATCTCCACTTTCTTCGGCCCGGGAAGCCCTGCGACACGGCTCTCCCGGACGATCACTCGCCACCCGCCCAACCACTCCGGGCGAAACGACGGCCACCCCTCCCCACCAGGGACGATGCCCGCGATCCGCGCGCTGGAGACGCACCCCTGAAACCGCCCCCGCGCCGCGTTCGACCCGTCGACAGTCGCCGTCGAGACGCCTCAGGGGGCGTTTTCCACTTCGGTTCGATCCCTTGACAGCCTCAACCGGCCGTTCCCAAACTACCGACCATTCGGTTGACGGCCCGGGCCGAGCGCCCCCGCTGTCGACATTCCAGAAGGGTTGATCACCATGACCGAAGTGTCGCTTCACGATGCCCAGAGCCCGCCGGTCCCGACAGTCACCACCTCACACATCGGTCACGCGACAGCCGTGGGGGCGGCCGGATTCGCGTGGTGCTCGCTCATCCTGGGCCTGCACACCGCCGGCATCATCGACGCGGCGGACGGCACGATCGTGCTGGCGGGGACGTTCTTCTACGGCGGCATCGTCCAACTCGTCGCGGGATTCTTCGCGTTGGCGTCCGGCGCGACCTTCGCGGCCGCGTTCCTGACGGCGTACGGGGCGTTCTGGCTCGGCTACACCGTCATCGAGTTCTGGGCGGCACCCCACATCGCGGGAGCGGCGGCGGCCGCGGCGAAGGCCGGCGGGGCGTCGGCGGAGGCCTCGGCGGCCGCGGGCGGGCACGCGGTGATGCAGTCGCTGGGGCTGTTCCTCATCGGCTGGCTGGTCGTCACGCTGGTCTTCGGCATCGTGAGTCTGGGCACGAACGCGGTGATCGTGAGCGCGTTCTCCCTGCTGACGCTGACGATCGTGCTGCTGGTGACCGCCTACCTGGGCGCTTCGAGCGCGGGGGTTCCGAGCGATTCGGTGCTGAAGACCGCCGGCTACGTCGAGATCGTGCTGGCCACCGTCGCCTTCTACCTGGTCCTGGCGGAGCTGACCAACGACATCCGCGGGCGTGCCGTGCTCCCGCTCTTCGCCCTGAACCGCGCCCCGCAGGCCGCCGCGCAGGCGGCGTGACGCGGAACCCCCCACCCGTTTCAAGGAGCCGCATGAAAAAGCCCAAGGCAAGCGACCGGATCCAACTGCCCCACAGAGTCTCCGTATTGGGCAGCGCCACCACGGTGCTCCTCCTCGTGGCCGCAGGCCAGACAACGGCCACCGCACTCCCCGCGCACGCGGCCAACTGGGCACCGCCCGCTGCGAGTTACGCGGCGAGCGCGCCCGTCCACACCACCGTCACCATGGACGACGGCGTGAAGATCGCCGTCGAGGTCGTCTACCCGACCGACCCGAGCACCGGTGCCCGCGCGTCGGGCCCGTTCCCCGTGCTCCTGACCCAGAATCCCTACGGCGCGCAGCGCTCCGACCCCACGGACAGCGGCACGTACTTCGTGCAGCGGGGCTACATCTACGTGGCCTCCGCCGTCCGCGGCACCGGTGACTCCGGCGGTCAGGTCGACTGGTTCGGGGAACGGCAGGGCAAGGACGGAGCCGACCTCGTCGACTGGGCGGCGCACTCGCTGTCAGGGTCCAACGGCAAGGTGGGGCTTGACGGTTGCTCGTACCTCGGAGTCGACCAGTGGTTCACCGCCGCGGCCGTGGGCAAGAGCTCCGCGCTGAAGGCCATCACACCCTTCTGCACCGACTCCGACTTCTACAACGACCTCACGGGCAACGGCGGTATCCCCACCCCCTTCGTGGCCGGCATCGCCCAGGCCGAGCCGCGCGGCCCCGAGGACGACCCCGCCACCGACCCGCAGTCGGTGACCATCGCCCAGCAGGCCGCGGGCGGTTCACGCTCGTACAACGACGCCTACTGGCAGTCCCTGAACGTCCAGAAGAAGCTCATACCGAAGATCGTGGGCAACAACATCCCGGCGCTGACCGAGGCCGGCTGGAACGACCTCTTCCCCGGCGGCAACCTCGGCGCCTACGTGTCCGCCCAAAACGCCTACTTCCACCGGCCGTTGACCGATCCGATCTCGTCGGGCGAACCCGTCACCAGCCGTTACCAGACGATCGTCGGCCCCTGGACCCACGGCGAGCACGTCAACGAGGCGACCCTGCAGGGCATCCGCCTGGAGTGGTTCGACACCTGGCTCAAGAACGCGCCCACCGGCATGGCCAATACCTCAACTCCCCTGCACCTGTTCGAGAACGGCGCGAACACCTGGGTCGACAGCGCCACCTGGCCCCTGTCCTCCGACGCCCGTACCTACTACCTCGGCAACGGCTCCCTCACCCCTGGCAAACCGACGGACGAGGGCAGCGACACGCTCTCCCGGAGCGCGGCGACCGCGGCCAACACCCTGACCTACACCACCGCCCCGCTCACCAGGGCGGCCCTGCTCAACGGCCCGACCGACGTCACCCTCTACGCCAGGTCGACGACACCGGAGACCGAACTCTCGGCCAAGCTGAGCATCGTCGCGCCGGACGGCACGGTGACCAAGCAGGCCGACGGCATCCTCCTGGGCAGCCAACGCGCGCTGGACACCCAGGAGAGCTGGTACGGCGACAACGGCAGCCTCCTCAAGCCCAGTCACCCCTTCACTCAGGCGTCACAGCGCCCGGTGACACCCGGCCAGACCACCCGCTACGACATCTCCCTGCTGTCCAACTTCACCAGGATTCCGGCCGGTTACCGGATCCAGATCAGCATCAACAGCCAACCGCCGGCCGACTTCCACTTCCCCGTCGCCCCGACCCCGCAGGAACTGGCGAACCTGGCCGGCGGCGTCTACACCGTCGAGCACTCCCCGCAGGCGGCGTCCTTCGTCAACCTGCCTCTGACGACGCCGAGTTCGGCCACACCCAGCGACACCGACTGGGGACCGTCCTCCTGAAACGCGAAACACGGGTGGCAGGTCTGCGCGTACGGCAGACCTGCTACTCCTTTGCCGAGACGGGCCTGACCAGACCCATCACCTGCTCCACCGTCTCGTTGCTCAGACTCGGTGTCGTCAGCGGAAGGTTGTCGGGCCGCTGCCGGATGCCGTTCAGGATGATCTCGAAGTAGCGGCGCCACACATCGGGCCGCTTGCCCTGGGTGAACTGGCTGGCGGCACTGAGCATTTGCACGATGACGGGGATGTCGGAGGGAGCGATCTCCGCACGCAGATCCCCGCTCTCCTGCGCCCGCTGGATCAGGGCCTCCAGGAAGGGGAGCATCCCGCCGCGCATCGTCTCGATGGGCTCGGAACTGTGGCTCCCCAGCATGATCACTTCCTGCAGACCACGGTTCTCGGCGAGGTCGGCGCCCATCTCCGTCAGGAAGTCCACGAACCCTTCCCAGGGATCGGGATGAGCGAGCGCCCGCTCCGCCGACGCCTGCCGCATCCCGAGATCCTGCTCGAACAGGGCCCGCACAAGGGTCTCTTTGTCCGGGAACCGCCGATACACGGTCCCGACCCCGACCCCCGCGTGCCGGGCCACGTCGTCGAGCGTGACCCGCAGCCCGTGCTGGCCGAAGACCTCCCGCGCGGCACGCAGGATCTTCTCCCGGTTGAGGGCTGCGTCGCGCCTCAGCGGGCGGTCGCCCTCCATCGGAGCATCAACCCCGGAACCCTCAGCCATAACCCCATGTTAACCCTGTTGATCACAGGCAGGTTCGGCCATCGCACCTCCCTCTCCAAGGCACCCGGCAGAAAACGTTGCAACAACCATCGGGGTACACTGGCGCCGCCCATGAGAACCGCGTCGTGCCTGGTCGCACGGCTGTCACAGCGAGGGGGTGGACGCCATTCAGGTTCGCCCCGCCCGTATTCAGGATGTCGCGGCCGCCGCGGGAGTCTCGGTCTCCACGGTGTCGAACGTCCTGAACCGGCCCGAGCGCGTCAACGCCCGCACCGCCGAACGGGTCCGCGACGCGGTCGCCGCACTCGACTACGTGCCACACCCAGGAGCCGCGGGCCTACGCACCGGGCACTCGTCCTCGATCGGCCTGGTCCTGCCCGACGTGGCGAACTCCTTCTACTCACGCATCGCCCGTGGTGCCGCCGACGCGGCCTACGACCACGGCTACTCCCTCGTGCTCTGCGACAGCGGCGACGCCCCCGAGCGCGAGCAGGGCTACTTCACGATGCTGATCGAGCAGCGGGCCGTAGGAGCAGTCGTCGTCCCGCTCGGCGCCGATCCCACCCGGCTCACCCGCCTCCGCGAACGCGGCATCCCGCTCGTCCTCGCGGACCGCGCGCTGTCGGCCCAGGACGGCTGTTCCGTCTCCGTCGACGACATCGCCGGCGGCCGGGTCGCCGTGCAGCACCTCCTGGACTGCGGTGCGCGCGACATCCTCGTCGTGAACGGCGAGCGCGGAATCGTCCAGTGCGCCGAGCGCTACCAGGGCGCCCGCCAGGCCGTCCGCACCCGCCGCGAGGCACGGGTCCGCCAGGTCGTCGCCGACGAGATGACGGTGGCCTACGGCCTGGAGATCGCCCGCACCCTCGACGACCTGCCCGACGGTGTCTTCTGCACCAACGACTTCCTCGCCGCCGGACTGTGCCGAGGACTGGGCGAACGGGGCGTACGAATACCCGAGGAGGTTCAGGTCGTCGGCTACGGCGACCTCGACATCGCGAGCTTCGTCGGTACGACCCTGACAACCGTCCGGCAACCCGTCGAGGAACTCGGCAGAGCGGCCGTGGGAATGCTGCTCGACGAGGTGGAGGCGCGCGCCGAACACGCCCACGAGACAAGGGTGTTCGCACCCGACCTCGTCCTACGGGACTCCACTCGACCCCTGTCAGCCCCGAATCCGTAGCGTCACCGGTCCCAGCAGCCCCGACGGGAGTTGGGACGGGAAGGCCCAGGCGGTGGGGGTGGCTTCGGCGAGATAGGGGGCCAGGGTGTTGTTGACGGTCACCTCCAGCCGCACCGATCGCCCTGCGGCACCCGGGAGTTGGAAGCGGTACGGAGGACAGAACCCCTCGCCGACACACTCCCCGTCGACGACGACCGACACGCTGCCGCGCACCCGCCCCAGATCCAGCACCGGATCCGGCCCGGCCGGTACCTCCACCTCCCGCGAGTACGTCACACCACCGCTCCAGCCGCCCAACCCGAGCAACTGCCAGTCACCCAGCAGTAGTTGTGCCGGTACCGTGCGGACGCGCACCGGTCCCCGCCAGGCGGAGCCGCCCCGAAGTACGGCCGTGGGTGCGGTGACGACCTCGACCTCCGTCGGTACCGGGAGCGGCTGCTCCAGTGTCAGGAACTGTCCGTCCAGCCACGTCTCGGCGCCATCGCCGACACGCGCCCTCGCGGGCAACTCCAGCGGCAGTTCCAGCGATTCGGTGCCCGGTGGCACGGTGAAGCGGAAGCGTTGGGCGCGTTCGCGGACGATGTCCGTTGACCGCAGCGGCAGTACGGCGGTGCCGAGTACCGGTACGCCGGTGAGCCATTCGGTGTCCGGCAACGGGTGAGGTCGTACGGCCGCGTAGCAGTGCTGCACCTCCCCCCACCGACCCTCGTGTTCGACGGTACGACCGCGCCACTCCCCCGTCTCGGCCTCCCAACCGGCGCCGCTCACCAGGGAGTTCACGGCGGACTCCGTGCGGGCCACGCAGTCGACGAACACCGCATCGCGTGGATGAACAGCGTCGGCCGCCACCTCCAGCACGTGTTCGCCGTCCCCGAGGGCGAGTTGATGCCGGAAGAACATCGGCACCGCGCCCCAGTCGGACTCGTAGTACTCCACCTTCTCCTGGCGCGCGACGACCTCTCCGTCGAGCAGCACGGTGACGCCCACCGCGGCACCCACGACAAGTACCGCCTGTCCAGGGCCGTGCAACCGCCCTCGATAGGTCACACCGCCGGACGGTCGTACGTCCTCGGGGAGGCACATGAACTGCGGGCGAGGCCCGAACCCCTCCGGGCGGGTCAGGCAGAAATAGCTTCCCAATGGTGTGCCCGCTGCGCCGGAGATCAGCAACGGCCTGTCCTGGGCCTCCCCCAACTCGTATTCGAGGACGTTGCGGGTCCGGCCGATCTCCACGCGGGCGGTGGCGAGATACCCGGTGCCGGTGTCCAGGCGCTCGCCGTTCCACCACACCCGCTTGGTGGCCGCGGCACCGATGTGCAGCTCGGCGGGGCCACGGTGTTCCGTCTCCACGATCGAACGGACCCGGGCGACCGTACCGGGCACGGGCACAGGGACACGTACGAACTCCTCAGTCACGAGGCCCTTGTTGCCGAGCAGGCCGTCCGGGTCCGGGATGCCGCGGCTCGTCGAGTACAGCGAGACGCTCCAGTCGGCGGGGGTGAGGGGCAGGTCTCCGGAAAGGACTTGTTCGACGGAGGGTGCATCGAGTGGATCGGGGGCCTCGGCGGACGGCGCCGGAGGGAGGACGCGGACCCGGTTGCCGTAAGTCGCCCGTGTCTGCGCCCAGTTCGGGTCGGAACCGTCCGTCTCGGTCCAACTCATCGTCCAGATCTGGGGTTCGGCGACGGACGAGCCGGCGGGCAGTGCAAGGTCGCCCCAGGTGTTGTCCATGGTGGGGACCAGGCGTCCCTCCCAGCCGGTCGAGAGGTCAATCGTCCGTTCCGGCACGGGTGTTGGCGCGGCGGTCCGGTGGGTCTGTGGGGTGCCCTCGCGCCATACGACGAGGACGGCAGGGGCGCCCTCAAGTGGCACCTCGATGGTCGATCGGCCGTCGGAGACGGCGACTTGCGCTGGGCTGCGCGTGCCGGTCGCCGGGTTCCAGATCTCGGCCTCGGCGACCGTGGCGTGCACGGTGACGGTCGAGTGGTGGGCGTAGCACGCGGGGTCCGCCTCGTGGTTGGCGTCTCCGGGCAGTGTGCGGGCGTCGGGGAAGGTGCCTGTCACGAGGGCGACCGCTTCAACTCCCTTTCTCCTGACGGGCAGTGGCACCTCGCCGGTCGCGTGACCGGCGATATCGGCCACGGCCGCGGCTCCGGTCCCGGCGTCGCTCGCCCGCTCCAGTCGCGGGTGCTTCAGCAGTGCCGCGACGACGGAGTCGTCACCGTCCTGACCGGCCGCCGTCGCGGGCGGACGGCCCACGACCACCACCCGGCCGCCCGCGTCGAGGAGTTGGGTCAGTCGGCGGGCGGTCTCCTCCTCCAGGACGCTCGCCGAGGGAAGCAGCACCGCGCGGTAGGCCAAGTCCGTGACGTGCAGGGCTCCTTCCACGGTCGTGGCGCGCTGCACGGAGGCGTCGTCGATGATGTCGAAGGCGATGCGGTGGCGGTCCAGTGAACCGACGTGCGGGGCAAGCCAGTTGTTCGTGCCGCACAGGTCCAGGTAGTCGCGCTGGGTCTCGTCGACGTCGGCGTGGTCGTCGCCGAGGCGGCCGTCGCCGAAGTGCTGGACAGGGGCGTCCAGCGGGATGAGGGACTGCATGGTCGCGGTGGGGTGCAGGACCGCGACATCGGCGCTGTAGGTGCCCCAGGACATGATCGAGCAGATCCGGGCGACGGTGCGGGAGAACGCCGGGTGCTGCTGCCAGTAGGGCTGGCGCCAGTCGGTGGAGGGCGGCGCCCACTCGAACCAGCCGCCTGCCGTGCCGAAGTAGCTGGCGTGCGGGTTGTACAGGTTGGCGCCGCTGCGCAGGAACGGCAGGAGCCAGTCGTAGGTGTCCGCCAGGGTGCCGCCCCAGCCGGAGGAGTGGAACGCCTCGATCCAGACACGGTCGTGACCGTAGAGGTGGGCCATGGAGGAGTGGACCTTGGAGTCGCCGTGGTGGTCGCTGCCCGCGGCGCCGTACCAGCGGTGGGTGCGGAAGTAGTCGGTGTAGATCTGCGTCGACTGGGCCGGGAAGCCCGCCCGCGCGGGGTGGCTCTGGTCGGCGCCGACGAGCATCCCGCGTTCGTCGTGCCACGCGGCGAGGGGCTTGAAGAGGGCCTCTTCGGTGAGTTCGGCGCGGACCGCGTAGTAGTCGGCGCGGATCTTCGCCGCGCGGGCGGTCACCGGGCCGAACAGGGCGGGGAGATGGTCGAGGAGGTCGTAGCCGCGACGCGCATGGAACTCGTCGGGGAAGCGGTGGCTCCAGGAGTTGGTGCCGGGCAGCTCGTCCTGGAAGCTGCCCGCGATGACGTTGCCCAGGTACTCGGGGACGCGCCGGTCGTACTCGTGGTGGACGGCGTCCAGCAGCAGTCGTACGGCGTGCGGGTCCAGGTAGTCGAAGGCGGTGGGGACGGCGACGACGAGCCGTACGTCCGTGCCCTCCGGGGGCACGGGCAGCCGGCGGCCCTCCAAGTCGTAGACGGCCACGAGGGTTTCGGCCCCATGCAGGGCGATCGTGCCGCCGGTGACGGTGGCCCTGCGGGAGCGCAGGGCGAGGCCGGTGGCCTCCGGGTGGCGGCGGGTGACGGCGCCCTGGACATTGGCGCCGGAGAAGCCGATCTGGTCGTAGAACCACAGCCGGGTGCCGATGTCCCGGGCGATCCGGCAGGTGTCGGCGAAGCGGTCCCACCACTCCTCGCCGAACCACGGCGGGTCGTCGGTGCGGGCGCCGAAGGCCGGTCCTGCCGGGGCCAGGTTGATGACGACGAGGTTGTGGACGCCGCCGTCCGCGAACCGGCGCAGCTGCCAGGCGAGTTGTTCGCGGGTGACCTTGGCGCCGGACCACCACCACAGCGGGGTGGGGCCGAAGTCCCGGGGCGGGGCGTCGAAGAGCTGCTGCAGCGCGGGTGAGATCACGGTGTTGGTCCTTCCGGGTGCGGCTCGGTCACCCTCACGGATCAAAAAACGTTTTACGTCGGCTCAGTTGTCCGCCACCTGCGATGTTGGCACCGGATCCGAAGCCCGGGAAGGAGGCCCGCTCGTCTTGCCGCAGATTCCCTCGGATACCTGCAAGAGGGGTTGTTGGAACGTTTTTTGAACTCTATATTCACTGCGACCCCGGCCCAGAGCCGCGAGGAGCCGCATCATGATCCGATTCTCGTCTGTACCGGAACACGCGGAACAACCGCCCATCCCGAGGCACCTGTGGAAGGTCGCGGCCCTCTCGGGCATGGCCTCCTACCTCGACGCCGCGCTCATCGTCAGCATCGCCGTCAACCTGGCGATCTACCGCGACCACTACGACATGGGCGTGTGGATGGCCGGGGCGATCAGCGCGATCGTCACCGGCTGCATCGCCGTCGGCTCCCTCGTCGGCGGCCGCCTCGCCGACATGTTCGGGCGCCGTCGCGTCTACAACCTGGACATCCTCTGCTACGCGGTGGGCGCGATCGTCATCACCCTCGCCCCGAACGACATCGTCCTCTTTGTCGGCGTGCTCGTCGCGGGACTGGCCGCCGGCGCCGACCTGCCGACGTCCCTGGCCGTCGTCTCGGACGCCGCGCCCCCCGACGGCCGGGCGCGTCTCGTGTCGTTCACCCAGGTCATGTGGGTGCTGGGCATCGTCGTCGTCATCTTCCTCGGCTACGTCCTGTCGGACACCGGCATGACCGGGGCACGGTTCATCACCGGCCACCTGGTGATCGCCGCGCTGGTCACCTTCCTGCTCCGTGCCCGGCTGGAGCTGGCCGAGCCGTCCGAGGCGGCACAGCAGGAGGAGGCGGCCGCGCTGGCCGCCCCGCGCGGCATCGAGCTCAAGAACGTGTGGAACCGCGCCGCGCTGCTGCCGATGGTCGCGACCTTCGTCTACTACGTCACCTGGGGCATCGGCGCCAACACCTTCGGCCAGTTCGGCACCTACCTCCTGGTCACGGTCAGCGGCGCCTCACAGAGCCTGGCCACCGGCATCAACCTGGCCTTCCTGCCGATCGCGCTGGTCCTGACATTCGTCTTCGTACGGATCGCCGACACCCCCTGGCGCGACCGGCTGTTCTACGTCTTCACGGTCGTGCAGGTCGTGGCCTTCTGTATCGCCTCCCTCACCGCGGGCGCCCTCGTCGGCATGCTCGTCTTCTTCGTGCTGTACCAGATCTCCAACCCCTTTGCCGGGGAGGCCAGTTACAAGGTCTGGTCGCAGCTCACGCTGCCGCCGGACACCCGCGGCACCACCCAGGGCCTCACGTACGCCCTGTCCCGCGGGGTCTTCGCGGGCGTCGCGTTCGTCACGCCCGCGCTGATGGACTACAGCGCGTCGCTCCTGCTGTGGCTGATCACCCTCTGCATGGCGGCGTCGGGGGTCGCGGGTGTGTACGTCATCCATGTCCTCATCCGGCGCTCCCCCGACACCGCCGTCGCCCCGGCGCCGGGTCTGGGCGTGGCCCGGACCTGATTGCGCACCGGACACCGGAAGGAAAAGCACACACCGCGCACCCGAAGGAACACCGCTCATGGCAACGACCGAACCCGCGACCGTGACCACCGAACCCACGACCATGACCGCGGAACGCGCCGCCGCCCTGCGCGAGTTGCTCCCCCCGGCGCCCCGCCGCCGCACCCGGATCGGACTCGTGGCGGGCGGCCTCGGCGCCTACTGGCCCCAATTCCCGGATCTGCTGCCGCAGTTGAGGGAGTCGTCCGCGTACGTCGCCGAGCGCTTCCAGCGGATGGACGCGGAGGTGACCGACGTCGGCTTCATCTCCGACGCTCAGGAGGGAGCGGTCGCGGCGGAGCAACTGCGGCGCGCGGACTGCGACTTGATCGTGCTGTTCCTGACGACGTATCTGACCTCGTCGATGGTGCTGCCGATCGCCCAGCGCTCGCACACCCCGGTCCTGGTCATCGACCTCCAGCCGTCCGAGCGGATGGACCACGCCTCCTTCGACACGGGCGCCTGGCTCGCCTACTGCGGGCAGTGCCCGTTGCCCGAGGTCGGCAACGTGTTCCGGCGGGCCGGCATCCCCTTCCGCTCGGTGTCGGGCTGGCTGCGGCAGGAGTCGGCCTGGCGGCGCATCGAGCAGTGGATCCGGGCCGCCCATGTGCGGGCCGCGCTCCGGCACGCCCGGCACGGACTGATGGGGCACCTCTATCCCGGCATGCTCGACGTGTCGACCGACCTGACGCTGCTCCCGGCGACGTTCGGCTCGCACGTCGAGGTGCTGGAGTTCGACGATCTACGGCACCGGGTGGAGAAGGTGAGCGAGGCCGAGACCCGTGAACGTACGGCCCTCGCCCGGCGGATCTTCGCCGTGGACGACAGCGTGGTCGACGAGGACTTCGCCTGGGGAGCGACCGTGTCCGTCGCCCTCGACCGGCTCGTCGAGGACTTCGGCCTCGACACCCTCGCCTACTACCACCGAGGCCTCGACGGCGAACTGCACGAACGGCTCGGCGCCGGCATGATCCTGGGCGCCTCCCTCCTCACCGCCCGGGGCGTACCGGCCGCCGGCGAGTACGAACTCCGCACCAGCCTCGCCCAGTTGGCGACCCAGAGCATCGGCGCCGGGGGCTCCTTCACCGAGATCCAGGCCCTCGACTTCGAGGCCGGCGTGGTCGAGATGGGCCACGACGGCCCCGCCCACCTCACGGTCAGCGCCCGCGACCCGCTCCTGCGCGGCCTGGGCGTCTACCACGGCAAGCGCGGCTGGGGCGTCAGCGTGGAGTTCGACGTCCAGCACGGCCCCGTCACCCTGCTCGGCCTCGGCCAGGACGCCGACGGCACCCTGTCCTTCGTCACGTCCGAGGGCACCGTCGTCCCCGGCCCGCACCTCGCGATCGGCAACACCACCAGCCGCGTCGACTTCGGCCGCGACCCCGGCGAGTGGGTCGACGCGTGGAGCGCGACGGGCGTAGGCCACCACTGGTCGCTGGCGCTGGGCCACCACACGGCCGACTTCCGCTCTGCGGCAAGCCTGTTGGGGATCGAGCACCGGGAGGTGTGAGCGAGGGCTCCCGTCAGTAGGGCAGCTGAATCCGATGGTTCTCCAACGCCACGGAGTACCGGCTCAGCAGCGCGTCGAACCCCGCCAGCAGCAGCCCCGCCGCCTCCCCCGCCTCGGCCAAGTCGCCTCGTTCGCAGGCCTCCACGACCTCGGCGACATCACCGCGGAGGATGTGCAGCGAGTCGCCCTGGATGAGCACGCCGGGCAACCGGCGGCCGGGGAGACGGACCACGGCGTCGTTCCCGCCGTCGGTGAACAGCTCTGCGTCTATGCGCTCCATGGAGCCATCCAACCCGACATCGCCTGCCGACACCAACGACTTGGCGCGCGGCGGGACTTGGGCACTACTCAGCGACACCCGTGCAAGGCCCCGACCGAATTCGGCTCGACTCCCGCCCCTCCCTGAGAGATCCTCGTGGCCGACCGCACCGAGGAGACACCCCTTGCTCACCCCGTACCAGCAGCAGTTGCGCGACCGCTGCCTCGCCGCCCCCGTCATGCCCGCGCCCGAACCCTGGCGGCCCGTGCTCGACAACACCACCCCCATCGGCGGTCTGCTCGGCATCGGTTTCGCCGCCCATCCCGACACCGGGCACGATCTGGTGATGGTGGTCTCGACCGACGGTCACGGCCTGTTCGACGCGTTCACCGGTGAGAAGATCGCCCGCGACCGGGACCCCGACCCCGGGACGAGCACGCCCGACTGCCACCCGGACCTCGTCTGCCCCGGCCTCGGTCCGATCGCGGGCGTCCCGGTGCGCATTGCCGGTCTCTTCGGCGGTGGTCTGCACAGCGGTGCGGCGCCCGGCGGCTGGACCGTGGACGTCGTCAGCCCCGAGTGGCCGCACGACCGGGTCGTCCTCTCGACGGGCCACGGCATCCACAAGGGGCAGGCCGGAGAGACCTGGTGGCACATCTTCGACGCCAACTACTCGGAGCTGCGCGCCGCGGGCTTCTCGCCCTCCGGCCAGACCCTCGCCGTCGCCACGAGCAGCGACCTCAGCCTGTGGACCTGCCGCGCCCCGCACTGACGTAGGGCCGCCTCCCCGGCTCCCGGTCGCGGCCGTTCACCCAGAAGAACAGGACAAGCGAGGACACCGCGGCGACCGCGCACCACGTCGAGACGAACTCCAGCTCCCACAGCGTCCAGCAGACCATCGCGCCGGCCGTGACCAGGATCCCCAGCACCACCAGCCCGCGCTCACCGGACAGGAGCAGCGAGCCGATCGTCGCCACGAGGTAGCCGGCGATGACCAGTTGGGCGTAGGGAAGGTCCACGACGTAGCCGAGGGTGTGGCCCCGGATCTCGGCCGTCACGGGGTGTACGGCGAGGGCGTGGGCGAGGGCCGCCGCGGTCACCGCGCCGACCGCGACCAGTACGCCGATCCGGGGCCTGGCCCGCCGTGACGCGGCGCACCACACGCCCACCGGGACCCACACCGCCAGCAGGGGCATGGCGATGACGGCCCAGGCGAGGGTGGCCGGTCCCGAGCCCCCGTCGGCTGCCCACACCGCCGACTCCACGATCTGGTGGGCGCCGAGCAGCAACGGCAGTGCCGCCATCGGGAGATCGGTCCGCCTGCGCGCCCGGACCACACAGGCCACTCCTACGGCGGCGACCGCCGCGCCCGCCACGAGGTCGGCCTTCGCACTCCAGCACATGGCGCCTCCACGGGATCCGTTCACGTACGCCTCGGTCACCGGCCACGCTACGTCTCCGCCACGACGCGTCCCGGGTGACACGACGGCCGCGACTGCCGTCGTGGCATACCCGCGAGCCCACCTCCGACGCCCGGCCCGGACAACACACCACTGGTCAGGCCCAGTTGACAGTCCTGCCACGAAACCACCCCCGGCCTGCGCGGGAACCTCCCCCCATGATTGGCTGACCCCGCCCACCGCACACCGTGCGCACGCACAGGAGGACATCGCAGCATGAGCAACGCCTACACGTTCGAGTACAAGGTCGTCAGCTTCCGGGAGTCGCTGATCGGCGACGCGCTGGACAGCGACAAGCTGGAGAAGGTCCTCAACAAGCACGCCGAGGACGGCTGGGGCCTGAAGGCCATCACCGCCGCCGACGTCAAGGGCCGCATAGGTCCCGGCGCGGTCGAGGGCCTGCTCCTCACCTTCGAGCGGCCTCGCGCGTAACGACCCATGCCGTACGCGGGACGGGGGACGGGATTCAGCGCCGCTGCGTGAACGGCGTACCGGGGCCCGGAATCTCCCCCGACCCGCGCGGGATCAGCTCCGTCGGCATGACGACCCTGCGCGGCGGTGACGTGTCGCCGTGGATACGGGCGAACAGCAGCTGCGCGGCGCTCGTCGCCAGGGCGACGGGGTCCTGCGCGATGACCGTGACCGGCGGCGTCAGCTGCGCGGCCAGCGCGAAGTCGTCGAAGGCGATGAACGCGACGCCGGCGGGCAGCACGGCCCGCACGCCGAACGCGAGGACCTCGTTGCCCGCGAGGACGGCCGTGGGCGGCTCCGGTGCGGAGAGGATCGCGGTCACGGCCCGGGCGGCGTCGGCGCCGGACCGCAATCCGTGCCGGACGAGCGCCGGATCGGCGTCGATCCCGGCAGCGCTCAGAGCCGCCAGATAGCCGCGGTGCCGTTCGCCGAAGGTCCAGATCTCCGGCTTGTCGCCGAGGTAGCTGATGCGGCGGTGGCCGTGCGCGATGAGGTGGCGTACGGCCTGCCGTACCGCGCCGAAGTTGTCCACCACCACCGTGTCCACATCGAGGCCGGGTGCCACCCGGTCCACGCACACGATCTTCGTGCCCCGCGCCTGCGCCGAGCGCAGCACACGGTGGTCGCCCGCGACCGGGGTGAGGATCAGCCCGTCGACCCTGCGGGCGGTGAAGGCCGCGATGACTTCGCGTTCACGATGGAGGTCGGCGCGGCTGGAGCCGATGAGGACCATGTTGCCGCGCCGGTGGGCGACGTCCTCGGTGGCCGAGGCGACGGCGGCCATGAAGGGGTCGGCAACGTTGTCCACCATCAGTCCGATGGTCTGGCTCAGCCGGTCCGTACGGCGCAACTGCCGTGCCACGTCGTCACGTTGATAGCCCAGCTTGCGGACCGCGGCCGCCACGCGGGCGGCGGTGCGGGGTGCCACGCCCGACTCTCCGTTGACCACCCGGGACACCGTCATCACGCTCACGCCCGCTTCCGCGGCCACGTCCTTCATCCTGGGACGGCTGGGACGACTGGTCACGCCGCGTCCTCCCGAGGTCATCCTGCGCGACCGGACCAGAGGCTGTCCGACGGGCCGACGGTGTCCGCCCAATTCCCCGTTCGTTCACGACCCTTGACGCCCACCCACGGGCCTCCCAGAATCGACGAGCTGTTAACGATACCAACCAGAAGGCACAACATGGCCTCTGCAAGACAACCCCTTCTAGCGGCACACGGTGTGGTCAAGCGTTTCGGCCATGTCCAGGCGCTCTCGGGCGCCGACTTCACGGCCTACGCCGGCGAGGTCGTCGCACTGATCGGTGACAACGGCGCCGGCAAGTCGACGTTGGTGAACGTGCTTTCCGGCGTCCTCACCCCGGACGAGGGCGAGGTGCGCCTGGACGGGACGCCGGTCCGGTTCACCGGGCCGATGGACGCGCAACGGCACGGAGTCGAGACCGTCTACCAGGATCTCTCCCTGGCGCCGGATCTTGACGCGGCGTCAAATCTCTATCTCGGCAGGGAACTTGTGCGCGGAGGCCTGCTCGGCCGGCTGGGCGTGCTCGACCGGCCCACCATGCGCCGGGAGGCGATCGCGGCGTTCGGTGAACTGGGCGTGGAGCTGAAAGATGTGACGGCTCCTGTGACAACGTTGTCAGGAGGGCAACGGCAGTCCGTGGCCGTGGCGCGCGCGGTGGCCTTCGCCAACAAGGTCATCTTCATGGACGAACCGACCGCCGCCCTGGGCGTCGTCCAGCGCGCCCGGGTCCTGGAGACCGTCCGCAGGGTCGCCGACCGGGGCATCTGCGTCGTCCTCATCAGCCACAACATGCCCGAGGTGCTGTCGGTGGCGGACCGGGTCGAAGTACTGCGGCTGGGCCGTCGGGTCGCGTCGTTCAGCGCGGCCGACGCCACGATCGAGAAACTCGTCGGCGCCATGACCGGATCGCTGGACGAGCCCGCGCAGAACGGGAACCACGACCCGGCCGGCGCGACGGAAGCGGAGGACGGGCGATGAGCGCCAACAGCCAGGACATCAAGCCGGCCGCCCCGGCACAGGAGCCGCCCCCGGCCGGCGCCGGGCGCCTCGCGATACCGCCGTGGCTCCGACGGGCCGCCGGTATCAGCGAGTTGTGGACCTTCGTGATCCTCGTCGCGCTGGTCGCGTTCTTCACCATCGCGGCACCGGGCAAGTTCTTCACCACGTACGACATCACGCAGATCGCCGTGAACGCGGCCATCTATCTGGTGCTCGGCGTCGGCATGACGTTCGTGATCATCACCGCGGGCATCGACCTGTCGATCGGCTCGGTGCTGGTGCTGGCGGCGGTGGCAGCCGGCGAGTACAACATCCACCACGGCGGGCCCACCGCCGGCTGGTTCACGGTCGCGGTCTGTGTCGTCATCGCCCTTGCGGTGGGGGCGGGTTGGGGCGCTCTGCAGGGCGCGGTGGTGGCGACCGGGAAGGTGCCGCCGCTGATCGTGACCCTGGGCGGACTGGGCGCGGCGCTCGGCATCGCCGAACTCGCCACCGGCGGCCAGGACCCGTCCGGCGCGTCCGCGGCGCACCTCCAGAACAGCCTGGGATTCGGCAAGTTGCTCGGCATCCCCTGGATGGTGATCCTCGCCGCGGTGGTCACCGCCCTGTTCGGCGCGGTGCTCGGTGCCACGAAGTTCGGCAGCCACACCCTGGCGATCGGCTCCAACCCGACCGCCGTCCGCCGCGCGGGCATCCCGGTGGGCCGCCATCTGATCAAGGTCTACGGCCTGATGGGCCTCCTCGCCGGTCTTGGCGCGGTGATGTGGCTGGCGTCGTACGGCACGACGTCGATCGCCGGGCACTCCACCGACAACCTGAAGGTGATCACCGCGGTGGTCCTGGGCGGCACCAGCCTGTTCGGCGGGCGGGGTTCGGTGCTGGGCACCGTGATCGGCGTGTTCATCCCCGCGGTGCTGACCACCGGGCTGATCGTCATCGGCGTTCAGCAGTACTGGCAGGACGTCGCCGTCGGTGTCGTCCTGGTCGCCGCCGTCTACATCGACCAGATGCGCAGGAAGACCCGGGAACGCGCATGATCCCGACCCCCGCCCCAGCCTTCGCCCCAACCCTCGTATGACCCAGGAGGACACCCTTATGTCGAGCATCCGCATCACGCGCAAAGTACTGGTCGCCGCGGGCACCGTGCTGGTCCTGACCGGCGCCGCCGCCTGCAGTTCGTCGAGCGACAGCGGCAGTTCGGGGTCGAAGGGAGGGGCCTCCGGCAAGAAGGTCCGGCTGATCACCGGCGTGAAGAGCGACCCCTTCTACATCACCATGACGTGCGCGGCGCAGACCGAGGCCAAGGCCAAGGGCATGGAATTCAGCGCCGACGGCTCCGCCCAGTGGGACGTGTCGGTCCAGCGCCCCCTCATCGACTCGGTGGCGGCGACCAGGCCGGACGGGCTGCTGATCTCGCCGGTCGACACCAGCGCGCTCACCCCCTCGCTCAAGCAGATCCAGTCGTCCGGGACCAAGGTCGCGCTGGTGGACACCACGGTGTCCGACTCGTCGATCGGCATCACCCGTATCTCGTCCGACAACGAGAAGGGCGGCCGGGTGGCGGCCGACGCGCTCGCCAAGCTGATGAACGAGAAGGGCTCGGCCATCGTCATCAGCGTCAAGCCCGGCGTCTCCACCACCGACGCCCGCATCAAGGGCTTCACGGAGGAGATGAAGAAGTACCCGGGCATCAAGATGCTGCCCACCCTCTACGACAACGACCTGCCGGCCACCGCGGCCTCCCAGATCCAGTCGACGCTGGCGGCCCACCCCGACCTGGGCGGTGTCTTCGCGGGCAACACGAACACCGGCCAGGGCATAGCCACCGGTCTCAAGCAGGCGGGCAAGGAGGGCACGGTGAAGGTCGCCGCGTTCGACGCCGAGCCGGACGAGATCGCCTCGCTGAAGGCGGGCACCCTGCAGGTCCTGGTCGCGCAGGACCCGGCGGCGATCGGCAAGGAGGCCGTCGACCAGCTCGCCGCGGCCTTCGAGGGCAAGACGGTCCAGAAGTCGATCGGCACCAACATGGTCGCCATCACCAAGGCGAACATGAACGAGCCCGCGATCAGCAAGTACTTCTACAAGGCGGGGTGTTGAGCACAGTCCCACCGCCGCCGCTGCCGGGTGCCCTCCTGCGTCACGGGTGCCCGGCAGCGGCGTATCAAAAGAGGGATCGAGCCGTATCAAAAAGGGGGATCAGAAAGGGGACTTTGCATGACCATGCGCGAGGGTGCATAATCTTCCCATGTCTAAGGTCCTCACCTCCCTCCCCACCGGCGAGCGCGTCGGCATCGCCTTCTCCGGCGGACTCGACACCTCCGTCGCGGTCGCCTGGATGCGCGACAAGGGTGCCGTCCCCTGCACCTACACCGCCGACATCGGCCAGTACGACGAGCCCGACATCGCCTCGGTGCCCGGTCGCGCGCAGGCCTACGGCGCCGAGATCGCGCGTCTGGTCGACTGCCGTGCGGCGCTGGTCGAGGAGGGCCTGGCCGCGCTGACCTGCGGGGCGTTCCACATCCGCTCCGGCGGGCGGGCCTATTTCAACACCACCCCGCTGGGCCGTGCCGTCACCGGCACGCTGCTGGTCCGGGCGATGCTCGAGGACGACGTCCAGATCTGGGGCGACGGCTCCACCTTCAAGGGCAACGACATCGAGCGGTTCTACCGCTACGGCCTGCTGGCCAACCCGCACCTGCGGATCTACAAGCCCTGGCTGGACGCGGACTTCGTGACCGAACTGGGCGGCCGCAAGGAGATGTCGGAGTGGCTGCTCGCGCACGAGCTGCCGTACCGCGACAGCACGGAGAAGGCGTACTCCACCGACGCCAACATCTGGGGCGCCACCCACGAGGCCAAGACGCTGGAGCACCTGGACACGGGTGTGGAGACGGTCGAGCCGATCATGGGCGTGCGCTTCTGGGACCCGTCGGTCGAGATCGTCACCGAGGACGTGACGATCGGCTTCGACCAGGGCCGCCCGGTGACGATCAACGGCAAGGAGTTCTCCTCCCCCGTAGACCTCGTCATGGAGGCCAACGCGATCGGCGGCCGGCACGGCCTGGGCATGTCCGACCAGATCGAGAACCGGATCATCGAGGCGAAGAGCCGCGGCATCTACGAGGCGCCGGGCATGGCCCTGCTCCACGCGGCCTACGAGCGCCTCGTGAACGCGATCCACAACGAGGACACCGTCGCCCAGTACCACAACGAGGGCCGGCGCCTGGGCCGGCTGATGTACGAGGGCCGCTGGCTGGACCCGCAGGCCCTGATGGTCCGGGAGTCCCTGCAGCGCTGGGTCGGCTCGGCGATCACCGGCGAGGTCACCCTGCGGCTGCGGCGCGGCGAGGACTACTCGCTGCTCGACACCTCGGGCCCGGCGTTCAGCTACCACCCGGACAAGCTGTCCATGGAGCGCACCGAGGACTCGGCCTTCGGCCCGGTCGACCGCATCGGCCAGCTCACCATGCGCAACCTCGACATCGCCGACTCCCGCGCCAAGCTGGAGCAGTACGCCGGCCTCGGCCTCATCGGCACCGGCAACACCGCGATCGGCGCCGCCCAGGCCGCCGCGACCGGCCTCATCGGCAGCATGCCCGAGGGCGGCGCCGAGGCGATCGCCTCCCGCGGCGAGGTCTCCGAGGACGACGCGCTGCTCGACCGCGCGGCGATGGAGTCCGGCACGGACTGATCAACTCACTTTATCCGCAGGGCCGTTGGGCCGGTTCGACGCGTTGGGCGTCGGGCCGGCCCTTCGCCGTTCGGGGCGGGGTGCGCTCGGCGGCAGGAAGGTACCGGTCAGGACCGCCGACCGGTCGCGCCCTCCCCCGCACTCCCCGCGTAGCCTTCCTCCGTGACCACGCACAACACCATCGCCGTGAGCGTCGACGCGATGCTCGACGACCTCCGGACCCTCGTCGAGGTCGAGTCCCCCTCCCGTGACCTGGACGCCCTGCGGAAGTCGGCCGAGACCGTCGCCGCCGTCATCGAGGGGCGGCTCGGCGGGCGGGCCGCGCTCGTCGGGAGTGAGGGCGGGCCGCACGTCCACTGGGCCGGTGGTGGGACGCCTCGCGTGCTGGTCCTCGGTCACCACGACACCGTGTTCCCGCTCGGCACTCTCGCGCGGCGCCCCTTCCTGGTCGAGGACGGGCGGGCGACCGGACCCGGGGTCTTCGACATGCTCGGCGGTCTGGTGCAGGCGGTCCACGGGCTGGCCGCGCTGGAGGACCGTTCCGGCGTCGAGATCCTGGTGACCGCCGACGAAGAGGTCGGTTCCCGCTCCTCCCGGGCGCTCATCGAGGAACGTGCCCTCGCCTGCGGTGCCGTGCTGGTGGTCGAAGGGGCCGCCGACGGCGGGGGCGTGAAGACCGGCCGTAAAGGATGCGGCACGTTCGAGGTGTCCGTCGCGGGCCGGGCCTCGCACGCGGGGCTCGAGCCCGCGGCCGGGGTCAACGCGCTGGTCGAGGCGGCCCACCAGGTGCTCGACATCGCGGCGTTGGCGCGGCCGGAGGTCGGTACGACGGTCACGCCGACCGTCGCGTCCGCCGGAACGCTGGACAACGTCGTCCCCGCGCAGGCGACCGTCGTCGTGGATGTACGGGTCGAGTCGGCCGAGGAGAAGGAACGGATCGAGGCCGCGTTCGCCGCCCTCGCTCCGCATATCGACAGGGCCGTGATCACCGTAGAGGGAAGTATCGGTCGGCCGCCCATGCCCGAGTCGGCCGCGGCCGAACTGTTCGCTGTGGCGCAGGAGTTGCTGCCCGGGCTCGAAGGCCGGGCGGTCGGCGGCGGGAGCGACGGGAACTTCACGGCCGCACTGGGGGTGCCGACGCTCGACGGACTGGGCGCGGTCGGCGGCGGGGCGCACGCGGACCACGAGTATCTGCTCGTCGCGTCGATGGCCGAGCGGGCGCGTCTCGTCGCCGGGCTGGTGGACGCGATCCGGAGCGCCTGACCCCGGGTTTGCCGGGTCCGTCCGGGCGGCATCAACAGGCCGTCGAAGAGCCATACTTGACCATGCGGGGGATCGTCCCGTGATGGCCTGATACGGGAGCGGCATTCAGTGAGCAGTGTCAGCACAGTTGCGGGGAAGGTCGAAGTACGGCTCCGGTGGGATCCGAGTCCCTGGGGGCAGCAGCCGCGCCATCTGGACATCGTCGCGGCGACCTACTCCGCCGAGGCCCCGCACGGACGCCCGGTGTACGTCGTCAACTCCGAGAGCCGCTCGCCGGACGGCACGATCAACATGAGCCGGCACAGCGAGAGCGGCCAGGGGTACGGCTACATGGAGGTGATGGTCCTCGAACTCGACCGTCTCGCCTCGTCGTTCGGCCGGGTGGTCGTAGGCGTGGCGATCCACCAGAACGGCGGGACCAGGACCTTCGGCGATCTGTCGCACGCCAGGACGCTGGTCGTGGAGGGGTACAAGGAGCTGCTGTCGGACGACTTCGCGGGGGTGGCCGGGTCCACCGCGGCGACGGTCGCCGAGTTCACCAAGGACGCCTCCGGAGCCTGGGAGTTCCGTGCGATGGTGCGCGGGTTCGACAGCGAACCGGCGGGGTTCAGCGCGGAGATGGGCAGCGTGTCTCGGCCCTGACCGGCTGCTCCGCCTTGAACTGCGGAAGCAGCGCCGTGACCGTCGGCCGCCGGTGGCGCACCTCGTGGACCACGCCCAGGACGACGGCGGTGGCCACCGCGACCAGGTGCTCGCGGCCCGCCAGATTGGGTTTCACGATCGACTCCCACACCATCGATCCGCCGGTGAGGAAGAACACGACAGGCGCGCGCCGGACGACGGCGAGATACGTGAACAGTCCTACGACCGCCGCGGACGGCCCGGTGTCGAGGACGTGCCCGATCTCGGGCCGCAGCCCGATGCCCCCGCAGCCGGGCCCGAGCAGAAGCATCACGCGCACCGTGAGGGTGCCGGCCAGGGTGGTCACGTAGGCGACGACGAGCGTGCGGGCCCGGCCGAGGGCCAGCTCGGCCAGCGCGAAGGCGAGGAACAGCTGGGTGATGCCGGCCCAGACAGGCAGGTCGAGGGCGGGGACGTACAGCGATATCGGGGTGCGCACCAGGGCGAGCCACAGCGGCAGGTCGCCCTGGACGCCGCCGATGTCCCGCACGATCTCGGCGCCGGTCGGGTGCTGTGCGAGCGCGTGGAAGAAGATGACGCCGAAGGCGGCGACGAACGCCAGGGACACCCCCATCAGTCCGCGCCGCAGCAGCTGTCGTACCGGATCGACGACGATGCCCTGCCATTCACCCCGCAGTGTGCGCCAGATGAACAACGGTCCCCAACTCCCCCACCATCGGCCAAACATACGGATCGGAATCTAGCCCCCTGTGCGCTTTCTGTGCGTCCCGGGTCGGCCTGAGCTGTTGTCGCAGCTCGCGGACGGTACGGGTGGGGCTGATATTGAAGAGTGGGATGCTTTCCCGACGGTTGTTCGACGACTGAAGGAAGCGGAGGGCCGGTGCGCACCTCGAGAGATCCGGCCGGTTCCACCGTGGTAGACGCCGGACAGCGCTCCACGCCTCCGCTCAGCTGGGCCGTGGTCGTGTTCTGGCTCGTCGTCGTCACGCTGGTGGTGGCGCTGACCGGAATCGTGCTGGGCCGGGACACCCGGCCCGCCCCCTTCCTGGTGGTGCTGCCCGCGCTGCTCGCGGGGCGCGGCACCGTGCGGCAGACGACCGTCGCCTCCGTGTGGGTGACGCTCGTCATCGTCGGCTCCCTCGTCGACACCCCGCTGGGCACGGCGGGCGCCGACGCGGCCGTCATCGCCTTCACCCTGGTGTTCAACGGCCTCAGCGTGGCCCGGGCGGCGCAGCGGATCCGCTGGGAGGGCGAGATCGCCCGCCTGCGGTCGGCGGCGGCCGCGCTGCAACGCCAGATCCTGCGCCCGTTCCCCCTGATGACCGACCAGCTCCTGGTCCACGGCCTCTACCAGCCCGTGGAGGAGGACAGCCGGGTCGGCGGCGACGTCTACGAGGTGGTCTCCTCGCCGTACGGCAGCCGCGTCTTCATCGCCGACGTGCAGGGCAAGGGCCTCCAGGCGATCAGCGCCGCGTTCGCCGTGCTCAGCGCCTTCCGCGAGGCGGCCGTGGCCGAGCCCACGCTCACCGCCGTGGTCGACGCCCTGGAGGAGGCGGTGCTACGGCACAACTCCTTCGCGGCGCAGACCGGCGAGCGGGAGCGGTTCGTGACGGCGATCGTCCTGGGCATCGACGGCGAGCAGGAGGTCCAGGCGATCAACTGCGGTCATGTGGCGCCGCTGCTGCTGCACAAGGAGCGGGCCGAGCCGGTGCTCCGGCAGGAGCCCTGTGTGCCGCTGGGCCTCGACGCGCTGGCCCCCGATCCTCGTACCGTCGAGTGGTTCGCCTTCCCGTCGGACGGCACGCTTCTGCTCTGCACGGACGGGGTGACCGAGGCGCGCGATCCGTCCGGCGCGTTCTATCCCCTGGAGGAGCGGGCGGCTACCTGGGGCGATGTCCTCCCGAAGGATGTTCCGGCCACTGTCTACGGCGATCTGCGGCGCCACACGGCGGGCACGCCCCGGGACGACACCGCGCTGCTGGTGCTGCGCAGGCGGGGCGACGCGGGCCTTCTCTGACTGGGCGGTACGGTCACTGTCGGCCGCCCTGGCGGGGGTCGCCCGCGGTGAGGTGTTCGAGGACCTCGGCCAGTTCCTGGCAGGCCTTCTCCACCGAGAGTCGGGTGTTGCGCTGCTCGGTGATGACCGAGGACAGCAGCAGGGCGGTGAGGGCCATCGTGCCGTTGAAGGCCTGGAGTTTCACCATGACCTCGACGTGGTTCAGCTCGGCGAACGGCCCCGTCTCCTGGGTCGCCGCGATGGTGGCCATGACGGAGGCGAAGAGGGCGCACAGCATGCTGCCCGCGAAGCGGAAGCGCAGGGCCGCCCAGATCAGCAGCGGATAGATCAGGAACAGCAGGCTGATGCGGTTGTGGGTGACGAGGGGGACGATCACGCCGATGGTGGCCGCGAGCAGCAGGGCCTCCTTCCAGCGGTGCAGGTCCAGGGGCAGGCGCACGGTACGCAGCATGAGCAGGAGCGGGGTGACGATCAGCACACCCATCGCGTCGCCCACCCACCAGCCGAGCCAGACCGGCCAGAAGGAGTGCGCGGCCAGCTTGTCGGTGACGACCAGCATTCCGGCCCCGCAGGTCGCGCTGATCAGCATCGCGGACAGGGCACCGAGGAACACCAGCGCGAGGCCGTCGCGCAGCCGGCCCATGTCGGTTCGGAAACCCACCCACCGCAGCATGAGATAGGCAACGGCGGGCGCCACGGTGTTGCCCGCCAGGACGACGAGCGCGGTCGGCTGGAGCGAGGTGATCGACATGATCACGAGGAGCACGCCGAGGGCGATGCCGGGCAGCACCCGCGGCCCGAAGATCAGCAGGCAGGCGACCGCGACGCCGGTGGGCGGCCAGATGGGCGTGAACACGGCCCCCTCGACGACCAGCTCCCGCAGCAGGCCGAGCCGCCCCGCCGCGAAGTAGCCGCCGGCGACGGCCAGCGTCAGGAGGGCGTACCCGGCCGGTCGCCGCAGATCCTCGAAACCCACCACAGCAGCCATCAGACACTGACCGGGCCGTGTCGGCGAGGCGAGCGGAACGGCGCCGGGCCCACACGCGAGGGAATCACCACGTGACCGGAATGTGTGAGCGCGGCACGGCGCGGGCGGCCGCAAGACCATCAAGGGGTCCCGACATCCCGACATCCCGACATCCCGGCGGAGCGGCGGAGCGGCGGAGCGGCGGAGCGGCGGAGCGGCGGAGCGGCGGAGCGGCGGAGCGGCGGAGCGGCGGAGCGGCGGAGCGGCGGAGCGGCGGAGCGGCGGCCGGGACGTACCCCGCCGGACCAGGTCTACGCCCCGACGTCGGGCGCGTCATGGCCCACGACCAGTACCGCCGCGTCGTCCTCGTGCCCCACGCGCTCCGCTCCCTTGATCACGGCGGCCGCGAGTGAGCCCGCCTCCATGCCCGCCACGGCGGCGACACCGGCGAGGCGCATCACCTGGTCGAGGCCTTCGTCGACGCTCATCGAGGGGCCCTCCACGACGCCGTCGGTGACCAGGACGAAGACTCCGCCGGTGGTGAGCCGGTGCTCGGTGACCGGATACCGCTGTCCGGCGACGATGCCGAGGGGCGGTCCGCCCTCGTCGTCGGTGATGCCGGAGCGGCCGTCGGCGGTGGCCCAGACGGAGGGTATGTGTCCGGCCCGCGCGCTCTCCAGTACTCCGGTGATCGGGTCAAGGCGCATGAACGTGCAGGTCGCGAAGAGCTCGGTGCCGAGGGACAGCAGCAGGTCGTTCGTCAGGGAGAGGAGTTCGCCGGGCTCGCTGGTCACGGAGGCCAGCGCCCGCAGGCCGACCCTCACCTGGCCCATGAACGCGGCCGCCTCGATGTTGTGGCCCTGGACGTCACCGATGGACAGGCCGATGCGCCCGTCGGGCATCGTGAAGGCGTCGTACCAGTCGCCGCCCACGTTGAGGCCGTGGTTGGCGGGCGAGTACTTGACCGCGAGGTGGAACCGGGGAGTGATGGGCATGTCGCCGGGCAGCATGCCGCGCTGCAGGGCGACGGCCAGTTCGAGCAGGGAGCGCTGGAGCTCCGCCCGCTCGCGCGCCTGGGCGGTCAGCGTCCCGAGTCTGGCCAGCAGTTCGTCGCCATCGTCCATGGGGTGCTTGCGGGACATTGACCACTCCAAGGGGGTTGATACCGCTATAAGCATAAAGAACGGATTTTCTTCCCTCGGAAACGCGTACAAACAGGATGTGCGGGGGGGGCGGTACGACAACGGCCCGGCCACCGCCGAAGCGGGGCCGGGCCGACCGGTCGTACGCGCCGGATCAGCCCTGGCGGGCCTTGAAGCGCGGGTCCTTCTTGTTGATCACGAACGTCACGCCACGACGCCGTACCACCTGCGCGCCGGGCTTGGCCTTCAGCGAGCGCAAGGAATTGCGGACCTTCATGACTGCCTCCCATAGCGGCGCTCGAAGCGCTCCACACGGCCCGCGGTGTCCACGACGCGCGTGTTGCCGGTGTAGAACGGGTGGCTGGCCGACGAGATCTCGACGTCGATCAGCGGGTAGGTGTTCCCGTCCGCCCACTCGATCGTGCGCGCCGACTGCGCGGTCGAGGTGGTCAGGAACGCGGTGTCCGCCGCACGGTCGCGGAAGACGACCGGCCGGGACACGGGGTGGATGCCAGACCTCATGGTGCTTCCTTCCTCAGGCCGTCCGTCGCGGGACGGCCGCTCTGCTGTGTTCGTGGGACTGCCGCTCGGCGTGCTTCGTGGGACCGCCGCTCGGCTCGCTTCGTGAGACTGCCGCCGAGCTCGGCTCAACGCTCCTCGCGGAAGTCGACGTGCTCCCCCGCCACCGGGTCGTACTTGCGCAGGACCAGCCGGTCGGGGTCGTTGCGACGGCTCTTGCGCGTCACGTAGGTGACGCCGGTTCCGGCCGTCGACTTCAGGGTGACGACGGGACGGTTCGTGGTGCGTGCCATGAGGACCTCCTTCCGCCCACATCCCGGGAGATTGTCCCGAGCATGTCAGCTACATGCGTCTCAACACCGGCACCCCACGGTCCATTCCCGGCCCTGTCCGCCGGCCTAGGCGGTGTCCCGGCGGCCCGGCGGGAACTCGTTGCCGTCGATGTCGGAGACCGTCGCGAACCAGGACTCGGCCCAGACCGTGAGGCAGTCGGGCTGGTGACTCACGTCGAACGGGTGGCCGCTCCACGTCCCGTACGACGTGACGTACACCGCCTCCCCGGGCTCCAGCCAGTAGTCCTGGCCGAACGGCTCCAGCCACAGCTGCAACTGCCGCTCGCCGTCGTTCTGCACCAGGATCGGCACCGGGTTCCCCAGCTGCCGGATCCCCTCGAAACTGAAGTCTCCGGCCCCGGGCATGTTCGTCCGCAGCGGGCCGACGAAACGTTCGATGTGCGCCCGCCGCCCCGCATCCTGTCCGTCCACGTGATCAGTATGGCGGCGCCGCACGGCCGGAATGACGCCGGGCGCCCACGGGCGGGACGGCCTACGCCGCCACCACCGCCGCCCGCTCACGAGCCGCCCGTACGGCCTGTGAGAGCCCCTCGATGTCGTACGCGCCATGGTGCCTACGGCCGTTCACGAAGAAGGTCGGGGTGCCCGCGACCCCGCTGAGGTCGGCCGACTCGACGTCCTCGGCGACATGGCCCGCCCCCTCGTGGGCCCGCATGTCGCGTTCGAAACGGGCGATGTCCAGGCCGATCTGTTCGGCGTAGGCGCGCAGGTCCTTGAAGCGCAGGGCGCCCTGGTGGCTGAGGAGCAGGTCGTGCATCTCCCAGTAGCCGCCCTGCAGTGCGGCGGCCTCCGCGGCCTCGGCGGCCAGCTGGGCGTGCTCGTGGACGTCGGTGAGCGGGAGATGCCGCCACACGTACCGCACCTCGTCCCCGAAGGAACCGAGCAGTTCGCGGACGACCGGCTCGGCCTGCCCGCAGAAGGGGCATTCGTAGTCGCCGTACTCCACGACGGTCACCGGGGCGTGCCGCGGTCCGCGCAGGTGGTCGCGGTCGGGGTCGACGGGGACCGACAGGTCGACGATGGTCTCGGCCCGGCCGAACAGCACCCTGGGCCGGATCTGCGGCGGCAGCAGTCCGATCACCCCCGTGACCAGCCGGCCGACCAGGAAGGAGCAGATGACGGCGCTGAGGATGCCCGTCTTCGCGTCCTCCAGGGTGGTCCCGTCGAAGGCGAGGGTCGCGATCAGCAGGGACACGGTGAAGCCGACTCCGGCCAGCGTGCCGCCCGCGGTCACCGCGCCCCAGCCGACCGGCGGCCGGATGCGGCCCCGGGACAGGGCGCTGGTCAGCGCCGTCGAGGAGACGATGCCGAGCGGCTTGCCGACGACGTACCCGATGAGGATGCCCAGCGCGACGGGTGAGGTGAAGGCCCTGGCAAGCTGCTCCCCGCTGATCTGGAGACCGGCGTTGGCCAGCGCGAACAGCGGGACCACCGCGTAGCTGGCCCACGGGTGGTAGATGCGCTGGAGGCGGTCGTTCGGGGAGATCGACGCCGCGATCCCGGCCCGTACGTCGCGCTCCAGCTCGGGTGTGGGCTGCTCGCGGAACAGCCGGAACAGGCCGGTGGCGCGCTCCAGGTCGTCGCGCCCCGCCGGATAGGCGTAGGTGATCAGCCCCATGGCGAGTCCGATCACGACGGGGTCCACGCCCGACTTGAGCAGCGCGACCCAGGCGACCAGCCCGAGCAGCGCGTACAGCGGGCCCCGGCGCACCCGGAACCGCCGGAGCAGTATCACGACGGCGAACATGCCCACGGCGACCAGGAGCGCCGGTACGGCGATGTGGTCGCTGTAGAAGACGGCGATCACCACGAGCGCCAGGAAGTCGTCGACGACGGTGATCGTGAGGAGGAACACGCGCAGCCCGGGCGGCATGTGGCGGCCCACGACGGCGAGCATGCCCAGCGCGAACGCCGTGTCGGTGGACATCACCGCGCCCCAGCCGTTCGCCGTCCCGTGCCCGCTGTTGATCGCCAGATAGATCGCGATCGGTACAAGCATGCCGCTGGCGCCCGCGACCATCGGCAGCGCCAGCCTCCTGCGTTCGCGCAGCTCGCCCATGTCGAACTCGCGGCGCGCCTCCAGGCCGACGACGAGGAAGAACAGGGTCATCAGCCCGCTGTTGACCCACTCGCGCAGATCGAGGGAGACCCCGTGCGAGCCGAGCCGCACGGAGAGGTGGGTCTCCCAGAACGTCTCGTACGCCGACGGCGTGACGTTGGCCCAGACGAGCGCGACGAGCGCCGCCGCCACCAGCACGGCGGCGCTGCCGGTCTCGGTCCGCAGAAAGTCGCGCAGCGGGGTGCGGGCCTCGTCGCCACACGTCGTCTGCCCCGTGTAGTCGGTCGTTTCGAAGGACATACGGGGTTCACTTCCGTCGTGCGTCATGGCTCACGTGACGCCCCAACACCGCCTGCCACACCATTCATTCCTACGGCAGCCGGTACCACGGCCTCCGGGTCAGCCGCCCAGCGCCGCCCCGACCACGGCCTTCGCCTCCTCCTGCACCTGGCCGAGGTGGTCGGGGCCGAGGAAGGACTCGGCGTAGATCTTGTAGACATCCTCGGTGCCGGAGGGCCGTGCCGCGAACCAGGCGTTGGCGGTCGTCACCTTGATGCCGCCGAGGGCCGCGCCGTTGCCCGGTGCCTCGGTGAGGACGCCGGTGACGGGCTCGCCGGCCAGGGTGTCGGCGGTGACCTGCGCGGGCGAGAGCTTGGCGAGGAGCGCCTTCTCCTCGCGGGACGCCGGGGCGTCGATCCGGGCGTAGGCGGGCGAGCCGAACCGGTCCGTGAGTCCCTTGTAGTGCTCGGACGGCGTCTTCCCGGTGACCGCCGTGATCTCGCTGGCGAGCAGCGCCAGGATGATGCCGTCCTTGTCGGTGGTCCACACGGAGCCGTCCCGGCGCAGGAAGGAGGCACCGGCCGACTCCTCGCCGCCGAAGCCGAGCGAGCCGTCGACCAGTCCGTCCACGAACCACTTGAAGCCGACGGGCACCTCGACGAGCCGGCGCCCGAGGTCGGCGGCGACGCGGTCGATCATCGAGGAGGACACCAGCGTCTTGCCGACGCCCGCGTCGGTGGGCCACTGCTCGCGGTGTGCGTAGAGGTAGGCGATGGCGGCGGCCAGGTAGTGGTTGGGGTTCATCAGGCCAGCGTCCGGGGTGACGATCCCGTGCCTGTCGGAGTCGGCGTCGTTGCCGGTGGCGATGTCGAACCGGTCGCGCTGGGCGATCAGCGAGGCCATCGCGTACGGCGACGAGCAGTCCATGCGGATCTTGCCGTCCCAGTCCAGCGTCATGAACCGCCAGGTCGGGTCCGTGAGCGGATTGACCACGGTCAGGTCGAGCCGGTGCACCTCGGCGATGCGCCCCCAGTAGGCGACGGACGCCCCGCCCAGCGGGTCGGCGCCGATCCGCACCCCGGCCGTACGGATCGCGTCCAGGTCGAGGACGCTCGGCAGGTCGGCGACGTACGCACCGAGGAAGTCGTAGCGGCCCGTGCCAGGCGCGGCGAGCGCGCGGGTGTACGGGATGCGGCGTACGTCCTTCAGGCCGCCGGCGATGATGTCGTTGGCGCGGTCCTGGATCCAGGAGGTGGCCTCGGAGCCGGCCGGGCCGCCGTTCGGCGGGTTGTACTTGAAGCCGCCGTCGCCGGGCGGGTTGTGGGACGGGGTGACCACCACGCCGTCCGCCAGGCCCGAGGTGCGGCCGCGGTTGTGGGCGAGGATCGCGTGGGACACCGCCGGGGTGGGCGTGTAGCCGTCCGCGCTGTCGATCAGGACCGTGACCTCGTTGGCGGCGAACACCTCCAGGGCGGTGACCTTCGCGGGCTCGGACAGCGCGTGGGTGTCGGCCCCGATGAAGAGGGGGCCGTCGGTGCCCTGGTCCGCGCGGTACTCGCAGATGGCCTGGCTGGTGGCCGCGATGTGGTCCTCGTTGAACGCGGTCGCCAGGGACGAGCCCCGGTGCCCGGAGGTGCCGAACGCGACGCGCTGCCCCGGCTCGGCGGGGTCCGGGTGCAGCGCGTAGTACGCGGTGACCAGACGGGCTACGTCGACGAGATCCTCTGCGCGGGCCTGTTCGCCCGCTCGCTCGTGTGGCATGGTGGCCCGCTCCTCCGTATCGACCGACTTCGCGTACGGCCCCATCTTTCCTCGTCAGGGGCGCGTTTAGCGAGTACACCCCCTCCGCCTGTGGAAAACCCCGGCCGCCGCTGTCCGTCAGTACCGGTGGCGCCGGTCCAGCTGCTTCAGCACCGCGCCCGCCATGGCCGCCTCGCCCTTCGCGTTGGGGTGCGCCGGAGCCGCCGGGGAGGCGGGCTGCAGCGGCTCTATCCAGCGGTCGGCGGGCGCCTTGCACATGTCGTGGCCGACGGTCGGGCCGTAAGTGTCCACGTACTCCGCGCCGTTGAGGGCGGCCACCACACGGAGCATCAGGTTGAGGCGCTTGCCGGTGTCCCGCAGATAGGGGAAGTCCTTGGCGGCGAACGGCACGGAGGGGTAGCAGCCGCTGCCGTCGTCGGGCAGGAGGTCCGGGTAGCCGACGACGACCACGCGCGCGTGGGGTGCCTGCTTGTGCACCGCACGGAGGACCTTGGTGACCTTCGGCGCGGTGTTGAGGACGGCCAGCGCCAACTGGTCGACGCCGGAGGAGGTGTAGTAGCGCTGGCACGGGTTGCCGGTCAGGTCCGTGGCGCTGAGCTTGGCGCAGGTGCCGATGATGGTGCTGAACCCGATGTCGTTGCCGCCGATCTGCAAGGTCACCAGGTCCGTGTTCCGCTGCACGGCGTCGAGTTGGGGTCCGTTCGTGCCCTGCGCCTTCCACATCTCCGCGGTCGTCGCGCCGCTGCAGCTCACGTCCTTGAGCACGGTCCCTCTGCGGTCCGCCGCCACGAGCGAGGGGTAATTGTGGTCGGAGCGGGCGCAGTTGGCGTCCACCTGGGTCGGTATGTACGGGCCCGACGTGTAGGAGTCGCCGAGCGCCACGTACTGAGTCGAACGACCGTGGCCGTGGCCCGAGTTGTGCGCGGCCGCCGGTGCTGCGGACGCGACGACGAGGGCGCAGCCGCTGACCGCCGCGGCGACCGCCACGGCCCTGCCACGATGATGCGCCGTCGTGTCCGGACGCGTCTCACGCTTCATGAGGTTCCTCCCCAGGTACGAGACGGTGCGACGGGGCGGGCCCGCTGCGGTCGTCTCTCGTTCAACTGGCCTTGTATACCGGGCGGTAGGTACCTGGGGCCAGAGGTCTGGAGGGATGAGTTCGCTGCCCGAAGTGTCACGACGTCCGCCGAAACAGTTCGGCCGGTTTGGTGGCCGGTTCCCGTCCCCGCGCACGCGGACCACGTCCTGCGGGTATCCCTACCCCAGGCGTCAACGCGCTTGGGGGTGGGGGGAGTTGGCTCTGTTGCCGCAGAGGCTGCGGAGGCACGAGAAGCGCGCGTCGTGGCGCTCGCGAAGGCGCGAGGCGATCCGTGCCCTGCGCGCCCAGGGACGCTACGGCCCCGGACTGCGCGAGGTGCTGCCCGCGCTCGTCGTGGTCGCCCTCGTCGTGTGCGGGATCGTGGCCGGGCTCGCCGAGGCGTACCGCGTCCTCGGCACCGGCGCGCTCGTCGGTGGTCTGGCCCTGCTCGCCGTGATCACGGCGGCCGTGGTCCGGCACAACCGGCCGCTGGCCCGTCGCCGCCTTGGCTACTACACGCCCGAGGAGATCGCCGACCTGGATGTGGAGGGGCTCGCCCTGGCCGTCTCCCGGATGCTGCGCCGGGACGGCTGGCGGGCGCTCGCCCGGCCCGACGCGCAGGGCCAGCCTCGTGTCCGTGCGCGCGACCGGCTCGGCCGCCGTCTGGAGGTGGCCTTCCGGCCGGTCGCCGAGCCGCTGCCCGGCGAGGAGACACCGACGCGACCGGCACGCGCGGTCGGCTCCGGACCGCACCTGCGTCTCGTCGTCCACCGGGGCACCTTCAGCCGACGTGACGTGCAGTGGGCGCGCCGGCAGGGCGGAGTCCAGCTCATCGACGGCTCACGCCTGCGGCGTTGGGCCCACGGCACTCCCCTGCACCGGCTGCCCGAGGTCCCCTGACCCGACTCCTGACACGCGGGACGAGCCGCGGGCACGGGGCCCACGGCTCGTTCACGGTACAGCTCGTCAGTCGGTGGTCTCGCAGTGGTTGCCCAGTGCGGGGTTCAGCAGACCGATGACGTCGATGGAGTTGCCGCACAGGTTGAGGTCGAGATCGATCGGCACCTGCACGACGTTTCCGGAGAGCACGCCCGGGCTGTCGCTGGCGGTACCGACGGGGTCGGGGTCCGCGCTCGCCGTGCCGGCACACAGCAGCAACGCCGCACCCGCCAGACCCACCGCGGCCGTCAGACGCTTCCTCATGAAGAACTCCTGTCACTCGGAGGGGCATGTCCCTCCACGCTGGGGGTGCTCCAGGGGGTCACGACACTCTTCGGCCGCCGAACGGGTGGTGGCCGCCCGCTCAGGCCTCCAGACCGGCCGCGATCGTCGCCCCCAGCTCCCAGCACGCCTCGACGCCGCCCCTGTCCGGCTCGCCGGTCAGCGTCACCGGGTCGGCGACGCGCCGCCAGCCCAGCCCGGTAGTGATCGCCTCGATGCCGCGCACGGCTCCGGTCACGTCGTTCCCGCCGTGCACGTAGTAGCCGAAGGGCCGGCCCCGGGTCTCGTCCAGGCACGGGTAGTAGATCTGGTCGAAGAAATGCTTGAGCGCCCCGGACATGTAACCGAGGTTCGCGGGCGTCCCCAGGAGATATCCGTCGGCTTCCAACACGTCCGACACGGTCGCGGCCAGGGCGGCCCGCCGTACGACCCGCACGTCCTCGATCTCCGGTGTCTTCGCTCCGGAGACGACGGCCTCGAACATCGCCTGGCAGTTGGGCGACGGGGTGTGATGCACGATCAGCAAGGTGGGCACGGGCCGAACCTACCCGTCACCGCACCACCCTGGTCACGGTGCCCTTGGTGTTGGCCTCCACAAAGCCACCGGCGCCGTAGTCGTCGCTCAGATAGATCGCCATGCCCTCCAACGTGCCGTCGTAGGTGTTCGGCACTCGCAGCAACAGGTACTGGCTCGTCGGCTTCGCGACCTTCAGCTCCTTCTTCGCGGTCTTCAACAACGCTGGAACCGCGTCCCAGTTGAAGTCGTCCAGGTTCACCGGCTGGTCGCCTTCCGTCAGCAGGGCCCTGTTGCCGTCCGGGTCGAACCCGGTGCCGGAGCGGTAGGTGTAGCTCTGGTACTTGGTCTGGCTGCCTTTCACCATCACGTCCGCGATGACATACCCCGGGTAGACGGAGAAGTCGGCGAAACGATCACTGCCCGTCTTCTCCTTGAAGGCCTTGATCGCTGTGCGAATACCGGCCGGCGTGAGCATGTCCTGCGTCTTCACGGCTGCGCTGCTCTGAGTCGCCGACACGGTGGGCGTGCTCTGCTGCTGCGTCTGGCCGGCGGCCCCCAGGGACGACGTATTCGTGTCGTTCTTCTCGTTCCCGCCCGGCAGCACCTTCCAGGCGAGCGTCCCCACCAGCAGTACGCCTACGACGCTGGAGGCGACCGCGACGCCTCGGGACCGTTTCGCCGCCGGGCGTCGCCGACTTCCCGTCGCCGACATGCCGTCGGTGGGCGGCAGTGACGGAGGCATCGGCGGTGCGAGCCGGTACGAGGTGGTCTCGGGGCGCCGGTCCTCGGGCTGTGCCGCGGCGGCGTCGAGCATCCGGCCGACGGTCCAGGCGTCCGGCCGCGCCTCGGGATCGCGGACCAGGACGCAGGACAGCACCGGCGTCAGCGATCCGGCCCGTACCGGTGGCGGCACGTCCTCCTGGAGTACGGCCGCCAGCGTGGCCAGGGTCGTACCGCGCTGGAGCGGGTGGTGGCCCTCGACGGCGACGTAGAGCATCATCGCGAGCGACCACAGGTCGGCGGCGGGGCCGCCGCTCTGGCCGGAGACCCGTTCCGGGGCCATGTAGTCGGGGGTGCCGATGATCGAACCGGTGGCGGTGAGGGCGGTGGCGTCGCGGATCGCGGCGATGCCGAAGTCGGTGAGGACGGGGCGGCCGTCGGTGCGCAGCAGGACGTTGGCGGGTTTCACGTCGCGGTGCTGGACGCCCGCCGCGTGCGCCGCGTCGAGGGCGTCGAGCACTCCGCGGCCGAGTTGGGCGGCCTCGGCGGGGGACATGGGTCCGCGGGCCAACCTGTCGGCGAGTGAGCCGCCTTGGACGAGTTCCATGACGAGCCACGGGTAGGTGCCCACGCCCTCGTCGACGATGTGATGGATCGTCACCACGTTCGGGTGCTCGACCCTGGCCAGGGCGCGTGCCTCGCGCAGGACCCGCTGGCGCAGCATCTCCGCAGCGGCGGGGTCGTACTCGGCGAGGTCGATGTCCGGCGGCCGGACCTCCTTGACCGCGACATAGCGGTGCAGCAGCAGGTCCTGGGCGCGCCACACCGTTCCCATGCCACCGCCGCCGAGCCGGGACTCCAGCTCGAAGCGGCCGTCCACGACCCGTCTGCCGGGCTCCCCCTCGTTCATGCGGAGGAGCTTATGTGACGAACGTGCACGCCTGTGACGCGAGTTCGGAGGATGAGAAACGTCCGGGCCGACCCGCGAGGGCCGACCCGGACGTCAGGTGGTGCGGACTGCTCAGATCAGGTCGAAGCGGTCCAGGTTGGAGACCTTGACCCACGCGTCGACGAAGTCCGTCACGAACTTCGCCTTCGCGTCGTCGCTCGCGTAGACCTCGGCGAGCGCGCGGAGCTCGGAGTTCGAGCCGAAGACCAGGTCGGCACGAGTGCCGGTCCACTTGACCGCGCCGGAGGCGTCACGGGCCTCGAAGGTCTGCTGGTCCGAGGAGGTAGACGTCCACGTGGTGCCCAGGTCGAGCAGGTTCACGAAGAAGTCGTTGGTCAGCGTGCCGACCTTGTCCGTGAGGACACCGTGCGTGGACTGGCCCTGGTTGGCGCCCAGGACGCGCAGGCCGCCGATGAGGACGGTCAGCTCGGGGGCGCTCAGCGTGAGCAGGTTCGCGCGGTCGAGCAGCAGGTACTCGGCGGGAAGGCGGTTGCCCTTGCCGAGGTAGTTGCGGAAACCGTCGACGGTCGGCTCGAGCGCGGCGAACGACTCGACGTCCGTGTGCTCCTCGGTCGCGTCGACACGGCCCGGCGTGAAGGGGACCTCCACGTCGACGCCGCCGTCCTTGGCGGCCTTCTCGACCGCGGCGGCACCGCCGAGGACGATCAGGTCGGCCAGGGAGACCTTCTTGGCGCCGGAGTTGAACTCCGCCTGGATGCCTTCGAGGACCCTCAGCACAGACGCGAGCTGGTCGGGGTCGTTGGCCTCCCAGCCGCGCTGCGGCTCGAGGCGGATACGGGCGCCGTTGGCACCGCCGCGCTTGTCGCTGCCCCGGAAGGTGGAGGCGGACGCCCAGGCGGTGGACACGAGCTGCGAGACGGTCAGGTCCGAGGCGAGGATCTTCGCCTTGAGGGCCGTGACGTCGGCGGCGTCGATGGTCTCGCCCTCGGCCTGCGGCAGCGGGTCCTGCCACAGCAGGGTCTCCGCGGGGACCTCCGGGCCGAGGTACAGGGACTTCGGGCCCAGGTCACGGTGGGTCAGCTTGAACCACGCGCGGGAGAAGGCGTCGGCGAACTGCGCCGGGTTCTCGTGGAAGCGCTTCGAGATCTCGCCGTAGATCGGGTCGAAGCGCAGCGAGAGGTCGGTGGTGAGCATCGTGGGGAGCTTCTTGGCGTCGCTGTGGGCGTCGGGGATGATCGCCTCGGCGTCCTTGGCCACCCACTGGTTGGCGCCGGCGGGGCTCTGGGTCAGCTCCCACTCGTAGCCGAAGAGGATGTCGAAGAAGTCGTTGCTCCACTGGGTGGGCTTGGTGGTCCAGGTCACCTCGAGGCCGGAGGTGATCGCGTCGCCGCCCTTGCCGGTGCCGTAGGTGGACTTCCAGCCCAGGCCCTGCTGCTCCAGCGGGGAGGCCTCGGGGTCGTCGCCGACCGACTCGGCCGGGCCGGCGCCGTGGGTCTTGCCGAAGGTGTGGCCACCGGCGATGAGGGCGACGGTCTCCTCGTCGTTCATCGCCATCCGGCGGAAGGTCTCACGGATGTCGCGGGCCGCGGCCAGCGGGTCCGGGTTGCCGTTCGGGCCCTCGGGGTTGACGTAGATGAGGCCCATCTGGACGGCGCCGAGCGGGTTCTCCAGCTCGCGGTCGCCGGTGTAGCGCTGGTCGTCGAGCCAGGTGGTCTCGGGACCCCAGTACACGTCCTCGTCGGCCTCCCAGACGTCGGCACGGCCGCCGGCGAAGCCGAAGGTCTCGAAGCCCATCGTCTCCAGCGCCACGTTGCCCGTGAGGATCAGGAGGTCGGCCCAGGAGATGGACTGGCCGTACTTCTTCTTCACCGGCCACAGCAGACGGCGGGCCTTGTCGAGGTTGCCGTTGTCCGGCCAGCTGTTCAACGGCGCGAAGCGCTGCTGGCCGCGGCCGCCACCGCCGCGGCCGTCGCTGATGCGGTAGGTGCCGGCGCTGTGCCAGGCCATGCGGATCATCAGCGGGCCGTAGTTGCCGAAGTCCGCCGGCCACCAGTCCTGCGAGGTGGTCAGCACCTCGGCGATGTCCTGTTTGACGGCCGCGAGGTCGAGGGCACCGAACGCCTCGGCGTAGTCGAAGTCCGCGCCGAGCGGGTTCGCGACGACCGGGTCCTTGGCGAGGATCTTCAGGTTGAGCCGCTCCGGCCACCACTGACGGTTGCCACCGCCCTGGGTCGGGTGCGGGGCGCGTCCGTGCGCGACGGGGCAGCCCCCGGCATCCTCCGACTTCGCGTCCGTGACGATTGCGTCGTGGTTCTCAGACATGGGAATCCTTCCGAAACGGGGTGGAACTCGTGGCTCAGGAACTGGGGACTGCGGTACAGGCGGGGCACAGACCCCAGTAGATGACCTCGGCCTCGTCGATCGAGAAGCCTTGGTCGTCGGCGGCGGTCAGACAGGGTGCCTCGCCGACCGCGCAGTCGACATCGGCGACGACACCGCACGACCTGCACATGAGGTGGTGGTGGTTGTCGCCGACGCGTCCTTCGAAGCGGGCGGGACTGCCTGCCGGTTCGATACGGCGTATGAGTCCGGCCGAGGTCAGCGCGTGGAGGGCGTCGTACACGGCCTGGAGCGATATGTGTCCTACGCGGTCACGGACCCCGGACGCGACCGCCTCGACATCGAGGTGGTCGCCGTGCCGGACGGTCTCGAGCAGCGCGACGCGGGCTGCCGTCACCCGCAGGCCGGCACCGCGCAGCTCCTCGGCGGTGGTCGGTGGCTGGGATGCGGTCATGGCGCTCAACCTACAGCCATAAACACGAGTGATTCAAGAAAACAAATGGTTCAAGTTTGATGTCTTGCCGGGGTGGGCGGTGTGGAGCGGTCCCAGGTGGTGGCGGTCACCCCACGTTCGCGCAGAACGGCCTTGCGCACCTTGCCGGTCTCGGTGAGCGGAAGCTCACGCACGGTGTCGATGTACCGGGGCACCGCGAACGGCGGCAGCTCGTCCGCACAGTGCCGTACGAGGTCCAGCGGGTCCAGCACCTGACCCGGCCCGGTTACGACCGCGACCATCACCTCGTCCTCGGCCAGCTCCGAGGGCACGGGGAAGGCCGCCGCGTCCGCGACCGCCGGGTGCGAGCGAACAGCTGCCTCCACCTCGTGCGAGGAGATGTTCTCCCCACGCCGCCGGATCACGTCCTTGATCCGGTCGACGAACCGGAACCACCCGTCGGACTCACGGATCACCCGGTCACCGGTACGCCGCCATGCGGTGGGACCGGGCACCGACTCCCCCAAGTACCCGGTACAGAAGCCGAATTTGTGTGCGCTACGGACCACCAGCTCACCGGCGACGCCGTCCGCCACGGGATCGAGCAGGTCGTCGACCACGTGCGCGGCGAACCCGTCGCGCACGGTACCGAGATAACCGGGCCGCTGATCCTCGGGCGCAGCCCCGATGACGAGGTTCGTCTCCGTCGACCCGAACCCGTCGACCAACGTGACCCCGAACCGCTCGCGGAACGGCTCCCACGCGGAGCCGGGCGTGGCAGGGGAAAGCGCGCGCCAGGCCCGATGCGCACGGTCGACGGCACTCGGCGGCTGGGCCAGCAGCATCGGCACCATCGCGCCCAGCAGATAGACGGTGGTCGCCCCGGCCTCCGCCACCCGCTCCCAGTAGCGCGTCGCGGAGAACCGCTCACCGATCACACAGCTCGCGCCCACGGCCATGGCGTGCGCCAGGGTGTTCAACGCGTTGGTGTGGAAGAGCGGCAGGCACGTGTACAGCACGTCGTCGGCGGTGAGTTGAAGTGAATCGGAGACGTTGCGGCCCCACCAGACGGTCTGGGCGTGCGGACAGCGCACACCCCGCGCCGCGCCCGTGGTCCCCGAGGTGAACAGGACGAAGGCGGTGTCGTCCGGGCGCACTTGGGCCGACGGCAGGGCGGGGGCCAGGCCCGGCGCAGGTACGCCGTCCCCGCCGACGACCCACAACTCCCCCTGAAACCCAGCCGCTACGACCCGTTCCGCCAACTCCTGCTCCACCAGCAGGAATTGTGGTTCCGCCGCCCGCAGCACCTGCCGAAGTCCCCCGCCCCGCAGACCGGTGTTGAGCGGGATCAGCACCGCTCCCAGCCAGGCGCAGCCGAGGATGAGGTCGACGACCTCGATCCGGTTGTCGGCCATGACGGCGATGCGGTCGCCCGGCCGACACCCCTGCTCGGCGAGCGCTCCGGCCATCGTGGCGGCGGCCGTTCGGGTCTCCGCGTACGTCCGTGTCACGTCCCCCACCCGCAGGAAGGGCCGTTCGCCGAACTCCCCGGCCGCCGCGTCGAGGAGGCCGGGGATGGTGTCGGTCACCGCAGGACTCCGGCCTCCCGGAGTCGCTGGACGCACTCCGTCGAGAACCCCGCTGCTTCGCTCAGTACGGCATCGGTGTCGGCGCCGAGTACGGGCGCGGCCGCGCGGATCCCGCCGGGTGTGCGGGTCAGGCGGATCGGGACGCCCTCGTGGAGGAAGGCGCCGGCGACGGGGTGTTCCTTGCGTACGTAGAAGCCGCGGGCCCTCAACTGCGGGTCGTGCTCGACGAGTTCACGGCCGTCCTGTACGGCTCCGGCCGGGATGCCGCGCGCTTGGAGGGCCTCGGCGGCAACATCGGCAGGGAACGTGCGGGTCCACTCCCCCAGCGCGGCGTCCACAAGCGCTGCCGAGCGGCGTCGTGCTTGCGCCGTCGACGTCCGTTCATCCGTGGCGAGTTCGGGGCGGCCGATCACCTCGCACAGCGCCGCCCACTCGGTGTCGTCGCGCACGCTGACGGCCAGCCAGCGGTCGGTGCCGAGGCAGCGGTAGACGCCCTGCGGGCTCCAGCTCGGGTGGGTGTTGCCGCTCGGTGTCACTGCTGGTCCGCCGAGGAGGCTGGTGCCCATGTGGGCTGCTGTCGCTTCCAGTTGGGACAGGTCGATGTGCTGCCCGCGTCCGGTGACGGCGCGGTGCTCCAGCGCGGCGACCGTGGCGAGGGCGGCCTGGAGGCCCGCGACGATGTCGCCGTGCCCGTAGATCACGCCGACCACGTCGTCCGGGCCCCAGCCGGTCAGTCCGGTCAGTCCCGCGCTCGCCGAGACCGTGTCGGCGTACGACACCCAGCCGTTGCGCGGGCCGGTGTGCCCCATGCCCGACATGCTGACGTACACGAGGTCCGGGTTGATCCGGGTCAACTCCTCGTAGCCCAGGCCGAGTTTCTTCATGACCGTGGAGCTGAAGTTCTCCACGAGGACGTCGGACCGGGCGATGAGTTCACGGAGGACCGCGACGCCTTCGTCGGTCCGGGTGTCGAGCGCGATGCTGCGTTTGTTGCGGTTGACCTCGTTGAAGTAGCCGTTGGTGTTCGGGTCCGTGTGAGGGCCGCGGGAGAGGTGCATGAAGGGGGCGAAGCGGGTGGGGTCGGGGCGGCGTGCGGACTCGACCTTGATGACTTCGGCGCCGTGGTCGGCCAGGACCTTGGTGCAGTACGGGCCGGCGAGGACCCAGGTCAGGTCCAGAACGCGGATGCCGTGCAGGGCGGGATACGCGGGTTGCGCGGGGGCCCGCTCGGCCGAGGTCGCGCGCGTGGGGCGGGGTTCGGCCTCTTCGGCATCGAGGAGGACTTGGTCAGCGCCCAGCGCGGGGACCTCCAACTCCCGTACCCGGTGGCCTTCCGGGAACGCGAAGGGGAAACCCAGGTCGGTCCGCTCGCCCTCCGGTGTCCGTACCCGGGTGAAGAAGTCGCGGGCCGCGAGCTGTGGGTTGTCGGGGAGTTCGTGGGGCAGGTCGACGGCGGCCCAGGGCAGTTTCCTCGCCTGGGCCCGTTCCGCGAACTCGGCCTTCGGCCAGGTGCCCACGAAGTCCTGGACGACCTTGAACACATGCTCCTGGTGCTTCTTGCGCTCGACCGGGTCCTGCCAGCGCGGTTCCGTGAGGTCGGCCGCCGCGTTCTCCTCGCGCAACCAGTCGAGCAGCGCGTCCCACATGCGCGGGCTGCCGCCGAGCCCACCGCCCAGGTAGCCGTCGGCGGACCTGAACAGGCCGTGCGGGACGAGGGGATGGACGCTGCCGGGGCGCGGCGGAACCCGGTCCTCGTGCAGATAGGCGAGGGTTCCGGCCTCCAGCGCGGCCGCCACGCACGCCTGCGCGGAGACGTCGACGAGTTGTCCCGGGCCGGTGCGCCGGGCGCGGAGGCCCAGCAGGGCGGCGATGGCCGCGTTGACGCCGGCGAGGTGTTCGGCCTGCTGCTCCGGCAGCCGTAGCGGCGGGCCGTCGGGGTCGCCGACCTGGGCGAGCATCCCGCCCAGCGCGGCCACGACGAGGTCGGTGCCCTGCCAGTCGGTGCGGGGGCCGAGCAGGCCGAAGGGGGTGACGCGGACGTGCACGAGGTCGTCGAGGCCCGCCACGATCTCCTCGGCGCCGCCCGGACTCCCGTCGAGCAGCACGTCGGCGGTGGCGAGGAGACCGCGCAGCTCTTCGGGCGAGGCGGGCACGACCGACCGCTTCCCCGCGTGCCAGTGGACGAACGCGTCGCCGCCGAGTTCGCGTCGGGTCGCGTCGCCTTCCGGCGGTTCGACGAGCACGACCTCGTACCCGAGCCCGACCAGCAGACGGCCGGCGAACCGGGTGAAGGGACTGGACAGTTCGACGACCCTCACGGCGGACCCGCTCATGTCTCCTCCCCGGAGAGTCAGTTGTGCTGCTGGTTCAGGAAGCCGGTGACGACGCTGTGGTAGTCGTACGGCCGTTCCTCCTGCGGATGGTGGGAGGCCTCGCTCATCACGTGCAGGTTGCCCTTGGGGATCATGCGGGCCAGCATCAGCGGGTAGTCCGGGGTCAGGAACGCGTCCTGCATGCCCCACAGGAACAGCGTCGGCGCGGCGATCCGGCCGAGTTCGGCGGTGAGGTCCTGCCAGTCGCCGCGCGGGTTGTCGGAGGCGCCGGCGAGCGCGGTCTCCTCGGGGTCGAGGCTCTGCTCGTAGCGCAGGGTCACGGTGCCGTCGGGGATGGCGTCCGGGTCGAACCACTCCAGGCGGGCGATGAGTTCGCGCATCTTCTGCCAGGAGGGGCCGGTACCGCCGTAGTAGACGTCGCGGGCGTTACGGCCGCGGCGGCCGCCTTCCGGCAGGGGCGCGAGCGGGCCGTAGAAGACGGGCATGCTGCCGGTGATGACCAACGACCGTACGCGCTCGGGGTACTTGGCGGCGAGGTTGAGGGCGATGGTGCCGCCCCAGGAGTTGCAGACGAAGTCGGCGCGGTCGATGCCGAGTTCGTCGAGGAGGGCGACGGTCCTGGCCGCGTGGTAGTCCCACATGGGGCCCTCGATGACGGGCTTGGCGGACTTGCCGTACTGGAGGATGTCGACGAGCAGGCACCGGCGGTCCGCCGCGAACAGCCGTGCCACCTGGCCGAAGTCCGACCAGCCGGTGCAGCCGGGGCCGCCGCCGTGCAGGAAGACCGTGGCGCTGCCCTCCCCCAGGTCGACGTAGTGGTACTTGACGCCGTCCGCTTCCGCGTAGGTGCCCTCCGGGGGCGCCTGGATGTCCATGAGGTCCATGTCCCGATGGTGGGACGGCGGCGATCTCCGCCCAAGCGGAACGGTCCGCTGAGCGGGCCGGTTCCGTGGCGGTCGGGGGTGGGGCGTCCCTACCGTGCGGGCACAGAGGGGAGACAGCTCATGGTCAGGAACGCCGCGTTGGAACTGGTCGAGGAGCGGGCCCGGGCGTCGATGGGGCGGTGGGAACGGCGGTCGTTGGGTGTCGTACGGGCCGAGGACGCGGCGGAGTTCGCGCGGGCGGCCGGGGAACGCGCACCGCGTCTCGTCGATCCCGCTCACGCCGACTTCAGCGTCCACCCCATGTACGTGGTGAGCCTGCTGCGCGGGGCGCCCGGCGCCGACGCGGCGGAGTTCCGGCCGGACGGCATGTACCGCGACGAGGTCCCCGGCACCGACGGGCTCGACGTCCGGCTGATGGCGGGCGGACAGGACGTGCGGTGGCTGGATGCGGTGCGGGCGGGTGATCTGATCGAGCTGCGGCGCGCGCTGACTGCCGTGGAACGCAAGGGAGTTGGCGACGGCTTCCTTCTCCTCACCATGGAGAAGGAGTACGGGGCCGAACGCGGGACCCTGGTCGAGGTCACGGAGAGGTTCATCGTCCGATGACGGGTCACCGTGAGCGCCAAGTGGTCGTGGGGCAGACCGTGTTGTCCGTCGAGCTGGCACCCGACGCGATCAGGCTGTTGCGGTTCGGCGCGGTCACGCGCAATGCCCATCTCATCCACTACGACACCGAGTTCGCCCGGTCGGAGGGGCTGGCGGGGCCGGTCGTCATGGCTCAGCTGCACGGCTGCCTGTTCCACCGCGCGGCGGCGGAGTTCGCGGGTGCGGGTGGGCAGGTGCGCGAGGTGGGGTGGCGGAACCGGGCGCCGGCCTGTGTCGGGGATCGGCTGGTGGTGACCGGAACCGTGCGCTCGGTGGACGCCGTCGGCGGCGAGATCACGTTGGATCTGATCGAGCGCTGCGGTTCCGGTGAGGTGGTGTGCTGTCAGGGACGGGCCGTGGTGGTCCTGGGGTGAGAACCGCCGTCAGGCGGCTTCGTGCTCCCGCGTCGCCGTCGCTTCCTTGTCGGACGCGCGGGTGCGGATGCGCCCGAGCAGGGCGGTGCCCGCCACGACCAGGCCGATGGCGACGACCTTGCTCGCCCGGTAGTAGTCAGTTGCCTGGTTCTCGGCGGTGCCGGGCAGGTGGAGGAAGGACCAGAGCGCTGCGGCGATCCCGAGGACGACGAGACCGACGGCTCCGATCGGCCCGAGTCCCCACCACCAGGGGGCGGCGGGGTGGGGCCGGTCCTCGGACCGGGCGTCGTCACTGTCGATCACGGTGAACTCTCCTGTCGGCGGCGTGAACCGCACCTTCGGCTATTGCTGTGAGGCAGGGGCGAAAGGAGAGACGCCCGAAGCCGCGTTCTGGTTCACCGAAGGCCACAACTACGACCACGTCGAAGGACGTTGAGGCCCTTCAGCCCAGGTCCAGCACCACCTTGCCGATCGCCTCCCCGTTCCGCAGCCGCTCGGCCGCCTCGGCGAACGCCTCGATGCCGTGCCGCTCGATCTCCAGCGTCAGCACCCCCGACCGCAGCTCCGCCAGCAGCCCCTCCGCGTCCGCCGCGACCTCCTTGCCCCGCGTCATCAGGTTCACCGGCAGCAGGGACACGTCGGCGAGCAGGAAGTCCGCGAGGTCGACGGTGAATTCGCGTCCGGCGGTGTAGCCGACGAGCGCGACCCTGCCGCGGGGGCGGACGAGCGGGAGCGCGTCGCGCAGGACCGGGCCGCCGACCGTGTCGATGACCACGTCGACCGGGCCGCCCACGGACTCGGCGGACAGGTCGGAGGCCAGGACGGACTTCGCCGGAGCCGGCACGTGGGCGAGCTTGGCCGGGCGTCCGACGACCCCGACCACCTCGGCTCCGGCCCGTGCGGCGACCTGCACCGTCATCGCCCCGACCGCGCCCGCAGCGCCGGTCACGAGCACCCGCTCCCCCGGCCGGACGTCCGCCACCGCGTGCACCGCCGCCCACGCCGTGCCCACCGGTGAGAACCAACTGCACGCCAGCGCAGGGTCCGTACCCTCTGCGACCGCTTCCACTGCGGCGTCCGGCACCACCGCGTGCTCCGCCCAGCAGCCGTCGCGGCGCAGGCCTATGGCCTTGCCGCCGAGGCGGACCAGGGCGCCCTCGGGGTGGATGTCCGAGGCGAGGACGATGCCGCTTCCCGTGGTGCCCGGTACGGCCGGCAGGTCGGGGAGGATGCCGAACTTGCCGTCCACGACGTTCAGATCGAGGTGGCCGACCTGAGCCGCCCGCATCCGTACGAGGGTGTGGCCCGGGCGGGGCTCCGGCACCGGGCGCTCCACCAGGCGGGGCAGCGAGCCGAAGCTCTCCAGGACCAGGGCGCGGGACTTGGCGGTCGTCACAACTTCACTCCGTATCGACGCAGAACGCGGGCCGCGACGATCCGCAGGACGCGGTCGAAGACGAACCCGAGGATTCCCAGGGTGATGATCCCGACGAAGACCCAGTCGATCCGCCCGTAGTTGCGGGAGGTCCAGATCAACGAGCCGAGTCCGACCTGGGAGGCGACGATCTCGGCGGAGACGATGGTCAGGAAGCTGTTGCCCATGGCGAGGCGGGCGCCGGTGACGATGTGCGGCACGGTCGAGGGCAGCACGATGTTCTGCAGGATCTGGCGGCGGTTCGCGCCCAGGTTCCGGGCCGCGCGCAGCTTGGACTCGCTGACCGCCATGACACCGGCGCTGGTGTTGACCGTGACGATGAAGACCGCCGTGTAGAAGATCAGGACGACCTTCGGCGATTCGCCGATGCCGAGCCACACCACCGCGAGGGTCACGAAGGCGACCGGCGGGATGAAGCGGAAGAACTCGATGTAGGGCTCCAGGAGTTGGCGGACCACCGGGACCTGTCCGACGAGCAGTCCCACCGGTGCGCCGACGAGGACGCCGAGCCCCCAGCCGATCAGGATGCGGCGACTGGAGGCGATGATCGAGTTGGTGAGTGTGCCGTCCGACGCCAACTGCCGTGCCGCACTGAGGGTTTCGCTCGGCGAGGCGACCAGTGAGGAGCCGTACGCCATCGCCAGCAGCTGCCAGACGGCGAGGCCGACGAGGACGGACAGGGTGTACATGCCGAGTGCGCGCAGGCGGCCCGCGGTCGCCCGGGCCGGGCGTTTCCTGGCCTCCGTACTGCCAGTGGCGGCAGCCGTCGCGACGGTCATCGGGCGTCCTCCTCGGTGTCGGGCGACGGGGCGTCGAGTCCTTGGTCGCGCAGGGACTTGCGGACCTCTTCGCCGATGTCCGCCCGGAGTCGGCGGCGGAGTTCGACGGCGGCCGGGTCGTCCTCGTCGCGCGGCCTGGGCAGGTCCACGGGGTAGACGGACTTCACCGAGGCCGCCGGGCCCGCGGTCATGACGGCGATGCGGTCGGCGAGCAGGATCGCCTCGTCGATGTCGTGGGTGACGAAGACGACCGTGCAGCCCGAGGCGCGCCAGATGCGGTCGGTCTCCTCCTGCATGACTTGCCGGGTCTGCGCGTCGAGCGCGCCGAAGGGTTCGTCCATGAGGACGACGCCCGGTTCGTTCGCCAACACCCGGGCGATCTGCACCCGTTGGCGCATGCCGCCGCTGAGCTGGCCCGGGAAGCGGTCCGCGCAGTGGCGTAGGCCGACCAGGCCGAGGTATTCGTCGGCCAGCTTCGTCTGTTCGGCGCGTGAGGCGCCGCGCATGCGCGGGCCGAACGCCACGTTCTGACGGATCGTCATCCAGTCGAACAGTGCCTCACTGCTCTGGAAGACCATGCCCAACTCCGGGTCGGGGCCGGTGATCCGGGCCCCGCCGACGCTGAGACTGCCCTCGTCCACGGTCACGAAGCCGGCCATGGCCGACAGCAGCGTGGACTTGCCGCAGCCGCTCGGGCCGAGCAGACACAGGAACTCACCGGCGGCTATGTCGAGGGAGATGTTCTGAACGGCCTGGAAGGAGTCGAAGCGGATGCCGACGCCGTCCGCGCACAGGGCCGCGCCACGGACTTTCGGCAGGGCGGGGTCCACGACCTCCGTCATGACGTTCCCTCCAAGTGCTGGGTGAACCAGCCGCGTTGGACGGCCGTCGTGACATCCGGCTGGGCCTTGACCTTGCCGGTGTCGACGAAGAACTTGGCCGTGTCCGCGTACGACTTGAGGTCCGTGTCGGTGAAGTCGCGGGTCCCGAAGTCGATTTCCTTGATGGCGGTGAGGGTCTGGGCCGCCGGGACCTTCACGGCCTTCTCGGTCGCCTCGGCCGCGGCCTTCGGGTCGCTCTCGGTCAGCCGGGCGGCTTCCTCCAGGGTCTCGGCGACCTTGGTGGCGGTGTCGGGATTGGCCTTCAGCCAGGCCGCGCCGGTGAGCAGCCACTGGGAGTAGCTCAGGCCGTAGGCACCGGTGTTCTCCAGGATGTGGCCGCCCTGCGCGACGCCCTTCGTGGGCCAGGGCTCCCACAGGACGTACGCGTCGACGTCGCCCTTCTGCATCAGGGCCGGGATCTCGGGCGGGTCCGCGGTGATGAACTTGACCGACTTCGGGTCGATGTTCTTCGACTCCAGGAACCGGGTCGCCGCGAGCTCGGACAGCCCGGGCGCCACGGCCATCTTGCGTATCCGTGAAGGGGACTTGACCTTCGGGCCGAGGACGACCTTGAGGTACTTGCCGGACTGCTCGTAGACCAACAGGGAACGCAGGTCCGGGTCTTGGGGCAGCATGCTGATCGTGGTGGTGTCGGAGTTGCCGGACATCTGGACCTGGCCGGCGACGAGGTTGTTGACGCCCTCGCTGCCCTGCCCGAACTGGACCAGCTGCACGTTCACTCCGTGCTTGGCCCAGAGGCCTTTCGCGTCGGCGAGGAAGAAGGGCGCGTACGAGGCGTCGATGCCGACGCCGATGCGGATGGTGGGGCCCGCCGCGTTCTTGCCGGAGCCGGAGCCCGCGGCCGAGTCGGTGGTGCCCGCGCCGCACGCGGTGAGCGTGAGAAGTGCGACGACGAGGGCGGTGGTGCCTGCGAGGGGATGGCGTGTCGTGGACCGTGTCTCCATGAGTACCTCAGAGGTCGATGGGAGACCGCCGGCTTCGGCTGGTCGGTGGGGGGCGGCACGGGATTTGGCGCACCGTAGAACGGCGGGTGTCGCCCGCGCATCGACGAGGGTCCGCTGACCGGGACGCGCAGGTGAGCCCTGGTCCCCGACCCTGTCCGCGCCGAAGTGTGACAGAAGTGCCGAAAGTGTCACACTTCCGCCGCCACCCCTGGGTACGGTCTGCTCAGCGGGACGGGTCCCTTGGGCGGATCCGGCGGTCCGTCGCATGCTCGCCGGACAGGCATCCCGGCAGCAGGAGGACGCGCACGATGACGGTCGACGACTCTCCCGACTCCCAGCCACCGGTCCGGAGCCGCCGCAGACCAACGGGTGAGCCCGGCCGCCAGGACTGGAAGTCGTGGCCGCACTACGACGCGGCGGGCGCGGGCTTCCGCGGCTACTGGTACCCGGTCACATGGTCGAGCCAGATCACCGGCGATCCACTCCCGTTCACGATCTGCGGCGAGAAGATCACGCTGATCCGGGACGGCGGCACAGCGTACGCGCTGCACAACCGCTGCCCGCACCGCGGCGTGCCCCTCTCCGAGGGCGACCAGCAGTTCCCCGGCACGATCAGCTGCCCGTACCACGGCTGGACCTTCGACCTGCCCACCGGCAGGCTCGCCGCGGTCATCACCGACGGGCCCGGCTGCCGACTGACCGGCAAGGTCGCGGTTCGGACGTACCCGGTCGAGGAACGCCTCGGCATGGTGTGGGTGTACATCCCCCTCGCCGACGAGGAACCGCACCCCATCGACGAGCAGTTGCCCGAGGAGCTCGTCGAGAACGCCTTCGTGATGGGCGGCCGGATCGACCCGCGCAGCGGCAACTGGCGCTTCGCCTGCGAGAACGGTTTCGACGAGGGACACGCGAAGTACCTGCACCGCACGGCACTTTGGCGTCTGTTCAAGCCGATGCCGACCTGGAACATCACGCGGGTCGTGTCCAAGGGCCGCTGGATCTTCCGGGTCCAGGACGAGGTGTACTGGGAGGCGGACTTCCCCGGCGTCGGCCGCTGGACCAACAAACGCTGGTGGAAGGCCCAGCCGCCGAAGGAGACCTTCAACATCGGCAACACGGGCAAGCCCGACAAGGTGAACCCGACGATCGAGGCCCAGGAGTTCCCCGGCTTCGCGTCCCTGTCGATGCCCGGCGTGCTGCGCATCGCGTACCCGAACTTCATCCACTACGAGTTCTACGTCCCCGTCGACGAGGACAACCACCGCTATGTCGGCGTGATGGTCAACTTCACCGAGGGCTGGGACACCCTGCGTTTCTACGCCAAGTACCTCGGTGCGATCAGGTGGTTGTTCCACGGCCAGTTCTCCGGCCAGGACGCCTGGATGGTCGACATCACCGACGCGCCCCCGGAGAAGCTCTACCGCCCCGACATCTCGCTGACCGCCTGGCGGAACCTCAGCGAGGAGGAGTACGGCAAGAAGCTCGCCGGCACGGGCGCCGACTCCGACCCGAGCACCGACTCCGGCATCGACAAGAAGAAGGCATGACCATGGGCCGCACCCTGCTCACCCTGCTGATCGGAGCCGGTATAGCCCTCGGGCTCCCGCTCGCCAAGAAGCGCATCGAGCGCACCACCATGACCCAGGTCCACAGGATCAACCAGTGAGCCCCGCAGGCGAGTTGGCGGGACTGGACGCACAACGGCGTGGCTGGGTCGAGGACGCCTGGCGGCAGGTCACCGGCGACCGGCTGCGCGAACTGATCTCCGGGCTCGTCGACATCCCGAGCCCCACCGGCGACGAACGCCCCCTCGCCGAGCACATCGCCGCGACCCTCACGGCCGCCGGCTGCCGTGCCCAGGTCCAGCCGCTGGACGACCGGCAGGCCAACGCCCGGGCCCGGCTCTCCGGCGACGGCACGGGCCCCGACCTCATGCTGTACGCGCCCATCGACACCCTGACCGTGGGCGAGGAGAGCGAGGATCTCCCGCGGATCGGGCCGGAGTTGCGGGACGACATGCGTCCACGGGCCACCGTCCACGATGACCTCGTCGTCGGTCTCGGCGCCTCCAACCCGAAGGGCCACGCGGCGTGCGTGATGATGGCCGCCGAGGCGATCGCCCTGGCCGGCGTCCCCCTCACCGGCGACCTGGTCGCGGCCTTCGGCGCGGGCGGCATGCCCACCAACGCCCGCCCCGGTAGCTCCCGCCTCAACACCGGCCAGGGCGCGGGCTGTTCGTTCCTCCTGGAGCAGGGCGTGTGGACGGACTACGCCCTCATCGCCAAGCCCGGCTGGACGGTCTCCTGGGACGAGGTCGGCCTGGTCTGGTTCGAGGTCACGGTCCACGGCACGCACACCTACGTCGGCTCCCGCCACCGGCTCCCCTACGACAACGCCGTCGCCCGCGCCGGTGAGGTCGCCCGGCACCTGGAGGAGTGGTTCGTCGAGTACGCCGACCGGCACACCTCCGGCACGGTCGCGCCGCAGGGCATCGTCTCGTCGATACAAGGCGGTTGGCCCCGGATGGCGGCGGTGACACCGGCGTCCTGCACTCTCATGGTGGACCTGCGCATCGCCCCGGAGACGACCCCGATGCAGGCCAAGCGGGAGTTCCTCGCAGCGATCGACACACTCCGCGAGAAGAACCCCGGCATCCATGTCGACGCCGAGATGGTCCTGGCCATCCCCGGTACCCGTACCGACCCGGACAGCTGGATCTGCCGTAGCGCGACGGCGAGTTGGGCCGCGTTCGAGGGGCGCGAGCACGAGGTGATCCGGGGCAACAGCGGGGCCACCGACGCCAACATCCTGCGCGGGCGCGGCATCCCGACCGTGCGGGTCGGCATGCCGAAGGTCACGGACTCGCTGTTCGACATCGACTTCGCGCGCGGCATGAACACCGTCTCCGTGCGGGCGATGGAGAAGCTCACACGCCATCTGATCCGCACGGCGGTCGACACCGTCACGCGCTCCCGCGCCGAGGTCGAAGGGGCAGCAGCATGACCGAGATCGTCCTGGGCGTGGGCGCCTCGCACAGCACGCTGATGAACACCCACTGGGAGGAGACCTTCCACAAGGACCGGGCCGAGCGGTTCCGCGACGCGCTCGCCGAGGCGCGGGAGGCACTCCTCGTGGCCCGCCCCGACACGGTGATCCTGGTCGGCTCGAACCACTTCCGGGGCTTCTGGCTGGACCTGATCCCGAGCTTCACGATCGGGGTCGGCGAGTGCGTCGCGAGCGGCGAGTCGGGCACCCCGAAGGGCCCGCAGCCGGTGGACGTGCCGCTGGCCCGGCACATCGCCAACTCCCTTGTGGAGAAAGGCGGATTCGACCCGGCGTTCTCGGCCAGACTCCAGATCGACCACGGTCAGTCGCATGCCGTCCAGTACCTCTTCGAGGGCCTGGACGTGGAGATCGTGCCGATCGTCGTCAACGTCTTCGCCCCGCCCCTGCCCACCCTCGCCCGCTGCGAGGAGTTGGGCCGCGCGATCCGGGACGCCGTCCTCGCCTTCCCCGGCGACCGCCGTGTCGCGGTGGTCGGCTCGGGCGGCCTCTCGCACCGGCTGCCCTGGCCGGACTGGCGTGAACCGCACGGTGACGACGAGGAGTTCATGGTCGGCGCCTGGCTGAACGGCCGGGAGAACTGGCAGGACTACGACGTCCGGCGCCGCGAGATCATCCGCGCCGCCGAGGCCGCGCTCAACCCGGAGTTCGACAACGAGTTCCTCTCTCTTGTCGAGCAGGGCGAGATCCGGCGGATCACGGCGTACAGCACCGAGGAGTTGGAGAAGGTCGCCGGCAACGGGGCGCAGGAGCTGCGCACTTGGCTGCTGATGTCGGCCGTGCTCGACCACGTGCCCGGCCGCCGGCTGGCGTACGAGCCGATGCCCGAGTGGCTCACCGGGATGGGCGTAGCCGTCCTCGACCCCCAACAGGCCCCCACCGAAAGGCAGTAAGGCAGTCATGAGCATCTGGACCGAACTCTCGGGCATCGACTACCGGCACGCGTACGTCGAGACCGGCGATGTCACCACCCGCACGCTCCAGGCCGGTCCCGAGGACGGCGAGCACGTCGTGTTCCTGCACGGCACGACCGGTCATCTGGAGGCGTTCGTCCGCAACATCCCGGCGCACGCCGAGGCCGGCTACCGCTGCCACGCCATCGACATGCTCGGCCACGGCTACACGGGCAAGCCCGACCGGCCGGGTGAAATCCCGGCGTACGTAGACCACTTGATGGCCTACCTCGACGCGGTGGGTGCCGAACGCGCCCACCTGGTCGGCGAGTCGCTGGGCGGCTGGGTCGGATCCTGGGCGGCGAGCGAGTACCCGGACCGGGTCTCCTCCCTCCAGCTCCTCTGCATGGGCGGCACGAAGATCAACCCGGCGGTGATGGAGCGGCTCAAGACCTCGACGCGCGCCGCGGCCATGGAGCCGGAGATCTCGTACACCCGCGACCGGCTGGCCCTGCTGTGGGCCGACTGGGACGAGGACCTGGGCGAGGAGCTGACCCAGGTGCGCTACGAGATCTACCACCACCCCGACTTCCAGCGGAACCTGCACAACCTGCTGGCGCTCCAGGAGGTCGAGGCCCGCGAGCGGAATCTGCTGCGCCCCGACCGCATGGCGCGGATCAAGGCGCCGACGCTGGTGGTGTGGGGCAACAAGAACCCACTCGGGGACGTACCGGAGGCCGAGGCGATCGCCGCCGCGATCCCGGGAGCCCGGCTGGAGATCTTCACAGAATGCGGACATTGGCCGCAACATGAGAAGGCCACCCTGTACAACCCGCTGAGTCTCGCGTTCCTCGCAGAGTCGTCGTCCGCCCGCTGACAGTGGGATTCCCGCCGTAACCGTTGATCGTGAGGTGCCCGCCATGACCGTCGTCCCGATCGCCCGCGCCGCGGCCTGCACTCCCCCGCCTCCCGTCACCGCTGCCTCCGCGTCCGCGTCTCCGGACTCGATGAACTCCGTCCTCGGCAAGGTGCGGCCCATCCTGGAGGCGTTCACCGTCGACGACGAGTCGCTCTCCCTCGCGGACCTCGTGCGCCGTTCGGGGGTCGCGAAGGCCACCGTGCACCGGCTCTGCCAAGAGCTGGTGGTCTGGGGGCTGCTGGAGCGGGCCGGGTGCGACTACCGGCTCGGGCTGCGGCTGTTCGAGATCGGGCAGCGGGTGCACCGGCAGCGGATCCTGCGCGAGGTGGCGCAGCCGTACATGGAGGATCTGCTCCTCGCGACCCAGGAGACGATCCACTTCGCGATCCACGACGGTCTCGATGTGGTCTACCTGGAGAAGATCCTGCCGCACCGGGGCCTGAGCGAGGAGTCCCGGGTGGCGGGGCGGCTCCCGCTCTACTGCACGGCCACCGGCAAGGCGATCCTGGCCTTCTCCCCCGCCACCCTGTTCGGGGAGGTGGTCAGAAACGGGCTGAAACCGTTCACTCGGCACACGATCACCTCTCCCGGGCGGCTGCGCGGCCAGGTGGAGCGCATCCGGGAGGAGGGCATCGCGACCGAGGCCGAGGAGGTCAGACTCGGCTACATGAGCATGGCCGTGCCCGTCTTCGGCCGCCAGAACACCCTCGCCGGCGCCCTCTCCATCACCGCCCCGACCTACCGCGTGGACGCCGCCGCGCACGCCAGCGCGCTGCGCACCGCGGGTCTGGGCATCGGCAGGTCGCTGCGGTCGGCCCTGTGAACGCACTGGACGAGGTGCTGACCCGGGCCCGAAGTCTCGTCGGCCGATGGGAGGACGAGGACTGCGGCACGGTCACCGTCAAGGACTTCTGCCGGTACGCCGCCGCGCTGAACGACGCCGACTACATCGACCGGGCCCGGAAACGGGAGGCGACGGGCGAGCCGGTCGAGGCCCCCGCCCTCTTTCTCGCCGCCACCATGAGCTGGGAAGACGGGCCTCCCGAACGGGAGTTGAGGCCCGACGGGCTCGCCGCCCGTGAGTCGCCCTGCACCGAGGGCCTACCGGTCCGCCAGATGCACGGCGGGCAGACCGTACGACTGCTCAGGGCCCCGGTCGCGGGCAGCCGTGTCACCGCCTCCCGCGCGGTCACCTCCGCCGTACGCAAACAGGGCCGCTCCGGCCCCTTCGTCCTGCTCGGCCTCACCACCCGCTTCACCTCGACGGACGGCACCGAACTGACCGCCGTGGACGAGACGATCGTAGTGATGGAAGCCATCGACTCCCCTGGGGCCGCATGAACCCGCCCGTCGCCGGTGACGTCTGCCCGCCGCAGCGGTACACGCACAGCAAGGTCCAGCTCTTCCGTTTCAGCGCCGTGTCGTGGAACTCCCACCGCATCCACTACGACGCCGAGTTCGCGGCCTCTGAGGGCTTTCCGGGCGCCGTCGTACAGTCCACGCTGCACGGCGAGACCCTCACCCGGTACGCGTTGGCGTGGGCGGGGCCCGACTCCCGTCTGGAGACGGTGAGTTGGCGCAACCGTACGACCGCCGTGGCCGATGAGCCCCTCACCTGGACCGGGGCCGTCCGGGCGGTGGAGGGCGCCCGTGTGTCCCTGGAGGTCGCCGTCCTCAAGGCCGACGGCACTCCGTGCGTGACGGGAACGGTCCGACTCGTCCTCGTCTGACCCCCCGTCCCGGCAGCCGGACCGGTTCCATTGGGCGCTGAGCGGTCCGTTCCTACGCTCCTGAACATGAGCGTTCCTATAGATGAACCGGTCGAGTCACCGGTGATCGAGACCGACATCCTGATCATCGGCGCCGGCCCGTCCGGCCTCTACGGCGCCTACTACGCCGGGTTCCGCGGACTGCGCGTCACCGTCCTGGACGTACTGCCGCAGTGCGGCGGCCAGATCAGCGCGATGTACCCGGAGAAGCCCATCTTCGACATCGCCGGGTTCCCGTCGGTACGAGGACGCGACCTCGTCGACAACCTTGTCGCGCAGGCCGCGCCGTACGGCGTCCGGTATCTCCTCGGGGAGCGGGCGGTCGACCTGGCGCACGACCTCGACGGCCGTCCCGTCGTCCGCACCGACACGGGAACCGCCGTACGGGCGGGGGCAGTTGTCATCACGGGCGGGGTGGGGACGTTCACGCCCCGGGCGCTGCCGGCGGGCGAGGGCTATCTCGGGCGCGGGCAGGTGTACTTCGTGCCGGACCCGGCCGAACACGCCGGTCACGACGTGGTCGTCGTCGGCGGCGGGGACAGTGCCTTCGACTGGGCGGCGCTGCTCGCCCCGATCGCCCGGTCCGTCACCCTCGTCCATCGCAGTGCGCGGTTCCGGGCGCACGCGGCGAGCGTGGAGAAGGTGCGCGCGCTCGGCATCGAGATCATCACCGACTCCGAAGTGAGCGCGCTGCACGGCGAGTCGGGCGTGGAGAAGGTCGCGGTCCGGCACCGGGTGGAGAAGTCCGTCCGGCTGCTGCCCGCCCGTACCGTCGTCGCCGCGCTCGGTTTCATCGCCGATCTCGGACCGCTCCAGACCTGGGGGCTCGAACTCCAGGCGCGGCGGATCGCCGTGGACACCCGCATGGCGACCAATCTGCCCCGCGTGTTCGCCGCCGGGGACATCACCGACTACCCGGGCAAGGTGCGGCTGATCTCCGTCGGCTTCGGTGAGGCCGCCACCGCCGTGAACAACGCGGCCACCGTCATCGACCCCGAGGCCGCGCTGTTCCCCGGCCATTCCACCGAGAAGGAGAACTGACATGGCCTACGTCATCGGATCCGCCTGCGTCGACATCATGGACCGGTCCTGCATGGAGGAGTGCCCGGTCGACTGCATCTACGAGGGCGAGCGCAAGCTCTACATCAACCCCGTGGAGTGCATCGACTGCGGTGCCTGCGAGACGGCCTGCCCCGAGCAGGCGATCACCGTCGACCGCCTCGCCGACCCTGAGTTCCGCGCCGACAACCGCCGCTTCTTCGAGGAGCCCCTGTCCGGCCGTACGGCACCGCTCGGCACTCCCGGCGGGGCGACCGCCGTGGGGCCGGTGGGCGCCGACACGGCGTTCGTGAGTTCGCTGTGATCTCCGGCGAGTGGCTCAAATCTGCGTTTCCAGGGGTGGCGCAATCCTGCGCGCCCCGAGGGAATTCCAAGCGAAAGCTGCACCGCAACACGGGCATACCATCGCCCGCCCACACTCCTCCTTACCAGTTCCCACGGAGAGGAGTGAACACGGTCCTATGACGGAGCGAACAGTCCTGGCCGGAATGACGTTGATCGACGGCACCGGAGGTGCCGCACGGACGAACGCGACCGTGGTGATCGACGGCACCGTGATCACCGAGGTGGGAGACGCGGACACCGTGGCGACGACCCCCTCGGACACGGTGTACGACCTGCGGGGCACGACCCTGCTGCCCGGTCTCGTCGACTGCCATGTGCACCTGCGGTCCAACGCGGGCGACCGGCCGCAGGACGTGCAGCTGTGGAACATGCTCACGTCGACCGAGGAGCAGACCCTGCATGCCGCGGCCAACGCCCGTGAGGCGCTGCGGTCCGGTTTCACCACGGTCCGGGACACGGCCGGTTCGCTGCCCGAGGTGGCGGTCAAGCACGTGATGGACGAGCACGTCCTCGACGGGGCGCGGGTCGTCGCCTCCGGTCTCGTGGGCATGACCGCGGGACACGGCGACATGTTCTGCCCGGCGACCCTGGACGAGAAGCGCATGTGGCCGCCGGCCGACGGCGCGGACGAGTGCCGCAAGCGGGTCCGGGAGTACGCCCGCATGGGCGTGGACCTGATCAAGATCTGCACGAGCGGCGGCACACTCTCCGTCGGCGACAAGACCTCGTGGCGCAACTACACGGACGCCGAGATCGACGCGATCGTCGACGAGGCCCACGCCCTGGACCTGCGGGTCGCGGCCCACGCGCACACCCGGGCCGGGATCACGGCCGCGCTGGTCGCCGGGGTGGACACCCTGGAGCACGGCTCCGACCTCGACGAGGATCTCGTCGAACTGATGCTGGAACAGGGCACGTTCCTGTGCCCGACCCTGTCGATCAGCGAGTTCATGACGCAGCACGGGCGCCAACGCGGCCTGGTCACCGAGCAGTTGGACAAGGCGGAGCTGCTCCGCGAACGCAGGCTCATGTCCGTACGGCGGGCCTATCGGGCCGGGGTGCGGATCATCTCGGGCAGCGACTCCTCCAACACGATGCGGTTCGGGAACCACGCCCGGGAACTGGTGCTGCTGCACGAGCAGATCGGTATGACGCCGGCGGAGGTCCTGGTCGCGGCGACCTCCGCAGCCGCCGAGGCCCTCGGTCTCGGAGCCAGGACAGGGACGGTCGCCCCGGGCAGGTGGGCCGACCTCCTGCTGGTGGACGGTGACCCGCTCGCCGATCTGGGCGTGCTCACCGACCGGCGGCGGCTGCGCGCGGTGTTCCGCGAGGGCCGGGCGATCGACCCGAACGCGGCCGATGCCGTCCCCGGCGCGCTGGCCGCGCGACTCCGTCCCTCCGAACCGACCCGTACGACGCCCCGGGCCTCGGCTCCGGCCGCCGCGATATAAGGGGAGAGATCCAGTGCTGCGTTATCTGTCGATCCGTGTGGTCCGCTCGCTCGCGGTAGTCCTCTGCCTCAGCGCCATCGTGTTCGCCCTGGCGCATCTGGTCCCCGGTGATCCGGCGGCCCTGATCGCGGGCGAGAACTCGACGCCCCAGCTGCGCGCCCAGATCACCCAGCAACTGGGCCTCGACCAGCCCGTGTGGTCGCAGTACCTCACGTGGATCGGGCACGCCGTCCGGGGCGATCTCGGCTCGTCCCTGCTGGACGGGCAGAGCGTCGGCGCCCAGGTCGCCGCCCGTCTCCCGGTGAGCCTCGAACTCGCCGTCTACGCGGCGGTGATCGCGGTCCTGTGGGGCATCCCGGCGGGCATCTGGTCGGCGATGCACCAGGGGCGCGCCAAGGACCGGCTGGTCAACAGCGCGGCGTTCATGGGGCTCGCCGTCCCGCCGTTCGTGGTCGGCACGGTGATGGTCCTCCTGGTGAGCACGCTGGCACCGGCCTGGCCGCTGTTCTCGTTCGTGCCGTTCTCGCAGGACCCGCTCCTCAACCTCCAGGTGCTACTGCTCCCGGCGATCGCCCTGGGCATCCCGTTCGGCGCGACGCTCTGCCGCTACATGCGGGCCGCCGTCCTCGACGTCGAGGGCCAGGACTTCATGCGGACGGCGGCGGCGAAGGGCGCGGGGCGACGGCGGCTGATGCTGCGGCACGCGCTGCGCAACGCGCTGGTGCCGGTGGTCACCGCCGGCGGTCTCCAGCTCGGGGTGCTGGTCGGCGGCACGGTCATCGTCGAGCAGGTCTTCGCCCTCCCCGGTCTCGGCTCGCTGATCGTCAACTCCATCACGCAGCACGACTTCACGGTGATCCAGGGCGCGATCCTCGCGCTGGGCGCCTCCTATGTGCTGATCAACCTGGTGACCGACCTGGTCTACCCCCTCATCGACCCCCGCATCCGGACGACTGGAGCCCGCCGTGACGGTTGAATCCACCGCGCCCGCCGTCACCGTGGCCCCGGCGCGCCGACGACGGAGGCCGCGCCTCGGCTGGAACGCGACCTTGACCACGGGTGTCTGCATCCTCGGCGCGATCGTCGTATTGTCCCTGCTCATCGGCGCCTTCGGCCGCTACTCGACGGAGGACGTGAGCGACTCGCTGCTCACGAGTCCGTCCGGGAGTCACTGGCTGGGCACCGACAACCTCGGCCGTGACCTGTTCACCCGGACCTTCGGGGCGGCCCGCCAGTCCCTCATGGTGGCCTTCGGGGCGACCACGCTCGCCGCGCTGATCGGCATCCCGATCGGTCTCGTCGCGGGCTACAACGCCCGGCGCCTGGACGCGGTGCTGATGGCGGCGATGGACACCGCGATGTCGATTCCCTCCGTGCTGCTGGCACTTGTGCTGGTGTCGGTCTTCAGCCCGGGCATGTGGGTCCTCATCGGGGGCATGGGCCTGATCTTCGTGCCGTACTTCGCGCGGATCGTGCGGGCTCCGGCGCTCACCGTGCGCGAGCGGGACTTCGTGTCGGCGGCGCGCATCGCGGGCGTGCCGACCCCGGTGATCATCGGCCGCCATGTGCTGCCGAACGTGCTGTCCTCCGCGCTCGTCCAGTACGCCAACACCGCGGCGACCTGCGTCCTGGTGGAGGCGTCCCTGAGCTATCTGGGCCTCGGTATCCAGCCGCCGACGCCCAGTTGGGGCCGGATGATCTTCGAGGGCCAGCGCTACATGAAGGACGACCCGCTGCTGGTGATCGTCCCCGGCATCACCCTGGCCATCGCCACCGCGGCCTTCGGCCTCATCTCCGACGGCCTCCAGGAACAGCTCAACCCGCGCGGCAAGCGCCGCACGCCCTAAACAGGCGCCCGCACCACGTCACTTCACCCTCACGTTCTTGAGAAACAGGCGGTCCTGATGACGAACCACACCCTCTCCCGCAGAAACGCGCTGGCCCTCGGCGGCAGTACCCTGGCCGGCCTGATGCTGGCGGCCTGCGGCGGTACGGCCACCACGGCCACCAAGACCTCCGGGAAACCGGTCAGCGGCGGCACCCTCACCATCGGGCTCGACGGGGAGCCCACGGTCGGCTTCGACCCGCAGGTGGCGCAGGCCTACTTCGACCAGCAGATCGTCGCGCAGTTCTACGAGGGCCTGCTGAGCCTGGACAGCAAGGGCCAGATCAAGCCCGGGCTCGCCAAGAGCTACCAGCAGGTGGACGCCACCACCTACCGGTTCACGCTCCGCGACGGAGTCACCTTCCACGACGGCACCAAGCTCACCACCGACGACGTCATCTTCAGCCTGGAGCGGCTGATGGATCCGGCGATCAAGTCGCCGTACACCCAGCAGTACAAGATCAAGACGGTGACCGCGCCGGACGCGAGCACGATCGAGATCAAGCTGAGCACCCCACAGCCGTCGCTGTACAACTTCCTGGCCCGCCCGTGGAGCGGCGCCATCATGAGCAAGAAGTGGACGACGTCCCGCACCGGGAACCAGCTCAAGCAGACGGAGAACGGCACCGGACCCTTCGCCCTGAAGAAGTGGTCGAAGGGCATCTCCATCGAGCTCTCCGGCCACAAGGGCTACTGGGACAAGCCGAAGCCGTATCTCGACACGGTGATCTACCGGCTCATCCCCGACGAGACCTCGCGCGTCGCGTCGCTGCGCTCCAACTCGGTGCAGTTGCTGTCCTTCCGCGACCTGCGCATGGTGAGCGACGTCAAGACCACGAGCGGTGTCACCGAGGCGAACGGGCCGATCGTCTCCAGCATCTGGCTCAACATGAACACCCTGAGCGGACCGCTCGCCGACAAGCGGGTCCGGGAGGCGTTCAACCTCGCCATCGACCGCAAGACCCTGATCAAGACGCTGGGCAGCGGCTCCGCCACCTTCGGATACGTCATCCCGCCGCAGGACCCGTACGGCATCACGCCCACGGCCGCCGACCCGATGTACACGCAGAACCAGAGCAAGGCCAAGGCCCTGCTCAAGGAGGCAGGGAAGAGCAAGGTCACCATCGAACTGCTCGCCCCCAGCGACCCGGCCTACGGCCCCGACATCTCCGCCATGGAGCTGATGAAGGCGCAGCTGTCCAAGGTGGGCATCACGCTCGACCTCAAGCTCGTGCCGTTCGCGAGTGTCGTGCCGAAGGTGCTGGCCGGCGAGTACACCGACATGGTGATGATGACCAGCGTGCTCAACGCCGACCCCAGCCAGTACCTGGACCTGTGGTTCGCCAAGGGCAGTCCGGCGACCAAGGTCAAGGACCAGCACCTGTGGGACCTGATGGCTGCCGCGAAGAGCGAGCAGGACAACGCGAAACGGGTCACGCTCTACCACCAGCTCGCCCAGTACATCGCCGACGAGGCCTACCTCCTGGTGCCGTACGCCAAGGCGGTGCGCGGCGAGGCGTGGAGCGACAAGCTGCACGGCTACCAGCCGGACGCCACGGCGACCCGGCTCAACCTCAAGAACGCCTGGCTGTCCGCGTGAAAGCCGACACCTTGACGCCCGCCCGTGCCGCCACCGAGTCCGGCGGCACGGGCCCGGTCCTCGACGTCTCGGGGCTGCACATCGGATTCGGCGGCTCGGACGTCGTCTCCGGTGTGGATCTCCGCGTCGACCAGGGCGAAGTGGTGGGCCTGATCGGCGAGAGCGGTTGCGGCAAGTCCAGCGTCGCCCTCGCCGCCATGGGGCTGCTGGGCTCCGGCGCCGATGTCCGCGCCGACCGGCTGGAGGCCTGCGGCACAGATCTGCTGGGCAGCCGCCCCGCCGAACTGGAGAGCCTGCGCGGCGACCGGGTGGCGATGGTCTTCCAGGAGCCGATGACCTCGCTCAACCCGTGCATGCGGGTCGGCGCGCAGGTCGCCGAGGTACTGCGGATCCACGGCAAGGCCGGCCGGAAGGAAGCCCAGGAGCGGGCGGTCGACCTGCTGCGCCTGGTGGAGATCCCCTCCCCCGAGCGCCGGGCCAGGCAGTTCCCGCACGAACTGTCCGGCGGCATGCGCCAGCGCGTCGTCATCGCCATCGCGATGGCGGGCAACCCGCGCCTGCTGCTGGCCGACGAACCGACGACCGCCCTCGACGTCACCGTGCAGGCCGAGATCCTCCGGCTGCTGCGCTCGCTCCAGGAGGAGCACGGCATGGGGATGCTGCTCATCTCGCACGACCTCGGGGTCATCACCGCGATGTGCAGCCGGGTGCAGGTGATGTACGCCGGGCAGGCGGTGGAGTCCGGCACGGTCGAGCAGGTGCTGAACGCGCCCCGGCATCCGTACACGCGGGCGCTGCTCGCGGCGGTGCCCCGGATGCGGGAGGGCGACGGCACCCCGCTGACCGCGATCCGCGGCCAACTCACGGACGACGCCCGCAGGTTGCCCGGGTGCCGCTTCGCGCCGCGCTGCCCGCTGGCCGCCGACGCCTGTGCCGAGCCCCAGCCGTTGCGGCCCGTCGGCGAAGGGTGGGTGTCGCGCTGCTGGCGGGACACCGAGGACGCCCCGACCCCAGCCGGAGGAAACGATGAGTGAACCGCGACTGGACCTGACAGTGGCCGAGCCGACGGCTCCGCCACCCGCGGCGGACACCGAGGTGCCGCTGCTCGAACTCGCCGGTATAGGGCACGAGTTCGGACGCCGCCCGGGCCGTTCCGGTGTCCGGGCCGTGGACGACATCTCGCTGGCCCTGAACCCCGGTGAGACGGTCGGCCTGGTCGGCGAGTCCGGGTGCGGCAAGAGCACGCTCGGCCGGATCGCCACCAGGTTGTACCGTCCGACGCGAGGCGCCGTGCGCTTCGAGGGCAAGGACATGACGCACAAGCCGAAGAGCGCCGACCTCAAGGCGTTCCGGCGTGCGGTGCAGATGGTGTTCCAGGATCCCAACGGCTCGCTGAACCCCCGCCTGCCGGTGGGCGCGAGCATCGAGGAGCCGCTGCGCGCCCGAGGGGTGGCGCGCACCGAGCGGCGCGCCCGGTTGGCGGAAGTCCTGGAGGAGGTCGGCCTCGACGCGGCGGCGGCCGGCCGCTATCCGCACGAGTTCTCCGGCGGTCAGCGTCAACGCCTCGCGCTCGCCCGGGCGTTGGCCCCGCAGCCGTCTGTGATCGTCCTCGACGAGCCGACGTCGGCGCTGGACGTCTCCATCCAGGCGCAGATCCTCAATCTGCTCCAGGAGATCCAACAGCGGGACCGCATCGCCTACTTGTTCATCTCGCACAACCTCGGTGTGGTCCGCCACCTCAGCCGGCGGGTCGCCGTGATGTACCTCGGGTCGATCGTCGAGATGGCCCCGGCGCAGCAGTTGTTCGAGGCGCCGCAGCACCCGTACTCGATGGCCCTGCTCTCGTCCGTCCTCGAACCCGGCGACGGCACCGGGCCGGGCGAACAGATCGTCCTCAAGGGCGAGTTGCCCTCGCCGACCGACATCCCGACCGGCTGTCCCTTCTCCTCCCGCTGCTGGCTGGCCGACGACCACTGCCGCAGCGAACGCCCCGCACTCACCGAACAGACACCCGGCCATCTGACCGCATGCCACAAACCAGGGGGTCACTCATGACGGACACACTGCACCGCGGCTATGTATCCAGCCCGTTCGGCCAGCTGCACTATGTCGAATGCGGCACGGGCGAACCGGTTCTGATGCTCCATCAGACACCGCGCTCCTGGACCGAGTTCCTGGAGGTGCTCCCCCGCGTCGGGGCCACGCACCGGGCCATCGCCATGGACACCCTGGGCTTCGGCGCCTCCGCGAAGCCCGAGGGGCCGCACACGATCGATCGGTGGGCCGACGCGGCCGACGCGTTGATCGAGGAACTCGGCCTGGAGCGCTTCCATCTCGTCGGCCACCACACCGGCGGGGTCATCGCGGTGGAACTCGCGGCACGCCACCAGAAGCGGGTGGCGAGTCTGTTCCTTTCCGCGACCCCCTTCATCGACGAGGAGAAGCGCCGCTCGGCCGATCACCGCAAGGCCGTCGACCACGTCGTCCCCCAGCCCGACGGCTCGCATCTGCTCGAACTGTGGAACCGCAGGCGGGAGTTCTACGAGCCCGGCGAGGAGGCCGCCCTCAACCGGTTCATGATCGACGCGCTGACCGTGCTCGACCGGGTGGAAGAAGGGCATGTGGCGGTACGCGGCTCGATGATGGACCAGCGGCTGCCCCTGGTCACCGCCCGCACCCTCGCCGTCTGCGCGTCCGGGGACCACTTCTCCATGCCGGGTCTGGAGCGGTTCGCGGAGGCGATCGGCTGCGAGACGCGGGTCATTCCCGGCGGACACGTCCCTGTGCCGGAGCAACTCCCCGAGGAGTTCTCGCGGTACATCCTCGACTGGGTGGCGGCGGGATGACCACCGCCGGCGCGGTCCGGGAGTCCGGCGAGCGGCCCAACTCGGTTCTGGGCAAGGTGAGTCTGATCCTGTCGGCCTTCGGTGACGACGACTTCTCGCTGGGCCTCGCCGAGTTGAGGTCCCGCACCGGCATCGCGAAGGCCACCGTGCACCGGCTGTGCCAGGAGCTGGTGGCCACCGACTTCCTGGAGCGGGACGGCTGCAACTACCGCCTGGGCGTACGGCTTTACGCCATGGGCCTGCGCTCGCCCCAGCAGCGCACGCTGCGCGAGGCGGCCAGGCCGGTCATCGAGGGCCTCGCGCAGAACCTGGACAACGCCGTGATCCTGGCCATCCCGCACGACTCCGAGCTGCTGTGCGTCGAGAACCTCGGCACGCACCGCAACCACGCCCGCTCCACCGCCGACGGCCGGCGCCTGCAACTGCACAGCACCGCAGCTGGCAAGCTCACCCTGGCCCTCCTCCCCGAGCAGTACCCGCTCGCGAGCGTCCTCCCCCAGATGGTCCGCTGCACCCCGCACACGCTCGGTCCCGCCCAACTGCCCGGTGAACTCAAGCGCGTTCGGGAGCAGGGCTACGCAGTCGAGGTCGAGGAGCGGCGCATCGGCTACCTCGCCGTCGCGGTTCCCGTGCGCGGCGCGGGCGGCGCCTATCTGGGCGCGCTGTCGGTCATCGCCCCCACGGCGGGCAGCAGGATCACCCGGCTGCTCAACGCACTCACCCAGGCGTCGAGCGTCATCACGACCCGACTCGCTCGCTACGAGTCCCTCCGCGCTCCCCTCTAGCAACGGCCCGCACCGCTCTCGGCCAAGGCCGCCACGAACCCCTCGGGGTTGTCGCGCATCATGTGGTGGCCCGCGTCGGGGACCTCGACGACCGGGATGCCGGCCTGCCGTACGGCGGGCTCGTCCGCGTAGGGGCGACTGCGGGTGCCGATCAGCATGACCCGGGGCCGGGGAAGGCCGTAGAAGAGGTCCGCCGTGCCCGGAGTCGTCCCGCGCACCAGGCTGACGGCGCTGCGGTGGAGGATCGCGGGGTCGGCCGTGCGCACGCGGGCCGCGTAGTCCGGGTCCAGTGTCGACAGGACCGTACGGTATCCGTGGCCGACGAAGTCCTCCTCGGGCTGGGCTGCGATGGCCGCGCTGTAAAGTCCGCCGCCCGCGCGCAGGTTGGGCTCGGCGACGACGAGCCGGGAGGCCAGGTCGGGGCGGGTCGCGGCGAGGACGATCGCGATGGCGCCGCCCATCGAATGTCCGACGAGGACGGCGTCCCTGACCCCCTCGTCGTCGAGGACGGCCGCGACTGTCTCGGCGTGGGCCTCCAGCGTGCCGGTGAAGTCCTTCGGGCGGTCGCTGAAGCCGTGGCCGAGGAGGTCGACGACGATCGCGCGTCCGCCGCAGAGAGCTGCGATCCCCGTGAAGTCGGCCGAGCCCGCGCAGCCCAGTCCGTGGAGGTACACCCGGGCGGGGCCGTCGCCCGGGATGTCGATCCAGCGCAGGTGGCCGTCGGCGCCGGGGATGTACGTGGACCGCATCGGTGCTCCTCAACTGCCTTCAGGAAAGGGGTGGTTCGGCGTGTCCGGTGTCATCGCCAGAGGCGCTTGTCGTCCGGTACGGCGAGGAGGCTGTCGGTGGGGAGGTGGCTTCCCTCGGGTTCGCGCAGGGGGACGACACCGACGCAGCGGCCGTCGCGGTCCAGGATCCGGCCCATGTGCTTCACCGTGCGCAGGACCACCGAGCGGTCGTCGATCACCAGGCGTGGCAGTCGGCGTGACAGGTGCGCCTCGAAGGTGTGCACGTCGGCCAGTGCGCGCAGCCAGACGTCGATGACGAGGTTGTGCGGGCCCGCGGTGATCGCGCACGAGCGGACCTCCCGTATGCCCGACAGGACGCGGCTGGTCTCCTCCAGGTGCTGGGCGGGCACGGACGCGAAGTACACCGCCGCCAGCGGCCAGCCGGACAGCCGCCGGGCGAGGTCGCAGCGCAGGCTCACGCGGGAGGCCAGCAGCGACTGGAGTCTGCGGCGGACCGTGGTGACGCCGACGCCGGTGGCGGTCGCCAGCGCACGGATCGACATCCGGCCGTCGGAGCTGAGGAGTTCGAGGATCTGCGCGTCCAGGGAGTCCCAGGGCGTGGTGGTCCCGGTGCCCGGGTCGGGCGGGATGTCGGAGGCGTGGCTCGCCTCGATGCGCGCGCACTGTGCCGCGTCGAGGCTGCGCAGGCGCCAGCGGCTGCCCTCGGTGGGGACGCCGGTGGAGACGTGGGTGCGGGTGGCGCGGACGCCGGGTGTCTGCTGGAAGAGGCGGGTGGTGAGGTGGGCGAGTTCGTCGAGGTCCCTGGTCTGTACGGCGGTCACGACGTCGCGGCCACCGGCCGTGATCTTGACGTTGGCCACGGCGTGCTCGGCGGCCAGCGCGCGGGCCACGTCCTCGGCGACGCCGGGTTCGGTGTCTACCTCGACGATGCCCGTCACGACGATCCGGGAGTCCGACAGCCTCGGGTAGGCGGTCACCCACGCGAGCCCGGCCTCCTCCAGCCGCTGCCAGCGCCGGGCGGCCGTCACCGGATTCACGCCGAGGACGTCGCCGATCAGGGTCCAGGGGGCCCGGGGGTGGATCTGCAGCGCGTGGACGACTCCGCGGTCCAGTTCGTCGAGATCCGCGGCAGCGAAATCCTGCGCCTCCTGGGACGGCGTATTCCTGCGCGCCCGACTGAAATCAGGATCGGAAGCTGCACCGTAGCGCGGGGTTATCTCGTCCATTGCAGACTCCCTTTCGCCTGTTCCTGATAGCGAGGTTCCCCGACACCGAGGTTCCTGATACCGAGGAGTGATTCGGCCCCACCATGACGGATGCCATGACGCAAGAGACCTTTCGGACCATGTTGCGCGTCGAGAACGCCCGCCTCGTCGACGGTACCGGGGCCGCCCCGGTGACCGACGCCGTCGTCGTGGCGGACGCGGAGGGAACGATCGTCTACGCCGGACCAGCGGCTACGGTCCCGCCGGCGCCCGAGGACAGCCGCGCGATCCGGATCATCGACGCCGGGGGCCGGACCGTGCTCCCCGGGTTCTTCGACTGCCACACCCACCTCGCGTACGCGCAGGGCTCGCCGCCCGGGCGGCGCGGCGAACTCGATCCGGTCCTGGTGACCTACGACACCGCGACCCGGCTGCGGCAGACCCTGGACGCGGGCATCACCACCGCCCGTGACCTGGGTGGACTGTCCACCGGGTTCCGTACGGCCGTGGAGACCGGACGGATCGTAGGCCCCCGTCTGCACACCGCCGTACGGATCATCAGCCACACCGGCGGGCACGCCGACTTCCGCCTCCTGGACGGCACCGACCTCAGCGGCGGCGAGATGGCCGAACTTGCCGACACCGTGGACGAGTCCCGGCTCGCCGTGCGCAAGGTGATCCGCGCGGGTGCCGACGTGGTCAAGATCTGCGCGTCCGGCGGCATGGCCAGCCCCTACGACCAGCCCGAGGACGAGGGGCTGATGGAGGAGGAGATCCGGGCCGTGGTGGACGAGTGCCGACGCCACGGCGGCAGGCCGGTCGCCGCCCACGCACAGGGCACCGCGGGCATCCTCAACGCCATCCGCGGCGGTGTCACCAGCATCGAGCACGGGTACGGCCTGGACGAGCGGGCGCTGGACCTGGCGGGCGAGCGGGGCACGTTCGTGGTGCCGACGCTGTCCACGGTGTTCGCGGGCATCGACAAGGACCTGATGCCGGAGCACCACTACCAGAAGAAGGTCCGCTGGTCGGGCATCACCAAGGAGAACATCGCCCGTGCCATCGACCAGGGCGCCCGCATCGCGCTCGGCACCGACGCGGCGGTCTGCCCGCACGGCCAGAACCTGCTGGAGCTCCGCTACCTCGTGGACCTCGGCATGGACCCGATGGCCGCGATCGTCGCCGGCACCCGCGTCTCCGCCGAACTCCTGGGCCTGTCCGACCGGTTGGGCACCCTGACCGCGGGCAAGACCGCCGACCTGATCCTGTGCGACGGGGACCCGCTCGCGGACATCGGCGTGCTCGGCGATCCCCGCAACATCGTGTGTGTCGTCCAGGACGGCGTCGTACGCAAGGATCTGCTGCCCGCGGCGGGAACCCGCTGACGGTCTCATCCCGGGAGGCCGCCGGAGCGGAGGGCCGGCAGGACCGACGAGCCGACGGTCTCGATCAGGTCGGTGGGCAGGTCGTAGGAGCCGACGTGCTGGAGGAAGACGTCGGTCACGCCCGACTGGCGGAGGGTGCGCAGGCGTTGGGTGATCTGTGCGGGCGTGCCGATCAGGCAGAACTCCTCGGCGAAGCGGACGGCCGCCTCGTCGCTGATCCAGGCCGAGCAGATCCGCACGGCCTCGTCCCAGTCCTCGGCGTGCACGAGGTCCGGGTAGACGCCCTCCACCGCGGCCGGGACGTCCACGTCGATGCCGGCGAGGGCGAGGAAGGACGCGCCGCCGTTCTGGGCGATCGAGGCGCAGATCGGCTTGAGCAGGCGGGCCTCGGCCTCGATGCCGTCGGTCACCGCGCAGAACGCGGACACGGTCACCGGGAGAGTCCCGGCGTTCCGTCCGGCCGCCTCGGCGCCCTCCCGCACCCGGGCGGTGGCGGCGGCCAGGGTGCGCGGCGAGACACCGCTGAGCAGGATCACGCCGTCGGCGATCTCTCCGGCCAGCCGCAGGTTGCGCGGTCCGCTCGCCGCCAGATGCAGCGGAACGGTCGGCTGGGGGTCGCGCAGCCGGGAGCGGACCTTGCCCTCGAAGTCCCACTCGCGCCCGTCCAGCAGGGCCCTCAACATGCCGAGCCCTTCGCGCAGTTGGGCCGAGCCGGTCTGCGGCAGGCCGACGGGCGCGACGGAGCTGTTGCCCACGCCGAGGCCGAGGGTGAACCTGCCCGGCGCGAGTTCGGCGACGCTCCGCGCGGCCGACGCGACGACGGACGGATGGCGGGTGGCGAGGTTGGTGACGGCGGTGCCGAGGCCGATCCGCTCGGTGGCGAAGGCGGCCGCGGTGAGTGTGGTGAACACGTCCCGCCACAGCAACTGCGAGTCGGGGAACCACACTTGGTCGAAGCCGAGCTCCTCGGCCCGTCGTACGGTCCTGGCCACCCGGTCCGCCCGGTCACAGGGCGGGACGCGCACGCCGATCCGCAGCGGGCCCTCGTCCGTGTCCGTGTCGCTGTCGCGCTGAACGCTCATGGCGACGACCCTAAGGACGGGTGAGGGGCCGCCAAACGCCTGCGGTCCGCTGAGCGATCCGCCCGCGCCGTACGGCCCGAAGCCGACGCGGGTGCCCGTGCCCCGGAAGGCCGCGGGCACCCCGGTCCCGGGCGTGACTACGCCGGGGCGGTCGGCGGCAGGAACGCCATGGTCATCGTGTCGGGCTTGACGGTGACGACGGCCTGGGCGCGTGGCGAGCGTGAGGTGAGTTCGAGGTGCGGCCAGGTCCGCAGGACGGTCGCGAGGATGATCTGGAGTTCGGCCCAGGCGAAGTTCTCGCCGATGCACTTGCGGCGGCCGTCACCGAAGGCGAGGAACGAGCCGCGGGCGGCCGGGGCGCGCTCGGGTGTCCAGCGGTCCGGATCGAAGGTGTCGGGGTCGGGGAAGTGGTCCGGGTCGTGCTGGTGCAGGTAGGGGCTCCAGATCACGTCAGCACCCCGGGGGATGCGGTGGCCGCCCAGGTCGACGTCACGGGCGGCGGTTCTGGTGACCATCCAGGCGGGCCCGTATTTTCGGATGGCCTCCTGCAACACCCGGCGGGAGTACGGGAGTTGATCGAGGTCCTCGTGGCGCAGGGGCCGGTCGCCGCACACCGAGTCCAGTTCCTCGCGCAGCCGTCGCTCGACGTCGGGGTTGCGGGTGATCTCGTACAGGGTCCAGGCCAGCGTGGTGCCGGTGGTCTCGATCGCTCCGGTCAGCAGGGTGATGGCCTCGTCCTGGAGCTGCTGCCGACCCAGCGAGTCCTCCGCCGCCAGCAGGGTGGCGAAGAGGCCGGACCGCTCCTCGTCCCGGGCGGCGCCCGCGTGCGGACAGCCGGTCGCCCCGGCGGGCTCGGCGTCACCGGTGCCGTGATGGTCGATGGCCTGGTCGATCAGCGCGCGCAGCCGGGCGACCCGTTCGGCGTGGGCGCGGTTCATGGGCAGTGGCAGGCGGGTCACCCAGGCCGGGAGGATGGTCTGCCGAATCGTTCCCTCCATGATGGCCGGCATGAGGGCGGTGAACTCGCCCGCCAGTTGCCCCGGCAAATCCGTGCCGAAGAGGGCCACCAGGAACGCGGCCAGGGTGATCGCGTTCATGTCCGCGTACACATCGCGGGGCTGTCCCGCGGGCCAGGCGGCGACGAGCGCCCGTACCCGCTCGATCATGGCGTCGCCGCGTTCGGCGATGTGCGCCTTGTTGAACATCGGCTGCATCAGCCGCCGGTTGCGCAGATGCGTGTCCCCGTCGGCGACGGTGGCCAGCCCGTCCCCGAAGAAGACCCGCAGCGCGTCGATGATCTTCCCGCCCTTGGTGAAGTCCACGGCGTCGGTCACCAGGACCCGCCGGGTCAGGGCGGGGTCGGTGACCACGTAGGCGGGGGTGGGGCCGATGCGTATGCGGACGACGCTGCCGTGCTCGCGCAGCGAGGTGATGAACGGCAGCGGGTCACGGGCCAGCCGGTGACCGTGTCCGATCAGCGGCCGGCCGCCGGGAGCGGTCGGGGCGGGGGTGGGCGTGGGGGCGTCGGCGGATGAGGTGGTCGGGGCGCTCAACTGATCTCCTCATGGGGAGGCAACCACAAACGCCGCATGACTGCCCAAGATCACCTTCCGGAATGCAATCCGGAAGTGATCCCTCCGTCACACTCCGAAGTTCCTCACACGCGCCGCACTCTCCTGGTCCCGTGCTCCGGATTCAACGACGGCATCGCTGAATCCCATGGCGAGGAACGGTTGGACGCGGGAATCGCGCGGGGGCACAGTAGACGTGTCGATCACCCCGGCGACACCACGCCCTCATGCACCTCGCGGAGACCCCCCGATGACCCACGTCGCAGATCCTGAGCGCTACAACGGCACCATGCGCTACCGCCGCACCGGCCGCTCGGGGCTCGACCTGCCCCTGCTGTCGCTGGGCTACTGGCACAACTTCGGTGACGACCGCCCCTTCGAGACCCAGCGCGATATCGCACTGCGCGCCTTCGACCTCGGCATCACCCACCACGACCTGGCGAACAACTACGGCCCGCCCTACGGCGCCGCCGAGGCCAACTTCGGCCGGCTGCTGAAGCAGGACCTCGCGCCGTACCGGGACGAGCTGGTCGTCTCCACGAAGGCCGGCTGGGACATGTGGCCCGGTCCGTACGGCCAGGGCGGCGGCTCCCGCAAGTACGTCCTCGCCTCCCTCGACCAGTCGCTGAAGCGCACGGGCCTCGACTACGTGGACATCTTCTACTCCCACCGCCTCGACGCCGGCACCCCGCTCGAGGAGACCATGGGCGCGCTGGACACCGCCGTCCGCCAGGGCAAGGCGCTCTACGTCGGCATCTCGTCCTACGACGCCGAGCGCTCCCGTGAGGCCGCCGCGATCCTCCGCGAGCTGGGCACACCGCTCCTCATCCACCAGCCGTCGTACAACATGCTCAACCGGTGGATAGAGAACGACGGGCTCTTGGATGCCGCGCGGGACGAGGGCTTCGGGGTCATCGGTTTCACGGCGCTGTCGCAGGGGCTGCTGACCGGGCGGTACCTGGACGGGATCCCGGAGGGGTCGCGGGCCGCGCAGGGCACGTCGTTCGACGCTGGCTGGCTGACGGAGGACATGGTGCGCCGGCTGCGCGCGCTGAACGACATCGCGGGGCGGCGCGGGCAGACCCTTGCGCAGATGGCGCTCGCCTGGGCGCTGCGCGACGAGCGGGTCACCTCGCTCGTGATCGGCGCGTCCCGTACGGAGCAGCTCGAACAGAACGTGGCCGCGCTGGACAACCTCGACTTCAGCGCCGAGGAGCTGGGCGAGATCGACTCGTACGCGGTCGACGGCGGCGTCGACCTGTGGCAGGACGCGCGGACTGGGAAACTCGGCTGAGTCGCACAGTGCCGGCCGTCATGGCCGGCACTTCCCAGGACAGCGCGGAGGCATGACGTACATGACAGTTGACGGCTCGGTCGAGCACACGGACGGCAGCACCGGCGGCGAGAGCGTCCCGACCACTCAGGCGGTGCTGGAGTCACTGACCCCGAGCGCGACCTTCCTCGTCGTCACCGTGGAGCCGGGCGGCGAGGAGACGGCACGCCAACTCCTCGAAGACCTCGGCGGGTTGATCCGGTCCATCGGGTTCCGCGCGCCGGACGGGCGGCTCAGCTGTGTGACCGGCATCGGGTCGGAGGTGTGGGACCGGCTGTTCGTCGGCCCGCGCCCCGCCGAGCTGCACCCGTTCCGCGAACTCGTCGGCGAACGGCACACCGCCGTCTCCACCCCCGGCGACCTGCTGTTCCACATCAAGGCCGTACGCGCCGACCTGTGCTTCGAGTTGGCGACCGAGATCATGGGGCGGCTGGGTAGCGCGGTCGCCGTGGCCGACGAGGTGTCCGGGTTCCAGTACTTCGACGTGCGCGATCTGCTGGGCTTCGTCGACGGCACCGAGAACCCGGTCGGTCGGGCGGCCCGCGAGGCGGTGGTGATCGGCGGCGAGGACCCGGAGTTCGCGGGCGGCAGCTATGTGATCGTGCAGAAGTACGTCCACGACATGGCGGCCTGGAACGCGCTGCCGGTGGAGCAGCAGGAACGGGCCATCGGGCGCAGCAAGTTGACCAACATGGAGATGGACGACGACGTCAAGCCGGCCGACTCGCACATCGCGCTGAACGTCATCACCGGCCCGGACGGCACCGAGCGGAAGATCCTGCGCGACAACATGCCGTTCGGCAGCGCGGGCCAGGGCGAGTTCGGCACCTACTTCATCGGGTACGCCCGCACGCCCTCGGTCACCGAGCAGATGCTGCGCAACATGTTCCTGGGCACCGACTCCGCGTCCCACGACCGCATCCTGGACTTCTCGACGGCCGTCACCGGAAGCCTTTTCTATGTCCCGTCCGCAGACTTCCTGGACGACCTTCCGGACGTTCCCGACCGTTCGGACGGGTGACGCCGGGCGCGACTGAGAGCCGCCTGTGGGGGCGCTGTACGCGGCGCGGGAAAATTCAGCGGTGGGCCAAGACCCGTACATCGCAAGGGTGTTGACGTGCACACACCTGACTGCGAAGGTCTGGACCTGGCGCATCCAGTAGCGCCCCCACAGCTCAGAACTGGAGTCGGCGTGCCCGAACTGACACCCCCCACCGACAACTCCGCGAGAGCGGCGAAGCCCCGGAGCCGACGTCTTCGCCGCTCCGCCGTCGTCACCGTCCTCGGTGCGCTGGCCCTCGTGGTCGGACAGGCGACGGCCGCCCAGGCCTCCGTGCTGACGGCGCTCCCGCAGAACGCGGACGGCCTGGAGCAGACCTTCTCCCCGGCCTACGACTACGACGGCGACGGCTGCTACGCCACGGCCGCCATCGGCACCGACGGCACCATCAACCCCGGGCTGAAGCTCGGCGGTGACGTCAACGGGCACTGCCACGACCTCGCCCAGCTGAACAACTCCAACACGTACTCCCGTGAGAAGTGCAACAACGACTGGTGTGCGGTGATGTACGCCAGTTACTTCGAGAAGGACCAGGTCACGCTGGGTCCGGCGGCCATCGGGCACACCCACGACTGGGAGCACGTCGTGGTGTGGATCAAGGACAACACGGTCCAGTACGTGTCGGTGTCGCAGCACTCCGCGTACCAGGTGTCGGCGGCCTCGGGGGTGCGCTTCGACGGCACACACCCCAAGATCGTCTACCACAAGGACGGCATCGGCTCGCACGACTTCCGCTTCGCCAACACGAACGACGAGCCCGCGGAGAACGCCACCGGCAACTGGTTCTACCCGCGTCTGGTGGGCTGGAACGGCTACCCGGCGGGCCTGAAGGACAAGCTCCTGGCCGCGGACTTCGGCTCGGCCACCCTCAAGATCAGGGACAGCGACTTCAACTACGCCCTGTCCATCGCCGAGCCGTCCGGCATCTCGTTCGACCCGAACGCGTGATGCGGGCCCGGTCCCGGAACCACTGTCACGGGCGGGTCTCGTAGCGCGGTTTCGGGGCCGGGTGGATGTTCTGATTGAGGCGGAAGACGTTGTCCGGGTCGCGGTCGGCCTTGATGCGGGCCAGCCGGTCGTAGTTGCCCCGGTAACTGGCCCGGACACGTTCCTGTCCCTCGTCCATCATCATGTTCACGTAGGCGCCGCCCGCCGAGTACGGGTGCAGGGCCTCCTGGTAGTCGACGGCCCACGTCTTGACGAGTCCGGCGTTGGCGGGGTCCCGGTCGACGCCGGCGAACACGGACGCCCAGCGTGCGTCGCGATACGCCCACGGGGTCTCGTCGTTGCCGACGTCGTGGGCCGCGCCGTCGATCGGGTAGAGGTGCATCGTCGACTGCGGGGTCGGGACCTCCGCGCCGAACTTGGCATGCAGCTCCACGGCCTCGTCGGGGATGTCGTTGACGAAGTCGGCCCGCCAGTACCACTGGTCGCCGGGCGGGTAGAGCCCGTCGAACATGCCCTGCATGTCCGGGTGTTGCATCGGTCCGGCCGCGTGCAGGAGGGGTGCGGGCAGCGCGTCGAGCAGGGGTGCCATCGCGCGTGCGGCGGCCTCGGTGTCGCCGCCGGTGTAGCACCACACGACGCCGGCCGTCTTGCGCAGCTGTATCTCCTCGGGGAACGGCGGGGCGGGCGGGACGCTGCCGTGCAGGAAGAACGCGTTCAGCTCGCGGGGCGCGTTCGGCAGGAAGTCCCGGTAGGCGGTGAGGACTTCGGCGCTGATCTCGACCGGCCAGAAGGTGGGCCCGGCGACGACCGTGCTCACCTCGTGCAGCCGGAACAGGAACGAGGTGACGACCCCGAAGTTGCCGCCACCGCCCCGGACCGCCCAGAACAGGTCGGTGTTCTCCTCGGCGCTCGCCCGCACCCGACTCCCGTCGGCGAGGACGAGATCGGCCGCCAGCAGGTTGTCGATGGTCAGCCCGCACTTACGGGTCAGGTGTCCGAGCCCGCCGCCGGTGGCGAGACCGCCGACGCCGGTGGTGGAGATGATGCCGCTGGGCGTGGCGAGTCCGTGCGCGTTGGTGGCCCGGTCCACCTCGCCCCACACACAACCGCCGCCGACCCGTACCGTGCGCGCCTCGGGGTCCACCTGGATGCTCTTCAGCGGTGAGAGGTCGGCGACCACTCCACCGTCGACGGTGCCGAGTCCGGCCCCGTGATGCCCGCCTCCCCGTACCGCGAGGGGCAGTTCGTGGGCGCGGGCGAAGCCGATCACACTGGCCACGGCGTCCGCGTCGGCGCAACGGGCGATGAGAGCAGGCCGTTTGTCGATCATCGCGTTGTAGACGGCGCGGGCCTCCGGGTAGCCGGCGTCGTCCGGCCCGATCAACTCACCGGCGAACTCGGTCAGTTCACGGCGAGCGGCTTGTGCGGGTGTGCTGGACATGCGGTCCCCCGATTCGTGGTGCTCTGCATGACCTGCTCGTTCTATGCCGCCCGGAACGGTGCGGTCATCCGTGCGCATCACCCAGCTCGGCGCCGGCGGGTACCTACGTTTCGCCGTCCGGCACCAGCCCGAGTTCCGCGGCCCGGGCCGCGGCCTGCCGCCTCGTGGGTGCGTCCAGCTTCTCCAGTACGGCCCGCACGTGGTTGTCGACGGTACGGACCGACACCACGAGCCGGTCGGCGATCTCCGGGTTCGTCAGGCCGTCCACGAGCAGCCGTACGACCTGGAGTTGGCGCCCGGTGAGACCGCCCGGGTTGCCCCGGGTCGCCGCGTGCGGGCCGCGCGGGACACGGCGGACGCCGAGCTCGCGCAGCTCGGTGCGGACGAGGCGGGCGAGGGGTTCGGCGCCGAGCGCGTCGAGTTCGGCGAGGGCGATGAGCTTGTCGGCCGGGGCGGGGCTCTCCGCGAGCGCGGCGGCGTGTTCGTAGGGGCAGCCCGCCTGTTGCCACAGGTCTGCCGCCCGCTTCCACTCCCCGGCCGCCTGCAACGCGTACGGGTGGTCGCTCTCGTCGACGGCCACCGGGTGCCCGACCTTCCTGAGCCAGTAGCCGAGTTCGGCCCGGTACGGCCCGTAGTCCAGCCGCCCCGCCTGCTCGTGGACCGGCCCCGCCGCCGCGATCACCGCCGCGTGGTCGCCCCGCAGCCAGGCCGCCTCCGCCCGTGCCGCCGCCACCGGGCCCGTGCGCTGCAACTCCCCGGTCCGTACGGCGATCTCCCGGGCCTGGGTGAGGAGTTCGTCCGCGCCCGGCCTGCCGCACCGGATGCGCACGCGGGCCAGGACGGTCAGCGCGGGACAGCGGGCCGGTACGAAGTCGTGCATCCCGTACTCGGCCTGCCGCTCGGCGTCGCCCCAGTCACCGGCGGCGAGCCGGCGCATGGCCTGCTCGACGTGGAGGTAGTTGAGGAACCCCAAGTGCTCGGCGCGGTCGGCGAGTTCCATCGCCGGGGGCAGATAGCGGTCGGCCTCGGCATAGCGGAGGTTGTCGAGGAGGGACCAGATGATGTTGGCGTAGGACCGGCAGGCGTGTTCGACCTCGCCCGCGGCCAGCGCCACCGCGAGGCTCTCCTCGACCTGCCGTCGCCCGTCCGGGTCGCCGCTGCGCCAGCGGGCGGTGCCCACGTTGTTGAGGGCGTGGGCGAGGATCGCGGGGTCGTCCGCGCGGCGGGCCAGGGCGATGGCGCGCTCGCCGTGTGCGATGGCCTCGGCGTACCGGTCGGACAGCATCCGCAGCTGGGCGGTGTTGCTGAGCGCGAGGGCCAACAGCCGGTCGTCACCGGCGTGTTCGAGCACGGCGATGGCTTCCTTCGCCGCGTCCTCGGCTTCCGTCGCGTGGCCCGCCCACCAGTGGATGCGGGACAGCCAGCGCAGATCGGCGCCGAGGGTGAGCGTGTCGCCGAGGGAGCGGCGCAGGGCCACGGCCTCGCGCTGGGCGGCGACGGCCTCGACGGAGTCGGCGATGGTGTAGCACTCCACCGCGTAGCGTTCGAGCAGGTCGGCGAGTTCGGCGGGGGTGTAGCGCTGCCGTTGCCGCAGTACGAGCCGGAGATGGGCGGCGGCCTCGCGGTGGGCGCCCGCCTCGGTGGCGTCGCGGGCCGCGCGGGGGCCGTAGCGGGCGATGGCGTCCTGGTCGCCGACCTGTGCGGCGTGGTGGACGACGCGGGCCGGGTCGGAGCCCGGGCGGAGCATGAGGGCGGTGAGCACATCGCGGTTGAGGTCGATGCGCCGGGCCGCGGGCAGGGAGTCGACGACGGCGCGGCGGATCAACTCGTGGCGGAACGCCACCCGTTCGGGGGTCACGGCGAGGAGCCCGCGCTGTTCGGCCACGGCCAGCACGGCGACGCCGCCGATCAACAGCGTGTCCACGAGGGACCGTTCGACCGCGGAGGGCACGACGGCCAGCTGCTCCAGCGCGTCTACGGTCCGGCCGTCGAGTCCGCGCAGCCGGGCGAGCACGGCGTCGACGACGGTCGGGGGCACTCCCCCGGTGCCGCCGGCGGCGAGGACCTCGGTGACGAAGAAGGGGTTGCCCGAGGTCACCTCGTAGACCTCGGCCGGGTCGAGCCGGCTGGCCGAACCGAGCGTGCGGACGGCCGACTTGGAGAGGCGGGCCAGCGGCAGCCGGTGCACGCGGTCCGTGCGGGAGACCTCGCCGAGGAGGTGCCGCAGCGGGTGCTCGCGGCTCAACTCGTCGTCCCGGTAGGTGAGGACGAGTACGGCGGGCAGCCGATGCATGCGCCGGACCAGGAAGCGCAGGGCGTCCAGCGATGCCTCGTCGGCCCAGTGGACGTCCTCCACGACGAGCACCGCCGGATGCGGTACACCGGCCAGCTCCCCTTGCAGGGCTTCGTAGACGCGGTGGCGGTCGCCGCCCTCCATGACGGCCCGGGCGAGTTCGGTGCCGACGCTTCCGACGAGGTCGCGGAACGGGCCCAGGGGGCGGCGGGTGACGAGGTCGTCGCACTGGCCCAGGAGGATGCGCGTGCCGTACGGCAGCCGGTCCGGCATGGCCTTCACCAGGCTCGACTTGCCGATGCCCGCCTCGCCGAGGACGAGCGCCACAGAGCCGGCCCCGTCCGCCGCCTCACGTGCGGCCGATGCCAGTCGTGCCAGTTCGGGCTCACGCTCCAGGATCCCCCGATCCACGCCGCCGATTGTCCCACTCCGCGCGAACTCCGGTACCGGTGTCACACTTCGGCCCTCCCCCGCCCTCTTGAGTGCAGACACTCACGGGAGGCGCTCATGACCAGGACCGAACCGGCCGGGACGACCACAGAGCACCTGATCGAACTCTCGGCCGGGCCCGTCGCGTACGAGGACACCGGCGGCGACGGTCCCGTCCTGATGCTGCTGCACGGGCTGTTGATGGACGCCTCGCTGTGGGACGCCCCGATCGCCCAACTGACCCCCGCTCACCGGTGCGTGGCCCCGACTCTCCCCCTCGGCGCGCACCGCCACCCGATGCGCACGGACGCCGATCTGTCGTTGCCCGGGGTGGCCCGGCTCGTCGCCGAGCTCCTCGACCGGCTGGAGCTGCGGGACGTCACGCTCGTCGGGAACGACACGGGCGGCGCGCTGGTGCAGTTGCTGATGGCGGAGGGGACCGCGCGCGTGGGGAGGGTGGTGCTCGTCTCCTGCGAGGCGTTCGACAACTTCCCGCCGGGTCTGACGGGTCGGACCCTCGTACTCGCGGGGCGTCTTTCGCCGTGGCTGTTCGGGCAGTTCATGCGACAGATGCGGGTGCGCGCGCTGCGCCGTCTGCCGTTCGCGTTCGGGTGGCTGACGAAGCGCGGGGACGCGGTCACCGCGCGGTGGACGGAGCCGGTGCGGCGGCAGCCGGAGATCCGCCGTGATGCCGTACGGGTACTGCGCGCGGCGGCGGCGAACGGGCGCCGTCTGCTGGAGCAAACCGCCCTGCGGCTGCGGGAGTTCGACCGTCCCGCACTGGTGGTGTGGGCGAGTCAGGACCGGGTGATGCCGCCCGAGCACGGGCGGCGGCTGGCCGAACTCCTGCCGCGGGGACGGCTGGTGGAGGTGGCCGAGGGTTACACGCTGCTCCCACTGGACCGGCCCGCCGAACTCGCCCGGCTCATCGGCGAGTTCGTACGCGCGACCGCGCCGCCCGCACGGGCCTGATCTGGTGCCCGCGGCGCGGCTTGGGGGCGTCGAGCATGCTGACGCCGTTGAAGTTGCGGCCGTGCAGGTAGAACGTGGGCCCGGCGACGAAGGTGACGACGACGGCGACGACGCTGATCGGGAAGAGGACGGGGAGCGACTGACCCTCGGGGAGGGTCTTGCCGCCCTCGTGGATCGCGTAGGCGAGGGCGGCGAAGAACACGACCGCGCACACGATCCCGATGACACGCATGACGGCCGCGAGCGTGCGGGTGGTGGCCTGGTCGCGGACCTCGGCCAGCAGGGACGCCGAGCACTCGGTGCAGGTCAGCTCCACCGTGTGCTTGCCCGACGGAGGCCGCTTGACCGTGTAGTGCGCGGAGGTCCAGGTGATCGTGCGTGTCTTCGGTGTGAGGAGTCCGCCCGTGACCTTGTCACTGAGTATGTGCCGGACTGCGACCTCTGCGGTCCCCGCTGTGCTCATGGTTCCTCCGACACGCCGCCCCGACGATCATCACGAATCTCGCACAGTGTGACCTGTGAGAACCGGCCACTCAATGGTCCTGGTGATTTCTTTTCCTTCGCCTACAACTTCTCAACTCAGCCATGACGGGCGGGACTTCTCCGGTCGCACCTCTTGACGGCTTTGGTGCAGACCTTTAGGTTCACCAGCCAACAGACCTCCCATGAATGCATTCCACGCTCACATATGTGAACACTCGTGTTCACCTCTCACCGCCCTTCAAGCCGGCGGCGTCCACCCCCCACCCAGGACGAAAGGCCCCCTCGTCATGCAACGCCTCGCCCTGCGCTGCGCCCTCGCCCTCTCCCTCGGCCTCACCGCCGTCGGCACCCTCGCAGCCCCCTCCGCCTCGGCCGCGACCGGCACCATCACCGGCCTCGGCGGCAAGTGTCTCGACGTCGCCGGCGCGAGTTCCGCCGACGGCACGGCCGTACAGATCTACGACTGCAACGGAACGGCCGCCCAGCAGTGGACGGTCGGCTCCGACGGAACCATCAGAGCCCTCGGCAAGTGCCTTGACGTCACCGGCAATTCGACGGCCAACGGCGCCCAGCTCCAGCTGTGGACGTGCGGCGGCAGCGCCAACCAGCAGTGGACGGTCAGCGCCGCGCGCGACATCGTGAACCCGGCCGCGAACAAGTGCCTGGACGTCACCGGCAGTTCCACGGCCAACGGCACCCGCACCCAGATCTGGACCTGCTCCGGCGCCGCCAACCAGAAGTGGACCGCGCCCGCATCGGGCGGCACGACCCCGCCCACGACCGCACCGATGGCCGTGGCCCCGTACCTGTACAACGGCTGGGGAAACCCGCCCAGCCCCACGACTGTCATGAACGCGACCGGCGTGAAGTGGTTCACGCTGGCGTTCGTCCTGAGCAACGGCTACTGCAACCCGCAGTGGGACGGCGGCCGCGCGCTGACCGGCGGGGTCGACCAGTCGACCATCAACACCGTGCGGGCCAACGGCGGCGATGTCGTCCCGTCCTTCGGCGGCTACAGCGGCAACAAGCTGGAGAGCTCCTGCTCCAGCGCGAGTGAGCTGGCGGCGGCCTACCAGAAGGTCATCAGCGCCTACTCCCTCAAGGCCATCGACATCGACATCGAGGCCGACGCGTACAGCAACGGGACGGTGCAGCAGCGGACCGTGGACGCGCTGAAGACCGTCAAGGCCAACAACCCCGGCATCAAGGTGTACGTCACCATCGGCACCGGCCAGAGCGGTCCCGACACGAGCCTCATCAACCGGGCCGCGTCCTCCGGACTGACCGTGGACGCGTGGACGATCATGCCGTTCGACTTCGGCGGCGCGGGCCAGAACATGGGCACGCTCACCCAGCGGGCCGCCGAGGGCCTCAAGACCGCGCTGAAGAACGCGTACGGCTACAGCGACGACGCGGCCTACCGGGACATGGGCATCTCGTCCATGAACGGCATCACCGACAACAACGAGACCGTCACCACCGCCGACTTCCAGACCATCCTCGGCTACGCGCAGACGCACCACCTCGCGCGGCTGACGTTCTGGTCGGCCAACCGTGACCGTCCCTGCTCGGGCGCCTACCCGAACGACGACACGTGCTCGGGCGTGAGCCAGAGCAACTGGCAGTTCACCAGCATCTTCGCCCAGTACACCGGCTGACCGCCGCCCCCTCCGACCTTTTCTCCCCAACCCCCCATCACCACAGGAGAATCCGTGCTCAGACGGAAGAGACTGACCGGCCGCCACGCCATACCGAGAGCGCTCACGGCGGTCGCGCTCGTGGCGACCACCGTGACCGGAATCGAGTTCGCCACGCAGGCCTCGGCGAGCGCGGCGAACACGGCAGCCGCCGCGATCCCGACCGGGTACACGACCGTGGTCAACAAGGGCAGCGGCAAGTGCGTCGACGCCCGCTCGGCCGCGAGTGCCGACGGCACCGCCGTCCAGCAGTACACGTGCAACGGAAGCACCGCGCAGAACTGGCAGTTGGTCGCCACCGACAGCGGCTACTACCGGGTGAACAGCAACCTGAACGCGGCCGAGGCCTGGGACGTCACCGGCGTCTCGACCGCCGACTCCGCGCTCATCCAGCTGTGGACGTACTCCAGCGGCGCAAACCAGCAGTGGCTGCCGGTCGCCGAGGCCGACGGCGCCTACCACTTCGTCAACCGCAACAGCGGCAAGTGCCTGGACGTGCCGAGCGCATCCACCGCGGACAGCGTGCAGTTGGCGCAGTACACCTGCAACGGCACGGCCGCACAGTCCTTCACGCTCGGCAGCGTCTCGACGAACCCGCCGGGGACCCCCGACTTCGGCCCCAACGTGACGGTGTTCGACCCGTCGATGTCGGCGTCCAGCATCCAGTCCAAGCTGGACTCGGTCTTCAACCAGCAGCAGACCAACCAGTTCGGCTCGGCCCGCCAGGCCCTGCTGTTCAAGCCGGGCACGTACAGCGCGAACGCCAACGTCGGCTTCTACACGCAGGTCGCCGGTCTCGGCTTCTCGCCGGACGACGTGACCATCAACGGCGCGGTGCACGCGGAGGCCGACTGGTTCCAGGGCAACGCGACCCAGAACTTCTGGCGCGACGCCGAGAACCTGTCGGTCAACCCCACTGGTGGCACCGACCGTTGGGCCGTCTCACAGGCCGCCCCGTACCGGCGCATGCACGTGCGCGGCAACCTCGCGCTGGACGACGGTGGTTGGTCCAGCGGCGGCTTCATCTCCGACACCAAGGTCGACGGCCAGATCCAGTCCGGCTCGCAGCAGCAGTTCCTCACCCGGAACTCCACGATGGGCAGTTGGTCCGGCTCCAACTGGAACATGGTCTTCGTCGGCGACCAGGGCGCACCCGCCCAGTCCTTCCCGACGTACACCAACGTCGCCAGCTCCCCGACGATCCGCGAGAAGCCCTTCCTGTACGTCGACAGCGCGGGCGCCTACCAGGTGTTCGTGCCCGGGCTGCAGTCCAACGCCGTGGGTACGACGTGGAGCGGGAAGACCCCGGCGGGCAAGTCCCTGCCGATCGACCAGTTCTACATCGTCAAGCCCGGTGCCACCGCGGCCGACATGAACACCGCGCTCGCGGCCGGCAAGAACCTCCTGGTCACCCCGGGCGTCTACCACCTCAACCAGACGCTCAACATCACCCGCCCCGACACGGTCGTGCTGGGCATGGGCCTGGCCACCTTCGTACCGGACGGCGGGATCACCGCGATCTCCACCGCCGACGTGGACGGCATCGAGCTGGCGGGCCTGCTGATCGACGCGGGCACCACCAACTCGGCCACCCTGGTGCAGATCGGCCCGTCCGGCTCGACGGCGACCCACGCGTCCGACCCGACGCAGTTGTCCGATGTCTTCGTCCGCATCGGCGGCGCGACCGTCGGCAAGGCCACCAACTCCCTTGTCATCAACAGCGCCAACACGATCATCGACCACACCTGGATCTGGCGGGCCGACCACGGCAACAGCGGCACGGTCGGCTGGACCACCAACACGGCTGACACCGGGCTGATCGTCAACGGCGCCAACGTGACGGCGTACGGCCTCTTCGTCGAGCACTTCCAGAAGACCCAGGTCGTCTGGAACGGCAACGGCGGCAGAACGTACTTCTTCCAGAACGAGATGCCCTACGACCCGCCGAACCAGGCCTCCTGGATGAACGGCTCCGGCAAGGGCTACCCCGCCTACAAGGTCGCCGCCAACGTAACCAGCCACGAGGCATGGGGACTTGGCAGCTACTGCTACTTCAGCAGCAATTCGAGCGTGGTCGCCGACCATTCCTTCGAGGTGCCGAGCGTGTCCGGGGTCAAGTTCCACGACATGGTGACCGTCTCGCTGGGCGGAGTCGGCACGATCAGCCACATCATCAACAGCACCGGCGGACCGTCCAACTCCAGTACCAATGTCGCCTACTTGACCAACTACCCGTAGACCGCACGGAAAGGATCGATCAGAAGATGAACACCGTCAGATCCGGTTCCACGCGCGCGGCCCTGCGGGTCCTGCTCCTCCTCGCGACGCTGATGGGCCTCGCGGTGACACCGACCGCAGCCCACGCGAGCACCGCGGCCACGCCGTTCAAGGTTCTCGGCCTCTACAGCGGTACGTACGACGCGGCGCACATCGACTTCGAGAAGGAGGCGAACGTCTGGTTCCCGCAGCAGGCCGCGGCGAACGGCTACACCTACACGTCCAGCACCAACTGGGACCTGCTCGCCAACGGCGGGGTCAACGCGTACCAAGTCGTCCTGTTCCTCGACGACCTGCCGCAGACGTCCGCCCAACGCACCGGTTTCGAGGCGTACATGAGGGGTGGCGGCGGCTTCATGGGCTTCCACGTCTCCGCCTTCACGACGGACGCGGCGAGCTGGTCCTGGTACCACAACACGTTCCTCGGCTCGGGGAACTTCGTGTCCAACACCTGGGGTCCAACGGCGGTGACCCTGAAGGTGGAGGACCATTCGATCCCGCCCACCGCAAGCCTGCCGGCCACGTTCACCTCGTCGGTCAGCGAGTGGTACAGCTGGTCCAACGATCTGCGACAGAACCCGGACATCAAGATCCTGGCGTCGATCGACCCGAGCAGCTTCCCGGTCGGCACGGATCCCAACCAGTCCTGGTACAGCGGGTACTACCCGATCATCTGGACCAACACGAAGTACAAGATGCTGTACGCGAACTTCGGCCACAACGCGATGAACTACACGACCAACACCCGCCTGTCGTCGACGTTCGCGAGCGCGACCCAGAACCAGTTCCTGCTGAACGGGCTCAAGTGGCTGGGCGGAGGCGACACTTCGACGCCGCCGACGGACACCCCGATCTCCGAGACGTCCTGGTACTCCGTGCAGAACGGCGGCAACGGCACCTGCATTGACGCCCGTTCGGCGGCAACGGCCAACGGGACGGCGATCCAGCAGTACGCCTGCAACGGTACGGCGGCGCAGCAGTACCAGTTCCGCTCCACGGACAGCGGGTACATGGAGATCACCGCGCGGGGCAACCCCGCACAGGTCATCGACGTGACCGACCGCTCGACGGCGGACAACGCGCCGTTGCAGCTGTGGGCCTACTCCGGCGGCACGAACCAGCAGTGGCAGCCCGTGAAGGAGACCAGCGGCCGCTACCACTTCGTCGCCCGGCACAGCGGCAAGTGCCTGACCGCCGCCACGGCGGCGACGAACAGTGTCCAGCTCACCCAACGGACCTGCGACGGCTCCACCGCGCAGGCCTTCCAGCTCGCCGTGCAGTCCTGAGCCTGCACGGCGACCAGGGGCGTCTCCGCCGCATCGCGTGTCGATGCGGCGGAGGCGCCCCTTTGTTTCCCCCGCTCCCGTCGGCATGTTTTCGCCGCTAACAGAGAACTGTTGTCAGCGATACGAATTCCTGTTATCGTCGATTACATGAACACGAGATCGCTGATAATCGAGGCGGCGGCGGAGCTGATCGCCCAGTCGCCGAGCGGCGACGTCTCGACGCGCGCGGTGTGCGAGGCGGCGGGAGTCCAACAGCCCGTGCTGTACCGGCTGTTCGGCGACAAGGACGGGCTGCTTGCGGCGACGGTCGACCATGTCTGGGACCAGTACCTGGAGACGAAGCGCGCCGCCGAGAAGTCCGACGACCCACTGCGGGACCTCCGGGCCGGCTGGGACAGCCACACCGCGTTCGCACTGGCGCACCCCAACGCCTACAAGCTGATGTTCGCCCCGGCGCTCCGTTCCGTACCCGCGGCGGCGGAGGAAGCGATGCGCATCCTCCGCGGGGACCTCGAGCGGCTCGCCGCGCAGGGCCGTCTCCGTGTCGCACCGGAGATCGCGGCACGCATGGTCATGTCGGCCAACACCGGGGTGTCCCTGGCGCTGATCACCCGTCCCACGCTGTATCCGGACTCCGGCCTGTCGAGGCTGGTCCGCGACGCGATCCACCAGGCGATCCTGCTCGACCCCGCGGCGGACACCACGGCCGCGGACGCCCGCGTCGCAGCCGCGACCACGCTGCTCTCGTCCCTCGACGATCTCACCCCCGAACCGTTCACCCCCGCGGAGTCGGCCCTGCTCGGGCAGTGGCTCACGCAGATCCCCGTCTCCCCGCAGCACCCCACCTCACGGAAGGCCCCTCACCATGACTGACACCGACACCCCCACCCGCGTCGCCCTGGTCACCGGCGGCTCCGGCGGCATCGGCCGCGCGGTCGCCGAGCGCCTCGCCAAGGACGGCATCGCGGTCGGCGTGCACTACGCCGGCAACAAGTCCCGCGCCGACGAGACGGTCGCCGCGATCACCGCGGCCGGCGGCCGGGCCGTCCCGGTCGGCGGCGACGTGGCCGACGAGCAGGAGATGGCCGCCGCCTTCGACGCGGTCGAGGCGGAGTTCGGCGGCATCGACGTGGTCGTCAACACCGCCGGGATCATGGTCCTTTCGCCCATCGCCACCATGAATCTCGACGACCTCGACCGCATGCACCGCACCAACATCCGCGGCACGTTCGTCGTCTCCCAGCAGGCGGCCCGCCGGGTGCGCAGCGGCGGCGCGATCATCAACTTCTCCACCACCGTCACCCGCACCAAGTTCCCGACGTACGGCGGCTATGTGGCGAGCAAGGCCGCGGTCGAGGCGATGACCCTGGTCCTGGCCCGCGAGCTGCGCGGCAAGGACATCACCGTCAACACGGTCGCCCCCGGCCCCACCGCCACACCCCTCTTCCTCAACGGCAAGGACGAGGCGACGGTCCAGAACCTCGCCAAGGCCGCCCCGCTGGAGCGCCTCGGCGCCCCGGACGACATCGCGGAGTCGGTGGCGTTCCTGGCCGGTCCGGCGCGCTGGATCAACGGCCAGGTGCTGTACGCCAACGGCGGACTGGCCTGAGCCTCCACCCACCCAAGGAGTGAATCCCATGAACAACATCATCGTGATCACCGGCGCCTCCAGCGGCTTCGGCGCCCTCACCGCCCGCACTCTCGCGCGCCGGGGCAACACCGTCTACGCCGGCATGCGCCAGACCGACACCCGTAACGCGCCCCAGGTCCGGGCAGCCGCCGACTACGCCAAGGAACACGGCGTCGACCTGCGCTCCGTGGAACTCGACGTGAACGCACAGTCCTCCGTCGACGCGGCGATCGACCAGGTCGTCTCCGAACACGGCCGCATCGACGTCCTGATCCACAACGCCGGCCACATGGTCACCGGACCGGCCGAGGCCTTCACGCCCGTACAGCTCGCCGAGCTGTACGACGTCAACGTCCTCTCCACCCAGCGCGTCAACCGCGCCGCGCTGCCTCATCTGCGCAAGGCCGGCCGGGGTCTGGTGATCTGGGTGTCGAGTTCGAGCGTCAAGGGCGGCACCCCGCCGTATCTGGCGCCGTACTTCGCCGCCAAGGCCGCCATGGACTCCCTCGCCGTCAGCTACGCGGCCGAGCTGGCCCGTTGGGGTGTGGAGACGTCCATCGTGGTGCCCGGTGCGTTCACCAGCGGCACGAACCACTTCGCCCACGCCGGGCACCCCGCGGACGACGCGGTGGCTGCGGAGTACGAGACGCGATACACCGGTCTGATGAGCCAAGTCGCCGAGAAGCTCGCGGCGTTGGAGCCCGAGGGCGCGGACGCCTCGTCGGTCTCGGACGAGATCGCCCGCATCGTCGCGCTCCCGTCCGGACAGCGCCCGTACCGGGTGCACATCGACCCGTCCGACGACGGCTCCGAGGCGGTCTCCGTCGTGGCCGACCGCATCCGCCGCGAGTTCCTGACCCGCGTCGACCTCGCGGACCTGCTCTCCGTGCACCCTGCGGCCGCCTGATCCACCCGACCGTCTACGAGGTCACCGCGTCCGCCACGTCCCGCCGATACGACTCCCCGCCCCCGAACAACTCCTCGGACACGGCCCGTACGGCGTTGACGACCAGCGGAGCGACAAGTTCCAGTGGCGCGCGGCCGTCGCCGACGACCGAGATCGCGCCGACCGGGCCGTCGGGTCCGCGCAGGGCGAGGCCGACGCAGCCGAGGTCGGGGAAACACTCGCCCCGGTCGATCGCGAGTCCGCTACGACGGCGTACGGTGCCCAACTCCCGGTGCAGGAGGTCGAGTCGGCCGATGCTGTGCGAGGTGCGGCACTCCATCGCCTTCTGGTAGCGGGCGTCGATCTCCTCCGGACTCAGCCAGGCCAGCATCGCCTTGCCGAGGCCGGTGCAGTGGGCGACCGCGCGCCCGCCGACCCGGGAGGGGATGTCGACCGCGGCACGGCCACCCACCTTGTCGAGGTAGTAGATCTCCGGGCCGTCGAGCACGGCGAGATGGACGACCATCTTCGTCCGGACCGCCAGGTCGAGGAGTTGGGGCGCTGCCGCCGCGCGCAGCGTGCTGTGCCCGATCTCCCGCCCGCCCAGACCGAGCGCCCGCGGCCCCAGCGCGTACCCGGCGACCGTGTGGTGCAGCCAGTCCAGGCGCACCAGTTGGTCGAGGATCCGGTGGGTCGTGGAGCGCGGTAGGTGGGTCCGGCGGGACACCACTTCGAGGGTGAGGTGTGTCTGGGGCCGCTCGAAGAGGTCCATGATCAGCGTCACGCGCTCCATCATCGACGGCGGCAGCGCATGCCGGTCGGCCTCGTATCGCGGGTCCAGGCGAAGGGCAGACGTCATCGTCAATGCCTCTCTGCTCAAACTGAAATCAATTCTAGTTCGGCGCCTCCGTCAACGTATCAACGGCGTCGGAGACCGGCCAAGAGGCGTGCACGAGTTTATTGGTACGTCCGGTCTAAACAATGCGCGAAAGTGCCGCCCCCGGTGCACGGACCGGAGGCGGCACTGCGTGGGCGTGCGGTCAGCAGCCGCGTGTCAGGTCGAGCGCGATGTCCACGATCATGTCCTCCTGCCCGCCGACCAGTCCCCGCCTGCCGACCTCCTGAAGGATCGTGCGCGCGTCGAGGCCGTACTGTCCGGCCGCCGTCTCGGCGTGCCGCAGGAAGCTGGAGTAGGCGCCCGCGTAGCCGAGGGTCAGGGTCTCCCGGTCGACGCGCACCGGGCGGTCCTGGAGCGGGCGGACCAGGTCGTCGGCGGCGTCCTGGAGGGCGAACAGGTCACAACCGTGTTCCCAGCCAAGGAGGTTGGCGACGGCGACGAACGGCTCGATCGGGCAGTTGCCCGCGCCCGCGCCCTGTCCGGCCAGGGACGCGTCCACCCGCGTCACCCCTTCCTCCACCGCCGTGACGGAGTTGGCGACCGAGAGGGAGAGGTTCTCGTGCGCGTGGATGCCGATCTGGGTGTCCGGGTCGAGCACGTCGCGGTAGGCACGGATGCGGTCGCGTACGCCGTCCATGGTCAGCCGGCCGCCCGAGTCGGTGACGTACACGCAGTGCGCGCCGTAGGACTCCATCAGCCGCGCCTGGCGGGCGAGTTCGGCGGGGCCGGTCATGTGGGCCATCATCAGGAAGCCGGAGACGTCCATGCCGAGTTCGCGGGCGGTGGCGATGTGCTGGGCCGCCACGTCGGCCTCGGTGCAGTGGGTGGCGACGCGGACCGAGCGGACGCCGAGGGAGTACGCCTGCTTGAGTTCGGCGATGGTGCCGATGCCGGGCAGCAGCAGGGACGTCAGCGTCGCGCGGTGGATGGCGCCGGCCGCCGCCTCGATCCACTCCCAGTCGGTGTTGCTGCCGGGGCCGTAGTTGAGGCTGCCGCCCGACAGGCCGTCGCCGTGGGCGACTTCGATGGCGTCCACGCCCGCCCGGTCCAGGGCCGCGCTGATGGCGGCGACGTTCGCGGGCGTGATCCGGTGCCGGATGGCGTGCATGCCGTCCCGCAGGGTGACGTCCTGCACATAGAGCCTGGGGGTCACCGGGTCACCTCCGTGGAGAAGCGCCGGGCGATGCGCTCGGCGACCCGCAGGGCGGCCGAGGTCATGATGTCGAGGTTGCCGGCGTAGGCGGGCAAGTAGTGGGCGGCGCCCTCCACTTCGAGGAAGACGGACACCTTGGTGGTGACCTCGGAGGCGTCGCCGCTGAAGAGCGTGTGGACCGGATCACCGGCCGGGATCGGAGTGAACTGCACCTGCTGCTTGAGCCGGTAGCCGGGCACGTACTCGGCGACCGCGTCCACCATGCCCTCGACCGAGGCCCGGACCTCCTCGTGGTCCGCGTCGCCGATCAGGCAGTACACGGTGTCCCGCATGATCAGCGGCGGCTCGGCCGGGTTGAGCACGATGATCGCCTTGCCCCGTCGCGCGCCGCCCACCTTCTCGATCGCCGCGGAGGTCGTCTCGGTGAACTCGTCGATGTTGGCCCGGGTGCCGGGTCCGGCCGACTTCGAGGCGATCGACGCGACGATCTCGGCGTAGGGCACGGGTGTGATCCGGCTGACCGCGTGCACGATCGGGATGGTGGCCTGGCCGCCGCAGGTGACCAGGTTGAGGTTGTCGACGTCGTTGGCGAGGTGCTCGTCGAGGTTCACCGGCGGTACGACGTAGGGGCCGATGGCGGCGGGCGTGAGATCGATGAGCCGTTTGCCGTACGGGGCAAGGCGCTTGGCGTTCTCGACGTGCGCCTTCGCGGACGTGGCGTCGAAGACGATCCCGATGTCGTCGAAGCCGTCCATCCGGATCAGCCCGTCCACGCCCTCGTGCGTGATGGGCACCTTCAGGCGCGCGGCGCGGGCGAGGCCGTCCGAGTCCGGGTCGATACCCACCATGGCGGCCATCTCCAGGGTCTCGGACAGCCGTAGCACCTTGATCATCAGGTCGGTTCCGATGTTGCCGGAGCCGATGACGGCCACCTTGGTCTTCGTCATCCTCGGTCCTTGGGTGAGAACGTCGCGGACACCGTGCCGAGGCCGGTCAGTTCGGCCCGTACGGTGGTTCCTGGCGGGGTGGGGACGAGCGGGCCGAGCGCGCCGGAGAGCACGACCTGACCGGCCCGCAGAGGGTCGCCGAACTCCCGGGCGGTGCGCGCCAGCCACAGCAGTGCGGCGAGCGGGTCGCCGAGGCAGGCCGTGCCGTCCCCCTCCGACGCGAGCTTCCCGTCGGCGTGGAGCCGCATCGTCACGTCCCGGGGTTCGAACGCCTTCAACTCGACCTGTTGGGCGCCGAGTACGAACAACCCGCTGGACGCGTTGTCGGCGACGGTGTCCGTGATCGCGATGTCCCACTCGGCGACCCGGCTGTCCACGATCTCCAGCGCGGCGACGGCGTACGCGACCGCGGAACGGACCCGCTCGATGTCGAGATCGTCGCCGTCGAGGTCGGCGGCGAGGACGAACGCGATCTCCGCCTCGACCCTGGGTTGCAGCAGCCGTCCGCTCGGCACGGCCGGCAGTGCGCTGACGTCCATGTCGGCGAGGAGCACCCCGAAGTCGGGCCGGTCTACGCCCACTTGACGCTGTACCGCCTCGGAGGTCAGCCCGATCTTGCGGCCGACGACCGTTGCTCCGGCCTCGATCCGGTCGGCCACGATGCGCTGTTGGACGGCGTAGGCGAGGCTGATGTCGGTGGCGCCGAGCAAGTCCCGTACGGGAGCGCAGGGTTGACGGTCACGGGCCGCGCGGGTGAGCCGTCCGACCGCCTCGGACACGGCCGCCGCACGGTCCGCCACGGCCCTCGGTTCCCAAACGTCTGTCATTCGCATCCTCACCTCGTGATGGTCTCCAGCCTGGGCATCCGTGCCCGGTCACGGTCACGCGCGTTCCGCTCACCGGGACTTGATCCAGGGGTGGACAACGGGTCTCGCTCAGCGAGATGACCAGCCGGAGCCGTCGAAGTGGCTCGATACCGTCGCCGGCACATCGCGAGAGGTCGTGACGTCGAGCCGCACTCGGCCGTCGAGAAACGTCAGCGCACCTGAGGAGGTCGTCTTGGCCAACAACGAGGATGTCTACGACGTGATCGTCGTCGGGTCGGGCGGAGGTCTGGTCGGTGCCTACGCCGCGGCGTCGCGCGGCCTGCGCACGCTGGTCGTCGAGAAGACCGACCGGGTGGGCGGCACGACCGCCTACTCCGGTGCCGGTCTCTGGTACCCCGGCTCGGCGCCGATCAGGCGAGCCGGTCTGGACGAGAGCATCGAGGACGCCAGGACGTATCTCCGCGCCGTCGTCGACGACGACTCCCGGGAGCGGCTTCAGGACGCCTACCTGCGGGCCGGTGCCCAGGTGATCGACGAGCTGGAACAGAACCCGTGGTTCCGGTCGTTCGAGTACGGGCCGGTGCCGGACTACTATCCGGCGGTCGCCGGCGCCTCCCTCACAGGGCACACCATCTTCCCGCCGCAGGTCACCGTCGCCGAACTCGGTGAGCATGCCTCACTGGTGCGCACCTGCCTCCCCGCCGAGCGGTGGGGCCGGGACGAGGGCCCTGTCCTGAGCGGTGGCCGCGCGCTGATCGGCCGTACGCTCGCGGCCTTCCTGGAGACGGGCCACGGCTCGCTGCGCCTCGGCACCGCGTTCGAGAGCCTCGTCGTGGAGGACGGCAGGGTCGTCGGCGTGGAGGCGGTGAGTGACGGCGAACGGATCACGTTCCGCGCCACGGGCGGGGTGATCCTCGCCGCCGGCGGCTTCGAGCGCGATCAGGAGCTGCGCGCGAAGTACCAGCCGGTTCCGGAGCACGCGACCGAGTGGACCCACGGCGCTCCCGGCAACACGGGCGACGCGCTCCGGGCCGGGATGGCGATCGGCGCCGACACCGATCTGCTCGACGCGGCCTGGTACGTGCCGGGACTGGTGTGGCCGGACGGCCTGCCGCTCTTCCACACCGGCACCCGGGGCGGGATCTGGGTCAACGCGGCGGGCGAACGCTTCGTCAACGAGACCCGCCCCTACGACCAGGCCGGCCGCGAGATCGTCCACCTCCACGCGACCACGGGCGTCTCGCACATCCCCGCCCACTGGATCATCGACCAGCGCCAGCTCGACCGGGACAGCTTCGGCGGCCCCTACGACCAGCCGGTCCGCCCCGAGTGGTTCGCGTCCGGGGCGCTCAAGAGGGCTGATTCCCTTGAGGAGTTGGCGAAGCTGATCGACGTACCGCTCGATGCGCTGCGCGCGACCGTCGAGGAGTTCAACGGCTACGCGCAGACCGGAGTCGACGAGAGGTTCCACCGCGGCGAGACACCCTGGGACCGGATCGCCCACCATGTGCTGGGCTTCCCCGCCCTCCCCGAACTGAACCACCCGGCACCGCCCACCCCGGACTGGCCCAACCCGCTGCTGCTGCCGCTCGACACACCGCCGTACTACGTCGCGACGATCCTCCCGTCCGACATCGGGACCAAGGGCGGCCTGCGGATCGACGAGCACGCGCGCGTGCTGCGCCCGGACGGCACCCCGATCGACGGCCTGTACGCGTCCGGGAACACGGCGGCCGCGATGTCGGGACGCGTGTACCCGGGTGCGGGGACGCCGATCGGTTCGAGTGTCGCCTTCTCGTATCTGGCGGTGCTGGACATCGCGAGCGCGACAGGCTGACGCGTCAGAGCCAGCGGCGGAACGGCTCCCGGAACACCACCACGTCCGGACGTTTTCGGCTCACGGCCTTTTCCGCGAGTGTTGTCACGGAAAAGCGGGAGGCCAGAAGCGGCCAGGCCACGACGACCGTCGAGAGGGCGGCCATGACCGGATACTCCGTGATGAGCTGATCCGCACTCCAGTACGTCAGCAAGGTGAATGCGGACGCCAGAGACGCGGGCAGGGAGAAAACTCCCAGAACGAGGACGACACCCAGCGATGTCTCCAGAAGAGGCATCGCGAAACCGAAGAAATGCGGCCATCCCGCGAGAGCGAAATCCGAGAAACTCTTGAAGAATCCCGGGACCCTGCTGTTCGACTTCGCGCTGTTCGCCACCAGCAGGATGTCCGCCGCACCGAAGTGCGCCCGGTATTTCAACGTCCCCTCATGGAGCCACAGGACACCGAGGGTGACTCTGATCGCGCCGGCGAGGGCCGCCGTGATCAGAGTCAGGCGCGACGGGGAGGTCCTCATGACAGTTTCGCGGCGCCGAATACCGCCTTCGCCTTGTCGCAGTGGATGACCACGGTGCTGTACATGGACGCGTCGACGCCGTTGAGCGCGAACATCTGGGACTTCTCGTCGTACTTGACGGCCCCCAGCTGCTTGCCCGCCGACACGGCGGCCTCATCCGTGCCGTTCGTGAGGTAGACGTGCAGGTCCGGGCCCTCGTCGGAGGCGAAGCCGGACAGCGTGACGCCCGAACCGCTCACCTTGGCGGCGCCGGTCACCTTCTTGCCGTTGAGCCCCGCGAACATCCCCTGCTTGTCGGCCGCCTGCTTCATCGGCTGCGAGGCCGACATCGAGGCGGCCGCCTTCGCCTTCGTGGAGGAGTCGCCGCTGTCGGACCCGCCGCACGCCGTGAGCGTGAAGGAAATCGCAACGAGAGCAACGCCGGCCAGACCGATTTTCCGCATGCCAATTTTCCTCTTCTTGATTCCGCTGGAATCGGCGGCAATAGGAACGGGCCGCCGCCGACGTGAACAACCTACCTACGGAATGGGAGAGGAACCCCGGTTGCCGGGGGGACGTAAGAAATGCATCACATTTGCAGCCGGGGCGACTACGGCGTGAGGAGCAGCCGGGCGGCCAGCCGCATGTTGGTCTCCGCCTCCTCGGTGGAGATCTCCTCGGTGAGCATGGCCACGAACAGGCCCCACCAGCCGTAGATGAGCAGCCGGGCCCTGATGCGGTCGGTCTCCGAGGCCTCGCGGACTCCGAGGAGGCGCAGGATGGCCTGTCCCAGGGCGCTGTCGACGATGTCGATGCGGGCCGGGACGGCGGTCGCGTACTCGGTGAACGAGGACAGCGCCACCGCCGAGGCGAGCAGGGGGCTGTCCAGGAGCTTCACGCTGAGGGTGATGAGCAGCTCGGCGACCTCGGCGGCGGCGTCCGTGCCCTCGTCGGCGGGAGCGAGGTTCTCCCGACCGTCCTCGTGGTCGCCCTTGTGGTCGTCCTCGTGGCTGTTTTCGTGCCCGCCGAGGTACTGCTCGATGTGCCACTCCAGGACGGCCATGAACAGGTACGGCTTCGACGGGAAGTAGCGGTACAGGGTGGCGATGGCGACGCCGGCCTCCTTGGCCACGTCGTGCATCTGTACGCTGGCCAGCCCCTCACGGGCGCCGAGTTCGGAGGCGGCACGGAGGATGCGGACCCGGCGGGCGAGCTGGCTGCTCGACATCGGGGCCGCGGGCTGCCGTCCCTCAGCGGGTCTCGCCACGTCGTCCCCCATGTCGTCCGGTGCTCCCGCCGACGCTCAGGATGCCTCGGGGCGGGTCAGGAAGGCCAGGACCGCGCTCTCCCAGGCCGCCTTCTGCTCGATCATGGCCCAGTGGCCGCAGTCGGGCAGCACATGCAGTTCCGCTTTCGGAATCGTACGCATCGGGATCAGGGCGCTCTCCAGCGGTGTGACCCGGTCGTCGCGGCCCCACGTCAGCAGGGTCGGCGCGGTGATCTTGTGGAGGGCGGCCCAGAGGGGCTGGTCGGAGTGGGCCTGCGCGGCCTGCATGGCGGCCATGGCCTGCCGGCCGTAGATCCGGCGGGAGGCCTCCAGCGTCGCGGGGACGGTGGCGGTCTGCCAGCGTTCCTCGATGAGTTCCTCGGTGAGGAGGGCCGGGTCGTGGACCATCGACCGGAGCCACTGGACAAGGTTCTCGCGGGTCGGGTTCTCGGCGAACTCGACGAGCAGGTTGAGGCCTTCGCTGGGGCCGGGCGAGAGGATGTTGCGGCCCACGCCGCCGATGGTGACGACCCTGCGGAACAAGTCCTTGTGGGCGACGGCGAGTCCGGCGGCGACGAAGCCGCCCATGGAGTTCCCGATGACGTCGACGCGATCGAGGCCGAGGCCGTCGAGGAAGCGCAGGACCGCCTTGGGGGCCGCCATCATGGGGTTCTCGTCGATGGGATCGCTCACCCCGAACCCGGGGAATTCCAGGGCGAGACAGCGGAAGTGCTCGGCGAACACCGGGAGGTTTCCCCGGTAGTTGCGCCAGCCCGTCACGCCGGGACCGGAGCCGTGCAACAGGAGCAGGGGCGGCCCGTCGCCCGCCTCGTGGTAGCGCAACGTGCCCTCGGCGGTGCGCAGTTCGCGCAGCGTGTCCTCAGCGGTGAGTGTCATGACGGTGCGTGGCCTCCGGTCGCGGGGTGACGGGCGACAGTCACCGTGCCACCGCGCCCCGGCCGGGCGCCCGACTCCTCCCGATCAGTGGGACGTGCACGACCCCTGGTCTGCCGCGCTGATTAGCGTCGGGCTGCCAGGAGTTGACGACGGTGATGGGAGAGCCTGATGGGTGTGCGCTCACTCGGGTATGTACGGCTGGAGTCCAACGACATCGGGAAATGGAAGGTGTTCGGGGCGGATTTCCTCGGCCTCATGCCGGTTGAGGGCGGCGACCCGGAGTCTCTGTACTTCAGGATGGACGACCGTCCGGCCCGCATCGTGGTCTCCCCCGGTTCACAGAGCGGGATGACAGCCCTGGGCTTCGAGGTCATCGACGAGCGGGAGTTGGCGCGGCTCGTCGCCGACGTCGAGAAGACCGGCATCAAGGTGACCGCCGGCACCGAGGACGAGGCCGCGGAACGCAGGGTCACCGGTTTCGTCAAGTTCAACGACCCGGGCGGCAACCCGGTCGAGCTGTTCTACGGCGCGATCCTCGACCACGTCCCGGTGCACACACCGCTGGTCTCGGGCTTCCTGACCGGCGACATGGGCTTCGGGCACGCGATCGTCTCCGCCGAGGACGCGCGGGGCACCTTCGACTTCTACGTCAACACCCTCGGCTTCATCGAGCGCAACACGATGCGCTCACCGGGCGGCACGACGTGGTTCATGGGCTGCAATCCCCGCCACCACACCCTGGGCGTCACTCCGGCGCCGGGCCCCGGGCGGCTGCTGCACTTCATGGTCGAGGGGAAGACGCTGGACGACGTGGGCCGCGCCCTGGACCGGGCCGCGAAGCTCGAGGTCCCGATGATGCACTCGCTCGGCAAGCACACCAACGACCACATGGTGTCGTTCTATGTGTGGTCGCCGGAGAACTACGCCGTCGAGTTCGGCTGGAACGGTCTGCAGGTGCCGGAGCCGGTGCCCGTCTACGAGATCACCGACGGCGCGTTCTGGGGCCACCACTTCACCCCGCCGCCGCAGCCCGCCGGCTGACCCGAGCAGGTGCGAGAACAGCCCCACGGTCCACGGCCGTGGGGCTGTCCCGTGTCAGCGCTCGACGGTGACGGCCCGCTCCGGGCAGGCCAACTCCCCGTCCCTGGCGGCCTGTTCGAGTTCCGGGGGCACCTCGCCGTCGAAGGGCAGCGCGTAGCCGTCGTCGTCGAGCCGGAACACCTCCGGCGCCGCCGCCGCACACCGCGCGTGCCCGGAGCACAGCGACGAGTCGATCGTGATCTTCATGCACAACTCCGCTCTACGGCTTGTTCGTCGAGCCTGCGTCGACGGTGAACTGGAGACCCGTGACGTACCGTGCCTCGTCCGAGGCCAGGAACAGCACGGCGTTGGACACGTCCCGTGGTTCGACGTACGGGGCAAGGGGGTTCATCGCGGCCAGCGCGAACAGCGGTTCCCGCGCGGCGAGTTCCTCGATCGGGACACCGACGGTGATGCCCGTGTCGCTGACGGCGGTGGGGTGCACGGTGTTCACCCGGACGCGGTGCGGGGCGAGTTCGTTGGAGAGCGCCTTCATCAGGCCCACGACACCGTGCTTGCTGGCCACGTAGTGGGCGTACGGCACATGGCCGCGGATGCCGGCGGCCGAACTGGTGATGATGACGGAACCGCCCTGCCCCGCCTCGATCATCCAGGGGATCGCGGCGCGCACCGTGTTCCAGGGGCCCTTGAGGTTGACGTCCATGACGACGTCCCAGGCCTCCTCGGACAGTTCCCAGGCGGCGCCGATGCTCATCACGCCGGCGTTGGCCACGACCGTGTCGAGCCGCCCGAACTCCTCCCGCGCCGCGTCGACGGCGGCCCGCATCTCGGTCACCGACCGGACGTCGGCCTGGACGGCGACGCACCGGCGGCCGGTCGCCCGCACCAACTCGGTGGTCTCTTCGAGCTGTTCCTTCGACGCCAGTGGATACGGCAGCTCATCGCTGATGTCGTGGCACACGTCGGTGACGACGACATCGGCGCCCTCCTCCGCCAACCGCACGGCGTGGGAACGACCCTGACCACGGGCCGCCCCAGTTACGAGCGCGACCTTTCCTTCGACTCGCCCCACGCCAACTCCCTTTCGCTCAGCGGACATTCAGGTCCTCGGCGGCCTCGCGCAGGGCGCGCAGCCGCGTGGCGAGAAGTTCGCGCTCGGCCTCGTCGCCGGCGCCGAGTTCGGCCAGCCGGCGGGCGGTGAGCGCGATCTCCTCCTGGAGGCGGCCGTACGCCTCGTCGCGGGTCAACAGGTCGAGGTCGGTCCAGTCGGAGCGCTCTGACTCCGGCCGCCTGCTCATGCGGGGAGGTTGTAGAGGCGGCGGGTGTTCAACTCCACGATCTTGTGCACCTCGTCGTCCGGTACGTCGGCGAGGACCTCGGCCGCGTAGGCACGGCTCTTGGGCCAGTAGGAGTCGGAGTGCGGGTAGTCGCACTCCCAGGTGATCTTGTCGACGCCGATGTGGTGGCGCACTTCCACGCCGAACCGGTCGTCGATGAAGCAACCGTGGAAGTGCTTGTGGAACAGCTCCGAGGGCCGCACGGTCTGGTTGACGTTCTGGTAGAAGCGGTGCCGCTCCCAGGTGCCGTCGGCGCGCTCCAGCAGATACGGAATCCAGCCGATCCCACCCTCGGACAGGCCGATCTTCAGCCGCGGGTGTTTGTGGAGCACCGGGGAGAACAGCAGGTCGGCAGCCGCGTACATCGAGTTGGTGGCGAACAGGGTGATCGTCACCGCGAAGGGCGCCTCCGGGGCCGTCTTGGGGGCCGCACCCGAGGTGCCGAAGTGCAGACACAGCGGCATGTCGGTCTCCACGGCCGCCGTGAACACCGGGTCCCAGTGGTCGGTGTGGAACGACGGCAGGCCCAGCGGGACCGGGTTCTCCGGGAACGAGATCGCCTTGGCGCCCTTGGCCGCCGTACGCCGGATCTCGGCCGCGCAGGCGTCGACGTCCCACAGCGGCAGGATGACCAGCGGGATGAGCCGGCCGGGGGCGGTGGCGCACCACTCGTCGAGCACGAAGTCGTTCCATGCCTGGACGCAGAGCAGGGCGAGCTCGCGGTCCTGGCCGTCCAGAAAGATCGTGCCGGCGAAGCGCGGGAACGACGGGAAGCACAACGCGCCCCACACGCCGTCCAGATCCATGTCGCGCAGTCGGGCCTTCGGGTCGTAGCAGCCCGGGATCATCTCGTCGTAGCGGGTCGGTTCGAGGCCGAACTCCTCGGGCGTCTTGCCCGCGACGGCGTTCAGGCCGATGTACGGGTAGATGCGGCCCTCGTAGTTCCACACCTCGGCCGGGGCCCGGCCCTCTCCGCGCGCCTGCTCCACGATCCGCGGTCCGGCGTCCCGGTACTTCGCCGGCAGCCGGTCGGCCCACAGGCGCGGCGGCTCGATCAGGTGGTCGTCGGTCGACAGCAACTTCATCCATGGCTGCAATGGCATCGATGTGCTCCCTCGATCTCACGGACTCTCTAGCACCGGCCGAATTGTGTGCACTGTTCGCGTCCCACTGAACGGAAACCGGCTACCGGCTGCCCCACTTGACCCCGAACATGGATCACGAGCAGCCTCATCCAGCAGAATTCAGGCTACTCTTTTATCTCCGGCGGAAGGAGTCCCATGATGGGCCGAGTACAGGACAAGGTCGTCTTCATCACCGGCGCCGCGCGTGGACAGGGCCGCGCCCACGCGCTCCGGCTGGCCGCCGAGGGCGCCGACATCATCGCCGTCGACCTGTGCGAGGACATCGCCACCAACGCGTATCCGCTGGCCACTCGGGACGACCTGGACGAGACCGTGCGCCAGGTCGAGAAGCTCGGCCGGCGCATCGTGGCGCGCAAGGCGGACGTACGCGATCCGGCGGCGCTGAAGGCGGCCGTGGCCGACGGGGTGGCCGAGTTGGGGCGACTCGACGCCGTCGTCGCCCAGGCCGGCATCGCCCCACTGGGTCCCCGGCAGGGAATCCAGGCCTTCATCGACGCCGTCACCGTCGACTTCAACGGTGTCGTGCACGCTGTCGAGGCCGCCCTGCCCCATCTGCCCGACGGCGCCTCGATCGTGGCGACCGGCTCCATCGCGGCGCTGACCCCGGCGACCGTCGACAACCCGTCCAACGGCCCCGGCGGTCTCGGCTACTCCTTCGCCAAGCGCCAAGTGGCCGCGTTCGTCCACGACTTGGCGACGGTGCTGCTGTCCCGGCGGATCCGGGTCAACGCGCTGCACCCCACCAACGTCAACACGGACATGCTCAACAGCGACATCATGTACCGCTCGTTCCGGCCCGACCTCGACAACCCGACCCGCGAGGACGCGCTGCTCTCGTTCCCGGCGACGACCGGCATGGACATCCCCTACGTCGAGCCCGAGGACGTCTCCGACACCGTGCTCTTCCTCGTCTCCGACGAGTCCCGCTACGTCACCGGCATGCAGATGCGGGTCGACGCCGGCGGCTACGTCCGCAAGCGCCCCCAACTCCCCACGTTCTGAGGGGCGTTCACTCCCCGCCGGTCATGTTCCGCCGGTCATGTCCAGGGCCACCTTGCCGGTGGTCCTGCGTTCGGCGACGTCGGTCAGGGCGGTCGCGACGTCGGCGAGATCATGGACGCGGGAGACGAGCGGGCGCATCCCGTCCCGGACCATGCCGGCGAGGGCGCGGTCGGCGGCCGCCACCGCGTCCGGGGCGTACTGACGGACCGTACGGATCTCGAAGCCCCGGACGACCAGGTCCTTGAGCAACACCAGGTTCAGCGGGATGCGCGGGATCTTCCCGTCGGCGTACCCGACCGTGACGAAGCGGCCGCCCCGGCGCAACGCCCGCAGGGCGGCCTCCGCGTGGTCCCCGCCGACCGGGTCGATCACGAGGTGGACGCCCTCGCCGCCGGTCAACTCCCTTGTGCGGAGCTTGAGATCCTCGTGGACGTAGTCGACGCCGGCCTCGGCCCCGAGCTTGCGGGCGACGGCCAGCCGCTCCTCACTGGACGCGGCGGCGACCACCCGCAGACCGAGCCGGGTCGCGATGTCGACCGCGGCCGAGCCGACCCCGCCCGCCGCGCCGAGCACCGCCACCCACTCCCCCGCGCTGCCCTGTCCGACCGTGACGAGGGAGTGGTAGGCCGTGGCGTACGTGACGTGGAACGCGGCGGCGTGCACCATGTCGAGCCCCTCGGGAACCTGGCGCAGACTCGCGACGGGCACCACGACCTGCTCGGCGAACGCACCGGTGAGCACCGCACCGGCCACCGGTGAGCCGACGGGCGGGCCGGCGACACCTGGCCCCAACTCGGCCACCACACCGGCGAATTCGCTACCCGGGGTGAACGGCAGCGGCGCGGGCACCTGGTAGTTGTTCGCCACGATCAGCACGTCCGGGAAGTTGACCGCGGCCGCGTGCACCCGGACCAGTACCTCGCCCGGGCCGGGCCGGAGTTCGTCGAGTTCGACGACCGAGAGACCGCCGGGCGGCCCGTACTCCGTGCAGCGTGCGGCTCTCATCGCGCCCTTTCCATGGTCGTCGGCATCGCCGGGTCCCGAGGCAGTCCCAGCACCTGCTCGGCGATCGTGTTGCGCTGGATCTCGGCGGTGCCCGCGCCGATCGACGAAGCGCGGGTGCGCAGGAACCCCCATACCCAGCGCCCACGTTGGACCGCATGCGGGTCGCGTCGGTCGAGGATGCCGTACGGTCCGAGCAGGTCGAGCGCGAACTCGTGCAGCTCCTGCTCGAACGTCACGATGAACAGGCGTGCCGTCGAAGAGGCAGGCCCTGGTTCGCCCTTGGCCATGATGTCGGCGATGGTGCGCATGCCGGTGAGCCGCATGACGCGCACCCGGATCTCGAAGTCCGCGAGCCGGTCGCGGACGATCGGGTCGGCCGTGGCCCCGCGTTCACGGGCGAGTTCGATCAGCTCGTCCAACACCCGCCGGTACAGGGCCGCTTGGTTCATCGCCCCGGCCGCGCGCTCATGCCCGAGGCTCGTCCGCACCAGCGGCCAGCCGCCGTTCTCCTCGCCGATCCGGTTGGCGACCGGCACGCGGACGTCGTCGAGGAAGATCTCGCAGAAGTGGGCGTCGCCGGTCAGGTCCCGCAACGGCCGTACGGTCACGCCCGGGGCGTGGGCGTCGATCAGGAGGTAACTGATGCCGTCCTGGCGGGAGTCGGGCGGTCCGGTGCGGACGAGGGTGAAGACGATGTCGGCGATGTCGGCCGAACTGTTCCACACCTTCTGCCCGTTGACGACATACTCCGCGCCTTCGCGTCGTGCCGTCGTGCGCAGCGCGGGGAGGTCCGATCCCGCCTCCGGCTCGGAGTAGCCCTGGGCCCACACCATGTCGCCGCGCAGCATGGGGCGCAGATGGTGCTCCTTCTGCTCGGGCGTGCCGTACTTGATGAGGGTGGGGGCGGCGATGCCCAGTCCGGTGCCCAGGGGTCCGGGGACGCGGGCACGCGCGTACTCCTCCTGGTAGCTGACCTGGCGGGCGAAGGACAGGTCCATGCCGCCGTACGCACGCGGCCAACTCGGGCCCGCGTAACCGGAGTCGTACAGCGTGGCCAGCCACTTCTTCTGCCAGGCGATCCGCTCGACGGGGTCCTTGGGGCGGCGCCCGGGGTGCTGCTCCGTCAGGAAGGCCCGGAGGCGGGCGCGGAACTGCTCGTCGGTCTCGTCGGTGTCCTCCACCGTCATCGCGGGGCCATTCGGATGGCGCCGTCGAGGCGGACGGTCTGGCCGTTGAGGTACGGGTTCTCCAGCAGCTCGACGGCGAGGCGCGCGAAGTCGTCCGGGTCGCCGAGTCTTTTGGGGTGCGGTACGGAGGCGGCGAGGCCGTCGCGGATGTCGGCGCGGAGGCGGCCGAGCATCGGGGTGTCCATGATGCCGGGGGCGATGGTGTTCACCCGGATCTGCCAGCTGGCCAGGTCGCGGGCGGCGACGAGGGTGATGCCGTGGACCCCGGCCTTGGCGGCGGTGTAGGAGGTCTGCCCGATCTGGCCGTCGAACGCGGCTACCGAGGCGGTGAGCACTACGGCACCCCGGTCGCCGTCGACGACGTCGTTGCCGGCGAGACGGGCGGCCGCGAGGCGCAGCACGTTGTAGCTGCCGATCAGGTTGACGCGTACGACCTCGGCGAAGGTGTCGAGTTCGCCGGGATTGCGGTCCCGGTCGATGATCCGGGTACGGTCGCCGCCGCGTCCGGCGCAGTGCACGACGCAGCGCAGGGTGCCGAGTTGCTGTGCGGCATCGAGAGCGGCGGTGACCTCGGTCGCGTCGGTGACGTCGGTGCGGACGAAGCGTGCGGCCTCGCCGAGGTCGGCGACCGCCTTGACGCCCTGTTCCTCGGAGATGTCGGCGAGGACGACGCGTCCGCCACGTTCGATGACGCGCCGCGCGGTGGCCAGGCCGAGCCCGGAGGCACCGCCGGTGACGAGTGCCGCTGAACCATCGATGTTCACACCCAACTCCTCATGGTCTGCACGGTCTAGAGGCCGAGGGACTTGCTGATGATGAGCTTCATGACCTCGCTGGTGCCGCCGTAGATGCGGGTCACGCGGGCGTCCGCGTACAGGCGGGCGATCGGGGACTCGAGGATGTAGCCGTAGCCGCCGTGCAGTTGGAGACAACGGTCGACCACGCGACCCTGTGTCTCGGTGCACACCAGCTTGGTCCGGGCCGCGTCCACCGGGTCCAGTTCGCCCGCGACGAGCGCGGTGACCGCAGCGTCGAGGAGAGCTTGGGCAGCCGTCAACCCGGCATCCAGGGCGGCGAGTTCGAACTTCGTGTTCTGGAACTGGGCCAGCGGTCTCCCGAACACGGTCCGGTCGCGGACGTAGGCCACGGTCAGGTCGATCGCGGTACGGGCCTGGGCGACCGCGCCGACCGCGATGGCGAGGCGTTCCTGGGCGAGGTTGCGGCCGAGGAGGGTGAAGGCCGCGCCTTCCTCGCCGAGGAGGTTGGCGGCGGGCACGCGGACGTCGGCGAAGGAGAGTTCCACGGTGTCCTGGACGGGCAGGCCGATCTTCTCCAGCCTGCGCCCGACCGTGAAGCCGGGCATGCCCTTCTCGACCACGAGCAGGGACAGTCCGGCCCGCCGATTGTCGGGGTCGACGGCGGTGCGGGCGACCACGATGACGAGGTCGGCGTGGTGGCCGCCGGTGATGAAGGTCTTGGCGCCGTTGAGTACGAAGTGGTCGCCGTCGCGGATCGCCCGGGTGGCGATGCCGGCGAGGTCGGAGCCGGTGGCGGGCTCGCTCATCGCGATCGCGGTGTACAGCTCGCCGGAGGCCAACCCCGGGAGCCAGCGCGCCCGTTGCTCCGCATTGGCCAGGCCCGTGAAGTACGGGACGACGATGTCCAGATGGGTACGGAGGCCGCCGAGCGTGACGCAGGCGCGGGCGCACTCCTCCTGGATCACCGCGTTGTAGCGGTAGTCGTCCTGGCCGCCCCCGCCGTACTCCTCCGGGACGGCCGTGCCGATGATGCCGAGCTTGCCCAGTGCGGTGAACAGGTCGCGGGGGACGAGCCCGGCGCGCCGCCAGTCCTCGTACGACGGGACGACCTCGCGGGCGAGGAAGTCACGGACCAGCAGACGAAAGTCCTCGTGGGTCTCTTCGAACAGGGTCCGGCGCATCGGATCTCCTTCGGCTCGACCAATTCAGTATACCTAATTAGCCTCGCCGGACACAGACCGATACGACAGACCGGTGCAGCGGAACGCCCCATGAGCCCGAGGGCCGCATGGGGCGTTGCCGGTCGAATGTCAGGGAATCAGTGCCGGACTCAGTGCCACCAGGGGATCAGCGCGTCCAAGTGACGGCGCATCCGGTGCCGGGCCACCCCGGCGTCGCCCTCGACGATGGCGTCGAGGATCCGCTGGTGGACGTGCTGGACTTCGTCCGCAGCCCTGTCGCCGGGCAGCGGCCGGTCGTGGCCGGAGGCATGGCGGCGGAACAGCTCGGTGATGATCGACAGGAACAGCGCGAGCACCGGGTTGCCGGAGAGCGCGGCCAGTTCGGTGTGGAAGAGGTCGGCCTTGCGCGGGTCGTCGGCGGGGCCCTCCGTGCTCCAGCGAACGGCCTTGCCGAGCCGTTCGGTCACCTCTTTGTCGCCCTCGGCGACCCGGGCGGTGACCCGGGCGACGATGCCGAGCTCGATGGCGTTGCGGACGATCCGCAGGTCGTCGGCGGTGACGCCCTGGTACTCCAGGAACAGCGCCATGGTGTCGATGCTGGCCTGCGGCTCGGGCTCGGTGACGATCAGCCCGCCGCCGGGACCGCGGCGCATCCTGGCGACCGAGTGGTACTCCAACAGCCGTACGGCTTCCCGCAGTACGGCCCGGCTGATCGAGTAGCGGGCGAGCAGATCGGCCTCCGAGCCGAGCACCATGCCGGTCTGCCAGCCGCGCGCGGCGATGTCGTCGTGGATCCGGGCGGCGACCACTTCGGCGAGCTTGGCCCGCGGGCCCTCGACCAGTTCGGGCTCGACCACGTTGCCCGCGATCCGCTGCCCGCGTCGCACCCGGTGCTTCTCGATCCAGCCGGCCACCGACTCCAGGTGCGCAGTCAACTCGGTCTGGGCGCGGGCCCCGTCGTCGGCGATCACCGCGTCGACGACGGCTTTGTGCGCGCGGTGCGAGGTGTCCTTCGCCGCGTGCATCTCGGCCTTGGAGATACGGCGGGAGGTGTGCGCGTAGCGCGCGGTGAGCCGGGTGAGCACATCGACGAACAGGTGCAGCACCGGGTTCCCGGACAGCCGGCCGAGCACGGGGTGGAGGGGGTCCTGCGAGTTGACGCCGGGGTCGTCCCAGTGGTCGAGTTCGGCGGCGAGTGCGGTCCGGAGCGTCTCGATGCCCTCCTCGGTGATGCGGTCGGCGGCGAGTCCTGCGGCGATCGGCTCCAGCAGGAGGCGGGCCTGCAGCAGGTCCGTGACGCTCGTGCCGACGTATTCGAGGTAGATCACCATGGCGCGGGTGGCCGGTCCGGCGTCGGGTGCGCAGACGATCAGGCCACCGTTCGGGCCGCGTCGCATCCGGGCCACCTGGTGGTGCTCGACGAGCCGTACCGCCTCGCGCAGCACCGCCCGGCTCACCCCGAGCCGCTCCCGCAGGTCCACCTCGGAGCCCAACGACTCGCCCACCGGCCAGCCCTGGCGGATCACGGTCGCCTCGATACGGCGGGCGGTCTGCGCGGCCAGCTTGCCGACCGGGACACCGGTCTCGCCGTCGGCGGGCTCGCGGTCGACGGCAGTCGCCATGGCCAACTCCTCTGGGGCGGATATTGCGGGTCCCCAGTCTATTCGTCACCTGCGCCGGAGACGCGCGGTTCGGGTACCTGGAACCAAGATGAGGCCACTTTTCCAGCTGTACGAGCCTAGCAACCGGGTGAACAGCATGGTTAGAGTAACCTCATTTCGCGGCACGGCACGAGAACAGGGAGCCGACAGCGATGCGCCTGGAGTCCACGCCCGAGCTCGAAGCGTTCCGGAGGAAGGTGCGCGCGTTCGTCGCGGAGCACGCTCCGGGCACCAAAACCCATGCGGGGGTGCGCGCACCGGAGCCGGAACTGATGCCGGCGATCCGGGAGTGGACCGCCAAGCTGTACGGGGCAGGCTTCCTCGGGATCGACTGGCCGGCCGGGTACGGCGGCCGACCCGACGCGCATCCCCTGGAACCGTCCGTCGTCGCCGAGGAGATCGCCCGCGCCCGGACCTGGCAGCCGATCGGCGCCGCCTCGCTTGCTTCTGCCGCACTGCTGGAGTTCGGCACCGCCGACCAGCGGGCGCGTTTCCTGCCTCGTATCCGCTCCTGCGAGGACGTGTGGTGCCAGCTGTTCAGCGAGCCCGAGGCGGGCAGCGACCTGGCGGCGCTCCGGACGCGGGCGGTCCTCGAGGGAGAGGGTGACGACGCGGTGTTCGTCGCGGACGGCCAGAAGGTGTGGACGACCAACGGCCAGCACGCGGACATGGGCTATCTGCTCGCGCGCACCGACCGCGAGGCCCCGAAGCACAAGGGCATCACGGCGTTCGCCCTCGACCTGCGCAGCCCGGGCGTCGACATCAGGCCGTTGCGGGAGATCACCGGGACGACCGACTTCAACGAGGTGTTCCTGGACGGCGTCCGCATCCCGGCCGCGAACGTGATCGGCCGGGTGAACGACGGCTGGCGGGTGGCGATGAGCAGCCTCGGCCACGAGCGTTCCGGCGTGGGCGCCCGCGGGGTCGAACTGGTCGCCGTACTGGACGACTTGCTGCGTCTCGCCGCTCGCACGACGGTCAACGGCGGGCCCGCGCTCGACGACTCGGCGACCCGGCAGGCGATCGGCGAACTGGCCACGCGGGTGCAGGTGAACGCCGCGCTGACCGGCCTCGCCCAGTCACGGATGCTGCACGGGACGGAACAGCCCGCCGACGCCCTCCTCGGCAAGATCTTCTTCAGCGAACTGAACCACGACCTGGTCGACTTCGGCCTGGGTCTGCAGGGCACGGACGGGCTGCTCGTCGAGGGCGACGAGGACGCCGTGGCGGACGGCTGGTGGCAGGACGCCCACCTGTACTCACGGGCGTACACGATCGCGGGCGGGGCGAACGAGGTGCTGCGCACACAGGTCGCCGAGCGAGGGCTCGGGATGCCGCGGGAACCACGCTGACCGGCCACCCGACCCACTAATAGACCGTCCGGTCAATATGCGCATCACTCATTTCCGCACGGTCACCGGAGATTGATTGTACCGATCGGTCGACGTATGGTTCCGTCAGGTGCGGGGACGACGAGAGGACGACAGAACCATGACCGAGAGCGTGGCCGGAACCGACGTCGCCGAGGATCTGCCGGAGTACCCGTCGCCCCGATCGGGCCAGTGCCCGTTCGCGCCGCCGCCGGGTCTGCTCGAGCTGCACGACACGGGCAAGGCCCTCGTCCGGGCGAGGACGTGGGACGGCACGACCCCGTGGGTCGTCACGACCCACGCGGCCCAGCGGCAGCTGCTGACCGATCCTCGGCTGAGCGCGAACATCGGGGCGCCCGGATATCCGCACACGACCGAGGCGATGAAGGCGCACGCGGCCCATATCCAGCCGTCGATCAACAACACCGACGGTGCCGAACACACGCGCTGGCGGCGGATGTTGACGAGTTCGTTCACCCGGCACCGGATGGAGAAGATCCGCCCGGAGATCCAGCGCATCACCGACGACCTCATCGACAGGATGCTCGCGGGTCCCAACCCGGCCGAGCTGAACGAGGCGCTGTCCCTCCCGCTGCCGTCGCTGATGATCTGCGCGCTCCTCGGAGTGCCGTACGAGGACCACGACTTCTTCCAGGAGCACGCGGGCGTGACGAACGCGCGCTTCAAGACGCCGGAGAAGGCGGCGGAGAGCACGGCGACCGTGCGCCGCTACATCGCCGGACTCATCGAGGCCAAGATGGACGACCCCGGCGAGGACGTCCTCTCCGACCTCGGGGCGCGGATCAAGGCGGGCGAGCTGTCCATGGAGGAGGCCGCGCCCCTGGGGCACATCCTGCTCGTCGCCGGGCACGACACCAGCGCCAACATGATCACGCTGGGCACCGCGCTGCTCCTGGAGAACCCCGGCCAACTCGCGGGCCTGCGCGAGCACTCGAACGATCCGAAGTACGTGACGAACACGGTCGAGGAGCTGCTGCGCTACCTCACCATCCCGCACCTGCTGGCCCGCCGGGCCGTGCTGGACGACATCGAGATCGACGGGGAGACCATCCGCGCGGGCGAGGGCGTCATCGCGTCGCTGCCGGCCGCCAACTGGGACCCGCAGGCGTTCCCCGACCCGGAGACGCTCGACCTCACCCGCGCCGCGTCCCACCACCACGCGTTCGGCTGGGGCCCGCACCAGTGCGTGGGACAGCAGCTGGCCCGCATCGAACTCCACGTCGTCTTCAGCACGTTGTTCCGCCGGATCCCGACGCTCCGACTCGCCGTGGACGTCTCGGAGTTGAAGTTCAAGGAGGACTCCCAGGCCTACGGCATCTACGAGTTGCCGGTGGCCTGGTGATCCCTCCGGCCGGCACTCGTCACGGAAGCAGTTCGATGATCGTGGCGTTGGCCGTGCCGCCGCCCTCGCACATCGTCTGGAGGCCGTAGCGCAGGTTCCGTTGCCGCATCCGGGCGAGCAGCCGGGTCATCAGGATCGCCCCGGAGCCGCCGAGCGGATGGCCGACCGCGATCGCCCCGCCCAGCGGGTTGAGCCGCTCGGGGTCGGCTCCGGTGTCGGCGAGCCACGCCAACGGCACTGGTGCGAAAGCCTCGTTGACCTCGTACGCTCCGATGTCGCCGATGGTCAGGCCAGACCTGCGCAGCACTTTCTCGGTCGCCGGGATCGGGCCGGTCAGCATCATGATCGGGTCCGCGCCGCTCACCGCGCCCGAGTGGTAGCGGGCGATCGGCCTGAGGCCCAACTCCCTTGCCCGTTCGGGAGTTGTGATGAGCAGGGCGGCGGCACCGTCGGATATCTGGGAGGCGTTCCCGGCGTGGATCACGCCGTCCTCCTTGAACGACGGCTTGAGTTTGGCGAGCGTCTCGACCGAGGTGCCGCGCCGCAGGCCCTCGTCGACGGTGAACTTGGTGCCGTCGACCTCGACGGGCACGATGTGGTCGTCGAAGACGCCCGAGTCGATCGCCGCGGCGGCCTTGGCGTGCGACGCGGACGCGAACTCGTCGAGCCGGGTGCGGCTGAGACCCCACCGCTCGGAGATCAGTTCGGCGCCGACACCCTGGCTGAACTGGAACCCGCCATAACGGGCCAGGACGGCGGGGCCGTACGGCTGGCCGGTGGTGCGGTGCGAGCCGAGCGGGACCCTGGTCATGGTCTCCACGCCGCCGGCGACCACGAGGTCGTACTGCCCGGCCATGACGGCGTGGGCGGCGGAGTCGACGGCCTGTTGGCTGGAGCCGCAGGCCCGGTTGATCGTCACGCCGGGCACCTGCTCGGGCCACCCCGCGGCCAGCGCGGCGAACCGGGCGATGTTGCTCGACTGGTCGCCGATCTGGGTCACGCAGCCCCACATCACGTCGTCCACGGTGCCGGGGTCGACGCCGGTGCGTTCCACCAGTGCGGTGAGCACGTGCGCCGACAGGTCCGCCGCGTGCACGGCGGCGAGGGAGCCGTTGCGCTTGCCGATGGGCGTGCGGACCGCGTCGACGATGACGGCCTCTGGCATGGAAGGGTCCTCTCGGTCAGTGGGGAACTGGACTGCCTCAGTGGGGGTACTGCACGGCGGCGCCGCTGTCGACGAGTGCGTCGACGCCGGCGATCTCCCAGTCCCGGAACACGGCTCGGGTGTCGGCGCCCACAGGTGGTGCCGCCGGGCCGGGGCTCGACGGTGTCGCCGAGAAGCGGGGTGCCGCGGCGGGCTGGACGACGCCGTCGCGGGTGAACAGGCCACCGCGCGCGGCCAGTTGGGGGTGTTCCGCGGCTTCGGTGAGGCCGAGGACGGGTGCGACGCAGGCGTCGGTGCCCTCGAACAGGGCCGCCCATTCGTCGCGGGTGCGTTCCGCGAAGCGTTCGGCCAGGCGGCGGCGCAGCTCCGGCCAGGTCGAGCGGTCGTGCTGGAGGGCTGGGTCGATGTCGAGTTTCAGCAGGTCGATCAGGCGCCGGTAGAACTTGGCCTCCAGTGCGCCAACCGCCATGTGCCGGCCGTCCTTCGTGCCGTAGACGGCGTAGAACGGCCAGCCGCCGTCGAGTTGGTTGACGCCGCGCTCGTCGGTCCACGCGCCGCGCCCGAGTTTGCCGAAGGTGCTCGCGAGGAGGTGGGTGGTCCCGTCGACGATCGCCGCGTCGACGACCTGGCCGACTCCCGTGCGTCCTACGGCGTGCAGGGCGGCCAGCACGCCGATGACGAGGTAGCAGCCGCCGCCCCCGAAGTCGCCGACGAGGTTGAGCGGTATCTGCGGGGGTCCGCCGGTGTCTCCGATCGCGCCGAGTGCGCCGGTGAGAGCGATGTAGGTGAGGTCGTGTCCGGCGGCTGCGGCGAGGGGTCCGGTCTGGCCCCAGCCGGTCATCCGGCCGTAGACCAGGCGGGGGTTGCGGGCCAGGCACGTGTGCGGTCCGACGCCGAGCCGTTCGGTCACGCCGGGCCGGAAGCCCTCGATCAACACGTCGGCGCGCTCGGCGAGTTCGAGGAGCGCGGCGGGTCCGGCCGGGTGCTTGAGGTCGAGTACGACCGAACGCTTCCCGCGGTTGAGTACGTCCGCGGGGCCGCCCGCGTCGGGTTCGTCGGCCCGCTCTGGCCGGTCCACCCGGACGACCTCCGCGCCGAGATCGGCGAGCAGCATCCCGGCGAACGGTCCCGGTCCGATGCCACCGAGTTCGACCACGCGGCAGCCGGACAGTGGTCCTGTGGTCATCAACGCCCTCCCTGCCAGCCCACATTGAGGTCACTCATCCTGCTACGACGCTCTCAGCGCCCCTTCCAGACCGGCGGGCGCTTCTCGGCGAAGGCGGCGGCTCCTTCCCGCGCATCCTCGGACGAGAACACCGGCGACGCGATCTCGGCCTGCCGGGTCCACCCCTGCGCCAGCGTCCAGTCGGCGGCGGACTGTGCGATCCGCTTGGTCGCGGCGACGGCGAGGGGAGCGTTCGCGGCGATGGTCCCGGCGAGTTCCAGTGCGCCGTCGAGCGCGCCGCCCTCGTCGGTGAGCCGGTTGACCAGTCCGACCTCGGCCGCCCGTTCGGCGGTGATGGGCTCGCCGGTCAGCAGCAGCTCCAGCGCGATCGCGTAGGGGATGCGGCGCGGCAGGTGCAGTGCCGCACCCGCCCGGGCGACCAGGGACCGCTTCACCTCCGGTACCCCGACCCGCGCCGTACGGGCCGCGACGACGAGATCGCAGGCGAGCAGCAGCTCGAAGCCGCCGGCCAGCGCCCAGCCCTCGACGGCGGCGACCAGCGGTTTGCGCGGCGGGGTGACGGTGATCCCGCACAGCCCGCGGCCCTCGATCGCGGGGCTCTCGCCGCGCAGCCACGCCTTGAGGTCCATCCCCGCCGAGAACGTGCCGCCCGCCCCCGTGAGCACGCCGGCCCGCAGCTCGTCCGTGTCGTCCAGTTCGTCCACCGCGGCGGCGACACCGGCGGCCACCCCCGCATCGAGCGCGTTCCTCACCGCGGGACGGTTGATCGTGATGACCTGGACCGCGCCACGGCGCTCCACCAGCACCTCGTCCGACACCTTGCCTCCTGGGTCTTTCTCTTCAACTGCCGTTGATTCAGGTTCACTTGCCGCCGACCGCGAACCGCCCCAGTTCGTGGGCGACCATGCCGTCCAGGTCCTGGGCGGGCGGCACGGGGAGTTCGACGGCGCGCTCCCGACTCGGCAGGAGCACAACTGCCGTACCCGGCGTGGTGACTTCACCGCGCTGGTTCTCGCAGCGCACCTCGATGTGCACTTCGCACCGCCCGTCCACCTGTCGTTTGTCGACCACCGTGCCGCGCACCCAGGTGGTGTCGCCGAGGTAGTTGAACTTGCGGTGTTCGCAGCGGAGTTTCCACAGCCAGCCGTCGTCGCCGATCCAGTCGGTGAGCAGATGACAGAGCCAGGTCTCGCGCATGCCGCCGTAGTCGTAGGGGTTGGGCAGGCCCAGTTCCCGGGCCCGTTCGGGTTCCCAGTGCAGGCGCTGGACGGTGTCCGGGACGCCCAGCCGGTTGGGCGGGTAGAGCCCGGGAGCCTTGCGTCGCACGGCCGCCGCGATACCGAACGCCCCGGGCGGGGTGAGCTGCATGCCCCAGCCCAGGTGCCAGACGACGACGTCCGTGGTGGTCAGCGGGCCCTTCACGCGAGGTTGCAGCACCTCACCGATCTCGACGTCCTCCCAGTGACGGGCTTCGGCACCCCGCCTGGTCTCGGCCGCGTACGCCGCGTCGATCCCGGCGAGTTGGCCGGGTGTGTACGGCGGTTGTTCGAGCGCCTCCTTGGCCCGCTTCTTCGACGTGTGCCGTTCGGCGTTGATCCAGGTGCCACGCCGCAGGGCGTGCATCTCGCCGCGCCCGTTGGCGTAGAGGTAGTCGCGGACGACGTGTGCGGTGCGTCCGCCGAAGCTGCTGCGCTTGAGCCGTACATCGACCTGGGTCTGCAACACCCGGCAGCGGTCGCCCAGTTGAAGGGGTCGCCACCACTCGAACTCCATCACCGCCTGGTAGGAACCGAGACCGGCGAAGGGGTCCCCCCTGAGCAGTGCCTTGGTCTCCGGGTCCGGTGTCGGTGCCGCGTCCTCCCCCATCGTGTAGAGGAAGGTCGGCGGTGCGACGAGGGAGCCCCAGCGGGTCTTCGCCGCGTACTCGGGGTCGCAGTAGAGCGGGTTGGCGTCGCCGTAGCCGTAGGCGAAGTGGCGTGAACCGTCCCAGGTGACTTCGTAGTTGTGGGGTGGGTTGTGCTGCGGCTGGGGTACGCCCAGGCGCTGCCGGGAGCGTTCGACCGCCTCGTCCGTCAGCACGCCGAACCGCTCGACCGTCTTCTCCTCGGTATCACTCACCGATCAACCTCCTTACTGGACACCGCAGTTCCTCCTTCAGGTACTCGGGCCGTGGTGTGCTCGGCGAGCCGCGCCCGTACGAGGTCGAGCAGTTCGACGCGGCTCACCTTGCTCGACGGGGTGCGGGGCAGTGCGTCGAGAACGACGATGTGGGCGGGCACCTCGTACGGGGCGAGGTGGGTGCGGCACAGGGCGTCGAGTTCGGCCGCGTCGGGTGCGGGCCGCCCCGGCTCCAACTCGACGGCCGCGACCGGTACTTCACCGAGCCGTGGATCGGGCAGTCCGGCAACTGCCGCCTCGCGTACGGCCGGATGGGTCTCCAGGACGCGTTTGACCGTCTCCGGCTGGACTTTGAAACCGCCGCGGATGATGGCGTCGTCGGCACGGCCCTCGATCCACACGAACCGGTCGGCGTCGATCCGGGCCAGGTCGCTGGTCCGCACCCAGGTCCGGCCGCCGTGCGTGCTCTGCTCGGTGCGGACCTCAAGCCGTCCGGTGCGGCCGGTCGGCAGCTCGGCGCCGTCCTCGCCGGTGACCCTCAACTCGACGCCGGCGAAGGCGCGTCCGGCACTGCCGGCCTTGCGCTGCCACCAGCGGTCGTGCAACGGCAGGGTCCAGCCGGCGACGGCTCCGGCGAACTCCGTCGCGCCGTAGGTCATCAGGACCGGGATGCCGTACAACCGGTAGAAGGCGTCGGCGAGTTCGGGCGGGCAGGGTGCCGTGCCCGAGGTGACCACCTGGAGGGTGGCGAGGCGTTCCTTCGGTACGTGGGCGTCGAGTACGGCGCGCAGCGCGGCCGGTACCAGGCTCGCCGCGCGCAGTCCGTGGCGTTCGACCGCGCTCACCCAGGGTTCGACGGCGAACCTCGGCATCAGGAGCATGCGGCGTCCGGTGGCGAGGCAGGCCAGCGCCCGCCACAGGCCGCCGATGTGCACGAGCGGTGTGGCCACGAGTGACGCCGACTCCGACAGGAGCCTGCTCGGCTTCGGGGTCTGGCCGCCGGAGACGAGGGCCTGGTCGAGCTGTCCGATGCGGAGGTGGACGCGTTTCGGGGGGCCGGTGGTGCCGGAGGTGAGCATCTCCACGGCGACGCCCGGGCGGGCCGGTGCCTCGGCCGGTGCCGTGCCGCCCGCGGGCCGTAGGGTCCCGTCGGTGGCCAGTTCGAGGGCGGCGCCGTACGTGGTCACGGCGTCGAGGACGCCTTCGCGGGCGAGTACCTCGGCGCCGGACACCACGACCGGTGGCCCGCAGCGGGTGATGTCGGCGGCGAGCCGCGCGGCGGGCTGGAGCGGGCTGAGCATGACCAGGCAACGTCCGGAGGCGATGACCGCGGCGACCGCGGCGACGTGTTCGGGCCGGTTCTCCAGGACGACCCCGACGCGGGCGCCGGTGTGCAGGCCCATCGCGTCGAGCGCCTCGCGGAGTCCCTGCGCGGTCCGCTGGATCTGCCCCCAGGTCCACCAGTTCCGGTCGTACTCGATCGCCTCGGCAGCCGCGGGCGCTTCCGCCAGCAGGCGGGACAGGCGGTCGCGAATTCCCACGTGATCAGCCTTTCGACAGGACGTCGGTCTCAGATTCCGACCAGGTCGGCCAACCGGGCCCGGTGCGTGGCCGGCCCTCCGAACAACTGCTCCGACGACTTGGCGCGCTTCAGATACAGGTGCGCGTCGTGCTCCCACGTGTAGCCGATGCCGCCGTGGATCTGGATGTTCTCCTTGGCCGCGTGGGTGAAGGCGTCCGCGCAGCAGGCCGCGGCGAGCGCGGCGGACACCGGCAGTTCGGACGAGCCCTCGGCGGCCACGGCCGTGGCGTGGTAGGCCGCCGACCGGGCGCCCTCGATCTGGACGAGCAGGTCGGCGCACTTGTGCTTGATCGCCTGGAACGATCCGATCGGCCGCCCGAACTGCACCCGGACCTTCGCGTACGCCACGGCCGCGTCCAGACAGGCCTGTGCGCCGCCGACCTGCTCCGCGGCGAGCGCTACGGCCACGAGGTCGAGCACGGTGCGCAGATACGGCGAGGCGTCGCCGTCCGGGCCGACCCGCCGCGCGGGCGCGCCGTCGAGGTCGACGCGGGCCAGCCGCCGGGTCGGATCAAGGGTCTCCAGCCGCGTCCGGGTCACGCCGGGCGCGTCACCGTCGACGGCGAACAGTCCGGTGCCGGTGTCGGTACGCGCCACGACGAGGATCAGATCGGCGGTGTGACCGTCGACGACGAACATCTTCGTGCCCGACACCGTCCCGTTCCCGACGGACGTCTCGATGTCCTCCAGCCGCCACGAGCCGCTCGCCTCCGCGAGCGCCAGCGTGGCGGTCGTCGAACCGTCGGCGATCGCGGGCAGCCAACGCGCCTTCACCGCCTCGTCGTTGGAGGCCGCGAGGGCCTGTCCGGCGAGTGCCACGGTCGCGAAGTACGGCGACGGCAGCAGCACCCGTCCCGTCTCCTCCAGTACGATCCCCAACTCGACCGGGCCGCCGCCGAATCCGCCGTACTCCTCCGGCAACGCCAGTCCGTGCAGCCCGAGTTGGTCGGCCATCTGCCGCCACAGCAGGGGGTCGTGCCCCTCGTCGGAGTCCATCGCACGGCGCACGGCCGCGCTGGGCGCCTTGTCGGCGAGGAAGCGCCTCAGTGTCGTTCGGAGTTCTTCCTGTTCCTCGGTGAACGTCAGTGCCACGTCGGTGCCTTGGAGCGGAGGTAGGCGTCGAAGTCGGGCATGCGGGTGCGGTCGACGATCTCGATGCGTACGCCGCGCGGGTCGAGGTGGTAGGCGAAGATCGACGGGGAGCCGTCGACGATCGCACAGGCCTCCAATGGAAAGCCTTCCTCCTCCAGTCGTTTGGAGGTCGTCGGCAGGTCGTCGCAGAAGTAGCCGAGGTGATGGGTGGTCAGATGCCCCGAGCGGATCCACGGCGTCCCCGGGATCTCCTGCACGAGTTCGAGGTGCGGGGCGTCCAGCGAGTACGCGAAGCGCAGCGGGAGCACGCGCTCGCCGTCGGCCAGGCGTACGAGGAGGTCGAAGGACTGGGTCTCGGTCCAGCGGTGACCCGCGATCCCGGTGAACCAGGTCTTCCACTCCTCGATGTCCGGGACGACAATTCCCGTGTGGTACAGGTCTGTTGCGTTGAGAGGTGAGGTCATGGCGTCGCTCACCACTCCAGCCGGAGCTGTTTGATGCCGTACATGTTGCCGTGCTGTTCGAGGTCCTGGCCGGGTGTGATCCGGTAGTCGGGGATGCGCCGGTGCCATTCCTCGACGGCCACGTTGAGTTCGAGGCGGGCGAGGTGCGAGCCCAGGCAGCGGTGCGGGCCGGAGCCGAACGCGATGTGGTTGGTGGACTTGCGCCGCAGGTCCACTTCGAGGGGGTGCTCGAAGCGCTCGGGGTCGCGGTTGCTGACCGCGAGCGGGAGCATCACCATCTCCCCCGCCCTGACCGGGCAGCCGCCGATCTCGACGTCCTGGGTCGCCTTGCGGGCGGGCACGACGAACGAGTAGACGCGGAGGATCTCCTCGACCGCCGTCGGGATCAGGGAGGGGTCGTCCACGATCGACCTGCGCTGTTCCGGGTGCGTGGCGAAGTGGTAGAGGGCCCAGCCGATGGAGATCGGGACGGTGTCGAAGCCGGCCTGGAACAGCAGGATGCAGAACGCGTGCATGTCCCGGTCGCTGATCGGCTCGTCGTCGATCGTCCAGGTCATGGCGCGGGACAGCAGGTCGTCACGCGGGGCCTCGCGCCGGACGGCGATCTGTTCCTCGAAGTACTCCGAGACGGCGTTCATCGCCCTCAACTGCCGTTCGCCATCGGGGTCTTCACCGTGGGACAGGTGCAGCAGGTCGTGGATCCAGTCGAGAAACTGCGGGAGATCCTCCTCGGGCAGACCCATCAGGCGCATGAAGATCAGGGTCGGGAAGCGGCGGGCGAACATGTCGAGGACGTCGGCGGAGCCACTGTCCTTGAGCCCGTCGACGAGTCCGGACGCGACCTCCCGGATCTCCGGTTCGCGGGCGGCCACGGTCTTGGGCGAGAAGGCGCTGCCCAACAGCCGCCGCCACGCGGTGTGTTGGGGCGGGTCCAGCATCTCCGGGATCCACAGGAACCTGGGGTCGGGGTCGAGCGCCGTCACGGACGTGTTCGAGAAGGTCCGCCAGTCCTGCAGGGCCTTCTGTACGGACTCGCCCTCGGTGACGACCCAGTACCCACGCGCGATGGTGCTGCGGAATCCGGAATGGGTGCGGGCGATCTCGTCCCAGCGTTCCTGATGGCTGAGGACCGGGCCGCCGAGACGGTTGTCGAAGTGGTACGCGGGGACGCCCTGGTGGGTCCCGTCGGGTTCGAGCGTCGCGCTCATCACGGCTCCTCTCGTACGGAGTTCGGGTCTCGTACGGCGTCCGGCTCCCGGGCGGTGTTCGGGTCTCGTACGGTGCTCATGTCGCCGCGCCGTCGATCTTCAGCGCGATCAGCTCCTCGTCGGAGAGGCCGAGCGAGCGCAGTACCTCGTCGGTGTGTTCCGCGAACTGCGGTGCCCTGGTCAGGTCGGCCGGGGTCTCGTCGAACTGGACGGGGCTGGCGACGAGTTCGCGGTCCACGCCGTCGGCGTCGACGACCGGGGCGATGAGTCCGTTGGCGCGCAGCGAGGGGTCCTGGCCGACCTCCCAGGCGTTCTGCACCGCCGCCCACTGGCCCTCCCCGCGCGAGAGGATCTCGACCCACTCCGCGAAGGGGCGGGACGCGATGAGACCGGCGACGATGTCGGCGGCCTCCGCCGCGTTCGCCATCAACTTCTCGGTGCTGTCGAAGCGTTCGTCGGTGCCCAGGTCCTCGCGGCCGGCGAGCTTGCAGAACTCGGCCCAGTAGCGGCCGGGTTGGAGCATCGACAGTTCGATCCAGCGTCCGTCCGAGGTGAGGTAGGCGCCGATGAGCGGGTTGGTGCGCGATCCGTGCCGGGGCTGGACGTTCGCCGGCAGCGGACCGCCGTTCATGAGCGCCAGGTTGACCGTGAACTGGGTCGCCCAGGCGCCGACGCCGAGCAACGACACGTCCACCACCGAGGGTTCACCTGTCGTCGCGCGGGAGTAGAGGGCGGCGGCGATGCCACCGGCGATCGTCATGCCGCCCATCGAGTCGCCGTAGGCTCCCGCGGGCATCCGGGTCATCCGGTCCGCACCCGGCGGGGTGACACCGGCGGCGCTGCCGCCGCGTGCCCAGAAGGCGGTGCTGTCGTAGCCGCCCTTGGTGGCCTCGTCGCCGTGCGGGCCGAAGCCGCTGCCGCGGACGTAGATGATGTCCGGGTTGATGGCCCGGATGTCCTCGACGTCGATGCGCAGTCTCGTGCGTGCCTCGGGCAGGAAGTTCGTGAGGAACACGTCGCTGGCGCGGACCAGGTCCTCGAACACCGTGCGGGCTGACGGTTTCTCCAGGGCCAGGCCGACGCTGCGTTTGCCCCGGTTGGGGCCCTCGACTATGGGGAAGAACGACGACCCCTTGCTGGCGGCCTCGTAGCCGAGGACCCGGACCAACCCGCGTTGGGCGTCGCCGCGTTCGGCATGCTCGATCTTGATCACATCGGCGCCCCAGTCCGCGAGCACGGCGCCCGCCGCCGGGACGAAGGTGAACTGGGCTACTTCGAGAACGCGTACGCCCTCCATCGGCCTGCGCATCGACCAACTCCTCATACTCATTCCGCCGTCACGCGCTCCGAGTATGGACCGAACCTCGCTAAAAAGTATACTGTTTTGCCGTCACCGACCGACCCGCACCTTCCGGAGGGCCGATGCTGGACTTCTCGATCGAACCCGGATTCCAGGCCAAGCTGGACTGGGCGGCGGCCTTCGTCCGGGAGGAGGTCGAACCGCTCGACCTGCTCTTCCCGCACGGCGGCGACCCGTACGACACGCGCAACGAGAAGGCGCGCGCGATCCTGCGCCCGCTCCAGGACCAGGTACGCGCGCAGGGCCTGTGGGCCTGCCACCTCGGCGCCGAACTCGGCGGCGCGGGCTACGGCCAGGTGAAGCTCGCGTACCTCAACGAGATCCTCGGCCGCTCCTACTGGGCCCCGACGGTCTTCGGCACCGCCGCCCCGGACACCGGCAACGCCGAGATCCTGGCGATGTTCGGCACCGAGGAACAGAAGGCGCGCTACCTGCGGCCGCTGCTCGACGGGGACATCGTCTCCACCTTCTCGATGACGGAACCGCAGGCCGGAGCCGATCCGAAGGAGTTCGTGTGCCGGGCCCGGCGCGAGGGCGACGAGTGGGTGATCGACGGCGAGAAGTGGTTCTCCTCCAACGCCCGGTACGCGGCCTTCCTCATCGTCATGGCCGTCACCGACCCCGAGGCCGCGCCGCACGCCCGCATGTCGATGTTCATCGTCCCGGCCGAGACACCCGGCATCGAGATCAAGCGCAACGTCGGCACGATGGACGAGCGCGACTCCCTCGACGAGGGCATCCACGCCTACATCCGCTACGACCGGGTGCGGGTCCCGCTCGACGCCATGCTCGGCGGCCCCGGCGAGGGTTTCAAGGTCGCCCAGGCCCGGCTGGGCGGGGGCCGGGTGCACCACGCGATGCGGACCGTCGGCAAGTGCACCCGCGCCTTCGACATGATGTGCGAGCGCGCACTGTCGCGGCGGACTCAGGGCACTCTTCTCGCCGAGAAGCAGGCCGTACAGCAGTTCATCGCGGACTCCTGGGTGGAGTTGCAGCAGTTCCGGCTGCTGGTGCTGCACACGGCCTGGATCATCGACACCCAGCCGCACGGCGCGGCCCGCACCCAGATCGCGATGTGCAAGGTCCAGACGGCGAAGGTACTGCACGACGTCGTCCAGCGCGCCCTGCACCTGCACGGCTCGCTCGGCACCACCAACGAACTCCCGCTCGCGAAATGGTGGATGGCCGCACCGAACCTGGCCCTCGCCGACGGCCCGACCGAGGTCCACCGCACCACGATCGCGAAGCAGTTGCTGAAGAACCGCCGGCCGGCCGAGGGGCTGTTCCCCAGCGAGCACATCCCGCCCCGGCTGGAGGCCGCCCGCAAGCGGTACGCGCACATCCTCGACGACGAGAGTCTCTCCGGCCGGGCGGACGCATGAGCGCCGGGCGCGACACCAAGTCCCTTGCTCCGGCCGACCTGTTCGACCTCTGCGGCAAGGTCGCGCTCGTCACCGGCGGCAGCCGCGGCCTGGGTCTCGCGATGGTCCGCGCCTTCGCCACCGCGGGCGCCGACGTCGTGATCGCCAGCCGCAAGCTCGACGCGTGCGAGACAGTGGCGGCCGAGATCCGCGGCCTGGGCCGCCGCGCGCTGCCGGTCGCCGCCCACGTCGGCCACTGGGACGACCTGGCACGTCTCACCGACGCGGCCTACGCGGAGTTCGGCAAGGTCGACGTCCTGGTCAACAACGCCGGCATGTCGCCCCTCGCCCCGTCCTCCGCCGACACCAGCGAGGAACTCTTCGACAAGGTGATCGGCGTCAACTTCAAGGGACCGTTCCGGCTCGCGTCGTTGATCGGCCGCCGGATGGCCGAGGCGGGCGGCGGCTCGATCATCAACGTCTCCTCCTCCGGCGCCCTGATGCCCCAGCCCCGCTTCGGCCCGTACGCCGGCGCCAAGGCCGCGCTCAACGCCCTGACCACGGTCTTCGCCCTGGAGTACGGCCCGGCCGTACGGGTCAACACGATCTCGGCCGGACCGTTCCTGACGGACGTCTCCAAGGCCTGGGCGGAGGAGAAGCGGCTGACGACGCGCAGCGCGATCGGGCGCCCCGGGCAGCCGGAGGAGATCGTCAGTACCGCGCTGTATCTGGCGAGCGACGCGTCCAGCTATACGACGGGGGCACTGATCCGGGTGGACGGCGGGCTGTACTAGCCGAGCAACTCCAGTGCCTCGTCCAGCAGTTCGGGCAGTGCGGGCAGCATCCGCCGGTGCATGGCGTTCAACTGCCCCGACTTCCTGCCCCGCTTGATCAACAGGGCGGTCGCTGCTGACTCCTTGTACTTGGTGAGCGCCTCGAACCACGAGAGATCCCGCAGCGGTTCGCCGCGCAACTCCTCGTAGGCTGCGACGAGTTCGGCTTTGGCGGGCATGCCGGTCGGCTCGTCCGACAGGGCGGCGGGGTGGCGGGCCTCGTCGGTGAAGAAGGTCAGCCAGGTCATGTCGACCCGGGGATCGCCGAGCGACCAGATCTCCCAGTCGATGATCGACGTCACGGAGCCCGCCGCGCACAGGGTGTTGCCGAGCCGGTAGTCGCCGTGGGTGAACACCGGTGTCATCGCGGCGGGCAGGGTGGCGTGCAGTCGGTCCGCGACTGCCTCATGACCGGCGCTCAGGTCGTCGGGGACGGTGCTGAAGGCGCGGGTCCAGCGGTCGATCTCGGCGTCGAGGGTCATGACCGGTTCCGCCGCGAGGGCCGTGCGGAGCGGGTCCACGCGGTGCAGGTCGGCGAGCATCCTGGCCGCGTCCAGGGCGCGGGAGCGTACCTGGCCTGGGGTGAGGGTGCCGCGGGGCACGAGCACGGGTTCCACGCATTCGCCGGGTACGAGCTCCATCGCCACGAAGGGCTGGACCGCCGGGGGCGCCCCCGCGTCGCAGAACAGCACCTTCGGTACCCGTACGCCCGGCTGTCCGGCCAGCGCCGCCATGAGCCGTGCCTGGCGCAGCACGTCCCGGTTGCGGACGGGGGCCAGGCCGGGCGGGGCCACCTTGAGGACGACGCGCTCGTAGCCCGCCGGGACACCCGCCAGGGCCGCGACGTACGTCAGGCTCGACGTGCCGCCGGTGAGCGGTTCGACACCGTCCACCGTGGCTCCGGGTATCCAGCCGCCGACCACGGCAGCCGTACGGTCCGTCAACTCCCGTAGCAATGCAGGGCTGTTGGTGGCGGCGACGCTCATGGCTGCCCCTTCGTCCCGTTCTCGGGTGCGGTCAGTGCCGCCACGATGTCGCGACGTATGAGCTTGCCGGTCACCGTGCGCGGGAGTTCGGTCCAGTACGTGATGCGGTCCGGGGTCCTCGAACCGCGCAGGGTGCCGCGTACGGCCGCGCGCAGCGCCCCGGCGTCGGCCTTCGCGCCGTCACGTGGGACCACGACGGCCTCGATGCGCTGACCCCACTCCTCATCGGGGACGCCGACGACGACGGCGTCGAGCACGTCCGGGTGCCGTAGCAGGACGTCCTCGATCTCGGCGGGCGCGATGTTCTCCGCGCCGCGGATGATCGTGTCGTCGGCTCTGCCCTCGATGTGGACGTAGCCGTCCGCGTCGAGGCGGCCCCGGTCACGGGTGTGGAAGAAGCCCCGCTCGTCGACCGCGGAGCCCTGCCCGGCGTACTCCCCCGAGACCTGCTCGCCGCGCACCCAGATCTCCCCGGTTTCCCCCGCGCCGAGCAACTCCCCGGTCACGTCGCGGACTTCGATCTCGATGCCCGGCACCGGCAATCCGGCCGAGCCGAGCCTGGCGCGTACCAGCGGGTCGTCGCTCGCGACCGCCGCCCGGTGTTCGGCGGGGCCCAGCACCGAGACGGTGGACGAAGTCTCGGTCAGGCCATAGGCGTTGACGAAGTCCACCCCCGGCCAGGTGCGCAGCGCCGTCTCGATCACCCGCACCGGCATCCTGGCGCCACCGTAGGCGAGCGAGCGCAGCGAGGGCACCGAACGGTCCAGCCCCGCCGTGTCCATGATCCGGGCGAGCATGGTCGGCACCACCATCGCGTGGGTGATCCGCTGCTCCCGCACGAGGGCGAGCCAGCCCTCCGGGGTGAACTGGTCGAGGGTGAGCGTGCGTCGGCCGGCGTAGAGGTTCGTCAGCACATGGGAGACGCCGGCTATGTGGTACGGCGGCACACTCATCAGCGCCGCCTCGGCCGGGTCCGCCGCGGCGAACTCCACCGTGCCGAGCACGTACGACACGAGGTTGTGGTGACGCAGGACCACGCCCTTCGGGGCCGAGGTGGTTCCGCTGGTGTAGATCAGTACGGCGGGGGCGTCGGGCGACGGTGCCGGTTCGACATCGCCGTCGGCGTCGGCGTGCGCGGCGGCCTCGGTGAGCCATTCGGCCGGGCTGCGGACCGGTAGTCCGGCTCGACGCAGGGCCGCGTCCTGGTCGGGGGTGGCGATGGCCAGCGCGTGCGGGTGGTTGGCGAGCAGGACGTCCAACTGCTCTTCGCCCAGGCGATAGTTGACCGGGACCAGTGGAACGCCGGCGCGGGCCGCGGCGAACTGGGCGACGGCGAAGGCGGGGCCGTTCGTGGCCAGGTACACGATCGCGTCGGCGTCGGCCGCACGGACCAACAAGGCGCCGCCGACGGCCAGTTCGCGCAGCCGTACGGGAGTGAGCCCGTCCTGTGCGCGGCCGATCACCACCCGGTCACTGAAGCCCTCGGCGGCCATGTCCAGGATCATCGAGACGTTCATCGGCGTACTTCCCGCTTCCCGTTTCTCAGTCCGAGGCCGGGAGCGGCTTGGCGCTCTTCACCGGCAGGGGAACGCCGTTCACCACGAGCGTGCCCTGTCCCTGTTTCGTGCAGAGCAGTTCGAGGCCCAGGTCCTCGTCGGCGTAGCGCTTGCCGAGCAGGGAACCGCCCATGAGGTCGGGGTCGGCGGTGCCGGTGACGGCCCCTGGTGCGGTCCCCTCGATCATCGCGGCGCCGCCGCAGGTGATGTCCAACTCGCCATCAGGACACCGGACGACGATCACCGCCGTGGTGTCCACCGTGCTGGCGAGCATCTGTCCCACTCGTGGCCTCATCGCAGGTTCCTCCGCGGATCTTGTTTCCGTTCCGGGCGCCCAAAGACCAGAAAAAAGTATACTACTTACCTCGATCACGTCGAGATGAGGAACGGAGTCGGCGGATGGAACTCAAGACCGTCCTGTTCGAGGTGGCCGACCACGTCGCCACCATCACCCTGAACCGGCCGCAGGCCATGAACAGCTTCAACCAGCCGATGCTGGAGGACTTCTCCGCGATCTGGGACAGGGTGAAGGCCGACGACGACGTGCATGTCGTCGTGTTGCGCGGGTCGGGCGAGCGCGCGTTCAGCACGGGCATGGACGTGAAGGAGGGCATCGACCGGCATCCGAACGTGTGGTCGCAGACCGACCCCGGGGAGTTCCTGTCGCCGAAGCTGAACCAGGTGTGGAAACCCCTGGTCTGCGCGGTGCACGGGATGGCCGCCGGCGGCGCGTTCTACTGGCTCAACGAGGCCGACATCCTGATCTGTTCGGAGGATGCGACCTTCTTCGATCCGCACGTCAGCTATGGACTCACCGCGGCCCTCGAACCGATCGGGCTGGCCCGCCGCATCCCGCTCGGTGAGGCTCTGCGCATCGCGCTGCTCGGCCTGGACGAACGCCTGTCGGCCGCGCGGGCTCTCCAGATCGGCCTGGTCAGCGAGGTGTTGCCGGGCGGGGAACTCTGGGACCGGGCGGACGAGATCGCGCGCGTGATCGCCGCCAAACCGCCGGCCGCGATCCAGGGCACGGTCCGCGCGATCTGGGAGTCCCTGGACGCGACCCGCACCCAGGCGCTGCGCACCGGGCTGTCGTACACCCAGATCGGCAACCCCGTCGGGAAGGCCGAGGTGGACCGCACCTCGGTACCCCGCGGACGGTGGACACTGCGCTGACGCTCCCCTACGCTCCATAAAACAGTATCCTTTATTTCGATGTTCCATGAAGGGCTGGGCCCGATGCGCTTTGGCATGCCCTGGCCGGGCCGTGAAGTGGCACGTGAGGCGGAGGAGGCCGGTGCGGGCGCCTTCTGCGCCGGCGAGTTCGTCGACCACGACGCCTACCTCACCCTCGCCGAGATCGTCGCGAACTCCGAGCACGCCCTGGCGGGGCCCGCCATCGCCTACGCCTTCGCCCGCACCCCGTACGCGCACGCCACCGCGCTGCGCCAGTTGCACGCCCAGGCGCCGGGGCGGCTCTTCCTCGGTCTGGGCAGCGCCGCGTTCCGCATCAACCGCGACTGGCTCGACGTGCCCGCCGACCGACCCGTGGCCCGGATCGCGGAGACCGTCGGCGCCGTGCGCGCCTGGCTGCACGCGGAGAACGGCGAAACGGTCCACTACTCGGGCGAGTTCCACTCGATCGACGCCGACGTCCGCGCCCCCGTGCTCGGCCGGCTCGACATCCCCGTCCTGCTCGCCGCGTTCAACACCCGCATGGCCGCCACGGCGGGCCGGGTCGCCGACGGCGTCATCGGGCACGGGCTGTTCACCGACTCCTGGTGGAACGACGTGGTACGCCCGTCGGTGGAGCACGGCGCGCCGGCGGCGGGCCGGACCGAGCCACCACTGGAGCACGGCTGGGTCATCACGGCGGTCGACGACACCGCCCCCGAACGCGCCGCGGCCGACGCCCGGCGGATGATCGCCTTCTATCTGACGGTGAAGACGTACGACCCGTTCGTCGCCCACCACGGTTGGGAGGGCCCGGTGGCGCAGCTGCGCAAGGCGTTCCGGGCCGGCGACACCGACGCGATGGCCGCCGCCGTCACCGACGAGATGCTGACCGGGATCGCCGTGTGCGGGACGACGGCCGACGCGAAGGACATGCTCGCCCGTCGCGCCGGTTCGCTGCCCCGTGACGTCGGCTATTTCGCGCCCCCGAGTTTCCTGGTGAGCCGGCGGCGCCGGGCCGCGTACGCCCGGGCCTCCCTCGCCCTGATCGGCGAACTGCCCACGCCGTGAGAGAAGCGGCGGGCGACACCCTCGGGCCGCCCGCCGCTGTCATCGCGTTTCAGTACCCTGAAACGCCGTTTCGCCGGTCAGGCGTTCTCGGTGACCGGGGCGAGTTTCCGGCTCTTGTCGAAGTGCACGACGTCGGCGAGGGTGCCGCCCAGGATGGCCGCACGGTCCTCGTCGTTCACACCCTCGAAGTTCTCCGCGATGCACTCCGCGCTGCTGCGGAAGGTGCCCTCCGCGTGCGGGTAGTCATTGCCCCACATCACCGTCGACAGACCGGTGATGTGGCGGGCCTTGACGGCCGTGGGGTCGTCCGCGAACTGCACATGGATCTGCCGCCGGACGTACTCCGTGGGCTTGAGCGGGTAGGGCCACTTGTCGTTGATCGCGAACAGCCGCCCCATGGAGGGCTGTTCGGTCGCCGGACGGTTGTCGTCCCAGAAACCGAGCCACCAGTCGGGGTCCTGGCCGGTCCCCGTCTTCCAGGCCTTGTCCATGTAACCCATGAAGGAGACCAGCCAGCCGGCCGTGTACTCGATCAGATTGAAGTGCAGGTCGGGGAAACGCTCGCACACCCCGCCGCCCACCAGGCTGGCGATGATGCCCTGCGGACCCGCCACGCCGGCGCCCGCCGCGAAGCCCATGGTCCGGCCCGCCACCATGTCGTCCGTCAGATTCCCCTTGCCCATGTTCATGGACGTCATCAGACCCCGGACGGTCTGCGCCGTCCCGGAGACCTCCTGCTTGACCTTCACCCCGCCGGTCGCCACATGGATGAAGACCGGCAGGCCGTGCGCCTGGGCGGCCGCCCAGATCGGGTCGTACTCCCGCGCGTAGTACGGCAGCGGCGGGATCTCCGGCAGCAGGATCGCACCGAGGCCCAGCCCCGCGACCCGCTCGATCTCCGCCACGGCAGCGGGGACGTCCGTGATCGGGATCGCGGCCGTGGGACGCAGCCGGTCCTTGTAGGGGAGGTAGCGCTCGACCAGGTAGTCGTTCCACACGCGCGCGTGCGCCATCGACAGCTCGTGGTCGTCCGTGAACAGGACGAACAGCGAGAGGTTGGGGAACATGACCGAGGCGTCGACGCCGTCGAAGTCCATGTCCCGGATGATGTGGTCGGGATCGCCGTCCGGCGTCTCCCCACCGGTCTGGCGGTACTTGGAGATGGTCCAGCCGTCGAACCCGATGGTGTGGAGCTTCTTGAACTCCGTGTGCCCGCCCGGCACGATCGGCTCGTCGAGGGTGAACTCCTCTTCCCACAGCGCGCGCTCACGCAACTGCCTGGGCAAGCGGGTCTTGAACAGATCGACCGGCTCGATGATGTGCGAATCGCCGGACACGACAAATTCCTTGAACACAGGCGGTACCTCTCTTCGAACTCCGTCGTCCGTAGCCAGAAGGCCGACCCCCAGATATCTGCGAAGTTAGCTGTACCGACCGGTCGAGTCAATAAAAGACGCGCACTCCTGACCCGACCCCCTTAATTCAGTACACTCAACACGGGACACACTGATGAGGAGACGGCACATGACGACGACGTACGCGTTCTCTTCGCGGCTCTACATCGACGGGCGGCACACCGACGGCACCGCGGACGCGCGGATCGTCGTACGCAATCCGGCGACGGAGGAGACCCTCACCGAGGTTCCCGACTCCTCGCTCGCGGATGTGCGACGGGCGGTGGAAGCGGCGCGGCGGGCCTTCGACGAGGGGCCGTGGCCGCGGATGAGGCCCGCCGAGCGGGGCGCGGTCCTGCTGCGCATGGCGGAGGAGCTGGAGCGGCGGCTGCCCGAACTCGTCGCCGTCAACATGGCCGAGGCGGGTTCGGTGCGGGCGCTGGCGGAGACGCTGCAGACCCGGGTTCCGGTGGCACATCTGCGGGACATGGCCGAGCGGGTGATCCCGGCCTTCGCGTGGGAACGCCCGATGGATCCTACGGTCGCGCCGGGCATCGGCATCTCCCAAGGAGTGCTGCGGCGCGAGGCGTTCGGGGTGTGCGCGCTGATCCCGGCATACAACTTCCCGTTCTTCCTCAGCATGATGAAGGTGATCCCCGCGCTCGCCGCGGGCTGCACCGTCGTACTGAAACCGGCGCCCCAGACGCCGCTCGGCTCGCTGCTGCTCGGCGACTTCGCCGACGCGGCCGGGCTGCCGCCGGGCGTGCTGAACATCGTGACCGGCGATGTCGAGGCCGGCCGGGAGCTGACCACCCACCCGATGGTGGACCTCGTCAGCTTCACCGGGTCGGACACGGTGGGCCGCATGGTGTACGCCCAGGCCGCCGCCTCCATGAAGAAGGTCGTCCTGGAACTGGGCGGCAAGTCCGCCAACATCGTCCGCGCCGACGGCGATCTCGACGGTGCCGTCCGCTCCGCGCTCGCGGGCATGACCACCCATGCGGGACAGGGCTGTTCGCTGCTGACGCGCACGCTGGTGCACGAGTCGGTCCACGACGAGCTGGTCGACCGGCTGAGCGCGGCCCTGGCCGATGTCAGGGTCGGCGACCCCGCCGACCCGGCCACCACGATGGGGCCGTTGATCAGCGCGGCCCAGCGGGACAAGGTCGAGAAGCTGATCCAGGTCGGCGAGGAGGAGGGCGCCCGTATCGTCCGCGGCGGCGGGCGCCCGGCCGGTCTCGACAAGGGCTACTTCCTGGAACCCACGCTCCTCGCCGCCGTGGACAACGCGATGACTGTCGCCCGGACGGAGTTCTTCGGGCCGGTCGGCGTCGTCATCCCGTTCCGCACGGACGAGGAGGCGGTGCACATCGCCAACGACAGTCCGTACGGGCTGGGCGGTGCCGTCTGGAGCGCGGACACGGTGGCCGCGTACGACATGGCGACCCGGCTGCGGACCGGCGGTGTCACGATCAACGGCGGCAGCGCGGGGGTGAACCCCCGGGCCGCCTTCGGGGGTTACAAACAGAGTGGACTCGGCCGCGAGTGGGGCGAGTTCGGGCTCGACGAGTATCTGCAGACGAAGACGGTCAGTTGGGCCGCGCGCTGAGTCCCGTCCCGCGTGTCACGCGGTGAGCACCATCGCCGATCCCATCCCGCCACCCGCGCACATGGCCGCGACCGCCGTCCCTCCCCCGCGGCGCCGCAGCTCGTGCGCGAGGGTGACGACCATGCGCGCGCCGGTGGTGGCGATCGGATGTCCGAGGCTGCATCCGCTGCCGAAGGGATTGACCCGCTCCGGGTCGAGGCCCAGTTCCCGGGTGGTGGCGACGGCCACAGCGGCGAACGCCTCGTTGACCTCGAACAGGTCGACGTCCTCGATCCGCAGCCCGGCGCGGTCAAGTGCCTTGCGGATGGCGGCGATCGGGGCCAGTCCCGTCTCGACGGGGTCGACGCCGACGCTCGCCCACGACCGTACGGTGGCGAGCGGCACGAGCCCGTGCTCGGCGGCGACCTCGGCGGAGGCGACGACGACCGCGGCCGAACCGTCGTTCACCCCACTGGAGTTGCCCGCGGTGATGGAGTAGCCATCGATCTCGGGGTGCAGCACCTTCAGCGCCGCGAGCTTCTCGATGCTGGTGTCGCGCCGAGGGTGCTCGTCGGTGTCGAACACGGATTTCGTCCCGTCCCGGCCGGTGATCTCGACCGGGACGATCTCCTCGGCGAACCGTCCCCCGTCGATCGCCCGCACGGCCCGCTGGTGCGAGCGCAGCGCCCAACTGTCCATCTCCTGACGGGAGATGCCGGTCAGCCGGGCCGTGTTCCACCCGACGAGGGTGGCCATGTCGTCGTTGGGCGCCTCACGGGTCGGCACGTGCGAGGGCGACATCCAGGGGTCCTGCCAGTCGTCGGTGCCCGGAATCCGGCGCCGGACCACCGGTGCGGTGGACGAGGACTGTGTTCCGCCCGCGACGACCGCGCGGTCCATTCCGGCGCGTACGCCCGCGGCGGCGGTCGCCACGCTCGACAGTCCCGAGGCGCAGTGCCGGTTGTGCGCGAGGCCCGGCACATGGGTCAGCCCGGCTTCGAGTGCCGCGTAGCGGGCGATGTCCCCGCCACCGGCCAGGGTCTCACCGAGGACGACATCGTCGATCAGGTCGAGGGGCAGTCCCGAGCGTCGCACCGCCTCGCGCACGACGACGGTGGCGAGGTCGAAGGCGCTGGTGTCACGCAGCGTTCCCCTCCGGGCGGTACCGATCGCGGTGCGGCAGGCGGCGAGCAGAACGGCATCAGTCATGCAATTGATGATACTCAACTAGGCAGTCAGCACGGGAGAACCACCGAAAGGCTCCCTAGGATCTCGACCGATCACCTAAAAGAGGATACCTTCTTCATGCCGTGGATCTGTCGTCGATCTACCGTCTGTCTGCCGCGGAACGGGTGGTGGCTGGTGAACTTCGAGCTCAGCGAGGAGCAGGCCATGCTGCGCGGGGCCTCGCGCGACCTGCTGTCCGACCGGGCCCCGATCGCCGTCGTCCGAGCGTCGATGGACAGCTCCGAGGACGTCGACCCCGAGCTCTGGCGGCTGACCTCCGGCCTCGGCTGGCCCGGTCTCGCCCTGCCCGAGGAGTACGGCGGGTCCGGCCAGGGACTGGTCGAACTCGCCCTGGTCGCCGAGGAGATCGGACGCGCGCTCGGCCGGGGCCCGTTCCTGCCGACGGCGGTCGTCGGCCGGGCGATCGCCTACGGCGGTTCCGAGCGGCTGCGCGACGAGGTGCTGCCCGCGCTCGCCGCCGGAGAGGGCTGGGCCACCTGGGCCTTCGCCGAACCGCACGCTGCCTGGACCCTCGACGGGATCCGCGCGACCGCCCGTACGGACGGGAACGGGGCCGTCCTGGACGGCGTGAAGACCGTGGTGCAGGATGCCGGTGGCGCCCGCTGGCTGCTGGTCACCGCGCGCCACGAGGGCGAACCGGCGTCCTTCCTCGTCGACCGCGCGGCCCCCGGTGTCACCGTCCGGCGTCAGCGCGTCCTGGATTCGACCCGCGCGTTCCACGAGGTCCGCCTGGACGCCGTACGCGTGCCGCTCGACGCCCGTCTCGAAGGCGGGCCGGCCGACATCCAGGCCCTGCTCGACGAGGCGTCCGTCCTGCGGTGCGCCGACGCGCTCGGCGTGATGGAGCGGATGCTGGAACTGACCGTCGAACACACCTGCAGCAGGGTGCAGTTCGGGCGGCCGATCGGAACTTTCCAGGCCGTCAAGCACGCCTGCGCCGACATGGCACTGCTCGTGCACGGCACGCGGGCCGCGACGTACTACGCGGCGATGGCCGCCGATGCCGGCACCGACGACGCCGCCCGCGCGGCCTGTGCCGCCGCCTCCTACGCCACGGCCGGTACCGGTGAAGTCGCCGCGCGGGCACTGCAGTTGCACGGCGGCATCGGCTTCACCTGGGAGCACGACCTGCATCTCCACCTGCGCCGGGCCAGGGCCGACCGGGTGCTGTACGGGGACACGGCCGTCCATCGCGACCGGCTCTGCACCCTCCTTCAGGGGTCGTCCGTGTCCGCCTGAACCGAGCGAGAGGCAATCGACCGATGGAGATCAAGGGCAAGAAGGCCGTGGTGTTCGGCGGGGCCTCCGGAATGGGCCGGGCCTGCGCGGAGTTGTTCGCGGCGCGCGGCGCCGAGATCGTCGTACTCGATCGTCCGGCGTCGGCCGGTGCGGAGGTCGCGGCGGCACTGGGCGGGCGTTTCCAGCCGGTCGACGTCACCGACTTCGAGGCGACGGAGAGCGCGCTGGCCGGCGCCGTCGAATCGCTCGGCGGCCTGCACGTCTCGATCACGACCGCGGGCGGCGGTACGGCGAAGCGGACGCTCGGCAGGAACGGGCCGCACGACCTCGACACCTTCCGCCGGATCCTCGACCTCAACACCGTCGCGACCTTCAACATCAGCCGGCTCGCCGCCGCGCACATGAGCCGCAACGAGCCCGAGGAACCGGACGGCGAGCGCGGTGTCATCATCAACACGTCGTCGATCGCCGCCTTCGAGGGGCAGGTCGGCCAGGTCGCCTATGGAGCCGCGAAGGCCGCCGTCGCCGGGATGTGTCTCACCATGGCGCGCGACCTCGGCTCGCTCGGCATCCGCGTCCTGGCCATCGCGCCCAGCCTGTTCGACACGGGCGCCGTCGAGAAGATCCCGGACGAGGTACGGGCTGCCCTGGTCAGGGACGCGGCGTTCCCCAAACGCCTGGGCCGCCCCGAGGAGTACGCCAAGCTCGCGCTCGCCATCGTCGACAACCCGATGCTGAACGGCCAGTGTCTGCGGCTCGACGCGGGACAGCGGTTCGGCCCCAAGTGACCGGTGCGGGGCGCCGGTTGGAACCAGGACGACGACGGGAGCATCCGTAATGCCGGAACAGGACGAGCACCACGGCAAGGTCGCGTTAATCACCGGGGGCGGGCGCGGGTTCGGCAAGGCGTTCGGCGCGGCTCTGTCGGCGCGGGGTGCGCACGTCGTGCTCGCGGACATCGACGGGGCCGCGGCGGAGGCCGCCGCGGCCGAACTCACCGCCGCGGGCCGCAGCGTGACGGGGGTGACCTGTGACGTGGCCGACGAGACCGCGGTCGAGGCGGTCGTCGGCGAGGTCGCCGAACGGCACGGCGGACTGGACATCCTGGTCAACAACGCGGGCCTGCACGCCGCTTACAACCGGCCGTTCACCGAACTCGGCCTCGCCAACGTGCGGCGCGTCCTCGACGTGAACGTCATGGGCGTCGTCATCTGCTCCCTCGCGGCACGGAAGGCCATGCAGGGCCGCGCCGGTGCCGCCATCGTCAACATCTCCTCGTCGGCGGCCTACGCGAACCGCAGCATCTACGGCGTCTCCAAACTCGCCGTACGGGGGCTGACCGTGTCCTTCGCGCGCGAGTTCGCCGCCGACGGCATCCGCGTCAACGCGATCGCCCCGGGCCTGATCTTCACCGACACGGTCCGGGCCGAACTGTCCGAGGCCGAGGCGAAGCGGGTGCTGGGCGAGCAGATCCTCCAACGGGAGGGCGAGGAACAGGACATCGTCGAGGCGCTGCTGTATCTGGTCTCGTCGAAGGCTTCGTTCATCACGGGTGAGACCTTGCGGGTGACGGGCGGGTTCGCGCTCTCGGTCTAGCGTCCCGGGCCGCGTTCTCGTCGGCCGGCTTCAGGGACGGGGCGGCTTCTCCCCCGCGGGATCCGCGGCCACTCCGATGCCGCGGAACTCGGGGGCGGGGGGCAGCAGTTCGGTCCCGGCCGGCTGGGTGCGCATGCCGTCCAGCAGCAGGCGCAGGTAGCGGCGCCACAGGCCGGGCTCTCCGGTCTGGTCGGTGATCGCGGCCACCATCAGCTGGATCATCGGGAGATCCAGGTGTTCCACGTCGGGGCGCAGTGCCCCCTGCTCCTTTGCGCGCTCGATCAGCGGATCGACCAGGGGCTTGATCCGCCGGTCGACGAGAGCGTGCCGCTGGGCGGCCTTGCCGGTGCCGAGCATGACCTCGCGCAGCCCCCGGTCGTGCGCCTGGAGTTCGCACACCTTCTCCAGGCTGGACGCCAGCCCGTGCCACGGGTCGGGATCGGCGGCGGCTTCCCGGGCGGACACCTCGACCTGGTCGATCATGTCCTCGAAGACCGCGTCGACCAGCTCCTCCTTGTTGGAGAAGTGCCGGTAGGCCGTCCCCACACCCAGCCCCGCGTGGCGGGCGACGTCGTCGAGGGTCGCGGCCAGACCCCGGTCGCGGAACACCTCGCGGGCGGCGGTCATCAGACGGCGGCGGTTCAGCTCGGCGTCGCGCCGCAGCGGCGGTCTGCCGGGTTCAGCGAGCTCCGCCATGCCAGTCGTCACGCCTTCCGGATGATGTCGGATCGTCCGGTTCATCGTAACGGCGCGAGCTGGGCACCCCTTGATCAGGTTCGACCCGCCGCGATCACTCCGGAGAGTTAAACGGAGAAGACATCTCCGTTTGGTGTTACGGTGGCAGCACCAAACCGGAGATTAGATCTCCGTTTACCACCTAGCGTCAGCGGGAGACGAGGACATGGACATGCACGGAGAGAAGGCGGCACCTCAAGGGAAGACGCGGGCAGGCCGGCGGAGGGGCGGCGCCGCCGTCACGGTCGCCATCACCGCGGGACTGGCCCTGGTCGCCTGCTCCTCGGGCGGCGCCGACTCGGCCGGCAGTACGTCCAGCCCCAGTGCGCAGACGGCCACCTGCCCCACGGGGACGGCCGACGCCACCGCCGGGGCCGGCGCCGGAACGCCCACCGGAATGCCGTCGGGCAACGCGGGAGGCTTCACCGTGGCCAAGACCATCAGGAAGTCGGACACCAGCACCAGCACGGTGATCGACCCCAAGGGTGCGCAGATCCGGTGCGCCACCTCCGGGATCACCACCACGCACGACATCACGTACTCCTCACCGACCACCGACGGCAGGAAGAGCGACCTGAAGCTGGACATCCAGGTGCCCACATCCACATCGGGTAAGAAGCCCCTGGTCATCTACCTGACCGGCGGCGGGTTCGTCATGGCGGACCGCACCGCCAACCTGGATCAGCGCACCTACGTGGCCGACCAGGGTTACGTCGTGGCCAGCGTCCAGTACCGCACCACCAAGGACGGCGCCACGTACAAGGACGCCGTCGCCGATGTGAAGTCCGCGATCCGGTACCTCCGCGCCAACGCGGACACGTACTCCATCGACGCCGACCAGGTCGCCGTATGGGGGCAGTCCGCGGGCGGCTACCTGGCGGCGATGACCGGCGCCACCAACGGGGAGAAGTCCTTCGACGTCGGCGACAACCTCGACCAGAGCAGTGAAGTGCAGGGCGTGGTCGACGAGTTCGGCCCGGCCGACCTCTCCGAGCTCGCGGCCGACTACGACACGGCAGCCCAGAAGGCCAACTACGCGGCGGGCAACAGCGCCGCCCAATGGGTCTACGGCCCCGGCACCAAGAAGTCGATCGCGGACCGCACCAGCGAGGTCGCGGCCGCCGACCCGGCCACGCACATCAGCCCCAGGACCGCGCCCTTCGTCATCTTCCACGGCAGCGCCGACAACCTGGTCTCACCCAGCGAGACCCTGAACCTCCACACGGCACTGCGCGCCAAGGGCATCGACAGCATCCGCTACGTCCTCACCGGCGCCGGCCACGGCGACCTGTCCTTCACCGGCGACACCACGGCCTCCCTGCCCTGGTCCACCCAGGAGACGATGGGCCACATCGTCGACTTCCTGGGGCAGCACCTCAAGTAGCCGAGAATCAGCCGGAGTTGCCGAAGACTGAGACATCGGCAACTCGCTCGGTGGCTTTCACGAGGGAGGCCGGTCCTTCGAGGATCACGACGTCGGCGGCGCGGTGGACCTCGCGGGCAAGGGCGACGAAGCGATGTATCTCCTCATCGACATCGGGCAGTTCGGGCTCGTCGGGACGCATGCGTCGAGTACGGCGTCCATCCGCCCGCTCTGCCGTTGCCGGACGCCGTCCGGAAACCTGTCACGGTTCGTCACGCAGCGTGCGGCCTGGCCTCCGCGTCTGACACAGTGTCCCTTCATCCACACATCAGGGGCGTACCGTGTCCAACTCCGTATTTACGCCACCAGGTCGGCCGTCATGGGCAGCCGGATCACCTCCGAGGAAGAAGCGCGACTGGAAGCTCGTCGGTGGAGTCACCGCGGGCATTCTCGTCATCGGCGGCCTCGGTACCGCATGTCACAACACCACCGGCGCAGGGGGTAGTTCGACCGCCACGGCCACCGACACGGGCAGCAACGCCAAGACCGGAGGCACGACCAGGACCGTCCCCCACTTCGTCGGCATGGGTCTTCAGTCCGCGCAGGACGCCGCCCAGAAGCAGGGCTTCTACAGCCTCAAGTCCCATGACTCGCTCGGCCGTGACCGCCACCAGATCCTCGACCGGGACTGGAAGGTCTGCTCCCAGAACGTGAAGGCCGGCACAACCGCGTCCACGGACACCCAACTCGACTTCGGCGCCGTGAAGTCGGACGAGACCTGCCCGGCGAAGGACCGGTCCGCGCCCACTGCGGCCGGCGCGACGATGCCGGACTTCAAGGGGAAGTCGGTGAACACGGCCCGCGACGCGCTCCGCTCCAGCACGTCGATCACGGTCAAGGACGCCTCCGGCAAAGGGCGTTACGTCCTCCTGGAGTCCAACTGGCAGGTGTGCTCGCAGAAGCCGCCTGCCGGGACGAAGCTGAGCGGGCAGCCGGTGGAGTTCTCCGCGGTGAAGTTCGGGGAGTCGTGTCCGTAGCGGCACCCGCCGACGCCGCAGGCGAGCGGCCGGGCGGCCGGTGACACCCGAGAGGACCACTTTCGGGCACCCCTTCCGTGACCCGCCCGCCGGAGGTGCCGGCCGAGCGCCACGAAAACCACGCCAGGACCAAGGAATCAGCGGGTGATCCGAGGCAGCAGCGCCGCGGTGGAGCGGCCCTTGAGGGCGGACAGCCACACGCCGGCCCCATAGGCGAGGTCGTCGAGGCGGCGCGCGACGCCGTAGCGGACCGGGTCGAGAGGGGCCCGGTCGCGCCGGTATTCGAGGGCGATGTCGGCCAGCGCGGCCACCGCCGCGGCCCTGCGCACGCGGCGGGACGCCACGCAGCCCACGGCCGTGAGCGGCCACCAGTGCCGGTTGAGCAGGGCCGAGGTCTGGGCCAGAGCGGCCAGGGCTCCGTTGACCGTGAGCCGCGCGGCCAGGCGGTGGGGGTGCTGGATACCCTCGATCCGGCGGCCGATTCTCAGGGTGACGCCCGCCAGGACAGCCCCCGCGACGGGCACCGACCACCTGCGCTGGGCGAGCAGCGCGGTGAGGAGTGCCGCGCTCCAGGGGGCGAACACGGCCGGGGCGATGAACCGCGGGTGGCGTTCGGCGAGGGGCTGCGCACCGGTGCCGTAGACGGCCTTGCGCAGGAGCCAGTCGTCGAGCCGTGCCCGGTGTTCGTGTGCCGCCTCGGCGGCCGGCTCGTAGCGCAGCCGTCGGCCCTGTTCGATCAGCCGCCAGCACAGGTCGACGTCCTCGCCGACCCGCATCCGTTCGTCGAAGCCGTCGGCCAAGGCATCCACGCGCGCTACGACACATGCCGTGGAGGCCCACGAGACAGGACTCCCCGGCCGCACTCCGGCCGGGTGGGCGCCCAGGTCGAGCGAGGAGCGGGCGTTCTCGTACCGTTCGATCCAGGTCGGATCGGGTGAGGACAGCCCGGTGATGCGAGGTACGGCCAGAGCGACGGCCGGGTCGGCGAAGTGCCGGAGGAGGGTGGGCACGGTGTCGGGGGCGAGCACGATGTCGGAGTCGGCGAACACCACGAAGGGGGTCGTGACGAGCCGGAGTCCCGCGTTGCGGGCGCCGGCCGGTCCGAGGTTCGTGGTCAGGGAGACGAGCACGGCTCCGTGTTCGGCGGCTACGGCGGCGACGGCCTTCGGGTGCCGGGACGCGTCGTCGACCACGATCACGGGACGGTCCTGGCCGACACTGCTGAGCAGACGGGCGAGTTGACGCGGGCGGTCGCGGACCGGCACGACCACCGTGTATCGAGGATCGGCGGGCGGGGGCAGCGAGCCGACGACGGGGTTGGCCATGCCGAGGTCGAGCAGTCGGTCCGCGAGCAGCGAGCTCGCCGCGTCGCGCACCCGCAACGTCCGCCCCGTGAGCAGCCGTTGGGCCCGCGGGGTCAGCCGGATCAGCCGGGTCGGGAAGCCGCCGACGAGAGCCCGGCCGCCGTCCACGACCCGTGTGTGCCGGTCGAGTCGGACCAGGAAGCCGACGGGCAGCGTCATGGCCGGGCCACCTGAGGGTCCAACTCCCGTACGGCGGGCGGGTGTTCGGGCTCAGTGAGCCGGCCCCGGCCGTCCGCGGTCCAGGCGGTGATCCGGCGGACGACAGCCGACACCATCGCGTCCGTCGCCCGGTGCCCCTCCGCCGCCGAGGCGCCGGTCGGGTCGCCGAGGACACCGGAGGGGGAAACGGCGCGGACGCCATGGGCCATCAGGTCCGGGAGCAGGGCGGCCAGCGGCCGGGTGTCACCGGCGACCGCCGCGTCCAACCACACCTGATCCGGGGCGAGATGGAGCATCACCGAGGTCTCGGTACGCCCGGCGTGGGCGTCGCCTCCGGGGACGGCGCAGCCGGTCCAGGCCACGTCGTGGCCTTCGGTGCGCAGCAGGCGTACGGCGGTGTCGAGGGTGGCGGTGTTGCCGCCGTGGCCGTTGACCAGGACGATCCGTCCGGCCCACAGCGTCAGCGAGCGCACGGCCTCCACCAGTACCATCCGCAGCGCTTCGTGACCGATCGAGACGGTTCCGGGGAAGCCCGCGTGCTCGCCGCTGGCGCCGTAGCGAAGCGTCGGCGCAACGAGCGTCCCGGGGAAGGCAGTTGCCGCTCGCCGTGCGACGGCGTCGGCGATGACACTGTCCGTGTCGAGCGGCAGATGCGGGCCGTGCTGTTCGGTGGACCCGATGGGCAGCAGGACCAGTGCGCCGGACGGCACGAACGGCCAGGCGGTGTGGGCGAGTTCGGTCGCCGGGTCGTTTCGCACCGTGCTCACGCGGCCGGGGCGTCGCGGCCCAGGACGAGGGAGAAGCCCGGGGGTACGACCAGGTCGTCGGGCGTCAACTCGCGGACGGAGGAGTGCCCGAGGCCCAGCACCGCCGAGTCGAGGCCGCCGCGGAGGATGTCCAGGACATTCTCGACGCCGGCCTGCCCGTTCGCCGCCAGGCCCCAGAGATACGCGCGCCCGATCAGGACGGCGCGGGCACCGAGCGCGAGGGCCTTGGCCACGTCGCCGCCCCGCCGCACACCGCCGTCGAGGAGCACTTCGATCTGCGCGCCGACCGCGTCCGCGATCGCGGGGAGTACCCGGATGGTGGCGGGGGTGGTGTCGAGGTTGTTGCCGCCGTGGTTGGAGACGGACAGGGCGGTCACTCCGGCGTCGACGGCGCGCTTGGCGTCGTCGACGCGGGTGACTCCCTTGAGCAGGAAGGGTCCGCCCCACTCCTTGCGGAGCCACGCCACGTCCTCCCAGGTCGGGGGTGTGGTCTGCATCCACTCGCCGTAGGCGCCGAAGAAGGTGGGGGCCTCGCCACCCGGGGGCCGCAGGTTGGGGACCGAAAGGTCGGGCAGGCGACGGGACTTGGCGAACCGGAGCAGCCAACCGGGGTGGGGCAGCACATCGGGCGCGAACCGCAGCATCGTCTTCAGGTCGAGCTTGTCGGGGATGGCCGGGCTCCCCCAGTCCCGCCCGTGGGAGAAGGACCAGTCGAGGGTGACGATGAGGGCTTTGGCACCGGCCGCCCTGGCCCGGTCCATGCGCTGCGTCATCGTCGCGCGCGTGCCGCTCCAGTACAGCTGGTAGAAGAAGTCCGGCTGAGCGGCGGCGACTTCCTCAACCGGCTTGCCGGCAAAGGAACTCAACCCCATGACGACGCCCCGGCTCGCCGCCGCCCGGGCCACGGCGACCTCGCCCTCGGGGTCCACGGCCTGCACACCGGTCGGCGAGATGAGCACGGGGAGGGTGGTGGGCACTCCGAGCACGGTCGTGGACAGATCGCGTTCCGCCTGATGGCCAACGACCCTGGGAGCAAAGCCCAGTTGGGCGAATGCCGCCGTGTTGTCGTCGATCGTACGGCCACGTTCCGAGCCCGCGACGAGCGCTCCGTACACCGTGCTCGGCAGGCGTTTCCTCGCCCGGCGCTGAGCTTCGGCGACCGTCTCGAACCAGGGGTTCCTGCCCATGTGCCGCGTCCCTTCGTTTGTACTGTTCGGCTACGGCCGGTCGAGGCGCAGTCCGGCCAGCGGGTCCTCGGCGCACTCACCGACCGGGGGCCGTTCCAGGTCGCTGCGTCGGGTCAGGACGAGGTCCACGGGGCGTCGCCGGGAGTGGTCGGCGGACGGCTTGGGGAGGTCCCCACCGCCCTTGGCGCGCTGGGCGAGTTGCTGTTCGCCGTACCCCTGCACGCACTCGGGGTCGGGGCCGTCCAAGGGCAGTCCGGTGAAGAACTTGGCGGCCATGCAGCCGCCCTTGCAGGTGTCGTAGAACGCGCAGGAGGCACAGGCTCCGCCGTGCTGCGGGGTGCGCAGTCGCGCGAACAGTTCCGAGCCGCGCCACACCTCGGTGAAGCCACCGGGTGCGCGGACGGTGCCGGCGAGGAACTCGTCGTGGATGGCGAACGGGCAGGCGTAGACGTCGCCTACCGGGTCGATCAGGCAGACGACGCGTCCGGCACCGCACAGATTGAGGCCGGGGAGCGGTTCACCGTAGGCGGAGAGGTGGAAGAAGGAGTCTCCGGTCAGTACGTTGTCGCCGTGGGCCAACAGCCAGTCGTACAGCTCGCGTTGCTGTGCCGCGGTCGGGTGGAGGTCGTCCCAGACGTCGGCTCCGCGGCCGGAGGGACGCAGCCGGGTCAGGCGGAGTTGGGCGCCGTAGTGGTCGGCGAGTGCCTGGAACGCGTCGAGTTGGGGGATGTTGTGGCGGGTGCAGACCACGGAGAGCTTGAAGGTGCGCATACCGGCGGCGGCGAGGTTCTCCATCGCCCGTAGCGCCGTCGCGTACGAACCGGCGCCGCGTACCGCGTCGTTGACGTCGGCGGTCGCGCCGTCGAGGGAGATCTGGACGTCCACGTAGTCGTTGGCGGCGAGTCGGCGGGCGGCTTCGGGGGTGATGCGGACGCCGTTGGTGGAGAACTTCACGCCGACGTGGTGGGCGGTGGCGTAGTCGAGGAGTTCCCAGAAGTCGGCGCGGACGGTGGGCTCGCCGCCGCCGATGTTGACATAGAAGACCTGCATGGCCTCCAACTCGTCGATGACCGCCTTGGCTTCGGCGGTGCTCAGCTCGCGCGGGTCGCGGCGGCCGGAGCTGGAGAGGCAGTGGGTGCAGGCGAGGTTGCAGGCGTAGGTCAGTTCCCAGGTGAGGCAGATCGGCGCGTCGAGTCCGGACTCGAAGAGGTCGACGAGCCGTGTAGTGCCGGCGGTGGCGGTCATGGGGTCCTTCCGACGAGCATCGACGACTCGGCGAGTGCGGCCAACGCCTTTCCGTAGCGCGGTAGTTCGACCTCCTCGACACCGGCCGCCAGGCAGGCGTCGCGGGCGGTGGGAGCGTCCGCGAGGGACTCGACGACGGCGAGCAGTCTGCGGTCCTTGAGGAACGTCAGTCTGCGGGTCCCGAAGTGGTAGAGGAGCGCCCCGAACGGTTCGGGCCGCACCGAGACCTGAGGGTGCAGGCCGAGAGCGAGGTCGAGGGTCTGCGCGGTCATGCGGGCGGCCTAGTAGACGCCGCACATGCCGTCGATGGAGATCTCCTCGATGAGGTCGTCGGCCTCGATCAACTGCTGTTCCGTGACGGGCTCTTCGGCCGCGTTCTCGTTGGCCGGGACGGTCGGTACGGACCTGAGTTCGTTCATGCGACTCTCCCTGGGCATCCGGCTGGGCATCCGGGCGACTGCGCGGTCGACAGTAATGGCACCCGGTGCCGAAAGTGAAGAGGGGTCGTCATGATTCTTTCGACCGGTCGGTCTACGCCCGTTCCGGGGTCCGGTTGAGGCGCCCGGACGTCATCGTCGTCGGGGCGGGAGGCAGCGGCGCCCCGCTGGCCGCACGGCTCAGCGAGGACTCCGACCGCAGCGTGCTGGTGCTGGAGGCGGGACCCGTGCCGCGTCAACAGGCTGCCTATACAAGTGAGTTGCTGGACGCGCGCATCGTGCCGGGCGCGCGGCCCGGGCATCCCGCCGTCCAGTCGTACGCGGTCCGTCTCACGCCGCGTCGTCCGTACACGGTCGTGCGGGGGCGCTTTCTGGGCGGGTCGACCACGGTCAACGGCGGCTACTTCGTGCGGGCTCGGCGCGAGGACTTCGAGCGCTGGTCGGCCGTAGGAGGCGCAGCGTGGTCGTACGAGCGGGTGCTTCCGTTGCTGCGCTCGCTGGAGTCCGATCTCGACCACGGCGCCGACGCGGTGCACGGGGGCGATGGTCCGGTGCGGATCCGGCGGGCGGGTCTGCGGCACCCTGCCGCCGCGGCATTCCGGTCGGCCGCGCGGGAGTTGGGGTATCCCGAGGAGCCTGACAAGAACGCCCAGGGCGCGCCCGGGTTCGGGCCGGTGCCGTCCAACTCAGTGGACGGGACACGCGCCAACACCGGCGTCTGCTACCTCCTGGACGCCCTCGATCGGCCCAATCTCGCAGTGGAGGGCGGGAGTTCGGTCCTCGGAGTCCTCGTCGAGCACGGCCGGGCGACCGGCGTGGTCGTCGAGCGCGACGGGCGTCGTACGACTCTGGAGTGCGGTGAAGTCGTGCTGTGCGCCGGGGCGTTCCGCTCCCCCCAGCTGTTGCACCTGTCGGGCATCGGACCGGGCGACGTGTTGGAGCGCCTGGGCATCGCGGTGGCCGTGCACTCCCCCGCCGTAGGAGCCCGGTTCGGCGACCATCCGCAGCTGGTGCTGGAGTGGCAGCCCCGACGGCCGATGCCCGCGCCCGCGGACTCCTGGCTCGGTGGCTGCCTCCACCTGTCCTCGTCGGACGGCGGGCACCCCGGCGATCTGGAGATCCTCCAGTCGCTCGTCCCCATGGCGGGCCTGATCGGCGGAACGGTGACCGTGCCCGGCGCACCGTTCGCGTTTCTGGCGTCTGTCCTGACGCCCCGGCTCGGCGGACGGCTGCGGACGCGTTCCGCCGACGCGACGATTCCCCCTCGTATCGACTACGGCTATCTGGAGACCGCCGAGGACCGACGGCGCCTGCGTGAAGTCGCCCGTGCCACGGCCGCGTTGATCGCCACCGACGCGTTCGAGGAGGTGTCCCGCGGGCTCGTGGAGCCGGGGCCGGAGGTGCTGGCGGACGACCGGCTGCTCGACCGCTGGGTCGAGGCGCACCTCGGCACCTCGCACCACACCTGCGGCACGGTGCCCATGGGCCCCGTCGGCGATCCGGGCGCGGCCGTCGACCACTACGGGCGCGTGCACGGTGTCGTCGGGCTGCGCGTCGCGGACACGTCGATCCTGCCGACTCCGCCGTCGCGCGGCCCGGCGGCCACCGCCGTGCTCGTCGGTGAGCTCGTCGCCGACGCCATGCGACGTGACCTGCCGTGACCCGGTTCAGGGAATGGCCGGGCCGTCGAAGCCGGCCGCGAGTTGCCGCAGGCTCTGGTCCAACAGGTCGCCCAGGACCACCTGTTCGTCCGCCAGCCAGTGTTCGTACGCGGCGACGCACGCGGCGAGGACGGTGTGGCCGATCAACCGGGGCAGCAGGTCCGAGGACAGCGCCCCCGTGCGCCGTGCGGCGAACTCCGTGACCAGGGTGCGCCATGAGGCGTAGCGCACGGTCGAGTCGGCCTGCAGCGTCGGGACCCGCAGGATGAGCGCCATGCGCTGCCGGTGCCAGGGCACCGCCGCCGGGTCGAAGCGATTGAACTCGACGACCGCGCCACGCAGCGCGTCCATCATCGGGACGGCCGCGTCGGCCGCCGCCAACAAGCCGTCCAGTTTGACCAGTTCGGCCTCGAAGTCGCCCCACACCAGGTCGTTCTTGGAGGCGAAGTAGCGGAAGAAGGTCCGGCGGCCGATGCCTGCCGCAGTGGCGATGTCGTCGACGGTCGTCCGGTCGAATCCCTGCCGAGCGAACAGCTCGAATCCCACCCGCTCGAGTGCGGCCCGCGAGGTCGCGGGCGGTCGGCCCGTCCTGGTCTGTCGCTGTCCGTTCTCACCGTCCACAGCGCACATCATGCACACGCGTCCATCAGGATGCCCGCCGCCGCTCTCATCCGCCGACTGCGCAGATCGAGGACGGGGCTGGGGTTCGAGAGGCCGTGGGAGGCCAGCAGGTTCATCAGGACCCAGACCGTGTCGGGGCGTTCCGCCAGCGGGAGTTCACGGCCGTCCGGGGTGATGACCTTGGCCGCGGTGACGCCCGCGAGGAGGCTGGTGCGGGCCCAGTCGACGTCGTACGAGACGCCGTTCGGGCTGACGGTGAGGACGACGTCCTTGGTGCGGTGCAGGACCGTCAGGTAGTCCATCGGTACCGTCAGCCGCCGGGCGGCGTCGAACGGGGGTGTGCCGTCGGCCGGTTGGATGCGCAGGACCGTGTCGAGGACAGGGCCGTGGTCCTGGAAGGTGGTCCGTGCGCGCATCTCCAGGAATCGGCCGCGCACCAGAACACCGCCCCGGCGCGACCAGCGTCGGCCGACCGAGCCGAACGCGGCCTTCTCACCGGGGAGTTGGTCGGCGAGGCGGCGGGCTTCCTCACCCGGTTCGCTCACCGGCGCCTGTTCCTCGGGGGCGGCGCGGTCCCGGACGGCCAGGGCGGCGTAGCGTGCGGCCGTGTCCGGGTGCAGGCGCCGGAGGTCGATCGTGTCGCCGCTCATGACGACGCCTCCGGCCTCCCGGGAGATCCGCATCTGCTGGAGCTGGCGGCCAACTCGCCGTGTCACCTCGGCCGTTCGGCCTTCGAGGTCGATCACCCGGCAGGTTCTCGTGCCCGCGAGCAGGGCGCTGCGCGGCCAGTTGGGGGTGACGGTTCGTCGAGCCCCCGGATCGGCCGGCCCGTCGACGAGGACGACCAGACGTCCCGCCGTGATCGCCGAGAGGCACAGGGACGGCACCCGCCACTCCCCCGTCACCTCGAACTCCTCGGCGTCGTGCACCCGCAGCCTCAGCCTGATCAGCGGCGTGAACTCGTCGGGCGTGTAGTCGCCGTAGTGGGTCGTGAAGGTCGACTCGCCGTCGGGGTGGTACCGGGCCAGTGACGCCTCCATTACGTCCGCCCGTACCAACTGCCCCTGCGCGGAACACTGTTCGGACCGAGGCGCCCACATCACGAAGGTGTCGTCCGGCCACCGGTACCGGTCGCTCGCGCCCTTCACCCGGTCCCTGCGCGTGATCCGGGGAAATTCCTGGCGCGTGCTGACGAACGCCGGCACGGGGATCATCACCGTGCCGGCCAGCCCGAAGGCGAACACCATCGCCGGCCAGCCCCAGCCGGGATATTCGCTCCAGGCGGAGTACCCGACGAGGAGGAAGAACGGGGCCGCCGAACAACAGACCGCGATGAACAGCAGATTGCCCACGAACACACGCGTATGACTGCGCATGTGGCCCTCCTCCTCGTCGAAGTCGGTCAGGTCGGTGATCTCCGCGGTCGCCGGAACCCCCTGGAGCACGGGGCACGGGGTCCTCGTCACGGAGCCACGCCGTCCCCGGCGTAGAGGTAGCTCCCGGGCTGGGCGGGGTCGGCCACCAGCAGGACCCGGTCTTCGGCGCGGGGTATCCGCAGCTTGGAGACGATGGTCCGGAGGGTGATCCGGTCGGTACTGCCGGTCGGCTGCACGACCAGGTCGACCACCGGGTCGCGGTTGACCAGTTGGCCGGTGTCGGCGATCGACACGACGACGGCGGTCGTGGTCGGCGCTCCCGCGGCGAGCAACTGCTGCACTCCGAGGCCCGAGTTGTACGCGCCGATCGACTGCTGGACCCTGGCGTAGTCCTCGTTGCCGAGGAACGCGCGGGTGGTTCGGCCGTAGAAGCCCTTGCCGCTTGCCACCTGGCCCGCGATCTCGGCGGCCCGCTCCTCGCGGCTCTTGCGGCGCCCGAAGATTCCCATGACGGCTGCTCCTTCTGGTCGGGTGGATTCCCGTGTTTCCCGCTGTCCCTGTGGACGCTAGGTGGCTCGGGGCGCCTACCGATCCCAGGTTCGTCCACCCGATCTCGGACGACGTACCCTCCTGACATGCCGCTTCCCAGCCAGCCGACCGGCGCGCGCCGACCGCGCGCCATGGTCATCGACGGCGCGTGGCGCGCCCTCGGGCCGGGGCTGGAATCGCTGAGCGGCCCCGGCGGCGCCCCGCTGACCCGCACGGTCAAGCTGATCGTCCTGCCGTTGATCGTCAGGCCGGCCCTGCATCCCGAACTCGCGGCGGACTTCCTCGCACCGGAACCGGCCGCGCGCCTCGACGCGCTGATACGGGAGTCCGGTGGGCGCCTTGTCGCTACGGCCCAGTGGTTCACCCTGCTCAAACGGACCCGGCGCGCGCTGGGCGTCGTGGCGGGCAACCCCCAGGATCTGTACTTCCAGCGGTGCTACGAACTGGCCGCCGAACATGGCGAACCGGGCGCCGACGCGGGGCCGTTGGCCAGGGCTGTCGTCGAGGACGTCGCGGACGCGGACGGCGGTCGTACGGTGGACACGCTGAAGCGCTATCTCACGGATACCGCTCAATACGCCCGGCTGGAGACGGAGTTGGGCGTCGCGTGGGAGGGGCGTCAGCTCACTCCGACCGCCGATACGGCCGCCGCGGTCGCGCTCGCGGGTGAGGTTCTGGAGGCCTGCGGTGGGGCGGAGGGACCGAGGGATTCAGCATCGTACATGTCCATGGTCGAGGCGGGACTCGGTGAGCTGCTCGGCCGGGCCCTGTGGGTGCACGCGAGCGGGGTCTGGGGTCGCGACGAACTTCCGGCCCATCTCGGCCTGACGGAACGGGAGTTGCCGCCACGGCCGCGGGTCGGCCGGGCCGCCTCGACGGCCACCCTGCCCGCACCGCTGGACCGCACGCTCCTCGAGCGGCTCTTCGTCGTGCTCCAGTCGTCGGCTCGACGCGAGGAACTGCCCACAGTGCCGGAACTCGTCGGGCGGGAGGTCGGCCGCAGTTGCGCTCCGCTCGGTCTGTACGACGAGACCCTGCGCGTCGCCGTCCTGCTCGGCGGTCAACTCGCGGTCGGGCTCGACCCGTTGGGCATACGGGAGCCCGGGCCGGGCCGAACGTCCGCGCACCGGGCCGTCAACAGCCGTTGGCGCAGGGAGGCTTCGGTCCTTCGCGCCCGCCGGATGACTGTCTCGCCGCACCCTGATCCGGACAGCGGGGTATTGGAAGCCCTCGCCCAGGATCTCCGTACGCCCTGGACCGCCTATATGCGGCGGCTCTGGGTGCGGTTGCACGGGCGGGACGTCCGCGACGCGCCGCTCGCGGATGCCGCGTCGGCCTGGGCGGTGCTCGACGGGGTCGCCCGCTCGGTGATGATGGACCACCGCGCCCGGGTCCGGGCCGCGCTGCGGGCGTTGACGGCAGCGGCGGCGCCTCCCGCTGTCGTGGCCGAGGCGGCCGAGTCGAGGAGTGCGTGATGGCGCGGGGCTCTGTCGACGTCCATGTCGTGCGCGGTGACGACGGCACGATCCGAGTAGGCACCGCCGGTCCTGTCGGCGCTCCCGACTTCACCCGTGCGGTTCTCGATGTCGCCGGAGCGGTGCTGACCTGGCCTGTCCTCGGGAGCCCGGGACTGCCCATGACGGAAATACATGACGCGGCGCGTGCGCAGCAATGGCTGTGGGCGGTCTACGGCGAGCGCGGCGCCGGTGCCGTGCACGCCTGCGTGACAGGCGAGTTGGCCGATGTGCGGGTACCCGCGGACCTGACTCCGCTCGCGGGCCGTGCCGCCCGGCTCGGCTTCGGGCACTGGGCGGCGCGGTGGTGGCCTGCCTCACACCTCGACGGGATTCCCGCGCTCCAGCCGGACATGCTCGGGCTGGAGTTGGCCGCGCTGACGCACGAGTGCCAGCAGTTGTTCGACGACGATGACGATCAACCCGACGACAGCGCCGCCGAGTTGATCGGTGACCACCGAGCCGCACTCGACCCGTTGATCCAGTGGTGGCTCGCCACACCGCCGTCGACGGACACGGCACGCCACCTGGGGAGCGTTCTGCGGTCGGTCGACGACGCGGCGGACGGCGCCGGGTTGGACGGGGCGGCGCTGCGCCGCCTTCGGTCGTCCCTGACTCAGCCCCGTCGGCCGGACGGCACTCCGGTCGATCCTGTCACGCTGTTCGGGCAGCCCAACGACTACGCCCTGGCCGCGGGCGAACCGCTCGTCACGGGCGGCCGGTTGATCGCGCGGGGCTCGGGGACCAACGACTGGCGCCGCTACCCGCCCGGCTTCGTCGACGCCTCCGAGACCGCGGTGTCCTGGACCGCCCGCGCACTCGGCGCCCGACGGCAGATCGAGGTCGAGGTCGTCGCGCACATCGCGGCCCCTGTCACCGCCGTACCCCTCGCGGCGGAGGTCCGGGTGAACGACGGTCCCCGGAACCGGGTGCCCCTCTCCAGACGGGTCGACGCGTGGACCGGCCGGGCGGACCTGGACCTCCCCGCCGGAGAGACGCAGCCGCGTATCCAACTCGGTGTGCTGCTACCCGGGTTCGACCCGGGGCCCGGTCCCGAAGGCGCCGCCGACCGCGACTCGATCCGCGCGCTGATCCGGCGACGCCTCGCGGCGGCGGCGCAGCCCGACGCGCCCAACTCACCGGCGCACGACGGGACTTCCGGGCCGTTCCTCGCCGAGATCGCCGCCGCCACCACCGATGAGGACTACTGACGGATGCCGGACGAGGAAGACAACGCGGTGAACAACGGGGTGGACACCACCACGGACCACGTGGTGACGCGACTCTACGGTGAGCCGTTCGACAGCGGCTTCGCTCAGGCCGAGCGCCTTCACCTGGCCGCCGATCTCGCCGCCGCGGTCGCTGTCTACGAGGAGTTGCTCACCCTGGCCGAGTCCATCGAGGACTCCCCCGACGTGCGGTTCCTGCGGGCGCATCTGCTGGCCGACCTCACGAGTGTCCACCTCGCCGCGACGGATCTGGCCGGGGCTGAGGACACCAACAAGCGGTCCCGTGCCCTGCTCGACGACATCGCCTCGGCACCGATGGGGCCGCGCGGCCGTCAACTGTGGCTGGAGGTGCTGCTGCGCACGCTGATCGCCGGAGCCGATCTCCTGCGCAGGACCGGGCGCCTGGACGAGGCGCTGGCCTGTCTCGACGAAGCGGCGGTCAGGCTGCCCGAGTTCGACGACCCCGACGGACTGCGCACCTCCGAACTCGGCCTGAACCGCGTGCACTTGCTCATGGACAGGGGTGAGTGGGGCGCGGCCGAGGACCAGGCGTCGGCGCTGCTGTCGACCACACCGACGACCGCGGTGGAGACCGTCCCGCGGCTCCTGGTCGCCCTCGGACTGATCTGCTCCTCGACCGGGCGGTTCGATCCTGCCGAGGACTACTTCGCCCGCGCGGAGGACCGCTTCCGGGTGATCGGCGACATCGGTGGGGAGCGGACGCTGCTCGCGCACCGGGCGTACGCGGCGATGCACCAGGGTGAACTCCACCTCGCGGAGCGGCTGTTCGCGGAGGCGTCCGCGTTCTTCGAGGGGCAGCGGTGGTACGGCGATCTGGCTGTCTGCGAGCAGGCCCGTGCCTTTCTCGCCGGTCGGCGTGGCGACGCCCTCGGCGCGGAGGAGCTGCTGGCGGCGAGCCTGTCCCGGTTCGAGCGGCTCGGCGCCTCGATCGCCGCCGCGGACACCATGCTGCTCGGCGCCCAACACGCGTACGACCGGGGCGACATCGAGGAGATGAAGCGGCTGGCGCAGGAAGCCCGGGACGTGTACCAGGAGCGGGAGGTGTACGAGCGGTGCGCGCAGGTCGACCTCATGCTCGCCCGCACGCTTGAGGACAACCTGCACCGGACCGATCACGGCGGTCACGAGCGGGAGTCCATCGACACCGCGCTCTCCTTCGCCCTGCCCGCCGCGCTGGCCCTGGAGGCGGCGCGCTACGACTTCGCGACCGCCCATGCCCGCAGCCAGTGGCTCGAACTCGCGGACGAGGCCATGCAGTTGGTGTTCCGTCTCGTGATGCGCCGACAGGACCAGGGTCTGCTCTTCGAACTGGCCGAACACCGTTGCGCGGGCGCCTCGTTGGCCCTGGACCGCACACCGCCCGCCGCCGAGCCGGTCGAAGACCCCGCGTCGGTCTTCCCGAGTGCGGCCATGAAGTCGTACGCGCACCACGAGCACGCCGAGGGCGCGATGACGCTCGGCGGTGTCGCGGCGGAGGCCGCCGCCTCGGTCGGCCTGCGGGTGGCGCCGCCGCCGAAGGTGCGGATGGCGGCGCAGTCGGGCCCGGGCCGTGTCGCGCTCCAGGAGTACATCGCGGCGGCCGAATTCCGCTATCACCGGCGGATCGCGCACGAGGAAGCGGTGCCGTTCTGGATCACCGACGACCTGACGAGCCGGCCGGTGGTCCAGATCCGACTGGCCGACGCAGGCGACCTGTTCATGACCTGGACGTGGGCGGGCGGAGCACGGGGGTTCGGTACCGGTCAGGGGCCACGTGACGAAGTTGACCAGGCCGTAAGGGAGTTGACCGACGCACTGCCGGGAGCGGGTGACGGAGCGGAGGGCATGCGGCGGGCGTTCGACGAGGGCGCGCTGGCCCAGCAGGGAAGCGAGCGCCGACTCGCGCGAACGCTGGCCGAGGCCCTGTGGCCGGAGCAACTGACCGCGCAGATACGCCAGGTGGCGGAACGGGCGGGCCGTCCCCTCGTACGGATCCAGCCCTCGCCCCGGGTCGCCCAGGTCCCCTGGGAACTGCTCGCCGTCGACGACGGGACCGACGTACGGCTCATCGACCTCGCGGATGTCGTGACCACCGCACCGGCGTCGTTGCGGCCACGGAAGCCGGCGCCCGCACCAGCACAGAACACCGGCACCGGCCCGGTCGTTCTCGTCCTGGACCCCCGTGTCCCCGGCTTCCGCGCCGACTCCCCGCTCGGCTCGGTGCTGGGACCGCCCGGCTCCGACCCGGAGTTGTTGTCCCTGGTCCGGGCCCGCCTCGACGCGGGCGCCGTCGTACCGTCCGTCGCGACCCCCGTGGAAGCCTTCCGCCGCACGGACCTGGACCGGGACTGGCTGAGCGGTGTGCTCCGCAGGGGCGCCCGCAGGCTGATGTACGTCGGGCATGTGAGCGGTGCGCCGGTCGAGGGCGGGCAGAGCGAGGACGGCGCCCTGCACCTGTGCTGCGACGCGGGCGCCTCCGGCCTCGCCGAGCCGCTCCGTACCCACCGGCCGCTCTCCGCCAAGGACTTGCTGCTGGGCTCGCTCCCCCTGCGCGCGGACGGGGAACCGGGCGCGCTGATCTGGCCCGCGCCGCCCCGTGTCGCCCTCATCGGCTGCGAGAGCGGGGGCGATCTGCGGTTCGCCGAGTCGTTCGGCCTGGCGACGGCGATGCTGTACAACGGCGCCGAGCTCGTCACCGCGACCCGCTGGGTCCTGCCGACCAGTTTCGCGTTCCACCGGCTGGCTCGACTGCCGGAGTCCGTACGGCCGTTGTCGGAGGCGATCGTCGCCGTGGACACGGCGCACGAGGACGAGGACCCCGTGCGGAGCCTCGGCGGCTGGCAGCGCGAGCAGCTCGACCGCTGGCGCGCGGACGGCCGTATCGAGCACTCGCCCCTGTTGTGGGCGGCCATGACCTGCGTCGTGGTGTGACGGGTCAGAGCCGCACGACGATCAGGGCCGTGTCGTCGGTGGCGCCCCCGTGCGGGAGGAGTTCGAGGAGTACGGCGTCCGCGAGAGATTCGGGGTCGGCGTTCCGGTGGTGGACCATGGAGTCGGCGAGGCGGGCCAGGCCCTTGTCGATGTCCTCGCGGCGGCGTTCGATCAGGCCGTCGGTGTAGAGGACCAGGGTGGAGCCGCGGGAGAACGTGGTGGTGGCCTGCGGTCGGGGTATCGGGTCGGGGCGGGCGTCGAGCGGCGGGTCGGTGGCCCGGTCGAGGAGTTCCACGCTGCCGTCGGGGTGGACCAGGGCGGGCGGTGGGTGTCCGGCGCTGCTGTAAGTGATGGTGTGCCGGTCGAAGTCGACGAAGGTCGTGACCACCGTGGCGGACTCGGCGCCGTCGACCACGTTGGCGTAGCGGCCCAGGACGTCGAGCGCCTCGGCCGGGCCGTCCGCGACCCGGGAGGTGGCGCTCAGGGCGCTGCGCAGCTGGCCCATGACGCCGGCGGCGGCCAGGCCGTGGCCGACGATGTCCCCGACGGAGACGCCGATGCGGTTACCGCCGACCAGGTCGACGACGTCGTACCAGTCGCCGCAGACGTTCAGGGTGCCGACGGCGGGGCGGTAGCGCACGGCGATCTGATGGCCGGCGCCCTGGCGGCGGGTGGGCAGCATCGCCTCCTGCAGGGCCAGGGCGACCTCGCGTTCGCGGGCGTGGGCGCCGCGCAGGCGTTCGTTGACCTCCTGGAGTTCGCGGGCGCGGGTGTACAGCTCGGCCTCCAGGACACGGGTGCGGCCGCTGCCTGAGCCGCCGCGGGCACGGATCAGTTCGGTGACCTCCTCAACCCGGTGGACGAGGAGGACGACCTTGCCGTCCGGGCCGAGCACGGGGGCGTTGACCGGGCTCCAGTAGCGCTGGTCCCACTGGCCGGGGCACTGCGTCGACTCGACGTCGTAGCGCTGGAGGGCCATGGTGTCGCGTTCGCCGGTGGCTATGACGCGGCGCAGCGAGGTCTCCAGGTTGCGCATGCCGGTGGCGGCCGGGTCGTTCGGGTTGTCGGGGAAGACGTCGAAGAGGAAGCGTCCGACGACCTGCTCGCGGGTGCGGCCGGACATGCGGAGGAACTCCTCGTTGGCGTCCGCGTACACCAGGTCGAGTGTCAGCAGGGCCACCATGCCGGGCAGTCCCTGGAACACCGCCGCGTAGTCGATCTTCGCGTCCGTCATGGCCCTGCCACCAATCGCCGCTATCACACCATTTTCCCACGATATAAGCAGACCGATATAAGCAGACCGGGTGTGACTCAGGGGGCACTTTGCGTTCACCCGGTCACTCAGTGCCACTGGGTGGGTAGGGTGCCCCGGTGACAACGCCCTCCTCCCCCACCCGACTGATCACGCTGCGCGGCAACAGCGCCTCCGGCAAGAGTTCGGTGGCCACCGGTCTGCGTGAGCGGTACGGCCGCGGGATCGCCCTGGTCCGTCAGGACGTCCTCCGGCGCGAGGTGCTGCGCGAGCGCGACATCCCCGGCGGCGCGAACATCGGCCTGATCGACCTGACCGTCCGGCACGCACTGGCGAACGGCTTCCACACCGTGCTGGAAGGCATCCTCCACGTCCCCCACTACGGCGAGATGCTGACCGGTCTGCTCGCCGACCATCCGGGCCGCACGCACTGCTACTACCTCGACGTGCCGTTCGAGGAGACCCTGGCCCGGCACGCCACGAAGCCCATCGCCGACGAGGTCACCGAGGAGCAACTCCGGGAGTGGTACCAGCCGTTGGACCTGCTGCCCGGTGGTGTCGAGACGGTGGTCCCGGCGACGAGCCCGCTGGAGGGGACGGTCGACCGGGTGCTGCACGAGTCCGGGCTCTGCGCCTCGCCGTGCGCGCACGTCGGCCCGGCTCCCGCCCGCACACCGGCATCGTGATCGACGGCGAGAGTGCGGGTGCCGCCGCGGGCCGGCTGACCGGGTGCGCTGTGACCGGTGAGCGTCCGTTGTCCGGGGCTGTCACCGAAGTCGCCCTCGACGGCGGGCAGTTGGTGGTGGTCAAGGGTGACGAGGCGCCGGGGGCGGTGCGGGCCGAGGCGGCGGGGCTGCGGTGGCTGGCGGACGCCGGGGCGGTCCGTGTCCCGACGGTGCGCGGGCGGGACGAGCACTGGCTGGTCACCGATCTCGTCCGCACCGGCCCGCCGAGTGCGCGAGCCGCCGTCCGGTTCGGCCGCGACCTGGCCGCCCTGCACGCCTCCGGCGCACCGGCCTTCGGTTCACCGCCGCCCGGCGGTCCCACGGACGCGTACATCGGGCTCGCCCCGATGCGCAACGTGCCCGGCGCCGACTGGCCCAACTGGTATGCCGAGCAACGGGTGTTGCCGTATCTGCGGCGCGCGGTGGACACGGGCACCATCCGGCCCACCGAGGCGACCGTGATCGAGCAGGTATGCGAGCGGCTGCCCCGACTCGCCGGTCCCGCCGAGCCGCCCGCGCGGCTGCACGGTGACCTGTGGAACGGGAACGTGCTCTGGGGCGCCGACGGACACGTCTGGCTCATCGATCCGGCCGCGCACGGCGGACACCGGGAGACCGACCTGGCGATGCTGCGCCTCTTCGGCTGTCCGCACCTGCCCGAAGTGCTCGACGGCTACGGGGAGTTGATACCGCTCGCTTTCGGCTGGGCCGATCGCATCGGGCTGCATCAGCTGTTTCCGCTGCTGGTGCATGTGGTGCTGTTCGGGCGCGGCTATGCCGAGCAGGCGATGTCGGTGGCGCGGGCGGCCCTGGCCGGATGATGCCGGGCGGGGGGGGGATGACACCGGTCAGGGTCGCTCACCACGAAAGGCTGGTCAGACGTGCGGGCGGCGGCCCCGCTCCTGGTGCGGGAACTTCTGGTCCACGCCCGGCAGCGTGGGCTTCGGGAGTGTCGCCACTTCCTCCTTCGCCTTCTCCAGCTGCTCCGCCGTGTCGTCGGGCAGCCGGGGCGTGCGCGGGCGGGCGTCGCGGAAGCGGAACGCGGAGGTGAAGTCGCCGAAGGTGTCACGGCGCCAGTCGGTGACGTTCGGCTCCTCGACGCCGGTGAAGCGCTCCAGGAACTGCAGCGCCGAGGTGTGGTCGAAGGCCTCCGAGGCGACCCAACCACCCACGGTCCAGGGCGAGATGATGATCGCGGGGACGCGGAAGCCACCACCGATCGGCAGCCCCTGGATGAACTCGTCCTTCGTGCCCGCGGGCGGGGTCGGCGGCACGACGTGGTCGAACAGGCCGTCGTTCTCGTCGTAGTTGAGAATGAACGCGGTCTTGCGCCACACCTTCGGGTTCGACGCGATCGCCTCGATCTTCGACGCGACATAGTCGGCACCGGCGGCCGGAAGGTAGTCCGGATGCTCCGACTGGTAGCTCGTGGGGCAGATCCACGACACCGTAGGCAGCCGGTCGTTGCGCGCGTCGTCCTCGAACGTGCCGTGCGGCTGCGGGCGTACGCCCCGCTCGTACAGGTCGGAGCCGGGCTGGGCGTTCTTGAAGGACGCGAACTGCTCCAGCATGTTGGTGCCGTAGTCGTCCTCCTCCTGGTACACCTTCCAGCTGACGCCGGCGTTCTGGAGGCGCTCCGCGTACGTCGTCCAACGGTAGGGCGTCGGCGCGACGTTGCTGATGATCGGGCCGCCCTGCGTGCCGCCGGGGTCGATCGAACCGGTCATCCACATCAGCCGGTTGGGCCAGGTGGGCCCGAACACCGAGCAGAAGTAGTTGTCGCAGATGGTGAAGGTCTCGGCGAGCGCGAACTGGAACGGGATGTCCTCGCGCGTGTAATAGCCCATCACGTAGGGGCCGTTGACGCCGTCGGCCGCGCGGTGGGCCGGCAGCCACTGGTCCATCTTGCCGTTGTTCCAGGCCTGGTGCTGGACCGACCAGGCGTGGCTGGTGGACGGGATGGCCTGCGCGCTGGAGGTGTGGGTGTCGAGGTGGAACGGGAGGAGGTAGCCCTTCGGGTTCACCGCGTCCGGCTGGTAGAAGACGCTGCGCCCGGTGTCGAGTTTGCGTGCGTGCGGATCGGCGAATCCGCGAACGCCGGACAGCGTGCCGAAGTAGTGGTCGAACGACCGGTTCTCCTGCATCAGCATGACGACGTGTTCGATGTCGCGCAGCGAGCCGTTCTTCGGCGGCTCGGCGGCGACGGCTTTCTGGACGCTCGGCGGGAGGAGGGAGAGAGCCGCGGCGCCGCCCACCGCGCCCGCGGCGGAACCCAGGAGTCTGCGACGTGTCAACTCGGCCATGATTGCCCCTTCTTGAAGAGCTTCGAGGGATCTCGTGGACCAGACATCGGATCACTCTCCGCCCATTTCGGTATGGGGTGTCAGGGGCGTGCGATGAATTTGCGGCCAACGTGCGGAAAGGGGTTGGCCAAGCCGTGACCGGCAACATCGGGGCGTTGCTCGGGTGTTGCCAAACCTTGGGGGACGGCTGGCCATCACATGAGTCGGCGGGAGCGAGGGCTCCGGTGGCCGATTCGTTTCCCGATTGCGAAGTTCACCGAGCGTCGCGCCCGGCTCGCGCCCGGACAGCCGTACGGAAAGACGGACACGCGTACGGAAAGATCGGGTGGATCGGCGAGAAGCACCCAGAAGTGGGCCTCAGTAGCCCGCAGCGGGGCCGACCGGTCAAGCCGGATTTCTCGGGCGGAGTCGGGCGGCGATCGCGGCCACGTCGTCCTCCGCCTCCTGGACGTGGAGGCGCAGCACGATGTCGTCGAGGAGACGGGAGACGCCCTGGCCGGGGTGGAGGCGCAGGCGGGCCAGCCGGTCCAGGGAGACGTCGATGTCCTCGCCGCGGCGCTCGACCAGGCCGTCGGTGAACATCACCAGGGTGTCCTCGGGGGTGAGGGCGAGCGTGGTCATCTCGTAGTCGGCGAGGCCCGTGCCGAGGGGTGGGCCGACGGGGACGGGGATCAGTTCGCCGGCGCCGTCGCGGTGGAAGACGGCGGGTGACAGATGGCCGGCGCTGGAGAAGGCGGCCGTGCCGCGGTCCGGGTCGAGGAGGGCGAGCAGGCAGGTCGCGGGGCGGCGGTTGTGCTCCTCGGACATGGCGGTGTCCATCTGGCGCAGGATGCGGTGGGGCGGCAGATCGGTGGAGGCGACGTAGCGCAGCATCGAGCGGTACGCGTTCATGTCGACCGCCGCGTCCAGACCGTGCCCCATGACGTCGCCGATGACGAGGAGGGTGCGGCCGTAGTGCAGTCGTACGGCCTCGAACCAGTCGCCGCCGACGAGGGTGCCGCTGCCCGCGGGCAGGTAGCGGGTGGCCATCTCGACGTTGGGGTGGGGGCGGCTGGGTTCGGTGAGCAGGACCTGTTGCAGGTTCAGGGCGGTGGTGCGCAGGCGGTGGTGTTCGACGGCGTGGTGCAGATGGGCCGCGGTGAGCCGGGCGGCGTAGTGCACGGCGGCGGCCTCGTCGTCGCCGAAGGTCCGGCCGGCGCGGACCGCGAGGAGGGCGCCGTAGGCCTTGCCCCAGGCGGTCAGCGGGACGGAGAGGGCGGACAGTACGCCGTGGTCGTTCGTGGTGAAGGACGTGGTGATCGGGTGGCCCTCGTCCAGGGCGCGGACCATGACGTCCTCGCGCGGCGCGGTCCGCAGGCTGTCGAGCAGTTCGCTGCGGCCCGCTTTCGCCATCGGGTGCAGCATGGCGTGCGGTGCCGGGCGCTCCTCGTCCTGCGCGAACAGGTCCACGGCGGCGGCGTCGCACAGCCCGTCGACGAGGAACCTCGCGCACTCCGCCGCCGTCCTGCGCTCGTCGAGCGTCGACCCGATCGCGGACACGGCCCGCTCCGCGAGCACGAACCGATCCGTCGAGCCCACCTCTGCCCCGCCAACCCCGTCGCCGTCCAAGACCGTCCCTTTCTGCCGCCCCCCATCCCAACACCCGCGCGACCGATCGGACGGTAGCGACCCGTGGTCCGGTGCGATCGGGTCGGGGTGGGGGCTGGTCGCAGGGTACGAAACTCCCTGGCCACAGCGCCCGTAGCGCCGATACCGTCCGATCCGGTCCCTTGATCCCCTGCGCAGAGAGCGACTCCGATGACGACCCAGCAGCCGACGACCACCCTCTGGCGCCCCACCGGCCCCAAGGAGCTGGACCTGGTCCGGGCGCTCGGCTGGCGCGCCTGGCCGCCCCGGCTGCCCGAGCAGCCGATCTTCTACCCGGTCCTCAACGAGGACTACGCGATCCGGATCGCGAGGGACTGGAACGTCAAGCACGACGGCGCCGGTTTCGTGACGCGCCGCTCGGCGACCGGCAGAGCTGGCTGTCCAACCTCGATCCGACACCGGCGTTCCTCTTCGGGCACGGCCTGTCGTACACGACCTTCGAGATCGACGGGCTCGGCGTGGACCGCGAACTCGTGCCGGTGGACGGCGAGTTAGCGGTCGGCGCGCGGGTGCGGAACACGGGCGCGGTCGCGGGGACCCAGACGGTGCAGCTGTACGCGATCGACCCGGTCGCCCAGGTGACCCGGCCGGTGCGGTCTCTGCTCGCCTTCGCCAAGGTGGCCCTCGAACCCGGTGAGCAGGCGACGGTCCGCTTCCACGTCCACACCGACCGGCTGGCGTTCACCGGCCCGGCCGGCACGCGCATCGTCGTGCCCGGCGAGATCCTTTTGGAGGCGGGCTCCTCCAGTCCGGACACACCGGTGCGGGAGACCATCCAACTCGTCGGTGAGGAGCGGGATGCGACCGTACTGCGGCAGCACACGGTGCCGGTGAGCGTCGAGCGGGAGTAAGCAGCAGTGGCACGTACGCGAAGCGGCGCCACCGTGTCCGACGGTGGCGCCGCTTCTGTCGTGTGCCTAGGCGCGGCTCCATTGCTGGGTCGCGTTGCCCAGCCCGGTCCACAGCTCGACCTTCGAGCCGTTGGCCGTGCCCCAGTTGGTCACGTCGATGACCAGGCCGTTGGCCCGGTTGACGATCGTGCCGTCCACGCGGAAGGCCCACTTCTGGCTGGACTTTCCGTTGCAGGCCCAGAGGATGAGCGTGGTGCCCGCGGTGGTTCCGTCACCGTTCGCGGCCAGGCAGTTGCCGTTGACACGGAGTTCGCCCGCGGCGGTCTGCGTGATGGTCTGGTTGGCGTTGCCCGAGCAGTCGTAGATCTGGACCTGGACGCCCGTCGCGCCGTTCGGGACGTCGAGGCAGCGGCTGGAGTACGTACCCTTCAGGGTGAAGGTGGAGGCGGTGGGGAGCGGGTCCTGGACCAGTTGCCAGTCCTGGGAGCCGTCGGTGGTCGCCGCCGCGACGGTGACGGAGCCGCCCGCCGTCGAACCGGTCATGTAGAGATCGGTGTTGAGGACCGAGCGGAGCTTGTAGTAGCCGCTGGTCGACGACGCGACCTGGGTCCACTGTTTGTCGGTGGCCCCGTCGTCGACCCACTGCGCCAGCTTCTGCCCGGCCGTCGCGGTGCCGGTCCAGATGGCGACCGAGCGGCCACCGGCCTTGTTGAGCAGCGTGACGTTGCTGCCCTTGGCGGTGAGGTGCCAACGCTGGGTGCCGTCAGTGGAGTTGGCCGCGCTCAGCACGAGGTCGGGGGTGTTCCCGGTGAGGTTCGCGTCCTGGGTCTTGCCGGACGCGGTGCTGAGCACCTGGCCGGTGAGCCGGTTGACGAGGCTGTAGTAGGCGCCGTCGGAGCGGCCGAGGTCGACCTCGGCGTACTTCACGGGGCCGACGCTGGTCCCGCTCCACGATGCCTGGAGCACGAGCACGCGTCCGGTGCCGTCGACGTACTGGAGCATCCGGCTGTACCCGGCGGCGATCGACGTCTTGTACTCCTTCCAGGTGCCGGTGGACAGCCCGGACTCGTTCACCCAGACGTCACCGCTGCCGGCAGCGTTGTAGACGATCCGGCCGTCGGGCATCGGGAGCAGGACGGGGCTGCCGCCGGTGGCCAGGGTGGCTCCGCCGGAGGGTACGGGCAGTGAGGTGATCGCGGCGTCGGTGGCCGAGAAGAACTTCGTCGGGTCGTCGGATATCCGGTAGCGGACGTTGGTGCCGCCGCCCCAGTACTCGTACGTGAGAAGCCACTTGCCGTCGGTCGTCGGGGCGATGGTCGTCATGCCGGGGCGGCCGCCGCCGATCTCCGTCTTGCCGTTGCCCATGCTCACCGTGGAGCCGGGGACGTCAACGACCGGGGAGCTCCAGGCAGTTGAGCTGGATCCGTCCCAGGTGCGGTGCAGGAGGACCTGGCCGCCGGAGTCCGTCGCCGTGGCGTTGTCCGGGTCGAGGGTCGGCGCACCGGAGGTGGTGTTGTAGCCGGTGTAGTCGTCCTCGTCGGAGTAGTAGGCGATCAACGTGCCGTTGTGGGCGAGGAGATGGGGTTCCCACACGGGGTCGACCTGCGCGTAGGTGTTGGCCGTGGAGACCCGGCCGACGCTGCCGGCGCTGCCGCCCTGCCAGCCGCCGGCGGCGATGATGTTCTGGATGGTCCAGGTCGCGCCGTCGTCCGTGCTGGAGTACAGGGCGAGTGCCACGTCCTTGCGGTCGCCGTCACTGGTGGGCGTCCAGCTGGAGTTGGCGGCCTTCTGCTCCTGGTAGTAGTAGTCGTCGCCCGAGACGATGCTCGCCAGAAGCAGCGTGCCGGCGCTCAGGCTGCCGACGTTCTGCGGGAGGACGTAGAGATACGGGTTGGTCCAATTGCTCGTGTATTTCGCGTACTTGGAGTCGCTGGAGAGATACGCGGGGGCTTTGACGTCGGACAGTTTCGCCCACGTCGTGCCGTCGTCGTCGCTCTTGTACACGGGCAGTGTCTGGCCCACCGGAGCGGTCTGGTCGTTCTCGAAGGTGGCCACGATCCGGCCGTCCGCCAGTTGGGCCGACTTCGGATAGAGAACACACGGACTCTTGCTGCACGCGGCGGTGTTGGTCGCCGTATACAGATTCGCGGGACTCGGCTGATAGGCCGACGCACTCGTCGTAGAGGCGATGGCGAATGCCACGCCCATGCCGAAGGCGGTCGCCGCAGCGAAAGCTTTTCGCGCCCAAGATCTGGTCAACGGCGTTCCTTTCACCGGGGGAAGGCGCGCACCACGTTCCAGGGGCACCGGAATTTCCGGAGGTCCCAGGGGGATGGAATGGGGGTGCGGAGCAGGAAGCCAGTATTCGGATGCGACACCGCGATGTCACCGGCACGTGTCGAAAGTGTTTCGCAGGATTGCGAGTTACGCGGTATTGACGTGCTTCACGGAACGGCGCCCGGACGTCGAAGTCCGCAGGACGAGTTCCGTGGCCAGCTCGATGCGCGGGGACACCGGCGGCCGCCCCTGGGCGAGTTCGAGGAGCACTCGGGTCGCCTCGCGCCCCAGCTCCTCGAAGGGCTGGCGTACCGCGCTCAGCGGTGGGCAGGCCATGGCCGCGACGAGGGTGTCGTCGAAGGACATGACCGCCAGGTCGTCCGGTACGGCGAGGCCCTGCTGACGGGCCGCCTCCAGCACGCCGAGCGCCTGTGCGTCGCTGGCCGCGAAGACGGCCGTGGGCGGGTCGTCGGCGCGCAGGATCTGACCGGCGGTGGCCAGGGCCTCGGCGTAGTCGAAGTCGGTCGAGCGGACGATCGCCGGATCGTAGGCGATCCCGGCCTCCTCCAGCGCGGCCCGGTAGCCGTGCACACGCGCGGCCCCGGCCAGGGAGTGGGATCGGCCGGCGACCATGCCGATCCGGGTGTGCCCGAGCCCCAGCAGGTGCTGTACGGCGTCGCGGGCGCCGCTCCAGTTCGTCACGCCGATGCTGGGGATGTCCTCGGAGGGCGCGCTGAGCGGGTCGATCAGGACCACCGGGAGGCGCTGTTCGACGATGCGGCGCTGGTCCTCCTCGGACAGCATCGAGATCACGATGACGATCCCGGCCCCGCCGAGCGCCACGCACTGCTCCAGCCACCCGGAGATCGACCGCCTGCTCGTCGTCCCGGTGACCACGTCGATGCCGAGCGCCCCGGCCGCGTCCACGATGCCGCGGACCACCTCCAGCGTGTACGGCCCGGACAGGTCACGGAACACCGCGATGATCTGCCGGGGTGTCGCGGGATCGCGCTCCCACGGGCGTACGAAGCCGTGCCGGGCGAGGAGTTCCTCGACCCGCTCACGTGTCCGCGCGCCGACGTCCCGGCGCCGGTGCACCACCTTGGACACCGTGCTGAGCGAGACACCCGCCTCCGTGGCGATGCTCGTCAAGAGGCCGTACTGCGCCTCCAGTTGGCCCTTGCCGCGACCTGTCACCCGATGTCCGTTCCGCTCGCCGAACACCGATGCGCCGGACCGCATCGCGTACCTGGCCAGTAACTTTGCCGCAACGTAACGGGACGCGGGGCGCGGAGGCAAGACCGGTGCACGCCCCTCTCACACGGTTCGACCTGCGGGGAACATGCGGCCCTCATTCCACGCGAGCCGGATCAGCGGTGCGATGCACGGTCTCGGCGATCCGCACGAAGGACCGGGTCAGTGGAGTGGTGTCGTCGGCGCGCCAGGCGATGACGAGACTGGTCGGCGGCATGTCGGTCAACGGCACCACCGTCAGCCCCTGCGGCAGGCCGTGCCCGAGCGGCATGAGCCCCACGGTGCCGTTCCACAGCACGGACTGCAGGCACTCCCGAGCCGTCCGTACGACGGGCCCGTCACGGCGCCGGCCGTCGCCCGCCGCGCCCGTCCAGTAGGCGTGCCACACCGGGTCCGTGCCGTCCGGGAAGCGGAACCAGCGGCGCTCGGCGAGGTCTGCCAGGCGCAGGCCGTCGCGGTGGGCCAGGGGGTCGTCCGTGCGGAGGACCACGCCGACCCGCTCCGAGCGCAGGGTCCGGGTGGTGATGCCGGTGTCGTCGAAGGGTGTCCTGGTCAGCGCCACGTCGACGAGCCCGGCCCGTAGTCCCGCGGTCGGATCGGTCAGGTCCGACTCACGGATGAGGATGCGGGCGGCGGGGTGGTGCTCGCGATAGGCCGCGGCGAGTCTGGTACCGAACTGCTCTGCGCTGTCGGCGAGGGTGCCCACGGTCAGGGTGACCGGTCCGGCCAGCTCGGTGACGCGCTCCCGCATCCGGTCGGCCCGCGCCAGCAGCGCGCAGGCCTCCTCGTGGAGCAGGACACCGGCCGGGGTCAGCGCCACCCCCGTCGGCGAGCGGAGCAGCAGGACACAGCCGAGGTCGGCCTCCAGCTGTTTGATCGCCCGGCTCAGCGGCGGCTGGGTCATCCGAAGGCGCGTGGCGGCCCGGCCGAAGTGGAGTTCCTCGGCGACCGCCACGAAGTAGCGCAGCGTGCGTAGCTCCATGACCGGCGATGATACCGACGCGGTATCGGCCGTTCAGGATCGGTCTTGGACACCCTTGGGGGTCCGGCGGTGGAGTGGTGGGCGAACGAGACCGTCGTACTGCTGAGGAGTCACCATGGCCGACCGTGTGTCGCACGACCCCGTCGTGCACATCGCCGAAGTCCGGGAACTGGACCGCGACTTGGTGGTCGTACCCGACGGGCGGGTGCAGTTGGTGCCCAACATCGGTGTCATCGGCGGCCGGGACGCGGTGCTCGTCGTGGAGACGGGTCTGGGGCCACGGAACGCCGAGAAGGTGCTGGAGTTCGCGACCGAGTACGCCAGGGGCCGCAGGTTGTACCTCACGACGACCCACTTCCACCCTGAACACGCCTTCGGGGCGCAGGCGTTCACGGGCGAGGCGACGTTCCTGGTGAACCGCGCGCAGGCCGAGGACCTGAAGGTGAAGGGCGCGGGCTATCTCGACATGTTCCGGGGTCTCGGCGAGCCGGTCGCCCGGCAGCTCGAGGGTGTCGTCCTGCCGGAGCCCGACCTCGTCTACGACGAGGCGTACGACCTCGAACTGGGCGGCCGGGTCGTGCAGTTGCGGGCCACCGGCCGGGCGCACAGCAAGGGCGACCAGGTGGTGCGGGTGCCGGACGCGGGCGTGCTGTTCACCGGGGACCTGGTGGAGGCGGGGCAGTTCGCCATCTTCCCGTGGTTCCCGCCGTACGACACCGACGTGTCCGGCACGCGCTGGCTCGCGGTGATGGAGCGGCTGGCGGGTGAGGGGGCGCGGGTCGTCGTACCGGGCCATGGGGCCGTCGGCGGGCCGGAGTTGCTCGCGGACGTCCGTGACTATCTGCGGCTGCTGCGGGACGAGACGTGGGTGCGGCGTGACTCGGCGATGAGCGAGGAGACGATCGTCGAGGAGGTCCGGGCGCTCATGATCGAGCGGCATCCGGAGTGGGCCGAGCGGGACTGGATCGAGAAGGGGGTCGGCTGCCTGTGCGCCGAACACCCGGCGTGAGCAGGCGAGTTACGACGCGCTGGTCACGAAGCCGTCCCTGGCCGTGTCGAACACGGGACGGTAGGTGTCCCACTTCGCGTCCGGGGCCGAGAGGTAGATGTCGTACTCGCGGCCGCCCTCCCGGCCGAAGCCGAGGTCGATGGCGCGGAACACCCGGACCCGGCCCTGGAAGGTGAACTCCCAGATGGCGGCGGGCTGTTGCTGGAAGGTGGTCTGCTGCATACGGAGCCTGCGGTACGAGGGGTAGTTGACCTTGGTGTTGGCCTCGATGTCCGCGAAGTGCGTGCTCGGGTTGGGGCCCGCCGGGTCCACGATCCCGATGGTGAGCCCGGTCAGGCCCGTCTCGTCGGTGTAGGTGACGCCCTCCGCCGTCCGCTTGCCGGCCTTCCAGCCGTCCGGAACCGGGAAGGAGACGCCGAGTTGACGGTCCCGGACGAGGTGATAGCCCTCCGGCACGGGCGAGGCGGAGGCTGAGTCCGTCGTCGTGGGCCGCGAAGTCGCTTGCCCGGGAGCGGACTTGGAGGTCGTGTGCAGCACGAACGCCGTGGCCGCGACAGCGGTGGCCACGGCAATGCAGGTCGCCCCGATCACGAGCCCCTTGCGGCTCCGGCGCCGCCCACGGCCGGAATCTCCCGCAGGTTTCGGCTCAGGTGCCACGACGGGCAAGTCGGCGGTGGCCGGGGCCAGTTGGGCCGTCGAATCGCCCCACCACGCGGTCTGCAGCGCCCGTTCCGCCTGCTCCGCCGTCGGCCGCTCGTCGGGCTCCTTGATGAGCAGAGCCTCGATGAGCGGCTCCAGCGGTCCGGCCTGCTTCATGGGTTCCATCGGGTCCGTGGCGATGGCGTACGCGGTCTCCATCGCGGTGACCCGGCGGAACGGCGGGCGTCCCTCGACGGCCTGGTAGAGCGTGGCGCCCAGGGCCCACAGGTCGGAGGCGGTTCCGGGGGTGAGCCCGCGGATCCGTTCCGGTGCCATGTAGTGGATGGAGCCGACCATCTCGCCGGTCTTGGTCAGCGTCGACGTCCCGTCCGTCATGGCGATGCCGAAGTCGGTGAGGACGAGCCGGTCGCCGGTGCCGAGGAGGACGTTGCCGGGCTTGACGTCGCGGTGCAGCACACCGGCGGCGTGGGCGGCGCGCAGGGCGGCGACCATGTCGATGCCGATGCGGGCCGCCTCCTGGTACGGGAGGGTCCGGCCGTCCTTGAGGAGTTCGGCGAGCGTGGGGCCCGGGACGTACTCCATGACGATGCAGGGGCGGCCCTCGTCGTCCACGACGTCATGGACGACGATCACGTTCGGGTGGGCGATGCGGGCGGCGCTGCGGGCCTCGCGGCGGGTGCGCTCGAAGAGGGTGGCGAGTTCGTCCGCGGAGAGTTCCGGCCTTACGTGGAGCCGCTTGATCGCGACCTGGCGGCCGAGCACCTCGTCGTCGGCCCGCCAGACGGTGCCCATGCCGCCGCGGCCGATCTGCTCGGTCAGCCGGTAGCGCCCGGCGATGCGACGCCCTTCGTCCGACACGGTGTCCTCCGCCGGTTCTGTCCACGTTCGATTCGCCTGGTCACCATAACCGGCTCTTGTCCCGGATCATGTGGGGCGGATCACGGTGCCCACCGTCACCGTGAGGGTCGCCCACCTCGACTGGAGGGTGGAGAGGGTCTAGTACCCCGGTACTAGTCACCCCGGCCGCTTTCACTTCCCCGGTGCTGCGGATACGAGGAAAGCCGCTCTTAGCGTGAAGGCGTGGGTCGCGCAGGCCCTCCTCTTTCTATCGAACCTGGTGGGAGTACCCCATGGCCACCTTCCTCTACCGGCTGGGCCGGTTCTCGTTCAGGCGGCGACGGCTCGTCCTGATGCTGTGGATCGCCGTCCTGGCGGTCGTCGGCATCGGTGCCATGAACGTCTCGACGAGCACATCCGACAGTTTCAGCCTCCCCGGCACACAGTCGCAGAAGGCGATCGACCTGCTGGAGAAGGAGTTCCCGCAGGCATCGGCCTCCGGCGCCACCGCCCGCGTGGTGTTCGAAGCGCCCAAGGGGCACACACTGGCATCCGGCGCCGACAGGACCGAGGTCCAGTCGCTGATCGCCGACCTCAAGAAGGCGCCCCAGGTCGCGAACGTCTCCGACCCGTACCAGAGCGGCCTGATCAGCAAGTCCGGCACCATCACCTACGCCCAGGTCACCTACAAGGTCGGCCAGCCCGACGTCACCGACGCCGCGCGCGACGCGCTGCACTCCGTGGCCGACCGGGGTGAGAAGGCCGGCCTCGCGGTCAGCATGGGCGGCAACGCCGTACAGGAGAAGGCGGGCAGCAGCAGCACCGAGCTGATCGGTCTGCTGATCGCGGCGGTGGCGCTCGTCATCACCTTCGGGTCGCTGCTCGCGGCCGGGCTGCCGCTGCTGACGGCGATCTTCGGGGTCGGGACGGCGGTCGCCGCCATCACGGTCGCCAGCTCGATCTTCAACCTCAGCTCGGCCGCCACGACGCTGGCGCTGATGCTGGGCCTGGCGGTGGCCATCGACTACGCCCTGTTCATCGTCTCCCGGTACCGCAGCGAGATCCGCGACGGCCACGAACCGGAGGAGGCCGCGGGCCGCGCCCTGGGCACCGCCGGTTCCGCGGTGGTGTTCGCCGGTCTCACGGTCGTCATCGCCCTGGCCGGCCTCAGCATCATCGGCATCAGCATGCTGACCACCATGGGCCTGGGCGCCGCATTCGCGGTCGTCGTCGCCGTACTGATCGCGCTGACCCTGCTGCCCGCGGTGCTGGGCTTCGCCGGGATGCGGATCATGGGCAACCGGTTCACCAGCCGCCGGATGCGCGCTCTCCAGGAGGGCGGCAAGGGTGAGGCGGCGGGCGTGCGCTGGGCCCGGTTCGTGACCCGCAACCCGCTGAAGATGCTGGTCGTCTCCGTCGTCGGACTCGGCGTCCTCGCCATTCCCGCCCTGTCGATGCGCCTTGCCCTGCCCGACGACAGCACATCCGCGCCGGGCACCAGCGAGCGCATCGCCTACGACACGATCACCAAGGGCTTCGGCGACGGCTACAACGGCCCGCTGACCGTGGTCATCGACGGCCAGAGCGGCAGCGCCGCCAAGACCGCCGCGCAGGACGCGGCGGCCCAGCTCGGCAAGCTGTCCGACGTCGCCGCCGTACGCCCCGCGGTGTTCAACCAGAGCGGCAAGGTGGCGCTGATCTCCGTCGTGCCTAAGAGCTCGCCCACCAGTGCGGACACCGTCGACCTGGTCTCCCAGATCCGCGACCGGGGCACCGCCCTGAAGGACGACACCGGCGCCGAACTGATGGTCACCGGCACCACCGCGCTGAACATCGACGCGTCCAACAAGCTCAGCGGCGCCCTGATCCCGTACCTGGGTGTGGTCGTCGGCCTGGCCCTGATCCTGCTGCTCCTCGTCTTCCGCTCGATCCTGGTCCCGCTCAAGGCGGCCCTCGGCTTCCTGCTCAGCGTGCTCGCCACGCTCGGTGTGGTGGTCGCGGTGTTCCAGTGGGGCTGGCTGGCGGACCTGTTCGGCGTCAACCAGACCTCGCCGATCGTGAGCGTCCTGCCGATCTTCATGATCGGCGTGGTGTTCGGGCTCGCCATGGACTACGAGGTGTTCCTGGTGACCCGGATGCGTGAGGAGTACGTCCACGGGGCCGAGCCCACGGAGGCCGTGATCGCGGGCTTCCGGCACAGCGCCCGGGTGGTCACGGCCGCCGCGGTCATCATGATCTCCGTGTTCGCCGGGTTCCTGCTGGACGACGTGGCGCTGATCAAGTCGATCGGCCTGGGCCTCGCCGCCGCCGTCCTCTTCGACGCCTTCGTGGTCCGGATGACGCTCGTGCCCGCGATCATGACCCTGCTCGGCCGCCGCGCGTGGGCGCTGCCCGGCTGGCTCGACCGGAAGCTGCCCAACGTGGACGTCGAGGGCGAACGGCTGCGCCACCTGCTGGCCGACACCCCGGAGGAGCACTCCGCCGGCGCGGACCAGACGGCCGTGTCGTCCGGCGCCACCGGCAAGAGCTGAGGGAGCGGCCGTACGATCCACACCAGGACGCCGACCGGTCGTACGGCCCCGCCCCTGTCGATCACACCGTCCCCGCCCGTCGGTCCCCTTCCCCCCGGGACCCGCGGGCGGCCCGCCTGCACCATGGAGGGTGTCTTCCGTGACCGCACCGCCCAAGGACCGGTCCGTCCATCCTGAGAGCCTGATCGGACGGACCCGGCTGGGCGACTCCGAGTACCGGTCGGTCGTCCGGCTGCTCACGTGGCTGGGGCGGGTGCGAGCGGTCGACCTGGCGCATCCGCGGGTCAGGCGGTGGGGGGTGCCCGCCTGCTATGCCCTCGCCGGTATTCCGGCCCTGGTCCGCGCGGGCCACGATTCCGTCGCCGCCTTCGTGCTGATGCTGGCGATCACGGCGGGGTACACCGTGCCGTTGCTGTGGCGGCGGCAGCGGCCTGTGCTGGTCTTCGCCTTCCTGGTGGTCATCTCCGAGGTGTCCTTGTCCCTGGGGGTGGACTCGGGTTCGAGCGCCACCCAGCTGGTCGCACTGCTCAACCTGGGACGCTTCGGGGCCCCCGGCCAGCTGGCCGTCGGCGTCGCCTACACCCTCGGGCAGACCGCCGTGTCGTTCATCTTCTTCAACGGCGGCTCCAGGCTGGCGAACGACGATGCCAGCACCTCGGTACTGGCATTCCTCGCCGTGGTCGCCGTGCTGTCGATGGCCGCGCTGGGGCTGGCCGGAAAACTGGTGAACGCCTACATCGAGGCCCTCCAGGAGCACGCCGTACGGCTGGAGAAGGAGCGCGACCAGCGCGCCCAGTTGGCCGCGGCGACCGAACGCGCCCGCGTGGCACGGGAGATGCACGACATCCTCGGCCACACCCTCGCCGTGATCGTCGGTCTCGCGGGCGGCGCCGCCGGGCTCGCCGAGACCAAGCCGAAGCGGGGCGCGGACACCCTGCGGATCATCGCCGAGAGCGGGCGCGGTGCCCTGGCCGAACTGCGCAGGCTGCTCGCCGTCATCCATGACGACGAGCCCGCCGACACCCCGCTCGCGCCCCAGCCCGGACTGGCCGATCTGGGCGCCCTCATGGAACGGGTGAGGGCCGCGGGCCCCGCCGCCACCCTCCACCTCAAGGGCGAACTCACCGGTCTCGCCCAGGGACTTCAGCTCGCCGTCTACCGCATCGTGCAGGAAGCTCTCACCAACACGCTCAAGCACACGGCACCGAACACGACGGTCGAGGTCACGGTGACGGCCGCCCCGGACGCGGTGATCGTCACCGTCGAGGACACCGGCCCGCACAAAGCGTCCGCCACCGACGAACAGGGCAAGGGCCTGGTCGGCATGCGCGAACGGGCCGCGCTCTACGGCGGACAGGTCGTCGCGGGCCCCAACTCCCGTGGTGGCTGGACCGTCCGCGCCCTCCTGGTCCCCATCCCCACCGCCCCCGACCTCACGGAGAAGCACTCGGCATGACCACCGTCCTCATCGTCGACGACCAGGCCCTGCAACGCCTCGGCTTCAGCATGCTCATCGAGCAGTACCCCGACCTGAGCACCGTCGGCGAGGCCACCCACGGCGTCGAGGCGGTCCGGCTGACGGCCGAACTCCGCCCCGACGTCGTCCTGATGGACGTCCGCATGCCCGGCATGGACGGCATCGAGGCCACCCGCCGGATCGTGCAGTCGGGCGGCCGCTCCCGCGTCCTGGTGCTGACCACCTTCGACCTCGACGAGTACGCGTACGCAGCACTCCGCGCCGGGGCCAGCGGCTTCCTCCTCAAGGACGCGCTGCCCGAGGAACTCGTCGCCGGCATCCGCGCGGTGGCCGCCGGGGACGCCGTCATCTCCCCCGGCCTGACCCGCAAACTCATCGACGCCTTCGCCGACCGCATGCCCGGCCGCACCGCCGAACAGGACCGCCGCCTGGACGCCCTCACCGACCGGGAGCGCGAGGTCCTCACCGTGATGGCGGCCGGCTGGAGCAACACCGAGATCGCCGAGCGCCTGTGCCTGGCCGAGTCCACCGTCAAGTCCCACGTCAGCCGCATCCTCGCCAAGGTCGGCGCCCGGGACCGCGTCCAGGCGGTGATCTTCGCGTACGACGCGGGGCTGGTGCGGCCGGCCTGAGGTCTTCCGTCAGGCTGTCGGCACGGTCACGAACTGCCCGATCAGCGCGGTGAGTCGGGTCGGCTTCTCCACGGGCAGTTCGTGGCCGGCGTCGACGATCCGCACGACCGCGTCCGGGTAGGCGTTGGCCATCCGCAGCATCTGGGAGAGCGGCAACTGGATGTCGTGGTACCCGTGGACGATGAGCGTGGGCGCGCTGATCTCGCCGACGCGGTCCAGCACGTCGAAGGCCCGCATGGCGCCGTAGCAGGTCATGACGACCTCGCGGGGTGTGGCGGCGGAGGCGTCGATGTACTCGCGGATCTTCTCCTTGGGGTAGCCGGGGGCGAAGGCGCGCTGGATGTTGACGGCGACGAACAGCTTGAACGGCAGCAGTGTGGACACCGCCAGCAGCAGTCCGCGCGCCCAGCTGTAGGTCATGCGGCTGATCGAGTCGACCAGCACCATCCGCTCGACCCGCTCGGGGTGATCCAGGACGAGGGTCTGGGCGATCATCCCGCCCATGGAGTGCCCGACCGGCACGAACCGGTCGACCTCCAGATGATCGAGCAACGCGACGACATCGGCGGCGAGTTCGCCGACCGTCCGTGCTCCGGCACCGGTGCTCTCCCCATGCCCGCGCAAGTCGAGCCGTATCACTCGCCGCCCGACCGCGAAGTGCGCGAACTGGTCGTCCCAGCGGTGCCGGTCGGCCGTCCACCCGTGGATGAACACGAGCGGCACGCCGCCGTCTCCGTCGCGGGGGCCCTCGTCGTCGTACACGAGTACTGCGCCGTTGACTTCGAGCTTCGGCATGGGTGACTCCTGTGGTGCGGCATCGACCGGCGTGAGCCCGATCTTGCCCTGGACTCGGCGGAGTTGGCCTAGCGGACGGTATCCGCAACGAGATCGAGATCGTCGGGAGTCGGGTGCGCTCACCCCTGCGGGCTCTCAGGTCGTCGGAGCGCGCGGCGCCGTGCAACTCCCGTTCGGGGCATGGCCTGTCGGCCAGGGGAGGGTGACGAAGCGGTCGGTGCGGGTGAGGGGGTCGAGGCGCACCACGGCGACCGCCTTGTCGTAGGGGTTGCCCTGGTTGTCGAGGCAGATCCAGCCGCTGGCGCCCTCGACGCGGTGGGCGCCGTGCAGGCGTAGCCACGCGTTGCGGACCTCGTCGGTGGAGGGGACCGCGTGGCCGTGGACGGCTTCGTCGCGGATGCCCTCGATCGCGGTCCAGGCCGAGTCGTAGGTGATGATGGCGCGGGAGTCGGCCAGGTCCACCGGGCCGACGGAGCCCGTCACTTGACGGTTCGTCAACTCCTTCAGTGTCCTGAAGGCTTCGGCCGAGCCGCCCGTGGCCGGGGTGTTCGGGCCGGTCCAGGCGTCCGGGTGGGAGGAGGCGGTGAACTCCAGTGTGACGCCGTGCCGGAGGGTGTCCCACTCCAGATCGCCGTCCAGGGGAAGGGCGTTGGCGGCCGGGCCCGTGATGACGGTGTACGAGCGGACGCGGTGCACCACCTGCTGCGTGACTATCCGCCGGAGATGCACCTGTCCGACCACGACGGCCTCGACGGCTGGCACATCCACTTCAGCCGCAACGGCACCCCGGCCAAGCGCTGGCTCGGCCAGCTGATCGCCGCCAAACTCGCCCTGGTCGCGGCCGGGGACCCGGCGGTGACGCTGGGCCGGTGCGCCGCGGCCGGGTGCGGAAACCACTTCGTGGACCAGTCACGGAACCGCACCCGCCGGTTCTGCTCCAACGCGTGCGCGAGCCGGACGACGGTCGCGGCGTATCGGGCCCGGGCTGCGAAGAACTCATAGCGGAGTGGGCCGGTCAGAAGCTCCGCTGCGGCCCGACTGCGCGAGTTCGTGCGGGCCCGGGTCGCGCCGTACAAGTACCCCCGGACCGTACGGATCACGGACGCGCTGCCGAAGGGGCCGGACGGCATGCGGACTTGGAGTTGGGTGGGGTGGGGTGTGCAGGTCAGCCGCCCTGGCCCGCGCTGCCGACCGGGCCGACCGTCACGGAGGAGCCGGAGCCGTTCGTGACGGGCAGGGAGGCGGCGCCCGGCCAGTCGAGGGTGACCGACTTGGTCTCGTTCGGCGGGGTCACCACCAGGCCGGTGATGCGCACGCCGGAGCCGCCCGACTTGTTGAACGGGTAGTTGACGGGGAAGTAGGTCGACTTCCCGTTCTTGAGGACGGCCGACGTGGTCTCCTGACCGGTGCGCTTCGCGGACACCGTCCCCGCGTTGGTCTTCAGGTCGACGCCCGCATACCCGGAGATCGTGCAGTCCCGGCCGCCGCCGTTCTTGAACTCGACCACGACGGTCCGGTCGGTGTCGCCGTCGATGGTGTTGTCCGTCGCCGTGATCTCCAGTTCGTCGGTACGGCACATGCCGGCCTTGGCGTTCACGTCGGCGCCGGTACCGGCCGCCGTACCCGTACCCGTGCCGCCGGAGGTCGACCCACCGGAGCTGGTCCCCGTGGTGGCCTTCGCGCCGCTCTGGTCCGAGCCGCCGGTGTCCGAACTGCCGCCCGAGGACGAGGAGTTGGATGCTGGCGATGCCGTGGGCGCGGACGACGGGTCACTCTTTCCCGTACTGGTGTCGTCGCTCTGGCAGGCCGTGAGCGAGAGACCGGCGGCGACGGCAAGGGCGGCGAAGGTGAGCTTGTGAACGCGCATCGTTTCATCCTCAGGATCGGTGGTGTCAGTGCCGGCCGCTCGGTACGGGTCGTCGGTACCAGCGGGCGTTTCTGATCATCAAGAGCGGTTCGGCCAGGTCGACCGTTCCGCCAACCACCGCATAGGACATTCCTGTTACACGCACCTCCACCTACGACGCCCGCCATCACCAGGCACAACGCGCCACAGCGCCTCAACCGCAAGCCCGGACGGCCGTTCCCGACGCCGTCGCCAACTCGTGCGCGGCCACGGCCCGTTGGGACAGATCCGTAACCCACGGGTCACAACCGATCGCCCGCCCTTCGCATCCCGCCGAGCGCATGACGGAACTCCGAAGACCACGCGGGCTCCAGACGGGTCGTCAGTTACTACGCCTCCGACATCGGTTCGCCCTGTCCCTCCCAAGGCCTGGCCAGTCCCACCAGTGCAACTCCCGCCGCTGCCACGGCGATCAGCATGATCACCGCCATCGGCAGGGAACTGTCCTCACCGAACACCCCCACCAGCGGCGCCGCGAGCGCGCCGAACAGGAACTGCAGGCCGCCGAGAAGGGCGGAGGCCGCGCCCGGGGCGTTACGGCCGAGAGCCTGGCCGATGCTCAGGGTGGACGGGAAGACCATGCCGATGCCACCGGCCGTGATGAACAGGGTGATCCAGGTGCCGGCGAGGGTCTCCCCCACGGTCAGCACCAGCAGCACCTGGCCCAGCGCGCCCACCGCGGCGACGGCGACCGCGCCCACCAGGAGGTTGTTCAGCCGTACCCGTCCGGCGAGTTGGGAGAAGGTCGCACCCGCGATGAGCATCGCCACGGCGTTGCTCGCGAAGATCAGGGAGTACGTCGTGGCCGATACCCCGTGCAGGTTCTCGAAGACGAAGCTGGAGCCGCTGATGTAGGCGAACAGTGCCGCCGAGATGAACGCGAGGACAAGGACGTAGCCCATGAACGTACGGCGGCCGAGCAACTCCCCCATCGCGCGGAAGGTGTTGGTGATCCCGCCGGCGTGCCGCCGCTCGGGCGGCAGGGTCTCCGGGACCTTGCGGACCACGCCGAGCAGCAACAGGCCGCCCATCACGGTCAGTACGACGAACACCGCGCGCCAGGTCGACACGGCGAGGATCGCGCCGCCGAGCACCGGTGCGGCGACCGGCGCGACGCCCATGATCTGGGAGAGGACCGCGAAGTAGCGCGGGAGTTCGGCCCCTTGGAAGCGGTCGGTCAGGACGGCGCGGGCCAGCACCATGCCGGCCGCGCCCGACACGCCCTGGAGGAATCGGGCGCCGGTGAGGACCTCGATGTCGGGCGCGAGGGCGCAGGCGACGGAGAAGACCGTGAACGCGGCCGTTCCGGACAGCAGCAGTCCCCGGCGGCCGAGGCTGTCGCTGAGCGGGCCGATCAGCAGCTGGCCGACCACGAGTCCGGCCAGGAACGCGGTCATCGTCAGCTGCACGGCCGAACTGCTCGCCCCGAGCGTGTCCCCCATCGCTGGGAATCCGGGGACGTACATGTCGGTCGCGAGCGGGGCGACCGCGGTCAGCGCGGCGAGGACGGCGACCAGGGCGACGGCTGTGCGCCGCGAGGGGTCGGTGGAGTCGGCCGGCGCGGTAACGCTCGCGGCGGCGGAACTGGAGGGGGACGGCGATACCATGACCGTAACGGTAACCGATGGTTCACCGGTTAACAATGACGGATCGGTGAAGGCCCTCGTCAGCCCGTGAAGACCCGTGAAAGCCTGCGGACCGGGTCTGCGAAGGCCTACGGAGTCCCGGTCCAGGAAGTGAGAAGACGAGCCGCATGTCACCCTCCGCCGCCGATGTCCGCGCCCAGTGGACCGAGCACAACCCCGGCCTCGACACCTCCCCCATGGAGCTGATCGGCCTGCTCAAGCACGCCACCGGGCTCCTGAACCGGGCCGTCGAGCCCCTCTACGCGGGCGCCGAGCTCACCGCCCCCGAGGTCGACATGCTGATCCCCCTACGGCACGCCACCGACCCGGTGATCGCCCGCCGCCTCGCCGAGTGGCTCGGGCTGTCCCGCGCGGGCGTCAGCAAGGCCCTGGGCAAGCTGGAGAAGCGCGGCTTCATCGCCCGCACGCCGAACCCGGCCGACCGGCGTGCCGCCCTGGTGACCATCACGCCGGCCGGGGCGAAGGCGGTGGACGACCTGTTCCCGCGCCAACTCTCCGCCGAGGTCCAGCTGTTGGCGGGGCTGGGCGAGGACCGGGAGCAGGTGCTGGGTGCGCTGGGGCGGTTGGTGGAGGTCATGGAGCGCCAAGTGGGCCGTGAGTGAAGGAACCTGACGGAACGTCACTCTCGGGGGCCCCAGCTCGGCATCACGTCGTGGCGTCCCACAGCACGTGCAGCGTCGGTGGCTTGCGGAAGACCAGGCCGTACGGGGCGGTGGGGTGGGCCGGGTCGAGACGCAGGGCGGGGAGGCGTTCGAGGAGGTACCGGAGGGCGATGCGGGTCTCCAGGCGTGCGAGGTGGGCGGCGAGACAGTAGTGCGGGCCGTGGGCGAAGGCGAGTTGGAGGCGGGCGTTCTCGCGGCGGACGTCGAAACGGTCGGGGTCGGGGAAGACGGCCGGGTCGCGGTTGGCACCGGTGAGGGAGACGGTGACGAGGTCACCCTCGCGGATCGTGGCCGGGCCGAGGACGGTGTCGCGGGTGGCGTAACGGTCCACGACGGCGGCACCGGGTTCGAGGCGCAACGACTCTTCGATCGCGCCGTCCAGCAGACTCATGTCGGCCTGGACGAGGGCGAGTTGGTCGGGGTGTCGGAGCAGATGCAGCAGCGCGTTGGTGATCATCGCCTCGGTGGTCTCGATGCCGCCGAACATCAACACGGCGGCGTTGGAGGCCACTTCGGGCAGTGTCAGCTCTCCGGCGGCGGAGCCGAGCAGTGAGGCTCCACCCCGGTCGGCGACGGTGGCTTCGACGGAGGCGCGCAGCTCCGCGTACGCCTTGGTGCCGGCGGCTCCCGCTTCGTGCCCGGCGGTGATGTCCGAAACCGCCCGCACGATCGCGTCGTACCAGGCGAGAACCGTGTCCGGGGTGGTGCCGGTCAGCCCGAGCGCCTCGGTCACGACGGCGACCGCGAGCGGGCCCGCGAAGGCGCGCCGCAGTTCACCGGCGCCGGCCGGTTGCAGCGCGGTGACGAACCGGTCGGTCTCGCTCTCGATGAACGAGGCGAAGCCGTCCCGTACCGCGCGCGGACGGAAGGGCGCGGTGAAGGGTTCACGGTGACGGGCGTGCCGCTCCCCGTCGAGCGACAGCATGCTCGGACCGACGACCTGGGCGGTGGAGAAGCGCGGGTCGTCCACGGTGAAGGTGACCGCGTCCTTCATCACGCTGAGCGCGAGCTCCCGCCGCGTGACCAGCCAGCCGCCCAACTCCGGCAGCCAGGACACGGGTTCACTCTCCCGAAGCCGCGCCAGCCGGGGGTGCGGGTCCTGGGCGAGTTCGGCGAGCGTGGTCTCGGCGCCGAGGGGGAAGCGGTCGGCGGCGGTCGTAGTCATCGCGAGCCATGACGGGGCAGGGGGTAACTGGGCATGACCGAGGCTAACAATCGAGGTGGGGGTGGGATGGCGTGGGGTGGAGGGTGCTGACGACAGAGGTGCTCGGGGTCAATGTCGGGGCCGGGCCGACCATGTTGTTCGGTGGTCCCGCGGTGGCCGGGTTGCAGCTGTGGGCGCTGGTCCGCGGTGTACGGCCGGCGAATCGGAGGCAGGCCGGTCATTTCCGGCGAGGGCAACAGATCGAATTCGCCCCGCGCGAGGCGTAGTTTGCGCCATCCTGAACGCCATGGGTCGAGGACCGATCGCTGACGCGGGTCGGATCTCAACTCCCTTTTCCTGCCTGCCTATTTATCGCGTCGATCCGAAAGGGCTCAGCCCCATGGCCACACCCCGGTCCGCCGGAAGGACGCTCGCCGAACCCGAGCGCACCGGCCGGACGACGTACGACCGCGTCCCGGCGACGGCCGAGAGGTCCGCCGGGTTCCGGATGACCGGCCACGGGCGCCCCGACCGCGCGGGGGCCGTCGACCTCGCCGTATCGCACGCACCACGCGCAAGAAAGTGGAACGCGCCGCACACGAAGAACACGCTCCCGCACCGCAACGGCATCCCCGGCGACCGCCTCAGCCGCCCCGGTCGGCCCACCCCCGTCGCCTGACCCGCGAAACGCCCCTCCGCACCCACGCCGAGGGGCCTTCGTCATGAGCCGACGACACCGGCCGAACCGCCGACGTCACCGCCGGCGGCACCCCGCACCCGACCCCACCCACACTTGAGCCACTCTTGATCACTTCATCAGACCCCGACGGACCGGCGATACCCGTGTCTCTCCAGCCCATCCCGTCCGCCCAGGTGACCCCGGCCGCGTCCTGGCGCATTCTTGCTGTGTCACCCACCCGGCGCCACAGGGACGAGGTAGAGCCCCAATGACTGGGAGTGCCGAGCGCGAGAAGGGGACGCCCGGACGGCTCGCCGAGCTGCTCATCGACGCCTCGACGGAGGCGATCGACGCGGCCGGCGGCCACTCCGGGGGCGTCTACCTGCGGTCGAGCACGCCCGGACTGCTGCGTCTCGGCGTGCTGGCGGGGCTGCCCGGGCCGCTGTTCCGGCCCTGGGGACGGCTGCACGTCGACAGCAAGTTCCCCGTCGCCGACGCGTACCGGCTCGGCGTCCACGTGGTCCTGCCGAACGCCACCGAGACCATGCGCCGGTATCCGCAGTTCGCCGCGAGCCTGCCGTTCCAGTTCGGGTCCCTGTACGTCCCCGTCATCGGCGGGTCGACGACGTACGGCGTACTCACCGTGCTGCGGCCCTCCGCCCCGGACACCACCGAGGTGCTGTCCGCCCTGGACCGGATGACCCGGCTGGCCGAGGAACTGGGCCGGGCACTCAGCGAGCTGGAGGACGAGCACAAGGACGAGGACGGTCCGTACGTCGCCTGGGACGGCGAGCCCGTGTGCGTGCGGACGGCGGCCACGCATCGCCCCGAAGGGCGCATGGCACGGTTCGTGTGGGATCCGAAGACCGCGGCCGTGACCGGGGACGGCTCCCTGCACGCCCTGCTGGGGCTGGAGCCCGCGGAGTTCCCCGGCACCGCGCAGGCGCTCGCGGACGTCGTGGCGCCCGGCGACACGTACCAGGTCATGGCCGCGTTGCGGGCCACGGCCGCCGGGAAACCCCCGCCGCTGCCCCTGCGCGTGCGGGCGGCGGACGGTTCGGCCCGGCTGCTGGACCTGTGGACGCCCGCCACCGGGCCTCTCCCGCCGGACGGCGGGTATCCGGTCAGCGGTGTCGTCGTCGACCCGGGATCCGGACCGCTCGCCGACAGCGTGGCCGATCTGCTGCCGGACGGCGTGTTCTGCCTGGACCGGCTGGGGCTGGTCACCTACGCCAATCCGCGCGCCGCCCAGCTGCTGGGCCGCCCGCGCGAGGAGCTGCTGGGGCGCCCGCTGTGGGAGGGCGTGCCCTGGCTGAACCAGATCGGCTGCGAGGACCAGCTGCGCGGCGCCCTGTTGTCGCTGGGGCCGGTGCACTTCCACGTCCGGCGCCCGGACGAGCGGGAGCAGGGGCAGGAGCCGTACGCGAGCGACTGGCTGGCGATGGCCGTCCATCCGGGCCAGGACCAGCTGACCTGCACGGTCGCTCCGTCGACCCGGGTGGCGGGGCCGCCGCTGCCGCTGGTGCCCGTGCACGCCGACGGGGACGGCGGGCCGGGGAACGGCGTCACCTCGCTCGCTCCGCTGTACCGGCCGATCGTGCTCGCCATAGCGCTGACCGAGGCGGTCACCGCCCGCCAGGTGTCCGCGGTGGTCATGAAGGAACTGCTGCCCGCGTTCGGCGGCCGGCGCCTCGCGATCTATCTGCTGCAGGAACGGCATCTGTACCTGGCCTGGGAGACCGGCTTCCCGCAGGGCTTCCTCGCCCCGTTCGACGGCGTCGGTCTCGACACCCGGCTGCCCGGCGTCGAGACCCTCACCACCGGACGCCCGCTCTTCTTCGACTCCATGCAGCAGCTGGCGGACGCCTACCCGGGCATCCCCCTCGACGCCGAGGAGGGCGCCCGCGCGTTCCTGCCGCTGATCGCGTCCGGCCGCCCGGTGGGCTCGGCCATCCTGGGCTTCGACCGGTCCCGCAGCTTCAGCGGCGAGGAGCGCGCGGTGCTCACCGCCCTCGCCGGGCTGATCGCCCACGCGATGGAGAAGGCCCAGCGCTACGACTCGGAGGCGGCCCTCGCCCGCGGCCTCCAGCAGGCCCTCCTCCCCCGCCGACTCTCCGCCCATCCGCAGGTGGAGACCGCGGGACGCTATCTGCCGGGCACCCAGGGCATGGAGGTGGGCGGCGACTGGTACGACGTCGTCGAGGCCGGTGACGGTCTGGCCCTGGTCATCGGCGACGTCCAGGGGCACGGCGTCCAGGCGGCCGCCACCATGGGTCAACTCCGCAGTGCGGTACGGGCGTTCGCGCTCGGGGACCGGCCGCCCGACGAGGTGATGAGCGGCACCAACCACCTCCTCATCGACCTCGACCCCGGGCAGTTCGCGAGCTGCTGCTACCTCCGGCTCGACCCGGCGAGCGGGCTGGTCCGCGTCGCGCGGGCCGGGCATCCGCCGCCGCTGATCCGTACCCCGGACGGCCGCACCCGCGTCTGGGACATACCCGGCGGCGTGGTCCTCGGGGTGGATCCGCACGCCCAGTACCCGGTGGCGGAGCTGCACCTGGAGCCCGACTCCATCCTGGCGCTCTACACGGACGGCCTCGTCGAGCGGCCCGGCGTCGACATCGACGACGGCATCGCCGCCCTGCGCGTCGCCCTCGCGAAGGCGGCCGGGCCCGCCGCGCGGCCGGGCGGTCGGTCCCTGGCCGGTGTCGCCGACCGGCTCACCACAGCGGCCCGGCACGCGGCCGACCGCCCCGACGACATCGCGCTGCTGCTCGCCGCCCGCCGCGCCAAACCCGGACGGCACCCGTGACCCCCCGCCGGCCACGGCCTGTCACCGCCGGTGACGCCCCTCGCCTCCTGAGGTCGGGCAGTGTAGACATGGGCACATGGTCCGCCTGACGGGTCGGCCCGGGGCCCGGTCGACCCACCGCCCCGACGGTCTGCGCGCGCAGCGCCCGTACGACCGTGCCCGTCGGGCGCCCGAACACCGGCGAGCCCCGCTGGGCGGGAGGCTGGGCGGCCGCAGTGTCGCCGGGCAGGTGTTCATGCTGCAGGTGGTGATCGTGCTGCTGCTGGTCGTGGCGGCCGTGGTGGCGCAGGTCCTCCAGGTGCGGCACGACAGCACGCAGGAGGCCCGCAACCGGTCGGTGGCCGTCGCCGAGACCTTCGCCAACGCGCCGGGCACGGTCGCGGCCCTGCGCAGCGCCGACCCCACGGCGATCCTGCAGCCGAGCGCCGAGGCCGCGCGGAAGACGTCCAAGGTCGACTTCATCGTCGTGATGAACACGGAGGGGATCCGGTACACCCACCCCAAGCCGGACCGCATCGGCAAGAAGTTCGTCGGGGACATCGCCCCCGCGCTCGCCGGGCACGTCGTCACCGAGGAGCTCACCGGCACCATCGGACCGCTGGTGCAGGCCGTGGTCCCGGTCAGGGGCCCCGGCGGCAAGGTCGTCGGTCTGGTGTCGGCCGGAGTGACGAAGGCGAACGTCGGCGGCGCCGCCGACCAGCAGCTGCCGCTCCTGCTGACCGCCGCGGGCGCGGCGCTCATCCTCGCCCTCGGCGGTACGGCCCTGGTCACCAGACGCCTCCAGCACCAGACCCATGGCCTGGGCCCGCACGAGATGACCCGGATGTACGAGCACCACGACGCGGTGCTGCACGCCGTACGGGAGGGCGTGATCATCGTCGGCGGCGAGGGTCGCCTGCTGCTCGCGAACGACGAGGCGCGCCAGCTGCTCGACCTGCCGGAGAACGCCGAGGGGCGCCTGGTCCTCGACCTCGGACTCGACGCCGACATGACCGCGCTGCTGGCCTCCGCGCGGGTCGCGACGGACGAGGTGCACCGGGTCGGCGACCGGCTGCTCGCCGTCAACCAGCGCCCCACCGATCTCAAGGGCGGCCCGGCCGGCAGCGTCACCACGCTCCGCGACTCCACGGAACTCCGCGCTCTCTCCGGCCGCGCCGAGGTCACCCGCGAACGCCTCAACATGCTCTACGACGCCGGAGTGGGCATCGGCACCAGCCTGGACGTCACCCGCACCGCCGAGGAACTCGCCGAACTGGCCGTCCCGCGCTTCGCGGACTTCGTCACGGTCGACCTCTACGACGCCGTACTCAGCGGCGAGGAACCGCAGCCCGGAACCGAGCTGCGCCGCACGGCCAACACCGGCGTCCGGGACGACGCCCCGCTCTACCCGGTCGGCAAGCAGATCCAGTTCATCGCGTCCTCCCCGCAGGCACGCAGCCTCGACACCGGCGAGGCCGTCGTCGAACCCCGGCTGAGCGACGCCCCCGGCTGGCTCACCCAGGATCCCGAACGCACCGCGCAGGTCGTCGAGTACGGCATCCACTCGCTGATCACCGTGCCGCTGCGGGCCGGTGCCCTGATCCTCGGTGTGGTCAACTTCTGGCGCTCCGACAAGCCGGAGCCCTTCGACACGGAGGAGCTGGCCCTCGCCGAGGAGCTGGTCGCCCGCGCGGCCGTGTCCATCGACAACTCCCGGCGCTACACCCGCGAACACGGCATGGCGGTGACCCTCCAGCGCAGTCTGCTGCCCCGCCGGCTGCCCGCACAGACCGCGCTCGACGTCGCCTACCGTTATCTCCCCGCGAAGTCCGGGGTCGGCGGTGACTGGTTCGACGTCCTGCCGTTGTCCGGCGCCCGGGTCGCCCTGGTCGTCGGCGATGTCGTGGGACACGGTCTGCACGCGGCGGCCACCATGGGGCGGCTGCGCACGGCGGTCCACAACTTCTCCGCGCTGGACCTCCCGCCGGACGAACTCCTGGGCCTGCTGGATGAGTTGGTGGGCCGGATCGACCAGGACGAGACGACCGAGGACAGCGTCGCCCCGGTCACCGGCGCGACCTGTCTGTACGCGATCTACGACCCGGTGACCCTGCGCTGCACCGTCGCCCGCGCCGGCCATCCGCCGCCCGCCCTCATCCGCCCGGACGGCACCGTCGAGTTCCCCGACGTCCCCGCAGGACCTCCGCTCGGCCTGGGTGGACTCCCTTTCGAGACGGCCGAGTTGGAGCTGGCCGAGGGCAGCCGGCTGGTCCTGTACACGGACGGCCTGGTCGAGGACCGGGAGCGGGACATCGACGTAGGCCTGGAGATGCTGCGCACCGCGCTCACCGACTCCGGCGACTCCCCCGAGGACACCTGCCGGGCCGTCCTCGACTCGGAGTTGTCGGTACGCCCGAGCGACGACATCGCCCTGATCGTCGCCCGCACCCGCGCGCTGGGCGCCGACCACATCGCCGAGTGGCGCGTCCCGTCCGACCCGGCGGCCGTGTCCGACATGCGCGCCTCGGTCACCCGCCAACTCACGCACTGGGGCCTGGACGAGCTGACGTTCACCACCGAACTGATCCTCAGCGAACTGGTCACCAACGCGATCCGCTACGGCAACGACCCCGTCCGCGTACGCCTGTTGCGCGACCGCACCCTCATCTGCGAGGTCTACGACGGCAGCACCACATCACCGCATCTGCGGTACGCGGCGATGACGGACGAGGGCGGCCGGGGCCTGTTCCTGGTGGCCCAGCTCTCGGAGCGCTGGGGCACCCGGTACACCCCGGCGGGCAAGGTCATCTGGGCCGAACAGGCGCTGTGATCATCCCAGTTGACGGACGGCGCCCGCACCGGCTGCCGAGCCGGTACGGGCGCCGTCATACCACTTACTCGTCGATCGCCGACCCGAAGTGCGCGCCCTTCGCCGCGCCGCCGAGGTCCGCCGCGCTGTAGAGCGAAGAACCCTCGGCGAGCAGACCGTTGGGGCCGGCCGGGAGCAACCACACATAGCCGTCACCGGAGTTCTCGCCCGGCGCGGAGGCGACCAGCTCGGAGCGGCCGTCCGCGTCCGTGTCCGCCAGCCGGACCTGGGTGCCCCAGGCGTCGTCGGCCTCGGCGGTGCCGGGGATGCCGGCGGTGTTCTGGTCGAAGGACTGGGCGCCGGTCGCGGTCACGCCGTTGCCCGAACCGCGCAACAGCCATACGGCGCCCGCGTCCTGGACCGTGCCGATGTCCTCGCCGGGCGCGCCGACGGCGATGTCCGCGTAACCGTCGCCGTTGACGTCGCCCACGGAGAGGTCGTTGCCCCAGGCGTCGCCGTGCTCCGAAGTGCCCGGTACGCCCGGGGAGTTCTGCGACCACCAGTCCGCGGGACCGGCGGTGCCCTCCGAACTGCCGTAGTAGACAGCGATCTTGCCGCCGTCGTCACCCTCGGCCTTGTCGTCGGCGCTGCTGAGCTGGCCGACCACCAGGTCGTCGTAGCCGTCGTGGTTGATGTCGCCGGACGCGGTGCCGAGGCCGCCGTTCAGGTCCTGACGGTACGTCAACTCGGTGTCGCCGCCCGCGTAGAGGGCCGACCAGCCCTGCTGGTAGTCGTCGTCGGGGCTGTAGCCCGAGACGACCAGGTCGGCAAAGCCGTTGCGGTCGTAGTCGCCGGTGGTGAGGTAGGCGGGCTGGATGCGGTGGCCGCCCGGCTTGGTGGTCGTGTTGAGCGTGCCCATCAGGTGCAGGATGTCGGTGTGGTAGGCGAAGATCTGGGCGCCGTTGTCGTCGAGGACGGCCATCTCGTCGGCGTCGGTGGCGCCGGTGAAGCGGGCCGCCGTCACGGACTGGCCGAAGCGGGCGTCCGCGGCGGGCTTGGTGGAGGTGAAGGAGGTGTTCGCCTCGGCACCCAGGCCGGCCTTGGAGCCGTAGAGGACGGTGACGCGGCCGGCGTTCTCGAGGCTGCCCTCGTCCTCGCCGGGGGCGCCGATCAGCGCGTCGTCGTAGCCGTCGCCGTTGACGTCACCGGTGGCGATGGCCTGGCCGAAGGAGTCGTAGGTCTCCGAGGTGCCGGGGACGCCGGGTGTGGACTGGCTGATGACGGCGGTGTGGCCCTTGGGGACCGTGGTGTTGGTGGCGATGCCGTTCGGGGCGCCGTACTGGACGGTGACGTAACCGGCGCCCTGCTTGCCGTCGACGGTACCGTCCGGGGCGCCGATCAGGACGTCGTCGTAGCCGTCCCCGTTGAAGTCGCTGTTGCGGTCGACGGCGCTGGTGCCGCCGGGGACGCCCGCGTAGCTGGCCGGTGCGGCGACGATGCCGGCGCCGGCCAGGAGCAGGAAGGTCGCGGACGCCACGGCGGCGGAGACCTTCTTGCGTGACACGTTCTTCATGGTGTGTTCCCCCGTGATTCATATGTGGTGCGGTCAGGGGGTTCGACACGAGACGTAGGGCGGGAGTTGTGGTGCCCCGGTGTGCTGTGACACCTCGGTGACACTTGTTGCGCGGACCGGACGTACCCGGCCGGCTCAGCCGAGCGCCTTGTCCAGGTTGAACGCGGCGCTGATCAGGGCGAGATGGGTGAACGCCTGGGGGAAGTTGCCCTGTTGCTCGCCGGTGCGGCCGATCTCCTCGGCGTACAGACCGAGATGGTTGGCGTAGGTGAGCATCTTCTCGAAGGCGAGGCGGGCCTCGTCGACGCGGCCGGCGCGGACCATGGCCTCGACGTACCAGAAGGAGCAGATCGAGAACGTGCCCTCGTCGCCGCGCAGGCCGTCGGGGCTGGCCTGCGGGTTGTAGCGGTAGACGAGGGAGTCGGAGACCAGCTCCTCGGTCAACGCGTCCAGTGTGGAGAGCCACTTGGGGTCGGTGGGCGCGATGAACTTCGCCAGCGGCATCATCAGGAGTGCGGCGTCGAGGACGTCGCTGCCCTCGTACTGGACGAAGGCCTGGCGTTTGACCGACCAGCCGCGGTCCATGATGCGGCGGTAGATGGTGTCGCGGCACTTCAGCCAGTGCGGGAGGTCGGCGGGCAGGCCGCGGCGGTTGGCGAGGCGGATCGCGCGTTCGATCGCGACCCAGCACATCAGGCGCGAGTACAGGAAGTTCTTGCGGCCGCCGCGGGTCTCCCAGACGCCCTCGTCGGGCTGGTCCCAGTTGTCGCAGACCCAGTCGACGAGGGCGCACACGTCGTCCCACTGGGAGCTGGAGATGGGCTCGGCCCACTTGTCGTAGAGGTAGATGGAGTCGATCAGAGCGCCGTAGATGTCGAGTTGGAGCTGGTCGGACGCCGCGTTGCCGACGCGGACCGGGGCGGATTTCTGGTGGCCTTCGAGGTGCGGGAGTTCGCGTTCGGTGAGTTCGGTGCGGCCGTCGATGCCGTACATGATCTGCAGCGGGCCGGAGGGGTTGCCGTCGCCGGGGCTGATGTAGCGGGTCACGAACTGCATGAACGCCTTCGCCTCGCCGGTGAAGCCGAGGCGCAGGAGCGCGTAGACGCAGAAGGCGGCGTCGCGGATCCAGACGTAGCGGTAGTCCCAGTTGCGCTCGCCGCCGAGCTGTTCGGGGAGGCTGGTGGTCGGGGCGGCGACGATCGCGCCGGTCGGGGCGTAGGTCAGCAGCTTGAGGGTGAGGGCGGAGCGGTGGACCATCTCGCGCCAGCGGCCGCGGTAGCGGGACTGGGAGATCCAGTGCCGCCAGTAGGCGACGGTCGAGGCGAACTCGTCCTCGGCCTCCTGCCGGGCGCAGGGACGGGAGGTCACCTCGCCGTCGACCTGGTCGAGGGCGAACACCTCGGACTCGCCCTCGTCGAGCTTGAAGTCGGCCCACACGTCGACGGCGTCGCACTCCAGGGGGACGGTCGCGGTCAGGGCGAGGGACCTCTCGGCGGACTCGAAGAGCGCCACGTCGCCGACCATCCGCGCCGTGTGCGGAGAGGCGCCGTAGTCAAACCTCGGGGCGACGCGGGTCCGGAACGGGACCGAGCCGCGCACGCACAGCACGCGCCGGATCAGCCGGTGCCGGGCGGACGCGTCCGACTCCCCGGTCACCGGCATGAAGTCCTGGACCTCGCCGACGCCCTCCTCGGTGTAGAACCGGGTGATCAGGACGTTGGTGTCGGGGAAGTAGAACTGCTTGGTGCGCGCGGGCACGGAGGCGGCCAGCTCGAAGGAGCCGCCGCGTTCCGCGTCCAGGATCGCGGCGAAGACGCTGGGTGCGTCGAAGGACGGGCAGCAGTACCAGTCGATCGTGCCGTTGGTCCCCACCAGCGCGACGCTCCGCAGATCACCGATCAGTCCGTGCTCGGCGATGGGCAGATATCCGGGTCCGGTGGGGGTGTCCTGGTGGGGCGGGGTCTCGACCATCGCGGCAGCCTCCCTGGTTCGGGCCCGCGCGGGCCGGTTCCCAGCTTAGGTTCAGGTTCTCGATCGGCCACTCTTCCGGATGCAGGGAGCGGCCGGGCGGGGAATCGTGGGAGTGGGACCCACGGCACTCGTACGATGCCGGTGAGCTGTCCGGTCCTGAAGGGTCCGGTCCCGAGGAGGAGGCCTCATGTCGATGTCAGAGTCCGACGCGTCCGTCCCGCCCGAGGACCGGGCCACCCCGGACGACCTGCTGCACACCCGTACCGGGACCGAGGTGGCGCCGGAGGACGTGGTGCTGGCGGCCGGCCGGGACGTGACGCCGGAGAATCTGGAGTGGGCCCGGCGGAAGATCGAGGCGGAGGGGGCTGCAGCGCTGGAGAAACTGCTTCCCTAGGCGCACCTCCAGCCATTTCGTGGGTGTCTGGTTACCCGTTCACCCTTTCGGAGAAGGCACCCCGGCTGACAGACTCCGGAGGTGCCCGACTTCGACATGCTTGTCATCGGTTCAGGACCGGGTGGCCAGAAGGCCGCCATCGCCGCGGCCAAGCTCGGCCGCCGGGTCGCCGTCGTCGACCGCCCCGACATGGTCGGTGGGGTCTCCATCCACACCGGGACCATCCCCTCCAAGACGCTGCGCGAGGCGGTGCTGTATCTCACCGGCCTCACCCAGCGCGATCTGTACGGGCAGAGCTACCGCCTGAAGGACGACATCACCGTCGGCGACCTCACCGCGCGCACGCAGCACGTGGTCAGCCGTGAAGTGGACGTCATCCGCAACCAGTTGTCCCGCAACCAGGTCTCCCTGTTCGCCGGCACGGGCCGTTTCGTCGACCCGCACACCGTCGCGCTGACCGAAATCACCGGCCACGAACGGCTGTTGACGGCCGAGAACATCATCATCGCCACCGGCACCCGCCCCGCGCGGCCGGACACCGTCGAGTTCGACGGCCGGACCATCATGGACTCGGACAACGTGCTGGACCTGCCCAAGGTCCCGCGGTCCATGGTCATCGTGGGCGCGGGCGTCATCGGGATGGAATACGCCTCGATGTTCGCCGCGCTCGGCAGCAAGATCACCGTGGTGGAGAAGCGCGCCGGGATGCTCGACTTCTGTGACCTGGAGGTCATCGAGTCGCTCAAGTACCACCTGCGGGACCTCGCCGTCACCTTCCGCTTCGGCGAGACCGTCGCAGCCGTCGAGCGGCACACCAACGGCACGCTGACCGTCCTGGAGAGCGGCAAGAAGATCCCGGCCGACGCCGTGATGTACTCCGCGGGACGGCAGGGCCTCACCGACGAACTCGACCTGGACAAGGCCGGGTTGTCCGCCGACCGGCGCGGCCGGATCGACGTCGACGAGAACTTCCGCACCGCGGTGCCGCACATCTACGCCGTCGGCGACGTCATCGGCTTCCCGGCCCTCGCGGCGACCTCGATGGAACAGGGCCGTACAGCGGCGTACCACGCCTGCGGTGAGCCGGTGCACCGGATCGACGACCGGCAGCCGATCGGCATCTACACCATCCCGGAGATCAGTTTCATCGGAAAGACCGAGGACCAACTCACCGAGGAGTGCGTGCCGTTCGAGGTCGGGATCTCCCGCTACCGCGAACTCGCGCGCGGCCAGATCATCGGCGACTCGCACGGCATGCTCAAGCTGCTGGTCTCCCCCACGGACCGCACCCTGCTCGGCGTGCACTGCTTCGGCACCGGCGCGACGGAGCTCATTCACATCGGCCAGTCGGTGATGGGCTGCGGCGGCACGGTCGACTATCTCGTCGACGCGGTCTTCAACTACCCGACGCTCGCGGAGTCTTACAAGGTCGCCGCCCTCGACGCGACGAACAAACTGCGGCAGATCGACCGACTCGGCGACTGACCGTTCACAGGAGATTACTCGCTGGTCAATCTTGAAAGGTCAAGAGGTACGGCTATCATCACACCCACACACGGTGTGACCGTCCGCCGACGCAGCGGTTCAACGGGTATCCACCACCCCCTATTTGTTGTTCCGACCGGCCACTGACCCGAGGCCACCCCATCTCCGGGTCCGGGGCCGGTTCGCGCAACCCCCCACGTCGTGCAAGACGGAAAGCAGCGCATCCATGAGCAACAACAGGGGCAGAGGGCTGCAGGCCAACGCCCTCGGTACGTTCGACACCGTGGTGATGGCCGTGGCGGGCAGCGCACCGGCGTACTCGCTGGCCGCGACCACCGCGGTCCTGGTCGGCGCGGTGGGGCTGGCCAGTCCGGCGGCGCTCCTCTACTGCGCGATACCGATGCTGGGCATCGCGCTGGCGTTCAGCTATCTCGGCCGGATCGACGTGAACGCGGGGGCCAGTTACTCCTGGGTGGGCCGCACCCTGCACCCCTTTCTCGGCTTCATCAGCGGCTGGGCCCTGGTGGTCTCCGCGACCATCTTCATGGTCGCCGGGTCGCTGCCCGCCGGGTCGATGACACTGTCCCTCTTCGACCAAGGCCTCGCGGACAACACGGCGTTGTCGACGGTGGTGGGCGCCGCGTGGTTCGTGATCATGCTGCTCGTGGTGCTCGGCGGGGCCCGGCTCACGGTCCGGGCGCAACTCCTCATGTCCGGTGTCGAGTTGAGCATCCTGGCGCTGTTCGCGGTGTTCGCCCTGGTCCACTCCGACAACGCCCGCGCCTTCGACTGGTCCTGGCTGGGCTTCAGCCACTTCGACGGGGTGTCCGGCTTCGCGTCGGGCGCGCTCATCGCCGCGTTCTACTACTGGGGCTGGGACGTCACCAGCAACCTCAGCGAGGAGACCCGCAACAGCCGTCGTACGACCGGACTCGCGGGCCTGATCGGCGTCGGCATCGTCTTCCTGCTCTTCGAGGTGTTCACCATCGCGGTGAACATCATCCTGACCTCGCGGCAGATCGAGAACAACGACGCCAACGTGCTGGCCGTGCTCGGCGACGAGCTGTGGCCGGGCTGGGGCGGCAAGTTGCTCATCGTGTCGGTGATGCTGTCGACCATAGCCACCCTGGAGACCACTCTCATCCAGGTCACGCGGTCGCTGTTCGCGATGGGCCGCGACCGTACGATGCCGGCCGCGCTGGGCAAGGTGCACCGCACCTGGAACACCCCGTGGGTCGCCATCACCGTGGTCGGCGGGGTGGCGCTGGTCATGTTCATCGCCTCCAACGCGCTCGGCTCGGTGGGCGAGATCCTCTCCGACGCGATCTCCGCGATCGGTCTGCAGATCGCCGTGTACTACGGCCTGGCGGGCCTCGCGGTGGTCGTCGCCTACCGCAAGATGCTCTTCAAGTCGGCGGCGAACTTCCTCTTCGGCGGGCTGTGGCCGCTGTTCGGCGCCCTGTTCATGTTCTGGATCTTCGTCGAGTCGCTGGGTGACCTGAGCAACGCGGCGATCGCCATCGGCATCGGCGGGCTGGCCGCAGGGCTGATCCCGATGCTCTGGTACTGGAAGCAGGGCAGCGACTACTACCGGCCTGCGCGTCTCGACGCCGCGCACACCGTCGAGACGGACTACGTCCCCGACGACTTCGTGCCCGAACAGTCCCGGGTCCATCAGGGTCTCCCGACCGACTTCTGAGGGTGCATCCGATGGCGCGAGACCGCTACACCCCCGACTTCGACCCCGACTGCGGGGACGCTCCACTCAGTTCGGCCCGCCAGGACATCGTCATCGGCCGCTGGCAGGGCCTGCGGGACCTGCTGCGGAACACCGGCGCGCACTGGCTCGGCCGGGGCCACCGGATCCGGACGCTAGCGCAGGCCTGCGCGAGCAGTTCGACGGTCGAGTCGTGGCTGGCCGCCGAGCCCCACAGCGGCGACGCGCTCACGCTGCGCGCGGCGACGGAGACGGCCCGCGCGTTCAACATCGCCATCGCCGCGGGCCGGGGCGTGCCGATCGACCGGAACCGTATCGACGCCGCCGTCATGGCCTGCCTCCAGGCCTCCGAGGCATACCCGGACGACCCCACCCCGTGGATCTCCCTGATCTCCGTGGCCCGGCTCTACCCATCAGGCGTAAGACGCCAGGAACTCGCCCGCTGGTGGGACGAGTTGCACCGGCGCGACCCCTACAGCGTCGAGGGCCATCTCCAGGTCCTCCACTACTACTCCTCCCGCTGGCACGGCAGCCACGGCCTCATGTACGACTTCGCCCGCGACGCGGCGGGCGTGGCGCCGCCCGGCTGCACCCTGCCGGTCCTGGTGCAGTACGCCCGCGTCGAGGAGTACCGCTACGCCCTCGACGCCGCGAAGGGCCACCAGGCCGCGGTGGGCCTCGGCCAGCACTGGACCCACGACGGCGCCGTCAGCGATGTCCGCCGCACCTGGCAGCGCTGGATCACCGCCCGCGAGGACGGTCCCTTCCCGCCCGGCGAACTCCGCGACCTCAACTACCTTGCCCACGCGGCCTGTTACGCGGGCACGAAGGACATCTCGACGACGGTCCTGGGGATGATGGGGCGCCGGTGTACGACGACTCCGTGGTCGTACACCGGGGACGCGGAGAAGCAGATCGTGAAGTGGCGGAAGGAGTTGGGGGTGCGGACGTGAGTGGTCTGGTTCGTCACTCTGCCCAATAGCGGCTATTCCGCGGGCTGTTGCGCCGGTTGAGCAAGGCTCGCTGTCCACTTTTCCTCGATGCGGCCGAACTTCCACACCAGCAGGGCCACCACCCAGGTCGCGAAGAACAGGCCGACGATGAGGAAGCCGATGACGTTGAGGTCGAGGCCCGCGACCCAGTCCCAGAAAAAACCGTGGAGGTCTAGCTTCTCGGCGAACAGGCCCAGGAGTTCGACCGTACCGATGATCAGGGCTACGGCGACGGACAGGCCGGTGATCGTGAGGTTGTAGTAGACCTTGCGGACCGGCTTGGAGAAGGCCCAGCCGTAGGCGAAGTTCATGAACGTGCCGTCGATCGTGTCGAGCAGCGACATTCCGGCGGCGAACAGGACCGGCAGGCACAGGATCGCGTACCAGGGCAGGCCGGACGCGGCGCCCGAACCGGCGAGCACCAGCAGCGCGATCTCCGTCGCCGTGTCGAAGCCGAGGCCGAACAGCAGGCCCAGCGGGTACATCTGCCAGGACTTGGTGATCGACTTCATGAAGCGGCCGAGGATGCGGTTCATGAAACCGCGGTTGTTCAACTGCTCCTCCAGCACGGCCTCGTCGTAGTGCCCGGAGCGCATCTGGCGGAACACCTTCCAGATGCCGGCCATGATGACGAGGTTGATGCCCGCGATGACGTAGAGGAACGTGCCCGAGACGGTCGTACCGATCAGGCCGGTGACGTCGTGGAGCTGGGAGTTGTCGTCGCGGACCGGGTTGGCCAGGGCCTTCACGCCGAGGGAGAGCAGGAGGGTCAGGCCGAAGACGATGCTGGAGTGGCCGAGCGAGAACCAGAAGCCCACCGACAGCGGGCGCTGGCCCTCGCTCATCAGCTTGCGGGTCGTGTTGTCGATCGCCGCGATGTGGTCCGCGTCGAACGCGTGCCGCATGCCGAGCGTGTACGCGGTCACGCCCATGCCGATGCCGAAGGACTTCTCGCCGACGCTGTAGTGCCCCGGCGCCACGATCCACACGAGCGTGAACCAGCCGATCACGTGCAGCCCCAGCACGAACGCGGCCATCCCGCCGACCCGGGTCCACTCCTGCCGCGTCATCGACGTACGGACGCGGTACCAGAGCGACGGCCGCGCAGCCGCGGCCGTGGCAGGGAGGGTCGAAGTGGATTCGGGGGCGGCCGTCATCGAGGAGGGCCTTTCTGCCGGGTACAGGTACGGGTGCGAGCATGGCTGCGCGGTTGCCGCGAGCAACCTCGTGCCATCCTCCCGTACCTGCAACCTATTCGCAGTAACGGTCGGCAAAGACCACGGCAGGTCTTGCCCAAAGGGAGGGAAAATCCCAGGTCAGGTCGCCATCAAACCCCTGCCGAGCCAGTCCTTGGCGTCCTTCACACCCGGCAGAGCGTAGAAGTATCCGCCGCCTGTCGGAGAGATGTAGTCGACGAGGGGTTCGTCGATCAGCCTCGTCTGGGTCGCCTCGAACTGCCGCCGCACGTCCTGCTGGTAGCAGCAGAAGACGAGGCCCATGTCGAGGTTGCCCACGGCGTCGATGCCCCGGTCGTAGTTGTAGCCGCGGCGCAGGATGCGCGAGGTGTCGGTGGCGGCGGTGCGCGGGTTGGCGAGGCGGATGTGCGCGTCGAGCGGGATCGCCGTGCCCTTGGGGTCCTTGGCGTAGTGCGGAATGTCCGTCTCCTTGGCACCGTCCAGCGGGGCTCCGGTGTCCTTGCGGCGGCCGAACATCAGCTCCTGTTCGCTCAACGAGACCCGGTCCCAGAACTCGACGAGCATGCGGATGATCCGGATCACCTGGTAGCTGCCCCCGCTCGCCCAGGCCGGTTCGTCCTGTCCGTCGCCGACCCAGATCAGCCGGTCGGTCTCACGGGTGGACTTCACGTCCGGGTTGGCTATGCCGTCCTTGAAGCCGAGCAGGTTGCGCTGGGTGCCGGTGGGGCGCGGGGTGTTCTGGAAGCCGTCGATGCGCCACTTGATCTGCATGCCGCCGCGGGTGTGCCGGGCGATGTCGCGCAACGCGTGCAGCACCGTGTCCTGGCGGGCGCCGCACACCTGGAGCGACAGGTCGCCGTGGCACTCGGCGGCGCGCAGGTTGTCGTTCGGGAACGTCTTCATCGGGGTCAGCCGGCGCGGCCTGGCCTTGGCGAGTCCGTAGCGGTCGTCGAAGAGGGACGCGCCCACGCCGACGGTGACCGTGAGGGCGTCGGCGGGGACGTCCGGCCCGAGGATGCCGTTGTCGGCGGGCGGCGCGCCGACGCCGAGGTCGGCAGGGGTGCCGCCGGAGGTGAGGAAACGGGCCCGTTCGGTGATCGTCCGCAGCAGGTCCGTCAGTTCGGCCCGGTTGTCGGCGATGACGTCGAGGGAGACGAAGGTCGCGGCGGCCGGGGCGGGGGTGAGGATGCCGGCCTGGTGAGTGCCGTGGAAGGGGATCTCGGCGGCGTCGGTCGTGTCCGCGGCCTGTGCCTGCGCGGTGCCGCCGGTCTCGGCGAGCGCGAAGGCTCCGCCCGCCAGCACCGCTCCGGCGGCCCCGGCACCGAGCGCCGTCCGGACGAAGGAACGACGACCGGCTCCGGCCGGGCAGCCAGGGGTTTCGGCGGACGGCATCGGGCGGGTCCCTTCACTGCGGGTGCTCTGGGTGGGGCGGGTGCTTTGGGCGGTTCGGGTGTTCCGGGAGCCGCAGGTGCTGTCGGCGCCGGGGGCGCTGCCTGCTCCGCGGGTGTTCCCGATGGCCTGCGTCTTCTCGGTGCCGCGGGTGCCATCGGTGCCGTGCGGATTGTCGGCGCCCAGCGCGTCGTCGGCGCCGGGTGGACTCTCCGTGCCGTGCGTGCCGTGCGTGCCGTCGATGCCGTCCGTGCCGGACGGACTCTCGTCGCCGCGCGCGTCGTCGCTGCCGTGTGCGCCCTCCGCGCCGGGCATGCCATCGACGCCCTGTGTGTTCTCCGTGCTCATCAGGCCGACTTCCTGATCTCCAGCAGGTCCGGCACCGGTGCCAGGTCCTCCAGCAACTGCCCGGTGGTGGCGTCGAGTTGAGCCTTCGCCGTACCGTCCAACTGCTCGACCGGCGTCCACCTCCCGCCCCGGTGCGCCGAGTCGAGGAGTTTCTGCAGCCGGGCGATGTCGGCGTCGACGCCGGGGAGCAACTTCGGCGACTCCCTGGTCAGCAGCGGCTTGAGTACGGTGAGCAGCTCACGCGTGCCGGCGAGGTTGCTGTCGACGGTCGCGAGGTTGGTGCCGCTGCCCTCGTCGGTGTCGCCGGTCAGCTCGAACTGCAGGGCGTTCTCCAGGATTTCGTGGGCCCGCAGCGGCAGGTCACCGGGGTCGAAGTCCTGAGTGGGGAACGCCTTCTTCAACCCCACGACCGCGGTGGTGAGTTGCTGCGCGGCCGCCTTCAACTCGCCCGCGGACTGCCCGTGCCAGAGCCCGTACTCGATGCGGTGGAAGCCTGCGAAGTCCTTGTCCTGGACTCCCCCGGCCAGCCCGTCGGCCCGGCCGTTGATCTTCTGGTCGAAGTCCTCGAAGGTGCCGTAGGCCGCGCCGAGGGAGGAGTAAGTCCGGTGCGCGGTCAGCCAGTCGGTGCGTGCCTTGGCGAGGTGGTTGCCCGCGATGTCGGCGCTGAGCTGCCGGGTCTGGGTGACGAGCGTGGCCAGGCCCTGGTCGACGTACGCCTTGTAGGCCTTGAGGGGTGCGGCGAGGTCGTTCTCGGAGACGGGGACGACCGCCTTCACCGCACCTCCCCCGCCGCTGACATGGACCGTGGCGGAGGTGACGGCCTTCGCCCCGGTGGGCACGCAGCGCCAGGCGTACGAGCCGCCCGCGACGGTGGCGACGAGGTCCCGGGTGGTGCCGGGAGCGAGGCCTTCGACCTCGCCGTAGACCGCGTTGGTGGCGGGGTCGATCAGGTACACCTCGGCGGTCTTGTCGCCGGTGTTGTGCATCTGGAAGGTCTGCCGTCCGGTGTCCGGCGCGGTGAAGCCCTTGCCGCACTCCGTCTCGGAGACGGCCACCGTCTCCGAACTCGCGGGCTTGGGACGGGAGAAGGTGACGACGAGACCGGCGACGACCGCGGGTACGGCCACCACGGCGACCGGGACGACCCAGACGGGGCGGCGCCGTGGCGACGGGGTGGGCTCGCTCAACTCGGCGGTCGTAGGCGCGGGTTCGGGCGATTTCTCCTTCACGCCGCGCACGAACAGCGGCATCACCACCGCCAAGTAGCCGACGTAGCCCACCACTTGGAGCCAGGTCATCGTCGGCATCAGGTTGAACACGCCCTGGATGAGGGTGCTGTACCAGGAGCCGGCGTCGACGCTGCCGCTGAGGTCGAAGGCGTAGGTGGTCAGGCCGGGGAGGACGCCGCCCTCCTGGAGGTCGCGCAGTCCGTAGCCGAGGACGCCGGCCGCGATGACGATGAGGACGGCGCCGGTGGCGGTGAAGAACTTCGTGAGGTTGATCCTGAGGACGCGGCGGTACAGGCCCCAGCACAGGGCTGCCGCGAGGACGAGACCGATGCCGGCGCCGGTCAGGGGTCCTGCGGACTCGCCGGCCGCGCGGGCCGTGGTCCACAGGAACAGGGCCGTCTCCAGGCCTTCGCGGCCCACCGCGAGGAAGGAGGTGAGCATCAGCACGCCCGCGCCCATGCCGAGCGCGCCCGTCGCCTTCTCCCTGATCTCGCCGGAGAAGGTGCGGGCCGAGCGGCGCATCCAGAACACCATCGCGGTGACGAACGCGACGGCGACCACGCTGAGGACACCGCCGAAGGCTTCCTGGGCCGTGGCGGAGAGGTTCGCCGCAGTGAAGGTGAGGACGGCGCCGAAGCTCAGCGCGAGGGCGATCGCGGCCAGGACGCCCGTCCACACCTGCGGCAGCCGGGACTTGGCGTCGGCGCGGACAAGGGTGGCGACCAGGATCGAGACGATGAGTCCCGCCTCCAGCCCCTCCCGCAGCCCGATCAGAAAGCTCGGAAACGCGTCGTCCCACATTGGGTGCGACCCCTCCTGGGTTAGTGCAGGCATGCCTTACTTCGCGGACCATCATGACTACATGCGTGTAGTCGGTCAGTCATGAATCGGCAACGACCGGGCAAAAGTGCGGAACTTCTCGGACGCTGCGATCGTCTACAGTTGAGTAGACCGTCTACAGATTTGTAGTCAGAACGTTTGTAGTCATACCTGCGGAAGGGCGCGCCGATGACCACACCCCTCGACCTGGCCTCCCAGCTCGCGGTGAACGTGCTGGACGCCAGGTCACTGCTGGCCGCCTTCGGTGTGCTGGGTGTCGGCGTGGTGATGTTCGCCGAGACGGGGCTGCTGATCGGGTTCTTCCTGCCCGGCGATTCCCTGCTGTTCACCGCAGGTCTGCTGTGCACCGGCGGCGCTGACAGAGCCGTGAAGTTGTCGCTGCCGCCCCTGCTGGTCGCGGCGGCGGTCGGCGCGCTCGCCGGGGCGCAGTGCGGCTATCTGCTCGGCCGGAAGGCGGGCGGCGCGCTGCTCGCCCGCAGCCGCTCGCCCCGCCTGCACGAAGGCGCCCGGCGGGCCGAGGAGCTGCTGGAGCGGTACGGCTACGCGAAGGCGGTCGTGCTGGCCCGTTTCGTGCCCGTCGTACGGACGGTCCTGAACCCCATGGCGGGTGCGCTCGGGGTGCCCGTCCGGACGTTCACCGTGTGGCAGACGGTCGGCGGCCTGGTGTGGAGCCTGGGGCTGACGCTCGCCGGATACGCGCTGGGTTCCTCGATCCCGAACGTCGACAGGTACCTGCTGCCCATGGTCGCCCTGATCGTCATCGTGTCGCTGCTGCCCCTCGCCGCCGAGGTGCACCGCTCCCGCAAGGCCACCCGCGCCGCCAAGGCAGGGGAGGTACGCGGATGATCCTGGTCGCCTTCCAGGGGTCGTCGATCGACGGCGAGGCCTACACGGATGTGGTCGACTCCGCCCAGCACGCGCCCGGTTGGCTGGACGGTGCGGTCTCGGCGTGGTCGACGTACGGGCTCGTGGTGTTCGCCGTGCTGATGGTCGTCGGCTGGTGGCGGGCGCGCCGGGTCGGTGCCGAGGCGGCGGTGACGGCGCTGGCCGTGCCGGTGGTCGTGGTCGCCGCGTACGGCATCGACTCGCTGCTCAAGTCGGCGGTGCGGGAGAGCCGGCCCTGCCAGACCCTGCGGGTTGCCACGCTGGAGGTGTGCCCGGCGCCGGGCGACTGGTCCTTCCCCAGCAACCACGCGACGATCGCCGCGGCGGCAGCGGTCGCCCTGTTCTTCGTCTCCCGCCGCCTCGGTGCGGTCGCCGCCGTGGCCGCGCTCGCGATGGCGGGTTCCCGGGTCTGGGTCGGGGTCCACTATCCGCACGACGTCGTGGCGGGCGTGGCGGTCGGCGCGCTCCTGGCGCTCGGCGCGATGGTCCTGCTGAAGCGGCGGCCGGAGTCCCTGACCCGGCGGATCACGGCCACCCGGCTGCGACCGCTGCTGATGTCATGAACCGCAAGGACGTCTCCGAACTGGCGGGCAGCGCGGGCCTCGGCGCCTGGACCGCGTTCGGGGTGCTGAGCATGGTGGTGCTCGGGCATGAGGGCGCCCCGCTGTTCGGGGACGAGGACGCGGTGTCCTGGTCCGTCGCGCACCGCCCGGACGTGGCGCTGGCGTTCGCCCGCGGTCTGACCGCGACCGGCACCGGCGTCATCCCGTACGCGCTCGTCGTCCTCGCCGGACTCCTCACCGGCCGCACCACCCGCCAGCGCCTCCTCGCCGCGACCCTCGCGCCGGCCTGCCTCGCCACCGGCCAGGGCCTGCGCTACGGCGTGATGGAACTGGTCTCGAGGCCCCGCCCGGCGCTGAGCAACTGGGCCACACATGCCTCGGGTTGGTCCTTCCCCTCCGGCCACACGACCACGGCGGCGCTCACCGCCGGCCTGGTGATCCTCGCGATATTCGTGCGTGCCCCGCACGGGAGAACCCCGCTCTGCCTGGCCGTCGGCTGCTGGGGCGCGCTGGTCGGGCTGACCCGGGTGTATCTGGGCGTGCACTGGTTCACGGATGTCGTCGGCGGCTGGCTGTTCGCCGTCGGCTGGTTGGGGGTGTGCGTGTGCGCGGCGGCTTGGTGGCTGCCGACGCGGCTGGTGGCCGACGGGGTGGATACGGCCGGGCCCGGCACGGGACCATCGCGTGAGCGGACCCGCCCTTAGACGTGCTCACCGGTAGGCGTGCCCAACGGTAGGCGTGCTCAGAACGGTAGGCCTGTTCAAGCGGAAACGGCGGCCGGTGCCGAACCATGAGGCGCCCGAGACACCGTGCCCGGCACCGGTCGCCGTGGGCGGTACCGTCCGAGCAGTCCGAGATCCTCGGCACGGTCGCCGTCGGGGCTGTACTGGTGATCCGCCCGCTCGTGATCCAACTCGGCGCAGCCGTGCGCCACTTGAGCCCGTGGCCCGGTCGGTGCCGGAAGATACACGTCCGTCTCCGCCGCGTCGTCACCCGTGCTGTCCGATGCGTCGAGCTGCAACTCGAACCAGACCTCCTTGCCCTCCTCGACGAGGCGGCTGCCCCACCGGTGGGCGAGCGCGTCTACCAGGAACAGCCCGCGGCCGTTCTCGCTGTCGGTGTCGACGTCGAGGCCGTCGTCGCGCTCGACCTGCCGGTGCGGCGGTCGGGGAAGGTGTCGCCGCTCGTCCGCGACCTCGCAGCGCAGTATGCCGACGCCCAGGGACAGGGTGAGCCGGTAGCGGCCGCCCGCGTGCACGACGGCGTTGGTCGCGAGTTCGCTGACCAGCAGTTCGGCGATGTCCACCAGGTTCTGGAGGCCGTACTCGGCGAGCCGCTTGCGGACGAGTTCCCTGGCCTGGCGGACCGAGGACTTTCCCGGGCCCAGGATCGTGGTGCAGCCGTCGCCCACGGTCGGCAGGCCGCGTGGACGGTCGTTCGGCATGGTCGTTTCCCTTCGGCCCCTGGGGCGTTCGGCTCGTGCGGCGCGAGGCCGGGTCCGCCAACAGACCCTGCCTCCTGTCCACCATGCGTCCGCCGTGCCCTTCGAGGCGCGGGGGGAACTACCCGAATCCGCGGGCCGGTTCGTCAACCTGCCGATACGAGGGCCGTCTCCATGCGGATGGTCCACCCCTCCTTCGCCCCGTCGCCGGACCTCATGTCCACGAACTCGCAGACCTGACGGGTCTGCCAGAGCCCGTCCTCCGGCCGCGCTTCGGCACCCGGCGGTCGGAAGCCGAGGAACGGGTCGGTGATACGTCCGCGCGGAGTGCGCAGTTCGCAGATGATGCGCTGCCGGGTCGACCACAGCCGCAGGTGTGCGCGGTCGCAGCCCTGGGAGGCCGCGTAGCGCGTGGCGCCGGACACGGCCTGCCCGAAGCGGGCCGCCTCGTCGGGTGCCATGCCGCGCGCCCGCGCCTGGTCCGCCGCGAACCGGTGACCGGCGGCCAGGTCCCCGTCGAGGCCGACGCCGACCGCGTCCCGCGGCGGTGCGGGCAGCGGGCCGAGGCCCTGGATCGCGTAGACGGCGGGCTCCGTGAAGAGCGAACTGGGCTGAACGCCTTGCCTGTTGAGTTCCGTCGGGTGGGTGTGCCGGGCCGCGTCGACGATGTCCGGCGGTGCGGTACGGGTGTCGTACAGGCACATCAGGTCGGGCGGGGCGCCGGTGAAGAGCTCGGTGGCGAGGGCCTCGTACCGCTTCCACTCGGGGATCTGGCGCGGCGACCGGCCGTCCCAGACCGGCTCGCCCGTCATGTGGAGCAGGCCCTCGGGGCTCGCGTGCGTGACGTAGTAGTCGAGGGCGGTGGCCATGCTGTTGGCGGGGCTGCCGCGGTACCAGCGGGCGGAGTCGCGGAAGTCGACCTGGCGGGCGTCCGGGCCGAGCGCGTCCCGCAGCAGGTCCAGTTTGCGCGGGGTGGTGATGACCACCGGGTCCGGTTCGTCCTCGGCGACGATGCCGTCCCTGAGGAACGGCACCACCACCGCCAGGAACTCCTCGTCGGACGAGTGGATGCCGGCGTGGTGCTTCACGGGTGGGACGGGTGTGTTGGGCGTGGTGGCTGTCGTGGGTGCTCGGTGTTCCATCGGTCTGCCTTCCTTCTCGTTCGGTTCGCGGCCGTACGTGATCTCTGCAGTACGTGGTCCCCGGCAGTACGTCGTCACGGCCGCGCGTCGTCACGGCCGTACGGCATCAGGGGCGTACGGCATCAGGGGCGGCCGGCCCGGCGCGACTCGGCCCACACGGCGACCTGGCTGCGCGAGGTGAAGCCCAACTTGCTGAGGATGCGCTCCACATGGCCCTCCGCCGTGCGCAGTGCGACGACCAGCCGGTCGGCGATCTGCTGGTTGGTCAGCCCTTCGGCGATCAGTTCGGCGACCTCCGTCTCGCGGCGGGTGAGCGGGCTGTCGAGCAGCGGTCGGGGCGCGGACTCCCGCTCGCCCAGCGCGTAGGCGACCGCGTGGTCCGAGGTGAGGTCGAGGCCTTCGCGGTAGGCGTTCTTGAATCCGTCGCCGAGCAGTGCGCGGGCCGCGTCCTCGGCCTCGGTGCGCACCGGGCCGTGGGACGGGGTGCGGTCCAGTGCGACGTGGGCGTCCTGCCAGATCCGTTTGGCGGCACCCAGCAGGACGGCGGCGGGGCGGCCCTCGCCGTCGCGGGCGTGGACGGCGGCGAGCAGTTCCAGCGTCATGCCGGTGCCGAACACGTCGCCGACCGCCCGCTTGAGCCGTAGACATTCCCGGGCGTGGACTCCGGCCGCGACCTGGTCGCCCTTGGCCCACTCGGCGAAGGCGAGGATGCGCAGGAGGTAGGAGTGGATCCACTGCTCGCCGTGGGTCAGGCAGATCTGCCGGAACTCCTCGCACAGGGCCATGGCGCGGTCGTACTCGCCCTGGATCGCGAGGACATGGGCCAGTTCCACGTACTTGAAGCCGACGAGGCTCATCGACTCGCCCTGGCGCGGCGGGAGGGCGAGCGCCTCCTCGTACACGGCCCGCGCCCGTTCGTAGTCGCCACTGATCAGGCAGGCGCCGCCCCGGCCGAAGAAGGTGTGCGCCACCTCGGCCTCGTCGTCCAGCCGCAGGGCGAGGTCGCGGGCCTCCTCGACGAGGGGTGCGGCCCGGCCGGCGTTGCCCTGGCTGAGCAGCATCAGGGCGAGGGCCCAGAGGGCGCGGGCCCGGGCGACGGTCGGCTCGGGGGCGGCCGCGAGCAGGCGCTCCAGCCAGTACCGGCCCTCGACCAGGGCGCCGGTCGCGAACCAGAAGAACCACAGGTGTCCGGCCAGCTTCAGCCCGGCCCGCAGCTCCCCCGGGGTGTTCAGGCAGAACTCGAACGCCGAGCGGATGAGGTCCGACTCCGCGTGCAGCCGTCGTACCAACTCCGGCTGGTCGGGGCCGAACCAGCGCTCCTCGCACTCCTCGACGAAGTCCAGGCACCAGTCCCGCACCCGGCGCCGGGCCGCCGACTCCGCGCCGGCGCCGTCCTCGCGGAGCCGGTCGAGGCCGTACTGCCGGATCGACTCCAGCATCCGGTACCGGGCGTGGACGGCGTCGCCGTCCCGGACCAGCAGCGACTTGTCGACCAGACCGGCCACGGCGTCCACCAGCTCGTCGCGGTCGAGACCGGGCCCGGCGCAGACCTCCTCGGCCGCGCCCAGGTCGAAGCTCCCGGCGAAGACGGAGGCGCGCGCCCACACCGTCTGTTCCTCGCGGGTGCACAGGTCGTGGCTCCAGTCGACGGCCGCGCGCAGGGTGCGGTGCCGGGGCAGGGTGTCCTCGCTGTCCGCGCCGCCCACGCCGTCGCCCAGCAACCGGTAACGGCGGTCGAGGCGTTCGAGCAACTGCTGCACGCCGAGGGCGCGCATCCGTACCGCCGCGAGTTCGATCGCGAGCGGCAGCCCGTCGAGCCGGCGGCACAAGGCGGCCACCGCGTCCTGATTGGCCGTGGTGAGGGAGAACCCGGGCAGGACGGCGGCGGCCCGGTCGGCGAAGAGTGCCAGTGCCGGGTACTCCAGCGCGGGTTTCGGCGGCAGCGGCTCGCCCGGCGTGGGAGTCGCCAACGGCTGTACTTCCAGGACGTGTTGGGAGGTCACGTCCAGCGGATGTCTGCTGGTGGCCAGCACCCGCACCGCCGCGGTCTCGGCGAGCAGCGTCTCGACGAGCCGCGCGCACGCGTCCGCGAGGTGTTCGCAGTTGTCCAGGACGAGCAGCGACTCCCGGTCCTGGAGATGGTCGACGAGGACCCGCACCGGCGAACGGCCCGACACGTCACGGATGTTGAGCGCCTCGATCAGGGCGAGCGGCACCAGCGAGGCGTCCCGCACACCGGCCAGCTGCACGATGTGCGCGCCGTCGGCGAACGCCCGCGCCAGCCGGGGCACGGCGTGCAGCACCAGCCGGGTCTTGCCGACCCCGCCCGTCCCGGTCAGACTCACCAGCCGGTGGGCGGCCACCAGACGTTTGACCTCGGCGGTCTCCTGACGCCGGCCGACGAAACTCGACGCCCTGACGGGTCGGCCGATGTTCTGCCTTGTCACGGATACCTGCACAATCGGTCCCGCCTCCGAAAGTGGACTTCAAGAACTGTATGGGCGGGACGCGGACGAAGCGCCCGCAGTCCGACATTGCCACTTGAAGCAACTTTTCTGACAGAACCTGCACGAAATCCGCAACATGACGATCACCGGTGGATCAGCCGTGCAACGGCGGCGCTGGAGCCCTCCGGTCCACCGGACGGAAGGACTCCACCGGCCGCAGGACTCAGCCGGCGCTCAGCCGAACGAGCACAGCGGTGTTGATCCGAGGCAGCGACACCGTCAACCGCCCCTCGGCCGCGTCCCATTCGGCACCCGCGTCCGAGGTCCCCGGGTACAGCACGGTCGCGTGCGCCGAGGCACCGCGCAGGTGCGGAACCGTGAGCGTGCGGCCGGTGTCGTCCGACTGCCGCCGCCAGACCATCACATACGTCGAGTCAACCCCCCGCAGCCCGTGCGCGATCCACCCGTCCTCCCACCCGGGAAGCCCCAGCGGCCAGAACGGATGCGCCGTGCCGATCTCCCCCCGGACCTCCTTGTAGGTGGAAACCGCGGAGCGGACGAGGTCGAACTGCTCGTCGTTCATGAGGTTGAGGAAGCCGGAGAGGTGGATACGGCTAAGCAGCGGACCGGTGAGGGTGAAGGCGATCTCGTCGAGGGTCTGGTCCGGCTGGGGGTACGCCCACACCGCGGCCTGTTCGGGGGTCGCGGCGGTGGCCGCCGCCGCGGTGATGGGCGGGTAGCGCAGCGGGTCCTGCTGGTCGCTGGTGGACTGGAGCTGGGCGACGGCCAGTTGGGCGTAGTCCATGCGCAGACCGCCCGATCCGCAGTTCTCCAGGACGAGTCGGGGATGACGGTCGAGGAGCCCGGCCATCCAGTCGAGGTGGGCGCGGTGGTGCCCGAGCAGTCCGGCGCCCGCGCTCTCGGTGCCGTTCTCCGTGCCCGGGCCGATGTTGATGTTGTAGTCGAGCTTCAGATAGCCGACGCCCCACTCCCCCACCAGCCGGTCCACGACCTCGTCGAGGTGGGCGCGGGCGGCCGGGTGGCGCAGGTCGAGGTGGTGCCGGCCGTGTTCCGTGACGCGCAGGCCGCCGCGCCGGAAGAACGCCTCGGGGGGCAGGGTCCGGGCCAACGGGCTGCGTACGCCCACGACTTCGGGCTCGAGCCAGAGGCCCGGGGTCATCCCGCGCTTCGTGATGGCGTCGAGGACTTCCTGTATGCCGCCCGGGAAACGGTTGGGCGCGGGCTCCCACGCGCCGACGGAGTCCCACCAGCCCTGGGCGTCGTCGTCGTACCAGCCCGCGTCGATGACGAACACCTCGGCGCCCGCGGCCGCCGCCGCCTCCACGAGCGGCAGGAGCCGTTCGGTGGTGGGGTCGCCGTTCAGGGTGTTCATGTAGTCGTTGAAGATCACCGGGAGGGTGTGGTGGTCGGGGTGGTCGCGGCGGATGCTCCGGCGGTAGTCCGTGAGGGTGCCGAAGGCGGCGTCCAGGCCGCCGGTCTCCGCGCGGACGAGGACGGCGGGGACGGTGTGGAAGTCCTCGCCGGGGGCGAGGAGTTGGTGCCACTGGTGGTGGGCGTCGTCGGGGCCGAACAGGGCAATGTAGGCCGCGCCTTCGCGTTCGCCGGTCTCGAAGCGCCAGCCCGCGCTGGACTCGATCTGCCACAGCCAGGCGTTGCCCTCCGGGTTGGTGAGGGCGGCGACCGGGAGGTGTCGGCCGGTGGACCAACTCCCTTGTGAGTAGCGCTCGAAGCAGCCGCGCCCTTCGCGCCCGTGGGCGAACCGGCTCAACGGCACGACCTCGTCGCGGAGTTCGGCCCGGTGCCAACGGCATTCGGCGAGCCAGTCGTTGTCCGCCCAGTGCAACGTCAGTCCGGCGAGGCCGTCTTCGGCGACGGAGGATTCGACAACAGAGGATTCCGCGACGGAGGAGGTGATCCCGCCGAGGGTCAGGGTCGTCACGCTCTCCAACCGGAGGGGATCGACGCCCTCGTTGACCAGCCTCACCCGCGAGCGCAGGAAGGTCGCGCCGGGGCTCGCCTCCAGGACGACCTCCGCGGCCAGCCCGGTCACCGGGTCCGCGAGCCGGATCGTCGTACGCTCCAGGCCGCCGTCCCGCAGTGTCCGCGTCTCGTGGTCGCGGTAGGCCAGGCGCTCGCCGATGGCCGTCTCGATGAAACGCTCCCCCGACCACAGACGCCCGTGACCGGTCGCGGTGACCTCGACGAGGGGGACCAGGCGGTCCCAGTCCTGGCCGGAACTTCCCAGTCTCACCGACCCGTTGGCGTCCACGACGGCGTGCAACCCGAGCTCCGGGTGCGACCAGATACGGGACCTCTCGACTGTTTCGACGACACTGGTCAACACAAATTCCCCTTCTGGGACAGTTCGGTCCTGCGGCTCTCGTACAGGCGCTGAACTGGGGCTTCTCAGCCGGTGGGCGCGATCTCCCCGCCCTGGCCGGTGTGTTCGAAAGGTAAATCCCCAGTTACGGTCTCTTGACGCCCACGTTGTGACCGCTCACAATCCTCGCATGGATGTGACCGGTCACACAAGCTCCGGCGGCCACGGCGACCCCCCTCAGGGGCCGCAGAAAGCCGCCAGTATCCGCGACGTCGCGGCTGCCGCAGGCGTCTCCTACCAGACCGTTTCGCGGGTCATCAACGGCCACCCGAACGTCAAGGAGGAGACCCGCAAGCGCGTCGACGCCGCCATCCAGACCCTCGGCTTCCGGCGCAACGCCACCGCGTTCGCCCTCGCCAGCGGCGTCACCCGATCGGTCACGGTCATCACGTCGAACACCGTCCTCTACGGCTATGCGGCCACCCTGCAGGGCCTGGAGGAGGCGTCCCGCGCCGCCGGATACGCGCTCGGTGTGCGGGTGGTGACCCCGGAGGACGACCTGGACCGTACGATCGCCGCGGCCGCCGACACCGGTGGCGGCCTGGTGGTCATCGGCTACGACCGGATCGGTGCCGCCGCCCTGGACCGCGTACCGGCACATGTGCCGTGCGCGGCGCTGGTGGAGGCGCCGCCGCCGGGCCGGACACCCGGCCGACCGGCGGTGTGGGCCGACGACCGCGAGGCAGCCCGTGCCGCCACCGAGCACCTGCTGTCGCTCGGGCACGCGAACGTCCACTACGTAGCGATTCCCGCCTCGACCGGAACCCGGCGCCTGGCGGGCCCCCGCGCCGAGGGCTGGCGCCAGGCACTGGAAGCGGCCGGCGTCACCCCGCCCCCGCCGTCCGGCAAGGGCTGGGACGCCCAGGCCGGTTACGAGGCCGGGAAGAAGCTCGCCCGGAACAAGGACGTCACCGCGATCCTGTGCGGCAACGACGACCTGGCCCTGGGTGTACTGCGCGCCCTGCACCACGCGGGCCGACGGGTCCCGCAGGACATCAGCGTCATCGGCTTCGACGACGCACCGCACTCCGCTTTCGTCACCCCGTCCCTCACCACAGTCCGCATGGACTTCCACGGTCTCGGCCGCGCCGCGTTCGGGCTGCTGCGCGCCCAACTCGACACAGATCAGCAGGAATCGGCGCCGGTACCGGCCGAACCCACCCTCATCCTCCGGGAGAGCTCGGGGCCACGGGACACCTGAGTCGGACGTCTGTCATCGCCCTGCTCGTCACGTCCGCCGTGCTCGCCTTAACCGACACATCCGCCCCTGCCCACGCTCGCCGTACCCGTCAGCCGCCCTCCCCACAGGCCTCGCCACACCTCCGCACCGCCCCCGCCTCCCTTCCGCGTACGAACAAGGATCCGCCATGAGAAGAGCCGTCTCCGTCCTTGCCACCGCCTGTGTCCTCGGGCTGACCGCGACCGCGTGCAGTGACAGCACCGGTGGCGCCACCACCGCCGCGCCCGAGGGTTCGGTCAACCCGACCGCCTCCCTCAAGGGCGTAACCCTCACCATGTGGGTGGCCCAGAACAGCGTCTCGGAGCCCAAGCAGGCCATCGAGGCGTTCGAGAAGGCCACCGGCGCCAAGATCAACACCGAGGTCATACCGGACCCGTACGAGTCGAACGTCCCGACCAAGCTCGCCTCGGGCGTCAAGCCGGACCTGATGTTCTGGCAGCCCACGGGCAGCACCCTGCCGTTCGTGCAGCCGGCGAAGAACCTGCTGACCCTCGACAACGAGGACTGGGTCTCCAAGCTCGGCACCACGGAGAAGACCCTCGGCCAGGTCGACGGCCACCGCTACGCGGCCATCGTCACCAGCCCGGCCGTGCTCGGCGTCTACTACAACAAGGACGTCTTCGCGAAGGCCGGCATCACCACCATGCCGACCAGCTACGACGAGCTGCTCGCCGACGCCGCGAAGATCAAGTCGAAGGTCTCGGGTGTCGCCCCGTTCTTCGAGGTCGGCGGCGACAAGTGGCCGCTCCAGTGGCAGGTACAGGCCCAGATGACGGATCTGCCGCAGTCCTTCTGGGACAACCTCAACAAGAACAAGGACAGTTGGACCAACAAGACCATCGTCGACGCGATCACCAAGTACAAGACGAAGGTCCTCGACGGCGGTCTGGCGCAGAAGAACTACAAGACGGCCACGTTCGTCGACCAGGGCAAGGCGATCATGGACGGCAGCGCCGCGATGGCCGTCAACGTCACCGCGCTCCAGTCCGAGATCCAGGCCACCGCCAGCACGGCGGACATCGACAAGAAGCTCGGCTGGTTCCCCATCGCCAACAGCTCCGCGAAGGCCGAGTACTCGCCGGACCAGACGAACGGCGTCGTCGCCTTCAACACCGGTGACACCAAGCGGCAGAACGCGGCCCGGCAGTTCATGTCCTTCTGGCTCGGCCCGGACTACCCGGCCTACATCAAGGCCAACAAGCTGGTCTCCGTGGAGCCTTCGGTGGCCAACCCCGACGGCCTGCCGCAGACCGCGATCGCCCAGGCCAAGGCCCTGTCCAGCGCATCGGGCGTCTTCCAGGTCAAGGCGCTCACCGCCCCGGACATGCACCTCGCGCTCGCCGACATGATCTACGGCAAGAAGACCCCGCTCCAGGTCGCCCAGGCTGCCGAGGACCAGTTCAAGCAGGTCCTCAAGGCGCGCGGCGTCACCGGTTTCTGACCCACTGACCGGCGCCTCTTCGCCAGCCCGTCCCCGGGCCGCCCGTCGGCGGTGCGCCCGGGGCCCGTACCGGAGGTAAGAAAGTGGTGGACACCGCCACGATGGACGCTCTCGACGCCACGCGCGCGAAGAGCCGGGAACAGGACGAAGCCCAGGTCCTGCCGTCCCGGCGCAACCGGCTCCGCGGCAAGGCCAACCAGCCGTGGTGGTTCGCCCTGCCCGCGCTCGCCGTGTTCGGCGTGTTCTTCCTGCTGCCGAACCTGCTGAACTTCGTCTACCCGTTCACCGACTGGTCGGCGTTCCACTCGCAGATCGGCTTCGTGGGACTGTCGAACTTCAGCACCATCCTGCACGACGGGTCGATGGCCCGTGACATCCGCATCACGCTCGAATACGCGGTCCTCGTGGCCGTCTTCCAGAACGGCTTCGGTCTCGCCCTCGCCCTGCTGCTGGAGCGCGACACCCGCTTCAACCGCTTCTTCCGCGCGGTCTTCTTCCTCCCGGTCCTGATCTCCGCGCTCGCCGTCGGCTACATCTTCCGCGCCCTGCTCGCCCAGGACGGCGCGCTCAACAGCGTGCTGTCCTCGCTCGCCGGACACCATGTCGACACCCCCTGGCTCGGCTCGACCACCTGGACGCTGGTCGTGGTGACCCTCATCCACGGCTGGAAATGGATGGGCCTGGCCATGCTGATCTACCTGGCCGGCCTGAAGAGCATGCCCGGTGATGTGCTGGAGGCGGCCCGGATCGACGGGGCCGGCTGGTGGCGCACCTTCTGGTCGGTCAGGTTCCCGCTGCTCGCGCCCGCGGTCACGTTCAATGTGACGACCGCGCTGATCGGCTCCATGAACACCTTCGACATCGTGCAGGCGACCACCGGAGGCGGTCCCGGCGGCGAGACCGAGGTCTTCAACATCTACATGTTCCGCATCTTCGGCCAGGGCCTGTACGCGCAGGCGTCCGCGATGAGCCTGGTGCTCTTCCTCATCGTCGTCGTCCTCGCCGTGCCCGTCATCGTCGGCCTGCGCCGCAGGGAGAACAACCAGTGACCACCGTTACCGCGTTCGCCCCCGCGCACCGGCGCCCGCTGCGCTGGGTCCAGCCGCTCGTCGTCCTGATCGTCGCCGGCGTCACCATCGGCATCCCGCTCTGGCTCGTCGCGGTCACCTCGTTCAAACCGCAGGCCGAGGCGATCAAGCCCAACCTCTCGCTGCCCCACCACGTCCAGGCCGCCGCGAACTACAAGCAGAGCTTCGACGAGGGCAAGATCGTCCAGGGCTTCGTCAACAGCCTCCTGGTCGTCGCCCCGTCCGTCGTCCTCGTGCTGCTCCTCGGAGCGGGCGCCGCCTGGGTGTTCGCCCGCCGCAAGGGCCGCCTGGTCAACACCCTGTACGCGCTGAGCATCAGCGGACTCCTGCTCCCTCCCGCGGTGATCACCATCGTCATGGAACTGCGCCAACTCGGCCTGGCCGGCACCCGTCCCGGCATGATCGGTGTCTACGCCGGGATGTACCTGTCCACCTCGATCTTCTTCATGACCGGATTCATCCGCGCCCTCCCCGAGGAGCTGGAGGAGGCCGCCCGCATGGACGGCGCGGGCCCCGTCCGCGTCTTCTTCCGCATCATCCTGCCGCTCCTGCGCCCGGTCATCGCCACCGCGACGATCATGGTGATGCTCTACGCCTGGAGCGACATCTTCTACGCCTTCTTCGTCCTCGGCGGCGGCGACAAGGCCACCCTGCCGCTCAACCTCTACCAGGTCGCCAACGCCCAGCTGTACCTCAACAACTGGCACCTGATCTTCGCCTACGTCGTGATGATGAGCCTCCCCATGGTCCTCGTCTTCGTCATAGCGCAGCGCCGCATCGTCTCCGGCATCACGAGCGGCGCCGTCAAGTAGGCCAAGCAGCCCCGGGGCCAGGCCAGTTGAGCCGCCCCGGTCACCCCCTGAAGTACCGACAGCCTCCCGCAACGCCGCGGGAGGAGGAGGACAGCCATGCCTCGAACACCCCGTAGATCCCGTTCGGTTCGCGCCCTCATGGGCGTGACCGTGGTGACCGCCGCCCTCCTGGGCACGGCGCTGACCGTCCCCGCCGCGCAGGCGGCCACCCCGACGCTGAGCGTCGACCTCGGCACCACCACCGGCGCGGTCATGCACGGAGCAAACGGCGCCCTGTACGGCCTCAGCGACGACGGAGTCCCCGGCGACAACCTGGTAACTCCCCTGCACATGACGTCCATTGCGCAGAAGGCACCAGACGGCGCCCAGCACCCGAACGGTGACGCGCTGGTCGTGCAGCCGGAGTTCGCCCGCGGTGGCGGCGGCGACAACCTCATCTACATGCAGGACATCTACGCCTCGTGGCCGTACGAGAACCTCGGGCTGAGCGACTACCTCACCAAGGTCACCACGATGGTCACCAAGGTCGCGGCGCGCTCCGACGCGAGCACGTTCGTGTGGGTACCGTTCAACGAACCGGACGGCAACTGGTACACCGGGCTTGGCAGTTCGACCACGTCGACGTACAACAGCGCGCTCGCCAGCTTCGAGAGCGACTGGACGACGGTCTACAACAAGATCCGCTCGATCATCCCGAACGCCCGGATCGCCGGCCCGAACGAGACGCACTACGACGCCCGTTTCATGGGCGACTTCTACCCGTGGGCCAAGACCAACAACGTCCTTCCGGACATGACCACTTGGCACGAGCTGGACCCCAGCTCCCTCTCCAACTTCGAGGGCAACCTCGCCGCGTACCGCACCATCGAGACCAACGCGGGCATCAGCCCACGCCCGGTCAACATCAACGAGTACGGCGACCGCCGCGACCTCTCCGTGCCGGGTCAGATGATCCAGTGGATGTCGATGTTCGAGCGGAACAAGGTCTACGCAGACCAGGCGTACTGGGACATCGCGGGGAACCTGGACGGCAACGTCAGCCAGACCAACATCCCCAACGGCGACTGGTGGCTGCTGCGGTGGTACGCGGGCCTGACCGGCCAGACCGCCAAGGTGACCCCGCCGCAGTCCAACGTCATCGACACGCTCCAGGCCATCGCGTCCCTGGACACCGGCCGCAAGCAGGCCCAGGTGCTCCTCGGCGGCGGCACGTCCGGCTCGGCGAACACGGTCGTCAAGAACATACCGTCGTCGTTCGGCAGCACCGTCAACGTCTCGGTGGAGCGCACCGCTTGGAGCGGCTACGAGGGTGCGGGCCCGGCGCCCACAGTGCTCGCCCGTAGCACCTACACGGTCGCCTCCGACGGCAGCATCACCGTGCCGCTGACCAACCTCGACCCGATGTCGGCCTACCGCATCGTCGTCAACCCGGCAGGCACCGGCACGCCCACCGCCGCGAGCGCCCCGTCGACGACGTCGTACGAGGCCGAGAACGCGACCGTCACCGACGGCACCGTCTACACCCAGGGCAGCATCACCAACGCCTACGGGTACGCCACTTCGGGCACCAAGGACGTCGGCAGCCTCAACCAGTCGGACAGCAAGGTCGCCTTCACCGTCACGGCCCCGACGACGGGCACGTACAACCTGAACGTCTTCTACGGCAACCAGTCCGGTGGCCCGGCGACCCAGACCCTCACGGTCGACGGCGGTTCCTCGCAGACGGTCACCTACACGCCGACCCTGAACTGGACCTACCGCTCCACGGCGAGCGCGTCCGTGTCCCTGACTGCGGGCACGCACACGATCACCCTGGCCAAGGGCACCAACGAGGTCACCCTCGACAAGATCGACCTCACCGCGGCCTCCACGGCGGACACCTCCTACCCGGCCACGTACGCCGACATCACCGGCTCGCCGACGTACAACTACACCGCGTCCGGTACGACGGGGGCCGGTGCGCTGGCCCTGACCTCGGGCACCTCGGCCGCCTTCGACGTCTACGCGCCGACCGACGGCTACTACACCGTCCACACCGACTACTCCTCCAACGGGTCCGGCACGCTCACCCTGGACGGCGCGACCGCCGTCACGCTGGCCTCCACGAGCGGCACGCTGACCGACAAGAGTTCGCGGCTGTACCTGTCGGCGGGCAACAACCGCATCACGGCGGCCACTTCGGGCTCCACCACGCTGACCCTGCGCGATCTGCGGGTGGCCGCGAGCGGTGACACCACGGGCGTCTCCGCGTACGAGGCGGAGAGCGCGACCCTCGCGGGAACCGCCGTCGCCACCTCGGACAGCTGGGCCTCGGGCGGCAAGTACGTCGGCTATGTCGGCAACGGCTCGGCCAACACGCTCACCTTCCAGGTGACCGCGGCCAGCGCCGGGCGGTACGTCATGAACGTCCGCTACGCCAACGACCAGGTCTCCGGCTCCGGGAACTACAACACCAACGTCGTCTCCCGGGCGGCCCAGATCTCCGTCAACGGCGGCACCGCGCAGACCGTCATGTTCCGCAACAACTACAGCTGGTCCAGCTACTGGGACCTGCCCGTCCCGCTGACCCTCACGGCCGGCACCAACACGATCAGCTTCGCCAACGCGAGCGCCTACGCACCCAACATCGACCGCGTCACGGTCGCGCCGGTCTCCGGCTGAGCCACAACTCCGGTCGGGGCCCGGGCACTTGTGCCGGGCCCCGGCCGGGGGTTCCATCCCAGAGATTTATCCTGCACCGCATCCGACATCTCGAACAATGACCCGAATATCGAACAGAAGGGCGGCCCGGTGGTGAACGCCGAGAACAGCGAACACACCCATCCCGACACCTACGTCATCGGAGTCGACTACGGGACGCTGTCCGGGCGGGCCGGGGTGGTCCGTGTCTCCGACGGCGCCGAACTCGCCGCCGCCGAGCACCCGTACACCCACGCCGTCCTCGACCGGACCCTCCCCGACGGCACCCCGCTGCCGCCCGACTGGGCGCTCCAGGTGCCCTCCGACTACATCGACGTCCTGCGCGTCGCCGTCCCCGAGGCACTGGCCCGCTCCGGCGTACGACCCGAGCAAGTCGTGGGCGTCGGCACGGACTTCACCGCGTGCACGGTCCTCCCGGTCCTCGCCGACGGCACGCCCCTGTGCGACCTCCCCTACCTCACCGGCCGCCCGCACGCCTACGTCAAGCTCTGGCGCCATCACGCCGCGCAGGCCCAGGCCGACCGCATCACCGCACTCGCCGACGCCCGCAAGGAGCCCTGGCTCCAGCGGTACGGCGGGAAGATCTCCTCGGAGTGGGAGTTCGCCAAGGCCCTGCAACTGCTCGAAGAGGACCCGGAACTCTACGAGTTGACGGAACGCTGGATCGAGGCCGCCGACTGGATCGTGTGGCGGCTCAGCGGCACTTACGTCCGCAACGCGTGCACCGCCGGGTACAAGGGCCAGCTCCAGGACGGCAGTTACCCCTCCTCCGACTATCTGGCCGCGCTCAACCCCGGCTTCGTCGACTTCGTCGTCGACAAGCTGGACCAGCCGATCGGCCAACTCGGCGACCGTGCCGGTGGGTTGACGGCGGAGGCGGCCGCGTGGACGGGCCTGCCCGAAGGCATCGCCGTGTGCGTCGGGAACATCGACGCGCACGTCACCGCGCCTGCGGCCACCGCCGTCGAACCGGGCCGGATGGTCGCCATCATGGGCACCTCCACCTGCCATGTGATGAGCAGCGACCGGTGGGCCGAAGTGCCGGGCATGTGCGGCGTAGTTGAAGGCGGCATCCTCCCGGGGCTCTGGGGCTACGAGGCCGGACAGAGCGGCGTCGGCGACATCTTCGGCTGGTTCGTGCGCACCGGGTTCCCGGCGTCGTACGCCGAGGAGGCCGCCGCGCTCGGCCGTGACCCGCACGAACACCTCACCGCCCTCGCCGCCCAACAGCGGGTGGGTGAGCACGGGTTGATCGCCCTGGACTGGCAGAGCGGCAACCGCTCCGTGCTCGTCGACCACGATCTGAGCGGGGTCCTGGTCGGGCTGACCCTCTCCACCCGCCCCGAGGAGATCTACCGCGCCCTGCTGGAGGCCACCGCCTTCGGCACCCGCACCATCATCGAGGCGTTCGAGACGTCCGGCGTACCGGTGCGCGAACTCATCATCGCGGGCGGCCTGATGAAGAACCCGCTGCTGATGCAGATCTACGCCGACGTCACCCGGCTCCCCCTCGGCGTCATCGACTCGGCTCAGGGACCGGCGCTCGGCGCGGCGATGCACGCGGCGGTCGCGGCCGGCGCGTACCCGGACATCCGGACCGCCGCCCACGCGATGGCCAAGGCCCGCCCGGCCGTGTACCAGCCGGACCCCGAGCGGGCCGCCGCCTACGACCGGCTGTACGCCGAATACCGGCTCCTGCACGACTACTTCGGCCGCGGCGCCAACGAGGTCATGCACCGTCTGCGCCGCCTCCGCGCCGAAGCCTCCGCCTGAGCGGCGATCCCCCGCCCGGTGGTCAGCTCCCTTTGAAAGGAACCCTCATGGACACCAACGCCACGCCCTACCCCGACCAGGAGATCTGGTTTCTCACCGGCAGCCAGGGCCTGTACGGCGACGACATCCTGCACCAGGTCGCCGAGCAGTCCCGGAGCATCTCCGAGATCCTCGGGGGCCCGGGGAAGATCCCGGTCAGGATCGTGTGGAAGCCGGTCCTCACCGACGCCGACGCGATCCGCCGGCTGTGCCAGGAGGCGAGCGCCTCCGACAGCTGCGTGGGCGTGATCGTGTGGATGCACACCTTCTCCCCGGCCAAGATGTGGATCGCGGGACTCAGCGCCCTGGACCGGCCGTTGCTGCATCTGCACACCCAGTACAACCTGTCGCTGCCCTGGCCCAGCATCGACATGGACTTCATGAACCTGAACCAAGCCGCCCACGGCGACCGGGAGTTCGGGCACATCGAGTCCCGGCTCGGCATCGACCGCAAGATCGTCGCCGGTCACGCGACCGACCCGAGGGTCGTGCGGCGCGTGGCGGCCTGGGCGCGGGCCGCCGTCGGCCGCCACGCCTCACGCACCCTGCGCCTGGCCCGCTTCGGCGACAACATGCGCGATGTCGCCGTGACCGAGGGCGACAAGGTCGAGGCCCAACTGCGGTTCGGCTACTCGGTGAACACCTACGCGGTCAACGACCTGGTGGCCGTCGTGGACGAGGTCGAGGACAAGGAGGCCGCCGAACTCGCCGCCGAGTACGTCGAGTTGTACGACGTCGTGCCCGCGCTGCGCCCCGGCGGCATCCGCCACGATTCCCTCCTGTACGCGGCCCGCCAGGAGATCGGCCTGCGTACCTTCCTCACCGAGGGCGGCTTCACCGCGTTCACCACCAACTTCGAAGACCTGGGCGGACTACGGCAGTTGCCCGGTCTCGCCGTCCAGCGGCTGATGGCCGACGGCTACGGCTTCGGTGGCGAGGGCGACTGGAAGACCTCGGCGCTGCTGCGCACGATGAAGGTCATGGGCGCGGGACGGCCCGGCGGTACCAGCTTCATGGAGGACTACACCTACCACCTGGGCCCGGGCACCCCGCGCATCCTCGGCGCCCACATGCTGGAGGTCTGCCCCTCGGTGGCGGCCGAGCGCCCGCGCTGCGAGATCCACCCCCTGTCCATCGGCGACCGCGAGGACCCGGTCCGCCTCGTCTTCAACGCGGCCCCGGGCTCCGCCGTGGTCGTCGGCCTGTCCGACCTCGGCGACCGTTTCCGACTGACCGCGAACACGGTCGACGTGGTCACCCCGAGCGAGCCGCTGCGCCGGCTGCCGGTGGCCCGGGCCGTGTGGAAGCCGCGCCCCTCGCTCGCGGAGTCCGCCGAGAGCTGGCTGCTGGCCGGTGCCCCGCACCACACCGTGCTCAGCTCGGCCGTCGACACCGAGACGCTGACGGACTACGCCGCCATGGCCGGCGTAGAGCTGCTGACCATCGACGAGACCACCAGCACCGGGCAGTTCACCAAGGAGATCCGGTGGAACGCCGCCTATCACCGGCTCGCCCAGGCCCTCTGACCCCCATGATCCTGATCCACGCGCAAGGAGAACACCGATGACCGCGCGAGTCCGTGACGGCCTGCGGCAAGAGGTACTGGACGCCAATCTGACCATCCCCCAGGTCGGTCTGGCGACGCTGACCTGGGGCAATGTGAGCGGTGTCGACCGTGAGGCGGGGGTGTTCGTCATCAAGCCCTCGGGGGTTCCGTACGAGGATCTCGTCCTCGACGACCTGGTGACCGTCCGTCTGTCCGACGGCAAGGTGGTCGACGGCGGCCTCCGCCCCTCGACCGACACCGAGACCCACCGCTGCCTCTACCTGGCGTTCCCGTCCATCGGCGGCGTCACCCACACCCACTCGACCCACGCGGTGGCCTTCGCGCAGGCCCGCCGTGACATACCGGTGCTGGGCACCACCCACGCCGACACCTTCAACGGGCCCGTCCCGTGCACCCCGGACCTCACGGCCGACCAGTGCGCGAAGGACTACGAGTACAACACCGGCCGCGTGATCGTGGACCTGCTGGAGACCGACGACCAGCGGGCGGCCGAGGTCCCGGCCGCCCTCGTCGCCAACCACGGCCCCTTCACCTGGGGCGCGACCGCCCGCAAGTCCCTGGAGCACGCGATCATCTGCGAGGCCGTGGCGGACATGGCCATCAACACCCTGGCCCTGTCTCCCCCGGCCCCGCCGCCCCCGTACCTGCTGGCCCGCCACTACACCCGCAAGCACGGCCCCGACGCGTACTACGGCAACCCGGCTCCCGCACCCGTCCTCTGACCGATGCCACAGCCACCCGTGTCGCTCAGGGCGCGACGGTCGGACCGTCCGGGTGGCTGTGGCGGTGTTCGACCACCTCCCGGGTCAGGGCCTCGGTCTCCGACTCCGGGAGCCGCTCGAAACCGTCCTCGGTGATGACCGAGACGATGGGAAAAATACGGCGGTTGATGTCGGGGCCGCCGGTCGCCGAGTCGTCGTCGGCCGCGTCGTACAGGGCCTGCAGGGCGGTCAGGGCCGCGTCGCGCCGGGTCATGCCCCGATGGAACAGCTTCTTCATGGCACCGCGGGCGTACGGGGAGCCGGAGCCCTCGGCGTGGAAGTCCGGCTTCTCGTAGGTGCCGCCGACGACGTCGAAGGTGAAGATGCGGCCCTTGGCTCCTTCGGGCGCTGAGGGGTCGTAGCCGACGAGGAGCGGTACGACGGCGAGGCCCTGCATGGCCTGGCCGAGGTTCTGGCGGATCAGGCCGGCAAGGCGGGTGGCCTTCGCGTTGAGGGTCATCGGGATGCCCTCGATCTTCTCGAAGTGCGTCAGCTCGACCTGGTACAGCTTCACCATGTCGACGGCGAGCCCGACCGTACCGGCGAAGGCGACCGCGGTGTAGTCGTCCGCGGGGTGCACCTTCTCCAGGTCGCGCTGCGCGATGACGTTGCCCATGGTGGCCCTGCGGTCGCCGGCGATGAGCACGCCGTCGCGGTAGGAGAGGGCCAACACCGTGGTGCCGTGCGGGAATTGGTCGGCGCCGGCGCGGACACCCTCCGGGAACGGGCGGCGGGTCGGCAGCAGTGCGGGCCGGTGTGTCGCCAGGAACTCGGTGAAGGACGAGGTCCCGGGAGTGAAGAACTCGTCCGCCAGTCGACCGCTCGTCTCGTACTCCGCCATCCAACTCCCCCTCGCCCGCGGACAGATATCGGACTCCTACCTGAACCGGCCGCGCGGGAAACGCCGTTGAGGTCAGAGCGCCTTGCGCCGGACCAGCACCCCGAGCACCAACAGGCCCGGGATCAGCGGCAGCCACACGGTGAGCAGCCGGTAGCCGAGAACGACGGAAGCGGCTGCCGACGCCGTGGTCCCCGAAGCGGTGAGTGCGAAGACCAGGGCGGCGTCGAGGGAACCGATGCCGCCCGGCGTGGGCAGCAGCGCGGCGGCACTGCTGGCGGCGAGGTACAGCAGCGCCACCCGGGCCGGGGACAGCGGCAGTTCGACGGCCTGGGTGACACAGATCAGCACCAGGCAGTTCAGGGCGGCGAAGGCCAGCGAGCCGCCCCACAGGGCGGCCGCCCGGTGCGGCCGGACGTGCACGGCCCGGATGTCGGTCAGCACCGTGCCGAGCGCGCGCCGACACCGGGGCCACAGTGGGCAGTTGAGCAGCACGGCAACGAGCATGACGACCGTGAGGACGACGCCCACCACGCCCAGGGAGATGTCCGGGACGCGCAGCACCCCCGGACACACCGCGGCGAGAACCCCGATGAGCACGATCCGGACGACCACACCGGCGGTCGCCTTGACGGCGAGAGCACTCGCCGAACGCCCGACCGGAAGCCCACAGCGCATCAGGAACCGCAGATTGACGGCACCGGCGCCGAGCCCGGCGGGCAGCACATGGTTGGCGGCGGACGCGGCGAGCTGCGAGGCCACCAGCCTTCTGCCGGGCAGCCGTTGGGGCACGGCACCCTGCTGTGCGAGCGCCGAGGACACCCATGTCCCGAGGGCGGCCGTCGCGGCCACCAGCAGCCACCCCTGATCGGCGACGGCAAGCCGCCCGGCCCCGCTCATGAGCACGGGCCAGTGCCGCCGCACCATACAGACGACGGCGACCAGGACAACGAGGGTCAACGCGGTCTGCCAGTAAGCGTGTCGGCGGCGGGTAGTGGTGGTCGTCGTCCGGGTGGGGGCGGGCGGTGCCGTCATCCGTCTCCGCCCTTCTCCGCGCTCGGAGCGACACGTAGCTCCACCGCGCCGTAACGGTGGGCGGGCCAGTCGCGGGCGTACGCGGGTGGGCGGCTGCCGGTCGGCGTGATGTCGGCGACGGGCATACGGCGGGCCGTACGGTCGAGGGTCGTCCGGGACGTGTTGGCGTTGTGGCCCCCGGTCGCGGCCGAGGCGCAGCCCGTGTAGAAGGCGATCGGGATGGCGTCCTGGCCGGTGAGCAGACAGGGCTTGCGCACTCCGAGGCGGTGGAGTTCGGCGGCGGTGCGGGACCAGTCGCGGTGCTGGGTGTTCGTACGGTTCACCGTCCGTTCCAGGACGGCGAGTTGGATTGCCAGGTGACCGGCGAGGCCGATCGCGAGCAGGGTCACCGCGACCCGGCGCCACGCTCCGGTCGGTCTGGTGACCAGGTGGATCAGCGCGTCGGCGACCGGGATCGCCACCAGCGCGTAGGCGGGCAGGAGGAAGCGCGGAGCCGCGTACCCGATCATGAACAGGTACGGGAAGGCGGCCGTGGCGGCGCAGGCGAGAGGGACGAGGGTGGCCGACGTACGCCGGGCGCGGATCGCCACGACGAGGCCGACGACGGCGAACACGGGCAGCACGAGCCACCACACGTCGACCGCCGGGTTGGGCGTCTCCCCCGTGCACGGGCGGCACAGGGCGCGTCCGCCCAGACTGCGCAACTGGTCGAGGACCGCCACATTCCAGCCCAGTCCGCCCTCGATGGCCGACGCCTCGTGCAGCCGCTCCGTCAGGCCGCCGTAACTGACGTACGCCTCGATCACCCACTCCGCGGCGCCGGACGCGAGCCCGGCGAGGAGGACGATGAGCGGGCGCCAGTGACGGACGGCCACGAGGAGTGCCAGCAGCGGCAGTGTCGCCCAGACCGCGTCCGTCGGGCGAATCCACGCCATCAGGGAGGCGCTCGCCGCCAGGCCCCACAGCGCGGTCCGGTCGGAGCGGTCGGCCCGGGCGCGCAGGCAGCAGCCCGCGGCGGCGAGGGCGCCCACGGCGACCCAGTAGTTGGGCATGGCCTGGAGGCCGTAGAAGAGGGTCACCCAGAGGGAGGCGAACAGGGCGCCTGCCAGGGCGAGGACGCGGATCGGGAACAGGCCGCGCCAGGCGCGGAGGGCGAGGAACAGGGCCAGGCCGGAGAGGGCGGCGAGGTAGACGCGGAGGAGGGTGGTGGACGAGGACCAGGAGGTGATGGGGGCGACCAGGAGAGAGATGCCGCGGGCGCGGGGTGCGCTGAAGAAGGCGGCGGGGGCGTGCGCGCTGATCTGGCTGACGTAGACGGTCTCGTCCCAGCCGAGGCCCAACCCGGGGCGTACGAAGACGAGTTGGGCCAGGGTGAAGGCCCCTGCCACCGCGGCGTGCGGGTACTCCGAGCGCCGGGACGCGGTCGGCGGTCCGAGCCGTCGGGTCCCGGCGAGTGTGGCGTACGCGCTGCCGGACATTACCCACCCCTCCCCCTACAGTTTGTAGGGTTTCCAGCACCCTACAGCCTGTGATTCTGAAGGCAGGAGCCAGGGAAAACATGGACAAACTACCGCGCGGCAGGCGGGACTGCGGCCTGTAATTCAGCCAAGCGACTGACGGCTCCACGTGACCGGTGACGATGCGCATCGCGTGGATATACAGGTGGGCAGGTCGGTCGAGGTGTAGCAGCCGGGGCTCATTGCGGCGGTCGTAGTCCGCTCTTTCCTCCCTCACTGGAAGAACCGGAAGCGAACTGCTGGAACCCATGGCTCCGGGCAGCCACCTCGTGCTTTCTCATGTCTCCTGGGAATTCAATCCCGAGATCCGGGACCGCTTCGACGCCATCTACCGGGCCGGCGGAACTCCCGTCAAAGCAGGTCTCGCGTTGATCCGCTTCGGCTGGTCCGGCGCCCAGGACCAACGGGTGGCGTTCACCGACGTACCCGAGCAGGCCGCCGAGACGGGACGAGGGCGGGACGGTCACGGGACGCACTGGCTCAGGAAGCGGTGCCGCAGGTCGTGGCGTCGTCGGCCGGAACCCGGCCCGCGTCCGGCTGGGCCAACACCTGGGAAACACCGGCCAGTTGGGATCGGAGGGGGTCGGGTTGGGACGATCCGGGCCGCTATGCTCCGCGCCGGAAGAGGGCGCAGTCTTCGAAGGGGGTGGGATGGCGCGGTGGCGTGCCTTGCCTGCGGGGATCGACCCGGCGGTGGCCGCACTGGTGGCGCACCCGTGCAAGGCCAAGGACTTCAGCGGGTTGTCGGTCAAGGAACTGGCCTCGGCCACCGGGTACAGCACCTCCTCCTGGGAGCGCTGTCTGAGCGGCCGTGCGCTGCCACCTCCCGCGGCGGTGCGGTCCCTGGCGAAGTTGGTGGGCGCCGATCCGGTGCAGCTCCTCACGCGGCTGGACGCGGCTGTGAACGCTCGGAGGTCCGGGCCCTCGGAGCCGGCCTCGCCGTCCGAGTCCGAGCCCGCGCAGCCCACGCAGCCCACGCAGACCATCGCGGTGCACAGCACCCGCGAGCTGGACGCGTTCGTCGACACCCCGCTGCTCGGACTCCACCGTGGCGGCACGCCCCTGACCGCATGTCTGTCGGAGTCGTCGCACACCGCTGCCACCTGTTACCGCCTGACCGCGCACTGGCGACCCGGCGGGCCGCGCAGCAGGCGCCGCCTCGCCTTCCCCCCGGGTCGCTGGCACGCCCGTGTCGGCGAGCTGGACGACATGGAAATGGTCGACCACGGCGGTGGCCTGCGGGGCACGTGGACCCGGCGTGTCCCGTCCGCCAGCCGCTCACCTCGGAGGACCACTGGCACCTTGCGTCCAGGGCCAAGCCACTCGACGCGACACCGAGTGTGACGTCGCGCCAGCAGGCCGAATCAGCGCATCGCTCACCTTCGAAGACCCCGGAAAGCTCCGGGCGGCTTCCCGCTGCTTCCACAGCATCAGCACCCCCGCGGCCGAGACCTGGGCCGGCACCCACGCGCCCGCCCTGTTCGGCGGCCGCGCCGGAACTGTCCCGCTCAACCGTCACACCGCTGCGGATCCCAGCAGGTCAGTGCCGGTACCGTCCCGCGATCCCACCAGATCCCGATTCGCTGTGGACACGGGCTGGACCGGGGCCCAAAGATCACCTGCAGCGCTGCTTCCGACTGGCATCCCAAGCACTCGGCAGTTGGCTCCGGCAGGACTCGAATGCCGCGTCGCCCAGCGGCCCCCATGTTGCTCACCGCAATCAGTCGTCAAGGATTGGAACGTGTCATGGACCTGTTTGACCACGGCCGTCATGTGTCGCGACGCAGACTGCTGACCCTCGCCGGCGGCGCCGCGGTGGCCACCGCGACCGGCATCGGATTCGCTCAGTCGGCGTCCGCGGCTTCCTCGGCGACCGCGGCGACCGGCTACGGGATCGACTACTCCGACGCGTCGCTCACCGCCGGTTCGGTCGCCGCGGCGGGCTACGGCTTCGTGTGCCGTTACCTCAGCTGGCTGCCGAACCCGAAGGTCCTCACCCTGTCCGAGGCCCAGGCCCTGACCGCCGCGGATCTGGGCATCGTCTCCAACTGGGAGTCCGACGGGCTGCAGGACTGGCAGAGCGGCGTCCCCGCAGACCCGTACTCCCAGGGGGCCGGGCATGCCACCGAGGCACAGCGGCAAGCGCTGGCCAGCGGGATGCCGTCGACGCGGCCGATCTACTTCAGCGTCGACTTCGACCTTCAGTCCTCGATGTATTCCGCGCTCAACTCCTACTTCGACGGCGTCGCCTCGGTGATCGGCCGGTCCCGGACCGGTGCGTACGGCGGCTACCACGTGATCAAGGAGCTCTTCGACAACGGGAAAATAACCTGGGGCTGGCAGACGTACGCGTGGTCCGGCGGGAGCTGGGACAGCCGCGCGCAGTTGCGGCAGGTCCAGAACGGCATCTCGGTCGCCGGGCACGACGCGGACCTCGACCAGGCGATGGCCGCCGACGTCGGACAGTGGGGCGGCACGGGCGGCGGCGGTACCGGTGTCATCCTGCCGTCCTGGCCGAACATCACCGACGGCATGACGGGGCCCAGCGTGCAGGCGGCGCAGTACCTGCTGCGCTACCACGGTGCGTCGATCACCGCGGACGGCCAGTTCGGGGCGGACACCCTCGCCGCGACCAAGAGCTTCCAGTCCGCACACGGCCTCGGCGTCGACGGCCAGATAGGCCCACAGACCTGGTCGGCACTGATCGTCCAGGTGCAGGAAGGCTCCACCGGCGACGCCGTCCGGGCCGCCCAGGTGGAGCTCAACCGGTTCGGCTACGGCCTCACCGTCGACGGCGACTTCGGCTCCGGCAGCGACACCGCCGCCCGGGCCTTCCAGTCCGCACACGGCCTCGGCGTCGACGGCCAGGTCGGCCTACAGACCTGGCAGGTGCTCGTGGGTACCGGGACCGGCGCCACGGGCGGAGGCACCGTCGCGCCGCCCTGGCCGAACGTCATCGACGGGGACAGCGGGAACAATGTGCTGGCCGCGCAGTACCTGCTGCGCTACCACGGTGCGTCGATCACCGCGGACGGCCAGTTCGGGGCGGACACCCTCGCCGCGACCAAGAGCTTCCAGTCCGCACACGGCCTCGGCGTCGACGGCGAGATAGGCCCACAGACCTGGTCCGCGCTGATCGTCCAGGTCCAGCAGGGTTCCACCGGCGACGCCGTCCGCTCCGCCCAGGTGGAACTGAACAAGTTCGGCTACGGCCTCACCGTCGACGGCAACTTCGGCTCCGGCACCAACAGCGCCGCCCGGGCCTTCCAGTCCGCGCACAGCCTCGGCGTCGACGGCCAAGTCGGCCCGCAGACCTGGCAGATGCTCGTCGGCAGCTGACCGCCGAGCCCCTCCGGTGGCGAGTGTGCGGGGCGGGGTGACCACGACGGTCACTTCGTCCCGCACTCGCTCACCGCGCGGCCGGCGCCCGATTTCGGTTGCGGCGGTCGCCGGACCGTCTTCCCTCAGGCAGAAGCAGGAAGCCCCCCGGCGCATCGATCGACCCCGACCAGGCAGAAGAGCCTGGTCAGAGCGCCCAGGGGTAGGCGCATCGCGCCCTACACGCTGTAAGGTGAGCGCCATGGCTGGCAGAGACCCCCAGGTCCGGGCGGAGCGGCGCAGCGCCGGTGAGCTGGAGAGCGAGGTCCTCGCCTCGTTGTGGGCGACCGACCGGCCGCTGACCCCGGCCGAGATCCAGGCCCAGATCGACGGCCCGCTCGCCTACAACACCGTGCACACGATCCTCAAGCGGCTCTACGACAAGGGGCTCGTTCTACGGGACGCGGAGGGGCGGCGCGGTTGTTATCGGCCGGCGAAGAACGCGGCAGAGTTGACCGCGGAGGCGATGCACGAGGCGCTGGACCGGGGGCCGGATCCGATCGGCGCGCTGCAGCAGTTCGTGAGCGGTCTCAGTCCCGAGGAGGAGAGGGCGCTGCGCGAGCTGCTGGCCGGGGGCGCGGGATGAGGTTCGACGTCTGCACCCCGTTGCCGACCGGGGTGCTCAACTAGGCGCAGGCGGCGGGGTGTTCGAGCGGGACTCGGCAGAACACGCCGGCCGTCAGCGACCGCGGGGCTTGCCGCGCTTGGTTCCCTTGGTGCCGCCGGAGGAGCCTCGGGGGTTCTTTCCGGTGGACTTGCCGGTCGCCGGCTTACGCCTCGCGGGCGCCTCCGTACGCTTCGCCTTCGCCTTGGTCTTCGGCTGGGCGGGCGTCGGAGTGCGCCCCCGCGTGCTGTTGACCGTGCGGCCGCGCACGATGCCGATGAAGTCCTCGACCAGCTCGGTGGTCGCGTCCTCGGGCCAGGACAGGGCGACGTCCGACTGGGGGGCGTCGACGACGGTCCGGTAGGTGAGGTCCTTGCGGTGGTGCAGCCGGGCCAGCGACTGGGGGACGTAGAGGATGCCGATGCCCGACGCCACGTGTTCGACGGCGTCCTCGGTGGTCGCGGGACGCTCGAACGCGGGCTCCCCGGGCGGCTGTTGCCAGTCGAGGACGTCGTCGAGGGGGTGGAGGACCACCTCGTCGGCGAGTTCGTCGAGGGACACCTCTTCGGCCGCCGTCACGACGTGGTCCTTCGGGGCTACGACCACGGTCGCCTCGGTGTAGAGGGCGATCGCGCTGAAGACCTCACGGTCGACCGGCAGCCGTACGAGTCCGGCGTCGGCGTCGCCGCGTCGCAGCACATCGGCTGCCTCGGCGGCCGGGACCGGTACGAGGACGAGGGGGACGTCGGGCAGGCGCTCGTTCCAGATCCGCACCCACTTGGCGGGCGTCACCCCGGGGACGTACGCGAGCCGGAACGTGGGGGATGCTTCCGAGCCTGTCACCCCGCAAGGTTACCCGCCGTGGTCGGAGGTCTCGAACGCGGTCGATACTCTTGACGGTATGAAGTCGCACCAGACCACCCAGACCATGAAGCCCGCCACGGCGGCGAAGAAGCTGGGTGTGTACCTAGAGGCCACCCCCGCCGAGTTCCAGAAGGCCGAGGTCTCCCGCGCCGAGCTGAACGAGCTGCAGGCCAACCCGCCCGAGTGGCTGCGCGACCTGCGCGCCAACGGCCCGCACCCGCGTCCGGTCGTCGCGGCCAGGCTCGGCGTGTCCATCGCCGGTCTCGCCCGCGGCGGGGTCACCGAGCCCCTCACCACCGAGCAGATCGAGGCGCTCAAGAAGGACGGCCCCGAGTGGCTGGAGAAGGAGCGCGCCACTCAGGCCGAGGTCCGCAAGGAAGCCGAGCGGATCAAGAACAAGAAGAACGCCGAGAACGCGGACAACGACTGACGGCCTCGGTACCCAGGGAGACGCGCACGGTGACGGACGGCCCGGCCGGCACGGGAAGACCCCCGGCGATGTACCGCAAGGTCGCGGCCGACCTCGGCCGCGAGATCGGCGAGGGCCGCTACGGCTCCGGCGGCCGGCTCCCTGCCGAGGGCGAACTCGCCGAACGGTACGGCGTCTCCCGGGGCACGGTCCGCCAGGCGATGGCCCTCCTGCGCACCGAGGGCCTGATCGCCTCCCGGCGCGGCACCCGACGCGTCGTGATCGGCACGCCCCGCCCGCAGAGCTTCGGCGAACTCCTCAGCTTCACCCGCTGGGCCCGCTCCACGGGCGAGGAGCCCGGCGCCCGGATCGTCACCGTGGAGACCCGCCCCGCCGACGCGACCGAGCGGGACCGACTGCGCCTGCCCGCAGGGGCGGAGATCTACGAAGTGCGGCGGCTGCGCACCCTCTCGGGGCGGCCTGTGATGATCGAGCGGACCGTATACCCGTCCGCCGTGGGCGAGTTGATCGCCGAGCTGCCGCCGGACACCGTGTCGCACACCGTCGCCCTGGAGGAGTCGGGCGTGCTGATCGCGGACGCCCAGCACACGATCGACCTGTGCCGGGCCGACGAGGAGGACGCCCGGCTGCTCGGCTGCCGGCCCGGCGACCCGCTGCTGCGCGAACGCCGGTGCAGTACGGATCCGGCGGGAACCCCGGTCGAATGGTCCGAGGACCGGTACCTCCCGGAGACCGTGGCCTTCACCGTGCACAGCTCGGCCGCCTCCGGTTCGCTGGCCCGCCGCCCGGCCGACGACGCCTGAGCCAGTCCTTGTAGTCCTTACGGTCCTTATAGGCAGGCCCTGTTCAGTCCTTCCGCAGCAAGGCCGTGAGCAGCGGCCGGAAGTGCGCGAAGTCCGGGGTCGGCGCCTCGGGGTCCTTGCCCTCGTCGTCCCAGCGGCGCACCGCGACCCCGTCGGCCGCGTAGGGATTCGCCTCGTACACGGCGACCTCGGCCGGATACATCGGACCACCCTGCACCTCCAGCGTGTACACCGAAGCCTCGGAGAGCCGGCCGAAGTAACCCGGCTCGACCGCGCACAGATACCGCTTCGCCGCCACATGCAGCCGGATCGGCTCGGTGACCTCGGGACCGAACCACTCGGCCAGCCGGTCCGCCCCGGTGTGGTTGTGCCGGTTGTCGGTGCCCTCCATCAACTCCTCACCGCTGACCGGCCCGTGGAAGTGCCCGAGGTCGTGCAGCAGCGCGGCGGCGATCAACGCGTCGGGCGCGCCCGCCTCTTCGGCACGCGCCGCCGCCTGGAGCATGTGCTGCGCCATCGTGACCTCCTCCCCCAGGTAGGCGCTCGCACCCTCACCCGCGAAGAGTTCGGCCAGCTCGTCCACGAACTCCGCACCCGCTACGGCCCGTTCGCGACGCAGGACGGCCAACGTGCCGGCGAGTGCGTCGATGTCGGCGTAGGCGCCCTGGAGGTGACGGGCGCCGCTCTCCTCGAAGGCCGTACGCGCGTGCAGCAGGCGGACGTTGTCGAAGATCAGGCAGTCGCCGGGCAACAGCCGGAATTCCAGCTGGAGTTCGGGGCGCAGGGTGATCTCGGCGAAGGTGCGGTAGGCCCGGTAGAAGGCCGCCAGTTCGGCGGCGGGCAGCAACAGGGTGCCGATGGAACGGTTGTTGAAGCGCACCTCGCGGATCCGGCCCCGCCCGTCCACGTCGATCAACGGCCGGTCGGCGGCCAACACGGTCTGCGCATCGCCGAATCGGAACGGCACAGGAGTGCGCGTCAGTACGGCGAACGCCTCCGGGTCCTCGGCACGGAGCAGCGCGGCGGCCTTGAACCCGTCGACCAGTCCGGAGTCACCGCCGACCGCCGCGTTGGTCAGGCAGTGCAGGAGTTGGAGGGTGGGCACCGGGTCGCGGTACGGGTTGTCGGTGTGCGGGGTGATCCGGGCGCCGGTGAAGGCGAGGTTGTTGGGGTCCGGTTCGACCCGTACGTCGAAGAGCCGCCCGTAGTTGGTCTCACGGACGTACCCGAAGGTCTCCGCGACCTCCAGCACCTGCCCCTCGCGGCACGGCACGTCACGCAACAGCGCGAAGCCGAGCCCGAGAACCGACTCCAGCACCCGCGCCCTGGCCGCCGGGTCGCCCAGATACTCCGCCCAATTCGCCTCGGGGAGACGGCTGTTCAGGTCGGCGGCGGCCCACAGGGTCTTGCCGTTCTCACCACGCCGGTCCCCTGAACCGTCCCCTCCGTCGGGCCGGTTGGCGGTCAGCCACTGCGCGGAGTACGCGGAACGGTGCCCGTCCGGCGCCCAGTCGACCTCGACGCCGTCGGCCGTCCGCCGTACGGCGTCGAGCGCGAGGCCGATGGGCAGTTCGGTGATCTGGAACAGCTTCTGCCCGTTGCGGGGGTCGCGGCACCGGGGGCAGGGACAGTTGTCCCGCAGCCAGGTGAGCGGCAGATCTTCTACGGACGGTGACATCGCCATCACTCTCTCTCGAAGTTGTATAGCCAACTTTTCCGACAGAGGGAACGTCTCAGCACCGGATGAGCAGCAAGTGACGCACCGGCTACCCGCGCATGAACGAGGCGGCGGCAACCCGGTCAGCGGGACAGACGCATGCCCGCGACGAAGACATCGACAAGCCGGAGCGCGTCGTAGCGCTCGTCACCCTCCGCGCCGACGCAGAGGTTGCCGACGCCGCGCATGATCTCGTAGGACGTCAGGTCCGACCGGACCTCGCCGGCGGCGACCGCCGCGTCGAACAGCTCGGCACACACGGGCAGCAGGCGGTCCAGGAAGTAGCCGTGCAATGCCTCGAAGCCGGCGGTGTCGGACCGCAGCACCGCGGCGAGTCCGTGCTTGGTGACCAGAAAGTCGACGAAGAGATTGATCCACTCCCGCAGCGCGGCGTACGGCGTGGCGCTGCTCGCCAGCAGCGCCGGACCGGCTTCGGCGCAGGCCTCGACCTGGTGCCGGTAGACGGCGATGACGAGATCCGCGCGCGTCGGGAAGTGCCGGTAGATGGTGCCGAGTCCGACGCCGGCCTCGCGCGCGATGTCACGCACGGGAGCGTCCACACCCGACGCCACGAAGACCTTGGCGGCGGCGTCGAGGAGGGTCTCCTTGTTGCGCCGGGCGTCGGCCCGCTTGGACTGGCCGTCCGCCTTCGCGGGCCGGGTCGCGCGCCCCTCGTCCGCACCGTTCTCACTCACCGCGCAACTCCTCCACCTTCATGACTTGCCAAACCGGAACCTTGTTCCGTATCGTTTCCGGAACAAGGTTCCGCTTGCCCATGATGCCAGAGCAGAGGCCGGACGACCAAGCCACGCCTGCCACCACGCGGTGCAGAAGAGCGGTTCAGAAGAACGGACGGCGCCATGCCCCACACCCCCCGCCCCAGCTTCGGAATCATGACCGCCCCCATGCAGGTCGAGTACGCCGACCTGCTCCGCGTCTGGCAGGAGGCCGACACCGTCCCGGAGATCGAGCACGCCTGGCTGTTCGACCACCTCATGCCGATCGGCGGCGACCCGGACGGCCCGGCCTTCGAGGGCTGGACGCTGCTCTCCGCCCTCGCCGCGCAGACCCGGCGGCTGCGGCTCGGCGTGCTGGTCACCAGCAACCGCATCCGGCCTCCCGCGATGCTGGCCAAGATCGCCACGACCGTCGACATCGTCTCCGGCGGACGGCTGGACTTCGGCATCGGCGTCGGCTCACGCCCCGACCATCCCCTCGCCAGGCGGGAGTACGAGGCGCACGGCCTCCCCTTCCACGACTCGGCGCACGCCGTGGCGAGCCTCGCCGAGGCCTGCACGGTGATCCGCCGGTTGTGGACCGAGGAGAGACCCTTCGACTTCCACGGCACCCACCACCACCTGACCGGAGCGTTCGGCAACCCCAAGCCCGTCCAGCGCCCCCACCCGCCGATCCTCATCGGCGGACGCGCGGCCGCGACCCTGCGCGTGGTCGCCGAGCACGCCGACCTGTGGAACATCCCCGGCGGCGACATCGAGGACGCCGTCAGCCGCAGCGCACTCCTCGACCGCTACTGCGCCGAGATCGGCCGCGACCCCGCCACGATCACCCGCTCCATCCATCTCTCCCTCTCCTACGACCGTCCCGAAGCCACCCGCGCCGCGATCCGCGAGGCGCTCGACGCGGGCTTCCCCCACATCGTCCTCGGGCTCCCCGCGCCCTACCCCGCCGACGTCGCGCGCTGGATCGCCGACGAGGTGATCAGCAAGGCGACCTGAACGCCCTTGCCACGTCAGTCGTGCGGGAACGAGTGGTGCTCGTGCGCGACCAGCCACCGGCCCCGCTCCTTGCGCAGGCCGAAGGTGAGCCGCAGGCGCAGGGCGGGGAATTCGGCGAACTCCTCGGGAGTGCCGCACCGGAGCAGGGCATGGGCGTAGGCGACGTCCGTGCCGGCCGTGATGTCGAGGGAGTCGATGTCGAAGCAGGCGCCCTGGGCCTGCCAGTCGAAGAACGGCGGCCAGGTGGCGCGGTAGGCGGCGAGGCCGTGGATGCCGGCGTGGGGCGGCGGGACGTCGTACATGACGAGGTCCTCGGTGTGGTCCGCCATGACGCGCTCGAGGTCGCCGCGGTGGACGGCCTCGGCCCAGCCGGTGATGAGGGCACGGATCTGTGTCGCGTCGTCGGTCATGGACGGCTCCTGTTCCTGTCCCCCACTCCATGGTCTCTCTGTTCGGTCGACTCCCCGATCTTCCGCACATCATCGCCCCGGACGGTCAACCGAGACGGATGGCACACTCTCCGTGTGCCGCTGACTTTCGACGACCTCCTCACCCGTGCCACCGCACTCGCCGTCCCCGGCCGACGTGCCGTCCTCGGTATCACCGGCAGCCCTGGCGCGGGCAAGACGACCCTCGCCGAGCACCTGGTGCGGACGCTGAACGGGAGCAGCGCGGAACCGTGGGTCGCGCACGTCCCCATGGACGGCTTCCACCTCGCCGACGTCGAACTGGACCGCCTCGGCCGCCGCGCCCGCAAGGGCGCACCCGACACCTTCGACGCCGACGGTTACGCGGCTCTGCTGCGGAGGCTCCACGAGGAGACCGACGAGGTGGTGTACGCGCCCGGCTTCGAGCGGGTGCTGGAGCAGCCGATCGCCGGCGCGATCCCGGTGCTGCCCACCGCCCGGCTGGTGGTGACGGAGGGCAACTACCTTCTGCTGGAGGCGGGTTCATGGGCGCGGGTACGGCCGTGCCTGGACGAGGTGTGGTTCTGCGAGGCCGACGAGGACGAGCGTGTCCGCCGACTCGTCGCCCGGCACGAGGAGTTCGGCAAGGACCACGAGACGGCGGTGGCCTGGGTGGCGGGCACCGATCAGCGCAACGCCGACCTGGTGGCGGCGACCCGGGACCGGGCGGACCTGGTCGTGCCGGTCGGCGCACTGCCCGCGCCGGAGCAGAACTCGGCGGCGCGGGCAGGCAGTTGAGGACCCTCAGGCTCGCAGGGTGAGCTCCGGCTCGGCGTCGGCATCGCCTGCCGGGTCGCCGATCACCACAGTGAAGGCCTCCGTGCGGACGGTCAGGGTCAGGTCGTCCTCGCCGGTCTCGAAGGCGGGCGTGAACTCCCCTGTCCCGGGCCCGTACCGCACGGCGAACACGTGCAGGTTCTCCGGCGCGCCCGGTGCCGGGTCGGCCTCCAGTGCTGTCGAGCTGACCAGGTGAAGCCAGCCCTCGTCGGGGTTGCCGTAGCCGCGCGGGTCGGCGGCGAGGGCGAACGCCGCCTCCTGCTGGGTGAGTTCGGAGCGGGCGTCGAAGTGGTCGGCGCCCTGGTCGGTCGGGTGGGTGAGGCGCAGGGTGCCCGCGGAGGTGACATCGCCCTCCGCCGTCCTGCGTACCCGGTCGCCGTCGTCCGCCGCGTACGGCAGCCCGGCCAGCAAGTACGGTGCTCCGTCGAGGCGTTCGAGGGCCACCGTCATCCAGAGCCGCGTGCCGTCGGTGACGTACAGGGAGCGGATGTGCCGCAGGACGTGGTCGCGGCCGACGACCGGCTTTGTGACCAACTTGGCCGTCAGGCCGTCGGCTTGAAGGTCGCGGACTCGTACCTCGCCCATCGGGCGGCACAGCAGGAAGCCGTCGAGCACCGGGCCGAAGCCGTGCTGCCGGTTCACGGCCGCGGGCAGGTAGTAGGTGCCGTCCGCCTCGACGAGTGACGGGGTCAGCTTGCTGTCGAAGGCCACCGACACGGTTCCCGCCCGGAGTTGATGCCGGGCGGCGGTCGTGGAGGGTGTGCGGTGCCAGCGCGTGGTGTCCTGGATCTGCCAGACCAGCATCCACGCGAAGTGACCGTCCACTCCCCCGTCCGGCTTGACCGCGTGCCGGCCCCAGCGGGTGTCTCCCCGGTAGCGGCCGATGTCGGAGCCGATACGGCTGCCGAAGTAGCGCAGGCCGAGGACCGATTCGAAGCCGGAGTGCTGTTCGCTGTAGCGCGGGCCGCCGTTGTCGAATCCGCCGCTGGTGAGGCGGGCGTCGATGTAGCGGGCCAGCGCCTCCCCGTCCTCGGCGAAGACGTCCTCGCCGCTGACGATGTGGGCCTGCGCGAGGAAGGAGAGGGAGATCGGGCCGTAGTTGTTGTCGTACGCGCCGCCGTGTTCGGGCGGGAGGAGGGCACCGCGGTCACTCACGCGGTGGGCGCAGATCTCCTCGCCGTACACACGGAGTGCGCGAGTGCGGACCGACTCCCCCTCTTCCGGCGGGAGATGGCGGGCCAGCATCAGGCCGCCGACGACACAGCCGATGGCCTGGTTGCCGGCCTCCTGCGGGTTGAAGAAGGTCGCCTCGGTGAGCCAGCGCCAGTAGCCGTGCGCCAACTCGACCAGGGCGGTGCGCTGTTCGTCGTCGACGAGGCCGTCCGTCGCGTCGAGGATGTTGACCGCCTGGAGCAGCGCCCACGCCGTGCTCGGCCAGTCGCCGATGGGGTGGGCGCCCGCCTCCAGGACGTAACGCGCGTACGGGAGGCCGGAGTTGCGCACCTGAAGGTTCGGGTAGCCGGGGTTGTCCGCCGTGTAGACGCGCTCACGGAGATGGAAGGCGAGGCTGCGGCGTACCGCCTCCGGCAGTCGCGGGTCCTTGCCGCGCTGCCAGGCGAAGGCCAGCAGGGAGGTGATCCCGAGCGAGGTGTCCCCGATGTCGTCGTAGCAGTCGGGGTGTTCGAGGTTGCCCTCCGGTGTGATGCGGCGCAGGGCCTGCTCGACGACGGCGGCGAGGACCGCGTCGTAGGCCTCCGGGGTGTCGGGGAGGTCGTGCAACGGGCCGCGCTGGTGAGGGAGTTGCATCGCGGTGGATCAGCCCTTCATGCCTGAGGTGGCCATGGCGTGGGTCGTCGGAGTCAGAGAGCGGGTGCGGGGCGGACGGCGCGCAGTGCGACGCGCAGTGTCTGGGGGCCGTTTCCACCGAGGTAGACGCGGTTCCCGGCCGTCGCGTCGGTGCCGCCGGCCACGGTGTAGTCCTGTCCCGGGTCGTACCGTAGTACGTCGCTCCGGTCGGGTCCGGCGAGGGGTTCGCCCGCCTCGACGGTGGCCTCGACGCGGATCTCGTCGTCGCCGACGCGGTAGGTCAGCGGGCCGGTCGTCAGGCACCAGCGGCCGTCGTCGAGCGGTTCGGCGCCCTCGGCAACTCCCCCTGGGCGGAAGGTCAGTTCGAGGGCCCAGGGCACCGATGGGCCGCTGATGTCGATCCGCAGGTCGGCCCCGTCCTCCCGCAGGTCGACCTCGACCCGGGTCGTGTGGGAGACCTCGTCCTGCGGGCGGTCGGGGAACGCCATCGCCGCGGAGAAGCGGCCCTCGTCCACCAGGCGGTAGGCGCCGTCGTCGCGCCTCCGGTCCTTCGGCAGCGGCTGGTAGTAGGCGGTTGTGAGGGTTTGGGTGAGCCGGTACCGGTTGTCGGCGAGCTGTTCCATGTCGGCGGCACGGAACGGGCCCAGGTCGAAGAACACCCGCGAGAGGCGGACCGCGTCGAGGACGGCGGCACCGGCGAACAGGCGCAGGAAGGTGGGGTTGCAGGCGAGGCCCGAGCGGATGCGCCGGTGCTCGGGCACGTCGGAACCGCCGTACACCACGGTGTGCGCGGTGGCCGAGACGTGTGCGGCGAGGCGTGCGGTGGGGAGGTACCGGTCGCGCGGGAGCTTCTCCGCGTCCGGGGCCGGCAGGGCGCGGCACAGATCCGGGGTGAGGAGGATCTGGGCGAGCAGGTCGGGGTCGACGATGCCGTCGGCGGCCGCCAGGCGGGCCGCGCGGGCGAAGTCGCCCCGGCCGGTGCGGATCGCGAGCAGCCGGTAGTGCGGCAGGTAGGGCCACAGCGCGAACGAAAGCCTCTGGTCCTGGCGGCGCGAGTGGACGGTCTCCACCGTGCCGTCCGGTCTGATCAGGTCCAGGGTCGTGGCGAGGTTGCGTTCGACGGCGTCCAGCAGGTCGGTACGCCCGAGCACCTCGGCCAGCAACAGCAACGACGGGTTGGTCACGATGGACGCGTAGACGGCGCTGCGCTCCGAGTACAGGCCCTCCGCGTCGATGTCGACGCCCTCGGCGAGCCACTCCTCGACGCGGGCGAGCAGCCGGTCGTCGGGGAACGAGCGGTGCAGCCGGGCCAGCGCCGCGCTCAGTTCCCAGCGGTGGTTCGGGGTGTGCACCCCTCCGGTCAGGAGACTGGCGGTGGCGGCGCCGGCGATGTCGGCGAGCGCGGCCGTGACCTCGCGCAGTTCCGGTCCCGCGCCCGCGGCGAGGACGTGCGCGTCGCACACGTCGTTGAGGGTGAACGCGGAGTCCGGCGGTGACTGCACGTTGTCGCCGCCGGCGAAGAGGCCGGTGGCGGTCTGCGTGGCCCGGAGGGCGCGGAGGTGGGTCATGGCGGCGGCGACGGCCTGCCCGTTGCCGTGCAGTGCCGAGTCCGGGGAACGGTAGGCCGCGATCAGGGTCTTGACCCGGCGCGCCAGACCACGGTGCGCCACACCGGCGGGTTCCTCGTCGGGGCCGGCCGCCAGCGGGGCGGCCGACCGGTCGGCGGCGCGGGCCGCCGCGCGGACGAACTCGTGGTCGAGCGGGGTGTGCAAGATCAGTCCTTCAGTCCGGCGTTGATGTCGGCGCTCATGACGTACCGCTGGAACACCAGGAAGATGAGGATCAGCGGGATCATGGAGATGACCGAACCGCCCAGCAGCACCGACCAGTTGATGTTCTGCGCGCCGACGAGGCTCTGGATGCCGATCTGCACGGTGAACTTGTTGGGGTCGTTCAGCATCAGCAGCGGCCAGATGTAGTCGTTCCAGCGCCACTGGAAGGACAGGATCGCCAGGGTCAGCATGATGGGCCGGGAGATCGGCACCATGATCCGCAGGAAGATCGACAGTTCACGGGCGCCGTCGATGCGCGCGGCCTCGACGAGTTCGTCGGGGACCGTCAGGAAGAACTGGCGGAACATGAAGCAGCCGGTCGCGGTGAGCACGGCCGGGAGGATGATGCCGGCGAAGGAGTTGTAGAGGCCGAGGTCGCGGACGACCAGGAACTCGGGAGCGAGCATGACCTCGGACGGCAGCATCGTGGTGGCCAGGATGCAGAGGAAGAAGAACTTCAGCCACCTGTTGTTGTACTTGGCCAGCGCGTACCCGGTGCAGCAGCTGACCCCCACCGTGAGGATCGTCGTGATCACGCACACGAGGGCCGTGTTGATGAAGTACTGGGAGAAGTTGGCGCTCTCCCACGCGGCCTTGTAACCCGAGACGGTGGGGTTGTGCGGAAGCACCGTCAGCGGGAGGGAGAACAGGTCTCCCGCCGGCTTGAAGGAGCTGAGGACGAACCACGCGACCGGCAGCCCGTAGAGGGCGGCCAGGATCCACAGCAGTGTCGTCGCGGGTACCGCGCTCCGAAGCCCGCCGTCGCGCCCGTTGCGTCGCTGCCTCTTGGAAAGGGTCCGGCCGGAGTCGGCGCCGGCGGGACGCGGCGTGTCTGTGGTTGTCATCGGTTCTCCACCCGCCGGTTGACGATCAGTTGGATGATCGCGACGGCCATCAGGATGAGCATGAGCACGAAGGACGCGGCGCTCGCGTAGCCGATCTGGCCCCGGTTGAAGCCGGTTTCGTAGATGTACTGGACGAGCAGGTTGTTCGACGTTCCGGGTCCGCCGTTGTTGAGGGAGACGAACAGCGGATATTCCTTCATCGCGTTGATCGTGTTGAGCAGGATCACGATGAACGAGGTGGGCGCGATGCTCGGGAGCGTGATGCTCCTGAACTGGCGCCAGGGGCCGGCTCCGTCGAGCGAGGCCGCCTCGTAGTACGACACCGGCACGTTCTTGATCGCCGCGATGAACAGCAGCATCGAGAAGGCCGTGCCCCACCAGGCACCCGCCATCACCACGACGCCCAGCGACAGGTCCGCGTTCGACTGCCACGCGATCGCGTGCCCGCCGAGCTTCTCGATGACGTAGTTGATCAGTCCGAAGTTCTCGCCGAACAGCCACCGCCACAGGACACCCACGACGATGGGCGAGATGAGCCACGGGATGAAGAAGACGACACGCGCGACCGACGCGCCCTTGGCCTGCTTGCTCACCACGAGGTTGGCGATGAACAGCGAGAGCACGAAGTTCAGCGGCACGACGAGCACGGCGTACAGCAGCGTCCGGAACAGCGCGTCGTAGAAGGTCGAGTCCCCGAACAGGTTCTGGTAGTTGTCCAGTCCGATGAACTGGAACGCCCCCACACCGGTGTAGTTCGTGAACGAGTAGACGAGCCCGATCACCGCCGGCCACACGAAGAACAACGCGAAGAGCACGACATTGGCCGCGATGAGGACGAGCGGCGCGAGGGTGTAGGTGCTTCGTCGTTTCCTGGGCGGCCTCACGGACACGTCCGCGGCGCTTTTTGTCATCTTCCTGACTTCCGTGCTGGTGGAATGGATCGCTGTGGGCTCACGCCGTGAGCCCGGCATCACGGGGGCGGCCAGGGCGGGCGGCGGTGTCTGGACCCCGCCGCCCGGCCCTGTGGCCCACGATCAGCCGCCGACCGCCGTGTTGTAGCCGTCCACGATGTTCTGCAGGGCCTTGTCGGCCGACTGCTGGCCGTTGATCGCCTTGCCGAGCTCCGTCTTGGTCGGGTCGGTGGTGAGGCTCTTGCCCTTCAGCACCCAGTTCGTCTGCGCGCTGTTGAAGTAGCCCGAGATCGGCGCGTAGAGCGGGATCTCCTCGTTGTAGAGCTTGAACGCCGCCTGCGCCGCCGCGGACTTGAAGGGGTACTTCGGGCTCAGACCGCTCTCGACCGGGAGGAACCCGGAGCTCTCGACCAGCTCGGTGTAGTTCTTCGGCTCGTACACCCAGGACATGAACTTCGTCGCGGCGGTGGCCGCGGCGCCGTTGTTGTTGAAGCCGACCATCATGCCGCCGCTGTTGACGTCACTGGCCTGCACCGGCTGGGCGGGGGTCGGGACGCTCGCCCACTCGAACTTCTTGATGCTGTCCGCGAAGGCGGGCACCTGCCACACGCCGGACCAGTAGGCGACGACGTCACCGCTCTGGAACATGGCCGACGGGTCGGCGCCGCTGGTCCACACCGACTTCGGCATGACCTTGTCGTCGTTCAGTCCGACGAAGTACTCCACGGCCTTCTTGGTCGCGGCGTCCGCCGAGAACTTGCCGGAGGAGTCCGCGTGGACGTACTTCCCGCCCATCTCGTACACCATGGCGCGGAGCCGGGACGGCGACTGGTCGAACGTCAGGGAGTACTTGGCGCCGGTCTTCTCGCGGACCTTGTTGGCCGCCGCGATGAACTCGTCCCAGGTCCAGGTCTTCGCGGGCGAGGCCGGAACGGCGACGCCGGCCTTCTCGAACAGCGACTTGTTGATGAACAGGCCGGACGCGGTGACGTCCGAGGGGATCGCCAGCACCTTCCCGGACGAGTCCTTCGCCAGGAAGTTGGAGTTGATGTTGTAGCTCTTGTTGTTGGCGATGGACTTGAGGTCGACCAGCTTGCTCGACCAGATCGGGTCCAGGGCGGGCACGTCCGCCACGTCGGGCAGCGAGTTCGCCTGCGCGGCGTTGTGCAGCTTCGTCGGGTACCCGTCGTAGGGGATGTTGACGAGCTTGACGTTGACGCCGGTTTCCTTCTTGTACTGCGCGACCAGCTTCTTCCAGCCCGCGTCCTGCCCCGGAACCGTGGAGATCCAGAACGTCAGCGACTTCGCGTTACCGCCCGAGCCGGACCCCGACCCGCAGGCGGAGAGCAGCAGGGCACCTGACACAGCGACGGCAGCGAGGGGAACCAGGCGGCGCATGCCGCCGCGGCCGAGTCGGCTGGAGCGCCGCACACCCACAGTGGTCATCTTCGATCCCTTTTTTCGTCGTAGGAGACGGAGCACGGCGCCGACCGATGCGGCACGGGTGCATTTTGCAGGAAAGGTCACTTTCCGGGGGCACGGCCTCGCCCGGCCGCGTCGTCCACGCGGGGCGAGATCCCCGGCCGTCCTGGCCGTCACCGCACTGGCACGCCCTCGTGCGGTTGCCGTACGTCGTGTACGGGCTGGGAGGCTCACCCCAAGTCGGCGTCCCGACCGACTTAGAAAGCGCTTGTCCGGACATTGGCAGACCAAGTCGGAGGCCGTCAATCCTTCGCCCCCGCACCATCGGTCACGGTTTGGACTCCTCTGGCGACCGCGAGCCGGGCCGCGCCCACCACGGTGCCGAGATCACCGACCGTGCTGCTGACCACCTCGGTGGGCCAGCTCAGCCGCCCCAGCTCGGTCCGCACACCGGGCAGGAGCTGCGGGTCCGTGCCCGTGCTGCCCCCGAGGACGATCAGTCCCGGGTCCAGTACGGCGGCCACGGCGGCGGCCAGCCGGCCCACGTCGGCGGCGTGCCGGCCGACCAGGGCCCTCGCCGTGTCGTGTCCCTGCCGGGCGAGGGCGAAGAGCCGGTCCGCGCTGCCGGGGCACGGCTCACCGGTGTCCGGCCAGGCGGCCGCCGCCCGGCGCAGCAGCGAGCGGGCGCCCACGTACTCCTCCAGGGCCTCACGGCGCGGCTCCACGGCGTCGTCCCAGGGGTAGGGCAGCCGGGCGAGCTCACCGGCCGCGCCGTTCGCACCGCGCAGCACCTGGCCGCCGACGACGATGCCGAGGCCGATACCGACGCCGATCCGCAGATAGCCGAAGGTCATGCGGCCCCGGGCGGCGCCCTCGTGCAGTTCGGCGAGGGCGGCGCAGTTGACGTTGTTCTCCAGGTGGACCGGGATGCCCGGCGGCAGGGCGACCGTCATGGCGTCGAACACCGGGCCCGCCTTGGCGGTCGCGGGGCGCATCCCGACGCCCGCCCGGTCCCGCGCGGCCACGTCACCGACGGCGACGACGACCGTGCGCAGCGGGGTGCCGGCGGGCAGCGCGCCGAGGGCCTCGCGCACGGCGTCGGCGGCATTCTCCCGGGAGCCGGTCGCCTCGGCCAGCAGGCTGCCGTCGAGGGCGCAGCCGCGCACCCGGGTGAGGGCCGGGCCGAGGTCGACGGCGAGTACGGCGCCGGCGGCCGGGCCGAGGCGGTAGACGGCGGCGTTGCGTCCCGTGCCGCCGGAGGCGGTGCCGGAGTGGGCGGCGAGCCCGACGTTCTCCAGTTCCACGACGGCGGAGGACACCGTCGGCTTGGAGAGGCGGGCCAGGCCGGCGAGCTGCGGCCGGGTCGCGCTGCCGGCTCTCGCCAGCACCTCGAACACCGCGCTCGCGCTCTCGGTCAGCCGGGCCGCCCGCGCCACGACGTGTTCCACACTTCCCCCAGTTCACAGGCCGCGTTCCCGGTGGGTGTCCGTGGGGTGCGGCGATGGGATGTCCTGATGTCACGCGGGCCCGGACAACGGTCCCTGTGACCGAGTTCGCAATGACTCTTGACGCACTGTACTTCGTTAGTTAACTTCCTAACGAACGTCACGGTACTCGCCTGCCGTGGTCCGTCAGAAGCCCGTCCCGGGGCTTCCCTAGTGCTTGAACTGCCGTTCCCCCGGACACGGTTCGCCCAGCCGTCGCAGCACTGCGCAACGACGAAAGAGGTTCCGTGCAGGACTTCACGCCCCTCGTGGTCGGCATCGACGTGGGTGGCACCAAGACACATCTGCGCGCGTGCGCGGGCCCGGATGTCGTCGCCGACCACATCCGCGCGAGCAGCGGCTGGCGGCCGCACGACACCGTGGCCGCCGCCGACTGGCTGACCGCGCTCGTCCATGACGCCCTGCCCGCACCCGCGCGACCGTCCGCGGTCGCCGTGGGCGGGCACGCCTGCGAGACACCCCGACAGTGCGCCGAGATCCGGGCCGCGCTGGAGGAACGTCTCAAGGTGCCCGCACTGGTCGTGGGAGACGCCGAACTGCTCGTCCCCGCCGCCGGGTTGGACAAAGGCGTCGGCCTGGTCGCCGGCACCGGTTCCGTCGCGGTGGGTCTGCTCGCCGACGGCGGCCGGCTCCAAGTGGGCGGCTGGGGCGCGGTGTTGGGCGACGAGGGCGGCGCCGCCGGACTCGTCCGCGAGGCGGCCCGCGCCGCCTGGGCCGCGCACGACCGCGGCGAGGCCCCGGACGAACTCGCCCTGGGACTCGTCGAGGCGTTCGGCGTGGCCGAAGTGCCCGGTCTCGGCGCCGCGTTGGAAAGCGCTTCCGACGTCTCCGCCGACTGGGGCCGCCACGCCCGCGTCGTCTTCACCGCGGCCGACGCGGGCTCGCTCCTCGCGCGCGAGGTGATAGTCGAGGCCGGCCGGTCCCTCGCCGCACTCGTCGTACGGCTCGCCGAACGCGGCGTCCCCGTCGACGACGTGGTGGTCTCGGGCGGCACCGTCCTCGCCCAGCCCCGCCTGTACGACGCCCTCACCGCCGCGCTCGCCGAGCGGGTGCCGGGGGCGCGGCCGTGGCCGATCCAGGTGCCGCCCGTCGAGGGCGCCGTGGCACTGGCCCGATCGATCCTGTGAACCGCACGGCCCCCGTTCACCCGGGGGTCATGTCGTGGACGCCGAACCCTCTCCGACGGGACACGGCCCGCCGCAAATCTTCGCACGTACGCACCAGTTGACGTATGCGCTTTCCCACGTCGTACGGTGCACCCCGAACCACAGCCGATCGCACGATCTCCTCCCTGGTCGCACGACCTCGCCGGCCCCAGCGGCCGTAGAACTCAAGAGAGGCACACCCATGCCGTCACCCGCCGGGCAGCGCACGAACGCCGTTCGACCCGCCGTGAACAGACGTGGTTTCCTCAAGACCTCGCTCGGCGCCTCGGCCGCCGTGGTCGCCGCGCCCACGCTGGTCAGCTGGCTGGCCACCGCGGACGCCAAGGCCGCCACGGCTCCGCTCGCGTTCGTCGACGACTACAAGACGAACGTCATCGCGAACCTGACGCCCGAGACCAACGCCGTGGTCCGCGTCCTCGGCGGCATGGCCCAGATATGGAAGACCGGCGCCGCCTGGAACACCGGCACGCCGCTGCGCCCCGAGATCCTGCGCGCCAACATGCGGTACTGCGTCGACCTCACCACGCACCGCACCGAGGCCCAGGCGAAGGAGGCGTTCCTCTACGACCGCCAGCACCAGAGCTACGCGATGATCGCGGGCCTCGGTCCGCTGGCCGACCTGTACAAGTCCGGTGCCCTGGCGGTCACTTCGATCACCAGCGCTCCTGACGGCACGCCCGCCACCACGATCAACGACGCCGTCCCCGCCGATGCGCCCGCCGGTGCCGCGCTCGGCGCCGGCTCGCACGACTCCGCGCTCGGCAAGGTGGCCGAACTGGTCGACACCCTGCGCGGCAACTACGCGTCGGGCAACCCGGGCAAGTACGCCTACCAGTACCCGCGTCCGTGGCGCATGAACGAGAAGAGCGAGGTCGTCGACACCGGCAAGGTCGACGCGCTCGGCTTCCCGGTCTATGACTCGAAGGTCATCGTCGCGCCTCAACTCCTGCGCCAGCGCAGCACGTCACCGGTGGACGACGGCGGTTTCCCCAGCGGCCACACCAACGCCTTCCACCTGGCGGGCCTCGCCTACGCGTACGCCGTACCGGAGCGCTTCCAGGAACTGGTCACCCGGACCTTCCAGTTGAGCCACACCCGGATCATGGCCGGCATGCACTCCACGGTCGACGTGATGGGCGGCCGCATCATGGCCACCGCGCTGGCCGCCGCCACGCTCGGCGACCCGGCCAACGCCGAACTCAAGGCGGCCGCACGCGCGCAGGCCCTCGCCTACTTCGAGGCGAAGACCGGTACGACGGCGGACACCCTCTACACGTACGCCCACTCGGCGACCACCGCGACCGACCCGTACGCGGACCGGACCGCCAACGCCCGTGTCGTAGAGCCCAAGTTCACCTACGTACTCACCCGCAGCGGCCGTGACAAGGCGCTGACCGTGCCCAAGGGCGCGGAGGTCCTGCTGGAGACCCGGCTGCCGTACCTCGACGCGGCGCAGCGGCGCGAGGTGTTGCGCACCACCGCGCTGCCGTCCGGGTACGTCCTGCTCGACGGGTTCGAGCAGTGGGGCCGCCTCAACCTCTTCGCGGCGGCGGACGGTTACGGCTCCTTCGAGTCCGACGTCGTCGTCTTCCTCGACACGGCGGCCGGTGGCTTCGGCGCGGCCGACGCCTGGCGCAACGACATCGACGGCTGCGGCGGTCTGACCAAGCAGGGCACCGGCACGCTCACCCTGACCGGGCACAACACGTACACCGGCGGGACCGTGCTCAAGTCCGGTGCGCTGGTGGCCGGTTCGGCGCACGCGCTGGGCCACGGCGACGTGAGCGTGCTCGGCGGTGCGCTGCGGGTCTCCGAGTCCGTGCAGATCCACGGCAACTTCACCCAGCAGTCCGCCACGCTGGAGGTCACGCTGCGCTCGGGTCACCAGCCCGCCGTCGAGGTCACCCGGCGCGCGACGCTCGGCAGGGGCAGCGCGCTGTCGCTGCAGTTCGACGCGGAGCACCCGCCGGTCGCGGGCTCCACGGTGCGGGTCCTGGGCGCGTCCTCGCTGCGCGGCCAGTTCGACAGCATCACGGTGAACTCGGACAAGCTGCGGGCCGTACCCGTGTATACGGCGGAAGGTCTGTCGGTACGACTCCTGAAGCGGTGACGCCCCTGGTGGCGGGAGCGATGCGACAGTAGGGCCATGAACCGGCCCCGGCCCGCTCCCGCCACCGCGCGGCCGGCCTCACCGCAGGGAAGATGATGGCGCGCGAACAGCACTCGGTCCTCGACCCCGACACGCTCGACGACGGCGATGGCGGGGACTCACCACCGCGCGCCGACGGCTCGCGGTCGACACGCCTCTACGCCGGACTACGGCGCCGTAAGCGCTGGCTCCTGCCCCTCCTCGTGGTGGTGCTCCTCGCGCAGATGGCCGCCGTGATGATCACTACCGCCGTCCAGCAGACACCGACCATCGACGAGCCGGTGTACGTGGCCACGGCCACCGTCTATCTGCGCGAGCACAGCCTCGACTACAACCCCGAGCATCCGCCCCTCGGGAAGCTGGTGATCGCCGCCGGAATCGCGATCGCCGACCCGCACTTCGACACCAACTACCAGGGAAACCAGGGGGCGTTGGGCCGCCATCTGCTGTACGAGTCGGGCAACGACCCCTGGCGGCTGATGTTCTGGGCCCGGCTCCCGGTGATCGTGCTGACCCTGCTGTTCGGGCTGGTCGTGTTCGCGTTCGCGCGTGAACTCGTGGGCCCGGCACGGGGGTTGGTGGCGCTCGCGCTGTACGCGTTCTCGCCCGATGTCATCGCGCACGGCTCGCTGGCCACGCTCGACGTGCCCGAGGCCGGCTTCCTGCTGACGTCGGTGTGGCTGCTGTGGCGGGCCAGGCGGCGACCGAAGCTGTATCTGCCTCTCGCTGGGGCCGCGCTCGGCGCCGCCGTGGCGACGAAGATGAGCGCCCTGCCCGCCGTCCCCGTCCTCATGCTCCTCGCCGTCGCGTCGGTGTGGTCTGCCCGGCGCCCGGCCGAACGCCCCGCCCGGCTGCGGGTGTTGGCGCTCGGTGCGGCGGGCGCGGCCGTGCTGGCGGTGGTGGCCCTCGCCGTCGTATGGGCGTCGTATCTCGTCGTCGATCCGCAGCTGCGGTTCACGTCCACGGAACCGGTGCCCGTCATTGCCGGACTGCGCGGGCAGTTGGTGCCGCTGCTGCCGTTCCCGCGGGCGTTCCGGGACGGGATGCTCATCCAGTTCGGCATGGAGGACTACCCGTGGCAGGGCTTCCTGTTCGGGCACCTCTACACCGGCTCGCACTGGTACTACCTGCCGGTGGCATTGATGGTGAAGACACCGCTCGGCATGATCGCGCTGTGGGTGGCGGGTGCCGTCGCGCTCGTGGCGGTACGGCGGCTGCGGCCCGCGGCGCCGTATCTCCTCGTACCCACCGCAGTGTTGCTTGCCACGGCGATGGACGGTTCGCGGGACTTCGGCACTCGGTACGCGATCTTCGTGCCGATGTTCCTGGCGGTCGCGGCGGCCTGTGTGCCGGCGCTGCGGTCGTGGTGGCGGTGGGCTCCGCTGGCCACGGGGGTCCTGGTGGCGTTCGTCGCGGTGAGTTCGCTGCGGACGTTTCCCTACTATCTGCCGTACTCCAACGAGGCGTTCGGCGGTCCGTCCAAGACCTATCTGCGGCTGCACGACTCCAACGTGGACTGGGGCCAGGACCTCGGGCGCCTCGCCGACCGGCTCCACGAGCGGTATGCGGGCGAGCGGGTCTGGCTCGTCTACAAGGGCAGTGGTGTGCCGTCGTACTACGGCATCGAGTCGTCCGATCCGCGCAAGGTAGGGGTGCGCGATGTACATGGGCTGCTGGTCGTCTCGGACACCGCGATCGACAAAGCCCGGGGAGAACTGGCCGAGTTGATCGACAGCAGTCGCCCGATCGATCAAGTCGGTCATTCGATCACGATCTACCGGCGCTGATCACTCTCTGGTCACAACGCTCTGTGAGCTATGTTGAGTGGCTGTGGGAGACAAAGGAGGCGCACCGGTGCCATCGCCGCAGCAGGCACGCGCCCAGGCATCCGTGATCACCTCGGGAAAAACCGACCCGGAAGTCGGCGCGGCACCGACCTCCCAACTCAGGGAACTCTTCGACGGGCCACGGCTGTCACCGGGCCAACGGCGCATCGCCCAGTACCTGATCGAGCACATCACCGAGGCGGCGTTCCTCTCCATCACCGATCTCGCGGAGCGCGTCGGCGTCAGCCAGCCCTCGGTGACCCGGTTCGCGGCGGCGGTCGGCTTCAGCGGTTACCCGGCGCTACGGGAGCGGCTGCAGGCGATCGCCCTGCGCACCCTCGCGGGCGGCCCGGCGGCCGAGGAGAACCGGAGCAACGAACTGCAGGCCGCGGTCGACGCCGAGATCGCCAACCTGGAGAACCTGCGCCGGGACTTCGCCGACCCCGACCGGCTGATCGAGGTCGGCCGCGAACTGTCGGCGTCCACCCCGCTGACCGTCCTCGGCCTGCGCATCTCCGTCTCGCTCGCCGAGTACTTCGCGTACGCGGCGCGCCGTATCCACCCGGACGTACGGCTGGTGACCCGGGGCGGCAGCGTCGCCTACGACGCGATCCTCCAGTCGCGCGAGGCGGGCGGCACCTGGCTGCTCGCGTTCGACATGCCCCGGCACGCGCACGAGACGCTCACCACGCTCCGGGTGGCCCGCAGCGCCGGGCTCAAGGTGGCCCTCGTGACCGATCTGGCGCTCGGCGCGCTGGCCGACGAGGCCGACGTCACCTTCGCCACCGGCACCGGCTCCCGCCTGGTCTTCGACTCCTACGCGGCCCCCGGCGTGATGGCCTCCGCCCTGCTCCAGGCCATGACGGACGCCGATCCGGAGCGGACCCAGGCCCGCCTGGAGGACTACGAGCAGATCGCCGAGCAGCACCAGTTCTTCATGCGGGACTGACCCGCAGCTCCCCCCTCATAGGCATTCACACTGGGGCGATTGCGCCTATTTCGCGCATGAATGTTTTCATACGCCTTGCAAAGCAGACGGCATATATAAATACTGCTCACGGATCGCACCCGCCCCGAGAAAGCCCGGTCCGCCCATGCGCACCTCCGCTCGACCCGCCGCGCCGGCGACACCCGCTTCCCGGGGCCCTCGTACGAGCACGCCCAGCCGCCGTCTCCTACCCGCGTCGGCGCCGGGCGTGTTCGGTCGGGCGTCGCCTCCGCGAGCGCCCAAGGCGGCCTCGGTCATCCCCTGGGCCGGGGCCGCCTCACACCGTCGACCCACCCCCGCGACGCCGCACACCGGGAAGCGATGACATGCAACTGACCACCACGCGCATCAGCCAGGACTGGCCCTGTCAGGTCAAGACACCCGGCAGCTACGACTGGGAGCGCTCGGCGGCCAAGTGGCTGCGCGAGCTGGTGCCGGCCCGCTACGCCAGCTACCCCGCGTTCATCCGCCACCCCGTCCTGCTCGCCCGCCACGCGCAGATCCAGGTCCAGCACGAGATCCGGGTTGCCCGGACCGCCCTGCAGACCGCGCGGGCCGACCTGCCCGGCATCGGCCTGCCCGAGTCGGTCATCGAGCACACCATCAAGCTGTACGCCGCCGAGGTCCTCCAGCTCCAGCACATCGCGCGCAGCGTGCGGGCCGTGACCGAGGCACTGGTCGGGCACAGCACGGGACGCTGACCGCGCCGCCGGTCGGGGTCAGTCGTCGTCGCGGTGCCGCCAGTACCAGAACGCGCCCACGACGAGGGCCAGCAGCAGGACTCCGGGCAGGATGAGACCGGGAACGCGGGAGCCGCTCATCGGCGTGGCCTTCGGTTCGGAACGGGCACGACACCGCCGACCTGCGGCGCCGCGCTGTCCATGATGAGGCTCCACGGCCCCATCAGCGCCGAACTTTCCGCAGGTCCTGCCCCGCGTTCGGAACCCCGTTCGCCTACTGGCCGTCGTCGAGTGTCGTGCGGGACTCCAGGTCCTTGCGGGTGTCGTCGCCGTACACACCGTTCTCGTCGCCCCGGATGCCGTACCAGAGCTGGAAGCGGGCGACCGCGGCCGTGAGGGTCGCGTCGTACTGACCGCTGGTCGAGCCGTTCTCGTAGACGTTGGGGATGCGCAGGAGACGCTGCTCCAGCTCCTTGACCTCGGGGCCGCTGTCGCCCTCGCGGAGGGTGCCGGCGCCGTCAGGGTCGGCAGTCGCGGCGGTGGTCGCCGTGGCGGACGCCACCGGAGTGGGGGTGCTGATCGGCTGGGCCGTACTGGCCTCTCCCCTGCCCGGCAGCAGGAGGGCGCAGGCGAAGCCGACCAGGGCCGCGGCGCTCACGCCGACCACGATCGCGGCCCGGCGCAGTCCGGGTCCGAAGGGACCCGTGGTGGTCGGCAGCGGGTGCAACTCGCCGGGTACGGGCGGCAGTTCCTGTGTCTCGGCCTCGGAGCCGAAGATCGGCCTGGGCACCGGCACGGACTCGAAGACGGAGGAGTCCCGGCGGGGCTCCCGCATCAGCGCCGCGAGGTTGTCGGAGCGGCGGCGGCGCAGGACTCGGGCGGGTTCCAGGACCGGGCCGCCGGGCGACGATCCCGGTTCGGACGGTGTAGACACACTGCTCTCCTTCCGTTCCGCGCGCACGGATGTCCGCCATCCCCCTGGAGAGATACGCGCGCACGGCCGCCGGAGTTCAGCTCGGCCTCACGCTCGCACGAACCGGTGCAGGGAGGCCTTCAGCGCGACGACGAAGGCGTCGCGCCGCGTGTCGTCGAGCGCCTCCAGGGAGAGGTAGGGGTTGAGGTCCTCCAGTTCGACCAGGAGCAGCTCGCCGTCCGGGGCGCGGCAGGCGTCGACGCGCTGGATGCCGTGGTCGACGCCGTTCCAGTCGATGAACCGCTGCGCGAACTCCAGGTCCCCGGGGGCGGGTTCGTACGGTTCCAGCTGCCAGCGCTTCTCGGTGTCCGGGGCGTAGAGGGCGTACTGGAAGTCGTGGTCGACGAAGTAGAAGGACACCTCGTACGAGAAGTCGACGCACGGCTGGACCAGGACGCTCCCGTCGGCCAGCGCGGGCAGCCGGTCGGCCGGGACGATCTCCAGGCCTATGGAGTCGGCGCCGAGTTTGGGCTTGACCACATAGCGGTCGGTGCGAGGCAGCAGGTCCAGGTCCTCGACGCGGTCGACGGTCGGGATGACGGGGAACCCGGCGGCGCTCAGGTCGAGGAGATACTGCTTGCCCGCCATGTCCGCCCGGCCGGAGAGCTGGTTGTAGACACGGGCACCGGTGCGGAGCGCGTGCTCGCGGAACGCGTCGTACTCGGCCTGGTATCCGAGGACGGGCCCGCTGTTGCGGACCACGACCGCGTCGAAGCCGGCCATCAGCGCGGCGGCGTCCAGCGGATGGCACAGCGCCAGGTCGAAGTCCTCGCGCAGCCGGGAGGTCAGGTCGATGTCCTCGTCGCAGTAGCGACGTCCGCGCGCGGGGTAGGCCAGGTCCGTGACGTACAGGATGCGAGGGCGGGCGGGAGGTAGGGAGGGCATGCAGGTTCTCCTTGGTCGAGCGCGTTCACCGAGAGCGTTCGCGCGGAATGATCGAAACGGTCGGCCCACGGTCAGTGGGCGAGCGTTTCGGCTCCGCAGGACGAGCGGATCTTCAATTCGGGCAGGAGCTCGACGTGTTGACGCGGGGCCGGCCGGCGTCCGCTCCCCCGCTCGGCGAGCCGCTCCAGGAGGAGCTTCGCAGCCGACTCCCCCACCCCTCGTCTCGGCGGGGCCACGGCGGTGAGCGGTACGTCGGCGAGCGGGGCGACCTCGTCGTCGTAGGCGATGAGCGCCAGGTCGTCCGGGACGCGGATGCCGCGGGCCTGGAGCCGGGGCACGAGCACGATCGCGTCCTCGTCGCTGTGCACGAGGGCGGCGGTGACTCCGCGCTCGCGGACGGCGTCGGCCAGGTGGTCCACGCTCGAGTCGTAGTCGCCGTGTTCGCGGACGGAGGGGGCGCCCCGGGCGTCGTCGAGGCCGAGGGAGCGTACGGCCGACTCGTAGCCTGCGAGGATCCGCTCGGCGTGCGGGCCTTCCTGGAGTACGGCGGTGATCCTGCGGTGGCCGAGGGCGGCGAAGTGGCCGACGGCGACGGCGGCTCCGTGGGCGCGGTCGGTGCGCACCCGGTCCAGGGCGGCGGCGGGGTTGCCGGGCGGGGCGGAGCGTTCGACCAGGACGGTGGGCACGCCCCGGTCCAGGAGCCATTGTTCCTGGCCGCCGACGGGGACACCGCCCGACCAACTGGGCGCGACGAGCAACCCTTGCGCGCCGCCCGCGAGGAGGTGCCCGGCCTGGACGGCGTCCTCCGTGTCGACGTGTCCGGAGACTCCGAGGACGAGTCGGCCGCCCTGTGCTCCCACGGCCTCGCGGGCGCCGCGCACTATGTCGGCGAAGATCGAGGCGGTGGTCGGCACGATCATTCCGATCACGACGCCCTCGGCGGACGCGGTGGACCGGGTGGACGCGGCGGGCTCCTGTCGCGCCGCCCGTACCCCGACGGTGCTCGCGCCGCCCGGCCACACCACCGCGCCGTGCAGCCGGTGCACCCGGCCCTGTCCTGCCAGCGCCTCCACGTCACGCCTCAAGGTGACGGCGGATACGCCGAGTTCGGCCGCGAGCTCGGCGACCCGCAGGCTGCCGCGCTCGCGGACGAGTTCGAGCACCCGCTCATGGCGTTGGTCGACGTGCGGTCGCATGGGTCCCCCTGAAGGTGAAACTGGTCGCGGTCACTCTATGCCGCGGATCGTTTCGATCGTTTTGATCGCATCGGTGGCTCCGGATCTTCGAGGGCACTCAGTCCCCATCCGAGGCGCACTGAGTGCCATCCGCGTCGGCCTGGTGCTACGTTCCCGTCCATGAGCTCCAAGCCGCCCATGCGGGACGCCCTGGTGGCGGCCGCGTTCCAGCTGTTCCTGGAGCGGGGCTACGAACAGACCACCATCGACGACATCGTGGCGCTGGCCGGGGTCGGGCGGCGGTCGTTCTTCCGCTACTTCCCGTCCAAGGAGGACGTGGTCTTCCCCGACCACGAGCGCTGTCTGGCCGACATGACGGCCTTCCTCTCCGCCGGCGGCGACGAGCACGAACCCGTACGGCGGGTCTGCGACGCGGCCCGGCTCGTGCTGCGCATGTACAACGAGAACCCGACCTTCTCCGTCCAGCGTTACCGCCTCACCAAGAAGGTGCCCGGGCTGCGCGCGTACGAACTGTCGGTGGTGTGGCGCTACGAGCGTGCCCTCGCCGACTATCTGCGCGGGCGCTTCGCCGGTCGGCGCGACGGCACCCTGCGGGCGGACGTGATCGCGGCCGCCGTGGTCGCGGCACACAACAACGCCCTTCGCTCCTGGCTGCGTTCGGACGGGCAGCGCGACGCGGGTGCCGAGGTGGACCACGCCCTGGGGTATGTCCAGTCCGCCTTCGGACACCCTCCGGTACGGGCCGCCGGCGCACTCCAGGAGCAGCAACCCGAGGACGTCGTGGTGGTCGTCTCCCGGCGCGGGGCACCGATGTGGCGCGTCGTCCAGGAGATAGAGTCCGCGTTCGGTCGCGACTGAACCGGAAAAGCCAAGGGTACGCAGTGTCTTTACGCTTGGCACTGAGTGCCATACGCTGTGGCCGTGCACGGTGGCACGGCAAGCCGCGCACATGCGTGCCCGGCTCGGCCGCGCACGCGGGATTCCGGCCGAGCGCAGGGAGTTGACAGCGTGTACCACCACTCAGGATTCGCGACCCGTCCGGCAGTCGGCTCCCCGGCGGGCCTCCTCGATCCGCCCACCGCGGACGGCGACACCATCCTCTTCCAGCGCTGCACCTGGTGCGGCACCGCCATGTACCACCGGCTGTTGTGCCCGGTCTGCCAGGGCGGCGACCTGCGCACGGAGCGCAGCGAGGGCACCGGCACGGTCCGCCACTCCACGACGGTGCACCGCAACACCCCCGCCGCCCGGAATGTGTCGCTGATCGAGATGGCCGAGGGCTTCGTGGTGCGCGGCCGGGTCATAGGCCCGCCGATCGGCATCCACAGCGGCGATCGCGTCCGGCTGTCCACGGCCAAGGACCCGGTGCGCGGCGAGCCCGTCTTCCAGCTCCTCGACGAGCCGTACCGCGCCTGGCACTGACCCTCACCCCGATCGGCGTCGGTCCACGGACCGCGTCCGAACGGCCGTAGCGCGAAGCCGAGTTCAGGCCCGGCCGACGAAGATCGGCCGAATCCTCCTCCACAGGCAACCCACAGGCTCTGCTTCTCGTCCTCCGGGGCGCGAGAGGCTCCCGTGACGCACGGGGTGCCTGAGCCTGGGGTTCGAGGAGGAGAACACATTGTTCCGTGCCCGGCGAATATGGGTCACGGCCGCGACGGTGCTCGCGGTGGCGGGAGGGATGTCCGGGTCGGCGCAGGCGGCGCCACCGTCGGACGCCGGACCGTTGACGGCGAGGGCTGCGGCCAACGACGGCAAGCTTCCGCCGGGTTGGCGGATCACGGGGAAGGGTTCCGCGCAGCAGCTGGTCTGGCGCTCCGGCAAGCGGGTGCCCATGGCGGACGCCCGCGTCGAGTTCCATGCCGGGGGCCGGCTCCTCGGTGTGCCGAGCCCGGCGAAGGACGGACGGACCTTCCGGCTCGGCCTCGGTGCCGTCGCTCCCGAGCAGCTGACGGACCTTCAAGTACTGGCCGCAGGACGGCGGTTGGATGCCGCCGGTGACAACAGCGGCTCCGGCAGGAGCCGTTCGGAGGCCGCCGCGCGGCCCGCGGCACCGCTCCCGGCCGGCGCGATCGATCCCGGCAAGCCGGGCACGTACCGTACGACGACCGGCGAGTACACGCTCAACTCGGTGCGTCTGCCCGGGTATCCGCAGCCGATCGAGATGCAGGCCGTCGTGGTCGCGCCGAAGGGCGCCACCGGCAAGCGGCCCCTCGCGCTGTTCCTGCACGGCCGTCACTACACCTGCTACAAGCCCGGCACCGAGGACATCACCGGCGACTGGCCCTGCCCCACCGGCCTGAAGTCGGTCCCGAGCTACCGGGGTTACCTGCGCGACCAGCAACTCCTCGCCTCCCAGGGCTATGTCACGGTGTCGATCTCCGCGAACGGCATCAACGCCCAGGACGCCGATGCCGAGGACGCCGGCGCGCAGGCCCGCTCCTCGCTGATCCGGCAGCACCTGGCCCACTGGGCCGACTGGTCCGCCCACCCGGAGACGGCGCCGGCGGTCGTCCGCAACGCCCCCCAGGCCGACCTCTCCCGCGTCCTGCTGATCGGCCACTCGCGCGGTGGCGAGGGCGTCAACCGCGCGGCGATGGACAGCCTCTACCCGCCGCCGGCCGCCCAGGACGGCTACCGCGGCCCGGTCCGCTGGAAGATCCGCGGCACCGTCCTCATCGGCCCGACCATCTTCGGCCAGAACCCGGTGGCCGACGTCCCGTCGGTGACGATCCTGCCCGGCTGCGACGGCGACGTCTTCGACCTCCAGGGCGAGGTCTACGTCGACGGCACCCGCGGAGTCAGCCGGGGTGCCGCCCTGCACAGCGCGGTCTACGTCGAGGGCGCCGACCACAACTTCTTCAACACCGAGTGGACGCCGGGCCAGGCCCAGGCGCCCGCCGAGGACGACTTCTACGACGACCCCGACCAGCGGGACGCGGTGTGCTCGCCGGGTGCCGCGACCCGGCTGACCGCCGACCAGCAGCACAAGGCCGGCTCCACCTACATCGCCACGGCCGCACGGCTGTTCATCGCCGGGGACGACCGCGCGCGTGAGCTGCTCGACGGCTCGGGCCGCCGCGCCCCCTCGGCCGACCCCGCCCGGGTCCTCACCCACGCGGTGGGCGCGAACCGCGGCGCCGGGTTCCTCCCCGACGGTCAAGTCACCGTCTCCGGCGGCAAGTTGTGCTCCGCCGTGGACCCCGACCCGGCCGTCGCCTGCCTGAGCGACGACTCCAAGGGCATCTCGCCGCACTTCGCGCAGTGGGAGGCCACGAAGGAGGTCGGCCGCCGCGCCGTCGCCCTGCGCTGGTCCGCCGCCGGTTCGCCGGTGACGGTACGCCCGAGCAAGCCCGTCTCCCTCGGCGGTGCCAAGGGCCTCGCGCTGCGCGTGATCGTGCCGCCCAACACCACCGGCACCCAGCTCGACGTGTCCGTGACCGACACCTCGGGCCACCGGGCGACGCTCGGCCGGGTCCGCGTCGACGGCCTGCCCGGCACCCAGCGCACCGCCTCCTACTGGGCCCGCGAGATCCGCGTACCGCTGGCCGCGGCCTCGCACGCCGGGCTCGACCTGCGCCACATCAAGTCCCTCGACCTGACCCCGCGTTCGCGCTCCGGCCAGGCGTGGCTGATGGACGCCTGGGCCTGGCGCCCCGGAACTCCGGCGGTCACCACGGCTCCGCTCCCCCGCGTCGACATCGGCCGACTCACCGTCAAGGAGGGGGACTCGGGCGTCAAGACGTACCGCGTGCCCGTCCAGGTGTCCGGCCACGGCAGCGGCCAGGTCCGCGTCTACATCAACAACCCGGCCACGAACCAGGACACTTCACGTCTGGTGACGGTACGGCCCGGCGGCAACACCATCGACGTACCGGTGAAGGTGGAGGGCAACACCCGCTTCGACTACGGCGTCCAGCACGACATCTTCGTGAAGGCGGTGCACGGCGCGGTCGTCGGCGCCCACCGGGGTGGAGTGACCACCGAGAACGACGACCCGATGCCCACGTTCAAGGTCACGCCGATCGCGGACCGGGTCACTGAGGGGCAGCCCCTCAAGTGGAAGGTGACGCTCTCCGCACCGGCCGACGTGGAGCTGAACCCCGCGTTCCTCGTCCAACCGATCGCCTCCGGCGCGGAGTTGTCCACCCTGGACGTCGACCCGCAGTGGCTCAGTGAGAACTCCGGTGAGGAGGCCACGCCGGAGCGCCCGCTGTCCAAGGTGCTGGGCCTGTTCCTCTGGACCACCGTCCCGGCGGGCCGGCTCAGCGGAGAGATCAGCGTGCCGACGATCACGGACCAGGTGACGGAACAGCCCGAGTCCGTACGGTTCGTGGCCGTGGACGAGAACGGCGACCCGCAGAGCGGCGGACCGGAGTTGACCGGCACGGTGCTCGACGCGTCGTAACGGAACGCCGTACGAAGGGAAGGGGCCGCAGCGCGAAGGCTGCGGCCCCTTCCTCGTGCAGGATGCGACGTCAGGATGCTCAACTCTGCTTCTGCGTCCCGCTGTTCATCTTGGCGCGGTTCTCGGTGAGGAGTTCCTGGACGCGTTGTTCGACCTCGCGGGGGTCGAGGCCGAGCGCGGCGCCGATGTGGGCTGACCACACCTCGGAGCGGAGGTTGGTCTCGAAGTCGAGGTCGGCTCGGACGTCCTCGCGGGCCGCCTGGCGGTTCTGGCTCACCATGACGAAGGTCGACAGGAAGATGGCCTCCAGGCTGACGATCATCGTGAGCAGCCCGTACGGGTACGGGTCGAAGATCCCGCCCTGCCCGAGGAGTCCTTCGTTGAGGGCGATCCAGACGGCGAACCACAGCGCGTGGATGTAGACGAAGAGCATGGTGCCGGCGAAGGCGGTGATCGCGTCGGCGACCCGGTCCTGGGTACCGCGCATCCGGGCGAAGACGACGCGCTCCTGCCGCAGCGGCAGGTCGTCCGGGTTCAGCGCGGGGTCCACGGGCGCTCCCTGGATTCGGTGTGCAAGGGGTTCGTCCTCAGGGGGTGAGCGTCACTCGGATGCCGATGGTGCCGTCGAGCCCGCGGCGCAGCCGGCTGCCGAGGAGCGTGATGCGCCCGGTGAGTCCGTACTTGCGGGTGATGAGCTTGCGGTAGCGGGCGGTGGTCTCGGCGTCGCAGATCTCGGCGGTGCCGGGGACCTGGTTGCCGGTCGGGTTGCCGCGCAGGTCACAGGGGCCGACGAGGACATCGGCGCGGGCCCGGATGCGCTTCACCTTCCAGGAGTCGGCGACCGTCCACACCCCGAGTGTCTCGCCGTCACGCACCACCCACACCGGGGTGGCGACCGGGGAGCCGTTCTTGCGGTAACTGGTGATCAGCAGGTACTGGCCTGCGCCGAGCCGGTCCAGCGGGGTCTCGTCCATGGTCGGCAGTCTAAGCACCCGCCGGTGCCCGCAGGAGATCGAGATACCGGCGGGCGAAAAGGTAGGCGTCGCCGGGCCAGCGAGCCGACAGATAGGTCCCGTCCCGCACGACGAACGCGTGCGTGTCGTCGCTCGCGGTGCCACGCCGGGTGAGCTCCTTGGGACCGCGCTCGAACTGCGTACGCGGGTCGTCGAGCGCGCCCCGCACCTCGTCCTCCACGTAGGCGGGGTAGGTCCGGTAGTAACGCCCGAGACGCCAGGCGGTGCTCAAGTAGGCAGTACGTTCCATGTACTTGGGCAGACAGGTCGTACGGCGTCCGGCGATGACACTGCGACCGGTGTCCGGGTCCTGGGTACGGGCCAGCACGAGAACCCCGTGACAGATCGCACCGGCCGGACGGCCGAGCTTCCAGAACTCCCCTACCTTGGCGCTCAGTTCAGGGGACCCCAGGTACTGACGCATACCGGGCGCGTGTCCGCCGGGCAGCAACAGTCCGTCGAAGCCGGTCACGTCCAGGTCCGCCCACGCGAGCGTGTCGCTGAACTCCGCTGCGGCGGTGAGCTGTTGATAGAAGCGCTTGGGTTCGTCCTCGGCACCGAGCTGCCCGAAGAGAACGCCGGTCAGCAACCGAGGATCCGCGGCGGGCAACGTCCCGGCCCGCTCGGTGGCGAAGACGACCTCGTGCCCGGCATCGGTGAGCAACCGCCACGGCACGGCGACCTCGGTGACATCGAAGTCCCGGTCGGGGACGGGCATCAGCACGCGCATGGGGTCATCATGGCAGCCGGGGCGGGTGTCCATGACAGCACGACGAGGTCCGAGCGAGGGCACCGGGCTCCACCTGGGTACCGCCGAGCCAACTCGGCCGTATGGACCGCTCGTTGGAGGTACGCGCTGAAGCCGATCTTCCGTCCGGTGAACACACGAGCGCCGGGCCACGTATGGAGGAAGGGCACTCAACGACCGGAGAGTCCCGCGGTGTCGCACCGCACGTTCGGGGTTCGGGAGCCAAGCATGAGGCACGCACGACGACGGGTCATCCGGCGAGTTACACGGTTGGCAGCCGTCGGCGGACTCCTGCTGGGAGGCGCCATGGTCACTCAGGCGGCCATGGCCAGCGACTCTTCCGGCACGTCCGCCGCCACGCTCAGCGCGCCGCAGACACCCGCGGACAAGGGTTCCGCCTTGGTGGCGAAGCTCGGTTCGTCCCGTACGGCGGGCAGTTGGGTCGATTCCGGCGGCCGTACGGTCGTCGCGGTGACCGATGCGAAGACGGCGGCCGAGGTGACGAAGGCGGGCGCCGAGGCGAAGGTCGTGCCGTACAGCATGAACGTGTTGAACTCGGCCGCCACGACGCTGAGTTCGGCCCCCAAGGTGCCGGGCACCGCGTGGGCGATGGACTACCGGAACAACAGGGTGCTGGTGGAGGCCGACAGCAGCGTCTCCGCCACCGCCTGGACGGCGATGACGAAGGTCGCCAAAGGCATCGGCGCCTCGGTCCAGATGCAGCGCACGCAGGGCAAGTTCACGACCCGGATCAATGGTGCGCAGCCCATCCTGTCGACCGGCGGGCGCTGTTCGGCGGGCTTCAACGTGACCGACGGGACGAACGACTTCATCCTCACGGCCGGGCACTGCGGGCCGGTCGGGTCCATCTGGTTCGCCAACAACCAGGGCGACCAGCAGTTGGGCAAGACGGTCTCCGACAACTTCCCCGGCAGCGACTTCTCGTTGGTGCAGTACGCGAGCGGTTCGGCGGGCGACGGCGCGGACGTCGTCGCGATCGGTAACGGCAGCGGGGTGACCATCACGGGTCTGGCCGACGCGGCCGTGGGCGAGAAGGTGTTCCGCAGCGGCAGCACCAGCGGGCTGCACGACGGCGAGGTGACCGCGCTCAACGCGACGGTGAACTACCCGGAGGGCACGGTCACCGGTCTCATCCAGACCACGGTGTGTGCCGAACCGGGCGACAGCGGCGGCCCGTTGTTCGCCAACGGCATCGCGCTGGGCGTCACCTCGGGCGGCAGCGGTGACTGCACCGCGGGCGGTACGACGTTCTTCCAGCCGCTGACCAAGGCGCTGGCCGCGCTGAACGTGAAGTTGCTCGTGGCGCCGAAGACGGCCGCCTCGCCCGCGCCGTCCGCCTCGGCAGCCGGAAGCGCCGCAGCAGGCTCGGTCACGCCGGGAACCTCCGCGCCGGCGACGAACACCACGGCGGCGGGGTCGACGACCCTGGCGTCCCGGCTCACGGACCCGAAGAACGTGGGCCCGGGCCTGCTGGTCATCGCGGGCAGTCTGATCGCGCTGGTCGCGACGCGCTGGATCCGCGCCGAGCAGGACCGCAAGGCGTTCCAGCGGCACTACTCGGCGATGTGGGGCTGATCACTCAAGGAAGTTCGACAGGAGCAACGGGGTCGGTCGGGTCGACAGGGGCTCGGCCGGCTGGACCGGGGTCACGAGGAAGGTCGGGCGGCGGGATACCGAATACCGACAACGACACCTGCGTCGGTCGACAGCGGCGGCGCTCAGGCCGCCTCAGCCGGCTGCGGAGCCGCGGCGGCCCACTCCATCACAAGCCGTCGGTACTCCTCGCGCTGCTCGACGCTCAGTGTCCCGCCCGATCGGTGCCACAAGGCCCTGATCTCCTCGTTGACCTCGGCTGCCGATCGCTCGGTGGCTGATTCAACACTGGTGGACATGGTGTGAAGCATACGTCGCCCAAGGTGAAGGCGATGTGAGTAATCACGAGTGAACCGGACATATCGGACCGTGTTGCTGATCACGTCATCTGTCAAGCCCCGTAACGCAATTCACACCCCGGCCACACCCAGCACCAGCACCTGGATCGCCAACACCGCTGCGCCACGCGCCCAGTCATGGAAGTCGGACACCTTCGTCTCCACGTCGAGCGGGGCGGCCAGCGGATGCCGGTGGGCGCGGAGCGTGTCGTCCACCGTCTTGCCGGCCACGTCGATCAGGCCGACGCCTTCACCGGCGAGCAGGATCTTCTGCGGGAGCACGAAGTTGGCGATCTGGGCGACCAACGTGCCCAGCGCGCGGGCCGCTTCGTCGATGACGCGGGCGGGCATGGACTCACCGGCGGCGGCGCGGGCGAGGATCTCCTCGTAGGTGAGGTCGAGTCCGGTGGCGGCCCGGATCTGGTAGCGGATGCTGGGAATGGTCAACAGCGAGACGGCGCTGCCCCGTTGACCCGCGGGGGTGATCGGGCCGTTGGGGTTCAGGATCCAGTGGCGGCCGAACCCGCGGTCCTCCTCGGCGTACGGCACGCGCTTGCCGCCGAGGACGAGGCCGTAGCCGATGCCCGCGCCGATGGTGAGGACGACGAAGCGGTCGAGGCCGCGCCCGGCGCCGAACCAGGTCTCGGCCTCGACGAGGGCGGCGACGTCGTTCTCGACGACGACCGGCAACCCGGTGCGCTCCTGCACGAGTTGGGCCAGCGGGACGTCGCTCCACTGCAGGAAGGCCGACTCCCCCACCACGGCACGGTCCTGGACGAGTCCGCCGACGCCGATACCGATGCCGGTGAGCGTGGGGAACCGGGCGGTGAGATCGCCGGTCATCTCGCCCAGCAGATCGGCCACTTGGGCGGGATCGTGGGTGGTGAGCGGCCGGTCGAGGCGGGCGACGATCTCGCTCCTGAGGGTGGTGACGACGCCGTAGACCGTGTCCTCGGTGACCTTGAACCCGGCGAACGTGCGCGACTCGACGACCACGTCGAGGGGTTGGGAGGGGCGGCCCTGGCGGACCTCGGCCGGGCCGCCGCCGTCGGGGACCTCGACCAGCAGACCGGTTTCGATCAGCGGCTTGGTGAGGCGGGTGAGGCTGCCCGCCGAGAGGTCGAGCCGGCGTGCGAGGTCGGTGCGCGACAGCGGGCCGTGGACGAGCACCTCGATCGCGACGGAGCGTTCACCGGGGCTCAGCGGCTGCCAGCTGGCGGCACGTGTGGTCATGAGGGTCACACTCCCACAAGGTCTCTCTCCCCGAGGTTTCTTTTCCTCTGGAAGTAACAGGGCCACTCTACGGCCACATTCCCGCACAGAAAAGATCCCTGCACGGCTATTGACGCCTGGATTCTTTCGCGACGAAAGTAAGTGACCCGAGGACGAGCCGTCGTAGACAAGGGAGTCTCCAGATGACCATCGCCTCAAGCAGTCCCCCGACCCGCAGGCCGCGGGCCCGTGAAGACAGCGGCGACGGTCGGCTGGCGGCGGTGTTCATCGCCCCGGCCCTGCTGGGCTTCGTGGTCTTCCTGCTTTGGCCGACCCTGCGCGGCATCTATCTGAGCTTCACCCGCTTCAACCTGCTGACCCCGGCGAAGTGGGTGGGTCTCGACAACTACGACCGGATGGTCCACGACCCCATCTTCTGGTCGTCGTTGAAGGTCACCGTCGAGTACGTCCTCATCAACATCGGCATCCAGACGGTGGCGGCCCTCGCCATCGCGGTCCTGCTCCAACGGCTCACCCAGTCCGCCCTGTTGCGTGGGATCGTGCTGACGCCGTACCTGATGTCGAACGTCGTCGCCGGCATCGTCTGGCTGTGGATCCTCGACACCCAGCTCGGCATCGGCAACGAGATCATCGGCGGCCTCGGCTTCGACCACATCCCGTTCCTCGCCGACAAGACCTGGGCGATCCCGACGATCGCCCTGATCAACGTGTGGCGGCACGTCGGCTACACCACGCTGCTGCTCTTCGCGGGCCTCCAGGCCATCCCGGGCGACATGTACGAGGCCGCGAAGGTGGACGGCGCGAGCGAGTGGCGCATGTTCTGGCGGATCACGATGCCGCTGCTGCGCCCGGTGCTGGCGGTCGTGCTGATCATGACGGTGATCGGTTCGTTCCAGGTGTTCGACACGGTCGCGGTGACCACCGCGGGCGGCCCGGCGAACGCGACGAACGTCCTCCAGTACTACATCTACGGCTCCGCCTTCGGGCGCTTCCAGTTCGGCTACGCGTCCGCGATGTCCGTGGCCCTGCTGATCGTCCTGAGCGCGATCACGTTCCTCCAGTACCGGCTCACCCGCGCCGGCCAGACCGACCTCGGCTGACCGGAAGGAGTCGACATGGCCACCCTGACCACCACACCCAACGTGCCCAACACCCCTACGCCCACGGCGAAGCGGGAGGTCGTACGGCCGCCCCGGCCCCGGCCCTCCGTCGGCAAGGTCGCCGCCTGGGTCGCGATGACCGCGATCATGCTGATCACTCTGCTGCCCTTCTACTGGATCCTGCGCACCGCGCTCTCCACCAACACCGGTCTCGCCGCCCACCCCTCGGACCCGCTGCCGGTCGACTTCACCACCGGCGGTTTCGAGCGGGCGCTCGGCCTCCAGTCGACCAAGGAGGCGATCGCACAGGGCGGTTCGGGCGGCGGGCTGAAGTTCTGGCGCTATCTGCTCAACTCGGTGATCGTCTCGACCCTGATCACCGTCTGCCAGGTGTTCTTCTCCGCGATGGCCGCCTACGCCTTCGCCCGGCTCCGCTGGCGCGGCCGGGACCGGATGTTCGGGCTGTTCCTGGCCGGGCTGATGGTGCCGGCGATCTTCACCCTGCTGCCGAACTTCGTCCTCATCAAGCAACTCGGGCTCGTGGACACCCTGTTGGGCATCTCGCTGCCGACGATGTTCATGACGCCGTTCGCGGTGTTCTTCCTCAGGCAGTTCTTCATGAACATCCCGCGCGAGGTCGAGGAGGCCGCTCTGCTCGACGGCGCGGGCAAGATCCGCGTCTTCTTCCGGGTGCTGCTCCCGATGGCGTCCACGCCGGTCCTCACCCTGGGCGTGCTGACGTACATCACGTCCTGGAACGACTACTTCTGGCCGCTGATGGTGTCCTACAGCGACAGCTCCCGCGTGCTGTCGGTGGCACTGGCCATCTTCCGCTCACAGACCCCGCAGACCGGCTACGACTGGTCGGGCCTGATGGCGGCGACCCTGATCGCCGCGCTCCCGATGCTCCTGCTCTTCGGGGTGTTCGCGCGCCGCATCGTGAGTTCCATCAGCTTCACCGGAATCAAGTAAGGGGCAGGGCATGCGATTTCGTACGGTCATGGCATTGACCGGGGCGCTCGCGCTGTCCCTGACGGCGGGCTGCGCGAAGGGCGACTCGGTGGGTTCGTCCTCGGACACGGTGACGTACTGGCTGTGGGACTCCAACCAGCTCCCCGCCTACCAGGCCTGCGCGAAGGGCTTCGAGCAGCAGAACCCCGGACTCAAGGTGAAGATCACCCAGTTGGGCTGGGCCGACTACTGGACCAAGCTCACCGCGAGCTTCATCGCGGGCACCCAGCCGGACGTGTTCACCGACCACATCCAGAAGTTCGGCCAGTTCGCCGACCTGAAGGTGCTCCAGCCGCTGGACGACCTCGACATCGACGCGTCCGCCTATCAGCCCGGTCTCGCCGCCAACTGGCAGGGCCAGGACGGACATCAGTACGGCACGCCCAAGGACTGGGACACCGTCGCCCTCTTCTACAACCAGAAGATGGCCAAGTCGGCCGGGCTGAGGGCCGATCAGCTCAACAGCCTGTCCTGGAACCCGACGGACGGCGGCACCTTCGAGAAGGCCATCGCCCATCTGACCGTCGACAGGAACGGCAAGCGCGGCGACGAACCCGGCTTCGACAAGCACCACGTCAAGGTGTACGGCATGGCCACCGGGGGCGCCGGTGACTCCGACGGCCAGACGACGTGGAGTCCCTTCACCGCCTCGGCCGGCTGGAACTACACGGACAAGACACGCTGGGGCACGAAGTACCAGTACGACAGCAAGACCTACCAGTCGACGGTCAAGTGGTACTTCGGCCTGGCGAAGAAGGGCTATCTCGCGCCGTTCACCGACTACAGCGACGGCGCCAACCCGCCCAACGCGCAGATCGCGGCAGGCAAGGCGGCGACCGCGTTCGACGGCGCCTGGATGATCTCCACGTACGCCGCGGCCAAGGGAATCAAGATCGGCACCACATATACCCCTACCGGTCCGACCGGGAAACGGGCGACCATGATGAACGGACTGGCCGACTCGATCACCAAGAACGCCCACAACAAGGCGGGCGCGCGAAAGTGGGTGACCTACCTGTCATCGGACAACTGCCAGAAGACGGTGGGAAGTTACGGCATCGTCTTCCCCGCGACCCCGGACGGCACGAAGGCCGCCGTCGCCGCCTACAAGAAGAAGGGCATCGACGTCACGGCCTTCACCCGGCCGGTCGCCGACAAGAAGGACTTCGCCACCTTCTCCTTCCCGATCACCAACTACTCGGCGGACGTGTACGCGTTGATGCGCCCCGCCATGCAGGACGTCTACGCCAACGACGCACCGGTGAGCGGCCTGAGCAAGACCAACAAGCAGATCAACTTCATCCTCGGCCAATGATGTTCGTTCAGTGATGTTCGTTCAGTGATTTCCGCTCAGGGAAATCCCCGTCAGAGAAGGACACGCACCCATGACGTTCTCCCTCGGCATCGTCGGAGCAGGCCAGTTCTCCGGCCAGTTCGCCCGACTGTTCCAGGCCCACCCAGGCGTGAGCGAGGTCTATGTGACCGACCTCCTGCCGGAACGGGCGGAGCAACTGGTCGCCGAACAAGGGCTGGCGGGCACTTTCCCCTCCTACGAAGCGATGCTGGAGTCGAAGGCCGTCGACGCCGTCGCGATCTTCACCCAGCGCTGGACGCACGGCCCCCTGGTCCTGAAGGGGCTCGGCGCCGGCAAGCACGTGTACTCCGCGGTCCCCATGGCGATCAGCACGGACGAGATCGCGGCGATCATCGACGCGGTCAAGGCGACCGGACTGACGTACATGATGGGCGAGACCAGCCAGTACAACCCGGCGACCGTGCACGCCCGCAACCAGATCGCGGAGGGCGCCTTCGGGCGGATCTTCTACGCCGAGGGCGACTACGTCCACGACATGGACCTGGGGTTCTACGAGGCGTACCAGTACAGCGGCGGCGACAACTGGAAGGCCACCGCCAGCTATCCGCCGCTGCTCTACCCGACGCACTCGGTGGGCGGGGTGCTCGGCGCGTGGCAGACGCACGCGGTGAGCGTGTCGGCGATCGGTGTCGTCGACGAGCGCGGGGACGGGGTGTTCGACAAGGACGTCAGCCAGTTCGGCAACGACTTCTCCAACGCCACCGCGCTGTTCGAGGTCGCGGGCGGCGGTTCGTTCCGTACGAACGAGTTCCGGCGGGTGGGTTATCCCTCGCAGATCCGGGAGTCGCGTTTCCGGTTCTTCGGCACGGACGCGAGCATGGAGCAGCTCGCGACGGTGGCGTTCTGGCAGGACAAGAAGGGGGTGCAGGACATCAGCGAGCTGCTGGAGCCCAAGCCCACCATGTCTCCTGACGATCCGTCACTTCAGCACATCGCACCGGACCTTCGGGCCGCCTTCACCTCCGGCTCGGCGCCGGTGCACGACCGGTCGCGGCTGCCGAAGGAGTTCGAGAACCTGCACAACGGCCACGAGGGCAGCCACCACTTCCTGGCGGACGACTTCGTGACCGCGGTCAACTCCCGCACCCTGCCCAGCGTGAACGCGTGGGTCGCGGCCCGCTACACCCTGCCGGGCATCATCGCGCACGACTCGGCACGGCAGGGCGGGGCGAGGCTGGAGATCCCGGACTTCGGGGACGCACCCGAGTAACAACACGTCGCACCAGGGGAGTTGAGCAAGCCGGGCGCTCAGGTCACGTGCCCGGCTTGCGGCCGTACACGAAGACGTCGTCGCCGTTCTTCAGCAGCGACCAGTACTTCTTGGCGGTGGCCGGAGTCATGTTGACGCAGCCGTGCGAGCCCGGCGGGTTCCACATGCTGAGGCTGACCGAGTGGAAGGCCTGGCCGCCGTCGAAGAACTGGCTGTACGGCATCGGCACGTTGTAGATGTTCGAGACGTGGTCGATGTCCCGCCAGTAGATCTTCTTCAGACCGGTGCGGGTCTCGTAGCCGTTGCGGCCGGTGCGCACCGGGACCGGGCCGTAGACGAGTCGGCTGCCGTCCTGGATCCAGCTGATCTGGAGCGTGAGGTTGACGCAGGCGATGCGGCCCTTGTTCGTCGGGCACTTGCCGGCCGCGTTCGGCTTGTTGCCCACGGCCTTCTGCTTGTTCATGAGGTCCATCACGCCCCAGGTGACGGATCCCGCGTAGCCGATGTTCGGCGTGATGCCGTGCTTGGTCTGGAAGGCCTTGATGGCCTTGCAGTCGGCGGCGGACTGCTTCCCGTCGACCGGCCGGCCGAGGAACTTCTCGACCTGCTTCTGGTATGGCCCCTTCTGCGTCGTACAGCTCGTCGCCGCCTGCGCCGGAGCGCCGCCCAGCACGAGCGTGAGCGGTGCCACCAGCCCGGTGATACCGAGCGCTATGGCGCCTCGTCTGCGTATGTCCCCCATGTCGGAACCTCCCCCTCAGCCGGAACTGCGATCTCTGCCAGCTAGACCGGTGCGCGGGCGGCAGGGTTGTGGCCCGGGCCGGACCGCGACGAAACGGTGACATTCTCCGCCGCCGGGCCGGCTCCACGGAAGACGGCCTCCGTAAGCGGACGACGGGTTTCCAGGTGGGCCGCACCGGTTAGGCGTGATCAATCAGCATTCCGCGGACCGCACGGAGCGCGAAGCGGAACCCACCGACGACACGCACAGGTGCACATGAGGTCAGACAAGCGGGACCCCGCAGGCCCGAACGAACCGCGACGTGGGCTCGGCTCGGGAAACGCGCGCACCGAACGGATGGTGCGGACGCTGCTGCGCCGGCGCAAGAAGGCCCTGAGCGCGGACGACGTGAAGGTGGCCGACCGGCCGGCCGTACGACGGGCCGTGTCGGCCGCGGCCCTGGGCAACACCATGGAGTGGTTCGACTTCGGCGTCTACGCGTACGTCGCCTCGACCCTCGGCAAGGTCTTCTTCCCGGGCAGCTCACCGGGCGCCCAGGTCATCTCGACGTTCGCGACCTTCGCGGCGGCCTTCCTCGTCCGGCCGCTCGGCGGGCTCGTGTTCGGGCCCCTCGGCGACCGCGTGGGACGCCAGAAGGTCCTCGCCGTCACCATGATCATGATGGCGATCAGCACGTTCGCGGTGGGCTTCCTGCCGGGCTACAGGACGATCGGCCTGGCCGCACCGGTCCTGCTGCTGCTCTGCCGGCTGGTGCAGGGCTTCTCGACCGGCGGCGAGTACGCCGGTGCCACCACCTACATCGCGGAGTACTCCCCCGACCGGATGCGCGGCTTCCTCGGCAGCTGGCTCGACTTCGGCACGTTCGTCGGCTACTCCCTCGGCTCCGGCCTGGTCACCGTCCTGACCGCCGCTCTGTCCGAGGACCAGATGGTCGACTGGGGCTGGCGGATCCCGTTCTACGTCGCGGGACCGCTCGGGATCATCGGCCTCTACATGCGGCTCAGGCTGGAGGAAACACCCGCGTTCCAGGAGGTCGAGGAGAAGCGTGGGGAGGAGGCCCGGATGTCCGGCAAGGGCCGCCTCAAGGAAGTGTTCACCGACCACTGGCAGGCCCTGCTCGTCTGCGTCGGTCTCGTCCTGCTCTACAACGTCACCAACTACATGGTGACCTCGTACCTGCCGACCTACATGAGTTCCACCCTCGGCGAGTCCGAACTCACCGCCCAGCTCCTGGTGTTGGGCACCATGGTGCTCGTCGCCCTCACCATCACCGTCGTCGGCCGCTCCTCGGACCGGTACGGCAGGCGGCCGCTGTTCCTGTGGGGCGGCGGCGCCATGGTGGTCTTCGCGATCCCCGTCTTCCAGCTCATCCGCCAGGGCGGCATCGTGCTCCCCGCCATCGGCTGCGTGATCCTCGGCCTGTTCCTGGTCTGCTTCGCGGGCACGAGCGCCGCGACCCTCCCCGCGCTCTTCCCGACCCATCTGCGCTACGGCGGCCTGTCCCTGGCGTACAACTTCTCCGTCTCCCTGTTCGGCGGCACGACCCCGCTGATCGCCTCCGCGCTGGTCGACGTGACCGGCAACGAACTCGTGCCCGCCTACTACCTCATGGTCGCGGGCGTGATCGGAGTGATCGCCGCCCTGTTCCTGCGCGAGACCGCACGCAAGCCGCTGCGCGGGTCCTCTGCCATGGCCGCGTCCGAGCAGGAGGCCCGTGAGATGGTCGCGCACAGCCGCACCCGCGCGGGCCGCCGCGCCCGCGACACCTGGCTCCGGCTGCGCCAGGGCCACCTCCCGCACCGCTCCCACCGGGACGACTGACACCGGCGCGCCCGCGTGTGATCCAGTCCAGTTCCGTCGAAGTGGCCCGATACCCCACCCGCGGCCTCCGCCTACGCTGCCGCCCATGCAGCGCACTCTCGCCGACGACCTCTCGCGGCTCCCCGCCCTCCTCCAGTCCGCCCGTGACCTCGCCGCCCGTGAGCTGGACGGGATGGCCGAGCGGCCGGTCGTCCGGCTCGACAAGGCGCCCGACGGGGAGCCGCTGCCGGTCGAGGGGACCGGTGGCGAGGCGGCTCTCGCGCGGTTCGCGGAGCGGTGGGCACCCGGGCTCTCGGGGTCGGCGGGCCCGCGTTACCTCGGCTTCGTCACCGGTGGCGCGACGCCCGCGTCGGTCGCCGGGGACTGGCTGACCAGCGCCTACGACCAGAACGTGTCCGGCGCGGCCGGTTCCTGGGCGGCGGCCCTGGAGCGGGAGACGGTCGGCTGGCTGCGCGAGCTGTTCGGGCTCGGCGAGGCGCACTCCGGGGCCTTCGTCACCGGCGCGACCGTGTCCAACATGGTGGGTGTCGCCGTAGCCCGCGAGTGGCTCGGCGAGCGCCTGGGCGTGGACGTGTCCCAGGACGGCGCCGCCGCGCTCGGCCCGGTCGACGTCCTCTCCGGCAGCCCGCACTCCAGCGTCACCAAGGCGCTGTCCGTGCTGGGCATCGGCCGCGACCGGATGCGCTACGTGCCCGTGCTCGCCGGAAACCGCGAAGCCGTCGACGTGGCCCAACTCGACGCCGCACTCTCCGAGTTGAAGGGCCGCCCGGCGATCGTCGTCGCGAACGCCGGCACGGTGAACACCGTCGACTTCGACGATCTGCGCGCGATCGCCGCCCTCAAGGAACGGCACGACTTCTGGCTGCACGTGGACGCCGCGTTCGGCGGCTTCGCCGCGCTCTCCCCCGCCTACGCCCACCTCGTCGACGGTCTCGACGCGGCCGACTCGGTCTGCGTCGACCTCCACAAGTGGCTCAACGTGCCCTACGACGCGGCCGTCCAGTTCACGCGCCGCCGCGACCTGCAGACCAGGGTGTTCCACAACGCGTCCCCGTACCTGGGCTCACCCACCGGCGACCCCGACTTCCTCCACCTCACCCCCGAGAACTCCCGACGCCTGCGCGCCCTCCCCGCCTGGTTCTCCCTCATGGCCTACGGCCGCGCCGGGCACCGCGAGATCGTCGAGCGCAACGTGGTTCTCGCCCACCGGCTCGGGGAGGGCATCGCCGCACTCCCGGGCCTGCGGCTGTCGGCGCCGGTCCGGCTGAACGTCGTCTGCTTCACTCTGGCCGAGAACCCCACGCACGAGCGGGTGGCGGCCGTCGCGGAGGCCGTGGCCGCCACCGGCGAGGCGTTCCTGACGCCGACGGCCTACGACGGGACACCCGCGCTGCGCGCCGCGTTCAGCAACTGGCGTACGTCCGAGGCCGATACGGACCGGGTGCTGGCGGCGCTGGCTTCACTGCCCCCTGGCCCCGCGCTCTGAAAGGGACTGCCGGAACCCGGAGTTGACCGCGGTGAGCCCTCCGTCGACGGCGAGGGTGGTGCCGGTGATCCAAGAGGCGTCCCGCGAGGCGAGGAACGCGACGGCCGCGGCGATGTCCTCGGGCTCGCCTACCCGGCCGAGCGGGAACAGCCCGCTGACCGCGTCGAGTTCGGCGTCACGGCCCTCCCACGCGGAGGTCCGTACCGTCCCCGGCATCACCAGATTGACCCGCACGCCGCGCCGACCGGCGTGGCCGGCGAGGGTACGGGTCAGCGAGGTGAGTCCGGCCTTGGCCGCGCTGTAGGCGTGGTTGCCGAAGTCCTGACTGCCGTTCACGGAACCGATGTTGACCACGGCCCCGCGTCCCGAGGCGACCAGGTGCGGGAGTGCGGCGCGGCAGCAGCGGTAGGTCCCCGTCAGCGTGATGTCGAGGTCGCGGGCCCACTCGTCGTCGGGCTCGTCCTCGAAGAGCGGGAGGTCGGGCGTGCAGTGCGCGGCGCTGTTGACCAGGACGTCGAGCGCCCCGAAGGACTCGACGGCCCGGGCGACGGCCCGCTCCACCGCCTCCCGGTCCCCCACGTCGCAGCCGAACGCCTCGGTCGCCAGACCGAGTTCACGCAGCGCCGCCGCCGTCTTCTCCGCCTCGGGCAGATCGGCGTCGGTCACCAGAACCCGCGCCCCCTCCTCCGCGAGCCGCCGGGAGATGGCCGCGCCGATGCCGCGCGCCGCACCGGTGACGAGAACTCCGTACCCCTCGAAGCGCGTTGTGTCAGTCATGGTCCCGAACGTACTGCCGGAACGATCAACTCGGCAGATAGCGTGCGGACATGAACGGGTTCATACAGCAACTTCCCGCGCTGATCGGTGTCGTGATCGGCGCCCTCGGTTCGTACGTCGCGATCGTGCGGGGCGATCAGGCGAGGTTCCGCCGTGAGCGGGCGGCCCGATGGGAGGAGCGGCGGCTGGAGGTGTACGCCGAGTACGCCCGTTCGCTGAAGAAGTCGGTGACCCTGACGTACCGGGTCGCCTCCCACTTCGGCAACGACCCGCATCCGCACCCGCTGTCCCCGGCCGAGGCGGAACCGCTGCTGGCCGAGGCGACCGTGGACCGGGATCCGCCCGGTGAGGCGCTGCTCCTGCTGGGGAGCACGGAGGTGGTGGACAAGGCCCGGGCGTGGGTCGGCGCGGTGATGGCGATGGAGCGGTTCATGCGCGCGGAGACCCACGACCCGGAGGCCTGGCGGGAGTTGATGGAGCGTCAGCGCGCCAGGCGCGAAGGCTACTACGCGGCCGTACGGGATGATCTGGCGCTGCCACCGGGCCACTCGGGGCGCTGGCCGGTGACCCAGATCTGACCTCGCACGTCACCGGTAGCCGGTCACGTCCGCCGGTTTCCCCGCGTCCTGTACCTCCACCAGGTACCGCCACGCGTCCGGGCGGCTGCCGTCGAGGTCCGTGAAGCCGTACACCGGGGCGAGTCCGCCGCTGGACAGCGACTGCCCGTTCCAGCGGGCCACTTCGGGGTCGGCGGCGAGGGCGGCGACGGCGCGGCCGACGTAGCGCGGGGTCTCCGAGATGGCGAAGTGCGGGACTTGGGGCAGGGCATCGCGCCAGTTGTCCTCGCCTACGCCGAACTGGTCGAGCATGATCTCCGAGCGCAGCCAGCCCGGGGTGAGCGCGACGGCGGTGGCGCCGCGTTGACCGAGTTCGTGGCCGAGAGCGAAGGCCATGCGCAGGACGGAGGACTTGGCGAGGTCGTAGAAGAAGGAGACGCGGTAGGTGTCGCGGTTGTACTCGGCGGTCCCGTCGGTCATCTCGACGACCAGGCCGCCGGGGCGGCGCAGCAGCAGGGGCAGCGCGTGGTGGCTGGTGATCGCGTGGGTCTCGACCGCCAGCCGGAGGATGCGGAGGCCCTTGTCGAGGTCGTGTTCCCAGACGGGGGTGTCCCAGGCGAAGAGGTGCTCGCCGCCCCAGATGTCGTTGACGAGGACGTCGAGGCGGCCCTGTTCGTCGTCGATACGGTCGACGAGGGCCCGTACGGCCGTGGAGTCCAGGTGGTCGGTGGGAACGGCGATGCCCCGGCCGCCGGCCGCGGTGACGAGGTCGGCGGTGTCCTCGACGGTCTCGGGCCGGTCGTACTCGGAGCGCTTGGCGCGGGTGCTGCGCCCGGTCACGTAGACGGTGGCACCGGCCGCGCCCAGTTCCACGGCGATCCCGCGTCCCGCTCCGCGCGTCGCCCCCGCGACCAGCGCGATCTTGCCTTCCAGTGGTCCCGGCATGTCCGGCCTCCCGTGCTCGTTCGACTCGCTGTCCTGTCGATCGTGCAGGAGAAGCCGGACACCTTCTGTCGGGTATTCGGCGGTGTCTCAGTGGCCCCGCGCGATCCACTCCTCCAGGTGTGCGGCCTCCGCCCCGACGGTCGTCGAGTCGCCGTGTCCGGTGAGCACCTTCGTCTCGGGCGGGAGGGTCAGCAACCGGTCCCGGATGGAGTCGATGATGGTCGGGAAGTGGGAGTACGACCGTCCCGTGGCGCCCGGGCCCCCGTGGAAGAGGGTGTCGCCGGTGAAGACCGTGCCGAGCCCGGGGTCGTACAGGCACACCGCGCCGGGCGCGTGTCCCGGCGTGTGCAGGACCTTCAGGTCGGCGCCCGCGGCCTCGATCACCTGGCCGTCGGCGAGATGGGCGTCGGGGTCGCGGTCGGGGTGGGTCTGCTTCCACAGCGGCAGGTCGTCGGGGTGCAGCCAGATCGTGGCGCCGGTGCGGTCCGCGAGTTCGGGAGCGGCGTCGATGTGGTCGTTGTGCGCGTGGGTGCAGATGACGGCGGTCAGCCTGCGGTCGCCGATCGCCGCGAGGATGGCGTCGGCGTCATGGGCGGCGTCGATGACGACGACCTCGTGGTCGTCGCCCACGATCCACACGTTGTTGTCGACGTCCCAGGTACCGCCGTCGAGGCTGAACTGCCCCGAGGTGACGAGGTGTTCGATACGAGCGCCCATCACAGCTCCACCACCGAACGCAGCACATCGCCGCCGTGCATCCGCTCGAACGCCTTCTCCACCTCGCCGAGTTGGATCGTCTCCGTGACGAACGCGGCCAGGTCCAGGCGCCCTTGCTGATGCAGATCGATCAGCATCGGGAAGTCGCGGGAAGGCAGACAGTCGCCGTACCACGACGACTTCAGCGAGCCGCCACGTCCGAAGACGTCCAGGAGCGGGAGTTCGAGCTTCATCTCGGGCGTGGGCACACCGACGAGGACGACCGTGCCCGCCAAGTCCCGGGCGTAGAAGGCCTGTTTGTACGTCTCCGGGCGACCGACCGCCTCGATGACGACATCGGCGCCGAAGCCACCGGTCAGTTCACGGATCGCCTCGACGGGGTCGTTCGTCTTGGAGTTGACGGTGTGCGTGGCCCCCATGGAGCGGGCCTTCTCCAGCTTCCGATCATCGATGTCCACGGCGATGATCCGCGCCGCGCCAGCGAGCCGGGACCCGGCGATCGCCGCGTCACCGACCCCACCGCACCCGATGACCGCGACGGTGTCACCGCGACCGACGTTACCGGTGTTGATGGCGGCGCCGATGCCGGCCATCACGCCACAGCCCAACAGCCCGGCGACGGCCGGAGAGACGGCCGGATCAACCTTGGTGCACTGTCCGGCGGCGACCAGCGTCTTGTCGGCGAAGGCGCCGATGCCCAGGGCCGGGGAGAGTTCCTGCCCTGTCGAGGCGAGGGTCATCTTCTGCTTGGCGTTGTGGGTGTTGAAGCAGTACCAGGGGCGACCACGCAGACAGGCCCGGCAATTCCCGCACACGGCACGCCAGTTGAGGATCACGAAGTCGCCGGGCGCGACGTCGGTGACGCCCTCGCCGACCGACTCGACGATTCCGGACGCCTCGTGGCCGAGCAGGAAGGGGTAGTCGTCGCTGATGCCGCCCTGTTTGTAGTGCAGGTCGGTATGACAGACCCCGCAGGCCTGTACCTTCACCACGGCCTCGCCGGGTCCGGGATCGGGTACGACGATCGTCTCGACCCGGACCGGCTCGTTCTTGCCCGGTGCGATCACGCCGCGTACTTCCTGCGCCATGGTCCTGAACCCTTTCGTCGCCGTTGTCCCCGCCTCCGACCCTACGCGTGACTGATCGGTAAGGGCACGCTGACGTCCCGGCCACGCCCCCTGACCATCACCGTGATCGATCGCGGCCGACGTAGCCTGAGTGTTCCGACCGACTCCCGAGGAGCGCCGTGAGCATCGCAGGGACGCAGAGCGGTCCGCCGGCCTGGCGGTTGCTCCTCGACTACGTACGACCGCACCGCTGGGCCCTGTTGGCGGGTGCGCTGCTCTCGTTGGTCACCGGGGGCACCGGGTTGCTGCTGCCGCTGGTGGCGCGGGGGCTCATCGACGACCTGTCGCACGACCGGACGATCACCGGGGCGCTGCTCGCGATGTCGGCGCTGGTGGTCGCCAACGCGGCGCTGGGCGCGCTGGGTTCATACGTTCTGCGGCGTACCGCGGAGTCGGTGGTGCTCGGTGCGCGGCGCGCCCTGTCGTCGTATCTGCTGCGCCTGCGGATCAGCGCGGTGGACCGCAGCGAGCCCGGCGACCTGATGGCCCGCATCACCTCGGACACGACCCTGCTGCGCGAGGTCACCACGGACTCGCTGGTCGGGCTCGGCACCGGAGGGCTCACACTCGTCGCAACTGTCGTAATGATGGGCCTCGTTGACCCGGTGCTGCTGGGCGTCACCCTGGCCGTGATCGCGGGCGCGGGCACGGTGCTCACCCTGATCCTGCCGCGCATCAACCGGGCCAGCAGGCAGGCGCAGGACGCGGTCGGCGTGATGGGCGCCTCGCTGGAGCGGATCCTGGGCGCGCTGCGCACGGTGAAGGCGTCCGGCGCCGAGGACCGTGAGGAACGCACCCTGCACGCGGCGGCCGAGGAGTCGTGGCGGCAGAGTGTGCGGGCCGCCAAGTGGAGCGCCGCCGCGGGCAATACGGCGGCACTGTCGATGCAGGTCGCCTTCATCACCGTCCTCGCGGTGGGCGGGGCACGGGTGGCGACGGGTGCGATCGACATCGGCACGCTGGTCGCCTTCCTCCTCTACGTCTTCTATCTCATGCAGCCGATCCAGCAGGTCGTCGGTGCGATCACGCAGTACCAGACGGGCGCCGCGGCCCTCTCCCGCATCCAGGAGGCGCTCCACCTCCCCGCCGAACCCCCGTCCCTGCCCGCCCAGTTGCCCTCCCCCGGCGCCGAACCCGCGGCCCTCACCTTCGACGACGTCCGCTTCCGCTACGCCGACGACCTCCCCTACGTCCACCACGGCGTGACCTTCGGGATACCGGCCCAGGGCATGACGGCGTTCGTCGGCCCGTCCGGCGCGGGCAAGACCACGGTGTTCTCCCTCATCGAGCGTTTCTACGACCCCGAGTCCGGCGCGATCACCCTCGACGGCCGGGACCTCGCGGACTGGGACCTGTCCCAACTCCGGTCCGCCATCGGCTACGTGGAGCAGGACGCCCCGGTCCTGTCGGGTTCCCTGCGCGACAATCTGTTGCTCGGCAACCCGGACGCGGACGACGACGCCGTGACCCGCGTCCTGCGGACAACCCGCCTCGACGGCCTGCTCGCCCGGCTACCGAAGGGCGTCGACACCTTGGTCGGACACCGAGGCACCCGCCTCTCGGGCGGCGAACGCCAGCGCGTCGCCATCGCCCGCGCGCTCCTGCGCCACCCCCGTCTGCTCCTCCTCGACGAGGCGACCTCGCAGCTCGACGCGGTGAACGAGGCGGCCCTGCGCGACACCGTCGCCGATGTGGCCCGAACGACGACGGTCCTGGTCGTGGCGCACCGGCTGTCCACGGTGACGATGGCCGACCGGATCGTCGTCATGGACGCGGGCCGCGTCCGTGCCGTGGGCACGCACCGGGAACTCGTGACCGCCGACCCGCTCTACGCGGAACTGGCGGCGACGCAGTTCCTGGCGACGGCGGGCTGATCCCGGGGAACGGCTGAGGGCCGCCCGTTTCCGGACGGCCCTCGAGGTCTTCGTGCTCCGCGGGATCAGTGCTGCGGGCTCACGGCTCGATGCTGGGGAGGAGTCCCGTCACCGGCGCGGCCATGTCGGTGACCTGGTGCAGCTGCTGGAGGTCGTTCAGGTGGTTCAGACCCTGCAGCTGGTTGGCGACCCGGGGGACCTCCGCCCGGTGCTCGGCGGGGATCTCGCTCACCGCGAGCGAGTCCAGCAGGGCGACCGGGCTGACCTTGCCGTCCTTGAAGGCGGGCGCGTCGGCGGCGTTCGCCATCGGCGCGACGAGGCCGGTGACCCCGACGGCGAGACCAACGGCGGCGGCAATACGTCGTGTTGAGATCATGCCCTCAGCAACGCGGCCGGTCCCCGCGCGGTCACGGGTACCGGGCACCGCTCACCCGTGAGGCGGAGCGTGCCGCTGCGTTTGCCGACCCCGGTACGACGGAGGAGTCTCGTAGGAGAGGCCCGTCGCGGCTCGCTCCTGTGTGGGCCGCGACCCTCCGAGGAGGTCACCATGGGCACCGCGGCACGCCCCGGCTTCGACTCCGAAGCCCTGCGCCGGGGCATCGAAGAGCACACAGCGGCGACACTTCTGTCGCTCTACGCGGACGACGCCGAGATCCACGTCGTCGACCACCAGACCCAGCCCAGTCACCCCAAGGTCCTGCACGGCCGGGACGAGATCGGCGCGATGCTCGCCGACGTCTACAGCCGCGACATGACGCACAAGCTGGAGGAGTGCGTCGTACAAGGGGACCGGGTCGCCTACAGCGAGTCGTGCCAGTACCCGGACGGGGCGCGGGTCCTCGCCGAGTCGATGCTCCTGCTGCAGGACGGCAAGATCACCCGGCAGACCATGATCCAGGCATGGGACGGCTAGCCGGACTGGTGCCGAGGGTCCGCGTCAGCACCCGTCTGACCTGGACCTTCTCGGCGACCACGGCACCCGCGCGCTCCGCTGCGGCTCGCCGGCGGACACCGGTCTCCGCAGCGGGCCTGCGCGCGTCCGCCACGCTGCTGGGGTCGGTGCTGCGGGCGGCACGGTCCCGCTCGCTTCCGCCGCCGCCTGCCGGTCGGACGCGGGGTTTCCGGCGTGGCTGAGCGGGCCGGGGCTGTCGTAGGACCGTCGGTTAGGCTGTTCGTGGGTCGTGACTGGCGCTGAGGTGGAGCACCACCGTGGAGCGGCCCACGCGGAGTCGATGCCGTGCGCCTGGGCGATTGGTCAACCAGCTCAGGAGTGGATCATGTCTCAGGCACGGCTCATGGACGGCACAGCGCTCGCCCGGCGCATCGTCGAGGACACCGCGAAGAAGGCCGCCGACCTCACGGAACGCACCGGTACGGCGCCCTGTCTCGCGACGGTTCTGGTCGGCGCGGACCCGGCCTCCGTCACGTACGTCCGGATGAAGCAGAACCGTTCGCGCAAGGCCGGCATCGCGTCCCGGCACGTCGAACTGCCCGCCACCACGACCACCGCCGAACTGGTCGCCACCCTCACCGCGCTCTCCACCGACCCGGCCGTGCACGGCATCCTGCTCCAGCACCCGATGGGTGAACACATCGACGAGCGGGCCGCGTTCGAGGCGATCGCGGCGGAGAAGGACGTGGACGGCGTCACCTTCGCGTCGTTCGCGACGATGAGCTTCGGCCTGCCGGGCTTCGTGTCCTGCACGCCCGGCGGGATCATGCGGCTGCTCGACGAGTACGACGTCGACCCGTCCGGCAAGCGGGCCGTCGTGGTCGGCCGCAGTGCGATCCTCGGCAAGCCGGCCGGCATGCTGCTCCTGGCCCGCGACGCGACGGTCACGTACTGCCACTCCCGCACCCGGGACCTGTCGGCGGTGGTCCGCGAGGCGGACATCGTGGTCGCCGCCGTCGGCCGCCCCCGGCTGATCCGCGGCGAGGACATCAAGCCCGGCGCGGTCGTGATCGACGCCGGTTACAACGCGGGCAACATCGGCGACGTCGACTTCGAGTCCGCCGCCGAACGCGCCTCGTTGATCACGCCGGTGCCGGGCGGCGTCGGCCCGATGACGATCGCCACGCTCCTCGAACAGACGGTGACCGCCGCCGCCCGGCAGCTCGGGGTGTGATCAGCGCGTCCACGCGCTGTACTCCATGACGTCCCCGGCCTTGACGCCGTACTCGGGCTGGTCCTTCGTGAAGGTGCTCTCCATTCCGAGGACGGCGCCGGTGGCCGGGTCCATGATCAGCATCAGGCGGGTGGCGGACCGCTGATAGACGTACGCCTGCCCGTGCCGCCCGAGCCGGTCGGTCACCTCCCCCACCGGCCGCAGTCCGTCCGCCCCCGCGAGCAGCCGCGCCAACGCGGCCGACTCACGCGCCCCGAGCGTCCAGTGGTCCAGCAACTCCCCGACCGCACTGAGGAGTTCGGGCGTGGTCAACGGCGTCTTGCTGTACGCCGTCTCCTGGAGGTACGCCCGCAGTCCCGCCACGTCGTGCGGAGGCTGGGCATCGGGCGGGACATCGCTCCAACTCGGCGGAAACGTCGTCTCCTTGAGGACATGCCCGTCCTCGACGAGACGTTCCGTGTGACTGTCGTCCGCGTTCCAGCGCACGATGCGTTCCTCGGGGATGGTGACCGGCGGTTTGTCGTCGGACATACCGAGACTCCATGACTGCACGTGGGTCCCCCTGCGCAGAGCGGGAGTTCCGTCGACCGCGACGGCCGCCGCGAGTGCGGCGAGCTGCTTCAGGGAAACGGGAGTGGAGTGCGCCTGCACCACAAGCGCCCGCGGAGCCGCCACCGCCGGAGTACTGCTCGGCCCTCCCACCACCAGGGTGAGTACGGTCGCCCCGACGGCAGCAGTGGCGGCGAGGCTCCACACCAGTCGCCGACGCCGTGAACGCCGCTCATACAACAGCCGGTTGAGCCCCCGCTCGGCCTGACGATCAAGCGGCCCGTCACCGTAGAGGACCCCATCGCTGGTGAACGGGTTGGCGCTACGCAGTAGTTCAAGCTCATCAGCCATGGCGACGTTCCTTCAGGGTGACTGTGGCGCCCCATAGGGGCGCGGGGAACTGCGCGACCAGCCACGACGCCGCAGCAGCCGACCGACAACACATCGCGGCACCAAGAACGCTCAACACCCCGAACCTCCGAGCACCGCAAGCCGATCAATCTCCGCTCTCAACCTCCGCCGAGCCCGATGCAACCGCATCGCCGCAGCCCGCACACCACACCCAAGAACAACGGCGACCTCCTCCACCCCCAGCTCCTCCCACGCCGTGAGCCGCAGCACCTCCTGATCGGCCGACGACAACCGCGCCAACGCCTCGTGCACCCAGCCCCCGGGGGCATCCGCCTCGGGACCCACCTCGACCTGCCGTCCATGCGCGGCCTCGTCATTGCCCAGCCGATCGACGAGCCGACGCCGCCGCCCGTACCCCCGCACCGTGTTGGCCAGGCAGTTACGGGCCACGCCGTACAGCCAGGGCAACGGCGCCGGCGGCAGATCCGCACGGCGGCGCCAGGCGACGGTGAAGACCTCCGCCACCACTTCCTCGACCTCGCCGTTCCGCCCGTCCAGTCGCCGCGCAACATAGCGGCTGACCGCCCAGTAGTGCTCGCGATAGGCAGCGGCGAAGTTCTCGTCGTTGCTCATGTTCCGTTCGTGTCCGGCACCGGGGCGATCGTCACACCCGGTTCCGTGATTCTCCTCGCGTCCGTCAAGTGTGACGCGCAGGTCCGGCGCGGACACAGGCGGGGCGTGAGAGACCTCAAGAGCATCAAGTGGCTGACGACCACGGACCACAAGACGATCGGCACGCTGTATCTGGTCACGGCGTTCGGGTTCTTCTGCATCGGCGGCGTGATGGCGCTGCTGATGCGCGCCGAACTCGCGCGACCCGGCCTGCAGATCATGTCGAACGAGCAGTTCAACCAGGCGTTCACGATGCACGGCACGATCATGCTGCTGATGTTCGCGACGCCCCTGTTCGCGGGCTTCGCCAACTGGATCATGCCGCTGCAGATCGGCGCCCCGGACGTCGCCTTCCCCCGCCTGAACATGTTCGCCTACTGGCTGTATCTCTTCGGCTCGACCATCGCGGTGGGAGGCTTCCTCACCCCGCAGGGTGCGGCAGACTTCGGCTGGTTCGCCTACTCACCGCTCTCGGACGCGGTCCGCTCCCCCGGCGTCGGCGCCGACATGTGGATCATGGGTCTGGCCTTCTCCGGCTTCGGCACGATCCTCGGTGCGGTCAACTTCATCACCACGATCATCTGCATGCGCGCACCGGGCATGACGATGTTCCGCATGCCGATCTTCGTGTGGAACGTGCTGCTGACCGCCGTGCTGGTCCTGCTGGCCTTCCCCGTGCTCGCCGCCGCGCTCTTCGCGCTGGAGGCGGATCGGAAATTCGGGGCACATGTCTTCGACGCCGCCAACGGCGGTGCGTTGCTGTGGCAGCACCTCTTCTGGTTCTTCGGCCATCCAGAGGTGTACATCATCGCGCTGCCGTTCTTCGGCATCATCTCCGAGGTCATCCCGGTCTTCTCCCGCAAGCCGATGTTCGGCTACATGGGACTGGTCGCCGCGACGATCTCCATCGCCGGTCTCTCCGTGACCGTGTGGGCCCACCACATGTACGTCACCGGCGGAGTCCTCCTCCCGTTCTTCTCCTTCATGACGTTCCTCATCGCCGTACCGACAGGCGTGAAGTTCTTCAACTGGATCGGAACGATGTGGAAGGGGTCCCTGTCCTTCGAGACCCCGATGCTCTGGGCCACCGGCTTCCTCATCACCTTCGTGTTCGGCGGCCTGACCGGTGTCATGCTCGCCGCCCCGCCCATCGACTTCTCGACCTCGGACTCGTACTTCGTCGTCGCCCACTTCCACTACGTGGTCTTCGGTACCGTCGTGTTCGCGATGTTCTCCGGCTTCCACTTCTGGTGGCCGAAGATGACCGGCAAGATGCTCGACGAGCGCCTCGGCAAGCTCACCTTCTGGACGCTGTTCATCGGCTTCCACGGCACCTTCCTGGTCCAGCACTGGCTCGGCGTGAACGGGATGCAGCGCCGGATTCCCGACTACCTCGCGGTGGAGGGCCTGACGACACTCAACACGGTGTCGACGATCTTCTCGTTCCTGCTGGGCCTGTCGTTGCTGCCGTTCTTCTACAACGTGTGGAAGACGGCCAAGTACGGGGAGAAGGTCGAGACCGACGACCCGTGGGGCTACGGCCGTTCACTGGAGTGGGCTACGTCCTGCCCGCCGCCGCGGCACAACTTCGTATCGCTCCCCCGCATCCGCAGCGAGTCCCCCGCCTTCGACCTCCATCACGCCGAGGTGCCCGCCCTGGAACGGGAGTTGACGCCCCGGTGACCGCGATGGACGAACACCCCCTCGACACCGGGGCCTTCCTCAACGACATCGAGGGCCACCTGCTGATCGCCGCCGCCCACGCGGAGAGCCGTGCTGCCGCAGCCCGTTTCGCGACGCGGCTCGACTGGCTCACCGACGGTCAACGGGTCGAGGTGGAGCGGCAGTTCGAGGCGGAGTACCTGACTCTCACCCGCCTGTCGTGGCAGCGCACGGCCGAGCGGGGCCGTCAACTGCGGGACGAGTACGAGGAGACGTACCGGCGACTGCGCCAACGTGCCCTCGCCTCCTGCCTGTTGACGTGTGCCCTGCTCGCGGCGACGGGTCTGGTCACCGTCGCGCTCGCCTAGGGACGCGCTGTCCCGCCGGTCCTGACGACCGGCGGGACGGTGTGCCGCGCAGGAGCCGGTACGGCTAGGTCAGCGTCCACTTCTGGTTGGTCGCCGTGCCGCAGGTCCACAGGATCAGCTGGGTTCCGTTGGCCGTGGCGGCGCCGGACGCGTCCAGGCACAGGCCCGCGTTGACGTTGGTCAGGGTGCCGTCGGAGTTGGCGGTCCACTTCTGGTTGTTCTGGCCGTTGCAGTCCCAGATGACGACCTTCGTGCCGTTGGTGGTGCCGTTGTTGTAGGCATCCAGGCACTTGTTGCCGTACACCACGAGTTCCTTGCGGGAGGTGTAAGTCCAGGCCTGGTTCTGGCCGCCGTTGCAGTCCCAGATCTCGGCCTGCGTGCCGTTGGTGATGGTGTTGTTGTAGACGTCGGCGCAGCGGCCGGACTGGGTGCCGACGACCAGCGAGCCGTTCGTGCCCGGGATCGGCTGGACGTTGATCGTGCCCAGGGTCGGGAGTGAACTGCCCGTCAGGGTGAGGGAGTTGGCCGATCCCTTGGACAGGTCGGCCTGCACCGAGATGGTGCCCGCGCTGGAGCCGGTCGGCGGGAAGGAGACCGTCGTCGCGGTCTGGCCGTTGACCTGGAGGGTGCCGGTGACGGCCGCGGAGCCCGTGTTGGTGTACGTCACGTCGACGACGTTCAGGCCGGTGCTCGCCGCGCTGACGCCGGTGTACTTGCCGGTGGAGGTGGCGGTGTAGTTGGTGCTCGCCGCCTCGGTGCCGCCGCTGATCTTCAGGAACACGGAGCCGCCCGCCGGCACGCTGGCCGTGTAACTCGTGCCGTAGGAACCGATGTTGGCGCGGGACCACAGGTCGCGGACGGTGGCGGACGCTGTTGTCAGGCCGAGGTCCGACCAGCGGACGGTGATGTTCTGGGTGGAGGAGGTGCGGTTGAGGAGGGTGACCGCGCGGTTGCCGAGGCCCGAGAGGACCTTGCCGTAGACCTGGAGTCCGGTCGTGTCCTCGGCGACCTTGACGCCCTGGAGGCCGCGCGCGTCCTGGTCGACCGCGACGACCTCGGGGTTGGTGAGGATGCCGGTGGTCTCGGTGGTGAGGGTCGTGAGGTCGTTGCCGGCGAGGAGGGGTGCGCCGGAGATCGCCCAGAGGGCCATGTGGGTGCGGTTCTGGGCGGCGGTGAGGCCGGACATGCCGACCATCAGCATGTCGGGGTCGTTGTAGTAGCCGGTGTGCTGTGCGGCCGGGTGCAGGCCCTGGTCGAAGTTGGACAGCATGTTCGTGGTCGACGGCGAGTTGCCGTAGTAGATGATGTCCGTGCTCGTCCGGTACATGGGGGCCAGGCCGGGGGCCCAGTTCCAGGGGTTCTGGTTGCCCCAGTTGCAGATCGAGAGGGTCAGCGCGCGGCCGGTGCTGGCGGTGGCCTTGGTGACCGAGGCGCTGATCGCCTTGTATGCCGTCGCCGCGTCGAGGCCCTCCGCGTCGCCGCCGCACCAGTCGACCTTCACGAAGTCGAAGCCCCACTGCGAGAACTGGAGCATGTCCTGGTCGTAGTGGCCCTCGCTGCCGGTGTTCGCGGCGGCGGGGCGGCCCGTCGGGTAGTAGTAGCCGCAGCCGTTCGCGCCGGCGTCGGTGTAGATGCCGGCCTTGAGGCCCTTGCTGTGGATGTAGTCGGCGATGGCGCTCATGCCGCCGGGCCACTCGCTGGTGTCGACGGTGATGTTGCCCGCGCTGTCGCGGGTGCCCTGCCACCAGCCCTCGTCGATGTTGATGTACTTGTAGCCGGCCGCGGGGAGGCCGGAGGCGACGAACGCGTCGACCTGCGCCTTGATGACGCTGTAGTCGATCTTCGCGGCGAAGCTGTTCCAGGAGGCCCAGCCCATCGGGGCGGCGGGGACCGCTATTTGACGGGTCGTCGAGGCGACGGGAGCCGCCTGGAGGGGGTCCACGGGGGCTGGCCTGGTGACGAGAAGCAGGGTGACTGCCGCTGCGGCCATCGCTAAGGCGCGCAGGATGGGGGTGCGGAACATGCGGCTCCTTTGCCGATATTTCGAACCTGGATCGGGTCGCCGAACGAAACGGCGCGCTGAAAGTAGAACCACCCGCGGGCGAAGTCAACGGCTGTGACACGAGGGGCAGTTGGAATCTCCCGGCGGGAATCCCCCACCCGTCGGCCACCGGGCGCGATACTGACCGGCGTGCGCGTAGCGATCATGACAGCGGGTTCCCGGGGCGACGTGGCCCCATACACCGGCCTCGGGCATGCCCTGGCCCGGGCCGGCCACGAGGTCACCCTCGTCACCCACGCGAGTTTCGCGCCTCTGGTGGCGGGCTCGGGCGTCGGCTTCCATGCTCTCCCGGTGGATCCCCGGGCCGAGTTGGAATCCTCGCGGGGGCGCGGGCTGCATCGCAGCGCCTCGGGCGGGGGCAAGTTGCTGCGGGTGGTCACGATGGCGCGGGCGCTGGTCGGGCGGATGACCGACGACCTCGTGACGGCCGCCAGGGCGAGTGAAGTCCTGTTGCTGTCCAGCTCGTTGGGGCCGCTGGGGCATGCCGTCGCCGAAGGGCTGTCGTTGCCGAGCATGGGCGTGTACCTCCAACCCCTGGCGCCGACAGGGGAGTTCGCGCCGCCGGTGCTCGGCGGCGGCTCCTGGGGCGCGGTCGGCAACCGCGTCGCCGGACGCGGGGTGAACCGGGCGGTGGAGCATGTCTTCACCACCGCCGTACCGGAGGTGCGCTCCCGACTGGGCCTGCCCCGCACCCGACCCGGCACCGCACTCCGCTCCCGGGAACGCCAGAACTGGCCCGTCCACCACGGCTTCAGCCCCCTGATCGTGCCCCGCCCGGCCGACTGGCGCCCCGGACTGACGGTGGCGGGCTACTGGTGGCCGTACGACGGCGACGCCCAACTCCCGCCGGAACTCCGGGACTTCCTCGACTCCGGTCCGCCCCCGGTCTTCGTCGGACTCGGCAGTGCCACCGTGCCCGATCCGGAGCGGCTGAGCGCCGAGATCGTGCGCGCGCTGCGCCTGGCCGGGCTGCGCGGGGTGGTCCAGCGCGGCTGGGGCGGCCTCGAAGCGGCCGGAGACGACGTCCTGACCGTCGGCGAGGTCCCGCACTCGGCACTGTTCCCGAGGATGGCTGCCGTGGTCCATCACTGCGGCGCGGGGACGACCGCGGCCGGGCTGCGCGCCGGGGTGCCTGCCGTACCGGTACCGATCCAGTTCGACGAGGGCTTCTGGGCCGCGCGCCTGGTCACCCTGGGGGTGGCTCCCGCTGCCGTACCGCTGCGCGGACTGACCGCCGAGTCCCTGTCCGCCGCGCTCGTACGGGCCACGGGTGAACCGGCCTGTGCCGAGCGCGCGAAGGCTCTCGGTTCCCGGGTGCGCGCCGAGGACGGCGTCGCGCCCGTGCTCGCCGCCCTGGCCGCCCTGAGCTAGCGCTCCTGCCGCGCCACGGCCTCGGGGGTGACCGGGGTGAAGAAGTTGATCAGGTTGCCGTCGGGGTCCCGGAAGAGGAGCGAGCGGTTGCCCCAGGGCATCGTCGTCGGCTTCTGGACGATCTCGCAGTCGAGCGGCGCCAGCCGCTCGTACTCGGCATCGACGTCGGCGACACGGAACTCGGTGATCACCGATCGGTTGGCGGCGGGTTGCGCCGAGTCGGTACCGAACAGCGCCACCGTACGAGTGCTCGCGATCGCCAACGTGCAGGCGGGCGTGACGAGTTCGGCGAAGTCCGGGGTCGACCAGGTGGCCGTGACGCCGGTGACCTGTTCGTAGAACCCGACGAGGCGGGTGACGTCGTCGGTGATGACGCGGATCGAGACGAAGTTCATGAGGGTCTTCCTGTCGGATGCGGTGCCGGCTGAAGGGACGTCTCCCACGCTAGGACCGATACCGGACAGCTTCCACCCGGTATCGGAGGCAGACTTTCGGAGTGACCACATCGACCGCACGCGTACTCGCCCTGCTGGAGATCCTCCAGGGCGGCGGCCTCCGCACCGTCCCCGACCTGGCGGCCCGCCTCGGCGTCGACGAACGCACGGTCCGCCGCTACGTCGGCCACCTGCTGGAACTGGGCGTGCCGGTCGATTCGGTCCGCGGCCGCTACGGCGGCTACCGGCTCGCCCCCGGCTATCGGATGCCGCCGCTGATGTTCACGGACGAGGAGGCACTGGCCGTGGTGCTCGGTCTGCTGGCCGGCCGTAAGGCGGGGCTCGTCACGACCTCCGCGGCGGCGAGCGAGAGTGCCACGGCGAAACTGCTGCGGGTCCTGCCCACCGCCCTGCGCCGACGGCTCGACGCCCTGCTGGACACGGCGGACTTCACCGCTCGGCCCCGTACCGCCACCGTCCCGGAGACGGGGGTGCTGCTCGAACTCGCCGAGGCCGCGCTCCATCGGCGGCCGGTCGCGATCGGCTACACCGACCGCAAGGGCCGCGGCAGCGACCGTACCGTCCTGCCGTACGGTCTCGTGGCGCATGCCGGACGGTGGTACCTGACCGGCGCCGACCCTGCCGACGGCGAGGTGCGCACGTTCCGCCTGGACCGGATCACCTCGATGAGTGTGCGACCCGGCTCGTTCGCCGTCCCGGACGACTTCGACCCGGCGACCACGGTGCTGGACAGCCTCGCGCGCACGCCGTGGACCCACGATGTGTCGCTGCGGATCCGGGGCAGCGTGGAGCACATTCGCACGCGGCTCCCGGCCGAGATCGCCACCCTGTCGACGGTCCCGACCGACGATTCAGGGCCCGGCGGTGGCGACGAATGGGTCCACGTCCGGATCCGGGCCGAGCGGCTGGAGTGGATCCCGCCGGTCCTCGCCGCCCTCGACCGCCCGTTCGTCATCGAACGTCCCGCCGCGCTGCGTGATCTCGTACGCGCGCTGGCTCGCCGCCTGGACGAGCACGCCACGGACGGCCCGGTCTAGGGCTTCCAGCCGGGCGGCTGCATGATGCCCAGCAGCTGCCGGACCAGTTCCTCGACGACCTCGTCCAGCGTGGCGTCCACCCAGCCCGCGCTCCAGTCGTGGAGCAGGCCGTTGACGCTGCCGATGAAGGCCGCGGCGGCGATCCGGTAGTCGCGCCGCGCCGCCTCCCCGCGCTGGGCGGCGGCCCGCGCCTCGGCGCAGATGAGGTTGATCCAGCGGGCACGCCGGGCGAGCCGCTGTTCCTCCAGCCGGGCGCTGACGCCGATGATCTCGACGAAGGTGATGCGGATACGGCGCGGATCCACGGTGACGTTCGCGGCGTACGCGTGGAAGATCGCGGTGGACCGCTCGGCGAGCGGCAGGCCCTCCGCGGATTTCAGGGCAACGAGTACGGCCTCCTCGGCCCAGTCGTTGACCTGGAGGTGGAGGGCGGCCAGGACGTCCTCCAGGCTGCGGAACTCCTCGTAGAACTGCCGGGTGGACAGGCCGGCCGCCTCGCTGAGGGCAGCGACGGTCGTGGCCCGGTAGCCGGGGGTGTCGCCGAACAGCTGGAGCGCGGCGTCCAGGAAGCGTCCGCGCCGCTCGGCCTGACGCTGCTCGGCGGACTTGCCGCCGTAACGACCGGTCGGCGCCTTGAGCCTGCCCACCACTGTCACACCCCTGTCTCGTTGACCACCGGCCAATCTTGTCGTGTCCGTGGTCTTGCGGAAAAGAGCACTCCTTCCTCACTTCTCATCAAGTTCACTCCGAATTTGCATTTGTTCGGATGTCTTCACATGAAAACGAGAGGACGCCGGTCTTCAGGAAGACCGGCGCCCCTGTGGTGCTCAGCTGTGCGATGCCGCCCAGGTGGCCAGTTCGGACTTGGCCGCGCTCAGCAGCGTCGAGGAGGGGCTCGACGCGCCGTTGGTGATCAGGACGTAGTGCAGGGTTCCCGAGCCGGTGGCGGAGAGCAGCAGGCGGTGGCTGCCGGTGCCGCCCGGTTCGTTGGCGTAGCCGATGGGGGTCGATGTCGTGTACGCCGGGACGCCCGAGATCGCTCCCAGGTCGGAGACCACCGTGGTGGACGCGGCCGGGAAGGACGCCGGGAGGTGGAGTTCGGTCGGTGCGGTGGAGGTGTTGGAGCGCCACATCAGCAGGCCGTACTGGCCGGAGCCGACCAGCGAGGACACGTTCGGGAGGGAGCTGGGGACCGGGTTCCAGGTCAGGGTCGTCGAGCCGTCACGGGAGCGGTCCTCGTAGGTGAAGGCGACCGTGGTGCCTGCGGTCGCGCTCGGGTAGATCCGGTCGAGGAGACGGGCGTCCTGACGGAGTGTCACCGTGCCTGAGTCGGTCATGTTGACGGCGGAGAGATCCTCGTCGTTCCAGGCGTCGCCGGAGGTGAGCACCTTGTCGGGGTTGTCGTTCATCAACTCGTCGTGGCGGCCGTTGTAGATGTCCCACTGCCACTGCGTGCCGGACAGGACGGGACCGGAGCCCGCCGGGTTGGACCACCAACTCGCCCCCGGGAGGCGGGAGTCGAGGGCCTGGTACATCGCCTTGAGGACGGTCGGCGCCTTGCCAGCGACCGTTCCGGACAGCGGGTGCCCGAACTCGCTGACAATGGCGGCGGTGCCGGCCGCGGCGGCCCGGTCACGGACCGTCCCGAAGTCGGTCGAGTACTGACCGTCGGCCGCGTTGCCCCACATCAGGATGCCGGAGATCGCCTTCTGGTCGTAGAAGTGGGTGTTGAAGACGTACCGCGAACCGAGCGTGCCCGCGTCGAGAAGTCCGCCCTCCTGCACCTGACTTGAGATGTTGGAGTTCCAGAAGAGGTTCGGCTCGACGAGGGCGGGCTTGGCGGTCCAGCCGGCCGCGTCCATCCGGGCCCGGAACTTCACATAGAACGGCCAGAGCAGGTTCTGTTCCCAAGTGCGGCTGGTCTGACCGGAGTCGTAGGTGCCGGCGAAAGGTTCGTTGTACGGGTCGAAGCCGACGACACCCGCGAACTCGTCGGTGCTCAGGTGCTGTTGGATGTACGTCATCGTCGACTGCGCGGTGACGAGGAAGGCGTCCTGGACGCCGTAGTTGTTGTGCCAGAAGTCGTACTGCGCCTTGGTCACGGCCGCGTTCTGGGTGATGTTCTGACCCCAGAAGAGGCAGATCCCGCAGGACTCCTGCGGGTAACTCCCCAGCGTCACCGCCCACTTGGGGGCGCCGTCGCCGGTGTACCAACTGCCGCTGTTGAACAGGTACTTGGAGTAGAGGTCCTGGTGGAAGTCGGGGTAGACGCGGATGCCGGCGTCGAGGAACGCCTGCATCTGCGCGGTGGCGGCGGCCAGGTAGGTGGTGTCGACCTGGCCGCGTACGGGTTCGGCGTGGGCCCAGGAGAGCAGGAAGCGGACCGAGTTGCCGCCGCCGAGGGCGCGCAGCGCGGTCGCGGACTTCTTCGCATCGGCGACCGAGGCGAAGGGGAGACCGCTGTTCTCCTCCAGTTTGGTCTCACCGGAGACGTTGTAGCCGCGCAGCACGACCTGGCGGCCGTAGCTGTCGACGAAGCCGCCGTTCTGCACGGTCAGCGGTGAGCCGTCGAACCAGAGGGAGTCGGTGGGGGTGGCGGCGGAGGCGGGACCCGCACCCGCCACCGACAGGAATCCGCAGAGGACAACCAGGATCACGATCAAGCGCGCCCGGACATTCGTCATGTCCACTACAGTCCGGTGATTTCCGGACACTGTCAACACTTCTGACTCATGAGTAAGTATGTGCTCCGCAAGCCCTGTTGACACATTTCAGGCCACTCGACGCGTCACGTTCAACAGATACTCCTTCCTGTTCAGCGGGTTGTGGTCGGTGCGTGTCCGTTCCGGAACGGTGCCGTGTGCGACGGGCGCGTAGTGGTCGAAGGCGCACTCCCACTCGCCCTCCCCGCGCGTCAGCCCCGGCAACTGCCGCTCCAGTCCGTGCACTTGGGCCGCCGGCACCTCCCCCTCCAACACGCACAGCGATCCGTGCGTCTCGGTGGTCTGCGGTACGGCGCGCAGCGCGGCCAGCACCGGCAGCAGGGCGGCGAGGGTGTCGGCCGGTGCCTCGACGCGGAACCGGTGCATCGGCTCGTACACCTGGCTGCCCGCCCGCCGCAGCGCCTCTACGAGGACGAGCGGGGTCAGTCCGCGGAAGTCGGCGCCGGTACTCGACATGCTCTTGTCGAAACCCTGGTGGGCGTGGCTCTGCCGGGGCGAGTAGCCGGAGTGCGTCATGGTCACCGCGCAGTCGGTGACCCGCCAGCCGTGCAGCCCCTGCCCGAGCGTCTCGCGCACGGTGTCCTCGACGGCCTTGAAGAAGGCGTACGGCATCGCGCCCAGCTCCACCTCCAGGCCGAACCGCACACCGGAGCCGACCGGGCCCGGGTCGACGCGCAGGCCGACCGTGGCGAGGAAGGGGTTCGGGTCCTTCTTGTTGAACTCGACAGCCGCGCCGGTGCCGTTGGGCCGCTCGATGCACAGCGGGGTCGTCTCGCGGAAGGTGACGTGCACCCCGAACTCGTCGGCGAGCGTGGTCTGGATGACCTCCTTCTGGACCTCGCCGTAGAGGGAGACGGCGGTCTCCTGGCGTTCTTCGTCGTGGCGCAGGCCGATCAGGGGGTCCTGTTCGGCGAGTTGGGTGAGGGCGAGGTGGAGGGACCGGCGGTCGGTGTCCGGGGCCGGGACGACGACGGTCTCGAGGGTGGGAGGCGCGAAGAAGTGCTCAACCGCCTTGCGCGGTACGCCGATCGAGTCCCCGATCCGGATCTCGCCGAGGCCTCGCAGCTTGCCGATGCGGCCTGCCGGGACGGAGTCGGACGCGATGTCCGTGCCGTGGTCGAAGACGGTGATCGCGGTGACCTTGCCCTCCTCGCGGGTGTCGCCGGCGGGGCTGGTGTCGCTGCTGTCCCTGGTGTCGCCGAAGGTGATGCGGTCGCGGGTGCGGAGGGTGCCGGAGAACATGCGTGCGTAGGCGATCTTCTCGCCCGCCGGGCCGCGCTCGACCTTGAACACCGTGCCGGAGAGCGGGCCTTGGGGGTCTCCTTCGGCTGCGGGGAGGAGTTCCTTGATGCCGGTGATCAGGGCGTCCACGCCGGCGCCCGTGATGGCGGAGTCGAAGTAGACGGGGTGCACGAGGACTTGACGGGTCTGGTCGGCGAGGGCTGTGCGCAGGAGGTCGTAGGACACGGTGTTCTCGACGTACGCGGTGAGGAGTTCGTCGTCGTGCTCGGCGAGGACGACGGGTGCGCGCGGGTCGAGGCCCGGCACGAAACCGGCCTCCCGTGTCCCGAGTCCCTCGACCGAGCCCATGGGCACGACGGCCGCCCGGAGCCGTTCGGAGATCGCCGAGAGGAGGTCGTCGTAGCGTGCGCCTCGTCGGTCGATCTTGTTGACGAAGAGGAGCGTGGGGATGCGCAGGCATTGGAGTGTGCGCATCAGGATGCGGGTCTGCGGCTGGACGCCCTCGACGGCCGACACGACGAGGACGGCCCCGTCGAGCACGCCGAGGACCCGTTCCACCTCGGCGATGAAGTCCGGGTGACCGGGGGTGTCGATCAGGTTGACGGTCACGGCGTCGACCGGGAACGAGACGACGGCCGACTTGATGGTGATGCCGCGGCGGCGCTCCAGCGCGAGGGTGTCGGTGCGGGTGTTCCCGTCGTCGACGCTGCCGATCTCGTCGATCACACCGGCCGAGTGCAGGAGGCGCTCGGTCAGGCTGGTCTTACCTGCGTCTACGTGCGCGAGGATTCCGAGGTTGAGCAAGTGCACCTGGTGTCATGTCCTTTGATGAGGGGGGCCTTCCTTCCTGGGTGGACATGAACGGTGCGCGCATCTCAGTGCTCCTCGGTCGTCGTTGACTCGTCTCCGGTAGTGCAGCAGGGGCGGGGTCCGGGGGCAACGGATTAATGCCGGGCCGGGGAGGTGGGGTGGCGTGGCGCTCCGGTGCAGGCCAGGGCCCGGATGCGAGGCTTGCGGGGTCCGGCGGTGGGCGGTGCTGACAGGAGCCGAGCATGCGTGACCTTCTCCCGGTGCTGAGCGGCTGGTACGCCGCGCGCGCCCCGTTCGGCCTGGCCACGGTGGTCGCGGTCAGCCGCAGCGCGCCGCGTGATCCCGGTGCGGCGATGGCGGTGGGGCCGGGTGACGAGGTCGTGGGGAGTGTGTCGGGCGGCTGCGTGGAGGGGGCGGTCTTCGAACTGGCGCGGGAGGTGGTCGCGAGCGGCGAGGCCCGCCTGGAGACCTTCGGGTACAGCGATGAGGACGCCTTCGCGGTGGGGCTGACCTGCGGCGGCGAGATCACCGTGCTGGTACGGCCCGTCACACCTGAGATCGATCCCGCGTTCGGGGCGGTGGCACGGTCGGTCGCGGCGGGTGAGCCGGTGACGGTGGCGACGGTGGTCGATGGGCCGGGGGTGCGGGGGGCCACGCTTGCGGTTTGGCCGGAGGGGGTGGGGGGCGGCGGCGGAGGCGGTGCCCTGGGCGGGGCCGGTGCCCTCGGCGGGCGCGGCGCCTCTGGCGCTTTCGGCGCCGCCAGCACGCCCGGTACCCCTGGCGTTCTCAACACCGCGAGCACCCCTGACGCCTCAAACACCTCCGACATCCCCGGCACTCTCGGCACCCTCGGCCCAACCGGCCTGGACGTAGCAGTCACGGCCGACGCCCGCGGTGAACTCGCCCTCGGCGCAACCGGTTTGCGGCACTACGGCCCGCGCGGTGAGCGGCGTGAGGACTCTGTCGCCGTGTTTCTGCACTCCTTCGCGCCGCCGCCCCGGATGCTGGTCTTCGGCGCGATCGACTACGCGGCGGCGGTGGCCCGGATCGGTGACTTCCTCGGCTACCGGGTCACCGTGTGCGACGCCCGCCCGGTGTTCGCCACGCCGAAGCGGTTCCCGGCGGGTGTGGAGGTGGTCGTGGACTGGCCGCACCGTTGTCTGCGCGGCACGGACACCGACGAGCGGACGGTGATCTGCGTCCTGACCCATGACCCCAAGTTCGACGTACCCCTGCTGGAGGAGGCGCTGCGCCGGCCGGCCGCGTACATCGGGGCAATGGGCAGTCGCCGTACGCATGACGAACGTATGCGGAGACTGCTCGAATCCGGCCTGAACGAGGTCGAGTTGGCCCGCCTGCGCTCACCCGTCGGCCTCGATCTCGGCGCGCGTACGCCCGAGGAGGTGGCCGTTTCCGTGGCGGCCGAGATCGTCGCGCTGCGGTGGGGTGGGACGGGGGCGCCGTTGACGGGGACGATGGGGGCGATCCATCGAGGGCCCGTGTCCCGAGGATGAAGTCGTGGGGCTGCACCGCGAGTTGACGGTCACCCTCACGTCAGCTTCTCGGCGGCAACCGGTGCAGTACGAGATCCGTCAGCCTGCCGTCGTTCACCGTCGCCGTCATGTACGTGCAGTACGGCTGGCGTCGCCGGTCCGTCGGGGACCCCGGGTTCAGCAGGCGCAACCCGCCCGCAGCGGTCGTGTCCCAGGGAATGTGGCTGTGCCCGAAGACCAGCACGTCCAGGTCGGGGAATCGGGCCGCACAGCGTGCCTCGCGGCCCTGGGCGGGGCCCGTCTCGTGGATGGTGCCGAAGCGCAGCCCGCCCAGCTCGGCGTAGGCCGACTCCGGGAGGCGGGCGCGCAGTTCGGGGCCGTCGTTGTTGCCGTGGACGCCGATGAGCCGTTGGCTGCGGCTCTCCAGCAGGTCGAGGGTGGCCGTGTCGACCCAGTCGCCGGCGTGGAACACGACGTCGGCGCGCGGGAGTTCGGCGAGGAGCTGCGCGGGGAGTTCCTTGGCGCGCTTGGGGAGGTGGGTGTCGGACATCAGAAGCAGGCGCACGGTCTCAGCGTAGGGGCGGTTGTGGTGCTGGAGGAGTGCACCCGGGACCGTACGCGATCTACAGTTCAGCCTGTTCAGTTGAGACTGGACAGTCTCTCCTGGCAGTTCTACGGTGGAGGTATGGATCACCAGCCCATCGAGACGCCCGCGGGAATCTCCGACTCCGCGGCCCGCTCCGCCCGCGATCTGCGGATCGTGCTCAGCCGGCTGCGCCGCAGGATCCGTGAGGTCGCGACCGACGAGGACCTGACCCCGTCGCAGGAGTCGGCGCTCACCCTCGTCGGCAAGCACGGCGCGGCCACGGCCAGCGCCCTGGCGTCGGCCGAGGGGGTCAGGCCGCAGTCGATGGCCGCCACCCTCGCCGCCCTCGACCAGCACGGGCTCATCCGGCGCGGCCCCGACCCCGAGGACGGCCGTAGGCAACTCGTCACGCTCACCGAGGCCGGGCGCGAGCGGATCGAGGGCAACCGGCAGGTCCGCGGGGAGTGGCTCGCGAGGGCCTTCGAGGACCGGTACACCGAGCAGGAACGGCGGACGATTCTCGACGCGCTGGCCTTGATGGAACGGCTTTCCGAGCAGTGATACCCAAGCTCTCCCGGCCAGCACGGACCACGCGTCCCGCACCGGCCGGCTTCGACCGGCGGCTGATCGCGCCGATGGTCCTCGGCTCCGTACTGAATCCGATCAACTCCTCGATGATCGCCGTGGCCCTCGTGCCGATCGGCATCGCCTTCGGGGCCCCGCCCTCGCGGACGGTCTGGCTGGTCTCGGCGCTGTATCTCGCCACGGCCGTGGGGCAGCCGGTCATCGGGCGGCTCGTCGACATGTACGGGCCGCGCCGGCTCTACCTCATCGGTACGGCCCTGGTCGGCATCGCCGGAGTCATGGGCGCCCTCGCGCCGTCGCTCGGCGTGCTGATCGCGGCCCGGGTCCTGCTCGGGTTCGGCACCTCGGCCGCGTATCCGGCCGCGATGCAGCTGACCCGCAGCGAGGCCGAACGCACCGGCAAGGACAGCCCCACCGGTGTCCTCACCGCGCTCGCCGTCTCCGCCCAGACGGTGTCGGTGATCGGACCCACGCTCGGTGGCTTCCTCATCGGCGTCGGCGGCTGGCGCGCCATCTTCACCGTCAACGTGCCGCTGTCCATCGCCTGTCTCGTCCTCGGCGCGCTACGGCTCCCGAAGACGGACAAAGACGCGGCCGGCGCCCGACGCGACGTCGACCCTCCCGGCATGCTCCTGTTCGCCGTCATGCTGGTCTCGCTGATGATGTTCCTGACCGCCCCCAGGCTCTCCGAGTGGTACCTCCCGGTCCTCAGCGCCGCCGCGGCCGTCGCCTTCGCGAAACGCGAACTCCGCGTCCCGGAACCCTTCGTCGACCTGCGCGTCCTCGGCGGCAACCTGCCCCTGGTGACCACGTACATCCGCCAGTTCCTCGGCTACACCACTTCGTACGCCTTCCTCTACGGCTATACGCAGTGGCTGGAGGAGGGGCGCGGGCTGCACGCCTCGACCGCCGGGCTCATCCTGCTGCCCCTGTCGGCCACCGCTCTCGGTGTCTCCACCCTCACCGGGCGCCGCGAGGCGATCCGCGCCAAGCTCCTCGTCGGCAGCGCCGTCCAGGTCGTCGGCTGTGCGGGGTTGTTCCTCGTCGGCGCCGGCAGTCCGGTCTGGCTGCTGCTCGCCGTCGGCGCCGTGCTGGGCGTACCGCAGGGGCTGCTGGGTCTGGCCGGGCAGAACGCCCTGTACCGGCAGGCCGAGCCCGCGCGCATCGCGTCCGCCGCCGGACTGCTGCGCACCTTCATGTACCTCGGCGCACTCGCCGCCTCCGCGGCCACCGCGGCCTTCTTCCCGCACCGCGCCGACACCCCGGGACTGCACGATCTGGCCCTGTTCATGGCGATCGGGTCGGCGCTGCTCCTGGCGATCACCCTGCCCGACCGTTCCCTGCGCACTCTCACCCCCCAAGCCGCCTGACCCCCCGGAATCCCCAACACCCTTGAAAGGCCTGCCCCATGGCACTCACCACCCTCGACCCGCGTACCGCCCTCGTCGTGATCGACCTCCAGGGCGGCATCGTCGGCGCCCCGACCCAGCCGTACAGCGGGCCCGAGGTCGTCGCCCGTACCGTCGAACTCGCCGACGCCTTCCGGGCCGCCGAGCTCCCGGTGGTGCTGGTCCGGGTCACCTTCGCCGCCGACGGCGCGGACGCAGTGCCCGGCCGGAGCGAGCAGCAGCGCGCCGGCGGCGGCGGGGCCCGCCCCGAGGGCTGGGACGTCATCGTCGACGAGCTGGCCGGGCACCCCGGCGACATCCACGTGATCAAGCGGAACTGGGGCGCCTTCCACGGCACCGACCTCGACGTACAGCTGCGCCGCCGCGGCATCACGCAGATCGTGCTGACCGGCATCGCCACCAGCATCGGCGTCGAGTCCACCGCCCGGGCCGCCCACGAGCACGGCTATCACGTGACCCTGGCCACGGACGCGATGAGCGACCTGGACGCGGTCTCGCACGCCCACAGCATCGAGCGGATCTTCCCGCGACTGGGCGAAACGGGCACCACCGCCGACATCCTGGAGCTTCTGGCCAAGACCCGCGACGCGAGGTGACCTCCGGCCACGTCAGGTAAACCGTTGCCCAACACCAGCCCAATGGGCGGCATCGAGACGGACCGGGTTAGCATCAGCCCACCGCGCCGTTCCACAACAGGGGACGGGCGGCGCAAACAAGGGGGCTAGAAGCCGGATGTCGGTCAAGGTCAGTGTCGTCGTCCCTGTGTACAACCCAGGGCCCTATATCGAGGATTGCATCTCCTCTCTCCTCAGGCAGTCGCTGCCCAACGATGAGTACGAGGCGATCTTCGTCGACGACGGCTCGACGGACGGCACGCCCGCGCGGCTCGACGAGATCGCCGCCGAGCACCCCCACATGCACGTGATCCACCAGGAGGCGTCCGGCTGGTCGGGCAAGCCCCGCAACGTCGGGATCGCCGCCTCCAAGGGCGAGTTCGTCATGTTCGTCGACAACGACGACTACCTCGGCGACGAGGCCCTGGAGCGGATGTACGAGTACGGCGTGGCCAACGGCGCCGACGTCATCGTCGGCAAGATGGCCGGCAAGGGTCGCGCCGTACCCGTGGAGCTGTTCCGCAAGAACTATCCGCACGCGTCGGTCGCGACCGCGCCGCTGATGGACAGCCTCACCCCGCACAAGATGCTCCGCCGCGCGTTCCTCGACCGCATCAACCTGCGGTTCCCGGAAGGGCGTCGGCGCCTGGAGGACCACGTCTTCGTGACGGAGGCCTACCTCGCCGCGGACAACGTCGCCGTGCTCAGCGACTACGTCTGCTACTACCACATCAAGCGCGAGGACGCCTCGAACGCCGGCTTCCAACGCTTCGACCCCGTCGGCTACTTCAGGAACCTGCGCGAGGCCCTCGACGTCGTCGAGAAGTACACCGAGCCCGGTGCGGCCCGCGACAAGATCTTCCGCCGCTGGCTGCGCGTGGAGATGATGGAGCGCCTCGGCGGCGGCCGGCTGCTCAAGGCCCCCGACGACTACCGCCGTGAACTCCTCAAGGAGATCCGCGGTGTCATGACCGAGCGCTTCGGCCCCGGTGTCGCGGCCGGTCTCGGCCCGCGCCTGCGGGTCGTCGCGGCCCTCGCCGCCGCCGACCGCTACGACGACCTCGTCGAGCTCGCCGAGTGGGAGGCCTCCCTCAAGCCGAAGGCCGTCCCGGGCGAGATCGAGTGGCGGGACGGCAAGCTGCTCGTCCACTACCAGGCCGAGTTCGTCATCGACGGCAAGCCGGCGGTCTTCGAGGCCAAGGGCGCCCCCGCTCCCAAGCACCCGGAGCCGAAGACCCTCGCCGAGGCGACCGCCATGCTGACGGCCGACGCCACCGCCAACTTCAAGAAGGCGACGGCCGACCTCGTCGTCCGCGAACGCACCAGCGCCGCCTCGCACTTCCAGCCCGTGCAGATCTCGCACGAGACAGTCCCCGACGGCGACGGCGTCCGCCTGGTGCTGCACGCCACGGCGACCATCGACCCCGCCACCGCGGCCGTCGGCTCCCCGCTGGGCAGCGGCCTCTGGGACACCTACGTCCGTGTCGTCATCGGCTCCTGGAACAAGGAGTGCCGCCTCGGCCCGGTCCCGCAGCACGGCGAGAACGCCGGGCACGCCGGTGTCGTCGCCGGTCAGGTGCTCCTGCCGTACTACACGGAGCCGCACGGCAACTTCTCTCTGGACGTCGACAAGGCGAGCAAGCGCCTCGGCCTCGCCGACCTCAAGCCCGGCGACTTCACGGTCACCGGCGCCCGCGTCAGCGTGCTGCTCCCCTTCTACGTCCCCGCCGCCACCGACGTACTGCTGCGGCTGACCCACAAGTCGTCCGGTACGACGCTGGACGTGCCCGGTGTGGTCTCCCCCGAGTCCTCCGGCGCACGGCTGGCCGCCGAGGTGCCGGCCGCGGAGCTGAAGGACGCGGCGTGGAACGCGTCGGTGTGTCTGACCCCGGCGGCGACCGGGCAGCGTTTCCTGGCGCTGCCGGTGCGGCTGGCCGGTGACGCCGGTGGTATCCGGGTGGAGGCGGCGCCGAAGGCCGCGAAGCCCGCCGAGCCCAAGCCGGCGCCGAAGCCGGTGGCCGCCAAGCCCAAGCCGGGTCTGGCCTACCGGGTGGCGCGCAAGCTGAAGCGCGCCCTGAACAAGTAGCGGTACCCGAGAGCGAGTTGCGGTACCCGAGCAAGCCGGAGGACAAGAGAACGTGCGATCACTGGGGATTGAAGGCGCCTGGGTCCTGGAACCCAAGGTCTTCCCTGACGACCGGGGCAGTTTCCACGAGTGGTACCGCGGTGAGGAGTTCCGCGAGGCCACCGGGTACGACCTGGCTCTGTCCCAGGCCAACTGCTCGGTCTCGCGGCGGGGTGTGGTGCGCGGAGTGCACTTCTCCGACGTGCCGCCGAGCCAGGCCAAGTACGTGAAGTGTGTGCGCGGCGCCGTCCTCGACGTGATCGTGGACATCCGCGTCGGCTCTCCCACGTTCGGTCAGTGGGAGGCCGTCCGGCTGGACGACGAGACCAAGCACGCCGTGTTCCTCGCGGAGGGTCTGGGGCACGCGTTCATGGCCCTGACCGACGACGCGACGGTCGTGTACCTGTGCTCGACGGGGTACTCCCCCGGGCGTGAGCACGGGATCAACCCGCTCGACCCGGCGCTGGGCATCGCCTGGCCCGAGGGCTTCGAGCCGGTGCTCTCCGACAAGGACGCGGAGGCTCCGACACTGGCAGAGGCGGAGCAGTCAGGACTTCTTCCGTCCTACGCGGACTGCTCCGCCTACTACGAGCGACTGCGGAGTGGGCAGGTCAGCGGCTGACGCTGAGCTGCTCCACCGAGCGGCGCAGGGGCTCCCAGCCGCGGGACCGCTTGGTCCCGCGGTTGCGGGCTGCCGCGAGGGGGCCCCAGAAACCGGCGCCGAGCAGTGCCTCGGGCTGCACCGCGGTGGTGCGCTCCAGGATCGCCTCGGGCACCTTCTGCGGGTCCGGGACCTCGAACTCGGCGATGATCTCGTCGTACTTGTCCTTGAGGACGGTACTGGTGGGATCCGCGCCGAAGACCACGAGCTGACCGGTGGGCTGGGTGTCGACCAGGACCGTCACCAGGTCGGGACGGTAGCGGTTGAGGATCTCGACCAGCTTGTAGACGTCACCGGTCCAGGCGTCGGTGTGCCGGTCCCGGGCGGCCTCGTCGATGCTGCGGGGCAGCATGTCGTCGAAGACGATGACGCTGGCCCAGTCCGAGTGCTTCTCCACGTTGATGAAGTCGCGCAGCGCGTACTCGAAGAGGTGCATGCCGTCGATGAACGACAGGTCCAGCGTGGTGGTCCGCCACCAGCCCAACGGGCTGCGGTTGCGGGCCAGTTGACGCAGCGGGTGGCGACCGCCCCGCAGGTGCACCAGCGGGTTGTCCCGGGCGAAGAAGTCGTCGCTGGTCGCCTTCGCCAGGTGGACGTCACAGCGGATCTCCGTGACCACCTTGAACGCGGGATCGATCGCAACACTGGGCACCCGGGAGAGCGTCAGGCTGCGGCCGTCGTTGACGCCGATCTCCAGGTAGTTGCGGTTCGCGGTTGACTTGTGGAGCCCCCGCAGGAACTCATGACGTTTCACGAAGAAATCTCCTTGCGGATGTGAGGAAGTGCTTCGTGCAGGGCGAACCGCCAGTCCCTCGGCGGTTCCAGGCCGACCTCCCGCCACCGCTCGTGCCCGAGGGCGCTGTAGGCGGGGCGGGGCGCGGGACGGACGAAGGCCGCGCTCGTGGTGGTGCGGACGCGCTCCGGGTCGGCGTCGATGAGCCGGAACACCTCCTGTGCGAAACCGTGCCAGCTGGTCTCGCCGGAGCTGGTCGCGTGGAACACCCCGTGCGCGCCTTCGACTTGGCCGATCCGGGCGCCGAGATCGGCGATCCGTACGGCGACGTCGGCGGTCCAGGTCGGCTGTCCGTGCTGGTCGTCGACGACGTCGAGAGTGTCGCGACGTGCTTCCAGCTCGATCATCGTGCGGACGAAGTTACCCCCGTGGGCTCCATACAGCCAAGCCGTGCGCACGACGGCGCTCGCATCGGGCAGTTCCTCCAACACGGCCTGCTCGCCCGCGAGTTTGGTACGGCCGTACGCGGTGCGGGGGGCGGTGGCGTGATTCTCCGGGTACGGCGTGCTGCGGGCCTCGCCGTCGAAGACGTAGTCGGTGGAGACGTGCACCATCCGCGCGCCCGAGGCGGCGCAGGCGCGGGCCAGGAGCCGGGGCCCCTCGCCGTTGATGCGAAGGGCCCGCTTCTCGTCGGTCTCGGCGTCGTCCACGGCGGTGTACGCCGCGCAGTTCACCACCACGTCGGGGTGGTGTTCCGCGAACGCCAGGTCCACCGACGCGTGGTCGGTGATGTCCAGGGCGGCGCGGTCGAGACCGACGAACTGCTCACCGCGTCCGGCGAGTTCGTCCAGCACATCGTGGCCGAGCATCCCGCCGGCACCGGTGACCAGCCACTTCATCAGCCGCGCTCCACCCGTGCCTTGAGGGGCTCCCACCAGGCGCGGTTGTCGCGGTACCAGGCGACGGTGTCGGCGAGGCCGCTCGCGAAGTCGTGCTGCGGCTGGTAGCCGAGCTCGTCGTGGATCTTGGACCAGTCGACGGAGTAGCGCAGGTCGTGGCCCTTGCGGTCCTCGACGCGCTCGACCCGGTCCCAGTCCGCCCCGCAGGCTTCGAGCAGGAGGCCGGTGAGCTCCTTGTTGCTGAGCTCGGTGCCGCCGCCGATGTTGTAGACCTCGCCGGCCCGGCCCTTGGTGCGGACGAGCTCGATGCCCTGGCAGTGGTCCTCGACGTGCAGCCAGTCGCGGACGTTGAGGCCCTCGCCGTAGAGGGGGACCTTCTTGCCGTCGAGGAGGTTGCTGACGAACAGCGGGATGACCTTCTCGGGGAACTGGTGCGGCCCGTAGTTGTTCGAGCAGCGGGTGACGCGGACGTCCAGGCCGTGGGTGCGGTGGTAGGCCAGGGCGAGCAGGTCCGAGGACGCCTTCGACGCGGAGTACGGCGAGTTGGGCGCGAGCGGGTGGGTCTCGGGCCAGGAGCCGGTCTCGATGGAGCCGTAGACCTCGTCGGTGGAGATGTGCACGAACGGGGTGCGGTAGCGCAGGGCCGCGTCGAGCAGGACCTGGGTGCCCACCACGTTGGTGCGGACGAAGTCGGCGGCGCCGTTGATCGAGCGGTCCACGTGGGACTCGGCGGCGAAGTGGACGACCTGGTCCGCCTCGGCCATCAGCTTGTCGACCAGTTCGGCGTCGCAGATGTCGCCCTGGACGAACTCCAGCCGCGGGTGGCCTATGTCCAGGTTGTCGAGCGTGCCGGCGTACGTGAGCTTGTCCAGCACCGTGATGCGGGGCGCGTCGGGCGCGTCCGAGGCGAGGAGCGTGCGGACGTACGTGGAACCGATGAAGCCGGCGGCGCCGGTGACGAGGAGATTCATGAACGGATCTGCACCTTGCTGTGGTCTCCGAGAACGAGGCGGTGGGCGCTGGGTACCCCCGGAGCGGGGGTCACTTCGACGTGCTTGCCGATGAGCGAGGACTCGATCCGGCCCACCCCGGCGATGGACGAGTCCTGCAGCACTATGGAGAACTCCAGCTCACTGTCGGTGATCCTGCAGTTCTCCGCGACCGAGGTGAAGGGGCCGACGTAGGAGTCGCTCACCACGGTTCCGGCCCCGATGATGACGGGTCCGACGATGCGCGAGCGCTCGATGCGCGCGCCCTCTTCGATCACCACGCGGCCGATGGTCTCGGAGGCGTCGTCGACCTCGCCGTCGATGCGGCGGTCCATGCTCTCCAGGACGGTCCGGTTGACCTCGAGCATGTCGACGACGTTGCCCGTGTCCTTCCAGTAGCCGTGGATGACCGAGGAGCGCACGTCGGCGCCGTCGTCGATCAGCTGCTGGATGGCGTGGGTGATCTCCAGCTCGCCGCGCCAGGACGGCTTGATGGCGCGCACGGCGTCGTGGATGGCGGGCGTGAACAGGTAGACACCGACCAGAGCGAGGTCGCTCTTGGGGTGCTCCGGCTTCTCCTCCAGGCCGATGACCTGGCCGGATTCGCTGAGTTCCGCGACGCCGAAGGAGCGCGGGTCGGGCACGTGGGTGAGCAGGATCTGCGCGTCGGGCTTGTTGGCCTGGAAGCCCTCGACGAGGCCGGTGATGCCGCCGACGATGAAGTTGTCACCGAGGTACATCACGAAGTCGTCGTCGCCGAGGTACTCGCGCGCGATCAGTACGGCGTGGGCCAGTCCGAGGGGACGGTCCTGCGGGATGTAGGTGATCTTCAGGCCGAACTTCGACCCGTCACCCACCGCCTCCTCGATCTCCGCCGCGGTGTCACCGACGATGATGCCGACCTCGGTGATTCCCGCGTCGGCGAGTGATTCGAGCCCGTAGAAAAGGACGGCCTTGTTGGCCACCGGGACGAGCTGTTTTGCCGATGTGTGCGTGATCGGCCTCAGGCGGGATCCAGTGCCGCCGGAGAGAACGAGAGCCTTCATCGCTTCACCTTAGCGTCATCTTCGGACGTGCATCGTTCCTCCCTATGTTCGTTTATTACGACCAGCCAACGATGAGTAGGCCGTGAGGTGTCTAACCGCCCGACGGACCGGACAAATCGCCCGCAGCCCGTGCTACGTCCGCCTCGACCTCGGCCCGGTCGAGGCCCTCGTCCCGCGCGTACTCGTCCGCTGCGGCCTGCATGTCACGGGCGAGGTCGCGCCAGGCCCGCCAGGCGGTCTCGTAGGTGTCGGTCTGGGCCTCGGTCCAGGGTTCGTGGGCGGGGGCGCCCAGGGAGTCCCGCATCTCCTGGACCCGGGCGCGTGCCGCCTGGGCCGCGCGGTGCTTCTCGACCAGTTCTTCGAAGGTGTGTGCCACAAGCACGCACCCCATCACGGCGGACCCGCGCGACCGCCCCGACCTGCCGCTACGCGCCCGGACAGGCACCCGTGCGGCCGCCTACCCGTCGAGTGCGATCTCGGCCCACACCTGTTTGCCGCCGCTCACGGGCACCGTGCCCCAGGCCGCCGACATGGCCTCGACGAGAAGGATGCCGCGCCCGCCGGTGGCCTCCCAGCCGATGCTGGTCGGTTTGACGGGCGTGCGCGGCGAGGAGTCCGCCACGGCGACGCGGAACCGCCGGTTGACGAGGGTGAGGTCGAGCCGGACCGGCCCGTCGGTGTGCACCAGGGCGTTGGTGACCAGCTCGGAGACCACGAGCAGGATCGTGTCGGTCTCCTCGGTGACGCCCCAGGTGCGCAGGGTCCGCTTGGTGAAGCGGCGGGCGTGCCGGGCCGCCTCCGGGACGCGCCACACCGTCCAGTTCTCGCGGCGGGGGCGGGTGGCCAGGCCGTCGTAGCGCATGAGGAGGAGGGCTACGTCGTCCTCACGGCGGGCGTTGCCGAGCAGCGCGTCGGCGACGAGGCCGAGGTGGGCGGGGTCGGAGACGGCGAGGCCGTGGGCGAGGCGGTCGAGGCCCTCGTCGATGTCTGCCTCCTTGGACTCCACGAGGCCGTCGGTGGTGAGGGCGACGACGGTGCCCGGCTGGAGCCGCAGCGGGCTCATCGGGAAGTCGGCCTGGGTGACCACGCCGAGCGGCGGTCCGCCGTCCGCATACGGGATCTCGGTGCTGCCGTCCGGGTGCCGCAGGACGGGCGGGAGGTGACCGGCCCGCACGTACCAGGCGGAACCTTCCTCCAGGTTCACGTCGACGTAGCAGCAGGTGGCGAAGAGGTCGGTCTCCAGGTCGATGAGGAGGCGGTTCGCGTGCGAGACGACCACGTCGGGCGGGTGTCCCTCGACGGCGTAGGCGCGCAGCGCGGTGCGCATCTGGCCCATCAGGGTGGCGGCGCCCGCGTTGTGGCCCTGGACGTCGCCGATGACGAGGGCGACGTGGTTGTCGGGCAGTGGGATCACGTCGTACCAGTCGCCGCCGACCTCGAGACCGGCGGTCGTCGGCAGATACCGGGCCACGGCGACCGCGCCGGGCAGGGTGGGCAGGCGGCGCGGCAGCAGCTGGCGCTGGAGCATGCCGACGAGTTCGTGCTCGGCGTCGAAGGCGTGGGCGCGCATCAGGGCCTGGCCTGCGAGGCCTGCGGAGGCGGTGAGCAGGGCGCGTTCGTCGGGGCCGAAGACGTGCGGGTCGTCCCAGCCGATGAGGCAGGCACCGGAGACCCGGCCGCCGGCGGACAGCGGCAGGACGGCGAGGCCGCCGGGTCCGACCTCGGCGAGGGCGGGTTCCAGGTCGGTGCCCGCGGGCCAGATCGCGGCGCGGCCCTCACGCAGGGCGGCGGCGAGGGTGGGCATTGCGCGCACGGGTGCGTCGGGCCATTCGCTGCGCCACTCCAGGCGCCACAGCTCGGGCCAGGCCTCCGGTTCGGGCGGGTCGAGGACGGTGACGACGAGCCGGTCGCCCTCGAGTTCGGCGAGCGCGATCCGGTCGGCGCGCAGCGGTTTGCGCAGGGCGGCGACCACGGCCTGGCTGACGTCGCGGACCGTGCCTGCCATGGCGAGGGCGGCGGCGAGGCGCTGGACGCGCGCCACGTCGTTGACGCCGGAGCGCAGCTGGGAGGCGGCGCCGACGGTGCCGACGAGGCGGGCGGGGCGGCCGTCGCCACCGGGCAGGAGCCGACCGCGCAGCCGCAGCCACTTCGGCGTGCCCGAGGGCTGCAGGACCCGGAACTCCAGCTCACGGTCGCCGATGGCCATGTGGTCGGCCTCGACGACGGACATCAGCGAGGGCAGGTCCTCCGGCACGGTCAGCCCCAGGAGAGTCTCGACCTTGCCGTCGAAGTCGCCGGGACCGAGCCCGAACAGTTCCAGGACGTCGCCGCCGACCTCGACCCGCCCGGTGTCCATGGCCAGGTCGAACGCGCCCGCGGCCACGTCCTCGCCCGCCACCGACTCGGCCGGTACCGGGATCGCCACCGCCTCGGCGATCAGCGCGAGGCACGCGCGGTCCTCGGTGCCGAAGCCGTCCGGGCGTTCGCCGACCGCGAGGAGACAGCCGCCGCCCCTGTCACCGCGCACGGGAAGCGCCGCCAGATGGAACTCCCCCGACGGCAGCCGTCGCGCGTCGAAGCCGGCGGCCAGTTCGTCGGGCCCGAGGAACACCGCGTGCCCGGCCCGGCGTACCTCGGCGACCGGTGATCCCCCGGCCGCCGGATAGCCGTCCCGCAGCCCGTACAGCGTGCGCGGCACCCCGACCGACTCGACCAGGCACAGGAGGTCGGCGTCGTCACCGGGTGTGTACACCCCGGCAAAGCTCGCACCGGTGAAGACGAGGGCCTGTTCGAGGACGCGGCGCAGCCGTTCGCGGGGGTCGAGATCGACAGTGAGCGTTTTGAGGGCAAGTTCGGCACGCAGCGTTCGCGTTCCGCGTCCCTCAGTGCCCTCACTGACCACGTCCGCAATTACAGCGCTTATGCGCCGACTGCGCAGCCCCTGTGACCATTCCGTGGAGATGAGGGACCGGATGGACCCGTTTCCGGGTCGAAAGGTGCCGAACAAATCTTTACGCATGCGTTCCGCACAGGGATCTCGTGACAGGCGTGACTGTCCGCGTCCGTCGCCCGGCTGGGAGATTCGAGCCGGGCCAAGGAGGGGGACGACCATGGACAAGCGGTACGAGGTGTACGCGCTCGCCGACCGACACTTCTACGAGACACCGGACCGCCTGTCCGCACCCGGCACGGACACCGCCGCGCCCCTGTTCGACACGGCGCGCCGGGAGGTCCCGGAGGGCTGGAGCTCGGCCCGCATCGGCGACTGGCTGACGCTGACCCCGCTCGACGAGGACGGCGGCCCCTTACCCGGGCCGGCCCAGGGCTGGAAGATCCACGCCTCGGCCACCCGGGCGAACGCGGACCGTGTCGCCGCCCTCGTGTGGGACTACTGCGTCCCGCGCCGCATCCCGTTCAAGTTCGTGCCGGGTCCGCACTTGCTGCACCTGCGCAACACGAAGTACGCGGGCCGCGACACCAGCGGCAAGTTCGTCACGGTCTACCCGTCCGACGAGGCCCGACTCCACGAGATCCTCAGCGAGTTGGGCAAACTCCTGGAGGGCTTCGAGGGCCCGTACATCCTCACCGACCTCCGCTGGGACGACGGCCCGCTCTACGTCCGCTACGGCGCGTTCGCGCGCACCTTCGTCGTCGACGAGCGGGGTTCACTGGTCCCGGCCGTGCGCGACGGCGCGGGGCAGCTGGTGCCGGACCGGCGGGCGCCGTCCTTCCAGGTCCCGGAGTGGGTGACGCTGCCGGCGTTCCTGGAGCCGCAGCTCGCGGCGCGCAACACCACGACGGTGGGCGAGTTGCCGTACCGCATCGAGAAGGCACTGCACTTCTCGAACGGCGGCGGGGTGTACGCGGGCACCGACACCCGGGACGGGCGCAAGGTCGTCCTCAAGGAGGGGCGGCCGCACGCGGGGCTCGCCTCGGACGGCGCCGACGCGATCGCCCGGCTCGAGCGGGAGAAACTGGCGCTGGAGCGGGTCGCCGGGACCGGGGTGGTGCCCGAGGTGCGGGACTGGTTCCTGCTGGGTGAACACCGTTTCCTGGTCATGGACTTCATCGAGGGGCGCCCCCTCAACTCCTTCTTCGCGGAACGGCATCCGCTGCTCACCCCGGATCCCGAACCGGACGCGGTCGCCGCGTACACGGCGTGGGCGCTGAGGATCCACGCGGCGGTGGAGCGGGCGATGGAGGCGGTGCACGCGCGCGGGATCGTCTTCAACGACCTGCACATCTTCAACGTCATCGTCGCGCCCGACGAGGAGTCGGTGTTCCTCATCGACTTCGAGGCGGCGGCCCCGGCCGAGGAGAACGGCCGCCAAGTCGTCGCCCACCCAGGCTTCTTCGCGCCGCCGGACCGCCGGGGCATCGACGTCGACCGGTACGCGCTGGCGTGTCTGCGGCTCGCCCTGTTCCTGCCGGTGACCACGCTGTTCGTGGTCGACCGCGGGAAGGCGGCCCACCTGGCCGAGGTGATCGCGGGCCAATTCCCGGACGTGCCAAGGGAGTTCCTGGACAAGGCGGTCGCGGAGATCACCCGGGGCGGGGGCTCGGTGGCTCCGGCTTTCGTACGGCCCGGCGACTGGCCCCACAGCCGTGACTCGATGGTCAAGGCGATCCTCGCCTCCGCGACCCCGGACCGGGACGACCGCCTCTTCCCGGGCGACGTCGCCCAGTTCTCCGACGGCGGCGGACTCGGCCTGGCACACGGCGCGGCCGGTGTCCTGTACGCCCTCGACGCGACCGGCGCCGACCGCTACGAGGAGGGTGAACGCTGGCTCCTCGACCGCACCGCGCCGCCCCCGATCGGCACCCCGCTCGGCCTGTACGACGGACTCGCGGGCGTCGTCCACGTCCTGGACCGGCTCGGCCACCGCCAACGCGCCCTCGACCTGATCGCCGGCATCCTCGCGGAACGCTGGCAGAACCTCTCCTCCGACCTGCACGGCGGCCTGGCCGGCCTCGGCCTGGTCCTGGGCCAACTGGCCGCCGACACAGGCGAGTCGGAGCTGCGCGAGCGGGCGGCGGAGGCCGCGGACATCCTCGTACGACGCCTCGCGGAACCGCGCCCCGACACTCCCCGGCGGCGGGCCGGACTGCTGCGGGGCGCGAGCGGACCGGCGCTGTTCCTGCTGCGGCAGTACGAGTCGACGGGCGACCGGCGGATGCTCGACGCGGCAACTGACGCCCTGCGCCGGGACCTTGACTGCTGTGTCGTGCAGCGCGGCGGCGGCCTGGAGGTCGACGAGGGCTGGCGGACGCTGCCCTACCTCGGCGACGGGAGCGTGGGCCTGGGCATGGTCCTCGACGACCTCCTGTCCCAAGTCCTGGACGAGGACGGCGAGTTCGAGCGCGCCCGCGCAGGCATCCTCACCGCCGCAACCTCCCGCTTCTACGCGCAGCCCGGTCTCTTCCAGGGCCGCGCGGGGATGATCCTGCATCTCGCCCGTACGACCGCACCGGGCGCCGACGCCCACAGGCTCGCCGAACAGGTCACCGGTCTCGGCTGGTTCGCGATGTCGTACGAGGGCCAACTCGCCTTCCCCGGGCACCAGATGATGCGGCTGTCCATGGACCTCGGCACCGGAACCGCCGGGTGCCTGCTCGCGCTCGGCGCGGCCTTCGGCGATGCCGGGTCGGCGCCCGGGCTGCCCTTCCTGCCGCCGCTCCGGCGGCCCACTCAGCGCGGCTCCGCAACCTGACGGAGTCGTGACACCACCACCCCGTCCCCACAACGAAAGGACATCTCATGGCACTTCTCGACCTGCAGACGATGGAATCCGACGAGCACAACGACGGCGGCGGCGCGAGCACCGTCAGCCTGCTCTCCTGCGTCAGCGCGGCGAGCGTTCTGCTCTGTCTCTGACGACTCGGTGAACCCACGGCTCCGGGCGGCCCCCTTCCACGAGGGGAGGGCCGCCCGGGGTCCACGTCACATCACCCGAGGGGCCGCCGTATGACGACGCATGCCGAAGGCACCCCGGTGGCCGGTTCGCTGCTGCGGTCGGCCGTCCGCGCGGCCGGTGTGCGCTGTGCGGCGCTGGGCGCGGTCAGTACGGCGTCCACGGCGGCCGCGTTACTGCTGCCCGCCGTGCTGGGCCGGACCCTGGACCACCTGCTGGCGCATGCCCCGGCGGCGCGCTGGGTGTGGGGGTGCGCGGGGCTGGTGCTGCTGATCGGAGTGCTGGACGCGTGCGGGACGGTGCTCGGCGGGACGGTCACGGCCGGGTCGACGGCGTGGCTGCGCCGACGCGTCACCGGACATGTGCTTGCCGTGGGCCCACGGGCCAACACCCGTTTCGGAGCAGGGGAGTTGGTGGCCCGGCTCGTCGGGAACGCCGCGCAGGCCGGGACGGCACCGGGTGCGGTGGCCGCGCTGCTCGCGGCACTGGCGGCACCGGTCGGAGGCGTGGTCGCACTGGCGTTGATCGACCCGTGGCTGGCGGCCGTGTTCCTGGCCGGGGCGCCGGTCCTCACCTTCCTCCTCCGTGCCTTCGCCCGGGACACCTCGGAGTGCGTGACGCGCTACCAGCGGATCCAGGGCAGGATCGCGTCGGCGCTCGCGGAGGCGATGGGCGGCTTCCGTACGATCCAGGCGGCGGGTACGGCGGACCGCGAGACGGTACGGATCCTGCGACCGCTGCCCGAACTCTCCCGCGCGGGCCACCGCATGTGGCGGGTACAGGGACGGGCCGCAGCGCAGGCGGTCACCGTGGCGCCCCTCCTCCAACTGGCCGTCGTGGCCGTGGCGGGCTACCTGCTGACCAGACAGCGAGTGACGGTGGGCGAGGTGCTGGCCGCGTCCCGGTACGCGGTGCTGGCGACCGGCGTAGGAGTGCTCGTCGGCCAACTGTCGGGCCTGCTCCGCGCGAAGGCGGCAACCCAGCGCCTGGACGAGATCCTCGCCGAACCGGCCACCATCCACGGACACCGCCAACTCCCGCCGGGCCCCGGCCACTTGGAGCTGCGCGGCGTGACCGCCCGGCACGGCGAACGCACCGTCCTCGACGGCATCGACCTGGTGGTCCCCGGCGGCACGACCCTCGCTGTCGTCGGCCGCTCCGGCGCCGGCAAGTCCCTCCTCGCGGCGGTCGCGGGCCGCCTGACCGACCCGGACGCGGGCGAGGTCCTCCTCGACGGGATCCCCCTCCGAGACCTGAGCCACGACGAGCTGCGCACCGCGATCGGCTACGCCTTCGACCGCCCGGCCCTGCTTGGCACGACGATGGAGGACACGATCGCGTTCGGCCTACGGTCGCCGTCACCCGCCGGCGTCCGGGATGCGGCGCGAAAGGCCCACGCGGATACGTTCATCCGCCGCCTCCCGCACGGCTACGCCACTCCCGTCGCCGACGCGCCCCACTCCGGCGGCGAGTCCCAACGCCTGGGCCTGGCAAGGGCGTTCGCCCATGAGGGCCGTGTCCTGATCCTCGACGACGCCCTCTCCAGCCTCGACACGATCACAGAACACCGCATCACGAAGTCCCTCACGGGCCCGGACTCCAACGGCACCCGCCTCCTCATCGCCCACCGCGCGGCTACGGCGGCCCGCGCGGATCTGGTGGCGTGGCTGGACGGGGGGCGGGTGCGGGCGGTGGGGGCGCATGCGGAGTTGTGGGAGGTGGCGGGGTATCGGGGGGTGTTCGGGGAGGCGGAGGGGGCGAGGCGGGGCATCGAGGATTCCGGAGGCGGGGAGAGGGGCTCGCGCGAAGGAGTTCGGGACGCAGAGGGCGGGGCGGGCTGATGTCAGGTGGGGAGGGGGCACCGATGCCGGGCGGGGAGGAGCGGGCGGACGGACGGAGCGGGCCGATGCCGAACGGGGACGATCGGGTAGGCCAGGGGGTGCCCACCTGCCACGAAGACATTGGCGTTCACCCGGAACCGAACCCTCCGACGGACCTCGCGGAAGAACTGACGCGGCGCGGGCCCGGGGAACATCGACGGAGTGGCGCGGCCGAGACGACCGGACGCCGCACCGGAACAGACGACGACGGTGGTGGCCGTGGGCGCGGTCTCCCTGTTCTACGCGAGCGACGACAGAACCCGGCGCCGCCCAGCGCCGAGCCGACGGAGACCGAACGGCGCACCGGCGACGACATCCATCGGCACCGCCACTTCCCGCATCGGCAACAACAGGAACCGCCACCGCCCGAAGCCCAGTCGAACGAGCCGACGCGACCCATCGAGCCCCACCCCGACAGCAACGCCCCTCGGCGCGGCCTGCGCTTCCTTCACCGGCGGCAGGAATCCGCGCCGCCCGAAGCCCGGTCGACAGAGACCATGCCATCCCCCCAGCCCCACGACAGGGGCAGCACCCCCCAGCGCGGCGGCGGCATCCATCAGCATCTCCTCCGCTTCCTCCGGCGGCAGCGAGAGGAGCCGACACCGCTGGATGCCCGGCCGAAGGCGACGACGCGCCCCATCCGGCCCCGCGACGGCAGCAGTGTCCCCCGGCGCGGCCTGCACTTCCTTCACCCGCGACGGCAAGAACCCGCGCAACCCGAAACCCGGTCGGCGGAGGCCGAGCCATCGCCCCGGCGTGGCCTGCGCTTCCTCCACCGCCGACCACACCAACCCCCTCCCCCCGACGCCCCACCGCGAAAGACCACCCCACCCCCCGACACCGGCACCCTCCCCCGCCGCGGCCTCCGTTTCCTCCGTGCCCGCCGGCCGGTGCTGGTCCGTCTCGCCGTCTGGTCCGTGCTGGAAACCGGGCAGACCTTTCTCGTCGGGTACGGGCTCGCCCGTGCACTGGACACCGGGTTTCTCGTCGGGCGGGGTGGGGTCGGGCTCGCGTGGCTCGGGGTGGCGGGCGTCGGGGTCGTCGTCGGGGCGTTCGGGACCGGGCGGGTCTACCGCGGTGTCGCCGATCTGGTCGAACCGCTCCGGGATCTGCTCGTGGAGCGGGTCGTCGCGCGCGGGGTGCGGGAGGCGGACGGCGGGGCGTTGTCGGGGCTGACCCAGCAGGTGGAGCTGGCCCGGGACACCTTCGCGGGGCTGGTGATGGTGTCCCGGTCGTTCGTGTTCACCGCCGTGGGCGCGCTGGCAGGGCTCTGCTCACTCGACCCGCTGCTGCTTCTCGTCGTGGCACCACCGCTCGTCACCGGGGTGTGCCTGTTCGCGGCGACCCTGCGTCCGCTGGCCCGGCGGCAGGAGACCTTCCTCCTCGCCGACGAGGCCCTCGCCGACCGGCTGGGCACCGTCTGCCCCGGCCTGCGGGACATCACGGCGGCCGGTGCCGAGGAACGGGTCGCCAGCGACACCGGGCACCTCGTCGACGCCGAACTGCGAGCCGCCCGTTCACTGGCCCGCTGGGGCGTCCTACGCGTGGCGTCCCTCGCGATCGGCGGCCAGTTGCCGATCGTGCTGCTCCTCGCCACCGCCCCCTGGCTCCTCGGCCACGGCGTCACCCCGGGCGGCCTGGTCGGCGCCCTCGCCTACGTCACCCAGTCCCTGTTGCCCGCCCTCCAGAACCTGGTCCACGGCCTGGGCACCAGCGGCTCCCGCCTCGCGGTGGTCCTGCGCCGCCTGACACCTGCGTCGGCCTCCGGACCTTCGACCCCGGTCCCCCACCTCACCGCACCACCACCTGGCGAGCCCGTCCTTCGCGATACCGACCCCGCCCTCGCCCAAAGCGCCGACCTGGCCGTCATGGACCCGAGCGGTACTCAGACCACCGTCCCCCACCCCGCCTCACAACTGGCTGGCGAACCTGTCCACTTCCCCTTCCCTCAAGCCACCGAACGCGCCCCCGACAACCCCAACCCCCCGGCCCTCTCCCTGACCTCCGTGACCTTCGCCTACGGCGCCGCCGGCGCCCCCGTCCTCCGCGACCTCACCCTCGCCCTCCCCCAAGGCGCCCACCTGGCCGTCGTAGGCCCGAGCGGTATCGGGAAATCCACGCTCACCGCCCTGGCCGCCGGGCTGCTGAAGCCCGGACACGGCACGATCCGGATGTACGGACGTCCGGTGTCCGAGACAGTCGCCCAGCGCGTGCTGATACCCCAGGAGGCGTACGTATTCGGCGGGACCCTCGCCGACAATCTGAGCCACCTGCGACCGGACCCCGTGCCCCGGGCGGAGCTGCTCTCCGCGGCCGAAGCCGTCGGACTCTCCCCGCTGCTCGAAACCCTCGGCGGGCCCGACTCCCCCGTCGACCCGGCCGCGCTCTCCGCAGGCGAACGCCAGTTGATCGCCCTCACCCGGGCCTACCTCTCCTACGCCCCCCTCGCCCTCCTCGACGAAGCCACCTGCCACCTCGACCCGGAAGCGGAGGAACGCGCCGAGCGGGCCTTCGCCCGGCGGGAGCGGAGCGGTGCCGCGCTCGTCGTCGTCGCGCATCGGATCAGTTCCGCGCGCCGAGCCCACCGCGTGCTCGTCATGGACGGGCAGGACACCGCGCTCGGTACGCACAGCGATCTGCTCCGTCGCTCTCCGCTCTATCGGGACCTGGTGGGCAGTTGGTCGTCAGAGCCAGCCCTCGCCCTGGGAGATACGGATCGCGTCGATGCGGTTGCGGGCGCCGGTCTTGCGGGTGATGGCCGCCATGTAGTTGCGCACGGTCCCGTGGGACAGGTGCAGGCTCCCGGCGATCTCCGCGACGGAGGCGCCCTCGGCGGCCAGGGTTAACACGCTCAGCTCTCTGCGGGTCAGCGGCATCTCCGCGGCCTTGAGGAATCCGAAGCCCAGCGAGTCGTCAACGAAACGTTTCCCCTCGGCGACGCGACGGATGGCGTGCACCAGCCGGTCCGGTGGGCTCGCCTTGTCGACGTAGCCGAGCGCACCCTCCTCCAGCGCGCGTTTCAGCAGGCCGGGGCGGTGCGCGGTGGCCAGGACGAGGAGGCCGGGAGGGGTGGGGCCGGTGCCGCGTGGGCCCACTTCGCCCAGTGGCGGGATTCCGTACGCGTCGTCGCAGTCGAGGTCCGCCGCGCAGACGTCCGGCCGTACGGACCGGACGCGACCGGGTGCGGAGTGCCACGGGGTGTCCCAGACTCCGAGGCCGGGTTCGCGGCGGAGCCACTCCGCCAGGACCGATCGCACCAGACACGCGTCGTGCACCAGAAGTAGCCGGATCACTGCCGTCCCCTCAGCTAGCCGTTCGCCGGTTTCACGGTGGTTTCGCGTGTGCCCCATTGTTCGCGACCGTGACAGCGCGCGAGCCCGGAGATCCGGCCAACAGGGTGCGCGGGGGCGCACGCGAGGCGCTCGTACGCCGCCGCGCGCTTCGATTCGGGAGGTATACGACCCGGGCCTTCGGGGTACGGGCGCGCGCTTCCCCGCCGGGGAACGAGCTCGCTCGCCGTGCGCGTCGGGCCCCCAGGGTGGAGCCTGATCACTGAGACCGCGCTGTGACAGTGACGGCCTCCGGGGCGACGGAGCCTGTGTCGAGAGCCCGACCGTGCTCAGCCCTTCGGGCCTCCGCGCGCTCGGGTTCTCGACACAGGCGCGCCCCTTTGGCCGTACGAGGAGGTGGTCGGCGTGTCGGACGGGCAGGCTCCGGTGGTCGCCGGAGCGCCGGTCGGGCGGCCGATGCTGTCTCTCGCGCTGGCCGCGATGATGGACGGCGTCCACGCGCACTCGGGCGCGGTGTATCTGCTGACGCCCGACGAGCCGGTACTGGAGATGGCGGTGATGGCCGGGCTGCCGCGCGCCTTCGCGGCGCCCTGGGAGCGGGTCGGGCTGAGCGCGCCGATCCCGGTCGCCGAGGCGGTGCGCGAGCGGCGGCTGATCTGGGTCGGCGGCGAGGAGGACATGGCCCGCCGCTATCCGCGCATCGCGGTGGTGCTGCCGTACCCCTTCGCGCTGGCCGCAGTGCCGATCGCCACGGCGTCGACGGTCTACGGCTCGGTCTTCGTGACCTGGCCCGGTTCGCATCCGCCGGTCCTCTCCGACCGGGACCGCGACCAGCTCACCTCCGCCTGCGACCGGCTCGCGGTGCGGCTGGAGCGTGCCGCCGAGGAGCGCCACCCGGTGCGGGCGGAGCCCGATCTGCTCGCCACCGGGCCCGCGGCGAGCGTGGCCGGGACGCTGGGCACGGTAGAGGCGGCGCGGATGGTGGCCCGGCTGCCGTACGGGCTGTGTTCGCTGGATCTGCACGGGCGGGTCGGCTTCGCGAACGCGGCGGCCGGGGAGCTGCTCGGCATGTCGGTGAGCAGTCTGCTCGGCACCCAGTTGTGGGCGGCGGTGCCCTGGCTCAACGACCCGGTGTACGAGGACCGTTACCGGGCCGCGCTGCTCAGTCAGCAGGTCACGTCGTTCGTGGCGCTGCGGCCGCCGGGCGAGTGGCTGTCGTTCCGGCTGTATCCGAGCACGACCGGGCTGAGCGTACGGATCAGCCGGGCGCGGGCGGTGACGGAGCTGAGCCGCGCGGCACCGCAGCTGGGCGAGGGGCCCTCGCGGCTTGTGACCATCTCGCAGGTGCTGAGCCTGGCCGGGGCGCTCACCGAGGCGGTCGGGGTGGAGGACGTGGTGCAGCTGATCGCGGACGAGGTCGCCCCGGCCGTGGGCAGCCAGGCGCTGGTCGTCCTCGGTTCGCAGGGCGGGCGGCTGCATGTACTGGGGCACCGCGGCTATCCGGACCCGCATGTCGTGGAGCGCTTCGAGGGGATGGCGCTGAACGGCACGACACCGGGCACGGCCGCCCTCAACAGGGGTGTGCCCGCGTTCTTCGACTCCCGGCAGGAGCTGGAACGGCTGTATCCGAGCCGGCACGCGACCCCGGACGGGTTCGCGGCCTGGGCGTATCTCCCGCTGATCGCGTCCGGACGCCCGGTCGGCACCTGTGTCCTGGCCTACGGGGAGCCGCATGTCTTCCCCGCGGACGAGCGGGCCGTGCTGACGAGTCTGGGCGGGCTGATCGCGCAGGCGCTGGAGCGTGCCCTGCTCTACGACGCGAAGAACCAGCTGGCGCACGGCTTGCAGGAGGCGCTGCTCCCGCACTCGCTGCCGCCGCTGCCGGGCATCGAGGCCGCCGCCCGCTATCTGCCGGCCACTCAAGGGATGGAGATCGGCGGCGACTTCTACGACCTCGTGACCTCCGAGGGCCTGGCGGCCGTGATCGGTGACGTACAGGGGCACAACGTGACCGCGGCCGGTCTGATGGGGCAGATCCGGACCGCCGTCCGCGCGTACACCACCGTCGGTCAGGCTCCGGAGGAGGTCATGCGCAGCACCAACCGGCTGCTGATCGACCTCGGTTCCGAACTCTTCGCGAGCTGTCTGTATCTACGGCTCGATCCCGCGCGCGGTACGGCCGTGATGGCGCGCGCCGGGCATCCGCCGCCCTTACTGCGCCGGCCGGACGGGCGGGTACGGGTGCTGGACCTGGCGGGCGGTCCGCTGCTGGGCATCGACGCCGACGCCGTCTATCCGACGACGGAGGTCGATCTCGCGCCCGGCTCCGTCCTCGTCCTCTACACCGACGGGCTCATCGAGTCACCCGGCGTCGACATCGAGGACGCCCTGGCCGAACTGGGCCAACGCCTCGCAGCGGCAGGGGACTTGCCGCTGGAGGAGATCGCCGACGAACTCGTGCGGCACAGTGCCGCGGCACGGGAGCGGAACGACGACGTGGCACTGCTTCTGCTGCGGGCCCGGGAGCCGGGACCGACGTGAACGCAGGCGGTCCGGCCCTCCCGCCGGAGGGCCGGACCGATCCACCGCCGACCTGATGGAAGGGGTCGGATCAGTGGTTCGAGGTGAGCGACGAACCGTCGTCGGCCCCGTTGCCGGTGTCCTGGCCGGTGCCGCTCTGGTCCTCGCCCGTGCCGCTGGCGTCGGTCGCGGACGGGTCGACAGCGCCGGACTGGTCACCGGTGCCGTCGGTCGCGTTCGGGTCCACGGCGCCGGACTGGTCGCCCGTGCCGTCGGTCGCGGACGGGTCGGCGGCGGTCGCCGACGGGTCCGCCGTGGCGGTGTCGTCGCCCGCGCCGGCACCCGCGCCCGCGTCGCCGAGGGTGGCCCCGGTCGCGGTCAGCGCGGCGGTGACCGGCTGGAAGAAGGTCTCGCCGCCGCTGGTGCAGTCGCCGCTGCCGCCGGAGGTGAGGCCGACCGCGCCGCCGTCCTGGGTGAAGAGCGAGCCGCCGCTGTCACCCGCCTCGGCGCAGACGTCCGTCTGGATGAGGCCGTTGACGGTGTCGACACCGTTGGGGTCGGTCTCGCTCTGGAAGTTGACCGTCGCGTCGAGGCCGGTGACCGTGCCGTCGTGCAGACCGGTGGTGGAGCCCATCCGGAAGACCTGGGTGCCGACCGTGGCGTCCTCGGCCTGGGTGATCTGGACCGTCTGGCCGTTGCCCACGTTGACGTCGCTCGTGGTCTGCGTCGCCGGGTCGTCGTACTTCACGAGGGAGAAGTCGTTGACGGGGAACGTGGCCTGGTCGACCGTGGCGATCGGCTGGCCGTCCTGCGAGTCGGACCACTGCTTCGCCGCGACGCCGCAGTGTCCGGCGGTCAGGAAGGCGGGGGTGCCGTCGCTCGCGGTGACGTTGAAACCGAGGGAGCAGCGCACGCCGCCCTGGTCGGTCTGGGCGAAGATGGCGTCGCCGCCCGAGACCAGCGTCTTGAAGGAGCCGGCGGTCTTCTTCACCGTGGCCATGTTCGTGCCGAGGCTCTTGACGGTCGACAGCACGGTGTCCCAGTCGGAGCCGGTGACGGTGCTGTCCGCGAGGACCTGGATCTTGTTGGTCTTCGGGTCGACCGACCAGGCGGTGCCGGGGACGGTGGCCTTGGTCTTCAACACCTGGGCGGCGGCGGTGAGTTCGGCGGTGCTGTTCTGCACCTCGCGCACCTTGGCGCCGGCCTTCTCCGCCTGCACGACCACGTTGTTGTTGTCGCCCGAGATCACGTTGACGACGAGCTGCTGCGTGGCACTGTCGTAGTAGGACCCGGCGAAGGCGTCACCCAGCAGTCCGGCGAGCTGCGAGGAGAGGTCGGAGGCGCCCGTCGCCTTGAGGGTCTTGGGGGTGGCGGCGCCTGCCGAGTTGTCCTGGGACGCGTTGGCGTTCGGCAGCAGGATCGCCGCCGCTCCGAGAGCAGCGACACCTCCGACGGCTATGACGGCCTTGCGCTTCGGAATTCGCTTGTGACTCAAACTGCTCGACCTCCTGGGGACCGGGGTCTGTGCCGCCGGGGCGACGGCTTATGGGGGGCGCCTGGATGCCCGTTGATACGCACGTGTCACGTGGCGCGTTCAATTCCGTTTCCCAACTTCCTTTACGAAACCGGGAATCGGCCATGTCCAAGCCCTGACCCGGCAGGGGTACGAAGGGGCTGCGGGCCAGTACCTGCGGCGCAGCGGCCCCCGTCCGTCCGGCGCGCGGTGAGCGGCCGGATGTCTTGATCGAATCGGTGCCGCCCAAACCTGCCCGTGCCAGTGGGCAGTTCACACACTCCCGGTCCGCTCCCGATCAACTCCGGGTCCGACACGGACAGCGATCGGTCGGCGACGTTCCGTCGAGAACAGTGGACGGAATCCTCGCTTCAGGGAATCTGCACAGCGCGTACCCAACGAAGTCACCGGACTCGACGGATCTGCACATGCACACGCCCCCAGCAACGCCTTTGGTGGGGAGTGCCCCATTCCGCTTCGGCGCCGCAAGCCCTCCCGCGGAACGATGCCGTGCAGCGTGTGAAGAAGTCGCCGACACCTCGTGCCCACGCCTGCACGGATCGGGGCTCCTGGGGCTCAAGTGCCCTGGTGGGACCGGAGTTTGATTGGCTGCGTCCACCGGCGGCGTGCTTTGATCCATCGCACCGCAGGAGCCACGAGGGCTCCGGAAACGGCGCTCGGCGCCTGCGGTCGCGGCCGTCGTCTGTCCCCAGAGGGGGGCCGCTCCCCCCTTGTGAATATCCATATGAAGGGAAGTTCCCCCATGAACTCCACCCCCCAGGTTGAGACCGTCGAGATCTCCGACGCCGAGCTCGACAACGTCTCCGGTGGTCTGTCCGTGAACGCCCTTGGCACCGTCACCGGCCTGGTCGACGGCGTTGTCCCGGTCTCCGGCCTGGTCGACTCGGTCATCGGCACGGTCGAGGGCACCACCGGCCTGAACGTGACCCCGGTCACGAACCTGGTCGCCGGTCTCTGATCGCACCTTGTTACACCGAGTCCCGGAGCCGTTTCCCGGCTCCGGGATTTCGGGTGCCGTAAAAGATCTCTCCCACAGGTGAGGGAAGTCCCGTGCAGTTCCGCCAACAGGCCCTCGCCAAGCTCCAGTCGCCCGAAGAGCTCGATCTTCCGGTGCGCTTCGCGCGTCCGCAGGGCTGGCTCGTGCTCGCCGTGACGGTGGTCGTGGTGGCCGCCGCGTCCGTGTGGGCGGTGACTGGATCGGTGGCGTCGACCGTCAGCGCGTCCGCCATCCTCACGCACGGGGAGGGCAGTTACATCCTGCAGAGTCCCGTGGCCGGACAGGTCACCGCCGTCCTCGCGCAGGAAGGCGAGCAGCTGCCCGCCGACTCCCCTGTGCTGAAGGTCCGTACGAGCGACGGCGACTCCGTCGTGCGCACGGTCGCCGCGGGCCGGGTCACCGCGCTCGCCGCGACCATCGGCCAGATCATCCAGACCGGCGCGAACGTCGCCGCCGTGGAGAAGGTCGCGCACGCCACCGATCCGCTCTACGCGACGGTGTACGTGCCCGCCGAGAACGCGGCCTCCATCCCCGCGAACGCCTCCGTCGACCTGACCGTCTCGTCGGCTCCGACGCAGACGTACGGCGTGCTGCGCGGCCGGGTGAAGGCGGTGGACCGGTCCGCCGAGTCGGCGCAGCAGATCTCCGCGTTCCTCGGGGACAGCCAGCTCGGCGAGCAGTTCACCAAGAAGGGCCGCCCGGTGGCCGTGCTGGTGAAGCTCGACAAGTCGGCGCGGACGAAGAGCGGTTACAAGTGGTCGTCCCAGGACGGACCCCCCTTCGCCCTCACCTCCATGACCATGGCCTCGGCCTCGATCCGGCTGGCCGATCAGCGCCCCCTCGATTGGCTGCTGCCATGAGCCCCGCACAGGACACCCGTTCACGGCGCCGCTCCGCCCCGCCGAAACGCCCGGTCCCCAAGGGCCGCGCGAAGACGGTCCGTTCACCCACGGTCCTCCAGATGGAGGCCGTCGAGTGCGGCGCCGCCTCCCTCGCGATGGTGCTCGGCTTCTACGGCCGTCACATCCCGCTGGAGGAACTCCGCATCGCCTGCGGCGTCTCCCGCGACGGCTCGCGCGCCAGCAACCTCCTTAAAGCAGCGCGTAGTTACGGCCTCACGGCCAAGGGCATGCAGATGGACACGGCCGCACTCGCCGAAGTGCGCTCCCCCGCCGTCCTGTTCTGGGAGTTCAACCACTACGTCGTCTACGACGGCATGGGGCGCCGCTTCGGCCGGCGCGGGGTGTACATCAACGACCCTGGAAAAGGGCGCCGGTTCGTACCCATGGAGGACTTCGACGCGAGCTTCACCGGTGTCGTCCTCGTCATGGAACCGGGCGACGGCTTCGAGAAGGGCGGGCGCAAGCCGGGCGTCCTGGGCGCGATGCCGGCCCGGCTGCGCGGCACCGCGGGCACGATGCCCGCCGCCGTGCTCGCGAGTCTGCTGCTGGTACTGGTCGGTGCGGCGATGCCCGCGCTCAGCCGGACCTACATCGACATGTTCCTGATAGGCGGTCAGACGTCTTTGCTGGGCGTCCTGTTCGCGTCGATGGGGACGTGCGTCCTGCTCACGCTGGCGCTGACCTGGCTGCAACAGGCGAACCTGCTGCACGGCCGTATCATCTCCTCCACTCTTTCCAGCGCCCGCTTCCTGCGCCATCTGCTGCGGCTCCCGGTGACGTTCTTCTCCCAGCGCAGCCCGGCCGACCTGGTGCAGCGCCTCCAGTCGAACGACGCCGTCGCCGAGACCCTGGCCCGCGACCTCTCGGCGGCGGGCGTGGACGCGGTGGTCGTGGTGCTCTACGCGTTCCTCCTCTATACGTACGACCCCCAACTCACGTATGTGGGCATAGGTGTTGCCCTGCTGAACGTGGTGGCGATGCGGGTCGTCATCCGGCTGCGCGCGACCCGTACGGCGAAGCTGCGCGCCGACAGCGCCCGGCTCACCAACACGGCCTACACCGGGCTCCAGTTGATCGAGACGATGAAGGCGACCGGCGGCGAGGACGGCTACTTCCGCAAGTGGGCCGGACAGCACGCCACCACCCTGGAGGAACAGCAGCGGCTCGGGGTGCCGAGCGCCTGGCTGGGCGTGGTCGCGCCGACGCTCGCCTCCCTCAACAGCGCGCTGATCCTCTGGATCGGCGGCATGCGGGCGGTCGAAGGACACATCTCCGTAGGCCTGTTGGTCGCCTTCCAGGCACTGGTCACCCGCTTCACCGCGCCGATCACCCGGCTCAACGGCGTCGCGGGCCGCATCCAGGACTTCGCGGCCGACGTGGCCCGCCTCAAGGACGTCGAGAACTTCCAGGCCGATCCCCTCTACTCCCGTGCGGGCGGCGCCGATTCGACCCGCCGGCTGCAAGGGCACGTCGAGCTGGAGAACATCACCTTCGGCTACAGCCCGCTCGACAAGCCGCTGCTCACCGGCTTCGACCTGACCGTCGGCCCGGGCCAGCAGGTGGCACTGGTCGGCGGCTCCGGCAGCGGCAAGTCCACGGTCTCCAGGCTGATTTCGGGTCTCTACACGCCCTGGGAGGGCGTGATCCGCATCGACAACCACCGGCTGGAGGACATCCCGCGCGGCGCCCTCGCCGCCTCCGTCTCCTTCGTCGACCAGGACGTGTTCCTCTTCGAGGGCTCGGTCCGCGACAACGTGGCGCTGTGGGACCCGTCGATCCCGGACGAGGCCGTGGAGGACGCGCTGCGCGACGCGGCCCTGTACGACGTGGTGATGCGGCGGCCCGGTGGCATCCACAGCCGGGTCGAGCAGGACGGGCGCAACTTCTCCGGCGGTCAGCGTCAACGCCTGGAGATAGCAAGGGCGTTGGTGCGCAGGCCCAGCATCCTGGTCCTCGACGAGGTGACGAGCGCGCTGGACGCGGAGACCGAGTTGGTCGTGATGGACAACCTGCGCAAGCGCGGCTGCGCCTGCGTGGTGATCGCGCACCGGCTCAGCACGGTGCGCGACAGCGACGAGATCGTCGTCCTCGAACACGGGACGATCGTGGAACGCGGGCGGCACGACGCCCTGGTGGCGGCCGGCGGCGCGTACGCCACGCTGGTCAAGGAGCGGTGAGATGACGTCCGTTCACGAGGGCGACCTGGTCCTCGGCGCGCTGGGGAACCTGGGCACGCCGATCGACTGCGCCGGGTCCAACCGCCTCGACCTCGAAGGCCCGCAGGTGCTGTGGCTGGTAGCGTCGGGCGCCATCGACCTGTTCGCGGTGGACGCCGTACAGCAGGGCCACTGGCACCACCTCGGCCGGCTGGAGGCGGGCTCACTGCTGCTCGGCCCGGTCACCGGTCCCCAACACACCTTGGTGGCCCGCCCGTTGCGCGACTGCGTGGTGCACCGCATCAACCTGCGTGAGCTGTACCAGCCCGCGAACACCCAGACCTGGTCGTACGACGAGTACGGCAACCCCCAGTACGTGCCGCCGACTTCGAGCCCGCTCGAATACGCCCTCGCCCTCGGTGTCGGCCGCGGACTCTCCATCCTCTTCCAGGCTCCGATGGCCACCGAACGGGCCGCCGCGCCCACCGACGACGACGTCTTCTGGATGCAGGTCCCGCCGGGCAGCGTGCAGTACGGCTCGATGTACGGCGCGGAGGCAGCGGCCGATCTGCTGATGGACCCCGGTGTCTGGCAGGGCATGGTCGACCAGCAGTACCGGCTGCTGTCCACGCTGGACAAGTGGATCGAGCAGCTGGAGCGCACCCACGAGACGCGAACCGCCGCCGGTATCAAGGCCGGTGAGGCGGTGCGCGCACAGGCCGACCGGACCCTGCTGGCGTCGATCGGCAAGTCCTCGGCCCGGCGTACGACGGCCGCGGACGCCGACGCGTCGTACGCGGCCTGCAAGTTGGTCGCCGAGGCGGGCGGCCTCTCCCTCGCCGAGCCCGCGCAGAGCGGCAGCGAGAGCGACCGCCTCGACCCGGTCGAGCGCATCGCCCTCGCCTCCCGGGTCCGGGTGCGGGCCGTACGGCTCGACGGGCGCTGGTGGCGGGACAATGTCGGCCCGTTGGTCGGCCATCGGGCCTTGTCCGGGGCGCCGGTCGCACTGCTGTGGCGGCGCGGCGGCTATGTCGCCGTCCATCCGGCGACCGGGCGCGAGACACCTGTCGAGAAGGCGAACGCGGAGGAGTTCGAACCGCGCGCGGTGATGTTCTACCGTCCGCTGCCCGAGCGCCGGCTCAACCCGTTCGGGCTGCTGCGCTTCAGCATGCAGGGCACCGCCGGCGACCTGACGAACCTGCTGATCAGCGGGCTGGTGACGGTTGCCATCGGCGCGTTGGTACCCATCGCGACGGGCAAGGTGCTCGGCGAGTTCGTGCCGAAGGCGCAGACGAACCTGATCGTCCAGGTCTGTCTGGCCGTGATGATCACCAGCGTCGTCGCGGCGGCCTTCATGCTGCTGGAGAACCTCACGATCCTCCGCCTGGAGGGCCGTATCGAGGCGACGCTCCAACCGGCCGTCTGGGACCGGCTGTTGAGACTCCCGACGAAGTTCTTCACCGAGCGCTCGACGGGTGAACTCGCCAGTGCGGCGATGGGCATCAGCTCGATCCGCCGTCTGCTGGCGGGAGTCGGACCGGTGGTCGCCCAGTCGGTGACGGTCGGCGTGATGAACCTGGGCCTGCTGTTCTGGTACAACCCCTCGATGGCGCTCGCGGCGATCGGCATGCTCGTCGTGATCGCGGCCATATTTCTGAGCCTCGGCCTGTGGCAGGTGCGCTGGCAGCGCAAGCTGGTCGTCCTCAACAACAAGCTGAACAACCAGGCGTTCCAGACCCTGCGCGGCCTGCCGAAACTCCGCGTCGCGGCGGCCGAGAACTACGCCTACGCGGCCTGGGCCTCCGAGTTCGCCCGCAGCCGGGAGTTGCAGCAGAGGGTCGGCCGGATCAAGAACCTCACCACGGTGATGGGCGCGGTGTATCTGCCGGTCTGCACCCTGCTGATGTTCATGATCCTCGCGGGCCCGGCGCGCGGCTCCATGTCGGCGGCCTCGTTCCTCAGCTTCAACACCTCGGTGACGATGCTCCTGACCTCCGTCACCAGCCTCACCGGCGCCTTCGTCTCGGCCGTGTCCGCGCTCCCCCTCTTCGAGGAGATCAGGCCGGTCCTGGACGCCGCCCCGGAGGTCCGCACCGCGAGCACCCGCCCCGGCCGGCTGTCCGGCGCGATCGAGGCCCGCCGGGTCTCCTTCCGCTACGCCGACGACGGCCCCCTCGTCCTCGACGACGTGTCCTTCCATGTCCGCGCTGGCGAGTTCGTGGCGATCGTCGGCCCCAGCGGCTGCGGCAAGTCCACCCTGCTCCGCCTCCTCATCGGCTTCGACAAACCGGTCTCCGGCAGCGTCCTCTACGACGGCCAGGACCTGGGCGCCCTCGACCAGTCGGCGGTGCGGCGGCAGTGCGGGGTGGTGCTCCAGCACGCGCAGCCGTTCACAGGTTCCATCCTGGACGTCATCTGTGGCACCGAGCCGTTCACACCGGAGGAGGCGATGGCGGCGGCCGAGATGGCGGGACTCGCCGAGGACATCAAGCGGATGCCGATGGGCCTGCACACCATCGTCTCCGGCAGCGGCGCGGTGTCGGGCGGCCAGCGTCAACGCCTCATGATCGCCCAGGCGTTGATCCGCCGACCACGCATCCTCTTCTTCGACGAGGCGACCAGCGCGCTGGACAACGAGACGCAGCGCACGGTGATCGAGAGCACCAAGGCCCTCAACGCCACCCGGATCGTCATCGCGCACCGCCTGTCGACCGTGCTCGACGCCGATCGCGTGGTCGTCATGGAGGACGGCAAGGTCGCCCAACAGGGGCCGCCCGCAGAGCTGTTGGCGGACACGGGCGGTCGGCTGCACGAGCTGGTGCGGCGGCAGATGGCGTGACGGGTCGACCGGGCCCGGGGTGCGTCAGTCCAGGCCCGGCACGACCGCGCCGGAGGGCACCCCGGCCGCCAAGTAGCCCTCGTAGAACGCCTTCCAGGGCGCACCTGCACCGGCGTGCGGCCCCTCGACCTGCTCACCACGGGCCTTCGCGTCCAGCGCGGCCAGGCAGACCTCCCAGCCCGCGCCGTTGCGGGACGCGGTGTCCGCGGCGCCGAGAACGTTGGTGAGCGTGAAGCGGGTGCGCTTCTCCTCGACCTCCTCCAGGTCGAAGTGCAGCTCGTCGCCGCCCCATTCGAAGGACAGGTGCCGGGGCGCGTCGACGGCGATGACCCGGCCGGTCGACTCGGGCATGTTGGGGTCCCCGCTGAAGGTGACCGCCCCGCCGGGACGCAGGTCGAAATCGGCGCGGGAGGGGAACCACTGGGCGAGTTCGTCGGGGTCGGTCACGAACTGCCAGACGCGGTCGAGGGGTTGGTCGTAGGTACGGCTGAAACGGACGGCGGCGCGGCCGTCGTCCAGGGTGAGATACGTACCGGTGAGGTCGACGGACATGGTGGATCAGTCCTTCGGGGTGGGTGGCGAGGTGTCGTCGTCCGAGGTCTCGTCGAGCCTCTGTCCCAGCCTGTCCAGGCTGCGGTTCCACAGTTCGCGGTAAGGGGCGAGCCAGGCGTCGAGCTCGGCGATCGGCGCGGGGTCGAGGGCGTAGACACGGCGTTGCGCGTCCTGCCGTACGCGGACCAGGCCCGCGTCACGCAGCACCCGTAGATGCTTCGACGTGCTCGGCTGGCTCAGACCGCATGCCTCCACGATCTCGCCGACGGGCCGGGGCCGCTCCAGGAGCAGGCCGACGATGGCCCGCCGGTGGGGATCGGCGAGGGCGGTCCAGAGCGAGGCGTCGGACATGACCCCAACATGCCTCGCTGGTTATATTCCCGTCAAGGAATACAGCATCCGAAACCCGGAGCGAACCGTCCCTCAGGCGACCGGGCGGCCATAGCCCGCGACATCCCCGTGATCCACCCCGTGCGCCGCCCAGCTGTACAGATGCAGGTCGAGACCGTCCGGGTCGTTGAACACCAGCAGCCAGCCGATCGACGCCTCGATCACCGGCGAGTGCGGAATGCCGAGGGTGTCGAGGTGGGCGGCCCACGCCTCGATGTCGGTGCGGTCCGGGACCGCGAAGCTGACCGGGTCGAAGCCCTGACAGCCTTGCGCAGCCTGGGAGTTGACGCGCAGGCAGAGCATCGAGTCACCGAGCCCCGGGACCTCCCCCGCCACCCCGCGCACGACTCCGTCCGCGTCCTGGAACTCGTACGTGACCTTGAAGCCGAGGACGCGGCCGTACCAGTCGCGTGAGCGGTCGAGGTCGGTGACGGGCATCTTCACGTGATGGATTCCGGCGAGCTCCGGCATGGCTCTCACGCTCCTCGTTCATTTCACCGCAGTACGACTGCGCCGATTTCCTCTAGACTCCTCCCCATGCCTGAACCCGTCAACCAGAAGAGGCCCTATCGCTCGGTCAAGCGCGCCGAGGCGGCAGCGACGACCCGCACCCGCATCCGGGAGGCGGCCACGCGGCTCTTCACGGAGAACGGATACACGGGCACCCGGATGAAAGAAGTCGCGGCGCTGGCCGGTGTCGGCGAGCGCACGCTGTACGACGCGTTCCCCACCAAGGCCGCCCTGTTCGGGCACACCCTGGGCGTCACGCTCGCCGGGGACGAGGAACCGGTGGCCGTCCCGGAGCGCCCCGAGACCCTGGCGATCCGGGACGAGCCCGACCCCGAGCGCGCGATCGGCCGTGCCGTCGACCAGATGACCGACCTGCTGGAACGCGCCGGTGACCTGATCATGGTGACCGTCGAGGCGGCCGGCGCCGACCCGGACATGCGGGCGTCGGCGGACGCCGGCGCCGAGGCGACGTACGGCGTACATCTGGCTCTGGCCACGGCACTCGAGGAGCGCGGGGCCCTCCGCCCGGGCCTCGACGCGCACACCGCCGCCGACACGCTCTACGCCCTGGCGTCACCGCACATGCATCAACTCCTGCGCAGGCATCGGGGTTGGACTCGGGACGCCTATCGGGCGTGGCTGCGGCGGGTGTTGGTCGCGGAGTTGCTCGGTCCTCACTGAGCGATGCCCTGCCAGAGGTGCGGGACATCGCCCGTGCGGCTGTGCATCTGGGTCGCCAACACCCGTACGGCCGCCGCGAATTGGAGCGGGTTGCGCAGGAACTCCATGTGGATGCCGGGGAATTCGACCCAGGGCACGCCGATCCGGCGGGCGATCTCGATCGACGGCCGGGCGTAGTACGTACCGCGGTCCTCCACGCCCGCGCCCAACACGACAGGAAACGGGGCCGACTTGAGCGCGGCCTCGTCCGGCCGGAAGGCGGCGAAGCCGGGCCACTCCGCGCCGAAGAGGTGGTCCTGGTTGCCGAGAAACCGCTGCCAGAGGTCGGCGGGCCAGCGGTACGTCCCCTCGCCGCGGGTCGTCTCCGCGAACCGGCGACCGGCCGCGGGTGCCCCGCCCTGCTCGTACAGTGCGGCCAGTTCGGCGAAGAAGTCGCGGCCGGGGTCGCCGTCGGGCAGGACGGTGGCTGCGGGCGGTTCATGGGCGATGAGGCCCGTCATCACCTCCGGGTGCAGTGCGGCCAGCGTGAGGCCGATGATCGCGCCGCCGCTGTTGCCGAAGACCAGCGCCCGGCCGTCGGCCAGTCCGTCGACGAGCGCGCGGGCGTCGGCCGCCTGCACGGCGAGGTCCATCGGGGCCTCCGACCTGCCGGTACTGCGCGAGTTGCCGCGCCGGTCGTAGGAGATCACCATGAAAGCGTCGGAAAGCGTCTCGGCGATGCCGGAGTAGTAGCCGGCGTCTCCCCCGGCCCCGCTGATCATCAACAGCGCCGGGCCGGTGCCGCGTACCTCGTAGTACAGCCCGGCCCCGTCGACCTCGAACACGCCACTGCGCATGCCTGCTCCCTGCCTTCTGCGAAACGTTGCCGTTTCGCAGAAAGTGGTCTAGTCTCCGATGTGTACGAAACCGTTTCGTTTACGTTTTGGTAAACCCCGAACGACTTCCCTGGAGTGGTTCCCGATGTCCCAGAAGACATTGACCGAAGACACCCGGTCGGGTGCCGGGGAGGCGCAGTCCGCGTCCTCCAACAAGCGGTGGTGGATCCTCGCGATCGTGGCCGTCGCGCAGTTGATGGTGGTTCTCGACGCCACCATCGTGAACATCGCCCTGCCGTCGGCCCAGAAGGACCTCGGCTTCTCCGACGGCAACCGACAGTGGATCGTCACCGCGTACGCCCTGGCGTTCGCCTCCCTGCTGCTGCTCGGCGGCCGTATCGCCGACCTGTTCGGCCGGAAGACCGCCTTCCTCGCCGGTGTCGTCGGATTCGCCGCGGCCTCCGCGCTCGGCGGCGCCGCCACCAGCTTCGAGATGCTGGTCACCGCACGCGCCCTCCAGGGTGTCGCGGGCGCGCTCCTCGCGCCGGCCGCGCTGTCCCTGCTCAACACGACCTTCACGGACGCCCGTGAACGCGCCCGGGCCTTCAGCGTCTACGGCGCCATCGCCGGCGCCGGCGGCGCGGTGGGCCTGCTGCTCGGCGGCGTGCTGACCGACGCCTTCGACTGGCGCTGGACGCTCTACGTCAACGTCGCCATCGCGTTCGTCGCCTTCGCGGGCGGCTGGGTCCTGCTGAGCAACCACCGCGACGCCGCGGGCTCCAAGCTGGACGTGCCGGGCACGGTCCTGGTCGCCGGTGGTCTGTTCTCCCTCGTCTACGGCTTCTCCAACGCCGAGACGCACGACTGGAGTTCGCCGCAGACCTGGGGCTTCCTGATCGTGGGCGTCGTGCTGCTCGCCGCCTTCGCCTGGTGGCAGAACCGGGCCGCGCACCCGCTGCTGCCGCTGCGCATCCTGCTCGACCGCAACCGGGGCGCCTCGTTCCTCGCCGTGCTGATCACCGGTGCGGGCATGTTCGGTGTGTTCCTCTTCCTCACCTACTACCTGCAGCTGAACCTGGGCTTCAGCCCCACCAAGACCGGTGTCGCGTTCCTGCCGATGATCGGCGCACTGATGGTCATGGCGCAGATCGGCACCACGATGCTCGTGCCGCGACTCGGCCCGAAGGTGATCATTCCGCTGGGCTTCGCCATCGCCATGGTCGGCATGGCCTGGCTGACCGACATCGGGACCACCTCGTCCTACGCGACCCACGTGCTCCCGCAGCTGATCGTGATCGGCGCGGGTCTCGGCATGGTGATGCCGCCGGCGATGCAGCTCGCCACGGGCGGTGTGGCCGCCGAGGACGCGGGTGTCGCCTCGGCGACGGTCAACGCCATGCAGCAGGTGGGCGGTTCGATCGGTACGGCGCTGTTGAACACGCTGGCCGCGAGCGCCGCGACCGACTACCTGGCCGGGAAGGACGCGCGCAGCAAGCTGGTCCAGGCACAGGCGACGATCGAGAGCTACACCACCGCGTTCTGGTGGTCGGCGGGCTTCTTCGCCGCGGGCACGCTGATCGCGTTGGCGCTCTACCGTCGCGGGGTTCCGCAGCAGGAGGCGGACGCCGCACCGGTCGTCCACATGTGACCGGCTCCGCCCGAGCCTGAGCCGCACAGACCGAGGGGCCGCCGTCCGCAGGGAGACGGCGGCCCCTCTTCATTGCCCTACTGACAGAAAGTCAACCTTTCTGACCGAAGTTCACCATGTCGAGTGAACCAGATCTTGCGGACGGCGTGTCGGGGATGTTCGGGGCTCCTCCGGGGTAACTACCGAGACCGAATGCGCCCCGTGCCGAGGTGGAGCGGCCATGACAGCGGAAGCGGACGAACGCGACAGCCCCGCGGCCAACTCCTGTGCCCGCACGCGGTCCGGGGGCCCCTTCACGGTGGTCGAGGTCTCGGGCGAGATCGACATGGCGACGGCCGGCTTCGTCGTGGAACATCTGGACGCCGCGACCTCGGTCGACGAGCCCGACGTACTGGTGGATCTGCGGCCCGTCGAGTTCCTCGACTGCTCGGGGCTGCGCGTGCTGTGCCGGGCCGAGCGGCGGGCCAGGGAGCGGGGCGGGCGGCTGCGTGTGGTGTCCGACGGGCCGCGCATCGACCGGCTGTTGCGTGCCTCGGGGCTGCTCGGCCGTTTTCCGCCACTCCGGGTGCTGCCGGCGCAGGCCGAGAGCCCCGAACGATGACAGGGGCCGGCACGGGCGACCCCACACCGCCCGGCCGACCCCTGGTTGCGGGACCGCGGTACTCCGCGACAGGGGCACGCACTCCCCAGCTACGGACCCTCCCTGTTGCTCACGGAGACCGCGCGGTCCCGGTCTCTCAGAACGTGAAGACGCCTCCGTATCCGTAGGAGTCCTTCACGCACTCGTTGGAGAAGACGCGCTCGTAGGAGACGCGTCTGCCCTGCCAGACACCGTCGATCGTGACGACGACGGGGCGGTAGAGCTTGTTGCAGAGCACGCCGTCCCGGGCCGTGAGGGCGTCGAAGTCGCCCCCGACACCGCGCAGTTCGGCGCAGGCCTCGGCGGCGGCCGGGTGGGTGCCGGAGGAGGTGGGCGCGCAGGTGAGGGTCACCGCGCGTTCCGGTGTGGCGAGGGCGGCGTCGTCGCCGTGGCCCATGGTGAGCACCAGGGCCGAGGGGGCGTAGAGCGCGGCCGGGCCGGCTCCGTGGGCGGCGAGGGCGGACCCGGTCAGGGGTCCGCAGACGGCGGTGGCCGTCAGACCCAGGGTCGCTGCCCAGCGCGCGGTGTTCCGCATTGTGTGCATCCTTCCGCTCGATACGAACCGATCACGAACCGATCGGTTCGAAGAGATGCCGGCCCTGCTCGGTCGGTGCCGGACCGGCGGGCGCCACTCTGCCGAGTCCGTCGCGGAAACTCACATCCCACCCACAGGTTTCAGTAACCTTGCGTGTTGAATCAGTGGCGTGAAGTAACAGAATCCGATCGCATCAAGCCCGGAACTGCGCGGTTCTTGATCGCCGAATCAGGTCGGATGGCCGGTTTACCCATGCTCACCAATCGGCCTGAAACAGTCCCGAAACATTCCACTTCAGCTCTCGGCGCACTCCGCCGCAGCCCCTTGCGTTCGCTCTGCTTGCGAGTAATCGTCATTACATGATTACGACAGAGCAGCAGGAGAAGCTTCGCGGCTGGTTCACCGGCCGTCTGCCCGACGACCTGTTCGAGGAGCTGGTCGAGGTCACGGTCGACCGCGAGGAGGTCACCGTCATCGGCCGCATCCCCGCGCCCAAGCTCGCCGAGGACGTCTCGGACGCCGAGAAGGAAGCGGCCGTCCAGGGCCGGGTCCAGGAGTTCCGCGAGCGCACCCGGAAGACCCGGATCGCCCTCGCGCGCGAGGCCGAGCACCGGTTCCGCAGGAAGGTCTCCTGGGGTGTGGAGTGCGCCGGGGAGCGGTCCCTGTTCACGCACATCTCCGCGCCCGTCATGACCCGGCTGCGCCAGCCCGAGCGCCAGGTCCTCGACACCCTCATCGCCGCCGGCGTGGCGCGCAGCCGCAGCGACGCGCTCGCCTGGTGCGTGCGTCTCGTCCAGCGTCACACCGACGACTGGCTCAGCGAACTGCGCGACTCCCTCGAACACGTCCAGCGGGTCCGCGCCCAGGGCCCCGACGCCGAACCGGAGGACGCCCCGGGCGACACCGCATAGGAACAGCGGTGGATGATTCCTCCACCCACGGCACGGAAGATGGATGAACCGTCCTCTGGTGCGGGTGTCGCGGCCGGCCATAACGTCGGCAGACCCCCTGAGGACGGCATCCGTTCACCCCGCCCACCCCGCGCGCGTGAACGGCCGTCCACTCCGCCACCGCGCTACAACGCGCTCCACCGCCGTCCCCCGCTGGAGCCCCCTTGTCCCCCTTGTCCGAGCAGCCCTCCCCCGCCGCGCCGAGCCAGTCCCTGACCGAGGTCGAGACCTACGGCGTCGAGCGCATCCCCGACGCGGACCGCACCGCCACCCCGCTCGACCTGTTCCGGGTCGCGTTCGGCGGTGCCAACACCTTCTCCACCTGCGTGCTGGGTGCCTTCCCGATCCTGTTCGGCCTCTCCTTCTGGCAGGGCCTCGCGGCCACGCTCCTGGGAGTCGTCGTGGGCGCGCTGATCCTGTGTCCGATGGCGGTGTTCGGCCCGGTCAACGGCACGAACAACGCGGTCGCCTCCTCCGCGCACCTGGGTGTGCACGGCCGGGTCGTCGGCTCGTTCCTGTCCCTGCTCACCGCCGTGGCGTTCTTCTCCATCTCGGTGTGGAGCTCCGGCGACGCCCTGGTCGGCGGCGCGCACCGCCTGTTCGGCCTGGAGCAGAGCACGCTCTCCTACGTCGTCGCGTACGCGCTGTTCGCCGTGCTCGTCCTCGCGGTGTGCGTCTACGGTTTCCGGTTCATGCTGTTCGTCAACAAGATCGCCGTGCTGTCCGCGACGGTTCTGTTCCTGCTCGGCGCGATCGCCTTCGCCGGTGACTTCGACCCGTCGTACGCCGGAGTCTTCACGTCCTCGGCGGACGCGGCGACCCAGTCGCTGTTCTGGCCGTCGTTCATCGGCGCGGCTCTGATCGTGCTCTCGAACCCGGTCTCCTTCGGCGCGTTCCTCGGCGACTGGTCGCGCTACATCCCGGCGAACACCCCGCGCCGCAAGGTGGTCGGGGCCGCGTTCCTCTCCCAGATCGCGACCCTGCTGCCGTTCGTCTTCGGCCTGGCGACCGCGAGCATCATCGCCGCGAAGGCCCCCAAGTACGTCGACCCGGCCGCCCCGAACTTCGTCGGCGGACTGCTCGCGATCTCGCCGAGCTGGTTCTTCCTGCCGGTCTGTCTGCTGGCCCTGATCGGCGGCATGTCGACGGGCACGACCTCGCTCTACGGCACCGGGCTCGACTTCTCCTCGGTGTTCCCCCGGCTGTCGCGGGTGCAGGCGACGTTCCTGGTCGGTGTGCTGTCGATCGCGTTCATCTTCATCGGGCGCTTCGGCTTCGACCTGGTGCAGTCGATCTCGACGTTCGCCACGATGATCATCACCTGTACGACGCCGTGGATGGTCGTGATGATGCTGGGCTTCTACACCCGGCGCGGCTGGTACGACCCGGACGCGCTCCAGGTCTTCAACCGCCGTCAGCGCGGCGGGCGTTACTGGTTCGCGCACGGCTGGAACTGGCGCGGCATGACCGCCTGGTGGGTGGCCGCCGTCGTCGGTGTGCTGTTCACCAACATCCCGGGGCAGTTCGTCGGCCCGCTCGGCGACCTCGCCAACGGCGTCGACATCAGTCTGCCCCTGTCGCTGGCCGTGGCCGCCGTGCTGTTCCTGGGCCTGCTCCGGCTGTTCCCCGAACCCCGCGCCGCGTACGGCCCCGAGGGCGCACGGCTGGCCCGCACCGTCGAGGTCCCGGTGCCGCCGATCACCGGCCCCGGCGTGGCGATCGAGGCACCCACCGTGGCTGCCGAGGCCGGCTGATGTCGACCTGGATCGACCTGTCGGTACCTGTGGTCACCGGGATGCCCGTGTATCCCGGTGACCCGGCCGTCGAGGTCTCGGTCGCCCTGCGCGCACACCGGGACGGCGTCAACGTCCTTCAGCTGCACATGGGTTCGCAGTCGGGCACGCATGTCGACGCCCCGTACCACGTGGACGACGCGTGGCCCCGCCTCGACGAACTCCCTCTGGAACGCTTCGGCGGACACGCGATGGTGGCCGACGTACGAGGGCTGCCGGACCGGGCGCCGATCACGCCGGACCTACTGGCGCCCGCGCTGGGGCAGTTGAGGCCGGGCTCCCTCGTCCTGCTCGCCACGGGCTGGTCGGCGTACTGGGGCACCGACCGCTACCTCGCCCACCCGTGGCTCACCCCGGAGGCGGCCGAGGCACTCGTCGCGGCGGGGGTCCGTACGGTCGCGGTCGACGCGCTGAGTGTCGATCCGACGCCCGAACCCGGCGATGTGACGGCCGACTTGGGGCTGCCCGCGCATCGTGTGCTGTGCGGCGCGGGCGGGGTGATCGCCGAGAACCTCACGGGTCTCGATCAGGTGGTGGGTCTCCCGGACCTGGAGCTGTTCCTGTTCCCGCTGCGGCTGCCGGGGGCGGACGGTGCGCCGGTGCGGGCCGTGGCGCGGGCGGTCTGATCGTTCCGGGAAGGTCGTTGTCAGACCCGGCGGTTACGTTGGGAGCATGACTCGATTCGTGGTGGTGGCGGGCGCGTGGCTCGGTGCGTGGGCGTGGGACGAGGTGGTGTCCGAGCTGCGCGGGGCCGGGCACGAGGTGCACGCGCTGAGCCTGTCCGGGCTGGCGGAGAAGCAGGGGGTTCCGGCCGGGCAGCAGACCCATGTCCAGGACATCGTCGACGAGATCGAGCGCCTCGATCTGCGGGGCGTCGTCCTGGTCGGGCACAGCTACTCCGGTGTGCCTGTGGGCCAAGCCGCTGAGCGGATCGGTGACCGGCTGGCCCGGGTGGTGTTCGTCGACGCGAACGTGCCGGTCGACGGGGAGTCGTTCCTGGACAGCTTCCCGAGCGACTTCATCAGGAAGTCGCTCGACGAGAACGGCGGCGACTGGCCGCCCCTGGACCCGGCGGACTATGCGGGCCAGGACCTCACGGACGAGCAGATCACGCGCATCGTCACCGAGGGGACCCCACACCCGGGTGCCGCGCTCACCGAACCGGCGGTCCTGGCCTACCCGTTGGCCGACCTCCCGGCCACCTACATCAAGTGCCTGCTCGACGGCGACGAGTTGCCGGCCCCGGTCGACGAACTGGTCGAGCGCGGGCGCTGGGAGCTGGTCCGGATGAACACGGGCCACTGGCCGATGTTCTCCCAGCCCAGCGAACTGGCCCGGATACTCGTCGAGTCGGCCACCCGGTCCTGACGTACGCACAGACGCCCTTCTCCCCCACCCCGACGAGGATTTCGCATGCCCTCCACGAAGAACGTCCTGGCCGTCGTCCCACCCCACATGGGCGGCCGGAAAGCAGGCGCCGGACTCGCGACGCTGCTGCCCGACGGGGTGGACGTCACCGTCGTCGAGACGGTCGACGAGGACCCGCAGGCCCTGCGCGCGGCGCACGTCGTCATCACCGCGCTCTCCCCGGTGACCGCCGAACACCTCGCCGCAGCACCGGAGTTGGAGCTGGTGCAGTGCGCGAGTCACGGCTTCGACTACGTCGACCTGGACGCCGCCCGCGCCCAAGGGGTCGTCGTCTGCACCATCGGTTCCAGCGGTGCCGAGGCGCGGAACGTGGCCGAGCAGACCTTCGCCCTGATGCTGGCGCTGGCCAAGCAACTCGTCCCCGCGCACACCGCGCTCGTCGGGGGCGACCGGGCGCTCCCCCGGTTGCAGCGATCCCTGACCGAGCTGTCCGGCAAGACGCTCGGCATCGTGGGGCTGGGCGCCATCGGGCAGCAAGTCGCCCGCCGCGCCGCCGCGTTCGACATGACCGTCGTCTACGCCGGCCGCCGCCCCGTCCCCGAGGAGACGACCGCCAGGCTCGGCGGCGCCCGGCACGTCCCGCTCGACGAACTGCTGCGCGTCTCCGACTACGTCACCCTGCACGCGCCGCTCACCGACGGGACCCGGCATCTCCTGGACGCGGAGCGGCTCGCGCTGCTCAGGCCGAGCGCGTTCGTGATCAACACCGCGCGGGGCGCCCTGATCGACCAGGACGCCCTCGCGGACGCCCTCGAAACCGGGGCCCTCGCGGGTGCCGGCCTGGACGTCTTCGACCCCGAACCCCCAACCCCGGCCCTGCGGTTGCTCAAGGCCCCGAACGTGGTGCTCTCGCCGCACGTCGGCGGCGTGACCCGGGAGACGGTGCTCCGGATCGCGCTGGCCGCCGTACAGAATGCCGCCGGTTACCTGACCGGCACGTTGCCTTCCGATGTGGTCAGTTGAGCCGGTCCGCGACCTTCGCCGGGCGCGGTGACGGGGCTCCCGTGCCGGCGATCGACAGCGAACCGGGGCTGGCCGTCACCGAGTCGGTCAGCCAGCGCTGTGCGGTGGAGCCGTCGCGGACCTTGAGGACGATGTCGGCACCCGGGTCCTTGGTGGTGGAGGTGAGCGCGAGTTGCGAGTCCCAGCGGGGCAGCAACTCGCCCTGCACGGTGAAGTCGTAGCGGACATCGTCGCCGCGCCCGGTCTTCGCGTCGGCGCAGGTGCCGAGGACGACGACACCGGCGTCCGCGTGCGAGTCGAGGCACAGCCCGGGGCTCGCCACACTGCGCAGCAGCCCGTCGGTGTCGTACGACCACTCCTGGGTCTCGGCCGACGAGCAGACGGCCAGGACGGTGCCGGCGCCGGCCTTCGCGGTGCCGCGGATGTCGAGGCACAGGCCGGCGGCGGCGTTGTGCAGCCGCGTCCGCTGGGCTGTGGCGGGGAGCCGGGCGGTGCCGGGTACCGACGACGACACGTGTCCGGAGCCGCTGTTGGTGGTGCTGGAGGCGACGGGACCGGAGGTGCCGCCACTGTGGTCCGGCCACAGGACGACGGCGAACACCGTCGCGAGGACCCCGGCACCGATCAGGCCGACGCCGACGAACAGCGATCGGGACGACCGTTCCGACCGGGCGGACCGGGCCGCGTCCACGAGACGGCGGCCGGGTGCGGGGATGCGGGACAGCAGCCGGTGCCGTCCCGTGCTGCCGCCGGTGTGTCCGCCGTGCCGGGACACGGTCCTGGTCCGTGGGTCTCGGCGGGCGCGGCCGGGCCGTGACTCGAGGTAGGGGCGGGCGCCCCAGCCGAGCACGGCCTCGGCGAGGAGGACGCCCAACCCGCCTTCGAAATAGCTGAGTTGTTCGGCGGCGAAACGGCAGTGGCGGCACTGGGCGAGATGCTGCTGGACATCCGGCAGCAGTCCGCCACCGCGCCGAATCGGGACGTCGAGGAGTCGGTTGTAGAAGCGGCAATCCTGGGTCGGTGCGAGTTCCCGGTGTGCGCGTACACAGCCTTCGCGGAATTTTTCGTGTGCCTGCTGGAGAGCGGCCGACGCGTTGTCGGTATCCATGCCGAGCAGGGCCGCCGGCACGGTTATCGACTCGGCCTCGACCTCGGTGTGCCACAGCAGACACTGGGCGAACGGCGGAAGGGTCTGGAAAGAGCGCTCGGCGAGCTTGCGATTTTCCGCCGTCATCGACTTCGCGGCCCGCATGGCGCGGCCCCCGGAGGGATTCCCCAGGTCGGGAACAACACTGGATATCCGCTCTTCCGTCGACCACTCGCGGATCGTGTCGCGCACGGTCAGCAGCAGCCGGGGCCGCAGCGCCACACCGTGTTCGCCGAACGTCAGCCGGTCGAACACCCGGTGGAAGGCGGCCGCCGCGGCCATGGCGGGCACGGTCCCCTCGGCGGCGAGACAGATGCCCGCGTAATCCTCGACCGGCCGCCAGTGCCGTGCCATGAGCAGCGCGACGGAATGAGCGGCCTCGCCCTCCGGACGGCCCCGCAGCCGGGCGGCCAGGGTCTCGTCGGATTCCTCGGGGGCCCCGCCGTCCGGCGGCGGGTAAGGAGGACGAGGGGGATGCGGGATGGACACGAAGTGGATTCCTCGGATTCGGTTCATCAACAGGTGAATGAGCCCCGGGCATTAGCCCCCGCGCGCGGGTGTTTCACCCTTGCACAACCCACCCGACCCAACAAGGCACTTGGGTAACTTCCATACCATTGAAAGAAAGTCAGATGCGGTGACAACTCGGTTCACCAGCACCGGCTTTCGACTTTCCATGCGCCCCGTGTGAACCATGCGCACACGCCGGTGCGTCACGCACGCTCCCGGCACACGGCTCACCGCGGTCCACTGGGTTCGGCCCTTCTCGGAGGCCACGCGCTGGACGGCGGCTCTCCCGCGCCAAACGGCCGCCGACCTTGCTCCTCCCGCCCTCGGTCGGCGGCCCCGAGGGCGGGGGCGGCCCACCCCCGCCCTCCCCCGCGTCAGTCGGTGGCCCGGCCGATGGTGTCGAGTTCGGCGATCGCGTCGGCCGGCAGCACCAGGTCCGCGGCGGCGATGTTGTCCCGCAGGTGCGCGCGGGAGGAGGTGCCGGGGATCAGGACGGTGGTCGCCGACCGCTGCAACAGCCAGGCCAGGGCGACCTGTTGGGCCGAGACGTCCAGCCGCGCGGCCACCTCGGACAGGGTCCGCGACTGCAGCGGGGTGAAGCCGCCCAGCGGGAAGTACGCGGCGAACGCGATGTTCTCCGCGGCACACCGCTCGACGAGGGCGTCGTCCTCCCGGTTGGCCAGGTTGTACAGGTTCTGCACGGTGACGACCGGCGCGATGGCCTGGGCCTCGGTCAGCTGGGCGGCGGAGACCGTGCTCACCCCGAGGTGCCGGATCAGCCCGGCCTTCTGCAGTTCGGCCAGGGCGCCGAACTCCTCCCCGATCGACTCCTCGAAGGCGCCGTGATCGGTGCCGACCCGCAGGTTCACCACGTCGAGCGCGTCGAGCCCGAGGTTGCGGAGGTTGTCGTACACCTGCGCCTTGAGGTCCTCGGGGTGCCGGGACATGATCCAGCTGCCGTCGGGGCCGCGCCGGGCGCCGACCTTGGTCACGATGCGCAGGTCGTCCGGGTAGGGGTGAAGGGCCTCCCGGATGATCTCGTTGACGACGACGGGGCCGTAGAAATCGCTGGTGTCGATGTGGGTGATGCCCCGCTCGACGGCCTCGCGGAGGACGGCCACCGCTTCGGTGCGGTCCTTCGGCGGGCCGAAGACGTGGGGACCGGCGAGCTGCATGGCGCCGTATCCCATGCGGGTGAGGGTGAGGCCCTCGGCGAGGGTGAGGGTGCCGCCGGAGACGGTGTCGGCCATGATGGCGCGCCTTTCACAGGGGGGGGTGGACGGTTCGGTCCTGCCATCGACTCTGCGCGGGTTCCGGCCGGGCAGGCAGTACCCGGATGTTCCTGGTAGTGGCAGGGACACGCACCTCCGGGGATTCGGACCTACGGTGGTGGTGTGGACAGCAAGAACGCGCTCGGGGAGTTTCTGCGGGCCCGCCGGGAGCGGATCCGGCCCGAGGACGTGGGCCTGAGCGGCGGCGGGCTGCGCCGGGTGCCGGGGCTGCGCCGGGAGGAGGTCGCCCTGCTGGCCGGTATCAGCTCCGACTACTACCTGCGGCTGGAGCAGGGCCGCGACCGCAACCCGTCCGCGCAGGTGCTGGAGGCGCTCGCCCGGGTGCTGCGCCTGGACACCTCCGCGACCGCCCATCTGCTGAGCCTCGCGCAGCCGGAGCGGCCCGCCGTGTCCCGCCGACGGGTCAGGCGCCCCGAGGCGGTACCGGTGAGCGTCCGCGAGCTGCTCGACACCTGGTCCGGCCACCCGGCATACGTGCAGAACCGGTTCACGGACTGCCTCGCGGCCAACGCGCTGTGCCGGGCGCTGTCCCCGAACTACACGCCGGGTGTGAACCTGCTGCGGGCGGTGTTCCTCGACCCCGACGAGCGTGAACTGCGCCGTGACTGGGAGGAGTTGACCGCCGAGGGCGTGGCGACCCTGCGCGGCCACATCGGCCCCGACGTCGACGAACCCCGGCTGGTGGAGCTGGTGGGCGAGCTGTCCGTGCGCAGTGACCGCTTCCGGCTGCTGTGGAGCCGCCACGAGGTACGGCCCATGCTCGGCCGGACCAGCCTCCTCACCCACCCGCTCGTCGGCGACTTCGAGCTCCGGTCGAACAAGTTCGAGATCCCCGGTACGAACGCGCTGAGCGTGGTGGTCTTCCACGCCGAGCCGGGGAGCCGCAGCGCGGAACTGCTGGGCCTGCTGGGCAGCCTGACGGCGTCCGGCGCGACAACCTGGCGGGAGGATGCACGGGCCCCGGTCGGCGAGACGCCCCCGGAGGGAAATCGGCGGGCGGCGAGTGGCGAACTCTCCAGCCGGGGCGACCCGCGAACCGCGGCCGACGAGACGCCTCGCCAGGGCGACGCCCGGGCCGCGGCCGGCGAAGCACCTTCGCGCGAAACCCCGCTGGAGCGCGACGAGATCGCCCGGCTCGACGAGGACCGCTAGACAGACCTACCTGCCAGGCTTGCCGCTCAGATCTGCCAGGAACGCAGCCGGTCCGCCGCGCCGTAGACATCCGTCTTGCCGGAGATCAGATCGCGGGCGAGGTCGACGAGGGCGCCGTAGGGCGGATCGATGCCGACGCCGCTGACGAACATGTAGGCGACCGCCGTGGCGCAGGCGAAGCGGGCGTTGGCCGAGGGCAGGGGCTTGAGCAGGGCGAGGGTGTGCAGCAGGGCGGTGGCCCGCCAGGCCGGGTCGGAGTCGATGCCGAGCCGGGGCGGATCGACGCGGTGTCGGGCGACGGCTGCGACCAACGCCGAGAAGTCGTTGATGGTGGGCTGGTCCGGCAGGACTTCCTCATGGCGCTGGAGCAGCCAGGGCACGTCGATATGGATGACCGGAGTGACGGGCATGCGTCAGGCGACCCGCCCCTCGCCCTTGGCCGCCGGTTCGTCGTCCGGGAACGCGGCGGCGAACTCGTCGGCGTGCGTGGCGAAGAACCGGCGGAACGCCTCGGCGCCCTCCTGCAGCGCGCGGTGCCGGGCTATGTCGGCCGCGGCCGCCTCCCGCACGAGCGCCTTCATCGAGGTACCGCGCTCCTTGGCGATCTGCCGCAGGTCCTCAAGCTCGCGCTCGCTGAACTCCACGTTGAGAGCTGGCATGCCAACACGGTACCGCTCGGGTACTTACCCGTAAATACCACCAGGTCAAGAGGTACGTCCGACGGTACCGAGCGGGTCCCACCTCCATGTCCGAATCCCGCCGGTCCCGACCACGGTTCCGGAGCAGACTCGTCTCCATGAACACCGTCTGCACACTCACCGACAGCCCCCTGGGCGAGCTGCTCCTGACCGGCGAGAAGTCGCCGACCGGCACCACCCTCACCTCCCTGACCATGCCGGACCACCCGGCCATCCCCGCCGACTGGCAACGCGACGACGAGGCCTTCACCGAGGCCACCCGCCAGCTGTCCGCGTACTTCGCCGGGGACCTCACCCGCTTCGAACTCCCCCTCGCCGCCGAGGGAACGGAGTTCCAGCAGCGCGTCTGGCAGTCCCTCGACGAGATCCCGTACGGCACCACGACGACGTACGGCGCCCTCGCCGAGCGCCTGGGCGTGCCGCGCGCCGAAGTCCGGGCACTCGGAGCGGCACTCGGCGCCAACCCGCTCCTGCTGGTCCGCGCGTGCCACCGCGTGATCGGCGCGGACGGCTCGATGCGGGGGTACGCCGCCGGTGTCGAACGCAAGGTTCAACTGCTCACCCACGAGGGCGCGTTGCAGCCGATGCTCGGCTGACGGATGACGAGGACAAGGAGGGAGTTGGTCATGGACGCCACCAACTGGTCAGCTCTGGCCGAGGACTTGGACCTGTACGGCAGCGCGCCGACGGCACAGCTGCTCACACCCGCCGAGTGCCGCGACCTGGCCGCGCTGTACGAGAAGCCGGAACTGTTCCGCACCACCGTGGACATGGCCCGGCACCGCTTCGGCTCCGGCGAGTACCGCTACTTCACCCACGACCTGCCCGCACCGATCGCCGCCCTGCGCGCCGCGCTCTACCCGCGCCTGCTGCCGATCGCCCGGGACTGGGCGGCCCGCCTCGACCGCCCGTCCCCCTGGCCGGACGACCTGGACGAGTGGCTGGCCCGCTGCCATGCCGCCGGCCAGGACCGCTCGGCGCAGATCCTGCTCCGCTACGGCGAGGGCGACTGGAACGCCCTCCACCGCGATGTCTTCGGCGAGTTGGTCTTCCCGCTCCAGGTGGTGATCGGCCTCGACGAGTACGGCACCGACTACACGGGCGGCGAGTTCCTGATGGTCGAGCAACGCCCCCGAGCCCAGTCCCGGGCCACCGCGACCCCGCTCCAGCAGGGCCACGGCCTCGTGTTCACGACCCGCGACCGCCCGGTACGCACGAAACGCGGCTGGTCGTCCGGCCCGATGCGACACGGGGTGAGCACCGTACGCTCCGGCAGACGTCACGCGTTGGGCTTGGTGTTCCACGACGCGACTTGAGGGCGACTGATGAACGCGCTGCAGAACAGCGCTCCTAAAAAAGCGGACCGGCAAAGCCGAGTCCGCTTTTTAGGGGCGCGGGGAACTGCGCGACCAGCCCCCACCCACCCGCAGCCAACTATGTACCTCCAAAGCCCACGCCACCGACAGTCATCGCGCGGCCTCCTCCAACTCAGGCTCGGACATGGGCAGGGCATGCGGATTACCGGAAGGCCCCTGGTGTCGCCGCACGGCAAGACAAGCGAGCGCACCGGCCAGCAGAACAGCGACAGCGACATAAACGGCGGGCCCCATCGCATGGACGAACCCGTGCCCGAACACCTCCCCACCAAGCACCCGCATCCGCTCGGCAACACCATGCGGAACCCCACCCGGCGCACCCCCCTGCTGCCCCGCACCGACATCCGACTCCGCCTTCGAGAACGCGGCAACGAACGACTCCCGGTAAGCGACGGGGAGTTGACCGGCCCGAGCCCGTGCCTGCTCGGTCAAGGAAGACGCAAGCTCAGCCTGAAGCATCGCCCCGATCACCGCCCCGGCCAGCACCGACCCGACCTGCCGCAGCGCATTGGTGACACCGGACGCGGCCCCCGCGAGCCGGGGCGGAACGTTACGCATGACCTCCGTGGCCATCGGCGCGAACGTGCAGCCGACCCCCAACCCCGTGAGGAACAAGGGGAACGCGATGGTCAACCACCCCGTACCGACGTCCGCGACACCGACGACCCACACCAGTCCACCCGCCCAGGCCAGCAAGCCGCCCATCAGAATGAACTTGCCGCCGACCTTGTCCGCGAGCGCCCCCGCGGGCCCGGCCATCACGAACGAGCCGAGCGCCACCGGCAACAGCACGAGCCCCGCCTTCTGCGCACTGAAGCCGAGCACGGACTGCAGATAGATCGTCAGCGTCAGGAACATCCCGACCACACCGAACGACACGGTGACGCCGACGAAGTTGATGAGACTGAAGTTCCGGTCCTTGAACAGCGAGAAGGGGACCAGGGGTTCACCGTTCTGCAGACCGCGCTCGTGCACCAGGAACCCGGCGAAGAGAACGACGGCCGCACCGAACAGGCTCCAGATCCCGGCGTTCCAGTCGTACCGCTGTCCCTCCGTCAGTCCAAACGCCAGGCAGAACAAGGCAGTTGAGGCAAGGACGACGCCGAGGGTGTCGAAACGACGCCGCACCGTACGCCCGGCGCCCGGGATGACCGCCATGGTGAGCACGAGCACCAACGCGCCGATCGGCAGGTTGACGAAGAAGATCCAGCGCCAGGACAGATGGGTGATCAGCACCCCGCCGAGGATCGGACCGAGTGCGCCCGACACCCCCGCCACCGCGCCCCAGATGCCCATCGCCACACCGCGCCGGTCGGCCGGGAACACCTCGGCGATGATCGACAGGGTCTGCGGCATGAGCAGCGCCGCGCCCAACCCCTGCACCGCGCGGAACCCGATGAGCTGGGCGGGATCCTGCGCGAGGCCGCAGGCGAGGCTGGCCAGGGTGAAGACGGTTACTCCGGCGGCGAACAGGTTCCGTTTGCCGCGCAGGTCGCCGAGGCGGCCGCCGGTGATCAACAGGACGGCCAGCGCCAGCGTGTAGGCGTTGACGATCCACAGGATCTCGTCCAGCGACGCGCCGAGGTCCTCCCCGAGCTGAGGGATCGCGATGTTCACGATCGTCAGGTCGAGGAGGGTCATGAAGAACCCGAGCGAGAGCGTGATGAGGATCGCCCAGGGGTTGCCGTGCCACTTCTTGAACACGATGCCGACTCCTTGCATCCGAACTTCCGAACATCCGGCTACGCGTCCGACCGCACGTCGGACTCGCGTTCAAGAGGGCGACCGGCCGACGGGTGTGACACCGCGCGATTTTCCCGAGACGTACGTCACATTCAGGCCGTCGGCTGTCACATTCCGACCCCCGCCGCCCCTCGCAGTAGTGAGCACGCCACTGGGGAGGCGCATACATGTCCGAGATTTCCGGGATCGCTGTCACCGATGAGGCGACCACTGTCTTCATGGACCACCGGGAGCTGCTGTTCGGCCTCGTCTACAACATGCTGGGCAGCGTCGCCGACACCGACGACGTCCTCCAGGAGAGCTGGCTGTCCTGGACGTCGCGCGCCCGGCGCTCCCCGCTCGACACGATCACCAACCAGCGCGCCTATCTCGTCCGCATCGCGGTCAACCACGCGCTCCAGCGCCGCGCCACGGTCACCCGCCGCCGCGAGACGTACGTAGGCCCCTGGCTCCCGGAGCCGTTGGTCGACCAGCCCGCCGACGACGATCCCGTGGACCCCGCCCTGCGCGCCGAGTCCGTGTCGCTGGCCATGCTGGTCGTCCTGGAGTCACTGACCCCGCTGGAGCGCGCGGTCTTCGTCCTCAACGAGGTGTTCGGGTACGCCCACACCGAGATCGCGGACATCATCGAGCGCACCCCGGCCGCCGTACGGCAGCTCGCGCACCGGGCGCGGGCCCATGTGCACGCGCGCCGGCCGCTGTACGAGGCGCATCCCCGGGTGCGGCGGGAAGCGACCGAGCGGTTCGTGCGGGCGGCGATCGGCGGGGACCTCGCCGCGCTGATGGAGATCCTCGCGCCGGACGTCACGGTGTGGACCGACAGTGGGGGCAACCGGAAGCCGGCGGGACTGCGCCCGGTGCACGGCCGGGACAAGGCCGTCCGCCTCATCAACTCGTTCGCGAGCCGACGCCGTGGCCCCCAGGACCTGGAGCTGCGCTACCGCCGCGTCAACGGCGACGACGCGGCCGTGCTGTTCGAGGGCGACTCGCCGTACGCGGTGATGGTCATGGACCTCACGCCCGAGGGCGACCAGGTGTCCGGGGTCTACATCGTGACCAACCCCGAGAAGCTCACGCACGTCCACAAGGACGAGGACGAGGGGGCGGACCAGTGACCCGCACTTCCGACCCCTCGCGGGGCGAACGCGTCGCCGACTGGTTCGACGGCCGCCTCGGCATCCACACCCTCGGCAAGCAGTATCTGCGCAAGGTGTTCCCGGACCACTGGTCGTTCCTGCTCGGCGAGATCTGCCTCTACAGCTTCGTGGTCCTGATCCTGACGGGCATCTACCTCACCCTGTTCTTCCACCCGTCGATGAACGAGGTGACGTACCACGGGAGTTACGTGCCTCTGAACGGGATCCGGATGTCCGACGCCTACGCCTCGACGCTGCATCTCAGCTTCGACGTGCGGGGCGGGCTGCTGGTCCGGCAGTTGCACCACTGGGCGGCGCTGGTGTTCATCGCCGCGATGCTCACGCACATGATGCGGCACTTCTTCACGGGTTCGTTCCGCAAGCCGCGGGAGCTCAACTGGCTGTTCGGCTGGTCCCTGTTGTTCCTCGGCCTGTTCGAGGGCCTCTTCGGCTACTCGCTCCCGGACGACCTGCTGTCGGGCACGGGTATGCGCTTCGTGGACGGCGCGCTGCTGTCGGTCCCGATCGTCGGGACGTACCTCTCGATGTTCCTGTTCGGCGGCGAGTACCCCGGCCACGACATCGTGTCCCGCTTCTACTCACTCCACGTCCTGCTGATCCCGGGCATCATGGCGGCACTTGTGGTCGTGCACCTCATCCTGGTCGTCCACCACAAGCACACCCAGTTCGCGGGCCCCGGCCGCACCGAACGCAACGTCGTGGGCACCCCGTTCATGCCGGTCTACCTCGCGAAGGCGGGCGGCTTCTTCTTCCTGGTCTTCGGCGCCCTCACCCTCCTCGCGGCGGTGGCCTCCATCAACCCCGTCTGGTCCTACGGCCCTTACCGCGCCGACCAGGTCTCCACGGGCGCCCAGCCGGACTGGTACCTGGGCTTCGCGGAGGGCCTGGTCCGCGTCATGCCGGGCTGGGAAATCACCTTCTGGGGCCACACGTTGGTACTCGGCGTACTCATCCCCATCGTCGTCTTCCCGCTCCTCCTGGTCCTCATCGGCGTGTACCCGTTCCTGGAGTCCTGGCGGACCGGCGACAAACGCGAACACCACCTCCTGGACCGCCCCCGCAACCGCCCCACCCGCACCGGCATCGGCGTCGCCTGGATCAGCCTCTACCTGATCCTCCTCGCCGGCGGCGGCAACGACATCGTGGCGACCCGCCTCCACCTGTCGATCAACACGGTGACGTGGGCCGTGCGGGTGGCGGTGTTCGTCGTACCGACAGTCGCCTTCGTCGTGACCCGCCGCATCTGCCTGGGTCTCCAACTACGGGACACGGAACGGGTGTTGCACGGCCGCGAGACGGGGATCATCAAGCGCCTGCCGCACGGCGAGTACGTGGAGGTACACCGACCACTCGACCAGGCCGAACTCCACACGCTGACCGCACACAAGAGCCCGAGGGAACTCGTGGAGCGTGAGCCGTAGTTCAGCGGCTCCGCTTGCCGACACCCCGTCAATGGCCCGGACAGGCCACGTTCCCGTCCGGGCCGTCGACGACTTCGCTACCTGTTCCTTACCCTGCCGGAGCCTCCAACTTGCTGATCCGTAGGGCCCCTTGAGCAGTCCCAGGGTGGCTGCTCGTCAGCGTCAACCGCACCCGCGATCCGCGCACGGCACCGAAGGTGATGACGGTCGGAGCGTCCGAGGCCGTGGCCCAGTCGACGGCAGTCTCCGCGACCGGCACCCACCTGCGCCCGTCCCACACCGCGACCGCCACCGCCGCAGGCAGACTGTGTGTCCCGTCCAGCGTGAACGACACCTCCACCCGGTCGAAGGACCGCCCCCTCCCCCAGTCCGCCGACACCCAGTCCTCCGCACGAGCCCCACTGAACCCCGGCAGCAGAGCCGTGGCCGACTTCGCGAACGCGTTGGACCAGCCGGTCGCCGAGTCACCGTCGAGCATGGCGGCGGGGAGCGTGTCGGGTCGGCCCGAGTAACTCGCGTCGGCGTACGGGTAGTTCAGGGGCGCCGGGTGGTCGGCCTCGAAGCGCGGCGCCGACGTCGCGGCCACGTCCCGGCCAGGCGTCGTCCGCACCGTCACCGTCCCGCCCCGCAGCCCCTCCGCCCGCGCCGTCACCTTCAGCGAGCCCGCCTTCGTACCGGACCGCACGATTGCAAGTGCCTTGCCGTGGAAGGCGGTTCGGGTGCTTGCCTGGTAACGCTCGACGCTCTCCTCCCGCCCGTTGTCGAGCCCGGCCAGTGACCCGCCCCTCACCTCGAAGGCGATCAGATCCTCCGCGTCGGGCAGGACGACACCGTGGGCGTCGACGACCTCCGCGGTCACGAAGACCAGTGAACGGCCGTCGGCGGCAAGGGACTTGCGGTCGGCCGTGAGGCGCACGGCGTGCGCGGCCCCCGCCGTGCGCAGCACGTCCGATGCGACCGTCTTCCCGCCGCTGCGCGCGACCGCCTTCAACTCGCCCGGCTCGTACGGGACTTTCCACATCAGGTGGAGCTTGCCCGCGCTGCCGTTCGGGCTGGTGTAGCTGCCCGGGTAGGGGCCGGTGGTGAAGGTCTTGTCGTCGCCGGTGGCTTCGGTGGTCTCCAGGTAGGTGCGGCCGTCGGTGGTCGTCTTGGTGTCGAACTCCCTTACGCCCAGGGACTTTCCGTTGAGGAACAGCTCGACGGTGTCGACGTTGGCATAGGCCCAGACCTCGACCGTGTCGCCCGGCTGGTGGTTCCAGCTCATCGGCACCAGATGGACCATGGGCTCGCCGACCCACTGGCTGCGGAAGAGGTGGTACATGTCCTTCGGGAAGCCGGCCGTGTCGACCGCGCCGAAGAAGGACGCCTTGACCGGGAAGACGTCGTACGGCGTCGGCTCCCCGATGTAGTCGATGCCGGACCACAGGAACTGGCCCGCGAACCACTTCCGGTCCCGGTCCTTCTTGTGTCCGTACTCGCCGCTCATCGTCCAGGAGGCGAGGTTGTTGTCGTACGAGGAGGTGTCGCGCCGGCCCGGGGTGTAGTTCTCGCCGGTGTTGAGGTGCTCCGGCTCCTGGTAGGCGCCGCGTGTCGAGGTCTCCGAGGAGGACTCCGACTCGAAGAGGAACAGGTCCGGATAGGCCGCGTGCAGGCCGTCGACCGACTTGGCGGTGTTGTAGTTGAGGCCGAGTCCGTCGAGCTTGGCGAGCATGAGGTCGGCGGCGGAGCCCTTGGCGGGGATCCCGTGGTACTTGTTCGAGCCGATGACCACCGGCCGGGTGTCGTCCGCCGCCTTGACCGCGCCGATGATGCGGTCGGCCATCGCGAGGCCCGCGGTGGACGTGGAGTCGGGGATCTCGTTGCCGATGGACCACAGCACCACGGCGGGCGAGTTGCGGGCGGCGAGGACCATCTCGGTGGCGTCCCGCTCGCACCAGTCGTCGAAGAAACGATGGTAGTCGTAGGTCGTCTTGCCGGTGTGCCAGCAGTCGAAGGCCTCGACCATCATCACGATGCCCAACTCCTCGCAGGCCTGGATGATTTGGGGCGAGGGCGGGTTGTGCGAGGTGCGGAAGGCGTTGACGCCCATCGACTTCATGATGCTCAACTGCCTGCGTACGGCGTCAAGGCTGATCGCGGAGCCGAGGGCGCCCTGGTCGTGGTGGAGGTCGACGCCCTTGATCTTGGTGTGCGTGCCGTTGAGGGAGAAGCCCTCGTCCGGATCGAAGCGGTAGGTGCGGATGCCGAAGGGGGTGCTGTACGTGTCGACCCTCCTGCCGGCCACCCGCAGTTCGGTCTCCAGGGTGTAGCGGTGGTCCGGGGTCTCGATGCCCCACAACTTGGGCTTGGGGACGGTGAGTTCATGGGTCTCGGTGCCGCGGTCGGCGACCGTGACCGTGGAGCCGGCGCGGGCCACCGTCCGGCCGCCGGGGTCGACGACCCGCGATCCGATCTCGACCTCGCTCGCGGTGCCCGACTCGTTCAGCACGGTCGTCCGTACCCGTACGACGGCTCGCTCGGCGGTGACGTCCGGGGTCGTGACGTACGTGCCCCACCGTTCGACGTGCACCGGTTCGGTGATGACGAGGCGGGCCTCGCGGTAGATGCCGCTGCCCGAGTACCAGCGGCTGCTGGGGAGTTGGTTCCGTACCTGCACCGCGACGACGTTCTCCGTGGTGCCGTCGGTGTGCACCAGGTCGGTGAGGTCGAAGGCGAACCCCGTGTATCCGTAGGGGTGTTGGCCGACCTGCGTGCCGTTGCAGAAGACGTACGAGTCCATGTAGACGCCGTCGAACTCGACCGAGATCCGCTTGCCCGTGAAGACCGGCGGCAGGGTGAAGGCGATGCGGTACCAGCCGAGGCCGCCGGGGAAGAACCCGGTGCCGCTGGTCGTGCCGTATGCCGTGGTGGGGGTCTGTTCGATGCTCCAGTCGTGGGGGACCGCGACCTGGCGCCAGGCCGAGTCGTCGTAGTCCGGGGCGGCTGCCGTGGCGTAGGCGCCGGTCGGGTCGGTGATCCCGCCCGGGTTGACCAGCGCGAAGCGCCAGCCGTCCCGGAGGGGGACCGTGCGGCGGCCGGACACGCCCGCTGCGGCGGCGTGTGCGGGCGGGGCGGACAGGAGTGATGCGGCCGTCGGCGCGGCCGTGGAAGCGATCAAAACCGATCTGCGAGTGACCGTCATGGCGGCTCTCCCTCATCAGGGCCCAGAAGTACTCACAACTGATCGTGACCGAACAGATTCTGACGGGGTGCCACTCCGGGCCGTCAAGGGTGCGGAGGCGGACAGCTGTCCCGTGTGCCACTTCGACCGGTTTTCCCCCTTGCCCACCGCGGCCCCCGGCCCTGGGGGTTCTCGTCCGCGCGGGACTGTGACGCACTAGGCTGGAACGCAAGTGGCGTGTCTGTTCACTGTGAGTGCGCGCAATGGAGTGGCGACGATGAGACCGGTCTACCCGTTCGACGATGCCGCGACGGCGCGGGTTGTCATCGACGACGCGGGCACTCTGGTGGAGTGGAACGACGGGGCCAGGCGGCTCCTCGGCCACACCGCGGACGAGGTCGTGGGCCGCCCGGCCGTGCGGTTGCTGGCCGGCGGTGCCGAGGCGCTGCCCGGGATCACGGGTGCCCGCTGGGACGGCACGGTCTCGTTGCGCCATCGCGACGGGCGAGCGGTGCCCGTGTGGCTGCTGGCCCACCACCGGCGGCCCCGGGACGGCGGGCCTGGCGACTGGCTCGTCGTGACACCGTTGGAAGGGGGCGGTCCGCCCGCCTCCGAGGACCCTCTCGCGACCGCCGCGCTGACCCAGTCGCCGTGCGCCATCGCGGTCTACGACGAGCGACTGCGGCTGAGCCGGGTCAACGACGCGATGGCCGATGTGATCGGGCTGCCCGAGGAGCGCATCCAGGGGCTGCGGATCACCGAGATCGGCGGGAAGACGCAGAGTTCGGAGCTGGAGCAGTACATGCTGCGCGTGCTCACCTCCGGCACCGCCGAGGACTTCCAGATCTACATGCGCACCGGCGGTGAGGACACCGCGCACGCGTGGCTGGCCCGGATGGCGCCGATCACCGACGCCGAGGGCCGGGTGCGGGGCGTGTGCCTGGCCGCGCACGACTTCACCGAGAACTACCTGTCGCGGGAGCGGCTGCAACTCGTCAACGAGGCGAGCGTCCGCATCGGCACCACCCTCGACGTCACCCGTACGGCCCAAGAGCTCGCGGACGTCTGTGTGCCGGCCCTCGCCGACTTCGTCAGCATCGACCTGCTGGACCCGCAGGAGCACGGCGGTGAGCCCCCGACGGCGATCACCGCGCCGATCCGGCTGCGCCGGGCCGCGCACCAGTCGGTGCAGCAGGGCAGCCCCGAGGCCGTCGCCAAACCGGGCCAGCTGAACCTGTACCCGGAGCAGTCCCCGCAGGCCGACGCGCTGGTCGCGGGCCGCACGCTCGTCGCCTCCGGCCGGGCCCTCGAACTCTGGCTCGCCTGGGACCGCACCCGCACCAGGCGCGTGGAGGAGTACGGCATCCACTCCTCGATGGCCGTACCGATCCAGGCCCGCGGCGTCACCCTCGGCGTGGCGGTCCTCACCCGGTACCGGCGCATCGACCCGTTCGCCGACGACGACGTGCTGCTGGCCGAGGAGGTCACGGCCCGCGCCGCCGTCTGCATCGACAACGCCCGCCGCTTCTCCCGCGAACGCGAGACCGCGCTGGCCCTCCAGCGCAGCCTGCTCCCGCGCAAACTGCCGCGCACGGCCGCCCTGGAAGCGGCCTCGCGCTATCTGCCGGCGGCACGCGCCGGGGTCGGCGGCGACTGGTTCGACGTGATCCCGCTGTCCGGGATGCGGGTCGCCATGGTCGTCGGGGACGTCGTCGGCCACGGTATCCAGGCCTCCGCCACCATGGGCCGGCTGCGCACGGCCGTCCGCACCCTCGCCGACATCGACCTGGCCCCCGACGAGCTGCTGACCCACCTCGACGACCTCGTCGTACGGCTGTCCGCGGAGGCCGGCGGCGAGGGCAGCCCGGGCGAGGTCGGCGCGACCTGCCTGTACGCGGTGTACGACCCGGTGTCGCGGCGCTGCACGCTGGCCCGTGCCGGGCATCCGCCGCCGGTCATGATCCGGCCCGGTGGTCCGCCCGAGCCCGTCGACCTGCCCGCGGGACCGCCGCTGGGCCTGGGCGGGCTGCCCTTCGAGTCGGCCGAGTTCGAGCTGCCCGAGGGCACCGTGCTCGCGCTGTACACCGACGGGCTGATCGAGAGCCGGGAGCGGGACCTCGACGACAGTCAACGGCTGCTGTTCGACGCCCTGTACGCCCCTTCGGACTCCCTGGACGAGACCTGCGACCGGATCCTGCACGCCGTGCTCCCGCCGGGCGGTGCCGCCGACGACGTGGCGCTGCTGCTGGCCCGCACGCAGGGACTTCCGGCCGAGCAGGTCTCGACCTGGGACATCCCGGCCGACCCGTCACTCGTCGCCCCGATCCGCAAGCAGGTCGTAGAACAGCTCGACCAGTGGAACCTGAGCGAGGCCGGGTTCACGGCCGAGCTGGTGGTGAGCGAGCTGGTCACCAACGCGATCCGCTACGGCGCGCACCCCATCCGGCTCCGGCTGATCCATGACGCGACCACGCTGATCTGCGAGGTCTCCGACACCAACCACACGGCCCCGCACCTGCGCCGCGCCAAGACCTGGGACGAGGGCGGGCGCGGCCTGCTCCTGGTCGCGCAGCTCACCCAGCGCTGGGGCAGCCGGCACACGGCCGACGGCAAGACGATCTGGGCGGAGCTGTCCCTCTTCGACGAGGTCTGAGCCGTGCCAGGAGAGGTCGGTCGGCTCAGGAGAGGTCGGTCAGCCAGGGCCTGACCTGACGGCGGGCCTCGTGCAGCCGGGACTTGAGGGTGCCGAGCGGGATGCCGAGGCGCTCGGCGATGTCGGCGTACTCCAGATTGCAGATGTCCCGGTACACCAGCGGCGCGACCAGGTGCGGCTGCTCCCGCTCCAGGCGCTCCAGCGCCTCCAGGAGGTCGATCTTCGAGCCGGCGATCACGCTCGTGGTGCGCGGGTCGACGTGCTGTGACGTGTCGATCTCGGCCGGCTGCTCGGCGGCCCGCCGCTTCAGCTCGCGGTACTTCTGCCGCGAGCCGTTGGCGACCACCGTGTAGAGCCAGGTGCTGAAGAGGCTGCGGCCCTCGAACGTGCCGATCTTCCGGGCGACCTGCATCAGTACGTCCTGCGCCGCTTCCTCGGCGTCCTCACGGCACGGCAGGAACCGCCCGCACCGCCTCAGGACCTCGGGGCCGATCGACCGCAGCAGCTCGTCCAGGGCACCCGTGTCACCGGCCGCGGCCCGCCGCGCCAGCTCCTCGGTCCGTACCGTGTCCCGCACTGGATCCACTCCTCCGCCTCGGTCTACGAGCAGGCATGATAGTCCCATGCACTTCGTCGAACAGATCGGCCGCTACAGACTCGAACGCCGCCTGGGCACCGGCGCGTTCGGCACGGTCTGGCTCGCGCACGACGACGTGCTCGAAGCCCCGGTGGCCGTGAAGGTCCTCGCCGACAACTGGGCGCACCGCCTCGACATCGTCGACCGCTTCCTCTCCGAGGCCCGCCTGCTGCGCCGGGCCGACTCGAACAGGGTGGTGCAGGTCTACGACATCGGTGAGCTGCCCGACGGGCGGCCGTACTTCGTCATGGAGTACGCCGACGCCGGCACCCTCGCCGATCTGCTCACCGCGGGCCCCCTGCCTGTCCCCGAGGCGCTGCGGCTGACCGCGCTGGCCGCCCGGGGCGCCGCCGCTCTGCACAAGGCGGGGATCGTCCACCGGGACATCAAGCCGACCAACGTGCTGCTGCGCACCGCCCCGGACGGCAGCTATCGCGTCCTGCTCGCCGACCTGGGCCTGGCCAAGAGCCTGGCGCAGGGGTCCGGCCTCACCCTGGCCGCTGGTTCGGCGGGCTATCAGCCGCCGGAGCAGGCACAGCCCGGGTACGGCATCGACGAGCGCGCCGACGTGTACAGCCTGGGCGCGGTCGGCTACGAGCTGCTCACGGGCACGGTCCCGGGGGCGCCCGGTCAGGTCGTACGACCTGACCGGCTGCGGCCGGACGTGTCCCCCGACGTCCAGCGTGCCCTCCTCCGCGCGCTGGAGCCGGACCGGGAGCGGCGCTGGCCGACGGCGCGGGAGTTCGCGGAGGAGCTGGAGCGGCTGACCGCCGAGGCTGCCCCCACGCGCAGGCAACGCAGGCCGCACAGTCGGCACCGGAGTGTCGCGCTGATGGCGGGGCTGTTCGTCGTGGTGGCCGCCGGCGCGGCCACCGCGGTGCTGAACCTGTCGTCGTCACCCGGGAGTTCAGATCTGCGGGTCAAGGACAGCACCGGCCGGATCGTGGCCGATGTGCCCAATGCGTGGGGCCGTCAGTTGCGTGACTCGGGTTGGAATCCGCACGCCCTCGGGCTGACGGCCGGGCAGGAGCCGGGGCTGGCCGTCGCCGACGACCTGTCGAAGTGGCCGGACCTGTCGGCGGACGTGAACGGCGTGTTCATCGGCCTGAGCGAGCACGGCAGCGTGACGAGCGAGGTGGACGGCATCGCCCACTCCGGCTGCCGCTACGACGGCAGCCGCGCCTACTCGAACGCCACCTGGCGCGGCACGATCCGCACCTGGAGCGACTGCTCGGGCAGCACGGGCACCCTCTCGGAGACCGCGCTCCGCATGGTCGGCGGCGCCGCGCAGCCCCAGGTGTACGTCCAGATCCGGCAGCACAGCGGCGACGCGACCGCGCGCATACTCCGGTCGCTGCGGGTCACCTGATCACTGTCGACATCACTGTCAGAAAAAAATCCGGTGATCCCGCGAACCTTTCGACGCGCACCCGCATCGGACCCTTGTGACAGCGCGCGAGGCGCTGTGCGGTGAACTTCCAGGAGTGTTGAAGATGGCGAACACGTCTCAGTCCCTGCGCCGGGCGGCCCTGCTCGTGAGCGCGGTCGCGGTACTGGGCCTGACGACGGCCTGTGGCGACGGCAGCGGCACGGTGAGCAGCCCGCAGACCGAGTCGGGTACGGCCGCGCCGGCGGGCGGCGACGCCTCGGCCGACGGGTCCGGCACGCCGGCCTCCACGTCGGGCGGCACCGACACCGCCACCGGCTCGGACTCGACCTCGTCGGGTTCCTCCACGTCGACCTCCACGTCCTCGGGCTCCGGCGGCACGAGCACCAACACCGGCACCGCGAGCAGCAGCCGGTGCCACACCTCCGAGCTGAAGGCGAAGGTCGGCGGCAACGACCCGGGCGCCGGGCAGGAGAACTTCCCGATCGTCCTCACCAACGCGTCGGGCCGTACCTGCACGGTCCGCGGCTATCCCGGCGCCGCGTTCCTGAACGCGTCCGGCACGCAGCTGGGCGACGACCCGCAGCGCGAGTCCGGCAGCACCGCCACCACGGTCACGCTGAAGCCGGGGCAGAGCGCCTGGGCGGGCCTGACCTTCTCCAACCCGGAGATCAGCGGCGCGAAGACGGCGACCCCCAGCCGGCTGGCGGTGACCCCGCCCGACGAGAAGGACGCGCTGCACGTGACGTGGACGAACGGCGCGGTGCCTGTGTCGGGCAACTCGTCCTCGGTGCGTCTGACGGTGTTCAGCGCGGGTACGGGTTCCTGATCACGGGTTGCGCGCCGCGGCCTGGTTACATGGGGCGGGCACCACGTCCCGCGTCCCGGAGGACCGTCCCCTGAACACCCCGCTCGCCGAAACCCTGTCCGTCGTCCTGCTCGTCGCCGTCCTCGTGTGGGCCGTCGTACGTCCCTTCGGGTGGCCGGAGGCGGTGATGGCGGTCCCCGCCGCCGGGATCGCCGTGGCCACCGGGGCGATCTCGCTCGACCACGCACGGGCGGAGGCCGAGCAGCTCGGGCCGGTGGTCGGGTTCCTGGCGGCGGTGCTCGTGCTGGCCCACTTCTGCGATGTGGAGGGGCTGTTCCGGGCCTGCGGGGCGTGGATGGCGGAGTGGGCGAAGGGCAGTCCGAGTCGGCTGCTGACGGCGGTGTTCGCGCTGGCCTCGCTGATCACGGCCGTCCTGAGTCTCGACGCCACCATCGTGCTGCTGACCCCGGTCGTGTTCGCGACGGCGTCCCGGATGGGTGTCCGTCCGAAGCCGCACGTCTACGCCTGCACGCACCTCTCGAACACCGCCTCGCTGCTCCTGCCGGTCTCCAATCTCACGAACCTCCTCGCGTTCGCGGCGAGCGGCCTGAGCTTCACCCGCTTCGCGGGGCTGATGGTGCTGCCCTGGCTGGTCGCGATCGGCGCCGAGTACCTGGTGTTCCGGCGCTTCTTCGCCCGAGACCTCGCCGCGGCGGCACCCTCCCCTACGTCCGGCGACAAGCCCGAACTGCCGGTCTTCGCGCTGGCGACCGTCGCCTGCACCCTCGCCGGGTTCGTGCTGACCTCGGCGATCGGCATCGATCCGGCCTGGGCCGCGCTGGCGGGCGCGCTGGTCCTCGCCGGCCGGGCGCTGCTACGGCGGCAGGCGACCCCGCTCACGGTCGTGCGGGCCGCCGCGCCGTCCTTCCTCGCGTTCGTGCTGGCGCTCGGGATCGTGGTGCGGGCCGTGGTGGACAACGGGCTCTCGGACGCGCTCGGGCACCTCCTGCCGGGCGGGACCGGCATCGCGGCGCTCCTCGGGATCGCCGCCCTGGCCGCCGTACTGGCGAACCTCATCAACAACCTGCCGGCGGTCCTGGTCCTGCTGCCGCTGACCGCGCAGTCCGGGCCCGGGGCCGTGCTCGCCGTGCTGCTCGGGGTGAACATCGGACCGAACCTGACCTACGCCGGGTCGCTCGCGACGCTGCTGTGGCGGCGGATCGTGCATCAGCACGAACACGGCGTGGATCTCAAGGAGTTCACGAAGCTGGGGCTGCTCGCCGTGCCGTCCGCGCTCGTCCCGGCGGTGCTGGCACTGTGGGTGTCGCTCCAGGTTCTCTGACACCGAGGGAGGCCGAATGCGTGTGATCGCCTGGCTGGTCGAGGGCACATGGCCCGCCTGCGTGGACGCCGTACGGACGCATGCGCCGGAGGCGGACGAGGTGGTGCTGCTGCATGTGAGCGGACCGGACTTGCCCGGGGTCGCGCACGGCGCGTTCGCCGGGCTGCTCGGCCGGGGTGGTCCGCAGCGCGATCCCGGGACCCGGCTGGAGGACCTGGGGAGTACGTCGGCTGCGGAGCTGCTGGAGGCGGCGGCCGAGCGGCTGGGGCGGCCGTGCACCCTGACGGAGCGGGCCGGGCGCGTGGAGCGCGAGGTGGTGGCCGCCGCCGGGGACGCCGATCTGCTGGTGCTGGCCCGGGACGGCGACCGGGCGCGGCTCGGCCCGCACAGTCTCGGGCCCGCCGTCCGGTTCGCCGTCGATCACGCGCCCTGTCCGGTGCTGCTGGTGTGGCCGGAGGCGGCGCCGGGCATCTCGACCATGCCGCCACCTCCGCCGCATCCGCCGCACTGAGGCTCAGCGGCCGTGTCCACCGCCGCCGTTTCCGCCGCCGTTTCCGCCCCCGTATCCGCCGCCTCCGCCCCAGCCGCCCTGGCTGCCGCCCGTGCAGTACGACGGGTAGTAGTCGCAGTAGTCCATGGTCGGAGCCGAGGTCGTCGGCGTGGACTGCGGGGTCGACGCGCTCGGCGTCGGGGTGGGCGTCGCCGTCGGCGTCTTCGAGGGCGTCGGGGTGGCCTTCTTCGTCGTCGGGGTCGGCGAGCCGGTGCTGTCGGTGTCCCAGTTGACGACCTGCATCTGCGGGTCGGCCTTCGAGGTGTCGAAGACCCAGCGCTGCGCCGAGCCGTCCGCCCGGTTCTTCAGGACGAGCGCGCCGCCGCCGTCGGTGGAGGCGGGAGTCAGCGCCAGGTCCTGGTTCCAGCGCGGTACGAGGATGCCCTGGAGCGTGAAGTCGTAGCGGATGTTCTTCGCGGTCGACGAGGACGCGCTCGTACAGGGGGCGAGCTGTACCTCGAAGGCGAGGTGCGAGTCGAGGCAGAGGCCGGGGTCGGCGGTGCTGCGCAGGCGGCCGTCCGTCTCGTACGACCACTGCTGGCCGGCCGCCGAGGAGCAGGTCTGCAGTTCCGCGTCGTTGCCCTTGAGGGGCTTGTTGCCGGCGACGCCGATGCACAGGCCGGACTCGACGTTGTGCAGCCGGCCGCTGAGCGTGCCCTGGGTGGTGTCGTTCTTGCTGGCCCAGGAGGGGTCGGCGGATTCCTTGCCCGTGCCGGCGGCGCCGGCGGCCTGGCTCTCCGTGGTGGTCTTGTCGCCGCCGGAGCCGCCGATGGACCACAGGACGAGCGGGAGGACGACCAGTCCGCTCACGGTCAGCACGGCCACGGCGAGGTTGCGGCGGCGGACGCGCCGGGCCGCCTTGTGGGCCGATCTGAGTTCGCCGCGCCGCGGGCCGGGGTGCACCGCGAGTTCGGTCGAGGCGGACGACACCTCGGCGGGCAGCACGCGGCTGCCGGCCCTGACCTCCAGGTAGGCCCGCGCGCCCCAGCCGAGCACCGCTTCGGCCAGCGCGATGCCGAGCCCGGCGTTGAACTGGTTCAACTGGTCGGCGGTGTACCGGCAGTGCTTGCAGACGCTGAGGTGCATGGCGAGGTCCGGGTCGACCTCCGCGCCGCCGCGCCGGAAGGTGACGTCCAGCAGCCGGATGTACCGCATGCACTCGTCGTCCTGGGCGAGTTCGCGGTGGACCTGGAGGCATTCCTCGCGCAACCGGCCGCGGGCGCGCCCGAGTTCGACGTCGGCGCCTCCTTCGTCCAGGCCCAGCAGTCCGGCGGGTATCGAGAAGGGTTCGGACTCGACCTCGATGTGCCAGAGCAGGGTGCGGGCCGACTGGGGCAGCCGCTGGAACGCCCGGGAGAGCAGGCGCCGTTCGGGCACGGGCAGCATCCGGGCCGCGCCGCGGTCGCCGTCGCCGCTCGCCCAGCGCAGATCGGGGTGGAGCATTTCCTGCCGGTGGTCGGCGACCCATTCCGCGGCGATACGGCGCACGGTGACCAGTACCTGGGGGCGCCAGGCCGCGGTCGGTCCCGACTGCCGCAGGGATTCCCCGAAGAGCCGGGTGAAAGCGGCCGTGGTGAGCATTCCGGCGTGATGCGGTCCGTCGGTGCACAGCCGCGCATAGGCGAAGGCCGCTTCCCAGTGCCGGTCCAGCAGTTCGCCGACGGGTTGCAGCGCGGGCGTCGTCCCCGTCCACTTCTTCAGCTCGGCGCTGAGCTGCTCGTCGGTCACTTCGAAGTGGTGAGCGGAACTCGGGGAATTCGAGGGACCTGCGTCCTTCACGGCTGCATTCCTCCAGGTGAAACGTGGAATTCGGTCCATACCGGCGGGTATGCGACCCCGTCGACAGGTCGACAAAGTCCACCCGTCCGATTGATGGCATCCCGAACGTCCGCCTGGGGCAGCTCTTTTGAAGCAAGGGGGGTGACGTACGGGAGCGGCCTCGAGCGCGCGGAGGGGAATCATCTATGTGCCCGCGCGCCGACAGGCACACCTTTGCACAGGCCAGCGAGGCGGAACAAGGTCTCCCTGGGTTTTGTGCATTGCGGTCCGGTCCACCCAATTTGACGATTCGTCAATCGGGTCCGTTATGGGATTGCCACCGTATCCACACGGGAAATCCCGAAACCATTGACCGGAGGCCGCCCGGCGGACCCCGAGCGTCGGACGAGGGGACGGCCTTCATCCGGTTTTCCCAGGTCATGTTCCGGCAGCCCGGCCCATTGCCCGACGAGTCACTGGCGTCACGGGAGTTGACGGCTTCCCCGCCATCACCGATGAGGGAGTTCACGACCAACCAATAGGCACACGCCCGGCCTCCTGACACTGTGGTGTGACATAACACCGAGGAGGTCCCTATGACGGCCACGGACATCGGCGCGTTCGAGGAGGACGGGTTCACGGTCGCGCGCGGATTGTTCAGGTACGACGAAATCGACCGGCTCTGCGCGGAGTTCACGGCGCTGCACGCGTCCGGCCCGGTCCCCGGGCACTTCGAACCACGCGTCTCCGACGATCCCCTCCGGACCCACCCGAGGGTGATGCACCCTCACGAGATCAGCCGACTCGCCCTGCGTCTCCTCCTGGACCCGCGTCTGCGAAGCGTCCTGGAGCGCCTGTTCGGCGAGGAAGTACTGGCAGCGCAGAGCATGTTCTACTTCAAGCCGCCGGGAGCGCGCGGCCAGGCGCTGCACCAGGACAACTTCTATCTGCGGGCCGAGCCGGGCACGTGTGTGGCCGCGTGGATCGCGTGCGACGAGATCGACCGGGACAACGGCGGCCTGGAGGTCGTGCCCGGCACTCATCGCATGGACGTGTTCTGCCCGGAGGAGGCGGATCCCGGGGTGTCCTTCGCGCGCGAGTACGTGCCACCGCCGCCGGGGCTCACGCCCGTACCGGTCGACATGGCGCCCGGCGACGTCCTGTTCTTCAACGGCAGCCTGGTGCACGGCTCGCAGCCCAACCGCAGCCCGGACCGCTTCCGCCGTTCGTTCATCGGGCACTACGTGGGCCGCTCGGCCGACCGCATCGGGAGTTTCTACCGCACGATCTCGATGAGCGGCGAGCGGGTGCCGCTGGCGGAGAGCGCCGGGGCGGGCCCGTGCGGCACGGAATTCGCACCGCACGGCCCGCACTGACGGTCCGTCAAGAGCACCTGGAACAAGCCCTGTTGAGCCGCTTCAGGGTGACCGGGAGCAAGCCCTGCCGAGCTGCGTCAGGAATGCCCGCTGATCGCGTGCGGAGTGTAGGGCTGCTCCAGCTCCTCCAACTCCTTGTCGCTCAGCTCCAGTTCTACGGCGGCCACGGCGTCCTCGATGTGCTGCGGCTTGGCCGCACCGACGATCGGCGCGGCCACCGTGCTCTGGTGCAGCAGCCAGGCGAGGGCGACCTGGGCGCGCGGGACGCCCCGGTCGCCGGCGATCCGGGTGACCGCTTCGACGATGGCCCGGTCGCCGTCCTGGTAGAGGCGGTTGCCGAAGTTGTCGGTGCTGCTGCGCTCGGTGGTGGTGCCCCAGTCCCGGGTGAGACGGCCGCGCGCCAGCGGACTCCAGGGCAGCACACCCACGCCCTGGTCCGCGCAGAGCGGCAGCATCTCGCGCTCCTCCTCGCGGTAGAGGAGGTTGTAGTGGTTCTGCATCGACACGAACTTCGTCCAGCCGTGCCGCTCGGCGATGTGCTGGTGCTTGGCGAACTGCCACGCGTACATCGAACTCGCCCCGATGTAGCGGACCTTGCCCGCCTTCACCAGGTCGTGCAGCGCCTCCATCGTCTCCTCGACGGGGGTGTGCGGGTCGGCGCGGTGGATCTGGTAGAGGTCGACGTAGTCGGTGCCGAGTCGCTCCAGGCTGTGGTCGATCTCGGACATGATCGCCTTGCGGGAGAGTCCGGCACCGTTGGGTCCGGGACGCGTCCTGCCGTGCACCTTCGTAGCGAGGACGACCTCGTCACGGCGGGCGAAGGCCTTCAGCGCCCGGCCGGTGATCTCCTCGCTGGTGCCGTCGGAGTACACGTTCGCCGTGTCGAGGAAGTTGATCCCGGCCTCCAGCGCCTGCCGGATCAGCGGGCGCGACGCCTCCTCGTCGAGGGTCCACTCGTGGGTGCCGCGGTCCGGGAGTCCGTAGGTCATGCAGCCCAGAGAGATCCGCGAGACGTCCAGGCCGGTCGAACCGAGCTTCACGTACTGCATCGTTGCTGCTCCTGCCTTCGAGTTCGGTACCGCTTCGGAGCGTACGACTTCGTGGGTACTCGAAGTCGCTCATGTGCGCGCACCCTTGACGAGTGGCGCGGCCGGGCGCTTTGATCCTGGACGTGCCCGCGCGTGCGGCGCGGTACGCAGAGGTGCGCCCAGCCGGTAGCGGACAGGTTCCAAGCCCGGCCACAGTCGCCAGGACCGCGGCTCCATCCGGTCCGAGGCGGGGTCGTACCCGCGATTGATGGAGCGGACATGCCCGTCAAGGGTGTCTCCCGCGTCGGAGGTCTCGGGACGGCCGCTGTCCTGAGCGGCGCTGTCGCGACCGCCGCGGTTCTGACCTCGTGCGGAACCTCGAACAGCTCGGCGCCGGACCGGCCGTCGCGCGCGGCGCCGTCGGAGAGCCCGTCCCGCGCGGCACCGTCGAGAAGCTCCACCCCGTCGAAGAGCCCCATGCCGTCGAGACGCCCCGGCCCATCGGCGAGCGCCTCGCTTCCGGCGCCCGGAGCGTTCCAACTCCCGCCGCTCCACGCCGACTTCGACTACCAGATCGGCGGTGCCTATCCCCCGCCGGCCGGCGTCCGGATCGTCAGCCGTGACCGTACGGCGTCGCCCGCGCCGGGCCTCTACAACATCTGCTACGTCAACGCCTTCCAGGCCCAGCCGGACGAGCGCGCCTCCTGGCCGGCCGACCTGCTGCTGCGCGACGCGGACGGCGAGGTGGTGGTCGACGAGGACTGGGGCGAGGCGCTGCTCGACATCGGTACGGCGGCGAAGCGGCAGCGGGTGGCGGCGCGGGTGAACCGGTGGATCGACGGCTGCGCGGCGAAGGGCTTCGACGCCGTCGAGCCGGACAACTACGACAGCTACACCCGCTCCCGCGGCCTCCTGACGGCGAACGACGCGACCGCCTTCATCGCCCTGCTCTCCCGGCACGCGCACGCCCGGCACCTGGCCATCGCCCAGAAGAACACCGTGGAGTTGGCGGGGCTCAGGAAGAAGCTCGGCCTCGACTTCGCGATCGCGGAGGAGTGCGCGGAGTACGACGAGTGCGGGGAGTACGCGAAGGCCTTCGCCGACCGGGTCATCGTCATCGAGTACTCCGACTCCGGTCTGCGCAAAGCCCGTTCGGGCTTCGCCGGGAGGCTCAGCATCGTGCGCCGGGACGTGGACGTGTCGACGCCCGGCAGCGCCGACTACGTCCGCAAGGTGCGGTGAGGAGGCCGTGATGGGCAACGGGATGTCACGCCGTGGGCTGCTGCTCGGGGCCGCCGCACTCGGGGCCGCGAGCGGGTGTGCGGGCGGTGCCTCGGACGGGGTCGGCGCGGACGGCCGGGTGACCGTGGAGCTGTGGCACGGGCAGGTCGACACGGGCCGCAAGGCGGTGGAGGCACTGGTCGCCGAGTTCAACCGGACCCACCCCACGATCCGTGTGGACCCGGGCGGCGGCGGGGTGTTGGCCGACGCGATGCTCCAGAAGGTGACCGCCGCGCTCGCCGCCGGGTCCTACCCGGACATCGCCTACATCTTCGGTTCGGACCTGGCGAGCGTGGCGCGCAGCCCGCGGGTCGTCGACCTGACGTCCGCGATGCACAACGGGCCGACACCGTGGAACACGTTCTGGAAGCCGGTGCGGGACGCGGTCACCGTCAACGGGCGGGTGCGGGCCGCGCCCGCGGTGCTCGACTCGCTGGCCGTCGTCTACAACAAGAAGCTGTTCCGGCAGGCCGGGCTCGACTACCCGAAGCCGGGCTGGAGTTGGGAGCAATTCACCGACACGGCACGGCAGTTGACCGACCACGACCGGGGCGTCTTCGGCACCGGCTGGCCGGCCGTGGGCGACGAGGACACGGTGTGGCGGCTGTGGCCGATGCTGTGGGATCTCGGCGGCGAGGTCGTCGCCCCGGACGGCAAGCACATCGGCTTCGCCGACCAGGGCGTCCGGGCGCTGCGCACACTCGCCCAACTCGGCCGCGACAAGAGCGTGTACCTCGACACGAAGCCCGGCAGCGAGCAGCTCTACCAGGTGTTCCTCAACAGCCGGATGGCCATGGTCGCGACCGGACCCTGGGAGTTGCCCGACATCATCACGGCGAAGATCGACTACGGGGTCGTGCCGCTGCCGACGTACAGCGGGCACGCGGTCACCATCTCCGGGCCCGACACGTGGACGGTCTTCGACAACGGTTCGGCCCGGTCCCGGGCAGCTGTGGAGTTCGTGCAGTGGATGAACTCCCCTGTCCACGACGTCCGTTGGGACATCTCGGCGGGCGGGCTGCCGCTGAGCACGGGCACCGCCGCGCGACCTGAGTGGCGGGAGCACAGCGCCCGTACGGTCGGGCTCGACGTCTTCACCGACACCCTGCGCTCGGCCCGCGTCCGGCCCGTCCATGCCGCGTATCCGCAGATCTCGCAGGCACTGGGCGAGGCGATCGTCTCCGTCCTGCTCGGCCGGGACTCCCCCGAGAAGGCGCTCCGTTCGTGCGCCGACAAGGCCGACGCGGCCCTGCTGATCCCCAGGTGACTTCCCCCTTCCGGGAGACCCCGATGTCCACACTGCCCCGCGCCCTCACCCTCCCCGCGCAACCCGCCGCGACCGCTCAGGCCGCGCGCCGCGCCGCCCGCCGTCGCGCCCGCCAAGAGCGGTCCACGGCCTGGGCGTTCATCGGTCCGTCGGTCGTGGTGATCCTCGGGCTGAGCGTCGTGCCCGTCGTCTGGTCGCTGCTGCTCTCGTTCCGCGCCGACGACCTGGTCACGCCCGGCCGCTGGGTCGGCCTCGACAACTACCGCGCCCTCGCCCAGGACCCCAACTTCCGTACGGCGGTGGGCAATACGCTGCTGTACGCGGCCCTGTACGTGCCGCTCAGCCTGGTCGGCGGACTCGCGCTTGCGTTGGCCCTCAACCGCCAAATCCGGCTCATCGGCCTGTACCGCACGCTGGTGTTCATCCCGTTCGTGGTGTCGGCGACCGCGCAGGGCGTGCTGTTCTCGTTCATCCTCGACCCGGAGTTCGGCGTCGCCAACGCGCTGCTGCACCACCTCGGCATCTCCGCACAGGGTTTCCTCGCCGACCCGGACCAGGCGCTGTACCTGCTGGTGCTGATCTCGCTGTGGAGCGGGGTCGGCTTCTGCGTCGTGGTGTACCTGGCCGCGCTCCAGGACGTGCCGCCCGAACTCGTCGAGGCGGCCCGCATCGACGGCGCGGGCCGGGTGCAGGTGCTGCGCCATGTGACGCTACCCGCGCTCACCCCGGTCACCGTCTTCCTGCTGCTGTGGCAGTTCATCACCTCGCTCCAGGTCTTCGACCTGATCTATGTGACGACGAAGGGTGGCCCGTTGGGCTCGACGACGGTGATCGTCTACTTCGTCTGGCAGCAGGCCTTCCAGATGTTCACCGCGGGCTACGGCGCCGCGTCCGCGTACGTCCTCGCGGTGGCGCTGCTGGTCGCGGGCGGCGCGCTGCGGGTCGTACGGCGACGGCAGGGCCGTACGGACGGGGGTGTGCGATGAGCGCGCGACGGGTGAGTGCGTGGCATCTGGTGCTGGCGCCGCTGGCGTTGTGCTTCGCGCTGCCGTTCGTGTGGCTGCTGCTGAGCTCGGTGATGACGAACGCGGAGATCAACCGCTTCCCACCCGCCTTGTGGCCCAAGGGAATTGACCTGGGCGGCTACCGCTATGTGCTGGGCAACGCGATGTTCCCGCGCTGGTTCGCCAACTCGCTGATCGTGGCGTCGGTGGCGGTGGTGTCGAATCTGCTGCTCGGGTCGCTCGGCGGGTACGCGTTCGCGCGGATGCGGTTCGCCGGGTCGCGGCTGCTGCTCGGACTGATGCTGGCGACGATGGTCGTGCCGTTCCAGCTGACGATGATCCCGACGTTCCTGGTGATGAAGTGGTTCGGGCTGATCGACACGCTGGGCGCGCTGATCCTGCCGTCGCTGGTGACGCCGTTCGCGGTGTTCCTGTTCCGGCAGTTCTTCCTCGCGCTGCCGAGGGAGATGGAGGAGGCGGCCTGGATCGACGGGTGTTCGCGGCTGCGGGTGCTGTTCTCGATCGTGATGCCGCTGGCCCGGCCGGCGCTCGCCACGGTCGCCGTCCTCACGTTCCTGTCCACGTGGAACGACCTGTCGTGGCCGCTGATCGCGATCAACCACGACACCCAGTACACGCTCCAGTTGGGCCTGACGACCTTTCAGGGACAGCACCACACCAAGTGGTCGGCGGTGATGGCGGGCAACGTCATCACGGTGGTGCCGGTGCTGGTGGCGTTCCTGCTGGCGCAGAAGACGTTCATCCAGTCGCTGACGTCGAGCGGCCTCAAGGGATGAGCCACGCACGGTATTTGACCCATCCTCAGAGGAGCCAGATGACCGACGTCAGGATCGCCTTCGTGGGCGCCGGCAGTGTGGTGTTCACGCAGGGCCTGCTCGCCGACCTGTTCGCGTTCCCCGAACTCGCCCACGCCCGGATCGCGTTGCACGACATCGACCCGGAACGCCTCGCGACGGCCGAGGGCGCCGCCCGGCACATCGCTCAAGTACGCGGCGCCGGGCCGGAGATCACCGCGCACCTGGACCGCCGATCGGCCCTCGCGGACGCCGACTTCGTCGTCAACATCGTCCAGGTCGGCATGAACGAGGCCACCCGCACCGACTTCGCGATCCCGGCCCGCTACGGCCTGCGCCAGACGATCGCCGACACCCTCGGCATCGGCGGCATCTTCCGGGCGCTGCGCACCTTCCCGGTCCTGCGGTCGCTCGCCGAGGACATGGCCGAACTCTGCCCCGACGCGCACCTGTTGAACTACACCAACCCGATGGCTATGAACCTCCTCTACCTGAGCCGCATCGCCCCCGCCCTCAAGGCGACGGGCCTGTGCCACTCGGTGTACTGGACGATGCACGACCTGTCCCAGCTGGTCGGCGTCCCCTTCGAGGAGGTCTCCTACCTGGCCGCGGGCGTCAACCACCAAGCGTGGGTGCTGCGTTTCGAGCAAGCCGGGCAGAACCTCTACCCACTCCTCGACGAGACGATCGCGAAGGACCCCGAACTCCTGCGCCGGGTCCGCGTCGACATGTACCGCAGACTCGGCCACTACCCCACCGAGACCAGCGAGCACTCCGCCGAGTACGTGCCCTGGTATCTCCACCACGACAGTGAGATCGAGCGGCTAAGGCTGCCGGTCGGCGCGTACCTGGAGATCGTCGAGGAGAACACCGCGAGCTACGAACGCACCCGTGACGCCCTCGCCTCCGGTATCCCGCTCCCCGTCGAGGGCACGCTGGAGTACGCCCCGCAGATCATCCACAGCATCGTCACCGGCACGCCCCGCACGGTCTACGGCAACGTCCCCAACCGCGGCCTCATCGACAACCTCCCCGCCGACTCGGTCGTCGAAGTCCCGTGCCTGGTCGACGCGTTGGGGGTCCAGCCCACCCGGATCGGCGCCCTGCCCCCGCAGTGCGCGGCCCTCAACAGCGCCTATGTCTCCGTCACCGACCTGGTGGTCCGCGCGGCCACCGACGGCGACCCGCGCCACATCCGGCACGCGGCGATGGCCGACCCCGCGACGGCGGCGGCCCTGCCGGTCGAGCGGATCTGGGACCTGTGCGACGACCTCGTCGCGGCACATGGAGAGCTGCTGCAGCCGGAACTGCGGGTCCGCCTGGGGCACTGAAGGCCGTCCGGCGTTGGTGTGACAGTCCCGGCCGCCCGGCGTGGGAGCGACCGGGCAGCGACCGGAGTCCCGCATCCTCGGCGCAGGCGACCGGCACCAGGCCGGTCGTGGCCGTACGGGAGGAACGCGGTGCCGAGACGTTCGACCGGATTGAGGACTCTGCTGATGGGGGCGGCCGCGCTGCCGCTGGCCCTGGTGTCGCCCGCGTGGGGTGGCACGGACCCTGCACCGTCCCCGCCCGAGCCGCCGTCGACCCTGTGCGCGCCGGCGGGCACCCTGCACGGCGCGCACGGCCAGCATGCCGTCGTCAGCCTCTGCGCGGGCAGCGGCACCCCGACCATGGCGGTCTCGGCTCCCGCGACCTGCGGACAGCTCAGGTCGGCCGTCCGGTACACGTGCCGCACCTCGGGCACCTGGACCGCCGAGCGTGACGGCGGGACGGCCGCGTCCGGCACGTTGCCGGGGTCGGGGCAGTATCCGGGCCCGGGGACGTACGCCTTCACGGCCACCGTGCGCGTCCGCTCCGCGCCCGAGGGCGTGGACCTGCAGGGCACCGTCCGCTCCACGCTGACCCTGACCGCGCCGAGGCCGAAGGTCACCCACGGCATCGAGGTCGACCGGAGCACGCTGCGGCCCGACTCGGTGACCACGCTGACGTACACGGTCCACCGGCACAGCGACGAGGGCGACGGCAGCGCGCGGTTCGGGCTCATCGCGGAGGAGGGCACGGGTGCGGAGCTGACCACGTCCGACCCGCGCTGCGTCAATCCGCTGGTCGGCCGCCACCCGTCGCAGGACCGGCTCCCGCACGCCCTGGACTGCGCGCTCACCGATCTCCAGCCGGGCCACCCGGACACGGTGGTGGTCCGGGTCGCCCTCAAGTCCCGTTGTTCCACGGTGGTTTCGAAGCTGGGGTACTGGATGCCGCAGGGCCAGGCGCTGTACACCGGGGGCATGCTGGCGGGACCGACCGTGACCTGCGGCTAGAGCAGGTCCAGCGCCCTCTCCCAGCCGAACTCCGGTCGCCCGCCGTCCGGTTGGTCCTCGCCGGAGTACGGGTCCCCGAACCGCACGCCCATCCCGCGCAGCCGTACCAGGCTCTCCTGGTAGGCGGGGTGGGCCGCCAACGCGTCGGCCACACAAGGGAGTACGACGATCGGGACGCCCAGGCCGTACGCCTCGCACAGGGTGCCGAGGGCGAGGGTGTCCGCCGTACCGGCCGCCCATTTGTTGATGGTGTTGAAGGTGGCGGGCGCGACGACCACCGCGTCCGGCGGCGGAAAGGGACGCGGGTCGCCCGGCACGCGCCAGGCGGACCGGACGGAGCGGCCGGTCTGCGCCTCGACGGCGGGGACGTCGAAGAAGCCGGACGCGGCGACCGGGGTCGCGATCACCCCGACCTCCCAGTCCAACTCCTGCGCGGCTGCGATGAGTTGGCCGACGCCGGCGGCGATCCCTGCGGCGCAGACGACGTAGAGGAAGGGCTTCGAGTCCTGTTCGATCACCCGGGGAGCCTACTGAAGGGGGAACGAGCGCCCGCGCTCCTCCTCGGACCGCGTGCCGAAGACGCGACGGTCCTGCTCCAGGATGGCCAGGTCGTTGATGCTGGCCTCGCGCCGGGTCATCAGGCCGTGCTCGTCGAACTCCCACAGCTCGTTGCCGTACGACCGCCACCACTGCCCGTCGGCGTCCCGGCACTCGTACTGGAAGCGGACGGCGATGCGGTTGCCGTCGAAGGCCCACAGGTCCTTGCGGAGCGCGTACTCCTGCTCGCGGGCCCACTTCGCGGTGAGGAACGCGACGATCTCGGCGCGGCCGGTGACGAAGATGTCGCGGTTGCGCCAGACGGAGTCCTCCGAGTAGGCGAGCGCGACCCGCTGCGGGTCACGGGTGTTCCAGGCGTCCTCGGCGGCCTGCACCTTCTGGGCGGCGGTCTCACGGGTGAAGGGCGGGAGGGGAGGGCGGTCGGCCATGGTCGTCTCCAGAGCGGCAAGATTCGGAGAACGTGCGTTCTCCAGATGACTGCTAACGTAGAGAACGCACGTTCTCAGGTCAAGAAGGGGTCGGTTCGATGGACAGCGAGGTCGCCCGGGAGCAGGCACTGGACGCCGCCGAGAAGCTGTTCTACGGACGGGGAGTTCAGGCCGTCGGCATGGACGCCGTCCGCACCGCATCCGGGCTCTCCCTCAAGCGGCTCTACCAACTCTTCCCCGCGAAGGAGGAGTTGGTGGAGGCGTATCTCGAACGGCGTGACCTGCGCTGGCGCGGACGCCTCGCCGAGCACGTCGAGCGGCACGATGATCCACAGGAACGGATTCCGGCCGTCTTCGACTGGCTGGAGGAGTGGTTCGGCGAGGCCGATTTCCGCGGCTGCGCGTGGATCAACTCCTACGGCGAACTGGGCGCCACCTCGGAGCGGGTGGTGACCCAAGTACGGGCGCACAAGCGGGCGTTCCGCGCGTATCTCGCCGGGCTCGTGGCGGAAGCGGGGCTGCCCGACGTACTCGCCGGGCAGTTGTTCCTGCTGGCCGAGGGGGCCATGGTCACGGCGGGCATCACGGGGAGCACGGAGCCGGCGGCGGAGGCGCGCGAGGCGGCCCTGGCGTTGTCGCGCGCCAACTGAGGTCAGGCGGCGGCGAGTTCCGTGAGCGCGGAACGGGCCTGGGCGAGGGAAGCTGCCGCCAGGTGCTCCAGGCCGGCCAGTTGGGGCAGGACATCGACCCGGGTGAGTTCGGCTACGACGAGGTGGAGGTTCTCCGGCAGGACGCCCAGGTTGCCGAAGTAGGCTTTCAGGTAAGGCTGTTGGAAGTCGAAGTGCTCGCGCGGGGTGCCGGGGCCGTATCCGCCGCCGCGTGCCATGACGGCGGCCACGCGAGTGTGCCGCAGGAGGCTCTCGCCGGTGTCCGGGTCGGTGAGCGCGCCGGGGAAGGTGACGCGGTCGATCCATGCCTTGAGGGTCGCGGGCACGGAGAAGTTGTACATGGGGACACCGAGCAACAGCGTGTCGGCGCCCAGCAGTTCGGTGACCAGCGGCAGGGTCAGCTCCCACTCGTGTTGTTCGTCCGCGGTCTCGATCAGGGCGGGGACCTTGGCGGGCGGGACGAATCCCTCGCGTTCCACGCGGCGACCGAGGGTGGTGTAGGCGGGGGTGATCGCCGGCACCGGTGCGGCGGACAGGTCGCGGTGGCGGTGGTCCGCCGTGCTGCCGTGGTGGGTGTGCCAGGTCCGCGCGAAGGCCTGGGTGAGTTGCCTGGTCACGGAGTCGGCGGTCGTGTCGGCGCTGGAGTCGATGTGCAGCAGCATGGTGTGGTCACCTCGGTCGGTTCGGGTTCGTCGGACTGGTGACGGAGCACGGCGAGGAGAGGTGACCCATGCGGGGGCACGACGAGTTGGCGGAGCGGTTCGAGGAGCGGCGCGGGCGGCTGCGGGCGGTCGCGTACCGGATGCTGGGTTCGCTCGCCGAGGCGGACGACGCGGTGCAGGAGGCCTGGCTCCGGCTCAGCCGTACGGGCGACGACGGCGTCGACAACCTCACCGCCTGGCTGACGACGGTCGTCTCCCGTATCTGCCTGGACATGCTCCGCTCGCGCGCGTCCCGACGAGAGGATCCCTACGGCGACGACCTGCCGGAGCCGAGCACCGACGACCTGCCCGAGGACGAGGTCGTACTCGCCGACTCGGTGGGGCTCGCGCTGCTGGTGGTGCTGGACACGCTGGGTCCGGCGGAGCGGGTCGCGTTCGTGCTGCACGACCTGTTCGCGGTGCCGTTCGACAGCGTCGCCGCCGTCCTGGACCGGTCCCGGCCCGCCGCGAAGAAGCTCGCCAGCCGGGCCCGGCACAAGGTGCGGGGCACGCCGGTGGTGCCGGGCGCCGAACTCGACCGGCACCGGGAGGTCGTCGAGGCGTTCCTGTCCGCCGCGCGGGGCGGTGACCTGGGCGCGCTGCTCGACGTCCTCGCCCCCGACGTCGTCCGGCACGCCGACCCCGCCGTGTTGCCGCCCGGCGTTTCGGCCGAGCTGCGTGGGGCCCGGGCGGTCGCGGAGGGGACGGTACTGCTGCGGCACCGGACCCGGTTCGCGACACTCGCACTCGTCGACGGGGACGTGGGGATCGTGGTCGCGCCGGGGGGACGGCTGTTGCTGGCTCTCCGGGTGAGGGTCGAGGGTGGGCGGGTTGCCGCGTACGAGGTGGTCGCGGGGCGGAAGGGTTTGCGGGGAGTCGAGGTGGGGGTGCTTGGGGTGATGGGTTGAGGCGGGCGGGCCGGCGGGTGCCGGCTTCGCGGCAGGAGGGGGTGGCCCGGCGGGCCGGCCACCCCCTGCTCAGGAACCGCTCGGCCCAGCCGGCCCGCCAGCGCGCCCAGGAGCCGCTCAGCCCGACGAGCCCGCCGCCCTCCATGAAGTACCCGCTCAGCCCACCGTGTCCGACACGGTGATCGCACTCACCGGGCAGGCCCGTGCCGCCTCCCTGAGCATCGGGTCGTCCGTGTCCTCCTTGCCCGGCAGCACCGTGCTGTAGCCGTCGTCGTCCTGGGTGAAGACGTTCGGGGCGGCCAGGGCGCACTGGCCCGCCCCGATGCAGATGTCCTTGTCGATGTGGATTTCCGTGTGCATGGTGCGCAGCCTCTTACCAGGTCACGGGGAGTTCCAGCATCCCCTGGATCGTGTCGCCGGGTTTGAAGGGGATCTCCTCCGCCGGCACGGCCAGGCTCAGCGTGGGCAGCCGCTCGAAGAGGCTGCGCAGGGCGATCTCCAGTTCGGCGCGGGCGAGGTTCTGGCCGAGGCACTGGTGGATGCCGAAGCCGAACGAGACGTGATGGCGGGTGGGCCGGTGCCAGTCCAGGGTGTCCGGGGCGGTGTAGACGTCCTCGTCGCGGTTGATGACCGCGGCCGAGAAGATCACCCCCTCGCCGGCCCGGATCGTCGTGCCGTCCACCTCGATGTCCTCGAGAGCCTGCCGCATCAGCCCGTCCACGATGGACAGCGACCGCATCAGTTCCTCGACCGCGTCGGGCAACAGCCCTGGATCGTCCCGGAGTTCGGTGAGCCGCTCGGGGTGGAGCAGCAGCGTGTAGGTGCCCAGGGAGATCATGTTGGCGGTCGTCTCGTGGCCCGCGACGAGGAGGATGATCGCGAGGGAGATCAACTCCTCGCGGTCCAGCGCCCCTTCGTTCAGCTGGTCCCGGACGAGGTCGTCCAGCACCCCCTCGCCCGGACTCTGCCGCTTGCGGTCGATCAACTCGCCCAGATACGCCTCCAGTTGATCGCGGGCGTCCTGGCTGTCCTCGGCCTTCGGACCGCGCAGCAGGCGCCGGGACTGGGCCTCGAAGAACTCGTGGTCGGCGTACGGGACGCCGAGCAGCGCGCAGATCACCATCGAGGGAACGGGCAGCGCGAACGCGGACACCAGGTCGGCGGTCGGACCCCGGTCGATCATCGCGGCGAGCAGTTCGTCGACGATCCGCTGGATGTCGGGCCGCATCGCCGCGGCGCGTTTGACGGTGAAGGCGGGGATCATCATCCGCCGCTTGGTGCGGTGCTTGGGGTCGTTCTCGCCGAGCAGGGCGACCTTGCGGTTCCGGACCGCCGCGAACCGTTCGTTGGTCACGGGGAAGTCGGGCTGACTGCGGTCGGTGGACAGCCGCTGGTCGGCCAGCAGTGCGCGGGCGGCGGTGTGTCCGGTGACGAGCCACGCCGTGCGGCCGTCGTAGAGCGTGACGCGGGTCAGCGGGCGGGCGGCGCGAAGGGGGTCGTAGCCGGCGGGCGGGTGGTAGGGGCAGGTGCGGTCCTGTGGGAAGGAGACGGGTTCGGGCAGGTCGGTCGGAGCCGTCAGTTCCGTCAGATCCGTCATGGAAGACCTCGCAGACGAAGAGTGCGTCTTGCCGATCTTCATTAGATGCCCGAGGCACCTATAGGGCCACCTGAAGTTCGGCCAGATCGGTGGTACCTACAATCTGGCCGAACCTGATGGCCCCGGCCGACTCGACGATCACGGTCGCGGGACCGGTCCGACGTCACCCGCCCGCGACCGGAGTCCCGCAGTCCGCCTGGGCGAAGGCCAAGGTCACGGCGAGGCTGTCCTCGTACACGTGACAGCGGACGAACACCCCGTCCCGGACGGTGAGATGAAGAGCGAACCTGGCGCGATACGGCCGTCCGGTGGGCCTGGCGGTGAGCCGGATCTCGCCGAGAACCACCGCGTCCTGGCCGTCGACGAGGATGCGCTCGATCTCCGTGCCCACCTGTCCCGGCACATGGTGGGCTGCGAGATCCCGGAAGTGGTCGGCGACATCGGCGCGAGTGGCACGGTGCCGGATCCACGGGGTGGCTGGACGACCGTGCTCGTCCTCGGGCCAGTCGAGCCTCCAGTCGACGTGCTCGGCGTACAACTCGGCGATGCGCTCGGGCTCGGCGTGGCCGATCCGGTGCAGCAGGTCTTCCACGACGGTGCGGGTGGTCGGGGTCGTGGACATCGGGCGCTCTCCCTCGGCCGGTGATCGTGCGGGGTGCCGACTGTGCCGGAGAGGTCCTTCCGGTGCGATTACCTCCGAGGTCATCACCCGGTGGAGGGGGCGTGGCCGAAGAGAGCCGCGGTATGGATGAATCACGCACCGGCTGGTGTTGAATCTCGGTGCCAGACAGCCGTAGAACGCGAGATGGGACGAATGCCATGCCTCTTGAGGGCGAGTACGAACCCAGCCCGTCGCAGTGGGTCCGCGACCAGGTCGAGCTGTACGAGAGCTCGGGCGGTACCAAGGGGACAACGCTGGCGGACACCGGTCTGCCCGTCATCCTGCTGACGACGGTGGGCGCCAAGAGCGGGAAGATCCGCAAGACCCCGCTGATGCGTGTCGAGCACGACGGGGTCTACGCCGTCGTCGCCTCGCAGGGCGGCGCGCCCACGCATCCGGTGTGGTACTTCAACGTCCAGGCCGATCCGCACGTCGAGTTGCAGGACGGACCGGGGAAGTGGGACCTGACGGCCCGCGAGGTCACCGGCGACGAGAAGGCCGTGTGGTGGGAGCGGGCGGTCGCCGCGTATCCCCCGTACGCCGAGTACCAGACGAAGACGGACCGGCAGATCCCCGTGTTCGTCCTCGAACCGGCCGCCGGAAGCTGAGTACCGGGGACTGACCGGCCCGGAGAGATTTTCTTGTTTCCGGGGCGCATGAACCGGTGACCGTCGGGCATCCGACGTTCAGGCCCCGCCGCGCTCCCCCGTCGCGGCGGGGCTTCTCCGTTCCTCCTCCACCGGCCGGTCGGTGATGTCCAGGAAGATCTCGCCGGCTTCGGAGACCGCCTCGCCGAGCGACCGCTTGATGCGCACCGAGACCTCCTCGACCCGCTCGCTGTCCATCCCGGGGACCAGGTCGATCCGGGCCGCGACCATCGTGGAGTCGAGCCCCATCCGCATCGTGAACAGCGCCTCGACGCTGTCGATCTCGGGCTCGGCCGCCAGCAACTCGCGGATCCTGTCGCTCAGTTCGGGGTCGACGGCCTCGCCGATGAGCTGGTCGCGGGCGTCGCGGCCGAGGCGGTAGGCGACGTAGCCGAGCAGCAGTCCGATCGCGATCGACGCGGACGCCTCCCACACCACCTGCCCGGTGATCATGTGCAGCACCATGCCGATGATGGCGAGGGTCACGCCGAGCACGGCCGTGCCGTCCTCGGCCACGACGGTCCGCAGCGCGGGGTCGCGCAGCGCCTCCGTGCCGCCGCCCTGGGCGCGCACCTGGTGCAGGGCCCGAAGCAGGGAGATCCCCTCCACGACCAGGGCGACGGCGAGCACGATCAGGCCCACCAGGTAGCCGGTGGACGTCTCCTCGGCCCCGTTGCGCAGGGCCTCGATCCCCTGGAACACGGAGAAACAGGCGCCCATCACGAAGATCCCGACGGCCGCGAGCAGCGACCAGAAGAACCGCTCCTTGCCGTAGCCGAAGGGGTGCCGGCTGTCGGCGGGGCGGCGGCTGCGGCGCAGGGCCGCGAGGAGGAAGACCTCGTTGAGGCTGTCGGCCACGGAGTGCGCGGCCTCGGAGAGCAGCGCGGGCGACCCCGCGACCAGACCACCGACGGCCTTGGCGGCCGCGATCACCAGGTTGGCGGCGAGGGCCACGAGGACGGTGACGCGGGTCTTGCGGTCGGATTCGTGGTCGGCAGCTGTGTCGCTCATCCACCCCGACTGCCCCTGAAGGTACTGCTCACACCCTCTACCGGAGGACCGGTTTCGATGACACCGTCGGGACGGCGACCGTCCCGACCCGTCAGTTCGTGCGCAGAAGGAGATCCCCGTGGCCAAGATCAAGAAGAAGAAGAAGAAGCTCCCCCTCCTCTACCAGCCCGTCGGCCTCGTCCTGGGTCTGGTGAGCGGTGCCCTCGCCGGCCGTGCCTTCCGCGCCACGTGGAAGGCGATACGGCACGAGGACAACGCCCCCGATCCACTGGACCGGGACCGCGGCTGGGCCGAGATCCTGATCGCCGCCGCGCTCCAGGGCGCCCTCTTCGCGGTGGCGCGCGGCGCGGCGGACCGCACCGGCGCGAAGGCCATCGAACGCTCGACCGGGATCTGGCCGGCGAAGGACAAGGGCGGCCGGGAGTAAGGCAGTTGGGACCGGGGCGGCCGGGAGCGAGGTCGCTCAGACCTGGCCGGCGGCCGTCGGCGGTACCGGGCGGAGCGTGAAGGAGTGGCCGGCCGGGTCCGCGTACACGCGCTCCTCGTGCGGGCCCGGCATGTCCTTGGTCTCCAGCGGGCGGCCGCCGAGTCCGACGATCCTGCGCTCGGCCTCGTCCATGTCCTCCACCAGGAAGTCCAGGTGGACCTGTTGGTTGTTCTCGGCGCGGGGCCAGCTCGGCGGGGTGGCGCTGAGGTCCCGGCGGAACGCCAGCCGGGTCCCGTCGGCACCCCTGATCTCCACCTGGTCGAGGGTGATGTCCGTCTGCTCGCCGTCCAGCAACTCCGTGTAGAACACGGCGAGTTTCTCCGGCTCGACCGCGTCGAGCACCACGAAGCTAGCGTTGACCAATGCCATGTGTCCTCCGAAGACTGGGGCGGGCAAGGGTCGAGTCCGGTTGCCTCGCCCCCAACGGATATCCCCGTTCCGTCAGTTGATGCCGAGAACCGGAGTCGATCGACGAACATGCAACAACCGCACGGCTCTCCTGGTTCGGGTGGGACACAGGATGCAAGAGTGAGACGGGTGAAGCCTCGTATCGCCGTAGTGACCCTCGCCGTCTGCACCGCGCTCGCTCCGCTCAGCGGATGCGGGAGCGGTACCGGCGCCCATGAATCGTCGCCGTCCCCGGAAGAACCTACGACGGCCGCCGCGAGCCGAACTCCCGCTCCGGGCAAGGGTTCCAAGGACCCCGACGACATCAACGGCGACGGTCACCGCGACCTCGTGGTGCCGATCGTCGTCGGCGGCGGCGAGGGCGCCACCGACGAACGGGTCGGTGTGGTCTACGGATCGGCGAAGGGACTCGACCCGTCGACGCGCACGGTCTACGGCCGCGCCGACCTGGGCCTGCCCGAACCCGGCAGGCAACTCCTCGCCCCCAAGGGCTCGTTGTCCGCCGCCGACCTCACCACCGCCGATCTGGACAGCGATGGCTTCCCCGACTTCATCACCACCGTCCAGGGCGCGATGACGTCGGACAACAACGTCATCGCCCCGCGCACCCTCCCGTACATAGCGTGGGGCGGCCCGGGCGGACCGACGGGGAAGACCTCCGCCACGCCGGTCCAACTCCCGCGGAGCGCGACGAAGTTGGGCATCCAGTCCGTGGTGCGCGGCGACTTCGACGGCGACGGGCACCACGATCTCGCCGGGTTCGCGTACAACCACTCGTCCCTGGTGGTGATGTACGGCCCGTTCTCGCGCTCGGGCGCACCCGCCCGCACCGACACGAGCCTTCCCTGGGCGGACGGCGATCTCACCGCCGACGCCGTCGCCCCGTCCGGCACGCCGCGCGCGACCTCGCTCCTGATGCACGCGGTGAGCGACGGCGAGCAGTCCGGCAACACGCTCTACACCGCCCACCGAGGTTCCCAACTGTCCTCTACCGGACGTCAGTTGAGGAGCGGCAACGCCCACGCGTTCGGTGACTTCGACGGTGACGGGCAGCGCGATGTGGCGGTCGGCGACGACGGCAGCCGCAACGACGAGCCCGGCTACGAGACCGAGCCGGCCGATGTCGACGGTTCGCTCGCCGTGTATCCCGGTACCGGCGGCGCACCGGTGACGTACCGGCTCCCCGAGGCGCCGAAGTCCGCGCGCACCCAGTACGGGCCCGGTGGCTATGTGTCCGCCGACCCGGACGGCGACGGCCGTGACGGCATCCTCGTCGCCACGTACGAGGGCGCGACACTCATCGACGGCACCCGGCGGACCACGGTCCTGCGCGACGGGCCCGCCGCGGAGGACGGCAGGAAGATACCGGCGAAGTGGCGGCACGCCCGGCCCGCGGGGGCCGCCGACTTCAACGGCGACGGCAGGGACGAACTGGTCCTGAACTGGGGCGCGGACGCGAAGTTCGGCACATACGGCGAGCGCGCCACACGCTGGTGGATCACCGAGGGCACGACGGCGGCGAACAGGGCGACGTTCACGACGACGGCCTTCGCCCCGCGCGCCTCGCAAACCCCGCCCTCGTCGTAGCGATCGGGCTCAGTCGGCCACCAGCCACTCCCCGTCCCGCATCAGGTCCCGCCCCTTCAGCTCGTTGGCCTCCCGCCAGGCCTGCACGCGCTGCGGCCGGATCCTGAAGTACAGGTAGGGCGTGGTCAGTTCGCGCGGGTCGAAGCCGGTCTTCGAGGCGAAGATCTCGGCGTCCTCCTCGGGCAGGTCGTCCGGCGTCAGCATCACCACCGTGCCCTCGACCATCACGACGTCCCGGGTCGGCCCGATGCCGAGCCGGGCGACGCCGGTCGAGACGAGGTTACGGCCGGTGGGACTCGCGGCCGGGGTGGCGAACAGCAGGGTCGTGCCGTCCCACACGAACGACAGCGGAACGAGATAGGGCGCTCCCCCGTCCTCACCGGCCGTGGCGACCCAGGCGTCCTCATCCTGCTCCAGCCGACGGAGCGTGTCCTGCTTGCGCTGCTTCGCGGTGCGTGCGGGCTCGTGAGTCATGACCCCAGTCTGCCGCTCAGCCCTCCGCCGCCGCACGGATCTCGGCGAGCCGCGCCGCAGCCGCGCTGAGCAGCAGATCCAGGGCCGCCGGGTAGGAACTGTGCCGCATGGTGGCCACAAGATGCCGGGCCGTCGCCGCGATGTGCGGGTGCGTGTCAGCGGGCAGCCGCGCGTACGTCGCCTGCCATACGGCCGCCTCCGCCTCGCGGGCCGGTTTCGGCAGCGCCGTGTTCGCCGAGTCGAGGGCGCCGAAGGCGAGGGCCTGGTCGACGTAGGCGTGGTAGATCCGCACCGCCTCGACATCGGGGAACCCGGCCCCGCGCAGCACCCCGAGGATCGCCTCCACGGCCTGGATCTCGTACACCCGCCCGGTCACCCGGTAGGAGCTGAGCACCGCCGCCCGGGGATGCGCGAGCGCCCCTGCGTGCACGCGCAGCCCCAGTTCCCGCAGGTCGGCCCGCCAGTCGCCGCTGGGCCGCCAGGTGCGCAGCGTCCGCCCGATCAGCTCGTCCGCGACGGCCAGCATCAGGTCGTCGGTGTGCCGGAAGTAGCGGTACAAGGAGCTGGGATCGGCGCCGAGAGCGCGCCCGAGTCGGCGCACGGACAGGGCATCGGCCCCATGCTCCTCGATCAATCTCAAGGCAGTCTCGACGATCAGTTCCTCGGACAGGACGACGCCCTGTTTGGTGGGGCGCCTGCGCTGCCGGGCGGCGGCCGGGACGACACGCTCGCTCATACGCAACCTCCTCGATGGTCCGTCCGGGTGTCCGCACCTTACGACAACACCGTTGACCTGTTAAGTGCGCGGGCAGTTTCATGTGCGTTCACCGGGGCCGTTCGGGCCCCCCGGTGCGAGCGGAGAGCACGCCATGAACGACACGCCACCCCCGTCGGGGCCCGCACTGCGCAAGTCCCTCGGTCTGCTGGACGGCGTCGCCATCGCCGCGTCCAGCACGGCCGCGACCACCAGCATCGGCATCGGTCTGGGCGTGACCGCCGGGGTGGTCGGGCTGCATCTGCCGGCGATCATGCTGCTCGCGTTCCTGCCGATCCTGGGCATCGCGGGCGCCTACTCCCGGCTGAACAAGGTGGAGCCGAACGCGGGCAACGGCTATGTGTGGGTGGGCCGTTCACTCACTCCGTGGCTCGGCTTCCTGGTCGGCTGGGTGAACATCGTCGCCACGATCGCCTTCCTCGCCTACACCACGGCGGTCACCGGCTCGGCGATGATCCAGCTGGCCGGCGAGGCCGGAGTACACCAAGCGGGCGGCCTCACCCTCGACCCGGGCTCGACGGCACAGACAACCGCCGTGGGCATCCTGATCCTCGTCGCCGTCACCCTCACCGCCGTGACCGGCGTCCGCACCGCGGCCCGCCTCCAGACGGGACTACTGATCTTCGAGTACGTCGTCCTCCTCGGCTTCTGCGGCTACGGCATCGTCACCGGCCCGCACGCCTTCAGCCTGAGCTGGTTCGACCCGTTCGCGATCCCCTCGGCGTCGGCGCTCGCGCAGGGCCTGCTGCTGTCGGTGTTCTGCTACTGGGGATTCGAGGCCGCGTTCACCGTGAACGAGGAAGTGCGCGACCCACGCGACGCGTCCCGGGCCGGGCTGATCACCCTGGTGACGATGCTGGGCCTGTTCCTGCTCGGCTCGATCGCCTTCCAACGGGTGCTGTCCGAGGACGAGTTGGCGGGCCACGGCGCCCAGGGCCTGGCGTACTTCGGCGACCGCCTCGCCTCCCGGCCACTGGCCGCACTCCCCCTGGTCGCCCTGATGTTCTCGGCGGTCGCTTCCCTCCAGGCGGGCGTGATCCCCACCGCCCGAGGCATGTTCGCGATGAGCCGCGACCGCACCCTCGGCCCGGTCTGGGGCAAGGTCAGCGCCCGCTACGGCACTCCGGCCCTCGGCACCCTGCTGATCGGCGCGCTGGCAACGGCAGTCGCGGCACTGTCGCTCGTGATACCCCGCCTGGCCGACATGATCATGGCCACGGTGAACGCCGTAGGAATCGTCGTAGCGCTCTCCTACGCCCTGACCGCTCTGGCCGCAGCCGTCCGCTTCCGTTCGCTCCTCCGGGAGGACCGGCGGCAGGGCGTGCGCGCCGTCGTCCTGCCCACGCTGAGCGCCATGTCCCTGCTGGCACTGGGCGGTTACCTCTGCTGGTCCTTCTACACGTCCACCGATCACCTCGAAGTCAGCGCGGACAACGGCTGGTTCCTGCTGCTCACCCCGCTGGCCATGATCGCGTCCGGCTTCCTGGCCGCCGCGTGGGCCAAGTGGGTGCGCAGATCGCCGTACTTCCACTCGGGCCGAGGCACCGACGCCGACGCGCCGCAGCTCCTCGCCACCTCCCGCTAACCCCGCAAGGATACGAACCATGCACGCAGACCTCCTCTTCACCAACGGCCCCGTCCTCACCCCCGAGGGCCGCACCGCGACCGCCGTGGCCGTCACCGGCGACCGGATCACCGCCGTGGGCCATGCCGAGGTGCACGACCTCGCCGGGCCGCGCACCCAAGTCGTCGATCTGGCGGGGCGGTTGCTGTTGCCCGGGTTCCAGGACGCGCATGTGCATCCGGTGCCGGCGGGGCTTGAGCTGACCCAGTGCGATCTGACGCGGGCCAAGACGGCCGAGGACACGATCGCCGCTGTACGGGCCTACGCCGACGCGCATCCCGAGCGGGAGTGGATCACCGGGGGCGGGTGGTCGATGGAGGCGTTCGAGGGGGGTACGCCGACGAAGGAGCTGCTGGACTCGGTCGTGCCGGACCGGCCGGTGTATCTGCCCAACCGGGACCATCACGGCGCCTGGGTGAACAGCCGGGCCCTCCAACTCGCGGGTATCACAAGGGACACGCCCGACCCGGTGGACGGCCGGATCGAGCGGGACGCGTCCGGCGAACCGGCCGGGACGCTCCAGGAAGGCGCGATGCAACTGGTCGGACGGCTCACGCCGCCCACCACTCCGGCCGACCGGCTGGCCGCGCTGCTGCACGCCCAGCGGCATCTGCACGCGCTCGGCATCACGGCCTGGCAGGACGCGATCGTCGGGAGGTATGCGGGGATGGCCGATGCGTCGGACGCCTATCTGACCGCCGCCCGGGACGGTTCGCTCACCGCGCGGGTCGTCGGCGCGCTGTGGTGGGACCGGGAGCGCGGGGCCGAGCAGATCCCCGAACTGGTCGAGCGGCGGGCCGAGTTGAGCCACGGACGATTCCGCGCGAGCAGCGTGAAACTGATGCTGGACGGGGTCGCCGAGACCGGCACGGCCGCCCTGCTCGACCCGTACCTCGACAAGTGCGGCTGCGCGACGGCCAATCGGGGCACCAGCTTCATCGACCCGAAGCAACTCCCCGCCTACGTGACCGAGTTGGATGCGCTCCGCTTCCAGTGCCACTTCCACGCGCTGGGCGACCGAGCCGTACGAGATGCTCTGGACGCGGTCGCGGCCGCCCGGGCCACGAACGGGCCGAGCGACACCCGACCGCACCTCGCACACCTCCAGGTGGTGCACCCCGACGACGTGGCGCGCTTCGCACGGCTCGGCGCCGTGGCGAACATCCAACCGCTCTGGGCCGCGCACGAACCACAGATGGACGAGCTGACGATCCCGTTCCTCGGGCCCCAACGGGCCTTGTGGCAGTACCCGTTCGGGGCGCTGCTCGGTTCCGGAGCCACCCTGGCCGCGGGCAGCGACTGGCCGGTGAGCAGTCCCGACCCGCTCGAGGGCATCCATGTCGCGGTCAACCGGGTCGAACCCGGGGGCTCCGGGCCGGTGTTCCTGCCGGGCGAGCGCCTCGACCTCGCGGCGGCGATCACGGCATACACGGCGGGTTCGGCGTACGCGAACCACCTGGACGACACGGGCCGCATCGCGGCAGGGGCGTTGGCGGATCTGGTGGTCCTGGACCGCGACCCGTTCGCCGCTCCGCCGGAGGAGATCGCGGAGACGCAGGTAGCGCTTACCTACGTGGGAGGAACGGGAGTGTACGCAGCTCAGGAGGCGTGAGCAGTAACAGGGATCACGATCGGGGCGCGGTGTAGATCATCTAGGCTCTGGGCAGCCTCGTAAGCGCTTGTGGGACCAACTTTCGTACCACGAAGCGCAGTTCGAGGGTGCGGGCGGTCGAACGGACCGCCCGCTCGCAGTGGGGGGACCAGTGTTCCGTCTCCCGAAAGGAAGCGCATGCCTCAGGACGTCACCTTCGACCTCCCCTTCGACACCCCCGTCAGCGACCATCTGGAGTACGCCCGGGCCCGCCATCTGCGCTGGATCTGGGACATGGGCCTGGTGCGCAGCCAGGCCGGGTTCGAGGAGTACCGGTCGTGGGATCTCCCGCAGGCCGCGGCCCGCACCTATCCGCACGCGTCGGCCGCGGACATGGTCGTCCTGATGAACTGGTTCTCGCTGGCGTTCCTCTTCGACGACCAGTTCGACGCGGGCCGGCACGACCGCGCCGACCGAATACTCGAAGTGGCGCGGGAGTTGATCGTCACGCCCCTGCGTCCGGCGGGCAGCAGGCCCCGGGTGGTCTGCCCGGTCACCGTGGCCTGGGCGCAGGTCTGGGACCACCTTTCGGATGGCATGTCCCTGACCTGGCGAACCCGGTTCGCCGCGTCCTGGGGCCGGTTCCTGGTGGCGCACTGCGAGGAGGTCGACCTGGCGGCCCGGGGCATCGCCGGCACGCTGGACCTCGACGAGTACACGGAGTTCCGGCGCCGCACGGTCGGCATCCACCACAGCATCGACGCCGGCGAACGCAGCCGGGGCTTCGAGGTCCCGGCCCAGGTTCAGGCCCACCCGCTGATGGAACGCATGCGCGACCTCGCCGCCGACACCATCGGCTTCATGAACGACATCCACTCCTTCGAACGCGAACGCCGCCGGGGCGACGGCCACAACCTGATAGCCGTCCTCCACCGCGACCGCGCCCTGTCATGGGAAGCGGCGGCGGATGAGGCGTACCGCATGACGAACGCCCGCCTCACCGAGTACCTCGACCTGGAAGCCCAAGTCCCCCAGATGTGCGACGAGTTGGCCCTGAACGAGGACGAACGCCTCCGAGTCCACCAGGGCGTGGAGGCCATCCAGCACTGGATCAACGGCAACTACGAGTGGGCGCTGGTGTCAGGCCGCTACACGGCAGCGAAAGAAGGCCCAGCGGCAAAGGGTTCGGTGGACGACCTGCTGGCAGTGTGAGACGGGGCCGAGCTGCCCAACCAAGGGCTGGGCAGCTCGCCTGTTTTTAGGGGCGCGGGGAACTGCGCGACCAGCCCCAACGCGCCTGCAGACAAAGAAATAACCGACTCACACGGCAAACTCAACCGGCAGCCGGTCCAATCGAGACTCCCACGTAGACGCCGTAGAAGTCAGCTCCTCCACAGCCACCCCCAACCGCAACCCCGGCAACCGATGCAGCAACACATCGACGCCGACCTCAAGAATCGCCTGCCCAATGCTCTGCCCCGGACACTCATGCGGCCCCGAACTGAACGCCAGATGCGAATGGTTCCCCTGCATAGAAGCGCCCGCATCAGGCCGAACCTCCGGATCCCCATTCCCCGCAGTGAGCCCCAGGACGAGCAGATCCCCCTCCTCGATCCGATGCCCCCCGAGCTCAAGATCCACCGTAGCGAACCGCCCCGGCAGAACAGCCAACGGCGGGGTGTCCCACATGACTTCCTCAACAACGGCCGAGACAGTCAACTGCCCGCTCACCAGCCCGGACAGCCGCGACGCGTCCGTGAGGATCCGCTGCAACACCCGAGCCAACAAGTTGCTGGTAGTCGTATGCGCGGCAATCAGCACAAGCCGCAGATGCATGACGACCTCTTCCGCATCGAGCCCAGCCGGATGCCCGATCAACGCGGTGGTGAAGTCGGAACCGGGCTCGGCCCGCTTACGCTCGGCGAGTTCACCGAGAATCTCGATGATGCGGTCGTTGTGCAGCAGGGCGTCTTCCCCACCCTTGAGAACCTGCGCACTGGACTCGACCAGCCGATTCCCGTCCCCCGCGGGAAGCCCCAGGATCCGGGTGAGGACAAGCATCGGCAGATACTCGGCATAATCCGCCACCAGATCAGCCCGGCCGACTTCGGCGAACGCGTCAATCTGCTTGTTGGCGAAGTAAGTTGCGTGCCGCCGAACACCCCGCCCGGCCGCAGCCAACAGCCCGTCGGTCACCGCACCCCGCAACCGACGATGAGGTTCGCCGTCCTGGGAGACACAGTCCGGCCGCCATCCCACCATCGGCATGATCGGCGAGGTGTCCGGCACCCGCCCCTCCCGCCAGTCCCGCCAGATCCGCGCGTCCCGGGAGAACTGCCGGGGACTGTCCAGCACCCGCCGGTTGTCGCGGTACCCGAGGACCAGCCAGGCGGGCACGTCCCCTTCGAGCAACACCGGTGCCACAGAACCGTGTTGCTCGCGCAGCCGCTCGTAGATGCCGCGCGGATCGGTCGCCGCGTCCGGCCCGTACAGCCGGGTGAGGTCGTCACCCGAGCCGTGGGCGACAGGGCAGCCCCTCGGCGCATCGGGGCCGTTTAACGTCTGGTCGGTCATCGGGGCTCCAGTGCGGCGACGGCCGAGCGGTCCTTCAAGTGCCGTATCAGCGCGACCAGTACGTCCCGGCTGGAGGAGCGGTCGCGGGCGTCGCAGGCCACGACGGGGATGTCCGGGGAGATGTCGAGGGCGTCCCGGATCTCGTCGACCGGATGCTCCGGGGAGTCGGGGAAGACGTTCAGCGCGATGACGAAGGGGACGTCCTGCCGCTCCATCTCCTCGATCGCCCGGAAACTGGAGGCGAGGCGGCGCGTGTCGACGAGAACCACCGCGCCGAGCGCGCCCTTGAACAGGCCGTTCCACAGGAACCAGAACCGCTCCTGGCCCGGGGTCCCGAACAGGTAGAGGACCAGTTCGTCGTTGAGGCCGATCTTGCCGAAGTCGAGGCTGACGGTGGTCTCCGTCTTGTCGGCCACCCCGATGAGACGGTCGTCGCCGGCGCTCGCCTCAGTCAGGGTCTCCTCGGTGGTGAGCGGCTTGATGTCACTGACCGAGCGGACCATCGTGGTCTTCCCGGTGCCGAAACCGCCGGCGATCATCACCTTCACCGAGCGGGTACCGTCACCGGCCGGAGAACCGGGCCGGTCAAAGCCTTTGAAGTCCACTGAGTACCTCCTCAAGGAGCGCGAGGTCGGGCCCGCGACCGGCGTCGTGCGCCGGGATGGGGTCACGTGCTTCGACGCGGTCTGCCTCCAGCAGATCCGCCAGCAGCACCGCGAGAATGTTGAAGGGCAGTCCGAGGTGGGCGCCGAGTTCGGCCACCGACAGCGGCTCGCGGCAGCGCCGGAGGATCTCCTCGTGCTCGTGCTGCATGCCCGGCACGGGTGCGGCGCGGGAGACGATGAGGGTCGCCACGTCGAGGCTCGACGCCGAACCGCCCGGTCCGCTGCGCCCTCCGGTGAGGACGTAGTAACGCTCCAGACCGGAGGGGTCAATTGGCCGGCGGGGAGCACTCATCCAGAGTGCTCCTCCAGGCGCGCGGTGGTGCCGAGGAGTTCACCCATCCTGCGGGCCAGGTCCCGCATCTGGTGTCCGAGCAGGCCCTGGTCGAGGCCCTCCCGGGCCAGCACGCCGAGATACGTCTCCACACCCGCGCGGACGACGAAGAGGTGGCCGCCGTCGACCTCGATCATCGCCAGCCGCAACTGCCCCGCGTACTTGGGGAATTGCTCGGCGACGGGCTGGGCCAGCGCCTGCAGGCCGGCCACCACGGCCGCGAAGCGGTCCACGTCGTCGGGGTCCTCCGCGCCGAAGGAGGTGATCGCCTTGCCGTCGCTGGAGGCCACGAGGGCGAAGCGGATCTCCGGGATGCTCTCCACCAGATCCCGGAGCGCCCAGCTCACGTCGGTTCCCTGTTGCGTCATGTGGACTCGTCGCTCTCTTCAGTGCTGTGCTCGGTGAACTCGCGGCCTGCGGACGCCGGTTCCTCCTCCCGGGCCTCCCGTCCGGCCGTGGCGAAGGCCGCCAGGCCGGTGAAAGAGGCGTCGGGTGGTACGGCGGAGACGGCCATCTCCCCGGCCCGCCCGGCCGGTTGGGGCCGAGCCGTCTCGCCACGCTTGCTACGGCGCCTGGGCAGCCCGCCGGGTGTGGTGTCCTCCGCCTCTACGGTCTCCGCCGAGGTCTCCGCGACACCGGTGCCACGGCTCACCGCCGCGGTCGCGGCCGTCGCGGCGGCCTGGAACGAGGGGGTGACGGCGGACGCGGGCAGCCGGCTGAAGTACTTGTGCGGGACCACGACGACCACCGAGGTGCCGAGCCAGGGCGAGTCCGCGAAGGTGACACGGATGCCGTAGCGGCGGGCGAGCGTGCCGACAACGCGCAGGCCGATGCTGGCGTCCTCCGAGACACCGCCGAGTCCGGGTCCGGCACCGGTGCCGGCGAGGGCGTGCTCGGCCTCGCGCTTGGACTCCCCACTCAGGCCCTTGCCGGAGTCCTGGATCTCGATGCCGACGCCGTTCGGCACCTCCTTGCCGGAGACGATGACCGGCTCGGTGGGCGGCGAGTAGCGGGCCGCGTTGTCCAGGAGGTGGGCGAAGATCAGCGTGAGGTGGTCCACCAGACCGCCGTCGACGCCGAGTTCGGGCAGCCGGCGTACGTCGACGCGGTGGAAGTCCTTGATGCGGCCGATGCCGCCGCGCACCACGCTGAGCAGGCGCTGCGGTTCCTGCCACTGCCGGCCGGGCCGGTCCGAGCCGCCGAGGACACCTACGCTCGCGGCGAGACAGTCGGCGGGGCCGATCTCCTGGTCCAGCTCCATGAGACCGCGGGCGACGGCGGGCAACCGCCCGTGCTCGCCCTGCAGTTCGTGCAGCCGGCCGCGGAGCTTGCTGGTCAGTACGTGGATGCGGTTGCCGATGCTGATGACGGCCTGCTCTGCGGCGGTGGAGCGGTTGAACTCCTCCTCGACGCCGATGAGCGAGATCCGCAGCACCTTGCGCAGTTCGGCCTGGAGCTCGGCGCTGACCTTCGCGCACTGGCTCGCGGCCGGCAGCAGGTCGTCGATGGCGTCACCGGCACGCAACTGCTTGAGAGCCACGGGGAGTTGCTCGTCGGCGAGGCGGGCCACGGCGGCGAGCTGGTGGGCCAGCTGCTCCTGCCAGACCTCGGCCTGGTCGGCGAGCTGCGCCTCGTAGGACGCCGCCTGCTGGGTCAGCCGCTCCTCGAACGCCCTCGCCTGCTCGGCGAGTTGGACCTCGTAGGCGCCGGAACTGTCGGCGAGCCGGGTCTCGTAGGCACCGGCGTGCTCGGTCAGCTGCGCCTCCAGCGTGGCACGCTCGGCGCTGAACTTCCGCTCCAGACCCGCCACATGCTGCTGCCACTGCTGGGAGTGCTCGGCCTGCGCGGTGCGGAAAACGCTTTCGGAACGGCGCAGTTGAGCCTGGCTTCGGACGAGCAGTCGCACGCACATGGCACTGGCCGCCGTGGCCGCCGCTCCGGCCGCGGTCACGGCTATTCGCTCCGAGCTCATGAACGTGGCGGCGACGGTCCCACCCCCTAAGGCCAGCGGCATCAGCCACCAGCTGTACCAGGCGACAGGTGCCCGCGCCGCCGGTGGCGGAGTGGCGAGTTCCATCTGCATCCTTCGAAGCGACACGAACGAACAGGGGGGTGTGCGAGGACAGACCGCACTCGGGAGGACGCACCACGAGCCGACCGGTCACGATCACGTCAACTCGCTGCGCCGCAGGGGAGCTTATCGGGTTTGAACGGTAAAAGATCAACCTCGAGGTGGTGCGGAAGTGAGGGTTCCGTCACGCTCCGAGAAGTCTGAACATGGACAGGTGTCCAGTTATAGTAGACACCTGCCCAAGAAGACGATCCAAGAGGACGAGGAGTCGATCGATCATGGAAACGCTCGCGAACGTGCTGGTCGGACTGGTGGCCGCGCTGCATCTGTACATCCTGGTGCTGGAAATGTTCCTCTGGGAGAAGAAGCCCGGGCGCGGTCTGCACGGCTTCGACCCCGAGATGGCCAGAGCCACCGCACCGCTCGCCGCCAACCAGGGTCTGTACAACGGCTTCCTCGCCGCGGGTCTCGTCTGGGGCCTGATCGCCGCCGATCCGACCGGCTTCCGCGCCCAGGTCTTCTTCCTCAGCTGCGTCGTGATCGCGGGCGTCTACGGCACGGTGACGGCGAACCGGCGCATCCTGTTCGCCCAGGCGCTGCCCGGCGCGGTGGCCCTGGCCGCCGTCCTGATCGCCCGGTGAGCCGCGCCGAGCCCGAGGACCGGCGGACCGCCCGCACCCGGGCACGGCTGCGCCAGGCCCTCCTCGACGAGTGCGCCGAACACCCACTGGAGGAGGTCGGCGTGGCCGCCCTGGCACGCCGCGCGGGGGTCGGCCGGGCCACCTTCTACGTCCACTACGACGGCCTGGAAGCGCTTGCCGTCGACGCCTGCGCGGACGTCGTACGGGAGGCCGTGGAGGCACTGCACGCGTGGCGCGGCCGACCCGATCCGGTGCACGCGCCGCCCGCGCTGCCGGAGTTCTTCGCCGGCCTGCTGCCCCACGCGGCCCTGTACCGCGCCCTGTTGAGCCCGGGCGGCGGCGGACCGCTCGGCCGGGTCCTGCACCGGGACCTGCGCGCCTACAGCCTCCGCGAGCGTGAACTCGCGGGCGCGGCGGACGCACCGCTGGTCGCCTCGGCCGTCGCCGGGACCTTCGGCGGGGTCCTCGCGGACTGGCTGCACGGGCTGTTGGAGGGCACGCCGGAAGAAATCGCCGACCAAGTATGGCAGTTGCTGGTCGCGCTGCACATGAGCCGGTGACGGTCGCTCAGCGGCAGCCCATGCCGTCCTTGACCAGCGGCCACGCCTCCACGCCGTCGGGCGTGTGGACGTAGGCCTTCGAAGCGTCGGCCGCGAGCCACAACTGCCAGTCCTGGTAACGGTATCCGGTGTCGCGAGCGGTCCTGGGCATGCGGACGTCGCCGTCGTACGGGGAGGTGAGCATGCCGGGCTCCAGCACTCCGTCCGGATCGCGGGCGTACAGCCTGCCCTTCTCGCCGTCGCCGGTCTGCAGGAAGTGCGCCTTCTGCCAGTCGCAATGCGCGGCGCCGGCCGAACTGCTCACTACCGTGGTCGCGACCCGCTTCCCGTCCCTGTCCGTCCAGATCTCGTACCCGTGCGCCTTGGTGAAACTCTCCGGGAGTTCGGCCGGGTCGCAGGAGGCGCTGGTCTCCGGGCCCCAACCCGGCCTGTTCTTGCGGTCCTTGGCGACGACGACGGCGACTTTCGTGCGACCGCCGACGTCGTACGAGAACAGGACGCGACCGTCCGCCTTGCGCTCGACGCGATAGCCCGTGCGCGGCACGTCCGGCTGCTCCATGTCGAAGTACGCCCGCAGGCCGCCCTCGGGGGTCTTGCCGCCGTCGCCCTTGCTCCATGTCTCGGCGCCGCCGCCCGCGTACATCGGGCCGTCGCACTCCAACGCCCGCCCTGCGGCGCCCGATTCGTCGGAGGCGTTGGCCGGTACGTACAGCGGTCCGGCGTAGGGCGTGGCCGGCGGGGTGCCCGCGACCACGACGTCTTTCCCGTCCCCCGTACCGCATCCCGCCGCCGTCACGGCCACCAGCACGGCGACCCCTGCCAGTCCTCTGCGCATGCCATCCCCCTCACGTCCTGTTCCTACGACGCACGGGCGGGCCGAAACGTTGGGGTTCAGCGGGTTGTCTGGAACGTACGCCGGTACGCCTGCGGGGAGACGCCGATCGCCGCGTGCAGGTGCTGTCGTAGGGACGCGCCCGTGGCGAAGCCGACGCGGCCGGCGATCTGGTCGACGGACAGGTCGCTGGCCTCCAGGAGGTCGCGGGCGCGGGTGACCCGCTGCTGGATCAGCCAGCGGCCGGGGCTGAGGCCCACCTCGTCGTTGAAGCGGCGCGCGAAGGTGCGCAGGCTCATGCCGGCGTGCCGGGCGAGGTCGGTCAGGGCGAGGGGCTCGTCGAGGCGGGTGAGGGCCCAGTCGCGGGTGGCGGCCGTGCTGGTGGCGCCGACGTCCGGCACCGGCTGCTGGATGTACTGGGCCTGGCCGCCGTCGCGGAACGGCGGAACGACGCAGCTGCGGGCGACCGCGTTGGCGAGTTCGCTGCCGTGGTCCGTGCGCACGATGTGCAGGCAGATGTCGACTCCGGAGGCCGCGCCGGCGGAGGTGAGGATCCGGCCGTCCTGGACGAAGAGCACGTCCGGGTCCAGGTCGACCTGCGGATACAGGGCCCGGAAGCGGTCGACGACCTGCCAGTGGGTGGTGGCGCGGCGGCCGTCGAGGAGACCGGCGGCGGCGAGCACGAAGGCGGCCGTGCAGATCGAGACGATCCGCGCGTCCGGGCGGATCCGGGCGAGGGCGTCGGCGATCTCGGTGGGCAGCCCGGTGGGGATGCGCGGGGTCGCCATGGAGGCGACCACGACCGTGTCCGCCGTTTCGAGGATCTCGGGGCCGTGCTCCACCGCGACCGAGAAGTCGGCGTTGGTGCGGACCGGGCGGCCGTCGACCGTGCAGGTCAGCACCTCGTAGTGGCCGTCGGCCGCACCGAAGATACGGCTGGGGATGCCCAGCTCGAAGGGGTAGACGCCGTCGAGCGCCAGGACCACGACCCGTTCCACATGCTGCATGGCACGATTCTATCGAAGGTTGGCCATCGTGCCATTTCCTTGTCGTGCGGGACCCGGCAGGCTGACTGACCATGAGCACTGTGAACACCATGCGCGTCATCACGCAGAACGCCCTCGGCGGTCCCGAGGTCCTGGAAGAAGTACAGGTCGAGCGGCCCGCGCCGCGCGCCAACGAGATCCTGATCCGGGTCCGCGCCGCCGGGCTCAACCCCACCGACTGGAAGCACCGGGCCACCGGCGGCTTCCTCGGCGAGCCGCCGTTCACCCTCGGCTGGGACGTCTCCGGCGTCGTCGAGGCCGTCGGCGTCGGTGTCGCCCGCTTCGCACCAGGCGACGAGGTCTTCGGGATGCTGTCGTACCCGTGGGGCCACGGCTCGCACGCCGAGTACGTCGCCGCCCCGGCCCGCGCCTTCGTACGCAAGCCGGCCGGGATCGACCACGTCCAGGCGGGCGCGCTGCCCCTGGTCTCGCTGACCGCGTGGCAGGCGCTGGTGGAGAACGCCGAACTCCAGCCGGGACAGCGGGTGTTGATCCACGCCGCGGCCGGCGGCGTCGGGCACGTGGCCGTCCAGATCGCCAAGGCGCGGGGCGCCCACGTGATCGGCACGGCGAGCGCGGCCAAGCACGACTTCCTGCGCGAACTCGGCGTCGACGAGGCGATCGACTACCGGGAGACCGACTTCGCCGAGGCCGTGAAGGACGTCGACGTCGTCCTGGACATGCTCGGCGGCGAGACCGCGCTCAAGTCGCTGCGGGTGCTGCGGCCGGGCGGGATCGTGGTCTCCATCGTGCCGATCGGCAAGGACGACTTCTACGAGGAGGCCGAGCGGCTCGGTGTGCGGGCGGTCCGGATGCTCGTCGATGCCGACCGCGCCGACATGGAGTCGATCGCGGAACTCGTCGAGGCGGGCAAGTTGCGCGCGACCGTCGCCAAGACGTTCCCGCTGGCCGATGCCGCCGAGGCACACGCGCTCGGCGCCACCGGCCGCACCGCGGGCAAGCTGGTGCTGACGGTCGACTGAGTCTGAGGGTCAACGCGGGCTGGCGAGTCTGAGGTTGAGCACGGGCCGGGCCGAAGGGTCAGAAGGTGAGTACCGGCTTGATGGCCTTGCCCGCGCTCATGTCCCGCACCGCCTGGTCGATGTCCGCGAACGGATACGTGGTGATCAGGCGGTGCAGCGGCAGCCGCCCCTCCTTGACCAGTCGCACCAGCGCGGGGATGAAGCTCTGCGTCTCGCTGTCACCGAGGGTGAGACCGACGATCCGCTTCCCGGGGAGCAACCCGTTGACGTCCAGGGCGACTTCACTGCCGAAGGGCGGTGCCCCCACGACGACCAGCGTGCCCCGGGCGGCCAGCGCGTCGGCGCCCTGACGGAGGACGCCGACGTTGCCGGTCGTCTCGACGATGCCGTCGGCGCCCTGGCCGTCGGTCAGTACCGCAAGGGTCTCGCCGAGGTCGGCCTCACCCGCGTTGACGGTGTGGGTGGCGCCCAACTCCTTTGCCAGCGAGAGGCGTTCGCCGACGCGGTCGACGGCGATGATCCGGGTGGCCGGGGTGAGCGCGGCCGCCATCACCGCGGACAGGCCGACGGCTCCAGCGCCGAGCACAACGATCGTGTCGCCGAGCCGGGGCTTCAAGACGTTCCACACGGCGCCGACCCCGGTCTGAACTCCGCAGCCCAGCGGGGCGATCGACTCCAGCGGCACGTCCGGGTCGACCTTCACCAGGCTGCGTTCGTCGACCAACGCCCTTTCCGCGAACGAGGATTGGCCGAAGAAGTGGCCGCCGAGCGGTTCGCCGTCGCGGCTGATGGTGCTGCTGCCGTCGGCACGGCGCCCGCCGATCAGGTTCAGCGGCAGCCAGGTCGCGCAGTAAGCGGGGTGCCCGCCCTGGCAGTTGCGGCAGTCGCCGCAGGACGTGAAGGACAGGACGACGTGGTCGCCGGGTGCGATCCCGGTGACGGCCGAGCCGACCTCCTCGACGACACCGGCGCCCTCGTGACCGAGAACTCCGGGGAGCGGGAAGGGCAGTCCGCCGCTCGCCGCGCCGAGGTCCGTGTGACACAGGCCGGTTGCGACGACCCGGACCAGCGCCTCGTGCGGGCCCGGCTCGGCCAGTTCGACGGCGGTGAGGGTGAAGGGCGCGCCGCCCGACTCGACGACGGCCGCGCGCGTGGTGGTGGGCATCGTACGAACTCCTTGGTGGGCGTGGTCAGTTGAGCAGACGAACGTGGTCGGTCGCGTTGGTGGGCGTGGTCAGTCGAGGGAGACGACGACGGACTTGGTCCGGGTGTAGGCGGCGAGGCCTTCGGGGCCGTACTCGCGGCCGAAGCCGGAGTCCTTGACGCCGCCGAAGGGGACGTTGGGGTCGAGCATCGCCCAGTCGTTGATCCAGACGATGCCCGCCTGGAGCCGGTCGGCGATGCGGTGGGCGCGGCCGACGTTGCCGGTCTGGATGCCCGAAGCCAGGCCGTAGGGCGTGGAGTTGGCGAGTGCGACGGCCTCGTCCTCGGTGTCGAAGGGCTGCACGGTGAGGACCGGGCCGAAGATCTCCTCCTGGATCACCCGGGAGTCGTTGGCGAGGTCGGCGATGACGGTGGGCTTGTAGTAGTAGCCGCCGTCCAGGTCGAGGCGTTCGCCGCCGCAGACGATGCGGGCGCCCTCCTTGCGGGCGAGGTCGACGTACTCCTCGACCTTCCGCAGGTGCCTCTCCCCCGCCATCGGCCCTACGACGGTCTCGGGCAGCCGGGGGTTGCCGACCGGTACGCCGGGGACGGCGTCGGCGAGGATGTTGAGGAGGGTGCTGTAGACGGGGCGCGCGACCAGCAGGCGGGGGCCGCCCATGCAGAACTGGCCGGTGTTGAAGACGAATCCCTTGATGACCGCGCCGACGGCCTTCTCCAGGTCGGCGTCCTCGAAGACGAGGTGGGCCGCGTTGCCGCCGAGTTCCATGGTCACGGGCGTGAGGTTCTCGCCTGCGACGCTCGCGGCGTGCCGGCCGACGGCGGTGGAGCCGGTGAAGGCGATCTTGTCGACGCCGGTGTGCCGCAGCAGGGCCTCGCCGGCGACCTGGCCCGCGCCGGTGACGACGTTGACGACGCCGTCCGGGACGCCGGCCCGCTGGAGCAGTCCGGCCATGTAGAGGGCGCTGAGCGGGGTCTCGTCGGCGGGCTTGTGGACCACGGTGTTGCCGGCCGCGAGGGCGGGGGCGAGTTTCGAACCGGCCAGAATCAGCGGGAAGTTGAAGGGGGTGATCGCGGCGACCACGCCGAGCGGCTCGCGCTTGGTGTAGGCGAGCGCGTTGAGCGGGGTGTCGCGGGTCGAGCCGTCCAGGGAGAACGCGAGGGCGGCGTAGTGCTCATAGTCGTTGGCAGCGTTGGTCACGTCGACGGCGTGGCACAGGGTGATGGGTTTGCCTACGTCCAGGCTCTCCAACTCGGCCAGTTCGTCGGCGTTCTCGCGGATCAGCTCGGCGACGCGGTGCAGGATCCGGCCGCGTTCGCGGCCGCTGAGCCCGGACCAGTGGCCGTTGTCGAAGGCCTCGCGGGCGGCGCGGACGGCCGCGTCCACATCGGCGGGGCCCGCCTCCGCGACCGTGGTGACGACCCGGCCCCGGGACGGGTCGACCACCTCGGTGCGCGCTCCGTCGGCGGCCTCGCGCCACTGCCCCCCGACGAACAGGCGGCCGGGTTCGATCTCGAAGGCGGTCATCGCCACTCCTCAGCATCGTTGCCAGGATTATCGTTGCCAAGATTTCAACCAACAGGATTCCTGTTGGTTTCCCGTCTGGTTCGCAGTCTCATTACAGACAGGTTTCCTGTCAATGCTCTAGGGTGAATCCATGGCTGAATCCCTGCTTGGCGCCCACGCGACGAAGGCACCCCCGTCCCTGCTGTACATGGTCAAGCAGGTGGAGCTGGTCGTCCGCTCACGCCTGGACGAGCTGGTCAGGCCGTACGGGATCACCGCACTCCAGTACACCGCGCTCACGGTCCTGGAGCGACACGACGGCCTGTCCGCGGCGCAGCTCGCCCGGGACTCCTTCGTCACCGCGCAGTCGATCGCCGATCTGGTGCGCTCCCTGGAGGGGCGCGGGCTGATCCGCCGGGAGCGCAATCCGCGGAACCGCCGCGAGCTGCTGATCCTGCTGACCGGGGAGGGGCGCGCGCTGCTGACGGGGTGCGCCGGGCCGGTACGGGAGCTGGAGGAACGGATGGTCGCGCAGCTCACGGCACATCAGAGCGAGCAGTTCCGGCAGGCACTGTCCAAGGCCTGGCACGCACTGTCGTGAGCCCGGGCGTACGCCGGTCCGTGGCTGCCGCGCACATCACAGAAAGCTCTGGCTAGATTCGAAGACATATGTCAATCGAACATGCTCAAATTCACTCCATCGAGGGTAACTTGCAGGGCGGGGAGCGCTTCTACGCTCAACCCCGCTTCACCGAGGGCCGGTTGGAGGCGAAGTGGACGTGCAGCAGGAACCCGCGCCGCTGACCCGGTATCTGCGTGTCCACCGGGACCGCGGGTTCACGGTCCTGGAGTTCCGCGGGGAGATCGACATCGCCGCGGCGACGGAGATCCTGCCGTATCTGGACCGGGTGACGGCGCGGCCCCGCGCCCGGATCGTGATCGACCTGACGCAGGTCGAGTTCTTCGACTGCTCGGGGCTGCGCCTGCTCTTCCGGGCGCGGCAGCGGGTGCTGGAGCGCGACGGTCGGCTGCACCTCGTCTGCACCCACCCGTTGACGCTGCGCATCCTGCGGGTCACCGGGCTCAACCGGCTGCTCCCTCCGCAGCCGACGCTGGACGCGGCCCTGGGGCAGCCCGAGGCCACGTCCGGCACGTTGTGAGCCGCGATCTGCCGCGCTCCTCCGTGAACTCCCTTACGGGCAGGGCTACTTGAGGATCTTGGTGACCTGACCGGCCCCCACGGTCCGGCCGCCCTCACGGATCGCGAACTTCAACCCCTCCTCCATGGCGATGGGTTGGATCAGCTCGACGTGCATGGTCGTGTTGTCACCCGGCATGACCATCTCGGTGCCCTTCGGCAAGGTCACCACACCGGTCACGTCGGTCGTGCGGAAGTAGAACTGCGGGCGGTAGTTGTGGAAGAAGGGCGTGTGCCGGCCGCCCTCGTCCTTGGACAGGATGTAGGCGCGGGCCTCGAACTCCACGTGCGGGGTGACCGATCCGGGCTTGATGACGACCTGGCCGCGCTCCACGTCCTCGCGCTTGACGCCGCGCAGCAGCAGTCCGACGTTCTCGCCGGCCCGGCCCTCGTCGAGGAGTTTGCGGAACATCTCGATGCCGGTGACGGTCGTCCTGGTCTTCTGCGGGTGGATGCCGATGATCTCCACCTCGTTGTTGACCTTCAGGATCCCGCGCTCGATCCGGCCGGTGACGACCGTGCCGCGCCCGGTGATGGTGAAGACGTCCTCGATCGGCAGCAGGAACGGCCGGTCGACGTCCCGTACCGGCTGAGGCACGAACTCGTCTACGGCAGCGAGGAGTTCGAGCACCGAGGCGGTCCACTCGGGGTCCCCTTCGAGGGCCCGAAGCGCGGACACCTTGACCACCGGGAGGTCGTCGCCGGGGAACTCGTACTCGGTGAGCAGCTCCCGCACCTCCAGCTCGACCAGTTCCAGGATCTCCTCGTCGTCGACCATGTCCGTCTTGTTGAGGGCGACGACGATGTACGGCACCCCGACCTGCCGGGCCAGCAGGACGTGTTCCTTGGTCTGCGGCATGGGTCCGTCGGTGGCCGCGACGACCAGGATCGCGCCGTCCATCTGGGCGGCGCCGGTGATCATGTTCTTGATGTAGTCGGCGTGCCCGGGGCAGTCGACGTGCGCGTAGTGCCGGTGTTCCGTCTGGTACTCGACATGGGCGATCGAGATGGTGATGCCGCGCTGCCGTTCCTCGGGCGCCTTGTCGATCTGGTCGAACGGCGTGAAGGGGTTGAGGTCGGGGAACCGGTCGTGCAGCACCTTCGTGATGGCCGCTGTGAGGGTGGTCTTGCCGTGGTCGATGTGACCGATGGTGCCGACGTTCACATGGGGTTTGGTCCGCTCGAACTTCGCCTTCGCCACGGCGAGTCCTCCTGATCACCTCGGTTGATGCCGAGCGTTGCTCCGTCCCCTCATGTCTATTCGTTCGGCGGCGCGTCGAACAGGGCGCTGACGGACTCACCGTTGTGAATGCGGCGTACGGCCTCGGCGAGGGCCGGGGCGATGGACAGGATGCGCAGCTTCTCGGTGCGCTCCTCCTCGGGCACCGGCACCGTGTTGGTGCAGACGATCTCCAGGACGTCGGGCTGCTCCCCGATCCGCTTCAGCGCCCCCGCCGCGAACAGACCGTGGGTGCAGGCCACTCGGATCGAGCGCGGCCCCAAGTCCCGCAGCCGGTCCAGGAGTTCGAGCACGGTACTGCCCTTGGCGATCTCGTCGTCCAGCACGATGACGTCCCGGTCGGCGATGTCACCGATGACGGAACTGATCACGACCCGGTCGTCCGCGTACCGCTGCTTCGCGCCGGCGGCCACCTGGGCGCCGATCAGCCGGGCGAACGCGGCGGCCTCCTTGGCGTTGCCGAGGTCCGGGGAGACGACGGTGGTGCGGGAGAGGTCGTACTGCCGGAAGTGCGCGGCCAGTTCACGCAGCGCGTGCAGATGGTCGACCGGTACCGAGAAGAAGCCGTGCACCTGCGGCGAGTGCAGGGTCATGGCCAGCACGCGGCTCGCGCCCGCCGCGACCATCAGGTCGGCGACCAGCCGGCCGCCGAGCGAGATGCGCGGGGCGTCCTTCTTGTCGGAGCGGGCGTAGGAGTAGTGCGGCATGACGACGGTGATCCGCCCGGCGGAGGCACCGCGTGCCGCGTCGCACATCAGCAGCAGTTCGACGAGGTTCTCCTGCACCGGCTTGACCAGCGGCTGGATCAGGAAGACGTCCCGTTCCCGGCAGTTGGCCTGGAGCTGTACCTCCAGGCAGTCGTTGGCGAACCGGCTGACCCGGGTGGGGCTGAGCGGTACGTCGAGATGCGCGCAGACCTCCCTGGCCAACTCGGGATGGGCACTCCCGCTGAACACGGCGATGTCTCGCACGATCTGCTCCTCGCATGATCATTCCCGGCCGTGCCTCATGCTACTGACCCGCGAAAACGGCTTGCGTACCGCCCACTCCTGCACGCCATGATGGCGGCGCCCGTACTCCCCCGCATGTCAGGAGCCCCAGATGCGCCGACTCCTCGGAATCCACCGCCCTGCCCACTGGACGACGGTTCTTGAGGACTCGACCACGCATGCACACCCTGAACATCGGAATTCTGGCCCACGTCGACGCCGGTAAGACCAGCCTCACCGAGCGCCTGCTGTTCGACCACGGCGCGATCGACCGGCTCGGCAGCGTCGACGCGGGTGACACCCGTACGGACGACGGCGCGATCGAGCGGCAGCGCGGGATCACCGTCCGCTCGGCCGTCGCCGCGTTCACGTCCGGCGACACCCAGATCAACCTGATCGACACCCCGGGCCACTCGGACTTCATCGCGGAGGTCGAGCGCGCCCTGGAGGTGCTCGACGGCGCGGTTCTGCTCCTCTCCGCCGTGGAGGGCGTCCAGGCGCAGACCCGCGTCCTGATGCGGACCCTACGTCGGCTACGGCTGCCCACGCTCGTCTTCGTCAACAAGATCGACCGGGCGGGCGCCCGCGCCGAGGACCTGGTCGCGGACATCCGCCGCCGCCTGACCCCGCACGTCGTACCGCTGACGGACGTGACGGCACTCGGCACACCCGCGGCACGCGTGCACCCCCGCCCACCCGCCGACCCGGACCTGGCCGAGGCTCTCGCCGACGTCGACCCATCCGTGCTCGCGGCCGTCGTCGACGGCCCCCGCCCCACCCCGGACGACCTGCGCAAGTCCCTGGCCACCCGCACCGCCGACGGTTCGATCCACCCACTCCTGTTCGGCTCGGCCCTCGGCGGCCAGGGCATCCCCGAACTCGTCGAGCACCTGGTCCGGCTGATCCCACCCTCGGCCACCGGCTCGGGCACCCCGAGGGGCACGGTCTTCGCGGTACGCCCCGGCCCGGGCCGCGAACGCACTGCGTATCTGCGGCTCTACGACGGTGAGGTGGCCCCGCAGGAGCGGCTCACGTTCCGCCGTCACGGAGCCGACGGACGGACTCTCGAAGTCTCCGGACGGGTCACGCGCCTCGATGTCATCGGCCGGTCCGGCCCGCTCACCGCCGGGAACATCGGGGCGCTGACCGGCCCGAAGGACCTCCGGGTGGGCGACCGGCTCGGTGAACTCACCGAGCGGGCACCGCAGTTCGCGCCGCCGACGCTGGAGACGGTCGTAGGGGCGAGGCGGCCCGAGCAGGCGGCGGCACTGCGCAGGGCACTCCTGTCGCTGGCCGACCAGGACCCGTTGCTGCACGCGCGGCCGGCCGCGTCCGGGGCGACCGTGCTGCTCCTGTACGGGGAGGTCCAGAAGGAGGTCCTCGCGGCGACGCTGGTGCAGGACTTCGGAATCGAGGCCGACTTCGAACCGAGCCGGGTGCGGTTCCTGGAACGCCCGGCCGGGACCGGCGAGGCCTGCGACGAGTTCCCGTGGCACGACCACACCCACTACTGGGCGACGATCGGGCTGCGCGTCGAACCGGCGGAGCGCGGCTCGGGCGGGGTCTTCGGCTACGAGACCGAACTCGGCGCGCTCCCACGGGCGTTCCACCAGGCCATCGAGGACACGGTCCACGCGACGCTGCTCCGCGGGCTGGAGAGCGCGCCCGTGACGGACTACCGGGTCACCCTGACCCGCTCCGGTTATGCCGCCCCGCTCAGCACGGCGGCGGACTTCCGCGGTCTCACCCCGATCGTGCTGCGCCGGGCGCTGCGGCTGGCGCGGACGCGGCTGTACGAGCCGTACGTCGCCTTCGAGACGGAGGTCCCGGTGGACGCGCTCGCGCCGGTGACCGCTCGTCTCGCGTCCTGCCGTGCCGAGTTCGCGGGAACGACGGGTGGCGTCGGCTCCTGGCTGATCACCGGCGAGCTGCCGGCCCGGCGGGTGCGGGACGTGGAACTGGCCCTGCCCGGGCTCACGCACGGGGAGGGGATGTGGTGGTCGCGGCCGTCCGGGGACCGTGAACTGCGGCCGCACTGAAGGGTGTTCACCAGCGCGGGAGGCAGGAAACGGACGGCGCGGCCGGGGTACCCGGGGCCAGTGTCACGACACGGAACGGACCGTGCTCCGGAAAGGTCACGGGACGCATGAGGCGAAGCTGCCGGGAAATGCTGTCTGCGACCGGCCGGGACTCCTGGCGGGCCGGAACTGTGACTTTTCACCCCTGTGCGCCCTCCATGCCTCCGTCAGATGGACCATTCGACCAACAGGTCGGTCTGACAAGGCATTTGGGGGGCATGCGCATACCGAGGAAGGGAGGGCCGTCCCCATGACGACTTCCATCAGCCGTATACCCCGGCGCATGCCGGGCTGGGCGAAGGTGCTCACCGCCGTCGTCGTTGTGATCGCCGTGCTGTTCGCCGGGCTCCGGCTGGCCGTGCTCCCGGGCCTGCGGGACATCTTCGGCACCGAGACCCACGACAACTCGGGTCCGGCGCTGCTCAAGTCCATCCAGGACATGAGCCGTTACGACGCGGCCTCCGGCAACTTCCAGGTCGTCGTGGACCTGGAGAAGGACGCCAAGTTCCTGCCCGACGCGATCCGCGGCACCCGCACGCTGTACGTCGGCGCGGGCACCGTGGAGGGCTATGTCGACCTCGGCAAGCTCGGGAAGCAGGACGTGACGGTCAACGCCGACCGCACGACGGCCAGCATCAAGCTGCCGAAGGCGACGCTCGGCAAGCCGGCGCTGGACCCGGACCACTCCTACACGGTCTCCAAGCAGCGGGGCCTGCTGGACCGCCTGGGTGACATCTTCTCCGACAACCCCAACAGCGAGCAGGCCGTGCAGAAACTCGCCTCCAAGCACATCGCCGAGGCGGCGAAGACCAGCGGGCTGACCACGCGTGCCCAGACGAACACCACCAGCATGCTCAAGGGTCTCCTCGGCTCGCTCGGCTTCACGACCGTGAACATCTCGTACAGCGCCTGACCGGGCGCTGCTGAACCATGGAAAGCTGGAGGCCCACCGCATGGCCCGTACCGTCCCGCGCCTGCGCACCACCAAGAAGACGGAGCCCGAGCCGAAGCCGGCCCGGCCCGATCGCGGACGCCACCAAATGTCCCTCCCCGTGCGTGTGTTGGCGATGCTGATCGGGTTCGTCCTCATGGTGGGATTCGCCGTCGTACTGGCCAAGCTCACGCTGGAGCCGTCCCCCGCGTCCAAGGCCCTCGTGCACACCAATCTGCACCCGGGCCGCTCCCTGAAGGCCTATCTCGACCAGCCGGCCATGCGGGACGCCATCAAGCAGATCGGCGGGAACGTGGTCCTCGGCATCCCCTTCGGTGTGCTGGTGCCCGTGTTCGCGCCACGGGCACGCGGCATCCTGAAGGTGCTGCTGCTGACGGCGACCGTCATGCTCCTGGTGGAGTTCGCGCAGGGCGCGTTGATCACCGGGCGGGCCTTCGACATCGATGACGTCATCCTCAACACCTCGGGCGCGCTGATCGGTTGGGTCCTGCTCGGGCGCCGGCTGGGCCGGGCGGTGCACGCACGGAAGCCCGTCGAGAAGGCGGCAAGGACACCAAAGGCATCGAAGGCGTCCAAAGCTCCGAAGGCCGCTTCATGACGCTCGACTACCGGTCCGTAACATTCAACTACTGGTCCGTACCAAGGTATTGACGCTTTCCTTATCTCACTCCTTAAATCAAGAGGCGACGCTTTCACCCCCCACCTCAGTCGGCGTGTCGGTCCCCACGTCCGCCGTACAGAAGGGAATGCCGTGGCCTCCCCACGCATGCTCCGCAGATGTCTTTTCGCCGCCCTGTCCGCCGCACTGGTCGCGTCCGCCGCGATCGGTCCGGCGCGGGCGGCTTCCACGTCGGCCGACCAGGCCGACGCCGTCACGTTCTCCGACACCTTCGACGGGGCCGCCGGTTCGGCGGTCAACTCCTCGAAGTGGACGCAGGAGACCGGCGACAACGTCAACAACCACGAGCGCGAGTACTACACGTCCGGCACCAACAACGCATCCCTGGACGGCCAGGGCCATCTGGTGATCACGGCGAAGAAGGAGAACCCGGCCAACTACCAGTGCTGGTACGGGACTTGCCAGTACACCTCGGCACGGATGAACACCTCCGGGAAGTTCAGCGCGCAGTACGGGCATGTCGAGGCCCGGATGAAGATCCCGCGCGGGCAGGGCATGTGGCCCGCGTTCTGGATGCTCGGCACCGACATCGGGTCGGTCGGCTGGCCCAACTCCGGTGAGATCGACGTCATGGAGAACGTCGGCTTCGAGCCCTCCACGATCCACGGCACCATCCACGGCCCCGGCTACTCCGGCGCCAACGGGATAGGCGCCGGCTACACGCTGGCGAACGGCGCGGCCTTCGCCGACGCCTACCACACGTTCGCCGTCGACTGGGCGCCCAACTCGATCAAGTGGTCGGTCGACGGGGTCGTCTACCAGACCCGTACGCCCGCCGACGTCGGCGGCAACACCTGGGCGTTCAACAAGCCGTTCTTCCTCATCCTCAACCTCGCGGTCGGCGGCGACTGGCCCGGCGACCCGAACAGCGCCACGGCCTTCCCGGCCCAACTGCTGGTGGACTCGGTGTCGGTGACCACGAGTGACACGGCCACCGGCGTGGCCATCAAGGGCCTCGCCGGCAAGTGCGTCGACGTCAACGGCGCGAACTCCGCCAACGGGACCGCCGTACAGCTCTACGACTGCAACGGCTCGGCCGCCCAGCAGTGGACCGTGGGCTCGGACGGCACGATCCGCGCGCTCGGCAAGTGCCTGGACGTGAACGCCGGCGGCACCGCGGACGGCACCAAGGTGCAGCTCTACGACTGCAACGGGTCCGCCGCGCAGCAGTGGGCCGTCAGCTCGGCGAACGACATCGTCAACCCCCAGGCCAACAAGTGCCTGGACGTCACCGGCAACACCTCGGCCAACGGCACCCCGCTCCAGATCTGGACCTGCTCGGGCGGCGCCAACCAGAAGTGGACCGTCGGCTGAATCCGTAGCGCCTAGTGCGGCAACCAGGTGAACTTGTCTCCCCCGACCCAGCGGACCACGTCCGGGTCGTCCAGGTCGCGGACCGTGATGCCGCACACGGCCGCGACCTGGAGCACGTCCGTGATCCCCGTGGCCTGGGCGACCATCTCCCCGTCGATCTCCACGATGCGGAACGGCGGGGTACCGGGCTGCACCTTGAGCACCATGATCCGCGGGCTGGAGATGTGCGGGCTGGACATTTCGGTCATGCAATAGAGCCTAGAACGCATCACGCGGACGCGAGTGGTCCACGGTTCCCGGCCGGGGGCCGCTCGCGGGAGGAGGCTCGATGGATCCCGTGCAGGCACTGGACCGGATCGCCTTCCTGCTGGAACGCTCCCTGGCCCCCACGTACCGCGTACGCGCCTTCCGTACGGCGGCCAGGGTCCTGACGGCGCTCCCCGAGGGCGAGGTCGCCGACCGCGCCGCGGCCGGGACGCTCGAGTCCCTCAAGGGCATCGGCCCGAAGACCGCGCAGGTGGCCCGCGAGGCCCTGGACGGGCGGGTACCCGCCTATCTGGAGCAGCTGGAGGCCGAGGCCCCCGCCCCGCCCGGCCCCGGCGGCGAGAAACTGCGGGCGCTGCTGCGCGGCGACTGCCACCTCCACTCCGACTGGTCGGACGGCGGCAGCCCGATCGAGGAGATGGGCCGTACGGCGGCCCGGCTCGGCCACGAGTGGGCGGTGCTGACCGACCACTCCCCCCGGCTGACCGTGGCCCGCGGACTCTCCCCGGAGCGGCTGCGCGAGCAGCTGGACGTGGTGGCGGCGCTGAACGAGACCTGGGCGCCCTTCCGGCTGCTCACGGGCATCGAGTGCGACATCCTCGACGACGGCTCGCTGGACCAGGAACCGGAGCTGCTGGAGCGGCTCGACGTCGTCGTGGTCTCCGTCCACTCGAAGCTGCGGATGGAGTCCCGTGCCATGACCCGCCGCATGGTGGCCGCCGTACGGAATCCGCACGCGGACATCCTCGGGCACTGCACCGGGCGGCTGCTGATCGGGCGGGACGGGGGTGCCGCGCGGCCGGAGTCCGCCTTCGACGCGGACGAGGTGTTCGCCGCTTGTGCCGAGTCGGGTACGGCCGTGGAGATCAACAGTCGTCCGGAGCGGCTGGACCCGCCGAGGCGGCTGCTGCGGAAGGCCGTCGACGCCGGGGTGCTGTTCTCGGTCGACACCGACGCGCACGCGCCGGGGCAGCTCGACTGGCAGATCAACGGCTGTGCGCGGGCGGAGGAGTGCGGGGTGCCCGCCGAACGGGTGGTGACGACCTGGTCGGCCGGCGCACTACTGGACTGGACCAATGGCGAGTGATGCACATCACCGCTCGCTGTGACCTACGCAGGAACACCCGCCGGTAGTTCGCCGTTGAACAGATCGTGGGTGCGGATGGGACAGTGTCCCCGGGCCTCAACCTCCGCCCACAGGGAAGATCGTTCGGCTGAAGCCCTGTGGAGCCTTTCGCCGCGAGGCGACCGCCATCCGTGCCCACCACTTGGCCGCCCCGGCCGTGATTCCCCCGTCGCGGTCGGGGCTTCCCCATGTCCGGGTTCGCGCACCCGCTCCCGTTCACTTGACTTCGAGCGCACTTCAATTCGTAGCGTTCCTCTCATGACCACTGCACAGCACAAGATCGGTTCGGGATTCGACGCGAAGAGCACGGCCGACGACGTCCTGGAGGGCCTCGACCTCGGCGGCAGGCTCGCGATCGTCACCGGCGGCTACTCGGGCATCGGCCTGGAGACCACCCGTGCGCTCACCAAGGCGGGGGCCCGGGTCGTCGTCCCCGCCCGCCGTCCCGACAGCGCGCGCGAGGCCGTGGCCGGGATCGACGGCGTCGAGCTGGACGAGCTGGATCTCGGCGATCTGGAGAGCGTGCGCGGCTTCGCCGACCGCTTCCTCGCCTCCGGCCGCACCGTGGACCTCGTGATCGACAGCGCCGGCATCATGGCCTGCCCGGAGACCCGGGTCGGGCCCGGCTGGGAGGCGCAGTTCGCCACCAACCACCTCGGCCACTTCGCCCTCGTCAACCGGCTGTGGCCGGCGATCGCGGCGGGCGGCGCGCGGGTGGTCTCGGTGTCCTCGACCGGCCACCACGCCTCCGGGATCCGCTGGGACGACATCCACTGGAGCCACGGCTACGACAAGTGGGAGGCCTACGGGCAGGCGAAGACCGCGAACGTCCTGTTCGCCGTCCACCTCGACAGGCTGGGCGCCGAGCACGGCGTACGGGCCTTCGCGCTCCACCCGGGTGGCATCCTCACGCCGCTCCAGCGCCACCTGGCCACGGAGGAGATGGTGGAGCGCGGCTGGATCGACGAGGACGGCAACATGCTGCACCCCGAGCTCTTCAAGACCCCGGAACAGGGCGCGGCCACCCAGGTCTGGGCCGCGACCTCGCCCCAGCTGGACGGCCTCGGCGGCGTCTACCTGGAGGACTGCGACATCGCCGAGCCCGCCCCCGCCGACGGCGAGCGCACCGGCGTCAAGGAGTGGGCGATCGACCCCGAGCAGGCCGCCCGGCTGTGGAAGCTGTCCGCCGACCTAACCGGTGTGGACGCGTTTGCCGGATAGTCCCGGACACAGCCTCACGAAAGGTCGAGATCCTTCGGCCCGTACAGGGCGGCGGGCGCGCCGATCGTCAACGCCCAGTAGCGGTCTCCGTACGACCAGTGCCACCACTCCGTCGGGTAGTTGACCAGGCCGACCGCGTCGAGCGCCTTGCCCAGCACGGCGCGGTTGGCCCTGGCCTCGGCGGTGATGTTGTCGGCGCCGGTGTAGCAAGCCCCGTCGCTCTCCTCCGGGTTGGCGTTCATCGGGGTGCCCAGGTCGAGTTCGCGGCCGTCGGTGTCGGCGAGGGTCAGGTCGACGGCCGCGCCGGCGGAGTGCGGGGCGATCTCGGGCGGGGACACGTACCGGCTGGCGGCGGACCGGATGCGGTCGGCGGACCAGTCCGGGTGGGCGGCGCGCAGCTCGTCGCCGTAGCCCTCGAAGTAGCGGCGCTGGAGAGCCGGCGGCCGGTATCCCTCGACGAACAGCAGGCGCAGGCCTTCGGGGAGCAGGGCTTCCGCTTCCAGGAGCCGGTCCAACACGCCCTGGCGCAGGTGGAGTTCGGCGCCGCTGTCGCTCTTGCGGTCGTCGACCAGCAGTGCGCCGCTCACATCGACGAGGGGCTCCCCGCACTCCTCGACGGGGATGGCGGCGACCCGGGCGTCGGACATCAGGATGATCTCGCTCATGGAGTGATCATCCCCCACCTGCCCGTCCGCTCAGTGCGGGGCCCGTTCCTCAAGTGCCGTGCGCCAGGCGGGCGGCGGGCCCTCGGGTTCGGGTTCGGCCCGGCGGCCGCCGCGGGCGAAGAAGTCGGCGAGGGGAAGGATCGCGGCGCCGACTGTGACCGCGTCGGGGCCGAGGCGGCCGAGTTCGATGGTCACGCGTCCGGCGGGGTGGCGCAGCGCGTACGCGGTGGCGTGGTGACGTACGGCGGGCAGGAAGCGGGAGCCGAGCTGGAGTCCGGCCCAGCCGCCGATGAGGATGCGCTCGGGCTGGAAGAGGTTGATCAGGTCGGACAGGCCGGCGCCGAGGTACTCGGCGGTCTCCTCCAGGACGGCGAGGGCGACGGGGTCGGCCTCGGTGCCCTCGGGAGGGTAGGCGGCGACCAGCAGCGCGGTCATCGCGGTCTCCTCGTCGGTACCCTCGGGCGGACGGCCGCCCTGCTCGCGCCAGCGGTCGAGCAGCGACTCGGCACCCGCGTACGCCTCCAGACACCCGAGGGCACCGCAGCGGCAACGGCGGCCGCGGACCCGTACGGTCAGATGCCCCCACTCGACGGCCCGGCCGTGCTCCACCTCGGGGGTGACGAGACAGGCGCCGACGCCGGAGCCGAAGAGGACGACGATCGCGTTGCGCGCGCCGCGGCCGCCGCCGAACCACATCTCGGCCTGGCCGAGGGTCTTGGCGCCGTTGTCGATGAAGTACGGGACGGCGTCGGGGAGTTGGGAGGTGGAGCGGAGCAGTTCTTCGAGGGGGACCGCGTCCCAGCCGATCGTCTGGCCGTGCACGACGGCGCCGTGGTCCGGGGTGTGCTCGACTATGCCGGGGACGCCGATGCCGACGCCGAGGAGCTGTTCCGGTGCGATGTCGGCGGCGGCGAGGACCTCGGCTATGCCGTCGCGGATGTGGCCGACGATGACCTCGACCTCGTAACGCTGCTGCTCCAACGGGCGTTCGGCGCGGGCGAGTTCGGTGAGGGTGAGGTCGAACAGCTCGACGCGGACGCGGGTCTCGCCGACATCGACGCCGATCATGTGGCCGCTGTGCGGGGCGACTTGGAGCAGGGTGCGGGGGCGGCCGCCGTCGGAGTCGACGCTGCCGGCCTCCTCGACCAGACCGTCGGCGACGAGGTCCGCGACGACGTTGCTCACCGAGCCGGAGCTGAGCCCGGTCGCCGGGCCCAGTTCGAAGCGGCTGAGGGGTCCGTCGAAGTACAGCCGTTGCAGTACGGCCGTGCGGTTGGCCCGCCTCAGGTCGCGTACCGTGCGCCCGTTCCGCCCCGCCATGTGGCTCCCTCCGAACCCCGCACCCTCTTAATTCACGCCCTGAACTAAGGGGCGACGGAATGCACACTACGTGGTGGAAGCCGTCTCGTCGATCTCTCCCAGGGCGGCGAGGAGCTCGGGGCCGACCTTCTCCCGCCGCCGGCGGTTCTCTTCGTCGCCGAACTCCCGGGGGACCGCCTCGGCGAGCATGATCAGGTAGAGATAGCTGCGGTAGAGGGCGTAACGGAGTCCGGCCGACCGGTCGAACTCGGCCCGTCCGCCTGCCTCCCGGTAGCCCGCGAGGAACGCCTCGTCCTTCCTGATGTCCCCGAGCAGCGCCAGGGAGACGAAGTCGGCCAGCGGGTCGCCCCAGAACATGCGCTCGCCGTCGATGAGGCCGCCGATACGGGGCGTTCCGGTGGTGCGGTCGACCAGGATGTTGCCCTGCCACAGGTCGAAGTGGACGGCGCAGGGGACGGTGACCTCGTCCAGGGCGTCGTAGGCGGACCGGGCCGTGCGGGCGATGTCGTCGGCGGGGAGCGGCAGCCAGGCCGCGTAGCGGCGGGTGTCGTCGAGGACGGCGTCGTAGAGCGTGGTGAACGCGGTCCGCCAGTCGGGGGCGAGCGGGCCGAGGGCGCCGGAGGGGTAGCCGAAGCCGGGGCCGGTGATCTCGTGCAGGCGGGCGAGTTGACGGCCCAACTCCGTGCGCAGGTCGACCACTTCGGGGTCCGTGAGGGTGTCGTCCCAGGGTTCGCCGGGGCAGAGCGTCATCAGGAGGGTGTCGCCGTCGAGGACCACGACGCGCGGCGCCGGCACCCCGGCCTTGGCGGCGGCGCCGTAGAAGTCGGCCTCGGAGATGAGGAGTTGGCGCTCGTGCGCGAGGCCGGGGGCGGTGGGCGCGGTTTTCAACACATAGCGGCTGCCGTCGGTGAGGGTGAGTTCCTCGACGGTGTTGTAGGTGCCGCCGCCGAGGGGGCGGAGGTGGGCGAGGTCGCCGGGCGGGATGCCCGCCGCGCGGAGTACCTGTCGGGCTCGCTCCGAGGAGTCCGTCACCGGGCGCCCACCTCTCCCTCTCGGTCAGCCGGCGGCGTACACGTCCTCGACGTAACGCCCGTCCGCCATCAGTGTGTTGAGCCACCGCTCGGCCGCCTCGTCGTCGGCGCCGGGCGTGCGGTCCCGGTACAGGGTACGGAACGCCTCCCGCACGCCCGGTGCCATGCGCGAGCCGTCGCCGCAGACGAACACCCGGGCGCCCGCGTCCAACAGGGTCCACACCTCGTCGGCCTCGGCGGCGATGCGGTGCTGGACGAAGGTCGCCTCGCCCTCCGGGGCCGCACTGAAGGCTGGGCGGAGCGAGACGGCTCCGGCGCGCTCGGCGGTGCGGAGTTCGTCGGCGTGGAGGTAGTCGGCGTCTGGGGCGTCGCAGCCGAAGTAGCAGAGGGCCGGGGCGAGTTGGGCTCCGGTGGCGAGGGTGGCCCTACGGTCGGCGATGGTGCCGCGGAAGGGGGCGAGACCGGTGCCCGCCGCGATCATCACGACCGGGGTGGAGTCGTCGATCCGGAAGGCCTCGCGGCACGGCTGGACGCGGGCGTAGATCGTGTCGCCGGGTGCGACGGTGTTGAGATGACCGGAGCCCGTGCCCCGGTAGACGCCCCTGCCTGAGCGCGCCGGGGCCTCCAACAGGGAGACCATGAGGTCCGCGTGGCCGGGGTCGACGGCAGGCGAGGACGAGATCGAGTAGTGCCGGGGGCGCAGCGGGGTGAGGAGTTCGAGGAGCGTGGGCCAGTCCAGGGCGCCGCGCAACGCCGGGTGGTCCTCGACGAGTTCGACGAACGTGCGGGGGTCGTCGGTGAGAGCGGCCAGGGCGGTGCGCTCAGGCGGGCAGGGGTTCGCGGCGGCCAGCGCGACCAGTTGGTCGGCGGTCGGGCGGTCCTGCAACTCGACGTAGTGGGTGATGAGTTGACGTGCCGTCACGGGCCGGTCGACCGCGAGGCCGTCGCGGCGCGGGCGGGCCGGGCGGATGTCGAGCACGGTGTCGAGGTCGATGCCGAGGGCCGCGGCCGCACGGTCGACGAGGGCCGGGGCGTTCGAGGGCAGGACGGTGAGGTGGTCGGCAGTCCGGTAGCTGGTCCCGTCCGGCAGGGCCACGCGGACGAAGCGCTTGCGGCGCGGGTGGCCGGGGGCTGTGAGGTCGTGGGCGTCGGTGACGGTCATCGGCACGAGGCCGTGCCGTTCGGCGAGGGCGTCCGGGTGGCCGCCGGTGAGGGTGCGGACCTCGTAGGCGGAGATCTGCTCCACGGGTTCGGCGTCCGTGGCGTCGGGATCGCCGTACGTCGCCAGCAGGGCCGTACGCAGCCGGGACGTGAACTCCCGCACGGCGCCGGTGAGATCACCGGAGGCGTCGGCGGCGGCGCGGTCGGTCAGGCGGGTGGCGCCGAGTTCGGCGAGGCGGGCGTCGATGCGGGTCGGCATGTGCTGGTAGGTGGCGGCCCAGTTGCGGTCGCCGACGCCGAGGACGGCGTAGGCCACACCGTCGAGGTCGTGGGTCTCCTCCAGCCAGGCGGCGAAGGCGAGGGCGTCGTCGGTGGGGCGGCCGTTGTAGGAGGCGGAGGTGATGACGACGGGCCGGTCGGTGGGCAGGCCGTCGGCGTACGCGTCCAGCGGCGCCACTTCCACGGAGCACCCCAACACGGCTGCATTGTCGGCCAGTTGGGCGGCGAACTCACGGCAGGTGCCGTAGTTGCTGCCGTGCAGGAAGAGGGCGCCGGTGCCGGGCCGGACGCGGGCCGGCAGAGCGGCCGTGTCGGCTGCAGGAACCACAGGAGCCTCGACGGCACCCGGCAGCGGACTGTGCACACGGTCGGCGGGGGTGCGCGGGGTGAGGGTGAGCGTGAAGCCGTCGGGCTTGAGGGTGAGGGTCTCCTTCACCGTGAGTTCGTAGTCCGCGTGGTCGTGCAGCCGGTAGCGGTGGACGAGCATCGCGAGCAGCATGGTCGCCTCGTGCAGCGCGAACTGCCGCCCGATGCAGGCACGTTCACCGGTGCCGAACGGCTTGAAGGCGTGCACGGAACGGGTCGCCTCCGCCTCGGGGGCGAAGCGCGACGGGTCGAACAGCTCGGGGTTGTCTCCCCAGCCGGGCTGCCGGTGCAGCATCGGCGCGATCACGGTGACGGCCTGCCCGGCACGGAGCGCAATACGCCCGCCGAGCACGGTGTCCTCCAGCGCGTGCCGGCTGAACGCGGCGGCCGTGGGCCACAACCGCAGTGCCTCGTTGAGGACTTGGCGTGTGTAGGTGAGCCGGCCGACCTCGTCGTACGTCGGTTCCGGGTCCGCCGTGTCGCCCCACAGCGCGTCCACCTCGCGCTGCACGAGCTGGAGCACGGCCGGGTGCTTGGCCAGGTAGTACAGCGCGAACGACATCGCGCCGGACGTCGTCTCGTGGCCCGCGATCAGGAAAGTGATCACCTGGTTGCGGATGTTGGCGGTGTCGAGCGTCGTGCCGTCGACCGGGTGCTCGGCGCTGAGCATCAGCCCGAGGAGGTCCTCGGCGTCGCCCTGGTCGGTGCCGGTGCGGGCGGCGATGACCTCGTCGACGACCTGGGCGAGATAGTCGGCGTCGGCGCGGAAGGCCGCGTCGGCCGCCGAGTGGTCCTCGCCCGGGACACGCGCCAGCCGGGTCATGCTCCACTCCAGGCAACGCACCATGGACTCGACGAAGGGGTGCGGCTCGGCCCGCTCGAACGACCCGAAGTCGTAGTCGAATCCGGCGAGTCCGATGGTGTCGAGGGTCATCCGGGTCATGTCGTCGGGCACGTCTACCGGCTGTCCGTCACGGGCGCCCCGGTCCCAGGCCTCGACGAGCCGACGGGCCACCTTCAGCATCACGGGGTGGTAGGTGCGCATCGAGCCGAGCGCGAAGGCGGGCATCAGGATGTCGTGCGCCTTGGCCCAGTTGGTCTCGTCGTTGTAGGCCGTGAAGAGTCCGTCGGCGGTGAAGGCGCGGACGTTCTCCAGGGCGGGCCCGATGTGCTTGGCGAACCGTTGCTCGTCGGCGAGCTCGGTCACCAGGTCCAGATCGCTGACGAACAGCGCGTCCCGCCCGTGCAACCGCCTTACGAACACCGGTCCATGACGGCGCATCAGCTCCATGATCTGCTGCATCGGGGTACGGCCGGGGCCGGTCTCGGAGATGTCGACGACGGGCACGCCGGGGAGCGTGTCGGCGGGCTGGGGGTGCGGCGCGGTGGGGGGCATGGCGCGACAACTGCCTTTCGCGGTACGGGAGTACTGCGCTCCAGCGTGCTCGCCCCGCCTCGGCGACCCGCGCCACGGGACTACATGTTCGTGTAGCGGAAAGCACGGATGGCGTCTTGCGCCGAGAACTCCGTGCGGCTAGTGAGTGCGCGTACTCATGCGCACCTCGTGACCGGTCCGGCAGGGTGTGGTCATGACGCAAGCATTTCCCGAACATCCGCCTCTGCGCCGCGGACGGCCATGGTCCAGCAGGACGTCCCGTGGCGCGGACATCGCCGTCGCCGTCTTCTTGTTCGTCGGCGAGGCCGCCGTCTTCATGGGGATGACGTTCACCTACGGCCTGGATGGGCTGGCCGCACAGAGGTACCCGGCCGCGCTCGACGCGGCGAAGCTCGCGGACATCGCCTGGATGGAAGGCTTCCTCTGCGTCACGCTCGCCTTCGCCGCGCTCGCGCTGCTGTCCCGCGCGCCCTGGACGATGGCGTCACAGCTCGTTGTCGCCGGCATCGTCGCCGTGCTGCTCGTGAGCGCACAGCACGACTACCACCGCACTCATCCCGCCCCAGCGCCCACTCCGCGCGCCGGCTACTCGCCCTGTTACAGCGGCAGCGGGACCTGCGACTGAGCCGCCCCGACCCGGTCGTTTCGCTCTGATCACCTCACGTGGTTGTGTGGGGCCGGTGGACTGGGACCGTCGAGAGGGCGTGGTGTGGCGCAACCGTGCCCTGATGCTCTTCGACCGGGTGGCGGTGCCGGTCGCGGTGTGCGACGTGTACGGCTCGGTGCAGGTCGCCAATCCCGCGATGGCGGCGGAGTGCGGTACGACACCGGGGCGGCTGCGCGGCCGGGATGTACTCGACCTGTTCCAGCCGCAGGAGTCGGGACAGGTCGAGCGGATCGCGCAGGCGCTACGGCTGCGGCACCGGTCGCGCTACCAGGTGTCGGTACGGTGGCGGTCCACCAACGGCACTGAGCGCTATGGTGAGTTGACGGCCGACCCGGTCAGCGACACGGTCGAGGAGACCCCGGCACTGCTCGTCATGCTCCGTGTACAGGGCGAGGGCGAACCCGGCGACGGCAGGCACGACGCGGACACCCCCGCGCAGGTCACCCCGATCGAGGCCCGCATCCTGGCCCTGCTGGCCGGCGGCGCCACCACAGCCCGCGCGGCCCGCGATACCGGCCTCACGACGGACGGCGTGACCTATCACCTACGGCGCCTGTCGGCCCGGTGGGACGCGGCGAACCGCACCGAACTGGTCGCCCGCGCCTACGCACTCGGGGTGCTGACGCCTGGGGTGTGGCCGCCGGCGCCTGTCACGGACACCGACGAACGGTAGGCCGTACCCGCCCCCTCCGGCGCCCCGAAGCGGGCAAGCGTGTGCCACACCATCTTCAGGTCCTGGAGTTCATGGCGACCGGTGCGGGCCGCGTCGCCGATGACCCTCGGGTCGATGACACCGCGCTCGGCGATGAGGGCGCCGAGATCGGCGTACTCCTGCCCGCGGTAGTCCGCGTGCCGGTGCAACTCCCGCACGCCGAGCCGGTATCCGGGGTGCCATTCGACGGGGCAGGGCAGGCGGCGGGCCGCGGTCTCGACGGGGGTGCCTCGGTAACTCTCGTCCAGGACAAGGGCCTCCATGTCCCGGGCGAGGACGACACCGCCGTGCACCTGTGTCTCGATGTAGTCGTTCAGGGCGTCCTGTTCGTCTTCGTCGGCCTCGGCGAGCGCGATCAGACTCATGCCGGAGGCGACGCCGAAGTCGGTCGGTTCGGCCGCGCTGTCCGGGTAGCAGAAGGTCGCGCGGGCGAGGACCGTACCGCTCAGCCGGAAGTGCGAGGAGCCGAACCGCGGGGCGGCGCCGACCACTTGGCGCCGGAAGTTCAACGCGCCGTACACCGGTCGCTCGGGCGCGGGCGCGTCGTCGTAGGCACCGGCGAAGATCCGGCTCTCCCAGCGCCAACGGTCGCCGCCGGGACGGGCGGTGAGGCCGCCGTTGCTGGTACCGGTGACGAACTGCGAGTGGTACGTGCCGTCTTGGGCCAGCGCGTCGAGGATCGGGCGGCCGGTCGCCGTCGCCGTACGGTCGGGGTGGAAGTTGAGGGTGATGCGGAGGCGTGGGTCGACGGCCGGACCCGAAGAGCTCTCAGCCACATGCCGCAACGCCCGTGCCTGTCGCGCACCGACACCCCCGAAATCCATTGGATCCTCCGCCTCTCGACTCACTACCCTGGACCGAAACCTAGACCCCCTAGGTTTCGGAAACAGGCACCACCCCAACAGGCGCCACCAGGAGACTCCCCCATGAGATCACTCACCGAGCAGGACATCCGCACCTCGTTCGTCAACTGCTCGAAGGGCGAGGCCAAGCGGCTCGCGATCCCCCGCGATCTCGACACCCGCCCCTGGGCCGACCTGGACTTCCTGGGCTGGCGAGATCCCGGGGCACCGGACCGCAGCTACCTCGTCACCGAGCGGGCGGACGGGCTGATCGGCGTCACGTTGCGGTTCCCGTCCTCCCAGCGCGGCTTTCTGCACCGGAGCATGTGTTCGCTGTGCGTGACGACCCGCCCGGGCGGCGGCGTCTCCCTGATGACCGCGCGCAAGGCCGGCCCGGCCGGCCGCGAGGGCAATTCGGTCGGCCTGTACATGTGCACCGACCTCGCCTGCTCCCTCTACGTACGCGGCAGGAAGATCCCCGAGTCGGGCATCCGCATCGAGGAGAGCCTCACCGTGGAGCAGCAGATCGCCCGGACGGTGGGCAATCTGACCGCGTTCCTGGACAAGCTGTACGTCTGACGTCAGCCCTGCCGCCCACCCGAGATCACTCCTGCCCTACGGCGATCACGATCTTCCCCCGGTTGTCCCGCTGCTCCAGCCGCTCATGGGCGGCACGCGCCTCGGCAAGCGGTACGACCGTCTCGATCGGCACCCGGTACGTGCCCGCGGCCACCCGCTCCGCCAGTTCACGCAGGTCGGCGCGGGGGTCGTAGCCCCCGTGGATCTGGAGGTTGGTGAGCTGGAAGCCGAGGATCGACGCGTTCTTCGGGTAGAAGTCGCGGGTGTCGACGGTGCTCGGCTCCAGGGCGACATTGGCGAGCGCGACGACCCGGCCGCCGTGCCCGATCTCGCGCAGGCTGCGCCCGAAGGCCGGGCCGCCGACGGTGTCGAGGACGACGTCCGCACCCCGTCCGCCGGTGAGCCGTAGCACCTCGTCGACCTCCGCGTCGTCGGGGTAGGAGGACGTGTCGAGGGTGGCGTGGGCGCCGAACTCCCCTGCCCAGGCCGCCTTTTCGGGTGATCCGGCGAGGGCGATGACCCGGGCGCCGGTCTCGGCCGCGATCTGTACGGCCGCGCTGCCGACCCCGCTCGCGGCGGCCTTCACGACCACCGTGTCCTCCTTGGTGACCTGGGCGAGGCGCCGCAGGCAGTACCAGGCCGACAGCCAGGCGACGGGCAGCGCGGCCGCGTGCGCGAGGTCGATTCCGTCGGGCAGGGCGGCGACCCGGGTGGCCGGTACGGCGGTCAACTCGGCGTAGAAACCAGGTGAGTTCACGCCGTCGAGGGCCACGACCCGTTGCCCGACCGTGAATCCGGTGACGCCCTCCCCCAGCGCGGCGACCGTCCCGGCTCCCTCCACTCCGGGGATCAGCGGCGGCTTCCCGGCCCGGTGGTAGTTCCCGGACCTGATCAGGGCGTCCGCGCGGTTCACGCCCGCCGCGGCGACCCGCACCAGGACCTGCCCGGGACCCGCGACCGGGTCGGGCACCTCGACCGGTACCAGCACCTCGGGCCCGCCGAACTCGTCGATCCGTACCGCACGCATACCGCACCTGCTCCCTGTCACGGCCACCGAACTCGAGCCGATCCGCCTGACACCAGTTGAACTGGTGTCACCATGCGACACCCGATGAACTGGTGTCAAGGGCGGCCGCCGTCCTCGCGTACACCGCATGAACCGGTGTACGCGAGGTAAGCTCGCCGGCATGACCAACCCGCCCGTCTTCCCGTTCATCGGCGGACGCCCGTGCCTGAACTTCGTGGCGACGCTCGGCAAACGGCACGGCACGCCCCTGGAGCGACTCGCCGATCCCGCCGCCCTGGCCGGCTGGATCACGGAGGCGGAGCTGTCGGTGGGTGCCGAGCCGGTGCGGGTCACGGCCCGGGAGCTGGCGGACGCGCGGACCCTGCGCGAGGCGCTCTACCGTGTCGTACGGGACGCGATGGCCGGCCGGGAACCGGCGGCGGCCGATGTCGAGCGGGTCAACGAGGCCGCCGCGCGGCCGGATCTCGCGCCCCAACTGGGCGACCAGCGCTGGAAGTCGGCGCATCCGGCGCGCGCGGCGCTGGCGACGGTGGCCCGGGACGGCGTGCTGCTGGTGGGCAGTTCGCTGCTGGAGCGGGTCAAGGAGTGCGAGAACCCGGAGTGTTCCCTGCTGTTCCTCGACGACTCCCAGGCCCGCCGCCGCCGTTGGTGCTCGATGGACCGATGCGGCAACCTCGCGAAGATCGCGGGTTATCGGTCGCGCAGTCGGGCCGCCGTGACCGAGTGAGGTCGCACCATGCGGTGGTCCTCCGTATCGGAGTGGGGTGTCCTCAGGATGCGGCGGGTGTCCAGTGCGGGTCGCGGCCGAGGAAGGCGAGGAGCGTCTCGGCCCGGTCGTACTCGGCCGTCACCTCCAGCGCGGGCGCGAACACCTGGTAGGAATCGCGGAGTTGGTCGGCGAGCTGGTCCGCGGCCGGCCAGATCCCCTCGGCGAGGTCCGTGCTCAGTGACCGGTTCTGGCCGGTGGCCGCCGCGATGTCCCAGGCGTGCACGGCCGCGTCCATGGCGGCCGTCGCCGCGGCGAGCGGGAGGGGCATCGGGCCCAGCGGCGACGGTACCTGCTCGGCGTCGGCGGGCAGGTGCGCGTACGCGTCCGCCACCATGCGGAGCACCTTGTCGAGTTCGGCGGCCGGGTCCCCGTCCAGGGCGTCCGCGGGGTGGAAGGGGTCGGAGTCGGGCTGGTCGCCGGTGAGGACGAGGCCGAAGGCCTGCTGGTCGATGCGCGCGTGGTTGAGGACCTGCCGTACCGTCCACTCGCTGCACGGTGTCGGTGCCGCCCAAGCCGCCTCGGGCACGGCGGCGACCACCGCGCGCAGATAGTCGTGCGAGCGGGTCAGTACCTCGATGCCGTGGATGTTCGTCATGAACGTTCCCCTCGCCGTTGCTCTGTTCGGTGCCGACAATCTAGGACGACTTGCGGACAGTTACTGTCCTCAAGAGAAACGTTCGGCGCATCTGGTGAGAGGGAATAGGCCAAGGATGCGAGATGTCCGGGAGTGGACGGCGCCGCTGGTGCGGTTCCTGGGGCGGCACCGGGACCCGGTGGTCGTCCAGACGCTGCGGTCGGCGACCGCGGCGACGGTCGCGTACGTCGTCGCGCTGCGTCTGAGCCCGGAGCCCGCTCCGCTGACCGCTCCCCTGACCGCGCTCCTCGTCGTCCAGGTCACCCTCTACGCCACCCTCACCAACGGCATCCGGCGCGTGAACGCCGTGGTCGCGGGCGTCCTCGTCGCCATCGCCTTCAGCCTGCTGGTCGGTCTGACCTGGTGGAGCCTGGCCCTGCTGATCGTGGCCGCGCTGGTCGTCGGGCGGCTGGTGAAGGTCGACGAGTACGTGCCCGAGGTGGCGATCAGCGCGATGCTGGTCCTCGGGGTCACCACGGTCGGGAACACGGCCTGGGCGCGGGTCGTCGAGACACTGATCGGCGCGGTCGTCGGGCTCGGCTGCAATCTGCTGCTCGCTCCCCCGGTGTGGGTGGACGAGGCCGGCGAGTCGATCGAGGGCCTGGCCCGTCGGCTACGGCGGCTGATGCGGCGCATGGGCGAGGAAGCCGCGGGCCGCACACCCGTCGACCACGCCACCGCGCGGCTGCACGAGGCGCGCCGGCTCGACCACGACATCGTCGAGGTGGACGCGGCCCTGCGGCAGGCGGAGGACAGCCTGCGGCTCAATCCTCGCGTACGGGAGGGGCTGCTGCACCGGGTCGTGCTGCGGACCGGTCTGGACACCCTGGAGATCTGCACAGTCGTACTCCGTGTCCTCGCCCGTACCTTCACCGACCTGGCGAAACAGCGCGACCCCGAGCCGCTGTTCGCACCGCCGACGGGGGCCGCCGTGGAACAGCTGCTGTCCGAGATCGGGGACGCCGTGGTCAGTTTCGCGGTGCTGGTGACCACCGATGTGACGGTGAGCGCCGAGTCCGCGGAGTCACGGCTCACCACCGAGCTGCACACGGCCGCCGCGACCCGGGACAAGCTGGCCCAGCTGCTCCTGGAGGAGGTCCAGCGCGATGCCGCCCAGTGGCAGCTGCTGGGTGCCATGCTGACCGAGGTCAACCGCATGCTGGACGAGCTGGACACCGAGCACCGCTCGCGCCGGCTCCTTGAGGAACTCGACCGGTGCACCGCCGAGCAGCGGGAACGCATGCCGTGGCTGACCTGGCTGCGCGAGCGGGTGGGCGTGCCGGATCGGCTGCGCAGGAACCGGGACGGGGGCGCCGATCGTTCTAGGTGACGAAGTCACCTGGGGGCGGGGGCTTCCAGCAGTGGATCCCAGGGGGCGGGTCGCCCCTCAGAACACAGGGGAACGAGGGGGCGGGCGCATGACGGACAGCACCGTACGGATCGACGGGAACACCTTGCAGTTGCCCGGTGGTGTGGCGGTGCGGTTCATCCGCACGCTACGGCTGCCGGAGACGGGCACGCATGCGTTGCCGCCGGGGCTCGGCGAGTTCCCGGTCCGGCGGGTCGCGGACTTCCCGGACACCGTGCCCGCGGAGTGGCGGGCGCGGGGCGGGGTGATGCTGCCGGTGTATCTGCGCGAGGCGATGTGGCTGAGCTTCGCGGGCACGCGGGAGCCGGCCGCCCTCCAGGTCGGGGTGGGCAAGGTGTGCGCGGTCTCGGGGAGGCCGTGGAGCGACCGACTCTCGCGGGACCCGCAGAACTACGTGGTGCTGCCCCGCCAGCCGTGGCTCGACGGCATCAACTCCGGCAAGGGCACGGTCCGCCAGTTCGTCGCGGTCCCGCTCGGTCTCGGCGCGACCGTCGAGGGGCAGGTCACGGGCGAGGAGGTGTGGGGCGGCGTGCAACTGCAGTCCTTCCCGCTCGACGAACGGGAGTTGGCCACGTGGCGCGAGGCGGAGCGACGCCGGTCGCAGCAGGCACGCGCGCGTGCGACAGCCCTGCCGACCGGGGGCTACGGCATGCCCGCCATGCCGATGATGTCCGCGCCCGGCGCTCCGCCGGCACCAAGCCCCCGGGCCACCGCCATGGGCCTCGGAGTCGGCGGTTCGATGCACCAGGAGGTCTACGAGGACGACCGCCCGCTGACGTCCTGGGCCGACGCGCCCGCCGGGCGGGTCTTCGTGCACCTGGTGACGCCCCCGGAGTGGCGCCGCATCACCGGCGAGGCACCCCCGCCGTCACCGGTGGACCGGGCCGCGTACACCCGGGCGGGGCTCCCCTGGTTCGACTACTACGACCAGGATGCCGAGGATCTCGCCCCCACCGACACCCTGCGCGCGGTCCAGCCGGTCGGCGACTGGCTGGGCGACGATCACGAACCCTGGCAGGAGCCCGCGGCCGATCAGATACAGCCCCTCAAGGACGCGAAGGGCAAGCCGGTGGAGGACGGCGACTGGTAGGCCACTCACCCGGCGGTCGACCGGGTGAGTCACCCATCCGACAGGCGTTGCACCGTCTGCAACGCCTGTTGCCGGTCTTGCGCTCAACGGGCCCCGCACGCCAAGGTTGCTGTGACGACCGAGGCGAGCGACGACCTGAGGGTGTGGGCATGACGAGTGGTGCGGAGGCGTCACGCGAGGGCTGGAGCAGGCGCCGTTTCATCGGCGCCCTGGGCGGAACCGCGGCGGTCGTCGCGGTCCCCGCACCGGCCGCGGCACCGGCGGCCCCCGAATCGTCCCGTACGACCACACCGGAATCGTCGGCCGCGAAGGCACCGGCACCCGGGGCACGCAACAAGGGCAAGGACTCCGGGCCCCGCCCCCTCTACCTCGGCACGTACACCTCGGTCGACGGCGGCGGCACGGGCATCGGCCTGGCCGCCTACGACGCGACGACCGGCCAGATCACCGGCGCGGGCACGCTCACCGGGGTCGCCGACCCGTCGTACCTCACCGTGCATCCCGACGGCCGCACGCTGTACGCGGTCGACGAGCAGACGGCCGGCGCGGTGACCGCCGTACGCCTGGCGGACCGCAAGGTCCTCGGCGCGCGGAGCACCGGCGGCGCGGGCCCCTGCCACCTGTCCGTGCACCCCACCGGGCGCTGGCTGCTCAGCGCCAACTACACGTCCGGCAGCGTGGCCGTGCACCCGATCGACACCGCGGGCGCGCTCGGCGAGCGCACCGCGCTGGCCAAGCACTCCAGTCCGCAGCCGGGCCCCGGCCAGGACGGCCCGCACGCGCACCAGTTCGTGACCAGTCCCGACGGCGGCCATGTCCTCGCCGTCGACCTGGGCACCGACACGGTCTACACCTACCGCCTGGACACCACGAAGGGCACGCTCACCGAGGTCTCGCAGGCGCACACCCGCGCGGGCGCGGGACCACGCAGCCTCACGTTCCACCCCGGCGGCCGGTACGCCTACCTGGCCAACGAGGTCGACGACACCATCGCGGTCTGCGCCTACACCCCGGCCACGGGCGCCCTCTCGATCGGCGCCCCGCAGTCCAGCGGCAGCACGGGCAGTACCACCAACTACCCGGCGCAGATCCTGGTGACCTCGAACGGCGCGTACGCCTATCTCGCCAACCGGGGCGACAACACCCTTGCCCGGTACGCCGTCGAGGCGGACGGCGCCCGGCTCAGGCTGCTCGGCACGGTGCCGGTGTCCGGTGACTTCCCGCGGCAGATCGCGTTCTCTCCGGACGGCACGCTGCTGTTCACGGCGAACCAGAAGTCGAGCACGGTCAGCGTGTTCCACGTGGACGCCGGCACGGGTCAACTGCGGCTCGCGGGCGAGCCGTTCGCGTCACCGGTCGCCGTCTGTGCGCTGCCGCTGTAGGGGGCGCGGGCAGGACGCGGCGCTGGCCTGGGTGAGCAGCACGTGCATGCGCTCGGTGAGGTGGGAGACCGTGTCGGCGGGCGCGTGGAACGGCAGCCGTACGTCGCCGTGGGCGCGGGCGCGCTCGATGCGGAGGGTCAGACCGTGCCGGTCGACGGCGAGGGGCTGGACGCGGACCGCGCCGTGCAGGCTGTCGGGTTCGACGAGCCGGGTGAGCCGCTCGACCGCGTCGGAGTGGCAGTCGGCGAGGTGGGTCAGCAGCTGGGCCTCGGCCAGGGCCAGCGGGTCGGGTTCGGCGGCGGCGAACTCGTCGAGGTCGATGACGACCGCGCCGGTCGGCGGGCGCAGCACCACGCGCGTTGCCCGGAAGGCGAGTTGACCCTCCTCGGGCACGAACCACCCGGCGAGCCACAGCCGGGCCCGGATACGATTGCGCACGGGGACGGGCGCGACGTCCGCGAACTCCAGGACGGCGGACGGCTCGCCGCGGGGCGCGCAGATCGCGGCCGCCAACAGGGCGCTGTCCTCGGGTACTTGAAGGAGTACCCGGCCGTCGTCGTCCACACTGTGCGCACCGACGAACTCCTCGCGACCGCCCTCCGCGGTCACCGCGCAGGACCATGCGGCGGCGAGCACCGAGCGGGCCCGCTCGGCCGCGGCAGGCACGGCCGTCCACGTCTGGCTGTCACCCATCCCTGAACCTCCTTAGGTAAGCCTTGCCTAACTTACCGAAGATCGGGGCGCACGCCAACCACGCCACGCAATCTCTCCACCAAGTCCTCCAGGACGAGTTCCGGCCGACTCCAGGACGAGTTCAGGGCGAGATGACGCCCAGCAGCGCCCGCGCGCACAGATCACGCACCTGCTCCCGGCTCAGCTCCGGCCCCCGCAGCCACTCCAGACAGACGGCGGTGGTGAAGGCCAGCCACCCGCGCACCGCGAGCTTCGCGTCGGGCCGCTCCGCCACGGCCCGCCCGAACTCGGGATCCGCCGCCAGAGCGGCCAGGATCTGCCGCTCCTGCGCGGCCAACGCCCGCTGATAGACCCGCCGTACGGTCTGATCGCCCGCGGCGTCGGCGCGATGGAAGGCGCGGTAGCCGTGCGCGTGGGTGTGCACGTACTCAAGATACGTGTCGAGGGCGACGGCCAGTTGCTCACGGGCGGGCACGCCCGGCACGGCCGCTGTCATCCGCAGCATCCGCTCGCTCTCGCGCTCGACGACGGCCGCGAAGAAGTCGCGCTTGGTCGGGAAGTAGTGGTAGAGCAGCCCGCGGGAGACCCCGGCGATCTCGGCGACCTGCTCGATCCACACGTCGTCGTAGGGATCCTCCGAGAACAACCGCGCGCCCACCGTGAGGAGTTGCTCCCGGCGCTCCTCGGTGCTGAGCCGGCGGCGTGTGCGCTCACCCTGATTGGCGGCCATTCCCGCACTTTACTTGACGTCGGTTCAACAACGGGATCAGACTGAAAGCCGTTATTGAACCCACGTACAACAGGCTCAACCTGCCGCAGGATCAAGGGAGATCGCGTCATGGCGGAGACGACGACGGCGACGCCGCCCGCGCTGCCGAAGGGATTCCGGGACGCCGAGCAGGGCTGGCCCCACCTCGACCGCATCCCGCATCCCCCGCGCCGGGTCCCGCTGCTCGGTGACGTCCTCGGCGCCGACCGCCGCACTCCCCTCCAGGACTCGCTGCGCTTCGCCCGCCAGCTGGGCCCGATCTTCCGGCGGAAGGCCTTCGGCAAGGAGTTCGTGTTCGTGTGGGGCGCGGACCTGGTCGCCGACATGGCGGACGAGTCGCGGTTCGCCAAACACGTCGGTCTGGGGGTCGCCAACCTGCGGCCGGTCGCCGGGGACGGCCTGTTCACGGCGTACAACCACGAGCCCAACTGGCAGTTGGCGCATGATGTGTTGGCTCCCGGCTTCAGCCGCGAGGCGATGGCGGGCTACCACCCGATGATGCTGTCCGTGGCCGCGCGCCTCACCGACCACTGGGACCGCGAACTGACGGCCGGACGGTCAGTGGACGTCCCCGGCGACATGACCAAGCTGACCCTCGAGACGATCTCGCGCACCGGCTTCGGCCACGACTTCGGCTCCTTCGAACGCGGCCGCCCACACCCCTTCGTGACCTCGATGGTGGGCACGCTCAGCTACGCGCAGCGCCTCAACTCCGTACCGTCCCCGCTGGCCCCGCTCCTCCTGCGCACCGCAACTCGCCGCAACGAGGCGGACATTGCCTACCTCAACCGCACGGTGGACGAGATGGTGCAGAGCCGCCGTGAAAGCGGGGGCGGCGACGGCGACCTGCTCGACCGGATGCTCGACACCACCCACCCGGACACCGGCGAACGCCTCTCCCCCGAGAACGTCCGCCGCCAGGTCATCACGTTCCTCGTCGCCGGCCACGAGACGACCTCGGGCTCTCTGTCCTTCGCCCTGCACTACCTCGCCCGCCACCCGGAGATCGCGGCCCGCGCGCGTGCCGAGGTGGACCAGGTGTGGGGCGACACCGAGGCCCCCGGCTACGAGCAGGTCGCCAAGCTGCGCTACGTCCGCCGGGTCCTCGACGAGTCGCTACGGCTCTGGCCGACGGCCCCCGCGTACGCCCGCGAGGCCACCCGGGACACCGAACTGACCGGAGTCCACCCGATGCGCCGAGGCGCGTGGGCGCTGATCCTCACGCCGATGCTGCACCGCGACCCCGAGGTCTGGGGCGCGGACGCCGAGGAGTTCGACCCGGACCGCTTCGACGCCAAGGCCGTACGCTCCCGCGCCCCGCACACCTTCAAGCCGTTCGGGACGGGGGCGCGGGCGTGCATCGGCCGCCAATTCGCCCTGCACGAGGCGACGTTGGTCCTGGGCCTGCTGTTGCGCCGCTACGAGTTGCGCCCCGACCCCGCGTACCGCCTGCGCGTGACCGAGCGCCTGACGCTGATGCCGGAGGGCCTGCGCCTGCACCTGGACCGACGCACGGCAGCAACCCCGGCCGCAGAAGCCGTGTCCATCCCCGACAACGGCCGCTCAGAGCCCCGCTGTCCAGTGCACGGGACGGACGACTGACTCGGGCAACTTCGTCCCGGCGCTCCCCCGGGCCGCGTTGACCTGCGGCTGGGTGAGGAAGAACGCGCCCGTCAGATCCGCGTCCGTGAGATCGGCGTCCCGAAGGTCGGCACCGATCAGATCCGCACCGCGCAGGTCGGCCCCGGTGAGATCGGCGGCGATGAGGTAGGCACCGCGCAGATCGGCCCGGCTCAGATCGGCGCCCCTGAGCCGGGCACCCATGAGGTCGGCGCCCCGCCGCTCCTTCTTCTTGCCACGCACTCCGGCCCGCACCAGCTCACTGGTCCGGAGCAGAAGCGCGTTGGCCTCTTGCCGATGCGCGCCCACATCGAGCGCCGCGAGCTCTTCGGGGGTCCCGCGCGTGAGTTCCTCGGTACGGGCGAGGGCCCGGCGCAGGTCGGGGTGGACCGGTCCGGCGGCGGGGAGGGTGAGCGCCTCGGTCAGGTACCAGAGCAGTTCATGGAGCTGCCGTACGACGGGAAACACGTCGAACATCCGCCGGGCCTGCTCCCGGGGAGCCGTGCGCCAGTCCTGTCCGGCGAAGGTGACCTGCGAGACCTGCTGCCCGGCGCCGAAACAGTCGTAGACCGTGCAGCCGGTGAAGCCGCTGGGCCGGAGCTTCGCGTGGATTCCGCAACGGTGGTCACCCTGAAGGTTCGGGCACGGCGTCCCGGCGGCCTTGTCGAGCGCGAAGTCGGCCGAGACGGCGAAGGGCAGCGCCACACAGCACAGGCCGAAGCACCGGCCGCAGTCGCCGCGGAGGTCGGGCCGGTCCGCTATGTGATCTTCCATGACGTCCAGCCTACTGATGCGCGGGCAACACCCTGGACCCACATCGAACCGATCGGTACCATCTCTGCCATGCCCGTACCCAAAGGAACGGCCCTGGACCCCGACCGCACCCGCGCGACGCTCCTCGCCTCCGCGACGGAGATCCTCTACGAACGCGGACTGGACGGCGTCGGCGTGGCCGAGCTGTGCCGGGCCGTCGGCGCCTCCAAGGAGACGCTGTACCGCCACTTCGGTTCGAAGGACGGCTTGGTCGAGGCAGTGCTGGAGGCCCGGAGCGACCGGGTGGTGCGCTGGCTGACGGAGGCGGTGGAGGCGGCGGGCCCGGACCCGCGCGCCCAACTGACCGCGCTCTTCGACGTGTTGGGCGGCTGGTACCGGCAACCCGGCTTCCGGGGCTGCGCGATCGTCAACGCGGCGACGCAACGGCACGCTCCGCCCGCGCGCATCCTGGCGGACCTCCATCTGGCCCGCTACGGAGAGCTGCTCACCGGTATCGCCGAACGCGCCGGTGCCCGCGAACCCGCCCTCCTGGGACGGCAGTTGCTGATCCTCCTGGAGGGCGCCACGGTCGTGGCCGACCACCACGACCCGGACGGCCGAGCCGCCGAGGACGCCAGACTGGCGGCCCTCGCCCTGCTGTCGGCGCAGGAGGCGTGATGGACGTCCAGGGCCGCACAGCGCCCGGCTTCGAGAAGGTCGCGGAGGTCTTCGCCGCCAACTTCGAGCGGTACGGCGAGATGGGCGCCGCCTTCGCCGCGTACCGGGACGACGAACCCGTCGTGGACCTGTGGGCCGGGGTGACCGACCCCGAGACAGGGCGCCCGTGGCGCGCGGACACCCTCCAACTCGTCTTCTCCGGGGCCAAGGGCCTGACGACCGCGTGCGTGTTGCTGCTGGTCGAGCGCGGCCTGCTGGAACTGGACACCCCGGCCGCCCGCTACTGGCCGGAGTTCGCCGCGGCCGGCAAGGAGCGGATCACGGTCGGCGAGATCCTGTCCCACCAGGCGCGGCTGCCCGGCGTGCAACAGCCGGTCGGCGCCGAGGAGTTGCTGAACCCGGAGCACATGGCGGGACTCCTCGCCGCGCAGGCCCCGTCGACCGATCCGCGGGCCGCGTTCATCTACCACGCGCTGACCTGGGGCTGGCTGACCGGGGAACTGGTGCGCCGGGTGGACGGGCGGACCGTGGGCGCCCTGTTCGCCGACGAGTTCGCGGGCCCGCTCGGCCTGGACATCTGGCTGGGCCTGCCGGACACGGAGCACCACCGGGTCGCGACGACACTCGCGGGACCGGGTGTGCTGCGCCCGGAGGACGAAGACGAAGAGAACGACTCCTTGCAGGTCCTGACCCGCAACCCCCTCCTGACTCCCGACGCGCCCGCCCTGTGGAACTCCGCCGCTTTCCGGCGGGCCCAACTCCCGGCGGTGGGTGCATATGTGACGGCCCGTTCGATGGCCCGCTTCTACGTCTGCCTCGCCCGGGGCGGGGAGTTGGACGGTGTCCGGGTGCTCGACGAGGCGACCGTACGGCTCGGGCGGCGGGAACTGCGCCGGGGCGTCTCGGCCTTGTGGGGCACTCCCATGGCGTACGGCGCCGGGTTCGAACTCCGCACCGGACTGGGCCTGTTCGGCCCGCCGCCGGACACCTTCGGCCATGCCGGCGCGGGAGGCTCACGGCACGGCGCCTGGCCCGGTGAGCGGATCGGCTTCTCGTACACGATGAACCTGACCCGCGCAGAGCTCCCGGACCGGCGGCCCCTGGACCTGCTGGCCTCGTTGCACGAGGCAGCACTCACTTCCCCAGGGCGCCCGCATCGAGGCGCGCGAGCCGATCCGGATCGGACAGGATGTACATCTCGGTGATCCGGCCGTCGGCGACGGTGACACCCATGACCGAGAGCACCTGTCCCTCGGGGGCGTTGACGACGCCCACCGAGCCGTTGACCAGGGCGAGTTGGGCGTGGCGGGCGAACGGGGCGAACATGAGCGCCTGCTCGGCGATCGCTTGTGCGCCGCGCATCGCCTTGGACGCGGCCGCGCCTCGTACGAGGGCTCCGGAGTCGGCGCGCAGGGCCACGTCCGGGTGGAGGAGGGCGACGAGGGCGTCGAAGTCGCCCTCGCGGGCGGCGGCGAGGAAGGCCTCGACGATCTCGCGCTGACGGGTGAGGTCCGGGTCGGTCGACGGGCTCGCGTCCTGCACTCGACGGCGGGCTCTGCTGGCGAGTTGGCGGGTGGCGGCCGAGCCGCGTTCCACGATCGGGGCGATGTCGTCGAAGGGCACCGCGAACATGTCGTGCAGGACGAACGCGAGGCGTTCGGCGGGTTCCAGGGTCTCCAGGACGACGAGGAGGGCGAGGCCCACGGAGTCGGCGTGGAGTACTTCCTCCTCCGGGTCGAGCTCCGTGAGGGGTCTGATCAAGGGGTCGGGGACGAAGGTCTCGGCGAAGGTCTCGTCCATGGGGTCCTCGCGGCGCGACGCGCGGGAGCGCAGCAGGTCGAGGCAGACCCGGCCGACGACCGTGGTCAGCCAGCCGCCGAGGTTCCTGATGTCGTCCGCGTCGGCGCGGCTGAGCTTCAGCCAGGTCTCCTGGACGGCGTCCTCCGCCTCCGGCACCGAGCCGAGCATCCGGTAGGCGACCGCGCGCAGCCGGCCCCGGTGTTCCTCGAAGCGGTCCGCCAGAAGGTCCTCGTCGTTCATACCGTCCCCGTTCCCCGTCGTGGAAAGCCGGGGTGATCAAAACACGTCCGCCGCCGTCTCGCCCATGCGTTTGCGGGGCCGGCGGGGCGGGACGACGATGTGAGTCATGGACCCGGTCGGCGTCGCGTCCCGCAGGCTGCCGCGCATCGCGGCCCTGATCCTCGCCGTCCTCGCCACGGCGGTCCTCACCGTCACCGCCACGGCCCGCTCGACCGTGGTCTCCCCAGGTTTCTATCGGTCCGCACTGAACGAGCAGAAGGCCTACGACCGCCTCTACAACCAGGTGCTGGTCGACCCGAGGACCGCTGCGGTCACCCGGGGGCTGCTGGCCCGGCTGCCCGTTCCGGAGGCCCAGGTCACCTCCAATCTGAAGCTGGTGCTGCCGCCGGAGACGGTCCGGGATCTCACCGAGCAGCAGATCGACGCCGTGGTGGGCTATCTGGGCGGCAAGCGCGACGCGCTGGACCTCACGGTCGACCTGCGGCCGGTGCTGGCCAACCTGAACGACCTGGCCCAGATCTACTTCGGCGATCTCGTCGCCTCGGTCCAGGACCGGCCCGAGCCCGATTTCCAGCGCTTCTCGACCGACCTGTCCGCCGCCCTGGGTGCCGTGGTCGCGGGGCACGTGCCCGCCGGGCTGCCCGCCCTGCCGCTGACCGAGGCGCAGGCGGACCAGGCCGCCGGGACGCTGGTGAGCGGTCTGCCCGCCGCCGAACGGGATGCCCTGCGCCCTGCCGTCGAGACGGCGCTGCGGGACGGCGATGTCGCCACCGCGCTCGCGACCGTCGCCCCCGCCGTCGTGACGGACCGCACCCGTACGGCCGCCGCCCGGCTCCGCGCGACCGTCGACGGCGGCACCTGGAACCTCACGGACACCCTCGCCGCGTCCGGCAACGACCTGGCACCCCTCCACCGCGCTCACGCCTACACCGCCGTCGGACTCGGCCTGGCGGAGACACTCGCCGCAGCGCTCCTCGCCGTGGCCCTGCTGGTGCTGTGGGTCGCCGGGGGCTCCGCGCCTCCGGGCCGCCGTCTGCTGCCCCTGGGCTGGTCGCTCGCCGCCGGTGGGGTACTGGCCGGGCTGCTCGCCGTCCTGTTCCGGCTGGTCAGCGGTGGGCGGGTGATCGACCCGCCGGGTTCCTGGCCGCCGAGCCTGGCCCGGCTGGTCGACGACGTGCAGCGCACCGCCCTGGACCGGCTCACGACCACCGCCCTCACGACCGCCCTCGTCCCCGTACTGGCCGGCGCCCTCCTGACCGGCGTCGGCTGGGCCCTTCAGGTCAGGCCGCACGTCCCCTCACCGCCCCGCATCCGCTGGCTGGCGCTCGCCACAGGCGGCGCCGCCGTCGCCGGCATCCTGCTCGTGCCGTACGCCGTCACGCCCGCCGCGTCCCGTACCTGTGAGGGCAGCGCGGCACTGTGCGACCGGTCCTACGACGAGGTCGCCTACCTCACCTCGCACAACGCGATGTCCACGACCGTCGACCGGTTCATCGGCCCGCTTCAAGACCCGGGTGTCTCCGCCCAGTTGGAGGACGGGGTGCGTGCCCTGCAGATCGACACCTACCACTGGGAGCGGCCGGACGAGATCGCCCAGCGGCTCGCCGGGTCCGACTTCACCCCGGAACAGCGGAAGTTCATCGCCGCGGCCGTGGACAGGTTCAACCCGCCGCGCGAAGGCCTGTGGCTGTGCCACTCCGTGTGCCGGGCCGGCGCTCTCGCCCTGGTGCCCGTGCTGCGCGAGATCGGTGACTGGATGCGTGCCCATCCGACCGAGGTCGTCACGCTGATCGTGCAGGACGCGATCAGCGGCGAGGACACGCAACAGGCCTTCGCGCAGGCCGGGTTGAGCGATCTCGTGCACACCCCGGACGCCGATCCCGCGAAGCCGTGGCCGACGCTGGGTGAGCTGATCGACAGCGGGCGCCGGCTCATCGTCTTCGCCGAGCGGGCCGACGGCCCGGCGCCCTGGTACCGAAACTTCTACGACTACGGGATGGAGACACCGTTCGCGTTCCGCACGCCGGACGCGATGAGCTGCGTACCGTATCGCGGCGGCACCGGCAAACGTCTCTTCCTGCTCAACCACTTCATCACCATCGACGGCGGCAGCCGACTGGACGCGGGGAAGGTCAACTCCCGCCAGTACGTGCTCGACCGCGTCCACCGCTGCGAGCGGGAACGCGGTCGGCCGGTGAACTTCGTCGCCGTCGACTACACGACGATCGGCGACGCGGGTGGAGCCGTGGACACGCTCAACTCCGAGCGCTGAAGAGCCCGTTGCCCGACAGCTCGCTCAATAGCGTTGCGCCTTGGCCAACTTGGGGGTCAGTACCGGCTCCGGCGGCTTGGCACTGATGGCGACCGGCTGGGCCTTGGCGCCGGGGGCGAGGTTCTCGGCGCCGACGTAGCGGGTCTCCACCACCTTCCCCGAGGAGTCGAGGAAGTCGACCTGGACGGCGTAGGACGCCTTCTTGTCGGTCTTGTTGGTGATGGTGACGACGACGGCGAGCAGGCCGCTGGTCTGGGCGCGCGGTTTGCCGGTCATGGCGACGTCCGACATCGCGTTGCCCTGGCCCTTGACGTCCTTGAGCTCGTTCTGGGCGTCCTTGCTCGCGCGGGCCACCTCGGAGGACACGGAGGCCTCGAAGGAGGACGCGGCGGCCGATGCGGAGGACGCCGCGGCGGAGGCCCGGGCGCGGGCGGACGCGACCGCCGAGGACGCGGCCGACTTCAGGGCCGACGGTGTCATGCCCGAGAAGGAGGCCGTGTCCGGGGTCGAGGCCTGTGAGCTGCCGCTACCGCTGTCGTTGTCGTCGCCGCACGACACCAGCGCGACCGTGCTCGCCGCTACGACGGCGAGGACCAGGGCGGCCGGGCGGGCCCGGCGGAGCGACTTGCTGTTCAGTGGCTTGGTATTCATCGAAATGAACCTTATGCCGGACATTTCGACACTGCATGTCCTCGACGGCCACCCGGTGGAGCCCGCGACCAGCCGCAAAGCCCCTGCCCTACACCTCGTCCCGCGTCAGAGCGAGCAGCCGGTCCAGGACCCGTGGCCCGCCCGCCCGCACCCCGTCGTGCTCGAACTCGTCGGTGACCCAGGTGCGCAGGCCGCGGATCGCGCGGGCGGTCTGCAGGGAGTGGGTCGCGTCGACGTACATGTCGTCGTGGTACACGGCCGCGGCGACCGGGACCTCGTTGACGGCGAGGCGTGCGGGGTCGTAGAGGGGCTGCCAGTCGGTGTGGGCGGCGAGGAGTTCGGCGGTCTCGCGGAGCGGGCGCAGGGCGGGGTCGCAGTCGAACATCCAGGGGTGGATGGACTCACCGGTGAAGAGGAGGGGGCTGTCGCCCGCGAGGGTCTTCGCCGCGTCGAACTGCGGGAACTCGGCGCGGACCCGCTCCGCCGACCAGGCGGTGGGGCGGCTGTCCTGGCCGTAGACCGACTCGTGGACGAGGGCGTAGAGGGGGTGGCCGGCATAGGAGAGGGAGTTCTGGACCTCTTCCTGGAACGCGTCGGAGAGTTCGTGGCCGCTCGGGGTGCGGACGAAGGCGTTCTCCAGGAGGAAGTGGAGGCGGTGGCTGCCGTCGCTGCCGCCGAGCATGATGCCGAGGGACTGGAAGGCCTCGGCGGTGAGGCGGTAGCCGTTGGGGAGGACCGGCTCGTGCCGCATCAGGTGCTCGGCGATGCGGCGGGCGCGTTCCACGTCCTGCGGGTAGCGGTCGTAGTGGGCGGCGACCTTGCGTTCGATACGCGGGTAGGCAGCGCGGTAGACGTCGTCGGCGTGCGCGTCGAGGGACGGCAGACCGCCGGTGAGGACGGCGGCGCGCAGGCCTTCGGGGGCGGTGGACAGGTAGTTCACCGCGCAGAAGCCGCCGAAGCTCTGGCCGAGGACGGTCCAGGGGGCGCCGCCGGTGAGGGCCGGGCGGATCGTCTCGCAGTCCCGGACGATCGAGTCGGCGCGGAAGTGCGTGAGGTGCTCGGCCTGCTCGGCGGGGCCGCCGCGCAGCGGGAGCGTCTGGCGGGTGAGCGGGGTGGAGTGCCCGGTGCCGCGCTGGTCCAGGAGGAGCACGCGGTAGTCGTCGAGTGCGCGGTCGAGCCAGGCCTGTCTACCGACGAAACGATTCGCCCCGAAACCGGGTCCACCCTGGAGGTAGACCAGCCACGGCAGGTCCTCGCGGTGCGCCTTGTCGCTCGCGACGACCTCACGGGCGTAGAGCTCGATGGTCTCGCCCGTGGGCTCCTCGTGATCGAGGGGCACGGTGAAGTGGCGGTCGGTGAGGACGACGCCGGGCTGGCGGTAGCTGACGGACAACGGGTCTCCTGGGACGGACGATTTACGGGCCGCGTCACATCTCAGCACATGAGCGTCCGATATCCGACCCCCTGGATCATGAAATCCTGTCGATCGCTACTGACCGACCGATCAGCGGGCGGCGAGGCTGGAGCGGCGCACCACCAGTTCCGGCTGGAGCACGACCCGCCGGTGCTCGTGCGGACGCGCCGCGGTCTCCGCCTCCGTCTCCTCCAGGAGCAGCTCGGCGGCCAACGCGCCCATGGTGACGGCGGGTTGGCGGACCGACGTGAGCGGTACGGCCGCGGCCGCCGCGAACTCGATGTCGTCGTAGCCGACGATCGCGAGGTCGTCGGGGACACCGACCCCGGCCGCGTACATGGCCTGGAGCACGCCGAGGGCGAGGAGGTCGTTGGCGCAGAAGACGGCCGTGGGCCGGTCGGCGAGGCCGAGCAGCCGTGCTCCGGCGTCGCGTCCTGCGGCCACGTCGAGCCGGTCGGTGGGCAGCTCGCGCAGCGCGTCGGGGTCGAGACCGGCCTCGGCGAGCGCGTTCTTCGCGCCCGTACGGCGGTCCCGTACCTGGTTGAAGCCGGGCGGGCCGCTGACGTACGCGATGGAGCGGTGCCCCGCGTCGACCAGGTGCCGCACCGCGAGCGCGCCGCCGGCGACGTCGTCGACGGAGACCGAGCACTCGGTGGTGCCCTCGGCGACCCGGTCGACGAGCACGAAGGGAATGCCGTGCCGCCGGAACGACTCGATGTTGCGTCCGGTCGCGTCGGCCGGGGTCAACAGCACGCCCCGCACCCGCTGTTCGGCGAAGAGCGAGAGGTAGTCGGCCTCCTCGACGGGGCTCTGCGCGCTGTTGCAGACCATCACACCGAGCCCCGACTCGCGCGCGGCCCGCTCGGCGCCGCGGGCCACGTCCACGAAGAACGGGTTGCCCATGTCGAGCACGAGCAGCCCCATGATCCGGCTGCGCCCGGCGCGCAGCTGGCGCGCGGACTCGCTGCGGACGTAACCGAGGCGGTCGATCGCGGACAGCACCCGGGCCCGGGTCTCCGTGGCGACGGTGTCCGGGCGGTTGATGACGTTCGAGACCGTGCCGACGGAGACTCCGGCGGCGCGGGCGACGTCCTTGATACCCACCGGCTGGGCCATCAGGCGGAGACCTCCAGGGTGACGTGGGACGGCGGGCAGGTCTTCACATTACCGCCATGACCTGTGCCGACTCCTGCGGCGGTGCCGCTCACGCGGGCAGGGCGAAGTCGACGACGTGGAGTGCCGAGGGGGTCGTACCGCTCGACTTCTCCTGATACATGAAAGACAGCACGTTGTCCGCCCGCACCCGCGGCTCGTCGACGACGACCTCGCCGAACGCGTTCAGACCGCTCCCGTCGTACAGCAGCGCCCAGTCCGTGTAGCCCGAGGCCTTCGAGGCGCCCGCGATACGGCCGTAGGGCAGCACGGCATAGGCGTTGTCGTACTTGTCCAGGACCAGCTTGGTGCGCTGGCTGGAGTTGAGGGCGACGGGGATCTCGGTCTTCTGCCAGCTGCCCGACGCGTTCTTGCGGACGTGGAAGGCGCGGCCGTTGGCGGTGCGGTCGGTGACGTAGTTGGTGGTGCACTGGCCGAAGCGGCCGGGGACGTAGCTGATGATCGTGTGCGGGAGGCCGGTGGAGTCGGTGGACTGGCTCTCCTGGTTCATCAGGGAGTGGTCGGGGTCGAGCGGGTCGACGACCAGTCCTGCGTCCGTGACGGCCACGGTGTTCGAACTGCCCGTTGTTCCTACGGCAGTTCCCGCGTCGTTGCGCCAAGTGCGGCCCCGGTCGGTCGAGTAGACGTAGCCGGTGTCGTGGTTGGTGATGCCGCCGCTGTTGCACATCACGGCGGCGGACTGCTCGCGCCAGGTGAAGAAGGAGTGCAGGCGGCCGTTGACGTCGTAGTCGATGCCGTGCAGGTACATGTTGCGGGCGGTGCTGGAGCCGTGCGTGCTGGTGTAGGTGCCGGTCGAGGCGCTCCACTCCCCCAGCGCGGTCCACTTCGAACCGTCGTACTCCGCAAGGGCGTTGCGCCCGTTGCCGGAGATCCCGACGCGGTAGCTCAGCTGCAGCTTGCCCTCGGGGGTGGCGATGAACTGGGGGTAGGTGAACTGGGTGGTGAGTGCCACGCCGTCCAGCGTTGTCTGTACGGCGCCGAGGACGGCCGAAGTCCAGGCGGTGGACGCCGGGTTGTCGAGGAGACCGGCGACCGACTTGACGTAGAAGAAGCCGTCGCTGTGGGAGTCCAGGTTGAGGTGGAGACGGCCGTCGACACGGGAGACGCCCATGGAGACGACGTTGTGCGAGTCGTCGCTCTTGAGGGTGTGGGAGAGGGTGACCGTGGACCAGGTGGTCGCGCCCAGGACGCGGCGGGCGACGACGGCGTGCTTGGTGGCGGTGTACCAGGCCGCGTACTGATAGCCCTTGTAGGTCAACAGGCCGTTCTTCTGGAACGAGTTGTTGTTGACCAGGCCGTCGTACGAGACGAAGTAGACCGCCTGGGCGTCGAGTTGGGTGGTGCTCTTCTTGGTGACGGACGGGCCGGGGTCGGCCGCCCGTGCGATGCCCGGCGTTGCCACGGCCGCAAGTATGGCGGTCGTGAGCACGGCGCGTCTTCTCATGAGCGGCTCCTGTGGGGGATCACGCGAGGTGGAAGACCTCGGTGAGGGGCTTCATCGCCTCGTCGGGACGGGCGCCGTCCAGGGACTCGAAGAACGGCGCCATCTCCGCCTGCCAGCGGGAGTTGATGTCGGTGGCTTCCATGCCGGCCCGGGCGGCGGCGAAGTCCTCGGTCTCCAAGTAGCCGACCAGCAGGCCGTCTTCACGCAGGAAGAGCGAGTAGTTGTGCCAGCCGGTGGCCGAGAGCGCGTCGCGCATCTCGGGCCACACGGCGGCGTGCCGCTCGCGGTACTCGTCGAGGCGGTCCGCCCGGACCTTCAGCAGGAAGCACACGCGCTGCATCAACACCCCTGTATCTACTAGAAGTTGAACTGGTCGATGTTCTTCGCGTCGAACACGGTCGGCTTACCGAGGTTGATCACGCCGTCCTTGCCGATGGTGTACGACGTCCCGCCGGCCTTGAAGGTCTCGCCCTCCTTGCCGGTGATCTGCCCCGACACCAGCGCCACTGCCGTCTGCGCGGCGAGGGCGCCGAGCTTCGCCGGGTCCCACAGCTCGAAGCCGTCGACGGTGCCGTTCTTGACGTACTTGCGCAGGTCGTTGGGGGTGCCGAGGCCGGTCAGCTTGACCTTGCCCTTGTACTTGGAGCCGGACAGGTACTGGGCGGCGGCCTTGATGCCGACGGTGGTCGGGGAGATGATCCCCTTCAGGTTCGGGTGCTCCTGGAGGAGGCCCTGGGTCTGCTGGAAGGACTGCTGGGCGTCGTCGTTGCCGTAGGCGACCTTGACCAGCTTGATGTTCTTGTACTTCGGGTCCTTCAGCTCCTCCCGCATGAAGCCGATCCAGGTGTTCTGGTTCGTCGCGGTCTGCGCGGCCGACAGGATCGCGATCTCGCCCTTGTAGCCGATCTGCTGGGCGAGCAACTGCACCTCGGTACGGCCGAGGTCCTCGGCGCTGGCCTGTGAGACGAAGGCGTTGCGGCACTCCGGGTTGGTGTCGGAGTCGTAGGTGACGACCTTGATCTTGTTGCTCATGGCCTGCTTGAGCGCGGTGCACAGGGCGCCCGGGTCCTGCGCGGACACGGCGATCGCGTTCACCTGCTGCTGGGTGAGCGTGTTGACGTAGGAGACCTGACCAGAGGTGTCGGTGGCGCTGGTCGTGCCAACTTCCTTGTACTTCTCGCCCAGTTCGGTGAGCGCCTTCTCGCCGCCCTTGTCGGAGGTGGTGAAGTACGGGTTGTTGACCGCCTTCGGCAGGAAGGCGACGGTGAGCCCCTTCTTGAGCGCGGCATTCGGATCGGCCTTGCCACCGGTGACGGCCGACCCGGTGTTCTCGTCCTTCACGTCCTTCTTGGTGGTGCCACCGCAAGCGGTGGCGACGAGGGTGAGCGAAGTGACGGCGACGAGGGCCGCAAGTGCACGGCGAAGGGATGTTTTGCGCATGGCAGGGGTTCCTTAGATACGAGGGATGAGTGAGACGCCCTGAAGGGGCGCGGGGAACTGCGCGACCAGCCACAGCCGACCGGCAGCTTTCGAACGACCTATCCGACGGCGCGCGCAGCAGCCCTCGCGATGGCAATCTGGCGTGCGACCCGAGGCCCAAGTACAGAGACCACCAGCAGAACACCGGTGACAACGATCTGAGACTGCGCGGAAACGTTCACCAGACTCATCACGTTCTGCAGCGCCCCGAGCAGAAAGACACCAGCGACCGCACCTCCCAACGTCCCCTTCCCACCGTCGAAGTCGATCCCGCCGAGCAACACCGCGGCCACGACAGACAGTTCGAGCCCGGTCGCGTTGTCATACCGAGCACTGGCGTAGTGCAGCGCCCAGAACACCCCGGTGAGAGAAGCCATCAACCCGGTCACCGTGAACAGGATCAGCTTCTGCCGCCGCACCCGAATACCGGCGAACCGCGCCGCTTCCACGTTCGCCCCGATCGCGAACAACGACCGCCCGAACGGCGTCGCATGCAACACGACCACAGCGATCGCGAGCAACACGAGGAAGGGCAGGAAAGCCCGCGGCAGGAACGTGCCCCCGAGCCGCCCGGACGCGAAGTCCAGGTACTGCGTGGGGAAATCGGTCACGGCGTCGGACCCGAGCACGATCTGCGCGATCCCCCGATACGCGGCGAGCGTGCCGATCGTGACGGCGAGGGACGGCAGCCCCAGCCGGGTGACGAGAAGCCCGTTGATCAGTCCGCAGACCACACCCAGCAGCAGGCAGATCGGGATGATCGTCTCGATGGTCATGCCGTCGTTCCACAGCTTGCCCATCACCGCGCCCGACAGGCCGGCCGTGGAGGCGACCGACAGGTCGATCTCGCCGGCGACGACCAGCAGGGTCATCGGAAGGGCGATCAGCGCGATGGGAAGGGTGTTGCCGATCAGGAACGACAGGTTCAGCGCGTTGCCGAAGCCGTCCACGAAGGAGAAGGAGAACAGCAGCAGGACGATCAGCAGGGCGCCGACGACCGTGTCCCAGCGGATCGCGCGCGTCAACGAGTCAGGCATGGCGGGCGTTCCTCTTCTTCAGTGCGGTGGCCACACGCAGGGCGACGATCCGGTCGACGGCGATGGCGAGGATGAGCAGGATGCCGTTGATGGCCAGCACCCAGACGGAACTGACGCCGAGGGCGGGCAGCACACTGTTGATCGAGGTCAGCAGAAGTGCGCCGAGGGCCGCGCCGTAGACGCTGCCGGAGCCGCCGGTGAAGACCACCCCGCCGACAACCACCGCGCTGACAACGGTGAGTTCGTACCCGGTGCCGGTGCCGGAGTCGACGTTGCCGAAGCGGGCGAGGTACATCGCGCCGGCGAGTCCGGCGAGCCCGCCGCAGAAGGTGTACGCGGCGAGGGTCCGCTTACGGACGGGGATGCCGGCGAGCCGGGCGGCCTCGGGGTTGGAGCCGAGCGCGTACAACTCCCGTCCGCTGCCGAAGTGTTTGAGGTAGTAGGCGGTGGCGACCAGCACGGCGAGCGCGATCATCGCCAGCCAGGGCACGGCCGACAGTCCGCCGGAGCCGAAGTCCACGAACCCGCCCGGGAGATCGGCGGCGGTGATCTGCCGTGAGCCGACCCAGATGGAGTCGACGCCCCGGATGATGTAGAGCGTGCCGAGGGTGACGACCAGCGCGGGCACCTGCCCCAGACTGACCAACAGCCCGTTGACCAGGCCGAGTCCGACACCGAGCAGGACCGCCAGCAGGATCGCGATGACAGCGTTGCCACCGCCCTGGAGGTAGTCACCGGTGGCGAAGGCGGTGATGCCGAGCGTGGAGCCGACGGACAGGTCGACGTTGCGGGTGATGACGACCAGCGACTGCCCGGTGGCGACCAGCACCAGGATGGTCGCGTTGAGGAGCAGGTCCTTGATGCCCTGCTCGGACAGGAACTGACTGTTGCCCGCCTGGGTGATGCCGATCATCACCAGGAAGACGACCAGGATGGCGAGTTCACGCATCTTGAAGACCCGGTCGACGAGCCGCGTACTGCTCGACTCGGGCACTTCGGCGGCGGGCGCGGGATTGGGAGCCGTAACCGTCATGCGGCGGCCCTCCCGGTGGCTGCGGCCATCACGGTTTCCTCGGTGGCTTCGGAGCGGGGGATCTCGGCGGTGAGGCGGCCCTCGTGCATCACCAGCACGCGGTCGGCCATACCGAGGATCTCGGGCAGATCGGAGGAGATCATCAGGACGGCGACCCCTTCGGCGGCCAACTCGCTGAGCAGCCGGTGCACTTCGGCCTTGGTGCCGACATCGATGCCACGGGTCGGCTCGTCGACGATCAGCACCTTGGGGCCGGTGGCCAGCCACTTGGCGAGGACGACCTTCTGCTGGTTGCCGCCGGAGAGGGTGTTGACGGTGTCGGCGATCCGCGCGTACTTGACGTGCAGTTTCACCGCCCAGTCGAGGGAACGGCTGCGCTCGGCGCCGCGGTCGACCAGGCCCGCCTTCACCGTCGTACGGAGGCCGGTCAGGCCGATGTTCCGCTCGATGGACATGTCCATCACCAGGCCCTGGGCCCGCCGGTCCTCGGGGACCAGGGCGAGGCCCGCGGCCATCGCGGTCGACGGGGCGCCGTTCGTCAGCGACCTGCCGTCGACCTCGACCCCGCCGGCGTCCCACCGGTCGATGCCGAAGACGGCCCGCGCGACTTCGGTGCGGCCGGCGCCGACAAGCCCGGCGAGGCCGACGATCTCTCCGCGCCGTACGTCGAAGGAGACATCGGTGAAGACGCCCTCGCGGGTCAACCGCTTGACGCTCAGGGCGACTTCACCGGGTTCGACGTCCTGCTTGGGGTACAGCTCGTCCAGGTCGCGGCCGACCATGCGTCGTACGAGATCGTCCTCGGTCATCCCCTCGATCGGCTCGCTGGAGATCAGCGCCCCGTCGCGCAGGGTGGTGACGCGTTGGCAGATCTGGAAGATCTCCTCCAGGCGGTGCGAGATGAACAGGACGGCGGCGCCCTGTTCGCGCAGGGTGCGGACGACGCCGAAGAGGCGGGCGACCTCGCTGCCGGTGAGGGCGGCCGTCGGCTCGTCCATGATGAGGACGCGGGCGTCGAAGGAGAGCGCCTTGGCGATCTCCACGATCTGCTGGTCGGCGATGGACAGTCCGCGCGCCGGGCGGTCGGGGTCGAGCTCGACGCCGAGCCGCTTCATCAGGGCGGCGGTCGCCGCATAGGTGGCCTTGTGGTCGATACGGCCCAGCGCGCGGCGGGGCTGGCGGCCCATGAAGATGTTCTCGGCGATCGACAGGTCGGGGAAGAGGGTCGGTTCCTGGTAGATCACGGCGATACCCGCGTCGCGGGCGTCACCGGGGCCGTGGAAGAGGACGGGCGCGCCGTCGAGCAGCACCTGGCCGGCGTCGGGCCGGTGCACACCGGCGAGGGTCTTGATGAGAGTGGACTTGCCCGCGCCGTTCTCACCGGCGAGTGCGTGCACCTCACCGGGGAACAGTTCGAGGGACACGTCCCGCAGGGCGCGCACCGCGCCGAAGGACTTGGAGATGCCCTTGAGCGCGAGCACCGGGGCCGGACCCGCTTCTGACGGGTGGGTCATGAGGGGCTCCTCGACGACGCCGGCGGGTAGGCCCTCACAGCGTCGTGAAAGGTTTCAACTTGGTTGCCGGGACGTTAGGCGCGCCAGCCTTGTCACGTCAATGGGTCCGCGTCGAAAAACTTTCGATAGCCAAAGGTCACATTGAAGTCACGGGCCACAGGGTTCGCCGTAGGGCTTGACACCCCTTCGGGAGGCTCATAACTTCGCTCTCTGAATCGTTTCATACATACGCCGTTCCGTCGCACGTCACAGGAGCCCTCAAGTGACCGATCTCGCCGCGGTGAAGGCCGCTCTCCAGACCCAGGCAGTCGAGACGCCGTCGTGGGCGTACGGGAACTCGGGGACCCGGTTCAAGGTCTTCGCCCAGGAGGGCGTTCCGCGGACTCCGCAGGAGAAGCTGGAGGACGCGGCGAAGGTCCACGAGTTCACTGGCGTGGCTCCTACGGTCGCCCTGCACATCCCGTGGGACCGGGTCGACGACTTCGGGGCGCTGGGGAAGTTCGCGGAGGACCACGGGCTGAAGCTCGGGGCGATCAACTCGAACACGTTCCAGGACGACGACTACCGGCTCGGGAGTGTGTGTCATCCCGACGCGGCGGTGCGGCGCAAGGCGCTGGATCATCTGCTGGAGTGTGTCGACATCATGGATGCGACGGGCTCCGCCGATCTGAAGCTGTGGTTCGCCGACGGGACGAATTATCCGGGTCAGGATGATCTTTCTGCTCGGCAGGACCGGTTGGGTGAGGCGCTCGCGGCGGTGTACGAGCGGCTTGGGGACGGGCAGCGGATGTTGCTGGAGTACAAGTTCTTCGAGCCGGCGTTCTATGCGACCGATGTGCCGGACTGGGGTACCGCGTACGCGCATTGCCTGAAGCTCGGGCCCAAGGCTCAGGTTGTGGTTGACACCGGGCATCATGCGCCTGGCACCAATATCGAGTTCATCGTCGCGACGTTGTTGCGGGAGGGGAAGCTCGGGGCGTTCGACTTCAACTCGCGGTTCTATGCGGACGATGACCTGATGGTGGGGGCGGCTGATCCCTTTCAGTTGTTCCGGATCATGTATGAGGTCATTCGGGGTGGGGGGTTCACTGCGGATGTCGCCTTCATGCTGGATCAGTGTCACAACATCGAGGCGAAGATTCCGGCGATCATTCGGTCGGTGATGAATGTGCAGGAAGCGACGGCGAAGGCGTTGCTGGTGGACCGGGTGGCGTTGGCCGCGGCGCAGGGGGCGGGGGATGTGCTGGAGGCGAATGCCGTGGTGATGGACGCGTACAACACTGACGTGCGGCCGTTGTTGCGGGAGTTGCGGGAGGAACAGGGGCTCGCCCCTGACCCCATTGCGGCGTATCGGGGCAGTAGGTGGCAGGAGCGGATTGTTGCTGAGCGAGTTGGAGGGCAGCAGGCCGGTTGGGGGGCGTGAGCGGCTGCCTGGATCTGTTGTTTGCGGGGTGCGGACCGTATGTGGCTGGTCGCGCAGTTCCCCGCGCCCCCAAGGGGTAAAGCTCACCTCTCTCGAAAAGGACTGGAAGTTCATGGTTCCGCACCCCGAAGCTGCTGCTCTGCTTGCTCGTTCCAATCGGCTTGGTTCTGATCCTCGTAATACCAACTACGCCGGCGGGAATACCTCCGCCAGGGGCGTCGACACCGATCCCGTCACCGGCGGGGACGTCGAGTTGATGTGGGTCAAGGGGTCCGGAGGGGACCTTGGGACGCTCACCGAGGGTGGGCTCGCTGTGTTGCGGCTGGATCGGATGCGGGCGTTGGTCGACGTGTATCCGGGGGTTGAGCGCGAGGACGAGATGGTGGGCGCGTTCGACTACTGCCTGCACGGTAAGGGGGGCGCGGCGCCTTCGATCGACACCGCCATGCATGGGCTCGTGGACGCGGCGCATGTCGATCATCTGCATCCGGACTCGGGGATCGCGCTTGCCTGTGCCGCTGATGGGGAGAAGCTGACCGCCGAGTGTTTCGGGGACAGCGTGGTGTGGGTGCCCTGGCGGCGGCCCGGATTTCAGTTGGGGCTGGACATCGCTGCCGTGAAGGCGGCCAATCCGCAGGCCGTGGGGTGTGTCCTCGGGGGGCACGGGATCACCGCTTGGGGTGACAGCTCCGAGGAGTGTGAGCGGAACTCGCTGCACATCATCCGGACCGCCGAGGCGTTTCTCGTCGAGCGGGGGAAGGCGGAACCCTTTGGGCCCGTCGTGGATGGGTACGGTGCGCTGCCCGAGGGTGAGCGGCGGGAGCGGGGGGCCGCGCTTGCGCCGTATGTTCGTGCTGTCGCCTCTCAAGACCGGGCGCAGGTGGGGCACTTCACCGATTCCGAGGTCGTGCTTGATTTTCTTGCTCGGGCCGAGCATCCCCGGCTTGCCGCGCTCGGTACCTCCTGCCCCGATCACTTTCTGCGGACCAAGGTCAGGCCGCTCGTTCTCGATCTGCCACCCACCGCTCCGCTGGACGAGGCCATCGCTCGGCTGAAGGAGCTGCATTCCGCCTATCGCGAGGAGTACGCCGCCTACTACCGGCGGCACGCTCTGCCCGACTCCCCCGCGATGCGTGGTGCCGACCCCGCGATCGTGCTGATCCCCGGTGTGGGGATGTTCTCGTTCGGCAAGGACAAGCAGACGGCGCGGGTGGCCGGTGAGTTCTACGTCAACGCCATCAACGTGATGCGTGGGGCCGAGGCCGTGTCCACGTACGCGCCGATCGAGGAGTCGGAGAAGTTCCGTATCGAGTACTGGGCGTTGGAGGAGGCCAAGCTCCAGCGGATGCCCAAGCCGAAGCCGCTTGCCACTCGGGTCGCGCTCGTCACCGGTGCGGGGAGCGGGATCGGGAAGGCCATCGCCCGGCGGTTGGTCGACGAGGGCGCCTGTGTTGTCGTTGCGGATCTCAACTCCGATAGTGCGCAGGCCGTTTCGGAGGAACTGGGTGGGCCCGACAAGGCCGTTGCCGTCACTGTCGATGTGACGGACGAAGGGCAGATCGCGGATGCCTTCAAGGCTGCCCTGCTTGCCTTCGGTGGGGTCGATCTCGTCGTCAACAATGCCGGGATCTCCATCTCCAAGCCCCTGTTGGAGACTTCGGCTCGGGACTGGGATCTGCAGCACGACATCATGGCCCGTGGGTCGTTCCTCGTTTCGCGAGAGGCCGCGCGGGCGATGATCGCGCAGGGGCTCGGGGGCGACATTCTGTACATCGCTTCCAAGAACGCCGTGTTCGCCGGGCCCAACAACATCGCCTACTCGGCCACCAAAGCCGACCAGGCCCATCAGGTACGGCTGCTCGCCGCCGAGTTGGGCGAGCACGGTATCCGGGTCAACGGGATCAACCCGGACGGTGTCGTGCGGGGCTCGGGCATCTTCGCGGGGGGCTGGGGTGCGCAGCGGGCGGCGACCTACGGGATCGAGGAGGAGAAGCTCGGCGAGTTCTACGCCCAGCGGACCATCCTCAAGCGTGAGGTGCTGCCGGAGCATGTCGCCAACGCCGTCTTCGCCCTCACCGGTGGGGACTTGACCCACACCACCGGGCTGCACGTCCCGGTCGACGCCGGCGTTGCGGCCGCCTTCCTTCGGTGAGCGCAGACGTGAACTCGTACGCCGCGGTCGACCTCGGCGCGTCCAGTGGGCGGGTCATGGTCGGCCGCGTCGGAGCCCACTCCCTGGAGTTGACGGAGGCCCATCGTTTTCCCAACCGGCCTGTTCGTACGCCTGAAGGGCTGCGCTGGGACATCCTCTCGCTGTACGCCGGTGTCCTGGACGGGCTCCGGGCCGCGGGTGTACTCACCGGCGGGCGGCTCGACTCGGTCGGTATCGACAGCTGGGCCGTGGACTACGGACTGTTGGACGCGGACGGGGCGTTGTTGGGCAATCCCGTGCACTATCGGGACGCCCGCACGGAGGGCGTCGCCGAGAAGGTGTGGGCGACCGTGCCGGTGGATGAGTTGTACTCGTCCACCGGGTTGCAGTACGCGCCGTTCAACACCCTGTATCAGCTGGCCGCCGCTCGCGACTCTGCCCAACTGGCGCACGCGGAGAGGCTGTTGCTCGTCCCTGATCTGCTGTCGTACTGGCTCACCGGCGAGCAGGGAACCGAGCTGACCAACGCCTCCACCACCCAGCTCATCGATCCCCGGACGCGCGACTGGGCGTACGACATCGCCTCGCGGCTCGGTATCGACCTCGGCCTGTTCGCGTCGTTGCGGCAACCGGGCGATCCTGCCGGGGTGTTGCGGGACGAGGTGGTGGAGGAGACGGGGCTTCGGGGGCCCGTACCGGTGACTGCGGTGGGGTCGCATGACACGGCGTCAGCTGTTGCCGCTGTTCCGGCAGTTGAGGAGCGGTTCGCCTATATCTGTACCGGTACCTGGTCCCTGGCCGGGCTGGAGCTCGACGCGCCCGTGCTCAGCGAGGCCAGTCGTGCCGCCAACTTCACCAATGAGCTGGGGCTCGACGGTACGGTCCGCTATCTGCGCAACATCATGGGGCTGTGGCTGCTTCAGGAGTGCGTACGGGCCTGGGGCGAGCCGGAGTTGGGCGAGTTGCTGCGCGGGGCTGCTCGGGTGCCGGCGCTGCGGTCGGTCGTGGACGCGGGGGACTCGGCGTTCCTGGCACCGGGGCGGATGCCGGAGCGGATCGCCGACGCGTGTCGCGGTTCCGGGCAGCCGGTGCCGGAGTCCCGGGCGGAGATCACGCGGTGCATCCTCGACTCCCTCGCGCTCGCTCATCGGCGGGCGGTCTGCGACGCCCAGGAACTCGCCGGGCGCGGAGTCGATGTGGTGCACATTGTCGGTGGGGGTACGCGCAACGCTCTGTTGTGCCAACTGACCGCCGACGCCTGCGGGTTGCCGGTGGTGGCGGGTCCTACGGAGGCCGCCGCCCTCGGTAATGTGCTCGTCCAGGCGCGGGCCCACGGGCTGGTGGGTGACCTGGCCGGGATGCGGGGGCTGCTCGCCCGTACCCAGCCGTCGACCCGCTATGAACCTCAGGGCGGCACCGCCCGGTGGCGGGCGGCGGAGGCCCGGCTCGCCGCCCGGTGAGCCCGGGGCTCGATGAGACGGTGCCCTCCGGCTCGGCGGCCCGGCTCGGCGCGCGGTGAACCGGGGACTCCCCCTGACGGTGACCTCCGACTACGCTGCATCCATCCGATGATCGACCACTAAGGAGCCGCGATGCGTGTCGCCCTGTTCCTGACTTGCGTCAACGACACGCTCTATCCGGACACCGGGCGCGCCGTGGTGAAACTGCTGACCAGGCTGGGCGTCGAGGTCGACTTCCCGATGGCGCAGACGTGCTGCGGGCAGGCGCACTACAACACCGGTTACCGTCATGAGGCCGAGCCGCTCGCCCGGCATTTCTCCGATGTCTTCGGGGAGTACGAGGCGATCGTCACGCCCTCCGGGTCGTGCGGGGCGATGGTGCGGGAGCTGTATCCGCGCATGGGCGAGCGGGCCCGGGCCGAGGGGCGCGGGGAGACTCTCGCGGCCACGTTGGCGCCGGTGGTGCCGAAGACGTACGAGCTGACCGAGTTCCTCGTGGACGTGCTCGGCGTGACGGATGTCGGCGCCTGCTACCCGCACAAGGTGACCTACCACCCCACCTGCCACGGGTTGCGCAGCCTCGGGCTCGGTGACCGGCCGCTCAAGCTTCTCCAGGCCGTCAAGGGGCTGGAGTTGGTCGAGCTGCCCGGTGCGGACGAGTGCTGCGGGTTCGGCGGGACGTTCGCCGTGAAGAACGCCGATGTCTCGGCGGCGATGGGCGCCGACAAGGTGCGCAACGCCGAGTCGACGGGTGCCGAGGTGCTGTGCGCTGCGGACAACTCCTGCCTCATGCACATCGGCGGCACGATGGCCCGGCTGCACACCGACATGCGGCCGGTGCACATCGCCGAGATTCTGGCCGCGACGGAGACGGAAGAGAAGGCGGGCGCATGAGCGAGACGTTCGTCGGGATGCCCGCGTTCCCGGCCTTCCCCGTGGCCGCGCACGAGGCCGTCAACAACCAGACCCTGCGCGGAAATCTGCGCCACGCCACCCACACGATCCGTGCCAAACGGGCCAAGGCCGTGGCCGAGCTGTCCGACTGGGCCGCCCTGCGCGAGGCCGGCAAGCAGATCAAGGACCACACCCTCCGTCATCTCGACCGGTATCTGGTCCAGTTGGAGGAGTCGGTGACGGCGGCGGGCGGCACCGTCCACTGGGCCGCCGACGCCGACGAGGCCAACCGGATCGTGACTCGACTCGTCAAGGAGACGGGCGAGTCGGAGGTCGTCAAGGTCAAGTCGATGGCCACGCAGGAGATCGGGCTCAACGAAGCCCTGGAGGCTGCGGGCATCCGCGCCTACGAGACCGATCTCGCCGAGCTGATCGTGCAGTTGGGCAAGGACCGCCCCTCGCACATCCTGGTCCCCGCGATCCACCGCAACCGCGGTGAGATCCGGGAGATCTTCGCCCGCGAGATGAGCGAGTGGGGCCGCCCGGCGCCGGACGGGCTGACCGACACGCCCGCCGAACTCGCCGAGGCCGCCCGCCTCCACCTCCGCGAGAAGTTCCTGCGGGCCAAAGTCGGCGTCTCCGGCGCCAACTTCATGGTCGCGGACACCGGCACGCTCGTCGTCGTGGAGTCCGAGGGCAACGGCCGGATGTGCCTCACCCTCCCGGAGACGCTGATCTCGGTCGTCGGCATCGAGAAGATCGTGCCCACCTGGCAGGACCTGGAGGTGTTCCTGCAGACCCTCCCCCGCTCCTCGACCGCCGAGCGCATGAACCCGTACACCAGCACGTGGACGGGTACGACGGACGGGGACGGTCCGCGCAGCTTCCACCTGGTCCTGCTCGACAACGGCCGCACCGACACCCTCGCCGACGAGGTCGGCCGCCAGGCCCTGCGCTGCATCCGCTGCTCGGCCTGTCTGAACGTCTGCCCGGTGTACGAGCGGGCCGGCGGTCACGCCTACGGCTCGGTCTACCCGGGCCCGATCGGCGCGATCCTCAGCCCCCAACTCCGGGGCACGGCAAGCGAGATCGACGCCTCGTTGCCGTATGCCTCCTCCCTGTGCGGTGCCTGCTACGAGGTGTGTCCGGTCGCCATCGACATCCCCGAGGTGCTGGTGCATCTGCGGGAGCGGATCGTGGAGGGCGGGCCGGTGACCCGCGAGGGCAACAAGGTCGTCCTGCAACCCGCCAAGGGCCATGCCGCCGAGCGCGCGGCCATGCGGGCGGCCCGCTGGACGTTCACCCACCCGGGCGCCCTGCGCACCGGCCAGCGGCTCGCGTCCCGCACCCGGCGCTTCCATCCACGGACCCTGCCAGGACCCGGCAAGGCGTGGAGCGGGACCCGGGATCTGCCCGCCGTACCGGCGGAGCCGTTCCGCGACTGGTGGCAGCGCACCAACGGTGGAAAGGACAAGGCCAAGTGAGCAGCAGGGAACGGATCTTGGGCCGCGTGGAGCGCGCGCTCGCGGACGTACCGCAGGACGACACGCCTTACGAGCAGGCCTTCGAGCGCGGTTATCTGCGCGAGCACGGGGACCGGAGTGTCGAGCAGACGGTGGAGCTGCTCGCCGAGAATCTCGCCGACTACCGGGCGCTCGTGCACCGGTGCACGGAGGCCGAACTGGCCGCCGTGATCGCCGGGTTGCTCGCCGAGCGGGGCTCGAAGACCGTCGCCGTACCGCCGGGGCTTGAGCCTGCCTGGCTCGCGGCGGCCGACGTCGGACAGGTCGCGGACCGGGCCGAGAGCACCCCGGCCGAGCTGGACCGGGTCGACAGTGTGGTCACGGCGTGTGCGGTGGCCGTCGCCGAGACCGGCACCATCGTCCTGGACGGCGGCCCGGACCAGGGCCGCCGCCGGATCACGCTCGTCCCCGACCATCACATCTGTGTCGTACGGGTGCCGGACCAGGTGGTCTCCTCGGTCCCCCAGGCGCTCGAACGCCTCGACCCCACACGCCCGTTGACCTGGATCTCCGGTCCCTCCGCGACCAGTGACATCGAGCTGGACCGGGTCGAGGGGGTGCACGGTCCGCGCACCCTGGAGGTGGTGCTGGTGAGTGGTCAGGCCAGCGTGGAGGTGAACTCGTAGCTGCCGGACGGCAGTTGGTAGGACGCGGTGCCGTCCGCGAGGCCGAGGAACTCCACGCCCAGCGCCTCGGCCAGGGGCCGTCTGTCCTCGTGGACGGTCGACGGGTCGGCGGTGGGGATGCGCAGGGTCGCCGTGCTGTTCGCGGGGACGACCGCCCGGTACGTCAACTTGCCGTCCCGCACGCTCCATTCGCTGACGATCTCGCCGTAGGGAGAGACGTGTGAGCCGCGCACCTTCGTGATCCGGCCGGTCGGGTCGATGTGCGGCTGGAGGAAGAAGTGCTGGAAGCCCGGGTGTTCGGGGTCCTTGGCGATGCCGGCCATGCTCTCGTACATCCACTCCATGATCGCGCCGTAGGAGTAGTGGTTGAAGGAGTTCATGTCGACCGGGCCGAAGCCGTCCTGCTTCGAGTACGAGTTCCAGCGCTCCCAGACCGTGGTGGCGCCGTTGGCCACCGAGTACAGCCAGGACGGCATCGCGTTCTGGTGGAGGAGGCTGTACGCAAGGTCGGCGCGGCCCTCGTCGGTGAGGACGGGGGCGATGACGTTCACGCCGAGGAAGCCCACGGCGAGGGTGTTCTCCGGGTAGTCGACGCGGGTGCTGTCGGGGTGGGCCGCCTTGTAGGCCGGGCTGTTGCCTATGTTGTCGGTGAGCAGGGTGACCAGTTGGCGGTGCTGCGACTCGGTGTCGTAGAAGCCGAGTTTGAGGATCCAGAGCAGGGCGGTCTGGGTGTCGTCCTCGGTCTTGCCGGCGCTGTTGCCGGGGGTGTGCGGCGGTGGGTCGCCGAGGCTCGACCGGACGGTCAGCTGTCCGGTGAGGGCGTCGGTGGCGAAGTACTTGGTGATGAAGGCCCGTTTGATGTGGGTGAACAGCCGTTGGTAGGTGGCTGCTTCGGCGGTGCGGCCGGTGGCGCGGGCCATGTCGGCCATGAGGTGGGCGCTGTAGCCGTAGTAGACGTCGCTGATGAGCTGGGTGCTGGTGATCTGGAAGGCGAGCCAGTCGCCGAAGATCGCGCCCTGGCCGGCGTAGATGTCGCCGGTGCGACTCCGGATCCAGTCCAGGTACTTGGTCATCGACGCCCAACTGCGGTCGATGATCGTGGTGTCACCGGACATCTGCCACACGGTCCACGGCACGACGACCCCGCAGTCCGCCCAGCCGCTCGCCGGGAGCGGCTGGCTGAAGCGGTGGCCGGGGGCGACCCACGGGAACTGGGCTCTGCCCGCACCGTAGTTGTGCTGTGAGTCGATCAACGTGTCCTGGAAGTGGCTGAGGAAGGAGACCGCGTCGGTGTTGTACAGGCCGGTGTTGGAGAAGAGCTGGGTGTCGCCGGTCCAGCCGAGGCGTTCGTCGCGTTGCGGGCAGTCGGTGGGTATCCAGAGGTAGTTGCCGCGCTGGCCCCAACGGACGTTGCTGATCAGCTGGTTGACGTCGGTGTCGTCGGTCGTGATGGTGCCGATGTCGTGGAGGGCGGAGGTGGCTGCCTTGCCCGTGAGCTCGACGAGGGTGACGGTCTCGGTCGTGGTGACGGAGACGTACCGGAAGCCGTAGAAGGTCAGCGAGTCCTGGTGGGTCTCGCCCGCCGGGTCGCCCTTCAGGATGTAGGTGCTGGTGGCTTCGGCGGTGCGGAGGTTCGCGCGGTAGACCGAGCCCACGGGGCCGTCGGCGCCCGCGCTGTCGTCGTTGAGCATCTCCCCCGGTTTGAAGGCGACTTGGGCGCCCGCCGGGCCTCGCAGGGTGTAGCGGGGCACGCCGACGAGGTTCTGGCCGAGGTCGATGACGGCGGTGTCGCCGGGGTGCAGGGTGACGGAGACGGTGGACGCCCGCACGGGGTCGGTGACCGTGCGGGTGGGGTCGACGACGATACGGCCCTTGCCGTTCGCGCTGCCGCCTTCCTGACCCGCGGCTCCCGTGACGCCGGTGACTCCCGTGTAGACGGTGACGGAGCGCGGCTTACGGTCCCACTCGGGCATCAGGCGGGCGCTCTCGCCGGGATAGGCGACCAACTGGGCCTCGGGGAAAGGGTCTTGAGCCTCGACGGGCGACCAGGCCGAGGTGTCGAAGCCGTTCGCCGTCCAACCCGGGAGCTCCTTGCGGGCGTCGTAGAACTGGCCGTCGTAGATGTCGTCGGTGCGGTAGGGGCCGGTGTCGGTGGCTCGCCAGTCGGCGCCGGGTGCGGTGACGATCGCCTGGGTGGAGCCGTCGGCGTACCGGATGAGAAGTTTCGCCTTGAGCGCCAGGGGGTTGCCGTCGGCCGAGTAGTGGGTGCTGTTCTCCGCGATGCGGCCGTTGTACCAGCCGTTGCCGAGCACGGCGGCGAGGGTGACCTGTGCCGGGTCCGCGAGCAGGTCCGTGACGTCGTAGGTGAAGTAGTTGACGGTGGTGTCGTAGTTGGTCCAGCCCGGGGGCAGGAACTCGTACGTGGTGCTGTCGCCCTGGGGCACGGAGACGCGTTGGCCGTTGACGTACACGTCGTACACACCGAGTGCGGAGACGTACAGCCGGGCCTCGGTGACCTGCCCGCCCGTCAGTGCTGTCTGGCTGCGCAGGAGTGGTGCGCCGACGGTGTTCGGGCGTTTGCCCGCCATGGCGATCCACTGCGCGCCGTCCCAGCCGGTGACGCCGTCGGTGCTGAGCAGGCCGGTCTCGAAGTGGGCGGTGGGCGCTGCGGTGACGGCGCGGCCGTGCTCGTCCCACACCGTGACCGACCAGTGGTAGCGGGTCGAGGCGCGCAGTTCGGGGCCGGAGTAGCGGACGGCGACCGAGTCCGCCGAGTCGACGCGGCCGCTGTCCCAGACGTCGGCGCTGCCGTGGGTCAGGTGTCGCGGCGAGGTGGCGACCTTGATCCGGTACGCCGTCTGGTGCCGGCCCCGCGCGGTGGACGCCATGCGCCAGCCGAATCTCGGGTGTGCCGCGTCGACGCCGAGCGGGTCGGTGCGGTGTTCCACGGTCAGGCCCGACACCGTGGTGCCGGCGGAGGGGGTTCCGCCGCCGCTGCCTCCCGCCATCGCCGCGGGGACGACGCTCAGGGCGGCCGCCGTGGTGAGCAACGTCCGGCGGCGCAGCCTTCCGTAGCGGGCCGATGCGTCGACTCCGTCGACTCCGTCGTTCATGCCGCTGTCCCTTCGGCCTGCCGGGAGATGGAGGTGCTACGGATCATTCCAGGCTCCGCGTGCCCACGTCACCAGCCGGTGGGACGCTGTTGAAGGGCGGCGGCGGACCGGCGCCGTTAGCGTGAGGACATGATCCGGTTCGAGCAGGTCAGCAAGCGGTACCCGGACGGTACGACGGCCGTGGACGGGCTGTCCTTCGAGGTGAACGAGGGCGAACTCGTCACGCTGGTGGGCCCGTCCGGCTGCGGCAAGACGACGACCATGATGATGGTCAACCGCCTCATCGAGCCCACCTCCGGCCGGATCTTCGTGAACGGCGAGGACATCGCCGGAGTCGACCCGGTGCGCCTGCGCCGCCGTATCGGCTACGTCATCCAGCAGGTCGGGCTCTTCCCGCACCGCACGATCCTCGACAACACGGCGACCGTGCCGTCCCTGGTCGGCTGGAAGCGGGCCAGGGCACGGGAGCGGGCCGCGGAGCTGCTCGATCTGGTGGGCCTCGACCCGAAGACGTACGGCCCGCGCTACCCGGAGCAGTTGTCGGGCGGGCAGCGGCAGCGCGTCGGGGTGGCGCGGGCGCTCGCCGCCGATCCGCCGGTGCTGCTGATGGACGAACCGTTCGGCGCGGTCGACCCGGTGGTGCGGGAGCAGTTGCAGGACGAGTTCCTGCGGATGCAGGCCGCCGTGCGTAAGACGGTGCTCCTGGTCACGCACGACATCGAGGAGGCGGTACGACTCGGCGACCGCATCGCCGTGTACGGGCAGGGGCGGATCGAGCAGTACGACACCCCCGGCGCGGTGCTCGGCACGCCGGCGACGCCGTATGTCGCCGAGTTCGTGGGCGCGGACCGGGGGCTGAAGCGGTTGTCGGTGACGGAGATCGAGCCCGACGACCTGGAACAGCCGCCGGTCGCCCGTGCGGACGAGCAGGCGCAGCGGGCCGCCGACCGGCTGCGGGTGGAGGGCGCGCGGTGGGCAGTGGTCCTAGACGAGCAGGGCGAGTTGCAGGGGTGGGTCAAGGCCGATGAACTCACCGCGGGCGGCACGGTCGGTGAACTCGCCCACCGGATGAACGCGTGGGTCCCCGTAGGTGCCCCGTTGAAGCAGGCGTTCGGCGTGATGCTCCAGCACGATGCCGGGTGGGTCGCCGTGCTGGACGGGGCGCGCTTCCTGGGAGTGCTCACTCCGGCGAAACTGCACGAGGCGCTCCGGCGGTCCGTGGACGCGGACGCGCTCGGGGTGCCTCGGGGGCAGGTGGACTTCGACTCGGTGGCGGATGCGTGAGGGTCGCGCTCCGGCTCAGGAGTAGGTGAGGGGGCAGCCCCGTCGTAGCGCGTGCTGGGCCGCGCGCAGGTACAGGGCCACGTAGAAGGCCGTGTCGAGGTCCTGGCTCCAGGGACCGGGACGGGCGGCCGCCAACTCCTCTGCCTCTCCCTCCAGGAACCAGAAGGTGAGGTCCAGGTTTCCCGTCACCTCCGGTATCTCGACGGGCAGTTCGAGCACCGCGGCCAGCCGCTCGGCGAGGGCGAGCACCTGAGGTGCGCCGACGATCACCGTCTCGTCCGTGTACGCGGAGCCGATGGGCAGCCGTATCTCCTCGTCGAGCGAGACCGGTACCAGCACCGACCAGTCGCCGAGCAACGCCCTTTCCGCAGGGGTCAGTTCGGCGCGGCACAGCGCGTCGAACCCCCGCATGGAGGCGCTCAGCTTCTCCTCGAAGCCCGGGGCAGTGTCCCGCTCGGGCACGGACGTGTACGGCGGCAGCCCGCGCCGCGCCAACTCCGCGTCGAGCCCCTTCGCGATGGCCCCCATGCCCCCTTCCCCCGTGTCCTCACTGAACCACTCCTGCGCGTCGACATCGACGAGATAAACACCCATGCCCGCACCGTACAAGCCGGCACTGACAATGCCCCGGCCTCACTTCAACAGCCCCTTGTCCTTGAGATACGTCCGAGCCACGTCCTGCGCCAACCGCCGCCAGCTGTCGACCTGTTGGTTCATGGAGGCCAGGTCCGCAGTGGTGAGAACGTCGTTGAGTTTCCCCAGCGCCTTGGTCACGCCGGTGCTCCCCGCCCGGGAGCGGTTGACGACCGGGACGACGTAGTCGGCGTTCTGGAGGTGCTTGTCGTCGGTGAGGAGGACCAGGCCGAACTGGTCGAGGGTGGCGTCGGTCGTCGTGGTCAGCACCATCTGGTCCTGGCCGTTCTGCACCGCGCTCTTCGCCTGGGTCGTGCCGACGCCCTTCGGGTCGACGGCGGTGATGTCGATGCCGTAGACCTTCTTCAACCCTGGTTCGCAGTACGGCCGTTGGACACACTCGTCACCCGCCGCGAGCCGCACCTTCAGCCCCGAGGCGCCAAGGTCGCTGAGGGTCTTGAGGCGGTGTTCCTCGGCGTACGAGCGGGCCACGGCGAAGGCGTTCTGGTCGACGGCCTTGCCGGGGTCGAGGACCGTGAGGCCGCGGGGTGTGGCCAGTCGGCGGAGTGCCTTCATCGTGGTGGCGAGGTCGGGTGAGCCGACGGCCGGTGCGTCGGGGCCGTTGGTCTTGGCGTTGAGCCAGTCGGCGAAGGTGGCCGCGTACTCGGGTACGACGTCGATCTGCCCTGATTCCAGGGCCGGTTCGTAGAGTTCGCGGTTGGCGACGGTGAGCAGGGAGGTCTTGTAGCCGGCCTGCTTCAGCAGCAGCGCGTACATCTGTGCGAGCAGGTCGCTCTCGGTGAATCCGGCCGAGCCGATGGTCAGGTGATGGCTGTCGCCGGGTGGCGCGGTGACAGCGCCCTTGTTCTCCAGGGACGGCCCGGTCGAGCAACCGGTGACCAGGAGGAGGAGACCGGCCGCGGCCGCACGTCGCTTCATCGCGCTCTCCCCGCCCACCGGGGCGCCAGCCGTTCGGCGACCTCGAAGACGCCCTCGACGAGCAACGCGAACACGGCGACGAGCACCGCCCCGGCCACCACCTGCGCGGTGTTGGCGAGGTTGAAGCCGGCGGTGATGATGCGGCCGAGTCCGCCGCCGCCCGCGAGTGCGGCGATCGTGGCGGTGGCGACGAGTTGGACGGCCGCGATCCGTACGCCGTTCATCAACAGCGGCAGGGAGAGCGGCAGTTCGACGCGGAAGAGCATCTGACGGCCCGTCATTCCCATTCCGCGCGCGGCCCGCACCACATCGCGGTCGACCTCGCGCATGCCGACGTAGGCGTTGGTGAGCAGGGGCGGTACGGCGAACAGGACGAGGGCGACGACGGTGGGTCCCTCGCCCCATTTGCCGATCGGGGTCAGGAGCAGCAGGACCAGGACGGCGAAGGTGGGCACCGCGCGGCCGATGTTGGAGATGTTCACGGCGAGTGCGCCGCCCTTGCCGAGGTGACCGAGGACGAGGGCGATCGGCAGCGCGATCACGCAACTGATGACCAGGCAGACGACCGTGAGGACGAGGTGCTGCGCGAGCCGGTGCCAGATGCCGTCGTCACCGCTCCAGTGGGCGGAGTCGGTGAGCCAGTGCCAGGCGTCGGTAAGGGTGTTCATCCGCGGACCGCCCTCGTCCAGGGGGTGATGAGCCGTTGCACGAGCAGGAGGAGCAGGTCGGCCACGATCGCGATCACCACGCACAGCACGGACGCGGTGAGCACCTGTGCCTTGAAGTAGGTGTTCATGCCCGCGTAGATGAGGTTGCCGAGTCCCCCGAAGCCGACGATCGCGCCGACCGTGACCAGCGAGACCGCCGAGACGGTGGCGATGCGGAGGCCTGCCATCGCGGCGGGGAGCGCGAGGGGCAGTTCCACGGTGAGAAGGAGGCGGATCGGGCCGTAGCCCATGCCGCGTGCGGCCTGTCGGGTCTCTTCGGGTACGGCGCGCAGGCCCGCGAGGATGTTGCGGACCAGCAGGGTGAGTGAGTAGAGGACGAGTCCGGCGACGACGAGGGTGGCCGAGAGGCCGTAGACCGGCAGGAGCAGCGAGAACATCGCCAGGGACGGGATCGTGTAGAGGATCGTCGTCACCGCGAGCACCGGTCCCGCGGCCCAGCCCCAGCGGCGGGCCACCACCGCGAGCGGGAGGGCGATCGCCAGGCCGATGAGCACGGAGACCGAGGTCAGTTGCAGATGTTGGACGACCGCGTCGACGAGGATGTGGCGGCGGGTGCTCAGGTACTCGCCGCAGATCCACTCGTTGCGGGCGAGGCAGTCGTCCGGGGGCGCGGTCACAGGTCCATTGCATCGGGCGGGGCCGGGGGCGGCGCGTTCTGGTGACCCGTACGGGCGTCGGTCAGGGGTTTCGGTCAGGGGTTCCCGTAGGTGGAGAGGGACGCGATGCCTCGACGCAGTAGGACGGACCGGGCCCGGCCGGGGGGTGTCGCTGAGTACACCCCGGGATACGGGTTCTGCGCCCAATGTGCGTAACCGGCGTTCTCCGTAGCGTCGTTGGCGAGGCACAGGGCGTGCCGCACGGAGGGTGATGGCGATGTTTCGCACCGCACGACGCACGCAGGACAAGGGACCCGCCGCCGAGGCGCTGCGGCTGGTCAAGGTGAGCAGGACCTACGGCCGTGACGACAGCGCCGTGACCGCGCTGGACGGGGTCACGCTGAGCCTGGAGCGCGGCACTTTCACGGCGGTGATGGGGCCGTCGGGGTCCGGCAAGTCGACGCTGTTGCAGTGCGCGGCGGGGCTCGACCGGCCGGACAGCGGGATCGTGATGGTCGACGGCGCGGAGATGACGGGCGGGAGCGAGGCCGAGCTGACGCGGTTCCGGCGCAGTCGGATCGGGTTCGTGTTCCAGCAGTACAACCTCCTCGACACGCTCACCGTCGCGCAGAACACCGTCCTTCCGCTGAAGCTCGCGGGGCGGCGCGTCGACCGGCGGCGGGCCCAGGAGGTGCTGACCTCGGTCGGTCTCGGCGACCGGCTCGGTCACCGTCCCGACCAGCTGTCCGGCGGTCAGCGGCAGCGGGTCGCCATCGCCCGCGCCCTGGTCACCGAACCCCGGGTGATCTTCGCGGACGAGCCGACCGGCGCCCTGGACACGCGCAGCGCGCGGGGCGTGCTGCTGCTGTTGCAGGAGGCGGTACGGGTGCACGGCCGGACCGTGGTGATGGTGACCCACGACCCGGTCGCCGCCTCGTACGCCGACTCGGTGGTGTTCCTCGCGGACGGTCGGCTCGCCGGCCGGATGCACGCGCCGACCGTCGACGCGGTCGCCGAGCGGCTCGCGCACCTGGGCGACGATATGACGGCGGGGGTGTGACCGATGTTCGTACTGGCGATGCGCTCGGTCCGGCAACGGCCGGGCCGCTTCCTGGCCACCCTGCTGGCCGCGTTCCTCGGCGCGGCGATCATCATGACGTTCAACTCCCTTCAGGACACGGCGAATCGGCACGGCATCGACTCGGTCAGCGTCGACACGCTGTCCACGTCGGCGAGTGTCGTCGGCGGTTACGGCACCTTGCTGGTGTTCTTCGCCGTCGCTTCGACGCTGACCGTCAACGTCCGTCAGCGGTCGAGGGAGTTGGAGACCCTGCGCTGCTCGGGGGCGACCCCCGCGCAGCTGAAGCGGATGGTCGTGGGTGAGGCGGTGGCGGTCGCTCTGCTGGGCACGGTCCTCGCCGTCGGTCCCGCGATGCTCGGCGGCCGGGCTCTGCTCGGGGCGTTCAAGGACAGTGGTCAGGTGGCCCGCTCCGTCGACTACTCCTTCGGACCCTTCGCGCTCCAATCGGGCCTGGGCATCACGCTGTTGGCGTCCGCGGGCGCCGCGTTCCTGGCCGTACGGCGGGCGACGCGCGGGCAACGGCGGCGGGGCCGGGCGCGGACGTTCCTCGCCTACGCCGTCCTCGTCGCCGGTGTGGTGTCGGTGACGGCGACCTTCGCCTTCTCCGCCACGGACGCGGCGTTGATGGCGGCGCCGGCGTACGGGGCGATCCTGCTGTCGGTCGGCCTGTCCCTGCTGGCGCCGCGGCTGCTGAAGGGCCTGCTGGACCGGCTCCAACTGACCGGCGCGAGCGGGTGGTTGGCGGTCCGCAACCTGCGCGAGCGGGCCGACCGGCTCGCCGGGATCCTGATGTCGCTGATCCTGTTCACGGCGGTGTCCACGGCGACGCTGTACATGCAGGCGGTGGAGAGCGACGCGGTGAGGGCCTCGGGCCTGACGAAGTCCGTGGACGCGAAGAACCTGGAGACCCTCAACTTCACGGTCGTCGGCATCATCGTGGTCTTCGTCTGCGTGATGCTGGTCAACTCCCTGTACGCGGCGACGACTTACCGCGCCCGGGAGTTCGGCGGGCAGCGCCTGGCGGGCGCGACTCCGGGGCAGGTGCTGCGCACGGTCGGCACCGAGACGGCGATCCTCACCATCACCGGCGTCCTGTCAGGCACGGCGGCCGCGCTGGCGGGAATCATCCCGTTCACCATGGTCCGCACGGACTCGGTGCTCCCTCACCAGGGGCTGGGGATCTGGCTGACGGTCGTCGCGGTGGCGGCGACGGTGACCCTGGGGACGAGCCTGCTGACGGCCCGGCGTGTGCTGCGTACACCGGCGGTGGAGGCGGTGGCACTGGCCGCGTGAGTCAAGCCGGACGGGAAAGTGGGGCAGCCGCTACGGCGGCTGCCCCTTGACCTACGGTCCGGCTGGGCCCTCGGGCGTCATTTCAGTTGGCGTGATCTTGCGGCGGTCCGGGGTATATGACTCGCCTGGCGGGCGGCCCGGCGCGGCCGGCTCTGAACGGCCGCCGCCGGTGTCTCACCCGGCGCCGATCGGGCCGCACATCAGGTTGCCGGGTTCGGCGGGGTCGTCGCTGATCCAGAACTGGGTCCACAGCGCGGCGAACTCGGGGCGGCTGAGGTAGCCGTCGGCGTCCTGGTCGAGCCGGTCGAAGACACCGCCGGTCTCCACGGGCCGCCCGTGCCAGGTGTCGACGAGACGCTGGTGCTCGCCGCGCGAGATGCGCCCGTCGGCGTTCTCGTCGACCGCGTCGAAGATGGTGTCGGCGGTCGCGGTGACGGCCTCGGGGATGGTCGGCAGGTGGTCGACCATGGCGAGGATGTCGTCCATGTCGATCCGGCCGTCCCGGTCCGTGTCCACGGTCTCCGACAGATGCTGCCACCAGCCCTTCAGCACACCGTCCACGCGCGCCGCCAGTTCCGATCCCTCTCTCCTGACTCGCGGCAGTCGGCCCCAGCGGTCCGCCAGGGCCACGAAGTCCGCCTCCTCCAGATAGCCGTTGCCGTCCGCGTCGAACGCCTCGAACATGGCCCGCAGCTTGGTCCGTTGGAACTCGCTGGACATCACATGTCTCCTCGCTCGCAGTACTGCAGTGCTGAGGACATGCTTTCCGCGGCCGGCCGGCCCGCAACGGCGCTCACGCTCACCGCGGCGGGCACCCGTGCGCCCACGCGCCCGCCCGGTGCGCCGGGCGCCGGTTTGCCCGCGGCGGACGGAGGACGGACCCCGGCAAGCGTCCACGCCCGCCGAAGGCCACCGCCGATTCCGTACCCTTGCGGCATGCGCATGCGCCCCACCCTCAGCTGGACCCCCGCGTCGGCGGACCTGCTGCCCGGCACCACCGACCTGGAGCCGGTCGTCGACGCGCTGAGCGCCGGCGGTGTCCTGGTGCTCAGCGGGGCGGGCCTCTCCACGGAGTCGGGCATCCCCGACTACCGGGGCGAGGGCGGGAGCCTGAGCCGGCACACCCCGATGACCTACCAGGACTTCACCGCGAGCGCGCACGCGCGGCGCCGGTACTGGGCGCGCAGTCACCTCGGCTGGCGCACCTTCGGGCGGGCCCGCCCCAACGCGGGACACCTGGCGGTTGCCGCCTTCGCCCGGGACGCCCGCGTCTCGGGCGTGATCACCCAGAACGTCGACGGCCTGCACCAGGCCGCCGGCAGCGAGGGCGTCGTGGAGCTCCACGGCAGTCTGGACCGGGTCGTGTGCCTCTCCTGCCGCGCCATCGGCCCGCGCCGCGAACTCGCCCGGCGCCTGGAGGCCGAGAACCCGGGCTACGACCCGGTCGCCGCCGGGATCAACCCGGACGGTGACGCCGACCTCACCGACGCGCAGGTCGGGGACTTCCAGGTCGTGCCGTGCGCCGACTGCGGGGGCGTCCTCAAACCGGACGTGGTGTTCTTCGGCGAGGCGGTTCCGCCGCAGCGCGTCGAGGACTGCCGGCGGCTGGTCCGCGAGTCGACCGCGCTGCTGGTCCTCGGTTCGTCGCTGACGGTGATGTCCGGGCTGCGGTTCGTCCGTCAGGCGGCGCAGGAGGGCAAGCCGGTGCTGATCGTCAACCGGGACCCCACCCGGGGCGACCCGCACGCCCGCACCCGGGTCGCGCTGCCGCTGGGATCGGCCCTGACGACCGTCGCCGACCGGCTCGGCATCCCGGTCGGCGGGCCGACGGACTGAGGAACAAGTAGTGCCGCGCACCGCGGACACGCTGGTGGTGATCGCCGTTCAGGCAACCCCCGCCGCGTCCAGCAACGTCCGCACGGTCTCGACGGTCAACCCGTCCAACGTCTCCAGCTTCGCTCCGGCCCGAGCATTCGCACCGTCGAAGACCAGCATCAACTGCCGTGCCAGCAGCTCCGGTTCACGTGCCCCGCCCAACTCCGCCTGGACCCGGAACGCGTCCTGCATCCGCTCCTTGGACACCCGGGCCACCACACTCGCCGGATGCTCGGGATCCTTCAGCTCGACCAGCGCGGCGAGATAGGGGCACCCCATGAACCCGGGTTCGGTCGACACCTTCTCCACCTGCTCGAAGATGTACAGGATGCGCTCGCGTGGCGTACCGGCGTCGTCCGCACCGGGGGCCAGTCGCGCCGCATACCCGGGCGCGCGCCGCTCCAGGCTCGCGGCGAGGACCTCGTCCTTGCTGTCGAAGAGCTGGTACATCGACCGCTTCGAGACCCCGGCGGACTTGCACAGCGCCTCCACGCCGATGGAGACGCCGTCGCGGTAGAACAGCTCGGCCGCCGCATCGAGCAGCCGGTCTCGAGGGGACGCCTTGTCTGTCGTGGCCATACCCCGAGGTTACCGCGCAACACCCCAAGAGGAAACCGATCGGTGTACGAGCTTGCGCAGGCACCTGATCCCGGGTGACAGTGAAGGTGAACAAGCGCTTAGATATGTTGCCGCACACCGACGCACCACCCGCCGCACCACCCGCGATCCGCCGGAGGCCCCGTGTTCCGTTCCGTCGACGAAGTCGCCGCTCGCCTCGCCGAGACCGGCTATCTGGCCTCGCCCGCGGTCGCCACGACCGTCTTCCTCGCCGACCGCCTCGGCAAGCCGCTCCTCGTCGAGGGCCCGGCCGGTGTCGGCAAGACGGAACTCGCCAAGGCCGTCGCCGAGGTCGCCGGCGCCGAGCTGGTACGGCTCCAGTGCTACGAGGGCGTCGACGAGTCCCGGGCGCTGTACGAGTGGAACCACGCCAAGCAGCTGCTGCGCATCAGCGCGGGCCGCGACGAGAGCTGGGACGAGACCCGCACCGACATCTTCAGCGAGGAGTTCCTGCTCCCCCGCCCGCTGCTCACGGCGATCCGCGGCGACGACCCGAAGGTCCTGCTGATCGACGAGACCGACAAGGCCGACGTCGAGGTGGAGGGCCTGCTGCTGGAGATCCTCAGCGACTTCCAGGTCACCGTCCCGGAGTTGGGCACGATCACCGCGACCCGCCGCCCCTTCGTGGTCCTCACCTCGAACGCGAGCCGCGAACTCTCCGAGGCCCTGCGCCGCCGCTGCCTGTTCCTCCATATCGGCTTCCCCGACGAGGAGTTGGAGCGTCGGATCGTACGGCTGAAGGTGCCTGGCCTCGGTGCGGCGCTGGCCGAGTCGGTGGTCCGGGTGGTCGGCGCGCTGCGCGAGATGGAGCTGCGGAAGGTGCCGTCGGTGGCCGAGACCATCGACTGGGCCCGCACCCTCCTGGCGCTCGGCGCCGACACCCTCGACGAGACGGTCGTACGGGACACCCTCGGCGTCCTCCTCAAGCACCAGGACGACATCCTCCGCGCCGCCGCGAAGCTCGACCTGGACGCCGTGTGACCGCCGCCGGTGTCACCGAACGGCTCACGGGCCTCGTCGGGGCGCTGCGCGCGCACGGTCTGCGCATCGGCACCGGTGAGACCGTGGACGCGGCGATGGCCATGGAGGCGCTCGGGCTCGCCGACCGCGAGCTGCTGCGCGAGGGACTGGCCGCGACGCTGCTGCACGGCACGGGCCAACGCCCGGTGTTCGACCCGGTCTTCGACCTCTACTTCCCGCGCGGTGTCGGAGCACCGCAGGGCGAGCCCACCAACCGCGAGGACCTCCGTGACCGGCTCGCGGCGGCGCTCACCGCCAACGACCGAGCGCTGATGGGGCAGTTGGCGGCGGAGGCCGTCGACGGATTCGGCGGATACGGCAACTCCCCGACGTCGGACGGCTGGTCGTCGCACCAGACCCTGGAGTGGCTGCGTCCGCAGACGCTGCTGGCCCGCGTGCGGACGAGCATCCGGGCGGAGGGCGGGGGCCGGTCCGGGTTCACCGAGCGGCTGCTGGACGACGAGATCCGGCAGCGTATCGAGGGGTTCCGGCGGCAGGTCGCCCTGGAGGCGCGGCGGCGGGTCGCCGAGCGGCGCGGCCGGGACGAGATCGCCCGGCGGGCGATCGCGCCGACTGCCGACCGCGTCGACTTCCTGTTCGCCGGACGGGCCCAACTGGCCGAACTGCGCAGGGCAGTTCAGCCCCTGGCCCGCAAGCTGGCCACCCGCCTCGCCGCGCGCCGGCGCCGCGCCTCCCGGGGCACGATCGACCTCCGCCGCACCCTGCGCGGCTCACTCTCGACGGGCGGGGTGCCCATGCGGCCGGTACTGCGCCGGCGCCGGCCGGTCCGGCCAGAACTGGTGCTGCTGTGCGACGTGTCGGGCTCGGTGTCGGGCTTCTCCGACTTCACGATGCTGCTGGTGCAGGCGCTGCACGACCAGTTCAGCAAGGTGCGCGTGTTCGCCTTCGTCAACCGGCTCGACGAGGTGACACCGCTGCTCGTGCACGGCACGGCCGACCCCGAGGGCCTCGGCACCCGCATCCGCGACGAGGCCACCCTCACCGGCTGGCACGGGAGCAGTGACTACGGCGTCGCCCTGGGCGAGTTCGCGGAGCGGTACGGCGACGCGGTCGGCCCGCGTACGACCGTGTTCGTGCTCGGTGACGCCCGCACCAACATGAGCGACCCGAATCTCCCGGCCGTCCGGCAGATCACCCAACGGGCCCGCCGTGTCTACTGGTTGAACCCCGAGCAGCGGACGCAGTGGGGCACCGGTGACTCGGCCGCGCCCGCATACGCGGAGCTGGTCGAGATGCACGAGTGCCGGAACGTGCGGCAACTGAGCGCGTTGGTCGGCCGGTTGCTGCCGATCTGAGCATCGGCGATGTGATGGCCGCCGGTCCGGCTAGGCCGCCAACTGCGGGTACAGCGCGCTTCCTTCGGCGGAGAGCCCGGCCTTGACCTGGCGGGTGAGGTCGTCGGCGAGTACCTCGAAGGCGCCGGCCTCGATGCCGTCGAGGGCCTGTGCCGCCACGCTCTCGGGAGTGGACTTGGGCCCGTCGACATGCGCGGCCATGTCCGTGTCGACGTAGCCGACATGCAGTCCGGTGACGTCGATCCCGCGCGGCTTCAGGTCCAGGCGCAGGGAGTTGGTCTGCGACCAGAGGGCCGCCTTGGACGCGCTGTAGGAGCCCAGGACGCCGAGCCACGACAGCACCGAGTGGACGTTGAGGATGTGACCGCCGCCGTTGCGCTCGATGATCGGCACGAAGGCGCGCGTGACGAGCAGCGGGCCATAGAAGTTGGTCTCGAACTCGCGGCGGACGTCCTCGACGGGCGAGTCCAGGAAGTTCGCGTTCACGGACGCGCCGGCGTTGTTGATCACGATGGTGACGTCCTGCGCCTGCTCTGCCGCCGCCGCGACGGAGGCGGGGTCGCTGACCTCCAGTGCCAGCGGTACCGCGTCCGGGTGCGTGACGGTCTTCGGGTCGCGGGCGGTGGCGTAGACCTTCTTCGCGCCGCGCTCGTACAGGGCCTCGACCAGTGCCCGGCCGATGCCGCGGCTGCCGCCGGTGACGAGGACGACGGAACCTTCGATGTTCGTCATGGGGATCTCCTGAGCTGAGACGAAGCAGGATGGAAACCGATCGGTTTCCTCATGTCGACCACAGTAAACCGATCGGTTTCCAGGGGCAAGCCCACCAACGGGTCGGCCGCCGAGACGCGCGATGATGGACGCCATGAGCGACCCGCACAGCGCCCCGCGCGTGGAACTGGCCACCTTCCCCACCCCCGTCGAACCGGCGCCGAGACTCGCCACCGCGATCGGGCTCGGCCCGGACGACCTGTGGATCAAGCGCGACGACCTGACCGGCCTCGGAGGCGGCGGCAACAAGATCCGCAAGCTGGAGTGGACCGTGGGCGCCGCGCTCGCCGAGGGCGCGGACACCCTGGTCACGACCGGCGCCCCGCAGAGCAACCACGCCCGTCTGACCGCGGCCGCCGGAGCGCGGCTGGGCCTGGACGTGGTGCTGGTGCTGCGCGGCTCGCCGGGTGGGTCGCGCTCGGGGAACCTCGCCCTCGACGGGTTGTTCGGCGCCCGGATCGCCTGGGCGGGCGATGTGGACCAGGCGGGACTGGACGGGGCGGCGGCCGAGGTCTGCGAGCAATTGCGCACGACAGGCGCCAGGCCGGCGCTGATCCCGTTCGGCGGTTCCAGCGCGCTCGGCGCGCGCGGCTATGCGCGCTGCGGCGAGGAGTTGCGCCGGCAGCTCCCCGATCTGCGTACCGCCGTCGTCGCGCTCGGCTCGGGCGGCACGATGGCGGGGCTCGTGGTCGCGCTCGGGGCGGAGGCGGTCCTCGGGGTCGACGTGGGCGCGCTGCCCGAACCGGCCCCCGCCGTAAGCGAGTTCGCGGGCCTGCCCTCACCGGAGGGACTACGGGTACGACGGGACCAGATCGGCGGCGGCTACGCGACGCTCACCGCCCCCACCGCCGAGGCCCTCACCCTCGCCGCCCGCACCGCCGGGCTCGTCCTCGACCCGACGTACACGGGACGCGCGATGGCCGGCCTGATCGCGGCCGTCCGGGACGGCGACATCAGGCCGGGCGAGCGGACCGTGTTCGTCCACACGGGCGGGCTGCCCGGCTTGTTCGGGCACGGGGAGGCGCTTGCGTACGCCGAGGGGCAGGTCGTCCGGTACGAGGCGTGACGTACGAGCCCGGCGGGTGCGGTGCCGCCGGGCGCGCACTCACGGGTCGGTCACGGAGCCTTCGCGTAGTCCGTGGCCATGGCACCCGCGAAGTCGTGCACGATCGCCTGTTCGTCGCCGACGACCCATGCGTCGTGCCCGGGCGAGCACACGAAGACGTCGCCGGGACCCACTTCGCTCTCGCCGCCGTCGTCCATGAGGAGGTGCATGCGTCCCTGGACCACGTAGCCGTTGTGGTGGATCTGGCAACTCTCGGTTCCCGCGATCGGTGCCACGGACTCGGACCAGCGCCAACCCGGCTCGAAGGTACCGATGGCGAAGTCGAGTCCGCTGAGGTGGACGGCTTCGAGGTGGCCGCGGGGGAAGTCACGCCGCTCGTCCGGCTTGTCGACCGTCTTCACTTCCAGCATGACGGCTGCCTCCATTCCGGCCGCGCAGAGCACGGCCGGGGCCGGTCTCCGTCTCCCGGCATCCTTGAACGGCACCGGCGCTCCGGCGGGGGCCGCGCCCCACCACTCCATCGTCTTCCTGTCCGCCCGAGAGCGCCATTCGGGGAACCCTCAGATGCGGGACGGAGTCATGACGAGCCGCCCGCGCACAACCTCGCGAACCGCTCGCTGTCGATGTTGCCGCCCGAGACGATCATCCCCACCCGGCCCGGCAGTTGGCCCTCGCGCCCGGCGAGGAGTGCGGCCAGCGGGGTGGCACCGCTGGGTTCGACGACGATCTTCAGCCGCTCGAAGGCGAACCGCATCGCGTCCTTGATCTCCTCGTCGCCGACCAACGCGATCTCGTCGACCAGCCGTTGGTTCACGGAGAAGGTCAACTCGCCGGGCGTATCGGCCGCTTGCCCGTCGGCGATGGTGCGGGGGACCGGGATGGAGACGCGCCGGCCGGCCTCCAGGGACCGCTTGGTGTCGTCCCCGGCCTCCGGTTCGACGCCGATCACGCGGGTGCGCGGGTGCAGCCCCTTGACGGCGGTGGCCGTCCCGGCGATCAGCCCGCCGCCGCCCACGGGCACCACCACGGCATCCAACTCCCCCACTTCCTCGACGAGTTCGAGCGCAGCCGTGCCCTGCCCCGCCATGACGTGCGGATGCTCGTAGGGCGGGATGAGGGAGAGCCCCCGCTCGGCGGCCAGGGCCTCGCCGATGGCGACCCGGTCGCCGCTGTAACGGTCGTACGTGACGACCTCGGCGCCGTATCCCTCGGTGGCCGCCCGCTTCGAGGCCGGGACGTCCTCGGGCATGAGGATCACCGCGGTGGTGCCGAGCTCGCGGGCGGCGAGGGCGACGGCCTGGGCGTGGTTGCCGGACGAGTAGGCGGCGATACCGCACGCGAGTTGCTCGGACGTCAGCCGGGAGGCCGCGTTGTAGGCGCCGCGGAACTTGAAGGCGCCGATCCGCTGGAAGTTCTCGCACTTCAAGTACACCTCGGCGCCGACGAGTTGATCGAGGGTGCGCGAACGCAGCACCGGGGTGCGGTGCGCGACGCCCTTGATCTGTGCGGCGGCGCCGAGGACGTCGTCGAGGGTGATGGGCGGGGTGCCGGTCGTCACGCGTGTCCTCCAGTGGAAGCGGAATCAGCGGCGGGATCGGGCCGTGTGCCCGTCACCGCGCGGGCCTGCGAGAGGTAGCTGTAGGCGGAGGCCCGGGAAATACCGAGCCGGGCGGCAAGCTGCTCGATGGCCCGGCGCACGGCGAACACCCCGTGCTCGTCGAGGCTGCGGAACAGCTCCAGCCGCTGCGCGCGGTCGAGCTGGACCCAGGTCCTGCCCCGCCGTAGCTGATGGGCGTCGACGATGGCCTCGACGACGGAGTCGATGTCGTTGCCGAAGGTGGTGGTCGGCGTCTCGGCCGCCCCGCCCCCGCCGATCCCGGCCAGCAACGCCTGCGCCTGCTGTACGGCGGTCACATCGACGTTGACGCAGAGCGCGCCGAACACCGCGCCCGTGGAGTCCCGTAGAACCATCGTGGACGACTTGAGCCGGTGGCCGCCCTTGGTGCGGGTGAGGTAGTTCAGCTCGTCGACGGCCTCGTCGCCGCGCGCCAGCATCCGCAGCCCGATCTCGCTCATCGCCCCGCCCACCGACCGCCCGGTCAGGGCTCCGGTCACGGCGACCACCGACTGCTCCGGGCGCCGGTAGTCGTGCAGCACCACCTCGCACACCGGACCGAACGTCGCCGCGATCCCGTCGACCACGGGCACCAACGCGGCGATGATCGCGTCGCGTTCGGCGTCCGGGGCCGGGTTGCCGTCCGCCATCCCCACCCCTCCCGTCAGACTGTACGTCCAGCTACTATACCCACAGTCCAAACCCGTCTATCCGTAGCCAGAGGTACCCACACATGCTGAGGAACGTGGACCGCGAGGGCGTCCGGCTCGCTCTCACCCGGCGCGACGGTTCGGGCAGACCGTTGCTGATCGTGCCGGGGGTCATGGCGGACGCCGCCGCCTGGCAGCCGGTGGTGGCCGCGCTGGACGTTCCCGGACCGGTCTACGTACTGAACCGGCGCGGACGCGCACCCAGCGGTGCGCTCGGTGCTGACTACTCGATGCACACCGAGATCGACGACCTGGACCACGTCCTCACCGAGATCGTCACCTCCGAGGGCGCCGAGCAGGGGGTGGACCTGTTCGGCTGGAGCTTCGGCGGGCTCGTCGCACTGGAGGCGACGGCGCGGCATACCGGCACGGTCCGCTCCCTCACCCTCTACGAACCTGTCGTACGCCCCTTCGGCCGCGGAGCGCTCGACGCTCTCCGGGAAGCCGCCGAGGCCGACGACCTGGACCGCGCCGTGGAGATCGTGAACCTGGACGTGTCCGGCTTCTCCGGGGAAGACGTGGCACAACTGCGCCGAAGCCCCGCCTGGCAGACCCTCCGCCCGCTGGCCGCACCGCTGGCCCGGGAACTGACGGCGCTCGACGACCACGTCACCGACCTGCGGGCGTTCGCCGCCCTCGACCTGCCGGTCACGCTGCTGCTCGGCGCCCTGAACGAAGGCACCGCCCCCTACGGCGAGGCATTCGCCGAGTTCGCGACGGCCCTGCCCCACGCCCGCGTCGTCACCATGGCGGGCCAGGGCCATCTCGCCCACGCGCAGGACCCGCACGCCCTGGCCCACCACATCGGACAGACACTGAGGCGGACCGGCTGTCCGCCTCCCCTGTAGGTCAGCGCACGCGCCCCCGCGCCTTCAATCCCACCGGCGGCAGTTCCGGCGCCGGCAGCGGATCGCCGTCGTAGCCCAAACCCACGGTTCACGCCGCAGGCACTGTCACTCGTCGTTGACCCAACGCATGAGGCGTTGCAGCGGATAGAAGCCGTCGTGGGACAGGCCCGGTGGCATCCCACCCGCCTTGCCGAGGGACACCACGCGCTGTACGCCGGCGCAGGCGAGGGCATCGCGCAGTTCCGCCTTGCGGGTGTCCGGATATACGCCGACCGTCTGCGTGGCGACTCCGGCGTACGTGACCGCTTCCCTCAACTCGGCGACCGGGACGACGTCGACGATCTTTCCGTCGGGGTGGAAGTCGACCGGTTCGGGCGAGCGGATCACCAGGCCCCGGCCGTCGTAGCCGCCCCACACCCGGTAGTCGGGCGTCATGGAGCGCAGCACGTCGATCTCCTCGCGGAGTTCCGCGGTGACCCGCGGGCCGTCGGCCGAGCTGAACTCCCTTGCCACGCCGAGGCGTTCGCACAGCAAGGCGGCGTAGCGGTCGGCGTCCGCCCAGGTGCCCTCGACGAACTGGAAGCGGCTGGCCACGCAGGCCTGTTGGTTGAAGAACGTGGCGTCGGCGGCGCCCGCGTCGGCAGCCCGGGCAAGGGACTCGGGGGACTCGAACGCCTCCCGGCCGATCAGCGAGATGGAGGTCTTGGGGTCGAAGGAGACCAGTTCGAAGCCCGGGCCGACGTAGCGCAGTGCGCCGCGGATCGTGGACTCGCCGCCCCAGGCGACCAGTTTGTCGAAGAACTGCGGGCGGAACAGCACGCTCTCCACAGCCTCGTCGCCGCCGCGCCAGTACACCGCGGAGAATGAGCGCACCACGGGGTGGCCGGGGGCCACCGCCGCCATCGTGCGCAGGATCGCGGTCGCGGTGAACAGGTCGTTCGAGGGCAGTTTCAGCAGGTTGACGCCCTTGGTGAGGGCGCCGCGCACGACGGACATCGCGGCGACGCCGGGGGCGTTGCCGGCGATGATGTGCACCAGGCGCGGCGGGAACGCGCGGGTGGCCGCGGTCCGGTTGTCGGGCAGGCGTACCTCACGCCAGCCGTCGAGGACGTCCGCTCCGCCGAGTTCGTGGTCGATCTGGGCGTACAGGCCGGGCCGTTGGAAGCTGCGCCACAGAAGGGCGTAGGCGCGTTCGAGGATCTCCGCGGGCAGCGGGCTGACCGGGATCATGCGGTCGAGGGCCTCGGCGAGCAGGCCCTCGCGGTCCGCCTTGAGGGCCTCCCCGGTCTCCACGAGGAGGTCGACGATCTCCGCGACGGGCACGTGGAAGGCGGGGCCGGGTTCGGTGCGCGACCAGACGAGGCGGTCCAGGTCGAGTGCCGGTGCGGTGAAGGCGACACCGGCGCGGCCGTACGCGACGGGTGAGCCGTGGTCGACCTCGCCGCGCACCACGTGCACGACCTCGGTGTCGGTCGTGGTACTCATCCGTGGATCATCCCCCGCACATAGGAGTCGAGTGTCGCGGCACAGGTGATCTTGTCCTCGCCGCCCAGGTCGCCGTAGCGCCGGATGTCCGGCAGGACGGTCGGTCCCGTACGGCCGCAGTCGCAGGACGAGAAGTCGACGAGGACCCGGTCTCCGCTGATCAGCCCGCCCCAGCGGCCCTCCAGCGATACGTCCAGGAAGGCGAACCGGCCCTCCACCACGCCCTGTTCGGTGTTGAGCAGCTTCTCGCCCGGCTCGTCCAGGACCAGCGGGATCACCCACGGCGGCACGTGGTAGTTGCCCGACTCGCAGGCCAGGCAGGAGCCCTGGAGTTCCGTCATGCCGTAGCTGCGCACGCGCCGTACGCCGTCGTAGAAGGCGGCGAACTGCTGCTGGTAGTCGTCGGGCAGGACCCCGTTCTTGTTGCCGCCGCCGCTGAGGACGAGCGTGTCCGGATGGAGGCTCCCGTCGGGTACGCCCTGGGCCCGCAGTGCCTGGATCAAGGTGAACTGCTGGTTGTTCATCCCGGCGATCAGCAGCGGCTCGGTCCGGTGTCCGGCGATGTCGTCGACGATCTGCGCGACGGCCGCTCCGAGTTCCTCCTCGCGGGCACCGGACGCGGCCTCGAAGGAGCTGATCTCCTGCGGGGTCGCGGTGCCCTCCGCCATCCGGCGGCGCAGCAGGGCGCTGCTCATCAACTCCGAGACCCGCATGGGGTCTTCGGTGAGCAGCCGGGTCTCGCCGGGGCGTGCGAAGACGTCCGCGTGCCAGCGGTAGCCGTCGATGGAGCGCATCGGACCGCTCGCCGGTGCGAGGAGGTAGCCGCGGCGGGTCTGTTCGGGCGGCAGCGGGTCGGGCCAGCAGGTGAGGTTCTCCAGGATGTCGTGCAGGAAACTCAGGTCGCCGGCGTCGCAGTTGAGGAAGGAGACCTTTCCCGAGGTGCCGCTGGTGATGTACGGGCGGTGGCCGGCGGCGGTGACGCGGTCGGTCCACTCGTCGATGTCGGTCACGCCCTCGACGTCGACGTCTCCCGGCTCGACCACCGACACCGTCGTGTACCAGCGCAGGAGCCGGTCCCACCGGCCGCCGGTGATGAGGGAGAGCGGGTACGACTTGTAGCTGGTGTGGGAGAACAGCAGGGGGACGAGGTCGTCGGGACTCTCGATCCCGTGGACGCCGCTCTCCTCCGCACGGGTGCGCAGCAGCGGGATGCGCTCGCGGTGCGCGGCGAAGGCCTCGCGCGCCGCGTCGAGCTGCAACTCCCGCAGCTCCCGGGCGGGTTGGTCGAATGTGTCACCGGACCGGACGAGGGCCCGGATCTGCTCACGTGCGCTGGGCACGGCAACCACCTCCATCAGTCATGAGGACGGGTTCCTGGCGAGATAGGAGGACTCGATGGCGTCGAGGTCCCCACGCAGTTCCTTCGGGGTGCCGGCCATGACGACATGGCCCCGGCGCAGGACGTAGACGCGGTCGGCGATGTCGAGCACCTTGCGCACGTGCTGTTCGACCAGCAGTGCGCCCAGGCCCTGGTCGGCCGCGTCGCGGACGGCGCGCAGAAGTCGGTCGACGACCAACGGGGCGAGGCCCAGGGAGAGTTCGTCGGCCAGGAGGAGCCGGGGCGTACGGCACAGGGCGCGCGCCAGCGACAGCATCTGCTGCTCGCCGCCGGACAGCATGCCCGCGCCGGTCTTCAGGCGTTTCTCCAGTTCGGGGAAGAGCGCGACGGCCCGGTCGGGCGGCACGCGTCCGACCCGAAGGTTGTCGGTGGTGTCGAGGCGGGAGAAGACCGCGCGTTCGCCGACGTAGGCGAGGCCCTCGCGGGCGCGGCGGTGCAGGGGTGCGTGGCCGGGGGTGCCCAGCCAGCGGATCTCGCCGCTCATCGGGGTCAGGTCGCCGGACAGCGCTCTGAGGGTGGTGGTCTTGCCCGCGCCGTTGGGGCCGAGCAGGGCGACGACCTCGCCCGGCCGGACCTCCAGGTCGAGGTCGCTCACGACGGGTCGGCTGCCGTATCCGGCGGACAGGGCGCGGGTCGCTATCAGGGGCACATCTGTGTCGTGCACGAGGTCTCTCCTCAACCGGAGTCGGCCGGAAACCGAAGCCGACCGGAAACGGCGGCCGGCCGGACCGAAGCGGGCTCAGCCGTGCGACGTGGCCGTCAGCACCTTGCGGACATCGACGAAGGTCGACCCGGCCCTGGCCCACTCGATCTTCCCGTCGCGGATGGTGAGTTCGGTGGCGGTCGTGTTGTGGATGCGGTCGAGTCCCTTGATCGGCAGGGCCGTCGACGCCTTCCAGTTCAGGGGTGGGGTCAGGCCTCCGGTGTCGATGCCGGAGGTGGTGTTCAGCTCCTGCACCAGCGCCTTGGCGGAGATGGTCGGCAGCTTCTTGGCGGCCTCGGTGAAGACCTTGAAGGCCACCCAGGTCGTCGCGTTGGCTCCGTTGGTGGTGTCGATGTCCTTGCCCTTGGCCGCCGTCACGAAGTCCTTCCAGACGGCGTCGGAGGTCGGCGGATAGTAGCCGGTGATCGCGGCGCCCTCCAGCGGGCTGCCGCTGCCGCCGGTGCTCGCGGCCAGTTGCGGGGTGAGGTTGCCGACGACGCTGGCGAGCTTGGTCTTGTCGCCGGACTGGACGTACGACTTCACGAACAGGTCCGAGGCGGTGCCCAGGATGACGCTCACGCAGTCGCTGCCCTTGGTCGCGGCGACCTGCGGGGCGAGGTCGGTGGCAGTGAGCGGCACCTTGAGGTCCTTGGGCGCCGCCCCTCCGGCGGAGGTCACGCCCAGGGTGAGGAACTGCGAGACGACGGCCGCGGCGGCCACGTCGTACCGTACGCCGGTGATCTTCTTGCAGCCCTGCTCCACCAGCTGGCGGCCATGGGCGGCGAACACCACCGGGGTGCCGCCGTTGACCGGGAAGGACAGCGGGTTGGAGAACTCCGCCGCGGAGACGCCGGTGCCGCCGATGTACGGGATGCCGGCCTTCTGGAGGATGGGCATGTAGCGGTCCCCGGCGAGGCTGTAGGAGCCGACGACCGCGGCCACCTTGTCGGCGACGGCCTGCTGGGCGCACTTCTCGGCCTCGTCGGGGTCGCCCTTCTCGTTGCAGAACTCGACCTTCAGGGGCCCTCCCTTGATCCCGCCGTTGGCGTTGATCCACTTCTCGTAGGCCGTGGCGGTGAGGTGGATACCCGGCTGGGCGCTGCCCTGGGTGTTCTCCGGCGCCCAGACCATCACCTTGACCGGGGTGCCCTTGAGCGAGGAGGTCTCGGCCGAACTGCTTGCCGCCTCTCCCCCGCACCCTGCGGCGAGCAGGGCTCCGGTCACCGCGAGAGCGCTCGCTGCGGCTGTTCTGCGTCGGCGTGAGTCGTTCATGGTCCCTCCGGGGCTCGCGCCCAAAGTGGGCGACGTCGAGATGCCGAACAGCATGGGGCGCATTTTTGGGTTAGTGAAGTACTCTCGGCACAATTATTTAAATGAATGCACTGTCTCGTCCCGTGTCTGGGAGGTTCCTCGGATGGACGACGTCCTGCGTTTCGCCCTGCTCGGCCTGGGGCTCGGCGCCCTCTACGCGCTCACCGCGCACGGCATCGTGCTGGTCTACCGGGGCTCCGGCGTCCTGAACTTCGCGCACGGCGCGATCGGGATGGCCGGCGCCTACGTCCAGTGGGAGCTCGCCGTCAACCACGGTGTGCCGTACTGGCCCGCCACCGCGTGCGGCGTGCTCACCTCCGCCGCACTGGGCGTGCTCACCCACCTGCTGGTGATCCGTCCGCTGCGCAGGGCGTCCACCCTGGCCCGACTGGTCGGCACCCTCGCGGTGTTCATCGTGCTCACCGCGATCGCCGTCAAACGCTACGGCGACAGCCTGCAGTTGGTGCCGGGCAAGCTGCCCACCCGGCTGCTGACGATCGCCGGGGCGACGGTCTCCGAGGATCGCGTGTGGCTGCTCGGCATCGCGATCGCCGTCACCGCGGTCCTCCATCTCCTCTACAAGCGCACCCTGTTCGGGCTGGGCACCACAGCGGTCGCGGAGAACGAGAGCATCGCCGCCTCGCTCGGCTGGTCCCCCGATCTCATCGCCGCCGGCAACTGGGCACTGGGCTCCGCGCTCGCGGGGCTCACGGCCATCCTGATCGTGCCGGTGATCGGCCTGTCGGTGACCGGGCTGACCACGCTGCTGCTGAGCGCGCTGGCCGCCGCCCTGGTCGGCAGGTTCTCGTCGTTCCCGATCACCCTGGCGGGCGGTCTGGTCATCGGGGTCGCACAGTCCGAACTCACACGCTTCGGCTCGGGTGTCACCGGCCTCGCGTCGTCGGTGCCGTTCCTCTTCATCGCCCTGGTGCTGGTCGCCCGTGGCCGGGCGCTGCCGTTGCGCGGCACGTTCCTCGACCGCCTCCCGGCACTGGGGACCGGCAGGGTGCGTCCCGTCCCCCTCGCGCTGGCCGTCGTGATCGGACTGGTGCTGGTGAGCCTGTCCACGCCGCTGTGGGCCGACGCGATCACCAGCACCCTGGTGCTCTCGCTGATCATTCTGTCGATCATCGTGGTCACCGGTTACGCGGGACAGGTGTCGCTCGCGGCCTACGCCCTCGCCGGGACCGGTGCCTTCATCGCCGGGCACGCGGCGGCGGACTGGGGCTGGCCCTTCGAACTCGCCCTGCTGGCGGGCGTGTTGGGCACCGTCCCGATCGGCCTGCTGTTCGCTCTGCCGGCCGTGCGTACCCGCGGGGTCAATCTCGCGATCATCACGCTCGGGCTCGGCACCACCCTGGAGGCGATGGTCTTCCAGAACACCGACCTGTCGACGACACCCGGCAGCGACGGCATCGCGGTGGGCAAGCAGACGCTCTTCGGCATCAGCATCTCCGGCGTCGACCATCCCCAGCGCTACGCCGCCGTGGTGCTGGTCCTGTTCGTCGCCGCCACGCTCGTGGTCGCCAACGTCCGGCGCAGCAGGACCGGCCGCCGGCTGATCGCGGTACGGGCCAACGAACGGGCCGCCGCCGCCCTCGGTATCGATGTCCGCGCGGCCAAGCTCTACGCCTTCGGTCTGTCCTCGGCCATCGCCGCGCTCGCCGGAGTGCTCACCGGCTTCCGCTCGACCTCGGTGGTGTTCTCCGACTTCGCGAGCTTCGACTCCGTCACCGCGCTCGGGCTCGCCGTCATCGGCGGTGTCGGCTTCCTCGTCGGCCCGCTGTTCGGCGCCACGTTCGCCGCGGGTACGGTGGGCGCCCGGTTCGGGGACCTGGTGGTGCCCGGCTTGAGCGAGTGGATGCCGCTGATCGGCGGGATCATCCTGGTGCTGACCCTGGTGGGCAACCAGGACGGCATCGGGAGGGAACTCGGCAGGCAGGCGAGGGGACTTGAGCGAAAGCTGCGCCCGCAGCGCGCCGCCGTCACGCCCGAGGAGGAGACGGCTCCGCTGCCGGACGTCCCCCGCGCCGCACCCCTCCCCCTGCACGTACGCGACCTCACCGTCCGCTACGGCGGTGTCGTCGCCGTCGACGGGCTCTCGCTGGACGTCGAACCGGGCCGGGTGGTGGGTCTCATCGGCCCCAACGGTGCCGGCAAGACCTCCGCCATCGACGCCGTCACCGGGTTCACCCGGGCCGCGTCCGGCAGTGTCCGCCTCGGCGACCGGGACGTGACCCGGGTGCCGGTGCACCGGCGGGCCGGGGCGGGGTTGAGCCGGTCCTTCCAGTCACTGGAGCTCTTCGAGGACATGACGGTCCTCGACAACCTCTACGCCGCCTGCGAGCGACCGGGCCGCTGGACCTGGCTCACCGACCTGGTCCGCCCCGGCAGCCGCCCGCTGCCCACCCAAGTGCTCGTCGCCGTACGGGAGTCCGGGCTGCAGGACAGCCTGGACCGACCGGTGGGAGACCTGTCGTACGGCGAGCGGCGGTTGCTGGCGATCGCGCGGGCGGTGGCGACCTCGCCGTCGGTGCTGCTGCTGGACGAACCGGCGGCGGGGCTGTCCGACGACGAGACACGGGAGTTGGCCCAGCTGGTGCGGCGGCTCGCCGAGGACTGGGGCATGGGGGTGCTGCTCGTCGAGCACGACGTCGACATGGTGATGAGCGTGTGCGACCAGGTCGTCGTCCTCGACTTCGGCCGCCGGATCTGCGCCGGCACCCCGGACGAGGTGCGCCGCGATCCGGCGGTCCGGGCGGCCTACCTGGGCGACCTGGAGCCGGAGACCCTGACCTGACTGCCGGATTCAGGCGTCGCGCAGGTCCGCCACGTACGGCTGGTGGGAGAGCAGACCGCCGTCCACGCGCAGGGTGTGCCCGGTGATGAAGGCGGACTCGTCGGAGGCGAGGAACACGACCGCCGACGCGACGTCCTCGGGCCGCCCGAGGCGCGGGGTGAGGTGATGACGCAGCATCTTCTCCCGGATCGCCCCGTGCGCCGAACCGGCGCTGGCCGGTGTGACGATGAACCCCGGGGCGATGGCGTTGCAGCGCACACCCTGCTTGCCGTACTGGGTGGCGACGTACTGCGTGAGGTTGATGAGAGCGGCCTTCGAGGCGCCGTACGCGGGGTTGCGCAGGTCGCCCGCGAGACCGGCGCCGGACGAGGTGTTGATGATCGAACCGGCGCCGCGGGCGACCATGTGCGGGACCGCGGCCTGGATCGCGACCATGGTGCCGCGCAGGTTGATCCGCATGGTGTCGTCCCAGACCGCCGGGTCGGCCTCCAGGACGGCGAGGTCCTTCCGGGCCGCCAGATGGGTGGCGGCCGCGTTGTTGTGCAGGACGTCGAGGCCGCCGTAGGTCTCAACTGCCGTGGCTACCATGGCCCGTACGGAGTCGATGTCGCCCAGGTCGACCGGAACGGCCGTGGCGGATCCGCCGGCGGCCCGGATCTCCTCCGTGACCGCCTTGGCTCCGTCGAGGTTCAGATCGGCCACGACCGTGTGGGCGCCCTCGGCCGCCACGCGGCGGGCGGTGGCGGCGCCGATGCCGGACGCGGCTCCGGTCACGATCGCGATCTTGTCGTCGAGTCGTCCCATGACTCAACCACCTTTCTCAGTCGGTGAGTTCGCTGCCGACGACGGAGACGAAGGAGACGCATTCGCCGGGGCCGCCGCCGAGGTTGTGGGTCAGGGCGAGCGAGCGGCCCTCCGCCACGGACCCGACCGTCCGCTCGGGCGGTGCCTCGCCGCGCAGTTGGAGCCAGGCCTCGAACATCATGCGCAGCCCGGAGGCGCCGATGGGGTGGCCGAAGGCCTTCAGGCCGCCGTCCGGGTTGACCGGCAGTGAGCCGTCGAGGTCGAAGGCGCCACTGGTGACGTCCTTCCAGGCCTGCCCGCGCTCCGAGAATCCCAGGTCCTCCATGAGCACCAACTCCGTTGGTGTGAAGCAGTCGTGGACCTCGGCGAGCGCGAGTTCGGCGCGCGGGTCGGTGATGCCCGCCTGCCGGTAGGCCTCCTGGGCGGAGACGACGACCTCGGGGAAGGTGGTGAAGTCGTAGTCGGGGTCCAGGAGTCCGTCCGCCGGTCCCGCGACGAAGGACAGGGCCTTCACGAAGATCGGCTTGTCCGTGTACTTGTAGGCGTCCTCGGCACGTACGACAATCGCCGCCGCCGAACCGTCGGAGACCCCCGAGCAGTCGAACACGCCCAGCATGCCCGCGACGATCGGCGCCGACCGGATGCGCTCCAGCGGCACCTCCTTGCGGTACTGGGCGCGGGGGTTGCGGGCGCCGTTCACGTGGTTCTTCCAGGCGATGCGGGTGATGACGTCCTTCAACTCCTCTTCCGCCAGGCCGTACTTGGCGGCATACGCGGGGGCGAGGAGGGAGAAGTTCGCCGGGGCGGTGATCTCACCGCGGCTGTCGTCGCCCGCGCCGGGCATCGAGGTACCCGAGAGCCCGGACATGCCGGAGTCCTTCAGCTTCTCCACACCGACCGCCATCGCCACGTCGTACGCGCCGGACGCGACCGCGTAACAGGCGTTGCGCAGCGCCTCGGAGCCGGTCGCGCACATGTTCTCCAGGCGGGTGACCGGCTTGTACGGCAGGTGCAGCGGGCGGCTCAGGGTCAGGCCGGAGACTCCGGAGGCCTGGGTGCCGAGCCAGAACGCGTCGATGTCGTCGAGCGTGATGCCGGCCGAGGTGACCGCCTCGCCCACCGCGTCGACCAGCAGGTCGTCCGCCGAGCGGTTCCAGTGTTCACCGAAGGGCGTGCAGCCCATGCCGACGATCGCGACCCGGTCCCGGATTCCGTGCGAGCTCATGCGCCTGTCCCCTCGGTCTCGCCGGTGCGTACCGGCCGGGCCTTCCAGAAGTAGTTGTGGACGCCGGCGGCGGTGACCGTGCGCCGGAACGTCATCTCCACCCGGGCGCCGATGACGGCGTCGGCCTCGGTGGCGTCGGTGAGCTGGCAGCGGAACCTGCCGCCTCCGTCGTAGTCGACGACCACGACGAGCATCGGTGGGCTCGGGGTGTGGGCCAGCCGGTCCACGGTGAACGTGGCGACGGTGCCCCGCACCTGTTCCATCGGCTCGTCGGTCATGGCGTCGACGCTCCGGCAGGAGACGCACACCCGGTCCGGCGGCAGATGCCGGGTCCCGCACTTCTCGCAACGGGAGGCGACGAAGCCGTACTTCCAGCTGTTGCGGCGGTGCGCGGGCGGGGCGTAGGGCGGCTCCGGGTCCGGGCGGCGGGGCGGCTCGCGGTCGAGGAGACCGCGCCAGGAGAGGTAGGTGGCGTACGGCATGGGGGCGCCGCCCGCGGCGATCTGCGCGGCGACCGGGCGGGCGGCGCGGTGTGCGGGGAGGGCGTCGGTGGTGCGCAGCAGCAGGACTCCGGCACCGTCGCCGAGCACGACGAGCGCGATGATCCGGCCGGGTTCGGCCCGGTCGAGGACGTCGGCGAGGAGCAGGCCGGGCTGGGCGGTGCCGGCGTTGCCGATCTCCCCGGTGAGATCCGCGGTCGCCGCCTCGGGACGTACCCCTGCGGTACGACGCACCGTCGCGCACGCGCGCGCGTGCAGGCCGGAGACGACGAGGTGGTCGATGGCGCCCCGGTCCAGGCCCGCCTGGTCGAGGGCGGCGGTGAGCGCCTTGTCCGCGAGGGACACGTAGATCTCCTCGGCGAAGCGCTCCTCCCAGACGCGGGAGGCGGGCGCGCCGGGCAGCCGCCAGCGGTCGAGGATCTCGTCGCTGACCGTGTCGTGGGCGAGCAGCTCCGCGAGCACGGGAGCGCCGTTGCGGTGGCCGCCGAAGGCGAAGGCCGCCGCGCCGTCGCCGCCCGCGCTCTCCTCGGCGCCGCCGGGCAGGCCGGTGCGCAGGTCGGACAGGACCGCGAGCGTCGGTACCGGGGAGCGGGCGGCGGTGACCAGGGCGCCGAGGCCGGAGCGGACGGAGCCCGCCATGTCGACGGCGAGGACGTGCGGGTCGAGTCCGAGCGCCACGTGGACGGCGGTCGCGTTCGTCTTGTCGAGGTAGGCGGGCGCGGCGGTGGCGAGGAAGAGCTGGCCGACGCGGGTCCGCAGCCCGTCCCTGGCCAGGGCGGACCGGGCCGCCTCGACGGCCATCGAGGTGGTGTCCTCGTCGTAGCCCGCGACCGCGCGCGTGCCCCGGGACGGGGGCGTCCCGAGGGTGGCCGCGATGTCGGCGCGGGCGAGGCGGTGGTACGGCACGTAGGCGCCGTATGCGATCAGTCCGGCCATCAGCGTCCTCCATTGGCGTCGGTTGCGGGCGTCCGTTCGAAGACGGCGGCCAGGCCCTGGCCGCCGCCGAGGCACATGGTCTCCAGGCCGAACCGGGCCTGGCGGCGGTCGAGTTCGCGGAGCAGGGTGGCGAGGATGCGGCCGCCGGTGGCGCCGACGGGGTGACCCAGCGAGATACCGGAGCCGTTGACGTTGAACCGCTCGAAGTCGGCCTCGGTCAGGGCCCATTCGCGGGTGCAGGCGAGCACCTGGGCGGCGAAGGCCTCGTTGAGTTCGATCAGGTCGATGTCGGCGAGCTTCAGCCCCGCGCGCTCAAGTGCCTTGGCCGTGGCGGGTACCGGGCCGATGCCCATCGTCTCCGGAGGCACGCCCACGACGGCCCAGGAGACCAGGCGGGCCAGGGGGCGCAGGCCGAGTTCGGCGGCGCGCTCGGGGTGGGTGACGACGCAGAGGGCGGCGCCGTCGTTCTGTCCGCTGGCGTTCCCTGCGGTGACGGTCGCCTCGGGGTCCTGCCGTCCCAGTACGGGGCGCAGGCTCGCGAGTTTCGCCAACGTCGAGTCGGGGCGCGGGTGTTCGTCGGCGTCGACGAGCGTGTCGCCCTTCCTGGTCCGTACGGTGACGGGCACGATCTCGTCGGCGAACCGGCCCTCGCGCTGGGCTGCCACCGCCTTCTCGTGGGAGCGCAGGGCCAGTCGGTCCTGCTCCTCTCGGGGGATCGCGTACTCCCGTCGCAGGTTCTCGGCGGTCTCCAACATGCCGCCGGGAACGGGGTGGTTGACGCCTCCGGAGGTGACCCGGCCGCGGGCCAGCCGGTCGTGCAGGGTGGTGCCCGCACCGCGTACACCGAAGCGGACTCCGGTGGTGTAGAACTCGGCCTGGCTCATCGACTCGACGCCGCCGGCCAGTACGAGATCGCTCGCGCCGGTCTGCACCTGCATCGCCGCCGTGATGATCGCCTGGAGTCCCGAGCCGCAGCGGCGGTCGATCTGGAGTCCCGGCACCTCCACCGGCAGGCCCGCGTCCAGTGCGGCCACGCGGCCGATGGCCGGGGCCTCGCCGTTGGGGTAGCACTGGCCCAGCAGCACGTCGTCGACGGCGGCGGGCGGGATACCGGTGCGGTCCAGTACGGCGCGTACGACGGCGGCGGCCAGCTCGGTCGCCGGCACGTCGCGGAAGACGCCTCCGTAGCCACCGACGGGGGTACGCACGGGTTCGCAGATCACCGCGTCACGCAGGAGGGCGGGCATCGGCCATGCCTTTCATGAGGGGTCACATGTACCGGCCGCCGGTCACCTCGACCACGGCTCCGGTGACGTAGCTCGCCATGTCGGAGGCGAGGAAGAGGACGACCTGGGCGACCTCGGCGGGCTCGCCCGCGCGGCCCAGGGGGATCTCGGCGAGCTTCGCGTCCCAGGCGGCCGGCGGCATCGCCTCGGTCATCGCGGTGCGGATCAGTCCGGGCTGTACGGCGTTGACGCGGATGCCGGCCTTGGCGAGTTCCTTGGCGGAGGCCTTGGTGAGGCCGACGAGTCCGGCCTTGGCGGCGCTGTAGTTCGTCTGGCCGAAGTTGCCAACCTTGCCGGCGATGGAGGAGATGTTGACGATGCTGCCGCCGCGTCCGTGCGCGCGCATCGCCTCGGCGGCGTGCCGGGTGCCGTTCCAGGCGCCGGTCAGGTGGACGTCGACGACCGCGCGGAAGTCGGACAGGGCCATCTTGCGCAGGGTCGCGTCGCGGGTGATCCCGGCGTTGTTGACCATGACGCCGACCGGGCCGAAGGTGTCGGCGCAGTGGGCGACCAGGGAGGCGACCTCGTCCTCGTCGGTGACGTCGCAGCGCAGCGAGGTGGCGGCGACGCCGTTTTTGGCGAGGCGTTCAACGGCTTCCGCCGCGGCGTCCTCGTTGATGTCGCCGAGGACCACGGACGCGCCCGCGGCGCCGAGTACTCCGGCGATCTCGAAGCCGATGCCCTGTGCGCCGCCGGTGATCACCGCGTTGCGGCCGTCCAGCAGTCCCATGTCAGCCCGCCCTTGGCTCGACGCCGCCCTCGCTATTCCTTCTAAATAGATAACCTATTATGCTGAAACAATCAATACAGCGATCGGCTGGGCGAGCGGGGCCGGGCGAGGAGAGCACACGGGTGGACATCAGCTATCCCGCGGAGACCGAGACGTTCCGCACCGAGGTCAGGGCGTTCCTCGCCGAGGCGCTGCCGCCGGACTGGAAGGGCATCGGCGCCCTCGACGAGGAGGCCGCCTGGGCCTTCGCCCGGGACTGGCGGCGCCTGCTCGCCGAGCGCCGCTACCTCTCCCTCACCTGGCCCGAGCAGTACGGCGGCCGGGGCCTGTCCAGGCTCCACCAGGTGGTCCTGATGGAGGAACTGGCCCTGGCCGGTGTGCCGTTCGGGCTGCCGCAGGACACCTTCGGCGTGAAGATGCTGGCGAACACGCTGCTGCGCTGGGGCACGGACGAGCAGCGCGGCCACTTCCTGCCGCGCATCCTCAGTGGCGAGGACACCTGGTGCCAGGGCTACTCGGAGCCCGACGCGGGCTCGGACCTGGCCTCGTTGACGACACGTGCCGTCCGCGAGGGCGAGGAGTGGGTGATCGACGGCCAGAAGGTGTGGACGTCCGGCGCTCACCACAGCGACTGGATCTTCGTCCTCGCCCGCACGGACCGAGACGCGCCCAAGCACCGCGGCATCTCCTTCCTCCTCGTCCCGCTGGACCAACCCGGCGTCGAGGTGCGGCCGTTCCGCATGATGAGCGGCCAACTCCACTTCAACGAGGTCTTCTTCGACGGCGCCCGCACCCGCGCCGATCTCGTCGTGGGCGGCGTCGACAACGGCTGGACCGTCGCCCAGAGCCTGTTGGGCGTCGAGCGCGGGGAGGAGGCGGCCACCAACCCGATCCTGTTCCGGGCCGAGGTGGAGCGTCTGGTGCAGCTGGCCCGCCTGTACGGCAGGGACCAGGACCCGGTCGTCCGGCAGCGGATCGCCTGGTGCTGGTCCAAGGTCGAGATCATGCGCTACCTCGGCTACCGCATCCTCACCGGCTGGCTCGAGGGCGCGGAGCCGGGCCCCGAGTCGTCGATCGCCAAGCTGTACTGGAGCGAGTACCACACGAAGGTCACCGACCTGGCGATGGACATCATGGGCCTGCACGGCCAAGTGCCGGTCGGCCGACCGCCGTTGCGCACCTACCGCACCGACGACCCCGGCGCCGCGAACTCCTCGGCGTCCTGGTCGACGACGTATCTGATCGCCCGCTCCGGGACGATCTACGCGGGCACCTCGCAGGTGCAGCGGAACATCCTCGCGGAGAAGGTGCTGGGGCTGCCGCGCGAGCCGCGGGCGACGGCTGGTTGAGGCGGGACCGGCGACGGGTGGTCGAGGCCGGTTCAGGGACGGCTGGTTGTGGCAAGTTCGGCGGCGGGCCGCTCCCGGCCGGTTCGATGCCGGCTGGTGAAGGGCGGTCCGGCGACGGCTGCTTGAAGCAGGTTCGGCGGCGGCTGGTCGAAGCCGGTTCGGCGGCACCCCAGGTCGCGGTCAGTCAGCGGCTGCCGCCGCGCCGGAGGGCTCCAAGTAGGCCCGACCGAGCCGATTCCACATCCGCGCGGTCGGCCGCAGCCACCCCGGCCCCGCCTTCGCGTAGCCGACCCTCAGCCCCGCGGACTCACTCTCGCGCCTCGAACGTCCCAAGTCCGGGGACCGGACGCGGCCCGCTCCCCGGACGCCAGCCCGCGTCGAGTTTGCGCAGGCCCACGCCGTCCGGCGCCCAGATGTGGCAGCTGTTCAGCACCCCGGCCGTGGCGCGCGGCCCGTTCGCGGGCTCGCCCGCGTCACGGCGTCGCGCGTTGGCCGACATCGCCGCCTGCACCACGGCGGGGCCGAGCACCCGAGCCAGTTCGTAGAGGTGGGAGCAGCCCAGGACACCGCGGAACCGCTCCTGGATCGCCCGGTTGTATCCGGCGGCGACGCAGAGGCCGACCAGACTGTCGAAAGCCGGGGTGATGAACGGGCATTCGGCGTGCGGAAACGTCAGCATGTCCGCGTCGGCGGCAACGACGGTCATGTCCGCGAGACGGACCCGTACCGCCAGCACCATCCGGTGGATGTCGGCCGCCGCCGGCTCGGCCCACGGCCGCTCGTCACGCAGCTCCGCCTCGACCGAGATCTCCTCGCCGCCGGGCTCCTCGTATGCGGTGACGGTGATGTTCCGGCGATGCAGCGGGAGTTCGGCGCGGTTCACGACGAGGCCTCCGCCGGCTCCGGCGCGTTCTCCCCCAGCCCGGCGAACTCCGGTGGTCGGCGTTCGATGAAGCTGCGCACACCCTCGCGGTAGTCGGGGGCGCGTTTCGCCGTGGCCAGCAGCGCGGCGGCGGTGTCGCGGCTCTCCGTGAAGCTTCTCGGCTGGTCGTCGGCGAGCTGCCGTTTGATGAGGGACATCGCGTACGGGCTGGCCGAGCGGGCCAGTTCCGTGGCGTACGCGAGCGCCGCAGGGAGCAGCTCCTCCGGCTCGACGAGACGGTTGACCAGGCCCATCGCATGCGCCTCCGTTCCCGTGATCCGGCGTGAGGACAACAGCAGGTCGCTCGCGTTGCCGTAGCCGACGAGCCGGGGCAGGAGCCACGACACACCGTCCTCGGCCACCAGGCCCCGCGCGCTGAAGGCGGCGGCGAACTTGGCGTCCGGCACGGCGAACCGCACGTCGCACATGAGCGCCTGATTGAAGCCGATGCCGGCGCAGGCGCCGTTGACAGCGGCCACCAGGGGCTTGGGGAACGACATGGGCCGGGTGCGCGGCGGCAGCCGGTCGGTCGGCCACGGGCGCGCCCCGGAGGACGCGTCGTCCAGGACGCTCATGTCCATGCCCGGGCAGAAGCTGCGTCCCGCGCCGGTGAGGACGACGGCCCGTACCGCCGGATCCGCCTCGGCGCGGTCGAACAGCTCGTTGTAGAGCAGCTCCATCTCCAGCGTCCAGGCGTTGTGCCGCTCGGGCCGGTTCAGGGTGAGCAGCATGACTCCGTCGCCGGTCAGCTCGCTGAGGATCACCGGGGCCGCATGCTCGTTCATCGAGGTCACTCCCAGAGCCCACGTTGGCTTTATAGCTAGACGAATCATCTATATACCCAACCGCGTCCCGGACGCCAGATCAGGCCCCGAGAGGAGAAGATCACTCAACCCTTGACCTGGTACCCTCGATGCACTAAGACGATTCATTTTGCTATATGGAGGAGCCCGCCGTGGCCGAGGCAGCCCGCGCAGAAACGCCGATCGTGCCCGTCCCCACGCGTGCCCGCGTCGGACGTCAGGTGCGCGTCCCGAAGACCGCCGAGTTGGTCGCCGCGGAGCTGCGCCGCCAGATCGTGCGGGGCGAGCTGAAGCCGGGTGACGCCCTGCCGCCCGAGTCGGGACTGATGGAGCAGTTCGGCATCTCGCGGCCGACGCTGCGCGAGGCGTTCCGCGTCCTGGAGTCGGAGTCGCTGATCACAGTGCGGCGCGGTGCGCACGGCGGTGCCCGGGTGAGCGCGCCGGACTCCGATGTCGCGGCCCGCTTCGCCGGTCTGATCCTCGAGTACCGCGGCGCCACCCTGGGCGACGTCTACCGCGCGGCGGCCGTCATCGAGCCGCCGTGCGTGCGTCAACTGGCCGCCAAGCACACGCCTGACGACATCAAGCGACTGCGTGACGCGGTGGCGGCCGAGAAGGCGGTCCTCGACGACCCGTTGAGCCTGGTCGAGGCCCAGGACACCTTCCACGCCCTGCTGGTCGAGCTGACCGGCAACCAGACGCTGATCCTCCTGTGCGGCATGCTGCGCAACATCATCGACCGGGCCAACGCCTCGTACACCGCGGCCGCCACCGACGCCGCGACCCAGAAGGCACAGGCCCTCAAGGGGCACCGCGCCCATGTGCGGCTGGTCGGCCTGATCGAGTCCGGCAAGGCGGACGAGGCCGAGAAGCTGTGGCAGCGCCACATCAGCGGCGCCGACGACGTGGTGAACGGGGCCGGTCCCAAGACGGTGCTCGAACTCATCGACTGACCGGGCGGGCCGAGGATCACCGAGCCGTTCCCACTCCACCCCTTGCGTCTCCGAAACAGTTAGATAATTATAGGAGGCGTACTGAATAGATCTGGGGTCCGGAGGCGACGGCCATGGCCGAACAGCGCAAGCGCATCTTCGACTGCGACCAGCACATGTACGAGGAACGGGACTCCTTCACCCGCTACCTCCCGAAAGAGTTCCTCGGCCAGGCGGTCGCCCCGGTGACACTCGCGGACGGCCGCGAGGTCATCCTCGCCGGGGACCGGATCGTGGTCTGCCTGGAACCGGAGTTCGGGCAGGTCTACCGGCCCGGCTCGCTCAAGGAGATGCTCAAGGCGATGGCCTCGGGCAACCCCGACGAGACGTACCAGTTCGAGCCGATGCACGAGTCCTACCAGAACCGCGAGGCCCGGCTGCGCGTCATGGACGAGCAGGGCCTCGACCAGACGATCATCTACCCGGGCGGCTGGGCACTGGTCGCCGAGGAGTACGTGCAGGGCGTCGAACCGCTCTACGCCAACTACCACTCGTTCAACCGCTACATGAACGAGGTGTGGGGCTTCAACCACCAGGACCGCATCTACGCCCCCGCTCTGCTGTCGCTGCGCGACCTGGACAGCGCGGTCAAGGAGCTGGAATACGTCCTGGAGCAGGGCGCCCGGTTCATCATGCTGCCGACCGGGCCCCAGTACGGCCGCTCACCGGGTGACCCGTACTTCGACCCGTTCTGGAAACTGGTCAACGAGGCCAAGGCCAGCGTCTGTTACCACATCAGCGAGTTCTACTACAACTCGAACGTCGCCCCGGCCTGGGGTCACGACGCGAGCCCGATCCACTTCCGGATGTCCGCGTGGCAGTGGATGAACACCTACGGCCAGCGCCCGATCGAGGAGACGCTGTCCGCGCTGATCTTCGACAACCTCTTCGGGCGCTTCCCCGACATCAACGTCCTGGTCTCCGAGTTCGGCGCCGAGTGGGTGCCGCACTTCGTCCGCCACATGGACAAGAGCCGCGGCATGGGGCGCAACGGCCCCTGGATCGGCGGGCAGTTGGCGGAGCGCCCCAGTCAGGTGTTCCGCAAGCACATCCGTGTGGTGCCGTATCCGGAGGACGACATCCCGAGCCTGGTCAAGCGGCTCGGCTACCACGAGTCGATCGTGATGGGCTCGGACTTCCCGCACGCGGAGGGCATCGCCAACCCTGCCGACTACCGCAAGCTCCTCGCGGAACTCGACGAGTCGGTCCAGGACGACATCATGTACAACAACGCTCAGCAGCTGATCAGCCGCTGAGCGTCGAAATGCCCCCGCCTGGCGGCGGACCCGGTCATCGGACCAGGTCCGCCGCCAGGTTCGCGATGTTGGAGAGCAGCGCCGTGCCCCGCCGCGAGTGGTCGTAGCCGGAGAGCGGGTAACCGTTGCTCAGACAGGCGAAGGACAGGCCCGACTCCGGGTCCATGAAGCCGAGTTGGTAGGCGGCGCCCGCGCTGCCGAAGAGTGACGGCGAGCCGGTGGAGGGCAGTTGGCTGCCTGCGTCGGGGCCCGCCACGGTCACGAACAGGCCCATGCTGGTACGTCGGCTGCCGCCGCCCCCGTAGATCTGCTCCCCGTACGGGAGTTGGGTCAGCCGGATCCGGGTGCCCTCCGCCACCGCCTCCGGCTTCCACAGGCCCGAGTGCTCCAGTGCCTGGAAGTACAGGGCCACGTCGGCGGCGGTGGCGACCAGGGCGTGGCTGGGTTCGCCGGCCGCCAGAACGCGGGGGTCGGAGAGATACCACGGTCCCCAGGGGTCGGGTTCCTGGGTGTCGTCGGTGCGGTCGGTGGCGATCATCGGGGCGACGGTTCCGGGTTGGCGCTCGACCGGGACACCGAGTTCGATCGAGGTGAGGCCCAGCGGCCGGGCGATCCGCTCGTGGAGGTAGTCGGCGAAGGGCAGCCCCGTGCGCCGTTCGACGATCTCGGCGATCAGCCAGGCGGCGGCGGTGAGATGGAACTGGAAGCGGGTGCCGGGCGGCGTGTCGAGCCGCCAGCGGCCGAAGGCGGCGAGCCGTTGCTCACGGTCCAGCATCTTCGGGTAGCCGAGGGGCGCGAAGGGGAAGCCGGCGGTGTGTGTGAGCACCTGCTCGACGGTCACCGTCTCCTTCCCGTTCGGCCCGAACTCCGGGATGATCGCGGCGACTTGCTCGTCCAGCCGCAGGAGTCCCTCGCCGAACAGCTTCCACACGACACCGGCGACGATCGACCGGCCGACGGACTGTAGGACGTACCTGGTGTGCGGGCCGGCATCCCCCCAGGTCTCGAACGCCACCAGGCGACCGCCGCGAGCGACGGCGACCTGCGCGGACGGCAACGGTCCGTGCTCGACCTCCAGACGGATCCGGCGCAGCAGGACGTCCAGCCGGTGCGGGTCCACGCCCACGCTCGCCGGGTCGACGACGGACTGGTCAGTCATGGGCTTCTCCTTGGCCGGGCTCGTGCAGCAGGCGCCGTACGACCTTGCCGTTGGCGTTGCGCGGCAGGTCGTCCACGAACCACCAACGGACGGGGACCTTGAATCCCGACAGCCGGGCGCGGGCGTGCGCCCTGAGCGAGACGGGTTCGGGCGGGGCGTCGGGGTCGGCCGGCACGACGAAGGCGACGACGGTCTGGCCGAGCCGGTCGTCGGTGGCGCCGGTGACCGCCACGTCGGCGACGCCGGGGTGCGCGGCCAGGACGGTCTCGACCTCCAGCGGATGGACGTTCTCGCCACCCCGGATGATCATGTCGCTGCCCCTGCCGTACAGGTAGAGGTAGCCGTCCTCGGCCACGCGGCCCAAGTCACCGCTGTGCAGCCAGCCTTCGGCGTCGATCCGGAAGAAGTGGTCGGCGCGGGCGTGGATCTCGCCGATGCCGTCCGGTCCGGCGTCCCGCACTCTCAGCTCGACCCCGGGGGCGGGACGTCCCACGGACCGCAGCAGATCGGTGCGTCCGGCGACCGCCTCCCGGTGGTCCTCGGGGGTGAGCACGCTGATGGGCGAACCCTCGGTCTGCCCGAACATGTTGAGCATGCGGACGCCGGGCATCGCCTCGTACGTCCGTCGCAGGGTGCCGGGGCGGACGGGCGCGCCGCCGTACTGGAGGACCCGCAGCGTCTCGTGGTGCGCCTGGCCGGCCGCCAGCAGGGTCTCCAGCATCGCCGGAACCATGCTCGTGTGGGTGGCGCCGAGTTCGCGCAGCAGGGCCCAGCCCTCGACGGTGAAGCGGGACAGACCGGTGATCAGGGCACCCGCGGCGAGGGCGACGGCGATGTTGCCGAGGCCGGCGATGTGATGGAAGGGGGCGCTGCCCCCGTAGAAGCTGTCGGGATCGAGCGCGCAGAGGCGGCCGTTGACGCGGGCGCGGGCGGCCAGGCGGCGTTGGGTCATGCGGACGGGTTTGGGGAGGCCCGTCGTGCCGGAGGTGTGCAGGACTGCGGCGAGGTCGTCCGGCCCAGCGGTCAACGGCCTTGTGCTCGGGCGGAGTTCGGGGACGACGACGGCGCGGCAGCCGGACAGCTCGGCGACCTGCTCGCCGAGTTCGGCGAACTCGGGCTGCATGACGAGGAGTTGGGCTCCGGATGCCTCGACCACGGCCGCGATCTCGTACGGCGTCATACGGACGCCGAGCGGGGCGAGCGGGTGACCGGATCCGGCGCCGCCGATGACGAGCGCGAGGGCGTCGGCGGAGGTGGCGGCGAGGGCGGGTACCGGGGCGCCGGGGTCGAGGCCGAGGGTGTCCAGCCAGTCGGCGGCGCCTGCCGCCCGGTCGAGGAGTTCGTGTCCGGTCCGGGTGAGGTCCCCGAACCGGACGGCGGGACGGGAGTGGTCGTAGGCGGCGAGCACCGTCGCCGTCCAGGTCAACTCCTGTTCGCCGCCCACCGGTTCAGGGCTCCAGGAGGGCCGTCGCGGTGCCGGTGACCACCTCGGCGCCGTCCTGGGTGACGGTGCGCAGCGAGAAGTGGGCGACCGGGCCGTCCGGCGTGTCCTCGACCGACTCGACGGTCGCGGTGGCGGTCAGGGTGTCGCCGGGCCACACCTGGGCCTTGAAGCGCACCCCGAAGGTCAGCAGCGCCTCGACGCCGACCCAGTCGGTCAGGACGCGTCCCGTCATGCCCATCGTGAGCATGCCGTGGGCGAAGACGCCGGGATAGCCCGCGACCTCGGTGGCGAACCGCTCGTCGGTGTGCAGCGGGTTGAAGTCGCCGGACGCGCCCGCGTATTGGACGATCCGGGTGCGCTTGAGGTCGTCGACCGGCACACTCTCGCGGGTCTCGCCGACCTTCACGTCGTCGACGCTCAGGCTCATCGGGCGTCCTTCCGGGTTGCGGGGCCCTCGGGCACGACGGCCACGGTGCGGGCGCTGACGACCGGTTCACCGTCGGCGTCCCGGTACTCGGTGATGCGCTCACTGAACAGCAACAGGCCGGTACGACCCTGCTTCTCCCAGCTGCGTCCGGCGACTGTGGTCGCGTACAGGGTCTCCCCCGCGCGCACCGGCCGGTGGTACTCGAAGTGCTGCTCGGCGTGCAGACCGCCGCCGCCCTCGGGCATCACGCCGGACCCGGCGCCGGACCCGAACCACTCCTCGCCCGGTTTGGGCCGCAGTCGGTAGTCGGGGTCGTGGTGGGCGCTCGCCATGGTGAAGGTGGGCGGCGCGAGCGCGCTCTCGCCGACGTAGTCCGGGTTCTCGTCGCCGATGGCCCGGGCGAACATCAGGATGTGCCCGGCCTCGACGGGGAACGGCTGCCCTGTCATCTTCCTTCTCCTCTGTCAGTACGGCAGGAACGCGTCTGTCAGTACGGCAGGAACGCGTCGCGGGTGGCCTCGTCCGGGTCGAAGTCCGGGGGCAGGCCCTCGAACTTGGGCTCCCGTTTCTCCACGAAGCCGGCGACCCCTTCGCGGAAGTCCGGCGAGCCCGCGAAGAACTCCATGGCGGAGTACGAGCGGGCGAGCGCTTCGGTGAAGGGCCGGTCGAGATCGCCGTAGACCTGATGGCGTACGACGGCCATGGCCCGCGGTGAGCAGTTGCGGGCGATGTCGCGGGCGTACGCGCGAGCCGCGTCGAGCAGGTCCTCGGGCTCCACGACCCGGCTGACAAGGCCGAGTTGCTTCGCCTCGTCGGCGTCGAAGACCCGGCCGGACAGGAGGAGGTCGAGGGCGTTCTCCAGGCCGATGACGCGCGGCAGCACGTAGGGGAGGTTGTACTCGCCGGCGAGGCCGCGGCGGGTGAAGGCGGTGGTGAAGCGTGCCCCGCGGGCGGCGAACCGTACGTCGCAGATCAGTGCCTGGACCAGGCCGATGCCCGCGCAGGCCCCGTTGACGGCCGCGATGAGCGGCTTGGGCATGTTCCGCCTGCTGTACATGGGCACGCGGGCCTGGAGGTTGAGGGACTGGCCCGGCTGCGCGTTCTGCTCCAGCCGCTGGACGTCCATGCCGGGGCAGAAGGCCCGGCCGGCGCCGGTGACGATCACGACGCGGACGGCAGGGTCGTGGGCGGCCTCGTCCAGGAGGGCGAAGAAACGCCGCTCCATCGGGAGGCTCCAGGCGTTCTTGCGCTCGGGCCGGTTGAGGGTGACGGTGGCGACGCCGTCCTCGTCGACCTCGTACAGCACCAGGTCCCGGTCGGGTTCGTCGGACATCGCGTCACTCCTCGGTCAGCGGTTCGATGGCGTCGCTGGATTGGATGGGTTCGCCGACGCCCGGTCGCTCGCCGGAGATGGTCACCACGACCTGCCCCCGGGCGCAGACGATCCCGTCGGTCATCACGTCGACGTCGGCGAAGTGCAGTCGGCGGCCCCGGCGGACGCAGCGGGCGTAGGCGACGGCCTCCCGGCCGCGGGCGGGCGCGAGGTACTGCACCGACATCGAGACGGTGCTGAGCCGGCTGCCCTTCTGGAAGTCGTGCCCGGCGATCACGGCGCCCGCGCCCGCGGTGTCGATGAGCGCGGAGAGCACTCCGCCGTGGAAGACGCCTTCGTGAGCGGTGAGTTGCTCGGCGTAGGGAAGGACGACCTCGACGCCGTCGGGGTCCCAGCGGACCATGCGCAGGCGACAGAGGCGGTTGAACGCGACGCCGCGCTCCCAGCGGGCCCGGAACCACTCGCGGCGTTCGCGTTGTTCCTGGTCGGTGAGGGGTCTCGCCGCGACGGTCATCCGCACGCCCTCCGGTCTCGGCCGGTCAGCCGATCCATATAGTTACATGAATTGGATAGTTGAAGCAATCAAACAGGGCGCAGCCGGAGCGCCAGATGTATTATTTATATAACTCATTCGATGTCCGTGAACAGAGGGAGACCTCGATGCCGTCGACCGCCCTGGCCGGGATCCGCGTCCTCGACCTGTCCCGCATCCTCGCGGCACCCCTGGCCACCCAGATGCTGGGCGACCTCGGCGCGGAGGTCATCAAGGTCGAGCGGCCCGGCACCGGCGACGACTCACGGACGTACGGTCCGCCGTTCGCCCCCGGCACGGACACCGCGGCCTTCTACCTCTCCTGCAACCGCAACAAGCGGTCCGTGACGGTCAATCACGCCACCGCCGAGGGTCAGGAGTTGATCCGCTCGCTCGCCGCCCGCTCGGACGTCCTGGTCGAGAACTTCCGCGCGGGGACGCTGGCGAAGTACGGCCTCGACCACGAGAGCCTGCTGGCACTCAACCCGCGCCTCGTCTACCTCTCGGTCACCGGCTTCGGCCAGACCGGCCCGTACGCCGGACGCCCCGGCTACGACGGGATCTTCCAGGCCATGTCCGGGATGATGAGCGTCTCCGGCCACCCCGACGAGCCGATGAAGGTCGGCGTGAGCATGGTCGACATCCTCACCGGCCTGTACGCCGCCACGGCCGTCCTGGCGGCGCTGCGGCACCGGGACGCCACCGGCGAGGGCCAGTTCGTCGACCTCTCCCTGCTGGACTGCGGGCTGGCCTCGCTGTCGCACTTCGCGATGAACTACCTGGTCTCCGGGGAGGTTCCGCGCAGGCGCGGCAACGGCGGCTACGGCGGAATCCCCTCCCAGGCCTTCCAGTGCGCGGACAAGACGCTCTTCCTCGTCGCCGGGAACGACAAGCAGTTCGCCGCGTTCTGCACGGCGGCCGGCCGTACCGACCTGCTCCAGGACCCCCGGTTCGCTACGACCTCCGCCCGGATCACCCACCGGGAGGAGATCCTGCCGGTCCTCGCGGCGATCATGCGGACCCGGCCCCGGGACGAGTGGCTGGCCCTCCTGGACGAACACGACGTGCCGGCGGGCCCGTTCAACGAGATGCCCGAGGTCTTCGCCGATCCCCAGATCCGGCACCGGGGGATGCTGGTCGAGGCCGAGGACCCGGTGTCGGGCCCGCTGCCGCTGCTCGCCAACCCCATCCGGCTCTCGGTGACCCCGGTCGAGGGCTACGCCCCGCCGCCCGCGCTGGGTGAGCACACGGCCGAAGTCCTGTGCGGGCTGGCCGGGGTGACCGAGGATCAGCTCGACGGACTGCGGGCGCGAGGCGTCGTTTAGTGCTCCGACCGCGAAGGTTCGCCGGGTTGAACGACGCGCTGATTCGGTTGGGCAGGTGGACGTGGGTCGGCACTGGTGACGGTGCCGGTCCACCCGTCCGGTTGATCGGATTCGCGCCAGAGGACCTCCAGCCGTCTGTGCGTGAATTCTTCGGCCTTCTTGTGACAGGCAGCCTGCGCGTTACCCGGCTCGGACGAGGGCGCGGGATCGTTGAGAGCACCGTCGGCGACGCCCGACGGTTGGGTGAAGCAGATCGCGTACCGCCAGCCGTCGACGGTTCGGTAGAGCACGAGAGTCGTCGGGGTCCCAATGGTGCGCCAGTACGGCTGCCGCTTGCCTGCCATATCCGCACGGTACTGGCCCTGGTCGGGTCCACCACCACGATCAAGCAGCTTGGGTCAGAGGGTCGGGCGCTGGTGTTGCGCCGGCGCATGTAGACGTGCAGGGCCCGGCATACAGGCTGAACCTTGAAGTGGCCCAAGGATTTGCCAAGGAAATGGACCACACTCCTGGGCTGCTTCGCTCCTAAGGTCGGAGACACGACGACGTGCCCATAGCCGGACGGGCTCTCCATCCCTCCGGGAATTCCACCGAACAGACAGCTGATCGAGAAGGTGGCTCCATGAAAACGATCGTGGTGACGGACCAGGCCGCGGGAACAGCCGGGATGACGTTGGTGGAACGGCCCGAGCCGCAGGCAGCGATCAACGACGTCGTCGTTCGGATTCACGCGTCAGGATTCGTCCCGACCGAGATGGAGTGGCCGTCGACCTGGACCGATCGTGCCGGCCGTGACAGGACACCGTCGATCCCCGGCCACGAGCTGGCCGGAGTGGTCGCCGCCCTCGGCTACGGCACGACGGGGCTGTCGGTCGGGCAGCGGGTGTTCGGCCTCGCCGACTGGCACCGTGACGGCACCCTGGCGGAGTACGTGGCGATCGAAGCGCGCAACCTCGCACCGCTGCCCGGCGACGTCGACTTCACGGTGGGTGCGTCCCTGCCGATCTCAGGTCTGACCGCGTGGCAGGGACTGTTCCAGCACGGCCGCCTCCAGGCCGGCCGGACCGTCCTCGCCCATGGCGCGGCCGGGGCGGTCGGGACGATGGTGACCCAGCTCGCCCGTGAGGCCGGCGCCTACGTCATCGGGACCGGCCGCGCCGCGGACCGTGCGAAGGCACTCGACTTCGGCGCGCACGAGTTCGTCGACCTCGAGAACGACGCACTGGAAGACGTCGGCGGCGTCGATCTGGTCTTCGACGTCATCGGCGGCGACATTCAGAAGCGGTCCGCCGACCTGGTCAAGGCCGGAGGAACGCTGGTGTCCGTCGTCGGCCCGGTCGATGCGCGGCCCGCTGCCGGCCTGGCGGTGGACTTCGTCGTCGAGGCCGATCGTGCCCAACTGGGTGAGATCGTGCGGCGGGTGCGGGACGGACGGCTCCGGACGAACATCGACGACGTCTCACCCCTCGACGATGCCGTCGCCGCTCTCAATCCGACCGAGCGGCGCAGGGGAAAGACGATCATCCGCGTTCGTCCGTGAGGACGCGGGGACAGTGACCGGTCCTCCCCTCCTCGGGAACCCCGACGTGATTGCGGCTGGTGTGCGTCCGGAACGTCACCCGATCAGGGTCCGGCCGCCCTCCAACATCAGTGTCGCGCCCGTGAGATAGGCCATGTCGTCGCTCACCAGCGCGGCCACCGCCCGGCCGATGTCCGCCTCCGGGGCGCCGAGCCGGCCGAGCGGGATCTCCCGGGCGAGTTCCTCCGCCTTCCGCGGATGCGCGGCCAGATAGTCCTCCGCCGCCGGACTGAGCGCGGCCGGACAGACGACGTTCACACGGATCCCGTACGGCCCCCACTCCCGCGCGGCGACCCGGCTCAGGCCTCGGATCGCCTCCTTGGCCATGGCGTACGCCGCGAAGGTCGCCTCGCCCTGCACGGCGGCGGAGGAACCGAGGTTGACGACACTGCCGCGGCTCTCCCTCAGGTGGGGCAGGGCGGCCTGCATCGCGTGGAAGACAGCCAACGGCCCACTGCGGTAGGTGAGTTCGACATCGTCGTACGACGTCTTCTCCAGCGGTCGCTGCACCGACGACTGGGCGTTGTTCACGAGCACATCGAGGCGGCCGTACCGCCGTACCGTCTCGGCCACCATCCGGTCGACGTCGTCCCGGTCCCCCACATCCCCGACCACGGTGTACGCCTGCCCGCCGCGCTCGGCGATCTCCCCGGCGGTGTCCTTCAGCTTGGTCTCGGTGCGGCCGGTGATGACCACGGCCGCGCCCTCGGCGGCGAGCGCCAGGGCGATGCCGCGGCCCACGCCCTGTCCCCCGCCTGTGACCAGCGCCGTCCTGCCTGTCAGCCGTGCCATCACGTCTCCTTCCAGAAGGCCGTCCAGGTGGGGAAGGCGTCGGGCAGCGCCGGTTCCCCCGCGCCCTCCCAGCCGGTGAAGCCCACCGCCTGGGGGCGGTCGGTCACGTCGGCCGCGTACCAGTGCTGTTCGCGGCGCCGGGAGAAGTACCAGTCGCCGTCCACGCGCGCGTAGTCGTCGAAGTAGCAGATCGCCATCACGATCCACCGGTCCCCCACCTCGTGCTCGGCGCGGCAGTAGACCGCGCCGGTCGCGGTGTCGCGGCCGGTGAACTCGATGCGGTGGCCGCAGATCTGGTGGATCGAGCGATGGAAACCGCGTACGAGGGGCTCGATGTGCTGCCGCAGGACCTGGCGTCCCCGGCCGTGGCGTCCCATGTCCACGTCGGGGCGGAAGCAGCCGACCCAGGCGTCGAGGTCGCGGGAGTCCACGGCCAGGGCGTAGCGGACGGGCAGTTGCTGGATGGCCTGGTGGGACTCGACGCGGTCGAGGCGGTCCTCGGTCGAGGTCATGGCCGCGGCTCCCTCGGCAGACCGAGGACCAACTCCCCGATGATGTTGCGCTGGATCTCGCTCGAACCGCCGTAGATCGTCTCCGCGAGGGAGAGCAGGAACGAGCGCTGCCGGGTGTCGAGTTCGTAGTCCTCGCCCACGATCTGCCCGGCGGGCCCGGCCAACTCCATGGCCAGGTGGCCGAGTTGCTGGTGGCGAGTCGAGGCGTAGAGCTTCGCCGTGGTGGCCTGGGCACCCGGGGTGCGGCCCGCGGTCAGTTCGGCGATGGTCCGCAGGTTGGTGGTGCGCATGATGCGTACGGAGATCCAGGCGTCCAGGATCCGACGGCGCAGCATGGGGTCGTCGAGGGCGCCGCGCGCGCGGGCCAGGTCGATCAGCGCCTCGGCCTCCCGTTCGAAGCCGAGTTGCTGGGGCAGCAGGGTCGTGCCGCGTTCGATGCCGAGGGTGGCCATCGCGGTGCGCCAGCCCTGGCCGACCTCGCCGACGGCCATGTCCGCGCCGGTGCGGGCGTCGGAGAGGAACACCTCGGCGAACTCGTCCTGGCCGGCGAGGTTGCGGATGGGCCGGATCTCCACGCCGGGCTGGTCGGTGGGGAGGAGGAGCAGTGTCAGACCCTTGTGGCGCCGGGAGTCGGGGTCCGTGCGGGTGAGGACGTAGAGCCAGTCGGCGTGGATGCCGAACGAGGTCCACACCTTCTGCCCGTTGACCACCCACTGGTCACCGTCGCGCTCGGCTCGGGTGCGGACGGATGCCAGGTCGGAGCCCGCGCCCGGTTCGCTGAAGCCCTGCCCCCACAGCTCCTCGACGGCGAGGATCGGCGGCAGGAAGCGCTTCTTCTGGGCCTCGTCGCCCCTCGCGAGGAGCAGCGGGCCGAGCAGGTCGAGGGCGTTGACGGTGGCGCGGTAGGGGGCGTTCGCGCGGGCGTACTCGTACTCGAAGACGATCTCCTCGATCAGTCCGAGGCCGCGTCCGCCGTACTCCTTCGGCCAGCCCACGCCCAGCCAGTTCCCGGCCGACAGCTCGCGGTCCCAGGCGAGGCGCACCTCCCAGGCGGCGCCGTCGGTGGGGCCGCCCACGCCCCGGTGCGCGGCGAACTCCCCCACGAGGTGGTCCGCGAACCAGTCCCGCAGTTCGTCGCGGAAGTCGCGTACGGCGGGCCCGAAGTCCACTTCCATGTCTGCTTCTCCTGGGTGTCAGATGCCGAGCCGGGCGGCGAGCAGCTCCCGGTGGTACGCGGGTGTGCCGAGCAGTACCTCGGAGCTCTTGGCCCGTTTGAGGTAGAGGTGCGCCGGGTGTTCCCAGGTGAAGCCGATGCCGCCGTGGACCTGGATGGTGTCGCCGGCGACCTGGGTGAAGGCCTCCGAGCAGAACGTCTGGGCAAGGGCCGCCGCCACGGCGATCTCCGTATCGTCACCGGCGTCCAGGGCCCACAGTCCGGCGTACGCGGCCGAGCGGGCGGACTCGATCTCGACGAGCATGTCGGCGCACTTGTGCTTGACGCCCTGGAACGAGCCGATGGGACGGCCGTACTGCTCGCGGATCTTGGCGTACGCGACCGACGCGTCCAGGGCGGCGGCGGCTCCGCCGACCTGTTCGGCGGCCAGCAGCACGGACGCTGTCGCCAGGGCGCGCTCGAGGCCGGGCCAGGCCGCGCCCTCGGTGCCCAGCAGGCGCGCCGGGGTGTCCGTGAAGGCCACCCTGGCCTGCTTGCGCGTCTGGTCGAGGGTGGGCAGGGGGGTGCGGGTGAGGCCCGAAGCGTCGGCGGCCCCGACCGCGAAGAGGCTGATACCGGCGGGGGTGCGGGCGGCGACCAGCAGCAGGTCGGCGACGTGCCCGTCGGGGACGTAGGTCTTCACGCCCGTGAGCCGCCAACTGCCCGCTTCCTCACGGGCGGTGACCCGGATGCCCGGCTCGTCCCAGCGCCCGCTGTCCTCGGTGAGGGCGAGCGTGGCCACCGTCTCGCCGGCGGCGATGCCCGGGAGGAGTTCGGCGCGAGCGGCCTCGTCGTCGCAGCGCAGCAGCGCCTCGGCGGCCAGGGCGACGGTGGCGAAGTACGGGGCGCACAGCAGGGCGCGGCCCGTCTCCTCGAAGACGACGCCGAGATCGACGTAGCCGAAGCCGGAGCCGCCGTACTCCTCCGGTACGGCGAGTCCCTGCAGTCCTATCTCCGTGGCCATCCGCTGCCAGATCCACGGGTCGTGTCCGTGCGGGTCGGCGGCCAGCCGGCGCACGTCGGCCTCGGTGGCGTGCCGGGTGAGGAACGACCGTACGACCGTGCGCAGTTCGTCCTGTTCCTCGCTGAAGGTGAGATCCATGCCGAGCTTCCCGTCCTCGGTGCGCCCGTGTGCCGGACGCTTGCCGCCCGCCCCTCGATACAGTTAGATAATTATAGTATCCGCACTGAATACACCAGGAGCGCGACGTGACCGATCCCTACGCCCCGTTCACGAGCCTGACCTTCGAGCGGCCCGCGCCCGGTGTGCTGCGCATCGTGCTGGACGCGCCGAACCTCAACGCCGTGGATCCGCGCATGCACGGTGAACTGGCCGATGTCTGGCCCGTCATCGACCGGGACGAGGAGACCCGTGCGGTGCTGGTCCAGGGGGCCGGCAAGGCCTTCTCGGCCGGCGGGACCTTCGACTCCATCGAGGCCATGACCGAGGACTACGCCGTGCGCGCCCGGACGATGCGGGAGGCGCGGGACATGGTTTACGGGGTGATCAACTGCTCCAAGCCGGTGGTCTCGGCGATCCACGGCCCGGCGGTCGGTGCGGGGCTGGTCGTCGGCATGCTGGCGGACATCTCGATCGCCGGTCGCAGGGCGAAGATCGTCGACGGGCACACCCGGCTCGGGGTGGCGGCCGGCGACCACGCGGCGATCTGCTGGCCGCTGCTGTGCGGGATGGCCAAGGCCAAGTACTACCTGCTGACCTGCGAGGCGCTGACCGGCGAGGAGGCCGAGCGGATCGGTCTGGTGTCGAAGTGCGTGGACGACGAGGACGTGCACGCCGAGGGGCTGCGGGTCGCGACCCTGCTGGCCGCCGGACCGGCCAGCGCCCTCAGTTGGACCAAGCGGTCCCTCAACCACTGGTACCGCACGGCCCAGCCGCTCTTCGAGGCCTCGCTGGGGCTGGAGTTCTTCGGGTTCGGCGGGCACGAGGTCGTCGAGGGACTCGCCGCCCACCGCGAGAAGCGCGCCCCGGACTTCGAGGGCGTGGGCGGCAAGCACCCGATCGACCTGTGACCCATGGACGCACGAGGAGCGCGCGATGACGGCAGAGCCCACCACCGCCACCGAAATCCCCCCGCTGGTACGGGGGTTGACCTACGAGGAGATGCCGGTCGGGCAGATCTTCCGTACCGCCCGCCGCACGGTCACCGAGACCGATCTGGTCAACTTCGTCACCTGGGGCGGCTTCAACGAGCCGCTCTTCTGGGACGCCTCGCACGCGGCCGACGGCGGCTACACCGGGCGGCTGGTCCCGGGCGCGCTGACGTACTGCATCGCGGAAGGGCTCGTGCTGCAGACGAACGTGCTGCATGGCACGGGCCTGGCCTTCCTGCACATGGAACTGACCGTGCGGGGACCGGTGTACGTCGGCGACACGCTGTACGCCGTCGTGGAGACCACCGGCTGCCGGCCGTCCGGCAAGCCCGGCCGGGGCGTGGTGACGAGCCGCATCACCGTACGCAACCAGCGGGACGAGGACGTGCTCGTCTACACGCCGGTACGGCTGATCCGGGGCCGGGACTACGAGGCTCCGACCCGCTGATCCCGGGGGCCGGGCGGAACCAGGGTCAGCCCGGTCGCCGGACCCGGTGCCTCAGGGCCGGCGAAGGCTCCGGCCCGCAGCCAGTCCGAGGGCATCGGCGGGCGCGGCGGGGGCTCGTGGTCGGGCACGGCCATCGCGTAGAGGCGGGTGTAGCGGAACTTCGCCTCCAGGTTGTCGAGCACCGACCAGTACTCGTAGCCGCACACGTCCACACCGCGTTCGATCACCCGGCCCAGCCAGGACAGCCTGGCGCGCAGCAGGGACCGGCGGCGGGCGTCGTCGCTGTGGCCGGTCCCGTCGACGAGGTCCAGGTCGCCCATGCCGTTGTCGACGACGGACAGCGGCGGCAGCAGGTCGCCGTAGAGATCGTGGAGGTCCGCGACGGCGTCGGCCAGGCCCTCGGGGAGGAGGGGCCAGCCGTACGCCGTCGTCTCCACGTCGTCGAAGGGGACGACGGCGAAGCCCAGGCCGACGAGGAGGCGGTTGACCTCGTTGAGCCTGCTCTGGCACTTGTCGGCGGGCAGGGCACGGGCGAGGTTCTCCGGTGCGGTGACGCGGAACGGGGTGTGCCAGGACATGCCGAGCAGGTCCTGCGGGGTGGCGATGACGTCCAGGTCCCCGGGGCGTACGCAGCCGGAGTCCTCGATCGGTGAGACGTCGTCCTCGGTGACCATGTGCTCGGCGAGCAGCAGGGGGTCGAGGAAGAGGCGGTTGGTCCAGCTCAGCAGGCGGTCCAGGGCGAGCCGGTCGAAGGGGTCCTCGGTGGCCGCGTAGCCGCCGACGAGGGTGACCGTGGTCCCGATCCGGCCGCTCACGCCGGCGTCGCGGAGAGCACGGGTCGCGAGTCCGTTGGCGAGCAGGATGTGGTGGACCGCGGGCAGGCCCGCGCGGCCGATGCCCCGGCCCGGCGTGTACATCCCGGCCACGTGGTCGGCGAGGGTGGGTCCGGCCAGGTCGGTGGAGGTGATCCAACGGGTGACGCGGTCGCCGAAGCGGCGGCCCAGCTCGGCGGCGTAGGCCGCGAAGTGCTCGGCGGTGTCGCGGTCCAGCCAGCCCCCGGAGTCCTCCAGCCAGGGCGGCAGCGACCGGTCGAACAAGGTGAGGCAGGGGCGCAGGCCGAGTGCGAGCAGGGAGTCGAGTTCGCGGTCGCAGCGGTCCAGGGCCGCGCGGTCCCAGCTGCCGGGGCCGTCCGGCTGGAGCAGCGGCCATCCGGCGACCATCCGGTGTGTGTCGGGCGTGACGCCGACCAGTTGCCGGACGTCCTCGGTCCACTGCCGGAAGTGCCCCGCGCGCTCCGGCGGGGGCGGCGGAGGGGCCGCGATGGCATCCGCCGTGGCGACTCCCCAGTCGACACCACGGAAGGATTCGTGCAGGAAACCATCGCTCATGGTCACCGTCCCGGGCGGAATAGCTAACGCATTCAACTGAATGCCCGCCGTCCGGACGCTAACACTTCAGGGAAACGACGACAATGTTTCGGACAGATCTCGTCGGTCCGTCAAAGTGTCGGGGCGAGGTCGGCCCGTGTCCAGGGCGGGGGCCGGAGGGCCGCCGGGCCACGGCCATGATCGTCGGTCGAGGTTGCGGGAGAGCAGGACCGAGCGGTCGACGATCCGCAGGCCGGCGATACCGAAGCCGCACGGTCGGACGTTTACGAGGTCGTCGCCGGCCAGGCCTGCCGGGCGGGTTCCGACTGCGTGGTGACCCCGGCGGCCGTGGTCACGGCCCTCGCCGATGACCGCTTGGCCGTCGCGGGCGGTGAGGCCGGGGAGGGTTTCGGCCATGATCCGGCCGACGATCGGGGTGGTCCCGAAGTCCTGACGCCCACGACGGACGAGGGCGGCCCCGACGCGGCGGACAAGCTCGGAACCGTGGCGGTCCGGCATGGTCGTGAGGGGCGTTTCCGGGGCGGCCGAGCCGATGTGGAGGCTGCTCTCGACCGTGGGCGCGGGATAGGGACGAGCCCCCCGCCGAGACGCCCAACGCCCCGCCCACACACCGGAGTCCGGAAGCGAGGGCGTTGCCCCCCCGCTCCGGTGACGCCTACTCCCCCAAGGGCCGGAACTCCTCCTCCTGCCACCAGGGGTAGACGGCAGGCATGTCCTTGCTGACCCGGCCCGGGAACTCGGGCGGTCGCTTGGCGAGGAAGGACTCGACGCCCTCCACGGGGTCCGGGCCGCCGCCGATCTGGCTCATGATCCGCGAGTCGAGGCGGTGGGCGGTCATCGGGTGCGGCTCGCCGAGCATCCGCCACATCATCTGGCGGGAGAGGGCGACCGAGATCGCCGAGGTGTTCTCTGCGATCTCACGGGCGAGTTCGTACGCAGCCGGCAGCAGTTCCTCCGGTGGGTGGACGGAGCGGACCAGCCCGGCCGACAGGGCTTCGTCGGGGCCGAAGACGCGGCCGGTGGCCACCCACTCCATGGCCCGTTGCATCCCCACGGCCCGGGGCAGGAACCAGCTCGCCGCGGATTCCGGCACGATGCCCCGGCGCGCGAACACGAAGCCGAACTTCGCCGAGGTCGAGGCCAGCCGGATGTCCATGGGCAGCGTCATGCTGGCCCCGACGCCGGCCGCGGGGCCGTTGACCGCCGCGATGACCGGCTTGGTGCTGGAGAAGATCCGCAGCGCGACCCGGCCGCCGGTGTCCCGGTGCCAGGCACCCGCCTTGCGGTGGTCGAACGACGTCCCGCCGGAGCTGACATCGGCCCCCGCACAGAACCCGCGCCCGGCACCCGTCACGACGATCACCCGCACGTCGTCGTCGACGTCGGCCGCGTCGAGGACGTCGAGGAGGTCGCTCATCATCTGCGGATTGAAGGCGTTCAGCTTCTCGGGCCGGTTGAGGGTGACGGTGAGGATCCGGTCCACCACCTCGGCCCGCACGGTCTCGTACCTCTGCTCCGACATGCGCGTCCTCCGTCAGGTTCGTCACGCCACGGCCCGGTTCTCATAAAGCTCAATTAGTTATAGCATTCAACTCTACTGACCTACTGAACTGTCCCTGGATGATGGCGGTGGAGATGACGGATCTGGTGGTCACGGCACTCGGGCCGGTCCGGCTGGTCGAGCTGAACCGGCCGGACCAGCTCAACGCGATGAGCGAAGAGTTGCACTCCGGCCTGGCGTCGGTCTGGGACACGGTCGCCGACGACCCGGAGGCACGGGTGGTCGTGCTCACCGGACGGGGAAGGGCGTTCAGCGCGGGCGGCAACTTCGACATCATGACCCGGGTCCAGCGCGACCCCGCCTTCCGGCAGCGGAACGTCGACGAGGCCCTGCGGATCATCACCGGCCTGGTCCGCTGCCCGCTGCCGGTGATCGCGGCGGTCAACGGGCCTGCCGTGGGCCTCGGTTGCAGCCTGGCCCTGCTGAGCGACCTGGTGCTGATCGCGGACGACGCCTATGTGGCCGACCCGCACGTCCAGGTCGGCCTCGTCGCGGGCGACGGCGGCGCGCTCGTCCTGCCCCTGCTCGTCGGTCCGACCCGCGCGAAGGAACTCCTGTTCCTGGGCGAGCGGGTGAGCGCCGAGGAGGCGGTCCGGCTCGGCATCGCCAACCGTGTCGTACCGAAGGACAAGCTCCTGGACGAGGCCATGGACCTGGCGGGACGGCTGGCCGCCCTGCCCGCGCAGGCGCTGCGCGGCACCAAGCGGGCGGTGAACCTGCATCTGGAGCAGGCCATGGCCGCCGTACTGGAACCGGCGCTGATCGCCGAACGGGACAGCATGCACGACCCGGACCACATCGCGGCGGTGGAGAAGATCATCGCCTCGCGCGGACGTCGCCGAGCGGGTGCGGAGGGCTGAGCACCATGGACTTCGCGTTCAGCGACGAACAGGACCAACTGCGGCGCACGGTACGGGCGTTCCTCGCGGACACCGCGCCCGAGACCGAGACGCGACGGCTGATGGAGACGCCCGAGGGCTTCGACCGGGCGCTCTGGCGCCGGATGGGGACGGAACTCGGCCTGCAAGGGCTGGCCGTCCCCGAGGAGTACGGCGGCGCCGGGTGCGGTCCTGTCGAAATGGGCGTGGTCATGGAGGAGTTGGGCCGGGCGCTGGTGTGCGCGCCCTTCCTCGCCTCGGCCGTGCTGGCGACGACCACGCTGCTGCGCTGCGACGACGAGGACGCCCGCAAGCGTCTGTTGCCGGGGCTCGCCTCCGGCGAGTTGGTCGGAACGCTGGCCCTGACCGAGGACTCCGCCCGCTGGGATGCGACGGGAGTCCGGCTCAACGCCCGTGAATCAGACGGGCGTTGGCTGCTGACCGGACACAAGACGTTCGTCCTCGACGGCGCCACCGCCGACGTCGTCCTCACCGTGGCGAGAACCGAGGACGGGATCGGCGTGTTCTGGGTGGAAGGCGACGCGACGGGACTGACCCGCGTCCCCCTGCCCACGATGGACCCGACCCGCCGGCAGGCCCGGCTCGACTACGACGACGTACCGGCGACCCGACTGCGTACGCACGGCGACGGCTGGGATCTCGTCTCGCAGGTGCTCGACCGGGCCGCGGTGGCGCTCGCCGCCGAGCAGGTCGGGGTGGCCTCCCGCGCGCTGGACATGGCGGTGGAGTACGCCAAGGTGCGGCACCAGTTCGGGCGGCCCATCGGCTCCTTCCAAGCCGTGAAGCACCTCCTTGCCGATGTCCTCCTCGATGTGGAATCGGCGCGTGCCGCCGCACACTTCGCGCTGCTCGCCGCCGAGAGCGAGGACCCGGACCTGCCCGCCGTGGCGAGTCTGGCCAAGGCGTTCTGCTCGGACGCCTGTGTGCAGGCGACGGAACAGAACATCCAGGTCCACGGCGGCATCGGCTTCACCTGGGAGCACCCGGCCCACCTGTATCTGAAGCGGGCCAAGACGTCACAACTCCTGTTCGGGGACCCGGCGTTCCACCGCGAACTGCTCGCGCGGCACATCGGGCTGGACGCGGTCACAGCGGAGGCAACGGCATGAAGGTCGACGGAAAACTGAGCGTGTGGGGTACCGCGGAGGTCGTGGAGGAGGCCAGGCACCACGAGAAGGCGGGCTACGACGGCCTGTGGGCCTCGGAGTCGAAACACGACCCGTTCCTGCCGCTGCTGCTCGCGGCCGAGCACACCGACCGGCTGGAGGTCGGCACGGCGATCGCGGTGGCGTTCGCCCGCTCTCCCATGCAACTCGCCCACACCGCACACGACTTGCAGACCTACTCCGGCGGGCGCTTCTCGCTCGGCCTGGGCAGTCAGATCAAACCGCACATCGAGCGGCGCTTCTCGATGCCGTGGAGCCGCCCGGCCGCCCGTATGCGGGAGTACGTGAGCGCGCTGCGCGCGATCTGGGCCGCCTGGAACGAGGGCGAGAAGCTCGACTTCCGCGGCGACTTCTACACGCACACGCTCATGTCCCCCTTCTTCTCTCCACCGCCCGCTCCCGGCGGGGCCCCGAAGGTCTTCGTGGCCGCGGTCGGCGAGGCGATGACCCGGGTGGCGGGCGAGGTCGCCGACGGGCTCCTGGCGCACGGCTTCACCACCGAGCGGTACCTGCGGGAAGTGACCCTCCCGACCGTCGAGTCGGGCCTGGAACGGTCCGGTCGCACGCGCGGCGACTTCTCCGTCTCCCATCTCCTCCTCACCGCGACCGGCCGCACCGAGGAGGAGCTGGCCCGCGCGATCGACGGCACCCGCCGCCAGATCGCCTTCTACGGCAGCACACCCGCGTATCGCGGAGTCCTGGAGCTGCACGGCTGGGGCGAACTCGGCGACGAGCTGAACGCGCTGTCGAAGTCGTCCCGCGAGGACAGGTGGGAGGCGATGGGCGGCCTCGTCGACGACGAGGTCCTGCACACCTTCGCGGTCGTCGCGGAGCCGGAGCGGGTGGCGGGCGAGATCAGGCGCCGGTACGGGAGTCTGGTCGACCGGGTGTCCTTCTACACCGCGTACGAGATCGACGCCGAGGTGTGGGAGCCGATCGTGCAGGAGCTGCACGGGAGTTGAGGGTGCGTCAGCCGAGCAGGTCCAGGACCGTCGTCATGGACCTGCTCTGCAACAGGTAGTCCTCGGCCTCCTGGAGATGGAGGCGCCACAGCTCCTCGGCGGCCTCGGTGCGGCGCCCGGCGACGAGTTCGACGAGGGCGCCGTGGGCGCGGAAGCCCCGGCGGTTGGCGCGGATGTTCTCGGGGCTGCCTGCGTCGAGGTCGACGTGGGACCAGTTCGCCTGGTCGATGATGTGCCGGACCATGCCGTTGAGAACGCTCAGCGTCTCGTTGCCGGCGAGTTCGACGACGAGGGCGTGGAACTCCATATGGGCGCGGATGAAGGCGGAGGGATCGTCCATGAGCCCCTCGGCCTCGGCGACGGAGGCCCGCAGCCTCTCCAGGTCCCGGTCGGTGCGGCGCTGGGCCAGCAGAGCGGCGCACGGCGCCTCGATGACCGTACGGGCGTCGTAGACGTCCTTGAGAGTCGTACCGCGGTACTCAAGGACGACTCCCGCGTAGCGGGCGGCGACCGTGCCCTCCGGGACCTGCACCCGCGCCCCGCCCCGGGCACCGCGGCGGACGCTGATCAGCGACTCCGACTCCAGGACCCGGAACGCCTCGCGCAGGGTCGGGCGGGAGACGGCGAACTCCGCCATCAGGGCCGTCTCGGCGGGCAGCGCCTCCCCCTCGGCCAGTTCCCCGCGCACGATCTTGCGGCGCAGCTGTGCCGCCACCAGCTCGGCCATCTTGGGGACCCGCACCGGCGTGTTCGTCACGGCATCCAACTCCTTCAGTCGGCTGGGAGCGGCACGAAGTACGGCAGGGTGATCTCGTCGGTGAGGGGCCGGAAGTCCACCCGCACCCGCATGCCGATGGTCACGTCGTCCGGGTCGCCCGCGTCGACGTGGGACAGCAGGGTGCCGCCCTCGTCCAGGTCGATCACGGCCAGCGCGAACGGTGTCTCGAAGCCGGGGCCGGGTGCGCGGTGGACCACCGTCACCGAATAGACGGTGCCCCGGCCGGCGCTGGGCACGTACCGCCAGTCCGCCGACATGCAGCCGGGGCAGGCGGGTTCGGGCACGAGGAAACGCAGTCCACAGGCCGGGCAGTGCGGGACGACCAGGTCACCGCGCCGGGCCGCGTCCCAGAACGGCTGGGACAGCGGAGTGGGGACGGGTACGGGCCGGCTCATCGGCTCCTCCCGAGCACGCTCATCTCGTAGTGCTGCGCGCCGGAGCCGGCGTTTCCGACGACCGCCAGCTCCGCGCCCTCGACCTGGTGGACGGCGGTGCCGCGCAACTGCCGTACGGCCTCGACGACTTTGAGGGTCATCTGCTGGGTTCCGTTCCACGCGTAGGCCAGGCAGCCGCCGTCGGGATTGACGGGGTGCTTGCCACCGACGGCGATGGCGCCACTGGCGGCCAGGGGCCCTCCCTCGCCCTCGCCGCACAGTCCGAGGATCTCCAACTGGCGGATGATCTCGAAGGAGTTGGGGTCGTAGAGGGAGAAGACGTCCACGTCCTGCGGGCCGATGCCCGCCATGGCGTAGGCACGGGTGGCCGCGTCCCGGCCGAGCTGTCCGACCTCCCGGTACAGGGCGGGGTTGGCGTACGCGGCCTGGTGGTACTCCATGCCGCCGCCGAGCACGGCGACGGGCGGGTGGGGCAGGTCACGGGCCCGTTCGGCGGTGGTCACCACGAGGGCGGCGCCGCCCTCGCCGACGATGCAGCAGTCCAGCAGGTGGAACGGTGTGGCCACCATGCGGGAGGCGAGCACCTCGTCGGCGGTGTATGGGCCACGGCCGTACATCATCGCCTCCGGGTTGGTGGTCCCGTTGTTGCGGATGGTGGCGGCGACCTCGGCGAGTTGTTGGGAGGTCGTCCCGTACTGGTGCATGTGCCGGGCCGCCACCAGTGCGAACTGGGCGACGACGTAACTGCCCCAGACGTCGGCGAACTCCAGCGGGACCCCGGCGCCGACGGGACCCCCACCACGCGAGACCAGCTTGCAGCCGCCGACCACGACGGTGTCGGCGAGCCCGGACCGTACGGCCGAGGCCGCCTTCAACAGGCCCCGCGAACCGGCGTTGTCGAGCATCGAGTCGCTGGTCCAGCGCAGGTCCCGGCCGAGCATCCGCGCCCAGGAACTGCCCTCGCCGGGCACCCCGCCCGGGCCCGGCCAGTCGACCTGGGCGCCGTCGACGTCCGCCGGAGTCAGTCCGGCGTCCTCGATCGCGCCGCGCACCGCTTCGAGTGCGAGGCCCATCGCGTCACGGTGCGGGAGGGACAGGCCCTGCTCGGTGGCGTGTACGCCGACGACGACGGGTTGGCGGTCGCTCATCGCGTCACCGTCCCGCGCCGAGCTGGTCTCCGCCGGGGTAACCGCCCCCGCCGAAGCGCTCGTCGAGCACGTCGTAGTCCTTGCCGAAGTCCTTCGTGCGCGGCAGCGCCTCGACGAACTCCACCGTCTTCGGCTTCTTGTACGAGGCGATCCGGGCCCGGCAGTGCTCGATGACCTCCGCGGCCGTGACCGGTTCGGCGTCCGGATGGAGGACGACGACCGCTTTGACGTCCTGCGCCCAGCGCTCGTTCGGGACGCCGATCACGGCGGCTTCCTTCACCGCCGGGTGCGACTCGACGCAGTTCTCCACCTCGGCCGGGAAGATGTTCTCCGCCGCCGACTTGAGCATGCGGGTCGTGGTGCCGAGGAAGCTGATCGTGCCGTCGCTCTCGCGTCGGCCCAGGTCGGTGGTGTGCCACCAACCGAAGCGGAAACGCTCCTCGTTGATCTCGGGCCGGTTCCAGTAGCCGAGGTGCACGAGGTCGCCGCGGACACAGATCTCGCCCGCCTCACCGACCGCCCGCTCCCCGCCTGTGCTGTCGAGGATGCGTACGGCGGCGAAGGGGCCGGGCCGTCCCGCGTTGCCGGTGCCCGAGCCGCCGTGGGCGCCGGTCACGGCGAAGCCGGTCACCTCGGTCTGGCCGTAACCGCGGCCCTCGCCACCGCCGTTGCGGGTGAAGCGGCTGGTGTCGGTGGGGACCGTGCCCTGCCACAGGGGGGCGGCGACGCTGGCCCGCAGATGCGAGAGGTCGTGGCCCGCCTCCCTGTTGAGGGCGACGAGTCGGGCGATCGTCGGCGGCATCAGGTACGCGTGCGTGCAGTGCTCGGCCGCCAGTAGCGGAAGCAGTTCCTCGGCGACGACCCGGCGGACGACGACGTTCTTGCCGCCGTGCACGAAGGCCGGGACGCCCCAGAACTGGTAATTGCCGATGTGGAACATCGGTCCGGCGCCCAGGAAGGCGGTCTCGGTGCCGATGTCCCCCATCCAGGCGGAACTCGCGCCCATGGCGAGGAGGTTGCGGTGCGAGAGCATCGAGCCGGACTGGCGGCCGGAGATCGCCGCGGTGTAGATGACCAGGAGCGCGGAGTCCGGGTCGACGTCGACGTCCGGGTCCTCGGCCGAGCCCGAGGCCAGGAAGGACTCGTAGGAACCGGGTCCCTCGGTGTCGTGCCGCAGCCACAACGCCCGGTGGTCACTGCCCAGTTCGGCCCGCGCCTTGCCGACCGTGTCGCCGATCTCCTCGTCCTGCCAGACCACGACCTCGGGGTCGAAGTCCTCGACGGCGAACGCCATTTCGGGGGCGGCCCAGCGCCAGTAGCCGGGACAGACCATGGCGCCGATCTTCGCGGCGGCACCGAGCAGCTCCCAGATGCGGAAGGAGTTCTGCCCGAGCCAGAGGATGCGGTCACCGGGGCCGACCCCCGCGACCGTGAGGGCGTGGGCGAGGCGGTTGGTGCGCTCGTCCAACTGCGGCCAGGTCAGGCGGACTTCGCCGTCGACGAGGGCGATGCCGTCCGGGAAGGACCTGCGATGCTCACGGATGATGTCGCCGAACGTCAGGCGGCGGGCGGAATGCATGCTCTTGACTCCAAGGGCTTTCGGAAGGAGGCGGAAGTCGGAAGCGGCCGTGCACTCATCCGGATTAAATAGCTAACCTATTTATCCAAGGTAGTCAATGAGTACACCCGGTGTCAGAGCCCCAGCGAGCGCCCGATGATCTCCTGCATGATCTCCGAGGTCCCGCCGAACACCCGCTGCACCCGGCTGTCGCGCCAGATCCGGGCGATCTCGTACTCGTTGACGTAGCCGTAACCGCCGAACAGCTGCATGCAGCGGTCGATGATCTGCCAGCCGGTCTCCGAGGTCCAGTACTTGGCCGCCGCGGCCTCCTCCGGCGTCAACTCGCCCTGGAACAGCGCCATGATGCAGCCGTCGACATAGACACGGGCGGCGCCCAACTTGGCCTTGATGTCGGCGAGCGCGAACCGGTTCGCCTGGAACTCCCCGATCGGCTGCCCGAACGCGGTGCGCGTCTTGGCATAGTCCAGCGCCAGTTCGTACGCCCGCTCGGCGGCCGCCAGCGAGGAGACGGCGATGGCGAGGCGCTCGGTGGGGAGGTTGCCCATCATGTGGTAGAAACCGCGGTCCTCCTGCCCGATGAGGTTCTCGGCGGGGACGCGGACCTCGTGAAAGAAGAGTTCGGCGGTGTCCTGCGCCTTCATCCCGACCTTGTCCAGCTTGCGCCCGCGCTCGAAGCCCTCCGCGTCCCGCTCGACGACGATCAGGCTGATGCCCTTGTGCCCGGCGTCGGGATCGGTCTTGCAGGCGACGATGACCAGGTCGGCCAGGATGCCGTTGGTGATGAAGGTCTTGGAGCCGTCGATCACCCACTCGTCGCCGTCCCGGCGGGCCGTCGTGCGGATGGCCTTGAGGTCGGATCCGGCGGCCGGCTCGGACAGCGCGAGCGCGCAGATCGTCTCGCCACTGGTCACTCCGGGCAGCCAACGGGCCTTCTGCTCAGGGGTGGTGAGGTGCGTCAGGTAGGGCGGGATGACGTCGTTCTGCAGCCCGAGCCCGATGCCGACCGAGCCGGTGGCCGCCATCTCCTCGGCCATGATGGCGTTGTAGCGGAAGTCCCGGATTCCCTGGCCGCCGTACTCCTCCGGGAACTGCCAGCCGATGAGCCCGGCCTTGCCCGCCGCCGCCCACGCGGCCCGGCTCACCTGCCCGTCCCGCTCCCACTGCTCCGTGTACGGGGCGCATTCCCGCAGGTAGTAGGAGCGGGCGGTCTCCCGGAACAGCTCGTGCTCCTCGGTGAAGATCGTTCGGCGCATGCTCGACTCCGCTCAGGCATCTCGCTTATTTAGCTGAAGTAGTTATACGATAGCGCTGTATCGACAGCCGGGCGAGGGAGGGCGCGTGAGCGTACGGGACAAGGTGGCACTCGTCACCGGAGCGGGCCGCGGCATCGGCGAGTCGATCGCCGACCGACTCGCCGCCCAGGGAGCCGCGGTCGCCGTCTGCGACCTGGACCCGGAGGCGGCCGGGAAGGTCGCGGGCCTGCTCGCGGAGCGGTACGGCGTGCGGGCCACGGGCGTCGGCGCGGACATCTCCGACAGCGCGGCCGTACGCACGGCCGTGGACCGGGTGGCCGCCGAACTCGGCCCGGTGGACGTCCTGGTGAACAACGCGGCCGTCGACGTCATCGGCCGGTTCGTCGACAGCGACGAGGAGACCTGGGACCGGATCATCGCCGTCAATCTGCGCGGGACGATCACGATGACCCGCGCCGTCCTCGACCCGATGATCGAGCGGGGCGGCGGCCGGATCGTCCACATCGCCTCGGACGCCGGCCGGGTCGGCTCGTCCGGCGAGGTCGTGTACTCCGCGACGAAGGGCGGTGTCATCGCCTTCGGCAAGGCCCTGGCCCGCGAGGTGGCCCGGCACGGCATCACCGTGAACAGCGTCTGCCCGGGGCCCACCGACACCGCGCTGCTCGGGCAGGTCGCCGAGTACAGCCAGAAGATGTACGACGCGACCGTGCGGGCGATCCCGCTGCGCCGCGTCGCCCAGCCCGCCGACATCGCCGGTGTGGTGGCCTTCCTCGCGTCCGACGACGCCGCCTACATGACCGGGCAGACGCTCTCGGTCAGCGGCGGACTCACGATGGTCTGAGGTGGACACCGTGCTGCGTGTCGAACTCCGGGACCGGATCGCCGTGTTGACCCTCGACCGGCCGGGACAGCTCAACGCGATCGGCTCCGGGACCGTGGACCGGCTCACCCGGGCGCTGGGCGAGCTGCGCGACAACGACGAGGTACGCGCCCTGGTCGTGGCCGGGGCGGGCCGGGCCTTCTCGGCCGGGGCCGACATCGGTGAGATCGAGTCGTTCACGACGCCCGGGCAGTTCCGTTCCTTCGTCCAGCGACTGACCGACGCGTACGCGCTGTTGGAGGACTTCCCCAAGCCCTCGGTCGCGGCCGTCCACGGGTTCGCCTTCGGGGGCGGTCTGGAACTGGCTCTCGCCTGCGACCTGTTGGTGGCCGAACGCGGCGCCCGGCTCGGCCTGCCCGAGATGAAGCTCGGCGTCCTCCCCGGCGCGGGCGGTACACAGCGGCTGCCGCGTCTGATCCCGCCCGCGATCGCCAAGCAGATGATCCTCACCGGCGAACCGATCGACGCCGAGCGGGCGCACGCGCTCGGGCTGGTCAACGAACTCGCCGAGCCCGGCGCGGTGTTGAGCGTGGCCGAGGCACTCGCCGCCACGCTGACGGCCGGCGCCCCGCTGGCACTCGCGGCGGGCAAGCGGCTGATCGACTACGGCCTCGGGATGGACCTGGAGGCCGCGATCTCGTACGAGCGCGAGACCGTCGCGGTGCTGTTCTCCACCGAGGACAGGGCCGAGGGACTGAAGGCCTTCCGGGAGCGCCGACCCGGCGACTTCCAGGGCAAGTAGCGGGCGGACCGACGAGACACCAACAAGCAGGGAGGTGGGCCGTGCGGCCACTGGAGGGCATTTCGGTCGTCGAACTGGGCATGTGGGTGGCGGCACCGGCCGCGGCCACCATGCTCGCGGACTGGGGCGCGGACGTGGTGAAGGTGGAGGCGCCGACCGGCGATCCCAACCGCTACACGCTCCGCCATGTCGGCCAGGACATCGACAGCGCGCCACCGTTCGAGACCGACAACCGCGGCAAGCGCGGGATCGTCCTCGACCTGCGCTCGGAGGAGGGCAAGGGCGTACTGGAACGGCTGCTGGAACGCGCCGACGTCTTCGTCACCAACCTCCGCCCCGGCGCGCTGGAACGCCTGGGCCTGGCCCCGGACGAGCTGCGTGCCCGCCATCCCCGCCTGGTCGTCGGCACGTTGACCGGTTACGGCTGGACGGGCGCGGAGCGCGACCGTGCCGGGTACGACGTCTCCGCCTTCTGGGCGCGACCCGGTATCGCCGCCATGCTCAACCCGGCCGGCGAGCCACCACCCGGCATCCGCCCGGGACTTGGTGACCGTACGGCCGCGTCGAACCTGGTGGCGGGCGTGCTCGCCGCGCTGCTGCGCCGCGAACGCACCGGCGAGGGCGGCGTCGTGGACGTCTCGCTGCTCCGCTCCGGCACCTACGCCAACGGGAACGACCTGGCCCTGCAGAACTTCTTCGGCAGGCGCGGCCGCACCCGGCACCGCACCGAGCACGAGTCCCCGCTCTACAACTCCTACCGGGCCGCCGACGACCGCTGGTTCTGGCTGGTCGGCCTGGAGGGCAACCGGCACTGGCCCGGCGTCGTCAAGGCACTCGGCCGGGCGGACCTGGAGACGGACGAACGGTTCGCGACCGGCAAGCAACGGCGGGCACACGTACGCGAGTTGATCGCCGTGTTCGACGAGGAGTTCGCGAGCCGGCCACTCGGTGAATGGGCGGAGCGGTTCGACGCCGAAGGTGTGTGGTGGGCGCCCGTGCAGACCCTGGCCGAGGTGTCGGCCGATCCGCAGGCGGAGGCGGTCGGCGCGTTCGTCGAACAGCCCGGCATGGGTGACGCCCCGCCGCTGCGGACCGTGGCAACACCCGTCAGTTTCTGGGGTGTTGACGACAAACCACGCGGCGGTGCGCCGACGCTCGGCGAACACACCGACGACGTACTCCGCGAACTCGACACAACCGGGAGGTAGCAGGTGGGCATCCTCGACGACAAGGTCGCCGTGGTGACCGGCGGTGGCCGGGGTCTTGGCCGGGCGCACTGTCTGGCGCTGGCCGAGGCCGGCGCGACCGTGGTGGTGAACGACCTCGGCTCCGGCGTGCACGGCGAGAGCACCGGCGACTCCCCCGCCGACGAGGTGGTCGCCGAGATCACCAAGCTGGGCGGGCAGGCGGTCGCCAACCACGCGTCCGTGACGGACTGGGCGGCGACCGAGACCTTGGTCGCGGACACGGTCGCGGAGTTCGGGCACCTCGACATCGTCGTGAACAACGCGGGGATCGTGCGCGACCGCATGCTGTTCTCGATGACCGAGGCCGAGTTCGACACCGTGATCGCGGTCCATCTCAAGGGCACCTTCGCGCTGACCCGGCACGCGTGCGCGTACTGGCGCGAGGCGTCGAAGCGGAGGGAGCGCGTCACCGGCCGGATCATCAACACCACGTCCGGGACGGGCCTGTTCGGCAACCAGGGGCAGTCCAACTACGGTGCCGCGAAGGCCGGGATAGCCGGTCTCACGGTCCTCACCGCCCTGGAGATGCGCAAGTACGGCGTCACTGCGAACGCCATCTCGCCGATCGCGGCCACGCGGATGACGGACGGCCTGTCCGTCGGTGAATCTCTGCGGGCCGTCGACGGCTTCGATCCGCGCGACCCCGCCAACGCCTCGGGCGTCGTCGTCTACCTGGCCTCCGACAGCGCGGCCTGGCTGACCGGCCAGGTCCTGCGCATCGAGGGCAACCGGCTGAACCGGCTCCAGGGCTGGACCGTCGCCGGCGTCCACCCCAGCGAGTCGGGGCAGGCGCTCACCTACGACGAACTCGTCGACGCCGTACCGCAGTTGTACGGCGTCGTCCCTGCGGGACGGGCCACCGGAGTCGGCCAGTGAGGGCGCGGGGCCATGACGTCGCCGCGCTCGTCCTGCGCGCGACGCTCGGCCCGATGCTCTTCGCACACGGCTGGAACAAGGTCGCCGGGCCGGGCGGGCTCACGGGCACGACGGGCTGGTTCGAGGCGCTCGGACTGCGTCCCGCCGAGGTGCACGCGCGCATGGCGGCCGGAACGGAGATGGCGGCCGGCGTGGGGATCACCCTGGGCGCGGCCAGCCCCCTCCCGGCAGCGGCGGCCGTCGGACTGATGACCGTGGCGGCCCGGACCGACCATCGCGGCAAGGGTTTCTTCGTCTTCAAGGGCGGCTGGGAGTACGTCGGTGTCGTGGGCGGCGCGGCCGTCGCACTGGCCGCGCTGGGCCCCGGCAGGTACTCGCTGGACGAAGTGCTGCGCCGCCAACGCACGGGCGCGGGGCCCGCGTTGCTGGCCCTGGGGGTCGGCACGGTGAGCGCCGCCGCGCTGCTGGCCGTGTGCTACCGGCCGGAGCGGAAGCCGGACGAGACAGAAACAGCTGACTGAGATCACTTAGGGCAACAAGGGAGTCGACATGGACGCGGCTGACTTCAGCGCGGTGCTGTCCGAGGTCCGGCGCTTCGTGCGCGAGCGCGTCGTCCCGCTCGAAGCGGAGATCGACGAGAAGGACGAGATGCCCGCGGAGATCCGCGAGGCGGCCAAGAAGATGGGCCTGTTCGGCTTCGCGCTGCCCGAGGAGTACGGCGGGCTGGGGCTGTCGATGTACGAGGAGGCCCAGTTGATGTTCGAGCTGGGGTACACCACCCCGTCCCTGCGCTCGATGTTCGGGACCAACAACGGCATCGCCGGGCACGTCCTGATGGTCGGGGGAACGGAAGAGCAGAAGGCGGACTGGCTGCCGAGGATCGCCTCGGGTGAAGTGTTGGCGTCGTTCGCGCTCACCGAGGCGGAGGCGGGTTCCGATCCGTCGACCCTGACCACCAGGGCTCATCTCGACGGCGACGACTGGGTGATCAACGGCGCGAAGCGGTACATCACCAACGCCCCGCTCGCCGACGTCTTCATGGTCTTCGCCCGCACGGACCCCGACGCGCCTCGCACCCGGGGCATCTCGACCTTCCTGGTCCCGGCCGGCACCCCGGGCCTCACCGTGGCTCCCAAGGACCACAAGATGGGCCAGTTCGGCGCCTGGACGGCGGACGTGTACTTCGACGACGTACGCGTACCGGCGTCCGCCCTGGTCGGCGGCGCGGCCGGCCTGAACCGGGGCTTCGGCACGGCGATGGGCTGCATCGCACACGGCCGGGTGCACATCTCGTCCCTGTGCGTGGGCATGGCCGAACGGCTCGTCGACGAGTCCGTGGAATACGCCCGCACCCGCCGCCAGTCCGGGAAGCTCATCGGCTCCTTCCAACTCGTACAGGGCCTGATCGCCGACTCCATGACCGACTACTACGCCGGGCGTGCCACGGTCCTGGAGGCGGCCCGCGCGTTCGACGCGGGAACGGACACCAAGATCGGCCCGTCCTGCACGAAGTACTTCGCCAGCGAGATGGTGTGGCGGGTCGCCGACCGCGCCGTCCAGGTCCACGGCGGCGCGGGCTACATGCGCGGGGTCGCCGTCGAACGCTTCTACCGCGACGCCCGCCTCTTCCGTATCTACGAGGGGACGAGCCAGATCCAGCAGGTCATCATCGCGAAGGCGCTGCTGGGCGAGGCGGCCCGGGGCTGACCGGCACCGAAGACGAGGAAGGCCCCGGGGTCACCGCCCCGGGGCCTTCCTCGTCTTCGTGGTCTCCTCAGATCCCGAGCCGGTCCAACAGCCGCTCGTGGTACACGGCAGGCCCGCCGAACAGCAGCTGCGAGGACTTGGCCCGCCGGAAGTACAGATGCGCCGGGTGCTCCCAGGTGAAGCCGATGCCGCCGTGAACCTGGATGTTCTCCATCGCCGCGAACATGTACGCCCGCGAGCAGCAGGCGTGTGCCACCGCCGCGGCGACCGGGAACTCCGCGGAACCCTCGTCGGCCAGTCGCGCCGCCTCCCGCGAGGCGGCCTCGGCCAGTTCAACCTGGACGAGCATGTCCGCGCACTTGTGCTTGACCGCCTGGAAGGAGCCGATCGGCCGGCCGAACTGGTGCCGGGTGCGGGCGTGTTCGGCGCTCGCCTCAAGGCACCTGCGGGCTCCGCCCGACTGTTCGGCGGCGAGGGCGACCGACGCGATGTCCAGCACCTTGGCCATGGTGCGCCCGGCCGCCCCGTCCGCGCCCACGAGAGTGGCGGGCGCCACGTCGAACGTCAGCCGGGCCATGGCCCGGGTGGCGTCCAGAGTCTCCATCGATACGGCCGCCAGTCCCGAGGCGTCCCGGTCCACCGCGAAGAGCGAGGGGCCGGCGACGGTGCGGGCGACGACCAGGAGCAGGTCGGCGGTCGTCCCGTCGATGACGAAGGACTTACGGCCGCTCAGCTTCCAGCCGCCGTCCCCGTCCGGCACGGCCCGTGCGGAGATCAGCGCGGGGTCCCAGGATCCGCTGTCCTCGACCACCGCGAGGGCGGCCGTCGTCCGGCCGGCCGCGATGCCGGGGAGGTGACGTGCGCAGGCCTCCCGGTCGCCGGAGGCGAGCAGGGCCTGGGTCGCGAGCACGACCGTCGCGAAGAAGGGTGCGCACAGCAGGGCACGGCCCATCTCCTCCAGTACGACGCCTAGTTCGACGAGGCCGAAGCCGTCACCGCCGTACTCCTCGGGGATCACCAGGCCCGGCAACCGCAGTTGTTCGGCCGCCTGCGCCCACACCGCCGGGTCGAAGCGCGGCTCGCTCTCCATGAGCTTGCGGACGGCTTCCTCGGGTGACTTGGCTTCGAGGAACTCCCTTACGGCGGAACGCAGTTCGCGCAGTCCGGTCTCGTCGGCGGTCATGACCGCACCTCCTTGGGCAGTCCGAGGACGCGTTCCGCGAGGATGTTCTTCATGATCTCCTCGGTGCCGCCGAGGATGCGCAACGCCGGTGTGGCGAGGAGGAGTTCGGACCAGGCGTAGGTGCCCCACTGTCCGGTGTCGGCGATGATCCGGGGTCCGAGCGCGTCGGACACGAAGTGTGCGGCGCGGGTGAGGTTCTGGCCGTACATCAGCTTCGAGACGGACATCTCGGGGCCCGGTGTGCCGCCGGCGCGCAGCGTGCGCAGGGCGCGGGTGTTGAGGTGCCGGGTGGCGAGGGCGTCCACGAGGAGTTCCGCCAGCCGGGCGCGCAGGGCGCGGTCGTCCCAGGTCCAGGTGGCGCGCATCAGGGCCGAGAGGTGGTCCGGGGACAGCGCGGCGGCCACCGGGCCCACGCCCTCGCTGCCGACGGTCGCGCGCTCGTTCATCAGGGTGGTCAGGGCGACCGTCCAGCCGCCGTCGACCTCGCCGAGCCGGTGGTCGTCGGGGATGCGGACGTCGGTGAGGAAGACCTCGTTGAAGTCCGCGCCGCCGGTCATCTGCCGCAGCGGCCTGACCTCGACGCCGGGGGCGTCCATGGGGACCAGGAAGGCCGTGATCCCCCGGTGTTTGGGCGCGTCCGGGTTCGTGCGGGTGAGGGCGAGCCCGATCTGGCTGTGCTGGGCGACCGAGGTCCACACCTTCTGGCCGTTCAGCACCCAGTGGTCGCCCTCGCGCACCGCCTTGGTGGCGACGCTCGCCAGGTCGGATCCCGCACCGGGTTCGCTGAACAGCTGGCAGGCGATGGCGTCCCCGCGGTACATCGCGGGCAACCACCGGTCTTTGACGGCCGGTTGGGCGTGCGCGAGGATCGTCGGCCCGATCATGCCGAGGCCGATCACACCGAGCACTCCGGTGTCGGCGACGTCGTACTCGGACTCGACGGCGTCGTAGAGCAGGTCGTGGACGGGGGGCAGGCCCCGGCCGCCGTATTCCACCGGGCCGGTGATCCAGCCGAAGCCGTTCTCGTGCCGGACGCGCTGCCAGTCGCGCGCCCGCTGTACGTGCTCCCGTTCCGCCTCGGGCGGGAGGCTGCTGAAGTAGGCCATCGAGTCGTCGCCCTCGCCCCAGACGGGGGCGGTGCGGTCGGGGGCCTTCGGCGCGTGGGCGTCGAGGAAGGCGCGGGCCTCGGTCGCGAAGTCCTGCATGTCGTCTGCCATGTCCGCTCTGCCCTCAGGTGCTCAGGATCGTGACCGCCGACACACCCGGCGCGCCGTACAGGTGGGTGTAGCCGACGCGCGGTGTGCCGGGGATCTGTCGGTCTCCCGCCGTGCCGCGCAGCTGGAGGACGATCTCGTGGATCTGACGCAGTCCGGACGCGCCGATCGGTTCGCCGTTGCCGAGGAGTCCGCCGTCGGTGTTGACCGGGAGTCTGCCGCCTATCTCGGTGGCGCCCTCGGCGATGAGGCGTTCCTGTTCGCCGTCCTTGCAGAGGCCGTTCTCGGCCATGTGGATGACCTCGGATCCGGCGTCGGTGTCCTGGAGTTGGGCGACGTCGACGTCCTCGGGGCCGATGCCCGCGCGCTCGTAGGCCTCCCGCGAGGCGTCCACGGTCGGGCTCCCGACGACCTCACCGACGGGGAAGGACGGGCTCTGCACCTCGAAGGCGCCGAGCCGGCGGCTGCGCAGGGCGGTGGACCGGATCCGTACCGGCTTGCCGGTGTACTTGTGGGCCTGGTCGGCCCGGCACAGCACGAGGGCCGCCGCTCCTTCGTCCGGGCCGCAGTACATGTACTGGCGAAGGGGGTGGTTGAGCACGGGCGAGGCCAGGATCTCCTCCACAGACAGGGGAGTTCGGCGCCAGGCCTTCTCGTTCCGGGCCGCGTTGCCGAAGTTCTTGGACGCGACGCGTGCGAGCGTCTCGTGCGAGATTCCGTGGTCGTGCATATAGCGGTTGATCTTCATGCCGAAGAAGTGGGTGGTGAGGAAGAGGCCGGTCTGTCCGTACCAGGAGGGGATGCCGGCCACGGACGGGTCGGCGGCGAACGCCCCGCGCGGGTGCTTGTCCAGGCCGATCGCGATGGTCAGGTCGTGCTCGCCGGTCTCGATCGCGCGGGCGGCCAGCGCCACCGAAGTACCGGCCGTGGCGCAGCCGTTGAACACCCCGCGCAGGGGTACGCCGGTCAGGCCGAGCCGGGCGACGATCGCGTCCGGGTTGGCGACCTCGTAGCTGCCGATGTAACCGCCCTGGATCTGCGGCCAGTTGACGCCCGCGTCGGCGAGCGCGAGCCGTACCGCGTCCGCGCCCATGTCCAGTGCGGGCTTTCCGGGGAACCGGCCGAAGGGGTGGAGCCCCACGCCGATGATGACGGCCTCGGTCACGGTGTCTCCTCCTCGACCGGGGCGAACGCGAACGTCATGACCTCGGTTCCGTCGTCCTGCACGCGGTAGGGCACGAGCGTCAGCCACATCTCCTGCCCGATCCGCAGCCTGTCCGGGTCGGGTTCGGTGAGGCGGGCCTCGACCAGCAGCTCGCCGGGGAGTTCGATATAGCCGACCGCGTACGGCTCGAAGGCCTCGGGGCCGTCGTACGGCGGGGACGGCGGGCGGAAGTCCTGGGTGGTGTACGTCCAGAGCGTCCCGCGGTCCGCCAGGAGCCGTTCCTTGGAGTCGGTGCTCGCGCAGCGGACGCAGTCCGGGGCGGCGGGGAAGCTCACCAGCCCGCAGGCCGCGCACTCGGAGCCGATGAGCCGCAGGGGCGTGCTTTCGTCGGGCGGCCAGGTGAACAGGCCCTCGGCGACCGGTATTTGAGTGGTCGTCATGTCCTCAGGCCCCGTTCCGGTTGCCCAGGGCGTCGGCGTTCGGGGCCGCCTTGGCCACCAAGTTGGGGACTACCGAGGTCAGTTCCTCCGGTGTCCAGCGCGACTCCGCGCCCGCGCCGGGTCCGTTGGCCCAGCCCTCCAGGACCGTGATGCGGTTGCCGACGACGCCGAAGACCCGGCCGGTGACCTCGCGGGAGGCGGCCGAGCCGAGCCACACGACCAGCGGTGAGATGGCTTCGGGGGTGAGGTCCTGGGCCTCGGCGGCCTGTTTCATCATCTCGATGTCCTCGGTCAGCCTTGTGAGCGCGGTGGGCGCGATGGCGTTCACCGTCACGCCGTAGCGGGCGAGTTCGGCGGCGGCGATGACGGTGAGGCTCGCGATGCCGGCCTTGGCGGAGCCGTAGTTCGACTGGCCGGGGTTGCCGAAGATGCCGGACGGGGAGGTCGTGTTGATCACCCGGGCGTCGTTGTCGTGACCGGACTTGGCGCGCTCGCGCCAGTACGCGGCGGCGTGGTGCAGGGTGGCGAAGCTGCCCTTGAGGTGGACGGCGATCACACTGTCCCAGTCCCGCTCGGTCATCGACACGATCATCCGGTCCCGCAGGATGCCGGCGTTGTTGACCAGCACGTCCAGGCCGCCGTAGGTGTCGACGGCCTGCCGGACGAGCCGGCCGGCGCCGTCCCAGGCCGAGATGTCGTCCGTGTTGGCCACCGCCTCGCCGCCGGCCGCGACGATCTCGTCGACCACGGTCTGGGCGGGCCCGGCCGAGGCGCCTCCGCCGTCACGCGCGCCGCCCAGGTCGTTGACGACGACCTTCGCGCCGTGCGCGGCGAACGCCAGGGCGTGTGCCCGGCCGATCCCGTTGCCTGCTCCGGTGACGACCACGACCCGGCCGTCGACCACTCCTTCGGACATCCTCAACTCCTCGATGACGGTGACTGGTTGGCCTCGGCGAAGAGGACCCGCGGGTCCTCGCTGCCGCAGGCACAGCGGCCGGTGATCACCCGGCCGGACATGCCGAGCGGGGTCTCGGGAAGCTCCGAGGTGCGCTCGTCCCCCGCAGCCACGGACAGCTGTCCGTCCCGCGCGCCGACCCGCCACTCGGCCGCGTTGACGTGTGCACCGCCGCGCTCGGGGCACTCCAGCGCGAGGGCCGGTCCCACGGTCGCGATCAGGGCGGCGGACACGCCGACTCCGCGCAGCACCGGTACGGCGGCGGGCCGGGCCAGCACGACCGGCGTCGTCCGGAACATCTCACCGACGTCGGCCGCACCGGCCAGCCCCTCCAGGGTCTCGGCCGACAGGCCGATGACCGCGTGGGGGTCGAGTTCACGGTGGAAGACCGCGGTCCTGCGGTGGTCCCAGCCCATCGCCTCGGCGATGCCGTACGGCACCTTCAGCGCGCGCAGCGCGCCGATCACGGCGTGGCCCCAGAATCCCTCGAAACCCGAGGTGGTCAGCAGCGCCCGCTGCCCAGCGGCGAGGCCGTGGTCCCGGAACCGGGCGGTCACCCAGTCGGTGTCGCGGGCGAGTTCCGCCCAGGTCAGTTCCACGTCCCGGATGCCCTCGGAGGTGGGGAAGCGCACGAGGTAGGCGAGTTCGGGCCGGTCGAGGGTGCGGGCCCGGGCGAGGGTGTCGGCGCGGGCCATCAACTCTTCACCACCCGGGGGAACTTGGCGACGCTGGTCATGGTCTTCAACAGGTCCTCCTCGGTGCGCATGTCGAGCACCGGCTTGACGCCCGTCCGCTCCCGCACGGCCTCGCCCAGACGTCCGGCCAGGACGTCGACGTCGCCGGTGAGACGAGGGTCGTAGCCGACGCGCAGCCGCAGTTCGTCGACCTCGCGCCCGGCACGGACGATCTGGAAGACGCCCGCCACGGTCTCCGGCTGGTCCTCGACCGCCTGCCAGATGTCCCGCAGGACCACGGAACGCCCCTGGACCAGCGTCTCGTCGCCGCGCCGGCCGGCCACCCACATCCGGGCGTGGGTGCGCCCGCAGCCGCAGCGGTCGCGGGAGAGGCGGACGAGGTCCTCGCTGCGGTAACGGATCAGCGGCGCGGCCCGGTTGTCGAGGTCGGTGGCGACGAGTTCGCCGAGGTCGCCCTCCGCCGCGTCGCGCCAGCCGTGCTCGTCGACCTCGACGCACTCCGCGAAGACGGTGTCCTCCCAGAGGTGGAAGCCGTCGTGTTCGCGGCACTCCCAGGCGGTGCCGGTGTCGGCGGCGCTGGTGTACTCGTAGACGTCGATGCCCCAGTCCTCGCGGATCCGCTCGCGCATCTTCCGGCTGAGGGGCTGTCCGGCGCAGGAGGCGCCCTTGAGGGAGGAGAAGGCCTCCCTGAGATCCGTCGTGTCGGCCAGGTGCTCCAGCTCCACCATCTGCGGATACATCATCTGGAGATAGGCCGGCCGGTAGGTGCGCAGGGCCTCGACGACCTCGGGCATGTTCCCCATCCAGGTGTCCACCTCGATGACCACCGCACCCAGCGCCTGGAAGCCGGCGTCCATGAGGTTGCGGAAGGTGCCGGGTGGGCTCAGTACCCGGTCCCCGGGCCTGAGTCCGAGTTCCCACAGGTCACGCACCTGCGCGGTGACCAGGGGCGGCGCGCCCTCCCAGATCTCGGCGAAGAACTCCGGGTCGCCGGTGGTGCCCGAACTGGAGGAGACGGAGGTCAGCTCCTCGGTCGGGACGCAGAGCAGCCCGCCGAAGGGGTCGCCGGTACGGGCCCGGTGGGCGCGCACCATGTCCTTGGTGATGAACGGGATACGTGCCCGGAAGTCGTCCAGGGAACGGACGTCGCGCGGGTGGACCTCGTGTTCGTCCCAGAGTTGCCGGTAGAAGGCCGAGTTGGCGTAGGCGTACTCGACGAGTTCCACCACCCGCTCTTCCTGCCGTGCCCGCAGCAGATCCCGGGCCATGGTCTCCACCTGTGGCTCGAAGTACCTGTCAGCGGTGTCCCTGTCCCCGGCCATGACGCCTCCTCGCGGCTCAGCTGCCCAGATCTTCCAGCTATCAGCGCAATCAGTCAACTAATTCGACTGAATCTCGGAGAACTCTCGCGCTCGCTCGATTCATATAGTTAACTATTAGCACTCATTAGACCCTCGGGAGGGCGATGTGAAGATCGTTGTCTGCGTGAAGCACGTGCCCGACGCCACGGCGGACCGCACCTTCACCGAGGACGGCACCACCGACCGGGCGTCGGTCGACTCACTGCTGTCCGAACTCGACGAGTACGCGGTCGAACAGGCCCTGCGGATCGCGGAGTCGGGCCCGGACGTGGAGATCTGCTACCTCACCGTCGGCCCGGACGACGCGAAGGACGCCCTGCGCAAGGCGCTCGCCATGGGCGGCGACTCGGCGGTGCACGTGGCCGACGAGGACATCGAGGGCAGTGACGTGTTCGCCACCTCGCTCGTGCTGGCCGGGGCGATCCAACGGCACGGCTTCGATCTCGTGCTGTGCGGGATGGCCTCGACGGACGGCGGCGCGGGCGTCGTACCGGCGCTGCTCGCGGAACGGCTCGGCGCCCCGGCCGTCACCCACGTCGAGGAACTGACCGTCGAGGACGGCACGGTGACCGGCCGGCGCGAGGGCGACACCGCGACCGAGCGGGTCCGGGGCAGCCTGCCGGCCGTCGTGTCGGTCACCGACCGCTCCGGCGACGCCCGTTACCCCTCCTTCAAGGGGATCATGGCCGCGAAGAAGAAGCCCCTGGAGACCCTCGGCCTCGCCGACCTCGGGATCGACGCCGGGCAGGTCGGCCGTACGGCCGCGCGGTCGGCGGTGGGCACCGCGACCAGGCGTCCGCCGCGCACCAAGGGAGAACTCGTCTCCGACGACGGGACGGGCGGCATCGGGCTGGCCGCGTTCCTCACCGCCAAGAAGTTCGCCTGACCGGCACGTTCGTCCGACCGACACGTTCGTCCGACCGACACGTTCGTCCGACCGCCCCAAGGAGCCCAGCACCGTGGCCGAGATCCTCGTACTCGTCGATCACCTGGACGGCACCGTCCGCAAGCCGACCCTCGAACTCCTCACCCTGGCACGCCGGTTGGGCGAACCGTCGGCCGTCTTCCTCGGCCCGGGCGCGGACGCCGCGGCCGAGACCCTCGGCCGGTACGGCGCACACAAGGTCTACGTCGCGGACGCACCCGAGGTCGGGGAACTCCTCGTCACCCCGGCTGTCGACGCTCTCACCCAGATCGCCGACAGCACGGCCCCGGCGGCGATCCTGCTGCCGTCCAGCCCGGACGGCAAGGAGACCGCCGCCCGGGTCGCGCTCCGGCTGGGGTCGGGGCTGATCACGGACGCCGTCGACATCACGGCGGGCGCGGACGGGCGCCCGGTGACCGAGCAGTCCGCGTTCGCGGCGACGTACCAGGTGACGGCGCACGTCAGCCAGGGCATACCGGTGATCACGGTGAAGCCAAACGCCACCGCGCCCGAACCGGCCCCCGTCACAGCCGAGTTGGAGAAGTGGGACGTGGCTTTCGGCCCGGCCTCCGCCGCCGTCCAGGTCCTGTCCCACGCACCCCGCGAGCGCGGTGACCGGCCCGAACTGGCCGAGGCCGACATCGTCGTCTCCGGCGGCCGCGGCGTGAACGGCGCCGAGAACTTCGCCGTGATCGAGCGCGTCGCCGACGTCCTGGGCGCGGCGGTCGGCGCGTCCCGGGCCGCCGTCGACGCGGGCTGGTACCCGCACAGCCACCAGGTCGGCCAGACCGGCACCCAGGTCTCCCCACAGCTCTATCTCGCGGCCGGCATCTCCGGGGCGATCCAGCACCGCGCGGGCATGCAGACCTCCAAGACCATCGTCGCCGTCAACAAGGACGCGGACGCCCCGATCTTCGAACTCGCCGACTACGGCGTCGTAGGGGATCTCTTCCAGGTACTCCCGCAGCTGGTGGAGGAGATCGAGCGGCGCCGGAGCTGATCTCCGTTCCTGCCCGGCCTTCCACCTGACGACCGATACCACTAAAATCGCTAACTGATTACATCCATTGACCCGAAGGAGCGCCATGACGAAGATCTGGGTCAACTCCGGGGACTCCCATGTGATGGAGCCCGACGACCTGTGGGTCCAGGCGCTGCCGCCGCGCCTCGCCGACCGGGCGCCGCGCAGTGAGCGCGGTGACAAGTACGAGGTGCTGTACATCGACGGCGAGCGCATCGACCGCCAGCTCAACGACTTCATGGACGCCATGCGACCGCCGGGCGCCCGGGACCTCCAGGTCCGGCTCACCGACCTCGACCAGGAGGGTGTGTGGGGTCAACTGGCCTTCCCCTCCATGGGGTTCTGGCTGGTGTCGATCACCGACCGGGAGCTGGCCCGGGAGACCGTACGGGCCTGGAACGACTGGGCGCACTCCGAGGTGCTCGGCACGCAGAAGCGCATCATCACCCCCGCCTGTGTGTCGACCGCCGACGTCGACGACGCGGTCGCGGAGGTGGAGCGGGTGGCGGAGATGGGCTTCCAGTCGGTGTTCCTGCCGTGCCAGACGCGGCCCGGCGAGGAGTACGCCCTGGACCGCTGGGAGCCACTGTGGACGGCGGCCGAGCGGGCCGGTCTGGTGCTGGGCTTCCACATCGGCACCGGCGGCGAGAACGTCGTCTTCCGCGGACCCGGCGGCGCGGTCGTCAACTACATGGAGACGACCTACCCGGGCATGCGTGTCGTGTCCCACATGGTCGCGGGCGGCGCCCTGGACCGGCACCCCGACCTGAAGATCCTGATCGCGGAGGGCGGCGCGGGCTGGGTGCCGGCCATCGGCGACCGGATGGACGAGGCCTACCGCCAGCACGGCATGTTCGTCCGGCCGAAGCTCAGCCGGCTGCCCAGCGAGATCATCAGGCAGCAGGTGTACGCCTCCTTCCAGCACGACAAGAGCTCGGTGGAGATCGTCGAGTCGACGGGCTACCGCAACGTGATGTGGGGCGACGACTACCCCCACCTCGAAGGCACCTACGGTCACACCCAGTCCACCCTGCACGACCTGTTCGACGGCGTGCCCGCGGACGTCCGCGAGCGCGTCACCCGGGGCACCTTCGACGAGCTGTTCAGCCTGCCCGAGCAGACTCCCCAGGAGGCGGCCGTCTGAGCGGCGACACCCCGATGAGCAGTCCGCCGTATCCCGAGGACCTCGAACGACCGGACCTCGTGCGCACCGGCCGGTCGACGTTCGTCCGGCCCGTCCGGCCGGAGGACGCCGACCGTCTGGTCGCGTTCGTCGGCGGCCTGTCCCGGGCGACCCTGGCGTATCGGTCTCTCGGCCCGGTGGTCCGCGCCCGCGACGACGTCATCCGGCGCGGCGCCCACGTGGACTACCTCAACGAACTGGCGCTGGTCGCCCTGGCCGGGGACGAGATCGCCGGCCTGGTGCGCTACGTCCGCGACCCCGAGGAACCGGAACACGCTGAGGTCACCTTCACCATCCGCGACGACCACCAGAGCGAGGGGTTCGGCAGGCTGCTCCTGGAGCACATCGCAGGCGCCGCCCGCGCCCGGGGCATCCGGGTCCTGGAGGCCGACGTCCTCGCCGACAACACCCGCATGATCAACGTGTTCCTCGGCTCCGGCTACCGGGTCGAGTCCGGGCCGCCCGGCCAGATCGTCCACTTCGAGGTCGCCGTCGACCCGCAGGCCCAGGCCGTCGCCCGGGCCGAACGCCGCGAACACACAGCCGTACGACGCTCCCTGCGACCGCTGCTCGAACCCCGCTCGGTCGCGGTCATCGGCGCGAACCGCAGCCCCCTGACGATCGGCCACGAGATCGTCGCCAACCTGCTGCGCGGCGGTTTCCACGGCTCCGTGTTCCCGGTCAATCCGAGGGCCGAGCGGATCGCGGGCGCACAGGCGTATCCGGACGTCAGGGGGCTTCCCGAGGTACCCGACCTGGCGCTGGTCGCCGTACGGGCCGAGGCAGTACCCGATGTCGTACGAGAGTGTGCGGAGGCCGGCGTCAAGGCGGTGGTCGTCGTATCGACGGGCTTCGGGGAGACGGGAGTCGAAGGCCGGGCGACCGAGCTGGAGCTGGCGCGCTTCGCCCGTGCCTCCGGGATGCGGCTGGTGGGCCCGAACTGCATGGGCGTGGTGAACACGACGCCCGCGGCCCGGCTGGCCGCGACCTTCTCCCCCGCACTGCCGACGCCGGGCCGGGTCGCGATGTCCAGCCAGTCCGGACCGCTCGGGCTCGCGGTGCTCGACTTCGCCCGGCGGCTGCGGCTCGGCTTCTCCGGATTCGTGTCCGTGGGCCACGCCGTGGACGTCTCCACCAACGACCTGCTCCAGTGGTGGGAGGAGGACCCCGAGACCTCCGTGGTCCTCCTGCACGTCGAGACCTTCGGCAATCCGCGCCGGTTCGCCCGGATCGCGCGCCGGGTCGCACCGCGAAAGCCGATCGTCGCGGTGCACCCGGGGCACGCGGACACGGCGGTCGACTCGCTCTTCGCCCAGTCCGGCGTCATCCGTACCCGCAGCCTCCAGGAACTCTTCGACGTCGCGCTCCTGCTCGCGCACCAGCCGCCTCCGCCGGGCAACCGGGTCGCCGTGATCACCAACGCGGGCGGGCCGGCCGCGCTGACCGTCGGAGCGTGCGCGGCGAGCGGACTGCGGGTGCCCGAACTCGGCGAGCGCACGCGGCAGTCACTCCGTACGGCCCTTTCGCCCCGCGCGGACGTCACCAACCCGATCGACCTCACGCCCATGGCCACCGCCGCGCACTACCGGCAGGCGCTGGACGCGGTACTGGCCGACGACGACATCGACGCCGCCGTGGTCCTCTTCATGCCCCCGCTCGCGGACAAGCCCGACGAGGTGGCGGCCGCGATCCTCGACGCGGCCGAAGCCGCGCCCGAGAAGCCGGTGGTGGCGAGTTTCCTCGGTGGCGCGGGCGTCGCCGACCTCCTGCACCGGGGCGGACTCGTCGTACCGACCTACGCGTTCCCCGAGTCCGCGGCCGCCTCGCTCGGTCACGCGGCGGCGTACCAGGCGTGGCGCAGCACCCCTGCGGGCGTCATACCGGACCTCGCCGGAGTCGACCCGGACCGGGCCCGCGCGCTGATCGCCGAGTGCGCGCCCGGCACCATGCCGGCACGGACAGCCGCGGACCTGCTGGACTCGTACGGTATCCCCGTACGAGATGCGGTCTCCCATGGACCGGACGCGTTCCTCTCCGTCCGCGCGGACCCCGTCTTCGGGCCGGTGATCGCGTTCGGTCTCACCGGCGACTACGCCGACCTCATGGCCGACGTCGCCCATCGGATCACCCCGCTCAGCAACCGCGACGCCCGCGAGATGATCCGCTCGCTGCGGGCGGCCCCACTGTTGGACGGCCGGGTGGGCGGCCGGGGTGTGGACCTGACGGCTCTCGAAGAAACCGTCCTGCGGATCTCCGCGATGGTCGAGGACCTGCCCGAGATCGAGTCGATGGAACTGCGTCCCGTTCGACTGCTGCCGCCAGGGGACGGAGTCGCCGTCGCCCGCGCCACGATCCAACTCGCCAACGACACAAGGAGAGGTGGCCTCTCATGAAGGTCGGCATCTACTTCGACATGCGCAACCCCCCGCCCTGGCAGTGGAGTTGGTCACGCGTCTACGGATTCGCCCTGGAGATGTGCGAGGAGGCGGACCGGCTCGGCCTCGACTCGGTCTGGTTCTCCGAGCACCACGGCTTCGAGGACGGGTACCTCCCGCAGCCGCTCACCATGGCCGCCGCGGCCGCCGCACGCACGCGGCGGGTCCGCCTGGGCACCGCGGTCATCCCCGCACCCCTGCACGCGGCTCCTGAGATCGCCGAACAGGCCGCGCTCGTCGACATCATCAGCGACGGCCGCCTGGACCTCGGGCTCGGCACCGGTTACCGCGTACCCGAGTACCGGCTGTACGGCGCCGATCTCGCCAAGCGCTACTCCACGACGGACCGGCGGGTGCGGGAGATCCGCGGCCTGTGGTCGGAGTCCCTGGTCGTCCCCGGCCCTGTCCAGGACCCGCTGCCGATCTGGCTCGGCTACCAGGGCCCGCAGGGCGCACGGCGGGCGGGGCGGCTGGGCACCGGGTTGCTGTCACTCAACCCGGCCCTGCTGGAGCCGTACCGGGAAGGCCTCGCCGAGAGCGGCTACGACATGTCGGCGGCCCGGATGCAGGGCTCGTTCACCACGTTCGTCACCGAGGACCCCGACGGCGACTGGCCGGTGGTGCGCAAGCACCTGGCGTACCAGTGGGACAGCTATCGCCGGTACATGGTCGAGGGCACCGACCAGCCGGCGCCCCGTCCCATCGACCCCGAGAAGTGGCGGGAGACGGGGCTGCGGGCGTCCGGTGTCGGTCAGTTCCTCTACGGCACCCCGCAGGACGTCGCCGAGGCCATCAAGGCGTACGTGGCGGGGTTGCCGGTCGAAGGGGTGTTCCTGTGGGCCTCGCTGGCCGGGATGCCCGAGGAGATGGTCTCCCGCCAAGTCCAGCTGATCGCCGGGAAGTTGCGCCCGCTGCTTGCCGATGTCCGACCCGAGGAGTCGCAGCATGTCGATGGGAACCGGTGAGACCGGAGTGTGGGCCGGGTCGGACTTTCAGGAACCGCCGCGCACCCAGGGCGGGGTGGCGCTGTGCGGTGCCTGCCGTGTCACCGGTTCCTGCCGCCTGGGCGTGGAGCGCGAGCGGCTCGACGAGGACGGCGTGGCGTGCTTCGGACTCGTCTGCCCGCGCTCTCAGGAGGGCGGCCCGAATGTCGCGCACGGCGGCTGGACAGCGGCCGTGCTGGACGACTGCCTCGGTCATCTCCCGCTGCTGCACCGGGTGTTGAGCGTCACGGCGGAGCTGAGCGTGAGCTTCGTGAAGCCCGTGCCGGTGGAACGGCCGCTGGAGGTCCGGGCGTGGGTCGAGCGGCGGGAGGGCCGGCGCTGGTACATCGCGGGCGAGATGGTGCTGCTGCCGACCCGCGCCGTGCTGGCCCGGGCCTCCGGGATCTGGGTGACCCGGGACCAGGGCCACTTCGCACGGCACGAGGCATGGCTGGCCGACCAGGAGTCAGCGGGCGGGGTCGAGGGTCAGTAGGACCGCAGCCCCATGCTGCGGGCGATCCCGTTGCGCTGGATCTGGCTGGTTCCCCCGGAGATCGTGGCCACGATCGACTCCCGGTAACGGAAGCTCATCACGCTCTCGGTCGAGAAGCCGTGCCCGGCACACACCTGCATCCCGAGCCGGGCGGCCGCCACATACGTCTCCGACCCCTTCAGCTTGGCCATCGAGCCCTCCCGCGTGCACGGCTTGCCCTGGGCGAGCAGCCAGGCCGCGCGGTACGCGAGCAGCCGGGCGGAGTCGATCTCGGTCTGCAGATCGGCCATGTCGTGGGCGAGGGCCTGGAAGTTCCCGATCGGACGGCCGAAGGCGTGCCGGGTGCGGGAGTACTCCAGCATCTCGTCCAGCGTGGCCTGCGCGGCACCGAGATACCCCCCGGTGATGATCACCTTCTCCAGTTCGATGTTGGAGAGCATGACCTTCCAGCCCTCGTCGCGCGGGCCGACGAGGTTCTCCTTCGGGACCAGGGCGTCGTTGAAGAAGACCTCGTTGGTGCCGAGGATGTGCCGGGCCAGCGTCGGCGTCCGGCGCACCTCGACGCCGTCCGTCGCGGGGTCGACGAGCAGCAGGCTGATACCGCCGTGCTTGGGCTCGCGGGGCCCGGTCCGCACGTAGGTCGCGATGGTCGTGTCGGGCAGGCCGCCGCCCGTGCACCACGCCTTCTGCCCGCGGACGAGGAACTGGTCGCCGTGATCCTCGGCGGTGGTACGCAGGGCCGCCGCGTCGGACCCGCTGTCCGGCTCGCTGAGGCCGACGGCGAGCCTGTGGCGCCCCGTCATCACCTGCTCGCGGATGAAGGTCCGCTGGGCCTCGTCGCCCCACCGGAACACGGTGATCCCCGGGATGAGTACGCCGATGTAGCACATGGCGACATCGAAACTGGCCCGCCCCAACTCCTCGGCGATCAGGACGAGTTCGAGCGGGCCGCCACCGTCGCCGCCCTCCTCCTCACTGAACGGGAGGGAGAACCACCCCAGATCCGCCATGCCGCGGAACAGTTCGGGCGGCACGATGCCCTCCTCGTCCCACCGCTTGGCCTTCTCGGCCGGGCACACGTCGGCGACGAACTGCCGTGCCGTCGCGCGCAACAGGTCCTGCTCGTCGGTCAGCCCGAAGTCCACGGCCACTCCTCGACAGCGCTAGGCTATTCATCTATCTAATTGTTCTATGTTAGCGGATATAGTGGCTCGGCCGGAACACACCTCACGACTGTGGGAGCGGGCGGAGGTCGGGCCCTGGCGGCAGAGCGGAAGGCCGACGAGTCGGGGGTGACGTTCAGGGCCCTCCCGAAGTGTTCGCCGGTGAACCGGTTCCCGGTGGGATGTCGCGGATGGTCCATCGCGATCTCGAAACCCTTCCCTCAGCGCATGGACGTTGATGCGCCCACCCGGACGAACGCGTAGGCGCCGGCGTCCAGGGACCGGTTGCGGCACGCGGCGACCTGCTTGCCCAGGTGCTTGGCCATCGCCGAGAGCTGCGGCTCCGACAGCTGGGCGACGCCGAGTGACTCGGCCGGCTCCTCGACCGGGCGCGTGCTGACACCGAGCAGGTGGGCAATGGCGACCACGCTGATGAGGGCCTGCTCGGCCCGTCGGCGCCTCTCCAACAGCCAGTGGGCCTTTCCCGACCCCACGCTGAAGCGTGGTGAAGGACGAGGACGGCTCTCACCAGGTTGGGGATTCGGTTGGTCCTGCGGCACCAGCCCTTGAGGCTGGCCATGGCCCGCTCGCCGAGGCAGCGGATCTTGGCGTGGGTGGTGTTGTGGCGGTGCTTCCATCGCTTGAGGCGGCGGCCTCGAAACGGTACCCGGACGGATTCACCGGCTCCTTGATACGCCTTGATGCTCCTATAGAAGTCAAGTCGCTGAGGTAGTGCTGCCGGGGTGTGTGCGAGTGAGGGCGTGGTAGACCTCGCGGGCGATGAAGCGCTTGAGGCAACGGATGATGTCCTTCTTGGTCAGTCCCTGTTGGGTGCGGCGTGCAACGTAGGCGCGCGTGCGCGGGCAATAACGCATCCGGACCACCGCGATCATGTGGAGGGCGCGGTTGGCCTGGCGGTCCCCGCCTCGGCTGAGTCGGTGTCGGTCGGTGCGTCCGGAGGAAGCCGGAACTGGAGCGGCGCCGCACAGAGCGGCGAACGCGGCCTCTGTGCGCAGGCGTTCGGGGTTGTCGCCGGCCGTGACCAAGAGCTGGCCGGCGGTCTCGGTGCCCACGCCGAACAGTGCGACGAGCTCAGGCCCGGCGGACGTGGTGAGCGTCGCCAGGCGTTCGGTGACCTCGTCGATCTCCTCGGTGAGCATGCGGATGCGGCGTGCCAGTTGCCGCAGCGCATACCGAGCGGCGTCGGCGGGAGAGGTGAGATCAGCTGCCGGCCGGAGCCGGAGGCAGCAGTTGACCAGGGCGGTACGGGTGAGTCCTGTGAGCGATGCACGCAGAGGTTCGGGAGCGGTTACCCGCAGGCCTATGAGTTGGTTGATCGCCTGGGTTCTGGCCTTGATCGCAGACGCGCGGGCCACGCGCAGCTGGCGAAGGGCTTCCACCGTGCCGGTGTGGGACTTGGGGATGGCCGTCGCTCGTCCTGAGGCTGCTGCGCGGGCGGCGGCATAGGCGTCGATCGGGTCGGATTTGCCGCGGGCGTGTCGGGTACCCCGGTCGGGGACGTTGACCTCGACCACCGTCAGGTCGGCCGCGCTCAGCACCGTAGTCAGTCCGGCACCGTAGGAGCCTGTGCACTCCACACCCACCGTTTGTACGTGGCCGAACGTGATGAGTCACATCAACAGGGCGCGGTATCCCTGGGTGGTCGTGGGAAATTCTCGGTCGGCGAGGGGACGTCCCAGCGGGTCCACGACGGCGGCGTGGTGGGTATCGGTGTGGGTGTCGACTCCGGCGAAGACTTCGTTCTCGGGCTGCTGGTCGATCATGCTGGAGCTGCTGCCTTCTCATCGTGCTGACAGGGCAACACGCGCCGGTCGAGGCAGGCGGACACGACAGTGACGGGTCTTCTCGCACAAGCCCCTATGAAGTCACGATGCCCCTGGCCGGCCACGTGCGACGGCGTCACCGACAGACCGACGGATCAAGGCAAGGACACGAGATTCCGGTCAGTCAGCCCAAGGGACAGATCTATCGGTGACGCCATCACCCATCATCACTGTCCGCCCAGCATTTGAGCAGAGTCGGCGAGGCCCGGAGCAGCCGTCCGGACGGATCGGTGAGGACCTGGCCGTTCATGCCGTGGCGTTTGTGTTTCCCGGAGCAGTACGGGGTGTCGGCGGCGATGCGGTCGATCGGCAGCAGGATGCCGTCGAGGATGACGAACACCTTCGCCCGGACCGTCGTCTTCGCCTCGACCAGGGACGGGGCGGGGGCGGTCAGGACCTCGACGGCTTCACGTATGCAGCGGTGGACGGTCGCGATGCCGAACCCGGCGACGAGTTGGGCGAAAGTGTCACCGCACCGCAGGTGAGCCGGGGCCAGCAGGAAGGCGCCGCCACCAGGAGCTTCGTCGTTGCGCAGGACAGTCCAACTCCCGGTCGGCACCGGCAGCTTGAAAGTGGCTCACAGACGAACACTCCACCCATGGCGAACCCCCGCCTTCGTTTCACTGGCCACAACGCCATGCATGGCGTACCACCAACAAACGAAGACCCTGGCTGCACAGCATCCGAAGCGGGCACCAAGGACTACCACGCCAAGGCGCCATAGAGTTCGCCCACAGGCTGCGGCCAACGACTGACGCACCATCAGAAAGTCAGCAGAAGTCAGCAAGCGGACTGCCACAGCCGCCCACACACAGCCACACCTTGGAATCGACGCCGCGCCTGTATCGACCCTCCCGAGCTCCAGCGCTCACACGACCCCTTTAGCCGCCAAGGCCCGCAGACGGAAGTCGCCCCACTCTCACCCCAGACGGGCCCGATGGCACATCTCAGCAGGTCAGCGCACTCTCCCCCGCGGCTTCAGCGCCAGCGGAGGCAGTTCAGGAGCCGGCAGCGGTGCCCCGTCGTACCCCGTCACCTCACCGAACCGAGACCCTGTCATCCAGTCCTCACGCGCCTGTACGATCTCCTCCTGAGACCGTCCGATCCAGTTCCAGAACCATTGCATCATCGAGCGTTTCCGCAGGTCAGAGCCGTTCGAGTCCCTCAAAGTCAGCAAAAGTCAGCATCCGAGCCGTCAGTCACGGGCACAATTTGCGTGCAGTTGCCGGTTTCGGGCACTGTGGCTTCCCTGGTGCGGCCAATTCGGCGCCGCATGCCTTCTCATCGACACCGGCACTCGCCAAAACACCCACGGCTGATCCGCGCGTCGTGCAGCTGCAGGCCGCCGAAGGGACACACGATGTTGGTGGGGGGTCTCTCCTCGTGGGCCCCCACAGCAACAGACACCGCTGGCAGACCGAGATCTCATTGCCCAGATACACCACTCAACGGACAGGGCAAGCGCCTTCACCTGCGGGGTTGGTCCCGCCGAGTCGGACCTGTTCACGATGGACGCGAACTGCTCCCCGCAGCCGCGCGGTTGGCCCCCCGGCCCTCCCGGGCCTCGGCGTCACCACCGACTGCTCGAGGCCCGGTACCGTCGTCGTCCGCGACTGCTCCCCGCACCTGCGGGGGTTGGTCCCTGCGGTCGCTTGACCGTGGGCCCGGCTCATGGCTGCTCCCCGCAGTCGCGGGGTTGTTCCCGCGACGAAGCCAACGCCTGGGTCGGGGAGCAGCTGCTCCCCGCATCCGCAGGGATAGGCCAGATACATGGCCGATGTCCACACCGTTCAGCCACACCCCCCTCCCCCTTCACCATCGCCAGCGTGAACTACCTGCGCACCGACAGAGATCGCCCCGAAGACCAGGACAACGGAACACGACAGACAGACACGGCGTTCCCCACGTCCACGGGACCCCCTTTGCAACTTACCGGCTCTGAAGCAGGGCAAGATGCCACGCACGCCCTCGCAGAACGAGCCTCACCACGAGGACACGGTTCTCACCACCCGCTTCAACTGCTCCTCACACCTGGAGAGATGGCACACGCCAGGCGCCGCGCTGGTCCCAGACGGTCGGCGTGACGTCTGGAGCGACGGGCCCTCCCGCCGACCAGTCGTCAAGAGGCGCTGGCGTCGGTGTCCTCGGCAGCTCGTCCGTCAGATCCAACGTCGTGACTTATCCAGTTTGTCGCTCATGGCCGCTCCCCCGGCTCTCCCCAGCTCCGACCAAGTCGGAGGCCGCTACGAAGGCTTGGCAGAATGACTGACGAAGACACAAGCGTGTCCAACACAATCAACGATGGTGTCTATTTTCACGCAGTGATCCAAGGACGCGACATCACCGTGACGCTGCCCCCGACGATCACGCCGGCGCTGTCCGGCCTTCCCACCGTCTCTTCCACGTTCACCGGTCGCGAGGCCATCATGTTGGATTTGCTGGACGGACTGACCCCGCGTCATGAACCGCCCCGGACGGCGCCGACAGCCCCTCGCGTGGCAGTAGCCGGTCTGGCAGGTGTCGGCAAGACAGAGCTGGCCGTTCAGGTCGCCACCCGCGCCTTGCGCAGGCCCGGCTGGTTTCCCGGTGGCGTGTTGTTCGTGGACCTGCTCGGTTACGACACTGAACGGCGTCTCTCTCCTGAACGGGTACTCGACGGGCTGCTGCGTTCCCTGGGCATTCCTGCTGTTCACATCCCTCAAGAACTGCAGGATTTGCAACGCCTCTATCGAAGTGTGCTGGCCACATTCTCCGAACAGGGGCAGCGGATCCTGGTCATCCTCGACAACGTGTCGAGTGCCGAGCAGGCAATTCCGTTGATGCCCAGCGACGGAGAGACCGCATGTCTGGTCACATCGCGTCACACTCTCGACATCGACGCCCGCTTGCACGACCTGAACGTCCTCGACGGTGAATCATCCATCGAATTGCTTCACCAGGTACTACTGCGGGCCCGCGGCAGCAGCGACACTCGCGTCAGTGACGCTCCGGAAGCAGCCGCGTCCATCGCCTGCCTGTGCGCGGGACTGCCCCTGGCCCTGCGCATCGCCGCCGCGCTGCTCGCCGACGCTCCCACCCGCCCCCTCGCCTCACTCGCCGATGCCCTCCAGGCGGAACACTCCCGGCTGGACCGTCTACGTCGCGAGGACCGCGCGGTACGCGCCGCGTTCGATCTCTCTTATCAGCACCTGCCTTCCGCGTCAGCGCGACTCTTCCGTCTCTTCTCCGTCAACGTCGGCCCAGACCTGTCGCTGGCGACTACGGCCGCGCTCGCAGACTTGGATGCTCACGATGCCGAAGAAATCCTCCAGGACCTGAACCGAGCCCACCTGATCGAACCATCCGGAGTCCGTTATGGGCGCTGGCGGATGCACGATCTGATCCGGCTCTACGCAAAGGACCACAGCCTCGGCGCAACCCACCGCGCCGAACGAACAGCGGGTGTGGAGCGGCTGTACCGCTGCTACCTGACCACGGCGGAGCAGGCCGACTCGCTTCTTGGCCGCCGTCCTCAAGTGGCGCACGCCTCGCCGAGATTCACCGATCGTGACGCAGCCCTGGCCTGGTTCGACGACGAGACGCTCAATCTGAGCACGGCCGCCACCGGAGCGGTTGACAGCGGCCAGTACAGCGCGGGTATCAGGTTGGCCATGGCACTGGACGGATACCTGCGCTGGCGCCTTGCCTTCCCGCTGGCCGCCACCGTCCACGAGGCATCGTTCGCCTGCGCCGTACGCCTCGGCAGCCTCGAAGGACAAGCAAAGTCCCTCAACAACCTCGGGATCGCGTACACCGAAGTGAATCGCTACGAAGACGCCATCGCCGCCTTCACTCAAGCCGAGCAAGGATTCGCCGAACTGGGGGATCACTTCGAGCGGGGCAAGACGCTCAACGGGTGGGGCACCGCACTCCGCGTCAGTGGACACCCGCAGAACGCGGTGCCTCTGCACCAGGAGGCCCTTCGCATCCAGCAGGAGGTCGGCAGCCTCTCCGAACAAGCGGCGACACTCAACAACCTCTCCCTCGCCCACCAAGCCCTCGGTCAGCACGCTCAGGCGCTGCAGCACTCCGACGAGGCAGCACGACTCTACGAACAGCTCGCCGACCGAAGAAACGAAGGTAAAGCCCTGTGCACCAAGGCAGAGGCACTGTCGGAATCAGGGCAACCACACGAGGCCCTCCGGTTCTACGACCGTGCCCTTGACCTGCTTCGCGAGCAGCGTGATAGCCACCAAGAGGGCGTCGCTCTGGCCGGCAAGGGCCACATTCTGGCTTTCTCCTTGCACCGTCCGGAGGATGCTGCCTCCTGCTGGACCAAAGGAGCCGAAGCCCTGGAACAGGCAAACGAGGGGACTCTGCGGGTCCAGGTGCTGATGCTCCTTGGCCTGACCCTGCACCAACTCGACCGCCCGAACGAAGCAGCATCGAACCTGCGCGAAGCGGTCGACGTCTGCAGGGAGTTCGGCCTGGCCGAGGAACTGGCGGAAGCCCAGAACTGCATCGCGTTGCTGGGGACTTCCTGATGCCGCCGTCGATCGAGGCACCAACAAACGCGTCGAGGAGGAGACTTGGTCAGGCCCCGTCACGGACCACCGCAGGAGCCCGGTCATCGGCGGCTCTCGTAAACACCACACGCGTAGTGCGTTGCCCGGTGTGCAGCACCAGTCCCTTGGCGAGTTCCGCGCCGCTTCTGCCGTGCATGAGCCAAAGATTGACGGCCGCGCCGAGCAGCAGCGGGTCGAGATCGGGTTGGCGTCCACCCCATGGACGTACCGTGCTGGCTTCGAACAGGATGCCGCGAAGCCAGACAACGACGGACGCCTCGTCGATACGGGCGACCAACACGGCCGCGCCGGGCCACTTCGGTACCTGGCTCAGGCACCATTCGGGCGGAGCGGGTTCCGCAACGGCGACGGTACGGGCGACGACATCCGCGCTCTGGGACCACAACGCGTGCGGCGACTCGGCGGCAACGGCATAGAACCCGCGTGTCTGTTCCTGTCGCCCCGTGACCATCGGCCAGCGCCGAACTTCGACCGAGCCGTCCGCCCGGACGGTTCCGCTCACGTCGTACGCGGTTGGCGGACGTCTGCGCTCCGGCTTCGGGTCCGGGACCGGAGCCGGGGCGGGCGGCTGCGGGGGCAGATGAACCCCGCGGTGGCTCAGGAACTCGTAGAGGCGGCGTTGGGTGAGTTCGCCGGACTTGTCAATATCCGCCAGCTGGCTGTCGATGACGGGCCGCAGTACGGCCGGATCGTGTTCTCGCTCGGCCCGCAGTAGCTGCGCGTGCAGGTCGCCCTGGGGATCGAGTCCCGGAACGGTGCGCCCGAACACAGCGGCGGGCGAGTCGGGGTCGAGCTCCTCCATGCCGGTCGTGGCAAGGAGGGTGAGGCGCTCGGCGGCGGCGGAATAGAACGTGGTGCTGCCGTGATCGCCGACAACCCAGTCACTGGCGACGACGGCTGCGCGCCAACCTTCCTGAGGAGGGATCACCATCAGCCCCGCCTCCATGGGTTTGCGCAGGCGCTCCAGCACGGTGGGCCAGGAATGTCTGGCCCAGACATTGGGGTGGAAGACGGCCGCCACCGCGAACTCGTCGGCGGGCAGGGCGGTGACCAGGTCGAGCGGCAGTCCCGGATACCGTCCGAGCAGCGAGTGCTCGCTCCAGGTGGAGTGGATGACCACCAACCGTCGTCCGTCGGTGACCCCGAGCCGTTCCCGGTACCAGTCGCGTTGTCCCTCACTGTCCTTGATGCGCTGACAGCACCAGTCGCCGATCACCTGTGCACGCGGCACGGCCTCGGGGCACGTCCTGAACAGGGTGGCGAACTGGTCGTGGTGGGACAGACCGATGGTGGCCGGTACCACCTTGCCGCGGTGCACCAGCTCTCTCCGGGACAACCCCGCGGGCGAGACGGCGTCCCCCGTCGATTCGCTGACCAGGCGGTTGTAGCCGGCACCATGCGGCATCACCATCAAGGGAGCGTCCAAGCGGCGCATCGACGGGTGCACGGCGCAGGAGACGGCCAGGTGGAAGGAGCGGCGGGTGGCCTCCTTCCACGTCAGCACGTTGCGCCCCGCGATCGAGGCCAAGTACTCGTGCAGGCCGTCAGCGAAGGCCGAGCCGGGATTGACCGTGTAGTACTTGGCGATGCCGTCCTCGGTACGCAGCAGGTCCATGACGTCGAGGACCCGCGTCGCGGAGGTGAGGGTACGGGCGACGCCGAGCACCGCTGCCTTGGGCGGCGGCCATGTGTCCCAGCGGGACCGAGCGCGCGGCAGGCGCGAGCGAGGCAACAGGGGCAAGGGTCTCTCCGGGCAGCAGGGAAAGGGGCGGGGCAGAACGCGGGAGCGGTAACTGTCTTCGGTCGATTCAAACCGCTCGATCGCCTCAACCGCCTTCGGGTGTCACTCCGACGCCTCTGTGAAGTTCCCGCAGTTTCGCCTCGCAGGCCTCACGCAGTGTGACGTCGCTGGTGCTCGTGGCCAGTTCGGAGAGAATGCTCAACGCCTGGTCGAGGCGCACGTACTGCTTCCGCTTGAGTGCCTGCTCCGCAGCGCGGACCGCCGCCTCACTCGCGGCGCCCAGTCTGTTCAGCCGCTGCAGAGCGCGCGCCTGAACCACGTCGATACGGGGCAGCATTCCGTCGTCACCGCTGTCGACAGCCGTCACCCTCGCCTCGGCCAGCACGTCGAGAGCACCCTGTGCGCGCCCGGCGGCGAGCAGTGACTGCGCGATGTTGTACGACTGCACGACTGTGCCGTGGGTGTCCCCGGTGACCGTGTTCGCCTCGAGGGCCAGGGCGAACAGCGTGTAGGCGTCCCCGGGTGCTCCCGAGGCCAGCGCTACAAGCCCCTGTGTCTCCCGGATCATGCCCTTCAGCCGCGCGTCGGCGACCTCGTCCAGCAGGGGCTCGGCCAACGCGAGCGCGGTGGCGGCTTCCTCGAAGGAGCCCAAACCGTAGTGCGCTCGGGCCAGTTGGTTACGCATCCGCACTTCGACATCTGCGCGACCGCACCTTCTGGCGGCATCGATCCCGAGGCCATGCGCCTCCACAGAGTCCAGATGATGCTTTCGTCCGTCGTACAGAGCCCACAATGACTCGCACAGGCGCCATACCGTCTCGTCCCACCGTTCGTCCGCCGCGACCCGCAACAGGGCCAGCAGATTGCCCCGCTCCGCGTCGAGCCAGTCCAGGGCTTCCGCCCCGTCGGTGAACATGCTCTCCCCCACAGAGAGTTCCTCGACGGAGCGCGTGGGCGGCTCCTGGAGCCTGAAGCGTCCCGCGCCGAGTACCAAGACGTCGGCATGCGCGACAGCGGTCGTGTAGAAGTCGGCCACCGCCCGCAGCACGGCGCGGCGGTCCGCCTCCGGGAGAGCGCCGACCACACTTCGGGTGTGCTCGCGTACCACGTCGTGCGGGCGGAAACGACGTGGCCCGTCCGGGAAACCGACGACGACCGCCAGATGCGCCGTGAGCAACTCGCCCACCGCTTCTTCCGCGGCCGGTACGCCCGCGGCGGCCGCGAGGTCCACGGTAGCCGTCGTACCCGGCAGACAGCCGAACAGTCGATAGAGCTGTCTGGCCCGGTCGGAGAGACCTTCGTACGCCATGTCGAGCACCGTGTCCAAGGAAGTGGCCCCGTCCTCCGAGCGTGGTAAACCGTTGACGCCGAGTGCTCGGACCGCGTCCTTCAGCCCCAACTGGGGTCGCCTGGCAAGCCATTCTCCGACGGCGCGAAGGGCCAGCGGCAGACCGCTGCAGAGCCGGACGAGGGTCTCGGCAGCACCGTCCGAATCGGTGACACCATGCCAACTGCGCACGAGCTCGACCCCGGCCCGCTCGTCCAGTGGTTCAACGGCGATCGCCACCGCACCGTCCATGGCAAGACCGGGTAGGCCGGTGCGGCTGGTAGCCACGAGCAGACCGGTGGTCGGCACCAAGGGACGGATTTCCGCCGCCTGGCGGGCGTTGTCCACGACGACGAGCGTGTGCCGACCGGCCGTGACACTGCGGAACAGCGCGGTGCGCTCGCCCAATCCGGCCGGGACGAAGTCGGGGTGCACCCCGAGAGAGCCCAAGAAGCCGGCCAGCACTCCACTCACATCTGCCGCGCCGTCCCGCCTGCTCTCCCCCAGATCCGCGTAGAGGTGGCCTCCGGGATACGACGGCTCGAGCACCCTCGCGGCCCACTGCGCCACCAACTGGGTCTTGCCCACTCCCCCGAGCCCGGAAAGAACGACGATGCCGGGCGCGTGCGAGAGCCGCAGTGCCGCCGCGACGGACTGGAGACGGTCGAGTTCCGCCGTACGGTTGACGAACAGCGCGGTGGCCGGAGGAATCTGACGAGGCGTCACACTGGGCGGAGCCGGCGCCATGAATAGAGACTCCACCCGCCCTGCCATGACCACCGGGCCGGTGATCACGGCATTGCCCGACACGGAATTGTGCGTAGCTGTCGCCGCTCCGACCTTGCGCTCGTCCACTCCGTCGCCCTCCGCTCGACCGCCACCTACGAGAAACCTCAACGTACTACCCCTGGTTGACCGACCCGAAGCGGCTCCGCGATGGCACCACCACGACCTACGGCATACCGTGAAGGTTCTGAACCCAGTGTCGGGATGCAGAGGAATCGAGGAAGATCATTGGACGCGGAACTGGTCACACTGGTCGGGACGGGAACGACGACTCTTGTCGGCCTCATGGTCACCGACGCGTGGGAGCAGACGAAGCAGCGCGTGGTGCGGATCTTCTCGCGCGACAACGAACCCAGCGCCGTGGCACGCGAGTTGGAGGAAACCCGTGCGGCGCTGATCGCAGCCGCAGGCGGCCCCGGCCAGGAGGATCTCACCTCCGATCTGACGGCGTTGGTGCGACTCAGACTCCGCAGCCTGCTGGAGCAGAACCCCGACGCCGCCGCGGAACTTCGCCGCCTCGTCGACCAGTTCGCCTCTACTGCGCCGTCCGGCACAGTGCACAACAGCATCACGGGCGGCACCCAACACGGTCCGGTGATCCAGGGCCACACCTTCACGAACCTGACATTCAACAGTTCCGGTGACAACCCTCCCAGCCGGACCGGCTGAGAACCACCGCATATGGCAGACGCCTCATGCACTTCGATGGATATCGAGCACACGTACGGAAAGGATCTGCTCAAGGAATCAGTACCCGCACGGGGATTGGGGGCGTGAGTGCAGGGCCATGAGCTCAGTTCACACAACGAGTTGAGCGGCACAGTGCACGGCTCGTCCGTCCAGGCCCATGTGGTGTACGGCGGCGTCCACATCAGCACCGCGGCAGGCCCCCTCCGACAGACTCCCTGGCAGCTTCCACCGTCCGGGCACCTCGTCGATCGGTCACTGGAACTCGAGGAACTGGAGCAGCATCGAGCCCGTGTCAGGCGGGAGGAGCGGCCGATGTCGACTCTGGTGAGCGGCTTGGGCGGCGTCGGAAAAACTGCCTTCGCGCTCCGATGGCTGCATACCCTGCGTCCCTACTTTCCGGACGGACAGTTGTACGCAGACCTTGGTGCTCAGTCGGCTGGTGGACCGGTTGCCCCGGAGGAGATACTCGGACGCTTCGTGCGGGCGTTGGGCGTTCAGGGACAGCAGGTTCCCGCGACACTGGCTGAACGGACCGTTTTATACAGGTCGTTGACTGACGGTCGACATCTTGCCGTACTGCTCGACGACGCCGCGACGGCGGCCCAGGTGCGGCCGCTGCTGCCTGCGGGCGGAAATGTCACCGCAGTTACCAGCCGCAGCCGACTGCCAGGACTGACCCTGGACGGCTGCTATCCCGTGCATCTGGAATCGCTCGCTCCTGAAGCCGCCGTGGAACTCCTCGCCGATACCTTGTCCGACGGCCGCGTGGCGGCCCAGCCCGATGACGCACGCATCCTGGTCGAGTTGTGCGCCGGACTGCCGCTGGCCGTACGAGTCGCAGGTGCCCGGCTAGTGGCGCGACCGAAACGGCCTATCACCACGATGGTCCGAGCACTTACGGAGGAGCACGACCGGTTGGAGGCGCTGGCCATAGACGGCGACCACAATGTGCGAGCGGCGCTGGACCTGTCGTACCGGGCTCTGTCGCCTCCGGCCGCCCGGCTCTATCGGCTGTTGGGACTGCACTTCGGTTCGGAATTCGGGAGCACGGTCGCGACGGCGGTGCTCGCCGGTGAAGGCAACACTGAGGAGCTCCTGGAGACGCTGCACAACGCGAGCCTGCTCCTCGAAACTGGAGATGACCGTCACCGCTTTCACGATCTCGTGCGCTTGCACGCTGCGACGAAGGCGCAGGCGGAAGAGTCGCCGGAGGAACGCTCGCGAGTCGTCCGCCGTATCGCCGACCACTACCTCGCCAGCGCCACCTGCGCCGAGGAGATCATCGACCCCCAACACCGCACGATGCCCCGGAACTACGGTGCCGATCCCGTGGTCACCGCGAATGTCGGACACGACGCCGAAGCCGCCCTGGACTGGCTGGAGCGCGAACTGCCCAACCTGATGGCCGTGATCCGCCAATCCCGTTCCGCCGGCATTCCGACCGTCGGATGGCAGCTCGCCGATGCCTTGTGGCCCCTCTTCCTGCGACGGAAGTTCTACGACGACTGGCGCACCGCACACGAAGTAGGGCTGGAAGCCGCAGCCGAGCTGGGTGACACGGCGGCCGAATGCCGGATGCTCACGTCTGGCGGAGTGGGGCAACTCGGCTCCGGAAACCATGAGGTCGCCTTGGAGATGTTCGAGCGCGCCGCAGGACTCTTCACACACCGCGGCAACCGGCTCGGCGTGGCCCGTACGCTCAACTATCGAGGGCTCGCCCTGCAGCGTCTCGGACAGCTGAGTGAGGCGGTCGAACTCTTTCGGCGCGCCACCGCGGAACTACCGGCCAGCGGAGATGAACGGGCCGGGGCACTCGCCCGGCTGAACCTCGCCGACGTGGCTCTTGCCGTGGGCGACCCTGAAGAGACGATTCAGCAGGGTGGTGTCGCCCGCCGCACTCTTCAGGACGCGGGTGACACGTACAACGCGGCGCGGGCGAGCACGGTCCTGGGGCGCGCCCATCTCGCCCTGCACCATCTCGACCAGGCGGAAGAACAGTTCTCCGCCGCGTTGGCGACACTGCGCGGCATGACCGCGAACTACGAGATGGCCCACGCCGTCGGCGGCCTGGCTGAAGTCGCCGAGCGGCGCGGGAACGCTCGCGCCTCCCGCGAGTACTACCGGGAGGCGCTCAACCTCTACTCCTCCGTGGGTCGTTCGCGATCGGACGAAGCGGTCGTCGCGCAGCGTCGGCTCCAGCGTCTGGAGAATGGCGAGCAGGAGGGCTGAACTCGGAGCACATACAACGGCACCGATCCGAACTCAGATGCAGGTCTCCCGGCCACCAGCCATGCATGAGCCAACGACGCGAGCGTTTCCCACGCATCGTCCGGGAACTCTGGTCCTCCGGCTTGGAATTCGCACATGGTGCCGACCGCGCCAAGCCGGAGCCAGCACCGACGGCCACGGTGGACGGCGACCACCAGAACACCCGGATGAGAGGCGGCTGTTGAAGCGGCCGTCGACGCTCCCGTGCCGCGCTCGACCAGGACATCGCCGAGTTGTGACCAACGATCCGGTGCGGGAAGGCGGGTCCTGGTGTGTTCGTCCACGGTCAGGCTCTCGGACCCCGGATCCAGCAGCACGCTGCGGACACGGCGCACCGGGCCGGACGCCCCGGCGCTCTTCGACTCCGCCGTCTCGGAGACCAGGGCGATGAACATTGTCGTCACGGCACCGTCACGCTTCCCGGTTCGTCGTATCGAATCGTGAGCGGGAGGCGTGCCGGTGCTGTGGCCACTCGCGCGCCGAGGGGCCGTAATCGCAGTTTTCGGTAGAGCAGTGCCCGCATCTTGTGTGAGAACCGGCCGGGTTCCGACGAGATGCGGGCCGCCACACGCTCGTATCGGTGGGAGCGGCAGGTCGCGGCACTTCGCCTGAGCTGCGGACGCAGGGGACGGTCTCCGCGCAGGCGTGGCGCGAAGGACATGAGCTCGGCGAGCGGCGAGCCCGGATCCACGTCGGCGTCGAGCCGGCCCCCCATGAGAACGGGAACCCCTGTCATCGCGGCGTAGAGGGAGACGGACCCGTGGTCCCCGACGATGTAGTCAGCGGCGACAACCGCCCCCGCCCAATCCCCGTGTGGGCTGATCAGGGTGAGCCCGGAGCGAGCCAGCCCGGCGAGCCAGGCTCGTACCTGCCAGTCGCCATGCGCGTTCCAGACGTGGGGATGCAGGAGCGCCACGATCCGGAACTCGTCCCGAGGCAGTTCGGTGGCCAGTCGCTCCAGAAGGTCCCACCCCTGCCCGAGAAGCGAGTCGGGACCCCAGGTCGAGCAGGCGAGGACCATACGCTGTCCGGCTTTGATGCCAAGGGCTTCCCGGTACAACGCGCGGGAGGGGAGGCTGACGGCGATGCGGTCGAAGCACGGATCACCCACCACTTCCGCGACGGGCAGGGCTTCGGGGCATTCACGGCCGAGCCTCGCCAACTCCTCGTGGTGGGCCAGCACCACGACCTCCGGCACGAGTGTGCCGTCTCGCACCAGACGCTGCCGGCTGAGACCGTAGACACCGCGCTGCGCTGCCGGAGTACCGTTTCGTCCGGCAGCGGGGATCTTGTTGTGCCCGGCTCCGTGCGGAAGCACGATCACCGGTGTCTGAAGCTCGTGGAGCCCGCCGTGGGCAGCGGCCAACGCCAGGTGGAAATGCGTCTGCACCGCCTGACTCCACGGCAGCACGAGGCCACCCAGTTGTTCCAGATATTCCGCCACACCATTGCTGAACACATCCGGTGCTTGGGTGAAAACAATCTGCACCCTGACGTCGCCTTCGAGCAGGCGGATCGTGTCGAGCAGCCGCTGCCCCGCGATCACCGTGTGCACCACGACGAGAACTCGCCTGCGAGTTCGGAGAGTGGCCCATCGCTCGACGTCCAGACGCACCGGCACATGACGCTGGTACGACTCGGACACTGTGACGCTCATCGTCGAATTCCCCCGCTTCTCCTTCTGTCTCCGCGACCGCGGCTCATACGCAGTCCCTGATGGGCCATCGACGGCCCATGCCCAGGGGATGCCCCGCGGGGAGGATGGCGGGCTTGCAGGAACCCTGCACTCCAGTGCAATCGTCGCTCACTACCCCTGTGCGCCGGTCGCGCTTCTATGCGCCCCTGCCCTCACCCCACCTCCCGGCAGAACAGTGGAACGAGTGCCCGCACAAGTGTGCGGTCTCTACCGAAGGCGACAGGAAGAAGCACACCCGTCGGGGGTGATGGTGGAACTTCTTGCTCTGGGACCTCTTGAGCTGTGGCACGAGCAGCGGCAGTACGAACTGGGATCGCTGAAGGAGAGATGCGTCCTCGCCGCACTCGTCCACGCTCGGGGCGAACCGATCTCTGTGGGCACATTGATGGATCGCCTCTGGAACGGGGATCCGCCTCCAACAGCCACGGAGACACTGCACAGTTACCTGTCACGGATCCGGAGGCGGCTACGGAAGGCCGTAGGCGACGAACTGGCGTGGGTGGAGCGGCCCTCGCCTCGTCTGTACCAGCTGCGGGCCGATCCGGAAGACATCGATCTGCTCCGGCAACAGCGCCTACGGGCGGACGCGGCGGACGCGGCGGCACGGGGTGATCGTGAGTTGGCCATCGGGTTGTTGCGCACTACCGAAACCCTGTGGCGTGGGGAACCGTTGGCCGAGTTCGCCGACAACACCTGGGCCTTGTCCGTGCGTTCCCGGTGGACAGAGGAGCATCGAAGGGTTCGCGAGGAACGGATCGGCCTGGAAATGCAGTTGGGGCGGCATGCGGACCTGATCGGTGAACTCCAGGAAATCGCGTCACAGAATCCGTTCGCACAGAGAGCGATCGGGTCCTTGATGCTTGCTCTGTACCGTTCCGGACGCCACGACGAGGCTCTCGCCGTCTACCGGGACACGCGGGGAAGGCTGCACGAAAGCCAAGGGATAGAGCCGGACAGAGAACTCCAAGATCTCCATATCCGTATGCTCGAACAGGATCGCGACCTCATGCGCACAGAGGCCGAGTCGCCCGCTCTGACGCTCACACAGGAATCCCGGAACTCCCTGCCCCGAAGTACTCGGGACTTCACCGGGAGGGTCGCCGAACTGCGCATCCTGTTGAATTCCTCGGCTGCCGAAAGTGACGCATCCGCAGCCCTTCCGGTCACCGTCGTGTACGGCATGCCCGGCATCGGAAAGACAGCACTGGCAGTGCACGCCGCGCACCGCCTGTCCGCAGCCTATCCAGATGGCCAGTTCTACGTGGATCTGCTGGGGTACAGCAGTCAGCAGCCTCTTTCCCCGGCGGAGGCGATGGGCATCCTCTTACACTCGACAGGTTGGTCCGGCGAACTTCCGGACACTCTGGAGGAAATGATCGTCCGATGGCGCGAGTGGACGGCGCGACGGCGCGTACTCGTGGTGATCGACAACGCCAGGGACAAAGACCAGGTACGCCCACTCCTGCCTGGTAGCGCCACTTGTCACGCCATCGTGACAACCCGGAGCCGGCTGGCAGGACTCGACAGCGCCACGGCTTTGCCCGTGGACGCACTCTCCAAGTCGGAGGCGGTCACCCTTTTCACTCGGATCGTAGGCTCTTCAAGATCGTCCGCCGAACCGCAGGCAGTGGAGAGGGTCGTGGAGGTATGCGAGGGTCATCCATTGGCCATCCAGTTGATCGCGAGCCGTTTCCGCCATCGGGACTCATGGACCGTTCAGGACCTTCTCGATCATCTGACGCACTCAAGCAATCCGCTTGAGGAATTCGACGACCTGATCACCGCGGTCTTCCAGATTTCCTATGCCGAACTCAGTGGTCCTGCCCAACAGCTGTTATGCCGCCTTTCCTTGCCAACCGGACCCGACATCACCTTGGATGCAGCAGCGGCCCTGGTCGGGACAGAATTCGACGGTACGCCAGCGCTGTTGAAGAAATCCATTGAAGAACTACTCGACTCCAGCCTCCTTGAGGAGCCAGTGCACGGTCGATACCGACTGCACGATCTGACTCGTGCTTTCGGCCTACACGTCGGCGCCCAAGAACCGTATGCCCCTGGCCGGAACACATCGGTCGGCCGCCTCGTCTCCTTCCACCTCACCACCGCGCGGCGAGCAGACCGGATCATCCATCCACATCGCAGAGCGGTTCCGCTGAGCACTGATACGGAATCACGCTATGCCCTGGATTTCTCGAGCATTGACGAAGCCTCCGTGTGGCTCACAGTGGAACGCGCCAATCTTCTGGCGGCGGCGCGCACGGCCGCACGGCACTACCCGGAATACGCCGGGCCCTTCCCGAGCATCCTGGCTCGTCCCCTGAAACTGTGGGGCATGCAAGACACCGCCGCAGACCTCTTCGCCGTGGCCGTACCGATCCTCCGCACTTCGGGCGACCGACTCATGCTCGGCCGCGCCCTGACAGACCGCGCCGATCTACTCGCGCAGCGAAACCATGGCGAAGCCTTACGTTGCGCGCACGAGGCCCTGTCAATCTACGACGATCTGCAGGACGGCAACGGCCGCGCTGACGCGCTACTCCAGACGGGGCGTGCCCACCTCGCAGCCGGCCACGGGGACACAGCCATGAACGTCCTGAAAGAGTCACTGGCGTTGTATCGCGAGGTCGGCGACAGGCCAGGGGAAGCCGAGTGCCTCAACGTGGAAGGCGTGACGCTCTACTACGCCAGCCAGTACGACGAGGCTCTCCACAGCGTGGAACTCATGCAGGCCATCTACGAAACGCTTCCCGACTTCTACGGGGTGGCCCAGGCGCTGAACAATCGCGGCGAGCTCCACTACCTCCAGGGGCAGTACGGCGAGGCCCGCGACTGCTACGAACGGTCGCTGCTCCTGATGCGGGAGCACGGCGGTCCGTTGGAGCTCGCGATCCTCGACACCAATCTCGGCGCGGTGCACCAGGCAGCGGGACGGACTGACCAGGCCCTGGTCAGTTTCCGCAGGGCCCTCGAAGCTCACCGTGATAGTGGTGATGTACTGGGCGAGGCCGATGTTCTGATCAGCATGGGTACGGCGTACGCCGCATCGGGGCGAAGAGGTGAGGCGCTGTTGCACTTCACCATGGCGGAGCAGGTCGCTATTCGCATCGACAACCCGTACGAACGACTGCGCGCAGCGATCGGAGCGGCGGACGTCCAACGTGATTCGGGGCGGCTCGACATCGCGTTCAAAGGCTACGAGGAGGCTCTCTTGGTGGCTCGTAGCGTCGATTTCCCCTTGGGTACCGCGCAGGCACTGGCAGGGCTCGCGCGTACCGCCGTCCTGCGTCTCCATGGGATCGAGCAGGCCCGGCGGTACGGCGAACAGGCCGTGGCCATCTATCGCCGCATCGGCGCCGACGAGAAGGCCGAGCAATTGCTCCAACTACTGGCGAGGCACGCGTCGACCGGCTCCTGACCCCCTACCCAGGAGCCGGTCATGCCCTGTGTCACCACATCCAGCGGAGTACCACCACTGCCACGAAGGTGGCGTTCATGACATGGAACGAGGCGACAATGAGTCTCGGAAGGATCTTCAACGTATTCCTCATCACTAGCGAGTTGGACTGCCGAGGCGCACGAATGATCACTCCGGCTCGCGAGAACGTACCGGAAGATCAAGGGTGATGCAGAGCATTTGCGAAAGTCGAACATGCGTGGCATATATCTACATGCCGCTAAGTGTGACCTGGCCATGAGCGGCTCGTCCGTCCACCCGAACGTTCGTCATCGCGATGTTCGCGGTGGCTCGCACCAACGCGGGACAGGTGGCGGTCGGCGGCCCCGCCGGGGTGAGCAATCCATCCACGCCGGCCCGGCGGCCATGGCTCACGGAACCATCGCGCCCACCTCGACCAACGAGGACCTGCTCGGTCGATCGTGGACAGAGGTGGTCAGGCATGACGCCTCGGTGACCATCACGGCTTGCTCTTCGGCCGGCCCGCAGCCCGCATCTTGACCGTGATGTGGCGATTCCGGCGCTGGATCGCGCGCAGTTCCATCTGGGCGCCCCACGCCTCTACAGTGAAGCGGTTCTCGTCAACCTGATCGTCCAGATCCCACGGACCGTCATGGCCATAGGTGATGGGCAGCTTCCCCTCATCACGCATCTTGTAGCCCGTGTTCAGACAGTCCACGACGTTGCGGCCCAACCGATCCACGGCGGCCGCGACAAGTCCGTCGTACGAACCACGCTCGTCTCGAAGCCAAGGGCCAAGTCTGGGTCGCGTCACGGGATCGGTGGCTCCGGAGACCTCCCAGTCATCCGCCCAGCCGAAGATGTGGCCACCGACCGCTTCTGTCGCCGTGAGAACGTCGTCACGCTGGCGTTCGGGGGAGGACGTTGCCGCCTTCATGCGAGACAGTCGACGTACTCCCAACAGGCACTTTCAGCATCCGTCGTACGGTCGCTCGATCTTGTCCCATCGCGTACTGGGCATCGTCGTCTCCTGTAACGCATGGAGCGTACGGAGAATCGACGACCACACCCAGGACGATCTGGCTCAGCCCAGGAAGCTCAACCCCATGCGACGGTTGGCATTGTCAATGTTGGTGTCCACCTACACCACCGCCCGCGTTAAATACCTGTGCACCGACGGGGATCGCCGCGAAGACCAGAACAACGGAACACAACAGGCACAGCGTTCCCCACAGCTACGGGGAAAACTACTGCAACGCACTGCCTCTGAACTCGGGCCAGATGTCATGCGTAGCCCCCCAGGATGAGCCCCATCATGGGGACGCCCTTCCCACTGGCCGCGTCGACTGCGCTTCACGCTTGCGGAGATGACGCCCAGCCGAAGGAGACCGTCGCCCCCACACGGTGTGCTCCTCGTACGGACCAAAGGATCGCGGTTCGCGCAATTTTGTTGGTACCCACCAATCGCTGGACAGCCGGGCTCAAACGCCGACGGACCCAACCTTCACCGTCCCCGAAGATCGCGTCCCATGAGGTGGTGTAGTCGGGCACGGTCCCGGAACGCGCGGGTGTCTGCCCGGGGCGTGCATCCGCTGGCGGTGCATGCTCCCTGAACAAGGGCAGGCCATCGCGCAAGTCTCCCTGGTGAACGGGCGGTTCAACCGGAGGAGCACGCGATGGCCTTGTCCCAGTCTGAGCTGATGCGGCTGCTGGAGTCACTACGTCGGGCCGAGGGAGTTGAAGCAATCAGGGTGGTGTGCGAGCGCATCCTGCAGGAGCTGATCGAGGCCGAGGCCACCGATGTGATCGGTGCCGCGCCGCGTGAGCACACCGAGACGCGCACGACCTGGCGCAACGGACACCGGGAGAGGCTGCTGACCACGCAGGCCGGTGACCTGGATCTGAAGATCCCGAAGGTGCGGAGCGGGTCGTTCTTCCCGTCTCTGCTGGAACGCCGGCGGCGGATCGACCGGGCGTTGTTCGCCGTGGTGATGGAGGCATACGTGCACGGGGTCTCGACCCGCTCGGTCGATGACCTGGTCAAAGCACTGGGTGCGGACAGCGGGATCTCCAAGTCCGAGGTCTCGCGGATCTGCGGCGAACTGGACGAGGAACTGACCGCGTTCAAGGAACGGCCACTGGATCACACCGTCTTCCCCTACGTCTTCTTGGATGCCACCTACTGCAAGGCGAGGGTGAATCACCGGATCGCCTCGCAGGCCGTGGTCATCGCGACCGGCATTTCCGCCACCGGGCACCGCGAGATCCTCGGCCTGATGGTCGGCGACAGCGAGTCGAAGCCGTTCTGGACGAAGTTCCTGCGCTCGCTTCGGGCCCGAGGCCTGGACAACGTCCAGCTGGTCATCTCCGACAGCCACAGTGGTCTGGTGGCCGCGATCCGCACCGTTTTCCTCGGCGCGGCCTGGCAACGCTGCCGGGTTCACTTCGTCCGGGACGTGTTCTCGGTGATCGAGAGGGGTTCCGGAGAGATGGTCGCCGCCACCATCCGCACGATCTTCGCGCAGACCACCGGCGAGCAGGTGCGCACCCAGCTGAACGTGGTCGCCGACATGCTCGGACGGCAGTTCCCAAGGGTCAAGACGATGCTGCTGGACGCCGCAACCGACATCACCGCGTTCGCCGACTTCCCGTCGGCGCACTGGAAGAAGATCTGGTCGACCAACCCGCTGGAGCGGCTGAACCGGGAGATCAAACGGCGGGCCGACGTCGTCCAGGTCTTCCCCAACCCCGCCGCCCTGGACCGGCTCGCCGCCGCAGTGCTGGCCGAACTCCACGACGAATGGCAGGTCTTCGACCGCCGCTACCTCTCCGAAGCCTCCATGGCCGAACTCCTCACCACCAAGCCAACCGAACCCGAACCGCAGATCACCACACAACCGGAACCGAAACAGCTGCCGTGACTACACCACCCCGCGGGACATGACCTCCCCGAAGGCACCCTCGCGCTACCTGACGCCAGGAGAACGACTCGCCAAGCACGCCGCCACCGGAGCCCGCCCTCAAACTCCAGCACCAACTGACGCGGCGTCAGAAAAGTCAGCAAAAGTCAGCAAGAGGTCTGCCACAGACACCCACACGCAGCCACACCTTGGAATCGACACCTCGTCCGCATCGAGCCCCTCAAGCCTCGGCCCACGCACAACCTCGGGCACCGCCCAGGCGCCGTGGGCGGAAGTACACAGATCCCCACCACAGGCAGCCCAGCGGCGCATTCCAGCAGGTCAGCGCACTCTCCCCCGCGGCTTCAGCGCCAGCGGAGGCAGCTCAGGAGCCGGCAGCGGTGCCCCGTCGTACCCCTTCACCTCACCGAACCGAGACCCTGTCATCCAGTCCTCACGCGCCTGTACGATCTCCTCCTGGGACCGTCCGATCCAGTTCCAGAACATGATCAGCTCCTCGTCGAACGGCTCGCCCCCCAGCAGCATCAGCCCCGCGTCAGACGCGGCGCGCAGCGGGAGTTCGGTGCGGCCGCAGCCGAGGTAGAGCATCGAGCCCGGGAGGACCGGGACGCCGTCGACGTGGGCCTCGCCGGACATGGCGAGGACGGCGTACTCGAAGTCCGGTTCCAGCGGCAGGCGTACGTCCGCACCGGCGGCGAGGGCCAGGTCCGCGCCGACGATCGGGGTGTACGTCGTGCCGGGCGAGGTCGCGCCGTCGACGTCGCCGAGGACGATCGTGGCGCGCAGGCCCGGCGCGGTGACGACGGGCAGTTCGGCGTGATGCTCGAAGTGCGGCTCGACATGGCGGTCGCTGTCGGGGAGGGCGACCCAGAGCTGCGCGCCGTGCAGGAAGCGGGCGTGCGCCTTGGGGCTCTGCTCGGCGTGGCTGATCGCGCGGCCGGAGGTCATGAGGCCGAGTTCGCGCGGGCGGATCGTCGCGACGCTGCCGGTCGAGTCGCGGTGCAGCACCTCGCCCTCGTGCAGCCAGCTCACCGTCTGCAGGCCCATGTGGGGGTGCGGGGGCACCTGCATGCCGGGCTCGTCGGCGATGTCGTCGGGGCCGTAGTGATCCACGAAGCACCAGGCGCCGACCATGCGGCGGCCCAGGTTGGGCAGCAGTCGGCGGACTTCGGTGGACTCGCCGAGCTGGACCCGGCGCGGGCTGAGGAGTTCACGGACGGGCTCCGCCACCACGAAACCGCGGCCGCCGCACAGGGCCGGAACCGCTTCGCGATCAAGATTGCTCATGGCGACAACCTAGTCCCGCCGAGGCCGTTCCGTCAGTCCGTAAGCCCCTCGCCGGTTCCCATGCCCCGCGCTCTCGGACGCCGTTCCTCCGTCCGAAAATAGTAGCCATGGATATAGTAGCCATGTACTGTATCGGGCATGAGTACGGCATCCGAGGGCGCGACACCCGGTTTCCTGGTCTGGCGACTGTCGATGAAGTGGCGCGTGGCGGTCGACCGCGCGGTGGCACCCCTGGGACTGACCCATGCGCAGTACTCCCTGGTGGCGTCGCTGTACGGCATGCAGCGTTCCGGGCTGCGCCCCAGCCAGCGTCACCTCGCCGACCACACCGGCCTCGAAGCGCTCTACGTCTCGAAGCTGGCCCGCGCCCTGGAGACGGCCGGCCTCGTCGAGCGCACCCGGGACCCCCACGACCCCCGCGCGATCCAACTGGCCCTCACCGAGCAGGGCCGCGAGGTGACCCGGGAGGCCATCAAGGTCGTCCACGGACTCCTGGAGCAGTTGCTGGAACCACTCGGCGGTCTCGGCAGCGCACGGGCCCGGGAGTTCAGCCGGGATCTGACGACCCTGCTCGACACACCTCTTGACCACACGAGTGAGCACGAGAAGGAGCAGCCATGACCACAACCACCACGACTCCCGCGGACGCCCGCATGCTCGGCCTGGCCCACTACGCCGCCCGCGCCGTCCTGGAGAGCGTCCTCACCCGTCACGACCTCGTCTTCCAGCAGCAGATAGTCCTGCGGCCGGTCGCTCTCGCCGCCGGGCCGGTCGACCGCGGACAGCTCGCCGCGGACACCGTCGCGGCCCTGAAGGCCGACGAGGACTCCGTTCAGGGCACCATCGACGAACTGATCGCGGCCGGGCTCGTCGCGACGGACGCGTCCGAAGTGCGGATCACGGACGCGGGCCGGGCCCTGTACGAACGGATCACGCAGGAGACGAGCGCGGCGAGCGCCAGGATCTGGGGCGACATCCCCGAGGAGGACCTCCTGGCCACCGGCCGCGTGCTGACCCTGGTCGCCGAGCGGGCCAACGCCGAACTGGCCGCCGCGGCAGGGTGAGAAAGACGGCCGGATAGGTAGTGGAATATTCAACCAACCCGGTCCGTTGAGCAGGTCGAAGGAGGTCAAGTGGACATGACTTACTACGACCACGGAACACCGGCGGAGCGCTGGGAGCGCGCGCAGATGTTCTTCGACGCCAAGGACTACGCCGCGGCGGCGCGGGTGTTGGGCGGGCTGGTCGAGGAGGTGCCCGAGCAGACCGGGCCGCGCCTGCTGCTGGCGCGTTCCTACTACCACTCGGCCCAACTCCGGCGCGCCGAGGCCGAGTTGCGCGTCCTGGTGGAGCGCGACCCGGTGGAGCACTACGCGCGGCTGATGCTGGGCCGCACGCTCGAGCGCCAGGGGCGGCACGAGGAGGCAGGCCCGCATCTGCGGATCGCCTCGGCACTCGCGGGTGACTTCGAGCGGGTCTGAGACGCGGCGGAGTTCAAGCAGCGAAGGGGCCCGGTTCCGGCACGGAACCGGGCCCCTTCGCGTGCGTCGCTACTTCGCGTACGTCCGCTGCCCGCGCCGGTGCGCGATCTCGCCCAGCACCACGTCCACGGCGATGAACGCGGCGAGCGGAATCCCCAACAGCGGTACGAAATAGCCGAGTACGGCGATCACGGCCAGGCACGGGACGAGGAGCAACGGCGACATCTGCGCCCAGGCGCCGCGCGGTATCGGACGGCCGAAGGACGAACCCCGGCCGCGCTGCCACCACATGCGGTAGCCCCACACGATCAGCAGGACCAGGGACCCGGCGAGCAGCATCAGGGCTATCTGGTTGACGAGGCCGAAGAGGACGCCGGTGTGCAGGTCGATGCCCCAGCGGGTCAGTTTGGCGAGCAACGGGTAGTCCGCGAACCGGAGTTCGTCGGTGACCTTGCCGGTGGCGGGGTCGACGGCGACGGCGTCCTGTTTCTCGGGCCAGCTGCGCTGTACCTGCCGGACGACGTACGCCGAGTTCGCGTCGGCGGGCGGAACGATCTCGACCGGGTTGCCCAGCCCCTTGGCACGCGCGGCGGCGAGGATCCTGTCGAGTCCTACGCCGTGTTGGGCGTCGCCGGTCGCGGCGGAGCCGCCGTGGCCCGCGTGCTCACCGCTCGCCGCGGCCGACACCGAGGGCGTCGACTGGCCCAGGGACGTGCGGAGTTGGTCGATGTTGGCGCCGGCGTAGGTCGACCAGGTCAGTCCGGTCGCCGACAGGAAGATGAAGCCCACGGCGGTCCAGACACCCACCGTGCCGTGCAGGCCGAGGGTGCGGCGCCGGCCGCTCGTGCCGCGCACCTTGCGCAGGGCGCGACGCCGGGAGAACCACAGCACCAGGCCACCGCCCGCGATGACCCACAGCCAGCTCGCGGCGAACTCGCTGTAGAGACGGCCGGTTTGACCGAGGTGGAGATCGCGGTGGAGTTCGTCGATCCAGGTGCGCAGCGGGAGCGCGCCGGTCGAGCCGTACTGCTCGAGCGCGCCGCGGACCTTTCCGGTGTACGGGTCGACGAACACCGCGAGGGTGTGGTCGGCGGCGATGCCCTTGACGCCGGAAAGCATGACGCGGGTGGTGGCACCGGCCTCCGGTGAGGGTCGTACCGCCGAGACCGTGCCCTCGGGGTGCGCCGTGCGGGCGGCGGTCACCTGCTGCGAGATCGGCAGCTCACGGTCCCCCACGGACACGGTCAACTCATGGGCGTACACGATCCGTTCGGCCTGGAAGGCACCGGCGTACAGGAAGCCGGTGGTGGCGGCGACGAGCAGGAACGGGGCGACGAGCACTCCGGCGTAGAAGTGCAGCCGCAGGACCAGGGGGCGCAGCGGGGCCCAGCGGCTGGGGGACGGTGCCGGGGCGTCTTGCGGGGCCTCGGCCGTGGTCGTCGAGGGAGCGGTGGACATGGGCTGGCTTCTCCGGGGGCGAGGAGGAGGGGGACGAAGGCATGGGATCGGGCTGGTGGCGATGTGTCGTAGCCGTAGTGGTCCAGTAGTCGGGGCGTGAAGGGCGTGAGTTCCCGGGGATGTGTATGGCGTGGGTCACATCGGAACGCGCCGGAGGTCGTGGCATCCTGGCGCGATGGCACTTCCCAGTGATCACGTACCCCTGGCCGAGCGGATCGAGGAACTCCTCGCCGGTGGCGGCCCGTTGCCCATCGTCTCGGCCGGTGACCCGGTGCTCAGGCGCGGTATCGAGCCGTTCGACGGACAGTTGGAGCCCGCGCTGCTGGCCCGGTTCGTCGAGGCGTTGCGCGTGACCATGCATGCCGCACCGGGGGTGGGGGTCGCGGCGCCGCAGGTCGGAGTGGGGCTGCGGATCGCGGTGATCGAGGACCCGGCGCCGGTGCCGGACGAGGTGCGGGAGGCGCGGGGGCGGGTGCCGCAGCCGTTCCGGGTGCTGGTCAATCCGGCGTACGAGCCAGTCGGTGACGGGCGGGCCGCGTTCTTCGAGGGGTGCCTGAGCGTGCCGGGCTGGCAGGCCGTGGTCGCGAGGCACGCCTCGGTGCGGCTGACCGGGCAGGACGAGCACGGGCGGCCGGTGGACGAGGTCTTCACGGGGTGGCCCGCACGGATCGTCCAGCACGAGACGGACCACCTCGACGGCCTGCTCTACCTGGACCGGGCCGAACTGCGCTCGCTGTCCTCGAACGAGGCGATGGCGGAGCGCTGGGCGCAGCCGACACCGGACCAGGCATCGGCTGCGCTCGGCTTCGAACTGCCGTAGGGAATCAACTCAACTACCCATAGCCATCAGGCGTGTTCAGCCTCGGTAGGCCTCCAGCAGGCGCAGCCACACCTCGCTGATCGTCGGGTAGGACGGGACCGCGTGCCACAGGCGGTTGATCGGGACCTGGCCGGCGACGGCGATCGTGGCCGAGTGGATCAGTTCGCCTACACCGGGGCCCACGAACGTCACGCCGCGCAGGATCTCCTCGTCGAGGTCGACGATCATGCGGGCGCGGCCCCGGTAGCCGTCGGCGTAGAGGCCCGCGCCGGCGACCGAGGAGAACTCGACGTCGACCGCGCGGACTCGGTGGCCGGCCTGTTCGGCCTCGGCGAGGGAGAGGCCGACGGACGCGGCCTCCGGGTCGGTGAAGACGACCTGGGGGACCGCGTCGTGGTCGGCGGTGGCCGCGTGGGCGCCCCACGGGTCGGTCTCCAGCAGCGGGACGCCCTCGGCGCGGGCGGCGATCGCGGCGCCCGCGATACGGGCCTGGTACTTGCCCTGGTGGGTGAGGAGGGCGCGGTGGTTGACGTCGCCGACCGCGTACAGCCAGTCGCTGTCCGGGACACGCAGGCTGTCGTCCACCGTGAGCCAGGAGCCCGGTGCCAGGCCGATCGTGTCGAGGCCGATGTCGTCGGTCTGCGGGGCGCGTCCGGTGGCGAAGAGGATCTCGTCGGCCTCGATGCGGTCGCCGCCCTCGAGCAGGGCCGCGACGGTGCCGTTCTCGCGGGTCACCGCCGCAACGGACGTACCCGTGCGCAGGTCGACGCCGGCCTCGGTGAGCGCGTCGGCGACCAGTTCGCCGGCGAAGGGCTCCATGCGGGGCAGCAGGCCCTTGCCGCGGACGAGGAGGGTGACGCGGGAGCCGAGGGCCTGCCAGGCGGTCGCCATCTCGACGGCGACGACCCCGCCGCCGACCACGATGAGCCGGCCGGGCGCGGCCTTGGCGCTGGTGGCCTCGCGGCTTGTCCAGGGCTTGATCTCGTCGAGTCCGGGCATGTCCGGCAGCAGGGCGCGGGTGCCGGTGCAGACCGCGACGGCGTGCCGGGCGGTGAGGACGTGCCGTACGCCGTCGGGGCCCGTCACCGTCACCTTGCGGGGGCCGTCGAGGCGGCCCTGGCCGCGGTAGAGGTCGGCGGCGATGCCGTCGAGCCACTGGACCTGGCCGTCGTCCTTCCAGCCCGAGGCCTCGTAGTCGCGGTGGGCGAGGACCGCGGCGGTGTCGAGGGGTCCTTGGACGAGGTGGCCGAGGCCGGGCACGCGGCGGGCGTCGGCGCGGGCGATGACCGGGCGCAGCAGGGCCTTGCTGGGCATGCACGCCCAGTACGAGCACTCGCCGCCGACCAGTTCGCTCTCCACGATCGCGGTGGAGAGACCGGCCGCACGGGTGCGGTCGGCGACGTTCTCCCCCACGGGCCCGGCCCCGAGCACCACGACGTCGTACGCGATGGATTCCGTTTCCGTCATGGGGCCAGTCTGCTGGGTGGTGTGCGCTGTGGCCACACGGGTAGGGGCGCGGAATACGGGACCGGACGACCGTGTTGTCCGGGACGGCTTCGCCCCCCACATCGAGGAAGAGGGAATCACGTCATGAGCAGCACCGTGGAGCTCACCAAGGAGAACTTCGACCAGACGGTCACGGACAACGACTTCGTCCTGATCGACTTCTGGGCGTCCTGGTGCGGGCCGTGCCGTCAGTTCGCCCCGGTCTACGAGAAGGCGGCCGACGAGAACCCGGACCTCGTCTTCGGCAAGATCGACACCGAGGCCCAGCCCGAGCTGGCGCAGGCCTTCGGCATCCAGTCGATTCCCACGCTGATGATCGTCCGTGACCGCGTCGCCGTGTTCGCCCAGCCCGGCGCCCTGCCGGAGGCCGCCCTGACGGACGTCATCGGCCAGGCCCGCAAGCTCGACATGGACGAGGTCCGCAAGTCCGTCGCCGAGCAGCAGGAGCAGGCCGAGCAGAACGGTCAGTAAGCCCTCGGGGATTTTTCCTCCGGGTTTTCAGACCCTCGTTTCAGAACGGGTACGACGCCACGTCCCCGCGCACCGTCGTCCAGCGCACGTCGGTGAAGGCCTCCAGGTTGGCCTCGCCGCCGAAGCGGGCGCCGGTGCCGGACGCGGCGACCCCGCCGAAGGGGGCCACGGCCTCGTCGTTCACGGTCTGGTCGTTGATGTGGACGATCCCGGTGGGGATGCGTTCCGCCAGGTCCAGGCCGCGGGCGCTGTCGCGCGTGACGATGCCGAGCGACAGGCCGTACGGTCCCGTCGCGGCCAGCGCCGCCGCCTCGTCGACGGTGGCGAAGGACCGTACCGGCGCGACCGGGCCGAAGACCTCCTCCGCGTAGGCGGGGGTGTTGTCGTCCACGTCGGCGAGGACGGTCGGCCGGTAGAAGAGGTCCTCGTGGGTCCCACCGGCCGCCAGCCTGGCGCCAGTTGACGCGCTGGCCTCGACCAGGCCGTGGATCTTGGCCAGTTGGGCCGCGTCGATGATCGGGCCGAGGTGCACCTGCGCGCGGTGCGGGTCGCCCACGGCGAGCAAGTCGGCCTTGGCCGCGAGGCGTTCGACGTACTCCTCGTAGAGCGACTCGTGGACGAGATGGCGGCCCGTCGTCATGCAGATCTGGCCCTGATGGAAGAACGAACCCCAGGCCGCCGTCGAGATCACCGCGTCCAGGTCCGCGTCCGCCAGCACGATCAGAGCCGAGTTCCCGCCCAACTCCAGGTGCGCGCGCTTGAGATGACGCCCCGCCGCCTCACCGACCGCGCGACCGGCGGCAGTTGAGCCGGTGAAGGAGATCACGGGCACCTGCGGGTCGGCGACGAGTGCCGCACCCACGTCGGCACCGCCCGGCAGGACGTGGAACAGCTCCTCGGGCAGGCCCGCCTCCGCGAAGACCGCCGCGAGCGACAGTCCCCCGCAGACCGCCGTGCGCGGGTCCGGCTTGAGGACGACCCCGTTGCCGAGCGCGAGCGCCGGGGCGACCGAGCGGATGGAGAGGATAAGCGGGGCGTTGAACGGCGCGATCACGCCGACGACCCCGACCGGGATGCGCCGGGTGTACGACAGCCGGGGCACCTCGGTGGGGAGGACCTGCCCGGCGGGGCGGGAGGCGAGGGCGGCGGCCTCGTAGCACTCCTGGGCGGCGACGTGCAGTTCGAAGTCCGCCTTGCCGGGGATCGACCCGGACTCCCGCACGATCCACTCGCGCAGTTCCTCGGCGTGCGCGGCGAACAGGTCACCGGCCTTGCGCAGCACACCGGCGCGGACGAAGTGCGGGACGCGCGCCCACTCGGCCTGCGCGGCACGGGCCGCCCGGACGGCCGGCCGTACGTCCTCGGCGGCGGCGAGCGTGACGGTGCCGAGCGTGTCACCCGTGGCTGGCTCGGTTACCGGGTACTCGGGGCCCGAGAGGGGGCGGGGCTGCCAGGTCTTGGCGTCGAGCAGAGGCATCGTGGTTCTCCGATCCGTCACCGGCGGGACCCACCCGGGCAGCGCAAGTCCCGTGTCCTCACGGCCCGTTGGGCGGCCGCGCGACGGGATGCGGTGATCCGGCACAGACGCGCGAGCAGCGTCCGGTGGTCGCCCGCATCCCCGTCTGGTTGAGCACGCAACATCCTAGTCGCGTACGGCCGGATCGCCCTGGGCGCGGTCGCGGGGTCTGGGTGGACGCGGTCGCCGGGCCGCGGTGCGCGCGGGCTCCAGGCCCAGGCGAGGCGAGACGCGGTCGTCGGCTCGAAGCCGGCGCGGTCACCGACTCCCCTACGCCCGGCTTCGCCCGAGTGGGAGGACCCCCGTCGCGTCGACTCCCTCCCCCGAATCGCAGCCGCACGCACCACACCCCGGTCAGCTGGAGTCGCGGTGCACCACCGACGCGCCGAGCAGTTCGTGGATGCCCGGTACCCCGCCCGGTTCGCGTACCGCGGTGTCGACCAGTTCGGCCAGGTCGTGGCCGGAGGGCAGTTGGATGTGGACGGTGCTCAGGCGCGGGCGCAGCAGCCGGCCGATCATGAGGTCGTCGGCGCCGATCACGGCCGTGTCCTCGGGGATGCGGATGCCCTCGTCCTGGAGGGCGCGCATCAGCAGCATCGCGTACTCGTCGTTGTACGCGAACACCGCGTCGAGGCCGAGGTCACGCCAGCGGGCGGCGGTCCGGGCGGCGCTCTCCTCGCTGTAGGCGAGCGGGAGTTCGGTCGCCGTGGCGTCCGTGCCGAGCAGGGCGCGGCGCACACCGTCGAGGCGGGGCCGGGAGAACACCCCCATGCCGGGCTCCTCGGGCACGACCACACCGATCCGGCGCCGGCCGCGTCCGTACAGATGCGCGCCGGCGCAGTGGCCGACACCTTCGTGGTCCAGGAGCAGGGCGTGAGCCCCCTCGACCTTCTCGGGGCCGAGCGTGAGGACGGCCCGCGCACCGGAGCGCTTGAGGATCTCGACACCCTGCGGGCCGAGCCCCGCACCGGGCACCAGGACGGCGACCGGGCGCAGTTCGGCCCAGGCGCGGGCGGCCTCGTCGCCGCGCAGACCGACGGACCCGTGCTGCACGACCGTGTAGTCGAGGCGGCTGAGCGCCCACTGGAGTTCGTTGATGAACTGGCTGTAGAGGAGTCCCACCGGCACGGTCGGCGCCGGCATCAGCACCATCCGGCTGTGCCCGGCGCGCAGGCTGCGGGCCGCCGCGTGCGGGACGTACCCGAGTTCCTTGGCGGCCTCGTGGACGCGGCGGCGGGTGGGTTCGCTGATCCGTACGGCACTGGTGTTGTTGAGGACGTAGGAGACGGTCGCGCGTGAGACGCCGGCCAGGCGGGCCACATCGGCGCTCGTGGGCACGGAGCGCGGTGCGGGCGACGGGGCTGCGGGCGTTTTCGGTATCTGCACCATGACGTACGGCATCTTGGCAGAAGCCGGGGCCTTGGAGTGCGGCGGGGGAACGGTCGTCACGAGGGCAACATGGTCCGGTATTTTACGAACACGTTCGTCACGAACTTGTTCGGAGCGAACATGTTCGTTACCGTGGAGGCATGACAGCTCGCCCCGATACCCCGCGCAGCCGCCGTGACCGGCCGGCGAAACCCGCCCTGAGCAGGGAGGGCATAGTCGCCGCCGCGGTGAAGGTCCTTCGCGCCGAGGGCCTGAGGAAGGTCACCATGCGGCGCCTGGCCCAGGAACTCGACACCGGTCCGGCCTCGTTGTACGTGTACGTCCGCAACACCGCGGAGCTGCACGCGGCCGTCCTGGACGAACTGCTCGGCACGATCGGACCGGCGCCCACCGAGGGTTCCTGGCGCGAGCGGATCGAGCAGGTGCTCACCGCGTACACCGCGATGCTCTTCGAGCACCCGAGTCTCGCCCGTTCGGCGCTGACGGCCTGGCCCAGCGGCCCGCACTACCTGAACCTGATCGAGACCCTGCTGGCCCTGCTCGACGAGGGCGGTGTCCCGCCGGCGCAGGCCGCGTGGGGCGTGGACCTGCTGCTCCAGCAGGCCACCGCGACGGCCGCCGAGCACTCGGGCGACGACACCTCCCGGGACGACTGGGACGCCCTGACCGACGCCGTGCGCAATGCGTCCGACCGGACCCACCCGCACATCGCCGCCCGCTCCGGCGACCTGCTCGCCGGGGCGCCTCCGGCCCGCCTGTCCTGGCGACTCCAGGCGCTGATCAACGGGATCGAGCGGACCGCCGTACCCAACTGACCCTGTTCACCGCCCACTTCAAGCTTCCAGGAGGCCATCATGACCACCCCCCATCACCCCGTCGCGATCGTCGGCGGCGGACTCGGCGGGCTCACGCTCGCCCGGGTCCTGCACGTCAACGGCGTCGAGGCCGCCGTCCTCGACCTGGACGCCTCCCCCGCCGCGCGCACCCAGGGCGGCATGCTCGACATCCACGACGACTCGGGCCAGCCGGCGCTGCGCGCGGCGGGCCTGTACGAGGAGTTCCGCGCGCTGGTCAACCCGGGCGGCGAGAGCACCCGCGTCCTCGACAAGACCGGCACGGTCCTCCTGGACGACCCCGACGACGGCACCGGCGGGCGGCCCGAGGTGGACCGCGGCCAGCTGCGTGATCTGCTGCTCGGCTCGCTCCCCGAGGGAACCGTCCGCTGGGGCGCGAAGGTCACCGGTGCCCGCCCGCTCGACGGCGGGCGGCACGAGGTGACACTCGCGGACGGCACCTCGTTCACCACCGATCTCCTGATCGGCGCGGACGGCGCCTGGTCCAGGATCCGCCCCCTGCTCTCGGACGCGAAGCCCGCGTACGTCGGCATCTCGTTCGTCGAGGTGGACCTGCCGGACGCCGACGTACGGCATCCCGTGAGCGCCGAGGTCGTCGGCGGCGGCATGATGATGGCGCTCGGCGCGGGCAAGGGCTTCCTGGCCCACCGCGAGACCGACGGCAGCCTGCACATCTACGTCGCGCTGGCCGTCCCCGAGGACGCGTTCGACGGCGTCGACTTCACCGACATCGCGGCGGGGAAGGCGTACACCTTGGAGCACTTCGCGGACTGGGACAAGAGCCTGCGGGCGCTGCTCGCCGACGCGGACGGGCCGCTGACCCCGCGCCAGATCCACGCCCTGCCGATCGGGCACCGGTGGGAGCGGGTGCCCGGGGTCACGCTGCTGGGCGACGCGGCCCATCTGATGTCGCCGTTCGCGGGCGTGGGCGCCAACCTGGCCATGTTCGACGGGGCCGAACTGGGCGAGGCGCTGGCCGCGCACCCGGGCGACACCGAGGCCGCGCTGGCCGCCTACGAGGAGAAGCTGTTCCCGCGCAGCGAGGAGGCGGCGGAGGAATCCGCGGCGAACGGCATCCTGATGTTCGGCGAGGACGCACCGCAGGGCATGCTCGACTTCTTCGCGAGCATGGGCTGAGCCGGGCCGTTCAGCGGGGCGGGCTCAACTGGGCTGCTGCGTACGGGTGATGCGGTCGACGAGGTCGATCCAGCCCTCCTCCAGCCGCTCCATGGGCATCCCGCACTGCCTGGTCAGGTGGTGGATCAGGGCGGGGTCGAGATATGCCATCAGCGTCTGGGAGAGCAACTCGCAGTCGGCGGCCGGGAGGATCTGCCGCAGCAGCATCGTGACGTGGGTGCGCAGCGCCTGGAGCGCGGAGTGGGCGAACCGGCGGGTGGCTTCCGGCTGCGCGGCCATCTGCAGGTCCAGCTGCTCGGCATGGCGGTACAGCACTGCCACGCCGAACGCCCGCAGCCGCTCGACCGGCGGGGCTCCGGGGCCCAGCGGGGGCGGCCCGCCGAGGAAGTCGGCCTGGAGTGTCTGCGCGGAGTGGTCCAGCAGCGCCATCAGCAGGCCGGTGCGGTCGCCGAAGCGGCGGAAGACGGTTCCCTTGCCGACCTGGGCCGCGGCGGCCACGGCCTCCATGGTGACGCCGGCCACTCCGTGCTCGGCGATCAGCCGGGCGGCGGCCTCCAGCAGCTTGGCGCGATTACGGGCCGCGTCGGCGCGCAGGCAGGGCTCGTCGGCGTACGAGCGGACCTCCAGCAACCGGGGTTCGCTTATGGACTCCTCGGGCTTCGGAAAGGGCGGCAGGGCGCTGGACATGAAGACAGCGTAAAGCACCGGGAACAAAACTGGACCGCGGTCCGCTTAGCCTGGTACAACTTTTAAACGGACCTCGGTCCGGATCGTAACGGCAGTGTTTCAGCCCCCTCTTGGAGTCCCCATGTCTGTTCGTATCCTCGCGCTCGTCGGCAGCCTGCGTGCCGGCTCGCACAACCGCCAGCTCGCCGAGGCCGCCGTGAAGTTCGCGCCCGAGGGCGCCGACATCGAGATCTTCGAGGGTCTCGCCGAGATCCCGTTCTACAACGAGGACATCGACGTCGAGGGCAATGTTCCGGCCCCCGCCGCCAAGCTCCGCGCGGCCGCCGGCTCCGCCGACGCGTTCCTCTTCTTCTCCCCCGAGTACAACGGCACCATCCCGGCCGTCCTGAAGAACGCCATCGACTGGCTGTCCCGCCCCTACGGCGCCAGCGGCTTCGGCGGAAAGCCGGTCGTCGTGGTCGGCACCGCGTACGGCCAGTTCGGCGGCGTGTGGGCGCAGGACGAGACCCGCAAGGCTGTCGGCATCGCCGGCGGCAAGGTCGTCGAGGAGATCAAGCTCTCGATCCCCGGTTCCGTGACCCGCTTCGCCGAGACCCACCCGGCCGACGACGCCGAGGTCGCCGCCCAGCTGACCGAGGTCATCGCGCAGCTGCACGGCCTCGCGGGCGAGACCGTCGCCGCCTGATCCGGGCACCCACCGCACAGCCGAAGGGGCCGGAGTCCACACGGACTCCGGCCCCTTCGTGTCCCAACGGCCGCTCCGGTCAGTCCAGTTCGGCCAGGCGCGGCACCGCCGGCGCCACGAACCGCTCGATCCACTCGGCCGGTTCACCCGTGCGCGGGCCCAGAATGACCGTGTCGACGCCAAGCTTCGTGAAGCCGTTGATCTCCCCGAGGAACGCATCGACATCGCCCGCGGTGACCGACTCGCCGCCGTAGACGATCGTCTTGCGGATACGGTCGTAGTCGCGCCCCAGGTTGTCGCAGTGCCCGCGCAGCACGTCGAGCTTGTGCCGCAGCTCGTCGGGGGTCGACACGATCAGGTTGCAGGCGTCGGCGTACTGGGCGACCAGCCGCAGGGTCTTCTTCTCCCCGCCGCCGCCGATCATGATCTCGGGGTGCGGGCCGCTGGTCGGCGCGGGCACGCAGAGGGTCTCGGCGAGCCGGTAGTGCTTGCCCTCGAAGGGGCCGTTCGTCTCCGGGTCCCACATCTGCAGACAGATCCGCAGGGCCTCCTCCAGCCGCTCGAACCGCTCCGCGACCGGCGGGTACGGCACGCCGAGACCGTGGTGCTCACGGTCGTACCAGGCCGCCCCGATGCCGAGCGTGGCCCGGCCACCGGACAGAACGTCGAGCGTGGCGGCGATCTTCGCGAGGAGTCCGGGCTGACGGTACGTCACTCCCGTGACCAGCGCGCCCAGTTGGACCGTGGACGTGCGGCCCGCGAGATAGCCCAGGGTCGTGTAGGCCTCCAGCATGGCGTCCTCGGCGCCGCCGTTGAACTCCATCTGGAAGTAGTGGTCCATCACCGAGAGCCAGCTGACGCCCGCCGCCTCGGCCGCGGCACCCGCCGCGGCCAGCTCGGGCCCGATCGCCGTCGGCCCTCCGGGATGGTTGAACCGGTTGATGTGTACGCCGACCCGCATGCCCGACTCCCTCTCACAGCCCACCCGGACCTTCACCGTCCTTCGCGACGGTAGGTCTTCGAGCGCTCTCGAAGTCAAGCGCTCTGCGTCCTCGTGGCGCGCAGGCTGGTGAACGTCGTCACCGCGAGCACGAGCACGATGAAGCCGAGGGAGAAGGGGATGGAGATCTCCGGGACGTGCACGCCGGACTCGTGCAGGGCGTGCAGCACCAGTTTGACGCCGATGAAGCCGAGGATGATCGACAGGCCGTAGCTGAGGTGGACGAGTTTCTTCAGCAGGCCGCCGATGAGGAAGTACAGCTGGCGCAGCCCCATCAGGGCGAAGGCGTTGGCGGTGAAGACGATGTACGGGTCCTGGGTGAGGCCGTAGATCGCGGGGATGGAGTCGAGCGCGAAGAGGACGTCGGTGGAGCCGATGGCGAGCATCACGACCAGCATCGGGGTCATGATGCGCTTGCCGTTCTCCGTGATGAACAGCTTGGTGCCGTGGTAGCGGTCGGCGACTCCGAAGCGGCGTTCGGCGATCTTGAGGAGCTTGTTCTCCTCGTACTCCTCGTTCTCGTGGCCCTTGCGGGCGTCCTGGACGAGCTTCCAGGCGGTCCAGATGAGGAACGCGCCGAAGAGGTAGAAGACCCAGGAGAACGTGGAGATGATCGCGGCACCGGCCGCGATGAAGCCGGCGCGCAGCACCAGGGCGACGAGGACCCCGACCATGAGCACCCGTTGCTGGTACTGGGACGGCACCGCGAACTTGCCCATGATCAGCACGAACACGAAGAGGTTGTCGACGCTCAGCGACTTCTCGGTGATGTACCCGGCGAAGAACTCCCCGGTGGGCCCGCTCCCGCCGTAGACGAGCAGTCCGAGCCCGAACAGGCAGGCCAGGACGACCCAGACCACGGTCCAGACGCCGGCTTCCTTGACGGAGACGTCGTGGGGTTTGCGGCCGATGAGGAAGTCGACGCCGACGAGGGCGCACAGGGCGGCGATCGTCAGCAGCCAGACGGTCAGGGAGATGTTCACGGGTGGTGCTCCTGGTACATGAATCAGCAGATGCGGGGATACAGGCGGCCACAGCGGTTTCGACATCGTTGTCTGTGCGAGGGATCCCTTCCACGTCCCGCAGGTGAACAACAGATCACGTCCTGGCAAGGCACACCCGCCGTCCGGCGGGAAGGTTCCGCCGGACGGCGGAGCACGGAACGGGGGTACGAGCGCGGAGTATGGCCGTACGAGCCGCCGCACCCAGCGTCAGGAGAAGCCCATGACGTCCACCCCGCCCCCGCCCCCGTTCGACCCCGAACTCGCCGCGGCGCTGGAGCTGATCAAGGAGTTCATCTCGCCCGGGATGACGCTGGCGGACATCGACGAGATCCGCCGGGGCCCGGCGATCATGCAGTCGATGGAGATGGACCTGACGCTCGACGGAGCCTTCGCCATCGAGGACAGGGAGGTGGCGGGCCCGGTCGGCGAGCCCGACATCACGCTGCTGATCGGCCGCCCGACCGCACCGGCGACGGCGGGCGCACTGCCCGTCATCTATCACGTGCACGGCGGCGGGATGGTGCTCGGCGACCGGCGGGTCGGGGTGACCGGGGCGCTGGAGTACGCGCGGGAGCTGGACGCGGTGGTGGTGTCGGTGGAGTACCGGCTGGCGCCCGAACACCCGCACCCCGCGCCGATCGAGGACGTGTACGCCGGTCTGCTGTGGACGGCGGAGCACGCGAAGGAGCTCGGCGGCGATCCCGAGCGGATCGTCATCATGGGCGCGAGCGCGGGCGGCGGCCTGTCCGCGGCGCTGGCCCTCCTCACCCGCGACCGCGGCGGCCCGCGCCCCATCGGCCAGCTCCTGCTGTGCCCGATGCTCGACGACCGCAACGACACCCCGTCCGCCCACCAGATGACCGGTGTCGGCGTCTGGGACCGCACGGCCAACGAAACCGGCTGGACGGCTCTCCTCGGCGACCGCCGCGGCACCCCCGACGTGTCGCCGTACGCGGCCCCGGCGAGGGCGGAAGACCTCACGGGTCTCCCCCCGGCCTTCTTGGACGTCGGCTCGGCGGAAACCTTCCGCGACGAAGTGGTCACGTACGCGTCCCGCCTCTGGCAGGCAGGCGGCGTCGCGGAACTCCACGTCTGGCCGGGCGGTTTCCACGGCTTCGACGGCTTCGCGCCGCAGGCGGCGGTGTCGCAGGCGGCACGGGCGGCGCATGTGAGTTGGCTGCGGAGGTTGTTGGGGGCGAGCTGAGGGGCGTGGGGGTACGGCCGCGGTGAGAGGGGCGTGCCACGGCGCCTCGGCCTTGGACGGGGGGCTTCCACGGGTTCGACGGGTTCGCTTCCGGGCGGCTCGGGCCGTGCACGTGAGCCGGCCGACGAGGCTGCCGGCGGCGGCTTGAGGGGCGAGGGGATACGGCCGCGGCGAGGGCGGCGCGACGTGGCGCCTCGGCCTTGGACGGGGGCTTCCACGGGTTGGACGGATTCGCTCCCGGGCGGCCCGGGCCGCGCACATGAGCCGGCCGAGGAAGCTGCTAGCGACGGCATGGGGAGCGAGGGGATACAGCTGCCGTGATCGCGGCGCGACGTGGCGCCTCCGCCATCGCCGGGAGGCTTTCCCGGGTCCGACGGGTTCGCTCCGCGGGCGGTGGTCTCGCGGACGGCTCGGGCAGCGGAGGCGGTAGGCGGCGGCTTAGGGGGCGTGGGTGCGCGGCCGCGGTGACGTCGGTGTGTTGGCGCCGCCGCCACTCGACCGGGCGCCTCTCCACCGGAGGCACGGCACACCAGATGCAGCAGAGGCCGCCGGCGGCTTGGACCTGCGACCGCGGCGACACCGGCGCGCCGTGCGCGAGCGGCGCACCAGGGAAGCTCCTCAGTCGGCGCCCTCCGGGGACGGCCTGCGCGCGATACCCGCGCGCCGTGCGCGAGCGGCGCACCAGGGAAGCTCCTCAGTCGGCGCCCTCCGGGGACAGCCTGTGCGCGATACCCGCGCGCCGCGCGCAAGCGGCACACCAGGGAAGCTCCCCCGTCAGCGCCCTCCAGGGACGGACCGTGCGGGATACCCACGTCCCATCCCTCCTCTCCGCCGGGGGCATGCCGCACCATGGGCATATGAAAGAGCTGGCCGGGCGCCTGACCGCGCTGGATCCGGACGCCGGTGCCGCCGTGCGGGTCATCGGGTACTTCGATCGCCTTGCCGAGTCGCGGGCCGGGCTCGAGGCGCTGGTGCGTGGGGCGGCGGTGCTGGCCGGGTGTGCCGCGCGGCTGGTCGACGCCGAGCGGCGGGTCCGGGTGCGGGTCGAGGCGGACGGTACGCGCCGGGACAGCGCGTCGCCGCCGGATCCCGCCTGGCCGTCCGCCGCGCTGACGCCGGGCGGGGTTTCCGCGCTCTGGCTGGAGCGTGCGGCTCAGGCGGCGCCCAGTGTCGTCGACGCGGTGATCCTGGAGCGGGCGGCCGGTGCCGTACGGCTCGTGCTCGATCGCACTCGGGGCCGGGTGCCCGCCGACGACCCGGAGTTGGTCGAGACCCTGCTCGACGCAACGGCTCCCGAGCCGGCCCGGCTGCACGCGGCCCGTCGCCTCGGCCTCGACCCGGCCGACCCCGCGACCCGGGCCCGGGTTCTCGCCCCGCTCGACGGACCGCCCCGGGTCGTCGCCGCGCCCCGGGAGACGACGGGTACGTCCGGTCCGCGACCCGTGTCGGACAGCGATCCGCAGGCAGCCCCGGACGGTTCCGGCCCCCAACCACCGCACTCGGACGGCGAGTTGCCCGTCGGCCGAGTCGGCATCGGCCCCGCCGTCCCCGTACTGGACCTCCCCCGCTCCTGGGCTGCCGCCCGCACCGCCCTCCGCTTCACCGCCGACGGCACCGCACAGGACCCGGGCCACCGCATCGTGCACGCCGACGAGCTCGGCGGCGTCGCCCTCCTCGCCGAACTGGTCGCACCCGGTGCCGAACCGCCGCCCGATGTCCGCGACGTGGAAGCAGCGGCGGTCAACGCGCCCTGGCTGCTGGCCACTCTGAACGCCGTCGCCAGCACGACCAGCCTCCGCGCGGCGGCCACCGAGATCAACGTCCACCACTCCACGCTCCAGGACCGGTTGACCCACGCGGAGGCCCTGCTGGGCTGGCCCGTACGTACTCCACAGGGGCGACTACGACTCCAACTGGCGCTGACGATGCGGCACTTGGCGCGGCCGTAGCAGTCAGGTCGTACGGGGGTCGGAAGAGACCGCGCTCCCCACCTCGCGCATCTTGGCGATGATTCCGCGCTCACTCCAGCGCAACGCCGTCCAGAGCCGGCTCTCGCCGGGGCGCGTGTTCAGCGGCCATGGACCACCTGCGGGGCCGGTGCGGTTCAACGGTGCCGGGATCATGGGCAGTTCGGCGTCGGCCGCCTCAACTGCCGCCCGTCCTCCAGCTCCGGCAGTCGTCTCCGGTGATGTGGATGCCCTGTCCCGTATCTGTGGACCGTATCCCCCCGCACTGACAACAAACGGGCAGGCGGGGGGACTTGGCCATCTCCGCGCCACGCGGAATTCCTGATTCGGTGCGGCTGAAGGGGAGTCATAGCAAGCGCTTGTCGCTACATTTTGACATGAGCGCCGCAACACCCTCCCCCTCTGTCACTCCGCAGGAGGCACTTCCCCATGCGCAGACTTCTCGCCTGTCTGGCGGCCGCAGCCGCGGCCCTGGGCGGGATCACGGTGGCCGCAGCTACACCGGCCGCCGCCGCAACGTCGGGCAGCTTCAGCGTGCTCACCTACAACGTCGCCGGGCTCCCGGAGTCGTTGTCCAGCGCCTCGACGCCGCGGGACACGAGCACCACCGCGATTGGCACGCGCATCGCCCCGTACGACATCGTGAACGTGCAGGAGGACTTCAACTACCACGCCTACCTGTACTCCACCGACACCCACCCGTACCGCACCGCGACCAGCGGCGGCGCCGGTATCGGCAGCGGGCTCAACACCGTCGCCGACTACGCCTGGGACGGCGACGACTTCGAGCGGGTCGGCTGGAACTCCTGCCAGATCGACTCGGGCGACTGCCTGACCCCCAAGGGCTTCACCTTCATGCGCGAGCGGCTGTCCGAGGGGGTGTACGTCGACTTCTACAACCTGCACACCAACGCCGGTACGAACGACGGCGACGAGGCCTCCCGCGCGGACAACCTCAGCCAGTTGACCTCGTTCATCGGCACCCACTCGGCGGGCAACGCGGTCGTCGTCATGGGTGACACGAACACCCGTTACACCCGCACCGCCGACACCATCGCGGAGTTCGGCGCGGCCAACGGGCTCACCGACGCCTGGGTCAAGGTGGTCCGCGGCGGCGTGGCGCCGGCCAAGGGCAGCGACACGCTGCTGTGCGACCAGACCGGGGCCACCGTGCCCAACACCTGCGAGGTCGTGGACAAGGTCCTCTACCGCAGCAGCAAGCTGGTCACGCTCAACGCGACGTCGTACAACAACGAGCACGCCAAGTTCCTGACCTCGGACGGGCTGATGCTCTCCGACCACGACCCGATCACGGTCGGCTTCACCTGGTCGCAGAACGCGGACTACCAGCTCAGCGACCAGTTCGGCGGCCCGCACGGCGACTACTACCAGGACATCAACAGTGTCCCGGCGGCCGCCCGCGCCACCACCATCTCGCTGCGCTCCGGCTCCCGCGTCGACCAGGTCGGCATCACCCTCGCCAACGGCACCACCCTCACCCACGGCGGCACGGGCGGCACCGCGTCCTCGCTGACGCTGGGGAGCGGGGAGTACGTGACGTCGGCGTACCTGTGCGAGGGCAAGTACAGCGACACCACGCGGATCTTCTACGCCAAGTTCACCACCAACCTGGGCAACACCCTGGCCGGTGGCACCACCACCTCGGACTGCGTGACCCGCACCGCCCCGTCCGGCTGGCAGATCGCCGGCTTCCACGGGCGCTCCGGCGACGAGCTGGACAAGGTCGGCTTCATCTACACGAAGCGCTGACCGGACGCCGAAACGGCAAGCACCGTACGGCAGTTGGGCGCCGGGTCATCCGCCACCGCGGGTGATCCGGCGCCGTGCGTCCCGGCCGCGTCACGCGAACGCCGGGGGCACCAGTCGCCCGCGCGAGATGAGCGAGGTGGCCTGCTTCAGGCGGTGGACGTGGACGCTCACGCCGTAGCCGTCGATGCCCGCGACGGCGGCGACCTTGGTGGTCAGATACCGGTAAAGGTCCTCTGTGTCACGGCAGATGACGACGACCATGACATTGGAGTCGCCACTGATGGCGGCGACGAAGGCCACCTCGTCGTGGTCCGCTAGTTCCTCGCCGACGCGTTCGAGGCGGGCGGGGGCGACGCGCAGCCACAGGGTGGCGTTGAGCGCGAACCCGAGGCGTGCGGAGAGCAGTTCGACGTCGTAGGCGAGGGCTCCCGAGTTCTCCAGGGCGTCCAGTCGGCGGGCGACGCGAGCCGTGGACCAGCCGGTGGCGTCGGCGAGTTGGGTGTGGGTGGCACGGCCGTCCTCCGCGAGGGCGTCGAGCAGCGGGGTGTCCTCATCGGTGAGGCGTACGGGTGGTCCGGTGGGGAAGTCGGGTCGCTCGCCCACGAGTTGACGGATCTGCTCGGGCGTGAGCCGGCCGCCGTAGCCCGTCCAGTCGCTCGGTCCTGACGTGCCGAAGGGGTGGATGAGCAGGTCGATGCTCACGTCGAGGACCGATGCGGACCTGGGCAGTTGACGCAACAGGACGTCGTCGCGCGTCACGTGCACCGGCGCGCTCATGACGCAGATGATCTCCGAACCGCCGGACGCGAGGCCCGCGTAGGCGATGTCGGGCCGTCGGGCGAGCGCGTCGGCGAGCGGGCCGACCCGGTCGGGGCGGCAGCGGATCCGGGCCACCCAGCGCGCGTCACCGTGGACGGCGGGGTCGACCAGACCGACCACCCGCATCACCCCGGAACGGCGCAGGGCGTGGAAACGACGGGCGGCGGTCTGCTCCGACACCCCGGCCACCTCGCCGATCAGCCGGAACGAGGCGCGCGGCGCACACTGCAGCGCACGGAGGATTTTCCCGTCGACTTCGTCAATCATGAGGGAAGTGTGACACCAAAGAGGCGCGGGATAGAGGTTTTGGTCCGCTTCTCGGTCGTACGTTGGTGATTGTCCATGACGGAGCTGATCCTGAGGCGCGTGCCTGTTCGAGTTCGAGGGCACCGCATTCGAGAAGGAGAGTTCCCCGTGAACGTCACGACCCCGGCGAGCGGGCGGCCCGACCGGCGGGCGGCCACCCTCGTCATGGCCTGCCTCGGCGTCTTCGTCGCCTACTTGCCGGTGACCACGGTCGCCGTGAGCCTGCCCGCCATCCAGTCGGCGCTGAACGCGTCGACCGCCCAACTGTCGTGGGTCCAGGACGCGTTCGTCCTGCCCATGGCCGCGTTCATCCTCACCGCCGGAGTCTTCGGCGATGTGCACGGACGCAAGAAGGTGTTCCAGGCGGGCCTGTTGTTCTCCGCCGTCGGGGCCGCCGTGGCCCTGTCCGCGCAGTCGGTGCACGTGCTGTGGATCGGCCAGGCGTTCGCCGGTCTCGGCGCGGCGACCCTGCTGCCGACCACGCTGGCGCTGATCAGCCACGCGGTGCCCGACCACCGGGAACGCGGCAAGTTCATCGGCCTGTGGGCGACCGCGCTGATGGCGGCGCTGGCAGTGGGCCCGCTGATCGCCGGAGTCATCCTCGACCACGCCGCCTGGCGCTGGATCTACCTCATCTCCGTCCCCGTCCCGCTGATCGCGCTGGGCTTCGCCGCCCGCCTGCTGCCCGACTCCCGGGCCCCGCACGGCCGCAAGCTCGACTGGTCCGGCCAGCTCACCGCCGCCCTCGCCATCACCGCGCTGGTCTACGGCGTGATCGAGGGCGGCGCCGGTTCCTTCACGGACGTCAAGGTCATGGTGGCGCTGTTCACCGCGGTGGTCGGCGGGGTCGCGTTCGTGCTCGTCGAGCGGCGCAGCGACAGCCCGATGCTGGACCTGACGCTGTTCCGCAGCCCGGCGTTCACCGCCACCACGCTGGTCGCGATGATCACCTTCCTCGCGCTCATCGGCTTCTTCTTCCTGCTCAGCCTCTACTTCGGCATGGTGCAGCAACTCGACACGCTTCAGGCGGCGTTGCGGCTGCTCATGGTCACCGCGGCGGCGATCGTGGTCGGCCAACCGGTCGGGCGGCTGATGCACCGGGTCGCGCCGCGCGTCCTGATCACCGGGGGTCTGCTGGTCATCTCCGGCGCGCTGTTCGCGCTGACCGGCGTCGAGGCCGGCACCTCGTTCGCGTCCATCGCCTGGCGGCTGGCGCTGCTGGGCCTGGGCATCGGCACGGTCCTGACGCCGATGACCGCGACCGCCGTGGCCTCCGTGCCGTATCAGCAGGCGGGGATGGCCGCGGCCGGCAACAACGCGTTCCGCCAGGTCGGTGGCGCGCTCGGCCCGGCCGTCCTGGGCGCACTGCTCTCCACCAAGGCGCTCGACACCCTGCCCGGCCACCTCGCCGACGCCGGGGTGACGGGCGCAACGCGGCAGAACATCGTCGCGACCGCCGACGCGGACGGCCTCGGCGCCGTCGCCCACATGAATCTCGGCCCGAACACCGGCCGGGCCCTCGCAGCACTGAGCGACTCCTTCCTGGACGGCATGCGGCTGTGCCTGGTGGTGGCCGGCTCGCTGACTCTCCTCGCGGCCCTGGTGTGCGTGCTGTTGCTGCGCCGCCCGCGACAGGCTTCTGCGTCTACGGCGGCTCCGGTGGCCGGCGCGAGCAAGGCCACAGCTGGGGCGCCAACAGCAGCCGTGGTAGCGGCAGTTGACCCGGCACCGAACCGCTGAGGCACGAACCACCCATGGGCGGGACCCCGTTGCGCGGCTTCGGGGCCCCGCCCGCTGTCACCTCAGATCGATACGGCGACAGCGGTGAACGTCGTGTCCGGCGTCTGCGGGCTGGTGAAACGGGCGTTGACGAGATAGAGCCGGTTGCCGAAGCGGGCGGCGGTCGTCGGGACGTCGAAACGCGGGTCGGTGATCGTACGGCGCAGGGTCGCGGTGCTGACCTTGGCGTCGAGGTCGAACACGCTGATCCGGTTCAGCCGGTTCTGGACGACGTACAGCGTCCGGCCGATCCTGAACAGCCCGTCCCCGTTGGCCACATCGGCCGCGCCGCTCAGGGTGATCTCGGTGGCGCGGCCGGTCTTGAGGGACACGTTGTAGAGCTTGCCGGGTGTGCTGCTGACGACGATCAGGCCGTGCCCGTCGGGGGTGCCGACGATGCCGTTCGCGTTGTTCACGCCGGGCGTCTGTACCCAGTCGCCGGTGAGCGGCAGGGCGGTGACCCCGCCCGCACGGCCGCGGGGCACGCCGTAGAGCACGGCGTCGAGCGAGTCGGTGAACCAGGCGCGGTCGCCGAGCAGGGTGACGTCGTTGATGAAGTGGCCGGTGGAGGGGGTGAGTTGATAGGTCGTCAGTACCTCACCGGTGCGGGAGTCGAGGACTCGCGCGCCCCCGGTGCTGCCGGCGACGTACAACAGGCCGTCGTGATCCAGCTTCAGGCCGACCGACACCAGGCCGGTGGCACCCTCGGACAGGACCTCGCCCTCGCCGGTGCGCAGGTCGAAGCGGTGGACGGCGCCGTCGGCACGGGAGCCCAGGTAGGCGTACGGCCTGCTGCCGATGGCTATGCCCTCGGGAAGGAAGCCGTTGGGCAGCGAGAACTCCGTCGGCCAACCGGCGGGGGCAGTGGACGAGTTGGCGCTCGCCGTGCCGGTGCCGGTCGCCACGGTGAAGGCGGTCAGGGCGGCGCCGCCGAGCAGGGCGCGCCGGGTGGGCCGGGGGTGTGCGTGAGGGTGGATCCGGGTCATCGTTCGGGCCTCCGGATTCGGGGGTGGGGGCTCCGGACTCAGGGCTCGGGTGAAATCTTCTTCAACTCCGCCCCAAGGCCCGGTATTTGCGTAACGGCCCATCACTCCCCGGAGTTCCCACGCGCCCCGCCCGCACCCGCAGGCTCAGCCTCGGATTCCCCACGCTCCGCCGGTACGCCCTTCTCCGGTACGACCTTCTGAAGGCTGCTTCCCTCGACGTCCAGGTCGGGCAGGAGCCGGTCCAGCCAGCCCGGCAACCACCAGGCGCCCCGCCCCGCGAGGGCAAGCACCGCCGGTACGAGCGTCATGCGGACGGCGAAGGCGTCGATGGCCACGCCGACCGCCAGCGCGAACGCGATCGGCTTGATGAGGGAGTCGTCCAGCGGGAAGAACCCGGCGAAGACGGTGAACATGATGAGCGCGGCGGCGGTGACGACCCGCACACTGTGCCGGGCGCCGTCGACGACCGACTGACGGGCCCGGCCGGTGTGGGCCCACTCCTCGCGCATCCCGGACACGAGGAACACCTCGTAGTCCATGGCCAGTCCGAACAGCACGCCGATCAGGATGATCGGCAGGAAGCTGACGACGGGACCGCTGTGCGGCACACCGAGCACGTCGGCCAGCCGGCCCCACTGGAAGACAGCCACGACCAACCCGAGCGAGGCACCCACCGAGAGCAGGAAGCCGACGGCCGCCTTGACGGGTATCACCAGGGACCGGAAGACCATCATCAGCAGGAGCAGGCTGAGGCCGACGACGATGGCGACGAAGGGCAGCAGGGAGTCGCTGAGCCGGTTGGAGACGTCGATGTTGACGGCGGTGGTGCCGGTGACCGCGATCGAGGCGCCGGTGGTGGCCCGGACGTCGGACGCGACCGCGCGGATGTCCCGGACGAGCCGGTCCGTACGGGCGCTGTCGGGACCGGAGTCGGGCAGCACGGTGATGACGCGCTGCGTCGGGTCGGTGGTGGGCTCGGGGGGCAGGACGGCCTTGACGTCCTTCAAGGTCCGCAGTTTCTCGGCCACTTGGGCGCCCGCATCCGAACTCGCCGCACCCGTGAGGTCGTTGGTCTCGGCCAGGACGAGCAGCGGGCCGTTGAATCCGGGCCCGAACTTCGCGTCGATCGTGTCGTAGGCCGTGCGCTGGGTGGAGGCGTGCGGGGCGGAACCGTTGTCGGGGAGCGCCAGGCGCAGGTCGGCGGCGGGCAGCATGAGGGTGACCAGGATGCCCGTGACGGCGAGCACGGTCAGCAGTGGCTTTGCGATGACCCACTTCGTCCACCGGGTACCCAACGGGGTGCGGCCGGTGGCCCCTTCGGCATCGGCGGCCCGCCGCGCGGCACGGCTCCCGTGCTTGGGGGCGAGTCGCGTACCGGCGAAACCGGCGATCGCCGGGACGAGAGTGATCGCGGCCAGCACCGCGACGAGGACCGCCCCAGCCGCCCCGAGACCCATCGTGGTCAGGAACGGGATGCCGATGACGCTCAGCGCTGCGAGCGCGATGATCACGGTGGTACCGGCGAAGACCACGGCACTGCCGGCCGTGCCGACGGCCAGCGCGACGGATTCCTTCGGCTCGGCGCCGCGGGCGAGTTGCTGTCGGTGGCGGGAGAGGATGAACAGGACGTAGTCGATGCCGACGGCCAGGCCCAGCATCAGGGCGAGCGTGACGGCCGTGGAGGAGATGCTGACCGCGGGCGCGAGAGCGAGCAGTCCGGTGAGTCCGGCCGCCACCCCGATCAGCGCGGGCAGCAGCGCCATGCCGGCGGCGAGCAGCGAACCGAACGTGACGACGAGCACGAGCAGCGCCACGGCCACACCGATGATCTCCGACGGCCCGATGTGCACTCCGTTGCTGTTGAAGACAGAGCCGCCGACCGAGGTCCGTAGCCCGTCCTTCTCCGCCGCGCGGGCCGTGTTCTTGATCGCGTCCACGGACGAGGTACGGACCTCGGCGGTCTGCACGCGGTAGTGGACCTGGACGATCGCCGTCGTCCGGTCGGCCGAGACAGCCCCGGCACTCTGAGGGTCGACGACCGCACTGACCTGGGGTGCCTGCTCGGCCTGCGCCACGGTCCGGGTGATGACCGCCGTGTACGGCGCTTCCGTGATCCGGTGCCCCGAAGGCGCCGTGAAGACGATCTGAGCGCTCGCGCCCGAGGCCTCCGGAAGGGTCTTGCTCAGGCTGTCCAACGCCCGCTGCGACTCGGTGCCCGGCACCGAGAAGCGGTCGTCGAGCTTGCCGCCGAAGACGCCGACGCACGTGATGAGCGCGGCCAGGACGAAGAGCCATATACCCAGGACGAGTTTGCGGTGCCGGTAGGCGCTGTGACCCAGCCGGTGAAGCAGGACAGCCATGACTAACTCCCTGGAAGGGGGCGGGGAAGGGGATCGATGAGCCGACTTTATCAGTCGCTCAAGTCGACCGACCCAGTCGATCAACCGTGACGCATGTCCCCCCTCGCCAAAAGACCAGCTCAGAGGCGATATTCAGGCGACAAAAACAAGCGACCTTGTCGAATGACAAGGTCGCTTGTAAGTTGAGTGGTCCCCCTGAGGCGGCGCGTCAGCTCACCGGTACCGCCACCAGCTCCAGCCGTCCCCCGGCCATCCCCACCACGGCGGACACGAAGGCCTGGAGACAGATGCGCTCGGCCTCCTCGTCGGGCAGCGCGAGGTGTTGCAGCATGAGCCCGTCGAATCCGCCGAGGAAGAACCGCGCGATCGCGTCGACGGGCTGGGCGAGAGGTTGGCCGGTGCGTTCGGCCGCCTGCGTGATCAGCTTCGCGGTCACCTCGGTCACCCCCCGGTAGTGGGCATTGAGGGCCTCGCTCAGAGCGGGCGAGCGGAGCGCGAACATGGTCAGTTCCGTGAGGAGTTGATGGCTCTCGGGCTGCTCACGCACCGTCCGCCACAGTGCGGCCACCAACGCGCTCGCCGTCTCCTCGAACCCCCCGTCGGCCGGCGCGGCCCGTTCGACCTGCGCCACCAGATCCTCCGTGAGCTGCTCCATGACCGCGAGGTACAGCCCTTCCTTCGTGCCGAAGGTGTAGTGCACCGTGGCCTGGGCGACCCCCAGCTCGGCGGCGATGGCACGCGTACTGCCGGCCGCGACCCCCTCCCTCGTCATGAAGTCGATGGCCGCTTTGATGAGCTGGGGGCGGCGCTCGGCCGCGGAAACGTGAGCCATACCCTCATCATATCGACTGAGTCTCACGAACAAGTCATCCGAACAAGTCGGTATCCGCGCAGCCTGACGCCCGTGACCGCGCCACGGCCGCTGAGGTCCGGTCCCTGGCCGCGCGGGTCAGTTCGCGCCCGACGGCGGGTGCATACGTTTCCTCCAACGCCCGGCGGACGGGACGAGAGCCGGGACGACAGAGGAGGCAGGCTCGTGACGGAAAGCCAGTTGGACACGTGTGTGATCGGGGCGGGGCCTGCCGGGCTGGCCGTCGCCCGGGCCCTGGCCGAGCGGAACCTGCCGTACACGCATCTGGAGCGGCACACCGGGCTCGGCGGTATCTGGGACATCGAGAACCTGGGCGGCCCGATGTACGAGTCGGCCCACTTCATCTCCAGCAGGACCCTGTCGGGCTTCGGCGGTTTCCCGATGCCGGACCACTTCGCGGACTATCCGCCGCACCGACAGATCCTGTCGTACCTGCGCTCCTTCGCCGACGCCTACGGCCTGACGGACCGGATCGGGTTCGGCGTCGGGGTGGAGAGCGTCGAGAAGAACGCGGACGGTACCTGGACGGTCGTCCGGGTCGACGGACAGGAGAGCCTGCACGGGCAGGTCGTGGTGTGCACGGGCTCGCAGTGGCACCCCAACACCCCTGAGATTCCTGGGCAGTTCAGCGGCGAGGTCCGGCACACCGCCGGTTATCGCAGCGCGGAGGAGCTGCGGGGCAAGCGTGTGCTGGTCGTGGGTGCGGGGAACTCCGGCTGCGACATCGCGTGCGACGCGGCCCGCACGGCGGACCATGCGGTCATCAGCATGCGGCGCGGGTACTGGTTCATCCCGAAGCACCTGTTCGGGCGGCCGGTGGACACCATCGCCAACAGCGGTCCGCATCTGCCGATGTGGCTGGCGCAGCGCGTCTTCGGCGGACTCCTGCGGATCGTCAACGGCGATCCGACGCGCCTGGGCCTGCAGAAGCCGGACCACAGGCTCTTCGAGACCCACCCGGCCATCAACTCGATGCTGATCCACCACCTCCGGCACGGCGACATCACCGCCAGGCCCGGCATCGCCCGCGCCGAGGGCAGCACCGTGCACTTCACGGACGGCACGAGCGACGACTTCGATCTGGTCCTGTTGGCCACGGGCTACGTCCACAAAGTCCCGGTCGCCCAGCGGTACTTCGGGGACGAGCAGCATCCCGACCTGTATCTGTCGTCGTTCTCGCGTGAGCACCGGGGCCTGTTCGGGATAGGGTTCGTGGAGACCAACTCCGGTGCTTACCAACTCTTCGACAGCCAGGCACAGTTGATCGCCGGGTATCTCAACGACACGCGTCACGGTCTGCCCAACGCCGAGCGGTTCGCCCAGATGATCCGCGCCGACCGGCCCGACCTGTCCGGCGGCCTGAAGTTCGTCGCCTCGCCGCGTCACACCGGCTACGTCGACAGCGGGGCGTTCGTGAAGTACCTCGGCAAGGTCGCCCGCCAGATGGGCTGGCGCACCGAGGGCCAGGCTCCGCCGGTGCGGTCCGCCGCCCGCCGCGTGGAGGCGACGGCATGAGCGGGAGGTTCGACTTCACCGACAAGGTCATGCTGGTCACCGGCGGCGCGGGCGGCATCGGCAGCGCACTGTGCCATCGCTTCGCCGCGGCCGGCGCCCGCTGTGTCGTCGTCGACATCGACGGGGTCCGCGCGGAGAAGGTGGCCGCCGAACTGCCCGGCACCGGACACACCGGCATCGGCTGCGATCTGCTCCGACGCACCGATCTGGAGCGGCTGTTCGAGCAGGTCGCCGATGTCTACGGCCGCATCGACGTGCTGGTGAACAACGTGGGCATGACCAGTTCGGAGCGCTTCGACGTCCGCAGCGTCGAGAGCATCGAGCGGGAGATCACCCTCAACCTGACCTCCCCGCTGGTCGCGACCCGGATCGCGATCCCCCTGCTGAAGGCCTCCCGGGACGCCCGGGTGGTCACCACGGTCTCCCTCGGCGGAATCTTCCCGCTGGGCGAGACCCCGATCTACACGGCGTCCAAGTTCGGGCTGCGCGGCGCGATGCTCGCCATCGGGCTCGACCTGCGGAGCAAGGGCATCCTGGCCGGGTCGGTGCTGCCCTCGGCGACCGACACCCGCATGCTGCGCCAGGAGGCCGTGGACGGCGGCAACTCCATGCAGTTCCAGGACCAGCCGCAACAGCCCGCGAACGTCGTCGCGGCCGTCGTGAGCCTGCTGAACCGGCCCCGCCTGGAGGCCTACCCCCGGTCCGGCGAGTCCCGTCTGGTGCGCTGCGCGATGCTCGCACCGAACCTGCTGCCCAGAATCTTCCCTCTCTTCCGCAAGCGCGGCGACCGCGGCATGGCCCGCTATCTGGAGGAACTCCGCCGCCGCGGACTGGCCCGACAGACCGACGGGCGCTGGGAGTTGGTGGAGGAGGCATGACCAGGAACGAGACACTGACCGTCGTCAACCCCGCCACCGGCGTACCGATCACGACCCTCCCCGCCGCAAGCGCCGACGACGTCACCAAGGCCGCCGAACAGGCCCGCCACGTCCACGACTCCGGGGTCTGGTCGCGCTCTCCGGTCCGGGAACGCGGCGCCGTACTGCTGCGCCTGGCCGACCTGATGCAACGGGACGCCGAACTCCTCGCCCGGCTGGACAGCGAGGACGCGGGCAAGCCCATCACGGAGTGCCGTACGGGGGACGTGCCGGGCGCGATCGAGTCGATCCGCTGGTTCGCCGAGGCGGCGGACAAGGTCTTCGGCCGGATCGCGCCGAGCGGACCCGACGGCCTCGGCCTCATCACCCGCGAACCGGTAGGCGTGGGCGCGGCGATCCTCCCGTGGAACTACCCCCTGGCGATGGCGAGTTGGAAGATCGGCCCGGCCCTGGCCGCAGGCAACTGCCTCCTGCTCAAACCCGCCGAGGCAACCCCGCGTTCGGCCCTCCACCTGGCCTCCCTCGCCACCGAGGCCGGACTACCCGAGGGGGTACTCACAGTCCTCCCCGGCTACGGCGACGAAGCCGGAGCGGCCCTCGCCCGCGACCCCCTCGTCCGAGCCCTCTCCTTCACCGGCTCCACCACCACCGGCCGCCACATCCTCAAGGCCGCCGCCGACAGCAACTTCAAGCGCGTCTCCCTGGAGATGGGCGGCAAGAGCCCGCAGGTCCTGATGGCCGACGCGCTCTCCTACGGCGACGAGCTCATCGGTGACATGGTCGAGGCCGCGTTCCTGACGATGGGCCAGAACTGCACTGCTGGCTCGCGGGTGTTGGTGCACCACAGCATCGCCGAGGAGGTCGTGGAGAGGTTCACAGCCGCCGCGAGGGACCTCGTCATCGGCGATCCGTCCGACCCGCGCACCCAGCAGGGACCGCTCATCAACCGCTCCGCCTTCGACCGGGTCGCCGGTGCCGTGGATGCCGCCCGGGCGGCCGGCGCCCAGATCCACACCGCGGGACTCCCCCACGGGCTGCCCGCGCGCGGCGCCTACTACCCGCCCACGGTCGTCACTCGCGCCCCCGCCGAAAGCGCCGTGCTCACAAGGGAGTTGTTCGGTCCCGTGGTCACCGTCGAGACCTTCGCCTCGGAGGAAGAGGCCGTGCGGATGGCCAACGCCACCGAGTACGGGCTCGCCGCCTCCGTCTGGACCCGCGACCTCGACACCGCGCTGCGGCTGGCCCGGGGCATCGAGGCGGGCGTGGTCTCCGTGAACGCGTACAGCGAGGGCGACATCACCACTCCGTTCGGCGGCTGGAAGCAGTCCGGGTTCGGTGGCGTGGAGAAGTCGACGAACGCCTTCGACCAGTGGACGCGGGAGAAGACGGTCTGGATACGCACCCGTTGACCACCCGCTGACGGGTCACTCGCGGTGCGCCGCCGCCCGGAGCAGTTGCTCCCGCAGCTGGACCGGGGAGGTGCCGTGCCAGCGGCGTACCGCGCGACGAAGGGCACGCTCGTCGGAGAATCCCGCCCGCCTGGCGATCTCGCGCAGCGTCAACTCCGGCCGCAGCAGCAGCTGTTCGACCCGCTCCCTGCGTACGCCCTCCGCCAGTGCCTCGTACGTCGTGCCGCAGTCGGCGAGTCTGCGGCGCAACGTCCGTTCGCTCGTCGCGTGCCGTCGTGCCTGTTCGCCGAAGGACGGGATCACCGGGAGGCTCTGCGCGACGGACACCTCCAGGACTTCGAGGAGGTCCTGCTGGTCGGTGCGGGAGGCGAGTTGGGCGTCGAGGGTCTCCAGGGTCGAGGCATACGTCACCGGGTCCCGGCCGGGCATCCGGGCAGCGGCCCAGGCGGGGTCGACGACGATGCGGTCGGCCGGGGCGCGGAACCGGACCGGACAGCCGAACAGGGCGCCGTAGAGCTCGTGTCGGCGGGGTGGCGGCGCGGAGAACTCGACCACGCGCGGCGCGAAGTCCGGGCCGACGGCGAGCCGGGAGAGGGTGACGACGGAGGCGAACCCCTCCTCGATCAGGAAGGACGCCACGCTCGGGTCGATCGCGGGGTCGGGGAGGTCGGCGCGCAGGACGAAGGCGCCGTCCTCGCCAACTCCGGTCGACCACACGGTCATTGCGCCGGAGAGGTTCTGGTAGTTCACGCCGGTCTCGATGGCGTGCCGCAGTGTGCCGGCGGCCATCAGCGCGAAGCCGAGCAGCCCCCAGGCGGTGAGGTGTTGGGCCGCGCCGACCCTCAGACCCAGCCGCTCGTCCCCGGTGAGTTCCACCGCGCGCCGGATCACCGCGCTGCCCTGCCGGTACGACACCCGTAGCGCGGCCGAGCGCATGAGGGTCTCGTCCAGGCCGACCTCGCTCAGCAGGGGCCGTAGATCGACTCCGCGTGCGTCGGCGACGATGACGAGATAGCGCAGGATGTTCGGCTGGATCGTCGCCGACGTGCTGCGGCTGGTCCCGTGCGGGTCCGCCGGGGCCGGGGCTGGGAACATCGCACTCACCTCCTCGTGGGCGACCACCGTAAGCATCCGGACAGCACCGGTCGCGTGCGCTGGCCGCCGAAGTCCCCTCAACGGCCCCCGGCGTCCTGCGTCCGCCCCGCTACGGCTGACTACGGTCTGCGCATGTCAGTCAGCACTCCGGGCCGGGCCCGGGTCGGGCGCACCGCCGACCGGGCCGGTGCCCGACGGGCGACGACCCTCGCGTTCGCCGCGCAGGGCATGTCCGTCGCCGCCGTGTACACGACCGTCCCCGCCGTCACCGAACACCTGAAGCTGTCTCCGCTCCTGACCACCGCCACGCTGGTCGGGGTGGCCCTGACCGCCGGGGTCGGCAGCTTCCTGGGGCTGGCCGCGGTCCGCGTCGCCGGTCCCGTCGCCACGGTGCGCGGCGCTCTGCTGACGGCCGCGATCGCGCTCCCGCTGATCGGATGGGCTCCCGGCCCGCAGTCCGTCATCTGCGCGTACGTCCTGTTCGGCCTCGCGCTCGGCGTCCTCGACGTCGGCATCAACACCCGTGCCGCCACGATCGAACGCGCCTACGGCCGTAGCGTCTTCGGGTCGTTCTACACGGCGTGGAGCGTGGGTGGCGTGCTCGCGGCGCTGCTCACCGCCGGGGTGGCCCGGTTGGACCGGCCCGTCGGCGACGGCCTGGCCGTGCAGGCAGGCTTGCTGTTGGTCGTCGCTGTCTGTCTCCGCACGCACACCCTTCCCTCCGCCCAAGTGCCGTCCGCGCAACCGCCGTTGGGGCGTCGGTTGTGGCTGCGACTCCTCCCTTTCGGGCTGGTTCTGCTCGTCGTCTACGTCGTGGACTCGACCGTGTCCGCCTGGTCGGCGGTGTATCTGCGGCAGACCCTCGGCGCGTCCCTCGCGGTGGCGCCGATGGCGTACGCGGCGTACCAGGCGGGCACGGTCGTCGGCCGCGCGACCGTGGACCGGCTGGTGCAGCGGGTCGGTACCGGCGCCGTCGTCCGCACGGCCGCTCTGGTGGTGGCGGGTGGCCTGGTGGGTGTGGCCACGGCTCCGAGCTGGCCGTTCGCCGTGCCGGCGGCGGGAGTTGTGGGACTGGGGGCGTCGGTGCTTGCGCCGCTGTGTCTGGCCTCCGCCGCGCGGTTGCGGCCCGCCGCGTCGGAGACGGTGCTGGCCCGGCTGAACCTCTTCAACTACGCGGGTGTCGTCACCGGCGGTGCGGTGAGCGGGCTCCTCGGGTCCACCGGGGAGTTCCGGCTCGCGTACGCGGCACCGGCGGCGCTGGCGGTGCTCGTCCTGAGCGCTGCCCGCCACTTCACGCGGCCGCCGGGGACATCCGGGGCATAGGAAACGAGCCAGGCAATGGGCGGGATATGGCCAGTTCATGGGCATGCGGCAATCGGTCGTTCAACCGGCGCTGCCAGCGTCGCGCCCATGAACACTCCTCGCATGGGCCTTCCCGACCGGCTCGCCGACACCCTGAGCATGCCCGAGCAACACGAATACCTCAGACGCGCGTTCTCCCGGCGCGGTCTGCTGCGCGGTGGCGCGGTCGCCGCGACCGGAGTCGCCCTCGCGGGCGGCACGGCCGGTGCCGCGGCGGCGGCGACGCCCACGCTGGTGCCGGGTTCCGCCACCGCGAACGTGCACGGTTCGCTGGTCGCGCCGTTCGGCAGACACATCGCCTACGGCGCCGATCCGCGGACGCAGATGCGAGTGTCGTGGCAGGTGCCGCTGCCGGTGAAGAACCCCTTCCTCCGCATCGGCCGCAGCCCCCTCGACCTGAGCCACCGCATACCGGCGGAGGTGCGCGACCTGTTCACGCCGGCCGGGATCGGCAAGAGCGCCGACATCGACCAGTACTACGTGCACGCCGCGTTGGACAACCTGAGCCCCGACACGACCTATTACTACGGCGTCGGTCACGACGGCTTCGACCCGGCCGACGCGGGCGCCGCGCACACCGTCTACTCCTTCCGGACCGCGCCCCGCACGCACAGCACCCGGCCGTTCACGTTCACCGCCTTCGGTGACCAGAACCCGAGTTACACCTCGATCGGCCTCAACGCCCTTGTCCAGGCACAGAATCCGGCGTTCCATCTGCACGCGGGCGACATCTGCTACGCCGAGGAGACCGGCCACGGGCTGCCCGGGGACGCGAGCAACTACGATGCCCGCCAATGGGATTCGTTCCTCGCGCAGATCGAACCGCTGTCGAGCCGGGTGCCGTGGATGGTGGCGTTCGGCAACCACGACATGGAGTCCTGGTACTCCCCCAACGGCTACGGCGGCAACGAGGCCCGTTTCACCCTGCCCACCAACGGTTTTGACGTCACGTCAGCTCCCGGCGTCTACTCCTTCGTCCACGGCAACGTGGGTGTGGTCTCGGTCGACGCGAACGACGTGTCGTACGAGATCCCGGCCAACAAGGGCTACACCGGCGGCAAGCAGACCGCCTGGCTCGACAAGCGGCTCACCGAACTCCGGGCCCGTACGGACGTCGACTTCATCGTCGTCTTCCACCACCACTGCGCCTTCTCGACCACCAGCTCGCACGCCTCCGAGGGCGGGGTGCGCGAGCAGTGGGTGCCGTTGTACGAGAAGCACCAGGTGGACCTGGTGGTCAACGGCCACAACCACGTCTACGAGCGCACCGACCCGGTCGTCCAGGACAAGGCCGTACGCAGCCTGCCCATCGGCGGCACCCACGAGCCGACCCGGGGCGGTGTCGTCTACGTGACGGCGGGCGCGGGCGGCGAGAGCGTGTACAGCTTCCCCGTCGCCGACAGCTACGAGGGCCACGAGGACGCGATCGACTCGGTGCCGACGTACTGGACGGGCAAGGACGGCCAGGTCACCGAGAACGTCGACTGGTCCCGGGTCCGTTACACCGGCTACTCGTTCATCCGCGTCGACGTCGAACCGGCCACGCCGGGCCGTACGACGACCCTGACGGTACGGGCGCTGGCCGCGACCGGCGCGGAGGTCGACCGGTTCACGGTGTCCCGCAAGGTCAAGAAGGCCGGGCACGGTCACTAGGGACGCGGAGCGGCGGCCACCGACGTCGTGTCGGTGGCCGCCGCTTCGGCATTCGCGTCGAGCGCGATGAGCAGACTGGCGCCTTCGACGACCGCCAGTCCTTTGCCACGTTCGCCTTGGCCGGGCAGGAGTTGCGGCAGCATGCCCAGAACTTACGGCCCGACGAACTCCTGAACGCCGGACGATTCGACGGAGCCGGTTTCTTCCGCCCGTAACGGCAGGTGGCGCTGGAAATGCCGTGAATGCCTAACATCACCGCACCCTATTTGCGACAAAGCGGCTTTCTTTTCGCCTTCCTCCTTCCAGGTACGGGGAGGTGAGGCGCACGCCGTGCGGAGATGTCCGCTCGGGATATGCCGAATCCCATTTGACTGCGCTATATTTCCAGCCTCAACTCCCGTCGCCCATAGGCGCTTTCCCTTCTCCCCGCCCCCGCGAATTCTTTTCGCCCCTGGTCGGTACCCATCGTTTCCCCCTCCGTGATACGCCTCACTGAAAGCTTTCCATTCCGTGGCCATCACCCTGCACGAGGACCGGCCGCCCGCCGGTCGCCATGCAGCCGTTCCGTCCGGCAGCCTGTTCCGACGGATCTACGCACCGCGCACCAGCGACGCCCTGGCGTTCTCCATGTCGACGTACGCCATGCCGCTGCTGGTCCTGGCGATCACCCGGTCCTCGTCGCTGACGGGCCTGGCGTTCGCCCTGGAGTGGACGCCGCGGATCGCCGCGTTCGTGCTGGCGGGCAATGTGGTGGACCGGCGCGGCGCGGCGATCGTGTGTTTCCTCGCCTCGCTGCTGCGGTCCCTGGTCCTTGCGGGGGCGGCCGTGGCGCTGGTGATGCTGCCGCGCGGCACCGCGGAGACGGTGACCGTACTGGTGCTGGCCGCGGTGACCGGCACCCTCACCCAGTTCAGCTTCGTCGCCAACGAGGCCGTGGGCGCGATCGTCACCCGGCGGGCGGAGAACCGGCCCCACGGAGTGCAGTCGGTCCTCATCGGCATCGACCAGACCGCCATGCTGGTCGGCCCCCTGCTCGCGGGTTTCCTGCTGCTGGTCGGCCCGGGCTGGATGCTCGGCTGCCTCACCGGGCTGTCCCTGCTCGCGGCCGTCCTCGGGCTCCAGACCCCGCCCACCCCGCTGCGCGCCGGACGACCGGTCGGCGAGCGCACCCCCGGCAGTCTGCGGACCGGGCTGCGCATGCTGCGCAAACTGCCCGCCCTGCGCTGGCTGGTGGCGGGCCTGGCCTGTTCCAATCTCGCCCTCGGCCTGCTCCAGTCCGCGAGCCCCATCATCGTGGTCGAGAACTTCGGCCGCTCCTCCGCCGACGTCGGCACCCTGTGGTCCGCCGCGGCGGCCGCGACCCTCCTCGCGGTCACCTGCTGCCGGCTCGCCCTGAGCCGCATCGACCTGTGGGGCGTAGGGGTCGTCTGCGCGACGTTCGCCTCCGCGGCCTGCCTCGCCCTCCCCCAAGCCCCGTCCTACGCCGCCTACATGGTCCTCATCGCGCTGTTCATGGCGGGTGACGGCGGCCTCACCGTCGTCCTGCGCACCCTGCGCTCGCTGGTCATCCCGGCGACGGCCTTCGGCACCACGCTCTCCCTGACCATGCTGCTCCTGCTGCTGCCCTTCCCGGTGGCGGGCATCCTCGTGGCCGTCACCCCGCCGACCCACCTCGACACGGTCGTCCTGTGCTGCGCCCTCGTCCAGGCGATCGCCCTGGCCATCACCTTCGTACGGCTGCGCCACGAGCCGACGCTACGCGCGTCCGCCGCCCCTCCACCCCACGCCATGCTCCCCAACGAGCCGTCCACGACGCCGCGTTGACCTCACGGCAATTCGGTTGAACGCACCCCGGGTGGGTGTGCAGGCTTGCGCGGTGCACATGGAACTGAACCCGCGTGATCTGGACTGGGACGAGGTGGACCCCGCGCGTCATCCCTTCGACCCCGATTCGGCGGCGGAGGTGGTGCGTTCACTCGGACCGGCCCGCCGGATACCGACCCGCCCCGACGTCGGCCACGGCGATCCCGTGCTGGGCGACTGGAGTTCGCACGTGGCGACGCCCTGGGCCGAGGCCATGTCGTACGCCCTCGCCGAGCACTACGGCGACTGGGCCGTGGGCTGGCGCTGGGCGCACGACGAAGGGGACTTCGACGGCGGGCCGGTCGGCAGCTGGTCCCGTGCGAGGTACTCGCTCACCACATCGGAGGAGACCCTCGACCGGGTGGTCTCCGGGCTGTGCGAGTGGCGCGACTGGCTGGAGCGGCTCGCCGATCTCTTCGAGGCGTACCCGCTGGACCTGACCGACGTGGCGGACCAGCGGATCCTGTGGGAGTGCGCCGCCCGGAACCTCATCGTGCAGGTGGTCGACCGCACCGGCTCCGGCAGTGCCTGGTACGGGCACTGCTGTCAGGTGCTCGCCTGGTTCCTCAGCCGCTGGCACGTGGACCCCGATGTGGCACGGGAGTTGGTCGACGAGGCGATCGACGGCCGGTTCAAGAGCTGGACCGGCCCCGACCGGGTCCTGCTCGACGACGTCGCGGAGCGCCTCGCACTCTCGCTACGGCCCGACGACACCGTACGGCCGCCCGCCCCCGGCCCCCTGCCGGACCATCTGCGGAGCTGGCTCGCGATGCGCGAGACCGTGGCGTGGGAGGACGCGCCGGACGGCGGCGGGGACGAGCCGGTCGTTCCGCTGCGCGACGGCGCGGCGGAGGACATGCGCGCCTTCGACCGCACCCTGTCGACCGCTCGCGGCGAGGGCCTGCTCACCGCCCTGGACCTGGTGCGGGCCGACGCGGCGCGCGGCGCCACGCTCGACTTCGACCTGCTGCGCTGCTGGCAGCAGCACGTCCTCGGCACATCCGAACCACCGTCGTTCCGCACCCTGCCGGCCTTCGCCAAGAAGGGCAGGGAGCGCTACGGCATCGGCCCCGACACCCGTGAACGTCTCGACGCGTGCCTGGCCGACAGTACGCGGGACGCCGACCGGCCCCTCCCGCTGACCGCCCGGGCCGCCCGCGTCTGTCTCGACGTGTGCTTCTTCCATCCCTTCGACGACGGCAACGCCCGCTCCGCCTTCCTCGCCCTCGTCTTCGTGCTGGCCCGCGAGGGCGTCGCCCTGGACTCGGTCACCCTCCTCCGCCGTATCAGCCACGCGGCCGACGACCCGCAGAGCGGGATGGTCATGTGCCGGTACGTCGACACCCACCTCACGGAGACCCGGCGCCGCGCCGCCTCGATTACCGTCTGAACACGGCGAGTTCACCAGCGCGGGCGTCTCAGTTCGTAGTCGGGCCGGACCCGCCGCAGGTAGCCGGTGTCGTCCCGGCCACCCACGCCCGACTCGACGTAGAGCCGGTGCAGCCGGTCGAGGGCGTCGTGGTCGAGCTCCACGCCGAGGCCGGGGCCGGTCGGAACCCTGACCGCGCCGTCGCGCAGCTCCAGCACCCCGGGGACGATGACGTCGTCGGCCGAGTTCCACGGGTAGTGCGTGTCGCAGGAGTGGTCGAGGTTGGGGACGGCCGCCGCGACGTGGGTCATGGCGGCGAGGCTGATGCCCAGGTGCGAGTTGGAGTGCATGGACAGCCCGAGCCCGAACACCTCGCAGACGACGGCCAGTTCGCGGGTCCGGCGCAGCCCGCCCCAGTAGTGGTGGTCGGTGAGGAGGACCTGGATCGCGCGCTGCTCGATCGCGGGCCGCAGATGCTCCCAGGCGATCACGCACATGTTGGTGGCCAGCGGGACCGGTGACTCCTTCGCGACCCGCGCCATCCCGGGGATGGTGGCGGTCGGGTCCTCCAAGTACTCCAGTACACCGTCGAGTTGACGGGCGACGTAGGTCGAGGTCTCCGGCGTCCAGGCAGTGTTGGGGTCCAGCCGCAGCGGCTGCCCCGGGAAGGCCTCGGCCAGTGCCCTGATCGCGGCGATCTCCTCGTCGGGCGGGAAGACACCGCCCTTGAGCTTGAACGACCGGAAGCCGTACCGCTGTTGCATCTGCCGGGCCTGCTCGACGATCCCGGCCGGGTCCAGCGCCTCGCCCCAGTCGTCACCAACCGCGGGCCTGCCGTCCAGGGCGGGATGCTCGGCCCACTTGTAGAAGAGGTACGCGGCGAAGGGCACGGCGTCGCGGACCTTGCCGCCGAGCAGATCGCTGACCGGGCGTCCGAGCAGCTTGCCCTGGGCGTCGAGGCAGGCCACCTCCACCGCCGAGCTGGTCCAGCCGCGTTCGTGGGAGCTGGACACGGTCGGCAGCAGGGCGGCGTCGATCGCGGCGACGACAGCCGTCGTGTCGAAGACGTCCATCCCTACGACGACCTTCGCCGCCGCCTCAAGTCGCTCCAGCCGGACCGTGCCGCCCGTGGACTCGCCAAGGCCCACGGTGCCGTCCTCCAGCAGGAGTTGGAGAACGCATCGGAGGGCCAGTGGCTCGTGGACGCCGTTCGAGTTGAGGAGCGGCGGATCGCGGAAGGCGATCGGGGTGACGATCAGCTCGCGGATCCGTGTCGCTGCCGTACTGCTCATGCGCCCAGCGCCTCCAGGCCATGGCTGATCAATGTCGTTCGCATACTGCCCCGTTCCGGTGGATCACAGTCATGTGCTCAGGCCCAGGCCGTCACGGGCACGAACGAACTGTCCGTCCGGAAGAGGTCCGTGCCGTCCGTCGGATCCACCCGCAGTTGGTAGTTGTAGTGGCGCAGGTAGTAGCCGGGGTAGTTGTACGACTCGAAGCGCAGCGCACCCGTGGTGGCGCCGGTCCGGGCGTAGAACGTGGCGTCCCCGGCGAAGGTCGCCGTGCCGTCGTTCGCGTCGAAACGGCCCCGGAAGTCGTAGTGGCGCAGGTAGTTGCCCGCCGGGTCCCGGAAGGAGAAGCCGGTCGCGTCGGCGAGGCCCGCGACGACGGTGAACGTGGACGCCTGCTTCAGCGCGGTGGTGCTGGAGCTGGTCACCACCGGCAGGTTGAGCAGCGAGGACACCTCCTGCCAGTAGCGGGTCGTGTAGTTGGCGGACCGGAAGGAGCGGCTGACGCCGGTCGCGAGGCTCGGGCCGCCGGTCACCGTCTCCTTGATGACCGTGAAGTGGCGTGCCGTGCCGGAGAGCGCGGTCAGCGCGGTGGGCGCGGACCAGGTGGCGAAGGTGTCGTAGCTGTCGCTGTAGTAGTAGTTCCCGTCGCCGTAGCCGTCGAAGAAGATCCGCCAGCCGCCGTTGTCCAGCTGTACGACCGAGGGGCCCTCGCGGTAACTGCCCCAGCCGGCCCAGTCGCCGGTCTTCGAGATCGTGTAGGGGCCGGTGAGGCTGGTGGCGGTGCCGTACTCGATGTACTTCGCCGTCTCGTTCTTGGTGAAGGCGTGGTAGGTCGAGCCGATCCGCACGATGTACGTGTCGATGTGGTTGGAGCCGATGCCCGAGAGGGCGACCGGTGAACTCCACGCCGTCAGCGCCGAGTTGGTCGCTTTCAGCCGGTAGGGCGTGAAGATCCACTCGTCGTCGGTGGTGGAGCAGGACACGATGACGTTGACACTGCCGTCGCTGTCGACGAACCACTCGGGCGCCCAAGCGCGGGACAGGTTGGTGATCGGGACCGTGTAGTCGTACAGGAACGTCCAGTCGACCCGGTCGGCGCTGCGCGCGAAGCCGATGGTGGTGCTGACGTCCTCCCACGTGTGGGTGGTGTACGTCAGGTAGTAGTAGCCGTCGGCGTGCTTGAACACGCTGGCGTCGCGGATGCGGTTGCTCGGCGGGGTGTACGCGGAGGCCTGGACGAGGCGGAAGTCGGTGGCGTCGTCGGACTCGTAGACGTTGACGGTGCCGTCGTCGCTGTTGAGGAACGGGACGATCGTGTAGCGAGTGGCGTAGCCGCTCGACGGGGCGGCGGCCAGGGCCGTGCCGAGCAGTCCGGGGGCCTCGCCCAGGACGAGCGCCGAGGCGGGCAGCACGGCCAGCGCGCGCAGCAGGGTACGGCGGGACGGCGTGGGTGGACGTGTGGTCACGGGCGGCTCTCCCGGAGACTCGGATGTTCGTCATGTCGAACACAGTTCGTGAATTCGGTCAGAAGGTAGGGGTGGGTCAGGAGCACGTCAATGGTTTGCGCAATGCTGGATGATCTCTGTGGGACGCCTGTGGCGAAGGCCGAACCACCCGCGCCCCGGGGGAAGTTGCCGCATCCGCACCACACCGGCCACCCGGACGTTACCGTTCGGTAGACCACGCGCTTCCGGAGGTGCCGCATGACGCCCGACCGTTCCGCAGGCCTGGCCGAGTCCGCCCGCGCGCTGGCCGCCGGGGAGGTGACCGCACGGGCGTTGACCGAGGAGGCCCTGGCCCGGATCGAGTCGACTCAGGCCTCCCTGAACGCCTTTCGGATCGTACGGCGGGAAGCGGCACTCGCCGAGGCCGAGGCGGCGGACAAGGAACTGGCCGCCGGAGTACGCACACCGCTCCTCGGCGTGCCGGTCGCCGTCAAGGACGACATGGACGTGGCGGGCGAACCGACCGCGTTCGGCTGCCGCGGCGAGTTCCCGCCGGTGACCGAGGACGGCGAGGCGGTACGGCGGCTGCGGGCGGCCGGGGCCGTCATCGTCGGGAAGACCAACACCTGCGAGCTCGGTCAGTGGCCGTTCACCGAGGGGCCCGCGTTCGGCGCGACCCGCAATCCGTGGAACTCCCGTCACACGCCCGGGGGTTCGTCGGGCGGTTCGGCGGCGGCGGTCGCCGCGGGGCTGGTCCCGGCCGCGCTCGGCTCGGACGGCGCCGGTTCGGTGCGCATCCCCGCCTCCTGGACCCACCTCATCGGCGTCAAGCCCCAGCGCGGCCGCATCTCGACCTGGCCGCGCGGCGAGTCCTTCCAGGGCATCACGGTCAACGGCACCCTCGCCCGTACGGTCGCGGACGCGGCCCTGCTCCTGGACGCGGCGAGCGGCAACCACGCGGGGGACCTGCACCGCCCGCCCGCGCTCACTCTGTCGGAGGCGGTGGGCCGCGACCCCGGCCGACTGCGCATCGCGCTCTCCCTGAAGCCGCCGTTCAGCGGACTGCCCGCCCGACTGCAGCCGGAGGTCCGGGCCCGGGTCCTCGAACTCGCCGAGAAACTCGCCCAGTTGGGCCACACGGTCGTGGAGGACGATCCGCCGTACGGGCAGATCGGGTTGGGTTTCCTCCCCCGCGCCACCGCCGGTATCGCCGAGCGGGTCCGCGAGGCGCCGCACCCCGAACTCCTCGACCGGCGCACCCTGGAGGCCGCGCGCCTGGGTCGACGGCTCGGCGGGGCCGCGCTGCGGGCGGCCCGGCGCGCGGAGGCGGTCCTGCACGACCGGTTCGGGGCGTTCTTCGGGAGGTACGACCTGGTCCTCGCGCCGACAACCGCCGCTCCCCCGCCCCTTGTTGGCGCGATGCTCGACCTGGGCGGTCTGGCCACCGACCGGGCGATGGTCGCCGCCTGCCCCTACGCCTGGCCGTGGAACATCCTCGGCTGGCCCGGCGTGAACGTCCCCGCCGGCTTCGTGGCGGGCGGACTCCCGGTCGGTGCCCAGCTGTTGGGCCCGTCGAACAGCGAGCCTCTTCTGCTGTCGCTCGCCGCACAGTTGGAGGCGGACCTGCGCTGGCACGAGCGGTGGCCGGAGCCGGTCACCGCTGATTCCCCGGCGGCATAGGCGGGTTGGGCCCGTACCCTGTGACCATGCAGGATGCGTCGATGGTCGGGCTGATGGGGCGGGTCACCGGGACGGTCGGGCCCGGGCTCGTCGGCGAGGTGATCGTCCGGGTGCGCGGGGGCGCGGAGCACTTCCTCGCGTACGCCGCCACGGGCACGGACCGGATCGAGATGGGGACCGTGGTGATGGTGGTGGAGTACCTGCCGCCGAGGACGGTCTACGTCACGCAGGCATACGACAGTTGAGCCACCTCCGTCGCAGGTGAGAGCTGTCCAGGGGCGTATGCGTCAAGATTGCAACAAGGATCCGTCAGCGTCTGTACCCCGGTGTCGCGCAGGCGCACACTCCCTTCGTTCGGTGCCGAAAGGGCACCATCAAAAGGGGGCGTATGCCGATGGTCATCGGCGTCGTAGCGGGGGTGGCGGTTCTCGCCGTTCTCGTACTGATCGGTCTGTTCAAGTCGATGTGGCGGGTCGCGGAGCCCAACGAGGCACTCATCATCTCGGGCTCCAAGCACCGCACCGAAGGCCTTGAAGAGGGCATGGGGTTCCGCATCGTCACGGGGCGCGGCACGCTGGTGCTGCCCGGGGTGCAGGCGGTGCGCAAGATCTCGCTGGACCTCAACGAGACCGAGCTGCACGTGGATTGTGTGACCACGCAGGGCATTCCGCTGAAGGTGCGGGGCGTGGTCATCTTCAAGGTCGGCGACGACTTCGTGTCGATCGCCAACGCGGGACGGCGTTTCCTCGACCAGCAGAAGATGATGTCGGAGCGGGTGCACAACGTGTTCGCCGGTCATCTCCGGTCCATCGTGGGCGGGTTGACGGTCGAGGACATGATCCGCGACCGGGAGAAGCTGACGGGGCAGACCCGTGCCGCGTGCGGTACGGAGATGGAGAAACTGGGTCTGATCGTGGACTCGCTGCAGATCCACGAGATCGAGGACCCGACCGGGTACATCAAGAACCTCGCGATGCCGCACGCCGCCGCCGTGCAGCGGGACGCGCGCATCGCGCAGGCCGAGGCCAACCGTCTGGCCACCGAGGCCGAACAGAAGGCCGCGGCACGGATGTCGGAGGCCACCCGGGACAGCGAGATCCTCCAGGCCGGCTACCAGGCCGAGCGCGACAAGGCGGCGGCGAAGGCCCGGCAGGCCGGACCGCTCGCGGACGCCGCGGCCCGGCAGGACGTCGTCGTCCAGGAGACCCGGATCGCCGAACTCGACGCCCTGCGCCGGGAACAGCAGCTCCAGGCGGACGTCCGCAAGCCCGCGGACGCCCAGGCGTACGAGACCCGGGCCCGCGCCGAGGCCGAGCGCGACGCACGGATCTCCGCGGCTCAAGCCAAGGCCAAGGAGACCGAGTTGGCGGCCCTGGCCGAGGCGAGCCGGATCAAGACGGCCGCGAACGCCGAGGCCGAGGCGACCCAGGCACGAGGTGCCGCGGCCGCGACGGCCACCAGGGCGACCGGTGAGGCCGAGGCCGCCGCCGCCCAGGCGAAGGGGCTCGCCGCCGCCGAGGCGACCCGGGCCCAGGGTCTCGCCGAGGCGGAGGCCATCAAGGCGCGGGCCGCGGCTCTCGCCGAGAACCAGGAGGCCGTGGTCGCGCAGCAACTGGCCGAGAACTGGCCGGAGATCGTGAAGGCGGGCGCGTCCGCGTTCGGCAGCGTCGACAACATGGTGGTCCTCAACGGGGCCGACGGCATGGCGGAGATGCTCGCCAAGGCGCTCACGATGGGCGGTACGGGTCTCGGTCTGGCCCGCCAGCTGCTCTCCTCGATGAACCAGAACGGGCCGACGCCGAGCGGGACTTCGGCCCTGAACGGAGTCACGGCTCCGCCGTCGCAGAAGGTGCCGGTGGAGAAGGAGTAGCGGTGATCGTCTGACGGACGCCCGGCGTCCGAGGTCACGGAGGCACGTTCTAAGGTGCCTCCGTGACCGCCTTTACCGATGAGAACGTTCCGGGCCGCTTCGGCCCCTCCGCCACCACCGAGGCCGACCCGCGCGAGGTCGGCAAGGTCCGTACCGAGTACTCCCCCGCGCACGACGGCGACCCGGACCCCGGCGAGATCGTCTGGACCTGGGTGCCGTTCGAGGAGAACGACGGCCGGGGCAAGGACCGCCCGGTCCTCGTCGTGGCCCGCGAGCCCGGCGGGACCCTGCTCGCCGTCCAGCTGTCCAGCAAGCGCCACGACGGCGACCGCGAGTGGGTGGCGATCGGCAGCGGCCCGTGGGACAAGTCCGGCCGCGACTCGTGGGTCGACGTGGACCGCGTCCTGCGCCTGCACGAGGACGGCATGCGCCGGGAGGCCTGCGCGATCGACCAGATGCGCTTCAACCTCGTCCGGCACCGGCTGCACGAGCGCTACGGCTGGACCTGAGCGGCCGGCGCTGCCTGAGCCGAGGGGCTAGCTCTGGAGCTGGCGCTCCGGAAAGGCCCGTACGAACGCGTCCCGGACCGTCGCACCCGGTGTGCGGTCCAGGACGCCGAACACCACGTGCTCGAAGGCCGCGGCGAACCGTCCGCCCGGCCCGAGCAGCGTGTGGAAGGCGCCCGCGACCTGCGCCGGGTCGTTCTGGAACACCCCGCAGCCCCAGGCGCCCAGCACCAGACGCCGGTACCCGTGCGCGACGGCCGTCTCCAGCACCCGCTCCGCCCGTACGGCGATGCGGTGCGGCAGCTCGGCCGCGCGCTCGGGTGCCGTGCGCAGGACGACCCCGGCGTTCGGCGCGGCGGCGGTCAGGAAACCGGCGGTGTACGGCTCGTCCAGGAGCCGGCCCTTGTCGTCGCGGAAGACGGGGACGGCCGGTGAGTGGATGACCCGGTCCGTGTAGAACGGGTCGCGGTGGGCGCGGTGATGGTCGTAGAAACCGCGGGCTTCGAGCAGGCAGGTGTACAGCGCGGAGGCGCGGCACACGGCCTCCTCCTGGGCCTGTGCGCCCTTGAGGAAACCGCCGCCCGGATTGCGGGCGGAGGCGAAGTTCAGGACGGCGACCGGGCCGGTCAGTCGGCGGGCGGCCTCCAGGCTGCTCTCGCCGGTCACCTCGAAGACCGTCTCCATCGGCGGGAACGGCGGTATCTGTACCGGTTCCGGCCCGTGAAGGCTCGTACTCGCGCGGGCCGCCTCGGTCTCCGCGGCGATGGACACCTCGCGCCCGTCCGCCGCGCGGTAGCCCCCGGCCGTGACGATCTGCTCGGTCTGCTGCGCGATGCCGCGAAGGCGCGCGCTCATGGCATAACCCCCGTGTACGCCATGAGCGCGCGCCCCGCGATCTCCCCCGTCGTGCTCATACGCACATCCTGAGCGATGCTGGTCGTGCGGTGCAACGGAGTTTCCGGGGCTCCGCGAACGGCCGGCGAACCGGAGATTACCGATCCCGAACGTGGCAATACGCACCCTTGTGCGACCAGCCGCGAGGGTCTTGGGTGGTACGAGTGTGCCGACCCGGGCCCAACAGAAACCGGGCCGGTGGCATGGTGGAATCTCAGGAGGATCCCGACATGTCCGATACGGCAAGTGACTGTAGCGACTGTACGGAGCCCCGTACCGCGGTCACCGAACCCGAGGTGGAGGCCCTGGTCAGGGGCATCTGCTTCAAGACCGGTCCGCCCCGAACGCTCGGGGTCGAAGTGGAATGGCTCGTCCACGAGCTGCGGCTGCCGCAGCTCCCCGTGACAACTGAACGACTCGAAGCGGCCTACGCCGCCTTGAAGACCGTGCCTCTGAGGTCGGCGCTCACTGTCGAGCCCGGCGGCCAGCTGGAACTCAGCTCGTCGCCCGCCGCCTCCCTGATGGAGTGCATCGGTTCCGTCTCCGAAGACCTGGACGCCGTCCGCGCGGTGCTGCGCCGCGACGGCCTGGGGCTGGTCGGTGTCGGCCACGATCCCTGGCATCCGCCGCGCCGGTTCCTGCACGAGCCGCGCTACGACGCCATGGAGCGCTGCCTCGACCGCACCGGGCCCGCGGGCCGCCGCATGATGTGCACCTCGGCGTCCGTGCAGGTGTGTCTGGATGCCGGCTACGAGGAGCCGGGTCCGCTCGGTCTCGGGCGGCGCTGGTGGCTGGCGCACCAGCTGGGCGCGGTCCTGGTGGCCGCGTTCGCCAACTCCCCGCTGGTCGGCCGCAGCCCCACCGGCTGGCGCTCCACCCGGCAGCTGATCTGGATGGAGATCGGCCCCGGCCGCGCGGGCGGTCCGACCCTGGACGCCCTGCCGCGCGACGCCTGGACCGACCATGTCCTGGACTCGCCGGTGATGTGCATACGGCAGGACAGCGGCCCGTGGGAGGTCCCGGAGGAGCTGACGTTCCGGGAGTGGATCAGGTCGGGGTCGCCCAGGCCGCCGACCCGTGAGGATCTCGACTACCACGTCTCGACGCTGTTCCCGCCGGTCAGACCGCGTGGCCATCTCGAACTGCGCATGATCGACGCGCAGCCCGGGGACGACGGCTGGATCGTGCCGCTGGCCGTGACGACCGCGCTGTTCGACGACCCCGAGGCCGCCGAGACCGCCTACCGGGCCGTGAAGCCGCTGGCCGAACGGACCCAGGGGCTGCCCGCGCCGCACAATCCGCTGTGGATCGACGCGGCCCGCTACGGGCTGTCCGACCCGGAGCTGCACGAGGTCGCCCTCGTCTGCTTCGCGGCGGCCCTGGAGGCCCTGCCCCGGCTTGGCGCCACCGCCGGGGTCACGGACGCCGTCCGCGCGTACTTCGACCGCTATGTCGTCCGGGGCCGCTGCCCCGCCGACGACCTGCTCGACCGCGTGCGTGGCACGGACAGCCGCCCGCACGGGAAGGACATCCGCACATGACCGACGCCGACACCGCCGCCGACACGTCTGTTGACACCTCCGCTGACATCGATATCGAGGCGCTCAGGCAACGGGCGTTGACCACCCTGACCACGGCCCGGGACCGCACCACGCTCCTCACGAGCTGTGTGGACGAGCCCGAACTCACCGCCCAGGTATCGCCGTTGATGTCCCCGCTGGTCTGGGACCTCGCACACATCGGCAACCAGGAAGAACTGTGGCTGCTGCGGGCCGTCGGCGGTCGGGACGCGATGCGGCCCGACATCGACGGCCTGTACGACGCGTTCGAGCACCCGCGTTCCGAACGCCCCTCACTGCCGCTGCTGCCGCCCGCGGAGGCCCGGCAGTACGCGGCCGAGGTGCGCGGCCGGGTGACGGACATCCTGGAGAGCCACGCCTTCCGCGGGACGCGGCTCACCGACCTGGGCTTCGCCTTCGGGATGGTCGCCCAGCACGAACAGCAGCACGACGAAACGATGTTGATCACCCATCAGCTCCGCACGGGCCCGCAGGCGTTGACGGCCCCGGACCCGGAGCCGGTCCCGCTGTTCACCGGTCCGTCCGAAGTCCTGGTCCCCGGCGGCCCGTTCACGATGGGCACCTCCACCGAACCGTGGGCGCTGGACAACGAACGGCCCGCGCACCGGCGGGAGGTGGCGCCCTTCTACATCGACACCACACCGGTCACGAACGGCGCGTATCTGGCGTTCATCGAGGACGGCGGCTACGACGACCCGCGCTGGTGGACGAAGGAGGGCTGGGCGCACGTCCGCCGCAACTCCATTGCGGCGCCGGAGTTCTGGCGTCGGGAGGCGGGCCAGTGGCTGCGCCGCCGGTTCGGCGTCACGGAGGCCGTACCGCCGAACGAGCCGGTGGTGCACGTCTGTTGGTACGAGGCCGACGCCTACGCCCGCTGGGCCGGACGACGGCTGCCCACCGAGGCCGAGTGGGAGAAGGCGGCCCGCCACGACCCGACGAACGACCGCTCGATGCGCTACCCGTGGGGCGACGCCGACCCGGCCCCCGAGCACGCCAACCTCGGCCAACGCCACCTGCGCCCGGCACCCGCAGGCAGCTATCCCGCAGGCGAATCACCGCTGGGCGTACGCCAGTTGATAGGTGACGTGTGGGAGTGGACGTCGAGCGACTTCCTGCCCTACCCGGGCTTCAAGGCGTTCCCGTACAAGGAGTACTCGGAGGTGTTCTTCGGCCCCGAGTACAAGGTGCTGCGGGGTGGTTCGTTCGCCGTGGACGAAGTGGCCTGCCGGGGCACGTTCCGCAACTGGGACTACCCGATCCGGCGGCAGATCTTCTCCGGCTTCCGCACCGCCCGCTCGGAGGCCGTCTGATGTGCCGTCATCTGGCCTACCTGGGACCCGAGGAGCCGCTCGGCCGGCTCCTCGTGGACCCGGGGCACAGCCTGTACCGCCAGTCCTGGGAACCTCGGCGGCAGCGGCACGGCACGGTCAACGCCGATGGTTTCGGGGTGGGTTGGTACGCCGAGGGCGACCCGGTGCCGGGCCGCTACCGGCGGGCCGTGCCCATCTGGGGCGACCAGTCCTTCGCCGACCTGGCCCGCGTGGTCCGCTCGGGGGCACTGCTGGCCGCCGTACGGAACGCGACGTTCGCGGGTGCCGACGGGGAGGCCGCGGCGGCGCCGTTCGCCGCGGGTCCCTGGCTGTTCAGCCACAACGGCGCCGTCACCGGCTGGCCGCAGACGATGGCGGCGCTGGCCCAACGCCTGCCGCCGGTGGACCTGTTGTCGCTCGATGCCCGCTGCGACTCGGCGCTCGTGTGGGCGCTGGTCCTCAGTCGGCTCCGGGCGGGCGACGAGGAGGGCCAGGCTCTGGCCGACACGGTGACGGAGGTCGCCCATGCGGCCCCCGGCTCCCGCCTCAACCTCCTTCTCACCAATGGCGAGACGATCGCCGCGACGGCCTGGGGCGACACCCTCTGGTACCTCTCGGAGCCCGGCCGCCGCACGGTCGTCGCCTCCGAGCCCTACGACGACGACCCGCACTGGCAGGAGGCCCCCGACCGCACCTTGCTCACCGCGACCCGCACGGAAGTCCTTCTCACCCCCTTGAAGGACCTGGCACCCGCACCTTCGAAGGAGCCCCGCACGTGAGCCCGTTCCTTCTCACCCGCACCCTGCCCGAGGACGCCACCGACGCGGCCCTGCGCGCCGACGTCCTGGAGGGCCTCACCAGTACCCCGAAGACCCTCCCGCCGAAGTGGTTCTACGACGCCCACGGCAGCGAACTCTTCGAGCAGATCACCGAGTTGCCCATAGTCGCGGCACCGACCGTGTCCCGCACAGGTCGTGTTGCCTCAACGGCGGCCAGAGGTCTTCGCTCTGGTCGTGTTGTAGTCCCGCACTGTGTCCCTTTCAGAAATGCCAGTCGACCCCAGTTGGTGACGCAGAGGGCTCAGGGTCAGACCCGCCGCCGAGCAGGACGTCCGCCCCAAGGAGACAACGGGGCCTGACTTCTGGTTCCCGTAGTCACTCTACGTACCCACCGGCAGGACGTCGACTGAAGTGAGGCAATCATGACCAGCACCCGCGCCTACGGCTACACCGACACCCTTGAAGCCGAGCACTACGCCAAGGCACTGCGCGCCGACATCCGCGGCGGACTGACCAGCTTCCCCAAGTCCACTGCACCCACGTGGTTCTACGACGCCCGGGGCAGCGAACTCTTCGAGGAGATCACCCAGCTCCCGGAATACCCCTTGTGGAGGGCCGAACTGGGGTTGCTCCAGCTCCACGCCCGGGACGTGGCCGCGCAGACCGGAGCCCGCAGCATGGTCGAGCTCGGGTCCGGGAGTTCGACGAAATCCAAGCTGATCATCGAGGCGCTCGGAGCGGCCGACCTGAACTACGTCCCCGTCGACGTCAGCGCGGACGCGCTCCAGCAGGCCAGCACCCAACTCGTCCAGGACTATCCGGGGATCCGTCTGCACGCCCTCCGTGCCGACTTCACGGCTCCGCTCGTCCTGCCGGCACTGCCCAACGACGAGCCACGACTCATCGCCTTTCTTGGCAGCACGCTGGGGAATTTCCGGCGCCCTGCCCGAGGTCCCTTCCTTCGCGGACTCCGGGACATCATGCGCCCTCAGGATTTCCTTCTGATTGGCGCCGACCTGGTCAAGACGGAGCACGAAATGATTGCCGCCTATGACGACAAACAGGGGGTCACGGCCGAGTTCAACAAGAACCTACTGCACGTCCTGAACCGCGAGCTGGACGCCGACTTCGACCCTGATGCCTTCGATCACGTATCGGTATGGAACAGCGCGGAAAGTCACATCGAGATGAGGCTGCGCAGTCGAGTCGAACAGCTCGTCAAGGTCCGGGGCCTCGACCTTTCGGTGCATTTCGCGCACGGAGAAGAATGGATCACGGAGCGCAGCGCTAAATTCACCACAGACGGGCTGCACACAGAAATTGCCGAGGCGGGCCTCCGGGCAAATCAGCTCTGGGCCGACCCGAACGCCGGTTTCACGCTCACGCTCGCCACCGTTCAGTAAGGCTTTTCCCGCAACCGCTGTTCGGGGCGGGTGGGTGCATCCGCGGGCCGGATCACTGAGCTTCTTCGAGTTGGCCACCGATCGGGTGACGGTCCATGAAGCGCAACGAGCGAGGCCCCCGAGCTGTTGATCGAGATGTCTGACGTCTCAACCACGCTGCTCGGGGGCCTCGTTGGTCATCTGTCCTGCCGCACTCGACCTGCCCCATGCGCTCGTGGAGTGGGTCACGATGCTCATCGTCACCCGTGAGGGTGACCGGCGCTGCAAGCTCCGTCCGTCCCAGCGCGCGATGGTGGCACTGGTGTACCTGCGCGAACACACCACCCTGGCGAAGATCGCTGCCGGGTTCGGGATCAGCGAGTCCACCGCCCACGCCTACACCAGTGCGGTCATCCGCCTGCTCGCCGAACGTGCGCCGGGTCTGCTGAAAGTCCTGCGCGAGGCCGCGGCGGACTTCGTCCTGCTGGACGGCACGCTCGCCGAGTGCGACCGGGTCGGCGACGGACGGGCCGACTACTCCCACAGACACCGCCGGTACGGGGTCAACCTGCAGGTGGTCACCGACCCAGGCGGCCGGCTGTTGTGGTTCTCACCCGCGTTGCCGGGCCGAGCCCACGACCTGACCGCCGCCCGCACCCACCGGATCATCCGCATCTGCGAGCGCCAGGGCGTCCCCATCCTGGCCGACCTCGCCTACCAGGGTGGCGTCCCCTGGGTGAGCACCGGCATCAAACGCAAGCCCCTGCAAGAACTCACCCTCACCGAGAAGACCCTCAACCGGGCCCCGGCCGCAGCACGGGCACCAGTCGAACGCGGCATCGCACGCCTGAAGTCCTGGCAGATCTTCCGCAGGTCCCGATGCAGCCCCAACCGCATGACGTCAATCGCCAAAGCCATCCTCACCCTGGAGAGGCAAGGCTGAAGAAGCTCAGTAACTGGCGGCTCTGCATCGAGGATCAGAACGATTCCGTCATCGCGTTATCCAGGCCGTCCCCGACGGTGCCGAATGAAGCGCTCCGGGATCGGTGGAGGTGGTATGCCCCAGTTCTGATGGAATCGGGTTGCTGAACAATTGACCGTCCAGCAGCCTCCGGAGGCCGTGATGCCTCGCAGCTATCCACCCGAGTTCCGCCGTAAGGTCCTCGATCTCGTTGCATCCGGAAGGAAGGCCGCCGAGGTTGCTCAGCTCCTCGGCATCAGTGACCAGACGATCTATGTCTGGCGCCGCCAACACCTCATCGATACAGGGCAGTTGCCCAGCACGAACAGCACCGACCAGTCCGAACTCGCTGCGGCCCGCAAGCGCATCGCCGAGCTGGAGGCCTATTGGCCGTCCACCGCCGTGCTGCCGAACTGCTGGGTGAGGTGACGTCCCCAAAAGGCGGTTCAAAGCCATCCGCGTGACGGCCGGTGAGGACCTGCCGGTGCAACTGGCCTGCCGGGTACTGCATGTCGCCGAGTCCGGGTACTACGTCTGGCACAATCGGCCGCCCTCGAACCGCCTGGTCAAGCACGCCTGGCTGACCGAGGCCATCGCGGGCATCCACACCGCCTCCCGCGGCACCTACGGCTCCCGCCGGGTCCATGCTGAGCTCGGTCTGGGCCTGCGCATCCATGTCAGCCACGGCACCGTGGAGCTGCTGATGCAGCGCGCCGGCCTGCACGGCCTGCCCGGCAACCGGCGACCCCGCGCCAAGCATGTCGCCCCATCCGTCGCCGACCTGGTGGAGCGGAACTTCACCCGCCACGCCCGGGACCAGTTATGGGTCACCGACATCACCGAGCACCCCACCTTGAAGGCAAGGTGTACTGCGCGGTCGTCCTGGACACGTTCTCGCGACGCGTGGTGGGCTGGTCGATCGACTCCTCGCCCTGACCACCAACGCCCTGGCCATGGCCATCGGAAACCGCTCCCCGCGGCCGGGCGGCACCATCATCCACTCGGACCACGGAGTGCAGTTCGGGTCCTGGGGATTCACCCAACACGCGAAAGCCTCCGGCTTGCTGCCCTCGATGGGCTCCATAGGGGACTGCGTGGACAACGCGATGATGGAGTCCTTCTGGGCCCGGGTCCAGGTCGAACTACTCAACCGCAGACGGTGGCACCTGGTTGGAGCTGTCCACCGCACTCTTCGAGTACCTGGAGATCTTCCACAACCGACAACGCAGACACTCCGCACTGGGCATGCTCAGCCCGGTGGAGTACAAACTCCGCACCCCGCTAGTAGCTTGAAACCAAGCAACTCGACTCCACCCAACTCGGGGCAGTACGGAGCCTCCACCGATCCCGGAGCGCTTCACCAGGCATCCTCAAGATGGAGACCCAGCAACACACCAGTTCTCTCACGTTCCGTGGCGCCTACAACGCGCTGGACTCGCTAGGCGAACAAAAACGCTAGATGATCAATTCCAGGGGATCGCGCTGGTCACTGACAGGCGAGAACGCGGTTGCTATCGAGGCATGGAGAGCCTGGACCCCGGTCATGCGCGAAGCCTCTGGTTTCGGATGCACACATTGCCGGTAGCCTCGCCCGGTGCGAATCCTGTTCACGTTCATCGGTGGCAGCGGTCACTTCCGCCCTCTCATCCCTGTGGCCCGAGCGGCTCAAGCTGCAGGACACACGGTCGCCATTGCCGGTGCGGGAGGGAGGGGGCCCGAGATCGCAGCCGCCGGGTTCACTGCTTTCGCCACGAGCGAGCCGCGCAAATACACCGAAGCCGCACAGCGCAGGATGGTGGAGATACCCGATCGGGAAGCGGACGTTCGGCAGCTCGCAGAGGGCTTCGCCCGGCGCGGGGCCCGGCGGCATGCCGCGGCAGTTCTTGAACTTGCGCATGCATGGAAGCCCGATGTCCTGGTGCGTGACGAGGTCGACTTCGGCACCGCGATCGCGGCCGAATCACTCGCAATTCCCTGTGCGACTGTCCTGGTCCTCGCGACCGGGGGTTTTCTGCGCAAGGAAGTCGTCGCCGAGCCACTGCACGAGCTGCGATCCACATACGGCCTGCCGCCGGACCCGGAGCTAACCATGCTGGACCGGCACTTGGTACTGTCGCCGTTCCCGCCGAGCTTCCGAAATCCGCACTTCCCCCTGCCTGCACACACCTTTCTGTTCCGACAGGCAGCCGCCGTCAGTCCAGTTGACGCCACGTCGCGCACGCCCACCGTGTACTTCACCCTCGGCACCGTTAACAACACCACTGACATGTTCTCCCGGGTGCTGGCCGAACTCCAGGATCTTCCCACGGACGTGGTCGTTACCGTCGGTGAGCGCGTCGACCCCGCCGCGTTCGGGCCGCTGCCCGACCACGTCCGGATCGAACAGTTCGTTCCGCAGGAGGTGCTTCTGCCGCAGTGCGACCTGGTCGTCTCGCACGGAGGCTCCGGCAGCCTCATGGGAGCATTCGCCCACGGCCTGCCGTCGGTCCTGATCCCCCTGGGTGCGGACCAGCCGTATAACGCGCAGCGTTGCGTCGAACTCGGTACCGCCCAGGTCCTGGACCCGGTCACTCTCACCCCGGAGGAAGTGCGCACGACGGTATCGGCTGTACTCGCCGACGGCGCCTACCGCCGCGCCGCCGAGCGCGTCCGAGAGGAGATCAACGCGCTGCCGGGACCCGAGCAGACGATTCCCCTGCTCGAAGCGCTCCGCGGATCAGCTCTGCAGCGAAGCTGAAGTTCATCGAAGTGAGCGGCAGGTCGTCGAGCGGATCAACGAGACCTTCAAGGGGCGACTCGACCTCGAACGACACCGAGACCGCACCTCCGGCGGCGTGGCCGTCCACGTCCTTCAGCGCATCCTCGCGCTCATCGCCGCGATCTGGCACAACAACAACGCCGACCAGCCGACCATGCGCGCCCTCCCGCCTACGACCACTGAACCCCTTGGGATAGATCATCTAGGCCGGAGTCATCGGCGCCTCCTCCGGCTCGCTTTTCGGCAGTGGATGACCGCCGGAATCTGATGGCGGACCTTGTGCAGCACCGGCTGTGCCACTCGGACGAAGGGCTCGGTCGACCAGAGCTGGTGCGGCACCGACATAGTCAGTCGGGTCGCTGAGCACGGCGAGTCGCGTCGCACTCAGTACTCCGTCCAGCTCGGCGCGCTCGCCGAGCAGTTGGTGGAACGGCCGCCCGGTACGGCGGCTTTCTTCCGAGACCTCGCCGAGCAGCTGCTTGGCTGCCGTCTTGCCGAGTTCGGGCGCGATCCAGGCGGTGATTCTCTCCGAGACGAGCTGGCTGCCGATGAGGGACAGATTCTCCAGCATCCGTGTCGGGCGGACCACCAGCCCCTCCACCAGCTCGACCGCCGTCTCCGCGGCACCTCCGGCCAGTTGCAGACATTCCCTCAGCAGAAGCCACTCGGCGTGCCAGGCACCACCGGAACGCTCGTCCTCAGAGATCAGGCACTGGGTGAGCCCTGCTGCCAACACCGGAACCTGAATGGCCGCGCTGCGAATCAGGGTGGACAGGACCGGATTCTGTTTGTGCGGCATCGCCGATGAGCTGCCCCGCCCGCTCACGGTGGGCTCGCTGACTTCCCCGACCTCGGTTCTGGTCAGGTTCTGCACGTCCATGGCGATCTTGCCGAGAGCCCCTGTCGTGAAGGCCAGCGCTGCAGCGAGATCGGCCATCGGCGTGCGGAGCGCGTGCCAGGGCAATGTCTGCCGGGCCAGCCCGGTCTCCGCGGCGAAGGCCGCCTCCAACTGGGACACGTACTCCTCCGGGGGGAGCGGATCCGCGCCGTCCAGTCGTGCGTACTCCAGGTATCCGGCCAAGGTGCCCGCCGCCCCGCCCAGTGAGACCGGCAGGCCCTCCGCAGCCAACCGGCCCAGCCGGTGGTCCGCGTCCAGAACCAACTGACGCCAGCTCGCGGCCTTGAGTCCGAACGTGGTGGGCACCGCCTGGAGAGCCAAGGTGCGGCCGGCCATCACGGAGTCACGGTGATCGGCCGCCAGCACGGCAAGTGAGGCCACGGTCCGGTCGAGGTCCTTCCGGATGATCCCGATCGTACGCACAGCAACAAGCATGGCGGCGGTGTCCAGGATGTCCTGGCTGGTGGAGCCCCGGTGTACGAACTCCGCGGCGGCCGCGTCGGTCCGGGCCACCTCGCGGGTCAGCGCCTGGACCAGCCCGACAACGGGATTGGCGGTCTGCCGCGCGGCCAAGGCTAGGGCCCGCAAGTCGAAACGCTCGGCCCTGGCCGCACGGCCGATGGTCTCGGCCGCGGAGGGTGGCACGGTGCCCAACCTGGCCTGGGCCCGAGCGAGTGCGGCCTCGGCGTCGAGCATGGCTTGGAGCCAGGCCTGGTCGTTCACCTCGGCCTCCACTGCGGTTCCCGCCCGCACAGGCGAGAGCAGGCCGGAGTCGATCCAGCTGGTCATACGACCACCTCCATTGGTTCCATCGGCACCGCGCACTCCCCGTCGACGGTGGTGGCGGCCAGTGCCGGCAGGGCCAGCACCGCACACGCGATCGCGTCGGAGTCACCCAGGGTCACCGAGTCCACTCCCGGCCTGATGCCCGCCGCGGTGGCCCAGTGCACGGCTTCGGTGGGGACCCCGTACGCGAACCGCCGCGGATGGACCTGGCCGAGGGTGTCCAACAGCCGGTAGGGACGTTCGCTGACCGCCAGTCCCCCGGTCTCGTAACTCGTGCCGCACGCGCCGGGAATCCGGTGCGGCACCGCCTGCCCGGTGCTGAGCAGGTGGAGCAGCAGAGGATCATCGGTGCGCCGCAGGTCCGGTTCCGGGAGCCTCGCTTCGATCAGCGTGGTCGCCCGCACCGGTGGTCCCGGTATCAGCGGCGACCGGGCGACGAAGGCAGAACCGTGAGTGTCCAGACGGACCTCGGCGGCGGGCCCGATCAGTTCCAGAACCCCCGCTTCGATCAGTGCCGCGGTCTCCTCGATCCTTGAGGCCGGGGGGCCGATGGAGAGGAACGCGTTGAGCGGGGTGTACCAGCCCTGCAGGTCGTCCCGGTAGGAGTCGCCGTCGATCCCGCCGTGGTCCACCGCCAGCCGGATCTCGTTGCGCAGGTCCCGCAGCACGTCCAGGGCCGCTTTCAGCGGGCCGCTCACGTTGCCGGCTCTGGCCTCGCGGACGTCCTGGGCAAGGTACTCCAGCAGCCAGGCCCTGAAGTCCTCGCGATCGCCGAACACGCCCTTGCCGTAAGGGCGTTCGAGCCGGTCCCAGTCCCAGCGGTCCTCATGGGTGAATCCGTAGTCCGCGAGCAGCGCCGGAAGCTCCGTCGACGAAGCGCCCAGATAGCGCGTGACGAATGTTTCGCGTTCCTGCGCCGCACCACGATTCGCAAGCAAGGAGCCGTAGTAGACGCTCTCCACCTCACGCGCGATCAGCGGCCACAGGTCCTGGCGGAAATCCATCGGCTCATCCTCGGCACATCGCCGGCGCAGGGCCGCGATCCGTTCCGCAGTGAGCAGCCGCGGCTGGTGACGGCCGTGGACGCCCTTCTCGTTCTCACCACGCGCGTGGTACGGAATGCCTCGGCGCGAGCTGGCGAACATCAACGGTTCCTCGCCGGAGGGGTGGTACACCAGACGCTCCCCCTCACGGGCGTAGGTGCCGCCGCGACCCGTCGTCAGCAGCGCCATGTAGTCGAAGAAGCACAGGCCCAGACCGCGGAGCAGGACAGGGCGGCCCGGCCGGATGCGGCTTAGGTCCACATCGGCCGGATTGGCCGGGGCGAGGTAGTCCAGCCGGTGGATCCGGGCCAGCCGGAGATTGCGCTCCTCCTGCGGTGTCGGCCGCTCCGCGACGTGCCCCTGGGCCATCACCACGGCGTCCAATGGCTCCAGCCAAGTGCCGTTCTCCAGGCGGACACGCTGGGCGCCGTCGCGTCGGCGGGCGTCGACGCTCGCCAGCGCGACGGCACGCGAGCGATGTACCTGGACGGTGATGTGCGCTGCGGCCTGCTCGATCACCGTGCGGAAACCGGCCTGCAGATAGCGCCCGTAGAAGGCGCGGGTCGGGTAGGAGTTCGGCTCCAGATCGCGGGCCTCGGCAAGGGTCAGGTCGTCGAGGTCGGTCTCCTCGTCCTGGAGGATCTGCTTGGCCCAGTCGTAGAGGCTCGGGCCGGGCACGATCGGTCCAGCGATCCGGACACTCTCGTCGGTGAACACGGTGATCTGCGAGGCGATCGTGTTCATCACCAGATGACGCGACTGGGTGACACGCCACACGGTTCCGGCGCCTGGCGGAGACGGATCGACGACGTGGATGGTGACCGCGCTGTGGCGCCGTTCCTGCCGCTCGTTCGCGCAGAGCCGTTCCAGCACCGACAGCCCTCTGGGACCGGCGCCGACTATGCATATCGTGGTCAAAGATGGCATCTGAAATTCCATTCCTGAATACGGTGCTGCCCGGGCACTTGTCACACACCGGCACCGAGCGGCTTCAGGAAGCGTCGCTCGTGCCGTCTGATGCAGCGCGTGGTCCGGGCCAGTTCGAAGGCGGCCTGGCATTCCGGGTCCTCGAAGCTCGCGTTGCGGTACCGCTCGTACTCGGCGAGGCTGCCGAAGGAGAAGAGGGCGTAGGCGATGTCGCTGTCCCCTTCGCTCGGCAGGAAGTAACCGTGGTGTGTGCCGCCGAACCGATTGACCAGCCGAACCCAGCGTCTGCCGTACTCCTCGAAGTCCGCCAGTTTGTAAGGGTCGATCTCGTACGTCAGGTGAATGGTGATCACGTCCGCACCGCCTCCTGAGCGGTCTTGGCGGCCCGGGTGGCCGCGCACCGCACGGGCTGCCGCTCTAGAGGCGGAAGAGGGGATTGTGCTCGATCAGTTCGGTGTCGATCTGCGCCCGGCGCAGCGAGGTCCCGTAGTCCCAGTTCATCGACTGCCACCGGGTGACCTGATCCAGCATCCACAGGCCTGACTGACGGCTGCCGTTGCCGGACTTGAGGTTTCCCCCGAAGGGAAGATGGGCCTCCGCACCAACGGTCGAGTTGTTCACGCTCAGCATGCCGCAGCGCACCTGGGCGCCGAACCGGAAGGCGACGCCGGGGTCCCGCGTGTAGACGGCGGCGGAGAGGCCGTAGCCATGGCCGTCCGCCAACGCCACCGCTTCGTCCTCCGTGGCGAACGGCATCACGCCGACCAGGGGGCCGAAGGTCTCGTGCCGGTAGAGGTCGTCCTCGGGCCGGAGCCCGTCGACCAGCACCGGATGCACGTAGAGCCCGCGATCCGGGTCACCGGTGAATGAACGCCGCGGGTTGGCGCGACTGATCCGCCCGACCCCGTCCGAGCCGTGGATCGTGTGGTGCTCCTCGATCCGGTCCAGCCAGCCGGTGAAGCCCGTCAGATAGCGCTCGTCGATGAGCGGTCCGTAGAACACGTCCTTGGTCGGCTCGCCGATGACGAGTTCACGAAGGCGCTCGTCGAGCCGCTGTACCAATTCCGTGTGCAGCGACTCGTGGACGATGATGGTGCCCAGCGAGGTGCAGCGCTGGCCCGCGGTGGCGTAGCCGCTGAACAGAGCCCCGGCCAGCGCGCTGTCCAGATCCGCGTCCGGCATGACCACCATCGGGTTCTTGCCCCCGAGTTCGAGACACGGCGTCTGCAGGTGTCGGCCGCAGAGCTCGCTGACCATCCGTCCGGCCTCGGTGGAACCGGTGAAGCCCACCTTGTCCACGGCGCCCTGATCGAGCGCCGATTCCAGCCCGTGGAACGTGGCGTCGCCGTCGGCGAGCACCAGGTTGACGGTACCGGCGGGTACACCGGCGTTCGCGAAGATCTCATACAGTGCGCAACTGACCGCGGGCGTGAGTTCCGAAGGCTTCCAGACCACGGTGTTCCCGGCCAGCAGCGCCGGGATGATGTACCAGGAAGGCACGGCCACCGGGAAGTTCGCCGCGGTGATGACCACCATGGTGCCCAGCGGGCGCCGGAAGGTGAACAGTTGCTTGTCCCGGATCTCGCTGGGCACCGTCTGGCCGTAGAGGCGCCGGCCCTCTCCGGCGAAGAAGGTGCAGGTGTCGACGATCTCCTGGACCTCACCGAGCGACTCGGCGAAGGGCTTTCCCATTTCGCGGCAGACGAGTGCGGCCAGCTGCTCCTTGTTCGCGGCGACCAGTTGACCGATGTTCGCGATCAGCTGTCCGCGCACCGGAGCCGGCACGGACGCCCACTGTGCGGACTTCGCCGATGCAGCGGAGCATGCGGCGGCGAACGTCTCGGCAGTGTCGAGCCAGGCGGTGGTGACGACTTCGTCGGTTTGTGCCGGATTGAACGACGGTACCGGCGTGGCGGTGGCCGAGCTCAGCGGGCTGCCGTCGATGACGGACCTGGATTCCAGGTTGCGCACGTTGTTTCCCAATCGGTTCGCGGCGTCGGTCACGCCGGGTCGGAAATCCAGACTCGGCGCAGGTGTCGCCGTGCGTCGGTGTATCCGGTTCGGGCGTGCAGCATGCGGTGGTTGTTCCAGAGCAGCAGAGCGTTGCGCTGGATATCGACGGCGACGTGGTTCTGCTCGAAGAACTTGACCATCCGCTCGCGGATGTCGAGGAGGAAGGGATCGTCCTGGTGCTCCACGCAGTTGTAGCTGAACCTGAGGATCGGCGGGGCGTCGGCTCGCTCCTCGTACATCGGATGCACGGCTGTCCTGCCCAGGTCCATGCTGCGGACGCCGTCTGCCGATATGAACTCGTACTGCTTCTGTGTGAGCAGCCCGAATTCTTCCGGCGTCAGTTCGTCCAGGAAAGGGCGGAAGTCCGCGAGTGTCGTCTGCCCCCCGCCGTCCTCGGCGGGAACCAGGCACCACAGACCGAGATAGCGCGGCGCCGCTCCGAGAAACTCGTAGCACTCGGTGTGCGGCATCAACGGCCGCGTGTTCAGGGAGTGGTACATGTCCTCGAAGCGTTCTTCGGCCTTCACCGACCAGATCTGCTCTCCCGCATACTGCGGCAGCAGCTCGCCGAAGGCCTTGAAGAACTCGACGTGGTCAAATCCTTCCGGAACATCGTCCATGTAGACGTAGCCGTGCAGGTCGAGCATCTCTCGGAAGACTGCGTCGTCGTACTGGTCGAACGAAATCCGGCTGGTCGGCTTCCTGTCACGTGCGCTCACTTGACACCTCCGGTTTCCAGGGTTTCGGTCACGGTGTTCATGACCTGGTCGATGGAATTCACTGCCGAACTGAGTTCGGCCGTCGTCACCGTGAGCGAGGGCCGAAATCGGATGCTGCGTTCGCCGGACGGCAGGATGATCACTCGTTCGTCGGTGAACAGCCGTTTGATCAGAAGATCGCGGACAGGCGCATCCGGAAGGTCGAAGGCCGCCATCAGGCCGCGGCCCCGGACATTGCTCACCAGACTCGGGTGCCGACGGCCCAGTTCGCCGAGCAGACCAAGAAACGTGTCTCCCTTGTCCCTGGCCTGCCGGAAGAGCTCGTCGCGCTCCACGATGTCGAGGATCCGGGTCGCCCGCACCATGTCGGCCAGGTTCCCGCCCCAAGTGGAGCTGATACGCGAGGACGTCCGGAACACGTTGTCGTCGACGAGGTCGACCCGCCGGCCCGCCATCACGCCACAGACCTGCGTCTTCTTGCCGAAGGCCACGACGTCCGGTGACAGACCGAGTTGCTGGTAGGCCCAGGCGGTTCCCGTCGGACCGCAGCCGGTCTGTACCTCGTCGAGAACGAAAAGAGCGTCGAACTCGTGGCACAGTTCCTGCATGCCGAGGAGGAACCGGGCACTGAGATGCATGTCCCCGCCCTCGCCCAGGATGGGCTCGGCGACGAAGCAGGCTATCTCGCCGGCGGATTCCTCAAAGGTGCGTTGCGCCATGTGCAGCGCGGCGTCCTCCGCCGATCGGTTGTCCGACGCGTACTCGTGAAGCGGGAAGCGGAGCGCCGGAGTGGGCAGGCGTGGCCAGTCCCATTTCGGGAAGAGCCTAGTCTTTTCCGGGTCGGTATTGGTCATCGACATGGTGTATCCGCTGCGGCCGTGGAACGCGCTCGTCAGGTGCATCGCCTTCAGGTTCAAGGATTCCGCCGTGCCCGAGATCCGGGATTTCCAGTCGAATGCCACCTTGAGCGCGTTCTCGACGGCGAGGGCACCGCCGTCGATGAAGAAGAGTTTCGGCAGCGCGGGATCACCCAGCACGCGGACGAACGTTTCGACGAACTGTGCGTACTCCTCCGTATAGACGTCGGGATTGCTCACCTTGTGCAGGGCGGCCCTGGCCAGCCTGGCCATGAAGTCGGCGTCGTCGAGCAGGTCAGGGGGATTCATCCCCAGCGGAAGCGACGAGAAGAAGGAGAAGAGGTCGAGGTAGTGAAGCCCCGTCCGGGCGTCGACCAGATAGCTGCCGGAACTCTTCTCCAGGTCGAGTATGAAGTCGTAGCCGTCGACGAGGATGCTGCTGCTCAGCACCTCGCGCACATCTGCCGGATCCACAAGTGCTCCCCTGTGTGTCGAGAACAGATCTTTTTCCGTGTCGCAACTGCCGCCCTGAGGCGGCCGCCCGGCCCGCGTCAGCAGACCTCGGCGCCCAGCGAGCGCAGGTCGTCGAAGAACTCCCGGTAGGTCTGGCCGACCGACTCCCAGCCGGTGACGGCAAGCCCGTCACGGCTGCGCAGGGCCAGCACCGACATGGCCATCACCACGCTGTGGTCGTGGTGCCCGAAGACCTCAGCTCCGCCGGGGACCTGACCGGTGCCGTGGACGATGATCGCGTCCTGGCGCTCCTCGACCTTCGCGCCCGCGGCGGCGAGTTCATGGCAGAAGTCGCTGATCCGGTCGCACTCCTTGAACCGGAGGGTCTCCACGTTGGAGAAGACGCTGGTGCCGTTGGCAAAACAGGCCAGGGCGGCCATCGGCAGGACACCATCCGCGCACGCCGATCCGTCCAGTTCGATGGGCGCCACCTCGTCGGCCCCATGGCAGACCAGCGTCTCGCCCTCCGCGTCGATCCGGACGCCCATGCGGCGGAAGGCCTCGATCAGGGCCGCCGTACCGTGGTCGTTCCCCTGAAAGCCGCTGATCCTGGTCAGGGAGCCCGGGACGGCTGCCGCCGCAGCGAGGATGCCGGCGACGCTGGAGGCGTCACTGGCGACCGGGTGGATGGCCGGACGATAGCGCTGGCCGCCTGCGATCCGGTAACTCAGCCGGTCCTCGCCGACCTCGACGATTACTCCGGCCCGGCCCAGCGCGTCCACAGTGGTTGCCACCATCGCGCTTGAGCTCAGCTCGTCGTGAACTCGGATCTCCACATCCTCGCCGACCAGGGGCGCGAGGAAGAGCAGCCCGGAGAGGAACTGCGAGCTGCGGCGACCGGACACCGACACCGTCCCGCCGTGCAGGCCCGCTGTGCGCCCCACGACCAGCGGGGGACATGCCTCCGGGCCGCGTCCGGCGGCGTCGGCGCCGAACTGCCGCAGTGCGTCGACGATCTCATGGTTGCCGCGCCGTCCCAGGGAGTCGGCGAAGCGCGTGCCAACCGAGCAGTGGTCGGTAGCGGCGCCAACGGCAGTAAGCAGGCGTAGCACGATCCCGGAATTCCCGGCGTCGAGTTCAGTGCGCCCAGGAAGCCGGTGGTCGACACCGCGCACCTGCCAGGTGCGCGCATCGAGCTCCTCGATCTCGGCGCCAAGCACTCGGCAGGCAGCGGCCATGGCACGGATGTTGTCTCCGGAGCCAGCGTTGACGATGGTGCTGGTCCCCGCGGCGAGAGTGCCACAGAGCAGGGCGCGAACCGTGCCGCTCTTGGCGCCGGGTGGGGTGACGGAGCCTGACAACCGGGTGCCGGGTGCCACGCGGAGGCTGGAAGGGGTCGTCATCTGTGATCCGTTCGAGTCGGTCAGACGCGGGCGGGCGTGGTGGTCAGCGTCTGAAAGCAGGTCAGGAAGTCGGCGAACGAGGTGCTCAGGGTGTTCGCCCCGAGCACATGAACGGGGCGCTCGACTGCCAGGGTCGCCAGGAACAGCGCCATGAAGTTGCGATGGTCGCCCTGAGCGTCGACCTGCTCGGCCGCAGCGGGCTCGACACAGTCGGTTTCGAAGCCGTCCAGCTGTCCGTCGCGGTAGTGGGGTCGCAGGACCCGCCCGAGCCGCGCCAGCTCGTCCAGCACGACCTGCAGCCGGCTCGTCTTGTGGTGATGAATGTGGCGGGCGCCTTGCAGCACCATCCCGTGGGGCAGGCTGGAGGCCACCGCCGCCAGCGCCGGCACCAGAGTCGGCAGGTCCGAGGCGTCGATCTCCACCTGCTCGGCGGGCCGTTCGCCGGACCTGATCCGCAGGTTGGTTCCCTCCTGGGTGATCCGGACCCCGAGACGGCGACCCAGCGCCACCGCCGAGTCGAGGAAGAGGTCCTCGCCGAGCTCCACGTCCTCCACCAGGATGTCGGCGTCAGCGACGACGGCGGCCGCAACGAAGTAGAAGAGCGAGGTGACGTCCGGTCCGACCAGTATCTTCGTGGCCCGGTAGCCAGACGGCTCGACCTCGATCGTGCGCAGGTCGTCGGCGACCATAACGTGGGCGCCGAAGCGCGCCATCATCTCGCCGGTCATCCGAATGTAGTGCTTGCTGACCAGTACGCCCGGGATGCCGATCCGTACCGGTCCGGCTGCGTAGGGTGCGGTCAGCATCAGCGCGCTGACGAACTGCGAGGTCTCGTCCGCGGGTACGTCAAGCCGTCCGCCGGTCAGGCCAGTGCTCCAGGTGGCGATCGGCAAGACAAGGTCTCGGTCGGCGGGCTCGGCCCGGCCACCCAACCCCGCCAGCGCGTCCAGGAGGGGCTGGAGCGGCCGTGCGGCCAGTTGTCGGCTGCCGGAGAGCACGCAAGGTGCCGGCGCGAGGGCGGCGATCGGCAGCAGGTGCCGCAGGGCGAACCCGGAACCGGCAACCTGCAGCAGCGCGGCCGGACGCTGGGGCCGGCCAGCCACACCGCGCACCACGAGCTGCTCGCCCTGGGCTTCGAACCGAGACCCGAGCGCCGTCGCTGCTTCCTGCACCAGCGTGGACTCCGAACAGACGTTGGGCCGACGGATCGTCGACTCACCGTCGGCGAGCGCGGCCATCAGCAGCGCCCGCTGGGTGTGCGGCTTCGAGGTGGGAACACGGACTGAGCCGCGCAGGACGGTCAACGCCTCAGCGTCCATGGTTGTCTCCTGTCCGGGTCACGGTGAGCGCTGCGGGGCCCGACGTCGCCCGGGCGGGTCGCGTCCGTCCGGTCGTCGGGGGATGCAAGGGAACGGGCGGGCTCACGCCCACCAGCGCGGCGGTGTGGTCCAGTTCGGCCCGCACCTGGGTCGGCAGCGGGATTCCCTCGTGGGCCCGCTGGGCGGCGCAACGCCGCTGCCGGTCCCCCGGCACCCGCACCGGGGGGCTCCCGGCGGGCGGCGGCACGGCTCGCAGTTGGGCGCCGAGCGACCGGACGCGCTGCTGGACGTCCGCGGCGTCGGCGTCGAGCGCGCCCGGGTCTAGGCAGAGCACGAAGTGCCCGACATTCGCCGGCCCGGCCCCGGGAAGGCGCGGGCCCCAGCCCGCTCCGGCGATCGGCCCGCACAACAGCTCGACCAGCAGACCGACACCGAAGCCCTTGTGTGCGTTCTCGGGCCCACCGAACGGCAGCAGGCTGTGTCCTGACAGCTGGTCGATTCCGGCGATCACCTCGCCCGCGTCCAGCGCGGGCCGGCCGTCCCCGTCCTGGGCCCAGCCCTGCGGCAGGCACTGCCCGGCCCGCTGGAAGGTCTCCAGCATGCTGCGCGAGGCGGAGCTGGTCGCCGCGTCAAAGGACACGGTCTCCTCGCCGGCTGGAACCGCGTACGCCACCGCGTTGGTCCCGAGAAAGGCGGCCGCTCCGCCGCTGGGGGCCACCATCGCCTTGGTGGACCCGGTCAGCACCAGGGCGACCAGTCCGGCCTCGGCTGCCCGTGCGGTGTACCAACTCATGCTCCCGGCATGGTTGGAGCCGCGCACTGTCACCACCGTCACCCCGTGCCGGCGGGCGGCGCTCACGGCGTGGTCGACTGCGAAGCTCAGACCGACCGGGCCCAGGGCGTTGCCGGCGTCCACCACAGCCACCGGGCCGGCGTCCGAGACCACCTGGGGCCGGGCCAGCGGGCTGACTCGGCCGTCGGCCAGGGCCTGGGCGTACTGGCCCAGCCGCACGATCCCGTGGGTGTCGGTTCCCCCGAGGTCCGCGTGCACCAGCACCTGTGCGCACAGCTCTGCGGCATCCCGGGTGGCGCCAGCCGCGATGAGCACCCGGGAGGCGAAGTCCCTGAGCTCGTCGGCCGCGAAGCGGACCTCCTGCGTCGTCCCGCTCACCGCGCTGACGCCGTTCGGTGTCCGATGCGGGTCTCGGAGCGCTCCGCCTGCTCCTTCAACCGGCGACGCACGATCTTCCCGGTGCGGCCACGCGGCAGCGCGGCGGTGAAGTCGATCGCCACCGGCACCTTGTAGCCGGCCAGCCGCTCGGCCGCGAAAGCGATCAGCTCCGCCTCCGTCACGGCGGCCTCCTCATGCAGGACCACTGCGGCCGCGGCCTCCTCGCCCAGCGTCGGATGCGAGCGGCCGAAGACCACCACCTCCAGCACCTCCGGGTGCTGCGCCAGGGCCTCCTCTACCTCGGTGGGGGAGAACTTCTCCGCGCCCCGGTTGATGACGTCCACGACCCGGCCGGAGAGCGCCAGGTAGCTGTCTTCGTCGAGCGTCCCCTGATCACCGGTGCGCAGCCAACCGTCCACGAAGGGCTGCTGGTCGGCCGGCACCCCCAGATAGCCGGGCATCACGATGGCGCCGCGGACCAGGACCTCACCGACACTGCCGGGCGCGTTCGTGATCTGCCCGTCGGCTGTCAGCACGGCCACCTCACTACCAGGCTGGGTGGTGCCGACGGTGCCCGGCTTGCGCGGCCCGTCCAGCGGGTTGCTGGTGATCTGGCCCGGGGCCTCGCTGGCGGCGTAGGCCTCCAGCACCGGCGCGCCCAGGTACTCCTCCAGCTCCGCCAGCAGCTTGGGCGCCAGCGCCGAGGAGGTCGAGCGGATCGCGCGCAGCCGCAGCTCCTCGCGGACCGCCGGAGTACTGCGGGCCATCGCCAGGAAGCTGTGGTGAACGACTGGCGCGGCGGAGTACCAGGTCGGCGCTGCGGACCGGATGACGGCCAGCAGTTCGGCGGCGGTGTTCACCCGGGCGCAGACGGCGCTCCCCCCGGAGGTCAGCGGCGCGAGCGTGCCCGGGAAGATCCCGTGGCCGTGGTAAAGCGGCATGGCGTTCAGGGCGCAGTCGCTGACATCCAGCCGCAGGGTGGACACGATGTTGTCGACGGCGGCCGCCAGGTTGCGCTGGGTCAGCTGCACAACCTTGGGTGCCGCGGTGGTGCCGGAGGTGAACAGCAGCAGGGACGGGTCGTCCTCAGCCGGCAGTTCGGCGGCCGTCTCGTCCGGTGCTCCGTCGAGGTCGTCGACCTCCCAGATGAGGACAGCGGTGTCCTCGCCGGCGAGTGCACGCATCCGGGCGGCGGACGGCGCGTCCACCAGGACGGCGCGCGGCGCAAGCTGGGCGAGGCAGACGGCGAGCTCGCTGTCGGTCAGGCCGGGGTCGAGCGGCGCGACGGCGGCTGCCGAGGTGGCGGCGACCAGCGCCACGGCCGTCCGCCAGTCACCCGCCATAACCAGCGCGACCCGGTCGTGCCGACCCACACCCGCCTCCCGCAGTCGCAGACGACCGCCGTCGCGGATGCGGCGAAGGTCGTGATGGGTGGCACGCACGCCGGCGGCGTCCCGGATCGCGGGCGCGCAGCCGGCTCGTACGGCGCCGGCCCGCAGTCGGCTCTCCAGGGTCTGTTCGTGGTCCGCGGCCGATGGGACACCAGACGCCGCCGGGCTGGTGTTGTGGGAATGAGGCATGGCTCAATCTCCGCCTGTGGTCGGAATACGGTTGTCCGTCTACGGGTCGTCGCGTACCGCCCGGTTGCGCGCGACCGGGCGGTACGCGGGTCAGCTCAGGTAGTCCGCGTCGCCGCCCGAGCGCACCGTGTCGAGGGTGAAGCAGTGGAAGCCGCCACCGAACAGACGGCGGTGCCGGTGGCGGACGGGGACGACCGTGAACCTGTGCTCCTCCAGCGTGCGGATCAACGTCTTGCACGCGTCGTTGACCATGACGGTGTTCTCGTCGATGGACAGCACATTGAGGTCGATGTACGGGCTGGGCGGGATGGGGTCGCCGTTCTCGTACTGCGGAAAGTCACCGATCTCCGGCACCGGCGAGACAATCGTGTCCCACTTGCGCAGCGGCTCGGGCAGGAAGTCCAGAACGCCCTCGGAGCGGATCAACAGAGTGCCGGCACGCAGTGGGACGACCACGCTGTCGATATGGCTCTGGGTCAGCTTGCGCATACGGTGCACCCGGAAGCGCCCTTCGAGGTGCCGCTCCAGCCAGTCGCAGGCCAGGGCATGGTTGGCGTTGGAGATGTTGACGATCAGGTCGCGGCCCAGGCGCAGGCAGTTCGCGCCGTCGATCATGATCTCCACACCGACGTCGTAGGGCGACGGCCGCGCATTCAGCGGCACCTCGATGTTGGGAGCGGCGTTCTCGATGTTGGCGGGGTCGAAGGACGCGTCGGTCATCATCGGGCGAGGCATCGTCGTCCAGCGGGCACCCTGCCGGAAGTACTCCATGAAGATCGGCTTGAGGAACTGAGTCTCGAAGTAGCGGGCGCGCAGCGTGGGCGGCGTCTCGATGATCTCGTCGCCCATGATCAGGGTGTTGTCGCGCAGGTTCAGCGGGGGCGTGACGGGGGCGGACCAGGCGGGCGAGGCCATCTCGCCGTGCGCCGGATCGAGCGCCATCGGGCGCAGCACCTGTACCGACAGCTTCTTGAGCTGTTCGGCGATGCCCTCCACGTCCTCGATGAGCTCCTGGAGGAAGCGCTCCTTCAGGGCCAGCCGGTGCGGCTCGTTGCGGTCGCCGCGGCCCTCCCCGGTGTACCAGTCCGTGATGCTGGGGTAGTAGCCGCGGGCTCCCGAGAGGTTGTCGCTGATGAACATGTCGAAGGACATGTCGCGAATCCGCTCGACGTAGTCGGCCGCGGAGCCGAGGACGACCTCCTTGAGTGGCGAGAAGTCGTCAAAGCTGTTCAGTCGCACAGTGGTTGACCTCCGGGAATATGGACGGGCTCATCAGGACTTGCTCACCGAGATCGCCTCGACCGGGCAGTTGATCGCGGCCTGGCTCACCGCCGGGTGGAGGTCCTCGGGCGGGTTCGGATCGAGCAGCACGACGGTGCCTTCGCTCTGCTCCTGGTCGAAGACCTCGGGGACCGCCAGTGCGCACTGGCCGCAGCCGACACAGGTCTCTACGCTCGTGGAGACGTGCACGAGTTGGTCCTTTCTCCTCGTGAAGTGCCGGTCACCAGCGGACTGGCAGCTGGAGCACCCCGTACACGGGGCTGGTCTGAGTGTTGAGGGCGATCTCCTCGGGCGGCACGGCGAGCGCCAGGTCCGGGCAGCGGCTGAAGAGCGCGGAGAGGGCGGCACGCATCTCCACTCGCACCAGGCTCTGCCCGGTGCACTGATGGATGCCGTGGCCGAAGGCGAGATGCCCGGAGGTGCGCCGTTCGATGTCCAGCCGGTCGGGGTCCTCGGCGAACCAGGCAGGGTCCCGGTTTGCCGCGGGGAGTGCGACCGTGACGGGCTCGCCGGCCTTGATGGGTCGGCCCTCGAACTCGAAGTCCTCAAGAGCGGCGCGCGGGACTCCGAAGTGGAAGATGGTCGCATACCGCAGCAGTTCGTCGACGGCATTGTCGGTGAGCGCCGGGTCGGCCTGGAACTTGGCGAGTTGGTCGGGGTGGCTGAGCAGGGCATAGGCGCCCAGCGCCATGGCACTGGATGTCGACCCGTGCCCGCCGGTCAGCATCATCACGCCGGCACCGACTATCTCGTCCTCGTTCAGGACGCCGTCCTCGGCGAGTTGGTGCAGCAGACCGCTGTGCTCCCCCGAGGTCCTGACCAGGCTGCGTACCAGCACATACAGCCGGTCCATGGCCTCGGAAGCCTGCTGGGCGGTCGAGCCCAGGCTGAAGAGGACCTTGCTGTCGCGCTGGAAGGCGTCGCGTTCGCTGTAGGGAACGCCGAGCAGTTCACAGATGGTCTGTGTGGACAGCGGAAGTGTGAAGGCCTCGATGAGGTCGACGGGGCCGCCGTCCCGTTCCATGTCGTCCAGCAGACCGGCGACGACCTGCTCGACGTAGGGGCGCATCCCCCGCATCCGGCGGGCGGTGAACTTGCCGGTCAACTGCTGGCGGATGCGGGTGTGCTCCGGTGCGTCCAGGTCCAGGATCCAGCCGGGCAGCGCCGGGGCGCCGAAGAACGGATCCGCGCCGGGACGCAGCACCGGGACCCGCTTGAGGTCGGACCGGGCGCTGAACCGGGAGTCTGAGAGCACCTTGCGGGCCAGGCTGCGGCTGGTGACCAGCCAGCCGAGCTGGCCGTCCGGGTAGCGCATCCGGCGGATCGGCTCACGTTCGCGGTAGCCGGCGAACTCGGTCGGTGGGGAGAACGGGCAGGTCCGTACGGTGGGATAGGGAACAGCGTCCTGCGCACTCAACGGATGATCTCCTTCTGCAGAAAGGCAGCAAACCGCCGCATACCGGTGTCGATCTGGTCTGGGTCGAGGTAGCTGCACGAGAGCCGGAGTTGCCGGTCGCCGCCACCGTCGAGGTAGAACGGAGCCATAGGCGTCCACAGCACGCCGTACTTCGCTGCGGATTTCTCCAGCAGGTCGTCGTCGGCCGGTACCGGCAGGTGGAGCCTGACGAAGAACCCGCCCTCGGGCCGGTTCCAGTGGATCCCGGCCGCCCCCACGTCCGGCAGGTGCGAGTCCAGTGCTGTCGTCAGCTGGTCGAGATTACGCCGGTAGAGCTGGGCCTTCTGCCGGCTCAACTCCCTGAGTGAGCCTCCGTGTTCGACGAGCATGCCGCCGATGACGGCCTGGCTCAGCGGGGAGGTGTTGACCGTGACCATGGTCTTCAGCGCGGCCAGCTCGTCCGCGAGAAGCCGGGAGCCGTTCTCGACCTGCTGGTCGGCGACCACGTAGCCGACTCGGGCGCCGGGGAAGCAGACCTTGGCGAACGTCCCGATGTGGACGACACGCCCGCCGCCGTCCAGGGCCTTCAGGGACGGCAGTTCGTCACCGGCGTCCGCGGTGAACCCATAGGCGTTGTCCTCAAGGACCAGGAAGTCCTCGCGCTCGGCCACTTCGAGCAACCGGTGCCGGCACTCAAGCGACATCCGGCCCCCGCCCGGGTTGGAAAAATCGGCTGCCACGTAGCAGGCGCGGATGTGCCGCCCTGAGCGCCGTGCGGTCCGGCAGGCCGCTTCGAGAGCGTCGACGTCAATGCCGTCGTCCCTCTCGGAGACCGGGAGCAATGGGATATCGAGCAGGTGTGCCGCACCGGTGATACCGACGAAGCTCGGGTTGGCCACCGCCAGGACCTGCCCGGAAGCGGAACGGAAGAGGGCACGGAGAACCAGGAGCATGGCCTCCTGGGCACCTACGGTGATGACCACCGACGCCGATGTGGCGGCGATGCCCTGGTCACGTCTGAGCGCGTGGCTCACCAGCTCGTTTATGATCCCCCGGCTCGGCCCGTATTCGACCAGCAGCCTGCGCGCCTGCCTGCGGCTCAGTCCGCCCTCCACGAGATGGTCGAGGAACCGGTCCGTGAAGTGGTGAGTGTCGAGATCGTCGAGGAAGACAGGGTGTGGGGCACCAGGGGCGAAGGAGATGGCCTCAGGGTGGCGGCCCATCACTTCGTTGAGGAATCCGATCGAGTCAAGCACGGGCTCCTGCAGCGAGCGGTGCAGCGAGGACGATGACAGTCGCACCACGCCGGCGCTCATCCCCGTGCCTGCGAGCGTTGCCAGCGCCGCTCGACCTTGGCCAGCACGTCGTCGCTGTACGCCCTGGCCACCTGGGCCACCGCGAATTCGGCCAGGTACTCGCGGAAGAGGTCCAACGGTTCCTCGGCCAGGCTCAGCATCCGCCGGTTCGCGGCCACCGCGGGGACAGCGAGTTCCCGTACCGCGCGCCCGACCGCCTCGTCCATGCCGTCGGCGGGCACGATATCGTCACAGACCAGACGGGCCTCGGGATCAGTCATCGCGATCCGGCGCCCGCTCAGAATGACCTGACGTGCGAGCCGGGCTCCGAGGTACCGGGTCAACCGTAGGTTGCCCAGCCCGGGCACGATGCCTTCCTCAGCCGCCGGCAGGCTGATGTACGCGCTCTCCTCCGCGATCACCCGGTCCATCACGAGCAGCAGTTGCATGCCGCCGCCGATGGCGAACGTGTCGACCGCGCCGATCCACGGCTTCTGGACCGTACGGTCGGACCACGCCGCGCCGTGCGTGTCGACCAGCAGGCCGCGGTGCATCTTGTTGATGTAGCCGAGTTCGCGCCCCAGCAGGAAGTCGACGAAGGAAATGGCCCCGTTGCGCAAGTCCTTGAGGTTGATGCCGGCGCTAAACACTCGCCTGCCCCGGTACTTGGGGTGGTCCACCTCCCCACCACGCAGCACTCCCACCCGGACCTGATCGTCCAGCAGCACCAGGTCGACCGCCGTCTCCATGTCGGCGATCAACCGGTCGTCCTCGGCGTTGAGACAGTCCGCGTTTCGGAAGGTCACGTGCGCTGCCTGATCCCGGCGCTCCAGCAGCAGCGTGTCCAGCTCGGACCGCCCCTCGGCGCGGAATTCGTCGATCAGGTCCAACGCGCGGGGGGTGGGCATCAGCATGGCGTCGATGAGATGGCGTCCAGCCCTGGCCGAGCGCAGAACCGCGCCGCAGAAGATGCCCTGATCGATCTCGCGACCATCCTTGTCCACCTGGCCGCAGCGGGCTTCGACGGCCATCTGCTTCCGGGTCGGTACGAGTCCGGGAAAGGTCTCGGCCGCGGCGAACACGAGGTCCGGCAGCCGCACATAGCGGGAACGTGCCTGGGTGAGGCGGTCGTACACGCCCTCGGTGTGTCGGGCCAGGAAGTGACGGCGGGCGGCACGGGCGGCGTCCAGCGCGAGCTGCGCCCGCTCCTGCTGAGCGGGGTCCCGGTCTGCCCTGGCCGGCAGTTCGGCCAGGATGCCCTCGCAGCGGGCCGCCTGGGAGGCCAGGTCCGCGGCATCCTCGTCGAGGTCACCGCATAAGCCGGGGGCGGTCGCCGATCGGACGGCCTCCACAGTGGTGGGGGGATCGAAGTGCTTCACAGATCACAGCTCCCTGGCCATGGAAGGACCGACTGCCGCCCCGGCTCTGCGCAATCGACGCAGCTCCCGGTCACAGGCGGCCAGATGGGCGCCCAGGGCGTCGTCGTACTCGCACGTCCCGGCCTCGATCAGCAGTTGCCGGCGGACGGCGGTCTCCCTGTCGGAGATCCGGCTGGTGAGGACCGTCGCAGTGCGCACCGCATCGGGGACGTCGTCGCTGACCTGGTCGATCAGGCCGAGTTCACGGGCCTCGTCCAAGGCGATGTCGGTGCCCCACAGGACGATCCGGCGAGCACGGGCCAGCCCGACATGCTTCACCAATCGGAAGAGCGACATTCCGGGCCAGAAGTGGCCGTCGTTGACCGGCAACAGGATTTCGAAATCCGGCGTACCGATCCGGAAGTCAGCGGCGAGCAACAGGTCTAACGCCGGGCCGGAGCAGGTCCCCTGGGCGACGACGATACTCACCGCTGACAGTTGCTCCAGCCGGCGCACCGCCCGTTCCCAGCGGTTCACCGCCTGTACGCTGCCCTCTCCGGGCCACTCCCGGGTTTCCGCCGGGGCCGTGCCGAGTCGCAGGACGAGGACCGAGTTCTCGCCACGCCGCTCCACCTGATCACAGATGGAGTTCAGCGCGGCCGTCAGTTCCGCGAGCGGGTATGCGCCGTCCACCTCGACCATGAACCCGAGATCGTCGGGCAAGGAGGTGGGAGTCAGATCGGCGTTCATCATCGCAGTGGTTCCTTTCATTGCCAGCCGACCAAGGCCATCTCAATGGTGGACCCCGGCCCCATAGTCATAAAGACCCCAAAATCTCCGGGCTGAATACAATTCTCGTCACGCAGCCGTTCGTACGAGAAAAGAAACGAACCGCTCGAAACATTGCCGTGATCCCGCAGCACGCCTGTGGTGTGCCGAACGTCATGCCGAGTCAGTCCAAGATTCATACGGACCGAATCGATCACCTTCTTGCCACCGGAATGCAGGACCCAGTGAGAAATGTGAGAGCGGTGGAGACCGGTTCCCTGCAGGAGACGATCCAGGGATATTTCAGCATGGGCGCCCACCACATAAGGAACTTCCGGGTCCAGATAGAAACTGAACTTCCCATGATCGTCGTCCCAGTCGTAGCGCATCGCATCTACCGCGTCGGGGATGATGCAACTGGAGAAGCGCAGCAGCGCCGGCCCCCCGACTTCCGCGCCGTCCGGCGCCTTGACCGCAACGGCCGCCGCGCCGTCGCCGAACAGGCTGTTCACCACCGACGAGCGCATCGTTCCGTCGAAGACATAGGCCGCCGAACATGCCTCGATGCACACCATGAGGGCAAGCTCACCAGGGTGGGCACCGGCCCAGCCGGCGACTGCGGTCAGTGCGTTCAGGCCGGCGTTGCAGCCCATGCCCACCACGTCCAGGCGCGAGCAGTGCCGGTCTATCCCTAATTCCTTTATCAGCAGCGCTGAGAAACCAGGAGTGAGTAACCCTGTTGTGCTGACACAGGTAAGGTATCGCACATCGGAAAGAGATGCACCGGCGTCCTCAAGGCATTTCTCGATCGCTTCCCGCCCCATGGCCAGGCCCGTCATGGCGTGTTTACGGAGCAGGTCTCCCTGGCTCTCGAAATCCCATGAGCCGTCCGAGTGCTGCGTCGGCAGCGTGAGGCCCCGTCTTTCGATCGCACTGTTCAGGAAGATCGAACGTACGCGCGGATCAGTGATTTCGAACCTGTCCAGAATTTCCCGCTGGCTGTACGACGTCCTCGGTACCGCCGTGCCGACCCCGAGGATTCGCGGCGACAACCCATCAGACCTGTCCAGAAGATCTAACGGCGATATTTCGGCGAGCTCCATAATTCACCCCACCAACTCGATCCCAACCGGAACGTGCCAATCCCGCCGTAACCGAACTCCACGGATGCACTCGCGGCGGCAGCCTCCTGCCCGGCCTGACGGCAGGGGTCGGCGGAGTACTCAGTCGACGAGGCCACGGCCGTGCAGCCGACCGGAGAGGCGGTCGTCAGGTCTGCGGGTACGTCCTCGGAAACCGCCGCGCGCGACCCGCTGCGTACGGTAGGTACGCCGGAACGCCGCGGCCTTCAGCCGAGATAGTCCTCAGGGCCGCCCGCCCGCACCGTGTCGAGGGTGAAGCAGTGGAATCCTCCCCCGAACAGCCGCCGATGCCGGTGCCGGATCGGGACCACGGTGAACCCGTGCCCCTCCAGCTTCCGCATCAGCTCCGGGCAGGCGTCGTTGACCAGAACCGTGTCCGGATCCACCGAGAACACGTTCAGGTCTATGAAGGGGCTGGTCAGGATCAGATCGTCGTCGTCGTACCGGGGGAAATTGTCACTCTCGGGTGCCGGCGGAACGATCAGATCCCACTTCCGGAGCGCCTCGGGAAGCCTGTCGGCCACATCCTCCGAGCGGACGAGCAGCGTTCCCGGCCGCAACGCCAGCACCATGCTGTCGATGTGACTGTCACTCAGCTGCCGCACCCGGTGAATCCGGAAGCGGCCTTCCAGATGACGCTCCAGCCAGTCGACGGCCAGCACGTGGTTGGCCGTCGAGACGTTGGCAACGATGTCCCGGCCGAGCCGCAGGCACTGCGCGGCATCGAACATCATCTCGAAGCCCACGTCGTACGGCGAGGGTTGCGGATCCTCGATGGGTTCGGTCGGACCGCCCGCCGTCGCGGAGCCGCGTACGTACGACAGGTCGAAGGAGGCGTCCGTCATGAAGGGTCTCGGCATCACGGTCCAGCGGGCCCCGTGCCGAAAGTACTCCTGGAAGATCGGCTTGAGGAGCTGGGTCTCGAAGTACCGGGACCGGATCATCGGCGGTGTCTCGATGATCTCATCGCCCAGAATGAGCGTGTTGTCACGCACGTTCAGCGGCGGAACAACCGACGCGGACCAAGCCGGCGTCCGAACCTCGGCGGTTGCCGCGTCGACCGCCACGGGCCGGTGCACGGTCACACCAAAGCTCTCAAGCGCCTTGACAATGCCCTCAAGATCCTCGTTCAGCTCGGCGACGTACCGCTCCTTGATCGGCAACCGTCGGCCGGCTCCGCCCCTCCCGTCAGCCCCGCGGGCAGCGAGTCGAGGGTAGTACCACTCGGATCGGAAGGCGTTGTCACGGGCGATGTTGTCATGAAAGAACAAATCGAATGACAGCTCGCGCTCGTGCGTCTCGTAATTTTCTGCGGATCCGACGATCGCCTCTCTCAGAGGAGACCACTCGTCGAAGCTGTTGAGCTGCATTTCAGAACCCCCGTGATTTTTTCACCGGACCCTGATGTGGGTCGCTTTTGCCAAATCACCGGACAGCCATCTGCCAACCAGCGAAGCACAGCGGCTGATCGAAATGCAAATGATTAAGGAAGCCATTACAGTGTGACGTGCATCACACGATGGCGCCATTGTCAGGCCGCAAGATCGACCTGTTACGTTCTTAGGGCGACACGCCGCACGGTCGAACTATTCCATAGACGGTGTACGCCAAAACGGGGAGTGGCGAACAAAATGGACACACCACGAGTGTGGTTATCGCGGCACGGGATCGATAATTTACTTTCCCTCGCACATCCTTTGGGTTCACCTTTAAGAAGGGCCGCGAGCCCACCCTCACGACCGCGCGGCAGCCTTGGCGCCGACATCGAACCGTGCCGTCCAGCCATGTCCGACTTGTGCAACGGTCCGTCATGAGCTGTGAAAACTCTGTGACTTCGCCACGTCGCCACCCAGCCCTGGGCCTCGGTTCACGGTCTTCCGACCGCCGGCCAGGACAAGGCGCATCGCCGGCAGGGCCGCCTCGGCCAACACTCCCAACTACGGTTGCGACGCATCCAGTAGCGTCTCCGCAGGGATGTCCGGAATGGCTCGACTTCTCTTCCGATAGCTGGGTACGGAGAATTTTCGCTGCCTTGATGCACTCACGGGAGCCTTGGTGTCGGAATTTCGGCCTGAGGATCATTCCTTTACTTGTCCACCGCTCTGCGTGTTCGAGTGCAATTGAAGCATGCCTCCCTCCCCTAAGCCCTCGCAAAGCCGCACCCAAGACCGGGTAATTTTTTATGAATCCTGGAGCGTTCCAGGTGACTCTCAAAAACCGAGGAGATGATTGGTGTCGAATCCGTTCGATGACCCCGACGGCCGTTTTCTTGTTCTGGTGAATGAGGAAGGACAGCATTCTCTGTGGCCGGAGTTCGCTGAGGTGCCGGACGGCTGGACCGTCATCTTCGGCGTGTCCGACCGCGCATCCTGTATTGAGTACGTAAACACGAACTGGACCGACATGCGGCCGCGCAGCCTGGCCGCTCAGATGGACCGGACCTCCTGACAGACCCCTCGGGCAGGCCGCTGTGGCTCTGCGCACCCGGAACCCCGTCCACCTCGTCCGACGAGCTTTCCGAACGTCACCGGTCTCTGCACGCCCGTCGTCCGCGGTGACGACAACCACCTCTAGGAGCAACCTGACGATGGCGGATTCCTCGCTGCGCAACCAGTTGGCTTTCTGGCAGGCCGGTCTGGAGGGTCTTCCGGTCGAGCTGCAGTACCCGACGGACCGGCCGCGGCCCGCGCACACCTGCGGGCGCGGCGACGACTTCGTGGTCGAGCTGGGTGCCGGGCTGCACGCGAGCCTGGCCGAGCTGGCCCGGGGCACGGGATCGACGCTGTCGATGGTGGCGTGCGCGGCGCTGGCCGCCGTGCTCACCCGCCTGGGCGCGGGGACGGACGTCCCGATCGGCATGCCCGCGGTCGCGAACGCGGACCACGCGCCCGCCGGTCCCGCCCCGCTCGCCGCCAACCCCCTGGTGATCCGTACCGACACCTCGGGCGACCCCGCCTTCGGTGAGCTCCTTGCGCGGGTACGGCACACCAGCCTGGCCGCCCACGAACATCAGGACGTCCCGTTCGAGCGCGTCGTCGCGGCGGTTGCCCCGCCGCGATCGGCGGGGCGGCACCCGCTGTTCCAGATCATGCTGGAGGTGAGCCACGAGGACGGAAGCGTCCTGGGGCCGGCGCACGCCGGGTCCAGTCACCTGTGCTCGACCCTGGACCGGGAGACCTTCGACCTCTCGATCCTGATCAGGGCCACCACGGGGGCCGACGGCGAGCCGGGCCGGATGTGGGCGTCCGTGGGCTTCGCGGCCGATCTGTTCGACCAGGCGTCGGTACGGCGCCTGGTCGGCCGCCTGGTGCGCGTGCTGGAGGCGGTGGTGGCCGATCCGACTCTACGGCTCCACGCCATCGACCTGCTGGACACGCAGGAGCGCGCCGACCTGGCCCGGCAGGGCACCGGCCCGGTGCCCACCGGCGCCTTCGACGGCGCCAACCTCCAGGAGGCTCTGCGTCGACAGGCCGCACATACCCCTGACGCGGTGGCGGTGCGCTGCGCCGGAACGACCCTGACCTACCGCGAGTTGGACGAGCGCGCCAACCGACTGGCCCACCGACTGATCGCCGCAGGAGCCGGCCCCGAGCGGCCGGTCACCACCTTCCTCAGCCGCCGGGTCGACCTTGTCGTGGCCCTGACCGCCGTCCTCAAGACGGGCTCGTTCTACGTGCCGCTGCACCACGCGGCCCCTCTGGAGCGCCGCCAGTCCATCCACCTCCAGTCCCAGGCCCGCGTCCTGCTGACCGACGGCGCGATGGCCGAACGCGGCCTGCCGCAGGCCGAGAGCGTCATACGGGTCGAGGACCCCGAGCTGGCGCACTGGCCGTCGCACGACCCGGCCGTGCCCGGCCACGGCGACCAGCTCGCCTACGTGATGTACACCTCCGGTTCCACCGGTGCGCCGAAAGGCGTCGCCGTCACGCACCAGAACGTCCTCGACCTCGTCCACGACTCGCTCTTCACTCCTGGCGACCACGACCGGGTGCTGCTGCTGACCCCCTACGAGTTCGACCCCTCCACCTACTCCTTCTGGTACCCCCTGCTGCACGGCGGCACCACCGTCATCGCCCCCGAGGCGGACCTGACCGTGGAGCGACTGGCCCACATCCTGCAGGAGGAGCGGATCACCGGCGTCAACGTAACCGCAGGCCTGTTCCGGGTGATGGCGGAGGAGCGTCCGCAATGCTTCGCAGGAGTGCGCGTGGTCATCACCGGTGGTGACGTCGTGTCACCGGTGGCCGTGCGACGTGCCCTCGATCACTGCCCGGGACTGGTGGTCCGCAGCAACTACGGTCCTACCGAGACCACGCTGTACGCCACCTCCACCCCATGGCACCGAGCCGACCAGGTGCCCGCCCCGGTCCCGATCGGCCGCCCGCTGGACGGCATGAGTGCCTACGTCCTCGACGACGCCCTCGCTCTGGTGCCCACCGGGATCACCGGTGAGCTCTACCTGGCCGGCCAGGGCCTGTCCCGCGGCTACCTGGGCCGTCCGGACCTGACCGCCGAACGGTTCCTGGCCAACCCCTTCGGACCGGCCGGCAGCCGGATGTACCGCACCGGTGACCGGGTGCGCTGGACCCACGACGGACTGCTCGACTTCGTCGGACGCGGCGACACCCAGGTGAAGATCCGCGGCTTCCGCATCGAGCCGGCCGAGGTCGAGTCCGTGCTGGCCCGCTTCCCCGGCGTGCGCCAGGTCGCCGTCATCGCCCGCGAGGACCGGCCCGGTGAGAAGCGGCTGGTCGCCTACCTGGTCGCCGATGAGCAGTTCGACCTGACCGCGCTGGACGACCACGCCCGCCAGCTGCTGCCCGACTACATGGTCCCCGGCGCGGTCGTGCGGCTGGACGGGCTGCCACTGACCGCGAACAACAAGGTCGACGTACGCGCCCTTCCCGCACCGGACCTCGCGCCACGACAGGGACGCGCGCCGCGCAACGCCGCGGAGGCGCGGCTGTGCGACCTGTTGACCGAGCTGCTGGAGATCGAGGGCATCGGGATCGACGACGACTTCTTCGCCCTGGGTGGCCACTCCCTGCTGGCCACCCGCCTGGTGAGCCGGATCCGAGCCGCCTTCGGCACCGAGCTCACGGTGCGCCAGGTCTTCGAGAACGCCACCGCGGCGGGGCTCGCCGCGCTGCTGGACCAGGCCCCGCCGGCCCGCCCGGCCCTGCTGCCGGCCCCACGCCCCGAGCGGATCCCGCTGTCGGCGGCGCAGTTCCGCCTCTGGTTCCTCAACCGACTACAGGGCCCGTCGGTGACGTACACCCTCCCGACCGCGGTGCGCCTGAGCGGTGCCTTGGACCGGTCGGCGCTGCGGGCCGCGCTCGATGACGTGCTGGAGCGGCACGAAAGTCTGCGCACGGTGTTCGCCGAACACGAGGGGATGCCCTACCAGGTGGTCCTGCCCGTCGAGCGGGTCCGCTCGACGCTGGAGACGGAGCACGTCCAGGACCTGGATGGGGCACTGCATGCGGCCGGGCTGGTGCCGTTCCACCTCACCCGCGACGTACCCCTTCGGGTGCGTCTGTTCTCCACCGCGGATGACGAGCACGTGCTGCACCTTGTGCTCCACCACATCGGCAGCGACGGCCAGTCGATGCGCCCGCTGATGCGTGATCTGCACACGGCGTATGCGGCCCGGAGCGCCGGTCAGACTCCGCATTGGGCGCCGTTGCCGGTGCAGTACGTCGACTATGCGCTGTGGCAACGCGAGCTGCTGGGGTCGGAGCAGGACCCGAAGAGCCTGGTCTCGCGGCAGCTGGGCTACTGGCGCACCGCCCTGGAGGGGGCTCCGGGCGAGCTGACGCTGCCCACCGACCAGCTTCGGCCGGCCGAAGCAACCCACTGCGGCCAGAGTGTGCCGCTGGAGATCGGGCCGCAGGTGCACGCGGCGATGGTCGCGCTGGCTCGGGCCACCGGGACCACCGTGTTCATGGTGCTGCAGGCCGCAGTGGCCACCCTGCTGACCCGGCTCGGCGCGGGTGAGGACATCCTGCTCGGCACTCCGGTGGCCGGGCGCACCGATGCCGCCCTCGACGACCTGGTCGGATTCTTCGTCAACACCCTGGCCCTGCGCACCGACACCTCCGGGGATCCGGCCTTCCGGGACCTGCTGGAACGGGCTCGGACGGCTGACCTGGCGGCCTACGAGCACCAGGACGTGCCGTTCGAGCAGGTGGTCGTGACGCTCAACCCGGACCGCTCGCTGGCGCGCCATCCGCTGTTCCAGGTCATGCTTCAGGTCAACGTCGAGACCATCGCTGAGGGTTTCACCCTGCCCGGGCTGACCGCCCGGACCGAGACGCTGGAGACCGGCACCACGAAGTTCGACCTCCTGTTCAGCTTCACCGAGCACTACGGCTCCGACGCGGCACCGGAAGGCGTCCGGGGTCGGCTGCACTTCGCCGTGGACCTGTTCCGTCCGCACACGGCACACCTGCTGGCCCAGCGCTTGCTGACCCTGCTGTCCAAGGGGGTGGCGGCCCCGGAACTGCGGCTGTCCCAGCTGCCCCTGCATCTCGACGGTGAGCGCGAGGACGTGCTGGCCCACGCCCGCGGACCAGAGGTGGCGCTGGGCGACCTGCTGCCGGTGCGATTCGAGCAGCAGGCGGCGCGGCGGCCGGCGGCCCTCGCGGTCAGCGCGCACGACGGTGCGCTGACGTACGCGGAGCTGAACGAGCGGGCGAACCGGCTGGCGCGTCTGCTGCTGTCCCGCGGGGTCGGTCCGGGCTGCCACGTGGGTGTGCTGCTGCCGCGAGGGGTCGACCTGACCGTCGCCTTCGTGGCGGTGTTGAAGGCCGGTGCGGCCTATCTGCCGGTGGACACCGCCTTCCCGGCGGATCGGATCGACTTCATGCTGCAGGATGCCCGCCCGGCGGTCGTGCTCACCCACCAGCGGTTCGCGTCCGGGCTGAGCTGCGAACTGGTCCTGTTGGACGGGACGGACAGCTTGGAGGAGTTGCGGCGGTGCTCGCCGCACGACCCCACCGACCGCGACCGGCCAACGCCACTGACCTTGGACACGCCGGCCCAGGTGGTCTACACCTCAGGGACCACCGGCCGCCCGAAGGGCGTGGTGCTGCCCGCCCGTGTCCTGATCAACACCTCCTCGTTCCTGGACGCGGCGCAGCCGGGCGGGCCGGACGCACGGGTCGCCCAGTTCAGCGCGGTCGGCTTCGATGTGGCGGTCAAGGAGATGCTCCACGCGCTGATGTTCGGCAAGACGCTGTGCGTGCCGGACGACGACACCAGCCCCGACCCGGACCGGCTGGCCGCCTGGCTGGACCGCGAGCGGGTCACCGAGTTCTTCGCCCCCGACCTGGTGATCACCGCGGTGTTCGCGGCGGCGCGCGACCAGGGCCTGGCGCTGGAGGCGCTGCGGCACGTCTCGCAGAACGGCGAGCCGTTGCAGCTCAACGAGCGCAAGCGCGCATTCCACTCGGCCCGTCCCGACGTGCGGCTGCACAGCACCTACGGGCCCTCGGAAGCGGCGATGGTCTCCCGGTTGTCGCTGCCCGCCGAGGTCTCCCAGTGGCCGCCGAGCGCTCCGCTGCTGGGCCGACCGGTACCCAACGCCAAGACCTACCTGCTGGACGACCGGCTCCAGCCGGTGCCGGTCGGCGTCGTCGGCGAGGTCTACCTCGGCGGACCCCAGATCGCGCACGGGTATCTGAACCGACCCGACCTGACGGCGCAACGGTTCGTGGCGTGCCCGTTCGAGAGCGCGGGCGGGCGGATGTACTGCACGGGCGACCTCGCGCGGTGGACGGCAGACGGACAGTTGCTCTTCGCCGGCCGGGTCGACGGCCAGGTGAAGATCCGCGGGATCCGGGTGGAGCCCGGGGAGTTGAACGCGGTGATCACCGCGAACCCGGGCGTGGCGCAGGCGGCGACCGTGGTGCGGGAGGACCGGCCCGGTGACAAGAGGCTGGTCGCCTATGCCGTGCGCGCGCCCGGCGAGGAGGCCGTGACCGCGCAGGCGCTGCGCGCGCAGGTGGCCGCAGCCGTTCCGCAGGCGCTCGTCCCCTCGGCGTTCGTCTTCCTCGACGCGCTTCCGCTGAGCACCAACGGCAAGCTCGACCACCGGTCCCTGCCCGCCCCGCGGTACGCGGCCGACGGCGCGAGCCGAGCGGCCGTCGATCCGCGCGAGCAGATCCTCTGCGACCTCTTCGCCGAGGTGCTCGGCCTCGCCCAGGTCGGTGTCGACGACGACTTCTTCGCCCTGGGCGGCCACTCGATGCTGGCCACTCAGCTGGCCTCGCGGATCCGCCGAGCCTTCGACTGCGACTTCTCGGTGCGCGAGCTGTTCCAGACGCCCACCCCTGCGGGGCTCGCCGCCCAAGTGGGGGCCGGGGACCGGGCGCACGCGGCGCTGACCGTCAGGCCGCGTCCGCGGCTGGTGCCGATGTCCTACGCCCAGCAGCGGCTGTGGTTCATCTCCCAGCTGGAGGGCCCCAGCGCCACCTACAACATGCCCGTGATCCTGCGGATCACCGGGGCGCTGGACGTCGATGCGCTGGAGCGGGCGTTCAGCGACGTGGCCGAACGCCACGAGAGCCTGCGCACTGTCCTGCGCGAGGTTGAGGGGCAGCCGGTGCAGGTGGTCCTGCCGCCGGCCCCGGTGACCGTGCACCGGCTGGAGGCCGACGAGCCGGAGCTGCCGCGGCTGGCGCGGTCCGCCACGGACCACGCCTTCGATCTGGCCACCGAGCCGCCGATGCGGGTGAGCCTGATCTCAGCGGGCCCTGACCGGCACGTGCTGGTGGCGCTCTTCCACCACATCGTCACCGACGGCTGGTCGGTGAGTGTGTTGGCCCGTGATCTGTCCCAGGCGTATCAGGAGCGGCTGGCCGGTACGGCTCCGCGGTGGGCACCGCTGCCGGTCCAGTACGCGGACTACGCGCTGTGGCAGCGTGAGGTGCTCGGATCCGACACCGACCAGCACTCCACGGTGAGCGCGCAACTCGCCTACTGGAAACAGCAACTCGCCGATCTTCCGGTGGAGTTGGAGTATCCGACCGACCGACCGCGGCCCGCTGCGGCCTCGCAGCGAGGCGGGGCGGTCGAACTGGAACTCGACGAGCGTCTGCACGCCGGGCTGCTGGGCCTGTCCCGAGAAACCGGGACGACCCTGTCGATGGTGGCGCACGCGGCGCTGGCGACTGTGCTCACCCGGCTGGGCGCGGGAACGGACATCCCCATCGGCGTGCCGGTGGCCGGGCGCGCCGACGACACGCTGGACGACCTGATCGGCTTCTTCGTCAACACCGTGGTGCTGCGCGTCGACACCTCGGGGAACCCGAGTTTCAAAGAGCTGCTGGGGCGGGTCAAGCAGGCCGGCCTGGCCACATACGCCCACCAGGACGTGCCGTTCGAGCGTGTGGTGGAGGAGCTCAATCCGCCACGCTCCGCCGGTCGCAACCCGCTGTTCCAGATCACCCTCCAGGTCCAGGTCGAGGAACCCGCGCAACTGGTGCTGCCGGGCGCCGTGGTCGAGGACTTCCCCGTCCATCGGGAGTCCTCGCGGTTCGACCTGTCGGTGCGGCTGCACGCGCCGATCGGGGCCGACGGCCTGCCCGGCCCAATGCGGGCGTACGTGCGGTTCGCCTCCGACCTGTTCACCGCGGTGTCGGTGGAGCGGCTGTTCAGGCGCGTGGCGCGGGTGCTGGAGGCAGTGGTCGCGGATCCGGCGGTCCGGCTCCAGGTCGTCGACGTGCTCGACCCGTCGGAGCAAGCCGAACTGCTGGGGCAGGGGCGCGGCCCGCTCCCGGCCGGCCGACTCACCGGCACCTCCCTGCCAACTGCCTGGCGCTGCCAGGTCGAACGCACCCCCGACGCGGTCGCAGTGCGGTGCGGCCCGACGGAGTTGACCTACCGCGAGCTCGACCTGCGGGCCAACCGGCTGGCGCACCGCCTCATCGCTGCGGGGGCCGGTCCGAACCGGCCGGTGACCACCCTGCTCGGCCGCCGTGCCGAACTGGTGGTGGCGTTGGTTGCCGTCCTCAAGGCCGGCTCGTACTACGTGCCGCTGCCCCAAGAATCCTCACCGGAGCGCCGTCAGTGGATACACGCCCAGTGCGGCGCCCTGATCCTGCTGACCGACTCCGCCATGACCGAGCGCGCGCTGCCGGACGCCGCGACTGTGCTCCGGGTCGATGACCCGAACCTGGCGACCTGCCCCTCGCACGATCCGGCCGTGCCCGGGCACCCCGACCAGCTCGCCTACGTGCTCTACGCCTCGGGCTCGGCACGGCCCACGGGTGTCGCCGTCACCCATCACAACGTCCTCGGCCTCGTCGGCGACAGCGTCCTCGCTCCCCGGGAGCACGAGCGGATCCTGCTCCTGCCCCCCTACGAGTCCGACGCCGCCACCTACTGCCTGTGGTCTCCGCTGCTGCACGGCGGCACCGCCGTCATCGCCCCGACGACCGGTCTGAGCGTCGACGAAATCGGCGAACTGCTGGAGGACGAGGCGATCAGCGGGCTCGCGGTGCCCCCCGGCCTGTTCGCGCTGATCGCCGAGCAGTATCCAGACTGCCTGGCGGGCATCACCACCGTCGTGGCGGGTGGCGCCCCTTCGCCGGACACCTTCCGCCGGGTGCTGGACCACGCCCCGGGCGCAACCGTGCTCAGTGCCTACCGTCCCGGCCCGGCCATGCCGTTCGCGGCCGCCACTGTCTGGCGGGCGGGGCAGGCCGGGCCCGACCGGACGCCGATCGGCCATCCCCTGGACGGTGTCGTCGCCTACGTCCTGGACGAGACGCTCGCGCTGGTACCCACGGGCGTGGTCGGTGAGCTGTATCTGGCCGGCCGGGGCCTGACCGCAGGCTTCCTGAACCGTACGGAGCTGACCGCGCAGCGGCTGGTGGCCGACCCCTTCGGCTGGCCCGGCGCCCGGATGTACCGCACCGGCGACCGGGTTCGGTGGACCGCCGACGGGCTGCTCGAATTCGCCGCGAACGCCGACGAGCGGCTTGAGGTGCCCGGTCTGCGGATCGACCCGGGCGAGATCGAGACGGTTCTGACCGCCTTCCCCCATGTCAGCCAGGCCGCGGTCAACGCGGCCGAGGAGCACCAGGGCGGTCGGCAGCTGATCGGTTACGTCGTGGGCGAGGAGGAGATCGACCTTGCCGCGCTCGGCGCCCACTTGCGGCGCCACCTGCCCGACGCCATGGTCCCCGAGGCCGTCGTCGTGCTTGACACGCTGCCGCTGACCGCAGCTGGCGATATCGACCATGCTCGGCTCCCCGCGTCGGGCGCCCGGCCGACGGAATCGGCGAGCCGGGAGCCAACCACGATCCAGGAGGAGATCCTGTGCGCCCAGTTCGCCGACGTCCTCGGCGTCGAGGGCGTCAAGGTCGATGACGACTTCTTCGAGCTGGGCGGCCATTCGCTGCTGGCCACCCACCTGGTCTCGCTGATCCGCCAGTCGTTCGGGCGCGAGGTCGCGGTGCGTGAGGTGTTCGAGGCACCGACGCCAGCCGCACTGGCCCGGCAGTTGGAGGGCGCGACCCGAGCTCGCCGACCGCTCGCCCGCACGGAACGTACTGGGCCGGTGCCGATGTCCTTCGCCCAGCAGCGGCTCTGGTTCCTCAACCAGTTGGAGGGGCCCAGCCCCACCTACAACCTGCCGCTGATCCACCGGATCGTCGGACCGCTGGACACCGACGCGCTGACTTCGGCCCTGGGCGACGTGGTGGAGCGGCACGAGGCCCTGCGCACCACCCTCCACGAGGTCGACGGCCTCCCGCTGCAGACCGTGCTGCCCGCCGCGCCGGTCGTGGTGCACACGATGGACTGCTCGGAGCAGGAGCTGCCCGAGCGGCTGCGAGAGATCGTGGGGTACTCCTTCGACCTGTCGGCCCAGGCACCGCTCCGGGTCAGCCTGCTGCGCCTGGGCGCGGACGACCACGTGCTGGCGGTCCTGTTCCACCACACCGGCAGCGACGGACTCTCGCTCCAGCCGTTCGCCGAGGACCTGTCCACCGCCTACCGGGACCGGCTGGCAGGAAGGGCGCCCTACTGGGCGCCGCTGCCGGTGCAGTACAGCGACTACACGCTGTGGCAGCGCGAGATCCTCGGCTCCGAGCAGGACCCTGCTTCCGTGGCCAGCGCCCAGCTGGCGTTCTGGCGGGAGCAGTTGGCCGGCCTGCCGAGCGAACTCGGCTACCCGACCGACCGGCCGCGTCCGGCGGTGGCCTCGCAGCGCGGCGGGTCGTTCCGAGCGGAGCTGTCAAAGGACCTGCACGCGTCGCTGGCCGACTTGGCCCGCCGCACCGGGACGACGCTGACGATGGTGGCCCACGCGGCCCTGGCGACCATGCTGACCCGGCTGGGCGCTGGGACGGACATTCCGATCGGCACCCCGGCGGCCGGGCGCACGGATGCGGCGCTGAGCGGTCTGGTCGGGTTCTTCATCAACACCCTCGTGCTGCGGATCGACACCTCCGGGGACCCGGCGTTCGAGGAACTGCTCGCCCGCGTGCGGGAGGCGAGCCTGGCCGCCTACGGGCACCAGGACGTGCCGTTCGAACGCGTGGTGGAAACGGTCAATCCGCCCCGCTCGGCGGCGAGCAACCCACTGTTCCAGGTAATGCTGCAAGTCGGCAGCGGGGCCGACAGCCGGCTGCGGTTGCCGGGCACACGGACCGAGGCGATGTTCAGCGGCACCCGGCGGGAGAAGTTCGACCTGACGCTGAACCTCCGTAGCACCGTCGACGACTCCGGTCGGCCCGGTCCGCTGCAGGCCTACGTGCGGTTCTCACGCGACCTGTTCGACGAGACAACGGTCCGCGCCATGTTCGACCGTCTGGCCCGGGTGCTGGCGGCGGTGGCCGACGACGCGACCGTGCGGTTGAGCGCGGTGGACATCCTCGACCGCGCCGAGCGGCAGCGGATCCTCAAGGAGTGGAACGACACGGCGTCCACCAGGGCGTCAGACGCCGCGTGCGTGGCTGGGCTGTTCGAGGCGCAGGCGGACCGCACCCCGGAGGCGGTCGCCCTCGTAGCCGGCGGTCAGCGGCTGTCGTACGCACAACTGGACGCCCGGGCCAACCGCCTGGCGCACCTGCTGCGGGCCGAGGGAGCCGGACCGGAGTCCGTGGTGGGCCTGTGCCTGCCGCGCGGGGCCGACATGATCAGCGCCGTGCTGGCTGTCTGGAAGGCCGGCGCGGCCTACCTGCCCGTCGATCCGGCCCACCCGGCCGAACGGGCGGCCTTCCTGCTCTCCGACAGCCGCGCCACCCTGCTGGTGACCGACGGCGCCCTGGCGTCGTCGCCGAGCACCCCAGACCCGAGTGCCGACGTGCAGGTGCTGGCACTGGACGAGCCGGCAGCACAGGTGCGGCTGGCAGCGGCTCCGCAGACCCGGCCGAAGGTGGCGCCGGCCCCGGCGGGGCTGGCGTACGTGATGTACACCTCCGGTTCGACCGGCCTGCCCAAGGGTGTGGCAGTGACCCACGACTCCCTGGTGAACTACGTGTCCTCGGTCCCGCAGCGGGTCGGTCTCGGACGGCCGGGCGGCCGATACGCCCTGCTCCAGGCCCAGGTGACGGACCTGGGGAACACCGTGGTCTTCGCCAGCCTGGCCACCGGTGGCCAACTGCACGTGCTGGACGCCGACGAGGTCACCGATCCGCTCGCGGTCGCACGGTATCTGACTGAACATCAAATAGATTATGTGAAGGCGGTGCCCTCGCACCTGGCGGCGCTGTCCAGCGCCGGTGCAGCCGAAGTGCTGCCGACCACCTCGCTGGTCCTGGGCGGTGAGGCAGCGGCGCCGGCATGGGTCCGGGAGGTACTGGCGGAGGCCGGGACCTGTGCGGTGTTCAACCACTATGGCCCCACCGAGGCCACGATCGGCGTCGCGACCGTGCGGTTGACCCCAGACCTGGTGGACGGCGACACCGTGCCGATCGGGTCCCCGATCGCCAACACCCGCCTGTACGTACTCGACGACTCATTGCGCCCGGTCCCAGCCGGCGTGGTGGGCGAGCTCTATCTGGCGGGCGCGGGACTGGCGCGCGGCTACGTCGGCCGCCCGGACCTGACTGCGGAACAGTTCGTCGCATGTCCGTTCGAGCGGGGCGCGCGGATGTACCGGACCGGAGACCGGGCCCGGTGGACCGCCGCCGGCCACGTGGTGTTCGAGGGACGCACCGACGACCAGGTCAAGATACGCGGCTACCGGGTGGAGCCCGGCGAAGTGCAGGCCGTGGCCGCAGCGATACCCGGTGTCGTGCAGGCGGCGGTGGTCGCACGACCGGACGCCCGGGGTGACACCCAGTTGCTGGCCTACGTGGTGCCCGCCAACGGAACCGAGGCCGGCGCCGAGAAGTTGGCGTCCCAAGTGCGCCAGACACTCACTCGTCGGCTGCCCGCCCACCTGGTGCCCTCGGCTGTGATGACGCTCGAACGGCTGCCGCTGACCTCGAACGGAAAGCTGGACCGCCGGGCCCTGCCCGCTCCCGGCCTGCCGGCGGGCCAAAGCGAGCGGCGCGAGTCGGCGAGCGAACAAGAAGACGTGCTGTGCCGGCTGTTCGCCAAGGTGCTCGGATTGCCTCGAATCAGCGGCGACGACAACTTCTTCGACCTGGGCGGCCACTCCCTGCTGGCGACCAGGCTGGTGGGCCGAATCCGCGCCGAGTTCGAGTGCGCGGTGTCGGTGCGGGCGCTGTTCGAAGCGCCGACCCCCGAACGGCTGGCCCGCTGGCTGGTGACCGGTGGCATCGGTGACGCCTTCGAGATCGTGTACCCGATCCGCCGGACCGGTTCCCGTACCCCGCTGTTCTGTCTGCACCCCGGCAGCGGCCTGGCCTGGGTCTACAGCGGGCTGCTGCGCGACCTGGACCCGGAGATCCCGCTCTACGGCATCCAGTCGGTGGGCCTGGCGAAGAACCGGCACCGGCCGAGGACACTGGCGGGGATGGCGCGCGAGTACGTCGAGCACATCCGCTCCGTCCAGCCGCACGGCCCCTATCGCCTGCTGGGCTGGTCGCTGGGCGGCGTGCTGGCGCACGAGGCGGCGGTCCAGCTCCAGGCAGCCGGTGAGACGGTCTCCCTGGTCGTGGTCCTGGACACGGACATGAGGCCCGACCAGTCACTCGTCGGCACTCCGGTGCCCGAGGAGTACCTGCGCTACCGGGAGGGCGACCCTGTGGCGGTGGCCGAGGAGATCGCCTGGCTGGCGGCCGGCGGCCCGGACGGCGTGCCAGTGCTCAACGTGCTCGCCGGCGACGAACAGCCCATGATCGTCAACGCGCTGCACTACCACCAGCAGATGCGCCCCCGGCACGTCCCCGGGATCTACAGGGGCGACGCCCTGTTTGTGCGGGCCACCGTCGGCAAACACCGGATCGTGCCCGGAGCGGAGACCTGGGGTCCGGTCATCACTGGCCGCATCGAGGAGGTGCGGATCCCCTGCAGCCACTTCCAACTGCTGGATATGGCCCCACTGGTAGGCATCGGGCAGTCCGAGGCCAGGGCGCCGCTGGCGATGCTCGGCCAGGCGCTGAACAAAGCCCTCGGATCGGAGTGAGCCCCCCTCCAAAAAATGACCCGCTCGCCGCAGACCAACCACCCGTCGTACGTCGCTCCATCCACTAGCCGAGGACAGAACTCTCCGGACATGGAAATCAAAGCAAGCAGCACCGACAACGCGCCGACCGCCGACACGTCCGCCCAGGACGTGGCGCCTCAGGAGTCCTGGCTGGTGAGGCGTGGACTGCTGCTGGAGCCCGGCCCCAGGCGCATCCTGGCGACCGGCAGCTTCATCAACATGATCGGCGGCGGCATGTGGATGACCGCAGCCGCTCTCTTCTACACCCGCTCAGTCGGCCTGTCAGTGGCCCAGGTAGGCCTGGGCATGGGCGTCGGTGCCGTAATCGGCCTGCTGGCCGGTGTCCCGGTCGGCAAGCTCGCCGACCGTCGCGGTCCGCGCGAGGTCTATCTGCTGACCCTGGTCGCGCAGGCCCTGGGCATGGCGGCGATGGTGCTGGTCCACTCGTTCTGGATGTTCGTGACGGTGATCTGCCTGACCGAACTGGCCAGTTCGGGGAACAAGTCCTCTCGCGCACCCCTGGTACGCGGCTTCGCCGGCAAGGACCCCGTCCGTTTCCGGGCGTACATGCGCTCGGCCGTCAACCTCGCCGGCGCCCTCGGTGCTTCGGTGACCGCGCTGATGGTGGAGGTGGACACCCGCACCGCCTACGACTTCCTGGTGCTGGCCAACGCCGTGAGCTTCCTGCTGGCCGGCGCAGTGGTCCTCAGGCTGCCGTCCCTGCCACCAGTCAAGCGGCCGACGAAGGTACAGGGGCCCAGCAACGCCCTGCGGGACTACCCCTTTCTGGTGTTTACCCTGCTCGACGGCCTGATGTCCTTCCACGGCAAGGTACTCAGCTTCGCACTGCCGTTGTGGATCATCCTCCACACGCACGCGCCGCACTGGTTCGTCGGGGCAAGCGTGGTGATCAACACCAGCATGGTGGTGCTCTTCCAGGTGAAGGCCAGCAAGAACGTCGACTCGCCCTCGGCAGCCGCACGGCTCTGGCGCCGCTCGGGCTGGTCCTTGCTCGTCGGCATGATCCTGATCAGCCTGACCAGTGGGATGCCAGGGTGGCTCGCCCTGCTGGTGATGATGGTGGGTTGCGTGGTGTTCACCGTCGGTGAGCTCTGGCAGGCTGCCGGCGCGTTCGAACTGCGGTATTCGCTGGCCCCGGCCCATGCGCAGGGGCAGTACACGGGCATCTCACTGTTCGGCTCCAGCCTCTCCAGCGTGGCAGCTCCCTCCATCCTCGGCTACCTCTGCGTCACCTGGGGTGCTCCCGGCTGGTGGGTGACGGGCGCCATGCTCGTGGCGGTCGGGCTGGCGGTGCCGCCCGTCGTTCAGTGGTCGCAGCGGCTGCGGCCGGCGACCGTCGACTAAAACCTGTCAGGCGCTGCGCCGAGTCAAGCGAGATTCTAAGGAAGTTGCATGGTGGCAACAGCTTTTGACGCCTGCCTGGTCAGCTCTGGCACTGAAAGGTGCACTCGATGATCGCCGATTACCCATTCGAGCTCTCGAACGGTCCGGCGTTCGTCCGGCTGGACGGCTTCCAACCGGCGTTCGAGACCTTCGTGAAACTTGAGGGCCTGAATCCGGCCGGCTCCATCAAGCTGACTACAGCCCGTGAGATGGTCGAGTCCGCCGAGGCGAACGGCATCCTGCACACGGCGGTGCGGCTGATCGAATCCACCTCCGGAAACCTCGGCATCGCGCTGGCCGCGGTCTGCGCAGCCAAGGGCATCCGCGTGACGCTGGTCACTGACCCCAACACGAGCCCGCGCAGCGTGCGTTACATGGAAGCGCTGGGCGCCCAGGTGGTCACGGTGACCGACCGCGACCACAACGGTGGCTTCCTGCAGACCCGCATCGACTACATCACGCGCAGGCTGGTCGCCGAGCCGGAACTGGTCTGGCTGAACCAGTACGCGAGCCCGGCCAACCCGGGCGCGCACCGGAAGATCACGGCCACTCAGATAGTGGAGGAGTTCGGGATCCCCGACTGGCTCTTCATCGGTGTCGGCACGTCCGGCACCTTGATGGGGTGCCTGGAGCACTTCCGATCGATCGGCGCGCCGACCCGGATCGTCGGGGTGGACACCACCGGTTCGGTGACCTTCGGTGGTCCGGCCGGCCCGCGCTGGATCCCTGGCCTGGGCACCAGTCGGTGCCCTGAGATTTTCCACGACGACGGATTCGACAAGTGCGTCGTCGAGGAACCGGAGACGATCCGCGTGTGTCGCCAGGTGGCGCGCCGCTATGGCCTGCTGCTCGGCGGGTCGAGCGGGACCACGCTGGCCGCCGTCGAGGCCAGCGGCTCCCGGATCGCACCTGGCAGCCGGGTGCTGGCGATATCACCGGATCTGGGTGACCGCTACCTGGAGACCGTTTACGACGACGACTGGGTCCTCGCCCGGTTCGGCCCGAACGTGCTGGAGCGTGTCGGCACCGGACAAAATCTCGGCCGCGGGCTGCCACGGCAGCTGACGCCCGGTGGCTTCTGTTCGGTCAGCAGCTGATGTGGAGCAAGGAGCAAGGGAAATCATGGGTTCACTGTCGATCGTCACCAACGCCGCGGTCACCAGGGCGCTTGTCGGGCGGGAGGAGGACGTCCTTGACCGCGTCCGCACGACGTACCTGCGACATGCTGACGGAAGGACGGTCAATCCGGACAGCTACTTTCTTCGGTTCCCCGACAAACCCGACTCACGGATCATCGCTCTGCCCGCGTTCCTGGACGGCGAGCACGCGGTAGCCGGCATCAAGTGGATCGCGAGTTTTCCGGCGAACGTCTCCCAGGGCCGCCAGCGAGCCTCGGCTCTGCTGGTGCTGAACGACTACGACACCGGCTATCCGGTCGCCGTTCTGGAGAGTGCGGTCATCAGCGCCGCGCGCACGGCCGCCTCAGCCGCGCTGGCTGTCAGGGTCCTGGCCAAGCGCGAGCCGTCCACGGTCGGTGTGATCGGCGCGGGATACATCGCCCGGACCGTCTGCGGCTACCTGGACGCCACCGGTGCACCGCTGCGCCAGGCGATCTGCCACGACACTGACGAGCGGTCCGCTGAGGCGCTGGTCCGGCATCTCAACGGCTCGGGCCACGGTGGGCGGGCCGAACCGGGCAGCCTCGACCAGGCCCTCGACGCCGACCTGGTGGTCTTCGCCACTACCGCGCTCGCCCCGTACGTGCCGGCGACCCACGTGTTCCGAGCCGACCAACTCGTTCTCAACCTCTCGCTGCGGGATCTGGCCCCCGAGATCGTGCTGCGGGCGAACAACGTGGTCGACGACGTCGAGCACTGCCTCAAAGCGGGAACCACTCCACATCTGGCCGAGGAGCTCCACGGCAGTCGTGACTTCGTGAACGGCACGCTCGCGGAAGTGATCCTCGGTCAGACCGAACTGGACCCCTCTCGTCCCATCGTCTTCTCACCTTTCGGCCTGGGCGTGCTGGATCTGGCCGTGGGACAGCAGGTCCTCGCGTGGGCCGTCGCAGCAGGGCAGGCACTCGACATTCCCGACTTCTTCGGTGACCAGATCCGCTGGCATCCGGACGACGCGGCCTGACCGCACCTCGGACAAAGGAGATCCGTTTCATGCGCAGCTTCACCGGGCGCGACATCCTGTCGCTCAACGAGTTCGAACGGCAGGAGTTCTTCCGCGTCTTCGAGATCGCGGATCGGTTGGAACCGATAGCGCGCAACCGGCAGAACACCGATCTGCTCAGGGCCAAGACCATGGTCACGGCCTTCTACCAGCCCAGTACCCGAACCCGCCTCTCGCACGAAGCCGCGATGCACCGGTTGGGCGGACGAGTGACCGGTTTCGCGGATCCCAAGACCACGCGCGCGGGCGATTTCTACCAGGAGTCCCTCAAGGACACCGTCAGGATGCTTGAGGCCTACGGCGATGTCATCGTGATGCGCCACTTCCAGGCGGGCGCCCCGCAGGAGGCCGCAGGATGGTCGAGCGTGCCGGTCATCAACGCCGGAGACGGCTGGGGCGAACACCCCACCCAGGTCCTGACCGACCTCTACACCGTGCTGCGCGAGCGAGGCCGCATCGACGGCCTTCGCTGGCTCGCGGTCGGCGACATGCGCATGCGCACCATGCACTCCCTGGGCCACGCGCTGTCACAGTTCGACTGCCCTGTGACCTTCGTGGCTCCTCCGGCCGACGCCCTGTTCCCTGGTTCCCCCGACATGCGGATGCCGGAGGAGTACAAAGCACGGTTCGCCCGGTCCGGATTGGACTTCCGGGAGGCAGAGCACGTCGAGCAGGCCATCGTCGAAGCGGATGTGATCCTGGTCGAGCCGGTGATCCAGCCCGACTACACCCTGGCTCATCATGAGGCGAGCGAGGAGGCGAGGCCCAGCACGCCGGCGAACTACAAGATCACTCGCGAGCTGTTGGCCGCTAAGGCAAAGAGCGATGCGATCGTCCTCCATTCGCTTCCCAGGATGGACGAGCTTCCGCAGGACATCGACACCACCCGGTGGTCACGCCTCTGGCAGGAGGCGTTCAACGGCGTGGTGGTGCGTATGGCACTCCTCGCGCTCGTACTCGGCGCGGTCGAGTAGGCGGGGCGTCATGGGTGAAGTGATCGAGGAGCGCAACCGGCACGGCAACCTGTCGTTCAGGTACGACTACGGCCCACACCTGCTCCCCGCGCCGGGTGGGGACATCGACATGTGGCGCTATCAAGCACTGCTCCCACGACCTGACGGTAGATCGGCATACCCGCTGCGGGTCGGAGGAACGCCCCTGCGCTCGGTGCCCCGGCTGGGCGAGGCGCAGGGGATACCGAACCTCTGGTTCAAGGACGAGACTGTCGGACCGAGCGCATCGAACAAGGACCGGGCGACGGCACTGGTCATCGACGGCGGTCTGCGCCGCAGCGCCACCGTCGTCGCCACCGCCTCGACGGGCAACGCGGCGGTCTCCACCGCGATCGGAGCCGCAGCCGTCGGCCTGACCGCAGTGATCTTCGTACCGGAGGACTGTCTCGCTACCAAGGTCGACGCCATGACGGCGGCCGGAGCGCAGGTGTTCCGGGTCCTGGAGGGCTACCGCGCCGCGTTCGACCTCTCCCGGCACGTGGCCGCACGTTTCGGCTGGGTCGACCGCAACACCGGCGTCAACCCGGTCACTATCGAGGCCAAGAAGACCGTCGCCTTCGAGATCTGGGAGCAGCTGGGACACCGTGTGCCCGACGTGGTGGCCGTCCCGGTCGGCGACGGGCCGACGCTCGTCGGGATGGCCAAGGGGTTCCGGGAGCTCAAGGCCTGCCGCGCAGTCTCCACGCTCCCTCGGATCATCGCCGTCCAGGCCAGCGGGTGCGCGCCTCTGGCGGACGCCTGGTTCGGCCGGACGACGAGCGTGCCCGACGCCGGGGCAACCTCCGCGGACGGCATCGCGGTACCGTCACCGTCGATCGGTGAATGGACGCTCGACGAGGTGCGACATGCGGCGGGAACCTTCGTCACCGTGTCGGAGGAGGAGATCTCCCACGCGATGCGCGACCTTGAGCAACTGGCCGCGGTGCGAAGCGAGCCGGCCGGCGCGGCTGCACTGGCGGGCTTGCGCCAAGCCGCGGCAACCGGCCTGGTAGCCCCTGGTGAAACCGCAGTCACGCTGGTTACCGGTGCGGACTTGCCGCCCCAGCGCAGCCCCCGTGGTCACCGTGGATCTGTCTGGACGATCCACGCCCATCCCGATGCGGTTACAGAGGCGCTGGCCGAATTTCACCCGCGCTCATAGTGCGATGGGTGCGGCTCCGGGCTCATACACGATCCTCGTAGCTGTTGATCGACCAGAGAGCTTGGCCGGACGGGAGCTGGTTACTGCGGCACGAGTGGGCGACGAAGATGACACGTTTACGCAGGAGCCGGATGCCGACCCGTCCTGCCATCTGGCGCTTGATCATTTTCCGGTCCGTGACTCCCTCCGCGACGCCCGAGTTGTAGGGGAGCGTCATGCTGCCCCCTCCCCTCGTAGCGTGGAAACAGTGACCGGAGGGACAGTTGAGGGTCGTGGGATCCAGGAAACGCATCTACAGCACGGAGTTCCGCGAGGGGCGGTACGGATCGTGATGGAAACCTGGAAGCCGATCCCGGAGGCGGCCGAAGAGCTCGGTGTGCATCCGGGGACGCTGCACAGGTGGGTCTCGCAGGCCAAGGTCAACGACTCGCCGTCGTCAGACACACCCGTCCAGGCGTCGGCGAGGCAGGGTCGGGTGGCCGATTGCGGGAAGGTAGGCGGGCGGAGCTGGAGCGGCTGCGGGCCGAGGCCCGGGAGAAATACAAGCGCATCCGCGAGCTGGAGATGGAGCGTGATGTGTGCAAGGGATTCGTGGCCTTGCGGGTGAAGTATCTGACGTAAATCCTGCCGTGGCGGTCAGGGTGATCAGCACCTGCAAGGCCGAACAGAAGATTCCGCACCGCATCGACTACCGGGCGCTGGGCGTGTCCAAGTCCTGGTTCTACAAGTGGCGCGACCGTGAACCGACCGCGCGGGAGGTGCACTGGCAGCACCTGGCCGAGGAGATCGAGAAGATCCTCCAGCGGTCCGGTGCACCTACGGCTCGCCGAAGGTGTTCATCGAGCTGGTCCGGCGCGGCTGGCCAGTGTCGGTGAACTCAGTCGCCAAGGTCATGGCCGAACTCAAGCCAGCCGGACGGAAGATCCGGCTGCGCCGGTCGCTGACCAGGCCGGGCAAGCGGCCGACGGCCCCGGACTTCGTGCGCCGGGACTTCACCGCCGAGGAGCCCGACTCGTCTGGTGCGGCGATCTCACAGAGATCGACACAGATGAGGGCAAGCTGTGCTTGGCGACGGTCATCGATCTTTTCTCCCGCCGCTTGCTGGGCTACGCGATGGGCGAGCGGGATGATGCGGAGCTGGTGGTGGCGTCGCTCAACATGGCCGCGGAGGCGACGTACGGGGCGTGATCATGACAAGGGCAGGGGTAGTGAGTACACGTCTCAGAGCTTTTGGCGGGCGTACCGCAGAGCCGGCGTGGCCCAGTTCACAGGCCGGGTCGGGTCATGTTTCGACAACGCAGTGAGCAAGGCGTTCAACAGCGTGCTGAAGGTCGAGTACGTCCACCCGGCATGCCTTCCGCACCCGCACCGAGGCCCGCATCAGGACCGCCACCTGGATCACCGACTTCTACAACGTCAGGCGGCTACACAGCATGTGCGGGTTCAAGAGCCCGATCGACTACTAACGTGACTACCGAGCCACTCTCGCCAAGGGACTGGCCACATAGATCGTCTCCACGCCGCGAGGGGATTGGCACTCCAACTTCCCCTACAGCCACGGTCTTCACGTTGCGAGGGGGGAGGGACAGCCTGAACAACGCAATGTCCTCATAGCCTGAATTTTGCAGCTCTGACGTACGCGCACCACTGACGGGTTATGGCTCACCAGACGCGGTGATCCGGTGCGGGATCCTCTGCTGCGAACCATGCGATTCTGTGAACCGCCGACTCTCGTAGGGAGCGGTAGAAGCGCTCCTGTACCGATCCTGGTTCAAGGGTGGCAACCATCCGGTCGGCCCGATCCCGGGTCTCTACGTCTTCAGCGAGGGGCTGTCCCGGGGTGCCCACGTACGCATCCTCCCTGACTGATCGGAGCAGACTGCCGCCGAGAGTGCGCATCAGTTCGTCCGATGCGTCAGCCGCTGTTTGCAGCGCCTCGCTCACGAATTCGGGGGCTTTCCAAACCATGTCGCTGTCAAGTGACTCGAAGAGGATCGCTGCTGCTCGCCGTTCTTGAGAGTTCTCTGACCGGAGGGCGCCGAGGAGAAGGAGCCGAACGTCGCGGTCTGAGTGTCTGGCTGCCGCTCGGAAGAGTTCGGGAGCGTAGTGCTCGCGCCTTGAAGCCGGGCGTGATCCGGGTTCAAGCGCCGCGGTCCAGGCGAGGATGCGACGAAGGTGTTTGATGCGGTCGGATGTGTCGGACAGGAGCAACGACACATGCCACTGATAGGGCAGAGGGACGTACCCGGGTTCCTGTTCTACTGCCGTCTCCCAGTGCTCAACACGCTCCATCAAAAGGGTCAGGACGGCATCAGCGTGGGTGGTGGAGAGGGTGGACAGGACCGTCTGGACTTCGTAGGCGTCGAGGTTCTCAATCCGGACCAACTGCTGCAAGAGTGAAGCGCTTTGTTGAGGAGACAGATCGGCCCAGGAAAGCCAGCCGTATCCGGTTATGGCCATGCAGAGTTCGCTTGCGACGGCGGAGGACCCCATGAACGGGACGGCTGCTACCAGATCGACAGCGGCTGCGTGATCTGAACGTGAGAGAGGGCCGGCCGCGCGGATAATGAGACAACGCAGAAAGGCATCGGTATCCTTCGCGAGGACCTGTCCCAGATCGCCGATCACCGTTGCGGGCAGTTCACGGCCATGTCGACGTTCTGTAAGTGCCGTGGCCACCCCTCTCTTCAGGGAATCCGTTCCCGTCCTGATGAGCTGCATTGCTCTCTCGAGACCGCTCTGGGGGTTGTGACGCAGAAGTGCTTGTAGGGCGCTAGGCAGCAGAGTCTGCTGGACTCGATCCGAAATTTGCACGCTCTCGACGCAGATCAAATCCTGCAATTCTGGGCGGGCCTCAACGAGATGCTCAATGAAAGGTTGGGCATGTTGAGGGGCGTACCCGAAGACGTCGTACCCCTCCGTGAGGAGGCTCTGAAGTTGCTGCCACGTGGCCTCAAGGGACCAGCCTTTCGTCGCTTGCGCTATGGCTTCCAGGTAGCTCTCCCAGGCCGTACCAGCCTCCTCCTGGTCATCGGCGTGACGTAGATGGATCCACCGATTGGTGTGCAGGGCGACGGCTACATCGTGAACTGTGGAGCTTGGCAGGGCATGTAGTACCTCCTCGGCTGCCGCCTGATTAGTTTCGGATCCGTACGCCAGATTCCATTCGACAGCTCGTCGAATCGCAACGGCGGCGATCGGTCCAGGGTTGATTCTGCGTGTCTGTTCGCATAGCTCCCGCAACACGTCAGTGACATGATCATCGCCTGCTCTTTGCGTGTTACGCAGGACTGCTTCGAACGAGAGAGCAGCTCGCGCCGAGCGATGGACACCAGGCTGGGCATACTCACGGAAAAGCAGGTCAAGCGCCTTCCGCCGTACGCCGAGAATCTGGCTTATAGGGATGCTGGTCCGTTGGAAGGTCAGCGTCCAGCCGTCCTGGATGGTGGATTCCGCTTCGACCGCGAATACCGGGTCGAGCAGCTCAAGGGGCATACGTGGGTGCACAGATGGTTGGTCCGTTGCCGCCCAGCGACTTACGCCTTCGATGACCGCACGCTGGTAGGCAAATGGCTTGCCCACCTCGTAGGAGGCAAGGCTCGTCAGGATCCGCAGGGCGTGATCGGGATGAGCGTTGAGGGGGCGCGCGTCGCTCCTGCCCAGGTCCCACAGCAGATCGCACACCTCGTCCACGTGCTGAAGATCGTATGCAACTGCTTCGAGCACCGGTGGGAGCGCACGGTGGAGCCGGACCTCAGACTGATGCTCGTATAGCCACTTCACGAGGGCGAGTGTGCGCCCCGCCTGAAAGACCCCGATCTGGCGGAGGAAGGGCAGATAGGCGGCTCGTTCCGTTTCGTCTGCCTCGCGAATCGCTTGAGCGACTTCCACCCACAAGGGCTCGGCGAGCCCATTCGCACTGGCGTGGTCCTGGCTCCATTGCCACTCCACTCGACTGGTGTTGACCAGGGCGTGCAGAAGGGGCTCTTGGGCGGTGCGCAGCATCGCATGGGCACGCGCGAGATAGCCCGTCGAGCTCCCCGTCGTTGGCAACAGGGCCGCGTCCGACAGGACCATGTCGCCTAGGAGATCCGGCACCACGCGCAGCGATGTACCTCGGCGAAGCAGGACACCTGCTTCCTCAAGGACTCTGAGGTGGGGTGCAGCGTCGTAAAACGGCAGACCGGTGAGATCTTCCAAGGCCTGCTGGTAGACAGGCACATTCTCACGGAAGGGTTGCAGGAGGGATACCGCGCGCAAGACGTGACCGAGGCGGGCGGGATCGGCTGCATGGTCCGGGATAGCGGTCCGCAGGAAGGCGTCCGCAAGCTGCTGGCGGATCTGTTCGTCGGTTTGCAGGACCGACGAACTCAGATGACCGTCCCGTATTTGCACTGCCCCGACCACCAGGAGCAATGGGCAATCCTTGGCTGCATGCGCCAGGCGTGAGGCGAGGTGCCCCTTCTCCTCGCCGAGAGCCTCAGCAGCAAGAGAGGTTGCCTCCATCGTGGACAGGTCTCTTAGCGGCCAGGTGGGGATCGTTGTGTGATCGATTCCAAGGCCGCGCAGCGCGTCTCGGACGGCTGGCAGCCCGTAAGGGCGTGCAGCGAGAAGAATCTTCGCCTCGGGCCGTTGACGCCGTAGATGGGTGAGCAGGGTGCGCAGTCCTGCCCCGAGTTCCTGAGCATCATCAATGATGACGACGAGGCCTGGGCTATGCGGCAGCAGCTCGAACGCCTCGGGCGAAGGCGTTTCGCGGGGTGCCAATCTGGCGACCTTGGCTGTGTTGTCGAGCCGATCGCACAGCGCCTTCAGCAGACGGCTCTTGCCAGTGCCTGCAGCGCCGACCAAAAGCGCGATCAAGGGCGCGTCGGCGGCCTCATCCTCGACAAACCGGGCTAGCTCGTCCAGCTGCGTAGTCCGGCCGACGAGTGTCCATCGGTACGAGAAGCGGTCGCCCTGCCGGCCATTGTCGAATGCTTCCTCAGCGGTCTGCCATGGCGTGGGTGCACTGACCCCAAGGAAGGGTTCACGCAGCCCGGGAAAGTAGCGGTCGACGAGGCGCACCGCCCTGTCCTTGTCGAGCCCAGCCACCTTCCGCGACAGGACATCGGCATCCCAGATCTCCCACTCACGATGCTTGGCTTCCTCCTGCTGGACCTTGACGCTTACTTTGGCCGTCACCATCAAGATGCATCGCTCCACCTCCGCTTGTGTGAGGTCCAACTCCTCCACCGCAGCCTTGAACGATGCTGGCTGATACTTGTCGTATCGCTTGGCTTGGATGCCGATACGTTCACCGGTCGCAGTAACCACACGCACATCGATGCCGTACTGCTTCTCGCCCCGGCCGCCAAAACGCTGCACGTGGGCGCCGGGAAACTCCTCTGCGGCCAAGTCAGTGCAGAAGGCCTCGAAGGTGTACTCATCAAGGGCCTTGAGTGGAAGGTCCGTGATCCGAGGTAGGCCCACGGCAGGCACGACAGAGCCGCCCCCGTCAGACTTCGCGCCCATAACACTCTCGACAAGGTGACGCACGCTGCCCTTCGGCACGGTGCGGCCACGCTCCCAATTACTCACCGCTTGCTGGCCGACTCCCAACCTCAGCGCGAGATCACTTTGCGACCACCCGCGGGCCTTGCGCGCAGCCTGCAGCCACGCCGGAAAATCGTCCATGCGGGAAATCTACGCTCCCTATGCGTGAGATTCCACCGCCTGCACAGGGCCTCGAGCGGAACCCACGGTCGGCGACCCCTGGCAAGGCCGTCTGCTGCGGATGCCGCCTGCTTAACACGTCATCCTGCAAACCGAACACGACCGACTTGGGAATACGGATGCCGGCAAGCCGGACCACCCGGCTCGCCGGGAGGCCGGACGCACCATCGCCGAGTGTGCTCCAAGAACGGCCTCGACGCCTGGCACTCGCAACGGCCGACGCCACGGATCCAGTCCGGCGGCGTCGAGGCGCGGACAGTTGGGTCCGCACTGGCCGTCGTTGAAGGAAGGACGCTTTCGGCAACCGTGGGCGGGAGGGCTGGCCGCGTAACAGCCCGGAGCTTCACGTCGGCGCCAGCTCTGCCCACTGACGCTCATCACCCTTCGACAGCAGCTCCCAGTACAGGTCTCCCGAGTCAAAGGCAACGCTCCGTGAAACGAGGGATGTCGCCAACCGGTCGAGGGCACGGAACACAACCTCAGGAGCGAGTCCACACTCATGTGCGATCCGGTCCATCTCGGTACACCCACGGCTGGCCGAAGCGTCGGTGTGCGCCGCAAGCCATAGAGCGGTCAACCGCAGAGTCGGGTCACCGGCGCCCACACGGCCGCCGCTCGCCATACGCAGCGCCCAGCCAGCAGCCCTCCTGCGGTCCGGGCGTGCGGGACGCTGCGCAAACCACACGCCGGCGAGGACCTGAGCGACCGCCACGCCGTTGGCAGAGCCCGGGACAGTCGGCATCCTGCGGAGCCATCGTGCCTGCTCCAGTTCACTCCACGGAAGCGGATCGCGGTCTAGGCGAAGGCTGCGCAGGACCCCCGTCGGCAGCCGGACCCGCCCCCCGGAGTCCATGCGGAGTGCGCACTGCACGGCGAGCAGCCGGGCCGCAGCCCCGGTGTGGCCCGACAGGGTTGCGGCCAAGTAGCTAAGCATCTCCCGCACCCGGACCTGGTCACCCGGCCCTTTGGGCTGCCGTTTGCACCGATGCGAGAGACCGTCCGCCGACATCACAGTGGCACGCAGGAGAGTCTCCGGAACCATGGCGGCCTGCACCGTCACAGACGCGCAGGCCGTGCAGGCATCGGCAAGTCGCCAAAGCCGACCGCCCCGCTCCCGGGCGAGAAGGAGCCGAACAGGGCCTGCGCAGCCACGATGACGGGGATGCCAACGGCAGCCCCGTTCGTGACACTGGCAAGTGCGCAGATATGACGGCAGAACGTCGCGCCGGGCGTGCCCGGCCAGGTGTTCAAGTGCCGCGGAGCGTGCAGGCCGCGAGCAGTACGCCCCGGTGATCGCACCGCTGACATACAAGCTGCGGCCCACCCGAGCCGGGCCGCAGCTCCACAGTCCAGGCACGCCGCGCTGCCGAGCATGTCGTGCGGAGCCTCATAGGACGCGCGCTCCTCCCAGTCCTGTCCCGCGCCGTTGTCCGCTCAAGGGAGCGGCAGCACACGATAGTGCAGACCTCTGCCCCCTCACTCGGGCTATCACCTGGGGAAATAGGGCAGAAGTCTGCACTGACAGGGCAGGGGTCTGCCCCGTCGGATGGTCAGGTGACGATCTTTCCGCCCGATCCTGACTTCGAGGCGCTCCGCCTGGAGCTCGCGCGCCTGCGGGCGGCCCGAGGGTGGAGCTACGACGGGCTCGCCGCCCGTAGCGGCCTCGCCAGGCGGACTCTCATCGAGATCGGGCAGGGCCGCACAATCGGCACTCTGAAGACCTGGCACGCCCTCGTACACACCCTGAGCACCCCGCTCGACGAGTTCTTCTTCACGCTGTGCAACGGGCACGAACCCCCTTCGAAGACCGACGACTGATCGACTTCGGGACAGCTTTCACCAACCACCCGAATTGGCGACCTGAAGCGAACACACACACGCATCATCGAGAGCCAGCCCGAACTGATACGGCCGCCCGGGGGACAACTGCGGCAGTGACACCGGTCGCGCGGCGTGTTGGCTGGCAGGTTCGCCCGCATGCGTTCAACACCCCCTTCCCCGCACCGCCGGGACGGCAGCCCCGTGCACGCGAGACGTTCCCTCCGCGTCAGCGGTGACAGTGCCAGCCGTCTGCTGCGGTGCGGCCAAAGCGCCCGCTGCCGGGATTGCGGCAACCGCATCGAGTGGTACCACCGCACCAACGAGCGGCCCGTCCGCATGCACCCTGACGAACTGTCTGCCGAAAAGGTGCCTGCTACCTGCCACTGGCACGTCAGCCGCGGTGTCGCACATCCGGCGGGCGACGGCAGCGGCTGGTGCCGACTGCCGCACGCCCTGCTGTGCCCGGCCCGCGACGCCTTTGTAGCTGCTCCCGAATTGGCAGGACTGCGCCGCGCTCTGGCGGTCAACACACGCCGCCTGATCGACCGCGGCGCATTCGTTCCCCCTTCCGTTCCGCCGAACCCCGAGATCTCCTCGCCGTCGACTTCACGGCCGGCGAGGAACTCCGCACCGAGATCTCCGCGAAGTTCCGCAAGGAGGGCGTACGGTCCGAACTGGCCGCCACCGGGCTGGAGTTGACCCATTGGTGGACCGACAGGGAAGGACGCTTCGCGCTCTCACTGAGCGTGGTGCGCTGACACCGGACGACGGGCCGTCTCGCGCACTGCCGCACCTTGGGGCACGGTGGTGTGTGGAGTGACGCGTGACGCGCCCGTCACGGCCGAGAGGAGTACCCGCATGTCCGAGCACACGTACCGGGTCACCGAGATCGTCGGCACCTCTCACGAGGGCATCGACCAGGCCATCCGCAACGGCGTCGCCCGCGCCGCACAGACCCTGCGCAGCCTGGACTGGTTCGAGGTGACCCAGGTCAGGGGCCAGATCGAGAACGGGCAGATCGAGCACTTCCAGGTCGGCCTGAAGGTCGGCTTCCGCATCGAGGACGAGGACTGACCTCCGTAAGGACGAGAGCCCTCAGGTCCGGCCCTCCCCCTCCTGTGCCGCCTCCAGCGCGGCGGAGGGGGAGGTCCAGCGGGCCCGTACGACCCTGAAGCCGGCCCGCTCGGCGTCGTCGCAGACCAGTTCGTCGTCGTCCACGAGGACCCGGATGTCACGGTCGCGGGCGAGCTGCCTGAGTTTCTCCAGCTTGGTGCGCCGGGCGGGCCTGCGGTCGTCGTTGCGGCGCATGAGGACCCGCCCCTCGGGCAGCCCCTGCGCGGCGAGCCAGGCGAGCGTGTCGCGTCGGCAGCGTTCGGGCCGCCCGGTCAGATAGACGACCTCGCACTCCTCGGCGCTCTCCAGCGCGAGCGCGATGCCCTCCGCCAGCGGCGGGTCCTGCGACGCGGCGCCGAAGAAGCCGTCCCAGTCGCGTGGCTTCTGCTCCAGGAACCGTTGCCGGTGCGCAGTGTCGGCGAGGGTGTTGTCGAGGTCGAACACGGCGAGCGGGCGCTTGTTGTCGGCGGTCACCCGCCCACCCTAAACAGTCGGATCCTCCACCCCGGCAACGGCCCGGGAGAGCCCTGGCCTCATGCTTCTTGCATGTCTGCCGCCACTCCCGCTCCCCGTACGTTCCTCATCGGCGCCGCCCGCGAGCGGCCCTGCACCCTGGTCGTCTGCCGGGGCTGCTGCTGCGGCGACCCACGCAAACACCCCGGCACGGACCACGCCTGGCAGTTGGAACGGCTGCGCGCGGATGCCGCCGAACACGGTTTCGCGGTGCGTACGACGGACTGCCTGGGCCCCTGCGACCAGGCCAACGTGATCGTGGTCCAGCCGTCGGCCGCGGGGCGCCGGGCCGGTGGGCGGCCGACCTGGATCGGGTTCGCGATGGACGACGACTGCACGGAGGAAGTGCTGGAGTGGGCGGCCGCGGGCGGGCCGGGCACAGCCGCGCCGCCCGTCACGCTGGAGCTGCAGTTCATCGACCCGCCCCGGGACGCACGCGTCCGGTCCCGGCGGTGAGGAGCCCGCAGGGGACCTCCACGTGCGGGAACGGGAATGCCGAGGTCTCCCCGGCGTTGACACTGATGTGAGTTCAGTGATCGCCTCGACCCCTTTCTCCGTCCTCGACCGCTCCCGCACCCGCGAGGGGCATCCGGCCGCCGAGGCACTGCGCGACACCGTGCGGTTCGCGCGGGAGGTCGAGGGGCTGGGCTATCACCGGTTCTGGGTGTCGGAGCATCACGGCGTGCCCGGGGTCGCCGGTTCGGCGCCGACCGTGCTGGCCGCCGCCGTCGCCTCGGCCACCCGGAGCATCCGGGTCGGGACGGGCGGGGTGATGCTGCCCAACCACCAACCCCTGGTCGTGGCCGAGCAGTTCGGGGTGCTGGAGTCGCTGTTCCCCGGCCGGATCGACATGGGCCTCGGCCGCTCGGTGGGCTTCACCGGCGGCGTGCGCAAGGCGCTGGGCCGGGACAAGGACGACGCGGACGACTTCGCCGGACAACTCGACGAACTCCTCGACTGGTTCCGGGGTACGTCACCCACCGGCGCGCACGCGCGGCCCTCCGAGGGGCTGAGCGTCCCGCCGTTCGTGCTCGCGATGGGCGAGGGCGCGGACATCGCGGCCCGGGCCGGTCTCCCGATGGTCATCGGCGACCTCCGCAACCGCGACAAGATGCGGCGCGGCATCGACCACTACCGCAACGGTTTCCGACCCTCCGCCTGGGCATCGGAACCGTACGTCGTCATCTCGGGCACGATCGCGGTGGCCGCCACCCCCGAGGCGGCCCGGCGGCTGCTCGTCCCGGAGGCCTGGTCGATGGCGTACTCGCGCACCCACGGCACCTTCCCACCACTCCCGCCGGCCGAGCGCGTGGAGCAACTGCCCATGACCGACAAGGAGTTCGGCTTCTACGAGGCCGGGCTCACCGGACAGCTCGCGGGCACCGAGGAACAGGTGGCCCACGAGCTGGAGACGGTGCTGAAGGAGACGGCGGCGGACGAGGTCCTCGTCACCACCAGCACCTACGACCGCGAAGCCCTGCTGGACTCCTACCGGCGGCTCGCCTCCCTCATGGTGTGAGCACCATCCGGAAGCGCGCGGCGCCGGACAGCATCCGCTCGTAGGCCTCGCCGGCCTGGTCCAGGGGTACGGTCTCCACCATCGGGCGGATGTTGTGCAGGGCACTGAAGGCCAGCGTGTCCTGCACGTCCTGCGCGGTGCCGGACGGGTGACCCCGAACCACCTTGGCGCTCATGAGCAGTTGGAGCGGGCTGATCCCCAACGGCGCGGTGTCCGCCCCGATGACGACCAGCTCGCCACGGGGCCGCAGCCCCTCCACGGTCGCCGTCGCGGCGTCGGCATTGCCCGCCGTGGCCAGCACGACCTTGGCACCGCCGAGGGCCTTCAGCGCGTCGGCGACATCCGTGTCCGCCGTGCTGTCGACGTAGTGGTGCGCGCCCAACTGCTTGGCGAAGTCGGCCTTTTCGGCGCCCCGCGCGATCGCCACGGTCTCGAAACCCATGGCGGCCGCGTACTGCACGCCCAGGTGACCGAGGCCGCCGAGTCCGAGGACGGCGACCAGGTCGCCCGGCTTCGCGGAGCTGCGGCGCAGCCCGTTGAAGGTGGTCACGCCCGCACACCCCATGGGCGCTGCGGCGCTCGCCGAGAGGCTGTCGGGGATCCGGGCGAGTGCGTCGACCGGCGCCACGGTCATCTCCGCAAAGCCGCCGTCGTACGCCCAGCCGGGCACCTTCATGTTCTCGCAGACGATGAAGTCGCCCTGCCTGCACGGGGTGCAGTGGCCGCAACTGCCGCCGAACCAGCCGACGGACACCCGGTCGCCGATCCGCCAGCCGCTGTCCGAGGCACCCTCGCCGAGCGCGTCGATGTGCCCGGCGATCTCGTGCCCGGTGACGAGCGGGAACCGTACGCCCGGCACTCCGGCGTTCACGAAGAAGGTGTCGCTGTGGCAGATCCCGCAGGCCTCCACGGCGATCCGCACATGGCCCGGTCCCGGCTCCGGCACGTCCCGCTCGACGACCGTGAACTCGCCGCCGGCCGCGCCCACTTGCGCGACTCGATAACTGCTCATACCTGTCTCCCAGAGGGGTGCGAATGCGGTCGGACTAGTGCTCGGCCGCCTGGCGTGCCCTGATCTCGATCGTGCCGTCGGTCGCGTCGACCTGTGCCTGGTCGCCCGCGTTCAACTCGCCGGCGAGGAGCATGTCGGCGAGCCGGTCGTCGACCTCGCGCTGGATGGTGCGGCGCAACGGGCGGGCGCCGAAGTCTGGTTGGTAACCGAGGTTCGCCAGCAGGTCCGCCGCCGCGTCGGTGACCTCGAGGGTGACGTCCTGGGCGTGCAGCCTGCGCCGGGTGTGTTCCAGCAACAGCTCGACGATCTCCCGCAGTTGGGTCCGTTCCAGGCCCCGGAAGACGATGATCTCGTCGATGCGGTTGAGGAACTCGGGGCGGAAGTGCTGGTTCAGGACCGGCATCACCGTCTCGCGGACCTTGGCGTAGTCGTCGACGCCCGCGGCGAGGATGCGGTCGGCGCCGATGTTCGACGTCATGATCACGACGGTGTTCTTGAAGTCCACCGTGCGGCCCTGCGAGTCGGTGAGCCGTCCGTCGTCGAGGAGTTGGAGGAGCGTGTTGAAGACGTCGGGGTGCGCCTTCTCGACCTCGTCGAGCAGCAGCACGGCGTACGGCTGCCTGCGGACGGCCTCGGTGAGCTGGCCGGCCTCCTCGTGGCCGACGTATCCGGGCGGGGCGCCGACCAGCCGGGAGACGGTGTGCCGTTCCTGGAACTCGCTCATGTCGAGGCGGATCATGCGGTTCTCGTCGCCGAAGAGGGCGGCGGCGAGCGCGCGGGCCAGTTCGGTCTTGCCGACGCCGGTGGGGCCGAGGAAGAGGAAGCTGCCGATGGGCCGGTTCGGGTCGCTCATGCCGGCACGAGCACGGCGTACGGCACGGGCGACGGCGGTGATGGCCTCGTCCTGGCCGACGACCCGCTCGTGGAGGTGCTCCTCCAGCTTCATCAGCCGGGCGCGTTCCTCCTCGGTGAGCTGGGCGACGGGGATGCCGGTGGTGCGGGAGACGACCTCGGCGATGTCCTCGGCGGTGACCTTGGGCGCCTGCTCCTCCGCGGAGCCGCCCGCCTTCAACTCGGCCTCGGTGTCCTTGATCCGGTCCCGGATCTCCTTGGCCCGCTCGTACTCCTCGTCGGCGACGGCCTGGTCCTTCTCCCGGTTGAGGGCGGCGAGCCGGTCCTCGACCTCCCGATCGTCGGACAGCGGCGTCCTGGCGCGCAGCCGTACCCGGGCCGCGGCCTGGTCCATCAGGTCGATGGCCTTGTCGGGCAGGAAGCGGGCGGTGATGTACCGGTCGGAGAGTTCGGCCGCGGCGACAACCGCCTCGTCGGTGATACGGACTTGATGGTGGGCCTCGTAGCGGTCGCGCAGGCCGCGCAGGATCTCGATGGTGTCGTCGACGGTCGGTTCGCCGATCAGGATGGGCGCGAAGCGGCGCTCCAGCGCGGAGTCCTTCTCGATGTACCTGCGGTACTCGTCGACGGTGGTGGCACCGATGAGGTGCAACTGCCCACGGGCCAGGGCGGGTTTGAGCATGTTGCCCGCGTCGAGAGCGCCGTCGCCACCTCCGCCCGCACCGACGACGGTGTGCAACTCGTCGAGGAACAGCACCAGTTCGTCGCTGTGCTCGCTCACCTCGTCGAGAAGCTTCTTCAACCGCTCCTCGAACTCGCCCCGGTACTTGGTGCCCGCGACCATCCCGGCCAGGTCCAGCGACACGAGCCGCTTGCCCGCCAGGGTCTTCGGCACGTCACCGGCGACGATGCGCTGGGCGATGCCCTCGACGACGGCCGTCTTGCCGACGCCGGGGTCGCCGATGAGGACGGGGTTGTTCTTGCTGCGCCGCGACAGCACCTCGATGGTCTGCTCGACCTCGTCGTCCCGCCCGATCACCGGGTCGAGCCGCCCGGCGCGGGCGTCCTCGGTGAGGTCACGCCCGTACTCGTCGACGGTGGGCGTACTGCTGGGCTTCTTCCGCTCGGGCTCGGCGCCGGTGGGCATCCGGTCACCCTCCCAGCCGCTGCCCGCGAGGGCCTGTCCGGCGGCCGACTCGGGGTTGGCGGCCAGGGCCCGCAGCAGATGCTCGGGGCCGATGTACGAGGAGTCCTCGGCGCGGGAGATCTGGTACGCGTCGAGCAGGGCCCGCTTGGCGGCCGGGGTGAGCGTGGTGGGTTCGGTCTTCGGGCCGGCCCCGGCCCCGGCGGTCAGCCGCTCCCGGATCCGGTCGGGGTCCGCGCCCGCCTCGGCGAGGAGCCGTCGGGTCGACTCCTGCTCGGTGGCGGCGGCCAGCAGATGCCGGGCGTCGAGCTGCTCGCTGCCCTCGACGGCGGCGATGTCCCGCGCCTGGGCGACCAGTTCACGGGCCCGTTCGGAGAGAAGACTCCCGATGTCGACGCGCTGGGCCCGGCGCGACGGTGACGCCGGTCCCGAACCGCCGAAATACCGGGACATCAGCTCGTCGAATTCCTCGAAGGGGCTGCGTCCGAAACCGAATCCGGGAGTGCTCATGACCACGGACCTTCCGTGCGGCGACTGGGCGGCGACTGGTATCCGTGTCTTCCAACCTGGCACAGCGCGGACGCCCCCGCACCCCCGCAGGTCACCGGGCGGCACACGGGGTGCTCGCATAGACTCGCCGGGTCATGCACAGCCCCGGCACCCCCCGCATCCCCCACGTCCCGGACTCCTACGTACGTGTCCGCGACGCCCGCGAGCACAACCTCCAGGGCGTCGACGTCGACATCCCGCGGGACGTGTTGACCGTGTTCACAGGCGTCTCCGGCTCCGGAAAGTCGTCCCTCGCCTTCGGCACGATCTACGCGGAGGCCCAGCGCCGCTACTTCGAGTCGGTGGCGCCGTACGCCCGCCGGCTGATCCACCAGGTAGGCGCCCCGAAGGTCGGCGAGATCACCGGCCTCCCTCCCGCGGTCTCCCTCCAGCAACGCCGCTCGACCCCGACCTCCCGCTCCTCTGTGGGCACGGTCACCAACCTCTCGAACTCCCTCCGGATGCTGTTCTCCCGAGCGGGCGACTACCCGCCCGGCGCGGAACGCCTCGACTCGGACGCCTTCTCCCCCAACACGGCGGCGGGCGCGTGCCCGGAGTGCCACGGCCTGGGCCGGGTCCACCGCACCACCGAGGAGTCCCTCGTCCCCGACCCCTCCCTCTCGATCCGCGGGGGCGCGATCGCCGCGTGGCCGGGCGCCTGGCAGGGCAAGAACCTGCGCGACATCCTCGACACCCTCGGACACGACGTGGACGTGCCGTGGCGCGACCTCCCCACGGAACAGCGGGAGTGGATCCTGTTCACGGACGAACAACCGGTGGTGACGGTCCACCCCGTCCGGGACGCGGACCGCATCCAACGCCCGTACCAGGGCACGTACATGAGCGCCCGCCGCTACGTCATGAAGACGTTCGCGGACACAAAGAGCCCGACCCTACGGGCGAAGGCGGAACGCTTCCTGACCAGCGCCCCCTGCCCGCTGTGCGGGGGCAGCAGACTGCGCGCCGAGTCCCTCGCGGTGACCGTCTCGGGCCGCACGATCGCCGACCTGGCCGCGCTGCCACTCGCGGAGTTGGCGAACACACTGCACGGCACATCGGAGGCGGCACGCGTCCTCACCGAGGACCTCACCTCCCGCATCGCCCCGATCCTCGAACTGGGCCTCGGCTACCTCAGCCTGGACCGCGCGACCCCCACCCTCTCGGCAGGCGAACTCCAACGCCTGCGCCTGGCAACCCAGTTGAGGTCCGGCCTCTTCGGTGTCGTCTACGTCCTGGACGAACCGTCCGCCGGCCTGCACCCCGCGGACACGAAGGCCCTGCTCACGGTGCTGGACCGGCTCAAGGCGGCGGGCAACTCGGTGTTCGTGGTGGAGCACCACCTGGACGTGATGCGCGCCGCCGACTGGCTGGTGGACGTGGGCCCGCTGGCCGGCGAGCACGGCGGACGGGTACTGCACAGCGGACCGGTGGCGGAGCTCGCGGCGGTGGAGGAATCGGCGACGGCCCGCTTCCTCTTCGACGGTTCCCCCACGCCTGCCCGCGAAGTCCGTTCACCGCGAGGCGAGTTGAAGGTGGGCCCGGTGACGCGGCACAACCTGCGCGCCGTGACAGCGGAGTTCCCCTTGGGCGTGTTCACAGCGGTCACCGGCGTCTCGGGTTCAGGCAAGTCCACACTGATCGGCGAGATCACCGAGGAACTGCCGGGCGTGGGCCGCCTGGTGTCGGTGGACCAGAAGCCGATCGGCCGCACCCCACGCTCGAACCTGGCGACGTACACCGGCCTCTTCGACGTCGTCCGCAAGGTGTTCGCGTCGACGGACGAAGCACGCCTACGGGGTTACGGCGTCGGCCGGTTCTCCTTCAACGTGACGGGCGGCCGCTGCGAGACCTGCCAGGGCGAGGGCTTCGTCAGCGTAGAGCTGCTCTTCCTCCCCAGCACCTACGCCCCGTGCCCCGACTGCGGCGGGGCGCGCTACAACCCCGAGACACTCCAAGTGACGTACCGGGGACGGAACATCGCACAGGTCCTCGACCTGACGGTGGAGAGCGCGGCGGAGTTCTTCGCGGACACTCCGTCCGTGGCCCGCAGCCTGACCACGCTCCTGGACGTGGGCCTCGGCTACCTCCATCTGGGCCGGCCCGCCACCGAGTTGTCCGGCGGCGAGGCCCAACGCATCAAACTGGCCACGGAGTTGCAGCGCGCCCGCCGCGGCCACACCCTCTACCTCCTCGACGAACCGACAACCGGCCTCCACCCTGCCGACGTCGAAGTCCTCCTCCGCCAACTCCACGGCCTCGTCGACGCCGGCCACACCGTGGTGGTGGTCGAACACGACATGGCGGTGGTGGCGGGCGCGGACTGGGTGATCGACATGGGGCCGGGTGGAGGGGAAGAGGGCGGAAGGGTCGTGGCGGCAGGGCCGCCGAGGAAGGCAGCAAGGGCGAGCGACAGCGCAACGGCCCCCTACCTGGCAAACGCGCTAGCGTAGACCCCCTTCTTTCAGGGGCGCGGGGAACTGCGCGACCAGCCCCCACCGGCCGGCACCCGACCAACTACCTCAGAAGCCCGACAACCAACTCCCGGGGCAACCCATAAGTGTCGTGAAGGTAGCGATACTCCTCATCACCCAACACCCCCCGAAACTCAGGCCGGGACAACACCCGCCGCCCCCGCTCGAGAAGCTGACTGAATCGCCGCTCCTCCTCCAGCAAAACCCCCCGCACAGAGCCCCCACCAACAAGCTCCCCCGGCAAATCACCCAACGTACGAGAGTCGTCACCCCGCCGCAGAACGGTAAGCACCCGCCGAATCAACCGCCGCACCACATAGCCCCGCCCGGTGTTGGACGGCCGCACCCCTTCCCCGATGACGACGACGCTCGACCGCAGATGGTCACAGACGACCCGCAGGGACCGCTCGTCCAGATCCCACAGCGTCGGAACAATCCGCACCCACGGCTCGAACACATCCGTCTCATAGACCGACCGGCGCCCTTGAAGGACGGACACCAGCCGCTCCAACCCCATCCCCGTATCAACGCTCACCTGCCGCAACGGAACGAGCCCACCGTCCTCACCCCGCTCAAGCCGCATGTGCACGTGGTTCCAGATCTCCACCCAGCGCGAATCACTGGTAGGGCTCCCCTCCGGCGGCCCGTCCCCGGTCCAGAAGAAGATCTCCGAGTCAGGCCCACAGGGCCCCACAGGCCCGTTGGACCACCAGTTCTCGTCCCGGGTCGACTCAACCGGCAGCCCCAACTCCCGCCAGGTACCCAGCGATTCAAGATCAGGCCCAACCTGCTCATCGCCGCCGAAGACAGTGACGTACAACTTCTCGCGCGGGATACCGAAGCCGTCCCGCAGCAGCTCGTACCCCCAACGCAGGCTCTGTGGATGGCCGTAGTCGCCCAACGACCATGAGCCGAGCATGTCGAACACGGTCAGGTGGGTGAGGTCGCCGACCTCGTCGAGATCCGTGGTGCGCAGACAGCGTTGGACGTTGACCAGCCGCCGCCCCTGTGGATGCGGGCGGCCCTGGAGGTACGGCGTGAGCGGGTGCATGCCGGACGTGGTGAAGAGGACCGGGTCCGAGGGCGGCGGCAGGAGCGAGCTTCCGGTGATCAGCTCGTGCCCGCGTTCGCGGTAGAAGTCGAGGAACGTACGGACGACGTCGTCGGTGTTCATGGCGGTGAGTCCTTCGCGGGTCGGTCGGGGACCGGAAGGGACCGCGGGGCGGCGTGCGAGAGGGCTGGAAACGACACACCCGGCGGTCCGTTTCCGGCCGCCGGGAGAGGTCAGTGAGGTTCAGGCGTCGGCGGCCGGCGAGCTGGTCGCTCGCGCGGTCGCGGTGGTGTGGGTGTGCCTGATGATCCTCATGGACGCAACGCTAACAGGACGCCTCCGCGCCGTCCTGCGGATTTTCAGCTGGGTCTGCGCCACCGACGTGCAGTGGTCCTGGTGCTGGGGCTGAGCGGCGACCCCGGCCTGCGCCGCGTGGGCGAGGGAGCGGCGGTCGGGGTGGCTGCCGGGGGCGATGGTCTCGCCCACCTCCACCTCGGCGACGAGCCCGCGCGTCGACACGACCCGCCACACCGAGGTGAGCAGGGAGTCGCTGCCGACGAAGGCGGGCGCGGTGCTGGCGGTGCCGTCGGTCAGGTAGTGCAGGCCGACGGGCTGGACGGGGACTCCGGCGTCGAGTGCGGCCTGGAAGACGGCCCGCCGGAAGTGGCCCTGGGCCCGGCCGCACCAGGTGCTGCCCTCGGGGAAGACGGCGACCGCCCCGCCTGCGCGCAGGGCGCCCGCGATGGAGGCGACCGTCTCGGGGAGGGCGCTCAGCCGGTCGCGGTCGATGAACAGGGCGCCGCTGCCCGCGGTCAGTGTCCCGGCGACGGGCCAGTGCCGGATCTCGGCCTTGGCCAGCATGCGGGCGGGGCGTACGGCGGCCAGCAGCGGGATGTCCAGCCACGAGATGTGGTTGGCCACCAGCAGCAGTCCGCCGGTGGACGTGGTGGTGCCGGTGATGCGGAGCCGGATGCCGGCGGACCGGACGATCGTCCGACACCACCAGCGCACCGCGCGGGCGGGGATCCGCTTGCCGACGGGGGTGAGTGCGGCCCCGGCGGCCACCACGACCAGGACCGTCACGAAGCGCAGCACGGCGCGCGGTACGGCCGTGACGGACCCCTTCGACTCGATGCACGACCTGGGGGTGCAGGGCGCGCTGGGCAGCCAGACGCTCATCACGCCGGGACGAGCGAGAGGAAGTGCCGCAGATAGCGCGGGTTGACCCGGCGCATCGACAGCAGCACGTACAGGTCGGCGACCCCGAAGTCCGGGTCGTGGGCGGGCTCGCCGCACACCCAGGCGCCCAGGCGGACGTATCCGCGCAGCAGCGGCGGGAGTTCGACGCGGCCGGCGGGGCGGGTGACGCCGTCGGCGCTCCAGGGCAGCACCGGGCGGACCCGGAACTCCTCGGGGGCGAGGTGCTTGGCGCTGACCCGGTCCCAGGTGCCGGCGGCGAGGGCGCCGCCGTCGGCGAGCGGGATGGAGCAGCAGCCGGCGAGCCACTCGTGGCCGCGGTCGACCATGTAGCGGGCTATGCCGGCCCAGATGAGGCCGATGACGGCGCCGTCGCGGTGGTCGGGGTGGACGCAGGAGCGGCCGACCTCGACGAGGCCCGGGCGGATCGAGTCGAGGGGGGCGAGGTCGAACTCGCTCTCCGAGTAGAGCCGTCCGGCGACCGCGGCGCGCTCGGGCGGCAGCAGCCGGTAGGTGCCGACCACCTGCCCGGTGACCGTGTCGCGGACGAGGAGGTGGTCGCAGTAGGCGTCGAAGGCGTCGACGTCCAGGCCGGGCTGCGGGCTGGACAGGTGGGCGCCCATCTCCCCGGCGAAGACGTCGTGCCGCAGCCGCTGCGCGGCACGCACATCGTCCTCGTCGCGGGCGAGCGTGACGGTGTAGCGGGTCGGCGCGGCGGGCTGCGAGGGACGGTCGAGGGTGGAAACGCCGGTCATGGCTCTCCCTGATCACGGGCCGGGTTCGGCGGGGGAACTGGCTGGCCGGTTCCGTAAGTCCAGCCGCAACAGTTCTTCCTACGCCGGGCGTCCTGCGCGTGACCTGTGCCCGGAGCCGGGATGTGGGCTTGTTGAACGGCGTCCTCACACCCCGGTGCCCAGCACCTGGCGTTCACTCGGGCGCGGTCCGGCGGTGTCCCGGAACGGCGGCCGACGGCCGTAAGCCGTCAACGACGGGGGTCCGATGGGAGTTCCCCGATCCCCTCGGCCGGTCGAAAATGCCTGGCGGGACCGGGGATGAGCACCACTCCCGGTCCCGCCCGTCCGCACCTTGTCGGCGAACGTTCTTGTCCCATGAGGGAGTTCGCGCGGGAGTTCAGCGCTTGGCGGCCTTGCGGGTGGCCCGCAGCCATTCCTTGTTCATGCCGGTGATGGAGACCAGCGGGATGCCCTTCGGGCAGGCGGTGGCGCACTCGCCGGCGAGGGTGCAGCCGCCGAAGCCCTCGTCGTCCATCTGCGCGACCATGTCGAGGACGCGGGTCTCGCGCTCGGGGGCGCCCTGCGGAAGGACGTTGAGGTGGTTGACCTTGGCGGAGGTGAAGAGCATCGCGGCCCCGTTCGGACACGCGGCGACGCACGCTCCGCAGCCGATGCACTCGGCGTGCTCGAAGGCGAAGTCGGCGTCCGGTTTGGGTACGGCGGTGGCGTGAGCCTCGGGGGCGGCGCCGGTCGGGGCGGTGATGTAGCCGCCGGCCTGGATGATCCGGTCGAAGGCCGAGCGGTCGACCACGAGGTCCTTGACGACCGGGAAGGCGGAGGCGCGCCACGGTTCGATGTCGATCGTGTCGCCGTCCTCGAAGGACCGCATGTGGAGCTGGCAGGTGGTGGTGCGCTCCGGGCCGTGCGCGTCTCCGTTGATGACGAGGGAGCACGCGCCGCAGATGCCCTCGCGGCAGTCGTGGTCGAAGGCGACCGGGTCCTCGCCCTTGAGGATGAGTTCCTCGTTGAGGGTGTCGAGCATCTCCAGGAACGACATGTCCGTGGAGATTCCGTCCACTTGGTAGGTGGACATGGCGCCTTCGGCGTCGGCGTTCTTCTGCCGCCAGACGCGCAGGGTGAGCTTCATGCGTAGCTCCGCTGAGTGGGGTGGACGTACTCGAAGACCAGGTCTTCCTTGTGCAGTACGGGAGACGATCCGGTGCCGGTGAACTCCCAGGCGGCCGCGTAGCTGAACTCCTCGTCCCTGCGCTCCGCTTCGCCGTCCGGGGTCTGCGACTCCTCGCGGAAGTGACCGCCGCAGGACTCGGCGCGGTTGAGTGCGTCGAGGCACATCAGCTCGGCGAGTTCGAGGTAGTCGACGATCCGGTTCGCCTTCTCCAGCGACTGGTTGAACTCCTCGCCGGTGCCCGGGACCTTGATCCGCCGCCAGAACTCCTCGCGGATCTGCGGGATGCGTTCCAGCGCCTTGCGCAGTCCGCTGTCGGTGCGGGCCATGCCGCAGAACTCCCACATGAGTTCGCCGAGTTCGCGGTGGAAGGAGTCGGGGGTGCGGTCGCCGTCCACCGCGAGGAGGAGGTTGAGCCGGTCCTCGGTCTCCGCCAACACCTCCTGTACGGCGGGGTGTTGGACGCCGATCTCCTCGTGTCCGGGGTTCCGCGCGAGGTAGTCGTTGATCGTCGCCGGGAGGACGAAGTAGCCGTCGGCGAGGCCCTGCATCAGCGCGGAGGCGCCGAGGCGGTTGGCGCCGTGGTCGGAGAAGTTGGCCTCGCCGATCGCGAACAGGCCCGGGATCGTGGTCTGGAGGTCGTAGTCGACCCAGAGTCCGCCCATCGTGTAGTGCACGGCCGGGTAGATCCGCATCGGGACCGTGTACGGGTCCTCGGCGGTGATCCGGGCGTACATGTCGAAGAGGTTGCCGTACTTCTCCTCGACGGCCTTCCGCCCCAACCGCCCGATGGCGTCGGCGAAGTCGAGGTAGACGCCCTGTCCGCCGGGGCCGACGCCCCTGCCCTCGTCGCACACGTTCTTGGCGGCGCGGGAGGCGATGTCGCGGGGCACGAGGTTGCCGAAGGCCGGGTAGATGCGCTCCAGGTAGTAGTCGCGCTCGGCCTCGGGGATCTCGTTCGGCGGGCGCTGGTCGCCCTGCGCCGTCGGCACCCAGATCCGGCCGTCGTTGCGCAACGACTCGCTCATCAGCGTGAGTTTGGACTGGTGGTCGCCGGTGCGCGGGATGCAGGTGGGGTGGATCTGCGTGAAGCACGGGTTGGCGAAGAGCGCGCCGCGCCGGTGCGCCCGCCAGACGGCGGTGGCATTGGAGTTCATGGCGTTCGTCGACAGGTAGAAGACGTTGCCGTAACCACCGCTGGCGAGGACGACGGCGTCCGCGAAGTACGTGTCGATACGGCCCGTGATCAGATCGCGGGCGACGATCCCCCGCGCCTTCCCGTCCACGACGATCAGGTCGAGCATCTCGGTGCGCGGGTGCATCTCGATGTTCCCGGCGGCGATCTGCCGGGACAGGGCCTGGTAGGCGCCGAGGAGGAGTTGCTGCCCGGTCTGGCCACGGGCGTAGAAGGTCCGCGACACCTGCACACCGCCGAAGGAGCGGGTGTCGAGCAGGCCGCCGTACTCGCGGGCGAAGGGCACGCCCTGCGCGACGCACTGGTCGATGATCTCCACCGAGATCTGCGCCAGGCGGTGGACGTTGGACTCGCGGGCCCTGAAGTCGCCGCCCTTGACGGTGTCGTAGAAGAGGCGGTGGACGGAGTCGCCGTCGTTGCGGTAGTTCTTCGCCGCGTTGATGCCGCCCTGGGCGGCGATCGAGTGGGCGCGGCGCGGGGAGTCCTGATAGCAGAACTGGACGACGTGGTAGCCCTGTTCGGCGAGGGTGGCGCCCGCGGAGCCGCCCGCGAGGCCGGTGCCGACGACGATCACCGTGTGTTTGCGCCGGTTGGCGGGGTTGACGAGTTTGGCCTCGAAACGGCGCGTGTCCCAGCGCTCGTTGACGGGGCCGGTGGGCGACTTGGTGTCGGTGACGGGTTCCCCGGTCGTGAAGTCGGCGTATTCAAGGGCCATTTCAGCTCACCACTCCGGTCATGACGCCCACGGGCACGGCGATGAAGCCGGCCGTGAGCAGCAGCGCGAGGACATTGGCGACGGTCTTCAGGGCGCGGTCGCGGCTGCGGCTGCCCGCGCCGAGGGTCTGGGCCGCGCTCCAGAAGCCGTGCCGGACGTGCAGGCCGAGGGCGAGCATCGCGACGATGTAGATGGTGTCGCCGTACCAGGTGGAGAAGGTGTCCACGACGTTCTGGTACGGGTGGCCCTCCTGGAAACCGCCCGAGTGCACGGTGCCGGTCGTCAGGTCGAGGATGTGCCAGACGATGAACAGGGCGAGGATGATGCCGCCCCAGCGCATGGTGCGGGTGGCGTAGGGCGCCCGGCGTTTCTTGTGCACGTACTTGCTGGGGCGCGCCTTGATGTCGCGGCGGCTGAGCTGGTACGCGGAGACGGCGTGGGCGATCACGGCGACGACGAGGACGATCCGGATGAGCCAGAGCGTCCACTCGTAGTGCATGAAGGGTTCGCCGACGGTGCGCAGCCAGTGGGCGTAGTGGTTGAACTCGCCCGCGCCGAAGAAGATCTTCAGGTTCCCGATCATGTGGACGACCAGGTACAGCAGCATGATCAGGCCGCTGACCGCCATCACTGTCTTCTTGCCGACGGAGCTGTCCCACACCGTGCGCGCCATCGACGGCCGTCGGTCCGTCCGCGTTGCCAGAGCCATGTCTACGGACGCTAGACGCCCGAGGGCCGATCGGTCCAAGACATGGTCTGCCTGGTTTCCATAGGCTGCAGCTATCGTAGGTGCATGCAGTTCCAGCAGCTCCAGTACTTCGTGGCCGTCGCCGAGACCCGGCACTTCACCCGGGCCGCCGATCTGGTCCATGTCGCACAGCCCTCGCTGTCCCAGCAGATCAAGGCGCTGGAGCGGGAGCTGGGCGCGGACCTGTTCCTGCGGGCCCGCGGCAACATCACGCTCACGGACGCGGGCGAGGCGCTGCTGCCACTGGCCCGACGCATCCTGGCCGACGCGGACACGGCCCGGCACGAGGTACAGGAACTGGCCCAACTCCGAAGCGGGCGGATCAGGTTGGGCGCGACCCCGAGCCTGTGCACGGGCCTGCTCCCGGACGTCCTCCGCGCCTTCCACGACCGCTATCCGGGCATCCGGCTGCTGATCGAGGAGGGCGGTTCGCACGATCTCGTACGCGAACTCGCGCGCGGCGCCCTCGACTTGGCGCTGGTGGTCCTTCCCTTGCCCACCCCCTCACCGGCGTTGACGACGGTGGAGCTGCTGCGCGAGGACCTCGTGGTCGTGTCCTCCCCGGAGGCACCGGCACCGGGCCGCGGCCGGATGGTACGGATCTCCGACCTCGAGGGCGAACGCCTGGTGATGTTCCGGCACGGCTACGACCTGCGTGAACTGACCGTCGCCGCGTGCCGCGCCGAGGGCTTCGAACCCGACTTCGCGGTGGAGGGCGGCGAGATGGACGCGGTCCTCGGCTTCGTGCGGGCGGGGCTCGGCGTGGCCGTCGTACCGCGCATGGTCGCGACGAAGTCCGGGCGGGGGCTGCGGGTGACCCCGCTGGCCCGTCCCGGACTGCACCGGACGATCGCCCTCGCACACCGCAGCGATGTGGCTCCGCCGCGGGCTGCGAGGGAGTTGCAGCGGATGTTGTTGGAGCGGTGAGGGAGGCGAGGTGAGCTGCGCGGGCTCGGCGGGGACGGGCTGGTGCGGGCCGGTTGCAGCAGATGCGCGGGCTCGGCGGGGTGGGTGGTGCGGATGCCGGTTGCAGCGGAAGCGCGGGCTGCGGGTTCGGGAGGTGGCGGGCGCGGATGTCGGCTGCGGCGGCTGCGGTGAATCCCCCACGAACTCGGTGGGCCCCTGGTCCGCATGCCGCGGGAGCTGTGAGTCGCAGCGCCTCGCCCGGGCGCTGTCGCTGATGCCCGGCGCAGCAGGTGCTACGGGAGCAGCCCGCCTCGCGAGCTCGCCCGGACGCCGGCGCGGATGCCGGATGCCGGATGCCGGATGCCGGATGCGCCAGCTGATGTGGAAGCGGTGAACCCCCGCGAACCCTGCCGGACCCTCGTGCGGATGCCGTAGGCCTGGTGAGCCTCGGCGCCCCACCAAGGCGCTGCCGCTGGCGCCCAGCGCAGCAGGTGCTACGGGAGCGGTCCGCCTCCCGGGCCCACCCGTGCGCTGGCGGCTGTGGAAGCGGTGAACCCCGCGAACTCGGCGGGACCCTGATCCGCATGCCGCGGGAACCGTGAGCCGCAGCGCCTCGCCCGGGTGCTGCGGCTGACGCCGATCGCGCCAGTGCGGTGGGAGCAGTCAGCCTCGCGGGCCCGCCCCGGCGCCAGGTGTGGCAGGTGGTGCGGGGGCGGGGCCGTGTGGTTCCGCGCGGTCGCCGCTGCCGGTGCCGAGTGCGGTAGGCGCCGTAGGAGCAGCGGGAACCGGGCTGCGCCGTACGGGAGTTCATCGTCCCCCGGCTCACCAGGTCGGGATGAAGCCTCCGTCGATCACCAGGTCGCTGCCGGTGAGGTTGGCCGCTCGGTCGCCGGCTAGGAAGAGGGCCACGTCGGCGATCTCGGTGGGCTTGGAGAAGCGGCCGGTGACGGTGGCGCCGGCGGCCTGGGCCGCGACCTCGGCCGGGGTGAGGCCGGTGGCGGCCGACACGGTTTCGGCCACGCCACCGCCGCCGAGCCACAGTTCCGTCTCGACCGGGCCGGGGCTGACCGTGTTGACGCGGATGCCCTTCGGGCCGACCTCCTTGGACAGGGCCTTGGAGAAGGCGACCAGGGCGGCCTTGCCCGCGCTGTAGTCGATGACCAGTGGGTCGGGCAGCGTGGCGTTGACCGAGCCGATCGTGATCACGGAGCCCCGGCCTGCGGCCAGCATCAGGGGCAGGGCGGCGCGGGTGACACGTACCGCCGTGAGCAGGTTGAGGTCGAGAGTGCGCTGCCAGTCCTCGTCGGTCACCGAGAGGAAGCCGCCGGTGCGGGGCGGTGCCGTACCGACGTTGTTCACCAGGATGTCCACACGCCCGTCGGCCGCCTCGATCAGCCGCTCGGCCGCGCCGCGCTCCGCGAGGTCGACCGGTACCCAGGTGACGGAGCCCTCCTTGACCAGCGCGTCCAGCCCCTCGGTGGTCGTACGGGACCCGGCGACGACGCTCGCGCCCGCCCCGGCCAGCGCCGTCACGACCGCCAGCCCGATGCCCTTGCTGGCGCCCGTCACCACGGCGGTCCTGCCCTGCAGTTCGGTACTCATCGAGCCCAACTCCTTCGGTGAGGCGCGGGAGGCTGTTCGATCAGCTGTTTGGTCGGCTGTTCGGCCGCCATGAGGGCATCCTCCCCCGCCGACGCCTCGCGCACAGGTCCTGGTCGATGTCCGGCGGCACCGGAGTCCCCTGGTGGTAGAACATCCGCCAGCCCGTCTCCTCGTCGCGCTTGCGCCACAGGGAGGTGCGGCGGGCGCGGCGGCCGTCGAAGTCGGTCTCGTGGCGGAGCTGCACCAGGCCCGGGGCCAGGACGATGCCCGTGATGGCGGACGGGCGGTAGCGGGGACCGTCCGCCGCGCTGCCCGCGTGCTCGGGGAGCCACGCGAGCATGTGCTCGTACGTGTAGTGCCTCCCCGAGTCGCCGACCTCGACGTACTCCGGGTCCAGCAAGCGGACGGCCTCGCCGCGGGAGGAGCGGACGGCCGGGTCCATGAGGGCCAGTTCGCCCTCGATCGCCTGGTTCACGTCGTCCGACGCATGTGCTTCGTCATTCACCCGCACATGATCACCCGCGAACCCGGGCCTCCCGCAAGCGACTTACGCCCTCACCCCGTCGCGTCCACCAGCGCCAGGTCGTGCAGCCGCTCCGGCGGGCCGGGGCGGGCGTAGTACCAGCCCTGGGCCGTGTCGCAGCCCAGTATGCGGAGCTGTTCGGCCTGGGCGCCGGTCTCGACGCCCTCGACCGTCACCGCGAGGTTCAGGCTGTGGGCGAGGGAGACGATGCCCTCGACGATCTTGAGGTCGACGGGGTCGGCCGGGAACTGCTGCATGCTCTGGGTGAAGGAGCGGTCCAGCTTGAGGATGCTGACCGGCAGCCGGCGGAGGTTGGCGAGGTTCGAGTAGCCGGTGCCGAAGTCGTCCAGGGCGATGTCGACGCCCATCTCGGCGAGGCGCCGCAGCGGCTTCAGGAGGTCGTCGTCGGCGCCGATCAGCGCCGACTCGGTGACCTCCAGGCAGAGCGCGTCGGGGGCGACGCCGGTGCGCTCCAGGATGTCGACGGTGTCCTGGACCAGGCCGGGGTGGGTGAGCTGGCAGGGCGAGAGGTTGACGTTGATGCGCAGGGGGACGCCGTCGCCGTAGGTCTCGCGCCAGGCGCGGGCCTGTCGTACGGACTGTTCCAGGACCCAGCGGCCCAACGGGACGATGAGGCCGGTGTGTTCGGCGAGCGGGATGAAGCGGTCGGGGCCAAGGACGCCGTGCTGCGGGTGCAGCCAGCGGACGAGGGCCTCGGCGCCGCGCACGCTGCCGTCGCCGAGGTGGACCAGCGGCTGGTACTCGATGAAGAACTCGTTGCGGTCCAGGGCGGCCGGAAGTGCCGTCGTCAGGCCGTGGCGTGTGATCGCGCGGGCGTCGGCCTCGGGGTCGGCGAGTTCGAAGCGGTTGCCGCCCGCGGACTTGGCTCGGTACATCGTGATGTCGGCGCTGCGCAGCACCTCCGCCGGACCGCGCTCGCCGGCCGGGCCCTCGACGATGCCGATGGAGCCGCGCACGGTGAGGTCACGGCCGTCGATGCTGACGGGGGTGATCAGCGCGTTCATGATGCGGCCCGCGAGTTCGTCGACCTCGCGCTCGGTGTCGGGGCCGGTGGTCAGCGCGACGAACTCGTCGCCGCCGAGCCGGGCGACCATCTCGCCGGGCGCGGTCGCGCAGGACTGCAGCCGGTCGGCGACCTCGACGAGGAGCCGGTCGCCCGCCGCGTGGCCGAGGCTGTCGTTGATGGTCTTGAAGCCGTCGAGGTCGAGGTAGCACAGGCCGAACCGCTGGTTGTTGCCCGCGCCCAGCGCCTTCTCCAGACGTTCGAAGAACAGGGTGCGGTTCGGGAGGCCCGTGAGCGCGTCGTGCGTCGCCTCGTAGCGCAGCCGCAGGTTGAGCAGCCGCCGCTCGGTGGTGTCCTCCATGAGGGCGAGCTGGTACTGCGGGTTGCCGTCGGCGTCGCGCAGCAGGGAGACCGTGAGGTTGGTCCACAGGACCGTTCCGTCAGGCCGGTAGAACGCCTTCTCGACGTGGTAGTGCTCGCGCTCGCCGCGGACGAGTTCGTCGTAGAGGGTCCAGGTCTGGGGGGCGTCGTCCGGATGGGTCCACTCGCGGACGTTGCGGCCGCCCATGGTCTGGTCGTTGATGCCGAACATGCGCAGCAGCGCGCCGTTGACCTGGAGGATGTTGCCGTCGAGGTCGGCCATGCCGATACCTATGGCCGCGCCCTCGAAGACCGCGCGGAAGCGGGCCTCGGTCGCGTGCAGGGCCTGGGCGACGACGCCCTGGGCCTGGAGCGCGGCCACCGAGATGGCCTCCTGCTCGGCCAGGGTGCGCTCGCGCAGTGCCTGGGCGAAGCCGGCGGCCATGGCGTGCTGGAGGCGGGCCGAGCGGATCCGCAGGTCCTCCTGGGAGCCGTCGCCGCCGCAGTAGAGCACCAGGTAGGCGTCGACGCACTCCAGGCTGCGGGTGAGGGCGTCGGGGTCGGTGCAGTGCGCGGAGACGAGGGCGGCGCCGACCGCCTTGCCCTCCTCGGCCTCGAAGGTCCTGGCGCGCAGTGCCTCGCTCAACCGCCGTGCCAGCGGCAGGAGAAGCTCCTCGAACTCGGGCCGGGTCAGCGACGTGGAGGTCGCCGGGAACACCGCCCGGCTCCAGATGGTCGCGAACCTGCGCAGTCTGCCTTCCGGCCCGTCCGGCTCCGCGATCACGCCGCGCGTCCTACGCCGGCGAAACCCGAGTAGGAGAACGGATCCTCGTCCTCCGCCGTGTCCGGCCGCCAGTCCGGCATCGGCACCAGTCCCGGTTCCACCATGTCGTACCCCTCGAAGAACCGCGCGATCTCGTCGCGCGAGCGCATGATCAGCGGATTGCGAATGTCCTTGTACACGTCCACCGCGCCCTCCGCCCGCTCCGGTGGCAACGGGATTCCCTCGTACGAGGCATGCGTGAGGATCAGCAGGCTGCCGGGCGCGAGTGCCTCGCGCAGCTGTGCCACCGCTCCGTACGGGTCGTCCGCGTCTTCCACGAAGTGCAGTATGGCAACGAGAAGCAGCGCCACTGGCCGATTCACGTCGATCAGCCGCTGCACCTCGGCGCTCGCCAGGATCTCCTGGGGCTTGCGGAGGTCGGCCGCGACAACGTCCGCGGTCGCGTTGCCCGCGAGGACGGCCTGGCTGTGCGCGACCGCCACCGGGTCGTGGTCGACGTACATGACATGGGCGCCGGGGATGGCCTTCTGGGCGACCTCGTGGACGTTTCCGAAGGTGGGAATTCCGGAGCCGATGTCGAGGAACTGGGTGATGCCCTCGGCGGCCGCGAAACGTACGGCGCGACGCATGAACGCCCGGTTCGCCTGCATGATCTTGGGAAGTCCCGGGAGGAACTCCATGGCCTTGCGGGCCGCCTCCCGGTCGACCTCGAAGTTGTGCGAACCGCCCAGGTAGTAGTCGTAGATACGCGAAACGCTCGGCACCGAGATGTCGATGCTTCGTGGTGCCCAGGCGGGACGCTCCATGTATCTCTCCAAGGCGTAGGCGATCCGGTGTTCGAGCTGAGGCTACTGATCGCCCGCCAAAGGGTCGAGCGGAAACGGAAATTGACCATCCGTTCCCGCTGATTGCCGGTGGCACGTGCCGAATTGACGTGCGGGACATGCGGAGAAGCGCGGAGAATGCCGGAATTGGCGCGCGGAATACGCCAAAGGGGTCCGCCCCCTCCGTGCGGTGCGGAGGGGGCGGACCTGGGTCGCGCGCGCTGCTGTGTTGTTCGGCATTTCTGTCGCTTGCCCGCGACCCTCCCTTCCGCGTTTCGGGTGCCGAGTGGGCGGGGGGCGATCAACCCTGGGGAGGTTCTCGCTACTCCGCGGGCGCGCCGACCGGCTTGCCTTCAGGGGAGACGGCGTACCAAGTGCCGCCCACGCCCTGTCCGTTGGTCTGTCCGGCGGCCGTGTCACCGGAGAAGGTGTAGATGGGCCAGCAGTTGACGGTCATCTGCTTGACGCCGTCGGGGCGGGTGAAGCCCATGAGGCCCTTCTTCTGCACACCCTTGGTGTCGTTCGCCGAGACGATGCCGACGGCCGGCCACTTGTCCGCGCAGGCACCGAGGCAGTTCGAGACCGACTTCGGCCATGCCTTGTCCTTGAGGAAGCGGTAGACCGTACGGCCGTTCTTGTCGACGACGATGTCGCCGAGCTTGGCGTCCTTGCGGACGGAGAGGCCGGGCAGCGAGGCGAGGGTCGCCTTCTTGCCGTCGGGGGCGAGCGCGTACCACTTGCCGCCCACGCCCTGGCCGTTGACGTCACCGGCGTTGACGTCCTTGGCGTAGCGGTAGGCGGGCCAGCCGCCGATGGTCAGCTGCTTGGTGCCGTCGGTGCGGGTCACCTCGCCGAGCAGGGACTTGTCGATACCGGCGCCGGCCGTGGCGTCGTCCGCGGGAACCGGCGGCCACGCGGTGGCGCAGTCGCCGTCGCAGTTCGACTTGGGGGGATTGGCCGTGTCGGCGTCGAATCGGTAGAGAGTGAGGCCGGCACCGTCGCTCAGCACCTTGCCGAGGTCGGGGTTGCTGGCAACAGTCAACTGGCCCGCGGGCTCGGCGGCCGCGGCCTGCTGGCCGTCGGCTCCGTAACCGTTGCCGGCACCGGTGCTGGCGCTCGCCGTTGCACCGACGCTTCCGTAACCTCCGGCCGCCGCCGTGGCACCGACGTTCTGTGCCGCAGAGGAAGGCGTGGTCACGTTTTCCGAACCGCACGCCGCCGTCAACGCCATGACGGACACGGCCGTCGCCGCGAGTGAGGCGCTCCGCCAGGAGGTCTTCATCGTCAACTCCCCATAATCACCTGGATGTTGCAGCGCCCGTCTGTGCCGCCGCACGGTCCTAGGTACGGGTGGGGACCACGGAAGTGTTCAACCGCCGCACAAATTTCTTTCCGACCCCTGTGACCCGGCGGGTCCGTCTCGTACGCCCGTGCGCATCCGGCCATGCCCGGCGGTCGGTGCGTCAAACGGCCGTACCCCGTCTTCCACTCCTTCGGGGCATTCCTCCCGCGCCCCGGCGCGCCCCCGCCCGCGAGGGCTCATGATCTCCGTCGTGCATGGACCCGAACCGACCCGAACCGCCCTCGCCGCAAGGGTGTTGACCCTGGTGACGCTGACCTGGCTGCTGGCGGGCGCACCGGCGGGCCTGGCAGCGGCCGACGCGTGCGCGTACGCCTCGACGGGGCCCGACGGCACGGAGGCGGTGGCGGTCGCGGGGGGCGACTGGCCTACTCCCCCGGTCTGCCCGAAGCCGACCCCGCCGCCGCCCTGCCCCTCGCCGACCCCCACCCCGCCACCGCCGAAGCCCACACCGCCTCCTCCGCCGAAACCCACCCCGACCCCGACACCCAAGCCGACGCCGAAGCCGCGGCCCACGCCTAAGCCGACCCCGCCGCCGCCCGCTCCGGCGCCGCGCCCGGCCCCTGCGGCTCCGGTGCCTCGGGTGATCCCGACACCGACGCCCACGCCGACACCCACTCCGACTCCGACTCCGACTCCGACGCCATCGCCCAAGCCCACCCCGCATCCCTCGGCGGCCCCGGTGAGTTATCCGAAGTACCACGCCCAGCCGCGTCCGCGGCCGGCCACCAACCAGACGCCGCCGGTCGTCTACGTCCTGCTCATCACCCTGCCCGCGGTGGTCGCCATCGTCGCGCTGCGTCCACGCTGATCCCCGGAGGAACCTCTTGTCGGAATGGCTTGTTCTCGTCCTCGCGATGGCGGCGGCCTGTGTCGTCGTCGTCATCGTCACCTTCCTTCGCGAACGCTCGGCGTCCGAGGACGAGGACCCCAGTGAGACCCCGGACGTCATCGAGTACATGACGATGTGGATCGGCGTGGTGTACGCCATCGTCCTGGGCCTCGCGATCGCCGGCGTCTGGGAGGCCCGCAGCGCCGCCCAGGACCATGTGCAGGCGGAGGCACAGGCGCTGCACGAGATCTCGGAGCGGGTGCGGGTCTACCCGCCCGCCGAGCGTGACCGCGTCCGGGCCGACGTCGAGGCCTATGTCTCACAGGTCGTCAACGTCGAGTGGAAGACGATGGCCGACCACGAGAAGCTCACCCAGCGCGGCACCGACCTCCTGCAGCGCATCCGCGCCGACGTCACCGACTACCAGCCGACGACGGACTTCCAGGCGCAGGCCTACCAGCCGCTCGTCGACCAGGTGACGGCCGTGGACGCGGCACGCAACGCCCGTTCGGACTCCACCGGGGCGACCATGCCGTCGGTGGTGTGGTTCGGGCTGCTCGCCGGAGCCGTGATCACGATCGGCATGGTCTTCGCGCTGCAGATCCGGCGTACGACACGGGAGCTGATCCTCGCCGGGCTGTTCTCGGCGCTGATCGCCTTCCTGCTGTTCCTGATCTGGGACTTCGACGCGCCGTACAGCCGTGGCATCACGGCATCCGCGCAGCCGTTCCTGAACCTCTTCCCGCACATCAAGGACTGACGGCCCCTCACCGGAGCCGGTCACCGGGGGACGTCCGCCACACCGCGGGCGTCCCCCGGTCGCACGAACGGTGTCCCCTGTGCGGCCCACACCGTTGCCCCATTCGCGCGACTGCGATCGCGGGAGCGCACACATGTTCCTAGCGTTTCGGTCATCGAGGTGCATTTACGGCGCAAGCGGAAAAGGTCCGCTGCTGCTCCTCGGGGACCCGGAGGAATCACCATGCGCGCGATACGCGTCGCTTCGGCCGCACTGCTGGGCATCAGCGCCCTCGCCCTGTCCGCGCCGGTCGCCGTCGCGAAGGGCGACGGCAACCACAACATCACGCCGTTCGGCTTCAGCGTCCTGCCCTCGACGATCGCGGCGGGCGGCCAGGTGACCCTGCAGCTCGACCGCGACCAGGGCGGCTGCAAGGGCTCCGCCACGGTCTCCTCCGGGGTCTTCGACACCGTCCGGATCTCGCCGGGGCAGTCCTCGGCGTCGGCGATGGTCGACTGGGACGCGCGGCCGGGCGCGGTGTACCAGGTGACGTTCACGTGTGACGGCGTGAGCGGCTCCACGGGTCTGACCATCGCCTCCGGCCGCACGAACAACAACATCCAGCCGCTCCAGCCGGCCCAGCAGATTCCGCGAGGGGTCCACGCGGGTGAGGGCGGCAGCATCGCCGGCTTCGACCTCAAGGAGCTCGGCATCGGCGCGGCCCTCATCGCGGGCTCGGTGGGAGCGGCGTACCACTTCTCCCGCCGCCGTACCGGAGAGGACGGCGCCTGACCTCGGCACCACCCGCACAGGCCTTCGCCCCGGTACCCGCAAGGGTCCGGGGCGAAGGCCTGTCACATGCGCCTGAACTCCGAAGGGGAGGAGGTCAGATCCCGCGCTCGGTGCGGCGGCGCATCCAGAACACCCCGCCGCCCACGACGGCCGCGGCGACCAGGCCGCCGCCGATCGCCATGTCGGTCGGGGTCGCCCCGGCGCTGCTGCTGCCGCCGAGCCCGCCGCGGACACCGCCGATGACGGTGTAGGCGGAGTCACGGGTCAGCGAGGAGCCGTTGGAGCAGCGGACCGTGATGCTGTACGAGCCCGGGGTGGCCGACCGGCTGATCCTGGCCGTTCCGCTGGACGTCGTACCGGAGCCGCCGAGCAGGGAGAGGTTGGCGGGGCGTTCGAACCCCGGTGAGGTGGCGATGGCGTTGCCGCCGCTGAAGCACCCGTCGACCGTGACGGTGAGCTGTCCGCCGCGGGCGATCACGCTGGGCAGGGCGACGATGTTGCTGGGGCTGGCGCCCATGCCGTCCGCGACGGCCACCGGGGCGGCGAGCCCCAGGACGGCCACCGCGGCACCGGCGGCAGCCAGGGCACGAGTAGTACGCATGTCATCCTCCGCGGAAGGCGCCCCGGGACCCGTCCCCGGTCGATCGGCGAGAAAACGCCTCCCAGACGCACCCTCAGATGCCTTGCGCGCGCCCGCATTTCGAGAATGGTCCGTCCTGGTGAGAGGACACGCCGGAGGGAAAGCGCACAATCGGATATTGCCGCAGGTCACACACCGTCAGAAAAATCCTGTGACTGCCAACTCATATGGCGCACATAAGGATGTCCGGGCCACCCGTTCGCGCTTTCCCCGTCGCCGGTTCCGGCTTCGGGACTTAGCGTTCTCGTATGCGCGATTGACGTGGCGACGGCCGCGTCGAGAGGGGATGGCGAATGTCTGCGTCGGAGCTGTCCGAGCTTGCCGAAGAGGAGGAGCGGCAGAAGAAGCGCGCCCCGTGGGGAGTGATAGCGCTTGTTCTGCTGACCGGTCTCGCGCTCATTCGGAATGGTTCGGGGGAGTTCGACGTGGGGCCACCGCAGCCGGCCACGGCGGCCGCCGCGGACGCCCGGACCGGCCACACCACGTTCGGCAAGGTCCCGGCCCCGCTGCCGTACTCCGTGGCCGACCGGGTGCGGATCCCCGCGATCCGGGTCGACGCCCCGGTCATGCCGGTGGGCCTGGACGCGGACGGCTGGGTGGGCGCTCCGCCGCCGGAGGACCCGAATCTGGCGGGCTGGTTCACCGGCGCCGTCTCCCCCGGCGAAAAGGGCACGGCGGTCGTCGTCGGCCACGTCGACAACAAAATGGGCCCCGCCGTGTTCTACGGACTGGGGGCCCTCAAGAAGGGAAATCGCGTCGAGGTCGAGCGCAAGGACGGAAAGACGGCCGTATTCGAGATCTACGGCATCGAGGTCTTCGAGAAGAAGGACTTCCCCGGCGATCGTGTCTACGCGTCCAAGGGAACTCCGGAACTCCGTGTCATCACCTGCGGCGGCGGTTTCTCCAAGCAGAACGGCTACGACGGGAACGTCGTCGTCTTCGCCCGCCTGGTCGAGGTCCGCTGAGCGTTCCCCGGCCGGGCGGGCGAAGTCCCGTCAGGCGGTGGTGCGGCGGCGCGGCAGTGTCATGTGGTAGCCGGAGTCCAGCAGGTGCGGCAGGTATTCGCGCAGCGCCTTCACGCTCTGGGTCCGGTCGCCCCCGGCGTCGTGCGAGAGCACCACGACGCCGGGGGCGGCGCCGTCCTCGACCGCGTTGACGATGTGGGGGACGCCGGGGGTGTCCCAGTCGAGGGTGTCGACGGTCCACGCGAGGGGTTCCATGCCCATCTCGGAGCCGAGTTGGAAGGCGGCCCGGTTCCAGGCGCCGTAGGGCGCGCGGAACCATTGCGGGCGTTCGCCGTAGGCGTCCTCGATGACGTCGCTGGTGCGTTCCATCTCCGAGCGGATCTGACCCCGGGTCATCTTCGTGAGCAGCGGGTGGGACCAGGTGTGGTTGCCGACGATGTGGCCCTCGTCGGACATCCGGGCGAGCAGGTCACGGTTCCAGTCGGCCATCTCGCCGCACACGAAGAACGTGGCGCGGACGTCGTACTCGGCGAGGGTGTCGAGGATGTGCGGGGTGTAGCGGGGGTCGGGTCCGTCGTCGAAGGTCAGGACCATGGTGTTGCCGCGTCCGGACATGCGCAGGAAGGGTTCGTGCCGCACCGGGACGTGGGCGGGGGCGGCGTGGGGCGCGCTGTATCCGGCCACGGGCTGGAGGCGGTAGGAGGAGGGCTTGCGTGCGAGGCGCGGTGGGGGTCCGGCGGCGGGCGCGGCGGCCCGGACCGGGGCGTCGTCCGAGAGTCCGGAGTACAGCAGACCGGCGGTGCCGGCCGCCCCGACGGCGGCGGCGCCGGCGAGCAGGGCCCGTCGGCGCGTGAGCAACTGATCCTTCTTCATGACTCATCAGTCGCCCGTGCGGGACCCGGCGCCCCACGGCAACACCGGTGCGGCGGCAGGAAAACACCCGCCCGGCCCAGCGTTCGCGCGCTCAGCGGCGCCGGACGAGGGGGAACGGCAGCGTCTCACGGATGGTCAGGCCGGTGAGGAACATGACGAGTCGGTCGACGCCGATGCCGAGTCCGCCGGTGGGCGGCATCGCGTATTCGAGGGCGTCGAGGAAGTCCTCGTCCAGCTCCATCGCCTCGGGGTCTCCCCCGGCGGCGAGCAGCGACTGCGCGGTGAGGCGGCGGCGCTGTTCGACGGGGTCGGTCAGCTCGGAGTAGGCGGTGCCGAGTTCGGTGCCGAACGCGACGAGGTCCCAGCGTTCGGCGAGCCGCGGGTCGGTGCGGTGCTGGCGGGTGAGCGGGGAGACGTCGGTCGGGAAGTCCTTGTAGAAGGTGGGCAGCCGGGTCGGCTCCTCCACCAGCCGCTCGTACATCTCCAGTACGACGTCCCCGCGCCCGTCGTCGGCGCCGTACGGCACACCCGCGCGGTCGCACAGCCGGTGCAGGCGGGCCAGTTCGGTGTCTGCGTCGATCTCCTCGCCGAGCGCCTCGGAGATCGCGCCGTGGACGGTCTTGACCGGCCAGGTCCCGGAGATGTCGTACTCCTGGCCGTCCTTGCGGGCGACGGGCGAGCCGAAGGCGGCGGTCGCGGCACCCTGGATGAGTTCGCGGACGAGGTCGAGCATCACGTCGTAGTCGGCGTACGCCTGGTAGGCCTCCAGCATCGTGAACTCGGGGTTGTGCTTGTAGGAGACGCCCTCGTTGCGGAAGGTACGGCCCATCTCGAAGACCTTCTCCATACCGCCGACGCAGAGCCGCTTGAGGTACAGCTCGGGAGCGATGCGCAGATAGAGGTCCAGGTCGTAGGCGTTGATGTGGGTGGTGAAGGGGCGGGCGTTGGCGCCGCCGTGGATCTGCTGCAGCATCGGGGTCTCCACCTCCAGGTAGCCGCGCTCCAACAGGCCCTGCCGCAGGGCCTGTACGGCGGTGGAGCGGGCGCGCACCACATCGCGGGCGGCGGGGCTCGCGACGAGGTCGAGGTAGCGCATGCGGACCTTGGCCTCGGGGTCGGTGAGGCCGCGGTGTTTGTCGGGCAGCGGGCGCAGGCACTTGCCGGTGAGCTGCCAGGAGGTGACGAAGACGGTGGGCTCGCCCTTGTCGCTGGTGCCCGCGCGGCCCGTCGCGGTGATGTGGTCGCCGATGTCGGTGTCCGTGACGAAGCGGTCGAGGTCGGGGCCCGACTCGGCTCGGGTGAGGGCGAGTTGGTGGCCGCCGGACCAGTCGCGCAGGGTGAGGAAGACGATGCCGCCGAGGTCGCGCACGAGCATCACCCGCCCGGCGACGGTGACTTGGTCCCCCGTGCGGACCTCGGCGAGGGTGTGGGTGCGCTGCGGGACGCCGACCGGGTAGGGGTCGATGCCGGCGGCGCGGAGGCGGTCGAGCTTGTGGTGCCGGACGCGGACCTGTTCGGGCAGGCCGCTCTCAGGACCGTCGGCCTCGCCCCCGCTGTCGAGGCCGAGCACCGACAGGGGCGGCAGGTCCGCCGTGGTCGCGGGCCGCGGTCCGCTCTTCTGGTGCCCCTTTCCCCAGAGTTGGCGCAGCGACGGTACGGAGACGAAGCCCTCGGCGATACCCGAGGCGAGGCTGATGCGGGCCAGGGAGGCGGTCTCGCCGTAGCAGATGAAACGGGGGTACCACTCGGGGTGGTACTTGGCGTTGGAGCGGTAAAGGGCCTCCAGTTGCCACCACTTGGAGAAGAACAGCAGGAGGCGGCGCCACAGGCGGAGCACCGGGCCCGCGCCGATGCGGGCGCCCTCCTCGAAGGCCGAGCGGAACACGGCGAAGTTGAGGGAGATCCGGCGGACGCCCAACTTCGGTGCGGCGGCGCAGAGTTCGGCGACCATGAACTCCATGACCCCGTTCGGGGCGGTGCGGTCGCGGCGCATCAGGTCGAGCGAGACGCCGTCGCTGCCCCAGGGGACGAGGGAGAGCAGGGCGAGCAACTTGCCGTCCTCGCCGAGGGCTTCGACCAGGAGACAGTCACCGTCGGCCGGGTCGCCCAGGCGGTCCAGGGCCATGGAGAAGCCGCGTTCGGTCTCGGTGTCGCGCCAGGCGTCGGCGCGGTCGACGACCTCCTCCATCTCCGTGTCGGTGAGGGTCGCGTGGCGGCGGATACGGCAGGTGGCACCGGCGCGGCGGACGCGGCTCACGGCCTGGCGGGTGACGCGCATGTCGCGGCCCGCGAGGTCGAACTCGGCGACGTGCAGGATGGCCTCGTCGCCGAGTTGCAGGGCGCCGAGTCCGGCGCGGGCGAAGGCTCGGGCGCCGTCCTCGGAGGCTCCCATCACCGCGGGTGCCCAGCCGTGGCGGCGGGCCAGGTCCAGCCAGGCGGCGATGGCGTGCGGCCAGGCCTCGCGGTCGCCGACCGGGTCTCCGCTGGCGAGGCAGACGCCGGCCTCGACGCGGTAGGTGACGGCGGCCTTGCCGCTGGGCGAGAAGACGACGGCCTTGTCGCGCCGGGTGGCGAAGTAGCCGAGGGAGTCGTGGCCGCCGTAGGTCTTCAGGAGGGCGCGGATGCGGTCCTCCTCGTCGCCGTGCAGGGCCGCTTCGAGGCGTTGGGAGCGGAAGAGGACGGTGGCCGCGTTCAGGAGGGCGAGCGCGCCGAACAGGCCGAGCAGGAAGAACAGGGCGCGGGGCGGGCGGCCGTCGAAGGAGCGGCCGGAGACCAGGCCGCCGCAGACCCGGTCGGCTGCCCAGCCGAGGTGCTGGCTCGTGGGCAGCGTGCCGGGGAACAGGGCGACGAGTCCCCAGCCGACGAGGATCGCGACGGCGAGCCCGACGAGGAGGACGGCGAGGGCCCGTCGTACGGCCGCGCGGCGGGACGCGGCATAGAACTGGCTGCGGGCCACGATCAGCAGGACCAGCAGCAGGACGCACACGATGAGGGACGGGAGGGACTCGGCGTACAGGCCCAGGGCCACGCCCAGGACGTCCGTCAGGACCAGCAGGCCGAGGTAGACGACGACCAGCCACCAGGCGATCCTCTTGCGGGCCGCGGTCGCGGCGGCGAGCAGGAACAGGAAGACGGCGTACGCGAGGTTGGCGCTGACCGGGACGATCAGCAGGTCGAGGAAGCGGACCACCGGGCGCAGTACGCGGCGCAGCGGGGCGATGAAGGCGAGCAGGACGCAGAGCAGGCCGAGGGCGCCGAAGAAGGTCGCGAAGCCCTCGGGCACATGGCTGAGGAAGCCGTGGCCGGGCGGCCGTATCGGACCCTTGGTGTCCTTGGGCCTGGCAGCCTCCACCGTGGCAGTCATGGTTCCGACTGTAGGAACAGGGCGGGCGGCCCGCCCGTCGAGCGCTCCCGGGCGGGTTCAGGACCTGGGGATTCCGATAGCCTCACGGCCGTGACGGAACAGCACTCAACTCAGTTCGAGCGGGGCACGGACGGGCCCAAGGTGATCGTGGCCGGAATGGACGGCTCCGACTCTTCCCTCCGGGCCGCGTCCTACGCCGCGGGCCTGGCCAGGCGCCAGGGCGCGCTGCTCGCCCTCGTGTACGTGCAGCCGGTGCTGGCGGCGGGCGCGGCCATGGGAGCACCGGTCGCCGACACGACCGACGAGATCGCCGAGAACCTCGTCGCCCAGATCCGCCACGAGACCGAGCGCGTGAAGGGGATATTCGACATCCGCTGGGAGTTCCACACGTTCCGCGGCGATCCCTACGGCGGCCTGGTGAAGGCGGCGGACGAACTCAAGGCCGACGCGGTCATCGTGGGCGCCTCGGAGCAGGCGGGGCACCGGATCATCGGCTCGGTGGCGGTGCGGTTGGTGAAGGCGGGGCGGTGGCCGGTGACGGTGGTGCCGTAGCCTCCGGCGGTTGGGCGGGGGTCGGTCACGGTGGTGGCATCACCGGTGGGGTGGGGTGGGATGGTGGCCGGTGATCGTTGGGCGGTGACCGTGTAGCCGGTGACGGTGGTGCCGTGGCCCGGCGGTGATGCCGTAACCGCCGGGCGGTAGTCGGTGGGGGCGGAGCGGTGGCCAGGCGGTGAGGCCCAAGCCGCCGACGGCCGCGCCGTAGACGGTGAAGGTGGAGCGCTCGCCGGGCGGTGACGCCCTAGCCGCCAGCGGCCGCGCCGCAGCCCGGCGGCCGCGCCGCAGCCCGGCGGCCGCGCCGCAGCCCGGCGGGGGCGCCGCAGCCCGGCGGCGGTAGTGCCATAGCCGGTGGTAATAGGGCCGGAGCCGGGCGGTAACGCCGTAGCCACCGGCCGCCGTGCGCAGCCAGGCGGTGATGCCGTGGCCGCCGGCGGTTGCGCTCCGGTCGGCCCGTCGCCTCGCTCCGTCAGAGCGCGCCGAGAAAGTCCATCAGGATCTCGTTGAAGCGTTCCGGCTTCTCCATGTTCGGGTAGTGGCCGACGCCCTCGATCGTCACGGAGCGGCCGTTCGGGACCGTGTCGACGAAGCGGTTCGCCATGGCGAGGCTGTCGGGCCAGTTGAGGGCGCCGTGGATGGCCAGCACCGGGACGTCCAGTTTCGGGACGCCGGACCACGGGTCGGTCAGCGGGACGTACCAGTCCTTCTCGCCCGGGGTGTGCTTGGAGATCGTGTGGGCGGTCAGTTCGCGCAGGCGTCGTAGGACCGCTGGGTCGACCTCGTCCGGCGTGCGGCGCGGGCCTGCCACGCCCTGGGGGAAGTGGTCCAGCCAGCCCGTGATGTCGCCGGCCCCGAGCAGTTGGCCGGCGCGGGCCGTGTGTTCCAGCAACTCGGGGTCCTTGTACTCGAACGCGCTGGTCCCGCCGCCGCAGACGACGATCGCGCGGACCAGTTCGGGGTGCTCGATCGCGGTGTCGGTCGCGACGGCCGCACCCATGGACAGGCCGACCAGAACCACCGGCCCGAGGTCGAGGTGGCGCAGGAGAGCGGCGAGGTCGTCGGCCCAGCGGAACGGCTTGCTCGCGTTGGCCGAGAAGCCGTGGCCCCGGATGTCGGGTGCGATGACGCGGAAGTCGGCGGCGAGGGAAGGCAGTTGGGCGTCGAAGACGCGGTGGTCGGCGAAGCCGGAGTGGAGGAGGACCACGGGGTCGCCGGTGCCCACGTCGCGGTAGGCCAGGTCCCCGTCGGCAGATGCGAAGAAGCTCAGTTCCGAAGCAGCTGTCATGACAACCAAGGTGTCATCCTGGCGGGAGTTTGGCAACCCAGGTGTCATGATGTGGCCGTGAACGACTCCACTCCCCTCTCCCCCGACGAACTCGGCCATCGCCTCACCGAGGTGTTCGACCTGGTGGGCCCGCTCTACCGGCGCGCCCTGCGCAAGGTCGAGCAGGGCGAACCGGTCGAGGGGGTCTCCGTCGGCGTACGCGCCGTACTGGACCTGCTGCGACAGCACGGGCCCATGACGGTGCCCCAGATGGGCCGGACCCAGGCCCTGAGTCGGCAGTTCGTGCAGCGCATGGTCAACGAGGCGTCGGTCCACGGCTGGGTGGAGGCCACACCCAACCCCGCACACCAGCGGTCCTCCCTGATCCGGCTCACCGAGGAGGGCCGCGCCGTCATCACGTCCGTCCTCGGCCGCGAGCACCACCTGAACCGCCAGGTCGGCGGCGATCTGACCGACGCCGAGGTCAGCGCGTGCGTGCGGGTTCTCACCGAGATCCTCCGGACTTTCGACCACGTGGACGTGGACGCGGACTGACCGTCCGCTACTTCCCCATCACCAGCCCGTCCTTCGCCGCGCCCCGACTCAGCACCACCTCGCGGATGCGGTCGCGGTCGCCGGTCAGGTCGGCGCCCTGGCCGATCGCCTGGTTGACGTCGACGACCCGGCCCGCGTCGATGTCGAACAGCTGCGGGACGAACTCCGCCTTCGTCACCTCCCAGCGCCCGCCGGGCCGGGCCGGCGGCACGAAGGTGAAGCGGCCCAGGGTGCTCAGGTTGCCGCCGGGGTCCTGGGTGCCCGCGTTGTCGTACATCTCGCCGGTGATCTGATCGCCGAGCCCGTAGACCACCCAGGTGCCGTTCACCTTCTCGTACGGCTGCGGGGCGTGGGCCTGGGTGCCGAGGATCAGGTCGATGTCGGGGCGGCCGCCGGTGCGGGCGGCGGTGAGTTCCCTGGCCAGCGCGAGTTGTTGCGGGTCGGGCGTGTTCTGGCCGGCCGTGCCCCAGCGCAGGGAGACGACCACCACGTCGGCGCCCGCGCGACGGGCGGCCCGGGCGTCGGCGAGGACGCGGGCGGGGTCGAGGACGTTGACGGCCCAGGGCTCGGCCGGCGGGAGCGGGACGCCGTTCGTGTCGGCGGTGTACGCGAGGTGGGCGACCTTCGCCGGACCGGCGCGCAGCAGGGTGACCGTGCGCGCCTCGGCGTCGGTGCGCGCCGTCCCCGCGTGCCGTACGCCCGCGCGGTCGAGGGTGTCGAGGGTGCGCTGGATGCCGGCGGTGCCGGCGTCGAGGCTGTGGTCGGACGCGGTGGAGCAGCTGTCGTAGCCGGTCGCGGCGAGCCCCTGGGCCACCTCGGGCGGGGACGTGAGGGCCGCGGCGCCGGTGGTGGAGTCGCCGTAGACGCTCTCGATGTGACACAGCGCCAGATCGGCGCGGGAGACGAGGGGTTGGACCGGGGCGAGCATCGGCCGGAAGTCGTAGCCGGTGCCGCCGGCGTCGAAGCGGGCGCGGTCGACGACGGCGCTGTGCGGGAGGACGTCCCCGGCGGCGACGAGGGTGAAGCCGCGGGCGGCGGGGGGCGCCGGGCGGCCGGTCGCCTTGGAGTCGTGGTGCTGGGCCTGGCAGGCGGCGGCCGCGGTGAGAAGGCCGGCGACGGCGACGGCCACCTGCTGTCTGCGTGCGATCATCAATTCACCCCACTGTGGTCATATTTACCCACCAATAGGTATGAACTTCACCGTCCCCGCAAACGACTTCCGGCCTCTGATGACCCGTCCGGTGTGCGCGTGCGGCGGATCGCCGGGTGACGCGGACCGTTCGTCGCACCGTTCGTCGACGCGATCGACCGTCCGCCGCAAGCCCCTCGTGCGCCCCCTGTCCCCGGGCGGCCCCCTGCGATGCCATACGGCCATGACGGCCGGACCCACGCTCAGAGACGGAACGACCGCCGAGCACGAGCTCGCCGCACTGCAGCGCGAGCACGGCAGGCCGCTCTTCGCGCTGCTGCTCCGGCTCTGCGACGGCGACCGCCAGCGCGCCGAGGACCTCGTCCAGGAGACCCTCGTACGGGCCTGGCAGCACCCCGAGGCGCTGCGTGCCGACGCCTTCGAGTCCGTACGGCCCTGGCTGCTGACGGTGGGCCGGCGGCTCGCCATCGACGCACGCAGGGCCCGGCAGGCCCGACCTCCGGAGGTCGGGGACGCGGTGCTGGAGAACGCACGCGTCTGTGCCGATCACGCGGAACGGTCGGCGGAGACGCTCGATGTGCGGGAGGCTGTGAAGACACTCACTCCGGAGCACCGTGAAGTCCTGGTGCTGGTGTATTTCCACGGGGCGAGTGTGGCGGAGGCCGCGGCAGCCCTCGGTATTCCGCCCGGTACGGTGAAGTCCCGTGCGTTCTACGCCCTGCGTGCCCTGCGCCGGGTGTTGCCGGGTTACGCGGCCGACCTGCGGTGAAACCAATCCATTGGTCAAACCTCCGTAAAGCGCCTTGCTCGGCACCCCTGTTGAGTAATCGGCTGTCCTCATCCGTGTTCCGGACTGGGGGGCTCGGGGTTCCTGACGGAGCCCCGGGCCGGGCGACGCGCACGCACCGGAGGAAGGCAGGAAGGGATGCTGCACAGAGGTCAAGAGAGCACGGACGGCACCGGTGGCGGTGAACTCACCGTCCCCATGGCGTGGTTGTACGCCGAGTACATCGCCGACGAGTTGCTGCGGACCGGCGACCTGATGCCGCCGACGTCCTTCGAGTTCCGCGCGGGTCGGGACGCGCTGGCGCTGACCATCTTCCTCTCCGACACGGACGGCGAGTTGTCCGGTATCCGAGTGGTGACCCAGTTGGAGACCTGGCTTTCGCTCACGGCGTACGACCAGCCGTGGCAGGACTGGGTCGCGACACGTATGTCCAGGTTGACGGCCGAGGCCGCCGAATCCGGCGCGGACGCACCGGACTTGGCACTCGCGGAGGCCGCCTGGCGCTGGCTGGAGGAGACCGAGCTGCTCGCGCCGGACCTGGACGCGGTGCCGGGACCAGGAGGCGGTCCGGTGACCGGTGAGGACGACGGACCGAAGGTCTGGACGCCCGCCTGGCAGCTGGGTCTGCCGCTCGGCCATCTCGCCATCCATCTTTTTTGAAATGGGACCAATCCGCGGGCCCGGCCGCTCCGAATCAGTTGCTTGGGATTCTGTGTGCCTTGAGTGATTCGACTGTCTGGTGCGTACCGATGGGAGCAAGGAGTAACCCCACCCGCACCTAACGGCACGAGGATTCGGCATGAGGTCCCTGGAAAGGCATCGCGACGTCGGCGCGTACGCGCTCGGCGTGCTGGACGAGGCGGACGCCTTCCGCTTCGAGGATCACCTCATGGAGTGCACCAGTTGCGCGGCTCATGTGACCGAATTCGGTCCCGCCTCACGGCAGTTGATGCTGTACCGGCGTGCGACGCCGCGCTCTGTGCACCCCATGGCACAACCCGGTCCACGTCTGCTGGACCGGTTGCTCGGCGAGGTGGCCACACGGCACCGGGCCGGACGGCGGCGGTTTCTGTACGCCGTGGCCGCCTCGGTGGTGTTCGCCGTGGGCGGTCCCGCGGCGGCGACGCTCGCCGCGCACGGCGACAGTGCCGTGCAACTCACGGCGACCGATGCCAAGTCGGGCGTGTGGGCGCAGGTCACGGCCGCGAACGAGAACTACGGCAGTGATGTGTCCCTGAAGATCAAGGACGGTGCGGGCCCCCGGTCGTGTCGTCTCGTGGTCGTCGGCCGCGACGGTTCCGAGCAGACCGTGACGAGCTGGATGGTGCCCGAGCACGACGCGACGATGATCACGATGCAGGGGGGCTCGGCGATGCACCCCACCGACATCGACCACTACGACGTGCGGACGGCCGACGGACAGCAGTTGGTACGGCTCACCTCGCACTGAAGTCCCGTCCTGCGGCGGCCAGTTGCCGCAGGGCCCGTGCGGAGGGGGTCCCCGGGTCCGCGGTGACGAAGACGACCTGCTGGTCGTCGTGCGGGACGGTGAGCACGTCGCAGTTGACGTGGAGTCGGCCCACCTTCGGGTGGGTGAGGGTCTTGGTGCGATGGCCGGGGGCGTGCACCGGATCCGTCTCCCAGATCGCCCTGAACTCCTCGCTCCCGGCACGCAGTTCGGCCAGCAGACGGGCGAGTCCCGGGTCGTAGGGGTAGCGGTCGGCGGCGCGCCGCAGCCGGGACACCACGACGTGGCCGAACTCCTCGGCGCTGGAACTCTCCTGGGGCCGCCCGAGGAAGCGCCGACGCGCCAGGTTCGGCCGCGCGTCGGCATCACCGCCGAACAGGGCACCCGCCAGCGGGTTCCAGGCGATGACGTCGTAGGTGGCGTCGGTGACGACGGCCGCCGTGTCCGGGATTCGGCACAGCAGTTCCGCCACGTGCGGGCGGACGGTCCGCACCGGCGCGGCGAGCGGCGTCACCTGGGTCCCCGCCAGCCGGAACAGATGGATCCGCTCGGCCGGGGTCAGCCGGAACACTCCGCTGAGGGCGTCGAGGATGCGGGGCGACGGACGCGGGCCGCGGGCCTGCTCGAGGCGGGCGTAGTAGTCGACGGACATGTGGGCCAGCTCGGCGACCTCTTCCCGCCGCAGCCCGAGGGTCCGCCGGGACGGTTCACCGGCCAGCCCCACATCGGCGGGTACCAGCAGTTCCCGCCGCCCGCGCAGAAATCGGGCCAGCTCCTGCTTCCCGGTCACGGTGCCTCCGTCCGACGGCCTTCGATCACTCCCCCGCGGCCTTCCGCCCGCTCTCCGGCTGCCAGGGATCGGCTGTCCCTGGTTCGGGGGCTCCGGCTGCGGAATCGTCGTCCCCATGAACGATTCCAACGATTCCACAGCACTGGTCACCGGTGCCAACAAGGGCATCGGCAGGGAAATTGCCCGCCTGCTCGCAGCCGAGGGATTCACGGTCCTCGTCGGCTCGCGCGACGCGGGCCGGGGCGAGCGGGCCGTAGCCGAACTGGGCGGCGGCGCAAGGCTGTTGACCCTCGATGTCACGGACCCCGACAGCATCGCGAAAGCGGCACAGCAGGTGGACACCCTCGACGTTCTGGTCAACAACGCTGGCATCATGGCCGGCGGCAGCCCGGCACCCGAGGCGGACCTCGACGACTTCCGCCGCACCTACGAGACGAACGTCTTCGGCGTCCTGGCCGTCACGAACGCCTTTCTCCCGGCCCTGCGCCGCTCGCCGCACCCCCGCATCGTGAACATCTCCAGCGGCACCGGCTCCCTGACCTGGAGCGCCGACCCGGAGCGGGAGTTCGCCGCCCACGCCGGCGCGGGCGCCGCGTACCGCTCGTCCAAGTCGGCCCTCAACGCCCTGACCCTCTTCTACGCCCAGTCCCTCGCGGCGGAAGGCTTCAAGGTGAACGCGCTGGCCCCCGGCCTACGGGCGACGGACCTGAACGAACGGGCGGCGGCGAGTGACGGGGACCCGGCGGAGGCGGCGCGCGGGGCCGTCGACCTGGCACTGCTGCCGGACGACGGGCCTACGGGGCGGTTCCTGTCGTGGGACGGGACGGGGGTGCCCTGGTGAGCTGAGCCGTGGAGCGGGCCGTGCCGGTGCGGCGCGCCTACTTCAGCAGCTTCGACATCCGCCGGTCCGCCAGCGGCTTGCCTCCTGTCTGGCAGGTCGGACAGTACTGGAGGGACGAGTCGCTGAAGGAGACCTCGCGGATGGTGTCGCCGCAGACCGGGCAGGGTTCGCCGGTGCGGCCGTGGACGCGTAGGCCGCTCTTCTTCTCCGCCTTCAGACGGCCGGCCGCCACGCCTCGGGAGCGTTCGACGGCCTCCGTGAGGGTGGTGCGCAGGGCCGTGTAGAGCGTGTGCGTCTCGGCCGGGGTCAGGGACGACGCCAGTTTGAACGGGGACATCTTGGCCGCGTGCAGGATCTCGTCGCTGTACGCGTTGCCCACCCCGGCGATGAGGGTCTGGTCGCGGAGGGCGCCCTTGAGCTGGCGGCGTTCGTCCTTCAGGAGTGCGGCGAGGGCCGGCTCGTCGAAGCCGTCGGCCAGGGGGTCGGGGCCGAGGCGGGCGACGCCCGGGACCTCCTGCGGGTCGGCGACCACGTACACCGCGAGACGCTTCTGCGTGCCCGCCTCCGTGAGGTCGAAGCCCTCGCCCGTCTCCAGGGCCACGCGGAGCGCGAGGGGGCCCTTGCCGGGGCGGGGCGGGCCGTCCGGGAGGCGGTCCTTCCAGTGCAGCCAGCCCGCGCGGGCGAGGTGGGTCACGAAGTGCGGGCCGCCGTCCGTCTCGACGTCCAGGAACTTGCCGTAACGGTGCACGGCCACCACCTCGTGCCCCTCCAGCGCGGTGAGCGGAGGGTCGTAGGTCTTCAGGACGCTGATGGCGACGGGCAGCACCCGTACGATCTCGTGGCCGACGAGGTGTTCGGTCAGGAAGTCCTTCAGCGCTTCGACCTCGGGGAGTTCCGGCATACGTCCAGGGTGCCATCAGAGGCCCGTGGGGTCAGCTCCACTGGGCTCAGGTCCGGTCGGGGACCAGGAACTCGCACCACACGCACTTGCCGCTGCCGCGCGCCTCCACGCCCCACACGTCCGTGAGCAGGTCGACGAGGAGCAGACCGCGCCCGGAGACCCCGTTCTCGCCCGCCTCGCGGCGGCGCGGCAGGGCGCTGGAGGAGTCCTCGACCTCGACGCGCAGCCGGCGTTCGGTGCCGTTGAGGACCCTGAGGGTGACGATCGCCGAGCCCTCGGTGTGCATCAGCGCGTTGGTGATCAGCTCGTCGGCGACCAGCTCGACCTCGTCGGAACGCTCGCCCGCGCCCCACGCGCGGACCGCCGCCCGGATCATGTGCCGCGCCTCGGTGAGGGCCTCGGAGTCGCCGGGGGCCACATGCTGCTGGAGCCGCCCGCCGGACTGTGGGGCGTCGAGGCCGCGCCGACGCAGCAGGAGCAGCGCCACGTCGTCCTCGCCACCGCGTTCCTCGGCCACGTCGATGAGCAGATCGGCGAGGTCTCGTACGTCGTCGGGGCCGGAGGCGATGAGCGCGGCGAGGGTCTGCATGCCGTCGTCGAGGTCGGCCCCGGGCTGTTCGACGAGGCCGTCGGTGCACAGCAACAGGGTCTCGCCCGGGTCGAGTTCAATGGTGGAGACGGGATATTCGAGCCGCCCGAACTCGGCGGACAGGCCGAGCGGCAGCCCGCCCACGACGGTCATACGGCGGGACGTCCCGTCCAACTGCCGCACCAGCGGGTCGATATGACCGGCCCGGACCACCTGAACCACTCCGGTCGACAGATCGACCTCGGCGTAGAGGCAGGTGGCGAAGCGCTCGGTGTCCAGTTCGTGCAGGAACACGGAGGCACGGGCCATCACCGTGGCCGGGGTGTGCCCCTCGGCGGCGTACGCCTTGAGGACGATGCGCAACTGCCCCATGACGGCGGCCGCGTGCGTGTCGTGCCCCTGCACGTCACCGATGACCGCGCCGACCCGCCCGCCCGGCAGCGGGATCAGGTCGTACCAGTCACCGCCGATGTCGCGCCCGAGCTTCGCGGACCGGTAGCGGACTGCGATGTCCGCGCCCGGGACACTCGGGATCGCGCGCGGCAGCATCGCCTGCTGAAGGCCCTGCGCGAGGTCCTTCTCCTGCTCGTAGAACATGGCCCGCTGGAGGCTCTGCGCGATGCTGCTGCCCAGCGCGACGAGCACGTTGCGCTCGTCCGCCGTGAAACCGCTCCGGTCGTTGTAGAGCAGCCCCATCGCCCCGATCGGCCGCGCCTGGGCGATCAGCGGCAGATAGGCGGCCGCGGTGATGTTCAGCTCGGTGATGTGCGGCCACAGGAGCGGATACCGCTCGGCGAACTCCTCCGGCGACTCGATGAACGCCGGCGCGAGGGTCCGTACGACCTCCCCCATCGGGTACTGCTCGTCGATCCGGGTGACCTCGGTGCCGGGCACGAAGCTGTCCTCGGGGCCCTCCGCGACCAGTCGGATACGGCCGGCCTCGACCAGGCCCATGACCAGGCTGGTCGCGCCGAGGTGGACGAGACCGTGGGTGTCCTTGAGGACGTCGATGACGTCCTGGACGGTACGGGCGTGCGCGAGGGCGGCGGTGGTGAGCTGCACGACGTTGGTCTGCCGGCGCAGCGCCGCGTCCTGGGCCGCCTGCTCACGGCGGGCCGCGCTCTCGGCGAGTTCCTGCGTGGCGTCCCGGACGATGCCGATGATCCGGCGCGGGCGCCCCGTCTCGTCGCGCCGGATGTAGCCCTGGGTGTGGGTCCAGCGCAGGGTGCCGTCGCGCAGCCGCATGCGGAAGTAGGCGCCGTAGTTCTCGCTGCCGTCCTTCATGGCCTGCGAGACGAGACCGTCGAGCCGGTAGCCCTCCGGCGGCGGTACCCGGATCGCCAGCGACTCGGGGCGTCCGTCGTATTCGTCGGGGCGCAGGTCGAAGACCTCGTGGGCCTGGGCGTCCATGTGGAACAGACCGTTGTCCAGGTCCCAGTCGAAGCTGCCCATGCGGTTGAGCGCCAGGATCGGGTCCGGGTGGGCGGGCCAGTCGTCCGGGAGTGACAGGGCGCTCGCTCCCCGATCAACCATGCGGCCCACCTTGCCAGGATTTGCCCGATTATTCGACTTGTCCGAGCGCTACGACGGCACCCCGTGCGCTCAGCCGTCGAACACGTCCGTCGGGCTGTCGAAGATGCTTCCGGTGGTGGTGTCGTCGGGGATCAGCCCGCCGCCGTCGGGCAGGTCGGGGGTCTCCGGCACGCTCGACGGACCGATCTCGTCCGGGGAGTCCTGACCCTGGGACGGCTCCGGTACGACCGTCCCGGCACTGGGGGAGGTGCCGCGCTGCGAGGGGGTGAGCGTGCTGCCGGGCGGGCTGGTCGTCGGGGTGGCCGTGACGGTGGCGGCGGGGCAGTCCGTGGCACCCGGGGACGGTGCGTCGCCGGGCACGCCCGGGGTGACCGTGACGGTCGGGGTGACACAGTCGGTGGCCGAGCCCTCCGGGGTGGGACTGCCGCCGGGCGACACGCTCTCGTCGCTCGGCGAGGCGCTCGTACTGCCGCTCGAGCTCGGGGAGGCGCTCGCACTGTCGCTAGGGCTCTGTGAGGGACTCGTGCTGGTGCCGGGAGGGACGCCGGACCCGCTGTCGTGCGGCCGCGGCGACGGCCCGGTGTGCGACGGCGTCGGCGTCACGTGCGGCGGCCGGGGTACGACGTGGTCGTGATGGGGCCCGCGATGACCGAGGGGCCGTTCGATCCACGTGTTGTCGACGATGTTGATGATCGTGATGTTGGTGATCACCTGGGGTGCCGGGGTCACCACGACCACCTCGGCGGGCCGGAACCCGGACCAGGGCCGCCCGTTGTCAGCCATCGCCCCCTGGCTCGCCGCACCCGCTTTGAGCGGGTTGCCGCAGGCGCAGCGGACCCGGGGCACGCCCCGGTTGTCGACGAGGACGGCGGTACCGGCCTGGAGGACCGACTGGAACCCGGTCACCCGTGCGTCCCGGAACCCGTGGTTGGTGACCTGGGTGTCGGCGCGCAGCACGACCGAGGTCAGCCCGCGCAGATAGCCGGGAATCGCGCCCGGGGAGATCCCCTCGGCCTGCGCGAAGGCGCCGGCCTTGGCCTGGTCGCGCGTGAGATAGGAGATCTGCCGCTCGACGTCACAACTGCCGGTCCGCGCGGTCCCGCCGTACAGCCCGGGCGTGGCACCGGAGACGGAACGCATACGGCCGGACGGCGTCGACACGGTCCCGGTAGGTGTCACCTGCGGAGGCGTCGACTGCCGAGGTGTGGACTGCGGCGTTCGGGTGACCCGTGGTGGAGCGCTCGGCGCGGTGGCCGTGGAGTCCGTGAAGGGGTCGGGGCCCTGAGCCGCGACGGGCTGCAGGAAGATCTCGCCGCTCGACTTCGTGTCCTTGCCGCCGTCGCCGCCGCACCCGGCGACGAGGAGCGTCGCCGAGAGCGCGCAGGCCGTGGCGATGGTTCCGGTGGATGTGCGCACCAGGTTCTCCCGCCTCAAGCCGGGTGATTCGCCACTATTGTCTGCTTCACTCACTTGGGTTACGCAACCGGAGGCACGGAACGCGGAGAGTGACGGTCTGCTCAGGCGCGACGACGAAGGGAGGCACGCACGGTCATGGGATGGTTCACCGCACCCGACTACTGGCTGAGCCGACTGATCTTCCAGCGGGCGCTGGCCGGCATCTACCTCATCGCGTTCCTCACGGCGGCCCGCCAGTTCCGCGCACTGATCGGCGAACGCGGCATGCTGCCGGTCCCCCGCCTCCTCGCCCGTACGCCGTTCCGCCAGGCCCCGGGCATCTTCCAACTCCACTACACGGACCGCTTCTTCGCGGCCTGCGCCTGGACGGGCTGCGCGGTGTCGGCAGCCCTGGCGTGCGGGCTCGACTCCCAACTCCCGCTCTGGGCAGGGATGGTGATGTGGCTGGTGCCGTGGGCGCTCTACCTGTCCATCGTCAACGTCGGCCAGACCTGGTACGCGTTCGGCTGGGAGTCACTGCTGCTGGAGGTCGGCTTCCTGGCCGTCTTCCTCGGCAACGACGAGGTGGCCCCGCCGGTCGTGGTGCTGTTCCTGCTCCGCTGGATCCTGTTCCGGGTGGAGTTCGGCGCGGGTCTCATCAAACTGCGCGGCGACGCCTGCTGGCGGAAGCTGACCTGCCTGGACTTCCACCACGAGACCCAGCCGATGCCGGGCCCGCTGAGCTGGTTCTTCCACCACCTCCCCCACCCCCTGCACCGAGTCGAGGTGGCGGCCAACCACGTCACCCAACTCCTCGTCCCCGTCCTCTTGTTCACCCCTCAGCCCATCGCGACGGCCGCCGCGACCCTGATGATCGCCACCCAACTGTGGCTGGTCCTGTCCGGCAACTTCTCCTGGCTGAACTGGATCACCATCGTGCTGGCCGTGTCCGCGATCCACCTCCCCCGCACACCGCCGCCCGCATCCGGCCCGCCCGCCTGGTACGAGGTCGTGGTCCTCACGGTCGCGGCCCTCCTGCTCTGGCTCGGCCACCGCCCGGTCCGCAACATGATCTCCCGCCGCCAGATCATGAACCGCTCCTTCGACCCGCTCCATCTGGTCAATTCCTACGGCGCGTTCGGCACCGTGAGCCGCATCCGCTACGAGGTGGTGGTCGAGGGCACGGCCGACGCCGTACCCCACGAGGAGTCCGGCTGGCAGGAGTACGAGTTCAGGGGCAAGCCCGGCGATCCACAGCGCTGGCCACGCCAGTTCGCGCCGTACCATCTGCGGCTGGACTGGATGATGTGGTTCGCTGCCCTCTCCCCCGGCTACGCCGACCCGTGGTTCGGCGCCCTGGTGGAGCGCCTCCTGGAGAACGACCGGGACACGCTACGGCTGTTGCGCCGCTCCCCGTTCCCGCCCGACGCGCCCCCGCGCTTCGTCCGGGCCCGCCTCTTCCGCTACCGCTACACGAGTTGGCGGGAGTTGCGGGAGACGGGCGCGTGCTGGGAGCGGACGTTCGTACGGGAGTATCTGCCGCCGACGCGGTTGGCGGCGGACACTCAGAGGCCGTAGACGCGGGTGGCTGTGCCCTCGAAGACCTCGGCGCGTTCGGAGGCACTCAGGTCGTCGGTCAACTCACCAGCCACGTCCGTGACTTGGCCGTACGTCGCCGCCAGTGTGCACACCGGCCAGTCCGACCCGAACATCAGTCGGCTCGGGCCGAAGGCGTCGAGCGCGGTGTCCGCGTAGGGGTGGAGGTCCTCCGCGCTCCAGGTCTTCCAGTCGGCCTCCGTGACCAGGCCGGACAGTTTGCAGTAGGTGTTGGGGAGCGCGGCGAGGGAGCGGAGGGAGGTCGCCCAGGGTTCCTGTTGTCCCGAGGCGATGCGCGGCTTGCCCAAGTGGTCGAGGACGAAGGTGAGTTGGGGTAGGGCGGCGGACACTTCCACGGCGGCCGGGAACTGGTGGGGCAGGACCAGCAGGTCGTAGACGAGTCCCGCGTCGGCGACGGCGGTGAGGCCTCGGCGTACGTCCGGGCGCAGCAGCCAGTTGGGGTCGGGCTCGCCCTGTACCTGGTGGCGGATGCCCTTCAGGTAGTGGCCGCCGGGGAGCTCACGCAGGCGGGCCAGTTCGTCGGTGATGTCCTGGCGGGTGAGGTCGGTCCAGCCGACGACTCCGACGATCAGGTCGTGCGCGTCGGCGAGGGCGAGGAACTCGGGGGTCTCCTCGGCGACGGTGATCGTCTGGACCAGGACCGTACGGTCGACGCCGGCCGCCCGCGCCTCGGGTTCGAGGTCGGTGACGGTGAAGTCGCGGCGCAGGGGCTGGAGTTCGGGGCCTTCGATCCAGTCCTGGTCGCGGACGGAGAGGTCCCAGACGTGGTGGTGGGCGTCGATCGTCATGGCAGCTCCCATACGACGGGCAGGCCCGCGTCGGCGCCCTGGCCGGAGTAGTCGTGCACCACGGTGAGGAGCTGGGCCATGCGCGCCTGCCAGGCCACGTTCACCGGGAGCTGGTCCAACTCGGCGAGCAGGCGGGCGTAGTCGTCGCATTCCAGGACGTGGAAGAGGTCGGTGCCGCTGCGCCAGATCGTCCAGGAGGTGGCACCGGCGGCGCGGATGGCGGTGGTGAGTTCCTTGGGGACGTCGAGGTGGGCGCTCTCGTACTCGGCGATGCGGTCGGGGCGGACCTTGGTGTGCAGGGCGACTCTCATGACGGCTCCTCGGTGGGGATCGGGGCGTCGGCTGACAGCAGCCCCGTGTCCCGCAGCTCCTGCCAGAACCCCGCGGGCACGGCAACGGCGAACTGCTCGGCGCAGTCCCGCACTTCGGCCTCCGACCGGGCGCCGACCAGGACGCTCGCCACGGCCGGGTGAGCCGCGCAGAAGGCGAGGGCTGCGGCGCGCAGCGTGACGCCGTGCCGCTCGGCCACGGCCTTCATCCGGAGGGCGCGGTCCAGCAACTCCGCAGGCGCCTGTGCGTAGTTGTACGTCGCGTCGGGCTTCGGATCCGCCAGCAGACCGGAGTTGAAGGCCCCGCCGATGACCACCGACTTGCCGCGTGCGACGGCGGCCGGGAGCAGTTCGGCAAGCGCGCTCTGGTCGAGGAGGGTGTAGCGGCCCGCGCACAACACCACGTCCACGTCCGTGTCCTGGACGAACCGGGTGAGCATCTCGGCCTGGTTCATGCCCGCGCCGATCGCCCCGACGACACCCTCCGCGCGGAGCTTCTCCAGTGCCGGATAGCCCTCGCGGAAGGCCTGTTCGGCGTGGTCGTCGGGGTCGTGGAGGTAGACGACGTCGACGCGGTCGAGGCCGAGCCGTTCGAGGCTGGCTTCCAGGGTCCGGCGTATCCCGTCGGCGCTGAAGTCCCAGACCCGGCGCTGCGTGGCAGGCACGGCGAAACCATGGGCGAGGTCGTCACCCGTCGCCGTCCCAACAAGCTCCAGCCGCCGTCCGACCTTGGTGGAGATCGCGTACGACGAACGCGGACGCTCACGCAGGGCCGCACCCAGCCGCCGCTCGGACAGACCGAGGCCGTAGTGCGGCGCGGTGTCGAAGTAGCGAATGCCTTGCTGCCAGGCCGTGTTGACGGCCAGGTGTGCCTGATCGTCGTCGACCTCGGTGTACAGGTTGGCTATCGCGGCCCCGCCGAAGCCCAGCCCGCTGACCTCGATCCCGCTCTCCCCGAGGGCGCTCACTGGCCCACCGGTCGCAGCCGCAGCCCCTGCATGCCGCCGTCCACGGCGAGCGAGGTGCCGGTGGTGGCGCCGGACAGCGGGCTTGCCAAGTAGGCGACGGCGCCCGCGACTTCGGCCGCCGAGACGAGTCGGCCCGAGGGCTGGCGGGCCGCCAGGGCGGCGCGTTCGGCGGCCGGGTCGGATGCCGAGTCGAGGAGGCGGCCGACCCAAGGGGTGTCCGCCGTACCGGGGTTGACGCAGTTCACGCGGACGCCCTCGCGGAGGTGGTCGGCGGCCATGGCGAGGGTGAGGGAGTACACGGCGCCCTTCGTGGCGCTGTACAGGGCGCGTTGGGGCAGTCCCGCCGTGGCCGCGATGGAGCAGGTGTTGACGACGGCCGCGTGGGAGGACTCGCGCAGGTGCGGGAGCGCGGCCCGGGCGACGCGGACCATGCCGAGGACGTTCACGTCGAAGACGCGATGCCATTCCTCGTCGTCGTTGTCCTCGACGGTTCCCTGCGCGCCGATGCCCGCGTTGTTGACCACCACGTCGAGTCCGCCGAGGTCGGCGACGGCGGAGGCCACGGCCTGTCGTACGGAGGTGTCGTCGGTGACGTCGGCGCGGTAGCCGAGCAGCGGCTTCTCGACGGAGGAGGGGTCGAGGTCGAGCACCGCCACCAACGCCCCGCGTTCGGCGAGGAGTTCGGCGGTGGCCCGGCCGATGCCGGAGGCGCCTCCGGTGACCAGGGCCTTGAGTCCCTCGAAGTCGGTCATGCCGCGTGTCCCTTCTGGCGGTCGAGGTCGGCGGCCCAGAAGGTACCGCCGGGGAAGGTGTAGCGCGCGATGGACTCGGGCCGCATGGTGGCCGAGAACCCGGGTGCGGTGGGTGCCATGTAATGACCTTCTCGGATCACCACCGGATCCAGGAAGTGGTCGTGCAGATGATCGACGTACTCGATGACGCGGTCGTCGGTCGTCCCGGCGACGGCGAGGTAGTCGAACATCGAGAGATGCTGGACGAGTTCGCACAGTCCGACGCCGCCCGCGTGCGGGCAGACGGGGACGCCGAACTTGGCGGCCAGCAGCAGGATCGCGAGGTTCTCGTTGACGCCGCCGACGCGCGCCGCGTCTATCTGGAGGATGTCGAGGGCTCCGGCCTGGAGCAACTGCTTGAAGACGATGCGGTTCTGCACGTGTTCGCCGGTGGCGACCTTGACCGGGGCGACGGCCGCGCGGATCGTGGCGTGGCCCAACACGTCGTCGGGGCTGGTGGGTTCCTCGATCCAGTACGGGTCGAACTCGGCGAGTGCCTTGGTCCAGCGGATCGCCTCGGCCACGTCCCAGCGCTGGTTGGCGTCGATCGCCATCCGGATGTCGGGCCCGACCACCGAACGGGCCACCCGGCAGCGGCGGATGTCGTCGTCGAGGTCGGCGCCGACCTTCAGCTTGATCTGCCGGAAGCCGTCGGCGACGGCCTGCGCCGCGAGCCGGGTGAGCTTCTCGTCGTCGTAGCCGAGCCACCCGGCGGAGGTGGTGTAGGCAGGGAAGCCGCGCTCCAACAGGATGTTCCTACGGCCTTCCGCGCCCGCCTTGCCTCGGCGCAGGATGTCGAGGGCCTCGTCCGGGGTGAGCGCGTCGGTGATGTACCTGAAGTCGATCTGGCTGACGAGCCATTCGGGGTCGGCGTCGGCGAGGAGCTGCCACAGCGGTTTGCCGGCGCGCTTCGCGGTGAGGTCCCAGGCCGCGTTGATCACGGCGCCGATCGCCATGTGCATCACGCCCTTCTCGGGCCCCAGCCACCGGAGTTGACTGTCGCCGATCAGCTCGCGGTTCAACGACCCCGGATCGGCGCAGAGTTGGTCCACGGACCGGCCGATCACATGGTGCCGCAACGCGTCGATCGCGGCGACCTGGACATCATTGCCCCGCCCGATGGTGAAGGAGAACCCGTGCCCCTCGTGCCCGTCGGCCGCGTCGGTGCGCAGCACGACGTACGCGGCCGAGTAGTCGGGGTCCGGGTTCATCGCGTCGGAGCCGTCGAGCTCGCGCGAGGTGGGGAAACGGATGTCGTAGGTGTCGACCGCGATCACGCGGGCGGGGGTCGGGGACACGGAGGGCCTTTCGGTCGGGTACAGGGATCCGGTGCCGTGCGGGTGCCGGAGGCCGGTGGGTCAGTCCTGGGCTCGGCCTGTCGTCACGCGGGCGATCATGAGGGCGACCAGGATGATCCCGCCGTAGATGGCCTGGATCCAGAAGGACGGGACCTGGGCGAGGGTGAGCAGGTTCTGCACAACTCCCAGGAGGAGTACGCCGGTTAGGGCGCCGAACATCGTGCCCTTGCCGCCGTCCAGGCTGATGCCGCCGATGACGGCCGCCGCCATCACGGTGAAGATCATGTTGTTGCCCTGGTTGGCGCTGATCGCGCCGACGTAACCGGTCTGCATGATGCCGCCCACCGAGGCGAGGACACCCGCGATGACGGAGACCCCGAGGAGCATCCGGTCGACGCGGATGCCGGCCGCGCGGGCCGCCTCCTGGTTGCCGCCGATCGCGTAGAGGGCGCGGCCGACGCGGTGGTACTTGAGCACGAACCCGGCGACCGCGAAGCAGACCGCGGCCAGCCACACCGACATCGGGACGTTCAGGAAGGTGGAGGTGGCCAGGGTGAAGAAGGAGTCGGGCATCCCGAACAGCGTCTTGCCCTTGGTGGCGCCGACCAGCAGACCGCGCAGCACGATCAGCATCGCGAGGGTGACGATGAAGGCGTTGAGCTTGAACTTCACCACGAGGATGCCGTTGAAGGCGCCGATGATCCCGCCGACCACGAGGATCGCGACGAGGGCGAGCGGGGCCGACCATTCCGTGCCCCAGCCCGACTCGGCCGACGGCAGGACCAGCAGGGCGCCGATGGCGGGCGCGATGCCGACCACCGACTCCAGCGACAGGTCGATCTTGCCGGTGATGAGGATCAGCGACTCGGCGAGGACCACCATCGCGAGGGCGGCGGAGGCACCCAGGATGGAGATCAGGTTCCGTTCGGTGAGGAACGAGTCGTTGACGATCGCGCCGAGTATCAGTAGCACCAACAGGGCTGGTACGAGGGCGAGTTCACGGGCCCGGCGGAGCAGGACCGTCCGGGCCGAGCGCGCCCCGGCGGCGCGGGGGGCGGCGAGCGCCGGGGCCGCCTTGGTGTCAGCCATGGTCCACTCCTTCGATGGAGGCGATCAGCTCGTGGTCGCGCCAGCCCGCCGGATGCTCGGCGACGACACGGCCGTGGAAGAGGACGAGGACGCGGTCGCAGCGCCGCAGGTCGTCGAGTTCGTCGGAGACGACGAGCACCGCGGTGCCGTCGTCGCGGGCGCTGTCCATGCGGGCGAGCAATGACTCCTTGGACTTCACGTCGACGCCCGCGGTGGGGTTGATGAGGACCAGCAGTCTCGGGTCGGAGGCGAGTGCGCGGGCCATGACGACCTTCTGCGCGTTGCCGCCGGACAGGTCGGAGACGGGCTGTTCGGGGCCCTCGGTGTGGATGTCGAGCCGGTCGATCAGCTCGGTGGCGAAGGCGCGCTTGCGCTCGGTGCCGACGAACCCGAAGCGGCCGAGCCGGTCCAGGACCGTCATGGTCGCGTTGTCCCCGATGGACATGCCGAAGACCAGCCCCTGCCCGTGCCGGTCGCGCGGAACGCAGCCGACCCCGGCCTTCAGCGAGGCCTGCACATCCCCGAACGGCAGCTTCTCTCCGTCGAGTTGGGCCGTGCCGCCGGTCGGCGTGTACAGCCCGGTGAAGGACTCGGCCAGCTCGATCTTGCCGCTGCCGCTCGATCCGGCGAGTCCGACGACCTCACCCCGGCGGACGGTGAGATCGACGTTCTCGTACGACTCGGAGGTGAGCCCGCGCGCGTCGAGGAGGACGGGCGCCTCGGTGTCCAACTCCCTGAGCTGCACTTCGAGTTCGGCGATGGATTCCCCCGCCATGGCCTCCACCAGGGCCCGGCGCGGGAGGTCGGCGACCGGCGCGGTGGTGATCCACCGGGCGTCGCGCAGCACGGTGACGGTCTGGCACACCTCGTACACCTCCTGGAGGTGGTGCGAGATGAACAGGAAGGTGACACCGGACTCCTGGAGCGCCCGCATCCGTGTGAAGAGGCGCTCTATCTCCCGGTTGTCGAGCTGCGCGGTCGGTTCGTCGAGGACGATGAACCGGGCGCCGAAGCTCAACGCCCGTGCGATCTCCACCATTTGGCGGTCCTCGACCTTGAGGTCGGCGGTGCGCGCCTCGGGGTCGACGTGCACGTCCCAGGTGTCGAGGAGTTCGGCGGCCTCGGTGCGGAGCCGGCGCCAGCTGATGATGCCGCCCCGGGACTGCGGCTGGCGGTTGATGAAGAGGTTCTCTGCGACCGTCAACTCGGGTACGACAGTGGGCTTTTGGTAGACGCAGGCGACCTTGGCGCGCCAGGCGTCGCGGTCGGTGAGCGGGGGCGCGGGCTCGCCGTCGAAGCGGACCGTGCCCTCGTCGGGGGCCGCCAGGCCGGTGAGGACGGTGACGAGGGTGGACTTGCCGGCGCCGTTGCGGCCGACGAGGGCATGGGACTCGCCCGGCAGGACGGTGAGTCGGCCGTCGGCGAGGGCGACGGTCGGGCCGTACCGCTTGACGATTCCCGTCGCCTCCACCAGCGGAGTGGTCACTGAAGTGCTCATTTGACCGTGTTGCCCCAGAGCTTGGCGTCGTCGACGTTGTCCTTCGTGACCAGGGGCGCGGGCAGCTGGTCCTCGAGGATGCCGCTGGGCAGCTTGACGATCGTGGAGTCGTGGTCGGTGGGGCCGGGCTTGAAGGTCTTCCCCGCCATCGCGGCCTTGATGTAGTACATGCCGTACTTGGCGTAGGCGTCGGCCGGTTGGGAGACCGTGGCGTCGATCTCACCCTTGCGGATCGCGTCGAACTCCTGCGGGATGCCGTCGTTCGAGACGATCGTGATGTGCCCGGCTTGGCCCGCCTTCTTCAACAGGCCCTTGGACTTGAGCGTTTGGAGGGTGGGCGCGAGGTAGACGCCGCCCGCCTGCATGTAGATGCCCTTGATGTCGGGGTTGGCGTTGAGGAGCGTGTCCAGCTTGGAGGCCGCGGTGTCGGACTCCCACTTGGCGGGGATCTCCAGGACCTTGAGCTTCGGGTACTTCTTCTTGACGCAGGCCCTGAACGCCTCCGACCGGTCACGGCCGTTGACCGAGGCGAGGTCGCCCATGATCTGCACGACCTTGCCGCTGGTGATGTGCGCCCCGAGGTAGTCGCAGGCCTTCTCGCCGTACGCGACGTTGTCGGCGCGCACGACCATCGCGACCTTGCCCTTGTCGGGCGCCACGTCGACGGCGACGACCGGCACGCCCTTGCGCTCGGCCTGGTCGAGGCCGGCTTCGATGGCGGCACTGTCCAGCGGGGCGACGACCAGGCCCTTGACGCCCTGGTTCAGCTCGTTGTTGATGTCGGTGATCTGCTGCGAGGGGTCGCTGTTGGAGTTGACCGTCTTCAGTGCCTGGACACCTTCGGACTTCGCCATCTTCGGCACGTAGTCGTTGTACGACTGCCAGAACGGCGAGGTCAGCAGGGGCAGGATCACCCCGACCTTGCCCGTGCCGCCCCCGCCGGAGCTGGACGCGCCGGTGTCCTTGGTGCTGCCGCATGCCGTGAGCGCGAGGGTGCCGCACGCGGCCGCAGCCGTCGCACGCACCGCCCACGAGGAGAAACGCCTGCCTTGTCGTCCGTTGCGCACTGTGCTGCCGGCCATCTGTCGGGCTCCTCATCGAGCGGGTTCGAGCAGTTGCCGGAATATTTATCAGACCACTTCGGGGCTACAACACCCTCAGGAGCCAAATTTTCGCGCTTTCTGGCCGTAGTGGTCCGACCACATCCGTGGCTAGACTGCGCGGACCGGCGACAGGAGGAGTGGCGTGGACGAGACCCTGCCGAGTGAGACGGACCCGGGGGCCGCCGCGCCGAAGGGCACGGTGACGCAGCGCGCCATCGACTCGATCAAGGCGCTGATCGGCGAGGGCCGTCTGGAGCCGGGCCAGCGGCTGCCCACCGAACGCGATCTCGCGGCCCAACTGGGCATCTCCCGCAGCTCGATGCGCGAGGCGATCCGCGCGCTCACGGTGCTGGGCGTGCTTGAAGCGCGGCACGGATCGGGCATCTACGTCACGCAGTTGGAGGCCGGCGACCTGCTGGAGACCTTCGGTGTCGTCGCCGATCTCTCGCGGGGCCCTGGTCTGGTGGAACTCCTCGAAGTCCGCCGCATTCTGGAGTCGACGGCGACCGCCCTGGCCGCGGCCCGCATCACCCCGGACCAGCTGGCCGAGGTCGAGAAACACCTCACGGCGATGAACGCCACCGACGACCCCGAGGAGATCCTCGCCCACGACCTCGCCTTCCACCGCGAGATCGCGGCCGCCGCCGGCAACGACACCATGGCCGCGATCCTGGAGGGCCTGTCGTCGCGGACGTTCCGCGCCCGGGTCTGGCGCGGCTACCAGGAGGAGGGCGCCTTCGCCCGCACCCGCCGCGAACACGCCGCGATCCACCGGGCGTTGGTGGCCCACGACCCGGAGGCGGCCCGCGCGGCGGCGGCCTCGCACGTGGGCGAGGTGGAGGAGTGGCTGCGGGCGCAGCTCGGGGCGTAGCAACGGGGGCTCAGAGGCCCGGGGCGAGCAACGCTGGGCACCCGCGCCGCCCTGGTTTTCAGGCGCCCGCGGTGGATACCGGAGGATGTCCGCGCGGTTCCGGCACGCAGGGCACCCGCGGCGAACAGTAGAGGGCATGCGCGTGGGTCCGGCATGCAGACGCCTGCGGCGCAACGGAACGCGTGCGTGCGGTTCCGGTACTCAGGGTCCGGCCGCGGACAGCGCAGGGCACCTCGCCTGACCCGGCACTCAGACGCCCGCGGCGGACAACGGAACACACCCGTGCGGTCCCGGGGCGCCCGCGGCGAGCAGGGCAGGATGCCCGTCCCGTCCCGGCGTTCAGGCGCCCCCGGTGGGCAGTGGCGGTTCGCCGCGTTGGCCCTGGACCTCCGCCCATCCGCGCAGTTCGCTGGTGCCCACCTCGTCGACCGCCCGGTGCAGGGCGGCCCGCGCGTCCGCGTCGCGCTCGCCCTGCGGCAGCAGCAGGTAGTGGTCGATCGCCCGCCGCAGGCCCTCCCGCGCCTGTGCGGCCAGAACCCAGCGCGAGCCCGGGCTGAACAGCTGGCGCATGCCGGTGAAGAAGACGGCGCTGCCCGCGATCAGGGCGGTGAGCCAGGCAGGCGCGTGCAGTCCCGCCGCCACGACCGTCGCGGACGTGGCGGCGAGAGCGCCGAGTTCCGTCGTGTAGTGCAGCCACCTGGCCCGGTCGCACGCCCCCGCGTAGAACTCCAACTCCTGCCGGGCGAGCCCCAGGAGAGGATCGGGTTGGGAGGCCCAGGCCTGGCCGACGGCCGTTCTTCGTCTCATCGCCACATCATCGGGCGATCACGGCCGCCGGCGAAAGGCGTTCCGGCTCAGGACCGCCGAAACCGCAGCGTCACCAGCTCGAACGGGCGCAGCCGCAAGGCGAGTTGATCACCCTCGCGGGTCACCTCCTCGGCGTCGGCCCACGGCCGCTCCAGCAGGTCCACGACCTCCACCGCGTCGAACGCGAAGCCCACCGTCAGTGTCGCCCTGGCCCGTCCCCCGTGCGCCTCGTGGAAGCGGACCACGACGTCACCGCTCCCGTCGTCGGCGAGCTTCACCGCCGTGACGACGACCGCGTCCCGGTCGACGCGCACCAGCGGCGCGACCTCCTGCCCGCCCTCGACTCGCCGCTCCGGCAGGTTGATCCGCCACCCTTCGCGGACCGCGTCGCCGATGCCCGCGCCGGGCACCAGTGCGTGCCGGAAGCGGTGGACGCCCTGGTCGGTCTCGGGGTCCGGGAAGCGCGGGGCGCGGAGGAGCGAGACGCGGACGGTGGTGGTCGTACCGTTGTCGCCGTCGCCGCGGACCGTACGGGTCACATCGTGGCCGTACGTCGAGTCGTTGACGACGGCGACGCCCCAGCCGGGCTCCTCCATGTGCACGAAGCGGTGGTTGCAGGCCTCGAACTTGGCCGCCTCCCATGAGGTGTTGGTGTGCGTCGGGCGGTGGAAGTGCCCGAACTGGGTCTCGGACGCGTACCGTTCGGCGTGCACGTCCAGCGGGAACGCGAGCTTGAGGAACTTCTCGGTCTCGTGCCAGTCGACCTCGGTGTCGATGAGCAGTCGCCGCTCGCCGGGGGCGAGGGACAGGAGTTGGGTGACCTTGGACGCGCCGAAGGACCGCACGATCCGCACCGCGTTCCCGTCCGCCACGACCTCGTCCGCGTCCGTGAGGTCCGTGACCGTGTTGCGGTAGAACTCGTCGACGTCCCAGGCGTCCCACATGTTCGGGAAATCCGGGTGGAGTTGGAGCAGGTTGGCGGTTCGGCCGGGTGCGATCGTCTCGCGGTCGGCCTCGATGTCGTAGGCGGAGACGACCAGGCCCCGGGCGTCGATCTCGACGCGGAGCAGTCCGTTCTCCAGTACGTGTCCGCCGCCGACCCGGGTCGCGAGTGCCGTCTCTCCCTGGACGGCCGGAATCTGGGCACCGCCTGCGGGGACGCCTTCGCGGGTGTGGGGCGCGGAGTTGAAGAGGAGGGGGGTCGTGCCCTCCCCCGCCAGTGCGCGCTGGGCCGCGTCGATGATGGCGTCGAGTTCCGAGGCGATCCGCTCGTAGGTCCGGCGGGCCTCGCGGTGCACCCAGGCGATGGAGGAGCCGGGCAGGATGTCGTGGAACTGGTGGAGCAGGACTGTCTTCCAGATCCGGTCCAAGTCCTCGTACGGGTAAGGGAATCCGGCCCGTACGGCGGCCGTCGCCGCCCACAGCTCCGCTTCGCGCAGGAGGTGTTCGCTGCGGCGGTTGCCCTGCTTGGTCCTGGCCTGGCTGGTGAGGGTGGCGCGGTGGAGTTCGAGGTACAACTCGCCGACCCAGACCGGGGGTTCGGGGTACTCGGCCTCGGCCTTCTCGAAGAACTCCTTGGGGGTCTCCCAGGCCACGGTCGCCGAGCCTTCGAGATCGCGCAGGCGAGCCGCCTTGGCGATCATCTCGCGGGTGGTGCCGCCGCCTCCGTCGCCCCAGCCGGTGGGCGCGAGGGAGTGCCGGGCGACGCCCTTGTCCTTGAAGTTGCGTGCCGCGTGGGCGATCTCGCGGCCCTGCATGGAGCAGTTGTAGGTGTCGACGGGCGGGAAGTGGGTGAAGATCCGGGTGCCGTCGATGCCCTCCCAACGGAAGGTGTGGTGCGGGAACTTGTTGGTCTGGGACCAGGAGATCTTCTGGGTCAGCAGCCACTTGGAACCGGCCGCCTTGATGATCTGCGGGAGTCCGGCGGCGAAGCCGAAGGTGTCGGGCAGCCAGGCCTCCTCGTTCTCGATGCCGAACTCGTCGAGGAAGAACCGCTTCCCGTGCACGAACTGACGGGCCATCGCCTCCGAGCCCGGCATGTTGGTGTCCGACTCCACCCACATGCCACCGGCGGGCACGAACCGCCCGTCCACCACCGCCTTCTTGACCCGGGCCCACACCTCGGGCCGGTGCTCCTTGACCCAAGCCCACTGCTGGGCCTGCGACATGGCGAAGATGAAGTCGGGCTCGTCCTCAAGGAGGGCCGCCATGTTGGACGTTGTGCGCGCGACCTTGCGGACCGTCTCGCGCAGCGGCCACAGCCACGCCGAGTCGATGTGCGCGTGCCCGATGGCGCTGATCCGGTGCGCGGACGGGACGGCGGGCGAGGTCAGGACGGCCGCCAGCTGTGAACGGGCTTGCTCCGCCGTGCCGTTGACGTCCTGGAGGTCCACGGCGTCGAGCGCCTTCTCGATCGCCCGCAGCAGGTCCCAGCGACGTGCGGAGTCCACCGGCAGCTCGGCCATCAGCTCGCCGAGGACCTCCAGGTCGAGGACGAGGTTCCAGACGTTCTCGTCGAGGACGGCGAGGTCCATGCGGGTCAGCGTGTACTGCGGCTCGCTGCCCGCGGTCTCCTTGTCGCCCAACTGCGTGGGCAGGAACGGGTGGTAGTCCAGGACCACCGGGTTGGACGCGGCCTCGATGTGCAGCCGCACCTCCTCGCCGCCGGCGACGGGCGCGCCGATCCTGACCCACTGGTTGCGCGGGTTGAGGCCCTTCACAGGGGTGCCGTCGGGCCGGTAGACGAGGCCCTCGCACTGGAAGCCGGGCATGTTCTCGTCGAAGCCGAGGTCGAGCAGCGCCTCGACGGTCTTCCCGGCCCACTCCTGGGGGACGGTCCCGGTGACGCGGAACCAGCTGGTGCCCCAGGGAGCACCCCACCGGGCACCCACCGCGATCGGTTCGGGTGTGCCCGCGAGTCCCTCGGCCACGGGCACCGGCTCGTCGGGCGCGTGCCAGACGGCCACCTCCAGCGGCACGGACGCGGGATACACGGCGGGACGGATGCGCTCTTCGAGGACACGCTTGAGGCGGGCTTCGACCAGGCTGCGGTCGTCATGCATGCGGGGTGCTCCGTAGCTCGGTTGCGGGTTGGGGCAGGGGTGGTGCCAAGCGGGTGTTACCAGGCGTACGTGACGGTCACGGGGGCCGACGCTGTGTAGAGCTCCCCTGTCGCGCGCAGTTCGAACCACGCGTGCCACTCGCCCTGTTCGGCGGGCAGGACGGTGCGTCTGGTGGGGCCTTGGGGATTCACGAGCCGGTGGCTCCTCGCGGGGTGGGGAGTACCTGGTCGGGAGTGACGACTTCGGTGATGCCCCGCGCGGCGAGGTGTTCCTTGTCGTCCGCGCGCACATCGAGGACGGTCGCCGGGCGGGCTCCGTCGGCGACGAGCCGGAAGTAGGCGTCGAAGACCGGTCCACCGGGACCGCAGCCCGAACGGACCGACGGATCGGCGGGCACGACGAGCGCCGTGGTGCGGACACCGGGTTCGTACGTGGGCTCGCGGGCCGCCTCCGCCAACACCAGCGCGATGTCCTTGGGTTGCCGGTCGTTGGTCAACAGGCCCAGCCCGTACTCGAGTTCGGGGAAGTCGGCGAGGTCACGGGACACGTCGTGCGAGCACCACCAGGTGATGCCCCAGAGGTCAGGGCAGTCAAGGGCGTTGGCGATGGTCGCGGAGGCGAAGTCGGCCGCGTGCTCGGCGGGTACGAGCGGCTGGGGTGCGCCGACCTCCTGGAGCCAGACGGGCCGGTGCGGTTCCTCGGCCCAGGCCTTGCTCAGCTCGATCAGGTACGCGGCGTGGTGCTCGGAGGGAACCGAACTACGGCCGTGGCGTTGGGCGGTGCCGTTGAAGACCCAGGAGTGCACGGCCGTCATCGCACCGTGCCGAGCGGCCTGGGCCGGGGTGAACGGCATGTCGTCCTGGTACCAGGTCGCGTCGTACTCCGCGTGCAGATGCGGCTTGCCGGGCGCACCCTCCGCACAGGCCGTGAGCATCCGCTCCAGCCAGGCGTCGATCTGGTCCTCGGTCGCCCGGTCGGGGTCCGGATGCGGGCCGGCCGAGAACTGGTTGACCTCGTTGCCGAGGGTCATGCCGATGAAGTTCGGGCGATCGGCAAGGGCGGCGGCGAGCGTGCGCAGGTAGGCGGCCTGGCCGTCGAGGACGTCCGGGTCGGTGAAGAGGTTGCGCCGGTGCCAGGTGCGGGTCCAGGCCGGCAGGTAGTCGAAGCTGCTCAAGTGCCCTTGCAGACCGTCGACGTTGACATCGAGCCCGCGCTCACCGGCCGCGTCCACGAGCTGAACCAGCTGTTCCACGGCCTTGGTTCGGATCAGGGTCCGGTTGGGCTGGAAGTACGGCCACAGCGGGAAGACGCGGATGTGGTCGAGGCCCAGCTCGGCGATCGAGTCGAGGTCGGCGCGTACGGAGTCGAGGTCGAAGTCGAGCCAGTGGTGGAACCACCCTTGGCTGGGCGTGTAGTTGACGCCGAAGCGCACGGCAGAAGACATCGGGATCCTGGTTCTGTAGTGCGTACCTGAATGCGAGGGAACGTCAGCCCTTGACCGCGCCTTCGCCGACGCCCCGGAAGAAGTACCGCTGGAGGCAGGCGAAGAGGGCGATCAGCGGTGCCACGGCGATGACCGTGCCGGCGGCGACCAGGCGTTCGTCGTTGGCGAAGGTGCCGTGCAGATAGTTGAGGCCGATGGTGAGCGTGAACTTGGACGGGTCGCTGAGCACGATGAGCGGCCACAGGAAGTCGTCCCAGGCGCCCATGAAGGCGAAGATCGCGACGACGGCGATGGTGCCCTTCACGGACGGCAGCGCGATCCGCAGGAACCGCTGCCACACGTTGGCGCCGTCGACGAAGGCCGCTTCCTCGATCTCGTACGGCAGGTTGAGGAAGGCGTTGCGCATCAGCAGCACGTTCATCGCGCCGATGCAGCCCGGGAGGACCACGCCGATCAGGGTGTTGTTGAGGCCCAGCTCCCGCATGGTGGTGAACTGGGCGATGATGATGCCCTCGACCGGCACGAGCATCGCGAGGATGAAGACGAGGGTGGCGACGCGGCGGCCCCGGTACCGCAGTCGGGCCAGCGCGTAGCCCGCGAGGGCCGAACCGACGCAGTTCGTCACGACGTTGCCGGCGGCGACCTTCAGCGAGTTGAAGGCGTAGTCCCACACGGGGATGGTGTCGGCGACCCGCTTGTAGTTGTGCAGGGTGGGGTGTTCGGGGAGGAAGGTCGGGGGCGAGCTGTAGATGTCCTCGGTCGGGCCCTTGAGCGAGGTGGAGAGCTGCCACACGAAGGGGCCGACGGTGATGGTGAGGACGATCAGCAACAGCGTGTAGCGCAGGGCGAGTTCCCAGACGCGGATGCGGCGGCCGTGCTCGTCGGTGATGCGTGGTTCGCGAACCGCCGTCTCCTGGACGGGCCTTGTGCGCTCGATGACGCTCAAGCGTCCTCCTTACGGTCGGCCCGCAGCACGAGCAGCATCAGGGCGACGGTGACGACGAAGACGACGACCGAGAGCGCGGAGGCATATCCGACGCGGCCGGTGAGGCCGGTACCCGTGCGCTGGACGAGCATCACGAGGGTGGTGTCCTCACCGGCCGGTCCGCCGCTGGGACCCGCCATCAGGTAGACCTCGGAGAACACCTTGAAGGCGGCGACCGAGGACAGCGCACCCACCAGCACCATCGTGGAACGGACGGCGGGCACGGTCACCGTGAAGAAGCGGCGCACCGCCCCCGCGCCGTCGACCGACGCGGCCTCGTGCAGTTCGCGCGGCACGCTGGCGAGTGCGGCCAGATAAATGATCATGTAGTAGCCGAGGCCCTTCCAGACCGTGACGGCCATGGCGCTCAGCAGGAGCAGCCACTGGTCGCTGAGGAAGCCGATCTGTCCGACGCCGATCGTCTCCAACAGCGAGTTGACCAGGCCGCGTTCGTCCAGCAGCCAGACCCAGATCAGTCCGACCACGACGATCGAGGCGACGACCGGGGTGTAGAAGGCGGACCGGAAGAAGGTGATGCCGGGAATGTTCTTCTGCACCAACAGGGCCAGCAGCAAAGGAAGTACGACCAGTGCCGGCACCACCCCGACGATGTACAGGGTGCTGTTGCGCAGGCCGGTCCAGAACATGTCGTCGTGCCACAGCTCGCGGAAGTTGGCGAAGCCCACGAAGTGGCCCGGGATCAGGGTGCGCCGGTCCGTGAAGGAGTTGATCACGGTGGAGGCGAAGGGATACAGCACGAAGGCGCCGACGACGAGCAGCCCGGGGGCGGCGAACAGCCAGGGGCTGGTGGGCAGTTGGCGCCGCACGCGGGACACGTCGGCCATGAGGACTCTCAGCCTTCCTGCTGGAGCAGCGTGTCGCACTGCTTGACAGCGTTGTCGAGAGCCGTCTTCGGGCTCTCCTTGCCCTGCAGCGCCTTGGCGACCTCGTTGCGCAGCGCGGTCTTCATCTGCTCGCTGAACAGCACCGGCGTGTAGTTGACCGCGTTCTTCAGGGACTTGGCGGCGGCGATCCGTACCCGGGTCTCGTCGGTGCCGTCCTCCTTGGTGAAGTACGGGTCGTCGAGGGAACCGGCGGTGCTCGGGAAAATGGCGACCTTCTTCGCGAACGACATCTGCTGCTGGGCGTCGGTGACGTAGTGCGCGAAGGCCACGGAGGCCGGGGTGTGCTTGGTCTTGGAGTTGACCATCACGCCCATCACGTACATGTTGACGTGCCCGGTGCTGGTGATCTGATCGGTGATGCCGATGTTCTTGTACAGGGTCGGCGCCTGCTTCTTGAAGTTGTCGAGGTCCAGGGCGCTGCCCGGGTTCATGGCGACGGCGCCGGTGAGGAACTTCTTGCCGGACGACTCGGGAGTGGCGGTGAGCGCCTGCGGGTCGAGGGCCTTCGCGTCGTACAACTCCTTGTACTTGGTGAGGAGTTCGATGCCCTTCGCGTCGTTGAAGGCGAAGGCGGTACCGGCCTTGTTCATCAGCTCGACGCCGTAGCGGCCGAAGTCCTCGACGGTGGGGACGTTGGCGAGGGTGGCGACCTTGCCGTCGGTCTTCTTCGCCAACTGGAGTGCCTGGGCGAAGAGTTCGTCGTACGTCTTCGGCGGCTGGTCGGCGTCGAGTCCGGCCTGCTCGAAGAGGGACTTGTTGTAGAAGAGCGGGCCGGTGTTGAGGTACCAGGGGAAGGCGTAGGTGCCGGTCATGCCCGGTATCTCGTGGCTGGCCCAGGCACCCGGCAGGTACTCGCTCTTGTACTTCGCGGCCGACTTGTCGAGGTCGAGCGCGAGGCCCGCCTTGGCGAGAGGGGCGACGAGGTCCGGGGAGACGTTGACGACGTCGGGCAGGGTGCCGCCGGCGGCGTCCGCGCTGATCTTGTCGGCGTAGCCCTCGGCGGGCTGGTCGATCCACTTCACGTGGGTGCCGGGGTACTGCTTCTCGAAGCCGGAGATCACGCCCTCGAAGTACGACTTGAAGTTGGCGCGGAGGTTCCAGGTCTGGAAGGTGATGTCGCCCTCGACCTTGCCCGAGGCGTCGGTCGATCCGCCGTCGTCTCCCCCGGAACCGCAGGCGCTCAGCGGCATGAGGACGACGGCGGCGGCAGCTGCGGCGAAGGCTCTGCGGGAGATGCGCACGGCGAGTGGCTCCTTTGCCAGTGGGGTTGGCTGATCGTGCCGGGGCAGACCTTGCACGGTGTTCACGGGGCCCGTCAATGGATTCCGCTCAGCTAAATTCATTAGTTGGCCGGATCCGGCCAACTGCACTGGTCAGCGAGGTGTGTTCGCATTCTTGCGGTGGATCACTAATGCGCTTTAGGGTGTGCGGACTCAAGCGCATTAGTGCGCGGCACCTGCGGAATGGAGAGCGGGCTTGTCAGGCAAGCGGTCGCCCGCGCGTCGGCCGACGATGAAGGACATCGCGCAGCGCGCCGGCGTGTCCGAGAGCGCGGTCTCCTTCGCGCTCAACGGCCGGCCCGGCGTCTCCGAGATCACCCGCGACCGGGTCCGCCGCGTCGCGGAGCAGCTGGGCTGGCGGCCCAGTACGGCGGCGCGGGCGCTGTCCGGGGAGGGCGCGGCGACGGTCGGTTTCGTCCTCGCCCGGCCCGCGGACACCCTCGGCGTCGACTCCTTCTTCCTCCAACTCGTCTCGGGCATCCAGGAGGTGCTGGCCGAACGCCATCTCGGTCTGCTCTTCCAGATGGCCGAGGACGTCGAGGACGAGTGCGCGGTGTACCGGCGGTGGTGGGCCGAACACCGGGTGGACGGCGTCCTGGTGGCCGATCCCCGCACCGCCGACCCGCGGCCCGACCTCCTCGATGAACTCGGCCTGCCTGCCGTGGTGATCGGCGGCGCACCGGACGAACGGCATCCCGGTCTGTCGACGGTGTGGGCCGACGACGCGGGCGCGATGACCTCTGTCGTCGACGAGTTGTACGCGCGCGGCCACCGGCGGATCGTGCACATCGCCGGTCTGCCGGGCCTCGCGCACACCGAGCGCCGTATCCGCGCCCTGCGCGCCGAGGCCACCCGCCGCGGGCTGACCGAGGTCCACTCGGTGACCACCGACTACTCGGACGCGGCCGGTGCCGCCGTCACCCGCCGGGTCCTCGAAGTCGCCGCTCCCCCAACGGCGTTGATCTACGACAACGACGTGATGGCCGTCGCCGGGGTGGCCGCCGCGACCGAACTCGGCTTCTCCGTACCGGCGGACGTGTCGGTGGTCGCCTGGGAGGACTCCGCGCTGTGCCGCATGGTCCGGCCGTGGCTGTCCGCGCTGTCCCGGGACAGTGTGGAGTTCGGGCGTACGGCGGCCCGGGAGTTGACCGCTCTGCTGGACGGCGGTCCGGCGCGCACCGTGCGGGTACCGGTGCCGCGGCTGATCGAACGGGACAGCACGGGACCGGCGCGGGCATGAAAGGGGGCGTGTCCCCCGTTTCGAGTCCGAATCGCCGGACACCGCCGGGTACTTCGTGTGAGGCTTTGCCCATGACCTCCGAAGACCCGCTGGCCGACCGGCTCCAACTCGACCGGCCGCACTCCGCCCGTGTGTGGAACTTCCTCCTGGGCGGCAAGGACAACTACGCCGCCGACCGCGAGGCCGGCGAGATGATCGTCCAGATGTTCCCGGACATCGCCCTGCTCGCCCGCCTCCAACGCCGGTTCCTGGTGCGGGCGGTGCGCTACCTCGCCGAAGAGGCGGGCATCCGCCAGTTCCTCGACATCGGGACGGGCCTGCCCACCGTCGACAACACGCACGAGGTCGCGCAGCGCATCGCGCCCGAGAGCCGCATCGTGTACGTCGACAACGACCCGCTGGTGCTGGTGCACGCGCAGGCGCTGCTCACCAGCACTCCGGAGGGCGCCTGCGCCTACGTCGACGCCGATGTGCGCGACCCCGAGAGGATTCTCGAAGCCGCCGCCCAGACCCTGGACTTCAGCCAGCCGATCGCGCTGACGATGCTGGGCATCCTGGGGCAGATCCCGGACTCGGACGAGCCCGAGGCCGTCGTGGCCCGCTTCCTCGACGCGCTGCCCCCGGGCAGCTATCTCGCGCTGACCGACGGCACCGACACCAACGCGGCGCTCAACCAGGCGATTTCGGTGTACAACGCCAACTCCGCCAGTTCCTACCACCTGCGCAGCCCCGAGCGGATAGCGGCGTTCTTCGACGGCCTCGATGCCGTCGAACCCGGCATCGTCCCCATTTCACGGTGGCACCCGGAGCCGGTCGACGTGGGCCGTGATCCATCCGTCGAGAACACGATCTGCGGCATCGGCCGCAAGGCCTGAGCGCCAACACCGAAGAGGGGCACCAAAGTTGCCGGTGCCCCTCTTTGTCGTTCTGTGCCGTTGGGTCAGATCCGGAACAGCGCCCAGACCGTCTTCCCGCCGCCCGTCCGCAGGTTCCAGCCCCACGACTCGCTCAGCGCGGAGACCACCTGCAGACCGCGCCCGGACTCCGCGAACTCGTCGGGGTGCCCCTCCACGGGTATGCGATCGCTGTCGTCGGTGACCGCGCACACCGCGTACGGCAGCCGGTCCCACACCGCGAGCCACAGCGAAGGCTGCGGTTCCACAAGGGAGTTGGGCGCGCGGCCGTAGCGCAGCGCATTGCTCACCAACTCCGACACGGTGACCGTCACGTCGTCGACGAGTTCGTCCCCGGCCCGGTCGGCGAGCGCCGCCCGGGTGAAGTCCCGTGCCACCTGGGCCGATTGGGGCATCGGCGGCACGACCAGAACGGAACAGAGGGCGGGGTCGCGTCCGTCGCCGACGGCGGGGACCAGGGTGACGGTCCGCCCCGGCTCGGGCGGGCCCACCTGGTCGACGGCCCGGCACAGCCACTCCCAAGTCCCCTCGATCCGCAGGGTGTCGACCGGTCGTACGACTTGCTCTGCGGACATCGCGACCCCTGAGACCCCTGGGAGAGAACAACTGCGCGCACTACACCTGTCCGGAGCATCGTCCTCCGCCTGACCCTGCAAGCGCAAGTGCATCGGCAATTACCGCTGCAATTGCAGACGATCTTGCGAGCGGTCGGCCCGAGGGCTATCGTCCTCCACATCACCAATGGATGCAATTGAAGCTGCAATTGCATTCGATCTTCCGGGGGAGCGATGAGGCCTCACATAGAGCACGCGAACGGCATGTCGGCGACCCTGCTGAGCGACGCGCAGTGGCGCAAGAGCCACCACAGCAACCCTGAAGGAAACTGCGTCGAGTTGGCCGCGCTCTCCGACGGCCAGGTCGCCGTACGCAACTCGCGCCACCCCGAAGGTCCGGCGCTCGTCTACACCAGCGCCGAGATCTCCGCGTTCGTCCGCGGTGTGAAGGACGGCGACTTCGACGGCCTACTCCCCGGCCGCTGAGGTCAGGCAAACCCGCGGATCGGCCGGAAGGCGCCGGACACAGGCCGGCACCTTCCGGCTCCTTCACTCCCTGCAGTTATCCGGAACCTCGGTGCTACGATCCTCTTTTGAGTCCCGAAAACTTGCGGACGGTATCGGCGCGACCGCCGAGGGGATGAACATGACTGCAGCTCAACCGGAATACGCTCCCTCGGGTTCGGACGTGCTGAGCCTTCAGCGCGGCGGTCCGACGGTCCAGCGCATCATGCTGGGCACGCGCCTGCGCCGCCTGCGCGAGTCCCTCAACATCACCCGGGACACGGCCGCTTCGGCGATACGCGCCTCGGACGCCAAGCTCTGCCGCATGGAGCTGGGCCGCGTCGGCTTCAAGGAGCGCGACGTGGCGGACCTGTTGACCCTGTACGGCCTCCAAGAGCCGGATGTGCGTGAGGAGTTCCTGACCTCCGCCCGCCGAGCCAACGAACCCGGCTGGTGGCGCGCGTACGGCGACGCCTTCCCGACCTGGTTCGAGCAGCATCTGGGGCTGGAGGAGGCCACCTCCCTCATCCGCACCTACGAAGTCCAGTTCATCCCGGGCCTGTTGCAGACCGCCGGGTACGCCGAGGCCGTCATCAGGCTCGGCCGTCCTGTCGACACCCCGGACGCGATCCAGCGCCGCGTCGAACTCCGCATGACCCGGCAGGAGTTGCTCACCAGGCCCGGCGCTCCGAAGCTCTGGGTCGTGGTGGACGAGGCCGCACTGCGCCGTCCGCTCGGCGGAGCGGACGTGATGCGCGAGCAGCTGCGGCACCTCATCGAGACGGCCGCCCTGCCGAACGTCACGCTCCAGGTGCTGCCGTTCCACGTGGGCGGCCACGCGGCCGCCGGCGGTCCGATCACCGTGCTGCGCTTCCCGGTGCCGGACCTGCCGGACATCGTCTACCTCGAACAGCTCACCAGCGCCCTCTACTTGGACAAGCCCGAAGAGGTCGACCGCTACCTCGCGGTCATGGACCGGCTGAGCATGGTGGCCTCACCGGCTCCCGAGTCGGTGACCTTCCTGGAGAAGCTCCTCACCGAGATGTGAGGACAGGCGGTTTCCGGCCGCCGCTCAGACCCGCGACCGGTACAGCCCGAACTCCGCGATCTTCACGGCGTCCCGGGCCGCCGTCACGCGAACTCGCCACCGCCGGGCGCGTACAGGGGCGGTCAGCAGCAGGATGCGGCTCGCGCCGATCGTTCCGGCGCGGGTGACCTCTGTCCAGGCCCCGTCGACGTACGCCTCGACCACGAAGGCCTCGACCTGCTGGCCGTAGCGCCGTATGTCCTCCGCCAACCGGACGCGGTCTACGGCCTGTTCGGCGCCGAGGTCGACGGTGACCCGGCCCGGCGAGACGGCCGTCCGGGCCCCGTGCGCCAGGTCCTCGGGCAGTTCCCGGTCCACACGCTCGCGGAACTCCCGCAGGCGCGCCACGTCCGGGGCCGCCAGCAGGCCGTCCGTGTCCGGTGGCACGTTGAGCAGCAGGACCGCGTTGCGGCCGACCGAGCCGAAGTAGATGTCGATCAACTCGTCGACGCTCTTGGGGACTTGGTCCGGGTGGTAGAACCAGCCGTCGTGGATCGACACATCGCACTCGGCCGGCCACCACTGGAGGTAGTCGGTGTCCGGCTGCGCCGAGACGAGCGCGCCACGGCTGCCCTCGTCGGGGGTGTCGTACGACAACGCCCAGTCCGTGCGCCCGTACTGCTCCTCCTTGACCGGGAGGACGCTCCACTCGTCCTCCCGCGCGATACCGCCCTCGTTGCCGACCCAGCGCACGTCCGGGCCGGTCACGGCGATCGCCGCGTCCGGGGCCAGCGATCTGACCAGGGTGTACCAGCTGTCCCAGTCGTAGTCCTCGACGTGGCCCGGCGGGATGCGTCCCTGGGCGCCGTCGAACCAGACCTCGTCGATCGGGCCGTACTCGGTCAGCACTTCGTAGAGGGTGTTGAGCATATGGGCGCCGTAGTCGGTGGCGTCCAAGGTGTAGTAGGCGTCCGGGGCACGGTCGTCGCCGTCCACGAGGGCCGGGATCGTACGTGTGGTGCGTGCGCTGCCGTTGGCGTAGACGCCGTGGAGGTACTGGTTCTCGTCGGCGGGCGAGAGGTAGACGCCGGCCTTGAGGCCGTACCGCCGCATGGAGTCGGCGAAGGAGCGCAGTACGTCGCCCTGGCCCGCACGCCAACTGCTGTACGCGACCGTGTGGTCGGTGTAGCGGGAGGGGTAGAGGACGAAGCCGTCGTGGTGCTTGACGGTGAGGATGGCGAGCTTGAAGCCGCCGTCGCGCAGGGCGCGGGCCCACTGGTCGGTGTCGAGGCCGGTCGGCTGGAACACGTTCGGGTCCTCGTCGCCGGTCCCCCACTCCAGGCCGGTGAAGGTGTTCACGCCGAAGTGCAGGAACGCCGTCCGCTCCAGTTGCTGCCAGGCCACCTGCCGTGCGGTCGGCCGGACTTGGGAGGCCTTGCGAACCAGCTCGGCCTCGGTGTCGTCGGGGCTGACAGGGATGCGGGAGCGGGAGTCGGTCGGGGGTGGGGTCGCCGCGAGGGCGGATGCCGTGGCGGTGCCGGTCGCGGCGAGCGCGGTGGCCGAGAGGACGAAGAGACGCCTGGAGAGGGCCATGGGGTGGGACTCCTCTGGTTGCTCAGTGGGCGGTCAAGTGCCAGATGGCGGGGCGGTGTTGGTCCGGTGGGTACTGCACGAGCCGGCCGTCGTCCGCGACGCTCAGCGCCATCTGCGTGATCGCGTTCACGAGTCGATAGCCGCCCGCCGCGGGCGCCAACTCCCAGCGCTGCATGGTGTTCGCGGCATCGCAGAACTGCGGGGTCGCCGAAACCCCGGGCTGGAGCGGCACGTTGAGGGTGAGCTTGCCGCCCTGCACCTCGAGGCAGCCGTCGGCGGTCCGCAGCGTCGCGTAGCCGTCCGGCGTGCGCTGCACCGCGGCGTCGAAGGAGGCTCCCTCGGTCCGGAATGTGTACGTCCCGTCCGCCACCGGTACCCGGGTCAGGTCCCGCCACCCGGGCGCGTGCCCAACTGCCGTACCCCGGGCGGTGAATGCCGCATACGTGGCGTCGGGATGCGGATCGCCCCAGGTCGCCTGGGCGAGGTGCCGTAGCGCCGGCTCGGTGTCGGCGGTGACCTCGTTCTCGGTCTCGCCACGGCCGTTGTCGGGCCAGAGGCTGATCTTCGCGCCGGTGATGCCGTTGCTGGAGGTGAGTTTCTCGCCCTCGAAGCTGCGGGGGTCCCAGCTCTGGTCGTAGAGCGCCTCGGTGTCGCTGTGGAAGCCGCCGCGGACGAGGTAGAGGGAGTAGGCCGCGTTCATCAACGGGTAGCCCTGGGCGATGAGTCGGCTCGGTTTCTCCGTGACGTTCAGCCAGTGCTCGACCGTCGTGCCCGCCGCCACCGGCACGGTGTTGGCGCCGGTGAGTCCGTCGTTCCAGATGCGCAGCTTCTTGCCCTTGCTCGCGGCGTAGCCCCGGACGCGGTTGATGAAGTCGATGTAGGCGTCCTGCGGGGTGGCGTTCGCGCCGTACTTCTCCCGGGCGTAGCGCAGCATCTGCGGGTACTTGGAGTAGTCGGAGCCGAGCATGTACTCGTCGGCGCCCATGTGCCAGGACGACGCGGTGAAGACCTGCGCGCACTCGTCCATCAGGCTCGTGTAGTAGTCGAACGCCGCCTGCTGGGTGACGTCGAGCCGGGCGGGCTGCTTGTTGCCGTCGCTGTCGGTGAGCTGGAGATCGGGACGGTTCTCGATCCACGGGTCCATGTGGCCCGGGGAGTTGATCTCCGGGATGATCTCGACGTGGTACTTGTCGCCGAGGGCGACGAGGCGGCGCATCTCGTCCCGGGTGTAGTAGCCCCACGTGTTCGCCTCGGGGTGCGCGGCACTCTTCACCTTGAGTTCGAGGAGCAGCTGGTTGAGCTTGTGGTACGCCATCTCGCGCACCAGGTTCTCCAGCCAGGGCAGGGAGACGTGGATGTAGCAGGCGCAGACGCCGACCCCGCGTTCCCTGTAGCGCGGTACGTCGACCGTGCGTCCGGCGGGGATGTGGTCACCCTGCGCGAGGAGTTGGAGGAGGGTCCGGGTGCCGTAGAAGGCGCCGGTCTCGGTCGCGCCGGTCACCGACAGCCGTTTGCCCGCCTGGAGTTGATAGCCCTCCGCGCCCAACGAGCCCTTGGTCGGCCGGACTTCGATCACGATGTCGCCGGGGCGGGCGGCACCGCCACGTACGACAGGAACCGTTCCGTGACCGGCCGCCTTCAGGTCGTCGGCGAGGGTGCCGGCGACATCGCGCTCGCCCTTGCTGTCGGCCACGAGGCGGGTTCCGGGCCTGAAGTCGTAACTCCCGGGTTCAGGCGTCCAGTTGGACAGCGCGGGCACGGTCACCGGCACCGGCTGCTCCGGCCCCTCCTGGACCGCGACCGCCGGTACGGGTACCGCGAGCAGTGCGAACACCGCCGCGAAGCCGATGAACCGGAACCGTCTCTTCCTGCGCTCAGCCATGCCACTCCACCGGTCGCGATTGATCGGACGACTGATGATTGGACTGCTCTCAGGGGCTGTCAATGGGCGGTGGGAGCAGTCAAGTTGAGCCATTGATCGGATGACCAGCAGCTCAGTCGGCCCCCGCCCGGTACCGCCTCGCGAAAAGTCCAAGAAGACGGCCTCAAATGTCCAAGGCCGGAAGCCCTTGGTTTCCACGACCGGTCAGCTCTCGACGGACCGCCCCGGCCGAGGCACAGTTCTCCCTACATACTCGCGAGTAGTGAGAAGGAGCGCGCCCGTGACCAGCTGGGTCGGCCGTACCGCCGTCGAGATCGCCGCCGCCGTACGCGAGAAGCGGGTCACACCCCGTGAGGTGGTGGCCGAGCATCTCGCCCGGATCGAGCGGCTCGACGGGCGGATCGGCGCGTTCCGGGTGGTGCGGGCGGAGGCGGCGCTCGCGGAGGCCGACGAGGTGGGCGCGCGGGCCGATCTGGCCGAACTCCCCCTGGCGGGCGTGCCGGTGGCCGTCAAGGACAACCTCCCGGTGACCGGCGAGTCCAACCGGGTCGGCTCCGCCGCCACCCCGGACACGCCCGCCGACCACGACCACGTCACCGTGGCCCGGCTGCGGGCGGCGGGCGCGATCGTCGTAGGGCTCACGAACGTGCCCGAGCTGTGCATCTTCGGTACGACCGAGGGCGTCCACGGCACCAGCCGCAACCCGTGGGACACGACCCGCACGGCGGGCGGTTCCTCGGGCGGCAGCGCGGCCGCCGTGGCCGTCGGCATGGTGCCGATCGCGCTGGGCAACGACGGCATGGGCTCGCTGCGCATCCCCGCGGCCAACTGCGGCCTGGTCACCATCAAGCCGGGGTTCGGGGTGGTCCCGGCCGGTATCGGCGACGGCGACTGGTTCGGAATGTCCGAGAACGGCCCCCTCGCGACGACCGTCGAGGACGCCCGGCTGATGTTTTCGGTCATCGCGGACATCGAGGTCGTACGCCCCGACGAGCCCACCACCCGGAGGATCGCCGCCTCCGTGCGCAGCCCGCTCGCCGGAGTGGCCGTCAGCAAGCCGTATACGACCGCCGTGCGGGAGGCGGCCGGGCTGCTGAACAGGGCCGGGCACACCGTGCAGCGGGCCGATCCGCCGTATCCGCTGTCCCTGAGCACCGCGTCACTCGCGCACTGGACGGCCGGCACCTCGGTGGACGCGGCGGGACTCGACCCGCGGAAGCTGACGCGGCGGAGCCGGGTGCACGCGGCGATCGGGCGGCGGTTCGTGAAGAGCGTCCGTACCGGCAAGGCTCGGGAGCAACTCCGGGAGCGCCTCGCGCCGTTCTTCGCCGAGCACGACATCCTGCTGACGGCGGCACTGGCCCGCCGCTCCCCCAAGGCCGGGCCGTGGCACGAGCGGGGCTGGCTGCGCAATGTGCTGGCGAACACCAACTACTCGCCGCTGACGCCTCCTTGGAACCTCACCGGCTGGCCCGCGATGTCGGTCCCGTTCGGCACGCTGCCCTCGGGCGCGCCCTGCGCCGTACAACTGGTGGGGCGGCCGGGGTCGGAGGCGGCGCTGCTGGAGCTGGCGGAGGAGCTGGAGAAGCTGCGCCCGTGGGTGCGGACGGCGCCGCTCGACTGAAGAGCCCGGTAGATCTCGGCTAGAGGGCGCGGTACATGACGTGCAGGCCGACGCGTCCGTCGCGGGGATGGTCGTAGGCGTCCGGCACCGTGCCCAGGATCGTGAAGCCGAGGGAGAGCCAGAGCTTGACGGCGGGGTTGGTCTCGACGACGGCGTTGAAGACCATGCCTCGGAAGCCCTGGTCGCGGGCGGTGGTGAGGATGTGTTCGGCGAGGGCACGGCCGATGCCGCGGCCGCCGTGGTCGGGGTCGACCATGAAGCCGGCGTTGGCGATGCGGTCGGCGGGGCCGCCGTAGTTCGGGGTGACGAAGGCGGAGCCGACGACGGTTCCGGTCTCGTCCTCGGCGACGTACACGCGCTTCGGCGGGCTCGTCCACAGGGCCCGGGCCGCCTCCTCGGAGGTGTCCCGGGCCCAGGTGTAGGTGTCTCCTGCGGCGACGATCCGGTGCCAGAAAGGCCAGATCCGCGGCCAGTCGTCGGCCACGGCTTCTCTGATCAGCATGGGCGTGATTTTCGCACGCCCATGCTGTCGGCGATCGCGACGGGTCCCGTGGGTGTCAGTCCACGCTGGGCAGGATGTGGGGCTCGGCGAGGTCGTCCTCGTAGCCCGCGAGTCGGATGGGGGCGGACCGCGCCCACACGGCCAGGCTGCCGAGCTCGTCGGACCGGTGGCCCGCACGCTCCGTGGGTTCGTTGGGGCGTTGCTCGCGATTCGTCTTTTCCGGTGTCACCGCGCACTCCTTATGTGTCGGGTCACCCGCGGGGCATACCGGCCAGTCTCCGGTCCGGTACCTGAGTCCCGCTCGGGTGTGGGTTGAAGGCAGTTCGGACGCGGTGGCGCCAGTTACTCGTGTGAGAGCAGACCGTTGTGACCGGCTTGTCCCGGGACGGACCATGGGTGTGGGTGGGACCCCTTGTCGCTGTCCGTCTGCCTCAGGTTAACCAAATGAGCAGCCCGCCGCTCGATGGGGCTGAAAACATGGGGTAAAGATTAGAGACATGCAGCCACCGGGGCCGGCCTGCCCGGACCTTGCGGGCTGCCCGAGCCGGTGCGCATCGCGTGCGTGCCCGTGCGACTCGACCAGGTTCCGTCCGGCGGATCATGAAGTCCCTCGGAGCGGTTGTCTTCGACTCCTGAAGCCGCTGTGCGAGGTCGTCCGGACGTCGGCAAAGGCCGTCGCCCGGACGACAGGCCCCCTCCCTGACGCCGCCCTCACAGAACCGCAGCTCAACGAGACGACACCGAGCTCGACCGACCGCTGGAGAGCGCTCCACAGCCCGGCGGAACTTGGTTCGGACCTGTACCGGAACTCCATAGAGCGTCGCCAGGAGACCTGCTCCTGAACCGATCATGTTGAAGCCATTGACGCAGGGAGACCCGAGCCGGACACTCCTGCATTGATACGGCGATTTCCGCCCGGTGAGCAGCCAACTCAGGCTCGTCCCACCCGACATGACGGATCGTCCGTGAGCAGCCGCGTGCACCGGGACCCACGGTGCGGCGGCGCCGACGCAGAGGAGGACGACGAGAGACCGCGGACCCATGATCGCCCTGAGAGCGCTCTCAAAGATGTCAGCGGACCATGTCGCCAGACGGCGGAGACGACCTGCTCCCCGGCCCCACCAGGAGGCAGGCCCCTGCAGCACTCCCATCCCGCATGCTTGACAGGGAGAACCACAACGATGAGAACCTCCCCACCGCCTGCCGTCGCACCGGCCGGCAGACAGAGAACCGTCCCCCTCGTTCTGGGCAGCGCTCTGGTGCTGCTCATCGGCGCGCTCGTAGGCCTGATCGGTGGCGGCGGCAGCGCCTCGGCGGCCGTACCGGGCGCTCCGACCGGCTGGACCACCCTCTTCTCGGACGACTTCAACGGCACGTCCGGCAGCGCGCTGAACCGGACCGACTGGCTGTACGACCTGGGCACCGGTTACGCCGGAGGTGCCGCCAACTGGGGAACGGGCGAAGTCGAATCGGCCACCGACTCCACCAGCAACGTCTACCAGGACGGCCAGGGACACCTGGTCATCAAGGCTCTCCGCGACGGGTCCGGCCACTGGACCTCGGGACGCATCGAGACCCAGCGCACCGACTTCGCCGCCCCGGCCGGCGGACAGCTCCAGATGAGCGCGTCGATCCTCCAGCCCAACCCGGCCAGTGGACTGGGCTATTGGCCCGCGTTCTGGGCGATGGGCGGAGCGGCCCGCCCGGTCGGCGCGACGAACTGGCCGAGCATCGGCGAGTTCGACATCATGGAGGACGTCAACGCGCTGAGCAAGCACTCCACCACCTTCCACTGCGGTGTGTGGGCGGGCGAGTGCCACGACCCCGACGGCATCACCAGCGATCTCCAGCCGTGCGCGGGCTGCCAGACCGGCTACCACACGTACTCCGCGATCATCGACCGCACGAACACCGCGGCGGAGCAGCTCCGCTTCTACCTCGACGGCAGTCTGACCTTCACCGTCAATGAGAACCAGGTGTCGGTCGCGACGTGGCAGGCGGCCGTCGATCACGGCTTCATGGCGATCTTCGACCTGGCGATCGCCGGTTCCTATCCCGACAAGGTCTGCGGCTGCAGTTCGGCCGCGCAGGCGGGCAGCATCACATCAGGTGCCGCGATGAGCGTCGACTGGTTCGCCGTCTACCAGCAGAGCCCGGGCGGGAGCACCACCGGCGGCACGACGACCGGCGGCACCACAGGCAGCACGACGGGTGGCAGTACAACGGGCGGAAGCACCGGCGGGACCACGACGACACCGGACTACACCGCCGGTGTGACGCGGGTGAGCGCCGGTCAGGCGCAGATCACGTTCGTTCCGACCACACCTGCGGCGTACGTCGATGTGCACTACCTCGTCAACGGCTCCAACCAGCAGAACTTCCGGATGACCAACAGCGGCGGCACCTGGACACAGAACGTCTCGCTCACCACCGGTTCCACCCTGACCTACTGGTTCACCTACGAGAAGAACGGGCCTCAGTACGACAGCCCGCACTACACCTACGTCCAGTGAGCCTCCCGGGCCGGCCCGTCAGGACCGGCCCGGGACCCGACCAGCCGCTAGGGAGCGATCCCGACGCCGTCGATCCGGCTCCACGCCCGCTCCTGCGCCGCGGTCATGGCGGGCCAGGCGAGCGCGCCCGGCCGGGGGCGGATCCGTGAGGCGTACGGCGCGGGGCGGAACGCCGGGTCGTAGAAGCACCCGCTGCCGTACTTCCGGTCGAAGGCCGCGCACGACGCCGCGACCGAGCGCGCGGTCGGCTTGCGTCCATGGCGAACCCAAGTGTCCAGAGCCGCAATGGAGTCGGCGTACTCGGAGTCGCTCAGTGCGCTGTGCTCGGTCTCCTTCGTGAAGGTCTGGACGAGGTTGCCGCCCCGGCCCGCGCCCTGGAGCGTGGCGCGGTAGGCCGCCTCGTGCTCGACGAAGGCCGTCGGGTCGTCGATCGCGTGCAGGGTGAGGACCGGGATGGTGACCCTGCCCGTCAGGTCGCTGTCGTAGGAGAGGTCGCGGCGTGCGGTGGGGTCGGCCGAGAACCGTTCGACACCGGCGTTGAGCGCCTTGTCGTCGTGTGAACCCGAGTACCGAACGCCCCGGTTGCTGAAGGGATTGCGGCCGCCGAGGCGGCTCGACACGATGTCCCGGAACGTGAAGGTGGCGAACTGCAGATGGGACGCGAGCGAGCGCTCCGGGATGCGGGTGACGGCGAGGATGTCGTCGAGGTTGCGCTGTTGGAGCGCGGTCCGGTCCGCGGGGTCGGAGGCGTATCCCGTGCACTCCTGGAGGCGGGCTCGGAGCCCGGCGCTCGTCATGGTGGAGTCCGCGCGCAGCCCCTGCCACAGCGGGTACTGCGGCTCGCTCGGGCGGGGGTGGTTGTGGCAGTAGTACTGGTAGACCACCCGGAGGTCGACCCGGTAGTCGTAGCCGCGTGAACCGCCGCCCAGGACACCGCTCGTGAGCAGTGCGCCGTCGTAGGCGCCGGGGTGTCGGCCGTAGGTCTCCGCGACCTTGGCGGCCACGTCGCCGCCCCAGGACTGGCCGTGCACATAGGTCCGCTTCGGCTTGCCGAACTCCGAGACGAACAGCTTTCGTACGTTCTCGGTGTCGGCGGCGGCCATCCGGGTGCCGTAGCCACCGCGGCGGTAGGACGAGCCGGCCCAGGCGTAGCCCTCCTCGACCATCACCGCCCAACGGTTCAGGTCGTCGGTGCTGCGTGCCGGGTCGGAGGAGTCGCCGAGGTCGGGTCCGCCGTGCGCGTGCACGACGAGGGATCCGTTCCAGTGGGTCGGCACGGCCATCGTGTAGTACGCCCCGTTGGTGTCCTGGCCGGTGTAACAGGTCGCCCTGCCAAGGAGGTTGGGCGGGCAGTCGGTCACCGCGGGCCGCTCGGTCTCTGCCCGGGGCGCGGGGGCGTTGCCGAGCGTGCCGAGGAGTGCCGCGGCCACACCGGCGGCCAGTACGGCCCGACGGTGGCGAGGGGCCGGGAGTCTCCGGCGTACCGGTACGGGCGCGTCAAGTGTCGTCACGGGAGCGGCTCCTATGAATTCGCTGTGCGAAGTTGCCCTGCGCACCGTGATGTTAGGAACCGCCGTGAGCGGGGACTACCCGTCGATCATTGCGTTCATAGTGTTCGCCCGTCCTGTGCCGGGGTGGCGGTGACGAGTTGGTGTTTCATCAGGGGCTGGTCGCTCTGCCTGCTGTAGTCGTCGAGTCCGCAGAGGATGTTGAGTTCGGGCATGTAGCCCGCGACGCTGCCGGGCGGGATGTCGTAGGCGATGACGCGGTAGCCGTAGACCGACCGGGTGCTGCCGTCGCGGGCGTGGCTCGTGATGTCGATCAGGTCGAACTCGGCCAGGCCCCGGTCGGCCATGTCCTTGGGGTTCATGAAGAGCAGGGTGCGCAGGTTCTTGACCCCGCGGTAACGGTCGTCGTCGGAGTACACGGTGGTGTTCCACTGGTCGTGCGAGCGCATCGTGGAGAGGACGAGCATGCCCTGGGGCGGGATCACGTCGGGGAGTTCGCTCGCGTGGAACTCGGCACGGCCGGACGCGGTGTGGAACTCGCGCTCGCGGGCGGGCTGGGTGATGCGGAAACCGAGCGGTTCGCGCACCCGGCGGTTGAAGTCCTCGAAGCCCGGGAGGACTTGGGCCATGGTGTCGCGGATCCGGTCGTAGTCCTCGACGTACCACTCCCACGGTGTTGTCGAGTCGGGCAGTGTCGCCCGTGCCATCCCGGCGACGATCGCGCACTCGGACCTGAGGGTCTCGGCGGGCGGCTTGCGCATGCCGAAGGAGAGGTGCACCTCGCTCATCGCGTCCTCGACGCTCACGCCCTGCTCCCCCGTCGCCTGGGTGTCCTTCTCGGTGCGTCCCCGGCACGGGAGGATGAGCGCCCTGCGGCCGTGGACGAGATGGCTGCGGTTGAGTTTCGTGCTCACCTGCACGGTCAGTTCGGTGGTGCGCAGCGCGGCCGTGGTCGCGTCGGTGTCGGGGGCGGCGAGGACGAAGTTGCCGCCCATCGCGACGAACACCTTCACCCGGCCGTCCCGCATCGCCTTGATGGTGCCGACGGTGTCAAGACCGTGGTCACGGGGCGCGGAGATCCCGCACACCTCGTCGAGCGCGTCGAGGAACTCGGGCGTGGGGCGGTGGTCGATGCCGCAGGTGCGGTTGCCCTGGACGTTGCTGTGGCCGCGCACCGGCGAGGGGCCGGCGCCTTCGCGGCCCAGGTTGCCGCGCAGCATCAGCAGGTTCACGATCTCGCGGACGGTGTCCACCCCGTGGTCCTGCTGGGTGACGCCGAGGCACCAGGAGATGACGGTGCGGTCGGCGGCCATGTAGCGGTCGGCGACCTCGCGGATCTCGGTCTCGCTCACCCCGGACTGCCGCACCAGCTCGGCCCAGTCGGTGGCGCGCACCAGGTCGCGGTACGACGCGAAGCCCGAGGTGTGCCGTTCGACGAAGTCGGCGTCGAGCACCGCCGGGTTCTCTTCGGCCCGCTCGAACACCGCCTTGGCGACCCCGCGCAGCAGGGCGAGGTCGCCGCCGATGCCGACCTGCACGTTCTGGTCCCCGGTCGCGGTGGCGTGGAAGGCGGCCATCGCAGCGAACTCGTGCGGCACGATCGTGCGTCGCGCCCCGGCCTCGACGAGCGGGTTGACGTGGACGATCTGTGCGCCGCGCCGGTGTGCCTTGGCGAGCGTGGTGAGCATGCGCGGGGCGTTTGACGCCGCGTTCACGCCCATGACGAACAGCAGGTCGGCCGCGTCCCAGTCGGCGATGTCGCATGTGCCCTTGCCGGTACCCAGAGCGGCCTGCAGGGCACGCCCGGAAGCCTCGTGGCACATGTTGGAGCAGTCCGGCAGGTTGTTGGTGCCGAACTCGCGCACCCACAGCTGGTAGAGGAACGTCGCCTCGTTGTTGAGCCGGCCCGACGTGTAGAAAGCGGCCTGGTCGGGGCTGTCCAGGCCGCGCAGTGTCTGCCCGACCAGCGCGAACGCGTCCGGCCAGGAGATCGGGACGTACGTGTCCGTGGCCTCGTCGTAGACCATCGGCTCCGTCAGCCGGCCCTGGTCCTCCAGCGCGTGGTCCGGCCAGTCGGCCAGCTCGGTGACCGTGTGCGCGGCGAAGAACTCCCGGCCGGCCTTCTTGCGGGTCATCTCCCAGGTGACGTGCTTGATCCCGTTCTCGCAGATGTCCAGGTGCAGGCCCTTGCGGTCGTCGGGCCACGCGCACCCCGGGCAGTCGAACCCGCCGTTCTCGTGGTTCATCCTCACGATCGCCAGCGGCCCGCTGACCGGCTCGCGGGTCCTGGCGAGGACCCGCGTCACACTGCGCGCGGCACCCCACCCCGCCGAGGGTGCCGTGTCGTCCTCCTGCGAGATGTCACCGGGGCGATTGGGCCCACGGCCGCGCGCCGCGACCCCCGGTGCTCCACGCCCCAAGTCGTCGCCGGGACGTCCTTCGGAATCCGAGCGGTCCATGGTGGTGCCCTTCGCTGTCACGACGCCGGTCATCGCATACGCGCTGACGTTGCCCACACCTGTCCGATATGGGCAGATTTTACCGCTCGAGGTGACCGACGCACACGGCGAAGCCCGGGGAGACAACGCTGGGCGGACGACGAGCCCCGCCCCACGGCGACACGGCCCGGGGCCGACGGAAGCCGGGTCAGCCGATGGCCTCGGCCGCCGCCTTGATGAGGCGGGCGGGTGACGCCGGAGTGGCTGGTCATGGCGACGCGGGAGGACGGGGCGCCTCTACGCCTCGCGGGCACCCGCGCGTCGGCAGAACCAACGCTCCAGCGCGGCCGGAATGACCTTGTCCTGGCCGCCGGCGACCAGCCCCCTGGCGTAGACGTCGCGCCGGGCGGCGGTGCTGACGTCGGCGAAGCAATTCACGCCGAAGGGGCGCTGGGTGGCCTCCATGAGTGTGGTCGGCCCGAGAGAGGTCCGCGCGGGAACAATCATCCGACGGCGGAAGATCTCAGACATCGCGATGCCTTGACTCGCGCTGCTGTCAACGGTGTTGGGGCCGTCTACAACACGCTTCGCCGTCAACGGTGTGGGGGCCTCAGACAACTGGCGGTGCCGTCAATGGCGTTGAGTCCGTCCACAACTAGCGGTGCCATCAAGGGAGTCAAGGCATTCGGGCGTACCGGTCGGGTGACGCGCCCGGCACCGGATGCAAGCTGCCGGGCGCGTCGATCTGGCGGTACGTGCGGCGCGACGGCGCCGTCCCTCTAGCGGCCGCTGACGGCGGTGGCGGCCCGGGCGATGACCGCGGCCACGGCGGCCGGGTCGGACACGTACACGGCGTGGCTGCCGGCGGTCTCGGTGACGGTCGCCCCGGCCCGCTCGGACATGATCCGCTGGGCGGGTGGCGGGATCATGCGGTCGTCGGTGGCGACCAGGTACCAGGACGGCCTGGTCCGCCAGGCGGGGTCGGTGACCGCGCCGCCGAGCGCCTCCACGCCCCAGGGGACCTGCGAGTCGGCCATGAACGCGGCGAGCTTCTCGGGTACGTCCGCGGCGAACGAGGCCGCGAACTTCTCCCGGTCCAGGAAGAGGAACCCGTCCTGGGGCGGCAGGATCGGCGGAACCGGAGCGCCGGGCGGCGGGTCCGCGATCAGGGTGTTGACCGACTCGCCCTTGTCGGGCGCGAACGCGGCGATGTAGGCGAGCGCGGCGACGTTGGGGTGGGTGCCGGCCTCGGTGATGACCGCGCCGCCGTAGGAGTGGCCCACCAGCACGGCGGGGCCGTCGAGCCCGTCCAGGACCTGCCGGGTCGTGGCGACGTCGTCGGCCAGCGACAGCGTCGCGTTCTGCACGACGAAGACCCGGTAGCCGTCGGGGACCAGCTGGTCGTACACCCCCTGCCAGCCGGAGCCGTCCACGAAACCACCGTGCACCAGCACGATGTTCTTCACTTCCTGACCTGTGGTCACGACACTGCCTCCTTCGTCCGAGACGTCTGCTCGGGTTCGTTCGGGGAAATGACTGGAACGCTCGCACCCTGGGGGCGAGTTCAGTGGCCGGCCGAAGCCGCGGCCTGCTTGATGAGGTCGGCGGTGGCCTGCGGCTGGGAGACGTACACGGAATGGCTCGCGGCGACCTCCCCCACGTTGGCGCCGGCGCGGTCGGCCATCATGCGCTGGGCGGCCGGCGGGATCATCCGGTCGTCGGTGGCGACCAGGTACCAGGACGGCTTGGTGCGCCAGGCGGGCCGGGTGATCTGGCCGCCGAGCGCGTCCGTGCCCCAGGCGACCTGGGAGTCCGCCATGAAGCCCGCCTCGGTCGCGGGCAGGTCGGCGGCGAACGAGGTGTGGAACTGCTCCCGGTCCAGGAACAGGAACCCGTCCGGGGACGGCACGATCGGCGGGACCGGGGCGCCGGGCGGCGGATCCGCGATCAGGGTGTTGACCGACTCGCCCGCGTCGGGCGCGAACGCGGCGATGTAGGCGAGGGCGGCCACCTTCTCGTCGAGTCCGGCCTCGGTGATCACCGCTCCGCCGTAGGAGTGGCCGACGAGCACGCACGGGCCGTCCAGTGACCGCACGATCCGCAGTGTGGCCAGGACGTCACCGGCCAACGACAGGGTCGGGTTCTGGACCACCGCCACCCGGAAGCCGTCCGCCGTGAGCAGTTTGTGCACCTCCTGCCATCCCGATCCGTCCACGAAACCGCCGTGGACGAGAACGACGTTCTTGATCTCGCTCATGACCCTCTCCCTGCGAAGCGACCTGCGTCGGCTTCCGTCGACTTCCTTGTTCTCGCTGCGGGTCCAGCTTCCGGCCGGGGCGCGGAGGGAGGCATCAGGGGAAACCCTCGACGGCGGGGCGGGGACCCCGTCGGAAATCGCGGAACCCTCGACACGGATGTGCGAGACATGTCGATGATGTGTGCGTGAACGAGGCAGGGATCAAGCATGAGTTGTACGGCCGCGAGGACGCCGTGCACGTCGTGGACGAGCTGTTGGCCGGGGGCGGGAGCGTCGTCGCCGTCGGCGCTCCGGGCGCGGGCAAGACCAGCCTGATGAAGGTCGCGAAACAGCTGGCACGCCGTCAGGGGCGGAGGGTGCTGGCGATCACCCCGACGCAGTTCGAGCGGGGTCTGCCGTTCGCCGGGCTGGCCGAGCTGATCGGCCAGTGTCCGGAGGGGATCGACCGGCACCTTCCGCAGCCTCAACGGCACGCCCTGGCGGTCGCGTTGCAGCACGCCGAACCCGACGGGCCCGAGGTCAGTGCGCTGGCGGTGCCCCTGGCCGTCCGGGGTGTGCTCGATCACCTGTGCCGGTCGGAGCCGGTGGCGCTGTTCATCGACGACCTCCAGTGGCTCGACCAGTCGAGCGTGGGCAGCCTCGGGTTCGCGGTCCGCGGCGTCTCCACCGGGCCGGACCGGCTGAGCGTCCTGGTCGCGACCCGGCCGGACCCGGACACCGGCACCGACCTGCTGCGCAGTCTGACCGAGCCGCGCCGCGACCTCGTGCTGCGCCCCCTGGACGAACGGGCCGTCGGACAACTGCTGCGCAGCCGCCTGGGCCCCCGGTGGACCCCGCCGAGGTGCGCCGGAGTCGCGCGCGCCAGTGCCGGAAATCCGTTCCTGGCCCTGGAGATCGCCAAGGCCATGCAGGCCGACGGGCCGCATCGGGGTGGCATCACCTGGCGGGGCAACGATCCCGTCTTCCCGGTCCCGCCCACCCTGGCCGGACTGCTCGGCGAGCGCGTGACACGACTGCCGGACGACGCCCGTGACGTCCTCACCCTGGTGTCCGCGGCGGGCCGGCTGACCCTCGCTCAACTGCAGGCGATCGTCGCGCCGGACCGGCTCGCATCGGCCCTGGAAGCCGCCGCCGACGCCGACGTGGCCACCGTGGGCGCCGAGTCCGCCGTCGCCTTCGCCCACCCGCTGCTGGCCTCGGCCCTCTACGACGCCGCCGCCCCGGCGGACCGCCGCCGCGCCCACCGGCTCCTCGCCGACACCCTCGACGATCCGGTGGAACGCGCACGCCACCGCACGAAGTCCATCACCGTCCCCGACGACCGGGTCGCCGGGGAACTGGAACGGGCCGCCGGCATCTCACGCGCCCGCGGGGCCCGGCAGCTGGCCGGGGAGCTGCTGGAGGGTGCCGCGCTGGCCACGCCGTACGGAGACGACGGGCAGGCCGCCTTCGGCCGCTGGCTGCGCGCGGCGGACAACTACGTCGACGCCGGCGACGAGGAGGCGGCCCGAACGGCCTTGGACCGGGCCACCGCCCTGGCCGGGCTCCCCGAGCGGCAGGCCCAAGTGATGGTCCGGCGTTCGCAGTTGGCCGACGACATCCCCTCGGGGCGGCTCTTCGCCGAACAGGCCTTCCGGCTCTCGCCGCCCGACGGCGAGCTCCGCGCCGAGATCCTGTACAGACTCGGCAGACATCACCGCATGGAGGGCCGGGGCGGCCTCGCGCTGCGGCTCACCCAGATGGCGCTCGTCCAGGCCGCGGCACACCGGCGCCAGGACATCCAGCTCGCCGCCCTCACCCAGCGCCAGGCCATCGAACGGCTCTGGGGAACCGGCGTCCCCGGACGGTCACTTCACGAATTCCGGGAGCTGGCCACCGGCGCGGGCCGGGACCAGCCGCCGGAGGGATGGGAGTGGGCCTGGATGCACGCGTTCTTCGCCTCATGGCACGACCCGGCGGCCGAAGGGCACACACGCGACGCCATCGCCTCGGCGGTCGACGCCGGACGGTACGCCGACCTGTCGTACCTCTACATGTGTCTGATCCTCGTCCTCGTCCGCCGCTCGGAATTCCGCGAGGCCCGTGCCGCGCTCCGGGAGGCGGACCACTCCGGGGCCTGGACGAGTTCCACCGGGGCCCTGCAGGAGGACATGGCCAGGATCCTGGTGACGGCGTACGAGGGGAACCTCGACGAGGCCCGGAGCTGCGCCCGGCGCGCGGTCGCCCGGCCGCTCGTCAGCTCCTCGACCTACTGGCGGGGCATCGTCCTCGCCCTCCTGGGGTTCATCGAGGCCTCGGCCCGCGACTGGCCGGCGGCGCTCGGCGCCCTGCGCGAGGTCGCCGGCATCCTCACCGCCACCGGGATGGTCGCTCTGGAGCAACTCCTGTGGGCCGTCGACCACTGCGACGCGGCACTGCAGACGGGCTCCCACGACGAGGCCCGCACCGCCATCGGCATCCTGCGGCGCCAGGCGGCGGCCGGCCAGCCGGAGGCGGCGGTCGCCGCGGACCGGTGCCAGGCCCTGCTGACGGCCGCCGCCGGAGACATCGAGGAGGCGCTGGCCCAGCTCCGGGCGATCGTCCGACTGCCGGACGCGGAAAGCCCCTTCGAGGCGGCCCGGTCCCGGCTGGCGCTGGGACAGGTCTACCGCCGCGCGGGCCACAAGGCCCTCGCCAACGAGACCCTGAACGCGGCCGCTCGCGCCTTCGACGAGCTCGGTGTGCCGCGCTGGTCGGAACGAGCGCTCGCCGAGGCCGAACGCACCGGACTGCGCCCCGCCACCGGCACACTGACGGCGAGCGAACACCGCGTGGCCGAACTCGTCGGGGAGGGCCGCTCCAACCAGGAGACCGCGGACCTGCTGTTCATGTCCGTCAAGACCGTCGAGGCCAACCTCACCCGGATCTACCGCAAACTCTCCGTACGCTCACGAACGGAACTCGCGAACCGGCTCGGCACCCGCCGGTCGGCCCCGGACACCGGCGGCGAACTGGTGTGACGCACAAGGGATTCCGGGATCCCGGCTTCGTTGCGCGTGCCCGTCCGCCGTGCTTGGCTCGCCCGATGAACCTTCTGCTGACGGCGAGTGGCCTGCGCAACGAGACCCTGCGGGACGCGCTGCGGGACATGCTGGGAAAGCCGTTCGGGTCGGCGAACGTCGTGTACGTCCCCACGGCGTCGGTCGCCGAGCCCGGGGACCACGGGTGGTTCGTCGAGGACATGAACCGGCTGTACGGCCTCGGCTGGCGGGAGTTCGACGTCCTGGAGCTGAACGGCCTGCCCCGGCGCCTCGTGCTCGACCGGCTGCTGCACGCCGACGTCGTCTACGTCGAGGGCGGCAACCACTACCACCTCGCGCGCAGCATCACCGGCAACGGCCTGGCCGACGGCTTCCTGGACGCGCTGGAGAACCGGGTCTACGTGGGCGTCAGCGCCGGCTCGATGATCTTCAGCCGCAACCTCACCGCACACTCCGCCGACGTCATCGGCGACACCGCGGACCTCCACGTCCTCGGCGCGACGACCGTGGAGCCGCCGTTCGGCCTCTTCGACTGGTACCTCAAGCCCCACCTGTACTCGCCGAACTTCCCCGAACGGGACGACACCTGGGCCGATCGCATCACCGCGCGGGCGGACTTCCCGATCTACTTCATCGACGACGACACGGCCGTCCGCGTCCGGGACGGCAAGGTGGACGTCATCTCCGAAGGCCGCTGGCGGCACCACCCGTGACGCAACGCGCGGAGGCGAGCCCCTGACGGCTTTCGCGGCTCCGTGCCGTCAGCCGGCCGCCCGCGCCGAGGAGACCGCCGTGCGGGCCGCGCTCTCGACCGCCGCGATGCCGCCCGTCATCGACGCGTTGCCGTCGGAGAGGACCGCGACGAGGTAGTGGTGCGTTCCCGACGTAACTCGTCCGACGCTGTTGATGTCCCACAGGCCGGTGGTGCTGCGCTGCAGCCAGCCGTTCTTGAGCGCCCATCCGGCGCCGCCGTCGGAGGCCGCCGAGACACCCCACGACTGTCCGGCGGCGATGCGGGTCATCAGCGTACGGAGATAGCTCTGGGACGTCTTCGTCAGTGCGGACCCGCTCGCGGACGAGGTCCCGCCGTCGGCGAACACCGCGCCCAGCAGGCGGACCTGGTCGGTGGCCGTGGTGCGCGTGAGTCCCCACAGGCCGCCGGCCCCGCCCACGGTCGAGGACAGGCCGAGCCGCCTGTTCACCGCCTCCAGGCCGGGCGCCCGGCCGATCTCCCGCCAGAGCGCGTTCGCCGCGTCGTTGTCGCTGTGCTCGATCATCGCCTCGGCCAGGGTGCGCTCCTGCTGGGTGAGGCCACGACCGGCGTCCTGCGCCTGGACGAGCAACGCGGAGAGTATGTCGACCTTGACGATGCTGGCCGTGTCGTAGGGGACGTCCTTCCCGCGCACCTGTGCACTCCGGGCGGGGTGGTCCAGATCCAGCACGGCGGTCGTCACGCGCGCGTGCGTGCTACCGGCTGCCGAGGCCGGACCGACCAAGCCGACCGCGAGCAGGGCGGCCACGGAGCCGGTGAGCAGCGCCGCGCGGACGCCGGGCGCGCCGACGCTGCGTGTGGTCGAGCGGGGATTCTGGCGGTACGGCATGGATGGGACCTCGGCAGTTCGGGGGCGGGGAACAGACCTGCGAACGTAGGCGAGGCGACGGTTCCATGAGGTGACCGGTGCCACGAAATGGACCCAAGAGCACGTTTTGTGAAGATAGACACAGCTTCAGGCGCCGCCGCCGTGTGCCGGCGGGAGGGAATCAAACGTGGCTGCCGGGCGCTGTGGCCTGCGTGAAGAAGATTGGTTTTCTCTCCTTTGGTCACTGGTCTCCGAGTCCGCACTCCCAGACCCGGTCGGCCGCGGACTTCCTGCACCAGTCCATCGACCTGGCGGTCGCCGCCGAGGAGCTGGGCGTGGACGGCGCGTACTTCCGCGTGCACCACTTCGCACAGCAGGCGGGCAGCCCGTTCCCGCTGCTCTCGGCCATCGGCGCGCGGACCTCGAAGATCGAGATCGGCACCGGCGTGATCGACATGCGCTACGAGAACCCGCTCTACATGGCCGAGAACGCGGGCGCCGCCGACCTCATCTCCGGCGGCCGGCTGCAGCTCGGCATCAGCCGCGGCTCACCGGAGCAGGTGATCGACGGCTGGCGCTACTTCGGCTACGCGCCCGCGGAGGGCGAGACCGGCGCTGACATGGCCCGTCAGCACGCCGAGGCCTTCCTCAAGGTGATCGAGGGCGAGGGCTTCGCGCGGCCGAACCCGCGGCCGATGTTCGCCAACCCGCCGGGGCTGCTGCGCGTCGAGCCGTACTCCGAGGGGCTGCGCGACCGGATCTGGTGGGGCTCCAGCTCGAACGCGACCGCCGTCTGGGCCGCGCAGCTGGGGATGAACCTGCAGAGTTCGACCCTGAAGGACGACGAGACCGGCGAACCGCTGCACGTCCAGCAACGCAAGCAGATCGAGGCGTACCGCGAGGCGTACAAGGAGGCGGGCCACGCGCACGAGCCGCGGGTGTCCGTCAGCCGCAGCATCTTCGCCCTGACCGACGACATGGACCGGGCCTACTTCGGCAACGACCGCAACTCGCGCGACCAGGTCGGCATGATCGACGACACGACCAGGGCGATCTTCGGACGCTCGTACGCCGCCGAGCCGGACGTCCTGGTGAAGCAGCTCCAGGAGGACGAGGCCATCCAGGCCGCGGACACCCTCCTGCTGACCGTCCCGAACCAGCTCGGGGTCGACTACAACGCCCACGTGCTGGAGAGCATCCTGACCCAGGTGGCACCGGAGCTCGGCTGGCGCTGAGCGCGGGTCGCGCAGTTCAGGTCCCGTTGGCTGAGTCGAAAGCTCGCCATGATCTCCTGGCGTTCCGCACAGGCTGTCTCGCGGGAGGACTGACGCATGGAGTTGCGCAGCGTCGAGGAGCTGATGGATCTGCTGTACGCGTGTCGGGGCGCCTGGGACACCCCCGACCGCAGCGGTGATCCGGTCGATCTGCACGACCACGCGCTGCAGACGGCCGCGTTGCTGCGCCGAAGTCGCCCCGCCGACAAGGAACTTCAGGTGGCCGGCCTGGTCCACGACATCGGGCATCTGCTGCGATCCGGCGACGACGCCGGACACGCGGACCACGCGGCGGACGCCGTCCGCGCCCTGCTCGGCGAACGGGTCGCCCACCTGGTCCGCCTGCACGTACCCGCGAAGCGCTACCTGGCGACCTCCTCCCCCGGCCGCGCCCTGTCCGCGCAGAGCGCACTGACCCTCCGCGCACAGGGCGGCCCCATGTCCCCCGCCGAGGCCGCCACCTTCGAGCGCGACCCGCTCGCCGACGACGCGATCACCCTGCGCCAGGCCGACGACGCGGGCAAGGTCGTCGGCCTCGACGCCGGGGTCCTGGAGGACTGGCGCACGGTCCTGGACATCGTGGCCGCACGGAACTCACGGATCCCCAACTCCCGCCTGGGGGCTGTCGACTGACGGTCCGTCATGAGACGGTACGGCGATGACGTCGTCGTACGGGCTGCGAGGCCGGGCCGTCCTGGTCACCGGAGGCACCCGCGGGATCGGGCGCGCGGTCGCCGAGGCGTTCGCCGGGGCCGGTGCGCTGGTGTGCGTGAGCGCGCGGAACGCCGACGAAGTGCGGCGCACCGCCGAGGAGTTGGGCGGTGTCGGTCTGGCCGGGGACGTCGCCGACCCGGAACACCTGCGCGAACTGGCCGAGTTGGCGTTGCGCGCGTTCGGGCGGATCGACGTGGTCGTCAACAACGCGGCGACGAACCAGCCGTACGGCCCGCTCATGGACGCCGATCCGGACGCGTGGCGGACGGCGTTCACGGTGAACGTCGAGGCGCCACTGCGGTTGGTGCAGTGCGTGTGGCGGGCGTGGATGCGGGAGCACGGCGGCGCGGTGGTCAACGTGTGCACGGAGGGCGCCGGGCATGTCGGGCCGAACGTGGGCGCGTACGGCACCAGCAAAGCAGCGTTGATGCATCTGACCGCACAGCTCGCCGGCGAGCTGGCGCCGAAGGTGCGGGTCAACTCCGTCTCCCCCGGGCTCGTCCGCACCGAGATGGCCCGGTTCGTGTGGGAGCCCGGTGAAGCGGAGGTCGCCGCCGGGCTGCCGCTCGGCCGGATCGGGGAACCGGCCGACATCGCACGGGCCGTGCTGTGGCTGGCCTCCGACCAGGCCGAGTGGATCACCGGGGCGGATCTGCTGGTGGACGGCGGAACCCGGGTCAGGGCGGCGCACACCTCCGGTGGATACGCCGTCCACGACCGGCTGAGGTCGGCCGCGCCGCCTCAGCCCTCGTGACGAGAGAGGCCGGTCACCACTTGCCGGGCGCGTAGTCCTTGAGGAAGACCCCGTACAGGTCCTCGCCCTGCTCGCCGAGCACGATCGGGTCGTAGACGCGGGCGGCGCCGTCGACCAGGTCCAGCGGGGCGTGGAAGCCCTCCTCGGCGAGGCGGAGCTTGTCGTAGTGGGGGCGTTCGTCGGTGATCCAGCCGGTGTCGACGGAGGTCATGAGGATGCCGTCGGACTGGAACATCTCCTGGCCGCTGGTGCGGGTCACCATGTTCATGGCTGCCTTGGCGGCGTTGGTGTTGGGGTGCCCGGCGCCCTTGTAGCCGCGGCCGAAGACGCCCTCCATCGCGGAGACGTTGACGATGTACGCGCGTCCGCTCTTGGCGGCCTTGGCGGCTGCGGCCATGGCCGGGCGGAGCTTGCTGATGAGGATGAACGGGGCTGTGTAGTTGCAGAGTTGGGTCTCCAGCAGCTCCACCGGGGAGATCTGCTCGATGGTCTGCACCCAGGTGTTGGTGTCGACGACGTCGGGGACCAGGCCGCCGGCGTCGATCGCGGTGCCGTCGAGGTGTCTGGCGACGCTGGCGTTGCCCGCGACCAGGGCGAGGTCGGCGACCTGCTGGGCGTCCAGGCTGCTGATGCCGACGGGCAGCGCGGCCAGGCCGTCGACCGCGCCGGAGCCGAAGGCGCCGATGACGTGGTGGGCGGGGAGTTCACCGGCGGGCAGCGGGGCGCTCTCGCCGTCGACGAGGGCGGCGTAGGCGGACGGCAGGCGCCGTACGGTCTGGGTCGCGTTGTTGATGAGGATGTCGAGGGGGCCCGCCTCGGCGACCTGGTCGGCCAGGGCGACGACCTGCGCCGGGTCGCGCAGGTCGGTGCCGACGACCTCCAGGCGGTGCAGCCAGTCCCCCGAGTCGTCCATGGCCTTGAAGCGGCGGATCGCGTCCTTCGGGAAGCGCGTGGTGATCGTCGTGTGGGCGCCGTCCCGCAGCAGCCGCAGCGCGATGTACATGCCGATCTTGGCGCGGCCGCCGGTGAGCAGGGCGCGCTTGCCGGTGAGGTCGGCGTGGTCGTCGCGCTTCTCGCGGTTCAGGCGGGCGCAGTCGGGACAGAGCTGGTGGTAGAAGTAGTCGACTTCCACGTACCGGGTCTTGCAGGTGTAGCAGGAGCGCGGCCGCTGGAGTATCCCGGCGATCCGGCCCTCCTCCGTCACCGACGACGGGAGCAGGCCCTCGGTCTCGTCGTCGATGCGCTGGGCGGAGCCGGTCGCCGTGGACTCGGTGACGGCCTTGTCGTGCGCGGTCTTCGCGGCCCGGCGCTCCTGGCGGCGGCGCTGCTTGACGCTGCGGTAGATGCCCGCGGTGGCGCGGCGGACGGTGATCGCGTCGGGGTGGTCGACGTCGATCCTCTCGAGTTCGTCGAGCACGCTGAGGCAGACGGCCAGCCGCTCGGGGTCGATGCCGGGCCCGTACACGACCTCGTCCGGGGTCATGGAGCCGTCCTCTGTCACCGTCATCGCGCTGCCGTTTCCTTGGGTCGTCCGCGGGGCGCTCGATCGCGCACACCGTCGAACCGGGAATTTTACGGAGCGCCGGGCCGCAGCACCAAACCCGCTCCAGGTCACGACCCGCAGGCGGTGATGAGCGTCTCCACCTCCTCGGTCAGCGCGCGGGCGAACACATCGAGATCGGGTACGGCCTCGGCGTCGGCGACAAGGCCGTAGTGGACCTGTCCGCGGTACGTCGAGACGGCGACCGCGAGGGACTGGCCGCGGGCCAGCGGGGCGAACGGGAAGACCGCGGTGACCGGGTTGCCGCCGAGCTTCAGGCCGATGCCGGGCAGCGGGACGCTGGTGACGAGGATGTCGAACCAGAGCCGGGCGGCCTGCGCGGCGAAGGGTCCGCCGAGGCGGTGACCGAGCGCGGGAACGTGGTCGGCGAGCAGGGCGACGGCGCCGGCGCCCCGGTTGGGTCCCGCGTCCTTGTTGCGGTCCATGGCGGCGCGCACGGAGTCGAGCCGGGCGAGGGGGTCCGGGTCGTCGACGGGCAGCCGTATCAGATAGCCGGAGAGCCGGTTGCCCTGTGGCTGAGCGGAGCGCGGGCGGCGTTTGGAGACCGGGATCAGGGCGCGGGGCGCGACGCCCTCGCTGCCGTCACCGCGTTCGTCGAGCCAGCTGCGCAGGGCGCCGGCGACGACCGCGATGAGCACGTCGTTGACGGTGCCGCCGACGGTCTTGCGGATGCGGTGCACGTCGTCGAGGTCGATGACGACTCCGGCGGTACGGCGGGTGCCCGAGGGTTCGGAGGTCAGCGCCGAGGACGAGCGGACGTCCAGGGTGGAGCGGGCGACGGACGCCCCGATGTCGAGGGCCCGGCCGACGTCGGACAGGGCGCCGCGGACCAGTTCGGGCAGCTTGCGCACGTCGGGGACGATGCCGCGCGCGGGTTCCGCGGGGCGTGGGCGGCGCTCGGGCATGTCCATCGGGTCGAGGATGGCGGCGGCGAGGGTCAGCGCCCGCAGTCCGTCGGCCAGGGCGTGGTGGAACTTGAACAGCACCGCGAACGAGACACCGTCCTCGCCGGGCAGCACATGGGCTTCCCACGGGGGCCGGCCGCGCTCCAGCGGGCGTTCCATGAGCCGCCCCGCGTCCTCCTGGAAGTCGGCGGTCGGGGCATGCAGCCGCACGTGGTGCAGCGGGTCGAAGTCGGGATCGGCCTCGCGGGTGGCGCTCCCGAAGGACAGCGACAGCGGCTGCCACACGTCCCGGATGCGCATCCGCAGCCCGGGGACGGCGGCGGCACGGGCGGCGAGGAGGTCGGCGGCGTGGGCTCCCGCGGTCGGCGAGTGTGCCGAGAAGACGCCGAGTGCGCCCAGGTGCATCGGGTTCCGGTCGGACTCGATGTTCCAGAACGCAAGGTCGAGAGGAGCGAGCAGGTCAGAAGTCAATTGCTTGCCTCGCGTCGACTAGGGGTGAGCCAGCAGTCAAGCGCTGACAAGCGATTACGGTCAAGTACGATCAAGCTACGCACAGTTAACAGCAGATTACATCCGACCCCGATCCCGCCCCTCTGGGAGGGGCGGGACTCTAGAGGCACACGGGATCACTTCAGCGCAGGTGGCGCCGCCTGGGGTGACGTTCCCCACTCCGACGGGTGCGGGCCGACCGTGAAGTCGAGCGACCGTACGGAGCGGAGATCGCCGGTCGTCAGGTACGTCCGGTCGTACGACGCCCCGTCCGTCCGGGCGTCCTGGATGTAGCGGTCGGTCGCCGAGGTACCGGGCGCCTTGATGGTCAGGGCGCCGTGCGGGTAGTAACGGCGGTCCAGGGTCAGGTCGACCCGGTCGAACACGGGCGTGGACACGCCCCAGGTGTCGTAGCCGGGCTGGACCGGGAAGATCCCGATCGACGACAGCACGTTCCACGCGGACATCGTGCCGAGGTCGTCGTTGCCGGTCATGCCGGTCGGACCGTCCGTGAACAGGGTCAGCGCGGCGTGCACGACGTCGGTCGTCTTCCACGGCCGACCGGTGGACAGGTAGGTGTACGGGGCGATCAGGTCGGGCTCGTTCTGCGGGTTGTACTTGTCCGCGTTGTAGTAGTCGTACGGCCCGTTGACCCACACCTCGCGGGCGGTCTTCGCCGGGTCGGCCAGCAGCTGGTCGTAGGCGAAGAAGGAGTCGAGCCGGTCGTTGGCCGACTGCCGACCGCCGATGAGGTCGACCATGCCGGGCAGGTCCTGCGGCACCAGCCACTGGTACTGCCACGACGTGCCCTCGTGGAAGCCCTCGCTCTGCGCCGGATCGGCCGGTCCGACGAAGGCGCCGGAGGCGTCACGGGCGCGGAAGAAGCCGGTCGAGGGGTCGAAGATGTTCCGGTAGTTCTGGGCACGGGCGGCATAGCGCGCAGCGTCGGCACCGTGACCGAGGTCGCGGGCCATCTGCGCGAGCATCGCGTCCGAGAGGGCGTACTCCAGGGTGGCCGAGGCGCCGTGGTCGTAGTCGGAGTCGCCCGGCTTCGCGTGCGGGCGGTCCTTGATGTACGGCGCGAACCCGTTCGCGAGGTACTCCTTGTTGGCCTCCCTGCCCACCGCCGCCGAGTCTGCGGGCGGCACCCCGTCGGCGTTCTGCTTCAACGCCCGGTAGGCGCGCTCCTCATAGCCCTTGAGCAAGCCCTGCTGGTAGGCGTTGGTGAGGAACGGGGTGACCGGGTCGCCGGTCATGATGTTCGTCTCGACCGTGCCGTAACCCCACTTGGGCAGCCAGCCGCTCTCCTCGTCGATCTTGATCACCGAGATCGCCATGTCGCGGGCCTCCCGGGGTGCGAGCAGGGCGAGGAGTTGGGACTGGGTGCGGTAGGTGTCCCAGAGGGACCAGTTCTGGTAGTACGTGAAGTCCCCTGCCCGGTGGACCTGTTGGTCCCAGCCGGTGTAGCGGCCGTCGGCGTCGCTGCCGATGTTGGGCGCGAGGAAGGACCGGTACAGGGACGAGTAGAAGGTCCGGCGCAGACTGTCGGAACCGCCCTGTGCGCGCACGTCGTCGAGCCGGTCCTCCCAGGCCCGTTGGGCGCGGTGGCGCACCGCGTCGAAGGAACTCCCGCCCTCCGCACGGAGGTTGACGTCAGCACCGTGTGCGTCGACGTACGACAGGGCGGTGGTCGCCTCGACCGTACGGTCCTTCGACGTGTCGAAGCGGACGTACGCGCCGCCGCTCCCGGTCCTGGAACCGGCGATCACCGTTGGACCGTTCCACGTGCCGTACGTGGTGAAGGGCCGGTCGAAGCGGGTGACCGTGTGGACGGTGTACGGCTTGGTGTCCTGGCAGAAGCCCCGGCTGGTGATGGAGGTGCGTACGGTCCGGTTGTCGAGGACCTCCACCTTCGAGGTGACACCGCTGTGGAGCGACTGGGCCGCGTTCAGCAGGACGTTGGCCTTGTCGGTGGCCGGGAAGGTGTAGCGCTGGACGCCGGTGCGGGCGGTCGCCGTCAGTTCGGCCTCGATGCCTGTTTTCAGGCCGACCTGGTAGTAGCCGGGGCTCGCGTGCTCGTCGTCGTGGCTGAACTCGGCCGCGTACTGGGCGTAGTCCGTCTGCGTCACGTCACCGGTCGTCGGCAGTACGGGCAGGTCTCCGCCCAGGCCGCAGCCGACGCCGGAGAGGTGCACGAGGGAGAAGCCGCGGATGTGGTTCTGGGAGTAGTCGTAGCCGGTGTTGTGGCCGGTGTCCGGCGAGAACTGCACCATGCCGAAGGGCACGGCGGCGCCGGGATAGGTGTTCCCGTCGTTCTCGGTACCGATGAACGGGTTGACCAGATCGGTGAGTTGACCATGGGCAGAGGCTTCGGCCGTGCCGGGGACGGCGAACAGCGCGGACGCTGCCACCGCCCCCGCCACGCACAGGCGCAGGCGCCGGGTCCATCTCATGCGGGTGGGCCTCCAGTTGGCGAAAGGGGTCAGCTGGTGGGGCAGTTCGCGGGCGTCGCCTGCGAGGCATCACGGATCAGGGCCTGCTGAGCGGCCTTCACCCGCTGCGCGTCGGGCTTGAGCACCCGCCGGTCGTAGGTCATCAGGCCGTTCAACTCGCCCTCGACGTCCGATATTTGGGTGTAGACCGCGCCGTTGCTGCCCTGGCAGGTCAGGGCGTGCACCTCGGCGAGCTTGGCGAGGTAGTCGTCGGTGTAGGCCGCCGGATCGACGTCCACGTACGACTGCTGCACCGACCACGCGTGCCCCGGCACCGCGAGCCCGAGACCGCCGTACTCCCCACTGACCAGGGCGCGTTGACCGTCCGGACGGGGTGGCAGGGCGGGGCTGGGATAGCCGTGTTCGTCGATGATGTCGCCGGTGCCGCCGTCCACGCCGAGGTTGATGCCGGACATGCTGTTCACGAGCCGGGTCGGGTCCCATGCCTTCGCCTGATCGGCGATCCGGGCCTCGTCGTACTGGCCCCAACCCTCGTTGAACGTCACCCACATGACGACCGACGGGCTGCTGATGTGCTCGTCGATCATCTGTTTCATCTCGCGCTCGTACTCGGCACGTGCGGCGGCGGACGGGTTCACCCCGGCGGTCATCGCGGGCATGTCCTGCCACACCATGAGGCCGAGCTTGTCGGCCCAGTAGAACCAGCGGTCGGGCTCGACCTTGATGTGCTTGCGCACCGCGTTGAAGCCCAACTCCTTGTGCACCTTGAGGTCATGAGCGAGCGCCTCGTCGGTCGGGGCGGTGTAGAGACCGTCCGGCCAGAAGCCCTGGTCGAGCGTGGCCATCATGAAGACGGGCTTGCCGTTGAGGACCGTGCGCGGAACGCCGTTGACCTTCTCGACGGCGATCGAGCGCATCCCGAAGTAGCTGCCGACGCGGTCGTGGCCGACGGTGACATTCAGGTCGTAGAGGAACGGGTCGTCGGGTGACCAGAGGCGCGGGTTGCGGAGGGCCAGGGTCAGCGGGCTGCCCGTCCGGCCATGCACCGTGGCTACCGCGCGCTTTCCGTCGTACGCCGTCGCCGTGATCGGTACGCCGGCCCGAACTCCCTGTGCCTCGACGGTGAGTTGGCTCTTGCTCACGTCGGGGGTGAGTTTGAGGGAGTCGACGTGGTCGGGTGCGACCGGTTCCATCCAGACCGTCTGCCAGATGCCCGAGGTCGGGGTGTACCAGATGCCGCTCGGGTCGAGGCGCTGCTTGCCGATGGGCGGGTTCTCGCCGTTCGCCGCGTCGGTGGGGTCGTAGACGCCGACGATCAGCTCCTGGGTACGGCCGGGCTTCAGCGCGTCGGTGACGTCGGCGCTGAACTTGTCGTAGCCGCCCTGGTGTTCGGTGACCTTCGTGCCGTTGACGTAGACCTCGGCGCGCCAGTCGACGGCGCCGAAGTTGAGCATCAGCCGCTTGCCCGAGCCGATCCTCCAGTCGGCGGGGACGGTGAAGGTGCGGCGGTACCACATGCGGTCCTCGTGCCGTTCCAGGCCTGAGAGCTGGGACTCGACGGGGTACGGGACGAGGATGCGCTCGGCGAGGTTCTTGCCGACCGGGGGCTGTTCGCCCGCCGTGGCCGCGGCGAACTGCCAACTCCCGTTGAGGTTCCGCCAGTCGGTGCGGGTGAGCTGCGGGCGCGGGTACTCGGGGAGGGCGTTGTGCGGGCCCACCTGGTCGGCCCACTGGGTGCGCAGTTCGTAGGTGGAACGGTTCGGGCCGGTGCTCCAGAAGCCGTTGATAACGTTGCCATCGGCCGTGGCGAGACCGGCTTCACCGTCGTAGCGGATGTCCGCGGTGCCGGATGCGGTGCCGGTCTTGTTGCCCACGACGGGTTGTGTGAGCGGGATGAGGAGCGTCCGCGGGTCGGACGGGTCCAACTTGGCTGCTCCCAGCGGCCACTTGGCGCCGCCGATCACCGCTTCGAGGTGGTCGGTCAGGCCTGCCGGGGGTGCGGCGAGGGGCTGGGCGAAGTCGAGCTTCAGGGTGCGGCCGGTGCTGGTGACCGTGGCGGCGAGGGCGCCGTCGTAGTCGTAGCCGTCGGGGAGGCGGAAGGCCGACTGCGGGATGGCCACCTTCGTGCCGCCGGGCTCGGTCCAGCGCACGTGGAGGTTGGAGCCGCCGTAGTGCTCGAAGTACTCGACCTTGATGTCGTAGGCCGTGCCGGCGGTCAACTCGACGGGGGTGGAGGTCTGTTCGGTGTCCCAGTCGTCGACCCAGTGGTCGATGACGAGCTGGCCGCCGATCCAGAGGCGGAACCCGTTGTCGCCGATGATCGAGAAAGTGTGGGGGCCGGTCTTCGTCGGGACGAGTTTGCCGGTCCAGCGGATGCTCACGTCGTCCGACTGGCCGGTGGCAAAGGCGAGTCGGGGTTCGAGGTTGTCGAAGTCGAGGTTCGGGTCGACGCCGGTTGCCTTGAGGTCGGCGAAGTCGAAGGCGCCGGGGGCGGACTGGGTGTAGTACTCGCCCTTCAGGCCGTGGATCTCGACGGGGTCGTCTGCGGCGGTGGCGCTCGCGGTGGGGACGGCGGCCAGCCCGGCGATGCCGAGGGCCAGCGCGAGGAGTAGCGCGAGTCGGTCTCTGAGTCGTCTGATGCGCACGGAACCTCCATAACAACGTTGTCATAGGCGGCAGTTGGCATGACAACACGGATTCCGGATTCCGTCCAGGGACATGACAAGCGCGGCCATGGAAAGCACCCCGACGCGGCGAAGCCCCGGTGCGGCTGAAAAGCACCGGGGCCGTGCATCGCCAAAACGTGCCGTTACGTGACCAGTTGGCCCTTCCCGAGTGCGATGACGCCGCCCTTCGAAACCGTGTACAGGTCGGCGTCCCGCTCCGGGTTGACGCCGATCGTCGCGCCCGGCGGTACCTCGACGTTCTTGTCCAGGACCGCGCCCCGGACCACCGCGCCCCGGCCGATGTGGACGTTGTCGTGCAGGATCGAGCCCTGGACGACGGCTCCGGGGTCGACCACCACGCCCGGGGAGAGCACCGAGCGGGTGACCTGGCCGCGGATCAGGCACCCGGAGCTGATGATCGACTCGCTGGCCATGCCGCCGGCGTTGAAGCGGGCCGGGGAGAGCTGGCCGGAGTGGGTGTAGATGGGCCAGTTGCGGTTGTAGAGGTTGAAGGCGGGGCGCTCGGCGATGAGGTCCATGTGGGCGTCGTAGTACGCGTCGAGCGTGCCGACGTCCCGCCAGTAGCCCTGGTCCCGGGTGGTCTCGCCGGGGACGTGGTTGGCGCTGAAGTCGTAGAGCGCGGCCTCGCCCCGGTCGGTGAGCGCGGGCAGGATCGAACCGCCCATGTCGTGCACCGAGTCGAGCTCCTCGGCATCCCGCTGGAGTGCCTCTATCAGCGCCTTGGTGGTGAAGATGTAGTTGCCCATCGAGGCGTAGACGCACTCCGGGTCGTCCACCAGACCGGGCGGGTCGGCGGGCTTCTCCAGGAAGTTCTCCACCGTCTGGCCGTCCGAGCCCGGGGTGATCACGCCGAACTGCGAGGACTCGGCGCGCGGCACGCGGATACCGGCCACCGTGACGCCCGCGCCGCTCTCGATGTGCTGGGCGAGCATCTGGCGCGGGTCCATGCGGTACACGTGGTCGGCGCCGAACACCGCGACGTACTCGGGGCGTTCGTCGTAGATCAGGTTCAGCGACTGCAGGATCGCGTCCGCACTGCCGAGGTACCAGCGCGGGCCCAGGCGCTGCTGGGCCGGGACGGGTGTGACGTAGTTGCCAAGCAGGCTGGACATGCGCCAGGTGGTGGTGATGTGGCGGTCCAGCGAATGCGATTTGTACTGCGTGAGCACGCAGATGCGGAGGATGTCCGCGTTGACGAGATTGGACAGCACGAAGTCCACGAGGCGGTACGTTCCGCCGAAGGTGACCGCGGGTTTGGCCCGGTCGGCGGTCAAGGGCATCAGCCGCTTGCCCTCACCGCCCGCCAGTACGATCCCGAGCACCGAAGGTCCGCCACGACGCATGGCCGCTCCCCTCACCCTGGTTGACCCCAGCCTGCCCCTGAGCAGCGCACACTAAGCCTGTTTGGCGATCTCCCGGTAGAGCCGCGCGGTGCGCAGCGCCACGGCGTCCCAGCCGAACTCGCCCACCGCGCGCTCCCGCCCGGCCTCGCCCATCCGTTTCGCAGTCTCCGGGTCGGCGAGCACGGAGTCGAGAGCCAGCGCCAGGTTCGCCTCGAAGTCGTCGTCGACGGACACCAGCAGCCCCGTCTCCCCGTCCGCCACCACTTCCGGGATGCCCCCGACGCGGGAGGCGACCACGGCCGTACCGCAGGCCATCGCCTCCAGGTTCACGATCCCGAGGGGCTCGTACACCGAGGGGCAGGCGAACACGGTGGCGTGGGTGAGGAGCTGGATCACTTCCGGGCGCGGCAGCATCTGCGGGATCCAGTGGACGCCCGCGCGGACGCTGCTCAGCTCCTGGAAGAGCTCGCGGAATTCGCGGTCGATCTCGGGGGTGTCCGGCGCGCCCGCGCACAGCACGACCTGTGCGGCCGGGTCGATGTCCCGCACGGCGCGCAGCAGGTGAGGCACGCCCTTCTGGCGGGTGATCCGGCCGACGAACAGGACGTAGGGGCGGTCGGGGTCGATGCCGAGCCGGGTGAGGACGTCTGTGCCGTGGTCGGGCTGGTAGAGCGTGGTGTCGATGCCGTTGTGGACGACCTGCACCTTGCCGGGGTCCAGCGTCGGGTAGCAGGTGAGGATGTCCTCGCGCATGGCTCCCGACACGGCGATCACGCCGTCCGCGGCCTCGATCGCGGTGCGCTCGGCCCAGCTGGAGAGGGCGTAGCCGCCGCCGAGCTGCTCGGCCTTCCAGGGGCGCAGCGGCTCCAGGGAGTGGGCGGTCATCACGTGCGGGATGCCGTAGAGGAGCTTGGCGAAGTGGCCGGCGAGGTTGGCGTACCAGGTGTGGGAGTGGACGAGTTCGCGGCCTTCGAGGGCGGCGGCCATGGAGAGGTCCACGGAGAAGGTGCGCAGGGCGTCGTTGGCGCCGTCGAGAGTGGGCCAGGAGCGGTGGCGTACGACGCCCTCGGTGCGGCCCTCACCCCAGCAGTGCACGTCGAGATCGACCAGGGGCCTCAACTCCCGGGCGAGGAACTCCACATGGACGCCCGCGCCGCCGTACACATCCGGCGGGTACTCCCGGGTCAGCAGTCCCACTCGCACCCGAAACCCCTTGTTCTCGGCGGCAGATTGCCCTCATGGTCACCCAGAAGCCGCGTTCGGGGAAGAGCCCGGCGGCTGTGTGAAGCAGCAGTCGCCGCACACCTCGCCACCGGGGATCCGATAGTAGAGGCAGCAGCTGCGGCGCCGGAAGGATGTGCCGGTGAACGTTCCGGTTCCGGCGAGGAGCGGGTGGGCGAAGAGTTCCGCGGTCAGAGCACGCGCGCGCGTGGCGACTTCCGTACGGCCACGCGTGCGTGCCCAGCGGTCCAGTTCCCGGGCGGCGCCTGCGAGCGCGGAGGCCACGTTGCCCCACAGAAGGCCGGTGGCCGTGCGGTGGCGGGCGACCAGGGCCGCGTTCAGGGGTTCCAGGTGGCCGTGGAGCACGGTCTCGGCGAGGGCGTCGGCCGGCAGCGGGCGCACCTCGGCGAGCCACAGGTCGTCCGGCGCGCTGCCGTCGGCGTCCCAGTGCAGCAGTCCGGGGTCGAGGTCGGGGATCCGGCCGTACAGGGCTGCGCAGCCGAGCGCGACCGACCACAGCCGGGCCGCGAGCGCCTGCTGGGCGATCGAGGCGGCAACGCGCAGCTCAGGGGCCTGGAGACGGTCCGCGACAACTCGGACACGAAAAGTCAGGGGATTTCCGTAAACCTCCGAGGCCGGGTTTTCGTAGGTCCGCGCGAGCGTCGGCAGCGGGCCGTGCGGGGCTGCGCCCGTGCGTAGTACGAAGAAGCCGCCGAGGGGGCGGAGCGCGGCGAGTTCGGGGTCGAGGTCCACGAACAGCAGTAGTACCAAGGCTCTTAGGGGTTTCCCCCAGGGGGTGTCGTCCGGTGTCACCCACCTTGGGGAGGACAAGGGGCCTTTCGTACTCCATCGGCAGTACTACCCAATCGGTGCTCAGGTACGACGACGGGAAGAACATCGAGCGGCATCGTGTTCTGTATGAAAGCCGACCGTTCGCCGCGTGGTGCCAGAGGTGCCCGCCTGACGCAGAGGAGCTGCCGATGAGCGCCCTCGCGTTGTCCATCCTGCTGTCGCTCGTCTCCGCCGTGGCCTACGCCGGCGGAGCGATCGTGCAGGAGCGCGTCGCGGTGTCCTCCCCCGACCAGGAGTACGCGCCGCTGCGCCGCCCCAGCTGGTGGGCGGCGGTCGGACTGAACGGCACCGGCGGTCTGCTGCACGTGGTGGCGCTGGCCTACGGCCCGCTGAGCCTCGTGCAGCCCCTTGGCGCGCTGACGATCGTGTTCGCGCTGCCGATGGCGGCCCTGTTCGTCGGCCGCAAGGCCGGCTCCACCGCCTGGCGCGGCGCCATCATGGCGACGATCGGTCTCGCGGGTCTGCTGTCCCTCGTCGGCACCTCCGACGGTCAGTCGCTGAGCACCGCCCAGCGGGTGTCCGTGGCCGTGTTCACCGGCGCGGTGGTCGTGACCCTGATGATCGCGGGCCGCGCGGCCCACCGGCACCCGGCGGTGCGCAGCGTGCTGCTGGCGACCGCGTCCGGCATAGCCTTCGGCATGTCCTCGGTGTTCACCAAGACGGTGACGGTCGACTGGGACAACGGCGCGGTCACCGCGACCGACATCCCGTTCCTCGGCGTGATCGCGGTGTTCGCGGTGGCCGGTCTGATGCTCTCGCAGGCGTCCTACCGGGGCGCCGGCCTGGCGGCTCCGCTGGCGGTCCTGACGGTCGTGAACCCGGTGGTGGCGGCCGCGGTCGGCATCACGATGTTCGGTGAGACCTTCCGCTACGGCACGACGGGCACCCTCCTCGCCCTGAGCGCCGGAGTGGTCGCCGCGGGCGGCCTGATCCTGCTGACCACGGAGCGCCTGGAGAAGACCGCACCGGCCGACGCCGGTACGGCTCCCGTGGCTCCCTCGCCCGTCGAGGAGTTGCTGGACGCCCTCCCTGGACAGCCCGTCGGCGTGAGCGCGAACGTCGACGTGCCGGCCGCGGACATCACGGCCGGCGCACCGGGCGACGGGATCCTCGTCCCGGCCCAGGCGGCGATTCCGGCCGGAGAGGGTTACGAGACCCTGGAGCCGGCCGGCTCCGCCGGTGAACCGGTCGGCTACTTCGGTCCGTTCCACGCCGGGCTGTACGTGATGATGCCGGTCCACGACCGGCACCGTACCCGAGTCAAATCCTGACGCCGCCGGCCCGCAGATAGGCGAGCGGGTCGATGTCGGTACCGAAGCCGGGCCCCGTCCGCACCTCGAAGTGCAGATGCGGGCCCGTGGTGTTTCCGGTGGACCCGGAGCGCCCGATGCGCTGCCCCTCGCCGACCGACTGACCGTCCCGCACGGAGATCGCGGACAGGTGCGCGTACTGCGAGTACCGCCCGTCGGCGTGCCGGATCACCACCTGGTAGCCGTACGACCCCGCCCACCCCGCGCTGACGACCGTCCCGTTCTCGATGGCCTTCACCGACGTGCCGGTGGGGACGAGGAAGTCGACGCCGGTGTGGTAGCCCTTCGACCAGGAGGAGCCCGTCGCGTGGTACGCGGTGCCGATGGGGGCGTTCACCGGGGCGACGAGGGAGTGGCTCGTCGTCTTCTTGTGGGTGACCTTCTCGGCGGTGTCCGAAGAGGCCTTCTTCTTCGAGGACTTGGTGGTCGACGACTTGGTGGCCGGTTTCGTCGCCGTGTGGGCCGCAGGCGCCGCCTTGCCGTGCAGGCTGAGCCGCTGGCCCGGCAGGATCAGGTCGGGATCGTCCCCCACGGTGGTGCGGTTCGCGGCGTAGAGCCCGTGCCAGCCGCCGTCCACGCGCTCGGTGTCGGCGATCCCGGAGAGGGTGTCGCCGCGCACGACCGTGTACATCTCGGCGGTGCCCGCGCGGGACTGCGGTGTGGTCTGCGGCTGGACGTCCTTGACGGACCGCTTCACCACGGTCCGCGTCTTGGCGTCCTTGGCCTTGGCCTGGTGCGCCGCGGTGCTCTCGGTCTTCGTGCCGCCGACGTGGATGTCGGGGGTGCCGCCGCCCCGGGTGAGTCCGGCGCGCACCGAGCACACCGGCCAGGCACCGGGGCCCTGGCCCTTGAGCACCTTCTCCGCGATGGCGATCTGCTGGTCCCGGGTGGCGAGATCGGCGCGGTGCGCGTACGCCGTGCCGCCGTAGGCCTCCCAGGTGGACTGGGTGAACTGCAGCCCGCCGTAGAACCCGTTGCCGGTGTTGATGCTCCAGTCGCCGCTGGACTCACAGGCGGCGACCTTGTTCCAGGTGCTCACCTCGGCCGCCTGGGCGGTGCCCGCGCCGACGGTCGCGAGCGGGATCGCGATGCCCGCGCCGCCCGCCGTGACCGTGAGCAGCGAGGCCCGGTTGATCCTGCTCGGCTGATACCGGCGGTGCCGGCCGCGTACGGCCATGGGGAATCCCCCTCCACATGCGTCAGGAGGGCCAAAAATAAGCGCCCCGAACAGGCCATGACAAGGCGGCAACCGGCCGCTCTGTGACTCAAGTGACCGGTATTCCACGCCTGTTGGGAAACGGGTGGGGCTGGTGGGGTTGGACGTGCGTGTGCGCGGAAGGAGCCCGGGAGGAACACCGACCGAAGGCGGACAACTTCGCACGGCCAGCACGTGCGGTCGGGGTACCGGCGGGCCAGGATGGTCGGTGGGGCAATACTGGCGAGCACGACCGGTACCACCGATGTCAGGACCTTCCTGATCTTTAGGAGCCAACCGAATGAGCACTTCAGCGCAGATCGGCGTCACGGGTCTCGCGGTCATGGGCCGCAACCTCGCCCGCAACTTCGCGCGCAACGGCTATACGGTCGCCGTGCACAACCGGACCGCGTCCCGCACGCGCGACCTGGTGGCGGAGTTCGGCGGCGAGGGCGACTTCATCGCGGCGGAGACCGCCAAGGACTTCGTGGCGGCGCTGGAGCGGCCCCGCCGCCTGGTCGTCATGGTGAAGGCCGGTGACCCGACGGACGCGGTGATCGAGGAGTTCGCCCCTCTCCTGGAGCCCGGCGACATGATCATCGACGGTGGCAACGCGCACTTCGAGGACACCCGGCGCCGTGAGAAGGCGCTGCGCGAGCAGGGCATCCACTTCGTCGGCATGGGTGTCTCCGGCGGCGAGGAGGGCGCGCTGCACGGGCCGAGCATCATGCCGGGTGGCCCGAAGGAGTCGTACGACTCGCTCGGTCCGATGCTGGAGAAGATCTCCGCGAAGGCGAAGGACGGGGCGCCCTGTGTGACCCATGTGGGTCCCGACGGCGCCGGGCACTTCGTGAAGATGGTCCACAACGGCATCGAGTACGCCGACATGCAGTTGATCGGCGAGGCGTACCAGCTGCTGCGCGATGTCGCCGGTTACTCGCCCGCGCAGATCGCGGACATCTTCCGCACCTGGAACACGGGCCGGCTGGACTCCTATCTGATCGAGATCACCGCCGAGGTGCTGTCCCACGTGGACGCGGCCACCGGCAAGCCGTTCGTGGACGTGGTCGTCGACCAGGCGGAGCAGAAGGGCACCGGCCGCTGGACGGTCCAGATCGCCCTCGACCTCGGCGTCCCGGTCTCCGGCATCGCCGAGGCGGTCTTCGCCCGTTCCCTCTCCGGCCACGCGGCGCTGCGCGAGGCCTCGCGGGGGCTGGCCGGTCCCACGGCCTCTCCCCTGAGCGAGTCCGACGCGGGGGCTTTCGCGGACCGGGTCGAGCAGGCGCTGTACGCGTCGAAGATCGTGTCGTACACACAGGGCTTCCACGAGATCGCGGCGGGCAGCGAGGAGTACGACTGGAACGTCGACCTCGGCGCCATCTCCTCGATCTGGCGCGGCGGTTGCATCATCCGCGCGGCCTTCCTCGACCGCATCCGCGCCGCGTACGACGCCCGCGCGGACCTGCCGAGCCTGCTGTCCGACGAGACGTTCGCGCGGGAGATCGCGGGGGCGCAGGACGACTGGCGCGAGGTCGTCGTCGCGGCCACCCGGCAGGGCGTCCCGACACCCGGCTTCTCCGCGGCCCTCGCGTACTACGACGCGCTGCGCGCCGAGCGGCTGCCCGCGGCGCTCACGCAGGGGCAGCGGGACTTCTTCGGGGCGCACACGTACCGGCGGGTGGACCGGGACGGGGCGTTCCACACGCTGTGGGGTGGAGACCGGTCGGAGGTCACGGCCTGAGGGCTGTTCCCCGGATCGTCGGCCCAGGGGCTGTCCCCCTGGGCCGACGGGACGTCAGCCGGGTCGCGGTCAGGCGGGCTGCCACAGTTCGACGCGGTTGCCTTCGGGATCGGTGACCCAGCCGAAGCGGCCGACGCCCTCCATGTCCTGCGTCTCCTCCGCCACGTCCGCGCCCTTGGCGCGCAGCTGCGCGAGCATCGCGTCGAGGTCGCGGACGCGGAAGTTGAGCATGGTCTGCTGGGTCCGGGACCCGAAGTAGTCGGTCCCGGACTCGAACGCCGCGAACACCGTCGGCCCGGCCTCCTGACCCCACAGACCGTGCTCGTCGGCGTCCAGTCCGAGGCAGTCCCGGTACCAGGCACTCAGGGCCTCCGGGTCGGTGGCCCGCAGGAAGTATCCGCCGATTCCAAGCACACGTTCCATGGGGGCATCCTGCCAGGACGGCGGTGCCGGCGCCGGGTGACCCGGTTCAGGTGAGCGGCGGTCCCGGTTCCGGGCTCGGTACGGGGTCCGGGCCCGGCGGAATCGGGGACGGCGACGGCCCCGGAGTGGGGCCGGGGCCCGGCGGCGGCGCGGGCAGCGGTACCGGGGGTTCCGGGTCCGGCACCGGTACGGGACCGGGTCCGGGCACCGGGTCCGGCGTGGGACCGGGCCCCGGGGTGGGTGCCGGGGGTACGGGGTCGGGGTACGGGTGGGTCATCGCGTCCTCCAGTCAGTGGTGAATGTCGGCTACGTCGGCCCTGGACTACTCCCCCGCGTACCCGTGACCGGCGCGGACACTCACCCGGGTGGGCTCAGCCGACCGGCGCCGCCCGGGCACCGGCGGCCGGCCGAGACAGAGCCCGACAGCACCAGGAGCGGACGGAGGCCACGGCCCCCGCACCACCCGTCACCCACACCGCCACCCACCCAGCCGGGCTCAACCGACCCGCGCCGCCCGGGCACCGGAGGCCAGCCCCGGCCGGGGACTCGACAGCACCGGGATCGCCGTGGTCGTGAGCCGCTGGGCCGGTGCCATGGACCCCTGCGCGAGGACGATCGCGTCGGCGCCGGTGACCGCGTCGACGGCGTCCGCGACCAGCCGGGCGCAGCCCTCGGTGTCGCCCGTCTCGAAGCGGGTCCAGGCGTCCTCGACGAACAGGGTGCGGACGGCGAGGAGTTCACGAGGGTGGCCGGCGCGCCGCCCCTCCTCCTCGACCAGCGCGACGGTCGGTCCCAGGGTGCTCTCCAGTGTCGCCACCACGACGACACGTGGACCGGCGGCCACCGCGGCCGCCGCCATCGGGCGGTCACCGCGCAGCACCGGTACGCCGATCCGCGCACCGGCGGTCTCCGCGACCGCGCCGATGGTCGAGCAGGTGCACAACACCGCCCGCGCCCCTTCAGCGACGGCCTCTTCCAGCACGTCGCGTACCGCCCCGGTCACCGCTTCCGGTCCCTCGCGCCGGGCCCGTGCCAACAGCTCCTCGTCGACGAAGTGCCGTAGTTCCAGGCCCTGATGGTCCTCGTCGCGCAGGGCGTCGAAGACCGGGATGTGCGCGGGCGAGGTGTGCAGAAGGGCGAGCACGAGGGCGGGCCTTTCTCCAGGTTCGGGGCGGGGCCTTTCTCCAGGTTCGAAGGGACGCGTCCGGAGAGTCATCGGCGGGAGGCGGGGCCGGCCTCTCAACGGGCGAGCCCGGCCCGGGAGTTGGAGCCGGTCTCGCGACATCCGAGGCCGGCTCCCGGACCACCCGCGTCCGGTGACCGGGGTCCTAGAAGCGACCCGGATGCGCCCTGAGCCACTCCATCGCCGCCCGCTGCAACTTCGGGTCCGCGGCCGGTGCCTCGTCAGGATGACGTTCCGCCCACTTGACGACGTACGGGCACAGCGGGGCGACGACGATGTCCTCGCGGGCCGCGATGCCGTACAGCTCGCGGGCCAGGGATCCCGCGATGCCCTTTCCCTCGTGGGCCGGTTCCACGAGCGTGTGGACCGGGACGAGGGCGCGCGCGGGGGACTCGAGGACGAAGTACTCGATGTGGCCTACGACTTCACCGCCGGCGATCGCCTCCAGGCGGCCCGCCGCCCGGTCGTCGCGGATCTCGATCTCGCTCATGGGCATCCTCCTGGTGCGATGGTCAGGCCGTGACGGCCTGCGGGCCGCGCGTCCGCTCCGAACCCGGCACCGGCTCGGACGGATCGGCGCCCAGGTCCACGATCCGGATGGCGGAGTCCACGTGCATGACCCGAGGCCGAAGCGCCCGCGCCTCGGCGTCGGACACCTGAGCCTAACTGATGATGATCACCAGGTCTCCGGGATGCACGAGATGGGCGGCGTCCAGCATCTCGGCGTCGATGGCCCGATGGATCTTGGACTTGAAGTCCGCTCGAAGTCCGCCGGGCTTCCCCGGCCTCACGACGACCGGCCGGACATGGCTCCCGTAGGGGCCAGGTCCCGTAAGGACCAGGTAAAGACCGTGGTTCACAGTTTCGCTTGCGGTTGCCGGGTGCCGTCCGGGGGATGAATGTGGCCACAGAGGCTGGATCAGCACCTGGGAGGCGCCGTGACCACCGCTTCAGAGCCCCGGGTGTCGGGGCTGGAGATACGTTCCATCGACTATGTCCCCCTGAACGAGCGCCACGGCAAGCTGTGGCACCTTGGCCCGCTGTGGTTCATGTCGAACGCGCAGATCGCCACCCTCGCCGTCGGCCTGATCAGCATCACCGAGGGCGGCAACCTCATCTGGTCGCTCATCGCGATCGTCGCGGGCACCCTGCTCGGCACCTTCTTCATGGCGTTCCACTCGGCCCAGGGCCCGCAGCTGGGGCTGCCGCAGATGATCCAGTCGCGGCCCCAGTTCGGTTACGTGGGCGCCCTGTTGGTGTGGCTGTTCGCGTATGTGCAGTACGCGGGCTTCAACGTCTTCAACACGATCCTCGCCGGGGAGGCCCTGCACACCACGGTGCACGGCGGCACCAAGATGTGGGTGGCCGTGGTCACCGTCGTCGGCTTCGTGATCGCGCTGGTGGGCTACGACGTCATCCACAAGGCCGAGCAGTTCCTGACGTACACCTTCCTGGTCGTCTTCGGGATCTTCACCGTGGGCGTGCTGGCGACCCTGCACTACCCGGCCGGCTCCTTCGACCTCGGCGGCTTCTCCTGGACGCCGTTCCTCGCGCAGTTCGGTGTGGTGGCCGGCTACCAGATCAGCTGGGCAATCTACGTCTCGGACTACTCGCGCTACCTCCCGCCGGACGTGACCGTCCGCAAGACCTTCTACTGGACCTACTTCGGCTCGGCGCTCGGCGGGGTCTGGCTGATGACGCTCGGCGCGCTGCTCGCCGCCTGGGCGGGCAAGGACTTCGACACGATCCGTTCGATCAACGCGGCGGGCGACAAGGTGTTCAGCGGCTTCGGCGCGATCGTGCTCCTCTTCGCCACCCTGGGCCTGGTCTCGGTGACCGCGCTGAACATGTACGGCGGTTCACTGACCCTGATCAGCGCGATCGACTCGTTCAAGAAGGTCCAACCGACCGTGTCCGTAAGGGCGTTGACGATCGGCCTGACCGCCGCGCTCTCCCTGGCCGGCGCGATGGCCGCGACCGCGAACTTCCTCACGAACTTCAACAACTTCCTGCTGCTGGTGCTCTATCTGTTCATCCCGTGGACCGCGGTCAACCTGATGGACTACTACGTGGTGCGCCGCGGCCACTACGCGATCGCCGAGATCTTCAACCCCCATGGCATCTACGGCCGTTGGGGCTGGCACGGGATCATCTCCTACCTGGTGGGCTTCGGCGTCATGGTGCCGTTCTTCTCCGTCGGCACCCTCTACGTCGGCCCGATCGCACACGCCATGGACGGCGCCGACCTCTCCCTGTTCGTCGGACTGCCGGTCGCCGGGTTGCTGTACTGGTGGCTGAGCCGCTCGATCGACGTGGAGGCCGAGATCCGCGTGGCCGAGGCGGAGGCGGAGGAGTTGGAGCAGGCGGCGCACGAACACCGCGAGCCCTGACGCCTGTTACGCCACTACGCTCTTACACCACCGCTTCCTGGACCGGTCCAATCTCCGGCTGCTTCTCGAACTGCGTGCGGTACAGCTCCGCGTATCGCCCATCGCCGGCGAGGAGTTGGTCGTGCGTGCCGCGTTCCACGATCCGGCCCGCCTCGACGACGAGGATCTGGTCGGCGGAGCGCACGGTGGACAGCCGGTGCGCGATCACGACCGCCGTGCGGCCCTGCAACGCCTCGGTGAGCGCCTCCTGGACGGCCGCCTCCGAGGTGTTGTCCAGGTGGGCGGTGGCCTCGTCGAGGATGACGACGCGCTGGCCGGCCAGCAACAGCCGGGCGATGGTGAGGCGTTGGCGCTCGCCGCCGGAGAGCCGGTAGCCGCGTTCCCCGACGACCGTGTCCAGGCCGTCGGGCAGCGACCGTACGAGATCGTCAAGACGGGAGCGGCGCAGCGCGTCCCACAACTCGTCCTCGGTGGCGGCGGGTTGGGCCAGCAGGAGGTTGGCGCGGACCGAGTCGTGGAAGAGGTGGCCGTCCTGGGTGACCATGCCGAGGGTCGCGCGAAGGGAGGCGGCGGTGAGATCGCGGACGTCGACGCCTCCGATGCGTACGGCGCCTTCGTCCACGTCGTAGAGGCGGGGCAGGAGTTGCGCGACGGTGGACTTGCCGGCGCCGGAGGACCCGACGAGGGCGATGGTCTGGCCGGGTTCGGCGCGGAAGGAGATGCCGTGCAGGACCTCGGCGCCGCCGCGGGTGTCGAGGGAGGCGACCTCTTCGAGTGAGGCGAGGGAGACCTTGTCGGCGGAGGGGTAGGCGAAGCGGACCTCGTCGAACTCGACCGCGACCGGGCCCTCGGGGACCTCACGGGCGTCCGGCTTGTCCTCGATGAGGGGCTTGAGGTCGAGGACCTCGAAGACGCGCTCGAAGCTGACGAGGGCGCTCATCACCTCGACGCGGGCTCCGGCGAGGGCGGTGAGCGGGGCGTAGAGGCGGGTCAGGAGGAGCGCCAGCGAGACGACCGCGCCCGGCTCCAGGGTGCCGTGCAGGGCGAACCAGCCGCCGAGGCCGTAGACGAGGGCGAGGGCCAGGGCGGAGACGAGGGTCAGCGAGGTGATGAAGACCGACTGGGCGGTGGCCGTGCGGACGCCGATGTCGCGGACGCGGCTCGCGCGGGCGGCGAACTCCACGGACTCCTCGTCGGGGCGGCCGAAGAGTTTGACGAGGGTGGCGCCGGGTGCGGAGAAGCGTTCGGTCATGCGGGTGCTCATCGCGGCGTTGAGCCCGGCCGCCTCGCGCTGCATGCCGGCCATCCGGCTGCCCATCCGGCGGGCCGGGATCACGAACACCGGGAGCAGCACGAGTGCGAGCAGGGTGATCTGCCAGGACAGGGTGAGCATGACGACCAGCGTGAGCAGGAGCGTGACGAAGTTGCTCACCACTCCGGACAGGGTGTTGCTGAACGCGCGTTGGGCGCCGATGACGTCGTTGTTGAGCCGGGAGACGAGTGCTCCCGTGCGGGTGCGGGTGAAGAACGCGACCGGCATGCGCTGCACATGGTCGAACACGGCCGTCCGCAGATCGAGGATGAGCCCCTCCCCCAGCGCCGAGGAGAGCCGCCGGCCCAGGATGCCGAGCGCCGCCTCGGCGACCGCGATCAGGGCGATGAGCAGGGCGAGGCGTACGACGGTGCCGTCGTCACCGCCCGACACGATCGCGTCGACGACATGTCCGGCCAGGACGGGGGTCGCGACGGCGAGGAGTGCGGTCACCACCCCGAGCAGGACGAAGCGCGCGATCGGGCGGCGGTGCGGTCGCGCGAACTCCGCGATGCGGCGCAGTGTGGCGCGGGCGAAGGGGCGGCGCTCCTGTTCGGCGGTCATGACACTGTGCAGTTGGGTCCAGGCCGTGCTCTCCATGCTCATGGGAGAGACCGTAGGACCTCAAGCGTCGTTGAGGTCAACGTATTCGCCGCATCGTCGTGCGGGGACGGGTGCGGGGGCTCGTGTAGGGGCGCGCGTAAGGAACTGTCCCCGCTGCCGCAACCCGCAGTTGACGTGGCATGGGGACCCTCTCGGGATGTGATGGTCGTCCGAATCGCCCAAGGTCTCAAGCGTCTCCCCCTCCGGCAGATCCTGATGCTGGTCCCGCTCGCGCTCGTGCTGTGGATCGCCGTGCGCCACTGGTCGGTGCTCGTCGAGGGCTTCGGTCACCTCAGGGATGCCGACTGGCCGTGGCTGCTGGCCGCGGCGGCCGCGACCTGCGGCACCTGGGTCGCCGCGTCCGCCGGACGGCAGGGTGCGCTCGTCGAGCGGCTGCCCGTACGCCGGTTGCTGGCCACGCAGTTCGCGGCGGGCGCGGCCAACCATCTGCTGCCGACGGGGCTCGGCGCGAGCGCGGTCAATCTGCGGTTCATGGCCGTGTGCGGGGTGCCGCTGGCGCGCTCCTCGGCCGCCGTCGCGCTGTATCTGCTGGCCGAATCGGTCGCCCGGGTCGGCCTGTTGCTGGCGCTGCTGGTCGCCTTCCCAGACGCGCTGGAGATCGGCTCGCTGCTCCCGCACGGGGCGGCCGGTCCGCTGCTGCTCGGCATCGGCCTGGTGGCGTGCGCGGCGGTGCTGGTCCTGCTGCTCGCCCGCAGGCTCCGTACCGCCCTCATCGCCTTCGTACGCTCTGCGCTGGGCGAGGCCAGGTCGGTGCACACCCGGCCGTCCCGCGCGCTCGCCCTGTGGGGCGGCGTGCTCGCCTTCCCCTCACTCCAGGCGGCCGGACTCGTCGCGGTGGGGCTGGCGTTGGGGCTGCCCGTGCCGCCCGCGTCCATGGTCGTCGCCTATCTCGCGGCGACGGTCGCCGTCGCGCTGATACCCACGCCCGGCGGCATCGGCTCCGTCGAGGCCGCGCTCATCATCGCTCTGGTCGCGGCGGGCGGCCCGGTCGCGGTGGCCACGGCGGTGGTGCTGGCCTACCGGATCATCACCGTGTGGATCCCCATCATTCCGGGCGCGTTGACGCTCGGTGCGCTCGTCCGGCTGAGAGTCATCTGATTCTCGGGTTCGTCCGAACATTCCTGTAAAGCGACATCAGCCCTGGTCGGAACATCGGCCGGGGCTTCTTCGCGTTCACCCCAACTACCTTGCTTTACTTTTAACTTGACTTCGCATGACAGCGAGAGTTGACTGAAGAGCGTTGATTTGTCAGCCGAGGAGGCAGGACTGTCATGGGGGACGAGACGTTAGGAATCATCCTGGCGGGAGGCAGGGGCGAACGCGCCAAGCCGCTCACCCTCGCCTCGTCCGACTACATCCGCAGCAAGGCCCTCATCCCGTTCGTCGGCCGCTCGGTCGTCGAGTGGCTCGTCGAGTCCTGCCGCGACCAGGGCATCCGCCGCTTCTACGTGATCGCCCAGGGCGCCGAGAACCACAGCCAGATCAAGCTCGTGCTCGGCCACGGCGAACGGTTCGGCGTGGAGATCCACTACTCCCGTGCCCGCCTCGACCGGTACAACGTCGGCTCGGGCGCCGCCACCCTGCACAACCTCGAACAGTGGGACCTGACCGGCCGCGCCCTGGTGCTGCCGGTCGACTCCGTCTTCGAGTTCGACCTGAACAGGCTGAAGGACGCGCACGACGCCGCCGACGCCGTCGTGACCGTCGCCTCGGTCGGCCGTACCCCCGAGGAGATCGCCGGCAAGTACGGCGTGATGCAGACCTCCCCGGACGGACTGGTCTCGGGGTTCGTGGAGAAGCCCACCCTGGACCGCGTCCACCGGATCTTCCCCGAGACGTCGTTACCGTCCTCCGTCCGCACCCTGCCGACCAACGCCGGGATGTACCTGGTGGATTGCGGCCGGCTGCGGCTGGCCGCGCGCAACCCCGAGATGATCCGGCTCGCCCAGCAGCGCCTCGACTGGGGCGGCGACCTGCTGCCCTGGCTGGTCGGGCGCGGACTGCCGGTCGCCGCCGCGCCCATCGACCGGCTCGGTGACCTCGGCAGCATCGCCGACTACCTCGCCACCCTCGGCGACGTGCTCGGCGGTCGCTACCGGTGGATGACCCGGGCCATGGGCGAACCGACGAACACCGACCCGCCGTACTGGATCCACGAGTCCAGCCTGCGCACCAAGGACAGCGTCACCGGCACCACCCTCGCCCAGAAGATCTCCGAGGGCAGTGTGGTCATCGGCCCCGCCGTGCGCATCGGCCGCAACGCCGAGATCGGGCCGGGCGTGAAGCTTCGGTTCAGCGACATCGGTGACGGCGTCGACGTGGACGAGGGCGCCCGGCTCAGCCGGACGGCCATCGGCGACAGCGCGGTCGTCGGGCCGTACGCCCGCATCACCGACTCGTACGTCGGGCCGATGGCGCGGGTGCACTCCGAGCGGGACAACCCGGTCCGGCTCGTCCACTCCGCGATCGGCGAGGCCGCCGATCTGCGGCCCGGCACCCGGCTGTCCGGGGTGAGCGTCTATCCGCGGCTGCGGGTGCCCGCCGTCACCGGGCTGCCCACCGGCACCCATCTGACCAGCTCCGACGACATCCTGCACTGGATCTGAGCGCGCCCCCGCCAACTCCCCCGCCCTTTCCGGCTCTTCCGCAGCCCCCGTGGAGACCTCGATGGACAGCCCGATCGCCGTCATAGGAGGAACCGGCCGCACAGGCCGGCTCGTCGCCCGTCAACTGCTCGCCCGGAGCGAGAGCGTCCGCGTCATCGGCCGCAGCACCCAGCGCGCCCGCCGCCACACGCCGCCGCAGGCCCAGTTCTTCGCGGCCGACGTGCGCTCCCCCGACTCCGTCCGCACCCCGCTGTACGGCTGCTCGGCGGTCGTCTACATCGTGGAGCCGGGCACCGACGACGCCGGTCCCGACAGCCCCGAGACCACCCTGCACACCGGGGTCCGCCATGTCCTCGACGCTGTCAACTCCACTGCCGCGGCACCGCACTTCGTGCTCATCAGCCAGCGCCATGTGACCCGCCGCGACCACCCCATGAACGCCTACGGCCGGATGCTGGACTGGCGGCTGGCCGGCGAGAACGCGGTGCGCTCCTCCGGGCTGCCGTACACCGTGATCCGTCCGGGCTGGCTGACCGACGAGCCCGACCACGGTCATCTGCACCTGGAACAGGGCGACTTGGGCGACGGCCGGGTGGCCCGCCCGCTCGTCGCCGACGCCTGTGTGCAGGCGCTGTACTCCCCCGCCGCCCAGGGCGTGACCTTCGAGATGCGCAGCGAGACGGGGCCGGGTGCCACTCCCGTGCCCTGGCAGGAACTCTTCGCCGGCCTCCGTGCCGACGCCCCGACCGCGGCCCGGGCCGCACTCACCTGAGGTGGCCACCGATGTGTACGACACCCCGACGGACTCTGCGACCGATGCCATGACAGAACAGCTGACCTTACGCCCCGACCAGGCCACCGGCTCCTCCCCCGGCGGCCGTCCCTCCGACGTCACCCCCGGGCGGCCACAGCCGCTGGGCCCCACCGTCGACGCCGACGGTGTCAACTTCTCGCTCTTCTCCGAACACGCCACACGGGTCGACCTGTTGCTCTTCGAGCACTGCGACAGCCCGCAGCCCTACCGCACCATCACGCTCCTGCCCGACCGCCACCGCAGCTTCCACTTCTGGCACTGCCACGTCAGCGGGATCGGCGCCGGCCAGGTCTACGCCTTCCGCATCGACGGACCGCGCGACAACGGCGAGTTGGGCACCCGGTTCGACCACCGCAAGGTGCTGATCGACCCGTACGCGCGCGCCAACATCAACGGCCGCTGGGAACGCACCCACGCGATCGGCCCCGGCGACAACGTCGAGAGCTGCATGCGCAGTCTGGTGGTCGACCTCGACGACTACGACTGGGAGGGCGACACCCCGCTGCGCACCCCGATGGCGGAGACCGTCGTCTACGAGATGCACGTGCGCGGTCTGACCGCGTCGCCGACCTCGGACACCGAGCGCCCCGGCACCTTCTCCGCCGTCATCGACAAGATCCCGCATCTGCGCGAACTCGGCGTCACCGCCGTGGAGTTGCTGCCGGTCTTCGACTTCGACGAGACCCAGGTCCTGCGCACCGGGCCCGACGGCACCCCGCGCCGCAACTACTGGGGCTACGACCCCTACGGCTTCTTCGCCCCGCACACCGGCTACTGCTCCAGCCCCCATCTCGCCACGCACATCACCGAGTTCCGCGACATGGTGAAGGCGTTCCACCAGGCGGGCATCGAGGTCATCCTCGACGTGGTCTTCAACCACACCAGCGAGGGAAACGAGTTCGGCCCGACCATCAGCTTCCGGGGCGCGGCCAACGAGGCGTACTACCACCTGTGGCCGCAGGACCGCTCGCACTACATGGACTTCACCGGGTGCGGCAACGCGGTCAACGCCAACCACCCGATGGTCACCAAGTTCATCGTGGAGAGCCTCGAGTACTGGGTGACCGAGCACCACATCGACGGCTTCCGCTTCGACCTCGCCTCCGAACTCTCCCGCGGCCCCCTCGGCTACGAGATGGCGGTGCCGCCGGCCCTGTGGGCGATCGAGCTGTCGCAGGTGCTGGCCGAGACGAAGATCATCGCCGAGCCGTGGGACGGTGGCGGCCTCTATCAGGTCGGCCGGTTCCCGGGGAAGCGCTGGGCGCAGTGGAACGGTCCATTCAGGGACGACGTACGGCGGTTCGTGCGCGGCGACGCCGGGATGGTCGGCGAGGTCGCCTCACGGCTCGGCGGCTCCGCAGACCTGTTCGCGGCCCAGGGCGAACTCCCCACCAACAGCATCAACTTCATCACCTGCCACGACGGCTTCACCCTCAACGACCTGGTCAGCTACAACGCCAAGCACAACCACTCCAACGGCGAGGCCAACGCCGACGGCGCCGACGAGAACTACAGCTGGAACTGCGGCGTCGAGGGCCCCACCGACGACGCCGACGTCGAGTGCCTGCGGGTGCGGCAGATCAAGAACCTGCTGTCCCTGCTGATGCTCAGCCGAGGCGTCCCGATGCTGCTGGCCGGCGACGAGTTCCGCAACAGCCAGGGCGGCAACAACAACGGCTACTGCCAGGACAGTCAGGTCTCCTGGCTCGACTGGAACCAGGCCAGGAAGGAGAAGGAGACCACCGGCTTCACGCAGCGGGTCATCCAGCTCCGCAAGCGCTACCGCACCCTGCGCGAACCGCAGTTCTTCTCCGAACGCCTCAACTCCCGCTCCCTGCCCGACATCACGTGGCACGGCACCCGGCTCGACCAACCCGGCTGGGAGGACCCCAACGCCCGGGTGCTGGCCTGCACGTACGGCGGTTTCGACGGTGACCCGGATCTGCATCTGATCCTCAACATGTACCACCTGGGCCTCGACTTCGAGCTGCCCGAGATCCCCGGTCGCCGCTGGCACCGCGTGCTCGACACGGCCCGCCCCGGCCCCGACGACATCCCGCCGCCCGGAGAAGAGGAGCTGGTCGACGGTCCCACCCACCACGCCCAGGGCCGCAGCGTCGTCCTGCTGGCGGCCCTGCCCGACGAGAAGGGCACCTGAGATGACTACCCCTGCCCAACGCCGCATCCACTCCGACACCCTCGCGGGCTACGTCACGTACTACAGCCCGACCGGCCGCCGCTTCGGCCTGCGCACCTCCGACGAACGGGAGTTCACCGTCCACCTGGCGTCCAACGCCGTCTCCCGCATCGTCCGCAACCTCGGTGACGACTACCGCGACACCACCGCCGAGACCGTCGACATGCTGGCCGAGGGCCGGTTCGTCTTCGCGTACGGCATCCTCTACGAGTGGGAGGGCGGCTCCCGGTTCGACGCGAAGGAGATCACCTTCCCGGAGGAGACCCGCGGCCAGTACGTCTTCGAGCACCCGAACTGGTGGGTCCAACAGGCCACCGCCATCGCCGACTTCTACCTGCGCGGCCAGTTCCCCGACGGGGTGTACGACTGGCGCAACTTCCGCACCCACATCACGCTCAGCGGCACCCATCTGCCGGACTTCGCCGGCGGGGACGTGCGCCAGGAGACGGACACCATCTCCCGGCTCGTCTACGGCCTGTCCACGGCGTACCTGCTGACCGGCGAGGACCGCTTCCTGCAGGCGGCCGAGGCCGGCACCCTGTACCTGCGCGAGCACATGCGGGTGGACGACGTCGCCGACGGCATCACCTACTGGTACCACGGCATCGACATCACCTCGTCCGGCCACCGCCCGGTCTTCGCCTCGGAGTTCGGCGACGACTTCGACGCGATCCCGATGTACGAGCAGATCTACGCGCTCGCCGGCCCCACCCAGACGTTCCGCATCACCGGCGACCCGCGGATCCTGGAGGACATCGACCGGACGTCCGCCCTGTTCCAGAAGTACTTCCGCGACCCCGTGCGCGGCGGGTTCTTCTCGCACATCGACCCGATCACCCTGGACCCGAACGCCGACTCGCTCGGCCGCAACCGGGCCCGCAAGAACTGGAACTCGGTGGGCGACCACGCCCCGGCGTACCTGATCAACGCCTTTCTGGCGACGGGCCGTTCGGACTTCGCGGCGCTCCTGGAGGAGACCGCGGACACCATCGTGGAGCGGTTCCCCGACGAGCCGAACAGCCCGTTCGTCCAGGAGCGGTTCCACGCGGACTGGAGTCCGGACCGGACCTGGGGCTGGCAGCAGGACCGGGCGGTCGTCGGCCACAACCTGAAGATCGCCTGGAACCTGACCCGCATAAAGTCCCTGTTCGACAAGACCGAGTACGCCACGACCGCCGAGCGCATCGCCGAGATCATGCCGGCGGTGGGCAGCGACGGGCTGCGCGGCGGCTGGCTGGACGTGGTCGAGCGGCAGCCCGACCCGGACAGCGGCATCCACCGCATGGTGTGGCACGACCGCAAGGCCTGGTGGCAGCAGGAGCAGGCGATCCTCGCCTATCTGATCCTGGCCGGCACCACCGGCGACCCGGAGCAACTGCGGCTGGGGCGCGAGGCGGCGGCGTTCTACAACGCCTTCTTCCTCGACTACCAGGACGGCGGCGTCTACTTCAACGTCCTCGCCAGCGGTATCCCGTACCTGCTGGGCACCGAGCGGCTCAAGGGCAGCCACGCCATGGCCGGCTACCACGCGCTGGAGCTGTGCTACCTCGCGGCCACCTACACCGGGCTGCTGCTCAGCAACGACCCGATCACCCTGCACTTCAAGCCCCGCCCGGAGGACCTCCCGGACCGGGTGCTGCGCGTCGCGCCCGATCTGCTGCCCGCGGGCACCGTGGAGCTGACCCGGGTGTGGATCGACGACCGGCCGCACCAGGACTTCGACGGCAAGGCCCTCACCGTCCGGCTGCCGCGCGGCGACGAACCCGTCCGGGTCCGCGTCGAGCTGGAGCCGGCCACGATGCGGCTGCGGATGCGCACCACGTTCGACGGCGGCACCGCGCACGTCGTCTGCCACGGGGTGATCGACGCGGCCGAACTGGGCAAGTTCCGCCGCATATTGGCCGAGGTCATGGCCGCGACCCCGCGCCGCGTGGAGTTCCACCTCTGCGAGGTCGGGGGCATGTGCCGGCCCGCCATCAACGAGCTGCTCTTCCAGCGCACCAAGGCGGGCCTGGACGTCGACTTCGTCATCGTGGGCTGCGCGCTGCCGGACGTGGCGGACGCGTTGCTCGCGACCGACGCCTTCCTGCTGGCTGGGGGTGACGAGTGCAACCATGACTGAACTCGCGACCTTCACCCTCCCATTACCCCCGATGCGCGCCCCGGGGGCACCGCCGGGCACCTCCGCCGGTCTCCCCGCCTACTGCCGTGATCTGTTCGGCGACTTCACCCGTGCCGACCAGCGGCGCTGGGGCGAGGTGTACGTGCGCGGGCTGCTGGACGTGCCCGGGCGCAAGACACCGGCCCGGATCTCCGAGCAGGTGCTCGGGAAGCGGGCCGTGCAGCAGATCCAGCAGTTCGTGAACCAGAGTCCGTGGGCGTCCGCTCCCGTACGGGGGCGGCTCGCCCGGCAGGTGGTACGGGCCTCGCGGGCCGAGGCCTGGTCCATCGACGAGGTCGTCTTCGCCAAGAACGGCGACCGGTCGGTGGGCGTGGCCCGGCAGTACGCGGCCTCGCAGGAGCGGACGGTGAACTGCCAACTGGCCCTCGCCGCCTCGCTGGTGGGGCAGGCCGGCGGGGTCCCGGTGAACTGGCGGCTGATGCTGCCGGCCCGCTGGGACCGCGACGAACGCCTGCGCGGCCAGGCCCATGTACCAGTCCAGGAACGCTGCCGGCCACGCTGGAGCTACGTCCTGGAGGCACTCGACGAGATGCTCGACGAGTGGTCCCTGGAACCGCTGCCGGTGCTGGCCGACTGGCGCTGCGAGAGCGACCCCGACCCGCTCCTGCGCGGCCTTGAGGCGCGCGGCCTGGGCTATCTCGTGCAGGCCGCGCCGCACACCCCGGTCCTGCTGCCCCGGCGGCAGGCCACCACCCCCGGGATGCGCGGCACGCTCGCCGAACTCGCCGGGCACGCGGCCCGGCACGGTGAGCGCACCTCGGTGACCTGGCACGACCCGGTGACCGAACGCATGCGGCACTCGGAGTTCGTGACGGGCCCGGTCCTGCTCCGCGCGGACCCGGCCTCCGGTGCGGTCCCCCGGCCGCGCCTGCTCCTCGCGGACTGGCCCTACGGCCGCCCCCGGCCGCGCGCCTACTGGCTGACGAACCTCCCGGCCCGCCGGCTCGCGGAGATCGTGCCGCTGGCGCAGCTGCGCAGGTTCGCGGAGGAGGCGCTGGGCCGGATGCACGAGGAGTTCGGGCTCGGCGACTTCGAGGGCCGGTCCTTCCGCGGCTGGCACCACCATGTGACGCTGGCCTCGGCCGCGTTCGGCTACGACATGGTGCGCCAGCAGGCCGACGAGAGAGCGCTGACCCGCGCACGTGCCTGAGTGCGCGCGCCGCGAGGGCCCCGTACGGATCCGTCCGTACGGGGCTTTCGCACGCTCACTTCTCCCAGCCGACCCGGCTGAAGTCGACGTCACCCAGGCCCGGCACCCCGTAGTTCGCCAACCCCTTGCGCACGGCGAGGATCTGGGGCCGCTGGTACAGCTCGATGTCGTGGCCGAGCTTCCAGATCGCGGCGTCCGCCCGGTCGTAGAGCTTCTCGGCGGCCCGTTCGTCGAGGGTGCCGACGGCCTGGGCGAGGAGCTCGTCCACCTCGGCCGAGCCGACCCCTCCGTAGTTCTGGAAGGCCTGTCCCTTCTCGGGGCGGCGGTAGATGGCGTAGGCGGAACTGGGGTACGTCAGGCCGGTGAAGCGGAAGATGGCGAGGTCGAAGTTGCCCTTCTCCAGGTACTGCGGCGCGTACGCGGAGGCCGGCACCTGCTGGATGACGACCTGGACGCCGACCTGGGCGAGCATGTGCTGGACGAGCTGGGCGAGATCCTCGCCGAGCCGGTTGGTGCCCTCGCTGAGCACGAAGCGGAGGGTGAGGCTACGGCCGTTCTTGACGCGGGTCCTGCCGCTCCCCGGGCTCTTCCAACCCGCCGCGTCCAGGGCGCGTTCGGCGGCGCCTGGGTCGTAACTCCCGTACGGGCGCGAGTTGTCGGTGTATCCGGGCTGGTTGGTCATGAAGAAGTGGTTGCCGAGCAGCGGCACCTTCACCGGGAGGCCCTCGGCGGCGACATCGGCCAACGCCGTGCGGTCGACGGCCTGTTGGACCGCGTTGCGGACGGCCCGGTCGGCGAGCGGGCCGCCCGCGCCGTCGAGGGTGATGTGCACCTCGTCCCACGCGGACCCGATGCGGATGTCACTGTCCTGCGCCTTCTTCAGCTGGGCATAGGCCTCGCTGGTGGCCGCGTTGACCGCGTCGACCTCACCGTTCAGGAAGGCCTGGAGGGCGGCGTCGGCGTCGAGGACGCGGAAGACGATCCGGTCGAGCCGGGGCCTGGTACCCCACCACCGGGGGTCGGGCACGAAGGTGAGCGTCTGCGCGGTCCTGTCGACCGAGCCGAGCTTGAACGGCCCGGCCGTGATGGGCAGTTGACCCTGCCAGCCGGAGTTGAAGCGCTGCGGGGTGTCATAGCCGGCGGCCGGGAAGAGCGGGGTGAACAGCCTGCGCCAGTCGGCGTACGGCTGCTTGAAGGTGACGCGCACCTCGTGCGGGCCGGCGCCCTGGCGGACGTCCGCGATGCGGTCGTAGCCGCTGGTGTCGGCGACCAGGTAGCGCTGGTCGGAGCCGGAGAGCGCGTGCCACTGGGCGGCGAAGTCCCGCCAGCCCAGGGCCGTTCCGTCGGACCAGCGGGCCTTCGGGTTGAGCCGGTAGGTGACGACCTGGGGCGAGGTGCCGGTGACGGACGCGGAGAGAAGGTACTCGGCGACCGCGTGCGGGACGCCCTTGACGTCACGGGCGAAGAGCCGGGGCTCGGTCATGCTGTCGACGGTCCACACGTCGTCCAACGCCCCGTCGACGTGGTCGAAGTTGAACTGCGTGATCATCTGCGCGATCGGCAGCGTCAGCGTCCCGCCCGAGCGAAGGGCGTCCGACGGCCGGGAGTTGATGTCGTACGTGCCGTACGTCGGCAGGGCCGGGTGCCGGTCGGGGTCCGGGGAGCCGGAACAGCCGGCCACGAGGAGGGTGAGTGCGCAGGCCACCGCCCACGCGGACCAGACCCGTAACCGCTGCACCTAACGGCCCTCCCAGTGCGGACGAACCGTCAACTGCCCGAACTGTCACGCGAATTGCGGAGCCGGAGCTTAACATCACGATGTGTCACCCACATGAAGCGGAACGAGTTCCATGCTCACCCTGATCCTCAGGCGCCTGGTCCACTGCACGATCCTCTTCCTCTCCTCCGTCGTCCTCACCTACGCCCTCGCCTCGACCGCGCTCGATCCGCGCGCCTACTTCGAGGGCCGGCAGCCGCCCCCGCCCAGCCGGGTCGTCGACGACGAGCTGACCCGGCTGGGCATGGACGACCGCGCCCCGCTGCCGGAACGCTTCGCGCACGGGGCGGACCGGGCCGCCCACGGCGACCTGGGCCGGACCATCGACGGCGAGTCCGTGGACGCCGAGTTCGGCCGCCGGGTCGGGGTGTCCGTGCGGCTGCTGCTGGTGGGGACCGTGGCCGGTACGGCCGTCGGGGTGCTGGCCGGGGTGTGGGCGGCGGTCCGGCGCGGCGGGCTGGGCGACCGGGCGCTGACGGTGTTCTCGTTCGCGGTGCTGTGCGTGCCGACGTTCGTGCTGGCGCTGCTGCTGAAGACCGGCGCCCTGGCGGTCAACCGGGCCGCGGGCAGCACGGTCATCCTCTACACGGGCGAGCACACCCCGGCGCTGCAGGGCGACTGGGTGGCCCAACTGCGCGACACGGCCGCCCACTTGCTCCTCCCGGCGATCTGCGTGGCCCTCCCCGCGATCGCCTCGTACAGCCGCTACCAGCGCGCCGCGACCCTCGACGTGCTCGGCGCCGACCATCTGCGCACCGCCCAGGCCAAGGGGCTCACCCCGGGGCGGGCGCTGCTGCGGCACGGGCTGCGGATCTCGCTCGTCCCGGTGTCGGTGTTCTTCTCCTTCGGCATGCTGACCCTGTTCACCGGGGCCGTGTTCACCGAGGAGATCTTCGGCTGGCCCGGCATGGGCAGTTGGCTCGTCGACTCGGTGCAGAAGGGCGACATCAACTCGGTGGTGGCGATCGACCTGTTCGCCGCGGCTGTCGTGCTGCTCGCCGGGCTGCTGGCCGACGTCGTGCACGCGCTCCTCGATCCCCGGGTACGGCAGCCGTGACGGGCGTCGGCGGTCGGGGAGGCCGGGGCCGGGCGGTACTGCGGCGGATGGTGCGGCGGCCCGGGGCGTTGTGCGGGCTGGCGGTCCTGCTGTTGCTGTTCGCGCTGGCTTTCGCGGGGCCGCTGGTGAGCCCCTGGACGCACACGGACGTCGACTACACGGCGCTACGGCAACCGCCGGACGCGCGGCACTGGATGGGCACGAACCGGATCGGGCAGGACGTGTTCGCCCAGGTGGTGCGGGGGCTGCAGAAGTCGCTGCTGATCGGGTTGCTGGTCGCGCTGTTCTCCACTGTTCTGGCGGCGGCGGTGGGTGCGTGTGCCGGCTACTTCGGCGGCTGGACGGACCGGGTGCTGATGTTCGTCGTGGACCTGATGCTCGTCCTCCCGGGGCTGCTCGTGCTGGTGGTGGTCGCCCCGAAGCTGCGGGACCGGGGCTGGATCGCGCTGGTCGGGCTGCTGGCGCTCCTGAGCTGGATGGTCACGGCGCGGGCGGTGCGCGGCATGACGCTGTCCCTGAAGGAGCGTCAGTTCGTGGTGGTGGCAAGGCTGATGGGCGTCTCGTCCGCGCGGATCATCTGGCGGCATGTGCTGCCGCACACGGCGTCGTTCCTGATCACGGACGCGACGATCGCCGTGGGCGGGGCGGTGATCAGCGAGACCGGGCTGTCGTACTTCGGTCTGGGCGTCCAGCCGCCCGACGTCTCCCTCGGCACGCTGATCGCGGACGCGACGGATGTGGCGCTGGTGTATCCCTGGATGTTCTTCTTCCCCACGGGCCTGTTGATCGCGTTCGTGCTGGCGGTCAACCTGGTCGGCGGCGCCCTGCGGGACGCGCTGGACCCGACGACGGTGGACTCCACGAGCCGCCCGTCCCGAACTCCCCTGTCAGGGATACCCGGTTGACCACCGTGCTGGAGGTCCGTGGCCTGACGGTCGCCGTCGGGGTCGAGCGGCGTCCCCCGCTGCCCGTGGTGCGCGGCGTCGACCTCACCCTCCGGCGCGGCGAAGTCCTGGGCCTGGTCGGCGAGTCGGGCACCGGCAAGACGCTCACGGCACTGGCCCTGATGGGTCTGGCACCGCCGGGTGCCCAGGTCGGCGGTTCGGTACGACTACTGGGCGAGGAGCTACTGGGGCTGCCGGTAAGGGAGTTGGCGCGTATCCGCGGCCGCCGCATCGCGATGGTCTTCCAGGACCCGCTGCACGCCTTCACCCCGGTACAGCGGGTCGGCGACCAGATCGCGGAGGCCCTGCGCATCCACCACCACCCGCGCCCACGCCGGGAGTCGGCGCAGCGCCGGGCGGTGGAACTGCTGGACTTCGTAGGGGTGCCGAGGCCCGGGTGGGCGGCACGCGCGTACCCCCACCAGCTCTCCGGCGGGATGCGCCAACGGGCGATGATCGCCATGGCGATGGCCAACAACCCCGACGTCCTGGTCGCGGACGAGCCCACCAGCGCGCTCGATGTCACCGTCCAGGCACAGGTGTTGGAGGCGCTGGCCGACGCCCGGCGCGAAACGGGCGCGGCGTTGCTCCTGGTCACTCACGACCTGGGGGTGGTCGCGGGCACAGCGGATCGGGTCGCGGTGCTCTACGCGGGCCGCATCGTGGAAACGGGCCCGGTAGAGGCAGTACTCACCCGCCCCCGGATGCCGTACACCCTCGGCCTGGTCGGCTCGGTACCCCGCCCCGACGCCCGCTCCCCTCTCACTCCGATCCCGGGCACGGCCCCCGCTCCGGGCACCGCGGACCCCGGCTGCGCTTTCGCCCCACGGTGCCCCCTCGCGGAACCGGACTGCGTCACCTCGGACATCCAACTCCTGGGCGTGGACAGCCCGTCCAGGGCAGGCCTCGCGGGCATCGACGCCCACGAGTCGGCTTGCCGCCGGATCCGGCTCGTGTCGCAACGAACGGCGGTGGAACTGTTCCCGCCGAGCGGGGAGGTGGGAGGGGGTGCGCGGGGTGAGGGAGGGTTGGAGGGCCCGGCGTTGCTCAGCCCCGGCGACGGGGACCCTGAATCGCGGAGCCGGGCCTTGCCGTCAGCACCGGGCGGCCGGGCCCCGAAGACGCAGGGACGCACCACGCCGCCGGTGGCGGGCGGCGGATACCCAGGGACAGTGGGACTCCCCGCCCCACCCACACCCGAACTCGTCCTCCGCGTCACCGGCCTGGCCAAGTCCTACACCCCGCCCAGCGGCCGGCGTCGGCGCGAGCGCGCGGTCGTCGCCGTAGAAGAGATCGACCTGGAGGTCCGCCGCGGTGAGACTCTCGCGCTCGTCGGTGAGTCCGGGGCCGGGAAGTCCACGGCGCTCATGGAGATCGTGTCGCTGGTCGCGCCCGAGGCGGGTGTCGTGGAGATCCTCGGGCAGGACGTCGCGCGGCTGACCCGGCGGACGGCACGGCTGCTGCGCGGGGCCGTGCAGATCGTGCCGCAGGATCCCATGTCGAGCCTGGATCCGCGGATGCCGGTGGGGGACATCGTCGCCGAGCCGTTGTACGCACGGCGGGTGCCTCGGGACGTCGTAGCGTCACGGGTTCCTCGGTTGCTGAGCCAGGTGGGCCTGGATCCGACAGACGCGGAGCGCTATCCGCATCAGTTCTCCGGAGGCCAGCGCCAGCGGGTCGCCATCGCGCGGGCGCTGGCCGTCGAACCCGCGTTGCTGCTGCTCGACGAACCCGTGTCCGCGTTGGACGTGTCCGTGCAGGCGCAGATCCTGGATCTGCTGCTGCGGCTCAAGCGGGAGTTGGGGCCCGCCTATCTGGTCGTGTCGCACGACCTCGCGGTGGTCCGGCAGATCGCCGACCGGGTGTCGGTGATGTACGCCGGGCGGACGGTGGAGACCGGGCCGGTGGACGAGATCTTCGACGCGCCCCGGCACCCCTACGCGCGGGCCCTCCTGTCGGCCGTCCCGCTGCCGGACCCGGTCGCCGAGCGCGCCCGGCGGCGGATCGTGCTGCCCGGCGACCCTCCGTCAGGGGTGCCGGTCACGGCGGGGTGCCGGTTCCTGGCCCGCTGTCCGGTCGCCGCGCTGCTCGCGCCGGGGCGGCGTACGCGCTGCGAGAACGAGATTCCGCGGGCCGCTCAGGTCACCGTCGCCGGCACGCACACCGTGGCCTGTCATTTCCCGCACGGTGGAATGCCCTGGCAGCACATACGGACAGACCGGGGGACGTCCGGCCGGCCGTCGTACTGACCGCCGGACCGTCCACCGGTCCACTGAGCCTGAAGTGCGTTGTCCGTACGGGCCTCGTCTCAGCAGCAGGCACCGCTCGCACCGCTGGACTGTGCGATGCCTTCGCGCAGGGGATGGGTGGTGGCACCCGATCCGCTCAACCAGAGTCCGCTCGTCACAAGTCCACCGACGAAGACGACGATTGCTATGAGCGTGAATACTTTGATGCTCATGAAAATCTCCTCTCCGAGCATTTACGGATGACGCGTTGACAAGAAGAGTCAACAAGAACTTACTCAATCAGTCAAGTATTAATCTAGCAAAAGACGATCTCGAAAAGCGGAATGCCCTTACCCATATTAAATCTGAATTGGCGTCAATTCAAAAAATGCCTGCCCAGACCACTTCGCGCCAGCGAATCGATCATGTCGACTCCATTGGATCGTCGGCGACTTACTGGTAACGTTGATCTGTCATCCCGGTGGTCATAGCCACCTCCAAGGAGCCCACATGGACCCCCTCGAAAACACGACGACGACAGGGCTGGGCGAGCGCATCCGGCTGCTGCGCGGCAAACGCGGCCTCAAGCAGCAGGATCTGGCGTCCAGCGAGATATCGGCGAGCTACATCTCCTTGATCGAATCCGGCAAGCGCGCCCCCTCGGAGTCCGTGCTCGCCGCGCTCGCGGAGCGCCTCGGCTGCTCCGCGGAGTACCTGCGCAGCGGCCGGGACGACCACGAGCTGGAAGAAGCGCGTCTGCGGCTGGCCTTCGGCGAGATGGCTTTGCGCAACGGCAGCAACGGCGAGGCGCTGCAAACCCTCAGCGAACTGCTGACCAGGCCCAGCCTCCTGGACGTCTCCATGACCCGGCGCGCCCGCATGGGCCAGGCCTCCGCGCTGGAGAAGCTCGACCGCACCGAGGCCGCCATCGCGGTCCTGGAAGAGCTCTACCGCGACCCCGACCTGGCCCCGGGTTCCACCGAGTGGTGCCAGACGGCGGTCGCCCTGTGCCGCTGCTACCGCGACGCCGGCGACATCACGCTCAGCATCGAGATCGGCGAGCGGGCCATGTCCCGGCTGGACGCCCTCGGCCTGGACGTGACGGTCGACCACGTCCAGCTCGGCGCCACGCTCATGGCGTCGTACCACATGCGCGGTGACCTGACCCGGGCCCAGCTCATGGGCGGCAAGCTCCTCGACGCCGCCGAGAAGCAGGGCGCGCGGGCCGCGCGGGGCGCCGTGTACTGGAACGCGGGTCTGGTGGCCCGCTCCCGCGGCCAGCTCAACGAGGCCATGGCCCTGGTGGAGCGGGCGCTCGCGCTGATGTCCGAGGACGACAACCTGCGCCATCTCGCCATGCTCAAGATGAACTACGGCTCGCTCCTGCTCCAGGTTGACGAGCCCGAACCGGCGCGCGGCAAGCAGCTGTTGGAGGAGGCGCAGCAACTGCTGGCCGAGGTGGGCAACGCGCCGGAGCTGGCCCAGTGCGAGATCGGCCTCGCCGACGCGGACGCGATGCTCGGGCAGTGGGACGAGGCCGCGGCGCACGCCGAGCGCGCGCTCGGGCTGACCGGCACCGAGTCCCGCATCCAGGCCGTCGGCGCCCGGGGCACGCTCGCCGAGATCCAGTTGATGCGCGGCAACTTCGACCAGGCCGCGCAGTATCTCCAGGCCGCCACCCGGCAGTTGCGCCAGTTCCGGCCGTCCCACCAGGTGGCTCTCAACTGGCGTTACCTGGGCGACCTGTGGAAGCGGCAGGGCAACACCGCCGAGGCCCTCAAGGCGTACGACCGGGCCCTGTCGGCGGCCGGCATGGCACCGCACCGCGACCCCAGCCAGATCTTCACCGAGCACCACCGTTCCTGAGCTCCCGGCCGTATTCCCGAATCCGGCCGAGTTCCCTACCGTCCAGGTGGAGTTCAGCCCGTGGGCGGCGCCACGCAAAGGCATGGACCATTGGCCGTTGTGCCTGGTAAAGGCATGGACCATTCGACGTCGAACAGTCCGGTGAAGCAGGCCGCCCGGTTCCGTTTCCCGCCGGACCGGAGCCCTCCGAACCCCCCGCCTGGAAGAGTGTCCGGGCCGGGGGGTTCGTCGTGTCTCCGGTCGGGGCGCCGGCGGCGGGCCGACGAACTCCCCCGAATTACCGCGCCGTTCGCCGGTACAAGGCCGCCGGGCGGCGCTCCTTTTCTGTCACGGGAATTCCTGCCGCACGCCGCCGACGGGAATTCCGTAATGCGGCCCGGTTCTCAATTCCCGGTCGGTGCAAGGGAATTCCCGGCGGCGGGGGCCGTCAGCGGGAGGTGTTCGCCAAGCGGTGCACGGCGGCGAGCGGGATCGGCAGCCGCTCGGGACGGAGCCGGGACTCGTACACGGCCTCGTATACGGCCTTGTCCGCCTCGAAGGCGCGCAGCACCACGGGTTGGCAGTGCGGGTCCTCCCGGCCGGCCGCCGCGTAGCCCTCGACGAACGCGCGCCGGTTGCGCACCGCCCACGCGGACGCCCGTCGTCGCCGGCGCAGCCGCCGCGCGGGCGAGCCGTCCTCGGGGTCGGCGGACTCCAGGCCGGCGAGGCCGGTGCGGGCCGCGTAGTCGAAGGAGCGCAGCATGCCGGCCACGTCCCTCAACACCGGTTGCGGGAGGGCGCGTTCGGCGGCGGTGCGGGCCGGTTCGCCCTCGAAGTCGACGATGCGCCAGCCGTCGACGGTGCGCAGCGCCTGGCCCAGGTGCAGATCGCCGTGGGTGCGCTGGGCGAAGACGGGGTTGCCGCGCCCGGCGATCCGGGCATAGTCGTCGAAGAGGGCGCCGATCCGGGTGGCGTAGCGGGCCAGCGCCGGGACCTCCTCGGCGGCCTCCTTGAGCCGCATGTTCATCCCCGCCGCCTCCTCGGCCACGTCCTGCGCGGTGAGCCGGCTGCGGCCGAACGCCTTGTCCAGCGCGCCGTGCACCTCGGCGACGGCCCGGCCCAGGCTGTGCGCGTGCGGGGTGAATCCGCCGCCGGTCGGTACGCCCCGGCACGCGTCGTCCATGCAGTCGCTCGCGTGCCGTACCGCCTCCTCCCAGCCGTCCCGTGCGTCGGGCAGGAACTCCTCGACGAGGCCGAGCACCAGGCCCTCCGCGCCGGGCGCGTCGCTGTGCAGGGCGCCGTAGAGGCGGGGTGTGCGGGCGCAGTGCTCCCGGGTGAGGGCGTGCAGGGCCTCGACCTCGGTGTGCGGGCCCGGCTCGGGGCGGCGGAAGATCTTGAGGAGGATCCGGCCGCCGTACGCCACGGCCGTGTTGCTCATCTCGCCGTCGAGCGGGTGGGGCACGAGGCCTACGGGGAGCGGGTAGCGACCGGTGCGTTCCAGGCGGGGGCCCGGGGCCGTGCCGCCGCCCGCCAGTTTGCGCAGCAGCAGTCCGAGGAGGGCGCCGTCGGCGAGCGCGTCGTAGACCCGCCAGCCCTGCCAGGGGCCGGCCGGGACGGTGGTGATCGCGGCGGGTTCGAGGCGGGCGGGGAGCTCGGGCCGCAGGCCGAGCAGGAGTTGGTAGTGCAGGGTCTGTCCGTCGGGGCGGCGGGCCGCGACCACGGCGTGCAGCAGCAGGGGTGGTTCGTCGCCGAGCGCGGAGGCCGCGCGGGTTTCGAGGCGGGCCCCGGTGAAGCGGGAGTCGAACCAGCGGCGGCCTTCCAGCCAGGGTCCGAGGGCCGGGAGCAGGGGTTCGAGGATGCCATCGCTCATGATCCCTCCGCGGGTGTGAGCACGTGCGCGACCTGGTGGGCCGGATCGAGGCGTACATAGGTGGACTCGCCCCAGGCGTAGGTCGCCCCGGTGAGTTCGTCGCGCAGCTTGAGCGTGCCGTCGGCGGACAGGCCGAGGGCGGCCGGGTCGCAGGTGACCGTGGCCTCGTGGGCGTGGTGCGGGTCGAGGTTGACGATCACGAGCACCAAGTCGGTGCCGCCGTCCGGGAGTTCGACGCTCTTGGTGTAGGCGAGGATCTGGTCGGAGTCGGTGCTCTGGAGGCGCAGGTTGCGCAACTCCTGGAGGGCCGGATGCAGTCGGCGGAGCCGGTTGAGCAGGGTGATCAGGGGTGTGATGGTGCGGCCCTCGGCCTCCGCGAGTGCCCAGTCCCGGGGCCTGAGTTGGTACTTCTCCGAGGCGAGGTAGTCCTCGGTGCCCTCCGCCAGCGGGGTGTTCTCGCACAGCTCGTAGCCGGCGTAGACACCCCAGCTCGGTGCGGCCGTCGCGGCGAGCACAGCCCGTACCTCGAAGGCGGGTCTGCCGCCGTGCTGGAGGTAGGCGTGCAGGATGTCGGGGGTGTTCACGAACAGGTTGGGCCGCATGAAGTCCGCGCTGTCCTGGGCGAGTTCGGGCAGGTACTCGGTCAGCTCCTCCTTGGTGTTCTTCCAGGTGAAGTAGGTGTACGACTGCTGGAACCCGGCCTGCGCCAGCGCGTGCACCATCGCCCGCCGGGTGAACGCCTCGGCCAGGAACAGCACATCGGGGTCGGTGGCGTTGACCTCGGCGATCAGCCACTCCCAGAACTGCACGGGTTTGGTGTGCGGGTTGTCCACGCGGAAGATCCGCACGCCCAGGTCCATCCAGTGCCGCACGATCCGCAGCGCCTCCGCGTACAGGCCCTCGGGGTCGCCGTCGAAGTCGAGTTGGTGGATGTCCTCGTACGTCTTGGGCGGGTTCTCGGCGTAGGCGATGGAGCCGTCGGCGCGGTGGTGGAACCACTCGGGGTGCTCGGTGAGCCAGGGGTGGTCCGGTGAGCACTGGAGGGCGAGGTCCAGGGCGACTTCGAGGCCCAACTCCCTTGCGGTGGCCACGAAGTGGCGGAAGTCGTCCTCGGTGCCGAGGTCGGGGTGGATCGCGTCGTGGCCGCCGTGCCGGGAGCCGATGGCCCAGGGCGAGCCGACGTCGTCGGGGTCGGCGTGGAGCGTGTTGTTCGCGCCCTTGCGATGGGTGGTGCCGATCGGGTGGACGGGCGGGAGGTAGACGACGTCGAAGCCCATCGCGGCGACGGCGGGCAGCCGCTCGGCGGCACTCCGCAGTGTGCCGCCGACCGGGCGGCTGCCCGCCTGGACCACCGCTCCCTCCGAGCGCGGGAACAGCTCGTACCAGGAGCCGACGAGGGCGCGCCGGCGTTCGACGCGCAGGGGCAGGGGCCGGGAGGCGGTGACGAGGTCACGCAGCGCGTAGCGCCCCAGGGCGGCCGTCACCCGGGGGGTGGTGACGGCGGACAGCCGGGCCGGAGGGGGGCCCAGGGTGTCGCGGAGCATGGCCACGGCCGCGGAGACCGCCTCCCGGCGGTCCGATGCGGTGATGCCGAGTGCCGCCCGTTCGTGCAGCAACGCGCCCTCGGCCAGGGTGAGTTCGGTGTCGACGTCCGCCTCTGTCTTCAGTGTGGCGTCGTGCCGCCAGCTCTCCAGCGGGTCGGCCCAGGCCTCGACACGGAAGGTCCACAGGCCCTCCGTGTCGGGCACCACGGTGGCCTGCCAGCGGTCGGCGTCCTCGTCGACGAGGGTCATCGGGACCCGGTGGGCGGGGCGCCCCGCGGGGTCGTGCAGGACGACGTCCGCGGCGACGGCGCCGTGGCCCTCGCGGAAGACGACGGCCGTGATGTCGAGGTGTTCTCCCGTCACGGCCTTGGCGGGCAACTCTCCGTCCCGCACGCGTGGTTGGACGTCGAGGACGGGGATGCGCCCGGTCACCGGTGTCATGGTCGACTCCTCCCCGCTCGGATCCCGTCAGCGCAGCCCGGTCGGGGCCGGCGTCCGGGCTGCGAGCAGGTCGATGATGGTCCGTGCGAAGAGGTGGCAGTGGTTGCCGGTGCGGCCGGTGACCAGGTCGTCGTGGATGACGACGTCCTGGTCGACGTACTCGCCGCCCATGTTCCGCAGATCGCCCAGCAGGTTGTTGTGCACCACCGCGCGCCTGCCCCGCATCAGGCCCTGCACGGGCGCGGCGAGCCACATGCCGTGGCAGATGATGCCCTTGAGGATCGCCGGGTCGGCGAACGCGCGGCGCAGGAACTGCGAGGCGGGCGGCAGCAGTTGGGTGTCCTCGGTGAAGCGCAGCCGGTCGGCGACCATCCCGGAGGGGACGATGACCGCGGAGTACTCCTTCAGCGCGAACTCGTCGAGGTCCTCGAAGGACTCGGTGACCTCGAAGGGCATGCGGTGCTCATGGCCCTGGAAGGTCATCTGCTCGTTGCCCCACAGCCGGGACAGGAAGTGGACCTCGGCTCCCTCCTCGGGGAAGCGGTAGCGGTAGTAGAGGATCTCGGGCTCGTAGAAGTCGCTCTCCATCAGGACAGCGATCTTGTGACCGGAGAGTCGCACGGCGGCTACCCCTTCCCCTTCGCGGTGACCAGGTCGATGAGGAACGGCCCGCGGTGCGCGAGCGCCTGCGCGACCGCCTCCTCCGCCTGCCCGGGCTTCTCGACCCGTACGGCGGCCACGCCGAGCGAGCCGGCGAGGGAGACGAAGTCGACGGCCGGGCTGCTCAGGTCGAAGATCTCGGGCTGTTCGTGGGCGGGGATGCGCTGGTCCCGCCAGTACTCCTCGATGTTGTCCTCGAGAAGCTTGTAGCTGCCGTTGTTGCAGATGACGAACTTGGTGGGGAGCCCGTAGCGGGCTGCCGTCCACAGTGCCTGGAAGGTGTACATGCTGCCGCCGTCGCCGGTGAAGCCGACCACCGTACGGTCGGGGTGGGCGAGTTGGGCGCCCAGCGCGCCGGGGATGCCGACGCCGAGGGAGCCGCCGCGGGTCTGCATCCACTGGCCGGGCACGGTCGGCGGGAGCCGGCGGAAGAGCGCCGGGGACGCCGTCAGTGCCTCGTCGAAGAGGATCGCGTCCGCCGGCAGCCGCCGGGCGAACTCCTTGGCGAGGGCGATGGTGGGCAGTTCCGCGGCCTCGGCGGCGGCCTCGGCCCGCTCGTCGGCCTTGGCGAGGGCGGCCGCGCGCTGCGCGGCATGCCGGCGCAGCCGCTCGGCCGCCGCCGTGCGCCGGCCCAGGCCCATCTCCCGGCCCAGCGCGTCCGCGAGGAGACGCAGGGTGGCCTTCGGGTCGGCGACGATGCCGAGGTCGACGGGGTGGTTCTTGGCGATCGCGCCGGAGTCCAGGTCGATGTGCACGACCGGGACGCCCGCCCCGAAGACGCCGTCGAGCGCCGGGTACACCTCGGGCAGCGCGTAGGTGCCCACGATGAGCACACCGTCGGCGGCACCGGTGATCTTCCGGCTCTGCTCGCCGAACATGTGGCCCAACTGGCCCGCGTAGGCGGGGTGTTCGACGGAGAGGTTGACCTCGGCCCAGTCCGCGCCGTACACGTCGGCGCCCCACACCTCGGCCAGCTTCCCCAACTCGGCCTGGGCGCCCGCGAAGTGGACCCCGTCACCGGCGATGACGATCGGCTTGCGGGCGTCGGCGAGCAGGGCCGCGGCCTTCGCCACGGTGTCCGGGGTCGGCAGGCTGCGGGTCTCCGGGTAGGACACGGGCACCACCGGTTCGGCGGTCTCGTGGTCCATGACGTCGGCGGGCAGCACGACCAGCACCGGACCGTACGGCGGGGTCGCGGCGACCTTGAAGGCGCGGCGCAGGACGCGCAGCGTGGAGTCGGGATCGACCACGCGGGTCGCCCACTTGGTCACCGGCTTCGCCATGCCGACCAGGTCGGCGGCCATCTGCGCGTCCATGCTGTCGTAGCGCAGTCCGGACTCGCCGACCAGGGTGACGATCGGGGCGTGGCCGCGCATCGCCTGGTAGAGCATGCCGATGCCGTTGCCGAGCCCGACTCCGGAGTGGAGTTGGAGGACCGCCGGGGTGCGGGTGGCGCGTGCGTGGCCGTCCGCCATGCCGACGGCCGTGCACTCCTGCAGGGCCAGGATGTACTGGATCGAGGGGAAGGAGCGCAGTTCGTCGAGGAACCCCTGCTCGACCGTGCCGGGGTTGCCGAACATGAACCGGACCCCTTCGGCCTGCAGTTGTTCGAGCAGCGCGATCCGCGCGGGCCTGCTGTCCATCGTGTGCTCACCTCTCGTCGGAGCAAAGGGCGTCGGGCGGCCTCAGTCGGTCGCCGTGAACCCCCACTGCCGCAGGCCCTCTTCGAGGACCTCGACGGTCTTCTGACCGGTCAGATAGGAGTCGGGCGTCGAACGGCCCGTGATGAACGGGTAGTCGACGATGACGGAGGTCGTCTTGCCGAAGTTGCCGTGGTAGGCGCCGCCGGGTGCGGTGGCGTCGCGCAGGATGTACTCCAGCGGGTACGGGGGCGGCCCCATCACGAAGTCGGTGCCGAGGAAGCCGGTGCCGTCCTTGTAGTCGTACTCGATGCAGTGGCCGGTGACGTGCTTGCCGCGGATGAGGGAGACGCGGGTCTCCTGGTCGCGGGCGAAGGCGAGGCAGGCGACGCCGTAGCACTCGGCGGCGATCGGCCGGTCCAGCGCGTGGAAGGCGAGGATCAGGTCGTGGACCCGCCAGTTGTTGGCGAGGTCGACGATCGGTCCGCTGCCGCCGACGATCAGCAGCGCGTCGTAGCGGTCGGCGATCTGTGAACGCACCTGCTCCAGGCGGGTGTTGTAGGCCTCCCAGTCGCGCAGGAAGTACGGCTTGGACCGGTAGGGCCGGTCGGGCAGCCAGGACGACAGGTCGAGGGGGTTGTCGAGCCGGTCCGAGGTCTCGACCTTGCGTACCTTGTCCGCCGTCTCCGGCGTGGTGACGGACCGGCCGAGCGGCGGGTCGACGTACTCGGGATCCATGCTCGGCGGCAGCGCGTGCGGGCGCTTGCCGGTCGCGGTGGCGAAGGTGAGGTGATAGCCGGCCTGGTCGAAGGTCTCCAGGGGGCCGATCAACTCCTCACCCCAGTAACCGTATTCGGACAGGACGACCAGAATGCGCTTGCTCATGGGGTTCCTCCCGTTCGGCGGGACGGTGCCGACTGGCGAATTCCTGTGTACGTCGGCGGAGTTCGCGCCGGTCGTCGGCGGGGCCCGGGTCGCGGCACATCCTCAAGTGGCCGAACGCACTACGGCATGTCCTGGCCATCGATCTTCGACCTGTGAACCCGGGGGCGTCCGGCGGGAGTTGCCGCAGCTCTCGCGGCGACTTCGCACAGTGCGGCCGGTCCCCGTGCGCGAGCGGCCGGGGCGGGCGCGGTTGTGGGGTCATCGGACGTGTGTCGCTTCCGGCCCCCGGGAGCGGAACCCCGATGAGCGGAGACTTTCATGCCGAGCGAACAGACCGGCTCCGACCGGGAGATCGCCGCGTTCGTGCAACGCTGGTACGACCTGCTGAGCGAGCATGCGCCGGTGGAGGAGCTGCTGCCCTTCGTCGCCGACCAGGGCCTGGTGATGGCCTTCCCGGAGCGGACCCTGTACAGCCACGCGGACTTCCTCGACTGGTACACGGCCGTCGGCGAGGCCTACACCGACCAGAGCCACACCGTGGAGGCGGTCGCCTCCCACGAGGACGGCACCCGTATCGATGTCGACGTCACGGTGGTGTGGACCGCCAAGTCGTCGGCGGACGGCACCGTTTCGTCCTTCCGGATCAACCAGAAGTGGCAGTTGGAACGTTCCACGCCGGGTGCCCGTCCGCTGATCGTCGACTACCGGGTCGGCGAGCCGGCCGCCATCTGATTCCCGTCACCTTTTGGAGGCTGACATGCCGTCGAAGTCGGTGCCCTCAGGGGCCGATTACATCGTGGTGGGCGCCGGCTCGGCCGGCTGCGCGGTCGCGGCCCGGCTGAGCGAGGACCCGTCCGTGAGCGTGGTCCTGCTGGAGGCGGGCGGCTGGGACGAGCGCCCCGAGATCCACCGGGCCGACGCGGCCTCGGTCCTCTCGCTGCTCACCGCCGAGTGGCGGAGCGCGATCGACTGGGGCTACGTCACCGAGTCCGAGGCGGGCATGGAGGGCCGCCGAGTCCCCGTGGCCCGTGGCAAGGTCGTCGGCGGCTGCAGTTCCGTCAACGCCCTGATGTGGGTGCGCGGCAGCCGCCACGACTACACCCGCTGGGTCGCCGAGGGCGCCACCGGCTGGTCGTACGACGAGGTCCTGCCGTTCTTCCGGCAGGCCGAGGACTACTCGGGCGGCGCAGATGCGTACCACGGCGTGGGCGGTCCCGTCCGGGTCCGGCAGCTCGACCGGCCCGCGCCGATCGCGCGGGCGTTCGTGGCGGGCGCCGGTGAACTCGGCTACGCCACGGACACCGACGGGGACTACAACGGGGCCCGGCAGGAGGGCTTCGGCTTCCTGTACCAGACGTTCCGCGACGACGCGGGCCACCGGTGCAGCACCGCCGACGCCTATCTGCGCCCGGCCCTGGAACGGTCCAACCTGACCGTACTCACCGACACCCTGGTCACCCGGCTGCTGCTGGACGGGACACGGGTCACGGGTGTGGAGTACGTCCAGGACGGCATCCGGCGCCAGTTGCGCGCCGAGGGTGAAGTCATCGTGTCCGCCGGGGCGTTCGAGACGCCGAAGCTGCTCATGCTGTCCGGCATCGGTCCGGCCGCGCATCTGCGGGAGCACGGCATCCGCTGCGTCCAGGATCTGCCGGGCGTCGGCGCGGGACTGCAGGACCACCTGTTCGTGCCGATCTGCTACCAGTCGCTGCAGGAGCACCCGGACGGGGCACTGCTGTCCGAGGCGGGGCTGTTCACCCACACCCGCGAGGCGGGCCCGGAGGACGCCCCCGACCTGCAGTTCACGTTCGGCCCCATCAAGTTCCTGCCGACCGACGCTCCCGCCGACCAGTGGGAGGGGCCGGGCTTCACCTTCGCGCCGATCGCGCTGCGGCCGCAGAGCCGGGGCCGAATACGGCTGCGCGACAGCAGCCCGGAGTCCAACGCGGTCGTCAGCGCCGGCTACCTCACCTCCACGGCCGACGTCGACGTCCTGGTCCACGGGGTGCGGCTGGCCCGCGAGTTGGCCGCCACCCGGGCCTTCGACCCGTTCCGTGGCGACGAGTTGGGCCCCGGCAAGGACATCACCGGCCCCGAGGAGCTGCGCGGGTACGTCGCCGCGAACGCGACCACCCTGTGGCACCCGGCCGGCACCTGCCGGATGGGCACGGGCGCGGACGCCGTCACGGACCCGGAGCTGCGGGTGCACGGCATCGCGGGGCTGCGGATCGCGGACGCGTCGGTGATGCCGTCGATCACCGCGGGCAACACGCACGCGCCCAGCGTCATGATCGGCGAGCGTGCGGCGGCGTTCGTCCGCGAGGCCGCCGCCCCCTCCCGGTCCGCCTCTTCGGAGTCCGTGCCGCCTCTCTCCCAACCGTCCCTGTCCGACGTCCACTTGAGCTAGGGGATGCAGCATGTCCAACCTCGACCAGACCCAGCAGGACAACCTGGCGCTGTACCGGCGCTTCCTCGACGCGTTCAACTCCGGCGACCTCGCGGAGATCCCCCGGGTCATCGCCGCGGGATTCACCGACCACCACCCCGGCTTCGACATCACCGGCATCGACTCCTACCTGGAGGCGCTGCGGGGGGCGTACAACTCCCTTGATCTGAAGGGTGAGTTGGACGAGCTGTCGGCGCTCGGCGAGGACCGGGTGCTGACCCGGGTCAAGCTGACCGGCACGCATCTCGCGCCGCTGCTCGGCCTCCCGGCCACGGGCCGCAAGGTGGAGTGGTCCACCACCGAGATCTGGCGGGTCGAGGGCGGCCTGTTCGTGGAGCGCTGGGCGCAGGACGACATGCTCGGCCTGCGCGAGCAGATCTCCTCGGACGCCCTGAACCTGGCCGTCGTCCAGCAGGTCAGCGACGCCGTCAACCAGCGCCGCCTGGACGACCTCGACGACCTGTTCGGCCCGACGTTCCACGACAACAACCCGGCGTGGAGCTGCGAGAGCCTGGAGGAGCTGAAGGGGATCATCCAGGGCGCGTACGACGGGCTCGACTTCTCCGTGGGCCTCGACGCGCTGTACCCGGCCTCGCCCGACAAGGTGATCATGCACATCACGTTCCACGGCAAGCACATCGCGCCGTTCTTCGGCCAGGAGCCGACCGGCAAGGAGGTCTCCTGGACCAGCCTCGAGGTCTACCGCCTGGAGGACGGCAAGGTCGTCGAGCGCTGGGTGCAGGCCGACACCGCCGGTCTGATGCGCCAGGTCGGCGTCCCGCTCCCCTGAACCATCCCGTACCCCGGAACAGCCACAGAAAGGACGGGCGCATGGACACCCGAGAAGTGGTCGACACGTACTACCGGCTGGCCAACTCCGGCGAGTGGGACGCCTGGTGCGACCTGTTCGCGGCCGACCAGACCATGGACGAGCAGCTGGCCGGACATGTCGAGGGCCGCGAGACCCTCCGGGAGATGATGAAGGACTTCCCGGAGATGTACGCCTCCTTCGCCAACGTCCCCCGGCACGTGGTCGTGAACGGCGAACAGGCCGCGGTGGTCTCCGACATCACCGGCCGCACCCATGACGGCATCACCGTCGAGGCCAAGGTGTGCAACTACTTCCGCGTCACCGGCGGCCTCATCACCTACTTCGCGAACTTCCACGACAGCGTGCCGTTCGCCGCGGTCACCGGGAAGTGACGGCGATGACGACCGCTGCCCCGGCCGGCCTGCGCTGGTCGCACGTCGGCCTCAACTGCCGTGACCAGAAGGCCACGGAGGACTTCTACACCCGGCACTTCGGGTTCGCCCGGGCCCGGGTGGTGGAGGCCGACGGGGTCCGCGTGGTGTTCCTGCGCAACGGCCCCGTCTATCTGGAGCTGTTCGGGACCGACGCGGACGCCCTGTTCACCACGGCGAAGGACGGCCCGGACAACCCCGGCACGGCACGCCATCTCGCGTTCCAGGTCGACGACGTGGACGCGTTCCTCGCCGCCGCCGGGAGCGAACTGGAGCCGCTGCTCGGCCCGTTGACCTTCGACGCGTTCATCCCCGGCTGGAAGACGGTGTGGGTGTCCGACCCGGACGGCATCGTGATCGAGGTCAGCCAGGGATACACCGATCAGTCCACCGACCAACTGGCCACGTACGCCTGACAGGAGAGTCCCCCACCATGAGGCCCGTCCCCGACCAGACCATCCTCCTCACCGGCGCCACCGACGGCATGGGCCGTGAGCTGGCCCGTGAACTCGCCGCGCAGGGGGCGTCGTTGATCCTGCACGGCCGCAACGCGGCCAAGGGCCAGGATCTGCTGGCCGAACTGCGCGCGTCCACCGGCAACGACAGGCTCAGCTACGAGCTGGCCGACTTCTCCTCGCTGGAGGACATCCGCAAGCTCGCCGACCGGATCCTCTCCACGCACGACCGGCTCGACGCCCTGGTGAACAACGCCGGCATCGGCGTCGAGCTGGCCCGCCAGGAGAGCCAGGACGGCCTGGAACTCACCTTCCAGGTCGACTACTTGGCGGCCTACATGCTCAGCTGCCGACTCGCGCCACTGCTGGTGCGCTCGGCCCCGGCCCGCATCATCAACGTCAGTTCCGCGGGCCAGGCGCCGATCAATTTCCGTGACGTGATGCTGGAGCGGAACTGGGACGGGGTGCAGGCCTACTGCCAGGCCAAGCTCGCCCAGATCAGCCTGACCTTCGACCTGGCCGAGCGGCTGCGCGGCACCGGAGTGACGGCCAACGCCCTGCACCCGGCGTCGTACATGCCGACGAAGATGGTGCTGAACCTGTTCACCCCGCAGAGCTCGGTCGAGGAGGGTGTGCACAGCACCCTGCGCATGATCACCGACCCGTCCCTCGACAACGTCACGGGCACCTACTTCAACCGCACCCAGCGGTCCCGCGCGGGCGCCCAGGCCTACGACGAGCGCGACCGGGCCCGGCTGCGCGCACTGAGCGAGTCGCTGACCGGGGTGAGCTTCCCGGCCGACCTGAGCGGCTGAGCGGCCGACCTGGGCTGAACGGCCGACCGCACCACCGAGCCCCCGCCTCGTGCACGCGAGGCGGGGGCTTCGTGGTGTGCGGGTGCTAGCTCGCGGCGACCGACAGCTTGTGGTGGAACACGTTGCCCGGGTCCCAAGTGGCCTTCACCTGCCGCAACTTGGCGAGGTTGCCCTTGAAGTACAGGGTCTGCCAGGGCACGCCGGAGGTGTTCCAGGCCGGGTCGGTGAGGTCGGTGTCGGGGTAGTTGATGTAGGAGCCGTCGTTGGTGTCGTTCGGCACCGGCACCCCGCCGGTGTCCGCGTACAGGTCGCGGTACAGGGCGCGCATCCAGGCCACGTGCCGGTCGTCCTGTGCCGCGTCCGGCCAGTACGTAGTGAAGTTGGCCTTGAGGACCGAGTCCCGCTGGGCCAGCGCGGTCGCCGTGGACGCCACGGTGTTGACCTTGCCGCCGTAGGAGTAGAGCAGGATGCCGGCGTGCCCGTCGTAGGCGGCGTCGGAGAGGTAGCCGTAGAGCGTCTTCGCCTGCGCGGCGGACCAACCCTGGCGCAGATAGGCGCCCTTGGACTTCGTGCGGTTGTAAAGCCCTGTGTCGTAAGGGTCCTTGAGGGTGGTCTTCAGCCAGGGCCAGGAGGAGCGGGCGTCGGTGTACGGCACTCCGATGCCGCCGGTGACCGCGGCGACGTAGGCGTCGAGGAGGGCCGAGGCGTCCGAACGGGTGCCGTCTATCTGGGTGTTGAGGACGAGGCTGCCCTGGATGCGGTTGTAGAGGATCAGGACGCTGTGGAGGCTGTCGTAGGAGGAGCCGGCGACGCTGTTGCGGGCGTGCCAGGCGCCGTGGTTCGCGATCAGCGCGGTGAAGGCGGCCTCCGTGAGGTCGCTCCACTTGATGGCGACCGTCGACTTCAGCAGGGTCTTCGGCGGTCTGGGCAGCAGGGTGGCGGGGTCGGTGCCGGTGGCGTCGGGGGCTCGGAACCAGTAGCGGGTGACGATGCCGAAGGTGCCTCCGCCGCCGCCCGTGTGGGCCCACCACAGGTCGCGGTGCGGGTCGTCGGCCTCGCGGGTGGCGACGACGGCACGAGCGGTGCCGGAGGCGTCGACCACGACGACCTCGACGGCGTAGAGATGGTCGACGACGGCGCCGTACTGGCGGCACATCGCGCCGTACCCGCCGCCGGTGACATGGCCGCCGACGCCGACGGTCGGGCAGGTCCCGCCGGGCAGGGACACGCCCCACTCCAGGTACAGGGTGCGGTAGACGTGGCCGAGGGTGGCGCCGCCCTCGACGAGGAAGGCGCGGCGGGCGGGGTCGTGGCGGACCGCGTCCATCTCGGACATGTCGACGAGTATCCGTACGTCCGGGTCGTCGACCAGCGAGTCGAGGCAGTGCCCGCCGCCGCGTACGCCGATGCGTTTGCCGGCGTCGACCGCCTCCTGGACGACGGACACCACCTGGGCGGTGGTGTGGACGAGGCGTATCGAGTCGGGGGCGGCGACGAATCTCGCGTTGTAGCCGCGGGACGTGAGGTCGAGATAGCGGGTGTCCGAGGCGCCGACGGTGACCGCGGCGGGAGTGGCGGTGTCCGTGACCGTGCGGTCGGCGGCGAGGGCGCGGGTGGGGACCACGGCCGCGGCGATCCCGGCGGCGGTGGCGGTGCCGAGGAGTCCGCGTCGGGTGAGGCCGGAGGCGGGGCGTGAGTCGGGTTGCTGTCGTGTCACTGCTGTCTCCTTCTCTCGTGAAAAAACTGCCGCCCAGGAGGCCAGGAGCCTTCTGGGCGGCAGGAGTTGAAGTGGACCGGCGTCAGACGACGTCGTGTCCGCTGACCGTGGTCTCCGGGATCTCGTCGCGGACGTCCCAGTGCTCGGCGATCAGGTCGTTCTCGAGCCGGAAGATCTCCACGACGGCCGAGCCCCGGTCCGTCGAGGTGGCGCGGAAGTGGGTGTGCACGAAGACCAGGTCCCCGGAGCCCGCCGCGCGCTTGATCTCGAACCGTGCCTCGGGGAGCTGCTTGCGGAAGCCCTCGATGAACTCGACCAGCGGCTTGCGTCCGTCGGGCAGGTTCGGGTTGTGCTGGATGAGGTCCGCGGCCAGGTACTTGTCGGCCAGGTCGGTCTGCCCCTGGTTCCAGACGGTCTCCAGGTAGTCGCGCACGAAGTGCACCTGGTGGCTGCTCATGAGTTCTCCTTGGCTAACTGATGTGTACGGGTGTGGCGGACTGCTCGGCGACCTCGGCCGCCGACGCCTGCCGGACGGACAGCAGATGGGCCAGCGCGGCGAGGACGAGGACGCCCAGGGCCGCGGCCGGGATGGGGCCCGCCCCCACGCCCGGCAGCAAGGAGCTGCCGATGAAGCTGCCGAGGCTCATCCCGAGGTAGAGCGCGGCGGCGTTCAGCGCGAGGATCAACCCCGGTTGCAGCGGCACCAGTTCGACCAGCCGGGCCTGCTGCGGGGCCTGGTAGAGCTGGCTGAAGAAGGCCCAGAACGCGAAGAACACGAGCCCGGCCGTGGAGTGCGGGGCGACCAGCAACAGGGCGAATCCCAGGGCGAGTCCGATGACCGCGAGGCCCACCGTCCGTTCGCCGCCCAGCCGTTCGGCGATCCTCGGCGCGGACGCGTTGCCCGCGACACCGATCACGCCGAAGGCCAGCAGGGTCACCGAGATCAGTCCGGACGACGCGTCGAAGCGGTCCTTGAGGTAGGCGCCCGCGATGCCGTAGACAGTGAACTGGGCGGCCATGAACAGCAGGGTCGTCGAGACCGTGGCCACGGTGGCGGGGGTGTGCAGCGCGCCGCGGTAGGCCTGCACGGTGGGCGGTTCGCCGGCCGGGATCTCGGGGACGAACACGAACACCGTCACGAAGGCGATCGCGGAGAGCGCGGCCACACCGAGCAGCGCCGGACGCCAGCCGAGACTGCCGCCCAGGAACGAGGCCAGCGGCACCCCGAGTACGGCGGCCGCCGTCATCCCGCCGAAGACGGTGGCCAGCGCCCGCTGCCGCCGCTCGGGCGGGACGATGAGCGCGCCGGCCGCCGAGGCGCCGGGTCCGAAGACGGCCGCGCCCATCGCGCCGAGGACCCTAGTGACCGTGAGGAAGCCGTAGTTGGGGGCTACGGCCCCGAGGGCGGCGCCGACGGTGAGTAGTCCGATGCCGACGAGGAGGACCCGCTTGCGGTCCCACCGGCGCAGCAGGATGGGGGCCGTGGGCGCGCAGACCGCGAAGGTCAGCGCGAAGACGGTGACGAGGATGCCCACCGAGGCGGGCTGGACGTGCAGATCGTCCCCGATCGGACCGTTCAGGCCGACGACCGCCAGCGAGATCGTCCCCAGGCTGAAGTAGCCGAGTGACAGCGACAGCAAGGCCGGTAAGGCGCTGTTGCGGGACGGCATCACGCCACCTCCTCTTCCGAACGGGAAAGGTGCATACGGTGACCGTAGGAGCGGCCCGCGGACCCTCGCGCGCGCCGCGAGACGGACCCCGGCACTGCCCGAGGTCCGTCCCCGCACTACGTCAGGTCGTGGCGAAGGACCGTGAACGCAGCACCAGCGGCACACTGCGGCCGGAGCTGATCAACCAGTGCTCCACGGCGTTGACCAGCAGGAGCAGCAGAGCGGTGAACGCCAGCACGGCGAGGGCCGGCACGAGCGGGGCCACGGCGGCGGCGGCCAGCAGCACGAGGCCGCAGTAGAAACGGGTCGCGGACGCGGCGCCGAACATCCGGCGGCGTGTGTAACAGAACGTGAGCAGGATCAGGGCGGCGCCGACCGGCAACAGCCCGGCGGCACCGGAGTGCGGGACCCGCAGCGGGTCGTGGACGGTCCGTACGGCGCCGACGGAGACCAGCAACAGCCCGGCGACCAGGACGAGATGGCCGTAGCTGAGGACGTCGCGGACGACGATCGCGGGGGTCGGGTGGGTGCGCAGGGCGTGGGCTACGGCCGAGGCGACGAGGTGGAAGTAGAGCCACCACAGGGCGCAGCCGATGAGGAAGGCGAGGACGAGCGCGGTCAGACTGACCGGGTCGAGCGGTCCTTTGGCGACTCCGGCGCCCACGGAGAAGATGTTCTCGCCGAGCGCGATGATGATGAACAGCCCGAACCTTTCCGGGAGATGGTTGACGCCGAAGGCCAGTCGCCGCAGATGACCGCTGAGCAGCACGGGCGCCGACAGCTCGGCGACCACGGCGACCGCCCAGCACACCTCGCGCCAGGGGGCGGGGAGCGTGGCGGCGCCGAACAGCACGAGGGCGAAGGCGAGTCCGGCACGGTAGGGGTGGATGGTGTAGAGGGCGCATTCCCTGCGGATGGCCTCGCCGATGAGCAGGCGCAGGGCGAGGTAACTGCCCGCGTACAGCAGGGCCTGTTCCCGGTCGTTCAGGGCCTGCGGTGCGGCAACTGCCATGCCGTAGACGGCGAGTGCGGTCAGCATCAGGAACACCCGCTGCAGGCTGGTCTCGTGCACGGCGTTCATCGCCATGACGACATCCACCCAGGCCCACCACAGCGGGACGAGCACGAGCAGACACTGTCCCAGCACGGGCCAGGTGGCGTGCCCGGCGAGCAGGTGCGCGACCTGGCCCACGCCGAACGCGAGGACCAGATCGAAGAAGAGCTCCGCCCAGGTGGCCCGGTCACGCACCTGAACGGCCCGGACGGTCGTTGTCGCGGTTGCGTCGGTCATCGTCGTATCGGGACACGGCGGGCCCCGGTAAACAGGGAATGCGCGAAGTAGCCACCCATTGCGGCAAGTTGGCCACCCGGCTGTCCGAACTTCAGCGCTCGGTGAGCGTCACCCGCACCGATCCGCCCGTCACGTCGACGAGCCGGGTCCATTCCGCCGTCAGAGTCAGCGTGCGGTTCGGCACGGCCGTCCCCAGCCACTCCTTGTGCAAGAGCCGCCCGTCCTGGACGACTTGCAGGACCGGCCGGTTCACCAGGGCCGATGTGCGCAGGACGTACGGATGGTCGTCGCCCGGGGCGACCCGGTTCGGGGCGATCCAGCGCAGGGGCGGCTCGACGAGCAGGGGCACCGTGGGGCGGGACCACTCGGCACAGGCGAGCGACTCCAGGACACCGGCGGCGACATGAGCACCGTCGCGAGTCGCGGTGGCCGCACTCTCCACGGGGTGCAGCACACTTCCGGCGGCGAAGACTCCGGGCCGGGAGGTGTGCAGGGCTCCGTCGACGGCGGGGCCCCGGGTGCCGGGGTCCAGGTCGAGGCGGCCCCGCCGGGCGAGTTCGTGATCGGGCACGAAGTCTCCGGTGAACACGACGGTGTCACAGGCGAGTTGGACGCTACGGCCGTCCCGGTGCCGGACGCGGACACCGGACAGCCGCCCGTGGCCGAGGAGTTCGGTGACGGTGGTGTCGGTGAGGAGGGGGATGCGGTGACGGAGGCGAGCGGTGTGGGTGCGGGTGGCTGTCGCCTGGGAGACGGGCAACTCGGTCACCATCGCGACGACTTCGGCCCCGGCAGCCCGCACAGTCTCGGCGGCGGCATAGGAGACGTCCTCGGCACCGACCACGACGACCCGGGTACCGATCCGCTGGCCGTAGAGATGCACCGCCTGCTGCAACTCGCCTGTCGTGTATACCCCGTTGGGTCGCGTCCCCGGCACCAGCCGGGCCGCGCGGGGCCGTTCGCGGGCACCGGTGGCGAGGACGACGGCGGACGCACGGACGATCTCCGGTCCCTGCGGACCGACGGTGTCGAGGGCGAGGGGTCCCGCCCAGTCGAGGGCCGTGACCCCGGTACGCACAACGGCACCGGCACGTTCGGCGGCGTCGAGGACGAGGCGGGCGTACGCGGGTCCGTTGAGCGGATGCGTCCAGGTACCGAAGCCGCCGTGGTGGCAGTGCCGGGGCACTCCCCCGGCGCACTGTTCCCGGTCCAGGACTTCGACCCGGGCGACACCGGCGGCGGCGAGGCGCGCGGCTGCGGCGAGTCCTGCGGGGCCGGCGCCGACGACGAGGACGTCGACCTCGCGTTCCTGGCGGGTCATGGCCGGGTGCCTTCGCGCGTCGGGTGGATCATGCCCCGGCTCCTTCGAACAACTCCCGTACCGCCGCCCCGCAATAGAACCCCTGACAACGCCCCGCCCGTGCCCGCGTACGCCGACGCAGTCCGTCGAGGTTGCGCGGCGGCACCGTACTCGCGAGCGCGTCCCGGATCTCGCCGCGCGAGACCCGCTCGCAGTGACAGACGAGGGTGCCGTACTCCGGGTCCGCGGCGACGAGTTGGGCGTTCTGGTGGGGGCGCGGGTGTGCGTCGCCGAGGTTCGGCATGCGGACCGGGTCCAAGTCCTTGGCCGGGCCGAGGTCGAGGCCCGTGTCGGCCAGCAGCGCGGTCACGTGCGCGGCGATGGCCATGGAAGCCGTCAGGCCGGTGGAGCGGATGCCGCCGACCGTGATGTACGCCTGCTCGGGGTGGGCGGTGATGCGGTAGTCGTCCTGTTCGGTGGCGGCGCGCAGACCGGCGTAGACGGCGGTGACCTCCTCGCCGAGCAGCGCGGGGAGGATCCGTGCGCCCTTCTCCCGCAGCAGGGCGAGTCCTTCGGCGGTCGAGCCGCTCGCGCGCTTGTCGTCCAGGTCCTCGGCGGTGGGGCCGAGGAGCAGGTTGCCGTAGACGGTCGGGGTGACCAGGACCCCTTTGCCGAGTGCCGTGGGGACGGGCAGGAGGATGTGGTGGACCAGGTCGCGGGCGAGCTTGTCGAAGACGATCAGTTGGCCCCGGCGCGGGGTGACCGTGAAGTCGTGGTGACCGAGGTGACGGTCGAGGGTGTCGGCGTGCAGTCCGGCCGCGTTGATGAGGTGCCGGGTGCGGAGGGTTCCTCGGGGGGTGGTGAGGAGGTGGGCTCCGTCTCGCCGACTGACTTCACTCACAGGGGAGTTGAGGTGCAGGTCGACCCCGTGCCGGACCGCTTGGGTCGCGTACGCCAGTGTCGTCGTCCACGGGCAGATGATGCTCTCGCCGGGCACGTGCAGGGCGCCGAGCGCGCCCGGGCCGAGGTGTGGCTCGCGTTCGTAGAGTTCGGGAGGGTCGATCAGGCGGGTGTCGCCGTATTCATTCCGTACGGCTTTCCCCGCCAAGTGCGGTAGCGCTGCCAGCTGTTCCTCGTCCCAGGCCACGAGCAGCGCGCCCACCGGTTCGACGGCGATGCCCGACTCGGCGGCGTACGCGGCGAGTCGGCGTGCCCCTTCGCGGACGAGCCGTGCTTCGAGGGAGCCCGGTACCGCGTCGAAGCCGGTGTGCAGGATGGCGGTGTTCGCTTTCGAGGTGCCCTGGCCGACGTCGTCCTGGGCCTCGACGAGGGCCACTCGCAGGCGCGGCCGGCGGGCGAGTTCGCGGGCGATGGCGCAGCCGACGACTCCCGCGCCGACCACCGCCACGTCGTAACTCCCCGACGGCAGCGGCCCGTTGGCCGTGACCGTCATGCAGGGGTCCGGTCGAGCAGTGCCGTGACTTCGGTGCGGAAGGCGGCGAGGCGTTCGGCCGCGTGGCCGGCGGTGATGCGCGGTTCGTAGACGGCGGCGGGTTTCCAGTCGGGCAGGGCGTCGGCGAGCGACAGCCCTGGCTCCGCGCCGAGTTGGGCCAGCGCGCCCACGCCGAGGGCGGTCGCGTCGGGCAGCGCGGAGACCTCGACGGGGCGTTGGAGGAGATCGGCCTGCGTCTGCATGAGCAGCGCCGAGCGGGTCAGGCCGCCGTCGACGCGCAGGACGTCCAGGGGTGTGCCGAGGTCGGTCGCGGCGGCTTCGGCGAGTTCGACGACCTGGGCGGCGAGGCCCTCGCACAGGGCGCGCACCAGGTGTCCGGAGGTGGTGTCGAGGCCGAGGCCGGTGAGGGAGCCGCGCAGGTCGCCGCGCCACCAGGGGGCGGCGAGCCCGGCGAGGGCCGGTACGAAGGTGACGCCGCCGCTGTCGGACACGGCTCCGCCCACCCGGTCCAGGTCTGCGGCGCCGCTGATGACGCCGAGGTCGGTGAGCCACCGTACGGCGGACGCGGCCGTGTAGACCTGACCGTCGAGGCAGTAGCTGGTCCGCCCGCCGAGCCGCCACGCCACGCAGCTCACCAGTCCCGAGTCGCCGCGCCGGGGTGTGTCGCCGGTGTGCGCGAGGAGGAACGCCCCTGTGCCGTAGGTGCACTTGGCGCCGCCGGGTGCGGTGATGCGCTGGGCGAGGAGGGCCGCCTGCTGGTCGACCACGAGCCCGGTGAGCGGGATCTCCGCGCCGAACGCCGTTGTCGTACCGATGAGTCCGGCGCAGTCGACGACACCCGGGAGGTGTTCTCCGGACAGGCCGTAGAGGTCGAGGGCGCGGGGTGACCAGGCGGCCCTGTCGAGGTCGAGGAGCTGGGTGCGGCCCGCGGTCGCCGCGTCGGTGACGTGGGTGCCGGTGAGGCGGTGGACGAGCCAGGAGTCGCTGGTGGTGACCATGCCGTCGCGGGTGACGTGGCGGCGGATCCAGGCCATCTTGGGTGCGGCGAAGTACGGGTCGAGCGGCAGGCCGGTCAGATGGCGCAACTCGTCGGCGTGCTCGGCGAGTTCGGCGCAGACGCTCTCCGCCCGCCGGTCCTGCCAGACGAGTGCGTCGGTGAGCGGCATGCCGGTGTCGGGGTCCCAGGCGAGGACGGTCTCGCCCTGGTTGGCGAGGCCCAGTGCGGTCACGGGTTCACCGGCCTCGGCGAGTGCGCGGCGGCCGGCGACGAGCACCGATTCGTAGAGTTCCTCGGGGTCGGCCTCGACCAGGCCGCCCGGCAGTCGGCGGGTCCCCACCGAGACGAACCCGGTGCCGATCACGCCGCGTTCGGGACAGATCACCAGGGCCTTCGTGCCGGATGTTCCCTGGTCGACGGCGAGTACCGGACCCGTCATACCACCCCTCCCGTAGATCACCGCACGACAGACTGCCGCCGGTCCGCACCGGACGTCAAGGGTTTCTGATCATCGATCAACTCGCAGATATATCCACCGAGTTGGGGACGATCGGGAAACGAGCGGTGATGCGGAACGGGCGCCTCTATAGTGACCGCGGACCGACGTGATCTCCTCGACCGCCGCCCGCAGGAGGGCTGTTGTTACTCCACCCTGCCGTCATGCCCGTCAACCGCTCTGCGGCGGGCGGCTGATGGCGAGAGACGGAGCACGTCCCGCCTACGATCCCGCCGGTCACGACACGGCTCTGCGCGCGGCGCTGCAGGATCTGCGGACCGGGCGCTGGATGGCGATGCGCGGTCTGCTCGCCGACACCACCCAGTGGTGGCAGTGGACGCAGCGCACCCAGGTCCTGGCGGCAGCGGCGGCCGGTACCGACGTGGTGCGGGCCTGGCTCGCGGAGGAGCCGGACAGTGTCCCGGCCGCGGTGATGCGGGCCCGGGTCGCGGTGGAGCGCGCGCTGCGTGCGCACCGCGAGAAGCACCGTCGTACGCACGAACTGTGGGTCGAGGCCTGGGACGCGAGCGAGAGCGCGACGCGGGTCGCGCCCCACGACCCGGTGCCGTGGGTGTGTCTGCTGGCGCTCGCGCAGATCGACCGGGACCAGCGCTGGGACGAGCACCGGGCCGAGCCGCCGGAGCCGATGCTGCCGACGGGGCCGTGGGGGCTGCTGGCCGAGGCCGACCGGCGCGACCCGTTCAACCGCGAGGCGCACCACCGGATGCTGCAGTTCCTGTACGCACGTGCGTCCTCGGGGCGGCCGACGGAGGCGGTCGGCTACGCGCACTGGGCGGCGGAGTCGGCGCCGCGGGGTTCCGCGCTGCACGTCCTGCCGCTGTATGTGCGGGTCGAGCGGTACCGGCGCGGCGGTGGGCAGGATGCCGCCCTCGATCTGCACTGGGTGGCGGAGGACGCCGGCCGTGAGGCGCGCCGGGCCCTGCACCTCTGGTTCGAGCACACGCACATGGCCGAGCGCTCGCTGCTGGACCTGAACCATCTCGCCCACGCGCTGTGGGGCGCGCTCCAATTCCCGGACGCGGCCCGGGTGTTCGACGCGCTCGGCCCGTACTACACGGCCGCGCCATGGGCCTACCGCACCCCGCTGCCGGGCGATCCGGCCCAGGCGGCGGAGGTGTTCGTGCAGGCCCGCGCGCGCTGCCGGGCGGCCCGCGATCCCGGTGGGCGCCCCTGAGATCCCCGCATCCCCTACCCCCGGAGGTTCCGTCTTGTCGACGCTCAATTCCGCTGATGATCCGCAGCACGACGAGGAACAGCGCCTGCGCGAACTCGGCTACCGGCCGGTGCTCGCCCGCCGCATGGGCGGTTTCGGCAACTTCGCGATCAGCTTCTCGGTGATCTCGGTCCTGTCCGGCTGCATGACCCTGTACGGCTTCGGCATGGGCGCGGGCGGCCCCGCCGTGATGCTGTGGGGCTGGGCGGGCGTAGGCCTGTTCGTGCTCTGCGTGGGGCTCGCGCTGGCCGAGGTCACCAGCGCGTATCCGACGTCCGGCGCCCTGTACTACATGGCCGACCGGCTCGGCGGCCGGCGCTGGGGCTGGTACACGGGCTGGCTGAATCTGCTCGGTCTGCTGGGCGCGATCGCCGGCATCGACTACGGCGCGGCCCTGTTCACCGGCGCCTTCGCGAGCATCCAGTGGGACTTCGAGCCGACGCCCGGCAGGACCATGCTGATCTTCCTGGGCATCCTGCTGCTGCACGCCTTACTCAACCTCTTCGGCGTCCGGCTGGTCAGCGTGCTCAACTCGATCAGCGTGTGGTGGCACCTGGCCGGCGTCGCGGTGATCGTCGGCGCGCTGGCGATCGTCCCGGACCACCACCAGTCGGCGTCCTTCGTGTTCACGAAGTTCGCGAACGACACCGGCTGGTCAAATCCCGTGTACGTGGCGGCAATTGGCCTGCTGTTGGCTCAATACACCTTCTCCGGCTACGACGCCTCCGCGCACCTGTCCGAGGAGACGTCGAACGCGTCGGTGTCGGCGGCACGCGGCATCGTCCGCTCCATCTGGGTCTCGTGGATAGCGGGTTTCGCCCTGCTCGCGGGCCTCACCTTCGCGATCCAGGACTACGCGGGCACCCGGAACAGCAGCACCGGGGTGCCGCCCGCGCAGATCCTCCTCGACGGCCTCGGCACGGACGGCGCGAGCGCCCTGCTCCTCGTCGTGATCGTCGCGCAGCTCTTCTGCGGCAACGCCGAGGTCGCCGCCGCCAGCCGCATGGTCTTCGCGTTCAGCCGGGACAAGGCCCTGCCCGGCTCGGCCCTGTGGCGCAAGGTCAGCAGCCGCACACAGACCCCGGTGGCCGCCGTATGGCTGGCGGTGGTGGCGGCCGGAGTGCTCGCCCTGCCGTCCCTCTACTCGACGACGGCGTACGGCGCGGTCACCGCGATCAACGTCATCGGGATCACCCCCGCGTACGCCATCCCCGTGTTCCTGCGTCTGCGCGCGGGGGACCGTTTTCAGCCGGGTCCGTGGAGCCTGGGCCGCTGGAGCAGACCGGTCGGCTGGGTCGCCGTGGTGTGGGTGGCCTGCGTGACCGTCCTGTTCTGTCTGCCGCAGTCCTCGCCGGTGACGGCCGACTCGATGAACTACGCGTCCATCGCCCTCGCCGTCGTCCTGATCCTGGCCAGTGTGTGGTGGTACGTCGCCCGCCGCTCCTACGGCACCCCGACCACGGCCGCCTACGGCTCGGACCGCGACCAGGCCGAACTGGCCGAGGGAATCGTCTGAAAGCCGTGCTCACAGCCCCGGGGGAGGTACGAACTCCCCGTCCGGATACGGCAGGATGAGCGGTCGCGCCGGTGCGGAGAACCGTTCCGGCCGGCGCGACCGCACTTCCGGCAATGCCCGCGATATCGAGCAGGTGGACTACGTGACGACTCTTCACATCCGGCCGTCGGTGGCACTCTTCGCCGCCGTTTCTCTCCCCGGAGGTGACCGGTGAACCGCACGCCGACCCTGGACGACTTCATGCTCGCCGGAATAGCGCTGGCCTCGGGCCTGTTGGCGGCGTTCCTGCTGCGGATACTGCTGCGCTGGCTCGGCAAGCACGCCGACCGCACCCGCTGGAGCGGTGACGACGTGATGGTCGACGCGCTGCGCAGCGTGCTGCCGTGGTCGGCGGTCATCGGCAGCGCGTCGGTCGCGGGCGCGGTGCTGCCGCTGACGCGCACGGTCCAGCACCAGGTCAACCAGACCCTCAAGGTGCTGATCATCCTGGCCGTGACGGTGTCGGCGGCCCGGGTGATAGCGGGACTGGTCCGGGCGGTCACCAACTCCCGCTCCGGGGTGGCCGGTTCGGCCACGATCTTCGTCAACATCACCCGGATACTGGTCCTTGCGATCGGCTTCCTGGTGATGCTGCAGACGCTGGGCATCTCGATAGCGCCCATGCTGACCGCCCTGGGCGTCGGCGGCCTCGCCGTTGCGCTCGCCCTTCAGGACACCCTCGCCAACCTGTTCGCGGGCATCCACATCCTCGCCTCGAAGACCGTGCAGCCCGGCGACTACATCAAGCTGAGCAGCGGCGAGGAGGGTTACGTCGAGGACATCAACTGGCGCCAGACGACGGTACGGGCGCTCTCCAACAACCTCGTCGTGATACCGAACGGCCAGCTCGCCAAGACGAACATGACCAACTTCATGCGTCCCGAGCAGGAGTTGACGATCCTGGTCCAGGTGGGCGTCGGCTACGACAGCGACCTGGAGCATGTCGAGGAGGTGACCATGGAGGTCATCGCCGAGGTCATGACCGACATCACCGGCGCGCTCCCGGAGCACGAACCTGCCATCCGCTTCCACACGTTCGGCGACTCCCGCATCGGCTTCACGGTGATTCTGGGGGTCGGCGAGTTCAGCGACCAGTTCCGCATCAAGCACGAGTTCATCAAGCGCCTGCACAAGCGCTACCGCGCCGAGGGCATCCGCATCCCGGCACCGACCCGTACGGTGGCACTCCAGCAGGGGGCGCTCCCGCAGGGGGTGGTCACACAGGGCGTGGCCGCCATACCGCAACAGCGCATCTCCGAGGACGAGCCGGGCGAAGTCCCCTCCACCCGGCTCGACTGACCTGACCGGTCAACTCCCTCAGAGCGTCGCGGAGTTGTCGCGGTAGTGCCCGCCGGTCCGGCTGTGCGGGACGGTGAGCGATGGGTTCACCGGCGTCACCGTCCAGTCCGGATGACCGGGCATGCGCGGGGTCGCCGTACCGTACAGCCAGTCCCGCAGGAAGCCGGACAGGTCCTGGCGGGAGACCTTCGAGGCGACGGCGATGTAGTCCTCGGTCGTCGCCGAGGAGTCGCGGTACCGGGCGAGGAAGGCGCGTTCGACGGCGTGGAAGGTGTCCTCGCCGATGAACTCCCGCAGGGCGTACAGGACAAGGACGCCGCCCAGGTAGCGCTGGTTGTCGAAGAGGTCGACCGCGTTCGGGGCGGCGACCGGGCCCGAGTCGTGGCGCCACTGGTCGCCGCGGGCGTAGGTGTCCTTCATGCGGGCTTCCATCGTGGTCAGGCCGAGGGAGTCGGGCCAGCCGCGCTCGTAGCGGTAGAGGAGTCCGTAGAAGTCGGCGTGGCCCTCGTTCAGCCACAGGTCGGCCCAGGTGGCGGGGCTGACGCTGTTGCCGAACCAGGAGTGGACCAGCTCGTGCATCATGTGCGAGCCGATCTTGCTCTCCTCCTGGAGCAGGAAGTTCGGCTTGTAGAGGGTGAGGGTCTGGGTCTCAAGTCCCGTGAAATCAAAGGCGTTCGGGGCGTCGGAGTTGCAGGGCAGCAGTCCGTACGTCTCGAACGGGTAGGCCCCCAGGCGCTGTTCGAGCCAGTCGACGAGGCCGGGGGTCAGCGCGAGCGCCGGTTCCAGGGCGGCGGCGCGGGCGGTCGGCACGACGTCCCGCAGCGCCAGCCCGTGCGGGCCCTGCCGGTGCTTGATCACGTAGTCGCCGACGGTGATCTGCACCAGCTCGGTCGCCATCGGCGAGCGCGAGCGGTAGCTGAACGCGGTCCGGTCGCCGTCCAGCCGCTCGGTGCACACCAGTTGACCGTTCGCGACCCCGCGCAGCCCGTCCGGGACGGTGATCCGGAACGTGAAGTCGGCCTTGTCGCTGGGGTGGTCGTTGCAGGGGAAGACGGTGTGCGCCAGGTTCGGCTGGCCGCACACCGCGAAACCGTCGGGGGTGACGACCCAGCCGCCGGTGGGCGCGGCGGCGCGGCCCGGGTCGACGGAGTACTCCACGCACACGGAGACCCGGGCCCTCGCCGGGAGCGTCCTGACGGGCGTGATCCGCAGCTTCTCGCCGGCCTGCTCGAAGTCGGCCCTACGGCCCTGGACGCGGACCGTGCGGATGTCGAGGCCGAGGGCGTCCAGGGAGTACCGGCTCAGGGCTTCGGTCGTGCGGAGTTCGATCGTGGCCGTGCCGTCGACAAGTTTGGTCGTCGGGTCGTAGGCGAGGTCGAGGTCGTAGGACAGGACGCGGTAGCCGTCGTTGCCGAGGGTCGGGAAGACCGGGTCGTCGAGGGTCTCGGCGCCCTCGGTGCCGTTTCCCCGTCCGGTTGTCTCGTCTCCCTTCCCCCGTCCGGCCGCGAAGGCCGGGGAACCCACGGTCAGCGCCGTGGCCGTACCGATCAGGGCGGCCGCGGGGGCCGTCACTCTGCTGCGATATCTCATGATCCGCTTTCGCTCGGGCGGCCGGGTGGTCAGCTCCGGCCGTCGGTCAGTAAAGGCGATCCACCCGTTACTGACTGCCGAACCGGTCGGTCGGTTGCCCCCGGATCGCGCACGGGTGTTCGCGCAGTGCGGACGGACCGCTGTCGAGCGGAACCCGAGCACGAGATATCTTGATGTCGAGCAATGTTGCAGACGTGGAGCGGAGCACCGGTGACTGACTCGACCATCATCTATACGCACACTGACGAGGCCCCGGCCCTGGCGACGTATTCCTTCCTGCCGGTGGTCCAGGCGTACGCCTCGCAGGCGGGTGTCGCCGTGACCACGCGGGACATCTCGCTGGCCGGGCGCATCATCGCCGTGTTCCCGGAGTACCTGACCGAGGACCAGCGGATCCCGGACGCCCTGCACGAGCTGGGCGAACTGGCGAAGACGCCCGAGGCCAACATCATCAAGCTACCGAACATCTCGGCGTCCATCCCGCAGCTCAAGGCCGCCGTGGCCGAGCTGCAGGAGCAGGGTTACGCGCTGCCGAACTACCCGGACGACCCGAAGACCGACGAGGAGCGGGACATCCAGTCCCGTTACGACAAGATCAAGGGCTCGGCGGTCAACCCGGTCCTGCGTGAGGGCAACTCCGACCGGCGTGCCCCCGCCTCGGTCAAGAAGTACGCCAAGACCCACCCGCACCGCATGGGCGCCTGGTCGGCGGACTCGAAGACCAATGTCGCGACCATGGGCGAGAACGACTTCCGCTCCACCGAGAAGTCCGTGACGATCGCCGACGCCGGTTCGCTGAAGATCGAGCTGGTCGCCGCGGACGGCACCACCACCGTGCTGCGCGAGTCCGTACCCGTCCTCAAGGACGAGGTCGTCGACGCCTCCGTGCTGCACGTCGCCGAGCTGCGTGAGTTCCTCACCGCGCAGATCGCCCGCGCCAAGGCCGAGGACATCCTGTTCTCCGTGCACCTCAAGGCCACGATGATGAAGGTCTCCGACCCGATCATCTTCGGCCACGTGGTCCGCGCCTTCTTCCCGAAGACCTTCGAGCAGTACGGCGCCACGCTCGCCGCGGCCGGTCTCTCCCCGAACGACGGTCTCGGCGGCATCCTCAAGGGCCTGGCCGCGCTGCCCGAGGGCGACGCGATCAAGGCGTCCTTCGACGCGGAGATCGCCGAGGGCCCCGCGCTCGCGATGGTCGACTCCGACAAGGGCATCACCAACCTGCACGTGCCGTCCGACGTCATCGTCGACGCCTCGATGCCGGCCATGATCCGCACCTCCGGCCACATGTGGGGCCCGGACGGCGCCGAGGCCGACACCCTCGCGGTGCTCCCGGACTCCTCCTACTCCGGCGTCTACCAGGCCGTCCTTGACGACTGCCGCGCCCACGGCGCCTACGACCCGTCCACCATGGGCTCGGTCCCGAACGTCGGCCTGATGGCGCAGAAGGCCGAGGAGTACGGCTCGCACGACAAGACCTTCGAGGTCCCGGCCGCCGGTACGGTCCGCCTCGTCGACCAGGCCGGCAACGTCGTCCTGGAGCAGGCGGTCGCCAAGGGCGACATCTTCCGTGCCTGCCAGACCAAGGACGCCCCGATCAAGGACTGGGTGAAGCTCGCCGTCACCCGCGCCCGCGCCACCGGCAACCCGGCGGTGTTCTGGCTCGACGAGACCCGCGCGCACGACGCCCAGCTGATCGCCAAGGTCAACGCGTACCTGCCGGAGCACGACACCGAGGGTCTGGACATCCGCATCCTCGCCCCGGTCGAGGCGACCCAGCTGTCGGTGGAGCGCATCCGCCGCGGCGAGGACACCATCTCGGTGACCGGCAATGTGCTGCGCGACTACCTGACCGACCTCTTCCCCATCCTGGAGCTGGGCACCAGCGCCAAGATGCTGTCGGTCGTCCCGCTGATGGCGGGCGGCGGCCTCTTCGAGACGGGCGCCGGCGGCTCCGCGCCGAAGCACGTGCAGCAGCTGGTCAAGGAGAACTACCTGCGCTGGGACTCGCTCGGTGAGTTCTTCGCGCTGGTCCCCTCCCTGGAGCAGTACGCGACGTTCACCGGCAACGCCCGCGCCCAGGTCCTCGCCGACACCCTCGACCGCGCGACGGCGACCTTCCTCAACGAGGACAAGTCGCCGACCCGTCGCGTCGGCGGCATCGACAACCGCGGCAGCCACTTCTTCCTGTCCCTGTACTGGGCGCAGGAGCTGGCCGCGCAGACCGACGACGCGGACCTCGCGAAGGCGTTCGCGTCCCTCGCGGAGACCCTCGCGGGCACCCAGGAGAAGATCGTCGAGGAGCTCGGCGCGGTGCAGGGCAGCCCGGTCGACATCGGCGGCTACTACCAGCCCGACCCGGCCAAGGCCGCGAAGGTCATGCGCCCGTCGACGACGTGGAACGAGGCGCTGGCTTCCCTGAGCTGACGCAGGCACTCCGAGTCACTCCGCCCCGGCCGGGATCTCCGGCCGGGGCGGCTGCGTTCGCCCACGCCGGCCGGCCGCTCACCAGTCCCGTACGGCAATGAGCTCCTCCACATCCGCGTCCCCGAAGCCGTACGCCTTCGCCACGAACCAGAAGTCCTCCGCTATCTCCTCGCGCGCCACCGTCTCGATCTCGCTGTCGGCCGCCTCGAAGTCGTCCTGCAGGGCGTTGAACTCCTCGGTGGCAACCTCGGTGAGGGCATACAGCGCGGGCAGGTCGGCGGGGCGCTCGGTCTCGATGCGCTCGCACAGGCGCAGCAGGATCGCCTTGCCGAGGTCGACGACGTGGTCGGGGTAGTACTCGTCCCGGTACAGCGCGCGCAGGAAGGCGTGCTCGGTGATCTGCTCGTTGCTGACGGGCATGGTGCTGCTCCCCCGGTCCGTGATCGTCGCTGCGGATACCTTGATCCTGCACCACGCCACTGACAACGCCCCGGGAGCCGCCCGTGTCCCCCACCGAGCCGTCCTTCGAGTTGCTGCCCGGCGCCGCGGGATCCCCCGTGATCCTCCATGTGCCGCACTCCGCACGGGAGATACCGGCCGACGTCCGCGCGGACATCCTGCTGGACGACCCGGCGTTGGAACGCGAACTGGACCACATCACCGACAGCCACACCGCCCGGATCGCCGCCGAGGCGGCACGCGCGTGTGCGGTCACCCCCTGGCGGTTCGTGAACCGGTTGTCGCGTCTGGTCGTCGATCCGGAACGCTTCCCGGACGAGCGCGAGGAGATGCTCGCCGTCGGCATGGGCGCCGTCTACACCCGCACCACCCATCACGCCGACCTACGGCCCGCCGACCACGACCCCGAGCCGCTGATCGCCCGCTGCTTCCGCCCGTACGCCCGCGCGATGACGGAAGCCGTCGCCGACCGCCTCGCCGCCACCGGCCGGGCCGTCGTCATCGACCTGCACTCCTACCCCACCACCCCGCTCCCCTACGAACTCCACGGCACCGACCCGCGACCCGCCGTCTGCCTGGGCACCGACACCCTCCACACCCCGCCCGCACTCCTGTCGGCGGCCCGCGAGGCGTTCGCGGGGTGCGGGGAGATCGGGCTCGACAGCCCGTTCATCGGTACCTACGTGCCGCTGGAGTTCTACGGCAAGGAGCCCGCGGTCGGCGCACTCATGGTGGAGATCCGCCGGGACACGTACATGGCGGAGCCCGGCGGTGCGGCTGACGGCCCCGGAGTCGCCCGGCTCGCCTCCGCGCTGACGACGCTCGTGAACGCCGTATCCGGATAGCGTCCGGCCCTCCGGCTGGAGCACTCCCGCAGGACAGGCGGGCGGGGGCGTACGAGGGTGGACGCATGACCGAGGAGACCACCACGCTGACCGGCCAGGCCCCGCCCCCCGTCCGGGACTGGCCCCCGCTCGACCTGACCGGGACGGAGTTCGACCCGGTCCTCGCGGAGCTCATGCGCGAGGGCCCGCTGACCCGGATCCGGCTGCCGCACGGTGAGGGCTGGGCGTGGCTGGCCACCCGCTACGACGACGTGAAGATGATCACGAACGATCCGCGGTTCGGCCGCGCGGAGGTCACCACCCGTCAAGTGACGCGCATGGCCCCGCACTTCAAGCCCCGCCCGGGGTCACTGGCGTTCGCCGACCAGCCCGACCACAACCGGCTCCGCAAGGCGGTCGCGGGCGCGTTCACGGTCGGCGCGATGAAGCGGCTGCGGCCCCGCGCGCAGTCACTGCTCGACACGCTCGTCGACGGGGTCGTGGCGGACGGGCCGCCCGCCGACCTGATCGAGCGGGTCCTCGAACCGTTCCCGATCGCCGTGGTCAGCGAGGTCATGGGCGTGCCCGACGCGGACCGGGAGCAGGTGCACGCCTGGACGCGGCAGATCATCTCCATGTCCGGCGGCGCCGAGGCCGCCGACCGCGCCAAGCAGGGCATGTACGCGTGGATCACCGACACGATCCGCGCCCGCGCCGAGAGCGACGGCACCGATGTGTACTCGCTGCTGGGCGGTGCCGTCGCCCGCGGCGAGATCAGCGAAGAGGAAGCGTCCGGCGTGGCGGGCCCGTTGCAGATCGGCGGGGAGGCGGTCACCCACAACTGCGGCCAGATGCTGTACCTGATGCTCACCCGCCCCGAACTGCTGGAGCGCCTGCGTGCCCAACCCGAGTGCAGGGGCGTCGCGTTGGACGAACTCCTGCGGTACATCCCGCACCGCTCCTCGGTCGGCCTGGCCCGGATCGCCCTGAAGGACGTCGAGTTGCACGGCCTGCGCATCAGCGCGGGCGATCCGGTCTACGTCTCCTACCTCGCCGCCAACCGCGACCCGGCCGTCTTCCCCGACCCGGACCGCATCGACGTCGACCGCGATCCGAACCCGCACCTGGCGCTCGGCAACGGCTCGCACTACTGCACCGGCGCCGTACTGGCCCGTCTCCAGACCGAACTCCTCGTCGACACGCTGCTCGACCGGCTCCCCGAGCTTCAACTCGCCGTCCCCGCCGAGGAGATCGTGTGGCGCCGGAAGACGATGATCCGGGGGCCGCAGACGTTGCCGGTGACCTGGTAGGTCGAAGTGTCCGCATCGCCGTGCGCGAGGCAGGTGTCCCGACACCCGCCCCGCGCACCGGTGTTCACGCCCGCAGCCACTCCGTGACGACGACCTCCCCGCCCGCCCTCAGCCGTAGCGCGAAGGGGCCGGTCGGAGGTGCGTCGCTGGTGAAGCGGCCCATGGCGTCGGCCGTGAGGGTGGTGGGGCGCAGGGGCTGGGGGCCGCCCAGCACCTCGATGCCGGCCGCCTGCGGTGGCATCACCTGGCCCATCAGGCCCTCGCTGGTCACCTCCACGTCGATGCTGAGCTCACCCGCGGTGAAGGTCAGCATGCGGGGCACGTCAGTGGCCCCTCTGACCGGGATCGCGTCGACCAGGGAGTCGAAGGTCAGCTCCGCGAGCCGGGCATCGAGGTCGTACAACGCGTAGGCGTCCATGGCGAACTGGCGCAGCTCGGCGGGGACCGGGTCCAGGATGGCGGCGGCCTGGCGCAGCTCCTCCTCCAGGAGTCCGTCCTCGAACTCCCCCGCGCCGTCGTCCTGTTCACCCTCCTGCTCGGCGAACTCCTCGTCGTCGAAAGGGTCCTGGCCGAAGGCGCCGAACGCGTCGGGACCGTCGTCGTACATGCCGTTCACACCGCCCCCCGGGCGTCGAGTCGGGCCCGCAGCCGGCGCAGGCAGCGCTGGCGCATCGGGCCGATGCTGCCGACGGCGATCCCCAGACCGGCGGACACCTCCAGATAGCTGGGCGGCGGCGCCGCCATCAGCACCCGCAGCAACTGCCTGCAGCGCTCGCCCAGTTGCTCGAACTCCTGCCACAGCCGCCGGATGCGCTCGGCGTCCGAGGCGGCCTCCTCCGAGTCGATCAGCGACTGCTCGGGGGTGCGCTCCTCGCTGATGCGGTCGAGGAGTTGGGGATCGTCCGTCGGCATGAGCCGCCGCAGCGACTTGATCACCTTCAGGCACTCGTTGCGCGCGGTGCTCGCCAGCCAGGAGCCGGCCTTCTCGGGTTCGCGGATGCGCCGCAGATGCTGGGAGAAACGCAACCACACGGTCTGGTACACCTCGTGGCCGTCGGCGTCGGAGAGCCGGTGGGCGCGCACCACTGACCAGACCAGTGGGCTCAACCCCTCCACGAGCGCCTTCCAGGCCGCCGTGTCGCCGTCGACGGCGGACTGGACGAGCGCGCCGACCTCTGCACGTTCCACGGTGCCACCCCTCGTGTACGGCATGTCATCGTACGCCGTGGAGGGGAGGGTTCCGGCCGTCATGCCGGAGGGGAGAGCGGTACGACGGGGACCGGGCGCCAGGTGGGTGGGCGCAGCGCCGGTACGTGCGCCCCGCGCACTTCGGCGTACTCGGTGTTCCCCGTGAGGAGTTGGGTGCGGGCGGTGCGTGCGTCGGTCTCCTTGTTGGCCGTCATGAAGGCGGCGACCAGGCCGGCGGCGACGGGCGCGGCGAACGAGGTTCCGCTCCAGCGCGCGAGCCCGTCGAACGTCACCTGGTCCGGGCTGCCCGGCTCGGCGTCCCCGGCCTGGCTCAACACGCCCTTGTGGGTGGGTGATTGGCAGGTGCAGGAGTAGGTGAAGCCGAACCGGCAGGCGTCGTAGGTGGTGTGCTGGTAGGCGTACGGCGTGGGTGCGCCGAAGCCGGTGAGGGGGCCGACGAGCCGCTCGCCGGGGGCGTAGGCCTTGACCCAGGCGCCGTGGTTGCTGAAGCAGGCGCCGAACTCGCCGTCGCTGCGCAGTGCTCCGACCGAGAGGACGACGTCCTGGTAGTCGGGCAGGTCGGCGTAGGCGGCGGGCCAGAAGGGCGTGGCGCTGGCGTTGTTGCCGGCCGCCGCCACCAACAGGGTCCGCTGGCCGCGCAGTTGCTGCATGAAGCCCTCGACGCCGAGGAGTCCGTCGGTGCGGCCGTTGGAGGTGCCGGCGGAGAGGCTGATGACGTCGGGCCAGCCGTTCTGGTCGACGGCGGCGAACAGGGCCTCGCCGAAGTCGGATTCGAGGATGGCGCCGGCGTCGTTGAGGGTGTTGCGGACGGTGACCTCGGTGTTGGGCGAGACGGCCGCGACGAGCCCGGCGATGAACGTGCCGTGTCCTACGTACTGTTGGAGCACTCCCGCGTCGTCGGTCTCCCGGATCTGCGCGTCGCCCTGGACGTGGGCGAGCAGCGGGTACGACCGGTAGTCGTGCATGAGGCCGGTGTCGATGACGAGGACGCCCACGGCGGTGTCGGGGTCGTAACCGGCCTCCGCCGGAGCCGGGTTGGCGCCTTCGGTGATCGGGGCGGGCACGGGTTCGTCGCCGGGGCAGGCGTTCACCGCGATCGACACGACGTGGTTGCGGCTGACCAGTCGGCGTCCGGCACGGCCCTCCGGCTCGCGCAGGGCGCGCAGCGCGTTCGCCACGGCGTGGTCGCCGCGCCGGTCGCCGACGCCGGGGTCGCCGACCTGGATGCGGGTGATGCCGGACCGGTTGGTCTCGGGGCCCGCCCGGCGCACGGAGTCCGCGCTGAGGCCGGTGGCCGCGGTGAAGTGCGTACGGACGGCGTCCTCGACGACGCGGGCCTCCTCGCCGTCGCGGGCGAGCACGACGCCCTTCTCGTAGAAGAACTCGGCGGAGTCGTCCGGCCCCATCGCCAGGGGGACGTCGGGCATCGAGCGCTGGATCTGGTCGAACTGCTCGTGGAATCGCTGTGGCGCCATGGCGTGTTCCTCCCACTGCGGCGGCGGTCGTCAATCAGAGCCGCCAGGCCGCTGCTTGATACAGCACCAAACCTGTGTGGTCTGCACCTGGGACCACTAGCATGGGAGAAGTGACAGCGGGAAGCGACTCGGTTCTCGAACTGCTGCCGATGGTGTTCGCGGCCCCGAACGAGGCGCTGGCCGGTGCGCGGGAGGTTCTCGACGGCGATCCGACGCCGTTCCGGGCCTCCGTCGCGCACCACGCGATCGGCATGTGGCAGCGGGACTTCGGCGATCTGCGGCTCGCCCTGCACCATCTGCGGCGCGCCCGTGACCTGGCGGCCCGCGCGGATTCCGCGGACCGCGAGGCGGACGTACTCGGCACGCTCGGCGTGGCGTTGGTGCACGCGGGACGTACCCGGCAGGGCCTGGAGGCCTTCGAGCGGGGCATCGCCCGCGGCACGGGACAGACCCGGGCGCGGGTGCTGTACCGGCGGGCGTACGTCTGGTGGGTGCTGGGCCGGCACTCCGAGGCGCTGGAGGACGTACGGCGGGCAATTGCCGTGCTGCGGCAGGCGGATGACGTGATCTGGATCGCGCGGGCGATCACCCTGCGCGCGACCGTGCATCTCGCGCTGGGCGCGGTGGACCGGGCCGACGCCGACTTCACGGCGGCCGAGCGGCTGTGGGAGACCACCGGCCAGGAGCACGACAAGGCGGACGTGGTGGAGAGCCGGGGGCTGGCCGCGTTCCGGTCGGGCGACATCCCGGTGGCGCTCCAACTCCTCGACGAGGCTGAGGAGATGTACGCCAAGCTCGCCACCCCGAGTTTCATGCTCACCGTCCGCCGCTGCGAGGTGCTGATGAGCGCGGGCCTGGCCGGGGAGGCGCTGGCGCACGCGGACACGGCGGTCGGGCTGCTCGACGGCATCGGCGGACAGTCCACCCGCAAGGCGGAGTTGCTCCTCGTCGCCGCCCGGGCCGCACGGCTCGCGGACGATCCGCACACGGCGATCGCGCGGGCAGCCGTGGCGGTACGGCTGTTCGCCGCACAGCGGCGCACCTGGTGGGAGACGCATGCCCAACTGGTGCTGATCGAGGCCCGGTTGGCGGCCGGGCGCGCGTCCGGACGCCTGGTGGCGGACGCCGCCTCGGTGGCCGACCGGCTGGCCGCGTTCGGCTCGCCGTCCGCACCGGAGGCTTCGCTGTTGGCGGGCCGCATTGCACTCGCCCTCGGCTGGACGGCGGACGCGGAACGGCACTTGGCGGTGGCCGCCCGCAGCAGACGCGGCGGCCCGCCGCTGGCCCGGATGACCGGCTGGGCGGCGCAGGCGCTGCGCGCGCAGGCCGCGGGCTCCGCACGGGGCGTGCTGGAGGCCTGCCGACGCGGCCTCGACGTTCTCGACGACCACCGAACGACCCTGGGCGCCTCGGAGTTGAGGGCGCGGGCGACGGCACAGGGCGCGGAACTGGCGGCACTGGCCCAGCGCGCGAGCCTGGCGTCCGGCGGCCCCCGACGCCTCCTGGTCTGGAGCGAACGCTGGCGGGCGACCGCCCTCTCGACGCCCCCCACCAGGCCCCCCGCCGACCCGACCCTGCTCAGCCACTTGACGGCGTTCCGCGAGATCGCCGCCCGCGCGGAGGAGGCGCGCATGGAGGGCCACCCGGTACCGACCCTGGAACGCGAACAGCGGCGCCTGGAACGGGAGATCCGCTCCCGCACCCTCCACATGCGCGGCGACGCCCCCGACGAGGGCGACCGTTTCGACCCGACTCGCCTGTTGGCGCGCCTCGGTGAGGGACGCCTGGTCGAACTGGCCGTGGTGGACGGCCGGGTGCACGCCCTGCTCTGCGGGGAGGGCCGGGTACGCCGCTTCGAGGCGGGCCTGCTCGCGGAGGCGATGGCCGAGGCGGAACACGTACAGGCGGGTCTACGGCGCCTGGCGCATCCCGGAGCGGAGGCGAGGCTCCCGGTGGTGGAGGCGGCGGGCCGACGCCTGGAGGAACTCCTCCTCGGCGAGGCAGCCCAACACCTGGGCTCCGGCCCGGTGGTGGTGGTCCCGCCGGGCCGACTCCACCGGGTGCCTTGGGCGTTGCTGCCGTCACTTCGCGACCGAGTGCTCAGCGTGTCGCCGTCGGCGGGCAGTTGGCTGCGCGCCCTGGACACCGAACCCCCGCCCGGCGACCGGCACGTCCTGGTGCGCGGCCCGGGCCTCGCGACCGGCGGCGCCGAGGTCCCGGACCTCGCCGACCGCTATGTCAGGCCCACGGTCCTGGAGCACGACGACGCCGAAGTCCCGCGCGTGCTGGCCGAGTTGGACGGCGCGACACTGGCCCACATCGCGGCCCACGGCACGTTCCGGGCGGACAGTCCCCTGTTCTCGTCCCTCCGCATGGCCGACGGCCCGCTCATCGTTCACGACTTCGAACGCCTCGCCCGCAGCCCATACCGCATCATCCTGTCCAGCTGCGACACGGCCCGCCTCGCGTCGGTCGGCGCCGACGAACTCCTCGGCCTGGTCACGGCGTTGCTCCCCCTGGGCACAGCGGGCGTGATCGCGAGCAGCGCCCCCGTCAACGACGCCGCGGTCGTCCCCCTGATGCTCGCCCTGCACAAGGGCCTGCGCGCCGGCCTGCCCTTGGCGGAGGCACTGCGCGATGCCCGGGCGTCGTTGCCCGGTGATGCGGTGCATCAGGCGACGGGGTGGGCGTTCTCGGCGTTCGGGGCGGGTTGAGGGGTCGGGGGGAGATGGGGGACGGTCGCGACGGAGGCCAGGTAGCGGGCGGTTCACTGAGCCTGGGGGCTGGGCGGTGGACGGAGCCCGAAGATCGGGCGGTCAATGGAGCCCGGGGGCTGGGCGGCTGGCGGGGGCCGGGCGGCTAGGCGGTTGGCAGAGCCCGGGCGATTGGGCGGTTGGCGGAACCCGGAGATCTAACGGTCAACTGAGCCCGGGAGCTTGGGTGGTTGGCAGAGCCCGGACGATTGGGCGGTTGGCGAAGCCCGGAGAGCTGGCGGTCAACTGAGCCCGGGAGCTTGGGTGGTTGGCAGAGCCCGGACGATTGGGCGGTTGGCGAAGCCCGGAGAGCTGGCGGTCGACTGAGCCCGGGAGCCGGGCGGTCGGCGGAGCCTGGGCGATTGGGCGGTCGGCGGAGCCCGGGCAGTTGGGGGCGACCAGCGGGGCGACTCGGCTTCGGCGGTGGGTCCGGCCACGACGCGGGCTTCCCGGCGCAGCCTGCCCGACCTCGCTCGGACCCACCCGCACCCCGCAGACGTACCGAAGTCGCCCCGAGCGCCTGCCGGTTCGGCCTGACCAGCCCCCTCGACCGGTCAGGCCGAACCGACGGATTCTCGCCCGGCCGTCCGGCTTGCCCGGTCGGCGGTGAAGCGCGACGAGCAACCACCCCGACAAGCAGGGCAGTTACGTGCCGACCGAACCGAGTCGGACCCGGGCCGTGATGGTCACCGGTCAGGCCCCGCGCCGCTGCCCCGTCACGCCGACTGCGCCGCAGGCAGTTCCACCAGCCACGGCAGGGCGCCGCGGTCGCTCGCGCCGAGGCGGGCGTAGGCGCTGTAGAGGTGGTTGCCGACGGTGCGGATGGAGAGGGTGAGGCGGTCGGCGATCTGGCGGTTGCTGAGGCCCGCGGCGGCGAGGGTGACGATCTGGCGTTGGCGGGCGGTGAGTTCGCCGAGGACCAGGCCGGACAGGGCCGGGGTGCGGGCGCCCTGGCAGCGGCGGGCCAGGGCGACGGCTCGGGTGCGGGACATGCGGGCGGCACGGGGGTCGCGGTGGGCGCGGACCGCCTGGGCGTGCGCCTCGGCCGCGAAGAGCAGGAAGCCGCGTTGCTCCAACTCCCCGGCCACCTTGTCCAGTGCGGGGCCGTTGCCGTCGACCAGTGCCTCCGCATGCCTCGCGAGGACGGCCGGTCCGTCGCCGGGCAGTTTGGCGAGGCGGACGGCGACGCGTTCGGGAGCGCCGAGGCGTACGGCGTCGTAGAGGACGTACGCGGCGGGCCTGCCGTCCTCGGCGGTGAGGCCGCGGCGCTCCTCGCCCTCTCTCCACCTGCCGTCGGCGATCTCGCGGGCCGCCTCCACATCGACGCGTGCCGCCGCCACCCAGCTGCCCGCGTCGCCGGACGCGGGGCGTTGGGCGAGGGCCTCGTCGGTGGCCGGTACGTCGCCCGACTGGGCGGCGGCCAGAGCGAGTTCGGCCGCGCAGGCGCGGTTGCCCGAGGCCTCGCGCAACCCTTCCCGCGCCCAGGCCGCCGCCTCACGCAGCTCGCCCCGCAGTCGTGCGAAACGTGCACGGACGGCGGCGTACCCGGCCGGTACCGGTGCGCCCTCCGCGACCAGCCACTCCCCCACGGGCGTCGGCAGCGGGCGTACGTCGGTGCGGTCGATGCGGTCGGTCAGCGCGGCCCGTTCGGCCGCGAGGGCCGGCGCGCACTGGTCCGGGGTGCGGGCCAGTCGGCGGGCCCGGAGCCGGCCGGCGGCGGCTCGCAGCGCGGGGCCGTGCAGGGGGTGGGCGAGGCGGACGGCGCCCTGGTCGTCGACGCGGATCAGGGCCTCGGTCTCCAGGCGTTCGAGGATGTCGAGGTCGAAGTCGTCCAGCGAGGACGCCAACGGCTCGGCGAACGCGAGGCGTTCGAGGCTCTCGCGCTCCTCGGGGCCGGTGCGGGCCAGGACCTGCGCGGTGCGTTCGCGGACTGTGGCCGTGACCGGCACCGGGCCGCGCCACGCCCACTCGTCGGAGTCCGTGGCCCGGGTCAGCAGGCCGCGTTCGCGCACCGCGCCGAACAGGTCGCGCAGCAGGCGCAGATCACCTTGGCAGAGGCCGTACAGGCGGTTCACGGTGAGGGGTTCCAGCGGACCACCCGCACCCAGGGCCAGCAGCTGGGCCGTCTCCTCGCGGGGCAGCGGCTCCAGCGCGAGGCGCGGCAGCAACTCGCCCGTCCACAGACGGGACACCGCACCGGGTACCGGGTGGCCGTCGGCCACCACGACCACCAGCCGGGTCCGGCAGTGCACAGCGAGTTGGTGGACGAGCGCGGCCGAGGAGTCGTCGAGCAGATGGGCGTCGTCGACCAGCAACAGCCGTACACCGGAGAGGAGTTGGACCGCGCGGTGCAGGGAGACGCTCTCGGGGAGCAGGTGCGCGAACGCGGCGAAGGGGATCCGGCTGGTCTCGGGCGTCCCGGTGACCTTGGCGCAGTCGCTGCCCCGGACGGCCTCGGTCACCAGCCGGGTCTTACCCCGGCCGGCCGGACCGGTCACCACGATGCCGTGCCGCCCGGCCGCCAACGAACCGCGGATCAGCTCCAGTTCGTCCTCCCGGCCGGTGAACGGCCAGGGCAGCTCCAGGGTCTTCGCGTCCTGTTCGAAAGTCATCACACAGTTATGAGCCGGGCTACTCACCCCTGATACAGGGTGACTTGAGTAGCCCTCGACTCAGGCGCCCGGGAACGGTCACCGGCAATCTGGTCGCATGACCACCCGCTACTGCTCCCTCGCGCAGCAGTCGGCCCCGGAGTTCGCACCGGGACTGACCGCCGAGCGACGCAGTGCGCTCATCGGCGGAAGCCGCATGTGGGTCAACGGCACGGTCCTGCACTACTACTTCTTCGACGCAGACAACGCGGCGGCCACCGACACCTCCGTCATCCCGGTTCCCGGGACGGGCGAGATGCGGCGGGTGCCGTGGGCCGGCTCCAAGGAGCAGCAGGACGTCGTACGCGAGTGCTTCCGTGAGTGGCAGGGCCTCGGTATCGGCGTCGACTTCGCCGAGGTGGGGGACCGTTCGGAGGCGGAGCTGCGCATCGGGTTCCAGCCCGGTGACGGCTCCTGGTCGGCGGTGGGCCGCGACGCGCTCACGGTCGGTCTGTCCGACCGCACCATGAACTTCGGCTGGGACCTGACCGCACCGGGACAGCGCGGTACGGCCCTGCACGAGATCGGGCACGCCCTGGGGCTGTTGCACGAGCACCAGAGCCCGTTCGCCGGTATCCACTGGGACGACGAGGCCGTCTACGCCGAGTTGGCGGGCCCGCCGAACTTCTGGAGCCGGGACAGGACCCGTTTCAACATCCTGCGCAAGCTCGACCCGGACGAGGTCAACGGCTCCGTCTGGGACCCGCAGTCGGTCATGGAGTTCCCGTTCGCGTCGGGACTGCTCCTGGAGCCGGAGGAGTACCGTACGGGTCTGCACCCGCACGGCGGCCTCTCCCCCTCCGACAAGGAGTTCGTCCTGCGCTGGTACCCGCCCGCCGGCCCTCCCCGGCCGACCGAACTGGTGCCGTTCCGGTCGGCGCCGTTGCGTCTGGGACCGGGCGAGCAGGCCGACTTCGCGGTCGAACCGACCCAGACGCGCGAGTATGCCGTCGGTGCCTTCGGGGACAGCGACACGGTCGTCGTGGTCTTCGAGGAACGGGACGGCGAACCGCGCTTCCTCGCCGGGCAGGACGACGGGGGCACACCGCACAACGCCACATTCAAGGTTCGGCTCGTCAAGGGCCGCCGCTACTTCGTCCGTGTGCGCCTGTACTCCACGTGGGGGTCGGGGGACACCGCAGTGATGTGCTGGTAACAGCACGGGCACAGCCGCACGCGGACGGACGGACCACTGTCCGGCGCCGGGGGAAGCGGCCGAGGAAACGTCGCCTTCGGGGGAGGGAGACGTTTCCTCGGCCACGCCGCCATGTCCAACTCATCGAGCACGCAAGGCCCTTGAAGCGCAGCCCCTCAACTCCCGCACCTGCGCGGGACCTTGTGCTCTAGGACCCCAACTCCATTGGCCGCGCCGGGTCCTTGGACCACTCCTCCAGCGAACCGTCGTACACCGACACATCCGTACGCCCGAGCAGCGTGAGCGCGAGTGCGGCGCCCGCCGCCGAGATGCCGCCGCCGCAGTACAGGACGACCGGTGAGTCGTCGGCGTCGAGGACCGCGCCGACCCGCGCCGCGAGTTCCTCGGCGGGCAGCACGTGACCGGACTCGTCGAGCAGGCCCCGGCCCGGGAGGCTGCGGCTGGCGGGGATGTGGCCGCGACGGCTGTAGCGCGTCGGCGCCGAGCCGTCGTAGCCGCCGGTGGGAAGGGCGCACACGAGGGTGCCGGGGTGCTCGCCACGGCTGATGGCGGCCACGTCCTCGATGCCGGCCCACAGATCCGGACGTACGACGGGTGTCACGGGCCGGACAGCCGGAACCGCGTCCGTGTCGTCCCCGGAGGCCAGCGGACGCCCGGCCGTCTCCCACGCTTCGAGACCGCCGTCCAGAACCGCCGCCGGTACGCCGATCGCCCGGAGCATCCACCACAGCCGCGCCGCCCAGATCCCGCCGCCGCTGTCGTAGGAGACGACCTCGCTGCCCTCTCCCACGCCCAGCCGGGCCAGCACGGCGGCGAGGGCCTCGGGGGACGGCACGGCGAAGTGGTACGGCGCGTCGTGGTCGGAGAGCTCGCCGGTCAGGTCGGCGTGTCGCGACCCGGGCAGGTGCCGTTCGGCCCAGGTCTCGCGCCCGCTCGCGGAGCGGTAGTCACCGTCCTCACAGGGTGAGGGCAGGAGCGCGGTGGCGTCGAGGACGACCAGCCGGGGATCGGCGAGATGCGCGGCGAGCCAGGTGTCGTCGACCAGCGGACCGGGCAGCAGGGAGGTGGTCATGGCGGCCGATCGTACGCCTGCGAGCTGGGCGTCTCACCCCTCGGGCACGGCCGTCTCGGATATCGGACCCCACTTGCACAGAATCCGGGTGGTGCGGTTATCGTTCGGCCATCTACGCGGGAGCCCCTACCCGGTTGGGCTGAGAGGGCGTCTGGGACCGGCTCGTCGAGAGTCCGGCCCCCATGGGGACGCCGACCGCACCACTCGCGCCTCAGCGCCCGCGTAGGAGTTCACGTGTCTGCAGCAGTCGAGCCTCAGCATCCGGTGGTCAACACCCGTGCGCGCCGCTCCTGTTGTTGTCGCATGCACTGATCCAGCGCCTCGCACACCCCTCCCCTTCTCCTCCCTTCAGGCGCCGTCACGCCTGCGCACATCCCGGAGTACCCCCATGCCGCACATACGGGTCATGCTCGATTATTTCCACCCGTGGCCGAATTCGGCCGGTCTGTACGTCGCCCGTGCCCGCCGCTGGTACGAGGAGGCCGGTCTGGATGTCGAGCTGGTGGTCCAGGATCCGGGACGCGGGGACACGCTGGAGTACCTGGCCCGGGGCGAGGTGGACTTCGGGATCTTCCCGCCGAACCGGCTGCTGGCCCGGCGCGCGGAGCACGGCCAGCCGCTGGTCGCCGTGTCCGCGATCAACCACCGGGGCCTGGAGGCTATCCAGACCACCACGTCGACCGGGATCACCCGCCCCCGCGACCTGGCCGGCCGCCGCATCGCCTACAACCCCACCCCGCGCGGCCGGGCCATGGTGCGTCACCTGGTGGCGGCCGACGGTGGTGACCCGGACGCCGTGATCGGCGTTGACGCGGGCAGCCGCGAGCTGACCGTGGACGACATCGCGGCCGGCGAGGCGGACGCGACCTTCGGCAACTACTGGTCCTGGGACGCCCTGCGCGGCGACCTGCCCGAGGAGCAGCGCCTGACCTGGCCGGTCGACGAGATCGGCGCCCCGCGATACCACAGCTACCTGCTCGGCACGAACGAGGACCTGCTGACCCAACACCCTTCTCTCGTACGGGACTTCCTCGCCGTCACGGCGCGCGGCTACACGGCCGCCGCCCAAGAGCCGGACGCCACCCTGGAGTTGCTGGAGCAGGTCATCCCGTACTTCCCGCGCCCGCTGATCGCCCGTTCCCTGGCACTGATCGCGCCCACCTGGACGGACACGGACGGCCGTTGGGGTGTCATCGACGAGGGCCGGATGGGCCCGTACGCACACTGGCTCGCCGAGAACGGCGCGATCCCGGACGACCGGGACTGGGCGAAGTCCTTCACCAACGGCCTGCTGGACGTGGCCACATGAGAGCCCTGGCCTGCCAGGCTCGGACGCTGACCCGGCGCCTCGCCGTCGACTTCATGCGGGTGGGCAGCGCGCTGTGTCGGCCGTGACCGGCCCGACCCGCCAGCCCTCCCACCCCTCGAAGGACCCGACATGCATCGCCGTACCGCCCTCTCCGCCATAGCCGCGGCCGCCCTCCTCGCGGTCACCGGCTGCTCCGCCGACTCCACGGCCGCCACGAAGGACGGCACCACGACCGTCACCCTCGCCCTGGACTGGACGCCCAACACCAACCACACCGGCATCTACGTCGCCCAGGCCAAGGGCTGGTTCAAGGCCGCCGGGATCAACCTGAAGATCGTGCCGTACGGTTCGACCGCGCCCGAGACGCTGATCGCCAACCACAAGGCGGACTTCGGCATTTCGTACCAGGAGGGCGTCACCACCGCGCGTGCTGCGGGCCAGGACATCACCTCCGTCTACGCGGTGACGCAGAAGACGGACGTGACGATCGCGGTACGTGCCGACCGCGACGACATCACCACGCCGAAGGACCTGGACGGCAAGACGTACGCCGGTTTCGGCGCGCCGTACGAAAAGCCGCTGCTGCAGAAGGTGATCCAGAACGCGGGCGGCAAGGGCGACTTCAAGCAGATCACCCTCAACACCTCGGCGTACGCGGCCCTTTACGCGGGCCAGGCGGACTTCGCGATGCCGATGCCGACCTGGGAGGGCCTGGAGGCGAAGCTGAACGGCAAGCCGCTGAAGAACTTCCAGCTCTCCGACTACGGCTTCCCGGCGATCTACTCGACCCTCGTCGCGTCCTCGGACCAGTTCCTGAAGAAGAACCCGGAGCTCGCGAAGAAGTTCCTGGCCGCGGTCGACAAGGGCTACCGCTACGCCGCCGAACACCCTTCCCAGGCAGCCGACTTGCTGATCTCGGCGAACAAGAGCGTCCTCACCAACACCAAGCTGGTGAAGGAGAGCGAGGCGCTGCTGGCCAAGGAGTACTACAAGGGCACGGACGGTTCGATCGGCACGCAGAGCGCAGCGCGCTGGCAGGCCTTCGCGGACTTCGAGTACAAGGCGGGCCTGCTGGTCGACGCCAACGGCAAGAAGCTGACGTCGACCCCGAAGGCATCGACCTTCTTCACCAACGCGTATCTCCCGGACGCCAAGTGAGGCCGCTCCTGCGGTCGTTGTGGCCGCCGCTCCTCGTCCTCGCCGTGGTCCTCGGCGGTTGGCAGCTCTACGTCACCGCGGCCGGCGTCGATCCCACAACACTCCCCTCCCCCGCACGGGTAGTGGAGCAGGGCTGGCTGAACCGTCAGGACCTCTGGGACCAGACGCTCCCCACCCTCCAGGAGACGCTGCTCGGCTTCGCACTGTCGTTCGCGTCGGCCTGGCTGGTCGCCGTCCTCCTCGACTTCTCCTCGGCGGCCCGCCGGGGCCTGTACCCGCTGCTCGTCGCCTCGCAGACCATCCCGATCGTCGCCGTGGCACCGCTGCTGATCATCTGGTTCGGCTTCGGGCTGCTGCCGAAGATGCTGGTGGTGACCCTGACGACGTTCTTCCCGCTCGCCGCGAACCTCGCGGCGGGCTTCGCGGCGACCGACCGCGAGGCGATGCGGCTGCTGCGTTCCCTGGGCGCGGGCCGCTGGCGGACGTTCCGCCTGGTCCGGGTGCCGAGCGCGATGCCGTACTTCTTCGCCGGGCTGCGCGTGAGCATCACCTACGCCGTCGTCGGCGCCGTGTTCGCCGAGTACGCGGGCGCCGAGGCTGGCCTCGGGATCTACATGCAGGCGCAGAAGAGCGCGTTCCGCACGGACCTGGTCTTCGCGGCGGTCGCGGTGACGGCCGCGCTGAGCATCGCTTTGTTCGGGGCGACCTATCTGCTGCAACGGCTGGTCCTGCCGTGGGAGCGGGCGTTGAGGGAGGAGAAGGCGTCATGAGCAGTCTTCGTATCGAGGGCGTCGGCAAGTCCTTCGGGCAGTTGGAGGTTCTACGGAACCTCGAACTCGCGGTGGAACCGGGCGAGTTCGCGGCGGTCATCGGCCCGAGCGGCAGCGGCAAGAGCACCCTGTTCAACCTGGTCTCCGGACTGGACCGCCCCACGACGGGCCGGGTCCTGGTGGAGGGCGAGCCGGCCGGCGTGGAGTCCGGCAAGGTGGCCTACATGCCGCAGAAGGACCTGCTGTTCCCCTGGCGAACCGTGCTGGACAACACGGCACTGGGCCTTGAGGCACAGGGAGTTGGGAAGAAGGAGGCACGGCGCCGGGCTGACGCCCTGTTCCCGGACTTCGGCCTCGACGGCTTCCAGAAGGCGTACCCGTCCCAACTCAGCGGCGGCATGCGGCAACGAGCGGCCTTGCTGCGCACGGTGGTCCTGGAGCGACCGGTACTCCTGCTCGACGAACCCTTCGGCGCGCTCGACTCCCTCACCCGGACCGAGATGCAGCTGTGGCTGGCCGGCATGTGGCAACGCCACCGCTGGACGGTCGTCCTGGTCACCCACGACATCCGCGAGGCGGTCCTGCTCGCGGACACGGTCCATGTCCTGTCCCCCCGCCCGGCCACGATCGTCGACCGCGTCGAGGTCCCCCTGGCTCGCCCACGCGGCGCCGACGACTTCACGAACCCGGACTTCGCGACGACCGAGCGCCGCGTCCTGGATGCCCTGCGCGGCACAACGGCGGTGCGGACAGCGTGAGTTCACTCCTCGCCCACGGCCTGGGCACCGACCCGGTCGAACCCGACTGGCCACCGCTGACGGACACCGAGGTCACGGACATCGTGGGCCCGGCCCGGGTGGTGTGGCGCAGCCCGCGCCCGCTGTCAGCGGCGGCCGTCGTGGAACGGTCCAACCGCCGCCTCTTCGTGAAACGCCACCACACCTCCGTCCGCACGGCAGAGGGCCTGGCCGAGGAACACGCCTTCCTACGGCATCTACGGCTGCACGGCGCCCCGGTCGTCGAGGTGCTGGACGCGGCGACACGTGGCGAGTGGACGTACGAGGTGCACTCGGCCGGAGTCGGCACCGACCTCTACCGCGACGCCCTGTCCTGGTCCCCGTTCCGCTCCCCCGCCCACGCACGGGCGGCCGGCGAGGCACTGGCCCGTCTGCACCTGGCGGCGGAGGGCTTCGACGCACCACGCCGTCAAGTGCAGCCGCTGGTCGCGTCGTTCACGGTGTTCGCCTCGGCCGACCCACAGACGGAGCTGGAGCGCTACGTCGAGGAACGCCCCCAACTGGCAAAGGGGCTGGCGGACTTCCCGTGGCGGGAGGACACGCGCCGCGCCCTGCTCCCGCTGTACGAGGAACTGGCGCCGCACCTCCCCGGCCTCACCCCTCTCTGGACCCACAACGACTGGCACGCCTCCAACCTCCTCTGGAACGAGGACGGTTCGGTCGCGACAGCCCTCGACTTCGGCATGAGCGACCGCACGACAGCCGTGCACGACCTTGCCACGGCCATCGAACGCAACACCGTCCAGTGGCTCCAGCCCGGCTTCCCGGTCCGCGAGGCGGACGCGCTCGCACTCCTGGCCGGCTACCAGTCCGTACGGCCACTGAGCCCCACCGAGTCGAAAGCGCTCCCCGCGCTACTCCCCCTGGTCCACGCCGAGTTCGCGCTCTCGGAGCTCGGCTACTTCCACGGCGTGACGCGGTCGGCGGAGAACACGCGGCTGGCGTACGAGTATTACGTGGGCCACGCGGAGTGGTTCGCCGGGGAGAGCGGACGGCGCCTGTTGGACCTCTGCGGCGCTAGCGGGGCGACAGTTCGCGGGTGAAGACGACGCGGGGTCGGCCCGGCCCGTCGTAGTCCTCCACGATGCGCGCGTCGAAGCCGAGGGTCCGATGGAAGGCGATCGAACCCTCGTTGGTGACCGAGGTGATGGCCTTGAGACGGACCGCGCCCTGCCGACCGGCGGCCTCGATGAAGGCCGCGTAGAGGCTCCGTCCGAGTCCGGTGCCGCGTGTGTCGTCCCGGGTCGCCACCAGGTGGACGTATCCGGTGTGGTCGGGGGTGACGAACCCGAAGAGGTATCCCCGGATGCCGTCGGCGGCCCGCGCGACCAGACAGGTGGACCCGAACTCCTGCACCAGCGCGGTGAGATGGAGCGCGCGAAGATCACGCTCTCCCCAGTAGCGTGCGTGGTCCTCCAGCACCCGGTGGAGGTCGGTGACATCGGCGGGTTCGATACGGACGTCCATGGCATCGATCATGTCACCGTCGGCTCCATTCCTGGGCGAGCAGTTCGTACGAGCGGACCCGGTCCGGGTGGTCGTGGGTGATGGTGGTGATGAGCAACTCGTCGGCGCCGGTGGCCTCTTGGAGTTGTTCCAGTTGGTCGGCGACCCTGCCGGGTGAGCCGACGAACTGGGTGTCGACGCGGTCCTGGACCAGTTCGCGGTCCTCGTCGGTCCAGACGTGGGCGCGTGCCTCGTCGGGGGTGGGGAACTGGATGGCGCCCTCGGCCGTACGGATGGAGCGCACCCACAGGCCGTAGCCGGTGGCGAGTTCGCGGGCCGTGGCGTCGTCCTCGGCGACGACGACGTCGGCGGACACGGTGACGTACGGCTTGTCGAGGGCGTCGGAAGGCTGGAACGCAGCGCGGTAACCGTCCGCCGCCTCAAGGACGGTGGCCGGACTGACGTGGTAATTCGCCGCGAATCGGAGGCCGTTGCGGCCTGCGACCTCGGCGCTCGTACCGCCGCTGCTGCCCAGGATCCACACCTCGACGTCGGCACCCTCGCCCGGTACGACGTGGGCCTCGACGCCCTCCGGCGAGCGGTAGGTGCCGGCCAGCAGGGCGAGGACGTCGTCGATCTGGTCGCCGTAGACCTGGGACTTGGCGTCGGGCAGCAGGAGCAGTTTGCGCTGGAGGGCGATTCTGGGTGAGCCGAGGAGGCGCTCGAAGGAGAAACGGGGCGGGATGCGCAGGCCGTTGGGAGCTTTGCCGTCGACGATCGGGGTCGCCGTCGGCAGCGGGGGCGACGGGCGGCCCCCGGAGCGGCCCAGGCCCAGGTCGAAGCGGCCGGGGTGCAGCGCGTCGATCAGGCCGAACTCCTCGACCGTGGACAGCGCGGTGCGGTGGCCGAGTTGTACGGCGCCGGAGCCGAGCCTGATCGTGGAGGTCGCGGAAGCCGTCAGTGCCAGGACCACCGCGGGGGACGTGCCCGCTACGCCCGGGTTCAGGTGGTGCTCGGCGAACCAGTAGCGGGTGTACCCGAACTCCTCGGCCCTGCGCGCGAGTTCGATGGAGTTGCGCAGGGCCTCGGGCGCGGTGGAGCCGGAGGAGATCGGGACCAGGTCGAGGACGCCGAGAGGGATGGACATGTGCTCGCTCCTTCCTCAGTGGTCGGCGGGCGCGGGCTCGGGCAGCACCGGTCCCCAGTCGAACGGCGGGTCCGGGATGTCCTTGCGCAGCACGGGAGTCACCGACGACTGGAAGAGTTCGAGTGACGCCCGGTGCTGGCTGTCCGTCAAGCCGCCGGCATCCGCGTGGAGATGGAGCACCGTGTGCCCGAACTGCTCGTGGTAGCGGTGCACCTTGTCGATGACCTGCTGCGGGCTGCCGATCAGCGCGGAGCTGCGTTCGACGTAGTCCTCCAGGGTCTCGAAGACGATCGGCAGGCCCACCTGCTTCTGGAAGGCGAGGTTGCTCTCGAAGATCGGCCGGTAGACGGCCAGCGCCTCCTGTGTGGTGGGCGCGACGTAGAGGCCTGCCGTGCCCGCGCCGACCGCGATGTCGGCCGGGTCGTGGCCGTAGTGCTCCCAGCGTTCGCGGTAGTAGCGGATCAACTCGGCATACGGCTCTATGGGGTTGGTGACGTTCGCGGAGAACAGCGGGTCGCCGTAGCGGGCCGCCAGGTCGACGCTCTCCTTGCTCGTGGCGCTGCCGTGCCAGACCCGGACGGGTTGTTGGTACGGCTTCGGCCACACCTCCGCGTCCTTCAGCTCCGGACGGAAGCGGGTCTGCGCCGTCACCTTGTCCTGGCGCCAGAGCTGCCGGAACACCTCGTAGCTCTCGGCGTTGCGCTCCCACTGGTCCTCGGGCGTGACGTGGAACAGCTCGCGCTGGGCGGTGCCGTTGCCCTTGCCGATGATCAAGTCCAGGCGTCCGCCGGAGAGATGGTCGAGCGTGGCGTAGTCCTCGTAGGCCCTGACCGGGTCGAGGAGGCTCAGCGTGGTGACCGCCGTGAAGAGGCGGATGCGGCGGGTCAGCGCGGCGATGTGGCTGAGGACCACCGTCGGCGAGGAGGAGATGAAGGGCCGTTCGTGCCGCTCCCCCACGCCGAAGCCGTCGAAGCCCAACTCCTCGGCGAGCAGGGCGTTGTCGAGGACTTCGCGGAAGCGTTCGTGCGTCGACTTCCGTACGCCGGTCGTCGGGTCCGGGCGGTGGACGATGAGGGTGATCGCGAGGAACTTCACGATGCCGCCCGCTCCTCGCGCACGTCGTCGGGGTGGGCCAGGCCGAGGTGGTCGCGCAGGGTCGGGCCCTCGTACTCGGTGCGGAAGACGCCCTGTTCCTGGAGCAGCGGCACGACCTTGTCGGCGAAGGGGTCGAGGCCGGTCGGCGTGATGTGCGGGACGAGGATGAAGCCGTCGCTGGCGTCGGCCTGGACGAAGTCGTTGATGGTCTTCGCGACGGTGGACGGGGAGCCGATGAAGGCCTGCCGGTTGCCGGTCTCGATGACCAGGTCGCGGATGGACCAGCCGTTCGCCTCCGCCCGCTCACGCCACTCACGGGCGGTCGCCAACGGGTCGCGGTACATGCGGACCTGGGCCCGGCCCTTGGAGATGTGGTTGTCGCTGACGTCCGGGTCGACGCCGGGCAGCGGGCCGTCCGGGTCGCAGGACGAGAGGTCCCGGTTCCAGACGAACTCCAGGTGCTTGATGGCCGTGGCACCGCTGACCTGCTGGCGGCGGACCTCCTTGGCGAGGTCCTCGGCCTCGGCGTCGGTGTCTCCGAGGACGAAGGTCGCGGCCGGGAGAATCAGCAACTGGTCGGACCTGCGGCCGTACTTGGCGAGGCGGGACTTGACGTCGGTGTAGAAGGCCTGCCCCTCGGTGAGGGTGCTGTACCGGCTGAAGATGGCGTCCGCGCCGGCCGCGGCGAACTCGCGGCCCTCGTCGGAGTCGCCGGCCTGGAAGATCACCGGGCGGCCCTGCGGGGAGCGCGGCACGTTGAACTGGCCCTGGATGTCGAAGTGTTGGCCCTGGTGGACGAAGGCCCCGGCCTTGGCATCGCTCAGGAAGGTGCCGGTCGCCCGGTCGGCGACGATCTCGTCGCCGTGCCAGGAGTCGAAGAGTTCCTGGGTGGTGGCGAGGAACTCCTTGGCCCGGGAGTAGCGCTCGTCCTGCGGCAGGAAGCCGCCGCGCCGGAAGTTCTCGCCGGTGAACGCGTCCCAGGAGGTGACGACGTTCCAGGCCGCGCGGCCGTCGGAGAGGTGGTCGAGGCTGGCGAACTGGCGGGCCACCTCGTAGGGCTCGTTGAACGTGGAGTTGATGGTGCCGGTGAGCCCGAGGTGTTCGGTGACGGCGGCGAGCGCGGCGAGGATCGTGAAGGTGTCGGGGCGGCCGACGACGTCCAAGTCGTAGATCTTGCCGCCCTGTTCGCGCAGTCGCAGCCCTTCGGCGAGGAAGAGGAAGTCGAACTTGGCGCGCTCGGCGGTCCGTGCGAAGTGCGCGAAGGAGCTGAACTCGATGTGGCTGCCGGCCGCGGGGTCGCTCCACACGGTGGTGTTGTTGACACCGGGGAAGTGGGCGGCCAGGTGGATCTGCTTCAGGGGCTTGCTCATGTCGTACGGTCCCTCCGGCTCAGGCGGTGGCTGCGGCAGCGGCGTAGCGGTTGGCGGGGCGGGCGAGCCCCAGCAGTCCGCGCAGGGTGTCGGCCTCGTAGGCCTGGCGGAAGGCGCCCCGGCGCTGGAGTTCGGGGACCAGCTTCTGGGTGATCGCCGGGAGGTCGTGCCCTGCGACGGCGGGCCGCAGCCGGAAGCCGGTCAGGCCTGCTTCCTGCAACTCCTGGAGCAGGTCGGCGAGTTGGGCGGGTGTGCCGGTGAAGATGCGGGCGTCGCTGGTGTACGGCTCCCCCGCGAGGGCGTCGAGGCGTTCGCGGCGGGCCACCGCCGTGGCCTCGTCGTCGTCGAGGAAGACCACCAAGTCGCCGAAGATGTGCAGGAGTTCGTCGGCGCGTCCGGCGGTCTGCTGCTCGGCGCGGATCTCCGCGACGATCGCCCGCGCGTCGTCGGTGTCGTGCGGGGTGACGTAGCCGACGTCGGTGCCACGGGCGACCAGCCGGTACGGGATCGTCTGGTGGGCGAGGGAGCTGACGATCGGCTGGCCCTGCGGCGGGCGGGGTGTGATGGACGGGCCCTTGACGCTGAAGTGCCGACCCTCGAAGTCGACGTAGTGCAGCTTCTCCCGGTCGACGAAGCGGCCGGTGGCGATGTCCCGGATCTCGGCGTCGTCCTCCCAGCTGTCCCAGAGGCGGCGCACGACCTCGATGTAGTCGGCGGCCTCGTCGAAGTGCTCGGCGAGGCGCTCCTGCCCGGCCTCGCTCCGCAGGCTCTCCAGGCTGATCGGCGGGAAGGTGCGGCGGCCGAAGTGGTCGGCCTCGTGCGGGCGGGCGGAGAGCTGCACACGCAGGCCCGCGCGGCCGGTGCTGACGTAGTCGAGGGTGGCGATCGCCTTGGATATGTGGAACGGCTCTGTGTGCGTGGACACCACCGTCGGGACCAGGCCTATGTGGCTGGTGAGCGGTGCGATGCGGGCCGCGATGAGGACTGCGTCGAGGCGGCCGCGGACCTGGTCGGTGCGGCCGTCCAGCTCGCCGTAGTGCGAGGACTGGAGGCCGAGGCCGTCCTCGAAGGTCACGAAGTCGAGCAGGCCGCGCTCCGCCTCGGCGACCAGGTCGGCCCAGTATCCGGCGGTGAACAGGTCCCGGGGTCGGGCCACCGGTTCGCGCCAGGAGGCCGGGTGCCAGCCTGTGCTGTCGAGGGCGACGGCGAGGTGGAGGGGAGAAACGGGGGTCGAGGACACGAGGGTGCCTTCCTGGAGGTCCGTACGAGATCGCCGGCCCTCGAAGACGGGCGCACGGCGGCTGGGACAACGGGGTCAGGGGCGACAGAGCGCGCCGGCCGTGCGCAGCAGGTCGATGTGCTGCCGCGTGGTGAGACGCACGGGAAGGATGAATGCGCCACACATGTGCTCCACCTCCACGGAATCCGGCTTCATAAGGGGCAACGGCACGGCTATGCCGTTTCTTCCGGATCGGCGGCGGCAATCGGGCCAGTGCGCCGGACGAGCGAGAAGGCCGTACGGGCGCGCAGTGTGAAGCCGATCGACTCGTACAGCCGGATCGCGTTGGTGTTGCCGGCCGCGGCGTGCAGGAAGGGGTGCTCGCCGCGTGCCCTGATACCGGCGGCGACCGCGCGGACCAGGCGGGTGGCGAGGCCCCGGCCTCGGTGGTCGGGGTCGGTGCAGACGGCGCTGATCTCGGTCCAGCCGGGCGGGTGGAGGCGTTCGCCGGCCAGGGCGATGAGGCGTCCCTCGTGCCGGATGCCGAGATAAGTGCCCAGTTCGACGGTGCGGGGCAGGTAGGGGCCGGGTTCGGTGCGGGCGACCAGGTCGAGGATCTCGGGGACGTCGTCGGGGCCGAGGAGTACGGCCTCGGGGTCGGGCTCGGCCCGCAACCCGGTGTCCACGAGTTGGACACCCTGACCGGAGCGGACGATCTCCCAGCCGGCCGGGGTCTCGCTCACGCCGCGCACCGCGGCGGTGCCGTCGGGGCCCACGAGGGTGGCCAGGTCGGCCCAGGCGCGCGGGTCGTCGTTGTCGGTGATGGCATGGAAGCCGGCCACGTCGACGGGGTAGCGGGCGGCACGGCCGACGCGCTCGGCGAAATGGGCGTGCGGGCCGGTGAGTGCGGCCCAGGCGGGGTTGTCCAGAACGTGGGACGTGGAGGTGGTGGTTTCGATACTGGCGGTGGAAGACATCGGGTGACGGCTCCGGTACTGGTCGCACGGGCGGGGACCCCGCTGTGACGCGGCGGGGTCCCCTTGCGGAGAGGGTGGGTCAGGAGTCGCTGAGCGGCAGTCCGGGCGGGTTGACCTCGGACTTGGCGACGGCCTCGTCGGAGAGGTTCCAGGCGGCCAGCCACTTGGCGTACTGCCCGTTCTTGATCAGGTAGTTGATGGCGTCGGCGAGGGGCTTGGCGAGGCCGCTGTTCTTCTTCGCGGTGGCCGCGATCAGGCCCTGGAGGGAGGATCCGGCGCCGGAGTACGTGCCGCCACTGCGGACGGCCTTCGCCGTGCCCTTGGTCGAGGAGACCTGGTAGGCGACCGAGGGGTTCGGCGCGAGGTAGGCGTCGATCTTCCCGGCTGCCAGCGCGAGGTAGGTGCTGTTGTTGTCCTGGAAGTATTTGACGGTGAGCGCCTTCTTGCCCTCGGCGGCCAGCTTCTTCTTCCACTCCAGGAGGATCCGCTCCTGGTTGGTGCCCGCGCCCACGGCGACGGTCTTGCCGGCGAGGTTCTCGTAATCGCCGTCGAAGTTCCAGGAGTTGCTCGCCTTCACCGCGAAGCCGAGGTTGTCCTCGCGGTAGGAGGCGAACTCGTACTTCGCCTTGCGCTCCTCGGTGTCGGTGACGTTGGAGAAGGCGACGTCGACCTTGCCGCTGTCCAGGCCGATGAAGAGGTTCTCCCAAGTGGAGTTGTCCAGCTCGGGCTTGAGACCGAGGACGGCGGCGACGAGGCGGGCGATGTCGGTCTCGGAGCCGGTGAGGGTCTTCTGGTCGGAGCCGACGTAGCCGAGCGGCGGGGATCCGGCGGGCAGGAAGCCGACGCCGATCTCCAACTTGCCGTTCTTCGCTATGGACTTGGGCAACTCGGCGCTGATCGACTTCACTTCGGCGACCTTGAGTGTCGCCTCCTTGGCGGCACCGTTGGAGAGAGCGCCCACGGTGACCGTGCCGGAGGCGGCGCTGCCGGTGGTGGCCGCGTCACTGTCGCCGCCGCAGGCCGCGAGCCCGCCGGCGAGGGAGGCGAGGACGGTTCCCGCGGTGAGTCCGCGAGTGATTCTGCCGCGAAGGCTGGGAGTGGGCATGGCTGTTCCTAGGCTCGGTGTTGAGGGCTGCTGAAGGGGGAAGTGCGGGGTTGCTGAAGGGCTCAGTGCGGGTGGCTCAGAGGACCTTGCTGAGGAAGTCCCGGGTCCGCTCGTGCTGTGGCTTGTCGAGGACCTCGTGGGGCGGGCCCTGCTCGACGATCTTTCCGCCGTCGATGAAGACGACCCGGTCGGCGACCTCGCGGGCGAAGCCGATCTCGTGGGTGACGATGACGAGGGTGGTGCCGCTGGTCGCCAAGTCCTTGATGACGGAGAGGACTTCACCGACGAGCTCGGGGTCGAGGGCGGAGGTCGGCTCGTCGAAGAGGATGACCCCGGGACGCAGGGCGAGGGCGCGCGCGATGGCCACGCGCTGCTGCTGGCCGCCGGAGAGCTGCCTCGGGTAGGCCCCGGTCCTCTCGGCGAGACCTACGCGGCCGAGCAACTCCCGGGCCAGTTCCAGGGCTTCGGGCTTGCCGAGCCTGCCGGTGGCGACGGGTGCCGCGGCCACGTTGTCCAGCACGGTCAGATGCGGGAAGAGGTTGAAGTTCTGGAAGACGAACCCGATCCGGCTGCGCTGCGCGAGGATGGCCCGCTCACTCAACTCCTTGAGCCTGCCGCCCTGTTGCCGCACTCCGATCAGCTCGCCGTTGACGCTGACGTAGCCGATCTCGGGCTTCTCCAAGTGGTTGATGACCCGCAGCAGCGTGGACTTCCCGGAGCCGGACGGGCCGAGGATCACGGTGACCTCGCCGGGCCGTACGGTCAGGTCGACGCCGTCCAACACCCGGTGCGCGCCGTACCACTTGTGCACGTCGTGCACCTCTACGGCGGCGGGTGTGATGTCCGCCGGCGGTTCGGCGGTGTTCGTGGTCATACGGCGGCCTCCCTGCGGATGCGGGCCCGCAGGTCGGTGACACCGGTGCGGAGTTTCTGGATCGGGGTCGGCGGCAGGGAGCGGGTGGCGCCCCGGGCGTAGTGCCGCTCGACGTAGAACTGGATGACGGACACGACGCTGGTCAGGATCAGGTACCAGACGGTGACGACCAGGAGCAGCGGCACGATGTCGCCGGGGTAGGTGGAGCCCATCGTCTGCGCGGAGCCGAACAGGTCGAGCAACGAGACGTAGAAGACCAGCGAGGTGCTCTTGATCAGGCCGATCAGCTGGTTGACGTAGTTCGGGGTGATGGAGCGCAGCGCCTGCGGGAAGACGATCTTGCGGAACTGGTAGCCCTTGGGCAGGCCGAGGGCGGAGGCCGCCTCGTGCTGGCCCTGGTCGACGGAGAGGATGCCACCGCGGACCACTTCGGCCGCGTAGGCCGCCTCGTTGAGGCTGAGTCCTACGACGGCGACGGCCATGTCGGTGGCCAGCTTCGACTCGTCGAAGGAGAAGAAGGCGGGGCCGAAGGGGACGCCGATGCTGAGCGTCTGGTACAGGGCGCTGAAGTTGTAGAGGAAGATCAGGACCACGATGAGCGGGATCGAGCGCAGGGCCCACACATAGGTCCAGCTCGTCGCGCGCAGCACGGGGCTCTTCGAGAGTCGGGCCAGGGCGAGCAGAATGCCGCCGAGGAGGCCCAACACCGCGCTGAGTGCGGCTACTTCGAGGGTGATGACGAGTCCGTCGAGGATCGTCGGGCGCAGGAACCAGTAACCGAAGCGGCTCCACTGGTAGAAGGGGTTGGTCGCCAGGCCGTGGACGAACTGGGCGACCAGTACCAGCACGACCAGGGTGACGATCCACCGGCCGGGCCGGCGCAGCGGCTGAACTCGCTGTGCTGTCAGGGGTTTTGACGGGGCGTCGGCGGACGGGGCGTCGGCCAGGGACACGGTGGTGCCCGGGGGTTCAGTCATGGAGGGCTCCGGCAGGTTCACAGACCCCGGTCCGTGGCGGTGGACGCGCGACGGCGGACGGCACGCGCGGGTGCACGGGACCGGGGGCGGGGAGGGGGCAGGCACACCGACGGGATCGGGTGTGCGTCAGAGGTGCGTCGGCCGACTGGTCGTCAGGCCCGACAGCGGGCGCGGCCCGACGCGGTACACAGTGCGCTGCTGACCCGGAGCAGATCGACAGCACGGTCGGCGACGAACAGGTTGGCGTACGACCGTACGCAGCCCTGCGGGCGGCATGTGGCCGTCCTGAGAGCTGCGTACATGGCGTCACCCGTCACTGTTCCGGCCCCGCGGGGCCTCGCGCTTACCGAAAAGGTCATCCGGTCCGGTCGTCACCTGGGGCACCCCACCGCGTGCGAGGGTTGCCGGTCAGCAAGCCAGGGCCTGTCGCTGACACTCATGACCGTTCTGGTTCGCAAGTTAAGACAATTGTCCGAACGTATGTCAATGGCCGTCCAGCAACTGGACGGCACAGACCGCGCTCAGCTGCGGCAAGCTCCCGTTTCGTCCGCCGCGTGGGCCGCCCAGTCCAGGATCTGGACAGCCGCGCCGGCGGCCTCCAGGCCCCGGCAGTGGGCGTGGTGACGGCGGGCGATGCCGTCGAGGTCGAGGTGGGTGCCGAAGGCCGGGTGGGCGGCGAGGCGGCGGGCGTAGGCCCACAGGTGGGGGTGGTCGGCGATGCGCTGGACGGCGGCGGCGTCCAGGTGGTTGCGGTGCACGGTGTCGAGTTGGACCAGGGACACCCACAACTCGACGTCGGCGGCGGTGAGTTCGTCGCGGATCATGTGTTCGCGGCCGTCCAGCCACCGGTCCAGCGAGCCCAGCGTCTCCAGCAGCCGGGCGACCGCCTCGTCGCGCTCCTCCTGCTCGACACCGGCCGCGCCGGCGCGCTGCGCGGCGTCCTCGATGCCGTCCGCGCACAGCCGCTCGACGGCCTCGATCTCCGACTCGGCGCCGCACGGGTACAGCTGGGGTCCGCCCTCGCCGAAGTGCCGGGCGAGGTCGCGCGTGATGTCGGGGGCATGCGTGCTGACGATCCGGCCGGACCAGTCGTCGCTGAGCACCGGCGCGGCGGCGGGTCCGGAGTACCGGTGCGCGCTCGCCTCGTAGAGCGGGCGCAGCGCGGAGTGTCCACCACTCGGACAGTCGGGTACGGCGGACAGGAACACGGCCGGACAGCTCTCGTCGAGGCCGAGCAGGCTGTGGGTGACGGCGATGCGCAGGCCGTCGGCGCAGGCGGTGGACAGATGGAGGCGGTAGCGGCGCGGCACGGCGTAGTGCCCGCTGCGCGCGTCGCGTCCGATCCGGCCCCGGAACGTGGGGGCGGACCGGGGTGAGGGGATGGCGGCGAGAGGCGTGCTGGACATGGGACTCCCCGGGTACGGGCGCGTGGACGTACGCGCGGCGGAAGCGTCGTCGTGCGGTGGACGGGGGTTCAGCGCAGGGGGTTCAGCGCGCTGCAGACCCGCAGCAGGTCGATGTGACGGCGGGAGGTCAGAAGAGGCGAACGGCCCACGCGACGAGTGGTGACCGGCTCAAGCCCCATGTTTCCCTACCTGTTCACTAGGATTCCCTACTGGAGTGTCGATCCGCCGTCGCCCGGGGTCAAGAGGGCGTCCACGGGTCGGGCACCGATGCCCGACCCGTGGACATGCAGGGCGGCTACTTCGCGTACATCAGGGTGCCGAACCCGAGCTGGTCGTAGCCGCCGCTGTCGGAGCCGTAGTCACCTCCCCCGCCCTCGGGTGCGACGAGGTTGTAGTACATGGCCGAGATGTTCTTGTCGTCGAGGCCGATCCGCCGGTTGTAGTGGAAGTGGAGCATCGCCCACACCGGGCGGATCTGGCCGCGCGAGGCGGAGGAGATCACCGTCTGGGACGACTGGGCGCAGCTCTGTCCGGTGCCCCAGGTGTAGGTGGTGTAGGGCACGTCGCTGCCGCTGTTGTACTTCGCGACGTACTGGGCGGCCTTCATGAAGCGGCGGCTGTCGTAGGAGTACAGGTCGTCGCCCTGGTTCCAGGCCATCTCGCAGATCGCGCCCATCTGGCCCATGCCGAGGACGGTGTGGCCCTGGTCGCGGCCCGATTCCTGCCACTGGCCCAGCGCGTAGCCGTCCGCGTCGGTGTACAGATACGGCACGGCGTGCGCGATGGAGCCGTTGCCCGCACCGGACTTGAAGTACGTGACGGCCTGGTCGTACTTGGCGGAGTCCTCGTTGAGGATCCCGATGGCCAGCACGGACGCCATGTTGCACAGATCCCAGTTGGCCCAGTAGTTGGTGATGCAGGCGTCGTTGTGGTTGGTCAGGAAGCTGTTGTTCATCGGGTAGAAGACGTTCGCCATCAGCTCCTGCGCGGCGGCGAGGTCGAACCCGGAGTAGTCCCGCATGAGTTCGCACGCGTTGGCGAACTGCCAGCCGTAGAGGCCGGCCGCGAGGAACCGGTCGGCGTCGCCGCCGATCGAAGTGAGCTTCGTGGACCAGGCGTTGAGGATGTTCGCGGCGCAGACCGCGTTGGCCTCGGTGCCGCCGACCTTCCAGCGCAGGGCGTTCTGGTAGGCGGCGGCGATGTCGTTGTAGAGGAGGCTGTAGTTCTGTCCCGTGCCGCCTCGGATGATCGTCGCCGTCGCCCGGTTCGTCCAGGTCGACTGGGAGTGGGAGTTGGCGGTCAGCCTGCTCCAGCCGGACAGCCAGGGGTCGGTTCCCGCCGCGACCCTGACCTTGGCGCGGTTGATGTCGCCGGCGTTGTGCAGCATGCCGGGGTGGGTGAACGTGGCCGGGGCCGCGTGCGCGGTCGTGGCCACCGTGGCGCCGCCCAGGGCGACGGCTGCGGTGAGCCCGCCCGCGGTCTTCAAGAGACCGCGGCGGCTCAACTCGGTTCCGCGGAGGTGCTCGTGGGGGGACGTGCGGCTCATTGCGGTGCATCTCCAATCCATGAAGGATCAGGTGGGCGTGATGCTCACCTCGTCGAACTCGGTGGTGCAGCGGACCAGTTGGCTGCGCGAACAGACCACCAGCCCGACGTGGTAGGGGGCGTCACCGAAGCCGGGGATCTCTCCGTCGGCGAGGGGGGTCCAGGTGACACCGTCATCGGTGGACAGCGCCGCGCTGAAGGCGGTCCCAACGCGCTTCAGCCGCAGCAGGGTCGGGAGGGTGACAGCGGCTCCGCCGGTGAAGGCGGAAGCACCGGCCACGGTCTTGCGGAGCATGAGCTGGGCACCGGTCCCGCCGGTGACGATCGCCCCGGCGGCCTGGTCGAACGGCGACAACGACTTCGCCATCAGCAGCCCGACCCGGTCGGTGGTCACACCGCTACGGGAGACGATCCGGGCGACGACCTCGCAGTCACCGCTGACGGTCCGCCGTACGAACTGCCCTGTCATTCCCTGGCCGTTGGCGTTCAGGTCGACACCCGCGCCCCGCACGGTGAAGGTGCCGCCGTCGTACGACGTGCTCCCGGGCGTCGTGATCGCCACCACGCCCAGCGTCCCGAAGGCACGGTCGTCGAGCACGGTGTCGCCGAGATCGCCGTACGTCCACGGCGCGGGCGGCGCGGTGCCGACCGCGAGGGCGAGGGAGCCGGTCGTGGTTCCGGAGGCGTTGGCGGCGGTCGTCGCGACCGTGAAATCGCCTGTCTCCGTGGGAATTCCGGAGATCAGGCCCGTACGGCGATCGATGCGGAGACCGGCGGGCAGGCCGACTGCGGTGAACCGCACGGCCTCGTGTGAGGCCCGCAGCAAATACTGGAAAGCAGTGCCCTGGTTCGTGAACGCGGCGGTGGCCGAGGTGAGTTGGGGTTGCGTCGGGGTCGGCATCACGGCCAGCGCCGGCGCCGAACGCGGCCCGCGTCCACCGGTGTTGGTCTTCGCGACCGTGTAGTGGTACGTCGTTCCCGGCGTCCCCGTCGCGTCGGCGTACCGGATGCGGGTGCCGAAGCCGACCGGGCCGACGCGGGTGGCAAGGGTCTTGTACGGTCCGCCGGTGCGCGTGGCGCGCAGCACCGTGTACTCGGCGGAGAGGTCGGGGTCGGTCCAGGCCAACTCGACTGCGTCCGCGCCGGTTTCGGCCCGTAGGTCAGTGGCGGTGCGGGCCGGGCGGGGTACGCGCCAGACCGTGCCGGACGAGGAGGTCACGGTGACGTTGTCGAAGGCGCCGGTGCCGGTCTCGGCGTAGTCCTCGTCAACGCCGAGGCAGGAGGTGAGGGCGAGCCCGGCGTATGCGGTGCGGCCCAACTCGACGTCGGTGGAGCCGACTTCGGTCCAGTGGACGCCGTCCGGGGAGATGGCGCCGGTGCAGCGCGCGCCCTTGCGGGTCACGCGGACCCAGTAGGGCGCCCGGAGCCGGTATCCGTCGCCCGCGCCTTCAACGTACGGCGCCTCCAGAGGCGTTGCCGACTCGGGCAGCGTGCCGAGGCTGGAGATCGGGAAGGCCGCGTTCACCGTGATCGCCTGCTGCTGGGAGGGCGGTACGGGGGTGCTGCCGGTCGCGGAGATGCCCGCACCGCTCGACGGGCGTGCCGTCCAAACCCCGCTCCACGTGTGCAGCGGCAGCCCCTGGATCAGCATCGAGGCGTGCGCCGCGTCCGGGTCGAGGGAGGCGCGGACGGTGACGCCGATCTTGGAGTACTGCGAGCTGAGCGGCCACACGATCCGCGCGGTGACCGTACCGTCGCCGCGCAACGGGAGATGGACGAGACGGTAGGTGTCGGAGGTCCCGCTGGCCTCCAGGACGAAGCGCTCGCCGTCGAAGGCGGCGGAACCGGGGATCTTCACCCCACCCACGTCCCGGGTCGACCAGGGCGAGGGAAGACCGGCGGAGGCGGCCGCCCATGCCGAACTGCTGCTCCCGCCAAGGGCGTTGGAGGCGGCGACGGTGTAGTAGTACGTCCGCCCCGCGTGCACGTTCCGGTCGGTGTACGTCGGCCGGGCAACGCCGGACGCGATCTTCTCGTAGCGGCCGTCCGCGTCGGTGGCCCGTAGGACCGTGTAGGCGTCGGCCCAGGTCGCCGGCAGCCAAGTCACCGTGACGGAACGGTCGTTGCCGACCGCCGTGACACCGGCCGGTGGTGAAGGAACAGTCGGCGAGGGGGTCGTAGCACCCGCGTAGGCGAAGGTGCCCCAGCTCGGGAGGTCGTCGTTGCTGCCCTCGATGGCGCGGACTCCGCCGGTGCCTCGGAAGACGGCGTTCTTCGTATACGGGGTGTCCAGGCCGCGCACACCGGCGTAATGGGCGTACGCCATCTCGTAGATGGGCGGCAGGGTGCCGCGAGAAGTCGCCGAGACCGCCGTCTTGATGTACTTGCCGGTGCGGTCGAGGTCGGGGACGAAGGGGACGTCGCCGCCGAGGTTGTAGCGGGCGGCGTACTCGACGTTGGCGAGGATGCGGTTGTCGTCGAAGCCCCAGAGGTCGACGCCCTGGTTCCAGGCGACCTGCGCGGCATCCGCCAACAGGCCCACCGCGAGCTGTTCGTGGCCCTGGTCCCGTCCGCTCTCCTGGCCCTGGCCGGCGTCGGTGACGATGCGGTGGAGGACGCTGCCGTTGCCGGCGCCGGCCGCGGCGAAGCGGAGCGCGTCGTAGAAGAAGGTGGATTCCTCGCAGAACACACCTATGGCCAGGAGGGATTGAAGGGACGTCAGGTCCCAGTTACCGTTGGCGTAGAGGGTGTAGGGGGACAGGGCCGGGTACCAGACGCGGAGGAAGGACTCCTCGCAGCGGGCGATGTCGGCGGCGGTCCAGCCGTCGTAGCCGGTGTGGCGGAGCAGTTCGGCGGCGTTGACGAACTTGAAGGCCTGGAGGCCCGCGCCGAGGGGGCCGTCGGCTCCGGTGATGGCGGTAAGCGAGGCGGACCAGGCGTTGAGGATGTCGCGGGCCTTGTCGGCGTGTGCGGTGTCTCCGGTGACGGACCAGATGAGGGCGTTCTGGTAGGCGGCGGCCGAATCGGCGACGGCCTGGTTCTGGTAGTTAGCGGGGCCGCGGCCCCAGGTGGTGATCTGGCCGGTGTTCTGCACGGCGTACGACGAGGAGGACCGGGCGTTCGCGGCGAGCGCCAAGTAACCGTCGTGGACCGGAGATTGCTTGGCGGCGACCGCCGCCTTCATACGGGCGAGGTCATCGGCGGTGTGCAGCAGACCGGGGTGGGTGAAAGCCGCAGTGTGGTTCTCGGCGGCCCGCGCGGTGCCGGGCACGAGCAGTCCGCTCGCACCCGAGGCCAACAGCAAGGCCGCGGCACCGCCGAGGAATCCTCGGCGGCTGAGCGGACCCGAAGTAGTCACCTGCGGTTCGGCAGCGCTTTTAAGGGGCGCGGGGAACGGCGCGACCAGCCACGACGACGCCGCAGCCGACCGAAGACCCCTCCCGACACTTTTAGCGGAGCGTCTAGGTACAGGGATCGTCATGACGCCGCGGCCGCCTCGGCCTCGGCGGTGGTGAGGAACTTCAGGTTGGTGACGTGCTCGTTGTAGAACCACTGGATCTCGTCGGTGGTGTAGAACCAGCTCGGCTTCTTCATCGAGTCGGCGACGACCAGCCCGTTGATCACCAGGTTCTCGAACGTGACGTTGTTGATCGCGTGTTCGGCGTCGTAGCCGAGGAAGAGCGACGGGTTGGCATGCGTGCCCGTGTAGCTGAGGTTCTTGACGTACACGTCCTCGATGCCGCGGCCGACCGAGGTGTTGTACTTCGTGTTGAACATGACCTTCATGTAGATGACCTGGCCCCAGCGGAAGTCCTCGATCCGGACGTCCTCTATGTGGACGTTCTTGATCAGGTTGGAGTCGCCGGGGTTGAGGGCGATGCAGCCCTGGTAGTTCATCTGGGGTTCGCGGTGGTCGAGGACGTCGATGTTCTTGATGACGAGGTTCTCGATCGTCTCGGGGGCGTCGGAGTTGCCGTGCGTGCCGACGTTGATCGGGTGGGCGACGTCGGCCCACAGGGTGCAGTTCCTGACGGTGATGTCGCGGGTGTCGCCGTAGTAGTCCCAGCGGTGGCAGTAAATGGCGATGCAGTCGTCGGAGTTGCGCATGAAACAGCCGTCGAAGGTGATCCCGGTCGAGGAGAAGACGTCGAAGCCGTCGCCGTTGCCCTTCGAGCTGAACGCCCGCGCCTTGGTGACGTGGACGTTCTCGCTCTCGCCGAACGTGCCCGCGTAGCCGGCCGGGTTGAGGATGATGACGTTCTCGATCCGGATGTTCTTGCTGCCCTCGCTGAGGATCGCGCCACCGGGGTTGTTGTAGAGCACCCCGTGTCCGATGAGGCGGGACTTCTCCACGTCCTTGAAGTAGACCTGCGCGGTCAGGACGGCGCCGCCCGCGAGGTAGACGGTCTTGCCGCTGGGGACGGTGAGGACGTTGCCGGTGACGGTGTGGACGCCGGGGCCGAAGTAGATGACGTTCGGGTCGTCGGGGGACGGGGTGTGGTGCTCGACGCGGTTGGTGATCAGGTGGAGGGCGTCGAAGATCTCGTCGTTGATCTGAACGACGACGTCCTTGGGCTCGTCGAGGGTGAACCGCAGGGTGTCGCCGAGGAGTTCGGGCGTGATGCCCAGCGCGTCCGGTCTCACCCGGGCCTTGGTGGTGCCGCCCTTGAGGTACGTCACCTCGATCTCGACCGAGCCGTCGAAGTCGAAGTACGCCATCGACGAGTTGTAGACCTTGCCCGACCCGGTGGTGGCGTTGATCTCCTCGAACTGCGGCCGGTAGATGTCGAGGGTCTGCCAGGCGCCGTGCGGGGTGCTGCGGACCCGCACCTGGAAGCTGGTGTTGGTCGGCATGGTCGCCGGACGCGGGTAAGTGACCAGCTTGGGGCGGGAGTTGTGGCCGCCACCGGCGTGGGCCGCCGTGGCGGTCAGGCCGGTCAGCCCGGCGGCGAGGGCGGTGGCGCCGGCCGCTTGGAGGGCGGTGCGACGGGACAGGGGTGTGTTCATGGTGCGACTCCTTGCAACAGGGCGAGAAGAGGGCTTACTTGAGGCCGGTCGTGGACATCCCGGCGACGAACCCCCGCTGGGCGACGAGGAAGACCAGCAGGATCGGGACGACGTACATCACGGAGGCGGCGGCCTGGAGGTCGGCGACCGGGGTGCCGGCCGAGGTGACGTAGGTGGACATGACGGCGACCGCGAGGGTGGTGCGGTCGGTGGACAGGAGGAGTTGCGGGGCGATGTAGTCGCCCCAGGTCCACGTGAAGGCGATCACGAAACTCGCACTCAGGACCGGCCAGGACTGCGGCAGGAAGATCCGCCAGAAGATGGTGGCGTAGCCGCAGCCGTCGACGATCGCGGCCTCCTCCAACTCCCTTGGCAGGCCCGCGAAGAACTGCCGGAAGAGGAAGACGAGATACGGCGCGGCGGCCAGTCCCCACAGCACCCACGGCCAGTAGATGTCGACCATGCCGAGCTTCGCGAAGATCAGGTAGGTCGGCAGCAGGGTGATCATCTGGGGCAGCATCATCGAGCCGAGCAGGATGCCGAACAGGGTCTTCTTGCCGGGTGCGGAGAGGCGGGCGAAACCGAAGCCGACCCACGCCGAGCTGAGAGTGACGAGCGTGGCGTAAATGGTCGCGATGATCAGGGAGTTGCGGGCGTAGCCGAGGAAGTCGATGAGTTGGTAGGCGTCGGCGAAGTTGTGCCACTGGATGTGCTGGGGCAGCCAGTGCACGGGCGAGGCCGCGAGTTCGGCGGGGGTCTTCAGACCGGCGAGGACGAGCCAGCCGAAGGGGCCGAGGAACAAGCCGGTGACGGCGACGAGGACGGTGTAGAGGACCAGGCGGCCCGCCCGTACCCGGACCGGGGACTTCGCCAACGGGCTGACGGCGCTCACTTGTTGGCCTCCGGGGCGACGTTGTAGAAGACCACGCCGGACGTGAACCTGAAGATGAGTCCGGTCACGGCGAGGATCAGGACGAAGAGCACCCACAGCAGTGCGGAGGCGTAGCCGTAGCGGCCGAGCGCGAAGTACTCCGCGAACACGTGCATCATGTAGAGGTAGTTGGACTGCGGGATGGCGGTGACGCCGCCCGTGGTGCCGTCGGGGGCCAGCAGGAGCGGCATGATGGTCTGCACGGAGGCGATCACGCCGGTCACGGTCTGGAAGAGCAGCACCGGCGACAGCAGCGGCACGGTGATGCTGCGGAAGGTCCGCCAGGCGCTCGCGCCGTCGATGCGGGCCGCTTCGTGGAGTTCACGGGGTACGTCCTGGAGCCCAGCCAGCGAGATGATCATGACGTTTCCGGCGCCCCACAGCACGCTCATCAGCAGCACGTAACGGGCGTAGGGATCGGCAAGCCAGCCAAGGGCGTTGATGCCGAAGATGTTCAACACCCCGTTGGCGGCACCGGAGTTCTGGTCGAAGAGCTGCTTGAAGGCGATGCCCGCGCCGACCGGCGGCACCACCGCGGGCAGATAGAGCAGGGTACGGAACAACCCGCGTGCCGTGAGCGGCCGGTTGACCAGCACCGCGAGCCCGAGCCCGGCCGCGATCGACAACGGCACGGAGGTCACCGCGAACAGTCCCGTGCGGCCCAGCGCGTGCCAGGTCACCGAGTCGGAGACCAGCTCACGGTAGTTGCCGAGGCCGACGTAGCGCCAGTGCGGGGAGATGCCGTCGAACGTGGTGAAGCTCAGCCACAGCGCGTACGCCATGGGGACGACGGTCAGCAGCAGGAAGCCGACGATCCAGGGCGAGGTGAACATGTAGAACGCGCGGTGCCTGCGCCCGGTCGCGGTGGTCCGCGGCTGCCGTACCGCCCGCGCCCGTTCACCGCTCGCGGCCGAGCCGGGGCGGCCCGTGACCGAGGTGATCTGATCGACCGTCATCCCACTTGCTCCTTACCGCGCTTGAGCTGCTCGTTCATGGACGAGTTCAGCCGGCCCGCGAGGGTGTCGACGGTGATCCCGCCCGACATGGCGGCGGGGGCGGCCTGGTTGAAGAGGGCGGCGAGCGCGTCGGCCGAGGCGTAGGGCGTGAAGGCGGTCACCGAGAAGTGCTTCAGCTCGGCCTCCTGCACCCGCAACACCCGCTTCTGGTACGACTCCTGACTGGGCATCAAGGGGCGCAGGGACTTCAGGCTCGGGATGCCCCAGCCGCTCGACGCGCGTTCCTTGGCCGGTGCCTCGCCGAAGAACCACTCGAAGACCCGCCACGCGGCGTCCTTGTTGGGGGCCTTCTTCGGCATCCACAGCCCGGTGCCGCCCTGACAGGGGCTCAGGCGCGGGCCGCCCGCGAAGACCGGGGCGGGGGCGAGCCGGGACACCCGGGCCAGTTTCCTGTCGGTGTCGATCATGCCGCCGAGCCAGTAGCCGCTGCCCGTCATGGCCATCCGGCCGGCCTGATAGGTGGGCCCGTCCCAGCCGTTGGGGTCGGGCTGGATCAGGCTCGGGCCGACCTTGGCCCGGCAGTAGTCGATGTACCAGGCCAGCGCCTTGCGCGCCTCGGGGGTGGTGAAGTCGACGCGGGAGAAGTCGTCGCTGAACAGGTTGCCACCGGCGGCGGCCGTCAACCCGGCCAGCAGACCAGGGGCGTTGAGCCCGTTGTAGCTGCCGCCGAAGACGGTCGTCTGCCCGTTCTTGCGCCGGGTGAGGCGCTTGGCGTCCTCCAACCACTGTTCGTAGGTGACCGGTTGAGTCTCCGACGGGTAGGCGACGCCCGCTGTGTCGAAGTGCGCGGTGTTGTACCAGTACATGGAGTCCTGGGAGAAGTCCTTCGCCATGCCGTAGCGCGGACCCTTGCCCTGGGTGTGTCCGTCGTAGCGCCACAGGTCGTTGACCGGATCGAGGTCGTCGACCTTGAGGACGGTGCTCGCGGCGAAGTACGGGTCGAGGTTCTCGACGACGTCCCGGGCCACGAAGTACGGGGCGTCCACGGCGCCGACGCCGCGCACCAGGTCCGGTGGGGCACCGGTGGTCATCATCGCGATCAGCTTGGTGAGGTCGTAGCGCACCAGGTGGATCTTGATGCCAAGGTCCTTGTGGGCCTGCGTGATCTGGTCGGTGGTGATGTCGCCGTCCTTGACCATCACCGTGACGGTCTCGCCCGCACCGCTCACCCCGGTCGACACCTGGAGGGCGCAGCCGTTGAGCACCGCCGCGCCGGCCGCCGCACCGCTCGCCGAGAGGGCGAGAAATCGTCGGCGGCTCAGGGGCGCACCAGCACGTGGGTGCATGACCGCACCACCTCCAATAGAAACCGGTTGTCACGCGTTGGGGCAGAGCTTCTTCCGGCTCGGAAACGGCGTCAAGGCCTTGGGCGAACTTTCGAAAAGACTGGGTAACCTCGGCGAGACAGGTCCGGAACGTGGTCGCCTAGAAACCGGTTGTCGACCAGGCAGGGCCGAAGCCCCGGGAATCCGATGGCCGAACTGCCGGGAGTCCGGCCGCTGTTCGGGCCGTCAGTGCAGGTCGGCGGCCTGCTCGGGGGTGTCGTCGAGGAAGCCGCCCGACTGGTGCCGCCAGAGCTTCGCGTAGGCGCCGTCCGCGGCCAACAGCTCCTGGTGCGCGCCCTGTTCGACGATCCGGCCGCGGTCGAGGACGACGAGCCGGTCCATGCCGGCGACGGTGCTCAGTCGGTGGGCGACGACGAGTGCGGTCCGGCCCTCCATGAGCCGCCACAGCGCTTCCTGGACGAGGATCTCGCTCTCGGAGTCGAGGGCGCTGGTCGCCTCGTCGAGGAGCAGGATCGGGGCGTCCCGCAGGATCGCGCGGGCGAGGGCGACGCGTTGGCGCTGTCCGCCGGAGAGCTTGATGCCGCGCTCCCCCACCATCGTCTCGAATCCGTCCGGCAACGCGTCGGCGAACTCGGTGACGTGCGCGGCCTCGGCGGCCCGGCGGACCTCGGCGTCGGTGGCGTCGGGCCGGGCGAAGGTGAGGTTCTCGCGCAGGGTGCGGTGGAACATCGCCGGGTCCTGCGGGACGTAGGCGATCAGGCTGCGCAGGTCGGCCTGGCGCAGCTTGCTGATGTCCTGGCCGCCGATCAGGATGCGGCCGGCGTCGATGTCCGTCATCCGCAGCAGCAGTCGGCTGAGGGTGGTCTTGCCGCCGCCGGACCGGCCGACGAGGCCGATCTTCGTGCCGCCGGGCACGGTCAGGTCGAGCCCGTCGAAGAGGGTGTCGGCGCCCGCGTGGGCGAAGGTCACGTTCTCGAAGCGCACGTCGGTGGCCCGGGACCGCAGCGGCTCGGGCGAGGCCGGGTCGACCACGGTGGGCGGGGCCATCAACAGCTCGGTGAACTGGGCGGCTTCGGTCATCGAGCTTTCCAGGCGCCGGTAGATCTGGTTGAACTCGAACATGATCCGGGTCGCGTTCGTGTAGTACGTGAACGCGACCACGACCGCCTCGACGCCGTGTTCACCGCCGCCGAGGGCCACCGCGAGGAGCAGGCCGAGCGCGTTGGTGAGCACGGAGAGCGGCGCGACGAGGGTGTCGATGCGCAGGTTGCCGTAGTCCCAGGAGCGGAGCGTGAGGCGCCTCGACTGGGCGACGCGGGAGCGGTGTTCGGCGGCCTCGCGTTCCTCGGCGGCGAACGCGCGGACCGTGTCCATGTTCATCAGGCTGTCGGCGACATGGCCAGACACCCGGGCGATGGCCTCCTCGCGCAGGTCGACGAGTGCCTGGCGGCGCCGGATGAGGGGGGCGACGACCAGGGCGGTGAGCGCGATCATCGCCAACAGGCCTACGACGAGCAGTGGTTCGTAGCGCCACAGCACGACCGAGCCGAACAGCAGCGGGACCAGGCTGCCCACCACCTGGAACGTCATCGTGTCGACGAACTCCTCGAAGCGGGAGGCGAAGCTCAACACCCTCTTGGTGAGCGACCCGGCGAAGTTGTCGTGGAAGAACGCGGCGTCCTTGGCGAAGAGTTCGTCCATGCCGATCACATACAGGTGCTCGATGCCGAGCGCGTCCAGCCGGTTCAGACAGTGCAGTCCGAGGCGCCAGAACACCTCGGCGAGCAGCAGCACTCCGGCGAACCCGAGGACGTACGGCAGTGTCGTGCGGACGCTGATGTCCGCGTCTGCGGCGATGCGGCCGACGAGCTTGGCGACGATCAGCGGCGCGATGTAGTTGATGCCGATGTTGCCCACCGCGGGCAGCAGAGTCGCGGGCGCGGTCCAGCGGCGGAGCCGGGCCAACTCCCGTCCGTAGTAACGAAGTGCGAGTAACACCGAGCCCTTGCGCGGCCCGACGTCGCGCGATTCAGGCGATCCCATCCCCACCCCAGGGTGTCGTCCAACGCCCGGCATACGGACTGGCCAGGACTGGCAGTGTCCCGCGACGGCGTCCGTGCAGTCCAAGCGTTTTTCCCTCAACAGCAGGGGTGCGGAGGGGGCGTTGAGGGGCTTGCGGGGACACCGTGCCGACGTATTCTGCGACCGTGGCGATCATTGCGGACAGCGAACCGACGCGGCCCACCGGCGGACCGATGCGGCTTCCCGACATGCCGTTGCACGATCCGTTCGTCGTCGCCGACGACACGACCCGCACGTACTACCTCTACACGTCCAACGACCCTTCCGTGTCAGGGGTGGAGGGCGTCGGCACGATGGTCTACCGGAGCCGTGACCTGCGTGACTGGACGCGTCCCGTGGTGGTGTTCCTGGCGGCGGAACAGGACAACCTCTGGGCGAGCGACGGTGGTTGGGCGCCGGAGGTGCACGCGTGGCAGGGCAGGTACTACCTGTTCACCACGCTGCACGACGAGGGCAGTCCGCTGCCGGTGCCCCCAACTGGCCGGTGGGGCACACCGTTTCAGCTCGCGAACCATCGGCGGGGCACGATCACGGCCGTGTCCGAATCCCTGCTCGGCCCCTTCACATCGGTCGACCCCGGACGCCCCACCCCGCCCGAGCGCCTCATGACCCTGGACGGCACGCTGTACGTCGACCCGTCCGGGCAGCCGTGGATGGTGTACGCGCACGAGTGGCTGCAGACCGTCGACGGCACGATGGAGGCGATCCGGCTCGCCCCGGACCTGACCGGGACGGTCGGCGACCCGGTCTTCCTGTTCAAGGCCTCGGACGCGCCCTGGATCGGCGAGGAGATCCCGGCCGGCGCACCGCACCAACTCCCGCCGTACGTCACGGACGGACCGCAGCTGTACCGCGCCCCCGACGGGTCGCTGCTCATGCTCTGGTCGACGTACGAGAAGAACGTCCTCGGCGCGGACGGCAGCCTCACCGGGGGCTACGTCCAGACCTACGCCGTCTCCAAGTCCGGTGAGATCCAAGGGCCTTGGCGGCAGGAGCGGCCGTTGGTGCGGGAGGACAGCGGGCACGGGATGCTGTTCCGGACGTTCGAGGGGCAGTTGATGATGATCCTGCACCGGCCGTTCGAGAACGCGCGGGGGAAGTTGTACGAGATGGACGTCGTCGGTGATGAGTTGCGAGTGCTGCGGCAGCGCGTCGATCTGGACGGCGGCGGGTGATCCAGCTGCTCCCAACTTCTTTGCGGCCACTGCTCGTTACTGCTTGACCGCGCCCGCCAGCCCGTTGATGAAGAAGCGCTGCAGCACGATGAAGATCAGGACGATGGGCAGCAGGGTGATGACCGAGCCCGCGCACACCAGGGTCCACGCGGTGGAGTTCTGGCCGATGAAGTTGAACATGCCCACGGACAGGGTGTGGAGTTCGGGCCGGGACAGGGTGAAGACCAGGGGGATGAAGAAGCTGTTCCAGGCGTTGATGCAGGCGAACAGGCCGACGGTCGCCAGCATCGGTCCGGAGAGCGGGAGCATGATCCGCCAGAAGATCTGGTGGAAGTTGGCTCCGTCCACGCGGGCCGCGTCCTCAAGGCCCCGGTCGATCGTCGTGAAGTAGCCCATGAAGAGGAAGGTGCCGAAGACCATCCCGCCCGCCGACTGGACGATGACCACCGACCAGAGGGTGTTGAGGAGATGGAGGCGCTGGATGAGGTCGAAGACCGGGATGATCGTGTAGCCGTGCGGCAGGAACAGCGTCACGCCGACGAGACCGAGCCAGATCTTCTTGCCGGGGAAGTCGGTGCGGGCCAGGACGTAGCCCGCCATGGAGGTGGCGAGCAGGGTGACGATGACCGTGCCGGTCGCGAACAGGACCGTGTTGACGAAGAACTTGCTGAAGTCGGCCTGGGTCCAGGCCTCGCTGTAGTTGGACCAGTGGAACTCGGACGGGATCGGGTTGAGCCCGCCGGAGAAGAAGCCGTCGGTGCTCTTGAGTGAACTGCCGAGCGCCCACAGGAACGGGTAGAGCCAGACGAGGCCGCCGCCGAGCAGTGCGAGATAGAGCAGACCGCGTCGGCCTCGGCGCAGGCTCAACTGCGTTCGCAGGCGCGGGCGTTGGGACAGTGTGGACATCGACGTGACCCTTTGCTGGTTGGCGGCCGTTGACCGGTTGGCTTATTGGTTGGCGGCCGTGCGCCGTCGGCTGATCCCGCGCAGGGCGAGGACCTGGAGCGCGGAGAACACGATGAGCAGCAGTCCGTAGAGGAACGAGGCGGCGGACGCCAGGCCGATGTCGGGCTGCGCGGCGGCGCCGGCCGAGCCACCGAAGGCCAGGTGGTAGATGTACGTGTTGACGACCTCGGTGGCGAAGTACGGGCCGCCGCCGGTGAGGACCTGCACCAGGTCGAAGACCTGGAAGCTGCCGATGAACGCCAACACCACGATGACGACGCCGACTTGGCGCAGCATCGGGATGGTGATGCGGAAGAAGGACTGCACGGGTCCGCAGCCGTCGAGCTTCGCCGCCTCGTACAACTCGGCCGGGATGGTCTGCAGTCCGGCGAGGAAGTAGACGAGGTTGTAGCCGAGGGTGTGCCAGATACCGATCGCGATGATCACGGCGAGCGCGGTGTGCGGGTCGCCGAGCCAGTCGATGTGCCCGTCGGTCATGCCGGTCTTGGCGAGCAGACTCCCCGCCGAATCACCGAAGTTGGCGAGCATGAGCTGGATGACGACACCGACGACCGCGGCCGAGGTGACGACGGGGATGAAGTAGACGGTCCGGAAGAACAGCGCGAACTTGAGCTTCGGGTTGTTCAGTACCAGCGCGAGCGCCAACGCCAGCAGGAGCTGCACCGGGACGAGGACGAAGGCGTAGACGAAGGTGTGCTCGACCGCGCCCCAGAAGATGCTGTCGCTCAGGATCTGCCGGAAGTTGGCCAGGCCCACGTAGTTGCCGGGCTCGCCGATGCCGTTCCAGCGGTAGAAGGTGTAGCCGAAGGACGCGAAGATCGGGTAGACCACAAAGGCCAGCAGGAGTACGGCCATGGGGGCCAGATAGAGGTACGACCACTTGGCGGCGCGGATGCGGCGGCCGAGGCCGGGGCGGGCGGCGACCGGGGGTGGAGTCGGGGGCGTTCGCCGGAGCTCGCGGGTGTCGAGGAGTGACATGGTGACGGCTCACGCCTTCTTCTTCGTGGTGTACGGCTTGGTGGGGTCCCAGTCCGGGAAGACGTAGTCGGACGTGCTGACCTTCTTGCCCTGCTTGGCCACCGCGGCGACCGCGTCGGACAGGAGCTGGAACTTCTTGTCGGCCAGGCTGGTCAACGCGCCTTGTACGTCCTTGATTTGACCGGTGTAGACGCCGGTCACCACATCGCTGATGTCCGGCTTGGGGACACCGGGCGCGACGCCGGCCAGCTCCGGGTTGCGCACGAGGGGCACCGGGCCGCGCAGCACTTGCTCGGTCATGCCGATGAAGGCGGCGAAGGGCTTGGAGTCGATGCCGTCCGGGTCGTTGTCGGCGGGGTGGGCGGAGACGCCGTTGAGGTCCTGCACCCAGCGGCGTCCGGCGGCGGGTGACGTCAGCGCGTCCAGCCACTGGAAGCCCTCGTGCGCCTTCTTGCTCTTGGCGGAGACCGCGGCGAAGGTACCGTTGCCGACCGGGTCGGCGTAGTAGAAGCCCTTCGGTGTCGTGGTCGGCGAGGGCAGGGTGACCAGGCTGTAGTCGGTGAACTTGTGCTGGGTCCACTCGGGTTGGTTCCACACGCCGCCGACGGTCATGCCGAACTTGCCGCGCTCGAAGAACGCGCGGGCCGCTTCGTCGGACAGGCTCACGGAGTTGGGGTGGAAGAAGCCGCGCTTCTTCCATTCGACGAACAGCTCCAGGAAGTCGGCGTACGCGCGGTCGGTGCCGAACGTCCATTTGCCGACGCGGTAGTCCATGCCGGTGCCGGGCACGGTGGGGGCGCCGCCCGGTGCGCCGGCTCCGCGGACGAACAGGTCCAGCCACCAGGCGAGGACGCCGATGCCGTCGGCGTTGCCGAAGCCGAAGCCGTACGACTTGCCGCCGCTCTTCTTGGTGATCGTCTGGGCGGCGCTGGTGACTTCGTCCCAGGTGCGGGGGATCTTGACGCTGCCGTCGGGGTTCGTCAGGCCGACGGACTTGAAGACGCCGTGGTGGATGTAGAGCTGGAGTTGCGGGCCGGACCCCTTGAGCGGGGCCGAATAGACCTTGCCGTCAAAGACGTTGGCGCCTTCCAGGAAGGTGCCCTCGGGGAAGCGTGACTGCCATGCCGGCGTCGCCCACTCGTCGAGCGGGTACAGCCAGCCCTTGGCGACCTGCTCGGCGACGCTGGGGACCTGCGGAATCATGAAGACGTCCGGCGGGTTGCCGCTGCGGTTGGCGAGCGCGACCAAGTCCGGGTATTTGGCGTTCTGTTGGGTGGTCTTCTTGACGCTGACGCCGCTGTGGCCCTTCTCGAAGAGCTCGATCTCCTTGTCCACCCAAGGGGCTTGGGTGACGTACCAGTCCCAGTACGTGAGCGCGTCCGCCGACGACGAGGGGGAGCCGGAGCCGCACGCGCTCAGGCCGCCGCCCAGGGCGAGGGTGCCGGCGCCGAGTGCGGCGGTGCGCAGGAGGCCGCGTCTGGAGACGTTCGACGAAGTCATCTGGTGTTCCTCCGAAGCGGAGAAGAGGGATGCGGTGGGGATGCGAAGCGCATGCCAGGGGATGCCGAGCGGCATGTAACGTTCACTGAACCGTTTACAGTAACCGGGACGTTAAGGGCAGGTCTCGCAGCCGTCAAGAGGTTCGGCGATCCTGGACAACTTCCAACAGGTGCCTGCATCTTGGGCGTAGAGAAACTCTCGCCAGTTGTGTAACTTTTTCATCGGTGTTACTTACATCGGCAGTTCACCGGGGCGAGGAGATGCAGAGCATGGCTCAAGGTCGGGGTTCCGCAGGCCGGGCGACGATCCGTGACGTGGCGTCGCGTGCGGGCGTGTCCGTCGCCACCGTCTCGCGGATTCTCAGCGGGGCGTACACCGCTCCCCCGGCGACGCACGAGCGGGTCATGCAGGCCGTGCAGGACCTCGACTACGTGGTCAACGCCAACGCCCGCTCCCTGAACACGGCTTCGGGGATGGTGGCGATGGTGGTCAACGACATCACCTCGCCGTTCTTCATGAACGTCGCCTCCGGAGTGGAGGAACAGGCCGTCGCCGACGGTCGCGTCTGCCTGGTCTGTTCCACCCAGGGCGTCCCGGAGCGCGAGCTGTCGGTGATCGAGCTGATGCGTCAGCGGGGTGCGGAGGCGATCATCCTGGTCGGCGGCATGGCCGAGACCGAGGAGCATCTCACCCAACTCACCACCGCCGCCGAGGGGTTGGAGCGGGCGGGCTCACGTCTGGTGCTCTGCGCCCGGCCATGGAAGGGCGGTGCGAAGGCGCCGGTGGATGTCGTGGAGTGCGACATGGAGAGCGGCGCCTTCGCCGCCACCAGCCATCTGCTGTCCGCCGGGCACACCCGGGTGGCCCATCTGGCGGGCCCGCACGAGTTCAGCGTGGCGGGCCAGCGTCTGGAAGGGTACGAACGGGCGTTGCGCGCGCACGGCGTCAAGCCCGACCCGGCGCTCGTCGCCGAGAGCGACATGACGCGGGAGTCCGGCTACGAGGCGGCCTGCCGTCTGCTGACCGACACCGACGCCACCGCGATCTTCTGCGCCAGCGACATGAGCGCGGCCGGTGCCATCGCCGCCGCCCGTGACCTGGGCCGTTCGGTCCCCGACGACCTCTCCGTGGTCGGCTTCGACGACATCCCGCTCGCCGAGGACCTCTACCCCCGGCTGACCACGGTGCACGTCCCGCAGCAGGAACTCGGCCGCTCCGCGACCCGGTTGGCCCTGCACCGCCGCCCCATGGACCCGCCGAGCCGCCGCGTGGTGCTCGGCTCACACGTCGTCGTACGCCAGTCGGTGGCGCCCCCGGCCCGCCTCAACACCGTTGGAAAGGTGGACAGTTGATACCGGAGGACCGGCTCCTCTCCCCGCACACCGGCTGGACGCGTACCCACTGGGAGGCGCTGGCCGACGCCCAACTGACCGCCGTCCGCCCGTACGCCACCGACCGCCACGCCCTGCTCCATCTCCCCGGCCCGGCCAGCCGCAACGGCCGGCACAGCGACGGCCTCGAAGGCTTCGCCCGCACCTTCCTCCTCGCGGGCTTCCGCCTGGCCCAGTCCGGTGACAACGACCCGCACGGCCACGCCAGTTGGTACGCCGAGGGCCTGACCGCCGGCACGGACCCGCACTCGCCGGAACACTGGCCGGGCATGCGCGAGTGCGGGCAGGCCAAGGTGGAGTGCGCGTCGGTGGCGATCGCGCTGCACGAGACCCGGCCCTGGATCTGGGACCGGCTCGACGACGGCGTACGGCAACGGATCGTCGCCTGGATGACGGAGCTGCTCGGCAGCGAGGTTCCCGACAACAACTGGGTCTGGTTCAGGGCGATCACATCGGCGTTCCTGCGCTCGGTCGGCGCCCCCTGGAGCGCGCCCGACGTCGACCACGCGATCGCGCGCACCGAGGCCTGGTACGCGGGCAAGGGCTGGTACTCCGACGGAGGCGGCACCGGCGGCCCGTTGCGGCACTTCGACTACTACTCGGGCTGGGCGATGCACTACTACCCGCTCTGGTACTGCCGTATCTCCGGCGCCGACGTGGATCCCGCCCTGCTCCCCCGCTACCGGGCCCGGCTGCGCCGCTACTTGGCCGACGCCCAGCATCTGGTGGCGGCCGACGGCGCCCCGGTGCACCAGGGCCGCTCCCTGACGTACCGCTACGCGATGCTCTGCCCGCTGTGGGCGGGCGCCGTCTTCGACGCCACTCCCCTGCCGGCGGGCCGTACCCGCCGCCTGGCGAGCGGAGTCCTTCGGCACTTCACCGAGGCCGGCTGCTTCGACGGGCGCGGGCTCCAACCGCTGGGCTGGCACGGGGAGTTCACGTCCATCCGGCAGCCGTACTCCGGGCCCGGCTCACCGTACTGGTCGAGCAAGGGCTTCGCCGGGCTGGTCCTGTCGGCGGAACACCCGGTGTGGACGGAGAAGGAGGAGGCCCTGCCGATCGAAACCCGGGACGTGCGACGGACGTTGACCGCCCCGGGGTGGCTCGTCTCCGGCACGGCGGCGGACGGTGTCGTACGCGTCGTCAACCACGGCAGCGACCACGCCTTCGGTGACGCCACCGCCTCCGAGGCGGACGACCCGGTCTACAGCCGCCTCGCCTACTCCTCCCACGCCGCCCCCGACAGCACGGAGTTGAGCCTGAACGACCCGCTCGACTCGCACATCGCGCTGCTCGACGCCGAGGGACGGCCCTCGCATCGCCGACCGCTGACCCGGCTGCACCTGGGTGTGCGTACGGCGGTCTCCCGGCATCGCGCGCACTGGCCGGCCGGTCCGGTACCCGCTCCGTACGCCCACGATCCCGCGCCCAACTTCCGTACAGGACCGTGGATCACGACGGCGTCCGTGCTGAACGGGCCGCTGGAGGTGCGGCTCGTTCGGGTCGACGGGTCGGTGCGGGAGCCGTTGCGGCTGCGGCTCGGTGGCTACTGCCTGGCCGCGACCGAACCGCCGGACGTGCACCTGTTGCCCCAGCCGGCCGCGTGGGTGCGCAGCCCGACCGGCCTTTCCAGCACGGTGGTTGGGCTGCGCGGCTTCGACGAGGCGGGCATCGCCACCACGCGCGACGCCAACGCCTTCGGGCCGCACTCGGCGACACCTTGGCTCGCTACGACGGCGGAGGTCCAACTGGGCGCGGTCTACGCAGCGTTGGTCTGCCTCTCCGGAGTGGCCGCGGGGCCGGGTGCCGCCGAAACGGTACGGCTGGAGGTCTGTTACGACGGTGACGGCAGCGCCCTCGCCGCCGTCACCTGGCCCGACGGGACGTTGGACAACGTCCGCCTGGAGCCGCCGAGTTGATGAACGGGACGGGGTGGGACGCGGGCTGTCAGGGGCCCACGCCCCACACCGCGATCACGTGCCGTCGATGAGCCTGACGGCGAGATCGGGACTGAACTGACCGGCGGGCACGGTCGGTGCGACGCCGCACTGCCCGTCGGAGTTGCCCGGTGTCTTGACCCACAGGAGCAGGTCCTCGGCACCTCCCACCCGTGGAGTGACGCCGAGTTTGCGTCCGGCGGGGTTGCACCACTCGCCGTTGGAGCCGTTGCCGTTGCGGCTGGTGTCGACGGCGAAGTGGGAGGTGCCGCCGAGCGCCGAGTTGATCGAGTTGCCGTAGGTCTCCGAGGACGGGGTGGTGTAGAAGTTCGAGACGTTCAGGGAGAAGCCGCGGATGTTGGCCACGCCGGCCGACCTCAGGCGGCTCGCCATGGTCGCGGGGTCCACCCAGTTGGTGTGTCCGGCGTCCAGGTACGCCCAGGTATTGGGTGCCTTCTGCTGGAACATCTGGGTGGCGTAGGAGAGCATCGCGAGGCGGTCGCTGATCTGTGCACTGGTCAGGCAGCTGAAGTCCGAGAGGGCGTCCGGCTCGATGACGACGACGGCGGGGTGGGTGCCGACCGCCGCCGCGAAGGTGGAGATCCAGGTGCGGTACGCGGCCACGCTGCCCGCACCGCCGGAGGACTCGCCGCCGCACGCGTCCCGGCCCGGGATGTTGTACGCGACCAGGACCGGCAGTTTGTCGTGGCTGTCGGCGGCGCCGACGTAGCCGGACACGGCCGGTCCGATGCCCGCGCTCTCGTTGGCGAACCAGCGGGCGATCGGCTGGGAGGCGATAGCCGACTGGATGCGGGCGGCGCGGGAGTCGGAGGGGTTGTTGCGGACCCAGACAGCTGGGCCGGAGTCGGGGTTGGAGTAGAAGCCGCTCGTCAGGGAGACCGGGCTGGCGGCTGCCGCCGAACCGGCCGCGAGGAGCGGGAGCGGGGCAACCAGCAGGCAGACCAGGGCAGTTCGCAACGTGGCGGTCTTGAGCGAGGCGGTCTTGAGGTTGGCCGTCTTGAGCTTGGCCGTCTTGAGCGTGGCGGTTCGCAGCGCGGCGGATTTCGACGCGGCGGATTTCCGCGGGCCGGTGTTCAGTGAGGCGGTTCCCAGAGGGTTGGCTTTGAGCAGGGCTTTCCAGCGCATGGTGCGTCCCTATCTCTCGGGGCGGGGCTGCCGCGAGCCCCTCGGCTCGGCTCCCGCCCGCGCTCGTCCAAGCGCGGGCGGAGCCACGGCGGTGCGGTCATTGAGGCCGCGGTGCTCAGCGCGCGGAGTCGGCGGCGAACGTCGCCACCCAGGCCAGCGCGGAGTTCCAGTTGATGGCGATCTCGTTGGTCGAGTACGAGTAGATGTCGTCGATGTAGCAGGTGGCGGGGGCGCAGCCGACCAGGTTCTGTTGCGCGACCGGGTCCTGGAGGGCCGAGTCGGGGCCGCCGGCGAGCGAACCGGCAGGCGGGCTGGGCAAGTTGGCGTCGATCTGGTGGGCCCAGATGCGGTTGTGCTGGTTGTGGCTGGCCCGGGTGCCGTAGCCGGTGACGAAGGACTGGTTCAGGGCGTTGCGGCCGAGGAGATAGTCCATCGATTCCAGGACGGCGCTGCGGTAGCTGTCCCGGTGGGTGAGGTCGTAGGCGGTCGCGATGACCATGGCGTTGTTCGCGGTGACGCTGTTGGAGCCCCAGACGTAGGCGCCGTCGGTGGGCAGGTTGGGGTTCGGGTAGCCCTGTGACCGCTCGTCGCGTACGAACCCGTCGGCGACGGCGAGGACCCGCTTGCGGGCGGCGGCGACCATGCGGGCGGGGAAACGGCTCGGCAGCCGGACGACGGTGAGGTCGGCCAGCGCGCCGGTGTCCCGCCAGGAGAACCCGGCCGGGGTGATCTCCGTGTCGATGCGGGCAAGGTAGGCACGGTCGTGCGTGGTTGCGTACAACTCCGTTGCGGCCCAGGAGAATTCGTCGGTCACGTCCGTGTCGGCGTACGCTCCGCCGCCGACACTGTCGCTGCTCGGGGCGTACACGTCGGGGTGGGCGAGCGCGGCCTTCCAGGCGGTCTCGGCGGCGGTCAGGCAGGTGTGGGCGAAAGCCGCGTCGTAGCGGGCCCAGACCCTGGCGCACTGGGCGCCCGCGGCTGCCAGGTTGAGGGTCGCGGCCGTGGACGGGGCGTGCAGGTAACGGGGTTGGGAGTCCTGGTCGGGCCGGGTGGGCAGGGCGGTCCACGCCAGGTCGTGGACCTTGTGGTGGACCATGCCGGCCAGCGGTTCGCCCGCCGGAACCTGCATGCTCAGCAGGAACTCCGTCTCCCAACGGGACTCGTCGAGTACGTCCGGGACGCCGTTGTGGTTCTCGGGGATGCTCAGCAGTCCGTCGCGCAGGCCGGCGGTGTCGCCCTCGGCACGGGAGCGTTCGTAGGAGTCCATCAACTGCCAGTCCGCAAGGGCCCCGTTGACGACGTACTTGCCCTGGTCGCCCGCGTCGTACCAACCGCCCTGGACGTCAAGGGAGTAGTCACAAGTGCCGGGCAGGCAGGGCACGTTGGTGTCGCCCTTGTTCGGAGCCACGCCGACGTGTCCGGCGGGACGCGCGTAGGCGTCACCGGCGTACTGCGCCTCGATGGGCGTGCCGCTGCGGACGTCGTAGAAGTACCCCAACGCGTCTTTCCGCAGGGAGATATAGGGGTTCTCCGCGATGGCGAACGGATAGCTGGTCGCGTCGCCGACGACGAGCGTGTATCCCGTACCGGCCTTGCGTACCGAGCTGAAGTCGGCGATGTGCACATGGTCGCCGGAGGCGGTGTCCGTGCCCTGGACACGGGTGCGTCCCGTCCTCACCACCCCACCCGAGTCGTCGAGCAGGCTCCAACGCACGGGCTTCGTCGATGAGTTGACGATCGACGCCTCCTTCGGACCGTGGACCGCGTAGCCGTACTGGTTCGTCCGCACCGGAGAGCCGAAGTCGCGTCCGCCGCCCGGGGGTGTCGCGCCACCGGTGAGGGAGACGTCGTCGAGGCAGAGGGTGAACGGCTGGGCGGCGCCGCCCTGTTGGAAGGAGAGCTGGGCGTGCAGGTTGGCGACGGTGGAGTTGCCGGTGAACTGGAAGGTCTTCGGTGCGGTGGTGATCGCGGCGGTCTTGTTGAAGGTCGTCGTGAACGGGGCGGCGGGCAGCTGCAGTACGGCGTGGATCGACACGTCCCGGGTGGCGGAGGCCGTGAAGCGCAGGGTGTAGGGCTGACCGGTCTCCAGCGGGATGTCGTTCTGGCCGATCATCGAGTCCCAGACGTTGACGGTCCCGCCGGGGACGTCGGCGCACAGGCGACCCAGGTCGACCGTGGAGGGCGTGTTGCCGCTGCTCCACCACGAGGTCCTGCCGTTGTCGAACGTGCCGTTGAGCACCCGCTCGTAGGGCGCGTCGGCGGCCTGCGCGGACGTCACGGGAAGCACGGGGGTCGCGGCCAGGGTGGCGACGGTCAGGGCGGGCGCGAGGAGGACCGCGGCCCATCTGGTCCTGCGGAATCTGGTCTTACGGAAGCTGGTCCTGCGGAACATACCGAGCCCTTCTCGGTGACAGGGTCGGCTCGGTGCGGCGTCAGTGCCAGATGGTGAGCGGGGCCGACGAGGCTGTCAAGTCTTAACGCACAGAAGCCTTTTCCTCGTCGGGACCCTTCACAGAGTGAACGTCCCACTCCTACCCTGTGACTGTTAGCGCTTCCAGTTTCTTTCGGAGGCATCGCACAGGAACCGGCCGAGCTGTGGCGTCACCCCAGTTCCATCACATGCCAGGAAGAATTCCCGCAGACGGAGGTTCACCTCAGTGAGCACGTTCGATCCCGGCTTCCTGTGGGGCGCCGCCACATCGAGCTATCAGATCGAGGGCGCGGTCGCGGAGGACGGCCGGGGTCCCTCCATCTGGGACACCTTCGCGGCCGTCCCGGGCGCCGTCCGGGGCGGTGACACCGGAGCCGTCGCGGCCGACCACTACCACCGCTTCCCCGGGGACATCGCGCTGATGGCCCAACTCGGCCTGCGCGCCTACCGGTTCTCGCTCGCCTGGCCCCGGATCCAGCCCACCGGCTCCGGCCCGGTGAACCAGCGCGGCCTCGACTTCTACCGCCGGCTCACGGACACCCTCCTGGACCATGGCATCCAGCCGTGGCCCACCCTCTACCACTGGGACCTGCCCCAGCCGCTGGAGGACGCCGGGGGCTGGCCGGTGCGGGACACGGCCGAGCGGTTCGCCGAGTACGCGGCCCTCGCGCACGAGGCGCTGGGCGACCGTGTCGCCCACTGGACCACCCTCAACGAGCCCTGGTGCTCGGCCTTCCTCGGCTACGCCACGGGCCGCCACGCCCCTGGCCGCCGCGAGCCCGCCGCCGCCGTACGCGCCGCCCATCACCTGTTGCTCGCCCACGGGTTGGCGACGGAGGCGCTACGGGAGGGCGCCTCGCACATCGGCATCACGCTCAACCTCACCCATGTCACCCCGCTCGGCACCGACCCCGCCGACCTGGACGCGGCCCGCCGTGTCGACGGCATGCAGAACCGCCTCTTCCTCGACCCGCTGCTGCGCGGCGCGTACCCCGACGACGTGCTCGGCGACCTCCGCGAGGTCACCGGCACCGACCACATCCGCGACGGCGACCTGAAGCGGATCGGGGCGCCGCTGGACCACCTGGGCATCAACTACTACGCGCCGATGCTCGTCGCGGGCAGCAGTGGACCGGTCCAATCCGCCTATGTGGGCTCGCCGTCGGCCCGTGTCGCCGACGGCGGTCGACCGAAGACGGCGATGGGCTGGGAGATCGACGAGCGCGGGCTCCTGGACCTCCTCCTGCGCCTCAAGGCCGACTATCCGGCCGTACCCCTGTACATCACGGAGAACGGTGCCGCCTTCGACGACGTGGTCGAGCCGGACGGGGAGCACGAAGCGGTGCACGACGCGGACCGGATCGCCTACCTGGACGCCCATCTCCGTTCCTGCGCACGGGCGATCGGCCAAGGGGTGCCGCTCAAGGGCTACTTCGTCTGGTCGTTCCTCGACAACTTCGAGTGGTCCTTCGGCTACGGGCCCCGCTTCGGCATCGTGCACGTCGACTACGCGACCCAGCGCCGTACGCCGAAGGACAGTGCCCACTGGTACGCCGGGGTCATCCGGCGCGGCGGCCTGTGACTCCGTCAGCGCTTACAGTGCTGCTACCGCCCGCCCCTTCCGTCCCCCATCCCTTCCGTACGAACTGGAGTCGCCCCCCATGACCACACGGCCGCCGACGCTCGACGAGGTGGCGCTGCGCGCCGGGGTGTCCGTCGGAACCGTCTCGCGTGTGATCAACAACCGTCGGCATGTGAGCCAGAAGGCGCGGCAGGCGGTGGAGAGTGCCGTGGCGGAGCTGGGTTATGTGCCGAACGTGGCGGCCCGTTCGCTCGCCTCGCAGCGGCGCGGCGCGGTGGTGCTGGCGATCTCGAGCGACGATCCGGCGTTGTTCGCCAACCTCTTCTTCGCGGAGGTCATCACCGGCGTGAACGCGGTCATCGAGGAGACCGACCTCGAACTCCTGCTGATCCTGGCCGCGGGCGAGCGGGGCCGGGCCCGGCTCACCCGCATCCTCCAGTCCCGGGGTGCGGACGGCGTCATGCTGCTGGCCCTGCGCGAGAACGATCCGCTGTCGAAGGTGGCCGAGGCGGGGAACGTCCCCGTCGTGCACGGAGGCCGCTCCCTCGAGAAGGCGCCGCGCTGGTACGTGGACGCCGACAACCGGGGCGGGGCCCGCGAGGCCGTGGAGCACCTGATCTCGACGGGCCGTCGTGCCATCGCCACCGTCACCGGCCCGCTCGACATGCACGCGGGTGTCGCCCGCTACCTGGGCTTCCGCGAGGCGGTCGCCCTGGCCGGCCTGGAGGACCACCGCGTGGCGCACGGTGACTTCAGCGAGCTGGGCGGGGCCACCGCGACGGTCCGTCTCCTCGACGAACACCCGGACCTGGACGCGCTGTTCGTCGCCTCGGACGCCATGGCGGCGGGCGCCCTGCACGTCCTGCGCGAGCGCGGCCGGTCCGTCCCGCAGGACGTCGCGGTCGTCGGCTTCAACGACATCCTCACCGCCCGGCACACCCAGCCCGCCCTGACGACGATCCGCCAGCCCATCGTGGCCCTCGGGAGCGAGATGACCCGCATGCTGGTGCGCGTGCTGGCCGGTGAGCAGCCGACGCCCCTCATCCTGCCGACGGAGCTGGTGATCAGGGAATCCGCGTGACGCGGCGGCCGTGTCCGGCCGGCCCCTCGCACATTCGGTAAGGCGCACACCAACAGCCGTACAACTTATCCCCAACAACAAGTGTCTCGTAGGGCAACAACACTTGTCCCGGGGGGGATATTTTGATCAAGGTAAGCATTGTCGTACCCGTCTACAACGCCGGTTCCTACATTGACCGTTGTGCGCCTTCGCTGGTCAACCAGAGCCTGGGGGCGGACGCATATGAGGTCGTGTACGTCGACGACGGGTCGACGGACGACTCGGCCGAACGCCTCGGACGGTTGGCGGAAGCCCATCCGCACGTCCGGGTCTACCGGCAGGAGAACTCCGGCTGGCCGGGCAAGCCACGGAACGTGGGGGTGGACCGGGCCCAGGGGAAGTACGTCCAATTCGTCGACCAGGACGACGAGTTGTCCTACGAGGCGCTGGAGCGGCTGTACGCGCTGGCGGAGCGCAACGGGTCGGACATCGTGCTGGGCAAGGTGCACGGGACGATGCAGGGGCCCAGCAATGTGTTCAAGCGGACGGTGGAGCGGTGCACCGTCGCCGACGCACCGCTCATCGAGAGCCTGACGCCGCACAAGATGTTCCGCCGGGAGTTCCTGCGCGAGCACGGGATCCGCTTCCCGGAGGGACGGGTCAGGCTGGAGGACCAGCTGTTCATGGCGCGCACCTACGTACGGGCCAAGACGGTGTCGATACTCGGCAACTACCCCTGCTACCAATGGAATCGGCGCGAGGACGGCGGCAACAACAGCAGTCGCCGGATCACCGCCGACGACTACTACGGCCACCTGGACAAGGTCGTGGAGGCGATCAAGGAGGGCACCCCGCCGGGCGACCTCCAGGACCGGCTGCTGCGCCGTTCGTACCGCGTGGAGCTGCTGCGGCCGGTGAGCGAGCCGCGCATACTGCGGCGCAAGGGCAAGGACCTGGAGGAGTACTTCACCACCGTCCGCCGGATGGCGATGACGAGTTATCCGCCGGGGGTGAGCGAAGGCCTCCCGGCGATCAGCCGGCTGCGGGCGGAGCTGCTGGTACAGGACCGGCTGGACTCCCTGGTCGAACTCGCCCGCCGCACCGAGCAGATCAGGGCGCAGGTCGAGGTGGACGACATGCGCTGGCGCAACGACAAGCTGGTGATCCGGACCCGCGTCGGCATGGTCCGGAGCGACGGCGAGCCGCTGACCGTCGTGGAGCGCGACGGCCGGATGTTCCTCGACCCCCAACTCCTGGACGGCATAAGGGGAGCGGAGAACTGGGAGGTCCCCGATCCGTTCTCCCACGCGTACGGCGAACTCATCGTGCACGACACCGCCGGCAACCACTGGTGGTACCCCGAAGGGGAGTTGACGCCGATGTTGGAACCGCTCGGCGGAAACCTCCACCGGGTCGTGGTCACCGGCGAGACGGTCATCGACCCGCTGACCCTCACCGGTGACGCGCCGATGAACCCGGGTGCCTATCAAGTCTGGGCCAGCGCACAGCTGTTGGGCGTCGGACGCCGCCCCCGGCTGGCCGCCGCCCCGGGCAGCACCCGCATCCTCCTCGGCACCGTCGCCGTAGGCGCACCCTCGCGTCTCGTCTCCCCCACCTGGGCCGGGCCCGGCGGCCAACTCCGGCTCACCGTCGGCACACCCGGCCGGATCGGCACCACCCGCCGCGTGCTGCTCCGGACCACCGCCGACCACCGGCTTCGGCATGGCGTCCGCGAGGTGTTGAGGCGCCTTCCTCCTGGCGCACGCAAGAACATCCGCGCCACGGCGCGACGGGCGGAGGGCTGGATGCTGGGGTAGCGGGAACCGGGATCGGGGCCGGGATCGGGAACGGGGCCGGGTCCCATCTCCGGTCCCGACCGGTCCCACCCCGGCAACGGAACCTCCTCAGTCCGGTCATGCGTTCTGCCGTCTCAACTGCCGCTACGAGGGCCGGACTTCCGCCGCCCGGGCCGTCGCCGCGTCGAGGTCCAGCCATGCTTCCTCGGTCAGATCGGTGGCGGCCCAGCGGGCGGCGGACACGACCTCCTCCGGGGTACGGAAACCCGCGACCACGCAGGCCACACCGGGGGCGCGCAGCGGAAAGCGCAGGGCGGCGTGCGGGAGTGCGGTGCCGTGTCGAGCGGACACCTCGGCGAGGAGCCGAGCGCGACGCAGCGCTGATTCCGGGGCGGGGCCGTAGTCGAAGGTGGCGTCGCTCGCGGGGTAAGCGCGGCTCAGCAGACCGGAGTTGAACGGTGCGGCGGCCACCACCGCGACCCCGCGTTCGGCGCACGCATCCAGCAAGGGGCGGGCGGTGCGGTCCAGAAGGGTCCACCGTCCGGCCACCATCACGGCGTCGACCTCCGCCTCCGCGACGACGCGCAGCAGCGGGGCGACCGTGTTCGCGCCGACACCGACGGCACCGATGACGCCTTCGTCGCGCAGAGCGGTCAACGCGGGCAGGGCATGGCCGAGTGCGGCGTCCAGATGGTCGTCGGGATCGTGGACATAGACGATGTCCACATGGTCCAACCGCAGGCGTTCCAGGCTGTCTTCCAGACTTCGCAGCACCCCGTCCCGTGAGTAGTCGGGGCGCCGGACCAGTGTGTCGGGTACGGCGAAGCCTCCTGCCGTCAGGTCGGATCCGGTGGGTGCCGGGTGGGGTTCCAGCAGTCGGCCGACCTTGGTGGAGACGGTGAACTCCCGCCGTGGGCGGTGCGCGAGCGCATCGCCGAGCCGCCGCTCGGACAGTCCGAGGCCGTAGTGCGGGGCGGTGTCGTAGTAGCGCACCCCCACGTCCCAGGCGGCCGCAAGGGTGGCCTGTGCCTGACGGTCGTCGATCGCGCTGTGGAGGTTGCCGATGGGGGCGGCACCGAATCCCAGCGTGCCGACCTGGACGCTCGTACGACCGAGTGGGCGTGCCCTCACGAGGTTCCCGCTTCCACGGCCCTCGCCGCATAGAGAAGGATCTGCTTCATCTGGCAGGCAGGACCTTAAGGATGGGATCCATTTCACGCAACACCCTGAGGAAAGTGCGTAGTTCATGGCGCTTTATCAGGATCCGGTCAGGCCTCCGGGCTGAAATCTGTCCGATCTCTTCCCAACTCCCAACGGCGGTGCCATATTGGCCCCGGAAAATGAACCTGATTCATTCGCGGCGCAAGAGGGGACTCGCCTTGGGCGACTCAACACCGGCCTACCGTCCGGGATATGAAGTGGTCGCGGAGCAACTGCTGGAGTACATCGCCCAGCAGAACCTGCGGCCCGGCGACCGCCTCCCCACCGAACAGGGCCTGGCCCAGATCCTGGGAGCGTCCCGCAACGTCACCCGCGAGGCCGTGAAGGTCCTGGCCGCCATCGGCCGGCTCACCGTGCGGCGAGGCGCCGGCATCTTCGTCGCCGCCTCGGTCGGCGGACTGCTGGACGACGAACTCTCGCACTTCCGGCCGACCGGCATGGAAGACGTCCGCATGCTCCTGGACTACCGCAAGGTGATCGAGTCGGAGACGGCACGCCGTGCCGCCTCCCACGCCACCCCGATCGAGGTCCGGGCCATCCGGGAGAGCGCGGAGAGCTCCCTGACGGCGGCCACGATGAACGACGTGGACACCTTCGCCAAGGCCGACGCGGCCTTCCACGACGCGGTGGGCGCCGCCTCGCACAACGTGTTCCTCAGGGCGAGCGTCGCCGGTGTGCGGCGCCTGGCGTCCCAGTCCGACGTACTGCTCTTCCACGGTGACGTGCCCGGATCGCTCGAAGTCGCCGCACATCAGCATCTGGCCATAGCGGAGGCGGTCGCCGCGGGGGCGGCCGATCTCGCCGAGCAGCTGATGGTGGAACACATCGCCACCACCCAGAGCCAGTTCGAGAACAAGATCCGCGACCGGCTGTTCAGCCCCGGGGCCCAACCGCCCTCTCCGGAGGCACCGGCCTCGTAGAACCGGCCGGCCCCGCCTGTGCCGCGGCACAGCGACCGGGCCGCCCGACGCCCTGCAAGTCCCGGTGGACGACCGGGACTTGCAGGTATCAACCTCCCTCAGGCGATTGGATACGTGTGTCTCATCCGTCTGCGCGCAGGGGCGTCTTCGCGCCGCTGCGAAGAAGTTTCACGGCCGCCTCCTCGGTGGCCGTTGTGGCCGCCCTGCTGAACGCCGCGCCGGCCCAGGCGGCTCCCCCGCCCCCGGACCTGAATGTCTATGTCTCCCCGACCGGCCGGGACGTGGGATCGGGAACCGCCGCCCACCCCTTCAAGTCCCTTGACCACGCACGGGACTACGTGCGCGACGTCAAGCAGAAGGCCAAGGGCGACATCCACGTCCGGCTCATGTCCGGCACCTATCAACTCAGCCGTACGTTCGCCCTGACCGCCCGGGACTCCGGCCGCGACGGGCACCGGATCGTCTACGAGGCCGCCCCCGGCGCGCATCCGGTGATCAGCGGGGGCAAGCAGGTCACCGGCTGGACCCCGGCCGACTCGGCGGGGAAGGTCTACAAGGCCGAGGTCGGCGACATCGACACCCGACAGCTGTATGTGGACGGCGAGTTGGAGACCCGGGCGCGGAGCGGCAAGAACCCCGCCGGCTTCAGCCAGACGTCCACCGGCTACGCCTTCACCGACTCAGCCCTCAACGCGTACAAGCGTCCTTCGGACCTGGAGGTCGTCAGCTCCTGGGGCTGGAAGCTGATGCGCTGCCCCGTGCAGTCGATCGCCGACTACAAGATGACGATGCAGCAGCCCTGTTGGCACAACGCGCATCTCCAGCAGGGCCAGGAGATCCAGAACCCGACCTGGCTGGAGAACGCCCGCGAGCTGCTGGACACCCCCGGTGAGTGGTACCTGGACAAGGGCGCGGGCGAGATCTACTACATGCCCAAGGCCGGCCAGAACCTGTCCACCGCGAACGTCACCGTGCCGTTGGTGCAGGACCTGGTGGACCTCAACGGCACCAGGACCGCCCCGGTGAGCAACGTGTCCTTCGAGGGCATCACCTTCTCCGACTCCACCTGGCTGGCTCCCAGTTCGTCCGAGGGCCTCATCGAGGGCCAGGCCGGTTTCCGGATGGTCGGCAACGACCCCACCTTCGACGCGACCCGCCTGAAGTGGCAGAAGACGCCGGGTGCCGTCAACGTCGACTACGGCCACGGGATCGGCTTCGAGGGCAACACCTTCACCCATCTCGGCGCGGTCGGGCTGAACCTGAACACCGGCACGCAGGGCACCGACATCACGGGCAACGTCTTCCGCCAGATCGCCGCCACCGGCATCCAGATCGGCGGGGTCGAGGTGATCGACGCCCACCCCGACGACCCCCGGGACATCACCAAGGACACCAGGGTCGCCAACAACGTGGTCACCAAGGTCGCCGACCAGTACAACGGCTCCATCGGCATCCTGGCCGGCTACACCGACCACACCACCATCACCCACAACAAGGTCTACGACCTGCCCTACACCGGCATCTCCGTCGGCTGGGGCTGGGGCCTCACCGACCAGGGCGGCGACACCAACTACCCGGGAAATCTGGGCGTTCCGGTCTGGGACACCCCCACGACCAGCCGCGACACCGAGGTCACGGACAACGAGATCTCCGACATCATGAAGTCGCAGGCCGACGGCGGTGCCATCTACACGCTGAGCTCCGACCCCGGCGGCGTGGTGTCCGGCAACTACATCCACGGCACACCACCGCCCGCCTACGGCGCGATCTACCACGACGAGGGCAGCCGGTACTGGACGAACACCGGCAACGCCCTGTGCGACGTCGCCTACCAGTGGCTGTTCCTCAACCACGGCATGGACATCGACGCCACGGGCAACTTCACGACCCAGCCCGCCTATTCGACCCAGGCCAACAGCACGGGCAGCACCATCACCGGCAACACCACGGTGGGTTCCTGCGACCAGCTCCCGGCCTCCATCGTCAACAACGCCGGCCTGCAGGCGAGTTACCGCCACCTCGACCCAGACCCCGCCGTCGCCGACCACCGGGCGCCCAGCAGGCCCGGCACCCCGAGCGCGGTCACGGACTTCCCGACGATCGCGGACCTCACCTGGCCCGCGTCCGCCGACGACACCGCCGTCACCGGCTACTCCGTCTACCGCGACGGCAAGCTCGTCAGCGCCACGGGCACCACCTCGGTGCGCCTCCCGGGCCTGACCGCCGGAAAGGCGTACGCCTTCCGCATCACCGCGCGTGACGCCGCCGGCAACGAGTCCGCTCCCAGCCCGACCCTGCACGTCACCATGCCCTCCGGCACGGACCTCGCCCTCAAGAAGACGGTCACCGCATCGTCGTACTCGGAGGCCAACACCCCGGAGAAGGCGGTCGACGGAGACCTCTCCACCCGCTGGGCCCAGGGCCTCGGCCTGCCCGACCCGTCCTGGATCCAGGTCGATCTCGGTGCGTCGTACGACGTGAACGGCGCGATCACGACCTTCGAGAAGGCGAGCGGATACAAGTACCGCATCGAGGTGTCCCCCGACGAGGTCCACTGGAAGACCCTCGCGGACCGCACCGCCGCGAACACCACGGCGGCGACCGACTACGCCCACACGGACACCCCGGTCGCGGGCCGTTTCGTACGACTGACCGTCACCGGCTCCAGTTGGAACGGCGGCAGCATCTACGACTTCCAGGTCTACGGCACCCCCAGGACCGTCACGGACCCCACGGCCCCGACCGCCCCCGGACAGCCCACGGTCAAGCCGCTGCTGCCCGGTCTGGTCGATGTCAGCTGGCCCGCGGCCACCGATGACACCGGCGTGACCAGCTACGTCGTCTACCAGGACGGCAAGCGGATCGGTGTCACCGACGCCACGACCCTGCGGGTCTCCGGCCTCTCCGCCGACACGTCCTACTCCTTCACCGTCGTGGCACGCGACGAGGCGCTGAACACCTCAGCCCCCAGCAAGGCGGCCGTCGTCACCACCCCGGCCGACAACGACCTGGCCCTGAACAGGACGGCGACCGCGTCCTCCGAGTCGGAGGGCTACGCCCCGGCGAAGGCGGTCGACGGCGATCCGTCGACCCGCTGGGCGCAGGGCCTGGGACTGCCCGACCCGTCCTGGCTCCGGGTCGACCTCGGCAAGGACACCGCCGTCTCCGCCGTGGTCACCACCTTCGAGTTGACGAGCGGCTACAAGTACCGCCTGGAGTACTCCACCGACGGCCAGAACTGGTCGACGTTCGAGGACCACACGGCCGAGAACACCACTGCGCGGACCGACTACGCCTTCGCCGACACCCCCGTCACCGCACGCTACCTGCGCCTGACCGTCACCGGTTCCAGCGGGAACGGCGGCAGCGTCTACGCGCTCCAGGCGTACGGCGGCTTCTGAGCACTCCGCTGTCGAGTACTCCCATGCCGCGTACTCCGCTGCCGAGCCGAAACCTTTCTCCCTACAGAAGACGAAAGCCAGGATGAAGATCACCCATGTCGAAGTACACCGGATCGATGTTCCGCCGGCCAGTCCGCCCTTCCGCTGGCGCGACGGGCTGAGCGGAAGCGCTCCGGCGGGCGACGGCGCGGTCCTGCGCATCGGGACGGACGAGGGGGCCGAGGGCGTGGCGGTGTTCGCCCGTCCCGGCGCCCACGCCACCCTGCGGGACCTGGTGGACCGGGTCTTCCGCGCGGAACTGCTCGGAGCCGACCCGTTCCAGCGGGAGTGGCTGTGGCACCGGGTGTGGGAGCTGGACCGTATCCACGAACTCCCGCTCCCCACCCTGGGGTTGATCGACATCGCCCTGTGGGACCTGGCCGGCCGCTACCACGGCGAACCGGTCTGGCGCCTGCTCGGCGGTTTCCGGGACGCCATCCCCGCGTACGCCTCCACCTCGACGTTCTCCAGCACGGCGGAGTTCCTCGACGTGGCGGACCAGTGCCTGGCGCTGGGGTACCGCGGTATCAAACTGCACGCCTGGGGCGACGCCCGCCGTGACGCGGACCTGTGCCTGGCCCTGCGCGCGCACGTCGGTCCCGACGTCCCTCTGATGTACGACGGTTCGGCGGGCTTCGACCTGCCGGACGCGATCCGGCTGGGGCGGGCGCTCTCCGAGGCCGACTACCTCTGGTACGAGGAGCCGATCCGCGAGTTCAGCATCTCGGCCTATCAGCGGCTCGCCGAGACCGTGGACGTACCGCTCCTGGTGGCCGAGACCTCCGACGGGGCGCACATGAACGCGGCGGACTTCATCCGGTCCGGTGCCGCCACCTTCGGCGTCCGGGCCGGCACCACCCTCCGGGGCGGCATCACCGGCGCCATGCGCACCGCGCATCTCGCCGACGCCTACCGACTGCGGGCCGAGGTGCACGGTTCGGACATTCCCAACCACCACCTGTGCATGGCCATCTCCAACACCACCTACTACGAGTCCCTGGTGACCTCGGTGAACGTCGTCCGTGAGCGCCATGTGGACGCCCAGGGCCTGGTGCACGCCCCCACGGGGCCCGGCATAGCCCTCCCCCTCGACTTCGACTACGGCGACGAGCTCCTGCCGTTCGTCGAGCAACCGCGCTGACCGGCACAAGAACAGAGCTGACCCGCGCAAGAACAGAAAGGCAAGGCAAGACGATGGAGTCTTCCCGATCTCCGAGAACCGGCCGGCGGCACTCACTGCTCCGCACGGCGGCCGTCACGCTGTCCCTGGCCACCACGGCCGCCCTGTCAGGCTGCGCCAGCGCCGACACCACCCCTTCCTCCGCCAAGCAGTCGGCGTTCAAGCCGGTTGCGCAGAAGGCGAGTTCACAGATCACGGTGTGGGCCGACTCGACCCGGCTGCCGTCGGTGCAGGCGTACCAGAAGGCGCACCCGGACGTGAAGATGAAGGTCGTCACGTACGACGGCGGGGCCGACGGATCGACGTATCTCCAGTCGAAGGTGCAGCTGTTCGACCGGACCGGCAGCGGCTGGCCCGACGTGGTCTTCGGCACGCCGACCGACGTGACCTGGGCGTCGGAGGCCACCAAGCCAGGCGCGCAGCCGTTCGCCGCGCCCCTGGACGAGAAGCTCGTCCCGCAGAGCACGCTCGACGGCTTCGCCAAGGGCTCGCTGACGCCCTGTCAGTTCAACGGTCACACCTACTGCATGCGCAACGACATCGCGCAGGTCGTCCTCTGGTACAACAAGTCCCTCATGGACAAGTGGGGTTACCAGGTCCCCACCACGTGGGAGGAGTACGAGGCCCTCGGCACGAAGGTCGCCAAGGAGCACCCCGGCTACCTCGTCGGCTCGGTCGGCGACACCAACTCCCATGAGTCGTACTTCTGGTCGGGCCAGTGCCCCGCGTTCAGCCTGACGAAGCCGGACACCCTGCGCACCGACCTCCAGGACCCGAAGTGCACCCGGATGGCGAAGCTCCTGGACAACCTCATCAGCGCAAAGGCCGTCGCCACGCAGGGCTTCTTCAGCCAGGGCTTCGCCAAGGACAGCGGCAGCAAGGTGCTGATGGCGTACGGCCCTTCCTGGTACGGCCAGTACCTCTTCAAGGCCGGCTTCAGGACTCCGGCCAAGCAGATAGCGGCGGCGCCCCCGCTGACCTGGAAGGGAGAGAGCACGGCTGCCACGGGCAATGTCGGCGGCGGTGTGTGGATGGTGTCCTCGCACAGCGCCAACCTCAAGGCGTCCGCGGACCTGGTCACCTGGCTGACCACCTCCGACGCGAACCAGGCCTCCGCGCCCACGTACCCGGCCTACGCGCAGGCGGCAAAGGCGTGGCTGGCCAACCCGGCCAACAAGGACTACTTCGCCAATGACGTGAGCGGGCCGTTCGAGCAGGCCGCGAACGAGGTGTGGACCGGCTGGTCGAACACCCGGTTCTCGGACTCCACCGCCTGGTCCAGCGTCGTCCTCCCGGCGCTGACCGCCGGGAAGAGCCTGACCGAGACGCTGCCGGCCTGGCAGAAGGAGATAGCCGGCGAGGCGAAGACCCAGGGCTACAAGGTGGTCGATCAGTGACCCTGCTGAAGACCGAACGCGTCGCCGTCTCCCCCGTGCGCCGCCGCGCCACGCCGCGGCGCACGGGCGGCGGTCGCGCGGGCTACTTCTTCGTCGCCGGCTACGCGCTGCTGCTGCTCGCGTTCGGCGTCTTCCCCACCGGATACGCGTTCTACCTGTCGCTCACCAACGACCGGGGCCAGTTCACCGGGCTCAACCAGTTCACGAAGGTCATCCAGGACTACCGCTTCGCCCCGGCCTTCAGCCACATGCTGATCTACCTGGTCATGTGGCTGGTGGCGCTCGTCGTCCTGGTCGTGCTGACCGCCGTGGTCCTGCGCGGCCGGGTGCGTCCGGGCACCTCGGCGCTCTTCCGCTTCCTCTACTACATCCCCGGCGCCCTCGCGGGCGTGGCGAGCGTGCTGGTCTGGCTGTTCATGCTGGACCCCGATGTCAGCCCGGTGTCACGGCTGTTGACCGCCCTGGGGTTCAAGACGTTCGCCGCCGTCCTGGCGCCCGGCAACCTGCCGCTGATCCTCATGCTGATCGCCTTCTGGACCGGCGCCGGAGGCTGGATGGTCGTGATGTACGGGGCGTTGAACAACATCCCCGACGAGGTCCTGGAAGCGGCCCGCATGGACGGTGCGGGCCCGTGGCGCACCGCCTGGCACATCCAGATCCCGATGATCCGGCAGTGGATCGTCTACATGGCGATCATGGCCTTCGCGACGGGCACCCAGCTGTTCGTCGAGCCCCAACTCCTCCAGACCGCAAGCCTGGGAAGGGTGAGCCCCACCTGGTCACCCAACCAACTGGCCTACGTCTACGCCTTCCAGCAGGGCGACTTCAACGGTGCTGCCGCCATCTCCGTCGTCCTCCTCGCCGTGGGTCTCGTCGCCGCCGGTCTCCTGGTCGCCCGCTCGAACCTGTTCACGTTGGACGAGAAATGACACAGACGACTCTCTTCCGCACGGCCGTGAAGCGACGGGTCCGCCCGTCAAGGACCCTCCCCTTCCTGGCAGTTGGGCTCCTCCTGGCCTTTCTCCTGGTGTTCTTCGTGCTACCGGTGATCTGGCTGCTGCTCGCACCGTCGAAGACCGCCGGCGAAGTGGTGCGGGACAACCCGCTCTCCTTCGGTTCGTTCCATCAGATAGGCACGGCCTGGCGGCACTTGTTCGCCTTCCAGGACGGCGCCATGACGAGGTGGCTGCTCAACTCGGCCATCTACTCGGGCGGTTCACTCGTCCTGACGCTGGCCGTCAGCGTTCCGGCCGGCTACGCGCTGGCGCTGACGAAGTTCCGGGGGCGCAAGACGCTCCTCGTGATCACCCTGGTCACCATGATCATGCCGCAGGCCACCCTGGTGCTGCCGATCTTCCTGGAACTCAACCGCTTCCATCTCATCGGCACCATCTGGTCGGTGATACTCCCCTTCTCCTTCTATCCGTTCGGCGTGTACCTGGTCTACATCTACTTCGGGAGCAGCCTCCCCAGGGACCTGCTGGCCGCCGCGCGCATCGACGGCTGCACCGAGTGGCAGCTCTTCGCACGCATCGCGCTCCCGCTCGCCAAACCGGTGGTCGGACTGGTCGCGTTCTTCAGCTTCGTGGGCAACTGGAACAACTTCTTCCTGCCCTATCTCGTGCTGCCGAACAGCGAGCAGTTCCCCGTCCAGGTGGGCCTGAACCAACTCCTCACCTCCACACCGTCGTTCAACCCCGTCGCCGGCGCCGGTCTGAACGTGACCATCCCCGAACTCGCCCTGGCCATCCTCATCGCCATCCTTCCCGTGCTGGTGCTCTTCGTCTTCTCGCAGCGCACCCTGGTGTCCGGGATGCTCGCCGGATCGAGCAAGGAATGAGCGGCGCCACGTCCGCGAAAGGAAACCCCGTGTACCGGCTCGATCCGCGCTACGCCCCCGCACCGCAGGCCGTCCTTGACACGGGCTGGCAGGCAATGGCCTCCCAACTCCCCGACGGCCCCGCGGTGTTGGCCATCGACGGCCCCCCGTCCGTCGACTGGCCCCTCCTCGCCGACCGCCTCGAACACGAGCTGACCGGACGCGGCATCGCCGTCACCCTGCTCGACGTCCGCAGCCACTACGCACCGCCGGCGCACATCAGAAGCCGTACCGAACGACTCGCGGACGCCGACGACCCCTACTTCCGCAAACTCGCCGACAGTCCCCTCGACGACCTCTTCGAGACCCTCCCGGCACCCGCACCACCACAAGCAGGACTGCTCCTCGTCTACGGCCCCGGCGCCGCCCTCGTGGGGCACGACCTGCTCTGGTACGCCGATGTCCCCAAGCGCTACGCGGAGGCCGCCGTCGGTGCGGGCGAGCCGGGTGTCAACCTCGGACTGCCGGGCGAGAGGCCGGACTTCAGACGGCTCTTCTACATCGACTGGCCGATGCTCGACCGGCACCGCGACGCGCTCGCCCACCGCCTCGACGCCTGGCTCGACATGCAGCGCCCCGACCACCCGGCATGGATCGACGGAACAGGCCTGCGCGCGACCTACGCGGCCCTGGCCCGCCAGCCTGTCCGCACCCGCCCGTACTTCAACTCCACTCCCTGGGGCGGCCATTGGGCACAGCGCGAGCTCGGCTTCAACCCCGACTCCCGTAACACGGCGCTCGGTTATGAACTGATCGCGCCCGAGGCCGGCATCCTCATCGGCACCGGACCGGAAGCTCAGGTCGAGGTGCCCTTCCAACTCCTGTGCGTGCTGGAACCGTTGAGCGTGTTGGGGGCAGAGGCGCACACCCGCTTCGGCACGTCGTTCCCGATCCGCTTCGACTACCTGGACACCGTCGGCGGGGGCAGCCTCTCCGTGCACTGCCACCCGAAGGAGTCGTACATGCGCGAGCGTTTCGGCTGGGCGTACACCCAGCACGAGACGTACTACCTCACCCTCGGCAGCACCGACACCAAGGTGTTCCTCGGCCTGCGCGAGGACGCCGACGTTGACGCCTTCCGCAAGGAGGTGGAGCGGGCAGTCACCGACGGAGTGCCCATGGACCCCGAGGACCACGTCCTGGCCTTCCCCGCCGAACAGGGCCAGCTGTTCATGATCCCGGCAGGCACCCCGCACGCGAGCGGCGCGGGCAACCTCGTGCTGGAGATCAGCGCGACCCCCTATCTGTACAGCCTGAGGTTCTACGACTGGCTACGGCCCGGCGCCGACGGCAACCCGCGCCCCCTCCCCTACGAGCACGGGTTCGCGAACCTGGAGACCGGACGACGCGGGGAGGCCGTCGCCCGCGACCTCATTCAAGAACCGCGCACCCTGCGCGAGGGCACCGGCTGGCGGGAGGAGGTCATCGGCGCGCTGGCCGAGATGTTCTACGAGGTCAGGAGGTTCGTGCTCGACGCCGGGGCCGAGGCGACCGACGACACACAGGGCCGGTTCCACATCCTGAACGTGGTGGAGGGCGAAGGCGTCACGGTGCACACGGCGGCCGGAGACCGGCACGAACTGGCCCACGCGGAGACGCTGACCGTGCCGGCCGCGGTCGGCGCGTACACCCTGCGAGCGGCAGCTGGCGGCCCGGTGCGCGTCGTGAAGGCGTTGGTCCGTTGATCCCTGTCCTGGAGATCGGCGGTACCCATGTCACCGCGGCACTCGTCGACCCGCGTGACGGCCGCGTCACGAGCCGTACGCGCCGGCCGCTCGACGCGGACGGCGATGCCGAGACCATCCTCGGCGCCGTACGACACTGCGCCGACGGGCTGTCGGTACGGCCCGGTGCGCGGTGGGGCGTGGCGGTGCCCGGGCCGTTCGACTACGCAAAGGGGGTTGCCCTCTTCAAGGGCGTGGGCAAGTTCGACGCCCTGTACGGGGTGGACGTGCGAGCAGCGCTCCTGCACGGACTGCGGCAGCGTCCCGGCGACGTCGTGTTCCTCAACGACGCCCACGCCTTTCTGACCGGCGAGTGGTCCGCGGGTACCGTCCGCGGGCACCGCCGCGCCGTGGGCATCACCCTCGGCACCGGTGTCGGCTCGGCGTTCCTCGCCGACGGGCGCATCCGTGACAACGGTCCCGGCGTACCACCCGAGGGGCGGATGGACCTCACCGAGATCGACGGCCGACCGCTGGAGGACACGGTCTCCCGCCGGGCGATCCTCGCCCGCTACGGCGACCCCGGCGCCGATGTGCACGACATCGCCGGACGAGCCAGAGCGGGGGAAGAGCGGGCCCGGCGGGTGCTGGACGACGTCTTCACCGCACTGGGCGTCGTACTGGGCCCGCGCATGGTGGACTTCGGCGCGACAGCCCTGGTCGTCGGAGGCTCCATGGCCCGCTCCTGGGACCTCGTCGCCCCCGCCCTGTCCGCCGGCCTCCTGACCGGGGGCTGGCCGCCGGACGACCCGCGTATGCACGCGATGAGACGTACCGGCTCCGCGGGGGACGCCGCACTGGTGGGCGCGGCCCGCGCGGCGGTGAGGGCGAGTCCGGAGCGGCGGCGAGTACGTCCCGGTGTGCCGACCGGTCCCCAGGAATGATCAAGGGCCGGTCTCGGACGACTCCGAAACCGGCCCTGAACTACGACTGTCTCCAGTCGGGACGACAGGATTTGAACCTGCGACCCCTTGACCCCCAGTCAAGTGCGCTACCAAGCTGCGCCACGTCCCGCTCGCGCCGCACCCGGAGCCCGGATGAACGCGCAGGTGAACCCTACCGCATACGGCGGGTCACTTCGGCGGCGTCGGGGTGTCGTGGGTGCGGTACATCGCCTGGATGTCCAACTCCAGCTGGACGGTGGGGCCTACGACGGCGATGCCCCGGGCCAGCATGCTGCGCCAGTTCAACGTGTAGTCCTCGCGGTGCAGCTCGGCCGTGGCCAGGGCCGCACAGCGGAGTTCCTCCGCATAGCCGCCGTTGACCGTGCCCAGATACGTGGTGTCCAGGTTCACCGAGCGACTCACGCCGTGCATCGTCAGCGAACCCTGCAGCGTCCACTTGCTGCCGCCCCGGTAGGCGAACCGGGTGCTGGCGAAGTCGATGTACGGGTAGCGCTCCACGTCGAGGAAGTCACCGGAGCGCAGGTGGTTGTCCCGCGTGGAGTTGCCGGTGGTGATGCTGGACGCGTCGATGCGGACGTGGACCCGGGAATCGGTCATCTCCTGCGCGATCTGGATACCGCCCTGGAACCGCTCGAACCGGCCGTGCACATGGGCCATGCCGACATGCTTGGCGATGAAGCGGATCGCGGTGTGCGGCGGGTCGAAGAGCCAGGTGCCGGGCGGCGGGAGTTCCTGGGCACGGCCGGGCTGGAGCCACACGCGTTCGGTGGGCTCGGCGATTCCGGCGACGATCTCGACCGTCTCCTGGTGCGGCTGGAGCCCCTGGGCGGAGACGAGGAGGCTGTAACGGCCGGGCGGCAGGGCCGCGAGGAAGAAGCCGTACGGGTCGGTCGTACCGGAGGCGGTGACGCGGTGCGAGTCCAGGGCCGTCACGGTCACGTCGGCGGCCGGCATGGGAGAGCCCATCGGGTCGACGATCTCACGGCCGAGGCCGCCCGCGCCGGGCGGGAGGGGGAGCGAGAGGCCCGGCGCCGTGGCGGAGGCGCCTTGGGGCCGCCAGCGCCGGAGCAGTGCGAGGGCCATGGTGATCACCTTTCTTCACGTGCAGCCGTACAGGCATAGGGCGCCAGACGACACGACGTTCCCGATCCTTGGCGCTCCGGCGGTGAAACGGGTGTCTCATATCGAGACACCCGTTACGCCCGTTACGCCTCCGATGCCTCGTAGCGGCGGACGATCGGTTCCAGGTAGTCCACGTGCGGGACTGCCAGGAGCGGGAGTTGAGCGGTCGAGTGGATCAGGGCGATGCGGTCCAGTTCCGGGTCACGGCCCTGCGCCGCCTCCGCCGCCACCATGACCTCGTGCCGCTCGCGCAGCAACGCCTCCGGGAGGGACGGGGCTCGGAACAGGACACCGATGCTGCCGTTTCCGGCGCGGGTCACGTTCCAGTAGGTGAGGTCGTCGGGCGGGGTGTCGATGCCGGTCTCCTCGATCAACTCCCGCGCGGCGTGGCGGCGGAGGGCCATCATGTCGAGCGGCTCGTCCCCCTCGGGCGGTTCGAGGGAGCCGCCCGGCAACTGCCAACGCCCCGGAGCCGCCGTGGAGTTCGACATCCGGCCGACCAACAGGCGTCCGTCGTCGGCCGGTTGGAGAACGGCGACGAAGAAGGACGGGAGCCACGAGGTGCTGCCGGGAACACGGCGGAGGGCGAAGTGCCGGAACGTCGTCCTGACCCAGGAGATGGTCAGGCCGTCCGATCCCTCCCGTTCCGTGCCCGCGCACACCAGGACAGGCCCGTCGAAGAAGCTCGGGTTGACCCGCACCAACCCGTCCCACACCTCGTTCATCGCCAGCCGCTCCTCGGGCGCGAGCCGAGGAGCGGCGGTCTCGACGAGCCGGAGCCGGTGGACGTCCAGGAGTTCGGCGCGGAAGCCCCGCGCGCTCTCTTCGATCATCGGTTCATGCTGGCACACCGGACGGGTCAGTTCAGGGCGCCGGGAGCCATCACCGACGCTTCCTCCTCCGCTTTCAGGAGCGCCGACTCGGAGGCGCTGACGGTCCTTCCTCCGCTACGGCCGGACCGTCGCGGTACCAGGAGCGCGGCCAGCGCGGCGCCGAGGAGCAGCACCGCCAGCAGCGTGAACCCGTGGGTGTACCCGGAGTCGTACGGCAGGCCCGAGGCCTGGAGGTGGCCGGTGACCAGGACGCTGGTGACCGCGGCGCCGATCGAGCCGCCGATGGTGCGGATGTTGGCGTTCATGCCGGTGGCGGCACCGGTCTGCTCGGGCGGGACGCTGCCGACGATGAGGTTGGCCATGGAGGCGAAGGCGAGTCCGATGCCGAGGCCGAAGATGCCTGCCACGAGGGCGATCTGCCACTGCTGGTCGTGCCAGAGGGCGAGGATCGCGCAGGCGACCGCGCCGAGGGCGGCACCGGTGGTGAGCAGGACCTTGGCGCCGACTATCGGTTCCAGGCGCCCACTGAGCACGCCCGAGACGAACATCGCGATCAGCATCGGGAGCATGAGGAGTCCGGACGCGGTCACGCTGGCGCCGAAGCCGTAGCCGGCGGACGACGGGGTCTGGACGAAGCCGGGCAGGAAGGACCAGATCGCGTACATGCCCGCACCGAACAGCAGCGCGGCGGTGTTGGTGGTCCACACGGACGGCAGGCGCATCACCTTGAGGTCGATGAGCGGGCTGCTGGAGCGGGCCTCCGAGAGCAGCCAGGCCGCGAAGAGGACGACGGCCGCGGCGAACAGGCCGACGACCCGCACGGAGCCCCAGCCCCAGCTGCCGGCCTGACTCAGCGGCAGCAGCAGGGCGACCAGCCAGCCGGAAAGGAGCACGGCGCCGAGCCAATTGACGTGCCCCTGGGCGCGGTTGGGCGACTCGGGGACGTAGCGCACGGCGATGAGGGTGGTGACGGCGACGATGCCGACGGGGAACCAGAACAGCCAGCGGTAGTCGAGCGCGGTCACGATGGGCCCTGCGGCCACCATGCCGACGCCACCGCCCGCGGCGATCACGGCGGACAAGTTGCTGATGCTGCCCGGGACTTGGGACACGTCGAACTCGTCGCGGATGATGCCGAAGGACAGCGGGAACAGCGCGCCGCCGACGCCCTGGACGACCCGGGCGATGATCAGGACGCCGATGCTGGGCGCGAGCGCGGCGACCAGACAGCCCGCGAGGACGGCCAGGAGGACGGCGACGAGGGTGCGCTTCTTGCCGACCAGGTCGCCGACGCGGCCGAGTATCGGGGTGAAGACCGAGGCGGACAGCAGGTAGGCAGTCATCACCCAGGTCGCGGTGGACTGGGAGGTGTGCAGCGCGTGCTGGACGGTCGGCAAGGCCGGCGCGATCAGCGACTGCAGCATGGAGAACACGCCCGCACCGGTCGCGAGGACCGCGAAGGTGAGACGGGAGGACTTGCGGGGCATCGAGAGCCTCTCCGGAACAAGCGAACGGGGGTGCGCCCGCGCATTGCTCTACGGCGGAACGCGCCCACACTGCTAAAGTGGAGGTACCCCTCCACCATAACGGAGGCATACCTCCGGTTCAACCGGGCCCCACCCCAGGGAGGCACCCGTGACGGCCCAGCCGTTCCCCGTCAGCGAGATCGTCGCGGCCCAGAGACCACACCGCAGGGACGCCGCCCGCAACTACGACGCCCTGCTGACCGCCGCCCGCGAGGCCTTCGCGGAGCACGGGTCGGAGGCCTCGCTGGAGGACATCGCGCGCCGCGCGGGCGTCGGCATCGGCACGCTGTACCGCAACTTCCCGACCCGCCGGGCCCTCTTCGAGAGCGTCTACGCGGACGAGGTGAACGCGCTGTGCCAGGTCGCCCTGTCCGTCGCCGACCAGGAGCCGTGGGAGGCGCTGGCCTCATGGCTGAACCGTTTCGCGGGCTACATGGTGACCAAGCAGGCGGTGCGCGAGGCGCTGGACAACGACTCGGAGATCTTCGGGACCTGCCGCGAGTCGATGTTCTCGGCGGGCGGTCCGCTGTTCGAGCGCGCGCAGAAGGCGGGCGTGGCCCGTACGGACATGGACTTCGGTGATCTGCTGCGCCTGGTGGCCGGGGTCACCGGGACGAAGTTCACGGACGACGCCCAGCGCGACCGCGTCCTGGCGATCGCGCTGGACGGCGTCCGCACGAACCACTGACCGCACGGACCACTGACCGCACGGACCGCTGAACGACCGTTTACGCGGGGGGCGTTCCCTCGTACGCGGCGCGCAGCAGCGCGAGCACCCCGTCCTCGGTGACCGGCCGGGGATTGGCGTACGCCTGGCTCACCGCCTGCGCGGCCGCCGTCGCCAAGTCGCCCTCCTCCAGGCCGAGTTCGGCGAGCGAGCGCGGTGCGCCGAGCCGCCGCGCCAGGTCCCACAGGGCGCGTGGGGCATCCTCGGCGTCCAGCGCGCGGGCCACGATGGCGGCCGCGTGCGGTGCGGCGGGCGCGTTGTACGCCAGCGCGTACGGCAGCACCACCGTGTGCGTCTCCGCGTGCGGCAGGCCGAAGGTGCCGCCGAGGACATGGCACAGCTTGTGGTGCAGGCCCATGGTCGTGGCACCGAGGCAGGAACCGCACAGCCACGCCCCGTACAGGGCACCGCCCCGAGCCTCCAACGACCTTGGCTCGACGGCCAGTTGGGGCAGCGCACTCGAAAGCGCCGCTACGCCCTCCTCCGCCATGAGGCCGATCAGGGGCGAGGTGTCCGGCGCGTACAGGGCCTCCACGGCGTGCGCGATCGCGTTGATGCCGCTGGTCACCGTGAGCGGTACGGGGAGTTCCAGGGTGAGTTCGGGATCGTAGACGACGCTCCGGGGCAGGACGGCGGGATCGCGGCCGGTGCGTTTGGCGCCGTTCTCGGTGAGGCCCCAGACCGGGGTCATCTCGGAGCCGGCGTAGGTGGAGGGCACGGCGATCAGCGGAAGGCCGGTGCGCAGGGCGATCGCCTTGCCGAGGCCGACCGCCGAGCCGCCGCCGACCGCGACGCAGCCGTCGGCGCCCAGCGTGCGCGCCAACTCCACCGCGCGGTCGGCGACTTCGACCGGGACGTGCATCTCCGCCTCCGCGTGCACGCCGACGCACACCTCCCCCAGCGAGTCGGCGACCGCCTGCGCGGTCTCGGCACCTCGGGCGCCCGAGAGCACCAACACCCGCCGCAGACCGAGCCGTTCGGCCTCTCCGGCGGTCGCGGTCAGCGCGGCGCCGGGGCGGAAGACGACCCGCATGGGCTGGGCGTCGTAGGCGAAGTCCAGGAAGTTCTTCACGCGCGGTCCAGCACGAGGTCGAAGCGGGCGTGGCGGAAGGGGTTCTCGATGCCGAACTCCCTTGCCAGGGACGGGTCGTCGGTCGGGGTGAAGTCCTCGACGAGGCTCTGTTTGACGGCGAAGACGGCGTCGGAGTCCAGGTAGTCGCTGCCCGCCACGAAGATGTGCGTGGTGACCGGGGCGTGGCCCTCGGCCGAGGCGATGAAGTGGATGTGGGCGGGGCGGTAGGGGTGACGGCCGGTGGCCTTGAGGAGTTCGCCGACCGGGCCGTCCGTGGGGATGGGGTACGGGCTCGGTACGCAGGTGCGGAACCAGAAGCGGCCCTCGGCGTCCGCGGTGAACAACCCCCGTCCGTTGCCCGGGGGTTGGACGTCCGGCTGCTGCACGTCGTAGAAGCCGTTGCCGTCGGCCTGCCACACGTCGAGGAGTGCGCCGGGGAGCGGGGTGCCGTCGCCGGAGACGATCCGGCCGCTGACCACGCAGGGCTCGCCGCCGCCCACCAGGTCGATATTGGCACCGAGTTCGCGCACCGGGGACTCGGTCATGTGGAAGGGGCCCAGCACCGTCGACTCGGTGGATCCGGCGGCCCGGTCCCCGTTGATCGTCTCCACCAGCATCGACAGGCCGAGCACGTCCGACAGGAGGATGAACTCCTGCCGGGTGTCCGTGCACATCTTCCCGGTCTCCGTCAGGAAGCCGATCGCCCGCTCCCACTCCGCCTGGGTCAGGCCGGTCTCCCGCGCGAACGCGTGGAGGTGCCGGATCAGGCCGGTCAGCAGTTCACGCAGGCGGGGATCGGCCGTCCCCTCCAGACTGGCGACGGCCTCGTCCGTGACGGTGACGTCAGTGGTCATTGCGGCTCCCTACCCTGTGCGAACTGCCCCTGTGTGAAATGTCAGCCGTGCCCGAGGATGCGCCGCAACGCGTCCGTGAGCAACTGTCCCGCGTTCCCGGCCGCGTCGGCGTGGCGGAAAGCGACATACCCGTCGGGGCGTACGAGGAGGGCGCCCCCGTCGGACACCTCGCTGAGGCGGGCCCAGTCGCCGTACGGGTCGTCGTACTCCTGGCCGGGGCCGATCACGACCGTCGCGATGTCCAGGGACTGCGCCTCGGCCGCCCGCAGCCAGATCTCGCCGCCGATGCCGGTGAGGAGGGTGAAGCGGCCCTTGCCGACCGTGTCGAGGGTCGAGACGGTGCGGGTGCCGGAGGTGATCCAGGCGTGCGGGAGCTTGGCGCCGGGGCGGGAACTGGGCTGGTGGAACAGCTCGCGGTCGCGTTCGAAGCCGGGGTCGGGCGTGCCGTCCGGGACGACCGCGGTCGAACTCTCCGCGGAATAGCGCTGGTTGAGGTCGACGCCGTGCGCGTTGAACTCGTACACCTTGAACGCGATCGCCTCGCGCAGCGCGGCCCGCTGCTTGGCCGCGGCCTCGGTCGAGTCCTTGCGGGCCTCGATGTTGGCCCACAACTGCTCCGGCGTCTGCGGGGAAAGGCCGTCGAGCGCCTCGAAGATCGGGGCGGTCTCGCCGATGGACTTGTTGGCGCGGGTGACGATCTGCTTGCCGACCGGAGCGCGTTCGGCGTCGTAGCTGTCGAGCAGCTTCGGCGAGGCGGTGCCGTCGAGGACCAGCTTCAGTTTCCACGCCAGGTTGTAGGCGTCCTGGATCGACGTGTTGGAGCCGAGCCCGTTCGACGGCGGGTGGCGGTGCACGGCGTCACCGGCGCACAGGACACGGCCGTTGGCGTAGGTCTCGGCGTACATCTCGTTGACCGTCCACGCCGAGGACGACTTGATGGTCACCGGGATGTCGTCGTCGCCGACCAACTGCCGTACGACGGACAGCGCGTACTCCTCGGTGAGGTCGGGGGCGCCGGCGCTCACGTCGTAGCCCCACACGATCAGCCACTCGTTCCACGGCTTGACGCAGCGCACCAGGCCCGCGCCGATGCCGCCGACGGTCGCGCCGGGGGCGAGGACCCAGTAGAGGGTGGAGGGGCGGTGCGCGGTGTACTTGCTCAGGTCCGCGTCGAAGACGATGTTGATGCTGCCCGCGACGCCCATCTGGCCGCCCATCGGCAGCCCGGCGTCCTCGGCGACCTGCGAGCGGCCGCCGTCGGCGCCGATGAGGTACTTGGCGCGGATCTGGTACTCGTCGCCGCGCAGTTGGTCCTCGACGGTGACCGTGACGCCGTCCTCGTCCTGGACGAAGGACTTGTAGACCGTGCTGAAGCGGACGTTGGAGCCGCGCGCGAGCGCCGCGTCGATCAACACCGGCTCCATCAGGTGCTGCGGCATGTCGCACATGCGGGTCGGGCTGGCCAGGTCGTGCGCGGCCTGCACGAGCGGCTCGTTGCCCCAGGAACGGATCCGGCCGAGCTCCTCGCCGGCGAGGCTGGTGCAGAACGTGGTGTTGCCCATCAGGTTCTGCGGTGTCGCCTGGGCCAGCACCTCGTCCTCGACACCGAGGTCGCGCAGGATCTCCATGGTGCGCTGGTTGGTGATGTGTGCGCGGGGCGTCCTGGTGAGGCGCGAATAGCGCGTGACGACGATGTGGGGCACGCCGTAGGTGCTCAGCGCCAGCGCGGCACAGGCCCCGGCCGGGCCGCTGCCCACGATCAGTACGTCGGTCTCGACAACGTGCACGGCGGGACACTCCAGGGGTGAGGCAGGGGTGCGACGGAGGTGGGGCAGGTTGAGGCGGGCTGGGGCAGGTTGAGACGAGGTGAGGCAGAGGTGAGAAAGGCACCGACTCTTCACGATCATGATGCGGGCCGGACACGCGCGGGTGTCTCATTACGAGACAGTTACAGCCCCTCGGCGGCCGCCGCCACGGGCCCGATACGGTGAGAGGCGTCATGACCACCCTGGATCACTCCCCCGCCCTCGCCCCGCTCCGCCAGGCGCGCGAGCGGTTCCTGAGCGGCCGCCCGCTTCCCGACGACGTCCCGGACGAGGTCCTCGCGGCCTGGCGCCGCGCCCGCTTCTTCGGCGTACGGCACGACCTCGATGGACCGGTCCACGAACCCGAACTGCCCGCCGAATCCGCCCTGTTGGAGGCGGCGCGGCCCGTGCTGGACCGCATCGCACCGGCCCTCGGCCACTCGGCGCTGCTGCTCACCGACGAGCGGCTGCGGGTGCTGTGGACCACGGGCGAAGTGCCGGGTGACGACCGCTGCCGCGACCTGTCCGAGCGGGAGGTGGGCCACAACAGCGCGGCCCTCGCCCTCCGCACCCGCCGCCGCGCCGAGGTGCACGGCCCCGAGCACTTCCTCGACGTCTGGCAGGACGTGTCCGCCGTCAGCGTGCCGCTGCTCGCCCCGGATTCCGGGCAGGCGCTGGGCACGGTGACCGTCACGTCCGGCCTGTGCGCAGGCTGCGGCCCGCACCCGGGGGCCGCCCTCGCCGAGGCGACGGCCACGGCAGTGGAAGCGGAACTACTCGCCCGCTCCCGCACCGCCGAACGGGTGCTCCTCGACGCCTACACCCGGGCGGCCGCCCACGGCCCGGACCGCGCGATCGTCGCCCTCGACGGCCGCAACCGCCTCATCAGCGAGGCCGCGGTCCGCCTCGCGACACCTCAGGTACTGGCCGCGCTGGAACGGTCCAGCACGAGCGAGCGCACCTCCGGCGCACGGCCGCCCCAGGACTCACGGCCGCCTCAGGACACCGGGGGCGGTCCGGTCGGGGAGCGGGGCGCCGACGCCGGGGGCGGTCCAGTGATGGACCGGTCCCACGACACCGAGGACGGTCCGAGCCGGGAACGGCCGACCGACACCAGGGGCGGTCCTGTGTTGGAACGGTCCTACGACGTCGGGGGCGGTCCGGTCCGGGAGCGGGGCGCCGACGCCGGGGGCGGTCCAGTGATGGACCGGTCCCACGACACCGAGGACGGTCCGAGCCGGGAACGGCCGACCGACACCAGGGGCGGTCCCGTGGTGGAACGGTCCCACGACACCGGGGGCGATCCGATCGGGGAACGGCCGACCAACGCCGGAGGCGGTCCAGTAGTGGACCGGTCCCACGGCACCGGACGCCGTCCGGTGCAGGAGCAGTCCTACGGCGTGACGCTCCCCGCCGGCGCCGGGTGCACCGCAGAGATCACTCCCGTACGGCATGAGGGCCGCGTCCTCGGGATCGTCGCCGTACTCGAAGCGCGCCCTGCCGAGGCGCCGGTGCCGCGTCTCGTTCCGCGTCCCGCGCTGGCGCTCGCGGGTGGTTCGGTGCCCTGGCGGCATGCGGTCGCTCGGGCGGTAGAGCTGGCCCGGGTCCATGAGCCGCTCCTGCTGACCGGTGAGCGCGGCAGCGGCAAGACCGCACTGGCCCGTGAACTGCTCGGCGGGACCGTGCCGCTGGTCGCCGATGCCGCCGAGTCGCCCGAACTGGGCGTGAAGTACAGCGAGTTGGCAGACGGCCGCCCGCTCCTCCTGCGGCACGCGGAACGGCTCGCCCAGCCGGACGTCGCCGCGCTCAACTCCCTGCTCGACGAGCACCCTGACGTCTATCTCCTGGTCACCTACACGCCCGGCACTCCCCCGGGCCCGTGTTTCCAGCGGCTGTTGGACACCCTCGCGGCCCGGTCGGTCACCGTGCCCGCGCTGCGTGAACGCCCGGAGGACGTAAGGGAGTTGCTGCCGGTCCTGGCACCCCGTCCGGCCCCGGGACAGCCGCCGCTCACCTGGACGCTGGACGCACTCCGGGCCCTGGAGGAACACCCCTGGCCCGGGAACGTCACCGAACTCGCCCATGTCGTCAGGGCGTTGGCGGAACACCGGCGGGTCACCGGCCCGGTGCGGCGGGCCGAGCTGCCCGACCCCGTGCGGGAGGGTCCCGCGGCCCGGCGGCTCAGCCCGATGGAGCACGCCGAACGCACGGCGATCCTGGCCGCGTTGCGGCGGCACGGTGGCAACAAGGCGCGGGCGGCTGCCGCGTTGGGGATCGGGCGGGCGACGCTGTACCGCAAGCTGCGCGGTTACCGGGACGTGCCGTAGGGCGTCCCGTAGGCGGGCGGGTGCCGTTGCGCGAGCAGGCCGAACGGGCTTATTTGATCAGGGCGTTGGCCACGACGACCACCACTCCCAGCAGCGCGTCCACCGCCCCGATGGTCACGGCCGCCACCCAACTCCGCGCCGACCAGCGGGCCGTGACCAACCCCAGGCAGAACAGCAGGGCGATGTTGAGGACGAAGGCCGCGTACTCGACGCCGTTCGCGGGCCACCAGCCCCAGCCGGCCCCGGCGAGCAGCAGGACGGTGGGCACCGCGGCGGCGACCAGGGGCCACTCGTCGCGCAGGGTGCGCAGGGCGTCCCAGCGGCGGTGCGGGGCGCGCTCGGCGATGTAGTGGGCGTACCCGTGGGCGAGTGCCGAGGCGGCGGCGGTCACCAGCAGCCACAGGGCGTCGTAGCGGCGGCTGGCTCTGTCGGTGTGGCCGTACTGGGTGAGCGCGGCGACCATCGAGCAGGCGAGGACGGAGCCGTAGACGCCGCCGAAGAGGATGTTCTCCCGGGTCTCGTGCGGGTGCCGCTCGGAGACGGCCGCCGTTGTCTGCGCCATGCCCTCCACGATCACCCGGCCCCGCCCGGGCCGCCACTCCGCGACGAAGTGTCCCCCCACCTGGGCCGATACCCCACACAGTGTCCACGCCTGGACCGGTCCACCCCGGCTAGGGTCGCGGCATGACGCACAGTTTCGTAGTCCGTGTTCCCGACGCCGAGCTCGAACCCGAGCCGCTCGACCCGGCGCAGATCGTCTCCGGTACGCCCGAGGTCACCGGGAAGGTCGTGTGGGAGTCCGAGGACGGCAAGCAGATCCGCGGGATTTGGCAGATCACGCCGGGTGTGGTCACCGACACGGAGGCGGACGAGCTGTTCGTCGTGATCAGCGGGTCGGCCACGATCGAGGTCGAGGGCGGCGAGACGCTGACGGTCGGTCCCGGGGACCTGGCCGTGCTGCGCGAGGGCGACCGTACGACATGGACCGTGCACGAGACACTGCGCAAGGCGTACGCGATCAGTCTGTGAGGGGACTCAACCTCTGAACGGGGTCAACGCGCCGGTGTCGTAGGCAAGTTGTAGGGCGTGACGACCTGGATCGCGGACGGCAGGGCCGGGCCCGCGGGCGGCAGGGCGTCGTGGGCGCGCATGACGATGCGGCAGGCCTCGCGGACGTCCTGGCGCAGGTCGTGGTGGAGGACGGCGGACAGTTGCTGCTCGTGCAGCAGCCGGGTGTTGTCGTGGTCGAGGTCGTGCGCGACGAACACGGCGCACTCGCGGCCCAGGTCGGCGAAGGCGCGCAGGGTCGCGATGTTGCCGCCGCCGATCGAGTAGACCGCGCGGATGTCCGGGTCGCGCTTGAGGGCGGCCCGGACGAGGTCGTACTGGGTGGCGTCCAGACCGTGGCCCTCGGTGATCTCGACGAGGGCGCGCTCCGGGTAGCGGGCGCGCATGGTGCTGCGGAAGCCCATCTCGCGTTCTTCCTCGTTGCGGAAGAAACCGCTGCTCAGGCTGGTGAGGACGTTGCCGGGGCGGTCACCGAGCCACTGGCCCATCAGATAGGCGGCCGTGGCGCCCGCCGCCCGGTTGTCTATGCCGACGTAGGCCAGGCGGGCGCTCGCGGGCAGGTCGGTGACCAGGGTGACGACCGGGATCCCGGCGGCGACGAGCCGGCCGACGGCGGCGGTGACCTCGGGGACGTCCGGCGCCTTGAGGATGACGCCCTGCGAACCGCGCCGCACGATCCTGTCCAGGGTCCCGACCAGCTCCTTCACCGGCGCTGTCTCCCGGAAGTGGAAGCGCGAGCGCACGACGGCCGGGTGCAGGTCGGGCAGTTCGGCCTCCAGCGCGTTCCGTACGGCGGTGGAGAAGCGCTCCGGCGTCTGCATCACGATGTCGATCATGAACGTACGGCCGACGAGTCTGACCTGGGTGCGCTGCCGGTCGAGATCGGCGATGGCCTGGCGCACCTCACGCTCGGTGCTCTCGCGCACACCGCCCCTGCCGTTCAGCACCCGGTCCACGGTGGCCTCGCTGAGACCCGCCTGACGTGCGATTTCCCGGATCGGGAAGGGGTGTCCCACCGGTCGTCTCCTTGAGGGGTTTTTGATGGCTTGCTGCTGGTTGTTCGAAGGGTTTGTACTGACAAGAATGACAGGACCGCACCGCTCCGTGACCCGAGGGGACGACGATGTCCTTCACATCAGCAGAAACCCGCGCCTGGCTCACCGAGCAGGACTGCGACCTCGACGTCTTCCGCGCGCTCGTCGAGCAGCCGACGGACCTGGCCGACTTCCCGTACGCGTCCTCGGTCGAGCGGAACGTCCTCGTCTACGACAGCGATCGACTTCGCAAGTCCGTCACGGCCGGCGAGCGCCGTGAGGTGCAGGCCGAGCTGGTGCGGGCGTTCGCCGAGGGGCCGGGCATCGTGGTCCTTCAGGGTGCCTTCCCGGATCTGTCGGTGGTGGACCGTTCCACCGAGGTGTTCGGGGCCCTGATCGCCGAGCAGCACGCGTCGGGCGCGGGCGCCGGGGACCACTTCGCGAAGCCGGGGGCCAACGACCGGGTGTGGAACGCGCTGGAGAAGGCCGCGCTCTACGACCCGGAGGCGTTCGCCGACTACTACGCGAACGACATGCTGGCCCTGGTGTCCGTCGCGTGGCTCGGCCCCGGCTACCAGGTCACCTCGCAGATCAACGTGGTCCACCCGGGCGGCGCCGCGCAGACCGTGCACCGCGACTACCACCTAGGGTTCCTCACGAACGAGGTCGCCGCCGAGTATCCGGCGCACGTGCACCGCCTCTCCCCCGTGCTCACGCTCCAAGGGGCGGTCGCGCACTGCGACATGCCGGTCGAGTCGGGGCCGACGATGTACCTGCCGCACTCCCAGAAGTACGAGCCGGGCTATCTGGCGTGGCGACTCCCGGAATTCCAGGCCTACTTCGAGGCCAACTACATCCAACTCCCGCTCGCCAAGGGCGATGCCGCGTTCTTCAACCCGGCACTCTTCCACGCGGCCGGCACCAACCGCACCGCGGACGTACGGCGCATGGCCAACCTGCTCCAGGTGTCGTCCGCGTTCGGGCGGGCGATGGAGACGGTGGACCGCGAGGCCGTCAGCAACGCGGTCTTCCCGGTGCTGCTCAAGCGCAAGGCCGAGGGCGTGGGCCAGGAGTGGCTGGACACGGTCGTCGCGGCGAGTGCCGAGGGCTATCCGTTCCCGACGAACCTCGACAACGACCCGCCGGTCGAGGGCCTCGCCCCGCCCTCGCAGGCCGACCTCGTGCGCCGCGCGGTGCGTGAGGGGTGGGACCCGCAGGCGCTCCGCGGGGAGCTGCGGGCCGGTGCCGAGCGGCGCGAGAGCTGAGGAACACCATGGGATCCACGGAACTCACTGAGCTCACGGGCCTTACGGGGCTGCTCGACGGCAAGGTCGTCCTCGTCAACGGCGGCAGCCAGGGCGTGGGGGCCGCGATCGTCCGGGCAGCGGTGCGCGAAGGGGCGGTGGTGATGTTCACCGGTCGCCGTGCCGAGCCCGGTGACGCCCTGGTGGCGGAACTGACCGCGGCGGGCGGCAAGGCGATGTTCGTACAGGCCGACCTGTCCGACGCCGAGCAGGCGAAGGGCGCGGTGGCCGAGGTGATCGCCGCGCACGGCCGCGTCGACTGTCTGGTGAACTCCGCCGGACTCACCTCGCGCGGCTCGCTGCTGGACACCACTCCGGAACTGTTCGACCAACACATGGCGATCAACCTCAAAGCACCGTTCTTCGCGATGCAGGCCGCGGTCGCCGACATGACCGCCCGCAAGGCGCCGGGCACGATCGTCAACATCGGCTCCAACTGCGCCCACGGCGGACCCCCTTACCTCGCCCCGTACTCCACGGCCAAGGCCGGTCTCGCGGGCCTGACCCGCAACGCCGCGCACGCGCACCGCTTCGACCGGATCCGCATCAACACCGTCAACATCGGCTGGACGGCGACCGAGGGCGAGGACGCAACGCAGCGGGCCTTCCACGGTGCCGGCGACGACTGGGTCCAACAGGCCGCCGAACGGCTCCCGATGGGCAAGCTCGGCCAGCCGGACGAGATCGCCGACTTCGTGGTGTTCCTGCTGTCCGACCGGTCCGGGGTGGTCACCGGTTCGGTGATCGACTGGGACCAGAACGTCCTGGGCGCCCTCGACTGACCTGCACCGTCCGGCAATTGGACCGCTCCAAGGCAACCACCGCACGAAACCCGCACCCCTCAAGAAAGCAAGAGCCCTCATGCGCATCGGAATCCTCGGCCTCGGCCGCATCGGCGCCTTCCACGCCGAGACCCTGTCCGGACTCGACGTCGTCGAGTCCCTCGTCGTGGCCGACCCGTTCGCGGAGGCCGCGAAGAAGGCCGCCGAGCGGTTCGGCGCCGAGGTCGCGGACTCCCCCGAGGCCGTGCTGGCCGCCGGGGTCGACGGTGTCGTCGTCGCCGCGGCGACCGACGCCCACCCGGGGCTGATCCTGGCCGCCGTGGAGGCGGGCATCCCCGTCTTCTGCGAGAAGCCCGTCGCCAAGACGATGGCCGAGGGCGTCCAGGTCCTCAAGGCCGTCGAGGGCAGCAGCGTGCCGATCCAGATCGGCTACAACCGCCGCTTCGACGCCGGCTTCGTGAACGCGCGCGCCGCCGTGCAGTCCGGCGAGCTGGGCAAGCTGCACACCGTGCGCTCCACCACGCTGGACCCGGCGCCGCCGCCCGCCGCGTACATCGCCGCGTCCGGTGGCATCTTCCGCGACTGCTCGGTCCACGACTTCGACATCATCCGCTGGGTCACCGGCCGTGAGGTCACCGAGGTGTACGCGGTCGGCGGCAACCGGGGTGCCGAGTACATCAAGGAGGCGGGCGACGCCGACACCACCGGCGCGATCCTCACCCTCGACGACGGCACCATCGCGGTGGTCTCCAACTCCCGCCACAACGCCCGGGGTTACGACGTCCGCATGGAGATCCACGGCTTCACGGACTCCATCGCGGTGGGCCTGGAGGACAAGCTGCCGCTGCGCTCGGTCGAGCCCGGCGTGACCTTCCCGGCGGGCACCCCGCACGACTTCTTCATGGACCGCTTCACGGCCGCCTACCGCGCCGAACTCACCGCGTTCACCGAGGTCGTCGCCGGCACCCGCACCTCCCCCTGCACGGTCGCCGACGCCCTGGAGGCCGGCTGGATCGCCGACGCCTGCACCCTGTCGCTGCACGAGCACCGCCCGGTCACCATCCAGGAGGTACGGGAGGTATGAGCGGTCCTGGCCGGGAACCACTGCGCATCGGAGTACTGGGAGCGGCTCGGATCACCGAGCAGTCCCTGATCGGTCCGGCCCGGACGACCGGCCACCGCATTGTCGCGGTGGCCGCGCGGGACCGGTCCAGGGCGGAGGCGTACGCCGCCGCGCACCGCGTCGAACGGGTGGCGGACTCGTACGCCGACCTGATCAACGACCCGGAGGTGGAGGTCGTCTACAACCCGCTCGCCAACGGCCTGCACGGGCCGTGGAACCTCGCCGCGCTCGCGGCGGGCAAGCACGTCCTGTCGGAGAAGCCGTCGGCGAGCAACGCGGAGGAGGCGGCCGAGGTGAGGGAGGCCGCCGCCAAGTCCGGAACGGTCTTCATGGAGGCCTTCCACTACCTCTTCCACCCGGTCACCCGGCGCCTGCACGAGCTGCTGGCCTCCGGTGAACTCGGCGAACTCCGGCACGTCGAGACGCTCGTCGCGATCCCGGCCCCGCCGGACACCGACCCTCGCTGGTCCCTGGACCTGGCCGGCGGCGCCGTGATGGACCTGGGCTGCTACAGCCTGCACGCCGTGCGCACGCTGGCCCCCTGGGCGGGCGGCGCACCCCGCCTCGTCTCCGCCCGCGGCGGCGAACGCGCGGGCGCCCCCGGTGTCGACGAGTGGCTGGACGCCAACCTCGTCTACCCCAGCGGCGCCACGGGCACCGCCCGCTGCCACATGGCGTACGACGAACTGGTCATGAGCTGCCGCATCACCGGCAGCCGGGGCGAGGCCTTCGCCCCGAACTTCGTCCTTCCCCAACTGGACGACCGCATCGTCATCCGCACCACGGACGGCGAACGCACGGAACGCCTCGGCCGCCGCTCGTCCTACACCTACCAACTGGAGGCGTTCGCCGCCCGGTTGAGGAACGGCGCGCCCCTGCCCCTGGGACCGGACGACGCGGTCGCGACGATGACCCTCATCGACGAGGCCTACCGCGCGGCGGGGCTCGCTCCCCGGCCGCGGGTGTCGGTTCTGCGGTAGACGAAGGTCGGGTACGGCAGCCCGACCGCCTGCTCCCACGCCCGGACGATGTCGTCCGGGCGTTCCGCACAGGCCTGGGCGAACGTGATGACGCAGCGGGCGTGGATGTCGGGGGCGTCGCTCCGGCGAGTGAGGGCGAGCAGGGAACGCAGTGCGGCGACCGCCTCCTCGGGCCGACCGGCGGCCAGCGCTGCCCTGGCGAGCGCGATGGACAGACCGGAGACCGTGAGCGCCAGGTCGGCGTCCGTACCGGGGTTTCCGGACGGGTCCCGCAGGAACGACTCCGCCTCCTCGTAGCAGGCCACAGCGGCCATGTGGTCGCCGGTACGGCCGAGAGCCCGGGCGAGGACCCGCAGCCGACGGGCGATCAGCGGACGGTAGGTCTCGCGGTCGGACTCGACGAGCGGGCGGGTGAGCGCCACGGCTTCACGGGCGTTCGACACGGCCGACTCCACGTCGTCCGTGTCCTGCTGACGAGTACTCAAGTTGGCGAGGAGGCGGGCCAGTTGCTCTTCGGGATGCGGGGCGCGCCGGGATGCGGCCACGGCGCGTTCCGTGTCCGCCACGGCCATGAGGCGGTCGCCGCTTCGCGTGTGGCAGTGGGCCAGGTCGTCCAGGACGTCGGCGAGCAGCCCCGCGAAGGCCCCCGGGCGGTCGGCCGCGAGGTGGCTGTACAGGTCGGCCAACTCCGTGAGGATGCTCAACTCGTCGTCGTGCGCCTCCTGTTCGGTGAGCATGACGGCCCGGCAGCGCAACGCCTCGGCGAGCCGCTCGGGCTGGTCGGTGAGTCCACGGGCCTCGGCGACCGCCTCGTCGGCGCTCGTGCGCGCGGCGGCGAAAGCACCCGTGGCTCTGTGGCAGTAGGCCAGGTCCGTGAGGTGCCGGACGCGCAACGGCAGCACGAACCCGGGGTAGAACCTCGCGCTCACCCCGTAGACCTCGTCCCTCGCCTCGGGACCCAGCGCCAAGGCGTCCTCGTACCGGCCGAGGGCCCGCAGTCCGCCGGTCAACTCGACGAGTACCTGGGGCCGTAGACGCATGTGACGCGCCAACTCCCGCACCGACATGGCCCGCAGCAGCGCGGCGCACTCCTGGTACACGGCGACGGCCTCCGCCGTACGGCCGAGGGCCGCGAACGCGAGCGCCTGCGTGTGCAAGGCGCCCGCCAGCGTGCCCAGTTGCCGGTCGCGGCGCCGGGGTGGCACCATGCCGCGGTACAGCTCCACGCACTCCCGGGCGGGTGTCAGAGCCTCCTCCGCCCGGCCGCCGTGGACGAGGGCCCGTGCCCGCGTCTGGACGGCGCACGCGGTCAGCGCGGGCGACAGCCGCGCGCCCGGTACGGCCTCCGCCGCGTCCGCCGCCGTGCTCGCCTCCGCCAACCGCTCCGACAGCACCAGGACGCGGGCGTGCACAACCAGAGCGCGGCTCAGCACGTCCCGGTGGCGTTGCGCGGAGTGGGCCCGGTCGGTCATGGGCCGGTACACGGCGACCGCTTCCTCGGCCCAGGCCGACCGGCGGGCGAAGCTCGGCTCGCGCAGCAGCACCCAGCCCGGGGCCGCGCAGTGCAGCAGCGCGGACCCGAGCAGGGCACCGCCCACACCGGGAGTCACTCGTGCCGTCGCGCGCAGCAACGGCAGCAGCATGCGTACCGGCCCCATCCGCACCCCCTGGCATCCGTGCCCGACCACAGCTCAGGGACGGCTCATGACGGAGGACACCGGGGAGCGCGCGGTGGTTGCACGGGCACCGCGCCGCCATGCGGCTATCGGTAGAACCCGGGCCGCTCCACCAACTCCACCTCCACCCGAACCCCCTCCTCCAACGCCCGAACTCCCGCCTCGCACACGGCCGCCGCCGCGTACCCGTCCCACACGCTCGGGCCGGTGACCTCCCCGCGGCGGGTGGCGTCGACCCAGGTCTGGACCTCGCGGTCGTAGGCGTCGGCGAAGCGTTCGACGAAGTCCTGGGCGATGGTGCCGCCCCAGCGGCCGGCCATGTTGGTGACCATGGCGTGGCCGTCGCCGATGCGGGCGGTGCCGCGTTCGCAGACCATCTCGGCCTGGACCTGGTAGCCGAAGCCGCAGTTGACGAACATCTCGACGTCGACGATCGCGCCGCCGTCCGTCTCGAAGACGACGAACTGCGGGTCCTGGAGGCCGTCCGGGGCGCTCGCCGAGGGCCGCGGACGCAGCACCTGCACGGCCGTGATCTCCTGGCCGAGCAGCCAACGGGTCGCGTCGGTCTCGTGTGCCACGGAGTCGCTGATCAGCATGGAGCTGGTGAAGAAGGGCGGGCTGGCCGCGTTGCGGTGCCGGTTGTGCAGCATCAGCGGGCGGCCCAACTGGCCTGTCTCCAGCAGGGACTTGAGCTTCATGTACTCGGCGTCGTAGCGCCGCATGAAGCCGACCTGGACCCGGCGGTGGCCGAGGCGTGTCTCCGCCTCCATCACCCGTAGCGCCGAGGCCGCGTCCGGCGTGAGCGGCTTCTCGCACAGGACCGGGAGGTCGTGCTCGAAGGCCGTCAGCAGGGCCGCCTCGTGGGCGGGACCCGGTGAGGCGATCAGGACCGCGTCGACGTCGGCCGCCGCCATCGCGGCGGCCGGGTCGGTGTACGCGGTGCAGCCGTCGACACCGGACGCGATCCGTTTGGCGCGCTCGGCGTCGACGTCCACGACGGCGGTCACCCGGGCTCCGTTGACCACGTCCCCGATCCGGCGGACGTGGTCGGCGCCCATCTTGCCGGTTCCGACGACTGCCACTCCGAGCGTGTCGCGCGGGCTGATGGCCATCGGCCGTCCTTTCACATGGTCAGGCACCGCAGGAACGGAGGAACTTGCGGGTGCGCTCCGCGATGGGGAGCGGCTTGTCCGGCTCGCACGGGTACATGTCCTGCTCGACGATCGCGAACAGTTCCACGCCCAGGCGCTGCGCCGCGATCAGCACCGGCTCCAACTCCGGTACGCCGGACGGCGGTTCACACATCACCCCGCGCGCCACGGCCGGCCCGAACGGCACCTCGTTCCTGACGACGTCGGCGAGGATCTCCGGGTCGACCTGCTTGAGGTGCAGATAGCCGATGCGTTCGCCGTACGTCTCGATCAGCTTGACGCTGTCGCCGCCGCAGTAGGCGTAATGCCCGGTGTCCAGGCAGAGGTTGACCAGTTCGGAGTCGGTCGAGTCGAGGAAGTGCTCGACGTGGTCCTCGGTGTCGAGGTGGGTGTCGGCGTGCGGGTGGACGACGATGTCGAGCCCGTACGCCTCCTTCACCTCGTGCCCGAGCCGCTCCATGCCCTTGGTGAGGTGGGCCCACTGCTCGCCGGTCAGCTCCGGCGGCTCCAGGATCTCGGCGGTCTTGTCGTCCCGCCAGAACGAGGGGATGACGACCAGGTGCCGCGCGCCCATCGCCTGGGTGAGCGCGGCGACTTGGCTGACGTGCTCCCACGTCGCGTCCCAGACGGACGGGCCCCGGTGCAGGCCGGTGAAGACCGTACCGGCGGAGACCTTCAGGTCACGCCGGGCGATCTCGTCCGTGAGCCGGGCCGGGTCGGTCGGCAGATAGCCGTACGGGCCCAGTTCGATCCACGGGTAGCCGGCCTGCGCGACCTCGTCCAGGAACCGTTGCCACGGCACCTGTTGGGGGTCGTCCGGGAACCACACGCCCCACGAGTCGGGGGCGGAGCCGACCCGGATGCGGTCCAGGAAGGGACGGTCCGACATGTCAGGCGGTCCCTTCGGGAGACGCGGCCACCGGCGCCTTCAGGGTCTTCGCGTCGGGGAGCTCCTCGACGTCTACGCCGCGGACTTGGGACAACTCGTGCTTGAGTGCGGCGAGTTCGGTGCCGCCGGCCATGTGGTTGGTGAGCTCTTCGAGGGTGATCTCGCTGCGTTCGGCGGAGAGTTCCATGGTGCCCAGGCGCAGGACGCTGAAGTGGTCGCCGACCATGTAGGCGTGGTGCGGGTTGTGCGTGATGAAGATGACGCCGAGACCGCGTTCACGGGCTGCTGCCACGTACTTGAGCACCACGCCGGACTGCTTGACACCCAGGGCGGCGGTCGGCTCGTCCAGGATCAGGACACGGGCCCCGAAGTAGACGGCACGGGCGATCGCCACACACTGTCGCTGGCCGCCGGAGAGGGTGCCGATGGGCTGGTCCAGGTTGTCCAGGACGATGCCCATGTTCCGCAGTTCCTCGTCCGCGGTCTTCTTCATCCGCTCGATGTCGAGACGCCTGACCGGCCAGGGGCCCTTGGTCATCTCGGAGCCGAGGAAGAAGTTGCGCCACACCGGCATCAACGGCACGACGGCCAGATCCTGGTAGACCGTCGCGATACCGCGGTCCAGCGCCTGACGCGGGGTGGTGAAGTGGACGGGCCCGCCGTCGACGAGGAACTCGCCCTCCGTGTGCTGGTGCAGCCCGGAGATGATTTTGATCAGCGTCGACTTGCCCGCGCCGTTGTCACCCAGCACACAGGTGACCTGGCCCGGGCGGACCGCGAGGTCCACGCCGTGCAGGGCACGCACGTTGCCGTAGGACTTGCCCGCGTTGCGCAGTTGGACGATCGGCGCATCGGCGTCGCTCGGCGCACTGTCTTCGAGGATGGCGCCGTGAGTACCGGATTCGTTGCTTGCCATGAAGGTCACCTCCGGGTCGCGGTGCGCTGGACCCACAGATTGATGAGGACGGCGCCCAGCAGCATCACGCCGAGGAACGCCTTGAACCAGTCGGGGTTCCAGCCGGCGTAGACGATGCCCTGCTGCACCATGCCGAACATGAACGCCCCGAAGACCGGGCCGATCGCGGAGCCGGCACCACCGGTCAGCAGACAGCCACCGATCACGGCCGCCGAGATGTAGATCAGCTCCTGGCCCACACCCTCACCCGACTGCACGGTGTTGAACGTGAACAGCTGGTGCATCCCGACGAACCAGGCACCGAGACCGACCAGCATGAACAGCGAGATCTTCGTGAACGCCACCGGCACACCGACAGCCCGCGCGGAGTCCTTGTTCCCGCCCACCGCGAAGATCCAGTTGCCGTACTTCGTGCGCAGCAGCACCCAGGAGGCGACCGCCGCGAACACCAGCCAGTAGAAGATCGTGATCTTCACGTCGACGCCACCGATATTGAAGGACGTCGCGAAGATCTTCTTGGCCTGGCTGAAGCCGTCCATGTTGCTGATGTCATCGGTCGCCACATTGCCGGTGACCAGCTTCGTCACGGCGAGGTTCACGCCCTGCAGGATCAGGAAGCTGCCCAGCGTGATCAGGAAGCTCGGCAGGCCGGTCTTGACGACCATCCAGCCGTTGAGGAACCCGATCCCCAGCGAGACCAGGAGCGCGACGATCACACCGACCCACACGTTCATGGTGAGCTGGTAGCTGAGCATGCTCGCGGTCAGCGACGACGTGATGACCGCGACACCGGCGGAGAGGTCGAACTCCCCGCCGATCATGAGGAGGGCGACGGGCAGCGCCATGATGCCGATCGTCGACGAGCTGTAGAGGATGTTCGCCATCGCGGCGCCCTCGCGCACCGGCGGAGCCGCGATCAGGAAGAACACGTACACCGCGGCCGCACCGAGGAAGACACCCACCTCGGGACGCGCCAACAACCTTAGCGCCAGAGGCCGTTCAGAGGTCCGGCCGTCGGATTCCCTCGGGCCGGGGGCCGGCGGTGAGGTCACCGCCGGCTCGGCGTGCTGGGTCATGCTCATCACCGGGTTCCGTTGGCGGCGTACTTCGCGACGGCGTCGACGTTGGTCTTGTCGACGAAGGCCGGGCCGGTCAGTACGGGCTGCTCACCGCCGCCGCTGTAGTTGCCGTTGTTCTTGTAGAGCCACAGCGAGTCGACGGCCAAGTAGCCCTGGAGGTAAGGCTGCTGGTCCACCGCGAACTGGACGGTGCCCTTCTTGATGGCGCCGGTCAGGGTGCTGTTCAGGTCGAAGGTCGCGACCTTCGCCTTGCTGCCCGCGTCGGACAGCGACTGCACGGCCGTCATGGCGAACGGGGCGCCCAGCGTGACGACGTAGTCGATCGCCTTGTCCTGCGTGAGCTTGGCGGTGATCGTCGACTTCACCGACGGCATGTCAGTGCCGTTGACGTTGAGCACCTCGGTGGTGCCGGTGAACGTCTTCTTCACACCGGCGCAGCGCTGCGTCAGGCCGATGTTGCCCTGCTCCTGGATGACACAGACGGCCTTCTTGGCGCCTTCCTCGTTGAGCCGCTTGCCGAGCGCCTCGCCGGCCACCGTCTCGTCCTGGCCGAAGAACTCCAGCAGTCCGAGCTTCTTCCAGTCGCTGAGACCGGAGTTGAGCCCGACGACGGGTATGTTCGCGGTCTTCGCCTTGCCGATGACGTCCTTCAGGGCGTCGGGCTTGGCGAGGGTGACCGCGATGCCGTCGACCTTCTGGTCGATCGCGTTCTGCACCAGGTTCGACTGGTTGCCCGCGTTCGGGTCGGCCGAGTAGATGAGCTTGATGTTGTCCTTGTCGGCGGCGGCCTGGGCGCCCTTGCGGACGATGTCCCAGAACGTGTCGCCGGGTGCCTGGTGCGTGACCAGGGCGACCGTCATCCGAGGAGTGCTCGCCTTGCCCGCGGAGGCGCCGGAGCTGTCCTCCGTGGCCTTCTTTCCGCCCGAGCTGCTGGAGCAGCCGGCGAGGGTCAGGGCCGCTGCCGCGGCCACCGCCACGAAGGGGGCCATTCTGCGCGAGCGGGAGTAAGTGGAACGGTCCATCTTTCCTGCACCTCACTGTGCTTCAGGGGAAAGGGAGTCATGATCGCAGAAATCCGGGCTCGGGGCCTGTCGGCCCTGGGTCCTTTGCCGCGAAACACGGCTGTTGCGCTGGGACGGAATCAAATCCCCGGTCGCGTCCGCTGTCAATACTTTGTTAAGACATCATTTCACGAGCAGGTCCGAATGTAAGTACAAACTATTGACACGGAGCCCCTCCGAGACCTACACCTGGGAGGCGGCAGGCCCCTGGGACCCGCCCACCCCCAGCAGCTCAGAGGAGTGTCGCGCATGGCCGAGTCAGCCCAGTTCTTCGATCTCATCACCATGGGCCGCATCGGGGTCGATCTCTACCCGTTGCAGTCTGGCGTACCGCTGGCCCGTGTGGAGACGTTCGGCAAGTTCCTCGGGGGTTCCGCGAGCAATGTGGCGGTTGCGGCCGCCCGGCTCGGCCGGACCACCGCGGTGATCACCCGCACCGGCGACGACCCCTTCGGGACGTACCTGCACGAAGCCCTCAAGGACTTCGGGGTGGACGACCGCTGGGTCACGCCCGTCGCGGACTACCCCACGCCGGTCACGTTCTGCGAGATCTTCCCACCGGACGACTTCCCGCTGTACTTCTACCGGCAGCCCAAGGCGCCCGACCTGGAGATCCGCACCGAGGAGCTGGACTACTTCGCGATCCGCCAGGCCCGCGTCTTCTGGATCACCGGCACCGGACTGAGCGAGGAGCCGAGCCGCTCGGCCACGCTCGCCGCCCTCAAGGCGCGCGACAAGGCGGGCACCACGGTCTTCGACCTGGACTGGCGCCCGATGTTCTGGAAGGACCCTGAGGAGGCCCGCCCGTACTACGCGGAGGCCCTGCGGCACACGACGGTCGCGGTCGGCAACCTCGACGAGTGCGAGATCGCCACCGGCGTCCGCGAGCCGCGTGCCTGCGCCGAGGCACTGCTCGACGCGGGCGTGGAACTCGCCGTCGTCAAGCAGGGCCCCAAGGGCGTCCTGGCCGTGCACCGCGACGGCACGACGGCCGAGGTGCCGCCGGTCCCGGTCGAGGTGCTCAACGGCCTCGGCGCGGGCGACGCGTTCGGCGGTTCACTGTGCCACGGCCTGCTGTCCGGCTGGGACCTGGAACGGTCCATGCGGTTCGCCAACGCGGCCGGCGCCCTCGTCGCCTCCCGCCTCGCCTGCTCCACCGCGATGCCCACCGAGTCCGAGGTCGAGGACCTCCTCGTCGGCGCGCGAGTGAGTGACTGATCGCGTGGCCGCCACAGCCACCCCTGAACGGAGCTTCTCTTGAGCATCAGCATTCCCGACCTGGTCACGGTCAGAGCCCGGCACCCGGAAGCGATCGCCGAGGCGGCCGCCCGCCGGGTGCGCCGCCCGCTGCTGGGCGACAGCGGCCGCCTGATGATCGTGGCCGCCGACCACCCGGCCCGCGGCGCGCTCGGCGTCGGCGACCGCCGCACGGCCATGGCGAACCGCGCCGACCTGCTGGAACGCCTGTGCGTCGCGCTGTCCCGGCCCGGTGTCGACGGGGTCCTCGCCACGGCCGACATACTCGAGGACCTGCTCCTGCTCGGGGTCCTCGACGGCAAGGTCGTGATGGGCTCGATGAACCGCGGCGGCCTGTCCGGTGCCTCCTTCGAGATGGACGACCGGTTCACCGGCCACCGCGCCGAGGACATCGCCCGCCTCCGTTTCGACGCGGGCAAGCTGCTGCTCCGTATCGACTACGACGACCCGGGCTCGCTGACCACCCTGGAGTCCACCGCGCGGGCGATCGACGACATGGCGGCGCGCCAACTCCCCTTGTTCGTAGAGCCGTTCATCTCCCGCCGGGTCGACGGCAAGGTCCGCAACGACCTGTCCGCGGAGGCCGTGACCCGCTCGATCGCGATCTCCTCGGGCCTGGGCGGCACCTCCGCCTACACCTGGCTGAAACTGCCCGTCACCGACGACCCGGACGACATGGCCGAGGTCCTGGAGACGTCGACCCTGCCCGTCGTCCTGCTCGGCGGCGAGGTCGGCGACGACCAGGAGGGCGCGTACGAGAAGTGGCGCAAGACGCTGCGTCTGCCCACCGTCCAGGGCCTGGTCGTGGGCCGCTCCCTGCTGTACCCCGCCGATGGTGGCGTGGAGACGGCGGTGGACACCGCTGTAGGCCTGTTGTGAACCGGAGGCACACCATGACGAGCGCTTACCACCTTCCCGCGGGCAAGGCCCTCGGCGGCCCCTACGTCGTGGACGTCACCCCCGAGTCGGCGGCCTGGGGCTACTCCAGCCTGCGGGTCCTGGAGCTGCCGCCGGGCGGCACCCACACCTTCGACACCGACGACAGCGAGTGGATCGTCGTCCCGCTCAGCGGCGCCTGCGCGGTCTCCGCCGCCGACGACTTCGGCCACGACACCTTTGAACTCACCGGCCGCGAGAGCGTGTTCACCGGCGTGAGCGACTTCGCGTACGTGCCACGCGATTCCCGTACGACGATCTCGTCGCCCGGCGGCGGCCGCTTCGCGCTGACCGGTGCCCGCTGCACCCGCAGGCTGCCTGCCCGCTACGGCCCGGCCTCGTCGGTGCCGGTGGAGCTGCGCGGCACCGGCAACAGCAGCCGCCAGGTCAACAACTTCGGCGCGGCCGGCGTCTTCGAGTGCGACAAGCTCATCGCCGTAGAAGTGATCACACCCGGCGGGAACTGGTCCTCCTTCCCGCCGCACAAGCACGACGAGCACCGGCCCGGCGAGGAGTCCGTCCTCGAAGAGGTCTACTACTTCGAGTTCGCCGACCACGAGGGCACCCCCGGACTCGGCTACCAGCGCGTCTCCCCCTCCGGGCAGGGCCGTAACACGGACGTCCTGGCCGAAGTGCGGGGCGGGGACGTCGTGTTGATCCCGGACGGCTGGCACGGGCCCTCGATGGCGGTGCCCGGTCACCACATGTACTACCTCAACGTCATGGCGGGTCCCGAGGACGACCGCTCCTGGCTGATCTGCGACCACCCCGATCACGCCTGGGTCCGCGGCACCTGGCCCGAGCAGCCCGTCGACCCCCGCCTCCCCCTCTACACGGCACCGGAGAAGTCCTGATGAGCACCCCCACCCGCCGCCTGACCGTCGCCCAGGCCCTGGTGCAGTTCCTGTCGGTCCAGTACACCGAACGCGACGGCGTACGGCACCGACTGATCGCCGGCACCTGGGGCATCTTCGGCCATGGCAACGTTGCCGGACTCGGCCAGGCGCTGCTCGAAGCCGGCGAGGACACGATGCCGTTCCACCAGGGCCGCAACGAACAGGCCATGGTGCACGCGGCAGTCGGCTACACCCGCCAGCTCGACCGGCTCTCCGCGCAGGCCGTCACGACATCGATCGGACCGGGCGCCACCAACCTGGTCACGGGCGCCGCGCTCGCCACGATCAACCGCCTGCCGGTCCTGCTCCTCCCCGGCGACTACTTCGCGACCCGCGCCGCCGACCCGCTGCTCCAGCAGCTGGAGCACCCGGTCGAGGCCGACCTCTCGGTCAACGACACCCTGCGCCCGGTCTCCCGCTACTTCGACCGCGTCATGCGCTCCGAGGCCCTGATCCCGGCCGCGCTGAACGCGATGCGCGTCCTGGCCGACCCGGTGGAGACCGGAGCCGTAACTCTCGCGCTGCCGCAGGACGTTCAGGCCGAGGCGTACGACTGGCCTGAGGAGTTCTTCGCCGACCGCGTGTGGCACGTACGGCGTCCCGCGCCGGACGTCTTCGAGCTGGCGGAGGCCGTCGAGGCCATCAGGTCCGCCGAGCGCCCGGTGATCGTCGCGGGCGGCGGCATCCACCACAGCCGCGCCGAGGAGGCGCTGAAGGCCCTCGTCGACGCCACCGGCATCCCGGTCGCCTCCACGCAGGCGGGCAAGGGCTCGCTGCGCTACGACCACCCGGCGGACCTCGGCGGCATCGGCCACACCGGCACCGCGGTCAGCGACGACATCGCGCGCACCGCGGACCTGGTGATCGGCGTCGGCACCCGGTACACGGACTTCACGACGGCCTCCCACACCCTGTTCCAGAACCCGGCCGTCCGCTTCGTCAACCTCAACATCACCGCGTTCGACGCCCACAAGCTGGCCGCGCGCACCCTTGTGTGCGACGCGCGGGCGGGACTCGCCGCGTTGACCGAGGCACTCGCCGATCACCGTGTGAACTCGGTTTACGAGGCCGAGTACCGCGAGGGCAAGGAGCGCTGGGAGCGGGTTGTTGACACCGCGTTCACCGCGCCCGACGAGAACGCCGTCCCCACCCAGACCCAACTCCTCGGCGCTCTCGACGCGGTCGTCGGCGACGACGACGTGGTGATCAACGCGGCCGGTTCCCTCCCCGGCGACCTGCACAAGCTGTGGCGGGCCCGCAGCCCGCGCCAGTACCACCTCGAGTACGGCTACTCCTGCATGGGCTACGAGATCCCGGCCGGCATCGGCGTCCAGCAGGCCGCCCCCGACACCCCCGTGTGGTCCCTGGTCGGCGACGGCACGTACCTGATGATGCCGACCGAGATCGTCACGGCGGTCCAGGAGGGCCTCCCGGTCAACCTCGTCCTCATCCAGAACCACGGCTACGCCTCCATCGGCGGCCTCTCCGAGTCCGTCGGCGGCGAGCGCTTCGGCACCGCCTACCGCTACCGCGCGGCCGACGGCACCTTCTCCGGCGCCCCGCTCCCGGTCGACCTCGCCGCCAACGCGGCCAGCCTCGGCATGGACGTCCTGCGCGCCAAGACGGTCCGCGAACTGCGCGAGGCGCTCGCCACGGCCCGCGCCTCCGACCGGCCGACGTGCGTCTACGTCGAGACCGACACCGCCACCCCGACCGCTCCCCCGGCCGAGGCCTGGTGGGACGTGCCGGTCGCCGAGACCGCCTCGCGCGAGTCGGCCGTACAGGCCCGCGAGGAGTACGACCGCCAGGTCGCCGACCGTCGTCGCCACCTCTGAACTCCCCTCCCCCGAAAGGCCCTTGCACCATGAAGACGATCACTCACTGGATCGACGGCAAGCCCGTCGAGAGCACCTCGGGCCGCTTCGGTCCCGTGTACAACCCGGCGACCGGCGCGCAGGAGAAGCAGGTCGGCTTCGCGACCGTCGACGAGGTGGACGCCGCCGTCGCCTCCGCGAAGGCCGCGTTCGAGAGCTGGGGCGTCGCCTCCCTCGCCAAGCGCACCGCGATCCTGTTCAAGTACCGCGAGCTGCTGGACGCGCACCGCGACGAGATCGCCGAGCTGATCACCGCCGAGCACGGCAAGGTCCACTCGGACGCGCTCGGCGAGGTCGCGCGCGGCATGGAGATCGTCGAACTCGCCTGCGGCATCAGCGTGCAGCTCAAGGGCGAACTGTCGACCCAGGTCTCGACCCGCGTCGACGTGGCCTCAATCCGGCAGCCGCTGGGGGTAGTTGCGGGCATCACGCCCTTCAACTTCCCGGCCATGGTGCCGATGTGGATGTTCCCGCTGGCCATCGCGACCGGCAACACCTTCGTCCTGAAGCCGTCCGAGAAGGACCCGTCGGCGTCCTACCGTCTCGCCGAACTCGCCTCCGAGGCGGGCCTGCCGCAGGGTGTCCTGAACGTCGTACAGGGCGACAAGGCGGCCGTCGACCGCATCCTGGAGCACCCGGACGTCGAGGCCGTCTCCTTCGTCGGGTCGACGCCGATCGCGAAGTACATCCAGCTCAAGGCAGTTGAGCACGGCAAGCGCGTGCAGGCCCTCGGCGGCGCCAAGAACCACATGCTGGTCCTGCCGGACGCCGACCTGGACTTCGCGGCAGACCAGGCGATCAACGCGGCCTACGGCTCGGCCGGCGAGCGCTGCATGGCCGTCTCCGTCGTGGTCGCGGTCGGCGACACCGGCGACGAGCTGGTCGCCAAGATCGCCGAGCGCGCCGGCAACCTGCGCATCGGCCCGGGCAACGACCCGGCGTCCGAGATGGGCCCGCTCATCACCCGCGAGCACCGCGACAAGGTCGCCTCCTACGTCGCGTCGGCCGCCGCACAGGGCGCCGAGGTCGTCGTCGACGGCACCGGCTTCTCGGTCGAGGGCCACGAGGACGGCTTCTTCCTCGGCGTCTCCCTCCTCGACAGGGTGCCGCTGACGGCGGACGCGTACAAGGACGAGATCTTCGGCCCGGTCCTGGTCGTCGTCCGCGCGGAGTCGTACGACGAGGCCATCACCCTGATCAACAGCTCCCGTTGGGGCAACGGCACCGCGATCTTCACCCGGGACGGCGGCGCCGCCCGCCGCTTCCAGATGGAGGTCAAGGCGGGCATGGTCGGCGTGAACGTGCCGATCCCGGTGCCCGTCGGCTACCACTCCTTCGGCGGCTGGAAGGACTCCCTCTTCGGGGACCTGCACGTCTACGGCAACGACGGCATCGCCTTCTACACGCAGGGCAAGGTCATCACCACCCGCTGGCCGGACCCGGCCGACGGTGGCATCAACCTCGGTTTCCCCAGCAACTCCTGACCATCCGTCACGATCCGTGAGGAGGTGCCCTCAGTGGCGAAGACCGGTGGCTATTCCCGCGCCGTGACCGGGTCCCCGCTGGACGCCCTGCATTTCGCCCTGGACCGCAACAGCCCGGTGCCGCTGTACTACCAGCTCGCGCAGCAGCTGGAGGCGGCGATCGAGCACGGGACGTTGGCGCCGGGCAACCTCCTGGGCAACGAGATCGACCTGTCCGTACGCCTCGGCCTGTCCCGCCCCACCGTCCGCCAGGCCATTCAATCCCTTGTCGACAAGGGGCTGTTGGTCCGGCGGCGGGGGGTCGGCACGCAGGTGGTGCACAGCCAGGTCAAGAGACCGCTGGAACTCAGCAGTCTCTACGACGACCTGGAGTCGGCCGGACAGGGCCCGACCACGGAGGTGCTGCGCAACGAGGGCGTGCCCGCGACCGCGGATGTCGCGGCCGCCCTCGGCGTCCCGGAGGGCAGCGAGGTGACGCTCCTGGAACGGCTGCGCTCCACGCACGGCCAGCCGGTGGCGTTCCTCTGCAACTACCTCCCGGCGAACCTGCTCCAACTCGACACCGCCCGGCTGGAGTCGACGGGCCTGTACCGGATGCTGCGCACCGCCGGCATCACCCTGCACAGCGCCCGCCAGACGATAGGAGCCCGCTCGGCCACCCCTGCGGAGGCCACTCGCCTCGACGAGAAGGAGGGCGCCGCCCTGCTCACGATGCAGCGCACGGCGTACGACGACACGGGGCGGGCGGTCGAGTACGGCACGCACATCTACCGGGCGTCGCGGTACGCGTTCGACTTCCAGCTGCTGGTCAGGCCCTGAACTACCCGGCGGAGTCCAGGAGTTCGCGCTGCTCCGCCGTCAACTCCAGGTCCACGGCGGCGAGGTTCTCCTCCAGCTGGGCCACCGACGACGCCCCCGCGAGCGGCACGATCGGCAGCGGCCCGCCCAACTGCCAGGCCAGCACCACCTGATTGACACTCGCCCCGGTGTCCTTCGCCACTTCCCGCAGCGCGGCGAGGCGGGCGGGGGTGCCCGGGTGGTCGTACTCGGCGCGCAGGGGTTTGTCCTGCCGCGTGTAGGCGCCGGCCAGCAGCGGTGAGTAGGCGACGAGGGTGAGGGCGGGCTCGGCGCGCAGATAACCGAGCAGGTCCGGGCCGGCGCTGCCGAGGCTGCCGTCGGGGAAGAGCTCGGACGGCAGGTCGGTCCGGGGCGCAGATAGCTGTGCTGGTACTGGAGGACCTCGTAGCCGGGCAGGCCGGCCGCGGCGGCGAGCGCGCGGGCCCGTTCCACGCGCCAGACCGCGTGGTTGCTGGCGCCGAGAAGACCGACGGTGCCCCCGGCCACCAGCTCGGCGAACCCCTCGACGGTCTCCTGCAGCGGAACGTTCCGGTCCTCGATGTGCGCGTACAGCACATCGAGCTTGTCCACACCGAGGCGTTCGCGGCTGCGGTCGGCCGACTCGCGGATGGCCTTCGCGGACAGGCCCTCCGGGTTGTCGACGAAACCCGAGCCTGGTGCCAGCGGGCGGGCGCCGAGCTTGGTCGCGATGACGATCTCGTCGCCGATGCCGCGGCTGCGCCGCCACCGGCCGAGCAGCTTCTCGCTCTGGCCGCCCTGGCTCCCGTCGACCCAGAACGCGTAGTTGTCGGACGTGTCGATGAAGTTCCCGCCTGCCTCGACATAGCGGTCGAGCACGGCGAAGGAGGTCGCCTCGTCGGTGCGGGAGCCGAACAGCATCGCGCCGAGCGCGAGCACGCTCACCTCACGGCGATGCGCCGGATCGGCGCCGATCGTGCGGTACTTCATGGTGATCCCTCCCGTTCACACCCGGTTCTCCGGGCGCGAACGGGAGTCTTCCTCTTGAAGCGCGCTTCAAGTCAAGGCCCCGCGCGGCTACTTGGCGAACGGCCCGTCCAGCGCCGCCCATTGGAGCAGCATGATGGTCTTCGCGTCGGCGATCTCCCCGCTCCGGATCATCTCCAGGGCTCTGCGGAAGGGCAGTTCGAGGATCTCGATGTCCTCGCCCTCCTCCTGGAGGCCGCCGCCGTCGTGGGTGCGGGTCGAGGGGCCGTAGGACGCGGCGTAGAAACCGATGCGTTCGGTGACCGAGCCGGGGCTCATGTAGACGTCGAAGACGTGCTCGACCTCGCCGACGGTGTGGCCGGTCTCCTCCACCACCTCGCGCCGTACGGCCTCCTCCGGGTGCTCGTCCTCGTCGTCGAGGAGTCCGCCCGGGGTCTCGACGAGCATGCCGTCGGGGTGGCCGTTGACGTACACGGGGAAGCGGAACTGGCGGGTGAGCAGGACCATTTCGCGCTCGGCGTCGTAGAGGAGCAGGGTCGCGCCGTTGCCGCGGTCGTGGGTCTCGCGCTCCTGGGTGGTCCAGGTGCCGTCGCCGTGCCGGAAGTCGAAGGTCGTGGTCCGCTCGACGTACCAGTGGCTGGACAGCAGGGTCACGTCGCGGACCTTGACGCGCGGATTTCCGGTCAGGTCGAGGCCGGTGCGGTCCAGGCCGGTGCGGCCCCGGCGGTCGGGGGTGTCGGCGCCCGCGGTCATCGGACACCGGCCGGACGGGAGGGGACGATCGAGTTGTTCATGTCCGACGTCTATCACCCCGGGGTCGGGAACGCATGGCCGGAACCTGTGCCCCGCGAGTTCAACTGGTGTGCCGGTTGCGTTGATTCGTCGCGTGTCGTCCCCCGCCCCGGGCATGCTGGAAGCATGTCTGAGCACGGTGATCAGGTACCCGGATACCGGATGATCAGGATGGAGGCCCAGCCGGACGCCCCGGCGGCGGCCCTCGCGGACGTGGAGGCGTGGCAGGCCCGAAAGGCCTATCCGGACGTCCTCGGCGGTGGTGGCGCGATATTCGGTGTGGTCGAGGAGATCGAGACCGGCGGCTGGAAGATCGTCTCCCTCTTCTCCACCCCCTACCCGCAGGGCGCACGCGACACCATGGCCATGACCTTCCGCGAACAGGCGCGGGCCGCCGAGGACGCGGGCGACACGGAGACCCAGCAGGAGTGGCTGCGGAACGCGGAGCGGCTGGACTGGGAGGCGCTGGACGAACTCACGGTGCTGGGGCGCCGGTTCAGGATCGTGCGGGGCGATCAGTTCATCCGGATGGGGCCCACGGGACCGGAGCCGCCCCGGCCGTCCGACCCCGACCCGGCCAAGGTGGGGCACGGTCACGAATACCGCGGCCGTACCAAGGGATTCGTGATCGACCCCTTCACCCCGACGGGAATGTCCGAAGGCATCCTGCGCATGGAACTCCTGTCGCTGGTGCAGGCCAAGGGCACCGCTCCCTCCGCCGTACGGAAGGACTCGTTGCGCGCGCTGGAGACGCATCCCGGGGGCGTGCTGCTGCCCGCCGAGTTCACCGCGGCCGAGTTCACGGACGGCCACTGGGCGCCGACGCAGATGACGAACGCGAGCCCGCAGGGGTCGCGGGACACGCTCACCACCTATCTGCGGGTGATGGCGCCGGTCATGGAGCAGCTCGACGAGGAGACCAAGGCGGAGTACGGCCGGCTGGCCGACCGGATCGACGCCGAGCGCTGCGACGAGATCGTGATCGACGGCTGCCGGACGCGGATCGTGCGCGTGGAACGCCTCGTCCGTATCGGCCCCGACGGTCCCGAGGGCCCGCGCCCCTCCGACCCCGACCCCGAACTCCCCACCGCCGTCCAGGAGAAGCAGCTCCGCGAGGAGGGCGTCTTCGACGAGTACCGGGTCCTGAACGAGAAGGAGACCGAGCAGCGCCGCGTGGCGGAGGAACAGGCGAAGGAGTTCCTACGGCTGTTCGAGGAGCAGCGGAAACGGCGCGAGGCGGCTGAAGAAGGCTGAGCCGGGGTGGAGGGCGGGACCGGCCGGCCCCACCCTCCACCTCTGGTGTCAGCTCTTGCCGAGCATCTTGTTCATCTGCTTGATCTCGGCGCTCTGAGCCGTGATCACGTCGGCCGCGAGCTCGGTGGCGGGGGCGTAACTCCCGTCCGCCTTCTCGGTCTTGGCCATGTCGACGGCGCCCTCGTGGTGCTCGACCATCATGGTGAGGAACATGGTGTCGAAGTCGGCGCCGGAGGCCTTCTCCAGCTTGCCCATGTCGGCGTCGCTCATCATGCCGGGCGTGGACGACGACATGTCGTGGCCCGTGCCGGAGTCCATGCCGGACATGTCCTTCGGGACCTGCTCGCCCCACGAGGTGAGCCAGCCGGACATGGTCTTGATCTCCGGGGCCTGCGCGCCCTCGATCTTCGTGGCGAGGCTCTTGACCTGCGCCGAGGAGGCGTGACCGGCGGCCAGTCCGGCCATCTCCACGGCCTGGCGGTGGTGCTGGATCATCTCCTTCGAGAAGGAGACGTCCGCGGCGTTGTGACCACCGGTCGCGGTGGCGGACGCGGTCCCGCCGCTCGCCTTGCCGTCGCCGTCGCTGCCGCACGCGGCGAGCGTGAGGGCGGCCACCGAGACGGTGACGGCGAGAACGGTACGACGGACGAACCTGCGCTGTGCGGTCATGGGGGAACTCCTGGTGTGTGGATCCGTTCAGGGCATGCCGATGCGCGCACGCTGACGTGTCGCGCGGGCCGCTCTAGATCCGCAGGAGTTGGAGTTCGGCGAGGGAGGGCGGGGCCCGGCCCCCGTCGGGACCGCCGCTCGCCCCGGACGTACGGCCGTCGGGCAGCTCGGCGCAGGCCGCCACATCGGGTTGCAGCACCGGAACCACGGCCGGTGCACCGGCGACGGACGCGGAGGCGCAGGTCGCGTCGGCGTGTGCCATGTGGCTGCCGCCGCAGTCGCCCGCGTCGTGAGCACAGTCGTCCGGCGTCGACGCCTTCTCGCCCGTCGCTACGGCCGTGGCCACCATGGTGTGTCCGTGCGCGGAGTCGACCATGGGAACGGGCCCGAGCCCGTGCATACCCAGCAGGCCGAACAGCAGGGCGGCGACGAGCAGCCCGTAGGACCGCACCGACCGGTGCGGTCCTACGGGCTGCTCACTGCGGGCCATGAGGCCACCATACCCACCCTGGGTATTGGGCCCGCACCGGACACCTACGTCAGTGCCCCCACTCCGGGTGCCTTCGCGCTGCGGTAGGTGGAGATGCCCAGGGCCAGCAGCCAGTAGCTCAGGATCGCGCCCATCAGGGCGGTGGTGCCCCAGCCGTTCGCCGCGTAGAAGTGCGCGGGCGTGTTCCCGAAGAACAGGGACGGCACGAAGGCGAGGTTGATCCCGGCCAGGACGTAGGCCGACCTGCTGGTCCAGCGTGGCAGCAGTTCCGTGCGGGAGACGGCGAAGCCCAGCGCGGTCAGGAAGAACGCCAGCATCAGCCGCGAGATGGACCCGTAGAGGATGTAGGTGCCGCTGACGTCGATCGTCGGGTCGATGGGATGGTCGGCGGCGATGACCGCGCCGGCCTCCAGTCCGCTGGAGACCAGCGTGATCGTCGTGTACACCAGCCCCGCGGTGAAGGCCATCGAACCGGCCCACTCGTACTCGGGATTCACCCGCTTCACCAGCTCGCGGAACGCGGTCACGAACACGAGCAGGAACGCCAGCGCGACGATCCCGATCAGCAGCCGGGCCAGGACGTTGGCGTCCGGCGGCGGTCCCGAATAGACGAAGTACAGGGGCACTTCGACGATGAGAGCGACGGCGGCGGCGATACCCGCACCGCCCGCCAGACGCCTGGCCGACATTTCGTTCATGGGGTCCCCCGGAGGTTCCGTGTGGTGGATTCGGTACGCCTTGAATCCTGCCGCCGACGGCACTCGCGGTCCCTGGGCCTGAGGACCGGATCAGGGGTGTTCCTGACGACACCCCCTGAACTTGTCGCGGAGGGATCAGGCGCCGAAGACCTGGAACTCGGAGACCTGACCGGCCGGCCAGCCGTTGTTGGCGGTGATGTTGAGTCGTACGTAGCGGGTCGTGACGGTGGTGGGGAGCGTGAGGGTGGCGCTGTTGCCGGTCGCCGGGTCGAAGGTGTAGCCCGCCGAGGCGAGCAGCTGGGTGGAAGTGCCGGCGTCCGTGCCGCCCTGGACGGAGATCGTCTGAGTACGGGTGGCCCAGGCGGTGGCCGGGGGAAGTTTCAGGACGATCCGCTTGACGCCGGTCGCGGCGCCCAGGTCGACCTGGATCCACTGCGGGAAGGCGTTGTTGGCGGACTCCCAGTAGGTGTTCGTGTCGCCGTCGGTCGCGTTGCCCGAGGCGTACGTCTGGGTGTGGCTGCTCTCCGAAGTGGGTTGGTGGAGCGCCAGGTTGGTGGTACTGGACGGTGGGTCGGTGGTGGCGGTGACCTGGCTGGAGGGCTGGGACACGTTGCCCGCCGCGTCGTAGGCGACGACGTCGAAGGTGTAGGCGGTGGACGCGCCAAGTCCCGTGACGGTGAAGGAGGTTGAGCCGGTGGTGCCCACCTGGGTGCTGGTCGAGCCGGAGACCCGCAGGACGCGGTAGCCGCTCACGCCGACGTTGTCGGTCGCCGTGTTCCAGCTCAGCGAGACGGAGGCGCTGGTGTGCCCGGTGACGGTCAGGCCGCCCGGCGCGGCGGGCGGTGTGGTGTCGCCTCCGTTCGGAACTACGGGCTGAGTGGGGCGAGTTGCGGTCAGCGCGATCTGCCCCTTGAGCATGCGGCCGCCATCGCCGGTCAGCCGCAGGTAGTAGTCGGAGGAGCAGGCGGTGCCGTCCTCGTCGAGGGCGAGGAACCCGGAGTTGGTGGGCACCCAGGCCTGGGTCTCGGCGGTCTTGGCGATCTGGTTGCCCTCGTTGTACTCGTCGAACATGGAGATGTAGATGCCCTGCACCCCGGCCCGCACCATGTTGTAGAACTGCCGCCACATGAGGTCGCCGTGCGCGCGCTGCCGGCCGGAGACGTCACCGGGCAGGACACAGGGCTGGAAGTCGATGCCGTTGGCGTTGCAGTCGGCCTGGTCGGGGACGGTGTACGTGGTGTAGGCGTTGTCGGCCTCGGTCACGTTGCCGATGGCGCCGACCATCCACGGCGAGATCATGTTGAAGGCGTGGTAGACGCCCGAGAAGCCGGGCTGCGAGCCCCCGGTGCCCGTCCGCCATTCACGCGGGACGCCTCCGATGACGTAACAGCCCTGATACTTGAACCAGTTGACGACGTCGAGGCAGGCGTCGGGGGTGAAGGGGTGGTTGGGGTCGTTGAAGCCGAAGCCCCAGATGCAGACGACCGGCTTGCCGTTCTGCTTCGCGTAGGCCGAACTCGCGGTGTGCGCGGACATCTTGTTCGTCCAGTCCGTCTTGATCTCGGACTGCATGTTCGTCCAGTTGGAGACGTCGTACATGATGTAGAACTTCCGCCCGTACGACTCGGCGGCGGAGCGCACCTTGGTCGCCATGGCGTCGCGGGTGGGGCCCTCGCCGCCGGTGGGGTTGAAGCGCTGGAGCGCGGCGGTGTCGATGTTGTTCTGCTGCATCCACAGGAAGTGGGTGTTCACCGTCTGCTGGTCGTAGGAGGAGAACAGTTTGGCGGGCTGGCCGTTGCCCAGGGCGGCGTACGACGTCTGGTACGTGGTGGTGTACTCGCGCACGTCGGGCCAGCAGCTGATGCCGGTGTTGGTCGGGGACGGCGGCTGGCTCCAGTTCTGGGTCCAGTGCCACCAGCCGTTGATGGGCGCGCCGTCACCGACGCAGGCGAACCAGCCCTGGTAGCCCACGGTGATCTTGCCGACGACGTCGCCCGGCGCGCCGGCCGCCGACGCGCTCGGGGCGAGTACGGTCCCGGTCGCTCCCACGGTTCCCACCGCGCCGGCCGCGACCGCGGCCCTCAAGAAGACTCTGCGTGTGACACCCATCTCGACTCCTTTCGGTGGTCGGTGCCGCCGAGCGCGCTCACGCTCGCGCTCGGCGGCACCTTCAGGGGCAGGTCAGCTGTTCCAGACCTGGAACTCGGAGATCTGACCGGCCGGCCAGCCGTTGTTCGCCGTGATGTTCACCCGGAGGTAGCGCTGGGTGGTCGCGGTGAACGTGATGGTGACCGTGTTGTTGGTGGTGGGATCGAAGGTGTACGTCGCCGACGACTTGAGGGTGGTGAAGGCGGCGCCGTCGGTGCTGCCCGACAGGGTCAGCGTCTGGTTGCGGGCGCCCCAGGTCGCGGGGAGCTGGAGGACGACCCGGCTCGCGCTCTGCGCCGAACCGAGGTCGACCTGGACCCACTGCGGGAAGGCGTTGTTGGCGCTCTCCCAGTAGGTGCCCTGGTTGCCGTCCGTGACGTTCGACGACGCGTACACGTCGGTGTGGCTGGACTCGGTGGTGGCCGCGCCGGCCGCCAGGTTCCGGCTCACCGTGCCGGCGCCGACTCCGGTCAGCGCGACCGTGGTTGTGCCGTTCGACGCGTTGCTGGCGATGCTGAGATCACCGGAGCGGGTGCCGGACGCGGTGGGCGTGAACGTGACGCTCACGGTGCAGGAGGCGCCCGCCGCGATCGACGAACCGCAGGTGTTGGTCTGCGCGAAGTCGCCCGTGACGGTGATGCCGGAGACGGTCGTCGCCGCCGTGCCGGAGTTGGTCACCGTGACCGTCTTCGCGCCGCTGGAGGTGTTGAGCGCCTGAGTGGCGTACGACAGTGACGTCGGGTCGGCCGACAGGGTCGCCGGTGAGGAGCCGCCGCTGCTGGGGAACACCTCGAAGTCCGACAACTGGGCAGCGTCCCAGCCCGTGTTGGCGGTGATGTTGACCCGCACGTATCGCGCCGTGGCCGAACTGAACGTGATGGTCACGGTGTTGGCGTTGGCGCTCGGGTCGAAGGTGTACCCGGCCGAGGCCTTGAGCGTGGAGAAGCTGGAGCCGTCCGTCGATCCCTGTACCGACAGGGTCTGCGTACGGGCCGACCAGGCGGTCGCGGGCGGGAGTTTGAGCACGACCTTGCCGACGCCGTAGTTCTGGCCTAGGTCGACCTGGGCCCACTGCGGGAACGAACCGTCCGTGCCCTCCCAGTACGTCGACGCGTCCGTGTCGGTGAGGTTCGAGGCGACGTAGGGACTCGTGCTCGAACTCGCCGACGCGGGACGCCCGGCGGCGATGTTGGTGGTGCTGTCGATGCCACTGCCGGTCAGGGATACGGCAGTCGGGCTGTTGTTGGCGTTGCTGGTGACGGTCAGGGTGCCCGCGCGCGCTCCGCCCGCGGTGGGCTTGAAGCCGACGGTGACCGTGCAGGACGCGCCGACGGCGAGGGTGGAGCAGTTGTTGGTCTGGCTGAAGTCACCGGTCGCCGCGACGGCCGAGACGGTCGCCGACGCGGTGCCCGAGTTGGTCACCGTCACGGTCTGCGCGGTGGCCGACGAGCCGACCACCGTGGCGGGGAAGGACAGGCTCGCCGGGTCGGTGTTCAGCACCGGGCCCGGCGCGGTGCCGGTACCGGAGAGACTGACCGTGCTGGTCGTCCCGCCCGCGTTGACGGTCAGCGCGCCGTTACGGCTGCCCGTCGCCGTCGGCGAGAACCTCACGCTGACCGTGCAGGAGCCGTTCGCCGTGATCGACGAGCCGCAGGTGTTGGTCTGGGCGTAGTCGCCGCTGGTGGAGATCGAGGAGACGGACGCGGCGGTGTTGGTCGGGTTGGAGACCGTCACGGTCTGCGCGGCGCTCGTCGAACCGGTCGCCACCGAACCGAAGTTGAGCGCGCCGGGGGTGGCCGTCACGCCCTCCGACGGGTAGGGCGGGTAAACCGGGGCGGGCCAGCCGCCGCAGTACGGGGTGCCGCTGATACCGGAGTTGCCGCCACCATCGGTGATGACGAAGTTGCCGCCCGAGCAGTTGTACACCGGGGACGAGTAACCGACGCCGGTGGCCGTGACGTTGGTGAACTTGGCGGCGCCGCCGGTCTGTTCCTGGAGGGCGAAGGTCCCGGTGCCGGCGATGGTCACGTTGTTGAGGTTGACCCCGCTGATGGTGCCCTCGACCCACTGGACCGCTTCGTAGGGGCTCTGCTGGATCAGCGCGTTGGTCACGTTGATCGGGCCGGTGATCGCGCCCTGGCTGCCGTCGAACCACAACGCACCCACGCCGAACTGCCAGTTGGGGTCGAGGCTGCCGGCCCGGACCATGGTGTTGTCGGAGATGGTGGTGGTGCCGACCGGCGTCGACGTGAAGCGCTGCCCCACGTGGATGCCGCCGCCCTGGGCGATGCCGGTGTCCACGACGCGGTTGCCGCTGACGGTGTTGTCGTGGCCGCCGTAGATCGCGATGGCGTTGGCCAGGATCTGTAGTGACACGGTGTTGTTGGAGATCGTGTCGTTGGCGTCGGCGCCGATGCCGGAGTCCGCCCAGGTGGCGATGCCGTCGTCGCCGGTGTTGCGGATGTCGCTGTTGGTCACCTTCGAATTGGTCACCGCGCCATGGAAGTTGATGCCGTCGGCGGTGGTGTCACGGATGCGCATGCCGGTGAACGTCAGGCCGTCCATCGGCCCGTCCATCCAGGCGCCGACCTTCATGTGGTCGATCCACAGATTGGAGACGGTCGAGTCGCTCAGCGCGCCGCCGATGCCGTTGACCTGGGCGCTGTCGTCGCGTTCCTGCACATTGCCGAAGATCGCGAAGTTCTGCAGGCGCACATCGGTGCTCGCGTTGGGCGCGGAGTTGCCGTAGAAGCCGGGGGCCGTGCCGGTGACGGTCGAGTACCACATGCCCGCGCCGGCGATCGTGACGTTGTTGACGCTGATGTGGCCGGGGATGTTGAAGGTGCCCGGCGGGATCCACACGGTGCCGCCGGGGCCCGCCGAGCTGATCGCGGCGTTGAACGCGCTGGTCGCGTCGGCCACACCGGTCGCGTCGGCGCCCTTGCTGGTCACCGACACCGCGCCCGAGGGTGCGGTCAGGGCGGCGCCGACCTGCTCGAAGTCGGCGAAGTCGATCGTGTACGAGGAGGCGGTGTCCCCCGCGTCGACCTGGAGCTTGAAGGTCGTGCCCGCCGGATAGGTGGTGGAGAACAGGCGGTGGGCCTCGTCGAAGAAGTGGTGCGGGTTGCTGCCCGGCGTGTTGGTGAAGGGGTAGCTGCCGTAGTACCAGCTGTAGGCGTTGGTCAGGGTGAAGTCGGGCTGCTTGACGCCGTTGACGTACAGCGACAGCGCGGCGGTGTAGACCGAGCCGCCCGAGGTGTCGGGGATGCTGTAGCGGAAGTTGATCGAGTTGGTCGCCACCGGCGTGGTGAAGGTGACGTACTGGCCGGTGCCCTGCAAGGTCGTCGCCTTGCGGTACGACGCCTCGTCGGCCAGCTGGCCCGCGGTGTAACTCGGGCCGATCGCCGAGCCGTTGGTGGCGGAGTTCTCCGCCTGCACCTCGACGTACGGCAGGCTCGCGCCGCTGCCGCCGGTGGCGGTGGACGCCGCCGCGGCGGGTGGGACAGCCAGAGCGAAGACGCCTACGGCGGCCAGCATCACGGTGCTGACCACCCAGACGAGGGCTCGTCTCAGGTCTCGGATGGAATGGAACACGTGCCACTCCTTACGTAATGAAATGCCGGAACTGTCCCGCTGGTGCCGCCGGAGAGGGAGGGGAGACGGGGGGTTCGTGCCGATGCATGGGGGACCGTAATATCGTTGACATGATCACGCAATATCTCGACAGGGCTTTGCAACAAACAAATTTGGATCCCGCAAGATCTCAGGCGCCCTCGGACACGACGGTGCCGCCGGACGGGTTGTGCGGCGGCACCGTGGGGAGGGTGGGGTCAGAGGGAAGAGGGCAGGGTCAGGCGGCCCAGACCTGGAATTCGGACACCTGGCCCGCGGGCCAGCCGGTGTTGGCGGTGACGGTCACGCGGTAGTAGCGCTCGGTGGCGGCGGGGAAGGTGAGCGTCACGGTGTTCTTGGTGCCCGGGTCGAAGGTGTGGGCGGCCGAGGACTTCAGGGTGGTGAAGGTGGCGCCGTCAGTACTGCCGCTCAGGGCCAGGGTCTGGGTGCGGGCACCCCAGGCGGCGGGCAGTTGCAGCACTACGCGGGAGGCGCTCCGGGCCAAGCCGAGGTCGACCTGGACCCATTGCGGGAACCTGTTGTTGGCGCTCTCCCAGTAGGAGTTCTGGTTGCCGTCCGTCACGTTCGACGACGGGTACACGTCGGTGTGGCTGGACTCGCCGGCGGGCTTCCCGGCGGCGAGGTTGGTGTTCGTGGCCTCGGTGCCGGTGCCCGAAAGGGCCACCGCGGTGGGGCCGTTGGACTGGTTGCCGGCCAGGGTGAGCGTGCTGGTGCGGGTACCGGAGGCGGTGGGTGTGAAGGTGACGGAGACCGTGCAACTCGCGCCCGCGGACAGGGAGTTGCCGCAGGTGTCGGTCTGGGTGAAGTCACCGCCGGCGGTGATTCCGGTCAACGATGCAGTGGCGGTACCCGAGTTGGTGACCGTGACGGTCTGTGCGGCGCTGGTCGTGTTCACCGTCTGGTCGGCGAAGGTGAGTGATCCCGGAGTCGCGGTCAGGGTGGCCGACGGTGCGCTACTCCCCGTGGCGAAGGCGAAGTTGTTGATGTTCCAGCCACCGCTGTCCTGGTCGAGCGTCAGAACCTGTCGGCCGGCCGGCAGGGTCACCTGGGTGGTCGCGGTGCCCCAGGTCTGCCAGTCGCCGGTGGCGGGCAGGTCGACGGCGCCGGTGAGGTTCGTACCGGAGGCGTCCGACAGGTGCAGCGCGCCGGGCACCGCGGACGGGGCCGCGATACGGAGGTCTAGGGTGTATGTGCCGGCCGTGGCGACGTCGACCGTGTAGCGGAACCACTGTCCTGGACCGGTCCAACCCAGGTTGTAACCGCCGCCCGCGTCCGAGGTGTTGTCGAGGTCGACGCCGTCGGCGCGGTAGGAGTTGGCGTTGCCGTTGACGGAGGTGACGTTGTAGGCGACCCCTTGGCCGCCGGTGTCGTAGTCCTCCGCCTGGACCGTTCCAGGCACGGCGGCCGGAGTGCCGCCGTAGGGGCCCTCGGGCGCGGGCGGCGGCCAGTGGTTGTCGCTCAACGTGGCGACGAAACCGGTGGAGTTGTTGACGTAGGCCGAGGTGCCGGCCTCAAGTCCCGTGACCGTGTTGCCGGTTATCGTCGCGGAGCCGGTGGGCGCGGGGTAGAACGGCGGCGAGATCACGATGCCGTTGCGGCCGGAACTGCTGACGGTGTTGTCCTGCAACAGGGTGTTGGTCGAGGTGGAGAAGGCGATCCCGTCGTAGAGGGAGTCGGTGACGGTGTTGCCGGTCACCGTGACCTTGTCGACGGTCCCGGTGTTCTGGCCGTCGCCGCCGTTGCCGATGTGCAGGGCGGGCTGGCCCTGGCTGTAGGCGTTGCCGCCGGAGCGGACCACGGTGTTGCCGCTCACGGTCGCGGACAGCAGGTCGCTGCCGTTGACACCGAAGCGGCCGGCGCCCAGGCCGATGTAACGGGCCGTGTCGCTGATGTAGTTGTCCTCGACCTGGTGGCCGCTGCCGCCGTAGATCCCGATGCCCTTGCCGCCCCAGGGCGCGATCGAGGTGTTGTTGCTGACGGTGACATCGGTCATCGGGTTGTAGTGGGTCTGGGAACCGTCGCTGTTGGTGTTGTACGCCACCGAGTTGATGGCGATCGCGTCGTCCCCGGTGCCGCGGACGAAGTTGTTCGTGACCGTCAGGTCGTTGCCGGTGTCCGCGTTCAGCGACACGTTGTTGACGTTGATCCCGTCGGCCCAGATCGACGTCAGCCTGCTGTTCTTCACCGTTCCGCCGGTGCCGGAGGCCCAGAAGCCGGACATGGTGTGCTGGGTCCAGATGCCGTCGGCCGACCAGTCGGTGCCGGTGGTGTCCATCGCGCCACCGTCGCCGCCGATGGTGCTGCGGCTGACGGCGTTGGCGTCGATGTGGAAGTTGCGCACAGTGCAGGAGGTCAGGTCGAACAGGGCTGCCAGCGGTGTGGAGTTGGGGACCGGGACGTCACGGTAGACCGTGCTGTACCAGAGGCCCGCGCCCGCGATGGTGATGCCCTGCGCGTTCAGTCCCGCGGTGCCCTTCACGTAGAAGGTGCCCTGCGGGATCCAGAGGATCTTTCCCTGTTGCTCGGCCTGGTCGATGCAGCTCTGGATGGCGGCCCGGCTGTCCACGGACCGGCTGTCGGCCGCGCCGTTGGTCGGATTGCTGTCGGCCACCGCACCGCAGCTCGTGATCGAGATCGAGTTCGCGGGCTGTGCCTGCGGCGCGGGCGGGTTCTCCACGTCGACGGAGTCCACGTCGTAGAAGGACACGCTGTTGTCGGCGTCCTTCCGCAGCGAGAACGTGGCGCCCGCCGGGATCGGGGCCCCGGTGACGAAGGCGTGCGACTCGTCCCAGAAGACCCTGGGGTCGCCGTCGGCCGGGTTCTGGTCGTCGCTCGTGTTGTAGTTGCCGTTGCCCTCGTACACCCAGCTCTGCCGGGAGTTGAGGTTCAGCGCCTGCCGGAACACGCCGTTGACGTACAGGTTCAGCGTGCCGGTGACACCGCCGCCGGACGCCGAATCCGGGATGCCGGCACGGACGTTGAGGAAGGAGATCGGCTGGCCGGTGGTGTTCGTCCACTGCACCGACTGGCCCGTGTCGCCCAGGTGGACATAGGAATGGCCGGACGCCTCCAGGACGGCGCTCGAGTACTGCGTCGCCGGCGCCGAGGTCAGCGACCGAACGGCCGCGCCGCCGCCGGGAGTTCCTCCCTCGGCCTCATAGACCGAGAACGGCGTCGTCGCACCCACCGCCACGCTCGCCGCGGCCTTGGTCGGTGCCGCCTGCTGTACGGCGGCGGCCGGCAGGACGGACACGCACAGCGCACCGACCGCGGCGACGGCCACCGCCAGTCGCCGGGGTCTGAGGATCGTCAGCATGTGAGGCTCCTTCACGGAGTGGGGGGAGGAGACCGGCGCCCCGACCGTACAGAGACCCTTTCGACCCCGCTAGATTCCGACGAAGTAAAGAATTAATCACGCAAGCCATTGCAAGTTTCTTGCTTAAATCTGCAAATCCCTGATGGCTTGCCGCATGCGGACGGCTGGAGTCCACGGGGTGGGCGTGGCGGTCCCCACCTGGTCCCGGACATGACGAAGGGGCGGTTTCGGATCTCTCCGAAACCGCCCCTCAGCTGCGACTCTGTCGAGTCGGGACGACAGGATTTCCTCATCCGCACATTCGGCCAGAAATCATGGGGCACGTCCGTGATGCGCATCCAACGGTCGCCGCCAGGACAAGAGACCGACTCGGCGGGGCCTGCCGGATGCGGCTGGTCAGTTTGGCTCGTCCAGTGACCAGAGCGGAGTGCTGCCGGCGACACGGCAGGTGAGGAAGTACAGGGGTATCGGCGGCGTGTAGGGCTGCCCGGTCTCGGGGGAATGGATCAGACGGGGATGCTCCAGGCCCGGTTTCGGGCGGGTGCTCGTCCAGGAGGGGTCGGCCACCTGGGCGCCGATCGCATAGCTGATGGACGGCGGCCAGATGACGCCGATGTGCGAGCCGGCCGGCACGATCCACCACCAGCGCCGGGCGTCGGCGAAGATGCAGCCGACACGCTGCACATGGTCCAGGATGCGTTCCCCGTGTTCCCGGGGCATGCCCACGGCGTCGTATCCGAGGCTCGCGCGTAACGGCGCGGGGATCACCAGGCGTCCGGACCGGATGCGGTCGTGCGTCGGCGGCTCGGCGGGATTCGGGGGCGGAGTGAAGCTGTGAGCCAACGGCTCGGAGGGGGACGGGATCGGATCGCGGCTGCGCGATAGGTACATGGGGGGGGACCCTTCGGCCGAGTGGGGGGATGGGCCGGGCGGGGAGCCGGGGCCGGCCAGGTGGGCGTCAGGGCGGGACGGGTTCGTCGGCGTCCGTGGCGAGTTCGGCCCAGACGATCCGCCCGGACCGGTGTGGGATGTCCGCCGTTCCCCAGTCGCTGCTGAGCTCTGCGACGAGCAGGAGACCGCGCCCGCCCTGGTCGTCGGGACCGGGCCGACCGGGTACCGGGAGCGTGGAACCGCGGTTCTGGTCCTCGACCTCGATCCGGAGGACTCCGTCCGCGCTCCGCACCTCACAGACGATCCAGTCACTCGCGGAGTGTGTGAGCGCGTTGGTGACGAGTTCTGAGGTCACGACGACAGCGTTGTCCCGGACGACTTCGCGGACGCCCCACGCGATGAGCAGTTCGTCCACGGTTCTGCGGGCCAGACCGACTGACGCCGGGGTCGCCGGCAGGCCGAACAGATGGCTGTGGCGGGGGTGTTGGTTCCCGGAGGCGAGCCGGCCGGGGCCTTGGGGCCCAGGGAGTCGGCCATGACGCCCGCCTCCGGGAGGTCGGTCCAACGGCTGGGGGAAGGAGGGCGGAGCCATCGCCGTACGCCTTTCGTGTGCCTTCGCACCCTGGGCGGTGCCGGTACCGCGCCGACCGGCCGCGCACGAGGCGCGGATGGCGGCCCTGCCGGGCCAACGCAGGTCGTAGCCCGTTTCCCCCAACTGGGCTGCGCCGTCTCACTCTTGGACGAGCTGTGACGACCTGCTTACTGTGGCACCTGCCAACAACCCATCGCAACCGGCAAGTTGAAAATTGCACGTAGCGAAGTGCATGCTGCTTCCGCCAGGAAGTGATCGAAAGAGTCTGTGAAGAGCGAAAGCCTGCCAGACTGCCGCCCGGAGCTGGAGGCGCAAGGGAGGTAGACCGTGACCGCAGAGACCGACTGGGGTGGCGTCCCCTCCGTCCTGCGCATGATCCTCGGCCGCCAGCTGGAGGAACTGCGGACCCGCGCGGGACTCACGTACGAGCAGGCGGGCGATGCCATCGGTGTCAGCCACTCCACGATCCGCCGGATGGAGGCCGCGAAGGTGGCCCGGCTGCGCCTGCCGGATGCGGAAAAGCTGCTGCAGGTCTACGGGGTGACGGACCGTCAGGAGATCGACACCTTCCTGAAGTCGGTCCGCGAGGCCAGCAAGCGCGGCTGGTGGCACACGTACCGCGACGTCATGCCGGACTGGTTCGCCGCGTATCTGAGCCTGGAGCAGGCGGCGTTGCAGGTCCGCGCCTACGAGAACGAGTTCGTCCACGGGCTGCTGCAGACCGAGGAGTACGCACGGGCCCTGCTCGGCGCGGGCAACCCGCACGCCCCCTCCGAGGCCACGGAGCGCCGGGTCGCCCTTCGTATGCGCCGCCAGGAACTGCTGACCCGCGAAGCGCCACCGCGGGTGTGGGTCGTGATGGACGAGACGGTGCTGAAGTGGCCGGTCGGGGGTGCCGCGGTGATGCGCGCCCAGATCGACCACCTGATCGAGGTCAACCGGCTGCCTCATGTGACGCTGCAGATCATGCCGTTCGCCAACGGCCCGCACCCGGCCATGCGAGCCGGGGCGTTCCACCTCTTCCGGTTCCGGGCTGCCGAGCTGCCCGACGTCGTCTATCTCAACGGCCTGGTGGGCGCTGTCTACCTGGACAAGGGCGACGACGTCGTGGTGTACCGCGAGGCCCTGGACCGGCTGGGTGCCCAGGCGGCGCCCGCCCGCAAGACCGAGGCCCTCCTCGGTGCGATTCGCAAGGAGCTCTGACGTGCACCACCACATACGCAACGGCATACCGTCCCGGAACCTGGGCGCACGCGGCTGGACCAAGCCGTGGAGCGACGACGCCGGCGGCGCCTGTGTGGAAGTGAAGAAGCTCGCCGACGGCCGCGTCGCCGTACGTCAGTCGACCGACCCCGACGGCCCGGCGCTGGTTTTCACACCCCATGAGATGACGAGCTTCGTTTCGGGCGTGAAGGCGGGTGACGCCGACTTCCTTCTGTGAACTCCATTGTTTTTACTGAGCGTTCATCCCGAACCTCCACCACTCGAATGGGAGAGACGGCGTTGCCCGACAACGGATGGCCGGCCGACCGCATCGACACCGAACACGCGCACTCCGCGCGGATCTACGACTACATCATGGGCGGGAAGGACTACTACCCCGCCGACAAGGAGGCGGGCGACGCCATGTCCCGGGAGTGGCCCGCGCTCCCGATCCACATGGTCGCCAACCGGGACTGGATGAACCGGGCCGTGCGCTGGCTCGCCGAAGAGGCGGGCGTGCGCCAGTTCCTGGACGTCGGCACCGGCATCCCCACCTCCCCGAACCTGCACGAGATCGCCCAGCAGGTGGCTCCCGAGTCACGGGTGGTCTACGTCGACAACGACCCCATCGTCCTCACCCTCTCCCAGGGTCTGCTCTCCAGCACGGCCGAGGGCAGGACGTCGTACATCGAGGCCGACTTCCGTGAACCGGCCACGATCCTCGACGCGCCGGAGCTGCGCGAGACCCTGGACCTCTCCCGGCCGGTGGCCCTGACGGTGATCGCCATCGTGCACTTCATGCTCGACGCGGACGACGCGGTGGGTGTCGTACGGCGCCTGCTGGAGCCTCTCCCCTCGGGCAGTTACCTCGCGATGTCGATCGGCACCGCCGAGTTCGCGCCGCAGGAGGTGGGCCGCGTCGCCCGCGAGTACGCGGCCCGCGACATGCCGATGCGGCTGCGCACCATCGACGAGGCCCACGAGTTCTTCGAGGGGCTCGAGCTTGTCGAACCCGGCATCGTCCAGGTCCACAAGTGGCACCCGGACGGCACGGGCGAGCAGAACATACGCGATGAGGACATCGCGATGTACGGGGCGGTCGCGCGCAAGCCGTGACCATCCCGGTGCCGGGGCCGGCCGCACAGCCGTTCCCGGCACACGGCCCGTCAGTCCGGCACCGACGGGCCTTCGAATCTGACCCACGAGTTCCCCGCTACCAGGTGACAGGGAGACTCAGAAGACCGCACACCCGACTTCCGTTGGTCCAGGCGAGATCCTGCACCGCACCCGCGAGGGCGAGGGCAGGGAATTCCCGAATCACCGAACCGATGGCCACTTGCAACTCGACGCGAGCGAGGTTGGCTCCGAGGCAGTAGTGAGGGCCGTGCCCGAAAGCGAGATGCTTGTCGTCGACGCGGTGAATATCGAACGTATCGGGGTCGGGAAAATGCCGCGGATCGAAGTTCGCGGCCACGACAGGGGCGAGAACACCTTGGCCTTGCTCGACGGTGGCCCCTGAGGGAAGCGACACGGTTTCGGTGGCCACTCGCAACAACCCTCCGTGGCCCGGAACTTCCATGCGAAGGATCTCTTCTACGGCAACAGGCACGAGTCCTGGATCGTGGCGGACCGCGGCGAGTTGGTTCGGGTGCCGCAGGAGAGTGAGGATGCCGCGGCCGATGACGTTGCCGGTGGTCTCGTGGCCCGCGACAATCAACCCCCGTACCATGCGGGCCAGTTCGTCCGAGCTGAGCCGGTCGTCCTCGTCGTGTGCGTTGATGAGGTCGTCCAGCAGATCTTCGCCCGGGTTTCCGCGGCGCGCTGCGATGAGGTCATCGACGTAGGTGATGAACTCCGTGGCGGTCTTGGAGCGCTCCGGTGCGGAAGCGGTGCTGGTGGACAGGAACGTGTCCGACCAGCTGCGGAAGTAAGGACTGTCCTCAGCCGGGACACCGAGCAATTCGCAGATGATGTTGATCGGCAGCGGAAAGGCGAAGGCGGCCATCAGGTCCGCCGGACGCGACCCGCCACGCGTCTCCGCGAGCAGTTGGTCCGCGACGGCTTGGATCCGGGGCCGCCAACTCTCCGATCTCCGGGGAGTGAACGCCGCCTGCACTATGCGCCGAAGCCGGGCATGATCCGGCGGGTCCATGTTGACCAGTGCGCTCGGATCGTCGGAGAAGTCGGCGTCAGGCAGCATGCGCGGAGCGCCGGCGTAGCGCAGGTTCCGGCTGAAGCGCGGGTCCGCGTAGACCTCTCGCACATCGTCATAGGTGGTGGCCAGGAGGACTTCGTCGCCGCTGGGCAATACCACGGGTGCCAGTGGGCAGCCACGCCGTCTGCTCTCGTACGCTCCGGGCGGACTGCCATGAGGTCCCGGCGGGAACGGGAACGTGGCCTCGCCGCTGGTCGTCTCGGTGGTGTCCGGCACCATGGAGCTCCTCCCAGGTAGATACTCGGGCCGGAACTATCTGATGGAGCGTCAACTCTCCAGATCCTCCAGAGATTCAGCGTGATGCGCAAGGCTCCGGCACTTCCTGTTGAGATCCCCAAGGAACCGCCGGGCAAGGCGGCCGAAGCGCGCCTCGGCGATGCCCGATTCGTCCTCGCCAAGCTGGGAGGCGCGAGTGGAGTCTCGACAAGGTCGGCATTTCGGCCACCCGGCGACTCGCGCCGCCTCGGACTGGAGAAGTATCCGGAAACCGACCGAAGAGGATCACCGGAGTTCACGCGGTGGATCGAGGGTGACTGCTCAGGTGCTTTATTACGTGTGAGCGGCGGCCGCGGCGCCGGCACCGGTTCCCGGATGACCGGCGGTCGTGTTCGGCCTGCGTCCCGCACCGACGACGGGAGTAGTCCGGGGTGCGCCGCCAACCAAGCGCTTCCTCAGGGAGCCGCGCCCTGGTCCCCAAACGGTCCCCAGAAATGATCAAGAGACCGCTTCAGATCTCCTCTGAAACGGCCTCTGACCTGCGACTTCGAAAAGTCGGGACGACAGGATTTGAACCTGCGACCCCTTGACCCCCAGTCAAGTGCGCTACCAAGCTGCGCCACGTCCCGATGCGCTTCCCACAGAAAACCGTGTGATCGCGCGAACAGCACTTTACCCCACGCCCGGGGGTGCGCCGAAGCCGGTGCCGGGCGCGGGACAATCGTCGTATGAGCGACACGACCTCAGGCGGTACGGCCGGCGCGCGGGACCGGGACGGCGAGGGGCGGGCACGCAACGCCCGGCCGCGGGACGGGCTCGGGCGGCCGTTGCCGTACGACGCGGACGGTGTGGCACGGCAGCCCGAGGGGGTCGTGCGCGCGCCGGAGGTGACCGTCGTCGAGGCGCAGGCGCTGCTCGACGAGGGGAAACCGTTCCACGCGCACGAGGTCTTCGAGGACGCCTGGAAGTCGGGGCCGGATGAGGAACGTGCCCTGTGGCGCGGCCTCGCCCAGCTCGCCGTGGGCCTCACGCACGCGGCCCGGGGCAACATCACCGGCGGGGCCCGGCTGCTGCGGCGCGGCGCCGGGGGCGTCGAGGAGTGGGCGTCCCGGTCGGGGCGGGAGCGGCCGTACGGGATGGATCTCGCGGGGGTCGCGGCCTGGGCGCGGAGGCTCGGGGACGACGTGGAGCGGGGCGGCGGGAGTGTCGACGCGCGGGCGCGGGCACCTCGGCTGCGCGGGACGTCGTAGCCGAGCCGGCACGGAATCGTCCCGGTCCGTGCCGGTGCGGTGTACGGACTGTCAGTGGCGTGGGGCAGACTCGGGGGTGTGCGAAAGATTCATGTCATCGGTATCGGCGCGGGCGACCCCGAGCAGCTGACCCTGCAGGCGATCAGGGTGCTGCGGAGCACGGACGTGTTCTTCCTCCTCGACAAGGGCGAGGTGAAGTCGGACCTCACGCAGCTCCGCCGGGACATGCTCGACGCGCACATACCGGAGGGGACGTACCGCCTGGTCGAGGCGCGCGACCCGGAGCGGGACCGGAAGGCCGGGGGCGCCGCGTACTCGCCGGCGGTCGGGGACTGGCGCAGTGCCCGCGCGGAGATCTACGAGCGGCTCATCGCCGAGGAGTTGGGCGAGGACCAGAGCGGCGCGTTCCTGGTGTGGGGCGATCCTTCGCTGTACGACAGCACGCTCGGCATCCTGGAGGAGATCCTGGAGCGGGGCGCGGTGGCCTTCGAGTACGACGTCGTGCCCGGCATCAGCAGTGTCTCGGCGCTCGTCGCCCGGCACCGCACGGGGCTGAACCGGGTCGCCCGGCCGGTGCAGATCACCACGGGCAGGCGGCTGTCCGAGGGGTTCCCGGAAGACGTGGACGACGTGGTCGTGATGCTGGACGCGCACCAGGCGTTCCGGCGGTACGCGGACCAGGACATCGACATCTACTGGGGCGCCTATTTGGGCACCCCCGACGAGATCCTCGCCTCCGGTCCGATAGCCGAGGCCGCCCCGCGCATCGAGCGGCTGCGTGCGGAGGCCCGTGAGCGCAAGGGCTGGATCATGGACACGTATCTGCTGCGCCGGCATCCGAGGAACGAGTAGCGGGCAGGGGCAGCGGGGCACCCGAGTGGACCGCCCCGTATGCAGGAGGGGCCTACCGGTGTGAAAGTGACCCCGTGACAGTCGCCGAGGAAACCGCGCTGCCTTCCGCGCAGCAGCCCCCCGTGCTGGACTCCCGCCGCCGCAACGTCGTCTTCGTGACGATCATGCTGGGCATGCTGCTGGCGGCCCTCGACCAGACGATCGTCGGCACGGCCCTGCCAACCATCGTGTCCGACCTGGGCGGTGCCGAGCACATGTCGTGGGTGGTCACCGCCTATCTGCTCGCGGAGACCGTCGCGACCGTGCTGGTCGGCAAGTTCGGCGACCTGTTCGGCCGCAAGGTGGTCTTCCAGGTCTCGGCGATCGTGTTCATCACGGGCTCGTTCCTGTGCGGTCTGTCCACCAACATGACGCTGCTGATCGCCTGGCGCGCGGTGCAGGGCATCGGCGCGGGCGGCCTGATGGTGACGGCGATGGCGCTGATCGCCGACGTCATCCCGCTGCGGGAACGCGGTAAGTACCAGGGCGCGATCGGCGCGGTGTTCGGCGTCGCCACGGTCATCGGACCGCTGCTCGGCGGCCTGTTCACGGACCACCTCACCTGGCGCTGGGCGTTCTACGTCAACGTGCCCATCGCGATCATCGTCGTCATCGCGGCGGCCCGCACCATCCCCGTGGTCAAGTCGGCGGTGCGGCCCGTCATCGACTACCTGGGCATCGCGCTCGTCGCAATCGGCGCGAGCTCGCTGATCCTGGCGACGAGTTGGGGCGGCAACGAGTACGCGTGGGGTTCGTCGACCATCATCGGCCTGTTCGTGGGCGGTGTGATCGCGCTCGGCCTGTTCTGCTGGGTGGAGACCCGGGCGGCCCAACCCATGCTGCCCATGCGGCTGTTCAGCAACCCGGTGTTCACGGTCTGCTCGATCCTCAGCTTCATCGTCGGTTTCGCGATGCTCGGCGCGCTGACGTATCTGCCGACCTATCTGCAGTACGTCGACGGCGACTCGGCCACCGTCTCCGGGGTGCGGACGCTGCCCATGGTGATCGGGCTGCTGATCGCGTCCGTCTTCAGCGGCAACGTGGTCAGCAAGACCGGCCAGTACCGCATCTTCCCGATCATCGGCTCCGCGGTGATGGGCGTCGGGCTGTATCTGATGTCCCTCATGGGCCCGGGCACCGGCGCGTTCCTGGAATCGGTGTACATGTTCGTGCTCGGCACCGGCATCGGGCTGTGCATGCAGGTGCTGACGATCGCCGTGCAGAACACCGTCGAGTACACCGACCTCGGCACCGCGACCTCCGGCGTCACCTTCTTCCGTACGCTGGGCAGTTCGTTCGGCACCGCAGTCTTCGGCACGATCTACGCCAACAGTCTGGCCCCCAACCTCAAGGACGGGATCGCGTCCGCCGTGCGGACGAGCGCGCTGAACCCGGCCGTCATCACCAAGGCCGCGACCAGCCCCGAGGGCCTGCACAAGCTGCCGCACGCCGCCGCCGCGCCGATCATCAACGCGTACGCCGACACCATCCACACGGTGTTCCGGTGGACGGTCCCGGTCGCCGTGGTCGGCTTCGTCGTCGCCCTGTTCCTCAAGCAGGTCGAACTGCGGGACAGCGCGCGGAAGGGCTCCACCGACATGGGCGAGGGCTTCGCGCAACCTCGTGGCGGGGACTCGCAACGGCTCCTCGAAACGGCCGTGGGCAAGGTCATCGGCAGTACCGACCTGGACACCGCCCGGCGGATCATCACGGGCTCCGACACCCGGCTGGACATCGCCGGTGCCTGGGCCGTGATGCAGGTCGAACTGTTCAGCAGGATGGTCGGCCACGCGAGCCTCGGCCTGATCGCCGCCCGCCGCCACATGCCGCCGGAGGTACTCCTCCCGGTCTTCGACCGCATGGTCGAGGAGGGCTATCTGACCCGCGACGGCTACCTCCTCTCCCACACCGCGGCGGGCGAACGCGAGGCGGAGGTCATCGGCAAGGCGTGGGGCAGCTGGCTGGAGGACCGGGTCCAGCAGGACATCGGCCGCCCCTCGGGCACGGACCTGCGCGCCGCGGTCGACTCCATCGCCAAGCGCCTCCTGGTGGAGGACCTCTCCTCCGGACTGCCGCAGCGCGCGGCGGAGTTGGAGGGAAGCACCGCCTCCTGAAAACCGGATGCCGGGTGAGTGGGCCGGTGGTCATACTCACGGCATGTCCCCGACGCCCGTGCGCTTCCACGACCCGCGCGCCACCCGCGCCGACTTCGCGTCGTCGGTACTGGTCCGCTGCCCGCGCTGCGAACGGATCGCCCACTTCGAGCGGCGCCCGTGCACCCCTCCGGACGCCGACGGCAAGAGGTATCCGCACACCCGCCTGGTCTGCCGGTCCTGCGGCCTGTGCCGGATCGACACGGGCCCCTCAACGAGCCCTCGGCCGTCCCTGTGGCTGCGGACCGGCACCAGACACGGGGAGTTGTGGGCGTACAACCTCCAACACCTGGACCTGATCAGGCGGTTCGTCGCTGCCGACCTGCGCGAACGCGCGCCCTTTTACGACACCGGCCAGAGGATGTCGCTGGTCGCCCGGCTCCCGGCCTGGATGAAGAGCGCCAAGAACCGCGACGAGATACTGCGCGCGGTGGACCGCCTCCGGGCCACGGTCATCGCCCCGGGCTGAGCCCAAGCCGCTCCAGCACCCCTGCCACATCGGGCACCGCGCTCACCCTGTCCGGCAACGGCGGCCGTCGTACGACCACGACGGGGACGCCCGCCTCCCGCGCGGCCGTGAGTTTGGCCGCGGTCGCCGCTCCTCCGCTGTCCTTCGTCACGACCACGTCGATCCGGTGTTCGCGGAGCAGCGCCGCCTCATCGGCCACGGTGAAGGGCCCGCGGGCCAGCAGCACCTCGGCGTCCGCCGGCATCGGTGGCTCGGGCGGCTCCACCGACCGTACGACGAAGTGCAGTTGGGCGAGGTGGGCGAAGGCGGCGAGTCCGAGCCGGCCGGTGGTGAGCAGGACGCGCCGCCCGAGTCCGGGGAGCACGTCCGCGGCCTCCTCCAGCGAAGCGACCAGGTGCCAATGGTCCCCCGGCCCCGGCTGCCAGCCCGGTCGGCGCAGCACGACCACGGGCACTCCGGTCGCCGCACCGGCCCGCGCCGCGTTCGCGGTGATCGTCTCGGCGAAGGGGTGGGTGGCGTCGACGACGGCGTCCACGTGGTGCTCCCGCAGCCATGCGGCCAGCCCCTCGGCTCCGCCGAACCCGCCGATCCGTACGTCCCCGGCGAGCGCCCCAGGCCGTGACACCCGCCCGGCGAGGGACGTGGTCACCCTCGCCTCGGGACGTGCCGTCAGCTCGGTGGCCAGCTCACGTGCCTCAGTGGTGCCGCCGAGGATCAGGATGTGCGGGGACATGCAGCGAGCGTACGAGGTCAGGGGGCCGAGGGATCAGCGGAGGAGCAGTTGCAGTCCGCCGATGATCGTCGCCGCGATCACCAGTTGCTCGAACAATCGCTGGTTGATTCGGTTCACAGCCCATTTGCCGATGAACGCACCGGGCACGACGAATGCCGCGAGCGCCGCGTCAAGGAGGAGCGAGTGCCCGTCGATCAGGCCGAGCCCGACGCTGAACGGCACCTTGGTCACGTTGACGATCAGGAAGAAGAACGCCGACGTGCCGAGAAAGCCCAGCTTCCGGAAACCGGCGGAGAGCAGGTACATCGACATCACCGGGCCGCCCGCGTTCGCGACCATCGTGGTGAATCCGCCGAGCACACCGTACGAGCGCGCCTTCGCCCGCCCGGACCTCGTGGTGACGGAGTCCGGCTCGTCACCGTCCCCTGCCTCGGCCCCGGCCTCCGCCTTGCGCCGGCGCCACAGCGTGACCCCCGCCATGAACAGCAGAATCGCCCCGATCGACGTCCGTACGACCGCGTCGTCGGCCCACACCAGGAACAGCGTCCCGATCACGACTCCCGCCGCGACCGCCGGGAACAGCCGCCACAGGGTCGGCCAGTGGGCGTGCCGCCGGTAGGTGAGGACGGCGAGGACGTCGCCGACGATCAGGATCGGGAGCAGGACGCCGGTGGAGGCACGGGCGGGCAGGACGGCCGCGAAGATCGCCAGGCTGACCGTGTTGGCCCCGCTCACGGCGGTCTTCGAGAAGCCGACGAGCAGGGCCGCGGCGGCGAGGGCGGCGAATTCCCAGCCGGATATGTGCCAGAGAGTCATCGTGTTCATGCGAGGACCGATGGTATGTCCTTACATCTGCCCGCGTAAGGAGTGTCTCGTCAGATGGCCCCTGCACCACACCTCGGCGTACCGGGGCACCAGATGAGCGATGCTAGTTTTCGGGTGTGGACGACACCCGCGAGCATGTCCTCTCCGGCACCCGAGGCGCGGTCACCGCACACGAGTGGCCGCACGAACTCCCCCGCCGCATCGCCCTCGTCGCGCACGGATACGGCGAACACCTCGGCCGCTACGCCGAGTTGGCCGCCGTACTGCGGACACACGGTGCGGCCGTGTTCGGCCCCGACCACCAGGGCCACGGCGCATCGGCCGGCGAGCGTGTGCTGATCGAGGACTTCGAGGACGTGGTCACGGATCTGCACGCCGTCGCGGACCTGGCCCGCGCCACACACCCGGGTGTCCCCCTCGTCCTGATCGGCCACTCCATGGGCGGGCTGATCGCATCCCGCTTCGCACAGCGGTACGGCGACGAACTGGCCGCGCTAGTGCTGTCCGGGCCGGTGATCGGCACCTGGGAACTGCCGGGCCGACTGCTCGCCTTCGACGAGATCCCCGACATCCCGATCAGCCCGGCCGCGCTGTCCCGCGACCCCGGCGTCGGTGCGGCGTACGCGGCGGATCCGCTGGTCTGGCACGGTCCGATGAAGCGGCCGACGCTGGAGGCCTTCGTCCAAACCCTCAAGACCGTGGGCGAGTCGGGCGACATCGGCGGGCTTCCCCTGCTCTGGCTGCACGGCGCCGACGACCGGCTCGTCCCGCTCGACGGCAGCCGGGTCGGCGTGGAGCGGCTGAGCGGCGGCGAGTTGACCGAGCGCGTCTACGCCGGCGCCCGGCACGAGGTGTTCCACGAGACGAACCGGGCGGAGGTCTTCGGGGACCTGATCCGTTTCCTGGACGAGGTGTCGAACGGCGTCACCCGGTCGGCATGACCGTGCCAAACTTCTCGCACAGCCCGCGGGAGCCGCCGTACCCAGCCCGTGCGGGTCGTCGTAGCGCACAGTCGAGCAGAGGAGTCTCGCGTGACCGGGACAGAGCCGGCCGTCCGACGGATCGACACGTCGAAGCCGCATCCGGCGCGGGTGTACGACTGGTTCCTCGGCGGCAAGGACAACTACCCGGTCGACGAGCAACTCGGCAGGCAGATCACGTCACTTGACCCGGGTGCCCCGCGGACCGCGCGTGCCAACCGCTGGTTCATGCAGCGGGCGACGCGGATGCTCGTCCGGGAGTCGGGCATCCGCCAGTTCCTGGACGTCGGCACCGGCATACCGACCGCGCCCAACCTCCACCAGATCGCCCAGTCCACCGCGCCGGACGCGCGGGTCGTGTACGTCGACAACGACCCGATCGTGCTCGCCCACGCGGCGGCGCTGCTGCGCGGTACGCCCGAGGGTGCGACGGAGTACATCCAGGCCGACGCCCGCGAACCGCTCACCATCCTCCAACAGGCGGCCCGCGTCCTGGACTTCGACCGCCCGATCGCCCTGTCCCTGATCGCCCTGCTGCACTTCATCCCGGACGAGGACGGCGCCCACGAGCTGGTGGACACCCTCCTCGACGCGCTGGCGCCGGGGAGTTGCCTCGTGCTGTCGGCGATGACGGCCGACCTCGAACGGGAGAAGGTCGAGCGGGGCATCGCCGCCTACGCGGCGGGCGGGGTGACCCTGGTGGCCCGCTCGCACACCGAAGTGAGCAGCATCTTCAAGGGACTTGAGCCGATGGACCCCGGCATCGTGTCCGTGTCCGAGTGGCATCCCGAGCTCGCGGAGGGCGAGACCCCGCTCGGCGAGGGGCCGGTCTCGTTGTACGGCGGGGTCGGCTTCAAGGTCTGAGGTTCCCCCGGAGCGGCCGGGTTCCCTAGCCGTCAGGCGGACGGCGCGGGATCCACGGCCGCCTCGGCGTGGGTGACGAAGTCGTCGACCAGCCGGTGGAAGAGTCCCGCGAGGTGCCGCAGATCCTCGGCGGACCAGTGGATCAGTGCCATCTCGATGCCGCGGCGGCTCGCGTCCCGGATGCGGTTGACGGCGGCCAGGCCGCTGTCGGTGAGCTGGACGCGCTGGGCGCGACCGTCGTCGGGGTCCGGGATGCGGACCACATGGCCGAGCTGCTCCAACTGCCGTAGCTGGCGCGTGACATGGGATGCCTCCACGGACATCCGGACCGCCAGCACACCGGGGCGCAGCGGCTCGCTCTCGGCGATGTAGCGGAGGATCGACACGGCGGCCCGGTCCAGCGGCAGCCCGGCCAGCGCCATCAGACGCTCGTGCTGCCGGGCCCGTCCGGCCAGGTAGGCGATACGGGTGAGAACCCGCTCGATCTCGGCTACGTCCTCCGGAACGGGCGCTGTTACGGGTGGCAGTGTGGACATGCGTCCACCGTAACAGCTACTTGCCTGAGTTAAGCAAGGTCGGAAACGGTTGCTTGACTTAAGTAATGCATTTATGGTTGCCTAACTCAAGCAAGTCCAGAGCTGGGGCCGCCCAAGCGGAGGCGTCCCCGTCGCGCCGTACGCCGTGGGGACGGAGTACGGCGCAGCCACCGGCCCGGCGAGCGGAGTACTCCCCCCTGTCCGCCGCCGGGCCGGTGACACCCCTCACGCACATGGAAAGCGAGTCCCCTCATGGCCACGATGAAGTCCGTGCAGACCGGCGCCGTAGACAAGATCGACGTGGTGGACGTCGAGCGTCCGGTGCCCGGGCCGAAGGACGCCCTCATGAAGATCCGCGCCTGCGGGATCTGCGGCACCGACACCTTCTTCCTGCACCTCGGCGGCGGCCCCTTCGGGCCCGGCGGTGCCATGGCCCCGGTCCCCCTCGGTCACGAGCCGGCCGGTGAGATCGTCGAGGTCGGCGCGGAGGTCGACGGCCTGAAGGTCGGCGACCGGGTGGTCGTCAACCCGCAGGGCGCCCCCACCGGGATCATCGGCTGCGGCGGCAGGCACGGCGCCATGAGCGACTACCTGATCCTGGAGGACTGCGAGATCGGCAAGAGCGTCACGGTCTTCCCGGACACCGTGCCGTTCGACGTCGCCGCGCTCAACGAGCCGATGGCCGTGGCCCGGCACGCCGTGAACCGTTCCGGGGCCGAGCCCGGCGACAGGGTCGTCATCTTCGGTGCCGGGCCGATCGGTCTCGGCGCGGCGATCTGGCTGAAGCTGCGCGGGGTCGAGCACGTCGTCGTCGCGGACGTCATCGCCTCGCGCCTGGAGACGGCGCTCGCCGTCGGCGCGGACGCCGTGATCAACTCCGCCGAGGAGAACGTCACCGCCCGGCTGACCGAGCTGCACGGCCGGGCCGCGAACGCGCTGGGCCAGCCCCGTCCCGGTACGGACATCTACATCGACGCCGCCGGTGTCGCCGCGGTCGTCAACACCACGGTCGACTCCGCGAAGTGGGGCGCGAAGCTGGTGATGGTCGCCGTACAGAAGAAGGGCGCCGACATCGACCTCGGCGGGATGCTGCGCAGCGAGCTGACGCTGATCGCCTCGCAGGGCTACCCCACCGAGATCTTCGAGGTCACGCGGGAGATCGTCGAGCACCACGAGCGGTTCGCCAAGCTGATCAGCCACCGGGTGCCCTTCGCCGAGGTCGACCGGGCCTTCGAGCTCGCGCTGACGCCGGGCGCGGCGGAGAAGATCGTCGTCACCTTCGACGAGTAGCCGCGGGCGCGCGGGTTCCCAGCGTCGGCCGCGGTCGGCGGCGGGAACCCGCGGACGGCCTGCCCTCTCGGACGGGAACCCCCACGTCATGATCCCCACCCCATGATCCACAATCTGCGGCGGCTGCTGCGCTGCCATCCCCGCACTGTCGACCTGGTCGTCGCCGCCACGCTCTTCGCCGGCTCCTTCCCGGGCAGCGTGATGACGCTCCCGGGCCGCGACCTCGAAGTCCCTTGGTGGCCAGGCGTGTTGGTCGCGGGCATCTCCTCCCTCGCCCTGCTGTGGCGGCGCACCCTGCCGCGCACCACGGTGGTGGTCACCCTCTGCGGTGCCATGGCCGTGGCCGCGCTCGGCTACATCCTCACGGTCCTGGTGATCGGACCGCTGATGGTCGCGCTCTACACACTGGCCCGCGGCTCCGACCGGACCACCGCGAACCTCTTCACCGTCTCCGGCATCACCCTGCTCCTGGGCACGTCCCTGGTCGTGGGACCCGACACCGAACCGCTGGTCCTGAAGCTGGTCGGGCCGGCCTTCTGGCTGCTGCTGCCGACCTCCCTCGGCACCACGACCCGGCTCCGCGCGGCCTATCTGGAGGCGGTGCAGGCCCGTGCCGAGCACGCGGAACGGACCCGGGAGAACGAGGCACGGCACCGCGTCACCGAGGAACGCATGCGGATCGCCCGCGACCTCCACGACGTCGTCGCCCATCACCTCGTCCTGGCCAATCTCCAGGCGGGCACGGTCGTACGGCTGATGCGCAGCCGGCCCGAGGAGGCCGAGCGAATCGCCGGTGAACTCGCGGGCACCACCTTGTCGGCCGTACGCGAACTCAAGTCCACCGTCGGCCTGTTGCGCCACGCCGACGACTCGGAGACCCCGTCGGGGCCCGCGCCCGGACTGGCCCAACTCGCCGAGCTGGCAGCCTCGTTCGAGCCCGCCGGACTGTCCGTCACCATCAACACCGAAGGCAGGCCACGGCCGTTGTCCGCCGGTGCGGATCTCACGGCGTACCGCATCGTGCAGGAAGCGCTCACCAACGTGACCAAGCACGCGGGCACCGGCTCGGCGGAGGTGCGGCTCAGCTACGCGCACGACCGGCTGGGCATCACCGTCACCGATCACGGCGGTACGGCGACACCCGCCTCCCCCGCGCGGCCCTCCTCCCCCGTTCCGGCCGACGGCTACGGCGTCATCGGCATGCGCGAGCGTGCCCTGTCCGCCGGTGGCCGGCTCCGGGCCGGGCACCGGCCCGAGGGCGGCTTCGAGGTCGTCACCGAACTGCCGCTGCTGCCCCGCACCCAGAATTCACTTGCGTAAGTCAATCAATCTCATTATGGTTGAGTGAGTCAAGCAAGTCGACTCGTCCAGATCGTCATGCTCGTTCCAGATGGAGGCACTGCCATGTCCGACGCCCTTGCCCGACCCGCCGAAGCGGGTTCCTCCGCTCCGCCGAGGTCGAACGCCGTCGTCGCGGTGCTGGCCCTCGCCGGAATCGTCGTCTCGCTGATGCAGACCCTGGTCATCCCGATCATCCCGGAGCTGCCGAAGTACCTGAACGCCTCCGCGTCGAACACGGCGTGGGCGGTCACCGCCACACTGCTGGCCGCCGCCGTGGCCACTCCGGTCGTTGGCCGCCTGGGCGACATGTTCGGCAAGCGCCGCATGCTGCTGACCAGCATCATCCTGCTGGTGACGGGCTCGGTCGTCTGCGCCCTGGCCGACTCGCTGGTCCCGATGGTCATCGGCCGCGCGCTCCAGGGTCTGGCCGCCGCGGTCGTCCCGCTCGGCATCAGCATCATGCGCGATGTGCTGCCCAGCGACCGGCTGGCCGGCTCCACCGCCCTGATGAGCGCCTCGCTCGGCGTAGGCGGCGCCCTGGGCCTGCCCTCGGCGGCCTTCATCGCCGACCACTACAACTGGCACCTCCTCTTCTGGGTCTCCGCCGTCCTCGGCGCCGTGTCCTTCCTGCTGGTCCTGCTGGTCGTGCCCGAGTCCAAGGTCCGCACCGGCGGCCGTTTCGACCTGGTCGGCGCCCTCGGGCTCTCCGCCGGACTGATCTCCCTGCTGCTCGCGATCTCCAAGGGCTCCGACTGGGGCTGGACCAGCGCGACCACCCTGATCCTCGGCATCGCCGCCGTGTCGATCCTGCTCTCCTGGGGCTGGTACGAGCTGCGCAGCACGCAACCGCTGGTCGACCTGCGGACGACCGCGAAGCCGCAGGTGCTGTTCACCAACCTGGCCTCGATCGCCCTCGGCTTCTCGATGTTCGCGATGTCCCTGGTCCTCCCCCAGCTGCTGCAACTGCCCTCGCAGACCGGCTACGGCCTGGGCAAGTCGATGCTGGCGGTCGGCCTGGTGCTCGCCCCGCAGGGCCTGGTCATGATGGCCATGTCCGCCGTGTCCGCCCGCGTCACCAAGGCCAAGGGCCCGAAGGTCACCCTGATGATCGGCGCACTGATCGTGGCCTCCGGCTACGCCCTCAACATCCTGCTGATGTCCGAGGTCTGGCACCTCGTCCTGGTGTCCTGCATCATCGGTGCCGGTGTCGGCTTCACCTACGGCGCCCTGCCCGCCCTGATCATGGGCGCGGTCGACCCGTCCCAGACCGGCGCGGCGAACAGCCTCAACACCCTGATGCGGTCCCTGGGCACCTCCTTCGCCAGCGCCATCGCCGGAGTGATCCTGGCCCAGATGACCACGGACTTCGGCGGCTCCGCCCTCCCGTCGGAGAACGGCTTCAAGGTGGTCATGGCGATCGGTGCCGGAGCCGCGCTGCTGGCCTTCTTCCTCGCGAGCCTGATCCCCAAGGCCCGTAAGGCAGTCGAGGCACCGGCCGACGGGGAGCCGACCCCGGCTCCCGAGGTCGCCGAGGCCAAGGCCTAAGGCATTCTGGCCATCGAGCACACGGCGGTCGCCGTCCCGCGTGACGTGGGACGGCGACCGCCCTCCGCGTACCCGCACTTCCCCGGCACCCAACGAGGAGTCCACGATGACGACACCCAACTCCCGTGACACGGCGGCTGGTTCGGCCGACGCACCCGTGGTGCGGTTCGGCGCCGGTGCGGTGCGCGGGCGGCTGGAGGACGGGCTGGCGGTCTTCCGCGGCATCCCGTTCGCCGAACCGCCCGTCGGGGAAGCCCGGTTCCAGGCACCGCGACCCGTGCGCGGCTGGGACGGCGTGCGGGACTCCTTCGACTTCGGCCCGCCACCCCCGCAGGAGTCCGGATTCCAGGGCCGCCGAGGCGTGTTGGAGGCGGCGACGGGTGACGACTGGCTGACCGTCAACGTGTGGACACCCGCTCCCGATCCGGCGGCCCGCCGGCCGGTCATGGTGTGGATCTACGGCGGCGCCTACAAGCTGGGACACGCGGGCAGCCCCGGCTACGACGCCCAACACATCGCCCGGGACGGCGACTTGGTGGTCGTGACCTTCAACTACCGTGTCGGGATCGAGGGGTTCGCCCGGATCGACGGCGCCCCCGCCAACCGCGGGCTGCTCGACCAGGTCGCCGCGCTGGAGTGGGTGCGGGACAACATCACGGCGTTCGGCGGCGACCCCGAACAGGTCACCGTCTTCGGCGAGTCGGCCGGTGCCGGGTCGGTGGCCTCGCTGCTGGTGATGCCGAGCGCTGCCGGACTGTTCCGCCGGGCCATCGCGCAGAGCGTGCCGAGCCCGATCTTCTCCGACCCACTGGCCAAGGACATCGCGACCGCGATCGCCGCCGAGGCGGGACTGCGCCCCACGGCCGCCGACCTCGCGACCGTGGACCCGCGTCAACTGCCCACGGCGGGCGAGACGTTGACCAGCAAGATGCACCAGTACGAGGACCGGTGGGGCGGCCTCGCCCACACACTGAGCCCCTTCGCACCCGTCGTCGACGGCGAGGTGCTGCCCACCACGCCCTGGCAGGGTGTCGCGGCGGGCGCCGCCCGGGACGTGGAGCTGATCCTCGGTCACAACCGGGACGAGTTCCGCCTGTTCACCGCCCTCGGCGGCCAGCTCGGGAAGATCACCGAGGAGGACGCGTCGTCCGCACTGCGCTGGTTCGGCCCGGGCCCCGACGCCGAACAGGCCTATCGCACCGCCTTCCCGGACGCCTCCCCGGGTGAACTGTACGAACTCGTCCACTCCGACCGGGTGTTCCGCATGCCGTGCCTCCACCTCGCGGATGCGCAGGTCGCCGCGGGCGGACGCGTGCACGTCTACGAACTCACCTGGCCCGCCCCGGGGTTGGGCGGAGTCCTGGGCTCCTGCCACGGCCTCGACATCCCGCTGCTGTTCGGCACGTTCACCGCCGACCTGGGCAATCTGCTGTTCGCCGATGTGGTGCCCTCGCCCGAGGCGCTGGCCCTGTCGTCCCGTTTCCGGGCGTCCTGGACGGCGTTCGCGCGGACGGGTGACCCGGGGTGGCCCGCGTACGACACCGAGGGGCGGGCAGTGCAGGTGCTCGACGCGGAGCCGGTGGTCACGGCGTATCCGGAGGAGGCCTCGCGGCGGCTGTGGGAGGGGTACGCCTTCGGTGCGGTGACGTTGGCCAAGTAACCCGAGCAACACGTCTGCCTCGGTGGGCGCGGGGTCGCCCGTGATCGGCGGGAACTCGGGGTGAGGTGCTGCGGTCGGTGGCGCCACGCGGGCGTGGACAGTCGTGAGGACCACGCCCATGCCCGGAGGGCGCCACACCCGGGCCCGGTCGGCGAGCAGTTCCTCGCCCCACCTGGCGGTACACCCGTCACCTCACCTGCCCGAGTCCTCGCCCTTCCCGGCCACCATCCGCTCCAGCCGGTCGAAGCGCTCGTGCAGAGCCCGTACCGTCTCCTCGCCCAACTCCTCCACCCCGTGGGCGAGATGATGCCGGCGCCGCTGTTCCCGCCCGACGAACCACGTGGCCAGCGCCGCCGTGACAAGGCCGTAGGTGGTGATGCCGCTGACCATCACCACCGAGCCGACTACGCGGCCCCACAGGGTCACCGGGTAGAAGTCGCCGTATCCGACGGTGGTCGCCGTCTCGATCGACCACCACAGGGCCCTCGGGTACGTCGTCAGATTGGCGCCGCGCGCTCCCTGTTCGGCGGCGACCACCGCCCAGGAGCCGACGAGCATCACCACGCCGAGTACCGCCGTCGCCGCGCCCGCCGTCTTCAGGTGGAGCGAGCGGCCCTCCTTGCCGAGCAGCAACTGGACCGCCCTGGTGAGGAATCCGGGCAGCATGGTCACTCCTTCGCGTGGGGGTGCCGGCGGGTGGCCGGAGCCCGTCCCGGCCTGGGGCCAGTGTCGGGGCGGGCGGGGGCGCGGGCACGCGGGGCGGGGCGTTCGAGTTGCCGTACGACGTGCGGCGTTGTGCGCTGGGGGCACTGCCCCGCCGCCCGACCCCGACCGCCCCACACGACGGAGGACCCTGCCATGACCGCGGAACCCCGAGCCGTGCCGGAGACCTTCGCGTTCACCTGTGGTGACTGCGGCCACTGCTGGGAGGCCACCTTCCAGGTGATGTTCTTTACCAACCCGACGGACGCCTCCGGCCTCACCACGCAGGAGTACGTCGACGAGGAGGGGAAGGCCCTCAGGTCACCCCTCGCCGACGCGATCTGCCCCAAGTGCGACGGGCGCACGGTGCACGTGCTGGAGGCGGGACTCGCGGCACGGGCGCGCCGCGCGGAGCACGAACCCCAGCCACCGCACGAGCACCGTCTCCATCTGCCGCACCGGCATTCCGGCCCGCCGGAGGACGAGACCCGCTGACGCGCCGCGCCCTCACCTCCGGAGGGCCTCTCACCCGAGAAGACGCGCCCCCTAACCCCCCGTGACTCACCCGAACGGCCCCCTGCACTGGAGGCCCCGGCGCCCCGATGGTGCGCTGGGGACACACCTGCCACTCCCCCGGAGGCCCCGCCATGCACCGTCGCCCGCCCTCCCGAGCCGCCCGTCCCTTCCGTGTCCTCGCCTCGTTCCTCTCGGCGGGCGCCCTGCTGACCTGCGCGGCCTGCTCCGGCGGAGGCGACAGCGAGGGCAGTGGAACGGTCCACGACAGCGCCTCGGACGTGGCCGCCTCCCCCCTCGCCGCCGAGTCCCCGCTCGCCTCAGCCCGTACCGGGAGATCCGCCTCGCCCCGCGCCACGAAATCCGCCGCCCCCGTCCTCACCCCGGCCGGAGCCAAAGCCGCGCTCATCACCGAGGCCGATCTCGAGGACAGCTGGACGCAGGTCAAGGGCGCCGACGTCTGGCGCGACAAGCTGGTCATCGGCAAGGTCGACGTCGCCGACTTCCTCACCGCGAAGACCAACGCCGCCGACTGCCAGAAACTGCTCGACGCGCTCTACGACGACACCCTTCTCGGCAAGCCGTCCGGCGCGTCCGCGCTGACCGGGTTCGAGGAGAGCAACTCGCGGCTGCTGTACCAGGTCGCCGCCTACGACCGGGCCAAGCTCGGCACCTCCCTGAACTGGCTGAAGACACTGCCGGTGAAGTGCGACCAGTTCACCGCGACGGACTCCAAGGGCGGCCATCGGACGGTCCAGGTCATCGAGGACCCGCTGCCCTCCGTGGGCGACGCCCGCCAGGGTCTCCAGGTCACCGTCACGGGCATGAGCGGCGACGAACCCACCACGCTCACGCTGCAGTTGGCCGTCGTCCGGGTCGGTACCGACGCGATCACCGTCACGTCGGGCGGCCTCGACGGCACGGAGACCGACACGACCAAGGCTGCCGTGCAGTCCGGCACTTCGCACCTGAAGGACGTCCTGGCGGGACGGACGCCTCCGGCCCAACCCGACAACCTGGACTGAGAGTTGACCGGGTCCGGCGCTCCCGAAGCGCACGCGCCGGAACATTCGCCCCGATCGTCGCGAACCCTTGGGCCGAGTGATCACCTGACGGCACAATGGAGTTGACCGGTCAGACGGGCGAACAAGGAGCCACGACGTGAGTGACAGCGACACCCCGGCAGAGGGACCGACCCGGCTCAACACCGGTGTGGCGCACAACGCGCGCGTGTGGAACTACTGGATCGGCGGCAAGGACAACTACGAGATCGACCAGCGGGTCGGCGAGCACGTCGCCGGACTGTTCCCGGTGATCCGTGAAGTGGCGCGCGCCGACCGGGACTTCCTCGGCCGAGCGGTGCGCTTCCTCGCCACCGAGCGCGGGGGACGGCAGTTCCTCGACATCGGCACCGGACTGCCCACGGTCGACAACACCCACGAGATCGCCCAGCGTGTCGCACCCGAAGCCCGCATCGTCTACGTCGACAACGACCCGCTGGTGCTGATCCACGCCCGCACCCTGCTCACCAGCACGCCCGAGGGCGTCACCGACTACATCGACGCGGACGTGCACGATCCGGCGGCGATCGTCCAACGGGCCGCCGACACACTGGACTTCGACCGTCCCATCGCGGTGATGATGCTGGGCATCCTCAACTTCATCCTCGACACCGAGGACGCCCGGGACGTCGTACGCAAGGTCATGGCGGCGGTCCCCTCGGGCAGTTTCCTGGTCCTCACGCACCCCACCTTCGACGCCGACCTCGGCGGCGAGGGCAACGTCCCGGCCATGGAGTTCTGGAACGAGAACGCCACTCCCCCGATCACCGCCCGCAGCCGCGAGGACGTCGCCGCGTTCTTCGAGGGGCTCGACCTCCTCGACCCGGGTCTGGTGCCGTGCTCGCGGTGGCGTCCGGACTCCGATTCCCCGGCCGTGGTACCGCAGTTCGGAGCGGTGGCCGTGAAACCCTGACGGCGACGCCGACCGTGCAGGACGCGACCGTGGAGGACGTATGACCACCCTTGCCGACCCCCTGCCCGGCGGCCGTCCCGGCGAGGTCGAGCGCGCCACGGCGCTGGCCGCTGAGCTGACCGGGCGGGGTGTGCACGGGATCGTCCTGGCCTACGTCGACACCGCGGGCGTGGGCCGGGTGAAGACGGTCCCGACCGCGAAGCTCGCCTCGGCGGCGGCCTGGGGCGTCGGCATGTCCCCGGTGTTCGACACGTTCCTCGCGAACGACTCCATCGTCACCACCGACGTCCTCGGCTCCCCGGACGGCGATCTGCGCCTCTACCCCGACCTCGACCACCTGGCCATCCTGTCCGGGCAGCCCGGGTGGGCCTGGGCCCCGGTCGACCGCGTCACCCAGGAGGGCGAGCGCCACCCCGGCTGCAGCCGAACCTTCCTGCGCCGTACGGTCGTTGACGCGCAGCGGCGGCACGGGCTCACTTTCCGCGCGGGCATCGAGATCGAGTGGGCACTCGGTCTGGCGACGGCACCCGACGGCGCGTTCGTCCCGGCCACGACCGGTCCGGCGTACGGCGCGACCCGACAGGTCGAACTCAGCGACTACGGGGCCGAGTTGCTGTCGGCCCTGGCGACCCAGGGCGTGGACGTGGACCAGTTCCACCCCGAGTACGCGGCGGGTCAGTTCGAGCTGTCGATCGGCGCGCTCGACCCGGTCGCGGCGGCGGACCGCAGTGTCCTCGTACGGCAGACGATCCGCGCGGTGTCCGGGAGGCACGGCCTGCGCGCCTCGTTCACACCGTCCGTCTTCGCGCAGGGCGTCGGCAACGGCGGCCACATCCACCTCTCCGCCTGGCGCGAGAGCGCGAACCTGCATTCCGGGGGCGACCGTCGCTACGGCATGACGGCCGACGCCGAGTCGTTCGCGGCCGGCATCCTCGCCCACCTCCCGGCCCTCACCGCCGTGACTGCGCCCAGCCCGGCGAGCTACTTCCGCCTCCAACCCTCCCAGTGGGCAGGGGTGTTCACCGCCTGGGGCCGCGAGACCCGCGAGGCGGCGGTACGCGTCGTCACCGGCACTGCGGGGCAGCGCGCCCAGGCGGCGAACCTGGAGGTCAAGCCGGTCGACCTGGCCGCCAACCCGTATCTCGCCCTCGGCTGCCTGATCGCCGCCGGCCTCGACGGCCTGACCACCGCAGCCGCCCTGCCCGAGGAGACCACCGGAGACCCCGCGCACCTCGGCGCTCCGGAGGCTGGGACCCGGGGCGTACGACGACTGCCGACCTCCCTCGCCGAGTCCGTCACGGAGTTCCGCGAGGACGCGCAGCTGCGGGCCGCGCTTGGACCGGTCCTCGCCGACGCGGTGATCGCCGTACGAGAGGGCGAGATCGCGGCCGTGGCGGAGCTGGACGACGAGCAAGTGGCTGCCGTGTACCGCTGGAAGTACTGACGATGGCCACTGGACCGGTCCACGAGGCGCTCACCGCGCTGGAGCTGGTGGACCACCACTGCCACGGAGTCGTCACCGAGGAGCTGGACCGGGTGGCCTTCGAGTCACTGCTCACCGAGGGGGACGTCTGGCCCGGCAGCGGGATCTCGCCGTTCGACAGCCCGGTCGGCATCGCCGTACGCCGTTACTGCGCACCGATGCTGGACCTGGAGCGGCACGCACCCGCCGGCGAATACCTCGCCCGGCGAGCCGAGTTGGGCCTGCACGAGGTGAACCGGCGCTTCCTGGCCGCCGCGGGCACCGGCGTCTTCTGCGTCGACACGGGGTTCGCACCGCACCACATCACCTCGCCCACCGAACTCGCGGAGGCGGCGCGCGCCGCAGCGCATGAGGTCGTACGACTCGAAGCCGTCGCGGAATCCGTGGCCGCGCGGGGCGTCGAACCGGACGGGTACGCGGACGCGTTCCGGACGGCCGCGCTGGACGCGGTGCGGCGGCCGGGGGTGGTGGCAGTGAAGTCGGTGGCCGCGTACCGGACGGGATTCGGTCTCGACCCGACCAGGCCGTCGGAGGCGGAGGTGACCGCGGCGGCCCGCGTCTGGCTGGACCGTGGCGGGCGGCTTCAAGACCCGGTGCTGGTACGGGAGTTGCTGTGGACGGCCGTCGACCTGGGCCTGCCCCTCCAGCTCCACACGGGCTTCGGCGACAACGACGTCCGGCTGCACCGCACGGACCCCGCCCTGCTCACGGACTGGCTGCACCTGACCGCCGGGACGATCCCGGTGCTGCTTCTGCACTGCTGGCCCTATCAGCGTCAGGCCGGATACCTGGCGGCCGTCTTCGAACAGGTGTACCTGGATGTGGGGCTCACCCTGCACCATGTTGGACCGGTCCGGGCGCGGGCGGTGCTGGCGGAGGCGATGGAGATCACACCGTTCCGCAAACTGCTGTACAGCTCCGACGCCTATGGTCTTGCGGAGTTCTATGGGCTCGGAGCACTGGCGTTCCGCCGGGGTCTTGGGGATCTGCTCCAGGACCGGGTGGATGCCGACGAACTGGGCCTGCCCGACGCGCTGCGGCTGGCACGCTGGGCGGGGGCCGACAATGCCCGCCGGGTCTACCGGCTATCCGACGGACACTGAAAGTATGATCAAGCAATGTCTGACATGACCGATACCACGCCCGGTTGGCTGTCCGCCGACGACCTCGAACAGGCACGCGCCCGCATGCCGATCCTCTACGTCGAAGCGGTGCCCGTCCGCGTCGACGACAACGGGGAGGTGACCAGCATCGGACTGCTGCTGCGCATCGGCCCCGACGGCACCGTCAACCGCACCCTGGTCTCCGGCCGCGTGCTGCACCACGAGCGGGTCCGCGACGCCCTTCTGCGCAACCTGGAGAAGGACCTCGGCCCGGTCGCGCTGCCCCGGATCCCGACCTCGCTGCAGCCGTTCACCGTCGCCGAGTACTTCCCGACGCACGGCGTCACCCCGTACCACGACCCCCGCCAGCATGCAGTGTCCCTCGCCTACGTCGTGCCGGTGACCGGCGACTGCCGGCCTCGCCAGGACGCCCTGGACCTCGTCTGGTTCAGCCCCGAGGAGGCCGCCTCGGAAGCGCTGCGCAGCGAAATGCCGGGCGGGCACGGGGTGTTGCTCAAGCAGGCGCTGGCACACGTGGGTTGTGTGTCCTGACGAGGACGCTCAACCCGTGACACCTCCTTCCGTGAGACCCGCGAGGGCGCGGCGCTGCAGGACGAGGTGGGCGAGGACGAGCGGCAGGCTGGTCAGCACCACATGGGCGAACACCAGGTTCCGGCTGACACCGTGCGTGGACGAGGAGGCGAAGGAGTACAACGTCAGCGGCAGCGTGGCCGGCTGGGAGCCGCGCGGCAGGAACAGGGCGCAGGAGAAGTCGTTCCAGACCGAGATGATCAGCGTGACCGCGCCGGCAAAGAGCACCGGGGTGAGCACGGGCAGCATGATCCGCCAGTACATCTGCCACTTGTTCGCCCCGTCCAGCTGCGCGGCCTCCTCGAAGTCGTGCGGAAGGGTGCGCACGAAGCCGGTGGCCAGGAAGATCACCACCCCGAGCCGGGTGTCGGCGATCACCAGCATGTAGCCGAGACGCGATCCGTCGAGGCCGAACCGGGTGAGGACGTGGATGGTCGGGACGATCGCCGGGTCAGCACGATCGACAGCGCGGACGTGTAGTACGCGAACCGCAGCGTCCGCGAGCCGGAACGGGCGTACGCCCGGGCCGACATGGAGCCGAGCAGTACCCAGAACGGGACGAGGATCCAGGGGATCGCGAAGAGGGCGAGCCCCGCGTACCGGACAACTCCCCGTGTGAGCAGGGTCGTCGCGTCACCCGGGCCGCCTACGAGGCGATGAACTCCCGCTACGCGAAGGACGCGGCCGAGACCGTCACGGCGCGTCTCGCCGAGCTGCTGCTACTGCTGCCGCTGCTGCCGCCGTTACTGCTGCCGCTGCCGCTGCGGGAACTCTGATCCCCAGGCGACGCGGCCCCCGGCTCGAAACCGGAGGCCGCGCCATCTCGATCAACCCTCGCTGTACGTCAGTTCTTGCCCTTGGTGACGACCCACTTGCCGCCCACCCAGTTGCCGACCGTCTCGTAGCCGGAGCGGAAGGAGCCGAGCCAGTCGAGCTTGAGGGTGGCCTCGGCGGTGGACTTGACGGGGGTGTAGCTGCTCGCGTCGGTGGCCGGGCCGCCGGTGGTGTTCTTGGCGTAGTACGGGAAGGGGTAGACCGGGCGGGAGATGGTGGTGTTCCCGCTGCTGTCGACCGACTTCGTCGTCAGGCTATCCGGGGCGTCGCCCCTGGTGACCCAGTCGGTGATCGCGGTCAGCGCGTCGAAGGTGTCCGGGCCCTGGCCGCCGCCGCAGTGTGCGACGCCGGGGAGCAGGAAGAGCCGGGCGAAGCTCATGGTGGCCGCCTCGCCGCCCACGGCCTTCTCAACTGCCTTGTAGTAGGCCATCGTTCCGACCGACGGGATGTGCTGGTCGCCCAGACCGTGCCAGAGGATCAGCTTGCCGCCGGCCTTCTTGAACGCGGTGAGGTCGGGGTCGGTGGCGTCGTACATGCCCTCGACCGGCCGCATGACCTTCTTGTAGTAGGCGGCCGTGAACTTGATGTCCTTGTACGTCAGGGTCGGCTGCGGGCTGTCGAAGATCTGGTAGCGCAGGGTCTCGCGGACGAAGCTGATGTCGCCGCTGGCGCCGGTGGCGGTGGCCGGGGTGATGATGCCGGCCCAGTTCAGCTCGGAGCCGCGCAACTGGTAACCGGGGTACAGGAGTTGACCGCGTTCGTCGGTGGGTCCGGCGTAGATGCGGCGCAGGGTGGTGACCTGGTCGGCGGTGAGGCAGTACGCGTCGGAGGTCGAGGTCTGGCCCGGCTTGCACTGGATGGTGCCGGGGTCCCAGGTGCAGCTCAGCGGGTCGGCGATGATGCCGTCGGCGGGGGCGCCGCAGCCCTTGAGTACCGCCTTGTGGAGGTCGGCGAGGTCGGCGTTGGTGATGGTCGCCGGGCCGCCGTTCAGGTACACGGACTGGGCGGTCCAGGCGTGCGAGAAGGTGTTCAGCGCGGTGAAGTTGTTGGCCGGGGCGCCGGCGATGATGCCGTCGAAGTCGGTCGGGTAGCGCTGGGCCTCGGTGAGGGCCTGGTGGCCGCCCTGGGAGCAGCCGTCGAAGTAGGAGTGGGTGGCGGCCTGGCCGTAGTACTGCTTGACGATGGCCTTGGCCGCCTGGACCAGTTCGTGGTCGGACTTGTAGCCGAAGTCGGCGCGCAGGGTCGGGTCGGTGGAGAAGAGGCCGCCGCCCTGGTAGTGGCCCTCGTCGCTGGAGGCGACGGCGAACGCGCCGGTGGTCAGCGGGACGCAGCCGGTCGAGGCGGGGGCGCTGGTGACGTTGGTGTTGCCGCAGAGGCCGCCGCAGCCGACCTGGAGGTAGTTGGCCTGCCAGCCGGTCTCGGGGAGCTTGATCTCGAAGTGGAGTTGGGGGGCGATGACGCCCTTGACGTCGCAAGCGGCCCAGTTTCCGAGGGTGTTGGTGCTCGCGGCGAGTTCGGTGGCCGAGGTGATCTCGAAGGGCACCCCGGGGACGGCGGCGGCCAGGTCGAGTTGGGCGACTCCGGAGCAGGACATGGCCGGTGCGATGCCCGAGGTCGTGGTGCTCGCCGAAACGGCTTTCGCCGAGGCCGAGTTGGCGGCCTGCGCGCCGCCGGTCGCACTGTTGGCCAGCGCCACGCCCGCACCGGTCACCAGCGCGACGGCTGCGGCGAGGGTGGCCAGGAAGGTGGCCGAGTTCCACCGACACCATCTGAACAGCTTGGGCATGCTGGGTACTCCGTTCGATCGCCGGACCGGGGGTCGTACAGACACGGCGAGGAACGTAGCTGTCCGTTGATCCGTGAGCAATAGCGTCGACGCTATTGTTGACGATTTGGTCGAAGACTTTGGCCCGATATCGCTGACCAGGCCCGGAGCCGACACCCGCCACAACGTTAGCTTTCTTTTTGCGCAACTCATTGATTGTACCGACCGTTAGGTCTAATTTATCGGCTCTCTGGACCTTCGCTCCGCTCACTTACGGAAGGCCGCCGATGTCCCAGACCCAGCTCGCTCCCCCACGGGACGACGAAAGACCACCCTCGACGACCCGCAATGTCCTCGTCATCGTCGCTCTCGTCTGGACCGTCCAACTGGTCGCGCTCATCGCCGCGTTGTCCGGCATCGCGCAGGCCGACGTCGCGATCCACTTCAGGACCACCGAGATCGCGTGGTTCACCCTGATGACCCTGCTGACCGGGACGTTCTTCCTGCCGTTCGCGGTCAAGGCCGCCGCCGTCTTCGGCAAGAAGCGCGTCCTGCTCGCCGCCACGGGACTCGGCTTCGTCGGCGACCTGGTCGCCGCGGTCGCCACCGACTACCGCACCCTGCTGATCGGCCGCGGCATCGCGGGCATCTACGCCGCGAGCGCCCCGCTCGCCTACGCCATCACCCGTGACGTGTTCCCGCGCAAGTGGGTCGGGGTCGCCAGTGGGATCCTGGCCGGCGGTGTCGGTCTCGTCGCGTTCGGTGGACCGTTCCTGTCCGGCTGGCTGCTGGACGACTACGGCTTCCGCGGTGTCCTGTGGTTCATGGCCATCAGCACCGCCGTCAGCTTCCTGCTGGTCGCGGCCTTCGTGCCGGAGAGCCCGATCCGTGCGGCGGCCGGCCGGATGGACTGGGCCGGCGGAATCCTTCTCGGCGGCGGCGTCACGGCCATCATCTACGCCGTCGGCCAGGGCTCGCACTGGGGCTGGGGCAGCGGCAAGTTCATCGGCTACGTCGTCGGAGCTGCGATCGCGCTGATCGCCTTCGTCCTCGTCGAACGCCGGGTCGCGGAGCCCCTGTTCCCGCTCTCCATGACCCGCCGCCGCCCGGTGTGGACCGTTCTCCTCGCCACCTCCATCGCGGCCGGCTCGCTCAGCGCCGTCGGCGTGGTGATCCAGCTCCTGATCCTGATGCCGAACATCCCCACCATCTCGGCGGGCCTGGGCTGGTCGGGAACCCACAACGCCATCGTCACCAGCCCGATCAGCGCCATGATCATCCTGGGAGCCGTCGGGACCGGCCTGATCTCCCGCCGGGTCGACGCACGCATCCTCCTGGGCACCGGCGCCGCGCTCGCGGTCCTCGGCTACGGCATCGGCACCCATCTGCACCACAGCGCCCCGCAGATCATCGAGATGGGCGTGATCGCCGGACTGGGGACGGGCATCGTGATGGCGATCGTGCCCATCATGATCATCGAGGTGGTCACCCCCGAGGAGCAGGCACTCGCCAACGGTGTCCAGACCCTCGGCCAGGGCGTCGCACAGATCGTCGTCTCCCAGCTGGCCTTCGTCGTGATGGCGCAGCACGGGGCGGTCCTCAAGGGCACCCAGTTCTACCTCGACGCCGGTTTCACCAACGGGCTCTGGCTGGTGGTCGGTTGTGTCGCCGCGGGCGCGCTGCTCGTCGCTCTGATCCCCAAGAGCAAGCGCCTCGACGAGGTGGAGGTCGGCCAGGCGGTCGCCTGACACCACCGGTACAACCACGCATATGCGGAAGGCCGTTCTGCCGGTGACGGACGAACGGCCTTCGGCGTACGGCCGGTTCAGTCGCTGCGCACGTACTCTTCCGCCGCGTCCAGCAGCCAGTCCGTCAGATACCCGGCGAAGGACGAGCGGACCAACACCCAGAATCCGGCGCCGGGTTCGTCCCGGGCGACCAGCACGACCTGGGCGCGGGCCAGGGTGGTCTGGGCGCAGCGTCCGGGGGCGAAGGCCCGCGGGTGCAGGTCCAACGGGCAGCCGTGGGCGAGCAGTTCGCGGGCGCGGGCACCGGAGACGAGAAGAGTGGTCCGCTGGGCGGAGACATCGGTGACGGCGACGTGTTCGTCACCGGCCGCCGCCCGGATCCGGTGCTCCACGTCCCGCTGGGTGTCCGGCGCCCCGACCACCAGCCACTCGTCCGGCCCGAGCCACAGCACGGTCAACTCCCCCGACCGCACCACCGTGTTGGGCTCAAGGGGCAGCGACAGACCGAGCGCGAGTCCTACGGCGTCCGCCGCCGCGCCTTTCGGGTCGAGCCGGAGGTTCACCTGGGCCAGGAAGGGCAGTTCGGCCAGCCGGACCGCGCCGCCGGAGGAACGGGTCGTGGCCGCCAGCCGGTCTGCGGCGCCCGCGAGAGGGCTGCGGCGCGGGACGGAAAGGGCGGTGTCAGCCATCGCGGCGGGCTCCCTCGGGGTCGTAGAGGACGGGGCTTGCGACGGTGACCGGGATCAACCGGTCGCCCACGGGGGCGTAGAGGCGTTCGCCGATGCGGTCGCGGCCGCCCTTGATCAGGGCGAGGGCGAAGGTGCGGCCGAGGGCGGCGCTGCGGTAGCTGGAGGTGACGTGGCCGAGCATCGGGACGGGCGGGGCCGGGAGCACGCTGTCCGCGACCAGTTGGGTGCCCTCGGGGAGGAACGCGGCGGGGTCCTCGGGGAGCAGGCCGACGAGGTGTTTGCGGTCGGGGCGGACGGCGTCGGCGCGGGCGTAGGAACGCTTGCCGATGAAGTCGGGCTTCTTCTTCGACACCGCCCAACTCATGCCGAGATCCTGGGGAGTTACCGTACCGTCGGTGTCCTGGCCGATGATCGGGTAGCCCTTCTCGGCGCGCAGGACGTGCATGGTCTCGGTGCCGTACGGGGTGATGCCGAAGGGTGCGCCGGCCTCGTACAGCGCCTCCCACAGGGCGAGGGCCTCCCACGGTGACACGTTGATCTCGTAGGCGAGTTCACCGGAGAAGCTGATCCGGCACACCCTGGCCTCGATGCCTGCGACGGCCGTGTCCCGCCAGGCCATGAACGGGAAGTCGTCGTTGCCGACGGCGAGTTGGGGCGCGAGCGAGCCGAGCACCCCGCGGGAGCGGGGGCCGACCAGGGCGACCGTGGCCCACTGTTCCGTCACCGAGGCGCAGTGGACGCGGAGTTCGGGCCACTCGGTCTGGTGCCACTCCTCCATCCAGTCGAGTACGGCGGCCGCGTTGCCGGTGGTCGTGGTGACCAGGTAGCGGTCCGGGGCGAGGCGGATGGCCGTGCCGTCGTCGAAGACCATGCCGTCCGGGCGGCACATGACGCCGTAACGGATCATGCCGACCTTCAGGTTGCTCATCATGTTGGTGTAGAGCCGGTCGAGGAAGACGGGTGCGTCCGGGCCCTGTACGTCGATCTTGCCGAGGGTGGAACCGTCCATGAAGGCGACACCCTCGCGGGCGGCCGCGCACTCGCGGAGGACGGCGGTCTCCATGTCCTCGCCGTCGCGCGGGTAGTACCAAGGCCGTTTCCACTGGCCGACGTTCTCGAACAACGCGCCCTGCATGACGTGCCAGTCGTGCAGCGCGGTCGTCCGGATCGGGTCGTGCAGAGCGCCCCGGTCGCGGCCGGCGAGGGTGGCGAAGGAGACGGGGGTGTACGGCGGGCGGAAGGTTGTCGTGCCTAGCAACGACACGTCCACGCCCAGGAGTTCGGCCACCACGCCGCTGGCCAGGACGCCGGAGGTCTTGCCCTGGTCGTTGGCCGTACCGGCCGTCGTGTAGCGCTTGGTGTGTTCGACCGAGTTGAGGCCGGCGGCGGTGGCTCGGGTCAAGTCGGCGACGGTGACGTCGCGTTGGAGGTCCACGAAGCGGGGGGCGTCGGTGGCGACGCCGGGGACGTCGAAGACCTGCATGGCGGGGGTGCGGGGTTCGGGGGCGATCTGCGGGAGGCGGGGGGGTTCGGCGGTGTAGCCCTCGGCCTCTATCGCCCGGGCGCCTGCGGCTGCGCCTTGCAACAGGACTCCGGCCAGGTCGAATTCGCCGTTCGCGCTGCCCGCGACCTCGACTGCCTGTCGGCAGGTGTCCGGGACGAAGGTGCCGAGGGTGTCGTCGTAGCGGAGTCTGCCGCCGGCCTGGCTGAAGAGGTGGGCGACCGGGTTCCAGCCGCCGGAGACCAGGAGGAGGTCTGCGGTGAACTGCCTTGTCGTGGCCGGGGTTTCGCCGTACGGGGCGACCGTTGCGGCGGTCAGGCGCGGGGTGCCCTCGGTGCCTACGACTGCGTGTCCGGGAAGTACCTCGATGCCTGCCTCTCGCGCTCGGCTCGCCCACTCCGTCGGCGCCGACGGGCGCGTGTCCACTATCGCCGCGATCTGTACGCCTGCCGACGCCAGGTCCAACGCGGCTGCGTACGCACTGTCGTTGGTGGTGAACACGACTGCGTTACGGCCGGGGAGGGCGCCGTAGCGGTTGACGTACGCGCGGGCCGAGGCGGCGAGCATCACTCCGGGGCGGTCGTTGTCCGGGAAAGCGAGGGAACGTTCGTGGGCGCCGGTTGCCAGGACCACTCGGCGGGCTCGGATGCGCCAGACGCGTTCTCGGGAGACGTGGGTGGGGGCTGCTGCGCCCAGGTGGTCGGTGCGGCGTTCCACTGCCAGGAGGTGGTTGTCGTCGTAGTGGCCGAAGACGGTGGTGCGGCGGAGGATGCGGACCTCGGGGGCGGTGGTGAGGTCTTCACTCAACTCGGTTACCCAGTCGAGGTGTTGGGCCGTGTCCAGGAGGCTGCCGCCCAGGTCGGGGCGGTCGTCGGCGAGGATGACGCGGGCTCCGGTGCGGGCGGCGGCGGCCGCGGCTGCCAGGCCGGCTGGGCCTGCGCCGACCACGAGCAGGTCGCAGTGGGCGTGGACGGCGTCGTAGCGGGCGGGGTCCGGTTCCGTGGCGAGGCGGCCCTGGCCGGGGAGGCTGGTGGCGACCAGGCCGTCGTAGAGCTCGACCGTTGTCGCGGGGAGCATCGGCTCCGGGAAAGGGGCCTCGATCTGGATGACGGCGTTGGGTTCTTCGACTCCGGCGGTGAAGATGCCTCGGGGGCGGCCGAGTTTGATGCTGGTGCCGGTTTGGATGACGCCGTTGGCGAGGAGGGCGGAGGCGAGGGTGTCGCCCTTGTAGCCCTCGTATTCGGTGCCGTCGAAGGTGAAGGTGAAGGGGGTGTCCCGGTGGATTCGGCCGTGTGTGGGGTGGCGGAACGGATGAGTCTCGCCCCCGCCGCCCCTACCCGTCCCATCCTCCAGGGGCTCCGCCCCTTCGACCCCGCTCCCAGGGGGCTCCGCTCCCTGCACCCCTGTCGGCCCTGAAAGGGCCTCGTCCTCAAACGCCGGACGGGCTGATTCTGTGGGCCCGTTCTGAACAGTGGACGCCGTACGGGCACCCGGAGAATCGGCAACCGACCCCCGCCCACTCACCGTTGGCCGCTCCTCCCCCGCCCGGTACACCCCCAGAATCTCGTTCGTCGCCGTGTCCCGTACCGCGTTGAACCACCGGCGGCACCCCGCCGCGTGGTTCCACCGTTCCGCGAAGGGGCCCTTGGGGTTGTCGCGGAAGAAGAGGTAGCGCGCCCACTCCTCGTCGGTGAGGGCGGCGGGGTTCTCGGGGTAGGCGACGTGGGCCTGGCCGCCGTAGTGGTACTCGGCTTCGTCGCGGGGCCCGCACCAGGGGCAGGGGATCAGCAGCATCGTTCGGCTCCCTAGTGGGCCACCGCGGCAGCGCCGTGCTCGTCGACGAGCGCGCCGGTGGTGAAACGGTCGAGCGAGAAGGGGGCGTTGAGGTGGTGAGGGGTGTCGTGGGCGATCGTGTGGGCGTAGACCCAGCCGACGCCCGGGGTCGCCTTGAAACCGCCCGTTCCCCAGCCGCAGTTGAGGTACAGGTTGTCCACCGGAGTCAGGCCTACGATCGGTGACGCGTCCGGGGTCACGTCCACGATGCCGCCCCACGTGCGCAGGACGTGCGCACGGGCGAAGACCGGGAACAGCTCCAGGGCCGCGGACATCTGTTCCTCGATGATGTGGAACGCTCCACGCTGGGTGTACGAGTTGTACGAGTCGATGCCCGCGCCCATCACCAACTCACCCTTGTGCGCCTGGCTCACGTACACGTGGACCGCGTTGGACATGACCACCGTGGGGTGGACGGGTTCGAGGAGTTCTGACACCAGCGCTTGCAACGGGTGGCTCTGGAGCGGGAGTTGGATGCCCGCCATGGCTGCCAGGACCGACGTGTGGCCTGCCGAGCACAGTGCAACCTTGCCCGCCGCTATCGGGCCGAGTGTGGTCTGTACGCCCACCACCCTGCCGTCGACCATGTCCAGGCCCGTGACCTCGCAGTTCTGGATGAGGTCGATGCCGGCCGCGTCGGCGGAGCGGGCCAGGCCCCAGGCCACGTGGTCGTGTTTGGCGATGCCGGCGCGTGGTTGGTAGGTGGCTCCCATCACCGGATAGCGCACGTCCGGTGAGGTGTTGACGATCGGGCAGACCTCCTTGACCTGCCGTTCGTCGAGCCATTCCGCGTCCACGCCGTTGAGGCGGTTGGCCTCGACTCGGCGCACGCTGTCGCGGACGTCCTGGAGGCTGTGGGCGAGGTTGAGGACTCCGCGCTGGGAGAAGAGGATCGGGTAGTCCAGTTCCTCCTCCAGGCCCTCCCAGAGTTTGAGGGCGTGTTCGTAGATGCCGGCGCTCTCGTCCCAGAGGTAGTTGGAGCGGATGATCGTGGTGTTGCGGGCCATGTTGCCGCCCGCGAGCCACCCCTTCTCCAGCACCGCGACGTTGGTGATGCCGTGGTTCTTCGCCAAGTAGTGCGCAGTGGCCAGGCCGTGGCCGCCGCCGCCCACGATCACCACGTCGTACGAGCGTTTCGGCTCGGGTGTGCGCCAGAGCCAGTCGGGGTGTTCGGGGAGGTCCGCGCCCGGGGTGCGGGGGGTCGTCATCGGGGGTCGCCTTCCTCGGACAGGTGCGGGTAGAGCGGGTGCTTCGCGGCCAGTGCCTCCGTGCGGGCGCTCAAGTCCCCTGTATTGGGCTCTGGTTGGAGTGCCAGCGCGATCACGTCCGCGACCTCTGCGAAGTCCTCCTCCGTGAAGCCGCGCGTGGCCAACGCCGGTGTGCCGATACGCAGGCCCGACGTGACCATGGGCGGGCGTGGGTCGAAGGGCACCGCGTTGCGGTTGACGGTGATGCCGATCTCGTGGAGCAGGTCTTCTGCTTGCCTGCCGTCCAACTCCGAGTCGCGCAGGTCTACGAGGACCAGGTGGACGTCCGTGCCGCCGGTGAGGACCTTCACCCCGGTGGCTGCCACGTCGGGTCGGGTGAGGCGTTCCGCGAGGATGCGGGAACCCGCCAACGTACGCGCCTGGCGTTCCGCGAACTCCGGTGACGCCGCGACCTTGAACGACACCGCCTTCGCGGCGATGACATGCTCCAGCGGGCCGCCCTGCATCCCGGGAAACACCGCCGAGTTGATCCTCTTGGCGAGGTCCGCCTCGTTGGTGAGGATGACTCCGCCGCGTGGACCGCCGAGGGTCTTGTGTGTCGTCGTCGTGGTCACGTGTGCGTGCGGGACCGGGTTGGGGTGCAGGCCTGCGGCGACCAGGCCCGCGAAGTGCGCCATGTCGACCATCAGCAGGGCGCCCACCTCGTCGGCGATCCGGCGGAAGGCCGCGAAGTCCAACTGCCGTGGATACGCCGACCAACCCGCGATGATCATCTGGGGGCGGTGTTCCTTGGCGAGGCGCTCCACCTCGTCCATGTCGACCAGGTTGTCGGTCTCCCCCACGTGGTACGGCACCACGTTCAGCATCTTGCCGCTGTAGTTGAGGCGCATGCCGTGGGTGAGGTGGCCGCCGTGCGCGAGGTCCAGGCCGAGGATCGTGTCGCCGGGCTTCAACAGGGCGAAGAACACTGCCGTGTTGGCCTGCGCGCCCGAGTGCGGCTGCACGTTCGCGAAGCCCGCCCCGAACAGGGACTTGACCCGCTCGATCGCCAACCGCTCGGTGACGTCCACGTGTTCGCAGCCGCCGTAGTAGCGGCGGCCGGGGTAGCCCTCGGCGTACTTGTTGGTGAGGACCGAGCCCTGCGCCTCCAGCACTGCGGAGGGGGCGAAGTTCTCGGAGGCGATCATCTCCAACGTGGACTGCTGGCGGTGCAGTTCGGCGCGGAGCGCGGCGTGGACCTCGGGATCCAGTTCGGCCAAGGGGGTGTTCAGCGCGTTCATACGGCGTTCGTGTCCTTCCGGCTAGCCGCGGAGGCGGGACATCGTCGGGTCGAACAACGGCTCCTCGGCTACGACGGCCTCGACGCGCTGGTCGAAGTAGCCGATGTGCAACTGGGCGCCGGGGGTGGCTAGTTCGGCCGGGAGCCAGGCGTAGGCGATGCCCTTGCCGATCGTGTAGCCGTGGGCGGCGCTGGTGACGTAGCCGACGGCGCGGTCGCCGTCGTAGACCGGTTCCTTGCCCATGACGACGGAGTGCGGGTCGTCGATGGTGAGGCAGGTCAACCGGCGTCGCACGTCGGTCTTTCGGCGTTCCAGTGCCGCCTTTCCGAGGAAGTCGCCCTTGTCGAGCTTGACGGCGAAGCCGACGCCGGCCTCGTAGGGGTCGTGCTCGTAGGTCATGTCGGTGCCGAAGGAGCGGTAGCCCTTCTCCAGGCGGAGGCTGTTGAAGGCGCCGCGTCCGGCGATGACACCGCCGAGGGGCTTGGCCGCCTGCCACAGGGTGTCCCAGAGTTTCTGGCCCTGGTCGGCGGTGGTGTACAGCTCCCAGCCGAGTTCGCCGACGTAGGACAGGCGCATGGCGGTTACCGGGACCGTTCCAATGAAGGCGTTTTTCGCGCGGAAGTACTTGAGGCCCTCGTTCGTGAAGTCCTCGTCCGTCAGGGGCTGGAGGACCTTGCGGGCGAGTGGGCCCCACAGGCCGATGCAGCAGGTACCGGGGGTGATGTCGCGGACCTGGACCGTTCCATCGGCGGGCAGGTGGCGGGTGAACCAGTCCAGGTCCAGGTTGCCGTTGGCGCCGACCTGGAAGCGGTCGCGGGCCAGGCGGGCGACGGTGATGTCGCTGCGGATGCCGCCGTCCTCGTCCAGCAGGAGTGTGTACGTCACCGAGCCCACCGACTTGGCGACCTTGCCGGTGACCAGGCCCTCCAGGAAGTCGGCGGCACCGGGGCCGGTCACCTCCAGGCGCTTGAGGGCCGTCATGTCGTACATCGCGACCGTTTCGCGGGTGGCCTGCGCCTCGGCGCCGACGATGGGCGACCAGTACTGGGCGGCCCAGTCGTTGGGGGTGGGGATCGAACGGCCTTCCAGCAGGGCCGAGTTGGCCTCGTACCACTGCGGGCGCTCCCAGCCGTTGGCCTCCAGGAAGACCGCGCCGTGTTCCTGCTGGCGGGTGTGGAAGGGGCTGGTGCGGATCGGGCGCGGCTTCCCGGACGGCTGGAGGGGGTGGAGGATGTCGTAGACCTCGACGAAGTTCTGGCAGTCGCGGGCCAGGACGTATTCGGGGGCGAGTTGGTGCTGTTCGAAGCGGTTGACGTCGCACTCGTGGAGGTCGAAGGACGAGCAGTAGCCGTCGACCAGCCACTCGGCCATCGCGCGGCCGACGCCCGCCGAGTGCGTGACCCAGACCGCCTCGGCGACCCAGAAGCCCTTGACCTCCGAACTCTCCCCGAGGAGCGGGAAGTTGTCGGTGGTGAAGGAGAAGAGGCCGTTGATGCCCTCCTCGACCTTCGCGTCCTTCGTCGCGAGGAGCAGGGACTGGGTCTCCGTCCAGGCGGGCGCGAAGTCGTCCTCCGTGAACTTGAGGACGGAGGGCATGTCGTCGGCCTCGCCGACCGAGAGGATGTCGTCGGCCGAGATGGGCATGGGGCGGTGGCCGTAGTAGCCGATGCCGATGGCGTCGAAGCGGTCGCGGTAGTAGAGGTCGGCGTCCTGGTGGCGCAGGATCGGGCGGACGGCCTCCTCGGTCTGGCCGGCGAGGGCGGGCACTGGACCGGTCCAGGCGAGTTGGTGTCCCAGCGGGGTCAGTGGGAGGTTCATGCCGACCATACGGGCGATCTTGGGGCCCCAGATGCCGGCGCAGCACACGACGATGTCGGCGGGGACCTCGCCCTGGTCGGTGAGGACTCCGGTGACGCGGCCGTCGGTCTGCTGGACGTCCAGGACCTCGTGGCGGGCCAGGAAGCTGACGCCGCGCTCCGTGGCCCGGCGGATCTGCGCCTCGACGGCCACGACGGCTTTCGCGAGGCCGTCGGTGGGAACCAGGAGGCCGCCGAGGACGCGGTCCGGGTTCACCAGCGGGTGGTGCTCGACGCACTCCTCGGGGGTCAGCAGGCGGGCCTCGATGCCCCAGGCGGTGATCCAGCCGTGGCGGCGGTGGAGTTCGGCGACGCGCTCGGGGGTGGTGGCCACCTCGAGGCCGCCGACCTGGAGGAAGCAGGGCTTGCCGTCGACGTCGAGGGAGCAGAACTTCTCGACCGTGTAGCGGGCCAACTCGGTCATCGTCTTTGAGGAGTTGGTCTGGAAGACCAGCCCTGGCGCGTGCGAGGACGAGCCGCCGGTGGCGGGCAGCGGGCCCTGGTCGACCACGGTCACTTCGGTCCAGCCTCGCGCGGAGATCTCGTCCGCGAGCGCCGCCCCCACGACGCCCGCTCCGATGATGACCACTCGGGGTCCCGCCATCGCCGCACCTCCGGCTAGAAAGCAATCCAGTTGCTGTCTGCGCAACATGCTTCAGGTTGCGCAACTCAATGTGCCCGGCGCGAGGAGCGGGTGTCAAGGGGTCCCGTGACGTCGGACGACGCCCCTGTCACCGGCCGGAACACGGCAATGCCCGACGGGCGGCACGCATCCGCGCGCACCGCCCACCGGGCATGGTCAACCGTGTTGTTCCGCCGCCTACTTGAGCCAGGCGTCGACCTTGTCCTTGTTGGCGTCGACCCACTTCTTCGCCGCGGCGTCGTCGGACAGCTTGTCCTGCGCTATGTACTTGGCGACGGTGTTCTGGTCCTCGTTCGTCCAGTTGAAGTTCTTCACCAGGTTGTAGGCGGGGCTGCCCGACTTGGCGAACTTCGCGCTGACGATCTTGTCGAGGTCGTAGACCGGATAGTCGCAGGCGATCTTCGCGGCGTCCGCGTCACAGCCCGTCTTGTACGCGGGCAGCGCCACCTTCTTGAGCGCGACCTCGGACAGGAACCACTGCGGCTCGTAGAAATAGCCGATGACCCACTGCTTGTTCTTCTCGGCGGTGCGGAAGGCCTGGATGAGCGCGGTCTCGCTGCCCGCGTACACGACCTTGAAGTCCAGCTTCAGGTTCTTCACCAGCGCGGCGTCGTTGGTGACGTACGACGGGTCCCCGTCGAGGAGTTGGCCCTTGCCGCCCGACTCGGAGGTCTTGAACTTGGACGCGTACTTGTCCAGGTTCTTGTAGTTGAGGATGTCCGGGTGGGCCTTGGCGAGCCACGGCGGCACGTACCAGCCGATGATGCCTTTGTTGCCGGTCTGGCCGGCCTCGACGGCGGTCTTCTGGCCGGTGATGTACTTCTTCTTGAGGTCGTCGTGACCCCAGTTCTCCAGGACCGCGTCGACCTCGCCGGTGCCGAAGCCCTGCCAGGCGATCTCTTCCTTCAGGTCCTTCTTCTCGACCGTACAGCCGAGTTGGTGCTGCGCGACGTACGCGACGACCGCCGCGTCCGCCTCGTAGCCCACCCACGGATTGACCGCGAGGTTGAAGGTCCCGCACTTGCCCGAGCTGCTGCTCGATCCGGAGGAGGTGTCGCCGACCTTCGCCCCGCCGCACGCGGTGAGGGTGAGGCCGAGAACGGCCAGGCCGGCCGCGCCGGTTCGCCAGTGTCTTGCCATGGTGTCGTGCTCCTTTAAGCGCTGGTTCGGCGCGCGGCCGCCTGAGTGATCCGGTCGAACATGACTCCGAGCAGGACGATGGCGAGCCCCGCCGCCAGCCCCTTGCCGTACAGCTCGCCCTGCGAGAATCCGGCCACGACGTCGTAGCCGAGGGCGCCGGCTCCCACCAGGCCGCCCACAACAACCATCGACAGCACGTAGATCAGGCCCTGGTTGGTCGCGAGAGTCAGGGCGCTGCGTGCCATCGGGAGTTGAACCTTGGTGATGATCTGCCAGGTGTTGCACCCGGCCGCCGTGGCCGCCTCGACGGTCGTCTCCGGTACGGCCCGCACGCCGTCGGCGGTGATCTTGATGGCGACCGGCACGGCGTACACGACGGCGGCGACGATCGCGGTGAAGCGCGTCGCCCCGAACAGCGCGAGGAACGGCACGAGATAGACGAACGGCGGCATGACCTGCGCCGCGTCCAACGTCGGCCGCAACAGCCGGTCCACCATCGCGCTGCGCCCCATCCACACACCGAAGGCGATGCCGAACAGCATCACCAGCACGGTCGCCACGATGGTCGAGGCCAGTGTCGTCATGGCGTCCGACCACACGCCGGTTCCGACAAGCAGGCCCACGCACACGGCAGTTGTGACCCCGGAGCGCCAGCCCCCGACCACGACAGCGATCCCGACCAGGGCCGCGCCGACGAGCCACCACGGGGAGTCGGTGAGGAGCGACTGGAACGGGTTGAGCAGTCCGTTGGTGATCGCGTCCCGGAAGGCGTTGGTGATTCCCGACAGGTTGTCCTGCGCCCAAGTCGTCACGCTGTCCGCCGCGTTGGCGATATGGGTGCCGGTGGTGCCGTCGCCGGGGAACTGCGCCGCCCAGAGGTAGGTGTGCGACAGATAGATCAGGACCACGACGCCCACCGCGCCCGAACCGAGCAGCGGGCGGCGCCACTTGAGGAAGCGCCCGCTCGAATTCCGGGCCTGTTCCGCACGCGTGCTGGACGCGGTGGTGACCCGGTCGAGGACGATCGCCATGACCACGATGGCGAGGCCCGCGTTGAAGGCCGTACCGACATCAAGGGATTGCAGTGCCTGCATGACGGTCTTGCCGAGGCCGGGTGCGTCGATCAGGGCCGCGATGGTGACCATCGCGAGGGCCGCCATGATGGTCTGGTTGACGCCCATCACCACGGTCCGCTTGGCCATCGGCAGCAGCACCTTGATCAGCGACTGCCAGCGCGTCGACCCCATGGAATCCGCCGCTTCCACGGTCGTCTCCGGCACGGAGCGGATGCCGTGCGCGGTGATACGGATCGCGGGCGGGGCGGCGTAGATCACCGTGGCGATCACGGCGGAGGCCGGGCCGATGAGGAAGATCAGGGTCAGCGGGGCGAGGTAGACGAAGGTCGGCATCGTCTGCATGAAGTCCAGGAACGGCGTCATGATCCGGTTGACCCGGTCGGACAGCCCCGCCCACACCCCCAGCGGGATCGCGAACAGCAGCGCGACGAGGACCGCCGAGAGGGTGAGCGCCAGGGTGTCCATGCTCTCCTGCCACAGCCCCTGGAGCCCGAAGAAGGCGAAGCCGGCCATGGCGAGGAGAGCGACCCGCCAGTTGCCCACGGCCCAGGAGACGAAACCGGCGATGCCGACGACACCGAGCCAGCCGATCTGCGGCAGCGGGCGGTCGCCGCTCGGCTGCGAGATCAGGTCCTGGACGAAGGTCACCAGGTTGTCGATGACCAGCCGGATCTCGTTGAAGAAGTAGAGGAAGAGCGGGTTGGAGTTGCGGTTGGCGCCGACCGAGTCGTTGAGGTCGTTGAACCACCGGTGCAGTCCGGTGAGATCGGCCGCCGCGAGCGTCAGCGTCTGCTTCCCGCGCAGCACGGCGAACAGCACCAGCCATACGACGACGATCGCTCCCACCATCATGGGCCGGGTGACCTTGCGTCGCGGGTTCTTCAACTCCGGTGGCGCGTCCGCGACTTGCTGTGCGGGCTCCGGTTTCTCCACGGCGACGGTCATCACGCGTCGCCCTCCTGCCCGGCGACGACCGCGAGGATCTCCTCGTCGCCGACGATGCCGAGCAGCTTGCCGTTCTCGACGACCTTGACGGGCTTGTCGGCCGCGAGCACCGCACGCGTGGCCTCGCGTACGACGACGTCAGGGCCCAACTCGGGTCCGTCCAGGGGGTCTTCGTCCACTGCGGGGCGCATGATCCAGCGCAGGGTGAGGACGTCACCACGCGGCACGTCCTTCACGAACTCTCGGACATAGTCGTCGGCGGGGGCGCCGACGAGCTCGTCGCCCGTCCCGCACTGCACCATCTTGCCGTCGCGCATGATGAGGATGCGGTCGCCCAACTTGAGGGCCTCGGACAGGTCGTGGGTGATGAACACCATGGTCTTGCCGACCTCGTGGTGCAGCCGGATGACCTCGTTCTGCATGTCGCGGCGGATCAGCGGGTCGAGCGCGGAGAACGGTTCGTCGAAGAGGAGGACGTCCGGGTCACCGGCCAACGCCCTTGCCAGACCGACGCGTTGTTGCATTCCGCCGGAGAGCTGGTCGGGGTAGGAGTTCTCGTATCCGGAGAGTCCGACCAACTCGACGACTTCCAGGGCCCGTTTGGTGCGCTCGGCCTTGCTCATGCCGCGGATCTCCAGGCCGAACGACACGTTGTCGACGACCCGGCGGTGCGGCAGCAGACCGAAGTGCTGGAAGACCATGGAGAACTTACGGCGCCGCAGCTCGCGCAGCCGCTTGGCGTCCGCGTCCCGGATGTCCTCGCCCTCGAAGACGATCTCACCGGCGGTGGGTTCGATCAGCCGGGTCAGACATCGCACGAGGGTGGACTTCCCGGAGCCGGACAGCCCCATGACGACGAAGACCTCGCCGGGCGAGACCTCGAAGTTCACGTCGCGTACGGCGGCGGTGCAGCCGGTGCGGTCCATCAGCTCACGGCGGGTGAGCCCGCACAGTTCCTCGGAATCGGGTACCTGCTCTGCCTTCGGCCCGAACACCTTCCACAGCTTGCGCACGGATATGACCGGGGTGGGGGCCGCGTCCTGGGGAGTGCCGCGCCGCTGCGGCACCTCGGTCTGTGCTGGGGTCACGATCGACCTCTTTTCGGCGTTCAGCCGCGGAACCAGTGCTGCGGCCGGGGTTGGATGTTCTGCCAGATGTGCTTGGGCTCTCGGTACTCGTCCAGGCCGGTCGGTCCCAACTCCCGGCCCACGCCCGAGTGTCCGAAGCCACCCCATTCCGCTTGCGGCACATAGGGGTGGTAGTCGTTGATCCACACCGTGCCGTGCCGCAGCCGCCGGGCGACCCGCTGGGCCTTCCCCGCGTCCTGGGTCCAGACGGCGCCGGCGAGGCCGTACTCGGTGTCGTTGGCGATGCGTACGGCGTCGTCCTCGTCGGTGAAGCGCTCCACGGTCAGGACCGGTCCAAAGGACTCCTCGTGCACCACCCGCATGTCCTGCGTGCAGCCGTCGAGCACGGTCGGCGGGTAGAAGTGCCCGTCGGCGAGGGCGAGTTCGGAAGGCCGCTCACCACCGCACCGCAGCACGGCCCCCTCGGCGATGCCCGCCGCCACGTACGCCTCGACCTTCTCCAGGTGCTGCGCGGAGATCAGCGCCCCGGTCTCGGCCTCGGGATCGAAGGGCCCGCCGAGCCTGATCTGCCGCGCACGCCGCACGACTTCGTCGACGAACCGGTCGTGCAGCGAGTCCTCGACGATCAACCGGGCGCCGGCCGAACAGACTTGGCCCGAGTGCAGGAAGACGGCCGTGAGCGCGAAGTCCACGGCCGTCTCGAAGTCGGCGTCGGCGAAGATGACGTTGGGGTTCTTGCCGCCCAGCTCCAGCGCCACCTTTTTCACGGTCGCGGCGGCGGTGGCCATGATGCGTTTGCCGGTCTCGAGGCCCCCGGTGAAGGAGACCATGTCGACGGCGGGATCCTCGGAGAGCGGCGCCCCCGCCTCGGGCCCGGCACCGAGCACGAGATTGGCCGCACCGGCGGGAAGCCCGGCCTCCTCCAGCGCCTTCATCAGCAGGATGGAGGTGGAGGGCGTCAGCTCGCTCGGCTTGAGAACGACCGTGTTACCCGCGAGAAGCGCCGGAGCGACCTTCCAACTGGCCTGCAGCAGCGGGTAGTTCCAGGGTGTGATCAGTCCGCACACGCCAACGGGCTCGTAGACCACCCGACTTACGGCGTCGTCGCGCCCGGTGTCGATGACCCGTCCGGCGTCGGTGCCGCCGATCCCGCCGTAGTAGCGGAAACAGGAGACGACATCGGCGATGTCGTACTCGCTCTCCACCAGCCGCTTGCCGGTGTCCAGCGACTCGGCGCGGGCGAACTCCTTGGCGTCGCGTTCGATCAGATCGGCGGTGCGCAACAGGAGCGCGCCGCGCTCCCGCTCGGGGGTACGCGGCCAGGGCCCTTCGTCGAAGGCGCGGCGGGCGGCGGCGATCGCGGCCTCGGTGTCGGGACGCGTTCCCTCGGACACGGTCGCGGTGAGCGTGCCGTCGGCGGGACAGCGGATGTCACGGTGACCGCCGGCCACCGCATCGCGCCATTCTCCGTCCACATACAGGTCTGCCACGTGTGGAGCCCTTCGAGCGAATTCCGTTGCGCATTGTGCACCGTATTGCTTGTGGTGGAACACCCTGGCGAATGTGCAGACATACGTCAAGGGGTTGGCGGATGACGATTTCGCCATGCGGCCCATTGCCCGGCCGCCTCTTGACCGCGAGCGGCGCCCGGCCCAACCATGTTGCGTATCGCTCACCGCGTTGTGCAATACGCATCAATGCTACGCACCGACGGAGGCCGCCCATGTCCCCTCGACCGCATCCTGGCCGCGAATTCGTCCTCACCCTCTCGTGTCCGGACAGCGCCGGACTGGTCCATGCCGTGAGCGGCTTTCTCGTCCGGAACTCCGGCAACATCCTCGAAAGCCAGCAATTCGATGATCGGCTCAAGGGCCGCTTCTTCATGAGGGTCCACTTCGACGTTTCCGATCCAAACGCCGACCTGAAAACACTGCGTTACCGATTCGGCCCGGTGGCCGAGGCGTATCGCATCTCCTGGACCCTCCGGGACGCCGCCACCCCCACCCGGACCCTGATCATGGTCTCCAAGTTCGGCCACTGCCTGAACGACCTGCTGTTCCGCAAGCGCACCGGCGCCCTCAACATCGAGATCCCGGCGATCGTCTCCAACCACCGGGACTTCGAGGGCCTCGCGGAGACGTACGGCATCCCCTTCCACCACATCCAGGTGACCAGGGACACGAAGGCCGACGCGGAAGCGCAACTCCTCGACCTGGTAAGGGACTTGGACATCGACCTGGTCGTACTGGCCCGCTACATGCAGATCCTCTCCGACGACCTCTGCAAGCAGCTGGAGGGCCACGCCATCAACATCCACCACTCCTTCCTGCCCAGCTTCAAGGGCGCCCGCCCCTACCAGCAGGCGTACGACCGAGGGGTGAAGCTGGTGGGCGCCACGGCGCACTACGTGACGCCGGAACTGGACGAGGGCCAGATCATCGACCAGGACGTGGTGCGCGTGGACCACTCGCTCGGCCCGGACGAGCTGGTGACGGTGGGGCGGGACGTGGAGGCGCAGGTGCTGGCGCACGCGGTGAAGTGGCACAGCGAGAGCAGGGTGATGGTCTACGGGAATCGGACAGTCGTGTTCCGGTGAGGGTGCGCCGTATACGGCTTCCGGGGCCGCACCGGGAACGCGGGGCGGCCCCCTCACCCTCTCAGCGCCTACCCGGCCTGCTTCTGGGCATCGCGGTGCCGGTAATACACGGCCGAGGACGGAGCCAGCGGCTCCTTGCCCAGGATGAGGTCCGCCGCCTTCTCCGCGATCATCATCACCGGCGCGTAGATGTTCCCGTTGGTCACGTACGGCATCACCGACGCGTCCACGACCCGCAGCCCCTCCACCCCGTGCACCCGCATGCTGCCGGGATCGACGACAGCCATCTCGTCCGTGCCCATCTTGCAGGTGCAGGACGGGTGCAGAGCGGTCTCCCCCTCCTTGGCCACCCACGCCAGGATCTCCTCGTCGCTCTCCACGGACGGCCCGGGCGAGATCTCCCCGTCGTTGTACGGGGCGAGCGCGGGCTGGTTGAGGAGCTTGCGGGCGACCCGGATCGACTCGACCCACTCACGCCGATCCTGTTCCGTGGACAGGTAGTTGAAGCGGAGCGCCGGGTGCTCCAGCGGATCCTTGCTCTTGATCTTCACCGAGCCGATCGCGTCGGAGTACATGGGCCCGACGTGCACCTGGTACCCGTGGCCGCCGGCCGGCGAGGAACCGTCGTAGCGGACCGCGATGGGCAGGAAGTGGAACATCAGGTTGGGGTAGTCGACGTCCTCGTTGCTGCGGGCGAAGCCGCCGGCCTCGAAGTGGTTGGTGGCGGCGGGGCCCTTGCGGAAGAGCCATTGCAGGCCGATGAAGGGGGCGCGCCACTTCGCCATGTACGGCTGCATGGAGACGGGTTGCTTGCAGGCGTACTGGATGTACACCTCCAGGTGGTCCTGCATGTTCTCGCCGACGCCCGGCAGGTCGTGGACGACGTCGATGCCGAGCGCGCTCAGCTCCTCCGCGTTGCCGATGCCCGAAAGCTGAAGCAGCTGGGGGGAGTTGATCGCGCCGCCGCACAGGACGACCTCGCGGGCGCGCACCTGCTGGACCTTGCCGCGGTGCCGGTACTCGACGCCGACGGCCTTCTTGCCCTCGAAGAGGACACGGGTGACCATCGCGCGGGTGGTGACGGTGAGGTTGGGCCGCTTGCGCACGGGCTTCAGGTAGGCCTTGGAAGCGGAGAGTCGGCGGCCCCGGCTGACGTTGCGGTCGAAGGGCGCGAAGCCCTCCTGCTGGTAGCCGTTGACGTCGTCGGTGCGCGGATAGCCCGCTTCCTGCACGGCGTTGAGGAACGCGCCGAACAACGGGTTGGAGGCGGGCCCGCGTTCGAGGACGAGCGGACCGTCGTGGCCGCGGAACTCGTCGTCGGGTTCGGCCGCGAGGCAGTTCTCCATCCGCCGGAAGTACGGCAGACAGTGCGCGTAGTCCCAGCTCTCCATGCCGGCGTCGGCGGCCCACCGTTCGTAGTCCATGGGGTTGCCGCGCTGGAAGATCATGCCGTTGATGCTGCTGGAGCCGCCGAGCACCTTGCCGCGGGCGTGGTAGACGCGCCGGCCGCCCATGTGGGGCTCGGGTTCCGACTCGTACTTCCAGTCGTAGAACCGGCTGCCGATGGGGTAGGTCAGCGCGGCCGGCATGTGGATGAAGACGTCCCACGGGTAGTCGGGCCGGCCGGCCTCCAGGACCAGCACCTTGTTGCCCGGGTCCGCGGAGAGCCTGTTCGCCAGTGCGCTGCCGGCGGATCCACCGCCGACGATGACGAAGTCGTAGTACAGGGGAGCCATGATCTCTCGTCTCGCTCGCGCCGTAGATACGCGAGGCATGCTAATACGAGTACCGCTATACGCACTAGGTTGCGCGCCACGCAACCTGGAGGGCAAGGTTTCCGCACTGTTTCCCAGCCCGAGACCCTCCGATCGGCCCCCGTCCCTCAGATGCTGAAGCGCTCCTTGCCGAGGAGTGGGCGGACCCTGGAGCGGAAACCGGCCGTGCGGAAGGGGCGCCGGAGGAGGCCGGGGCGCAGGTGCTGGGCGAGTGCGGTGAGGTTGGCGAGGGCCTCGGGCGCGTCGTACGGCAGGGCGAGGAAGGAGGCGTGCGGGGTGACGACGCCGAGGGAGTCGTAGCCGTCCTCCTGCATGCCGATCGCGTCGACGCCGTACTCGCGGTAGCCGCCCTCGGGGATGTTGGCGGGTGAGAAGCCCCAGTAGCCGTACTTCGCCTCGTCCAGGCCGTGTTCGATCTGGCTGCGCACGGGTGTAGCGGCCCTCCCACACCCGTACGCCGTCGATCGTGACGTAGGAGCCCTCGGGTTCCTGTTCCTGGCCCATGCCGGGGAGGTGGGTGCGGAACAGGTGCCAGTAGTGCTCGCCGGGAAGGGAGTTGTCGGCTATGCCGAGGTAACTGGCCAGGCGGGGTTCGGTGTTGAGGGCGCCGCAGTGGTGGCCGGTGGGTTCGCGCCCTTGCCGGGCTTGTCCGGCCAGAGGCCGCCGCGCAGTTGGCCGGATCCGGCGACCGGGTCGGCCGGGTCGTAGGGGGTGTGGATTTCATGATTTCCAGGACTTTGAGTGTTGCCGTACGGGGATAGTTCGGTGGATTCCCCGATGCGCTCGCGGACGGTGATCCGCGACGATGGGTGTGGCTGGTCCTGGTGCTTCGCTCCTGCCCGGGGGCTCGAGCTGACGCTCATGGTCTGCGTCACGCCGACCGTGGTCGCGTTCTTCTTTTGCGTACGGGGGGCTGGGCGCCGGGGGCTTCGTGCGCCGAGGGGGATGCAGGTAAACGGAGGGGATGCAGGTATGTCGAAGAGGATGGCCCTGTGGGGCGAGGACCTTTTCTGGAGTCGGGAGTGGGAGCGGCGTCGCGGTCTCGCACCGGAGAGTCACGCTGAACTCGGCCTGGCGCAACGGGGGTTCGAGCCCTGTCTGCTGGCCGTGCTCCGGCTGTCGCTGGGGGCGGAGCCGGACACCCGTGTCTCCACCGGGTGGTTCCGGCAGGCACTCGCCCGCACGGGGTGCCTCGCCCGCGCGGCCGAGTCGGCGTACACGATCAGTGACGAGGGGAAGCGGGGCGAGGAACTCCTGACCCTGGTGAAGGCAGCCTCCGACACCGAAGACCTGCGCGGCGCACAGGAGTTGGCCGAGTCGATCACCGTGCGGCAGCTGCGGGACCTGGCGCTGGTCGCCCTCGTACCGGCATGGGCCCGGGCCGGGGAACGCGACCGGGCCGTCGCCGTGGCGGAGAGCGTCCGCTATCCGCACAACTGGGGGAAAGCCTGGGCCTCGTTGGCGGAAGCGGCGGCGGACGACGGCGACACCCTCGACGCACTCGAGTTCGCCGATCGCGCCGATGCCGAGGCGAGTTCCGCCGGCTTCGACGGGAAGGGAGAAGTGCTTGCCCGTCTCGTGGAGGTGGCCGACGCCGCCGGTGACCAGGTCCGGGCGTCCCTGCTCGCCGACCGCGTCGAGGACTTCGCGCGGTCCCACAAGCGGAACCCTTGGACTCAACCCGGGCCGCTGGCGGTGGTGTTGGCCTGGGAGGCGCTGAGAGGGGACTTGGACCGGGTGGATGCTCTGCTGGGCCGGCGGCTCGAAGCCGGGAACGGGAGCGGAGGCAGGAGCGGAGGCGGGAGCGGAGGCGGGAGCGGAGGCGGGAGCCGGGAGAGGTCATTGGGTGGCGGCGGAGCCGTCGGCCAAGACATTGCTCGCAACGGAGGCACGGACCCGGACATGCTCGTCAAGACCCTGCCGGTGCCCCGTTCCCCTCTCGGCGCCGCTGACCTTGCCTATGTGCTGGACGCGGTCGCCGAGGCCGGCGCCCAGGACGTTGCCCTCGCCCTGGCGGACCGGGCCGAGGCGCTGCTCGACACCGTCGTCGGCTTTGATCACGGCCATCTGCTGAGCGCCCTGACCCTTCTGCTGGCCCGGCGCGGACAGGTCGAGCGGGCCATGGCGCTCGTCGAACGGGTCGTCCCCGAGTGGCGCGCGGGGCGGCAGGCGGAGATCGTCGGGCAGTTGGCCCGCTACGGCGACACGGGCCGGGCCGAGGCTCTCGCGTACGGGATCACCGACCGCCGGGCACAGACCAGGGCGTTGATCGACGTGGTCCGGGAGTTGGCCCGGCGCGGCGACCCGGACCGGGCCGAGACCGTGGCCCACTCGATCACCGACCGCTGGGCGGAGGGCGAGGCGCTGATCGCGGTCGTCCGGGAACTTGCCCGGCGCGGCGACCCGGAACGCGCCGAAGCCCTCGCCCACTCGATCGCCTACCGCGCGACACGGGCCCGCGCACTGGCCGTACTCGCGGAGCTGTCCGATCCGCCCCGCGCCCGCAGGCTTGCCGTACAGGTCATGGTCCTCGACGGCTGGCCGGCTGCCCTGCCCCTGCTGGAACGGGTCGCGCCCCGGGCGGTGGTGACCGTCGCCGATCAGGCCGCTGCGCTGCTGCGTGACGAGGCGTGACGTGCCCGCCCCACACCCGACACCCGACACCCGACACCCGACACCCGACACCCGAAGCCTCCCTCCGTTCCCTTCCCTTCCCTTCCGCTCCTTGTCACTGCTGACTGCGAGACTCATTCCATGATTCAGAAGTTGCCCCTGAACAGCCCGCGTTGGCGTGACCTCGACGGTGTGACGGCCGAGGAGGTGCAAGCGCTGCTGGAGCACATGACCTCAACCGCCGTCACGGGCGCCGACGTTGAATGGAAGCAGACCTGGACGTACATGACCGACGACCTGCTGGCCGACGGAACCGTCTCCAACAGCGCGTACGCGGTCCTGCCCCATCTCGTTGAGGCGGCCGCGGAGTTGCCACCGGAACAGTCGGTGGACTTCTGGGTGGACATGGGCTTCATCGTGACCGCGGAGGACAGGCCTCCCGTTCCGGCCGACCTGGAGGCTGGGTTCAGTGCCGCGCTCCGGCTGGCCGAGCAGGCGGCTGCACGGAGCCTCCTAGTCGCCGCCGCTCCCGCGAAGATCTGCGGCCAACTCGCCCTGAGCTGCGTCGCCTTCGCCGGTCACCACATCGGTGCGGCGCTGTGGGATGTCGAACCCGGGGAAAGTTACCTCCAGTTGGTGTGTCCCGGGTGCGAGTCCGACACCGAGATCATCAAGTTCTTCGTCGACCCGGTGCATCCGCCGTTCGAGGCACCCGAGTTGCCCGATCCGGAAGGCGCCCGGCATGGGCAGCACCCCTGGGGCGAGGTCGCCGACGCATTGCAGGCGGAGACCCTGGGGCAGGAGTGGGAGTCGTTCCTGCGGGTGGCACGTGCGGTCGCGGCGGCCGGGGTGCCCGTCGGAACACCGGGGCCTGCCGTCCTGTGCCTGGTCGCCGGGATGGTCGCGGCCAAGGGCACCCCGCAATGGGCCGGCGCCGAATGGGCCCGCCAACTGGCCTTGCTCACCGGGCACTTCCGCTGCTGGAACTGCGAACAGACCTGGACGATCGCCGACGGCCTGGTGGAGAACCCGGACGGCGCCGGACCCCAGGGCGCTCCCCCGCGGGCACCGGCGGCGCAGCCAACGGCAGTCGAACCAGCAGGGGAGGCAACAGGGGACGTAACAGGCGAAACAACCACCCGCCTACGGCAGGACGGGAACACTCTGCTCACGGCCGACGGCACGCCCTTTGGCCGTATGACCGTGTTCCCCGATTCGGCGTCCTCCGATTCCGCACCGGGTTCGTCCGGCGGCGTCGACTCACTGACGGTGGCGTCTCTCCCCAGCGGGACGACGCTCGTGGCGGGTGCCGGGGACAGGGGCATGGTGTGTCTGTGGGATGCGTCCGACGGCCGACTCGTCCATGAGCCGCTGGCCGGACATCCCGACCGTGTCCGCGCGTTGACGCCGCTGCCCCTTGCCGATGGCCGCGTCCTCCTCGCGAGCGGAGGTGACTCCGGGTCGATCGGCCTGTGGGATGCCGTCACCGGGCAGCCGGTTCGCGAACCCGTCGCCAACTGGCTCGGCGATGTGACAGGGATGTGCACCGCCCACCTCGCCGACGGCCGGATCCTGCTCGTCACCGCCACCTCCCGAGGCGCGGTCCGGTTGAGGGACCCGGCCACGGGCGAACCCGTCGGGCGGCTCAACCCCTCCGGCCGTCCGATCCGTTCGATCGCCGCCGTCCCAGTGCCTGGCGGCCATACGTTGATCGCGGCCGCGGACACCCAGGGCGGCGTCCACATGTGGGACCCGGCCGTCGACGACCCCTGGGACCCGGGCGCGGCCGTGCAGTTGAAGGACCGTGCACTCAGCGATGCCGGACACCGGGTGGCTGCAGTCGCGGCGATGCCCACTCCCGACGGAACCCTGTTGGCCACCGCCGACGATCGCGGCGTGGTCATGTTGTGGGACCCGGCCACCGGAACGCCGGTCGGCGAGGGCCTGCCTCCCGCGACGGGCACCGCCGGCCTCCCGGTCATGACGGCCACGACTCTCCACGACGGGCGCACCGTCCTGGTCACCGGTACCAAGCGCGGGCACGACCTGCGGGTGTGGGAGCCGACGACCGGCACGGTCCGACAGATATCCCTGGATGTGACCATCACCTGCTTGGCCGCCGCAGGTTCCGACGTGATCGTGGGACACGACCGCGGAGTTCTCGGAGTCCCGCTCTCGGGGCAGTGAACCGACTCCGTGGCGCACAGCGGCGTAGGCGCGTGATGTCCGCACGGGAGGCAAGCAGGTGATGTAAGCGCATTCACCCTGGGGGTTGACCAGGTCAGGAGCAAGGTGCCGAGTAGCGGGGCGGCGGACTGCCGGTGTTGGTGAGTACGCGTACTCATGCCCCCGGCCACCCCGCCGCGTGACGATACCGAACGTCCGCACACCGGGTATCACCGGCAGATCAGAGAGTCAGCACCACGTGCTCAGCGCCTTCGCCCGTACCGTCGTCCCCCTCCTCGGCCGCCTGACGGTGACCACCACCGGGACGGCCCGCACCATCGCGCCCGGCAGTATCGTCGCGCCCAACCACACCGCTCTCGCCGATCCCGGACTCGTCCTGGCCGCGCTGCACCGGCTGGGCGTCGAGCCGGTGGTCCTCGCCACCGCGGGACTGTGGAAGATCCCCGTACTCGGCCGCCGTCTCACCCGCGAGGGCCACATACCGGTGCACCGGGGCAGCGGTAGCGCGGCCGCCGCACTGGACCTGGCGGCCGAGGCCCTCGCCGCCGGCCGGGTCGTGGTGATCTACCCCGAGGGCGGACTTCCCCGCCGCCGGGACTCCGCCGACCGCGAACCCGGCACCTTCCGCACCGGTCTGGCCCGCCTCGCGCTCACCACCGGCGCGCCCGTCGTCCCGCTCGGCCACGCCGGTGCCCGCCGGATCGTCTCCGGCGGGCGGGCCAAGCAGATCGCCGGTGTCCTCACCGCACCGCTGCGCCGCCCGGACCTCCACGTCCACCTCGGCGAACCCGTCCACCTCAGCGGCGCCATCGACGAGGCAACCACCCACGCCCGCACGGCAGTTGAGGCCGCCTGGCAGCACGCGGTCGGTCAACTGCCGTCCTCCCGCAGGGCGTCGAGCCCCCAGGCGTGAGACAGACGGATCAATCAACGTGCGTCGCGTGCGGGGTAGGCCAGCAGCAGCGCGTCGGGCGCACGCTCAAGGTGCCGGTGCCGTCCCGCAGCGTGGTCGACGGATTCGACCGGGCGGGGCGGACCGTGGTTCGGCGCCGATGGCTGTCGGCCCGTGGTCACCGAGGCCGCGACGGCTGATCTGTCCTGGGGGCGGAGTGCTCCGTGTCGACGGCGTGGAGGACTTCGCGGATCAGGAGGTCGAGATCGTCGGTGGTGGTGCGGTAGTTGCACAGGGCGGCGCGCAGGACGGTACGTCCGTGGACGGCGACGGTGGCGAGGTAGGCGCGTCCGTTGTCCTGGACGCGGCGGGCGATGCGGGTGTGGAGGGCGTCCGGGTCGTCCCCGTCGGTGTCGGTGATCCGGAAGCGGGCGACCGGCCACGGGCCGCCCGCCAGCAGGTGGAGCCGGGGTTGTTCGGTGATCCGCGCGCGCAACTGGTCGGCGAGGGTCAGGTAGTGCTCGATCAGACCGGCGATGCCGTCGCGACCGAGGTGGTGGAGGGTGGCCCACAGGGTGAGAGCCCGGGTGCCGGGACGGGCCCTGGGGCAGTTCGCTCAGGTACCGGGCGACCCACTCGGCCGCCGCCACGAGTTCGTCCCGCAGCACCTTCGCGTGAACCGCGGGCGGCTCCGGGGGCAGGCCGGACTCGCCGAGCCGGGACGGAGCATGGTCGTACAAACGGTGAGCCATGGTGGCGCGTGGGGCTTTCGTCGTGACAGGCCCCCTGGTCAGCGAAGCGAGGGCCATGATCGTAACGATCATGCGCATCGGCCGACACGTGTACCCGCACAACTCGACGTGGCCGCCCACGAGGGCTCGCAGCCATCGGCCGGAACGAACAGTGACGAGCGATGACCACGGTCCGGACCGACCGACCGGAGGCCGGAACCAGGTTGACGCCGACCGAGCGGATGCGGCCGGTGCCGCTCTCGGCCACCGGCGCGGCGTAGGGGCCGCCGGTGCCTTCCTGACGGCGCGTTCCGCGTCCGCGTCGCCAACACCGGCGACAGCCATCCCGTACCACCGACTCCGACCATGCCGACACGCTGACCAAGCGGCCTTGCCACCAGCCCCGAGCGCTTCACGGTGTCAACGGCGGAGTCGAGTCCTGCCCTCCCGCAGAGCTCCCTTCGCCCCACGGGACCGCCCCCATGAACGCCCGTCCGCCCACCCCGAGGACGAACGGATACAGTGCGCGAGACGGCAGCCCGGTCAGATAGGGGAAGCGTGACCGACACCAGCGACACCCGTCCCGCCGACGGCGAAGTGCGGGCTCCACGGCGGAGCCGACTGCAGCGCCTGATGCGCTACCTGCCTCTGATCGCCCCCGTCCTGCTGTGGGCCGTGCCCTGCTGGGTGCTCCTGTTCACCGGCCAGCACTGGCCGCTGGGCGTCGCGCCGGCCGGCACCGCCCTGTTCGTCCTGGGCCTCGTCACCATGCCGCTCGCGATGGGGCGCGGCCACGGCCGACGGCAGCAGGACCGGGCGGCGATCGTCGGGGACACCCTGCTGGGCGCGAGCTGGGTGCTGTTCACCTGGTCCGTGCTGCTCGGCGTCCTGCTGCGGCTCGCCCTGACCGTGGCCGGCGTCGGCGACGGCCAGGACCGGGCGCGCATCGTCACGTGGGCCGTCCTCGGCACCACCGCCGTACTGCTCGCCTGGGGATACGCCGAAGCCCACCGCGTGCCCCGCGTGCGCCGCCTCGATGTCCAACTCCCGCGGCTGGGCGCCGGGTTGGACGGCCTCCGCGTCGCCCTCATCACCGACACCCACTACGGCCCGCTCGACCGCGCCCGCTGGTCGGAGCGGGTGTGCGAGACGGTGAACACCCTGGAAGCCGATGTGGTCTGCCACACCGGCGACATCGCGGACGGCACCGCCGAACGCCGCCGCGCCCAGGCCGTCCCGCTCGGTACCGTGCGCGCCACCCAGGCCCGGGTGTACGTCACCGGCAATCACGAGTACTACACCGAGGCCCAGGGCTGGGTCGACCTGATGGACGAGCTGGGCTGGGAGCCGCTGCGCAACCGCCATCTGCTGCTCGAACGCGGCGGCGACACCCTCGTGGTCGCCGGCGTGGACGACGTCACCGCCGAGTCCTCCGGCCTGCCGGGCCACCGCGCCCACCTCGCCGGAGCCCTGAACGGCGCCGACCCCGACCTGCCCGTCCTACTCCTCGCCCACCAGCCCAAGTTCATCGACCGGGCGGCAGCCGCCGGCATCGACCTCCAGCTCTCCGGCCACACCCACGGCGGGCAGATCTGGCCCTTCCACCACCTGGTCCGCATCGACCAGCCCGCCCTCGCCGGACTGAGCCGGCACGGCACCCGCACTCTTCTCTACACCAGCCGCGGCACCGGCTTCTGGGGTCCGCCGTTCCGCGTCTTCGCCCCCAGCGAGATCACCCTGCTCGTGCTCCGCTCCTCGCAGCCGCCGACCTCGCCGTAGCACTGCCCGGGCAGACGCATCCAGTTGGTGCACAACCTGTACCCAGTTTCGCCGGAACTCCCGGAAACCCGCAGGTCGAAGCGGTGTGCGCCCGGCGCGTGAACCAGCAGCTACCAGGCGAAAAGGCCTGATCGGAGTCCGCATCGTAAACAGGTTGTACCGCACTACGCGTATAGTTTCGCTGTGAGCAACTACAGTCCAGATACTGAAACGACAGGTTCGCAGTCCGGCGGAGTGCAGTCCGTGGACCGTGCCATCAGCGTGCTGGAGATCCTGGCCCAGCGTGGCGAGGCCGGTGTCAGCGAGGTGGCCGGCGAGATCGAGGTTCACAAGTCGACCGCGTTCCGCCTGCTCGGGGCGCTGGAAGCACGCGGGTTGGTGGAGCAGGCGGGCGAGCGCGGCAAGTACCGGCTCGGCTTCGGGATCGTGCGGCTGGCCGGCGCGGTCACCGGAAGCATCGACATCACCCAGCAGGGCCGCCCGGTCTGCGAGCGCCTCGCCGAGGAGATCGGCGAGACCGTCAACATCGCCGTCATGCAGGAGCAGTACGCGATCAACCTGTACGAGGTCCGCGGCCCCGGCGCCGTCACCGCGCACAACTGGGTAGGAGAACTCACCCCGTTGCACGCCACCTCCAGCGGCAAGGCCCTGCTGGCCCACCTGCCCGCCAAGGACCGCACCGCGCTGTTGGCGGAGGCCGGCCTGAAGAAGGTGACCCCGCACACCATCACCTCGAAGTCGAAGCTGGAGAAGAACCTCGCCGAGGCCCGGGAGCGCGGATACGCCTGGACCCTGGAGGAGTTGGAGCTCGGGCTGCACGCCGTGGCCGCGCCGGTGCGCAACCGCGACGGTGAGGTCATCGCGGCGGTCAGCGCCTCGGGACCGGCGTACCGGTTCACCGAGGAGCGCCTGCACGAACTCGCCCCGGTCCTGGTCAAGGGCGCCGAGGAGATCAGCCACCGGATGGGTTACCTGGGCTGAACCCCCCTTGGTTCACCCCTGGTTGATCCCCAGGCGCTCGTTCACCCAGTCGTGGAACGCTCCAATGTGGTGCTCGCTCGGCACCAGCACCCCGCCCTTGGCGTACATCCGGGAGCTCATCCCGGGCTGCGTGCGCTCGCACGCCTCGAAGTCCTGGCGGTTGACCCGGTCGAAGAGTTCCACGGACCGGCTGACGTCCTTGCCGCTCTCGACGACGTGCGGGAGGTAGAGCCAGTCGCACTCGACGACCGTGCGGTCGACGGCCACCGGGTACATCCGGTGGAAGATCACGTGGTCGGGGACGAGGTTGATGAACACCTGCGGCTTGATCGTGATCGCGTAGTAACGGCGGTCCTGGTCGTCGCTCACCCCGGGGATGCGGTCGAGCCCTTCCGAGCCGTCGACGGTGAATCCCCGCACCTCCTCACCGAACTCGGCGCCGTGGCCGACGTAGTACTGGGCGGCGTAGCCGTCGGCGAACTCCGGTAGCACCTCGGTGAGTTCGGGGTGGATCGTGGCGCAGTGGTAGCACTCCATGAAGTTCTCGATGATGAGCTTCCAGTTGGCCTTGACGTCGTAGACGATGCGCCTGCCCACCGAGAGGTGGTCGATGTCGTAGTGCTCCAGCAGCTCCACGTCCCCGAGCCGGGTGACGACCTCGCTGATGACGTCCTCGTCGAACGACGGTGGATTCTCCGCCAGGTTGACCCACACATAGCCGAGCCATTCGCGGACGGCGACACTCACCAGGCCGAACTCGGTGCGGCCGACGTCGGGCATCTTCGTCAGGTTGGGCGCGGCGACGAGCTTGCCGTTCAGGTCGTACGTCCAGGCGTGGTACGGGCATTGGAAGGCGCGTTTGACCTCGCCGGTCTCCTCGGTGCAGAGCTTGGCGCCGCGGTGCCGGCAGACGTTGAAGTAGGCGCGTATCGAGTTGTCGCGGGCACGGGTGATCAGGATGCTCTCGCGGCCCACGTCCACGGTCCGGAAGGCGCCCGGCTTGGCCAGGTCGGAGGAGCGCACGGCGCAGAACCACATCGTCTCGAAGATGCGCTCCTGTTCCTGGGCGAAGATGTCCGGGTCCGTGTAGGAGGAGCCGGGCAGGGTGGCGATCAGGCTGTCCGGCAGGCTGGTCGAGGTCACAGAGCACTCCTCGGAGAACGTCGTGGGTCGGTCATTCACGCGCCGGGAAGAGCGACTCCGGACGGTGTGGTTGAACGGTGTGCTCGTGGGTCAACTCACCGTGGCCGCAAGCTGCTTGCGCCACCGCATGAACAGTCGCGGCTGGTTCATCGCGAGCACGGCGACCGGCTGTCCGGCACACCGGTAGACGGCGAGGAAACTGCGGTCGCCGGTGGCGCCCTCCTCGACGGTCACGCTGTCGGCACCGGCCGCGTGACCGGCGAACTGGATCTTCACGCCGTACTGGTCCGACCAGAAGTACGGCGGCCGCGAAGCCCCCGCCTCCACCGCACCCCACGACAACAACGCGGCCACGGCAGCCTCGGGCCGCTCCCGCGCCCCGGTCCAGTGCTCGACCCGCCGGTGCGAACCCGCCCGCGGGTCGTACCAGTTGGCACAGTCTCCTACGGCGACCACGCCGGCGAGGCTGGTCCGGCCGTCGGCACCGCACTTGACGCCGTTGTCGAGCTCGACCCCCGAACCCTCCAGCCACTCGACGCAGGGCCGCGCGCCGACACCCACAACGACCATGTCCGCGGGGACAGTTCGCCCGTCCTCCAGCAGTACGGCGTCGACGCGGGCCTCCCCGCTCAGCCCTTTGACCCCGACTCCGCACAACAGCCGTACGCCGTGGGCCTCGTGGAGGGCGGAGACGATCCCGCCCATGGTCTCGCCGAGCGGGCCCGCGAGGGGCGTCGGGGCCGCCTCGATCACCGTCACGTCGAGTCCGAGGGCGTACGCCGTGGAGGCGACCTCGGCGCCGATGAACCCGCCGCCGATCACCACCAGCCGTCCGCCCAGGGCGAGTTCGTCGCGCAGGGCGCGGGCGTCGTCCAGGGTGCGCAGGGTGTGCACCCCGGCCAGCCCGTCCGTGCCGGGCAGATTCCGCGCCACCGCGCCGGTCGCGACGACGACGCCGTCGGCCCGGACCTCCCGCCCGTCGTCGAGGAGCAACACCCGCTCCGCACCGTCGACTTGGAGCCCGACGGCCCGGGCACCGAGCAGCCACTCCGCCCGCAGGTCCTCGTCGTCCGTCTCCAGCAGGAGATCGTCCTCGGCGACGGACCCGGCGAGGAACTCCTTGGACAACGGCGGCCTGTCGTACGGGCGATGAGGTTCGTCGCCGATGACGACGAGCCGTCCGTCGTAGCCCTGCTTCCGCAGCGAGCGCGCCGCCGACAACCCGGCCAGCGAGGCGCCCACCACGGCCACGGTCCTCACGCGGGGCCTCCGGCGAGCCGGGCCGCGACGCAGGGCGGCAGGTTCGGGGCGTCCGTGGACGGCACGACGTAGATCATGCCGTCCTGGACCAGAACCTCGTGCGTACGCACCGGGCGCTTGGCCGGCGGGGCGTCGACGGCCCCGGTCCGCAGGTCGAACTTCGAAGCGTGCAGCGGGCATTCCACCTCGCAGCCCTCCAGCCAGCCGTCCGCGAGCGAGGCGTCCTGGTGGGTGCACGTGTCGTCGATGGCGAAGACCTCGCCGTCGTCGGTGTGGAACACCGAAACCGGCGGATCGATGTCGAGCCGGTAGGCCTCGCCTCGCGGCAGATCCACGAGAAGGCACGCGGGAATCATCATGACACCTCGGTGCGTATAGCGAAACGGATTGCGGTAAGCGCAACGCCAGTCTGAGGGTGGCCCCAAACCGTTGTCAAGGTATTCAGAGGCCACGCGAAGGCCTTACCCAGTGTTGCTTTTCACGCAACATCTCGCGCCATCAGCAACACTTGGGAGGGCTCGGAACGCGCCGGAACCCGCGTCAGAACCCGCGGGCGATCCACTCCTGAAGATGCGGAGCCTCGGCGCCGACGGTCGTCGTATCCCCATGTCCGGTGTATACGACGGTGTCCCCCGGCAGCCCGAGCAGCCGGTTCCGGATCGAGTCGACGATGGTCGGGAAGTGGGAGTACGACCGCCCTGTGGCCCCCGGTCCGCCCGCGAAGAGCGTGTCCCCGCCGAAGAGGGCGTTCAGCGCGGGCACGTACAGGCAGACGGCACCGGGCGCGTGGCCGGGCGTGTGCAGCACGGTCAGCTCGACCCCCGCCACCACCACGACCTGCCCGTCGGCCAGTTCACCGTCGGGCGACCGGTCCGGGTGGGTCTGCTTCCACAGCGGCAGGTCGTCGGCGTGCAGCAGGATCGGAGCGCCGGTGCGGTCGGCGAGGTCGGGCGCGGAGTCGATGTGGTCGTTGTGGGCGTGAGTACAGATGACGGCGGTGAGCCGGCGGTCGCCGACCGCCTCCGCGATGGCGTCGGCGTCGTGCGCGGCGTCGATGACGACGACCTCGTGGTCGTCGCCCACGATCCACACGTTGTTGTCGACGTCCCAGGTGCCACCGTCGAGGCTGAACTGCCCCGAGGTGACGAGGTGTTCGATACGGGCGGCCATCACAGCACCACCACCGAACGCAGCACATCGCCGCCGTGCATCCGCTCGAAGGCCTTCTCGACGTCCTCCAGCGCGATGGTCTCCGTGACGAACGCGTCGAGATCCAGCCGCCCTTGGAGATAGAGGTCGATCAGCATCGGGAAGTCCCGGGAGGGCAGACAGTCGCCGTACCAGGACGACTTGAGCGAACCACCGCGCCCGAAGACGTCCAGCAGCGGGAGTTCGAGCTTCATCTCCGGGGTCGGCACACCGACGAGGACGACGGTGCCCGCCAAGTCCCGGGCGTAGAAGGCCTGTTTGTACGTCTCCGGGCGACCGACCGCCTCGATGACGACATCGGCGCCGAAGCCACCGGTCAGTTCGCGGATGGCCTCGACGGGGTCGTCGGCCTTGGAGTTGACGGTGTGCGTGGCACCGAGGGAGCGGGCCTTGTCCAGTTTCCGGTCGTCGATGTCCACGGCGATGATCCGCGCCGCACCGGCGAGCCGGGACCCGGCGATCGCCGCGTCACCGACCCCACCGCACCCGATGACCGCGACGGTGTCACCCCGGCCGACGTTGCCGGTGTTGATGGCGGCGCCGATGCCGGCCATCACACCGCACCCCAACAGCCCGGCGGCGGCAGCCGATGCGGCCCGGTCGACCTTGGTGCACTGGCCTGCCGCGACGAGCGTCTTCTCGGCGAAGGCGCCGATGCCGAGGGCGGGCGAGAGTTCGGTGCCGTCGAGCAGGGTCATCTTCTGCTTGGCGTTGTGGGTGTTGAAGCAGTACTGCGGCCGTCCGCGCCGACAGGCCCGGCAATTCCCGCACACGGCACGCCAGTTGAGGATCACGAAGTCACCGGGCGCGACGTCGGTGACGCCCTCCCCCACCGACTCCACGACACCCGCGGCCTCATGCCCGAGCAGGAAGGGGAAGTCGTCGTTGATGCCGCCCTCGCGGTAGTGCAGATCGGTGTGGCAGACCCCGCACGCCTCGACCTTCACCAGCACCTCGCCCGGCCCGGGATCGGGGACGACGATCGTCTCCAGGCTGACGGGGGCACCCTTCCCTCGCGCGACGACAGCACGGACCTGATGCGTCATGGCCACTCCTCCGCTGGTGCTGGACCTGAGCAGAATGTTGCTCATTGCGGCACGCTTCGCGCGTGCCGCAACACAGCATCACGGAGGGCAGAACAGGGGTCAAGGATTCGGGTCGGCGCACACCGCCGGCATCACCGGCCGCCGAGCCCCCGCAGAAAGGTGTCGACGACCATGTCGGCGGCCTGGGCGTCGGTGAGTTCGGGCAGTTGCTGCGAGGCCAGGTGCATGAGCGGCGGGAGCAGTGCACTCGCCCATGCGATAGGGGTGTCGGCGCGCAGCAGTCCCTCGTCGATGGACCGTTCCAGGAAGGTGTCAACCTCGCGGATCACGGCGTCACGCCTCCCACGGATCGCCTCGTCGGCCTTCATCCGGGTGAGCTCCACGGGCCACTTGCGATTGACGCCGATGATCCCTTCGACGTACCGGTGCAGGGCGACGGCGACGGGAGCCTCGCGCAGCCTCGACTCCTCGACGGCCCGCTCGATGGCCTCGACGCGGGCCTCATAGATGGCCGCCAGGAGTTCCTCACGGGAGGCGAACCGCCGGTAGACGGTCCGCCGGTCGACACCGGCCTCGGCCGCGATGGCGGCGATACTCGCGCCCGGGTCGGCGGCGAGCATGCGCGCTCCGGTCGTCAGGACGGCTTCGAGATTGCGTACGGCGTCGGCTCTCACACACCGAAGCATAGCCCGGCCTGTGGAATCTAACCCGCCTAACGGCTCACTGGTGAGACTATCCAGCACACAGTCACCACATCGAAGTGACAGATATCGAAGACGATCGCCCCTCAGCCCCTCGGGAGAGAGCACATGATCACCTACGACCGATTCTTCATCGCGGGTTCGTGGACCGCTCCAAACAGCCCCGAACTGCTCGACATCCGCTCGCCGCACGACCGGACGGTGATCGGTCGTACCGCGCAGGGACTCCCCGCCGACGTGGACCGGGCGGTGGCCGCGGCCCGCGACGCCTTCGACGAGGGCCGCTGGCCGCGCACGGCACCCGCGGAGCGCATCGCCGTCATCCGGCGGCTGAACGCGCTGCGCGAGGCCGACGCCGAGAAGATCGCGGCGTCACCCTCACCCCGGCCGTTTCATAAGCCATCGGTGTCCGCGATTTCAACCCGCACCCGGCCAGCCGACGACCAAGAAAAGGAATGCAAAAACCCTGTCAACCAAGGGAATGTAAGACAAAGTAAATTCTCCTCGGCCGCTGGTCATACCTCTCATACAACAAGGAACAGCTCAGTGTTCGCCCGATCCCTCCTGGGTACGGTGACGCGCAGGTTGCCGTTTATGCTCGAGAGGAGATCCGCTGTGCGGAAAACTGTGTGCCTGGTCGAGTCGCCCCGGACGGGTGCGGGACAAGACGCTGCGCGGAGCCTGGCGAACTGGGGATACCGAACGGTGATCCTCGTCGACCGGCCGGAGAAACTGGACCAGTTCCTGCTCGACGACTACCAGGACATCGGGACGAGCATTGTCGGGTGCGACACCTCGTCCGCCACCGCAATCGTCGAGGCCGCGCTCGGTATCGCGGGTGATGACCTCGCCGGGGTGACTTCCGTATACGAATACTTCGTCGCGGTCGCCGCGGAAGCCGCCGCCGCGTTGAATCTGCCGGGCCCCGCACCGGAAGCCGTCCACCGGTGCAGGTCCAAGGCGGGTATTCGCTCCGCCTGTGACTCCGCGCCGGGCCTGAACCCGCGTTACGAACTCGTCCACGACGTCGCCGGAGCATTATCCGCGGCCGAGAAGACGGGCTTTCCGGTCGTCGTCAAACCGGTCGGCCTGACCGGCAGCGTATTCGTCCGCCGGTGCGACGACGCGTCAGAGGTGACACGTATCACCGGACACATACTCGGGAGCGGCAGCTACCTCGGTGTCGAGATGGACCCGACGGTGGTGGTCGAGGAGTACCTGGCCGGTCCGGAGTACTCGGTGGAGGCGTTCGACGGCCGCGGACTGGGCATCACGGCCAAGACGAGCGGGCCACTCCCCTACTTCGTCGAGCTGGCCCATCGGTTTCCGTCCACCGTGGAGCCGGACGTGGCGGACCTGATCGTCGAGACCGCCGAACGCGGGCTCAGGGCCGTCGGTCTCGACTGGGGGCCGGCGCACGTCGAGGTGAAGTTCGCCGACCGGGCCCAGCGGGTTCCGCGGTTGATCGAGGTCAACCCGCGGGTCGGCGGCGACCGGGTGCCGGAACTGGTCCGGCTCGCCACCGACATCGATCTGACGGCACGGCACATGGCCGCGGTCGTCGGCAGGCCCCGGCCCGAGCCGTCCGCCGCCGCGGCACCGGCCGCCGCGATCCGGTTCGTCGCGATGCCGGACACCGGTGAACTGACGTCGATCGACGGAGTCGAGGAGGCCCGGCACGGCGCCGGGGTCACCGAGGTGCACATCAAGAACCGGATCGGCGACGTGTACCGCTCGCACGGCTCCAACCGCGACCGGATCGCGCATGTGATCGCCACCGGTCCGAGCGCCGCCGACGCGCTCAAGAACGCCACAGGTGCCGCCGGCGAATTGCGCTTCGGCTGGAAACCGATCGAGGGCGGCGCCGAATACGTCTGAGCCCGGGAGAAAACCTCCGTCCTTTTGCACACGCCCGAGGAGCGCAGCAATCGTGAAGGTACTCGTTCTCAACCGGTTCAAACTCGCGCGCGTCGATTACCGGCGGTGGGCCCACCCGTCGGACGAGCTGTATCTGATCACCAGCAGTGATTCGGTTTCCGCCGACGAGACGGCCCGCAAGAAAGAGCTGGCCGGATTCGCGCACACCGAGGTCGTCGACGACTTCGCCGATTCGGCCATGCCGGAATACCTGGCGCACCGACTGCACGGCCGGCATTCGTTCGGCAAGCTGCTGGCCATGTCGGAGTTCGACCTCCTCCGGGCGGGCCGACTCCGTGACGCCTGGGGTGTTTCCGGTCAGTCCGCGGCCGAGGCGTTATTGTTCCGCGACAAAATACGCATGAAAGAATTACTGGCCGAATCCGGTGTCCCGATCACCGGATACCGGGCCGTCGACAACGTCACCGACCTTCTTCTCGCGGTCCGCGAACTCGGTTTCCCGCTGGTGGTCAAACCACGGCTGGGCGCGGCCTCGGTGGGCGTCACCGTCGTAGAGAACGACGCGGACCTGGACGCTTTCCTCGTCCACAATCCACTCTCCGTCGGGGACGCTCCGGCCCACCTCATGGCGGAATCCTTTGTCTCCCACGCGCTGTTCCACATCGACGGAATCGTCGACGCCGGTGAGGTGAAGGTCTGCCGGCCGTCCGAGCAGACCACGTCGTGTCTGGAGATCACCCAGGGCGCGGTCTGCCTCAGCACCTTCCTCGACGCCGACGATCCCCGCCTACGAACCTTGCAGGACATGACAGTTCGCGCCGTCGAGGCCCTGGGCATCGAGGAGACCGCACTGTTCCACGCGGAGATCTTCGGGTCGCCGGACGGCTTCGTGTTCAACGAGGTCGGGTGCCGCGTCGGCGGAGCGAAGATCCGCGATCAGTTGGAGTACGGCTTCGACGTCGACCCCATCGAGTGGTTCGCCCGCGCCTATCTGGGCAACCCGCGGCACCACGACCTCCGGTCCGAGCCCGTCCGGCAGACCGGATACGCGCTCGTTCCCCCGCGGCCGGGTCTCGTGGAGTCGCTCGGCGAGGTCGAACTCCCCTCGTCGATAAGGCTGTTCGAGTCGAAGATCGGCCCTGGTGACGTATTGGAACGGTCCACGTCGAGTACGTCCGCGTCGAGTACGTCCGCGATGGCGTCGTTCGTGTCGGTCGGCGCCACTCAGGCGGACGTGGTCCGTGACCTCGACGCCGCGGTCGCCGCCCTCCGCTCGGTGCTGGTCGTCCGGGAACTCCCGGCGGAGACGGACCGATGACGGCCCCCACTCCACTTCCGACTCCCGCGCTGCACCGCGACGCGACGATCCTGGGCTTCGTTGCCGCACGGGCGCTGGCGATCCTGGGCGACCAGACGGTGACGTTCTTCGTCCCGATCGCGGTGTACGGGGCGACGCAGAAGGTCACGTCGTCGGGCATCGCGTTCCTGGTGCAATGGCTGCCACGCATCCTGTCGATGCCGGTCTCCGGCGCCTACGTCGACCGTTTCCGCGCCCGGCAGCAACCCGTGGTCGTCGACCTCGCCCGGGTCGCGATGCTCGTGCTGGCCGCGGTCACCGGCTCGCTGCCGTTGCTGGTGGTCGCCGGCGGTGCGGCCACGCTGCTCAACGGGCACTCCACGATCGCGGTCGAGAGCATCCTCGGCCGCCAGGTGGCCCGGGACCGATACCCGCAGACCCAGGCGAGATTCCAGGCCGCACAGCAACTCGTGACGGTCGCGGGCCCCGCCCTCGGCGGCATGCTGCTCGGTGTCCTGCCGGTCGACGCGGGCCTGGCCGTCATCGCCGCGACCTTCCTGGTCGCCGGGGTGTGGACGGGTCTGTGCTTCCACGCACTGGACCGAGTGGTGGTCGAGACGGGCGGCGAGAAGCTCCTACGGCGGCTGGGCACCGGTTTCTCGACGGTGTTCGGCAGCCGCCCGATCCTCTCCCTGATCGCGGTCACCCTCGGCGTCAACCTCACCGCGAGCCTCGTCCTGGCCTCGCTGCCCGCGATCATCATCGGCGACCTCGGCCAATCCGAGCCCACAGTAGGCCTGTTGGCGGCGACAGCGACCGTGGTCAGCTTCCTCGCCGCCCTGCTGACCGCCCCGATCGCCAAAAGGCGAGAGGTCGACGTCCTCCTCTGGCCCGTGGCCCTCCTCCTCGTGACCGGCGCCCTGTGCATGATCCTCGCCGGCGACGTCGTGGTCATGGGCATCGGCTACGGCTGCTGGAGCGCCGGCGTGACCGTCTTCACGATCTGGATGCGCACCTGGCGTATCCGCGTGATCCCGGCCGAGCAACTTGGCGCCACGCTCGGGGTGTTCTCGTCCATGATCCTGGCATCGGCACCACTGGCAGGAGTCATCTTGGCTACGGCGGGCGGGAGTTGGGACCCCCGGACCATCCTGGCTGTCGTCGCGGTCGTCAGTCTCGTGGTGGCCCCCGTGTCACTGGTGGTGTTCCGGCGCCGGGTGCGGTCCCTGATCGCGCCCTTGAACAGCGAAGAGAAGCGAATAGGATCGGGCCATGGACATGGTGTTCGGTCGTGATCTCGTTTCTGAAACCGGGGCCCGCGCGAACGTGGCCCAGAACATCCGGACCTCTCTGAAAAGAATCGCCGAAACGGACGCCGCCGTCGAGGCATTCGAAGAAGAACCGGACAGGGATGCGCGGTTGGCCCGGACAGCCACAGACAATTCCGGGCCGCTGCGCGGGGCCACCCTGGGCGTCAAGGACATTTTCGCCGTCGACGGCCTTCCCACCACGGGCGGTTCAGAACTCGACCCGAGCGAGTTCGCGGGCCCCGAGGCATCGACGGTCACGCTGCTGCGGAGGGCCGGCGCAACGGTCGTAGGAAAGACAAAGACCGCTGAATTCGCCTGTGTTCATCCGCCCTCGACCCGTAACCCGCACGATCTGCGGCGCACACCGGGCGGATCCAGCAGTGGGTCCGCGGCAGCCGTGGCGACCGGAGCCGTAACTCTGGCGACGGGAACGCAGACAATCGGCTCGGTGATACGGCCGGCGTCCTACTGCGGTGTGGCGGGTTTCAAGACGACTCAAGGCGGCGTCCCTTTGGACGGTGTCATTCCCTGCGCCCCGAGTTACGACTCGTTCGGGCTCTTCGCCACATCCGTGCCCGGCCTCGTGCTCGGGGCTTCAGTACTGTTCGAGGAAGAGCAGCCGAACGCCAGAAACCCGGTCGTCGCGGTCCCCGCGCACGAATATCTGACTCAGGCCACCGAAACGACGAACGAGGTGTTCGGCGCCGCGGTGCGTGATCTCGCCGAGTCCGGGCTCGATATCCTGCGCACGGACCTCGTGGCGGATATCGCCGTTCTCTCCAGGACCCAGAAGGTCATTTTCGATGCCGAATTCGCCCGGGCCCACGAGGATCGCTTCCGTCGGCACGGCAGCCTTCTCGGCGCGGGGACCACTGAGGTGATCCGGCGAGGCCTCGCTATTTCGGAGGGCGCGTACGCGGCCGCCGTGGACGAACTGGCCGAACAGCGCTCCGCGTTCGACACCAGGATGGAGCAGGAGGGCATCGACCTCGTCGTGGCGCCGGCCGCGGCCGATGTGGCGCCGCTCGGCCTTTCGTCCACCGGCAGTCCGGTGATGAGTCTGCCCTGGAGTCACTTCGGCCTGCCCTGCGTGACGATCCCCTTGCCGCGCGATGTCGGGGAGTTGCCCCTCGGACTCCAGCTCGTGGGACGCCGTCACACAGACCTGCAGCTGCTCGGGTGGGCGAGTGAAGTCGCCGCCGGCCTCGGCAAGTTGACTGGGCGTCAGCCAGGCAGCAGGCCGCGGCTCTGAGCCTCGTACCGGGCGCCGGGATCGTCGAAGGCCTCGATCTCCCGGAGGTATCCGAGGAGTTTCGAGGCGGTCGCGCGGTTGTAGTCGGCCTGGGTCTGCTCGCTGAAGGTCTCGGCGAGCACTTGGGCCACCTCGCCGGGCTTGAGGCCGTACCCGCCGAGTTCGGTTCCGATGGACGGCACGTCGGGGCGGAGGAAGACGTCGATGAGTTCGGGGAAGAGCCGTGCGGAGAAGGTGCGTTCCGCACGGTTCAGTGAGGTCCATAAGTAGGTCAGGTAGGAAGCGAAGTAGGCGTGGTGCCGGCCTTCGTCCACGGCGTGGTCCTGCAAGGTGTCGACCACGGCTCCCGATACTTCGCGGGACTTCGATATCTCCGTCAGTGACGCGGTGATGAGTGTTTCCGAGACGATGGTGAAAAGCAGGTCGACGAAGCCCGCCCTGGCCGGGTCGTGCTTCTCCTTGAGTGCCGCCAACCGGCGCAAAAAGTACGGCTCTTCGTCGATTCTGGGTTCAATTCCCGTGCGTGCCTGTACTTGCCGCATCAGGTCGACGGAGAAATATCCGTGGTAGGCCTCGTCGCAGTAGATCTTCAGGGCGTCGAACCGCATCTGGTCGGGGATCGGGACCTGTATGTCGCCCTGCGATATACCGAGGACGACGTAGTTGACCACCATGAACTCCAGCTTCGAAGTGAAGTGGAGGTATCGGTAGAGCTGTTGGGTGAGCAGCCTGCGGAAGAGTTCGGGTCGTAGGCCGGCGACGAGTTCGTGCTTCGCGACCGGTACCAGATCCGCGGGGAAGAGGTCGCCGGTGTCGTCGGTAAGTGTTCGGCGCGGACTGGACCGTACGGTGGCGCGACGGTCCCAGTTCGCGAATGGGGTGCGGTAGTCGGGGAGTTGAGCCAATGAATCGTCAAATTTCGCCGACGAAGCGTCGGTCTGCGCATGGTTGCGTGTTAACTGGCTGACTGGGCAGAATGCTGCAGCCGCACAGCCTGTGAAGAGTGCGACAGTACCGCATATTCTCGATTCTCCTGGAGTTCGTATTCTGGGTTCTGGGCGAGTTCGGGCACTACCCGAGAGGTGAAGCACCGCATGACGACGCAGCCCGGTCGGTCGGCCGAGGAAGAGTTCCAGCCCGTCACCGAGGAGCAGTTGGCCGAGCAGTTGGCGTACTACTCGAGTCGTGCGGGGGAATACGACGACTGGTGGCTACGGCGGGGAACCTTCGACAAGGGCGAGGCCGCGAACGAGGTGTGGTTCCGCGAGGCGGAGCTCGTCCGGTCCGCGCTGTCCTCGGTCGAACTCGGCGACGACGTCCTCGAACTCGCACCCGGTACGGGCACGTGGAGCGTTCACCTCGCCCCTCGCGCCCGGAACCTCCTGCTGGTCGACGGGTCCGCCGAGATGCTCGCGCACAACCCGGCGGCCGAGGAGGAACAGGTCCGGACCGAGATCGCGGACCTGTTCACCTGGGAGACCGACGAGCGGTTCGACGCGATCGTCTTCACGTTCTGGATCTCGCATGTCCCACGCGAACGGCTCCGTCCTTTCTTCCGTTCGCTGGGGAGTTGGCTACGGCCCGGCGGCCGGCTGTTCTTCGTCGACGACCTGCCGCTCGCGACCGCCGAACCGCATGTGGACGGCGCGGCCGGGCAGACCATGACGCGTCGGCTCAACAGCGGGTTGAGCGCGACCATCGTCAAGAACTTCTACCCGGCCGCCGAACTCGCCGCCGTGGCCGGTGAGTTCGGAATCGACCTGGACGTGCGGGAGAGCGAGACGTACTTCCAGTACGGCACCGGCCGCAAGCGCTGAGCCGAGGGTCGTGGCGGAGTGCTCAGCCGACACCGATCGTCGCCGTTCTCAGTTCGGTGAAGAACTCGATCGCGTCGTCGGCGCACTCCGCCGGGCCCACCTGGGACCCCTTGGTCCCGATGTGCGGCATGTGCGGAAACGCTCCCACGCCCGGCCGGTTGACGTGCAGCATGCCTGCCTCGGCCTCGGCGAGGAACCGGCCGATCAGCGGCAGACTGGCCGTGAACAGGGTGGCCGACATGCCGTACCGGACCGAGTTGTTGATGGCCACCGCCTCGTCGAAGTCACGGCACCGCAGGACGACCACGATCGGACCGAACACCTCGGTGTTCGCGAGCGGGGCGTCCGCGGCGATGTCGGTGAGGACCGTCGGCGCCATGAAGTAGCCGCCGCCGTCGGTGACCACCGGGGTTCCCCCGGTGACGAGTCGGGCGCCGTCGCGTACGGACGCGGAGACGGCGTCCAGACACCGTTCGAGGCTGGCGCTGTTGATCAGCGGACCGAGATCGGTTCGCGGGTCGTCCGGTCGGCCCACCCGCAGGGCGCTCGCCCGGGCCGCCAGACGGGCGACGAAGTCGTCGAAGACCTCGTCCTGGACGATGGCCCGACTGGTCGCGGAACAGCGCTGTCCGGCCTGACCGAAGGCGCCGTGCGCGACGGCGTCGGCCGCCTTCTCCAGGTCGGCGTCCGCCAGGACGACGACCGCGTTCTTGCCGCCCATTTCGAGCTGGGTCCTGGTGAGCGACGCGGCGGCGGCCGCCTGGACGCTGCGGCCGACGTCGACGCTTCCGGTGAAGGACACCCCTTTGACCAGCGGGTGTTCGACGAGGGCGGCCCCGGTCGTGCCGTCGCCGTGCACGAGGTTGACCACACCGGCCGGAACTCCCGCCTCGTAGGCGAGACTTACCAGCCGCTGTGCGGTGAACGGAGCCAGCGGTGACGGCTTGATCACCACCGTGCAGCCGGCCACCAGGGCCGGGGCCAGCTTCCACACCGGGATGGCCAGCGGAAAGTTCCACGGTGTGATGAGCCCGACCACGCCGATCGGACGGCGTGTGGTGGAGCTCCAGGTGTCCGGGCTGTCGGACGGCAGCGTACGGCCGCCGAGCCGTCGGCCCAGCCCGGCGGCGAACCGGACGATCTCGATCGACCGGGCGACCTCGGAATCCGCCTCCGCCCGGGTCTTGCCGTGTTCCTCACTGATCAGCAGGGCCAGTTCGCCACGGTCCCGCTCCATCAGCCCGGCCAGGCGATGGACCAGGTCCGCGCGGGCGATGGAGCCCAACTTCCGCCACGCCGTGAGCTGTTCATGCGCCGTCCTGACGGCACTGTCGACAACTCCCCTGTCCGCGACGGGAATCCGGCCTAAGGACGTGCCCGGGCGGGCGGGGTTCACTTTCTCCAACAGGGCATCGCCCTGGACGTGTTGGCCGCCGACGAGGTGTGCGCCCACGTGGATGCGGTCGGCCCGTATCTCAACGCTCAACGACATCGGCGTTCCTCCGCTCTTCCCGGGCACCGTTCAGGATCTGCTTGGCCACGCCCTGGCCGATCGACTCGAACCGGTCCTCGGCCGACAGCAGCGCGGCCACGTCCTGGTACCGGAACACGTCGCCCAGCGGGGCCAGTTGGTTCTCCACGGGCGCCGCCGTGCCCTCGGCGAGGATGGACCCGAATATCTGGCGGATCGACGTGATGGCGCCCCGCAGACCCTGGTTGGCGTAGATCGCGAGCGAGGCCCCGCCGGCCCGCAGCTCTTCCATCGTCACGCTGTTGTACGTCGTCGGGACGACCACGATCGGCAGTTGACCGTCGTAGGCGGCGCAGAACGAGTAGATCTCGTCCGGTGTGGTGCGCTTGGAGTGGATCAACAGGGCGTCCGCGCCCGCGAGTTCGTAGGCCTCGGCCCGGCGCAGGGCTTCGTCGAGGCCGTAGCCGGAGATGAACGCCTCGATGCGGGCGATGATGACGAAGTCCTCGCTGACACGTGTCGCCACCGCCGCGGCGATCTTGCCCGCGAAGTCCTCGATGGGGACGAGGGCCTGGTTGCCGGCGACGAAGCTGTTGAGCTTCGGGAAGGGACCCCACGATCGACGCCGTCAGCATCGTCGTCGGGAACGCGCTGCACCGGCCGATCGCCGAGGCGCTGGTCGCCGCCGGGAAGCACGTGCTGTGCGAGAAGCCGCTGGCCGGTTCGCTCGAAGACGCCCGCGCGATGGCCGAGTTGGAACGGTCCACCGATGTCGTCACCGCCGTCGCGTACACCTTCCGCCGCTCCCCCGGCATCGCCGCGATCCGCGACCATGTGCGGCGCGGCGAACTGGGCGACCTCACCCTGTTCAACGGACGCTACTGGTGCGACTACGCCACCGACCCCAAGGGGCCGCTGAGTTGGCGTTTCAAGGGGGGTGCCGGTTCCGGCGCGCTGGGCGATGTCGGCTCGCACGTCATCGACACCGCCGAGTACGTCGCCGGGCCCATCGCCTCGGTCTCCGGTGCCACGCTGTCCACCCAGATCGCGAAGCGTCCGCTGCCGCTCGGCGCGGTCGTCGGGCACAACACCGCACCTGTTTCAGATGAGTTCGGGGAGGTGGAGAACGAGGACACCGCGTCCTTCACGGCCCGCTTCGAGTCCGGGCTCGTCGGCACCTTCTCCGTCACCCGCACCGGTTTCGGGCTGCCCAACGGGCTCGCGTTCGACGTGCTCGGGGTCGGCGGCCGGGCCGCGTTCGACCAGCACCGGCCGGCCGAGTACCTCTTCGACGACGCCCAGCCCGACGCCCGTACCCGCGGTGCCCGGCAGATCATCGCGGGGCCCCGACTGCCGTACTTCGCGGGCGGCGTGCCGATGGAGGCGCCGGGCACCGCGGGTACGGGCGTCGGCAACGCCGACAACTTCACCTACCAGGCCCGTGCGTTCCTCGACCAGGTCGCGGGGGTCGCCGACCCGCTGCCGGCCTGCGCCACGTTCGCCGAGGGACTGCGGACCATCGAGATCATCCGCGCGATCGTCGAGTCCTCGCGGGCCGGCGGCACCGTCGTCACCGTCCCGCCCGCCGTCTGACCACCCGCACCCGTCCAAGGAGCACCCGCATGTCCCTCAAGCTCGGCGCCTACACCGCCTGTCTGCACGACCGCCCGCTGGCCGAGGCCCTCGACATCCTCAAGGAGAACGGCCTGACCTCCGTCGAGGTCAACACCGGCGGGTTCATCCCCTCCCCGCACTGCCCGGTCGACCTGCTGCTGTCCTCGGCGACCGCGCGCGAGGAGTACCTGGCGGCCTTCGCGGACCGCGGGATGGAGCTGACCGGCCTCAACTGCAACGGGAATCCGCTCAATCCGCTCCCCGGGGTCGGCCCGAAGCACGGGGACGACCTGCGCCGTACGATCCGCCTCGCGGGGCTGCTCGGGGTGCGGCACGTGGTCACCATGTCCGGCACGCCGGGCTCCGACCCGGACGCCAAGTACCCGTCCTGGGTGGTGAATCCGTGGGACGGCGTCTACATGGACGTCCTCGACTACCAGTGGGGTGTGGCGGTCGAGTTCTGGACGGAGATCGACGCGCTGGCCCGGGAGAACGGCGTCCGGGTCGCCATCGAGATGCACCCGCACAACCTCGTCTTCTCCCCCGGTCACCCTGAAGCGGCTCGTCGACGCGACCGGCGCGACCAACGTCGGTGCGGAGATGGACCCTTCGCATCTGATGTGGCAGGGCATGGACATCGTCGCCTCGATCAAGTGGCTGGGCCCGCTGGTGTTCCACGCCGCCGCGAAGGACGCGAGGCTCTGCCCCGGCGCCGACATCCGCGGTGTGCTGGACACGTCGTTCACCCGCGTCCCCGCCGACGCGCCGGACAAGGTGCCCACCGGCTACGGCTTCTGGTGCAACTCCTGGCCCGAGAACCCGGCGTGGAAGTTCGTCGCCGTCGGTGTCGGCCATGACGTCGCGTACTGGACGGAGTTCCTGCGTGCCCTCGCCGAGGTCGACCCGGACATGGCCGTGAACATCGAGCACGAGGACGCGGCCTACTCCCAGACCGAGGGGCTGGCACTGGCCGCGAAGAACCTGCACGCCGCGGCGGCCGCCGTCTAGGCCCAACTCCGCTATCAGGTAAGGGAGTACAGGACCGCGTCCGTCGACCGGGCGCGGTCCGCTGTCCCGCCGCTCGAACCATGTCGTCCCGCGCCTCGACGGACCGGTGCCCGGGGTGAGGGGTACCTGCGGCTGTCGCCCGCTCGGGCTGACGTCCGGGGCTCCTCACGCGCACCGCCCGGATCGTGGTGGCATCACGGCCCGCTCGGCCCTCCCCGACTCACGCGACGGCTCAGGCGGATTCGCGCACGACCAGCCGGCAGGGAACGCTGTGCAGTCCGCGCGCCGGCTCGGAGTCGATGGCGTCCAGCAGCAGGAGGGCGGCCCGACGGCCGACCTCCGAGAGGTCCGTGTCGATCGTGGTGAGGGGCGGGCGGGAGGCCAGAGCCATGACGTCCCAGTTGTCGTAACCCACGATCGACACCCTGCCGGGGACGTCCAGGCCGTTCTCGCGCAGCGCGTCGGCGACACCCCTGGCGATCTGGTCGTTGCCGCAGAAGAAGGCGTCCGTGTCCGGTGCGGTGCGCAGCACCGCTTCGGCCGCGCGCCGGCCCCACGCCTCGCTCCACTCCCCGAAGTGGACCCGGCCGGTGGCGAGTTCCATGGCGGACTGCTTGAGCAGTTCGAGGGTGTGGTGGGCCCGGTCGCGGGCGGCCGCGTGGTGGGCCGGTCCGGTGATGTGCGCGATCCGGCTGCGGCCGGTGCCCAGCAGATGCTCGATCGCCAGCCGGGCTCCGCTCCGGTCGTCGGACACGACGGAGATGTCGTCCGGGTCGGTGGACGGCGAGAGCGCGTAGACCGTGGGGATCGGTTCGATGCCGTTCAGCGGCGGACGCGGGTCGGTCCTGCGGCCGGTGACGATGATGCCGTCCACCCGGCGGTCCATCAGGTTGCGCAGGTGGTGCTGCTCGCGGATGGCGTCGCCCCGGGTGTCGCACAGCAGTACGGAGATCTTTCCGGCGCCGAGCGCGTCCTCGGCGCCGAGGAGGACGGGCGTGCTGAAGCGGCCGATCCCGTCCGTCGTCATCAGCCCGACGGTCCAGCTGCGTCCGGTGTGCAGGCTCTGCGCCTGCTGATTGGGCCGGAAGTCGAGCTCCTCGACGGCGTCCAGGACGCGCTGCCGGGTCTCCGGGCGCATGCTCCCACTGCCGTTCAGCGCCTTTGAGGCCGTCCCGACACTGACACCGGCCAGCTTGGCCACGTCGGCCAGCTTCGCCCGCCCGGTGGGCGGAAGACTTGGAACGGCGGTCACGCGCAACCCTTTTCCTGGATGACATCGGCAGCAGCATCCTGACACCGTTCACGCCGGCCGGCCAGTCCTGACCAGGCGAGGAAATTGTTTGCGCGGACCTCTTGACGCGCACTCGGTCCCGTTCCTACCTTTCCCGGCAGAAAAACGTTTTCCTAAGCGGGTTCGAGAGACGGAGCCACGCCCGTCCGGCCTCAGGGACGCCCTGACGCACGTCGCGCGCCGGGTCCCCGTCCTGCTTCCCACCTACCTCTCCGGAGAGCCATGCCCCGCCCACGTCCCACCGCGCTTTCCTCCTCGGCCCCGGCCCCGTCCGAACCAGCAGGCACCGTCACTGGACCGGTCCACCCCGGACCGGGCGCCAAGGCCGCGCTCGCGCCCGCCGCGGTCGAGGTACGCGCCGGCTTCTGGAGCACCCGCCGTGAGGTGAACGCGCGCGTCTCCCTCCCGCAGGGCCCCGGACTGCTGGAGTCGGCGGGGAATCTGCACAACCTGCGGCTGGCGGCGGGCGCGGTCGAGGGCGAGTTCCGGGGCGCGTACCCGTTCGTGGACACGGATGTCTACAAGTGGCTGGAGGCCGCCTCCTGGCAGCTGGCCCAACAGCCCGACCCCGAGCTTGAGTTGGAGGTCGACCGGATCGTCGCCCTGGTCGCCGGCGCGCAACAGCCGGACGGCTACCTGAACACGTGGTTCCAGCTGCTCAAGGGCGGCGAACGGTACAAGGACCTGCGCTGGGGTCACGAGTTGTACTGCGCCGGGCATCTCATCCAGGCGGCCGTCGCCCACCACCGGGCCACCGGCCGGCCCCAACTCCTGGACGTGGCCCGCAGGTTCGCCGACCACATCGACTCCGTGTTCGGCCTGCCCGGCAGCGGCAAGGAGATCGACGGCATCGACGGCCACCCCGAGGTCGAGACCGCCCTGGTGGAGCTGTACCGGGAGACCGGTGAGCGCCGCTACCTCGATCTGGCCGGCTACTTCGTCGACCGTTTCGGCCACGGTCTGCTGGGCGGCGAGGCGTACTGCCAGGACCGGGTGCCGCTGCGCGAGGCGGACACCGTGGAAGGCCACGCCGTACGGCAGTTGTACCTGCTGGCCGCCGCCGCGGATCTGGCGACCGAGACGGGGGACGCCGAACTCCGGGCGGCGGGCGAGCGGTTGTGGCGGGCGATGACCGCCACCAAGACCCACCTCACCGGCGGCCTCGGCGCGCACCACGACGAGGAGGACTTCGGCGACCCGTACGAACTCCCCAACGAGCGCGCGTACTGCGAGACTTGCGCGGCCATCGCGTCCGTCCAGTGGAGCTGGCGCATGGCCCTGCTCACCGGCGAGGCCCGTTACTCCGACCTGATCGAACGCACCCTGTACAACGGTTTCCTGGCCGGGGTGTCGCTCGACGGCGAGCGCTGGCTGTACGTCAACCCGCTCCAGGTCCGCGACGGCCACACTGACCCGGGCGGCGACCAGTCGGCCCGCCGCACCCGCTGGTTCCGCTGCGCCTGCTGCCCGCCGAACGTGATGCGGCTGCTGGCCTCGCTGGAGCACTACCTCGCGTCCGGTGACGAACAGGGCCTGCAGATCCACCAGTTCACCACCGGCCACTACTCCTACGGCCGGATGTCCGTCCGCGCCGAGACCGACTACCCCTGGCACGGCACGATCGCCCTCACCGTCGAGGACACCCCCGACCGGCCGTGGACCCTGTCCCTGCGCGTCCCGCAGTGGTGCCGCGAATTCCGGGTGCGGGTCGGGGAGTTGACGTACGACCAGACGGACGCGCCGGTCGAGGACGGGTGGCTGCGCCTCGAACGGACCTGGGCGCGGGGCGACTCGGTCGTCCTGGAGCTGGTGCTCGAACCCCGGCTGACCGCCGCCGACCCGCGGGTGGACGCCGTGCGCGGCTGTGCGGCGATCGAGCGCGGGCCGCTCGTGTACTGCCTGGAGCAGGTGGACGTCCCCGGCGGCGGTCTGGACGACGTCGTCCTCGACCCCACCCGCCCGCTCGCCGTGAAGCACCGCCCGGATCTGCTCGGCGGGGTCACCACCGTCGTCGCCGCCGGGTACCGCAGGCGCCTTGCGGAGGGCGGGAGTTGGTGGCCGTACCGGGCCCCCGCACCCGGCGCCGCACCGGCCGGCGACCTGGTCGAGCTCACCGCGATCCCCTACTACGCGTGGGCCAACCGCCGGGACGGCGCCATGCGCGTCTGGCTGCCCACCTCCTGAGCCCACCGCCCCCTCCGTCTCCCTTCCTACGAGCCGCACCAAGACAACGAGGTCACCGTGAGAAACACCCGCCGCACCCTCCTCACCGCCCTAGCCGCCGTCGGCGCGCTCACCTCTGTCGCCGCCTGCGGGGGCGGTTCCGACTCCTCCGCGTCCGGCTCCGGGAAAGCCGGCGGGACGTACAACTTCTGGGACCCGTACCCGCAGTTCGACGCCTCCTCGGCGTGGGGCAAGCTCGTCAGCAAGTGCGGCACCGCCGCCGGGGTCAAGGTCAAGCGCACCAGCATGGACACCACGGACCTGGGCAACAAGGCGCTGCTCGCCGCCCAGCAGGGCAACGCTCCCGACGTGATGCTGGTGGACAACCCGGTCGTCTCCACGCTCGTGGAGGCGGGGATCCTCAACAAGACGAGCGACCTCGGCCTCGACACGTCGTCGATCCAGAAGAACATCCTCGGCGCTGGCGTCATCGACAACGCCTCCTACGGGGTGCCGATCGGTGCCAACACCCTCGCGCTCTACTACAACAAGAAGATCCTGACCGCGGCCCACGTCGACCCCGCGTCCGTCAAGGACTGGGCCTCGCTCACGGCGGCGCTGAAGAAGGTCAAGGCCGCCGGGAAGAAGGGCATCACGTTCTCCGCGATCAACACGGAGGAGGGCAGCTTCCAGTTCCTGCCGTGGTTCTGGGGCGCGGGCGGCGACCTCACCAAGCTCGACTCGACGAAGGGCGTGGCCGCGCTGTCGTTGTGGAAGCAGTGGGTCGACGGCGGATACGCGCCGAAGGACGTGCTGCAGAACACCCAGACCACCAGCTGGCAGGAGTTCGCCACCGGCGACTACGCGTTCAGCGAGAACGGCACCTGGCAGCTCGGCAACGCCGACAAGGCCGGCTTCCCGTACGGCGTCGTCAACATCCCCGGGCAGAACGGCGGTTCGGCGCCGGTGCCGACCGGCGGCGAGTTCGTCACCGTCCCGGTGCAGAAGGACACCTCCCGCTACGACGTCAGCAAGAAGATCGTCACCTGCCTGACCAACTCGACGAACCTGCTGACCACCGACACGACCCTGACGTACGTGGCGCCCACCGCCCAGGTGCAGGCCCAACAGGTCAAGCAGAACCCCGAGTTGAAGCCGTGGGTCGGCGCGGTGGCCGCGGCGCGCGGCCGCACCAGCGACGGTCTGGGCACCAAGTACCCGACGATCTCCCAGCCGTTGTGGACCGCAGTGCAGAACGCCCTGTCGGGCGGCAAGAGCCCGCAGGCGGCCCTCGACGCCGCTCAGACGGCCGCGGGCAAGGGCTGACACCGGCCTCCGCGCCTCTCCGGAAACCGCATCACCACCGCGCCCGCCCGGACACCGCCGCCGGCCCGGACACGCCACCCGCATCCAGGAGTACCCATGACCATCGCCCGCGTCGACCGCCGCTCACAGCGGTCGACGGCCAGGTCCGGGGCGACCGGCACCGGACAACGGACGGACGCGTCGGACCTACGGCGCCGACAACGCCGTAGGAACCAGCTGATCGCGCTGGCCTTCATCGCCCCGCTGGTCCTCTACCTCGCCGCCTTCTACCTCTATCCGCTCTACCGCAACCTCGACCTCAGCCTGCGCGACTACACCGTCCGGTCGTTCGTGCAGGGGGACGCGCCCTTCTCCGGCCTCGCCAACTTCAGGACCGTCCTGGACGACCCCACGTTCGGCCCGGCGATGCGCCACACCCTGGTCTTCACCTTCGCGTCGATCGCGTTCCAGTACGTGGCCGGGCTCGCCCTCGCGGTCTTCTTCAACCGGCACTTCCGGCTGGCCGGAACCCTGCGCGCCCTGTTCCTGATCCCCTGGCTGCTGCCGCTGATCGTGTCGGCGTCGACCTGGTCGTGGATGTTCAACAGCGAGTCCGGGGTCATCAACTACGCCCTGCACTTCGTGGGCGTGCCCCCGGTGGACTGGCTCAACTCGCCCGACTGGGCGCTGACTTCGGTCGTCATCGCGAACATCTGGATCGGCATCCCGTTCAACCTCGTCATCCTCTACAGCGGGCTCCAGAACATCCCCGCGGAGCTGTACGAGGCGGCGTCCCTGGACGGGGCCGGCGCCTGGCAGCAGTTCCGCCGCATCACCTTCCCGCTGCTGCGTCCGGTGTCGGCGATCACCCTGCTCCTCGGGCTGGTCTACACGCTCAAGGTGTTCGACCTGATCTGGATCATGACCAAGGGCGGTCCGGGCGACGCGTCGTCCACCCTCGCGACCTGGTCGTACCAGCTCGGCTTCGGCACGCTGCTGCCGAAGTTCGGCCCCGGCGCGGCCGTCGGCAACATCCTCATCCTCATCGCGCTCGTCTTCGGCCTGCTGTACATCCGCGTCCAGAGGAGGCAGGAAGCGTGAAGTCCCGTACGGGAAAGCGCCGTTACACCGTCATCGGCGTCCTGCTGACCGCGCTGATGCTGTTCCCGGTGTACTGGATGGTCAACGTGTCCCTCACCCCGCAGCAGGACATGCGCAAGACCCCGCCCGACCTGCTGCCCCTGCACCCCACCTTCGAGGGCTACCGGGCCGTCCTGAACGACCAGTTGCCCTACCTCGGCACCAGCCTGCTCATCGGCCTGGGCACGGTCGCCCTCACGCTGGTCCTCGCGGCCCCGGCCGGCTTCGCCCTGGCCAAACTGCGCCCGCTGGGTGGCGGCACCCTCGGACTCGCCCTGCTGGTCGCCCAGATGATCCCGGGCATCGTCATGGCGATGGGCTTCTACGGCATCTTCCTCGACCTCGGTCTGCTCAACTCCTGGTGGGGGCTGATCGTCGCGGACTCCACCATCGCCGTGCCGTTCGGCGTGATGATCTTCACCGCGTTCATGTCGGGCATCCCCGGCGAGCTGATCTCCGCGGCCCGCATCGACGGCGCCGGCACCTGGCGCACCTTCCGGTCCGTCGTGCTGCCGGTCAGCCGCAACGCGGTGGTCACCGTGTCGCTCTTCAGTTTCCTCTGGGCCTGGTCCGACTTCGTCTTCGCCAACACCCTGGACGGCGGCGGCACTTGGCGGCCGATCACCCTCGGCATCTACAAGTACATCGGCAACAACAACCAGGAGTGGAACGCGATCATGGCCACCGCCGTCGTCGCGTCGATCCCGGCGGCCGCCCTCCTGGTCCTCGCCCAGCGCTACGTGGCCGCGGGCGTGACCGCCGGCGCGGTCAAGGACTGATCCACGGTGCCGGCCTCACCGCGCCCACCGGTCGGGCGGGCCCGCGGGCCGCCGACGCCTCCCCGAGCCGCCTCCGCACAGCAGCGCACCTCACCGCACCTCACCCGCACTGAGCAAGTCCCCCTCCCTTCCTCAGGAGAGCCGCTGATGTCATACCTGAGCCACCATCACCGCTCCAGAGCACCCCTCGGCCGCGTCGGCGCCACCGTGCTGGCCACCGCCCTGGCCGCGACCGCCGTCGCCCTGACGGGCGCACCCGCCGAAGCCACTCCGACCTCGGCCACCACCTTGACCGTCAACGCCGCGCAGAACCTGCGCCCCGTCACCCACGTCGGCACGGGCAGCCTCTACGGCCTCGCCAACGCGACCACCCCCGCCGACAGCGTCGTACAGGCCCTGAAACCCAACACGTTCGTCCAGATGGCGCCCGGCGGAAGCCAACTCCCCAACGGGGAGCCTGCGCCCGCGGGTGACGCCTTGGTCGTCGCCCCGAAGGCCGCGGCCGCGGGGGCGAAGGTGGTCGTACGGATGCCGGACTGGTATCCGAACTTCCCTTACCAGTGGGTGAGTTGGAGCAACTGGCTCACGGCGGTCGACCAGCAGGTCGCCTCGGTGAAGTCCTCCGGTGCCACCAACATCGGCGCGTACGAGCTGTGGAACGAGCCGGACTGGACCTGGGACACCGCCAACGCGGGTGCCTTCGACGCCGGTTGGGCCCGTACGTTCAAGGAGGTCCGCGCCAAGGACGCCACCACCCCGATCCAGGGCCCGAGTTACTCGGCGTGGAACCAGTCCTGGATGACCACCTTCCTCACCGACGCCAAGGCCAGCGGCACGGTCCCGGACGTCATCGCCTGGCACGAACTCCAGGGCAGCTCGGGCATCGCCGCCCATGTCGCGGCCTACCGCTCGCTGGAGAGCAGCCTCGGCATCAGCCCGCGTCCGATCGCCATCGAGGAGTACGGCACGCCCACCGAGATGGGCGACTCGGGCGCGCTCATCGGCTACGCCGCCAAGTTCGAGCGCGCGGGCGTCCGCGACGCCGAGCTGGCCTTCTGGAACCACTACGGCACCCTCGGCGACACCCTGACCGACACCGGCGGCTCGCCCAACGGCTCCTACTGGTCGTACAAGTGGTACGGCGCCATGTCCGGGACCATGCTCACCACCACACCGCCCGCCCAGACCGGCATCGACGGTCTCGCCTCCCTCAACAGCGCGGGCAACCAGATCAGCGTCATCGCCGGTGGCTGCACGGGCTCCTGCGCCGTCACGGTCAACGGGCTCTCCTCCCTGTCGGCCTACGGCAGCACCGTCCACGTCAAGCTGGAGTACAGCCCCGACACGGGCCGCACCACCGCCTCCCCCGGTCCGATCACCGTCTCCGACACGGACTACGCCGTCTCGAACGGCTCGATCACCGTGCCGGTCACGATGAACGCCGCCGACGGATACCACCTGACGATCACCCCCAGCGGCACCTCGACATCGCTGGCCGGGCGCTACCAGATCACCAACAAGAACAGCGGCCTCGCCCTGGACACCCTCAACGCGGCCAACGCACAAGGCACTTCGGTCGTCCAGGCCACGTCCACCACGGGCACCGACCAGAACTGGACCCTCGTCGCCGCGGGCCAGGGCCTCTACAAGATCGTCAACCAGAAGAGCGGCCTGCTCCTCGGCATCACCAACGCGGGCACCGCCAACGGCGGCACCGCCCTGATCTGGGGCGACAACGGCACCGCCGACCACCTCTGGCAGGTCGTCCCGGCCCGCGACGGCTACGACAAGATCGCCAACTACAACAGCGGACTCCTGCTCGGCGTCGACCAGATGAGCACCACCTCCGGTGCCCAGGTCCTGCAGTGGTCCGACAACGGCACCGCCGACCACCTGTGGAAGCTCACCTCGCGCTGAGGCAACCGCAGCGACCGTTCATCCCATCAATACAGGATTGCGGCTAGGGTGCTGACGGCTCACGCCGAGGCGTACAGCGCAGGAGCGGGTGTCCGCGGGGTGGTCGCTGGAGAGTGCATCGGACACGACGGGGGCTCGGGTTGGATCACGGCGGGCGGCAGCGGAACAAGGTCACCACCCTCGGGTCGGCCGGTCGCGGTGAACGGGTGACCGGTCGGCCGGCGCCATCGGTGCTGCCCCCGTCGCTGCGCCCGTGGCTCGGGCTGATCGCGGTCCTCGCCGCGCTGGTGGTCGTCGCGCTCGGGGTCATGTACTCCGGGCACAGCGAACCCGGCACGGTGGACCGCTGGATCGTCCCGCCGACGGCGGACAGTGTGCGTCCGCCGTGGCGCCATGTCGCCCTGGCCCTGGACTTCCTGGGGGAACCCGCGGGGTCGGCGATGCTGATCGTGGCCGGCGTGGTGGGCTGTCTGCTGCTTCGGCGTCCCCGCGCGGCGGTGCTGGTCACGGCCGGCGTCGGCACGACCGTGGGGGCGACCACGCTCATCAAGCATCTGGTGGGACGCACCATCCACGGCCCCGGCAACCTGTCCTACCCGAGTGGGCACACCGCCTTCGCGACCGCGCTCGCCCTCATGGCGGCGCTGTTCGCGACGGACCGGCTCGGCCTCGGCAGGACGGCCGGTACGTCACTCGTGCTCGCGGCGGGGCTGGCGGCCGGCGCCACCATGGGCTGGGCCGAGGTCGCCCTCGGCGCGCACTATCCGACCGACGTCCTCGGCGGCTGGTGCACCGCGCTGGCGGTGGTTCCGGCGACCGCGTGGCTGGTCGACCGGATCGCCGACCGGACGGCCGAGCCCGGTCGGCGGGACCACCGCTGACGTCACGTCACGCCGAGCGGCGGAACACGGGCTGCACAGGGCGCCCGGCCAGCCAGGGGGTGGGGTCGGCGGCGTCAAGTGCCTTCCGGTACACCGCACATGCCTCGGCGACCACGTCGACGGTGCGGTCGATGTCCGCGTCGTCGAGTGCGCTGCTCACCACGAAGGAGGGAGCCAGCACTCCGCCCGCGAGGAGCCGGCGCAGGAACAGGGTGCGGTACTGCTGCGACGGCCGCCCGTTCTCGTCGAGGGTGGCGAAGACCAGGTTGCTGGCCCGGCCGTTGACGACGACGTGGTCGCCGACGCCCATGCCGGCCGCGGCCTCGCGGACCCCGGCGGCCAGCCGCTCGCCGAGGGCGTGCAGCCGCGCGGTGACACCCTCTTCGACGTAGGTGGTCTGCACGGCCATCGCCGCCGCCAGGGAGTGCGTCTCCGCACCGTGCGTGGTGGACAGCAGGAACACCCGGTCGCCGGAGTGCCGCAGTCCGCCCCGCTCCATCAGGTCGCGGCGCCCGGCCAGCGCGGAGACGGCGAATCCGTTGCCCAGCGCCTTGCCGAACGTGGAGAGGTCGGGGACGACGCCGTACAGGCCCTGGGCGCCCGCCTCGGACCAGCGGAAGCCGGTGATCATCTCGTCGAAGACCAGGACGCAGCCGTGCCGGTCGGCCAGGGCGCGCAGGCCGGCGAGGTACCCGGGCGGTGGTTCGGTGTGGGTGGCGGGTTCGAGGATCAGGCAGGCGATCTCGTCCTGGTACCGGGTGAGCAGCTGCTCCGTGGCGGCCAGGTCTCCGTAGGGGAACGTGACGGTGAGTTCGCTGGTCGCCGCCGGAATTCCGGCGGACATCGGGGTGGTGCCGATGAACCAGTCGTCGACGGAGAAGAACGGCTGGTCGCCGCAGAGGGCCACCCGCGGGCGCCCGGTGGCGGCGCGGGCCAGACGTATGGCGGCGGTGGTGGCGTCGGAGCCGTTCTTCGCGAACTTCACCATCTCGGCGGTCGGGACCGTGGCCAGGAAGCGCTCCGCGGCCTGGACCTCCACGATGGACGGCCGGACGAAGTTGCTGCCGCGGTCGAGTTCCCGCCGCACCGCCTCGAGCACGCGGGGGTGGGCGTGGCCGAGGCTGACCGACCGCAGGCCGGAGCCGTACTCGATGTAGCGGTTGCCGTCGACGTCCCACACGTGGGCACCGTTGCCGTGGCTGATGACGGGGGCCAGGTTCTCGGGGTACTGGTCGTCGCCCTTGGCGTAGGTGTGAGCGCCCCCGGGGATCATGGTGTGCAGCCGCTCGTTGGCTGTCCGCGACAGGGGCAGGTCAAGCACTTCGGTGTCCACGGGGACCTCAACTTTCTCTGTGCTTCAGGACCTCGGCGAGGCTCGGCGCCTCGCGGTCCCGTTGGGACATCAGTGCAACCGGCAGCGGCCACGGAATGGCGAGCTCCGGGTCGTCGAAGGCGATGGTGACGTCCTCGGCCGGATCGTGCGGGCGGTCGATCCGGTACGAGGTGTCGGCGGTGTCGGTCAGTGCTTGAAAACCGTGCGCGCATCCCGCCGGAATGTAAAGAGTTGGTTGTGTTTCTCCTGTGAGTTCAAAGGAAACCCAATGACGGTAGGTCGGGGAATCCGGCCGCAGGTCCACGACGACGTCGAAGATCCGCCCGTACGAGCACCGCACCAACTTGGCCTCGCCCGCGCCGGATCGCAGGTGCAGGCCGCGCACCACGCCCCGGACCGAGCGGGACAGGCTGTCCTGGACGAAGGCGTCCGGGTCGAGGCCCACCGAGCGGACCACGTCGGCGTCGAACGTGCGGCAGAAGAAGCCGCGCTCGTCGGCGTACGGCGTCGGCTCGAAGAGGAACGCACCGGCGATCTCCGGGACTTCGGTCGCTTTCATGGAGACTCCTGCCGAGCGTGAGCGTGTGTGTGGCCGGTCGCGGGGAACACGGCCGCGGTCAACGAGCTGAACTGGTCCTCCAGTTGGCGGGCGGCGGCCAGGTTCCGCTCGGTGAGCGTCTGGCGCAGTTCGGGCGATCGCTTCTCCAGCGCCCTGAATTGCTCCAGCAACCGGTCGGCGTCGACCTCGCGTGCCGGGTGGCAGTACGCGCCGAGGCCCATCCGGTCCATGAGCGCGTCGCTCTTGGCCGCGTAGCTGAGGGCGAGCACCGGTGTTCCGGTCTTCAGCGCGCAGATCAGGTTGTGGTACCTGACTGCCACTACGGTGTCGGCGGCCGTCATCTCCTTCATCAGGTCGGCCAGTGAGGTCGGTTCGGCCGCGGTGACCAGCGGGGAGTCCACCGCTTCGAGGATCGCGGCGACCACCGTCGTATCGCACTGATCGCCGGTGAGCAGCCGGACCGGCCTGCCCTCCTCGACCAGCGTGCGGACGAACCGGATCGTGCCGTCGAGGTAGCGCCGGTATATCTCGTCGGCCCGGGCGCGGTCGTCGTTGCCGCCGTGGAAGTCCATGACGCCGACGCAGACCGTGCCCGGCACGTCCGAGGGTTCGCTCGCGGGTGGTGACGGGAGGGAGAACGCCAGATCCGGGTAGACCTCGTCGCGCGCGGTGTTCACGCCCATGGCCCGCATCGCGTCCCGGGACTGGGCGTCCCGGTACGACCGGTACGCGGCCAACCGCCCCGACCAGCGGACCAGGGCCCGGGTGGGTCTGTTGCGGATCTCGGCGGCGCCGACGCTGACCAGCGCGACCCGGGTGCGCAGCAGCCGGCCACTCGCGCAGAGCAGGAACAGCGAGTACGGGAAGCCCCACGGCCGTAGCGGCAGGGTCGCTTCCAGGACGCCCATGCCCGGCACGATCACCACGTCGTGCTTCCGCACCCAGGCGGCGGTGCGGAAGATGTCGACGAACTTGCCCAGACCCTTCGACGCGATCGAGCCCACGCGGGACGCGGTCCGGTACTCGGCGCGGTTCCAGTGCATCCGGGTGGCGGGGATCCCGAACCGGGCCGTCACGGCCTCGGGCCCGCCGCAGAAGGCGTCCACGACCGCGTCCGGGTGGTCGGCGCGGAGGTGGCCGAGGACGGCTTCGAGCGACCCGTCGTTGCCGAGGTTGCCGGAGCCGAGCAGGCCGAACACCCCTACGCGTACCGGCCGTTGGGGCGCGGAGGTCATGCGTGCCTCCCCTCGCGGCCGGCGACGAGGGCATCGACGGAGACCGTGAGCTGGCCCGGGCCGACCGGGGCGCGGTCCTCGACGCGCTCGCCGGCGCCCGGCCGGACCCGGCTGGTCATCCAGGAAGCCAGGTGTCGGTAGCAGGCGCGCCGGTCGGCCGGGGAGAGCGGCGCCCGCCGGATCGCCGAGGCGAAGCCCCAGACGTACTCGGCGAGCAGCCGGGGCGTGGGGTGCAGCGCGCCCGCCCGGCGCGGGTCCAGGTTGACGCAGCGGGCGCGCTTGGAGGGGTTCGCGCGTTCGGCGCGGGTGGGGTGGTCGCGGCGGAAGTACAGCACTTCCGGCACCTGGTGGAAGGGCCCGTGCAGGGTGATCTCGGCGACGAACGTGCGGTCCGCGTGGTGGTAGCTGTCCATCGGTTTCACCCGGCGCAGCGTGTCGGCCCGCATCACCCCGTAGAAGTCGTCTCCGCCCGGCTCGAACAGCAGACTGCGGAAGCGCTCCGGTGCGTGCGGGGAGTCGGTGGCGAGCGTGTAGTCGTAGGGCACCGTCACCTGGCCGTCGCCGTCGATGACCGCCTGGTCGGTGTGCGCGAGGATCACCTCCGGCCGCTCGTCCAGCGCTTCCACGCAGCGGCGCAGCAGGTCGCGGCCGTAGAGGTCGTCGTGCGAGGCCCACTTGAACAACTCGCCGCGGGACTCGGCGAAGACGTGGTTGTGGTTCGGCGTGGCGCCGATGTTCCGGGGCAGCCGGAGGTACCGGATGCGGGAGTCCTGCGCGGCGTACTTGCGGCAGATGGTCTCGGTGCCGTCGGTCGAGGCGTTGTCGGAGACGACCAGTTCGAAGTCCTCGTATGTCTGGCCGAGCAGGGCGTCGAACGACTCGGCCAGGTACTCCTCGCCGTTGTACACGGGCAGGCCGATGCTCAGCCTCGGTCGGTCGGTCATGAGGTCCTCACTTCGGGGATGGGATCGCGGTGGCGCTCGCGCAGGGCGGAGCGCAGTTGCAGCCACCACACGGCCGAGCCGCTGATGGTCGCGGCGGCGACGCCCCAGGCCGAGCCGGCCGTACCGGCGAGGGCCGCTCCGCCGAGTCCGCCGCCGACGTAGCAGGCGGAGGCGAACAGCTGGCATTTCAGGCTGCGCCGGGCCGCGCCGAGTGCGCGCAGCCCGGCCGCCGCACCGGTGCCGAGGCCCGCGCCCGCGACGCTGAGGGTGATCTGCACGATGAGGTGCGAGGAGGAGTGCCAGACGTCACCGAGCGCCAACTCGCCGAGCCTGCCCGGCATCAGCAGCAGCGCCGAGCCCCAGAGCAGCGCTCCGGCGGCCTGTCCCCCGCCGAGCATCAGGCAGAACCTGCCGAGTTGGTGCGGGGCCTGCCGCAGCACGCGTGCCGCCTCGGGGACGGTGACCAGCGAGAGCCCCATCAGTACGGCGAGGAAGGGGCCGAGGAGGAGTTCGGCACCCCGCACCGCGCCTACCGCGCTGACTCCGACGATCGCGCCGAGCCCGTACGCCCGTAGTTGGCTCGCGCCGCTGAGGCTGACGTTCTCGACCAGGTACCGGTAGCCGAGATCACGCTGTTCGCGCAGCCACCCGCGGGCCTGTGCCGTCCGGGGCCGGATGCCGGACTGGACGCAGCCGTACCCCGCCGCGACCGTGGCGGACGCGCCCCAGGCGAGCACGAAGGCGGCCACGGTGCCGACATGGGCCGCCACCACCATGGCGGGGACGAGCGCGACGCCCCACACGATGTCGTTGACGAAGGCCTTCCGCCCGTCACCGGCGGCGAAGAACGAGAACCGCCAGGCGTCCTGGAGCAGCAGCCCCGGCATCATGAGACCGAGGGCGGCGAAGGCGGGCCCGACCCGGCCGCCGAGGCCTAGCCCGGCCGCCAGGCACAGCGCTCCGAGGGCCGTGCCGACGCAGAGCGCGGTACCCGTCGAGCGGGCCACCGCCCCGCGCCAGGACGCCTCCGGCACCCCGCTGAACCGCACCACGAGCGGGTCGGTGGCCAGGCCTCGGGAGACGTTGAGCACCACGCCGTAGGTCACCCAGGCGAGGCTGAAGACGCCGAACGCGGTGACCCCGAGGGAGCGGGCCACGTAGATGCCCACCGCGAAGTTGCTGATGCTGGAGGCCGCCTGGTCGGCCAGTCCCCAGGAGAGCCGGCCGACGAGGGCGCGCTTGGCGGACCGGGCGGGTCTCGCCGTCGTCCGAGGATTCTCCCCGTCGGTGGTCATCGGCGTCATGTCTTGATCAGCCCGGCCTCGTGCAGAGCGCCGGCCGCGCCGGCCACGGTGTCGAACGGCAGCCCGGACCGCTCGGCGACGTCCAGCAGACTGTGCTCGCCGTCGGAGAGGTTGAGCACCCAGAGCATGGCCATCTGGGCCTGCTTGGTGTCGCTGCGGCCACCGAGCGCGTCGTACAACCCGCGCCGGCCCAACTGGGGTTCGCCGTAGGGGCTGAGGTTGAGGTAACGCCGGTTGCGGTCGAGAACGGCGAACGCCTCGCGGCAGACGGCGAGGGTGTCCGCCATCGCCTCCGGGGAGACGTAGTCCAGGTTGTCCGCCGAGGTGTGGTACTCGGGGTAGCCCGCGTACGGGGTCCGGGTGAGCGAGCCCACGCCCAGGTTGAAGCCGGGCGAGCAGTACTGCCGCTCGTCGTAGCCGTACGGGGTGAACTCGTTGACGCTGTGCGGGCGTTCGGACGCGGTCAGCACGTGCCGCAGCACTCGGTCGATCTCCGCGTCGCCGCGCCTGCTCTGCTTGTACGTCAGCTGTCCCGGGTCCCCGGCGCAGGCCAGCACGAGGCCGTGCTTGACCCGCTCGATCCGCTCCGCGTTGCGGGCCAGCCAGGTGATCGCCCCGATGGTGCCGGGCGCGTAGATGAACCGGTAGGTGTAGTACGGCGTCCGCCGGGCCAGCTCCCGGGCGAGGAACGTCGCCACCGCGATGCCGGCCAGGTTGTCGTTGGCCAGCGACGGGTGGCAGGTGTGGCAGGAGACGATCACCTCGTCGGCGACCTGTCCGGGGACCACGTGCTCGGCGTAGGTGAGGTGGCCGTCGGCGAGTGTGGAGTCGACGCGCACCTCGTACTCGCCCTCGGGCAGCGCGTCCAGGGTCGCCTGAGACAGACAGAAGCCCCAGTCCGGCTTGTAGTAACTGGTGCGGTACGGCACCCAGTTGGGGTGGTCCGGCAGGGTGTGCAGGTGTGCGCGCAGTTCGGACAGGGGCATGGTCCTCGCCACCGGCACGCTGTAGCCGAGCACGTGCAGGCTGGACGCGGCGAAGTCGACGACCCGCCGGCCGGTGCTGTCGGCGATGTACGCGTCCCGGATGTTCCACTCCTGTGGAACGGTCCAATCGAGGACCTGCGTCCCGGTCGGCACCTCGTGCACCTGGAGCGGGAGGTACTCGCCGACGATGTCCAGGGTGGCGCGCACACCGTCCCCCGTGATGCTCCGGCAGAGCGGGTACAGCCGCTCCACCAGCCCGTACATCTCTTCGCCGGTGTCGGTCATCGGCGCCACCGCAGGGTGTCGTCGACGGTGCCGGCGTCGGTCGCCGCGCGCAGTACGGCGAGGCGGGTGAAGCGCTGCTCGAAGTCCTCCTTGGTCAGGTCGAACTTCCGGTAGGCGTCGGCGAGTTCGAGCGCGCCCTGTTTCACCGTCCACTCGCAGTCGAAGCCGGGTATCGCGGTGCGGAAGCGGGAGAAGTCCACCCGGTAGGACCGCGGATCGGCGCCGTTCTCCCCGGTGATCACGACCTTCGCACCGGACACCGCCTCGGCGACCTGGTCGGCGATCTCGGCGACCGTGACGTTGTTGATCTCGCTGCCGATGTTGAACGCCCGGTCGTGCACCGCCTCGCGCGGCGCGGTCAGGGCGGCCGTGAAGGCGCGGGCGATGTCGGCGGCGTGCACCAGCGGGCGCCAGGGGGTGCCGTCGGAGAGGACCAGCACCTCGCCGGACAGGAGCGCGTGGCCCACCAGGTTGTTCAGCACGATGTCGGCGCGCAGCCGGGGCGAGTAGCCGAAGGCGGTGGCGTTGCGCATGAACACCGGGGTGAAGTCGTCGTCGGCCAGCGCGTGTACGTCGTCCTCGACCCGCACCTTGGACTCCGCGTACGGCGTCACCGGGCGGAGCGGGGCGTCCTCGGTGACCAGGCCGTCGCCGCCAGAGGCGCCGTAGACGGAGCAGGTCGACGCGTACAGGAAGCGTCGAACTCCCGCGTCGCGGGCCAGTGTTGCCAGTCGTACGGACGCGTGGTGGTTGATGTCGTAGGTGAGCTCGGGGGCCAGCGAGCCGAGCGGGTCGTTGGAGAGCGCGGCCAGGTGGATCACGGCGTCCACCCCGGCCACGTGCTCGGCGGTGATGTCGCGCAGGTCCACCCGCACCCCGGGCGGGTCGGCGGGCTGCGGGCCGAGGACGGAGTCGGCGAACAGGCCGGAGTCGAGGCCGACGACCTCGTGTCCGGCGGCGGTGAGGATCGGAGCCATGACGGTGCCCAGATAGCCCTGGTGTCCGGTCAGTAGTACGCGCAAGGTTGTTCAACCCCCCAGGTTGAGCGTGAGTTTGGTGACGGCGAACGCCTCGGCGTATCGCTCGTGGCATTCGATGCCGCGGATCCGCGCGAGGCCGAGGAAGGCCTCCCGGTCGTACCAGGGCCGGTGCTGCTGCGAGGGGTAGTGCTCCTGCAGCAGCCGCACCTTCTGTTCGGCGGTCTCCGGCGACAGCGGCTGGTACGCCGCCATGCGGCCGAGATCGCCGTCCCACTTGACGATCTCGTAGCCGAGCACAAGGTGGTCGCGGAACGCGGTGGGTATCAGCTGCGCCAGGCCACGGTGGTCCTGGTGCGCGTCATCCGTGCGCGGGGCCAGTACGAGGTCCGGGTCGGTCTGTCCGCGCAGTTCCTCGACGGCGGCCTTGGCCTCGTCCCAGTGCGTGGGCAGCCGGCCGTCCGGCAGCTTGTGCACGGTCAGCCGCAGGTCGGCGCCGGGGCAGAAGGCGGCGAGAGCGGCCTGCTCCTCCTGCTCGCGCTCGCTGCCGCCGCCGGAGAGCACCAGCGCGTCGACGCGGATGCCCGGCCGGGCCTGGCACAGCGTCAGCAGGGTGCCGCCGGCGCCGATGGCGATGTCGTCGCAGTGCGCGCCCACCGCGACGATCCGGTCCAGGGAGCCGGCCCCGAGCCGGATCACGTTCTGGCTCCCGCGCTGTCCCGTTCCCACACGGCCCACGGGCGGTCGCCCCGGGTGTAGGCCTCGTCGAGCGCGGCCCGCTCCTTCACAGTGTCGGTCGGCTTCCAGAAGCCGCGGTGCTGGTGCGCCACCAGCCGTCCGCGCTTGGCCAGTTGGGCGCATCCGTCGGCGACCAGGTCCCCGTTCTCCGGTATGTGGTCGAAGACCTCCTGGCGGAGCACGAAGTAGCCGCCGTTCTCCCACAGCGGCATGTCGCTCACCGCGGTGATGCCCCCCACGAGGCCGTCCTCGCCCAACTCCACGCAGTGGAACGAGGATTGTGGCGGTACGACCATCATCGACGCCCCGGCGTCGCGCTGGGCGAACCGGTCGATCATCTCGGGCAGCGGGGCGTCGGTGAGCACGTCGGCGTAGTTGGCGAGGAACATCTCGTCGCCGTCCAGATGGTGCCGCACCCTGCGCAGCCGCTCCCCGATCGGTGACTCGATGCCGGTCTGCGCGAACGTGATCGTCCAGTCGGCGATGTCGGTGGACAGCAGCTCGGTGCGGCCGCCCCGCAGGACGAAGTCGTTGGAGGCGGTCTCCTCGTAGTTGAGGAAGAAGTCCTTGATGTGGTGGGCGCCGTAGCCGAGGCAGAGGATGAACTCCGTGTGCCCGAAGTGCGCGTAGTAGCGCATGACGTGCCAGATCAGCGGGCGCGGCCCGACCATCGCCATCGGCTTGGGCACGTCGTCGGAGGTTCCGTTGCGCATGCGCATCCCGTAACCGCCGCAGAACAGGACGACCTTCATGCTGTGACCTCCTTCAAAGCGCCCTCGACAATGCTCAGTTCCGGGATCGGGAAGACCAGCCGGCCGCCCCACTCGTGCACGAACGACAGCTGCTCGACCAGCTCGGCCCGCAGGTTCCACGGGAGGACGAGGACGTAGTCCGGTCTGTCGGCGGCTATCTGCTCCGGCGGCAGGATCGGGATGCGGGTGCCCGGGGTGAATCTGCCGTGCTTGTACGGATTGCGGTCGACCGTGTACGCGAGCAGGTCGGGCCGGATGCCGCAGTGGTTGAGCAGGGTGTTGCCCTTGCCCGGGGCGCCGTAGCCGACGACCGTCTCGCCGCGCTCGGCCGCCTCGATGAGGAACCGCAGCAGGTCCCGGCGCACCTTGGCCACCCGGGCGGAGAACTCGGTGTACCCCGACAGCTCCTGCAACCCGGCGGCCTTCTCCCGGGCCAGCACGTCGGCCACCCGCTGCGACGGCTCCCCCGCCACCTCGGCCGGCCGGGCCCACAGCCGGATGGAGCCGCCGTGCGTGGGCAGCAACTCGACGTCCACGAGGGCGAGTCCGCCGCTCTCGAGGGCCCGGATCGCGGAGGCGACCGTGTAGTACTGGAAGTGCTCGTGGTAGATCGTGTCGTACTGGTTCTCCTCGATCAGGGTCAGCAGGTGCTGCACCTCGATGGAGACCCAGCCGTCGTCGGCGACCAGCGCGCGCAGCCCCTGGGTGAACCCGACGACGTCCGGGATGTGCGCGTACACGTTGTTGGCCACGACCAGGTCCGCAGGGCCGTGCTCGGCGCGGACGGCCGAGCCGGTGTCGGGGCTCAGGAACTCCGTGAGCGTGGGCACCCCCGCCTCGCGCGCCGCGGCACCGACGTTCACCGACGGTTCGATGCCCAGGCAGCGGATCCCCCGGTCCACCACGTGCCGCAGCAGGTAACCGTCGTTGCTGGCGACTTCGACCACGAAGGCGTCGGCGCCGAGGTCCAACCGCTGTACGGCGCCGTCGACGTACGTGCGCGCGTGCTCCACCCAGGAGGTCGAGAACGAGGAGAAGTACGCGTACTCCTTGAACGTCTCCTCCGGCGTGATCAGCGGCGGGATCTGTGCGAGCCAGCAGTGGGTGCAGACCCGCAGGTTCAGCGGGTACGTCTGCTCCGGCCGGTCCAGTTGGTCCGCGGCGAGAAAGCTCTCACATGGTGGTGTCGCCCCAAGATCGACGACGCTCGTCGTCGCTTCCGAGCCGCAGAGTCGGCATCGTGTCATCTGCTGTCCCCATCCCCCCTGCTCGCGCGGGTGTCCCCACCGCGAGCCAGTGCTGACCGACCCGCGATCGCGGTGCGGTACTCCTCCAGCAGGCGCTCCAGGCCGACGGCCGGGCTGAATCCCTGCTCGTAGCGGTGCCGGGCCGCCTGCCCCATCTCCCGGTTGCGGGCCGGCTCGGCCGCGATCCGGCGTATGCAGGACGCGAGCGAGGCGGGCTCGCCCGGCCGGTGCAGCAGCCCGGTGACGCCGTCCTCGACGAGTTCGACGAAGGCGCCGTGGCCCGCGGCGACGGTCGGCACCCCGGCCGCCATCGCCTCCACGACCACCAGGCCGAACGCCTCCAGCCACGTCGACGGAGCCACCACGGCGACCGACCGCGCGATGGCCTCGCGGCACTCCGCCGCGTCCAACAGGCCGACGTAGCGCACGTCGTCCCGGCCTGCGGCCCAGGCGGTCACCTCCGGCTCCAGCGGCCCGGTGCCGGCGATCACGAGCGGTACGCCCGTACCGCCGCCCGCCGCGATCTCGTCCCACGCGGTCATGAGCAGCCGCACGCCCTTGGCCTCCGCGAGTCGGCCGAGATAGAGCACGTGCTCGCCGTCACCCGTGCGGCGACTGCCCGGCTCCGGCACGAAGTTGTGCTTCACCGCCAGCCGCTCGGCCGGCATGCCGGACCGCACCAGGACGTCACGCTGCGCCGCGGAGATGCAGAGGAAGCGCTCCACACCGGACCACCAGCGCCGCCGGTTGACCGACAGGCTGACCGCGAGCGGCACGGTCGCCAGGCGGGAGTTGCGGTAGCAGCCGTGCCGGACGGCGGGCAGCGGCGTCGATCCGACGCACTCGGTGCACGGTCGGCCGTCCCGCTGCAGCGTGCCGGGCGGGCAGACCTGGGTGTAGTTGTGCAGCGTGGCGACGGCCGGTACATCGGCGTCGGCGCAGGCGGCGAGCACGGCGGGCGACAGGAGCGGGAAGACGTTGTGCACGTGCACCACGTCCGGCCGCTCGGCGCGCAGCCGGGCGGCGAGTTCCGTGCGCACCGCCGGGTTCCACGGCACCAGGAGCGGCACCGCGACCTTGCCGAGGAGGGAGCGGGCGCCGATGTCGTCGCTGCGCCGCTCGAACACCCCGACCCGGTGGCCGGCCGCGCGCAGCAGCTCGACCTCCTGGTCGACGACCTTGTTCTCCCCGCTCGGCTGTGCCGAGTTGTAGCGGTTGTGCACCACGAGAACGTGCATGCTCAGTTCACCTCCGATCTACGGGCCCAGCGCGGGACGTGCCGTCGCGAGGTTTGGGGCAGCGCGAGCGGAACGGCCTGGGCGGGGACCGCCAACAGCGAGGCGGCCAGGGCCAGATGGAGCAGATACGGCGAGGCGTCGCCGAGACCGGCCTCGGTGTACGAGGCGATCGCGCAGTAGCTGATCAGGAAGATCGCGCAGGACCTCTCCAGCGACGGCGGCCGCAGCAGCGCGACGCCGCCCAGCACGACGATGATCACCGCGACGAGGGTGACGCCGATCAGGCCCTGCTCGTTGTAGACGGCCAGCCAGCTGTTGTCGATCGGCAGCCCGCCGAACGACTTGTCGCCCAGGCCCACGCCGAACGCCTTCTCCGCGGCGGACCGGGGCTCGGCCAGCAAAGCGTTCCAGACCTTGGCCCGGCCGGTGAGACTGGAGAAGTTCTCCTGGCTCTGTCCGCGCAGGAACCAGGTCTGCAGCGCGGAGGCGAAGCCGACCGCGGCCACCACGGAGATCAGCACGGCCCAGGTGAAGAAGCGGCGGGCCGCGGCGCTGGTCAGGATGAGCGAGCCGATCGCCAGCACCAGCCCGAGGAGCAGGCCGAGCGTGGCCGTCCGGGTGTGGGTCAGCGCGAGCAGCACCAGCGACGGCACGATGACCAGCACGGCGCTGGTCCGGTCGACGCGGCGGCCCACGACGAGCAGCACGGTGAGGCCGATGATGACCGCCGCGTACTGCCCGATCTGCGGCGGAGTGAGGGGCCACAGCGCGCCGACGAGGCGTCCGCCGTAGAGGCCGGGCAGGGCCTTGCCCGGTGAGACGACCAGGCCGACGGTCACCGAGCCGAGCACCGCGAAGTACGCCCGGATGTGGTAGCGGACGAACGTCAGGCCGCCGTCCCACCAGCGGGTGAGCAGCCACAGGGTGCCGACGAAGAGGGCCAGCCGGAAGCAGCGGAACAGCGCGCCGAGTCCGGACTCCAGGCTCGCGCTGGAGATCACGCTCGACACCAGCAGCAGGGTGAGCAGGAGCACGTAGGCGCTGGGCCGGATGCGCAGCCGTTGATTGGCCACGAGTGCCAGCGCGAACGCGGCGACCAGCGAGCCCATGGTGACCATCTGGATGAGGGAGCGGGGCAGCGGGACGATGGTCTTCGCCCCGGCGGAGCCGAGCGTGTTGAGGACCAGCAGTCCCCACACGATGCCGACGATCTTCGGTGTGCCGGCCGGGCGCGGCGCGGCGCCCGGCTGCGTTCCGACCGTGTCCGGTCCGCGCGTCAGGTTCTCCCCCATCTCAACCACCGGCCTGCAGGTCGAGGGTGCTGCCCTTGTCCTGCTGGTACGGCGCCGCCTGCCACTGCCCGAAGTCGAGCACCCGGCTCTGGTCCTCGGCGACGAACTTCCACGGCCCGACGTAGACGTTGTCGTGCCAGCGGTTGTGCTGCTTCTCGGTGATGGCGTCGGCGACCTGCTCGCCCTTGTACGGCGACCAGTCCGGATAGGTGCCGTAGTTGGACAGCACGGCCATGCGGTCGCACATCTCCGTGCACTTGACGACGGACTCGTCGAGCACGAAACGGTTGTCGTGGATGTCCACCCGCTGGGTCTTCCACCGGCAGTCGGAGTAGAGGGGTGCCTTGGCGATGGCCGGCTTCGCACAGCTGGCGGTCTTCTTCACCAGCAGCGTGCAGTCGCCGGACGAGGTGTTGGCCGGGCTGTTGCAGAACCGGTCGGCGTTCTCCCAGAGGGTGATCCCGGACCAGTTGTCCTCCAGCACGTTCCGGTAGATCTCGATCCTGTCGGTGCGGGCCTTGATCCGTGGTTCGCCGCCGGACTCGGACAGGTAGACCGTCGCGTACGGGAAGTTGTCTCCGCCGTCGGCCGCCTTGCGGCCCTCGACCCAGTTGTTCCGCCGGATCGTGTTGTCCCGGATGACCGCGTTGTAGCTGGTCTCGTAGATCAGCGCGGCACCGTCGTTGGCCTCGATCACGTTGTTCTCGATGCGGAAGTCGTTGTTGTTGGTGTCCGCCCACAGTCCGGCGCCGCGGTTGTCGTGCACCCAATTCCCGCTGATGTCGGCGCCGTTGACCTCCCAGAACTTGATGCCTCCGGTGCAGCCGCAGCCCTCCTTGCGCCGCTCCCAGTCACCGGTGTTGTTGCCCGTGATCTCGTTGCCCTCGACCACCAGGCCGGTGATGCGGCCGTCGCCCTTGTACGCGTTCATGCCGTACTGGCCGTTGTCGCGCAGGCAGTCGGCGCGGACCTGCTGGCGGGCACCGGCCATCAGCCCGGCGCCGGAGTTCTTCTGGATCGTGGCGTCCTCGATCACCCATCCGTCGGCCGAGTCGTGGTTGACCACACCCTCGTCCTGCGGCGCGACGAATCCCTGCACGGTCAGGTAGCGGATGGTGACGTCGGCGGCGTTGCCGGTGAAGGCGTACTGGTTGACCTTCCGGCCGTCGAGCACCGCGCCCGGCGCGCCGAGGTAGCGGTCCCCCTTCTTGGGGATGACCTGGGCGTAGCGGTCCTTCTCAAGTCGGTGCGTGCCCGGCTTGAGCCAGAACGTGGTGTTCGCGGGGCTGTTCTTGGTCTTCGCCGCCAGGTCGCCGACCACCTTGGGGTCGACGGTCACGGCGCCCGCCGGTGCCTTCGCCGGCCCGGCGGCGGGGTTGGCGCACACCCGGGCCACGGTCCGGGCGGCGGACGTGGACGTGGACGGCGCGGCGGTCGGCTTCGCGGTGGCCGGGGCGCTCGACGTGCTCTCGCAGCCGGTCGCCGTCAGCAGGGCCAGCGCCAGCGGTGCCACCGCCAACGCCCAGGGCCGCCTGTTGATCCTCACGCGCCCTCCTGGCCGCGGAACCCGAGCACGGTGGTGAACGCGCCCGCGCCGTCGGCGAAGCCGGTGCCGATCAGTGTCGTGGTGGGTTCCTTGCGCCCGAATCCGGCGGAGTACCAGCCCAGCGGCGGGTCCGTCTCGCCGCGATGCGCCTGCCAGGACAGCTGCGCGGGCAGGTCGAGCACGGCGGAGCGGTCCTCGCCGTCGCGGGTCCAGGTGAGCACCGCCCGGTGTCCCACCAGGTCCGCGGTGACGGCCGGGCCGAGGTGGAAAGCCAACTGCACGTCCCGGCGCGGGCCTTGCACCTCGTCCACGATCCTCAGCTCCCGGCTCACGGCCGTCAGCTCTACCCGGCGGCGGTGCACCGAGCCCTGGTAGCCGTCGTGCTCGGCAGCCCAACGGGCCACCCCCGCACCGGAGTTGTCCACGTCCAGGACGCGGGTGCGGGCGTGCCGGGTCCACAGGAACGGGCCGCCGGAGACGGACTGGTCACCGCCGTCCAGTTGCAGGGTGTTGTGGCCGAGGGTCGACCGGAAGTACTGCCGCCATGCGGGCTGCCCGTGATAGCAGTACGTCCCCGGGTCGGCGAGCACGTCCACCCCGTCGTGCCGGACCTCCACGGACAGCGCGTCGGCGTGGGCATGCGCGGCGATGGACAAGAAGCCGTGCGGACCGCCGTCGCAGCGGCACCAGATCTCCTCAGGACCCCGCAGGACGGTGAGCCCCGCGTCGGCGAAGTGGGCGGGCCTGGTCGCCGGGCGGGCAGTTCCGTCCTTCGCGTACGGCCGGACGAGCGCGGCCAGCAGCGGGGTACGCACGTCGGTACCGGTCACCGTCGGCCACCAGTCGAGCCGGCCGAACACGGCGTCCCCGGTGGCCAGCAGCGAACCCCAGCGGTCGGTGCCCGCCCCGTCCACGACCAGACCGAAGCCGTCGTCCGCGTCACCCTGACGGGGCGGGCGCAGCCGGTTGTCCACTACGGCCGCGAGAGCGTCGGTCATCCGCAGCAGCACCAGCCGGAGCGACTCGGGAACCGGCACGCCCGCGGCATCCGCCTCGGCCACCGCGGCCAGGCCGAGTTCCAGCACGAGTCCGTGATACTCGGTGGCCAGCTCGCGGTTGAGGCCGGAGTCGAAGGTGTTGGCGCGCAACTGCCGCTCCAGCGACCGCAGCGCGCCGGACCGCCAACGCGCCGACGAGGGGAACCAGTTGAACGCGCAGGCCGCGGCGAACTGTCCGGCGGTCTCGGCGATGACGTGGTTGTTCGCCGAGGACCCCCGGCTGGGGAAGGCGGCCAGCCAGCGCTGGTGGTGCCAGATCTGGTTCAGCGCCACCGGGTTGTCCTCGAACAGCTCGGCCGCGCCCGGCCAGCCGTCGAGCAGTCGCCGGATCCACACCCAGGACAGCAGCCGGATGCCCAGCTCGATCCCGCTGATCCAGTGCACGCCGCGCAGCGGTGGGTTGGCCGTCCACCACGACCGCAGGTGATCGGCCACCCGCTCGGCATACCGCTCGTTCCCGGTGACCGCGTAGGCGGCGGCGAGCACGGTGAGGTACTGATGCCGGGACAGCTCCCAGATCTGCTTGATGTCCCCGACCGCGTCCTCGTTCCGGTACGGCACGTCGAAGGCGTAGCCCCAGGGAGCCCGGCGCCCGGTCTTCGGGTCGCGCCACCAGTCCGGGTCGTCGAGGTCGTCGCGAACCACCCCGAAGAACTCGACGTGCCCGTACATCAGCCGGTCCGCCTCGGCGACGAGCCGTTTCACGGCGTCCGGCGGCACCGAGGCGATCGCTCCCTCGGGCAGGACCGAGGTGAACCGGGCACCGGTCACGCTCGGGCAGTCCGGCCGCGCCGACCGCCAACGCCGCCTGCGCACGGCGTCGCCCGCCCGGCCCGCGACCTCTCGCGAGCCCATCCGGGACAGCCGCCGCAGGTACCAGCCCGCGCTCATGGTCATGGCGTCCTCGCCAGCGTCACCGGCGCACCGCCGGCCAGGCCGGCCTGCACGGCAAGGGTGGCCGCCGTGGTGGCGACCAGCGACTCCAGCGGCACCGGCATCGGCCCGCCGGTCCGAACTGCCTTGATGAACGCGGCCAGTTCGGCGTTCTGCCCCTTGTCCCGGGCCTTGGGCAGCCGCGAACTGACCCACTTCTTACGGCCGTAGACCGAAGCACGGACGAAGTCGTCGAGCCGCAACACCTTGCCGTCCGCGACCAGGTCCAGGGTCTCCTTGGGGAAGCCGGGTGCGCCGGTGGTGACGTAGCCGATGGTGGCGGTGGACCCGTCCGGGTAGCGCAGGACGACCTGGAGGTCCTCGTTGCCGGGCGCGGCCGTCGCGTACACGGAGACCGGGTCGGCGTCGAGCAGCCAGCTCGCCGTGTCGATGAAGTGGCCGCCCTCACCGGCGAACCGCGAGCCCTCGGCGCCCTGTTGGAGGTACCAGCTGCCGTGCTGGAGCTTGCCCGCGTTGACGAGGTAGCGGAGGCTCGCCGGACCGGTCCGGGCGCCGAACCGCTCCTTGGCCTCCTGGAGCAGCGGCGCGAAACGGCGGTTGAAGCCCACCTGGAGGCGGTCGTTGCCGGACTCCTCCACCGCCGCGAGCACTCCGGCCAGCTCGTCCTCGGTGAGGGCCAGGGGCTTCTCCACGAACACGGTCTTGCCGGCCAGCAGTGCCTGCCGGGTCAGTTCGGCGTGCGAGCTGTGCCGGGTGACCACGAACACCGCGTCGACGGACTTGTCGCCGAGCACGGCATCGAGGTCGGTGGTCGCCTGGGCGAAGCCGAACTTCCGCTGCGCGTTGGCCGCGGACAGCGCCGTCGTGGTGACGACGGTCGACAGCTCGACGCCCTCGCGCTGGGCCAGGTGCGGCAGCAGCATCGACGTCGCGTAGTTGCCCGCGCCTATGAAAGCTAGGCGCACCGGCGCCTTGGCGGACCGGGCCGGGGCGACGGTCGTGCCGGTGCGTCGCACCTCGGGCACGGACACCTCCGGGGCCGCCGACTCCCCCTGTTCCTCCGCCTGTTCGGGGTAGCGGAACAGCACGGCCACGGCTTTGAGGTCGCCGTCCTTCAGGCTCTGATAGGTCTCCACGGCGTCGTCGAAGTCGGCGATGTGGGAGACCAGGGGCTCCACGTCGACGCTGCCGCGGGCGAGGAGGTCGAGGAAGCACGCGAGGTTGCGGCGCTCGGTCCAGCGGACGTAGCCGATCGGGTAGTCGCGTCCCTCCAGCTCGTACGACGGGTCGTAGCGCCCGGGGCCGTACGAGCGCGAGAAACGGACGTCGAGCTCCTTCTCGTAGTACGCGTTCCACGGCAGGTCCAGGCGGCACTTGCCGATGTCGACGACCCGGCCGCGGTCCCGCGCGAGCCGGGCGGCCAGCTCGACGGGCTGGTTGCTGCCGCCGCCGGCGGCCAGGAACACCTGGTCCACGCCGTGACCGCCGGTGAGTTCGGCGACGGCCGCTTCCACGGCCGCGGACGCGGGGTCGCCGCAGGCCGCGGCACCCAGCCGCTCGGCGAGTTCGCAGCGTGTCGGGTCGGGGTCGGCGCCGACCACGCGGACCCCCGCGGCGGTGAGCAGCTGCACCACCAACTGCCCGACAAGTCCGAGGCCGATGACCAGCGCCACCTCGCCGAGCTGCGGCTCGCCCTGGCGGACGCCCTGCATCGCGATCGAGCCGACGGTGCCGAAGGCCGCGTGCCGCGGCGCGAGTCCGTCGGGGACCGGGGCGTAGAGGTTCTTCGGCACCCAGTTCAGCTCGGCGTGCAGCGCGTGCTCGTTGCCGGCGCAGGCCACGAGGTCGCCGACCTTCACGTCGTCGATCCCGGCGCCGACCTGCTCGACCACCCCGCACAGCGAGTAGCCCAGCGGCGTGTAGGAGTCCAGCTTGCCCATCACCTTGCGGTAGGTGGCGGGCACCCCGTTGGTGGCCACGCTCTGCATGACCTTGGCCACCTGGTCCGGCCGTGAGCGGGCCTTGCCCAGCATCGACATGCCGGCCTCGGAGACCTTCATGAGCTCGGTGCCGGTGGATATCAGCGAGTAGGCGCTGCGGACCAGCACACCGCCCGGCTTGCACCCCGGTACCGGAACGTCGAGCACCGCCAGCTCGCCGCTCTTGTAGTTCTGTACAACCTGCTTCACCAGAACTCCTGTTTTCTAAGCCGTCGTCCGAGCGCTCTGGGCGGAGCCAGAGGTCGCGTCGCGATACCAGTACTCGAGGGTCAGTACGTGCCAGAGGTGTTTGGAGTAGTCCGCCTGTCCGGCGGCGTCCTCTGCGACCATGCGCGCCAGCGCGTCGCGGCGCAGGAGCCCGGAGTTGACGAGCACGCCGTCGTTGACCACCTCGCGCACCAGCGGCGCCAGGTCCCGGCTCATCCAGGCGCGCAGCGGAGCGCTGAACAGGCCCTTGGGCCGGTACACGATCTCCCGGGGCAGGATCGAGGTGGCCGCCTCCTTGAGGGCGGCCTTGCCCTGCCGTCCGACGATCTTGCGATCGCCGGGCACGGCGAACGCCGCCTTGACCACCTCGACGTCCACGTACGGCACCCGCACCTCGGTCGACGCGGCCATGCTCGACCGGTCCGTGTAGGCGAGGTTGAGGCCCGGCAGGAACATCCGGGCATCGGTCAGGCACATGCGGTTGACGAAGTCGTCGAGATCGTTGTCCTGGTAGACGTCCGCGTGCTCGGTCAGCACGTCGTCGACCGTCCCGGCCAGGTCCGGATCGATCAGGGCGAGCAGCTCGTCCTGGTCGTACATGGTGTAGCTGCGCCGGAACGCGGTCTCCTCCGGCAGATCGGCGAAGGAGAGGAACCGCTTCGCGAACCGCACCGACCGGTAGCCGCGCCGGGCCGAGGCGACCGGCAGCCGGTCCACGACCCCGGACACCCCGCGGCGCAGGGGCCGCGGGACGCGCTGGTAGCGCAGCGCGAGCAGGTTGGCGAAGTGCTTGCGGTACCCCGCGAACAGCTCGTCCGCGCCCATGCCCGAGAGCATCACCTTGACCCCGGCCTCCCGGGCGGCCATGCAGATCAGGTAGGTGTTGATCGCGGCTGGGTCACCGATCGGCTCGTCCAGGCTGTACGTCATCTGCGGCAGCAGGTCGAGCACGTTCGGGGCGATCTCGATCTCGTGCAGGTCGACGCCGAACTGCTCGGCGACCTGCCGGGCGTAGCGCAGGTCGTCGGGCATCGCCTCGAACTTGGCGTCCTCGGCGCGGAATCCGATGGTGTAGGCGGAGATCCCGGGCTGGTGGCGGGCCGCCAGCGCGGTCAGATAGCTGGAGTCGAGGCCGCCGGAGAGGAAGGTCGCCACGGGTACGTCGGAGAGCAGGTGGCGCCGGGTCGACTCCTCGACGACGGCGTCGAGGTCCGGCTGTTCACCGGCCAGTGCCCGGTCCCGGCCCTCGGCTGCGACGTCCTTCAGGTTCCAGAACCGGCCGCGTTCCACCCCGCCGTCGGGCCGGCATCTGAGCCAGCTCCCCGGCGGCAGCTTCTCCGCCTCGCGGAACGCGCAGCGCGAGTCCGGCACCCAGTAGTAGAGGAGGGACGCCACCAGCGCCGCGTGGTCCACCTCCAGCGACTTGCCGGTCGCGGCGGCGAGCGCCTTGAGCTCGGAGGCGAACATCAGGCCCTGGCCGCGCCGGAGCAGGAACAGCGGCTTGATGCCCAACTGGTCGCGGGCGAGCACCAGTTCACCGGTCCGCTCGTCGAAGACGCCGAACGCGAACATGCCGCGCAGCCGGGGCAGGCAGTCCGTGCCCCAGCGCCGCCAGGCCTCCAGGAGCACCTCGGTGTCGGAGGTACCGCGGAAGCGCACCCCGGTGGCCGCCAGCTCGGCGCGGAGTTCGGGCGCGTTGTACAGCTCGCCGTTGTACGTCAGGGCGAGGCCGTCCGAGACCATCGGCTGGGCGCCGGTCTCGGACAGGTCGATGATGGACAACCGGCGGTGCCCGAGCTGCACTTCGCCGTCACCCAGGGGGTGGCCGTAGCGGCCCGAGCCGTCCGGGCCGCGGTGGGCGAGGGTGTCGGTGAGCCGGTCGGTGACGGCCTTTCCGTCCGGCCATCGGTATGTGCCCGCGATGCCACACACGTCTACCGCACCTCCTGGTCGTTGTCCGGGACCCGTGCGGCCCGTATCGGCTGGCGTTCCGTGAGCCGCCGGCCGGTCGCGTTCTGCCAGGTCGGCCGCTCGCTCCGGCCGCGCAGCGCGTTGGCCAGCCCGTCCCACAGGGTGCCGTCGGTCCGGTCGCGCGGATCGGGGTCGATCAGTACGACACCGATCACCGGGATGTGCTGGTCCGCGAGCTGCCGCGCCACGGTGTGCAGCCATGCGGCGCTGCCGTGCCCGGCACGTACGACGAGCACGGTCCGGGAGCCGAGGTGCTGGAGGTCGGTCCACGCCGTGCCGGGTGCCACCGAGCCGACGCCGATCCGCTGCTCCTGGGGCGACACGGCCGCGGCCCGTTCGGCGCCGACCACCGTGGGGTCTCCCGGTTTCGGGCGGTGGCCCGCGAGCTGTGGGCCGGGGAGACCGTCGACGACGACCACCGGCCCGTCCTCCGACAGTGCCCGGGCGAGGCCGAGGGCGATCGCACCCGTGCCGCGCGCGCAGCCCAGTTCGAGCAGCGACAGCGGTTCCGCCGAGCCGCGCGCGGTGCGGGCCAGTGTCGTGGTGAGCCGTTCGCGTGCCACCCGGGTCCGTCGGCGCTGCCACAACCTGCCGGAGCGGCGCGGCAGTTCGGCGATGACCGAGGCGCCGAGGTTCGCGGCGATGTCCCGGCGCAGCACGGGGCGGTCCGCCACGACCACGCCGACCGCGGCCAGCGCGAGCCCGAGGACCAGCCCGAGGACGAGTCCGATCACGGCGTCGGTGACGAGGGCCTTGGGCAGGGAGTGCTGTACGGCGCGCGGGGCGTCCACGATCTGGGTGCCGGCGACGAGCTGCGGAGCGCCGACGCGTGCCTCCTCGGCGCGTTGGCCGAAGTCGGAGATCTGTGAGGTGAGTTCGGCCCGCCGGGCGAAGAGCGATTCGAGGTTCGCCGAGTCCTTCGGGTCGGTGTCGGGCGTCCGGCCGGCGATCGTCTTGTTGACGTCGGCGAGCTCCGACTGCATCCGGTCACGCTGGTCGAGCAGACCCTGGGCGTTGGCGTCGGCGATGGCCTGGATGCGCTGGGCGTGGTCCGCGACGAACGCCTCGGCCAGCGCCTTGGCCCGGGCCACCGCTTCCGCGTCGGTCCTGCCCGTCACATCGATCTCAAGGACGTTGTTGGTCAGTCCGGTGCCCCGGTAGTCCTTCATGAAGTCCGCCGGTTTTTCCGGGGACTTGAGGATCCGCAGGGCCTGGTCGGCGATCCGCGTGGTCGCCAGCAGCTGGGCGTCGGTGCGGATCAGCGTTCCGGTGTCGTTCGGCTGGTCCTCCTGATGCGCTACCAGCACCTTGGTCACCGCGGCCGGTGCCGGCGGCAGCAGGACCGCCACGGCCGCGCCGATCAGCAGTCCGAGCAGTGCCATCGCGGACCAGAGGCGGCGGCGCCTGCGGACCGCGACCACCAGCGCCTGAACGTCGAGGAGCGGAGTGGTCGCCGACGACTCCGAAGTCGTGCTCGTCGTCATGCCGAACCTCCCGTCGCGTGGCCGTGCACCGCGAACGTCAGAGTGGCCTCGTCCGCCGGACGGTCTGTGGTCCGCGTCGGACGGGTGGTGCGTACCGCGCCGGCGACGACGACGCCGACGACCTCGTGGCCGCCGTCCGCGCACGCCTCGGCGAGGTCCGCGAGTTCCTCCGCGGTCCGGCTGCCCGCGCCGACGACGACAAGGGCACCGGACTCCGTGTCGCGGTCGCGGTCCGGCACGACCGGCCGGTCCACCGACACCTCCACCACCCGCAGCAGCAGATCGTTCGTGGCCTCGGCCACGAGTTGCCCGGCGGCCCGGCGGGCGACCTCGTCGCCTTTCGGTACGACGACCAGCAGCCGCCGGGGAGCGGGCAGTTGGTCCTTCAGGCGAGCGCACACCCGCCGGTAGCGGATCCGCCTGTCCGCCTCGTCGCCGGACCTCTGCGGGGTCGGAATGTCCCACCGGATGTCGACGCCGAGAAGCCGACGGATCCGGGACCGCGTGCCACGGCTCTGGGGCCGGTGCCCACTGCGTTCACCGGGCACGTCGACGGCGCCCAGGAGCGCCGCACCCAGCGCCGCGGCGATCTCCGGTTCGGTGCGGGGCCGGCGGCTCACCCGTACGGCGGCGAGATGGCCGATGACCGCGAGCAGGAGGAACAACAGCGCCCCGCCGACGGTCAGTTGCATCCTCGTCGGCGCGGCTGCGCCGGTCGGCCGGGGCGCCGGTCCCATGACGACCATGTTGGCCTTGCCGGTGGCCGACGGGTCGGCCTCTTCGAGCTTCTTCATGGCATCCTGCAGCGCGGTGCGCAGCCCCTCCAGCTCGGTGCGGGCCTGCACGCTCTCCACGGTCTGCCCCGGATCGGCCGCACCGGCCAGGTCGGTGATGCGGCGGTTGGTGTCCGCCACCTGCTTCCGCAGCGCCTCTGTCTCGGTGGCCGCCGCGGGGTCGATGCTGCCGCCGGCGATGCGCACGGCGAAGGTGACGAACTGCTGGGCCATCTGGTCGGAGAGCCGCTGCGCGCGTTCCGGGGTGTCGGCCGTGCCGGAGATCTTGATGATGTTCCCGTCGTCGGCCTTGGCGGTCACCTTGTCCCGCAGGTCGGCGCCGCTGACGCCCTTCCAGCCGAGCGCGGCGGCCGCGCGGTCGGCCACCTCGGAACTGGTCGCGATGTCCACCTGGGTCAGCAGTTCACGCTCGTCCCACTGGCCCGGCAGCAGGACTGATGCCGCCGCCGTGTACCGCGGCGGCATCAGCAGCACCGAGGTGCCGTAGCCGACGAGCGCACCCACTACGGCGAGGAGGGCGAGAAGCCGCCACCGCCGACGGAGAATCCGTCCGATCGTGACCAGACGGATCGTGTCCTCATTCAATGGTGCGGCCTCTTCCCCGTACGGACCGGCCCACCCGCCGACACCGGGGCTTGGTCCCGGCAGGCGGCGGCGTAGGCGGCGAGCAGCGACGCTTGCGAGTTCTGCCAGGACAGCGGGCCGCTGATCCGCTCCTGACCGGTCTTGCCCATCCGGGCCCGCTTCTGCGGATCGTCGAGGAGCAGCGCGATGAGCTTGGCGAACTGGGCCTCGTCGTCGTCGGGCGCGTAGACGGCGGCGTCACCGGCGGAGACGCGCGCCTCCCGCAGGTCGAACGAGACGATCGGCCGCCCCATCGCCATGTACTCCAGGACCTTGTTCATGGTCGACACGTCGTTGAGCGGATTGCACGGGTCGGGCGAAAGGCACACGTCCGCGGTGCACAGGTAGCGCACCAGGTCGGCGTCCGGGATGCGCCCGGTGAACTGCACCTGCTCGGAGAGACCGAGTTGCAGGGACAGTTCGACCATCGCGTCGAAGGCGTCGCCGGCGCCGACGAAGACCGCGTGCCAGTCGGTCCGCCCGAGCTCGTCGCGCAGCTTCGCGAGGGCCCGCAAGGCGTAGTCGACGCCGTCCTGAGGGCCCATGACGCCGAGGTAGCACAGCAGATGGGGCTTGCCGCGCTTCAACTCCGGCTCCGGCGGCACCGGTTGGAACCGGTCGGTCGCGGGCGCGCTGCGCACCACGAAGACGTCCTCCGGCCGCTTGCCGCCACGGCGCAGCGCGACGTCCCGGTAGCTCTCGTTCGTGGCGAGCACGATGTCCGCGGCCCGGTAGGTCCGCCTCTCCAGCGCGCACACGGCGCGGTAGAGCAGGTCCTCGCCTCGGTCGAACCGGGAGAGGTACAGCTCGGGTACCAGGTCGTGCTGGTCGAAGACGAACCGCGCGCCGCGCCGCTTCAGCCACAGCGCGGGCAGGAACAGCAGGTCGGGCGGGTTGCAGGCGTGGACCACGTCGACCGGGCCGACCTTGCGGGCCAGCCGGACCGTGTGCCACAACGCCGATCCGTACTCCCGCAGGTAGCCGGCCGGCCCTCCGGTGGCCGCGCGCAACGGGTAGCGGTGGATCCGCACCCCGTCGATCACCGCCTCCGGTTCCGTGTCCCGCTTCTCCCCCTGGGGGCAGATGACGTGCACCTCCCAGCCCGCGTCGCGCAGGGTGGTGCACTCCTGCCACACCCGCCGGTCGAACGGCACCGACAGGTTCTCCACCAGGATCAGGGCGCGCCGGCCCGTCCCGTGGCTGTTGTTCGCGTTACCAGGCAAGGCCCATGTACCCCGGCTCGGCCCGGCGCGCCTCGGCGTCGGGAAGGTGGATGAGGTCGACGACCGCCGGTCCGCCCGTGTGGGGCAGCGCCGCCAGCACGGCCGGGTCCTTGGTCCCGACCAGGCACACCTCGGCGTGCTCCACCACCTCGTCGACGGAGTCGGCGAGCAGTTGGGCGAGATGCGGCAGCCGGCTCTCGATGTACTCGCGGTTCGCGCCGAGCAGCCGGGAGAGGCTTACGTTGGCGTCGTAGATCTTGAGGTCGTAGCCCTTGCCGAAGAGTCTCTCCGCCAGCTCGACAAGCGGGCTCTCCCTGAGGTCGTCGGTGCCGGGTTTGAAGGACAGTCCGAACAGGCCCACCTTGCGCTTGCCGGTGCGTTCGACCAGGTCGACCGCGCGCTGCAGATGGTCGGAGTTGGAGGCCAGCACGTGGGAGAGGATGGGCACCGAGACGTCGGCCCGCTGCGCCGCGTGGACCAGGCTGCGCAGGTCCTTGGGCAGGCAGGAGCCGCCGAAGGCGAAGCCGGGCCGCAGGTAGGCGGGGCTGATGTTCAGCTTGCGGTCGGCAAGGAACACGTCCATCACCTGGTGCGAGTCCACCCCGAGCGCCTGGCACACCGAGCCCAGCTCGTTCGCGAAGCCGATCTTGAGGCCGTGGAACGCGTTGTCCGCGTACTTGATCGCCTCGGCGGTCGGGACCGGCACCCGGAACACCTCGCCGGACAGGCCGTCGTACAGCGCCGCCACCGCGTCGCCGCTCGCCGTGTCGAGCTCGCCGATGACGGTCTTGGGCGGGTCGAAGAAGTCCCGCACGCTCGTGCCCTCGCGCAGGAACTCCGGGTTGACCGCGACCCCGAAGTCCACCCCGGCCGTGCCGCCGACGTTCTTCTCCAGGATCGGCACCAGCAGGTTCAGGCAGGTGCCCGGGAGCATGGTGCTGCGGAACACGACGGTCTGCCGCCCGCCCCGCTCGGCGAGCGCGGCGCCGATCTGTTCGGTGACCCGCTCCAAGTAGGTGGTGCACAGGCTGCCGTTGGGCTCCGACGGCGTGCCCACGCAGATCAGCGATATCTCGCTGCCCATGATCGCCTCGCGGACGTCACCGGTGGCGCGGAGCGCTCCGGTCCGCACGACCTCGGCGATGAGCTCGCCGATCCGCTCCTCGACCACCGGGGCCTTGCCGTCGTTGACCAGGTCGACCTTCACCTGGTTCACGTCCACCCCGATGACCTCGTGCCCCATGCTGGCCAGGCACGCGGCCGACACACAGCCCACGTAGCCGAGCCCGAAAACGCTGACTCTCATGCCCCGTCTCTCCCCCCAGTCAGGCCCTTGCGGCCTGCGGTCCGCGCGTCGGTCGGACGACCCCCGCGCATCAGTAGGCCCCCTGCCCGTGGAGCACGGCACGCAGCGTCTTCCACAAGATCACCGTGTCCAGGGCGAGCGACCAGTCCTCCACGTAGCGCAGGTCGAGGCGGACCGCCTCCTCCCACGGCAGGTCGCTGCGTCCGCTGATCTGCCACAGGCCGGTGAGCCCGGGCTTGACCAGCAACCGCCGCCGGATGTCCGGGCCGTACGCGGCGGACTCCTCCGGCAGCGGGGGCCGCGGTCCGACGAGCGACATCGATCCGGTGAGCACGTTGAAGAGCTGCGGGAGCTCGTCGAGCGAGTACCGGCGCAGCACCGCTCCCACCCGGGTCACCCGCGGATCCCGGCGGAGCTTGAACAGCAGGCCCGCGCCCTCGTTCCGGTCGGCCAGGCCCGCCCGTGCCCCGTGGGCCCCGGTGACCATGGTGCGGAACTTGACGATGGTGAACTCGCGGCCGTCCTTGCCGACCCTGCGCTGGCGGTAGAGGACCCCGCCGCGGCTGTCCATCAGCACGAGCAGCCCGACGAGGAGCATCAGCGGCGCGAACACCACCAGCAGAATCGTTGCGCCCAGCCGGTCGACGACCCCCTTGATCGCCCGGCGGCCCCCGCTGAAGGTCGGCATGCTGACCCGCAGCAGCGGGATTCCGAGCACCGCGTCGACATGCAGGCGCGGGCCGGCCACCTCCATCAGCACCGGGGCGACGATCATCTCGGCGTCGCTGCCTTCGAGGTTCCAGGCCAGCCGCTGCAGCCGGTCCGGTGACCAGTGCGGGTCCGGGGTGACGGCGACGACACGGTAGCCGTCGTGGCGGACGTGCTTCGCGACGTCCTCCAGCAGGCCGATGACCGGCACTCCGTCCAACTGGTCGCCGTCGAGGCCGCCTTGCTCGCCGTCGACCCCGCGGCCGTCCGTCGTGCACACCGCCTCCACCCGCCAGCCGAGGTGCGGGAACTTGCGGGTGCGGTTGATCAGGTCGCGCACGGTGGCCGGGCTCCCGGCGGCGAGCACCGGTCTCAGGCACCGTCCTTCGTTGCGCTGTTTGTGCAGCCAGAGGCGGAGCAGATACCGCTCGGTCATGGTGACGAGCGCGATCGCGGGGATCGCGACGAAGATCCAGAGCTTGATGTTGCGCGAGGTCAGAGCGATCCCGCCGAGCGCCAGCACGACGGTCGCCGTGAACAGCGAGCGTCCGAGCCGACGGAATTCCTCGGCACCCTGGCCGAGCACGGCAGGAGCCCACGACCGGCTCACCGCGAGCGCCCCCAGCACCAGCAGCTGGGTGCCGAAGGCCAGAATCCCCCACTTCTCATGCCAGTTGGCCGCGTCCCGGGCCCCGAAGAAGTCGCCGATCGACGCCACCACGAAGGCGGTGGCCACGGTGTCGCTGAAGATCACGGTACGGCGGTACCGCTGTTCCCAATCGGTCGCGGGCTGACTGATCGCCCCGTCCGCCAGACGCTCGCGCGCCGACGGAAAAGGACCGAGTATTCCCCCCTGCCGCACAGAACCCCCCAAGGTCCCCAGTGGTCCGGCGTCGCCGCCTCACACTGTTTTGCCCCCTGCGGAGGGTCCCCGCCCCCCGCACTGTGCCTCCCCCTCGAGAGGCCCCCTCCGCGCTGTTCCCCCTCGGAAAGCCACCGCCCCCGGCGTATGGCGTCCCGGCCGTCCCAGAGCTACCTGAACAACCCTGGCGGCAGCAGACTCTCAGGTCCTGCCGAGCTCTTGACGTACGCGAAGTCCCGTCGAAACTTCGGGGGCTCCCCGCGCCCCAAGTCCCTCTCCGGCTCCAAGAATTGATCCCCCCGAACATCCGGCGCGAGAGACGCGGCTACTGGCCGTCCACAACGCCGAACCCATAGATCATCATTTGTCGCCTGGTGTCCCACCATGCGAAAGCACGGTCAATCTAGACCATCTTGGGCCGCCTGAAGAGAGGTCTGTGTGGACTTTGTGCTCAAGATTTGTAGACGGGTCCATAGATCGGCAACCGCCTGCGGGTGCCTCGGTGACGGAAAACGTACGGTGCGCCCCGCGATGGCGGGAGTTCTCCCAGCCGACGGCACCGGCGACCCGAGGCGTCCCGGCACGGATCGGCGGCACCCGGGAACAGGTCTTCACCGCTCTGTTCGCGCAGGCAGACGCCGAGTGACGACCTCGACCGGGTCCTCGCCGTCGGCTCCGAGACCGTGCGCGCCGGCCGGCACGTCTCCGAAGCCCGCGCAAATCCGCCCCGGCCGCGTCGGGTGCCCAACCGGCCAACCCACCTGCCCGTGTGGCGCAATCTCGCGAGCCGTCCGCCTCCACCCCAGGAGACAGAATTTGCTCGAATTGGTGCCGCAAAGGCCGCCCAGATCGCCACCCGCGAACGCCGCGGCGGATCCGGTGGCCGGCCTTCGGCCTTCGCCGGTACGGGAGCGCAACAAGATCACGTCGAAGACCGCGCACCAAGCCGTCCCCGAACTCAGGAACCCCCGACGGGACCAGCCCGGAGGGACCAGCCCGGAGGGAGTCCCTCAACTCCCGCTCGCTGTCACACGCATCTCACCCGACAAGCCGCCCACGAAGCCATCGACACCGTCCGGCAGCCCCTCACCCGGATCGGGCGAAAGCCGACCGGCAGGACCGGCCTAAACGACTGCGATCCCCGCGCCACCGCTTCCCACGACGCCGCGAACCGGCCCCGCACCCGGCCCGGGACCACCACCCCCGCAGACACGGCAGAGGCCGCTTTCTCATCGCTGAGAAAACGGCCTCTGACCTGCGACTTCAAAAGTCGGGACGACAGGATTTGAACCTGCGACCCCTTGACCCCCAGTCAAGTGCGCTACCAAGCTGCGCCACGTCCCGCTGCCCGTCTGACCTGGGGTTTCCCCTGGTTGAACGCGCATGGAAACAATACCGCACTCACGTCGATGATCGCGCACGCCTTTATTCGGGGCCCACTTTCGACCGTCTCCGCGCGACCCCAGCACGACACTTGACCTGAAGTCTGGTTGAGGTTGCACGATCGTCCACATGACGATGACCACCACGGAACACAGCCGCCTGTACACGTACGGCGACCTGCCCCGGCTCATGGGGCTGATGACCGGCGACGAGAAGCACGGCCCGGCGGCGACCTCGACGCTGGACGCGCTGTGGGTCCTCTACGAACGGGTGCTGCGGGTCGGCCCGGAGCGGATGGACGACCCCGAGCGGGACCGGTTCCTGCTGTCCAAGGGGCACGGGCCCATGGCCTACTACGCCGTGCTGGCCGCCAAGGGATTCGTACCGGTGGGCTGGCTCCCGGACTTCGGCTCCTACGACTCGCCGCTCGGGCACCATCCCGACCGGGTGCTGGTGCCGGGCGCCGAGATCGGCAGCGGATCGCTGGGGCACGGGCTGCCGATCGCCGTCGGGACGGCACTGGGACTGCGTGCCCAGGGGCGCACCGAACCGCGGGTCTGGGTGCTGGTCGGGGACGCCGAACTGGACGAGGGCAGCAACCACGAGGCCATCGCCTTCGCCGGTCCCGCCGGACTGGAACGCCTGCACACCGTCGTCGTCGACAACTCCTCCGCCAGCCATGCCCGGCCCGGCGGTATCGCCGCCCGCTTCGAGGCCGCGGGCTGGTCCGCCGTGACGGTCGACGGCCGTGACCACGAAGCGCTGTACGCCGCGTTCACCGCGCCGCACCCCGGCCGCCCACATGTGGTCGTGGCCCGGGTGGAACCGAAGTCCGCCTGATCGTCCCTCCCCATCGCCATCACCGGCACATCGAGAAAGGCTCTCCATGGACACCATGCGCGACCGTTTCGCCCCGGTCGTCTCCCGGCTGCTCGACGAGGACCCGCGGGTCGCGGTCGTGCTCGCCGAGATCGGCAAGGACGGCTTCGCGGACGCCCGACTCCGGCACCCCGACCGGGTGATCAACGTCGGCATCCGCGAGCAGCTCCTCGTCGGCGCGGGCGCGGGACTCGCCCTGACCGGGATGCGCCCGGTCGTGCACACCTTCGCGAGTTTCCTCGTCGAGCGGCCCTTCGAGCAGGTCAAGCTGGACCTCGGGCACCAGGACGTCGGCGCGGTCCTGGTGAGCGCGGCGGCCTCCTTCGACTGGCCCGCCGGCGGGTTCACGCACATGGCTCCGGGCGACGTGGCCCTCCTCGACACTCTGGACGGCTGGACAGTTCACGTGCCGGGCCACCCGGACGAGGCCGAGACCCTGCTACGGCACGCGGTCGCCGCGGGCGACGACAAGGTGTACGTACGGCTGTCGGTCCAGTCGAACGCGGAGGCCCTCCCGGTCGACGGCGCGCGCTTCCGCACCGTCCGCCAGGGCCGCTCCGGCGTGGTCGTCGCCGTCGGGCCGATGCTCGACACCGTCCTCGCCGCGACGGTGGGTCTCGCCGTCACCGTCCTGTACGCCACGACCGTACGGCCCTTCGACGCGGACGCGGTGCGCGCCGCCACCCGGGATGCCGGGACGGACGTGGTCCTCGTCGAGCCGTATCTGGCGGGCACCTCGACAGCGGCCGCCAACGACGCACTCGCCGACGTGCCCCACCGCGTGCTCGGCCTGGGCGTCGGCAAGACCGAACTGCGGCGCTACGGCACCGTCGCCGAACACCTCACCGCCCACGGCCTCGACGCGCGAACCCTCCGCCAGCGGATCGGCGGCTTTGTGGGCGGATGACGAGGCGAGAGAGGCATCGGCGGCGGGCGGACGGCGGTGCAGGGTCGAGACCCGGCGTACGACCATGCCCCCCACCGGCACCCGTAGTCGCCGTCAACTCTCCTGCGGGCACGCCCGCTCGCGTATCGCCGCATCACCAGGGGCAGTTGGATCGCTCGGGGCACTCGGACCGGCCGTGATCGCGTCGGCCCGTATCAGCCCGCGGATGGCAGGAACCAGGAGCAGGGAGACCGGCACCACGAAGCTCATCGCGCCCGCGACGAGGAGCACCTGGTCCGCGCCGAGGGCCGCGGCGGCGGGGCCCGCCAAGGCCTGACCGACCGGCATCATCGCGAGGGAGCCCGCCACGTCGTACGCGTGGATGCGGTTGAGGACGTCCGGCGGGACCTGGGTCTGGACACTGGTCGCCCACATCACGCCCCAGAAGGACATCCCCACCCCGGCGACAGCGGCGCCTGCCGCCATGGCCGGTACGCCCAGTCCCGCTCCGACGGTCGCCGGGAAACCGGCGAAGGCGAAGAGGGCGATCGCACCGGCGCGCAGCATACGGCGGGGGCGCAGCCGCAGGGCGAGGAGTCCGCCTACGACGGTGCCCGCGCCGAGGGCCGAGTTGACCAGGCCGTAGGCGCGTGGGCCGTGCTGCTGCACCACCTCTGTCGCCACGAGCGGAACGGTCGGGCCCCATACGGCGATCATGTAGAAGCACCAGACGGCGATGACTCCCCAGAGCCATGTGCGTGATCTGAACTCCCGCCAGCCCTCGACCAGATCGGCCTTGAAGGCACCCGACCCGTGCCCGGGTTCGCGGCTGCCCGGTGCGAGCGGGGGCAGCCGCAGCAGCAGGAGACAGAGGGCGCTGACCGCGTAGGTGGCGGCGTGGGCCGCGAACACGCCGCCGGGCGAGGTGAATCCGACGAGCAGGCCCGCGACGGCCGGGCCCGCGAGCTGGGCGGCGGACTCGGCGGTGCGTATCGCGCCGTTCGCGCCCTGGATGTCGGAGGCGAGTCGCGGCACCGTGCTCGCCACGCCGGGCTGGAACACCGCGCCCGCCACGCCGTTGACGAAGCCGATCGCGCAGATCTCCCAGAGCACGACATGGCCGGTGAAGAAGAGTGCGGCGGCGAGGGACTGGGTGCCGAGGCGCACCAGGTCGGCGCCGATCATCAGCTTGCGGGTGCTGAAACGGTCCGCGATCACCCCGCCGAAGACCACAAGTCCCGCGAAGGCGGCGGCCGTTGAGGCCATGGCGAGGCCGACCGCGCCCGCGCCGTACCCGTGTTCCAGGAGGCCGGCGGCGAGGGCCACGGGCAGCATGGTGTCGCCGAGGCGGGCGACGGCGCGGGCCACGAAGAACATCGCGAAGTCCCGTGACCAGACGGGCCGTTCGCCACCTCCGCCGCCCCGCTTCACCGCCCCTACCACCGTACCGGCACCCCCTCCAGCACCCCCTCCAGCACCGCTTCCCGCGCCCCTTCCGGCAACGATGTCAGTGCCATCGCCATCGGCTCCGCCCGACTCAGCCTCCGGCCCGCTCCCCGTCCCCGTACTCATCCCCCACCGCTCCGTCCCCCGACCGCCGCCCCCGAAGCGCCCCGCCGGTGCTCATGACATCCCGCTCGGAATCGTTGTCGTGGGAGCCGGATCCCCCTCCGTCCCGGCTCCCACTCCCGCTTTCGGATGATGCCACGCACCACTGACAACGCCCGAGGGAATTTCAGTCGCCGGACCCGGACGGGAGGCCCAACTCGGGGTAGGCGTCCAGGAGTCGGGGCGGGGCCGCCTGACGCCAGGAGTCGGCGAGGATGTCGCGGAGTTCGTCCTCGCTGTCCAGTGCGGAGAGGCGGGCCCGGACCCAGGCGAAGCCGGCCTCGTGGTCGGCGATCCAGAACTTCTCCGGTTCGGCCAGGACGAGTTCGTCGCGCTCCTCCTTGGGGCAGCGCACCGCGATGGAGGTCTCCTCCTCGGGCACGGTGACGAACATCTTTCCGGCGACCCGGAAGGTGGGCATGTTCCAGGCGACCTTCTCCGTCGTGTCCGGGAGGGAGAGGGCGACACGTCGTACGTCTTCGGCATCCGGCATGACTCGCAAGATAGCGGCTGCCACTGACAATCACCTGGTGGGAGTGCCTGCCCCCAAGCCCGCCTCGACGCCTGCCGTCGCCCCCTTCCCCACGCGCTTGTAGTACAGCGTCGTCGGCCGCAGCACCCCGGCCGGGCTCGCCGCGTAGTCCGGGATCACGCCGGCCCGGGTCCAGCCGGCCGAGCGGTACAGGTGCTCGGCGGGACTGTCGGTCTCGGTGTCGAGGTGGAGGAGGGTGATACCGGCGGCGACGGCCCCGTCCTCGGCGACGGTCAGGAGCCGACGGCCGAGCCCCGATCCCCTTGCCTCCCTGTGCACCATCAGCTTGACCAACTCGGCACGGTGGCGGCTGTTGGGCTTGCCGGGGAAGGCCAGGCTCACCGTGCCGACGACCCGGTCGCCGCGCAGCGCCACCCACACGGCGAGTTGCCCGGCGGTGACACCGTCGGCGCGCTCCCGCCACCAGTCGACGGCGGCCGCCCGGCCGAGCGGCGCGAGGAACCCGATCGAGGCGCCGTCGTCCACGGTGTCGGTCAGTAGCTCGGCCAACTCATCGACGGCAGCGAGCAGTTGAGGGCCGTCCAGGCCCCGCACAGTCGCCTTCACACCCACCTTCGCATTCCCATTCACGGCAACACCACCGCCAATACGTAACGCACGTCGTCAGTACCCGCGCACCGGAACCGCGTCGGCCCCCACACCCGCAACCGCAGACAGTCACCGGCGTCGAGGTGGTGCTCGGTGTCCTGGGCCGTCACGTCGAGAGCGCCCTCCAGGACCCAGATGTGCTGTTCCAGGCCGGGCACGGGCGGCCGGTCGTAGGCGAGGTCGGCGCCCGGGCGGAGTCGCCCTTCGACGAGTTCGCCGCGCAACCCGGTGTGCGGGGGCGACACGGATCGTCGTACGAAGCCGGAGGCGCGGTCCTCCCACACCGGTTGCTCGGCGGCGCGGACCAGCAGGGCGGGTTCGGCCTCCACCTCGCTGAGGAGTTGGGACATGGTGCGGCCGTAGACACCGCAGAGGCGGTTGAGGAGGGAGGCGGTGGGGCTGATCTCGGCGCGTTCGGCACGGGACAGGGTCGAACGGCTCACCCCGCTCCGCTCCGCCAACTCGCCCAGGGACCAACCATGTTCGGCCCGCAGCTCGGCGAGCCGGACGCCGAGTCGGACGTCCACCGGGTCGAGAGTCGCCGCCGTTTCCTCGGATCTCATATCCGGGACGATATCCCGGATATGAGAAAACGAGGTTACGTCCGGGCCACTTCCACCAACGCGTCCAGGACCGGGCGGATCAGCGGGTGCTCCTCCGTGCCGCGTCGTACGGCGGCGAAGACCCGGCGGGTCGGGGCCACCCCGTCGACGGGCCGGACGACGACTCCGGTCAGGTCCATGCCGCGGAGCGCCGAGCGGGGGACGAGGGCCACGCCCGCGTCGGCCGAGGCGAGGGCGACGACGGCGCGGAAGTCGTCGGAGGAGTGTTCGAGGCGGGGCTGGAATCCGGCGTTCTCGCAGGCCAGGACGACGACCTCGTGGCAGGGGTTGCCGGGGTAGGGGCCGATCCAGGAATCCTTGGCCAGTTCGGCGAGGGGGACCTCGTCGGCGTCGGCGAGGCGGTGGGTGACCGGGACGACCGCGTCGAACGGCTCGGCGTAGAGCGGGAGATGGGTCAGACGCGGGTCGTCGGCGGGCGGCGCCCCGCGGTACTCGACGGCGACCGCGACGTCCACCTGCCGGTCAAGCACCATCGGCAGGCTGGCGTCACCCTCGGCGTCCTGGACGCGGATGCGGATGCCGGGCGCCAGGCGGGCGAGCCGGGTCACCGCCGGTGCCACGACCTCCGCGATGCCGGTCGCGAACGCGGCGACGGTGACCGTGCCAGCCGCACCCGAGCTGTACGCGGCGAGCTCCGCCTCGGCCCGCTCCAGCTGGGCCAGGACCACATTGGTGTGACTGAGCAGAATCTCACCGGCCGGGGTCAGCCGCACCCCCTTGGCCCCGCGCTCGACCAGCCGGTGCCCGGTCTCCTGCTCCAGCGCGGCAAGCTGCTGCGAGACCGCCGAGGGAGTCAGATACAACGCGGCGGCCGCCGCCGTCACGGTGCGGTGGTCGGCCACCGCACGGAGGATATGGAGCCGCCGCGCTTCGATCATGCGACCGATTATCGCAATATGTCCGAGGGGTCGGGCGAACGCGGGACGGTCGGGGTCCGGGGCCAGGGGCGGTACGGGTGCGGGCCCCGGGTGCCGGGTGCGGGCCCCGGGTGCGGGCTCCGGGTGCGGGCTCCGGGTGCAGGTGCGGGTGCGGGTCTGAGTCGGGACCCGGTCCGGGTCGAGGTCCGGGGGCCGGGTTCAGTACGGGTCCGGGTCGAGGTCCGGGGGCCGGGTTCAGTACGGGTCCGGGTCGAGGTCCGGGGGCCGGGTTCAGTACGGGTCCGGGTCGAGGTCCGGGGGCCGGGTTCAGTACGGGTCCGGGTCGAGGTCCGGGGGCCGGGTTCAGTACGGGTCCGGGTCGAGGTCCGGGGGCCGGGTTCAGTACGGGTCCGGGTCGAGGTGCAGGTCGGGGTCGAAGTCGGGGTCCGGGGCCCGGTCCGAGTTGAGGTCCGGGGGCCGGTCCGGGCCGGGTCGGGACCCTGGCGCAGTACGGATCCGTGTCGGGGCGCACGTCGGGACCGGAGTCCGAGCCGGGGTCCGGGGGCCGGTCCGGTCCGGGACCCAGGCGCGGTACGGGTGCAGGTCGGGATCGGAGTCCGAGCCGGGGTCCGGGCGCGGGTCCGGGTCCGAGGTGATCGGATCCGGTCGGGACCGGAGTCCGAGCCGGGGTCCGGGCGCAGGTCCGGGTCCGGGTCCGAGGTGATCGGATCGGCCCTCCAGCGCAGCCCACCGGCTCCACCCTCAACCCACCCCCGCCCTCAACTCACCTCCCGTCCCTTACCCCTCCAGCTCAGCCCGCGCAGCGACAAACGCCTCTACCGCCCGATTCACATCCCCCGTGGAGTGCGCGGCCGACAACTGCACCCGGATCCGGGCAGCACCCTGCGGGACCACCGGATACGAGAAGCCGATCACATACACGCCGCGCTCCAGCAGCAGCTCCGCCATCCGCCCGGCCACCGTCGCGTCGCCGATCATCACGGGGGCGATCGCATGGTCGCCGGGGAGGATGTCGAAGCCTTCCTCGGTCATCCTCCGGCGGAACAACGCCGTGTTCTCGGCGAGTTGGACCCGCAGGTCGTCCGCGGACTCCAGCAGGTCGAGCACCTTGAGGGAGGCCGCGGCGATCACCGGAGCCAGAGTGTTCGAGAAGAGGTACGGCCGGGAGCGCTGGCGCAGCAGCGCGACGATCTCCGCGCGAGCCGCGACGTAGCCGCCGGAGGCGCCGCCCAGGGCCTTGCCGAGCGTGCCGGTGATGATGTCGACGCGGTCCATGACGCCGTGCAGTTCGGGGGTGCCCCGGCCGCCGGGGCCGACGAAACCGACGGCGTGGGAGTCGTCGACCATGACCATCGCGTCGTAGAGGTCGGCGAGGTCGCAGATCTCATGGAGCGGTGCCACGTAACCGTCCATGGAGAAGACGCCGTCGGTGACGATCAGCTTCCTGCGCGCACCCGACGCCTCCTTCAACTGCCCTTCCAGATCGGCCATGTCACGGTTGGCGTAGCGCAGGCGGCGGGCCTTGGAGAGGCGGATGCCGTCGATGATCGAGGCGTGGTTGAGCGCGTCGGAGATGACCGCGTCCTCCGGGCCCAACAGGGTTTCGAAGACACCGCCGTTGGCGTCGAAGCAGGAGGAGTAGAGGATCGTGTCCTCCTGGCCCAGGAACGCGGACAGCCGGGCCTCAAGTTCCTTGTGGACCTCCTGCGTTCCGCAGATGAAGCGCACGGACGCCATGCCGTAGCCCCAGCGGTCGAGGGCCGCGTGGGCGGCGGCGACGACCTCGGGGTGGTCGGCGAGGCCCAGGTAGTTGTTGGCGCAGAAGTTGAGGACCTCGCCGGGACGCCCGCCCGCGGTGACGTTCACGGTCGCGGACTGCGGCGAGCCGATCACGCGCTCGGGCTTGTGGAGTCCGGCGGCGCGGATCTCGTCGAGGGTGGTGCGGAGGTCGTCGCGCACGGAGTCGAACATGGGGGAAGCTCCTAAAGTTCCTTCAGCGAGAGGGAGTTGCTCGGTCCGACAGGGAGTTGCTCGGTCCCAAAGGGAGTCACGCGCCCCATGGGAGTCACGCGGTCCAGTCCAGGATGACCTTGCCGCCCTTGCCGCTCGCCGCGTCCGCGAACGCCGCCTCGAAATCACGGTGCCCGTACCGGCCGGTGATCACGGGCGCGAGGTCCAGGCCGCCCTCCAGCAGGACCGACATCGCGTACCACGTCTCGAACATCTCACGGCCGTAGATGCCCTTGATGGTGAGCATCGAGGTGACGACGCGGGACCAGTCGACCGGGAACTCCTCGGCGGGCAGGCCCAGCATGGCGATACGGCCGCCGTGCGTCATGTTGGCGATCATGTCGCGCATGGCCTCGGGGCGGCCGGACATCTCCAGGCCGATGTCGAAGCCCTCGCGGAGTCCCAACTCCCGCTGTCCGTCTGCGATCTGAGCTTCCGTCACGTTCAATGCGAGGCTCACGCCTATCTTGCGGGCGAGGGCGAGCCGTTCCTCGCTCACATCCGTCACTACGACGTTCCGCGCACCGGCGTGCCGCGCAACCGCCGCCGCCATCAAGCCGATCGGGCCCGCACCGGTGATCAGTACGTCCTCGCCGACGAGCGGGAAGGACAGCGCGGTGTGCACGGCGTTGCCGAACGGGTCGAAGATCGCGGCGACATCGAGGTCGACCGGGACGCGGTGCACCCACACGTTGGCGGCGGGCAGCACGACGTACTCCGCGAAGGCCCCGTCCCTCCCGACGCCGAGCCCGACCGTCGCGCGGCACAGATGGCGGCGCCCGGCGAGGCAGTTGCGGCACTTGCCGCACACCAAGTGGCCCTCGCCGCTGACGAGTTCACCGACGGCGATGTCGGCGACGTCCCGGCCCGTCTCCACGACCTCGCCCACGAACTCGTGGCCGAGCACCAGCGGCGTACGGATCGTCTGCCGCGCCCAGCCGTCCCAGTTCCGGATGTGCAGATCGGTGCCGCAGATCCCGGTCCGCAGGACCTTGATCAGTACGTCGCCGGGTCCGACGGCGGGCTCCGGCACGTCCGCGAGCCACAGCCCGGGCTCCGCCTTCTCCTTGACCAGCGCCTTCAACGCAACGGCTCCTGAGGGTGAGGTCCCGGGCGCGGGCACGCCGAACGAGCCCGTTCCTGGGGTGGGGTGGATTCTGTTAGCAATCTGCCCCACCGGAGCGCCCGGGTCCATCGAGGTTTTCTTAAGCCGTGTCGCAGCTTTCCTTCACAGCTGTCAGAGCCGCGACACCTGGTAGTGGGCGATGGCCCACCCGTCCGCCACCCGCTTGACCAGCACCGCGAGTTTCACGTCGACCGGCGGCCGGTCGGTGAACGTGAACTCCGTGTCCAGATAGCCGAGTACGAGATCGTCGGCGTACCGTCGGGTTTCGAGGATCTCGAACTCGGCTGTCATGCCCAGGGGTTGGGAGTCGTAGTACTCGGCGACTCCCTTCCGGCCGACGCTGTAGGGGTGCAGCCCCTGGAAGATCGCGTCCTCGGTGAAGAGGGACGCGACCCGCTGCGGCTCATGCGCGTCCACGGCCGCTTTCCACGGGTCCAGGACACCGCGCAGGACGAGTTCGTCGTCGTTCGTGCTGTTCATGTCCGTCGACCTTTCTCAGTGACCGGCGCTCATGCCGCCGTCGACATGCAGGATCTCGCCGGTGACGAAGGGGGCGTTCTCCAAGAACACCACGGCGTCGACGATGTCGCTCACCTCGCCCATCCGGCCCACCGGGTGCAGTCCGGCGAGGCCTGTGTGGGTCTCCTCCGGGTGCATCGGCGTCTTGATGGTGCCCGGCGACACGGCGTTGGCGCGGATGCCGCGGGTGGCGTACTCGATGGCGAGGGACTTGGTGGCGGACTGCAGGCCGCCCTTGGTCAGCGAGGCCAGGGCGGAGGGGACGCGGGCGTCGGCGTTGTCGACCAGGCTGGTGGTGACGTTGACGATGTGGCCGCCGCCCTGGGCGAGCATGTGGCCGATGGCCAGCTGGGTGATCCGGAAGAACCCGGTCATGTTGATGCCGAGCACGGACGCGTAGTCGTCGGCCGTGTAGTCGGTGAACGGCTTGGCGACGAACACGCCCGCGTTGTTGACCAGCGTGTCGACGCGGCCGAACCGCTCGATCGCGGCGGCGACGACCCGCTCGGCGGTCGCCGGGTCGGCGATGTCGCCCTGGACGGTGAGCACGTCCGCGTCGTCGGCCGGGGCGATGGTGCGCGAGGTGGCGACGACGGCGTAACCGAGCTTGCGGTACGCGTCGACGACGCCGGCTCCGATGCCTTGCGAGGCACCGGTGACGATCGCGACCTTCTGGGTCTGAGAGCTCATGACGTCCTTCTCCGAAGTAGCGGCAGTGGATGCGGCGCTCCCGGTCGGTCTCCTGACTAGCCGACCGGTCGCCTATTGGAGAAAGTAGGCGACCCTGAACGGCGAAAGCAAAGGTCAGACGGGGTTTTCCCAGGACCGGAATCCTCGCTGCTGGGAGGCCTGGCCTCCCACTCCACGTCAGCGGTGCGGGTCGCCCTCGGGCAACCAGGCGTCGGGGGCGCGCAGTCCGAGGTCGCCGACGCCGTCACAGAGCGCGTCCACGGCCGCGAGCACCGACGTCCGTGTCTCGCCCTCGCGCCACACCAGCGACCAGGTCCAGTGGACGGTCGGCCCGACGATCTCGCGGCGCACCAGGTCGGACGGCAGTGAAGTGGTCTGCCCCTTGGGCGAGTTGACGACCGGACGACGGCTGCGGCGCACGTGGTCGAAGAACGCGGGGCCGGTGACACCACCGTCGGAGATGGGCACGGCCTGTGCCCCGGTGTCATGCGCGAGCTGCTCGGCGTAGACGTTCCACGACGACCAGGAATTGGTGTCGTCGTCGAGGAGGAGGGCGGTGTCCCGAGCCCGTACATCGCCGGTGTCGGTGCCCGGGGACACCGCGTACAGCCGGTCCGCGCCGAGCAGCCGGGCCCGCAGCCCGTGCCGCTTCAGGTCCTCGTCCCGTACCCAGCACACGGCGAGGTCCAGACTGCCGTCCGCGACCCGGGCGGCCTGTGTGTGCGAGGGCGCGACCCACGCGTCGACGTGCACCTGGGCCACTCCGGCGGTCCGTGAAGTCAGGTCCGCGGGAAGCCAGTTGACGTAGCCGAGCCGGACCGCCTCGGAGCCCGCGAGCCGCCCGGCCCGGCGCCGGAGGTCGTCGGCGCGCTCCAGCAGGGCGCGGGTGTGCGGGAGCAGGGCGGCTCCGGCCGGGGTGAGGGAGACCGAGCGGCGGTCGCGGTCGAAGAGCCGTACGCCCAGGTCGCGTTCGAGGGCCTTGATCTGCTGGGAGAGGGAGGGGCCGGCGATCAGGAGGCGGTCGGCGGCCCGGCCGAAGTTCAGCTCCTCGGCGACGGCGACGAAGTACCTCAGTTGGCGCAGCTCCACGTCCGTCATGCTACGCGGGCTGGGAGGCCGTACCTCGCAGCAGGGAGCGAGCCCGTCGTGGCGCCCGGGCCGGTCACGGGCGACGATGAGGGCATGGAAGTCCGGCGCCCCGAAGCGCCGCCGGGCGGGCCCGAACGGAGCGAGATCATGCTGCGAGAGTTCCTGGTCGAGATCACCACCACGATCCCCGAGGGCACCCCTCAGGACGAGGTCGCCCGGCGCCGCGCCGCCGAGGCCGACCGCGCCCGCAAACTGGCCGCGACCGGTCGTCTGGCCCGGCTGTGGCGCCCGGTCGGCGAGCTGCGCAGCGTCGGCGTCTGGCGCGCCGCCGACGAGGAGGAACTCCACGCGAAGGTGCTCGGCACCCTGCCCCTCCACGCGTGGATGACCTTCGCCGTCACTCCGCTGGAACCGCACCCGAACGACCCCGGCTATGCGGAGTAACTCGCCTTACCTGTAAGGGATTTCACCACCATGAGCCGCTGCGCCCCGGTCCCCGCACCCCGGGCGGAGGGCTCCCTCCTGTCCCCTTGGGCCCACGTCGCGCGGGCCGCCGCGGCCCTCGCGGCGGGCATGGGCGTCGGCCGCTTCGTCTACACCCCGATCCTCCCGCTGATGCACGCCCAGGCAGGGCTCTCCACCGCCGCGGGCGCCCACCTGGCCACCGCCAACTACGTCGGCTACCTCCTCGGCGCCCTCGCAGGCACCCTCTCCCCCGCCCTGGTCCGCTCCCGCACGGTCCTGCGCGGCTCGTTCGTCCTCCTGACCAGCACCCTCGCGGCGATGCCCGCCACCCACAGCACCACGGCATGGATCGCACTGCGCCTGCTGGCAGGGGTGGCGAGCGCGCTGATCTTCGTGGTCGCGGTCAGCTCACTCCTCGGCCACCTGCACAACCACCCGGCGCACCTGCCCGGTTGGGGCTTCGGCGGCATGGGCGCGGGCATCGCGCTCTCCGGCCTGCTGGTCCTCGCCCTGCGCTCCGTCGCGGACTGGCAGATCGCGTGGTGGTCCTCGGCCGCGCTCGCCACGGCGCTCGCGGCGGCCGCGTGGAATCTACGGCCCGAGGTGTCGGCCGCGCCCTCAACCGGCGCCCCGGACAAGGTGGTTGACCCCTGGTTCGGCGCCCTGTTCGTGAGCTACACGCTGGAAGGCGTCGGCTACATCGTCGCCGGGACCTTCCTGGTCGCCGCGATCGGGCAGAGTTCCCCGGGCTGGATCGGCGGCGGCGCGTGGGTGCTCGTAGGCCTGGCCGCCGTACCGTCCTCCGCCCTCTGGGCACGGCTCGGGCGCCGCTGGTCGCGGCCCGGGCTGCTGTGCGTGGCGCTGGTGATCCAGGCGGTCGGCATCGCGCTGCCCGCGCTGGTCGGCGGGGTGGCGGCGGCCCTGGTCTCGGCGGTGCTGTTCGGCGCGACCTTCATCGGCGTCAGCACGCTCGCCCTGGCGGCCGGGGCGGAGTTGCGATTCCCGCGCTCGGTGGCCCTGTTGACCGCCGGCTACTCCGTCGGCCAGATCCTCGGCCCCCTCGCCGTAGCCCCTCTCCTGCACCACGGCTACCGCCCGGCCCTGCTCCTGGCCGCCGCGGTGGTCCTCGCCGCGGCCGTCGCGGCCGCCGTCCTGCGGACCGGCTTCCCGCGCCGTCAAGCGGTGGCGCTACGACACTCCGCGCCCGCCCGGGACGTACGGACCGCCGGTCGCTGATCAGGCGGTGCGGGCCCCGAGCAGAGCCAGGCAGTTGGCCCAAAGGGGGCTCAGACGCCCGGTGTTGTTGTAGAGCTTCGCGAACATCACCTGGCCCTCCAGCTGCGCGACGACGGAACGCGCCGCCTCCCGGGAGTCGTTGACGGTGACGTCCCCGCGCTCGCGCGCCTCGCCGATGACCGCGGCGACCATCTCGACCTGGGCATCGAAGATCTCCTGGAGCCGCGCGCGAACGGCCTCGGTCTGATTGCTCATCTCCAGACTGAGGTTGCCGAACAGACAGCCCAGCACGGTGCCGCACCCCTGCTGTACGGCGTGCTGTCCGGCCTCGGTCTCCTCGAACAACTTCCGCAGCCGGTCCAGTGGTTGGGCAGCGCCGGTCTCCCCGCTCAGGATGCGCGTCCACTCCCGGCGCTGGTCCGCCCAGTGCTCGTCGACGACGGCCAGCGCGAGGGCCTCCTTCGACGCGTAGAAGTAGTAGAAGCTGCCCTTCGGCACTCCGGCCGCCTTGCAGATCTCGGCCACCCCCAGCGCCGAGTAACCGCGCGCCTCGAAGAGCGACCGCCCGGCGGCGAGGATCTTCTCTCCGGCATCACTGTTCCTGCCCATACGACAACTATACGACCGGTCGGCTATCCCCCGCCGAGCAGTTCGAGGCGGGCCACCAGCTCCGCCGCCGTCGACTTGATCGTCTCCAGCCCCGGCTTCCCCCACGGCCGCGGCTCGGTGTCGACGACACACACCGTACCCAGCACCATCCCCGTGGAGTCGATGAGCGGCGCCCCCAGATAGGAACGGATCCCGAACTCGTCGACGACCGGATTGCCCGCGAACCGCGGATAGTCACAGACGTCCTCCAACACCAACGCCTTACGTCTGACCACCACATGGGGGCAGAACCCATAATCACGCGCCAACTGCCGTCCCACCTCGGGCTTGGCGTGCTCCCCTCCCGAGACGGGCCGGGGCAGTCCCACCCCGCCCGGAGTGTGCAGACCGGCGAAGAACTGCCGGTTCTCGTCGATGAAGTTGACCATGGCGTACGGCGCCCCGGTCAGGTCGGCGAGATGGTCCGCGAAGGCGTCGAGTGCGGGGTCCGGGTGCGATCCCAGGCCCAACCCGCGCAGCCGGCGCCGCCGTTGAGGGGCCTCCTTGTCCTCGGGCGTGAGCAGCAGACGACCGGCCGGACGCGGCGGGTCGTAGCTCATGGGCGAACTCCGTCCGTGTGGACGTATGACATAGAGGAACTCCGTGGCGGTGTGCGGGGATCACATGTGGGCACCATGGCTCGGCGCGTGTGCCGGGGCGTGGGCGATGAGATGGCGTACGAGGGTCAGCAGGGTCTGGACACCGGAACTGGAGATCCGCGCGTCGCAGCGGACGACGGGGATCCCGGGGTCGAGATCTATGGCGGCACGCACCTCCTCGGGGTCGTAGCGGTAGGAGCCGTCGAACTCGTTGATCGCGACGATGAAGCCGAGGCCGCGCTGCTCGAAGAAGTCGACGGCCGCGAAGCACTCCTCAAGCCGCCGGGTGTCGGCGAGGATGACCGCGCCGAGCGCGCCTTCGGACAGCTCGTCCCACATGAACCAGAACCGCTCCTGTCCGGGCGTACCGAACAGGTAGAGCACGTGTTCCGGGTCGAGGGTGATCCGGCCGAAGTCCATCGCCACGGTCGTCTCGACCTTGTTCTCGATGCCTTCGAGATCGTCGGTCGCGGCACTGACCGTGGTGAGCAGCTCCTCCGTGCTGAGCGGCGCGATCTCGCTCACCGCGCCGACGAAGGTCGTCTTGCCGACGCCGAAGCCGCCCGCCACCAGGATCTTCAGCGCGGTGGGGAAGGGGTCGTGGCCGCTCTCGTAGTCAGAGCTGTCGTCGTAGTCCATCGAGCACTGCCTCCAGAAGAGACCGGTCAGTGGGGTTGTGGTGGAACTCGGGTGGCTTGGTGGTCAGCGCCCCGCAGTCGACGAGGTCCGACAGCAGCACCTTGGTGACCACCGCCGGCAACTTCAGGTGCGCGGCGACCTCGGCGACCGAGACGGGAGCCCGGCACAGGTCGAGCGCCTGCGCGTGCTCGGGACCGAGGTAGCCGAGGGGGGTGGCTCCGGTGGCCATCACCTGCGACAGGAGGTCGAGTGCGACGGAGGGCCGGGTACGGCCGTTGCTGACCGTGAAGGGGCGCACCAGACGTCCGGCCGCGTCGTCCAACCAAGGCCCGTCGCCGGCCGTCGCCACGCTCAAGGCCTCATCGCAGGGGATTCGACGGCGTGCTGCCGGGGGGCGGTCACGAGGTAGGGGCGGACGCTCTTGACCAGCATCGCCATCTCGTAGCCGAGGACGGCCGCGTCCGCCTCGCGGCCGGCGAGCACGGCGAGACAGGTGCCTGAGCCGGCTGTGGTGACGAAGAGCAGCGTCGAGTCGAGCTCGACGACGACCTGGCGGACGTCTCCACCGTCACCGAAGCGGACGCCCGCGCTCCGGCCGAGGGAGTACAGCCCGGAGGCCAGGGCGGCCATGTGGTCGGCGCTGTCGGGGTCGAGCCCGTGAACCGACTTCACGAGCCCGTCGCAGGAGAGCAGGACCGCGCTGGTGGTGTGCGGCACGCGCTGCACGAGGCCGCTCATCAGCCAGTCGAGATCGGATACATGGCCGGTCGGCGCATCGCTCGCCATGGTGGATCGACTCCTTGGGGTACGAAGGTCTGCGGGAGCGCTGGTGGCGGTGCCCGTGGGGGTGGGGGCGTGCGTGGTCATCCGGCTGATGCGCTCCCGTCGTGCCGGGCGGTGAAGTCGTGGTCGTGGCCGAGCACGTGCGCGTGTGCCTCGGCTATGGGGGCCGCGTCCATGTGGGGGGCGAGGGTGAAGTGGTCCGTGCCGGCGTCCGGTGCCGTGGGCTGAGTGGTGTAGCGATGCAGCGCGGTGTCCATATAGCCGGAGCCCATGTGTGTTGCCGACATGTGCGGTTGCTCATGCTCTACGGGGGACGGTTCCGGGGCGGACGGGTCCGCGTGGAGCGCGTTCATGTAGAGACCGCCCGTGTGGACCTCGCCGGTGTAGACCTGGCCTGTGGACACGAACTCGGGGCGGTCCGAGTCCACATCCGAAGCCTCCACCTGCGGACCTTCCACATGCGGCGACTCCATGACCTGGCGTGCCTCCATGTGTGGTGACGCCACCTCGGTCGTCTCCACCGACTCGGCTGCCTCCATGTGCTGCTGCGCCTCCGCGAGGCCGATCCCCCGTTGGAAGGCGGCCATCAGGCCCGGGTCGTGGCCGACGGGGTGCTCGGAGTCCTGGCGTGGGGCGGGGCCGTCGCGGAGTTGGGGGGCGATGTGTTCCTGGGCCCGGCGCCTGGGCAGTTGGGGCGGCTTGCCCATGGTGCCGCGTACCGCTCCACCGCGCGGGACGGGCGGCCCGGTCACGTTCTCGGCCACGGTCCCCCGGTCGTCGGGACGGATACCGGGCACCGCCTCCGAGGGGTTGGCCCGCTCCGCGTGGGCCCCGCGCACCGGCAGGGGCACCGGTCCCCCGCCGTTCGGCCCCGCCGCGGCGGACGGCACGGAGTCGCGCCGTTGATGCCGCCCCGGTGCCCCTGCCCCGCGCTGGGGCCGCCCCGGCGCGCCAGGAGCTCCCGTCGGCGCCGATACGCCCTGCCCGACGGCGAGTTGCCCCCCCTCGGTCCCACCCTGCGCCTGCTGCGGCGGGACGAGCGGCTGCCCCCCGCCCAAGGTGTCCTGCGGCTGTCCTACGACCCCGGGGGCGCCCGGCGCCGTACCCAACAAAGCTTGTGGCACCACGAGTACGGCCTGCACCCCGCCGTAGATGTTGGTCTGCAGGCGGACGTGGATGCCGTGGCGGCGGGCGAGCTGGGAGACCACGAACAGGCCGATGCGGCCGTCGGCCAGCAGGCTGGCGACGTTGACCTGGTCGGGGTCGGTCAACAGGGCGTTCATCCGGCTCTGTTCGCCGGCGGGCATGCCGAGTCCGCGGTCCTCGACCTCGACGGCGAGGCCGGAGGTCACGAGGTTGACGCGGAGCAGTACTTGGGTGTGCGGGGCGGAGAACACGGTGGCGTTCTCGACGAGTTCGGCCAGCAGGTGGATCACGTCGGCGACGGCGTGGCCGCGCAGGGTGCCGTCGATCGGCGGCACGAGTTTGACGCGGGAGTACTGCTCGACCTCGGCGATGGCGGAGCGCAGCACCTCGGTCATGGAGACCGGGTTGCTCCACTGTCTGCGGGAGACGGCGCCGCCGAGGACGGCGAGGTTCTCGGCGTGGCGGCGGATGCGGGTGGCGAGGTGGTCGACGTGGAAGAGGCCCTTGAGGAGGTCGGGGTCCTCGATCTCGTTCTCCAGCTCGTCGAGGATGGAGATCTCCCGGTGCACCAGCGACTGCAGGCGCCGGGCGAGGTTGACGAAGACCTCGACCTTCTGTTCGCTGCCCGCCTGGCTGGAGAGCTGTGCGGCCGCGACGACGGCGGTGACGGCACCGTCGTGCGCGTGCGCCAGGTCGGCGGCGAGGAGGTCGAAGTCGTCGGCGTCCCCGGGGGGCTTGGTGCGCGGCTTGCGTGGGGGCGGACTCTCGCCGCGGCGCAGCGCCTCGACCAGGTCGCGCAGATCGGTCTCGCCGCGCGCGCTGCTGCGCCGCAGGGCGCCGATGCGGTCGCTGACGGAACTCGCGGCGCGGCCCGCGGCGACGGCGGCGATCAGGATGCCCGCGAACGTCACCGACGTGGCTCCGGCGAGGACGCCCCAGAGGGTGAGGCTGGTCCGCGCTCCGGTGGAGCGGACCGTGAACAGGACGGCCGCGCTGGCGCTCAGCGCGACCGCGACGGGCGGCAGCACGGCGAGGCGCAGGAGTTGGGGGCGTATGTGCGTCTCGGGCAGTGCGGGCACGGGGCGGGCGGCCGGTCGCCCGTGCCGGCCGCCCTCACGGCGGTCTGCGCGTGCGGCCGGTGCACGGAGTTGAGACATCGGCGTCCTCGTACTGGTGCGTCGGGCCGGTTGGTTCGCGCGGGGTGCGCGAATCGGGCATACGCCATCACGGTGCCGGTCGAGAGAGCCGAACAATTCGGCCCCGCGTCGCCCGACGGACACTGACAGTAGTCGTCAACGCATCAGGTGCGGTGGGCAGTTGACAAACTCCCACAGGGAGCGTCCCGCTCTGGTATGAGGCCTCGCACGGCAGACCGATAACCCCCTCGACGACATGCCGAAGAAGGACAAAGAATCGATCGCGCCTGATCGGAACCGGTCACGAACAGGCGTCAGGGGCCGGGGGGGTTCGATACCCCCCGACCCCTGACGTTCGTCTCTCACGCACCCGCGGCCGAGCCGCAGGAGCGGTCTCCGGGAACCCGGTCGCCCTCAGCCGCACCCCTGAACATCACACAGCGTGTCGGTCAGCGTCCGTTCGCGAGGTCCAGTTCCGCCGGAGCGGTCGTCGGCTTCGGTTCCGTCTCCACCGGGTTCGGGGTCCGCCAGGGATGGTCGATCGTCCCCCCGAAGGGCCGCCACCACGGGTCCGTCACCGGCTCGCCGCCCGGTTCGAACGGCTCGCCCGGCCTCGGTGTGGCCACGACCTGGCCGGCCGCCTCGCCCTCGTCCGCGGTCCACTCGCCGGGCTCGGCCCACGGGTGCAGCGCCAGATTGAAGGTGCCCCAGTGGATCGGCAGCAGCACCCCGTGCGGCTCGCCGCCCTGGAGGTCGAGGTGGGCGCGCATGCCCTCCTCGGGAGTCATGTGGATGTCGGGCCAGAACTCGCTGTACGCACCGATCTGGATCATCGTGGCGTCGAACGGGCCGTGCGCCGCACCGATGTCCTTGAAGCCCTCGAAGTAGCCGGTGTCGCCGCTGTGGTAGATCCGGTGCTCGTCACCGGCGACCACCCAGGAGGCCCAGAGGGTGTGCTGGGTGTTGCGCAGACCGCGGCCGCAGAAGTGCCGGGCCGGGGTGGCGGTCAGGGTGAGGCCGCCGACCCGGGTCTCCTCGTGCCAGTCCAGCTCGCGCAGCCGGTCGGGGGACACACCCCAGTGCTCCAGATGCGCGCCGACGCCCAGCGGCACGGCGAACAGGGTGTCCGTGTCGGCCAGCGCCTTGATCGTGGGCATGTCCAGGTGGTCGTAGTGGTCGTGCGAGATGACCACGACGTCGACCGGGCCGAGCGCGGCGATCGGCAGGGGCACCGGGTGCAGCCGCTTGGGTCCGGCGAACGGGAACGGGGAGCAGCGCTCGCCCCAGACCGGGTCGAAGAGGACCCGGTGGCCGTCGATCTCCGCGAGCACGCTGGAGTGCCCCATCCAGGTCAGCCGCAGTCCGGTCGCGGCGGGCCTGGCCAGGTCGGCGAGGGTGGTGGCGTGCACCGGCAGCGTGCCGACGGGGGCACGGCGGGCGCGCTGCTCGTTGTCGAGGTAGGACTTGCCCATCCCGCGCATGGCGCCGCCGGACGGGCGGACGTTCGTATTGCCCCCGGGGTTCTGGAAGACCCCGTCCTTGAAGTGGGGCGATCTGCGGATGCGCGCCAGGCGCTCGCCGCTCGGCTCCGCGCCGAAGGCAGCGGGCTGCAGCGCGCGGAGCCCGGAGCTCAGCGTACGGAATCCGGTCACGATGCCTCCAGGTCGGGTCGGTCAGGCTTTCCATTATGGTCGACCCCTCTGACAACGCCGCCGCATCGGCGGCACCGGGGCCGGTTTCCAAGGAAAGACCAAAGTTCCGCGCCGGAGGTTGACACCGTGGGACGGACCCGCACCCCCGTTGACAGGAGGCGGCACCGCTTCCGATACTGACTCGCTGTTCAGTACACGCCGATCAGTACCTGCCGTCCGGTACGGGCTCCACCACGCGTCCTGTCCGTACTCGCCCTGTCGGCCGGCGCCCCGAGGAGCCCGTATGACCGCCCCCCTGATGTCGCTCACCTGGACCGACCACGTCACCGGCCGCCAGGGTTTCCTGGTCGTCGACCGGCTGGTGCGCGGGGTGTCCAGCGGCGGACTGCGGATGCGCCCGGGCTGCACGCTCGGCGAGGTGGCGGGGCTGGCCCGCGGCATGACCATGAAAGAGGCGCTGCACTACGACCCGGAGGGCCGGTACATCCCCCTGGGCGGCGCCAAGGGCGGCATCGACTGCGATCCCCAGGACCCGGCGTCGTACGACATCCTCGTGCGCTACCTGCGTGCCATGCGGCCGTACATCGAGAGCTTCTGGACGACGGGTGAGGACCTCGGGCTCACCCAGGACCTGGTGGACCGGGCCGCCGCGGAGGCGGGGCTCGTGTCGTCGATCCAGGCCGTGTATCCGCTGCTCGACGACGAGGCCACGGCACGGCGGCGGCTCGCGGACGCGTTCGCGGTCGAGGTGGACGGCATCGGGCTCGACGAGCTGGTCGGCGGCTGCGGGGTCGCCGAGTCGGTGCTCGCGGCGCTGGACCGGGCGGGCGTGCCGTACGCGGGGACGCGGGTCGCCGTGCAGGGCCTGGGCACCATGGGCGGGGCCACGGCACGGTTCCTCACGCGCGCGGGGCTGACGATCGTCGCCGTCGCCGACATCAAGGGCACGATCGCGAACCCGGCCGGGCTGGACATCGACGCGCTGCTCGCGGCCCGGGATGCGTACGGCACCGTGGACCGTTCCGTACTGCGCCCGGGCGACCTCGAACTCCCCGGCGAGGACTGGCTGTCCGTCGGGGCGGAGGTACTGGTTCCGGCGGCGGTGTCGTACGCGATCGACACCACGAACCAGCAAGGGATCACCGCCCGCTGGATCGTCGAGGCGGCCAACATGCCCGTACTGCCCGAGGCGGAGGAACTGCTCTCCGCGCGCGGAGTCACGGTTCTCCCGGACGTGGTCGTGAACTCCGGGACGAACGCCTGGTGGTGGTGGACCCTGTTCGGCGACATCGGCGCCGACGCGGACGAGGCGTTCGCGTACACCCGGCGTTCGATGCGCGCCCTGATCGACCTGATGCTGGCCCGCGCGGAGGCCGACGGCACGACACCGCGCGCCGCCGCGCACGCCATCGTCGACGACCGGCTGCCGGTCATCGCGGAACGGTTCGGCTGGTACCGGTGACGTACGGGTACCGGTGACGTACGGGACACCACCCCTGTGGGCAACGGATTAGGGTGATCGTGTGGCGAGAGTGCGGTTGAGCGTGGCGGAGCGGCGGGCCGAGTTGCTGCGGGCCGCCGTCGAGCAGATCGAGGCGCGGGGTGTGGCGGCGGTCAGGATCGCCGACATCGCCTCGGCGCTCGGGGTGAGCAACGCGCTGGTGCTCTACCACTTCGCGACCAAGGAGAAGCTGGTCGCCGCCGCGTTCACCTTCGCCGCCGAGGACGACCTGGCGCATCTGCGCAAGCTGCTCGGCCGCCGTACGACCGCGCTGCGCCGGCTGCGGGCCGCGGTGCGCTGGTACGCGCCGACCGGGCAGGCCAAGGGCTGGCGGCTGTGGATCGAGGGCTGGGCGGCGGCCCTGCGCGAACCCGCCCTCCTGGACGTCACCCGCGATCTCGACCGGCAGTGGAAACAGGCACTGGCGGAGGTCGTCGCCGAGGGAGTGACCGCGGGCGAGTTCCACTGCCCGGACCCGGCCACCACCGCCCTGCGCCTCACGGCACTCCTGGACGGCCTCGCCGTACAGATGACGGCGTACGCGGGAGCGGTGTCGCGGGCACGGGCCCTGGAGTGGGTCGACGAGGCGCTGGCACGGGAACTCGGCCTGGAGCGGGCGGCGTTGACCGCTCCCTGAGTCGTTCCCTCAAAAGCCGCCTCTCCGAGGGGTCACCTCCGCACCCGGCACCCCGTTGCTCTGCCCCCCGTCAGGCCACCCGCTCGATCCGCATCTTGATGTCGTCCGGTGACAGCGCGCCCTTGGCCTCGACATGGTCCCCGGAGGACTCGCCCCGGAGCCTGCGCCCGATCCACGGCACCAGGTACTCGCGCGCCCAGTGCACGTCGTCGCGCCGGACGTCGAGCGTGCCGCGCGGCGGCAGCGGGGGCCAGGGCTGGTCCGGGTCGGCCGGGACCTCGACGCCGAGGACCTGGCCGGCGCGGAGCGCCACGCGCGTGTGCCCCTCGGGAGAGAGGTGGAGCCGGTCGCCGTCCCAGGCCCGCCGGTCCTGGACCGTCTTCAGGGACCACAGGTCGAGCACCGGGCAGCCGTAGCGGTCGGCGATGGCCCGCACATGTCCGTTGTAGGTGGCGATCTTGCCGCGCAGATGCTTGAGCACGGGCACGCCGCGGGTGTCGAAGCCGGTCGTCACCATGACGGTGCCGACGGCGGCGGTGAGGTCGGCGACCGCGCGTTCGAAGCGCTCGGCGACCTCGTCGGGGTCGGTGCCCGGACGGATGATGTCGTTGCCGCCCGCGGCCAGGGAGACCAGGTCGGGCCCGATCTCCTTGGCCCGGGTGAGCTGGTCGGCCACGATCTGGTCGAGCAGCTTCCCGCGCACGGCCAGGTTGGTGTACTCGAAGTCGCCCTCGGGCCGCCGATCCGCGAGCAGTACCGCGAACCGGTCGGCCCAGCCGACCATCGCCCCGTCGGGCCCTGGGTCGCCGACGCCCTCGGTGAAGCTGTCCCCCACCGCCACGTACGACCCGATCACTGATCTGTTGTCACTCTTCGAATCGTTAGCCACGGCAACCATAATTCACCCTCGCATGTGACCTACGCGATCGTATTTAGGGGTTGACGGGCGGTGAGATAAGCCACTTGTAAAGGGTTGTCCAAAGTCGGAATAAGCCTCTGATCAGGGGTGTTGACCCCTCAACTGCTATGCCCGAAGGCCGGACCCGAGATTCTCGGGTCCGGCCTTCGGTTGCGTGGGGCAGGCGTCGGGGCCCGGCGTCAGCCGACGGTGACGCCGTGCGAGCGGAGGTAGGCGACCGGGTCGACGTCCGAGCCGTAGTACGGCGTGGTCCGGATCTCGAAGTGCAGGTGCGGGCCGGTCACGTTGCCGGTCGCGCCGGAGAGGCCTATCTGCTGGCCCTCGGTCACGGTCTGGCCGGCCGAGACGGACAGCTGCGACATGTGGGCGTACTGCGAGTACTCGCCGTCCGCGTGCCGGATGACGACCTCGTTGCCGTAGGCGCCGTCGTAGGCCGCCGAGACGACCGTGCCCGCGGCGACCGCCTTGACAGTGGTGCCGGTCGGGACGACGAAGTCGACGCCGGTGTGGTAGCCGCTGGACCACATGCTGCCCGCGACGCGGTAGCCGGTGCCGATGGTGCCGCCGGTCACGGGGAGGGTGTAACCGGAGGAGCTGCTGGTGCTGTCGTCGCTCTGCGAGGCCGACGTGCTCTTCGAGGACGAAGACGACGAGGACGAGGAAGAAGACGAAGAGCCGGACGACGTGGACGAGTTGGACGACTTGCTCGCGCCCGTCCCGCTCGTCCCGCCCGTCGAGGCCTTCTCGCCGAGGGAGAGCTTCAGGCCCGGGTGGATCAGCGACGGGTCACTGCCGATGGCCTCGCGGTTGTCCTGGTAGAGCTTCTTCCAGCCGCCGGTGACGTCCTGCTCCTCGGCGATCTTCGCGAGCCAGTCGCCCGACCGCACCGCATACGTCTTGACGCCCGAGGCCTTCGAGACGGTCTTCGCGGCCGACTTCTCAGAAACCGTCTTCCCGGCCACCGGAACGGACTGAACTGCCTTTTCCGGAGCGGAAGTCGTGGTCGCGGCATGGGCGCCGGTGGCTCCCATGAGCGGAAGGGCGAGCGCTGCGCCGCCGGTTCCGGCTACGGCCATCGAGCGGGTGAGTCGCTGGGACTTCGGGCGGCGGTGCTTACCCTTCGCGGGCATGACGAATTCCTCTCCGGCGCCTGCGAGGTGAGCTGTCGGGTGCGGGCTGGAGATGCCCGGCCGCGCGCTGGTCGCGGCTAAACCCCAAGCCCGTTCCGGAGACCGGAACAGGCGTCTTACCTGTGGGTCCCCCGCTCCTGCCGCATACGGGTGGGTGTGTGCGGAGTCCGGTCGGCGGCAGGATTGGGCGTCCGTCCGGATTGGTGGCGAACGTAAGCGAGGAAGACGCAAAGGGACAAGCAGGAGGTTCCACGGATTTGCGTTCCTTGCGTTTCCCTGTGGGAATTCACAGTCACCCTCCGTGAATTCCCACCGGACTCGACCCCTCAATTCCCCTGCAAAAGCACGTCAATTACGTGAACATGACGAACGACGCACGGTCACGAATATGACGCTGCTCACGTACACAACTCTCAGGTTCCTTTATTCCAGAGCGAGTTGGCACGAAGGCTGCAATTGGGACAGATGGATCAGATGCGACGCAGCCGGATAACCGTCGCATCGAGGTCACCACGCAGGCCGGTGCGCAGTCCGTGGTGCAACAGGACGGCACCCCGGTGGACTTCGCCCGTTTCGAGGCATTCGTACGACGCTGCCGGGTCGAGCCCGCGCAGCCGGAGCGCCGGCAGCGGCTCGCCGTAGTGCTGCGCCTGGAGCAGGGCGAGGACGACGGTCTCGTCGCCGCGGACGTACTGCACGGCACTGAGTCCGCCGCTCGGCGGGCGCAGGCGGTGGAGGTCGCCGTGCTGCACGAGCGGGCGGATCTCCTTGTAGAGGTCCACCCACCGGCGGGCCTCGGCGAGTTCCTCCTCGGTCCACTCCGAGAGATCCCCGCCCACGCCGAGCACTCCGGCCATGGCGCTCACGAACCGGAAACGCAGGCTGCTGACGCGTCCGTTGAGCTGGGTGTTCGGGCTGTCGGTGACCCAGGCGGCCATCACGCGCGCGGGGTGGATCTGGCTGAAGCCGTGCTGGATGGCGAGCCTGTCGAGCGGGTCGGTGTTGTCCGAGGTCCACACCTGGTCCGTGCGGCTCATGATGCCGAGGTCGATCCGGCCACCGCCGCCCGAGCAGGACTCGAAGGCCACCTCCGGGTGGGCCGCCCGCAACCGGTCGAACAGGGCGTACAGCGCGCGCACGTGGTCGACCCAGAGGCGCTGCGGATAGGCGTCACCGGGCCACCCGGCGTCCGTGAAGCAGCGGTTGAAGTCCCACTTCACGTAGTCGATCGGGGCACTGGAGAGCAGCCCGTCGAGTTGCTCCCAGAGGTATTCCTGGACGTCCTCGCGGGCGAGGTTCAGTACGAGCTGATTGCGGAACTCCGTCCGCTTTCGCCCCTCTTGGTACTGCACCCAGTCGGGGTGGGCGCGGTACAGGTCGCTGTCCGCGTTGACCATCTCGGGCTCGACCCAGATGCCGAACTGCATGCCCAGCGCGTGGACGCGGTCGGCGAGGGGCTTGAGCCCTGCCGGGAAGCGGTCCGGGTTGGGGGTCCAGTCACCGAGCCCGGCACGGTCGCTGGTGCGCTTCCCGAACCAGCCGTCGTCGACCACGAAGAGCTCGACCCCGAGCGCCGCCGCGCGCTGCGCGAGCACCTCCTGCTGATCCTCGGAGATGTCGAACTGGGTGGCCTCCCAGGAGTTGTAGAGCACCGGCCGGTCCTGGTCCGCGTCCGGGATGACGTACGTCCGCTGGTACGTGTGCCAGGTGCGGCTGGCGCCCCCGAAGCCGGCGTCGCTCCACAGGCCGGCGAAGACGGGGGTCGTGAAGGACTCCCCCGGCGCCAGGAGCAGCAGCCCGGAGTCGTCGTACCCGGCGCCACCGGTGATCTGCACGCGCGCGTCCGGGAGTTGGGCCACGGCGATCCGCCAGGACCCCGACCAGCCGAGGGCACAGCCGTAGACCTCGCCACGCTCCTCGGTCGCGTCGGTGTCGAGGGCGACCCAGGGCAGGTGCTGGTGCCCGGTGTGGCCGCGACGGCTGCCGATGACCTTCTCACCGTAGGTGAGGTCGGAACGCACCAGCCGCGACTCGGCGGCCCACCGCCCGTGCAACTGCGACAGCCGCCACCCCTCCCGCTCGGGCAGCGTCCACACGGCGGAGTCGGCCCGCAACAGCTCCAGTGCCTCGTCCCCGTCGTTGTCGAGGCTCGTCCAGCGCTCTACGACGTCGCCGCGCGTCCGGTAGTGCAGCGTGATCGCGAGGCCGGTGTCCCGGAAGCGCAGCCGCAGTTCGTCGCCCTCGGTGTCGTAGCGCTCGAAGGTCCACTCCGTGCCGCGGCGCTCGGGGGTGCGCACGGACAGGGCGGGGCGGGCGAAGCGGGGGCCGCCCTCGACGGGGTACTCCTCGCGGCCGTCGAGCGGGGACTCGAAGGAGGAGCCGACGGGCAGCGGGCGGGCGGCGAGCTCCTCGGCGTCGGCGAGTGCGATCGCGGGGCCCCAGTGCAGGTGGAGCAGCTCGTCGTCCTCGGTGAGATGGACGGCGTAACTGCTCGCGGGGCCCGACAGCACCCACGTACGGCCGTTCTCGGCGATCTCCAGCATCAGGTTCCTCACAGATTCGAACAAGTCCGCTCAAGCGCCAACATCATCAATGGCCGGGGGCCTGTGAGGCAACGCCTGTGGACAACTCATTGCCTCTGGAACCCATGTCGTATCGTCGAGAACGTGCCCGCCGGTGAGCCGCGTCGTCGGGCCGAGTGGGAGGAGTCCTCGTGACGCAGCAGATTCCGTCGACCGAGCCGGAGTTGTCCGGAGTGCGCAATTTCCGGGACGTGGGCGGACTTCCGACGGTGGACGGACGGCGGGTGCGGCACGGGGTGCTGTTCCGCAGCGGTCACCTCGCGCACGCGACCGAGGAGGACGCCGCGTTCCTCGCCTCGCTGGGCCTGCACACGATCTTCGACTTCCGCAACGCGTCGGACCAGAAGCTGGAGGGTCCCGACGTCGAGCTGCCCGGCGTGCGCAATGTGAATCTGCCGCTGAGCGACCCGGCGGACGGCTCCGAGTTCTGGAAGATGGTCCGCGACGGCGAGATGGACCAGCTGCGCGGGATCCTCGGCGGCGACAAGGGCGCGAACCGGATGATCGCCTCGTACCGCACGATCGTCAAGGAGCGCACCGCCGAGCACTCCCAGGTGCTGCACGCGCTCGCGGAGGACAGCGTTCCCGCGCTGATGCACTGCGCGGCGGGCAAGGACCGCGCGGGCCTGTCGATAGCCGTGACGCTGCTCGCCGTGGGCGTGGAGCGCGAGGCGATCGTGGCCGACTACCTGGAGTCGAACGCGAAGCACCGCCGCTACAAGGTGCGCCGCAGCGGCCCCTCCGCCTCGGCCTACTCCCCCGAGGTGATGGAGCTCCTCAGCCCCCTCTTCGACGCCCGCGCCGAGTATCTGACGGCGGCCTTCGAGACCGTCGAGGAGACCTGGGGCAGCGTGGACGCCTACCTGGAACAGGGACTGGGGATCACCCCGGAGACCCGGGAGCGGTTGCGCGAGCGGCTGCTCGACTGAGCCGGACCTGGTGAACCGGCCGTCGCGGCAGGCTACTTGGCGCCCACGGAGAACAGCAGGTAGATGAAGGCCGCGAAGACGTGGCCGACGGCGATGTAGATGATGAGCCGCACCCACAGGGCGCGGGGGAACTTGTCCTCGATGTTGTTGCCGCTCATGGCGTCTCTCCGGTGATCGGGCCCAGGCACAGGGTGGCCGTGGGGCTCTGCAGCAGGGTGTGGACGAACAGGACCTCGACGCCGTCCTCGTCGGCGGCGGCGAGGCGGTGCGGGGTGAGCGAGTCGAAGTGCGCGCTGTCGCCCGGCGCGAGGATGTGCGCGGTGTCGCCGAGGCGCAGGCGCAGCCGGCCTTTGAGGACGTACAGCCACTCCTCGCCGGGGTGCACGCGCACGATGTCGCCCTGGGAGCCGTGCGGGATGCGCACGCGCAGCGACTGCATGCCGCGTCCGGGGGCGCCTGCCTGCCAGTAGGTCCAGCCGCCCGCCCGGGTCGGTTCCATGTCCGCGGCGCGGACGACGGCCTCCCGGTCGGTGACCGTCTCGCCGAGCAGATCCGAGACTGTCGTACCGTAGATACGGGCCAGCGCGAGCAGCATCGGCAGCGAGGGCTGGCGCTGCCCGGTCTCCAGTCGGGAGAGATGGGCGGGCGAGAGCCCGGCCGAGCGCGCGGCGACCTCCAGGGTGAGGGAGGCGCGGCGGCGCAGGGCGCGGAGCTGGGGTGCGACGGTGGCCGGCAGGTCTTCGACCGGCCCGGCCGACGGTTCCGGCTCGGTCTCGGGAGAGCTCATGCTCTCCATTCAGCCGCAGGCTTGCCCCCGAGGCAAATCTCTTGCCTCAGAGACAAAAACCCGCAGTGCTCACCTACGGCGCCCGACAGAAGCCCCTACCGGTCGGCCACCGCTACCGGTTCGCCACCGCCTGCTTCACGAGCGTCTTGCTGAAGTCCCACATCAGCCCGCCGCCGCTGTGCGCGTCGTCCATCACGGCGGTGAAGGCGTCCACGAACCGGTCCACCTCTCGCTCGCCGATGATCAGCGGCGGGATGAGCTTGATGACCTCCAGGTGGTCCCCGGAGACCTGGGTGAGGATCCGGTGCCGCTGGAGCAGCGGGACGACCACCATCTGCGCGAACAGGCCCTTGCGCGCGGCCTGCAGCATGGTCCAACGGCTGCGCAGCTTCAGCGACTTGGGCCTGCCGAACTCGATGCCGATCATCAGGCCCCGGCCGCGGACATCGGCGAGCAGCTCGTACTTGTCGACCAGCGCGGCGAGCCGGGACCTCAACTGGTCCCCGGTGGCACGGGCGTTGGCGACGACCTGCTCGTTCTCCATGACCGACAGCACGGCGAGGCCCGCCGCCATGGCCTGCGCGTTGGACCCGAAGCTCGCCGAGTGGACCAGCACGCGGTCCATGGACGAGTAGACCTTCTTGAAGATCCAGTCCTTGCCGATGGTCGCGCCGACCGGCACATACCCGCCGGACAACGCCTTGGCCACGCACACCAGGTCCGGCTCAACGCCCTCCTCGTGCTGGTAGGCGTAGAAGTCGCCGGTGCGGCCGAGGCCGGTCTGCACCTCGTCGGCGATGAGCAACGCCTTGTGCTGGTGCAGGAGTTCCTGCGCGGCGCGCAGATAGCCGGGTGGGGCCTCGTGGACGCCCTTGCCCTGGATCGGTTCGACGACGAGGGCGGCGACGTCCCCCTTCTTCAACTCCCGTGCCAGGGCGTCGAGATCACCGAGCGGTACGGCCGTGTCCGGCAGCAGCGGGGCGAAGCCGTCCCGGAAGCCGTCCTCGCCGTTGACCGAGAGCGAGCCGGTGGTCAGGCCGTGGAAGGCGTGGTCGCAGTACAGGACACGGGGTTTCCCGGTGGCGTACCGGGCGAACTTGAGCGCGGTCTCGACCGCCTCCGTACCGCTGTTGCCGAAGAACACCCGGTCCAAGTGCGGGCTGTGGGTGAGGAGTTGCTCGGCGAGCAGGCCGGGCAGCGGCTGGCAGTCGAAGCGGGTGAGGTCGGCGAGCTGGGCGTCGAGGACGTCGTGCACCGCCTTGCGGACGACGGGGTGGTGGCGGCCCAGGCCCATCACCCCGAACCCGGCGAGCATGTCCAGGTAGTCGTTGCCGTCCGCGTCCCAGAAGTAGGCGCCCTCGCCCCGCTCGTAGACCTTGTCGAAGCCGATGGTGTGCAGCATGCGCGGGAGCTGGTGGTTCAGGTACTTGGCGTGCAGCTCGTAGCGCTCGGCTCCGCGCTCGGCCAGCAGCGCGGTGAGGTCGAACTCCTTGGTCATTCGGGTTTCTCCTTGGCTGTGCCGGCGTTCGTGTCCTTGACCGCCAGGCTTGCGCTGATCCGTCCGGCGACCTCGACGGGTGTGAGGCCGATGTCGGCGAGCACCTCCCCGCGCTTGGCGTGCGCGAGGAACTGCTCCGGGATGCCGAACCGCCGTACGGGGACGTCGACTTCGGCGTCACCGAGCGCCAGCGCCACCGCGGCGCCGACGCCGGAGGCACGGCTGTTGTCCTCCACGACGGCCACCAGCCGGTGCTCCGCGGCGAGGCCGGGGAGCGCCGGGTCGACGGGTTTGACCCAACGGGGGTCCACGACCGTGCAGTTGATGCCGCGCGCTTCGAGGAGTTCGGCGGCCTGGAGGCAGACGGGCGCCATCACGCCCACCGCGACGAGCAGTACCTCGGGGGTCTCCGCGCCCCGGTGCAGGACGTCGAGGCCGCCCACGCGGTCGATCGCGGGGATCTCCGGTCCGACCGACTCCTTCGGGAAGCGGACCAGGGTAGGCGCGTCGTCGACGGCGACCGCTTCCCGTAGCTGCGCCCGGAGTTGGTCGGCGTCACGCGGCGCGGCGATGCGCAGACCCGGCACCACTTGGAGGATGGACATGTCCCACATGCCGTTGTGTGACGCTCCGTCGACTCCGGTCACCCCGGCGCGGTCCAGGACGAACGTCACCCCGCAGCGGTGCAGCGCCACGTCCATCAGGAGTTGGTCGAAGGCGCGGTTGAGGAAGGTGGCGTAGACGGCGACGACGGGATGCAGTCCGCCGGTCGCGAGGCCCGCCGCCGACACGGCCGCGTGCTGCTCGGCGATGCCGACGTCCCAGACCCGGTCGGGGAACTTCGCGGCGAACTTGCCGAGGCCGACCGGATGCAGCATGGCGGCCGTGATGGCCACGACGTCGTCCCGTTCCTCCCCGATGCGCAGGATCTCGTCGCCGAACACGCTGGTCCAGGAAGGACCGTTGGAGGGTGTGAGGGGTGCGCAGGTGAGCGGGTCCATCACGCCGACGGTGTGGAAGTGGTCCTCCTCGTGGGCGAGGGCGGGTTCGTAGCCGCGGCCCTTCTCCGTGAGGCAGTGGACCAGGACCGGGCCGTGGAAGCGTTTCGCGCGGCGCAGCGCGGACTCGACGGCGCCGATGTCGTGTCCGTCGATCGGGCCGACGTACTTGAGGCCCAGGTCCTCGAACATGCCCTGTGGGGCGAACGCGTCCTTGAAGCCCTTCTTCGCGCCGTGCAGCGACTCGTAGACCGTGTTGCCGATCACCGGTGTGCGCAGCAGGACGCTCTTGCCCCAGGCGAGGACCTGTTCGTAGCTGTCGGTCGTGCGCAGGGTGGCCAGGTGGTTGGCGAGGCCGCCGATGGTGGGCGAGTAGGACCGCTCGTTGTCGTTGACGACGATGATCAGCGGCCGGTCCTTGGCGGCGGCGATGTTGTTCAGCGCCTCCCACGCCATGCCGCCGGTGAGGGCGCCGTCGCCGATGACCGCGACGACATGGCCCTTCTCGCCCTGCACCTGACGGGCCTTGGCGAGGCCGTCGGCCCAGCCGAGCGCGGTGGAGGCGTGGCTGTTCTCGATGACGTCGTGCTCGGACTCCTCGCGCGAGGGGTAGCCGGACAGGCCGCCCTTGCTGCGCAGCTTCGAGAAGTCCTGACGGCCCGTCAGGATCTTGTGTACGTAGCTCTGGTGGCCGGTGTCCCAGAGGATGCGGTCAGTTGGAGACTCGAAGACCCGGTGCAGCGCGATGGTCAGTTCCACCACGCCCAGGTTGGGCCCGAGGTGTCCGCCGGTCCTGGCCACCGCATGGACCAGGAACTCCCTTATTTCTTCGGACAGTTCGCCGAGTTCCGCCTCGGACAGCGACTTCAGGTCGCGTGGTTGCCGGATGCTCTCCAGGATCGTCACGTCGGGCCCCCTTCGGTCCGTGCTGTTTCAGCTCACGGTGACGGCCGGCTCCCCCGCCGCGACGCCGTCCTGCTCCATCTGTTCGGCGATCTTCATCGCCTCCTCGATGAGGGTCTCCACGATCTTCGACTCGGGCACGGTCTTGACGACCTCGCCCTTGACGAAGATCTGGCCCTTCCCGTTGCCGGAGGCGACCCCGAGGTCCGCCTCCCGCGCCTCACCGGGTCCGTTGACGACGCAGCCCATGACCGCGACGCGCAACGGCACCTCCATGCCTTCCAGGCCCGCCGTGACCTCGTCGGCGAGCTTGTAGACGTCCACCTGGGCGCGCCCGCAGGACGGGCACGACACGATCTCCAGCCGGCGGGGCTTGAGGTTCAGCGACTCCAGGATCTGGAGGCCGACCTTGACCTCCTCCACCGGCGGGGCGGACAGCGACACCCGGATCGTGTCGCCGATGCCCTCGCTGAGCAGCGCCCCGAAGGCGACGGCCGACTTGATCGTGCCCTGGAAGGCGGGACCGGCCTCGGTGACCCCGAGGTGCAGCGGGTAGTCGCTCTGCGCGGCCAGTTGCCGGTAGGCGTTGACCATCACCACGGGGTCGTTGTGCTTGACGGAGATCTTGATGTCGCGGAAGCCGTGCTCCTCGAAGAGGGACGCCTCCCACAGGGCCGACTCGACGAGCGCCTCGGGCGTCGCCTTGCCGTACTTCTGGAGCAACCGCCGGTCCAGGGAACCGGCGTTGACCCCGATGCGGATCGGCGTGCCGTGGTCCTTCGCGGCCCGCGCGATCTCCTTGACCTTGTCGTCGAACTGCTTGATGTTGCCCGGATTGACGCGAACCGCCGCACAGCCGGCCTCAATTGCGGCGAACACGTACTTGGGCTGGAAGTGGATGTCCGCGATCACCGGGATCTGCGACTTGCGCGCGATGGTCGCCAGCGCGTCCGCGTCGTCCTGCGTGGGGCAGGCGACGCGGACGATCTGGCAGCCGGACGCGGTGAGTTCGGCGATCTGCTGGAGGGTGGCGCCGATGTCCGACGTACGCGTCGTCGTCATCGACTGGACCGAGACGGGGGCCCCGCCCCCGACCGCCACCGGTCCGACCTGGATCTGCCGCGACACACGTCGCTCGGCGATCGGCCGGACCGGCATCTCGGGGACGCCCAGGGACACTGCGGTCATGGCGTCAGTCGCGGTTTCCGGCGACGGTCTCGCGCATGGCCCGCAGGGACTCCTTGAGGGAGCCCATGGTGGCGAGGACGGCGGTGGGCTCGTAACCGCAGTGAGCCATGCAGTTGGCGCAGCGCGGGTCCTTGCCGCGGCCGTACTTGTCCCAGTCGGTGTCCTCGATCAGCTCCCGGTACGTCGGGACGTACCCGTCGCTCATCAGGTAGCAGGGGCGCTGCCAGCCGAAGAGCGAGTAGTTCGGGATCGCCCACGCCGTGCACGGGAAGTCGACCTTGCCCTCCAGGAAGTCCAGGAAGAGCGGGGAGTGGTTGAGCCGCCACTTGCGCCGGTTGCCACCCGCGAAGGCCTTCTTGAAGAGCTCGTGGGTCTGCGCGACGCCCAGGAAGTGCTCCTGGTCGGGCGCCTTCTCGTAGGCGTAGGCGGGCGAGATCATCATCTCGTCGACCTTGATGTCGTCGTTGAGGAAGTTCAGGACCTCGATGATGGTCTGCGGGGTGTCGGTGTTGAAGAACGTCGAGTTGGTGGTGACGCGGAAGCCGCGCTTCTTGGCCTCCTTCATCGCCTCCACCGCCTCGTCGAACACACCCTCCTTCGCGACGGACTCGTCGTGCCGCTCGCGCAGCCCGTCGATGTGCACCGCGAAGGCGAAGTACGGCGAGGGCGTGAACTTGTCCAGCTTCTTGCGCAGCAGCATCGCGTTGGTGCAGAGGAAGACGTATTTCTTCTTCGCCACCAACTGCCGCACGATCTCGTCGATCTGAGGGTGCATCAGGGGCTCGCCGCCCGCGATGGACACCATCGGCGCACCGGACTCGAGCACCGCCCCGACGGCCTGGGCCACCGGCATGCGCTGCTTGAGCACGCCCGCCGGGTGCTGGATCTTGCCGCAGCCCTCGCACTTCAGGTTGCATGCGAAGAGAGGTTCCAGCTCCACGATCAGGGGGAACTTGTCCCTCTTGCGGAGCTTCTGTTCAGCCAAGTATGTAGCGACCTTGATTGTCTGGCGCAGCGGCATGGCCATCTGGCTCACCTCCGGGGGAGCAGCAAAGAACGGTGCCATTCGAAAAAAGCGGGAAGAACGGATCGAAGAACGCGGAAAGCCGATATTCCACCGCGCACCGTGCCGATCCGGACGAGTTCATGTTCAGGAGCGTCCACGACCACCCGTACGGCCGCAACCGGGCGCGCGCCCGTACGCACGGCGCTCAGCAGCGTGGCGGCCGATTCCATGTCGACCGCGATTGCGCCGGTCGCGAGCAGATCCGACCGTTCCTGACCGCGGACGATGTGATCGGAACCGGTCAGGGGGCCGGTGTGGACGGTGCGGCCGGGCAGGGCCCGCACCAGTTCCTTGACGAGCAGTTCGGTACCGACGCACGGAACGGTTCCGCGCGCCTCCCTGGTCTCCTCGGCGACCACGAGGTCGCCGGGGTGCATACCGGGGGCGAGGCCGGCGCAGAAACCCGTGGCCAGTACGGCGGCCCCGTCCAGCGCCGGCTCGGTGAGGCGCCGGGTGACGGCCTCCTCGGCCGCCTGGGGCCCCATCCCCGTCCTGAGGAAGGTGACCGGCCCGTCGGCGCCGGAGCGGTCGCCTGCGCGCAGGGCGAGGCGCTCGATGCCGAGCGCGCAGGCGATCAGCAGCGGCGGTCCGGCGGACTGTCTGCCCATCAGTCCCCCTTGGCCGGGGAGAACGAGGTCTGGGAGAACGGTTCTCCGTGCACGTAGCGCCCGAGCGCGGTGAGCGGGAAGACCTGCCGGTAGAGGTGATAGTTGATGGAGAAGTCCCACGGGAAGCCCGTGCCGGTGAAGTAGGGCTCGTCCCAGGACCCGTCCTCCCGCTGGGTCGCCGCGAGCCACTCGATGCCACGCTCTACGGCTTTGGAGTCGCGCTCCCCCGCCGCGAGCAGGGCCATCAGCGCCCAGGCCGTCTGCGAGGCGGTGGAGGCGCCCCGGCCGCTCCATTCCTTGGCGTACTTGTAGGAGCGCAGGTCCTCGCCCCAGCCGCCGTCGTCGTTCTGCACGGTCTCCAGCCAGGTGACCGCGCGCCGGATCGCCGGGTGCGAGCCGGGGATCCCGGCGGCGGCGAGGGCAGGCACCACCGACCCTGTGCCATATACGTAGTTGACGCCCCAGCGGCCGAACCACGAGCCGTCCGCCTCCTGTTCGGCGAGCAGCCACTCGATGCCGCGCCGGGTGCGCGGGTCGTGGGCGAGGCCCTCGACGGCGAGCATCTCGACGACGTGCGCGGTGACGTCCGCCGACGGCGGGTCGATGACCTCGCCGAAGTCGCAGAACGGCAGCCGGTTGGGGAACGGGCTGGTGTTGTCGACGTCGAAGGCGCCCCAACCGCCGTTCTTCGACTGCATTCCGAGGTTCCAGCGGACCGCGCGTCCGGCGGCCCGGTCGAGGCGTTCCGGGTCGTGATGTCTGACCCGGCGCAGCGCGAGCACGACCTCGGCGGTGTCGTCGATGTCCGGGTAGTTGTCGTTGTGGAACTCGAACGCCCAGCCGCCCGGCGGCAGTTGGGGCCGCTTGACCGCCCAGTCGCCGGGGCGGACGATCTCCTCCCCGAGCATCCAGTCGGCGGCCTTGACCAGTTGGGGGTGGTCGGCGGGCACGCCCGCGTCGGCGAGCGCGATGGTCGCGAGGCAGGTGTCCCACACCGGGGACTGGCAGGCCTCGATCATCCGGGCCCCGTCCTCGCGCCAGACCGCGAACCGGTCCAGCGACTCAAGTCCCGCGCGCATCACGGGGTGTTCGAGGTCGTAGCCCAGCAGGTGCAGGGCGATCACCGAGTACACGGCCGGCGGCTGGATGCCGCCCCAGCAGCCGTCGTTCTCCTGCCGCTCGATGATCCAGCGCGCGGCTGATTTCATCGCGTACCCGCGCAGCTTGCGCGGAGCCACCTTGCGGTAGAGGTGCAGCGCCTTGTCGATCCGCTGGAAGGCGCCGTCCCAACTCGCCACCGGGGCAAGGGGCTTGACCGGGTTCGGGTTGTCCGCGTCGGTGTGGAGTTCGTCGAGCGGGAAGGGCGCGGGACGTACCGGCCGCTTCGCGGAGACCACCGTCAGCGGCACGATGGTCTGCCGGGCCCAGCATCCGAAGTCGTAGATGTTGAGCGGCACCCAGGTCGGGAAGTACAGGAGTTCCGGCGGGAGTTCGGGCAGGTCGTCCCACTTCCACCAGCCGAACAGCGCGAGCCAGATCCGGGTGAAGACCCGGGCCGAGGCGATCCCGCCCCGCTCGCGGACCCACGCGGACGCCTTCGCCATGTGCGGGGCGTCCGGCGCGTCCCCGGCCAGGCGGAGGGCGACGTACGCCTCGATGGTGGTGGAGAGTTCACCGGGTCCGCCGTAGAAGCTGGCCCAGGTGCCGTCCTCGCGCTGCTCGCCGCGGATGAAGAGTCCGGCGCCCTGGGTCGTCGACTCGTCGCGGATGCCCAGGAACTGACGGAGCAGCAGATCCTCGGCGTCCATCGTGACGTTCGTCTCGAGGTCGCCCTTCCACCAGCCCTGGGCGTCCTGCTGCGAGAGGAGGAAGTCGGTGGCGCGTTGTACGGCGTGTGCGGCGGCGTCGTGCACCCCGGCCGCCACGGGGGTGTTGATGTCGGTTTCGCTGGCCGCGGCAACACGGGGAGGCATGGCCCCGGTGCTTCCGTCGGTCGTCGCTGTCATGGCTTCCCCTTCGTGCAGTGGCATGTCTCTGCTGTGGGTCCGCCGTCGGCCGGTACTCGTATCTTCGCAGCACCGGCCGGCGACTACGCGAGGGCTATTCGACCGATAGTGATCATCTCTTTCGTACGACGACGAAGTCGGCGAGCGCCGTGAACTGCGCCCGAACCCGGTCGGGCATGTCGATGGCGTCGAGGACCTCGATGGCGATGGTGTGCTGACGGCGTGCCTCTTCGGCGGTCCACTCGCGGCCGCCGGCCTCCTCGATGAGCGCGGCGCGGGCCGCGAACTCCTCCTCGGAGAAGTTCTCGAAGTCACTGCTCTTGGCGTCGGCGGCGAGGATCTCGCCGAGCCGCTCGGAGGCGGGTCCGCCCGCCGCGAGCGCCGCCACCACGGGCAGGGACTTCTTGCGCTGGCGCAGATCGCTCCAGGTCTGCTTCCCGGTGGACTCCGGGTCGCCCCAGATGCCGAGGAGGTCGTCGACGGCCTGGAAGGCCAGGCCGAGGTGGTGGCCGTACTTCTCCAGGACGTCGGCGGTGCGGTCGTCCGCACCGCCGAGCACGGCCCCGATGGAGGAGGCGCAGGCGAGCAGGGCGCCGGTCTTGTTGCCCTCCATCTCCAGGCACTCCTCGACGCTGACGCGGTCGCGGTGCTCGTAGGAGATGTCCTGCGCCTGGCCGTCGATGAGGGCGCGGGTCGCGGTGGTCAGGCGGCGGGTGGCGCGGCCGGCCTCGACGGTGCCGAGCTCCAGCAGGACCTCGTTGGCCAGCGCGAACAGGGCGTCGCCGACGAGGATGGCCTGGGAGGGGCCGTGCACCTTCCAGACGGTGTCGCGGTGCCGGCGCTGCTCGTCGCCGTCCATCAGGTCGTCGTGCAGCAGTGAGAAGTTGTGGACCAGTTCGACGGCGACAGCACCGGGGATGCCGGTCTCGGGCGAGGCGCCGGTGACCTCGGCGGAGAGCACGGCGAGCGCGGGGCGTACGGCCTTGCCGCCGTCGCCGGCCGCCGGGTTGCCCTCGGCGTCGATCCAGCCGAAGTGGTAGGCGGAAACGGTGTCCATGGGGGGAGCCAGGCGGTCCACGGCCGCCCGTAGTACCGGTGTGGCAAGGGTCCGGCCGCGCTCCAGGAGCGCGGACACGTCCACCGCGTCGGCAGCCGTCTCGGCCGGGGGCACAGTGGGCACAGTCTCTCCTCTTGTCGCGGTACCGGAGGTGCGGGGGTCGCCTGCCGCCTGCTGATCGAGCATCACGCCGCCTCCTCGAACTCGAAGAGGTGACGGGGGCGGGGCCGGCCCAGGGCGGCGAGTGCGGCGTCCGCCGCGCTCACCCCGCTGCGGACCGCACTCTCCATGGTCGCGGGCCACCCTGTGGCGGTCCACGCTCCGGCCAGGTACAGGCCGGGGGCCTTGGTGCGGGCGCCGGGCCGCAGCCGTCCGACGCCGGGGGCGGGAGCGAACGTCGCCGTCCGCTCCCTGGTCACGAAGAAGTCCTTCACCTCGGCGCCGCGCGCACCGGGCAGCAGCCGCTCCAGCTCGGGGAGGTAGCGCTCCCGCAGCTCGGCCACGGGTGCGTCGATCTCGTCGTGCACGGCGGACTGGGACAGCGCCAGGTACTGGCCGTCCTTCAGCCCGGACGCGTCGGTCCGGTCGAACACCCACTGCACGGGGGTGCCCAGCGCCGCGAAGAACGGCCGGGCGAGCACCTTGCGGTCGTAGACGACATGGACGTTGAGGATCGGCGAGTAGTCGATCGCCAGCAGCCGCTCGGGCTCGTCGAGGGCGCCGTCGGGCAGCAGATCGTGGGCCTCGCGTTGCGGTACGGCGAGTACCACGGTGTCGGCTTCGAGGGTCTCGCCGGGAACCTGAACGCTCCAACGCCCGTTTTCGTCAGTAGAGATGGAGGTGACGCGTGTACGGACTTCGGTGCGCACGCCCGCGGAGTCGAGCGCCTTGCGGGCGAGCCGGTCGTGCAGTTCACCCAGCGGGACGTGTGCCCAGCCGATGTCGGCCGCGCCCGGGTCGGAGAGCAGACCGGTCTTGAACACCATCGCGGCCAGGGCGAGCGAGGAGTCGCCCGCGACCGCGTTGAGGGTGGCGACCCCGACCAGGTCCCACAGTGCCTCGACGGCACGCGCCGACTGACCGTGCGAGGTCAGCCAGCTGCCGAAGTTCTGCGCGTCCAGGGCCGGATCGCCGAGATCGAGCCCTTTGAGCGCCAGCGCGGCACGTCCTACTTTGGCGCGCTCCGCGAGCGAGAGATGCGGGTACGTCGCGAGGCTGCGCCCCAGATGCAGCGGCACGGGCAGCGCGTCGCGCCGGAGTCTGCCGAGGCGGCGCCCCTCGGGGCGGTTCACGTCGAGTACGGGCACGTCGAGACGATCCTGCAGCGGAGCCAGCGCCGCGCCCTCGATGCGGTCGAGGAACCAGCGGTAGGCGGTGCAGCAGCGCAGATACACGTGCTGGCCGTTGTCCACGGTGAGGTCGCCGCGCTGGAAGGAGAAGGCGAGTCCGCCCAGGCGCGGGCGGCCTTCGAGCAGGGTGACGCGGACTCCGGCGTCGGCGAGCGCGAGCGCGGAGGTGATGCCGGCGAGGCCGCCGCCGATCACGACGGCATGCCGTCCGGCCGATCCCGTCGCCGGCTCGGCGGGCAGCCCGTCGGGCCGCGTCCCGTCGCTCATCGTGCACTCCCCCCTGCGCGCCCACCGAGGCACTCGAACCAGCCATGGCGGACCGTTGCAGTCAGGGACGCCGCTTCACACCGGAGGGTTGCCTGCCGTTTTCCTCCGGTGGCGTCACCCTGGCCCACTCTGTCCATCAGGTGCGCCTCCTGAGGGTGCTCCGCGTGACGTGCCGGGCGTCCAGGCCGGACAGGCCGCGCACCGCGACGTAGGCCTTCTCGCGGCCGGGCAGGGAGACGCGGCCGCGCAGGACGGCCTCCGGCTCCCGCTCGATGCGGTCCAGCAGGCGGCGGTAGATGCCGGCCATGGCGGCGACACAGGCGCCGCTGCGGCGGTCGAGCATGGGGAGCAGCCGGTAGCCCTCGGCGAAGAGGGTGCGGGCCCGTCGCACCTCGAAGTGCACGAGACCCGCGAAGTCGGAGCCCTCCGGCGGCGTCGGCCCGTCGAACCCGGCCGAGCAGCCGAATTTCGCGAGGTCGTCGGCGGGCAGATAGGTCCGGCCGTTCTCGGCGTCCTCGCGGACATCCCTGAGGATGTTGGTGAGCTGGAGCGCGAGCCCCAGCGTGTCGGCGTACTCCGAGGCGCGTTCGACGCCGCGGGCACCCGGCTCGGTGCCGAACACACCGAGTGAGAGACGCCCGATCGCACCCGCGACACACCGGCAGTAGACCTTGAGGTCGTCCCAGGTCTCGTAGGTCTCGCCGCGGACGTCCAGCAGAACGCCGTCGATGAGCTCGTCCAGGCCGTCGAGCGGGACCGGGAAGGCCTCGGCCGTGTGCGCGAGGGCGACCGCGACCGGGTCGGTGTCGTCCTCCTCGACCTTGCCCTCGCGGACCCGGGTGAGCAGCGCCCGGGTGTCCTCGAGGCGTACCGACTTCACGTCGGTCGGCAGTGTGCCGTCGCCGATGTCGTCGACGCGCCGGGAGAACGCGTACAGCGCCGACATCGCACGGCGCTTGGGCGTCGGCAGCAGTCTGATGCCGTACGCGAAGTTACGTGCCTGCTGACCGGTGACGGCCTCGCAGTAGCTGTAGGCGGCGAGTACCGGTGCGGACATGTGCGGTGCAGACTCCACGCTGCGGATCACCCCTCTCCTCGCAGAGTCACGCCCACCTCACGCAGCAACTGGATCTTGCCGGGTTTGGGCGGGCCGGGAAGTACGTCGTATTCAGCGGCGACGATCGCTCGGATCGCCGCCCTTCCCCCCGCCACGAACCCCGCGAGCAGCAGCTTCAGTCTGCCGTGGACGCTACCCACCAGGGGGGCGCCTTCATTCAGGAGATCGCGGGCGCGTTCTGCTTCGTATGCAACCAGTGCGCGCACCGATGCGCCCGCGGAGGGCGTGGCGAGATCCGCTTCCTGGACGTGAAAGCGCTTCATGTCCTGGGCGGGCAGGTAGATGCGGTCGTTGCCGAGGTCCTCGGCAACGTCCTGCAGGTGTTCGACGATCTGAAGTGCGGTACAGATCGCGTCGGACAGCCGGACCCGCTCGGGGGTCTCGGTGCCGGTGACGCCGAGGACCAGGCGGCCGACCGGGTTCGCGGAGAGTTCACAGTAGGCGAGGAGATCGTCGTAGGTCTCGTAGCGCGTGACGAGCTGGTCCTGGCGGTTCGCGGCGATCAGGCCGAGGAAGGGCTCGGGGGTCAGCGCGCACCGGCGGACGGTCGGCTGGAGGCGGCGCAGCAGGGGGTGGCCCGGGGTGCCGTCGAAGACGCGGTGCAGATCGGCCTCGAAGGCATCGAGGAGGAGCAGGCGGTCCTCGGCGTCCGCGGGCGAGACGCCGAGCAGACGGGCGTCGGCGCCGCCGGGGGCCAGATCGCCGTCGCCGATGTCGTCGACGAGGCGGGCGAATCCGTACACCGCCATGAGATCGGTGCGCCAGGCTCTGGGCAGGAAGAAAGGCGCCACGGGGAAGTTCTCACCCGCGGCCTTGTCGAGTGTGCCGCGCTCCGGATCACCGGTGCCGGCGGAGCCGGTTCCCGTCACCGCTCACTGCCAGGGGCGGGGACGGCGCATGCTTCGGTGAGCTGGGGAGTTTCCGTAGCCATTGCCGTCACATCTCCCGTTCTACACTGCCGACCCAATACACACTATTTCGGACACGCCGCCCAGTCGTCCGCACGGTTGGACGCAGGCTTACCCGCAGAAGGGTGTCGCGCATTATCGCCCCACTTGCCGCTATTCGGCACCGGTACAGCTTACGTTGTACAACGCAGCGAGCTTCCTCGGGGTGTCCTGCACATCACAACAACACACCGATTGGCGTCAAGATTCCTTGGGCCGGGCCGAGTTGACGTTTCCTTTGCAGACGCGGAGCCCCGCCGGAACAGTTCCGGCGGGGCTCTGGGAAGCGTTCTGGGCTTTTGCGCCCGCTATGCGAGGGGACTACTTGCCCGTGAACTTCTCGTACTCCTTGAGAACCTCGTCGGTCGGGCCGTCCATCCGGAGTTCGCCGCGTTCCAGCCACAGCACCCGGTCGCAGGTGTCGCGGATCGACTTGTTGTTGTGACTGACGAGAAACACCGTGCCCGCGGACTTGCGCAGCTCGCGGATGCGCTCCTCCGAGCGGACCTGGAACTTGCGGTCGCCGGTGGCCAGCGCCTCGTCGATCATCAGGACGTCGTGGTCCTTGGCCGCCGCGATGGAGAAGCGCAGCCGGGCCGCCATGCCTGAGGAGTAGGTGCGCATCGGGAGGGTGATGAAGTCGCCCTTCTCGTTGATGCCGGAGAAGTCGACGATCTCCTGGTAGCGCTCCCTGACCTGCTCGCGGGACATGCCCATGGCGAGGCCGCCCAGGATGACGTTGCGCTCGCCGGTGAGGTCGTTCATCAGGGCCGCGTTCACGCCCAGCAGCGAGGGCTGGCCGTTGGTGTAGACGCGGCCCTTCTCGGCCGGGAGCAGGCCCGCGATGGCGCGCAGCAGGGTCGACTTGCCGGAGCCGTTCGAGCCGATGAGGCCGACGGCCTCGCCGCGGTAGGCGACGAAGGAGACGCCCTTGACGGCGTGCACCTTGCGCACCCCGCGCTCCTCGCCGCGCTTGACTATGCGGCTGAGGGCGGAGGTGGCGCTGCCCTTGCCGGTCTTGGCGCCGTGCACGCGGTAGACGATGTGCAGCTCGTCCGCGATGACGGTGGGGACCAGATCCTGGGGGGTCTGCTCGACGTTCTGCTCAGCCACGGCCGTACCTCTCCTCCGCCTGCCAGAAGTACACGAAGCCGCCGGCGAACAGGACCACGGCCCAGAAAGCGGCGATGGCCCAGACGTGCGGCGGCAGGTTCGACGAGCCGTAGCCGTCGATGAGCGCGAAGCGCATCAGGTCCATGTAGATGGCCGCCGGGTTCACCTGCAGGATGCGGATGAACACCTCGGAGCGGCCCTCCATCATCGTGCTGATGGAGAACATGACGCCCGACGCGTACATCCAGGTGCGCAGCATGAACGGCATCAGCTGGGCGAGGTCCGGGGTCTTGGCGCCCATCCGCGCCACGATCAGCGCGAGCCCGGTGTTGAACAGGAACTGGAGCACCAGGACCGGAACGATCAGCAGCCAGGACAGGCTCGGGTAGCTGCCGAAGCCGACGACGATGATGAACAGCACGATCATCGAGAACAGCAGTTGCTGGAGCTGTTGCAGCGCGAAGGAGATCGGCAGCGAGGCGCGCGGGAAGTGCAGCGCGCGCACCAGGCCGAGGTTGCCGGAGATCGCGCGGACGCCCGCCATGATCGAGCTCTGGGTGAAGGTGAACACGAAGACACCCGTGACCAGGAACGGGATGTACACGTCCCGGGACATGCCCCGGCTGGCCTTCAGGATGACGCCGAAGATGAAGAAGTACACGGCCGCGTTCAGCAGCGGTGTGGCCACCTGCCAGAGCTGGCCGAGCTTCGCCTGGCTGTACTGGGCCGTCAGCTTCGCCTGGGAGAAGGCGAGGATGAAGTGCCGGCGTCCCCAGAGCTGGCGGACGTACTCGGCGAGTCCGGGGCGGGCACCGCTCACCGTCAGCCCGTACTTGGCGGACAGTTGCGCCGCCGTGAGGCCTTCGTCGGGCGACGGACGCGGGCTCACCGCGACTCCGCCGTCATGCGTTGTCTCACTCAAGGGTGGATGCCTTCATTTTCGGATTCGTCTTACGACTGTCTTGCGTTCGTCTTACGGAATTGTGCTACAGGAAGTCACACGTATCCGCCGCCGGATACGTTTCGAGGGGTCGGCCGCGCGTCCCGCGCGCGGTGACGCGCACCCCGAGCTTGTCAGATGACCGGAGGACGGCCCAGCCGGGTCAGGCGCCACACCGTACGCCAGCGCATGGGCCGGCGCGGTCCGCACGGAGTGGTCCAGCCCTCCTTGAACCCGCCGAACCAGGCCTGCAGCGCCGGGCGCGAGGGGCGGCGCAGGAGGGTGAGCAGCAGCCATACCCCGAGGTAGACGGGAACGAGGGGCGCGGGCAGGTTGCGGCGGGCCAGCCAGACCCGGTTGCGGGCGACCATGCGGTGGTAGACCGCGTGCCGCGAGGGGGCGGTGGTCGGGTGGTACAGGACCATGTCGGACCGGTAGTCGATCATCCAGCCCGCGTCGAGGGCCCGCCAGGCGAGGTCGGTCTCCTCGTGGGCGTAGAAGAACTCGTCCGGGAGGGCGCCGACCTCGGCGAAGACCTTCGTGCGGACGGCGTTGGCGCCGCCGAGGAAGGTGGTGACCCGGGAGGAGCGCATCGGGTCGGAGGCACGCAGCCGCGGGACGTGGCGGCGCTGGGTGACGCCGGTGTCCGGGTCGGCGATGCGGAAGCTGATGATGCCGAGCCGGGGGTCGGCGGCGAAGGCCTGCCGGCACAGCTCGGCGGTGTCGTGCTGGGCGAGGAGCCCGTCGTCGTCGAGGAACATCACTATGTCGACATCGCGACCGGCGGGCCCGAAGGCCTCCAGGCCGATGTTGCGGCCGCCGGGGATGCCGAGGTTCTCGGGCAGTTCTATGGTCCGGACGCCCGCGGGGACGTCCGGGACGGGCGAGCCGTTGCCGACGACGACCGCCTCGACCCGGTCGCCGTCCTGCTTGGCGACCGAGTCGAGCAACGCCCGTAGTTCGTCGGGGCGGTTGCCCATGGTGATGATCACCGCGCCGACCTTCATGCCGCTCACTTCAGCCTGCTCGACGCGAGGATCGACACCAGGTGCAGCAGGGTCTGGAGCAGCGCGATGCCGGCGAGTACGGCGACGCCGAGCCGCGACCAGAACAGGTCGCCGCGCATCTGGTCCACGATCGCGAGGACCAGGATCAGCAGGGTCGCCTCGATGCCGAGGATCAGCCGGTGGAACTTGAAGGCGGCCGCGGCCCTACGCGCCAACGCCATCCCGGAGGACCGCATCTCGGCCGCGGACTCCTGGACCGGTGCCTTGCCGGTCTGGTGGCGGGCCACCCCGACCAGGTCGGTCTCGGCCTTGATCAGGATCGCGCCGAGCGCGGCCAGCGTCCCGAGGAACGCCCACAGCCAGTCGATACGGCCGCTGCCGAACAGGTCGGCGGCGCGCAGCCCGAAGCCGACGAGCACGGCGGCGTCGGTCAGGTAGGCGCCGACGCGGTCGAGGTAGACCCCCGCAAGGGAGTACTGCTTGCGCCAGCGGGCGATCTCGCCGTCGACGCAGTCCAGCAGCAGATACATCTGGACGCACACCACGCCGAGCACGGCGCCCGTGATCCCCGGCACCAGCAGCGCCGGGGCCGCGAGTACGCCGAAGACGGTCATCAGGTACGTGAGCTGGTTGGGCGAGACCCTGGTGTTCACCAGGTAGCGGTCCACCCGCAGGGACACCTCACGCATGTAGAGGCGTCCCATCCAGTGCTCACCGCTGCGCCGGTCCTTCACCCCTGCGGGGTGGACGACGGGACGGAGTTCAGCTACCGATGGCCTTGACATAGTCGGCGTAGATGTCCTTGATCTGGTCGGTTTTCAGGTCGAGGTGTTCGAGGATGGTGTAGCGGCCGGGGCGGGTCTCCGGAGCGAACTCCACCGCGCGGACGAACTCGTCCACGGTGAAGCCGATCTCCTCCGGCAGCACGGGCAGTCCGTGCCGGCGCAGTACCTCGGCCATGGAGGCCGATTCCTCGTGGGCTCCGCGCAGGTACATCGCGAAGGCCGCGCCCAGTCCGCACTGCTCGCCGTGGGCGGCCGCGCGTTTGGGGAAGAGCAGGTCGAAGGCGTGGTTGATCTCGTGGCAGGCTCCGGAGGCCGGGCGGGAGTCACCGGAGATCGACATGGCGACACCGGTGAGGACCAGCGCCTCGGCGAGCACCTGGAGGAAGGCGTTGTCGCCGACCCCGCCCGGGTGCCGCAGCACGGCCTCGCCGGCCTGCCGGGCCATGGCCGCGGCGAGACCGTCGATCTTCTCGCCCTTGACGCGGTTGGCGAGCTCCCAGTCCGCGATCGCGGAGATGTTGGAGATCGCGTCCCCGATGCCCGCCCGCACGAAGCGGACCGGTGCCTCGCGGATCACGTCGAGGTCGATGACGACCGCGATCGGGTTCGGCACGCCGTAGGAGCCGCGGCCCGCGTCGTTGTCGAGGGTGGCGACCGGCGAGCACAGGCCGTCGTGCGCGAGGTTCGTCGGTACGGCGACCAGCGGCAGGCCGATGCGCGCCGCGGCGAACTTGGCGCAGTCGATGATCTTGCCGCCGCCGAGGCCCACGACCGCGTCGTAGTGACCGGCCTTCATGTCGCCGGCCAGCCGGATCGCGTCGTCGAGGGTGCCGCCGCCGACCTCGTACCAGGTGGCGCCGGGCAGGCTCGGTTCCAGGCGCGCGCGCAGCCGGGCACCGGAGCCGCCGCTGACGGCGACCGCGAGCCGGCCGGAGTGCGAGATGCGCTGGTCGGCGAGGACGCAGGCCAGGTCGTCGAGGGCACCCGGGCGGATGTCGACGACGACGGGCGAGGGGATCAGCCGGGTCAGTACAGGCACGCGATCTCCCGCCCCTTGGCCAGATCGTCGTGGTTGTCGATCTCGACCCACTTGACGTCGCCGATCGGGGCCACGTCGATCCGGAAGCCGCGGTTCACCAGTTCCTGGTAGCCGTGCTCGTAGAACTGCTGCGGGTCGGTCTCCCAGACCGTCTTGAGCGCGTCGGCCAGCTCGGACATGGCGTCGCCCTCGATGAGGGTGACGCCGATGTACTCACCGGTCGCCTCGGCCGGGTCCATCAGTTTGGTGATCTTCGTCATGCCCTTGGCGGGGTCGACGACGACCTTCATCTCCTCGTCCGCAAGGGATTTGACGGTGTCCAGCGCGAGGATGATCTTCTTGCCGTCGCCGCGGGCCGCGAGCAGCGTGTGCTCGACGGAGACCGGGTGGACGGTGTCGCCGTTGGCGAGGATCACGCCGTCCTTGAGGGCGTCGCGTCCGCACCACAGGGAGTAGGCGTTGTTCCACTCCTCGGCCTTGTCGTTGTCGATGAGGGTGAGCTTGAGGCCGTACTTCGCCTCAAGGGCCGCCTTGCGCTCGTACACGGCGTCCTTGCGGTAGCCGACGATGATCGCGACCTCGGTCAGACCGATCTCGGCGAAGTTGCCGAGGGTGAGGTCCAGGACCGTCGGTTCGCCCTCTATGCCCGCGGGCCCCACCGGCACCAGAGCCTTGGGAAGGCTGTCGGTGTAGGGGCGCAGACGCCGTCCGGCGCCGGCCGCCAGCACGAGGCCGATCATGCGGGTTCTCCTTCATCGTGTACGGCGGGCGCCCCTGCGGACACCCAGAAGCGGATGCTCTCGACGAGCACCAGCAGGGCCACGGCCACGGCGAGGACCGTGAGCGCGACCGTGAACTGCGACGCGGTGAGCGCGGCGGCGAGAACGGTGACGAGCAGCGTCCGCCCCTCGTGCCCCCCGATGGCGCGCACCAGCCAGGCCGGGGACGCCCCGGCGTTGCCGCGGATGCGGTACACCGTGTCGTAGTGATGGTAGGCGACGGCGGCCACCAGGCCGAAAGCCGCTGGAAGTGCTCCGTTTACCTCCGCTTTGGCCGCGAGGATCAGGACGGTGCAGTATTCGGCCGCCCGGAAGAGCGGGGGGACCAGCCAGTCGAGGGCGCCCTTGAGGGGGCGGGACAGGGCCTGGCCGGCGGCGATCGCGTAGACGACCGCGCCCGCCACGGGGGCCCAGGTGACCCCGGAGAAGACGGCCACCACGAGAACCGCCGTACCGGCGAGTGCGATCAGGAACGGCGCACCCAGGCGGGCGGGGCTCACACGGGCCACGAACGACGCGATCGGCCCGTTGTCCGCCAGATCCGCCAGTGCCTGTGCCGCCCGGTCCGTGCGCTTTGCCTTGCGGGTCAGCGAGCGCAGCACCCGGCCCGCCGTCGTGTACGTCGCCGCGAAGGCGCAGCCGACGAGGAGGACGTAGAAGGTGATGCGGGGGGTCGTCGCGGCCGTGAGGACGGCGATCATCGCCCATCGTTCGCCGATGGGCAGGACTATCATCCGGCGCACCCAGACCGTCCAGCCGACGCTGTCGAGCTTGTCGGAGAGGGCGGCGGTGGGGCTGGTGTTGGCGGTGGCGTCGTGGTTGGCCTCGGTGAAGGAGAAGTCCACGACGTGCCGGCAGGTCTGCAGGATCATCGCGCCGAGCGCGAGCGCCCACACGTCGTCGCCGCCCCGGGCCGCGCCCAGCGCGAGGCCCGCGTAATAGGCGTACTCCTTGGCGCGGTCGAAGGTGGCGTCGAGCCAGGCGCCGAGCGTCGAGTACTGCAGGGCGTAGCGGGCGATCTGTCCGTCGACGCAGTCGAGGACGAAGGAGCAGAGGAGCAGCACGCCGGCCACGACGTAGCCGCCGCGGGTGCCGGTGGCCGCGCTGCCCGCCGCGACGAGCGCGGTGAGCAGGGAGGCGGTGGTGACCTGGTTCGGAGTGAGGCCGTGGCGGGCGCACCAGCGTGCGATGTAGCGGGAGTACGGGCTGATGAAGTGGGTGGTGAAGAAGCCGTCGCGGGACTTCACGGCCGACTTCAGGCGTACGGCCTCGTCGTCCACGGCGGCCACCGCCTGGCGTGCCTCGTTGCGGGTCTGCGGGTCGGTGGGGACGGTGGCGACGAGGCTGCCCAGCTCGGGGCGGTGCACGGCGCAGCCGTCGGCGTCGAGGGCGGTGACGACGCGGTCGGCGAGGTCGTCCAGGAGGGTCGTGCCGCCGCCGGCCGAGTGCTCGCGGGCCACCGCGCGGGTCAGCGCCTGCCTGCCGCCCGGCTGGGCCGTGACCGCGCCCGGTACCGCGGCGAGCGGGAAGCGGGGGTCAGTGAGACCGAGGCGCAGCGCGTGCGGGTGGCCGACGAAGCGGGCGTCCACGACGGCGACGCGCTGGTCACCGGGGACCGCCGCGAGGAGCGTCTCCGCCTCGGTGGTGTCGGCGGCGGTCCGGACGTCGAAGCCGAGCGACCGCAGATCGGTCTCGATCGACGATCCGGGGACCGGCTGACCGGTGAGGATGGCGGTCGGCAACCGAACTCACTCCCTGGGTCCGGCGCTCGGGCGCCGGTCATGTGCATGGTGGTGGCGCCCTTCGGGTGGCACCCGGGCGGCATGTCGGCAGAGGCTATCGGATGCTCTCAAGCCCGTGTTCACCGGCCGTTCATGGCCTGATCAACACGGTCTGCAGGCGCCTCCGCCGAGATCATCATCGGGGATTCGGGGCCCGCCCGACAAACCGCACCCGTCAGACCGGGCATCGCCGGACATTACGGAGGCCCTCTCCGTATCGGCATAGGGTGAATGCCCATGACCTGGCTGATCACCGGCGGAGCCGGATACATCGGGGCCCATGTGGCACGGGCGATGACGGACGCCGGGGAGCGCGTCGCCGCCCTGGACGACCTCTCCGCGGGAAACCTCGCACGCCTTCCTACGACCGTCCCGCTCGTCCACGGCTCCTCCCTGGACGGCGACCTCCTGAAGCGGGTGTTCGCCGAGCACGGGGTGACGGGGGTCGTGCATCTCGCGGCACGCAAGCAGGTCGCCGAGTCCGTGGCGCGGCCGACGTACTACTACCAGGAGAACGTGGGCGGCCTGGCGACCCTCCTGGACGCGGTCGCCGGAGCGGGCATCGAACGGTTCGTGTTCTCGTCCTCGGCGGCGGTCTACGGCGACCCGGGCGTCGACCTGATCACCGAGGACACCCCGTGCGCGCCGGTGAACCCGTACGGCGAGACCAAGCTCACCGGGGAGTGGCTGGTCCGGGCGGCGGGCGCGGCGCACGGTATCGACACGGTGTGCCTGCGCTACTTCAACGTGGCGGGCGCCGCCGCCCCCGAGCTGGCCGACACGGGCGTCTTCAACATCGTCCCCATGGTCTTCGACCGGCTCACCCGCGACGAGGCCCCGCGGATCTTCGGCGACGACTATCCGACGCCGGACGGCACCTGCGTCCGCGACTACATTCACGTCGCCGATCTTGCGGAGGCCCATCTGGCGGCGGCCCGGCGACTGGCCGACGGGGGCGCGAGCGGCGACCTGACGGTCAACATCGGCCGCGGAGAAGGGGTTTCGGTCCGCGAGCTGGTCACGGTCATCGGCGAGGTCACCGGGGACCGGCGGCCGGCCGTCGTCGAGGGGCGGCGTCCCGGTGACGCCCCGCGCGCTGTGGCCTCCGCCGAGCTGGCCGCCGTAGAGCTGGGGTGGTCGGCCCGGCGTGGGGTGCGGGAGATGGTGGAGTCGGCGTGGCAAGGGTGGCGGCTGCACCACAGCGTATGAACTTAGGCTGCCCTGACCTGCGATTTGTTTGCGCAGGTCAGGGCACATGACAACGGTGTTCAGTGCCGCGTTGCCCGATACCCCCCACCCGTAGTTCACTGTGATCCGGAGCAGTAATCAGGAGGGCGGCTTTCCATGGGGGCAGGGCACGACCACGGGCACTCGCACGGCGCTCCCGTCGCCGGTACGGCGGCGGCCGCGTACCAGGGGAGGCTGCGGATCGCGCTGGGGATCACGATCACCGTGATGGTGGTCGAGGTCGTCGGCGGACTGCTCGCGGACTCCCTCGCGCTCATCGCGGACGCGGCCCACATGGCGACGGACGCGCTGGGCCTCGGCATGGCGTTGCTAGCGATCCACTTCGCGAACCGGCCGGCGACCGGCAACCGCACCTTCGGCTACGCCCGCGCGGAGATCCTCGCCGCGCTCGCCAACTGTCTGCTGCTGCTCGGCGTCGGCGGCTACGTCCTGTACGAGGCGGTCCAGCGGTTCGTCACTCCCGCCGACACCGAGGGCGGGCTGACCATCGTGTTCGGCCTGATCGGCCTGGTCGCGAACATGATCTCCCTCACGCTGCTGGTGCGCGGCCAGAAGGACAGCCTGAACGTGCGGGGCGCGTTCCTGGAGGTCGCCGCGGACGCGCTGGGCTCCCTCGCGGTGATCATCTCGGCCGTGGTGATCCTGACCACGGGCTGGCAGGCCGCCGACCCGATCGCCTCGCTCGCCATCGGCCTGATGATCGTGCCGCGCACGCTGAAGCTGCTGCGCGAGACCCTGGACGTGCTGCTGGAGTCGGCCCCCAAGGACGTCGACATGCAGGACGTGCGCGCCCACATCCTGGCCCTGGACGGGGTCGAGGACGTCCACGATCTGCACGCGTGGACGATCACCTCGGGCATGCCGGTGCTCTCCGCGCACGTCGTCGTCCGCTCGGACGTCCTGAACGCGATCGGCAACGAGAAGATGCTCCATGAACTCCAGGGCTGCCTCGGCGACCACTTCGACGTGGAGCACTGCACCTTCCAGCTGGAGCCCCGCGGACACGCGGAGCACGAGGCGAAGCTGTGCCACTGACGTTCCCATGAGGCCCGTACGAGTCCCGCATGAGGCCCGGATGAGGCCCGCGCGGCTTCCGCGCTGACAGAAATCGAGCGGTTTCGCGGGCGTGCGGCCCGCTGCCGCGCGCCCGTGCCCTCACTTCCGCGCCCCACCCCCCGACGGTTCCGCCGTCGCCGCGCCGGGCACGATGAACTGCCGGGAGTGCCGGATTCGTACGGCAGACTTGGCCTTGAGGACCGATGTGAAGGATGGGTATGCCGACCACACCTGCCACCGCGACGCACAACTCGTCGAACGGCACCGCTGACGCGATCTTGCTCGAACTGGTCGACGAGAGCGGCGTGACGATCGGCACCGCCGAGAAGCTCACCGCGCATCAGCCGCCGGGGCAGCTGCACCGCGCCTTCTCCGTCTTCCTCTTCGACGAGCAGGGCCGGCTGCTGCTCCAGCAGCGGGCGCTCGGCAAGTACCACTCCCCCGGTGTGTGGTCCAACACCTGCTGCGGTCACCCCTACCCGGGCGAGGCGCCCTTCGCGGCGGCGGCCCGGCGGACGTACGAGGAGCTCGGGGTGTCCCCGTCGCTGCTCGCGGAGGCGGGCACGGTGCGCTACAACCACCCGGACCCGGACTCGGGCCTGGTGGAGCAGGAGTACAACCACCTCTTCGTCGGCATGGTGCAGTCGCCGCTGCGGCCGGACCCGGAGGAGGTGGACACGACCGCGTTCGTGACCCCCGCCGAGCTGGACGAACGGCACGCGAAGGACACCTTCTCGTCCTGGTTCATGACGGTGCTGGACGCGGCCCGCCCGGCGGTCAGGGAGCTGACGGGCCCGTCCGCGGGCTGGTGACCTCCTCGGCTAGGGCCTGTCCGGCGGATCAGGTCGGAGGACAGCGACGGAGCCTCATAAGCACAGCCGAGCGGGGTCTGGTGCGTGCAACTGCAAGGCGGAGGAGAGAGTCGACGCGGAGCGTCGGCGACCGACGACAACGCCGCAGGTGTGCGCACCAGACCCCGCGTCTCCGGCGTGATCCGCCGGACAGGCCCTAAGGCACCCGCGCGGGCTTGAGCGGCAGGGCGGCCCAGATCACCTTGCCGCCGCTCGCCGTGTGCTCGACGTCGCAGACACCGCCCGCCTCCCGGGTCACCTCGCGCACCAGGAGCAGTCCCCGGCCGCCGGTCTCGTCGTGGTCGGCGACCAGGGCGGTCGGACGGTAGGGGTGGTTGTCCTCGACGGACACCCGCACCCACTCGGCGCCGACCGCGACCTCCACGGCGAGGGTCGGCGACAGCAGCACCGCGTGCCGGACCACGTTGGTGACCAGCTCGGAGACGATCAGCAACAGCCCCTGCAACACCTCGTCCGAGAGGGGCACACCCTGCCGGAAGAGCAGGTCCCGTACGGCGTGTCGCGCCTGCGGGACGGAGGCGTCGACGGCGGAGGCGGTGAACCGCCAGACTCCCTCGTACGGCAGCGGATCCGGCGGGGCGGGGACGGGGACGGGATCCGGGGGATCGTCTCTGCCGCCTTCTGGGCGTGGGTCCGACCCACGCCCGTGGTTCTCCATCGTCCGGTCGCCACCCTTGCGCTCGATTGTCACCACCCGACGAGTGTTGGCGTGGACCCGCGCCACCCCGGATGACTGAACAGAAGTCAGCAGTTATCGGACGCTTTCTGAGCGTTTCTGCATGGCCCGATCGGCTGTGGGACCGCCCCTGTTCGTCTCGTGCCGACTTCGCGAACTCTTCGGGTTGTCCGTAGCATCCGCCGCATGGAGCCCCGCCTGCTGCACGACGTCACCGACTCGGTCGCCACCGTCGTCGTCCACCACCCCGGCAAGCGCAACGCTATGACCGCCGGGATGTGGCGCTCACTGCCCCCGCTGCTCGACACGCTCGCCGCCGATCCGGCCGTACGGGCGCTCGTGCTGACCGGTGAGGGCGGGACGTTCTGTGCCGGGGCCGACATCTCGACGCTGCGGGAGTCGGCGGGTGAGGCGCAGGGGCTGGCGGTGCTCGCGGAGGAGGCGCTCGCGGCGTTCCCGAAGCCGACGTTGGCGGCGATCCGCGGTCATTGTGTGGGCGGCGGGGCGCAGTTGGCGGCGGCCTGTGATCTGCGGTTCGCGGAGGAGGGCGCGCTGTTCGGGGTGACTCCGGCGAAGCTCGGGATCGTGTATCCGGCATCCGCGACAAGGCGGTTGGTGTCGTTGGTGGGTCCGGGTGCGGCCAAGTACCTGTTGTTCTCCGGCGAGTTGATCGACGCGGAGCGGGCGCTGCGCACCGGGTTCGTCGACGAGCTACTGCCCGAGGGCGAACTCGCCGAGCGGGTCGCGGAGTTCACCCGGGTGCTGGTCTCCCGCTCGCAGTTGACGCAGGCGTCGGCGAAGGAGTTCGCCAACGGGCGTACGGACAGGGACGGTTACTGGGCCGAGCAGGCGCGCGGCAGCGGCGACACCGCGGAGGGCGTCGCCGCCTTCCTGGAACGCCGGGCGCCGCGCTTCACCTGGACCGCGTCAGGGACTGCTCCCGGGACTGCGTCAGGTACTACTTCAGGATGAAGCGGCTGCCCGCGCGGAACCTCTCGACGAGGTGTGCGGGCGCCTTCTCCGGGGACCCCGCGTCGTAGGGCGGTTGCGGGTCGTACTCGGTCAACAGCTGTACGGCCTGGGCGTGTTCGTCGCCCGCGATCCGGCCGAGCAGGGTGAGCCCCATGTCGATGCCGGAGGAGACACCGGCCGCGGTGACGTACTTGCCGTCGGTCACGACCCGCTCCCCCGTGGGCTCGACACCGAACTGCTTCAAGTGGTCCAGGGCGAGCCAGTGGGAGGTCGCGCGGCGGCCCCGGAGGAGTCCGGCGGCGGCCAGCAGCAGGGAGCCCGTGCACACCGAGGTCGTCCAGGTGGTCGTGGCGTCGGCGGTGCGCAGCCAGTCCAGGAGGGTCTCGTTGTCCATCTGCGGGGTCTGGCCGGGGCCGCCCGGGACGACCACGATGTCGGGGGTCGGGACGTCGGTGAAGGTGCGGTCGGCGACGAGTGCCAGGTTTCCGGTTTCGTTGCGGATGGGGCCGGTGCGCTCGGCGACGAGGACGGTTTCCGAATCCGGGAGGCGGCCGAGGGTCTCGTAGGGGCCGATGGCGTCCAGGGCGGTGAAGCGGTCGAAGAGGACGATGGCGATCTGCATCGGGGCCTTTCGTGTTCCGTGGATGTTGGATGCCGTTCAGGTGGTTCGGTTGTTCGTTCACTGCGGGTCGGTGGGGGCTGGTCGCGCCCCGCGGCGGAGCCGCAAATAGATTCAGCCCCGCGCCCCTTGAGGGGCGCTGTCCGCGTTCAGCGGGCGGGGGTTGCCCGTGGGCTCTGTGTCGGGTGGAAGCGGCGGCGGTATTCCACCGGGGCCGCGCCGAGGGTCTTGAGGAAGGCTCGGCGCATGGACTCGGGGGTGCCGTAGCCGCTCGCCCGGGAGATCTGCTCGATGCCGTCGCCGGTGTCCTCCAGGAGGCGGCGGGCGTGTTCGAGGCGGACCCGGTCGACGTAGCGGCCGGGCGTCATGCCGGTCTCGGACTGGAAGGCGCGGGCGAAGTGGCGGGGCGAGAGGCGGGCGCGGGCGGCGAGGGACTCGACGCTCAGGTCGTCGTCGGGGTGCTCGGTGATCCACTGCTGGACCTCGCGGAGGGGCTCCCGCCGGGCCGTCTGGGCGGCTAGCTGGGCGCTGAACTGGGCCTGGTTCCCCGGCCGGCGCAGGAACACGACCAGGTGGCGGGCGATGGTCAGCGCCGTGTCCCGGCCCAGGTCCTCCTCGACCAGGGCGAGGGCGAGATCGATGCCCGAGGTGACACCGGCCGAGGTGGAGACGGGGCCGTCGCGAACGTAGATCGGGTCCGGCTCGACCTCGATGGCGGGATGGTCGCGGGCGAGTTTCGCGCAGTACGCCCAGTGCGTGGTGGCCCGGCGGCCATCCAGGAGACCCGCCTCCGCGAGCAGGATCGCCCCGGTGCACACGGAGACCAGCCGCTCCGCGCGCGGCCCGTGTGCGCGCAGCCAGGCGGTCACGCGCGGGTCCGGGCCGCGTGTGCCAGGGCCGCCGGGGACGAGGAGCGTGTGCGGGGCGGGCGCGTCGGCGAGGGTCGAGTCCGGTACGACGGTCAGGCCGCTGGAGGTGCGCACCGGGGCTCCGTCCAGGGAGGCCGTACGGATGCGGTAGGTCCCGGGGGCCTGCGACTCGGCGCCCGCGAAGACCTCCACGGGGCCGGTGACGTCGAGGCTCTGGACATCGTCGAAGAGGACCACCAGGACGGTTCGCATACCGTCGATTCTTCGCGCTCCGGGTGATGGCCGCAATGACGGGTACCCCACCTTTCCTGCCATCCGGTGCCCACCCCTGGAGCCCGTACCGACCAGTCGGTAACGTGGCCGTCATGACTACTGCCGCCGTCGATCCCCGTGCCGGGCGCCGCTGCTACAACGCGCTCAACTCCCTGCACTCCACGCTGTACTTCTCGCCCGACCTGGGGAAGGAGTTCGGCGCTCTCGGAGTCACGCACCCCGGGGCCGTCAACTTCGCCGTCCGGGCGGCGGCGATGGGGGCCGTCGGTCCCGGCACGGTCACGGCGACCTTCTACAACTACAAGTACGACCTCGTGGCCCGGCACGTGCCCGCCGTGTGGGAGACCGCCTCCCCGGAGCAGTGCCTCCACGCACGCGCGCGTGCCGTCGACGCGACCTTGCGGCGCCTGCTCGGCGAGGACGCGATCGCGTCGGAGGAGATGGCGGAGGCCGCGCGGCTGGCGCTGCGGGCGAGTGAAGCGTGCTCGCGCCCCGCCCGACCCCTGTACGCCGCCCACGCCGACCTGCCGGTCCCCGAGGAGCCGCACCTCGCCTACTTCCACGCGGCCACGCTGTTGCGCGAGCACCGCGGCGACGGTCACCTGGCCGCCCTGATGTCCGCCGGACTCGACGGCCTGGAGGCCGTGGTCACGCACACCGCGACCGGCAAGGGCATGACCCCGAAGTGGGTGTTCGGCACACGCGGGTGGAACCAGGAGGAGTGGGACGCCGCTTCGGGACGGCTCCGGGAACGCGGGTTGCTCGACGGGGACGGCGAGTTGACGGAGGAGGGGGTCGCACTGCGCGCCGGGATCGAGGTGGAGACCGACCGGCTGGACCGGGCACCGTACGAGCACCTGGGCACCGAGGGGGTCGTACGTCTGACCGAACTGGCGACGGGATTCGCGCGGCTCGCGCTCGCCGCCGGGGCGTTTCCCCGGGATCTGCTCGGCAAGAGCTAGGCACCGGACCCGCAGGACAGCGCCCTGATCCCCGGTTGTCGGTGTCACCTGCCACAATTGCCGCGCAACCTCAGTGGAGAAGGCGGTACGGGCGTGACGACACCCCTCGTAGGGTCCATCGAAGGCAGGATCGCCGAGGAGCTCGGCGTACGGGAGCGGCAGGTGAAGGCTGCCGTCGAGCTGCTCGACGGCGGTTCGACGGTGCCCTTCATCGCCCGCTACCGCAAGGAAGCGACCGAGATGCTCGACGACGCGCAGCTGCGCACGCTCGAGGAACGGCTGCGCTATCTGCGGGAGCTGGAGGAGCGGCGGACCGCGATCCTCGAATCGGTACGCGAACAGGGCAAGCTCACCGAGGAGTTGGAGGCGCAGATCCGGGCCGCCGAGACCAAGGCGCGCCTTGAGGACATCTACCTCCCCTACAAGCCCAAGCGGCGCACCAAGGCGCAGATCGCGCGCGAGGCCGGTCTGGAGCCGCTCGCGGAGGGGCTGTTGGGCGATCCGAGCGTGGAACCGCTGGCCGCGGCCGCCACGTTCGTCGACGCCGACAAGGGTGTCGCCGATCCGCAGGCCGCCCTCGACGGCGCCCGGGCGATCCTCACCGAGCGGTTCTCGGAGGACGCCGACCTGATCGGCGAGCTGCGTGAGCGGATGTGGGGGCGCGGGCGGTTGGCCGCGAAGGTGCGGGACGGCAAGGAGGAGGCGGGCGCCAAGTTCGCCGACTACTTCGACTTCTCGGAGCCGTTCACCGCGCTGCCCTCGCACCGCATCCTCGCGATGCTGCGCGGTGAGAAGGAGGACGTCCTCGATCTCGTCCTGGAGCCCGAGGAGGACACCGAGGGGCCTTCCTCCTACGAGGGGATGGTCGCCCACCGCTTCCAGATCCTCGACCGGGGCCGTCCCGGCGACAAGTGGCTTCAGGACACGGTCCGTTGGGCCTGGCGCACCCGCATCCTCGTGCACCTGGGCATCGACCTGCGGCTGCGGCTGCGTACGGCCGCCGAGGACGAGGCGGTCAACGTCTTCGCCTCGAACCTGCGGGACCTGCTGCTCGCCGCACCGGCCGGCACGCGCTCGACGCTGGGACTGGACCCCGGGTTCCGTACGGGCGTGAAGGTGGCCGTCGTCGACGCGACAGGCAAGGTCGTCGCCACGGACGTGATCTACCCGCACGTCCCGGCCAACAAGTGGGACGACGCCCTCGCCAAGCTGGCCCGCCTCTCCGCGCAGCACTCGGTCGAGCTGATCGCGATCGGCAACGGCACGGCGTCCCGCGAGACCGACAAGCTCGCCGGTGAACTCATCGCCAAGCACCCGGAGTTGAACCTCACCAAGGTGATGGTGTCCGAGGCCGGCGCGTCCGTGTACTCGGCGTCCGCGTTCGCCTCGGCGGAACTGCCCGACATGGACGTGTCGTTGCGCGGCGCCGTCTCCATCGCGCGCCGACTCCAGGACCCGCTCGCGGAGTTGGTGAAGATCGACCCCAAGTCGATCGGGGTCGGCCAGTACCAGCACGACCTGTCCGAGGTGAAGCTGTCGCGTTCGCTGGACGCGGTCGTCGAGGACTGTGTGAACGGCGTCGGCGTGGACGTCAACACGGCCTCCGCGCCGCTGCTTTCACGCGTCTCCGGCATCACCTCCGGCCTCGCCGAGAACATCGTGTCGCACCGCGACGCCAACGGCCCCTTCAAGTCGCGCACCCAGCTGAAGAACGTGGCGCGGCTCGGCCCGAAGGCGTACGAGCAGTGCGCGGGCTTCCTGCGCATCCGGGGCGGCGACGACCCGCTCGACTCCTCCAGCGTGCACCCCGAGGCGTATCCGGTGGTGCGGCGGATGGTGAAGACGGCGGGCAGCGAGGTCGCTTCGCTGATCGGAAACACGTCGGTGCTGCGGTCGTTGAAGCCGACCGAGTTCGTGGACGAGACGTTCGGTCTGCCCACCGTGACCGACATCCTGAAGGAACTGGAGAAGCCGGGGCGCGACCCTCGGCCCGCGTTCAAGACGGCCACGTTCAAGGACGGCGTCGAGAAGATCTCCGACCTCGCGCCCGGGATGGTTCTTGAGGGTGTCGTCACGAACGTCGCCGCGTTCGGGGCGTTCATCGATGTCGGGGTCCACCAGGACGGTCTCGCCCACGTCTCCGCCCTGTCGAAGACGTTCGTCAAGGACCCGCGGGATGTGGTGAAGCCGGGGGACATCGTCAAGGTGAAGGTCCTCGACGTGGACATCCCGCGGAAGCGGATCTCGTTGACGCTGCGGCTCGACGACGAGGCGGCGGCCTCCGGCGGGGAGCGGCGGCAGCAGGGCGGGGGTGGCGAGCGTCGGCAGCAGGGCGGTGGACGTCCGCCGCAGCAACGTCAGCAGCGGCAGGGTGGCCAGGGCCAGGGCGGTGGATCGCGGCAAGCGGCTCCGCCGCCGGGAAACAGTGCGATGGCTGATGCCTTGCGGAAGGCGGGGTTGTTGGACCCGGGCAAGAAGGGCAAGCGCTGACGGCTTCGCCGATCAGACCGTAGGGGTTCAGATCGTGGGGAACTGCCGGCCCGTTGTGGCTGGTCGCGCAGTTCCCCGCGCCCCTACAGGGCGCGTAGCGCCCTGCGACAGACTGGGGGTATGACCTCACCGGACTTCAAAGCCGACCTGCACGTCTTTCTGCAGGACGCTCGTGACACGTTGCTCTGGAAGCTCGAAGGGCTGTCGGAGTACGACATCCGGCGGCCGATGACGCCGACCGGGACCAATCTGCTGGGGCTGGTCAAGCATCTGGCCGGGGCCGAGGGGTTCTACTTCGGGACGGTCTTCGGACGGCCGGTCGACGCGCCGGAGTTGTGGATCGCGGGGGACGCCGAGCCGAACGCGGATCTGTGAGTGACGCCCGATGAAACGCGTGCGCAGATCGTCGGGGTCTATCGGCGTGTGTGCGCGCACTCGGACGCGACGATCGAAGCGCTGCCCTTGGACGCGGTCGGCCGCATACCCGGTGAGCGGGGGAACGACATCACCCTGCACCGCACCCTCGTCCACATGATCTACGAGACGTCCCGACACGCCGGCCACGCCGATGTCGTACGGGAACTCGTCGACGGGACGGTGGGCCAGCGGGCCGGAGGCACCAACATGGCTCCTGGGAACGCGAGTTGGTGGGAGGAGCACCGGATCCGGGTGGAGCAGGCCGCGAAAGAAGCGGAACGCCTCAACTCCGATGCGAACAGCGCCCCTTAAGGGGCGCGGGGAACTGCGCGACCAGCCACCGCGGACCCGCGGCGAACAAATCCACAGGACCTCACCGCTGCTCAGTCACCTTCCCGTCCGCCACCTCCAACCGCCGAGTCACCTGAACCGCGTCCAGCATCCGCCGGTCATGAGTCACCAACAGCAACGTGCCCTCGTACGCGTCGAGCGCCGACTCCAACTGCTCGATAGCCGGCAGGTCCAGGTGGTTCGTCGGCTCGTCCAGCACCAGGAGGTTGACACCCCGCCCCTGCAGGAGCGCCAACGCGGACCGGGTCCGCTCACCCGGGGACAGGGTCCCGGCCGGCCGCATCACGTGGTGTGCCTTGAGCCCGAACTTGGCCAGCAGCGTACGGACTTCAGCAGGCTCCGTATCCGGCACGGCCGCACAGAACGCGTCCAGCAGCGACTCCGTACCGTGGAACAACTGCCGAGCCTGGTCGACCTCCCCCACCAGAACACCCGAGCCGAGCGCCGCATGCCCCGCGTCCAACGGGATACGCCCGAGCAGCGCACCGAGAAGCGTCGACTTGCCCGCGCCATTCGCACCGGTCACCGCGACCCGGTCCGCCCAGTCGATCTGCAGAGAGACCGGCCCGAAGCTGAAGTCACCCCGCCGTACCTCCGCGTCCCGCAACGTCGCCACGACCGCACCGGAGCGCGGCGCGGACGCGATCTCCATCCGCAGCTCCCACTCCTTGCGGGGCTCCTCGACGACATCGAGGCGTTCGATCATCCGCTGGGTCTGCCGCGCCTTCGCCGCCTGCTTCTCGCTCGCCTCGCTGCGGAACTTGCGGCCGATCTTGTCGTTGTCGTTGTTCGCCTTGCGGCGGGCGTTCTTGACGCCCTTGTCCATCCAGCCGCGCTGCATCTGCGCCCGGTCCTGGAGCGCGGAGCGCTTGTCGGCGAACTCCTCGAAGTCGTCGCGGGCGTGCCGGCGCGCCACGTCCCGCTCCTCCAGGTACGCCTCGTAGCCGCCGCCGTAGAGGTTGATCTGGTTCTGGGCCAGGTCGAGTTCGAGGACCTTGGTGACCGTGCGGGTGAGGAACTCTCGGTCGTGCGACACGACGACCGTGCCCGCGCGCAGGCCGGAGACGAAGCGTTCGAGGCGCTCCAGGCCGTCGAGGTCCAGGTCGTTGGTCGGCTCGTCGAGGAGGAAGACGTCGTAGCGGGAGAGGAGGAGGGACGCCAGGCCCGCGCGGGCCGCCTGTCCGCCGGACAGGGACGTCATCGGCTGGTCCAGGTCGATCGCCAGGCCCAGGGAGTCGGCGATCTCCTCGGCCCGTTCGTCGAGGTCCGCGCCGCCGAGGTCGAGCCAGCGCTCCAGGCTCGCCGAGTACGCGTCGTCGGCGCCGGGTGCGCCGTCGACCAGGGCCTGCGTGGCCTCGTCCATGGTCCGCTGGGCCTCGGCGACTCCCGTGCGGCGCGCGAGGAACTCGCGCACGCTCTCGCCCGGCCGCCGGTCCGGCTCCTGCGGGAGGTGTCCTACGGTCGCGGCCGGCGGGGAGAGGCGCAGCTCGCCCTTCTCGGGGGCGAGGAGCCCGGCGAGCATCCTGAGCAGGGTGGACTTGCCCGCGCCGTTGGCACCGACAAGACCGATCACATCCCCGGGGGCGACGACGAGGTCGAGCCCGGTGAAGAGGGCGCGGTCGCCGTGTCCGGCGGCGAGATTCTTGGCGACGAGAGTGGCAGTCATCAGACCGCCGATCCTAATCGGTCCCCTTCGCAGCCCGCGCCGCGGTTGTTCTCCGTCCGCGCCGCGGTTTTCACCGCGCCATCGCCTCCACCAGCACGCTCCCGGTCGTCCGGGCCACGACGAAGGACTCGCCCTTCACCGCCTTCGCGTCGAGGGCGATGCGGTGGCGGCCGGGTTCCAGGACGCCGTCGAAAACGTCCTGCGTGTGGCTGCGGTGCAAGCGGTCGAGGCGGTACGCCGTGACACGCACCCGGCACGGCGAGGTGACCTCGATGCCCGCCTCGCCGTCGGCGGCGACCATGCGGGTCAGCCGGTGCTGCCCGGCCGGGCGGCGGTCCAGGGCGTGCTCGATCTGCGCGACGAGCAGCGGGACGATGGGCGCGAGGCCGTCGACGTACGCCACCTCGACCCCGGCACGCTCGAACGCGGCCCGTACGGCGGCCCGTTGCTCCTCCGTCACGGCCCGGCCGAAGGCCACGGCACCGTAGCCGCGGAGTTCGTCGGCGGGGACGTGGGTCGCGTCGCCGGTGATGTCGGCGCCGATGCCGATGGCGCGCAGGGCGGCGGCGAGCTTGTTCAGGACGGCCGCACGGGCGCCGATCAGCAGGACGCGGCGTCTGACGACCGGGGGCTCGGTGCCGTCGATGAGGGAGTCGAGGGCCGCGCGGTACTCGGCTCCGGCGAACCTGAAGGGCCCTATGCCGTGGTAGCCGTTGCGCTCCAGGTCGGCGTGGTCGTCGGTCTGCCAGGCGAAGTCGCGCCAGATGTAGTCGGCACCGTCCCGCCGGATGACGGCGGTGACCGCGCCGCAGGCCAGGTCCTCGCACTCGGGGCAGCCGTAGATGACGTAGCGGCCGCCCTTCAGGGGTGGGTCCGTCTCCAGGAGGAGGCTGCGAACCTGGGCGGTGAAGATCGCGGGCGGGACGTCGGAGGCGAGCGGGGAGACGGCGTCCAGGTCGGTGAGCCGGAACAGCAGCGGGCGGCCGTCGACGATGAAGTCGACGAAGTCGCGGTGCACCTGGTAGCCGCCGTCCGCGAGGACTTCACCGGCACGCATCGCCGGTGCCAGGCCGAAGGCCGCGTATTCGGCAGACATGCTGTGAGTATCCCCAGAGCGAGGGGACCTGAGCACTGCATGGCGTATTCCGCTACCGTCCGCGCATGGACAGGGGCATGAATGGCGATGTGATCGTGGTCGGCGGGGGCGTCATCGGGTTGACGACGGCGGTCGTGCTGGCGGAGCGCGGTGCCCGCGTGCGGGTGTGGACGCGGGAGCCGGTCGAGCTGACGACCTCGGCGGTCGCGGGCGCGCTGTGGTGGCCGTACCGGATAGAGCCGGAGCCGCTCGTCGGTGAGTGGGCGCTCCAATCGCTCGGCGTGTACGAGGAGTTGGCGGCGCGGCCCGAGGAGACGGGCGTACGCATGGTCGAGGGTGTACAGGGTGAGACCCGGCTGGACGAGCTGGGGCCGTGGGCCGCCCGGGTGCCGGGGCTGCGGCCGGCGCTGGCCGAGGAGTACGCGGGCGGCGGGCTGTGGGCGCGGTTGCCGCTGATCGACATGCCGGCCCATCTGCCGTGGCTTCGAGGGCGGTTCCTGGAGCTGGGCGGGACCGTCGAGGAGCAGTCGGTGGTGGATCTGACGGAGGTGCCGGCGGCCGTCGTGGTCAACTGCACGGGGCTTGACTCCCTGGACCTCGTGCCCGATCCCTCGGTGCGGCCGGTGCGCGGGCAGTTGGTCGTCGTGGAGAACCCGGGGATCACGACCTGGCTGACGTCCGTCGACCACTCGGCGGACACGTCCACGTACTTCTTCCCGCAGCCGGGCGGGCTGATCCTGGGCGGCACGGCCGAGGAGGACGCGTGGTCGATGACGCCCGATCCCGCGACCGCCGAGGCGATCGTCGCCCGCTGCGCGGCGATACGGCCGGAGATCGCCGGGGCGCGCGTGCTGGAACACCGGGTGGGGTTGCGGCCTGCGCGGCCCTCGGTGCGGCTGGAGCGTGAAGTGCTGCGGGACGGGCGGGTGTTGGTGCACAACTACGGTCATGGTGGGGCGGGGATCACGGTGGCGTGGGGGTGTGCGCGGGAGGCTGCGGGGCTGGTGGAGGCGGGCGCGAGGTGAGGGGTCGCGCTGTTGGTCGCGAGCGGGGAGGCAGGTGCCCGGCGAAAGTGTGACACTTTCGCTCAAAGTGTCACACTTTCACCGGAAGGGTGGAGGCTCCGCCGGCATCGGCATCGACGAGGGGCCGGGACGGGGTTACTCCTTACGGCACCCGTTGGGCCCTGCTCGACGTGCGTACGCCATCGAGTGTCGTGGCCGCCGGTGCACTGGTGGCCGTAGCGCCCGCCGTGGCCTTCGCGAACGCCGACGCGCCCCCGACGAGCGGGAGTTGGGCCGAGGTGCGCGACAGGGTGAGGGTGAGGGTCGGGGTGGTGGACGGCGGGTCGATGAGGTCCTTGTCCGTGCCCGCGACGATCAGGGCGAGGCGGTGTCCGGCCGGGACGACGTGGTCGGTCGCCGCCAGGTCGAGGGTGATGGTGTACGCCTTGCCCGGGGTGAGCGGTACGCCCTTGGTGGCGGAGGCGTAGTTGCCGAGGTCGGCCCAGCCGCGGCTGAAGACGTTGTAGTCGACTGCCTTGGTCTTGGCCCGGGTTGCCAGGAAGCAGGCGCTGTCGCCGGCCGTGCTCTCGCCCCAGCAGGTACGGTTCGTGAGCGTGGTGATGCCCTCGGCCGAGTCGGCGTAGTCACGGATGGTGTCGGGGCCGACATCCACAAGTACGGCCGAGAGATGGGCCGTTGACGTGGTTGGCGTCGCGGTGATGGTCACCTTCGAGGAACCCGACAGGCGCAGGTCCTTCGTGAGCGGCCCGGTGACGAAACCGGCCTTGTCCGCCGTCGACTTGTCGATCGCGGCGGCCCAATCGGTCTCGCTCTCCTGCGGGTTGTCGGTGAACGTCTCGGTGCCCGCACCGGTGCCGAGGCCGAGCGTGCCCACGCCCGGCTGGGTGCCCTGCGCCGGGTGGAGGGTGGTCGCCGCGGTGCCGCTCGGCGGCCAGGTCGCCGACGTGACCCACTGGTCGGGGTGGCGTTCGATGTCGGCCATCGGCCGGCGGTCGATTCCGTTGTCGTAGCCGAGGAGTTCGTGGTCGAACCAGCGGTGCAGGGTGTCCACGAAGTCGGCGCGACGGTAGTCGAAGGGGTCGACGTGGCCGGTCTGGGAGAGCCAGATCTTGCGCTCGACGCCGTTCTTGGCGAGGGCGTCCCACCACTGGCCGAAGTTCTTGGTGCGGACGTTGAGGTCCTGCATGCCGTGCACGAGGAACACGCTGGCCTTGACCTTGCTCGCGTCCTTCACGTAGTCGCGCTCGGTCCACAGCGGGGTCCAGTCGCCGGTGCGCGGGGCGCCGTCGACGAGTTTCTTCTGTACGGCGGCGCACTTGGCCTGCGCGTCGGGGCTCTCGACGGCGTCGGACAGCCAGTCGGGGCCCGAGTCGTAGAGCGGGGCACCCTGGGCGAAGTAGTAGTCGTACCAGGAGGAGATGGAGCTGATCGGGACGATCGTCTTCAGGCCCTTCACGCCGGTGGCGGCGACGCCGTTGGCGATGGTGCCGTCCCAGCTCTTCCCGATCATCCCGGTGTTGCCGTTGGTCCAACTCGCCTGCGAGCGAACGGTTCCGGTGCGGGTGGTGTACGCCTTGGCGCGTCCGTTGAGCCAGTCGACGACGGCCTTCGCGGACTGGATGTCGGAGCGTCCGCCGACGTCGACGCAGCCGTCGGAGCGGTTGGTGCCGGCGAGGTCGACGCCGACGAAGGCGTAGCCGCGGGGCACGAAGTAGTTGTCGTAGAAGAGCGGCATCTGGACAACGTTGCCGCCGGCGTCGTACGTCTTCAGCTGGCTCTCGTTGCCGCGGCCGCAGCAGGAGTAGTAGGGGCTGGCGTCCATGATGACGGGGACTTTGCGGCCCTGGCGGGCGGGTTCGCTCGGCCGGACGATGTCGACGGCGACCCGGTCGGTCTTTCCGTCACCGTCGCCGTCGAGGCCGGTGTCCACCCAGACGGCCTCGCGGACGGCGTTCGCGTACGAGTAGACGGGTTGGCTTTCCTGCGGAGCGCTCTGGGCCACTGCCGGGGTGAGGAAGGTGGCCAGGAGGGCGGCGGTCGCCGCCGTCGCGAGCGATCTCCAGATCGTGAAGCGCGTGCGTTTCGGCATGCGCGGACGGTACATCGGTCAACTCCCGTGCTGGAAGAGGCACTCGGGGTCCTTCGGGGGTCATGACGGCCGAATGGCGATCGTGTGACAGGAGGGGCCGTGGACAGGCGCGGGGCCACAGGGGGTGAATAGGCTCCGTACAGACTTCGTGGACCGACCCCTACGGCTCTTCGACCTTCGTGGACCCCCACGGCTCTCCGGACTTCTCGTGGAGCCCTACGACTTGGAGTTCTCGTGCACCGCAGAATCATCGCGCCGGGCGCACTCGCGGCGGCCTCGCTCATGCTGGCGATCCCGGCGTCGGCGGCAAGCTACTCCCCCGGCGCTCCGGGCATCGGCGACCCCTATTACCCGTACTACGGCAACGGCGGATACGACGTCTCGCACTACGACCTGAGGCTTCAATACCAGCCCGCCACCGATGAGTTGGCGGGCACGGCGACGATCCTGGCGAAGACCACGCAGGACCTGTCGCGGTTCAACCTGGACTTCCTCCTCGACGTCAGCGAGATCCGGGTCAACGGCGCGGCGGCGACGTTCGCGACCTCCGGGCAGCACGAGCTGGAGATCACCCCGAAGACCCCGCTGCCGAAGGGCACGCCGATCACGGTCGTGGTCCGCTACAGCGGGGTGCCCTCCACGAAGAGCGCGTACGGCTTCAACACGTGGCACCGCACCCCGGACGGCGCGGTCGCGGCGGACGAGCCCGAGTCCGCGTGGTGGTGGTTCCCGAGCAACGACCACCCGAGCGACAAGGCGACCTACGACGTGTCGGTGGCCGTGCCGGACGGCACCCAGGCGATCTCCAACGGCACGCTCCAGTCGACGAGTTCACAGCTCGGCTGGACCCGCTACAACTGGCGCCAGAACAAACCGCAGGCCACCTATCTGGCCACCCTCGCCCTCGGCAAGTTCGACATCACGACCAGCACCTCGGACGGCGGCGTCCCCGTCATCAACGCCTACAGCAAGGACCTCGGCGACAACGACGGCTCCGCGCGGGCGAGCGTCGAGCGCACCGGCGAGATCGTCGACTGGCTGAGCGGCTACTTCGGCCCGTACCCCTTCAGTTCGGCCGGCGGCTACGTGCCCAACACGACCACCGGGTACGCGCTGGAGACCCAGACCCGCGTCTACTACAGCCAGAAGCAGTTCGCGAACGGCGCCAACACCTCTGTCGTGGTGCATGAGTTGGCCCACCAGTGGTACGGCGACGACGTGTCGCTCAAGGGCTGGAAGGACATCTGGATCAACGAGGGCTTCGCGCGGTACGCGCAGTGGCTCTGGTCCGAGCACGAGGGCGAGGGCACGACGCAGCAACTCGCCGACTACGTCTACGCCTCGCACCCGGCGGACGACGCGTTCTGGACGATCGCTCCGGGTGACCCCGGTCCGGAGGACCAGTTCGAGCTTCCGGTCTACGACCGGGGGGCGTTGGCCATTCAGGCGTTGCGCAACGAGGTCGGTGACGATGCGTTCTTCGCCATTTTGAAGGGGTGGCCCAAGGAGCACGCTTACGGGAACGCGTCTGTAGCGGACTTCCGGGCGTACGCCGAGCAGGTCTCCGGGAAGTCGTTGTCCGGGCTCTTCGACACGTGGCTGTTCCAGCCGACCAAGCCTGCGGCTCCGGCGGCGCGGAGCGTGTCCATCGCCGGGGCGGGGGTGGGTGTGGCTCCGGTGCAGCCGAAGTCCTGGAAGAAGATCGCGGCTACGAACAGCGTGCACTAAGGAATTGCCTGGTTCTGTGGTGTGGGGGCTGCGGGCCCGTTGTGGCCGGTCGCGCAGTTCCCCGCACCCCTAAAGGGGCGCCCTCCTGGACGTGTCGAAATCAGCCGCCCTCGACAGGAGTTGGTCGCGGTGTATCGCTCCCGTCTCCGTCGACGGCACTGTGCACGCGTGGGCGCCCGCGATTGCGCCGTAGAGGGCGGCGCGTTGTGGGGTTTCGCGGTTGAGCCAGCCGTAGAGGAAGGCCGCGGCGAAGGCGTCGCCCGCGCCGTTCGAGTCGATCACCGGTCCATAGGGCGTGACGGTCGGGATGTGGGTCACCTCGTCGTCGGCCAGCAGATACGCGCCCTCCGCGCCGGCCGTGGCGACGACCAGCTCGGCCCGGCCCCGCTCGGCGACGGCGCGCATCGTGCGCTCAGGGGTGCCGGTCAGGGCGGTGGTGGACAGGAAGACGATGTCCGCCGCGAGGGCGAACTCCTCCTGGTACGGGTTCGTGCCGTCCCAGTTGTGCAGGTCCGTCGAGATCGTCGTGCCGGACTCGCGCAACAGCGGCAGGGCGTGGGCGCAGGGCTGGGTGATGGAGACGTGGGCGTGGCGGCTCGCCGTGGCGAGGGAACGGACCGTGGGTTCCGGGAGGCGGTCGTCGGGGTGGCTGCGGGTCGCGTCGTAGAGGGAGAGGCGTCGGCCGTCGGGGCCCACGAGGTTGACCGCGCGCTTGGTGCCTGCGGGCTGCGGGACTTCGGTGAGCGGGATGCCGTGGTCGCGGTGCAGCGCGCGGACCAGGTCGCCCTCGGGGTCGGCGCCGAGCATGTCGAGGTGGTGGGTGCGCAGGCCCAGCGCGCTGAGGCCGAGGGCGACGAAGTCGCCGGTCTGGCCGGCGCGGGTGCGGATGCCGGGGTCGATCATGTAGCTGTCGGCGTACGGGAGCGGTAGTTCGGGGACGTGGACGATGGTGTCCACTCCGGCGCCGCCCAGGACGAGGACGTCGATGTCACGGCTCACGATCACGGCCTTCCCTGTAGTTGCGCAAGATTCTGCAACTCCTTTCAGTGCGGGGCAAGTTGGATCGGGGATCGGCTTTGCTCAGTCCCCGCGGTCGTACACCGTCACCGCGATCCCCCGCCGTACCACCCGCTCGGTGATCAGCGGTTCGACCCGTGACCACTTGCCGCCCGCGAGGCCGCACCCGATGCGGGGCATGTGCACGGACGCGCCGAGCTCAGCCGCACGGTCGGCCAGCAGACCCAGCGCCGTGTCGATCGCCTCGTAGCGCACGGGGACGCCCTTGCTGCCCGTGCGTATGCCGCGCTGGCCGATCATGTTGGCCACCCACACATGGCGCTCCACCTGGACGAGTTGGACGGCGCCCAGGCCGAAGTCGTTGGCCGCGCGGGCCCGGTGCCAGGACCGGTACGCCTTCTCCGGCTCCGGCCAGCGGCGCGACACCGCCAGTACGAAGCCCTTTCCCCAGCCGCCGATGTCGTTGCAGACATGCGCGATCACCTTGACGCCCTTGACCGACGGAACGGTCGCGTCACCCCGGACATAGTTGATCTCCCCCATGCCGTCCACCGTAGGCCGCACCACTGACAACGGCCTTCCGGTGGTTTCACAGTGTTGGTGAGACAGCGATACTGCTGCACATGACGACCGATGCCGAGACCGGTACCGACACCGAGGAGCCGACGCTCACGATCGACGAACTGGCCGCGCGGGCCGGTACGACGGTCCGCACGGTCCGGTTCTACAGCACCAAGGGGCTCCTCCCGCCGCCGGTGATCGGAGCGCGGCGGGTCGGGCACTACGGGCAGGAGCATCTGTCCCGGCTCGCGTTGATCGAGGAGTTGCAGCACCAGGGCATGACGCTCGCCGCGATCGAGCGCTACCTGGGCCGACTGCCGCGGGATCTCAGCGCGCACGACCTCGCGATCCACCGCGCGGTGGTGGCGTCGTGGGCGCCGGACACGGTGGAGACCCTGGGCCGAACGGAGTTGGAGCGGCGGGCGGGCCGGGCGCTCGACGACGAGGACATCGAGCGGCTGGTGGCGATGGACGTGATCGCCCCCGACGACGGCGCCTTCCGCGTCGACTCCGGTCTGCTCCGGCTCGGCGTACGACTGCTCGACGTACCGGTGTCCCAGGAGGCGATCCTCGCGTCCCGGAACGTCCTGATCGAGCACTCACGCGCGGCGGCCCACGAGTTGTCGCAGGTGTTCCGCGGGGAGGTCTCCCAACGGGCCGCGCAGGACGTGAAGTCGCTGTCCGCGCACATGCAACCCCTGGTCGTGCAGGCCCTTCTGACGACCTTTCAGCGGTCGCTGCGCGAGGAACTCCGCGAGTGGCTCAAGGAGTCGCCGGAGGACCGGGACGAGTGAGCCACTCGCGGCACGTGCCTCAGCGCGCGTCGCTGAAGCGTTCCCCCTTCTCGGCCTTCTCCACGAGCAGCGCGGGCGGCGTGAACCGCTCCCCGTAGCGCTCGGCCAGCGCACGCGCGCGTGCCACGAAGCCGGGCAGGCCGCCCTCGTAACCGTTGATGTACTGCAGGACACCACCCGTCCAGCCGGGGAAGCCGATCCCGAAGATGGACCCGATGTTGGCGTCCGCGACGGACGTCAGCACGCCCTCCTCAAGGAGCTTGACAGTGTCGAGGGCCTCCGAGAACAGCATGCGTTCCTGCATGTCCGTGAAGGGGATCTCGGCGCCCGCACGCGTGAAGTGCTCGCGCAGGCCCGGCCACAGCCCGGCGCGCCTGCCGTTCTCGTCGTAGTCGTAGAAGCCCGCGCCGCCGCTGCGTCCGGTGCGGTCGAACTCGTCGACCATGCGGTCGATGACGGCTTCGGCGGGGTGGCCTGGCCAGGTGCCGCCCGCGTCCTCGACGGCCCGCTTGGACTCGTTGCGGATCTTGCGCGGGAGCGTGAGCGTCAACTCGTCCATCAGGGAGAGGACCTTGGCCGGGTAGCCGGCCTGCGCCGCGGCCTGCTCGATGGACGCGGGCTCGATGCCCTCGCCGACCATCGCCACACCCTCGTTGATGAACTGGCCGATCACGCGTGAGGTGAAGAAGCCGCGCGAGTCGTTGACGACGATCGGCGTCTTCTTGATCTGCCGGACCAGGTCGAAGGCGCGCGCGAGCGCCTCGTCGCCGGTGCGCTCGCCCTTGATGATCTCGACGAGGGGCATCTTGTCGACCGGCGAGAAGAAGTGCAGCCCGATGAAGTCGACTTGACGCTCCACGCCTTCGGCGAGGGCGGTGATCGGGAGGGTGGAGGTGTTGGAGCACAGCAGCGCGTCGGGCTCGACGATGTGCTGGATCTCCTGGAACACCTTGTGCTTGAGCGAGGTGTCCTCGAAGACGGCCTCGATCACCGCGTCGCAGCCCGCGAGGTCCTGCGGGTCGGCGGTGGCGGTGATGCGGGCGAGCAGCGCGTCCGCCTTCTCCTGTGTCGTACGACCGCGGGAGACGGCCTTGGCGCAGAGCTTCTCGGAGTACGCCTTGCCCTTGGCAGCCGCCTCCGCGGTCACGTCCTTGAGGACGACGTCGATGCCCGCGCGGGCGCACGAGTAGGCGATGCCGGCGCCCATCATCCCGGCGCCGAGGACGGCGACCTTGCGGACCGGGCGGGAGGGGATGCCCTGGGGGCGGTTGGCGCCGGAGTTGACGGCCTGGAGGTCGAAGAAGAACGCCTGGATCATGTTCTTCGAGGTCTGGCCGACCGCCAGCTCGACGAAGTAGCGGGTCTCGATGACCTGGGCGGTCTCGAAGTCGACCTGGGCGCCCTCGACGGCGGCGGCGAGGATGTTGCGCGGGGCCGGGTAGGGGGCGCCGTTGGTCTGCTTGCGCAGGGTCGCCGGGAAGGCGGGCAGGTTGGCCGCGAACTTGGGGTTCGCCGGGGTGCCGCCCGGGATGCGGTAGCCGGGCTTGTCCCAGGGCTGCTGCGACTGCGGGTTGGCGTCGATGAAGGCGCGGGCCTTGGCGATCAACTCGTCCTGGGTGACGGCCACTTCGTGGACGAGGCCGTTCTCCTGGGCGCGCCGCGGGCTGTACTGGGTGCCCTGGAGAAGCACCTTCAGCAGGGCGTCCGCGATGCCCAACAGCCGTACCGTACGGACGACTCCGCCGCCGCCGGGGAGGAGGCCGAGGGTGACCTCCGGGCAGCCGATCTTCGAGCCGGGCGCGTCGAGGGCGACCCGGTGGTGGCAGGCGAGGGCGAGTTCGTAACCGCCGCCCAGGGCCGCGCCGTTGATCGCGGCGACGACCGGCTTGCCGAGGGTCTCGATGCGGCGCAGGTTCCGCTTGATGGCGAGGCCGCCGTCGAAGAACTCCTGGGCGGTGTCCGGGGTGACACGGATGAGGTCGCGCAGGTCGCCGCCGGCGAAGAAGGTCTTCTTGGCGGAGGTGAAGATGATGCCGCGGACGGAGTCCTGCTCGGCCTCCAGGCGGTCGGCGATCGCGGTGAGGGAGGCGCGGAAGTCCGCGTTCATGGTGTTCGCGGACTGGTTCGGGTCGTCGAGGACGAGGGTGACGACGCCGGTGTCGTCCTGTTCCCAGCGGATGGTGGTGCTCTCGGTCATGAGGGGTTCTCCGTAGAAGTCTCTGCTGCCGCTGGGGTGTTCAGACGCGCTCGACGATCGTGGCGATGCCCATGCCGCCGCCCACGCACAGCGTGGCGAGGCCGTAGCGCTTGTCCTGGCGCTCCAGTTCGTCGACGAGCGTGCCGAGGATGATCGCGCCGGTCGCGCCGAGCGGGTGGCCCAACGCGATGGCACCGCCGTTGACGTTGACCTTGTCCAGGGACAGCCCCATGTCGCGGACGAAGCGCAGGACGACCGCGGCGAAGGCCTCGTTGATCTCGACGAGGTCGATGTCGTCGATGGTCAGCCCGGCCCTGGCGAGGGCCTTGCGGGTGGCGGGCGCGGGCCCGGTGAGCATGATGGTCGGCTCGGAGCCGGAGACGGCGGCGGAGACGATCCGCGCGCGCGGGGTGAGTCCGTAGCGGTCGCCGACCTCCTTGGAGCCGATGGCGACGAGGGAGGCGCCGTCGACGATGCCGGAGGAGTTGCCCGCGTGGTGGACGTGGTCGATCTTCTCGACCCAGTGGTACTTCTGCAGGGCCACGGCGTCGAAGCCGCCGAGTTCGCCGATGTCCGCGAAGGACGGCTTCAGCCGGGCGAGGGAGTCGGCGGTGGTGCCGGGGCGCAGGTGCTCGTCCTGGTCGAGGACGACCAGGCCGCTGCGATCCAGGACCGGGACGACGGACCGGTCGAAGCGGCCCTCCTTCCAGGCGGTGGCCGCGCGCTCCTGCGAGAGCGCCGCGTACTCGTCGACGTCGCGCCGGGAGAATCCCTCGATCGTGGCGATCAGGTCGGCGCCGATGCCCTGGGGCACGAAGTTGACGGCGAGGTTCGTCATCGGGTCGTTGAACCAGGCGCCGCCGTCCGAGGCCATCGGCACCCGGGACATCGACTCGACACCACCGGCGAGGACGAGGTCCTCCCAGCCCGAACGCACCTTGGCGGCGGCCATGTTGACGGCTTCGAGGCCCGAGGCACAGAAGCGGTTCTCCTGCACTCCGGCCACCGTGTCCGGCAGTCCGGCGGCCACGGCGGCGATCCGGGCGATGTCGGAACCCTGGTCGCCGACCGGGCCGACGACCCCGAGGACGATGTCGTCGATCGCGGCCGGGTCCAGGTCCGGGAAGCGGTCACGGAGTTCGTGGATGAGCCCGACGACCAGGTCGATGGGCTTCGTGCCGTGCAGGGATCCATTCGCCTTGCCGCGCCCGCGCGGGGTGCGGATCGCGTCGTAGACATACGCTTCGGTGCTCACTGCCAAGCCTTTCACTGAGGGTGTTCAAAGACTCGCCGAGGGGTTTCCTCGCTGAGGGTCGTCAACAGCGTCGAGAAGTCCGGGGAGTTCCCAGTCCCGGGCCACGTCGGACGTGTCCGCGCCAGGCCGGGCGGGCCCGCCGCGCACCGAGGTGGGCGTCGCGGAGAACCGGGGCGCGGGGGCGGGCTGGGTGATCCCGCCGTGCTCGGTGAACGTGCCGCGTGCGGCGAGGTGCGGATGGTGCGGGGCCTCGCGCAGCGACAGCACGGGCGCCACGCACGCGTCCGTGCCCGCGAAGACGGCGGTCCACTCGTCGCGCGTACGGCTGCGGAAGCGGGCCGCGACCGCCTCGCGCAGCTCGCCCCAACGGGTCCAGTCCCGGCGGGCGTCGGCGAAGTCCGCGAGGCCGAGCAGGTGCACGAACTCGTCGTAGAACCGCGGCTCCAGGGCGCCCACCGCCATGTGCCTGCCGTCGGCGGTCTCGTAGGTGCCGTAGTACGGGCAGCCGCCGTCGAGGAGGTTGGCGGCCCGGCGGTCCTGCCAGCTGCCGGCGGCGAGCATGCCGTGGATCATCGCGGAGAGGTGGGCGGTGCCGTCGACGATGGCCGCGTCGACGACCTGGCCGGTGCCGGTCACGCGCGCGTGGTGCAGGGCGGCGAGGACGCCCACGACGAGGTAGAGGGAGCCGCCCGCGTAGTCGCCCAGCAGGTTGGCGGGGGCGGGCGGGGGCTCCCCGGGGGACCCGATCATGCCGAGGGTGCCAGTGAGCGCGATGTACGCGATGTCGTGCCCGGCGCGCTCGGCGAGCGGGCCGTCCTGGCCCCAGCCGGTCATCCGGCCGTAGACGAGCCGGGGGTTGCGGGCGTGACAGGGTTCGGGGCCCACGCCTAGGCGCTCGGTGACGCCGGGGCGGTTGCCCTCGATGAGGATGTCGGCGCGTTCGACCAGGTCGAGCACGCGCGCGGGGCCGTCGGGCGCCTTCAGGTCGACGAGGACCGAGCGCTTGTGGCGGTTGGTGATGTCGTACGCGGGGTTGACCGCGAGCACGGGGCCGCCGGGCCGGTCGACGCGGACGACGTCGGCGCCCAGGTCGGCGAGGAGCATGGCCGCGAAGGGGCCGGGGCCGATCCCGGCCAGCTCGACGACGCGCACGCCGGAGAGCGGGCCGTGCCCGGGCGTCGTTGCCGCTGTCATCCAGCCCCCAGCTTTGACACAACTGATGTAACACCAGTGATGGTAAGAACATGTTCCACTCAACACAAGGCCTGGGCGAGCAAGCGCTTAGCCAAGTTACCCGCCGTCAGTCACGCCGACCGCGGCCCTGCTCGTCCAACTCGGCTATCAGGCGCTTCGGGGCGATCGCGCGGTAGCTCTCCTCCGTCCAGTCGCACAGCAGCTCGGCGGCCGGGGCGCCCTGTTCGGCGAGGGGAATGTGCACCCAACCCGCCTTGCCGAGCCCGTATCCGGCGGGTTCGGCGCCGGGTGCGGTGAGCGCGTGGGCGTGGGCCGCCTCGTCGGTGAGCTTGACCGTCATGCCCGGCGGGTGACTGCCGTCGTCGACGCCGAGGAAGACGAACACCTTCTTGTTGACCTTCGCGACACTCTCGCCCCAGGGGAACTCCTCGACGGCACCCGGTAGCCCAAGGGCGAACTCGCGTACTTTCGCCCGCTTCTTCAGGGCGTTGTCGGTCACGGCCACCTGCTACCTCCGGGCTCGTCGTCGGGCTCCGCACTCTTCACGCTAGCCTCAGCCACCGACAGCGGCGCGGGCTGCGGGATCCAGGAGTGTCATGAGCAGGCTGAACAGGACGGACCGTCCCTACGACATCGTGCTCTTCGGAGCCACGGGCTTCGTCGGCGTGCTCACCGCGGAGTATCTCGCCGCGCACGCGCCCGAGGGCCTGCGCTGGGCGATCGCCGGCCGGGACGAGCTGAAACTGAAGCGGCTGCGCGAGCGGCTCCCCGGCGGCACGTCGGTCGGCGTGCTCCGGGCCGACGTCTCCGACCCGGCCTCCCTGCGCGAACTCGCCGAGCACGCGCGCGTGGTGGCCACGACCGTCGGCCCCTACGTCACCTACGGCGAGGACCTCGTCGCCGCCTGCGCGGACGCCGGCACGGACTGTCTCGACCTCAGCGGCGAGCCGGAGTTCGTCGACCTGACGTACGTCCGCCACGACGCACGCGCGCGTGAGACCGGCGCACGGCTCGTGCACTGCGCGGGCTTCGACTCGATTCCGCACGACCTGGGGGCGTACTTCACGGTTCAGCAGCTGCCGAAGGGGGTGCCCTTGGCGGTGGACGGTTTCGTGACCGTCGACGCGATGTTCTCCGGCGGCACGTTCGCCACGGCGCTGGCCCAACTCGGGCGCGGCCGACAGGTGTTGGCCGCCGCCCGGGAGCGCCGCCGCCACGAACCGCGGCTGGTGGGCCGCCGGGCCGGCGCGCCCATGGGGGCACCCCGGTTCGCCGGGGAGATCGGCTCCTGGGCGGTGCCCCTGCCGACCATCGACCCGCAGGTCGTCCAACGATCCGCGCGGGCTCTGGACCGCTACGGCCCCGACTTCCGCTATCGCCACTACGCGGCCGTACGACACCTCCCCGTGGCGCTCGGCGGCGTCACGGCGGTCGGCGCCCTGGCCACGGCCGCCCAACTCCCGCCGGCCCGCCGCTGGTTGTCCGACCGTCTCAAGCCCGGCGACGGACCGAGCCCGGAGAAGCGCGCGAAGAGCTGGTTCTCCGTGAAGTTCGTCGGCGAGGGCGGCGGCCGCCGGGTCTTCACGGAGGTCGCGGGCGGCGACCCCGGCTACGACGAGACGGCGAAGATGTTCGCCGAGTCGGCCCTCTCTCTGGCCCTCGACCAACTCCCGCCCACAGCAGGCCAGGTGACGACGGCGGTGGCGATGGGCAACGCGCTCATCGAACGGCTGCGCAGCGCGGGCATCACGTTCCGGGTGGCCGCGAGCCGGTGAGCGTGCCCGACCTTCTTGAGTACGCGAGTTGAGTACGCGAGCCCGCCGGGTCATGTACCGGCCGCCCCCACAAGGGAGTTCGAACGGACCCTCGGAATGGGATACGATGGATCATGAGCCGGTCGCCGGAACACCCGGAGTCTGGTCGCGCGTCGGTAGTCCAAGGAAAGACGCCCCGCTTCCTGCGGGGAGATGTAGGTGCAAGGCCTGCCCGGCGCTCAAGTCCGAGTCCCACACCGTCAGTTGCGGTGTGGGACTCGCTCGTTTCCCCACTGGCGCCTCACGGCCACAGCGTGTAGATCATCCCGCCGATCCAGGCGAGGCCCGCCGCCACGGACAGGACGAGCGCGACCATCACGGCGCGCTCGACGGGCTGGCTCGGGTGGGCAACGGGCTTCGGGGAACGGTGGGTTGTCATGCGGGACAGCCTGCCGATCACGCGGGCGCGGTCGCATCCGTACAGGTACTCAGATCAGGTACTCAGACGCGACTCGCCGCAGCCACTCAGGCAGTTGTCTCCCGCAGCGCCCGCCGGCACAGTGCGTCCGCCCTGCGCGTCGTCTCCGGGAGACGGAACTCCGGGGTCAACGCCAGGGTGTGGGCGCAGGCGTTGTCCAGGGTCACCCGGTGGCCCACGGACACGAACACCGGCTTCACCGCGTCCCGGGTACGCAGCGCGCGGCCGACCTCGTCGGCGTCCGCGCGGAGCGGGGACGAGGACCCGCGCGAGGTGCCCGGATCGTCGTACGTGAAGGTGAAGGGGTTCTTGGCGACGCCGATGGTCGGCAGGCCGGTGAGGACGCCGAGGTGGCTCGCGAGGCCGAAGCGGCGGGGGTGGGCGAGGCCGTAGCCGTCGCACACGACCAGGCCCGGCGGGCAGGGCAGGGCCTCCAACGCGGCCAGCACCGTGGGGATCTCGCGGAAGGCGAGCAGCCCCGGCACGTACGGGAAGGAGACCCGGCCGACGGCCGTGGCCTCGGCGACGACGGTGAGGTCCGCCGCGTCCAGGACGACCGCCGCGGCCACCACCACGTCCCGCTCGTCGTCGTAGGCGACATCAACTCCCGTGACGTGCCCGGTCCTTGGGGGCGGCCCCGGTTCGTCGGTCACCACCCGCTCCCGCAACTCGTCCTGGACGGCGCGGGCTTGCTCTTCGGTCGCGGGCCAGCCCGCGGGAATGCTTACGGTCGTCATGGTGGTGCCGAGCGTACGGCGATCTCGGTGGTGCGAAGAAACGGCGGGGGCCGTACCGCCCCCGCCCTTTCAGTCCTCCAGCCGTGCCACGCGCCCCTTCTCCCCCGCCGCCCAGCAGCCCAGGTCCGCCGCGCAGTCGACCGTGTCGTACGAGCCGGTGTCGACCGTCTTCCAGGTGCGGCCTGCGTCGGTCGTGAGGTCCGTGCCCGTGGGACCGACCGCGAGGGCCGTGCTGCGGCTGCGGGGCAGCCAGGTGACGCCGGAGCGGTAGGCGGGCGGCGGGGTCGTGGCGGCGCGCCAGGTGCGGCCGCCGTCGCCGGTGACCGCCGCCGCGAGCGGTGACGGCTGGTCCGCCGTGTAGTTGCCGCCGACCGCGAGGCCGTGCGTACGGTCGCGGAAAGCGAGGGCGAACACCCCGCGCGCGGGGTCACCGGCCGGGATCGGCGTGTCGGTCGCGGTCCAGGTGAGGCCGCGGTCCGCGGAGTGCAGGACACGCGCGCGTGCACCCCCGCCGGTGGCCAGCCAGACGTCCCTCGGCCCGGAACTCACCAGGCACTGGCCGCTCGCCGCGAAGCCCGCCTCGCCGTCGAGCGCGGCCGGCATCCCGGTGTTGGGCAGCACCTTCCAGGAGCGGCCGCCGTCGCCGGTCGACAGGATGCGGAACTTGCCGTCCACCGGGTCGCTCATCGCGAGGCCGTGCCGGCTGTCGAAGAAGGTCATGCAGTCGTAGAAGGCGTTCGCGTCGGTGTTGCGGAAGGACTCCGTCCAGGTCGCTCCGGCGTCGTCGGTGCGGTAGACGCGGGACGTCTCGCCCTCGCCGATCGCCAGGACCACCGCGCGGCGCGCGTCGAACGCCTCGATGTCCCGGAACTGCAGGTCCGCGGTGCCGGGCGGCGAGACGTTCCGCCAGCTCGCCCCGCCGTCGGTCGTCCGCAGCACGGTACCCGCGGTCCCGGCCACCCACGCGGTGTTCCGGCTGACCGCCGACAGCCCCCGGAACCGCACGTCGGCGGCCCCGCTGTCCTTGAGCTCCCAGTGCGGAGCCCGGTGCGCCGTGTCCCGCGCCTGCGCCGGTACGGCGGTCAGCGCGGCCAGCGCCGCCCCGCACGCCATGGCCACGGCCACGTTCCGGTACGTACGTCCCACCCGTCGCGTCTTCCCCATGCGCCTCATGGCGGGCGAAGCTAGCCCACTCCCCGGGGGCCGTCCAGATGCCCGCGCCCGCCTTGGGCGCATATGGGCGGCGGTGACAGAGGTCACTCGAAATTCGTGTGCACGGATCGGCCCGTTCCGGCGTCTCTTCCAGTGCGGACCCATCCACTCGGGGGTCCGTTCCGGAATCTTTTCAGGAGACCGTCCGGCCTTCACCACAGCAGCACCGCCGTCACACAAGGGAGCAAGGCGTTGTCCATCGTCATCGAGCAGCCCGTAGAGGCCCGCCTCGTCGCCGCCGCACCGCGGATGCCGAGCATTCCCGCCATCCTGCACTACGACCAGCGGGACCCGTTCGCCGTCCGGATGACCTTCCCGGCACCGGCCACCCTGGAGGGCGTCGAGGTCTGCTGGACCTTCGCCCGTGAACTCCTCGCGGCCGGTCTGCACGGCGCCGAGGGCCATGGCGACGTGCGGGTGCGGCCCTACGGCTTCGACCGCACCGTGCTGGAGTTCCACGCCCCCGAGGGCACCGCCGTCGTGCACGTCCACTCGTCCGAGATACGGCGCTTCCTGCAGGCCACCGGCGAGCTGGTGCCCGCCGGTCTCGAACACCTCCAGCTCGACCTGGACCACGACCTCGCCGAGCTGATGCGGGACGCCTGCTGAGCTAATTCCCCCGTGCCAGCAGGGAGTTGAGCTCGCCGTAGCCGAGCCCTCCCGTCTGCGCGCCGTAGGTACCCGTGTCCAGCAGCTCCCGCGCGGCACGGCGCACCACGGCGTACGCGGCCAGCGCGACGCTGGAGCCCGCGCTCACGCGCGCGACGCCCAGCGCGGCCAGTTCGGCGACCGGCGGTGCGCCGGGGCCGACCAGCACATTGAGCGGCGCGTCGATCCCGTCGGCGAGTTCCTCGACCGTTCCCGGCTCGACGGTCCCGGGGACGAAGATCCCGTCGGCGCCCGCGGCCCGGAACGCGGCGGCCCGCTCCAGGGTCGCGTCCACTCCCCCGACGCCCCGCAGAAACGTGTCGATGCGGGCGTTGATGAACAGCGGCACGCCCTCCGCGTCGGCGGCCTCACGGGCGGCGGCGATACGCTCGGCCTGCTCGGCGACCGGCCGCAGGACGCCCTCACCGCCGTGGAGCGCGTCGATCTCGGCGCCGTAGAGCGCGTCCTCGATGTTCACCCCCACCGCACCCGCCGTGAGCACCGCGCGGACTGTGTCGGCGACCCCCGCCGCGTCCTTCGCGAAGCCGCTCTCGATGTCGGCGCTCACCGGTACGGCGACGCTCGCGGTGATGCGGGCGACCGCCTCCAGGGCCCGCTCCCGGTCCAGCCGGTCGCCGTCCGGGACGCCGAGGGCCCAGGCGAGACCCGCGCTGGTGGTCGCCACGGCGGACGCGCCCGCGTCCTCGACGATGCGGGCGCTCGCGGCGTCCCAGGCGTTCGGCAGGACGAGCGGACGCCCCGGCACATGCAGCGCGCGGAAGGCCAGAGCCCGGTCACGGAGGGTGTTCTGGTTCGTCATACGCCTCACTCAAGCAGGCGTGGGCGCGCCCTGGCTGGCAGGAATCCGACCTCGGCGTGCGGGTCGCGGGCTCCCGCTTTAATGCGTTGACAGCCCCCCGAGGCCTTTCGTAGCGTTGCCCTTGCTTCTGTTGCCGTCGATCGGAGTAGGACGTTGCTCGTCTGAGGTTCTGAGACACCGCGCCACACACCCCTGAGGTGTGTCCGCCGTGTACGACCTCGGCGTCCGAGCCGTCCTCCGGAACAGGGCCTTCTCTCCGCCCCCGGGACCAGTCTCCCGCCTCGCGGTGTCTCGATACGCGTCCGCCCATGACCGCGTCAAGCAACCGCGAGGCCCTCATGCATACCTCCGTCACCTGTACGTCCCTCTCCTTCGCGTGGTCCGACGGGACCACCGTCTTCGAGGACCTGGACGCCGCCTTCGGACCCGGCAGGACCGGGCTCGTCGGTGTCAACGGATCAGGGAAATCAACCCTGTTGAAGCTGATCGCCGGTCGACTCGCCCCGGCCGACGGCACCGTGCGGGTCGCGGGCGACGTCGGCCACCTCCCGCAGAACGTCACGCTCGACACCGCCCTGCGCGTCGACGAGACGCTCGGCATCGCCGCTCAACGCTCCGCCCTGCACGCCATCGAGGCCGGCGACGCGGCCGAGGAGCACTTCGAGACACTCGGCGACGACTGGGACGTGGAGGAGAGGGCCATCGCCACACTCGGCGAACTCGGCCTGGGACACATCGACTTGGACCGCACCATCGGCGAGGTCTCGGGCGGCGAGTCCGTACTCCTGCGGCTGGCCGCGCTGTTGCTCGGCCGGCCGGACGTCCTGCTCCTCGACGAACCGACGAACAACCTCGACCTGTACGCACGCAAGCGGCTGTACTCGGCCGTCGCGTCGTGGCCCGGGGTGATGATCGTGGTCAGCCACGACCGTGAACTCCTCGACCTCGTCGACCAGATCGCCGATCTGCGCTCCGGCGAGATCACCTGGTACGGCGGCAACTACTCCGCCTACGAGGAGGCCCTGACCACCGAACAGGACGCCGCGACACGGATGGTGCGCGTCGCCGAGGCGGACTTCCGCAAGCAGAAGCGCGAACTGTCCGACGCGCAGGTCAAGTTGGCCCGGCGCAAGAAGTACGGACAGAAGATGTTCGAGCAGAAGCGCGAGCCGAAGATCGTCATGGGAGCGCGCAGGCGGTCCGCACAGGAGTCCGCCGGCAAGCACCGCATCCTGCACGAGGAGCGGCTCGCCGAGGCGAAGGAACGGCTCGACGAGGCGGTGGAGGCCGTACGGGACGACGACGAGATCCGCGTCGACCTGCCGTACACGGCCGTACCGCCGGGCCGTCAGGTCCTGACCCTCATGGACCTGGAACTCGCTTACGGCGCCCGGGCGGGCGGGCTCGATCTGCGCGGGCCGGAGCGGATCGCGCTGATCGGGCGCAACGGCGCGGGCAAGACGACGCTGCTGCGCACGATCGCCGGGGAGCTGGAGCCGGTGGCGGGCGAGGCGGTGACGCATGTCCCGCTGCGTTTCCTGCCGCAGCGGCTCGATGTCCTCGACGGTGAGCTGACGGTGGCGGAGAACGTGGCGCGGTTCGCGCCGGGCGCGACCAACAACCGGGTCCGGGCGCGGCTTGCCCGCTTCCTGTTCCGGGGTGCCCGCGCCGACCAGCAGGCGTCGACGCTGTCCGGCGGCGAGTGTTTCCGGGCGGCGCTGGCCGCGCTGATGCTCGCGGAGCCCGCCCCGCAGCTGCTGATGCTGGACGAGCCGACGAACAACCTCGACATGGCGAGCGTGCGGCAGCTGACCTCGGCGCTGGAGTCGTACGAAGGGGCGTTGATCGTGGCCAGTCACGACCTGCCGTTCCTCGAATCGATCGGCATCACACGCTGGCTGCTGCTGGACGGGGAGCTGCGGACGATCACACCGGAGGAGGTGGAACACCCGGCATAGCGCCCGTGCGGTACCCGGTCCGGGCCCTCCGGGCGCATCTCAGGAGGGCCACAGCCTCACGTGAGGGGTTTTGTCGGCACGGACGGGTGACGCATGATGGCCAACCGGTGCCCCGACAACGGCGCCGAAACGATCCCGCCGATACGGAGTCCCGCTCGTGCCCAGCAAGAAGGCCCTCGTCCGCCGACCCAGCCCGCGCCTGGCCGAAGGGCTGGTCACGCACATCGAGCGGGAGAAGGTCGATGTCGAGCAGGCACTCGAGCAGTGGGAGGCCTACGCGCACGCCCTGCGGGTGCACGGCTGGGAGACGCTCGAGGTGGATCCGGCCGACGACTGCCCCGACTCCGTGTTCGTCGAGGACGCGGTGGTCGTGTACAAGAACGTGGCGCTGATCTCGCGGCCCGGCGCCGAGTCCCGGCGCGAGGAGACCGGCGGGGTCGAGGAGGCGGTGGCCCGGCTCGGCTGCTCGGTGAACTGGGTCTGGGAGCCGGGCACCCTGGAGGGCGGCGACGTCCTCAAGGTCGACGACACGATCTACGTCGGCCGGGGCGGCCGGACGAACGCGGCCGGCATCCAGCAGTTGCGGGCCGTGTTCGAGCCGCTCGGGGCGCGGGTGGTCGCCGTGCCCGTGAGCAAGGTGCTGCATCTGAAGTCGGCGGTCACCGCGCTGCCCGACGGGACGGTGCTCGGGCACATCCCGAAGGTGGACCGGCCCTCGCTGTTCCCGCGTTTCCTGTCGGTGCCCGAGGAGGCCGGCGCGCATGTGGTGCTGCTCGGCGGCGACAAGCTGCTGATGGCGGCGAGCGCGCCCAAGACCGCCGACCTGCTCAGCGATCTCGGCCACGAGCCGGTCGTGGTGGACATCAGCGAGTTCGAGAAACTCGAAGGATGTGTGACGTGCCTCTCGGTCAGGCTCCGGGATCTGTACGCCTGAACGGGTGACACGGCCGCCCGTTCGGCGCCGGGACCTGCGGTCCTGCGGCCGTGCGGGATTCCCCGGCGATACGGCCTGAACAGCGATCTTTACAGCGTCCTTAACCTACGGTCTCGTAACCTACGGTTTCGTAGCCTACGATTCCGTAAGTTGCACAGGTCCCGGCACCGCTCGCCGGTTTGTTCAGTTTTGTACGACGTCCCCCTGGAGTCCCCGTGACGATCACTTCCCCGCACCTCGGCAGCCCCGCAGTCTGGACCGACGCCAAGCTGCTGTACGCGTTGGAAGAAGTCGTCGAGACCGAACTCAACCGGCACCTCAAGGTCACCAAGGACTGGATGCCGCACGAGTACGTGCCGTGGAGCGACGCCCGGAACTTCCCCGGCTTCTTCGAGGACGGCGAGGCCTGGGGCAAGGAGCAGTCCAAGGTCACCGAGATCGGCCGCATCGCCCTCGTCGTGAACCTCCTTACGGAGGACAACCTCCCCAGCTACCACCACGAGATCGCCTCCCTCTTCGGCCGCGACGGCGCCTGGGGCACCTGGGTGCACCGCTGGACGGCGGAGGAGGGCCGGCACGGCATCGTCATGCGGGACTACCTGCTCGCCTCCCGCGCGGTCGACCCGGACAAGCTCGAGGCGTTCCGCATGGAGCACATGAGCGAGGGCTTCGAGTCGGACAACCGGCACTCGATGCTGCACTCCGTGGCGTACGTCGCCTTCCAGGAGCTGGCCACGCGCGTGTCGCACCGCAACACCGGCCACCAGTCGGGCGACCCGGTCTGCGACCGCATGCTGGCCCGCATCGCGACCGACGAGAACCTGCACATGGTCTTCTACCGCAACCTCCTGAAGGCCGCGTTCGAGCTCGCCCCCGACCTCACCATGCAGGCCGTACGCGACGTCCTCGTCAACTTCCGGATGCCCGGTCACGGCATGCCCGGCTTCGAGCGCTTCGCCGCGCAGATGGCCATCGGCGAGGTCTACAACCTGCGCATCCACCACGACGACGTCATCCAGCCCGTCCTGCGCTTCCTCAAGGTCATGGAGATCGACGGCCTCGGCCCCGAGGGCCAGCAGGCCCAGGAGGAGATCGGCCTCTACATGGGCGGCCTGGACTCCGAAGCGTCCAAGTTCGACGAGAAGCTCGCGATCCGCAAGGCCCGGATGGCGGCGCGCGCGAGCGCCTGACCCGGATGGCCTCGGCCCGCCCGGCGATCGATTTGCCGGTGCGGGCGGCCGTCCCGCTGCGGCATCATTCCGCCATGCGTGAGAACAGCACGTCAGGGGCGGCGGTCGGCTTTCTGCTGCACCTGATCGACAGCGGGGCCGCCGAGCGGATACGGCGGCGGATCGGCCTCCCGGAGCCGGATCGCGAGCGGACTCCCGAGGCACGGCGCAACGCCGACCTGTGGTCCTGGACGAGGACGCCGGTGCCGACCTCCGTCCTGCTGTGGTCGCTGCAGGAGGACGACCCGGACCTGAACCAGTGGGTCTGGCGGCACATCTCCGCGGACAACGGGATGCGTCGCGCCATCGCGCGCGGTGTGCCGTTCGGCCCCGACCGCGAGGGGCCGTTGACCGTCCCCGACAGCGTGCGACTGGCGGACGAACCGCCGGTCCCCGAGAGCTTCACCCGCTTCGGCCTGGTCGGCGCCCTGCGCGAGGGCACCTCGATGCAGTCCGCGCGGACGGCCGCGTCGATGGTCCTGAAGCGCTCCGACTGGCAGGCCGTCATGGAGGCGGACCAGGACCGTCCGCTGCCCGGATACGCGCGCTGGGCGCTGTCCGTACGCCCGGACTGCCCACCCGAACTGCGCGCCCAGTTCGGCACGCACCGCAAGTTCACCCACCGCATCGAGCAAGCCGGCGTGCTCGGCGACCCCGCCGACTACGCGACCACCTGGAGCGCCGCGTCGCACGTCCTGAAGGTGCTGTCCACAGGTCACTTGATGTTCCCCGCGCGCGTGGCCGAGGCCGAGGACGCCCTGCGACCGCTCGTGCGCGAGCACTTGGCCGACCACGAGGACGCCTGGTCGGTGCTGGCGCAGCTGATCGACACGTTCCACGGCAACGCGGTGGAGCTGGTCGTGACGGCGGGAGCGGTCGCCTGAGCCGACCCTGAGGCTCTGAGGGGGGCGGAGCGGCTGGATTCGAACCAGCGTGTTCCGGTTCTGGAGACCAACGCGCCTGCCTCTGCGCTACGACCCCGCCCTTGCGACCGGAGCGTAATGCCTTGGCCCGATGTCAGTGCGGCCTGGTACCAATTGAGGCACTGGGGGAACTGCGGTTCGGGGGGCGTGAGATGGCGTACGGGGAGCGGGGTCGGCATACCCCTGTGGTCGATCTGGCCGACCGCAGGGCGCTGGAGCGGTACCGGCCCGCGGACCCGGCGACGGTCGCCGGGGCGCGGCGGCTGAAGGAGGCCGCGCTGCTGGACTTCGGGCTGACGGAGTCGGCGGTGGTGTCCTGGCTGTACGCGAAGTGCCATCACCAGATCCCCACGACCGCGGTGGACACAGCGGCCGTGGTCGCCTCCGGCGACGGCTCCTGCCTCCTGCTCTTCAACCCGGACTTCTTTGTCCGACTCGGCCTGGACGGCGTGAAGTTCGTGCTCTTCCACGAGGCACGGCACCTGGTGCAACGGCATCTGTTCGCCGACCTCGAACTGCGCGACGACCCGGTCTTCGAGCTGGCCGCTGAGGTCTCCATCAACCATGTCGCCCTGGTCCGGCTCGGCCGCACCGACCTGCCCCTCCTGGACGGCCGGCCGACGGGCATCGACCCACGGAAGATCCACCGGCTCTACCGCGACGACCTCACCGCACACGGCCTGGAGCCGGTGCCGTACGAGGAATTCATCGCGACCGACATGAAGGTGTTCGGCGAGCTGAAGCGCATGCGGCACCCTCCGGTCCCGGAGCGGCATCTGTGCGTGCACCTGGTGGACGGCTCGGTACCGGCCGACCAGGAGACGGTGGACGCGGTGACGTCGTCCGCGCTGCTGAACTCCCTGCTGGCGGCCCGGCGCGGACACACGGGCGCGGAGCGGGAGTTGCTCGACCTGATGGGTCGTACGGAGGACGGTTCGGCGCGGGCCGGCCGGATCTGGGGGAACCTCGGCGCGGGCGTCCTGCGCGGTGAGACGGCACGCACGCGTACGGTCCACTGGTGGCAGCGCTGGCTGGTCGACGTCCTCGGTTCGAAACTGCGCGACGGCGAGCGGCTGGTGTACCCGAAGAAGCGCGGCGCGCTGCTCGCGGCCCTCGGCCAGGACCCGATGCTCGCGCGCCGCGGCCCGGTCCGGGACAAGGTCCTGGTCATCGCGTACGACACCTCGGGCTCGATGCCGGACCAGGTGATCAGCTGGCTCACCGAACTCGTCGGCCGCATCGACGGGGTCGAGGCGCACTGGCTGTCCTTCGACGCGGTGGTGATGCCGTTCAAGCCGGGCGAGCGGGTGTACGGCGGGGGCGGCACGAGCTTCCAGGTGGTCGCGGACTACGTCGAGGGGCGTACGGAGGTGAACGGCCGGCGGTTCGACGTCACCCCGGACGCGGTCGTGGTGCTCACGGACGGGTACGCGCCGCCGGTCACGCCCGCCGAGCCGGACAAGTGGATCTGGCTGATCACCGAGGGCGGCAGCGAGTGGCCCGAGTCGCACAACCCGGCGATGGACTGCCATCGCGTCACGACAGGATCGACGTAAATGACCACGGAGACAGGGCAGTCGACGACCCCGGAGGCCGAGCGCGGTCGGCGTGAGCCGTCGCGTCTGGAGTCCTTCATCGACGCGATGATCGACATCGGGCAGACCGGGCAGATCTTCGGCGAGCACGGCATCGGCAAGACGGCGACGTTCTTCTCGCACATCGCCCGCGCCCACCCCGGGACCGCGCTGGTGTACGTCCCGGCGGCGAATCTGACGCCGGACGACCTGCTGGTCAACGCGCCGGTGCGGGACCCGGAGACCGGTGAACTGGTGCTGCGGCAGCTGGTGATGAGCCAGTTGAAGCCGGGCACGCCGTTCGTGCTGCTCATCGACGACTCGCTGCAGGCGGGCGACACGATCCAGTCGCAGCTGATGCAGATCGCCTGCAACTGGACGCTCGGCGAGCACGATCTGCGGGCGCTGGGCTGCGTCGGTGTCTTCCTCACGGACAACGAGTCGCTGTCCGAGACCTCGGCCCGGCGCGGCGACCTCGCGCTGCTCGACCGTATGGTCACGCTGCGGATCACGGCGAACGACACGTCCTGGCGTCGGCATCTGGCCGCCAAGTACCGCCCCTGGGACCTGAGTTCGGTGTTCGGCGTCTGGGCGTCGCTCTCGCCCGCGCTGCGCGAGCTGCTGTCGCCGCGCACGCTGGACCACGTGCTGGCCAACGCGAAGGAGGGCTTCCCACTCCGCTGGGGCCTGCCTCTGGTCGACGGCGAGCGACTGCGCCTGGCCGAGCCGGGCCCGGACGGCAGGCCCGGGCAGAACCGCACGGCGGAGATCCTGGACCGCGTCGCCGAGGCGCTGGGCGTGCCCAACCCGGCCACGATCCCGGACCCGGTACGGCAGGTGGTGCGGGCCGCGCTGCGCAACCGTTGGACGGTGCTGCTCCAGGGGCCGCCCGGGTGCGGCAAGACGGAGCTGGTCCGGGAGACGGTCCGCGCGGGCCTGGGCCGGGAGCCGCTGTACTTCTCGCTGCCGGTGACGAACGTCGAGGACCTGTGCGCACCGATCCCGTCGGCGGACGGCACCCTGGACAACCTGCTGGCCGCGAACTTCACCGGGCCCGGTCCGAAGGCGATCGTGTGGGACGGGTACAACCGCCCCAAGGACAAGGCCGCGTTCGCCAAGCTGATGGAGATCACCCAGGAGTGGTCCCTGGCGGGCCGGCGGATCGAGAATCTGCGGGCGCAGATCGCCGTCCAGAACCCGCCGTACCATCTGGGCCGCAAGCTGCTGGTCTCGCGGAACAACATCGCCCAGGCGACGAGGTTCACGGCCTCGCTGACGGTGGACCCGGCGGACATCCCGGCCAACGAGTGGCTGCTCGCACGGTACGGCGCGGACGCGGAGACGGTGCTGGAGTGGTGGAAGCACGACATCGACGACGACGGCCGCGCCTGGATCACCAAGCGCACGCTGGAGCGGCTCATCAAGCTGCACCGGCGGGGGCTGCCGCTGGAGATGGCGACGGTCTATCTCGGCGACGGCGAGTACGCGCCCGTGCCGCTCACCGCCCTGATCGACCGCTTCAGGGGCCGCCCGGTGACGGGACTGCGCGAACTGGCCCGTGACGCGGACGCCTGGGAGGCCCGGCTGCGCCGCGCCGCCGAGCACACCGACGAGGGCGGCGACGACAGCGACGTGGTCCACCAGATCCTCGCCAACGCGGAGTTGTCCCAGCTGAAGAAGCACCGGGCGGTGGTGGCCCGCATGGTGGCGCTGCTGCCGGCGAAGCTGCGAGCCACGTATCTGGTGGGGGCGTCGGAGCGGCAACAACGGTTCTGGACGGACATATTCACCGGGTTGGCGCGTCGCTGACCCCGTGCTCGCCCTCCCCCGGCCGCGCGGTGCGGTGCACGCTGCGTACGGCGGCCACGTCGGGGGCGAGCGGTGGTGCGGGGATGTGGGCGGTGAGTGCCTCCAGGCGGCGTTTGACGCTGGCGGCGATTCCCTGGCCGAGGACGAAGCGGGTGGGGGTGACCGCGCGGGGTGCCGTGTCGAGGAGTCGGTGGGCCTCGCGGCTGCGCATCCCGGTGTGGGACAGGACGAGGTGAGTGAGGCGGTGTTCGGCGGCGACGAGGGTCTGGGCGATGCTCTCGGCGGCGCGCAGATCGACGTGGTTGTCGGCCGCGCCGAGCACGGCCGCTGCCCTCACCCGGCCGAGGTCCAGCAGACCGACCCCGGTCGCGGTGGCGGCGGCCACCAGGCGCGCCGCGGCCTGCGGGCCGATGCCGTTGCTGGCGACGGACAGCCGGGTCAGCCGTCCGTACGGCGCGCGCTCCAGGGCGTCGGCGAGGAGGAGGGCGCCGGTGTCCCCCAACCGGGCGGCGGATACGTAGAGTTCGTCGATCGCACCCGCCGCGACGACGGCGGCGAGGGGTACGGCGCCGTCCGCGCCGAGCGGATTGCCGCCGATGAAGAGCCGCTCGATGCGACGCCCATTGCCGGCGGCGGCGAGCAGCGCATCGCCAAGGACGGCGACGCCCGCCGGATCGAGCCCGGTCTGCACGAGGTCGAGCGTGCGCAACGCCCGCGCGGACTCGATGAGTTCGGCCGCCGCCCGCCCTCCACCGCTGCCCAACGGGTTGCGCTTGAGCCACACCCCGGTGACGACCTGCGGCGAGGCCCGCAACTGGTCGGCGATCCGACAGGCACCACCGGCGGTGATCCCGTTGCAGCCGAGGTAGAGCGTCTCGACGTCCCCGCTCCCCGCGGCCACGACCTCGGCACCCTCGTCCCCGAGCCCATCGGTGCCGAGCAGCAAGTGCCGTACAGGAGACGGCCCTTGGGCCAACGCCTCGGCGACCAGCGCGGCCCCCTCCACCCCGAGCTCCTGCTTGCACAGGTCGAGCCGCCCGTCGGGCAAGGCCGTGCCTACGGCGAAGTCGAGGCGCTCTCCGGCGGGGCGACCCGCGCGCAACCAGTCGAGCAGCGGGGCAAGTTCGCCGACCGGTCGCGGCGGGACGTACGCCACACCGGCGAAGCCGATCGCCGGGGGCCGGGGGAACGGCGAGTCGGGGTCGGTCGGTGCGGGTACCGGGTCCGGTTCGCCCGGGTCGACGGACGTCGCCGCCTCCGGCGCGGTCGACGCATCCGCAGGACGCGCCTCGCCCGAGCCGGGCGACGGAGATTCCGAGGCCCCCGCGCCCTCCCCCGGACCCGCCACAGCAGAGCCTCCCGCGTCCTCCCCGTCCCCGCTCACCACGCCGCCTCCCGATAGTCCTTGAGGAACACCCCGGACACCGGGTCCCCGGACTCGCCGCGCACGATCGGGTCGTAGACGCGGGCCGCGCCGTCCACGATGTCGAGCGGGGTGCGGAAGCCGGCCTCGGCCATGCGGCCCTTCTTGGGGGCCGGGTTCTCGTCCGTGATCCAGCCCGTGTCGACGGCGCACATGTGGACGCCCTGGTCGGCGAGTTCGGCGGCGCTGGTGCGGGTGAGCATGTTGAGGGCGGCCTTGGCCATGTTGGTGTGGGGGTGGCCGGGCATCTTGTTGCGTACGGCGAACCGGCCCTCCACCGCGGTGACGTTGATGACGTACCGGCGGGGGCGCGGCGAGGCGAGCAGCAGGGGCAGCAGGCGGTCGCAGAGGAGGGCCGGGGCCAGGGCGTTGACCAGTTGGGTCTCCAGGACCTCCGCCGGGTCGAGGGCGCCGAGCCGGGCCGACCAGGAGTTCTCCGGGGACGGGTCGGGCAGGAGTCCGGCCTCGTCGGCCTCGCGGAGTACGACGGGCAGCGCCGCGGCCCCGCCCGCGAGCATCCGCATCGGCGTGAAGCCGGGCGCCTGCCGTGCCCCCTCCGGCAGCGCGGCGCGCTCCCCGGCGGCCAGCAGCGCGTACGACTGCGGAGGGCGTCGTACGGTCTGCGCGGCGTTGTTGACGAGGATGTCCAACGGTTCGCCCGCCTGCCTCAACTCCTCGCACAGGCCCAGTACTTGACGCGGGTCGCGGAGGTCGACGGCGAGCACCGTCAGCCGGTCCAGCCACTTCCCGCCACCCCGCTCGGCACGGAATCGCCGTACGGCGTCGTGCGGGAACCGCGACGTGATCAGCACCTCCGCGCCGTCCCGCAGCATCATCAGCGCCAGCTGGAAACCGATCTTCACCCGCCCGCCGGTGAGCAGCACCCGGCGCCCGCCCAGATCCGTACTCAGCGCCCGGCGCGCGGAGTTGTCGGCGGCGCACTCGGGACACAGCCGGTGGTAGAAGGAACCCACCTGTCGATAGGGCGACTTGCAGACGTAGCAGCTGCGCGGCTTGCGGTAGACACCCCCGCCGGCATCCGCGTGCCCCACCAACTCACCCGCACGCCCGACCACTTCACCCGCGGAACCCAGCGGAGCGTCCTCGCGCCGGTCCGACGCCCCCGTCGCCGTAGCCGCCATCGTCGCCGCGTCGGCCGCGGACACGTCGGCGCCGCGGCCCTTGCGGCGCCGTAGCCGGCCGTCCCGGGCGAAGGACGCGGCGACCTGTTCCGCGCGCAGCCGTACCGGATCGTCGACGGGCAGGTCGCGCAGCCTGCCCACCGTCCGGTGGAAGGCGACCAGTTCCGCCTCGGTGATCCCGCCCTCGTCAGTCATCGATTCCCGCCCCGGCCGTGCCATGAAGTGGGCCCCGGCCGGATTCGAACCGGCGTGTCCGCCTTGCCAAGCGGCGAGTCTGCCTCTGCTCTACAGGGCCCCCGAACGCAGCCCGGGGATCGGATTCGAACCGATGTGATTCGTCAGAGCACGACGTGCGCCTGCCTCTGCGCTACGCCCGGGTGCGCCCCCGGATCCTAACCGCACTCCCCCGCGCGCACCGCACCGAATAAACGCGCCCGTTCAGCGGGAGGTGGTGCGTCGGATCTCCAGGCGTTCCTTCTCCGAGAGACCGCCCCACACCCCGAAGCGTTCGTCGTTGTCGAGGGCGTACTCCAGGCAGGCCGAGCGGATCGGGCACATGCCGCAGATCCGCTTCGCCTCCCTGACGGAGCTGCCGGGTTCGGGGAAGAAGAAGTCCGCCCCGGTCTGCGCGCACAACGCCTCCTGCTGCCAGTCCAGGTCGGGCGAGGTGATCGTGTCGATGTGCATGACCAGGATCGTGCCGGTCGGCGAAAAACGTTCGATCAACGCGGGATCAACGCCGCGCTCCGGGGCCTCCGGCCACCCCGATGGTGGCGGCACGCCCGCACCGACGCACGGCGGCGCGCGGAACCGGTGTGAAAACAGGGAGAACTTCAGCGGTCACCGAGGGTGATCAACGCCGGATCCGCGAGCGTCTGCCGCGCCCCGGCAGCGATTGTCAGTGGGCGGTGCAAGACTCGGCAGAGCAGAGAACGGGCCCCTTCAACGAGGAGGGCAATGATGCTCACCACCCGTTTCGTCAACGGCGCTCCGAACTGGCTGGACGTCGGCTCCCCCGACATCGACAGCGCCATCTCCTTCTACGGCGGTCTCTTCGGCTGGCAGTTCCAGTCGGCGGGACCCGAGGCCGGCGGCTACGGCTTCTTCCAGCTCGACGGCAAGACCGTCGCCGGCGGCATGCCGCTGCCCCCGGAGCACGACTCGTCCGCCTGGACCGTGTACTTCCAGAGCGCGGACGCGGAGGCCACGGCCAAGGCGGTTGAGCAGGCGCACGGCGCGGTCCTGTTCCAGCCGATGGACGTGATGGGCCAGGGCCACATGGCGATCCTCAGGGACCCGGCGGGCGCCGCGTTCGGCATCTGGCAGCCGGGCCAGATGAAGGGTGTTGACGTCACGGGCGACCCCGGTTCGCTGACCTGGGTCGAGCTGTACACGCCGGACATCGCCGCGGCGGCCGCGTTCTATTACGCCTCACTCGGTCTGGAGACCTCCGCCGCTCCCATGCCGGGCGGCGACTACACCTGTCTCAACCCGTCCGGTGCCGGTGAGGACGCGATGTTCGGCGGTGTCGTCCCGCTCGACTTCGACCCGACCGGCGCGGCTTCGGGGGCGTACTGGCTGGCGTACTTCGAGGTGGCCGACGTGGACGCGACCGTGGCCAAGGCGCTGGAGACGGGCGGCAAGGTCTCCGTGCCGGCCACCAGCATGGAGGGCGTCGGCCGCATCGCCCAGCTCACCGACCCGCACGGCGCCCGCTTCGCCGTCATCAAGAGCGAGCCGCGGCAGGGCTGACAGGCCTTGCGCCCCGGGAGCGGCCTACGCGGAGGCGCGGTGGACCAGTGTGGTCGGCAGGATCACGCTGGACGGCGCGCCTCCGATGCCGTCGCGGACGCCCCGGCGGTCGAGGCCGCGCAGCAGCAGGCGGGCCATCAACCGGCCCATCTCCTCTATGTCCTGGCGGACCGTCGTGAGCGGTGGTTCGGTCTGTTCGGCGACCGGAAGCATGTCGTCGAAGCCGATCACCGCCACGTCCTCGGGCACCCGTAGCCCCTCCTCGCGCAGCACCTTCATGGCGCCGTAGGCGGTGAGGTCGTTGGCGGCGAACACGGCGTCCACGTCGGGGCAGTTGTCGAGGAGTTCCCGCATCGCGCGCTCACCGCCGCCCGGGGTGAAGTCGCTCTCCACGATCAGCCGCGGGTCGACGTCGACCATGACATCCCGGAACCCGTCGAGCCGGTCCACCGCGGACGTCTGGTCGAGCGCGCCGGTGATGTGCGCGATGCGGGTGCGGCCGAGCCCGACGAGATGCCGTACGGCCTCGCGGGCGCCGCCCCGGTTGTCGCAGTCGACGTACACCGTGGGTCCGGACGCGCGTGTCCCCTCGCTCCAGCCGGGCCTGCCGCCGAACACCGTGGGGACACCGGCCCGTTGGATCAGTCCGGGCAGCGGGTCGTCGAGGTGCAGGGAGAAGACGAGCGCGCCGTCGACATGGCCGCCGGCAAGATACCGGCCGACGCGGGCGTGGTCGTCGCGCCCTTCCGTGAGGAGCAGCACGAGTTGGGAGTCATGGGCGGTCAACTCCTTGCTGATACCCCGGAGTTGCATGGCGAAAAAGGGGTCCGCGAAGACACGGGTCTCCGGTTCCGCGATCACCACGGCAATGGCATCGTGCCGCTTCGTCACCAGGCTCCGGGCGGCCTGGTTGGGGACGTACCCGAGTTCGTCCACGGCCTGCCGGACCCGCTCGACGAGCGATTCCCGCACCCCGTCCCCGCCGTTGACCACCCGGGAGACGGTGGCCCGCGACACCCCCGCCCGCGCGGCCACGGCCTCCAGCGTGGGGCGCGGTGCTGTCTCGGTCACGTCTGGACCCCTCCTCGATGATGCGGATCAGGATAGCCGCGGCGGAACCCGATGGTGAGAGCGCTCCCAATACCGCTCCCCCTGCCGAGTGCGCCCTCGTCGACCCCGACCGGCCCGTCACTCACCCCAGTAGATCCACCCGCCGCCCCACCCCGTCCCGCTCGGCCCGCTCATACGCCAGCCACGCCAGCGCCAGGTCCTGCCACGGCAGTCCGACGGGGGCGTAGACGGAACGCACACTGGCGTCGGTCCGCCCCGGATGGTCCCCTCGCAGTACGTCGCCGAGCGTCGTGTCGATGTCTGCCGGGGTCAACGCGCCCACGGACTCGACCAGTTGGCGGTCGTCGACGACGACCAGCGCCGCGTCCAGCAGGTCGGGGGCGAGTTCCCGCTTGCCCGGCTCGTCGGCGCCCAGGCTGGTGAGGTGCTGGCCCTCCCGGGTGTCCGCGAGGGACAGCAGCGGGGTGCGGGACCAGGTAGCCAGCAGGACGATGTCGGCGGCCGAGGCGATCTCCCTCGGTGAGCCCAGCACCCGGCCGCCGTGCCGTACGGCGAACTCGGTCGCGCGGTCCAAGTCCGTGTCGTGGACGACGAGTTCGCCGTACGACCGCAGCGCACCCAGCCCCCGAACCATCAACTCGGCCTGCGCCCCAGCGCCGATCACCCCCACCACCGCACCTTCCGCCGACCCCGCGAGGGCATCCGTGCCCAGGGCAGCCGCCAGCCCCGTACGCCACGCGGTCACCGTCGCCGAGTCCAGCAGGGCGAGCAACTCGCCGTCCACGCCGCTGTGCAGGCAGAGCACGCCTCTCAACGCGGGCCGTGCGTCGGGGAACTTGGCGTTGACCTTCACGGTGTAGGCCTCGATGCCGGGCAGAAGTCCGGGCATCAGCGCGGTGGCCGTACCGGGGAACGGCAGGTCGGTGCGCACCCGTTGGCCCGGGATCGCCACCGCGGCTCCCACCGCGAGGAAGCCGGCCCGCAGCGCGGCGAGGCAGGCCGAGGGTTCCAGCAGGGCGTCCAGGGCGCTCCGGGTCAGCAGGCGAGTCATGCGCTCATGATCCGTCAGAAGCGGAGTCGGCGGCGGAATCGGTGCCCGAGTCAGCGGCGGGGTCCTCGACGGAGCCGGCAGCTGCATCCGGGCCTGAATCCGGGGCAGTTGAGGACTTCTTCGCCCTGCTCGGCTGCACCCGCTTCGGCTCCCCCGGCATCTTCGGATACTCCGGCGGATACGGCAGATCCCCCAGCCCGTGGTCGTGTTCGTCGCGGCGGGCGAGTTCGAGGAGGGCGTCCAGGGAGTAGCGGTGGTCGTCCATGTCGGCGTGCACGTCGCCGAGTTCGGCGAAACGGGCCGGCATGGTCGCGAGGTCGAAGTCGCGGGGGTGCGCGGTGCCGACCTCGTCCCAGCGCAGCGGGGCCGAGACGGGGGCGTGCGGGCGGGGTCGTATGGAATAGGCGGAGGCGATGGTGCGGTCGCGGGCGGTCTGGTTGTAGTCGACGAAGATGCGCTCGCCGCGCTCCTCCTTCCACCACTTGACGGTCACCTGGTCCGGCATGCGGCGGGCCAGCTCACGGCCGACCGCGATGGCCGCGCGGCGGACCTGGGTGAAGGTCCAGCGCGGTTCGATCGGTACGAAGACGTGCAGGCCGCGTCCGCCGGAGGTCTTGGGGAAGCCCTGCAGGCCGCCGAACTCGTCGAGTACGGCGCGTAGTTCATGGGCGGCGCGGACCGCGTCGTCGTAGTCGGTGCCGGGCTGCGGGTCGAGGTCGATGCGGAGTTCGTCGGGGCTGTCGACGTCGTCGCGGCGGACCGGCCAGGGGTGGAAGGTGAGCGTGCCGTACTGGGCGGCCCACAGGACGGCGGCCTGCTCGGTAGGGCACATCTCGTCGGCGCTGCGTCCGCTGGGGAAGGTGATGTGGGCGGTCGGGATCCAGTCGGGCATGTTCTTGGGCGCCCGCTTCTGGAAGAAGTTCTCGCCCTCGACCCCGTCCGGGTAGCGCTCCAGGGTGGTGGGGCGGTCGCGCAGCGCCCGGAGGATTCCGGGGCCGACCGCGATGTAGTACCGGGCGAGGTCCAGCTTGGTGAAGCCGCGCTCCGGGAAGAAGATCTTGCCTGGGCTGGACAGCCGTACGGTCCGGCCGCCCGCCTCCAGTTCCACCGCTTCGCCCATGCGAGCCACCGTAGGCCCGGCGCACAGACATCGCACACCGGGCGGCGAGCGACGTACGAGCGCAGAATCGGAACCATGGATCTGCCGGTGATGCCGCCCGTGAAGCCCATGCTCGCCAAGTCGGTGGCGAGGATTCCGCCGGGCATGCACTACGAGGCGAAGTGGGACGGCTTCCGGGCGATCGTGTTCCGCGACGGCGGAGAGGTCGAGCTGGGCTCCCGTACCGGAAAGCCGCTGACCAGGTACTTTCCCGAACTGGTCGAGGCGCTGAAGGATCGGGTCCCGGAGCGGTGCGTGCTGGACGGGGAGATCGTGATCGCCCGGGACGGGCGGCTCGACTTCGACGCGCTGACCGAGCGCATCCACCCGGCCGAGTCGCGGGTGCGGACGCTGGCCGAGCGGACCCCGGCCTCCTTCGTCGCCTTCGACCTGCTGGCCCTGGCCGACGAGTCACTGCTCGACGTGCCGCTCGGCGACCGCCGGGCGCTCCTCGAACGGGCGCTGTCCGGCGCGACCGCACCCGTGCACCTGGCGCCCGCGACCACCGACATCGACGTGGCGCAACGCTGGTTCGAGCAGTACGAGGGCGCCGGGCTCGACGGTGTCGTCGCCAAGCCGCTTGACCTGCGCTACCGCCCGGACGAGCGCGCCATGTTCAAGATCAAGCACGAGCGGACCGCGGACGCCGTCGTCGCCGGCTACCGCCTCCACAAGAGCGGCCCCGTCGTGGGCTCGCTCCTTCTCGGTCTCTACGACGGTCAGGGCGCCCTCCAGCACGTGGGAGTGTCCGCCGCCTTCACCATGAAGCGCCGCGCCGAACTCATCGACGAACTCGCGCCCCTGCGCATGGACGACCCGGCCGGGCATCCGTGGGCGGCCTGGGCGGAGGAGGCCGCGCACGAGTCAGCTCGGCTTCCGGGCGCCCCGAGCCGCTGGTCCGGCAAGAAGGACCTCTCCTGGGTACCGCTCCGGCCGGAGCGGGTGGCCGAGGTGGCGTACGACCACATGGAGAACGGCGCGCGCTTCCGGCACACGGCGCGTTTCCGCCGCTGGCGCCCCGACCGCACCCCCGAGAGCTGCACGTACGCGCAGCTGGAGGAGCCGGTCCGCTACGACCTCGCGGAGATCCTCGGCCCGTAGAAGTCGGTCTCAGGACGCGCGGGACTCACAGAGATCGCCGGACTGAGCCCCTCCGTATTTTCCAGTGGGCCGATCGGCCCAATCAGCGCGCACAATCACAACCGAGCGGGTATGGCCACCAATGAACTTATAAGCGCACAATCGAAAACACAGACTTGGTGGCAACGGTGGGCATGGGACAAAGGGCGCCCGAGCGGCGCGGCGCGAGAAGAGCGGCGCTGCTGGCCGCCACGATGACGGCCTCCCTGGCGGTGGGCTGCACGGCACATCACGGCGGCTCCGCCGACGACGGGCGCGGACAGAGCCGGCCCCCCGCACAGACCCCGGCCCAGAGCCCGAGCGCCGACGGGACGGTCGCCCCCGCCGCCGGTCCACTGCTCGCGGTGAAGATCGACAATGTGTCCGCCGCCCGCCCCCAGACCGGTCTGGACTCGGCGGACATCGTGTACGCGGAGCAGGTCGAGGGCGGCCTGAGCCGGCTGATGGCGGTGTTCGCCACCAAGCTGCCCAAGTCCGTCGGCCCGGTGCGCAGCGCCCGCGTGTCCGACCTGGAGCTGCTGCGCCAGTTCGACGACCCGACGCTCGCCTTCTCCGGCGCGCAGCACAAGCTCCTGCCGCTGATCGCCAAGGCCCCGCTGCGATCGGCGTCGCCGGACGAGGTGTCCAGCGCCTACTACCGGGGCGTCGACAAATCCGCCCCGCACAACCTCTACCTCCACCCGAACAAGCTGCTCTCCTCCGCCCCGGGCGCGGCAGCCCTGACGACCGGCTTCCGCTACGGCACGGCCCCTGCGGGCGGCAAACCCACCGCCTCCCGCACCGTGCGCTACCCGGCGGCCCGCTTCACCTTCACCTGGTCCGGGAGCAAGCACCGCTGGCAGGTCAGCGAGGACGGCACGCCCACCGTCCTGACCGACGGCAAGCGACTGGCTCCGGCGACGGTCGTCGTGCAGTACGTGAAGATCCGCAAGTCCAAGTACCACGACGTCCTCGGCAACAACACGCCGTACACGGAGACCGTCGGCTCCGGGAAGGCGGACGTCCTGCGGGACGGCCGTACGTTCAGCGTCGACTGGAAGCGCCAAAAGGCCACGGACGGAACGCAGTTCACGACCTCGGACGGCAAGCCCATGAACTTCGCGAAGGGCCAGGTCTGGGTGGTGTTCGCGAAGGCGTGATGCCGGGCGGCCGAAGCGCCCTGAAGGGGCGCGGGGAACTGCGCGACCAGCCCCCACCGCCCCGCAGACAACGAACCGCCCAGCCCGCTACCGCCGCGCAGCGAGGGGCTCCACAGGATTACGGAGCCCCTCTGCCGCATCCGACACCCGCTGGATGAGGTCAAAGAAGACCCCCTGCTCCTCGACAGAGAGCGGCGCCAGAAAAACCTGGTTCATCCGAGCCGTCCGCACAACCAGCTTGCGATGGACCCGCACCCCGTCATCGGTGAGCCGCAGCAGAAACCGCCGCCCGTCCCGCGCATCCCGCACCTTGTCCAGCAACCCGCGCCTGATCAGCCGGCTGATCACCTCCGCGATGGTGGACCGGTCCAGGCCCACCCGCTCCCCCGCCGTGCGCTGGTCGAGCCCCGGCTCGTCGGCGAGCGCGTTGAGCACCGCGAACTGCGGGGAGGTGATCTCCTCGGAGACCATGGTGTTCCAGAGCAGATAGTGCGCCTGCTGAAGTCGCCGGGCGAGGTGCCCGGGGTGGGTGGTGAGGTCCACCGCTGCCATGTGCCCTCCCGACGTCATATTCGTCCGTGCACTGAACGATACCGGGAGGCCCTGGGGGCGAGTCCAGCCTCGTGCACGGTCCTGACCCTGCACTTCTCCCGGGTCTTGACGGCGGGCCCCCACAGTGACAGCGTGAAGGAAACTTCACCGAAATGCTCAGTGCCCTGATTACCTGCTGACCGGGCGCTCGAACGGGACGGAGCTTCACGGATGGACAAGGTGGTCGCCACGGCCGACGAGGCCGTGGCCGATGTGCCGGACGGAGCGACGCTCGCGGTCGGCGGCTTCGGGCTGAGCGGTGTGCCGAACGTGCTGATCCAGGCCCTGTACGAGCGCGGCACGACCGGCCTGGGCGTGGTCTCCAACAACTGCGGGGCGATGGAGTCCGGCCTCGCGATCCTGTTGTCGGCGGGCCGCATCGCGCGCGTGACCGGCTCCTACATCGGCGCCAACAAGGAGTTCGCCCGCCAGTACCTCGCCGGGGAACTGGAGGTCGAGATGATCCCCCAGGGCACCCTCGCGGAGCGACTGCGCGCGGGGGGTGCGGGGATTCCCGCCTTCTACACCCCGGCCGGTGTCGGCACCCAGGTCGCCGAAGGCGGACTGCCCTGGCGCTACGACGGCTCAGGCGGCGTCACGCTCGCCTCCCCGGCGAAGGAGGTGCGGGAGTTCGACGGCACCGAGTACGTCCTGGAGCGCGGTATCCGCACCGACTTCGCCCTGGTCCGCGCCGCGAAGGGCGACCGGCACGGCAACCTCGTCTTCAACAAGTCCACCCGAAACTTCAACCCCCTCGCGGCGATGGCGGGCAAGGTGACCATCGCCGAGGTGGAGGAGCTGGTCGAGCCCGGCGAGATCGACCCCGACGCGGTGCACCTGCCCGGGATCTTCGTGCAGCGGGTGGTGGCCCTCACCCCCGAGCAGGCCGCCGACAAGCGGATCGAGCAGCGGACGGTGAGCAGCTGATGGCCTGGACACGCGAGGAGATGGCGGCCCGCGCGGCGCGCGAACTTCAGGACGGGCAGTACGTCAATCTCGGCATCGGCCTGCCGACCCTGATTCCCAACTACCTCCCGCCGGGCGTCGAGGTGATCCTCGAATCCGAGAACGGCATCCTGGGCACCGGACCGTACCCGACCGAGGACCAGGTCGACCCGGACCTGATCAACGCCGGCAAGGAGACCGTGACGGTCCTGCCGGGCGCCTCCTTCTTCGACTCCGCGCTCTCCTTCGGGATGATCCGGGGCGGGCACATCGACGTCGCCGTACTGGGCGCGATGCAGGTCTCGGCGGGCGGTGACCTGGCGAACTGGGCGATCCCCGGCAAGATGATCACCGGGATCGGCGGGGCGATGGACCTCGTGCACGGCGCCCGCACGGTCATCGTCGTCATGACCCATGTGGCCAAGGACGGCTCCCCGAAGATCCTCACGGAGTGCGCGCTGCCGCTCACAGGCAAAGCGTGTGTGAACCGAGTCATCACCGATCTCGGCGTGATCGACGTGTCACCCGAGGGCCTCGTGTTGATCGAGACCGCGCCCGGTGTGAGTGTCGAACAGATCGTCGCCAAGACCGACGCGAAACTCACCGTCACGGAAGGCCTGCTGTGAACCCGGTTTACATCGTCGACGCCGTCCGCACCCCCATCGGCAGGTACAGCGGAGGCCTCGCCTCCGTCCGCCCCGACGACCTCGCCGCCCACGCCCTCCGCGAACTCCTCGCCCGCACCCCCGACTTGGACCCGTCCCGCATCGAGGACGTCTACTTCGGGAACGCCAACGGCGCCGGCGAGGAGAACCGCAACGTCGCCCGCATGGCCGGCCTCCTCGCGGGCCTGCCCACCTCCGTACCGGGCGTGACGGTCAACCGGCTCTGCGCATCCGGCCTCGAAGCGGTCATCCAGGCGGCCCGCGCGATCGCGGTCGGGGACGCCTCCATCGCCGTGGCGGGCGGGGTGGAGTCGATGACCCGGGCGCCCTATGTGCTGCCGAAGTCGGACCGGCCCTTCCCCGCCGGGCACACCGAGTTGTACTCGACCACGCTCGGCTGGCGCATGGTCAACCCGGCCATGAACCCGGAGTGGACCATCCCGCTCGGCGAGAGCGCGGAGCTGATCGCCGACAAGCACAAGATCAGCCGCGAGCAGCAGGACGAGTTCGCGCTCGCGAGTCATCAGAAGGCGTCAGAGGCGCAGGCGGCCGGCCTCTTCGACGGCGAGATCGCGCCCGTGTCGATCCCGCAGCGCAAGGGCGACCCGGTCGTCTTCGGCGCCGACGAATCCGTACGGGCGGACGCCTCCCTCGCGGCGATGGCCAAGCTCAAGCCGTCGTTCCGCACGGAGAACGGAACAGTCACCGCAGGCAACGCGTCGCCTCTCAACGACGGTGCCGCCGCCCTCCTCCTGGTCGACGAGGAGGGGTTGAAGGCCACCGGCCGCCAGCCCCTCGCCCGCGTCTCCGCGACCGGTGTCTCGGCGATCGACCCGCAGTACTTCGGACTCGCTCCCGTCGAGGCCGTCAACCGCGCACTCACCAAGGCGGGCAAGGGATTTGACGACCTGTCAGTCCTCGAACTGAACGAGGCCTTCGCCGCGCAGGTGCTCGGATGTGTCGCCGAGTGGCCCGAGTTCGACCCGGCGATCCTCAATCCGCAGGGCGGTGCCATCGCCCTCGGCCACCCGCTCGGCGCCTCCGGTGCCCGGCTCGCGGGCACCGTCGCCCACCAACTCGCCCGCAAGGGAACGGGAGTTGGCGTCGCCAGCCTCTGCATCGGCGTGGGCCAGGGCCTGGCCCTCGTCCTCGAACGGTAGGAACCCGAACGGTAGGAACCCCCATGGCTCTCACCCAGCACGACATCGACCTCGAAATAGCGGCCGAGCACGCGACGTACGAGAAGCGGGTCGCCGACGGCGCGCCGGTCGAGCACCACCCGCGCCGCGACTACGCCCCGTACCGTTCCTCGCTGCTCCGCCACCCGAAACAGCCGCCGGTCACCATCGACGTCTCGAAGGACCCGGAGCTGGTGGAGCTGGCCTCCCCCGCGTTCGGCGAGCGGGACATCACGGAGATCGACAACGACCTGACCCGGCAGCACAACGGCGAGCCGATCGGTGAGCGGATCACCGTCTCCGGGCGGCTGTTGGACCGGTCCGGGCGGCCGATCCGCGGCCAGCTGGTCGAGATCTGGCAGGCCAACTCGGCCGGCCGCTACGCCCACCAGCGCGAGCAGCACGACGCCCCACTGGACCCCAACTTCACCGGCGTGGGGCGGACGTTGACCGACGCCGACGGCGGCTACCACTTCACCACCGTCCAGCCGGGCCCCTACCCCTGGCGCAACCACGTCAACGCCTGGCGCCCGGCGCACATCCACTTCTCGATGTTCGGCACGGCGTTCACCCAACGCCTCGTCACGCAGATGTACTTCCCGAGCGACCCGCTGTTCCCGTACGACCCGATCATTCAGTCGGTGACGGACGACGCGGCCCGGCAGCGGCTCGTCGCGACCTACGACCACAGTCTGTCGGTGCCCGAGTTCTCGATGGGCTACCACTGGGACATCGTGCTCGACGGCCCGCACGCCACCTGGATCGAAGAAGGACGCTGACCCGCCATGACGACCATCGACACGAGCCGCCCGGAGTCCGTGCCGCCGACCCCGTCGCACACGGTCGGCCCCTTCTACGGCTACGCGCTGCCCTTCCCCGGCGGCGGTGACATCGCACCGGTCGGGCACCCGGACACGATCACCGTCCAGGGCTACATCTACGACGGCGAGGGCAACCCGCTGCCCGACGCCTTCGTAGAACTCTGGGGCCCCGACCCCGAGGGCAACCTCTCCACCACCGACGGTTCGATCCGCCGCGACCCGGCCAGCGGCGGCTATCTCGGCCGCAACGGCGTCGAGTTCACCGGCTGGGGCCGCATCCAGACGGACGCCAACGGCCACTGGTACGCGCGGACACTGCGACCGGGCGCGCGCGGCCAGAGCGCCCCGTACCTGAGTGCGTGCGTCTTCGCGCGCGGGCTGCTGGTGCACCTCTTCACCCGGATCTACCTCCCGGGCGACGAGGCCGCGCTCGCCGCGGACCCGCTGCTGTCCGGGCTGGACGCGGCGCGGCGCGACACGTTGATCGCGCGGGACGACGGCAAGGGCACATACCGTTTCGACATCCGCCTTCAGGGCGAAGGCGAAACGGTCTTCCTGGAGTTCCAGTGACTACTGCCGACCCGTCGTCGGACACCGGCCTGCTCGCCCCCGGGTGGACCGGTTCACCAGCCGCGTCCGCGACGAGCGACACCGCGTATCTACGGGCCCTGCTCGACGCGGAGTCCGCCCTCACCCGCGCCCAGGCCGCCCTGGGTCTCGCACCCGCCGAGGCGGCGACGGCGGTGACGGCCGCGGCCGACGCCGACCGCTTCGACATCCGCTCCCTCGTGGAACGGTCCAGGGCCGCCGGGAACCCGGTGATCCCGCTGGTCGCGGACCTGACGAAAGCGGTCGGCGGGGAGTACGGCCCGTACGTGCACCGGGGCGCGACCAGCCAGGACATCATGGACACGGCGGCGATGCTGGTCGCGTCCCGCACCCTGGACCTGGTTCTGACCGACCTGACCCGCACGGAGCACGCGCTGACCCAACTGGCCGCCGCCCACCGCGACACCGCGATGCCGGGCAGGACGCTCACCCAGCACGCCGTACCGACGACGTTCGGACTGAAGGCGGCCGGATGGCGGTCCCTGGTACTCGACGCGCGGGACAGGGTGCGTGCCGTCCGGGACGAGCTGCCCGTCCAACTCGGGGGCGCGGCAGGCACGTTGGCCGCCTTCACGGCGTACGGCGCCGAAGACGCGCTCGCGCTGCCGGACGCGTACGCCCATGAACTCGGCCTGACGGCACCGCTGTTGCCCTGGCATACACTCCGGACACCGATCGCCGATCTCGCCGGATGCCTGGCCTTCGCTGCGGGCGCGCTGGGCAAGGTCGCCGGCGATGTCCTCGCCCTGTGCCGTACGGAGATCGCCGAGGTCTCGGAGGGCAGCGGCGGGGGTTCGTCGGCCATGCCGCACAAGGCGAATCCCGTACGGTCCACGCTGATCGCCGCCGCCGCGCGCCGGGCACCGCAGCTCGCGGCCGTCCTCCACGGCTCGTTGGTCGCCGAGGACGAGCGGCCGGCCGGGGCCTGGCACGCCGAGTGGGAGCCGCTCAGGGACCTGCTGCGGCTGGTCGGCGGGGCGGCTCGCGATGCCGCCGAGCTGACCGAGGGGCTGCGGGTGCATCCGGACGTGATGCGTGAACACCTGGATCTCACCCATGGGTTGATCGTCTCCGAGCGGCTGTCCGCGGAGCTCGCGCCGCTGCTGGGCAGGGCCCGGGCGAAGGAGTTGCTGACGGAGGTCGCCCGGCGGACGTACGCAGAGGGCCGACCATTGGCCGAACTGCTCGCTGGTGAGCCCGAGCTGAAGGATCTCGACCTCTCCGCACTCACCGACCCCGCCCGTTACACGGGTTCCGCCGGAGCCCTCACCGACCGTGCGTTGGAGCGACGTTGACCGAGAAACTCCTCAACTTCCGTGCCGAGGGCCCCGATTCCGCTCCCCCGCTGCTGCTCGGGCCCTCGCTGGGTACGTCGTACGCCCTGTGGGACAAGGTCGCGCCCGAACTGTCCGTCACCCACCGGGTGATCCGCTGGGACCTGCCCGGGCACGGCGGTTCGGCACCCGGGTTGATCGGTCCCGGGGCGACCGTCGGAGACCTCGCCGATCTGGTGCTGGCGCTCGCCGACTCCCTCGGCATCGATCAATTCGCCTACGCGGGTGTGTCGTTGGGAGGTGCGGTCGGCCTTCACCTCGCCGTGCACCACCCCGAGCGGGTCGCGTCGCTCGCCGTCATCTGCTCCTCGGCCCACTTCAACGGCTCGAAGCCGTGGGAGGAACGGGCCGCGCGGGTACGGAGCGAGGGGGTGGACTGGCTGGTGGAGAGTGCCGACTCCCGTTGGTTCACACCGGGGTTCACCGTCCCGGAGCTGGTGGCCGACCAGGGTGACGCCGACCCGGCCGCGTACGCCGCGTGCTGTGACGCGCTGGCCGCGTACGACCTGCGGGAGCGGCTTTCCGAGATCGGTGCGCGGACACTGGTGATCGCCGGTCGCGAGGACCCGGCGACCCCGCCCGCGCATCTGCGGGAGATCGCGGACGCGGTGGCGGGCTCGGCGCTCGTGGAGATCCCGGGTGCTTCGCATCTGGCGCCCGCGCAGTGTCCGGAGGCGGTGCTCACGGCGCTGCGGGCGCACCTGGGCGGGAGTGCGCGGCGTGGGATGGAGGTCCGCCGCGAGGTGCTCGGCGACACCCACGTGGACCGGGCGCAGGCTCGGCAGACGCCGTTCACCGCGCGGTTCCAGGACTTCATCTCACGGTACGCGTGGGGGGAGATCTGGACCGACCCGACGTTGACCCGGCGCGAGCGCAGCATGATCACACTCACCGCGTTGGTTGCACATGGGCATTACGACGAGTTGGCCATGCATGTGCGGGCGGCTCGGCGTAATGGGCTCACGCCGGAGGAGATCGGCGCCGTGCTGTTGCAGAGTGCGGTGTATTGCGGGGTGCCTGCGGCGAACTCGGCGTTTGCTGTGGCGCAGCGGGTGTTGGACGAAGAGGGCGACTAAGGGGGTGGGGCGGCTTGTTGTGCGTCGTCTGCGGCTACGTCGTGGCTGGTCGCGCAGTTCCCCGCGCCCCTGAAGACTTGGGCTGGCCTGTGTTCTTAAGGGGCCGCGTAGCTCCCCGCGCCCCAAAGCCACGGGCTGGCCCGTGTTCTCAAAGGGCGCGCAACTCCCCGCGCCCAAAAGACATGCGCTGGCCCGTGTTCTCAAAGGGCGCGCAGCCCCCCGCCCCCTAAAAACACGGGCCGGCCTGTGCTTTTAAGGGGCGCGGGGAACTGCGCGACCAGCCCCAACCGGCCGACAGCCGAAGGACAGCTCACCGCAACCCCCTCCCCGTCTCCAACACCTCCCGCGCCTGATTCACCAAACCGTCCGCCCCGCACGAACGCGCAAGCGTCAGACCCCTGTTGATCTCCGCCACAGACCGCGCAGCGATCCCGTACTCCACTCGCGCCGCCGCATGCTCGTACTGACACGGCGAGGACTCCAGGTAGGCAACGGCCTGCGCCGCGAGGCGCACCGCCCGCTGCCCCGTTTCCAGCGAAGCGGCACAGCGGAGGGCCTCCCCGATCGCCGTGTCCGTGCCGAAGTGTTCGGCCTGGCGACGCGCGTCGGAGGCGAGCTGGGCCGCGCGGGTCGGGTCCTCGACGGCGAGCGCGCGGGCGAGGTCGACGGCCCAGGGGACGAGGACCGGGTTGTGGTGGCCGCGTACGGTCGCCGCCTTCGCGGCCTGTTCCAGTTCGTTGATGCCGTCCTTCGTGCGGCCGACGGCGAGCAGGAGGCGGCCACGTACGCAGCGCGGGTCGGGCAGCACGATGGTGGACGGGTACGGCGGTGCGAAGCCGTACTGTTCGGCGGTCGCCCAGGCCTCCTCCACATGGCCGCGGGCGAGCAGCGTGTCGACCAGGTTGCAGGTGGCCGACCAGTACAGGGGCAGTCCGCGGCCGACCCGCTCGGCGAGGCGGAGGGACTCGCGCAGCGAGATCTCGGCGTCACGGAGGCGGCCCCGCCTGCGGTGGCCGAGGCCGATGTAGGCGTGCGCCAGGGAAAGGTGGCCGCCGCTCCAGCCCGCGGACACGTAGGCGCGCAGGGCTTCGTTGTACAGGCTCTCCGCGCGGTCCAGGCGGTCGGTGTAGGCGTACGCGCTGGCCAGCATCATGAGGATCTCGATGCCCCACTCGGTGTCGGTCCAGCCGAGTCCGGGGGCGAGCCGTCCGTTGACGAGGGCGCGGTCGCAGACCTCGACGACCTCCTCGGCGTTCTCCCCGTGGGTCATGGCGTCGAAGCCGCGCAGGATCAGCAGGGCCCGCTCGGAGTTGTCGCGGCCGGTGCAGGTGCCGGCGAGTGCGGCGAGCCGCTCGGAGCGTCCCGGGGAGATGCCCTCGCCCGCGTGGATGCCCTCCCACATGAACTGCACGGCCTGGAGCCGCATCCGGGCGGCGCCCGGTTCGTACCGGGCGGCCTCCGCCTCGACGGTGCGGACGGCCTCCTCCAGCTGGTTGTTGTGGAGCAGGGCCTGGGAGAGCCGGAAAACGGCGTCCACGCGTGCGTGGCCGTCGAGGCCGGGCATGCCGAGGGCGGTCTGGAGGTGGCCGATGGTGGTGGCGGGCGCGGTGAGCAGGGTGGCGCAGCCCAGTTCGAAGAGCACGTGCGCGTGGCTCTCGGCGAGCGGCGGCTCCAGGAGGGCGCGCTCCAGACAGCGGCGAGCGGCGTCGGGGGCGCCGATGGAGAGGTGTTCGCGGGCCGCCTCGCGCAGTTGCTCGACGAGTTCCTGGTCGTCGTCCGGGTGCACCTTGAGGAGGTGCCGTGACGCGGATGCCGCGCCGAGCCCGGAGTCGGTGACGACCTGGGCGGCGATGCCGTGCATGGCCGTGCGCACCCCGCCCGGGATGGAGTCGTAGACGGCGCTGGCGATCAGCGGGTGGACGAACTCCAGCTCGCCGGCGCCGGCTTGGGACGCGACCGGGTCGGGTGCGGTGAGGATGCGGGCGGTGCGGAGCAGCTCGGCGCAGCGGCCCGCCTCCTCGCGGCTCATGGTGGCGAGCTTGGCGACCAGGCTCACGGAGATGCCGGTGCCGAGGATGGCGGCGGCCCAGGCGAACCGGGTGGCCTCGAAGCCCAGGTCGTCCAGGCGGGCGACGAGTCCGCCGCCGCGCGCGGAGCGGTTGAGCTCGCGCAGTTCGGTGGCCGCGTCCTCGACGGGTTCGAGGCCGCTGTCCTGCACCTTGGCGAGGAGTTCGACGGTCTCGTACGGGTTGCCGTCGGTGACCGCCCACACCTCGCGGCAGAACGCGCCGTCGGCGTGCGGGCCGAGGGTGGCGCGGGTGAGGCCCGCGGTGGCCTTCGGGGTGAGGGATTCCAGGACGGTGACCGGCGGTCCTGCCGCGGCGGCGATCGCGTCCAGGTAGCGGGCGCTCTCGCCGCTGACCTCGCCGGGCCTGCGGGCGACCACGAGCAGGACGGACAGGTCGTCGAGGCGTTCGGCGAACGCGGCGAGCCAGCGCAGGGTCTCCTGGTCGGCCCAGTGGGTGTCGTCGACGATCAGGACCAGCGGCCAGACGCGCTTGGCGAGCCGGCGCACCGCGGCGACCAGTCCGTCGCACACGCCCTGCGGGTCGGGCTGCCGCTCGCCTGGTTCGGTGACTCCGAGGGCGGGGCCCGCGATGTCGTACCAGTCGCCGAGGTACTCGCGGATCTCCTCGGGCATCAGCGAGATCAGGGCGGGTTGCAGCAACTGCCGTACGACGTTGAAGGGGACGGACCTGAGGGTCTCGCCGCCGCGGGCCTGCCAGACCGCGCAGCCGCGTGCCTCGGCGATACGGCGGGTCTCGGCCAGGAGCGCGGTCTTGCCGAACCCGGCCTCGCCGCGGACCATCAGCAGGCTGCCGGAGGAGGACTCGTCGGCGCGCAGACGGTCGATCGCCTCCACCACACCGGCGACTTCCTCGTCGCGCTCCCACAGGGAGGCCGAGGCGGCCTCCGGAGGCCGTTCCTCCGTCATCCCGAAACCTCCCCAGTAGCCCGAACGACGTACAGCCCTTGAGCGTAGCCGTCCGGATGCCGAAGTGGAGGCCGGTCCGGGGAGCTGTTGCCACAACGGGTGACGGCGGCTCATCAGCAGGACTCATGTAGGTGACGAACGGTCAAGAGGCGCTGAAATGAAGGTGTTTTCCGATCATTCCCGGCCCGTCCCGGACAGGCCTGCCGTACGGGCTCTGGTCGCCGGGTCGGTGGGGAACTTCATCGAGTGGTACGAGTTCGGGGTCTACGGCTATTTCGCGACGGTGATCGCGGCGCGGTTCTTCACCCCGGAGGGCGCCGGTGCGGCCGAGGGGCTGGTGCGGACGTACGCCTCGTTCGCGCTGGCGTTCTTCTTCCGGCCGGTCGGTGCCGCCCTGTTCGGCCGGCTCGGCGACCGGGTGGGGCGGCGGCCGGTGCTGATCCTGGTGGTCGCGCTGATGACGGGCGCGACGACGCTGATCGGCGTGCTGCCGACGTACGCGACGGTGGGCGCCCTCGCGCCGTGGCTGCTCACGTTTCTGAGGGTCGTTCAGGGACTGTCCGCGGGCGGGGAGTTCGGGGGTGCGGTGTCGTTGCTGACGGAGTTCGCGCCGCCGGGACGGCGTGGGCTGTACGGGGCGTGGCAGTCGTTCACCGTGGCGCTGGGGCTGTTGGGCGGGGCGGGGGTCGCGGCGCTGCTGGCGAGTGTGCTGGATGCCGGTCAACTGGGCGACTGGGGCTGGCGGTTGGCGTTCCTGCTGACGCTGCCGATGGGGCTCGGCGCGCTGTGGCTCCGGCTGCGGCTGGAGGAGACGCCGGCGTTCCGGAGCGAGGCCGTACGGGAGGTGCCACCCGCGCGTGAGGTCCGTAGGGCGATCGCGCTGGGCGCCGGGCGGGTGATGGGGTGGGCGGCGGCCGGTTACACCTTCCTGGTGGTGCTGCCGTCGTATCTGCAGAGCACGCTGGACGCGAGCTTCCAACAGGCGCTGCTGGCCACGGTGTTGGCCAACGCGGGTTTCGCGGTGACCATCCTTCCGGCGGGGCTGCTGAGCGACCGGGTGGGGCGGCGGCCGGTGATGCTGGCGGGGGCCGCGCTGGTGGTGGTCCTGTCCGTGCCGTTGCTCAACCTCCTCCAGGATGACGGGACTTCGAACGCGGTGAAGGGCGCGTGGGTGTTCGGGGCGGGTGCGGTGGTGGGGCTGATGGCGGGGCCGGGTCCGGCGATGCTCTCGGAGATGTTCCCGACGAGCGTGCGGTACACCGGCCTGGGACTCGCCTACGCCCTGTCCAATGCCGTCTTCTCGGGGTGTGCCGGGCTCATCATCACCGAGAGCGTGCGGCGGACGGGGAACGTGGACATCCCGGCCTACTACGCGGCGGCGGCCTGCGCGGTGAGCGTGCTCGCGCTCGCCGTCACCAAGAACTCTGCGGGAACGGCGAGTCGGGAGGAAGCGGATGCGGGTGATCGGGCTGATGTCCGGGACGTCGTACGACGCGATCGACGCGGCGGCGGCCGACCTGAGCCTCGTCGGTGACAGCGTCGTACTGGAGCCGCTCGGGATGGTCAGCGAGGCGTACGACGAGGAACTGCGGAAGACGCTCGCGGCAGCGCTGCCACCGGCCGCCACCACGCTGGCCGAGGTGTGCCGGCTGGACACCCTGATCGGGCAGGCCTTCGCCGCGGCGGCCGTCCGGGCGAATGACGAACTGTGCGACGGGCGGGCCGAGTTGGTGGCCTCGCACGGGCAGACCGGCTACCACTGGGTGGAGGGCGGCGCGGTGCGCGGCACGCTGCAACTGGGGCAGCCCACCTGGATCGCGGAGGCGACCGGGCTGCCCGTGGTCGCCGATTTCCGGCCACGCGACATCGCCGCCGGGGGCCAGGGCGCACCGCTGGTCAGCCTCGTCGACCTGCTGTGGCTGCGCGGCCGTCCGGGCACCCCGGTCGCACTCAACCTCGGCGGGATCGCCAACCTCACCGCCCCCAACGGCACGGCCTTCGACACGGGACCGGCGTGTGCGCTGATCGACGCGGCCGCGCGGGGCTTCAGCGGCGGCCGGCTCGCCTACGACGCGGAGGGCGCCCTCGCGGCCCGTGGAACGGTCCACAAGCCGTTGCTGGAACGGCTGTCGAGCGAGCCGTACTACACGCTCCCCGCGCCGAAGACCACCGGGAAGGAGCTGTTCCACCTCGGCTATCTCCAGGACGCGCTCGCCGGTCTGGGCACGCTGCCCGCCGAGGACGTCATCGCGACGCTCACTCTCCTCACGGCCCGCACGGTCGCGGACGCGGTCCGGTCGGTGGCCGCGACGGAGGTCATCGCCTCGGGCGGCGGCACCCGCAACCCCCTCTTGATGACCCTGCTCGCCACCGAACTGCCGGGCGTCCCCCTGCGCACCTCCGACGAACTGGGCCTCCCGTCCGCCGCGAAGGAGGCCTACGCCTTCGCCGTCCTCGGCTTCCTGACGGCCCACGGCCTCCCGGGCACGGTCCCGGCGAGCACGGGCGCCCGGCATCCGAGCGTGCTCGGGTCGGTGACACCGGGGCGGCGCGGAACGGGGCTGCCACCGGCCGCCGAGCACAGTCCCGTACGGCTGGTTCTCGCCTGAGGAGTGGGCACCCGAGCCCATGACACACCGGAGCGCGTCGATTCGGACCGGATCCTCTCATCCCCCTTTCACCGACGCCTCATACGGTAGGGGCATGACGCAGGTGACTCCCCCCGGGTGGTACCCCGATCCCGGGCAGACGAATGACGGTCCCACCGCCGAGCGCTGGTGGGACGGCAAGGCATGGACGGACCGCACCCGCCCCGCCGGGTCGGGCGCCGAATGGGGTCCCCCGACGGAGCCGCCGTACGGCGGGGCGTACCCGGCGTATCCCGCCGCGCCCCCGGCCGCGCCGCGCCGCAATCTGCGCACGGGCATAGCCGTGGCGGTGGCCGTGGCGGTCCTCACGGCCATCGGTGTCGGTGCCTACGCACTGTCCGACAACGGGAGCGGGAACGGCACCCAGGCCAACCCGCAGCAGGCGCCGAACGGACAGGGCGGCATCGGCGGCCAGGGCGGCCCCGAGGGGCAGGGCGGCACGGGCGGTTCCGGCGGGACGGGCGGCCAGAGCGATCCGTTCGGCGGGTCCGGTGGGACGGGTGGTTCCGGTGGCGCGGGCGGTGCGACGCCCGCACCCAGCCAGTCCGCGGAGCCGAAGGTGAAGGCCGGCGGCACCGTGACCGACTCGCTCGACGGCATCAGCTTCACCGTGCCGTCCGACTGGTACGGCCAGGTGATCCAGATCGGCGCGCAGGTCACGTCGAACACCTCGTACAAGTGCCCCGGCAACACCTCCCAGACCTGCACCAACGGCGGGGCGTACTCCTCGCCCGCGGTGGTGCTCGGCACGAAGGGCAGCACGGCGGAGGCGGTCGCGAAGGCGGACATCGCCGCCAACGCGAAGGAGTCCTACGGCGGCACGTCCTACGGCAGCATCACCTCCCACGAGGTCCTCGCCTCCAAGGCCGTGACCGTGGCCGGGCAGAAGGGCTATCTGGTCCGCTGGAAGGCGGTCACCAGCAAGGGCGCCGACGGCTATGTCGAGTCGCTCGCGTTCCCGTCGCCGGCCAGTGCCGGTCAGATCGTCGTCGTCCGCTTCGGTGTCGACGTGGGCCAGAAGCAGTCCGTCATCGACGAGATCACCTCGAACATCAAGGTGGCCTCGGGCACCGGCGGCGACGGACAGAAGATCTGAACTCCCGCCGTAGTCAAGTCAGTTCCCCGTACACCGGTCGGCCGGGTGGGGCGCCTCTCCGCTCAAGAGGAACCCCACCCGGCCGGGGGGTGCGCGCCGCCCCCGTCCCCACGGTGCGGCGCGAGCAGGTCACCGTCCAGTCATCCCATGGACGGCGGCCTGGTTCTCAGGGTGACCCGGCAAGCCCGAGTGCGGGCAGCACCGCGGCCTCCACGAATCTGACGAGGTAGTCGGGGTCGGCGTAACAGCCCTCCAGGACCGGACGGGCCCGCAGGACGCCGAAGATCTGGGCGGGGACGTACGGCAGCGCCGGATGGTCCGCCGGGATCTCCCCGCGCTCCACACCGCGGCGCAGGATGTCCTCCAGCGCGGCGATCTCGGGATGGACGAGCGCCTCGCGTACCGCCTGGGCGAGTTCGCTGTCCTGGATGACGGCGTGGCCGAGCGCCGAGACGAGTTTCGTGTCCTTCGCCGACCAGGCGCCCGCCGCCCGTGCGGCCTGGCGCAGGTCCTCCGCGAGCGAGCCCGTGTCGATGCCGGTGAAGTGCACCCGGCGGTTGGCGCGCAGCGCGGCCGCGACGAACTGGGGCTTGGTCCCCCACTGCCGGTAGAGCGTGGACTTGCTGCACCGGGTGCTGCTGGCGACGCCCTCCATGCTGACGGAGTCGTACCCGCATTCCCGGATCTGTTCGAGCACGGCGTCGAAGAACTCCCGCTCACGCTCCGGCGTGATCTTGGAGCGGCGCGAGGCGGCGACCGTGTCCGGTGCGTCCTCAGCCTGCGACGTCATGGCTCGTCTCCTCGCTCGGTCCACGGACCCGGGGTCCGCTCTCCAGTGTGTCTCGTTTCGCTATCGATACGCCAGTGTACCGGTACTCAGCCGTATCGGTACCCGCCCGTATCGGTACACTGGCGTATCGGAACGAACTCGTACCGATGAGTTCGGGCCGCCGACCGGGTCACAAACCCGGCCAGCACCACCACACGCACCACCGTCAGCGAAGGGGCCGGGGGATGAATGCCCGCACCGAGCCTGCAGAGAAGGGGACCAGCGCGATAGCGCGGCCCCCGCTCGTCCGTGAGCTCCTGCTCGTCGCAGGACTCTTCCTCGTCTACAAGTTCGGCCGCCAGCTGGCGACGGGCCACACCGGTGAGGCCCTGCACAACGCCCGCCACGTGTGGGACCTGGAACGGACCCTGCATCTCCCGAACGAGGGCTCGGTGCAGTCGGTGCTGCTGCACAGCGACACCCTCGTGCACATCGCGAACACCTTCTACGCGACCGTCCACTTCCCGGCCACCGTGGCCTTCCTGGTCTGGCTGTACCTGCGGCGCCCCGCGCACTACGTCTGGGCCCGCCGCGTCCTCGCGACGGTCACCTCCGCGGCCCTGGTACTGCCCTTCGTGTTCCCCCTCGCGCCCCCGCGCATGCTGGCCGCGACGGGCCTGGTCGACACCGCCAAGGTCTACGGCCCCTCGGTCTACGGCCCGCCGACCAGCGACCACCTCTCGAACCAGTTCGCGGCGATGCCCTCACTGCACTTCGGCTGGGCCCTGATGGTGGCGATCGGCCTGATCGTCGCGACCCGCTCCCGCTGGCGTTGGCTGTGGCTGCTGCACCCGCTGGTCACGCTGATGGTCATCATCGGCACGGCGAACCACTACTGGCTCGACGCGATCGTGGCCGCCGCCATGCTCGGTATCGCCCTCGCGCTGATCCATCCCCCGCACCGCACGGCGACGACCGCCGGACGCGGCCAGCCCCAACTCGCCGTGGAAGAGCCGGTCCTGGTCGGAGCCGGCCGATGAACGCCACGCTTGTCGCCGTCGTCCTGTCCCTGTTCTCGGCCGTCGCCTACGCGGCCGCGGCCGTGGCCCAGGAACGGCTGGCCTCCCGCAACTCCGACGCGGGCATGCTGCGCCTGCTCGCCACCGGTTCCTGGTGGTGGACGGTCGTCCTGAACGCGTCGGCCGCACTGCTCCACGTCGTGGCCCTCAAGTACGGCCCGCTGACCGTCGTACAGCCGCTGGGAGCCCTCACCCTCGTCGCCGCCGTCCCGATGGGCGCACGCGTGGCCGGGCGTCGGGTCACCACGGTCGAGTGGCGCGGCACCGCGCTCACCCTGCTCGGCCTGTCGGCCCTGCTGGTCACGGCGTCGGGCCCCCAGCCCGACCAAGTCCTCACCGTTCCCCAGGCGTTGGCGGTCGCGGGCGCGACCTCCGCCCTGATCGGCCTGCTGGCCCGACGCGGCGCGAAGCCCGGTCTACGGCACGCCTCGGCGTCCGGTGTCGCCTCGGGTGTGGCCTCCGCGCTCACGCAGACGGTGACGGTCGCGGCGACGGACCGTTCGGGTCCGCTGCTGAGCATGCAGGTGGTCGGAGTCGCCCTGCTGGTCGCGGTGTTCGCGGCGGGCGGGCTGCTGCTCTCGCAGACCGCCTACCGGGGCGGTCTCGGCGCCCCGCTCGCGGTGGTGACCCTGGCGAACCCGGTGGCCGCCGCCGCGATCGGCCTCGCGCTGCTGGGCGAACGCCTCCAGGGCGGTGCGGCCGGCATCCTCCTCGCCCTGGCGGGAGCCGGAGTCGCGTCCTGGGGTGTGGTGTCGCTGACCCGGGTGACACCCGCCGTACCGCTGCTGCACGAGTACGACGACCGCGATCATCCCGTGGCCGCCGTCCTGGCACTGGAGCCTCAATCGGCCTCCGCCGAACCGGCGTTGCTGCCCCGGCAGCCGGACCGGAAGTCCGCGCCGGGGCATCTCACCGCACTGTGACCGGGGTCAGCCGAGGCCGCGCGAGTCCTGCTTGAGCGCGGTGTCGACGGTCAGCGCCGTCGCCACCACCAGGCTCAACAGCGGCTCGGGCAGCTGATAGTGGATCTGCAGGACGTAGTTGTCCGCGGTGGTGAACATCGTCTTGGCGAGGCCTTCCCAGGTCTTGGTGATCCGGGCGACCTCGTTGTCCGCGTGGTCGACGATCGCGAAGTTCCAGGCCCGCCAGTTCTCCGCCTTGATCGCGCCGATCTGCCGGCCGTCCGCGTTCAGCGCGAAGTTGATCTTCCCGATCATGTTCTGCTGGACGATCTCGCCCACCGGTGAGCCGTCCGGACGGGACACGATCACCCTGGACTTCATGATCTTCGCCGGCCGGGTCAGCACCAACTGCGGCTGCCCGTAGGCGTCCCGGATCTCCAGCCGGTGGGTCATGTACTGGTCGAGGCTGGAGACGAAACGCAGCGCCTTCTTGAGCGTGCTCTGGCCGACCTCGTCGACCGAGCCGATCACATTGCCGTTCTGATCCATGACCTTGTACTCGTTGGTCAGCTCGATCAGCTTGGCCTTCTGGTTCACCACGAGGACCGGTTCGGTGAACAGGCTGCCGCCGCCGGGGCCGCCCCCGGCGACCCCGGCCTGCTGCTGCACCTGCTGCTTGACCTGGCGCTGGGCCCGCGGATCCGGCCCCGCCTGCTGCTGCGGCACGGCCTGCGGCTGCTGGGCGGCCTGGCCCTGCTGGTCCGCGTTGGTGTGCTCGGTCCACTTCGCGCCGTCCCAGTACCGGAGGGTCTGGGGCGCTCCGTGCGGATCCGGGTACCAGCCTGCAGGTGTGTTCGAATGCGTGGTCACCGGGGCACACTACCGCGAGTGCCCCGGAAAACAACCGGCTTCACAAAGCCCCTCAAGCGGTCGCGATCGCCGGGTCGCTGACCCCCGGCCGGCCGTTCTCGACATGTCCGGCGAATCGCCGCAGGAACGTCGCGTCGCCGTCGGAAGTGACCGTCAGGTCGTACCACCGCTTGCTCGCGCCCAGGTCGAAGGTGTGCCGTACGGTGGCGCCCGCCCGCACCTTGAAGGTCTGGGAACGCCCGCCGTAGCCGTTGGCGACCTTCAACTCCACTGTCCCGGAGCCCTTGTTGGTGAAGGTCAGCTCGACGTCGTCGCCGCAGTTCCGCGCGGTGACCTCGGGGCCCGCGGTCCTGCCGGGGCCCTTGAAGACGCGCAGGAAGCCGTTCGGGCCGTGCACGGTCAGGTCGTACGAGCCGTTCGAGTACGCCGAGTTCCAGGCGTCGGAGACGGACTTGCCGGCCTCGGTGGTGTAACTCCAGGGCCCGTCCGTGCGGTTGGCGGAGGTGACCAGGAAGTTGGCGCCGGCCTTCGCGCCGGAGGCGAAGGTGAGCGTGAACTTCCCGGCCTTCGTGTCGGCCGAACCGTCCACCGTGGCGGCGTACTTGAGCGGCCGGGAGGGACGCAGTCCGCGCTCCTGCTTCGGCAGCACCGGGTTGGCGGGCGGGGTCGGCACGTAGTCCGGGTGACGGTTCTTGTCCGGCGGCTGATAGCCGTCGGTGCCCGGCAGCGGGACCTTCTTGACGTCCTTGTGGGAGAAGTCGAAGGCGCCGGTCAGGTCACCGCAGATCGCGCGCCGCCACGGCGAGATGTTGGGCTCGTGGACACCGAAGCGGGTCTCCATGAACCGGATGACCGAGGTGTGGTCGAAGGTCTCCGAGCAGACGTAACCGCCCTTGCTCCAGGGCGAGACGACGATCATCGGCACGCGCTGGCCGAGGCCGTAGGGACCGGCCGGGTTGGTGGCGTTGCCCTTGAAGAGGTCGGGGCCGACATCGACGGTCGACTTGCCCTGCGCGGCCGAGCCCGGCGCGAACGGCGGGAGCAGGTGGTCGAAGAAGCCGTCGTTCTCGTCGTAGGTGATGAACAGGGCCGTCTTCGCCCAGACCTTCGGGTCGGAGGTCAGCGCGTCCAGGACCTGGGAGACGTACCAGGCGCCGTAGTTCGCGGGCCAGTTGGGGTGCTCGGTGAAGGCCTCGGGGGCGACGACCCAGGAGATCTTCGGCAGCTTGCCGCCCTTGACGTCGGCCTTCAGCCGGTCGAAGAAGCCCTCGCCCTTGGTGGCGTCGGTGCCGGTGCGGGCCTTGTCGTAGAGCGGGTCGCCGGGCTGGGCGTTCTGGAACTGCTTGAAGTACAGGAGCGAGTTGTCGCCGTAGTTGCCGCGGTACGCGTCCTGGATCCAGCCCCAGCCGCCGCTCGCGTCGAGGCCGTCACCGACGTCCTGGTAGATCTTCCAGGAGACCCCGGCCTTCTCCAGCCGCTCGGGGTACGTCGTCCAGCTGTAGCCGGCCTCGTCGTTGCCGAGGACCGGGCCGCCGCCGACGCCGTCGTTTCCGGTGTAACCCGTCCACATGTAGTAGCGGTTCGGGTCGGTGGAGCCGATGAACGAGCAGTGGTACGCGTCGCAGATGGTGAAGGAGTCGGCGAGCGCGTAGTGGAACGGGATGTCCTCGCGGGTCAGGTACGCCATCGTCGTGGAGCCCTTGGACGGCACCCACTTGTCGTACTTGCCGCCGTCGAACGCGGCGTGCCCGTCGTTCCAGCTGTGCGGGAGGTCCTGGATGAACTGCAGGCCCAGGTCGTTCGCCTCGGGGCGGAACGGGAGGATGTCCTTCGTGCCGTCCGACTGGTACCAGACCGGTTTCCCGTCCTGCCGGGTCACGACCGGATGCGGGTCGCCGAAGCCCCGGACGCCCCTGAGCGAGCCGAAGTAGTGGTCGAAGGACCGGTTCTCCTGCATCAGGACGACGATGTGCTCGACGTCCTCGATGCTCCCCGAGCGGTGGTTCGCCGGGAGCGCGGCGGCACGCTCGATGCTGTTCGACAGTGCCGTGAAGGCCGTGGTGGCCCCCGCGAGTTGGAGAAAACGACGCCGATTGACTTCGGACATGGGTGAGGCACCTCTCATCCTGACGCGCGGCCGGCCGGAACATGGCGAAATGCGCGCGGTGCGAGTGTTCCAAGAGCAACAAACGTCAGGGAAGGGTCTGGTGGCGCCTGTGTGAAACTCGCCCGTACGTGCGGGGGCGGCTCCGCGCCGCCGGCCGCGTCACGTCGTGGCGAGGGCCTCGGTGGGGGTGAGGCGGGAGGCGCGGATCGAGGGGTGGACGCCGGCGGCCATGCCGATGAGGACGGCACCGGCGAAGCCGCCCGCGACGGCGGGGAGCGGGATCACCGGGGGCCAGTCCTGGTAGGTGGCGTAGGCGACGGTGGCGAGGATGCCGAGGATCGTGCCCGCGAGGCCGCCGAGGCAGGACAGGGCGATGGACTCGGTGAGGAACTGGCCGCGGATCTGGCCCTTGTTGGCGCCCAGGGCCCGGCGCAGGCCGATCTCGCGGCGGCGTTCGAGAACGGAGATGACCATGGTGTTGGCGACGCCGATCCCTCCCACCAGCAGAGCTACTCCGGCGAGGCCCAGGAAGAGGGCGGAGAAGGTGGTCTGCGTGGCGCGTTTGGCGGCCAACGCGTCCGAGGGGCGGCTGACTTGGACCATCCCGGGGAGTTCCGGGTAGATGGTGGGGGCGAGGACGTTGCGGACGGCGTCGATGCCGTCCTCGCGGGCCTTGACGTAGATCACCGTGGGGTGGCCGGCGAAGTTCAGCTGGGCGCGGGCCGCGTCCCAGCCGACCAGCACCGAGCGGTCGATGTCGGGCGAGAGAGGGGTCTGCGCGAGGACGCCGATGACGGTGAACCAGCGCTGGTTGATGTAGATCTGCGGGGCGGGCCGACCGGGGACGACTTTGGCGATGCCCATGCGGGTGGCGGCGACCGAGCCCAGGACGGCCGTGGGGAACTTCTCGGTGCTCGCGGTGAGGAAACTCCCGGACTGCACCTGGGCGTTGATGGCGTGGAGCAGGTTGGTCCTGCTGGCCAGGACGGTGAGACCCGCGTAGTCGTCGGCGTCGACGTGGTCGTTGCGGAGCACCTCGGCGTGGGTGTTGGCGACCGCGCTGGCCACCGTGACCGGGCCGATGCGACGAACCATGTCCACGGACTGGGGCGGGAGCAGGACGGGGTCGCTCTGGTTGGGGACGGGGACGGCCTGGAGCATGTTGGTGCCCAGCGCGGAGAGCTGGTTCATCAGCGCCTTCTGGCTGGACGCCGGGATACCGGTGACGACGATCATCGTGGCGATACCGATGGAGATGCCCAGCGCGGACAGGGCGGCGCGCACCTTGCGGGTGTGGATGCCGAGCAGGCCCACCCGCAGGATGTCGAGGGGCGCCAGGCGGACCGGTTCGGTGTCCGCGAGGGAGTGAGCAACGGGCCGATGAGGTGCGGTTGTTGCGGTCATGGCCGGTGATCCCCGTCGGTGTCGGTGAGCGGGTCGATGTGGATCGCGAGGGTGTCCTCGGCGGCGAGGTCCGCGGTACTGATGGCGAGGGTGTCCTCGTCGAAGCCGCCGCGGACGTCGGCGACGAGACGGCCGTCGAGGATCTCCACTCTGCGCGGCAGGCGCCCGGCGATGTCCCGGTCGTGGGTGATGATCGCGATGGTGGTGCCCTCGCTGTTCAAGTTGGTCAACAGGTCCAGTACGGCACGGCCGTTGGCGGTGTCCAGGGCACCGGTGGGCTCGTCCGCGAGGACCAGGGCGGGGCGGTTGACCAACGCGCGGGCGATGGCGACGCGTTGGCGTTCGCCGCCGGAGAGCTGGTTGGGGAGGTGTCCGGCGCGACGGGCGAGGCCGACCCGGGCGAGTGCCTCGCGGGCCAGCGGCTGGCGTCGGCGGCGCGGAACTCCGGCGTAGAGCAGGCCGGTTGCGACGTTCTCGGCGGCGCTCAGCCCATCGGTGAGGTGGAACTGCTGGAAGACGAAGCCGAGGAGGCGGCCGCGCAGGGCGGACAGGCGGCGGTCGGAGAGGGCGGCGACGTCGTGGCCGCCGATCTCCACGGTGCCGCTGGTCGGGCGGTCAAGGGTGCCCATGATGTTCAGCAGTGTCGACTTCCCCGAGCCCGACGGGCCGACGATGGCGAGGAGTTCGCCCTCCTCGATGGCGAGCGAGACACCGTCCAGGGCCGTCACCCCGCCCGGATACGCCATGCCCGCGTTGGTCACGGCCAGGACCGGTCGGCTCTTCACGAGGTGGTCACCACCTTCAGCCCGGCGGTGAGTCCGTCGCCGGTGACCTCCACCAGGCCCTTGGCGAACATGCCGGTCCTCACCGCGATCAGCCGGCCGCCCGGGAGTTGGACCGCGTACCCGCCCTCGCTCAGCGCCAGCAACGCGCCCACCGGTACGGCGAGGACGCCCTTGCGGCTCTCGGAGGTGAAGGCGACCTGGACGGGGGCGGAGGTGAGTCTCGCGACGGCGCCGGTGTCGGGAACCCGGACGGTGACGGTGAGTTGGGCCGGGCCGCCTCCGCCGCTGGTGTCGCCGTCGGAGTTGTCGGCGGCGGTGGCGCCGACCGCCTCGATGGTGCCGGTGACGGTGGAGTTGTCGGGGAGGGTCACCGTGACACGGTTGCCCCGGGCCATGGTGCCGACGCCGGTCGCGTCCACGGGTACGGACACCTTCTTGGTGGTCGAACTGACCGTCATCAGGCTGCCGTTGGCGTCGTCGCCGGGCTGTGCCTGCACGGCGCCGACGCGGACCTCGCCGGACTGGACGACGACGTCGCCGATGCCGAGCACTCCGGTGGCGGGCATTCCGACGTACGTCTGCCAGCGCTTGACCGCCGCGACGAGATCGGCGGTGAGGACTCCGTCGCCCTCCTTCACCTTGACCGGGGTCGCGGTCGCAGTGGGCGTGGGGGTCGGGTTCGCGGCGGGGGCTGCCGTGTCAACGCCCGTCTTGCCGGAGCCCGTTGTGCCGGACACGCCGTCCTCAGCCGTGCCTTTGGCGCCGGACCCGCCGGCCGGGGCCGGGTGTTGAGTGACCCAGGTGCCCGGCGCCGGTTGCGACCCGATGTCGTAGCCGAGCCTCTTGAGGTTGTCGGCGACCACGCGCACGTCGGGACCGGTCATTCCCCTCGCGTTCAGCGTGCGGTACAGGGGTGTGGCGCCGTAGAACACCGGCACCGGCACGTTGTCCACCTTGTACAACGCGTGGCCGCGGGTCACCCTCGCCCCCGGCGCGGGCAGCCAGGTCACCAGTCCCGCCTTCGCGCCCTTGACCGGAGCCGCCTTGCTGTAGCCCAAAGTCCCGCTCAGGGTCTGGGCGTTGGACAGGTCGGTCCTGGTCACCGTGGCGGTGGCGACCCGCGCCGAATCAGCGGCCGTCGTGCTGGGTTTCGCGTTCCCGTCCTGCCACACGGCGACGCCGAGCGCCACGGCTGTGACGCCGGCCAGGGCCACCGCACCGATCTTCAGCCGCCGTTTCCCACGCCGTGAACGGGTGCCGTCGAGGTCGTCGCCGTTGACGCCGGGCGGCTCCGGCACACGGTTCTCCCCGGATCGCACGGCCCGCGTCACCGGTACGCCTTCAGCGTGCAGCGCCTGTCGAGTGCGTCCCGCTCGGACCGGCTCAGGGTCGGGGTGCCGTCGTAGTTCCAGCCGGAACCGTCCGACAGCCCCTTGACCTTCAGGCCTCCGGCGTTGAGGCACCGCACGTACTCGCGGAAGTCGTCCAGGTAGTGCGGGTTCTTCGCCGGGTCCAACTCCGGTGGCTGGAGCGGCTTCTTCGAGAGGCAGGCCTTGTAGGCGGTGGCGTCCCCGTCCGGGCTGCCCCCGGGGAACCACTGGCTCGAACCCGGCTTGCGCCCGCCGGGGACACCGTGGTCGCGCAGGCAGTCGAGATAGATGCCGGCCAGCCGTTGTTGCTCCGCCGGTGAGGTGTCCAGCCGCAACTGGGGACGGCCCGCCTCCGCAGCGGCGCTCGCGGGCGCCGTCCCGGCGTTCGCGCTCGGGCTGTCGATGGAGGCGACGCCCTTGTCCTTGGACGCGGCGTCCCCGTCGCCGCCCGAGCCACCACCGCAGGCGACCAGGAGGGAGAGCGCCGCTGCCGTGCCGAGGCCGGTGACGGCGGCGGCCCGGGTTCGATGAGTGAGGATCGACATGGCGGCACCGTGGCCGGAGGATATGAAGATCCTGTCAGACCGCCGTCAGACTTCTGTCTGGCGTCATAGCGGCGACCTTAGGGTGAGCCGCGTGAACGCATATGTCCTGGTGGCCGAGGACGACGTCAAACAGGCCGAGGTGATCCGCCGCTATCTGGAGCGCGAGGGCCACTCCTCCCTGGTCGTCCACGACGGGCGCGCGGCCATCGACGAGGTCCGGCGCCGGCAGCCGGATCTGCTCGTCCTCGACGTGATGATGCCCCTGGTCGACGGGTTGGACGTGTGCCGCGTGCTGCGCCGGGAGTCCGATGTGCCGGTGCTGATGCTGACCGCGCGCAGCACGGAGGAGGATCTCCTGCTCGGGCTCGACCTCGGCGCCGACGACTACATGACCAAGCCGTACAGCCCACGGGAGTTGATGGCCCGCATCCGTACCCTGCTGCGGCGGACGCGGGGCGCCACCGCGACGCCGGACGATCCCGTGCTGCGGATCGGCGCGCTCGCCGTCGACCCGGTCCGCCGTACCGTCGCCCTCGACGGACGCCAAGTGGTGTGCACGCCCGGGGAGTTCGAGATCCTCGCGGCGATGGCCGCCGAACCGGAGCGGGTCTTCACCCGCCGTCAACTCCTCGCCCTGACACGGGGGTTCGACCGCTACATCACCGAGCGCACGATCGACGTCCACGTCCTCAACCTGCGCAAGAAGATAGAGGCCGTCCCGCGCCGACCGGCCTATCTGCAAACGGTGTACGGCGTCGGTTACAAGCTCATGGACGGAAGTCGTGCGCGCTGAACCGGAGTCGGGGACCGCGGGAGACAGCGACACGAAGCCCAGAACCCGGGTCCGGGCCAAAGTCCCCCTGCACAGAAGCCTGTTGGTCCGCCTGCTCGCCACCTCCGTGATGATCGCCGTGTGCTCGGTCGCCGCGACCGCCTGGCTGGCCGCCCGCACCACCAGCAGCGCCATCCAGCAGGAACAGGGCCAACTCCTGTCCTCCGACACCGAGATCTACGACACCCTCGTCGGCTACGCCGCCGCCCACCCGAACTGGAACGGCGTCGCCCCCACCCTCCGCCGCCTCGCCGAGCGGACCGGCCGCCGTATCACCCTGACCACCCAGAGCCGCCGTACGATCGCCACCTCGTCGACCACCACCGCTGCCGCCCTCCCCACCCGGGCATCCGCGGTCGTCGACCCCCTGCACACCGACCCGGCGCTGCTGCCGGACGCAGGGGCGAACCGCATCGACCCTCGTGCCGTCGGCCCCTACCGGCTGACCGCCGCCGAGCGCGAGAGTCTGTCCGGCCGGGCGCACAAACTCCTCGCCTGTCTCGGCGGCCCGGGCGGTGGCGCCGCACTCGTCACCGGGCCCAGCGGCCGCCCTTCCATCAAGATCACCAACAGTGCCCTGGGCGGAGCCTCCGGTGACCGCGGCTGTGGCCTGGCCGGACTCGCCCTTCCCGTCGCGAGCGAGCGCGAGCCGCTCGCCCGGCTCACCGACATGGTCGACGACTGTCTGCGACGCCGGCACCTGGAGCCCGTGAAGTTCGGCGTCGACTTCGTCGTCGTCTACGGCGGCCCGCCCGCCCAGGCCTGTCTGGACACCGCCCGCCGCGACCAGTTGACGCCCTACGCCGCACCGGCCGCCCTCCTCTTCGTCGCCACCCTGGCCGGCTCGACCGCCGCTCCCGCGTTCCACTTCACCTCCGCCAACACCACCCGTATCGCCGGTGTCGCCGGGCTGGTGCTGCTGGTGACCGTGGCCGTCACCGTCGTAGTGGGCACCCGGCTGGTCCGGCCGCTGCGCGCCCTGGCCGACGCGGCCCGTCGCCCCGTGGAAGAACATCAGCGCGTGCCGGTCACCACCAACGACGAGATCGGCTTTCTCGCCGCCGCCTTCAACGACCTCACCCAGCGCCGCGAACGCATGGAGGGTCAGCGCAGGGCGATGGTCAGCGATGTCGCCCACGAACTGCGCACCCCGCTCAGCACCATCCGCGGCTGGCTCGAAGCCGTGCAGGACGGCATCGCCACCTCCGACCAGGCGCTCGTGGACTCCCTCCTCGAAGAGGCGCTGCTGCTCCAGCACATCGTCGACGACCTCCAGGACCTCGCGGAGGCCGACGCCGGGCAGCTGCGCATCCACCCCGAACCCCTCCTCGTACGCGATCTCCTCGACCACGTCGCGACCGCCCACCTCGGCCGCGCCGAGACCGCGGGTGTCACCCTCACCACCCGGACCGACGGCGATCCCGAACTGTCCGGCGATCCCGTGCGGCTGCGGCAGGTCGTCGGCAACCTGGTGTCCAACGCGATCCGGCACACCCCGCGCGGCGGCACCGTCACCCTGCGCGCCCACCGGACCGCCGGCCACGTGACGATCGAGGTCGCCGACACCGGCACCGGCATCCCCGCCGAGGATCTGCCCCGGGTCTTCGACCGCTTCTGGCGCGCCGAGAAGTCCCGCAGCCGGCGCACCGGCGGCAGCGGTCTGGGCCTCGCCATCGTGCGCCGGCTGACCGAGACGCACGGCGGGACGGTGACGGTGACCAGTACGGTCGGCGCCGGCACGGTCTTCACCGTCCGCCTGCCCGCGTGACCTACTCGCCGGCAGGCGGCAGCCGCATCCCCGCGAGGTCCGCCGGCACCGGGGTGTCCGGGCGGAAGAACGGTTCCGAGGGTCCGTCCTGGGCGTTGGCGGGGGCGTCCGTGAGCCGGAACCGGTCGCGCAGGCGGCCGTAGAAATCCGTCGGGCGCAGGCGGACGAGGCGGACGCGCTGGGGGGCTCGGAAGACGCCGATCCAGTCGCCTGGGTCCAGGACGCCGCGGAGCTGGCCGTCGACGGTGACGATGGCCTGGCCGGAGTGGGGCAGGACGCGCAGGCCGACGGGTTCGTCGGGAGCGGCGATCACGCTGCGGTTGAACGTCATGTGCGGGGCGATCGGCGTGAAGACGACGGCGTCCATGTGCGGCGAGAGGACGGGTCCGCCGGCGGCGAAGCTGTAGGCCGTGGAGCCGGTCGGGGTGGCGACGGCGAGCGCGTCGGCGGAGTAGGTCGCCAGCAGTCGTCCGGCGAGGTAGACGCCGACGCCGACCTGCCGGTCGCGGGCGAGTTTCTCCAGGACGACGTCGTTGAGCGCGGTGACGTCCAGCGCGCATCCCCAGCCGCCGCCCTCCGTGGTCTCCGGGCGGACCTGCGGCGGCGGCAGGGCGGGACCGCGGCCGTAGCGCAGCAGGGCTTCCATCTCCTCGGGGATGTCCAGCGGGCGGGAGGCACGCATGGTCAGCGTCATGCGCTCTTCCACGATGGCCCGCCCCTCGTGCACGGCGTCGAGGGCCTCGCCGATGTCGGAGGCCGGGACCTCGGTGAGGAAGCCGACCTTGCCGAGGTCGACGCCGAGGACCTCGGCCCCGCTCTTGACGGCGATGCGGGCGCCGCGCAGGAAGGTGCCGTCGCCGCCGAGGGTGACGACGAGGTCGGGGTTGCCCGCTGCCTCGGCCTCCTCGCGTCCGGCACGGCGGTGGTGGTCCTTGCCCCACACGTCGATCTCCGTGCAGCGGACGTCGTGCGCCTCGCTCCAGGCGTGCACGGCGGCCGCCGCGTCCCGGGCGGTCTCGCGTCCCTGGTGGACGACGAGACCGATACGGCGTACGGGCATGGGGTCCTCCGTGGAGTGCGGTCGGGGTGTCAGGCGCGCGGTGCGGAGCGGTCGTCGGGCGGGACCAGGCTGAGCACGATCTTTCCCCGCGTGTGCCGCCGCTGCACCTGCCGGTAGGCCTCCTGGACCTGTTCGAGCGGGTAGACCTTGCTGATCGGGACGGTGAGTTGTCCCTTGGAGACCAGTTCGGCCAGTTCGGCGACCAGTTGAGGGGTGAAGACGTCCTCCTGGGCCCTGCTGCGGACGCCGTGGCGGGCCACGGCCCGGCCGTCGGCGAGGGTGTTGATGCGGTGCGGGGGCACGCCCAGCTCGATGGCGATGTCGACGTTGCCCTGGCCGAAGGTGTCGACGAACGCGTCGATCCCGTCGGGTGCCGCGGCCTTCAGCCGGTCGGCGAGGCCGGGGCCGTGCTCGACGGGGACGACACCGAGCGAACGCAGGAAGTCGGCGTTGTGCGGTCCGGCGGTACCGATGACGCTCGCGCCCCGCAGCCGCGCGAGCTGCACGGCGAGGGAGCCGACCCCGCCGGCCGCGCCGGACACCACGACGGTGTCCCCGGCTTCCAGGTCTACGGCGTCGACGGCGGCCCATGCGGTCACCCCGACCGCGGACAGCGGCGCCGCCGCCTCCCAGCTGACGTCGGCGGGTTTGGGGGCGAGGACGTCGGCGGGCGAGACGACGTAGTCGGCCTGCGCCCTTCGGGGCAGATAGCCGATGACCTCGTCGCCCACGGTGAACTCACTTACGCCGCCGCCGAGTTCGGCTACCCAGCCGGCGAAGTCGTTGCCCTGCCCTTCGGGGAACACGGCCGGCCACATGTCCGCGAAGACGCCCTGCCGGATGCCGGCCTCGCCGGGATTGACCCCGGCGACGACGACCCGGACGAGGACTTCCCCGGGGCCCGGCTTCGGTCGCGGCACCTCGACGACCTCCAGCACCTCCGGGCCGCCGTAGCGCGAGAATTTGACTGCTCGGGGCATGGTCGAGTCTCCAGTGTTCCAGGTGATCCGCCGGCTTACAGAAGGTACTGCCACTTGGTCATGCGGTCCTTGAGATCGACGGTCGGGCCGTCGAGCGTGAAGGTGCCGTCGCCGCGGTGGTGGAACAGGCGCGGGGCGGGCTGCGTTGGATCGGTCCAAGCCCGGACCGGCTCCAGGACGAACAGGCTGTAGGGGGCGACGAGGCTGGTGTCGGCGACCCTGCACTCGATGTTGGCGAAGCACTCGGCGACGAGCGGTGCCTGGACCTTCTCGCCGTCCACGGCGGTCAGGTCGAACTCCTCGAACTTGTCGACGTCCACGCCCGAACAGTTGCCGATGTCGACGACGGTCGCCGCCATCTCCGCCGTCGGGACGGAGACGACGCACTCGCCGGTCTCGACGAGCGCCTCGTAGCTGTGGTCCCAGGGGCCGATGGTGCACGCGATCAGCGGCGGGGCGTGGCGGACCATCATGTTGAACCCGTTGGTCATCACGTTCGGGACGCCCCGGTGGCGGGTGGTGACGAGGATGACGGGACCCGGTTCGATCAGGTGGTGCACCTGGTCCAGGGGGTGGGGCCGAAGGTCCTGCACGGTGATCATGTCCGCTCCTGACGCCGTACGGAGCGCGTCCCGGCGGCGGGGCCGGCGCGCTGTCTGCCGCTTCGAGTCTCGGCAGACGGCGCACCGGTAAGAAGGCCGCGGTTTTCCTGGGTGCGGGAGGACCAGCCTCGGAGTATGGGCCGGGGCTTACGTGTTCGCGTTCGCGCCGGCCTTCTTCGGCTCGGTGGCCAGCGCCCTCAGCGTCTCGAAGGCCTGCACGGTCGGGCTCGCCGGTTCGGCCTGGTAGACGACGAGTTGCTGATGCGGGGCGCCGTTGACGGTGAACGCGGCGAACGCGATGTGCAGGTCGCCGACGTCCGGATGCTTGAGGTGCTTGCCCTCCTGGGACTTGCTCTTGACGTCGTGCAGCCGCCAGAGCCCCGCGAACTCCTCGCTCTCCGCGGAGAGTTCCTCGACGACCTCGGCGATACGGGCCGATTCGGGATCGTGCCCGTAGGCGGCCCGGAGTTCGGCGACACAGGAGTGCGCGGCCCGCTCCCATTCCTGGTAGAACTCGCGCCCCGCCGGATCCACGAACACGTTCCGCGCGAGGTTGTCGAACGCGTCGAACCCGCTGTGCAGGGCCGTGGCAAGGGAGTTGCCCGCGAGGATGTCGAGCGCCGGACTGAGCACGAACGCCGGGGTGTGCTCCCAGCCGTCCATCAACTGCAGCAGCTGCGGGCTGACATCAGCCTGGCCCCAGTCGTGCGGCCGCTGCGAGGGCGTCAGACAAAGGCGGTTGAGATGATCGGCCGACTCCGCGTCCAGCTTCAACGCCTGCGCCACGGCTTCCAGGACCTGCGGCGAGGGACTGTTCTCGCGTCCCTGCTCCAGCCGGATGTAGTAGTCGGAGCTGACTCCGGCGAGCATCGCGACTTCCTCCCTGCGCAGCCCCGGCACCCGGCGTCGCCCGTACTCGGGCAGACCGACGTCCTGGGGCTTGAGGGCCTCGCGGCGGGCCCGGAGGAAATCACCCAAAGGGGTCCCGTTGCTCATGCGGCAAGACTAGATGTTTTTCGATCGTTGAGAAGAGCCGCTCGTGCACAAATGCACCAGGTTCCACACTCTTCACACAGAGTGATACGCGACCCCGGGAGGCGTGATCCTGGGTGCAACGCACCCACCGTCGGCAGAACTTCTCCGGGCGTTTTCCGCCTAGCCTCGACGGTATGTACAACGACGACGTGCGCCCCGACCCGGTTGAAGGGCTGGGTCAGTTCCTCCGCTCCCGCCGGGAGCGCGTCAGCCCCGCCGACGTGGGGCTGACCAGCTCCGGCCGGCGACGGGTGCCCGGGCTGCGCCGCGACGAGGTCGCCACGCTCGCCGGGGTCAGCCCGAGCTACTACAGCAGACTCGAGCAGGGCCGTGAACTCAGCCCGTCGGTACGGGTGTTGGAGGCCATGGCGCGGGTGCTGCGGCTGGCGGAGGAGGACCGGCTCGAGTTGTTCCGGCTGGCGCAGCCAACAGGCCGTCGTACGAAATCGCCGTCCCGCGTGGAGCGGGTGCGCCCGCATCTGCGGCAGCTGATCGAGAGCTGGACCAGGACCCCGGCCTTCATCACCGGCAACGCACAGGACCTGCTGGCGACCAACGCCCTGGCCGACGCCCTCTACCGCGACTTCACCCAGCACGACAACGTGCTGCGCATGCTGTTCCTGGACCCCGCCGCGAAGACGTTCTACCGGAGCCCGGAGCAGGCGAAGAACCGCGCGGTCGCCGACCTCCAGCAGTCCGCCGCGAGCACGCCCGAGGATCCCCGCATCCTGCAACTCGTCGGCGAACTGTCCGTCCGCAGCCCGGAGTTCCGCTCAATGTGGGCCCGCGAATACACCCGCGTCCCGCCCTACGAGGTCAAGCGGATGCGCCACTCCGTGGTGGGGGACCTGGAGTTGCGGCACGAGGCCCTCGACATCCGCAGCGCGCCCGGGCAGCAGCTGATCATTCTGCAGGCCGAGCCGGACTCGCCCTCGGCGGACGGCCTGGCCCTGCTGGGTTCGCTCAGCGCGCCCGAGGCGCAGGACGCGCATTAGCATCCCGAGGTTGCGAATTACCGGGAATTCCGCTCCACCGCCCCCAGTATTCGGTCCAGGAAATCACCGAAAAGGCGCACCTCGTCCGGGGTGAGCGGGTCGAAGAAAAGCCGCCGCACGTTCTCCACATGCGTGGGTGCGGCGGCCTCGATCATTTCCCGGCCCTTTTCCGTGAGCCGCACCATCGAGCCCCGGGCGTCGTCCACGCAGGCCTCGCGCGTGACGAGTCCGCGCTTCTCCATGCGGCTGATCTGATGGGACAGCCGGCTGCGCTCCCAGTCGACCTCGGCGCCGAGGTCCCGCGCGCGCAGCACGCCGTCGGCGGACTCGGACAGGGGCGCCAGGAGCGCGTAGTCGGCGGCCGAGAGTCCGGAATCCCGCTGTAGCTGCTGGTCCTGGGCCCGCTGCAGCTCGCGGCGCACTCTCCGGTACTTCGCCCAGACGTCGGCCTGGTCGGGGGTGAGCCATCGCGGTTCGGACATGGCCTCACGGTACCAGGTTGTTGACATGTCACCGACTTCGCCGGTCAACGCCCGTTCCTGGGTGTAGGACTCCCAGGAAAACCGCTGCCTTCATAGCTCCGTCGCGGCGGGACAGACTCGTACTCGTCAACAAGAAATCCCCCCACAAGGGGAAGCGACGAAAGAGGTTTTCCCCATGGCTACGTGGTTTGTCACCGGCGCCTCCCGCGGAATCGGCGCGGAAATCGCCCGGGCCGCACTGGCAGGCGGTAACAATGTCGTGGTCGCCGTACGGAATCCGGAGCGGGTGCCCGACGACCTGAAGAAGTCCGACCACGTGTTCGCCGTCGCCCTGGACGTCACGGACAACGACAGCATCCCGCAGGCGGTCGAGGCCGCGGTGGAGCGGTTCGGCGGTATCGACGTCCTGGTGAACAACGCCGGCCGCGGTCTGCTCGGCGCGCTGGAGGAGATCACCGACGCGGAGGCGCGGTCACTGTTCGACCTCAACGTCTTCGGCCTGATCAACGTCACCCGCGCCGTGCTGCCCGTGATGCGCGAGCAGGGCTCCGGCAAGCTCGTGCACATCGGTTCCCGGTCGGGCTTCGAGGGCGAGCCCGGGGTCAGCCTGTACTCCGCGTCGAAGTTCGCGGTCGCCGGCATCAGCGAGGCGCTCTCCGCCGAGATGGCACCGTTCGGGATCCAGTCGATGGTGGTCGAACCGGGCGTCTTCCGCACCGACTTCCTCGACTCCAGCTCCCTCTCGGTGGCCGCCAACCGCATCGCCGACTACGACGACACCCCGGCGCACGTGACGCTGGACTGGATCGACCGGGCCAACCACGCGCAGCTCGGCGACCCCGTCCTGGGCGCGGCGCTCATCGTCGAGGCCACCGGCACCGAGAAGCTGCCGACCCACCTCTACCTCGGCCGCGACACGCTGGAGCGGCTGGAGGTCAAGTACCAGCAGGTGCAGGACGACCTGGCCCCGTGGCGCGAGAAGTCCGCGGCCACCGGGCACGACGACGCCGCCTGACGCACAACGGGCGCCCGGGTCCAAGGAGTTCGGGCACCCGGGCCCGACGAGTTCAGGCACCCGTGCCGGCCACCGCCCGGCACACTCCCCACACCCGGCATACCTGACACACCATCAAACATCTTCCCCATCAGAGCGATCGAGGTTCTGTGATGTCTGCTTCCGCCCTGCTCACCGGTACCCCCCTCTCCGGCCGTGTCGCCGTTGTCTCCGGCGCCTCAAGCGGAATGGGTGCCGTCACCGCCGAACGGCTCGCCGAACTCGGCGCCACCGTCGTCGTGTTGGCGCGCCGCAAGGAGCGGCTGGAAGGCGTGGTCAAGAACATCGAGGCCGCCGGCGGCACCGCGTTCGCCCTGGCCGTCGACGTCACGGACCGCGCCGCCGTCCAGGCGGCGGCCGACCAGGTCGCCGAGCGCTTCGGCAAGGCCGACCTGGTGTTCAACAACGCCGGTGTCCAACTCATCTCCGGCATCGAGGAGTTGAAGGTCGACGACTGGCAGCGCCAGATCGACCTCAACATCAGCGGGCTGATGAACGTGATCGCCGCGTTCCTCCCCCACCTGACGGAGTCCGCCGCCGCGGGCAGGCCGGCCGACCTGATCAACACCTCGTCGATCGCGGCCACCCGCATCCTGACGAAGTTCTCGATCTACTCCGGCACCAAGGCGTACATCAGCCACCTCACCCGACTGCTGCGGGTGGAGCTCGGCCCGAAGATGGTCCGCGTGGCCACCATCGAGCCCGGCATGGTCGACACCGAGCTCCCCGACCACGTCACCGACCCCGACGCGTCCAAGCTGATGGCCGACCTCATCCACGACATCGACGTCCTCCAGAGCGCCGACGTCGCCGAGACCGTCGCCTTCATGGCCGCCGTACCGCGCCACGTCAACCTCACCGAGATCACCATCCTGCCCACCGCGCAGGCCGTCTGAGATCCCCCCCCATTCCCTCAGGGCGGGGGAGGAACAGCCGGGCGCTGCTCCTCCCCCGCCCTGGCGGCATTGGTTGACACGACAACATCAGTGGTGTTTTGTTGACACGTCAACGAGGACACGGAACCCCAGGCAGACCGGAGGCCGGCATGAACATCACGGTGATCGGACGAGGACACGTCGGCGGCGGCCTGGCCCGCCTGTGGGAGAAGGCCGGGCACGAGGTCAGGACGCTGGGCCGCGACGGAGGTGACGCCTCGGACACCGATGTGGTGGTCGTGGCCGTCCCCGGCAACCGGATCGCCGAGGCGCTGAGCGGTGTGACCGGTCTGAAAGGCCAGGTCACCATCGACGCGACCAACCTCTACTCCGAGCGCGACACCACCTTCCCCTCGCTCGCGCACCAGGTGAAGTCGATCGTCGGCGGCCCGACCGCGAAGTCCTTCAACACGGTCTTCGCCTCGGCGTACGACCAGATCGGCACCCAGCGAGTCACCCCGAGCAACCTCTTCGCCGCCGAAGCGGCCGCAAAGGACATCACCGCGCGGCTCATCACGGACGCCGGCTTCGACCCGCTCTACGTCGGCGACCTCGACCCGGGCGCGCGGCTCCTGGAGGACAGCTCGGGCCTGACCCGCGCGCTGGCCGGGCAGATCGGCGGCCCGTTCTTCTACCGGTACGGGCGGCCCGGGGAGCTGTAAGTACAAGACGGGCAGGGGCAGTTCACGGAACCGAGCGCCCCGATCCGCCCACCCGGTTCCTTCAGGGGTCACTCTGGCCCCGATGCCGCTCCGTAGAAACCCTGCCGTCGCGGCAAGGTCAAGCACCCCACGGAGACTCCCCCGGCCACTCCGCCAGGGCCCTCCGGCACGGCTCGGCGGCGCGCACCTCCCGCCGCCCAAGCCTCCTTGACCTTGTCGCGACGTCAGGGTTTCTACTGACCTCATGCGAATCGGCGAGATCGCCGCCCTCATCGGGGTCACCCCGCGGGCTGTGCGGCACTACCACCATCTCGGGCTGCTGCCCGAACCCGTACGGCGGAGCAACGGCTACCGCGAGTACGGCATCCGGGACGCCGTCCTGCTGGCCCGGATCCGGCGCCTGACCGAACTGGGTCTCGGCCTCGACGAGGTGCGCGACGTCCTCGCGGACGACGAGGGCCGCGAACTGGTGGACGTCCTGCAGGAGTTGGACGAGGACCTCGCACGGCAGGAAGCGGTCGTCCGGGAGCGACGCGAGCGGCTCGCCGCGCTGCTGACCGAGGCACGGGACGGGCGCCTGACCGCCGAAGCACCCCTCTCACCGCAGCTCACCGCGCTGCTGGCGGGCCTCGGCGAGCTGCCGGACTCCCCCATGGCCGTGAAGGACCGCGAGATCCTGGCCCTCCTAGACACCGTGGCCCCCGAGGCGGACCGGGTCCGGCTGATGGAGACGCTGTGGGGGATGGCCGAGCACGCGGGCGAGATGTACGCCCTGCTGGACGCCCTCGCCGACAAGGAACCGGACGACCCGGGGGTGACCCGCGCCGCCGCCGCGCTGGCGGCGTTGCTGCCCGACGACCTGGCCGCGAAATTCTCCGACCGGCCCGACGGCGGCCTGACCGACGCCATCTTCGCGGACCTGGCACCGGCCCAGTCGGCGGCGGTGCGCCGTGCGATCGACCTCGCGAAGCACCGGCGGAAAGCCCCGCCATACCGACAGGAACCCCCGTCATGACGACGACGCCGGAGATCCGGACGCCCCTCACCCGGCCCGAAGCCCCCGCGCGTGGACCGGTCCTACGGAAGCTGCGTGCCGTCGCGGTGCTCGCCCAACTCGCCCTGGTGGCCTGCCTGTTCAGCGGAGTTCCGGTGCCGGACGCCGTTCTGCTCGGCGGCAAGGTGCTCCTGCTGGCACTCCTCGCCGCCGAGGCCTACGTCTGGCTGCGGCTACGGCGGCTCGGCCTGTCCCGGCGTCAGGCGCTGGCTCGGCTCGCGCCCGAGCGTCTGGCGCGGTACGTGGCGCACGAGGCACGGATCCTGGCGAGCCTGGTCCGGTGGATCGCCCGCCGTCCGCACGGTGTCGGCGAGGCCGACGGGGTCTTCCCGCACGCCCGTGACCAGGCGGCCATGATGTACGGCCTCACGTTCGTGTGCGTGGCCGAGACGGTCGCCCTGTCGTTCCTGCTCGCCAGGTGGCCCGTCGTCCACGCCGTCCTCCTGGTCGTCGACGTCTACACCGTCCTGTTCGTCCTCGGTATGCACGCGGCCGCCGTCACCCGGCCGCACGTCCTCGCCGGAGGTGTCCTGCGCGTCCGGCAGGCGGCCCACGTCGACATTCGCATCCCCCTCGCCCGGATCGCCTCCGTCCGCCGCGAGTCACTGTTCACCCACACGAAGAAGGACGGCGAACTGAACCTCCCCATCGGCTCCCAGACCTCCCTCACCCTCGAACTGACCGAACCGGTCAACGCGCCGAAGCTCCTCGGCGCCCCGCGCCCCGCACGGGTGATCAGGCTGCACGCCGACGATCCGAAGTCCCTCTACGACGCCGTCACCAGGGCACGGGCCACACCCGCACCCGCGCCTCAGGACGCCGACTGAATGTCCCCCCGCGTGGACGCCGCGATCGTGTCCCGGTGGGCGAAGTCGCCCGGGGGAATGCCGGGATGGTGGCCGAGCGGGGTCGACGGGACCGTCACCGAGGGGCCGAGGGTGAGGCGGGAGACGATGCGGTAGCGGTCGCCCCGGTAGACCGAGTGGACGTACTCGACGGGTCGGCCCGTGGTGTCCGACGTCAGCCGCTCGAAGAGCAGGGCCGGGGAGAGTTCGGGGACGTCGAGGAGTTCGGCCTCGGCCCGGGTGACCACGGTCGGCTCGATCGCCTGGACCGCCTCCTGGACGTGCACGCCGTGCTGTTCCCGCAGGTGCTCGTACAGGTCGCCGGCCTCCAACTCCCGTGCGGACAAGGTCGGTACGAGGTCGGCCCTGATGTGCAGGTGCTCGATGGCCATGGGGGCGCCGTCGACCAGCCGCAGCCGGGCCACGTACACGATCTCGGCGGCGGGCGAGAGGCGCAGCCTGCGGCCCACGCGGGCGCCGGCCGGGATGGTGGTGAACTCCAGCAGGCGGCTCGACCAGGCTCCGGAGGCCTGAGGCGCCGTCATGGTCTGTTCGCCGGAGACGAGTTCCTGGGTGATCTTCTCGGGCGCCACGAACATGCCGCGCCCGTGCTCCCGCACCAGCAGTCCCGCGGCGACGAGTTCGTCCACCGCGGCGCGCAAGGTCGGGCGGGAGACGCCGAGTTGGGCACAGAGGACGCGCTCGGAGGGGATCGCGTCCCCCGGGTGGTGCGACTCGACGAGGTCGAGGATGAAGTCGCGGACCCGCTCCCGTTTGAGTACCGCACCTGGCGCGTCGGCCTTCATGTCGTACTCCTCATGCGCGGAGCCCCTGGTTGACCACCTGACCAGTTGACCAACGGTAGCCCGCAATCGCCCTGTTGACCCGGGCAGTGTAACCACCGCCGGGCGATGATCCTTCCGATCCGCACCGACCCGCACACCAAGTCCCCTTGCGGCAGGAGGGGTTGACGCCCGCATTGGTCTATGCCACCTTCATCCCCGCATCGAGAGGCGAGCTGTCCAGTAGGCCTCACTGGTCAGGTGGTCAGGTGTCCGTTCGTGCATGCCCAGGTGAACCTTCCCCCACACGCCCCACCCCGTCCCGGAGACACCCCATGCCCGCACAGCGTTCCGAGCTCTCCCTCCTCCCACGCCCCACCAAGTCGGCAGTCGGACCAGGGCAGTTCACGCTCGACGCCGCGGCAACTCCGTGATGAACCTGGAGACGTCGACGTCCGGCACCGGCGAGAGCACCAAGCAGACCGAAGTCGTCACCAACACAAGGAAGTTCAAGAACGGCACCTACGCGGCGCGGGTCAAGTTCAACGACGCGCCCAAAGTCGGGGCCGGACGGCGACCACCTCGTGCAGACGTTCTTCACCATCAACGACCTCACGGCACCGCTGGCGGACGACTACTCCGAGTACGACTTCGAGTACCTCCCCAACGGCGGCTGGGGCGAGACCTCCGACATCCCCTACACGACGTCCTGGGAGACCTACCAGGCCGACCCGTGGATCGCGGTCAACCAGCACACCGAGGGCCGGCAGAGCTACAACGGCTGGCACGACCTGGTGCTGACCATCGACAACAGCAGCATCAAGTACTACATCGACGGCCAGCTCTTCGGCACCCACGACGCCGCGTACCTCCCGGAGCGTCCGATGTCGATCAACTTCAACCAGTGGCTGATCGACTTCGGCGGCCTGACCAGCTCCACACCGCGCGCCTACGACGTGCAGGTCGACTACGTCCTGCACGTCAAGGACGAGGTCCTCACGCCGGCGCAGGTGGCCGCCAAGGTCGCGGCGTACCGGGGCTCGGGCACCACGTTCGAGGACACCGTGCCCAGCAGTTGATCGCTCGGGGCGGCGGGCCGCGCACTCGGCGTACGGCGTCCGAGCGCGCGGCCCGCCGTCGCCTAAGCTCCGGCCCATGCGCGTAATGGTCTTGGAGGACGACCCCGAGCTGGGGCCCGTCGTCGCTGCTCAACTACGTGACGCGGGGTTCGCGGTGGACCTCGCGCGCACGCTGGCCGAGGCGGATCTCAAGCTCTCCGTCAATCGCTACGACTGTGTCGTGGCCGACCGCTCGGTCCCGGACGGCGACTCCCTCACCCTGCTCGCCGCACACCGCCGGGCGGGCTCCGTGCTGCCCTTCCTGCTGCTGACGGCGCTGGACGCGGTGAGCGACCGGGTGGCCGGCTTCGAGCACGGTGCGGACGACTACCTGGTGAAGCCCTTCGCCTTCGCCGAACTGGTCGTACGGGTAAGGGCGTTGTGCCGCAGGGAGCAACCCCCGCGACCGTCCGTCCTGCGCACGGGCGACCTGGAACTCGACCTGCCGCGACGCCGGGTGACCCGGGCCGGTGTCCTGCTCAGCCTCTCCGCCAAGGAGTTCGCGGTACTCGAACTGCTGATGCTGCGCGCGGGCGAAGTGGTGACCCGCAGCGAGCTGATCGAGAGCTGCTGGGACGAGGCGAGCGAGCCGATGTCCAACGTGGTGGACGTCCTGATCGGGCAGTTGCGCAGACGCCTGGGGCCACCCGACCCGATCGAGACGGTGCGCGGAGTCGGCTACCGCCTGGGCGGCGAGGCATGAACCGCCGCGGCACCTCACCCGCCGTTGCCCGCCTCCGGCGCACCCGCCGCCTGATGACCCTCCTCTTCGCCTCGACGACGGCGGCCTGTCTCGTCGTACTCGCCGTGGTCGCCATCCGTATCGACTCGGCGTCCCGCCGTTCCGGCCTCGACCACGAGGTCGGCAGCCGCGCGGCGGGGCTGTCGCGGGCGGTCTGGTTCGACGCGGGGGTCCTGCACCTGGAGCCGCTGCGCGAGGACGAACTCGCCCAGGGTGCCCAGGTGTTGGCGGTGTTGCAGGCCACGCCGGGGAAGACGCCGACCGTGCGGAACGTCGTACCCGGACGGTCGTCGCTGCCCGACAAGGACCAGCTGGACGAGGTCTGGCGGTCCGTCCTGGACGAGCAGGGAACGGTCCAAGTCAGCGCCTCCGCGACCAAGGGCGGGCGGCTGCGATGGGCGGCGGCGCCGGTCTGGGACGACGACCGGATCGGGGCGGCGGTACTCGTCGGCACGGAACTGGCACGCAGCGAACACGACCACGACCTCCTCGTGCGCTGGCTGGCCCTCGGCTGCACGGCGCTGGTCTGCTGCGCGGCGGCCGTAGGGCATCTGCTGTCCGGTCGGGCCATGCGGCCCGCGCTTCGGGGGCTGGGTCAGCAGGAGCAGTTCCTGGCCGAGGCGGCGCACGAGCTGCGGACACCGCTGGCGACACTGCGGCTCGTGGTGGAGCGGAACGGCTCGTCCGACGAGGCGCTACGGCTGGTCGACCGGCTGAGTCGGCTGGTCACCGGGCTGCTCGCCAGGGCGCGGCTGGAGTCAGGGGCGCAGCGGGTCGAGCTGGTGCGGCTGCGGCTGGACCAGTTGGTGGAGACGACGGTCGAGGAGTTGCCGGACCACGAGAACGTGACAGTGACGGCCGAGCCGGTGGTGGTGCTCGGCGATCCGGATCTGCTGGCGCAGGCGGTGCGGAACCTGGTGGAGAACGCGCAGCGGCACGGGGGCCCGGCCGGTTCGCCGGTGGAGGTCACGGTCACGCCGGGGCTGGTCACGGTCCGCGACCACGGGGACGGCGTACCACTCGCGGACCGGGAACGCGTGTTCGCACGCGGGGTCACCGGGACCGGTCCAGGCACGGGCGCGGGCCTCGCCATCGTCCGCTGGGTCGCCGGTCTGCACCACGGCACCGCCCGCCTCACGGACGCCCCCGGCGGCGGCCTGCTCGCCGAACTCCGGCTCCCCATGGACCCGGCCCCGGCGTCCTCATCTTCATCTCATGAAGGCCCCGGCACCGTGGGCGCATGAACGCATTGCGCAGCCCAGTCGTGCTGGTCACCACCACCGCCGTGAGCATCGGCGCCGTGCTCGTCGGCCTCAATGTCTACGGCGAGGCCGCCACCCCTTCCGCCGCCCGTGTGGCCGTCCGCGTCGACCAGGTCGGCTATGTGCGCGGCGAGACCAAGCAGGCGTACGTCATGGGGCCCACGAAGGCGCTCGCGGGGGCGCGCTTCAAGGTCGTCGACGCGAAGGACAAGGTGGTCACGGCGGGCAGACTCGGTGCCGTCACCGGCCACTGGAACGCCAAGTTCCCGTCCGTGCGGACCGTCGACCTCTCCGCGCTGGACAAGCCCGGCACCTACCGCATCGTCCTGTCCGGCACCGCGGCCGGCCGCTCCCCCGCCTTCCGGATCGCCGACGCGAGCGAGCTGATGACCCCGCTCGTCCGGGACAACGTCCGCTTCCTCCAAGCACAGCGCGACGGCGCCGACGTGGTGTCCGGCGGGCTGTCCCACGGCCCGTCCCATCTCGCCGACGAGGAAGCGACCGTCTACGCCGACCCGCACTACGACGAGGCGGGCGAAGAACTCCTCGACGAGCACCTGACCCCGACCGGTGTCACGGCCGACGTCGCGGGCGGCTGGTTCGACGCGGGTGACTTCCTCAAGTTCACCGGCACCACCTCCTACTCCACCGCCGAACTCCTGCTCGCCGAACGGGACTTGCCGGACATGGAGTCGCTGTCCGCCGAGGCCGGGCACGGGCTGGAGTGGGTGGACAAGATGTGGGACGGGGACAGCGAGACGCTCTACGCCCAGGTCGGCATCGGCGCGGGCAACGACGCCGTACGGACGGATCACGACGTGTGGCGGCTGCCGGAGGCCGACGACCGGCTCGATGTGTCGCCCGGTGACCCGGACTACACGATCAAGCACCGGCCGGTGTTCCGCGCGAACAAGCCGGGCGAGCCGATCACTCCGAGTCTGGCGGGACGGGTGGCCGCGGTGTTCGCCCTCGCCGCCCAGCGCACGGCCGACAGCGACCCGGACCAGGCGCGGGAGTGGCTGGACAAGGCCGCCGCCGTCTACGACCTCGCCGACACCGACCACGACCCCGACAAGCCGCTCGTCACCGCCTTCCCGAGCGCCTTCTATCCCGAGGACTCCTGGCAGGACGACATGGAGTTCGCCGGTGCCGAACTGGCCCTGGCCGCACGAGACTTGGGCGACGACCGGGAGGCCGACTGGACCGGCGAAGCGGCCCACTGGGCCAAGGCCTACCTGGACTCCGACGTCAAGGGCACCCTCAACGTCGCGGACGTCAGCGCCCTGGCCCATGTCGACCTGACCGCCGCCCTGGACGGCGCCCGCAGCAACGGAGTTGGAGCTGCGGACCTCAACAAGGACCTGCGGCGCCAGTTGGAGGACGGGGTCGACCACGCCGAGCACGATCCGTTCGGGGCCGGTGCGGTCTACGACGACTTCGACGCCGTACCGCACACGTTCGGGCTGGTGGCCACCGCCCGCCTCTACGCCAAGGCCACCGGGGACACGCGCTTCGCGTCCTTCGCCGGGCGGCAGCGGGGCTGGGCGCTCGGCGCCAACCCGTGGGGCACAAGCTTCATGATCGGCGCGGGTGAGGTCTACCCGCACTGCCCGGAACACCAGTTGGCCAACCTTCGCGGCAGCCTCGACGGCAAGGGCGCGATCCTGCGGGGCGCGGTGGTCAACGGCCCCAACGCGGCTGACAAACTGGCGGAGTTGAACAGCTTCCCCACCATGAAGAAGTGCACCGCCGCCCCGCCGTCGGGAGCCTGGACCGACTTCGACGGCAAGGGCTCGCGCTACGTCGACGACGTGGGCGCCTGGCAGACGGTGGAACCCTCGCTGGACTTCACCACGACGGCCCTGCTGGCCTTCGCACTGACCGCGCAGGACGAGGACTAGTGGCCGAGGCTCTGAATCTCCTCAAGTCGCTTGGCCCGCACGGAACATGATCGGCAGGCTGGGCCCCATGACTGGAATCACGGGACTGAGCAAGAAGAACACCTTCGTGCTGACCATCCGGGATGCCGACGTGGTCGCGGAGGCCCTGCGCCAGGCGCTGGCCGGGGCCTCTCCCGAGGAGCGCCCCGGCCTGGAACGCGCCGCCGCGCTCGTCGAGTCCACCGCCGCCGCCGACGACAGTCGGCTGCGCGCCCGTTGGGTCAGGTCCCGGCTGACCGCCGTCGGCTTCGACGGGGACATCACTTCCGTCGCGGCGGTGCGTGCGCTGCGCCGGGCGGAGCCGCGACTGAGCCTGCTGGCCGCCGTGCACCTGCAGAAGGAGGCAGTGGCGTACCCGGAGTGATCCGGCAGCCTCCGGTCACGCGGGGAGTGGAGGCTGCCGGATGCGTGGGGCCGCTCAGGACGTGAGGTAGCAGGACTTGCTCACGCCCGGCAGCGGGTCGGTGCCGAAGGCGGCCGTCGTGCAGGCGGCGGTACCGGTGAACGCCTTGTAGAGGAACCGGCCCCGGGCGCCATAGGCGACGGTCTGCTGTCCGCTGAAGGCACAAGAGCCGCCTTCCGCCGAGCAGTTGGTGGCGTAGCCGACCGGGCCGCCGGTCGCGGTGTAACAGGCCTTCGACTCACCGGAGATGGGGTCGCCGAACGTGGCGTCGGTGCACGCGGTGTCGCCGGTGGCGGTGGCCGTGACGAACGCTCCGTAGGCGCCGTACATCACCGGTTGTCCCGCCGCTGCCGCACAAGTGCCGTTCTGGTCCGCGCACTTGGTCCAGCCACCGGCCGGTGCCCCGGCGGGCGGCAGGTAACAGGACTTGGCCACACCGTCGATGGGATCGCCGAAGTGGGCGTTGGTGCAGGCGACGGAGCCGTTGGTGACCTGGTGGACGAAGTTGCCGTTCGCGCCGTAGGCCACGTCACGGTTGTAACCGGGCACGGCGCAGGTGCCGTTCTCGGCCGCGCAGGCGGTGTATCCGGGCGGGCCGCCGACGTCGGCGACGTAGCAGGACTTGACGAGGTTGGCCGCCGGGTCGCCGCCGAAGGAGTCGTTCGAGCACGCGCTGCTGCCGGTCACCGTCTTGTACGTGTACGTCCCGGCGCCGTAGGCCACCGAGCGGGTGCCGCTGAAGGAGCAGGTGCCGCCCTCGCCCGCGCACCGGGTGTAGCCCGCGCGCAGGGCGCCGGTGCCGGGCTGGGTGGGCGCCGACGGATTGCCGAGGCCGGTTGCGGAGACGGTGTAGCTGCCGGGGGCGACACCGGTGAGGTAGACGTAGGTGTCGTCCTGGCTGCCGCCGGTGATGCCGGAGGTGGGCGTGAAGGCCCCGTTCTTCCATACGACGGTGCCGTTCACGGTGACCGTGATGTCGCCGCCGAGTTTCGGGACGCCGATACGACCGCTGCTGCCGGACGGGCTGGAGAGGGTGGCCGAGTAGGTGCCGGCCGACGGGTCGCGGGACCAGGACGCGTTGATGGCGCCCTGGGGCATGGTGATGCGGCCCTGGGCACTGGTCAGGTCGCCGGGGTGCGGGACGAAGCGGTAGGCGCCGGTCGCCGACTCGGGAGCGGTGCCGAGCACGTCGAAGGTGAGCGTCGAGGTGGGCGCCGTGGACCAGCCGTGCGCGAGGCTCATGAACGAACCGCCGTACGCCGGACCGCCGTCGGACTGGATGCCCTCCCAGAACGTGCTCTTGGTGCCGATGTCGCTGTCGAGCATGTGACCCCAGGTGCGGCGGATCTGGTCCAGGGCGGTGAAGTCGTCGTTGGCGGTGAAGCGGGCGTTCAGCTCCATGCCGCCGGCGAACGGCGAGACGTTGCCGCCCCATTCGGGCGTGGTCGGGCCGTAGATGCCCCAGTTCTTGCCGAGCCCGGTGATGATGCTCTTCGACTTGGCGGTGGAGTCGCTCAACCCGTACCAGACGGCAAGGGAGTTGCCGTCCTGCGGGTACAGACCGCTGCTCGGGTTGTCCTTGTACATGCCTTTGGAGGCGTCCCAGAGAAGGGAGTTGGCGGCGGTCTTGATCGCGGCGGCCTTGCTGTTCCAGCTCGCGGCGAGCGCGCTGTCGCCCTCGACCGTGGCGAGCGTGGCACCGCCCTTGAGGGCGCCGTACAGCAGCGCGTTGGCGGAGATGTTCTCACCGCCCTGGCCGACCCGGGCCCAGTCCTGGGTGCGGGTCACGTTGAGGAGGTTGTTGCCGTCGATCTTGTTGGTGATGAAGGCCATCCCCCGCTTGTAGTTGGCCCATTCGGAGTCCAGCCACGACCGGTCGGCGGTGTACGTGTAGTACGTGGACGTCCCCAGCAGGGTCCACGTGTGGTACGTGTCCGAGCCGGTGAGGTTGAACGGCGGCCCCGACCAAGGGATTTCACCCGCGGACGACTGCGCGTTGTACATCGTGGTGAGCGCGTTGCGGGTCGAGGTGAGGTCGTTCGAGTACGCGTACTGCGTCGGGACGGCGATGCCCATGTCGCCGGGCCACACCGTACGGTCACGCTTCGCTCCGTCGACCAGGACGGAGTCGCCCACGCCGACGGTGGCGCTGTTGTCCCAGGCCGAGGAGGGCGGGGGCCAGGCGCGGCCCTGGTTGGAGGCGATGGTGTTCAACTGCACGGTGTACGCCCCGGCGTACCAGATGCGGTTGAGCAACTCGTCGCTGGAGGTGAAGTAGTTGGCGTAGTCCGCCGGGTTGGTTTTCCCCGGGGCCGCGGTGAAGTTGAGGCTGACGCCCTTGAGGTCCACCCAGCCCGAACTGTCAATGAAGACCGTCAAGTAGCGGAATCCGCCCCGGAGTTGAGCGGTGGGCACGGTGTAGGTGCCGTTCGCGGAGGGTGTGGCGTAGAGGGCGCCGTCCTCGCCGTCACGGCCGCTGCTGCGGTCGCTGTTGTTGCCCACGTACAGCGACGACTCACTGAAGGCCAGGCCGACGCGTTGGCCGCTGGAACTGGTGCTGCCGAATGACAACGTTACCAATCCGCCGACTTCCTTCCCGAAGTCGAGCGTGACGGCGGACTGCGAGCCGGAGATCCGGGTCGCCTGCCCGTTGAGGACGTTCGTCGGGTTCGCGACGCTGCCGGACGTGCGGTAGACGGCGGTCGGCTTGAGGGTGCGGGAAGTCGGCGAGTAGTTCACGGCATCAAGTGCCGCCTTGGGGGCGGGCGTTGCGGTCGCCGGCGCCGCCCCGGCGGACAGGGCCGGGGTCACGGCCAGCGCGGCGACCACCGTCATGGTGAGCCCAACCAGACGGCCCGGTCTGGGGTTTCGGTTCTGCGGTGGCCTGCGGCGGCGCATGAGTGCCTCCCGGATCGGTGGGGGAACCAGCAGCTCAACTGGACAACCAGGCATATGAATCGATTCAAACGGATTGATCGCGGGGGCCTGGAAGTGGAAGAGCAACGGGTACGCGAGATGACTCGCCGAAGTTCGCACCGATGATGGGCGCCGGGCGAGCGGGTGTCAACCCATCGCGACAGCCCTCAACTCCCGCGAAAAAAGCGCACCTTACGACATTGACAGGGTCGCACCAAGCCGGTTCACTGCGACGAGGGCGGGTAGAGGTATGGACCATTGATCCACAGCTGAATCCATTCACACCCAGCGTCCCCCATCGTGAAATCGAGGCGAGTTCCGGTGTCCCTACATGACGTCGACATCGTTGTCAGACCACGGTTCCTCAGCTTCCTGCTGACGGCCGCCCTCGCGTTCGTGGCGCTCGTTCCGATCGCGTCGCCGGCGTCCGCCGCCACCCAGGTGTGCGTCCTCGCCTGCGACACGCTCGACCCGTCGCAGGCGAGACAGGAAACGTTTCCAGTACCGGACAAGACCCTCAACGGACGCGTCGTCCGGCTCCATGTGTCCGACGCGGACGACATGGCGTGGGCCAGCATCGACAACGGCACGTCCGGCGACGCGGTGTGGTTGGACCGGTCCTGGGACGGCGGCGTCACCTGGGACGGTCTGCTCGGCAAGGCGAGCATCCCGAGCACCTGGACCGGTACAAGGACGCTGATGTACAACATCACCGACCCGCGCAACCACAAGCGCGGCCTGGTCCGGGCCTGCGGCGACGCGGCCGGCGTCGGCTGCACGAACTGGGTCTACCCCACCGTCTGCGACACCGCCTGCGACGGCACGAGCGCGTCCCAGGCGGCGGGCGACGACCAGCCGGTCCCCTCGACCACCCTGTACGGCCGCACCATCCGCCTGCACGTGGACCAGAAGAACTCCATGGCCTGGGGAAGCATCGACACCGGTGGCGCCGGGGACGAGATCTGGTTGGACCGTTCCTGGGACGGCGGCCCGACCTGGCCGGACGGTTCCTCCCTCGGCCGTACGAGCACCCCGTCCGGGGCGACCACGACCCGCACCGCGATGTACGCCGCCCGTGATCCGCGCGGGCTCCTCTACGGCGGCGCGGTCCGCGCGTGCGGCCGGGAGGCGAGCCACAACGAGGGCAGCTGCACGGCGTGGTACCGGCCCGTACCGACGAAGGCGCGCGCCGCGGCGGACGCGCTGATGACGTCGTACGACCCCTACAACGGCTGGTGGCCCAGCAGTTGGTGGAACTCGGCAGCGACCCTCACCTCCGTCATCGACTTCGCGAAGACGACCGGCACGCACGACTACGACTGGATCATCGCCCGCACCTTCGACCAGAACAAGGGAGTCTTCCCGGCCGGGACACGCAGTTCGGACGCGATCGAGGGCGACTTCATCAGCCGGTCGATCGACGACTCGGGATGGTGGGCGATCGCGTGGATCGACGCGTACGACTACACGCACGACGCCCGCTACCTCAACGAGGCGGTCACCATTGCCAATTACGTCCAGCAGTACTGGGACACCAGCACCTGCGGCGGCGGTGTGTGGTGGGACCGTGAGCGGACCTACAAGAACGCGGTGACGAACGGGCAGTACCTCTGGCTGACCACCGCGCTGCACCAGCGCATCGCCGGTGACACGGTCTGGCTGCAGCGGGCGAAGACGTCGGCGGCCTGGTACAAGGCCAGCGGGATGATCAACTCCTCGGGTCTGGTGAACGACGGGCTCTCCTCGTCCTGCGCCAACAACGGTTCCACCGTGTGGAGTTACAACCAGGGCCTGGCCATCGGCGCCTTCACGGAACTGTGGAAGACGACGGGCGACAGCTCGATGCTGAGCACGGCGCGGACGCTGGCGGACGCGGCGATCAGCAACTCGCAGCTGACGGTGGGCGGAGTACTGACCGAGTCCTGCGATGTCGGTTCGGCGTCCTGCGACGACAACCAGAAGCAGTTCAAGGGCATCTTCATGCGGAACTTCGCCGACCTGGCGAAGGCGACCGGTTCCACGACCTACCGGACGTACATCCAGAAACAGGCCGACACCCTGTGGGCACTGGACCGGTCCACGCTCAACGCCCTCGGTGAACGCTGGGCGGGCACGAGCCCGAACCAGACCGATTGGCGTACACAGGCCAGCGCGCTCGGAGCGCTCACGGCGGCTGCGGGGAGCTGAGCGCAGGGTGGGTGTCCGACACCTGGGTAAAGGTCAGCCTGGTTGCGTTCCTCGGACGCGACCAGGCTGACCGTGCGACACCACCTGGAGACCCACCCGAGGAGCGGACGATGAGCGTCACCCACACGGAGACCGGCACGGAAGCCGGCACGGACACCGTGACCTGGAACAACAAGGCCCTCGACGAGATCGTCTCGAACGACGCCGGCCGTCCCGTCCTCTTCACCAACGCCCGGGTCCTGACGATGGACCCGTTGATCGGCACCATGACCGGCGCCGACGTCCTGCTCGTCGGCGCCCTGCTGGTCGGCGTCGGACCGGGCATCATCACGGCTGCGGGCGACGACAACGCCATCGTCGTCGACTGCACGGGCATGACGGTGGTCCCGGCGGTGGTGGACACGATCGCACTCGTCGGCGGGCGGAGCCAACGCGCCGAGTTCGTAAGGACGTTGACACCGGGGAACACGGGAGACCTGCTCGTCGTACCGGACGAGTTCGCCCCCGATGTGCAGGGTGCGGTGGCCACGTTGCTGACCCGCCCGGAGGAGGTCCGCGCCCTGGTGGCGGCGGGCAAGCCGGTCCTCTGGTCGGGCACGGACGCCCCCGGCCGCGCGACCGCCCCCGCGGCGGGCATCCCGGCCGCCCAGGACCTCACCGGCAGCCCGCACATCGGCGTCTGGATCGACGAAAACGACTTCCTGCACCAGGAGTTGACCCCGGACGGCCGCTACGACGAGACCCGCGGCGGCCGCCCGCACGCCTACGAAGGCCGCTACTGGATCGACGGCGACCGCATCGACTATCTGGACGACCTCGGGTTCTGGGCGTTCGGTGAGTTCCGGGGCGAGGAGTTGCATCACGCGGGGTATGCGATGCGGCTTGGGGGGCGGGCGTAGCGGGGGGCGGGGTGTAGCGCGGTGCCCCGGCCGGGCGCGGGCCTAGGTCGATGGCCCCGGCCGGGCCAGGCGTAGGTCGGTGCCGGGGCGCGGGCGGTCGTAGCGGGGCGGGGCCGGATCCGCGCGTCTCGGGGCAAACCCCGGCGCCTCGCACCGCCGGTCCCCGCCTGGGCGAGCCGAATCACGAACCGCCGACCACCAGGCCCGGGCGTTGGCGTTGGCGTTGGCGTTGGCGTTGGCGCAAGTCCAGATCGCCCTGGCGGATCCCCGCACACCACCGGTCCGACCCCGGCGCCTCACCCCACCAGACCCCGCCCACCCGGTCGTACCGGATCAGGAACCGCCGCTCCCCCCGAACCCCGCCCGCAACCGTGCCTCGGCCCCAGGGGCGGGTCCCGGATGCAGGTCCAGGGCCGCCAACGCCGCGCCCAGCAAGGGGGGTTCCGTGCACACCACCGGGCGGACGGTCGGGACCGCTTCCCTGAGGCGATGTTCGACGTCGTCGAGGAGGGCCTTGTGGCCGGCGGCCAACACGCTTCCGCCCAGGACGACTTCGGGGTCCGGGGCGGTGGCGAGTTGGAGGCGGCACAGGACGGTCAGCGCCATTCTCGCGATCTCCGCCGCGAGGCGTTCCACCAGTTCCGTCGCGATCTCGTCGCCCTCGTCGCGGGCCGCGAACACCGCCGGGCAGAGTTCGCTGAGGCGGAGGGCGGGGAGGTCGCCGTTGTGCAGCGCGGCGGTGACGTCGGCGACCGTCGCCAGGCCGAAGTGGTCAAGTACCGCTGTGTGTAGGGCTGTTCGAGGGCCGCGGCCGTCCTCCGCCCGTGCCGCGTGCCACAGGGCCGACGTACCCACGTCGATGCCGCCGCCCCAGTCCCCCGAGATCCTCCCCAGCGCCGCGAAGCCGGTGGTGCGCCCGTCAGGGGCCACACCGACGCAGTTGATACCGGTGCCGCACACCACGCCGACGCCCCAGGGGCGGCTGGCGCCGGCGCGCAGGACGGCGTAGGAGTCGTTGTCGACGCGCTGGGTGACCGCCCAGCGGCGGGCGCCGACGGCCTCGCGCAACGCCTTGATCTCGTACGGCAGATCGGCTCCGGCGAGGAAGGCCGTGATGCCGTCCACCTCGACGTCGGCCGCGACGCCCGCCGACGCCATCGCCTCGGCGCGCAGGGCCGCCAGTACGTCCATCGCCGCGTCCACGCCCACCGCCTGCGGGCGGAATCCGCCGCCCCGCGCGCGGCCCAGGATCGTGCCGTCCGTCCTCAACACGGCGACATCCGTCTTCGAGTTGCCGCCGTCGACCGCGAGCAGCAGGCCTGTCGTCATCAGGCCCACCACAGGTGTTCACGGTTGGCGGCGACGAGCTTCGCCGCCAACTCCTCGGCCACCTTGACCTGTCCGACGAGGGGATGCGCCAGCAAGGCCGTCGCGACCCGGTCGACCCCGCCGTGCAGGGCTGCTTCCAGGGCCAGTTCCTCGTACGCCGTCACATGCGCGATCAGCCCGGCGAACAACGGCTCTACGGCCGTGACGGGCAAGGGAGTTGCTCCCTGCGCGTCGATGCGGGACGGGACCTCGATGACGGCGTCGTCGGGGAGGAAGGGCAGGGTGCCGTTGTTGCGGACGTTGGCGACGCGGACGTCACCGGTGTCGGCGGTGAGGGCGTGCACCAACTGCACGGCGGCCTCGGAGTAGTAGGCACCGCCGCGCTTGTCCAGCAGGGCGGGCTTCCCGGTCAGGGCCGGGTCGGCGTACATCTTGAGCAAGTCGCCCTCCATCTCGGCCACTTGCTGGGCGCGGGAGGGTTCGCTCAGTTGCTCGCGCAGGACCTCGTCGTGGGCGTAGTAGTAGCGCAGGTAGTAGGAGGGAACGACGCCCAGCCTGCGGACCACGTCCAGCGGCATGCGCAGCCGGTCCGCGAGGGCCTGGCCGTGTTCGTCGAAGATGCGCGGGAGGACGTCCACGCCGTCGAGCCGCACGGCTCGTTCCCAGGTGAGGTGGTTGAGGCCGACGTGGTCCAGGGCGACGCGTTCGTGGTCGACGCCGAGCCAGTCGGCGAAGGTGCGCTGGAAGCCGATGGCGACGTTGCAGAGCCCAACTGCCTTGTGACCGGCGTCCAGCAGGGCGCGGGTGACGATGCCGACGGGGTTGGTGAAGTCGACGATCCAGGCGTTCGGGGCGCGCTTGGCGACGCGTTCGGCGAGGTCGAGGACGACCGGGACGGTGCGCAGCGCCTTGGCCAACCCGCCCGCGCCGGTGGTCTCCTGGCCGATGCAGCCGCACTCGTGCGGGAAGGTCTCGTCGACGTGCCGGGCGGCCTGGCCGCCGATGCGGAGCTGGAACAGGACCGCATCGGTGCCGTCGATGCCGGCGTCCGGGTCCGCGGTGGTGGTGATCTTCGCGGAACTCCCCTGGCGGGCCAGGATGCGGCGCGCGAACGGGGCGATGACATCGAGCCGGTCCGGGTCGGGGTCGACCAGGGCGATCTCGGTGACGGGGAGGCCCAACCGGGCGAATCCGTCGATGAGTTCGGGGGTGTACGTGGAACCGCCACCGACAACGGTGATCTTCAACCTTTGACTCCTGTCAGTGTGACGCCCTCGATGAAGGCCTTTTGCGCGAAGAAGAAGACGATGATCACCGGCGCCATCGCGATGAGGGTGGCCGCCATGGTGAGGTTCCACTGCACCGCGTGGGAGGTCTTGAAGGTCGCCAGGCCCAGGGCCAGGGTCCAGTGGGCGGGCGTCTCGCCGGTGTAGATGAGCGGGCCGTAGTAGTCGTTCCAGGCGTTGAAGAAGGAGAACAGGCCGACCGCGACGAGCGCCGGGCGCATCATCGGCAGCACCACCCTTGTGAGGACCCGGAGTTCGCCGCAGCCGTCGATGCGGGCCGCGTTGAGGTAGTCCTCGGGGACGGTGAGCAGGAACTGGCGGAGCAGGAACACCGAGAAGGCGTCCCCGAAGAGAGACGGGAGCACCAACGGCCAGATGGTGCCGGTGAGATGGAGCCGGGCCCACATCAAGTACATGGGAATGACGAGGACTTGGGGCGGCAGCATCATCATCGTGATGACGCACAGGAACGCCGTGTTGCGGCCCTTGAAGCGGAATCGGGCCAGCGCGTACGCGATCGGCACGCTGGACAGCAGGGTGGTCGCGGTGGCGGCGACGGCGTAGATCAGCGTGTTGGTGAGCCAGGTGCCGATCGGTGCGGTGCTGAAGACCGTGCGGTAGTTGGACCACTGCCAGTGGTGGGGCCACAGGCTGGTGGTGAGGGACTGGCCGTCGGTCATGAGCGAGGTCAGGAAGATGAACACGATCGGACCGATGAAGGCACAGGCCAGGCCGACGGCGACGGCGTGTTCGGCGATCCAGATCAGGGTCCTGCGGCGTCCGGCCCGGCCGCGCGCGGCCCGGTGGGGCGAGGCGGCACGGGTCTGCCGGGCGGGTGCCGGGGCGTAGGTCGTCGTCATCGTGGCGCCTCCTCGGTGGCCAGGTCCCGCGCGGTCGTGGCGACTTGCCGATGGGCGAAGGGGTACGTCATCGTGGCGCCTCCTCGATGTCGAAGCCGGAGGCGCGGCGGAGCAGGACGACGGTGAAGGCCATCGCCACCACGAAGAGCACCACGGCCAGCGCGCAGGCGTAGCCCGCGTGGAACTGGTTGAAGCCGGCGATGTAGAGCTGTTGGGGGAAGGTGAGGGTGGAGCCGTCCGGATAGCCGGGCGCGGCCTGGATGTTGCCGTTGGCGACCTGCGAGGCCACCATCGCCTGGGTGAAGTACTGGAGTCCGGCGATGACCCCGGTGACGGTCGCGAACAGCACGACCGGGGAGATCGTCGGCAGCGTGACGTAGCGGAAACGGTGCCAGGGGCCGGCGCCGTCCAGCTCGGCAGCCTCGTACAGTTCGGCGGGTACTTCGAGCAGGGCCGCCAGGAAGATGACCATCATCGTGCCGCTGCCCCACAGGGCGAGCAGGGTCAGGGCAGGTTTGGACCAGTCCGGCGAGTTGAACCAGAGCGGTCCGTGGATGCCGAGCAGACCCAGAATCCGGTTCACCGGGCCGGAGTTGGGGTTGAACATGCAGACGAAGGCGACGGTCGCGGCGACCGGCGGGGCCAGCGCGGGCAGATAGAACAGGGTGCGGAACAGGCTCGCCCCGGCCTTGAGCCGGGCAGTGACCATGGCCACGCCGAGGGCGAAGAGCACCTGCGCCGGGACCGTGATCACCACCAGCCAGGCGGTGTTGCGGACGGCGTGCCAGATCAGCGGGTCGCCGTCCAGCAGGTAGCGGTAGTTGCGCAGCCCCACGAACTGGGCCTGGGAGATCATGTTCGAGTTGGTGAAGGACAGCCAGACCGTCATCACCAGCGGGTAGATCAGGAAGACGGCGAAGCCGACCAGGCCGGGGGCCAGGAAGAGCAGCACGCGCAGCCGGTTGCGGCGCATCCGTGCTTTCAACGGGGCCGCGACGAGCGGGAGTCGAGTGATCTGCTGGGTGGTGGCCATGACGGTCACTGCCCCAGCTTGAGCGCGGCGTTGTTCTGCTTGTCGACGGCGGTCAGCCCGGCCTTCAGGTCGGGTACGCCGCCGCTCTGCCACTTCTCCACGAAGTGACCGAAGTTGGTGAGATAGGCGCCGCCGTCACCGCTCGCCGGAGTCGTGGTGGTCAGCGGATTCTTGTAAACCTCAAGGAACGGGGCGAAGTTGGGGTCCTTGGAGAGTCCGAGCGAGGGCGAGTCGAGTGCCGCCGTGGTGGTGGGGACGTTGCCGATCGCGTCGGCCAGCGAGGTGAGCGCGTCGGTGTCGGTGGTGAGGAATTTGATCAACTTCCAGGCCGCGCCCGGGTGTTTGGCGCCGCGCGGCATACCGATCACGTTGCCGCCGACGTAACCGGCGCCGTACAGCTCGGACTTGCCGTCGGCGGCCGGTACCGCGGCGGTGCCGTACTCGATCTTCGCCTTGTCGTTCTTGATGAAGGCGTTGCGCCACTCGCCGTCGATCATCATGGCCAACTTGCCGGTCTCGAAGGCGTTCTGGGCGGAGAACTCGTCGCCCATGCCCGCCTTGAAGGTGACGAGCTTCTTCGCGCCGAACCAGTCGACGAGGCTCTTCTGCCAGGTCAGCGCCTGCGCGAAAGCCGGGTCGGCGCCGACATTTGACTGGCCGTCGGCTGTGAGCCACTTGCCGCCCCAGCTGGGGACGAGGTGCTCGGTGAGCATCTCGTAGGCGCCGAGGTAGGGCATGAACCCGGCGGTCTTGATCGAGCCGTCCGCGTTGAAGGTGGTCAACTTCTTGGCGTCAGCCGCCAGTTCGGACATGGTCTTGGGCGGGGACGTTATCCCGGCCTTCGCGAAGAGCTTCTTGTTGTAGTACAGGCCGAAGGTGTCGGCGAGCCACGGCATCGTGCAGCGCTTGCCGTCGAAGGCGGTGTACGACTGGACGGCCTTCGGGATCTGGCCCATGTCGACGTGGTCGGCCTTGATGTCCGGGGTGAGGTCTTGGAACGCTCCACTGGAACACCAGCCGCCGACGTTCGCGGCGTTGAACGACGACGCCACGTCGGGCGCGGTGCCGCCGCGGATGGCCTGGTTGACCTTGTCGTCGGTCTGCGCGGCGACGGCCTTGACGGTGATGTACGGGTATTTCTTGTGGAACTTGGCCAGCACCGCGTCGACCGAGGCGATCTCGTGCGGGGAGCTGAGACCGTGCCAGAAGGTGATCGTGACCGGGGTGGTGTCGTCGGCGCCGGTGTCCGCCTTCGACGTGGCGCCGCCGGTGGTGCATGCTGCGGCCAGCAGCGCCGTTACCGCGAGCACCGACGCGGCGACGGTACGGCGGGCGGTACGGGACTCGGACATGGAACCTCCGGCGAATTCGCTTACCACTTATTGACCAGTGGGCACATGCTGGGGCACCATTTGGTCAGTGTCAAGCGAGTCCGTAGCAAGAAACTGCTGGAGATAAGCCATCAAAGCGTTACATTGCGCCCGCCGAAGTTGAGCCACTGGTAAAGAAAGTTGGTAGGAATGGTCAGCGGTGAGAGCCGTTGGGAGAAGCGGGAACGCATCCGCACCCACCTCCTCGACCTGGTCGAGGAGACCGGTCCCGGCCGTCCCCTCCCGGGCGAACGGCAGCTGTGCGAGGAGCTCGGGGTCTCCCGCCCCACCCTGCGCGCGGTGGTCGACGACTTCGTCCGTGACGGTCTGCTGGTGCGGGAGCACGGGCGCGGAGTCTTCGTGGCCCGTGCCAAGGTCGCCCAGCACCTCAGCGGTGCCGCCCCCGGGCAGGCGCAGGGTCTGGGCGTCGGCGGCGTCGACGGCACGTGGGCGAGCCGCACCCTGGACTTCAAGACCGTCGCCGCCGGACCTCGGATCGGCCGTCGGCTGGGCATCGCGCCCAGCGAGCAGATCCTGCGGATCACCCGGCTGCGGACGGTCGACGGCGACCCGATGTGCGTGGAGACCCTGCACGTGCCGCACGCGCTGGTCCCCGGACTGACCGCCCGCGACCTGGAGACGGACTCCTTCTACCGCATGCTCGGCCGGCGGTACGAGATCCTGCTGACCGACGCCGCGCAGAGCATCGAGCCGACCGTGGTCGACGAGTGGGAGGCCGAACTCCTCGGCGTCTCCGTGCACACGCCCGCCCTGCTCTTCGAACGGGCGGCGCGGGACGCGGAGGGCCGGGTCGTCGAGTTCACCCGCTCCGTCTACCGAGGCGACCGCTACCGCATCTTCACCAGGCTGTCGCTGGCCGCCCGGCCCGACGGCGGACGCGTCGTCGACGGCTCCTGGTCGGCGGCCACCACCGTCCCCGGCGCCGACACCCTGGTCTTCGACCCCTACTGGACCAACTAGCCACCCTCACCCACCAGTTCACCGCGCCGGCCCACCGGCCGACGTGGCGATCCCGCACGCCCTCCCCACCCGAAGAGACGCTCCTCCCCACCAGAAAGGACCGCTCATGTTCCGTCACGCACTCACCGTGACCGGCGTCGTGGCGTCCACGGTCACCACGCTGCTCGCCTGTACGGCCTCGGTCCCGGCCGACACCACCGCCCACCGCTCCACCACCGCCACCTCCGCCACCTCGGGCGTCCAGCTCCAGACCTGGCTCTACCCCGGGTCGACCGGCGACTCCACCTGCACCGCCAAGAGCGAGTACGCCGACAACAGGGTGAAGAACGGCGCCCTCAACCCCGAGTACTGGTCGGTCCAGAGCAACGGCTCGGTGAAACTGGAGACCACCGCCGACGGCAGCTGCAACACCTACAGCGCGGCCAACGTCGCCGACCTCAAGGCGCACTCGGCGTACCAGTACCCGACGCTCTCCGGCATGACCACCGCCGACGTCCACGCCCTGGTCAGCACCAGCAGCACCCGTACGGCGGCCGTCACCAAGGTCACCTCCCTCGTCAGCGACGCCGGGCTCAGCGGCGTCGACGTCGACCTGGAGGACTACTGGTCCTGGAGCACCGCCGACTTCACCAACTACAAGACGTTCCTGAAGCAGTTGGCCACCGCCCTGCACGCCAAGGGCAAGCGCCTCCAGGTCGACGCACCGGCGATGACCGAGGACGCCTCGTTCTACGACTACGCGGCGGTGGCCGCCACCGGCGCCGACGACGCCGTGATCATGGCGTACGACGAGGAGTTCGACACCGCGTCCGGCGCCCGCTGCCTGCCCATCAGCCCCTACGACTGGCTGAAGAAGGTCACCCAGTACGCGCAGAGCAAGATCCCCGACCCCAACCGCCTGATCATCGGCGTGCCCTCCTACGGCTACAGCGCGCCCGACCCGTGCGACCTCAACTCCGTGACGGGCAACATCCAGTTCAGCGACATGAAGAAGAGCCCCGGCTTCTCCAGCAACCCGGCCACCACAGAGAGCCGCCGGGACGCCTCCTCCGGCGAGATCCGCTGGGTCTCCGGCGGCGTCCTCTACGACTACGTCGACAGCGTCGCCATGGACCGCAAGCTCGCCGTCCTCAAGGGCCTCGGCGTCACCAAGGTCTCGGTGTGGTCGCTGGGCGGCGGGAACCCCTGGTTCTCCAACTGACCGACCTGCTCCGCCAGTTGCACTGATGCGGCGGGCACCCCAGGACTCCTGGGTGCCCGCCGCATCAACTTCCTTCACTTCGCAGGCGTGTTGAGCACGTGGTCGCGAGAGGCGCTCACCTCGGCACGCAGCTCGGGAAGATTCACGTCGAGCACCTGACCGTCCCACTTGCGCGGCTGCCCGTCGACGAACACAGCGGTGATGTTGCGCGCGTCCGATCCCAACACCAGTGTCCCGATCGGGTCGTTGAGCGGCATGTTGTTGAGATCCTCGGCCTGGACGACCAGCAGGTCCGCCTTCTTGCCGACGGTGAGCGAGCCGGTGACCTCGCCGAGGCCATTGGTCCGGGCACCCTGGAGGGTCGCGAAGTCGAGGACGTCGTACGCGGTGATGCGGGAGGGCTCGCCGCCGGTGCCGTAGGCGGCGTTGACGGCACGCATCCGCTGGATCGCGAGCAGGGCCCGCATCTGGGTGAACAGGTCGCTGGCGAGGGCGACTTCGACGTCGATGCTCAGTCCGGGACGGATGCCGACGGCGAGCGCCTCGTCCACCGCGGGGATCGCCGTCTCCAGGCCGATCTGCGCGTCCGAGGTGGGCGCGAGGGCCACTGTCGTACCGGACTCCCCCATCGCCTTCCATGCCTCGACGGTCAGCCCCGTGGAGTGGATCAGGGTGACATCGGGGCCGAGGATGCCCTGCTTCGCCCAGGACAGCACGGCTTCCGAACCGGAGGCACCGAAGACCGCGTCGACGCTGACACCGATGCCCAAGTCGGCCGCCGTACGGGCGAGTTCGGGGCCGTAGGCGAGGGCGGGTCCTGCGATCTCGTCGGTGGCGAGGGTCGCCAGGCGCAGGGTGAGGAGCTGGTCGTCGCTGCTGAAGTACTGGTCCTTGAGGCGGTTCAGGTCGGCCGGCCACTGGCGGTCCCAGTCGCCGAAGTGCGGGCCCATGGAGGCGTGGACGCCGCGGATACCGGTGTCGCGGAGGGCCTCGATCGCCGCGTCGGAGTGCTCGCGGGTACGGGAGTTGTGCGAGAAGTCGAGCACGGTGGTGATGCCGCTGTCGAGCGCGGTGAGCGCCGCGAGTCTGGTGCCGATGTACATGTCCTCGGGCCGGTAGACGGTGGCGTAACCCGCGAGCGTGGTCATCACATATCCGCCGAGGTCGTCGACGTCGGGCATGATCCGCCGCAACTGGGCTTCCCAGGCGTGCCGGTGGGTGTCGACGAGCCCGGGCGCGAGGATGGTCCCGGAGGCGTCGACGACCACCGCGCCCTCCGCTGACAGGTCCGCTCCGATCGCGGCGATGGTGTCGCCCTCGACAAGCAAGTCGCCCTGCACCGTGCCCAGTTCGGGGTCCATCGTGACGACGGTCGCGCCGGTGAACAGGATGCGCCGGCTCGGGTCGGTGGACTGACGGCGCAGCTGATCGAGAAGAGCGGCGCTGGTGGTGTCGTTGGCGTTCATGAGAGCCCCTTTTCGAATGACGTCGGGTGACGTCGGGTGGCGTGTGGTCCAAGATTCGATCCGCGCCCGTACGGCAACCAGGCCGCCGTTTCCCTAGGTGCGCCGCACCCAGGACGCCGTCCGGCACCTACGGCCGCCCCAGCCGGATCTCCTCCACGTCGAGGACCTCCTGCACGGACCGCAGGACGATGTCGTCGATACGGCCGCTGTCGCGCAGGTCGGTGAGGGCGTCGCGTTTGACCTGGAGCAGGGCGAGTTGGAGGTGCCGTACGCTCTCGCGGCGGTGCGTGGAGCCGGGTGCGGGGGCCGTGCGGTCCTCGATGTCCTGGACCATGCGCAGGGTGTCCTCCTCGGCGACCCCGTACCGCTCGGCCAGTGCGGGCATGGCGTCCAGCGCCGCACTGCTCAACCGGCAGCGGGCGAGGGTGAGTTCGGCGCTCTTGTCCTCGTCGGCCGGGAAGCGGGCCCGGCGGACCATGGCCGGCAGGGTGGGCCCGAGGAGTGTGAGGGTGACGACGATGACGACCGCGGTGATGAACACGACGGCGTCCCGCTGCCCGACGATGCGGCCCTCGGCGGTCGTCGCGGGCACGGTCAGCGCGGCGGCCAGCGAGATGGCGCCGCGCATCCCCGCCCAGGCCAACGGCAGCCGCTGCGGGGCGGTGATCCGGCGGTCCCGCTGCTGGGGGCGCCGGTCCAGGAGCCGTACCAGATAGGGCACCGAGTAGAACCAGAGCAGCCGGGTCCCGAGCACCGCGACACTCACGGCGAGGGCGGCGACCGTCGCCTGCAGGAGGGAGACCGACGTCAATGCCCGTACGGCCGCCGGGAGTTGGATGCCGACGAGGACGAACAGGGCGCCGTTCAGCAGATAACTCGCCACCTCCCAGAAGGCGACGGCCTGGATGCGGGCCTCTGACCCGATGACCCGCGGCCCGAACCAGGCGGCCACCAGACCGCAGACGACGACCGCCAACACACCGGACACATGCAGGAGTTCGGCCGGCAGATAGGCGAGGAAGGGCGTCGCGACACTCAGCACACTGTGCAGGAGCGGTTCGGGAAGCCGGCGCCTGACCGGGATGAGGAGCAGGGCGACCGCCGCGCCGATCAGGATGCCGCCGGCGTAGGACGCGACGAAGGCGAGTGCCGTGCCGGACCAGGAGAAGGGGTGTTCGTCGGTGACGACGTCGACGGTCACGGCGAGCAGGACCAGCGCGGTCCCGTCGTTCAGGAGGCTCTCGGTGCGCAGCACGGTGAGGATGCGGCGCGGCATGGCCTTGGCGACCGCGGCGACGGCCGCCGCGTCCGTCGGAGCGAGCACGGCGCCGAGGACGAAGGCGATCGGCCAGCCGTAGCCCAGCGTGTGGGCCACGACGGCGACCGCGACGGCGGTGGCGAGGACCAGGCCGGTGGACTGGAGCGCGATGCTGCGGAAGTTGTTGCGGATCTCCCGCACCGAGGAGGTCAGCGCCTCCCAGTACAGCAGGGCGGGCAGGAAGAGGAACAGGACGACGTCCGGGGACAGCGCGAACGACGAGAAGGACGGGGTCAGCCCCACGAGACACCCGACGGCGAGCAGCAGCAGGGGTTCGCTCAGGCCCGTGCGCCGCGACAGCCAGCCCATGAGCAGGACGGCGGCCGCGACGACGACGATCAGTTCGAGGCTGTCCATGGCCGTACCGGGTTACGCGCGGTACAGGACGAGGTGCTCGTGGAAGAGCACGCCGTCCCGGACGTCACCGGTGGCGGTGAAGCCGGTGTCGTCGACGTAGTCGATGTGGTCGCCGGTGACGGTGTAGCTGCCGGTGTAGGCGCTCCGCCGGTTGCCCCGGGCCTCGTCGTAGCGGCCGTTCGGGAGGAGTTCCTGCCGGATGTGCCCGTCGGCGGTGACCCACATGCCGACGAAGGGGTGCGGTGCTGCGTTCGTGTTCATGGCTCCACGCTCGCGTTCCCGCGCACGGGTAACCAGGCCACACCTCTCCTGGGTGTCCGGCACCCACCTTCAGGTGTTCAGGAAGAGGGGTTCTCCGAGGCGGGCAGGACCGGTCCAACGGCGGCGTCGAAGGCGTGGGTCACCTCGGGGGCGGTGCCGGGCAGGAGCAGGGCGCGGGCGCTGTCCTCGAAGCCCCGGTCGGTCGTCGTGAGCCGGTTGTGGTGCTGGGCGAGGTGCTCGGACCAGGTGCCGACGAGGTAGTTCTCGATGAACCGGCCGGGTTCGTTGCCGTCCTGGAAGAGGCCCCAGGTGATGGCGCCGGTACGGCGGCGGGACTGGGCGACACGGTCCATGGCGTCGATGAAGGCCGCGCTGTCGTCCGGTGCGACGCGGTACACGACGGAGACCAGTACAGGGCCGTCGGAGGGGCCGGGCACGAAGACCAGCGGCGGGGTGGGCCAGTGGTCGGAGAGGGTGGGGTCGATGCCTTCCATGCCGTAGAGCCGCCATCGGTAGAGGCTGAGCGCGCTGAGCACCATGACGGCGGCGCCGATGAGGAGGGCCGTGGTCAGGCCCAGCCCTTGCACCAGGGCGCCCCACACGGGGGCGGCGACGGCCTGGCCGCCCTGGAAGACGAGGAGGTAGACGGCGAGTCCGCGGGCCCGGACCCAGCCGGGGAGGCGGGTCTGAATCGCCGCGTTGAGGGTGGACAGGACGCCGATCCAGGCCACGCCGGCGGGGAGCAGCACGAGGACCGCGACCCACGTCACGTGAACGACGGCGAGGAGCAGCAGGACGAGGGCGAACATGAGGGCGCCTGCGGCCAAGATGCCGTTGATACCCAGGTGTTGGCGCAGCCACGGCAGCGCGAACGCGCCCGCCACCGCGCCGACCCCGACCGCGCCGAGCAGCAGGCCGTAACCGCCCGAGCCCAGCCCGAGGGAGTCTGCGGCGATGAGCGGGAGCAGGGACCACAGGGCCGCCGCGCCGGGGATGAACAGGGCGGTGCGCAGCAGGACGCGGCGGACGCCTGGAGCGTTCCAGACGTAGCGGCGGCCCGCGTACACCGCGGTCAGGAGCCGTTCCTGCTGGGCCGCGGGGACGGTGGTCTTCGGGCGGTGCCACAGCACCAGTACGGCGGCGATCCCGAGGAACGACACCGCGTTGAAGCCGAACACCCACCCCGCGCCGGCCGCCGCGACCACGACACCGCCGAGCGCGGGACCGACCGCCCGCGCCAGGTTCATGTTCACCGCGCCCAGCGCGGACGCCTGCCCCAACTGCTCCCGCTCCACCAGCTCCGGCTGGATGGCCTGCCACGACGGCCCCATCAGGGCGGTCCCGCAGCCGAGGAGGAAGGTGAGGACCAGCAGGGGTACGGCGGACAGCGCGTCCGCGAAGGCCAGCACGGTCAGTACCGCCGACACGGCGAACATCGCGAACTGCGCGACCAGCAGCAGCCCTCGCCGGTCGAAACGGTCCGCGAGCACGCCCGAGGGAAACGCCAGCAGCACGATCGGCAGACTCGAAGCCGTCTGGACCAGGGTCACCATGGTCGCCCCGTGCCCGAGCAGCAGCCACTGCGCACCGACGGTCTGCATCCAGGTGCCGATGTTCGACACGAACTGGGCGATCCACAGCGCCCGGAACACCGGCCGCCCCAACGGCGCCCAGGCCGAGCCGGACTCCGCGGTCTTCCCCGTCGTCGTACTCGCGCTCATGCTGCTGCTCCCGGAGCGAGGTGTGCGGTCGGTCGAGAAGAAGGTACGGCAGCTCAGTGCGGGTCGGGCCACCAAGCCGCCGTAAAACCGGACCGGCCGCTGGACCCGCCGTGGGACCGGTCCAGCGGCCGGTCAGAAGCAGCCGTCGAGCGGGTCGAGCGCGCCGCCGACCTGGTGCGGCACCTGCGGTACGCGCTCGAAGTCGCCGCGCCGGTCGCGCCAGGCGCGCTGCTCCTCGGAGTCGGCGGCGGCGTCCACGAAGGCACGGGCCTGCCGGGCGCCCGATGCCCCTGACGCCCTGGTCACCCCTGGTGCCCCTGTTGCCTCTGTCCTCGCCTGGAATCCGCCGAAGCGGGCGACCGGGCTCCACGCCGGGCTGATCTCCGGCAGCGGGGCGGCGATGTTCTCGTAGTCGCCGACCGCGTGCACGACCTTGCCGCCGGCCACGGTGAGCAGGGCCTCGATACGGTCGATGTCCTCGTCGGCGACGGAGAAGTAGTCGGCGGACAGCACGGCCAGGTCGCCGTACTTCCCCTCGGTGATGGTGCCCTTCACGTCGGCCTCGCCGGTGAGGTGGGCGCCCGCGGTGGTGTACATCTCCAGGGCGGTGGAACGGTCCACGCGGTTCTCGGCCGGGTAGAGGAGTGTGTCGCCGATGGTGCGGCCGGTGACCAGCCAGGACAGGGACAACCACGGGTTGTAGCTGGAGACGCGGGTGGCGTCGGTGCCGGCGGCGACCAGCAGGCCGGTGTCGCGCATGGCGCGGATCGGGGGCGCGGTCGCGGCGCGCTCGGCGCCGTAGCGGTCGATGAAGGCCTTGCCCTGGAACATCATGCGGTTCTGTACGGAGACGGCGCCGCCGAGGGCCTTGATCCGGTCCAGACTGCTCCGGCTGACGGTCTCGGCGTGGTCGAACAACCACCGTGTCCCGTCCGGGAATCCGCCGTCCGCGGCGATCTTCTCGAAGACGTCGAGGTCCTGGCGGATCGTCTCGTCGTAGGTGGCGTGGAGGCGGAATCCCCAGCCGTTGTCGAGCAGCAGCCGGGCCGCCGCGTCGAGGTCTTCCCTTGCGCGGGCGGTGAGTTGGGGACGCGGCTCGGCGAAGTTCTCGAAGTCGGCCGGGGACCAGGCAAGGTTCTCGCCGGCGCCGTTGCAGCGCAGCCACTCGTCTCCGTCACCGGGGCTGACCATGCCGATCCAGCGGCGCAGGTCGTCGAGTTCCTGCCCGGCGGTCTGCGGGAACAGGTGATAGGCGATCCGGACCGTCAACTCCCCTTGCTCCGCAAGCTCGGTGACGGCCGCGTAGTTGTCGGGGAAGTTCTGGAAACCGCCGGCCGCGTCGATGGCGCTGGTGATGCCGAAGCGGTTCAGCTCGCGCAAGTAGTGCCGGGTGGAGCCGAGTTGATCCTCGGGGGCGAGGATCGGGCCCTTGGCGAGGGTGGAGTAGAGCAGCCCGGCGGCGGGCGCGGCCAGCAGCCCACCGGTGGGGTTGCCCGCGAAGTCCCGCACGATCTCGCCACCCGGCGGATTCGGCGAGTCCCGCGTGAAGCCGACGGCCTCCAGCGCGGCCCGGTTGAGGATCGCCGACTGGTACAAGTGCAGCACGAACACAGGGGTGTCGGGCGCGGCGGCGTTCAACTCGGACACGGTCGGCAGCCGCTTCTCCGCGAACTGCTCCCCCGTCCAGCCCCCAACCACCCGCACCCACTGCCCAGTTGGCGTGCGCCCGGCCTGCTCCCGCAGCATCCGCAAGGCGGTGCGCAACGACCGTACGCCGTCCCAGCGCAGTTCGAGCAGATAGTTCAACCCGCCCCGGATGACGTGCAGATGGGAGTCGTTGAGCCCCGGGATCACACGCCGCCCGAGTGCGTCCACGACACGGGTGGCGGGGCCGATGTGCGGGGCGACGGTCGCGTCATCTCCTACGGCCGTGAAGACGCCGTCGGTGATGGCCACGGCGGACGCGGCGGGGCGGGCGGGGTCACCGGTGTGGATACGACCGTTGCGGACGACGAGCTGCGCGGGGTGCTGGACCCCGTCGTAAGGGCGTATGCCACCCACGGGCATGGTGCCCGCGGGCATGGTGCCCGCGGACATGGTGCTGCTGGACATGGAGGCTCCTCGGAGCAGGAGAGACAAGGGGAGGCGTGGGAGGTCGGTCGTCCGGCGACACCCCAGACGCTAGGTCTGCGACAATGGATCGGTCCAACACATGGTTCTGCTTGCATCGATCGCCGAAGCAGCTGGATGGAAAGTCGGGCGCGGGATGGACCTGAGGCACCTGAAGTACTTCCTCGCCGTCGCCGAGACCCGCAACTTCACGCAGGCGGCGGCCAGTTGCTATGTCGCGCAGTCCGCCCTGAGCCAGCAGATCGCCCGGCTGGAGAAGGACGTGGGCGCCCAGTTGTTCAGCCGCACCAGCCGTTCCGTACGGCTGACGGCCGCCGGGGAGCTCCTCGAACCGCTCGCCCGCCGCATCCTCGCCGACGTAGACACCGCACGGGCCGCCCTCGACGCGCTGTCCGGGCTGCGGCGCGGGCGGCTGCGCCTCGGTCTCGTCCAGACGCGGGCCTCCTCGGTCGACCTGGTCGAGGTGATGGCCGACTACCACGCCCGCTATCCCGGCATCGACTTCCACGTGACCAACGCGCCCAGCGCGGAGATGGCCGCGGCGGTCCTGACCGGGGACCTCGACATCGCGATCGTCGGTCTCGGCCCGCGGCAGATCCCGGACGGCCTCGACCACCAGGTCCTGGCGGCCGACCCGCTGGTCCTGATCGTGCCCGCGGACCACGCGCTGGCCGACGGCGGTGACGTCGTCGACCTGGCAGATCTGCCGGAGAGCCATCAGCTCATCCAGTTCACCCGGGGCAGCGGGCTGCGCCGCCAGGTGGAGGCCGCGTTCGCCCGGGCCGGAGTGGAACCCGGCCAGCACTTCCAGGTCGGCCAGATACAGGACATGATCCGGCTGGCGGCACGGGGCATCGGCGTGACGGTCGTACCGAGGTCGTCGGTGTTCCTGGACCCCGCCGTTCCGGGCAAGGGCGTCCGGGACGCCCTGCCGTACGGCGCCCGCGCGCTCCGGATCGCGGACGAGGCGGCCGTGCACACCATCTGCGCGGTCCACGACAGCAAGCGGTTGGCGCCGGCCGCGGCGGCGTTCCTGGAAGTGGTGGAACGGCACGCGGTCACGGACCAGCAGGGCGGAACCCCGGCGATCGATCGCTGATGCCGATCGCTGCGCCCGCATCCATATGTTGGACGTGACGCTTCCACGGCGCGACGCTCGGAGGAGGAAGCCGGAAGCCCGGAGACCGGAGACCGGAAATCCTCCAGCGAATGGGAGCAATGCCATGTCTGCCGTACTGCGGGACGCATGGACCACGGTCGTCCCCGACATGGAGGACCGGCACGGCCCGCTCCCTCCCCTGATGCTCGCGCTGACGGTGGTGACCGGGCTCGTGGACGCCTTCAGCTATCTCGTCCTGGGCCATGTCTTCGTCGCCAACATGACCGGCAACGTCGTCTTCTCCGGCTTCGCGATCGCCGGCGCGGCGGGCTTCTCCCTGGCCGCCTCGCTGGCGGCCCTGGCCGCGTTCGCCCTCGGCGCCCTGCTCGGCGGCCGGCTCGCGCACGGGGCCGCCGCCCACCGAGGACGGGTCCTGCACCTGGCGCTGCTGCTGGAGACGACCTTGGTCCTGGCGGCGTACGTCGTAGCCCAGGTCACGGACACCTCGCACGTGACCACGGCCGTCCAGTACTCCTTGATCGCCCTCCTCGGCCTGGCGATGGGCGTGCAGAACGCCACCGCCCGCGCCCTGGCCGTGCCCGACCTGACCACGACCGTCCTGACGCTCACCATCACCGGGGTCGCCGCGGACAGCCGCATCGCGGGCGGCAAGGGCAGCATGGTCGGCCGCCGCGTGCTCTCGGCCGGAGCGATGTTCGCCGGCGGTCTGGCCGGTGCGGTCACGGTCGAGCACGGCGGCCGGGCGCTGCCCCTGCTGTTCGCCGCGGTACTGCTGGTGGCGGCCTCGGTCACGGCGTTCGTCCTGACCCGCTCGGATGCCTCATGGACGAAGCCGCTGTGAACAGAGCCGTCGCGAGGGAAGCCGATGTGAAGGAAGCCGATGTGAAGGGCGCGTCCGCAAGTCCCCCGTGGCGGCGCACACTTCACTCCGCGCTACTCGAACTCGCCCTCACCGCGGTCATGTTGTTCGTCGTGGCGACAACGGTCCGCTGGCTGCTGGGCACCATCGACCCGGCGTCCGGCGGCTGGTGGAACACCCCGGAGGGCAGACTCCTCGCGGTGGCCCCCCTCTCCGGCTACACGGTCACCGCCGTCATGCTCTCCCCCTGGGGCCGCCTGACCGGCGGCCACATCAACCCGGCGATCACCCTCGCGATGTGGCGCTACGGCCGCACCCCGGGCCGCGATGTCGCACCGTACATCGCCGGTCAACTGACCGGTTCACTGCTCGGCATCGCGGCCGGACGACTGGTCTGGGGCCCGGTGTTCGCCTCCCCGGCTGTGGACTACGCCGTCATCCGCCCTGCCCCCGGCTGGAGTTGGGCCTCCGTCGCCCTGATCGAGACCGCCACGATGTTCGCCATCGTCGCCGTCGCCGGAATCGCCGTCTCCAGCCGCCGACTTGGGCCGTTCACCCCGTGGGCGGTCGGCACGATTATCGCCGTCCAGATCATCGCCTTCGGCACGCTGTCCGGTGGAATCGCCAACCCGGCAAGGGAGTTCGGGCCGGCGGTGTTCGCCGGGACCCCTTCCCTCCTGCCCGTCTATCTCCTCGCCCCGCCGCTCGGGTCGCTCGCGGCGACGGTCGTGGTCAACCGGGTCCATGCCAGGAAACAGCGCAGGCGCCGCTTCAGCCCGTGCGAATGATCTTCAAGGTTGTCGGCAGCACTTCGTCACCGACCGTTCTCACGGTGGACGGCACACAGGTTCACAGCTGGTCGTTGCCGGTCATCGCCGGCAAGTACCGACCGGTGGCTCCGCTGCCGAGGTGGATCGGCCGCGTGACGCGGTCACGACCTCTGCGCTGATGACCACCGGCAGGCAGAGGGATGCTCTGGCCAGCCTTTTCGCGGAAACCCTTCCGCCTGGCAGAAGCCGTCTTGCCGAGCCGTCGCCCGCGTCAGGACGCTGAGTCCAACCACGGCACGCGGGGCGACGAAGCCCCGCAGACAGGGACGGGAACGCCATGCCGCACACCACCGCCTTCGCCCGCAACCAGTGGTACGTCGCCGCCTACACCCACGAGGTCGGCCGGGACCTCCTCGGCCGGACGATCCTCGGCGAACCCCTCGTCTTCTACCGCACCGAGGACGACGGCACCGCCGTAGCGCTCCACGACCGGTGTGTGCACCGGCGTTTCCCGCTCTCCGAGAGCCGGCTCGACGGGGACCGGATCGTGTGCGGATACCACGGCTTCACCTACGACACGACGGGCAGCTGCGTGTACGTGCCGGGGCAGAAACGCATCCCCCGCACCGCCCGCGTCGCCTCCTACCCGGTGGTCGAGCAGGACGCGCTGGTCTGGGTGTGGATCGGCGACCCGGCGCTCGCGGACCCGCAGGTCATCCCCCGCGCCCCGCACCTCGCCTCCCCCGACTGGGTCACCGTCAGCGGTATGGAACCGATCGACGCCGACTACGGCCTCCTCGTCGACAACCTCCTCGACCTCTCCCACGAGACGTATCTGCACGGCGGTTACATCGGCTCCCCCGAGGTCGCCGAGACGCCGATCACCACGGAGGTCGACGAGGGCGCCGGTGTCGTACGGGTGAGCCGGCACATGGGTGACGCCGAGTGCCCGCCGTTCTATGCCAAGTCCACTGGAATACAAGGGCGGATCACCCGCTGGCAGGACATCGAGTACCACGCGCCGTGCCTGTATCTGCTGCACAGCCGTATCGCCCCGGTCGGCGTGCTCCCCGAGGCGGACGGCAGCGACCCGAACGGCTTCCACACCGAGATCACCTACGCCATCACGCCCTCGTCGGACGGCAAGGTGTACGACTTCTGGGCGGTCTCGCGCGACTGGGCCACGGACGACGCCGAGGTCACCGAGTTCCTGCGCGGCAACAACCACACCGTCGTCATGCAGGACGTGGACGCGCTCAACCTCCTTCAGAGGACGCTGGGTTCGGAGCGCGGCGGCTACCAGGAGCTGAGCATCAACATCGACACCGGTGGCCTCGCCGCCCGCCGTATCCTCGCCCGGCTGGTCGAGGAGGGCGCCAAGCCCGTGGAGAAGGTCCAGTGACCGCTCCGACCGGCGAGGTCTACCGCATCGACTGGCTGCCGGGCACCGACGTCCTGCACGGCACCTGCCACTGCGGCCGCGAGCACACGTCGCAGGACCCGATCGAGATGTGGGAGTGGATGCTCGCCCACCCCCGCGGCCACGCCGTCGACGACACACAGGGAGCCGACGCATGACCACCTACGAGACCGAACTCGTGGTAGAAGCAAGGGACTTCGCGGCCGACGGCGTCCTCGCCCTCACCCTCCGCCACCCCTTGGGCGAGCAACTCCCCACCTGGGCACCGGGCGCCCACATCGACGTCGTCCTCGGCCCCGACCTTGAGCGCCAGTACTCGCTCTGCGGCGACCCGGCGGACCGTACGTCATGGCGGATCGCCGTGCTGCGGGAGCCGGACGGGCGCGGCGGATCGGCGTACGTGCACGGGCAGTTGGAGCAGGGCGACAAAGTGCGGGTACGCGGCCCGCGCAACCACTTCCGGCTGGAGCCCGCCCCCCGCTACCGCTTCGTCGCGGGCGGCATCGGCATCACGCCCCTTCTCCCGATGCTGGCCGCGGCCGAGGCGGCGGGCGCGGAGTGGAGCCTGCTCTACGGCGGCCGCACCCGCAACTCCATAGCGTTCAGGGAGGAGTTGAGCCGCTACGGCGACCGCGTCACCGTCGCTCCGCAGGACGAGGTCGGGCTGCTCGACCTGCCCTCCGTCCTCGATGACGTTCCGGACGGCACCCTCGTCTACTGCTGCGGTCCCGGGCCGCTGCTCGACGCGGTCGAGGCACGGTGCCCCGGCGGCATCCTGCACGTCGAGCGGTTCTCACCCAAGGCCCAAGTCGCCGGCACCGACAGCGAGTTCGAGGTCGTGCTGGAGCAGAGCGGGAAGACGGTCACCGTCCCGGTGGGCGTGTCCGTGCTCGACACCGTGCGCGCCGCCGGTGTCGAAGTGCTGTTCTCCTGCACCGAGGGCACCTGCGGAACCTGCGAGACCGATGTCGTCGAAGGCACCCCGGACCACCGCGACTCAGTGCTGAGCGAGGAGGAGCGGGCGGCCGGCGAGACGATGCTCATCTGCGTCTCGCGCTGCCTGGGAAAGCGGCTCGTACTGGATCTGTGACGACGCCGGCCGGATCTGTGATGACCCCGGACGACACAGCAAGGGCGCACTTCACAACACGCCAAGAGCGCACTTCGGTAACTGTCAACAATATTGTGAGCACTAGGCATTGACCTGGCCGCGACGGGGCCTTACGTTCCCGCTCAACACCAATTGAGCACCACTGTGCGGTGTGCGCACAGCCTGTCGGAACACCGTCGTCTGCACAGGAGTTGCCATGCGTCGTCTGCTCGTCGGCCTCGCGGCCGGATCCATGCTGGTCGCCGCGTCGGCCTGCGGTTCGTCCGGCAACGGAGCGTCGGACAACAGCAGTTCGTCCACCGGAACCACCACGGTCAAGGTGGGGGTCATCCCCATCGTCGATGTCGCCCCGCTCTACCTCGGCCAGAAAGAGGGCTTCTTCAGCAAGCACGGCCTGAAATTGTCGATGACGCTCGCGCAGGGCGGCGCGGCCATCGTGCCGGGTGTGGTCAGCGGCCAGTTCCAGTTCGGCTTCTCCAACATGACCTCCCTGATGCTCGCCGAGTCCAACAACGTTCCCGTGAAGGCCATCGCCAACGGCGTCGCCTCAACGGGCGTGTCCGGCAAGGACTTTGGCGCCCTCGTCGTCAAGAAGGGCAGCACCCTCAAGTCGGCGAAGGAGCTGGAGGGCAAGAAGGTCGCGGTCAACACGCTGAAGAACATCAACGAGACGGCCGTACGCGAATCCGTCCGCAAGGCCGGCGGCGACCCGGACAAGGTCAAGTTCGTGGAGCTGGCCTTCGACCAGATGCCTGCCGCCCTCGACAAGGGGCAGATCGACGCCGCCATGGCCGTGGAGCCAGCGCTCACCACCATGCTGAACCAGGGCGCCCAGCAGATCGCCTGGCCGCTGGTCGACGTCGCGCCGAACCTCACCGTCGCCATGTACTTCACGTCGACGACGTACGCGGCCAAGAACCCGGACGTGGTCAAGAAGTTCCAGGAGGCCACCGCCGAGTCCCTGGCCTACGCCGACGCCCACCCGGACGAGGTCCGCCAGATCGTCGCCACCTACACCAAGGTCCCGTCGAGCGTGCTGGCCAAGGTGATCCTGCCCAAGTGGCCCGCGGATCCCAACCGTTCGTCGATCGAGACGCTGGAGAAGCTGAGCGTGACGGACGGTCTCTTCAAGACGGCCCCCGACCTGGACAAGCTGCTTCCGTGAAGGGACTGAACACCGCACTCGGTGCGGCCGGACTCGTGGCCTTCCTCGCCCTCGGCGAGGTCGTGCCGCGCGTCGGCATCGTCAAGGAGGCGTACTTCCCGCCGACCAGCAGGATCGCCTCCGCGTTCTGGGACGAACTCAAGGACGGCGCCTTCTGGTCGGCCCTCGGCGACACCCTCACCGGCTGGGCCCTGGGCCTGGCGATCGCCGTCGGCGCGGGCATCGTCGTCGGCGTCCTGCTCTCCGTGGTCCCGCACCTCCGCGAGGCCACGGCCTCGACGATCGAGTTCCTCCGCCCGATCCCGTCTGTCGCCCTCATCCCCCTCGCGGTGCTGTTGTACGGCACCGAGTTGAAGTCAGTGCTATTGCTCGTCGTCTACGCCTCCTTCTGGCAGATCCTGATCCAGGTCCTCTACGGCGTCCAGGACGTCGACCCGGTAGCCGAGGAGACGGCGCGGTCGTACGGTCTCGGCACCTGGGCCCGGGTCCGGCACGTGCTGTGGCCGAGCGCGCTGCCGTACGTCATGACGGGCGTGCGACTGGCGGCGGCCGTCGCGCTGATCCTCACCATCACCGCCGAACTGGTCATCGGGGCACCGGGGTTGGGCAAAACCATCGCGATCGCGCAGGCCTCCCAGGCGGTGCCCGACATGTACGCCCTGATCGTGGTGACCGGTCTGCTGGGGCTGCTCATCAACGTGGGCGCGCGGACGGTGGAACGGCGGGCGCTGGCCTGGCACCAGTCGGTGCGCGGGGAGGTGGCGGTGTGAGGCGGATGCTGCTCCGGCTGCTGTTCGCGGTCGCACTGCCGGCCGTACTGATCGCCCTGTGGTGGCTGGCGTCGGACGGCAGCACCAACGTGTACTGGCCGCCGCTGCGCACGATCCTGAAGACCTTCCCCGACGTGTGGACCGGCGACCGCCTCAAGACGGACGTCCTGCCCAGCATCCTGCGCCTCGCGGCCGGTTACGCCACGGCGGCCGTCGTCGGCGTCGCGCTCGGCACGGTCATCGGCTCGTACCGACGGGTGCGCGCGGTGTGCGAACCGGTCCTGGAGTTCCTGCGGGCCGTACCGCCACCGGTGTTGGTCCCGGTCATCATGCTGTTCGCGGGCATCGGCGACACGATGAAGATCGTCGTCATCGCGAGCGGCTGCGTGTGGCCCGTCCTCCTCAACACCGTCGAGGGCGTCCGCGCGGTCGACCCCGTCATGAAGGAAACCGCCCTCTCCTACGGCATCACGGGCGTCGCCCGGCTGCGCACGCTGGTGCTGCGCTCGGCGAGCCCGCAGATCTTCGCGGGGCTGCGCCAGGCGCTGTCCATCGGGATCATCCTCATGGTCATCAGCGAGATGTTCGCGGCCACCGACGGGCTGGGCTTCACCATCGTCCAGTTCCAACGCAGCTTCGCCATCCCGGACATGTGGACGGGCATCCTCGTCCTCGGGATCCTGGGGTTCCTGCTCTCCGTCGTCTTCCAGGTGGTCGAGCGGCGGGTGCTCGGCTGGTACCACGGCCTGCGCGCCGCCAACCGCCGTTCCTCGTAAGGCTCATGAAAGGGCGGTCCATGCTCGACGTACGTGGCCTGAACAAGGTCTACGAGGGTTCCGGTCGCCGGGTGGAGGCGGTACGGGACCTCACCTTCACCGTCGACGCCGGCGAACTCGTCTGTCTCGTCGGCCCGTCGGGCTGCGGCAAGACCACTCTACTGAAGTGCATGGGCGGCCTGCTCACCCCGACCGCGGGCGAAGTCCTCCTGGGCGGGCGGAAGGTGAGCGGTCCGCCGCCCGGGATGGCGTTCGTGTTCCAGGAGTACGGGCGCAGCCTCTTTCCCTGGATGCGGGTCGGCGAGAACGTCGAACTCCCTTTGAAACAGAAGAACTTGTCGAAGGCCCGGCGGCGTGAGCTGGTCGCGGACGCGCTGGAGTCGGTGGGGCTGACGGAGGCGGCGGAAGCGTATCCCTGGCAGCTGTCCGGCGGTATGCAGCAGCGGGTCGCGATCGCGCGGGCGCTGGCGTACGAGCCCGAAGTCCTGCTGATGGACGAGCCGTTCGCGGCGGTCGACGCGCAGACCCGGGCCGATCTGGAGGATCTCGTACGGGGGTTGTGGCGGGAGCGCGCCATCACGATCCTGTTCGTGACCCACGACATCGACGAGGCCGTGTACTTGGGCGAGCGCGTGGTCGTGCTGTCCGCGTCGCCGACCGTCGTGCAGGAACAGCTGAAGGTCGATCTGCCCGTGGAGCGCGACCAGTTGCACACCCGGGTCGCCCCGCGCTTCGCCGAACTGCGGACCCATGTCTACGAGCAGATCCAGGCGGCGAAGCGCGGGACGCTTCCGGTTCAGGACCGGCTCACGAAGTGAGGTACGCCTCCACTTCGCTCAACTGCCCTGCGGGCCATCCGGTGTTGGCGGTGATGTTGAGCCGCACATAGCGCAGGTTCGTGCCGCTCGGCAGGGCCACGGTGACCGAGTTCCCGGTCGCCGGGTCGAAGCGGTAGCCGGTGGAGCCGACGACGGTCGAGTAGGCCGAGCCGTCGGTGCTGCCCAGCACGGACAGCGTCTGCGTGCGGGCGCCCCACGCGGAGGACGGCGGCAGCTTCAACACCAGCCTGCGTACGGCCTGGTTGGAGCCGAGGTCGACCGTCCAGGCCTGCGGGAAGGCGTTGTTGGCGGACTCCCAGTAGGAGTTCGCGTCGCCGTCGACCGCCTTGCCCGGCGTGTAGACGTCCTGCGAGCCGGTCGCCGTGGCCGGGCGGCCCTTGGCGAGGTTGGTGTTCTGGTCCGGGGGCGGGTTGCCCTGGCCGGGCTGCGGCCAGGTCGAGCAGTCCGACCAGGTGCTGCTCCAGCCGGAGTTGCCACCGCCGTCGGTGAGAGTGAAGGCGCCGGAGCCGGACGGGTAGGGGCAGTTGTAGATGCCGGCCGCGCCGACGCCGGTGGCCTGCACGTTGCTGAACTTGGCCGCGCCCTGTGCCTCGGCCTGGACGACGACCGTCCCGGTGTTCTGCACACTGGCGCCGCTCACGGTGACGTTGCCGGTCGAGTAGCCGTGGCCGCCGCCGGACACGAACTCGAAGGCGCTGTACGGGCTGTTGGTGATGGTCGTGTTGGTGATGTTGACGGTGGCGTTGACCGCGCTGTCGTACGAGTCGACGCGCAACGCGCCCATGGGATGGCCCCAGTTGGGGTTGATCGCGCCGGTGCGGACGAGGGTGTTGCCGTCGACCGTGATGGTCCCGGCGAGCGGGGAGAAGGGGTCGAGGAACTTCTGGTTGGAGATCGCGATGCCGCTGCCGAGGGCGTTGGTGTCGGAGACCAGGTTGTTCCTGACCGCGATGTTCGTGCCGCCGTAGATCGCGATGCCGTTGGCGAGGTTCGGCTGGGAGATGGTGTTGTTCTCGAAACTGCTGTTGGTGTCCGGGGAGTTGAGCGACCACATGGCGAGGGAGTCGTCGCCCTGGTTCCGGAGGAAGTTGTTGCGGACGATGACGCCGTGGGCGCTGCCGTTGAGGTTGAGGCCGTCGGCGGTGGTGTCGAGGATGCGGTTGTTCTCGACGACGAGGTTGTCGTTGTTGCCCGTCAGCCAGAGGCCGACCTTCAGGTGCTGGATCCACATGCCGGAGACCGAACTGCCCGGTCCCAGCGACCCGTTGACGAAGTTGTCGGGGTTGGAGTCGACGCGTTCGGTGACCTCGCCGATGACCGCGAAGTCCTTGAGGTGGACGCCGCCGGAGGAGCTGGACTGGTCGATGAAGCGCGAGGTGTGCACGACCGAGTACCACTGGCCGGCGCCCTGGAGCGTCACGTTCTGCACTCCGCTGAGGGAGGAGGTGAGCCGGTAGTCGCCCGGCGGGATCCACACCACTCCCCCTTGGGCGGCGGAGATGGCGTCCCGGAAGGCCTGGGTGGAGTCGCCCGCGCCGCTGGGGTCGGCACCCCTGGAGACCACGGACACCGACCCTGCGGGCTGCGCGGCGGCCCCGGCGACCTGCTCGAAGTCGGCGACGTCGACGGTGACTTGGGTACCGGTCGCCACGAACGCGACCTTGTCGCCCTGCTGCACGTTCTGGCCGAGCAGGAGCCGGGAGTTGTCGAAGAAGTGGTGCGTCTTGGCGCCCGCGATCCAACTCGTGTCGACGTACGAGTACTTGGACGTGACGGCGAGTGTCCTGCTGATCTTGACGCCGTTGACGTACACGTCGAGGCTGCCGCTCTGGCCGTCCGGGACGTTGTACGACACGTTCACGGCGTTGGCCGCGCGCGGCACGGTGAACTCGACCCGCTGCCCGGAGGTGAGCCGTACGGCCTGTCGTCCGGAGGCCTCGGAGGCGAGGGTCCCCTGGGTGTAGTCGGGGCCGATCTTCGTGCCGGTGGTGGTGGCCGACTCCGCCTCGACGGACGTGAAGGGGAGGGAGGCGCCCGAAGCCGCGTGGGCGGCGGCGGGAGTCAGGGCGACGAGCATGCCGGCGGCGAGCGCGACGGCCGCACCGATCATTGGCATGCGCCTGACAGATCTGAAGGTGGTGCTGTGCATGTGCTGATCCCTTCGAGGTGGGGGTGCGGGGATAGCGGATGCAGGGTGACGGCCCGGGGCCGGCGGCTATACGGTGCGCAGCCAGGCGGCCGTGTCCCGCGGCAGGCGTCCCTGGTCGTCCAGGGGGCCGCTGGTCAGCAGGAGGTGGGTGTGGGCGGGGAGGTCGGCGGGCGTGTCTGCGAGGTTGACCACGCAGGTCAGGCCCTCCGCGCGGGCGAAGGCGAGCACGCCGTCGGGGGCGGGCAGCCAGGTGAGGGGGCCGTCCCCGAAGACCGGCCGGAGGTGGATCGCCTCGCGGTAGAGGTTGAGCATGGAGTCGACGGTCCGCTGCTGACGGTCGACCGCATACGATGTCCAGCCGACCGGCTGCGGCAGCCACGGCTCATCACGCGAACCGAAGCCCGCGTACGGTGCGCCCTCGACCCACGGCAGCGGCACCCGGCAGCCGTCCCGGCCGGGGTCGGTGCCGCCGGACCTGAGGTACATCGGATCCTGTATGCGGTCGACGGGCAGCTCGACCTCGGGCAGCCCCAGCTCCTCCCCCTGGTAGAGGTAGACCACTCCGGGTAGGGCCAGCGACAGCAGCGCCGCCGCCCTGGCGCGCCGGGTGCCCAGCGCGAGGTCGGTCGGGGTGCCGAAGGCCTTGGTGGCGAAGTCGAAGCCGGTGTCGGCGCGGCCGTAGCGAGTGACCGTGCGGGTCACGTCGTGGTTGCACAGGACCCAGGTGGCGGGCGCGCCGATCGGGGCATGCTCGGCGAGGGTCTCGTCGATCGACGTGCGCAGTCGCTCGGGGTCCCAAGGGCAGGACAGGAAGGCGAAGTTGAAGGCGGTGTGGAGTTCGTCGGGGCGGAGGTAGCGGGCGAAGCGCTCGGTGTCGGGGAGCCAGACCTCGCCGACGAAGACGGCGCCGTACTCGTCGGCGACGGCCCGCCAGGAGCGGTAGATGTCATGGAGTTCGTCGCGGTCGACGAAGGGGTTGGGGTCTCGCCCCTCGACGAAGTCGGGCAGGTCGGGGTCCTTGGCGAGCAGCGCCGCCGAGTCGATGCGGACGCCTTCGACGCCGCGCTCGAACCAGAAGCGCAGGATGTCCTCGTGCTCCTGACGCACCGCCGGGTGGGCCCAGTTGAGGTCGGGCTGCTCGGGGGTGAACAGGTGGAGGTACCACTCTCCGTCGGGGAGGCGGGTCCACACGGGTTCGGTGGAGCCGGCGAACTGCGACGGCCAGTCGTTGGGCGGGAGTTCACCGTGCTCGCCGCGTCCCGGGCGGAAGTGGAACAGGTCGCGTTCGGGTCCTCCGGCGAGCGCGGCGCGGAACCACGGGTGCTGGTCGGAGACGTGGTTCGGCACGATGTCGACGATCGTGCGGATGCCCAGCTCCCGTGCCTCGGCGATGAGTTTCTCCGCCTCGGCGAGCGATCCGAAGGCCGGGTCGATGGCGCGGTAGTCGGCGACGTCGTAGCCGCCGTCCTTCATCGGTGACAGGTACCAGGGGTTGAACCAGAGGGCGTCCACGCCGAGTTGGGCGAGATACGGCAGTCGGGAGCGGACGCCCGCGAGGTCGCCGGTGCCGTCGCCGTCGCCGTCCGCGAAGCTGCGGACGTAGACCTGGTAGATGACGGCGGAGCGCCACCAGTCGTCCTGGCTCTGGGCAGGGGTGGGCTGTCCCACGGTGCTGGCCTTTCTGTCGGGGGCGTCGAAGGGGGCGGTGTCAGCCCTTCGTGCTGCCCGCGCTGATCCCGGCGATGATGTGCCGCTGGAAGACCAGGAACATCGCGACCATGGGGATGCTCGCGATCACCATCGCGGCGATGAGCACGGTCAGTTGGATGTTCTGGGACAGCTGGACGAGTGCCACGCTGATCGGCTGTTTGTCGGTGTCGGAGAAGACCATCAGCGGCCACAGGAAGTCCTGCCAGACGGCGACGAGCGCGAAGATCGACACGACGCCGAGGACCGGGCGGGACATGGGCAGGACGATGGACCACAGGATGCGGAGTTTCCCGGCGCCGTCGATCTCGGCGGCTTCCATGACGTCGCGCGGGAGTTGGTCGAAGAACCGCTTGAGGAGATACAGGTTGAAGGCGTTGGCGACGGCGGGCAGCCAGATGCCGAGGGGGCTGTTGAGCAGGCTGGTGTGGATCAGCGGGAGGTCGGCGGCGGTCAGGTACTTCGGTACGACGAGTGCCTGGGCCGGGACCATCAGCGTCGCCAGGATGCCGCCGAGGATCAACTTGCCGAAGGCGGGCTTCAGTTTGGACAGGGCGTAGGCGGCGGCCGTGCAGAGGACCAGCTGGAACGCCCAGGCGCCGGCGGCCTGGACGACCGTGTTCCAGAGGTGCTCCGGGAGCTGCATCAGGTCCCAGGCGTCGGTGTAGCCGCTGAGGTGCCAGTGGTGGGGCACGATCGTGGGCGGGGTCTGCGCGATCTCGTCCGGCGACTTCATCGCGCCGGTCACCATCCAGTAGACCGGGAAGAGGAAGGCGAGGGCGAAAAGCACGACGACGCCGGTGAACACCGTCCAGTAGACGGCCTTTCCGCGCGGCCGGGCGAGGCTCGCCGGAGAGAGCAGCGTGCGGGTGGTCACAGGTCGTCCTCTCCGGAGCGGGTCAGCCGCAGATAGAGGGCCGAGAAGACACCGAGCAGCACGAGGAGCATCACGCTGAGCGCGCAGGCGCCGCCGAAGTCGTTGTAGAGGAAGGCGTATTTGTAGATCAGGTAGAGCACGGTGACGGTGGCGCTCTCCGGTCCGCCGCCGGTGATGACGAACGGTTCGGTGAACACCTGCATCGTGGCGATGATCTGAAGGAGCATCAGCATCAGGATGACGAACCGGGTCTGAGGGATCGTCACGTACCGGACGCGTTGCAGCAGGCTCGCGCCGTCCAGTTCGGCCGCCTCGTACAGCTCGCCGGGGATGGACTGGAGCGCGGCCAGGTAGATCAGGACAGTGCCGCCCAGGTTGGCCCAAGTGGCCACGATCACCAGGGAGATGAGGGCGGTGTCCGTGCCGTTGGACCAGTTCGAGGTGGGCAGGTGCAGGAAGCGCAGCGTCTCGTTGGCGAGGCCGGCTCCCGGGTCGTAGAACCACTTCCACAGCAGGGCGGTGACCACCGGCGGGATCATCACCGGGAGGTAGACGACGACCCTGAAGAAGGCCTTCCAGTGCCTCAACTCGTTGAGGACCAGGGCGAGTACGAAGGGGATCGCGAAGCCGATGAGCAGGGCCAGCACGGTGAAGACGAGGGTGTTGCGCCAGGCCGCGGCGAACTCGGGGTCGTGCCAGACCTGGGTGAAGTTGTCGGTGCCGACCCACTCGGGCGAGGAGCCGGGCGTGTACTTCTGGAAGGCGATCACGACCGCGCGGATCGCCGGGTACCAGGAGAACAGGGCGAAGCAGATCAGGCCGCCGATGAGGAAGGCGTAGGCGCGGGCCTGGTCGAGGAGGCGGCGCCGCCCCAAACCCCCTGGCGGGGGCGGCGCCTCGACCTGTCGTACCGCCGTCGTCTCGACGGGACTCCGGGTGGCCGTCCGGGTCATCGGGTCAGCCCCGGGCCAGGATGCCGTCGATCTTTCCGGAGGCGTCCTTGAGGAGTTGGTCGATGTTCGCGTCCTTCTTGGTGAGGACGGCGGAGACGGCTCCGTCGAGGACGGAGTAGATCTGCTGGGCGTCCGGCGGCTCGATCTTCATCTGGAGCGACTGGTTGCCGTCGAGGAAGGCCTGGTAGTTCGCCACCGGGACATTGGAGTTGGCCTTCTTGATCTGCTGGTCCTTGACGTCGGCGGCGCCGCTGAACAGGCGCGGTTCGGGCAGCCCGACGGGTGCGTTGGCCTTCTTGGCGCGGGCGTAGTCGCCGAGGAAGCCGCTGCCCGGGGTGAGGAACATGCTGTCGAGCCACTTGAGGCCGGCGCGGATCTGGGCGGGCGTGTCGTGCTTGTTGAACATGTAGCCGTCGCCGCCGATGAGCGTGCCCTGGCCGCCGGGCATCGGGCCGAGGGCGAGGTCGTCGTAGTTGCCGCCCTTCTCCTTGACCAGGATCGGGATGTTGTCCGGCGCGGAGAGGTACATGCCGAGCTTGCCCGAACCCATCAGCTGCTGCACGTCGTTGATGACGAGGAGCTGCTTGCTGCCCATCGAGTTGTCGGTCCAGCGCATGTCGTGCAGGTTCTGCAGCACGGCGTGGCCCTGCGGGGTGTCGACGGTGGCCTTCTTGCCGTCGGCGCTGACGACGTCGCCGCCCTGCGAGTACATCTCGGCGGTGAAGTGCCAACCCCCTTGGTTCTGGGCGCTGTAGTCGGCGTAGCCGACGGTGCCGTTGCCTAGCGCGGCTATCTTCTTCGCGTCGGCCCGTACCTCGGCCCAGGTCGTCGGCGCCTTGTCGGGATCGAGACCGGCCTGCTGGAAGAGCTTGCGGTTGTAGATCAGACCCATCGAGTAGCCGGTGCGCGGGATGCCGTAGATCTTGCCGTCGACGGTGTAGATGTCACGCAGCTGCTTCTGCAGCGTGTCGTAACTCTTCAACTCCTTGATGTACGGCGTGAGATCGGCGGCCTGGTTGATGTCGACGACGTGCTTGGCGTCGGTGAAGTACGTGTAGAACACGTCCTCCATCTGGCCGCCGGCGAGTTTGGCGTCGAAGGTCTTCGGGTCCTGGCAGGGGAACGCGTCGTGGGTGACGACGTCGATGTCGGTGTTCTTCTTCTCGAAGGCCGCGACATCGGAGTCGAAGAACTTGCGGTCGACTTTGGCGCTCTTGGGCGGCTCGCAGTTGACCGTGATGCGCGTCTTGCCGCTCGCCGAGTCGTCGCCGGACCCGCAGGCGGAGGCAGTGAGCGCGAGAGAACAGACGCCGATCGCGGCGAAGGTGCGGCGGAACCCGGTGCTTCTCATCGGTGGACCCCTCTGGGCAGGAGCGGTGGGCGCCGCACACTCAAGCACCGCCGACACCTGTCCGCAAGATGTCGCGCAGAATCTGTAATTATTCGACAGCGCGCTGACGCTCAGCCGCGCGGGGCTTGCGCGGTGGAACCACGCACTACCAGTTCCGGTTCGAAGAGCAGCTCCTCGGCCGGTACGGCGGTGCCGCCGACCTGTGAGTTCAACAGCTCCACGGCGGCCCGGCCCATGGCCTCGATGGGCTGGCGGACCGTGGTCAGCGGGGGCTCGGTGCAGTTCATGAAGGCGGAGTCGTCGTAACCCACGACAGAAATTTGTGACGGGACGTCAAGTCCCTTGCGGCGGGCGGCCCTTACCGCGCCCAGGGCGAGCGGGTCACTGGCGCAGATGATGCCGGTGACGCCCCGGTCGATCAGCCGGGAGGCCGCGGCGTGACCGCCCTCGATGGAGAAGATCGCGCGGGCGACGAACTCGTCGGGCAGGTCGGCCGCCAGGGCCCGCGCGGCGGCCAGCTTCCGTGCGGACGGCATGTGGTCGGCGGGGCCGAGGACGAGCCCGATGCGCTCGTGGCCGAGGGAGGCGAGGTGCCGCCAGGCCTGCTCGACTGCGACCGCGTCGTCGCAGGACACAGCGGGGAAACCGAGGTGGTCGATGGCCGCGTTGACCAGGACGACCGGGATGTTGCGCTCGGCGAGCAGCCGGTAGTGGTCGTGCGGCGCGTCCGCCTGCGCGTAGAGCCCGCCGGCGAACACGACGCCGGAGACCTGCTGTTGGAGCAGCAGGGTCACGTAGTCGGCCTCGGAGACGCCGCCCTTGGTCTGGGTGCACAGCACCGGGGTCAGGCCGAGTTGGGCGAGCGCGCCGCCGATCACCTCGGCGAAGGCGGGGAAGATGGGGTTCTGCAGCTCGGGCAGCACCAGACCCACGAGCCGCGCGCGCTCCCCGCGCAACTGTGTGGGCCGCTCGTACCCGAGAACGTCCAGGGCGGAGAGCACCGCCTGCCGGGTGGGCTCGGAGACTCCGGGTTTGCCGTTGAGCACCCGGCTGACCGTGGCCTCGCTGACCCCGACCTTCTTCGCCACCTCAGCAAGTCGTCGCGTCATGTGCGCAAGAATAGCGCAAGATACGCAAGTGGTTTGCGTTATGAGGCGGCCGGATCAAGCCGATCCCGGCCCCCGGCCCCGGTCAGTCGTGGGCGGCCCACAGCCCGCGGACGTGCCCCAGGTGCCGGGTCATGATGTCACGCACGGCCGCCTTGTCACGGTCCAACAGCGCGTCCAGCAGCTCCAGATGCTCCTGAGCGGAGGCAAGCAGCCGCCCTGCCTTGACGAGGGCCGTCAGCCCGTAGAGGCGGGAACGCCCCCGCAGATCACCGACGACCTCGACGAGGTGGGCGTTGCCCGCAAGCGCGAGCAGGCCGAGGTGGAAGCGGGTGTCGGACTCGACATACGCGATGAGGTCACCGGCCACGGCCGCGTGGACGATCTCCCTGGCGGCCGGACGCAGCGCCTCCAGCGAGACGGGGTCGGCGGTCTCGGCCAGCCCCACCACCGTGGGGATCTCGATCAGGGCTCGGATGTGGGTGTACTCGTCGAGCTGCTTCTCGGAAACGGCCGTCACCCGGAACCCCTTGTTGGGAACGGTGTCGACCAGCCCCTCCTTGGCCAGGTCCAGCATGGCTTCGCGCACCGGGGTCGCCGAGACACCGAAGCGGGCGGCGAGCGTCGGCGCGGAGTACACCTCACCCGGCCGCAGCTCCCCCGCGATCATCGCGGCCCGCAGGGCGTCGACGACCCGCTCGCGATAGCTGCTCTTCTTGCCGCCCAGCGTGGGCAGATCCGGAGCGGTGGTGGGCGGGGCGCTGGCTCGCTGGACGGCCATCGGAGGTCTCCTAGTGGTGCAAGGTCACACACGGTGCAATGTCACGCGTGACCGGCCATTATCCCCGGTCTAGAGGATGAATCCGCCCGGGAACGGATCGGCGGGATCGAGCAGGTACTGGGCGGTCCCGGTGATCCAAGCCCGGCCGGTGAAGCTGGGCAGCACGGCGGGGACTCCGGCGACCTCGGTGGTGTCGAGGAGCCGCCCGGTGAACTGCGTACCGATGAAGGACTCGTTCACGAACTCGGTGTGCAAAGGGAGTTCACCGCGCGCGTGGAGCTGCGCCATACGGGCGCTGGTGCCCGTTCCGCACGGCGAGCGGTCGAACCAGCCCGGGTGGATCGCCATCGCGTGCCGGGAGTACCGGGCGGTGGCGCCGGGCGCGTACAGGTGGACGTGATGGCAGCCGCGAATGGAGTCGTCCTCGGGGTGGACGGGCTCGTCCCGATCGTTGATCGCCTCCATGAGGGACAGGCCCGCCTTGATGATGTCGTCCTTGCGGGACCGGTCCAAAGGCAGCTCGAACTGGTCCAGCGGCAGGATGGCGTAGAAATTGCCGCCGTACGCCATGTCGTACGTCACCGTCCGCCCGTCGGTGAGGGTGATCTTGCGGTCCAGGCCGACGGAGAACGACGGGACGTTCTTGAGGGTGACGTTCTTCGCGGCGCCGTTCTCTACTGCGACTTCGGCGACGACGAGTCCGGCCGGGGTGTCGAGCCGGATCGTGGTGACCGGCTCGACGACCTCGACCATGCCCGTCTCGACGAGCACGGTGGCCACCCCGATCGTGCCGTGCCCGCACATCGGCAGATAGCCGGAGACCTCGATGTAGACGACGCCCCAGTCGCAGTCGGGGCGCGTGGGCGGTTGCAGGATGGCACCGCTCATCGCGGAGTGGCCGCGCGGTTCGTTCATCAGGAACTGCCGGATCTGGTCGCGGTGTTCGCGGAAGTACAGCCGCCGCTCGTTCATGGTCGCACCGGGGATCGTGCCGATGCCGCCGGTGATCACGCGGGTGGGCATGCCCTCGGTGTGCGAGTCGACGGCGTGCAGGACGAGTTTGCTGCGCATGACGCTCCTGATGAATGCCGGTGAACCACTGTGCCGTTGACTACGCGAGCCCCGCCGCGACCGCCTTCTCGGTGGCCGCCCGCACGGTCGCCTCCTGCTCGGGCAGCAGCGGGACGCGCGGCGGACGGACCGGGCCGCCGTGCCGGCCCACGATGTCCATGGACAGCTTGATGGCCTGCACGAACTCGACCTTGGAGTCCCAGCGCAGCAGCGGGTGCAGCTGCTCGTACAGCTTCTTCGCCGTGGCCAGGTCGCCGTCGACGGCCGCGTGGTACAGCTCCACGGAAGCGGCGGGCAGCGCGTTCGGGTAACCGGCCACCCAACCCTTCGCACCCGCGAGCGCGAGCTCCAGCAGGACGTCGTCGGCGCCGATCAACAGGTCGAGTTCCGGGGCGAGTTCGGCGAGCTGGTACGCGCGGCGGACGTCGCCGGAGAACTCCTTGACCGCGTGGATGTACCCCTCGCCGTGCAGCTTCGCGAGCAGCTCCGGCACCAGGTCGACCTTGGTGTCGATGGGGTTGTTGTACGCCACGATCGGCACGCCCGCCTTCGCGACCTCCGCGTAGTGCGCGAGGACCGAACGCTCGTCGGCGCGATACGCGTTGGGCGGCAGCAGCATCACGGCGGCGCAGCCGGCGTCACGCGCCTGCTCGGCCCAGCGGCGGGACTCGGCGGAACCGTAGGCGGCGACACCGGGCATCACGCGCGCGCCGCCGATCGCGGCGACGGCCGTCTCGACGACTTTGGACCGCTCCAGCGGGGTGAGTACCTGGTACTCGCCGAGTGAACCGTTCGGCACGACACCGTCGCAGCCGTTCTCGACGAGCCAGGAGCAGTGCTCGGCGAACTTGTCGTAGTCGACAGCGAGTTCGTCGGTCAGCGGGAGGGCGGTGGCGACGAGGACGCCGCGCCAGGGGCGGTTCGGGGTGGTGGTCATATGGAGTCCGATCTCAGTAGCGCGTGTCTCAATAGCGCGTGACATTTCACTGATGAACAGGGCGTACGGTCAGTCCGGCTCAGGTTCGGGCTCTCCGGCATGAGCCAGCACCCCGAGCGGTACAGGCCGCGCGAACGGCCGCCGGGACGGGGTGAGTTCGCACCCGGCCAATCCCGCGACAGCCGGCCCGCACATCCGCCCCTGGCACCAGCCCATCCCGGCTCGCGTCAGCAGTTTCACGGTCCGTACGTCACCGGCTCCGAGTCCGTCCACGGCCTCACGGATCGCGCCCCCGGCGACCTCCTCGCAACGGCAGACCACGGTGTCGTCGGTGACGAGATCGGTCCAACGGGCGGGCGGTGCGTACACGGTGTCGAGGGCGGCGAAGAACTCCCGCAGTCTCGTACGGGACTTGGCGGCCGGCGCCCAGGTGCGCGGGTCGGGTTCGGTGCCGTTGAGGCGTGCTGCGGCGGAGCGTCCCGCGATGTGGCCCTCGGCGAGGGAGAGGGCGGCGCCGCCGATACCGGTGGTCTCGCCGGCCGCCCAGACGCCGGGGACGTCGGTGCGCTGTTCGTCGTCGACCTGCACATCGAGTCCGTCGAGCCCACAACCCAGCGTCTCCGCAAGGTCGGTGTGCGGAAGCATGCCGTGGCCGACGGCGAGGGTGTCGCAGGCGATCCGGCGTTCGGTGCCGGGCCGGACGCGCCCGTCGGTGTCGAGTGCGGCGACGGTCACCGCCTCCAGCCGCTCGTCACCGTGGGCCTCGACGACGGTGTGCCGGGTGAGCAACTTGATCCGATGGCGCAGGAGTTGAGCCGCGTACTGGGCACCCTCGGCGACCTTGCCGGGCTGTGCGGCGAGTGCTCGGGTCCGTCGTACGAACGCCTTGGGGTCGGCGGACTCGACGAGCGCGGCCACCTCGACACCCGCTGCCGCGAGGCCGGTCGCCACGGGGAGGAGGAGCGGTCCGGTGCCGGCGACCACTGCGGTGCGGCCGGAGACGGCGAGTGTGCCCTTGAGCATGGCCTGGGCGCCGCCCGCGGTGAGGACTCCGGGAACGGTCCAACCGGGGAACGGAAGGACTTTCTCGTAGCCGCCGGTGGCGAGGAGGACGGCGTCGGCGCATACCTCGACCGGGGCCTCCTGCTCGGGGCCGAGGAGGGCGTGCACAGTGAAGGCGTTTCGGTCGGCGTCGTCGGCCTGCTGCTTCAACAGCCTTTCCACAAGCCAGACATGATGGTCGGTCAAGTGTGTTGCACGGCCTGCCTCTACGTGTCGCGCGAGGGAGTCCCGCAGCCGCTCCCATGTCCGCCACTGGTGGTGCAGGGCCTGCGGGCGTCCGGCGTTCAGTGCGGTGGCGGGCTGTCGGTAGAACTGGCCGCCCGCCCGCGCCGCCGAGTCGATCAGGGTGACGCGGACGCCGTGAGACGCGGCGGCCACTGTGGCGGCGAGTCCCGCCGGGCCCGCGCCGATCACGGCGAGGTGCGGTCGGTCGTCAGTCATCGTGGCCCGTCCCCTCCTGCGTACGGATGGCGTCGCCCGGGTGCAGGGGCACCAGACAAGCCCGTTGGTTCGGGCGGGAGTTGACGGTGACGAGGCAGTCGTAGCAGACGCCGATCCCGCAGAAGATGCCGCGTGGGCGGCCCTCGCCGCGGGTGTTGCGCCAGGACGTCACGCCCGCCGTCCACAGTGCGGCGGCGACGGTCTGGCCGGGGAGTGCCTCGATCTCGCGGCCGTCGAGGGTGACCGTGAAGGCCGGGCCCGGGTGGGCGTCGGCGAGGTCCAGCGGGGAGTTCACGCGCCCTCCTTCTCGGGGAACTCGGGGGACTCTGGGAAGCGGTCGGGCCGGAAGGGGGCCAGGTCGAGGTCCGGGGTCTTGTCGCCGAGCAGTTGGGCGATCAAGTGCCCTGTGCCGGTGGCCAGTCCGATGCCCGCACCCTCGTGCCCGCAGGCGTGGACGAGGCCGGGAACCCGGGGGTCCGGGCCGATGGCGGGGAGGTGGTCCGGCATGTACGGACGGAAGCCGAGGTAGGAGCGCATCGCGTGGACGTCGGACAGGAACGGGAACAGTTTCGTCGCGCCCGCCGCCAGCGCCCGGACGACCGGCAGCGAGAACTCCCGGTCGAAGCCCACCCGTTCGCGGCTGGCACCGATCAGGACCGGTCCAGCGGCGGTACCCTCCACGACCGGTGAGGTCTGCAGGGCGGCCGAGTCGCTGGCCACGTCGGCCACGTAGTCGGCGGCGTACACCTTGTGGCGGACCAGGCGTGGCAGCGGTTCGGTGACGAGGACGAAGCCGCGGCGCGGGAGGACGGGGAGGGTGACTCCGGCGAGGGCGGCGAGTTCGCCGCCCCAGGTGCCGGCCGCGTTGACGACCGTGGGGGCGAGGATGTCGCCCCGGTCCGTGCGGACGCCGTGGACCGTTCCATCCGACTTGAGGAGTACGTCCGTCACCGTACGGCCGGTGAGGAGGCGGGCGCCCGAGGCCCGGACGAGGTGGGCGGCGGCCAGGGCCGGCATCACCTGGCAGTCCTGGGGGTAGTACACGCCGCCGGAGAGACCGGGGGCGAGATGGGGTTCGAGGTCGTACAGGGCGTCGCCTTGGACCGGTCCAGCGACGACTCCCGCGGCGCGCTGCTCCTCGGCGAAACGCTCCAGCGTGGCGAGTCCGTCGGGCGTGGAGGCGACGACGAGGCCGCCCTTCGCCTCGTACTCGACGAACTCCCCGAGCTCTTCGGCGAGTTGGGCCCACAGCCGGCCGGAGAGGAGGGCGAGGTCGAGTTCCGGGCCCGGCTCCTTGTCGGAGACGAGCAGGTTGCCCTCACCGGCGCCGGTCGTGCCGCCGGACACCGGGCCACGGTCCACGATGACGACGTCGAGGCCCGCCCGGGCCGCGTAGAGAGCGCAGGCCGCGCCCACCATTCCGGCTCCGACGACCACGACATCGCAGGTCAGTCGCTTGCTCACGACAGTACTATGTCACATGACTCTCTGATTGAGTATGTCCCGACGCGAATGTCACCACACCCGGAATCACCACACACGGAAGAGGTGCCCGACGTGGCCAAGGGCCGAAAGAACGGTCTGTACCGAGGAATCTCCGACGAGCTGTCCGCCCTGATGCGGACCGGTTGGGCCGACACCGAGCGCACGGATCTGGAACCGACCGAGCAGGCGCCGCACGCGGCGCGCCGCCGGGCCGCACTGTCCGCGCTCTTCCCGGGCGAGCGCCTGGTCGTGCCGTCCGGACACCTCCTGATCCGCTCGAACGACGACCACCACCCGTTTCGCCCGTATTCCGGCTATGTGCATCTCACCGGCGACCAGGCACGCGACGGTGCCCTCGTCCTGGAGCCCCGCCCCGACGGCGGCCACGACGCGCACTGCTACCAGCTCCCCCGCGACAGCCGGGACACCGACGAGTTCTGGACGGGCTACACCGCCGAGCTGTGGATGGGCCGCCGCCGCTCGCTCGCCGAGTCGGCGCAGGTGCTCGGACTGCCCTGCCGTGACATCCGGACGATCGCCGAGGACCTGGCGAAGGCCTCCGGGACGCCCACCCGCATCGTCCGCGGCATCGACCCGGCCCTGGACACGGCGCTCGACACCGACGAGGACCGCGACGACGAGTTCGAGTCGGCCGTCTCCGGGCTGCGGCTGGTCAAGGACGCGTGGGAGATCGGCGAGATGCGCCGGGCCGTCGACTCCACGGTGCGCGGATTCACCGATGTCGTACGGGAGTTGTCGCAGGCGGTCGCCACCTCGGAGCGCTGGATCGAGGGCACGTTCTTCCGCCGGGCACGCGTCGAGGGCAACCATGTCGGCTACGGCTCGATCTGCGCCGCCGGTGAGCACGCCACGATCATGCACTGGACCGACAACGACGGCCCGGTCCGCCCCGGTGAACTCCTCCTGCTGGACGCGGGAGTCGAGACGCACAGCCTCTACACCGCCGACGTCACCCGCACCCTCCCGATCAACGGCACGTTCTCCCCGGTCCAACGCACGGTCTACGACGCGGTGTTCGAGGCCCAGGAGGCCGGCATGGCGGCGGTGAAGCCGGGTGCGCACTACCGGGACTTCCACGAGGCGGCCCAACGGTCCCTGGTCGAACGGCTGGTGGAGTGGGGCTTCATCGAGGGGCCGGCCGAGCGGGCGTACGAGCTGTCGCTCCAGCGGCGGTTCACGATGGCGGGCACCGGGCACATGCTCGGGCTCGACGTCCACGACTGTGCCCAGGCGCGGAGCGAGGAGTACGTGGACGGGGTCCTCGAACCCGGCATGGTGCTCACCGTCGAGCCGGGCCTGTACTTCCAGCCCGACGATCTGACGGTGCCGGAGGAGTGGCGGGGCATCGGCGTGCGGATCGAGGACGATCTGCTGGTGACCGCCGACGGCTACGAGAACCTGTCAGCGGGGCTGCCGCGTTCGGCCGACGAAGTCGAGGCATGGATGCGTGAGTTCGCAGGTTGAGTGCGTCGACCGGTCACCCTGGCATGCAGGGTGACCGGTCGTCAGACGCGGCTGGCGGTGGCCGTGTCGGCGGACAGCCGCTGGGCGACGTAGATCGGGAGCACGGAGAGCAGGACGAGGACCGCGGCCACCACGTTGACGACCGGGGCCTGTTGGGGCCGGGTCATGTTGTTGAAGATCCAGATCGGGAGGGTCTCGATACCGGGTCCGGCGGTGAACGTGGTCACCACGATCTCGTCGAAGGACAGCGCGAAGGCGAGCAGTCCGCCCGCGAGGAGCGCCGAGCGCACCAGCGGGAAGGTGACGTCGACGAAGGCGCGGAAGGTGTCGGCGCCCAGGTCCATCGCGGCCTCCTCGTACGACCCGGAGGTGCGCCTGAGGCGGGCGACGACGTTGTTGAAGACGACGACGATGCAGAAGGTGGCGTGTCCGACGATCACCGTGAACAGGCCGAGGCCCACCCCGAGCGGCTCGAGTACCGTACTGAACGCCGAGTTGAGGGCGATGCCCGTGACGATGCCGGGCAGCGCGATCGGCAGGACGACCACGAAGGAGATGGCGTCGCGGCCGAAGAAGCGGTACCGGGCGACCGCGAAGGCGATCAGCGTGCCGAGCACGAGGGCGATGGCGGTGGCGCCGAGACCTGCCTTCACGGAGACCCAAAGGGCCGCGCGCGCACCGGAGTTCTGCCAGGCGACCGACCACCAGTGGAAGGTCAGGGTGGACGGCGGCCAGCTCGCGCTGCGGTCCGGGTTGAGGGAGTTGACCAGGACGAGCAGGAGCGGGACGTAGATCACCGCGAAGCCGAACCCGGCGGCCACGCGCAGGGCGATACGCGCGGAACGGGAGAGCTGCATGACATGTCACCCCCTTCGGAGGCTGTCGGGAATCATCTACAGGCTGCTGAGCGCGCCCGTGCGCCGCATCGCGAGCAGGTACACCACGATGACGACGACGGGGACGGTGCCGAGGGCGGCGGCCATGGGCAGGTTGAGTTCGATGTTGGAGTAGACGAGGTTGCCGATGAGCTGGGTCTTGCCGCCGACGATCTGCACGGTGATGTAGTCGCCGAGACTGAGCGAGAAGGTGAAGATCGAGCCGGCGGCGACGGACGGCAGCACCATCGGCAGTACGACCGACCGGATGGTCCGCCCGGCCCGCGCGCCCAAGTCCGCTGACGCGTCAAGGAGGTTGGCGGGCAGCTGCTCCAGCGCGGTGTGGATCGGCAGGACCATGTACGGCAGCCAGAGGTATGTCAGCGTGAGGACGGTCGCGGGCAGTCCGAACCCGGGTCCGCTCAGCCCGAACGGCTTCAACATCCAGTCGGCCAGGCCGCCTTGGGACAGGATGAGCCGCCACGCGTACACCTTGACCAGGTAACTGGCCCACAGCGGGGTGAGGATGGCGACCACCAGCAGCGGACGCCACTTGGCCTTGGCGACGCGGGCCGTATAGAAGGCGAGCGGGAACGCGATCACGGCGCACAGGACCGTCACGGCGAGCGCGACGCCGATGCTGCGCAGGATGACCTGCCGGTACACGGGCACCGTGAACAGCTCGTGGAAGTTGTCGGTCGACCAGACCTTCACCACCTCGGAGGTGAAGGAGTCCGTCGTCCAGAATGCGGAGACGAACAGCACGCTCAGGGAGCCGAGATAGAGCACGGCGAGCCACAGCAGCGGTGCGGTGAGCAGCAGGGAGAGCCGTAGTCGGGGGCGCCGGTACAGCGCCCCCGCGGTCCGGTTCAGCAAGGACATGTCTCAGCCCTTGATCTCGGTCCAGGCCTGCACCCACTTGGCGTACGGCACGCACTTCACGTCCGTACGGCCGTCGAGGCACTGCTCGATGGGCGTGTTCCAGAAGGCGATGTTCTTCCAGTACGCGGTGTCGGCGGCGTGGTAGGTGGTGCAGAAGTTCTTGTCGCTGGTCTCGGCGCAGGCCTTGGAGTTGGCGGGTGCCTCGCCGAAGTACTCGGCGACCTGGGCGTTGACCTTCGGGGAGACGATCCAATTGAGCCACTGGTAGGCGCAGTTGGGGTGCTTGGCCTTGGCGGAGATCATCCAGGTGTCGGACCAGCCGGTCGAACCCTCCTTGGGCACGAAGGCCTTGATCTTGGTGCCCTCGTCGGCGGTGAGGTTGGCGATGACCTGCCAGGTGGTGCCGACCACGGAGTCGCCGCTCTTGAAGGCGGAGATCTCCTTGAGGTAGTCGCTCCAGTACTCGCCGATGTCCGCGTTCTGCTTCTTCAGCAGCGCGACGGCCGCGTCGAACTGCTTCTGGTCGAGCGCGTAGGGGTCCTTGATCTTCAACTCGGGCTTGGTGGCCTTGAGATAGAGGGCCGCGTCGGCGATGTAGATCGGTGAGTCGTACGCCGTCACATGGCCCTTGTACCGGGAGGCGTCGTCGAAGACCGCGGCCCATGAGGTCGGGGCGGGGGTGACCTTCTGGGTGTTGTACATCAGCAGGTTGGCGCCGCGGCCGTGCGGGATGCCGTAGGCCTTGCCCTTGACCGAGTTCCAGGCCTGGAGCTTCAAGTCCGGGAAGATGTCCTTGTAGTTGGGGACCAGGTTCGTGTTGACGGGGGCGGCGTCGCCGGAGGCTATGAGGCGCAGGGAGGCGTCGCCGGAGGCGGAGACGGCGTCGTACTCGCCGGTCTTCATCAGCTTGACCATCTCGTCGGAGCTGGCGGCGACCTTGGAGTTGACCTTGCAGCCCGTCTGCTTCTCGAAGTCGCTGACCCAGTTCACCTTGGGGTCGTTGGAGCCGTCCTCGACATAGCCGGCCCAGGCGATCAGGTTGACCTCGCCCTCGCTCTTGCCGAGCTTCGACTGGGCTTTGAGATCAGGGGGGTTGAGGCCGCCGGACGAGCTGCCCGTCGAGCCGGAGGAGCCGCAGGCGGTGGCGGCCAGCACGAGCGTGGCCACGGCGGCGACGGCCTTGAGGGTTGGGGTGAGGCGCACGACGTTCTCCATACGTGAAAGGACGTGGGAGGAGCGGGGTCGGGGTCAGCGGGGGGCGGGGTCAGCGAGGATCGGGAACGTGCACCGTGTGGCGCCGGTGCCATTGCAGTCGCACCCGGCTGCCGCGGTAGGCGGCGACGTCCTCGGCGGAGGTCTCCAGGTTCTGCTGGAGCGCGGTGAGCCGGCCGCCGGCGTCGAGGTCGACGAGGAAGCGGGTGGAGTCGCCGAGGTAGACGACCTCGGCGACGGTGCCGGCGGCGCTCTCGTGGTCCGGGGTCCCGGGCTCGGCGGAGTCCTTGAGGACGCGGATCTTCTCGGGCCGGATGCTGTAGGTGCCCGGGGTGCCGACGACGCGTTGGGCGGACTCGCCCTCCAGCAGGTTGGAGGTGCCGACGAAGGACGCGACGAAGGGGGTCGCGGGGCGTTCGTAGACCTCGGCGGGGGCGCCGGTCTGTTCGATGCGGCCCTCGTTGAAGACGGCGATGCGGTCGCTCATCGTCAGGGCCTCCTCCTGGTCGTGGGTGACGAAGACGAAGGTGATGCCCACCTCCCGCTGGAGCGCCTTGAGTTCGACCTGCATCTGCTCGCGCAGCTTGAGGTCCAGGGCGCCGAGCGGTTCGTCGAGGAGCAGCACCCTGGGGCGGCCGACGAGGGCGCGGGCGAGGGCGACGCGTTGCCGCTGGCCGCCGGAGAGCTGGGCGGGACGGCGGTTGCCGTAGCCCTCGAGTCGCACTTCGGCCAAGGCCTTTCGGGCGCGGACGAGGCGTTCGGACTTGGGGACCCCCCGGACCTTGAGGCCGTAGGCGACGTTCTCCTCGACCGTCATGTGCGGGAAGAGGGCGTAGTCCTGGAAGACGGTGTGCACGTCCCGCTCGAAGGGGGCGAGGCCGGTGACGTCCTGGCCGGCGAGCTCGATGGTGCCCCCGGTGGGGCTCTCGAAGCCGGCGATCATGCGGAGCACGGTCGTCTTGCCCGAGCCGGACGGGCCGAGCATCGAGAAGAACTCGCCGTCCCTGATCTCCAGGTCGACCCCTGCCACGGCGGTCGTCTCCCCGAACGATTTCCGCAGATCCCGCAACCGGATCGCAATCCCCTCCATGGGCGGGAACCTTTCTGATGCTCTGTAACGTTGCACGGAAACATATGAAGTCATAGTTCAAATCTCAAGACCCCCTTAGGGTAAAGCTTGAGTCAACGTGCAAGGTGGTGGCCGTGAACCAGCAGCAGCACATGAACGGCGGCGCCCGGAAAGCCGTCTTCGCCCCGGTCGACAACCGGGCGCGGGTCGACGCCGTCGTCAGCCGGCTCGGGGACGCCATCGAGCTCGGACTGCTCTCCGACGGTGAGCAGCTCCCGGGTGAGAGCGAACTCGCCGGGCAGCTCGGCGTGTCCACGGTGACCCTGCGGGAGGCGCTGATGGCGCTGCGCCAGCAAGGGCTCGTCACCACCCGCCGGGGGCGCGGCGGCGGCAGCTTCGTGTCCCTGCCCGACGTCCCGGGCGAGGAGCGGCTGAAGGTCCGGCTGCGCGGCTGGAGCACCGAGGAGCTGCGCGACCTCGGCGACCACTGGGCGGCCCTGTCCGGCACCGCCGCCCGGCTCGCCACGCAGCGCACCGAGCCCGAGGATCTGGTCCAACTCCGGCGTACGGCCGATGAGTTGACGCACGCCGAGGACGCGTCGGCACGCGGCCGGGTCTACGGCCGCTTCCACGTCGAGCTCGCCGCCGCCGCGCAGTCCGCCCGACTCACGCGCGAACAGGTCGCGTTGCAGACCGAGGTCGGCGCACTGCTGTGTCTCGTGCTCGGGAACGACGAATATCGTGAAGAAGCCGCAGCCCGTCACCGCTCCGTAATCTCAGCCGTGCAAGATGGGGCCCACGATTCGGCCAGGGAGCTGGCCGAGCGGTGCGTGCAGGAATCGACGGCCCGGCTCATCGCCGAACGTCTGGCCCTGTAGAACCGTCACCGCGTCCGCTCCCCGTCTGCTGGAGGGCACGCATGAGCCTCGCGACGGCAACACCGGCCACGGCACCCGAGCAGTCCGTCGCGGCCGGGGTCCGCTCGGCCCTGGAGTCCGTGTTCGACGCCGTGGCCGCCACCCGCGCCGACACGACGGCACTGCTCGCCGAGGTCGCCGCACAGGGCCGCCGCCCGGCGACCGTCGACCTCGCCGCCCTGCGCCCGGGCCTCCATCTCCGGCTCGTCCGGCACGAGTTGGTGTCCGGCGTCGGCTTCGTCGCGGCGCCGGGCCTGCTGAGCGACGTACCGGCATGGCTGGAGTGGTGGCAGTCCACCTCCGACGGCGGCATACGCCCGCTGCTGCTCGATCTCGACCCCGAGCACTCGGCGTACGCCGACTACACGCACTGGGACTGGTTCGCGCTGCCCCGCGACACCGGGGAGCGGGCGGTCGCCGGGCCGTACGTCGACTACCTCTGCTCGGACGAGTACAGCCTCACCCTGTCCGCGCCGGTCCTGATGGAGGGGCGGTTCGCCGGGGTGGCCGCGGCGGACGTGTATCTACGGCACTTCGAGGCGGCCGTGATGCCGATGCTGCACCGGCTGCCGGGACCGGCCAGACTCGTGAACGCCCGTGGCAGAGTGGCCGCTTCGACCGATCCCCGGCACCTGGTCGGTTCGCTCAGCAAGGGACCGGACTTCGCGGAGGCCCTCGCGGCGGGCCGGGCCGGGTTCGCGCAGGGGGCGCGGCTGGTGCCGTGCGACGGGGTGCCGTTGGTGCTGGTGGTCGCGGAACGGTGACCGAACCCTTCGGTGCGGCCGCCGAATTGGGGTCGCCCCGCACAGAACTCACACGCCCGGCAGCCGAGTTGAGGCGAGCCGTACGGAACCCGTGCTCACTCGGCCGAGGAGACCACCCTCAGATGTCCGGCGCCGCGGCCGGCCCTGCGGACCCTGGGCGGTGGAACGCGGCGGGCCTCGCGCAGAACCAGCGTCAGACGCGTATAGCCCATGTTCTCAAGGGTCTTGGGGGTCTCGCCGACGACGCGACAGTCGGTGGCGCCCCAGCGCGGGTCGGGGTGCAGCAGCGGGCGGACCGCGCCGTCGTGCTCCACGGCCGCCTGCTCGCCGACCGCGCGGATCCAGTGCGGCAGGCCCTGCCGGTAGGCGGCCTCCATGATCGGGTCCTGGGCGATGTCACGGCGGATCGCCTGCAGCCCGTGGTCGTGTCCGTGGCTCTCCACGGCGGCGGCGAAGTGGGCCAGCATCGGCAGGCACCAACTCGACTCGTGCTCACCGAGAACGGTGCCCGCGTCGGGGTGGAAGAGCACGAAGCGAAGGAAGTTGTCGCCCGGCATCGCCGTCGGATGCGGGCCGACCGCCCGGAAAAGTGACTTGAACGCGCCGTTGGTCAACACCACGTCCCAGCGGTGGTCCATGACGACGGAGGGGAAAGTGACGGCCTCCAACAGCGTCGCGTAGTCCAGCAGATACGCCTGGGCCTCGGGACTCTCGGGGACGGGCCGCGGCGCGGACCGCTGCCCACCTGCCTGATATGCCATCGGGAGGTCACCCCTCTTGCCTATGCGGCCTTCTCGCGGCGTCTTGATCCTGCTGCCCCGACGCGAGCCGTGTCAACTATCGTGGCATTTCGTGCTTGTTGACGGCTGAAATTGGCCACAGTTGTGGCGAGACCTGGATGCGAGTTCGAACCAACCGCTACTCTCCGGGATGTTCACAGCCGCCGTTTGTGAGAAGCCTGTGAGAGACGTATAGGAGATCTGTCGGTGTCGGATGGCTTCGAGGTACCGGGCACGACGCCGACCGCTCTGCTGCCCGCCGTCGTCGACCGCGTCACCGCGCTCGCCGAACGGCTCGGCGTACCCCAGGCCGAGGTCGTCCACATCGGCCGGCTGTCCGTCGCCTGCGGTGTCCCGGAGCCCGTGGTCAGAGCCCTGCTGAGCGGCCGCCCCGCGGGCGAACCCGACGTGCAGGCCCGGTTCCTGCAACGCCTCGACCTGCTGCGCCGTACCAGACTCAAGCCCAACGGGCGCAAGTACACCCAGCAGGAGATCGCCGACGGCGCGGGCATGTCCCGCCAGCAGGCGGGCGCGCTCATCAACGGCGACCGGCGTCCCACCATGGAGCACTGCGACGCCCTCCAGCGCTTCTTCCGTGTGCACGCCGGATTCCTCACGGCCGAGGACTCCGAAGCCCTCGCGGGTGCCCTCCAGCGCACCGAGCAGGAGCTGTTGCAGAAGCTCGCGGACCGTGAGCGGGCGGCGGCCGAGGCCGCAGAGGACCCGCTGGAGCGGCTGCTCCAGGATCACGGAGTGCGCGGAATCGCCTGGCGGGCCGCGCAGTTGCCCACCGACCAGCACCGCGACAAGGTCGCCGAGTGGCTGGACATGCTCCTGGAGAGCGTGAAGCGGCCCGAGTCGTGATCCGCGGGAGAACGGTGGGTGTCGGACGGCAGATGCGCCGCCTGTGCGGCGAGTTGGTCGCTGAGTTGAGCCTCGGCGCACCCGCACGCCCCCACGACCTGTACGCCGCGCTGTGCGACGCGATGAGCCGCCGCCGCGGCCGCCCGGTCCAGTTCCGTACGGCCGCCTTCCCGGCGTGCACCGCGAGCGGGCTGTGGCTCGACATGGCCGACCAGGACCTCGTGGTCATCGAGGAACGCACCGCCCCCGACCACCAGTTGGTGATCCTGGGCCACGAGCTGTGGCACATGAAGGCCGGGCACTGCGGCCCGCACCTGGACGGCACCGCGGTGGCCGCCCGGCTGCTCGGCGAGACGGTCGACGAGGCGGCGCTGCGCGCGACCGTCCTCAAGGTGGCGGCCCGCAGCCGGTTCGAGCGCGCCGACGAGCGGGAGGCCGAGAGCTTCGGTCTGCTGCTCGCCAGCAAGTGCCGTACGTGGCTGGCCGGTTCGTCTCCCAAGGGACCCGCGCAGCATGACCACCTGGCGGGGCGGATCGAGGCGGCGCTGGGGTATCCGGGGCCGCGGAGCTAGGAATTGACGGCCCGTCAAACGGGTTGGCCAAACCGGCAGGCACGTCTCACGTGGCGCTGCGTTCGCTCGCCTCCCGCAGGTCCCGTTCCGTCGCGCCGCCCTGAGCCGTGACGCCCGGGCGGCCTTCGCACAGGAGGTCACGCCAGTGCTCACGGCTCCAGTGCGCGGGGGTGGTGGTGCCGGTGAACTCCTCGACCAGGGTGAGGAACCGTGCCGGGTCGGTGTGGAACGGGAAGTGCCCCGCGCCCTCGAAGATCTCCAGCCGGCTGCCGGGCATGGCCTCGTGGGCGCCGTACGCGTGCCGGACCGGCACCACGCTGTCCCGGTCGCCCCACAGCAGCATGGTCGGCATGCCCTCGGTGAGGTAGCAGCGGTCGAGCATGGTCACCACCTGGCCGCGCCAGTCGACGACCGCGCGCAGGGTGCGGATGAAGGCGTTGCGGGCGGTCTCGTCGGGCAACGCGTCGACGAGGGTGAGGAGTTCGGGGGCGTCCTGGCCGAGGTCGGTGTCGAGGAGCCGCAACAGCCCGACCGTGAGGCCGACTTGGAGGCGCATGCCGGGCAACCGGAGTGCGGACAGGGCGAGATGGGACCCCGGGAGCGAGACGAGCCGTAGCACCGGATTGACCTCGCGGCCCACGCCGCCCGCGCTGACGAGGACGAGGCGTTCGGTGCGCTCGGGGAACTGGTAGGCGAACTGCATCGCCACTCCCCCGCCCAGCGAGTGCCCGAGCAGGGTCGCGGACTCGATACCGAGGGTGGTGAGCAGATCGCGGACGCCGTTCGCGTAGGCGGCTACCGAGTAGTCGGCGCGCGGTTTGTCGGAGGCACCGTGGCCGAGGAGGTCGGGGGCGATCACGGTGTGGGTGCGGGCGAGGTCGGGGATCAGGTCGGTCCAGGTGGCGGAGGAGTCGCCGATGCCGTGGATGAGGACCAGGGCCGGGCCCTGGCCTGCCATGCGGAAGGCGCGGCGGTATCCGTGCACGACGCGGTACTGCAGCTCGAGTTCTCCTGCGCCCACCGAGCGCAGTCGTGCGGCGCGCGCCGGGCGCCGTGCCGGGACGTCCTCCACGCACTCGCCTCCCGTTCACCTGGCCGCCGGCAGACGGCCGAAAGCCCTTCCCTCCAGCGTAGGGCCGCTGTCCCACCGGGGATTTCGGTGACGTTTCGCCTCCGCTAAGCGGGCGAACCGGCGCCCGCCACAACGGCATTGTCAGTGGCACCCGGCAAGCTGGAGTCGTGCCACCGCCGTGCGGGGGCGCCTGACGCCGACCAGGGGAGAGCCGTCCTATGCAGACCGCAGTGATGACCGACCGCGAGCGCGCCGCCGTTCAGGCCTATCTACGGCTGCTGCACACCGTCCGAGCAGCCTTCGACGGCCCACCGGGCGACCCTCGCCCCGTGCTCGTCCCACCCTCGGTACTGGCCGAGGCGGACCAGGCGTTGACGGACGCCGGGCTCGCGGGCAACGAGGAGGCGTTCTTCCGGCTGTTGCAGAGCTGGGGACCGGAGGGGTGAGCGGAGTGTCAAAGGCCGGGAACGTACGCGCGGTTCACGGATGCGGGACCGTGACCGCCGTGGCGACCAGTCCGCGGCCGACGGTCCAGCGGCCCTCGAACACGTCGAGACGTTGGCCGTCGACCACCGGGCCGGGGACCAGAAGACGGGCGCGGAGGCCGCCACGGGTTTCCTCGCCGGGGTCCGTGAAGACCTCGATGTCGGCCTCGGAGAAGTCGAGCCACTTGCCGGTGAGGGGGAACCACGCCTTGTAGACGGACTCCTTGGCGCTGAACAGGAGCCGGTCCCAGTGCACGCCGCGCCGCTCTGCCGTCAGGCGTGCCAGGCGCTCCTGTTCGGCGGGCAGGGCGACGGAAAGGAGGATGCCGTCCGGGAGCGGGGCGTGCGGTTCGGCGTCGATGCCGAGCGAGGCGAGGTCGGTGGCGCGGGCCAGCGCGGCGGCGCAGTAGCCGTCGCAGTGGGTCATGCTGCCGATGATGCCCGCGGGCCAGGCCGGCGCGCCGTGGGCGCCGGGCAGGATCGGCTGCGGGGGCACGCCGAGCTTCTCCATGGCACGCCGGGCACAGGCCCGTACGGCGGCGAACTCACGGCGGCGCTTGGGCACCACGCGGGCCACGCGAGCCTCTTCCTCGGGGTACAGCGGGGCGTCCTGGAGCCCCTCGTCACCGTGTGTCTCCACGGTCACCACGGAGTCCGGCAGCAGTTCCTCGATCACCGGTTCCGACCTCCATCGGCAGGATGCGGCGCAGTCGGCCCGGGGGTTCGGAGCGCTTCTGCCACTCGCGGGGGTATCCCACGGACACCTCCTCGAAGCGGACACCCTCGTGATGGGTGGTCCGCGGGATGTGGAGATGGCCGTAGACCATGGTGTCCACACGGAATCTGCGGTGCCAGTCGGCGGTCAGTGCGGTGCCGCACCACATGGCGAACTCGGGGTACCAGAGGACCTCGGTGGGGTGCCGGTCCAGGGGGTAGTGGTTGATCAGGACCGTGGGGAGAGTGTCGGGGATCTCGGTGAGCCGGCGTTCGGTCTCGGCGACCCGGGCCCGGCACCAGGCCTCGCGGCTGGGGTAGGGATCGGGGTGCAGCAGGAACTCGTCGTTGCAGACGATGCCCGTGCCGTGCGCGTACGTCAGTCCCTCGGCCTTGGTCGTACAGCCGGCCGGCAGGAACGAGTAGTCGTAGAGCAGGAACAGGGGGGCCACGACCACCGGGCCGCCCGCGCCCTCCCAGACGGGGTAGGGGTCCTCGGGGGTGACGACGCCCAACTCCCGGCACAGGGCGACGAGATGGTCGTAGCGGGCGACGCCGCGCAGGGTGACGGGGTCCTTGGGGTGGGTCCACAGCTCGTGGTTGCCGGGGGCCCAGAGGACCTTGCGGAAGCGGCCGGCGAGGAGTTCGAGGACCCAGCGGATGTCGGCCACGGTCTCGGCGATGTCACCGGCCACGATCAGCCAGTCGTCGTCCGTGACGGGCCGCATGTTCTCGACCAGGGCGCGGTTCTCGGCGTACCCGATGTGCAGGTCGCTGATGGCCAGCAGCTGTCCGGCACCGCCGACCGTCGACTCCACCCTCGCCCCCTCCGCGCACACGAATGGGTCCACGAGATCACACGCCGCCGTGCCGCGACAAGACGGCCGGGCCGTACGCGGCGGTCAGGGCAGCGCTTCGACGGGCGTTCATGTCCCCGGTGGGCACCATCGGGAAATCCGTAACACGGGCGTTGCACGCGGCACCCTTCGAAAGCCGTATGATCGCCCCAACACCACCGCCACGAACGCCTCTTCGCCGAGGGCGGTTTGGTGTACCTCCAACCACCTTGGCCGGGCACGGCCTTGCTCCGCCGTGCCCGCGAACCCGAAAGGACGGCCCTGCATGGTCTCTCGCGTACGCGTCTGGCTCAACCGCACGTACGCGGAGAACGTGTTCTTCATGGATCAGCTGCGGAGAAATCCCAGCGACAGGGCCGTCGAGATCCATGCCACGCACGGCGACGCCGACTCCCCCGTACTGGCCGCCGCCGACACCGCCGACCTCGAGCCCGAGGGCCTGTCCCCGGCCGCGTACGTCGAGTTCGCGCTCGACCAGTGCGCCCGCCGCGGCATCGACGTGTTCGTGCCCCGGCTGCACCAGTCGGAGATCGTCGCGCACCGCGCGGACTTCGAGGCGGTGGGCACGGCGCTGCTGGCGCCGACGCCCGAGGCCGTCGCCGTCTTCCACGACAAGGTGATCGCGTACGAGGCCGTCCAGGCGATCGGCGTGCCCGTACCGCCGTGGTGGCGGGTCCGTACGGCACCCGAACTCGTCGCCGCCGTCGAGGAGTTGGAGGCCGCCGGACACAAGGCGTGCTTCAAGCCGGCGTCCGGCGCAGGCGGGGTGGGCTTCCGTGTGATCACGCGCGCCCCCTTCTCGCTCATGCACCTCAACGGCTTCCCGAGCCCCTACGTCCCGCTCGACATGGTCGTCGAGGCGCTGGAGCAGGCCGACGAGCAGGTCGACTGGCTGGTCATGCCGCGCCTGGAGGAGCCGGAGGTGTCGGTGGACTGCCTGACCGGTCCCGACAACCTCGTCCGGCTCGCCGTGGGCCGCACGAAGAACGGCCGCCGTCGCGGCTTCACCCTGCACGAGCAGTGGCTGGAGCCGGCCCGCCGGATCGCCGAGGGCTTCGGGCTGCACTACCTGTCCAACATCCAGTTCCGCATGTTCGGCGACCAGCCCGTGCTGATGGACGTCAACACCCGTCCGGCGGGCGGCCTGCACCAGCTGTCGCTGTGTGGGGTCAACGCCCCTTGGGCGGCAGTGCAGTTGGCGCTCGGTGAGGACCCGGGCACGATGGAGCCGCCGTTCCTGGGCGCGGACTACGCGGTGGTGTCCGGCCCGCGTCAGCTGCGTCCGGTGTCGCTCCCGCACCAGCGCGCGGAGGAGTCGGGGCCCCTGCTCCCGGCAGCGCCCGCACCGGCGCAGGACGAGATGGAGACGGCGACGGAGACCTCCGAGACGGGCAGCCGGGCCGCAGCTCGCGCCTGACTCCCGGTCCCGCCCCACAACTTCATACCGGTATGGACCAATCATGACGTCGCGTCTTGACACCGCGATTGGTCCATACCAACTTGGTTGCGCACCCTCTTGCACTCCCGAACACCCCCATTACTTCAGGGAGATCGCGTGCGCGACACACTCAGACGCTCCAGACATCGGCTCCTCGCCCTGCTCGGTACCGCCGCCCTGGCCATGGCCGGGGCCATCGCGCTGCCCGGCACCGCGGAAGCGGCCAACGTCCTGACCAACCCCGGCTTCGAGTCGGGCAGTCTCTCCCCCTGGTCCTGCTCCGGAAACCTCGGCTCGGTCGTCTCCACGCCCGTGCACGGCGGCTCCAAGGCCCTTGCGGGCGCGGTGAGTTCGAGCGACACCGCACAGTGCTCCCAGACGGTCGCCGTGCAACCGAGCACGACGTACTCGCTCAGCGGCTGGGTGCGCGGCAGTTATGTCTACCTCGGTGTCAACGGCGGTTCCTCGACGTGGACTTCGTCCCCGTCGGCGTACAGCCAGCTGACGACGTCCTTCACCACCACCGCCTCGCAGACCAGTGCCACCATCTACGTCCACGGCTGGTACGCGCAGGGCACCTACTACGCGGACGACATCAGCCTCGACGGTCCGGGCGGTGGCGGCGGTGGCGACACCCAGGCCCCGACCGCGCCGACCGGCCTGACATCCACGGGCAAGACCTCCTCCAGCGTGTCGCTGTCGTGGGGCGCCTCGACGGACAACGTCGGCGTCACGGCGTACGACGTCTACAGCGGTTCGAACCAGGTCCTCAGCGTCTCCGGTACGAGCGGCACGGTCACCGGGCTCGCGGCCAGTACCGCCTACACGTTCACCGTGAAGGCGCGCGACGCGGCCGGGAACAGTTCGGCGGCCTCCAACGCGGTGAGCGTCACGACGAGTGCCGGCACCGGCGGTGGCACCGGCTTCACCCAGGCAGCGCCGTATCTCTACGAGGGCTGGGGCGATCCGCCGGCCCCGAGCACGGTGATGAGCGCGACCGGCATCAAGTGGTTCACGATGGCGTTCGTGCTCGACTCCGGTGGCTGCAGCCCGAGTTGGGACGGCAGCCGACCCCTGACCGGTGGCGTCGACCAGACCGCCATCAACCAGATCCGCGCGGCCGGCGGTGACATCGTGCCGTCCTTCGGCGGCTGGCAGGGCAGCAAGCTCGGCGCCAACTGCTCCTCCGCGAGCGCGCTCGCCGGGGCGCTGCAGAAGGTGATCAGCGCCTACGGCCTCAAGGCGATCGACATGGACATCGAGAACACGGACGAGTTCGAGAACGAGGCCGTCCAGGCGAAGATCCTGACCGCGCTGAAGACCGTCAAGGCCAACAACCCGGGCCTGCGCACGATCGTCACCTTCGGCACCTCGACGACCGGCCCGACGTACTACGGCAACCGGCTCATCGAGCAGGCGCAGTCGCTCAACGCCGGCATCGACGTCTTCACCATCATGCCGTTCGACTTCGGCGGCGGCTCCGACATGTACGGCAACACGGTCGCCGCGGCCGAGGGCCTGAAGACCAAGCTGAAGTCCACGTTCGGCTGGGACGACGCGACGGCCTACTCGCACATCGGCATCTCGGGCATGAACGGTCTGTCGGACCAGTCGGAGACCACGACTCCCGCCATCTGGACGCAGATCCGTGACTGGTCGAACTCGCACCACATCGCCCGGCTCGCCTTCTGGTCGGTCAACCGTGACCGCGGGTGCGCCGGTGGCGGAGTGGTGAGCAACTGCTCCGGCATCAGCCAGAACACCTGGCAGTTCACCTCGATCACGGCCGGTTTCACCGGCTGACAACCCCCCACCCCTGGCGGCCGGTCCCCCGTGTGGGCCGGCCGCCTCGGTGCGTCGAAGGCCGTCTCGGTGTGCGCTTTTGAAGAGCTGCCCCCGTCGGTCAGAAACGGCCCGAACCCCGGTACAGCTCCAACTCCCCGTCCAGTTCCACCGCGAGGACCGTGGCCAGCGGGTCGAGGTCGGCCGGCGACGGCGGATCGATCCACAACTGCCCTACGGCCTCGTGCAGTCCGCCGATGACCCGGTGGGCGAGTTCGGTGCCGGTGCCGAGCACGGTGACCCGGCGGACCGGGGTGACCAGACCGCGGACGCCGATCTCGGCGCGCGGGATGTCGTACAGGGTGAGATAGAGGGTGCGTCGGTCGGCGGAGAGGGTGCTCGGCCCGTAGTGGTGCCCGGCCGGGAGCCCGCGCACCGTGCCGTAGACGGCGTCGGTGTGCTTGCGGATCCACTCCCCCAGGCCTTCGAGGCGCTCGACCTGTGGCCGCGGGATGGTGCCGTCCTCCATCGGGCCGACGTCGAGAAGGAGGTTGCCGCCCCCGCCGATCGTCTCCGTGAAGTAACGCACCAGCTGGGTCAGCGACTTGTGGTTGTCGTCGTGGTGCTGGTAGCCCCACGAGTCGTTGATGGTGAGGCACAACTCCCAGGGCCCGTCCGGGGGTTCGACGGGGGCACCCTGCTCCGGTGTCGCGTAGTCGCCCTCGCTGAGCATGCGGGCGTTGAAGACCACATCCGGTGAGTACGTGCGGATGAGCGCGGCGAGTTCCTTGATGCGCCACTGCTCCTCGCTGCGGTCCCACTCGCCGTCGAACCACATCAGGTCGGGCCGGTAGCGGGAGGCCAACTCCCTTATCTGGCCGTCCCGGTAGGCGATGAACCGCTCCCAGGCCTCGAGGTCCTCGTCCTCCGCCGAGCACTCGGAGTAGCGGTTGTCCTCCTGCTCCGGCGGGCGGCCGGGCTTGCGGGTGGTGGCGTAGTCCGGGTGGTTCCAGTCGGAGTGCGAGTAGTAGAGGCCGACCTTGAGGCCCTGCTCCCGGAGCGCGTCGGCGTACCCGGCTATGTAGTCCTCGCCGAGGTTGAGATCGCCGAACTCGCTGTCCCACAGGGCGACTCCGTCATGGTGACGGCTCGTCAGGACGGCGTACCTGGCGCCGGCGCGGGCGAACAGGTCGGCCCAGGCGCGCGGTTCGTACTTCGCGCCGGTGAAGCGGTCGAGCTGGGACATGTACCGGTCGTGCGGCACGAGGTCGTCGTAGAACGACCAGGACTCCTGGACGCCGTCGACGGCGTAGATCCCCCAGTGGACGAAGATCCCCAACTTGGCGTCGGTGAACCACGGTTTCACGGTCACGGCTGAACTCCCCTTACGTACAAAGTCAGTCGGGGGCTGGTGGCGGGCCCGACGTGCGCTGCCGGGCCCGCCCCCAGGCTCTACTGGCCCGCGCCCGCCCGCTGCAGACGGAGCGTCAGGATCTGGAAGGGCCGCAGGGATACGGCAACCGAATCGCCGTCGACGGTGACCTCGTCCGCCAGCGGGCGCTCCAGCAGGTCGGTGATCCGGGCGGCCGCGAGGGGGAAGCCCGTGCGCAGTGCGCCCTGGGCGCGGCCGCCGCTCGACTCGTAGAGGCGGACCACGACGTCGCCGGACTCGTCGTCGGCGAGCTTGACCGCCTCGACGGTGATGCCCTCGCCGTCGACGGATACGACCGGTTCCGGGGCGCCGCCCGAATCGGCCACGCGCAGCGGGAGGTTGAGGGCGTAGCCCTCGGCGACAGCGTCCTCGATGCTCGCGCCGGGCAGCAGCGAGTAGGTGAGGCGGTGCTTGCCCTGGTCGGCGCCCGGGTCGGGGATGCGCGGGGCGCGTACCAGGCTCAGGCGGACCGTGGTCGTCGTGCCGCCGTCCTCGCGGACCGTGCGGGAGACGTCGTGGCCGTACGTCGAGTCGTTGATGACGGCGACGCCGTAGCCGGGCTCGGCGAGGTGCACCCAGCGGTGGCCGGAGACCTCGAAACGGGCCGCCTCCCAGCTGGTGTTGGTGTGCGTGGGCCGCTGGATGTGGCCGAACTGGATCTCGGCGGAGGAGTGGGCGGCGCGGATGTCCACGGGGAAGCCGGCCTTGAGGAACTTCTCGGCCTCATGCCAGTCGATGTCGGTCTCGAAGTCGATGCGGGGGCTGCCCGCGCGAACGGTGATCGTCTGCACGATCTTCGAGCCCTTGCCGAAGGACCGTTCCACCCGGATCGCGCCGAGCAGCGGGTCCTGGTCGACGACCGTGATGGAGTCGGCGTCGAGGAGGTCGGTGAAGCGGTTCTTGTAGTGCTTGTCGACGTCCCAGGCGTCCCAGTAGTTCGGGAGGTCGGTGTGCAGACGCAGCAAGTTGCCCTGCTCCGCGAGGACTTCGCGGCCGCCGTGGCGCAGGTCGCGCACGGAGGCGAGGGTGCCGTCGTCGGCGAGTTCGACGCGGACGACGCCGTTGTCGAGGACGCGGTCGGTGACGGTCACCGCCTGCGGGACGTACTCGGCGGCCAGCGGGGCACTGCCGTTCGCGGGGACCGTCGCGTACATCGGGACGCCGGTCGCCGTGCGGATGACCTCGGCGCGGTCGAAGGGGCTGCTGTTGAAGACGCGGGTTCCGCCGCCGCCCAGCGCGGTCACGGCCGCCGCCGTCAGCTCCTCCAACTCCGTTGCCACACGGGCATATTCGGCCTCGGCCTCGCGGTGCACCCAGGCGATCGAGGAGCCCGGCAGGATGTCGTGGAACTGGTGCAGCAGCACCGTCTTCCACAGCCGGTCGAGCTTCTCGTACGGGTAGGCGTAGCCCGGTGCGTGCAGCGCGGCCGTGGTCGCCCACAACTCGGCCTCGCGGAGCTTGTGTTCGCTGCGCCGGTTGCCCTGCTTGGTGCGGGCCTGGGAGGTGTAGGTGGCGCGGTGGAGTTCGAGGTAGAGCTCGCCGACCCAGACGGGGGCGTCCGGGTATTCGGCGCGGGCCTTGGCGAAGAACTCGTCCGGGTGCTCGACGACGACCTTCGGCGAGCCCTCCAGGTCGGCGAGCCTGCGCGCCCGTTCCATGATCTCGCGGGTGGGGCCGCCGCCGCCGTCGCCCCAGCCGAAGGGGGCCAGGGAGCGGGTGGCGTTGCCCTTCTCCTGGTAGTTGCGGACCGCGCGGGACATCTCCTCGCCGCTGAAGCGGGCGTTGTAGGTGTCGACCGGCGGGAAGTGCGTGAAGATGCGGGTGCCGTCGATGCCCTCCCACCAGAAGGTGTGGTGGGGGAACTTGTTGGTCTGGTTCCAGGAGATCTTCTGGGTGAGGAACCACTCGTTGCCCGCGAGCTTGGCGAGCTGCGGGTAGGCCGCGTTGTAGCCGAAGGAGTCGGGGAGCCAGACGCCCTTGGTCTCGACGCCGAAGTGCTCGATGAAGAACCGCTTGCCGTGGACGAGTTGGCGGGCGATGGCCTCGCCGCCGGGCAGGTTGCCGTCGGACTCGACCCACATGCCGCCGACCGGTGCCCACTGGCCGCGCTTGACGGACTCCTGGATGCGGGCCCACACCTGCGGGTAGTTGTCGCGCACCCACTCGTACTGCTGGGCCTGCGAGCAGGCGAAGATGAAGTCCTCGTACTCGTCCGCGAGCGAGGTCACGTTCGAGAAGGTGCGGGACGTCTTGCGCTTGGTCTCGCGGATCGGCCACAGCCACGCCGAGTCGATGTGCGCGTGCCCGACACCGGAGACGATGTGCGCGCTGGCGTTGGCGGGCTTGGACAGCACGGGCTTGAGCGCGGCTCGTACGTCGGCGGCCGTACCGGCGACGTCGTCCAGGTCGAGGAGGTCGAGGGCGCGGTCCAGCGCGTGCATGATCTCGTGGCGGCGGGGGTCGTGCTCGCCCAGTTCCAGCATCAGTTCGCGCAGCACCTGGACGTCGAGGTCGAGGTGGAAGACCTCCTCGTCGAGGACCGCGAGGTCGGCGCGGCGGAATGTATACAGTGGACGGTCGCCCGCGGTCAGTACATCACCGAGCGGTGTGGGCTCGGAGAAGTCGTTGGCGAGGATGTCCGGGTTGGAGGCCGCCTCGACCAGGTAGTCGATGACCTCGCCGCCCGTCGCCGGGTTGGCGATCGCCACGTACTGGTTGAGCGGGTTGACCGCCTTCAGCGGCGTCCCGTCCGTCAGGTGGACCAGGGCCTCGGCCTGGTTGCCGGGCCAGTCGCCGACGAAGCCGAGGTCGATGATGGCCTCGACGCGCTTCCCGGCCCACTCCTCGGGCACCTGCCCGTGCATCCGGAACCACGTGGTGCCCCAGGGCGGGCCCCACGGGGTGTCCATGGCGAACGGCTCGTACGGCGCCGCCGCGGCCTCGTCGAAGGAGACCGGCTCACCGGGGGCCTGCCAGGCCTCGACCGTGAAGGGCGCGGTGGCCGCGTAGATCGCGGGCTTGATGCGCTGGTTGTGGGCGCGCTCGACGCGCTCCTCGATCCGGCGGCGTTCGTCGTGCATGGGAGGTCTCCAGGGAACCAGGGAGCTGCTGAGAACTGGGGAGCTGTCGAGATCTCGCTGCCGAGAACTCGGGGTGCTGTCGCGAACTGGGGAAAGCGCTTACTGAGCGGATGCCTACTTAAGGTACGCCAGGCCCGGGTGGACCTCGGTGTAGCCCTCGACCAGTCGGCGCGCGACGTTCACGGAGTCGACCAGCGGGTGCAGCGCGAAGGCCTTCACCGCCGTCGTACGGGAGCCGTTCTCGGCCGCGGCGAGGACCTCGCGCTCGACGCCCTTGACCGCGCAGACCAGGCCGGTGGCGTGGTCGGGCAGCGGGTCGACGGCGACGGGGTGGGCGCCGTTGGCGTCGACCAGGCACGGGACCTCGATGACGGCGTCCGTGTCGAGGACGGACAGCGCGCCCTGGTTGCGGACGTTGAGGATGAGGGTGGTGCGCTCGTCGCGGGCGATGGCCCGCATCAGGGCGAGGGCGACCTTCTCGTAGCCGCCGGAGAGATCGTCGGCGTCGCGTTCGCCGGCGCCGGCGGTCTCCCGGTTCTCCGCCATGTAGGTCGCCTCGCGCTCGGCGCGGGTGCGGTCCCAGGCGGTCAGCGCGGCGGTGCCGGGGCGCTTCATCTCGTCGTAGAACTGGGCCTGTTGGTCGCGGAGGAAGGCGCCGCGGGTCTTCTCGACCTCGGTGTAGGCGCGGACGGTCTCACGGTTGAAGTAGTAGTAGTGCAGGTACTCGTTCGGGATGGCGCCGAGCGACTGGAGCCAGTCGGTGCCGAAGAGCTTGCCCTCCTCGAAGGAGCCGAGGAGGTCCGGGTCGGCGAGCAGGCGCGGGAGTTCGTCGCGGCCGGCGACGCGCAGGCCGCGGACCCAGCCGAGGTGGTTGAGGCCGACGTAGTCGATGAAGGCCTCGCGCGGGTTCGCGCCGAGCACCGTGGCGATACGGCGGCCGAGGCCGACCGGGGAGTCGCAGATGCCGATGACGCGGTCGCCGAGGTGGCGGGACATGGCCTCGGTGACCAGGCCGGCCGGGTTGGTGAAGTTGATGACCCAGGCGTCGGGGGCGAGGCGGGCCACGCGTTGCGCGATGTCGACGGCGACCGGGACGGTTCGTAGACCATAGGCAATACCGCCGGCGCCGACCGTCTCCTGGCCGAGGACGCCCTGCGCGAGGGCCACCCGCTCGTCGTTCGCGCGACCCTCCAGGCCGCCGACGCGGATCGCGGAGAAGATGAAGTCGGCGCCGCGCAGGGCCTCGTCGAGGTCGGTGGTGGCGGTGACGGTGGGGGCGTCGGGCACGGTGGCGGCCTGTTCGGCCAGTACACGGGCGACCGCATACAGTCGACTGTCGTCGAGATCGTGCAGCACCACCTCGCTGACCCGGCCCTCGCCGCGGTCCGTCAGGAGTGCCCCGTACACGAGCGGCACCCGGAACCCGCCGCCGCCCAGAATCGTCAGCTTCACGCTTTCACCTTTCCTGCCACGACGACCTCGACGCCCGCTTCCTCCAGGGAGGAACGGGTCACCGGGTCGACCGGGGCGTTCGTCACCACCGCGTCCAGGTCCTCGGGACCGCACACCTTCGCCATCCCCGTACCCGGGAACTTCTGCGCGTCCGCGAGCAGCACGACCTTGTCGGCGGCCTTGATCATGGCCCGTTTCACCGGCACCTCGACGACCGTCGTGTCCATCACCTGACCGCCGGGGCGCACTCCGCTGGTGCCGAGGAAGAGCCAGTCGGCGTGCAGCTGGCGCAGGTTGTCCTCGGTGAGGAAGCCCACCAGGGAGCGGTACTCGCGCCGGACCATGCCGCCGAGCAGGACCAGTTCGATGCCCTCGTCGTCGGCCAGCTCCTCGTAGACCACGAGGTTGCTGGTGATCACGGTGAGCCGGCGGCCGTGCAGCTGGCGGGCCAGCCGGTAGGCGGTGGTGCCGATGTCGAGGAGGACCGACTGGCCGTCCGCGACCATCGCGGCGGCGCGCGCGGCTATCGCGTCCTTCTCGGCCACCCGCACCTCGGCGACCTCGGCGAAGGGCTGGTCGCCCTCGTCGGCCACGGCACCGCCGTGGACGCGCGTGAGCAGTCCGTCCTCCTCCAGTTTGAGCAGATCACGCCTGATCGTGGCCGGGCTCACACCCAGTTGCTCGGAGAGATCGGTCACGGCCGCGGGGCCCCCGGAGCGCAGGGCCCGCAGGATGAGTTGATGTCGTCGTTCTGCCAGCACGCCGCGAACACTACTCGTCATCTTCAATCATTTCCATGCTCAGTTCTGCTTGGGTATTGACCAATCTCGTCGAGCAGCGCACGATTCCGGTCACCGAAATGAAGAGTTTTGACGAACTCTCCAGACGACGTGCCGACGAGAGGATGCGCGCGTGGACGACCCCCGGCCCGATGTGCTGCTGACCGGGCTGCTCTTCTACGACCTCGTCCTCACGGGTCTGCCGCAGCCGCCGACGCCGGGCGAGGAGATCTGGACCGGCGGCATGGGCTGCGGCCCGGGCGGCATCGCGAACCTCGCGGTCGCCGCGTCCCGCTTCGGCCTGCGGACATCCCTGGCCACGGTCTTCGGCGACGACTTCTACGGCGCGTACTGCCATGAGATCCTCGCCGGCCAGGAGGGCGTCGACCTCTCCCTGTCCCGCACCGCGAACGGCTGGCACACCCCCGTCACCGTCTCGCTCGCCCACGGCGACGACCGGGCGCTGGTCACCCACGGCCAGGAACCGCCGTACTCGCAGGACGTGCTGATGGGCGACCCGCCCGAGGCACGCACCGCGCTGGTGCATCTGGAGGCCGAGCCGCGCGCGTGGCTCGCCAAGGCCTCCGCGAACGGCACGCAGATCTACGCCGACGTCGGCTGGGACCCCACCGAGCAGTGGTCGCGCGACCTGCTCGACCAGCTCGCCCTGTGCCACGCCTTCCTCCCCAACGAGGCCGAGGCGATGGCCTACACCCGCACCGACAGCGCGGTCGCGGCGCTCGGCACCCTCACCGAACTGGTGCCGGTCGCGGTGATCACGCGGGGCGGCGACGGGGCTATCGCCGTCGACCAGACGACCGGCGAGTACGCGGAGGTCCCGGCCCTGGCCGTGGACGTCCTGGACGCGACGGGTGCCGGTGACGTGTTCGGCGCGAGTTTCGTCGCGGCCTCGCTCGGCGGCTGGCCGCTGGCGGAACGGCTGCGGTTCGCGGTGCTCGCGGCCGGGCTGTCCGTCCAGCACCACGGCGGCGCGCTGGCGGCACCCGGCTGGTACGGCGTCGACCGTTGGCTGCATACAGTCCGCGATCCCGAACTGCGGCGTGCATACGGCTTCCTCGTCGACAGGATCCCGGCGGACCCCGGTCCGCCCGTCGCGTACGCACCTGTTACTCCCCCCGCACGGGAGTAGCTCCCCCCACCTCGCAAGTCCCTTGCAAGTCCCCCCACTTGAGTCCCTCGTATGCACGACCCGAACAGATCGAACAGATCCGAAAGGCGGTGGGAGCTGTGCGGCTCTCACGAAGAGGCCTGCTCCGTGCGGGCCTGGCCGGTACGGCGGCCACGGCGCTAGGCGGCCTGGCGTCCGGCTGTGCCGTTCCGACCGGTTCCACCGGCCGGAACATGGTCCTGTGGTACTGGGACGGCGGCCTCGGCGACACGGTCGTCAAGAACGCCAAGGCGCGTTACGACAGTACGGTCGACCTCCAGGCGATCAAGATCGGCGGCTACTACCGGTCCAAGCTGATCACCACGATGGCCGGCCGCGCCCACATCCCCGACATCGCCGGCCTCAAGGGCGAGGACATGGCGTCCTATCTGCCCAACGCCGACCAGTTCGTGGACCTCAGGACACTCGGCGCGGAGAAGTACAAGAGCCAGTACCTGACGTGGAAGTGGGAGCAGGGCATCGCCGACGACGGCACGATGGTCGGCTTCCCCATCGACTGCGGTCCGGTGGCGCACTTCTACCAGTACGGCGTGTTCCGCAAGGCCGGACTGCCGTACGAACCCGCCGATGTCTCAGGGGAGTTGAACACCTGGGAGAAGTTCTTCGCGGCGGGCGAGCAGCTCAGGAAGCGGATTCCCGGGGCGTCTCTGGTCACCGACGTCAACAGCATCTTCGAGAACGTGGTGAACCAGGGTTCCAAGCGGTACGTCGACAGGGACCGGCACTTCATCGGCGATCAGGAACACGTGCGCCAGGCCTGGGCGTTGGCGGTCGAGGCCAAGCAGCGCAAGATCGTCTCGGATCTGGTCAGCGGCACCCCGGACCAGCTCTCGGCCGTGCAGGACGGCAAGCTGCCCAGTCAGCTGGGCGCTTCCTGGGCGACCAGCGACATCAAGACCGGTGTGCCAAAGACCAAGGGGCGCTGGCGAGTTGCCCAGATGCCGGTGCGGCCGGCCAACAACGGCGGTTCGTTCCTGTCGATCACCAAGGCGTGCCGGGAGCCCGAGCAGGCCTTCCGGATCATCACCTGGATGATGAACGCGGCCAACCAGGCTCAAGGCTTCGTCGACGCCGGTCTGTTCCCCTCCACCCCCGCCTCGTACGACCTGAAGTCCGTGCGTGTGCCGGACCCGTTCTTCGGCGGGCAGGACACGATGGACATCTTCGGGCCGGCCGCGCAGAAGATCACGGTCGCCTACAACAGCCCGTTCGACATCGCGCTCGGGCAGCCCCTCAAGGACGAGATCAAGAACGTCGGTGTCCTCGGCAAGGACCCCAAGAAGGCCTGGAGTGACGCCATGAGCAAGTGCCGGCGCATCGCGGACCACCTGGGGGTGAGCTACTGATGGCCACCGCACTGGACAAGCCCCCTGCCGCCGTGGACAGTTCGTCCGCCACCTCGCAGCCGAAGAGCGGCTTCCGGAAGTACTGGCATCTGTATGCCGCGATCTCCCCGTTCTATCTGCTGTTCCTCTGCTTCGGGCTGATCCCCGTCGGGTTCTCGTTCTACCTCTCCCTGCACCGCTGGGACGGCCTCGGCTCCATGGAGTGGGCGGGGCTGTCGCAGTACAAGTACCTGCTGAGCGACACCGACTTCTGGAACTCGATCGGCAACACCCTGATCATCTGGGCGCTGGCGACGTTCCCCATGATCTTCCTCGCGATGATCACGGCCGTGATGCTCAACTCGGCGGTCCGCTTCAAGAACGTGTACCGCTTCGCCTACTTCCTCCCGAACGTCACCTCGGTGGTGGCGATCGCGATCGTCTTCGGCTCGGTGTTCTCCACCAACTTCGGCCTGGTGAACGCCCTGTTGCAGGCGGTGGGCATCGACCAGATCGCCTGGCTGAACACTCCGTGGGGCATCAAGATCGCCATCGCGACGCTGATGACCTGGCAGTGGACCGGTTACAACGCGATCATCTTCCTCGCCGGTCTGCAGACCATCCCGAGCGAGGTCTACGAGGCGGCCCGCATGGACGGCGCTGGACCGGTCCAAACCTTCTTCCGGATCACGCTGCCGATGATGCGACCGGTGCTGCTGTTCGTCCTCGTCATCTCGACGGTCACCGGTCTGCAGAGCTTCTCCGAACCACAGGTGCTGCTGCAGAACACCTCCAACGACTCGACGTTCGCGGGCGGTCCGGGCCACTCCGGTCAGACGATGGTCCTGTACTTCTTCCAACAGACCTTCGACAACAACGACTTCGGTTACGGCGCGGCCGTGGCCTGGGGCATCTTCCTCGTCGTCATCATCTTCTCCATCGTCAACTGGCGCCTGGTGCAGCGCCGGGGCGAAGACTAGGGAGCCGGTCACCATGGCATTCTTCCAAGGCACACGGCGACCGAAGGGCATCCGGGGCGACCGGAGCCGCGGCATCGCCCTCCATGTCTCCCTGATCCTGGGCGTGTTGCTCTCGGCCTTCCCGTTCTACTGGGCCGTGATCATGTCGACGCACACCTCGTCGGAGATCTTCTCCTACCCGCCCAAGCTGCTGCCGGGCACGCACTTCCTGGAGAACGTGCGCAGCCTCTTCGACAACATCGACTTCTTCGGCTCGATGTTCAACTCGGTGCTCGTGGCGGGGTCGGTGACCTTCCTGGTCCTGTTCTTCGACTCGCTGGCCGCGTTCGTCTTCGCCAAGTTCCAGTTCCCGGGCAAGAACGTGCTGTTCGCGCTGCTGATGGTCATCTTCATGGTGCCGGCGCAGCTCGCGGCCATCCCGCAGTTCGTCATCATGGCGAAGCTCGGCTGGATCGGCTCGATGACCGCGCTGATCGTGCCGGCGGCGGCCAACGCGTTCGGCATCTTCTGGATGCGCCAGTACATGAAGAGCGCGATCCACGACGAACTCCTCGACGCCTCCCGCATCGACGGCGCGAACTTCCTGCGCCAGTACTGGCACGTGGCCCTCCCCGTGGTCCGCCCGGGCCTCGCCTTCCTCGGCATCTTCACCTTCATGGGCCAGTGGAACGACTACGCCTGGCCCCTGATCGCCCTGACCAACCCGAACAACGTCACCCTCCAGGTGGCCCTGTCCCAGCTCAACGGCACCCACGGCACCACCGACTACGGAATGGTCATGACCGGCGCGCTCCTCGCCCTCGTCCCCCTGCTGATCGTGTTCGCGGTCGGCGCCAAGCAGATCATCGGCGACCTCGGCAAGGGAGCCATCCGCTGATGACCGACCCACTGCTCGCGCTCCGCCCCTGGGAGTCACCCGAGGTGACCTCCTGGGGGCGGTTGCCCATGTCCGCCGTGGACCGCCGAGCCGATGCGCGCTCCCTCGACGGCGACTGGCGCTTCCAGCTGCTGCCGGCGCCGGACGCGCCTTTGGCGGACGCCTGGTCGTCCGCATACGTTCCGGGCGTATGGACCATGCAGGACACTGACGACCTTCCGCAGTACACGAACGTCCGTATGCCGTATACAGAATTCCCTCCGCTGTCGCCCGCAGCCAATCCGACGGGTGTCTACGAGCGTGAGGTGGACATCCCGGCCGACTGGGCCGGGCGGCGGATCGTGCTCCAGGTCGGGGCCGCGGAGAGCGTGCTGCTCGTGCACGTGGACGGGCGGCCCGTCGGCGTCTCCAAGGACTCCCACCTCGCCGCCGAGTTCGACCTCTCGCACGTCGTACGTCCCGGCGAGCGGGCCACCGTACGGCTGACCGTGGTCAAGTGGTCGGACGCCTCGCACATCGAGGACCAGGACCAGTGGTGGCACGGGGGCATCACGCGGTCGGTGCTGCTGTACGCGACCGATCCGCTGTATCTCGCGGACGTGACCGTGCGGGCGTCCTACGACGGCGCCCTGCGGGTCGACTGCCAGGTGCGGGACGCGGCCGGCGCGCTGCCCGCCGGGTGGTACGTCAGCGGTGATCTCGACGGTCAACTCCTCACCCAGGACGAGGAGTTCGACCGGTTCAACACCGAGGACGACCGGGTCTCCGACTTCCTCGGGGAGGCCCGGATGCGCGCCACCGTGCCCGAGGTCCGCACCTGGAACGCCGAGACGCCCGAGCTGTACGGCCTCACCGTCCGGCTGCACCGCGCCGACGGAACGGTCGCCGACGCGTCGTACCGGCGCATCGGTTTCCGTGACGTACAGATCGTCGGGCGAGACCTGCTCGTCAACGGCGAGCGCGTGTACATCCGGGGCGTCAACCGGCACGACTTCCATCCGCTGACCGGCCGCACGGTGTCGTACGACGACATGCGCGCGGACCTGGTACTGCTCAAGCGGTTCGGCTTCAACGCGATCCGCACCTCGCACTACCCGAACGACCCGGCGCTCTACGACCTCGCCGACGAACTGGGCTTCTACGTCGTCGACGAGGCGGACATCGAGTCGCACGACCACGCGCACGAGATCGCGGACGACCCGCGCTATCTGAACGCGTTCGTGGACCGCACGGCGCGGATGGTGCTGCGCGACAAGAACCACCCCTCGGTGATCATCTGGTCGCTCGGCAACGAGTCCGACTACGGCGCGAACCACGACGCGGCGGCCGGCTGGGTCCGGCGCCACGACCCGACCAGACCGGTCCAATACGAGGGCGCGGCCAAGCGCGGCTGGGCCGACCCGGACCTCGCCTCGGACATCGCGTGTCCGATGTACGCGTCGCTGGAGGACTGTGTCGCCCATGCGCTGTCCGGTGAGCAGACGAAGCCGTTGATCCAGTGCGAGTACTCGCACGCGATGGGCAACAGCAACGGAACCCTCGCGGACCACTGGGCTGCCATCGAGTCAACCCCGGGTCTTCAGGGCGGCTTCATCTGGGAGTTCTGGGACCACGGAATCCTGCAGCGTGTGAGCGACGGAAGACCCACCGGCCGCGCGGGCGCCGGACTGTATGACAACGGTGTCGCCGCGCCCGGTCAACGCTGGGCGTACGGCGGTGACTTCGGCGAGTCGATCCACGACGGCGCGTTCATCGCGGACGGCGTGGTGTTCCCCGACCGCACGCCCAAGCCGGTCATGTTCGAGCACCGGGAGATCGCGGCGCCGGTGCGCATCGAGTGTTTCCGGCACGAGGGCATCGTCCTCGGCAACCACCAGCACTTCCGCGGTTTCGAATGGCTCACCGCCACCTGGGAGTTGGCCCTCGCGGACGGCCGCACCCCGACCGCTCCGGCCGAGCTGCCCACGCTGTGCCCGGGCGAGACGGTGGCCGTACCGCTGCCGTTCGAGCTGCCGGAGGACGGCGGCGAGGCCTGGCTGACGCTGCGCGTGACGACGGCCGAGGACCAGCCGTGGGCGCCACGCGGCACGGACGTGTGCGCACCCCAGGTACGGCTGCGCACGGCAACGCCCATGGCACCGCCGGTAGTTGGCGGCGGTCGGGTCGAGGTCGACGGCGAAGGCCTGCTGCGCCACCCACTGTTGATGGTCGCCCCGACCCTGTCCCTGTGGCGGGCGCCCACCGACAACGACGAGTTGGGCGGCATGGCGGCGCGTTGGCGGACGTGGGGGCTCGACTCGCTGGTCCGGAAGATCGTCTCGGTACGGCGTGACGGCGAGCGGGTGACGACGGTCGCCGAGTACGCCGGGGCGGTCGGTGTGGTCCGGCACTGTCAGGTGTTCACGCCGGTGGAGGGTGGAGTCCTGGTCGAGGAATCGGCCCAGCTGCCCGAGGAGTTCGTCGACGTGGCCCGGGTGGGCACCGTGTTCGAGACGGTGCCGGGTCTTGATCTGCTGGAGTGGTTCGGCCGGGGTCCCTGGGAGTCGTACCCCGACCGCAGCACGGGCGCGCCCGTGGGCCACCACTCGGTCCCCGTCGACGCCTTGTTCACCCCGTATCTGCGGCCGCAGGAGAGCGGTGGGCGGCACGGGGTACGGCGGTTCACGCTGTCGGCGCCGGACGCCACCGGTCTCGCGGTCGACCTCGACGAGCCCCGCCAGGTCTCGGTGACCCGCCATCGCGCCGCGGACCTGACCGCCGTACGGCACCACGACGAACTGGTGCCGCGCGCGTCCTGCGTGGTGCAACTCGACGCGGCCCACCGGGGGTTGGGCACGGCCTCGTGCGGACCCGACACGTCGGCGCGGCATCTCGTCGCACCGGGAGTCCATCGCTGGAGCTGGACCCTGCGCGTTCTCTGAAATTCCCAGTTCTCAGCAGCTTTCACGAGCACTCACCCTGTACGGAGCACACGTGTGTACTTCGCATGAGCACGATCAGTGCGAGACGGCCCAGGCCGGCGCCGGACGGCGCAGTTTCCTCCGCGCGACGGCCCTGCTCGGCGCCGCCGCAACGGCCGGTGTCGCACTGCCGACCACCGCCGAAGCAGCCCCGGCGACGGCGAGTTGGCGGCCCGACACCGCCAGCCGGCGCTTCACTCTCGCGGTGATGCCGGACACCCAGTACCTCTTCGACGGGCCGAGCATCGACAAGGCGCCGATCGAGGCCTCGCTGCGCTATCTCCTGGAGCACGGCAAGGACGAGAACATCGTCTTCCTCTCCCACCTGGGCGACCTGACGCAGAACGGCGCGAAGCCCGAATTCGCCGCGATCGGCGATGCGTTCAGGCTGCTGGACCGGCGGGGCGTCGGCTACAGCGTCCTGGCCGGCAACCACGACGTGAACTCGTCGACCGACGACCAGCGCGGCACCTCGCCGTACCTGGACACGTTCGGGCCGCAGCGGTTCAAGGGCGCGCGCACGTTCGGCGGCGCCTCCGCCGACGGCTACAACACGTACCACCTCTTCGAGGCGGCGGGCCGTGAGTGGATGGTGCTCGCGCTGGACTGGCGGCTGTCGGCGAAGGGGTACGCATGGGCGAAGAGCGTCCTCGCCCAGCACCCGCACACGCCGGTGATCCTGACGACGCACGAACTGGTCGTCGAGGACGACCAACTGTCGGACTACGGACAGCAGTTGTGGGACCAGCTGATCGAGGACCACGACCAGATCTTCCTCACGCTCAACGGGCACTACTGGCCCGCGGGCCGGGCGACACGCAAGAACGCGGCGGGCAATGACGTCCACCTGCACCTGACGAACTATCAGAACCGTTACTTCGGCGGCGCGGCGATGATCCGCCTCTACCGCTTCGACCTGGACCGCGGGGTCATCGACGTCGAGACGGTCTCGCCGTGGATCCTGGGCCGGGCGGCGAAGGGCCTCAACGAGCTGGAGCGCCAGGAGATCGAACTCAGCGGCGACGCCGACCGGTTCACCGTCTGCATCGACTTCGCGGACCGCTTCGCCGGCTTCGCCCCGGTCGCCGCCCGCCCGTCGCGTCCCGCCTCGAAGCTCCTCGTCCCCGGCACGGTGGCGTACTGGCGCTTCGACGGACACGCCGACGCCACGGCCGTCAGCGGCACGGTCCGCGACCAGTCGGGACGCGGCAACGACCTCACCCTCGTCGCGGTCGGCGGCGGCACCCTGAACTGGTCCTCGGACCACCACCCGGACCAACCCGGCCACGGCAGCCTGGAGTTCACGGGCTACAAGTCACCGCTCAAGGGCGCGTATCTGCGCACGGTCGACGGGGCGCCGCTCAACTCGGCAACGTTCAAACGGGGTTACACCGTCGAGGCGTTCTACCGGCTGCCCGCCGACTGGGACCCCGATCACAACGCCTGGTCCGGGCTGGTCAGTCGGACCGGCACGGGCGGTGCCGCGGGCAAGACCGGGGACGACCCGGACGAGCCCCTCGCCACGCTTTCGCTCTCCAACGACCGTGAACCCCAGTGGGCGGTACGGCCGTTGAACCAGGAGGGCATCGCCAGCAACTGGGGTCAGGAGACTCCGCTGGAGACCTGGTGGCACCTCGCCGTCGTCAACGACGGCAAGCACACCACGCTCTACGTCGAGGGCTGCCCCGTCGTGCGCAACCCGACGGCAACCGCCGTGGGCCTCACCTCGGTCGGGCTGCCCTGGCTGCTCGGCGGCTACGAGTACGCCGGGAAGATCGACCAGATCCTGCACGGCCGGCTCGGCGACGTCCGGATCGTCGAACGGGCGCTGCCCGTCACGTCGTTCATGAACCACTGACAGCCCTCCAGCCTCCAGAGGACTTCCGAATCATCATGACCGAGCAGCAGCTGCCCTCCTGGGCCGATCCGTCCGTCTCCCCCGCCGACCTCGACGCGCAAGGCGTCTCCCGACGCCAACTCCTGCGCCGTGCGGGCCTGTTCGGCGCCGCGTTCACCCTCGGCGCGGGCCCGCTCGCCACCTCCGCCGCGGCGGCCGGGCGCGGCTACGGCGGCAACGACCCGCGCCTGGCCTACCTCGTCGGCGACCACCACGTCCACTCCGTGTACAGCCACGACGCGAAGTACACGTTCTCCCAGCAGGCGCGGGCCGCCGCGAAGTACGGCCTCGACTGGATGGTGTTCAACGAGCACTCCAACTTCGGACACGCCTCCTACGGCGCCGAGTTGGAGCACGCGGAGATCCTCAAGGCGCGTGCCGCGAACCCCCGCCAACTGATCTTCCAGGGCCTGGAGTGGTACATCCCGGCCGCCGAGCACTGCACGGTGTTCGCCGCACCCGGCCGGCACGAGGTGGATCTGCTCACGCAGTTCGAACTCGCCTACGACGGCAAGCTGTTGGGCTACGACAAGGGCGGCGTCGCCGACGCGGACACCGCCCGCAACGAGGCGCATGCCGTGAAGGCCGTCAAGTGGCTGGCCGCGCAACGGCGTTCGGGCTACGTCGACGACGTCCTCGTCCTCGCCAACCACCCGCTGCGCCTGGGCATCGACTCTCCGCACGAGATGCGGGCCTGGCGGGACGCGGCTCCCGAGATCATGATCGGCATGGAGGGCGCGCCCGGCGCCCAGGGCGCGGCTCTCCCCGGCTGGCGCGGCGCCACGTCGATCCGCGGCGAGTACGAGAACAAGCCCTCGGCACAGTCCTGGTCGGGCTATCCGGCGGACGCGTATGTCACGTACGGCGGTTTCGACTGGGCGACGGCGACCGTCGGCGGGCTGTGGGACTCGATGCTGGCCGAGGGCCGGCTGTTCTCGATCACCACCAACTCCGACAACCACCGTACGGTCTACGACACTTGGGCCAACGGCGCCTGGCCCGACGGACAGAACTTCGACAACACCGGCAAGCTGCCCGACCCGGTGCAGACCGACTCCCCGCAGCCCGGCAGCGACTTCTGGCCCGGCGAGTTCAGCCGCACCCATGTGGGCGTGACCCGCTACGGCTACCGCGAGGTGATGGCGGGGATGCGCGCGGGGCGGGTCTGGGTCGACCACGGGCATCTGCTGGACGGGCTCGACGTCCGCCTGAAGCGGGACTGCGACCACGGTCAGGGCGTCACGCTGGGCGGCCGACTGCGGGTCCGCAAGGGCGACCGGCTCACCCTGAACATCACCGTGACGACCGCCTCGCGGCCCAACGCCCAGGGAATCCTGCCCCAGTTGGCACACGTGGACGTGATCCGGGGCGCGGTGCGCGGCGCCGTGTCCGACCGGGACGCGTGGCGGGCGCCGGACACGAAGGTCGTCCGTACGGCGGACGTCAGCGGCCGCAAGGGGACGTACACGCTGCGCGTCCCGGTGACCGCCGGCGACGAGTCCTTCTATCTGCGGCTGCGCGGCAGCGACGGCAGGCGACACGGTGCGGGCTACCTCGGTGCCTCGGTCGACCCGCACGGCCCGATCCCCCACGAGCCCGGAAACGGTGACCCGTGGGCCGACACATGGTTCTATTCCAACCCCATCTTCGTCGACCTGGCAGGTATCTGATGAAGCGTCAACTCACTGTCTTCGCTGGCTTATTGGGTGCTCTCACGCTCGGCGTGAGCACCTCCTCGGCCGCCGCCTCCACCACCTGGGTGGAGACCGGCACGGCGTACACCGGCAGCCTCGGCGGCGGTGAGGGCGTCGCCAGTCAGGCGGACGGCTCGCTGCTGTACCGCGGGCTGGCGTCCATCCCACTGGATCTGCGCATCCAGGGCTGGAACCACATCGGCGACCCGGACATCGCGAACGGCTACGTCTTCGACGCCTACCAGGGCGCCGACACGGGCACGTCCAAGATGTTCGCGGTCACCACGCCGTCCGGGACGCGCTACACGTACGTCCACACGCTCGACTCGGGCGAGAAGATCAACAACTCGTTCGACGCGATCTCGCCCGACACGCAGTGGATGGTGTCGGGCGAGTGGGGCGACCAGTCCAGACTCCAGGTCTTCCCCACCCCCCTGCTCAACGCGTCCACCCCGAAGACGGGCGGGGCGCTGCCGCAGGCCGGGCAGATCACCCTGGACAAGACGGTGAACGACATCCAGGGCTGCGACTTCGTGACGGACACCCGCCTGGTGTGCGTCTCGGACGACGCGTCGGGGACCAAGTTCCCCGAGATCCGCCCGCTCCTCCAGGTCGACCTGCCCCACAAGCTGGACGGCCAGCCGATCACCGGCACGGTCACCAGCCTGTTCGCACTCCCCCAACGCAGCATCTGCACGGGCACGTTCGAGGCCGAGGGCATCGACTACGACGTCAACAGCGGGACGTTGCGCGCCGAGGTCGTCCAGCCGGGCGTGTGCGAGGTGTCGACGAGCGTCTACTCGTACAAGCAGCAGTAGCCAAGCGGCGGTCGGCTGTCGACCGTCACTCAGTCGGCAGTCGGGCGTAGACAAGCAGCAGTGGACAGGCGGCTGTAGACAGTCAGCAAGTAGACGGTCGGCTGGTCGACAGTCGGCAGTAGCCGCCGGTCAGGCGTAGAACCGCGAGAGGCTCTGCAGGACGGCGGCGGGCTTCGGCCCGCCGTCGATCTCTATCGTCCCGTCGACGGCGATCTGCACCCCGCCCGGTACGTCCTCGACCGAGGCGAGCTTGGCGACGAGCCGGATGCGCGACCCCACCTTGACCGGCGCGGGGAAACGCACCTTGTTCAGGCCGTAGTTGACCTTCGTCGACACGCCCTCGACGTCCAGCAGCCCGGTGAAGAGCGGGATGAAGAGGGAGAGGGTCAGATAGCCGTGCGCGATGGGCGCACCGAACGGGCCTGCCGCGGCCTTCTCCGGGTCGACGTGGATCCACTGGTGGTCGCCGGTCGCGTCGGCGAAGGTGTTGATGCGCTCCTGGGTGATCTCGATCCACTCGCTGGTGCCGAGGTCGCTGCCGGCGAGCTTCTTGAGTTCGTCGAGGCCGTTCACGGTGATGCCCATATCGCGTTCCTTAGCTAAGAGTTGGTGCCGAAGCGCTTGCGCACCCGGGACTTGAGGAGCTTGCCGGAGGCGGTACGCGGGAGTTCGTCCGCGACCACCATCGACTTGGGGATCTTGTACTTGGCGAGCCGGCCGGCCAGCGACGCGAGCACCTCGTCCGGGTCCGGCGAGGCACCTTCGCGCGGCACGACGACCGCCCGCGGCACCTCGCCCCACTTGTCGTCCGAGACCCCGATCACCGCGCACTCCACGATGTCGGGGTGGGCGAGGAGGAGATCCTCGATCTCGGCGGGGTAGATGTTCTCCCCACCGGAGATGATCATGTCCTTCATGCGGTCGACGATGTACACATAGCCGTCCTCGTCGGTCCGTGCCGCGTCCCCGCTGCGGAACCAGCCGTCGGCGAAGACCGCGGCCGTCTCCTCGGGCAACCCCCAATAGCCGGGCATGACATGGGGCCCGCGCACCACGACCTCGCCGGTCTCGCCGACGTCGGCGGGGGTGAGGTCGGGCCGTACGACCCGTACGTCGCTGAAGAAGTGCGGCACGCCCGCCGAACCCGCCTTGCTGACCGCGTGTTCGGCGTCCAGGAACAGCGTCCCGGGCGCGGCCTCCGTCATGCCGTAGCCCTGGAGGAAGGTCAGCCCGCGTTCCTGGTAGGCCGCGATCAGCGGGGACGGGACCGGGGAGCCGCCGCAGGTGAGGATGCGCAGCGAGGAGAGGTCGGCGTCGGCCCAGCGGGGGTGGCGGGCCAGCTGGTCGAACATCGTCGGGACCCCGAACATGAAGGTGATCCGGTGCTGTTCGATCAGGTCGAAGGTGGCCGCCGGGTCGAAGGCCTCGACCAGGACGCAGGTGCCGCCCTTGAGCAGGACCGGCAGGGTGAGCATGTTGAGGCCGGCCGTGTGGAACAACGGGGCGGAGACCAGGGCGCGTTCGTCGGCGATCAGGTCGGTGTCGACGAGGACGTTGATCGCGTTCCAGGCCAGGTTGCCGTGGGTGAGCATGGCGCCCTTGGGACGGCCGGTCGTGCCCGAGGTGTACATGATGATGCAGGTGTCGTCGGCCGAGACGGGCTCGTCGATCGGCTCGTCGGAACCCGCGTCGAGCAACTCCTCGTATTCCGGGCCGACTTCGAGGTACGTACGGACGTCGGTGTTGCCCGGGAGGCCGGCGACGAGACCGGCGTGCGTCGGGCCGTAGACGAGGATCTTGGCGCCGGAGTCGGTGAGTTGGTGGGCGATCTCGGGGCCGACGAGGCGGGTGTTGAGGGGGACGAAGACCGCGCCGAGGATGCCGGCCGCGAACAGGGTCTCCAGGTAGGAGGGGTGGTTGGGGCCGAGGTAGGCGATGCGGTCGCCGCGGCGGACGCCTCGGGCGCGGAGGGCGTGGGCGAGGCGGGTGGTTCGTGTATGCAATGTGCCGTAGTCCATCGACGAACTACTGCGGTCTGTCGACAGTCCACCGTGTACCAGAGCCGTGCGGTGCGGGGTCTTCCGGGCCCGGCGTGCGGGCCAGGAGCCCAGTCCCTCGTTGCGCATCCGGTGCCCCTTACGTCAGTCCGAGCAGGCGGGCGGCGTTCTCCTTGAGGATCTTCGGCTTGACCTCGTCCTTGATCGGCAGCTTCTCGAAGTCGGCGAGCCAGCGATCGGGGGTGAGGACGGGGTAGTCGGAGCCGAAGAGGACCTTGTCCTTCAGCAGGGTGTTGGCGTACTGCACCAGCTGCGGCGGGAAGTACTTCGGGGACCAGCCGGACAGGTCGATGTGGACGCCCGGTTTGTGCGTGGCGACGGCGAGGGCCTCGTCCTGCCAGGGGAAGGACGGATGCGCCAGGATGATCTTGAGGTGCGGGAAGTCGGCGGCGACGTCGTCGACATGGAGGGGGTTGGAGTACTTCAGGCGGATGCCGCCGCCTCCCGGTACGCCCGCGCCGATGCCCGTCTGGCCCGTGTGGAAGAGGGCGATGGTGCCCGTCTCCTCGATGACCTCGTACAGGTCGTAGGCCACGGACCGGTCGTTGGGGAAGAAGCCCTGGATGTTGGGGTGGAACTTGAAGCCCTTGACCCCGTACTCCTCGACCAGGCGGCGGGCCTGCCGCACGCCCGCCTTGCCGCGGAAGGGGTCGATGGAGGCGAAGGGGATCAGGACGTCCGGGTTGGCGGCGGCGGCTTCGGCGACCTCCTCGTTCGGGACGGGCTCGGTGCCCGTCGCGGACTCGGCGTCGACCGTGAAGATCACCGCGGCCATCTTCCGCTCGCGGTAGTACGCGGCGGTCTCCTCCAGGGTCGGTTTCCGCTTGCCCTCGACCTTGAAGTAGGCGGAGGAGGCGTCGTGCAGGTCGTCGTCCAGGGAGGAGTGCCCCTTTGAGGACACCTCCGCGTGGGTGTGGACGTCGATCGCGACGAGTTCACCGACGTTCATACCCGTGTCCGTACCGATGTCCATCACGCCTCCGGCAGCTTCGGTGCGGGGATGCCGACCGACTGGAGTTCGGCGCCGACCGAGGTGGGGAAGGCGTCGGCCAGGGTGTCAGGGGTCCAGCCGCCGTCGGCGTAGGCCGCGCTGATCTCCTGCGGGTGGGACCAGAGTGCCACCTTGTCGCCGCCGATGCCGATGGCCTGGCCGGTGATCCCGCGCGCGGCCTCGGAGGCGAGGAACGGGACGAGGGCGGCGCAGTCCTCGGGGGTGCCGAAGCCCTCGCCCTTGCGGAGGAAGTCGGGCAGCGGGGCGCCGTTCTTCATGGCCTCGATGTACGGGGCGAACGCGGGGATCGTCTCGGTCATCGCGGTCGCGGCGACCGGGACGATCGCGTTGACGGTGATGCCCGCGCGGCCCAGTTCCATCGACCAGGTGCGGGCGAAGGCGGCGATGCCGGCCTTGGCGGCCGAGTAGTTGGTCTGGCCGAAGTTGCCGCGCTGGCCGGCCGGCGAACCGACCAGGATCAGGCTGCCGCCCTCGCCCTGTTCGCGCATCCGTACGGCGGCGGCGCGGGCGCAGGTGAAGGTGCCCTTGAGGTGGGTGGTGATCACCGCGTCGAAGTCGTCGTCGGTCATCTTCCACAGCACCTTGTCGCGCAGGATGCCCGCGTTGGTGACCAGGATGTCGAGCCGCCCGAACTCCTCGACGGCACGGTTCACCAGCCGCTCGGCGGCCTCGGTCGTACCGACCGGGACGACCTCGGCGACGGCGGTGCCGCCCGCCTCGGCGATCGACTTCACGGCCTGCTCGGCCACCGCCTCGTCGATGTCGTTGACGACCACGGACGCGCCGTGGGCGGCCAGGGCGTGCGCGTAGGCGAGGCCGAGGCCCCGGCCGCTGCCGGTGACGACGGCGACCTTGCCGGTCAGATCGATGCTGGGCACGAGCGGTCCCTTCACAAGACGAGGCTGCGGTACGACACATCGGGACCGTGACCGCGAAGTCCCCGAAGGCTGCGAGAACGACGGGGACTGCGAACGGCACCGATGCGGCTACGAGATCGAAGCTAAGAGCAATAATTGTTGACGTCAATAGTTGTTGCCGATGGACCATGTGCGTCAGACTGGCTCCGGACCACCGCACGCCCCGCCCGGGGCCTCGACCCAGGGAGCCCGCCATCGCCCGTCAGCCGCACGCCGCGAACCCCCCGATCGACGCGCACGAGCCGTGGATGCGCGGGCTGCACGCGGACACGGGCTACCTCATGTACCGGCTGGGCCTGCGTTCCGGCCAGCTCTTCAACACGTTCCTCCAGGAGTCGGGCCTACGGCTGCGCCACTACGCGTTGCTCCGCTTCCTGGCCACGTCCGAGGGCGCCCTCCAGCGCGAACTGAGCACCCGCCTCGGCTACGACCCGAGCGCAATCGTCGGCCTGGTCGACGACCTGGAGAAGCTGGGATTCGCCGAGCGCCGCCCTTCCCCCGACGACCGGCGCAGCCGCATCGTGGTCCTGACAGCGGACGGCCGCGGCTTCCTGCGCGACACGGACGAGGCGGGCCTGCGCGTCACGAACGAACTGCTGGGCCCGCTCGACGCGACCGAGCGCGAGACCCTGCACACCCTGCTGCAACGGGTCGCCGAGGACGGACTGACCTGACACCGGACGGAGGCCCGGCCATGACCACCACCCGGTCCGCGACGAACGCCGGTTCCGCGACGGCCACGCGCTCGGCGACGACCACCGAGTCCGCGACCACTGCACGGTCGGAGACGACCACTGGGCCCGCGCCAGTCACGCGGCCCTCGAAGATCCCCCGGTCGACGGCGCCCGCCACGCGGTCCGCGCCCGACCGGCTGCTCGCCGTGCTCGCCGCCTTCGACCACGCGCACACGGCCCTGTCCCTGTCCGACATCAGCCGCCGCGCCGGCCTCACCCTGACCACCGCCCACCGCCTCGCGGGCGCCCTCACCGAGTGGGGCGCACTGGAGCGGGACACGTCGGGGGCGTACCACGTGGGTCTACGGCTGTGGGAGGTCGCGGCACTCGCGCCTCGCGGCCTGGCCCTGCGCCAACTCGCCCTGCCCTACCTGGAGGACCTGTACGAATCGACGCACGAGAACGTGCAGTTGGCGGTGCGGGACGGTACGGAGGTCGTCTACACCGAGTGGATCTCGGGCCGTTCGGCGGTCGGCGTACACATCCGGGTGGGCGCCCGCTGGCCGCTCCACGCCACCGGAGTGGGCCTGGCCCTGCTGGCCCACGACGACCCGGATTCCCAAGAGGCCTACTGCGCCGGTCCGTTGGCGTCCTTCACGCCGTACACGATCACCGATCCGGTACGGCTGCGCCGGGTGCTGGCCGAAGTCCGGCGCACCGGCGTGGCGGTGAGCACCCGTCAGATCACGGACGACGCGCTGTCGGTGGCGGCTCCGGTGCGCGGTCCGGGCGGTGCGGTGGCCGCCGCGGTGTCGGTGGTCGTGCCTCAAGTGGACGCGCAGGTACCGGCGTTGATCCCGGCGGTGCGGCTCGCGGCGCGTGGGATATCGCGGGCGTTGGGGTGGCGGCCGGAGGTGTGACGGGGCCGGTGACGCAGGCGACGGCCTAAGGGCCCTGACGCAGGGCCGCCGTCACCAGCCCACGGATCTCCTGCTCCGACACGGCTCCGCCTCCCACCAGGCGGTCGAAGACCAACCCGTCCACACAGGTCAGCAGCGTGACCGTACGGTCCTCGGCGTCCGCGACGCCCCGCGCGGCCAGGAAGTCGCGGACGACCTGTCGTCCCGCGTTGTGGCGCGGCACGAGGATCTCCCGCAGTTCGGGGTGGTGCACGCTCTCGATGGCGCAGGCGTACCGGGCCAGGGAGCGTCTGCGTCCGTCGCTCGTGAGCCGTTGCTCGACGAAGGCCGCGATCCCGGCGGCCAGTTCGTCGGGGCTGCGCGGTACCGGCGTCCGTTCCCCGGTCGCCTGGAGTTCCGCCTGGTCGAGGGCGACCAGGCGGCGGACGAGTGCGGTGAACAGTGCCTGGCGGGTGCGGTGGTAGGCGGAGGTGGTGCCGGGCGGCAGGTTCGCCGCGCGGTCCACCGCGCGATGGGTCAGTCCGCGGATTCCGGCCTCGGCGAGCACGTCGATGGCCGCGTCGGCGAGGACGGTACGTCGGTCTGTGGACATCCCCCCTTTCTACACCTGTAGAGGAGTGGGTTACCGTGAACCACCCTCCTTCTACATCTGTAGAAGGCATGTGGCGGGGCGGACGAGGGAGGGCCGGTATGGGTGGCAGCGCGGTGGTGGTGGGCGGAGGCATCGGCGGGCCGGCGGCCGCGATCGGTCTGCGCCGGATCGGCTGGGAGGTGACGGTGGTCGAACGCGCCGCCGTCCCGGCCGACGCGGGCGCCGGTATCTCCCTGCACGCCAACGGCCTGCGCGCCCTGGACGTCCTCGGTGTCGGTCCGGCGGTGCGCGCCGCGGCCCCAGTACACCGGGGGTACCCGTGTCCCCGGTGGCGGTTGGCTGGCCCGGATGGACGGGACCGTTCTCGAACGCGAGCTGGGCACACCGATCGTCGGCATCCCCGAGCCGTGCTGCACGAGCTGCTGCGCACGGCGCTGCCGTCCGGCTGCCTGGTGACCCGGGCCGAGGTGGCCTTCGTGGACCGGTCCACAGCGGGCCGGGTACGGATACCGCTCGACGACGCCGTCCTGGAGGCGGATCTGGTCGTGGCCGCCGACGGAGTGGGCAGCCGGCTGCGGGCGCAGTTGCTCCCTCGCCACCCGGGTCCGGCCTACAGCGGGTCGACCGTCGTGCGCGCCGTCACCGAGCGTCCGGTCGACCTGGCCACCGACTTCGAGCCGACCTGGGGGAAGGGCGCCGAATTCGGCCACATCGCGTTCACCGACGGCCGGGCCGAGTGGCACGCGGTGCTCAACTCACCGCCCGGTGTGCGGTATTCGGACGCCCTCGACGCGATGCGCCGCCGCTTCGGCACCTGGCACGATCCGATCCCCGCGCTGCTCGACGCCACCCGCCCCGACACCCTCCTGCACCACGACGTCCACGAACTGGTGACGCCCGTGCCCGCCTTCACCGCGGGCCGGATCGTGCTGCTCGGTGACGCGGCCCATGCCATGACCCCGCATCTCGGCCAGGGCGCGTGCCAGGCGCTGGAGGACGCGGCCGTGCTGGCCGCCGTACTCGCCACCGGGCCCACCGTCGAATCGGCGCTGACCCGCTACGACGCCGAGCGCCGCCCGCGCACCCGGTCCGTCGCCCGTGCTGCCCGCCCAGCCGGCCGCATGGGCCAGCAGCTGACCCACCCCGTGGCCGTCGCCGTACGCAACACGGCGCTCCGGCTGGCCCCCTCCCGGACGACCGTCCACGCCGTCCTGCAGCACGCCGACTGGACACCGCCGGGCCTGGACCGACGTCACCGGACCCGCCGCTCACCTCTCAACTCCCGTTCCAGCACGTGCTCTTGGAACGTCGCTCCGCGATGCCGTCCTACCGGTCCCGCTGGCAGTAGGCCTCGACCGTGAAGCAGTCATCGCCCCAGTACGGCGCCGCCGTTGCTGTTGAGGAACTCGCCCGTGATGTAGCGGGCCTCGGGAGACGCCAGGAAGACGACGGCCGCGGCGATGTCCGCCGGTTCTCCCACCCTGCCGACCAGGGTCTGGGCGCGGCGCCCGGCGCGTTCCTCCTCGTCGGCGGGTACGCCGAAGAACTCGGTGCCCGCGACGAACCCGGGCACCACGACGTTGGCTGTCGCGCCCCTCGGCCCAACTCCCGCGCGAGTGTGTGGTTCCACGCCGACAGGGCCGCCTTGGCGGCTCCGTAGGCGCCGTTGCCCCGCAGGGCGGCGACGGAACCGATGGTGACCACGCGGCCGCCGGGCCTGGCCAAGCGCGGCAGCAGTGCTTCGGTGAGCAGGACCGCCGGCAGGACGTTGCTGTCGAAGACCCGCCGCTACTGCTCGGCAACCTCCTTGAGGCTCCCGGCCTGTGCGGGGCCGCCCCGGCCGCCCGCGTTGTTCACCGACACATCGACATCTGCCGGGAGTTCGTCCAGCATCCGCTCGATCTGCTCGGGCTCCGACAGGTCGACCGTGACGGCCCGCACGGGGTGGGCGCCGTCGATCTCCCGCGCCGTCGCACGCAGGACCTCCGCCCGCCGGCCGAGGACGAAGACCTTGTCGCCCTGCCGGGCGAACGCCTCGGCGACGGCGCGGCCGATGCCGGTGCCGCCACCACTGACCACCACGACACGTTCCGTCCCGTCCATCGCCGCCCTCCCGTCTTTCCCGATCCACCGGCCACCAAGATCCCCACCTTGCCGCGCACGCCCTGGACCGGAACAAGAAATACCGCAGAGGCCCAGTTCTTCCGGCTCCGCGCCGCACACCGGCCCGAGGCCGACTTCGCGGTGCCTGAAGCAGGCTTCTCTGAGCGGGAGTTGGCGGGCTCGTCAGGCACCTACTTGTTCTCGCCCGGCTTTCCGACGTGGTCACCGTCGCCGGCGGTGTCGTCCCCGGGCTTGGCCGAGGCGTTGGGCGTGGAAGTGGAGGTGGACGTCGACGCGGGCGGCATGTGGTCGCCGCCGTCCCCCGACTTACCGGTCACGCCGGAGGCGTTGAGTTGGAAGGCGAAGAGGAGGACGGCCACGGAGAGGGTGGCGGTGAGCCAGAGAGTGATGCGTCGCATGTGTGCTCCTGTTGTTGACGGGGCGGAGTGCTGCTACCAGGCGAACTCTTCGGTGTGGACGCTGTCGCGATGGGCGCCGGCGCCACGGGCCGCCTTGCGGACGGCGGTGATCCAAGCGGGCGGACCGCAGACGTAGATGTCCCTGCGGGCGATGTCGGGGACGAGGTTCTTGAGGACCTGGACGTCGTCGTCGAGGTGGGTGGGGTCGGTGGCGTGCCCGGGAGCGTTGGCGAACTGGGCTGACCCTGCTGCCTGCCGGGAGGTGTCAGGGCGGTGTACGGAACCCGCCGTCTGCCAGGAGGTATCGGTGAGGTGAGCCGAGCCCGTGGTCTGCCAGGAGGTATCGGTGAGGTGCGCGGGACCGGCGGCTGGCCCGGAGGCATCCGTACGGTACGCGGGACCGGCGGCTGGCCCGGAGGCATCCGTACGGTACGCGGGACCGGCGGCTGGCCCGGAGGCATCCGTACCGTGGGCCGGGCCCGCGACCGACCAGGACGTGTCGTCGAGGTGCGCGGGACCCACTGCCTGCCAGGACGTGTCGGCGCGGCGCGGTCCCGGGAGGAGGATCAGCTCAACGCCTCGGCGGGTGGCGATGGCGCGGAGTTCGTCGGCGAACACGGCGTGCTCGTCCTCGCCGTAGCGATAGATGAGGGTGGCCTCGCCGGGGGCGTAGGGGGCGTCTTCGAGCAGGGCGCGCATGGGGGTGATGCCGATTCCCGCAGCCATGAGGAGCATGCCGGGGTGAGTACGGTGGCGGGCGGTGAGGGTGCCATAGGGGCCCTCGATCAGGGCGCGGGTGCCGGGGGTGAGGCGGGCGGCGCGTTCGCTGCCGTCGCCGGCGGACTTGATCGTGATGCGCAGCCGGTCGGGGGTGGGGGCGGCGGAGAGGGTGTACGGGTTGCCGCGGGACCAGCCGGGGCCGTCGAGGAAGCGCCAGACGAAGAACTGGCCGGAGGCCGTCCGCATCCGGTCCAGGCGGTGGCCCTTGAGGGTGACCGAGACAGTGCCGGGTGCTTCGGTGACCACGGACTCGACCCGGAGGCGGTGGTACAGGGAGCGCCAGGTGGGCAGGGCGACGCGGTAGAGGAGGGTGGCGGCGAACGCGAAGCCGTACAGGCACCACCAGTAGACGCGGGTCCAGGTCTCGTGGAAGTCGGCGCCGTCGGTGAAGGTGTGCGGGAAGGTGGCCGCGATGCCGGCGTAGGAGTAGAGGTGCAGCAGGTGCCAGGACTCGTAGCGGAGGCGGCGGCGGGCCACGCGGACCGAGGTGACCACGACCATGATCAGCAGGGCGGTCCCCACGGTGGCGAACAGCATCCATGAGTCGGTGACGAACAGGCGCAGGAGTGCGTCCGGTATCGCCGTGGGTTCGCGGGTGGACCGTTCCAAGGCGAACAGGGTGACGTGGGCCGCCATCAGCCAGAACGACGCGAAGCCGACCAGGCGGTGCCGGCGGGTGAGCAGGTCGTGGCCCCAGGACCGTTCCACCCAGGGGATCCGGGCGAGCAGGACGACCTGGAGGATCATCAGGTCGGAGGCCAGGAGTCCCACGAGCAGGCCGAGGGAGCCGGTCGCCCGGTCGGAGGCCGTCAGGCTGAGCGGGCCTCCCTGGTTCATGACCCACAGCGCTACGACCGCGACCACGGACAGGATCGCCAGCGCGCCGAGCGGGTCGGCGAGTGTGAATCGCCCCCTGCGGGGTGGGGCGGGCGGGGTGCGTTGCCCGCGGGGCAGCGCGGTGGACAGGGTCATCGGCGGGCTTCCTTCGTCGCGAGGGCCAGGGGTGCCCCGGCGGCCAGGGCGTGTCCTCACCCTCGCTCCGCTCTTTGTGGCCGCTCTAAGAAACCCGGCGGCCGGGAGGGGCGTGCGCGCCGCTGACCTGTGTCGATGCCGGCTCGGTGGGAGGAGTGGCCCGCGTGGTTCTTAGACTTCCTTGTCGTTCACCGCCGATCCTTGAGGCAGCTGATCCTTGAGGCAGGCGACGGTGCCCGTTCCCGCGGGTGCCGGTGAGGAAGTCGAGGTGCTGCATGGCGGCGGTGGGCCGGAAGCCGGAGGTACTGGTGGTCGACGACGACCCCGGCGTGCGCGCGGCCCTGGACCTGGGGCTCGGTCTCGAGGGCTTCACGGTGCGGCTGGCCGAGGACGGCGAAACGGCACTCGACGAGGTCGCCGGCCGGCCGCCGTCGGTGATCGTCCTGGACGTGACGATGCCGGGACTGTCCGGGGTCGAGGTCGTCCGCGCACTGCGCGCCCAGGGCCGGACGCTTCCCGTGTGCATGCTCTCCGCGCGCGACGAGGTCGACGACCGGGTCGCGGGGCTCGCGGCGGGCGCGGACGACTACGTCGTAAAACCGTTCTCCGTCGGGGAGTTGTCCGCGCGGCTGCACGCGATGGTGCGGCTGCACGAGTCGACGACCGAGCGGTCCCTGGTCGTCGGAGATGTCGCGATCGAGCCCGCGCGCCGCATGGCCTCCCGGGCGGGACGCGAACTCCGGCTGACCACCCGCGAGTTCGACCTGCTCCTCGCCCTTGCCCACCGACCTGGCCAAGTCCTTTCCCGGGCCCAGCTGTTGGAGCAGGTCTGGGGCTACACCTGGGACGTCGACACCAACGTGGTGGACGTGTTCATCGGCTACCTCCGCAAAAAACTCGAGGCCGACGGCGGCCCCCGAGTACTCCGAACCGTCCGCGGGATCGGCTTCGTCCTGCGGACCGGGCCGTGAAGGGGGTGCCCCGGGGCGTGCGCTCCGATCACGGCTGCGGGCATCCTGTGGAACGGTCCATGACGTGGCTGCTGCGCGACCCGAGACCCCGGAACATCGCCGGGGGCAGTCCCGCGTACCCGCCCACGACGTGGGACCCGCGCAACCCGCACGCCGGGATCACCTCCGCCGTCGCCCCGTGGACCGGTCCATGACCTGGCTCCCGCGCAGTCTCCGTTCCCGGATCACCGCCGCTGTCGTCCTGCTGGTGACCGTCGTGGTCGCGCTCGCGGGGCTGGTCATCGTCGTCCGGATCGACCATCGCGACCGCACCGACGTCGACCGTCAGCTCGCCGCCCGTGCCGAGAAGGGGGACCAGGACGCCGACAAACTCCGCGACCAGGCCGGGCATTCGAGCACCAACGACGAGGACAGTGACGACTACGGCGGTCTGCTGGCCGGCAGTCAGAGTCTGGTGCGGCTCGTCTCCGGCGGGAAGGTGATCGCGCAGCACGGGGAGACGCCGGCCGCCCCGCTCCCGGTGCCCGCCCGCGACGGTTACCGCACGATCGACACCGACGGGCAGACCTGGCGCTCGCTGACCCGTTCCCTGAGCACCACCGGCGAGCGGCTCGAAGTCCTCCAGGACATCGACCCGATCGAGCGGCGGCTGGCGGACAACACCGTGATCGTCGCCGCCGTCACCCTCCTCGCCGCCCTCGCCACGGCCGGCGGCGTCTGGCTGCTCACCCGGATCATCCTCCAGCCGCTCGAACGGCTGCGGACCGGCGCCCTCGCGATCAGCGCGGACACGGCCGGGCACCAACTCCCCGCCGTCACACGCCCGCAGGAGGTCGCGGACCTCTCCCACGCGCTGAACAGCATGCTGGACCAGTTGCGCGTCAGCATGGACTCCACCCGCCGTTTCACCGCCGACGCGGGCCACGAACTCCGCACCCCGCTCACCAGCCTCGGGGTCACCCTGGAGACCCTCCAGCGCAACCCCGGCCTCCCCGCACCCCAACGGGCCCGTGCCCTGGAGGCGATGAGCGCGGAGCACCGCCGAATCACCGCGCTCCTCACGGGACTTCAGACCCTGGCGCGCGGCGACGCCCACGCTCTCCCCGAACGCACCCCGGTCGTCCTGAGCGAACTCCTCGACGAGGCCGTCGCCCACGCCGCACACCGCCACCCCACGACCACCTACCGGCTGACGGCCAACTCCCCCGCGACCGTGGACGGTTGGCCCGTCGGCCTACGCCTGGCCGTCGACAACCTCCTCGACAACGCGGCCCTCCACGGCCGTCCCGACGGCACTGTGGACGTCCGGCTCGGCGAGGACGCGGGCACGGTCCGGATCACCGTCGGCGACGACGGCCCCGGCATCCCCGCCGCCCAACGGCAGGCCATGAAGGCCCGGTTCACCCGCGGCACCCGCACCCGCTCCCCCGGCTCCGGCCTCGGCCTGGCCCTCGTCGACCAACAGGCCCACCTCCACCGCGGCACCCTCCGCCTTGGCGCCACCGCGACCGGAGGCCTGGAGGCCACCCTCAGCCTCCCCTCGACACCGGAGGACGAGCCCCGCGAACGGCCCACTCCCGACTGACCACGAGGTCGGATCCAGACGCGGGCCCACGACGGGAACGGGACACATGTCCAACTCCCGCTCGTCCCAACCGTTTCCCCGCAGCGGCCCCCGCCGACATCCGCCGGGACCGACGCGCCGAATCCAGACGCGGGTCTACGACAGAGACACGCGTCCAGCACCGACGCCCGGCCCCACCCCTCTCACCCGGGCAGTCCCGCCAGCATCCGCCGATCCCGAGGCGCCGCCTTCCGGTCCAGCCGCGCGTCCAGCAACCGCCGGGCCGCATCGCACCGCCCCGCCGACACCAGCGCAAACAGCAACGTCTCCTCCACGACCTCGCGTTGGGCCGCGCTGCCGCCCACCTTGCGCAGGACCGGCAGCAACGCGTCGAGGCCGTGGGCGGCTTCGTGGAAGCGGTGTTCGACGAGGGCGGCGAAGGCGTCGCAGAGCGGGGCGATGACCTCGCGCTGCACCGGGTCGGCGCCCGCCGCGTGGTCGCGCAGGCGGCGGAGGGCCGGGAGGTCTCCGGCGGCCGTCAGAGCCACCGCCGCGTGCAGAGCCGTGAACGCCGTCGCCGGCCGCTCCAGCACCTCGCAGGCCACGGTGTCCAGGACGTCCGAAGTCGGCAGCTCCCCCTGCCAGTTGCCGCTGAGCCTCGCCCGCCACAGCAGCGACCCCGAGTCGACCAGCGCGCGCACCCCGGTCACCCGCCCCGGCGCCAACTGCGCGAACCAGCGCCTGCGTACGGCGGCGGGGTCGTCCAACGCCAGTTCGTGCAGGGCGATGTGCCAGGAGAAGTGGGCCCGATGGACGGCACCCCGGCCCTGCCCGGACAACCAGCCGTCCAGCCAGTCCCGGCCCGCCTCGTGGGCGCCGGACTCGTAGTGGACGTGGGCCAGCGCGTGCACGGCGTGACCGGACGCGGGCTCAACTCCCAGGGCGCGGTGGGCGAGTTCACCCGCCTCGTGCAGCCGACCCTGTTCCTGGCGCAGGAACGCGAGCAGCGAGGTGTGGAACCAGTGCCCGTCGTAGGCGGGGGACGTCCGCTCGACGAGCCGCAGCGCGTAGTCGCCGTCGAGGTCGGTGACACCGGAGAAGGCGATGGTGGGGACGGCGGCGGCGAGGGCGAGCGCGTCGGCGGGGTGGGTGTCGAGGTGGCGTATCAACGCGCCGTCCCCGTCGGGGGACTGGACCCGGCGCGTGATCACCTCCACGAAGGAGCGTTCGCGTTCGTCGGCGCGTTCGTGTGCGCAGCGCTGGGCGTCGGCGAGCGCCCGGGGTACGTCCACGGCGGCTCCGCACTCGTGGCCGAGCAGGGCCAACGCCGCGTGTCCCAGGGCGAATCCGGGGTCCAGGGCGACCGCGCGTGCGAAGGCATCCTCGGCTCCGGCGCGTACTTTGAGGACCCGGTCGAGTCCGTTGCGGTACGCGGTAGCGGCCTCGGCATAGGTCGACAGCGGGAGTCCGAGTCCGTCGACGGGCCTGCGGCGCGTGGCGCGGCGGGCCGGAGCCGCCAGCAACTGCTGGGCCAGGGCGGCCGCCTGGACGCGGATCTCGGGGATCGCGGTGGTCTCCCACAACTCGCCGCGCCTGGGACCGCCGAGCGTGAACAGCGGTCGTGCGGAAAGACCTTGGGCATCGAGGAGGCGTCCGTCTCGGGTGGCCACCCCCATGCCGAGGGGGCCTGGAACGGCCGTTCCGGTCTCAAACAGTCCACGCCACAACGGGTCTTCGAGCCGCTGCCCGGGTCCCGTGCAGTCGATCACCCAACCCACGCGCAGCGTACGGCCGTTGGAGAGCGTGACCACCAACTGCCCGTCACCCTCCGCCGCGTCGGTGATCGTGGCGGCGTGCACTTGGAGGCGGCGCGCGGTGCGGGCCCGGGTGACCGACTCGGCGGTGGTGGGGGCCATGCGGTGGCGGTGGGTGTTCCAGAGGGCGCCCTCGTGGGCGAGGAACTCCCCGCGTTCTTCGGGGGTCAGGCTGCGCCAGAGTCTCGCGGTGTGCGGGCGCAGGCTGTCCAGGGCGGGGCGCCAGTCTCCGTGGGTGCGGACGGAGCGGCTGACGTGCCGGTAGACGGTTCGGCGCAGGCCGCTCAGGGTCAGGTCGCGGGGCCAGCTCGGCGCCTCCATCGCGCCGGCCGGTCCCAACGTGTGAGGCTGGGGCAGGAGTCCACTGCGGGAGACGGCGTGGGCCGTGCGCTTGGAACGGTCCAGAGTGAGGGCGAGGTCCACGGCGGTGAGGCCCGTGCCGACGAGAAGGATGTCGGCGGTGTCCTCACGCACGGCGTCCAACGCACCGGGTTTCCAGGGTGAGTTGATGAAGCGGGGCGAGGTGCGCAGGGCGGGCGGGGCCCAGGCGGCCGTAGGGGCGGCGGGGCCGGTGGCCAGGACGGCGCTGTCGGCGGTGAGGAGTCCCCCGTCGGCGAGGTGGAGTTCCACCGGGCCTTCGGGGGTGCCGGTACAGCTCTCGGCGCGGGTGCGCAGCCTGCGTACGGAGACCGTACCGTGGGAACGGACGACGGCCTGGGCGAGGGTGTCGGCGAGATAGGCGCCGTAGCGGTAGCGGGTGGCGAAGTCGGCGCCGCTGACAGTGGGTTCACCGTGGCGGCACAGCCAGCGGGTGAAGTGACCGGGGTCGTCGGGGTAGCAACTCATGCCGCCCGCGGGGACGTTGAGCCGGTGGCGTGGATCGGGTGTGGCGTAGGCCGTGCCGCGGCCGGCTTCCGGGGCCGGGTCTACCAGCACCAGGTCGAGCGGGGTCCGGCGGCGGGTGGCGGTCTCGCAGAGCTGGACGGCGGTCAGGGCGCCTGCCGCGCCCGCTCCGACGATCGCCACGGTGGGCCGCTTGCGGACTTCGGTCACGAATACCTCCGGCGTGGTCTGCCGCGGAGCCGCCGAAACGGAACTCCGCCTTCAGTTCCTTCCTCACTATTCCGACCGGGTAGGTGGGGAAGCCATGGCGGGACGGGGATCTCACCGGATACTCAGGGCACCGGTCGGCGCCTTCATACTCTGTTCACACTCGGGAAGCGTCCGGCAACCGTGGTTTCAGGACTTCTTTCAGGCTCTCTTCACAGGAATCTCAGGTGGAGCTCCTGGGATTCAAAGATTCAACCCATGGAAGTGGCGGAGGATGCAACGGCACTGGTGATCTCGTCGCGTACGGCCAGGGGTGTGCGCGACATGCGGAGGAAGGCCTGCCGTGGGCGTGTCGCACATATCCAACCGGTCCGAGAAGCAGTCGGAGAGGTGGTCCCGTCGTGGGGTCCTCACCGTGCTCGGGGTGGTGCCGGCCGCCGTCCTGACCGGTTGCAGCGGTTCGGCGGGGGCCGCGGAGAGCTCGTCGTCCGGCGGTTCGTCGGCGACGGCGTCCGTGAAGGCCGCGAAGGCGCCGACCGTCACGGTCCTGCCCGCCGACGGCACCAAAAAGGCCGAGTTCACGACCCCGGTCACGGTCACCGTGGCCGACGGCACGCTCGCCACGGTGAAGGTGACCGGCAACGACGGCTCCACGCTGGCCGGTACCTTCAACGACGCCAAGACGAAGTGGACGTCCACGAAGAACCCGTACTCGGGCACGAAGTACACGGTCGCGGCGCAGGCGCAGGACGCCGCCGCGAAGACGATGACCTTCACCACGAAGTCGCCCGGCGAGACCTTCGTCGGCTACTTCACCCCTGAGGCGAACTCCACCTCCGGCGTCGGCATGCCCGTGTCTATCAACTTCACGCACGCGGTCAAGGACCGGTCCAATGTCCAGAAGGCGATCACGGTCACCGCCGAGCCCGCCGTCGAGATCGTCGGCCACTGGTTCAGCGACACCCGGCTCGACTTCCGCCCCGAGACGTACTGGGCGGCCGGCACGAAGATCACCCTCAGCCTCCGTCTGAAGGACGTCGAGGGCCAGGACGGGATCTACGGCGTCCAGTCCAAGGACGTCACCTTCGACATCGGCCGCGAGCAGATCAGCACGGTCGACCTGTCCAGCAAGGAGATGGTCGTCAAGCGCGACGGCAAGACCCTCGCGACCTACCCGGTCAGCGGCGGCAACGCCCAGCACACCACCTGGTCCGGGATCATGGTGATCAGCGAGCGGTTCAAGCAGACCCGCATGGAGTCCTCGACGGTCGGCCTCGGCGACGAGTACGACATCTCCGACGTCCCGCACGCCCAGCGCCTCACCACCTCCGGCACCTTCGTGCACGGCAACTACTGGGCGTCCACCTCGGTGTTCGGCAGCGAGAACACCAGCCACGGCTGCGTCGGCCTGCACGACGCGAAGGGCGCCAACGACACCTCCGTCGCCGGCTACAAGTTCTACGACAGCTCGATGCTCGGCGACGTCGTCATCGTGAAGAACTCCGGCGAGAAGACCGTGGCAGCGGACAACGGCCTCAACGGCTGGAACCTGTCGTGGGCGGAGTGGAAGGCGGGGAGCGCGGTCTAGGGCCTGTCACCCCGGGTCCCGACGGAGGCTCTCCGATCCCGACCGGTCCCGGGCAGGCCCCTGCCGCCTCGGAAGGCGGATCGGAAACTTCCTCTTTCACCGCATTCATCGCCCGAACTCCCGCACAGCGAAAGGACTTTCACGGCTTCACCTCTTGACGGCCTGGGTGGCTGAGAGCACATTGACCGCGCACCCCACTGTCTGAGAGCGCTCTCAGACAGGCACGGCACCCCGCACCCCCACTCCGTATCCGAGAGGCACCGATGAGTGAACCCCGCGGCACGCAGCGCAGACCCCGCCCCTTCAGGCGCACCCTGATCGCCGTCCTCAGCACCCTCGGCCTGGCGGCCGCCACCGCCACGGCCTTCACCCTGCCCGCGAACGCGTCCGCGCCCACGCCCCCGTCGGGCTGGACACAGGTCTTCCTGGACGACTTCAACGGCTCCGCGGGCACCGGTGTCTCCACCACCAACTGGCAGTACGACACCGGGACTTCGTACCCGGGCGGGGCCGCCAACTGGGGCACCGGCGAGGTCGAGACGATGACCTCCTCCACCAACAACGTGGCCCTGGACGGCAACGGCAACCTGCTGATCACCCCGCGCCGGGACGCCTCCGGCAACTGGACCTCGGGCCGTATCGAGACCAACCGCACCGACTTCCAGCCGCCGGCCGGCGGGAAGCTCCGCGTCGAGGCCCGTATCCAACTCCCCAATGTCACCGGCTCATCGGCGCTCGGGTACTGGCCCGCGTTCTGGATGCTGGGCGCGCCGTACCGGGGCAACTACCAGAACTGGCCCAGCGTGGGCGAGTTGGACATCATGGAGAACGTCCAGGGTCTCAACACCGACTGGTCCACGGTGCATTGCGGCACCAGCCCGGGCGGTCCGTGCAACGAGACGACCGGCATCGGCGGTTCGACGGCGTGCACGGGAACGACCTGCCAGGCGGGCTTCCACACGTACGCGATGGAGTGGGACCGTTCCACGAGCCCCGAACAGATCCGCTACTACCTCGACGGCGTCAACTTCGAGACGGTGAACTCCAGTCAGGTCGACGCGACGACCTGGGCCAACGCGACGAACCACGGCTTCTTCATCATCCTGAACGTGGCAATGGGCGGCGGCTTCCCGGACGCGTTCGGCGGCGGCCCCACCAGCACCACCGACCCGAACCACCCGATGACGGTGGACTACGTCCAGGTGCTCTCGTCCACGGGCAGTGGGAGCGGTACCACACCCCCGCCGACGGGCAACCGGGACGCCTACAGCGCCGTCCAGGCCGAGTCCTACGACAGCCAGTCCGGCACGATCGCCGAGACCACCACGGACACCGGCGGCGGCCAGGACATCGGCTCCATAGCCAACGGAGACTGGGCGCTCTACAAGGGAGTCAACTTCGGCTCCACGGCGGCCACCCAGTTCTACGCCCGGGTCGCGAGCGGCGCCGCGAGCGGGGTCAGCGGCCTGGTCCAGGTCCGCCTCGACAGCCCCACCGCGACCCCGGTCGGCAGCTTCGCCCTGGCCAACACCGGGGGCTGGCAGTCATGGAGAACAGTCCCGGCGAACATCAGCTCGGTCACCGGCACCCATGACGTCTATCTCACCTTCAGCAGCGGCCAGCCGGCGGACTTCGTGAACGTGAACTGGTTCGACTTCGGCCACTGATACCAACTCCCCACGGGAGAAGGGGGCTTCACGCGTGCGCGTGGGGCCCCCTTCGACACGCCCCCGTTTCCTTCGACATGTCCCCGTTCAGCGCGTCCACCGCCCTCACCGCAACTCCGCCCGAAACCCCGCCGGTGTCACATCCGTGTGCTGCTGGAAGAACTTGGAGAAGTTCGCCGCGTCCGGGAACCCAACTGCCGCGCCCACGCGGCCGATCGGCAGATCCGTGTGGGCCAACAGCCGTTTCGCCTCCAGGACGACGCGCTTGTCGATGAAGCCCTTCGGAGTCTCACCCGTCGCGGCGCGGACCGCGCGGACCAGGGTGCGGCGGGAGTAGCCGAGGGCGTCGGCGTAGGCGCTGACGCTGTGATTGGTGGCGAAGCCCTTCTCGACGGCGTTCCGGAAGAGCGTGAACGTCGTGTCGGCCTGCCCGGCGGCGTCCTCGGCCGAGCTCGCCGCGAGATGCGCGAGCCGTAGCAGGAAGGCCGTCAGGGAGTGTCGTAGGACAGAGGTGTGCAGGCTCAGCGGGAGCGTGGTCGAGTCCTCGTACTCGCGCTGGAGCTGGCCCAGGGAGGCGCGCAGGGCGGCGAGGCGGGGCTCGTCGGGGTGCAGGACGGGCGGGAGGTCGTAACGGTAGAGGCCGGTCGCCTCGACCGTGGCGCGCGGGAGGAAGCCGGGCTGCATGGTCAGGACCGTGCCGCGGTACTCGCTGGTCGAGGAGAAGCGGTGGACCTGGCCGGGGCGGATCCACAGGACGTCACCGGCGCTCACCTCGTACTCGGCGAAGTCGATCATGTGGCGGACCGGGCCGCCGGAGAAGAGCATCACCACATGGAAGTCGATGCGGTGGACGCGGTGCAGGGGCGCGTCGGCGTGCCAGGTGTGGTCGGTGCCCATCGGGCCGACCTGCATGCCGACGCCGCAGACACTCAGATCGACAGGGAAGGGAAACGTTCTGATCACGTCGCCGTCACCGCCGACGTCTTGGATAGTTCTGTCCGTCATGTCCTTCTCGTGCCGCCTCGACGCTCATCCCGGTGTCCCACTTTCACCACAGGCTGGCACACCGGCACCTTCCCTCGTAAAAGTCAGACTTTTAGATTTGAAGACGTCCGAGCAGTTCTTCCGCTCTTACCGAGGACTTCTTGAAGATGAACGCGCACACACCTGACAGCTTCGAGTGGACCGATCTCGACCGTCGAGCCGTCGACACCGCCCGTGTTCTGGCCGCTGACGCGGTGCAGAAGGTCGGCAACGGCCACCCGGGAACCGCGATGGCCCTGGCTCCCGCCGCGTACACGATCTTTCAGAAGGTGATGCGTCACGACCCCGCGGATCCCGAGTGGACCGGCCGTGACCGCTTCGTCCTCTCCCCCGGCCACACCTCGCTGACGCTGTACACGCAGCTGTACCTCGCCGGCTACGAGCTGGAGCTGGACGACCTGAAGGCGTTCCGGACGCACGGCTCGAAGACGCCTGGTCACCCCGAGTACGGGCACACGGCCGGTGTGGAGACCACGACAGGACCGCTCGGACAGGGTGTCGCCAACGCGGTGGGCATGGCGATGGCCGCCCGCTACGAGCGCGGCCTCTTCGACCCCGAGGCTCCCGAGGGCGAGTCGCCCTTCGACCACACCGTCTGGGCGATCGTCTCCGACGGCGACCTGGAGGAGGGCATCTCCGCCGAGGCCTCCTCCCTCGCCGGCCACCAGAGGCTCGGCAACCTCGTCTTCGTCTACGACGACAACCACATCTCCATCGAGGGCGACACCGCGACCGCCTTCTCCGAGGACGTCCTGAAGCGCTACGAGGCCTACGGCTGGCACACCCAGCGCATCGAGCCCGCCGCCGACGGTGACATCGACACCCACGCGCTGTACACGGCGCTGAGGACGGCGCAGGCCGAGACCGAGCGCCCCTCGATCATCGCGATGCGCACGATCATCGCCTGGCCCGCCCCGAACGCCCAGAACACCGAGGCCGCCCACGGCTCCGCGCTCGGCGCCGACGAGATCGCCGCCACCAAGCGCGTCCTCGGCTTCGACCCGGAGCGGTCCTTCGAGGTCGCCGACGAGGTCATCGCGCACAGCCGCCGGGCCCTGGACCGGGGCGCCGAGGCGCACTCCGCCTGGGACAAGCAGCTCGACACATGGCGCGGCGAGCAGCCCGAGCGGGCGAAGCTCTTCGACCGGGTCGTCGCCGGGCAGCTCCCCGAGGGCTGGGAGCAGTCCCTGCCGGTCTTCGAGGCGGGCTCCTCCGTCGCCACCCGCGCCGCCTCCGGCAAGGTCCTCCAGGCACTTGGACCGGTCCTGCCCGAGCTGTGGGGCGGCTCCGCCGACCTCGCCGGTTCGAACAACACCACCATCGACAAGACCTCGTCCTTCCTCCCGAAGGGCAACCCGCTGCCGGAGGCGAACCCGTACGGCCGTACGATCCACTTCGGTATTCGCGAGCACTCGATGGCGGCCGAGATGAACGGCATCGCCCTGCACGGCAACACCCGTGTCTACGGCGGCACCTTCCTGGTGTTCTCCGACTACATGCGCAACGCCGTCCGTCTCTCCGCGCTGATGCAGCTCCCGGTGACGTACGTCTGGACGCACGACTCCATCGGTCTCGGCGAGGACGGCCCCACGCACCAGCCGGTCGAGCACCTCGCCTCGCTGCGCGCCATCCCGGGCCTGAACATCGTGCGCCCGGCCGACGCCAACGAGACCGCGATCGCCTGGGCCGAGATCCTCAAGCGGCACGCCACGAAGCCCGCCCCGCACGGCCTCGCGCTGACCCGCCAGGGTGTGCCGACCTACGCGCCCAACTCCGATGCGGCGCGCGGCGGTTACGTCCTCAAGGACTCCTCCACCGAGACCCCGGACGTCGTGCTCATCGCGACCGGTTCCGAGGTGCACCTCGCCGTCGAGGCGCGGGAGCAGCTGGAGGCCGAGGGCGTGGGTGCACGGGTGGTGTCGATGCCGTCCGTGGAGTGGTTCGAGGAGCAGTCGCGCGAGTACCGCGACAGCGTCCTTCCGCCGTCCGTGAAGGCCCGCGTTGCGGTCGAGGCCGGGATCGGTCTCACGTGGTACCGGTTCGTGGGTGACGCAGGACGCATCGTCTCCCTCGAACACTTCGGCGCCTCCGCCGATGCCAAGACCCTGTTCGCCGAGTTCGGTTTCACGGCCGAGAACGTCGCCGCTGCTGCCCGGGAATCCCTTGCCGCCGCGCGCGGTTGATCCGATCGCCAGAAAGAAGATGATCACAGTGACCGAAGTGACCGCCACCGCGGGAGCTCTCAAGCGCCTGTCCGACGAGGGCGTCTCCATCTGGCTGGACGACCTGTCGCGCAAGCGGATCGAGTCCGGCAACCTCGCCGAACTCATCGACACCAAGAACGTCGTCGGTGTCACCACCAACCCCTCGATCTTCCAGGCCGCCATCGGCTCCGGCGAGGGCTACGAGCAGCAGCTCGCCGACCTGGCCGTGCGCAGGGTGACGGTCGAAGAGGCCGTACGGATGATGACCACCGCCGACGTCCGCGCCGCCGCCGACATCCTGCGCCCGGTCTACGACGCGACCGGCGGCCGGGACGGCCGGGTCTCCATCGAGGTCGACCCGCGGCTCGCGCACAACACCGAGGCGACCATCGCCGAGGCCAAGCAGCTGGCCTGGCTGGTGGACCGTTCCAACGTGATGATCAAGATCCCGGCGACGAAGGCCGGCCTCCCCGCCATCACCGAGGTCATCGGCGAGGGCATCAGCGTCAACGTCACGCTGATCTTCTCCCTGGAGCGCTACCGCGAGGTCATGGACGCCTACCTGGCCGGCCTGGAGAAGGCGAAGGCCGCGGGCATCGACCTGGCGACCATCCACTCCGTGGCCTCCTTCTTCGTCTCCCGCGTCGACTCCGAGATCGACAAGCGCCTCACCGCGATCGGCACGGACGAGGCCCTCGCCCTCAAGGGCAAGGCGGCTCTCGCCAACGCGCGGCTCGCGTACGAGGCCTACGAAGAGGTCTTCTCCGGTGACCGTTGGACCGGTCTAACAGGCGCCAAGGCCAACAAGCAGCGCCCCCTGTGGGCCTCGACCGGCGTGAAGGACCCGTCGTACAAGGACACCCTGTACGTCGACGAGCTGGTCGCGCCCGGCACGGTCAACACCATGCCGGAGGCGACGCTGAACGCCACCGCCGACCACGGTGACATCCACGGCGACACGGTGACCGGCGGCTACGCGCAGGCCCGCGCCGACCTGGACGCCGTAGAGCGGCTGGGGATCTCGTACGACGTGGTCGTCAAGCAGCTGGAGGACGAGGGCGTCGCCAAGTTCGAGGTGGCCTGGCAGGACCTGCTGGACGCCGTCGCGAAGTCGCTGAACAGCAAGGGGGTCGACGGGGAATGACCGAGGAACTTCCCGAAACGAAACCGGCCGGAGCGGCCGAGGCGGCCGTGCAGGCGCTCACCGTCGAGGAGATCACCGACGCCCTGGCCGCCGGCTGGGACAACCCGCTGCGCGACCCGCGCGACCGTCGGCTCCCGCGCATCGCGGGCCCGTCCGGGCTGGTCATCTTCGGGGTCACCGGTGACCTGTCCCGCAAGAAGCTGATGCCGGCCGTGTACGACCTGGCCAACCGCGGCATGCTGCCGCCGGGCTTCTCCCTCGTCGGGTTCGCCCGGCGGGACTGGGAGGACCAGGACTTCGCGCAGGTGGTGCACGACTCGGTGCGCGAGCACTCGCGGACCGAGTTCCGCGAGGAGGTCTGGCAGCAGCTCGCCGAGGGCATGCGGTTCATCCCGGGCGACTTCGACGACGACACCGCGTTCAAGCAACTACGCGCCGCCGTGGACGAGTTGGACGGGTCCCGCGGGACCAGCGGCAACTACGCGTTCTATCTCTCCGTACCGCCGAAGTTCTTCCCGAAGGTCGTCCAGCAGCTGAAGAAGCACGGGCTCGCGACGGCCGGCGAGGGTTCCTGGCGGCGCGCGGTCATCGAGAAGCCGTTCGGCCGCGACCTGAAGAGCGCGCGCGAGCTGAACAAGATCGTCCACGAGGTGTTCGACCCGGACCAGGTGTTCCGCATCGACCACTACCTCGGCAAGGAGACGGTCCAGAACATCCTGGCGCTGCGCTTCGCCAACCAGATGTACGAGCCCATCTGGAACCGGTCCTACGTCGACCACATCCAGATCACGATGGCCGAGGACATCGGCATCGGCGGCCGCGCCGGCTACTACGACGGCATCGGTTCGGCCCGTGACGTCATCCAGAACCACCTCCTGCAGCTGATGGCGCTGACCGCCATGGAGGAGCCGATCGCCTTCGACGAGGAGGCGCTGCTCACCGAGAAGCTCAAGGTGCTGAAGTCGGTGCGACTGCCGGAGAAGCTGGGCGAGCACACGGTGTTCGGGCAGTACGCGGAGGGCTGGCAGGGCGGCGAGAAGGTCGTCGGCTACCTCCAGGAGGACGGCATCGACCCGCAGTCGAAGACCGACACCTACGCGGCCGTCAAGCTGGAGGTGGACAACCGCCGCTGGGCGGGCGTCCCCTTCTACCTGCGCACCGGCAAGCGGCTCGGGCGGCGCGTGACGGAGATCGCGGTCGTCTTCAAGCGCGCCCCGCACTCCCCCTTCGACTCCAGCGCCACCGAGGAACTGGGCCAGAACGCGATCGTCATCCGCGTCCAGCCCGACGAGGGCATGACGGTCCGGTTCGGCTCCAAGGTGCCGGGCACCTCGATGGAGATCCGGGACGTGTCCATGGACTTCGCCTACGGCGAGTCGTTCACGGAGTCGAGCCCGGAGGCGTACGAGCGGCTCATCCTGGATGTGCTGCTCGGCGACGCCAACCTGTTCCCGCGCCACCAGGAAGTGGAAGAGTCCTGGAAGATCCTCGACCCGATCGAGGAGTACTGGGCACAGAACGGCAAGCCCGCGCAGTACTCCTCGGGCAGCTGGGGTCCCGAGGAGGCGGACGAGATGCTCGCACGAGACGGACGGAGCTGGCGCAGGCCATGAAGATCGACCTGAGCGACACCACGGCAAGCAAGATCAACAAGGCGCTGGTGCAGGGTCGCCGCGACATCGGCACCCCTGCCGTGGGCATGGTCCTGACGATGGTCATCGTCACGGACGAGGAGAACGCCTACGACTCGATCAAGGCGGCCGAGGAGGCCTCGCACGAGCACCCCTCGCGCACCCTGGTCGTCATCAAGCGGCACGCCCGCACCCCGCGGGACCGCACCAACTCGCACCTCGACGCCGAGGTCCGGGTGGGCGCCGACGCAGGCACCGGCGAGACGGTCGTGCTGCGGACCTACGGCGAGGTGTCCGACCACGCCGACTCTGTGGTGCTGCCCCTGCTGCTGCCGGACGCGCCGGTCGTCGTCTGGTGGCCCGGGGACGCCCCCGAGATCCCGGCGAAGGACCCGCTGGGCGCCCTCGCGCAGCGCCGGATCACCGACCTGTACTCGGCGACGAACCCGCTGGAGGCGCTGGACGCCCGCGCCCGTGCCTACGCGCCCGGCGACACCGACCTCGCCTGGACCCGGCTGACCCCGTGGCGCTCGATGCTGGCGGCGGCCCTCGACCAGGCCAAGTCCAAGATCACCTCGGGTGCCGTGGAGAGCGAGGCCGACAACCCGGCCGCCGAGCTGTTGGCCCGCTGGCTGGAGGCACGCCTCAAGGTGAAGATCGACCGCGTGGTCACCGCGGGACCGGTCATCACGGCCGTCCGCCTCGGGACCGGCGCCGGCGAGGTCGTCATCGACCGCCCCGAGGGCCCGCTGGCCACGCTGTCCCTGCCCGGGCAGCCCTCCCGCACCCTCGCGCTGAAGGTGCGCACGACCTCCGAACTGATCGCCGAGGAGCTGCGGCGCCTCGACGCCGACGAGATGTACGCCATCGCCCTGCGGGCCGACGGCACCAAGGAGACCCCCCGTCATGTCTGACTCCCCCAAGCTCGTGCGGCGGCCCGAGTGGACCGCTCTGGAGGACCACCGCGCGGATCAACTGCAGCCGCAGTTGCGTGAGTTGTTCGCGGCGGACCCGGGGCGCGCGGAGCGGTACGTCGTCACCGTCGGCGACCTGCGCATCGACTACTCCAAGCACCTGATCACCGACGAGACCCTCGCCCTTCTCCAGGAACTGGCCACCGCCACCGGCGTGTTCGGCCTCCGGGACGCCATGTTCCGCGGCGAGAAGATCAACGTCACCGAGGACCGCGCGGTCCTGCACACCGCGCTGCGTGCCCCGCGTGACGCGGTGATCGAGGTCGACGGTGAGAACGTCGTGCCCCAAGTCCACGCCGTGCTCGACAAGATGGCCGGCTTCGCGGACCGCGTCCGCTCCGGCGAGTGGACCGGCCACACGGGTCGTCGGATCCGCAATGTCGTCAACATCGGCATCGGCGGCTCCGACCTGGGCCCGGCGATGGCCTACGAGGCCCTCCGCGCGTTCACGGACCGCTCGTTGACGGTCCGGTTCGTGTCGAACGTGGACGGCGCCGACCTGCACGAGGCGACCCGTGACCTCGACCCGGCCGAGACGCTGTTCATCGTCGCGTCCAAGACGTTCACGACGATCGAGACGATCACCAACGCGACGTCCGCACGGACGTGGCTCCTTGAGGGTCTCGGCGGTGACGACAAGGCCGTCGCGAAGCACTTCGTGGCGCTGTCGACGAACGCCGGGAAGGTGTCGGACTTCGGCATCGACACGGACAACATGTTCGAGTTCTGGGACTGGGTCGGCGGACGCTACTCGTACGACTCCGCCATCGGTCTCTCCCTGATGATCGCCATCGGCCCCGACCGCTTCCGCGAGATGCTCGACGGTTTCCACCTCATCGACGAGCACTTCCGCACCGCACCCGCCGAGTCCAACGCCCCCCTCCTTCTTGGCCTGTTGGGCGTCTGGTACGGCAACTTCTTCGACGCGCAGTCGCACGCGGTGCTGCCGTACTCGCACTATCTCTCCAAGTTCACCGCCTACCTGCAGCAGCTGGACATGGAGTCCAACGGCAAGTCCGTGGACCGGGACGGGAATCCGGTGGAGTGGCAGACCGGCCCGGTGGTGTGGGGCACGCCCGGCACGAACGGGCAGCACGCCTACTACCAACTCATCCACCAGGGCACGAAGTTGATCCCGGCGGACTTCATCGGCTTCGTCAACCCGATCGGCGGGCTGAGCGAGGGCCTCAAGGCTCAGCACGACCTGCTGATGGCCAACTTCTTCGCGCAGACACAGGCGTTGGCCTTCGGCAAGACGCCGGACGAGGTGCGGGCCGAGGGCGTCGCGGAGGAGCTGGTGCCGCACAAGACGTTCAAAGGCAACCACCCCACCAGCACGATCCTGGCCCGCGAGCTGACCCCCTCGGTGCTCGGCCAACTCATCGCCCTCTACGAGCACAAGGTGTTCGTCCAGGGTGCGATCTGGAACATCGACTCCTTCGACCAGTGGGGCGTCGAGCTCGGCAAGGTCCTCGCCAAGCGCGTCGAACCCGCCCTGACCGAGGGCGCGGACGTGCCCGGTCTCGACTCCTCCACCGCCGCTCTCGTGGCCACCTACCGGACGCTCCGTAATTCCCAGGAAGTGAACTGACATGCAGCTCGGACTGATCGGCCTCGGCAAGATGGGCGGCAACATGCGCGAGCGCATCCGCCGCGCGGGCCACACCGTCATCGGCTACGACCGCAACCCCGAAGTGACCGACGTCGAGAGCCTCGCCGAACTGGTCGGCAAGCTCGAAGCGCCGCGCACGGTATGGGTGATGGTCCCGGCCGGTGCCCCCACCCAGTCGGTCGTCGACGAGCTGGGCGAGCTGCTCCAGCCCGGTGACGTCATCGTGGACGGCGGCAACTCCCGCTGGACGGACGACGAGAAGCACGCCGAGGAGCTGGGCGCCAAGGGCATCGGCTTCGTCGACGCGGGCGTGTCCGGTGGTGTGTGGGGCCTGAAGAACGGCTACGCGCTGATGGTCGGCGGCGACGCCGAGAACATCGCGAAGGTGCAGCCGATTTTCGACGCGCTGAAGCCCGAGGGCGAGTTCGGCTTCGTGCACGCCGGCAAGGTGGGTGCCGGGCACTTCTCCAAGATGGTTCACAACGGTATCGAGTACGCCATGATGCAGGCGTACGCCGAGGGTTGGGAGCTGCTGGAGAAGGCCCACTCCGTCACGGACGTGCGGGAGGTGTTCCGTTCCTGGCAGGAGGGCACCGTCATCCGCTCGTGGCTGCTGGACCTGGCGGTCAACGCCCTTGACGGCGATGAGCACTTGGACAAGCTGCGCGGTTTCGCGGAGGACTCCGGCGAGGGCCGGTGGACCGTCGAGGCGGCCATCGACAACGCCGTGCCGCTGCCCGCGATCACGGCCTCCCTCTTCGCGCGGTTCGCCTCGCGTCAGGACGACTCCCCGCAGATGAAGATGATCGCGGCGCTGCGCAACCAGTTCGGCGGTCACGCCGTCGAGTCCAAGTAGGCGCGCCGTGGGGGATCTTCTGCTGGTCCGCCACGGCGAGACGGAGTGGAGCGTGTCGGGCCAGCACACCAGCTGGACCGACCTGCCCCTCACCCAGCACGGCGAGGAACAGGCCAAGTCCCTCGCTCCGCTCCTCTCGGACCGGGCCTTCGCTCTCGCACTCACCAGCCCGCTCGGCCGCGCGATACGCACCGCCGAACTCGCGGGCATCACCGGGGCCGTACCCGACCCCGACCTGCACGAGTGGGACTACGGCGCCTACGAGGGCGTCACCACCGTCGACATCCACCGCACCCGCCCCGACTGGTACTTGTGGACCGACGGGGTGCCGCCGGGCCCTGCCGGACACCCCGGTGAGTCCCCGGACGAGATCAGCGCCCGGGCCGACCGGGTCCTGAAGCGGGTGGACACCGCGCTCGTGGACGGTGACGTGATCCTCGTGGCCCACGCCCACTTCCTCCGCGTCCTCACGGCCCGCCGCCTGGGCCTCACGGCGGCGGACGGCCGCCTGTTCCAGCTGGCCACCGGCACGGTCAGCCGCCTCTCCACCGAGCACGACCGCCCGGTGATCGCGGAGTGGAACACCCGACCGTAACAACGGCACAACTCCACGGCCCGGACCACGCGTTGACGTGCGGTCCGGGCCGTCGTCGTCCCCTGTGCCCGCGCGCCCTCCGCGACTAGAGTCCCGCCTGATGGAGATCAACGATCTGACACCGGCCGAGGAACAGGTGTGGCGGGCGTTCCCGTTGGGCGAGTCCGTGGACTTCCGCACGACGGAGGACGAGGACGTGGCCCTCGGCTCCGGCTGGGGGCCCGAACGGACCGTCCGCGCCGAGGTGTTGCGGGCTCTGCTGCTCAACGGGCCCCAGGAAGCAGGCGAGATAGCGTCGCTGAGCCTGGCGGGCGCCCGGATCAGCGGCAGGCTCGATCTGCAGTACGCGACGATCGACCACCCCGTCCGGCTGCGGTACTGCCACTTCGACGAGGTGCCCCGCTGCTACGCGGCCCGGCTGCGCGAACTCAACCTCGGCGACTCCGTCCTGCCCGGGCTGACCGCCCACGCGATGCGGGTGGACGGCGTGCTGCGGCTGACCCGGGCCCGGTTCAGCGGGCTGGTGCGGCTTGCCGGAGCGAAGATCGCCGGGAGCCTGTATCTGGAGGGCACGGAGATCATCGCTCCGGACGAGGAGCAGCCCGTGCTGCAGCTCAATCAGGCGGCCATCGGGGACGATCTCCGGGCGACCGGACTGCGCACACAGGGTCAGATACGGCTCAGCGGCGCGAGTGTCGCCGGGTCGGTCAACCTCAACACGGCGCATCTCTCCCACCCCGGAGACTCCGCCATCGACGCCGAGGTACTCGTCGTGGAGGGCAACTTCCTGCTCCGGCTGGCCCGCGTGGAGGGCTGGGTCGGTCTGCGCGGCGCCCGGATCGCGGGCCGACTGGACCTGTCGTACACCAGCCTGTCGAACCCGGGCGGCTCCGCACTGTTGGCGGGCAGCTCCACCATGGGGGAACTCTGGCTGCGCGAAGGGCCGCCCGTGACAGGGAATTTCGTGCTGCACAGTGCGCAGATCGACGTCCTGTGGCTGGAGCCGACCATGCTGCCGGACCAGGTCTCCCTCACCAGCCTCGCCTACACCTCGCTCACCCCGCACATACCGGCCGCCCGTCGGCTGACCATGCTCGAACGGGACACCGAAGGCTATGTCCCGCACGCCTACGAGCAGTTGGCCGCCGCCTACCGCCGCGTCGGCGACGACTACTCCGCTCGCACCGTCCAACTGGCCAAGCAGCGCCGCCTGCGCGGCACCCTCCGGTGGTACAACCGGATCTGGGGCTACGTCCAGGACGCCACCGTCGGCTACGGCTTCCGCCCGCTGCGCGCCTGCGGCTGGCTCCTGTCGCTGCTGGCCATCGGCGCGCTCACCTACGGCCTCCACCACCCCCACGCCCTCAAGGCGTCCGAGGCCCCGCACTTCAACCCGGTGTTCTACACGCTCGACCTGCTGCTCCCGGTGATCTCCTTCGGACAGGAGGAGGCGTTCGCGCCGAACGGCTGGTACCAGTACCTCGCCTACGCCCTGATCATCACCGGCTGGATCCTGGCCACGACGGTCGTCACCGGCGTGACCCGGACCGTCAGCCGCCAGTGAGCCGCTTCGCCGCGTGCTGGGCGGCCAGCCGCACCGGCGCGTTCTGGGCGCCGTAACCCCGGTAGCCCGGCTCGCGCTGGACCAGTTCGAAGAAGACGCGCCCGACCGTCCGGGTGTAGCAGTGCCGGAACTCGCCGCCCGCGTCACGGTCGTAGAGGATCCCGAGGTCCTGGTACGTCGCCAACTCGCCCTCGGTGAAGTCGAATCGGGCCGCAAGGTCGTCGTAGTAGTTCGCGGGCATACGCAGCAGTTGGCCGCCGGACTCGCGGAAGCGGCGGGCCGCGGTGACCACGTCCTCCGTTGCGAGGGCGATGTGTTGGGCGTGGGCGCCGTCCTCGCTGGGGGCCGCGCCGACGCTCAACGCGATACGGACGCTGCCGTCGGGGGTGGTGACGGCTCGGCTGCGCAACAGGCCGTAGGGGTCGGCGACGTCGACGCTCTCCTGAGCCTGGAGCCCAAGGACACTGCGGTGGAAGAGAGTTGCCTCGTCGAAGTGGTGCCACGGCTGGGTGAGGGCGAGGTGGTCCATGCGCTGGATGCCTGCCCCTGAGGGCAGTTGGCCGGCGGTGTCGGTGAAGTCGGCTCGCCAGCCCGGGAGTTCGGGGGTGGTGCGGGCGCAGAAGAAGAGTTCCGTGCCGTCCGGTGCGGCCACGGCGTCGAGTTGGGCGTCCTCGGGGGTACGGCGGCGGGGCAGGACCGGCGCGAGGAGGGCCTCGGCGCGGCGGGCGGCGCCGTCCGGGTCGGGTGATTCCAGGCCGATTGCCGCGAGGGTCGTACCGTCCCGGCGTAGGGCGGGGCCGGTGTTGACCAGGATGCGGGCCTCGCCCTGTTGCCACAGGTCCACGGGTTTGCCGTGGTGGCGGGCCACGCGGGCGAAGCCGAGGGCGGCGAGCAGGGCGGTGACGGGTTCCGCGTCGGGGGTGACGAGTTCGGCGAAGGCGATGCCCGTGGGGACGACGGGAGTTGGGGGCTCCAGGACGCCGACCGTCTCCTGGAGGACCAGCAGCGAGCGTTGGGCGTCGACCGCTGTCGGGCCGGCTTCCGCCTGCCGGAACACGTCGTTGAAGACCTCCAGCGAGAGCGGGCCGTCGTAACCGGCGGTCAGGACGTGCCGTACGAGTCCGGCGATGTCGAAGCCGCCCTGGCCGGGGAAGCAGCGGTAGTGGCGGCTCCACTGCAGGACGTCCATCGCGAGCAGCGGGGCGTCGGCGAGCTGGAGGAAGAAGATCTTCTCGCCGGGGATGTCCTCGATGCCCTTGGGATCGGAGCCCCGGGACAGGATGTGGAAGCTGTCGAGGCAGGTGCCGAGCGCGGGGTGGTCGGCGCTCTCGACGATGCGCCAGGCGTGATCGTACGTGCTGACATGCCGTCCCCAGGCGAGCGCCTCGTAGGCGACGCGGACGCCGAACTCCTGTGCCAGGTCGGCCAGTTGGCCGAGCTGGGCGGCGGCGAGCGCGTCGTCGTCCTCGGCGAGCGGGGAGACGCTGGAGCAGACGAGGACGGTGTCGGTGCCGAGCCTGCGCATCAGCTCGAACTTGTGCCGGGCACGGCGCAGGTTGCGGGCGAACTCGGCCTCGGGCACGGCCTCGATGTCCCGCATCGGCTGGTAGAGGTCGATGGTCAGGCCGAGGTCGGCGCACCGGGCGCGGATCTCCTCGGGGGTCAACGGGCTGGCGAGCAGGTCGTTCTCGAAGATCTCGACGCCGTCGAAGCCGGCCCGGGAGGCGGCCGTGAGCTTCTCGGTGAGAGAGCCGCTGAGGGAGACGGTGGCGATGGATGTCCGCATCGGAGTACCTCTCTGGCTGGAAGCGGGCGCGGCGCTATTTCGGTGCGGGCACGGCACCGGCCAACTCGGCGATGTCCGCGAGCATGTGCGCGCTGTCGGGTTCCCGGCCGGTGAACAGGCGGAACGCGTCCGCCGCCTGGAAGACCGCCATGCCGCCACCGTCGAGGGTGGCGCAGCCCAACGCGCGGGCGGTGCTCAGCAGTTGGGTCTCCAGCGGGCGGTAGACCACTTCGGCGACCCACAGCTCGGAGTGCAACAGGCGTGGGGGGAAGGGCAGTCCGGGGTGGGCGGCCATCCCGGTGGGCGTGGCGTGGACGATGCCGTCGGCGGCGGCGAGGAGTTCGGGCAGCCGGTCGGGGGTGGCGCCGACGGCGCGGCCCGGGCCGAAGTGGCGGTTCAGGGAGTCGGCGAGGGCGTTGGACCGTTCCGGCAGCGCGTCGACGACGGTGACGCGCTCGGCGCCGAGGGTGAGCGTGGCGTGTGCCACGGCCGCGCCCGCGCCACCGGCGCCGAGCTGGACGACGCGTTCCATGGGTGCGTCGGGCAGTCCGCGTGCGAAGGAGGCGGCGAAGCCGGTGACGTCCGTGTTGTGGCCGATCGCGCGGCCGTCCGCCTCGAGGACGACGGTGTTGACCGCGCCCAGCGCCTCGGCCTGCGGGGCGAGCCCGTCGAGGTGCTCGATGACGAGCTGCTTGCAGGGGTGGGTGATGTTGAGCCCGTCGAAGCCCAAGTCGCGGGCGGCGCGCACCAGTTCGCCGACCGCCTCCGGGCCGACGCCGAGTGTGTCGATGTCGATGAGCCGGTACACATAGCGCAGACCCTGCCGGTCGGCCTCGCGCTCGTGCAGGGCCGGGCTGAGGGAGGGCCCGATGCCGGAACCGATCAGCCCGACGAGATACGAGTCCTTGAAGACATCGGCCACGGCGGCCCTCCTGAGTGGCTCACTAATGTACGAACTAGTACGTTAGCTATATCAGCATCGTCCGGCTACGGGAAGCCCCCGGCCACGCACTCCGGAAGCCCCGCCGCGGACTCGGCCGACCGCCACCGTCCGGCCCTTCTACAATCGGCCGCACACCGCGCCCACGCCCGAACGAAGCCGAGGAACCCGATGACCAGCGTCGAAGAACCGGCACGACCGAACGGGCGCATCCGCGACGCGGCCCGCACCAAGGCCGAGATCCTCGACGTGGCCACCCACGAGTTCGCCCGGGCCGGCTACGACGGCGCCCGCGTCGACGAGATCGCCGCCCGTACCCGCACCACGAAGCGGATGATCTATTACTACTTCGGCGGCAAGGAACAGCTCTTCACGGCTGTTCTGGAACGGTCCTACGGCGTGATCCGCGAGGCCGAACGGGGCCTGGACGTCGAGCACCTGGACCCGGTCGCGGCGATCCGCCGGCTCGCGGAGCTGACCTTCGACCACCACGAGCAGCACCCGGACTTCATCCGCCTGGTGTCGATCGAGAACATCCACGGCGCCGAGCACATCGCCGCCTCCGAGAAGCTCGGGAAGATCGGCTCGCCCGCCCTCGACGTGATCCGCCGCATCCTGGAGGCGGGCCAGAAGTCCGGCCTGTTCACGGCCGACGTGGACGCCGTCGACCTGCACGCGATGATCAGTTCCTTCTGCTTCTTCCGGGTCGCCAACCGGCACACCTTCGGCGCCCTGTTCGGCCGCGACCTGGTGGCACCGGCGCAGCGCGAGCACTACCGGACGATGCTGGGCGACATGGTGATCGCCTACCTGACGGCGGAGCGCGCGACGGACTGAAGTCGCCCGACGGCCCCCCTTGACACCTGGGAAACGTGAGCGCAACATCCCTACCCACCGAGACTAACTACCCAGTGGGTTAATTAGCCGCGACCCGGCGCCACCTCCCCCGCGTCTCCCCGACGCCCCCGACGCCCCCGTCACACCCGTCGCCCCCGTCTCCGCTCACTCCGCCCACGGTGGAGTTTCCCCGAAGGAGCAAGCCGTGTCCGTCCCCGCCAAAGCCGTCGGGCAACCGAAAAAGGCCGCCACCGCCGCCTGGATCGGCAGCGCCCTGGAGTACTACGACTTCTTCATCTACGGCAGTGCCGCCGCGCTGATCTTCCCGAAGGTCTTCTTCGACGACTCGGACCCGGCGACCGCGACCCTGCTCTCCCTCGCGACCTTCGGTGTCGCCTACGCGGCCCGGCCGGTCGGCGCGCTGTTCCTCGGGCACTTCGGCGACCGGGTCGGCCGCAAGAAGATCATGATCTTCACGCTGCTGCTGATGGGCCTGTCGACGTTCCTCATCGGCTGCCTGCCCACGCGAGGCCAAGTCGGCGGCCTGGCACCGGTGTTGCTCGTACTGTGCCGGGTCCTGCAGGGCATCTCGGCGGCGGGCGAGCAGGCGAGCGCCAGTTCCATGACGCTGGAACACGCGCCGGCGGACCGGCGCGGCTTCTTCACCAGTTTCACGCTGGGCGGCACCCAGGGCGGCCAGCTCATCGCCACGCTCGTGTTCCTCGCGGTGGCCCAACTCCCGGACAAGCAGCTGCTGTCATGGGGTTGGCGCGTTCCGTTCTGGGCGAGCGTGCTGGTCGCGGTGGCCGGCTTCTTCATCCGCCGCAACCTTCAGGAGACCCCGGCCTTCGCCGAGCAGGCCGCGACCGAGGGCGTCGTCAAACTGCCGCTCGTGGTGCTGCTGCGCGAGCACTGGGCGGACGTCCTGCGGGTGATCGCGGGCGCGCTGATCGCCTCCGTCTCGACGATCTTCACGGTGTGGGCGCTGGCCTACGCGACCAGTGACTCCGTCGGCATGTCCCGCTCGTCGATGCTGTGGGTGGGCGCGCTCGCCAACCTCGTCGCGCTCGCCGCGATCCCCCTGTGGGCCACCCTGTCCGACCGCATCGGCCGCCGCCCGGTGTATCTGATCGGCGCGGTCGGCAGCGCGATCACGATGTTCCTCTACCTCTGGGCCATCTCGACGGGCTCCTACGCCCTCACCCTGATCCTCGGCATCGTCGCTTTCGGCGTCGTCTACAGCGCCGCGAACGGCGTGTGGCCCTCCTTCTACGGCGAGATGTTCTCGACCCGGGTCCGGCTGTCCGGCATGGCGATCGGCACGCAGATCGGCTTCGCGGTGGCCGGGTTCGCGGTCACGTTCGCCGCGCAGATCGCGGGTCCGGACGGCACGGACTGGTCCTCGGTGGCACTGTTCACGGCGGCGCTGTGCGTCCCGCCGGTGATCGCGGCGATCTCGGCCCGCGAGACGAACACGGTGCCGACGGAACTGCTCGGCACCCGGTCACCCCGGGAGGCGTCGCAGCCGGAGACGGTGACGGCCTGACCTCAGTGCCTCAACCACCGCACCCCTGGGCTCCGTTGCCCGGGGGTTTCGGTTTCCGAGGCGGCGCTCAGACCGTCTCGGAACCTCGGTACGCGTACATGTCGGCGAGGAACTTCCGGCGCAGTGCGGTGTGTTGGCGCCGACGCCCTGGCCCGGGGTCATCGTGTGGATGGCGTCGCCGAGCAGGGTGATGGTGGTGGTCGGCCAGGGGTCGACGGGGACGGAGGTGGCGATCCGGCGCAGGTCGGGGTGTCAGTTCCGGGTCGACTCCGGTGCGATGTCGACGAGTTGCCTGCCGCGCTGCTGGTGCGTGTCCTCGGGGAAGTGGTCGTGGGCGCTCCAGATCGACAGGTTGATGCAGTCGCGTGCGGTGTCGAACCGCAGGCCGGACCAGCTGCCCGACAGGGCTGTGCCGGCAGGGTTCTTGGGCCTTCCCTGGTCGTCCCACTTGAACTCCATGACGTGGAGCACGCCGATCATGCCCTTGGTGCCGAAGATGAGGGACAGCCCGTTGAGGACCTCGTCCGAGAGCAGGGCGCGAGTCGCGGGGCGATGATGCCGGCGCCCCTGATCTCCGCGTGCGGCAGACACTGGCGCCGCACCGCCGAGCGCGTGCCGTCCGCGGCGACCGAGACATCGGCCTTCTTCAGTCCGTGCGCCAGGCACATCCCTGGGCCCTCCCTTCGCGCGGGCAACCCGTTGACAGATGACGTTTCGCGCAAGAACATCGGCCGGAACGAGCAGAAAAGAACAGCGCCGTTGCACGGCAACACCATGACTCTCCCGTCTCCCGCAGAAGGACATGAGTGGTGCGCATCTTTTCCCGCAAGTTCGGCTGCCTCCTCGCGACCGCCCTGACCGTGGCGTTCCTGCCGTCGACGGCCCACGGCACCCCGACGACCGCACCGGGACGCGCGACGGTCTCCGCGTCCTCGGCCGGGGTGTCGCTGAAGGTCCCGTCGGCACCCGGCTCCCCCGGCTACTCCGTCACCGTACCGACCACCGGTCAACTCACCCTGACCACAAGAAGATCGGGCCGCACGGTCCTCGCCACGGCCGCCGACGCCCTCCGCTTCAGGGCCGGTTCGGGATCCGACTGGCAGCACGCGACGACACTCACCGGCTGGAGTTGGCACGCAGGTGTGCTCACCCTGACGGCCGACACGACCCTCGCGGACACGACGGTCGAGGCCCGGCTCACGCCCATCGCCGACAGGTACCGACTCGACTGGGACGTGAAGGGAGTTGGGGCGACGGAACTCGGCCTCACCTACGGCCTCTCCCCCTCCGGCCACTGGTACGGCCACGGCGAGACCACCACCCCCGCCGGCGGGCCGTACACCGACCAGCCGTGGCCGCTGGACGCCGGGCAGGTCGAACAGCCGGACTTCGGCCCGGCGTCGTACCAGATGGTCGATCCCTTCTGGTACACGGAGAGTTCGGCCGGTCTGTACGTCGACACCGGCGACACGATGGACGTCTCCCTCAACGCCGGCCAGGACGGCCTGGGCCGCTTCGGCGTCGACTCGGGCGGCACCTACAAGGCCACGGTGTTCGTCGAGTCGACACCGCGCGCGGTCTACGACGACTACATCGGCGTCGTCGGCACTCCGCACCAGAGCGACGCGACGTACGAGCAGTACGCGGAGCCGCTGTGGAACTCGTGGGCGCAGTTCTACACGGGCGTGAACCAGGAGAAGCTCCTCGCCTACGCAACCGCCTTGCACGACAAGGGACTTGGCGGACACACCGTCCAGCTGGACGACAAGTGGGAGTCCGACTACGGCAACATGACCTTCGACCCGAAGGCCTACCCGGACCCCAAGGCGATGTCGGCCCAAATCCACGCCCTGGGCTACGACTTCGGCCTCTGGGTCACCCTCTGGATCAACCTCGACTCCACCAACTACCAGTACGCCGCCGACCACGACTACCTCCTCCACGACGCGGCCGACCCGACGAAACCGTGCACGGTCACCTGGTGGAACGGCACCGCCGGGATCGTCGACCTCGGCAACCCGGCCGCGAAGGCCTGGTACCAGGGCAACTTGAAGACGTTGATGGACACGTACGGCGTCGACGGCCTCAAGTTCGACACCCGCTTCTTCGACGACCAGTGCGCACCGCGCGCGGGTTACACCGGCACCGACTACCAGCGCCTCGGCTCCGAACTCGCCGACTCCTACGACCTCCAGGGGGCCGGCATCCGCGTCCACTGGGGCAGCGCCGCGCACGAGGCCGGGTTCGTCGTCCGCCAGATCGACAAGGGCACCGACTGGAACTCCCTCCAGGCGTCCGTCTCCCAGAACCTCGCCCTGTCGACCATCGGCTACCCCTTCGTCGAGACCGACATGATCGGCGGCTCCCTGGGCCAACCCGCCCCGACGAAGGAGGTGTTGGTGCGCTGGGCGCAGTCGTCGTCGTACATGCCGCTGATGTACGCGTCGACATCCCCGGCGGGCACCACGGATGTGACGACCGGTCAGCAGGTGCCCTACGACGACCGGACCGTCGCCCTGTACCGCGACGCGATCGCCCGCCACCAGCGGCTGGCGCCGTACATCTGGGACCAGGTGCAGCACACGTTGCGGACCGGGGACCCGATCGTGCGGCCACTGTTCTTCGACTTCCCGCAGGACAGGGCGAGTTACACGATCAACGACGAGTGGATGCTCGGCCCCGCGGTCCTCGCGGCGCCGAACCTCACCGCGTCGGCCTCGCGGGACATCCATCTGCCGGCGGGCACGTGGTACGACGTCAACCGGGGTAGGACGGTCAAGGGCCCCGTGACACTGAAGTCGTACGCGACACCACTGACGGTGACACCGGCCTTCGTGAACCTGCGCGCGCAGGGCGCCGCCAAGGCACTCGCCGCCCTGCGCCGCCAGTAAGGGCCTCCGCGTGCCCCGGCCGATTTCAGGGGCGGCCGGGGCACGCGGGCCCGGGGGCCGGCGGCCCGGAACACCGCACGACGGCGCCCCCCGACATCGCAGCCCTCACCGCTCGCGACGGCTCAACCCCGGTCGGTCCTCGCCGGAATCCCGTACGCCCGCTCCACCCGCAACCGCAGTACCAGCCGCCGGTCCCGCACCATCGCCGCCCGGTAGTCGTCCCAGTCCGGATGCTCGCCGAGGACATCGCGGTAGAGCCGGATGAGTTCCTCGACGGTGTCGTCGTGCGGGTCGGCGGCGACCGGGGTGAGGTCGGCCGTGCCCTCGGCGACCGTGAAGGCCCAGCGGTCGGGGCTGGTCACGTGGTACGAGGCGCGGGGGTCCCGGCGCAGGTTTCGGGTCTTGGCGCGGCCGTCGGTGATCGACACCCGGATGATCCGCTCGTCGGGGTAGTAGGCGTGGCTGACGTTCGACAGCTGGGGCCGGCCGTCCTTCTTGAGGGTGACCAGTACCCCGCCGTGGCCCTCGGAGAGCAACTGGAGCAGTGCGTCCTGCGTCGCGTCGTGAGTCATGCATCCATCAACCGTGTGAAGCAGGTCACGCATTCCCCGAGTCGGGAGCCGACGAGTAGACACTGTCTACGGATTGTTGGTAGACAGTGTCCATGAGCATGAGCGAACCGGAAGCAGGGCTACGGGGCCGCCTGGTCGACGTCGGTGTGGAGCTGGTGGCCCAGGAAGGTGCGCAGGCGTTGACCCTGCGCGAGATCGCCCGGCGGGCCGGTGTCTCCCACGGGGCACCGCGCCGTTACTTCCCCACCCACCTGGAACTCCTGTCCGCCATCGCACGGCGCGGCTTCGCCGACCTGGGCGAGCGGGCGACGGGAGCCCTCGGGGAGGCTGAAGCGAACCCGCGTGCACAGCTGACAGCGCTGGGCCACGTCTACCTGGAGTTCGCGCTCGGGAACCCGGGCATGTACGAGTTGATGTTCCGTCACGATCTGCTGGAGAGCGGACACTTGGGGCTGCGGGACACCAGCCTTCCCTTGTTCGGCGTCCTGGTGGACCTGGTCGGCCGGGCCCGTCCCGACGTGGACGCCCGGCTGGTCGCGGGCGCGTTGTGGGCGAACCTGCACGGCGTCGCCCAGCTCTGGCGTTGGGGCAGCCTCCAACTCGCCACCGGCGCCGACGACTTCGTCCCCCTGCTGCGGTCGGCCCTCGACGCGCACCTCGGTCCGGAGGCCACCCGATGACGGTTCACCGGAGGCTCGTACTGGCGAGCAGTGCGGCGGGGGCTGCGATCGTCGCTCTGGACGGAACCGTCCTCACCGTCGTACAACCCACCCTGCAAAGGGAGTTGGGGGCGTCCCTCGCGCAGGTCCAGTGGACGAGCACCGCGTATCTGGTCGCCGTGGCAAGCCTGTTGGTGTCGGCCGGGCGGATCGGGGACCGGTACGGGCATCAGCGCGTGTTCGGGCTCGGCATGCTCGGCTTCGGTGTCGCCTCGGCCGGGATCGGTCTGGCGCCCGGGGTCGGCTGGGTGATCGGACTCCGGGTCGTCCAGGGGGCGTTCGGGGCGCTGCTCCAACCGGCCACGCTCGGCATGCTGCGCGCCGCGTTCCCGCCCGACCGGCTCGGCATGCCCGTCGCCGTACGGACGAGCGTGATCGGAATCGCGGCCGCCGCCGGGCCGTTGGTGGGCGGGGCGTTGGTCGGCGCGGTGGGCTGGCGGGCCGTGTTCTTCCTCAACGTCGTGCCCTCGCTCGTGTTCGGCGTGCTCGCCCTCACTGTTCGGGACCCACAGCAACGGCAACTGAACGGCATCCGGTTCGATCTGCCCGGCGCCCTGCTGCTCGCGCTCTCCCTCGCCTCTCTCGTCCAGGCACTGGTGGACCTCCCCGGTTCGGCCGCCGGGTTGGCCGTATCGGCGCTGGCCGGCGTCTCCTTCGTACGCCACGAACGTCGTACGGCACATCCGCTCCTGCCACCGGACGTCGTCGGCTCGGCCGCGATCCGTGGGGCGCTCGGAATGCTGCTCGCCGCGTCGGCCGCGTTCTCCGGGACGCTGTTCGTCGTCACCTATTTCCTGCAGGACACGATGGGACTTGGCCCGTTCCAAAGCGCGCTCCGAGGGCTGCCGTTGGCCGCCGCGATGGTGCTCGCGGCACCCGCGACCGCCGTGGTGCTGCGCCGGGCCGGGGACCGTTCCACGGCCGGGGTGGCGATGGTGGTCGTAGCCCTGGCTGTGCTCGTGCTGTCCCGGGCCTCCGGCACAGTCACGGTATGCGCGGGTTTCGCCCTCCTAGGGGCCGGGTTCGGGACGGTGATGGTGGCCGCGACCCAAGTCGTCGTACGGGAGGCGGCCGTTGAGTCGGCGGGGGTGGCGGGCGGGCTCAAACAGACCGCGGTGAACGTGGGGCCGACGCTCGGGGTCGCCGCGGGAAGTGCGCTGATGGCCGGAAGTGGCCGGGAATCGGCGCTCGGAATCCTCGCCGCGGTGGCCCTGACCGGCGCTCTCGCCTGTCTCGCGCTGCCCGGGCGGACAGTCGCGTCGCTCACACATCCCCCCGTTACAGGAGACCGCGCAGGTGTTCCTGCGCGACGATGAGTTCCGAGGTGTCCGGGGCCGGGTATGCGGGACCCCACCTCGTGAACGCAATTCGGAGGAGAGCCATGGCACAGCTGCGACAAGAGGTCGACCCGGACGAGGTCGGACTGGATCACAAGGCGCTGGACCGCCTGGACCAGCACTTCGCCCACTACGTCGACGTGGAGCGCCTGCCGGGCTTCCTGGTGTCCGTGGCCCGCGGCGGCCGCGTCGCCCACCTCACCGCCCACGGGCACCGCGATGTCGCGGCCCAACGGCCCGTCACGCCCGACACGTTGTACCGGATCTACTCCATGACCAAACCGGTCACCGCGGTCGCCGCGCTGATCCTGATGGAGGAGGGCAAGCTCTCCCTGGACGACCCGGTCGGCCGTCATCTGCCGGCCTTCGCGGACATGCGGGTCTACGACAGCGGTTCCGGCGCCGACGTGAAGACGCGGCCGGTGGAGCAGCCGATGCTGATCCGGCACCTGATGACCCACACCTCGGGCATGACCTTCGCGTTCTACCACTCGCACCCGGTCGACGCCCTGTACCGGGAGGCGCACCTGGAGTCGTCCGTGCCGCCCGGCGCGAACCTCGCCGAGGCGATCGACATCTACGCGAGCCTGCCGCTCCAGTTCGAGCCGGGCACGCAGTGGAACTACTCCGTCGCCTCGAACGTGCTCGGCCGCGTCATCGAGGTGGTCTCCGGGCAGCGGCTCGACGAGTTCTTCGCCGAGCGGATCTTCCGGCCACTCGGGATGCCGGACGCCGGTTTCCAGGTCCCGGTCGAAAAGGCCGACCGGCTCTCCGAGTTGTACGGCGACGCCGACGGCGGCGGTATCGAGCCGATCGCCGGGCTGCCGCTGCGGGGCGGCCGGCCGCGGTTCCTGTCGGGCAGTGGTGGGATGGCGGCGAGCCCGTACGACGTGCACCGGTTCGCGGAGTTCCTGCGCCGCCGGGGCGAACTCGACGGCACCCGGCTGCTCGCGCCCGAGACCGTCGACCTCATGGCCAGCAACCACCTGCCCGGCGGCGCCGACATGCGCGCCTTCGGCAGCCCCGCGCATCAGGAACCCGGCAACGACGGCATGGGTTTCGGCCTCAGCGTCTCCGTGGTCATCGACCCCGAGCGCACCCAATCCCCCATGGGACTGGGCGCGTTCGGGTGGAGCGGCGCGGCGACGACGACGTTCTGGGTGGACCCGAGCCGCGATCTCACCGTGCAGTTCATGACCCAGCTCCGGCCGAAGCACTCCCTGAAGATCATCCCGGAGCTGAAGCAACTGGTGCACGAGGCGGTCACCGACTGAGGCTCAGCCGCTGCCCCTGTTACCGCTACTGATCAACTCGCAGTGTGAACTCCAGCCCCTCCCCCGCCAGTTCACTCAGCCACTCCCGTGACCGTTCCGCCGTCTCCGCCGCCCGGTTCAGGCCGGACGGCAGGTCGTCGGAGAGGATGTGGCGGACGGCGAGGGAGAGCGGGCGCGAGACACAGCGGGCCATCGCGCTCTCCTCCTCGTCACCGACCAGGTCGAGGAGGTAGCTGCCGGACCAGGTCCTGCCCGTGTCGCCCCGGACGTCCAGGGACACCGCGAGGACGACCCGGTCGTGGTCGGCGTCCGTGGTGGGGTAGGTCGCCGCCAACTCCCTTGCCAGCGCGGCGATCCGGGTGTCGTCGCCCGCCTTCAGCTCCTCGAACACCGCGTCCCAGGCCCGGAGCCAGCCATCGAGACGCAGGGTGCCGCGCACGAACGTCCGCGGCGTCCAGCCCGTCGGCAGCCCGTACTGCTCGATGAACGGCACGCTGTCCCGGTTCGGATAGACCTCGAAGGTCTCCCCGTCGACGACATGCGGCCGGGTCACCTCCCAGGGCCGGTCGGCCGTGGTCTCCTCACCGTCCTCCAGGTAGCGCGCCGGCGAGCGCAGCGCCCCCAGCACTCCGGCCGGTGCCCAACTGAACCGGTACCGGAAGTCGTTGGGCACCGCGGGCACCCCGCCGCAGTACGAGGTGAGGCTGTACGAGGCCGCCGTGCCCTCGCCGATCGCCTCCCGGGCGCGGGCGACGAGGCTGTGCGCGAAGAGATGGTCGATGCCGGGGTCGAGACCGGCCTCGGTGAGGACGACGATCCCCGCCTTCTCGGCCGCCGGTACCTGTTCCAGGACGGCGTCCGAGACATAGCTGGAGCAGGCGAAGTGTGCCTGCCGTCGCACGCAGACCGCCAGCAGCGCCGCGTGTTCGGGCGCGGGCAGCATGGAGACGACGACATCTCCGGGCGCCAACTCGGCCGTGAGCGCGGCGAGTTCGAAAGCACGCGGTTCGGCGCGTCCCGTCAGGCCGAGGTGATCGAGGGCCCGCGCCGCCCGCTCCTCGGTGCGGTGCCACAGCCGTACCCGCCCGGCGGTGTCGCAGAGCAGGCCGAGACCGCTGCCCGTGGACAGTCCGGCGCCGATCCAGTGGACGGTACCGCTCGCGCGCACCACGTCAGACATGGCCCAACTCCCCTTCCGCCACGGCGATTCCGAGCTCCCGGGACTTCGTACGGAACAGGTCCAGGTCGCGTCCCCACGCCTCGCCGGTCCCGAAGTCCAGGAGGTGGGGCAGCAGCGCGGCCGAGAAGTCGGCGCTGGACTCCCTCGGCAGGAGGGACGGCAGGTTGTCGATCGCGATGAGGTCGAGCGGGGGACGCTCGCGCAACTGCCGTACCGGGGCGTCCCATTCGGTCGTGCGGTCGTAGACCGGCAGGACGTTGAGCGGTGATCCGACGTCGCAGGTGACGTCGGAGACGGTGCGGAGGCGGCGGGTCGGGTCGTCCAGGTCCGTCTCGCGGAGGAAGGGCGGGACCGGGGTCGTGGCCAGAACGCAGTTGACCAGCACGTCGTGGGCCAACAGGGCGGGGCGGTCGAGGTTCTGGGTCTCGGGCAGGTCCCAACAGGTCGGGTCGATTCCGGCCGTGGAGAACGCGACCCGTGCACCGCGCCCGCTGCGGCCGAGCGCTCCGATCACCAGCGCGCCGAACTCCGGGTCCCCCGCGGCGGGTTGGAGCAGCTCGTCCAACTCCTCCTTCGAGGTGGGCGTCAGCGGGGCGACCAGTCGGCCCCGGTGCTGGAGGACGGCCAGGGCCGCGCCCAAGTAGCCCGCCCAGAAGCCGAACGCGGCGAGGCGGCGCCCTTTGCCGTCCACCAGGTATTCGAGGTCGAGGAGCGCTCCTCCACCGGCCGCGAACCGGCTCAGCAGGTCCATCGCTCCCGGCTGGCCCTTGTAGGCGTGCCCGAAGAAGATGTGACGGTGGGTCAACTCCTTCGGTTCGTCCGGGAGTTCCTTCAGGCCGAGGATCACCGTGTCCTGCGGCGCCGACGCCCAGGAGTCCGCGGGTGCGACGCGGGCGCCGATCGCCTCGTATTCCTCGATCGGGAAGATCCGTTGCGGGGACTCCTCGACCGTGAGGGTCACGCCGTTCTCGACGAGGTGGCGGGCGGCGGCGGGCACGACCGGCGTGCGGCGTTCGGTCGTGCGGGGCTCGTGGCGCAGCCACAGATGGAGCTCGGTCATACCAGGTTGACCTCCGGGCGCGGGGCGTCGGCCGCGAACCGGCCGGCGCTCAGGGGGCTGACGTCCACGAAGGGTACGTGGCCGAGGTACAGGTCGCGGACGACCTCGCCGACGGCCGGTCCCTGGAGGAAACCGTGGCCGGAGAAGCCGGTGGCGTAGAGGAAGCGGGAGACCGAAGTCGCCTCGCCGATCAGGGCGTTGTGGTCCGGCGTGTTCTCGTACAGGCCCGCCCAGCCGCCGGTGCGGCGCAGTTCCAGGAGGTCGGGGGCGCGGCGGCGCATGGCGTCGGCGAGGCGGGGGATCCAGCGGTCGTGGGTGTCCGTGGCGAAGCCGGGGCGCTCGTCGGGGTCTGACATGCCGACGAGGAGGCCGGGGCCCTCGGTGTGGAAGTAGAGGCTGGTGGTGAAGTCGATCGTCATGGGGAGGTTGGGCGGCAGTCCCGTCACCGGTTCCGTGACCGCGATCTGGCGGCGCAGCGGCTGCACGGGGAGGTCCACGCCCGCCATCGCGCCGATCCCCTTGGACCAGGCGCCGGCCGCGCAGATCACGGTGTTGGTGTCGATGCGGCCGAGGGTCGTCACGACCGCCGTGATGGTGTCGCCGTGCGTCTCGATGCCGGTGACGTCGGTGTGGCGCAGGATCGTCGCGCCGTGGGCGCGGGCGGCGGAGGCGTAGCCGTGGACGACGGCCTCGGGGGTGCAGTGGCCGTCGTCGGGCGAGTAGGCGGCGGCGATGAGGCCTTCGGTGCTGATCAGCGGGGAGAGGCGGCGGGCCTCGGCGGGGTCGATGATGCGGCTTTGCACATTGAGCGAGTTCTGCAGCCGGACGCCCGCCTCGAAGGACGCGACGTCCTCGGGTGTGGAGAGGAGGAACAGGTAGCCGACGCGATGTAACCCGATGTCGTACCCTGTGTCCTCCTCGAAGCGGTCGAAGGCCTCCAGGCTGCGGGCGCCGAGCTGCACGTTGAGGCCGTCGGAGAACTGCGCCCGCACTCCGCCGGCGGCCTTCGACGTGGATCCGGCGGCGAGTTCGTCCCGTTCGACGAGGACGACGTCACGGACTCCGGCCCGGGCCAGGTGGTAGGCGATGCTGGTGCCGATGACCCCGCCGCCGATGACGACGACCTCTGCCTGACGCTTCACGGGCGCTCCTTCTTGGCCGCGTGGATGACGGCCCAGGCCGCGGCCGCGTCCTGGATGCCGAGTCCGACGCTGTTGTAGTGGACGATGTCGTCGGGTCGGGTGCGTGCGGCGCGGCGGCCGGTGAGGACGGCGCCGAGCGGGATCAGGTCGTCGGGGGTCAACAGGCCCTCGCGCAGGGCGCCGACGATCGGTCCGGCGTGCTCGGCGGCCGTCTCCGGGTCGTCGACCACGACGGCCGCGGATCGCCGTAGGACGTCCAGGTCGACCTCGCTGCGGGTGGGTTCGAAGGAGCCGACGCTGACGACCGTGCAGCCGGGCGCGAGCCAGGCGCCGTGCACCACGGGGGTGGTGCTGAGCGTGCAGGCCGCGATCACGGACGCGTCGGTCACGGCTGCCTCCGCGGTGGCCACCGCCTGGACGGGGAAGGGGAGTTCGGCCGTCAGTGTCTCCGCGGCCTGTGCGCGCCGCTGGGGGTTCGGGCTCCACAGCCGTACGGACTTCAGGTCCCGGACCCGGGCGATCGCGCGGACGTGGGCGAGGGCCTGGGTGCCCGAACCGAGGACGCCGAGGTGGGCGGCGTCGGGGACGGCCAACGCATCCACGGCCACGGCACTGCCCGCGGCCGTGCGCAGGGTCGTCACCGCCGTGCCGTCCATGACCGCGACCAGCTGTCCGGTGGACCGGTCCAGGGCGCTGATCACCGCGTGGATCGTGGGCAGCCCGGCGTGCGCGTTGGCCGGGTTGACGCTGCCGAACTTCGCCACGGCCCCGGTGTCCGCCGACAGCCGGGAGACGTAGGCGAAGACGACGCTGTCGTCGAAACGGCTCGGGTGCATGATCTTGCCGGGCAGGTCGGCGTCGCCGTCACCGAGCGCGGTGAAGGCCGCGCGCTGCGAGGCGATGGCCGCGTCGGCGTCGAGCAGGTCCGTGACCCGGTCGCCGGAGAGGAAGAGGACGTCGTCGGTCATTCCCTCTTCCTGTCCGGACCGCGCTCACCCGAATCAGGACCAGTGCGCCACCGCGTCCAAATGGGGCAGGTGGTGGTCGAGACGCTCCCGCTTGGTGCGGAGGTAGGTGATGTTGTTCTCGCACGGCGGGATCAACAGCGGTACCTCTTCGGAGACTTTGATGCCGTGTTCCAGCAACGCCTCGCGTTTGCGCGGGTTGTTGGAGAGCAGGCGGACGCTGGCGACGCCCAGGTCGTGCAGGATCTCGGCGGCGACGCCGTAGTCGCGGGCGTCGACCGGGAGGCCGAGAGCGAGGTTCGCCTCGACGGTGTCCAGGCCCTCCGCCTGCAGGGCCATCGCGCGCAACTTGGCGAGCAGGCCTATGCCTCGGCCCTCGTGCCCTCTCAAGTAGACGACGATGCCCCGGCCTTCGGCGACGACGGCCCGCATCGCGGCGTCCAACTGGTCGCCGCACTCGCAGTGCTGGGAGCCGAAGGCATCGCCCGTCAGGCACTCCGAGTGGAGTCGGGTGAGTACGTCGTCCGTGCCGATGTCGCCGTAGACCAGGGCCACTTGCTCGTCACCGCGGTCGTGGTCCAGGTAGCCGATCGCCTGGAATTTGCCGTACACGGTGGGCAAGGGAGCATTCACGACACGTTCCGCGCCCCTGGGCTGCGCGGACTTCTGCTTGCCGAGTACGCCAATGTTTTCTGTCATGATCTGGTTCCTAAGCAGAGACGAAAGGCCGTGAAAAAATGAATGGTTCGGACTCACGGACGGCGGCGAACGGACTGGTGCCGGCGGACACCACGGAGGACGTGCGGTCTAGGGGGGCAGAAGTATCAACACAGGTCGCCGTCCTTCCGGTCGGCAGTTTCGAGCAGCACGGCCCGTATCTTCCGCTGGCGACCGACACGTTGGTCGCCTGTGCCGTGGCCCGGGAGATCGCCGCGGCGTACCCGGTGCATCTCCTCCCTCCGGTGACCATGGCCTGCTCGCACGAGCACGCGGCCTGGCCGGGGACCGTCAGCATCTCTTCCGTGACCCTTCATGCGGTGGTGCGGGACATCGCGGACTCGCTCCGCCGCTCGGGGGTCGAGACCCTGGTGGTGGTCAACGGTCACGGCGGAAACTACGTGCTGGGCAACGTCGTTCAGGAGTCCTCCGCGCGCGGTGAGCGGATGGCGCTGTTCCCCGCCGCCGAGGACTGGGAGACGGCGCTGGAGCGGGCCGGAGTACTGACCTCGTTGCTCACCGATATGCATGCGGGGGAAATCGAGACCTCCATTCTTCTGCACGCTCATCCCGAATTGATCCGTCCCGGATATGAGACCTCCGATTTCGTCGCCGACGACCGTCGCCATCTCCTGACGCTCGGTATGTCCGGCTATACCGAGTCGGGCGTCATCGGGCGCCCGTCCCTCGGCTCGGCGGAAAAGGGGAAGGCGCTGCTGGCGAGCCTCGCCGATTCCTTCGGCGCGTATTTCTCGCTGCTGACCGCGGAGGCCTGAGCGGGCACCGGGTCCGGTACGGCGCTGCCGGGCCCGGCGGCGGTGCGCAGGCCCGCGGCCCAGCGGGCGACCAGGACGACCAGGCCGGGCAGGGCGGCGACGAAGCTGAGCACGCCGTAGATCACCGAGACGGACAGGCCGCTGGTCGCGCCGAGGCCCGCGGCGCCGAACGCCCAGGCAGTGACGCCCTCGCGGGGACCCCAGCCGCCGACGTTCAGCGGCAGGCCCATGGCGACGAGCGCGAGGACCGCGATCGGCATCAACTGGGCGACGGTGGCGGCGGATCCCGCGGCCCGGGCGGCGACCACGAACATCGCGAGGTGGCCCGCGAGGATGATGAGCGAAGAGACGGTGACGCCGGGCCAGTTGGCGCGGGAGAACAGTCCGGCGCGGGCCTCGTCGAGGGTGGTGCGCAGGGCGCGGCCCCGGCGGCTTGCGGTGGCCGGACGGTTCATGCGGACAGCGGCCACGACGGCCAGTGCTCCGACGGCGGCGAGCAGCACGACCGGGGCGACGCTGCGGGCGTCGGCCATCACCGGGGAGTCGAGGCCCAGCAGGACCGTCACCCCCACGACGGCCAGCGCGATCTGGCCCGCGACGCGCTCCAGGACGACGGCGCGGACGGCGCGGCCCATGTCGCCGGCGCTCTGTCCGTGGCGGACCGCGCGGTGCACATCGCCGAGGATGCCGCCTGGCAGGGCCGCGTTGAGGAACAGGGCGCGGTAGTAGTCGGCGACGGCCGGGCCGAGCGGGAGCTTGATGCGCAGGCCGCGTGCCACGAGGGCCCAGCGCCAGGCGCTGAACACGGTGGTGACGACGCCGATGGCGAGCCCGATCAGCAGCGTCGGTGCGTCGATGCGGCGCAGGCCGTCAAGGAAGACGCCGGTACCCAGTCGCCAGAGGAGGACACCGAGGATGGTGACACCGGCGACCGTGCCGAAGTGGGTGCGTACCGCGCGGGAGTTCACCCGGGTCAGGATCGCCCGCAGGACGCGGCGGGCGCCGGAGGCGCGGTCGGCGCCGGGGCGCGGGGCGGTGACGATCACCCCGATGCGGTCGCCTGAGACGGCCGAACTGTGCAGCGGCGGGGTGTGCTTGGGACGGCGTACCGCTTCCACCGCGGTCTCGGTACGCAGGGCGACGGCGACCGGTGTGGACCGGTCCACACGCACCCGGCGCGTCCTGGTGCTCGGCCGCGGTGCGACCGTCCTCATGGTCTCGACGCTCATGACGTGCCCCCCGTCGGCCGGGCCAGTGCCAGCAGGTCGCTGTGGTGGACGAGCACGCTCAACTCCCCTGCCGCGCAAGCCGCGAGGCGCCGTTCCAGATACTGGTCGGCACGCTCCTTCAGCTCGGGGCGTTCCTCGACGGCCGCGCCGATCCAGCCGCGCAGCCACTCGGCGGTGAGCGCGGCCTCGTCGGGGCCGAGCCGCCAGGCGCTGGGGTGGACGCGGACCGTGGCGCCGTGCGCGGCGAAGGCCTCGCAGGTGACGGTGACGGCGTCCGGGCCGAGGAGACCGTCGCGCCGCTGGTGGGCGTTGAACGCTTCGGCGATCTCCGCGTCCATCGGGTCGGCCGGGGTGAGTTCGACCTTGCCCGCCACCGACAGCGTGAGCAGCGCCGGGCAGCCGGCCCCGACACAGGCGGCGACGAGGGCGTCGACCTCCTCGCGGGTGAGGACGTCCAGCAGCGCGGAGGCCGTCACCAGCGAGGCGCCGACCAGCGCGTCCGGGGTCAGCCGGGCCACGTCACCACGCCGGGTCTCCACTGTGACGCGGCTGCCGTCGGCGGCCGCACGGGGTGAGGCGACGGCGGCGAAGTGCAGGAGGTAGGGATCACGGTCGTGCAGGATCCAGTGCTGGGCGCCGTCGAGGCGGGGCGCGAGCCACCGTCCCATCGAGCCTGTGCCGCAGCCCAGATCGTGGATGACGACCCCGGAGCGGCCGGGCAGGTTGGCGAGCCGGATGCGCAGCGGGTCGAGCAGGTCGCCCGCCCGCGCGACGGCGTCGGCGCCCTCCCGCAGCTCCAGCCACTCGGGCGCGTAGCGCGGCGGATCGTCGGGGCCGACGTCCCGCAGCCGTACGGTGGCCCGCTCGCCGGGGCGGCCCGCAGGACCGGCGCCGGGGATCACGGAACCGGGTCCCGTCTGCTCGCCCGCGTCCGCTTGGACCGTTCCCGCCATGATGTCCTCCGGCCCCGGCTGTCCAGCCGTCAGGTCCTTCGCGTCGGCCTGCGCCGGGGCGACCAGCATGCCCAGCGGTACGCCCCTGGGCCCCGGCTGCGCCGGGATCCGTCCAGCCTGTGCCGTGGCCCTTGTCGGCTGCGTATTCCTCATGCCGCCCTCCGGGGTTCGCTGGGGAGCCGGGTGAGCACTCCGGCCAGGCTGCGGGCCGTGGTGGCCCACCCGTCGAGGGCCGCGCGCCGGCCGCGGGCGGCCGCCTTGAGCCGCCGGCGTACGTCGGCCTCGCCGAACCAGCCGCGCAGTTCTGCGGCGAGGGCGGCGGGCGCCTCCGGCGGGACGAGGATGCCGGGCACCCCGCCGTCGGGGGCGCGGCCGACCGCTTCGGGCAGCCCGCCGACGTCCGTGGCCAGCACGGGAATCCCGCGCGCGAGGGCTTCGGTGACGGCCATGCCGTACGTCTCGGCGTACGACATGAGGACCATGAGGTCGGCGGAGGCGTAGGTGGCGTCGAGTTCGGCGCCGGCCCGCGGGCCGGCGAGGTGCAGCCGGTCCTGGAGGCCGTGGCGCTTGATGAGGTCGCGCAGGTGGTCGACGTACTCCGGGTCGTTGCCGAAGCCGCCGACGCACTCGCAGGTCCACGGCAGGTCGGCCGCGGCGGCCAGTGCCTCGATCAGCCGGTGCTGGCCCTTGCGCGGAGTCAGCGTGGCGACGCACAGGAGGTGGGAGACGCCGTCGGTGCCGGAGGCGAGAGGCGCGATGTCGGCACCCGGGGTGGCGACATGGACGCGCTCGGGAGCGAGGCCGTGGTGGGAGACGAGGCGGCGGACCGCCCACTCGCTGGTGCCGATGACCGCCGACACCGCGCGCAGGACCGTGCGCTCCTTCTCGTCCAGCTCCGCGGCGACGGCGGCCTCCAGGCCGGTCTCGTCGCCGAGCGGGAGGTGGACGAGGACGGCCAGGCTCAGCCGGTCGGCCTCCGGGACGATGATCTCGGGGACCGCGCAGGCCACGATCCCGTCCAGCAGTACGGCGGCACCGTCCGGCAACTCCCGCAGCACCCGGGCGAGTTCGGCACGCGCGGCCGCACCGGGCCGGGGCCACTCGCCGTCCACGGCGTGCTTGTGGACCTGCCAGCCGAAGCCGGGCAGGTCCAGGCTGACGCGGCGGTCGTAGGCGTTGCCGCCGCTCGGCGCGGCCGGGTCGTCGACACCGCCCGGCATCACGAAGTGCACGGTGCGCAGGGACATGGGGATGATCTCGGCATTCCGGGAGGCGGCGCGCTGTGCGGGCAGGAATCCCAGCGAGGGGGCGCGGTCGATGGTCACGTCGCTCACAGGGCACGCTCGTAACTCGCCCAGGCGACGTGCGACTCGTGCAGGGTGACCTGGAGGCCGGTGAGGCCGCGGGCGCCCTCGCCGAGCGCGCCCTTCTGGATCCGCTCGGCGAGCCGGTCGGCGATGACCTTCGCGAGGAACTCCGTCGAGGTGTTGACCCCGGCGAAGTCGGGCTCGTTGTCGAGGTTTCTGTAGTTCAACTCGCTCACGACGGCGCCCAGTTCCTGGGTGGCCAGGCCGATGTCGACGACGATGTTGTCGTCGTCCAGCTGCTCGCGCCGGAAGGTGGCGTCCACCAGGAACGTGGCTCCGTGCAACCGCTGGGCGGGCCCGAACACTTCGCCGTGGAAGCTGTGGGCGATCATGATGTGATCGCGAACGGTGATGCTGAACAACGGACGACCCTCCAGGTGCGGCGCGTCTGGTCCCCCGGCTGATCCCTGCCGGGGGATGCCGTCTAGTACGGCTCCACGCCTCCCCCTGTTCAGCCGACTCTCACTCTTTTCTCAGGTCAGACGCTCTTGCTCGTACGGAATTGAACAGTTCTCAGCCGATGTCGGCGTAACGCACCCGGTGGCACAGCGCCGGGATCTCCCCCGAGGCGAGCCTGGGCAGCAGGTCCGGCAGTTCCTCGAAGTCGCTCTCCCCGGTGACCAGCGCGTCCAGCGCCGGGTCCGCGAGCAGGTCGAGGGCGAGGGCGAGCCGGTCGGCGTAGCTGCGGTTGGCGCGGGCCGGCGAGACCGTGCCGACCTGGCTGCTACGGATCACCAGGCGGCGCGAATGAAACGCCTCGCCCAGCGGGAGGCTCACTTTCCGGTCGCCGTACCAGCTCAGTTCGAGGACCGTGCCCTCGGCGGTGAGGAGTTCCAGCGCGCGGGTGAGCCCCTGCTCGGTGGCGCTCGCGTGGACGACGAGGTCGCAGTCGCCGAGCGCGTCGCCCGGCAGCGCGAAGCCGACACCGAGCGCCTCGGCGATCTTCGCACGCGCGGGATCGGCGTCCACCAACTGCACCCGCACACCCGGGAAACGGCCCAGCAGCGCGGCCACCGAACAGCCGACCATCCCTCCGCCGACCACCGCGATCCGGTCACCGACCAGCGGCGCCGCGTCCCACAGCGCGTTGACGGCGGTCTCCACGGTCCCGGCGAGAACGGCCCGCCCGGCAGGCACGGACTCCGGCACCGGTGTCACGGCGCTCGCGGGGACGACGTAGCGCGTCTGATGCGGATAGAGGCAGAAGACGGTACGGCCGAGCAGCCCGGCCGGACCCTCCTCGACCACCCCCACATTGAGGTAGCCGTACTTGACCGGACCTGGGAAGTCGCCCTCCTGGAACGGGGCCCGCATGGTCGCGTGCTGGTTCTCGGGGACGCCCCCGCGGAAGACCAGGGTCTCGGTGCCGCGGCTCACTCCCGACCACAGCGAGCGGACCACGACCTCGTCCTCGGCGGGGTCGGGCAGGACGACGTCGCGTATCTCGCCGTGACCGGGTGGACCGATCCAAAACGCCCTCGCGGTGCGCTTCATCGGGATCCTCCTGAACGATCGGGAAGCTGTTCACGTACGGGTAACCACAGGCCGCGCACAGTACGCGGCGTTGATCGACTCTGTCATACGGCCGGAGGGTGTGCGGTGGCCCTGAACAACACATACGAAGCAAGGCTGGTCCAGCAGGAGACCGCTGTGGGAGCGGGCGTTCAGATCCTGTTGCTGGCGTTGCTCGGCACGGCGATCGGAATGGGGCCGGCCGGCTGGCTGACCGGCCTGGCATTCGCGATCGCCACCTGGGCCGTGCTCTCCAAGGCCTTGCACCGGTCCAGGACGCGTTCCTTCGGCCCGGCCAACCGGGTCACCCTCGGCCGGGCGATCCTGGTCGGCGGGGTGACCGCGCTGGTCGCGGACTCCTTCGAGAGCTCGCCGCCGGTCACGCTGTTCGTCGGCCTGACGGCGGTGGCCCTGATCCTGGACGGCGTCGACGGCAAGGTCGCCCGGCGCACGGGCACCTCCACCGCGCTGGGGGCGCGCTTCGACATGGAGGTCGACGCGTTCCTGATCCTGGTGCTCAGCGTGTACGTCTCGACGCAGATGGGCCCCTGGGTCCTGCTGATCGGCGGCATGCGCTACGGCTTCGTCGCCGCGGCCCGCGTCTGGCTGTGGCTCAACGCCCCGCTGCCGCCGAGCACCGCCCGCAAGACGGTCGCCGCCACGCAGGGCGTCCTGCTGCTCCTCGCGGGCGCGAACCTGCTGCCGTACGCGGCCAACATCGGCGTGGTGGCCCTCGCGCTGGGCACGCTCGTGTGGTCCTTCGGCCGCGACATCCTGTGGCTCTGGCGCACCTCGCGCACCTCCCTCGTCGAGGAGGTTCCGGTGGAGGAGAAGCTGCTGGAACTGGTCTCGCAGTAGGGACGGTTGCGCCGAAGGGCCCGGATCACTGGTGATCCGGGCCCTTCGGCGTACCTCTTCGGTACTACGACCGCGAGGTCCGGCTGCGCACGATCGCGAAGGCGCCTGCCGCGAGGCCGAGTACGCCGACGATCAGCCCGGCGATGCCGAGTCCGCGGGCGGTCGAGTCGCTGCTCGACGAGGAGGCGGTGGTGGACTTCGTGGAGGTGGCCGCCGCCGTGGTCGAGGCGGCCGGGGTCTCGTCGCCGTCCTCGCTCTCCTTCGCGGTGAGCTTGAGGACGGGCGCCGGGTTCTCCGGCTCGTCGTCACCCGCCGTGGTCTGCTCGATCCAGCGGACGACATCGCCGTCCGAGTACGTCTGGAGCGTCTTGAACGCCAACTGGTCGGTGTCGTCGGGCAGTTGACCGAAGGCGACGTTGAAGTCCTCGTACTGTCCGGCCGCGATCTTCCCGCCGGTCCAGGTGATCTGGGAGACGGCGTCGGTGATGGTGCCGTCGTCGGTCTTCACCGGCGTCTTGAGCTTGCTGGTGGTGACCTTCGCGGTCCAGCCGTTCTGCGGGGTGACCAGCACGCCGAGGACGGGGTGGTCGGTGGGCAGATAGACCTGGACCTTGGTGGTGCTCGCCTTGTCCTCCTCGTTGGGGACGCGGAAGGTGAGCACACCGTCCGTCGCACCCTTGGCGTAACTCTCGGGGTGGACGGTGACGTGCGCGGAGGCGACCCCGGCGGCGGCCAGGACTCCGGCGGTGGCGAGCGCGGCGACGGTGCCTGCGCGGCGCAGGGTGGTGCGGTGTGCGGACATGGTGAGGTGATCTCCGTACGGGAAAAGGAAGTTGGGTGGTCAGACCGGGTACGGGATCGGGGCTGGTGGTCCTCTACGGCTGACCGCGTGCCGCAGGAGGAGTTGGCGCAGGGGGGCCGCGTCGGCGGCGGCGCGTCCGGGGCGACCGGTGGTCCGGTCGGGCTGGGGTGCGGGGGCGTGCCGCCACCAGGCGACGAGGCCCGGTACGAAGGCGACCGCCCAGCGCAGCAACGACCACAGCGCGGCCTCCCCGCGCCGCAGCCACCAGGCCGCGACGAGCGCGGCGACGACATGGGCGGCCACGGCGTGCGGGGTCATCGCCTGCGTCTGCCGCATGGGCGCCATCGCGTGCCCCGACATGTGCGCCATACCGGCCATCGCCATGCCGGTGCGGGGCCGGGCGACGTCGAAACCGAGATGCAGCCCGGCCTGGGTGGCGAGCATGGCGGCACCGATGCCGGGCAGGGACCGTTCCCGTCCGCCGAGCAGCCACCCCATGACGAACACGACGAGGAATCCGGCACCGTCCGCCCACAGCGGAGGCGTGGCACCGGTGGCGAGCCCGTGCCCGGCGGCAGCGAGGAGCACACACACCGCGGCGAACACCGCGGCGCGCAGGCTCCGTACCGCCGGGGATGCGCTCATGGTGACGGATCCTCCCACGCACCGCTGCCGCCGTTGCCGTCGATGGCGGTTTAGGGGGCAGCTCATATCTGGTTCATGGCTTGGTACGGCGGAGTCGGGTGGGGCGTTCAGTGCGGGTGGGGTGACTCCTGCGGGCATGCGTCGATTTACCGGGATACGGCGCTGCGGGACCGGTCCAAGCGCGGGGATCGTGGGACACGGGCCCCTGGGACACGGCGGCTTGGGATACGCGGCCTTGGGACACGGGGGCCTTGCGGCTGACTCATCTCCGGCGCGGTCGGCGCGGCCGGCCCGGCAGCAACCCGACCGCCACCAGCGGTACGGCGGCCAGCACCAGCCACGGCACCGCCGCGGGCAGCCCCGTGTCGAGGAGGGTGCCGGTGCCCGCGCTGCCGAGGAGGACGATCAGCCCCGAGACGGAGGACAGCGCGCCGGTGTAGAGGCCGAGGCGTCCGGGTTCGGCGAGGTCGGGGACCCAGGCGCGGGCGACGGGGGCGATGAGCATCTGGCCGAGGGTGAGCAGGACGACGAAGCCGGCCGCGGGCAACAGCCCTGCGGTACCGGTCAGTTCGGCGGGCCGGCCCGCGGCGACGACCGCGAAACCTACGGCGATCAGCAACAGCCCCGCCGTCATGGACCGGCGCGGATCGAGCCGCTCCCCCACCCACCGCGTGACCGGCAACTGTGCGGTCACCACCAGCAGCGAGGACAGCGCGAACAGCCAGGCCAACGGCGCCTGCGAGCCCGCCGCGCGCTCCACTTCCTCAGGGAGGGCGAGATACAGCTGGTTGTAGGCGAGGAGATAGGCGCCGTAGGCACAACACAGCGCCAGGAAGGGCCAGTTGCGTACGAGGGCTCGTACGCCGCCCTTCTCCGTCACCCGCGCCCGCCCGGGAATGTGCTGCGGCAGCAACCACGCATGCCCCGCGAGGACGACCACGAAAACCCCGGCCCCGGCCAGACACGCAACCCGGAAATCCACGGCGAGCAGCAGCGCACCGAGCAACGGCCCTGCAAACGCCCCGACTTGACCGGCGACGGTGAACAACGCGAGCACCCGTGTACGGGATCCCGCGCCCGACTCCTCCCACTCGACCGCCTGCCGCGCCACCTCCGACTCCACGGCCGGTGAGAACAGCGCGGCGGCGAACCCGATGAGCAGTACGGCTCCGACGACGCCCCAGGTCTCCTCCGCATACCCGAGCCAGCCGAACCCGGCGATCCGCAGCACGCATCCCGCGAGCACCACGGGCCGGACGCCGTACCGGTCGGCGAGGGCACCGCCGACCATGAACAGCCCCTGCTGACTGAAGGTCCGCAGCCCCAGCACGAGCCCGACCAGCCAGCCCGCCATCCCGATCGCGTCCGCCAGGTGCTCGGCGAGGAACGGCAGCACGGCGAAGAAGCCGATGTTGAAAGCGAGTTGAGTGAGGATCAGCAGTCGGAGCAGCGGGGAGAGCGGAGTCCGCACGAGGGCCACGGAGGTCACCGGGCGGCCAACTCCCTTCGCGCACTGGCCCCTTGCATGCACCCGGCGGCCGTGACCGCCAGCGCACCGAGCAGGGCGAGTACGGCGGCGGGGGCGAGGACGGCCCAGGGTGCGCGCTCGGCGTAGGGCTGGTTCTCGGCGAGGAGCAATCCCCATTCCGGGGAGGGCGGTTGCGCGCCGAGGCCGAGGAAGCCGAGCGAGGCGAGGGCCAGGGCGACACCGGGCAGGCGGAGCAGCGCGTGCCGGGTGACAGGTGGCAGCACGGCGGGCAGCAGCGCATGGCGCAGGATGTGCCAACGGCCCGCGCCCAGGCCCCGGGTGGCGGCCACGTGCAGGGTGGCGCGTTCCTGGAGCAGCAGTGCGGAGGTGTGCGCGGCCAGGGGCGTCCAGGCGAGGGCGGCCACGGCCAGCGCTGGGGTACCGCTGCCGCTGCCGGCCACCGCGGTGACCAACAGCGCGGCGAGGACCGGCGGTACGGCGTTCACCGTGTCGACGAGCGGCCCGGACAGCCGGGGCAACAGCCCGAGCAGTACGCCGGTGCCGAGCGCGATGGCACTGATCGCAAGGGCGAGCAGCAGGGTGTCGACGGCACCGTGGGCGACCCGCGCGAGGAGATCCCGGCCGAGCGCGTCCGTGCCGAACGGGTGGGCCCAGGTGGGGTGTTGGAGACGCCGCCCGGTGTCGAGGGCGAGGGGATCGCGGGGCAGACCGAGCGCGACGACACCGAGGAGGAGGGTGCCGTGGACAAAGGGCAGGGTTCGTCCGGGAGTTGAGGTGCTGGGCCCGTGGAGGGAGGGGAGGGCGTCGGCGCGTAGTGCGGGGCCGATGACGAGGCGTGCCGCGAGGCGGGCGAGTCCGGCGGCGACGGCGGCGAGCAGGAGGAGGGCGAGGGTGCCGGCCTGTAGCACCGGCAAGTCCTGGGCGAGGGCGGCCTGGAGGGTGGTGCGCCCGAGCCCCGGGATGTCGAAGATCTGCTCGACGGCGACGGCCCCACCGGTCAACCCGACCACGAACAAACCCATGTTGGGCAACAACCCGGGCAGACACCGCCGCACGGCCTGCCGGGCGATCCGTCGCCCCGACAGCCCCCGCGCGGCTGCGGCCCGCACCCACGGCTCGCCGAACGCCCCCGGCAACAAGTCGTCGAGCAACCGCCCGAGCACGGCCCCGGCAGGCAACCCCAGCGCGAGCGCCGGCAGCACCACCCACCGCGGCCCGTACCACCCCAGCGCGGGCAGCCACCCGAGCTGCACCCCCACGACGGTGGCGAGCACGGACGCGGTGAGGAACTCGGGGAGCGCGGCGAGTGCGGCGGAACCGGTGCCACCGGGGCGGTCCACCGCACGCCCGCCCCGCCGCAACGTTCGCGCACAGACCAACCCGGCCGTGACTACGGCCACTACGGCCGCCGCACCCATCAACAGCAGGGACGCGCCCAGGGCCTGGAGGACACCGGGCATGACCTCGGCGCCGGAGATCCATGACCGGCCGGCGTCTCCGCGCGGCAGGCCATTGAGCCACTGGCCGAGAAGCCGCAACGGGCCGTCGTCGAGGCCGAGTTGGGTACGGACGGCCGCGAGGACCTCGGGGTCGGGGTCGCGTTCCGCCGACCGTGCCTTGAGGACGGTGAGGGCCGGGTCGGTGCGGGAGAGCCAGGGCAGCAGGCCCACGGCGCACACCAGGGCAGCCGCGAGGAAGGCGCGCCACAAGTGCGTGGCCGTGCGGTGCGGCATGGTTCAGCGCCGGGTTCCGGGGCCGACGAGGGTGCGCTCGTACGGGTCGAGGAGGACGCCCCGGACGGATGGACCCACGCCGGTGACGACCCGTTGGTGCACGAGTGGTACGACGGCGTCGGTGCCCAGGATCTCGGCCTCGGCCGTCATCGCGGCGCTCTGCCGTGCGGAGGTGTCGGCGGTGCCCTCGGCCTTCGCGACGGCCCGGTCGACGGCCTTGTCGCAGAGCAGGGCGAGGTTGTAGCCGCCGTCGCAGGTGTAGTCGCCGGCCAGCACGGCCACCGGATCGCCCGTGTCCACCAGGGTGTTGCGGGCGACGACGAACGCGTCGAAGGTACCGGCCAGCGCGTCGCTCTCGATCCGCGAGTACTCGCGCACCTCCAACTCGACCTTGAATCCGGCGTTTTCGAGCTGCTGCTTCAACACCTGCGCGACTTCTGGGAGTTCTGGTCGGTTGTCGTACGTCGCGAGGGTGATGGTCCGCCCGCCGGGCGCAACTGCCTTCGCCCGCCCTACCGGTTGCTCGCGCTTGGCCGCGGGCCAGGTGACGGCGGGGCCGTAGATGCCCGTACCCGCGTCGGCGTGACCTTCGTAGACGCCCTTGGCGAGTGCGGAGGTGTCGACGGCCTCACGGGCGGCGGCGCGGAGCTTCGGGTCCTTGAACGGGCCTGTCCTGGTGTTGAGTTGGAGGCTCGTGGTGCGGGTGGTGGCGGTCTCGCGGCGGGTGTCCGCGTCAAGCGTGGCGGCCTGGGCGACGGGTATCGCCTCGGCGACATCGACCTGCCCGGTGCGCAGTGCGTTGGTGCGGGCGGTGCCGTCCGCGATGAACCGTGCGTCGATCCCGGAGGCCTGGGCGAGGCCGCCCCAGTGGTCGTCGAAGCGGTCGAGGGTGGCCGCCGTGGAGCCGGTGACCTTCGTCAGTTCGAAGGGACCGGTGGCGGTGCCGACCGGATCGACGCGGCCCTTCTCCTCGTACGCCTTCGGGGAGAGCACGGCGAGGGCGGGACCGGCCAGCCTCAACGGCAGTACGGGATCAGGGGAGTTGGTGGTGATGCGCAGGCGGTCGCCGCCCACGGCCTCGGCGGTGAGGGTGACCCCGGAGAGCGCGGCGGGGGCGGGCTTCGCCTCGGCGGCGTGGTCGAGGGCGCTGGCCACGCGGGCCGGGGTGACGGCGGTGCCGTCCTGGAAGGTCGCCTCGCGCAGCGTGAACAGCCAGCTGCGGTCGCCCTCCCGCTGCCAGGACCGGGCGAGCGCGGGGGCGGCGGAGCCATTGGCGTCCAGGGAGGTCAGGCCTTCGGTGACACCGAGACGGCTGAGGACGGTGGCGTCGGCGCCGTACGGGGAGAGGTTCTCGGCGGGCGGGAACGCGAGGGCGACGCGCAGCCGGGAGCCGGACTCCCCGGTCGTGTCCCCGCTCTCCTCACCGGCGGAGGCGAAACAGCCGGTGAGGAGCGGGGCGAGGGTGAGGGCGAGGAGCAGGCGGGCAGGGCGGGTTCGCCCTCGTCGCATCGCGGTCGTCACGGTCATCGCTCCATCGCCAGTTCGAAGTGCACGATCCCCTGCCCGCCGCCCGGGTCGTCGCGCTCGTCGCGCACGACCTTCCCGAGCGACCGCCAGAAGGCCTCGGCCCCGGGTACGGCGGGATCGGTGTGCAGATACACGGCGCGGTAGCCGCCGTCGGCCGCGGCGAACGCGAGGAGTTCGGCGACGAGGTGCCGGGCGAGACCGCGACGGCGGTGCGCGGGGCGGACGTAGACGCGGCGCAGTTGCGCGGTCCCGCCGCAGGGGTAGCGCTCGGCGAGGTCGCGCGGGTTCGGCGGGTGGACCGGTCCACGGGAGTCGAGGGCGGCGGTCGCCACGACCGCGCCGTCGGCGGGGTCGAGCGCCACGAGGAGGGTGTGGCGGTCCGGGGCGAGGTAGGCCGCGGCCGGGTCGATGATGTCGCCGTGCCAGCGGGGCACGTAGCCGGTGTGGAAGTCGCGGTAGACGGTGTCGAGCATCACGGCACGCGCACCGTCGATATCGTCCGGGCCTGCCGCCCTGATGCAGTAGTCAAGCACTTGCACATCATATGCATTAAGACTCCTGGGCCTTGATCACCTTTGGACCGTTCCCGGATCGCCCTTGATCCACTGGATTTGACAGCCTCGCGGCCACCCCCTAAAACCTAGCCACATGACATTCATTTTCAAAACCGCGATCGCGGCGGACCGTTAGTGCGCGTCGCGTTCGTCGGCAAGGGCGGCAGCGGAAAGACCACGCTGTCGGCCCTCTTCGCCCGCCACCTGGCCCGCACCGGCGCCCCCGTGCTCGCCATCGACGGCGACATCAACCAGCACCTGGCCGAGGCCCTCTCCCCCGACACCGAGCCGGTCGCCGCCCCACCCCTGGCCGCCCACCTGACCGAACTCAAGGACTTCCTGCGCGGCACCAACCCCCGCATCGCCTCCCCCGAGGCGATGATCAAGACCACTCCACCGGGACGCGGCTCACGCCTTCTGCGCCTGCTCGGCGACGACGAGGTGCACGCCCGGCATGTGGTCCGTGCGGGTGACGTTCCCCTGATGGCGACGGGCGAGTTCGAGGAGAGCGACCTCGGGGTCGCCTGCTACCACTCCAAACTCGGTGCGGTGGAGCTGTACTTGAACCATCTCGTCGACGGCCCCGGCGAATACGCGGTCGTCGACATGACGGCCGGCGCCGACGCCTTCGCCTCCGGCCTGTTCACCCGCTTCGACCTGACGTTCCTGGTGGCCGAACCCACCCGCAAGGGCGTCTCCGTCTACCGCCAGTACCGCGACCACGCACGGGAGTTCGGGATCCGCCTCGCCGTGATCGGCAACAAGGTCACCGGCGAGGACGACCTGCTCTTCCTCAAGGAGGAGGCGGGAGACGACCTCCTCACCCACCTGGTCCACTCACCGTGGGTACGTGCGGCCGAACAGGGCCACGGACAGGGCGACTTGAACGCCCTGGAGCCACACAACCGGCACGCCCTGAACGTCCTCCGCGAGGCCGTCGACGCCCACCCCAGGGACTGGCCGACGCTGCACCGCCACGCCGTCGACTTCCACCTCCGCAACGCCACCGCGTGGGCGGACAGGGCAACGGGCCTGGACCTCGCGACCCAGGTGGACCCGGACTACGTACCGGGCCCGACGCCACAGCGGCCCTGACGAAACCTCGCTCCCCCATCCCGCATCCCCCAACTACCGGACAGGACACCCTTTTTCATGTCTCTCGACGTCTCCCCGAAGCTCCTCGCCGAAGCCGAGCACGGTGACATCCGCGAGGCGGACTTCGTGGACACGGTCCGCACGTCCCTGCCGTACGCCTACGACCTCATCGCCGGCCTCGCCACCGAACTCCGCGACGGCACGGCCGAGTTCACCGACAACCAGACCCCGCCCCCGTCCGAACAGGAACGCGGCCAGCTGCTGCGGGCGTTGGCCAGCGACGCGATCCGGGGCAGCCTGGAGCGCCACTTCGGGGTGGCTCTGGCCTTCCAGAACTGCCATCGGGTGGCGGCGTTCCGGCCGGGGTCGCTGGACGGGGAGACGTATGCGCGGTTCACGTCGGCGCGGTCCCAAGTGCTGAACCAGTCACCGGAGTTCAGGGACTGCTGACGGGCTGTGGAACGGGCCGGTCCGGTGCCGCGCCCCGGACCGGCCCAGCTGTTACTTCTTCTGTTCGACCCGCACCCAGTCCACCTCCGCCTGCACTCCCCCGGCGGCGACCTTGTCCACGCTCGACTGCGGCAGGCCCCAGTACGGCGTGGTCGCCTGGTTCCAGCCGGCCGGATAGGCGCCGCCCAGAGCGAGGTTGAGGATGACGTACTGGTTGTGGGCGTAGACCCATTGGCCTCGGGTCGATTCGAGTTTGTTGCGGGTGGTCTCCTGGACGAGGGTGTCGTCGACGTAGAAGCGCATCGCGGTCGGCGTCCATTCGACGGAGTACGTGTGCCACTGGTCGGCGGTGCCGCCGTTCGGGTAGGTCTGGCGGGCGCCGATGTTGCCGTCGGCGGAGTAGCCGGGGCCGTGGAGGGCCGTGCTCGTCCAGGTCGGGTAGCCGATGTTCTCCATGATGTCGGTCTCACCGGAGGCCGGCCAGGAGACCGACGGGTCGTCGACGTTGCTGCCGAGCAGCCAGAAGGCGGGCCAGAACCCGTCGCCGACCGGCAACTTCATGCGGGCGCTGACCTTGCCGTACGTAAAGTCGAACTTCGTGTTGGTGTCGATACGGCCGGAGGTGAAGTCGTAGGTGCCGCCGCCCGCCTGGGTACAGCCCTTGCAGTACTTCGCCGCGAGGATCAACTCACCGTTCTGCGTGCGGACGTTGTCCGTGGAGTCGACGTACGCCTGGGACTCGCCGTTGACCGATCCCATCTCCGTGCCCGTGCGGACCACCCGCCACTTGGAGCGGTCCAGGGCGGCAGACGTGAAGTCGTCGAAGAACGTCGTCTGGTACGTGCCCGACTGGTCGCCGGGAAGTGCGGGGTAGGCCGCCGCCGCGCTGCCGCCGGTGCCCCAGACCTGGAACTCGTAGAGGGAGTAGCCGAATTGGGCCGTGTAGGGCGCCGGGTTGTAGAAGGAGCGGCGTTCCTTGCCGAGCATGCGGACGTAGCGGCCGGTGACCGGCTGGGGCAGAGTGACCGTGTCGTGGCGGCCGGTCGCGTCGGCGGGGGCCTGGACGTTCGCACGGCGGGCCGCGATGTCGGCGGCCGAGGGTTCGTAGACCGTGCGCCAGGTGCTGTTGTCGTCCGAGACCTGGACCAAGTAGTCGACCGCGTACGCCGATTCCCAGTAGAAGTCGACCGTGTCGATCGTCGAGGTCGCGCCCAGGTCGACCGAGACCCAGCGGTCGGCGTTCCAGTCGCTGGACCAACGGGTCGCGTCGTCCTTGAGGTTGGCGGGCCAGCCGCCGTCGGTGACGTACGCCGGTGAAACGCCGTTGTGCTGGTAGTAGTTGGAGTACGCCGGGTGGTTCAGGGCGAGGTTGGTGCGGGTCGTGGACGCGGGGGCCGGCTCGCCGCCGTAGACCTTGAAGGAGTAGAGCGAGTAACCGTAGGGCGTGGCACGTTCCAAGCCGCGCATGCGGACGTAGCGGCCCGTGACCTCCTGGGGGTACGTACTCGTGGTGACCGAACCGCCGGTCCCCGCCGTCTCCGTGTAGAACGGCGTCCAGTCGGTGCCGTTCTTCGAGACCTCCAGGACGTATCTCTTGCCGTAGGCCGCTTCCCAGTCGAGGGTGACGCGGTCGATGCGGAGGGTCGTGCCGAGGTCGAGGCGGATCCAGGCGTCGTCGGCGAAGTTGCTGGACCAGCGGGTCGCGCCGTCGCCGTCGACGGCGAGGCCGGGGGTGGTGCCGGCGTTCTCGCTGCCGGAGGCGGTGACGGCGGCCGGGTTCGCGGCGTAGGCGGCGGCCGCGCGGTCGGTGTCCCAGGTCGCGGCGGCCGCGGCCTGCGGGGCGGGGGCCGCGAGGGCCGGGGTGGCGGACAGCAGGGCCAGCGCGGTGAGCGCCGTGAGCAGGGTGCGTGCGGGCGTGCGGGTCTCCTTGAGGGGCGGATCTCCTTCTGGGGGTGCTCGTGCTGACGTACAGCTGACTGTCGTGCTCATGACACACATGGGGATGGTGGTGCCCCGGTGGGTGCGGGCTCCCCCGCCCGCGCCCACCGGGGCCGTCCGGTCAGGCCGCGCGCCGCGCCCGGCTGCGGTGGTCGCGGATGATGTCCGCGTACCGGCGGCCGGAGCCCTTGATCGTGCGGACCTGGGTCTCGTAGTCCACGTGGACCAGTCCAAAACGCTTCTCGTAGCCGTACGCCCACTCGAAGTTGTCGAGCAGCGACCAGGCGAAGTAACCGGCCAGCGGGGCGCCCTTGCGGGCCGCCGAGGCGCAGGCCGCGAGGTGCTGGACCAGGTAGTCCTGGCGTTCCGGGTCGTCGACCGTGCCGTCGGGGCGGACGACGTCGGGGAACGAGGAGCCGTTCTCGGTGACATAGATCCTGCGGGGGTCGTACTCCTCGGTGAGGCGGAGCAGCAGGGTCTCGATGCCGGACGCGTCGATCTCCCAGTCCATGCCGGTGCGCGGGACGCCGAGGCGGCGCACGGCGCGGGTGTAGGGGGCGGGGCCGGTGGGGTCGTCGGCGACGGTCGCCGGGAAGTAGTAGTTCAGGCCGAGCCAGTCGAGCGGGGCGGCGATGGTCGCCAAGTCGCCCGGCTGCTCGGGGAGTTCGACGCCGTACGTCTCGACCATGTCCGCCGGGAAGCCGCGGCCGTGGGTCGGGTCGAGCCACCAGCGGTTGACGTGGCCGTCCTGCCTGCGGGCGGCCTGGATGTCCGCGTCGCGGTCGCTGGCGGGGTACACCGTGGAGAGGTTGTTGACGATGCCGACCTGGGCGCCCGGGGCGGCGGCACGGATCGCCTGGGCGGCGAGGCCGTGGCCCAGCAGCAGGTGGTAGGAGGCGCGGACGGCTGCCGTTAGATCGGTCCAACCCGGCGCCATCTTGCCTTCGAGGTGGCCGATCCAGGCCGAGCAGGAGGGCTCGTTGAGGGTCGTCCAGTGGGTGACGCGGTCGCCGAGGCGTTCGGCCATGACCGAGGCGTACGCGGCGAAGTGCTCGGCGGTCGCGCGCTCGGGCCAGCCGCCGCGGTCCTGGAGTGCCTGGGGCAGGTCCCAGTGGTAGAGGGTGACGGACGGGGTGATGCCCGCCTCCAGGAGCCCGTCCACCAACTCGTCGTAGAAAGCCAGGCCCTTGGGGTTGGTCGGGCCGTCGCCGCCGGGGATGACGCGGGGCCAGGCGATCGACAACCGATAGGCGTTGGCGCCCAGTTGGCGCATCAGACCGATGTCGTCACGCCAGCGGTGGTAGTGGTCGCAGGCGACGTCGCCGTTGTCGTTGTTCGCGATCTTTCCGGGAGTGTGCGAGAAGGTGTCCCAGATCGACGGCGCGCGTCCGTCCTCGGCGACGGCTCCCTCGATCTGGTACGCCGCGGTGGCCGTGCCCCACAGGAAGTCGTGCGGGAGTGCGGCGAAGTCGATGGTCACTGAAGTCCCTTTACGGTCAGCGGAGTTGGTCGGGTCGGTCACTTGACGGCGCCCGCCGTCAGCCCGGCGACGAGATAGCGCTGCAGCAGCAGGAAGCCGGCGACCACGGGCACGCTGACGACCAGCGAGGCGGCCATGATCTGGTTCCAGTACACGTCGTTGAGCGTGGAGTAGCCCTGGAGTCCGACGGCGAGCGTGCGGGTCGCGTCGTTGGTCATGACGGAGGCGAAGAGGACTTCTCCCCACGCGGTCATGAAGGCGTAGACGGCGACCGCGACGATGCCGGGGATCGCGGCCGGTACGACGACACGCAGCAGTGCGCCGAGCGGTCCGCAGCCGTCGACCAGCGCGGCTTCGTCCAAGTCCCTTGGCACGGAGTCGAAGTAGCCGATCAGCATCCAGATGGAGAACGGGAGCGAGAAGGTGAGATACGTCAGGATCAGGCCGCCGCGCGAGCCGAACAGGGCGATGCCCGTCGCGTTGCCGATGTTGACGTAGAGGAGGAACAGCGGGAGGAGGAACAGGATGCCCGGGAACATCTGGGTGGACAGGACGGTGACGGTGAAGACGCGCTTGCCGCGGAACTCGTAGCGGCTGACGGCGTATGCGGCGAAGACCGCGATCACCACCGAGCAGACCGTGGCCGCGACGGACACGATCAGCGAGTTCATGAAGTACTTCGCGAGCGGGACCGTCGACCAGATGTCGATGTACGGGCGGATCGTGAGACCGCTCGGCAGCCAGCGGAACTTGCCCGTGACGTCCGAGAGCGGTTTCAGGGAGCTGGAGAGCATGACGTACACCGGCACCAGGACGAAGCCGGCGAGCAGGGTGAGGAAGATCCGCCGCGTCCAGATGAAGGAGCGGGGCGGGGCCATCGGCGACCTGGAGACAGAGGAACTAGACATCGGCCGACCTCCGTCCGCGTGAAGTGACCACCAGGTACACGCCGGTGACGACGAGCAGGAACAGGAGCAGCAGGACCGACATCGCAGAACCGGTGCCGAAGTTCCAGGTGACGAACGAGGCTTGGTAGATGTGCACCGAGATGAGGTCGGCGGCCTCGGGTGCCGACCTGCCGAACAGGACGTACGGCGTATTGAAGTCGTTGAACGTCCAGAGGAACAGGACGAGCACCAGTACCTGGTTGACGGGGCGCAGTGACGGCAGCGTGATGCGGCGGATCTGCTGCAACATGCCGGCGCCGTCGATGGACGCGGCCTCGTACAGCTCCTTGGGGATGTTCTGCAGGCCGGCCATGACGATGAGGAAGGCGAACGGCCAGCCCTTCCACACGTGCACGATCAGCAGGGCGTAGAAGCTGTTGTCACCGATCAGCCAGAACGACGGCTTGCTGGTGATGTGCAGCTGGTCGTGCAGGACGTGGTTCACCAGGCCGTTGTCGTGCTGGAACATGAAGACCCAGGTGATGACGGCCGCGTAGACCGGCAGCGCGTACGGGATGAGGAAGAGCGCTCTCAAGAGCCCCCGGCCGCGGAAGTTGTCCTGCATGTAGATCGCGGTGACCGTGCCGAGCAGCCAGCAGAAGGCGACCGACAGCAGGGTGAAGACCACCGTGACGAAGAAGGAGTGGAGGAGCGCCTTGCCGACGGGGGCGCTGAAGTCCACCGAGACCTTGTAGTTGCCGAAACCGGTCCAGGGCGCGGTGCCCCAGTCGCGGATGTAGAACTGGGTGAGCTCCTTGAAGCTCATGACGATGCCGATGACCATCGGCACCAGGTGGACCAGGAGTTCGAGGATCAGGGCGGGCAGAAGCAGCAGATACGGCAGTCCGATCCGGCGGATCCGGTCGGTACGGCGGCGGCGCGGCCCGGGGGCCGCCGTGGCGGAAGAGTCCTTCCGCTCGGCGGCCTCCGGGGTGACAGTGCTCGTCACAGTCGCACTCACTTCGCCGGCATCTGCTGCTGAGCCTTTTCGAGCTCCGCCTTGACCGACGCGGTCGTCACCGCGCGTCCCGCGGCGGCGTCGGCGAACAGGTCCTTGACGGCCGTGCCGACCGCCGTCTCGAACTGGGACTCGTCGGCGACCTGCGGGAGCGCGGCGGCGCTCTTGGCGAGGGTGTCCTTGAGGACGGCGTTCGCGGGGGTGTTGAACGCGGTGTCCTCCTGCGCGGTCTTCACCGGCGGGATGGAGCTGTACGCCGTGTTGAGGATCTTCTGCTCGGCGTCGCTCGTCATGAACTTCACGAACTTGGTGGAACCGTCCAGGTTGTCCGTGTTCTTGAAGACGGCCAGGTTGATGCCGGCCACCATCGAGTTGGTCTGCGCGCCGGTGCCCGGGGTGCCGGACTGCACGGGGATCGGGGCGATGCCGTACGCGCTGTCGCTCATGCCCTGCGACTTGAGGTTGGCGGACGCCGACTGCCACATCAGCATCGCCGTCTTGCCCTTGGCGAAGTCGCTGACGGACTGGTTCTGCGCGTACTCGGCGTTGCCGACCGGGATGACCTTGTCCGTGGCCATCAGGTCGACGTACTGCTTGACGGCCGCCACGACGCCGTCGTTGGTGAAGTCGGCCTTGCCGTCGGCGGTGAAGAAGTCGGCGCCGTGCTGCTTGGCGAAGACGAAGGCGTGGTGGATGTTCTCGGAGACGTTGGCGCCCTCGGCGCCGAGCACCTGCTTGCCCTTCGCCTGGATCTTCTTGCCGTCGGCGACCAACTCGCTCCAGGTGGCGGGCGGTTGGGAGATGCCGGCGTCCGCGAATATCTGCTTGTTGTAGTAGAGCGCGTACGCCATCGAGTACAGCGGGACGGAGGCCGGGTCCTTGCCCGTGGCGCCGGTGGAGCCGAGCGCGGAGTCGACGAAGCGGTCCTTGCCGCCGATCTTCGCGAAGTTGGCCGTGCTCCACGGCAGGAAGGCGCCGGTGGCCTGGAGGGAGGCGCTCCAGGTGTTGCCGATGTTCAGGACGTCGGGGCCCTGGCCGGAAGTCGTCGCCGTGAGGATGCGGTTGAGGAGGTCGGACCAGGGCACGACCTCCAGCTTCACCGTGATGCCGGTCTGCTTCTTGAACTTGTCGAGCTCGGGCTGGAGGACCTTCTTGTCGATCGCGATGCTGGCGCCCTGGTTGGAGGCCCAGTAGGTGAGCGTCTTGGGCGAGTCGTTGGATCCCCCACCCGTGGACGAACCGCCTCCGCAGGCCGTGGCCGCCAGGGCGATTGACATGGTGACGGCGCCTACGGCCGCGGCTCGGATGCTGCGCATACTCCGGGTGTCCCTTCAGGGAATGCACTCACGACTTAATTTAGGACGTGAGTTAAACCTCGGAAGCCAGAGGCGTCAAGAGTTTGGACGCCACTCGTCGAACTCGGTCGTACCTCTTGACGACCGTGTTCACGGACCTGAAGCATTCCCCCGCGAGAGAGCGCTCCCAACCCCACCGGCGTTCATTTCATGAACAAGGAGAGCCGCGAAATGTCCTCAGTCCCCCGCAGAACCGTTCTCGGTGCGGCAGCAGCCGTGTCCGCGCTGGCAGGACTATCCGTCCCCGCCTCCGCCGCCCCCACAACTCCCGTCGCCAACAAGCCACTTGCCACCCTGCCGGGTGGCGGCGATCTCGGCCCCAACGTGATCGTCTTCGACCCGTCCACCGCCGGCATCCAGGCCAGGCTGGACCAGATCTTCGCCCAGCAGGAGACGGCCCAGTTCGGCACGGGCCGCTATCAACTGCTGTTCAAGCCGGGCACGTACAGCGGGCTCAACGCCCAACTCGGCTTCTACACCTCGGTCTCCGGGCTCGGCCTCTCCCCCGACGACACCACGATCAACGGTGACATCACGGTCGACGCCGGCTGGTTCAACGGCAACGCCACCCAGAACTTCTGGCGTTCGGCGGAGAACCTCGCGCTGGTCCCCGTCAGCGGTACGAACAGGTGGGCCGTGGCTCAGGCGGCCCCCTTCCGTCGTATGCACGTACGCGGCAGCCTCAACCTCTCGCCGAACGGCTACGGTTGGGCGAGCGGCGGCTACATCGCCGACAGCCGGATCGACGGCCAGGTCCAGCCGTACTCGCAGCAGCAGTGGTACACCCGGGACAGCGCGATCGGCAGCTGGCTCAACGGCGTCTGGAACATGGTCTTTTCAGGCGTCCAGGGCGCTCCGGCACAGGGCTTCCCGAACCCGGTGTACACCACGCTGGCCACGACCCCGGTCTCCCGCGAGAAGCCCTTCCTGTACCTGAACGGCACCGAGTACCGCGTCTTCCTCCCGGAGAAGCGCACCAACGCGAGCGGGGTGACCTGGGGCAACGGCACACCGCGCGGCACCTCGCTGTCCCTCTCCCAGTTCTACGTCGCGAAGCCGGGCGTCACGGCGGCCACCCTCAATCAGGCGCTCACACAAGGACTGCACCTCCTGCTGACCCCGGGGATCTACCACCTGGACCAGCCGATCCAGGTGAACCGCGCCAACACCGTTGTCCTGGGCCTGGGTTACGCAACTCTGGTCCCGGACAACGGGGTCACGGCCCTCAAGACCGCCGACGTGGACGGCGTACGGCTCGCGGGCTTCCTGATCGACGCGGGCACGGTCAACTCGAACACCCTGCTGGAAGTTGGCCCCGCGGGCACGACGACGGACCACTCCGCCAACCCGACCACCGTGCAGGACGTGTTCGTCCGGATCGGCGGCGCGGGCGCGGGCAAGGCCACCACCAGCATGGTCATCAACAACCGCCACACCATCGTCGACCACACCTGGCTCTGGCGCGCCGACCACGGCACGGGCATCGGCTGGGACACCAACCGGGCCGACTACGGGCTCGTCGTCAACGGCGCCGACGTCCTGACCACCGGCCTGTTCGTGGAGCACTTCAACAAGTACGACGTCCAGTGGAACGGCGAGCGGGGCCGCGCGATCTTCTTCCAGAACGAGAAGGCGTACGACGCCCCGAACCAGGCGGCCATCCAGAACGGCTCCATCAAGGGCTACGCCGCCTACAAGGTCGGCGACAACGTGACCGTGCACGAGGGCTGGGGCCTGGGCAGCTACTGCTACTACAACGTCGCCCCGACGATCGTCCAGCACAACGGCTTCGCCGCCCCGAACCGCTCGGGCGTGAAGTTCCACGACCTGCTCGTCGTCTCGCTCGGCGGCCAGGGCCAGTACGAACACGTCATCAACGAGACGGGCGCGCCGACGTCGGGCACGTCGACCGTGCCGTCGACGGTGGTCTCGTACCCCTGAGACCCCCTGGAACCCTGAGGTCTCCGGGTTCCCCGAGATCTGGGATCCCCGAGACCCCGGAGTCCCCGAGTACGTGGCGGGTGCGGGCCGAAGCTCCCCCTTCGGTCCGCACCCGCCACCGTCACCGGACGGTCACCGCGTTCGGCGCCGGGGCGTACCCCGTCGGCCGGGCCGTGAACGTGCCGCGGCCCTGTGTCCGGCTGCGCAACCGCGTTGCGTAGCCGAAGAGTTCGGCCAGCGGCACGGTCGCCGTGACGATCGCCGAACCCGTACGGGTCGTCGAGCCGGTGACGCGGCCGCGCCGGGCGGCCAGGTCGCCGAGCACACCGCCGACCGCGTCCTCGGGCACGGTGACGGTGACCTCGACGACCGGTTCGAGGAGGACCGTCGTGCAGGCACGCAGGGCTTCGCGCAGGCCGAGGCGACCGGCCGTGCGGAACGCCTGCTCCGAGGAGTCCTTCACATGGGTCGCCCCGTCGGTCAGCGTGACGCGCAGCCCGGTCACCGGGAAGCCGCCGATCGGCCCCTCGGTGAGGGCGTCACGGCACCCGGCCTCCACCGAGCGGACGTACTCCTGCGGCACCCGCCCGCCGACGACCGCCGAGCGGAACTCGAAGCCGAGGCCGTCGAGCGGCTCGACGTCGAGTACGACATGCGCGAACTGCCCTGATCCGCCGTCCTGTTTGACGTGCCGGAAGACCAGTCCGGACACCCCGCGCACGACCGTCTCGCGGTAAGCCACCCTCGGGCGACCGACGTTGACGTCCACGCCCGTGGCCTGGCGGATCTTCTCCACCGCGACCTCCAGGTGCAGTTCGCCCATGCCGGACAGGACCGTCTGGCCGGTCTCGCCGTCGGTCCGAACGACCAACGACGGGTCCTCCTCGGCCAGTCGGGCCAACGCCGACGCCAGCCGGTCGGTGTCGGTGCTCCTGCGGGCCTCGACCGCCACCGAGACCACCGGATCGGCGACCGTGGGCGGTTCGAGGACGAGCGGGGCGTCCGGTGCGCACAGGGTCGAGCCGGCGCGGGCGGACTTCAGCCCGACCACGGCGACGATGTCCCCGGCGACCGCCCGGTCCAGCCGTTCGTGCCGGTCGGCCTGCACCCGCAGGATGCGCCCGATCCGCTCGGTGCGCCGCGCGCCCGGGTCCCACACGGTGTCTCCCTTCTCGATCGTGCCCGAATAGATCCGCAGGTAGGTCAGCCGCCCGGTCGTGGTCGCGCTCACCTTGAACGCCAGTGCGGAGAACGGCAGTCGAGGATCGGCCGCCCGCTCCTGCTCGGCGCCGTGGTCGTCCGTCCCCCGTACCGGCGGAACGTCCGACGGCGACGGCAGATACGCCACTACGGCGTCCAGCAGCGGCTCGATGCCGCGGTTGCGGTAGGCCGAGCCGCACAGCACGACCACACCGTCGCCGGTGCGGGTCAGGTCGCGCAGGGCGACGCTCAACGTCTCGGCGGACAGGGCCGATCCGTCGTAGAACTCCTCCAGCGCGCCCGCGTGCAGCTCCGCCACCGCCTCCTCCAGCAACCGTCTGCGTCGCCGCGCCTCCTCCAACAGGCCTTCCGGTACCGGGAGTTCCTCCGCCGTGTCGCTGCCGTCGGTCCACATCAGGGCCCGCATCCGCAGCAGGTCGACGACTCCGGTGAAGCCGTCCTCCGTGCCGATCGGCAACTGCACCACCAGCGGCGCCGGATGGAGCCGTTCGCGGATCGAGGCGACGGCGGTGTCGAGGTCGGCGCCCGCGCGGTCCAGCTTGTTGACGAAGGCGATGCGCGGCACGCCGTACCGGTCGGCCTGGCGCCACACCGACTCGCTCTGCGGCTCCACGCCCGCGACGGCGTCGAACACCGCGATCGCGCCGTCGAGAACACGCAGGGACCGTTCCACCTCGTCGGCGAAGTCGACATGGCCCGGGGTGTCGATCAGGTTGATCCGGTGACCGTCCCAGGCGCAGGTGACGGCCGCGGCGAAGATGGTGATGCCACGGTCGCGCTCCTGGGGGTCGAAGTCGGTGACGGTGGTGCCGTCGTGGACCTCACCGCGCTTGTGCGTGCTGCCGGTGAGGTAGAGGAACCGCTCGGTGACGGTGGTCTTGCCGGCGTCGACGTGGGCGAGGATGCCCAGGTTACGGACGGCGGAGAGCGGTGTGGTGAGAGGACGTTCGGTGCGCACGGCCCGTGGCCTTTCGAGATGTGATTCCGTGCAGGGCAGCGCAATTCCCGTGCGGGACAAGGCAATTGACGGAGCGTCAAAACCCCGTCACGTCACGGGCATCCAGTGCCGGCCGCGCAGCGGGCACCGGACGGCCGGAGACACCAGGATCACCTCGTACCGGGAGCGGGGAACGACAACAGCGGTGCTGTAACGCACGGCCGGGCTCCCCTCACTCGTCAACGGATGTGGCGAGTGTAGGGAAGCCCGGGATGCGGAGCACGCGATTTATCAGGTGCGGGTCAGGTGCAGGTGGGGACGCCGTCCAGCCAGGCCGGTCCCTGGATGTAGATGTTGGTCATCCAGGCCTTGTAGTCGGGCAGGTAGGCCCAGGCGTCGTTGGTGTAGCCGTCCGAGGTGACGGTCTCCGCGTGCTTCTGGCACTCGACGCGGATGCTGGTCGCGTCGGGGAAGGCGTAGACGCGCGTGGCACTGACGGAGGGTGCGGTCTTCGTCCAGACGCCGGTGCCCCAGGTCTGGAAGACATGCCCGGTCACCGCACCGGTGTTGACGCGGACGGCCCCGAAGTAGTCGCCGCCCAGGCGGACATCACTGACCATCAGATGCGTGCCGGACTGCCTCGCCTCGACCATCTTGCCCGCGCCGAGGTAGATGGCGATGTGGTGCAGGTCCGCCGAGTCGCCGTAGGCGAGCAGGTCGCCGGGGAGCAGCGGGGCGAGGCCCTGGGCTGCGGCGAAGCGGGCGGCGGCGCGGGTGGTGTAGTACTGCCGGCTCGCGTCGCCGTTGAGGATGTCGGAGCCGGCGGCCTGGGCGTAGGCGTACCGCACCAGGCCCGAGCAGTCGAAGCCGAGCCGCTCGGGGTCCTGGTTGCTGGCCGGGTCGGTGGGGTCGACCTGGCCGTAGGTGGCGCCGGGTTGGGCGCCGTGGCCGCCGCCCCACGTGTACCAGGTGCCCGCGTCGACCTGGGCGCAGGCCGCGGCGATCGCGCTCTGCGCGGCGGCCGAGGAGCCGGGTGCGAGGACACCGCAGCCGCTGGCCGCCGGTGCGGCGACGGCCGCTGGTGCCCAGAGGAGGAAGGCGAACAGTCCGATGAGTGTGCCGATGATTCCGGTCCGCCGGAGCATGCCGGGACCCCCGTTTTCTGTGGTCCGAAACTGGTCGTGCACCAGCCTGCCGACCCCGGCCCGGCCGGTCGAGGACCCGGCGTCACCCCACCCCGAAGGGCAACGGGAAACCCTGGGGAAACCCCCTCCCACCAGCGGCACTTGGCCCGCCCCGGTCAGGGCTTCGCACACCCGGGAGTGAACGACACGGGCAGTCCGGGCATCAGCGTCTTGCGCTCCTCGGGCCCAATCGCCTTCCGCAGACGGCAGATTCGGGTGAGCCGGTCGCCGAGGTCCAGGTCCCACAGTCGTACGGTCCCGTCGTTGCTGCTGCTCGCGAGGGTCCGGCCGTCGGGTGCGAACGCGACGCCCCACACCGCGTTCGTGTGCCCGGTGAGTGTGGCCCACGGCCGCCGTCCCGCCAGGTCCCAGAGCCGTACGGTACGGTCGCTGCCGCTGCTCCCGAGGAGGGTGCCGTCCGGGGAGAAGGCGAGGCCGCGCACGGATCCGGTGTGGCCGGTGAGGGAGGCCTCGAAGCGGCGGTGGCGGACGTCCCACAGGCGGACCGTGCCGTCGTTGCTGCTGCTCGCGAGGGTCCGTCCGTCGGGGCTGAAGGCCACGCCCCGCACCGCGCCGGTGTGGCCGGTGAGGGTGGCGAGCGGGCGGTGGGTCGCCGTGTCCCAGAGGCGGACGGTCAGGTCGTCGCCCGCGCTGGCGAGGGTGCGGCCGTCCGGGCTGTAGGTGACATCGTTGGCAGAGTCCGAGTGGCCCTTGAGGACGGCGAGTTGACGGTGGCCGTGGACGTCCCAGATGCGGACCGTGCGGTCGGCGCCCGCGGAGGCGAGGGTGCGGCCGTCGGGTGCGAACGCGACGGAGAAGACGTCCCCGGTGTGACCGGTGAGGGTCGCGAGCGCGCGGTGCGAGCGGACGTCCCACAGCCGGACCGTGCCGTCCGACCCCGCCGAGGCGAGGGTGCGGCCGTCCGGGGAGAACGCCACCGAGAACACGCTCTCACGGTGGCCCGTGAACGTCGTCACCACCCGGCGCCGGGCCACGTCCCACAGCCTGACGGTGTGGTCCGCGTCGGCGGTCGCGAGGAGTGTCCCGTCCGGGCTGTACGCGGCCTGCGAGACCTCGGTGAACGGGCGGGCCGTCAGGACCGGTCCACGCAGGTCCCACAGCACCACCGACTGGTCGAAGCCGCCGGTGGCCAGGGTCGTGCCGGTGGAGTTCACGGCGACGGACATCACGTAGTCGGTGTGCCCGGCGAGGATCGCGGCCGGCCGCCCCGTGCGCACGTCCCACAAGCGGGTCGTGCCGTCGCCGCCCGCGCTGACGACCGTGCTGCCGTCGGGTGTGTAGGCGACGGCGTTGACGTCGTCGCTGTGTCCGGTGAGCGTCGCCGTGGACCGGTGCAAGGCCACGTTCCACAGGCGTACCGTCCGGTCGACGCCCCCGGAGGCCACGCTCCGCCCGTCCGGCGCGAACGCCACCCCGAGCACCTCGTCGGTGTGCCCCCTGAGTACGGCGAGGGACCGTCCCCGGTCCGTGTCCCACAGCCGTACGGTCCGGTCGGAGCCGCCCGAGGCCAGGGTCCTGCCGTCCGGGGCGTAGGCCAGCGTGTTGACCCGGCCGGTGTGCCCGACGAGCCGTACCCCGGTCGGCCTGTCGCCGGCGATGTCCCAGAGTTGGACCGTTCCATCGTCACCGGCGACCGCGAGGGTACGGCCGCGGGGGTCGAAGGCGAGGGCGCGGGCGCCGGTGGTGCTCGCGGGCAGCAGGGCCCGCACCCGGTGGTCGGCGGTGCCCCAGATCCGGACCGGTCCATCGCTGGACGTCGCCGCGAGCGCGCCCCCGTCGGGGCTGAAGCCGACCGAACGGACCCGTCCGGGGAAGGTGAGCGTGGCGGTCGTACGGTGATCGCTGGTGCGGCGCAGTTGTACGGTGCCGTATGCGCCGGCCGTCGCGAGGAGCTTGCCGTTCGGTGCGAAGGCGACGGCGTTGACCGGTCCGTGCCGGCCGACGAGGCGCACGGAGAAGGCCTGGGCCTGGGTACTGAGCAGGGCGCCGCGGGCCTCGGGGGTGTGGTCGGCGCGGTAGGCCTCCTCGGCGAGGAGCATCGACGCCTCGGGCTGGCTGCCGGCCAGGGAGGTGGACTGCACGGCGAGGGCCTGGGAGCGGGCGACGCGCTCCTGGTCGAGGGCGCTCGCGCGCTGCTGGTAGGCGAGGCCGCCGGCGGTCACCGCGAGGCCGAGGAGGACGGCGAGGGTCGCGAACAGGGCCTGGCGTAACCGGATCTGGCGCCTCGCCAGATGCTGGCGGGTGTCCTCCTCCGCCTGGCTGGCCTTGAGGAAGGCCTCTTCGCGGGGGCCGAGGCGGCTGCGGCCGTCGAGTTCGTCGGCCCAGGCGCGGACGGTGTCGAGGCGGGTGCCGCGGTAGAGGGCGGACGGGTCGTGGTCCTCGCGCTCCCATTCGGCGGCGGCGTGGGCGAGTTGCTGGTGGATGAGGAGTCCGGCGCGGTCCGCGTGGATCCAGTCGCGCAGCCGGGGCCAGGCGTGCAGCAGGGCCTCGTGGGTGATCTCGACGGTGTCACGGTCCACGGTGATCAGCCGGGCCCGCACGAAGACGTCGAGGGCGGCCGACGCGGCGTCCGCGTCGGCGAGTTGTTCCATCAGGGCGCTGCGGCCTGCGCGGCGCCGGGTCGCGACGGTCCCCTCGTCGGAGACGTGGACGAGCCGGGACAGGACGCGCCGGATGGTCTTCTGCTCGGCCGGGTACAACTGGGCGAACACGGTCTCGGCGGTGCGGGCGATGGCGCCCTGGATGCCGCCGGTGCGCTCGTACCCGGCGACGGTGAGGGTGGTGTCCTCGCGCTGCTGCCAGGTGGCGAGGAGGGCGTGGGAGACGAGGGGCAGGGCGCCGGACGGGGTGCCGTCGGGGGTGTTGGAACGGTCCACGGTGCCCGGTTCGTCGCGCAGGCCGGCGTCGCGCAGGAGGAGGGGGACCAGGCCGGGTTCGAGGGTGACGTCGGCGAGTTCGGCGGGGCGGGTGATGGACGCGCGCAGTTCCGCCACGGACATGGGGAGCAGGACGAACAGTCCGTCGGTGAACACCGGGGCCAGTTCCGGGAGTTCGAGGCAGCGGCCGGTGAAGTCGGCGCGGACGCCGAGCACGACGACGGCGGGGTCCGGGCCGGTGGACAGCGCCCGCAGGACCCGGACGAAGGCCCGTCGCTCGCTCTCGTCGGAGCAGAGGGTGAACAGTTCCTCGAACTGGTCGACCAGCAGCACCGGCAGGACCGGGGGCGGGCGGCGGCCGTCCGCGCCGGGCGGGGCATCCTCCGAGCGGGCGCGGACCGCCTCCAGTAACGCCTCGGGGCGGTCGGTCAACTCCTGTGCGGTGAGGTCGAGTTCGCTGCCGAGGACCTTCGTCGTCCGTTCGAGGAGTTCGTCCAGCGGATGGGCGGTGGGCGTGAGCGCGACCACCGGCCAGCGCTCGGCGCCGGGCATCGGGAAACCGCCGGGGCGGCGTAACGCCGGGACGAGACCGGCGTTCAGGAGCGAGGACTTGCCGGCGCCGGACGGGGCGACGAGCAACAGCGGTCCGCCGCCGACGCGTTGGAAGACCCGCTCGACGAGTGCGGCCGTGGCCCGCTCCCGGCCGAAGAACCAGGCCGCGTCCTGCGAGGTGAACGCCGACAGTCCGCGATACGGACAGGCAAGCGCACCTGTGTCGGTGGCCGACCCCGCGCCGCGCTCCGCCGGGCCGGTCTCGCGCACCAGCCGGAGCAGCTCGCCGTCGGCGCGCAGGATGTGGTCGCACTGGCGGGCCACGTCGACGGTCGCCCGCTTGACGCCGGTCTCGATCTTGCTGAGATAGCCCTTGCTGTAGTGCGTCTGACGTGCGAGATCGGCCAGCGACAGTCCGCGCTCCCGGCGCAGCCGTCTCAGCTGTGCGGGAAAGGACGGCGTGGCCTGTGCGGTGCTTCCCGGCTGGTCGGACCGGTCCACGTCCGCGTCGTCGTACTGCTGATCCCCCAAGGCATCCCCCTGGCACTGGCCTGTCCGGATCGTGGGACGGCGGATGCCCAGGTTACTGCGGGGGTCGGACAGGGAGAGAGGACTTCACCCGGAGTGGCGAAAACGGGACTGCCGGGACCGGTGTGGACCGGTCCCGGCAGTGTTCCCCCGTGGCGAGAGGTCCGGCTACGGCCGGTAGAGAACGATGGAGTTGATGGGCGTGAGGTCCGTGTAGGTCCACTGGTCCTGCGCGAGGTATTCGCCGCAGTTGGTGCCGCCGTAGTTGTTGCACAGGGCGGCGCCGGCGCCGCCGTACTGGTTGTTGAGGACCCAGTGGTACCCGAACTGGTTGCTCAGGTTGTGGGCGCCGTAGCTGGCGTACTGGTTGGTCGGGTGCGGGTTGTCGATCGGGTTGACGCCTTGGGGCCAGATGCAGACGTTGCCCGAAAGACAGCCGTACACCGTGCTGTTGCTCGCGGGCGCGGCCTGGGCGGCGCCACCCATCGCCACCATCGCGGTGGCCGCGGTCGCGAGTGCCGCGAAGGCGCTCAACATCTTGCGCATGTTTCCCCCTAGTGGGTCTCCTGCGGAGTCGCAGGCCGTGCTTCGTGCTGACGGGGATCAGCCTGTCCCGGGGGAGTTCCGGGGTCGACGGGTTTCCCGTTGCCCGTCCGGGAGAGGGCCGGGAAACCCGGTGTGAGCAGGGGGTTCATGCTCCGGCGGTCAACCTGCGCGGCGCTCGGCCGACCGTCGCGGGCTCAGCCCCAGACGCTTGAGGGCGTACGTGTCGAGCCAACTCAACAGGCCGTTGAGGATGAGGGTCATCACCACCAGCACGATCAGGCCGGCGAACTCGGTCGCGGCGTCGAGGTTCATGGCAGAGGTGAACAGTTCGTGGCCGACGCCTTCGGAGGAGGCGATGAACTCGCCGCCGATGACGCCGAGGATCGCGAGCGGGCCGCCGGTCTTGAGGGCGGCGAAGAAGGGGGCGGCGAGGGTGGGGATCGTGACGTAGCCGAGGACGTGGTGGCGGCGGCCGCCCATCACCTGGACGATCTCGACGAGTTCGCGCTCCCGCAGGCGCAGGCCGAGGTAGACGTTGTAGAAGACGACGAAGGACACGCCCGTGACGGCGATGTTGATCTTCGACCAGGGGCCGATGCCGAAGAACAGCAGGAAGAGTGGCGCGAGGGCGATCTTGGGGATGCCGTTGACGGCGGCGACCAGGGGCTCCAGGACCCGGCCCGCGAGCGGGAAGGAGCCCAGGAGGAGGCCCATCACCGTGCCGAGGACCACGCCGATGGCGAATCCGGCGGCCACCTCGATCGACGTCACCCTGATGTCGGTCCACCCGGAGGAGGATCCGAGCAGTTTCCACAAAGCGTGCGACACGTCGGTCGGCTTGCTGACCGCGTACTCCGGTAGGACCGGTCCACTCATCACCTGCCAGAGGACCAGGCAGAGCGCGATCACCGCGAGACGCAGGGCCACCACGATGGCCGTGTCGCGCCAGCGGTCGTTGTTCCTGCGGCGTCGTTCGGTCGCGACCGCGACCTCGGTCGTGCTCTCGGGCGTGTCGGTGGCAGTCGCCATCGTCTGCTCCTTCCGCTTTCTCGCCGGCCGTGTCATGGCAGGTACGTGTTGGTCCAGTCGCTCGTGGTGACCTTGGCTCCGTCGGGGAGCGCGCCTATCGCGTCGATGAAGGCCGTGGTGGTGTTCCAAGTGGCGGCGTCCATCGATGACTTGGCCGGCCAGTCGACCTGTTCGAGGCTGCCTTCGAGGACCTTGGCCGGTACGCCGGGCAGCGCCTTCTGCGCGACGGCCAGCACGGTCTTGTCCTGTTTGTCGGCGAGGTGGGTCCGCATGTAGGCGGTGCCCTGCTGGACGGCCGTGACGAACTTCTTCGCGATGTCGGCGTGCCCGCTCGCGTAGCTCTTCTGGGCCACCACGAACTGGCTGTATCCGGAGTGCGCGGCGTCCCATTCGGGGACCGTCAGGGGCGTTGCCACGACGATGCCGTCGCCGGAGTCCGCGATCTGCAGGGGCAGCGGTTCCGAGGTGACGAACCAGTCGATCTCGTGGTTGTTGAGCGCGGCCTTGTCGGCGGCCGGGCTGGGCAGCGACACCCACTTCAGCTTGGTGGGGTCGACGCCGTGGGACTTGAGGAAGATCCCGGCCTCGGCCTTGGTGTTGGCCGAACTGGCGCCCGCGGTGGAGTCGGCCAGCGTCTTGGCGACATCGGCGGCCGGGGTGGCGGCGGTCAGGTCGTGGTCCTGGGCGAACTTCTTGCTGACGACGAGCCCGAGCGGATTGCCCAGCCCGTCCGCGGCGAGCGCGGTCTCCGGAAGGCCCTTGGACAGCGCGGTCACGAACCCCGTCGGGCTGTCGTGGAGGAACTGCACGGAGCCCGCCTGGAGGGCCGAGGGTCCGGTCGCGGCGGTCAGCGTCACGTACTTGATCTTGAGCCCCTGCTTGCGGAAGTAGCCGTTGGCGTCGGCCACTTTGAGGGGCAGGTCGAAGATGTTGCCACCGGTGCCGACCGTCACGGTGGTGAGTCCGTCGGCGCTCGCCGAGGAGTCGCCGCCGCACGCGGTCAGCAGGGCCGTGCCGAGCGCCATGGTGGCCGCCAGCGCGACGGCGGTACGGGTGTCCGCGGTGCGTAGTCTCATGAGGTCTCCAGTCACCATGCCTGCTGCGTACGGAAGAAGCGCTTCCAGAAGTCGAGCCGGGCGGGCTCCGCGACCGGGACCGGTCCAAAGCCCTCGCCGACCTGCATGACCGTCGCCGAATCGGGGGTGTAGGGCGGCCAGTTCGGCAGTCCGGGTCCGTTGGGGTCGCCGGTGGCGACGAAGTTGGCCCAGTAGCCGGACATGGTCGCCGCGACGGACCGGTCCTCGGCTGTCCACTCGGCGTCGTCCTGGTCGAGGTTGTCGAGGACGAAGTCGATCTCGGAGCTGTGCGAGGCGCGCCGCGGGTCCTGCCCGCGTGCCGGGGAGCGGTGGGTCCAGAAGTACGTGTAGACCGGGCGGTCAGCGTGTCTGGTCCAGTCCGTGCCCCAAAGGAACGTGGACATACGGGCGTTGTCGCGCACGGCCGCACTGTGGGCGCGGCCCGCCGCGTCGTCGTCGGCCGCCGGGTACAGCCGCAGGAACTCGTCGGCCATCCCGCCGAACTTCCGCCGGGCCGCGGCCTCGTAGTCGTCGAGGGTGACGTGGACGGGTGGCATGCCCGGTCGCCAGGCCTTCTTGCCGGCCGTGCGGTAGGCGGCGAAGGTGCTCTCGGGGACGGCTCCGCTCTCGTCTCTGTTGTTGCCGGCGAGGTAACCGACGTTGTTCTGACGGCCTTTGGCGTACGTCTCGTCGTAGCCGGCGGGGAGTACCCACCCGTCGACGACGGGCCGGAACAGCGGTGGCTTCGCCGAACTGCCGGTCTCCACCAGGGAGTCGACGGCCGCGTCCCCGTCGACGAGCTTCTGCCAGGGCAGTGACCGCAGCCGCGTGAGGGAGGGCCCGCCGCGTTCCTCGGCGTACCGTGCGCCCGCGCTCTCGGCGTCGGGCAGCGTGCGGTACGACGTTGCCAGGTACCGGAGTTCGGGGTCGCGCGCGTGGCGGGCGTGGCTCTGGGCGACAGCTCGGTGGAACAGGCCCTGGGCGAGGGGGGACATGGCCAGGAAGTTGACCGCTCCTGCCCCTGCGGATTGTCCGGCGATGGTGACGCGGTCGCGGTCGCCGCCGAAGTTGGTGATGTTGTCGCGGACCCAGCGCAGGACGGCTATGCAGTCGAGGAGGCCGTAGTTGCCGGAGGCGTGGTGGCCGGACTCGGTACTGAGCTCGGGGGTGGCGAGGAAACCGAAGGCGCCCAGGCGGTAGTTGAAGGTGACGACGACGAGTCCTTTGCGGGCAAGGGCCTCGCCGTCGTAGCGGGGGCTCGCACCCGTGCCGACGCGGAAGCCGCCGCCGTAGATCCAGACCAGGACCGGGCGGCGCTCCTCGGTGGAGGTTGCACCGGTCCAGATGTTCAGGTTCAGGCAGTCCTCGCTCATCGGAAGGTCGATGCCAGCGATCTCGCTGTTGGGGGCCTGGGGGCACATCGGGCCGAAGGCGCGGGCCACTCGCACACCGGGCCAGGTCGGCGGGGGCTGGGGCGGGCGCCAGCGCAACTCCCCCACCGGGGGCGCCGCGTAGGGGATGCCGCGGAACACGGTGAGCGCGTGGTCGCGGCCCGGTATGCCCTCCACCAGCCCTGCTTCGGTTTCCACTGGGTGGCGCATGAAGACCCTTTCTCGTGTGCGGCGAGCGGTCGGTCAGTCGGTGGCGTGGGCGGGGCTGTCGCGGGCGGAGCGCAGCAGGAGTGCCTGACGGGCGGAGGCCACGTGGTGGCGCATCGCGGCGACGGCCGCATCCGGGTTGCGGGTGACGATGGCGAGGAGGATCGCCTGGTGCTCCTCCAGCGAACCGGCGCGCGGGTGCGGGGCGGAGAGGTTGCGGTACTGGCGCATGACGAGCGGGTAGAGCAGCGTGTCGTAGGCCTTGGCGAGGGTCTGCTGGTGGGCGGCCTGTTTGACCTGCTGGTGGAAGAGGCGGTTGCCGCGCGAGTAGGCGGCCTGGTCGCCGCGTGCCTTGCAGTCCTCCATCTCCCGGAGGGTGGCGCGGAGTTGGGCGATCTCCTCGTCGGTGGCGCGTTCGGCGGCCTTCCCGGCGAGGGCGGACTCCAGCGTCTCGCGTGCCTCCAGGATGTCCGCGGCCTCCTCGACGGAGAAACTCCTGGTGCGGACACCGCGGTTGACCTCGCTGGTGACGTAACCCTCCTGGGTCAGCCGGACCAGCACCGCCCGCATGGTGCTGCGCGAGACGTTGAACATCCTGGTCAGGTCGGCCTCGGTGAGCCGGGTGCCCGGCTCGACGCTGCCCGACAGGAGCAGCGAGCGCAGTCCGTCGTAGGCCTGGCTGTGCCGGGTGGGCGACGTTCGGCCCGGATCCACGACGTCGTCGTAACCGCTGATGTCCACCTTGATCACCTGTGTGTTCTCGGAAGGGTTGCCGGCCGCTGATGTCGGCCGTCCCGGGAGTATGTCCCGTTCAGGCGCCTTGTTCGGTCAGCCCGGGGTACAGCCGTCGTGCCGTTCCGGCGAAGATCGCCTGCCGGGCGTCCGTGGGAAGTACGGCGAGGACGTCTTCGGCGAGTCGCAGCAGTTCGGGCAACGACTGTTCTGCGGCCGGGCAGTTGGAGCCCCACGCGATCCGGTCGGCGCCGAACGCTGCCACGACGGGTTCGAGGAAGTCGGCCGCCGCGTCCCCGGCGTCGTACAGCCGTTCCAGATTGCGGTGGGTGAGTTTCAGGAACAGGCCCGGATGCTGGGCGAGTTCGGCGACATCGGCACCGGCGCGGGCGGGCGAGGCGGCGATGTCCGGGTAACCGATGTGGTCGAGGAGGACCCGTACGTCCGGGAACCGCTCCAGCACCTGCCGGAGTTGCTTGGTCGCCGCCCCGAGCCGCATCTGCAGACAGACGGTGATGTCCAACTCCCCTGCCCGGCGCCAGAATTGATATGTCTCGGGGGCGGCGAACCACTCCCCCTGCGTCGGCACCGTGCTGCCGCTGGTGAACAGCCGCACCCCGGCGAGACCTCCGTCGCCGACCGCGTTCGCGAGGATGTCGGAGGCGTCCGGCCGCAGCGGGTCGAACGTACCGACGGCGACGAAACGTCCGGGGCGACTCCGGCAGCTGTCGAGGACGTAGGAGTTGTCGTAGCCGTAAGCCGTGGTGGCCTGGACGAGTACAGCCCGGCCGATGCCCGCCTCGTCCATGCGGGTCACCATCCCGGCGGCGGTCACCGGCCGGGACTCGGCCCACGCCGACTGCTTGCCGCCGATCGGCGCCCGCGGGTACCGGGCCTGGTCCTCCGAGATGATGTGACAGTGTGCGTCGACCACGTCCATGGTCCAACTCCCTTGTGCGGTACGTCGTTTCGGTCAGGCGCCGGGATGCTCGCCGGCGGCGAACAGGGCGTGCGGGTCGGTGGGGAAGTCCGGGTCGAGGAGGCCCTGGTCCCGGCAGAACCGCACGAGCGCGGTGAGGCTCGGCTCGTTGGCGTCGATGCCGTAGGGGACGGGGTCGCCGTCGATCTGCCGTGCCTGTCGGGCGAAGCGCGGCTGCGCCAACCAGTCGGGATCGGCGGCGAGTTGCTTCCGCTTGCTGTCGACGAAGGCCGTGTAGAGCTTGGCGGGGAGGTCGGGGTCGCGTTCGACGAGGTCGGAGCGGAGCGCGATGAGGGAGTGCAGCGGGTAGACGCCGCTTCGCAAGTACCAGTCCACGGCCAGGACTTCGGCGTCCGGGAAGAGCGGATACGGGCCGTCGCCGACCCCCTCGTCCGCCGCGGCCCAGCCCGCCCGGGGTGCGCCCGCCCGGCCGGTGCCGGCATTGCCGGTGAACGCGGCGTCGATGTCACCGGCACGCAGCAGCTCACCCAACGACCGTCCGTCCGCGACCCGTTCGACGTTCGGCGGGGTACGGCCCTCGATGTGGTCGTCGTCGTCCACCACCCAGGTGATCTTCTCGACGTCCACGCCGTACTGCTCGCTCAGGATGCCGCGCACCCACACCCCGGTGGTCACCGTGTACGCGCGGACCCCGACCCGGCGCCCCTCCAGGTCGCGGGGCACCCGGATGCCCGAGTCCTCGGCGCACTGCACGTCGCCGTGGTGGAAACGGCGGTTGAGGAACACCGGGATCGCGGTGAGCGGGACGCCTTCCTGTCTGGCCATCAGGTAGGAGACGGGGGCGAGTTCGCACACGTCGAACTCCAGGTCGCGGATCATCCGCCGGTAGGCGCCGATGACCGGCCTGACCTCGACCGGTTCGATCCGGTACCCGTCCACCTCGACCTCGCCGTCGAGGAGCGCCTGCCCGTGCGGGTACTCCCCGAGGGCCACCGAGAGCTTCTGCATTCCCTGCCTTCCGTTCCATGGATGTGTGGGCCACGGCCGTTCGCCCAGGTGTCAGCCGCCGAGTCGCGCGGGATCCACCCCGAGGGCGGCGCAACTCCCCTCCACCAGCTCGTCAAAGGGGACGGGCCGGGGCAACACACCCTGCTCCAGGGCGAATTGAGCGGCCTGCGCGACCGGGCCACGCAACGCCTCGAAGCCGACGGGGCTGAAGTCCACGGGGCTGGTCGGCGGGAGCGCGGCGCGCATCGCGTCGTAGGCGGCGCAGAGGGCGGCGGAGTGCTCGCGGGCGGCTGACGCGGTGATCCCGACGACGTGGTTGACGGGGGCGAACCCCTTGGTGAGCGCCCACTGTTGAGCGGCGTCGGACGCGTCCGGGATCGTGGTGCGGATACGGTCGTCGGCCGGGAGTTCGTTGCCCATGATCCCGAAGTCGAGGCGCCCTTCGAGGAAGTCCGCCTGGAGCCGGGCGCCTTCGGGGGCCCGCTTCACCCAGGCCGGGTCCTCGTGCTCGTCGACGTGGCCGTCCTCGTACACGACCCAGTCGACGCTCCGCAGGTCGACCCCGTACCGCTCGCTCAGGAAACCGCGCACCCACACGCCGGTGGTCTGGCTCCAGGAGCGGACGCCGACGGTGCGGCCCTCGATGTCGGCGACGGTCAACTCACGGCAGGTGACGAGGGTTTGGTGCTGGTGGCGGCCGAGGGTGGTGACCGGGAGCAGCACGAGAGGTTTGCCGTGGGCGACGGCCTGGAGCAGCGTGACGACCGCCAGCTCGCAGAGGTCCACGTCCCTGTCGTTGACGAATCCGCGCGAGGCCTTGTGCACGGGCCGTACGTCGAGCCGTTCGAGGTCCGTGCCGGTGGCGCGGACGGCGGTCTCCGCGGCGGCCGCGAGGTCGTCGCGGCCCAGAACCATCTTCATCCCGTGCTCCTCTTCCGATGGAACCGCTCGTGGTGCCGGCGCAGCAGGTCGGTCCCGTAGTCATTGCCGTTCGGGGTGCGGACCACGGTGTGGATGTGCTTGCGCGAGGGCACATCGTTGTCGAACATGACCCCGGCCTGATGCTCGAACTCGACGAGGATCACCGGGCTGTGGAGGCGGTAGTAGAAGGCGCTGTCCGGTGCGCCGTCGCCGATCCAGGCGAAGCGGGTGTCCGCGAGGTGGGCGGTGACCTCGTCCATGCGGACCCGTGCGTGGCCGTCGGCGGCGCGGTTGACGTAGAGGCCCATGAGTTCCGCCGCGATCGCGCGCTGGCCCGCAGTCAGTTCGCTCAACGGCAGGCCCCGGTGTGCGAGTTGGAAGTTGTCGCGGAAGGCGCCGACGAACAGGTCGGGCGGCAGCTCGTCCGCGATCACCGCCCGCTCCCGCTGACGGCGCGTCAGGGTGGTGAACAGCTCCTGTCCTACGGCCTCTTCGCGCCGGAATGCGGTCGTTCCGGCGTACTTCCCGGACGTGGCGGTCACCGGTTCGGCGCCCAGGAAAGTGGGCGTCAGCACCATCTGGTCGCCGACGAAGACACAGTTGACGTTGACGTGGTGGCCGTCGAGCTGCCAACCCCAGGGGCCGCCGTTCTCGGGCTCGCCGTAGACGCTGAACCAGTACAACCACTCGTTCAACAGGTCCTCCTCACCGCGGAGTTCGCCGATGGTGAGGTTGAGGTGCATCAGGTCGACGACCTGGGTGTAGCCGTGGACGCTGAGACTGGCGCGGACGAGGTCCAGGGCGCGGTGCCGTTTCTCGTCGTCGAAGTCCTCCAGGCACACGCCGTGGCGGAGGAAGTACCTTGCTCCGTTGGCCCAGTGACGCCATGTCACGTCGTCGATGGGGAACCTGGCGGCGGCCAGTTGCGCCGGCGAGAGTGCGGCGAGATAGTCCTCCGCCGCCTTCCGTACCCCGCTGACGTCCACGCCGGTGTCGCGCAGAGGGAAGAGGCCTGGGCGCGGGCCCTCCGGTGTGGTCACTCCGCGGAAGGGTTCGGCTGCCGCGCGACGGCGCCAGTCGACCTTCGCGAGGAGGTCCGGTGTCCAATGGTCGGGGCGCCGGGTGGGGGCGCTCGGTCGGTGTCGTAGTCCTGTCATCGCTGCCCTCCTCTCAGCTTCCTCGGACGAACGCGGTTTCCTTCTCGATCGCGCCCACGTCCACGGGGGTGCGCACGAGCTCCTGTTCCAGGGCGTAACGCCCGGCGATCTCGAGGCAGTCGGCGAATGGAACGGTCCAGCCAGCGGCTACCGCGCGGCCGGCCGGTGAGTCGTCGCGCTCCCGCGCGGTGGCGGCGATGGCGTCCTTGAGCGCGCGGTACAGGGCGAGTACCGCCTCCGGCTGGGACCGCAGGACGTCGTCGCGGACGACGACCACATGATTGGCGGGAACGGTCCCGTGGCGGTCGATCCAGGCGAGGCCGGCCGCCTCGGCGTCGGGGATCAGCGGGACGAGGCCCGCGCCCTGGCCGCCGATCGCGCGCGGCCCGAGCACAGCAGCGTCGACCTCGCCTCCGCGCAGCAGATCGGCTACGCGCCCGGCCTGGGACCGTTCCACGTAGGCCGGTTCGTGGTACTGGGCGACGTGGGGTTCCTCGGTGGTGACCCAGGTGACGTCGGAGGATTCGACGCCATACTCCTCGCGCAGGATGCCGCGCACCCACAGGCCGGTGGTCTGGCTGTAGGAGCGCACGCCCACCCGACGGCCGATGAGCCCGCCCGGAGTGAGATCCGGACCGTCCGGGAGTCGAGTGAGTGAGCGGTGGTGGGTGCCGCCGATCATCACGACCGGAAGCAGGGTGATCGGGACGCCGGCCTCGCGGGCCTGGAGGTAGGTGGCGAGGGCCAACTCGCACACGTCGTACTCCAGTTGGCGAACCATACGGGCGAAGGACGGGTACAGCGGGGAGGCCTCGACGAAGCGGCAGTCGCCGCCCAGGACCGGGGTCTGCTTCAGATAGCGGGTGTGCGGGTAGTCGCCCAGCAGGACGGTCAGCGGTGTCATCGGTGCCCGCCTCATACGTCCTCGCCGTACATGAGGCGGCGGTAGGGGACGCTCAGTACCTCGCGGGTGATGCGGACGTCGATCACGGTGGGGCGGGGCGAGCGCACGAACTCCGCGACGGCAGCGGTCAGTTCGGCCGGGGTGCGGACCGTGGCGCCTCCCCCGCCGAGGGCCACCGCGACCGGGCCGAGTTCCGGGGTCGGGATCAGGGCGAGGTTCGGGTCGAGGCCCTTGGAACGGGACTTGTGGTACTCGGCGCCGAGTCCCTCGTCGTTCATGACGACGACCAGCAGCGGGATGCCATAGCGGCAGGCCGTCTCGAACTCGGAGAGATGCATGAGGAAGCTGGCGTCGCCCTCCACCACAAATCCGGGCCGCCGTCCCTCGGCGACCAGTCGGCCGATCGCGAGGAGCGGGGCCTGGCCGATGGCGCCGAACATGCCGTAGTTGGAGAGGACTTCGCGGGAGCGCTGGAACAGCATGGTGCCGAAGTCGACTTGGTGCCCGCTGCCGAGCACCAGGCCCATCTCGCCGGGGAGTTCGTCGTCGAGGATGCGGATCGCCTGACGCGGGTCCATACGGCCCGGTTCGCTGACGTACGACGCCGGGGGTTGGAGCGGTTCGGCGAGGCGGCGCAGGACGTCGTCGGTGTGGAAGCCGTCGAGCTGGACCGAGCGCTCCTCCAGCGCACGGCTCAACTCGCCCACGGCGGTGACCGCGTCGGCCTGGATGTAGCAGTCGGCGCCCCTGCCGTTGCCCATCACGATGTGCGGGGAGACGTCGATCTGGATGTACCGGGCGTCGGGGAAGAGGTAGCCGTGCTCGATGGTGTAGCTGTTGAGGCTGGCGCCCACCGCGATCACACAGTCGGCCTCCTGGAGGAGTTCCGTGGCCGTCTTGCTGCCGAACAGTCCGGCGAGGCCGACGTGGTAACGGGTGCTGTCGCACAGCCAGTTCTTCGCCTGGAGGGTGGTGGCGAGGAGGGCACCGGTCCGCTGCTGGAGGGCGAGCACCTCACCGCCGGCGCCCGCGCGACGCGCCCCGCGTCCGGCGACGATCACCACGCGCTTGCTCGCCCGGACGATGTCGCAGGCCGCGGCGATCCGGGCCGGGTCGGGCAGCAGGCGGGGGCTGTCGAGGAGGGCGAGGGAGGGGACGTACTCGTCGGCGTCCTCCAACTCCCCTTGCTGGATGTCGATCGGGGCGCTCAGCATCACCGGCCGTGACTCGGTTCGGGCCTGGTAGAAGGCGCGCTGTACGGCGTCCTGGGCCTGGTCGGGGCGGGAGAGGTGGACGAAGCCGCACTCGACGGCGGCGGCGAAACGGCGCTGGTCGAGGTACTGCACGGCGCCCTGGTCGCCCCAACTGGTCTCGCCGCAGAAGGCGACCAGCGGGGTGCGGGCGCGGTTCGCGACGATCATCGAGGTGGCCAGCTGCGAGGTGCCGGGGCCGCTGGTCGTCGTAACGACCCCTGGACGGCCGGTGGTTCGGGCCCAGCCGTCGGCCATGCCGAGGCCGGAGCCTTCGTGGCGTACCTCGTAGAGCCGGACGCCGCGCCGGTCGAGGGCGTTCATCCAGTGCATGTTGGCGTCGCCCATCATGCCGAAGACGTCGCTGGTGCCCTCCTTGACGAACGCCTCGGCGAGGGCTTCGTAGGCCTTCAATTCCCGGCCTCCTTCGGGGTGTTGGACTGGGCTGAGTCAATGGACACGGACTTGAGCACGCCCTCCAGGCGGCCGAACACGCGCTGCGCGTTGCCGCCGTAGATCGCACGCCGGTCGGTGTCGCTCAGCGTGTCGAGGGAGTCGAGGAGGTACTTCGTGTCGTCGAAGCGGTGCCCGGTCTCGGGGTCCACGCTGCGGACGGCGCCGATCATCTCCGAGGCGAAGAGGATGTTCTCGGCGGGGATCACGTCGACGAGGAGTTGCATGCCGCGCCGGTGGTACACGCAGGTGTCGAAGTAGACGTTGCGCAGGACCGCTTCCTCCAGCGGGGGCCGGCCCTGGTCCTGCATGACGCCCCGGTAGCGGCCCCAGTGGTAGGGGACGGCGCCGCCGCCGTGCGGCAGGATCAGCTTCAGGGTCGGGAAGTCGGCGAACAGGTCGGACATGCACAGCTGCATGAACACCGCGGTGTCGCCGTTGAGGTAGTGCGCACAAGTCCCTTGCATAGCAGGGTTCCTGGACATCGCGACATGCACCATCGCGGGGACGTCGAGTTCGACGAGCTTCTCGTAGAGCGGGTAGTACACCGGGTCGGTGAGGGGCGGTGCCTGCCAGTAGCCGTCCGAGGGGTCGGGGTTGAGGAGGCAGCCGACGAAGCCCAACTCCTCGACACAGCGCTCCAGTTCGGTGACCGAGTTGCGCACCGAGGCGGGCAGCGCGTCCCCCGGTGACTGGGGCAGCTGGCACACGCCGACGAACCGGCCCGGGAACAGGCCGCACACCCGGGCGATCAGGTCGTTGCTGACCCGGGACCAGTCGAGGCTGGTGCGTTCGTCGCCGTAGTGGTGGGCCATCTTCCCGGCGCCCGGGGAGAACAGCCCAAGGTCCGTGCCGCGCTCCAGCTGGAGCTTCAACTGCCCTTGTTCCACCGCGTACTTGATCTCGTCGTCGGTGATGTGCAGGTCGTCGGGTGACACGCGGGCACCCGATTCCTCGAAGGCGCGGATCTGCCGTTCGCGCCAACTGCCCAGCGCGGGTGGGGCGGTGGTGAAGTGCCCGTGGCTGTCGATGATCACTGGAGTCCCTCCCTTCCGGAGGTGCGGGCGGTCAGGGCACGGCCCAGTTCGAGGCCCGGATACGAGCGCACCGGCGCCGACATCAGGAAGCGGTAGCCGTCGTCGAGCACCTGCTTGACGTTGTCGGCGGTGACATGCGGATGGCCGACGGCGACACCGCGCTTCCCGCACACGTCGAGGACGCGGCGCTTGCACTCCAGGACCCGCGGATGCTCGTATTGACGCGGTACGCCCAACTCCTGGCTCAGGTCGCCCTCTCCGATCAGGATCAGGCCGATGCCCGGGACCTGGTCGAGGATGTCCGGGAGGTTCTCGATGCCGCGCCGGTCCTCGATCATGAGGGCGACGAGGACCTCGCCGTCCGGGTCGAGCGGCCAGACGTCGCTTCTCCTGTAGTACTCGGCGTTGGTGATGCCCCAGTAGCGGGCCGCCGCGCCCGGGCTGTCGCCGCGCAGGCCTGCGGGCTCGTGGCGGGGGCTGCCGGGCAGGCTCGGGTAGCGGCAGGCCGCGACCGCGTTGCGGGCCTCGTCCACGGTGGTGACGTGCGGCCAGACGACCCCGTACGCGCCCAGGTCGAGAACCTGTTTGGCGTGCCACTGCGCCTTCTCGCCGCCGTTGGCCGGGATCCGCACGAGCGGGGTGACGGCGGGTGCGAGGCTGTCGGCGGCGTGGATCTGACGGCGGTTCAGAAGGTACTGGAGGCTGTCCCGCAGGGCGGTGACGTCCCAGGGTTTGTGCTCGGTCTCGAAGACCAGGCCGTCGTAGTCGGTGGTGCTGAACTCGACGGCGGACGCGGGGTCGGGCGCGGCGAAGGAGGCGAAGGCATGGCGTCCCGACTCCAGTGCGCCGATCACGTTATTGAGCCTGGCCGGGGTCATTGCCTGCCTCCTTGGTCGCCGAAGACGCGGTTGTCGCTGTCGTTGTCGCCGATTCACCTGCTGGTGAGGGTCTCTGACGCCGACTCAGAAGCCGTGTCCACCAGGCGCGCAGGCGGCCGAGCAGTCCGGTGGGCGATGGTGGTGCGAGCTGTTGGGGGGTGTCGGGTGCGCACCGCTGAATGAGCTCCGCCGAGAACTCCCGGGTCATCCGCGAGACCATCGCGCCGGCGCCGGACTCGACCAACGGGGCGAGCCTGCCGTTGAGTTGGACCTCGCCCAGCACGCTCACGCGTGCGTCGCCCGGCCCTTCTCCCTCGGTCACCCGGAACTTGGCGCGGGCGGTGAAGCGGGTGCCGCCCTGGCCGTCCTTGCCGCGGGCCGAGAGTCGGCCCTCCCGGTCGGACTCGGTGAGGTCCAGAGCCACTCTGGCGGCGAATCTCACCTTCATCGCCCCGAACTTGACGACGAGGGTTCCGTCGAAGGAGCCGTCGTCGTGGGCCTCGCCGAGTTCGGCGCCGTTGATGCAGGCGACGACCTCGGAGGGGTCCGAGACGATCTCCCAGACGCGATCCGGTGGACTCGGTACGGCGATCTCTTCAGCGATCGATATCAACGCTGGGCACCTCGCAGGGCGGGTTGACGAACCGTCAGGTGAAGGCACGCTTCCGAAAGCGCGGCAGGACGAACGCGGTTGGGCCTACGCGCCGGCGTCCGACGTCTGCAACTGGGACTTGAACAGGCTCCACAGGTCGTTGTAGAGCTCGGAGAACTCGCGGGACTCGACGAGGGAGCCGATGCTGCGCGGCCGTTCGAAGGGGACGGGCAGCACCCGGCGGATCGTGCCGGGGCCGTCGGACATCACGATGACCTCGTCGGCGAGGTAGATCGCCTCGTTGAGGTCGTGCGTGACGAAGACGAGCGTGCCGCCGCGCTCGCCCTCCCAGAGGTTGAGCAGGTCCTGCTGGAGCTTGAGCCGGGTGATGGCGTCCAGCGGTCCGAAGGGTTCGTCCATCAGCACGATGGACGGGTTGTAGATGAGGGCGCGGGCGATCGCGCAGCGTTTCTGCATGCCGCCGGACAGCTCGCGGGGGTAGTGGTCCTCGAATCCGGTGAGGCCGACGACCTTCACCCAGTGGGCGATGCGTTCCTCCCGCTCGTCCTTGGGGACCTTGCGGAACTTCAGGGCGAGTCCGATGTTGGCCCGGACGCTCAGCCAGGGCAGCAGGTTGGCCTGCTGAGTGACGTACGCGGCCTCGGAGTTGACGGCGGTCACCGGTTCGCCGTCGAAGTGGACGCGGCCCAGGGTCGGGGCGAGGAGTCCTGCGGCCAGGTTGAGGATGGTGCTCTTGCCGCAGCCGCTGGGTCCGATCACGGCGACGAACTTGCCTCGCTCGACCTGGAACGACACGTCCTCGATGGCCGGCCGCCGGCTTCCCGGGAACTGAAGGGTGACATGGTCGAAGCGGAGAGCTTCGGAGTGAGGTGGGCGCTGATTGTTCGACAACTTGGTCTCCTTGCCCGGCCTACATGTAGGGGTTGGGGGGAGGGTGAACCTTCGCTCGCTTCGGATTGTCCGACAAGCGATGCAGTGAACGTAACAGTGGCGACCCACGGCGGCAAGAAGTGTGCAGCAAGAACGTGCCGGCTCTTCATCCTCAAGATCCTTGCCGCACATGATTGTTGGACAATCACGTGCGGCCGGATCTCCAGGTGCGGACCTCAGCGTGCGCAGACGGCGACGCAGTCGGGGTTCGGTATCGGGAGGGAGTTCCCGGTGCCGGTCAGCAGACCGGAGCGGAGGTCGACGGCGAACACGTCGAGGGTGCTGCTCGCCTCGTTGGCGACGAACAGCCAGCGCCCGCTCGGGTGCACGGAGAAGCTCCAGGGCTTCAACCCCCCGCAGGGGATGCGCTGGAGGAGGGAGAGCAGCCCGGTCCGCCGCTCGACCGCGTACACAACGAGCGTGTTCTCGCCGCGACTTGAGGCGTAGACGAAGCGGCCGTCCCGGCTGATGGCCAACTCGGCGCCGCTCTTGGTGCCGGTGAAGTCCGGTGAGTCTATGGCAAGATTCTGACGCTGCGTCAACTGCCCGGATCTGCCGTCCCAGTCGAGGAGTTGGAGCTCCGCCGTCAGCTCGGTCAGCAGATACGCCTTGCGTCCGTCGGGGTGGAAGACGACCCGTCTCGGGCCTGCGCCGGCGTCGGTGGCGTAGGTGCCGGGTCCGCTCTCGCCGGACGACAGCGCACCCGTCGTACCGTCGAAGCCGTAGACGAAGACGCGGTCGGCGCCGAGGTCCGGGACCAGGGCGTGGCGGCGGCCCGGGGCCACGACGACCTCGTGCGGGTGCGGGCCCAACTGCCGTGGGCTGGGCCCCGATCCGGTGTCGGCCACGACCGAGACCGGTGCGCCGAGACCGCCGTTCCGGTGGATCGGGAGGGAAACGGCAAGCCCCGCCTCGAAGTTGGCGACGAGCAGGGTGCCGGAGGGGCGGTCCACGCCGAGGTACGACAGTCCGCCGCCGGCCGTCCCTCCGCCGTCCGTGCTCGCCTGCCCCGTCTCCGTGAGCGCGCCCGTCGCGCGGTCGACGGTGAGGACGTGGACGATTCCGCCGTCCAGTTGGCTGCCGACGTAGAGGATCGGACGGTCGGGGTGTGCCGTCACCCAGCCCGAACTGACCTGGGCCACCGGCCCGTTGGACGTCAGGGTTCCTTGGACGGGGTCGAAGCCGACCCCGTAGACCTGACCGCCGTTCCAGGTGCCGACGTAGAGAAGATCGGGTCTCACCTGCGGTGCGGCCTCGGCGCTCGGTGCCGCGACGGTCAGCGGCACGGTTGCCGCGGTCGCCGTCGCCGCCATGGCGCCCAACATCGTTCTGCGGGACAGAGCCCCTTTGATCTCGACCATGGGAAGCAACAGTTGTCCCGATGTGCCGCAGCGTCCACATCGTGTACGAAGCTGTGCGTGCGGGCGCTGCAACCTAAGGTTGCGTGATGGCCGGGGACAACTCGGGCTACTGGTCGGGCGAGTTGGGGCGGGCGAGGCCGAGGTCGTAGGCCAGGATCACCGCCTGGATGCGGTCGCGGGCGCCGACCTTCGCGAGGACGCGGCCGACGTGGGTCTTCACCGTGGACTCGGAGAGGAAGAGGCGTTCGGCGATCTCGCCGTTGGTCCAGCCCTGGCCGATGGCGACGAGGATCTCGCGTTCTCGTTCGGTGAGGGGGCGGATGCGCGGGTCGTCCGTCGCGGGCGTCGCCGCGGGTCCCGCCGGTGAACTCTTCGGCAGGTGCTGGGCATAGGCGTCCAGCAGACGGCGGGTGAGCGCGGGGGCGATGACGGCGTCGCCGGAGGCCACCGCGCGGATGCCGGCGAGGAGTTCCTCGGGGTGGGCGTCCTTGAGGAGGAAGCCGCTGGCTCCCGCGCGCAGTGCCTCGTGGGCGTACTCGTCGAGGTCGAAGGTGGTCAGGATGAGGACGCGGGAGCGGTCGCCGGCCGCGACGACCCGGCGGGTGGCCTCGATGCCGTCCATGCCGGGCATGCGTACGTCCATCAGGATCACGTCGGGGCGCAGTTCGGCGGCCATGCGTACCGCCTCGCCGCCGTGCCCGGCCTCGCCGACCACCTCGGTGTCGGGGTTGGCCTCCAACAGCATCCGGAATCCCAGGCGTTGGAGGGGCTGGTCGTCCACGATGAGCACGGTCGTCATGCCGCTCCCCCGGTCCCGGTCCGGCTCTCGCTCGCGGTGAGCGGGGTGGGGTCGAGGGTGGCCCGTACCGTCCAGCCGCCGCCGGGGGCGGGGCCGGCGGTGACGGTGCCGTGGTAGAGGGCGGCGCGTTCTCTCATGCCGGCGAGTCCGTGTCCTTCGTCGTGGCTGGGTGCGGGTCCGGCGGTGGCTGTGCCGGGGCCGGTGTCGTGGCAGTCGATGCGCACCCGTGACTCCTCGACGTTCACCGCGAGTTCGACGCGGGTGTCGTGGCCCGCGTGCTTGAGAGCGTTGGTGAGGGCTTCCTGCACGATGCGGTACACGGTGAGTTGGACCCCGCGGTCGAGCGCGGCCGGGTCGCCACCGGTGCGGTACACGACCTGGGGACCGGCCGCGCGGATGCGGGCGCACAGGGCGTCGAGGTCGGTGATGCCCGGCTGCGGGCTGAGTTCGGGGGCGTCCGGTGTGGTGGTCTGGACGCGCAACACCCCCAGCATGCGGCGCAGTTCACCGAGTGCCTGGCGGCCGGTGTCGCCGATGAGGAGCAGGGCCTGCTTTCCTCGCTCGGGGGCGAGGTCGGTGGCGTAGGCGCCGCCGTCGGCGAGGGTGATGATGACGGAGAGGTTGTGGCCGATGATGTCGTGCATCTCCCGTGCCACGCGGGTGCGTTCGGTGGCGGCGGCGAGTTTGCTGCGCTGGTCGCGTTCGATCTCCAGGCGGGCCGCGCGGTCGCGCAGTACGGCGAGCTGGGCGCGCCGGATGCGGACGACGAGGCCGAGGGCGACGGCGGCGGTGATGGTGCTGAAGAGGACGAACAGCGCGTCCAGGATCGGAACTTGGGACGGCAGCCGGACGGCGAACAGCCCCAGGGCACAGGCGGTGACGGCGCAGGCGACCGGCAGCCGCCTCAACTGCCCGTGCAGGGCGAGGCTGTAGAGGGAGATCAGCAGGGCGACGTCGGCGCGCAGCCAGGCGCCCAGCCCGAGTTGGACGAAGAACACCGCGGCGATGACGGCGAAGGCGAGCGTCGGTCTGCGGCGCCGCCACAGCAGCGGCAGCACCAGTCCGGCCTGGAGGGCGATGGTCGCGGGCCAGGGCAGATGGATGAAGCTGTTGTCGAAGCCGCGCCGTCGGCCGTCGTCGTCGTTCACCAGGTCCGGCACGCAGAACATCACCGCGACCAGGACGATCAGGGCCGCGTCCAGCACCCACGGGTGCTTCCGGTCGCCCAGCTTGATCCGCCGGCCGAGCCGGGACAGCCCGCCGGCCAGGGGGTGACTCCACGGGAGGTCCGCCTCCGCGAAGGGCGCGGGGGCGGGGTCGTCGAGACTCATCGGTGTCACGTGTCCGGGTTCATGGAGGTCACCTGTCCATTGTGGGGGCCCTGCGCCTCGGGCGCGGGCGCAGGGCCCCGGGTGTCAGGCGTCAGGCGTCGGTGCGCACCAGCCGGTACGCCGCCCCGGCCAGCGCGAGGGCCGTCCAGCCGAGGAAGACCAGGAGTCCGGCGGTGGGTGACAGGGTCGTCGAGTCGTGGGTCAGGGCGAACATCGACCCGCCCGCGTTGCTCGGCAAGTAGGGGCTGATGTCGTCCTGCCAGGAGCTGGGCAGCAGCGAGATCAGGCCCGGGACCAGCATGAACGTGGCGACGAGGACCGAGATGCCGCCGGCGACCGAGCGCAGCAGGGCGCCCAGCGCGGTGCCGATCACGCCGACCAGGCCGAGGTAGAGCGCGGCGCCGAGCAGGCTCCGTACGACTCCGGAGTGGGAGAACGTGAGGGCGGCGGGGGTGCCGGAGACGATGCCGCTCACGATCGGGAACGCGACGAAGACTCCGACGAGGGAGATCCCGAACGCGACCACCCCGAACACGAGGGCCTTCGACCACAGCACCGGCAGGCGGCGCGGGACGGCGGCGAGCGTGGAGCGGATCATGCCGGTCGAGTACTCGCCGGCGGTGACCAGGACGCCCAGCACACCGAGCGCGAGCTGCGCGAAGTTCGTGCCGAAGAGGGAGATGTCGAGCGCGGTGTCGTTCGCGTCGTCCCCCCGCATGTGGCCGGAGCCGTAGGACGACTTGTAGTGCGCGGCGGCGATCAGGCCGAACGCGATCAGGAACAGCAGGCCGAGGCCCAGGGTGATCCAAGTGGAGCGCAGGGACCACAACTTGGCCCACTCGGAGCGCAGCACCCGACGCCCGGTGACCTTGTACGGCGGGCGGGCCGGTTTCGCCGGTGCGGGTGCGGGTGCGGCGCTGTCGGTCGCGGTGACGGTGCTCACGCGGCCCTCCCGGAGGTCTCGACGGTGGTGGAGCCGTGGTATTCGACGGCGTCCCGGGTCAGGTCCATGAACGCCTGCTCCAACGAGACGGTGCGCGCGCTGAGTTCGAAGAGCGGGATGCCGTGCTCGGCGGCCTTGAGGCCGATGGCCCGCGCGGTCAGCCCGGTGACGTGCAGTTCCTCGGAGCCGACCTCGCCGCTGATCTCGACACCGGGACCGGCGAGGACCTCGCGGAGCCTGGCGGGCTGCTCGGAGGCGACGGTGACGGTGTCGCCGCCCGCGTGCCGGACCAGGTCCTGCACGGTGGTGTCGGCCAGCAGCCGTCCCCGTCCGACGACGATCAAGTGGTCTGCGACCAGGGCCATTTCACTCATCAGGTGCGAGGAGACGAAGACGGTACGACCGTCCGCGGCGAGCCCGGTCAGCAGGTTGCGGATCCACAACACACCTTCGGGATCAAGGCCGTTGACGGGTTCGTCGAGCATGACGGTCGCCGGGTCACCGAGCAACGCGGCGGCGATGCCCAGCCGTTGGCCCATACCGAGGGAGAAGGCCCCGGCCCGCTTCTTGGCCACGCTCTGCAGTCCGGTCAGTTCGATGACCTCGTCGACCCGGCGGCGCGGGATGCCGTGCGTGTAGGCCTGCGCCATCAGGTGGTCGAACGCGGAGCGACCCGGGTGGATCGACTTGGCCTCGAGGAGTGCGCCGACCTCCTGGAGCGGCGCGCTGTGCTCGGCGTAGGGCTTGCCGTTGACCGTGACGGTGCCGCCGGTGGGCGCGTCCAGGCCGACGATCATGCGCATCGTGGTGGATTTTCCCGCGCCGTTGGGGCCCAGGAAGCCGGTGACGGTGCCGGGCCGGACGACGAAGTCCAGCCGGTCGACCGCCGTCTTCTCCCCGTACCGCTTGGTCAGTTGGTGTGCCTCGATCATCGGTTTCCCTCGCGCTCACGTGCCGCCGCCCCCACTGGGCCTTCCCACCGGCAAAGCTAGGAGGGCGGGGGGCTCGAAACCGTCGTACCGGGGGGTCATTGAGGGCGCGGGCGTAGTACCCCGGTACCACTGCGTGCACCGTGTTGTGTACGTTCCCACCTCCTACGCACACACATCACGCCCACCAACTGCGGGAAATAGAACCGACACACATATTTACAGCGCTTGTTACCTCTCTTACTGTGAACGTTCTCAGACCCACCCGCATGCGCATGTCAGTCGACCCAAGGAGGTCGGGATCCACGTGAGAAGCCCGGGCCGCATAGTCAAAGTCGCCTTGCTCCTGGCCGCAGTCGCCCTGCCGGCGGCGATGATCACCCCCACGGACGCCGCCGCGGCGAACTCGCTCACCATGCTCGGCGCCGACGTCTCGTCCGCGCAGCGCGCGATCGACCTCGGCGCCAAGTACTACGACTCCAGTGGGGTCGCCAAGGACCCGCTCGACATCCTGAAGGGCGCCGGCGTCAACTACGTCCGCCTGCGGATCTGGAACAACCCCGCCAGCGGCTACAACAACAAGGCGAAGGTGCTGGCGTACGCGAAGCAGGTCAAGGCCAAGGGCCTCAAGCTGCTGATCGACTTCCACTACTCGGACACCTGGGCCGACCCGGGCAAGCAGTACAAGCCGGCGGCCTGGTCGAGCCACGGCATCAGCGCGCTGCAGACCGACGTCTACAACTACACCTACGACGTCTGCAACAGCCTCAAGTCCCAGGGCACCACCCCGGACAGCGTGCAGATCGGCAACGAGATCAACGTCGGCATGCTGTGGGACGACGGCAAGGTCGTCAACAACAACTTCACCAACCTCGGCCTGCTGCTGAAGTCGGGCTACAACGCGACCAAGGCGTGCAACAGTTCCACCCAGGTGATCATCCACACGGCCGACGCGGACAGCGACTCCAACGCCCGCTGGTTCTACGACGGCATCAAGGCGCAGGGCGTCAACTGGGACATCACCGGGCTGAGTTACTACTGCATGTGGCACGGCACGCTGGCCAACATGGGCAGCGTCGTCTCGGACATGAAGTCGCGCTACGGCAAGGACGTCATCATCGCGGAGACGGCCTACCCGTTCACCTCGTCCGACGCGGACAGTACGGCGAACTCGGTGACTTCGGGCTGCTCGGGCTATCCGCTCACCTGGGCGGGCCAGGGCGCGGAGTTCACCGCCGTGCAGAACACGGCCCGCAGTGCGGGTGCGATCGGCGTCTTCTACTGGGAGCCGACCTGGTACGCGGTCACCGGCAACGGCTGGGACCCGGCCAACATCTCGGGGAGCGGCGACGGTTGGGACAACATGGCCATCTTCAACTGGACCGGCCAGGTGAACCCGAACGTGAAGTGGACGCCGTAGGGCGGTAGTTGGGGGCGCTAGGCCCGAGGGGGGGGCGGAGGACGGCGGGTGCCGTTCTCCGCCCCCCCTCATGACTGACTGTCCGTCAAGGCGCGGTATACGGCCGAGGACTTGGGGTTGGTGCGGCAACGCCACACGCCGTGGGGACAGTAGTCGCTGATGGTCTGATAGAGCGGGCGCTGGGCAGCCATCCAGGTGAGCATGCCGCGCATGTAGGTGGGGTTGTCGCCGTTCTCGTACAGGCCCCACTCGGGGTAGGCGATGGGTTTGTGGTGGGCGCGGGCGAAGTCGACCTGCGCCAACAGCCCGTACGGCTCCGTCAGTTGCCGGGAGAAGGGCAGTCCCTGGGGAGCGTCGTACGCGTCCATGCCGATGACGTCGACGTAGTCGTCGCCCGGGTAGCAGTCGGTCCAGGGGATCGCGTCACGGCCGCGGTTGGGGGTGAAGTCGAAGCGCAAGTGCTGCCCGGGGACGGATCGCATCGCGGCGACGATGCGCGTCCAGTAGCGCTTCCAGGAAGCGGGGTCGGGCGCGCAGCGGTGGGTGTAGGTGGTGCCGTTCATCTCCCAGCCGAGGACGATCTCGGTGTCGGGCACACCGAGTTGGACGAGACGGTCGGCGAGGGCGCGGAAGTGGTCGTCGTAACGTCCGTCCGCTCCGTCCCGCAGCTCGGTACGGACCACGCTGTCGGGGAGGTGGGCCTCGTTGCGGTCCAGCATCGGCACGTTGAGGACGAGGAGGCGGTCCTGCTCCTCCCGACGCCAGTCGGCCCACAGGGCGAGGTCGTCGGAGGCGCCCTCGATGTCGCTCCAGTTGTCGCCGGGCAGATACGCGTGCCCCACCCGAGGCTCCGGCCGACCGAGCCAGGCCCCGAACCCGGCTACGCGGCGGACGGCGTCGGCGCCGTAACCGACGTAGGCGCCGTAGGCCGTCGGCGGGCCGGATGACTGCGCCGGGGCGGATTGGGTGGGCGGGGACGGGGATTCGACACCGGGTACGCAGGCGGGCCCGGCCAGCAGGACCAGCGCGAGGGCGAGGGTGAACAGGGCCGACGGGGTGCGGCGCGTCCCGGGCGGGGGCACTGGGCGGGGCTCCTTCTTCGGGGTGCGGGGGCCGGGGGGGTGCGGGGGGATGTGGTGGGTGCAGGGGGGCAGGGGAAGCGGAGATGCGGGGGTTGCTCCGGCGCCCGAGCAACGTATCAGCGTGGGGCGGAAGATGAGGATGTAGCGCGCTATAGGGGACATGAGCGCCGGGTGTGGCGGAGAATGCCGCCGACGTTGGACCCGTCCAACGAGCTTCGTCAGCTGGCCGACCCTGAACCACGAGACCCGGAAGGGTACGAACCCGGGCGGCGTCACCCCAAAGCTCGAACAGCCGTTCGTTCACGCTCGACGCGCGCCCACGCGAAAGGACTGCGCGCCGACGCGAAAGACGGCAACCGTGTGCCCTTGGAAGAGTCGGCTCCATGACATCGGAATTGGTGAGGAACGTCGTACTCGTCCACGGCGGGTTCGTGGACGCCTCCGGATGGCGGGAAGTGCACCGGCTGCTGACGGACGACGGGTTCCGAGTGAGCGTCGTGCGGAATCCGACCCTGTCGCTCGCGGGCGATGTCGCGGTGACCGAGCGGGTGTTGGACGCGCTGGACGGGCCCGCGATCCTCGTCGGGCACTCGTACGGCGGGGTCGTCATCACAGAGGCCGGTAATCACGACCGGGTCGCCGGGCTCGTATACATCGCGGCGTTCGCGCCCGACAAGGGCGAGTCCGTCAACACGCTGATCGCCGACCCCGAGCCGGGCGCGCCGGTGCCGCCGGTCCTGCCGCCGGTCGACGGGTTCCTCTTCTTGGACCGGGCCGAGTTCCACGCGTCCTTCGCGGCCGATCTCCCGGTCGCCGAGGCCGAGTTCACGGCCGACGCGCAGGTGCCGTGGGGGCTCGACGCGCTCGGCGGCGCGATCGGCGAACCGGCCTGGCGGCACAAGCCGAGCTGGTACCTGGTGGCCACCGACGACCGGATGATCCCGCCTCCCGCGCAGCGGGCCATGGCCCGGCGGGCCGGCTGCACGGTCACCGGTACCGACGCCAGCCACTCCGTGTACGTGTCCCGCCCGGACGCCGTCGCCGACCTCATCAGGCAGGCCACGGCCGACGCCATGGACGCCGTCTGACACCCGCTGCACCCGACACCCGCTGTACCCGACCTCCACTCCCCCGCACCGCAACTCCCCATCCCCGGACGTCCGTTCACCACGTACGCGCCGGGCACGCATCGAAGGATCACCATGACCACCCCTCAAGTCACCCAGGTCCAGACCGTCCGCGGCCCCGTCCCCGTGACCGACCTCGGCACCGTCCTGATGCACGAACACGTCTTCGTCGTCAGCGAAGAACTCCGGCAGAGCCTCCCGGAGACCTGGGACGAGCAGGAACGCATCGCCGACGCCGTCTCCCGGCTGAAGGCCCTCGCCGCGACCGGTGTCTCCACGCTCGTCGACCCGACCGTCATCGGGCTCGGCCGCAATGTCGCCCGCGTGGCCCTGGTGAACGAGCAGGTGGACCTCAACATCGTTGCGGCGACGGGCATTTACACCCTGGCCGACATCCCCGACTTCTACCGGTACCACGGCCCGGGCACTCTGCTCGGCGGCCCCGAGGGCATGACCGACCTGTTCGTCCGTGAACTCACCGAGGGCATCGCGGACACCGGCATCCGGGCCGCGTTCCTGAAGTGCGCGATCGAGAACGAGCTCACCCCGGGTGTCGAGCGGGTGATGCGTGCCGTGGCGCAGGCCCATCTGCGTACCGGCGCTCCGATCACGGTGCACACAAGTGCCGCCGCCCGTACGGGACTTGTCGCGCAGGACATCCTGCGCAGCGAGGGCGTCGACCTCGGGGCCGTCGTCATCGGGCACAGCGGTGACACCGCCGACCTGGACTATCTGCACCAGCTCATCGACAACGGCTCGTACGTCGGCATGGACCGCTTCGGTCTCGACGTCCTGCTGCCCGAGGACCAGCGGGTGGCGACCGTCGCGGCCCTCGCGCGCGAGGGGTTCGCCGAGCGGATGGTCCTGTCGCACGACGCGTCCTGCCACATCGACTGGTTCCCGCCGGGCGTACGGGAGCAGATCGCCCCCAACTGGCACCACACCCACCTCCACGACGAGGTGCTCCCGGCCCTGCGCGCCGCCGGTGTCGGCGAGGCCCAGCTCACCACCATGCTGGTCGACAACCCGCGGCGGTACTTCACCCCGGCCGACTCCTAGCCGTCACGGCTCACTTGGTCAACTGCTGGCCATCGCGGCTCACTTGGCCGACTCCTAGCCGTTGCGCCTCGCTTCGCGCGGAGTCAGCCCGAACTCCGCGCGGAACGCGGTGGCGAAGGAGGCGTGGCTGCCGAAGCCACTGGCGTGGGCGATCTCCGCGATCGAGTACGTCGTCCAACTCGCGCTCCCCAGACGCGCACGGGCCACGTTCAGCCGTTCGCGGCGGATCAGGTCGCGGGAGGTGGTGCCCGCGGCCTGGAGCACCTGCTGGACGTAGCGCGCGGACCAGCCGAGCGCCCGCGCGATACCGACGACGTCCAGGTCACGGTCGCAGGCATGCTCGCGGACGTAGCGCCGGATCGCGGCCTCGACGCTCGCCCGCTGTCCGGTGGGCGCCGAGTCGACGCCGCCCTCCGCGGCCAGGCACACCAGGTCGAGGAGCCGGTCGCAGGCGATGTCGAAGGTCGTCTCGGAGAGGTGCTCGCGCTCCTCGTGCAGGGTTGTCGTCAACTGCCTTATGACACGGCCGAGTCCGCGGTCGCCGCCGAGCAGGTGCGGTCCGCCGGCGGCGAGCGCGCTGCGTGCGGAGAGGTGCTGCCCGGAGACGATCAGGGAGATGCTGCGGAGGTCGGCGCCGTGCGCGAACGTCAGGGGCCGGTCGATGTCGCACAGTGCCATGAGGCCGGGCCCGATCTCGCCGGAGGCCGCGCCCTGTTCGACCCAGCCCGATCCGGAGAGCGGGACCAGGAGTTCGTACGTGCCGCGGGGATCGGTACGGATGTGCCGGTTGTCCCGGTCCACGACTTCCTCGCCGCCGGAGCACAGGGCGAGGCTGTAGGTCTTCGACCGCTGCCACTCCAGATGGCCGGTCCACGGGGCACGGCGGTCCGGCACCTTGATCCGGCTCGCGCCGTGCAGGCCGGTGAAGACCTCGTCCCAGGCACTCGCGGAGGAGACGGTCAGAGCTTGGCTCCAGGAAGACACACCTCATCCTATCCACCCGAAACCGGCGATGCTCATGACAGCGGAGCGCCCCGTTTCCTCACTCCTGTGATCGAGTTCACGCCTCCGGGATCGAACTTTTGGACCGGTCCCGCATCTTGTTCTCGTTGACAGCACTCCCTCCGGAAGCGAGCTCCCCCCATGTCCGTGCCTCGTCGCTTTCTCGCCCCCGTGGTCCTGCCGGCCGACCCGTCCTGTTCCGTCCTGCGCGACGCCGTCGTCGACGTCGACGCGGACGGCCGCATCACCCACTGCGGCCCGGCGGCAACCGCTCCCCCGCTCCCGGCCGGCGTCCCCCTCACCTCGCTGTCCGGCATCCTCGCTCCCGGCCTGGTCAACACCCACGCGCACTCCCCGATGACCCTCCTGCGGGGACTCGGCGGCGACCTCCCGCTGGCGTCCTGGCTCCAGGACGCCGTCTGGCCCGCCGAGGCCCGCATGCGCCCCAGCGACGCCCGCGCGGGCATGCTGCTGGGATGCGTCGAGATGCTGCGCTACGGCGTGACGACCAGCGCCGAGATGTACGCGCACGCCGAGCAGGTGGCCGACGCGGCGCTCGAAGCCGGGAGCCGGGTCCTGATCGCGCCCGCCTACTTCGACCGGCCCGGCGACGACTGGCACACCGACCTCGCGGCCATCGGCAAGTGGATCGACACGGACGGCCTGCGCTTCGGGCCCGGTGAGCGCGTCGAGCTCTGCTACGGCCCGCACTCCGCCTACACCCTGCCGCCCGAGGCACTGCGCGCCACGGCTCAGGAGGCGGCGCAGCGCGGCGCCCTGGTGCACATCCATGTCGCGGAGACCCTCGCCGAGGACGTCACTCAGCGGGAGTTGCACGGTTCGGTGCCTCAACTGCTCCAGGAGACCGGACTGTTGGACGGGCGGCTGCTCGCGGCCCACTCCGTGCATCTCTCCGCCGACGACATCCGGCTGCTCGCCCAGGCGGGCGCCGGTGTGGCGCACTGCCCGGGCTCGAACGCCAAACTCGCCTCCGGTACGGCCGATCTGCACGCCCTGCGTGCCGCGTCCGTCGCCGTCGGTCTCGGCACCGACGGACCCGCGAGCAACGACGACCTCGACCTCTGGGAGGAGGCCCGCCTCGCGATGATGTTCTGCCGTCTCGCCACGGCCGACGCCATGGCGCTCACCGCCGCGGACGCCTTCCTGATGGCGACCTCGGCCGGTGCCGCGGCCCTGGGCCGGGCCGACATCGGTGCCCTCCGCGCGGGAAACTGGGCGGACATGATCCATCTCTCCGTGGACGGCCCGCACTTCGCCGCGGGCCTCGACGTCGAGGACGGCAGACTGCTCGCCAACCTGATGTGGGCGGCCGGATCCCGCGCGGTCCAGGACGTCTGGGTCGCGGGCGAGCCCGTCGTCGTGGACGGCGAGACGGTGAAGGTGGACCGTGTCGCCGCCCAGCACGCCGCCGCGGAGGCGGCCGCACGCATCGTGTGATCCGACCTCAGGCGTTTGGACCGTTCCTGTTCCCGCTCGACCTCTACGGGAGGCGTCATGGCATCGGCAGCCCTCACCCCGCCGGTCCTCATCGGACGGTCGGCCGAACTGGCCGTCCTCGACGGGCACTTCGACGCCTCCCGTGCGCGGGGAGCAGCGCTGATGCTGACCGGGGAGGCCGGGGTGGGCAAGACCGCCCTGCTGGAGGCCGCGGCGCCGCGCGCGTCCGGGGCGGGCTTCCGGGTGCTGCGGATCTCCGGCTGCCCGTTCCAACGGGGCGTCAGTTTCTCGGCGTTGAACCAGCTGCTGCAACCGCTGGCCGAGGGGATCCCCGCGCTGCCCGCCCGGCAGGCGGAGACTCTCCAGGCGGTCCGTGGGCTGTCCGACGAGCAGCCGACCGAACTGCTCGCCATCGCGAACGCCCTGCACGCCCTGCTGGAACGGTCCACCACCGAGGCCGGTCCGCTCGCGCTGTTCGTCGACGACGTGGCGTGGGTGGACCGGCCCAGCGCCACGGTCCTGGGCACCCTCGCCCGCTCCCTGCACACCGGTCGGATCGCCGTGCTCGGCGCCTCCCGGACAGGCGACGAGTCCTTCCTGAGCAACATCGGGATTCCCGAGTACGAGGTCCTGCCGCTGGACGACGTCTCGGCGAACGAGCTGGTGGCCGAGCGGTTCCCCGCGATGACGGCCCGGGTCCGCCGGCGGCTGGTCGCGGAGGCCCGGGGCAACCCCCTCGCCCTGCTCGAACTGCCCGTCCCCCTCAACGACCTGCAGCAGCGGGAGCGGGGCACCCTGCCCGCCGTACTGCCGTTGACCGAGCGGCTCAAGGGCATCTTCTCCACCCGGGTCGCCGCGCTCCCGGCCGCGACCCGGAAGCTGCTGCTGCTCGCCGTGCTGGACGGTTCGGGTGACCTGCACATCCTGCAGCGGGCGTCGGGCGGACCGGGCGGTCTCGCCGGGCTGTCCCCCGCCGAGCGGGCCGGACTCGTCCAGGTCGACGGCGTCACCGGCAGACTGGGGTTCCGGCATCCGCTGACCCGTTCCGCGGTGCTGGATCTGTCGACCAGCGAGGAGCGCCGGGCGGCTCAACTGGCTCTCGCCGCCGAGCTTCCCGAGGGTTCCGAGCACCGGGCCCGGCACCTCGCCGACGCGGCCGTGGGCCCCGACGACCAGGTCGCCGCCCTGCTGCACGAGGTGGCGTACGGCATCCTGCGCCGCGGTGACGCGGTCGGCGCCATCACCGCCCTGCTGCGCGCCTCGGAGTTGAGCGCGACCGGCACGGACAAGGCCCGCCGGCTGGCGGAGGCGGCCTGCCTGGGCGCCAACATCACCGGCGATCTGCGCAACGTCCGCGCGCTGCTGGTCAACGCCGACCACGCCGACCCGTCCGGCGTCGACTCCCTCGCGGCCGCCACCGCCGCGGCCAGTCACCTCCTCAACGGCGAGGGCGACGTGGACACCGCCCACCGGCTGCTCATCGGCGCCATCGAGGCCCATACGTGGCCCGACGACACGGAGATGGTCGAGGACATCTTCCGCGAGGCCCTCAACACCCTTCTCATGGTGTGCTTCTACGGCGGCCGGCCCGAGCTGTGGCACTCCTTCGAGGATGTCGTGAAGCGACGGCGTCCGCCCACGTCGCGCCGCCTGCTGCCGGTGATCCTCGGTACCTTCGGCGATCCGGCGTACGGCGCGCTGCCTTTCCTCGACCGGCTCGACCACCTCGTGTCCGGACTGCACCAACAGCCCGATCCCGTACGGGTCTTCGGCATCGCGCTCTCCTCCTCCTACATCGACCGCCTCCCGGGCTGCCGGGGCGCGCTGCGCCGGATCATCGACGACGGCCGCGACGGCGGGGCCGTGGCCCTGGCGATCCAGGCACAGTTCCTCCTGGGCAACGACGCCTACGCGGGCGGCCAGTGGGACGAGCTGCTGGAGATCACCGAAGAAGGCCTCGCCTGGTGCGCGACGTACGACTACCGGCTCACGGCCTCAACAGGCCACTTCCAGCGGGGACTTGTGGCCGCAGCGCGCGGCGACGGCAGCACCGCCCGCGGGATCGCGGACCGGCTCGTGTCCTGGGGCAACCCGCGCGGACTGGGCGCGCTGCGGATCTACGCCTCGCACATCCGGGCCCTGTCGGCGCTCGGCGGCGCGGACTTCGACACCGCCCACCGCCTGCTGCGGGCCCTGGTCACGCCCGGCGAGGTGCCGGGGTTCATGCCGCACGCGCTGTGGCTCCTGCTGGACTTCGCCGAGGCCGCCGTGCACACCGACCACCACGAGGAGGCGACCGCGCACATCGCGGCGGTCCGCAAGACCGACATCCCTTTGATCTCACCCCGGTTGGCCATGCTGACGGATGCCGCCGAGGCGATGGCGGACCCGGACGTCATCGACCACGACCTGTTCGAGGCGGCCATCGCCACGCCCGGCGCGGAACGCTGGCCGTTCGACTGGGCGCGGATCTGCCTGGCCTACGGCGAGCGGCTGCGCCGCGCCAAGGCGGGCGGCGCGGCCCGGGTGCACCTGGACGCGGCGCTCGGCACGTTCGAGCGGCTCGGTGCCGCCCCGTGGAGTGCGCGGGCGGCCAACGAACTGCGGGCGAGCGGGATTCCCGTCAAGCCGCTCCAGCCCGTCGAGTCCGACGGCCCGGACCGGCACGCGCTGCTGACTCCGCAGGAGCGGGTGGCGGCCCAACTGGCAGCCACCGGGCTGACGAACAAGCAGATCGCCGCGCAGCTCTTCCTGTCGCCGCGCACGGTGGCGGCCCATCTCCGCAGTGTCTTCCGGAAGTTGAACGTCACCTCTCGGGGCGGCCTGCGCGACGCGCTGACCGGCCCCATGCCGTGACGCCTCCCGGTCAGCTCGCGTCGGGTTCCGACTGCCAGGTCCAGTTGGGGCGTTCGTAGGCCACCTCGAAGCCGAGGCGGAGCATGTTGTGCAGGGAGCTGTTGTGGGTGCCGGCCTGCTCGGCGCCCGTCTCTGCGACGAGGACACGGCACCCCAACTCCCGTGCCGTGCGCGCCCGGGCGGCGAGCAGGGCGGTCTGCCCGCCACGTCCCCGTGCGTGGGGCAGTACGGCGCCGGCGAACATCTGCGCCGTGTCACCGCGGACGAGCATGGTGCCGGTGCCGACCAACTCGCCCTCCAGCCAGGCCCCGTAGGGGTGCCAGCCCGCCCGGGACACGGTCGCGGCGCCCATCTCGGCGTAGTGCTCGACCGGTGTTCCGAAGGCCTGCATCATCACCGTGCCCCATTCCAGGGCGTGTTGGGCCTCCAGCGGGGTGACGCTGATGCCGTCGGGCGGTACGTCCAGGGCGTCGGCGCGGGCGACGGCCTCCTCGGCGCTGCCGACGAGCTTCACCCAGGACGAGGACTGGACGATGCCTTCCCGTGCACAGATCTCCGGCCAGTCCTCGGGCAGGAAGGCGGGCGCTATCTGGAAGGCGGCCTGCGGGGTGCCCGCCGCGCGGTAGAAGTCGCAGACCTCTTCGACGAGTTGGGCCGTGACAGGTGCGGCGACACCGAAGCCCAGGGCCTTGCTCCAGAAGCGGGTGCTGTCGTTGCGCATCGACAGCACCACACCGCCGCCGATCCTCGTGGCGGTCATGCCCAGCGCGGTACGGACGGGCTCCGGGGTCTCCGTCTGGAATCGGTAGAGGGCCTCCGCCTCGGACTGCTCGGCGACAGACGGCTGGACGACGGTCGTCATGAGTCTCTGTTTCCCTCTCGGGTTGTCCCGGCTTCCCTCGGGAAGCTACGCGGACAGCCCGCCTGTGAACAGGCGGGCTGAAGCGGGGAGTTGACATACGGTCAATGGTCGGCGATCAGGCCTGGTGGTTCGCCGCCTGCTTGATCAGGTCGGCCACCGCCGCGGGCTGGGAGACGTGGATTGCATGGCTGCCGGCGGCCTCGGCCACGGTCGCTCCGGCGCGCTCGGCCATCTGGTGCTGGACCGGCGGCGGAATCATGCGGTCCTCGGTCGTGACGAGGTACCAGCTCGGCTTGGTCCGCCAGGCCGGCTCGGTGATCGCTCCGCCCACCGCGTCCAGGCCCCACGGAACCTGCGCGTCGGCCAGGAACGCGGCGTCCTCGGCCGGCAGGTCGCCCGCGAAGGACGCGGCGAACTTGTCACGGTCCAGGAAGAGGAAACCGTCGACCGGCGGCAGGATCGGCGGCACGGGCGCGCCGGGTGCCGGGTCGGCGACCAGCGAGCCGACCGACTCGCCCTTGTCCGGCGCGAAGGCCGCGATGTAGACGAGCGCGGCGACACCGTCGTGGCGGCCGGCCTCGGTGATCACGGCACCGCCGTAGGAGTGGCCGACGAGGACGGCCGGTCCGTCGAGGGCGTCGAGGGCCCGCTGGGTGACCGCCACGTCGTCGGCGAGGGACACGGTCGGGTTCTGCACGACGCTGACGTTGTAGCCGTCCTGGGTGAGCAGGCGGTGCACCGACTGCCAGCCGGAACCGTCGACGAATCCGCCATGCACGAGAACGATGTTCTTCACGGCACTCATGCCGATGCTCCTTGTTTGTCGGAAACCCTGCGGGCAAGTCCAAAGTAGGCCGGACCGCCCGCCGGGGCTTCGACCAAATGACCTAGTTGCCGGCAGGGGTCCCGGCATCGCCGACGGGGGCCTCGACGAAGGCCGTCACCGCCTTCGCGAAGGCCTCCGGTTCCTCCAGGTGACCGAAGTGCCCGCTGTTCTCGAAGATCACCAGCTCCGAACCCGGGATGAGCTCGTGCAACTCCTCCGCCCAGCGAACCCCGCAGATGACGTCGTGGCGGCCGACGAGCACGAGGGCAGGCACGGTGAGGGAGCCGAGGTCGGCGCGGTCGTCGATGACGTCCGGGGTGAGGTCGTCGTCGAGACCGGAGATGTACGTGGCCGTCACCCCGGCCCGCGCGGGGCCGAACTCGTCCTCACGGCCCCAGAAGTCGGCGAAGTACGCGGGGAAGATCCCCCGCGCCACGGCGGTCATCTGCGCGTCGTCGGAGATGGTCGGGATGCTCTGGAACGCTCCAACGACCTCGGGGAGCGCCGGGTTCTCCGCGTGCCGGGCGGCGAACTCCTGCACCAGACGCATGGCCTCGGCGCCGTGCTCGGAACCGGTCACCGGGGCGCTGTCGTAGAGGATCACGCCCGCGATGCGGTCGGGGTGGTGCAGGGCGTGGTACTGGGCGACGAAACCGCCGTGCGAGTGCCCGAGGAGGTGCACCTCGGGGACGCCGAGGTGCTCGATCAGCGCGGTGAGGAAGCGGCTGTAGCGGGCCCGGGTGTAGCCGTGCGGGTGGGACGGGAGGCGGCCGGAGGCGCCGGTGCCGATGGGCTCCGGGTAGACGACCGTGAGGTGCTCCTCCAGCGCCGGCATGCGCAGGTAGTCCCAGAAGATGCCCGGTCCGCCGGAGTGCGCGATGCAGACCGGTCCAACGCCGTGGACGTGGTAGCTCTGCGTGACCCCGCCGATCTCGACGGTGTGGGTCCCGGTGGCGAGCGGGTCGGTCGAGGGGGTGGTGCTCATGGGATCTCCCTGTTCGGCATACGGCGATGACACGGACAGGACGCGGGAGAAAGGACGAAGTTCGAAATGAATGATGTGACGCCGGTCACACGATGAGGGCGTGCGGGATGGGCACCGGCCGGGGATGGACGAGACGCAGCCGGTGCACCCGCCCGGCACCGTCCAGACTCATCAGCCACGCCACGGCGGGCGGGCAGTGGTCGGGGTCGTCCTCGGGATTGCTGATGTCCATCTCCCAGACGACGAGCGACCGCCCGGCCACGGCGTGCGCGAGATGCTGCCGTACGCCCGCCTCCAGATCGCACTCCATCCCGCGCACCAACAGGCTTCTGCCGCCCACCGGTTGGTTCCCCCGCACCAGCGCGGCCTCGGGCGACCAGCGCTCGGTCAGCAGCTTCCCGAAGTGCCCGCTCTCGGCCGCGTGCAGCGTCTCGCGCGCCTCGATCCGACTGGCCCGGGTGCGCCGCCCGACGTCACCGTGCGGAGCGTCGGCCGTCGCGGCGAGGGCCAGCGCGAGCTTGGCCCGCCCCTGACTGAGCCGGCTCCGGACCGTTCCAACGGGCACCCCGCAGGCCTCGGCGATCTGCTCGTAGGACGTGACCCCGACACTGAAGTGCCGCAGTACGAGCGGCAGCCGCAGCGCGGGAGACAGTTCCTCGATGGCCTCCCAGATCCAGCCCCGCAGGGCGTGCCGCTCCAGCCACCGCTCAGGACCGGACTCCGCGACGGGCACATGCAGATCGTCGAGCGGCCGGAGATCGACGCCTCCCCGCAGCAACGACCGGGCGGCGTTCCGCACGATCATCCGCAACCATGCCCCTACGGCCTCCGGGTCCCGTACATCCCCCACGCGCCGGAGCGCGGTCAGCGCCGCGTCCTGCACCACGTCGTCGACATCGGGCCCCGGCCCCAGCACGCTCACGGCGACGGCCCGCATCCCGGCCCGGTGCCGCTCCAGCAGCAGCCCCAGGGAGGCGACGTCCCCGGCCTGCGCGGCCAGGGTGAGCGCCGCGTCCTCGATGCGCGTGATCTCACCCAGGTTCCGGCTGCTCATGCTGCCCCTCTTCCGGCGCCACCGTCGGTCGTCCGTACGACCGTAATGGGCGCGTGCCGCGACGTCACATCGCACGGACGCGCACCGGGACCGACGTCGCACCAGGTGCCCGCGGCGGGTACCCGGGTCCCGCACACCGCCGACACGCCCCGGACCAAGGGTGTTCAGTGCCTGTTCAACGACTTGGACCGGTCCCTACGACCGTTGCGGGCGTGCCCGGTTGACGACCGGAGGGGATTCAGGGACTGCTCAGCGCCCGCGCCCAGGCTCTCGTACCGCGTCGGCGGTGCCGTCCCGCACGGCCGCCGGCGGGGTCGCGCCGACGATCCGCCCGCTGCGCCGCCGGAAGGAGACGAACTTGGTCACGGCCTGGAGAAGGTTCGCGCAGGCCAGCGCGGTCCACAGCCCGGCCAGCCCCGCGGTGTCGGCGACCGGCACGGCGAGGGCCGCGAGCACGCCGAACCACACCGCCGTGGACACCAGGCTCGGCACGGTGCGCTTGAGCCCGACGAGCCCGAAGCCCGCCACGGCCTGCAGGGCATCGGTGACGACCACCGCGAGGACCAGCGGCAACAGCCGTACGACCTGGTCCGCGAGCCCCGGATCCTTGGTGAACAGGCCGATCACCGGGTCCCGCAGCACGACCAGGACGGCCCCGAGCGCTACGACCGCGCACAGGGCGACCCCGATCCCGGCGTCCACACTGCGCCGGATGCGCGCGAGGTCGCGGTCCTCGGCATACCCGGCGATCAGCGGCACCGTGGCCTGTCCGACCGCCACGGCGGCGGTGAAGACGACGTTCACCAGCGACTCGGAGACGCTGTGCACGGCGGCGCTGTCGGTGCCGATCCGGGCGGCGGCGAAGGTCAGCACGCCGAGCACGGAGAACTTCACCAGCACGGTCGCGCCGAGCGGCACGCCGACCCGGGCTAGCCGCAGCACCTCGCGCGGATCGGGCCTGCCGGGCCGGATCGGCCGCCCGGCGAGCACGGTCCGACGTCGCAACGCGTACTGATTGAGCCCGGCCCCGACCGCACTGGAGCCGAGCATGGCCACCCCGGCCCCCGCCAGCCCGAAACTGGGCAGCGCCCCCGGCCCGCCGACCAACACCACCGACAACGCCACGGACACGCCGGTCCCCACCAGCCCGGACCGCATCACCTGCGCCGACCGCCCGAGTGCGACCAGCACGGACGAGGCCGACGAGTTGACGGCGATCAGCAGCACACTGCCCGCCAACATCCAGGGAATCAGCCCCAGTTGATCGAGCACGACCCCCGGCACCCCGAACGCCCCACCGAGCAACGGCACCGCGCCGACCCCCGCCGCGCACACCCCACCCACGACGAACGCCAGCCACATCCCACTCCGCACCACCGGCAACAGCCCCTCGGGATCGTCCCGATGAGGCGCCACGAACGGCATCACCCCGCGCAACGCCCCCGCGACAGTGGCGGTCGCCGGACTGAACACGGCGATCGTCACGGCGAACGCGGCCAACGAGACGGTCGCATGCCGCCCCAGAAGCGCGGTGTCGACAAGCGACCCGGCCGACGCGGCGAGGGTACTCACGTACAGCGGCGCGGCGGCCCTGGCGATGGTCATGAAGGCGGTGCGTTCAGTCACGCTCGCTCATCCTGCCAGTCAACTGCCGCTCCATGCACGTGAGTTACTACGGCGTCCCGGCCTCGGAGGGCGCCCCCGTACTCCCCCGCACCTCAAGCCTCGGCTCCGTCAACACCGTCTCCTCATTCCGCTTCGGATCCCTCATCCGTTGGACGAGAAGCTGCGCGGCGCGACGGCCGATGTCGTGGCTGCCGTTGTCGACGGAGGTGAGCCAGAGGTGCCGTAGGCGCGCGAGGTACGTGTTGTCGAAGCCGACGAGGGACAGGTCCCGGGGCACCTCGAGGCCCAGTTCCTCGGCCGCCGAGAGCGCGCCGACGCACGCGATGTCGTTGAAAGCGAAGACGGCCGTGGGGCGTTGGGGGGCGGTGAGCAGGCGGACCATCGCGCGGTAGCCGCCCTCCTCCGTGTGGTCGCCCTGTTCGACCGTCGCGAGGTCGGTCAGGCCGTGGTCGTGCATGACCTCTTCGAAGGAGATGCTGCGGAGTGCGCCGGCAACGCCCTGGCCGGCGATGTGGGCGATACGGCGGTGACCGAGGTCGATGAGGTGTTCGGTGGCCAGGGCGGCGCCGTACGAGTCGTCGCCGGCGACGACGTCGACGTGGGGCAGGACCGGTTCGATGGCGCCCGCGACCACCGTGGGGATGTGGGTCGCGGCGGCGAGGAGTTCGTCGGAGCCGGGGAGGGTGCCCACCACGATCAGGCCGTCGACGCGGAGTTCCGTGAAGATGCGGGTGAGGTCCTCGCCGAGGTGCCGGTTGAGGCGGCCGTCGGCCAGCATCATGTGCAGGCCGTTCTCGTGGAGGCGGGAGCCCAGGCCGTCGAGGAGTTCCACGAACCAGGGGTTGCGCAGGTCGTTCAGCAGGACGCCGACCGAGCGGGTGCGGCGCTCACTGAGGCTGCGGGCGGCGGCGTTCGGGCGGTAGCCGAGTTCCGCCACGGCGGCCAGCACGGCCTGCCGTTTCTCCGGTCGGACCTGCTCGGATCCGCGGAGCACCAGGGAGACCAGGGATTTCGACACACCGGCCCGCTCGGCGACGTCACGGATGGTCGGAGCGCTCATGGCTGGACCGTTCCATGCGGTCGCGCCCCCTGTCAAAGGCGCGGACACTCGGTGTTGACGTGCATGTATTGACATCAGGATGAATGGGTTCCAGTGTGGCGGGGACAGTTTATGGACCGGTCCAAAGAAGGGCAGTCATGGTGACCTCTCTCGGTGTTGCCGTCGTGGGCTTCGGATGGATGGGGCGGGTCCACACCCAGGCGTACGCCCGTGTCCCGCACCACTTTCCGCAGCTCACCCTGCGGCCGCAGCTCGTGACGGTCGCCGAGGAGGTGCCCGGGCGGGCCGAGCAGGCCGCCGAGCAGTTCGGCTTCGCCTCCACCACCCGCGACTGGCGCGAGGTGGTGGACGACCCGCGCGTGCAGGCGGTGAGCATCACCGCGCCGAACTTCCTGCACCGCGAGATCGGCGTCGCGATGGCGGAGGCCGGCAAGCACATCTGGATCGAGAAGCCGGTGGGCCTCTCCACGGCGGACGCCTCCGCCGTGGCCGACGCGGTCACCAAGTCCGGCGTCCAGAGCGCGGTCGGCTTCAACTACCGCAACGCGCCCGCCGTCGAGGCCGCCCGCGACCTGATCGCCTCCGGCGATCTGGGCACGGTCACGCACATCCGCGTCCGCCTCTTCAGCGACTACGCGGCCCACCCGGACGGCGCCCTGACCTGGCGCTACGAGCTGGAGCGCGGCGGCCACGGCGTCCTGGGCGACCTCGCCTCGCACGGCGCGGACCTGGCCCGCTTCCTCCTCGGCGACATCACGTCCCTGGCCGCCGACACCGCGATCTTCCTGCCGCAGCGAGCCCGCCCCACCGGCGCGACCGCGGGCCACGCCCTGGCCACCGGCGGCGAGTTGGGCCCGGTGGAGAACGAGGACTACGTCAACTGCCTGCTGCGGTTCGCCTCCGGCGCCCGGGGTGTCCTGGAGGCCTGCCGGGTCTCGGTCGGCGAGCAGAACAACTACGGCTTCGAGGTGCACGGCACCAAGGGCGCGGTGTTCTGGGACTTCCGCCGGATGAACGAGCTGGCGGTCAGCCGCGGCACGACCTACCAGGACCAGCCCGTCACCACGGTGTATGTCGGCCCGGGCGACGGCGAGTTCGGCGCGTTCCAACCGGGCGCGGCGAACGCGATGGGCTACGACGACCTCAAGGTGATCGAGGCGTACCGCTTCCTGCGCTCCGTCGCCGAGGGCGTGCCGTACGGCGCGACGCTCCCGGATGCCGTACACAGCGCGGCAGTTCTGGACGCCATGGTGCGTTCCGTCGAGACCGGTACCTGGGCGAGCCCGGCGTGAACGGCGCGCGCGTCGCCTGATCGGCGCGCCGCCGGGCGCCCGCGCGATCTCGCGCCCACCCGCCGGACTCGACTACCGTTCACGCTCGGGAGTCACTCGCCTACGCTGTGGTGACCGGTTGGCGGACGGGTATGGGGGCGGCATGGGATACGGCTTCGGACAGCGGCGGGGCGGTCAACTCCCGGTGGAGTTGACCAGCTTCGTCGGACGCACCGAGGAACTCGCGGTGCTCCAGGGCGAGTTGGCGCGCTCGCGGCTGGTCACGCTGGTCGGTCCGGGCGGGGTCGGCAAGAGCCGTACGGCACTGCGCGCGGCCCGCGCGGTCGCGGACCGGTTCGCCGACGGGGTGCGGCTGGTGGAGCTGTCGGCCCTGCACGACCCGGAGTTGGTGCCGCCCACCCTCGCGGGCGTCCTCGAACTGCCCGAGCAGTCCGGCATGACCCCGTTGGACGCCATCGTGGAACACCTGCGCGGGCGGCGGATGTTGATCGTCCTCGACACCTGCGAGCACCTGGTCGACGCGTGCGCGATGCTCTGCGACATCCTGCTGCGCGAGGCCCCGGGGCTGAGCGTCCTCGCCACCAGCAGGCAGCCGCTGGACGTACCCGGTGAGCGCTGTCTGCCGATCGCCCCACTGGCCCGCGTCGACGCCGTCGACCTGTTCGCACAGCGCGCCGCGGCGGTCACCGGCGGCACCGCCCTCGACGACGCCGACCGGGAGCACACCCTTGCCCTCGTCGACCGCCTCGACGGCATCCCTCTCGCCCTCGAACTCGCCGCCGTACGTCTGCGGGCCGTCCCCCTCGCGGAACTCGTCGCCCGCCTGGACCGTCACTGCGAGGTCCTCACCGGCGGCCGGCGCACGGCGCTCACCCGCCACCAGACCCTGCGCGCGGCCATCGACTGGTCCTACGACCTGTGCACACCCCAGGAACAACTCCTGTGGGCCCGGCTGTCGGTGTTCGCCGGCTCCTTCGAACTGTCCGCAGCCGAGCAGGTGTGTGCGGGCGGCGACCCCGGTGGAACGGTCCAACTCGACGGCGAGCAGGTCGTCGAGGCCCTGATCGGACTCGTCGACAAGTCGGTCGTCCAGCGCATCGGCGAGGACGGCGGCCGCTACCGGCTCCTGGACACCATCCGCGAGTACGGCACCGCGCGCCTGGCCGCCACCGACGACGCGGAGGCCGTGCGACAACGGCACTTCGCGCACTACGACGCACTCGTCGACCGCTTCTGGAACGGTCTGATGGGCCGGGGCCAGGTCCGACTGCACCATGCCGTACGCGCGGAGATCGCCGACGTACGGGCGGCCCTGGAGTACGGCTGCGCCACCGAGGGACGGGCCACGGACGCTCTGTGGCTGGCGACACGGCTCGGCGCGTACTGGCGGGCGGCCGGGACGCTGTCGGAGGGCCGGTACTGGATCGACAAGGGGCTCGGCCTCGTCCCGCAGGACTCCGCGACGCGGGCCTGGGGGCTGTTCATGACCGGGGTGTTCGGGGTCTGGACGGCCGATCTGGAGACGGCGTTGGACCGGTTCCCGCAAGCCCTCGACGTGGCGCGCCGCGTCGGCGAGAGCCGCGTGGAGCTGTTCAGCGAGGGCTACTTGGGCGCCCTGACGCTCCTCGGCGGGGCCGTCGAGGAGGGGGCGGCCGCGCTCGAGACGGTCCGTCGGCGGATGATCGCGGCGGACGACGCGCTGGGCATCGGCGTCGTCCACTACGAAGGCGCCCTGCTCTACGCAGCGTTGGGCTTCACGGACCGCGCGCTGGAGTGGTGCGAGACGGGCCTGGCGTATCTGGAGGGCCGCGGCGAACGGCAGTTGTACGGTTCCACGCTCTCCGTCCAGGGCGTCATCCTCTGGCTCGTCGGCCGACCGGAGGAGAGCGCGACGGCGTTGCGCCGGGGCCTGGAGGCGGCGAGCGAGATCGGCGAGGTACTGGTCGCCGCGCTCGCGTCGCTGGGCCTCGCCTGGCACGCGGCCGGGCAGAAGCGGTATGTCAGGGCCTGCTGGCTGATGGGTTACGCGGAGCACGCGCGCCGGCTGGGCGGCGACCCGGTCGGCATGCTGCCCCGGCTGTTGGAGGAACAGGAGTCCCAACAGCGGGCGGTACGGGCGGCGTTGGGCGCCGAACAGTACGAGCGATGGCGGGAGGCCGGGGCCCGGATGTCGGGCCGCGAACTCCTGGACGCCGTACGGACCGACGCGGACGAACCGCCCGGCATCCCTACGCCCCGCCCCGCCACGTCCGAGACCCGCCCCGCCGATCCCCTCACCCGCCGCGAACGCGAGGTCGCCGCGCTGGTCACCCAGGGCCTGTCCAACCGGGAGATCGCCGAACGGCTCGTCATCTCCAAGCGCACCGTGGACGCCCATGTCGAGCACATCCTCGCCAAGTTGGGCATCGCCTCCCGTACCGAGATCCTGGCCGCGGCCCAGCCCGAGGGCACCAAGTCGGCGTAGGTACCCGGTACGTACGTACCCCCTCCGAGGCCCCCGCCGACGACTACGTGCACCGATATCGCCACCGATCTCCCGGAGTTCGGACCCCACGCACCCGCACGGCACCCCAAGCTGGTCCTACCGCCAGGGGAACGGGAAGTGTCGGGGCCGGCAGTGTTGGTCAACCCCACGGCTGTCATGGCAAGGCATCCGGCACCGCACCTCCCCTGGCGGTATTCGCGTAGGGCTGCCCCTGTCGGCGGGGGCAGCCCTCCTCAAAGGGCCGCGAGATCAGCCGCGCTCGGCCCGCTCGTACATCGTCCTGGCCGTGGCGCCGAGGATCTCGCCGTACATCTTGGTCGGTGTGAAGCCGTCCAGCCCGCTGTTGACCGAGACGAGGGTGCCCTGCCCGGTGGCCTCCTTGAAGTCGGCCAGCCACGGGCCGCCGCTGGAGCCGCCGGTCATGTCGCAGGGAATCACCTGCTGGCCGTTCTCCTTCTTCGCCGTGCCCACACAGCGCAGGACTTCCTCGCCGAGCTGCGGGTGGGTGGCGGGGTAACCGAAGGAGGAGATCGTGCCGCCGACCGCCCGGTCGAACGCGACCGACGTCCCGCCCACGACATCGGTGAGCCTACGACCGCTCCTGTCGGCGTCGACGACGAGCGCGGCCACGTCGTTCGTCGCCTCCTCCCCGAAGGTCCGCGGAGTCAGCACGGTCCGCACCGCGAAGGCGCCGTACGGCTGCCTGCCCTTGCTGTAGGCCGGGACGAACACCATCGAGATGTTGGTGTTGGCGGGCGAGGCGCCGCGCCGGACGCAGTGTCCCGCGGTCATCACCACGGACCGGTTCGCGCTCGTCACGGCGGTGGCCGTGCACCAGATGTCGGCCCCCGCGGCGTTGACCATGAACATCCGTCCCACGGTCTTCAGTTGTGGACCGGTCCATGTCTTGGTCTTCGACCCGGTCGGTCCGAGGTCCACCGACTTTCCCACGGCCTTGATCCGGGCCGGGCTCCAGTAGGTGAGGGCGTCCTTGCGTTCCTGGGCGGTGAACGAGAAGGAGGACACCGGGTCGGGGGCAGCGGCGGCGGCGCGGTCGGCGCCGGAGACGGCTGTGGCCGAGACGGGGACGGCGAGCGAGAGGGCCGTACCGGCCACGGCGAGCGCCGTGACGCGGCGGCTAAGGGCCGGTCCGCCGGAGGGGAGCTGTCGAACATGGAGGGATGTCTCCTCGAGTGGTTCAGGTGGATATGGGGGTGGTCGGGCCGGGCTACGCGCAGTCCAAGAGAGGTAAATCCGGCGATTCGGGTTGCGCCGTCGGGTCGGATCCCGGTTTCGTCGTCGGGGCGACAGCCGTCTCGCGGAGGAAGGCGAGGAACTCCCCCACCGTGCAGCTCCAGAGCCGGCGCTCCACCAACGCGCTGTGCCGGCGGGCGAGTTCGCGGTCGTCGCCGTAGGCGAACCTGACGACGACCGGGCCTTCGCAGGCGCGGATCTCGATGGCGCTCGGCTGCACCTCGTCGGCGGACCGCAGGCCGACCGCGATGCCGATGATCTCCCAGACCAGCACGCCCGCTCGCTTGAACGCGCCGTCGGACGAGGTGTGCCACACCACCTCGAAGTGCTCGTGCGCGGGCGCCCCGGGATCGGGCCGCCGGTTCACGTTGTCCGATGTACCGGGCACACCTACGTCCTTTCTGTGCGGCAGGGAACTGCGCGGCACGGACTGCCTAGTTGAGGGCGTCCGCGGGGTTCGTCAGCCAGTAGGTGGTGCGCAGCGAGCTGTCGATGTACACGCCCTTGGCGGGCAGCGCGACCTTGACGCCCGAGCCGACGAATTCGAGCGCGCGGTTCTGGAAGATCACCGAGAGCGTCTTCGCGGTGTAGCCGCCGGTGCCGCTGCCGTCGGCGGCGGAGAGGAGGACGCCCGCATAGCCCGACTGTCCGGGGCCGAGCGTGGTGACCGCCTGCGGCTGCGAGTCCTCGTCGACCGGGGGCACGGCCTGGGCGTCCTGGAAGTTCAGGGCCGGGTAGCCGTACAGGTAGCAGGTCTTGGAGCCGGTGTTCTTGACGGTCAGCAGCAGGTGGTTCAGCGGACGCGTCACGGTCTGCGCGGTGACCTTGGTGTTGGCGCCGGTGCAGGTGACGATGGTCGAGGCCGACCCCTTGGACCCGGTGGACCCCTTGGCGGTGGTGCTGCCGCGGCCCGACTTCGAGACGGTCGCGGTCGAGTCCGTACCGGAGGCCGCGGCCTTGATGTCCCCGGCGTCCGCCTTGGGCGTCGCGGTCGAGGAGATGCCGTTGTCGGCGGCGACGGTCGGGGTGCTCTCGGCCCCCGTGTCCTGGCTCGTTCCACAGGCGGTCAGTGCGAGCGAGGCGGCCGCGGCGAGGGTCGCGGTGAGGAGTGCCGTACGGCTGCGGAAGACGGTGCTGGACATGATCGGGTTCCCCCTGAGTGCGGTGCTGGAAGGCGAGCCACCGGGTTTCGTGGTGGGTCTCGCTGCGAACAACCGCAGCTTGCGCGGCGATCCGTCCCAGCCGCCAGAACAGTCGGGGGAAACGGGAAGCTGGAACGCTCACATAGGGGATGACCTGCGGGAACGTACCGTCCCTGGAACGCGTGGGTGGGACGGGCACCGGCCGTTGGAGCGGTCCAGCCGGTGCCCGTGTCGCACGGTCAGCAGTAGAGGTTGACCCCGGTGCTGGTCCCGAGGATCGAGGTGAACCGGGTGTAGGCGTCCACGCGGCTCTGCACCTGGGCGGGGCTCTTGCCGTCGCACTCGATGGAGCCGTTGATGCTGCGGATGGTCTGGCCGAAGCCGGCGCCGTTGACCATCGCGTTGTGCGGGGTCATGGAGCCGGGGCCACTCTGGGTGTTCCAGTACCAGAGCGCGGTCTTCCAGGCCACGGCCGAGTCGTTCTGCACCAGCCAGGGGTTGCCCAGCAGGTCGATGCCCAACGCGTCACCGGCGGCCTTGTAGTTGAAGTTCCAGCTGATCTGCAACGGTCCACGCCCGTAGTAGGCGGCCTGACCGGCCGGGCAGCCGTACGACTGGCTCCAGTCGCAGTACGTCGGGTAGTTGGCGGTGTTCTGCTCGACGATGTACACCAGCCCGCCCGTCTCGTGGCTGACGTTGGCGAGGAAGGCGGCGGCCTCCTGCTTCTTCGTGGTGTCGCTGCCGGTGTTCGCGAAACCCGGGTAGGCGCTGAGGGCGGCGGTGAGACCGCTGTACGTGTAGAAGGAGTTCCGGCTCGGGAACATCTGGTTGAACTGGGCCTCGCTGACGACGAAGTTGCCCACGGGCGTGCCGGAGCCGTCGCAGGCGTACGGCTCCCAGAACCAGGTGCTGATGACCGGGTCGTAGCCCGGGTTGTCGTGCTCGGCGATGTACGCCTTGCCATCGGTGTAGCGGACGATCTGGCCGGTGACGTACGACTGGCCGGCCACCCAGTTCGGATAGCTGGAACAGGAGGCGGCGGACGCGCCGGCGGCGGGGAGGACCACGGGCGTCAGGCTACCGAGGACGAGCGCGGTCAGTACTGCGGCGATGCGGCGTCTCGACACAGGGTTCAACTCCTCTGTGGAGCACGGCCGTACCCCGCCAAGGGCAGGGCGAAGCGGAGCCTTTGTGCGCACGGGCCGGTCGGACCGGTCACGGCGTGGGGGGGCGGCCGTGGTGGGGGATGGTGCCCCTCACTGAACCGCATTGGTATGTACCAGTCAAGGGTATAGACCAGTCAACCCCGCACCACGGCGGCCGAGTTACGACCGGCCCGCGCTACGTCGACCCCTGTCACCTGCGCAGAGTCGTCACCTCCAGACCCGGGTCGCCGGAGATCTCGGCCTGGGTGAACCGTTCCATGACCCACTGCTTGTGCGAGAAGAGGCGGGTCTGGTCCGAGAAGTGGGGCGAGGCCGGGTTCGCGGACTGGCCGTAGGTGAGGAGGGTGTGGGCACGCGGGCCGTCGGGGGTCAGTTCGACGGTCATCAGGAAGGTGGCGCCGAAGGCCCCGGCGGTCGGGGCGCCGGTGCCCGAGTCGGGGCTCGCCTCCACGACGTCGAAACAGCCCGCGTCGCAGCCGGGCAGCGGGATGCCGTCCCACTTCTGTACGGCGCCGAGTGCGACGTCGACCGGGAGGTCACGGGCCGCGAGGTCCTGGACGGCGTCGGCCAGGGCGTGTTGGACGCGTACGTCGTCGCCGTTGAATCCCCTTGGTGTGGTGAGGGGTTGGGCGGGGTCGTAGGGGACGCGGCGCCAGGTGTCGGGCGGACCGCCGTCGAGGAGACGGTTGTAGAACGTGCTCCAGAGCACGATGCCCCGGCTGGTGGTGTCGGCGCGGGTGTCCCAGCGGGCGAGGGCCGCGCAGGCCTGCGATACGTCGACCTCGGTGCCGTCCGTGGCCGTCAGGCTCGGGTGGGCGCGGCACATGCCGACGATGTCGTCGCGGCCCGTCTCGGCCGACAGGACGCGGTTGCCGAGCATCGAGTCGCGCAGGGTGCTCTCGGTGAAGCCCGGGGCGCCCAACCCGTCGGCGCCGTCCCGGCGTTGGGCGATCATGCGGAGGCCGAGCTGGGCCCGCCCGTCCAGGCGGGGATCGGTGTCGTACACGCCCGGGAGGCCGGTGATGGGCGCCTCCGGATTGACGTACTGGGGACCGTTGTTGGAGTTGGCGACGTAGTCCGTGCGGCTCAACTTCGGCTGGTGCGAAGGGCCGTAGATGCCGGGTACGAGTGCGTCAGGGTCACTCCCCCAGACACAGGCCGACGTCGAACCGTCCAGGGCGGTCGCCCCCTCGTCGTTCGGGAGGGTGCAGTGGGCGAGTTGGGCGTCGGTGAGGTGCGGAACGGCCGAGGACTCGGTGAAGTAAGTGTCCCCGCTCGTGTCGGCCGCGAGGGTGTAGGTCCAGGGAATGCCCTGGAACTCGTCCTGGGCAGCGCGGAGTTGGTCGAGATTCCGTGCCTTGGCCATCGCCAGCCAGGTGTTCATCGAGCGCAGGTTGTCGGCGTTGGCGTCACGGATCGCGTAGGCGGTCGTCGCGGTCCAGCCGGTGGACAGGACGGGGCCGAAGTGCGAGGAGTACAGGGTTCGTTCGACGGTCGAGAGGTGACCGTCCGCGTCCCGGACGGTGACCGGGACCATACGGCGCTCCATCGGCACGGTCCTGCCGTCGAGCACGTAGCTGGTCGGGTCGCCGGGTGCGAGCTTCAGCGCGTAGACGGAAGCGTGTTGGGCGTCGCTCGCGGTGTGTGTCCAGGCGAGGGTGCTGTTGTGGCCGATCTCGACCAGGGGTGTGCCGTAGAGGCCGGCGCCCGATACGTCCAGGGTGCCTGGGATCGTCAACTGCACCTGATAGAGACGGAAGTAGCCGACCGCCCAGGGCAGGTGCGGGTTGGCGAGAACCATGGCGCTGCCGCTGCGGGTGGCGTCGCGGCCGAGGGCCCAGCCGTTGCTGCCGACATCGGCGGAGGCGAGGGCCGGGACGGCGGGGGTCTCGGCGGTTGCGCCGGAGGCCGCCGTGTCCTTGCCGTCGGCGGCGGTCGTCGTCGGGGGCTTCGCATCGCCGATGTCCGGGACCAACGGCACTGTCGCGGTAACCCTGTTGACGTCGTAGACGACGTTCCACAGGTCGAGTGCGGTGATCGGCCGCACCCAGGGCTTGCCCTTGCACGTCGGGTCCGGCAGGTGGTCGACGCCGGTGTCACGGAGGTAGCGGTTGTACCCGGCGGCATATCCCTCGACCATGCGGCGCAGTTCTGCCGTCGGACCCAACGGGGCCTTCTGGGACAGGAGTTGACGGACGGTGCCCGCGCGCTGCTGCCCGCTGTAGTAGGTGTCGCTCGCGAGGTTGGAGCCTTGGACTTCGCCTTCGCCGGGCTCTTCGTCGAGCCCGAAGAACCGGGACCGCTCGCCCCTCAACGTCACCACGTGGTCGGCGAGTTCACACACGTTGTCCTGCGCGAACGCGTACCCGTACCCGTATCCGAGCCCGTCGAAGTCCTGGGCCAGGATGTGCGGAACGCCGTACTCGGTCCGGCTGATCCGGACCGTGTGACCGCCCTCGGCCACCGTCTGGCCGCCCTGCCCCGTCACGGCGGACGAGGACGCGGGCAGCAGGGCGACAGTGGCCGAGGTGAGACACAGGACGGCCGCGACAGCCGCCAACCGACTTGCTAAGGAACGTCCATGACGCTTCGTCAGGTCTCTGGGTTCTCCCATGACCGCCACCTTGCAGGCAGGACCGAGGGAGCGTCATCGGGCCTCCGGCGGATATCCGGGCGGCCTGTCAGTCTGGGGATGTACGCCCTGAGGCTCTGTCGGCCGTCCGGCATCGTCTACGGCTTGTAGATCTGCCGAAGCGTGGCGATGGCCATGGCGAACTGGCCGGACGCGTTGGGGTGCGCGGCCGCGGTGTTCGCGGCGGGGGTCAGCGACTCGACCCACCGTTCCTCACGCGGCCGGCACATGTCGTGGCCCACCGTCGGCGTGTAGGTGTCCGCGTAGGACGCGTTGATTCCTTCGGCCGTCGCCTGGCGTCGCAGCGCCGCGTTGGCCTGCTTCGTGGTGTCCCGCAGATAGGCGAAGTCACCCTTGGCGAAGGGGACTTCGGCGCAGCCGACGCCGTCGTCGGGGAAGAGTGCGGGGTATCCGACGACGATCACCTCGGCGTGCGGACTGCGGCGCCTGATGTCGGCGAGCACATCGTGGACGCGCCCCTCCATGGCGGCGACGCGGTCGGCCAGTACGTCCTGGCCGTCCGCCGTGAAGTACTGCTTGCAGGGGGTGCCCTCGCGGTCCGTCGCGGCGACCCGGGCGCAGGTGGCGAGCACGCTGCTGAAGCCGACGTCGTTGCCGCCCATGGTCAGGGTGACGAGTCTCGTGCGGGGAGTGAGCGCGTCGGCCTGGGGAGCCTTACTGCCTTTGGGGTTCCAGTAGTTGTTCGTGGTGGCGCCGCTGCAGGTGACGTCGTCGAAGGTGTGGTTCAGACCCACCATCGAGGCGAACCTGGAGATCAGGCTGGGGTAACCGCCGGTCGTACGGTCGCACTCCTCGTCCTTCACGCCGGCAAGGCCGGCCCCGGAGGCGTAGGAGTCGCCGAGCGCCACATAGGCGGGCCCGTCGGTGAAGGTGGCCGCCGTGCTCCTGGCCGCCGCGGTCGGCGCGCCCAGGGCGACCACGACGGCCGAGGCGGCCAGAACTCCCGCGGCCGTACGACGCGTCCGCGACTGCCTGCCCGGGGAACGGTCCAATCCGGGATTCGATCCGAAAGGGGTCACAACGCCTCTTCGAGCTAGGGGACTTGGACAGGCGCCGGCCGGTGCCACGAGGAGCTGACGCTCTCTCGACGTGATCGAGCCTAGGGTCGGGGCGGGGCGCGGTCCTCGCGCTGAGGGACGAGCCCGGCGTAGAACCCGAGACAGAGAACGCCCCGTACCCTCCGCCCCGGGAACCGTCTCGCATACGCTGCGACCGTACGACGATCCCCTCGGAGGCGATGGCCCTGCTCACCCTCGATCTGCACCCGATGTTCCGCAGCGACCGCGACATCGACACGGCCCTGCGGCAGACCCTCTTCAAGGCCGCCGCCACCGGGGTCGACACCGTCCAGATCATCCCGGGCAAGGGGACGGGCCAGCTGAAGAAGCGCGTGCTGGCCGTGCTGGCGCAGAAGCACCTCAAGAAGCTCTACACCCAAATGGAGACGGATCCGACCAACGCGGGCCGGATCCTGGTTCACCTCCGTTGACTCCGCCGGCCGACGCGCCGGAGCCTGACACCGTCCGTTGGACCGGTCCCGGTCAGAACGCCGACAGGCCGTTCGGGGTGCCGTTGCCGGTGGGGCCGTCGTAGCCCGGTACCGCGGTGCAGAGGTAGTCGCCGTCGCAGCCGGGCCGGACAGCCAGGACCGGCGGCGCGGCCTGACGACCGCGTTCACCCGCATGTCCACGCCGACGACCAGTGCGGACGGCGCCCGGGTGTCGGTTCAACTACCTCCGCACAGCGCCCCGTTGGTGCCGATCGCCGCCCGGCAGCTGATCTGCACGGTCGCCGAGACCCGCCTCTCTGAGGACCCCGACACCGTGCGGACCGGAGTGACCGTGGTCGTGACCGGACCCGACGACCGGCACACGCAGGGCACCAGCTACGACTGCTCCGTCCGAGCCGTGCCGGAGGCCGGTCCCCGGGCGTGAACCCGGGAACCGGCCCTTTCCGTCCCCTCCGTTCCCCTTACTGACCGAAGCCGTAAGAGAACAGGTGGTCGGTGCCCGTCGAACCCGTCACCGGCAGCGTGATCGACGCGACCTGCTTGGACGGGTCCAACGCGACCTTCGCGGCGAAGACGTAGGTCTTCACGCTGTCCCGGCCGCCGCTCCCGGTGTTCCGGTAGGCCGTCGTCGCGGCCGTCGTGTCACCCGGAAGCGGCTTGCTGCCACCGCCGTTGAGGGTCCAGTCCGGGAAGGCGACCGTCCCCTGCGAGGTGGTGCCGTCGGTGTAGGTGACGGTCACGGCGCCGGAGACTCCGCTGCCGTCGGTCGGCGCGTTGGTCGCCGTGCCGAGCAGACCCAGCGACGCACCCGACGTACCGGCCGGCATCGAGATGGTCTGGCCGGCCATCTCCAGGTTGTCCAGCTGACCCGAAGTCACGGTCGGCCAGGTGTAGTTGATGCCGTCGACCGTGAGCGGCGAGCCACTCGTGACACCCGCCGCAGCCAGCGCGTTCTGCGAGAAGGCCCAACCCCCGCCGTCGAAGCCGCCGGAGTAGGTCGCGCCGTCGGGATAGATGCCCTCGTTGGTGTTGTAGGGCCACAGCGCGCCGGCCTTGGCCACGGCCACCCGGAGGGTCGCCCCGGGCAGTGCCGCACCGGTGCTGTGGTCGGTCAGCGCGAACGTGACCGGGAACAGGCCCTCGTCCGCACCCGCCGTCACCTGGACCTTCGCCTCGGCGCTGCCGGCAGCGGGCACCGTCAGCGAACCGGACGCCGGGACCGGCGTGACGCCGGAGGGAGCCGTCGCCTTCCAGTCGACCGTGACGGCCGCGCTGCCGAGGTTGGTCAGGTCGAGCGTGCCGTCACCGGCCGAACCCGGTTGGAGCACCAGGCCGTTGTCGGGACCGGTCGCGGCCAGCACCCGGCCGCCGCCCGTGGTGTCCGAGGGCGGAGCCGCCGAAGGGGCGGACGCCCAGGCCGTGTCGGGCTGCGTGCCGAGTGTGAAGTCGAGCGTGCCCGCACCCTGGAACTTCTGGTACGTCAGCCATGGAGCGTTCCAAGCCTGCCCCTTGAGGGCCAGCGACTGCACGTACGGCGCGTCGGGCGCGGCCTGCGGCGCGTTGATCCGCACCGACTTTCCGCTGCCGAAGGTCACCTTGGCGGCCGGGAACGCCGGGCTGCCGAGCGCCAGGGTGTCCGTGCCCGGGGTCTCCGGGTACATGCCGAGCTCGGACCAGACGTACCACGAACTCATCGCGCCGAGGTCGTCGTTGCCGAACGAGCCGACCGGGGCGTTGAAGTACAGCTTCTGCTGCGCCTCACGGACGGCCGCCTGCGTCTTCCAGGGCTGGCCCGTGTAGTCGTACTCCCAGGGGATCTCGACACTGGGCTCGTTGCTCAGGTCGGCGTCGGTGTTGCCGGGAGCGGTGATGTCGTCGAGCAGGCTGTCCAGGTAGGACGAGTACGCCTTGGTGCCGCCGCGGGCCTGGATGAGCTGTTGCAGGTTGAACGGGACCATCGGCGTGTACTGCGCGGAGGTGCCCTCGACGAATCCGTTGGAAGTGCCGGGGGTGAAGCCGCCCGCGAACTGGCCGTCCTTGTTCTTGGCCTGCATGTAACCGGTCTGCGGGTTGAAGACGTTCATCCAGTCCTGGGCGCGGGTGGCGAACTTCTCGTAGACCGACGCCTTCCCCAGCGACTTCGCGAAGGCGGCGAGGGCGTAGTCGGCGGAGTCGTACTCGAGTTGGGTGGAGACCGGGCCGTAGAAGTTGCAGCAGTTGTAGTCGTTCTCGTCGAGCGGGAGGTAGCCCTTCGCGTCCCGCACCGACTCGCCGGGGCGGTCGTTGTTCGGGACGGTGGCCTCGTGCTGCAGGGCGGCGAGGGCCTTGTCCGTGTCGAAGCTCGTCGCGCCGAAGGCGTACGCGTCGGCGATGATGCCGGCGGCCGGGTCGCCGACCATGACGTAGCTCTCGCCGTTGTTCGAGGCCCACTTGGGCAACAGACCTGTCTGGTCATAGCCGTTGAGCATCGAGGTGACGACGTCGGAGGCGACCTTGGGTTCGGCCATCGCCATCAGCTGGGTCTGGGAGCGATAGGTGTCCCAGCCCGAGTAGTTGGCGTACTGGGCCTTCTGTCCCTTGGCCAGTTTGTGGACCTGGTTGTCCATGCCCATGTACTGGCCGTCGTCGTCCGAGAAGACGTTGGGGTGCAGCAGCGCGTGGTAGAGCGCGGTGTAGAACTGCGTCTGCTGGTCGGCGGACCCGCCGCCCACCTGGATCTTGTTCAGTACGGCGTTCCAGGCGTCGTGGTTGGACCGTTCCACGGCGCCGACGTTCCAGTTCTTGATCTCGGTGGCGAGGTTGTTCGCCGCGCCGGTGTCACTCGTGTACGAGACGCCGACCTTCGCGCTGACCGTGGGGTTCGAGGCGGTGTCGAAGGTGAGGTACATGCCGTTGGCGCCGGTCGTGGGCGGTTCGGCGGCCTTGGCTGTGGCCTTTGGACCGGTCCCGTGGATCGTGGGGGCGGGTTTCGCCGGGACGGTGAAGTGCTTCTCCTTCAGCGGCGTCGACTCGGTGGCCTGCGGGGTGAGTTGGGCCTTGCCCGCCTTCAGCGACTTCGCGTTTGGAGTGATCGCGCTGCCGACCCAGGTGCCGCTCGCGGTGAACGGCTGGTCGAACTTGATGTCGAAGTGCAGCGTGTACCTGTTGCTCGCGCCGCAGAAGTGACCGCTGTCGATCGCGCCGCTGATCTCCTTGTTGCTGACCACCTGGACGCGGGTCCCGTCCACCTGCGTGGCGCCGCCACTCAACTTGAAGAGCAGGTTGGCCTGTTGACCCGTCGGGAAGGTGAAGGTGCCGAGACCGGCGCGGGCCGTGTCGGTCAGCTCGGTCTTGACCCCGTTCGCGTCGGTGACCTTGTAACTCCCGATACCCGCCTGCTCGTCGGCGTGGCCGAACCCGACAGACGTACTGCCGAGGTCGCCCGACAGCGCACCGGTCACCGGCAGGATCGGCAGATCGCCCGCGACGGGACAGCCGGGTCCCGAGACATGGGTGAGGCTGAAGCCGGAGAGCTTGTTGTCGTTGTACTCGTAGCCGCCGCCGTCAGGGCGGTCGGGCGTCGTGTCCGGGCCCCACTGCACCATGCCGGCCGGCATGTCGGGACCGGGGAAGGTGTCCACCGCACCGGAGGTCCCGATGAGCGGGTTGACGAGGGACGCGGGGTCCGTCACCAGCGCCGGTGTCGCGGTGCCCGCGGCCTGGGCGGCGCTGCCGATCGTCGTGAGCGGAAGGGCGGTCAGGCCCAACACGCAGACCACGGCGAGGCGTTGACGGAATCTGTTGCGGTCACGTGGCACGGCTGAACGTCGGGGTCTCACCATCGGTCGCCTCCGCAGCGGTTCGTGCTTCGCAGATCAGGTGGCGGCGCACCGGAGAACACCGGAACGCCGGCGACAGGCAACAGTTCCTGGTCGCTCCCACGGCCTGACAACGTTGCCAATGCACGAGTGACGAGTGAAACGCTCGTGGTGATGGTGTGTCAACGAGGCGAGCGAGGGTTTCTGGGGGCGAAGTTCTTGAACGGGTGGAGCGGGGGGCCATGGGTGCGCGGGGTGCGCGTGACCCCGACGGCCTCGACGCAGGGGGCCGCGGGCGGGACCGGTGAGGAGTCCCACGCCCAAACGGACTCGCCGAACCTGGCTGGTCCGACGGGTGGAACGGTCCAAGCGGCTCCGAACCCGGTCGACACTTCGGCGCGAGCCCGGGCCGTCGACGACGTAGACCCGCACCACCTCCGCGCGAGACCGGCCAGGAGCCGGACCGACCGAGCGGACCGGACCGAACCGCCGGAGTCTTTGCGGGAGTTTTAGCTCCCGAGGAAGGCGCCTTTCCCGCCACGACGACGAGCGCACGCCTGCGGGCGAGTTCGCGCGCCGGACATGGACACACAGTCGCTACGGCCCTTCCCCCAGCGGGAGTTGACGCGACCCGGCCCTACCGAACCAAGTTGGTCTAGTCCTCTTGACGGAGGGCTCCACGAGATGTTTGGTATGTACCAATATCCCGAGCACCCCCTCACCCCCAGCGGGCACCCCGAAAGGGGAACTGTCATGCGCCTGGCAAGATTCGCGGCCACCGTGTCCGCCCTCGCGCTCGCGGCGACCGGCGTCACCATCGCCCTGGCCCCCACGAGCAGCGCGGCGGCAAGCAGCGTCTACTCCGTGGCCCCCTACGTGGACATGTCGAACAGTCAGGAAGGACTGCTCGACACCGCCATCACCGGACACAAGCTCAAGGCCTACACCGCGGCCTTCGTACTCGGCGTGGGCTGCAACCAGATCTGGGGCGACACGCTCCCCATCGGCAACGACTCCTACACCGACCCCTTGATCGCCAAGGCCAAGTCCGAAGGCGCCTCCGTCATCGTCTCCTCCGGAGGAGCCAGCGGCGAACCTCTCGCCTGGACCTGCTCCACCCAGAGCAGCATCGACGCCGGCTACCAGGCCATCATCAACGACTACGGCGTCACCCAGCTCGACTTCGACATCGAGGGCGCCGCCATCGCGGACACCGCGGCCGCGGCCCGCCAGATGCAGGCGATGAAGGACCTCAAGGCGGCCAACCCCAACCTGCAGTTCTCCATGACCCTGCCCGTCCTGACGAGCGGCCTGACCGGCGACGGCGTCAACATCCTCAAGGCCGCCAAGAACGCGGGCATCAAGATCGACGTGGTCAACATCATGGCCATGGACTACTACGCCGGCACCGGCACCGAGATGGGCCAGGGCGCGGTCTCCGCGGCCAAGGCCACGCTGGCGCAGATGCAGTCCGTCGACTCCGGTTACACCTACGCCAACCTCGGCATCACTCCGATGATCGGCAAGAACGACGACGGTTCCACCTTCACCCTGGCCGATGCCCAGACGGTGGAGACCTTCGCAGCGCAGAACAGCGTCGGACGGCTGGCCTTCTGGGCGATCACCCGGGACCAGGCATGCAGTGGAAGCGCCAACTCCCTGCCCACCTGCAGTGAGATCAGCCAGAACAGCCTCGCGTTCACCGACGCGTTCGTGCCCTACGAGGGCAGTTCGGGCGGCGGCGGAGGCACCACCAGCGACTTCTCCCTGTCCCTGTCACCGGGTTCGGCCTCGGTCACCCAGGGCGGTTCGGCAACTGCGGCCGTATCGACGGCAGTCACCTCCGGGAGCGCCGAGTCCGTCAGCCTCGCCGCGTCCGGCGCACCGTCCGGGGTCAGCGTTTCCTTCAGCCCCAACTCCGTTACCTCCGGCGCCAGTTCGACACTGACGGCGACGGTCGGTTCGTCGGTGGCGGCAGGCACGTACCCGATCACCGTCACCGGTACGGCCGCGACGGGCAGCCACAGCGCGACCTACGCCGTCACGGTCACCACCACGGGAGGAGGCGGAGGAGGCGGGAACTCGCTGACCAACTCCGGCTTCGAGAGCGGCAGTTTGAGCCCCTGGACCTGCACGGGCGGCAGCGCGGTGGTCTCCACCCCGGTGCACAGCGGCAGCCACAGCCTCCAGGTCACCCCGAGTTCCAGCGGCACCGGCGAGTGCGACCAGAACGTCACCCTGTCCCCCAACACCAGCTACACGCTGACCGCTTGGGTCCAGGGCCCGTACGCCTACCTCGGCGTCACCGGCGGGGCCTCCGCGAGCACCTGGTCGAACAGCTCGGCCTGGAACCAGCTCAAGGTCACCTTCACCACCGGAAGCAGCGGAGCGGTCACGGTCTTCGTCCACGGCTGGTACGGCCAATCCGCCGTCACCGCCGACGACTTCACCCTCGCCTGAGCACACCGGCACGACCAGGCAGGAATTGACACAACGTCACCAACACGCCGCGGCCGGGCAGTTGCGCCCGAGCCGCGGCGTCGGTCTCCACGTCGGTCAGGCCTCGCTCCCGGCCAGCGCGGCCAGTTCGCGGTCGACGGCCTCCTGGTGGGCCCGGGCGTCCTCGCGGGCCTTCTTCGGGCTCCAGCGGCCGGCCATCACGAACACGAAGGGCAGGAACAGGACTTGCCCGCCCACACAGATCCACCACCAGGAGCGCCACTCCCCCGGCCCGTCCTTCGCGGCCTTCTGCACCTTCGGCCCGTACTCCTTGAGCACCTTGAGCTGCGGCTGCGCCTTCTGTACGACGGCCAGGTCGGCGGCGCCGACTTCCTTGACCGCCTGTGCGGCCAGGGCGGGAGGTGTCGTGGTCGGCGTGTACTTGCCCAGTTCGGCGAAGAGTTGGGGGTGGGCGTCGACGATGGCGAGGGCCGGGGCGGCCTGCTTCGTCGCGGCCGCCACCTCGGCGCCGTGCTCGACGAGGGGGGTGACGGAGGTGACGAGCACCGGGATGAACGCTGCCGACACGGCGACCACGATCCGTACCGTCCAGCCCCAGACCGCGAGCCCGGCGGCGGTCGCGGCCGGGTTCCGCTTCTCCACGGTCTCGGTGAAGCTCGCCATCCACGGGGCGTAGGCGACCCCGCTGAACACACCGATCGCGACGAACAGCCAGGCGAAGGTGTAGTAACCGGTCGTCGCGTGGGTGGCCAATGAGGCGAAGAACGCCGTAGCCACGATCGCACCGATCCCGCCGACGATCATGAAGGGCTTGCGCACCAGCAGCCGGTCCGAGAGCAGTCCGGCCACGATCAGCGCGAGGGCGTTCGCGGCCCAGTACCAGTTGGCCAGGCCGTTGGTGCGCTGCTCGCTGTAGCCGAAGGTGGTCGAGAAGTAGACGACGAAGTTGCCGACCGCGGCGTAGTACAGGAGCAGGAAGACCGCGATCGCGAAGGCGGAGCCGAGGATGTCCAGGCGCAGCATCTGCCGCCACTCCCCGCGCCGTACCGCCTCCGTGTCGAGTCCCTTGGCGCGGGCCTCGACCAGGGCCCGGTCGCGCAGGCTGACCATGATCTGGTCGCGCAGGCCCGGCGACAGCTCGCGCAGGGCGAACAGGGTGACGACGAACACGACCAGCCCGGCCGCCCCGGAGTAGCGCAGTTCGTCCTGCCAACTGGCGGTGTCGAGCGTGCTGCTGGTCACCGAGGTGACGACGAGGCTGCCGATGACCGGGCCCATCGTCCAGTAGCCCATCGCCGTGGCCCGGCCGAGCTGCGGTGAGAAGTCCCGTATCAGCGCCGGCGTCGCGACCAGCACGATGCCCTCGATGAAGCTCACAACGGCGAACAGCACCAAGTACGTCGTCTTGTCACCGGCGTTGGGCAGCCCGAAGAAGACCAGGAGCGCGGCGACGAGCAGGCCGTAGACCACGAGGTTCGCCCGCCCCCACCGGTCCGCGAGGCCGGCCACGAGCGAGGCGAAGGCCCCGACCGCGTTGCCGATGACCGAGACCCACACGAAGTAGCGGTAGGTCATGTCGAAGTGCGTGATGATCGACGTCGCCACCGCGTACTGGATGTAGAGCATGTAGTAGAGCACGACGGTGGTGACCACCACGATCGCCAGATACGACATGCGCCGCCCGGTGGCCGGATACGCCGGCAGGTCTCGGCGGTACAGCCGGGCGAGCGAGCCGCGAGCACCGGCGCCGGGCGCGTCGGCACCGGGGCCTCGTGTGTCGAATGGTGCGGAGGCGGAGGGCATACGGCTCCCTTTGGAACGGCCGGGGACAGAGGGGCGGCGGGAGGTGGGGCTCCTTCCGTTCGAGCGGAGGCTAGTACCGACTGGTCGGTACGGCTAGATGTGCGACAGGACTTCGCGCACCGCGCGTTCACCGAGGCCGGGCGTCGCGCGGGTGGATCAGAGGAGCCGCCAGAGGTGGTCGGAGGTGCCGTTGTCGTTCCACTGGGTGACCTGGGCGCTGTTGGCCTGGGAGGCTCCGTCGACGGCCATGAGCTTGCCGCTGTGGACGTTGACGATCTTCATCCAGCCGTCGCCGTTGTCGACGAGGCGCCAGAGGTGGTCCTGGGTGCCGTTGTCGTTGTACTGCTGGACGTGGGCGCCGTCGTCGAGGCTCTGGTTGTGGACGGCGAGGAGTTTGCCGCTGTTGCGGTTGTAGATCCTGACGGTGGTGTCGCCGTTGTCGATCACGGTCCACAGGTGGTCGGCGGTGCCGTTGTCCTCGTACTGGGTGACCTCGGCGCTGTCGGCCAGGGACATGCCGCTGACGGCGAGCAGCTTGCCGGAGTTCTTGTTCTGGATACGTTTCCAGGAGACGGAGTCGGCCGCCGGGGCGTTCATCAGGGCGAGGACGCCGCCGATCACGGGGCGGTCGGCGAAGCCCCGTTGGGTGCCGGTGGCGACGACGTACCAGTCGGTGAACGGCACCCGCGACGGCGTGGCGTTGGCGAAGCCGTAGACGCCGTTGATCAGCATGGCGCGGGCGTCGGCGTGGTCGGCGAGCCAGGCCGCGGTCCACACCTCCCAGTCGGTCTTGGTGTAGTCGTTGCGCGGGTCCAGCAGCACGCCGTAGGTGCCTGCCCTGGACAGGTACCAGGCGGCCTCCTGCGCGGCCACCCCGGTGGGCACCAGGTCCACGCCCAGCAGGCGGTCGGCGTAGCCGTTGTACTTCAGGCTCCAGGTGCCGTCCTGGTCGTAGGCGAGTTTGAGGTGGGTTCCGGAGGAGTCCTGGGCGAGGGTGACCCACCGGCTGATGTAGCCCCGGGCCACCGTCAAGTAGTGCGTGGCGTCGGAGGAGTTGGACGCCGCCTTCGCGATCACGCTCATCGCGCCGATGCCGATGATGCCCTTGAGCGCGAGGTTGGCGCTGTGCGCGATCCAGCCGGTGAAGTCGTCGGTCTGGTTCTGGTTCTCCGGGTCGAGGGCGTTGGCCACCAGGTACTCGGCCCACTGGTGGAGGATCGCGTAGTGCGCGCCGGCGAAGGAGGCGGCGTCGGCCGCGGGAAGGCGCTGGGCCACGGCCGCCGCCATGATCAGCATGTTGGCGGACTCCTCGATCGGCATGGCCTCCTCGTTGCCGTCCAGGTGCCCGGTCGCGTTCGGGTAGCTGGAGCCGAGGTCGTGCTCGGCGTACACCTTGGGCCAGCCGGCCTTCTCCGCGTAGAAGAAGTGCGGTTCGAGCAGCAGCCGCAGATACGCGGGCGAGAGGTGCAGATAGGCGGGGGACGCCGGGTAAGTCACGTCCACGGTCGAGAAGTTGCCGTTGGAGGAGATCTCCTTGAGCATCGCCCACGGCGAGCCGTTGCGGTCGACGAGTTCCGTCCCGGCCACGGCCTGACGCACCGCCAGGGCGCAGACGGCCGCATAGTGTTCGCCGGTGTCACCGCCGCCCGCGGCGCTCGCGGCGTCGTCGTGGATCGCCTTGTCGAAGGCGACGGCGGCTGTCAGGGCGGCGGCGCGGTCGCCGTTGAACCAGTCGAGCATGGCGGTCCACGAACTCCAGTAGTGCGTCCACCACGGGTTCAGGTTGGTGCCGAGGTAGCTCACCGCCGGGGTGCGCACGTGGCCGACGACGATCTGGAACACCGCCGAGGGGGCGGACGCGGTGACGGTGCCCAGGTTCTGGTTGAGGCCCAGCACGGGCCAGCGGTCGTTGATCGCGCGGGGCTGGGCGGTGTCGGAGGTGCCGGCCAGCGTCCCGTTCGCGGCGGACGCCGCCCGTACGACGGTGTCCTGGCCGATCTGCCAGGTCAGCCCGCTCACGGTGGGGGCGGCCAGCACCAGCGAACCCCACGAGGCCTGGTCGTTGTTCTCGGCCAGCACACCCGGGGAGGCCGGCTGGCAGGTCAGGGCGGTCATGCTGCCGGTCGTCTGCTTGGCCCAGGTGACCTGGGTGGAACTGTCGCCGTGCACCCACTCCGCGGAGGCGTCGACATGCACGTCGACCGTGTGACTCGCCCCGTCACTGCTCGCGGCCTGGACGCTGATGTAGCTCAACGGCACGCACTGGCGCTGCAGGTTGCCGAGGTCCACGGGCGAGAAGAAGGTGACCGTCAGCGTGACGCCGCCCCCGGTGAGCGTGAAGATCGACCGGGTGGCCGTGAGCTGCAACGACGTCTGCGTCATCGTGCTGAGCGCCGGGCCGCCGGGCAGCGCCGGGGCGCCGAGGAAGACGTACGGTGTGCCGTCGATGCGGGCGATGCCGGCCAGCGCGGTGATCCGCCCGTTCCAGAAGGTGGGCCAGGTACCGGCCAGGCTGTCCCCGGCCAGCCAGGTGGTCAGGTACGGGGACCGTACGGCGAGGGGGGTGGCGGGCGGGCGCAGCGGGCTGAATGTCGAAGCGGCGGCCGCGGCCTCGGCGGTGGCGGCACGGGCGGGCGAACCGGCGATGCCGAGGCCGCCCAGGGCGCCTGCGGCGGCCACTCCTCCCCAGCGCAGCAGGTCGCGTCTGGTCAGCGGGGGCAGTCCGGTGGTGAGGGGACGGCGGTCGTCGTCTTCGGAGTGGGGCATGGGGGGCTCCTTCGATGGGCAACGAGAGTTCGACATCGTTGTCAGCAAGCCTTGCTGACGGGGTGTCACGGAGAACATGCTTCGTGCCGACAGATCCGGGCGCGGCGGACGGCCCGGTGCGCGGGGTGGGCCGCCGTGGGGGCGGGTGCTGCGCCAACTGCCTTTCCAGCGACGGAAAGTGCGGTGTGGATGGATGACAGCACCGCTCGGGGCGGGTGTCCAGCCCTCGCGCAACACCCGCCCCTCACAACGGAGTTCGGGATGTGCGGTGATGCGAGGCGAAGTGAGGTGGCCCGGTCCGGGGGGACGGTCAAGGGCGGGTGCCGGTCCGCTCCGGCGGGTGCGGCCAGGAGCCCCCGCCTCCCGGGGAGACGAGTCCCGTCTCGTACGCGAGGACGACGGCCTGGACGCGGTCGCGCAGATCCAGCTTGGACAGGATGCGGCCGATGTGGGTCTTGATCGTGGTCGGGCTGAGGAGCAGGCGGTCCGCGAGTTCGGCGTTGCTCAGGCCCGTCGCGAGCAGGCGGAGCACCTCCAGTTCGCGCGGGGTCAGGCCGGACAGGTCGCGGTGGAGACCGTCAGGACGGTCCTCCTCGCGCTGGGCGAAGCGTTCGATCAGACGGCGGGTGATCGCGGGGGCGAGCAGGGCGTCGCCGGACTGCACCAGGCGTACGGCGGCGACGAGATGCTCGGGACTGACGTCCTTGAGCAGGAAGCCGCTGGCGCCGGCGGTGAGCGCGGCGTAGACGTAGTGGTCGAGGTCGTAGGTGGTCAGGATGATGACCCTGGTGCCGTCCGGCCCGTCGGCGAGGATCCGCCTGGTCGCCTCGATGCCGTCCATCTGTGGCATCCGGATGTCCATGAGCACGACGTCGGGCCGGGTGCGCCGGACCGCGGCGAGCGCCTCGGCCCCGTCGGCCGCCTCGGCCGTCACCTCGATGCCGTCCGCGGCGAGGATCATGCCGAAGCCGGTGCGTACGAGGGCCTGGTCGTCGGCGATGACGGCGCGCAGCGCCGGCCGGTTCACGCCGTCCGCCACGGGACTCGGGCCGTGATGCGGTAGCCGCCGGCGAGAGTCGGACCGGCCGTGAGTTCGCCGCCGTAGACCGCCAGGCGTTCCCGCAGCCCGATCAGCCCGCGGCCGTTGCCGTCCGCCCGAGGGGCGTCGCGGGCGGCTCCGGTGTCGGTGACCTCGATCTCCAGTGAGTCTCCGGTGTAGCCGACGGTGACGGAGGCATCGGCGCCGGGCGCGTGTCTGATGGTGTTGGTCAGTGCCTCCTGGACGACGCGGTAGGCCGCGAGGTCCACCCCGGGCGGCAGCGGGTCGGGCGGCAGCGACATCGCGACGCCGACCGGTGTCCCGGCTCCACGGACCCGCTCGATCAGGGCGTCGAGCTGCCCGAGGCCGGGCTGCGGTTCGAGGCCGTCGGCGGGGCTGTCGGGGCGGCCGGTGTCCGGGGCGGCCAACAGGCCCATCACATGCCGCAGTTCGGCCATCGCGGCCCGGCCTCCTGCCTCGACCGCCAGCAGGGCCTGCTTCGACCGCTCCGGCGCCGCGTCCATCACCTTGCGTGCCGCACCCGCCTGGATGACCATCACGCTCACATTGTGGGTCACGACGTCGTGCAGTTCGGCGGCGATCCGGGCCCGCTCCTCCTCGACAGCCCGGCGCATGCTCTCCTCCTGGACCTGCTGCAGCCGGGTGTACCGGTCCCGGCTGGCCGCAAGCCGCCGCTGCCAGAAGCGGACGGTGCTGGCCAGCACCCCGGCGACCAGCAGCACGACCGCCGGGCTCGACCATCCCGGGAACACCGGGTCCGTGTCCCGGAACGCGAGGCCGGCCAGCACGGCGGCGACGACAAGACCGGCCGTCGCCCGCGCCCGGTGACGGCTGTACATGATGGCGCTGTAGGCGCCGATGACGCAGGTCAGCACGTTGATCCAGGAGGTGGCCTCGCCGATGGCCAGCGCCGCGCCCAGCACCACCCCGAACGTGGCCAGCGGATACCTGCGCCGGGCCGCGAGCGGCAGCGCGGAAAGGACGACCAGCGGCCAGGCCGGGGAGGAGGGCTTGCCCTCCGCAACCCGCGTCCCCGGTACGGGGGGCGTGGGCGGACGCGGGACCGGCACCCCGTCCCGGGCGTACCCGGACTCGGCCCTCGAGCTGACCTGGACCGGCCCGTCGCCGGGATAGCGCGAGGCCGCGATCAGCGCGAGCACGGTCAGCACGACCGCCAGCACCACATCGGCGTGCACGGCCCGCCGCGAGCGCGGGGCATCCTCCGCCTCCGACCGCAGCGCGTCCCGCAGTTGCCGACGCCAGCCTTGCCGCCCCTCCGTCTCCACCGGCTCATTGTGCGGTCCCCGCGCCTTCTTCCGCGTCCTCCTGCGCGGCCAGATCGCCGTCCCTCAGGCGTACTTCGCAGGGATGAGGCCGCGGGCACCTCCTTCGCAGGGAGGCCCGGATGTCGGTGCCGCGGCCGACGCGCCCCGCAGGACCGCGGCCCTACCGTCGCTGGGCCGGCACCGACATCTCCCTCTCGACCGCAAGGACGGACCGCACCCATGACTCACGTGATCGAACTGGCGGGCGTGACGAAGCGCTACGACAGCGCCGGTGCGCCCGCACTCGGACCGCTGGACGTCAGCGTCGCCCAGGGCGAGGCGCTTGCCGTGACCGGTCCCTCCGGCAGCGGCAAGTCCACGCTGCTGAACCTGGTCGCCGGCCTCGACAAGCCGACCGAGGGCGCCGTGACCGTGGCCGGGCAGCGGATCGACCGGCTGAGCGAGCACGCGCTGGCCCGGTTCCGCCGCGACCGGATCGGCATGGTCTTCCAGTTCTTCAATCTGCTCGACGACCTCACCGTCGCCGACAACATCCAGCTCCCCGCCCAGCTGGCCGGGACCCCGCGGCGCAAGGCGGCGGCCCGCGCCGACGAGCTGATGGAACTGCTGGGCATGACCAAACACGCCCGCGCCTACCCGGGCCGGCTGTCCGGCGGTGAGCGCCAGCGGGTCGCGGTCGCCCGGGCGCTGGTCAACCGGCCGGCGCTGCTGCTCGCCGACGAACCGACCGGCGCGCTCGACACCGCCTCGGGCCACGACGTACGGGAGCTGCTGCTGGAGTTGCACCGCGGCGGGCAGACCCTCGTGCTGGTCACCCATGACATGGCGCTGGCGGAGGCGTGTGCGAGCCGCACCCTTCAGCTGGTCGACGGCCATGTCTCCCTCGACACGCGTGCGGAGGCCGTCCGATGAGCCTCTTCGGCACCGGCGCGCTCGGCCGGGTCGTGCGCTCCGGAGTGGGACGGCGCCGGGTGCAGACGGTGGTGATCGCCGTGGCCACCATGATGGCGGTCGCCGCGGCCGTGGTCGCCGGGTCGCTCATCGTCGCCTCGAACGCCCCCTTCGACCACGCCTTCGCGAAGCAGCACGGCCCGCATGTCACCGCGCAGTTCGATCCGGCCAAGGTGAGTGCGGCGCAGCTGAGGGCGACGAGGCGGCTGGACGGCGTCACCGCGAGCGCGGGGCCGTATCCGTCGACGACCATCAGCCCGGTCGATCCGGACGGCGGGCACCTGCCGAAGCTGAGTCTGGTCGGGCGGTCCGGTCCGCACGGCGCCGTGGACGACCTGGACCTGCGGTCCGGCCGGTGGGCCGCGAAGCCGGGCGAGGTCGTTCTCTCCGCGTCGTTCGAAGGCCCCTTCCTGGAGGTCGGTTCCACCCTGAAGGCTTCGGATGCCGCCGACAGCCCGACGCTGAAGGTCGTCGGCTTCGCGGTGTCGGCCGCCGGGACCGCCGATGCCTGGGCGACCCCGGGGCAGGTCCGCGCGCTGGCCTCGAAGGACACACCGGTCACGAGTCAGATGCTCTACCGCTTCGACTCCGCGGGAACCAGGGCGCAGATCTCCGCCGACCGCAAGGAGCTCACCGCCGCCGTACCGTCCGGGGCCCTGGTGGGCACCCAGTCCTACCTGGACACCAAGCGTGCCGCCGACACGGGCGCGGCGGCTACCGTCCCGTTCATGGTGGCCTTCGGCGTCCTCGGCATCGTGATGTCCGTGATCATCATCAGCAGTGTGATCAGCGGCGCGGTCGGCACCGGCCTGCGCCGGATCGGCATCCTCAAGGCCATCGGCTTCACCCCGCGCGAGGTCGTGCGGGCCTACGTGGCCCAGGCGCTGATCCCGGCCGGCGCCGGTATCGCACTCGGGGTCGTGCTGGGCAATGTGCTGGCCGTTCCACTGCTGGAGGACACCGACCAGGTGTACGGCACCGCCTCGCTGACGGTGGCCTGGTGGGTGGACGTCGTCGTGCCGGCCGGCACGCTGCTGGTCGTCGGGATCGCGGCGCTGGTCCCCGCGCTGCGGGCCGGGAGGCTGCGCACGGTCGAGGCCATCGCGATCGGCCGGGCACCCCGCACGGGGCGCGGCCAGTGGGCGCACCGGGCGGCCGGGCGGCTGCCGCTGCCGCGGGCGGTGACCTACGGCCTCGCCGGCCCCTTCGCACATCCGGTCCGTACGGCCGCGATGCTGCTCGCGGTGGCCTTCGGCACGGTCGCGGCGACCTTCGCGGTGGGACTGACCTCGTCCCTGAACGCGGTCGGCAGCGCGTCGGATCCCGAGGACCGCGCGGCGGTCACCGCCGTCGTCGGCGGGCCGACCGTCCCGGGCGCCGGGGGCGGAGTGCGCCACCTGAGCCCCCAGAAGGGAAGTGACAGTCCTCCGTCCGCCGACCCGGCGAAGGTCCGCGCCGCCATCGAGGCGCAGTCCGGCACCGCTTCGTACTACGGCATGTCCCGGGACGATGTCACCGTGGCGGGGATCTCCGGCTCGGTCCAGGCCACCCTCTACCAGGGCGACTCACGTCCCGGCAGCTACGAGATGATCTCCGGGCACTGGATCACCGGCGCGGGGCAGGCCGTCGTACCCACAGGTTTCCTGGAACGGACCGGCACCGAGATCGGCGACACGGTCCGGGTGACCCTCGGGAAGGACACTGAGCCCCTGAAGATCGTCGGCGAGGCCTTCGACACCTCGAACGACGGCCTGTCGATCCACGCGGACCTGGCGAGCTTCGCCGGGGCCGAGCCCCAGGTCTTCCAGATCGAGGTGAAGCCCGGCGTCTCCCCCGCCGCGTACGCCGGGAAGCTCCACGCGGTGGTGGAGCCGATGGGCGGCGACGTCATCGCCAACTCCCCCTCGCAGCAGGAGAACATGATCCTCGTCCTGGACGCGATCGCGGTGCTGCTCACCCTCATGCTGGTCTCCGTGGCAGGCCTCGGCGTGCTCAACTCCGTCGTCCTCGACACCCGCGAACGAGTCCACGACCTGGGCGTCTGCAAGGCACTCGGCATGTCGCCGCGGCAGACCGTGAGCCTCGTACTCGCGTCGGTGGCCGGGATCGGCGTGCTCGGCGGACTGATCGGGGTACCTCTCGGGTTCGCGCTGCACGGCTTCGTGCTGCCGGTGATGGGGCACGCGGCGGGCACCGATCTGCCGCCGTCGATCCTCGATGTGTACGACGCTCCCCAGCTGGTGCTGCTGGGGCTGGCCGGGGTCGCGACAGCCGTGCTGGGGGCGCTGCTCCCGGCCGGCTGGGCGGCCAAGGCCCGTACGGCGACGGCACTTCGCACGGAGTAGGCCGTCACCGCGCGCCCTGACCTGTCCGGACGGTCAGGGCGGTCAGGGCGGTCAGGGCGCGGAGTCAGTCGAAGGGCGGCAGTTCGGCCAGGTCCACAAGGGCGGCCGGCGGGAAGTCCGGCCACGAACTCGGCGCGTCCTGGCTCAGGTTGCGCAGGTGCTTGTCGATGAAGTTCTGGGCATTGCGCAGAACCTTGATCGTGGTGGCGGCATCGATGACACCGTCCTGGAGCGCTTCGGCGAGCTCGTCGAGGTCCAGCACTTCGTAGCGCCGACCGACAGGCGGGACGATGATGTCCAGGTAGAGGTCATGGACCGCCAGCCGTTGCGGACCCACTTCCTCCAGTTCGACCAGATCGATGTACCAACCGCCTTCGAGCGCGCCGACGAAGGTGACCGGCCTGGTGATCTGTATCCCTTCGTCGGCGATGACGAAGCAGCGGTCGGTCGTGGGCCGGCCGGGAACCTGCCACGGGGGAAGGATCTCCATGTCGTAGGCCACGATGTTGTCGCGGGTCCGCACACCGGAGCACCACTGCCCGGTGCGGTGGTGGACGCGTACGTCTTCCAGGAGCATGCGTCGCAGTATGACTTCGTCGGGCCGCGGCAGGCCCCGGCCGCCGCGCTTGCCGTGGCGAGTGGAGATCGTGGAGCGGGGTGGGGCGGTCACAGTGCCGTGACGTCGGTGCGCCGGTTGTCCGGCTTGAACGGCAGCGTGGTGACCGTCGCCCGGATCTCCCGCTGCGGGGTGCCCGGTCGGCCCCACAGGACGGCGACCTCCGTGCCGGGCGTCGCGTGCGCGGGGTCGAGCACGCAGAGGGAGATCATCGCCCGCAGGGTCGGGCTCACGGTGCGGCCCGTGGCCACGCCCACCGGGTCACCGGACACCAGCACCTGGTCGAAGTGGGGTCCGCGGCCACGGGGCATCTCCATCTGGTCGGGCAGTTCGGCCCCGCTCAGCAGCGAGGTGAGGACGCCGGCGACGTCCTGCCCGTTCCAGCGCAGACCGACCAACTGCCGTGCGGGTACGCCACTTTCGGCGTCCCGGACGAGTGCGTCCCGGCCGATGAAGTCGCGGTCGGGGACGCCCTTGCGGAAGCCCCAGCCGAGTTCGCCCGGCTTGCGGAAGTAGTCGGTCACTCCGCCCGCCGGGACGAAACTGCCGCTGGGCGTGCCCTTGCGGAACTGCCTCGGCGCGCCCGGCGTGAGGATCGACGCGGGCAGATAGTCAAGGCCGTTGGTCGCGATCCCGGCCTCGATGTGCTGAACAGGCTGGGCGCGGAAGCCGAGTTGACGGATGCCGACGTCCTGGCCGCTCGCCACGACCGCCGCCCAGATCTCGTTGGCGTGCTCGGTCGGCCCGTGCAGCTCGTACCCGAGTTCGCCCGAGATCCCGGTGCGCAGGACCCGTACCGGGACCCCGCCGACCGTCGACATCCGGCTGCGGCTGAAGCCGATGTCGCGGAGATCGTCCCCCGTCAGCTTCTCCAACGTGGCCAGGGACGCCGGTCCCTGCACCCCGAAGATGAACCGGTCGGGGCTGATGTCGGTGGCCGCCGCGTCCCAACCGCCCTGGCTCAGCTGCCACAACAGCCAGTCGCAACTGCCCGCGGTGTAGACGAACTCCTCGGGGCCGAGCCGGCACAGCACGCCCTCGGAGGCGATCCAGCCGTTGTCGTCGAGCTGCACATGGTGCTTGATCTGCCCGGTCTCGAAACGGGACAGGTCCCGCATCCCCAGCCGGCTCAGGAACGCGAGCGCCTGCGGGCCGTGCACCTTCACCTTGTGCAGCGAGGTCCAGTCGCCGACGTAGCACGAGCCGACATGGGCGGCGCTCTCCTCGACCCAGTCCGAGTACTCCTCGGGGAGCAGGATCTGCGCGAAGCGACCGTAGGTGCCCCGCGTGTTGCCCTCGTCCTGGGCCGCGGCGGCCGGGCTGAACATCGCCGGGCGCTCGGTGACGAACGGTGCGTCGTTCAGCCGGAGGACCGCTTCGTAGGTACTGCGCTGTTGTGAGAGAAGGTCCATTTCACTCTCCGTCGAGTGGCCGTCGTCCAGGGTGTCGTCGGGAGCGACACCCCCTGTGCTAGATCGATTAAGTCGGACGGTAACAGGCGTTTCGGGGCGAGGCGAGAGTCGTGACACACCGGTGATCGGTCCCACGGCGCAAGCAATGCGGAACTTCCGCGCAACGCCTGGTGGTTCAGGATCGGCGGGATCCGCGCCGTCGTACCGGCAGATGCAGCAGGTCCGTGCCCAGCACCGTCGAGCCGCCGAAGTCGGCCCGGCGGGCGCTGTCGCGGAGCAGCCGGCGCCAGGTCGCGTCGGAGACCACGGCCTGCTGGCCCGGGCCGAGGTGGGTGGCGACCAGCGTTCCCGCGTCCGACTCGGCCGCGATCCGGCCGAGTTGAGCCACGTCCGTGTGGGTCGAGGTGATGTGGTCGATCAGCGCCTGGGGCAGGCCGAGACTCGCGAGTCCCGCCGGGTACAGGGCCTCGTGGACCAGGACGTCCGCGTGCGCCGCGAGCCTGATGATGTTCGGGGTCGGTGCCGTGTCGCCGGAGAAGACGACGCTGCCGTGGTCGGTGTCGAAGCGGTAGGCGTAGGCGGGGAACACCGCGCCGTGCGGGACGAGTACGGCGGTGACCTTCATGTCGTCGTTCTCCATGACGGTGAACGGTGCCATGGCCGGCGCGGAGTTCGTCGCCGAGGCGCCGACACCGGACGGCGGCAGCACGTCGTGGACGTTGAGCATGGTCGCCGGGTCGATGCCGGCGTGCTCGGTCATGAAGAAGGTCGGTGAGGCCGCGTACGCCTGACCGGCCAGCCTCGTCATCTCGACGGTGCCCGGCACGGTCCCGGGAGCCCCGGCGACGGTCGACGCGACACCGGCGGAGCCAGGGCCGTAGACCTCGATCGGGTTCTGGAAGCCCTGCGCGCCCGAGGCGCCCGCCGACAGCAGCGGGAAGGAGTAGTAGTCGACGATGTGGTCGGCGTGCAGGTGGGTGAGGAAGATCCCGGACAGGGCCGACATGGACAGTCCGGCGCGCAGGTACTGGGTCACCGCTCCGCGTCCGCAGTCGACCACATACGTCCTGCCGTTCGCCGTCAGCGCCGACGAGATCCCGTATCGGGTGGCCAGGGGCGGTGGCCCGCCGTTGGTGCCGAGCAGCGTCACGGACAGGCCCGTTCCGGCGGGCGCGGATCCGGTGTTCGTAACCGCCGCGGCCTGCTCGGCGCCGAGCAGTGGTACGGCGACGGCGGCAGCGGCGGAAGCCGCCATCGCGCCCAGCATCGTCCGGCGGGACGTCGGTTCACCCAGGGGTTCGCACATGACGAGACAGCTCCTTCGCGGCTCGGTTCGCGTTGCCACAGTGGCCACCCTGAGCACGACTGTCCATCAGTCGGTACAAAGTATGAGTTCCCATGACGAACTGTAAGTTTTCGCTCCACGCATGTGTCGGCGGATGTCAACGGCCGATCGTGGGAATCGGGTTCTCCGCGAACCACCGGGCGAGGAAGTCCAGGAAGACCGTGATCTTGCGCTGGGTACCCGGCCCGGGCCCGTGGATCGCGTAGAGCGGCCGGTCGGGTGCCGCCAGGTGGGGCAGCTGGACCTGGAGGGCCCCGGAGACGAGATCGTCGTAGGCGGACCGCTGCGGCAGCAGGGCGATACCGCGACCGTGGACGGCCGCCTTCTGCAGGGCGATGTAGGAGTTGGACGAGAAGGCCACGTTGCGGATCTTGTGCAGCGTGGAGGTCGGGCCGTGCCCGATGCGCCAGACCGGGTCGTTGACGTGCACCAGGCAGTCGTGGGCGGCCAGGTCGTTGGGGTGCGTCAGCGGGCCGTGTTGGTCGATGTACGTCTTCGACGCGCACAGGACGAAGGGCAGCGAGGCGATCTTCTTCAGCCGGACGTTGGAGTCCCTGAGGTCCCGGGTGTGGAACGCCAGGTCGAAACCGCCGTCGAGGAAGTCGTACGTCCGGTCGGACACGCCTCCCAGCTCGAACCGGATCTGGATCTTCGGGTGCTCGGCGGAGAACGCGGCGATGGCGTCCCCGAGGTCCAGGCTCCCGATCCACTTCGGGCAGATGATGCTGAGGGCACCCTCCGCCCGGTCGTGCAGATCCGCGATGCTGGAGTCCTCGGCGTCGATCTCCTTCACGATGCGGGAGGCGAACTCGGCGTAGCGCAGGCCCGGTTCGGTCAGGCTCACCGAGCGGGCCGTGCGGTTGACCAGCCGGACGCCGACCTGCCGCTCCAGCTCGGCGACATGCCGCGACACCAGCGAGCCCGACGACCCCAGCGCCTTGGCCGCGCCGCTGAAACTGCCGAGGTCGGCGACGATGACGAAACAACGCATGAGAAGCAGACGGTCCATGGCGGTCCTCCGGTCGTCCACGGCACCGGTGTCCCTCCGGGCCGCGTCGAACATGGGGCGATGCGGTTGGGCGGAGCCGTCTCGCAGGCGGCGAACCTGGACGGCAGGCGATGACGGAGCGGAAGACCGTCCGGGTCGTATCGGTCGACACATCACCGTCACTATATCGATCTAGTTAAGGTAACAGAACCCACTCGCGACGGCGAGATCCGAGCTGCGGGCTTCGACTGAGGCCTGCCCACGGGGTGGGAGGCGGGCCAAGGGAACTCGCCCGGGAACGAGTCGGATCACATCCGTGGCGACCAAGGAACAACCGGCCTCCGGCTTGCGCACGCGCGGACGGCGCTTCGGACCCCCCGACAGCCTCGCCACAAGCCCCTGGGGAGACCACGGCCGTGCGCGACTCGCAAACTTAACTTGTTGCCGATGCGCTTCCGCGCGCCTGTCGGCATGCACACACTTTCGGCCATTGACGGAGGAACGAGCCGTCGAAGAGCTCGGCGTCATCGTGGCGCCGAGCCGGGAATCTTCGGCTACCGGCCGACCGCGCGATCCGAATCAATCCGCGGTCCCTGTGATCGACGAGCGGTACGTGGACGAGGACGCCTCGGCGGCCCCGCCAAGCCACGACCCGCTTCCCGATCTGGCTCAGGTGTGAGGTGCCGCCGCGGCGCAAGCCGCGGACCAGGGCCCGAACGCACTCCTCTCGTATCTCCTCCGCCCGCGCAGTGACGGTGGGCGGGTCCAGACACCACCAGCGTCCGCTCAGGGCAGTACGGACGCTCGGCCACGGAGGCATAGGCAATGGCGCTTATCAGAAAAAGGTGGCTGGCCTCGGGCACGGCTGTGCTCGCCGCGTCGGCGATGCTGGCAGGTTGCGGCAGCTCCGGCCCCGGGTCCACCACATCGGGCAAGGACGGTTCCGCATCGGGGCTTGCCACGGCCGAGGCGAAGGTGGCGGCCCTGCAGGCCGTCGCCAAGACCTACCCCGTCCCCACCGCGAGTGTGCCGGGCGTGGACAAGTTCAAGGGCCGCAAGGTCTTTTACATCCCGATCGTCCAGCAGGTCCCCGCCTTCGTCGCCACGGCCGGGTCGACGAAGCAGGCGCTCTCCAAGGTCGGCCTCTCGCAGCAGGTGTGCGACGGCAAGGCCCAGCCGACCGCGATCGCGTCCTGCGTCCAGCAGGCGATCACCGCGGACGCGGCCGGGATCATCCTGGACGCGATCCCTTACGGCATGGCGCAGAACGCCCTCGACGCCGCGAAGGCCAAGGGCATCCCGATCGTCATCGCGGACCAGAACCCCCCGGCCGGAGTCGAGAACAGCAACCAGGTGAGCTATGTGCCGGGTGCGGGTTCTCAGCCCACCGCGATGGCCTGGTGGATCATCGCCGCCTCCAAGGGCAAGGCCAATCTGATCATCGCGCAGAATGCCGACAGCCCCACAGCGCTCAAGATGGTGGCCGACTCGCTGCCGATCTACAAGAAGTACTGCCCGGGCTGCAAGGTCACGGTCAAGGAGATCACCGCCTCGACGCCGGCCCTGCTGGCCTCGAAGGCGAGTTCCAACGTCCTGAGCAACCCGAGTGCCGACTACTACTACACCGAGTTCGAGGACAGCCTCCAGGCCACCCTCCAGGGCGTCCAGCAGTCGGGGCGTTCGTCGAGCATCTCCGTGTCCACAGCGGCCGGTTCGGTGAACGGGCTGGGCCTGATCAAGAGCGGTTCGGTCAAGGCCGTCGTGGCCGCGGACCAGCTCTACATGGGCTTCGGCGTGACCGACGAACTCCTGCGCATGATGACCAAGTCCGGGCCCATCGACGAGGCCCAGCCCATACGGCTGTTCACCAAGGAGAACATCGGCAGCATCAAGGTGACGGCCGCGGCCCAGGCCTCGGGTGAGTGGTTCGGCGACGGTTCCTTCCAGGCGGACTTCGCCAAGCTCTGGGGCATCGGGTGACGAACGAGGCGCACGCTGTGAGCGCCGGCTCGCGGACCGACCCGCCGGACACGGCACCGCGCCATCGTCTGGAAGTGGCCGAGTTGTCCAAGGCGTTCGGCTCGACCCGGGCGCTTCGCGGGGTCCATCTGCGGATCGCCCCCGGAGAACTGCACGGGCTGGTCGGCCAGAACGGCTGCGGGAAGTCCACCCTCGTCAAGATCCTCACGGGCGTGTACGCGCCCGACCCGGGAGCATCCATCGCGGTGGACGGGCAGCGGTTGGCGCTGCCGGTCCGCCCGATGCAGCAGCGCGAGGCGGGAGTCTCGGTCGTCCACCAGAACAGCGGACTGGTGGACGACCTGACCGTGTGGGAGAACGTGCGGCTGGGGCACTACCGGGCGGGCCGGCTCTCGCGGCGGATCAACCGCCGGGAGGAGCAGCGGGCGACCGAGCAGGTCCTGGCCCGGCTGGACCGGCCCTTGGAGGTCGGCCGTCAGGTCGGGCGGCTCTCGGCGGAGGACCGGGCCGTCGTCGCCATCGCCCGGGCGGTGCAGGACCACCGCCCGGGGGGTGGGCTGATCGTCTTCGACGAGTCGACACGGGCGCTGGGCAGGTCGGCGCGGGCCCGTTTCTTCGAGCTGGTCCGGTCGCTCGTCGACGAGGGCACATCGGTCCTGCTGATCTCACACCAGTTGGAAGAGGTCGTCGAAGCGACGGACCGGGTCACGGTGCTGCGCGACGGCGCCGTGGTCGAGGCGGGCCTGCCCACGAGCGAGGTGGACGAGGTCTCGCTCACCCGCCTGATGCTCGGACGTCACCTCGTCCCGCACGGGAGGGTCGGGAGCCAGGTCAAGGACGAGGTCGTCGCCTCGGCGCAGGGCCTCGCGGTCGGCCCGGTGGCCGGCCTCGACCTCGACATCCGGCGCGGCGAGGTTCTCGGAGTGACCGGGCTGATCGGTTCGGGCTTCGTCGAGGTGGCCGAGGCGCTGGCGGGGGCACGCCCGGCCGATGCGGGCACGCTGTCGGTCCACGGGCGCGACCTCGCCCTGGACCGCAGACGTGGCTGCACCGAGGAGTTCGTGGACGCGGGGGTGGCGTTCGTACCCGAACGCCGCCTGGAGGCGGGGGTGGCCGGCGAGCTCTCGGTGACGGACAACCTGACACTGCCGCGCGTGCGCGCCCGCGGCGGCCGACTGCGGACCGGCTCCGCGTGGCAGGCCGAGGAGACCGCCGCGATGATCGCGAAACTCGACATCCGGCCGCCCCACCCACAAGCGCCGGTCCACACACTGAGCGGTGGCAACCAGCAGAAGGTCCTGCTGGGCAAGTGGCTGGCCGGCGCACCGAACCTGCTGGTGCTGCACGAACCGACACAGGCTGTCGACGTCGGCGCCCGCCACGACATCATCGACGCGATCCGGGAGGCCGCGCGGGACGGCTGCGGAATCGTTCTCGCCTCGATCGACCCCGTCGACCTCGCCGTGCTGTGCGACCGGGTGCTGGTGTTCCGCGACGGCCGGGTCGCCATGGAGCTGAGCGGCGAACTGGATCAGGACGCCATCGTCCAGGCGGTCTTCGGCGACGACACACAACCTCAAGAAAAGGGGCAGGACGACTGATGGACGTCACCAGCCGGCAAGACACCGACACACCCCCCGCGCCGAAGGCGGCGCACACCGGGAAGCCGACATCGGCCTCCGCCGTTGCCGGGCAATTCGCGTCGCGCTACTCGGTGATCGCCATCTGGGTGGCCATGATCGCGGTGTACGCAGCCGCGGAGCCGGGGGTGTTCCTGACCAAGGGAACCTTCCAGACCATCTTCGGCTCCCAACAAGCCCTGGTGTTCCTCACCATGGCCCTGCTGTGCACCGTCTGTGTCGGGGAGTTCGTGGACCTGTCGGTCCCGGCGGTCTTCGGATTCTCCGCCACGATCCTGCCCGTCCTGGTCGTGGAGCACGGGTGGGGAGTGTGGCCGGCGGCGTTCGTCGCCGTCCTGGGCGCGATCGTGGTCGGCGTGGTCAACGGCCTGCTCGTCGTCGTGGTCGGGGTGAACACCATCGTGGTGACCCTGGGAATGGGCACCTTCCTGGGCGGCATCGCCCTGTGGCTGTCGCACCTCAACACGGTCAGCGGTCTGCCGACCGGGTTCGGCAGGATCGCATTGTACTCCGTGGGCGGGCTGCCGATCTCGTTCTACTACGGCGTGGTGCTGGTGGCAGGCTTCGCCTATCTGCTGGCGTTCACACCGCTGGGCCGCCACATCCGCTTCGTCGGAGCCAACAGAGAGGTCAGCCGGCTCTCCGGCATCCGCGTCAACCGGATCCGCTTCGGCTCCTTCGTCGCCTCCGGCGCCCTGTGCGGTGTCGGCGCGGTCATCTCCGTCGCGGCCCTGGGCGGCTACAACCCCACCACCTCCGACACCCTGCTGCTGCCGGTCTTCGCCTCGGTCTTCCTCGGCACCGCGATCGTCCTGCCCGGACGCTTCAACCCGGTCGGCACCTTCATCGGTATCTACTTCCTGGCGACCGGCATCCTCGGGCTCCAACTCCTGGGTCTGGAAGCGTGGGTCTCCTCGGTCTTCTACGGAGGTGTCCTGGTGGCAGCGGTCACCATCTCGACCTTGCTGCGCCGCCGCAGTCCGTAAGCGGCTCGCCGACACCACCGGGCCGGCACCTAACATGGCCGGTGTGAGGATGACAGCGACGGACCGGCGACAACTCATCACGCGGGCTGCGGGTGAGCTGTTCATCGCTCGCGGCTACGCGGGTGTCTCCATGGAGGACGTCCTGGCGGCGGTGGGCGGGTCCAAGGCGACCCTCTACCGGTATTTCACCGACAAGAGCGCCCTGTTCCGCGCGTCCGTGGAGGCGCTGTGCGACGAGTGGTCCCAGCCGCTGCACACGTTCACGCCGGGCAGCGCGAACCTCACCGAAACCCTGGTCGCACTGGGTGAGCATTTCGCCGGCGTCGTCCTCACCCCCGAGGCGATCGCCCTGCACCGCCTGGTCACCTCCGAGGCCGTGCGCATTCCCGGGCTCGGGAAGGTCTTCGCGGAACACGGGCCGAACGCGGGTCACGCGGTGCTCGGGCGCTGCCTCCAACAGGCCCACGACGACGGCCTGATCAAGGTGGAGGATCCGGTGCGAGCGGCGGAACAGCTCTACCAGGCCATGCTCGGCCACGCCCAGATGCGACTGCTGACGGATGCGCCGGTCAAGCTGACCGACGCCGAGATCCACGCGTCCATCAACGAGGCGGTACGCGTCTTCCTGCACGGCGTCTCCGTCGACCCGGTCTGACCTTCCCCACGGAGCCCGCCGTAGCCGCCAGATGTCTTGCCCTCGAAGCGTACTGGACCGTACCGTACAGTCGCCCGAGTGTCAGGCGTGAAGGGACGGCCGATGCCGACGACGATCCGAGCCGAACATGTGGGAAGCCTGCTGCGCCCCGAAGAGCTGCTGGCGGCGCGCGCCGCACACCGGCGCGGCGCGCTCTCCGACAAGGAGCTCACCGAGCTGGAGGACCAGGCCGCGGCGGCCGCGGTGAAGCTGCAACTGGACGCCGGAATGCAGGTCTTGACCGACGGCGAGGTGCGCCGGGACGACTTCATGGCCTCGGTGGTGGAGACGGTCGGCGGGCTGGCACCGGCGGAGGAGTCCTCGGCCCGGCCTCGTTGGATCCGCGACAGTGACGGCGCCGAACTCGAGGGCGATGTCGCGTCGGTGGCCATCACGGAACCCCTGTACCGGCGGACGCCGCTGTCCCTCGCCGAGGCCCGCTGGCTGTCCGGGAACGCACCCGGGCCGTACAAGATCACCATGGCCAGTCCGACGATGGTGGCGGGTTTCTGGCGGCCGGGGATCTCGGACGGCGTCTATCCGACCCGGCGGGACGCGGTGGCGGCGCTGGCCGAGATCTACCGGCGGGACATCGCCGACCTGATCGACACCGGGGTCTCCTGGCTTCAGCTCGACTCGCTGGCCTACTGGGCCAACATCGACCCCGAGGCCGCCCGGATGCGCCGGGTGACGGACCTGGAGGGGCATCTCTCCCACATCGTCGACACGGACAACGGGCTCATCCGTTCCGCCCGTTCGAGGCGCCCCGACATGACCGTGGCCATGCACTTCTGCCGGGGCAACATGCGCAGCGCCTGGTCCGCCCGGGGCGGCTACGAGCCCATCGCGGAGCGGGTGTTCGGCGAGGTCGAGGTCGACCGCTTCCTGCTGGAGTACGACACGGAGCGCTCCGGCGGGTTCGAGCCGCTGCGGTTCGTGCCGCCCGGCAAGACCGTCGTCCTGGGACTGGTGTCGTCGAAGGTGGCGGAGCTGGAGTCGGTGGACACGCTGCGCCGGCGCATCGACGAGGCCTCGCAGTATCTGCCGTTGGAACAGCTCGCCCTCAGTCCGCAGTGCGGGTTCGCCTCGACGAGCCAGGGCAATCTCCTGACCGTCGACGACCAGCGCCGCAAGCTGGAACTCGTCGCGGAGACGGCACGGCTGGTCTGGGGCTGACGGCGGAACACCGCCCCGGGGCCTGACCGTGGCGGGCGGGTACTCGGGTGCCGGTACGGCATGGGGCCTCGGGCACCCACCGCCCCGGGACCTGAGGTGGCGGACCGGTAGGCGGGTGCCGGGCGGCTGGGCTTCGGGCGCACCGCGGTGGCCGAGGACTGAGGCGCCGTAGCAGGCGGGGGCTCAGGCGCCGGGGCGGGCAGCGAGCTGTTGGTGCGGCTTCGCGTCGTAGGGCGAACCGTTGGACGCGATGGTCAGCAGTCTCTCCGCCTTCAACTCGGTCTCCTGCCACTCCCGTTCGGGGTCCGAGCCCCAGGTGATGCCGGCTCCGGCGCCGAAGTTCAGGCGCTGCCGGGCCCGGTCGATCCAGAACGTGCGGATGCCGACGGCCAGTTCGCCGGTGCCGCGATCGGCGTCGACCCAGCCGATGCCGCCGCAGTACGGCCCGCGTGGCGCGGTCTCCAGGGCCGTGATGATGCCGAGGGCGCTCTCCTTCGGGGCGCCCGTGACGGATCCCGGCGGGAAGGTCGCGGCCAGCAGTTCGGGCCATCCTGCTCCGTCCCGCAGCTCTCCCCTCACCTTGGAGACCAGGTGGACCAGTCCGGGATGGCGTTCCACCGCGCACAGTTCCGGCACGGTGACGCTGCCCGTCGCGCACACCCGGCCGAGGTCGTTGCGGACGAGGTCGACGATCATCACGTTCTCGGCGTGGTCCTTCTCCAGGAGATCCGCCTCGGTGCGCCCGGTGCCCTTGATGGGGCCCGACTCGATCTCCCGCCCGTCGCGGCGCAGGAAGAGCTCCGGGGAGGCTGTGGCCACCTCAAGTCCGAGGCCAGGCAGCCTGATCAGACCCGCGTACGGCGCCCGGTGGCGCGCGGCCAGCCGGTCGGCCAGGGCTTCGATGTCGGCATCGGCCGCGATGGGCGCCGACAGCACGCGGCAGAGGTTGGCCTGATACACCTCGCCCCGGGCGATGTGCTCGCGGATCCGCCGTACGCCCGCCGTGTACGCATCGCGGTCCAGCGAAGTCGTCCACAGCCCGGGCGCGGGACCGTTCCAACGGGCAATTCGGGCCGGGTGTCGCGCGGCGGGCCGTACGTCGCGGAAACGGGCGCAGGTCAGACGTCCTTCGAAGTCGGCCACGACGGCCCAGAAGCCCGCGGAGTCGAGCGCGGCGGGGTCATCCGTGACGTCGGCGAGTCCGGTCGCCACCCGGCCGCCGAGCCGGGCCAGCGGGGGAAGTTCCATCATGTCCGGCACCTTTCCCGAGCACGGAGACGGACCGCGCGAGCCCTCGTCGCCCGGCACGGCGCCGGGCATGAGGCGCCCAACTCGCTTATGCGGGAACGGTCTTGGGCACGGCGTTCCACTCGGCCGCCCGGAGGGTGTTGACCATCAGCATGGCGATGGTCATCGGACCGACCCCGCCCGGTACGGGCGTGATGCGGCTGGCGATACCGTCGAGTTCGGCGGCGCGGACGTCGCCGGTCAGGCCGTCGGGGGTGCGGTGGATGCCGACGTCGATGACGGTGGCGCCGGGCTTGACGTGTTCGGGGCCGATGAGCCCCCGTACGCCGGTGGCGACGACGACGATGTCGGCGGGGCGGGTGACGGCGGCGAGGTCGGCGGTGAACTCGTGGGCGACCGTGACGGTGGCGCCACGGCGCAGCAGCAATTGGGCCAGGGGGCGGCCGACGAGTTCGCCCCAGCCGACGACGGCGACACATGCGCCCCTGAGCTCGATGCCTTCGGCGTCGAGGAGTTCGACGACCCCGCTCGGAGTGCAGGGGCGCAACCCCCTTTCCCCGCGCGCCAGTCGGCCGGCGCTGGCCGTGGTCAGACCGTCGACGTCCTTGGCCGCGGGGATCCGGTCGATCAGGGTCGCGGCGTCGAGCTGGGCGGGCAGGGGCAGTTGGAGGAGGATGCCGGAGACGTCCGGGTCGGCCGCCAACTCGTCGATGACCGCGGCGACTTCGTCCCCGGAAGCGTGCCGGGAGAGGTGCCGGTGGAAGTCGCGCATACCGGCCTCGCGGATGGCGCGCCGTTTGGCCGCGACGTAGACGGCGCTGGCCGGGTCGTCGCCGACCAGGACGGTCGCCAGCCCGGGCACCCGTCCGCAGGCCGCGGCCTCGGCGACCTGTACGGCGACCCGGGCCCGGATGTCACGGGCGATCCGGGCACCGTCGATGGTGGTTGTCATGATGGCGAACCGCTTTCTGCTGATGAGCACTTCACCCGGTGAAGAGAACTGCCCGCCGAGGTCGCGGCGGGCCGACCGCGGATGTGCAGATGTACGGCACCGGAACCGCGCCGGAGGCGGGGGCCTGCCGTGTCCACCGCCCCCGGTAACCGGGGGCGGCCCACAACTACCTTTCCCCGCACGAGCGTTGGGCCGATACGTGGTTCAGGCGAAGACGATGGTGTGCTTGCCGTTGCGGATGACGCGGTCCTCGGCGTGCCACAGCACCGCGCGGGAGAGGACGGCGCGTTCCACGTCGGCGCCGCGACGGGTGAGGTCGCCGGCGGTGTGGGCGTGGCTGACGCGCACCACGTCCTGCTCGATGATCGGGCCCTCGTCGAGGTCCTCGGTGACGTAGTGGGCGGTCGCGCCGACCAGCTTCACTCCCCGCTCCTTGGCCTTGGCGTAGGGGCCGGCGCCGATGAACGCGGGCAGGAAGGAGTGGTGGATGTTGATGATCGGCACGCCGACCCGCTCGATGAAGTCGCCGGAGAGGATCTGCATGTAGCGAGCGAGGACGACGAAGTCGACGTTGTCCTTGAGGAGTCGCAAGTGCTCCGCCTCGGCGGCCGACTTGTCCGCGCCCATCGACGGCACATGGAAGAACGGGATGCCGAACGACCGCACCTCCTCGGCCGTGTCCGGGTGATTGGAGATCACCATGGCGATACTGACCGGGAGTTGACCCTGCCGGTGGCGCCAGAGCAGGTCGAGCAGACAGTGGTCGGACTTGGAGGCGAAGATCGCCACCCGCTTCGGCACGGAGAGGTCGCGCAAGGTGTAGCTGAGGCCGTACGGCTTCACCAACTCCTTGTCGAAGTCGGCGCGCAGAGCGGGCAGTTGGGCCCGCAGGCCGTCCAGTCCGAAGACGGTGCGCTGGAAGAAGGCGCCGCCCTGCGGGTTGTCGGAGTACTGGTCGAGGGAGACGATGTTGGCGCCGTGCCGGCCGAGCACCGAGGTCACGGCCGCGACGATGCCGGTGGCATCGGCGCCCTGGACGATCAGCGACGCCTGGTGCCCCGCTCCCCCGGTCTTCTGGGCGGTGCCGGTGGGCGCGGCCTGCGTGACGGTCATACGAGGTTGTCCTTCCTGAACTGTGCGATCCACTCGGACGTGGCCCGCAGCCCGCCGAAGGTGTAGAAGTGGATCTTTATGTCTCCGTGGCGGGCCGGGTCGTGGCCGTCGGCGAGCGCCCGCAGGAACTTGTCGGGGCCGGCGGTGCCCATCAGGTTGGTGATGGACAGGCCGTACTTCTTGGCGATCGAGGCACTGGTGCCGACGCCGAACCGGGCGGCGTAGGACATCAGACGCCGTACGCCGGCCGGGCCGGGGACGCCGATCCGGACAGGGAGGGTGATGCCCTCGGCACGGACCTTCTCCAGCCAGTCCAGGACGGGGTCCACGTCGAAGCCGAACTGGGTGATGACGCTGCCGTCGAGTTCCTGCCCGGCGATGGACGCGCTCTTCTCCCGCAGCGCGGACCAGAGCACGTCCCCGGCGATGTCCGGGTGACCCTCCGGATAGCCGCTGATGCTGACGTGCCGGACGCCGTACTCCCGCAGTAGTCCCGTCTCGATCAGCGCGAGCGAGTCCTCGTAGGGACCTTCGGGCCGGGTGGGGTCGCCGCCGACGGTGAAGACGTTGGCGGCGGTGCCGTCGGCCCGCAGGGCGGCGAGGAACTCCTCGAACTCGCCCTGCGAACCGAGGCGCCGGGCGGAGATGTGCGGCACCGGCACGAAGCCGAGCCGCTTCACCGCCCGGGACGCCTCCAGGCGCATGGCGAGGTTCTCGTTGCCGAGGAAGGTGACGTTGATGCGAGTGCCCTGCGGGATGGAGTCCCGGGCCTCTTCCAGCTTGGGGACGTCCTTGCCCGTCATCTCCAGGGAGAAGTCCTCCAGCAGCGATGTACTCACCGCCGCCGAGGCCGTGCTGAGGGGGTTCATCGTGCTCCTTGTCGATAGGGAAGGGTGGGCTCTCGGCCCGGAGAAGGGGGAAACGGGCAGGACGGAGGGAGCGGCGGGTGGCCGGATGCGTGACACTGCCTCCGGCCACTCGCCGTGCGCGATGCCAGGCAGCTCCGGCGAAGTCCGGCGCGTTCCAAAGGGGCGCGGGGAACTGCGCGACCAGCCCCCACAGACCCGCAGACGACAAGCCGACCCCGCGGAGCGCTTACGCGTTGCGCCGGTAGTCGGTGCGGGCGTGCCGGTCGAACGGGCTCACCTGAACGGTCGCGCGGATCCGCGGGAACCCGAGGTCGGCCTCGGGGTCGGTACCCAGCCCCGGATGCTCGCCCCACACCACGCTCACCTCCGTGCCGGGCTCGGCGTGCGCGGAGTCGATCAGCGTCTGCGCCAGGACCGTGCCGACGGGGTCGATCGACGCGGTCTGCATGGTCGTACCGACCAGACCGGCCGAGGTCTCCACCCGGTGGCGGGCGTAGGTGAGGACGAAGCCGGGATCCTCTCCCCCACCGACCACCCGGCGCACGTCGTCGGCGTCGAACACCAGGGTGACCTTGGTGCGGCGGGGTTCGTCCCTGGCCTTGAGCAGGGCGTCGCGCCCCTGGAAGTCGTGCCCGAAGTGGATCAGCTTGCCGTAACCCAGTTCGTACGGGGAGACGTAGTAGTCGGCGATGTCCTCCGAAAAGTAGCTGCCGTTGAGGGGACGCTTTCCCTCGATGCCGAACAGGGGCAACCAGGCGCGGTATTCCGCGAGTTCGGGGTCGACGTAGATACCGGGGACCGGCGAGGGGATCCAGCCGCTCTCCACGCTCGGCGTCGTGTACGCCAGCGCGCCGACCTGGACCAGGCCCAGCGGTTCGCCTGCCGTGAGGAACGCCTCGTGCACATACGCCGCGTGCTCCCACGGACCGATGAACTCGTAGCCGGCCTGCCCGGCCATGCCGTGGCGCAGCGCCTCGAAGGAGCGGCCGTCCAGGGTGACCGGGGTGGAGTGGAAGAACTTGGTCTCCGGCAGCGGCCCGCCGAAGACCTTCCCGATCAGTTCCAGCGCCAGCGGGCCCTGGATCTGGTAGCGGAACAGCTTGGGGTCACCGCCGCCGGGACGGAAGGCGGAGGACGTGTCGGTCTCGAAGCCGACGTCGTAGCCGCCCTTCTCGGCGTGGTACTGCACCCAGTGCTGGGCGGCGGGGACACCGCTGAGGAGGTACTTGTTCTCGGCGCGCCGGGCGAGGATGCCGTCGGTGACGATCTTGCCGTCCCGGGTGACCGGTACGTACTGCTTGGCCTGGCCGATCGCGAACTTCTCGAAGTTGTTGGCGCCGTACTCGGCCAGTACGCGGGTGGCGTCGGGGCCCTCGATCCACAGGTCGTACATGTGGTGCGAGAGGTTGAGCAGCGCGACGCCCTCGTGCCAGGCCGCCTGCTCCTGACGCCAGCCGACGTACTCCCGCTCGACCACCTCGGGGGTCCACGGTTCGGCGTTCGGCCGCCACAGCAGACCGATGGCCGAACCGGCCTTGTCGATGCCGTCCTGAAGACTGGGGATTGCCATTGCGGCTCCTCTCAAAGCCATCTCCCGGAAGTACTAGATCGATCTAGTGACGCGGCTCGTCACGTCGTGACCGGCTCACTTCGGGAAGGGAAAAGGGGGATCGCTAGAACGATCTAGCGCAAGCTAGCAGAAGCGTTTGGAGCTTGGCGAGACTCGTGCAGCGCCTTTCTGCACCGGCTTCGCACGACGCTCTCCGGCGCCGAGATCCGACGGTCGCCCGCCCAGGCGGCAGCCACGCACACCGCGTGCAGGCTGGAGCGGACGTCATGCACGCGCACACAGAACGCGCCGGATACGGCAGCCAGGGCGGACACCGCCGCCGTGGCCGCGTCGCGGTCGCCGGGCACGGAGTCGATCCCCGCCCGGTCGCTCAACGCGGCACCGAGGAAGCGCTTCCTGGACGCCCCCACCAGCACGGGAAAACCGGCGGCCAGCAGGGCGGGCAGATGCGTGAGCAGTTCCCAGTCGTGGGCGGCACCCTTGGCGAACCCGAGTCCGGGATCAATGATGATGCGCCCCGGATCGATTCCGGCCGCGGTGAGTGCCTCCACGCGGCGCAGCAGTTCGGAGGTGACGTCGCCGACGACGTCGCCGTAGACCGCGTGGCGGTCCATCTCACGACTCGGCGCTCGCCAGTGCATCGCCACGTACGGCACCCCGGCCGCGGCGACGACGGCGGCCATGGCGGGATCCGCCAGCCCGCCGCTGACGTCGTTGACCAGACACGCGCCGGCCTCGATCGCGGCACTGGCGACCGCCGCGTGCATGGTGTCCACGCTGACGGCCACCTCCGCACGCACCAGCTCCCTCACCACCGGCACCACACGGGCCAACTCCGCCTCCACCGGGACGGGTTCGGCTCCCGGCCGGGTGGACTCACCGCCCACGTCGACCAGGTCCGCGCCCTGCTCGGCGAGCCGCAGGCCTCGTTCCACGGCCTGCCCGGTCTCGGCGTACCGGCCGCCGTCGGAGAACGAGTCGGGAGTCACGTTCAGGATGCCCATCACCAGACATCGGCCGGGCTGCGGGAGCCCCGTCGGGCCTCTCGGGGGTGGTTGCGCGAACGCGCACTGCATGTCGATCATCGGTCGAACGACCTCCTCCGCCTGCGGGCCGTACGCCCTGCGAGCTGGAAAAGCTAAATCGATATAGCGAACAGGTTACAGCGGATCGCTAAATCGTTCTAGTCCTCGACGCTTCATTTTCGTCGCCGCTCGTCCGACGCCGCTCCTCGACGTGGGCGCAGCGGTCGTGACCGACCAGGGCGCTGCGGCGCCAGACGCCGGACGTGTCCCGCAACCGGATCCCGTCACGATGGGCGACCACGTCGCCGACCGGCTCGGCGCGCAGCCGGGCGACCACATAACCGGCGGCCAGACCGGTGATGTCACAGACCACCCCCATGGGCAGCAGCGAGCGCGTCTCGGCGATGGCGTCGTCCTCGCCCGCGCGCATCACCACGCGGATGTGCGGTGCAACGCCGTGGGCGGCGAGGGCCACGGCCACGTTGTCCAGGTCGTCGGAGCCGACGGCGGCCAGCGCCCGGGCGTGACCGAGACGCAGCCGTTCCAGCACATGGCGATCACCACCGTGACCGTCCATGACGGGAATGCCGAGGGTGCGCGCCAGCCGCGCGGTCGCGGCCTGCGGGTCGCGTTCGACGCCTACGACGGGGATGCCCAGTCCTTGCAGCTCGACGCAGAGCCTCATGCCGACCTGGCCCATTCCCACCACGATCACGTGCCCTTCGCGGGGCAGGGTGCGCGGACCGATCAGCCCGATCAGACGCGGCCCGAGCATCCGCTCGACCACTCCCGCGGTGAAGAAGGCGGTGAAGACGACCGTGCTCAACATCGCGAGGACGGCGAAGAGTTGGTAGCCGTGGGCATCGGGCGGCGCGGCGGCAGGACCGACGCCGGCCACGACCCGGGCGGCCTCGAACAATGCCTCGGACGGGCGATGACCGACCGCCGTGAGCCACGCCCAGTCGGCTGCGAGGACGACGAGCATCGCGAGCATGCCCAGCACGAGCAGCCGGGTGCCCGGGTCGTGGGAGCGCAGCTGGAACCCGACCCGCCTTCCGCGGTACCGGCGACGCCACTGCCCGGGCAGGGCTGATTCCTCGGCTTCCAGGACGCCGTCGCGCTCTCGGACGACCTGGACACACCCTCCGCGTCGGCGGGCGGCGGCGAGGGAAGGATCCAGGCAGGGGCCGGCCAGTGACGGCGCCGCGAGGTCGGCCGGCGAGGTGACGTCGCACTGCGGCAGGAGGCGGGAGAGCTCGTCGGCGATGGTGCGATCGAAGATCGTGACGATCAGAGGTACGTCGGGCGAGACGTGCGCGACGGCCAGCGCGTAGCGCAGGGCAGCGACGTCGTCGTGGAGCAGTACGGCCACGCCCGCCGGCCGCGGGGCCAGCGCCGCGCGCAGTTCGGGGTCACGCGGACGCGGGAGGTGCCGCACCGCGTCGGACGAGAGGTGAAGGGCACCGCACACCCGGCCGGCCAGGTGCGTGTCACCGATGACGACGTACGAACGGACGGGGCCGTGATGCGCGTGATGCGTGTGATGTGTTGGATTCGAGGTCATGGGGTCGACGTCCTGCCTTGAGTGATGACGGTGAGCCGATGGGCAGCCGACCGGCCGGAGCCCGTCCAGGAAGCCGAGCCGGTCGTCGACCGGCCTTCGGCCGACGGTGATCGTCGAGGATGACCGACGGGGGAGCCACGGCCGGCCTTCCGATGGCGCCGCGGCGTACCAACCCTCGCCCGTCTCTGTAAGACGGCTCGGCGCTACGACGCGAGGAGAGGGAGAGACGCGGAACTCCCGATACGGGCCCGCTGCAGTCTCCTGACCCCCGCCGCGCCGTACCGTACGGTTCAGTGCCGTACGAAGCAAGGCAATTCGATCCGACGGAACCGGTGCACTCGGCGTCCCGCAGCCGCCCGCGCTTCGGCTTCCGTCGGACTCCTTACAATGAGTGAACGCCGTGTCGCTGGGACTCAGGTGCGCACGACAACGTCGGAGCAGGAGTGATGGGGACGTCCAGAAGAGTCACGCTGAACGACGTGGCCGCGGCGAGCGGTGTTTCTCGCGCCACCGTCAGTTTCGTTCTCAACGACGACCCTCACCAGACGATCTCGGCGGCCACGCGTGACCGGGTGAAGGAGGCGGCCCGAACGCTCGGCTACGTTCCGCACGGCGTGGCGCGAGCACTGCGCGAGGGGACCTCCCGGGTCGTCGTCCTGAACATCGACGCGGGCATGGAAGGCGCGTACTCCCGCAGCTACATCCACGGACTCGACGCAGAACTGGCCGCCCACAACCATGTCCTCCTGGTCCGGCACGGCCACCACACCGAACAGTCCACCCAGCAGGTCCTGGACGCCATCGTCCCCCGCGCGGTGATCCGCTTCGGCGAGACCTACCTCACCGGCCACGCGCTCGACGACATGGGAGGCGGCTGGCGCAACGGTCTCGCCGCCCACACCGCCCTCCAGCTCCGCCACCTCGTCGACCGCGGCCACACCCGCATCGCCGTGGCACTGCCGGACACCGAGTCACCGCTCGCCGCGACCCGCCTGCGCTTCACCGGGCACGCCGCGCAGAACCTCGGCATCCCCACTCCCGTCTCCTTCGTCGCCCCGCAGGACCGGTCCTACTGCGCCGACGCCGTCGGCACCTTCCTCTCCGGCGCCCCCGAGGTGACCGCGATCGCCGGCTTCAACGACGACGTGGCCCTGCGTGTCCTCACCGCCCTGCGCGACCTGGGCCGGCGCGTACCGGACGACACGGCCGTGATCGGCTTCGACGACAACGGCTACGGCGAACATGTCATCCCCTCCCTGACCACGATCAACGTCGACGGCGAGGCCCACGGCCGACTCAGCGCCCGCCTCGCCCTCGGGCTCGACACCAATGGCCTGGAGCCCCCGCCCGCACGGGTCGTCGTCCGCGAGTCGGTCTGACGGGGCGGGCCACTCCACGGTTGCGGCCTCGCCGTCCCGTCGTGGCGACTTTCGCCGCCCCGTCGTGGTGACTGCGGTCTCCGCCGCAGAGCGGAACTCCGCAACCCGACCGTGCGCCGCGCGCCACCTCCCGGGACGTGCGCGCTTCACCCGCGGTGATCGTGGAAACGACGACGTGGAGCACACAGACCGGAGGCCCTACGCTCTCGCCGGCGCAGCCGAGCACTGCCTCCGCGCCTGCGGCCGGGGGCTCGGCTTCACGTGTACGCCCCCGACTCGACTGACGCCGAAGACCTCCGGAACACCTCGGCGAAGACCAGTGCCGGCCGGGTTGTGCGTGCCGTACAGCGGCCGGGCAAGAACGGTCCAAAGGCAGGGAGACATTCTCGTACGCCCGGCCTGAAGCAATAGCTGAGCTCGTCGTGTGCCCCCGGGAACTTCCCCACCGGGCCAACGGAGTCGACCTGGAAAGACACAGGTCAAAAGCTCGTACGATCCGGAACGGGACCTGCGACCCGCCGCCGTCGACCATCCACTCCGGAAATTCCGCGCCCGGCCCTTGAGTGCATCAAAGGTGTACCGTACCGTACAGTTCACCACGCCGACGGAGGCTGGGTCCTTCCACCCCTCCGGCGTACCCGCCCGTCCGCGCTGCACCCATCAGCCGCGACACCCCGAGCCGGGTCGCTCACGACACCCTGCGCCACAAACGGCTTCGCCCCACCGCCACAACGGCCGGCCGCCCCACACCCTTGCCACCGCCTCACCCACGCATCGCGACGACATGGAGAATCCGATGGCACACCTCGAAGACCAACTCCAGGCGGCCGGAGGCCCGTTGGGCCTGCTGCGCAGCGGCCGTTCCGGCGCCTACCCGTTCCCCATCAAGGCCGAGTTCACCAACTGGCGTGACGAGCAGGAGAGTTGGCGCAACTCGGCGGCGCTGATGGATCTTTCCCACCACATGACCGACCTCACCGTCCAAGGACCCGACTGCTACCGGCTGTTGGCCGACGTCGGCGCCAACACCTTCCAGGGGTTCGGCCCGATGAAGGCCAAGCAGTTCATCGCGGTCAACCACGACGGCCACATGATCGGCGACTGCATCCTCTTCTGCCTCGCCGACAACCACGTCCGCCTCGTCGGCCGCCCGCCGGCGCTCAACTGGGTCCAGTTCCACGCCGAGACAGGCGGCTACGACGTCACCCTGCGCCGCGACGAACGCACCGCGCAGAACCCTGACGGCCGCGAGTTCTTCCGGCTCCAGCTCCAGGGCCCGCACGCCTCGGCGATCTTCGAGAAGGTCAACGGCGGCCCCATGCCCGACATCCCCTTCTTCAGCATGGGCAAGTTCACCATCGGCAAGCACGAGGTCACCGCCCTCAACCACCGTATGTCGGGCTTCCCCGGGCTGGAGTTCTTCGGCCCCTACGAGCACATCGACGACGTCCGCAACGCCGTCCTGGAAGCCGGCGAGCCCTTCGGCGTCCGTCAGATCGGCGCCCGCGCCTACGCCTCCGTGGCCACCGAGTCCGGCTGGATCGCCAACACCGTCCCCGCCGTGTACTCGGGCGACAGCTTGAAGACCTACCGCGAATGGCTCGGCGCCAGGACCTTCGAGGCCAACCTCTCCCTCGGCGGCAGCTTCGCCTCCGACCACATCGAGGACTACTACGTCACCCCCTGGGACCTCGGCTACGGACACATCCTCAAGTTCGACCACGACTTCATCGGCCGCGAGGCCCTGGAGCGCCGCAAGGGCGAGAAGCACCGCCGCAAGGCATGGCTCGCCTGGCACCGCGACGACGTCGCCCGGGTCTTCGCCTCCCAGTACGAACAGGGCGACCGGCGCTTCAAGCACATCGAGATGCCCGCCGCCTTCTACGCCGCCTCCCAGTTCGACCGCGTCGAGAGCAACGGCCGCCTCGTCGGCATCTCGACACTGTGCAGCTACACCTCCAACGTCCGCGGCTGGATCTCGGTCGTGATGATCGACGACGACGTGCACTACGGACAGCAGGTCGACCTGGTCTGGGGCGAACCCGACGGCGGCTCCGCCAACCCCACCGTCGAACGCCACGCCCAGACCACCATCCGCGCCACCGTGACCCGCAGGCCCTTCGCCGGCCACAAACGCTGACAAGGACCGGCTACGACAACTCCCCCGCGCCCGGCGGGGCATCAGGCAGGCGGCTCCCGCCCGATGCCCCGCCCGCATTTCCCCAGCGCCCCTCCCCGCACCTGCGCGAGCACGCGCCCCGACGCAGAGACGGGACACCCGTGCGAGCACCGTCTCCTGCCCTTCCGGGGCACGGTCCACGTCGGGTACATCCCCGCCGCGAACGGCCGGATCACCAGGCTGTCCAAGGCGGCACAGCTGGTGGAGGTGTACGCACGCCGAGTCCAGGTCCAGGAACGCCTCACCGGACGGATCGCCGACGCCTTGACGGGCAGCCCCGGACGCACGGGGCGCCATCGTGGTCGTCGAGGCCGAGCACATGTGCATGTCGGCCCGCGGCATCCGCAAGCCCAGGGCCCGGACGACGACATCCGCCGTAAGCGGCCGACTGCGCAGGTCCGCGACGCGCGCCGAGGCGATCAGTCCCATCCTGGCTCGCTGACGACAGCGCCCGTGATCAACGTACGCGCCCGCCACCGACTCAGCCTGTCCCACCGGGTCTTCGGCCCCCCTACGGCTCGCCGTTCAACGCAGCGGCGAGCCGTCCGCTTCGACCTGGCCGCTCAGCCATCCGTATCGCAGTACAGGGGCGCGGTGTCCGCGTTGGCCTTGGTCACCAGACGGGCGTCGATGTGTTCGATCTTGTCCTTCTCCTCCCCGCGGAGCAGAGCGAGCGTGTGTGTCACCGCCAGTGCTCCCAAGTCCTGGACCGAGTTGGAGACCGTCGCCGCGAACTTTCCGTCCTTGAGCGCGGCGAGTCCCTGGTCGGTGCCGTTGACGGTCACGATCTTCACGCCGTACGCATCCGCCGCATCGAACGCTTGCCGCACGCCGAAGGCCATGTCCTCGTTGGCCACGAACGCGTACCGGAGGTCGGGGTGAGCCTGGATCATCGTGGCTGCGGCAGCCTTGGCCGTCGCCCGGTCGAACATGCCCCGCTCATCCCCCACCACCTGAACGTTGGCTGCCAGGTTCTTGGTGAATCCGTCGACCATCAAGTTGGACGATGTACTCCCGTCGCCGGAGATGACACCGGCCTTGACCGGTTTTCCGGAGGCGTCGCCGTCGACCCACTGGGCGTCCAGCTTGCCTATCCCGGGCAGGTCGCTGACGACGGCGCCAAGGATCTTGCCGTCGTCCGTAGGCGTCACCGCGATCAGGGCGATGGGTGTCTTCGCCTTCTGCGCCGCGGCGATGTCGGCGTCCAGGGCGCTGGCGTCCACACTGAGCAGGATGATGGCATCGACCTTGTGCGCGATCATGTCCCGCACGTTGCGTAGTTCCGCGGACTTGCTCCCGTTCGAGTCGGCGGTCCGCAGTTTTGCCAGGTTGTTCGACGTGGTCTTCGTGACCGCTGTCCGCAGGCAGGTGTGGAACGACGTAGTGCCCCCGTTGATGAACCCTAAGACGACAGGGCCGGTGGCGTGGGTGCTGTCGGTGGGAACCAGAGTGCATCCGGTGGCCAGGAGACCGAGGCCAACGGCGGTGGCGAGCAGTCGGCTGTTGGACAGGGGCATGAGTAGGGAGCCTTTCTGCTGCACGTGACGTCGGTGTCGAGGCAGACAGCGCTGGGCTGTTGCAGGAGAACCCTGCGACGGGGGACGGGGTACGGGGTTGTCGTCGCCGAGGCCGGCGACGGTGATGCGGATCCGGGCAAGGGCGAACGGTCGGCTTGACGAGGCGCAGACGGGTCGCAGGATGGGCGTGTATTGCTCAACGGGGCCAATGGGGCGGTGGCGCGGCCGTGAAGGCAGCCGGGGTCGAACACTCCGCGGTTCCGACACCCGGGCACTCGCGCCCCACACCACGTCGTCGGCGGTACTTCGGGGTCGGCGTAGGCATCGCCGGTCAGCATCTGCACCGATGCGGTACGGCCCGGGCCGGTCGACGCGCACTTCATCGTCGCGCTGACCGAGCGGGGTGGCCTTTCGACACCGTGGCCGGCGTGATGGAGCACGGAGGCGATGGACACCCTCGCGCCCGGTTCCGCCCCTTTGCCCCTGCGTAAAGCGATGCCGTCCTGAAGCGCGGCCGTTCTCACGAGGCTCGCTTTCGTCCGACGTTCGCCCAGCCATGAAACTGGAACGTTCTAGTGGCAACGCAGAGAAATCCTTCTCCGCGTGATTGACGTGGTGGAAACCGAGGCAGAATTCACAGCCGAATTTGGCCCAGGCGGAAGTTAGCAGAGTGAATCTTCGGATGGCGAGGGCACGGTAGCGCAACCTTTGCTTGCGTTCTGCGCATGCTTGCGCATCCGTACCGCACCACCCGCCAGGGAAGCCCACGCTGCTCCGCCGACATCGCCCACGCCGGCACGCGCGGGGCCGTTCCCTGCGGAGAGTCCGGGGAGTGCGAGCGGCTTCGGGGAGCTCGCGGGGACGACAGTCGACCGGGCAACCGGGCGCGAGCCTGAAAGATCCGGCTCCTCCGTTCTCTCCTCCGGGACCGGCTGCCGACAAGTGGGGGCCTTCGCCGCGAGGCTGCCCCACCTGATTGACGGGCCACAGGCAGGGCACAAGATCCGGCAGGCAGAACCGGACAACGATCCAGAGACCGGGGAGACCTGATGAACACGATGAGCGTCGACGTCGCAACCGTCCGCTCCGCGACCTCCGTCGCCGGTGCACGCGAAAGCGCCCGGGACTTCCTCGGAGGTCTCGACGATCCGATCGCGGCCGAGGCCGCCGACACCGTGGCCCTGGTCGTCTCGGAACTCGTCACCAACGCCCTGCGCCACGGCGGCGGCGCCTGCACCCTCGACCTGACCGCGCACCCGGACAGCATCGAAGTGGCCGTGCACGACCGCAGCCCACAGCCTCCGCGCATGCGCACCCCCGACCTGAACGGCGGCACCGGGGGCTTCGGCTGGCCCATGGTCAACCGCCTCGCCCGGGCCACCACCGTGACCAACCGGGCGGCCGGCGGCAAGACGGTAAGAGCCCTCCTCGCCCGGTGACGCCGGGACCTCGAAACGGCGCGGGTCACGGAAGCCGACCGTCGGCGACGCCGCGTGAGGCTCTTGCGCCCACGCCCGGTGCCGGACAGCACGAGGCCCGGCAGCCAGCGGGCTGCCGGGACCGGGATCAGGAGTGGTGCCCTACTTGGGCTTGAGGGCGTCCTTGGCCTTCTCCTTGGCCGCGCGCAGGTTGCCCTTGGTCTCCTCGGCACGCCCCTTGGCCTTGAGGGACGCGTTGCCCAGCACTCCCCCGACGACCTTCTTGACCTTGCCCTTGGTCTGCTCGGCCTTGGCCTTGGCCTTCTCGTTCGCAGCCACAACCACTCACCCCTGCCTGTCTCGAATTGGGTTCGCCACCCGTCTCACCGCGGATTCCACCTTCAAACCGGGCAGTTGCCGTACGGACATTCAGCAGCGCCGGGCAACCCGAGAAACCATGAAAAACGCAGGAGTGCAGATCATTCCGCGGGGCACAAGAGGGGGCGGAGGTTGATAACAATGATTCCTGTTCTTCTTGTTCTTCTGCTTGCCCTGATCCTCTTCGGTGCCGGTTTCGCACTCAAGGCACTGTGGTGGATCGCTGTCATCGTGCTGATCGTGTGGGTCCTGGGCTTCGTGATCCGCCCCGCGGCAGGCGGTGGCAAGCGCGGCCGCTGGTACCGCTGGTAGGCGGGCGTCAATCAAGTTCCGCCGGGGAACTCGAATTCATGAGGCTCTGAAGAGACGTCACTGAATTCAATAACACCTGCACGACTCCGCAGTTCTGCTGCGGGAACCACAAAGAATCTCGATGAAAGAATCTCGATGAGTGAGGGAGCCGTTCTTCATGAGTGACAACATCTGGGGCTACCGGTCGACCACCGGCCACACCGCGGGCACCGACCTGATCGGATACACGGTCGAGGCCACCGACGGCAGCATCGGCAAGGTCGACAAGCACTCGGACGACGTCGCCTCCGCGTACCTCGTCGTCGACACCGGCGTGTGGATCTTCGGCAAGCACGTCCTGCTGCCCGCCGGAACCGTGAAGACGGTCGACCCGGCCGAGGGCAAGATCTACGTCGGCCTCACGAAGGACCAGATCAGGGAGTCCCCCGAGTTCGACAAGGACAAGCACGTCGGTGACGTCGGCTACCACGAGCAGGTCGCCGGCTATTACCAGACCCAGCGATGCGTCTGACACCAGCATCAGCCCGAAGGGGGCCGGCCGGAGATACTCCGGCCGGCCCCCTTCGGTCGTGCCGGCGACCACCCCCGACCCGCACCTGAGCACCCATCTGAAGTCACCTGGTATGCATTCGCCGAACCGGGGTAGGCCGATTGTTGTCGGTGGACAAGGAACCGACGGTACGGAGTCTGGACACACGGGAGGGGCCCGACATGACGGTGACCAAGACGGCAGAGGCACAGACCGGGGTGCTGCCGGAGATCGCGGACCCTTCGCGGGTCGCACCCAAGGACGCCCGCCAGCTGACCAGGCTGTTCTTCGACCAGCTCGCCGTCCTCGAAGAGGGGACGCACGAGTACCAGTACGCGCGCAACACCCTCATCGAAATGAACATCACGCTCGTCCGGTACGCGGCTTCGCGGTTCCGCAGCCGCGGCCAGGACGAGATGGAGGACATCGTCCAGGTCGGCACGATCGGGTTGATCAAGGCCATCGACCGGTTCGAGCTCAGCCGCGAAGTCGAGTTCACCTCCTTCGCCGTGCCCTACATCGTCGGCGAGATCAAGCGATTCTTCCGCGACACCTCCTGGGCCGTCCACGTCCCCCGCCGCCTTCAGGAAGCCCGCATCCAGCTCGCCAAAGCCACCGAAGAGCTCCGCAGCCGACTCGGCCGTACGCCCACCGTCAAGGAACTCTCCCAGCTGATGTGCCTCAGCGAGGAAGAGGTCAACGAAGCGCGTCTCGCCTCCAACGGCTACAGCTCCGCTTCCCTCGACGCGGCCATCAGCTCCAGCGACGACGGCGAAGCCGCGCTGGCCGACTTCATCGGCCTCGACGACAACGCCCTCGAACTCGTCGAGGACTTCAACGCCCTGGCTCCCCTGATCGCCGAACTCGACGACCGCGAACGGCACATCATCCACATGCGGTTCGTCGACGAACTCACCCAGGCCCAGATCGGCGAACACCTCGGCGTCTCCCAGATGCACGTCTCCCGCCTCATCTCCCGCACCCTCGCCAAACTCCGCGCAGGCATGCTCACCACCAACTGACCACACCGGTCCGCAGCCGCCGCCCTCCGTCGCCCTCGGTCACTCCACGTCGGCGGGGTCCTTGGTCCACGCACGGGATCCCGCCGGACAGCGCCGCCACTGGCGGGGGATACCCCGTCCCGTACGACGGCCTTGATGTCCCAGCCGGTGTCGCCGACGAACACGGTCCGCCTGCTCGGCACGTCGACGTCCACCGAGACCGGGCCGGGGGCGGGTTTGCCAGAGGTCGCCAGGCCGATGTCCCAGCCGTGCCCGGCCAGCGCGCACAGCCGCTCGAAGTACGTGGCGTAGAAAGCGTGGTGGGCCGCGACGAGCTGCTCGCCCTCGCCCTCGTCCTCGTCGGTGTCGCGGTCGTCGCCGGGCAGGTGGTCCAGGAGGTCGCCGCCATGGAGTGAGTCAGCATGGCGGCGCGAAGTCCCTTCGAGCCCCTGCGCCTCCGAGAACGTCCTCTGCCGACGCGGCATCACTTCCGTTCCTTCTCGGGAAAGACGTACTCGTCGAGGAGCAGGCCGGCGGCGACGGCGGCCGGGATGGCGACGAGGGCGCCGATGATGCCGAGGAGCGCGCCGCCGACCAGCACCGCGAGGACGGTGACCAGCGGATGGACGTCGACGGCGAACTTCATGGCCCTGGGCACGATGAGGTAGTCCTCGGCGATCCGGAAGACGACGTAGAAGACCGCGGTCGCGATCGCGATGGGGAGCGACACGGACAGGGCGACGAGACTGACGACGATGCCGGCGAGGGTGGAGCCGACGATCGGGATCAGGTCCATCAGGGCGGTGAAGATGCCCAGCGCGGCGGCGTACGGGACACCGGTGGCCACACACCAGCCGAAGGTCGCCACTCCGGCGATCCCCGAGGTGACCAGGTTGCCGAGCATGAACTTGCCGATCCGGTTCATGATCTCCTCGGCCACGCCCTCGACGCGCTCGCGGCGGCTGGCCGCCACGAAGCGGTAGCCGAACTGTTTGATCGTCGGCAGGGCCGCCATGCAGTACAGGGTCACCGTGATCACGATCGCCGTGGACGTGACCGTACTCAGGACCATCTGGCCGGCGCCCAGGACGCCTCCTGCCAGACCGGACGCTCCGTTTCCCGAGCCGATCTGCTCCTTGGCCTTCTCGACCACGTGGTAGCGGTCCTCCAGGCGGCCGATCGTGGACTGGTGGTTGTGGACCTGCTCCAGCCAGCCGGGCACCGCGTCGACCAGCGCGCTGATCTCCTTGGCGACCGGCGGAATGACCAGCGCCAGGAATCCGGCGAGCACGACGACGAACCCCGTCAGTACGATCGCGACGGCCCAGCCGCGCCGCAGACCCCGGCGCGTGAACCAGACGACGAGTGGTTCCAGGCTGATCGCGATGAACACGGCCAGCAGGAGCAGGGTCAGCATCGAGCTGACCCGCAGCACGGTCTGGACGGCGAGCCACGCCAGGCTCGCCCCCAGCCCCAGAGCGAAGCCGACCGTCACCCAGGACCGTCTGCGCCCGCCGCGCGCATCTCGTTGCGGGGGCTGCCGCGGCGCCTTCCGGAACTCCTGTACGGCGTCCGCCGGCCCGCCGTCGGAGCCGTTCACGTCCGCCCCTTCCGCCCCTTCCGGCCCGCCGTGCTCGTCCCGGGCGGATTCGGACTCGGACTGCGCAGACATCGCGACGCCTCTCCTCGGCTGCCTGACCCGGCTGGGCGGCACCGGTCCCGGGTACCCAGGCACTCCGCTCGTACCGCGTACGCGACAGCCCGCCTGTCCGGCCGATGCGTCGAGATCAGCTCACAACGGTGTGCGCAGGGAACTACGGCCGTCCCGCCAGGCGGTGAGGAGGTGGTTCCCGAGCCGGTTCTCGGTCCATTCGGTGGCGTCGACGCCGAAGGCGACGTCCTCGTCGAGGGAGGGATCCGTTTCGAGGAGGCCGCCTACGACGTCCCGCCGGACGATCTGTTCGTGGACCGCGTCGGCCTCGACGTGCTCTGCGTAGAAGTGGACGGCGGCAGGACCCGCGCCGACCCGTCGCAGTCCCTGGGCGAGGCGTCGTGAGCCGGGCGACGAGGTGGTCTCCACGGCCGCGAAGTGGCCCACCAGGGCTCCGCGCAGCGCCCGGTGCAGTCCGAACAGGGACATGAGGTTGACGTTCGTCAGCATCTCCGCGCTCGCCGCGTCGACGTAGCGCCCGTATGTGGTGTCGAGACCGAGGTCCGCCATCAGGTCGGCGAACAGCCGGGCGTGGATGCGCTCGGCCCGTCCGGCGCCGAACTCGTCGTACTCCACTGCCACCATCGCGGCCTTCGCGCGTCCCGTCAGCCGCGGAATGACCCAGGCGTGCGGATCGGCTTCCTTCAGGTGATAGACGGAACGTTGCGCCGCGTACTCCCGGAACTGCCACAACTCCCCCTGTTCCTTGAGGAATTGGGAGGGCCCTTCGGCGTCGGCGGGTTCCACGAGAAGGTCAGCGAGCGCGTCCTCCGCCCTTCTCGGCGGGCCGACGTCGGCGCGGAGCGCGGACAGGAAGCGGTGCTCCATCTCCGCCCGCAGCCGCAGCAGGCCGGGGTCCCACTCCCACGCGGGATCGACGCCGCCGAAGCCGCGGTAGTGCAGCTCGTAGCAGAGGTGGAGCGCGAGTTGCAGATCGTCCCCGTACGGCTCGGCGTACGTCGCCGTCACCCGCTGCGGCAGCGGTGTCCCGGCGGGCCGGGTGAGGGCCTGGCGGACCGTGCGGGAGAGTTCACCTCTGCTGCGGGGCAGCGCGGGGCCGGTGGTGTGGTCCCGGGCGGGCGGTGCGGTGGTGGTCATGGGGTCCGCCTCTTGTCCCGGGCACGGTGGCTGGTGTCGCACCAGGGGTAGGAGCGGCTGCGCCGGCAGACGCAGAGGGCGACGACGAAGCGGTCCGAACACACGGTGCGGCCGTCGTCGAGCACGACCTGAACCGGTCCTTCGAGGAGGATCGGCCCGTCGTTCGTCACCGTGACGCGGTGCGAGGGCTCAGCGGGTTCGTTCGGCACGGATGATCACCAGCTCTTCCTTCTCCTCGTCGGCGTCGACGAGCCCCCGCTCCCGTAGCCACGGAATGCGCGAGCGGAGTACGGGACCGAAGGGCACCAGACGCCGGTCGGTCACCCGGGCTTCGAGTCCCGACCGCTCCAGGGCGGCCAGGGTCGGCGCGATGCCGCACAGGGTGGAGTGCACGAGCAGCAGCACACCGCCGGGACGCAACGACGTGTGCGCCCTGCGGCAGATCCGGTCCAGCAGAAGACGTCCGTCGGCACCCGCGTCCCACGCCACCGCGGCACGATGGCGACCGGGAACGGCCCCGGGTGCCGGGACGTAGGGCGGATTGCTCACGACGAGGTCGAACCGACGGCCGGCGACCGGGCCGAACAGGTCACCGCGGAGCACTTCGACGGGCAGGCGCGCGAACCGGGCGTTGAGGCGGGTGGCGAGGACCGCCCGGTAGGTCCGGTCGACGGCGGTGACGTGGGCGCCCCGCCGGGCGGCGGCCAGGGCCAGGGCACCGGCACCGGTTCCCATGTCGAGGACAGCGGCTCCGGCGCGGACATACTCCCGGTCCAGTGCCTGGGCCAACAACTCGGTGTCGTGCTGGGGCACGTACACCCGCCACGGCGCCAGCACCGGGCCGCCCTCGCCGTCTTTTCGCGCCGTCATGCTGAGCACCCGTACACCTCACAGCCCGCGCCCCGAGCGTGTCACCGGACGCACCCGTCGGGGTGGCTCAATGCGAGAGGGCGCCTCACGGGCGAACCTCACAGGGAACACCCGACCATTGCGTCACAGCTGCGAGTGCCCGACGATTCGGACCTCACACGGCACAACGGACACGAACGCCTCACGGATGACCGAACGCCTCTGCTGCCGCTGAACGACACCCACGACATCACCCCGGGCCACCCGGCGGACTGAGCCCCGAAGAGCCTGGGCACTCGGGGCGACTTCGCGCGGGCGTGGCCGTCGAGGGCGGCCCCTCCGGCACACGGTCCGAACCGGAAGGGCCTGACCGTCACATTCCCCCGGGGGACATGGCGACGGGTGACGGCCGAGTGCCCATATATCCGCGACCTACCTGCAGCCCCGGCCTGCCGAGATCCGCTGCCGTCAGGGCGTCTGACCGGAACGATTCAGGGCACTCGGCGACCAGGAGGCTCAATCATGGTTCCCATTCTGCTGGTGTTGCTCGTGGTGCTGATTCTCTTCGGCGCCGGTTTCGCGGTCCAGATTCTCTGGTGGATCGCTCTGGTCGTACTCGTCCTCTGGCTGCTGGGATTCCTGGTGCGCGGGACGAGCGCGAGCGGGAGTCGGGGGCGCTGGTATCGCTGGTAGTCCTCTGCACAGCGGCCCGCACCCGGGCCGGACAGCCCTCACGCACCACCTGGAGCAGCGATGACCAAGCACGAGCACGCACGCCCTACCCCTCCGTCGCAGGCTCCCGGAGAGAGCGGCGACGCGGAGGCCCGGGACGAGGCCGAGGAAGCGACACGACCCCGCACACCGGAGGAGGCTTCCGCATCGGGCAGCGCCGAGGGCCGGCCCTCCGAGGAGAGCACCCAGGCTGCCGTACCGGATGAATCAGACGCGTAGCGGTTGGTTCCCGTCCGGTTGGTCGGTCGCGTGCAGAGGCGGGTCGACGACCCGCGAACCCCCGTACGCAACCGTCCCACCCATCCCGGCCTCCTGGGCCAGTCGGCGGCCCAGGCCCTGAACCAGGACACCGGGGTCGCGGTCGTCCGCGTCCCGCACGACCGGTGGCGAGCACTGCTGCCGGCCGACCACCTGCCCGGCGAGACAGCGCTCGCGGCCGCCCTGGGCAGCGCCGACGACGACCAGCTCTTCCAGCAGCCGCCCAACGCGAGCGCCCTGGCCCTGGAGGCCCTGCGCACGTACAACAAGGAACACATCCTGGGTCCGGCCCTGCAACGCTCCTTCCTCTCCGAGGAGTTGCCGACGGTCCCCGGCGTCGAACTGGCCTTCCGCTACCTCCCGGCCTCCGAACACGCCGAGATCGGCGGGGACTTCTACGAAGCGGTGCGGCCCGTCGACGGCCTGCAGCTCGCCATCGGAGACGTGGTCGGGCACTCGGTGACGGCCGCGACCGTGATGGGCGAGGTAGGTCACGCACTGCGCACCTACACCATCGAGGGCGACCCTCCCCACCACATCCTGGAACGCCTGGAAACGCTGCTCGGTCAGTCGCAGCCCGGCGTCACCGTCACCCTCTGCCTCGCCCTCGTCACCTCGCACGACCGCCGGCTGCACATCGCCAACGTCGGCCACATCCCCCGCTGTTGATCGGCCCGGACCACGGGCCACGCTTCCACCACCCCCCACGGCCCGCTACTCGGCACAGGGCTCCCGCATCCCCCACCCACCGTCCTACCGGCCCCACCCGGCACCCGCCTGCTCATGGTCACGGACGGCCTCGTGGAGATACGCACCGCCCATCTCGACACCACACTCGGCGAGTTCAGTGACGCCGTCACCGAAGGCCCCGACGATCTCGAGGAGTTGTGCGATCTGCCGCTCGCCCGTTTCGGGCACAACAAGGACGACGACATCGCCCTGATCACCGCCCCGTTCTCGTGGGCGGCCTGCCTCGTCGCCGGATGGCCCTTCGTACGACGGGACATGCGAGAGCCCCGGGACTCCTCTCGGAATCCCGGGGCCGTGGTGCTCGCGGCAGCTGCCGGATCAGACGAGCGGGCCGCCGAAGGGACCGCCGCCGCCCGTGCCGTAGTACGTGCCGACCCGATCGTGGTAGCCGCGGTCGCCGAGGTGCTTCTCCCGGTCGAACTCCGGGGCGTCCTTGATCTGTTGCTTGGTGAGGCCGACGGCCACCTTCTTCTCCTTCGGGTCGATGCTCACGACCGTGCTCGCCGGGAGCAGGACCTCCTTGCCGAAGATCCACACACCCGTGTCGACCACCAGGTAGGCGTCACCGACCTCGTCGGAGTGCTTGTCGACCTTGCCGATACCGCCGTCCGTCGCCTCGACCTTGAATCCGGTCAGGTCCGTACCCGGCTGGTGGCCCGACTCGGCCTGGTAACCCCATACGTTGTCCGTCATGCGAAACCTCCCCTTGCAGTGCGTGAATACCGAGGATGCCCGTCCGGTATTCCGGTGGGCGCCCCTCGGCAGGTCGAGTGCCCACCGTTTCCCGTCCCACACAATTTTAATATCCAACTACACACCGCATGAGGTCACCACCGGCACGAACGCCCCCTCGACCCACCGCTTCCAACCCTCCGGAAGACGAATCCCAGGAGCCGCAGAACGGCTACGAAGACGGCAACGCACCACAGAATATGAATAGCGAATCCGACGCCACCCAATACCAGAGCGAGGAGAAGCAAAGGAATCAACACAGCCATGCCGCCCCCGCTTCACGAAAGGCCGCGGCACCCTCTGCGCCGTATGGCATGCGGGCATTTTCCAGCCTCATTTCCACGGCACGTCGCCGACCTTCCCGACCGAGACCATTCGCCAGGTCGACGAGGCCGGTCCACAGGAGACAGCCCCCAGCCCCCGGAGTGCCGGCCAGGGCGCGGCGCCCGCCGGCCACAGGCGTTCGGCCCCACGGATACTCACCCGAATTCATCACATCAACCCATGAAAGCGAAAAAACGCCCTCCGAGAAGCGGCGTCTAAGCCCTGGACGACAACGAGATTCGGGACGCAGCACCGCGTACAAGCCCGTCAGTTAGGGTTTGCCGGTGGCCGCCTTCGACCCTGACGCCGACCTTTCCGATGATCTCGCCCTGCGCCTGATGGCGGATTCCTTCGTCACTCTGTACTGGCGCCGGAGTCTGCTGGACGAGGCCACTGCCTGGTTGCGCGACCACGGCTACCAAGTTGTCGTGCTGGATGCCGGGCAGTGGACCGCGGAAGCGGACACGCACCGGGACGTCGCCTCGGCGTTGGACTTCCCGGACTACTACGGACGCAACCTCGACGCGCTCAACGACTGCCTCCGGGACGTCGAGTCCTTCGAGTACGGAAGCACCAGGGACACGACCGGCCTGGTCATCGCCTTCACCGACTACGACCACTTCGCCCGCGCCGAACCGCGTACGGCGCACACCGTTCTGAACATCCTCGCCGACCGCGCCCGCAGTGCGGCACTGTTCGGACACCGCATCATGAGTCTGGTCCACAGCGACGACCCGGACATCGAGTTCGATCCAGTCGGCGCCATGCCTGTCATGTGGAGCGACGCCGAATGGTCCGACGCCAGTCGTCACCCCGCCTGATTCCCGCGGGGCACCGATCAGCCGACAGCCGCGGTTCGTGGCCCCGGCGGGTTGGACCGTTCCAAACCTGCACGGCGAGCACTACGACGACCCCTCGCACCAGCCGCCTGACGATCCCTCCGGGTACCGTTCGGTTCGGCCTCCATCGACGCTCAGCCGAACAGCAATGCGGATCAACACCCAGCTCGAGGGCGCCGTGACCTGCGGAAAGAGGATGCGACACAAGCACTGAGCTTGCCGTTTAACCTCTGGCGCGGGGAGGGGCGTTGACGAGCAGGTCCGGCCGGCGAAGTACGGGGCCGCTGGTGATCGCTTCCCATGTGGAGGGTGATCGTTTCCCGGAGCAGGGGTCGGGTGCGGTCGCCGGCCTCCCCGTCGGATGCGTGACCAGTAATGTGACCAACAATGTCATCGCCGATGGTGGAAGCTGGTTCTAGTGATGCCTTCCTGGGCCGCTTTGGGGGGAGCCCTCATCCTGGGGCTACTGGCGGCTCGATCCTGGGCGAGGGGTATCCGGCGCTGGTCGGATCCCTACGCGCCCGCGGTACCGGTGGCGGCGTTCGCACGCCGCCTCGCCCTCGGACCCAAGCAGCAGGCCAGGCTCGAACGTGCCTCGCTGCTCGATGCGGCGTGCTTGAGTGGTCTGTCCGTGATGTTTCTGGGCGGTGCCTGGCTCCCCGCCGATGGAGCCGGGCACCGTGGGAGACCGGTGGCGGCCTTCGCCGTCGTCCTGGCGGGGTTGGTGGTTTTTTGCCTCGCCTTTGTGGTCCAGGTGATGGTGGTGGTCTCCGGACAGCCGGCCTTCCTGCTGGCGAGGGAGAAGGCCATGGGGGTGAGACCGCGGTCCGTCGGGTCGGGTGATCCTGCCTCGGCAGGCACCGAGGTGTCCGTCTATCGCGATGACGCGGACTCCTATGCGCAGTTGCGGCGCTATGAGGTCTACATCGACGGCAAGCGCGTCGGCCGGCTGCGGCGCGGGGAGTTGGTCAACATCCCCGTCGCCGCGGGCTCGCATTCCGTCCAGGTGAGGATTTCCTGGCGCTCCAGTGGTGAAGTACCTGTCGAAGTCGGTTCCGGTGAGCGGGTGAGCCTGATCTGCCGGGCGAAGCCCGGCGCACGTACCGACCTGGGCGGCGTCACCCGCCAGCGGGACGGCTTCCTACTACTCCGCGAGGTGTGAACCCGCCCTGGGCGATACGGCAGTTCACCAATCCGCGAGAGCCAGATCGTTTGCGAGGACCATCGGTTCGGAGCGACCGGGTTGCCGTCGATGGGACAGATCGCGGCCCCGGTGGCTTGAGTCCGCATTTCGGATTCGGGGCGGTTTGGGGCACATGAGCAGTCACTTAGGTCAGCCGAGGCACCCGTACGGGGAACAGCGCGCATCGAGCACAGCACGCTCACCCCTTGTTGACGGCTGAGCTCCACCGGCAACTTGGACTGCGCCTCACGCACCACCACAAAAAAAAGAGATGGTGCCGACCGAAGCACGGCCGGCACCATCCTGTACACACAAACTGTGTCCGAGGGGGGACTTGAACCCCCACGCCCGATAAAGGGCACTAGCACCTCAAGCTAGCGCGTCTGCCATTCCGCCACCCGGACTAGGTGTCTGCCGCCTGACCGGGGGTGTTCCCCGCGGCGACATGGACAACAATACCAAGCTTTCGGAGTGCCTTTCACCTGCATATCCGCCCCTGGGAGAGCCGGCCGCGGAGGGCCCGCGACCTGCGGAAACCCTCCACCACGGGTGAACGATCGACTACGGACGCCGGCCCGATTCGGCCGCTCCGCCACCCACCCGCACCCACTCGCTTCCACCCCCAACTCCCACTCCCACTCGCCCCCATGGCTCCCGTCACTCCCGCTCCGCGAGCACCAGCGTCTGCAGTGCCCGGACGAGTGACGCCGCCGTTTCCTCGTCCAGCGGTGCGAGGAAACGACGCTCGGCAGCCCGTCGGGCCTTCTCCGCCTGGCGCAGGCAGTCCCGGCCCTCCGGCGTCAGTTCGACGATGTTCTTACGGCGGTCCTGCGGGCTACGGCGCCGCTCCACCAGACCGTGGTCCTCCAGGCCGTCGATCAGCGACACCATCGTGGTCCGGTCGACCCCGAGCTGCCCAGCGGCCTCGACCTGCGACAACGGCTCCCCCGCCGCGAGCACCACCAGTACGGCCAGCTCATGGCCGTCCACCCCATGGGGCGCCAGCGCCTCGGCCGATGCCCTGGCCAGTTTGGCCTGAGCGTGCTTGAGGAGGTAACCGAGCCGGGATTCCAGGGGAGTGGGCTGCTGATCGTTGGCCATTCGCCGACTGTATCCCGACTGAATCCCTCATCTGATCGTCAGCAGTGCTGATGATTGGCTACGCTGACGGCCATGGCAGACAAGGCAGACACGACCACCGTGCGCTTCGGAATCAAGACCACCCCCATGCATGTGTCGTACGAGGACATCCGACAGGTCTGGCTGGAGGCCGACACCGTGCCGGAGATCGCGGACGCCTGGCTGTGGGACCACCTGCTCCCGGTCGCCGGACCGAAGGACGGACAGATACACGAGGGCTGGACCCTGCTCAGCGCCCTCGCCGCGCAGACACGGCGGCTGCGGCTCGGGCTCCTCGTCACCAGCAACCGCATCCGTCCGCCGGCCGTGCTGGGCAAGATGGCGTCGACGGTGGACGTGATCTCGGACGGGCGGCTGGTGCTCGGGCTGGGAGTCGGGGGCACGCATCAGCCGCCGGGCGCGGGCGGGATCTCCGGCGCCAATCCGGCGATCGCCGAGTACGAGGCGTACGGCCTCTCGCTCGTCCCGCCGGGCGAGGGCCTCGCGCGGCTCGCGGAGACCGTCGAGATCCTGAAGGGGATGTGGACCCGAGACGTCTTCGACTTCGAGGGCCGCCATTACCGGCTCCGGGGCACGCGGTGCGAGCCGAAGCCCGTGCAGCGGCCGGGTCCCCCGCTGCTCATCGGCGGCTGGGGCACCCGGCTGCTGCGGCTGGTCGCCGCGCACGCCGACATTTGGAACGTTCCCGGGCCGCCGCACAACACTGTCGACCACGTCGCCGAGCGCGCCCGCGTCCTCGACGCGCACTGCGCCGAACTGGGCCGCGACCCGGGTGAGATCACGCGCTCGGTGCAGGTCCTGGTGTCGTACGACGATCCGGCCGCGACGCGCGAGACGGTCGCCCGGCTCGTCGACGCCGGGATGAACCACATCGTGCTGAGTCTGCCGCGTCCATATCCGCGGGGCGTGGCACGGTGGTTGGCCGACGAGGTGATCGCCGGGCAGCCCTAGTCAGGCGGACGCGAGTGCTGCCCGGCTTCTGGTCACGGCATGAGCTGGTACTCCGGGAAGTTGCCCGGCAACCGCTCCCCCACCGGACCGTGCGTCACCGCGCGGACGAGCAGTTCGCCGCCGACGAACGCACCGCGCCAGGACGCGCCGAAGCCGCCGAACAGTTCGTCGCGGTCGCCGCGGGAGCGTGGTGTGCCATGGCCGACTTTGAACGCGCGGATCTGCGGGGCGAGTCGGTCGTAGGTCGCGCGGTCGTCGGTGGACAGGGTGGCGACCAGCGCGCCGTTGGACGCGTTCATCGCGGCCAGCAGCTCGGCCTCCGTGTCGACCAGGACGATGGTGTCGACCGGGCCGAACGGCTCCGCGTGGTGCAGCGGGGACGACCGAGGCGGGTTGAGAAGCGTGACGGGGCGGACGTACGCCGAAGTGTCCTGCCCGGGAAGGAAGTTGGCCTCGGACAGCTTGCCGCGGTGCAGCGGTACGGCGCCACGGTCGATCGCCTCGGCCACCTGGTCGTGGAGCTCCTTCGCCTTGGCCGCGTTGATCACCGGACCGAAGTCCAGTTCCGGGGACGGATCTTGGGCGTGCCGGACCGCAAGAGGGTGGCCGACACGGAGAGTTCGGACCGCGGGGAGGTACGCCGTGAGGAACTCGTCGAACAGCTCACGCTGGACGACAAAGCGTGGATACGCCGTGCAGCGCTGTTTGCCGTAGTCGAAGAGCTTGGGGATGACCGCGGTGAGCGTGTCCCAGTCCGTGTGGTTCCAGATGCCCCAGGTGTTGAGTCCTTCCTGTTCGAGGATGTGGCGTTTGCCGAGGTCGGCCACGGCCGTGGCCACCGCGGCCCCGGTGTCGCGCCCGCCGACGAAGGAGACACAGCCGATCTCGGGCGCCCGCACCAGCGCCTCCGACAGCTCGCCTCCGCTGCCGCTGACGAGGGTGACGGGAATCCCCTCGCGCGCGGCCAGCGCCGCGGCCAGGGTGAGGCAGGCGACGCCACCGTCGGTCGGGGTCTTGGCGATGACCGCGTTTCCGGCCAGCGCCTGGACCAGCATGGCGTGGACGAGCACGCTCATCGGGTAGTTCCAGCTCGCGATGTTGGACACCGGGCCGTCCAGCGGGGTGCGGCCGGCGAGCATCGGCTCGACGCCGTCGACGTACCAGCGCACGCCGTCGATGGACCGGTCCACGTCCGCCTGCGCGAGCCGCCACGGCTTGCCGATCTCCCAGACCAGCAGCAGCGCGAGGAGTTCGCGGTGCTCGGTCAGGGCGTCCAGCGTGGCGGCGACGCGGGCGCGCCGCTCGTCGAGCGGGACGTGGCACCAGGCGCGGTGCTGGTCGAGGGAGGCGCGTACGGCCTGGTGGGCGGTGGACCGGTCCAAGCGGGGCGGGCCTGCGATCGGGCTGCCGTCGACGGGTGTGGTGGCGGGCAGGGCCCGGCCGTCCCGCTGCCAGGCCGCGTTCCAGAGGTTGAGGACACGATCGTCCTGGAACGCCTCGGGCGCGACGGCGAGACAACGCCGCCAGGCGTCACTCCAGGACGTGCCCGCCTTGAGGGTCGGGGGGTGAGCGTTGGGCGTGGAGGTGGGTGTCGGGGTCGATCCGGGCGTGAGGGTTGATGCCATGCTTCTGCTCCGCTCTCGGTGCACAGTCGGGGCGGGGTGAGGCAGGAACGGTCCAACGTACGAACTGTCGTACAGATGAAGCTAGTTGCGCTCGAAGGAGCACAACAGTCACGTCACCTCAACTATGAGTGACGTCACGTGCCGCCCACGTGAGCGGCAGTGCCTCATACAGGAGATCCAACGCCTCTCACTGGAGATTCAACCGGTCCAACACCAGCCGGGCGGTCTCCGTCGGCGTGCTTCCGACCTTCACTCCTACGGCCTCCAGCGCCTCCTTCTTGGCCGACGCCGTACCGGAGGAGCCGGACACGATGGCGCCCGCGTGGCCCATGGTCCTGCCCTCGGGTGCGGTGAAGCCGGCGATGTAGCCGACGACGGGTTTGGAGACGTGGTTGCGGATGTACGCGGCGGCGCGTTCCTCCGCGTCGCCGCCGATCTCCCCTATGAGGACGACGAGTTCGGTGTCGGGGTCGTCCTGGAACGCGGCGAGGCAGTCGATGTGGGTCGTGCCGACGACGGGGTCTCCGCCGATGCCGACGCAGGTCGAGAAGCCGATGTCCCGTAGCTCGTACATGAGTTGGTAGGTGAGCGTGCCCGACTTGGACACCAGGCCGATGCGGCCCGGTTTGGTGATGTCGGCGGGGATGATGCCCACGTTGGCCTGGCCGGGGGTGATCAGGCCGGGGCAGTTGGGGCCGATGACGCGGGTGCCCTTCGCCGTGGCGTGCGCCGTGAACGCGACCGAGTCGTGGACCGGGATGCCCTCGGTGATGACGACCGCGAGGCCGATGCCCGCGTCGGCCGCCTCGATCACCGCCGCCTTCGCGAAGGCGGGCGGCACGAACACGACGCTGACATCGGCTCCCGTCGACCGCATACCGTCGGCGACCGACCCGAAGACCGGCACGGCCCGGTCGTCGAAGTCGACGGTACGGCCGTCCTTGCGCGGGTTGACGCCGCCCACGACGTTGGTGCCGGCCGCGAGCATCCGGCGGGTGTGCTTCATGCCCTCGCCGCCGGTCATGCCCTGGACGAGAACCTTGCTCTCCTTGGTGAGGTAGATCGCCATGTCCCGGCTCCTTAGCGTGCGTTGGCGAGGTCGGCGGCGCGGCGGGCGGCGCCGTCCATGGTGGTGGCCTGCTGGACCAGCGGATGCGCGTGGCCGTCGAGGACGGCCCGGCCCCGGGCCGCGTTGTTGCCGTCGAGCCGGACGACCAGCGGTTTGGTCAACTGGACGGTTTCCAGGGCCCGTACGATGCCGTCGGCCACCGCGTCGCACGCGGTGATGCCGCCGAAGACGTTGACGAACACCGACTTCACGGCCGGGTCGGAGAGGATGACGGACAACCCGTCGGCCATGATCTGGGCCGACGCCCCGCCGCCGATGTCGAGGAAGTCGGCGGGGCGGGCACCGCAACCGGCGACCACGTCGAGCGTCGACATGACCAGGCCCGCACCGTTGCCGATGATGCCGACCTCGCCGTCGAGCTTGACGTAGTCGAGCCCCTTCGCCGCGGCCACCGCCTCCAGCGGATCGTCGTGCGCAGCCCCCTCGGCACCCCAACGCGCCTGCCGGAAGCGGGCGTTGTCGTCGAGGGTGACCTTGCCGTCGAGGGCGAGGATCTGCCCCTGCTTCGTCCGGACGAGCGGGTTCACCTCGACGAGAACGGCGTCCTCGCGGACCAGCACCTCCCAGAGCCGCACCAGGACGTCGACGGTCTGCGGCGGCAGCCCGGCCGCTGCGGCGATCTCGCCCGCCTTGGCCGAGGTGACTCCCTCCGCCGGGTCGATGTGTATACGGGCGACCGCATCCGGTCGACTGGCTGCGACCTCCTCGATCTCCATACCGCCCTCCGCGGACGCGATCGCGAGGAAGCGGCCCGCCGCGCGGTCGAGGACGTAGGAGACGTAGAACTCGCTCTCGATGTCGACGGGTTGGGCCAGCATCACCTTGCCGACCGTGTGGCCCTTGATGTCCATGCCGAGGATCTGCCGTGCGGTCAGTTCGGCGGCGGCCGGGTCCGAGGCGAGTCTGACCCCGCCCGCCTTGCCTCGTCCGCCGGTCTTGACCTGCGCCTTCACCACGACGCGCCCGCCCAGCCTGCGGGCGATCTCGCGTGCCTCCTTGGACGAGGCGGTGACCTCGGCCCGGGGCACCAAGATGCCGTGTTCCTCGAAGAGTTCCCTTGCCTGGTGCTCGTACAGATCCATCCGGGCTCCTCACCTAAAAGTGCCGCACGCCCCCTGGACACCACCCACCGGATGCGGGATAACAAGTTTCATACAGTATTCGTCGACTGTATGCAATGTACCGCGAGAGAGTTCCAACCCCCTACGAAGGGACAGGACTTCGCCATGCCCGACGACACCCAGGACGTGATTTCCGGTGGTCATCTCGTCGCCAAAGCCCTGAAGGCCGAGGGGGTCGACCGCATCTACACCCTGTGCGGCGGCCACATCATCGACATCTACGACGGCTGCGTCGACGAGGGCATAGAAGTCGTCGACGTACGCCACGAACAGGTGGCAGCCCACGCAGCGGACGGTTACGCGCGGATCACCGGCAGGCCGGGGTGCGCGGTGGTCACCGCGGGTCCCGGTACGACCGATGCCGTCACCGGTGTCGCCAACGCCTTCCGCGCGGAGTCCCCGATGCTGCTGATCGGCGGCCAAGGCGCCCTGACCCAGCACAAGATGGGGTCGCTGCAGGACCTGCCGCACGTCGACATGATGACGCCGATCACCAAGTTCGCGGCGACCGTGCCGGATACGGCGCGCGCCGCCGACATGGTGTCGATGGCGTTCCGCGAGTGCTACCACGGCGCGCCCGGCCCCTCCTTCCTGGAGATCCCGCGCGACGTCCTCGACGCGAAGGTGCCGGTGGGCAGGGCGCGGGTGCCGAAGCCCGGTGCCTACCGCGCCTCGACCCGGTCGGCCGGCGACCCCGAGGCGATCGAGAAGCTCGCCGACCTGCTGGTCCACGCCGAGAAGCCGGCGATCCTGTTGGGCAGCCAGGTGTGGACAACTCGCGGCACCGAGGCGGCCATTGACCTCGTCCGCACGCTCAACATCCCCGCGTACATGAACGGCGCGGGGCGCGGCACCCTCCCGCCCGGCGACCCGCACCACTTCCAGCTGTCCCGCCGGTACGCCTTCTCCCACGCCGACGTCATCGTCATCGTCGGCACACCCTTCGACTTCCGCATGGGCTATGGCAAACGCCTCTCCCCCGACGCGACCGTCGTACAGATCGACCTCGACTACCGCACCGTCGGCAAGAACCGCGACATCGATCTCGGCATCGTCGGCGACGCGGGACTCGTCCTGAAGTCGGTCACCGAGGCCGCCTCGGGACGCATCAACGGCGGCGCGTCCCGGCGCAAGGAGTGGCTCGACGAGCTGCGCGCCGCCGAACAGACCGCGATCGAGAGGCGGTTGCCGAGTCTCAGGTCGGACGCGTCGCCGATCCACCCGTACCGACTCGTCAGCGAGATCAACGACTTCCTCACCGAGGACTCGATCTACATCGGCGACGGCGGCGACATCGTCACCTTCTCCGGCCAGGTCGTGCAGCCCAAGTCGCCCGGCCACTGGATGGATCCGGGCCCGCTCGGCACCCTCGGCGTCGGCATCCCCTTCGTCCTCGCGGCCAAACAGGCACGCCCCGACAAGGAGGTCGTCGCGCTGTTCGGCGACGGCGCGTTCTCCCTCACCGGCTGGGACTTCGAGACCCTCGTCCGCTACGACCTGCCCTTCGTCGGCATCGTCGGCAACAACTCCTCGATGAACCAGATCCGTTACGGCCAGGCCGCCAAGTACGGCCTGGAGCGCGAGCGGGTCGGCAACACCCTCGGCGACGTCCACTACGACAAGTTCGCCCAGATGCTGGGCGGTTACGGCGAGGAGGTCCGCGACCCCGCCGACATCGGCCCCGCGCTGCGACGTGCCCGTGAGTCGGGCAAGCCGTCGCTGATCAACGTCTGGGTCGACCCGGACGCGTACGCCCCCGGAACCATGAACCAGACGATGTACAAGTGAGGTGAACGGCCATGACCGCCAGGGCACTTGAGGGCATCCGCGTCCTCGACATGACGCACGTCCAGTCCGGCCCCTCCGCGACCCAACTGCTCGCCTGGCTCGGCGCCGACGTCGTCAAGCTGGAGGCACCGACCGGCGACATCACGCGCAAGCAGCTGCGCGACCTCCCGGACGTCGACTCGCTCTACTTCACGATGCTCAACTGCAACAAGCGGAGCATCACCCTCAACACCAAGACCGAGCGCGGCAAGGAGATCCTCACCGAGCTGATCCGGCGCTCCGACGTCATGGTCGAGAACTTCGGGCCGGGCGCGGTCGACCGTATGGGGTTCACCTGGGATCGCATACAGGAGATCAATCCCCGGATTGTGTATGCGTCCATCAAGGGCTTCGGGGACGGCCCGTACACCAACTTCAAGGCGTACGAGGTCGTCGCGCAGGCCATGGGCGGGTCGATGTCGACCACCGGCTTCGAGGACGGGCCGCCGCTGGCCACGGGCGCTCAGATCGGCGACTCCGGCACAGGAGTGCATACAGTAGCCGGGATACTGGCGGCACTCTTCCAGCGCGAACACACCGGCCGGGGTCAGCGCGTCAACGTGGCCATGCAGCACGCCGTGCTCAACCTGTGCCGGGTCAAGCTCCGCGACCAGCAGCGCCTGGCGCACGGCCCGCTCGCCGAGTATCCGAACGACGACTTCGGCGACGAGGTGCCCCGCTCGGGCAACGCGTCCGGCGGCGGGCAGCCCGGCTGGGCGGTCAAGTGCGCGCCGGGCGGCCCGAACGACTACGTGTACGTCATCGTGCAGCCAGTCGGCTGGAAGCCGCTGACCGAACTGATCGGCCGGCCCGAGCTGGCCGGGGACCCCGAATGGGCCACGCCCGAGGCCCGGTTGCCGCAGCTCTCCAAGATGTTCCAGCTGATCGAGGAGTGGTCGTCCACGCTGCCCAAGTGGGAGGTGCTGGAGCGGCTCAACGCCCACAACATCCCGTGCGGGCCGATCCTGTCGACCAGGGAGATCATCGAGGACGAGTCGCTGGTCGCCAACGAGATGGTCGTGACGGTGCCGCACCCCGAGCGCGGCGAGTTCGTCACCGTGGGCAGCCCGCTCAAGCTCTCCGACTCCCCCGTGGACGTGACCAGTTCACCGCTGCTCGGCGAGCACAACGAAGAGGTCTACATCGGCGAACTCGGTCTGGGCGACGAAGAGTTGCGCCTCCTCAAGTCGAACGGGGTGATCTGACGTGATGGCAGAGGACCGGGTCCTGAAGGTGCGCGCACTCCTCGACTCCGTGCGGGCCGAGGGACGGTTCGCGCTGACCGCGCCGGAGGGCAAGGTGATCGCCGACGCGTACGGGATCGCCGTACCGGGTGAGGAGTTGGCGACGGACGTCGACGAGGCCGTGGCGTACGCGGCCCGGTTCGGCGGGCCGGTGGTGATGAAGATCGTCTCCCCCGACATCCTGCACAAGACCGACGCCGGCGGAGTGATCGTCGGGGTGGAGGGCGCGGCGGACGTCCGGGCCGCGTTCCACAGGATCGTCGACAACGCGCGGGCGTACGACGCCGACGCCCGCATCGAGGGCGTCCAGGTGCAGGAGTTGCTGCCCCAGGGCCAGGAGGTCATCGTCGGAGCGGTGACCGACCCGACGTTCGGGAAGGTGGTCGCATTCGGGCTCGGCGGGGTGCTCGTCGAGGTGCTGAAGGACGTGACGTTCCGGCTCGCTCCCGTGACCCCGGACGAGGCGCTCTCGATGCTGGACTCGATCCGCGCGGCGGAGATCCTGCGCGGAGTGCGCGGGCAGGCGGCGGTCGACCGGTGGGCGATCGCCGAGCAGATCCGCCGGGTGTCCCAACTGGTCGCGGACTTCCCGGAGATCGCCGAGGTGGACCTCAACCCGGTGATCGCGACTCCGGAGGGCGCGGTCGCGGCGGACATCCGGGTGATCCTCGCCGAGTCGCAGCCGGTACCTCGTCGACGGTATACACGCGACGAGATCCTGACGACCATGCGCCGTCTCATGGAGCCGACCTCGGTCGCCGTGATCGGTGCCTCGAACGAGCAGGGCAAGATCGGCAATTCGGTGATGCGCAACCTCGTCGACGGCGGCTTCGCCGGGGAGATCCATCCGGTGAACCCCAAGGCCGATGACATTCTCGGCCGCAAGGCGTACAAGAGTGTCACGGACGTTCCCGGTGAGGTGGATGTGGCCGTCTTCGCCATTCCCGCCAAGTTCGTGGCAGCGGCACTGGAGGAGGTGGGTCGCAAGAACATCCCCAACGCCGTCCTCATCCCCTCCGGCTTCGCGGAGACCGGTGAGGTCCAACTCCAGGAAGAGATAGTCGAGATCGCCGAGCGTTACGGCGTCCGCCTCCTCGGACCGAACATCTACGGCTACTACTCCACCTGGCACGACCTGTGCGCCACGTTCTGCACGCCGTACGACGTGAAGGGCGGGGTGGCGCTGACCTCGCAGTCCGGTGGCATCGGGATGGCGATCCTCGGGTTCGCGCGGACCACGAAGACGGGGGTGTCGGCGATCGTCGGGCTCGGCAACAAGTCGGACCTGGACGAGGACGACCTGCTGACCTGGTTCGGCGAGGACCCGCACACCGAGTGCATCGCGATGCACCTGGAGGACCTCAAGGACGGCCGCGCGTTCGTCGAGGCGGCCCGAAAGACCGTACCCCGTAAGCCAGTTGTGGTGCTCAAAGCGGGTCGTACGGCCGCGGGTGCGAAGGCCGCCGGCTCGCACACGGGCGCGCTGGCCGGCGACGACGCGGTGTACAGCGACATCCTCAAGCAGGCCGGTGTCATCCGGGCCCCCGGGCTCAACGACATGCTGGAGTACGCGCGCGGGCTGCCGGTGCTGCCGACTCCCCAGGGAGACAACGTCGTCATCATCACCGGCGCCGGCGGCAGTGGCGTACTGCTCTCCGACGCGGTGACCGACAACGGTCTCTCCCTGATGGAGATTCCGGCCGATCTGGACGCGTCCTTCCGGAAGTTCATCCCGCCCTTCGGTGCCGCGGGCAACCCGGTCGACATCACCGGGGGCGAGCCTCCGTCGACGTACGAGGCAACGATCCGGCTCGGGCTGGAAGACCCGCGGATCCACGCGCTGGTGCTCGGCTACTGGCACACCATCGTCACTCCCCCGATGGTCTTCGCGGAACTCACCGCGCGCGTGGTCGCCGAGTTCAAGCAACGCGGCATCGAGAAGCCGGTGGTGGCGTCGCTCGCGGGTGACGTCGAGGTCGAGGAGGCCTGCCAGTACCTGTACGAGCGCGGGGTCGTGGCGTACCCGTACACGACCGAGAAGCCGGTGGCGGTGCTCGGCGCGAAGTACCAATGGGCGCGCGCGGCAGGGCTGTTGGGCGGTGGTTCATGACGTGAGCCGACGCGGGGCCGGCCGACAGTGCGGTCGGCCGGCCCCGGGGACCCGTGCGCACGCGAAAGGCATTGGACAGGGGGCGCTGGCCAGACTTTCGACGCAAGGGGCACTGAGCGATGGCAACAACGGACTACCAAACGTCCGTCCCCTACAGGGAGGTGACGGACCGTCACGGCCGTGTGTACCGCATCGGTGAATCCGATGTCGACATCATGGGCCGGGCGCGCAAGTGGATGGTCGTCCTGCCCTGGGTGGGCATGATGGGCATCAGCTCCGCCGAGTACGCGTTCACGTCGGCGGAGGACACGCTCCACGACGCGCATCTGTGGAGCAGTGGGCACATCTTCTGGCTGATGGGCGTCTGGGTGTTCTTCCAGGCGGCCGTGGCCTTCCCGGCCGGGCGGTTGCGGGAGAGCGGCCAACTCCCCGCCCGTACGGCCATGTTGATCGGCGCGCTCGGCACCCTGCTGGGCTATCTGGCACTCGCCTTCGCACCGAACGTGCTCGTCGCCTACTTCGGCTTCGGCATGTGCAGCGGTATCGGCGCCGGTCTGGTGTATGCGACCTGCGTGAACATGGTCGGCAAGTGGTATCCGGAGCGCAAGGGCGGCAAGACGGGCTTCGTCAACGGCGGATTCGCCTACGGCTCCGTGCCGTTCGTGTTCCTGTTCACCTCCGTGCTCGACCTCGGCAACTACAAAGTGCTGCTGAGCCTGGTCGGCGTAGGACTGTGTCTGGTGGTCGCGTCGGCCGGCTGGTTCTTCCGCGATCCGCCGAAGAACTGGTGGCCCGCGCACGTCGATCCGCTCACAGCGGCCCAAGACCCCAGGATCCGGCGGGCGTTGGAGAAGAACCCGCCGGCCGTCAAGCAGTACACACCCAAGGAGGCCGCCCGTACCCCCGTGCTCTGGATGATGTGGTTCTGTCTGCTGTGCACGGCCGGCATCAACATCTTCGGCATCGCCTTCCAGGTCCCGTTCGGCAAGGACATGGGCTTCGCGGGCGGGATCGTGGCCACGGCGATGTCCCTCAAGGCGATCGTGAACGGCACCGGGCGCGGTGTCATCGGCTGGATCTCCGACCGCTACGGCCGCCGCCACACGCTGATCATCGTGTGTCTCGTGCTCGGTACGGCCCAGTTCGGGGTGCTGGTCTCGGGCCAGATGGGCAGCATGCCGTTCTTCCTGTTCTGTTCCATGGTCTCGGGTTTCGGCGGCGGGGCGATCTTCCCGCTGTTCGCGGCCATGACGGCCGACTACTTCGGTGAGAACAACAACGCCAGCAACTACGGGATGGTCTACAGCTCGAAGCTGATCTCGGGGCTCGTCGGCTCCGGTCTGGGCGCGGTCGTCGTGGGTGAGTGGGACTACCACGGCGCGTTCGTCCTGGCCGGTTCGGTGGGCCTGGCCTCCGCGGTGCTGGCGCTCTTCCTCAAGGCTCCGGGCAGGCCCGACGCCCGGCGCATCGTGCCCAATCCGCACCCGCTCGGCGAGGAGATGGCGTGACATGACCGCAGATCCCATCACCACGAACGAATCCGGCGCCGCGAACCGTCCCTACCGTGAAGTGACCGACGCCCACGGCCGCGTCTACCGCGTCGGCGAGACCGACCGGGACATCCTCGGCCACTCGCGAAAGATCATGATCTATCTGCCGTGGATCGCCATGATGGCGATCAGTGTCTTCGAGTACGCGTACGGCTCCGCGGAGGACACCCTGTCCAGCGCGCACGGCTGGTCGCAGAGCAACACCTTCTGGATCCTGAGCATTTGGGTCTTCTTCCAGGCCGGCATCGCCTTCCCGGCGGGCTGGATGCGGGAGAAGGGCATCCTGTCGGCCCGCAGGGCGATGTACGCCGGCTCCGTGATGTGCGTCCTCGGCTTCCTCGCCCTGTCCCACCTGGACAACGTGTGGTTGGCGATCATCGGCTTCGGCGTCATCGGCGGAATAGGCGCGGGCCTGGTCTACGCGACCTGCATCAACATGGTCGGCAAGTGGTTCCCCGAACGGCGGGGCGCCCGCACCGGGTTCGTCAACGGCGGCTTCGCGTACGGCTCGCTGCCGTTCATCTTCATCTTCAACTACGCCTTCGACACCGGGAATTACCACCGGGTCCTGGATCTGATCGGGTGTTACATCCTGATCGTGGTGTTCGGCTGCGCGTTCTTCTTCAAGGACCCGCCGCAGAACTGGTGGCCCGCCGACATCGACCCGCTGACCTACGGCGGCAACGACAAGAGCGCGACGAGCCTCGCCAAGAACCCGCCCGCCGTAAAGCAGTTCACCCCCAAGGAGGCCATCCGTACCGGCATGCTGCCCCTGATGTGGCTGTCCATCGTGCTGACCGCCGGGGTGTCGATCTTCGGCATCTCCTTCCAGGTCGACTTCGCCAAGGACGTCGGCTTCGGCCCGCTGGTGGCGGCGTCCTCGATGGGCATCATGGCCGTCATCAACGGCATCGGCCGCGCCGTCGTCGGCTGGCTTTCCGACCTGTGGGGCCGCAAACTCACCCTGGTCTTCGTCATCTTGGTCCTGGGCCTCGCCCAGTTCGGCGTGATCTGGGCCGGCCATCTGCGCAGCGAGTGGCTGTTCCTGTTCTTCGCCTTCCTCTCCGGCTTCGGCGGCGGCGCGTTCTACCCGATGTTCGCCGCCCTGACCCCGGACTACTTCGGCGAGAACTTCAACGCCACCAACTACGGCCTGGTGTACAGCGGAAAGCTCGTCAGCGGCCTCTTCGGCGGCGGCCTCGGCTCGATGGTGGTCGCGGCCTGGGGCTACAACGGCGCGTACGCACTCGCGGGTGGGGTCTCGATGGTGGCGGCGGCGATCGCGTTGCTGCTCCGTCAACCAGGGCGCGGGGACAGGGAGTTGACGCAGGCTCCCCAACCGCAGCCCGCGGCCTGACAGTTCGTACGTCACTGTCGTCGGCCCACCTGGTGGCCCTCCCCGGTCGGGAGGGCCATCGCGCCACGTCGGCGCCGAGCGCCGCTACATCAACAGCCGCCGCAGGCTCAGGACTTGGCACGCTCGTGGTACGACCGCCGGGTGTGCTCGGTGTGTTCGCGCATCAGCAGGCCGGCGCGCAGCTCGTCGCGGGCGGTGATCGCGTCGATCAGGCGGCGGTGCTCGATCCAGGACGACAGGCCGCGCTGGCGGGCCACCGGCGTGTAGTACCAGCGGACCCGGCGGTCGACCTGCGCGGCGAGTTCGGCGAGGACGGCGTTGCCCGCGAGCTCCATGACCTTCGCGTGGAAGCGGGCGTTCATGGCGACGGCGGCGTCCACGTCGTCGGCGTCGACCGCGCGCTCGCCCTCCGCGCACAGCTCCTCCAGGACGGCGATGCCAGCGCTGCCCGCGTTGACGGCGGCGAGCCGGGCGGCCTCGGCCTCCAACAGCGTGCGCACGGTGAGGAGTTGGTCGGCCTCCTCCTCCGTCGGCTCGTGCACGAACGCGCCCTGGGCGGGCCGCAGATCGACCCAGCCCTCGGTGTTGAGCCGCTGCAGCGCCTCGCGCACCGGCTGCCGGGACACTCCCAGGTGCCCGGCGAGTTCGCTCTCGACCAGATGCTGGCCGGGCTGCAGGGCGCGCGTGGTGATGAGCTCGAGCAGCGCCTCGTAGACGCGGTCGCGCAGCGGGCCCGGGCGTTCGAGTTTGGGCACCGCCCCCTGCGGCAGTCCTTGCGACAACATCGCGGTCCCCCTCCTGGGCAACATCGGCACTTTGCAGACAGTGGACAGTAGCCAGCGGACAGTCGCCGTACATGGCCGTACGACCAAGTATTGATTGTCTATCGTCTACAGTCTACGGCGCACAGTAGCCAGAGGGTGCGGGAGTCGACCTCGTCACATCCAAGGTCACACCTGAGCGGGTGCGCAGGTCACGGGCACCGGACGACCTGGCCGGCGTAGGACAGGTTCCCGCCGAAGCCGAACAGCAGGACGGGGTCGCCGGTGCGGACGGCGCCCTGTTCGACGAGTTTCGAGAAGGCGAGCGGGATGCTGGCGGCCGAGGTGTTGCCCGATTGGACGACATCGCGGGCGACGACCGCGTTGACGGCGCCGATCTTCTCGGCGAGGGGCTCGATGATGCGCAGGTTCGCCTGGTGGAGGACGACACCGGCGAGGTCGGCCGGGGTCAGGCCCGCCTTCTCGCAGGCCTTGCGGGCGATCGGCGGGAGCTGGGTGGTGGCCCAGCGGTAGACGCTCTGGCCCTCCTGTGCGAACCGCGGGGGCGTGCCCTCGATCCGTACCGCGTGCCCCATCTCGGGCACGGAGCCCCACAGCACCGGTCCGATGCCGGGTTCGTCGGCGGCCTCGACGACGGCGGCCCCCGCTCCGTCGCCGACGAGGACACAGGTCGTACGGTCGCTCCAGTCGGTGACCTCGGACATCTTGTCGGCGCCGATGACCAGGGCCCGGGTGGCCGCTCCCGCGCGGACGGTGTGGTCGGCGGTGGCCAGGGCGTGGGTGAAGCCGGCGCACACGACGTTGATGTCCATGGCGGCCGGCGAGGGGATGCCGAGGCGGGCGGCGACGCGCGCGGCCATGTTCGGGGAGCGGTCGATGGCCGTGGAGGTGGCGACCAGGACCAGGTCGATGTCCCCGGGCGTCAGGCCCGCGGCGGCGAGGGCCTTGGCGGCGGCGTGCGCGGCCAGTTCGTCCACGGGTTCGTCGGGCCCGGCGATGTGGCGGGTCTGGATGCCCACCCGGGAGGTGATCCACTCGTGGCTGGTGTCGACCATGCCCGCCAGGTCCTCGTTGGTGAGTACCTTGGCGGGCTGGTAGTGGCCGACGGCGGCGATCCGCGTGCCGTTCATTGGGTGGTCCCCCTCGTTGCCTTGGGTAGCGGGATCCACCAGTCTTGCCAGTGACTCGCGGGTACGACGGCAGGTGATGCCACAGGAAACAACGGTCCGGGTTGTCGGCTTCTGTCATCCATCCTGTGATTGACGGTGTCGCCCGAACATTCAGCCGGTGAACAGCTGCTTCGCCTTGAGGACGAGTTCGTACAGGCCGTACACGAGCGGTGCGCCCACCCAGAGCCAGGCGAAGGCGATGAGCGGCCGCCGGTCAGGCGGACTCTGACTGCTGTCGTTCGACATCGGCGGCCTCCCTCGGGGCGGGGATGTGGTGGCGGGCGTCGACGGGCTTGACCAGTTCGTTGGCGACGAAACCGATGACGAGCAGCCCGATCATGATGATGAAGGACGTGTCGTAGAGGGACGCGCCGTGTTTGCCGGCGGCCTTCTGGTGGTCGGCGATCCAGTTCACGATCAGCGGTCCGAGGACACCGGCCAGGGACCAGGCAGTGAGCAGCCGGCCGTGGATCGCGCCGACCTGGTAGGTCCCGAAGAGGTCCTTCAGGTACGCGGGTACGGTCGCGAAGCCGCCGCCGTAGAAGGAGAGGATGACCAGCGCGCACAGGATGAACAGCGGCTTCGAGGAGTCGCCGAACAGCGCGATGAGCGCGTACATGACCGCGCCGACGCCGAGGTAGACGCGGTAGATGTTCTTGCGGCCGATCAGGTCGGAGGTCGAGGACCAGCCGATGCGTCCCGCCATGTTGGCGGCGGAGAGCAGCGCGACGAAACCGGCGGCGGCCGACACCGTGACCGGGGTGGAGGTGTCCGCGAAGAAGTCCGTGATCATCGGGGCGGCCTTCTCCAGGATGCCGATGCCCGCGGTCACGTTCATGCACAGGACGACCCACAGGCACCAGAACTGCGGGGTGCGGACAGCACTGTTGGCCGAGACCTGCACGCCCGAGAGGACGCTGGGCGCGGTCGCTGTGTCCTTGTGGTCGTCGATGCGCGGAACCCGCACGAGGAACACGCCGAGTGTCATGAATACCGCATACGAAAGACCGAGTACGAGGAACGACTGGGCGATGCCGGTGTTGTCGGAGCCGAACGACTTCAGCATCTGGGCCGACCACGGGGAGGCGATGAGCGCGCCGCCGCCGAAGCCCATGATGGCGATGCCGGTGGCCATGCCGGGGCGGTCCGGGAACCACTTGATCAGGGTCGAGACCGGCGAGATGTAGCCGATGCCGAGGCCGATCCCGCCGACGAAGCCGTAGCCGAGGACGATCAGCCAGAACTGTTTCGTCTCCGCTCCGAGCGCGGAGATCAGGAAGCCGGAGGAGAAGCAGATCAGGGCGACGGTCATCGCCCAGCGCGGCCCGTTGCGTTCGACGAGGGTGCCGCCGAACGCGGCCGACAGGCCGAGCATGACGATCGCGAGCTGGAAGGGCAGGGCGCTCTGTGTACCGCTGAGGTTCAGTGAGGACTCGAGCGGCGGCTTGAAGACGCTCCAGGCGTAGGCCTGGCCGATGGAGAGGTGTACCGAGAGTGCGGCGGGCGGAACCAGCCAGCGGCTCCACGCCGGGGGTGCGACTGGGGGACTCATGATCCCGGACGGTAGGGAGTGGCAAGGGAGTTGAGAAGGCGGCGCGTCGACCGTATGCGATGAACGGTATGCAGAGTGCGCCGAACGGTCGCCGCGGAGTTCCAACTCCCGTTCCCACGCCGGTTCTCACGCCTGAACTCGCCCCTCTCCCGCGCCTGTTCTCCTCTGGCGGGCCGGCCTCAGCCCTGGACGGACGCCGCGATCCGCTGGGCGGCCTCGGCAGGGGTGAGGTGCGTGGTGTCGACGACCTCGGCCTCACGGTGCAGCCAGGTGCGGGCCGCCTCGGCGTAGGGCTCCAGGTATTGCAGACGGAACGGGGAGTCGGGGCCGAGGACGGTGTCACCCGCGATGCGTCCGCGGAGCGTGTCCTGGTCGGCGTGGAGGACGAAGTGCCGTACCGGGATGGCGTGTTGGGCGAGGCCCGCGCTGATCTCTCGCCAGTACCGCTCGACCAGGACCGTCATGGGCACCACCAGCGTGCCGCCGGTGTAGTCGAGCACGCGGCGGGCGGTCTCGACGACGAGCGGCCGCCACGGCGGCCAGTGCTGGAAGTTGTCCGTCGCGGGCAGCCCCGGCGTGATGTCCATGAGCGTCTCGCCGACCTTCTCGGCGTCGAACACCCGTGAATCCGGGATCAGTTGCTGCACGAGCGGGCTGGTCGTCGTCTTGCCCGCGCCGTGGGTGCCGTTGAGCCATACGATCATGGGCCCGACGCTAGCGCGGCCCGGCCCGTGGGCTCAGGGATACAGCACGATCAGGGGCACAGTGCACAGTCCCGGTCCGAACCAGGCACAGTCCCTGTCCGAACCCTTGCCGACCCATCCTCCATACTGTAGACAATATTCAGTCGACACTGTTCGGCGCCGCCCAGCGCTGTCCGGCACTGCCTGGCACTGCTCGGACGGCACCCACCTCCGCGGTACTCCCTCGACCGAACGGAGAGTCTCCAGTGAGAGTCGCAGTCCTCGGCGCCGGTGCGATCGGCGCCTATGTCGGCGCCGCGCTGCACCGTGCGGGCGCCGATGTGCATCTCGTCGCCCGTGGACCGCATCTCGCGGCCATGAGGCAGCACGGTGTCCAGGTCCTCAGCCCGCGCGGCGACTTCACCGCCCGCGTCCATGCCACCGACGACCCGGCCGAGATCGGCCCGGTCGACTTCGTCCTGCTCGGCCTGAAGGCCAACTCGTACGCGGCGTGCGGGCCGTTGGTCGAGCCTCTGCTGCACGGCACCACGGCGGTCGTGGCCGCCCAGAACGGCATCCCCTGGTGGTACTTCCACGCACACGGCGGCCCCTACGACGGGCAGCGCATCGAGAGTGTGGACCCGGACGGCGCGGTCAGTGCGGTGCTCGCGCCCGAACGGGCCGTCGGCTGTGTCGTCTACGCGGCAACGGAGCTTGCGGGACCGGGAGTCGTCCGCCATCTCGAAGGCACCCGGTTCTCCGTCGGCGAGCCCGATCGCAGCATCTCGGCGCGCTGTCTGGCACTGAGCGAGGCCATACGGGCGGGCGGGCTGAAGTGCCCGGTCGAGCCGGAGCTGCGCAACGACATCTGGCTCAAGCTGCTCGGCAACATCTCCTTCAACCCGATCAGCGCGCTGGCCCGCGCCACCATGCGGCAGATGTGTCTGCACGGAGGCACCCGCAAGGTCATCGAGATCATGATGACCGAGACGCTGTCCGTCGCCGAGGCCCTGGGCTGCGAGGTCGGCGTCTCCATCGAACGGCGGCTCGCGGGCGCGGAACGCGTCGGTGACCACCGCACCTCGACCCTCCAGGACCTGGAGCGCGGCAAGCCGCTCGAACTCGACGTACTCCTCGCGGCCGTGGTCGAGTTGGCGGAGATCACCGGCGTGGACGTGCCCACCCTGCGCACGGTGCACGCCATCTCGGACCTGCTCGCGCTGAGGAGTGCCGCGTGAGAAGAGGCGAGCGGCCGTGAGCTCGCTCCGCACATGCAGGACAATGAGAGCGAGCGGGTCACCTCGCCGCACGACGACCCGGTGACCCGCGGCACTCTCCGCAGCAAGGGCCGTTTCGGCCACCAGCACGTACAGAACCGGGGCTGATCAGGACATGGGACGAGTCACGGAACGACGCAAGGTGATCCGGATCCGGGACGGGGTGGTCACCACCCGCCCGGACACGCTCGTCGCCGAGGAACCCCTGGAGATCCGGCTCAACGGCAAGCCGCTCGCGATCACCATGCGCACCCCCGGTGACGACTTCGCGCTCGCGGCCGGGTTCCTGGTCAGCGAAGGCGTACTGGCGAACGCATACGATCTGCAGAACATCGTGTACTGCGCGGGGGCGACCGTAGACGGTTCGAACTCGTACAACGTGGTGGACGTACGGACCTCACCGGACGTCGTCATTCCGGACATCACGTTGGAGCGGAACGTGTATACGACGTCCTCGTGCGGTCTGTGCGGCAAGGCGAGCCTGGACGCGGTGCGTACGACGGCGCGCTGGCCCATCGCCGACACTCCCCCGGTCCGTGTCGAGCCCTCGCTGCTCGCGGGCCTCCCCGACCGGCTGCGCGCGGCCCAGCGGGTCTTCGACCGGACCGGGGGTCTGCACGCGGCGGCCCTGTTCAGCGAGGAGGGCGAACTGCTGGACGTACGGGAGGACGTGGGCCGGCACAACGCGGTCGACAAGCTGGTGGGCCGTGCCCTGCAGAACGGCGACCTGCCGCTGTCCCGGGTGATCCTGCTGGTGTCGGGCCGGGCCTCCTTCGAGCTGGCGCAGAAGGCCGTGATGGCCGGGATCCCGGTGCTGGCGGCGGTGTCGGCGCCCTCGTCGCTGGCCGTGGACCTGGCGGCCGAGACGGGCCTGACCCTGGTGGGTTTCCTGCGGGGCAGCAACATGAACGTGTACGCGGGCGAGGACCGCATCGCCCTGCGGGCCGCGGCCGCCCAGGGCTGAGATCCGCGCCCCGCGTCACGGCGGCGGGGCCCCGACCGGCGGGGAGCGCCCCCTGCGCCGCAGGGGCCCCGCCTCAGCCTCACCCTCCCCCTCACCGGCGGCCCGGGCCCGTCCCCTCAGCCCCGCGCGCCCTGCGCGGTCTCCACGAACGCCGTGATCAAGGGTGACCGGCGGGCCGCCTCCCAGGCCAGGATCACCTCGTCGGGTTCGGCGTCGGTGACGGGGACGTAGGTGATGTCGGGGCGGGAGTACTTCTCGGCGACGGAGACGGGGACGAGGGTGATGCCCGCGCCGGAGGCCACGGCCTCGAACTTCTCCTCGATGCTGCGGATCGGTACGTCGTCCGGGCCGGGGTTGGCGTACCGCAGCCAGGCCTCGCCGTCGAGGTCGGCCCGCACGAGGTCCTGCTTGCCGGCGAGGCGGTGGTCGGCGGGCAGCATCGCGACCCGGGTCTCGGTGAACAGCGGCAGCAGCATGAGGCCCTGCTCGCGGATCGGGCGGCGCAGATAGGCGAGGTCGACGGTGCCGTCGAGGATCAGTTGCTCCTGGTCGTCCCATTCGACCCGGCGGGCCTTGACCTCGATGCCGGGGTGGGCGGCGCCGTAGGCACGCAGCGTGCGGGTGATCACGACGCCCGCGCGGAAGCCGATGACGAGCCGGTGCGGACCCCGCGCGGACCGATGCACCCTACGACGGGTCGCGTCCGCCGAGGCGAGCAACGCGCGGCCGTCGTCCAGGAGTTGACGCCCAGCCGCCGTCAACGACACGCCATGACTGTCACGTTCGAAGAGCGTCGCGTCCAAGTCCTTTTCCAGGGCCCGGATCTGACGGCTCAACACCGGCTGCGCGATGTGCAAGTGCTCGGCCGCGCGCCCGAAGTGCAGCACCTCGGCCACCGACACGAAGTAGCGGACCTTCCGCAGGTCGAGGTCCATGGCTGCCGCTCCTCCCGTACCGCCGTCGGCGATGCCTTCAGGGTATCGCCACCACCGAAAGAGGTCTTGGACGGCGGGGCGACGACGGCCGCAGGCTGGGTGATGTCACAGCAACGCGCACAACCCGAAAGGGGCAGGACATGGGACTGCGAGGACAGCGGATCGTCGTCATCGGCGGTACTGCGGGGATCGGGTTCGCGGTCGCGGAGGCGGCCGCGCGGGAGGGCGCCCGGGTGGTCGTCGCCTCGCGCCGGCAGGAGAGCGTGGACGCTGCCCTGAAGCGGCTCCCGGCGGACGCCGAGGGCCGGGTGCTGGACGCGAGCGACGAGAAGGCCGTACGGGAGTTCTTCGCGGGGCTCGGCGGCTACGACCACCTGGTCTACACGGCCGGCGAGGCGCTGCTGATGGGGAGCCTCGCCGAGTCCGACCTCGGGCGGGCCCGCGCCTTCCTGGACACACGGCTGTGGGGCGCCTACACGGCGGTGAAGTACGGCGCCCCGTCGATCCGGGAGGGCGGTTCCGTGGTCCTGACCACGGGCACCGCCGGACGCAGGCCGCTGCCGGGCACGACCGTCGCCGCCGCCCTGTGCGGGGCGATGGAGTCGCTGACCCGCGCGCTTGCCCTGGAACTGGCCCCGCTGCGGGTCAACGTGGTCGCGCCCGGTGTGGTCCGCACCGGGCTGTGGCGGGAGTTGGACGACGAGCTCCGGGACGGGCTGTTCGAGTCGGCCGCCGGGTCGCTGCCGGTCGGCCGGATCGGCGAGCCGGAGGACATCGCCGAGGCGTATCTCTATCTGATGCGCGGCGGCTACACGACCGGTTCGACGGTGGTCGTGGACGGCGGCACGGTCCTCGTCTGACCGCTCCGCCGCCGGGGTCAGCCGCCCGGCGCGAACCGCACCTCCGCCGCTGTCACCACCGACCCCAGCCGCGGAAAGTCGAGCTTCACCGACGCCTGGTGCTCGGCCGCGGTGAGCGCGCTCATCGCGTCCTCGACGAAGACGAGTTGGTGACCGAGGTCGCCGGCGGCACGCGCGGTGGACTCCACGCCGAGGTTGGTGGCGATCCCGCCGAACACCAGGGTGTCGACGCTCCGTTGACGCAGCCGCTCCTCAAGTCCCGTGCCCTGGAAGCCTCCGATCGTCCGCTTCACGATCTCCAGGTCCCCTTCCCGGAACAGCCCGTCGGCGAGTCCACTGCCGGCGGGCTGCTCGGCGATGCCGGGACGTTCGACCCGGATCAGCACGACGAGCGCACCGGCGGAACGGAAGACACCGGCCAACTCCTCGGCGACGGCGAGGACTTCGGGACCCTTGTACGGTTCGAGCGGCAGCGCGACGATGCGGTCCATCAGGTCGACGAGGACCAGGGCGGTGCGCTCGGGGTCGAGAGCCGGCCGGGATGCGGCAGTCTGGGGTGGGGTCATGACGGAACGTTAGCCCCCGTCAGCCGTCCGTACCGGAAATCCCGATCAACAGGCCCATGAACTGGTCGCGTTCGGCCTCCGACAGCGGGGCCAGGAGTTCCTCGTTGGCCGCACGGGCCGCCTTCTCACAGTGCTTGAGCAGCCGTGCCCCCTCCGGCGTGAGCGACACCGCGTTCTTACGGCGGTCCTGCGCGTCCGGCTCCCGTACGACCAAGCCCGCGGCCTGAAGGTCGTTGAGGACACCGACCAGATCCTTGAGGTCGAGCCCCACAGCGCGGCCGAGGTCGGCCTGCGCGACGGGCGCGAGGCCGCGAACCGTGGAGAGCACCACGTGGTGCCACATCTTCAGCCCCTCGGCCGTCCCGACTCAGCCTCCGCCGTCGACGCGGTCGCGCTCGTCCGCAGCGGACCGGCGGCCCTGGGCGCACTGGACGCGGCCCACCCCGAACCCGGTGAGGCCGTGCTGATCACGGCCGCGGCGAGCGGAGTCGGCCATCTCGCCGTGCAGTTGGCGAAGGCGCGGGGTGCCGGGTGGATCGTGGGCGCGGTCTCCGATCCGGCGAAGGGCGACTTCGTGCGCGCCCTGGGCGCCGACGAGGTGATCACCTACGACCGTTCGGAGTGGGGCGAGCCCGTCGACTGCCTACTCGACCCGGTAGGCGGCGAAGGTGCACGAGGTGATCGAGTCGCGGAGCAAGCAACCTCTGCAAGGTCGTACTGCGCCCCTGAGGCACCCCGCCGAACCTGACGTTCGGTCACGGCCGATGCGGCGTTGCGAAGTTATGGGGCGACGGGCACTGCACGCTTCTTGTGAGGCGCCGGAGGCCCAACTAACGTCTGTGACGCGCCCGTTGGACGTGGGATGTCCGGATGTCCAGACGAATGAAGGGCAGGTAGCACCACCATGCCGTCAAGTCTTCGCGCACGTCTGAGATCCACCCTCACCGCCGCACTCACCCTGGCCGCGCTGCTCATGCTCCCGAGCCACGCGCACGCCACCGCCCAAACCGCCTCCCCCACCCCCGAGTTCGACCAACAGGTCCTCTTCAAGGCTCCCCAGGACGCGGGCTACGCCTGCTTCCGGATCCCGGCCATGGTGAAGACCGACGACGGCACCCTGCTCGCGTTCGCCGAGGGCCGGGTCCTCAACTGCGGTGATGCCGCCGACATCGACATCGTCGTCAAGCGCTCCACGGACAACGGTGTCACCTGGAGCCCGTTGCAGGTCGTCAACCACGGCGGCGGCGACACCCACGGCAACCCGGCACCCGTCGTGGACCGGAGGACAGGCCGCATCCTGATCGCCGAGACGTACAACACGGGCCGTACGGACAGCGCCGGTTGCTCGGTCCCCTGCGACCGCACCCCGCACCTGCAGTACAGCGACGACGACGGTCTCACCTGGTCGCAGCCGCGTGACCTGAGCGACGAGATCCTGCCCCCGAACTGGAACTCCTGGTACGCCACAGGACCCGTGCACGGCATCCAGCTCACCCGCGGCAAGCACCGGGGCCGGCTCGTGTTCGGCGTCAACACCGAGACCTGGGACGGGAGTCGGGTCACCGCGAACAACGCGGCGCTGATCGTGAGCGACGACGGCGGCGACCACTGGAAGATCGGCGCGACCGACTCGTATCCGATCGCGGCCGATGGGACCTGGCGGCAGAAGCCGTCCGAGGTGACGCTGACCGAGCGCACCGACGGTTCGATCCTGGTGAGCGGCCGTGAGCAGGACGGCACCGACCTCGGGCAGCGCACCCAGGCGGTCAGCCGTGACGGCGGCGACAGCTTCACCGCGCCCTTCCGCGCCCTGCCCGACCTGTACGCCCCGCAGGTCCAGTGCTCGACGCTCGGCGTCGACTCCCGCATCCTGCTGGCCTGCGACGCCGACCCCGACCGCCGCCGCACGATGATGATCCGCTCCTCCTACGACGGCGGCCGCACCTGGGACAGCGTGGACCGCGGCACGGTCGTGACGAAGGACTGGTCGGGCTACTCCGACATGGCGCGCATCGACGGCGACACGGTGGGCCTGCTCTACGAAGGCGGCGCCGTGACCGCGACCGACGAGATCCGCTTCGCCCGCTTCGACGAGGCCTGGCTGCAACCGCGTCGGGGCCCGGACCCGACGACCCCCGACCTCGCCCCGCACGCCAAACGCGCGGCCGTGCTCGGCGGCGCCCAGGAGACAGACGGCGTGTCCGGCGGCGCCCTGTCCTTCGACGGCGTCGACGACGCCGTGCGCCTGCCGTACAGCGACCGACTCCCGCTGGGGACAAAGGACTTCACGGTGTCGCTCTGGTTCCGCTACACCGCGACGACCGGTGACCAGCCGTTCCTGTGGATGGGCGGGGTCGGCACCACCGAGCCGCAGGTGTGGCTGCGTGGCGAGCCCGCGGGCAACCACGTCCGGGCGCTGATCACCACCCGGGTCGGCGCGACGACCGTCCACACCACCTCCGTGGTGACCGCCGGCGCCTACAACGACGGCCAGTGGCACCGGGCCGTACTGCGGCGCGGCGGCGGGCAGTTGAGCCTGTCCGTCGACGGGACGACGGTGAGCACCGCGGACATCGTGGGCTCGGTGAGCCGCAACTCGCCGTTCGGTGTGCACATCGGCCAACGCATGGACAGCATGCAGTACTTCACCGGGTCGATCGACGAAGTCCACGTCTGGGACCGGCTGTTGACGGACGACGAACTCGCCGCGCAGCACCCTTCCCCCGCCGGGACCGTCCTGTGGCTGCCCATGGACCATGTGAGCGGCAGCCACTAACGTCCCGGTCGTGCCCGAGGACCGACGAGCACGACAGCGCCGGGGAGCCGGGGTCGGCCTGCTGCTGACCCTGGCTCTGGCGGCCGTGCTGCTCGCCGCCCTCCCCAGGCACCACGACCGGGAGGGCGGCGCCGCGTGCACGGCCCGTACGGTCCGCGACTGGTCACCGGACGCGCAGCTCACCGACTCCTTTGCCGCGTACGGCGACGACGAGTCCCGCGCCGACGACTGGACCGGCGGCGACGGCACCCACTCGGTGCGGCTCCCGGACGGCCGGGTGCTGTGGCTGTTCTCCGACACCTACCTCGGCCAGGTGTACGCCCCGCCCAACCCGGTCGGCGAGTCGTACGCCTGGCGGGACACCACCGCGCCCCTGGTCCGCAACTCGGCGGTGGTGATGCGCGACGGACACCCCCAACTCACACTCCCCGCACCGCTGTTCCCCGACCCGGCCCCGAACGGGTGGCGTTGGCCGGTCGCGGCCCGCGTCGAGCCCCGCTCCCCCGGCTCGCCCGAGTCGGTCGTACGGGTGCTGCTGTGGACGCGGACGGCGGGGGCGTACCCGTGGATCTACGGCGTGCCGATCGCGACCGAGGTCGCCACGCTGTCGCTGCCGGATCTTCGGGTGGAGTCGATCGTGAAGGTCTTCGGCCAGGAGCTGGTCCAGGACCCGTCCCGGCGTGTGCAGTTCGGGACGGCGATGGTCGCGGTGGGCGGCTGGACGTACGTCTTCGGCGGGAACGACGCCCAGGCCGCGGCCCGGCCGACCTCCTCGGCGTATGTGGCACGGGTGCCGGAGGGACGGCTGGGGGAGCCGGGTGCCTGGGAGTACTGGGACGGGTCGGCGTGGACGACCCGGGCCGGGCCCCGGTCGGTGCTCGGGGACGGCCGACACACGGGCGTGGGCAGCGCGTTCTCGGTGGTGCGGGGCGGTGGGACGTACGTCCTGTTCACGATGGCCGCGGGCAGCCGGGGGCTCACCACCGTCACCTCGTACTGGGCCTGTTCGCCCACCGGACCGTGGCACGGACCGGCCAGGAGTTTCAGCCCGCCGCTGCCGCAGGGGCAGGTCGCCGCGTACAACCCGCAAATACACGCGGAGTTGGGCAGCGGCGACCGGCTCGTCCTCAGCTACGACGTCAACTGGCTGGACGCGACGGCCGCTTCGGCAGCGCTGAACCTCAGCCGGAACGTGTCGCTGTACCGACCGCGGTTCGTGACCCTGCGGTTGGGGCCGCCGACCCGTTGACCTCGGGCAGCGGATCGCGGGCCCGGCGCTTGGCGATGACCGCGCACACCATCAACTGCATCTGGTGGAAGAGCATCAGCGGCAGCACGGCCAGCGAGGCGTGGGCGCCGAACAGGACGCTGGCCATGGGCAGTCCGGAGGCGAGGGACTTCTTCGAGCCGGCGAACTGGATGGCGATCCGGTCCTCCCGGTCGAAACGCAGCGCCTTGCCGCCGTACCAGGTCAGGGTGAGCATCACGGCGAGGACGACGGCCTCGACGGCGAGCAGTCCGGCGAGGCGGACCGCGCTGACCTGGTGCCAGATGCCCTGGACCATGCCCTCGCTGAACGCGGTGTAGACGACGAGGAGGATCGAGCCGCGGTCGACGTAGCCGAGGATCTTCTTGTGCCGGGTGATGAAGCCGCCGATCCAGCGCCGCAGCACCTGGCCCGCCAGGAACGGCACGAGGAGTTGCAGCACGATCTTGAGGAGCGAATCGGCGGAGAAACCACCGCCGTTGCTCCCGAGCAGCGCCGCCGCGAGCAGCGGGGTGATGACGATGCCGGCGAGCGAGGAGAAGGAGCCCGCGCAGATCGCGGCGGGCACGTTGCCGCGCGCGATCGAGGTGAACGCGATCGACGACTGGACGGTCGACGGGACCAGGGTGAGGAACAGCAGCCCCTGGTAGAGGGGGTGGGTCAGGATCACCGGGACGAGGCCCCGGGCGGCCAGGCCCAGCAGCGGGAAGACGACGAAGGTGCAGGCCAGGACGGTGGTGTGCAGGCGCCAGTGCTTGAGCCCGTCCAGTGCCTCACGCGTCGACAGCCGGGCGCCGTAGAGGAAGAAGAGGAAGGCGATCGCGGCCGTGGAGGCACCCGAGGCGACGTCGGCGCCCGTGCCTCTCGCGGGGAGGAGTGCGGCGAGGCCCACCGTCCCGAGCAGCAGCAGGATGTAGGGGTCGATCGGCATCCGACTCGGCCATCGCAGGCGTTTCACTGTGCTCCACTGTCTCGCGTGTCTCGCTGTACGTCCGGTCCGTCTTCCGGCGCGGACTCGTGCCCTCCCCATCCTCCTCTCCGGGCTCTTGATCGGGAATCCGTCATACCGCTCTGACTGCCATCACGTTTCGCGATAAGCGGTTACGGTGTATGCCATGGTGTATGCCATGTACGACCTCTCCCACCTGCGGACATTCCTCGCGGTGTCCCAGACGCTGAGCTTCACGCAGGCCTCCCGCCGGCTCGGGCTGCGCCAGTCCACGGTGAGCCAGCACGTGCGGCGACTGGAGGACGCGACGGGGCGGCAGCTCTTCACGCGGGACACCCACTCCGTGGAGCTGACCGAGGACGGCGAGGCGATGCTCGGCTTCGCGCGCCGCATCCTGGAGGTGCAGGAACAGGCGTCGGCGTTCTTCACCGGCACCCGGCTGCGCGGCCGCCTCCGCTTCGGCGCGTCCGAGGACTTCGTCCTCACCCGGCTGCCCGAGATCCTGGAGGGCTTCCGCTACGACCATCCCGAGGTGGACCTGGAGCTGACCGTCGAGCTGTCCGGCACGCTGCACGAGCAACTGGCCGCCGGGAAGCTCGACTTGGTGCTGGCGAAGCGCCGCGCCGAGGACCCGCGGGGTGAACTGGTCTGGCACGACAAGCTCGTGTGGATCGGCACGGAACGGCTCCGCCTGGACGCGGATCGCCCGGTGCCGCTGATCGTCTATCCGCCGCCCGGCATCACACGGGCGCTCGCGTTGGAGGCGCTGGAGCGGCAGGGGCGGGCGTGGCGCATCGCGTGCACGAGCGGGAGCCTGAACGGCCTGATCGCCGCGGCCCGGGCGGGACTGGGGGTGATGGCCCACTCGCGGGGGCTGGTGCCGCCCGGGTTGGTGCGGATGCCGGAGCGGGCGGGGCTGCCGGAGCTGGGCGAGGTCGACTTCGTGCTGGTGCACGGGCGGCGGCGGGTTTCGGCTCAGGGGGCCGCGGACGCGTTGGCGGCGGCGATTCTGGCAGGTGGGGATCGATTGCACCGGCGCGGTCCGTAGTCCAGGTTTTTCATTACGGAAAACGTAAGCCGACTTCTACAAGAATGCCGACGTCCATGAATTCCTCGGCCGGCCGTGAGGGAATTCCCGACAGCGGGCGACGCCGCCGGAAGCAGCGCCGCCCGTTATGTCATCGGCGGACGATTCAGGAGAACGAGAACTCTCCTCCGTAATCGGTGTCGTGATCGCGGTACACGGAGCTGTAGTTGAGCTGACTCGTGTCGACCACGCCGTCCTTGACCGAGAACTCGATCCAGACGCCGGGTCCGTCGATGCGGACGTAGTCGCCGGCGGTGTCCAGTGCGGTGGTGCCGGAGTACGAGATGTAGGTGTCGTCGAGCTCCGACTCGTAGGTGCTCAGGGTGGACGCGGCGGTCGTGTCGTCCGCGGCCTCGACCCACGGCGTGATGGCGTCGAGCACCAACTGCTGCTGGTCGTCGGTCAGTTCGCTGACCGCGAGACCCTCCTTGGTGTCGGGGAAGGCGCCGTCCTCGTCCGGGCCGAGCACCACGTCGGTGGTGGAGTCGGAGAGCTTCGCCTCCGAGAGCTCGTCGTCGCTCAGACCTTCGAGCATCGACTCCATCCCGTCGTGCATGCCGGACAGGGGTGCGTAGGTGGTGCCGTCGTCGTCGGTCCAGGTGGCGGGTTCCACCCCGGCGAAGTACGGGGTGGTGCCGACGACCTCGCCGTCCTTGTAGGTGAGGTTGACGGCCAACTGGTCGCCGCCGAAGTGCAGTTGCCAGGTGCCGGAGGTGCTCGGGGCGCCCAGGAAGGCGAGGTAGTAGTTGCCGCTGCCGTAGCTGCTGTCGGTCTCGCCGAGGACGTCGTCGGCGGCGAGGATCTCGCTGATCTGGTCGTAGCCGGTGTCGGTGCCGGTGCCCGTGGCCGCCTCGACCACCGCCTCGGCGGCGGCGAGCTGGGTGTCGCTGAGCGTGCTCAGCTCGATGCCGACCCGGCAGTCCGCGCCGCACGCCTCGTTCGACCAGGCGGTGGCGTTCGCCTGCGTGAAGTCGAGGAGTACGGCGGCCTGTTGGTCGTCGTCCAGGGTCTTCAGGAACGTGTTGGCGGCGTCGACCACGTCCGAGGCGGACGAGCCCGTACCGGCCGTGCCCGTGGGTACGGGGGCGGACGCGGAGGCCGGCGTGGACGGGGAGGTGGATCCCGGGTTCGTCGGGGAGGTCGATCCGGGGGTGGTCGGGGACGCGCTGGTGGAGGGGTCGGGCGTGACGGACGCGGCGTTCGCGTTGGCGTACATCGCGCCGCCGAGGAGGGTCGTCGCCGCGGCCAAGGCCATGACCACCTTCCTGCGGCGACCCAGCGACCTGCGGTGAGCGTTTTGGGTCTTCAATTCGATATTCCCTTCACGGGGCTCACCGGAAGGACTTCCGAAGACTATTTCCAAAAGATCTTTCGGGAAATCCCTGCGGCATCGGTTTGGACAAGCCACAGTCGATCGCCGAACACTGTGATTCCCATCTCCGGGTGCTTGGTTTTGCGCATGATTTATCTTGAACTTACTTTGAGGGAGGGCGAGTTGAGGAGGAGCGTCCGATACGTCAGCTGTTTGACCCTGCGCAGGAACGGGCTCGCCTCCACATGCCGAATCCCGTCGAGCTGCCCCAAAGGCCCACTGAGGTAGTCGTACAGTCCCGCCGTGTCCTTCACGACCACGGTCACGACGATGTTGGACGTGCCGGCCGTGGCGGAGGCGTACGCGACCTCGTCGTGCGTGGCCAGCGCCTCGCCGACCGAGTGCAGCGCGGCCGGGGTCGCCGTGATCCACAGAACCGCCGCACGCGTGTACCCGAACACCTCCGAGTCGTACTCGACGTCGATGTACACCGCCCCCGAGCCGATCAGTGAGGCCAGCCGGCGTTTCACGGCGGACTCGGAGCGGCCGGTGGCGCGCTGGAGTTCGGGGTAACCGGCGCGGCCGTCGCGTTCGAGGACGGCGACCAGGGCCTCGTCCTCGGGCTCGATGCGGGCGGGGCCCGGTGCGGGCGCCGGTTCGGGGAGGAGCGCGGCGATCTGGTCGTCGGCGAGCAGCTTGAAGCGACGCAGCCAACCCGTCGGGCCGCCGTAGAAGCGGTGCAGGAGTTGGTGGGCTCGGATGTCCAGGACACTGGGGGTGCGCGGGAGTTTGCCGAGCAGGAGGTCGTCGTGGTCGCCGGGGCTGCGGGGGCGGGTCAGGCAGACGATCTCGGTGCCGCCGGACGCGAGGCCGATCCAGGCGGTGTCGGGGCGCTTGGCGAGCGCGTCGGCGATGTTGAGCGCGTTGTCGGGGGCGCTGCGCAGGCGGAGCATCCACTGGTCCTGGCCCAGGCGTTCGGGGTCCCGGATCGCGACGACCCGCAGGCCGGCCTCGGCGGTGAGCCGGCGGAAGCGGCGGGCGATCGTCTGGTCGGAGACGCCGAGGACGGTGCCGAGGCGGCTGAAGGAGGCCCGGCCGTTGAGCTCCAGCGCGGTCAGCAGTTGGAGGTCGAGCCGGTCCAGGGTGTCGGATTCCATCTCCAACATGCCTGCTCCTGTCGGATTTCGGCGGCGGGGTGTCCAACACGGCGCTGATCGTCCGGGTGGAGCCCATCGTACGGAGAACTGCACAACCCGGACAGGGGAGTTGAGGACATGCGTACATGGGGGCCGCTCGCGGCGGTGTGCCTGGGCACGTTCATGTTGTTGCTGGACGTGACGATCGTGGTCGTCGCGCTGCCGGACATGGCGCGGTCGTTGCACGCGTCGTTGAGTGATCTGCAGTGGGTGGTCGACGGGTACGCGCTGGCACTGGCCGCGCTGCTGCTGGGAGTTGGGGCCGCCGCCGACATTCTGGGGCGTCGGCGGGTGCATGTGGTGGGCGTCGTGCTGTTCGCGGTGGCGTCGCTGTTGTGCGGGCTGGCGGATGGTCCGGGCTCTCTCGTGGCCGCGCGGGCCGTGCAGGGTGTCGGGGCCGCGGCGATGCTGGCGACGACGTTGCCGTTGCTCGGGTCCGTCTACCAGGGGCGGCAGCGGTCGGTGGCGCTCGGGGTGTGGGGCGCGGTCAGCGGTGGCGCGGCCGCGGTCGGTCCTGTGCTGGGCGGGGTGCTGACCGAGGGGCCGGGGTGGCGGTGGATCTTCTTCGTGAACCTGCCGGTGAGCGTGGTCGCGGTGTGGCTGACGCTGCGGGTGGTGCCCGAGTCGAAGGGGCCGCGCGGGATGCGTATCGACTGGCTCGGCACGGTCGCGTTCGCCGGGTTCGCGGGCGGGGTGACGTACGCGGTGGTGCGGGCCGGTGAGGACGGCTGGGGTGCTTCGGCGACGCTCGGTTCGTTCGCGGTCGCGGCCCTCGCTCTGGTCTGCTTCGTGCTGGTGGAGCGGCGGGTGGCGCATCCGCTGCTCGATCTGTCGCTGCTGCGGAAGCCCGCTTTCGTGGGCGTGATGGCGGGGGCGCTCGCGTTCAACGGGGTGGCGTTCGGCGGGATGCCGTATCTGTCGATCTGGCTGCAGACGCTGCTGGGGATGAGCCCGGTGCGCGGCGGGCTGACGCTGCTGCCGCTGACGGGGGCGGCGGTCGTGGTGTCGGTCTTCGCCGGGAAGCTGCTGCACGGGGTGCCGGCCCGGCTGACCGTCGGCGGCGGGCTGCTGCTGATCGGCACGGGCTGCTTCTGCCAGGCCGTCCTCGGCGCCGGTTCGGACTGGACGACGCTGGTGCCGGGGCTCGTCCTGGTGGGTGTCGGTACCGGGTTGGTGGCCCCTGGCATCGCGGGGGCGGCCCTCGCGGCGGTACCGGCCGAGCGTGCGGGCATGGCGGGCGGCGCCGTGAATACCGTACGACAGTTGGGGTATGCACTCGGCGTCGCCGTGTCAGGGACCGTACTCACCTCGCGGATGCGGGACACGCTCCCGCACGACGCGGCGCACACGCTGGCGGGCGGTGGGGCCGGGGCGCTGCGCGGGACGTTCTCCGAGCACGCGCTGCGGGCCGCGTTCGCGTCGGGGCTCGACTCGGCGCTCGTGACGGCCGGCTTCGTCGGGACGGCGGCGGGCGCGCTGGTGCTCGCCCTGGTCAGGGCGGGTCGCGCGGAGCGGACCGGCGGGACGGCGGGCACCGCACCGGGAGTGGCGGAGACAGCCGCTGGGACGCCCTCCGGGGAGGAGACGGCGTCGCACCGGTGACGTCGTGTGACCGGGACGCCGGCGGTAATCGGGTCGTACAGATTCGGTGGAGATTACGGGCCCGAAACCTACGGAACCGTAAGGATTTCTGTCCGGCCCTTCCCCTTGTGCGGGCATTTTCCGCCACTGACCAGTGCGGACGCGTGAACCGCTCCAATTCCCACCCCCTCCCGCCCTGGTGTCCCGTGGGGTAGCTTTCACCGCGCTGAAGGGGAGTGCCAACAGGATCGGGGAGCGGGGTTTGCGCGAGTACAACAACCCTCCGTTGGCGTTGGCACCGCCGGTGGGCGGTCTGGCCGACGTCGTCTTCGAGCGTGCCCAGGACGACCCCCTCCACGTCTCCCTCGGCCGCAAGGACGAGCAGGACGAGTGGCGGGACGTGACCGCCGCCGAGTTCCGCGACGAGGTCCTCGCGCTCGCCAAGGGCCTGCTCGCCCAGGGCATCCGCTTCGGCGACCGGGTCGCGATCATGTCCCGTACCCGCTACGAGTGGACGCTGTTCGACTTCGCGCTGTGGACGATCGGCGCCCAGGTGGTGCCGATCTATCCCACGTCGTCGGCCGAGCAGTGCTTCTGGATGCTGCACGACGCGCAGGTCTCGGCGGCGATGGTCGAGCACGAGGACCACGCGATGACCATCGCCACCGTCATCGACCGCCTCCCCGCGCTGCACCAGCTGTGGCAGCTCGACACGGGCGCCGTGCAGGAGTTGTACGACGCCGGCGCGCACATCGAGGACGAGGTGGTGCACCGGCACCGCCAGGCCGTCACCCCGGACTCGACCGCGACGATCATCTACACCTCGGGCACCACGGGCAGACCCAAGGGCTGTGTCATCTCGCACGGCAACTTCATGTACGAGGCGGACACGGTCATCGACTCCTGGGAGTCCGTCTTCCACTCGAAGAAGGGCGACGAGGTGGCGACCTTGTTGTTCCTGCCGCTGGCGCACGTCTTCGGGCGGATGGTGGAGGTCGCGGCGATCCGCGGCGGGGTCCGCTTCGGCCACCAGCCTCAGCTGAACGCGGCCGCCCTGCTGCCCGACCTGGTGGCGTTCAGGCCGACGTTCATCCTCGCCGTGCCGTACATCTTCGAGAAGGTCTTCAACGCGGCCCGCCGCAAGGCCGAGAAGGACGGCAAGGCCGGGCCGTTCGAGAAGGCCGTCGAGATCGCGGTGAAGTACGCGGACGCGATCGAGGCGAAGGCCTGGGGCATCGGCCCGGGCCCCTCGGCGGGGCTGCGCATGCAGCACCAGCTCTTCGACAAACTCGTCTACTCCAAGGTGCGGGCCGCCATGGGCGGCCGGATCCGCAACGCCATGTCCGGCGGGTCGGCCATGGACCGTCGCCTCGGACTGTTCTTCGCGGGCGCGGGCGTCCAGATCTACGAGGGCTACGGCCTCACCGAGTCGACGGCCGCCGCGACCGCCAACCCGCCCGACCGCACCCGCTACGGCACGGTCGGCCAGGCCATCCCCGGTGTCACCGTGCACATTGCGGACGACGGCGAGATCTGGCTGAACGGCCCCAACGTCTTCCAGGGCTATCTCAACAACCAGAAGGCCACCGACGAGACCCTGCACGACGGCTGGCTCGCCACCGGTGACCTGGGCTCCCTGGACGAGGACGGCTATCTCACGATCACCGGGCGCAAGAAGGAGATCCTGGTGACCTCCGGCGGCAAGAGCGTCGCGCCCGGGCTGCTTGAGGAGCGGGTGCGGGACCATCCGCTGGTCTCGCAGTGCATCGTCGTCGGCAACGACCGCCCCTACATCGCCGCCCTCGTCACCCTCGACCACGAGGCCGTCGAGCACTGGCTCACCATGCGCGGCAAGCCGCAGATGTCCCCGGCCGAGCTGGTGCGCGACGCCGATCTGGAGACCGAGGTGCGGCGCGCGGTGGTCGCCGCCAACACCCTGGTCTCGCAGGCCGAGTCGATCCGCACCTTCCGGATACTGGCCCAGCCGTTCACCGAGGAACACGGTCTGCTGACCCCGTCCCTGAAGCTGAAGCGCAAGGCCATCGAGAACACGTACGCGAATGAGGTCGAGGCCCTGTACCGGGCCTGAACTCCCCCTTCCCTAACCGATGTTCACCCGGAAGATCTTGTCGGAGCCGTCCGGCTGGCTGCCGTTGTTGTCGCAGTTGGTGGTCGACAGCCACAGCTGGTCGGCGCCGGGGACCTTGGTGACCGTGCGCAGGCGTCCGTACGTTCCGACGTAGTACGCCGTCGGGGTGCCGACGCTCTCGGTGTCTCCGTTGATCGGTACGCGCCACAGGCGTTCGCCGCGCAGGGACGCCATGTAGACGACGTTGCGGACGATGGCGATCCCGCTGGGCGAGGCCTCGTCGACGTTCCAGGTGGCCTTGGGGTTGGTCATCCCGGCGACGCTGCAACTCCCCTCGCAGGTGGGCCAGCCGTAGTTCGCGCCCGGCTTGATGAGGTTGAGTTCGTCCTTGGAGCTGTTGCCGAACTCCGCTTCCCACAGGCGGCCGTTGCGGTCGAAGGCGAGACCCTGCGGGTTGCGATGGCCGTACGAGTAGACGTAGTTGCCGAACGGGTTGCCGGGGGCCGGTCTGCCGTCCGTCGTCATGCGCAGGATCTTGCCGTTGAGGGAGGTCTTGTCCTGGGCGAGGTCGGGTGTCTGGGCCTCGCCGGTCGAGACGTAGAGGTAGCCGTCGGGTCCGAAGGCGAGGCGTCCGCCGTTGTGGTAGCGGTTCTTCTTGATGCCCTGGAGGAGGACCGTGTAGCCGGTGAGGGTGGTGCCGTCGTACGTCATGCGGACGACGCGGTTGCCCTCGGACGCGGTGTGCATGAAGTACACGTAGTGGTTGGTGGCCCACTTCGGGTCGACGGCGACGCCGAGCAGGCCGCCCTCGCCGTTGGTGGTGACCGCGTTGGGCACGGTCCCGACCTGGGTCCGGGTGCCGTCCTTGGCCGTCTTCCAGACCCGGAAGTCGTCCCGCTCGGTGACGAGGGCGCTCTGGCCGTCGGGCATCCAGTAGGTGCCCCACGGGATGGTCCAGCCGGTGGAGAGCGTGGCGATCGACGAGGGGACACCGCCGTCGGTCGCGCAGGCCTTCGTGGTGAAGGCGACGGTGTTGCTCTGCTCCGAGAGGTTGCCGGCCGCGTCGCGTGCCACGACGTTCAGCGTGTACGGGCTGTCGCAGGCGAGTCCGGTGAGGGTGGTGGAGGTGCCGGTGGTGACCGTCTTGTAGACGGTATCCGCACTGCGGATGTCGTATGCGATCACCGCGCGGTCGTCCGTCGACGTGCCCCAGGTGAGGTCGACCGTATTCGATGTGATGTCGGCGGTCGACAAAGTACCGGGCTTGGTCGGTGGGGTGGTGTCCGAACTGGGTTTCGTCGTGCAGTCGACGACCGGGCTGGCCGGTGAGGTGTTGCCGGCCGCGTCCCGGGCGATGACGGTGAGGTCGTAGGTGGTGTTCGGCGCGAGCCCGGTGAGGACCTTGCTCGTCGAACTCCCGGGCGCCTCACCGATCTTGTTGCCGTGCTCGTAGAGGTCGTACGCCGTGACACCCACGTTGTCGGTCGAGGCGCCCCAGGTCAGCGTGAGGGCGTCCTCACCGATGTCCGAGCAACTCGGCTGGCCCGGACGGGTCGGGGCCTGTGCGTCGGTCGCGGTGCCGACGCCGATGCGGTCGAGGTTGGGGCCGCCGTTCGCGGTGGTCGCGGTGGCCCGGATCTTGTCCGTGCCGGCGGTCAGCGGGACGTTCACGGTCTTCGTCGCCCAGGTGTTCCAGTCGGCGGTGGCCGGGAAGGAGACGGCGGGCGCTACGACCGTGCCGTTGACGGAGATGTCCAACGGGCGGTCCACGGCGGTGCCGTTGGCGTAGCGAAGGGCGACCGACGCGGTGCCGGCGGCGGCCGCACTCACCGTGAACTCCACATACGAACCAGTCACGTTGGTGTAGTCGACGAAGCCGGTGCCCGTGTAGCCGGTGTGGTTGGTGGCCACGGTGCCCTGGACGACGGTGGCGTCCTCGGCCTGGTAGTCGGTGGTCGCCGCGTGCGCGGCGGGGCCCGTGAGACCGGCGAGCGGCACCGCGAGCGCCAGGGTGAGGGCGAGGGAGAGAGCCGGGGAGAGGCCCCGTGCGCCCCGCGCCGGTGTTCTGCCGCGTGTCATGAGTGCCCCCTCAGAGCGCTGTCGGCCGGGTTCACACGGATCAGGCGGGTCTCGCCCGGCCGTAGGGTCGCGCTGTACGAGTCCGCGATGGCGCCCTTGTGGGAGCCGGACCAGAGGTCGGTGACGTCGCCGGAGCCGGTGAAGCCGATCTGCGACCAGTTCACGGAGACCGTCGCGCTGCCGGACGTACCGGTGTTGAACAGAGCGACCGCATAGGAGCCATCGCTCTCGCGCTTGCTCCAGACCTGCTGCACGCCGCTGTTCACCACGCGTTTCGCGGCGACGCCGTCCTGATCGACGCCGATGAGGCGGTCGTTGGTGAGCATCGCCTTGTCGACGGGGTCGAGGTGGGTGACATCGGTGCCGAGCAGCAGGGGCGAGCCCGCCATCGCCCAGAGGGTGAAGTGCGAGCGCCGCTGGTCGGCCGTCAGGCCCACCTGGTCGCCGTTGCCGACCTCCAGGGAGTCCAGGTCGTTCCAGCCGCCCGGCCCGGCGTACGGCTGCCAGGAGGCGGCGGTGTTGAAGCGCGCGGAGACGTGCGACCAGTCGGTGAGTGGATAGCCACTGCCGTTGGCGCCGGGTCCGCAGTAGCACTCGACGTCGCCCTGGGTGCGCCAACTGTTCGCCAGCGAACGCCAGGTGGCGGCGTCGGCGATCGGAAGGTTGTTGGAGAGCGCGAAGTTGACGGGCCGTCCGCTCGCGCGCAGCGCCTTGTCCCAGGCCTGGACGTCGGGGATGTCGGCGCTGCCCACGCCGTCGATCTTCAGGTAGTCGACTCCCCAGGAAGCGAACTGTTTCGCCCACGAGTTGACGAACTCCTGCGCGCCCGGCTTCCCGTAGTCGATGTAGTACATGTTCTTGCAGTTGTAGTTCTTCTCGGTCCTGCTCGTGTCCGCGATGTCCTTCGCGTGGTAGGAGGTGCCCTCGATCGGGGTGTTCGCGGTGACCGCGTTCTTGGCGATGCCCGGGGTGACGTAGAAGCCGAACTTCAGTCCCTTGGAGTGGATGTAGTCGGCCAACGCCTTGATCCCGGACGGGAACTTGGCCGGGTCGACGGCCCAGCGGCCGTAGGAGTCGACGGTGAAGCCGTTGGCGTCGCACTTCTGCCAGAAGTCGTCGAGGTTGACGTACACGAAGCCGTGGTTCTTGAGGCCGCTCGACACCAACGCGTCGGCCTGGGCCTTGATCTTCGCCTCGGTGGGTGTGCGGCGGACGTAGCTCCAGCTGCTCCAGCCCATGGCGGGGCGGGTGGACTGGCCGTTGTCGGAGGCCGCGGCCGAGGTCGGGCCGCTCAGGAGGGGAAGCGCGGAGGCGGCCAGCAGACCGGCGAGCGCTGCCACGAACGGCCTGGGTCCGATATGTGTCATGACGATCCCCCGGGGGTCGCGTAGGACGTGCCGATCCAGGCCTCGTCGATCCGCAGCCGCTTGTAGCGGGTGGTGTCGGTGGCGGCGGCCCAGGTGGAGTCGACTTCGAGGCGGACGTAGCGGGCGTTGGCCGCGGTGAGGTCAATTCCCTGGATTCCGCGGCGACTTGGCAGCTGGCCGGTCTTGACGGCACTCCCCCAGTTCGTGCCGTCGTTGCTCAGGAACACCTTGTAGTCCTTGATGCGCGCCGACTGTTCGGTGTCGGAGCGGGCGTAGGCCACGGAGTCCTCGCGCTGGTTGAGGCCGATGTACTGCGCCCTCTTCGAACTGCCCAGGTCGAAGGTGAGGTTGACCGGCAGGGTCTTGCCGTTGTCCCAGTAGGTGAGGTAACTCCCGTCCCCTGCGGCCGAACCCGCGTGCCCGCTCGCCGAGGCGCTCGCGCTCACGGTGACGCCGGACAGGATGCCCTGGCGGCCGGCGGTCGTGACCTTGAAGACGGTGTCGTACGGGTCCCAGCCGCCGAGCCCGCTGAGCGTGAGCACGCCGCCGGACTGGGACCACGAAATCGCCGCGCCGGTACGGAGGTTGGTGACGGAGGCGATGCGGTAGCCGTTGTCGCGGATGCGCAGGGTGCTGGTGCTGGGCGGGGTCAGGACGTGGATGTACTGGAGGTCCGGGTCGGTCCGGCTGATGGTGGTGACGCCGTGGGCGCCGTCGTTCCAGAAGCCGGGTTTGAGGCCGCCGTACAGGTAGCCGCCGCCCTCGGTGCCGTGCAGGGATTCCCAGATGGGGTCGAGGTAGGAGTCGGCGAAGGTGTTGAAGGCGGCCTGGTTCGCCGGGAATCTGCCGTTGACCTGGGCGGTCTCCGCCATGAGCGCCTTGACCGAGGAGCCGGCGTTGGTGACGAGGCGGCCGAGGGTGAGCGCGCGGTCGACGGACGGGTCGGAGCCGTCGTACCACCAGGCGCCGGTCGACGGGAGCTTGAAGTCGGCTTCCGTCAGGCGGGGTTGTGCGGTGTACACAGCCTGCGGGTAATCGTATGCGGGCGACATTCCCGTCTTCTGCTCGTTGCTGATCATGTCCATGATCGGCGTGTCCTCGTTGTTGTTGCTGAGCGTGTAGTTCGGGCGCTTCTGGTAGATCTGCTGGTACAGGTCGTGGCTCTCCCAGTACGCGTTGTCGTTGTCGATCCAGAAGCCGCCGAGGTCGGGATAGCGGTCCATGACCTCGAAGAAGTTGTCGTAGCTGAACTGCCCGAAGCCGTCGCGGGTGGTCAGGTCGACGTTCTTGCCCTTGTAGGCGGAGTAGGCGGCCGAGTCGAGCCACTCGTGGCCGCCCTCGTCGTGCCACTGCGGGTCGTCGGTCATGTAGAGGACGACCTTCATGCCCTTGGCCTTCGCCGCCGTGATCAGTTCGCCGAGGAAGTCCCGCTTCGTGGAGCAGGATCCGGGGATCTTCGAGGGCCACGGGCGGGCGTAGCCGAGGCGGCTGTGGAAGGTCGCCAGTACGAGGTATTGCGTATGCAGTTTCCGGGCCTCGTTCACCCAGTAGTCCGGAGTCCAGCCGCCGTTGGTGACATCGCTCTCCCAGCCGGTGCAACTGGTGTGGGCGGGCGCGGTGCGCAGACCCCAGTGCAGGAAGAGGCCGCCGACGGAGTTGCGGAGGAAGTCCTGGCGGGGGTTCTCCAGGTCGCGGGGGCGGGCGTTCGCGGTCGTGCAGTTCTCGGTGGAGCCGGTGCTGGACACGCGCGGCGAACCGGCGCCGCTCACGCAGTAGCCGTTCACGTCCTGGAAGCCCAGGTCGTACGGCGAGTTGGAGCCGCGCTGGGCGGTGAAGCCCGTGAACCGGATGCCGCTCGCCGCGTTGGCGACGACCGCCGGCCGTCCGTCGTCCGCCGCGAACTTCACGGAGCTGTCGGTGAATTGGACGTTGTCGGCGTTGTGCAGATACCAGCCGTAGGCCGGCCGATTGCCGATGGCCTTCGGGTTGTAGTCCTTCGGGTCGTTGGCCGGCACGCCGGTGGACATGGTGCCGTTGCCGCCGGGGACGGTGATGTTGACGTTCGTGAACGTGATCCCGCTGATCCGGTGACCGGTCTCGCCCCACAGAGTCGGACTGAACGAGGGGCTGTTGCCGGTGGCCGTGATGTTGTCGTAGGTGACGTCGCTGATCGAACCGACGCCCGGACTGTTGCCGCAGCGCTTTCGGGTGCCGATCTTCTCCATGATCGGTGAGTGGACGCCGGTCATGGTGATGTCGCGGTAGTGGACGTCGGAGATCTTCGCGCCGTCCATGGAGACCATGCCGAGGCCGGACTTGTCGGCGCCCTCGATCCGGATCTTCTGGAACTGGTAGTCCGTGAAGTCGCCGCAGGTCTCGGAGCCGAACATGAGAGCGTTGCAGCACTTGGCCGACAGGTAGGAATCGCTCACGCGCACATGGCCGTTGGGGAGTTTGGCGCCGAGCGCGTAGTCGCTCTTGAAGACGAGGGCGTCGTCGTTCGCCTTGATGCTGGCGTCGGTGACGGTGACGTTCGTCGTGGAGATGATGTTCCAGCCGTCGCGGTCGCTCGCGGTGTCGATGGTCAGGTGGTCCGAGGTGACGTTCGTGCAGCCGTTGACGAGCGCGGCGAAGTGGCCGCCCCGGCGCAGGGTGAGTCCGTCGCCGATCCGAAGTCCGTCGCAGCGCGTCAGCGACAGGATCTTGTCGGCCTGGCCGGACTTGGGGTTGCCGGTGATCAGGTTGCCGAGCCCGTCGATGACCCCGCCGCCGACGAAGCCGATGTTCGTGAGCCGGTCGCCGTAGATCATCGCGTTGTGGAAGTGGCTGTGCCCGTAGTCCTGGTACTGGTCGTACGGGTTGGTCTCGGGGGCGTCGTAGGTGCCCGCGGACGAGCCCTGGATCGTGGCGCCGGTGTCGACCTGGAGCGTCACGTTGCTCTTCATGTGGATGGTGTTCTTGGACTTGTACGTGCCGGCGGGGAAGCGGACCGTGCCGCCGCCGGCCGAATTGGCCGCCGTGATGGCCTTGTTGACGGCCGGGGTGTCGTTGGCGGAGCCGTCACCCTTGGCGCCGTAGTCGCCGACGTCGTAGACGGTGGCGCGCGGTGCGGGAGGCGTGGCCGCGAGGGCCGAGGGGTGGGCGAGGCCGAGGACGACGGCGAACGCGAAGAACAGGCTCGCCGCCCAACTCCGTTTGTACAGGGGTGATTTCATGGGGGGTTTCATGGAGCGTGCTCCTCACACGAGCTGGTAGCCGCGGAGATCGGTGAGCAGGAGATAGGTGTCCTGCAGGGACCCGGAGGTGTCGCCGAGGGAGCGGTAGATGCCCCACTTGGGGCGCACGCGGTCGGCGAGGAAGGTGTCGACGCCGGTCTTCGTCTTGTCGATCACGGTCGTGGAGCCGGACTTGAGGGTCCAGCGGACCGAACCGGCCGTGCCGTCACCGACCTTGATCTGGAAGTCGACGTCGGTCCATGTGTCGTGGAGCGGTTCGAGGTCGGTACGGCCGACCAGGACACCGGCGATCGGCAGGTTCAGCTCGATGGTCTGCACGCCGTTCACCCGGCGCAGGGACTGCACGACGATCGGCGAGGTGCCGTTGCCGGGCTGCTTCATCTGCATGATGTGCGTGAAGGTGGTGGTCGCCTTCAGGGAGCCGGGGATGTACATCGAGTACGTGATCCGCCAGGTCTGCCCCTGGGTCCACTTGAGGTAGCCGCTGCCGGTGCGCAGACCGGTGACCTCCTGGCGCTGCCGGTCGGTCGACGTGTCGCGGTCGACGGTATGCATGTTGAAGCGCCAGTTGTCCCCGGTGACGTAGATGTGCGGGTGTCCGGCCGGGTGCGAGTCGGCGCGGTCGTCCTCGATGGTCTCGAAGGCGCCGAGGCCGTCGCCGGTCGCGGTCGGCGCCCACTTCTGCTGCCAGGAGGCGGCGTGCGCGGGGGCTGCGGCCGAGAGGCCCACCGCGGCACCGGCCGCTCCGCTCACGGCGGCCCCGAGAAGGGCCCTTCTGGACGTGCTCATGACACTAATCACCTCGCAGTTGTTCGTTCATGATCAGGAAGGCGCCCAGTCCGTGGAAGTCGTTGGTGGCCCGGGTGCGGGCGACGTAGTACGCGTAGTCGCCGACGTTCGTGCCGACGGAGATGTCGGTCAGATCGGTGCGGCCGTCGGTGCCGACCGAGAGTTCCGCGAGGACGCCCTCGTAGCCGCGCCGGGCGACGTCGGCGTAGTGCCGGTCCAGGTAGCCCTGTTGGGCGCCACGTGAGAGGGCGTAGGTGAACATGCTGGAGCAGGACGTCTCGGTCCAGTTGTCGCCGCGGGCACCCTTGTCCACGACCTGGAACCAACGGCCGGTCGCCGGGTCCTGGTACTTCTCCAGTCCGGCCGCCAACCGGCGCAGGATGCCGAGGAGTTGGAGCCGTCGCGGATGGTCGGCGGGGAGTGCGTCGAGGACGTTCGTGATGGCCATCGCGTACCAGCCGACCGCGCGGCACCAGTGTTCCGGCGCGAGTCCGGTCACCGGATCGGCCCAGCTCGCGGAGCGCGACTCGTCGTAGGCGTGCCTCAACAGGCCGTTCGCGACCTGGAGATGACTGCCGTAGACGTACAACTGCTTGGCCGCCTCGTCGTTCGTGTAGGCACTGCCGCCGAACTCCTTGCCGTACTCGACGAGGAACGGGTTCACCATGTAGACGCCGTCCGCCCAGAGTTGATGGGCGCGACTGCTGCTGTCGGCGTGCCAGAAGCCGCCGTCGCTTGTGCGCGGGTAGGTGTCGAGGCGGTCGCGGATCTTCTTGGCGGCCTTGCGGTAACGGTCCTGGCCGGTCTCGTGGTGCAGGATCACCAGGAGACGGCCGGCCTGCATGCTGTCGAGGCTGTCGAAGGACTGGCCGATCGAGCCGTCGCTCTTCACGAAACGGTCGACGTAGTTCTTGATGTAGGTCAGGTAGCGGGCGTCGTGGGTGCGTTTGTACGTGAGGTACTGGCCGTAGAGGTAGAGGCCGACCGGGTACGACCAGCCGCCGATGGTGCTCGGTGTGTAGCGGGCCGTGGTGGAGTCGACCACGGCCACGGACCAGTCGGGCGCTGCGGCCGGGCGGCTCGCCGCCACCGCCGTTTCGAGCGGCGGAGCCGCCCCGGTCAAGGTAGCGGTGGCGAGGGCTGCCGCGGTCAGGGCCGTTCGCAGTCGTCGGCGTCTCATGTTCCTCCTTTTCGTGGTCCGTTGACCGGAGACTATTGACCGACCGATCAGTCGGTACGGGCGAAGAGGCACCCGCTCGCCGCCGCAGGTCCGCACGCCGTGCGCGCCCATGGGCGACGAGGCCTTCACCACACCTTTTCATCCGATGTTTCTGGCATACGATGCACCGTCTACGGAATCCTGGGCAGCGCTCTGGTCGGGTGCGCATACCTGCTCTCCTGAGGAATGGGGGTTCTCGGAGTCACAACAGGCGCCAGCGTTCACATGTACGTATCGCGTTCACGGACGCGTCCGGCGGCGTGTTTCAGGGTTGCGGCACGACGGTCCGCGGTCAATGGTCCGGACCGAAAAAGGTCGGATGCATTTCTCGCCAATCTTCAGCGGACGGCGCCGACCCGCCGATGAGTCCGGACGGATTTCGCAGTCAGGAATGCGACACGGCCCGTGATCGTTGACGATATGAATACCACCCGACGACTGAAGGATCGAGAGCTCGTGAGCAGCAAGGTCCCCCCGATCATCCTCAACAACGGTGTCGAGATGCCCCAGCTGGGCTTCGGCGTCTGGCAGGTGCCGGACGACGAGGCGGAGCGGGCGGTGGCCACCGCACTCGAGGCCGGGTACCGCAGCATCGACACCGCTGCGATCTACGGCAACGAAGAGGGCACCGGTAAGGCCATCGCCGCGTCCGGCGTCCCGCGCGAGGACCTCTTCGTCACCACCAAGCTCTGGAACAGCGACCAGGGATACGACGCCACGCTGCGCGCCTTCGACGTCTCGTTGGAGAAGCTCGGCCTGGAGTACCTGGATCTGTATCTGATCCACTGGCCGACGCCGGCCCGGGACAAGTACATCGACAGCTACAAGGCGTTCGAGAAGCTGTACGCGGACGGCCGCGTGCGGGCCATCGGCGTCTCCAACTTCGAGCCGGACCACCTGACCCGGCTGATCGCGGAGACCTCGGTCATCCCGGCGGTCGACCAGATCGAGCTGCACCCGCAGCTGCAGCAGCTCGCCGGGCGCGAGTACCACGCGGAGCAGGGCATCGCGACCGAGGCCTGGTCGCCGCTCGGCTCGGGTCGGGGCCTCCTGGAGGTCCCGGCGATCGTGGCCATCGCCCAGAAGCACGGTCGCACCCCGGCTCAGGTCGTGCTGCGCTGGCACATCCAGCTCGGCAACGTGGTGATCCCCAAGTCCGTGACGCCGTCGCGGATCAAGGAGAACATCGAGGTCTTCGACTTCAGCCTGGACCCCGAGGACCTCGCGGCGATCAGCGCGCTGAACGAGGACCGGCGACTGGGTCCCGACCCGTCGACGTTCAACGCGGCCTGAATCCAAGATACTTGGACTGAACCCCAGGTAGCGCGAGCGCCCCGGAGCCTGTCGGCTCCGGGGCGCATCGTTTTTCCCTGCCTATTTCCGTGCCGCCGGCCCACTTGGTTCGTACCAGGGTCTTGACGCGGGCATGTCGTCGGGGCCACCTTGTTGCGCACCCGGTAAGGAAACTTTCCTAACAGAAGGGTCCCCCACAGTGCGCATGCGAACACTGACCCTCGCCGCGGCCTCAGGTGCCGCCCTGCTCGCCGCCGGAGTGCTCCCCGCGAGTGCCTCCGGCGCCACCCCCAAGTCGGCGCAGGAGGGCTCGGTCAGCGCGGCCGACCTGCTCTCCAAGGTGACGTCCTGCTCGCAGATATCGAACGGCAAGTACCGTACGGACGACGAGACTTCGGCCACCATCCCGGTCTGCGGCAAGAACGGCGCCGTGTTCTGGAAGGCCGACATGGACATCGACTGCGACGGCCAGCGCACCTCGAAGTGCAACGAGAACGCCGACCCCTGGTACCAGGACGACACGGCGTTCCACCAGTCCAACGGCCAGCCCCTGAAGGCGGATTCACTCCCGTACATCGTGGTGCCCAGCTCCAGCAGCATCTGGAAGTACTCCAGCTACGGCATCAAGGGCGGCGGCGTGGTCGCCGTCGTCTACAACAACAAGGTCGAGTACGCCGTCGTCGGCGACACCGGCCCCACCAACATCATCGGCGAGGCCTCGTACGCCACGGCCAACGCCCTCGGCATCGACCCCGACCCGGCGACGGGCGGCGCCGACTCCGGCGTGACGTACATCCTGTTCAAGAACTCGACGGTCTCCCCCATCGAGAGCCACAGCGCGGCGGTCTCGCTGGGCGACCAGCTGGCGAAGCAGTTCCTGGCGAACAACTGACGTACGGATGGGGCCGGTTGCCGCTGTCCGTAGCGGCAACCGGCCCCATGCGTTTGTCAGTTGGGCTGCCCGATCGGCCGTACGACGACGGTGTTGATGTCGACGCCGGCGGGCTGGCGGATCGACCAGAGGATCGTGTCGGCGATCTGGTCGGCGGTGAGGAGATGGCCGGGCGGCAGGCTGCCGTTGCCGTCCCAGAACGGGGTCTCCACCCGACCCGGGGCGACCAGCGTCACGCCGATACCGAACTCCGTGACCTCGCGCCGGGTGTTCTCGGCGAGACCGGTCATCGCCCACTTGGTCGCGCCGTAGATGTTGCCGGGGGTGTGCACGAACCCGGCGACGCTGCCGATCAGCACGATCCGGCCGTGCGTCTGCTTCAGCGCGTCGACGGACGCCCGGATCAGCAGGGCGGGACCGAGGACGTTGGTCAGCACCATCTCGGTCCACCCGGCGGGGTCGCCCTCGGCGACCGAGTCGTGCGTGGCGATACCGGCGTTGGCGACGACGGCGTCGAGCCGCCCGAACTGTTTGAGCGTCGTCTCGACGGCGGCCTGCACCTCGTCGTACTCGGCGGCGCTGCCGGGGATCGTCAACAGGCCCTCGGGGTTGCCCAGTTGGGCGGCGAAGTCGTACAGGCGCTGCTCGCTGCGGCCGGTGACGGCCACCCGGCCCCCGGCGCTGAGGAGTTGACGGGCGACGGCGGCGCCGATTCCGCTGCCGCCGCCGGTTATGAGCGCGACGTGAGAGTTGTCGTTCATGGTGATGGTCCCCCCGTGGGTCGGTGAACTCCGCGCAGTCGGAGGGGCAGTTCATCACCTTGAGCAGGCTCGAAGTCAAGCCGCCGAGATCACGGGCCCGTTCAGTCGGCCCGCACCGCCCTGTGCACGGTGTGCGCGGCGAGCACGAACACATCGGCGCGCCGGTGCACGCTCGCCGGGTCCTCCGGGTCGACGAGCCGGCCGAGGGCGGCCCGGTCGTCGGCGTCCATCGCCTCGCCGTAGGTGTCACGCACCCGGGTCAGCCAGGTCGCGGCGTAGGTGCGGACGCGGTCGGGCGCCGGTGCGGGCAGGTCGAGGAGGAAGCTGCGGCTGCCGGTGTGCTTCAGACCGACCGACTCCAGGAGGGCGGGCCAGTCCTCGGTCTCGGTGACGGCGCCGGGGAGGTCGGCACGCATCTGCGCGAACCACTCGGCCTCGATCGCGTCGATCCGCGCCTCAAGACCCGGGCGGCCGATCCCGAAATCGCGCGGCAGGAACCGGGAGGGCAGACCGCCCTCCATGATCGCGAGGGTGCCGCCGGGCGCGAGCCGCTCCGCGAACGCGGCGAGACCGGCACGCTGGTCACCGAGGTGATGCAGACTGCGGCTGGCCCACAGGAGGTCGGCCGGGTACTCCAACTGCCCCAGAACCTCGGGCAGTTCACCGGTCAGCGTGCCGAAGCGATCGCCGAAGCCCAGCCGGTCGGCACGGGCGTTGGCCCGTTCCAAGAGCGGCTCGGAGAAGTCCACCCCGACGACCCGGGCACCCGGGAACGTCTCCGCGAACAGACACGCGACCACCCCGGGTCCGCTGCCCACGTCGACGATCAGCCCCGGATCGGTCCGCTCCTTCGCGAGCCACGCCATCGCCCGCTCGTACAACGGCGCGAACAGCTCCGCCTGGGTCTCCAGCAGGGGACCCATGACGGCCCAGTCGAGGTCGGTGTGCTCGTGGTGGTGTGCGTGCTTCTCGTCGTGCTCGTGCGCCATGGTGGTCAGCCTCTCGTCCGCGTGCCGCCAGCCTGCGCCGACGCACCGTTCGACGGCCACTTCCGTTGCCGAAGCGGCAAAAAATGGGGTGCGGAACAGGTCGTCCGTCGCCGAGCATGCCCGTATGGACGACACGGCCGACGTGATGGCGGAACGCTTCCTCGAAGACGGGTTCGTGAAGATCGAGGGCGCCTTCCCACCGCGGGTCGCCGAGCACTGCGCCCGGCTGCTCTGGCAGGAGACGGGCTACGACGCGGAGGACCCCGGCACCTGGAAGGACCCGGTGGTGTGGGTGAGCGACATGGCCCAGGGACCGTTCGCCGCGTCGGTCAACTCCCCTGCCCTGCATGAGGCGTTCGACCTCTTGGTGGGCGTCGGCCGGTGGCAGTCCCGGTACTCGGTGGGCAGTTTCCCGCTGCGCTTCCCGCACGCGACGGAACCGGACGACGCCGGCTGGCACATCGAGGGCAGCTACGTCGCGGAGGGCGCTGAGAACGAGTGGCCGTACGCGAATCTGACCTCGCGCGGCCGGTCCCTGCTGATGCTGATGCTCTACACCGAGGTCACCGAGGAGAACGCACCGACCCGCATCCGGATCGGCTCCCACCTCGACGTGCCCCGCGTTCTGGAACCGTACGGCGAGAGGGGCGCCTCGTCGCTCACGCTCGGCCCGAAGGTGGCCGAGGCATCCGCCAGGCGCCCCCTCACCTACGCCACCGGTCACCCCGGCGACGTCTACCTCTGCCACCCCTTCCTGGTCCACGCGGCCCAACCCCACCACGGCACCCGCCCTCGCTTCATGGGCCAGCCACCGCTCATGCCGGCGGCGCCCTACGAGTTGGACCGATCCAACGGCAACTATTCGGTGGTGGAGTTCGCGATCCGCCGCGGCCTGTCAAACAAGGGCTGACCCCACGCCCCTTTTTTTAGGGGCGCGGGGAACTGCACGACCAGCCACACACGGCCCGCAGCCAAAACCTCGACGGAACCAACGGCACCTACAGCGGGGGGTACGCGTTGGCCATCAGCTGCTGGAACTGAGCAGAGAACCAGTGCCCCGACAGCGGAGCGTTCGGCAGCGCACCGGACATGTTGTTCCCGTTGCGCGCGTTCCCCGTGTACGTCGGATCGCACATCCGGTCAAACCCCTTGCCCTCGTCATTGGCGATGGCGGTGCTGGACCCGTCCGACTCCCCCGGCGGCTTCATCCACACATACGCGTCGATCCCGGCGGCCGGAGCAGCCTGCGGCCGCTCACCCAGACCCGCACCGGACTGGTTGCACCAGTTCCCGACCTGGATCCGACGGTCGTAGCGCCCGCCGTCAACGTACGTGTCCACACTGGTGGTTGCACCAGGACCGGTGGGCCGAGCAGAACCGCCCCACCCATTGCGCGACGTGTCGATCAGCATGCCGATACCGGAGTTGAAGCCCACGGACACCAACTCACTGCGGAACGCCTGGGCGTACGACAGCTCGTCCACGTACCGGTTCCAGTCGACCCACTTGGACTGGCGCACGGAGACACCGTTGACGCTGTCGTTGATGGTGAAGTTGTTCTCCTTCAGGGCGCTGTAGTTGGCCGTGTTGGTGATGAAGCCGGCCACGTCGTTCACGGTCGCGCCCTCGGCGTTCGCGGCCTGGTAGAAGAGGTTCGCGGAGGGGGCGAAGTTGTCGTCCCAGCCGAGCCAGCCGTGGTGTCCGGCGTCGATGTAGTTGTAGACGTTGGGGATCGCGCCGAGCTTGTTCAGCGCGTAGCCGACGCCCTTCACGTAGTTGCCGTTGGCGAGCATCGTGTCGCACTGCGGGGTCGCGGTGGCCTTGCTGCCGGTGTTGGTCACGAGGTTGGGCAGCGAGTCGATCTCGATCGTGGTGACGATCCGCAGCGAGGCGTACTTGCTGTCGGCAAGGATCGCGGCGATCGGGTCGATGAACTCGGTCTCGTAGCGGCCGATTTCGGTCGGGCCGAGCTCACCGTTCGAGGCCAGGGCCGCGCAGTCGCGCCCGGGCAGGTCGTAGACGACGAGCTGGACGACCTCTTCGCCGGTGCCCTTCTGGGCGAGCGCCGCGTCGAGGTGGGCGCGCAGGCCCATCCCGCCGTTGACGCCGTTGATCGCGGCGATGCGGTCGAGCCAGACGCCGGTGGGCTGGTTGGAGACCCGGCTGCCGCCGGTCTCGGCCGCGGCCTTCGCGGACCACTCCGGGTTCACGTACACCTTGGCGCCCGCGTACGGGTTGTCGACCCGTGTGCCGGGATCGGTGCCGCCACCGCCTCCTCCCCCGCCGCTGCCGTCGTCGACGTTGCAGGTCACACCGTCGAGGGTGAAGGTGGTCGGCAGCGCGTTGGTGCCGCTGTAGGAGGCGTTGAAGCCGAAGCTGACCGAACTCCCGGTCCCCAGGCTCCCGTTGTAGGTCTCGTTGGCCGCCGTGACGGCGGTCCCGCTCTGGCTGATCTTCGCGTTCCAGCCGCTGGTGATCTTCTGGTTACCGGCGTACGACCACTTCGCGGCCCAACTCGACTTGGCGGCGCCGTTGTTGGTGATCGTGACGGCGGCGGTGAAGCCGGTGTCCCATTGGTTCTGCACCTTGTAGTCGACGCTGCACGGGATCGCTGCGATACCGGCGCCCACCGAGGGAGCGGCGGCGACCGCCGTCCCCGAGGCCCCGGCGACGAGCACCAAGGCAGCGAGCAACGCTGTTCTGGTACGGCTCATGAGTGCGGGTTTCCTTGTCTGTGAAGGAAGTTGGTTGCGGGTGCTGTTGGGTTGGTCGGGGGCGCCTATCCGTTGAGGGCGCGCAGATGGTCACGCAGCCCGATGCCGTACGCGGTGGGCGTACCGGCGTAGTCGGAGATCAGTGACGGACCCGCGGAACAGTCCCAGGTGTTCCAGGTCCAGCCGAGATACGAGAGCCCGCGGTCGTCGAACCACTTCATGACCTGGTCGACGAAGGCGTGCGAGCAGGTGTTCTCGCCGATCTCCCCTGCCACCAGCGGCACTTGGGCCGCGACGGGGGCGAGTGTGGAGTTCCAGCAGCTCTCGGTCGCGCAGGTGTTGAAGTTGTACACGTGGTACGCGGCGACGAGATTGCCGGTCGGATCAGTGGGCTTGTAGGCCAGCCACTGGCTCAGGTCGTTCGAGTACGCGAGCCCGCCGGCCATGATCACGTTCTTGGCGCCGGTGGACCGTACGGAGTCGACGAGATCCTGCATACCGGCGACTTCGTACCCGATGCCGGGGCAGGTGCCGCCGTCCCGCCAGCACTCCCACGCCTGGGTGGTCGTGGAGGTCGCACGGTCCGGGTAGGGCTCGTTGAACAGGTCGAACGCGACGGCCTGGTCGCCCTTGAAGGTGCTGGCGACCGAGGACCAGAACGACGGGGTGTACTGCGCGTCCGGCATCGGCTTCTGGCAGGTGGCGTGCACGTCGGAGCAGCCCGCCGAGTTGCCGGTGTACTGGCCGTAGGTCCAGTGCAGTTCGACGATCGAGGTCATGCCGTGCGCCTCGACCTTCGCCACCAGGTCCTTGACGGCGGCGATGTAGTTGGCGCCCGCGTACTCGGGCTTGATGTTGGAAAGGCCGAGCCAGCACTCCTCGTTGAGGGGAATGCGGACCACGTTCGCCTTCCAGTCGGCGATCGCCGCGACGGCCGCGTCGTCCACCGGGCCGTCCCAGATGCCGTAGCCCTGCACGCACATGAACTCGCCGCCGGACCGGTTGACGCCGAGCAGACGGCGGTTGGTGCCGTCGGCGTCCACGAGCTTGTTGCCGGAGACATGCAGTGCGGGTGCGGTGCCGCCGGTCGGCGGTGAGGTCGGAGGCGGCGACGTGGGTGGTGTCGGCTCCGCATCGACGTTGCAGGTCGTGCCGTTGAGCTTGAACGCGGACGGTACGGCGTTGCTCCCCGACCAGTTGGCGAGGAACCCGGCGCCGACGCTCGCGCCGGTGCCGAGCGCGCCGTTCCAGCTCTCGTTGGTCGCGGTGACCGTCGTGGCGGACTGGGACCACTTGGCGTTCCAGCCCTGGGTGACCTTCTGGCCGCCGGCGAAGTCGAAGCTCAGGCTCCAACTGCTCACCGGTGCCATGTTGTTGGTGATCTGCACTGCACCTTGGAAGCCGCTGTCCCACTGGCTGGTGACCGAGTACTCCACCGTGCACGCGGGAGTGGCGCCGGACGCCGTGACGACCGGAACGACCATGGCCCCGACAAGGGCGGTCGCGCCGGCGACGGCTAAAAGCATTGAACGCGGGGGGTGTCGCATGAGCGAGTCCTTGCAGCTCGGACACGTCGCACGGACGCGTCGACTGACGGATTCGCTCCCACTGGTGTCCAGGAAGGTAGCGCCAAGTGACGGTAAAGGACAGGGGAGTCACAGACTTTCGCTGACTTTCCCCCAACCCACGCTCGTCGAATCTTTTCGACTCCGTAAGCATCTTGACGGCTCTCACCCTCGTCCCCACGATGGGAGCGCTCCCACTGGTTCAAGGCTTGTTGCTGCTCCGCCCCCACTTCTCCGAGCCGCAAGGAGGAACCAGCACATGCACCCCAGAAGGAGACGCCGCGTAACGCGGAGACTCTGGACCGCTGTCGTGGCGGCCCTCGCACTTCCGGTCTCGATGCTGGCGACCGGCACAACTCCCGCCCAGGCGGCGACAGTTCAGTGCAGCGTGGACTACAAGACCAACGACTGGGGCTCCGGCTTCACCGCGGATCTGACCCTCACCAACCGGGGTACGGAGGCGATCAACGGCTGGACCCTGACGTACAACTATGCCGGCAACCAGAAGCTCAGCAACGGCTGGAACGGCACCTGGTCCCAGTCCGGCAGCGCGGTCTCGGTGACGAACGCGTCGTACAACGGGACGATCGCCGCGGGCGCGGCCGTCTCGACCGGCGCGCAGTTCAGCTACAGCGGCACCAACACCGCGCCCACCTCGTTCGCGGTCAACGGCACCACCTGCGCCGGCGCGCACCAGCCGCCGATCACCGTGCTGACCAGCCCGAATGCGGGCGCGATCTACACGCAGGGGGCGGCGGTCCCGCTCGCGGCGACCGCGGCGGCGGCCGACAACGCGACGATCAGCAAGGTGGAGTTCTACGACGACACCACGCTGCTCGGCACGGACACGAGCTCGCCGTACTCCCTTTCGACCTCCGGGTTGACCGTGGGCAGTCACTCACTGGTGGCGAAGGCCTACGACAGTCTCGGCGCGTCCGGGGAGTCGACTCCGGTCGGCATCACGGTCGCCTCGGGTCCCGCGGTGGTGGCATCGCCGGCCCAACTCGGCGTCCAGCAGGGCAAGTCGGGCACGTACGCGGTGTCGCTGTCCACGCAGCCGTCGTCGAACGTGACGGTCACGACGGCCCGCGCGAGCGGCAACACGGGGCTGTCGGTCACCGGCGGCGCGTCGCTCACCTTCACGCCGTCGAACTGGAACACCGCGCAGACGGTGACCCTCACGGCCGACGCGTCCGGCACCGGTTCGGCGTCCTTCGAGTCGACGGCGACGGGGTTCACCAAGGCGACGGTCACGGTGACCGAGCTGGCGGCGGCGAACGCGTACGACGCCCGCTTCCTGGACCTCTACGGGAAGATCACCAACCCGGCGAACGGCTATTTCTCGCCCCAGGGCATCCCCTACCACTCGGTGGAGACCCTGATCGTCGAGGCGCCGGACCAGGGGCACGAGACCACGTCGGAGGCGTACAGCTATCTGCTGTGGCTGCAGGCGATGTACGGCAAGGTGACGGGCGACTGGTCGAAGTTCAACGGCGCCTGGGCTCTCATGGAGAAGTACATGATCCCGACCCACGCCGACCAGCCGACCAACTCGTTCTACAACGCCTCGAAGCCGGCGACCTACGCGCCGGAGCTGGACACCCCGAACGAGTATCCGGCGAAGCTCGACCCCTCGGTGCCGGTGGGATCGGATCCGATCGCCGGTGAACTGAAGACCGCATACGGTACGGACGATGTCTACGGTATGCACTGGCTGGAGGACGTCGACAACACCTACGGCTACGGCGACACGCCGGGCGGCGGGTGCGAGGCGGGGCCGACGGCGAGCGGGCCGTCGTACATCAACACCTTCCAGCGCGGAGCGCAGGAGTCGGTGTGGGAGACGGTGCCGCAGCCGACCTGTGACGCTTTCAAGTACGGCGGTACGAACGGGTACTTGGACCTGTTCACGGGTGACTCCTCGTACGCCAAGCAGTGGAAGTACACCGACGCGCCGGACGCCGACGCGCGGGCCGTGCAGGCCGCGTACTGGGCCGACGTGTGGGCGAAGGAGCAGGGCAAGGGGGCCGACGTCTCCACGACCGTCGGCAAGGCGGCGAAGATGGGCGACTATCTGCGGTACGCCATGTACGACAAGTACTTCAAGAAAATCGGCAACTGCGTCGGACCGTCCACGTGCCCCGCCGGGACCGGCAAGGACGCCTCGGACTATCTGCTGTCCTGGTACTACGCGTGGGGCGGTGCCAATGACACCAGTGCGGGGTGGGCCTGGCGTATCGGGTCCAGCCATGTGCACGGGGGTTATCAGAACCCGTTGGCTGCCTATGCGTTGAGTTCGTATGCGGACCTGAAGCCCAAGTCCACTACGGGTGCGGCGGATTGGGGTACCTCGCTGTCGCGGCAGCTGGAGTTCTACCGCTGGCTGCAGTCGAGCGAGGGTGCCATCGCCGGTGGGGCGACGAACAGTTGGCAGGGGCGGTACGCGAGTCCGCCGGCCGGGACGTCGACGTTCTACGGCATGTACTACGACCAGCAGCCCGTCTATCACGACCCGCCGTCCAACCAGTGGTTCGGGTTCCAGGCGTGGTCGATGGAGCGGGTCGCCGAGTACTACCAGCAGACGGGGAACGCGAGCGCGAAGGCGGTGCTCGACAAGTGGGTGGCCTGGGCGTTGTCCAAGACCACGATCAATCCGGACGGGACGTATCTGATTCCCTCGACGTTGCAGTGGTCGGGGCAGCCGGACACGTGGAACGCGTCAAGTCCCGGGGCCAATGCGGGACTTCATGTCACCGTGGCCGACTACACGAATGACGTTGGTGTGGCCGCCGCGTATGCCAAGACGCTGACGTACTACGGCGCGAAGTCCGGTAACGCGGCGGCGAAGACGACCGCGAAGGCGCTGCTCGACGGGATGTGGGGCAACTACCAGGACAGTCTGGGGGTTGCCGTTCCGGAGACTCGCGCGGACTACAACCGGTTCGACGACAGTGTGTATGTGCCGAGTGGGTGGAGCGGGACGATGCCGAACGGGGACGCGGTCAACTCCGCTTCTACGTTTGCCTCGTTGCGGTCCTTCTACAAGAACGATCCGGCGTGGTCGAAGATCCAGAGTTATCTGGCGGGTGGGGCTGCGCCTGTCTTCACGTATCACCGGTTCTGGGCTCAGGCGGATGTCGCCTTGGCCATGGGGTCGTATGCGGAGCTTCTTGAATAGCCCCGCGAGGCGCTCCGCGGGTTGGGCGGTTGGTTTTTGGCTGCGGGTCCGTTGTGGCTGGTCGCGCAGTTCCCCGCGCCCCTGAAGGGGCGCTGCAGCCGCCCGTGTTCCCACGGAACCGCTTCGAAGCTCCGCGTGCGTGGCTCCGTCACCTGACGGCGGGGCCTACCGGCCGGGCGGCCCCCACCCGCACTGGGGGTCGCCCGGCGCTCGTGCCTTTCCACCCCGCAAGGAGAGGACTCCATCATGCGAAGAACCCGAATTCTCACGGCCGTACTCGCCCTCGCCGCCGGCCTGTTGGTGGGCAGTCCGTCCGCCCTTGCCGCGAACGCACCGAAAGTGACAGTCGCGGCCGACTCCTACACATGGCACAACGCCCGGATCGACGGTGGCGGGTTCGTGCCCGGCATTGTCTTCAACCGGAAGGAGAAGAATCTCGCCTATGCCCGGACCGATATCGGCGGGGCCTATCGCTGGCAGGAGTCGACGAAGACCTGGGCGCCGTTGCTGGACTCGGTCGGGTGGGACGAGTGGGGGCATACGGGGGTGGTGAGTCTCGCGTCGGACTCCGTCGATCCGGACAAGGTGTATGCGGCCGTCGGTACGTACACGAACAGTTGGGATCCGACGAACGGGGCCGTGCTCAGGTCGGGTGATCGGGGCGGGAGTTGGCAGAAGACGGATCTGCCGTTCAAGCTCGGTGGCAACATGCCGGGGCGCGGTATGGGTGAGCGGTTGGTCGTCGATCCCAACAAGGACAGCGTGTTGTACCTGGGGGCGCCCAGCGGGAAGGGGTTGTGGCGGTCCACCGACTCCGGGGTCACCTGGTCGCAGGTGACGAACTTCCCCAACGTCGGTAACTACGTGCAGGATCCGACCGACACGAGCGGCTACGCCAACGACAACCAGGGCATCGTCTGGGTCACCTTCGACGAGTCGACGGGTACGGCCGGCAGTGCGACGAAGACGATCTATGTCGGGGTCGCCGACCAGGCCAACGCCGTGTACCGGTCGACGGACGCGGGGGCCACGTGGTCTCGGGTGGCCGGGCAGCCCACCGGGTATCTGGCCCACAAGGGTGTACTGGATGCGGTCAACGGTTATCTGTACATCGCATACAGCGACAAGGGCGGCCCGTACGACGGGGGCAAGGGGCGGTTGTGGCGGTACGCGACCGCTACCGGCACCTGGACGGACATCAGCCCGGTCGCGGAGGCCGACACCTACTACGGGTTCAGCGGTCTGACCGTCGACCGGCAGCATCCCGGGACGGTGATGGCCACGGCGTACAGCTCCTGGTGGCCGGACACGCAGATCTTCCGGTCCACGGACAGCGGCGGCACCTGGACGAAGGCCTGGGACTACACGTCGTATCCCAACCGTGCGAACCGCTACACCATGGACGTGTCGTCCTCGCCCTGGCTGACTTTCGGCGCGAACCCGTCGCCGCCCGAACAGGCGCCGAAACTGGGCTGGATGACCGAGTCGCTGGAGATCGACCCGTTCAACTCGAACCGGATGATGTACGGGACGGGGGCGACGCTCTACGGCACGGAGAACCTGACGAACTGGGACAGCGGTGGCCAGTTCACCGTGAAGCCGATGGTGCAGGGGCTGGAGGAGACGGCCGTGAACGACCTCGCCGCTCCCCCGTCGGGCGGGGCCCAACTCCTCAGCGCCCTGGGCGACATCGGCGGGTTCCGGCACACGGATCTGACCAAGGTCCCCTCGATGATGTTCACTTCGCCGACCTTCACGACGACCACGAGCCTCGACTTCGCGGAGGCCAACCCCAACACCGTGGTACGTGTGGGCAGTGTGGACTCGGGGGCGCACATCGCGTTCTCGACGGACAACGGCGCCAACTGGTTCGCGGGGACCGACCCTTCGGGCGTGAGCGGTGGGGGGACGGTGGCCGCGGCGGCCGACGGGAGTCGGTTTGTGTGGAGTCCGGCGGGCGCGGGTGTGCAGTACGCGACGGGCTTCGGCTCGTCCTGGGCCGCGTCCAGCGGTATCCCGGCGGGCGCGATCGTCGAGTCGGACCGGGTGGATGCGAAGACCTTCTACGGCTTCAAGTCGGGCCATTTCTACGTCAGTTCGGACGGCGGGGCGACCTTCACCGCGTCGGCGGCGAGCGGACTGCCGAGCGGTGACAGCGTGCGGTTCAAGGCCTTGCCCGGTACGAAGGGGGACGTGTGGCTGGCCGGCGGGGCGAGCGACGGGGCGTACGGGCTGTGGCACACCACGGACGGCGGCGCCACCTTCACCAAGCTCGCGAACGTCGACCAGGCCGACACCATCGGCTTCGGCAAGGCGGCGACCGGCGCCTCGTACCGGACGCTCTACACCAGCGCGAAGATCGGCGGCGTACGCGGCATCTTCCGCTCGACCGACAAGGGCGCGACCTGGACGCGCATCAACGACGCCGCCCACCAATGGGGTTGGACGGGGGCGGCCATCACCGGTGACCCCAGGGTCTACGGCCGCGTGTACGTGTCGACGAACGGCCGCGGGGTCGTCTACGGCGACTCCTCCGACGCCGGCGACGGAGGCAGCGGGGGTGGTGGCGGAGGTGGCGATCCGACGCCCACGGGTGCCTGCACGGTGACGTACACGATCACGAACCAGTGGGCGGGCGGCTTCCAGGCCGACGTGCAGCTGACGAACACCGGCTCAACCGCCTGGAACGGCTGGGCACTTGGCTGGTCCTTCGCCGACGGGCAGCAGATCGGGCAGCTGTGGAACGCCGATTACGCCCAGTCGGGCGCGGCGGTGACAGCGAAGAACGTGAGCTGGAACGGCACGGTGGCGGCGGGGTCTTCGGTCGGGTTCGGGTTCACGGGGAGCTGGTCGGGGGCCAACACGAGACCCGGCGCGTTCAAGGTGGGCGACCAGGCCTGCACGGTCGCCTGAGCGCGGAGGGTGGCTGCGCGCACCGCGGCGCGCGCAGCCACCTGTCTCACGGTGTGTACACGGTCGGCCGTGGCGCCGTCGTCATCCCGTCGCCGATGTAGAAGCTCGGGTGCGGCGGTTGGTTGTATGCGGTGTTCTGCCAGGCCAGGGCCGTGCGGTACTGGGTGTCGTGGAGCAGGGTGGTGATCCTGGTGGTCGTCTCGTACGGGGTCGAGTAGATCCGTAGCGCCGTGTTGTCCGTGGTGGGCCAGACGACCTCCTCGCGCCAGTCGCCGAGAATGTCTCCGGACAGGGTCGGCGTCGCCTTGGTGCTGTTGTTGGAGTGGACGCCGGAGCCGGTCAGGAGGCGGGTGTCGGCGGTCGTGCCGTACTTGTCGATGTGGGTGGCGTCGAGGAGTTCGCGCACCGGGTCGCCGTCCCACCAGGACAGGAAGTTGGTGCTGGAGGGCTTCCGGCTCGACACCACCGCGCCCTTCGGGTTGCGGACGCCGCTCTCCGACGCCGACCAGGACTCGGCGCCCGCGCTGCCCGCCCAGATGTCGCCGGAGACACCACGGCCGTTGTCGCCGTTGGCCGGTGTGGACCAGATGACCGCGCCTGTCTTCGCATCCGCCATCCATGAGGACGGTTTCGACGCGTCCTCGTCGACCTTGAACTCCTCCAGGCCCGGACGGGAGGGGTCCAGGTCGCCTACGTGCATGGCGTCTCCGTGGCCGTTCTTGGTGGTCCACAGGCCGGAGCCGTTGTCGTCGACGGCCATCGAGCCGTACACGATCTCGTCCTTGCCGTCCCCGTCGACGTCCGCGACCGCCAACTGGTGGTTGCCCTGGGCGTCGTAGCCCTTGCCGGTGTTGGTCGAGGAGTTGGTGTCGAAGGTCCAGCGGCGGGTGAAGGCGCCGTTCCGCCAGTCCCAGGCGGCGATCACCGTGCGGGTGTAGTAGCCGCGCGCCATGACCAGGGAGGGGCGGCTGCCGTCCAAGTAGGCGGTACCGGCGAGGAATCGGTCGACGCGGTTGCCGTACGAGTCGCCCCAGGAGGAGACCGTGCCGCGCGCCGGGACGTAGTCGACGGTGCTCATCGCCCTGCCGGTCTGGCCGTTGAACATGGTCAGGTACTCGGGTCCTGACAGGACGTAGCCGCTCGAATTGCGGTAGTCCGCCGCCGAGTTGCCGATGACCGTGCCTGCTCCGTCGACCGTGGCGTCGGCCGTCTTCATGGCGACCTCGGCCTTGCCGTCGCCGTCGTAGTCGTAGACCTGGAACTGTGTGTAGTGCGCGCCGGAGCGGATGTTGCGGCCCAGGTCGATGCGCCACAGGCGGGTGCCGTCGAGGGTGATCCCGTCGAGGATCGTGTCGCCGGTGTAGCCGGACTGGGAGTTGTCCTTGGCGTTCGTGGGCTGCCACTTGAGGACGAAGTCGAGCCGGCCGTCGCCGTCGAGGTCGCCGACGGAGGCGTCGTTGGCCTCGTAGGTGTACGCGACTCCGTCAGGTGTCGTGCCACCGGCGGGCGGGGTGATCGGGACGTCCTGGTAGCCGGTGCGGAACTGGATCGCGTGGACCGAGTCGGCCTGTTCCACACCGCCGACAACCGCGCGGACCGTGTAGTCGGCCTGGGCGGGGGCGCCAGCGTGGAAATAGTTCGTGGAGCCGGTGATCGGGGCCGGGTTGACCTTCGTACCGGCCCGGTAGACGTTGAAGGAGACGTCGTCGGGGTCGGTGCCGAGCCAGCGCCAGCTGACCAGGTTGCCGCTGTCCGTGTGGACGCTGACGACGCCCCGGTCGAGGGCCTCGACCTGGCGGGCGGTGGCGGCCTCGGCGGTCGTGCTGGTGGTGAGTGTGGTGAGTCCGGCGGCGATCAGGGCCGCGACGGTGGTCAGGGCGGAGAGTACGGCCCTTCTTCCACGGACGTGGTGGCGCGGGTGCACGTGCGGGTGCGGGTGGCTCACGTGGCGTACCTCCTGAGAGGACGGACGGGTTGCGTACCCTCAGTTGCCGCTGCGCGCAGGTGAGTTGCCGGGTGTTTCCGCCTGCTTCCGGAACGCCAGAAGGCTGAACTCCGGGTCGGGGCGCGGGACTTCCTGGTCCGGCAGCAACTCCAGCTCCGCGGCGAACCGTTCACTGAGTGGTTCGCCGGGTGGCAGCATCGTGAACCAGCCGCGTCGTAGGTCCGCCGTCGTGCTGCGGGGGCTGCGGCCCTGGCCGTGACCCCGGAAGCGGGCGGTGCCGGCCGGTCGGAGGCCGAACTCGCCCGCGTACGCGCGGACTTGGCCGGGGCGGTCCTGGGCGGGGCGGCGGGGACGGGGGGCGAGGACGGCGTCGATGTCGCTGCCGACGTCGTGGGCGGCGGCCTTGTCGACCGTGGTGATGTACACGCCGCCGGGGCGCAGCACCCGTGCGCACTCCGCGATGATCGCCCTGGCGTCCTGCGGACCGTCCACCAGGTGCAGCAGCCATACGGTCGTCACCGCGTCGAACACCCCGTCCGGGAACGGGAGTCGGCGGCTGTCCGCGAGGAGGATCGCGCCGGGCAGCCGGGCAGCCGCCGTGTGAGCCATCGCGGGTGCGGCGTCGAGGCCCGTCACCTGGAGGCCGGGGCGGGCCGCGGCCAGGCGGCGGGTGACGATGCCGGTGCCGCAGGCCACGTCCAGGAGGGTCCGGGCGTTCTGCGGGGCGAGGCCCAGTACCGCTTCGGCGGCCGCCGCGGCGCGGGGCTCACCGCCGCGGGTCGCGTCGTACGCGTCGGCTTCCTTGTCGTAGTCGAGCACGCGCCTCTGCCCTGCCTCTCCCCGTCCCTCCGCTTCGCCGCCGGTCAGCCCGCGCCGTGTCCCGGGGCCAAGTCCTCGACCCTGCGGGCGAGTTGGAAGTCCAGCTCGGTGATCGCGCCGCCGACGCTGTGGGTGTTCACGGTGAGGGTGACGGTGTTGTAGCCGAGGGCCAGGTCGGAGTGGTGGTCGAGTTCCTCCTGGACCTGGGCGATGTGGACGACCATCGCGGTGGCCGCGAAGTGGGAGGCGAGGCGGTACGCGCGGGTGAGCCGGTCGGTGTCCACGGACCAGCCGGGGAGTTCGGCGAGGCGGTCCTCGATCTCCTTCTGCGACAGCGGTGCGACGGGCATGGGCATGGCCTCGCTCCTTCCTCGGGGTCGGGTCGGATCGGGCTTCCGATCAGGCTCTGGACGGGCTTCTTCTCAGCGTGCCACAGGCGGCGCGCCACCGGCCGGGTGTCCCTGGCGGGTGGTCGCGCCCCTGGTCGGACGGGTGCCCGGCGGTCAGCCCGGTACGCATTCCGCGGCGAGGTCGTCCGCGAGGGCGGCGATCGTGGCGCGGCCCTCGACCTGCTGGACCCAGCTGTGCGGCAGGCCGTGGTCGCCGTACCGGGCGCCGAGAAGGTTGCCGCAGATGGAGCCGGTGGAGTCGCTGTCGCCGGAGTGGTTGACGGCGAGGAGCAGCGCGGCCTGTACGTCGCTCGCGGCGAGCGCGCTGTAGACGCCGATCGCCAGGGCCTCCTCCGCGACCCAGCCCGCGCCGAGGGACTCGACCTTCTCGGCGGTGGGCGAGCCCCCGGCGGCCAGGTCGAGGGCCTGGTGGAGGGCTGCCGAGGTCTCCTCGTGTCCGGGGTGGCGCTCCAGGAGTCGTAGCGCGCGCAGGACCGAACCCTCCAGGGACTCCCCCGCGACCAGGTGCGCGACGATGGCGGCGAGGGCGCCCGCCGCGTAGTAGCCGGTGGGGTGGCCGTGGGTGATCTGGGCGCCGCGGGCCGCCATGGCGAAAGCCCCGTCGGCGGTGTTGACCAGGCCGAAGGGCGCCGAGCGCATCACCGTGCCGCAGCCCTTGGAGTCGGGGTTGACGCGGCCGGGCTTGCCGTCGAGGGGGAGCCACGGGTCGGGCGCGTACATCTGGGCGACCCCGGACAGGCAGGCGTTGCCGGGGGCGCGGCGGGAGTACAGCCAGGTCTCGGCGAGCAGACCGGACGTGGCGCTCTCGCCCGGCGCCGGCTTGGACTGGGTCTCCAGCCACCGTTCGTACGCCTCGCGCAGCAGCATGGACCAGGCACCGCCGATCCCCTTCTCCTGTTCCCGCGCGTGGGCCGTGATGAGCGCCTCGACGGTGAACAGGGTCATCTGGGTGTCGTCGCTGATCAGGCCCAGGGCGCCGTGCGCGCCGGGCGCGTACCCGGTCACCCCGCGCTGTCCGTGGCTCGCGCGGATGCGGTCGAGCGAGGCGAACTCGATCGGGTAGCCGAGGGCGTCGCCGACCGCGCCGCCGAGGAGGCAGCCGCGGACTCTGGCCCGGTACATCGCCGTGGCCTCCCCCAGGGAGTTCCCGGCGGCCTGCCCGGACGGGATCCTCGACTCGTTCACGTGCGCTCTCCTTCGACTACGGTCGTGTGTATGACCATTGTCCCGACCGGCACCGACGCCGCTGCCGCCGCCCCGGCCGGCAGGGGTGTCGGCCCGTTGCTGCGTGCCTGGCGGGAGCGGCGGCGGGTCAGTCAGCTGGAGCTGGCGTTGCGGGCCGACTCCTCGGCGCGGCACATCAGCTTCATCGAGACGGGGCGGTCCCGGCCGAGCGAGGAGATGGTGCTGCGCCTCGCCGAGCACCTGGACGTGCCGGTGCGGGAGCGCAACTCCCTTCTCCTGGCGGCCGGTTACGCCCCGCACTATCCGGAAACCCCGTTGGACGACCCGGCGTTGGAGGCGTTGCGCGAGGGTCTGGAGCGGCTGATTCAGGGCTATGAGCCGTATCCGGCGCTGGTGGTCGACGCGACGTACACCGTCGTCGCGGCCAACCGGGGCATCACGATGTTCCTGGACGGCGTCCCGGAGTCCCTCCTCCAACCCCCGCTCAACGCCATGCGGTTGACGCTCCACCCGCAGGGGATGGCACCGCGCATCCGCAATCTGGGTGAGTGGCGCGGGCATCTCCTCGCGCAGATGGAACGGCAGATCGCCCTGCACCGCTCCGAGCCGCTGCGGGCGCTGTACGAGGAGGTCGCGGCGTACCCGGCGCCAGGGACGGCCGACGTCGGAGCCGAACGACCGCCGCCCGTCCCGCACTTCGCGCTCCCGATGCGGATCGAGCACGACGGCCGGGTGCTGTCCTTCGTCTCCTCGATCGCCACGTTCAACACACCCATGGACGTGACGGTCTCGGAGCTGGCGATCGAGACGTTCCTCCCGGCCGACCCGGCGACCGCCAAGTACCTGCACGCGCTGGGAGACTGACGAATGATCACCTCCGAACCGCTGAGAGAGTGGCCGGAACATGGCACACTGCCCCCAGACTTCGGCGCGTATGGGGAGGCGTGGCTGTGAGTGAACGGCGGCCCGCGCCCACGGTGGGTCAAGTGGTGCTGGGCAGAAGGCTGCAGGAGCTGCGTGAGGCGGCCGGCATCAAGCGTGAGGAGGCCGCGCAGGTTCTGCGGGTGGCCCCGGCGACCGTACGGCGGATGGAGATGGCCGAGGTCGCGCTCAAAGTGCCGTACGTCCAGGTGCTGTTGACGACGTACGGGGTGTCCGAGGAGGAGACGGACGCGTTCGTCGCGCTCACCGAGGAGGCGAACCAGCCGGGCTGGTGGCAGCGGTTCCACGATGTGCTGCCGGAGTGGTTCAGCCTGTACGTGAGCCTGGAGGGCGCCGCCGGGCTGATCCGTTCGTACGAACCGCACTTCGTGCCCGGCCTTTTGCAGACCGAGGACTACGCGCGCGCCGTGCTGGAGGCCGGGACGATCGGGCAGACCGGCCCTGAGACCATCGAGCGGCACGTGTCGCTGCGGATGGCGCGGCAGGGACTGTTGGAACGGGACAATCCGCCGCACCTGTGGGTCATCATGGACGAGACCGTGCTGCGCCGGCCGGTGAGCATGCGCGGCGAGGTCATGCGCGAACAGCTCGACAAACTCCTGGAGTTCGGCGAACGTGACCGGATCACGCTCCAGGTCGCCGAGTTCGACAACGGCCCGCACCCGGGGACGTACGCCCCCTTCTCGCTGTTCCGTTTCACCGAACCGGAGCTGCCCGACATGGTGTTCACCGAGTACCTGACCGGCGCCCTGTACCTGGACTCCCGTACGGAGGTCTCCGCGCATCTGGAGGTCCTCGACCACATGACGGCGCACGCCGCGTCCGCACAGCGCACGAAGAAGATCCTGCGGGACTACCGCGAGACCTTCTGAGCAAGCACGGCCCGGGCACGAACACGCGAACTCCCGAGGAGACGACACCGCATGACCGGATCCGACGTCGCGTCCACCCGTATCGACACCAGCCGGCCGCATCCGGCGCGGGTGTACGACTGGTGGCTCGGCGGCAAGGACAACTACCCGGTGGACGAGGAGCTGGCGCGCAGGATCCTCGCCACGGACAGCGCCGCGGTGCGCGGGGCGCGGGCCAACCGCCGGTTCATGCACCGGGCGACCCGGACCGCCGCCGAGGCCGGGATACGCCAGTTCCTGGACATCGGCACCGGAATCCCCACCGAGCCGAACCTCCACCAGGTGGCGCAGAGCGTCGCCCCGGACGCCAAGGTCGTGTACGCGGACAACGACCCGATCGTGCTGCGGCACGCGGAGGCGCTGCTGCACGGTGAGGCCGAGGGCAGCACGGAGTACGTGCACGCCGACGTCCGCGACCCGGACACGATCCTGCGGCTGGCCGGCGAGACCCTGGACTTCACCCGGCCGGTCGCCCTGTCCCTCGTCGCGCTCACCCACTACCTGAGCGCGGAGCCCGACGGCGACGACGTGTACGGCCTGATCGAGCGGTACGTCGACGTGCTCGTCCCGGGCAGCTACCTGGTCCTTTCGCAGGTCACCCCGGACCTCAGCCCCGCCGCCATCGCGAAGGCCGCCGAACACTTCCAGCGCAGCGGCACCCCCTTCTTCCCGCGCACCCTGGCCGAGTTCTCCCGCTTCTTCGACGGCCTCGAGCTGCTCGGCCCGGGCGTCATCCCGGTCTACGGCTGGCGTCCGGCCCCGGAGGACGTGGCCGCCCAGGCGGAGGGCATCGTCCCGGTCTACGGCGGTGTCGCCCGCAAGCCCTGACCCGTACGGCTGCGGTGAACGGGTGCGCTCCCCTGCCCCGCCCTAGGTTCGACACGACGGGCGAGCAAGGGAGCGCAGGTGACGGAGACGAGAACACCGGGAGAGGTACCGAGCCGGGGTGTTCCGGCACCCCACGACACGAGGGATGCCTGATGCCCTCCGACGCCGTGCTGTACCAGGCGGCCGCGCTCTGCCTGACCTACCCCGACGACGACTTCCGCGCCCGGCTGCCCCTGCTGCGCGAAGCCGCCCCGCAGCTACGGGAGTTCGTCGACCACGCGGCCCTCACCCCGGCGGAGGAACTGGCCGCGCACTACGTCCAGGTCTTCGACTCCGGGAACCGGCACAGCCTGTACCTGAGCCGGCGGCGCGGCATGTCCCTGGTCCGCTTCAAGGACCTGTACCGCGCCCACGGCCTGGAGTTCACCGGCGAGGAACTGCCCGACTTCCTGCCCGCGGTCCTGGAGTTCACGTCCCGCACCGGCGACCTCGACCTGCTCGCCGAGCACCGCGCCGCCCTGGCCCAACTCCGCGCCCATCTGGCCGACTTCGGCACCCCGTACGCCTCCGTCCTGGACGCGGTCTGCGCCACCCTGCCGACCGGGAGTTAGGCGGCGCCACCCTTCGTGTCCCGTTCGTCGTCGACGATCTCCGCGTCGACGACACCTTCCTCCTCCTCGTGCTGCCGCGCGGAGTCGGGCTCCTCCGCACTCTCCGCCTGCTCCGTGGGTGCCTGCTGCGCCGCCTGCGCGTACATCGCCTGCCCCATCCGCTGGCTGACGGTGGCGAGTTTCTCCACGCCGGTGCGCAACTCGGCCGTATCGGCGTTGTGTTCCAGCAGCGACTTCACCTCCGCGGCCGCCGCCTCCACCTCGGACCTGATCTCCCCCGGGACGCGCTCCTCGTTCTCGTGGATGAACTTCTCGGTCTGGTAGACGAGTTGCTCGGCCTGGTTGCGGGTCTCGGCCGCCTCCCGCCGCTTGCGGTCCTCGTCCGCGTACTGCTCGGCCTCCCGCATCATGCGGTCGATGTCGTCCTTGGCCAGGGCGGAGCCCCCGGTGACGGTCATCTTCTGTTCGCGGCCGGTCGCCAGGTCCTTCGCCGAGACGTGCATGATGCCGTTCGCGTCGATGTCGAAGGCGACCTCGATCTGCGGCACCCCGCGCGGGGAGGGCGGCAGACCGGTGAGGTCGAAGACGCCCAACTTCTTGTTGTACGCGGCGATTTCACGTTCGCCCTGGTAGACCTGGATGCCGACCGAGGGCTGGTTGTCGGTGGCGGTGGTGAAGATCTCCGAACGCCGGGTCGGGATGGTCGTGTTGCGTTCGATGAGCGTCGTCATGATGCCGCCCTTGGTCTCGATGCCCAGGGACAGCGGGGTGACATCGAGGAGGAGGACGTCCTTCACGTCGCCGCGGATGACCCCGGCCTGGAGGGCGGCGCCGAGCGCCACGACCTCGTCGGGGTTGACGCCCTTGTGCGGGTCCTTGCCGGTGAGTTCCTTGACGAGGTCGGTGACGGCGGGCATCCGGGTCGAGCCGCCGACGAGGATGACGTGGTCGACCGCGGACAGCTTGATGCCCGCGTCCTTGACCGCCTGGTGGAAGGGGTTCTTGCACCGGTCCAAGAGGTCGGCGGTGAGTTCCTGGAACCCGGCGCGGGTCAGCTTCTCGTCGAGGTGCAGCGGGCCTTCGGCGGAGGCGGTGATGTAGGGCAGGTTGATCGTCGTCTCGGAGGACGAGGACAGCTCGATCTTCGCCTTCTCGGCGCCCTCGCGCAGGCGTTGGAGCGCCATCTTGTCCTTGCCGAGGTCGATGCCGTTCTGCCCCTGGAACTTCTTGACCAGGAAGTCGACGACCCGCTGGTCCCAGTCGTCGCCGCCGAGATGGGTGTCGCCGTTGGTCGCCTTGACCTCGATGACGCCGTCGCCGATCTCCAGCAACGACACGTCGAAGGTGCCGCCGCCGAGGTCGAAGACCAGCACGGTCTGTTCCTCGCCCCGGTCCAGGCCGTAGGCGAGCGCGGCGGCCGTCGGTTCGTTGATGATCCGCAGCACCTTGAGGCCCGCGATCTCGCCGGCCTCCTTGGTGGCCTGGCGCTGGGAGTCGTCGAAGTAGGCGGGGACGGTGATCACGGCGTCCGTGACGTCCTCGCCGAGATAGGCCTCCGCGTCCCGTTTCAGTTTCTGCAGGACGCGCGCGGACAATTCCTGGGCGCGGTACCGCGTGCCGTCGATGGCGCCCGTGTCCGGGAATCGCCAACTCGTGTCGCCCATATGCCGTTTCACCGAGCGCGCGGTGCGCTCGATGTTCGTCACGGCCTGTCGTTTGGCGACCTCGCCGACGAGCACCTCGCCGTTCTTGGCGAAGGCCACGACCGAGGGTGTGGTCCTCGCCCCCTCGGCGTTGGCCACCACCGTGGCCTCGCCGCCCTCCAGCACCGCGACCACCGAGTTCGTGGTCCCCAGATCGATCCCGACCGCACGTCCCATCGCCGTCCCCTTCCGCCAGGCGCTGCCCGATCTCCAGCTGAGAACTTGAGTGCGGGAATGTCAATGCCGCACCCGTTTTTCCGGGCGCGGCATCGAGGCGGGAGGGGAAGCGGGGGTCAGGCGGATTCCACCGTCAGCGTGATCGTCGTACCCGCGAGGGCCTGGCTGACCGGGCAGTTCTTCTTGGCGTCCTCGGCGGCGGCGGCGAAACCGGCCTCGTCCAGGCCGGGGACCTCGCCGCGGACGGTGAGGTGGATGCCGGTGATGCCCTCGCCGGGCTGGAAGGTGACGTCGGCCTTGGTCTCCAGGCGGGTGGGCGGGGTGCCCGCGCCGGTGAGGCCGTGCGACAGCGCCATGGAGAAGCAGCTGGAGTGGGCGGCGGCGATCAGTTCCTCGGGGCTGGTCTTGCCGTTGGCCTGCTCGGCGCGCGACGCCCACGTCACCGGCTGGACACCGATGCCTGACGAGTCGAAGGTGACCTCGCCGCTGCCCTTGATGAGTTCGCCTTCCCAGACGGTGTGTGCGGTGCGCGTGGTAGCCACGGTGTTTCCTTTCGACGCGGATGTCTTTCGGAGCCATCCGATCACATTCCGCTTCAGCTCACCCGGAAGACCGGCCCACGGGCGGTGAACGGCAGGCGAGCATTCTGCGGGATCAGATAGGCGTGTTCGCGCCGTACCCGCAGCACGTCGCACCAGCCGTCCGTGATGATCAGGACCGGCGCGCCCCGCGGGAAGTCGTCCGCGCGGTGCAGCAGATCGATCCCGGGCTGCAGGACCGTACCGCCGCGCCCGTGCACCCGGACCCGGCCCGCGATGTCGGTGACCGACACATAGCCCGCGTCGTGCGGGGCCGCGTCGCAGAACACGACCCGGGCGGCCGGTACGTCACGGGCCTCGGCGTACGACGCGATCGCGCCCAGCGCCTTGCCGAGGAGGCCGCGGTCCATGGAGCCGGAGGTGTCGAGGACGACGCCGAAGGTGCAGCGGGCGATCTCCTCCGGCGGAAAGTAGCGGCCCGCGCGCGGGATGTCGGGCGTGGAGGACTGACGGCGCGAGGGGCGGGCGTACGACCGTACGGGCTCGGGGCGTGGCACGAACTCGTCGAACCAGCGGGCGAGTTGGGCGTCCCACGGCAGCGGCGGATGGCTCAGAGCGCGGATCTCCTCGACCAACCCGCCGGGCAGGAAGCCGCGTTCGTACTGCTGGTGCAGGTCCAGGCCGTGGGCGAGGCCGCGCCGGTAGAACTCGTCGAGGTCCACGTAGTCGCGCGGGCTGCCGAGGGGGCCGCCGAGGATGTCGCCGACGCCCTTGCCGCGCAGGGTGGCCAGGCGGCGCATCCGGCGCAGGTCGCCGGCGATCCGGTCGTAGACCTCCTCGGCGGAGAGGTCCTTCAACTCCGGGTCGTACAGGAGGCCTTCGGGCATGCGGCCGACGTCCATCTCGCACAGCCAGCCGTTGATGACGTAGTCGGCGGCGATGTTGAAGAGGTAGGGGTCGCGGACGCCGCAGCGGTCACTGTGGCGCAGGGCGGCGTGCAGCATCTCGTGGGCGAGGACGAACCGCCATTCCTCGTCGTCGAGTTGGCGCAGCGGGTTGACGTAGATCTCGGCCGCGCCGGTGTCGACGGCGGCGACGGAGATGCCGTGGGCGCGGGCGAGTTCGGCGTCGGCGACGAGGGTGATGCCGGCCGCGATGCCGCCGAGGAGGGGGTAGGAGGAGACGAACCAGCTCAACGCCCGTTCCCAGGGCTGGAGTCGGGTGGGTCCGCCGCGCATCGAGGCACGCCGGCCGCCCGCCACGTCCATCGCCATGGCGACCGTACGGGTGAGCGCGTTCGCGAAGTTCAGCTGCCAGTCGGGGGCCTTGCCGCCCTGCCAGGTGTCCCACGGCACGAGCAGCTGGTCCGGCTCGCCGCCCGCCGTACCGCAGCGCTCGTAGAGGGGCGGGATGCCGTCGCGGCGCCAGCGGGCGGCGAGTTGGTCCTCGTCGCCGCCCGGGTAGGCGGCGGGCAGGTCCTCGGGGGTGACTCCGATGGGGAAGCCGAGCAGAAAGCGGTTGACGACGGCGCAACGCGCCGCGAGGGCGGGGCCGTCGGGCTGCTCGCGGAGCTTCGGTGCGGCCGGGACATGGCCGAAGCCGAGGTGGATGATGCAGTGCGCGATGGCCCAGGCCCACTCGGCGGGTTCGGCGCGGCGGGTGGGGTGGACGTGCAGCACACCGTTGGAATCGACGCGCACCAGACCGGAGTTGGGCGTGTGGTGGCAGTCGTCCCGGCGGCAGGTGCTGAAGCCGATGGCGGCGAGTGCGCGGTTGGCCCGCACGAGGCGCAGCCCCTCCTCGAAGGCCTCGGCGGCGAGGTCCTTCTTCTTCGGCTTCCCCTTGCTCCCTTTGTTCCCTTGCGTGCGGCTCACTGCCGGGCCTCGACCAGCCGGGGCATGTCACGGGCCGCCTCGACCAGGAACCAGGCGGGCAGCAGCGGATTGCCGTCGGTGTCCGGGGCGATGACGCTCTGCGCGACCTCGACGGAGATCTCGGCGAGCTGCACGAGCAGCGACTTGGCACGGTACGCGGTCTGCAACCCGTTCGCCGACAAGTGCTCCTTGCTGACCGGGAGTTCCTTGACCAGCCGGCCCCGGAAGGACTCGGCGAGGTAGTACAGCAGGTCGCGGTCCTCGGGGCGGTGCGGCCAGCCGGCGTCGCCCTTGATGATCGCCTCGATGCCGAACCGGCTGCGCACGATCTTGACGTACCCGCAGAACGCGATCGCGTGTGCCGGGGTCAGCGTGCCGTGCGCGATGACCTTGAGGGTGTCCTCGTCGAGGTCGGGCCCGAAGGAGCCCAGCGCGTCGGAGAGCATGTGCCAGGACCGGGGCGTGGAGAAGGCCTCCTCGGTCTTCGGCGGCTTGGACCACAGGTGGTCGGGCCGGTCGGTGAGGTGGTCCAGGATCCACGGGTGGATCCCGTTGGCGGCGGCCCAGTTGAGCCAGTCCTTCGGCGACGCCTCAAGGTGCACGTGGGTCAGCCGGTTGATCAGCGCGGACGAGATCGGCCGGGCCAGCGCGTTGTCGGTCGCCCGGTTCCCGGCGCCGATCACGATGGAGCCCTTGGGCAGTTCGTAGTTGCCGATACGGCGGTCCAGGATCAGCGAGTAGAACGCCTTCTGCACATCCGGTGTGGCCGCGTTGAGTTCGTCGAGGAACAGGCAGTACGGCTCGTCCCGCGCGATCGCCTCCGGCGGACAGAACACCGACCGCCCGTCCCGGATCTGCGGCACACCGATCAGGTCCTCGGGCGCGAGCTGCGTACCGAGCAGACTCACGCACTCCAGCCCCAGCGACTCGGCGAACTCCCTTACCAGGGACGACTTTCCGATGCCGGGCGCACCCCAGATGAACACGGGCCGCACGGTCGCGAGACCGAGCAGCAGCTCCGGTATGCGAGCGGGCGTAACGGTGACAGCAGCCTGCAAAAGAGGCTCTCCTCAAGGGGTTCGACAAGGGCGCAAACGCGCTCCAATGCCCCCAGTGTGTGCCTACGACCCACCCGGCGCAGCCGATTTTCAGGCGGCGCGTTCCGACTGCTCGTCCGTCACCGGCACTTGGGGTCCGTTGCACTCGCGCAGCCAGCGCCGCAGAACCTTGTGCACCTGCTCGGCGCCGACGAGGTCCTCGCCGTCGTCGACCGGTGCGGAGAAGGTGTGCGGCGAGAGCAGGAACGGCTTGGCCTGGGCGCCGCCGAGCCCGCCGTGGGAGCCGATCTGTTCCTCGAAGGCGAGGACTTCGCCCTCGGCGGGGTCGTACCAGGAGTTGACCATGATGTCGGCGGTGTGCGGGAAGGAGTGGGTGCGCCGGACGGCGTCCGCGACGCCGGGGCCGAAGTCCGCCAACGGGCCCTGTTTGTCGTCGAGTTCGGCCACCGGGAGTTCGGCACCGTGCGCCCCCAGCACGACCCCTCCGTGCTCCTCGCTGCGCACGAGGACGAAGCCGACACCGGGGTGGTTGGCGAGGGTCGTCAGCAGCGCCGGATGCCGGGCGTCGATCTCCTCCTTGGTCATGCGGTGCGGCACGTCCGGGAAGGAGACCAGGCCGAGGTTGCCCGAGGCGAGCACGACCGGCTCCGAGTGGCGGCCGGGGTGGCGGTGCTGCCCGTCCTTCTCCTCGACCGGCCGGCGCAGCGCGGCGCGGACGGCTGCGCGGGCCTCGGCGCCGCTGTGGGTACGGCGGGCCCGGCGCGGCACGGGCAGCCCGCAGCCCGCGCGCACCAGGTCGCCGAGGGTGAGGCCGTAGCGGCCCTGGAAGGTCTCGCCGGGGCTCTGGCCGTGGTCGGAGAGGACGACGATGCGGTACGGGCGTGGGGCGTGCTCGGCGACGTTCTCGATCAAGGCGATGGAACGGTCCAGGCGTTGGAGCACCTTGGCGGCGTCGCGGCTGCGCGGTCCGGAGTGGTGGGCGACCTCGTCGTAGGCCACGAGGTCGGCGTAGACGGCGGTGCGGCCTGCGAGCATGTCGCCCATGACGGCCGCGACGACGACGTCCCGTTCGACGACGGTCGCGAAGGCGCGGACGAGGGGGTAGAGGCCGCCGCGCTTGATCCGGGGGCGCTGTTTGGTGAGGCGGGAGCGGGTCGACTGGCCGATCTCGCGGCCGACCTCGGCGACGAAGGACATCGCGGTGCGGACGGCGTTGGCCGGGTCGGAGAAGTAGGCGAAGTAGCCCGCGCGGGAACGGTTCTCGCGGCCCCGGCGGCGGATGGCGATGGACAGGACGAGGGCCTGTTCGTCGGCGCCGCCGCTGAACAGGTTGCCGCGGCTGGCGCCGTCGAGGGTGAGGAGACCGCCGTCGCCGGTGAACTCGACGGCGCGGCGCTGGAGTTCGGCGGCACTGGTCGGGCGGTTGCACACCATCACCTCGCCGGTGTCCTTCTCGTACCAGCGGAACGCGGGGATGTCGTGGTTGGAGCCGTGCAGGATGCCGAGTTGGCTGGCGCCGGTCTGGCTGGACCAGTCGGTGCGCCAGGAGGTGAGGCGGTGGCTGGGGCGGTCGCCGCCGAGGAGCTTCGCCACGGTCGGCATCAGTCCCCTGGCCACGGCTGCGAGCAGCACGTCGTGGCCGACGCCGTCGAGCTGGAGGAAGACGGTGCCCGGCGAGGACGGGCCGGGTGGCATGGCTCTGCGGCGGCGATCGGCGAGGCGGTAGAGGCGGCGGCGGTAGGCGTCGTCGTCGCGCACGGCGAGGGCACCGCCGGTGGCGGAGGCGACGGCGGACATCACGGCGGCCACGACGACGGCCGTCTCGGGGGCGACCTGGCCGCGCAGCCCACCGTCGGGATTGATGCGCAGGGCGATCAGCAGCAGGGACCCGTTGAGCACGAACACGAGCAGACCGAGGACGAGCGCGGGCACCAGCAGCAACAGCCGTACCAGCAGCGGCCACACGAGCGCCGACAGCAGACCGAAGGCGCCGGCGCCGAACGCGGCCGTGACACCGATCCGGGTGGCGCTGTCACCGTCCGCCGACTGGAGCTTGAAGTCCGGCAGGATCCCGGCGAGCACCAGCATGGTGATCGTGGAGACCGCCCACACCGCGATGCTCCGCCCGACCTGACTGGCGAGCCGCCGCCAACGCGCTCCACCCACGCCCCGTACACCTCACGTCCCTGGCCCGACGACCTGGCGGGCCTGGGCCCAGCCTGTCATACGGGACGCGGGGCCCCCGGAGCCAACAGCGGGGCCCCGGAACTAGCGGCCGTCGTAGCCCGCCGTCGGCATGGACAGCCGTCGGTGCACGCTGGCCTTCATCTGGGCGTCGTAACAGGGTTCCGCGCGGCCGACCGTCTCGATGCGGACCCCGCGTCGCGCGCACTCGTCGGTGAACTCCTCGACGGAGGACAGCGCGCTCTCCAGGACCCGGCGGCTGGGGGCGACGAACAGGTCGAGGCCGGGGCGGACGCCGTCCCACAGGGCGCAGTGGTCGGGGCGCAGTCCGCGCACCAGAAGCTCGCGGGCGATCACGTAGCCGTGGTCGGCGGCCCAGCGGGCGCACATCGCGTGCTGGCTGCGGGAGTCGACCAGGAAGGGGTCGTCGTCCAGCTCCTCCAGCGGCGTCAGGCTGGCGATCGCCGTGACCCGCAGCCGCGAGGGCATACCCGAGGCACCGCGTACCTGTCCCATGGCGTCCCCCTCACCTCCGGGTTTCGCCGCCGACCCTACTCCTGCCCGTAGGCTTCGGGGGAGTCGCGCGAAGGAGGCAAAGAAGGTGCCGGTGGAGATCACCTGGTGGGGTCACGCCACCTGCACGATCGAGGACTCGGACACGCGCGTCCTCACCGACCCCCTGTTCGCGCGCCGCCTCGCGCACCTACGGCGCCGTCGGGGCGCGGTGCCACCTCCCGAGGCCCGGCGCGCGGACCTGGCGCTCGTCTCCCATCTCCACGCCGACCACCTGCACCTTCCCTCGCTCGCCGCCCTCGCCCCGGGCACGCGCCTGCTCGTGCCCCGGGGCGCACTCCGCGCGGTGCCCGGACTGCGCCGGCTCCGGCAGCTGCGGATCGACGAGGTGTCCCCCGGCGACCAGACGATGGTCGGTGACCTGGTCGTACGGGCCGTCCCCGCCCGGCACGACGGACGCCGACTGCCGGTCGGACCGCACCGCTCCCCCGCGCTGGGCTACGTCGTCGAGGGCGAGGCGCGCACCTACTTCGCCGGGGACACCGGGCTCTTCGACGACATGGCCAAGGAGGTCGGACCGGTCGACGTGGCGCTGCTGCCGGTGGGCGGCTGGGGCCCGTATCTCGGCGAGGGACATCTCGACGCGGGCCGCGCGGCCCAGGCGCTGGCCCGGCTCTCGCCGCGCAGTGCGGTGCCGGTGCACTACGGCACGTACTGGCCGATCGGGATGGACGCGGTGCGCCCGCACGAATTCCACACGCCGGGCGACGAGTTCGTACGGATCGCCGCCCAGCTCGCGCCGTCGGTTGCGGTGCACCGGCTCGGGCACGGGGAGAGTGTGCTTCCGGAGGTCGCGCGGTGAGCTGGATCGCGGCCGCTACGGCCACGACATCGCCCGAATCCGCTCAACAGGCCATCGGTTACCCGTCGTTGTTCCTGCTGGTGTTGTTCGGGGCGCTGGTGCCGGTGATTCCGACCGGCGCGCTGGTGAGTTCGGCGGCCGTGGTCGCGTTTCACCAGACGGCGCCGTTCGCGTTGGCGCTGGTCTTCGTCACGGCTTCGCTGGCCGCGTTCCTCGGGGACGTCGCGCTGTACTGGCTGGGGCGGCGGGGGATGGGGTCGAAGAACGGGTCGCGGTGGTTGGAGGCGATCCGTGCGCGGGCGCCGGAGGAGCGGCTCGCTCAGGCGCAGGCGAAGTTGGCCGACCACGGGGTGGCCGTGCTGGTGTTGTCCCGGCTGGTGCCGGCCGGTCGTATTCCGGTGATGTTGGCCTGCCTCATGGCGGAGTGGCCGATCCGCCGGTTCGCCCGGGGCAATGCGCCTGCGTGTCTGGCGTGGGCCGTGACGTACCAGCTGATCGGCATCCTTGGGGGTTCGCTGTTTCCGGAGCCGTGGGAAGGAGTGGTCGCGGCGGTTGTGCTGACCGTGGTGATCAGTGTGGCGCCGACTGTTTGGAAGCGGGTTCGGGCTGCCAGTTGAGGACTCGTTGCGGGGTGCGGGTCGCATGTGGCTGGGCGCGCCCCGCGGCGGAGCCGCAAATCGGCACGGCCCCGCGCCTCTCTCAGGGCATTTAGTCCAGCACTCTTGAAGCTCCCACCGGCAAGTCCCACAGGTCTTCGCGCGCCAACTCGGCCTTCTCCCAAGCCGCCCTGACCCGCGTCAGGGGTTCAAGGACCGGCTCTGCCGACAGGACGAACGTGCCCCAGTGCATGGGGGCCATCCGTCGCGCCCCCAGATCCTGTACCGCCCGAACCGCCTCCTCGGGGTCGCAGTGGACGTCGCTGAGCCACCAGCGGGGGTCGTAGGCGCCGATGGGGAGGAGGGCCAGGTCGATTCCCGGGTAGCGGTGGCCGATTCGGGAGAACCAGTGGCCGTAGCCCGTGTCGCCGGCGAAGTAGACGCGCCGGCCGTCGGGGGCTGTCAGGACCCAACCGCCCCACAGGGAACGGCAGGTGTCGGTGAGGCTGCGCTTGGACCAGTGGTGGGCGGGGACGAAGTCGAGGCGTACGCCGTCGAGTTGGGCCGCTTCCCACCAGTCGAGCTCGGTGACGTGGGTGAATCTGCGGCGTCTGAACCAGTTTCCGAGGCCTGCGGGTGCGAACACCGGGGTGTGGCGCGGGAGTCGGCGCAGGGTGGGGGCGTCGAGGTGGTCGTAGTGGTTGTGGCTGATGACTACGGCGTCGATCGGCGGGAGTGCTTCCCAGGCGACGCCCACGGGGGTGATCCGGGCCGGGGTGCCGAGGATGCGGCGGGACCAGACCGGGTCGGTGAGGATGGTCAGGCCGCCGATGCTGATCACCCAACTGGCGTGTCCCGCCCAGGTGACGGCGACGGTCAGGGCGTCCACCTGGGGCAACGGCTCGGGGGCGAACGGGAGTTGGGGGATGTCGGCGAGGCCCTCGGGGCGGGGTCGTACGGAACCCTCGCGGGCGAAGCGGGCGTAGGCGTTGAGGCCGGGGAGCGGCGCGGTGAGCCGGTCGTGGAAGGCGCGGGGCCACACGCGGCGCTCGCCGAGGGGGCGGGGTTCGGCGAGCGGCGGGGACGAGGGGGTGAACGGAGTCGTCGGGGCGGCCGCTTCGCGCATGGCCGTACTGCTGGTGTCGGTGGTCGACTCGGACTGCTGCGTCATCGAGGAGGCTCCCATCGCTGAGCGTCGTCGCGGAGATCGTCGAAGATCGACCTCAAGGACATCAACGCGCGTTGCACGTGTGGCAGTTCCAACGGCAAGGGTGACGTGAGGCATTCCGCGCGTCCCGCATCGGTTCGGCCCAGCAGCGGCCCGGTGGACAGCCGGACGCGCAGCGCGCCCAGGTCGTCGCCGAACCGGTGGCCGCCCGGCGCGGGCATGCCGAGCCGGGCGGTGAGGAACTCCTCCAGGTCCTGCGCGTCGCCCACTCCCTGCGGGGTGAGCGCGTGGCGCAACGGCCCGAGATCGACGTACAGATGACGTCCCGCCTGGGGCGGCCGGGAGAACGCGCCCGCCCCGGTGACGGCGGCGTGCGCGGCGGCGGCCACGCGCGCGTGGAGGCGTACGGCGGTGTCGCGGCGGGCGAGGACGGGCGGGGGCTCGCCGAGGGCGTGGCCGGCCGCGGCGGCGACCGGGGCGGCGACGCGGGCGCCGAGTGCGGTGAGGACGTCGAGCACGCGCGCGCGTAGCGCCTGCCCGGCGCGGCCCGCGGGGAAACGGGCAACGGCGGCCGGCCAGCCGGACGGGAGGAGCGCGCCGGCCAGGTCGGTGACGACGGTGACCCTGTCGGGCAGCATCTCGGCGGGGCTGAGCAGCATGGTGCCCCGGGGTGCGTGCAGGGTGTCGCGCCAGGTCTCGTCGCTGACCAGGTGCAGGCCCTCGGCCGCGGCGGCCTCGACGGTCTCGTGCATGACCTCGGGCGGTGCCACGGTGGCGGTCGGGTCGTCGGCCACCGAAAGGACGAGCAGCCGCGGGTCACCGCCCTCGTCCCGGACCCGGCGCACGGTCTCCAGCAGGACGTACGGATCGGGCACCCCGCCGCACTCGGCCGGGGTGCCCACATGGAACACGGATCTGCCCAACAGGCGGGCGTACGGCGCCCACCAGGCGGCGCAGGGTCTGGGCACCAGGACGTCACCGCCGAGCGCGGCGGTCAGCGCGACCAGCAGCGCGGGGGCACCCGGGGCGGCGGCCACGCGCGCGGGTTCGGCGGGCAGCCCCCGGCGTTCGAAGTAACCGCGAGCGGCGTCCAGCAGTACGGGCGCTCCGCCCACCGGCTGTTCCTCGGTACGGGACGCGGCGGCAGCGAGCACGGCGGCCAGTTCCGGCAGCACAGGGAGCCCGTCATCGGGAAACACCGGACCGTAACGCACAGGCCCCTGGCCTACCGCGTCCGCCTGCCGCATGGTGCCTCCGCGCAGTCCCTCGTGCAGTGCCGTGCCGTGTCCCGATCGCGCGCTCAGTGCCCCGGCGTCCGCCTGCGCAGCCGGTACACGGCACCACCGAGGGCGCCCGCGATCAGTACACCACCGGCGACCAGAGCCGGAACGGAGTCGGTGAAGGTACCGCCTTCCCCGGCCTGCACCCCACGCTGAACCGCGGCGGGCACATCACCACGCACATCGCCACAGGCATCCCCCCGGGGCTCCTGGCACGGCGGCTGCCCGCCCCCGCGCTCGATGCTGAAGGTCGCGCTCCAGGGCCGCCCCTGTCCCCCGGGCGGCGCCGGACAGGTCCCGTCGACCGTCCACGCGGAGTCCCGCTCGACCCCGTCCGTGGAGATCCGCGCGGTCCCCCGGTACGCGGCTCCGGCAGCCCGGTCGTCGTTGCCGGGTACGCGTTGCAACTGGACGGTCCCGTCGTCGAACCCCTGGGACGTGGCGTCGATGGTCTCGGCCACGGTCCCCCCGATGGCCTCGCAGGTGACGGAAACGGTGACACTCCCACCCGCCCGCACACTGCTCGGACTGACCTCGGCGCCCGGATCAGCGGCCAGAGCGGGCCCGGCGGCGCCGACAAGGCCGACGACGGCCAGAGCAAGGGCGGTGCGACGCATGAGCGGGTCTCCTTAGACCGAGGACGACGGCAACACCATCGAAGCCCGGACAGGAGAGTGCCGCGCGCGGCCAGGCCCCATTGGGGTTAAGGAGACCGGCCGAGCGAGTGAAACACGGGCTGGGTGCAGCTTTTCAGGGGCGCGGGGAACTGCGCGACCAGCCCCCACCGGCCCGCACCCGACACACAACCGCTAAGCCGCACCCTCCAGAACCTGCTCCCGAATCCGCCGACAACACCGACTGATCAACCGGGACACATGCATCTGCGAAATCCCGAACCGCTCAGCAATCCGACTCTGCGTCATGTCCCCGAAGAACCGCAGGTACAAGATCTCCCGATCCCGCTGGGGCAACGCGGCAAGCCGAGGCCGCACGGCCTCCCGATCAACAACGACATCCAACGCCGGATCAGCAGCCCCGAGAACATCACTCAGCGAATACCCGTCCGAACCGCCGGGGGCAACCGCGTCCAGCGACAACGCACTGAAACTCTCCAACGCCTCAAGCCCCACCCGCACCTCCTCCTCGGAGAGACACGCGTGGACGGCGATCTCCGCCACGGTAGGCCGCCGCCCCGGCAAGGTCTGGGCCAGCTCCTGCCCGGCAACCCGCACCCGGTTCCGCAGATCCTGCACCCGCCGAGGCACATGCAACGTCCACATGTGATCCCGGAAGTGCCGTTTGATCTCACCGGTGATCGTCGGCACGGCATAGCTCTCGAACGCGTTCCCGCGCTCGGGGTCGTACCGGTCGACGGCCTTCACCAGCCCGAGGGCAGCGACCTGACGTAAGTCCTCCGCGCTCTCACCCCGGTTGCGGAACCGCCCCGCGAGCCGGTCGGCCATGGGCAGCCACGCCTCGACGATGTGTTCGCGGACGGTGTCGTGCCGCGGTCCGGGAGGCAGCGCGGCCAGCGTGCGGAACGCCTCCGCGGTGTCGGGGGCGTCATGGTGGGAATGGCGTTTCGTACGCGTGCTCGTGCGAGCGGGCCGATTGGTCCGAGTAGGCATGGTGCGTCACAACTCCCTTGAGCATGCTCCGGGTTGGACGGTCACCGTCGGTGGGAACGCGTTTGCGATCCAGCGCTGGAAGTTCGCCTGCCCCCGGCCTCAAGGCACAAACACCCACCACCTCAAGGCACGAACACCCAGCGCTCAGTCCCGCTCGCGTGCCCCCTGCCGGGTACGGCCGGGGGCCACGAGGCGACGCGGATGGCGGCGCAGATACTCGCCCTCCAGTCCGGCCATACGGTCGTTGTGGGCGCGCAACGCGTCGTTCGAGCCGTACAGCAGGGTGTCGTGGCGCGTGCGGTGGATGGTCTCCAGCTCCTTCATGAGCTGAGCATCGTCCAGGCGCGCAGGGTCGACTCCGGTCATGGTGTGCCCCGCTCGTCGAGTCTCACGGTCCTGAGTCCACTGTACGAACATTCGGGCATTCCGGCCCCACAACCTCCGCACAAACGGCTACCGCGCCCGCTCCACCCGCCGCTCGTCCCACACGGGCTCGGTCGTCTCCCGGACCTTGCCGTCGCTGCCGAACACCAGATACCGGTCGAAGGACCGGGCGAACCACCGGTCGTGCGTGACGGAGAGCACCGTCCCGTCGAACGCCTCCAGCCCTTCCTGCAGAGCCTCGGCGGACTCCAGGTCGAGGTTGTCGGTCGGCTCGTCGAGAAGCAGCGCGGTCACGCCCTGAAGTTCCAGCAGCAGGATCTGGAAACGCGCCTGCTGCCCGCCGGACAGCCGGTCGAAGCTCTGCTCGGCCTGGCCGGTCAGCTCGTAGCGCCGCAGCCGGGACATCGCGGGACCCTGGGCCTGCGCGTGTTCCTTCCACAGGATGTCGAGGAGGGTGCGCCCCTGGAGTTCGGGGTGGGCGTGGGTCTGCGCGAAGTGCCCCGGCACGACACGCGCCCCGAGCTTCCACTCCCCCGTGTGCTTCACGTCCTCGCCGGCGAGGAGGCGCAGGAAGTGCGACTTGCCCGAGCCGTTGGAGCCGAGGACGGCGACGCGTTCGCCGTAGAAGACCTCCAGGTCGAAGGGCTTCATCAGCCCCGTCAGCTCAAGTCCCTTGCAGGTGACGGCCCTTACGCCCGTGCGGCCGCCCTTGATGCGCATGGTGATGTCCTGCTCGCGCGGCGGCTCGGGGGGCGGGCCAGCCTCCTCGAACTTGCGCAGGCGGGTCTGGGCCGCGGCGTAGCGGGACGCCAACTCGTGGCTGATGGAGGCCGCCTGACGGAGGTTCAGGACGAGCTTCTTCAGCTGGGCGTGCTTCTCGTCCCAGCGGCGGCGCAACTCCTCGAAGCGGGCGAAGCGTTCACGCCGGGCCTCGTGGTAGGTGGCGAAGCCCGCGCCGTGGACCCAGGCGTCGGCGCCTGTGGGCGAGGGCTCCACGGAGACGATCTTCTCGGCGGCGCGGGCGAGGAGTTCACGGTCGTGGGAGACGAACAGGACCGTCTTGCGGGTCTCCTTGAGCCGCTCCTCCAGCCAGCGTTTGCCGGGCACGTCGAGGTAGTTGTCGGGCTCGTCCAGGAGCAGCACCTCTTCGCTGCCGCGCAGCAACGCCTCCAGCACGAGCCGCTTCTGCTCACCCCCGGACAGCGTGCTGACCTGCCGGAACTGCGCCTTGTCGTACGGCACTCCGAGCGCGGCCATGGTGCACATGTCCCACAGGGTCTCGAACTCGTAGCCGTGCACCTCGGCCCAGTCGGACAGGGCCTGCGCGTAGGCGAGTTGGGCCGCCTCGTCGTCGACGGTCATGATGCCGTGCTCGGCCTTGTCGACCTCGGCGGCGACCTCGCGGATGCGCGGCGGGGCGACCGACACGAGCAGGTCCCGTACGGTCGTCTCGTCGCGTACGGAGCCCACGAACTGGCGCATCACGCCCAGGCCGCCGCTCACGGTGACGGTGCCGCCGTGCGGTTTCAGCTCGCCGGAGATCAGCCGCAGCAGGGTCGTCTTGCCGGCGCCGTTGGGCCCGACCAGGGCGACCACGGCGCCTTCGCCGACCCGGAAGGACACATCGCCGAGCAGCGGCCTCCCGTCGGGGAGGTAGTACTCGAGGTGTGCGGCTTCCAGATGTCCCATGACCACGCATTCTGTGGGGCGGCCTCGCGGCCGGGCAAACCCTTATTGTGCCCGTCAGGGCGTCGCCATGACGGGGCCCGGAGCTTCGCTAGGGCTTCTGGTCCTCGTCGAGCGGCTGTCCGGCCGGGCCGCCGTCGGTGTCCGGTGCCGCCGTCTCGACCAGGGCGCCTTCCCAGGACAAGGCCTTCCAGCCGTCGGCCGGAGAGCCGTCCAGGACGACGATGCCGGTGTTGTCCAGGGGGCGGGCGGCGGCGAAGGGCACGTCGATGTTGTCGGCGCGGGCGGCGGTCCACATCCGGATCGCGGCGCCGTGGCTGACCATGGCGACGGTGCGGGCGCCGCTGTGGACGGCCTCCGCGATCACGCCGTCGTAGCGGGCGAGGGCCTCGGCGCCGCTCTCTCCGCCGGGCATCCGCAACTCCGTGTCACCGGCGGCCCACGCGAACACGATCCGCATGTACTCGTGGCCGGGCTCGGTGTCACCGGGCAGCATCTCCAGGTCACCGGCGGTGAGCTCGCGGATGCCGTCGCGGACGCGGACGTCGAGGCCGCGGGCGGCGGCCAGCGGGGCCGCGGTGTGCTGGGTGCGGACGAGGGTGGAGGCGTAGAGGGCCTCGATGTCCTCGTCGGCGAGGGCCTCGGGGAGAGCGGCGGCCTGGCGGCGGCCCAGGTCGGTCAGGTCCGCGCCGGGTATGGCCGTGTCGAGGCGGTAGTCCACATTGGCCGTGGTCTGGCCGTGGCGGATGAGGATCAGGCGCATGCGGGGGTCCTCCGATGAAACGGTCCGCCGACGGTCGGAACGAAGCGGTCCGCCGACGGTGGAAGGCGGTGGAAACGGTCCGCCGACGGTCCGCCGGGCAGCAAACGGCCATTTCAGGGTACCCGGCAGCGCATGAGCCCCGACGTCGACCTCACGGTCCCTCTCCCCGGCCGCCATGCCCTGCGCGAGTGGCTGCTCTCCCTGGACAGCCGTCTCTTCGAAGTGGCCGCCGAGCGGAACTGGCCCGCCGGTGAGCCCGTGCTGCCGCGGCTGAGCCGGAGTGCCAATCACGGCGTGCTGTGGTTCGCCACGGCCGCCGCGGTGGCCGCCAGCCGTACTCCGCGCGCCCGTCGGGCCGCCGCCCGGGGCATCGCCTCCCTGTCCCTGGCCTCCCTCGCGATCAACACGATCGGCAAGCGGACCGTGCGCCGCCACCGGCCCGCCCTGGACCAGGTCCCGTTGAGCCGGCAGCTGAAGCGGCAGCCGATCACCACCTCGTTCCCGTCCGGTCATGCGGCGTCCGCGGCGGCCTTCGCGACCGGCGTGGCCCTGGAGTCCCCCGCCTGGGGCGCGGTCGTGGCGCCGATCGCGTTCTCGGTCGCCATGTCCCGCGTCTACACCGGCGTCCACTTCCCGAGCGACGTGCTGGCGGGCGCCGCCCTGGGCGCGTGCGCGGCGTTCGCGGTGCGCGGCATGGTGCCGACCCGGGGGCGGATCGTGCCGCCGGCCCGCGTCCGCGCCGAGGTCCCGGCGCTGCCGGACGGCGATGGCCTGGTCATGGTGGTCAACTCGGCGTCGGGCACCTCGGACCGGGCGGACGCGCTGACGGACTTCCTGCCCGGAGCGGAGGTCGTCGCCTGCGAACCGGCGGACATACAGGCCGAGTTGGAGAAGGCGGCGGCCCGCGCCCGGGTGCTCGGGGTGTGCGGCGGCGACGGCACGGTGAACGCGGCGGCCGCGGTCGCCCTGCGCCACGGCCTGCCCCTCGCGGTCCTCCCGGGCGGCACCCTCAACCACTTCGCCTACGACCTCGGCGTGGAGGGCCCGCGCGATCTGAGCAAGGCGATCAAGCAGGGCGACGCCGTCCGCGTGGACGTGGGCCGGTTCAGGTCCGGCGCCACCCGGGGCATCTTCCTCAACACCCTGAGCCTGGGCGTCTATCCGGAGCTGGTGCGGGAGCGGGAGCACTGGGCACCCCGGATCGGCGGCTGGCCGGCCGGAGTGCTCGCCGCGCTGCGGGTGCTGCGCGCGGACCGGCATCCGCTGGAGGCCGAAGTGGGCGGCCGTACCCGCCCGTTGTGGCTGTTGTTCGCCGGCAACGGCACCTACCACCGCATGGGCGTCGCGTCCGGCCGCCGGGTCGACCTGGCGGACGGGCGTCTCGACATCCGGATCGTGCACGGCGGCCGCAGGCCCGCGCTCCGCCTGCTCGCGGCGGCGCTCGCGGGCCCGTTCACCCGCTCCCCCGCCCACGCGGCGGCCCAGGTCCACCGCCTGCGCCTGAGCGGCCTGGCCCCCGGCACGCCGCTCGCCTTCGACGGCGAAATCACGGACGTGGAAGGGGACTTGACGCTGGAGGAGCAGCCCGAGGCACTGACCGTGTACCGCCCGTTGACAGAGTCCCTGATCACCCGTCAGTCCACATCGTAAAACGCAGGTCTCATCATTCGGCATGCGCGCGTACCCTCATGCATACGACGAAGAAGCCGCCGCGAAGGGGTAGGTAGAGCCATGCCGAAGCCGCAGGAGACCGCCGTCTACACGCACGGGCACCACGAGTCCGTGCTCCGTTCGCACACCCAGCGGACCGCCGCCAACTCCGCGGCCTACCTGCTCGGTTCGCTCAAGCCGCACATGAAGATCCTGGACATCGGCTGCGGTCCCGGCACCATCACCGCCGACCTGGCGGCACTGGTCCCGGACGGCCATGTCACCGGTGTCGACCACGCGCCGGGCATCCTGGACCAGGCCCGTGCCACCGCGGCCCAACGCGGCCTGACCAACGTCGACTTCGCGGTCGCCGACGTCCACGCGCTGGACTACCCGGACAACACGTTCTGTGTGGTCCACGCCCATCAGGTGCTCCAGCACGTGGGCGATCCGGTGCAGGCGCTGCGGGAGATGGTGCGGGTGACCAAGCCGACCGGTTTCATCGCCGTTCGCGACGGGGACTACGCGGCGATGACCTGGTACCCCCTGGTGCCGGGGCTGGACGACTGGCTGGACCTGTACCGCCGGGTCGCCCGCGCCAACGGCGGCGAGCCGGATGCCGGACGCCGTCTCAAATCATGGGCACTGCGGGCGGGCCTGACGGACGTCACGGCCACATCCAGCACCTGGACGTTCCACACTCCGGACGAGCGGGCCTGGTGGAGCGGCCTGTGGGCGGACCGTACCGTCGCGTCCTCGTACGCCGGGGTCGCCACCGAGGGTGGCCATGCAACCACCGAGGAGCTGAGCGCCGTGGCGGAGGCGTGGCGGGAGTGGGGACAGCAGGAGGACGGCTGGTTCGCCGTGCTGCACGGGGAGATCCTGGCCCGCAAGGACGTCTGATCCGCGCGATCGGGGGCACTCGGCCGTCAGGAGGTAACACACTATGGTTCCGATCCTGATCGTCCTACTGCTGGCACTGGTCCTGTTCGGTGCCGGATTCGCTGTGAAGATCCTCTGGTGGGTGGCGCTGATCGTGCTCGCCGTATGGCTGCTCGGCTTCCTGGTGCGCGGCACCTCGGCCGGCGGCGGACGGGGACGTTGGTACCGCTGGTAGCGGCGCTTCCCCACAACCACACAGACGCCGAGCCCGCGTCACCCGGATCGGGGTGACGCGGGCTCGTGGCGTTCAGCGCACGATCGCCGTCTCCACCAGCAGCCGCCCGGCCGCAGCGATCGACTCCGCGTCGATGCCGGCCGCGTGCAGCTGCTCGGCCGGGCTCGCCGAGCCGGGCATGGCGCGTACGGCGAGCCGGACCAGGCGCGGCACCGGCCGGCCGTCGAGGAAGGCGTCCAGGACCGCGTCCCCGAGGCCGCCCTCGGGGTGATGGTCCTCGACGGTGAGCAGACAGCCGGTGTCCTCGGCGGCCTGGCGCAGGGTCTCGACGTCGACGGGCTTGACCGAGTAGAGGTCGATCACCCGCACCTGGATGCCCTCGCGGTCCAGCGCGTCGGCGGCGGCCAGCGCCTCGGGCACGGTCACCCCGGCGGCCACGACCGTCAGCCGGTCCCGGCTGGAGAACCGCAGGACCTTGCTGCCGCCGACCGGGAACTCCTCGTCGGAGCCGTAGACGACCGGCCCTGCGCCGCGCGAGGTCCGCAGATAGCGCACGCCGTCCAGGCCGGCCATGGTGGCGACGAGCCGGGCGGTCTGGTTGGCGTCGCACGGGTACAGCACCGTCGAACCGTGCACCGCGCGCATCATCGCCAGGTCCTCCAGCCCCATCTGCGAGGGCCCGTCCTGCCCGATGGACACACCAGCGTGCGACCCGACCAGGTTGATCCCCGCGCCGCTGACCGCGGCCATCCGGATGAAGTCGTACGCGCGCGTGAAGAACGCCGCGAACGTGGAGGCGTACGGCACCCAGCCGCGCGCCGCCAACCCGACGGCCGCGCCCACCAGTTGCTGCTCGGCGATGTAGCACTCGAAGTAGCGGTCGGGGTGCTCCTTGGCGAAGAACTCGGTGCGGGTGGAGTCCCCGACCTCGCTGTCCAGCGCGACCACATCCCCGCGGGCGGCGCCGAGGGCGGCGAGGGCCTGCCCGAAGGCGTCGCGGGTGGGGACGTCGTCGCCACGGTCGTAGCGCGGGAGTTCCAGGTGGTCGGCGCGTACGGAGTGCAGCGCGCGGGCGTCCAGGGGTTCCCGCACCCGGACGCGGAGGTCGCGCACGCCGCCGAGTTCGGCGATCGCCGCGTCCGCGTCGGGCAGCGGTTTGCCGTGCAGGCCCTCGCGGTCCTGGACGGAGGCGACGCCCTTGCCCTTGAGGGTGCGGGCGAGGATCACGGTCGGCCGACCGCTGGTGGACGCGGCCTCGCTGTAGGAACGGTCCACGGCGTCCACGTCATGCCCGTCGACCTCCACCGTGTGCCAGCCGAAGGCCCGGAACCGGCGCGCGTACGCGTCGAGGTCATGCCCGTGCCGGGTCGGGCCGCGCTGCCCGAGGCGGTTCACGTCGACGATCAGGGTGAGGTTGTCGAGGTGTTCGTAGGCCGCGTGCTCGGCGGCCTCCCACACCGAGCCCTCGGCCAGTTCGCTGTCCCCGCACAGCACCCACACGCGGTACCCGGTGCGCTCAAGGCGTTTCCCGGACAGGGCGATGCCGACGCCGACGGGCAGTCCCTGGCCGAGCGAGCCGGTGGCGGTCTCGACCCACGGGAGCCGCTGCGGAGTGGGATGCCCTTCGAGACGGCTGTCCAGCATGCGGAAGGTGAGGAGTTCGGCGTCGTCGACGGCTCCTACGGCCTTGTAGGCGGCGTAGAGCAGGGGCGAGGCGTGTCCCTTGGAGAGGACGAAGCGGTCGTTGCCGGGGTGGGCGGGGCGATCGAAATCGTAGTGGAGGTGGTGGGCGAGCAGGACGGCCATCAGATCGGCGGCGGACATGGAGGAGGTCGGGTGTCCGGAGCCCGCCGCGTCGGCGGCCCGCACACTGTCCACGCGCAGTTGCTGTCCGAGTTCGACGAGTTCACCGGTGTCCATGGGGCTCCTTAGGGGGTGGCCGTGCGAGGCATTCCGCGTCCCCCTGGGCAGGCCGCCCAAACACGTGCCGAACGCTCACCGGGATCGTCCGAAAGGATCACCAAGGGCCGCCCGCCCCAACTAGGCTCGTCCGTATGGAGATTCTGGGAGCCACGCTGCGTATCTGCGTCGACGACCTGGAGACCGCCGTCCCCTTCTACGAACGGCTCGCGGGTGGCACCGCGCTCCACTTCGAGCGCGGTGGGGTGTCGGTGGCCGCGGTCGGCTGTTTCCTGCTCATGAGCGGGCCTCCGACGGAGCTGGAGGTGTTGCGCAAGGTCGCCGCCACCATCGCCGTCAAGGACGTCGACGAGACCCACGCGGTCCTGACCGAACTGGGCGCCCACATCGTCGCGGGCCCCATCGCCTCACCGGCGGGCCGCAACCTGATCGCGATGCATCCGGACGGCATGGTCTACGAGTACGTGGACCGACGGGCCTGATCGGCGACCGCCGGTCCACGGTCCGTCGGCTCAGGGCGTGTCCGGCCGCATCCTGAAGTCGTAGCGCGTCGGCAGTGGTTCGTCGGTGAGCCGGGACCACAGCCGGCCGATCGACTCGGCGCCCTCGCGCAGATCGGCGACCTCGAACCCGTCGTCGAAGACGGCCCACGCGTCGTCGCGCCGCCCTTCCGCGAGCAGCAACTCGGCCTGGAGCAACAGGAACCGGCCGCGTTCCCGGGTCACGGGGTGCAGCATCTCCCACACGGCACGGGCATCGGCCGTCCGCCGCACCCGCAGCAGCGCCTCGACGGCCTCCCGCCCTAGCGCGGCCGTCGCGGCGGTCCACCGCTCCCCCGCGTCCCGCCGCTCATGACACAGGTCCGCGAAGGCCTCGTTGTACCGGTCCGCGGCCCGCCCGTGGTTCCCCGCCTCCTGATCCGCTACGGCGAGACAGCGCAGCAACGGCCAGAGGGACGGGGCGAGTTCGAGGGCCCGCTCCCAACTGCGCACCGCCTGCGCCCGATCGCCGGCGTGCCACTGCGCGACGCCGAGGTGGTACTCGGTGAGCGGGGTCGCGGGCGCGGTCTCCAGCATGTCCCGCCAGTGCGAGGCGACCAGCGTCTCGCCGGGCGGCCGGACCCGACGCGGCTCGGGCAGGACACCGCTCCGCAGGAGTTCCGCCCAGGGTGCTTGTGCCTCGCCGAGCGTGGACTCCTCGAAGGGCGTGCCGGGCAACTTCCAGTCCGTGCGCAGGACTTCGAGCGCGCCCCAGCCGGAACCGGTCGCGAGGATCTCGCCGGGTTCGGTGTCGGCATGCGGCTTCCACGCGGCGTAGGCCACGTCCAAGTCGGCGCGGGGCAGGGCGGTTTCGAGCCGCGCCTCGGCGCCGTCCACCACGGCGGGCCACTCCCCCTCCGCCTGCGCGTCGAGCGGCCCGTACGCCTCCAGCCAGGACACCTCGCTCTCCGGGTCCAGCCGTACGTGCTCCAACTGCGTTCGGGCCAGGCCCGCTTGGATCTCGCAGTAGCCGCCGGTCCCCGGCTCGGTGAGCCACTCCTGCCAGCGCCGGCCACCACTGCCGTTGCCCCACACGAACAGCTTGCGGCCCCGCAGCACGTCGGTGGACGTCTGCACCAGCCCGTGTCCGTCGGCGTCGAGCGCGGCGATCCAGCGCCGCCGTCCGTCCGGCAGTTCGTAGAAGTAGTCCGCTGCGTAAGGGCTGTTGAGGGGATAGGACCGGTCCACTCCGTCGTACGACGGCACGGGCACCCGGCGCAGCCGCCGCTCGTACCCGAAGTGCCAGGCCTCCGCCGCCGGTGCGAGGACCCGGCGTTCCTCCGGCACGGCGATGTTGGACCACCAGTAGGTGGGCGCGGGCCGCTCGTGCGGGTTGCGGATGCGGACGCCGACGTAGAGGAAGTCGGAGCCGTCCGGGAGCCAGAGATCGACCTGGAAGGGGAGGTCGCGGAGGCGTTCCCACTCCCACAGGCGGAGCATCTCGCCGCCGTCGGGGGCGGGGACACGGGCCGCGTGCAGGGGTGCGCAGGAGAGGGCGGTGTGGCCGGTGGCGCCGATGTTCCACTCGATGCCGCCGGAGAACCAGGCGCCGTTGAGGGCGAAGTTCGCGGGCTGCAACACCGGGTTGCGGTACAGGAGTTCACGGTCGGTGGGCTTGTGGACGAGGGAGGCGATGCGGCCGCCGAGGGCGGGGAGCACGGTGGCGCGGAGCCGGTCGTTCTCGATCACGAGGGCGTCGATGCGGCGGGGTGCGCGGTCTCTGTCGTAGCCGTCCCGGACGCGGGTCGGCAGCAGGCTGCGGAGGGGTTCGTAGCCGACCTGGCGGGCCATGTCGCGGGGCAGGTCCTCGCGGTCCCGGTCGTCTATACCGTGTTCCCCCACTGCCTGAAGGGCGTGGGAGGTGCCCCCACCGTCGAGCGGACGCAGTGGGGGCAGCGGGTTGTCGGGACCCAACTCCGCTGCGGGGAGCGTCAGTACCTCACGTCGGATCGTCGTCACGATCACCATGGAACCCGGCAACGGGTGCGGTGGCCAGGGGCATTGCCAGTCAGGATTCCGCAAAGACGGGGGCCCACGGGGAGCGGGCGGAAAAATCCGCGTGCGGTCGCCGCTCGCCGACGTACAGTCGGGCCGTTCGACGACATGGACCGAGGAGTGGAACGGCTGATGGGCGAGCAGCACACGTACCGGGTGATCGTCCGGGGTACCTGGGACGGGCTGACGGACGAGGCGCGGGAGCGGCTGCTGGGCGAGGCGGCGGAGCACGGGATGCTGAGCATGCGGTTCACCGAGGAGGGCTCGCTCAGTTACGAACCGGCGCCGCTCAAGCACTTCTCGTGGCGGTATGTGGTGGTGTCGGACTCGGCCGACGGCGACGAGATGGCGGCCGCGCTCGCGGAGGACCGCGCCGAGACCGCCTTGAGGGGCCTCGGCTACGGCTTCCGTGACCTGAAGTCGACGGTCACGGACCTCGACACGATGAAGGTCAACCGGAAGTCAGCATCTCGGCGGTGATCGCCCAGCGCTCGTGGTCCCGCCACGCGCCGTCGATGTAGATCATGTTCGGCGAGAGGCCTTCGAGCCGGAACCCGCAGCTGCGGGCGAGGCCGATCGACCCGGCGTTGCCGGGCTGCGCGTTGATCTCCAGCCGGTGCAGCCGCATCGGCCCGAAGGCGTGACCCACCACGAGGTTCATCCCCTCGCGCATCAGCCCGCGCCCGGCCGCGTGCGCGAAGGCGCCGTAGCCCAGCGCACCGCACTGGAAGCCGCCCTCGACGATGTTGTTGATGTTGATGAACCCGGCGATGCCCCCGCCGTCCAGCTCGCACACGAGAAACCCGGCTTTGGACCGGTCCTCGATCAGCCGCTGCGCGTAGGCGGTGTACGCGTCCCCGCTGGCCGGCGGGAACAGCCACGGCTGGTGCAGCTCCTTGCTCTCCCGGGCACGCGCGGTGAACTCGGCACCGTCCTCGTACGTGAAGTGGCGTATGCCCACGCGGGGGCCTTCGGCAAGATAACGGGATGCGGTGTGCGGCATCCCGTCACCTTAGTTCCGGGTCAGCGGCGCCGTCGCATGAAATACCACCCGCACAGGGCGCCGATGATCGCCGTGCCCAGTAGGGCCATCCACAGAGGCATGGTGACCTCGGGGATGAGCAGGCGGATCTTCGTGGCGCGGGTGTTCTCGAAGATGAAGATCAGGGCCAGGACGGCAAGCAGCAGAACCGTGATCCGGGCGGGCGTCAGCACACGTTCCCGCTGGCCGGTCCTACCGCCGCTCTCGGTGGTCTTCGGGCTCATGACTCCAGGGTGAGCCCGAATCGGCCATCACGCACGGTGAGACTCAGTCCGCGACGACCGGCAGCTCCAGCACCCCGGTGTCCTGCGGCGAGCTGACCACGGTGACCGGCTTGATCCCCCGGTTCCCGGTGTACGCGTCGTCGCTCGCCGCGATCACGAATTGCAGCCGGTGCCCCTTCGCGTACCGGTACACGATCCCCGGCAGGGTCACCGTGAAGCTCTTGGTGACGTCCGGCATGCGGACAGGAGCGACCAACCTGTGGACGAGAGTCTTGCTGCCGTCCGGGGCGAGATCGTAGAGCTTGGCGAAGAGGACCAGGTTGTCGGCGGCGTCGCCGGAGTTCTGGGTGCGCTCCGCCTTCGGCGAGACGACCTTGAGCGTCGCCTTCGGGGCGCCTACGACGTCCGTCGTGCGGGTCAGGGGTTCGCTGGTCCACCCCAGGTACGTGCCCGCCGTGTCGTACGGCGCCGGGTCCGGCAGGCCGATCGTCCCGCTCAGCGAGCTCTCCGAATGGCTCGTGGGGACAAGCCAGTTGGAGTAACCACGGCTGCCCCGCGCCACCTTCGCCCGGTTGTCCACCAGCTTGCCGTCGCCGGAGAGGTACAACTTCTCGTCGAGGGCGGGCAGTTGGTTCGCGGTGGCGTAGGTGTCGGCCGGGTCCGTGATCCAGTCGCGGTAGTAGGCGAAGGCCGGTCCCGTGTCCGTGCTCTTCCGCTGGAGCAGGTACCGGTCGAACCAGGCGAGAATCCGCTTCCCGACGTAACTCGACTCCAAGTTGCCCTGGCTCAGGTCGAGTTCACCGGCGGCCGGGTCGGTCGTCCCGCCGCTGTGTCCCCACGACTGCCAGATCATGTTGGCGGTCGTTCCCTGCGCCTTCAGCGTCTTGTACGTCGCCGTCGCCTCGTTGAGGTTGAAGAGGGTGTCGGCCTGCCCCTGGACGAGGAGTGTGGGTGCCTTCACCCGGTTCAGATATGACACCGGCGAGACGCTGTGCGCGTACGCCAGCAGGCCGGCCGTCGCCTTGGGCGGATAGCTCCCGGAGTTCAGGGTGCGGATTATGGCGCAGGCCCGGGTGACGAAGTGGACGCAGGTGAGGGAGTTGATCCGGGTCGGGTCGAGGCTCGGCACGGTCAGGGGCTGGGTCTCGCCCATGAGGTAGAAACCGTTGGTCCACTGCCACTTGAAGGCGCCTGGAACGGTCCAACGCCCCTGGCCCACCGCGCTGTTGGGGTCGAGGGAGTACGCCAGGTCGTTCCAGGTGATCAGGGGGACGAGCGCGTCGACCCGGTGGTCCACGGCCGCCGTCGCCAGCTGGATGGCGCCGCCGTACGATCCGCCGATCATCCCGACGCGCGGGTCGCCCTTCGCGTCGAGGGTCACGAAGTCGGCCCTGGTGCCGTCGTCGGCGGCCCGGGTGCCGGCCAGGAAGTCGATCAGCCCGGAGGCGGCCTTCCCGTCGATGTCCGGGTCGTCGAGCGAGACGAGACACCCCGACCTGCCGAAGCCGAGTCCGGAGTAGACGAGTCCGACATAGCCGCGCTGCGCGAAGTCCTTGCCGATGGCGTCCGTGGAACCGTCCGATTTGCTGCCGCCGAAGCCGTTGGTGGCCAGTACGGCGGGTGCCGGGTGGGCGCGGTCCACTCCCACGGGTCGGTACAGATCGGCGTCGACCGTGCAGTCGCGGCCGCCCGCGGGGACGGTGAACTTCAGTGCGGTGACGGTGTATTGGTCGGCGGCGGTGGCGGGCGTGCCGAGGGCGAGCGGGGCGGTGAGGGTGAGCGGGGCGGTGAGAGTGAGAGCCAGCGCGGCGCGGATTCCGGGCACACGACGGGACACAGGGACCTCCACACTGAGGACAACCCGACTGAGGCAACAGCGACTTACCGACCGGTAAGTACCGGCCCACGCCCATGGTGTGACACGTGTCAGGCCGGGTCAATCACCGTGAAGGGTGTTTCTTGACAGCGATTCAACAAGCGATCCGGCGTGACGGCGGCTAGCGCAGCGCGGGTTCGTCCAGCGTCAACGTGCCTGCGTCCGCGTCCAGTTCGGCGCTCACGCCGAGCGGTATCGTCAGCGCCCCCTCGCCGTGCCCGAAGCCGAACTCCTCGACGACGGGTACGCCCAGCCCGCCCAGCCGGTCCGCGAGCACCGGGCGCAGTTTCTCGTACGGTCCGCAGCCGGCCCAGGAGCCGAGCGCGATGCCCGCGACGCCGTCGAGCCAGCCGCTGCGCAGGAGTTGGGTCAGCATCCGGTCGATGCGGTACGCCAGTTCGCCGACGTCCTCGATCATCAGCAGGCCGCCGCGCGCACCGGCGGGCGCGTGCGGGGTGCCGAGGTCGGAGGTGAGCAGGCTGAGACAGCCGCCGAGGGTGACGCCCCGGGCCCGTCCCGGGACCAGTGCGCCGCCGCCGGTCGGGACGGCGTGGAGAATCCGTACGGACTCCGGGTCGAAGAGGGTCGCCCTCAACTGCTCCTGTGCGCGGGCGTTCTTGATGAAGTCGATGCCGGCCGCGGCGGGCCCGTACAGGGTGACCAGGCCGAGCCGGGTGGCGAACGCCTGGTGCAGCACGGTGGGGTCGCTGAAGCCGACGAACACCTTCGGCCCGGCGGCCCGCATGGCCTCCCAGTCGAGCAGATCGACGATGCGCTGTACGCCGTAGCCGCCGCGGGCGCACAGCACGGCGGCCACGGACGGGTCGCACCAGGCGTTCTGCAGATCGGCGGCGCGGTCGGCGTCCGTGCCCGCGAGATAGCCCAACTCGGCGTGCCGGTCCTGGACATGGGGTGCCACGACCGGGTCGAGGTCCCAGCCGCGCAGGATGTCCAGGCCCGCCTCCAGCCGTTCCTCGGACACCGGGCCGCTGGGTGCGACGACGGCCACGCGGGCGCCGGGGGCGAGTCGGAACGGGCGGACGAGCGGGGTCACTTGGTGAGCTCCAGGGTGGGGACGCCGGGCGGGTCGATGCCGAAGACCTGGGCGTAGAGGGAGAGTTCGGCCTCCAGGGTGCGGATCATGGTGTCGGCGCGGCGGAAGCCGTGGCCCTCGCCCTCGAACGCCAGGTAGGCGTGCGGTACTTGGCGTCCGCGCATCTGTTCCAGGAAGCGTTCGCACTGGACGGGCGGGCAGATCACGTCGGCCAGGCCCTGCATCAGCAGGAAGGGCGCGGTGACGCGGTCGGCGTGCTCGACGGGTGAGCGCTCGACGTAGCGGGCGGGTACGTCGGCGAGGGGGCCGACCAGGGTCTCCAGGTAGCGGGACTCGAAGTCGTGGGTCTCCCCCGTGGCCCAGTTGGCCAGGTCGAGGACGGGATAGATGATGGTGCCGCAGGCGTAGACGTCGGTCGTGACGAGGGACGCGGCGCTGGTCCAGCCGCCCGCGCTGCCGCCCCGGACGGCGAGCCGGGCGCGGTCGGCGGTGCCCTCGTCCGCGAGGGCCAGCGCGACAGCTGCGCAGTCCTCGACGTCGACGACACCCCACTGCTCGCGCAGCCGGTTGCGGTACTCGCGGCCGTGCCCGGTGGAGCCGCCGTAGTTGACCTCGGCGACGCCGATGCCGCGTGAGGTGAAGTAGGCGATCTCCAGGTCGAGGACGAGCGGCGCGCGGCTGGTGGGTCCGCCGTGCGCCCAGATGACGTACGGCGGCAGTTCGTCGCCCGGCGCGGCCCAACTCGGGCTGTGCGGTGGGTAGATGTGGGCGTGGATGTCGCGTCCGGCGGGACCGGTGAAGGTCCGGATCTGCGGTTCGGGGTAGTGGGCGGGGTCCACGGGGTCGTCGTGGGCGGCGCCGATCACCCGCGCCCTGCCGGTGCGGGTGTCGAGTTCGACGACCTCGTAGGCACTGCGCGGGCTGGCCCCGACGCCGACGATCCGCTCGCCGTTCACCGCGAGGGTGGAGGCGAACTCGGTCCAGGGTCCGGCCGCGTCGACGACCTCGCCGGTCTCGGGGTCAAGGATGCCGAGGAGGGTGGCGCCCCGGCCGTGCACGACGGCGATCGGCCCGCTCTCCAGGGGTGCGAACCAGCGCTGGCCGAGTTTCCACAGCGGGCCGCCGAACTCCTCCTCGCGGGCGCACAGCGGCTGGTGGTCGCGGTAGAGGTTCCACCAGCCGGTGCGGTCGCTGGCGTAGAGCAGCGAGCCGTCGAAGGCCCAGTCGACCTGAGCGATCGACTCCTCGGGTCCGCCGGCGACGGTCCGGGGTTTCCCGAACGTGCCGTTGTCGGCGACCTCGGCGAGCAGCAGCTCCGTGCCGTCCCACGGCATCCGGGGATGGTCCCAGGCGAGCCAGGCCGCTTTCCGCCCGTCGGGCGAGACGCGCGGCCCGGACACGAACCGGTGCCGGTCGTCGGTGAGTTCACGTACGGCGTTCCGGTCCTCGGCGGCGGATCCGTCCAGCGGTACGGCGGCCAGCACGCGCCGTACATCGCCGGGGGCGTCGCCGGTGAACTCCTCCAGCACGCACCAGACTTCACCCAGGTCCGGGCACAACTGCGGTTCCGCCCAGCGGAGTCCGTCGCCGACCGAGGACACGGGGGTGAGCGGGCTCGGCTCGCTCCCGGGATCGTATCGATACAGGCGCTGGTCGTTGAAGTTCACGAAGACCACGAGGGGTTGACCGTCTTGGACCGTTCCAGCCCAGGGCTGTCCGCCGTACTCGATGACGCGGCTGCGGACGTTCCACGGGGCGGACAGCACCGACTCCTCGGAGCCGTCCGCGCGGCGGCGGACCAGGGTGCGGCGGCCGCCCTCGGTGGGCCGGGGTTCGGTCCACCAGGCCTCGTCGCCGACGAAACCGACATACTCGGGGTGTCCGTCGTGCGCGGCGGCGAGGGCCGCGTCGATGGGCGAGGGCCACGAGCCGTACGCCAGAGTCTGCACGTTCTCCCCCACTTGCTAGGCCGTCCTCAGGAAGCGGTCCAGAACGCGGACGCCGAAGTGGAGTGCCTCGACGGGGACGCGTTCGTCCACTCCGTGGAACAGCGCCTGGTAGTCGAAGCCCTCGGGGAGCTTCAGCGGTGCGAAGCCGTAGCCGGTGATGCCGAGACGCGAGAACTGCTTGGCGTCCGTACCGCCGGACATGCAGTACGGGACCACATGCCCCTCGGGTGCGAACTCCTCTACAGCGGCCCGCATTTGAGCGTAGGCCGGAGAGTCGAGCGGTGCCTGGAGGGCCACCTCGCGGTGGTGGAACTCCCACTCCACGTCCGGTCCGGTGAGCCGGTCCAGGGTGGTGCGGAACTCGTCCTCGCCGCCCGGGAGGTAGCGTCCGTCGACGAAGGCCACGGCCTCGCCCGGGATCACGTTGACCTTGTAACCGGCGTTCAGCATGGTCGGGTTGGCGCTGTTGCGGACGGTGGGCTCGACGAGTTTCGCCGCCGGGCCGAGCTTGGTGAGGAGTCCGTCGACGTCGTCGAGGTCGGGGTCGATGCCGTACAGGGCGGCCAGTTCGGTGAGGGCGGCGCGGACGGTCGGGGTGAGCCGGAGCGGCCATTCGTGCTCGCCGATGCGGGTGATCGCGGCGGCGAGACGCGTGACGGCGTTCTCGTGGTTGACCTTGGAGCCGTGGCCCGCGCGGCCGTGTGCGGTCAACTTGAGCCAGCCGGTGCCGCGTTCACCGGCGGCGATGGGGTAGATCTCACGGCCGGTGCCGTCGTGGAAGGTGAACGCCCCTGATTCGCTGATGCCTTCGGTGCAGCCCTCGAAGAGCCCGGCGTGCCGGTCGGCGAGGAAGCCGGAGCCGTCCTCGGCGCTCGCCTCCTCGTCGGCGGTGAACGCGATGACGAGGTCGCGCCGGGGCCGTACGCCCTGCCGGGACCAGGCGCGGACGACGGCGAGGATCATCGCGTCCATGTTCTTCATGTCGACCGCGCCGCGTCCCCAGACGACCCCGTCGCGGATCTCCCCGGAGAAGGGGTGCACGCTCCACTCGTCGGCCTGCGCGGGCACGACGTCCAGGTGACCGTGGACGAGGAGCGCGTCCGCCGAGGGGTCGGTGCCCTCGATGCGGGCGACGACGTTGGTGCGCCCTTTGGAGCGTTCCAGAAGGGTGGGTTCGAGCCCCGCACCGGCCAGTTGCCCGGCGGCGTACTCGGCGGCGGGTCTCTCCTGGCAGTCGCCGCCGCCCCGGTTGGTCGTGTCGATGCGGATCAGGTCCGAGGTGAACGTCACGACCTCGTCCAGGGCCCGCTCGTCGATGTCAGCCATACTGCTCCTCCACCGCGGCCGAGACGATCGTCGTGACCGCCTTGAAGGTTCGGATCCCCTCGTACATGGTGTCGCTGGTGTACGCCACCTTCCGCTCGCCGACCCGCGCGACGCCGGGTACGACGGTGGCGGCCATGGCGAGGTGTTCGGCGTCGAATTCGAGGGCGACGGTGAACGGGCCGCCCTGTACCGGTTCCTGACGGACCGCCAGTTTCGCCGCCTCCTTCGCCGCCTCGCGGATGTCGGCGGCCGTCCTGGCCGGTGTCCGGCACACGGCCGCGTACCGCGACACATGGTCCTTGACGGCCACCTTCAGCGCCTCGGGCGCGTACCCGAGGGCGTCCTCGCAGGCCACGTCGTCACCCGTGACAAGGACCACCGGTACCCCGTACTCGGCGACGACATGCGCGTTGAGGAGTCCCTCGCTCGCGCGGACGTCGTTCAGCCACACGCCGGTGATGGAGTTGGCGAGGTAGGTGTGGGCGAGGACGCCCTCCATGCCGGCGCCCGCGTGGTAGCCGACGAACGCGATGCCGTCGACGTCGCCGTGTTGCACGCCCTCCACCATGGAGAGGGACTTGTGGCGTCCGGTGAGCATCTCGGTGCGCTCGTCGAGCTGTTCGAGCAGCAGGTTGCGCATCGTCCAGTGGGCCTCGTTGACGAGCACCTCGTCGGCGCCGCCGTCGTAGAAACCGAGGACGGCCGCGTTCACGTCCGAGGTGAACATCGAACGGCACCGCTCCCACTGCGGTGTCCCCGGCAACACGTCGGCCGGCCAGGTGACGCCGGTCGCACCCTCCATGTCGGCGCTGATGAGGATCTTCATGGGGCATCACGTTACGCGCCGACGGGGAATCCGCCAGGAAGAAGCGGCGCGGAATTCAACGACATTGGATCGCGCAAGAAATTGCGTTACTTGCGTTCACTTTCGTTCAGTCGCCGCAAGTACGCGCAAGTCAACTCCCGTGTCACTCCAGGGCGATGAGTGTTTCTGGTGAATATTGCGCTGTTCCAGCTGTAGACCCCCTCCCATCGCTCTGCAATATTTCGATGAAACAACGCAAAAACCTGCCTCTCAGGGGCAGCACGTACCTCCTCACCTCGCACCTTTCTGCTCCTGCACCACGCCCCAGGAACGAGCCGCCCTCGCCGCCCCACCGGCGCGCGAGCCTCCGCAGGAAGTGACCCGTATGACTCGACCGACCCGACACAAGAAGAGATCCCCCAGACGCCGCGCGGCGATCGCCGCGCTCGCCTCCGCCGTGATGGTGCTGGGCCTGCCCGCCGTGAGCGCGCACGCGGCCGGCGGTCCCAACGTCGCCGCGGACGCGAAGACCACCGCGGGCAGCACCCGCGGCGCGCACAAGGCCACCAACATCACCGACGGCGACACCGACACCTACTGGCAGGCCGGGAAGAAGTCGGCCCAGTGGGTGCAGACCGACCTCGGGAAGAGCGAGCGCGTCCGGCAGGTCGTGCTGCGGCTGCCCGAGGGCTGGCAGACCCGCAGGCAGACGCTGGCGCTCCAGGGCAGCGACGACGGCAAGAGCTTCGCGACGCTCAAGTCGTCGGCGCAGTACGTCTTCAGCCCCGGTGCCGACAACACCGTGAAGATCTCCGTGCCCTCGACCCTCGCCCGGTACGTGCGGGCCGACTTCAGCGCCAACTCGGTCGCCGGAACGGCCCAGTTGGCGGAGATGCAGGTCCTCACGGCCACCGCCGAGACCGCCAACCTCGCCCTGGGCAAGCCCTTCAGCGAGAGCGGGCACGCCGATGTCTACGGCGCGGCCAACGCCGGTGACGGCAACCAGAACACCTACTGGGAGAGCACGAACAACGCGTTCCCGCAGTGGCTCCAGGTCGACCTCGGCTCGTCGGTCAGGGTCAACCAGGTGACGCTGCGGCTGCCGGGCAGCTGGCCGAGCCGCAGTCAGACGCTCAAGATCCAGGGGTCGACCGACAACCAGAACTTCACCGACCTGACGGCCTCGAAGGCGTACACCTTCGACAGTTCCACCGCCCAGTCGACGACGATCGCGTTCGACGCGACGACCACGCGGTACGTGCGGGTGCTGATCACGGCGAACACCGGCTGGCCCGCCGGGCAGGTGTCCGAGCTGGAGGTCTACGGACCGGCGACCGGCGACACGCAGGCGCCCACCGCGCCGGGCAACCTGAGCTACACCGAACCGGCCACCGGGCAGATCGAGTTGAACTGGACAGCGGCCACCGACGACACCGCCGTGACCGGCTACGACATCTATGCCAACGGGCAGTTGAGGTCGAGCGTCGCCGGGAACGTCCTGACGTACACCGACACCCAGCCGGCCGGCAGCGACATCACGTACTTCGTGCGGGCCAAGGACGCGGCGGGCAACGTCTCCGCCAACAGCAACAGCGTCACCCGCAAGGGCTCGACCGGCGACACCCAGGCGCCCACCGCACCGGGCAACCTCGCCTACACGCAGTCGGGCAGCGACGTGAAGCTGACCTGGCAGGCGTCGAGCGACAACGTCCAGGTCACCGGGTACGACGTCTACGCCAACGACCAGCTCCTCAAGTCCGTTGCCGGTGACGCGACTTCGTACACCGACACCCCGTCGGCGACGGCCACGGTCACCTACTACGTGAAGGCGAAGGACGCCGCCGGGAACGTGTCGGTGGCGAGCAACAGCGTCACCCGGGCCGGTAACGGCGCGGGCTCCGACCTCGCGCAGGGCAAGCCCATCGAGGCCTCCTCGTACACCTTCACCTATGTCGCCGCGAACGCCAACGACGGCCAGACAGCCACCTATTGGGAGAGCGGGGGCGGCGCCTACCCGGCCACCCTCACCACCAAGCTGGGCGCGAACGCCGACCTCAGTCAGGTCGTCGTCAAGCTGAACCCCGACCCCGCGTGGTCGACGCGTACGCAGAACATCCAGGTGCTGGGCCGGGACCAGGACGCGACCGCGTTCACGAGTCTCGTCGCGGCGAAGGACTACGTCTTCAACCCGTCGAGCGGCAACACGGTGACCATCCCGGTCTCCGGCGCCGCGGCCGACATCCAGCTCAAGTTCGCCTCCAACACCGGTGCCCCGGGCGGGCAGGTCGCCGAGTTCCAGGTGATCGGCACCCCGGCCGCCAACCCGGACCTCAAGGTCACCGGCATCACCCACACGCCCGCGGCCCCGGTCGAGTCGGACGCCATCAGCCTGACGGCGACGGTCACCAACAGCGGCAGCAAGGCGTCCAAGGCCACCGACCTGAACTTCACGCTCGGCGGCACGAAGGCCGCCACGGCCGACGTCCCGGTGCTCGCGGCCGGCGCGTCGACGACGGTCACGGCGAGCATCGGCACCCGGGACGCGGGGAGTTACCCGCTCGGCGCCGAGGTGGACCCGTCCAACAAGGTCATCGAGCAGAACGAGGGCAACAACGTCTACACCGCCCCGGACGCCCTCGTCGTCAAGCCGGTCTCCAGCTCCGACCTGGTCGCCGCACCGGTCGCCTGGACGCCCTCCAGCGCCTCGGCGGGCGACAACGTCACGTTCACCGTGGCGATCAAGAACCAGGGGACGGTCGACTCGGCCTCCGGCACCCACGGCGTCACGCTGACGCTCCTGGACGCCAACGGCGCCACGGTCAAGACACTCACCGGCTCCTACAACGGCACCATCGCGGCCGGCCAGACGACCGCACCCGTCAGCCTCGGCTCCTGGACGGCCGTCAACGGCAAGTTCACCGTCAAGACGGTCATCGCCGACGACACGAACGAACTCCCGGTCAAGCGGACCAACAACACCACCACACAACCCCTGTTCGTCGGCCGCGGCGCCGACATGCCCTACGACATGTACGAGGCCGAGGACGGCACGGTGGGCGGCGGCGCCCAGGTCGTCGGCCCGAACCGCACCGTCGGCGACATCGCCGGGGAGGCGAGCGGCCGCAAGGCGGTGACCCTCAACTCGACCGGCCAGTACGTCGAATGGACCACCCGCGCGTCGACCAACACCCTGGTCACCCGCTTCTCCGTCCCCGACGGCACCGACACCACGCTCGACGTCTACGTCGACGGCCAGTTCCTCAAGGCCATCGACCTCACCTCCAAGTACGCCTGGCTGTACGGCGCCGAGACCGCACCCGGCAACTCGCCGAGCGCCGGTACCCAGCGCCACATCTACGACGAGGCGAATCTCCTGCTGGGCAGGACAGTTCCGGCAGGTTCCAAGATCCGGCTCCAGAAGGACGCGGCCAACACCTCCACCTACGCGATCGACTTCATCAACACCGAGCAGGCGACGGCGACTCCGAACCCGGACCCGGCCGCCTACGTGGTCCCGGCCGGCTTCGCGCAGCAGGACGTGCAGAACGCGCTCGACACGGTCCGTATGGACACCACGGGCAAGCTCGTCGGCGTCTATCTTCCCGCGGGTGACTACGAGACCTCCAGCAAGCTGCAGGTCTACGGCAAGGCGGTCAAGGTCGTAGGAGCCGGATCGTGGTTCACCCGCTTCCACGCCCCCGCCTCGCAGGAGAACACCGACATCGGCATCCGGGCCGAGGCCACCGCGAACGGTTCGTCGTTCACCGGCTTCGCCTACTTCGGGAACTACACGTCCCGAATCGACGGTCCAGGAAAGGTCTTCGACTTCTCCAACGTCTCCAACATCACCATCGACGACATCTGGGTCGAGCACATGGTGTGCATGTACTGGGGCGCCAACACCGACAACATGACCATCAAGAACTCCCGCATCCGTGACACGTTCGCCGACGGCATCAACATGACGAACGGCTCCACGGACAACCACGTCGTCAACAACGACGCCCGGGCCACGGGCGATGACAGCTTCGCGCTCTTCTCGGCGATCGACGCGGGCGGTTCCGACGAGAAGAACAACCTCTACGAGAACCTGACCTCGACACTCACCTGGCGTGCGGCCGGTATCGCGGTCTACGGCGGCTTCGACAACACCTTCCGCAACATCAGGGTCGCCGACACCCTGGTCTACTCCGGCATCACGATCTCCTCGCTGGACTTCGGCTACCCGATGAACGGCTTCGGGACCGATCCGACGACGATCGAGAACGTCTCCCTGGACAGAACGGGCGGCCACTTCTGGGGCTCCCAGGTCTTCCCGGCCATCTGGGCGTTCTCCGCCTCGAAGGTGTTCCAGGGCATCCGGGTCAACGACGTGGACATCGACAACTCCACGTACGGCGGAGTGATGTTCCAGACCAACTACGTAGGCGGACAAGCCCAGTTCCCGGTGAAGGACACGATCTTCACCGACATCTCCATCACCAACTCCAAGAAGAGCGGAGACGCGTTCGACGCCAAGTCCGGGTGGGGCATCTGGGCCAACGAGCTGCCGGAACCCGGTCAGGGACCCGCCGTGGGTTCGGCGACCTTCGTCAACCTGCGGATGAGCGGCAACGCCCAGGACATCCGCAACACCACGTCCACCTTCACGATCAACGTCCAGTAACTCCCGCCAGGAGAAGCTGAAGCGGGGCCGCCCTTCCTGACGAGGGCGGCCCCGTTTCGCTGTGCGTCCGTGCCTACCAGCCGACGGCGACCAGCAGCCACTGCGGGTCGGCGTGCGAGATGAACGAGGACTGGCCAGCGACGTCGTCGTAAGGGAAGCCGTAGGCAAGCTGGTTGATGGCGTTGTCGTGCCAGAACTTGGCGTAGTAGTTGGCGGGCGCCGCCTTGTAGAACTGCGCCGGGTCGGACTGCTGCGACGCCGGCAGCGTCGCCACATGGCGGTTGAGGGCAGCGCACATGTTGGGGTCGGCGGCCAGCGAGCCCGCGCAGCCGAAGATGTCGGAGGTGGCCGCGTTCACGCCCACCGACTGGGCGTAGGAAGTGAAGTAGTTGGCGTTGGCGCCGCCCGCGCGGAAGCTCGGGTCACTGCCGGGCGCGATGATCCGGTACGGCGCCTGGGTCTGCGCCAGCACCTTGAACTGGGCCGGCACCGCGTCGGTGAACCGCTGGAAGGTGGTCGCGCGGTCCTCGGCGAAGGTCGCCCGGTTCTCACCGACCTCGGTGTCGTAACCGTCCTTGCTGTGCAGGCGCATGGCGAGCTTGAGGCCGAAGGCGTCGACGCGGGTGGTGTTGCCGTTGAAGACGTTGCCGCCGACCGTGAACTCGATGAAGTCGTAGTAGGAGCTGGTCGGTGAGCCCAGGTAGAAGTACATGCGGCCCGCGGAGTTGGCCGGCATGTCCAGGTAGGGCTGCTCGGCGATGGAGTGCGTCTGCCCGTTGAAGCTCCAATACACCTGGCTGTCGGGGTACTTGCCGTTGGTGCGGTTGAGGATCTTCACCTCCACGGCGTTGTTGGCCGCCGGGATGTCGCTGGTGCTGCCCCAGAAGTCGTCGGGCGGGGTGGTGCTTCCGGGGCCGTAGACCTGGAACTCCCAGAGGGAGTAGCCCCATTGGGTGGCCCGGGCGGTGCCGTACAGGCGGACGTAGCGGCCGCTGCCGGTCACAGTGAGGTTCTGGGTGCCGCCGGTGGCGGTCGTCGTGGAGTAGATCGTGGTCCAGGTGGTCGCGTCGGTGGAGGTCTGGATCTGGTAGCCGGTTGCGTACGCGGCCTCCCAGTTGAGCGAGACGCGGGTGATCTGCTGGACCGTTCCAAGGTCCACCTGAAGCCACTGCGGGTCGGCGAAGGCGGAGGACCAGCGGGTGCCGGTGTTGCCGTCGACGGCCGCGCTCGCGGGGAAGGACCCGCTCTCGGTCGAGGACGCGGTGGCGGGCCGCCCTTGGGACAGCAACTGGTCGGCGGCGCGGGCGGGTGAGGGGCTCAGGGCGGCGAAGAAGGCGACGATCAGGACGACGGCCAGACCGAGAGCCGTACGGGAGCGCACGGCTCCGGTCGGAGGTCTGGCGGAGATGCCGGTTGACGTCTGCATGGAGGGTCTCCTCAGTGGGGTTGGGAGCGCTCTCCCCGGGTTGTAGTCCCGCCCCCGCCCGCCGTCAACAACTGAAGCCGAATCAGCGGCAGTTCGTCGATGCGGGCGCCCAGGGCGTGACTTCCGTTCAGGATCCGACCGCGGGTCGCGTCCCGACCCTCCCCGTTCCTCCATCACTTGACGCGTCCGGTATGGACCTTTCCGCAGGTGGCAGAGTGGTCACCGGAACAGAGCACGGCACGCACGGCGAGAACAGCCTTGGGAGAGAAGTCCGTTGAACACCGGAACCCCGGTCCCCGACAGCTACTACGAGCGCATCGACGAGCACCGCTACAAGCCCACGGCTCACGCGGGCGGCGCCTGGGACCCCGACGAGTTGCACTTCAGCCCGCTCGGCGGGCTCGTGGTCCACGCCATCGAGCGCCGGTTGGCGACGCGGCCGGGCGGCGACGGGCTCGTGATGACGCGGATCAGCTACGACATCCTGGGGCGGCTCGCCCTCGACGAGTGCGAGATCCAGGTGGAGGTCGTCCGCCCCGGCCGCACGATCGAGCTGGTCGAGGCCGTGGTGCTGGTCGCCGGCCGACCGGTGGTGCGGGCCCGGGCCTGGTTCCTCGCCGCGATCGACACCTCCGCCGTCGCGGGCGGCCCCACCGAACGCCTCACCCCTCCCGAGGAGTTGGCCCCCTGGGAGATGAGCGCTCTGTGGCCCGGCGGATACATCGCCTCCGTGGACGTACGGCCACTCGCGCCACCGCGACCGGGCCGTACGACCGCCTGGATCTCCACCCGGCACGCCCTCGTCGCCGGTGAGCCCAGCAGCCCGCTCGCGTCCTATCTCGCGCTCGTCGACACCGCGAACGGCATCGCCGTACGACAGCCGCCGACCGCCTGGATCTACCCGAACGTCGACCTGACCGTCCACCTGCACCGCCAACCCGTGGGCGACTGGACCGGGTTGGACACGACGGTCACCTTCGGGCCCACCGGGCAGGGGCTGACGAGCACCGTGCTGCACGACGTCGACGGCCCGGTGGGACACGCGCTCCAGATGCTCACCGTGCGGCCCGCGCCGGAGCAGTGACCGCGCTCATGATCAGTACAGCTACCGCGCGGTCCAACCGCCGTCCACCGTGAGGGTCGTCCCGGTGACGAAGCGGGAGGCGTCGGACGCGAGGAAGACCGCGGCTCCGCCGAGTTCCGTCACGTCGCCGACGCGGCCCAACGGCGTGCTGTCGACGATGCGTTCGCCCCAGCGGCTGGCCAGCAGGCCGGAGCTGAGGTCGGTGTGGAAGTAGCCGGGCGCGAGGGCGTTGACACGGACCCCGCGGTCGGCCCATTCCACGGCGAGGGACTTGGTGAGTGCCTCGACCCCGCCCTTGCTGGCGGCGTAGGCGGCGATGCGCTCGAAGCCGGTGCGGGCGTGCACCGAGGAGACGTTGACGATCGAGCCGGACCGCTGCTCCAGCATCACCTTGCCCGCCTCGCGGCAACAGTAGAAGGTGCCCTGGAGGTTGACGTCGAGGACCTGCTGCCAGTCCTCGTCGGTGACCCGCTCGCTGCGGGTGAAGTGGGGGCTCGTACCGGCGCAGTTGACGACCGCGTCGAGTCGGCCGGTGTCGTCGGTGATGCGCCCGACGATGGTCCGTACGGCGGTGGAGTCGGCGACCGAGCCGGGCAGGACCAGCACCTTGCCGCCGTGGGCGGCGAGTTCGGCCTCCAGACTGTCAAGGTCCGCCGCCGTACGGGCCGTTGCTGCCACGGTCGCGCCCGCCTGGGACAGGGCGACGGCGATCGCGCGCCCCAGCCCCTTCCCCGCGCCCGTCACCCACACCGTCCGTCCGTCGAGCCGGAGTTGGGCATTCACGTCGTTCACGTCCGTCATGGCTCAGCCCTTCGCGGGGAGGTCGCGCAGGGTCCGCTTGAGGACCTTGCCGGACGGGGTGCGGGGCAGTTCGTCGACGATGTCGAAGCGGGCCGGCACCTTGAACTTGGCCAGGCGCGCCCGGCAGAACTCCCGTAGTTCCTCCGGCCCCGCGCTCTCGCCGGGCCTGAACACCACGAAGGCGCGCGGGACTTCACCCCAGCGGGGATGGTCGATGCCGACCACGGCGGCCTCCAGGACGGCCGGGTGCTCGTACAGCACCCGCTCCACCTCGGGTGTGGCGATGTTCTCGCCGCCGGAGACGATCATGTCCTTCTTGCGGTCGTCGATGAAGAGGAAGCCGTCCTCGTCGACGTGCCCGATGTCCCCGGTGTGGAACCAGCCGTCCCGGATCGCCGCCGCCGTGGCCTTCTCGTCCCGCCAGTACCCGGCGAAGACCTTCGGGCCGCGCAGGGTGATCTCGCCGAGCTCACCGGCCGGGACCTCGGCCCCCGTGTCGTCGACGATCCGCACGCGCGTGTGCGGCACGGGACGCCCGACCGAGCCCAGCTTGGACAGCGCGTGCTCGCGGTCGAGGAAGGTGTCGCCGGAGACGGTCTCGGTCAGGCCGTAGGCGTCGGCGAACCAGGCGTTGGGGAACGCGGTCATGATGCGCCGGAGCACCGGTTCGGGGGTCTTCTCGCCGCCGCCGAGGATGAAGCGGACCGAGCTGGTGTCGTACTCCTCGCGATCGGGGACCTCCAGGACCGCGTTGACCATGGCGGGCGCCAGCCACACATTGGTGACGCGGTGCTTCTCGATCTCCTCCAGCACGGCCTGCGGGTCGAACCTGCGCTGGAGTACGACACCGCCGCCCGCGTACAGGACCCCGAGGGCCGGCATGTCCAGACCGCCCACATGGTAGAGCGGTCCGCACACCAGCGTGGTGTCCGCCGCCGTCAGACCGAAGTGGACGATGTGGGCGAGGTTCTTGGCCTGGAGGTTTCCGTAGGTGATACGGACGCCCTTGGGCCGTGAGGTGGTGCCGGAGGTGTACATGAGCCGCTGGAGGTCGTCGAGCCCGACATCCACGGGCTCCACCCGCTCCCCCTTGTGCCGGGCCAGCAGCTCCTCGTAGCCGATCCACGGCTCGTCGAGCAGGTCGCCGCCGATCACGACCCGGTGCTCCAGGTCGGTCAGACACCCGGCGCTGCGCTCCACCGCCCGCACGAACTCCGGCTCGGTGACGATCACCTTGGCCTGCGCGTGGCCCAGGATGTACTGCCACTCCTCTTCCGAGAGGCGGTAGTTGAGCGGCAGGAAGACCGCGCCGAGTTGGTTGGTCGCGTACACCAGCTCCAGGAACTCCGGCTGGTTGTAGAGCAGCAGGCCTACGACATCGCCGCGCCCGACGCCCAGTTCGGCCAGGCCCGCCGCCAACTGGTTCACCCGCTCCTGCAGTTGGCGGACCGTCAGAGAACGCTCGCCCTGGACGACGGCGACGGCCTCGGGCCGCTGCGCCAGGTGGTAATCGAGGATGCTCGCGAAATTGTGCACGGCTCACTCTCGCTCTGTGGTGTTCGGCGCTGAACACGGCTCGACCACGGCTCATGGGGCAAACCGGATCCCGACCGGTCGGTTGCCCACTCACATAATTTAGTGTACCCCTTGGTCTATAAAACCTATGAGCCGCACTTTACGACGGCGCGTGCGCGACGACAACCATCCGAGCGCACGTGCCGCCGCTTCAGCCGACGAGGAGGGTTCTACGTGCCACGCATCCGGCTCGACACCGACGGACCGGTCGCCACGCTCCGCCTCGACAACCCGCCGATGAACGCCTTCGACTCCGCACAGAGAGAGGAGCTGTCCGCCCGCGTACGCGAGCTGGCCGACTCCCCCTCGGTACGAGCCGTGGTCTTCTACGGCGGCGAGCGGCTCTTCGCCGCCGGCGCCGACATCAAGGCCCTGGCCGCGATGGGCCCGGAGGAGATCCGCGGCTGGAACCGCGCGTTGCAGCGCACCTTCGACGAGGTCGCCCGCCTGCCCATGCCGGTGATCGCGGCGGTCACCGGCTACGCCCTGGGCGGCGGCATGGAACTGGCCCTGGCCGCCGACTACCGCGTGGCGGCACAGGACGCGGTCTTCGCCCAGCCGGAAGTCCAGTTGGGGATCATGCCGGGCTCGGGCGGCACCCAACGCCTGACCCGCCTGATCGGCCCGTCCCGCGCGAAGAACCTCCTGATGACCGGCCGCAGGGTAAAGGCGGAGGAGGCCCTACGCCTTGGCCTGGTGGACGAGGTCGTCCCCACCGGCACCGCCCTGCAGGCCGCCCTGACCTACGCCCACCAACTCTCCGAGGGCCCACCCGCAGCCCTGGAAGCCATCAAAGAGGCAGTGGACCACGGCACGGACGCGAGCATGTCGACCGGCCTGGCTCTCGAACGCGCCCTGTTCACAGGCGTGTTCGCGACCAAGGATGCCGCGACGGGCCTCAACTCATTCCTCAACTCCGGTCCTGGCAAAGCAAGGTTCAGCGACCCCACCTAAGGGGCGCGGGGAACTGCGCGACCAGCCCCCACCGGGCCCGCAGCCAAAAATCAACGTGAAAGGGGCGGAAAACATGGAGGCACTCGTCTGGCACGGTGCACAGGATCTCCGCTACGAAGAGGTGGCCGACCCTCCCGACCCGGCGCCCCACGAAGCCGTCGTAGAAGTGACGTGGTGCGGAGTCTGCGGAACGGACCTGCACGAGTACCTAGAAGGCCCCCACATGATCCGAGAGGGCCCCCACCCCCTCACCGGCACCAAGCCCCCACTCGCCCTGGGCCACGAACTCAGCGGCACAGTAGTCGCGTTGGGAGCGGACGCGCCCGGCATCAAGATCGGCGACCGAGTAACCGCAGACCCGGTCTGGCGCTGCGGCACCTGCTTCTGGTGCACGCGCGGCGAGTACCACATCTGCCCCAAGAGCGGCTCCGTAGGCCTCGCTTCACCCGGCGCCTTCGCGGAACGCGTCACCGTACCGCTGGCCGGCCTGACCCGCCTCCCCGACAACGTCAGCGACGAACTCGCCGCCGTGGCCGAGCCGTTGGCGGTCGGCCTGCACGCCGTGACCCGGGCCGGGGTCAAGCCGGGCGACAACGTGCTCGTGGTCGGCGGCGGCCCGATCGGCGTGGCCGTGGTGCTGGCGGCCCAAATCGCGGGCGCCGCAGGGCTGTTCGTGAGCGAACCCCTAGCCGGCCGCCGCGAGATGCTGCTCGGCATCGGCGTCACCGAGGCCTTCGACCCGCGTGAGACGGACGTACGGCGTGAGGTGTTCGTGCGGACCGGCCGGATCGGCCCGGACGTCGTCATCGACGCGACCGGCGTGCCCGCGCTCGCGGGCCAGGCCGTGTCGATCGTGCGGCGCGGCGGACGGGTCGTGCTGGCCGGGGTCGGGCACGGCAGCGTCGAGTTCGACATGGGCCAACTCGTGTTCTACGAGCGGTCGGTGGTCGGCACGCTCGGTTACAACTTCGACATCCCGCGCGTGATCGATCTGATGAGCACCGGACGCCTGGACGCCTCCGCCCTGATCACCGGCCGTTTTCCGCTCTCGGGAGGAGCCGGTGTCTTCGAGGACCTGGCAGCCGACCGGGCCAAGCACCTGAAGGTGCTGCTGACCCCGAAGGGACTGTGACATGGACTTCGACCTGCCCGAGGAGACCCTCGCTCTCCAGGACATGGTCCGCGAGTTCGCGGCCAACGAGATCACGCCCCACGCGGCCGAGTGGTCCGAGAACGAGATCTTCCCGACCAAGGTTTTCACCAAGCTCGGCGAACTCGGCCTGATGGGCATGCTCGTGCCGGAGGAGTACGGCGGGGCGGGCTCGGACACGGTCACCTATGTCGCGGTGATGGAGGAACTCGGCGCCGCCGACCAGTCGGTGGCCTCCTCGTGGAACGCCCACTCGACCATCGGCACGCTGCCGTTGCTCGCGTACGGCACCGAGGAGCAGAAGCACCGCTGGCTGACGCCGCTGGCCAAGGGCGAGGCGATCGGCGCCTTCGGGCTGACCGAGCCGGACGCCGGCTCCGACGCGGCCGGCATCGCGACCACCGCCCGCCGGGCGGACGGGGGTTGGGTGATCAACGGCACCAAGATGTTCATCACCAACGCGGGCACCGACATCAGTCAGGGCGTCACCCTGCTGGCCACGACGGGCAAGGGCGCGGACGGACGCAAGGGGTACGCGACCTTCTACGTCCCGACGGGCACGCCCGGTTACACGGTCGGCGCCAAGCTGAAGAAGCTCGGCTGGCACGCCATGGACACACGGGAGTTGGTGTTCACGGACTGCTGGGTCTCCGACGACCATCTGATCGGCGAGGAGGGCAACGGGCTCAGGCAGTTCCTGTCGGTCCTCGACGGCGGCCGGATCAGCGTGGCGGCGCTGGGTCTCTCGCTGGCCAAGGCGGCGCTGGCGCTCGCGGTCAAACACGCCAAGGAACGGCACCAGTTCGGGCGTCCGCTGTCGGACTTCCAGGCGGTCGCGCACAAGATCGCCGACATCGGTACGGAGTACCAGGCGGCCCGGTGGATGGTGTACCGCGCCGCGTGGCTCGCCGACCAGGGCCGTCCGCACAGCACGGAGGCCGCCATGGCCAAGCTGTACGCCTCCGAGGTCGCCAACCGGGCGGCCTCCCAGTCGCTGCAGATACACGGCGGCTACGGATACGTGCGGGAGTCGGAGATCTCCCGTTTCTACGCCGACGCCAAGATCCTGGAGATCGGCGAGGGCACCAACGAGATCCAGCGCAATGTCATCGCCAGGGCCCTGGTCCAGGGCGCGTGAGCGGGCGGGATCCGCGGTGCGCGACGGCGCACCGCGGGTCCGGTCAGCTCGCCACGGCGACCGCTTCCCACAACGCCTCGGGATCGAGGGGCAGTTCGGGCCGGGCCCGCTTGAACTCGGCGGCCAGCGCCTCGACGTCCGGGAGGTCGCCGACGGACGCGGCGAAACCGCGGAACAGGGTCGAGCAGTACTCGCCCGACAGGAACGCGGCGTCCCAGCTGCCCTCCGGCCGCACCCACTGGTAGGTGTGGTTGTGGAGGTTGAGGAACTGGAGGGTGGCCAGGTGCGGTTCGACCGCACGGAAGGTCCCCTCCTCGACGGCCTCCGTGAGCAGGCCGGTGATCAGCAGCTCGAAGTCGGAGCGCTGCCGCAGCACCGTCTCCAGTTCCTTGCCGCTGAGACTGCGGTAGTCGTGCTCGTAGACCCAGATGTGGTCGAGCCTGCGGAAGATGATCGTCAGCAGCGACTCGGACAGCAGCCGCAGCCGCAGCAGCGGGACCTCGTCGAGGGCCGCGATCTCCTTGGCGCGGGCCAGCAGCGGGCCGAGCACCCGCGACTGGATCTCGATGAGCAGGTTCTCCTTGGAGCCGATGTAGTAGTACAGGGCACCCTTGGCGAGCCCGACCGCGCGGCCCAGGTCGTTGATGGAGGTCGCGGCGTAGCCCTGTTGCGCGAACAGGGACGCGGCGGTGTCGATGATCTTCTGGCGTCTGACTTCGAAGCCCGGCCCATGACCCGGCGGTCGTGGCATCTCTTCTCTCCCCTTGCCGTGACGACGTGCGTGCTGTCCCGGGTCCGCACAGGCGCCGGATCGTGGCACGCCTGGGGGAAGCAGTCCCGGGGACGTCGCTCTAGTTTGCTAGACCAAACGGTACATTAAAGCGAGGACCGTATGACTCAGGCATCGCATCACACCGGCACCGGCTCCGCACAGACGGACCGGCTCCTGGAGATGTACCGGCGGATGCGCCGCATCCGCCGCTTCGAGGAGCGGGCGTCCGACCTGTACAAGGCGACGGAGATCCCGGGCTTCCTGCATCTGTCGATCGGCCAGGAGGCGAGCGCCGTCGGCGCCTGCTGGCCGCTGGGCCCGCGGGACGGCATCACCTCCACCCACCGCGGCCACGGCCACGTCCTGGCCAAGGGCCTGGACTCGGCGTCGATGATGGCCGAGCTGATGGGCAAGGAGGCGGGCACCTGCCACGGCCGCGGCGGCTCGATGCACATCGCGGACCCCGGTCTCGGGATCTACGGCGCGAACGGCATCGTCGGCGCGGGCCTCCCGATCGCCGCCGGGGTCGCGACCGCCGCGAAACTGCGGGCGGCCGGTGACGTGGTGGTGGCGTTCTTCGGGGACGGCGCGGTGGCCCAGGGCATGTTCCACGAGGCCGTGAACCTGGCCGCCGTATGGGATCTGCCGGTCGTCTTCCTCTGCGAGAACAACCACTACTCCGAGTTCTCGCCCGAGGCCGAACAGCACCGCGCCCCGCTCTCCGCGCGCGCCGCCGGATACGGCATCGAGTACCAACACGTCGACGGCAACGACGTGTTGGCCGTGGCGCAGACCATGACCGGGATCGTCGCGCGGCTGCGCGCGGGCGGCGGCCCGGTCCTGCTGGAGGCGGAGACATACCGCTGGCACGGTCACTACGAGGGCGACCCCGAGCGCTACCGCCCCGCCGAGGAGGTCGCCGCCGCCAAGGAACGCGACCCGCTGCTGGTGGCCCGCCGCCAGCTGGACGCGGCGGCCGCCGACGCCGTGGACGAGGAGATCGACAAGGAGATCGAGGCCGCGATCGACTGGGCGCGGAGCCTGCCGGAACCCGCCCCGGAGACCCTGCACGACTACGTCTCCGCGCCCCGCGTCCCGATCCCCGAGCCGGCGCCGCTGCCGGCCGACGCCGAGATCTTCCGGTCCATGGACGCCGTACGGCTGGCCCTGGAGCATGAACTCGCCGCCGATCCAAGCGTGTTCGTCGCCGGGATCGACGTCGGCGCGGGCGGCAACGTCTTCGGACTGACCCGCGGACTCGCGCAGGCCTTCCCCGGCCGGGTGCGGGACACCCCGATCAGCGAGAGCGCCGTCGTCGGTACGGCGGTGGGGGCGGCCATGGCCGGCATGAAGCCGGTGGTCGAGATCATGTACATGGACTTCATCGGCGTCTGCCTCGACATGCTCCTCAACCAGGCCGCCAAACTCCGCTTCATGACCGGCGGCCGGGCCTCGATGCCGTTGGTCGTCCGCACCCAGTTCGGCGCGGGCCGCTCCTCGGGCAGCCAGCACTCGCAGAGCCTGGAGGCCATCCTCGCCCACATCCCCGGCCTGACGGTGGTGATGCCGTCCAACCCGGCTGACACCTATGGCCTGTTGCGCGCGGCGATCCAGGACCCCAACCCGGTGGTCTTCGTGGAGAACCGGCTCCAGTACGGCCTCAAGGGCCCCAGGCCCCCGGCCGACCACCTGATCCCGCTCGGCAAGGCCAAGGTCGTCCGCGAGGGCACCGACATCACCCTGGTCTCCTGGTCGCGGATGGTCCAAGACGCCGTGGCAGCAGCCGAGTTGCTCGCCGGGGAGGGCATCAGCGTCGAGGTGATCGACCTGCGCACGATCTCCCCGCTGGACCGGGAGACCGTCCTCGCGTCCCTCGCCAAGACCAACCGCCTGGTCATCGCGCACGAGGCGGTACGCGACTTCGGCGTCGGCGCCGAACTCGCCGCCATGGCCGTCGACGAGGGCTTCTGGCACCTGGACGCCCCGGTCACCCGGGTGGCACCGCCGTCGGTCCCGGCGCCGTACGCACCCTCGTTGGAGCGGGTGTGGCTGCCGTCGCGGGACACGATCGCGGAGACGCTGCGGCGGATCGCCGCGGTCTGAACGGGACGTACGACGGGAGGGGCCCCCGGAATCCCGGGGGCCCCTCCCGTCGTAGAACCGCTGGAAACCGCCGTCAGACGGTCGCGACCGGTGTCAGCGGACTGCCCTGTGTCCCCGGCAGGTTGAGCGGGGGCGCGGTGAGGAGGAAGCGGCTGCGGTCGTGCTCGCGCAGCCAGGCCGCCAGCTTCTCCAGATACCACAACTCACCGAGCGGGACGCCCAGTTTGAAGAGGCAGAGGTTGTGGATCGGGAGCAGCGAGTGCGGGGTGTTGTCCTCGGGGCCCACCCCCACGCCCTCGACGGCGTAGTTGTCCGAGACCAGCGCGGAGATCTGCGACTCGGCGATCCACTCCAGGAGCGCCGGGTCGAACGCGTCGAGGTAGGAGGCCGTGGTGTGGATGCCCACGGGGTCCGGGTTCTTGCCCCAGGCCATCACCGCGGTGTCGAAACCGGTGTGGAGGAGGAGCATGTCACCGGGCTCGACCACGATGTTGTCCGCGGCCATGATCTCCTGAAGGGTCTTCAGGTTGACCGGCTGCCAGGTGTTGCCCAGGTGGTGGGCCAGGTCGACCAGGACGCCCCGGCCCTGGACCCCGTGCTCCGCCATGTGCTCGAGGCCGAGGTGGCGGGCGAAGCCGAGGGTGCCGCTGCCGTCGCCCTTGGCGTCCTCCTGCGGTCCGACGATGTCGGTGTCGGCGCGGAACCCGTTGTAGTAGACGGCCTCGGCGACGCTGTCGCCGTCGGCGTCGAACTCCTGGCCCTGGTGGGCGAGCGCGTCCCACTGTGTCGAGTACTGCAGCCAGAGGGTCACCACGTCGTCGGACCACACATCCGTGAGGTGCGGCGAGAAGTGCTCCCGCCCCCTGATGTTGTAGAAGACGTCCTGCTTGTGTTCGAGGTCCTCGGTGGGCCGCAGGATCGGAGGGTAGCGCCGCTGGTTCAGCTCGCTCCCGCCCGGATAGTCGAGCGGCAGGCTCAGGCTGAAGCTGATCCCGTGCTCGACCTCGCGGACCCCCTGCAGAACCTTCTCGGAGGTGAGCAGGTTGATACGGCCCAGTTCGTCGTCCTCGCCCCAATCGCCCCACGTAGAGCCCGGCGGACGCTGCTTCCAACGCTTCGTCATGATCACGCCTCCTTCGGCGACAGTCCCCGTTGACCAGCCGCCCGCATGTTATTTGTGATTGTACCGATCGGTCAACGAATCCGACGCGCACCCCTCCCTTTATCTTCGACTCATCAATAGACTGAGTGGTCGAAACACCCGACCTTGGAGCGAAGAATGAGCGAATCCACACAGGCGTGGGTCGTGGCGGGCGTACGGGCCGTCCTCGGCGCGCACACCCAGGCCCAGGACGCCGGCCGCACCGACGAGGTCGTCGCGCAGTACGCGCCCGACGGCGTCCTGGAGATCCCGGGCATGGACCCGGTCGAGGGGCGCGACGCGATCCACGCGGCCTTCAAGGGCTGGGAGCCGGTCCGGCCGCAGCTCCACCTGGTCACCAACACCGTCGTGACGTCCACGGGCGAGGACGAGGCCCGCGCCCTGAGCGACGTGGTCTTCCTCCAGCGCGGCGACGCGGGCTGGGCGGTGGGCGTGGTCGGGCACTACGACGACACGCTGCGCCGGCACGACGGCACCTGGCTGCTGCAGCGCAGGAGGACCACGTATCAGGCGTAACTGCCGTCGCCCGCACCCTTCTTGACCTTCCTTCCCGACCCTGGAGTGAGATGACCACCACGATCGACGCGTCCGTCACGGCGGCCGTACAGACCGCCATCGCCGCCTATGCCCAGGCCCTGGACGCCGGACGGGCCGACGACATCGCCGAGCTGTACACGGCGGACGGTGTCGCCGAGATAGTCGGCATGGCCAAGTTCGAGGGCCGCGAGGCGATCCGGCAGGGCTTCGGCGGATTCGCGCCCCAGGCACCGCAGTTGCACCTGATCGCCAACACCGTCGTCACCTCCGCGACCGAGGACGAGGCGACGGCCACCAGCAACCTGGCGTTCTTCGCGCGCGGCGACTCCGGCTGGAGCGTCCAGATGGTCGGGCGCTACGACGATGTCCTGCGCCGCGAGGACGGCGTCTGGCGCTTCCAGCAGCGTGTGACGACCTTCGCGGAGTAGGAGCAGCGCGCGGGAACCCGGACGCCCGTGCCGCCCACGTCCAGGGCGGCACGGGCGTCCGGGCGTTCAGGCGTCCGGGTTCTCGGCCTTGGTGAGGACGAAGGTCGGGAACTCGTTCTCCTTCACGGCGTTGATCGCCTCCTGGAGCGCCCACCTGCCCGTCGGGTTGAGAAGCTGCTTGACCGGCTTGCCGGGGATGTTGCCGCCGTAGAAGTAGCTGCTCTCCAGGAAGGAGGACATCGTGCTGTTGTTCATGCTGTCCGTCCACTCCTCCTCGGCGGCCTCGGTCACCTCGATGACGTCGTAACCGCTGTCCCGGGTGTGGACGATGGCGTCGGTGATGATCTCCACCTGGTCGCCGGCGTAGCGCGGGTTGTTGCCGGTCGCGCCGTGCGGGCCGCCGGGGAAGAAGAAGTTGGGGAAGCCGGCCGTCGCGACGCCGAGGTAGGTGCGCGGGCCGTCGGCCCAGTACTCCTTGAGCGGGAGGCCCTGACGGCCTTGCACACCAAGCCTGTTGAGGGCGCCGGTACCGAAGTCGTAACCGGTCGCCCAGATGATGACGTCGTACTCCTCGACACCGTCGGCGGTTTCGATGCCGTCCTCGGTGATGCGGGTGATCGGCGTCGTGTTGATGTCGACGAGAGAGACGTTCGGCTTGTTGTACGTCTCGTAGTAGCCGGTGCCGAAGGGGGGCCGACGGCCGCCGTAGCCATGGGCCTTGGGGATCAACTTGTCGGCGGTCTCCGGGTCCTTGACGATGCTGCGGATCTTGTCGGCCATGAACGCGCACCACTCGGCGTTGACGGTCTCGTTCGACAGCATGTCCATGTAGTGCTCGGTGAGCTTGGTGAAGCCGGGGCCGTTCCACCGCTCCTCGTAGAACGCCTGGCGGTCCTCCGGGCTGTCGTCGAGGCCGGAGCGCATGACGATCTGGTGCAGGAAGCCGCTCGGCGAGGTGGTCAGCGTCTCGCGGATGGACTCGAAGTTCGCCTTCAACTCGGCCTGCTCCTCAGGCGCGATGGGCCCGTTGTTGAGCGGCGTGAGCCAGTCGGCGTCCTTCTGATACACCGTCAGCTGCGCTACGTCGTCGGCGATCGCGGAGATGATCTGCACACCGCTGGAGCCGGTGCCGATCTGGGCCACCCGCTTGCCGGTGAAGTCGATGGGCGTCTTCGGCCAGCGCGCGGTGTGGTGCTGCGCGCCGCGGAAGTCGTCACGCCCCGGGATGTTCGGGATGAACGGCACCGAGAGGTTGCCGGTGGCCGCGACGACGTAGCGGGCCCGGACCTCGGTGCCGTCGCTGCCCCGGACGGTCCAGGTGCCGGAGGGCTCGTCGAAGACCGCCGAGGTCACCTTGACGCCGGTGCGGATGTCGCGCCGCAGGTCGAACTTGTCGACGACGTGATTGAAGTAGCGCTCGATCTCGGGCTGGCCCGCGAACCGCTCCGACCACTCCCACCCCTCCCACAGCTCCTTCGAGAACAGGTAGCCGTAGGTGTAGCTCTCGGAGTCGAAGCGCGCCCCGGGGTAGCGGTTCCAGTACCAGACGCCGCCCACACCGGTGCCCGCCTCCAGGAGCCGGGTGGAGAACCCGGCCTCGCGGGCCTTGTACAGCTGGTAGATGCCCGTGACACCCGCGCCCAGGACCAGCACGTCCACCCTGTCCGGGACCGCCGGCTTCGAAGTTTCGCTCATTTGCCCTCCAAGGCGACTGGGGCTGCGGCTCGCACATGACCCTGGTTTGATAGTTCGACCAGTCGGTCGAATATTCAGACCGAGAGTAGATGAGGGGCTGGGCCCGATCAATGGCGATGACGGAGAGAGCTTGGACCAGCCATATCCGTACAGGCATTGATTGTACCGACCGTTTGATCTAACTTTCGTTTGGGACGAATGCAATCGCATGAACCGGGAGTCGGGCATGAGCGCCGAAGACGTCAAGGAAACCCCCGATCTGCGCGTCGCGGGCCTGAAAGCCCTGCGGGCCGCGCTGCCCGGAGTGGTTCCCGCCGAGGGCGACCTCGACATGCGGGACGGCAAGCTCGGCGAGGATCTCGTCGAGATCGGCCTGTCCACCGTGTGGGGCGCGCTGTGGGGCCGCGAGGGCCTCGCCCCGCGCGACCGCAGCCTGGTCACCCTCGGCATCCTGATCGCGCTCGGCGCCGAGACCGAGCTGAAGACCCACGTCCGGGTCGCCCTCACCAACGGCGTGACCAGGGACGAGCTGGCCGAGATCCTCTACCACTCCGCCGGGTACACCGGCTTCCCCCGGGCCGTCGCCGCCCGCACCGCGGCCCGCGAGGCCCTGGGCGAATAGCCGAACCACCGGTGTTCGGTTCGCCGGCACCGCGCACGAGCGCAAGGGAGCACACATGTCACTTCAAGGGAAGGTCGCCGTCGTCACCGGCGGCGGCCGCGGCATCGGCCAGGCGATCGCCAAGGTGCTCGCGGCCAGGGGAGCCGCGGTCGCGGTGTGGGACCTGAACAGCGAGGGCGCCGAGAAGACCGCGGCGGCCATCCAGGAGGCCGGCGGTACGGCGATCGCCGTCTCCGGCGACGCGGCCGAGGCCGGCGCCGTGGCACGGGCCGCCGCCCGCACCCGCGAGGAGCTCGGCCCGGTCACGATCCTCGTCAACAACGCGGGCATCACGGCCTACGAGCCGTTCACGAGCATCTCCGAGGCGTCCTGGGACCGCATGATCGGGATCAACCTCAAGGGCCCGTTCCTGGTCACCAAGGAAATCGTGCCCGACATGGTCGAGGCGGGCTGGGGCCGGATCGTCAACATCTCCTCGTCCTCCGCGCAGACCGGCGCGCCCGCCATGGCCCACTACGCGTCCTCCAAGGGCGGCGTCATCGCCCTCACCCGGGCCCTCGCGGTCGAGTACATCGGCAAGGGCATCACCGTGAACCACGTGCCGCCCGGCTTCATCGACACCCCCCTGGTCCGCGAGGGTCCGGTCGACGTGGAAGCAGCCGCCGCCACGATGCCGATGAAGCGGGCCGGCGAGCCGGACGACATCGCCTACGCGGTGGCGTACCTCGCCTCCGAGGAAGCCGCCTACGTCACCGGCCAGACCCTCAGCGTCAACGGCGGGCGTTATCTGGCGTGAGCGCCCGCACAGACCATCGCACCATCGCTGCAACGGAGCAGAACATGAGCATCGAGGACGACACCGGGTCCGTGGCCCACGTGCTGGTGGTGGGCGCCTCCGCGTCCGGGCTGACCACGGTGGAGGCCCTCCGGCGCAAGGGGTACACGGGCCGGATCACGGTGCTCGGCGCCGAGCCGCACGCCCCGTACGACCGTCCGCCGCTCTCCAAGCAGATCCTCTCCGGCGCCTGGGAACCGGCCCGGGCCGCACTGCGCACCGAGGAGATGCTGACCGGCCTGGACACCGAGTTCGTGTACGGCGATCCAGCGGTCGGTCTGGACACCGCGACCCGGACCGTACGCACCGAGTCCGGGCGCGAACTGAGCGCCGACGCGATCGTGATCGCCACCGGCGTACGGCCCCGAGTGCTGCCCGGACAGGGCGAGTTGACCGGCGTGCATGTGCTGCGCACCCTCGACGACGCGCTCGCCCTGCGCACGGATCTGCTCGCCGGGTCACGGCTGGTGGTCGTCGGCGAGGGAGTTCTGGGCTCCGAGATCGCCGCCACCGCGCGGACGTTGGGCCTGGAGGTCACCCTCGCGGGCCCGCTGACGGGACCGCTGGCCCTCCAGGTGGGCCCGCTGGTATCGGGACTACTGGCGGAGTTGCACACGGAACGGGGGGTGCAACTCCGGCTGGGCAACGGCGTCGTGGGCCTGACCGGCGCCCAAGGCCGGGTCACCGGCGTCGAGTTGAGCACGGGCGAGGTGCTGCCCGCCGATGTGGTCGTCGTCGCGATCGGGGCGACTCCCGCGACGGAGTGGCTGGCCGACAGCGGGCTCGAACTCGACAACGGCGTGGTGTGCGACTCCCGTTGCCGGGCCGCGCCCGGGATCTACGCCGTCGGTGACGTGGCCCGCTGGCACCACGAGGGTCTCGGTCGGCTGATCCGGCTGGAGAACCGCACCAACGCCACCGAGCAAGCCCTGGCGGTCGCCGGGGCGGTCCTCGGCGAGGACCGGGCCTACGAGCCGGTGCCGTACTTCTGGACCGACCAGTTCGACGCCAAGCTCCAGGTGCACGGGTTCCTGCCGGCCGATGCCGAAGTGGACGTCGTGGACGGGGAGTTGGCGGCCCGCCGGTTCGTCGCGCGCTACCGCAGCGGCGGCCGGGTCACCGGGATCCTCGGCTGGAACATGCCCAAGCAGGCCAGACAGCGCCGTCAGGAGATCGTCGACGCGGTCCCCTCCCCCGCTCCCGCCCACTGAACGACCCGGAACGATCAGGAGAGTTGCCATGAAGGTTGTCGTCGACGAGGACAAATGCGTCGCCGCCGGGCAGTGCGTCGCCGCCGCCATGGACGTGTTCGACCAGCGCGACGAGGACGGCATCGTCGTCCTGCTGAACGAGAACCCGCCGGCCGAACTGGCCGACGACGTACGGAACGCCGCGGCGGTGTGCCCCGCGCTGGCGATCCGTATCGAGGAATGACCGCCCCCTCCCTTCCGCCCCTCCCCCCCCCACCCTCACCTGGAGGAACGACCATGTCCGAGGCCGAGACGGAACTCGCCGCCCCTGACGCGGAGCTCTTCGACTATCCGGGCGCGCGCGACCGCACCTGCCCGTTCGCCCCGCCCGCCGGGCTGCGCGCCCTGAACGAGACGGCGCCCGTGTCCCGGGGCCGGATCTGGGACGGCAGCACCCCGTGGCTGGTGACCGGGCACGCCGCGCAGCGCGTGATCCTGTCCGACCCTCGGGTCAGCTCCGACGACAAACAGCCCGGGTTCCCGTACCCGAACGAGGCGATGGCGGAGAACGCCCCCCATCACCCGCTGACCATCTTCAACGCCGACGGCGCCGACCACACGCGGATCCGCCGCATGATGACGGCTCCGTTCACGCGCAACCGGATGGAGAAGCTGCGGCCGGAGATCCAGCGGTTCACCGACGAGCTGATCGACAAGATGCTCGCGGGCCCGAACCCGGCGGACCTGAACGCCGCGCTGTCACTGCCGCTCCCCTCGCTGATGATCTGCGCGCTGCTCGGAGTGCCGTACGAGGACCACGAGTTCTTCCAGGAGCACGCCTCGCTGGCGACCCGCAGCGACAAGACCGCCGAGCAGGACCGGGCGGCGAACCAGGCGCTCGGCGGCTATCTGGCCGGGCTGCTCCAGAAGCGGATGGAGGAGCCCAGCGACGACGTCATCTCGGACTTCGCCGGGCGGATCAAGGCGGGCGAGGTCACCCTGCCCGAGGCCGTCATGCTGTGCATGATCCTGCTGATCGCCGGCCACGAGACCAGCGCCAGCATGATCACCCTGGGCACCGCCCTGCTTCTGCAGAACCCGGAGCAACTGGCCCTGCTGCGCGGGACGGACGACCCCAAGGTCGTCGCGAACGCGGTCGAGGAGATCCTGCGCTATCTGACGATCCCGGCGCTCGGGCAGCGGCGGATCGCCGCCGAGGACATCGAGATCGAGGGCGTCACCATCAAGGCCGGCGAGGGCATCGTCGTCGCGCTGCCCGCGGGCAACTGGGACCCGGCGGCCTTCCCCGAGCCGGAGAGGTTCGACATCTCCCGCGAGGCGCGGCACCACCATGCCTTCGCCTGGGGCATCCACCAGTGCCTGGGCCAGCAGCTCGCCCGCATCGAACTCCAGGTCGTCTACGGCACGTTGTACCGCCGCGTCCCGACCCTGCGACTGGCCGTCGGTTTCGACGAGTTGAGGTTCCGCCGGGACGACGCGCTCGCCTACGGCCTGCACGCGCTGCCGGTCGCCTGGTAGCCACCCACGCTGTCACCCGCACACAACTGGAGTCACCCATGAGCGAGTTCGGCTTCGAAGGACGCGTCGCCGTCGTCACCGGCGCGGGCCGTGGCCTCGGCCGCGCCTACGCCCGCCTGCTGGCGGAGCGCGGGGCGAAGGTCGTCGTCAACGACCTGGGCGGTTCGATGGAGGGCGAGGGCTCGGACGCCGGACCCGCGCAGAAGGTCGTCGACCAGATCGTCGCCGCGGGCGGGGAGGCCGTGGCCGACACCCACGACGTGTCCACGACCGCGGGCGGCGAGGCCATCATCGACACCGCGATCGAGACCTTCGGCCGGATCGACGTCCTCGTCAACAACGCCGGGATCATCCGGTACGCGGGCCTGCCGGAGATCGAACTCGACAACCTGGAACGGCACTTGGCCGTCCACCTGCTCGGTTCGTTCAACACGATGCGGGCCGCCTGGCCGCACTTCGTCGAGCAGGGCTACGGCCGGGTCGTCCTGACCACCTCCAGCGGCATGTTCGGCATGGACAACAACCTGTCGTACGCCGCCGCGAAGGCCGGCACGGTCGGTATGGCCCGCAGCGCGAAACTGGCCGGAGAGCCGCACAACATCAAGGTCAACCTGATCGCACCGGCCGCGATGACCCGGATGGGCGGCGGCCCCGAGGAGGAACCGACGGAGACCGCGGAGGGCATGCCGTACATGCCGTCGGCGGCCGTCGCGCCGATGGTGGCCTATCTCGCGCACGAGGACTGCCCGGTGAGCGGGGAGATCTACACGGCCGGCGCGGGCCGGTTCGCGCGGGTCTTCCTGGCCTCGACGGAGGGGTACGCGCACGAGGGGGGCGACGCGTCGGTCGAGGACGTGGCGAAGAACTGGGACGCGATCAACGACGAGAAGGGCTACTACGTGCCCGCGGACCTGATGGCGTGGTCCGGCTCGTTCCTCAAGCACCAGTTCGGGTAGTGCGGGTGGGGGGAGGCGGTGAGCCGCCCCGTCTCCCCCTGCCGTCTCAGGCCGTACGGCTCGCGATCACCCACTTCGACGGCAGTTCGATGCGCGCGCCGTCCGCGGTGAACTCGGTGGTGATCAGCGGCAGTTCACCGCTCGCGAGGACGGTGAGGCCGGCCGCGCGCAGGAGTTCCGGCACCTCGTCGTCGGACACGTCGCCGGGGGCGATGCCGTGGCGGAGGACCGGGGCGAGTTTCGCGGGCGGGCCGGCCGGGTCCTGGGCCAGCTCGCCGATGATCGGGCGGGCGGCCTCGGCGAGTTCGACGAGGAAGACGTGGCCGCGCTCGCCGATGAGCGTGGCGATCCCGTCGACCAGCGGCTGCCGGTCGTCGGGCTCGACCTGGTGCAGTACGCCCCTCATGTAGACGTTGGCGTCGCCGAGTTCGGCGTGCAGGGTCTCGACCTCGGTCTTGTCGGCGGCGTCCAGCAACCGGTAGGCCGCCTGCCCCGCCGGGTCGGCGTGCCGGGCGTGGTCGAGGGCCGCGGCGGACAGGTCGGCGCCGACGACATGGCTGAACCGGTCGGCGAGGAACCGGGTCTGAGTGCCGTTGCCGCAGCCGAGGTCCACCATCTGCAGACCGGGGTCTCGCAACTTCGGCTCGAACAGGGCGAGATGGAGTCCCACCGTCTGTGCGGCCGCCGCGTCCCAGAAGACGGCTCCCTGTCCGTCGGGCGCCTCGCGCCAGAAACCTTCCCAGGCCTCCCGGTACCGACTGGTCACGCTCATGCCCAACTCCCCAGGATGCGAGGCCGTTCCGCCATAAGTGACGGGCCAGTACGGTCTATCGCGCCCCGGTCCTGCTCACAAGCACACGGCGCATTCCTTCACCGCTCATTCGACCGGTGTACGCCGTTGTGCGCCCCTTGCACCCCCTCGGTCGCACCCGCTTCAGCGGCGGGGCAGGGTGAGTTCGAACCAGACGGTCTTGCCCGTGGCCGTACGGCTGGCGCCCCATTCGCGGGCGAGCACGCCGACCAGGTGCAGTCCGCGGCCGAACTCGTCGTCGGGGCCCGCGCCGAGCAGGGACGGCAGGGTGGGATCGTCGTCGTCCACCTCGCACAGCAGGGTGTCGCCGCGCACCAGGCGCAGCTCGATCCGTCGGCCGTGGGAGTGCCGTACGGCGTTGGTGACCAGCTCGCCCGCCAACAGGGCGGCGTTGTCGGCGAGTTGGGGCAGGCCCCAGGTGTGCAGCTGTTCGCGGACCGCCGCGCGGGCCCGGCCGGCCTCGACCGGGTCGCGGGTGAGCCGCCACTCGGCGACGTCGTCGGGCTCGATGCCGTTGAGGCGGGCCATCAGGAGGGCGACGTCGTCCTTGCGGCCGCCGCGGGTGTTGAGGGTGCGGATGATGGTGTCGCAGGCGTCGTCCATGGACGCGGCCGGATGCGCGGCCGACTCGCTCAGCGCCGCGAGCCCTACGCCGATGTCCTCGCCGCGCACCTCGACGAGCCCGTCGGTGCACATCACGAGCCGGTCGCCGGGCGCCACGCGCACACGCACCGCCTCGAAGGGCACCCCGCCGACGCCGATGGGCGCGCCGGTGGGCAGGTCGAGCAGCTCGCTGCGGCCGTCGCCGGCGCGCACGATCACCGGCGGGATGTGGCCCGCGTTGGCGATGTGGAGTTCGCTCGCGATCGGGTCGTAGACGACGTACAGGCAGGTCGCGAGGTAAGAGTCGCCGAGGCGTTGTGCCAAGTCGTCGAGATTGCGCAGAAGTTGGGCGGGCGGGAGGTCCATGGCGGCCATGGTCTGCACGGCGGTGCGCAACTGGCCCATCATCGCGGCCGAGTTGAGGCCGTGGCCCATGACGTCGCCGACGACGAGCGCGGTGCGGGCGCCGGGCAGTTTCACCGAGTCGAACCAGTCGCCGCCGACCCGGCCGAGCAGCGTGCCCGGCAGATAGCGGGTGGCGATGTCGCAGCCCGCCATGCGCGGCGGGATGTGCGGCAGCATGCTGTCCTGGAGGGTCTCGGCGACACTCTCCTGGTAGGTGTACATGCGCGCGTTGTCGAGCACCAGGCCTGCGCGGGCGGCGAGTTCGGCGCCGGTGACGCGGTCCATGTCGTTGAACTCGACGCGCTCCGGGTGGCGCAGCAGGATCATGAAGCCGAGGACGACGTTGCGGGCCTTGAGCGGGACGACCAGCATGGAACGGCCCGTGATCAGCGGCCGGATGTCGCGCTTCTCGAACTGCGAGGCGATCATGTGCCCCATCTGCTCGCTGATGCGCGGCACGAGGACGGGTTCGCCGCTGGTCATGCACTGGAAGAACGGGGTGTGCGCCGGGAACGGCATGGCCTCGCCGACGGGGACGACGTCGTCCCAGCGGCCGGGTTCGTCGGTGTGCTCCAGGGCGACCCGGTGCCACATGGTGGTGGTGTCGGGCACGCCGTCCGGGAACCCCTCACCGGCGACGACCTGTTCGCGGAGGTAAGTCCCCGCGACATCCGTGAACTTGGGTACGACGGCCTTGCTGACCTCGATGATGGTCTGCGCGAGGTCGAGCGAGGTGCCGATGTGGCCGCTGACCTCGTTGAGGAACTCCAACCGCTCGCGTACGGCGACGTATTCGAGGTCCTCGCCCTCGTCCGCGACCTCGTGCGGGACGGGCAGGCCTTCGGCGACCGCGAGGGCGGCGCGCTCGCGGCGGGCCTTGCGCTCGGCGCGGCGGGCGACGCCCCAGTCGGGGGTCACCGGCACCCGCTCGTTCTGGCTGAACTCCAGGACGGGATAGCCCAGTTCGAGGACCTGGGCGACGATGCGGGCGCTCTCGTCGACGCTCATGCTGGGCAGGATCTCAGGGAGCCTGCGGGCGAGTTCGTCGGCGCCGGGGAAGTCGGTGTGCAGGGCGAAGCCCGGTGCTATGCGCTCGACGGCGCGGTCCGCTTCGGGGAGGTCCTGGCGCAGGCCGCCCGCGTCGGCGGCGAGCACGAGCAGCCGTTCCTGTCCGGGGCCGACCAGGGGATACGCCCACCACAGCACGTCGACGCGGTCATGCTCGGGGACGGTGAGGCGGGCGCGGCCGGCGGCCGGGTAGGACAGGCGTCCGTCGAGGGAGGACTCCAGGTCGGGGCCGAGTCCGTCGTAGGGGGTGAACCCGCCGTAGGGGCTGGGCTCTTCGTCGTCGGGCAGGGCGCCGGAGACGGGGAGCAGGTCGAGGGCCGGCTGGCCGATCGCCTCTTCCTTGGCGGCTCCGAACAGACGTCGGGCGCCGCGGCTCCAGTGCGAGACGAGGCCGTCGCGGTCGACGAGGATCACGGCGAGGGGGACACGGCCCGTCGCGGTGTGTTCGAGCACCACGTCGTCCCCGGCCCCGCGGCCGGGAGGTGTCTCCCGCTCAGTGCCACGGTCCATGGCCCAGGCCCTCTCTCCCCACGGCTCCGCAAGATCTGTGCCGCCATCGACCACGCTACGGGGGCGGCCGGTGGCGATGTGTGGCATTCCTGGAATTGGTTCCACTCCATCGCACCGGCGCACGCCTCCGCGCTCCGTGGGGCAGGAGTCAGTCCTCGTGGCCGAGCTGGAGATCGCGCTCGGTGCGTCCCCCGCCCGCCACTTGGAGCACGGTGGCCACGGGCGGGTAGCCGGCGGCGATCACCGTGTACTCACCGGAGGACAGGTCGACGAACCGGAACGTTCCGTCGGGTCCCGTGGTGAGCGTGTCCACGACGTTGCCCGCCGCGTCGAGCAGCGTCACCCGCGCGTCCTCGACGGGCCGCCCGCCGCTGGCCCTGACCGTGCCGCGCAGCACGGCGCCGCCGGCGAGCTCGACGTCCTGGCGGGTCTCGCGGGACGCCTGGACGCTGACGGGGAGCGCGGCCGGGCGGAACGCGGGCGCGCTGGCGGCGAGGGTGTACTCGCCGGCCACCAACTCGCTGATGACATAGCCGCCTTCGCGCCCGCTGCGGGTGCTGGCGACGACCTCGCCGTGCACGTTGGTGAGCGTCACGGCGGCCTCCCGCACCGGGGTGCCGTCCGCGGTCAGCACGCTCCCGGCGAGGCGTCCGGCGCCGCCGAGGACGACGTCGAGCTCGACGGGCCGTTCGCCGACGGTCACGGACACCGCCTGCGGCTGGTGCCCGCCGGCCGCCGCGATCAGGACGTACGACCCGGAGCCGGGCGTCGACAGCGCGTACCGCCCGTCCGCGCCGCTGGCGCCGCGCCCGATCTGCTGTCCTGAGACGTCGATGAGGGTGAGCGCGGCCCGGGGTACGACGGTCCCGTCGGGATGCTGCACCGTGCCGCAGACGGGGATTCCGGCCGCGTACGGCAAGCGAAGCGAGATGGGGGTCCCCCCGGCCGAAGGTTGGGGGAGCGCCTGCGGGATCGGGGAGTTGAGGGGCGCGGTCTCCGACGTCTCGGCGGGGGCGTTGTGGGACACCAGTGGTTTCTCCTTGAGGAAGAAGGCGATGAGCAGGCCGAGGGCGAGCACCGGCACCAGGTAGAGGAAGATCCGCGGCATGGCGTCGGCGTACGCCTGGATGTAGCCGTCGCGCAGGGCCGGGGGCAGCGTGTGGACGAGCTGCGGGGTGATGGACTCGGGGTCGGGGAGACCGGCACCCGCGCGCGCGGGGATGCGGTCGCGCAGGGCATCGGTGAGCCGGTCGGCGAAGAGGGTGCCGAAGATGGCGGCGCCGACGCTGCCGCCGATCTGCCGGAAGTAGTTGTTGGCGCTGGTGGCGGTGCCGAGGTCGGCGGGCCGCACGGAGTTCTGCACGGCGAGGACGAGCACGGGCATCACCATGCCGATGCCGGCGCCGAGGACGGCCATCCAGAGGCTGTACTGCAGCCGGGAGGTGTCGACCTCGAGCCGCGAGAGCAGCCACATGCCGAGGGTTGCGAGGGCGCTCCCGAGGAGGGGGTAAATCTTGTAGCGCCCTGTGTGGCTGATGAGTTGGCCGGAGATGATCGACGCGCCGACGATGCCGCCCATCATGGGCAGCATCAGCAGCCCGGACTCGGTGGCGCTGGCCCCGTCGACCATCTGCAGGAAGGTCGGCAGATAGCTGGCGGCCCCGAACAGCGCGACCCCGATCACCAGGCCCACGAGAGCGGTGACGTTGAAGACGGCGTCCTTGAACAGCCGTAGCGGGATGAGGGGTTCGGGCGCGAAGCGCTCGGCGACGAGGAAGAGAACCGCGGCGGCCACCGCTCCCGCGCCGAGCCCGAGGATGACGCGCGAGCCCCAGGCGTACTCGGTCCCGCCCCAACTGGTCAGCAGCACCAGGCACGTTGAGGCGGCGGCGAGCAGCAGCGCGCCGAGGATGTCGAGGCGCGCCTTGGCGGTCGGCTTCGGCAGCTTGAGTACGACGGTCACGACGGCGAAGGTCACCACGCCGAAAGGCACGTTGATGTAGAAGCACCAGCGCCAGGAGAGGTGGTCGGTGAAGTAGCCGCCGAGCAACGGCCCTGCCACGGAGGCGAGTCCGAAGGTGGCGCCGATCAGGCCCATGAAGCGGCCGCGCTCCCGGGGCGGCACGATGTCCGCGATGATCGCCTGCACGCCGATCATGAGTCCGCCGGCGCCGATGCCCTGCACCGCGCGGAACGCGATGAGTTGGTCCATGGACTGGGCGCGGCCCGAGAGCGCGGAGCCGATGACGAAGACGCCGATCGCGAACTGGAACACGCTCTTGCGGCCCAGGAGGTCGCCGAGTTTGCCGTAGACGGGGAGGCCGACCGTGGAGGTGAGGAGGTACGCGGTGATCGCCCAGGACATCTTGTCCAGGCCGTGCAGTTCGCCGACGATCTTCGGGAGCGCGGTGGCGACGATCATCTGGTCGAGGGCCGCGAGCAGCAGCGCGAGCATCAGGCCGAGGAACACCAACCGCACGCGGCGCGGGCTCAGTTCGGCCTTCTCGACGGGCGCGGGGACGGGGGTCTCCGGGGGCGCCGGGGCCTGCTCGTCCTGCACCAGAGTCGTCCCACCCACGTACCGCTCCCCTCGTCGCACCTGCCGCACAATTCCCGCTTTGGGCGACAACTGCGAACAAGCGCGACGAGTTACGGCGTGCGCCCGGCTCGAACGGAGATCCACTCGAACCGGTGAGGAACGCGGTCAGGGCGTCAACACGCCCTGGAGGCTTGGCCCTTGAGGCCTACTTCTCGACCTCGGCGGCGAGCCGGTCGAGGACCAGGTCGTAGATCCGGCCGAGGCCCTTGGGGGCGAAGGTGCGCTCGAAGAAGCCGCCGATGCCGGTGGCACCGTCCCACGTGCTGGTCACGACGACGCGGGACTTGCCCTCGCCGGCCGGGGTGACCCGCCAGGTGGTGACCATCGTGGAGTTGCGGTCCTTCTCGACCAGTTCGCCGTCGGTCGGCTCGCTGACCTCCAGGAGGCAGTCGCGGACGCGCTTGCTGGTGGCCTGGAGCTTCCAGTGGACGAGGGTGCCCTCGCCGTCGCCGCCCTCGCGCACCTCGTACTCGCTGAACTGCTCGGGCAGCACCTTCGCGCGCGTGCCGCTGTAGTCGGCGAGGGCGTCGAAGACAGCCTCCGCGTCGGCTGCGACGACCCGCTCGGTAGTCGCCTCGACCTGCGCCATCGGTTTCCTCCAGGACATGAGTCAGGACATGGGTTCTCGGGGTCGGTGCAAGCCAACCACCCCCGCCCACGGCCACCCAAATCGGGGTGCCTCAAGGCGTCGGAAGCGATCGGGAATGACACTTGCACAGTAATTCGAACAAGTGTTTCACTCGGAGGGCAGGCCTACTTAGGAGGCGTCATGCGCTGGGAGAACCTCACCGTCGATTCCGGCGGCCACAGCCGGGCGGCCGACGCCGCGCTGTTCGGCGCGGACGCCGTGGTCAGCCGTACCTTCGACACACCCGAGTTCCGCGGGATCACCTTCCACGAGGTGCGGGCCCGTTCGATCATCAACCGGGTGCCGGGGGCCTCCCGGATGCCCTTCGAGTGGACGGTCAACCCGTACCGGGGCTGCTCGCACGCGTGCGTGTACTGCTTCGCCCGCAAGTCGCACAGCTACCTGGACCTCGACACCGGCCTCGGCTTCGACTCGCAGATCGTGGTCAAGGTGAACGCGCCTGACCTGCTGCGCCGCCAGCTCGGCTCCCGGCGCTGGCTGGGCGAGCACATCGCGATGGGCACGAACGTCGACTGCTACCAGCGCGCGGAGGGCCGCTACCGGCTGATGCCGGGCATCATCGGCGCCCTGCGCGACCACGCGAACCCCTTCTCGATCCTGACAAAGGGCACGCTGATCCTGCGCGACCTGGACCTCCTGGTGCAGGCCTCCGAGGTCACCGACGTCGGCATCTCCGTCTCGGTCGGCTTCACCGACCCGGCGCTGTGGCGGACGGTGGAGCCCGGCACGCCGTCCCCGGAGCGGCGCCTGGACGCCGTACGGACCCTGACCGAGCACGGCATCGACGTCGGGGTCCTGATGGCCCCGGTGATCCCCTTCCTGAGCGACCACCCGGCCCAACTGCGCGCCACCGTAAGGGCGATAGCGGCCTCCGGGGCCAGCTCGGTGACTCCCCTGGTGCTGCATCTGCGGCCCGGTGCCCGCGAGTGGTTCATGGCCTGGCTCGGGCAGCACCACCCGCATCTGGTGCGCCGTTACGAGCGGCTGTACGCGGAGGGTGCGTACGCCCCGAAGTGGTACCAGCGCCGGATCACCCGTCAGGTCCACGACCTGGCGCAGGAGTACGGCATCGGTCCCGCGCGCGCGGGGATGCCGCGGCGGATTCCCGAGCCGGCGGAACCGGCGGATCAGGCCGTGTCCGAGCCGACGCAGCTCACTCTGATCTGAGGGTGTTCGTCCCTGAGCCGATCCGGGGGCGCTTCTCACCGAACCGGGGGCGTTCGAGCGCATCCGGCGGCCCAATAGGGTCAAGTATCGGCTGAACAGGTTCTTCCGCCCCCGGTTTTCGGGACTATGCGGCGAGGACGGACCGCGAAACCCGCTGTCCGCCGCCTCTCCGTCCTGGGAGGACGTATGAGAAAACGCGCAGCCGTACTGTGCGGTGCCGCCGTCGTCGTGGCCGGGACGGTCACCGCTCTCCCCGCCGACGCGAGCACCGCGCACTCCACGACCACCGTCCAGGCGGCGAAGCTCAGCTGGAAGAGCTGCGCCACTACGGACTATCCGACGCTCCAGTGCTCGAGCGTCAAGGTGCCCCTGGACCACGCGAACCCGCACGGCAAGCAGATCTCGCTCGCCCTGTCCCGCGTCCCGCACACCGCGAAGACGTACCAGGGACCGCTGCTGGTCAACCCCGGCGGCCCCGGCGGCAGCGGGCTGACCCTCGCGGGATTCGTCGCGTCCTCGCTGCCCAAGGCGGTGGCGTCCCAGTACGACGTCATCGGCTTCGACCCGCGCGGCGTCGGCAAGAGCACCCCCGCCCTCGACTGCAAGCCCGGCTACTTCAACCCGGTCCGCCCCGACTCGGTGCCGAGCACCCCCGCGCTGGAAAAGGCCAACCTCACGCGCGTGAAGGCGTTCGCGGCCGCCTGCGGCAAGAAGTACGCGAGCGTGCTGCCGTACATCGACACGATCAGCGCCGTACGGGACATGGACTCGATCCGGGCCGCGCTCGGCGCGAAGAAGATCAACTACTTCGGGTACTCGTACGGCACCTACCTGGGCGCCGTGTACGCCAAGCTCTACCCGGAGCGCGTACGCCGCCTGGTCCTCGACTCCATCGTCGATCCCACCGGCGTCTGGTACGACGACAACCTCGGGCAGGACTACGCCTTCAACGACCGCCAGCAGGCGCTCATGGCGTGGATCGCGAAGTACAACGCCACCTACAAGCTCGGCACCGACCCGGCCAAGATCGAGGCCAAGTGGTACGCCATGCGGAAGGCACTCGCGAAGAAGCCGGCGGGCGGGAAGGTGGGGGCCTCCGAGCTGGAGGACACCTTCATGCCGGGCGGGTACTACAACGGCTACTGGCCTTATCTGGCCGAGGCGTTCGCGGCGTACGTGAACGACAAGAACGCCGATCCGCTGGTCGAGACGTACGAGAACTTCGCCGCGATCGACGCCTCCGGGGACAACGGGTACAGCGTCTACACGTCGGTGCAGTGCCGTGACGCGTCCTGGCCGCGCGACTGGAACCAGTGGCGCAAGGACAACTGGGCGGCCTACGACAAGGCGCCGTTCATGGTGTGGAACAACGCCTGGTACAACGCGCCGTGCGCGTTCTGGCCGACGAAGACGAAGGAACCGATCAACATCGCCAACGGCAAGCTGCCGCCGGTACTGCTGTTCCAGGCGACGAACGACGCGGCCACTCCGTACGAGGGCGGCGCTACGGTCCACCAGATGCTGGCCGGTTCGAGCTTCGTGGTCGAGCAGGGCGGCGGGAACCACGGCATCACGCTGAGCGGGAACGCCTGCCTCGACAAGTACCTGGCGACGTATCTGACCGACGGCAAGGTGCCGCGCAGTGGCGGCGAGATCGACGCGGTGTGCCAGAAGACACCGGACCCGAAGCCGTTGACGACGGCGAAGGCGGCGACGAGCACGGCACACGGTTCGACGCTGCACGGCCTGCTCGGTTTCCGAGGCTGAGCACGGGCTGAAGACCAACCGCCCGTCGGGGGCGGGAATCCTCGTTGTCGGACCCGTGGTCCACCATGGACGCATGAGTGAACTGACGAGGATTCCCGCCCCCGACGGCGTCGCCCCCGCGACGGCCTACACGCACGTCGTGACGGGCACCGGCCGCTTCGTCGCGATCTCCGGCCAACTCGCCCTGGACGAGGACGGCAAGCTCGTCGGCGAGGGCGATGCGGCAGCCCAGGCCCGCCAGGTCTTCGAGAACCTCCGCCGCTGCCTGGTCGCCGCAGACGCCACCTTCGACGACGTGGTCAAACTGACCTTCTACGTCACGGACATGGCCCACATGCCGGCCATCCGCACGGCCCGCGCGGCACACATACCCGACGACCGGCTCCCCGCCGCCTCGGCCGTCCAGGTCGCCGCGCTGGTGCGACCGGAGTTCCTGATGGAGATCGAGGCGTTCGCGGTGATCGCCGAACAAGCCGAGTAATTCGTAGGCAGACGCGGCAAATTCGGAGGCGGGCCCGGTCGGCACCTCCCTAGGGTGCCGCCATGGACGACCCCGATCTCCTCCAGATCCGCCCGATGACCCTCGCCGACTGCGACCGCGTCTCCGAAATCCGCGTCCTGGGCTGGCAGTTCGCGTACCGGGGTCTCATGCCGCAGTCCTTCCTCGACACCCTCAGCGCGAAGGCCGACGCCGAACGCCGCCGGGTCCGTTTCGCGGAGGGCGGCGGCAGCGTGCTGAACCTGGTCGCCTCGGTGGGCGACGAGATCATCGGCTGGGCCGCGCTCGGTCCGTACCGCGAGGGCGAACTCCGCACCGAGGACGCCGAGTTGTACGCGATCTACCTCGATCCGAAGCACGTGGGCACCGGCGCCGGGCGGGCCCTCATTCAGGAGGCCCTACGACAGGGCGCGGCCCTTGGCCACGACCGCGTCTACCTCTGGGTCGTCCGGGGCAACGCCCGCGCCCGCCGCTTCTACGAGCGCGCGGGCTTCCGGGCGGACGGGGCGGAGGAACCGTACGAGGTGGAGGGGGTGTGGGTGCCCGAGGTGCGGTACGTCAGGGAGTTGAGGGGGTGAGCGGGTGCGGGACCGAGCCGCTGCTGGACCACCGAGCCGCAGGCGTGCAATGCCGACCCACTCACCGCTGCCGCGGAATCCTCCCCAACGCATGCACCGCCGCCTCCGCCAACGCCGGATGAGCCAGCGCGTCGTTCAGTACCGGTCTGGCGCGCGGGTCGGCCAGTTCGCCCAGGCCCTCGACACAGGCCAGGGCCACGCGGCGGTACGGGTCGTGCGGGCGGAGGCGGCGCTGGAGCGTGGTGATGAGGGCCGGGACCGACTCGGGGGCGTGGAGGTCGGCCAGGAGGCGGACGGGGTGCAGGGCGTAGGCGACGCGGAGTTCGTTGGTGGCGAGGGCGGCGGCCGCGCGGGCGGTGCGGGGATCGTCCAGGCGGGCCAGGGCGTACGCGGCGGAGGCGCAGCGGGACGGGTCGCGGTGGTTGAGGAACAGGACGAGGGACTCGAAGGCACGCCGGTCACCGGCGAGGCCGAGGCGGAACGCGGCCAACTCCCTTGCCCACAGCGGATGGCCGGGGGCGGTGAGGACTTCTGCCAGTTCGTCGAGGTCGCCGGTCGCCACGAGTCGCTCGTACGGCACCGCCCCTCCCGACTCCTGCCGTAAGCGCTCCGTGAGTGATCGCAACTCTTCGTCCATGAAACCGAGCCTATGGGTGTCACAGGAAGCCCGGGACCTACATCACAAACTCGGGGGCTGGCGCGCTCGTTACTCACCGGTTAAGCTCAGGTGAGCGAGTTACCCACTCGCGCATCTCCTTACGGCGGCCTGGTGACGCAGCCGCCGTGAGTGCAGTCGGTTCGGTGCCTCGTGTACCGCGGTACGACCAGGCCTGGGACAGGGCCGGTCGGAACTCTCTCTTCTCGCCGGGCGTGTGCGCTCGTTGCCCGGCACCACCCGCACTCCTTCTCGCGCTCCGTGCGCCCCTCGGCGTACGGAGCGCGCTCCCAGTCGTCACCCTCATTCCAGGAGTCCCGCGATGGCAGCTCCCCTGTCCGACGCTCCCCTGTCCCCGTTCAAGACCATTGCCGTCGTCGGTCTCGGCACGATGGGCACCGGTATCACCGAGGTCCTCGCCCGGGCCGGCCGCGAGGTCGTCGGCATCGACGTCAGCGAGGCGGCGACCGCCCACGCCGTCGCCGCCCTGGAGACCGCGACCGCCCACGCCGTGCGGCGCGGCCGGCTGACCGAGCAGGAGCGCACCGACGCCCTGGCCCGCGTCCGCACCTCCACCGACCTGAGCGCCGCGGCCGACGCCGACCTGGTCATCGAGGTGGCCCCGGAGTCGTACGAGATCAAGCACCAGATCTTCCGCGAGCTGGACGGGATCGTGCGCCCCGACACCATCCTCGCGACCGGCACGAACGCCCTCTCCGTGACCCGGCTGGCGGCCGATTCGGCGCGCCCGGAGCGGGTGTTGGGGCTGCACTTCTTCAACCCGGCGCCCGCGATGAAGCTGGTCGAGGTCGTCTCCTCGGTGCTGACCGCGCCCGCCGCCGTCGCCGCCGTAACCGAACTGGCGATCGAGCTGGGCAAGGAGCCCGTCGCGGTCGGCGACCGGCCCGGGTTCGTCGCGGACGGGCTGCTTTTCGGCTACCTCAACCAGGCGGCCGCGATGTACGAGGCGAAGTACGCCTCCCGCGAGGACATCGACGCGGCGATGCGGCTCGGCTGCGGACTCCCCATGGGCCCGCTCGCACTCCTCGACCTGATCGGCATCGACACCGCGCGCACGGTCCTGGAGGCCATGTACGCCGAGTCCCACGACCGTCTGCACGCCCCCGCACCGATCCTGAAACAGCTCAGCGAGGCGGGCCTGACCGGCCGTAAGACGGGTCGCGGCTTCTACTCCTACGAGACTCCGGACAGCGCGACGGTCGTGCGGGACGCGCTGACCCCGGTCGAGGGCGCGCGGCTCACCCCGGGTCGTACGGTCCGCTCGGTCGGGGTCGCCGGTTCCGGGACCATGGCGTCCGGTATCGCCGAGGTCTTCGCCAAGGCCGGGTACGAGGTCGTGCTCGCCGCACGGAGCGAGGAGAAGGCGCAGGTCGCCAAGTCCCGTATCGGCAAGTCGCTTTCGCGCTCCGTGGACCGGGGGCGGATGACCGCCGAGGCCGCCGCGCAGACCCTGGAACGGATCACCCCGGCGGGCTCCTACGATGCCTTCGCCGACGTCGACCTGGCCGTCGAGGCGGTCGCCGAGGACCTGGAGATCAAGCAGCAGCTGTTCGCGACGCTGGACAAGGTCTGCAAGCCGGGCGCGGTCCTGGCCACCACGACCTCGTCGCTCCCGGTCGTCGCGTGCGCCCGCGCCACCTCGCGTCCGCAGGACGTGATCGGCATGCACTTCTTCAACCCCGCACCGGCGATGAAGCTGGTCGAGGTCGTCCGTACGGTGTTGACGGACGCCGACGTCCAATCAACGGTGCACGAGGTCTGCGTCAAGATCAAGAAGCATGCGGTCGACTGTGGTGACCGGGCCGGCTTCATCGTCAATGCACTGCTGTTCCCGTACCTCAACAACGCGATCAAGATGGTGCAGGAGCACTACGCGTCCCTTGACGACATCGACGCCGCGATGAAGCTGGGCGGCGGCTACCCGATGGGCCCCTTCGAGCTGTTGGACGTCGTCGGGCTGGACGTCTCCCTGGCGATCGAGAAGGTCCTGCACCGCGAGTTCCGCGACCCGGGCCTGGCTCCGGCACCGCTTCTGGAGCACCTGGTGGCCGCGGGCTGCCTCGGCCGCAAGACGGGCCGCGGCTTCCGCGAATATGCCCGCCGCTGAGGGTCCCGGCGACGGGTTCGGTGTCGACGGGGACTGGGGCGGGCTGCTCGATCCCACCGGAGAACCCCTGCCCACAGCGGGCGGGGGATACCCCGGACGTGCGCGCCAAGCTGCGCACATGCAGTACGTTCGGGTCATGCCCCAGCCCGCCAAGCCCTCCCGTACACCAGCCACGCCCGACGCACCGGAGAGTGCCGCGGGCAGTCGCGCCGCCGCCCAGCGCCTCAAGATGCGGCGCGAGTTGGCGGCGGCCGCGATGGAGCTGTTCGCGACCAAGGGGTACGAGGCGACCACCGTCGACGAGATCGCGGCCGCGGCCGGGGTCGCGCGCCGGACGTTCTTCCGCCACTTCCGCTCCAAGGAAGAGGCGATCTTTCCCGACCACGACGACACCTTGATCCGGGCCGAGGCGGTACTCAATGCCGCCCCCGCGCACGAGCACCCGCTCGACACGGTCTGCCGGGGCATCAAGGAAGTCATGCGTATGTACGCGGCCCAGCCGGAGATCTCGGTCGCCCGCTACAAGCTGACGCGCGAGGTGCCCACCCTGCGCGAGGCCGAGATCGCGTCGGTGGCCCGCTACGAGCGGCTGTTTACGCGCTATCTCCTGGGCCACTTCGACGAGCACGCGCACGACGACGACGCCAACGACGACCCGCTGCTCGCCGAGGTCGCCGCCTCGGCCGTGGTCACCGCCCACAACCACGTGCTGCGGCGCTGGCTGCGGGCCGACGGTCAGGGCGACGTCGAGGCACAGCTCGACCACGCCTTCGGGATCGTACGGAAGACGTTCGGCAGCGGCATCGGCGCCGGCCGCACCACGACCCCCAAGCCCGCAACCGCGGCGGTGCACCAGAACGGCGAGGTCCTGGTGACGGTCGCCCGCACCGACGCCCCGCTGGACGAGGTCATGCGGACCATCGAAGAGGCACTGCGGGACCGCTGAGCCCCCGCCCCTGTGTGATGACGGCCACCCCGCGGGGTGGCCGTTTTGGCATGTCAGAGCAGGTTTTCAGGCACCTTTCAGACGCCGTTCGATCGATCATCGCTCATTTGTTACGTAAAGATTTCACCTGAGAGCGATTCATGGCACTCGGTGCCTTGCGAGGTGACACGCAGTGTCATACGTTGAAGGTGTCCGGGCGGCCGGCGTGCAGAGACCTTTCGTACGTCGGCTGTCCCCGCAACCCACCACTGGGCTGCGCGCCCGGACGCCTGCGTCACAGGCAACCTCTCGCGCCACAAAGCGCTGCCGAAGCACCACCCGCCGAACCGACGGCACCTCAGCACCCACCCTCAGCAGCAGCACCGACGTAACCATCGGCGCCCCTCCCTCAGGGCGCACTTCGCCGGAGGCAACACCGTGACCGTGAAGGACATCCTGGACGCGATCCAGTCGCCGGACTCGACTCCGGCCGATTTCGCCGCCCTGCCGCTCCCCGAGTCGTACCGCGCGATCACCGTGCACAAGGACGAGACGGACATGTTCGCGGGCCTCACCACCCGCGACAAGGACCCCCGCAAGTCGATCCACCTGGACGACGTCCCGGTGCCCGAACTCGGCCCGGGCGAGGCCCTGGTGGCCGTCATGGCGTCGAGCGTCAACTACAACTCCGTGTGGACCTCGATCTTCGAGCCGCTGTCCACGTTCGGCTTCCTGGAGCGCTACGGCAAGCTCAGCGAGCTCACCAAGCGGCACGACCTGCCGTACCACATCATCGGCTCCGACCTCGCGGGCGTCGTCCTGCGCACCGGCCCGGGCGTGAACGCCTGGAAGCCCGGTGACGAGGTCGTCGCGCACTGCCTCAGCGTGGAGCTGGAGTCGAGCGACGGGCACAACGACACGATGCTCGACCCCGAGCAGCGGATCTGGGGCTTCGAGACGAACTTCGGCGGACTCGCGGAGATCGCGCTCGTCAAGTCCAACCAACTGATGCCCAAGCCGGGCCACTTGTCGTGGGAGGAGGCCGCCGCCCCGGGGCTGGTGAACTCCACCGCCTACCGGCAGCTGGTCTCCCGCAACGGCGCCGGCATGAAGCAGGGCGACAACGTCCTCATCTGGGGCGCGAGCGGCGGACTCGGCTCGTACGCCACGCAGTTCGCGCTCGCGGGCGGCGCCAACCCCATCTGTGTCGTGTCCTCGCCCCAGAAGGCGGACATCTGCCGGGCGATGGGCGCCGAGGCGATCATCGACCGCACCGCCGAGGACTACAAGTTCTGGGCCGACGAGCACAACCAGGACCCGCGTGAGTGGAAGCGGTTCGGCAAGCGCATCCGTGAACTCACCGGCGGCGAGGACGTGGACATCGTCTTCGAGCACCCGGGCCGCGAGACCTTCGGCGCAAGCGTTTACGTCACCCGCAAGGGCGGCACGATCGTCACCTGCGCGTCGACCTCCGGGTTCAACCACGAGTACGACAACCGCTACCTGTGGATGTCCCTGAAGCGGATCATCGGCTCGCACTTCGCCAACTACCGCGAGGCCTGGGAGGCCAACCGGCTGGTCGCCAAGGGCAAGATCCACCCGACGCTCTCCAAGGTGTACTCCCTGGAGGAGACCGGACAGGCCGCCTACGACGTCCACCGCAACCTCCACCAGGGCAAGGTCGGCGTCCTGTGCCTGGCCCCCGAGGAGGGCCTGGGCGTCCGCGACGAGGAACTGCGCGCCAAGCACATCGACGCGATCAACCGCTTCCGGAACATCTGAGGGCTGAGGTCCAGTACATGACTGAGCGCCAGAAAGACCGGCCGTGGCTCATGCGCACGTACGCCGGTCACTCCACGGCAGAGGCGTCCAACGAGCTGTACCGGCGCAACCTCGCCAAGGGCCAGACCGGTCTGTCGGTCGCGTTCGACCTGCCGACGCAGACCGGCTACGACTCCGACCACATCCTCGCCCGCGGCGAGGTCGGCCGGGTCGGCGTGCCGGTGGCCCACGTCGGTGACATGCGCCGGCTGTTCCAGGACATCCCCCTGGACCAGATGAACACCTCGATGACGATCAACGCCACCGCCATGTGGCTGCTGGCGCTCTATCAGGTCGTCGCCGAGGAGCAGGGTGTGGACATCACCCAGCTCCAGGGGACGACCCAGAACGACATCGTCAAGGAGTACCTGTCGCGGGGCACGCACGTGTTCCCGCCGGTTCCCTCGCTCCGGCTGACGACCGACATGATCTGCTACACGGTCAACCACATCCCCAAGTGGAACCCGATCAACATCTGCAGCTACCACCTCCAGGAGGCCGGGGCCACCCCGGTCCAGGAGATCGCGTACGCGATGTCCACCGCGATCGCCGTCCTGGACGCGGTGTTCGCGTCCGGCCAGATCCCCGAGGACCGCAGGGGCGATGTCGTCGCCCGCATCTCCTTCTTCGTGAACGCGGGCGTCCGCTTCATCGAGGAGATGTGCAAGATGCGCGCCTTCGGCCGCATCTGGGACGAGGTCACCCACGAGCGCTACGGCATCGAGAACCCGAAGCAGCGCCGCTTCCGCTACGGCGTGCAGGTCAACTCGCTGGGGCTTACGGAGGCGCAGCCGGAGAACAACGTCCAGCGGATCGTGCTGGAGATGCTGGCCGTGACGCTGTCGAAGGACGCACGCGCGCGTGCCGTGCAACTCCCGGCGTGGAACGAGGCGTTGGGGCTCCCCCGGCCCTGGGACCAGCAGTGGTCGCTGCGCATGCAACAGGTGCTGGCCTACGAGAGCGACCTGCTGGAGTACGCGGACATCTTCGACGGTTCGCACGTCATCGAGGCGAAGGTGGCCTCCCTGGTCGAGGAGTCCCTCGCCGAGATGGACCGCATCGAGGAGATGGGCGGCGCGATGGCCGCCGTCGAGTCCGGCTATCTCAAGTCTCAGCTCGTGTCCTCGCACGCGGAGCGCCGGGCCCGTATCGAGTCCGGTCAAGAGAAGATCGTCGGCGTCAACATCTTCAACACGACCGAGCCCAATCCGCTCACCGCCGACCTCGACACGGCGATCCAGACGGTCGATCCGGCCGTGGAGGCCCGGGTCATCGCGTCGTTGCAGCGCTGGCGGGACACGCGCTACCAGCCACCGTTCAACCACCCGCGCCCGTGCAAGGCGCTGGAGCGGCTGAAGGAGGCCGCCAAGGGCACCGACAACCTCATGGAGGCCACCCTGGAGTGCGCCCGCGCCGGCGTCACGACCGGCGAGTGGGCCGGGGCCCTGCGGGAGGTGTTCGGCGAGTTCCGGGCGCCCACGGGCGTCTCGTCGGCGCCGGTGGCGGTCCCCGCCGAGGAGGGCTCGGCGATGGCCGAGGTGCGCCGCAAGGTGGATGTGACGGCGCGCGAGATGGGCGCCGGGAAGCTGCGCTTCCTGGTCGGCAAGCCGGGCCTGGACGGGCACTCCAACGGCGCCGAGCAGATCGCCGTACGCGCGCGTGACGCCGGCTTCGAGGTGGTGTACCAGGGCATCCGGCTGACCCCGGAGCAGATCGTGGACGCGGCCCTCGCCGAGGACGTGCACGCGGTCGGGCTGTCCATCCTGTCCGGCTCGCACGCCCAGTTGGTGCCGGACGTCCTCGAACGGCTCCGTGTGGCCGGTGCCACAGACATACCTGTCATCGCCGGTGGGATCATCCCCCATGGTGACGCCGAACAGTTGCGGGCCGCCGGAGTGGCGGCGGTCTTCACACCGAAGGACTTCGACATCACCGGAATCATCGGCCGCATCGTCGACGAGATCCGGAAAGCGAACAAGCTCGACCCTCTGCTCGACCCCTTGGAGGTCCCCGCATGACCACGCCCGCCCCCGTCAACCGGCTTCGCCCGCGGCGCTCCTGTCTCGCGGTCCCCGGGAGCAACCCGCGCTTCCTGGAGAAGGCGCAGGGCCTCCCGGCCGACCAGGTCTTCCTGGACCTGGAGGACGCGTGCGCGCCGCTCGCCAAGCCCGAGGCGCGGCACACCATCGTCAAGTTCCTCAACGAGGGCGACTGGACGGGCAAGACGCGGGTCGTGCGCGTCAACGACTGGACGACCGAGTGGACGTACCGCGATGTCGTCACGGTCGTCGAGGGCGCGGGCCAGAACCTCGACTGCATCATGCTGCCGAAGGTGCAGACGGCCCAGCAGGTCGTCGCCCTGGACCTGCTGCTGACGCAGATCGAGAAGACTATGGGCTTCGAGGTCGGCAAGATCGGCATCGAGGCGCAGATCGAGAACGCGCAGGGACTCAACAACGTCAACGAGATCGCGCAGGCCACGCAGCGCGTCGAGACGATCATCTTCGGTCCCGCCGACTTCATGGCGTCGATCAACATGAAGTCGTTGGTCGTGGGTGAGCAGCCGCCCGGCTACCCGGCGGACGCCTACCACTACATCCTGATGAAGATCCTGATGGCCGCCCGCGCCAACAACCTCCAGGCGATCGACGGCCCTTACCTCCAGATCCGCAACCTCGACGGCTACCGCGCGGTCGCCCAGCGTGCCGCCGCGCTCGGCTTCGACGGCAAGTGGGTGCTGCACCCGGGCCAGGTCGAGGCGTCCAACGAGATCTTCTCGCCGTCCCAAGAGGACTTCGACCACGCCGAGTTGATCCTGGACGCGTACGACTACTACACGTCCGAGGCGGGCGGCAAGAAGGGCTCCGCGATGCTCGGCGACGAGATGATCGACGAGGCCAGCCGCAAGATGGCGCTCGTCATCTCGGGCAAGGGCCGGGCCGCCGGTATGGAGCGCACCTCCAAGTTCGAAGCCCCGGAGGCCTGAGCCATGCAATTCGGACGCACCTACGAGGAGTTCGAGGTCGGCGCGGTCTACAAGCACTGGCCCGGGAAGACCGTCACCGAGTACGACGACCACCTCTTCTGTCTCCTGACGATGAACCACCACCCGCTCCACATGGACGCCAACTACGCCGAGAACACAACGGACTTCGGCAAGAACGTCGTGGTCGGCAACTACATCTACTCGCTCCTGCTGGGCATGTCGGTGCCGGACGTGTCGGGCAAGGCGATCGCCAACCTGGAGGTCGAGTCGCTCAAGCACGTGGCGCCGACGTTCCACGGGGACACGATCTACGGCGAGACCACGGTCCTCGACAAGACGCCCTCCAGGTCGAAGAACGACCGCGGGATCGTGTACGTCGAGACCAAGGGCTACAAGCAGGACGGCACGCTGGTCTGCGTGTTCCGCCGCAAGGTGATGGTGCCGACCGAGACGTACATCAAGGAGCGCGGCGGCGAGCAGCCCGGCCGCCCCCAGCTCAAGGAGCAGGAGAAGTAGCCATGGCGCGACTCGCCCAGACCGCCGGTCTCACCGACATCCAGCGGGAAATCCTGTCCACCGTCCGCGACTTCGTGGACAAGGAGATCCTCCCGGTCGCCACCGAGCTGGAGCACCGCGACGAGTATCCGCAGCAGATCGTCGACGGGCTCAAGGAGTTGGGCCTCTTCGGTCTGATGATCCCGGAGGAGTACGGCGGCCTGGGCGAGTCCCTGTTGACGTACGCCCTGTGTGTGGAGGAGATCGCACGCGGGTGGATGTCGGTGTCCGGCATCATCAACACCCATTTCATCGTGGCCTACATGCTCAAGCAGCACGGCACCCAGGAGCAGAAGGACCACTTCCTGCCGCGCATGGCGGCCGGCGACATCCGGGGCGCGTTCTCGATGTCGGAACCCGCGCTGGGTTCGGACGTCTCGGCGATCACGTCGAAGGCGGTGAAGGACGGCGACGAGTACGTCCTGACCGGCCAGAAGATGTGGCTGACGAACGGCGGTACGTCGTCACTTGTCGCCGTTCTCGTGCGAAGTGACGAAGGCCACCCGGAGGGCACCGCGCCCCACAAGTCGATGACGACGTTCCTGGTCGAGAAGGAGCCCGGTTTCGGAGAGGTCCGGCCCGGGCTGACCATCCCCGGGAAGATCGACAAGATGGGCTACAAGGGCGTCGACACCACCGAGTTGATCATGGACGGCCTGCGGATTCCGGCCGACCGCGTGCTCGGCGGCGGGACCGGCCGAGGTTTTTACCAAATGATGGACGGAGTCGAGGTGGGCCGCGTCAACGTGGCGGCGCGTGGCTGCGGTGTCGCTCAGCGTGCCTTCGAACTGGGCGTCTCGTACGCGCAGCAACGTCACACGTTCGGGAAGCCCATCGCCCAGCACCAGGCGATCCAGTTCAAGCTCGCGGAGATGGCCACCAAGGTCGAGGCCGCCCATGCGATGATGGTAAATGCGGCACGCAAAAAGGACTCCGGCGAACGAAACGACCTTGAGGCAGGGATGGCGAAGTACCTCGCCTCCGAGTACTGCAAGGAGGTCGTCGAGGACGCCTTCCGGATCCACGGCGGGTACGGCTTCTCCAAGGAGTACGAGATCGAACGCCTTTACCGCGAGGCGCCGATGCTGTTGATCGGCGAAGGTACCGCCGAAATCCAGAAAATGATCATCGGGCGCAGGTTGCTCGAAGAGTATCGATTCCAGGGCTGATTGTCCGTTTCGGGGTGTTTTCATCGAGAAGAAGATCACACCCCGTCAACGCTCCTCAGCCGCCGACTCGGCTTCCTGGCTTGCCCAGTTGTGGCCCGCGACCGGTACGATCCCGGGAAAGCCGCCGTCCCCCGTTACAGCGCGGCATCATCCGCTACGAAGGTCATCCATGCCCCACAGCCAAACCTCTGCACCACGCGACAGCCTGGCAGGCGTACGCCTCGCGCGCGGAGCATCGCCGTGGCTCCTGCCGACCGTCGCCACCGCAGCCCTCAGCCTGGTACGTGCGCGCAAGTCCGGCGCCGCCAAGGTCGTGGCCGTACCCGCCACCGCGCTCGCGGCGGGCATGCTGTGGTTCTTCCGCGACCCCGAGCGCGAGATCACCCAGGGCCGGGTCATCTCTCCCGCCGACGGTGTGGTGCAGAGCATCATGCCGTGGAAGGACGGTCGCACCCGCGTCGCCATCTTCATGAGCCCGCTGAACGTCCACGTCAACCGCGCGCCGCTCTCCGGCACGGTGACGTCGGTCGAGCACATCCCGGGCGGTTTCGTTCCCGCGTTCAACAAGGAGAGCGAGAACAACGAGCGGGTCGTCTGGCACTTCGACACCGAGCTCGGTGACATCGAGATGATCCAGATCGCCGGCGCCGTCGCCCGCCGCATCGTCCCCTACGTCCCGCAGGGCACGAAGGTCGAGCAGGGCGAGCGCATCGGACTGATCCGCTTCGGTTCACGCGTCGACATCTACCTCCCCGAGGGTGTCGAGGTGGACGTGGAGGTCGGCCAGAAGACCATGGCTGGGGTGACTCGCATTGACCGTGGTTGATCCGGAGACACAGGCGGGCTGGGTGCCCGAGGCCGATGAGGTGGACGACGAGGAGGAGATGCCTCTTTCTCTCCGCCTCTCAATAGCGGACACCCTCACCCTCGGCAACGCCACCTGCGGCTTCATGGCGGTGTACTTCACCACCACCGGCATCCTGATCCCGCACCTGACGGGCAACGACGAGTCGACCGGCATGGCCCGCCACAGCGCGGCCACCGCGGTCATCCTGATGCTGTGCGCGGCGGTCTTCGACCTCTTCGACGGCCTCGTCGCCCGCAAGCTGCGCTCCTCCCCCATGGGCGCGGAGCTGGACAACCTGTCGGACCTGATCAGCTTCGGCCTCGCGCCAGCGTACTTCGTCCTCGTCTACGGCATGGTCGCCGACGACGCGCACCAGAGAGTGGCCGCGGTCGGGGCGATCGTGGTGCTGCTGGCGGTGGTGCTGAGACTGGCCCGCTTCTCGTGCGTGACGCCACCGAACGGCATGTTCCAGGGCATGCCCTCCCCATTCGGTGCGCTGACGGTGGTCTCGATCGTGCTGCTCGAACTGCCCTTCGTGGCAACGCTGCTCGCGATCCTGGGCACCGCCTGGCTGATGGTGAGCCGGGTCGAGTACCCGAAGCCGCGCGGCCGCCTCGCGGTGGCGATGCTCGCCTGGATCGTCCTGTCGATGGGCCTGCTGGCCTCCTGGGCGTTCGACGCCCCGGGCGGTCAGCTGCTCCTCCAGACGGGCTGCGCGCTCCAGTTGGTCATGGGCGCGGTGATCCCCCTGTTCGCGACGGCCCGCCGCGTGAACAACTTCCGCGGCAACCGGCGTGAGGCGCGGGCGGCACAGCCGTAGTCGTTCTCCAGCGCTGACGAAGGGCCCCGGACCGGTTTACGGTTCGGGGCCCTTCAACGTTCCTCGGGTTCCTCGGGGTGAGCCTCAGACCAGGAAGTCCCGCGCGATGTTCTCCGCCACCCGCTCCAGGATCGGCCCGGCATCGGCGATGCACTTCACCACGTCCGGCTCGAGCGACGTGAGGGGATACGCGCGACGGATGCCCGCGTGGCCCAGGGACTGCGGGGGCAGGGCGAGGCGGCCGCAGACGGCGACGACTTCCTTGCCCTCGGCGCGGGCCGCCGCGGCGACGCCTGCCGGGGCCTTGCCGTGGAGGGTCTGTTCGTCGAGGGAGCCCTCGCCGGTGATGACGAGGGTGGCGCCCTCCAGGGCGGAGGCGAAGCCGAGGACGTCGAGCATGACCTCGATGCCGGGGCGGAAGCGGGCGCCGAGGAGGAGGGCGCCGTAGCCGATGCCGCCGGCGGCACCCGCGCCGGGTGCCGCGGCGTACTCGGCGGCCCTGGTGCCGATCGACTCTTCCAGGACCTTGGCGTAGTGGCCGAGGGCCGCGTCGAGGGCGTCCACGTCGTCCGGCGCGGCGCCCTTCTGGGGGCCGTAGACCGCGGGGGCGCCCTTGGGGCCGGTGAGCGGGTTGTCGACGTCGCTCGCGAGGATCAGGTCGACGGTGGTGAGTCGTGGGTCGAGGCCGGTGAGGTCGGCCGAGGCGAGGTCGGTGAGGCCGCCGCCGCCCGGGGGGACGGGTTCGCCCTCCGCGTCCAGGAAGCGGGCCCCGAGGGCGGAGAGCATGCCCGCGCCGCCGTCGGTCGTGGCGCTGCCGCCGACGCCGAACACGATCGTGCGGGCGCCCGCGTCGAGCGCGGCCCGCAGCAGTTCGCCGGAGCCGTACGTCGAGGAGGTCAGCGGGGCGAAGACGCCCTTGGGCAGGCGTTGCAGCCCGCTCGCCTCGGCCATCTCCACGACGGCCGTGTCGCCGCGTACCGCGAAGGCGGCGGTGACCTCGTCGCCGAGGGGTCCTGCGACCCGTATCTCCCGTCGCTCGAAGCCCGCCGCGACGGCCGCGTCCACCGTGCCGTCGCCGCCGTCGGCGACCGGCATCGCGGTCACGTCCAGTTCGGGTACGACCCGGCGCAGCCCGGCCGTCACCCGCTCGGCGACCTGCACGGCCGTCAGCGACCCCTTGAACTTGTCCGCGGCGATGAGCACCCTGTGGGTGCCCCTCTGTGCAGCGTTCGCCACCTTGCGATCCCCTTGCTCTACGGGCCCCCGCGCGTTCAGGGGCCAGTCGCGCCGCTGCGACCTTAACCGGCGGACGCCCCCGCCGTCATGCCCCGACCGAACGCTGGGACCGCGCTGAGCAGACCCTGTGCCGCTGCCCGGCCCGGAATCGGGTACACCGGAGGTATGACCCTTGTGGGCACTGAGCCGGCGTTCGCGGACCGCATCCTCGGGGGCTGGCTGGGCCGGATCGCGGGCAACATGCTCGGCAAGCCGGTCGAGCAGGGCGACCTGTGGACGCGCGACCGCATCGACCGCTATCTCCGGCGGGCCGCCGCCCTGCCCCTGACCGACTACCTCCCCGAGCCGCCGAGCGAGTACGACGGCTTCGAGCTGCGCCCCGAGTGGCAGCGGTGCGTACGCGGCCGGATCCACGGCAGCTGCCGTGACGACGACGTCGACTACGCCATCCTCGGGCTCGACCTCCTGGAGACCCACGGCTTCGGCTTCAGCACCGAGCAGGTCGGCGAACTGTGGCTGCGGAGACTGCCGTATCTGCAGACGTTCACCGCCGAGCGCGCCGCCTACCGCAACCTCGCGAACGGCCTCAAGCCGCCACTGACGGCGACGCACGACAACCCGTACCAGGAGTGGATCGGTGCCCTGATCCGCGCCGACGTCTACGGCTGGACCAGCCCGGGCGACCCGCGTCGCGCGGCCCAACTGGCGCGCAGGGACGCGGTGTTGTCCCACTCCGGGAACGGTGTCTACGGCGCCATGTGGGCCGCCGCTCTCATCTCGGCGGCGTTCACCGCGCCGACCGTACGGCACGCGCTGGACACGGCGCTGACCGTGATCCCGCCGGGCTGCCGTCTCGCGCGGACCGTGCGGCGGGTGCTGACGCTGCACGAGACGCGGATGACCTGGGAGGACACGCTCAGCACGGTGTCCGAGGAGACCGCGGGGCTCGGCTGGATCCACACGATCCCGAACGCGGCCGTCCTCACCGCCGGACTCCTGTACGGCGACGGCGACTTCACCCGCACCATCACGCTGACCGTGCGCGGCGGCCTGGACACCGACTCGAACGGCGCGACGGCCGGTTCGGTCGCCGGGGTGCTGACCGGCGCGGACGCGATCCCGGGGCAGTGGAAGGACCCGCTGGAGGACACCGTGCGCAGTGCGGTGTTCGGCTTCGACGGGGTGCGGATCAGCGAACTGGCCGCGCGGACGGTGCAGTTGGCGGAGGCCGCCGACTCCTAGACGGCACCCTGCGCGATGAGGCTCCGGGCACAGTCGAGTACGGCTTCCCTCGCCGGGCGCGGTTCCCAGCCGAGGACGCGGCGGGCCTTCTCGGTGCTGTGCCGGTTGCGTCGGCCGAGCGCGGGGGTGATCTCGCGCAGGGACGGGTCCCGGAAGCGGGCGGCGAGGCGGACGGCGAAGTCCGGGAGGCGGCGCGTGGAGACGGTACGGCCGTGCTCGCCGAGGCCGTCGCGCAGAGTGCGGGCGATGTCCTCCATCCACACGAACTCCCCGGTGGCCAGGAAGCGTTGGCCCGCTGCGGCCGGTGATTCCATCGCCCGGATGTGGACGTCGACCAGGTCGCGGACGTCCACGACTTCGAGGCCGATGCGCGGAACGCCGGGCATCTTGCCGCTCACCATGCGCGCGATGATGCCCACGGAGCCCATGTTCGCGGTGGTGAGGACCGGTCCAAAGACGGCGCCGGGGAGGACGGTGGTCAGCTCGGTCGGGCCGTCGTAGTCGCGCATGAAGTCCCAGGCGGCGCGCTCGGCAAGGGTCTTGGAGCGGCGGTACGGGATCAGGGTGGGGTCCTCTGGATCGGTCCACAGCTCCTCGTCGGTGACGCCTTCGGAGGCGTACGACGAGGGGCTCGCGGCGTTCGCGGCCGAGGTCATCACCACGCGTCGTACGCCTGCCTCGGTGGCCGCGCGCAGAACGCGCAACGCTCCGCCACGGGCCGCGGCGATCAGGGCCTCGGGGTCGTCGGAGGCGGCGCCGAGCGGGGAGGCGACGTGCAGGACGAAGTCGACGCCCTTGAGGGCGGCGTCCCAGCCCTCGTCGGCGGTGAGGTCGGCGACGGCGAAGCTCAGCCGGCCGGCGGGGTCGGCGACGGTCGCGACGGCGTCGGTGACCGCGCGTTCCTTGCCCGGGGCACGGACGGTCGTACGGACGTCGTAGCCGCGGCGGAGCAGTTCGGCGATGCACCAGCCTGCGATGTAGCCGCTGCCTCCGGTGACGAGGACGAGTTCGGGCATGACGGTGCTCCCTGCGGTGTCGGGTGGGGGTGTGCCAGAATGGAGAGCGAAACGGAGGCCCCTCCGGTACATGCCCCAACGTACCGGAGGACCCTCCGCTTAGCAATCCGACACCCGACGGACGGCCCGCACCCGTGAACCCGAAACCGACCCGCCGCGACGCCCTCGACAACCGGGAACGCATCCTGACCGTCGCCCGCGAGGCGATCGCCGCGTCGAGCAGCGCGTCCCTCACCGCGATCGCCAAGGAGGCGGGCGTCGGCATCGGAACGCTGTACCGCCACTTCCCCACCCGGGAGGCGCTGATCCTGGAGCTGTACCGCCACGACATACAGCACCTGATCGACCGCGCGCCGGCGCTCCTCGCGGACCATCCCCCACTCGTCGCGCTACGCCTCTGGTTGGACGAGGTCGCCCACTACGGGAGGCTCAAGTACGGCGTCGCCGAGGTCATCCACGCGGCGACGGACGGGGGTGCCGACGACGAGTACTTCGCGCCCTTCGTGGCCGCAATCGCCGTACTCCTGAAGGCGGGAGCGGCCGACGGGTCGCTCAAGTCCGGGCTCGATCCGGAGGACGTACTGCTTCAGTTGAGCGTGCTGTGGCGGCTCGATCCGGCACGGGGTGGGGAGGCGCGGGCGGGGCGGATCCTGGACCTCATCGTGGACGGGCTGCGGGCGACTCCCTAAGGGGCGTGCCGTCGAACGCCAAGGGCAGGAAGCGCGGATCGCCGAACTGATCGCCACCAGCCCGCACTTCGCGCGCCTGTGGGAGGCACGCGAGGTGGTGGAGTTCCGCTCGTCCGTACGTCGTTACCGGCACCCCAATGCGGGTGACATCGAGGTGTCGTTCGTACGGCTCGCGGGTGCAGGAGGCGCCCTGGTCGAGCCTGGTCTGTCACTTCCCGGTGCCGGGCAGCGAGTCGGAGAGGCGGCTGCGCGGGCTGGTTACCCTTCCTGAATGACCACTACGCAAGACTTCGCCACGTACCTCGCGGGTCTCCCCCGCATCCTCGCCGGGGCCGCCGCCCTCTTCCGTGACACCGAGGGCCAGGTCCTCCTCGTCGAGCCCAACTACCGTGAGGGCTGGGCCCTTCCGGGCGGCACGATCGAGTCGGACGACGGCGAGACCCCGCGCCAGGGCGCGCGCCGCGAGACCTTGGAGGAGATCGGCCTCGACGTCGAACTCGGCCAGCTGCTCGCCGTCGACTGGGTCTACCACGGCCCGGACTACCCGCCGTTGGTGGCCTACCTGTACGACGGCGGAGTCCTCACGGCCAAGGACCTCAAGTCGATCCAACTCCAGGAGGAGGAGCTGCTGTCGTGGCGCCTCGTCCCACGCGAGGAAGTCACGGAGTACCTGCCGGGGTCGTTGGGGCTTCGGGTCCTGGTCGCGCTGGATGTGCTGGAGGAGGGGGCGGGGACCGCGGAGTTGGAGAACGGGCGGCGGGTCGGCTGACGGGGCGGCGGGGCGGCGAGCGCGGATCGGTTGACACGGGGCGGAGGGCCCCCGGGGGGATCACGCCGGGCGGAGCGGCCGAGGGGCACGTCGGCTGACACCGGGAGGAGAGCCGGGGTGGGCGTGGCGGTGACGCTGAGCGGCCGGCAGACACCGGGCAGCAAGCCGAACGCCTGAGCAGGGTGGCTCACGCCGGGCGGAAGACCTCGGGGCGGGCGCAGTGCATGACGTCCGGCGGCTGAGCCGGGGCGGGCGGCGTGGACAACGCCGTCGGCGGCCAGGCAAGTTGACCGACATCGGCCGCCCAGGCCGCCACGGCTCACGCCGGGCAGGAGGCGTAGGGCGGGCGCGCTGGACGATACCGGGAAGGGTGACTGACACCGGGCCGGAAGACTGGGCGGCCGGGCACAGCAGCTGACGCCGGGCGGAGGGCCCGGAGAGCGGCGACGTCGACAACTCCCGGCACGGCCGGGCAGGTTGACCGGCGTGGGCCGCCCGGTGCGCGTCGGCTCACGCCGAGCAAAAGGCGTAGGGCGGGCGCAGTGGACGACACAGGGCGGCTGGGCCGCGGGGCAGGCGAGATCGGCAACACCGGTGGCAGCCAGGCGAGTTGGCCCGCATCAGCCTCCCAGTCCGGCAGGGCTCAGCCCTCGACCTCCCGGGGTTTCACGTCCACCTCGCGCAGCGCGTCGTCGCGGGTCTCTGCCCTGGCCTCCGTGCGGTGGCCACGCTCGATGTAGTCGCGGACGACGAGTTCGACGGCGTCCTGCGGGTTGCCCACGCCCGCGAGCACCATGACTTCCACGACGAGCGCTGCGTCGAGCGAGACGGTCACCTTGGCCATGCGCGGACGGTAGCACCCGGTACCGGGCCAGAACATCCGGACAGATCAAGGAGCAACTCCCCACCGATGACAAGTTCTTCCCCCGTGGACGACGACCGCGGCTGCCTGCGCATGGTCCTCGCCGTTCCTCTGGTGCTACTCACCCTTGTCGCAGTGTGGTGCTGCTGGGCGGCACTGACCATCCGTCCGTCCGGCTCCTGGGACGACGACGCCTACGCCGGCATCGTTCTCGCGTGCGTGCTCGCCATCGGGGCCGCCGGTGCGGTGGTGGGGGTGTGGCTGCTGCCGTCCGTACGGCGGGTCATGGGGTGGTGGTGGGTGGGGCCCGCCTTCGTGTCCGGCGTGCTCGCGGTGATCCGGTACGTGACGGTCGGTTGACCCGGCGATATCCACTCGCCGCCTCCGCCCCCACCGACCTACCCTCGGCACCATGAGCAAGCCTCTCGTCGCCCTTCTCAGTGGCGCAGGTATCTCCACCGACTCCGGCATCCCCGACTACCGCGGCCCCAACGGCCTCTGGCGGAAGGACCCCGAGGCCGAGAAGCTCGTCACCTACGAGTACTACATGGGCGACCCGGAGATCCGGCGCCGGTCCTGGCAGATGCGGCGCGAGAACCGCGCCCTCCAGGCCGAGCCCAACGCCGCGCACCGGGCCGTCGTAGAACTGGAGAAGTCCGGCGTGCCCGTGCGGGTCATCACGCAGAACATCGACGGGCTGCATCAGCTCGCCGGGCTGCCCGCCCGCAAGGTGCTCGAACTGCACGGCACCGCGCGGGAGTTCGTGTGCACGCAGTGCGAGGCGCGCGGGCCGATACAGGACGCGATCGCCCGGGTCGAGGCCGGGGAGGACGATCCCGCCTGCCTGGAGTGCGGCGGGATCCTGAAGTCCGCGACCGTCTACTTCGGCGAGCGGCTCGACCCCGTCGTGCTCGGCGAGGCCGTCGCCATCACCAAGGCCTGCCAGGTGTTCATCGCCGTCGGCAGCAGCCTCCAGGTCCAGCCCGCCGCCGGGCTCGCCGGTGTCGCCGCCGATCACGGGGCACGGCTGGTCATCGTCAACGCCGAGGCGACGCCGTACGACGAACTCGCCGACGAGGTCGTACGGGAGCCCATCGGGACGGCGCTGCCCCGGCTGCTGCACGGACTCAGCGGGTGACGCGGAGCTTCGACTGGCCGTGCGGGAGTTGTTCCCAGTCGTCCATGAAGCGGGCGTTCAGGCCGTGTTGGGCCGCCAGCGCGACCAACGTCTCGGTGCGGTAGTAGAAGTCCTCGCGCAGGACGTGGTGTTCCTCGCCCTCCGTGCGGTCGAAGGTGAAGTCGAACCAGCCGCCCGGTGCCAGGACACGGCCGACGTTGGCCAGGCACTCCTCGATGACCGGGAGCGGGGAGTGCGAGAACACGCTGTGCGCGTGGACGACGTCGAAGTGCGCGTCGGGCAGGAAGCGGAGGGTCAGGTCGTGTACGGGGGTGAGGGTGGGGAGCTGTTTCTGGAGGCCCATTTCCACGACCGTGCCCTGCGCCGCCGCCAGGATGTCGGGCGAGATGTCGATGCCGTAGTAGTGCCCGGGGTCGAGGTGACGGATGAAGCGCCAGCCGCCGCGCAGGTTTCCGCAGCCGATCTCCAGCATGCGGTGCCCGGGGCGCAGACCGTGGCCGAGGAGGTAGTCGAACTGCAACGCGCCCAGCGCAAGCCAGCGTTCACGGCTCGCGCTGCCGACCGCCGCGTCCGGATCGGCCCGGGTGTCGGAGCGCATCACGGCGCGGTAGTAGGAGACGTGGTCCGGGTGACGGTGACGCAGCCAGGCGTCCCGCGTAGCACGGGCCAGGTGGCGGGGCACGCGGTCGGGGTGGCGCAGGGCGTAGGCGATGCGGTGGCCGAGGGCGGCGCGGTTGGCGGTGAGGTCCTTGGTGGGCACGGGGTCGTCGCCTTTCCGAATTCCGAGGTGAGTGGCGGGTGTTGATGCCAGCCTCGGTGCGGGGGCCGGGTGTCCGGCTCGGTCAACGGGCGGTGATCCGGCGGCGGTTCGGGTGATCCGGATGTCAGCCGATCGGTTGATGCGCCGTCCCGTTCGTCGCGTTAGACACGGAGGATGGGACACACGGGACAACCGAGGACGGGGCACGCGGAGCAACAGAGGACGGGGCGCATCGGTCCGGAGGAGCGCCTGTTGCCCGTGCTCGTGCACGCCGCGTTCTTTCTGCTGCTCGGCTCGTCGTTCGTGCGGTTCCTGACCCGCGACCAGGGCGGGACCCGCACCAGCTGGGTGCTCGCGCTGTACGCGGTCTTCTGTCTGCTGTACGTCCTCGGGCAGTTCCTGGCTCCGGCACCCCGCCCGGGTTCCGCGCCCAGCGCGCGTCATCTGGCCTGGCTGGGCTCGGTGTCCGCCGTCTGGACCGTGCTGCTCGCCCTCGCACCGAGTGCCACCTGGTGCGCGATGCCCCTGCTGTTCGCCGGCCTGTACGCGCTGCCTCCGCGGTTCGCGGTGCCGCTGGCCGCCGTGCTCACCTCGCTGGTCGTGGCCTCCGAGATACGGGTCGCCGACGGCACGCTCAACCCCAACATGGTCGTCGCCCCGCCGGCCCTCGCGGCGGTCGCCACCGCCGTACTGGTGCAGTTGCAGCGGCAGGCGGCCCGGCAGCGCGTCCTGATCGACGACCTGGTCCGCACCCGCCGCGACCTCGCGGCCACCGAACGGCGGGCCGGTGTCCTGGCGGAGCGGCAGCGGCTGGCCACGGAGATCCACGACACCGTCGCGCAGGGCCTGTCCAGTCAGCAGATGCTGTTGCAGGCCGCCGAGCGACTGTGGCGGACGGACCCGGAAGCGGCCCACGGGCACATTCTCGAGGCCGCCGAGATCACCTCCCGCGGCCTCGCCGAAGCACGCCGGTTCGTCCACGACCTGGCACCGGCCGACCTCGTCGAGCACTCCCTGCCCGCGGCACTGCGCGCGCTCGCCGAGCGGGAGAGCGGTCCGGGCCTGACGGTGGAGTTCCGGCTCGACGGCGATCCGGGCCCGCTGCCCGTACGGGCCGCTGCGACGCTGTTGCGCATCGCCCAGGGCGCGTTGGCCAACGTACGCGAGCACGCGGCCGCGACCCGGGCCGCGCTGACCCTGACCTGCCTCGACGACCAGATCTCCCTGGACGTCGCCGACAACGGCCGTGGTTTCGACGCCAGTTCTCCCCCGGTGTCCGCACCCGGCCGGGTGCGCGGCCACGGGCTGCCCGCCATGCGGATCCGGGCCCGGCAGTCGGGTGGCACGCTGGGCGTGGAGTCGGCTCCCGGCGAGGGCACGGTGGTGTCGGTCGCCGTACCTGTCGTCCGTGAGGAACTCGTCCCGTGAGCACACCCGTACCCGTACGTCTGCTGCTGTGCGACGACCACGCCGTCGTACGGGCCGGACTGCGTGCGCTGCTGTCCAGCGCCGACGGCATCGAGGTGGTCGGTGAGGCGGGCAGCGGCGAGGAGGCCCTCGCCCTGGCCGCCCAACTCCGGCCCGACGTGGTGCTGATGGATCTCCAGCTCGGCGACGGCATGGACGGCGTGACGGCCACCAGGAGACTTACCGCCGGCGGAGGCCCCCGCGTCCTCGTCCTCACCATGTTCGACACCGACGCCGACATCACCCGCGCCGTCGAGGCGGGCGCCACGGGCTATCTCCTCAAGGCCGAACGCCCCGAGGAACTGTTCACCGCGATCCACAGCGCCGCATCCGGTCGTACGGCGCTCTCGGCCCCGGTCGCCGACCGGCTCATGGCGCGGATGCGCAACCCGCACCCCGCCCTGTCCGAGCGCGAGCACGAGATCCTCGGCCAGCTGGCCCGCGGCCTGGGCAACCGGGAGATCGCCCGGGCCCTCTTCATCAGCGAAGCGACGGTCAAGACCCATCTCGGGCGCATCTACGGCAAGTTGGGGGTGGAGACGCGGTCCGGGGCGGTGGCTGTCGCCAAGGAGCGCCGACTGCTGTCATGACACCCGGCCAGCGCCAGAATCGCCGAAGGCGCTAGAAAAGCGCCGCCCCGCTCTCGAAGTCCAGCAACCGCTGCTTGCGTTCGAGGCCGCCGCCGTACCCCGTGAGACTGCCGTTCGCGCCCACGACCCGGTGGCAGGGGACGATGATCCCGATCGGGTTCTTGCCGTTGGCGAGGCCCACCGCGCGGGAGGCGCCCGGGTTGCCGAGGGCGTCGGCGAGGTCGCCGTAGGAGCGGGTCTCGCCGTAGGGGATGCGGCGGAGCTGGTCCCAGACCGTCTGCTGGAACGGGGTTCCGTGCAGGCGGAGTCGGAGGGTGAACTCCTTCAATTCGCCTGTGAAGTAGGCCTGTAGTTGGGCCGTCGTCTCGGCGAAGGGGGTGTCGTCGGGGGTGCCGAAGTTCTCCTCCGGGGGGCGGTGGCGTTGGTCGACCATGTAGAGGCCGCAGAGGGCGCCGTCCTCGTCGGCGACGAGGGTCAGCGGGCCGTACGGGCTGTCGATCACCGTGTGGTGCTTCATGTTCGTCCGCAATCTCCTTATACGGGAAGGAAGTTGATCGGGTGGCTGTCCGTCGCCCACAGGTACTGGACCGCGTACGCCCGCCAGGGCCGCCAGGCCGCCGCGCGTGCGGTGAGGGCGGCCGGGGTGGACGGGAGGCCCAACTCCTGGGCGGCGCGCCGGATTCCGAGGTCGGTGGGGAGGAAGGCGTCGGGGTCGCCGAGGGCGCGCATGGCGATGACGTCGGCCGTCCAGGGGCCGAAGCCGGGGAGGGAGAGGAGTCGGGCACGGGTTTCCGTCCAGTCGCTCTCCACCCCCAAATGGAGCGTGCTGTCGGCGAGTTGGGAGACCAGGGTGGTGAATGTCGTGCGGCGGGTCTGCGGCATCGCCAGTGATTCCGGGTCCACCGCCGCCAGTGACTCCGCCGACGGGAAGAGGTGGGTCAGGCCGCCCTCGGGGTCGTCGAGCGGTTCGCCGTGCGCGGTGACCAGGCGGGCCGCGTGGGTGCGGGCCGCCGCCGTGGAGACCTGCTGGCCGAGGACGGCCCGTACGGCGAACTCCGCCTCGTCGACCGTGCGCGGGACGCGCCGGCCCGGCGCCTTGTCCACCAGCGGTGCCAGCACCGGGTCGGTTCTCAACTGGTCGTCCACCGCGACCGGATCGGCGTCCAGGTCGAGCATGCGGCGGCAGCGGCTGATCGCCACCGGCAGGTCGCGCAGGTCGCTGAGGGTGAGGCGGCAGGCGATGTGGTCGGACCGGGGCGTCAGGGACACGATGCCGTGGCCGTAGGGGAGGCGGAGGGTGCGGCGGTACGCGCCGGTGCGCCACTCCTCCACGCCCGGCACGGCGGTCGCGGCGAGGTGGCCGAAGAGGTTGTCGGGGTTGAGGGGGGCGCGGAACGGCAGGCGGAGGGTGAGGGTGCCGGGGGTCAACACGGTCGTCTTCGGGCGCCTGTTGCGCAGCTCGCTCGGCGAGAGGGCGAAGACGTCGCGCACGGTGTCGTTGAAGGTGCGGATCGAGGAGAAGCCGGCGGCGAAGGCGATCTCCGCCATCGGGAGGGCCGTCGTCTCGATCAACAGCCTTGCCGTCTGGGCGCGTTGGGCGCGGGCCAGCGCGAGGGGTCCCGCACCGAGTTCGGCGAGGAGCTGGCGTTCGATCTGCCGGGTGCTGTAGCCGAGGCGGGCGGCGAGGCCGGGGACGCCCTCGCGGTCCACGGTTCCGTCGGCGATCAGGCGCATCGCGCGGGCCACCAGGTCGGCCCGCTGGTTCCACTCCGGGGAGCCGGGGCTGGTGTCCGGGCGGCAGCGCTTGCAGGCCCGGAAACCCGCCTGCTGGCAGGCCGCCGCGCTCGGGTAGAACGTCATGTTCTCCGGCTTGGGCGGGACGACCGGGCAGCTGGGCCGGCAGTAGATGCGGGTGGTCAGGACGGCCGTGAAGAACCAGCCGTCGAAGCGCGCGTCCTTGGACTGGACCGCGCGTACACAGCGCTCCGTGTCGGTGTGCATCCCGTTCTGCATGTGTCCAGCATCCGATACAGGGCGGACGGGGGCTGGCGGGAATCCGACATCAACCTTGCGTGGCCTGGCCAGGCACGGATCACCGTACTCCCGGCGCGGGTGTCAGCGGTGCGGGCGGGTTATGCGTTTGTGGTGTGACCTCGGGCTTTGTAGCGTCGGCTTCCGTGACGCCTCCTCCCCCGTCTGCGTACCCCGCAGACTCCCTCCCGGCCCTGCTCGACGCGGCCCGGAGCGACTACGAAGCCCTTCTCGCGAAGGGGCTCAAGCTCGACCTGACCCGCGGCAAGCCCTCCGCCCGGCAGCTCGACCTGTCCGCCGCACTGCTCTCGCTGCCCGGCGACCGCTACACCTCCGCCGACGGCACGGACTGCCGCAACTACGGTGGCGCGGACGGGCTGTCGGAGCTCCGGGAGATCTTCTCCGGGTTCCTCCAGGTCCCGGCCGAGCAGCTGCTCGCCGTAGGGAACTCCAGTCTGGAGCTGATGCACGACTGCCTCGTGCACGCGCTGCTCGGCACGCTGCCCGGGGCCGCGCGCCGCTGGGCGGACGAGGAGCGGGTCGCGTTCCTGTGCCCGGTGCCCGGCTACGACCGGCACTTCGCGCTGTGCGAGCGGTTCGGCATCGAGATGATCCCCGTGCCGATGACCGCCGAGGGTCCCGACATGGACACGGTGGAACGGCTGGTCGCCGAGGACCCTGCCGTCAAGGGCATCTGGTGCGTGCCCAAGTACAGCAATCCGGACGGCACCTGCTACAGCGACGAGACCGTACGGCGGCTCGCCGTCATGCCGACGGCCGCGCCCGACTTCCGGGTCTTCTGGGACAACGCCTACGCCGTGCACCACCTCACCGACGAGGAGGTGGAGATCGCCGACATGCTCGCCACCTGTGCCACGAGCGGGCATCCCGACCGGGTCTTCGTCTTCGGGTCCACCTCGAAGATCACGCTGGGCGGTGCGGGCGTGGCGTTCTTCGGCTCGTCCCCGGCCAACGTGGCCTGGCTGCGCGGCTACAGCGCCAAGCGGTCCATCGGCCCGGACAAGGTCAACCAGCTGCGGCACGCGATGTTCCTGCGCGACGCCGACGGGGTGCGCGAGCACATGCGCAAGCACCGTGAGCTGTTGCGGCCGAAGTTCGACACCGTGCTGCGCATCCTCGCGGAGCGGCTGGGCGACACCGGTCTCGCATCCTGGTCGACGCCCAGGGGCGGCTACTTCATCACCCTCGACGTGCCGGACGGGTGCGCCCGCGAAGTGGTGCGGCGCGCGGCCGACGCCGGTCTGGCCCTGACTCCGGCGGGTGCCACGCATCCGTACCGCGACGACCCCAGGGACCGGACGATCCGTATCGCCCCCTCCTTCCCGGACCTCTCCGAGATCGAGGAGATCATCGAGGGGGTGGCCACCTGCGTACGGCTGGTGGGGTACGAAAAGGGATACGAAAAGCTTGTGTCCGAGGGGAGTTGACCCGGTTCGCGCACCGCACACCCGACGCTCCTCAGGTGTGCGGTACCTCACGCCCCGGTTACAAATCGCTCAACCTCTGGTTGCGAAGCGGTGCGCGGTCCACGATAGGAACATGACCCTGGCCGAGCGAGCCATGCAGCGACTGGAAGGCTGGCGCGATCTCAGCGCGGTCCCGGCCAGTTGCGGCACGGGGCGGGCGCTGCGGTCCGCCCACAGCGAGATCGTGCATTTCCACTCGGACCACGATGTGGACCTGCATCTCACGGTCGGGGCCATCCTCCGGTTCCATCACGACCTCAGCGAGTCGACCGCGATCCGGATCATCCCGGGCTCCCGCTGGGTGACGGTCCACCTGGACTGCGAGACGGACGTCGATCTGCTGTTGAGCCTGGTCAGCGTCGCCCTCAAGGCACACGCGGGCGGGCCCCCTTCCGGGAGCCCGCCCATGACCGGCTGCAACTTCCACCGGGTGACGCTCGTGCCGCGTGACGGCGACTAGGACCGGCCCCGAGCGACCCGGTCCCTAGAACACCGGACCCGGTCCTCAGAACACCGCCGCCGTGTCGTCCTCGCCCTCCTCCAGCAGGTTCGCCGCCGCGCCGACGATGCGGGGGTCGGGGCTGCCGACCACCTCGTCGTCCTTGTCGGCGTAGTCGAAGCGTGCCAGCACGCTGCGCATGGCCTCGACCCGGGCCCGCTTCTTGTCGTTGCTCTTCACCACGGTCCAGGGCGCGTGTTCCGTGTCGGTCTCCCGGAACATGGCGACCTTGGCGGCCGTGTAGTCGTCCCAGCGGTCCAGGGACTCCAGGTCCATCGCGCTGAGCTTCCACTGCCGTACGGGATCCACCTGGCGGATCGTGAAACGGGTGCGCTGTTCACCCTGTGAGACGGAGAACCAGAACTTGATCAGGTCGATGCCGTCGTCCGCCAGCATCCGCTCGAACAGCGGGGCCTGGCGCATGAAACGGCGGTACTCGTCGTCCGTGCAGAACCCCATCACGCGCTCCACGCCCGCCCGGTTGTACCAGGACCGGTCGAACAGCACGATCTCGCCCGCGGTCGGCAGGTGCTGGACGTAACGCTGGAAGTACCACTGCCCGCTCTCGCGCTCGCTCGGCTTCTCCAGCGCGACCACGCGGGCGCCGCGCGGGTTCAGGTGCTCGGTGAACCGTTTGATCGTGCCGCCCTTGCCGGCCGCGTCGCGTCCCTCGCAGACGATGACGAGACGACGGCCGGTCTCCTTGACCCAGCGTTGCAGCTTCAGCAGTTCTATCTGCTGGAGCCGCTTGTGCCAGTCGTACTCCTTGCGCTCCATGCGCTGTTCGTACGGGTAGTTCTCCCGCCAGGTGTCCACCGTGCTGCCGTCGGGCCGCACCAGCACCGGGTCGTCGGCGTCGGTGTAGTCGACCCGCAGCCCGCTCAGCAGTTCAGTCATCCCGGCCTCCTCTCAAGGGGGTTCAGTGGCTCAGAGGTGATCGGTGGTGATCCGCCGTACTCAGTGGAACTGCGGCACGATCAGATAGATGCCGTATGCCACGACAGCCGCACACGCGAGAAAGCACAACCCCGCCTGCGTCAGACCGAGGGCGTGCGTGCCGCCGTCCTGTTCACGCGCGGCCTCGACCTGGGCGAGGCCCAGGATGCCGAACGCGAAGATGACGACCACACCGACGGTGACTCCGACGCTCACCGCGAAGACCTCGCCGAGGGCGCTCCAGTCCAGACTCATAGCTCAACTCCCTTGGTTCAGGCGGCCGTACGGACGTCCGAGGACGCCTCGCTGCGGATGGTGACCTCGTGGGTCTCGTTCACGTTGTCCGCGTGCACGGGGTTGCGACGCGAGGCGATCACGATGAACGCGGCCACGGCGGCGGCGATCAGGGCGATCAGGGCCGTACCGAGGTTGCCGCCGTGCTTGACGACGCTCGCGGACAGACCGCCGACCAGCGCGGCGGCCGGCAGGGTGACCAGCCAGCCGATGACCATGCGGCCGGCCGTGCCCCAGCGCACCTCGGCCAGGCGCCTGCCCAGACCGGCGCCGAGGATGCCGCCGGAGCAGACCTGGGTGGTGGACAGCGCGAAGCCCAGGTGGGCGGAGGTGAGGATGACGGTCGTGGAGGCGGCCTCGGCGGCGAAGCCCTGCGGGGACTGGATGTCGGTGAGGCCCTTGCCCATCGTGCGGATGATGCGCCAGCCGCCGATGTAGGTGCCCAGGCCGATGGCGAGTCCCGCCGCGGTGATGACCCACACCGGCGGACCGGCGTCGTGGCCGAGCGAGCCCACGGAGATCAGGGTCAGGGTGATGACGCCCATCGTCTTCTGGGCGTCGTTCGTGCCGTGCGCGAGGGAGACCAGCGAGGCCGAGGCGATCTGGCCGAGCCGGAAGCCCTTGCTGACCGAGTCCTTGCGGGCCCGGGCGGTGATCTTGTAGGCGAGGTAGGTGGCGAGGAGAGCGGCGATTCCGGCCACGAGCGGGGAGGCCACCGCGGGGATCAGGATCTTCTCCACGACCTTGTCGAAGTGGACACCGTTGGAGCCCGCGCCGACCCAGACGGCGCCGATCAGGCCACCGAACAGGGCGTGCGAGGAACTGGACGGCAGCCCCAGCAACCAGGTCAGGAGATTCCAGAGGATCGCCCCGACGAGCCCCGCGAAGATCATCCCTGGGGTGACCAGGGTGTCGTCGACGATGCCGCCGGAGATCGTTTTGGCGACTTCCGTGGACAGGAAGGCGCCGACGAGGTTGAGAGCCCCACTGATCAGGACCGCCGTTTTGGGCTTCAGTGCCCCGGTGGCGATGGACGTCGCCATCGCGTTGGCGGTGTCGTGGAATCCGTTGGTGAAGTCGAAGGCCAAGGCCGTGACGATGACGACCGCCACGAGGAACGTGATGTGGTCCATCGTTCGATGGAAGCAATCGAAGGCGTACATTCGGCCAACCGGAGGCCAAATCGAGGCATGGCCCGTGCAACGCGGGTGTGCACACACCTCTCTCCGCCCCCGGCTCACCCCATCCTCCACTTCGCGCACACACTTCCCTCTCCTTATGGCATGGCCCGGTCAAATCTGCGAAGCTTCCCCCGCGATCACGCAAGCGCTACGCGCGTTCCCACGGCCGCCCACCGGAACACCCAGTCCGGCCCGGCGGCCACCGAGCAGGCCGGAATCCCGGCCGCCGTATAAGGAGTTCCGTGTGAGATCGACCCCCCACAAGGCTCTCGCCGCCGGCATCTTCGCCGTCGCGGCGGTGGCCGCGCTCTCGCTCCCCGTCACCCCGGCCGCCGCGGCACCGTCCGCGGCTCCCGTGGCCGCCGCCTGCACCCCGGCGCAGGTGGTCGCCAACGGCGGCTTCGAGAGCGGCACTTCGTCCTGGACCCAGTCCTCGACGACCGTCATCACCAGCCGCACCGGGCAGAGCGCCCACGGCGGCACCAGCTTCGCCTGGCTGAACGGCACCGGCGGCACACACACCGACAGCCTAAGCCAGAGCGTCACGATCCCGTCCGGGTGCAGCAGCGCCACGCTCACCTTCTGGCTGCACATCGACACCGCCGAGACGACCTCGTCGACCGCGTACGACAAGCTGACGGCGAAGATCGGCAGCACGACGCTGGCGACGTACTCGAACCTGAACAAGGCCACCGGCTACGTCCAGAAGTCGTTCGACGTGTCGTCGTTCGCGGGCCAGACCGTGAGCCTCGCCTTCAGCGGCACCGAGGACTCCAGCCTGCAGACGAGCTTCGTCCTGGACGACATCGCGCTGAACACCTCGGGCGACACCGCCCCGCCGGCCGACTCGACGCGCACGCCGGCCGCCCCGGCGTACACCGTCAGCCTGAGCAGCAACACCGCCGGCACGGTCTGGACCGGCCACGAGAGCACGACCTTCACCAACGCGTCGGCCACCCCGCTCACCGAGGTGTACCTGCGGCTGTGGGACAACTACCACGGCACCTGCTCCGCGCCGCCGATCACGGTCACCAACGTCACCGGCGGCACCGCGGGCGCTCTCTCGGTCGCCTGCACGGCCCTGCAAATAGCGCTCCCCACTCCCCTCGCGCAGGGTCAATCGACCACGATCGGCTTCGACTTGGGGATCACCGTCCCGAGCGGCGCGGACCGGTTCGGCTACGACGGCGCGTTCAGCATGATCGGCAACGCGCTGCCGGTCCTCGCGATCAAGGACGGCTCGGGCTGGCACCTGGACCCGTACACGAACAACGGCGAGTCCTTCTACTCCCTGGCCGCCGACTTCAAGGTCACCCTGGACCACCCGACCACCCTGCTGGTCCCGGCCACCGGCGCCTCGGTCGACACCCCCGGCACCAGCGGCCGCACGGTGACCACGGCCACCGCGTCCAAGGTCCGTGACTTCGCGTGGGCGGCGGGCCCGTTCACCAAGATCTCGGGTACGTCGACGGCGGGCACCCCCATCAACATCTACTCGGTGTCGGGCATCAGCTCGTCCAACGCCCAGTCGATGCTGACCACCGCCAAGTCCGCAGTCGACGCCCACGCGGGCCGCTTCGGCGCCTACCCGTACGGCGAGTTGGACGCCGTCATCGACAACAACTTCTGGTTCGGCGGCATGGAGTACCCCGGCTTCGTCCTCGACCTCGTCAGCACCACGGCCCTCACCCACGAGATCGGCCACCAGTGGTTCTACGGCATCGTCGGCGACGACGAGTACAACAGCCCGTGGCTGGACGAGGCGTTCACCGACTACGCCACCGACCTCGCCCAGGGCCTGACCGGCACCAACTGCTGGAACAGCGTCTCCTGGGCCTCCTCCGCGGAGAACATCACCAACTCGATGGCCTACTGGGACGCCCACTCGTCCCGCTACTCCACCGTCGTCTACGGCTACGGCAAGTGCGCCCTGCACGACCTGCGCCGCACCCTCGGCGACACGGTGATGGCCAAACTCCTGAAGGACTACGCCACTTCACACTGGTACGGCGTCTCGACCACGGCCGAGTTCAAGGCGGCCGCACAGGCCGCGACGACCACGGACCTGACCTCGTTCTGGACGACGCACCGCATCGTCGGCTGACGGACGGGGAGTCGGCGGTGCGGTCGGGGATCGCACCGCCGGCTCCCCTTGTGGTCAGACCCGTCGCGTAGGCGCCGCCGCGGTCGGCGGTACGGCGATCCCGCCGGCCTCGGTGCGCCAGGCGTCGGCGAGTTCGGCGGGGAAGCGCCGGCCGCTGCGGGTGAGGACGACACCGGGGGCGAGTTCGACCTCGTCGCCGGGGCGGAAGGACCGGTCGGTGCCCGGTGTCAGGGTCTCCCAAGGGCCGGGCACGCCCTTACGGCCCGCCCCTCGCATCCGTGTCCCGTAGGTGCTGACGTCACGGACCAGGACCGTCCCGCCGCGCGCGGAGACCGCCACGTGCCGACGGCTGACCTGCGCGGCGACCTCCGGCGACAGCAGACTGTGCAGGGCGATGCCCACCGGTCCCGGCAGCCGCCCGACGTGCGCCTCGGAACCCTCGTCGAGGGTGTAACGGCCCACGCAGGTACGGTCGATGACAACCTTGAGCTGGGCCGCGGCAGGCCTCGGGCCCTCGTCGGTCAGCGGGCTGCCGTGCAGCTCGCAGGTGGGGACGCCGCGTCGCATCCGGGGCAGCAGGACGCGGTCGCCCCTGTGGACGTCGTAGAGCGTGCAACGGGGCTCCGGGCAGCGCCAGTTGCGCATGATGACCTGGGTCAGCGGGGTGCGGGCCGGACCGAGCAGGCCCTGCTTCTTGAGGGCCGCGAGTTCCATGCGGTAGGAGATCTCGGCCTCCGTGCGCACGCCCATGTCCATGGGGACGACGGCGACCGAGCCGTCGTGGCGGGATTCCGGTCTGAGGAACTGCCAGGTGTTCCCCTGGATCCACGGGTGTTCGACGCGATGGTCGACGTACTGGTCGCCCGTGACGACCCGGGTACCGGTCATCCGGGCCAGGTCCAGGATCCGCTCGTCGGCGTCGTCCACCTCCTCGACCAGCCCGTCGGCGACCCAACGGCGCAGCCTGCGCACCTCGGCCGGATCGCCGAACTCCCGGTGCCCGCCCAGCAGACTGGTGTCGGCGACCAGGTACACGGAGACGTCGGGGTCCCCGGTGAGTTCCGTCAACGCCCGCAGCACGAGCCCGAGTCGGCGCAGCGAGCGCGGTCCCCTGGGGCCGATGGAGGTCTGGCGTACGACGTTGGAGAGTTCCAGCAGGTAGTCGGCGCCCTCCGCCGAAGGGGCCAGATGATGTTCCATGCACACGCCTCGCCGTCGGAGGGGACCTGTCAACTGCCGTGATTCTCCTCGATGTTCGCCTATTTTCCGTGATCCCCTCGGACACTTCCCGATGACCGGCTTGCGCCGGTACGATCACACGCCTGGCGAGGGGGGCCGAACATCTTGAACAACGCTGGAAACGCTGACCAGTTGAGACCGCTGGGCCCCGACGACCCGCGAGACGTGGCCGGTTACCGGCTGCTCGCCCGCATCGGCGAGGGTGGCATGGGTTCCGTCTACCTCTCCCGCACGCGCGGCAACCAGCCGGTCGCCCTGAAGGTGATCCGCCGGGAGTACGCCCGGGACGAGGAGTTCCGCCGCCGCTTCGAGCAGGAGGCGACCTCCGCCCGCCGCGTGCAGGGCTACCACATCGTCCCGGTCGTCGACCACGACACCACCGGGCCACAGCCCTGGCTCGCCACCGTCTACGTCCCCGGCCTCGCCCTGGACCGGGTCCTCGCCCTGCACGGGACGCTCCCGCTGCCCACGGTGCTCCAGTTGACCGGCTGCGCGGCGGAGGCACTCCACGCCGTGCACAAGGCCGGCGTGATCCACCGGGACATGAAGCCGAGCAACATCCTCATCGGTTCCGACGGTCCCTGGATCATCGACTTCGGCATCGCGCGGGCCGCCGACGCCACCCAGCTCACCCGCAGCGGCGGGCTCATCGGCACCCCGCAGTTCATGTCGCCGGAGCACGCGAACGGCCAGGAACAGACCCCGGCCGCCGATGTCTTCTCCCTCGGCCTGATCGCCGCCGTGGCCGCGACCGGCCGCCACCCGTACGGCGACTCCGGGGCCATCACGCTGGCCACGAAGATCGCGAACACGGAGTTCCGCCCGCCGGACCTGACGTCGTATCCCGAACCGCTGCGCTCGGTCCTGGAACGCACCCTGGCAGCCGATCCGGCCGCCAGGCCCTCACCTTCCGAACTGGCGGCTCTGTGCGAGGAGTTGGCCGAGCGTCCGCTGCGGGACTTCACCGGCTGGCTGCCGGAGCCGGTCGCCGAGGACATCGCCCTACAGGAGCAATACGCGCGCGAGCAAGGGGAGTTGGAGCGAGCGGTGGGAGTGGAGGGGGCTGCTGCGAGGTCGGGGGCGGGCGAGCCCGTGGCGAGTGCGGGCGAGCCCGTGAGTACGGCGACCGCGCCTCCCGACGCGGGGGCGACCACCGTGCCTCCTGGTGGCGGGCCTCATCGTGCCGGGGTGCCCAACGCCCCCACGCCCGGCGGGTATACGCCCACCCACGCGTCGACGCCCGGTAACCACGCGCCCACACAAGCGCCGCGGCCAGGCGAGCCGACCCAGCACGCCCCGGCGCGGCAGTCGACCTCCGGCCCCGCGCCCGCGTTCCCGCCCGGGGCACCGCCCACCTCCCCGCCCTCGGTCACGGCACCGGCACCGGCACCGGCCCGCAGCCGGACCCCGCTGGTGGTCGGCGCCGCCGCGCTGGCCGTGGTGGTCGTAGCGGCGGCCGCCTGGGTCTTCACCCGTGACGACGACAAGGACACCGGCGCGAAGGGCGGCACCGGGCGGACAGCCTCTTCGGCGCCCACCGGCACCACCGCGTCACCCACTACGAGTGGCTACACCGCGGTCTTCAAGGACAAGCCGCTCACCCTGCGCGCCCAGTTCACGACGGGCCGCAGCTCGTACACCAACGTCGACCTGGACTCGCCGCGGATCGACACCCACGCCTCCAGCTCGACGACCGGAGCCGAGTTGCAGTACGCGGAGTGGGGCACCACCCACCCTCTGAACCTCGTGACGACCACGGGAAAGAGCGCGGGTCCCACCCCCGAGCAGTGCGCCGAGGGCGCGGCGGCGAACGCGCTGCCCTCCCAGCTCGCCGATGCCGACCAGGGCAAGGAGCTGACCAAGGGCACGCTGCTGTGCACCGTCACCGACGAGAAGAACCTGGCGATGCTCGAGATCAAGGATGTCGTCGTCCAGAAGGACGCGTCCGGCGTCGAGGCCCGCGACTACGTCACCGAGCTGACCCTCTGGAAGACCGCCTGAGAGTCGGGTCCGGCAGCGGTTCACCGGGCTCGCGGGCGGCGCCTTCCCCTCCATTACCCTTCCGCCATGACCAGCAACGGAAGCCGCCCGCGCGATCACTCGGTGCAGTCCGTCGACCGGGCGGTGTCGATCCTGCAGGTGCTGGCCAAGCGGGGGCCCAGCGGCGTGACGGAGATCGCCGAGGAGCTGGGGGTCCACAAGTCGACCGTGTTCCGGCTGCTGGCGACATTGGAGTCACGGGGCCTGGTCGAGCAGGACACCGAGCGCGGGCGTTACCGCATCGGGTACACGATGGTCGAACTCGCCGCCGGGGCAAGCACGGTGAGCGATCTGTCCCTGCTGAGCCGTCCCGTCTGCCAGGAACTGGCCGCGGCCGTCGGGGACACCGTGAACGTGGCGATCCACGACGGGCACGACGTGATCAGCATCGACCAGGCGATCGGCGCGGCGGCGATCACGAGCATCGACTGGGTCGGCAGACGCACCCCGATGCACGCCACCGGGGCGGGCAAGCTCTTCATGGCCCACATGTCCCCCGACCGGGTCGCGGAGATCCTCGCGCGCGGGGTGGAGAAGTACACCCCGTACACCATCGTCGATCCGGCGCCCCTCGCGGCCGCTCTTGAGACGATCCGTGAGCGGGGCTACGCCACCACCAGCGAGGAGCACGAGATCGGGCTGGCCGTGATCGCGGCCCCGGTCCGCGCCCTGGACGGCGAGGTCATCGCGGCCGTGACCCTGTCCGGGCCGACCTTCCGCATCAACGAGGACACCGTTCCCGGTCTGGCGGAACAGGTGCTGGCGGCCGCCGCGAAGATCTCCTGGCGCCGGGGGTACGTGAAACGCGGATGAGCGCTGCGCGCACGGCGAGTTAACACGGCGGGCTCTTGACGGGTGGGGATTTCCAGCTCCACCATTTGTTTCGTATCGCGGAGCTGTTTCGCATAGCGAAACCACCCGCTCGGAGCTCTCCCGAGGAGCTGCTGTGCCCTCACCCGCCGCTGTGCCCTCACGCGTCCTGGACCCCCTGCTCCAGCCCTTCCGGCTCAAGCACCTCACCCTGCGCAACCGGGTGGTCAGCACCTCCCACGAACCGGCGTTCGGCGAGGACGGCCTGCCCAAGGACCGCTACCGGGCCTACCACGTGGAGAAGGCGCGGGGCGGGGTCGGCCTCACGATGATCGGCGGCTCTGCGGTGGTCTCGCCCGACAGCCCGCCGGCGTTCGGCAACCTGCTCCTGTACCGCGACGACATCGTGCCGTGGCTGCGCCGGCTCGCCGACGACGTGCACGAGGCCGGGGCCGCGGTGATGTGCCAGGTCACCCATCTCGGGCGCCGTACCAGCAACTTCACCGGCGACTGGCTCCCGGTGGTGTCCGCCTCGGCGCTGCGCGAACCCGCGCACCGCGCCTTCCCGAAGGCCGCCGAGTCCTGGGACCTGGACCGGATCGTCGCCGACTACGCGGCCGCGGCGGTCCGTTGCAAGGAGGGCGGCCTCGACGGCATCGAACTGGAGGCGTACGGCCACCTGTTGGACAGTTTCCTGTCCCCCGCGACCAACCACCGCGACGACGAGTGGGGCGGCGGCCTGGAGAACCGCATGGCGTTCCCGCGCCGGGTGATCCGCGCCGTCCGCGAGGCCGTCGGCCCGGACTTCGTCGTCGGCATCCGGATGTCGCTCGACGAGGCGCGCCCCGGCGGCCTCACTTCCGACGAGGCGCTCACCGCCGCCGAGCGGTACGCCGCCGACGGCATCGACTTCCTCAGCGTCATCCACGGCTCCATCGAGAGCGACGCGTCCCTGGCGAAGGCCATCCCGTCCATCGGCACCCCGCTCGGGCCGTACCTGGACTTCACCGGCGAGATCAAGCGGCGCCTCTCCGTCCCGGTGATGCACGCGGCCCGCATCGCCGACGTCGCCACCGCCCGGCACGCCCTGCGCGAGGGACTTCTCGACCTGGTCGGCATGACCCGTGCGCAGATCGCCGATCCGCACCTGGTCGCCAAGGTGACGGCCGGCCAGGAGGACCGCATCCGGCCCTGCGTCGGGGCGAGTTACTGCCTCGACGCGATCTACGACTCCGGCGACACCAAGTGCATCCACAACCCCGCGGTCGGCCGCGAGCTCCAGGTACCGCACATCGTCTCCGCCACAATCGGCCGCCGCAGGAGGGCAGTTGTGGTCGGCGGTGGCCCGGCCGGCCTGGAAGCGGCGCGCGTGCTCGGCGAACGCGGCCATGACGTCGTCCTGTTCGAGGCGGGCGACCGGCCCGGCGGGCAGATCAGGCTCGCCGCGTCGAACCCGCGCCGGGCCGACCTGGTCCAGATCGTCGACTGGCGCCTCGCCGAGTGCAAACACCTCGGCGTCGACCTGCGCCTGGGCACATACGCCGAGGCAGCCGATGTCCTCGCCGAACGCCCCGACCTGGTGATCGTCGCCACCGGCGGCCTCCCCAACCGCAGCTTCCTCACCGCCGGCCAGGACCTGGTCTCCGACACCTGGGACGTGATGACGGGCTCACTGCGCCGACCGCGCGGCGAGATCCTGGTCTACGACGACCACGGCGGCTACCCGGCGATGGACGCCGTAGAAGTCCTCACCGCGTCGCCCGGCGTCCGGATCGAGTACGTCACCCCGGAGCGCACCCTCGCCCCCGACGTCGGCAGCATGAACTCCCCTGCCTACCTACGGGCGTTCGCGAAACACGACGTCACCACCACGCTCGCCCGGCGACTGCGCTCCGTACACAGGACCGGGGACGGGCGGCTCACCGCGACCCTGTACAGCGAGTACACCGAGACGGAGACCGAGCGGACCGTGGACCACGTGATCGTGGAGCACGGGACCCTGCCGAACGACGAGTTGTACGTCGACCTCCTCCCCGGCTCGACCAACCTCGGCGAGGTCGACCACCGCGCCCTGCTGGCGTACGAGGAGCAGTCGGTGGTCCGCAACGAGGCGGGCGACTACCAGCTGTTCCGCATCGGCGACGCCGTGGCCGCCCGCACCGTCCACGCCGCGGTCTACGACGGGCTGCGGCTGTGCCTGCCGGTCTGAGCGCCACCCCGTCCGCACGTCAACTCCCCAGTCGTACCGGAGAGATGAGATGAAGCAAGCGACCCCCGACCTCGGCGACCTCGTTGCCCGACGCCCCGCCGGTCAGAGCCTCGAAGCCCCGTTCTACGTGAGCGAGGAGTTCTTCGACCTCGACATCGAGGCAGTCTTCGCCCGGAGTTGGCTGTTCGTGGCCGCCGAGGCGGAGCTCCCCGAGCCCGGCGACTACGTGACGGTCGACATCGGGTCGTACTCCATCATCGTCGTGCGCGACGACGACGAGGACGTACGGGCCTTCCACAACGTCTGCCGCCACCGCGGCGCACGCATCCTGAACGAGGAGCGGGGCTCGGTGGGCAACATCGTCTGCGGGTACCACCGTTGGACGTACGGCGTGGACGGCAAACTGCTGCACGCCGAGTCCCAGGCGCCCGGCTTCGACCCGACGTGCTTCGGACTGCGCACCGTGCACGCACGCACGGTGGCCGGGCTGGTCTTCATCTGCCTGGCCGACGAACCGCCCGCCGACTTCGACGAGGTCGCCGCCCGCATCGAGCCGTACCTCGCACCCCACAACCTGGCCCGGGCGAAGGTCGCCACGCAGATCGACCTGGTCGAGAACGGCAACTGGAAGCTGACCATGGAGAACAACCGGGAGTGCTACCACTGCGTGGGCCATCCCGAGCTCCAGGCCTGCTACTTCCCCATCTACGGCTACCAGGAGCAGGACATCCCGCCCGCGCTGCGCCCGGCCTACGAGCGCTTCCTGCTGGCCGACGCCGAGGCCCGGAAAACCTACGAGTCGCTGGGCCTGCCGTACGCCGAGATCGAGGAGCTGGACACCCGCCCCACCGGTTTCCGTATCCAGCGCGAACCCCTCGACCTGGCCGGGGAGTCCTACACCCCGGACGGCACGGCCGCGTGCAACCGCCTGCTCGCGGACTTCCCCACGGCCCGCCTGGGCCGGCTGTCCATGCACCTCCAGCCCAACTCCTGGTTCCACTTCATGGCCGACCACGCGATCACGTTCTCCACGATCCCGCTCGGTCCGGACCGCACCCTCGTCCGCACCACCTGGCTCGTGCACGCCGACGCCGTGGAGGGGATCGACTACGACCTCGACACGATGACGAAGGTGTGGAAGGCGACGAACGACCAGGACGCGGTACTCGTGGCCCGCGCCCACCAGGGCATCAGCAGCCCTGCCTACCTGCCGGGGCCGTACGGCCCGACGGAGGAGCAGGTCGAGGCGTTCGTCAACTGGTACGTGACCCGGCTCGCGGCACACCTGGAGCGGCGGCGATGACCGAGACCGAGGAACTCCTGGTGTGCCGTCAGGTGCACCCGCTCACGCACGACGTCACCACGTTCGTGTTCGAGTACGCCGAACCCCGGCTGTTCCGGCACGACCCGGGCCAGTTCCTGACGCTGACCCTCGACATCGACGGCCGACCGGTCCAGCGCTGCTACACGATCTCCTCGTCGCCGACTCGCCCGTTCCTGCTCTCGATCACGGTGAAGCGCATCCCGGGCGGGCTGGTGTCGAACTGGCTGCACGACCGGCTGCGCCCCGGCGACACCGTGCGGGCGCACGGACCGCTCGGCGAGTTCAGCACGGCCCGGCATCCGGCGCCCAAGTACCTGTTCCTGTCCGGGGGCGTCGGAGTGACGCCGTCGATGTCGATGACCAGGACGCTGTACGACCTGGCCGACCCCGCCGACGTGGTGTTCGTGCACAGCGCGCGCACCCCGGCGGACATCGTCTTCCGTCATGAACTCGACCTCATCGCCGCGACCGCGCCCAACATCCGCGTGGTCCACATCTGCGAGGAGGACCGCCCGTACGCCCCCTGGGGCGGCTACCGCGGCCGCCTCACGATCGAGACACTGCGGCAGGTCGCGCCGGACTTCCGGGAACGGGAGGTCTTCACCTGCGGTCCCGCCCCCTACATGGCCGCCGTACGGCACATGCTGGCGGACGCCGGCCTCGACATGGACCGCTATCACGAGGAGAGCTTCACCTTCGAGACACCGGCCACGCAGGCCGAGGCCTCGCCGACCACCGCCACGGATGCCGGTTTCAAGGTCGAGTTCACCCGCAGCGGGCGCACCCTCGGCTGCGATCCCGACACCTCGCTCCTCGCCGCCGCGTCCCGGGCCGGCCTCAGCCTGCCCGCCTCGTGCGCCCAGGGCATGTGCGGCACATGCAAGGCGACCCTGCTCTCCGGCTCCGTCGACATGCAGCACAACGGGGGCATACGGCCACGCGAGATCACCCAGAACAAGATCCTGCTGTGCTGCTCGAAACCGCTGGAGGACGTCGTGATCGACGCGTGAGGACCATCACAACTACCCAGGTTCCTCAGGCCAGTTGGGCCGACGGGCCACGACCGCCGGTCAGCGCACCTGCCGGCCGAACGCCTCGTACGCCGCCTCGTCGAAGAGCACGAACGTGACCTCCTCGACCGACGTCTCCGCCGCCCGCACCGTCTCTACGGCGATCCGCGCCGCGTCGTCCATCGGCCAGCCGAAGATCCCGGCGGACACGGCGGGGAACGCGACCGTACGGGCGCCGAGTTCGTCGGCGACGCGCAGGGACTCGCGGTAGCAGGAGGTGAGTTGGTCCGAGCGGTCCTCCTCGCGGGAGTACACCGGCCCCACCGTGTGGATCACCCACCGCGCGTCCAGCTCACCCGCTGTCGTCGCGACCGCTTTGCCCGTCGCGAGCCCCTTGCCGTAGTGCGAGGCACGGAGTTTTCGGCAGTCCGCCAGGATCGCCGGGCCGCCCCGGCGGTGGATCGCGCCGTCGACTCCTCCGCCGCCCAGGAGTGAGGAGTTGGCCGCGTTGACGATCGCGTCGGCGCTCTGGCGGGTGATGTCGCCCTGGACGAGGGTGATGGTGGTGGTCATGACTGCCTCAGTCTGCGCCAGACGGCCTTCGCCGCGTTGTGTCCCGACATGCCGTGCACTCCGGGTCCTGGCGGGGTCGCCGAGGAGCAGATGAAGACGGCGGGGTGCGGGGTGCCGTAGGGAGAGAGGGAAAGCTTCGGGCGCAGGAGGATCTGGAGTCCGGAGACCGCGCCGGTGCCGATGTCGCCTCCCACGTAGTTGGCGTTGCGGGCGGCGAGTTCGGGTGGGCCCGCGGTCGCCCGGGCGAGGACACGGTCGCGGAACCCCGGGGCGAAGCGCTCCAGCTGGCGTTCCAGGGCGTCCGTGAGGTCGCCGGTCCAGCCGCTGGGGACATGGCCGTAGGCCCAGAAGACCTGCTTGCCGGCCGGGGCGCGGGTGGGGTCGACGATGCTGGGCTGCACGGTGATCATGAACGGCTTGTCGGGGGCGCGGTTCTCGCGGGACGCGGCGCGCAGGGCGGTGCCGATCTCCGTGCTGTCGGCGCCGATCTGTACCGTGCCGGCGGTGCGGGCTTCCTTGGCGGTCCAGGGGACCGGGCCGTCCAGGGCATAGTCGACCTTGAACACGCCTGCGCCGTAACGGTAGTTGGCGTAGTAGTCACCGAAGCCCGCGATCTTCGCCAGGGCGGTGGGCGAGGTGTCGAAGACGTAGGCGCGGGCCGGCGGGAGGTCGTCGAGGCGCTTGACCTCGTAGTCGGTGTGGATCTCGCCGCCGAGGTCCTTGAGGTAGGCGGCGAGGGCGTCCGAGATGGACTGGGAGCCGCCGCGGGCCACCGGCCAGCCACGCGCGTGTGCCGCCAGGGCGAAGACCAGGCCGATCGCGCCGGTGGCGAAGCCGCTGAGCGGGGCCATGACGTGGCCGACGAGTCCGGCGAACAGGGTCTTGGCGCGCTCGTCGCGGAAGCGGCTGGTCAGCCAGGTCGACGGGGGCAGGCCGGTCAGTCCGAAGCGGGCGAGGGTGACCGGGTCGCGCGGCAGCGCGGTGCGCGGCAGGGACATGAAGTCGCGGACCAGGGTGTCCCACTTGGGGAGGAAGGGCTCGACCAGCCTGCGGTACGCGCCCGCGTCACGCGGTCCGAACGACGCGGCCGTCTCCGCGACCGACCGCGACAGCACGGCCGCGCTGCCGTCGGTGAAGGGATGCGCCATGGGCAGCTCGGGGTGCAGCCACTCCAGGCCGTAGCGCTCCAGCGGCAGGGCGCGGAACGCCGGGGAGTTGATACCGAGTGGGTGCGCCGCCGAGCAGGGGTCGTGCCGGAAGCCGGGGAGGGTGAGCTCCTCGGTGCGGGCGCCCCCGCCCACGGTGTCCCGTGCCTCGAACACGGCCACGGAGAAGCCGCGCCGGGCCAGCTCCACGGCGGCCGTCAGTCCGTTCGGCCCCGCACCCACCACGACCGCATCGAGCATCGACGGCACCTTGGGACCCCTTCGTCAGCCGATGGCAACTCAGGGTCAGGATATGCCGCGGGACCGACAACCCCGGGGCCAGCCCGTCCAGTGTGCGAAACCCGTGACCCTACGACGCCCTCAGCAGCTCCATCACGCGCTGCGCGGTCGCCGCGTCCCGGGCCGCCGTGAAGGGCAGCGCGTTGCCACCGGTGATGCGGAACGGCTCTCCCGTGAGCGTGAGGTGGGCGCCACCCGCCTCCTCGACGAGGAGCAGGCCGGCCGCGTGGTCCCAGGCCGCCTCCCAGGAGAACGCGGTGGCGTCCAACTCGCCCCGGGCGATGGCGAGGTACTCAAGGCCGGCCGAGCCGCACGGGCGCGTGCGCACACCGTCCGCCCACAGTCCGAGCAGGGCACGCTTCTGGGCGTCCGTCGTGTAGTCCGGGTGGGAGGTGGCCACCTCCAGGTCCCGGGCGGGGTCCGGGGCACCGGAGCGCAGCCGTACGCCGTCGAGGAAGGCGCCGCCGCCCTTGACGGCCGTGGCCATCTGGTCGCGGGCGGCCGCGTAGGTCCAGGAGGCGAGCAGCTCCCCGTGCCGGGCGAGCGCGACCAGGGTGCAGAAGCCGGTCTCGCCGCGCACGAACTGCCGTGTCCCGTCGACCGGGTCGACGATCCAGACCGGGGCGTCGCCCTGTATCGCCTCGTACGTCTCCGGGTCGGCGTGCACCGCTTCCTCGCCGACGACGACGGAGCCGGGCAGGAGGGAGCCGAGCACCTTCGTCAGATACCGCTCGGCGTTGCGGTCGGCGTCCGTGACCAGGTCGTGCGGGCCGCTCTTCTGGTCGACCTCGTGCGCCGCGAGCTGCCGGAAGCGGGGCATGATCTCGGTCGCCGCCGCCTTGCGGATGGCTTCTTCGACGTCGGCCGTGTGCTGTACGAGAAACTCGTCGATGGTTTCGGTGTCTTCGATCATGCCTCCATGAGAGCACGCGTCACTGACAATCCTCACCCGCCCGGTGCACACCGGGTGGAATCACCATGAACACCCGGCTCCGGAGATCACTGGGAGCCGCTTCCTCCCACGGCAGCTCAGCGCCCCACGGCGTACCCCTGCATGCCCCGCGGATTCGCCGCCGCCGACAGGATCCCGGCCTCCGGGTCCCGGGCGACCGCGCACAACCGTCCCTCGGACCAGGCGTCGCCGACGGTCACGTCATGTCCGCGTCGCCGCAGCTCCTCCACCACCGCCTCGTCCATGCGGGCCTCGACGGTGACGCTCCCGGGCTGCATGCCGCGCGGGTAGAAGGAGCCGGGGAAGCTGTCGTTGTGCCAGTTCGGGGCGTCGATCGCACCCTGGAGGTCGAGGCCGCCGCGTGCCTTCGCGCGCGTGGCGACCGCCAGGAAGAAGTGCAGCTGCCACTGGTCCTGCTGGTCCCCGCCGGGCGTGCCGAACGCCAGGACCGGCACGCCGTCGCGCAGGGCGATCGACGGGGTGAGCGTGGTGCGCGGACGGCGGCCCGGGGCAAGGGAGTTGGGCAGGCCGGGCTCCAGCCAGGCCATCTGGAGCCGGGTGCCGAGCGGGAAGCCCAGCTCGGGCACCACCGGGTTGGACTGCAGCCAGCCTCCGCTGGGCGTGGCCGCGATCATGTTGCCCCAGCGGTCGACGACGTCGAGGTGGCAGGTGTCGCCACGGGTACCGCCGTCGGCACTCACCCGCGCGACGGTCGGCTCCCCCGCCCCCAACGGGTCGAAGCCGGACTCCTTGGGCGCCACCACGCGCGCGTGCCCGCACAGACGCGGAGCGCGCCCTCCGGGACTGCCGGGCCGCAGCTCGTACGACGCCTTCTCGCCGATCAGCTCCCGCCGCGCCGCGTTGTACTCCGCCGACAGCAGCTCACCCAGAGGTACGGCGTCCTCGCCCGCGTCCCCGTACCAGGCCTCCCGGTCGGCCATCGCGAGCTTGCAGCCCTCGATCAGCAGATGGACGTACTCGGCGGACTCGTAGGCAGGCAACTCGGCCGGGAGCAGGGCGAGTTGCTGGAGGAAGGCCGGGCCCTGGCTCCAGGGGCCGGCCTTGCAGAGCGTCCAGCCGTTCCAGTCGTACGTCGCCGGGGCCTCGTAGGACGCGGACCAGGACGCCAGGTCGGCGGTCGTGAGGGTGCCGGTGTGGCGCTTCCCGCTGGTGTCCATCGTGGGCCGCCCGGACTGCCGTACGAGGGCCTCGGCGATGAATCCGGACCGCCACACTTCCCTCGCCGCCTCGATCTGGGCCTCCCGGTCCCCCGCACCGGCGACCTCGGCGAGGAGCCGCCTCCAGGTGGCGGCGAGGGCGGGGTTACGGAACAGCTCGCCGGGCCTGGGTGCCTTCCCGCCCGGCAGGTACACGTCCGCCGACGAGATCCACTCCGTCTCGAACAGCTCCCGCACGGCCTCGACGGTCGCCCCGACGTTCTCCACGCACGCGTGGCCGTCCTCGGCGTACCCGATGGCGTACTTCAGGACGTCGGCCAGGGACTTCGTGCCGTAGTCCCTGAGGAGGAGCATCCAGGCGTCGAAGGCGCCGGGGACGGCCGCCGCAAGGGGTCCCGTACCGGGTACGAGATCCAGACCGAGTCCCCTGTAGTGCTCGATCGTCGCCCCTGCGGGAGCGACGCCCTGGCCGCACAGCACCCGCACCTCCCCGCCCGCCGGGGCGAGGAGGACGGGCACCTCACCGGCGGGTCCGTTGAGGTGCGGTTCCACGACGTGCAGCACGAACGCCCCGGCGACGGCGGCGTCGTACGCATTGCCGCCGTCCTCCAGAACGGCCATCGCCGACTGCGAGGCCAGCCAGTGGGTGGCGGACACCATGCCGAAGGTGCCCTGGAGCGTGGGTCGGGTGGTGAACATAAGGAAAATCTACAGAACGGCGGAATCCAGGGAACCTAGGCGTTCATGAACTGGCTCGGCTTCAGCGCCCGGTTGCTGATCCGGACGTCGCCGATGGTCCCGTGGAAGACCTGGCTGACCGCGCCCGCCCACTGGTAACCGCCCAGCAGGAACGGCATGTTGAGGGTGGTCAGGCCGACCGCCGTGCTGGTCGGGTTGCGGCCCTCCTCGCAGCCGTTGACGTAGAGCTTGCTGATGCGGCCGTCGTTGGCGACGGCGACGTGCCACCACTCCTCCTGCTGGAGGAGGTGGCTCCAGGCGGTCGTGGCGCCGTTCTGGTTGAGCGGGTAGGCGTTCCACTGGAGTTCGATGGAGCTGGACAGGCTGATGGTCAGGACGGGTTCGTCGGCGGTGGCGGAGGGGCCGTTCTTGCCGGCCTGTGCTGCCGTGCCCGCACGGCTGAGCATCGAGGACCAGCCGTTGCGGCCGCCGTCCCAGTCGGCCGGGACCTTGAAGAAGACCTCGAAGGTGAAACCGCGGTCGAAGGTCTCGCGGTTGAGCGGTGCCCGGTCGACGGTCTGGAGGTACGCGCCGCTGACCGGGTTGCCCTGACCCGCGAACACCAGCCCCGCGTGGGCGGGTTGGTCCGGGTGGTGGTCGCCGGTCCAGGTGAGCGCGTGCGCCGGGGTGCCGGGGACGGTCTTCAGGACGAGGTCGTTGCCGTGGCCCGCCCGGTCCTTGACGACCGTGCCGGAGGCGACATCGCTGCCCGCCGTACCGGCCTCGTCGAACCGCCAGTACGCCAGCGTGCCCGGCAGCAGCATCCGGCGCGCGGGGCGGGACTTGCGCGGCGGGACCGGCGCGAATCCGGCGAAGCGCTTCTCGAAGTCGATCTCCATCGAGAAGTAGTCGACCTTCGACGTGAGTTCGAGCTCCTTCGCCGCGAGGGCGTTCAACTCGCCCTGCTCAGCCAGTTCCCGGATCCACGGCGAGAAGGTCGCGACGTCGATCATGCCCCGGTCGAGGTCGAAGCGGTAGGAGCGGATCATGCCCGCGCCGCCGTAGTAGCGGTCCTGGTAGTTGGTGATGTGCAGGTGGACGTCGTTCCCCGCGCTGTTCTTCAGCACCGTGCTGCCGGGCGGCCAGTAGTGGCCGTTGAGGGTGAGGAAGATCTGGTCGTTGTCCTTGATCAGGCCGTCCCACAACTGCTGTCCGTAGTCGGACAGTTCGGCGACGCCGTCCTCGTCCGAGCCGACGATCTCGTGCGTGGTGACGATGACCGGCAGCGTCGGATTCTCGGCGATGACGGCGTTGGCCCACGCGAAACCCTTCGCCGACAGACGCCAGTCGAGCGACAACAGCATCCAACTCCGGCCGCCCGCACGGAAGATGTGCGCGGTGTTGTAGCCGTCGGGGCTGGAGGAGTGGTAGCCGGGCGTCTTCCTGGCCCGCGCCGGGCTGAAGGTGTCCAAGTAGGGGGTACGGCCCCGCTGGTCGTCGGCGGAGACGTCGTGGTTGCCGGCCAGCACGCCGTACGAGGCGCCCGCGCGGTCCAGCATGTCGAACACCTTGGTGACCGCCGCGTACTCCCCGGCGAGCCCGTTCTGCGTCACGTCGCCGAGGTGCGCGAGGAAGACGATGTTCTCGTCGTTGCCGCCCGCGCGCCCCGCCGGATCGAGGACGTAGCGGAACGACGCCTCCATCGGCACCGGGTGGATGCGGTCCTGGTCGAACATGTACTGCGTGTCGGGCATCACGACGACGGTGAACCGGGGGTTGTCCGGATCGGGGTCCCAACTCCCGCGCGGCGCCGGTGACATCGTTGTCTGCCCGTACGGATCACCCTCGCCCCTTTCCGCGTACGCGGGAGCCGCGCCCAGCAGCCCAGCGGCGGCCGTTCCCGCGCCGAGCGCACCGGCCCGGTGCAGGAACGTACGGCGGCTCGACGCGGCGACGCCGTCGCCGTCGAGGTCCGCGGTGCGGGGGCACTCACAGCCCGCCGCGTGCCGCTCGTGGTCGTCGAGGCCTCTGTCACCCGTGGGAGAGCTGTCCATGTCCGCTCCAATGCCGAGTAGAAGAACGGCGTCACGCTACGGACGACTCCGGTACGGCGGGCTTGCGCGCCGGGTACCGGCTGCCGAACGCTCCCCCAACACCACACGCCCCACTAGTCCCGGCGCCTGCCCGCCGTCAGCAGATGGCCGCTGGTGCCGAGCAGGGTGGGCTCGGACTCGATGTGGCGGGTGGCCGTCAGGACGGCCTCGCGGCGGTCCGGGTCGTCCAGCCAGTCCTCGATGCCGCCCATCAGCCAGGCGACGCCTTCGAGGCCGTACTGGCCCTCGACGGTCAGACCGGTCTCCGTGAACTCCTTGGGGGCTTCGTGGGGTTGGGCGAAGTAGGCGGTCGTGAAGTGGCCGCCGTCCTCGGAGTCGTGGCGGCCCTCCTCCATCTCGCGGTCGATCCGCGTGCGGTGCGGTTCGGTGAAGTACAGCTCCTGCCTGAGTATGTCGTGCAGTCCCGCGAACCGGTTGATGGTCACCGCGACCACCAGACCGCCCGGCCGCACCACCCGACACGCCTCGCTCAACGCCCTTACGCGGTCCGCCCGTTCGGGCAGGTGGTACAGCGGCCCGAGCAGCAACACCACGTCGTATGCGGCGTCTTGGGCGGACAGTGCCCTGGCGTCCCCGGCGCGGGCGGTGACCCCCGGCAGCCGGCCCGCCTGCTCCACGTGCAGCGGTACAGGGTCGACGAGTTCGACCTCGTACCCGTCCCGCGCGAGCCACTCGGCGTGGATGCCACTACCTCCGCCGACGTCCAGCACCTTCGCGGGAGCCGTCGGCAGCAGGCGCCGCAACACGTCCTGGGTGCGCCAGAACTCCAGTCGGTCGGAGCCCTGTCTGAGGCGGCCGTCCTCCTTGCCCTGGGCGTAGTAGGCGAGGATCTCCTCGCGAACACGGACGGCGGGGTCTTGCGCGCGTGTGGTCTCGGTCATCGCCCCAGGGTGCGATCCGGCGTGTCCGGCTCGCAACGGGATTCCGGTGCGCGTGCCGTCACGAGGCCCGACTCGTAGGCGAACACCACGAGTTGGGCCCGGTCCCGGGCCGCGAGTTTGGTCATCGCCCGGCTGATGTGGGTCTTCGCCGTGAACGGGCTGATCACCATGTGGGCGGCGATCTCCTCGTTGGTGAGACCGCGGGCGGCCAGCGCGGTGACCTCGCGTTCGCGGCGGGTGAGGTGTTCCAGACCGTGCACGGTGGAGCGGTCCGGGGGACGGGAGACGAACTCGCCGATGAGGGTGCGGGTGACGGCCGGGGACAGGAGAGCCTCGCCGCCCGCGACGATCTCGATCGCCTGGAGCAGGTCCGCCGGGTCGGTGTCCTTGAGGAGGAAACCGCTGGCACCCGCGCGCAGCGCCTCGAAGACGTACTCGTCCAGGCCGTAGTTGGTGAGGATGACGACCCGGACCGAGGTGAGGGACGGGTCGGCGGCGATGCGGCGGGTGGCCTCGATGCCCGTCATCACCGGCATCTGTACGTCGATCAGCGCGATGTCGGGGAGCTGCGCGCGGACGAGGGCCACGCCCTGCTCGCCGTCGGCCGCCTCGCCGACGACCTCGATGCCGTCCTCGGCGTCGAGGAGGGCGCGGAAGCCCGCGCGCATCAGCGCCTGGTCGTCGACGACCGCGACCCGGATCATCCCGTCTCCCCCAGCGGCAGTTCGGCCCGGACCGAGAAGCCGCCCTCCGCGCGCGGGGCGGTGTGCAACGTGCCGCCCAACGCGGTGACGCGCTCGCGCATGCCCGTGAGGCCGATGCCGGGCTTCGGCGGACAGTCGGGGTCGGCCGCTCCGTCGTCCTCCACCCGTATCGTCAAGTCGACGTCCCCGTAGTCGAGTTGGACGTTGATCTTCGCCGGTCCCGCGTGCCGGGCCGCGTTGGTGAGGGCCTCCTGGACGATGCGGTACACCGCGCGGTCGACCGTCGCGGCGAGGGGGCGTTCGTCTCCGGTGACCGCGAGTTCGACGGCGAGGCCCGCCGCGCAGGCCCGCTCCACGAGCAGCGCGGGGGTGCCGGTGGGCTCCTCGGTGGTGCGCAGGATCTCCAGGGTGGCCCGCAGTTCACGCATCGCCTCGCCGCCCGCCTCCTGGATGGCGAGCAGCGCGGGCGGCACCTCCTCGCCGCGCTTGCGGGCGAGATGGACGGCAACTCCCGCCTGGAGCTTGACGATCGAGATGCTGTGGGTGAGGGAGTCGTGCAACTCCCGCGCTATCCGCAGGCGTTCCTCACCCGCGCGCCGCAACGCGGCCTCCTCGCGGGTGCGTTCGGCCTCCAGGGCCCGCTGCTCGGTCTGGCGCAGATACGCCCGCCAGTTGCGGTCGGCGAGGCCGGTGACCACCGCGCACAGGAACCAGCCGGCCAGCAGCGCGGTCCGCTCGACCACCTGCTGGGTCGTCGGCCCGGTCGCGAAGTACGCCACCAGGAACACCCCGCCGCCCGCGGCCGCCGTACCGCGGTGTCCCGCGCGGGCCGCCGTGTGCATGGCGGCGAAGACGGGCAGACCGGCGACCGGCCCCGGGTGGGCGTGCAGGACGTAGGCCACCTCCGCCGCCGCGGTCACGGCGAGGACCGCTCGCGGAGCCGTCTGATAGAACGCCAGGGCCGCCGAGGCGAGGGCCATCAGCACGTAGTCGAGGGCGGTCGTGTCCGCGTCGAAGGCCGCGACGACCACGACAAGGGCACCGATCACGACCGCTAGGGACGCGTCGGCGAAACGCCTGCGTGGGGTCACATCGACCGGGAACCCGCTCATGTCCGCACACTAGACCGCCGCGCCGACACGGGCGTCAGCCCTGTGGACAACTCCCGCACTACTCCCCCTGCAGTACTCCGCGCCGCCCCGGACCTCCCCGTCGTAGCCCCAACTGCCTTCGCCCGTACGACGACCCGGACCACCCGGGCCGCGCACGCTGCTGCCATGCCCACACCCTTCCGGCACACCCGGCCCCCGTCGCCCAAGTCGGCCACCGGCCGCACCTCCGAGGTCCTCGAGCAGATCGCCGTCGACTTCGGCATCGAACGGCCCCCGACCTTCGTGGTCCTGTCCTCCGCACCCGAACTCCTCGCGCCCGCCTGGGCGTTGATGCGCGAGTCGCTGATCGCGGGCGCCGGCAGCCGCACCGGCAAGGAGCTGGCCGCGCTCGGTGTCTCGCTCGCCAACAAGTGCCCGTTCTGCGCGGACGCGCACACCGTCCTGCTGCACGCCACCGGCGACCACGCCCTCGCCGAGCACCTGGCCCGGGGCGGCACCCCGGAGAACGAGGAGCACGCGCGCGTGCTCGACTGGGGCCGCCGGACGCGGGTCCCGGGCGCGGCCCTGACGCCGTACCCGTTCCCGCGTGAACAGGCGCCCGCCTACCTGGGCACCGCCCTCGCCTTCCACTTCATCAACCGCATCGTGTCGGCCCTGCTGACCGAACAGCTTCTACCGGGCAACGCCCAGCGGTTCCGGGCGGTACGGAGCCTCGCGGGGCGGACCGTCGCCCGCACCGTGCGCCGGACCGCCGTACCGGGAGCGGCGCTGCCCCTGCTCGACGCCCCGGGACCCGGCCCGGACTGGGCGGCCGGAACCCCCGTGGGCCCGGCCTACGACGCCCTCCGTACGGCCGCGCTCGCGGGCGCCGACCTGCTCGACGCCGACGACCGGACGCTCGTGCGGGAGACGCTGTGGGCCTGGGACGGGTCGCATCCGCCGGTCGTGCTGCGCGGCTTCCCGAATCGGCGGGAGCGGCCGGCGGCGCGGCTCGCGGTGCTGGCCGCGCTCGCGCCGTACCGGATCACGGACGAGGACGTGGCCGCCTGGCGCGGGCCGGGGCGCGGGGACGCGAGCCTGGTGCGGCTCGTCGCGTACGGGGCGTTCGCCGCCGTCGAACGGATCGAGACGACGATGCGCGTGGCCGCCACTCACGCCTGAGGCGCGGACATAAGGGGACACACAACCCGTCGACAGTGAGGCTGTGTCACCGCACAGGCACGGAGCGAGTTCACACTTCCGCCTCACAGGGAGTCATGTGACACTGGCCGTCCCCGTCCGCAGTGCGGACTCGCTCCGCACCTGATCCCCCACGAGAAGTGCGACTTGCGTTCTCTTCCTCTGCCGCTCGCTCTCACCGCGCGTCTGTCGCCGGTCGTCGTGCTCGCCGCGATGGGCTGGGCTCTGACGTCCGGGCCGTTCGCCGCGACGACGACCGCCGACCACAAGTCGACGCCCGAGGCCGATGCCTCGTCCGGGGCCTCCGCTCCGTCGACGGCGCCCGTGGTCAAGGCGTACTCCACCTCCCCCGCTCCGTGCGGAAGTGTGGCGGTGGCCACGATCAAGTCGCTGGTGCCGGGCGCGAAGACGGCCGGCAAGGAGATCCCGTCGACGGACACGAAGGTGCGCCGCACCTGCTCGTGGAACGCGCTCAAGGGGTACGACTACCGCTGGCTCGACGTGTCGTACGAGATCACGGAATCGGACGCGGCGGCACAGAAGTCGTACACCGAGACGACTACGGAGAAGAGCGGCGGCGGCGCGGTCCCCGGACTCGGCGACCAGGCCTACTCCATCGTGAACCTCACCACGGAGGACAAGCAGCAGACGCGTGAGGGCACGGTCGTCGTCCGCGCAGGCAACGCGTTGGTGACCATCACGTACAACGGCAGCGACTTCGAGAACAAGAAGGCGCCGAGTACGGACGTCATCAACAAGGGTGCGATCAAGGCCGCCAAGGAGGCGGTGACCGCACTGGAGGGCGGCAGGGCCAGCTAGCCCCGACCGCCCCCAGGTGCGCGGATGCTACGCCTCGACGGTCTCCGGTACCGCTTCCGCCACCGGTGCCGTCTGCTTCCCGGTCAGCAAGGTGAGCACTACGTAGAGCACCATCGACGTGCCCAGGCCCACGGCCCAGCCGTAGTCGGCGAGCGACGACAGGGCCGGGATGGGCCGGCCGTCGATCAGCGGGTGGAAGTCGGCGCCGCCGACGGCGAGGACGCCACCCACCACGAAGGCGACGACCGCCCGCCAGTTCCAGCCGCCGTCGTACCAGTAGCGGCCGCCCTTGCGGTACAGGTCGGCGAGGTCGAGCTTGCCGCGGCGCAGGATCCAGTAGTCGGCGATGAGGATGCCGGCGACCGTGCCGAGCAGACCGCCGACCAGGCCGAGCCAGGTGAAGATGTAGCCCTGCGGGTCGGAGTACAGCTTCCACGGGAAGATCAGCACCGCGAGGACGCTGGTCACTAGGGCGCCGGTGCGGAAACTGATCTTCCGGGGCGCGATGTTGGAGAAGTCGAAGGCGGGCGAGACCAGGTTGGCCGCGATGTTCACGGACAGGGTCGCGACCAGTACGGTCACCAACGCGTAGAGCAGGCCTACGACGTTGTCCGTCTTCGCCGCCAGCTGCACCGGGTCCCAGATCGCCGTGCCGTAGACCGCCTGCGAACCGGAGGTGACCATCACCGACAGGAACGCGAACAAGGTCATCGTGGTCGGCAGACCGAGCGCCTGTCCCCAGGTCTGGGCCTTCTGGCTCTTGCCGTAGCGGGTGAAGTCCGGGATGTTCAGGGACAGCGTGGACCAGAAGCCGATCATGCCCATCAGCGAGGGCCAGAACAGCTTCCAGAAGCTGCCGCCCCAACCGAGCTTGGACGGCTGGTCGAAGAGCGGGCCGAAGCCGCCGGCCTTGTCGCTCATCCACCACAGCATCACGAACGCGCCGACGAGCACGAAGGGCGCCGCCCAGTTCTCGAAGCGACGGATCGTCTCCATACCCCGGTAGATGATGGCCACTTGAAGCACCCAGAACAGTGCGAACGACAACCACATCGTCCAGGCGTACCCGCCGATGTGCGAGGCGTTGGCCCAACTGTCCCCGATCAGTTTGCCGGCGAGGAAGTAGATCGCCTCACCGCCGATCCAGGTCTGGATGCCGAACCAGCCGCAGGCCACCAACGCCCTTACTACGGCAGGGAGGTTGGCGCCGCGCACGCCGAACGAGGCACGCGCGAAGACCGGGAAGGGGATGCCGTACTTCGGTCCCGCGTGCCCGGTGAGCAGCATGGGCACGAGCACGATCAGGTTGGCCAGGGCGATGGTGAACACCGCCTGCTTCCAGTCCATGCCGACGGCGATGAGACCCGAAGCGAGCGTCCAGGAAGCCGTGTTGTGGGCCATGCCGACCCAGAGCGCGGAGAAGTTGTACGTGGTCCAGGTGCGCTTCTCGACGGGAACCGGCAGCAGATCGTCGTTGGCGTACGGCCCGCTGGGCAGCGGAGACCCCGGGGCGAGCTCCACCCGCCCGTCGGCGAGGGTGACTTGAGCGGTCGGCGGTATGGCCGTGGGAGCGGTGTCGGTCATGGGCAGGCCAATCAAACGAGGGGCGGATCCGGAAAGGCCGTGCGGGGGCTCCGGCCCCCCTCCCCAGGACGGTGGGGAGGGGGAGAACTGGAGTGGGGGGACGGGGAGTTGAGCGGTGGTACGGGTGTGCGTCAGGCGTTGACGGCCGGAATGATCTTCGACCCGTACGCGTCGATCGTCGCTTCCTGCGCGTCGTGCATGTCGTAGACGGCGAACTGGTCGACGCCCAACTCCTTCAAGGCGTTGAGCTTTTCGATCTGCTTCTCGGCGGATCCGATGATGCAGAACCGGTCGACGATCTCGTCGGGCACGAAGGCCGTGTCGGGGTTGTCGGAGCGACCGTGGTGCGAATAGTCGTACCCCTCACGGGCCTTGATGTAATCCGTGAGCTCCTCGGGTACGGCGGCGGAGTGCGCGCCGTACTTGGAGACGAGGTCCGCGACGTGGTTGCCGACCATGCCGCCGAACCAGCGGCACTGGTCGCGCGCGTGGGCGAGCGCCTCGGGCGAGTCGTCCTCGGTGACGTAGGCCGGGGCGGCGACACAGATCTTGACCTCGGACGGGTCACGCCCGGCCGCTACGGCCGCGTCCTTCACGGCCTTGACCATGTACTCGGTGAGGTAGAGGTCCGAGAGCTGGAGGATGAAGCCGTCGGCCTCCTCGCCGGTCATCTTCAGCGCCTTGGGGCCGTACGCGGCCATCCAGACCGGGAGTTGGGCGTCCTCCTTGGCCCAGGGGAACTTGATGACCGTGCCGCCGAGGTCCGCCTCCTGGCCGGAGCCGAGCGCCCTGATGACCTTCATGGCCTCGCTGATCCGGGCCAGGGTGTTGGGAGTTCGGCCCGCCACCCGCATCGCGGAGTCACCGCGGCCGATACCGCAGACCGTGCGGTTGCCGAACATGTCGTTCAGGGTGGCGAAGGTGGAGGCGGTGACCTCCCAGGTGCGGGTGCCCGGGTTGGTGACCATCGGGCCGACCGTCAACTTCGTGGTGTTGGCCAGGATCTGACTGTAGATCACGAACGGCTCCTGCCAGAGCACGGCGGAGTCGAAGGTCCAGCCGTAGGTGAAGCCGTTGCGCTCGGCGCGCTTCATCAGGCTGATGACCCGCGAGGCCGGCGGGTCGGTCTGCAGGACGAGTCCGAAGTCCATGTGCGCCACTCCTAGTTGAGGTACTGACTGGTGGAGCGCGGGGTGTAGACGCCGTGGCCCGCGTGCCCGGTGTACTCCCGCTCGGTGATGACGAGTTCGCCGCGCGAGAGGACGGTCTCGACGCGGCCGGTGAGGCGCTTGCCCTCGTACGCCGAGTAGTCGACGTTCATGTGGTGGGTCTCGGCGGAGACTGTCTGCTCGGCGTGCGGGTCGTAGATGACGACGTCGGCGTCGGCGCCCGGGGCGATGGTGCCCTTCTTCGGGTAGAGGCCGAACATCCGCGCCGGGGAGGCGCAGGCGATCTCGATCCAGCGGCGGCGGCTGATGTGGCCGTCGACGACGCCCTGGTGAAGCAGGTCCATGCGGTTCTCCACGCCGGGCATGCCGTTGGGGATCTTCGAGAAGTCCCCGCGTCCCAGCTCCTTCTGGCCCACGAAGCAGAAGGGGCAGTGGTCGGTGGAGACGACCTGGAGGTCGTTGGTGCGCAGGCCCTGCCAGAGCTTGGCCTGGTGTTCCTTCGGCCGAAGGGGCGTGCTGCACACGTACTTCGCGCCCTCGAAGTCGGGCTCGGCGAGGTTGTCCGTCGACAGGAACAGGTACTGCGGACAGGTCTCGCCGAAGACGGGGAGACCCTCGTCGCGTGCCTTGGCCAGCTCGGCGACGGCCTCCATCGCGGAGACGTGCACGACGTAGAGGGGCGCGCCGGCGACCTGCGCGAGCTTGATCGCGCGGTGGGTGGCCTCGGCTTCGAGGAGGGCCTTGCGGACCTCGCCGTGGTAGCGGGGGTCCCGCTCGCCGCGGGCCAGCGCCTGCTCGACGAGGACGTCGATCGCGATGCCGTTCTCGGCGTGCATCATGATCAACCCGCCGTTGTCGGCGGCGCGTTGCATGGCGCGGAGGATCTGGCCGTCGTCGCTGTAGAAGACGCCCGGGTAGGCCATGAACTGCTTGAAGGAGGTGACGCCCTCCTGCACCAGCAGGTCCATCTCCTTGAGGGTGTCCTCGTTGACGTCGGAGACGATCATGTGGAAGCCGTAGTCGACGGCGCAGTTGCCCTCGGCCTTGGCGTGCCAGGCGTCGAGGCCCTCGCGGAGGGCTCCGCCGACGCTCTGGATCGCGAAGTCGACGATGGTCGTCGTACCGCCCCAGGCGGCGGCCCGGGTGCCGGTCTCGAAGGTGTCGGCCGCCTTGGTGCCGCCGAACGGCATCTCCATGTGGGTGTGGGCGTCGACTCCGCCGGGGATGACGTACTTCCCGGTGGCGTCGATGGCCCTCTCGGCGGTCCAGCCCTCGGCGACGGCGGTGCCGGAGGTGGCGAGGGCGGCGATGCGGCCGTCCTCGATCAGGACGTCGGCGTGGAGTTCGTCGGACGCGGTGATGACTAGGCCGCCGCGGATTACGGTACGGGTGCTCATCGATTGACTCCGCTGGGTTGTGGTCGGGTGCGGGTCGGTGGGGGCTGGGCGCGCCCCGCGGCGAAGCCGCTAATGGACGCTGCCCCGCGCCCCTAAAAGACAGGGGCGCGGGTGCCATGCGTGTTTTACGGGGCGGTCAGGGGGCCGTACGCGTCCGGGCGGCGGTCGCGGTAGAACTGCCAGCGGTCTCGGACCTCTCGCAACTTCGCCAAGTCGAGGTCGCGGACGACCAGTTCGGGCTCCTTGTCGCTGGCCACCTCGCCGACGAACTGGGCTTCCGGGTCGACGAAGTAGGTCGTGCCGTAGAAGTCGTTGTCGCCCAGCTCCTCTACGCCCACACGGTTGATGGCGCCGACGAAGTACTCGTTGGCGGCGGCCGCAGCGGGCTGCTCCAGCTGCCAGAGGTAGGCGGACAGGCCGCGCGAGGTCGCCGACGGGTTGAAGACGATCTCCGCACCCGCGAGGCCCAGCGCACGCCAGCCCTCCGGGAAGTGCCGGTCGTAGCAGATGTAGACGCCGATCTTGCCGACCTTGGTGTCGAAGATGGGCCAGCCGCTGTTGCCCGGGCGGAAGTAGAACTTCTCCCAGAATCCGGGGACTTGGGGGATGTGGTGCTTGCGGTACTTGCCCAGGTAGGAGCCGTCCGCGTCGATCACGGCGGCCGTGTTGTAGAGGACGCCGGGCTGCTCCTCCTCGTACATCGGCAGGACCAGGACGATGCCGTGCTCCTTGGCGAGCGCCTGGAAGCGCTTGACGATCGGGCCGTCCGGGATCGCCTCGGCGTACTCGTAGAACGCCTTGTCCTGGACCTGGCAGAAGTACGGTCCGTAGAACAGCTCCTGGAAGCACAGGACTTGAGCACCCTGCGCGGCCGCGTCGCGGACCGCCTGCTCGTGTACCTGGATCATGGACTCCTTGTCGCCCGTCCAGGCTGTCTGGAAGAGAGCGGCACGAATCACTGTGCTCATCGGGACCTCCGGTCGCTAGGTGTGCGAGGAGCTTAGGAAGCCCTGAAGTCGGGTTTGAGGTGCACGGTGTCACGTCTGCGGGCGCGCGGCGTTCCACGGTGTCACCCTCGCGTGGGCGCATGTTTCACCGCCGTTTTCCCAGGTAGTCCCATGTTTCACCCCTGTTGCGCGTCGTGCGCGAGGAGCGCGATGTGCACCGATGCGGCCTGCTCGAAGTCGTCGAGGTCGACCCCGAGCCGCCCCTCTATCGCCTCCAGCCGGCGGTACAGCGCGGGCCGCGACACATGGTGGAGCTGCGCGGTGCGCGACTTGTTGCGGCCGGTGGCCAGATACGTGCGCAGTACGGCGAGGAGGTCCTCGTCGGCCGCGCACAACAGCCCGTCCAACTCCCGCTCTGCGAACGACTGCACCTGCGGGTCGTCCCTCAACAGCCGGATCAGGCCCCGCAGATGAACGTCCTTGAGGCGTACGACGGCGGGGAGTTCGAGGGCGTCGCTGGAGTCGGCCACGGCGTCGGCGACGTGCTGTGCCTCGCGCAGACCGGCGGGCACGTCGTCCCAGACGGTGCGCTGCCCGGCGGCTGCCACCACCGCCTTCAACGCCTTCGACTCGGTGCGCAGTCGGCTCGCGAAGTGCGCGGCGAGGGCGTCCGCGTCCTGGTCGCGGGGGAGGCTGAGCAGCACGGCGGTGACACCGTCGGCGAGTTCCGCGACCAGTCCGGGAAGCCCCAACAGCCGTAGCACCCGGTCGAGTTGGGCCGTGTCGCCGTCGCGTACGACCATCGGGACGAAGGTGCGCCGGTTGACCGGGAGTCCGGCCGCGCGGGCGCGGGGCAGGAGTTGGCGGGCCGGTACGACACCGCTCGCCAGGTCGGTCAGCAGGCTCTGCGCGGACTGCTCCTCCCAGGTGTGGGCGGAGCCGCCGAGCATGCGGTGCAGGACGAGGGCCTCGGCGGCACGGTCGGCGAGGAGGCGGCCGGTGGCGGTGTCGCCGCGGTAGCCGCACAGCATGATCTGGCCCCAGCGTTCCCCTCGCCCGCCCAGCTCGGCGCGGATCCAGCCGTCGCCCTCGCTGCCGCCGGCCTGCCGGGAGATCCGCTCCCAGTCCCGCAGCACGTCGTCCACGGCCGACCGCTCCCCCGCCGTGGCGAGGACGCGGTGGGCGAGGTTGGTGACGACGACGGGACAGGCGCTGTGCGCGGCGACCTCGTCGAGCAGGCTCTGCAGCGGGGCGCCGCCGGTGATGAGTCCGGTGAGCGCGGTCCGTACGGCCTCGGAGAGACTCACGGCGGCGAACTTCCGCCGTACGAGCCGGGATTGGACCTCTTCCGTCAACTCCGCGAAGGGGAAGGGCCGGTGGAGCACCACCATGGGCAGCCCGCACCGCTCGGCCGCGCGGCGCATCACGTCCGGCGGGGCGGGAAAGGCGCGTCCCAGGCCGAGTACGACGGCCGAGGCCTCCGCGCGGTGCAGGGACTGGATGTACTCGGCCTGCGCCGCCTCGTCACCGGCGAGGAGCACGCCGGTGGTGAGGACCATCTCGCCGCCGGTCAGCATCACGCCGACGTCGGCGGCCTCGGCGACGTGCACCCACCGCACGGGCCGGTCGAGTTGGCTCGCGCCGGCCACCACCTCGGGTTCCCCGGCGAGGACCCGTTCCAGGCCGAGGACCTGGCGCACCGACAGGGCGGGCTCCAGGGGGTCCAGGGTTCCGAGGGTTCCCAAGGTGGTGCTCATGACGGTCTTCCCTTGTTCAGCGTGTGCCCTACTGCGTGCTCCTCAGAGCCTGTTCGAGGATCGCGGCGCCCTCCTCGGCCTCCGCGACGGTCAGGGACAGCGGCGGGGCGATGCGCAGGGCGCTGGTGTTGTGTCCGCCGCCCTTGCCGATCAACAGGCCGCCCTCACGGGCCGCTTCGAGCACGGCGGACGCCGCGTCCGGGTCGGCCTCGTCCGTGCCGGGCCTGACCAGCTCGATGCCGATCATCAGCCCGCGCCCGCGTACTTCACGTACGCCGGGATGCTGTGCGACGACGGCCCGCAGCCGCTCGATGAGGAGGCCGCCGACGCGGCGGGCGTTGCCCTGGAGGTCGTGCTCCAGCAGATAGGTGAGGTTGGCGAGGCCGGCCGCCATGGTGATCTGGGTGCCACCGAAGGTCGAAATGCTGTTGGAGTCAAGGCAGTTCATGATGTCGGCGCGGGCGACGACACCGCCGATGGACATGCCGTTGCCGATGCCCTTGGCGAAGGTGAGGATGTCCGGCGGACCGTTCTCCGCGTGCGCCTGCCAGCCCCAGAAGTGGTCGCCGGTGCGCCCCCAGCCGGTCTGCACCTCGTCGGCGATCCACAACACGCCCCGCTCGGCAAGGACTTCGCGGAAGGCGGCGTACAGACCGTCTGGCGGAGAGGTGAACCCGCCGACGCCCTGCACCGGTTCGGCGATCAGCGCGGCGGGCGGCCGGACATGACCGAGCAGGTCCTTCAGGTCCTCGACGCAGGCCGCGATGAACTCGGCGTCGTTCAGGTCGGCGTAGGGACCGCGGGTGCGAACACCGCCGTGGACGTACAGCGTCTGGAGCGGGGACAGCGAGGTCGGGGACCAGCCGCGGTTGCCGGTGATGCCGACCGAGCTGAAGGAACGGCCGTGGTAGCTGTTGCGCATGGCCAGGATCTGATTGCTCTTCCGGTACGACGTCGCCAGCATCAGGGCGGTGTCGTTGGCCTCGGTGCCCGAGGTGGTGAAGAAGACGCGGGCGTCCGGGATGCCGGACAACTGGGCGACACGCTCGGCGAGTTCGACCATCGGCCGGTTGAGGTAGAGCGTGGACGAGTGGATGATCCGCCCGGCCTGCTCGCTCACCGCCTTGGTGACCTCGGGGAGCGCGTGCGCGGTCATCGTGGTGAGGATGCCGCCGAAGAAGTCGAGGTACTTGTTGCCCTCGGCGTCCCAGACGTGCCGGCCCTCTCCGTGCGTGATCTCCAACGGGTCCTGGTAGTACAGGGCGAGCCAGTCGGGGAGTACGTCCCGGTGGCGTCCCAGCAGGTCCTTGGTCACGGCTGCACCAACCCTTCGTAGGCGTCGGGACGCCGGTCGCGGTAGAACGCCCACTGCTGGCGAACTTCCTCGATCAACCCGAAGTCCAGGTCGCGCACGAGGAGTTCCTCGTCCTTGTCGCCGGCGACGTCGCCGACGAACTGGCCCCGCGGGTTGACGAAGTACGACGTCCCGTAAAAGTCGTTGTCCCCGTACTCCTCCTGTCCCACACGGTTGATCGCGGCGATGAAGTATTCGTTGGCGACAGCGGCGGCCGGCTGCTCCAGCTGCCAGAGGTAGGCGGAGAGGCCGCGCGAGGTGGCCGACGGGTTGTAGACCAACTGGGCGCCGTTGAGCCCGAGTTGACGCCAGCCCTCGGGGAAGTGGCGGTCGTAGCAGATGTAGACACCGACCTTGCCGACGGCGGTGTCGAAGACCGGCCAGCCCGCGTTGCCCGGCCTGAAGTAGTACTTCTCCCAGAAGCCCTTGACCTGCGGGATGTGGTGCTTGCGGTACTTGCCGAGGAACGTGCCGTCGGCGTCGATCACGGCCGCGGTGTTGTAGTAGAAGCCGTCCTGCTCGATCTCGAAGACCGGGACGACGATCACCATGCCGGTCTCGCGCGCGAGCTGTTGCATACGACGCACGGTCGGCCCGTCGGGCACCGGCTCGGCCCAGCTGTAGTGCTCGGGTTCCTGGACCTGACAGAAATAGGGGGCGTTGAACACCTCCTGGAACCCGATGATCTTGGCGCCCTGGCGGGCCGCCTCGCGGGCGTGTTCCTCGTGTTTCGCCACCATGGACTCGGTGTCGCCGGTCCAGGTGGCCTGGACCAGAGCGGCGCGTACGACGTTGGCCATGAGCTGCTCCTTCGACGGGACGCCAGAGCCTCTACGCCCGTAGACAAGGCCGTAGAGGGATGAACGTAAGCCTCCGGAGGAGCCTTGCCAAGACCATCGTCGTTAACCCGCGGAGTCGATCCTGTTTCACCCTCCGGTGGGTGAGCCGCTGCGCCGGGTAGCCGGGTCCGGCGCCCCGTAAGGGAGCGCCCCGTAGGGGGCGCGGGGCTGTATCGATATGCGGCTCCGCCGCGTGGGCGCGCCCAGCCCCCACCGACGCGCGGCCGAAAAACCACGTACCCAACCGCTGACCCAGCGGAGCGCTCACGCGCTGAAGCCCGCCACCCGCAAGGCATGCACCAGATCCCAGTGGCACTCGTCCGAGACCCCCTTCGCGGCATCCACCAGGAGCGGTACGAGCTGCTGCGGGTCGGCGGCGACACTGCGGGCCGCCTCCTCGGGGGTGCGGACCCTGACGTAGGCGTCGAGAAGCGCGTGGATCTCACGGCGGCGCCCCTCCGCGACCAGCGCGAGCACGGCCTCGCCTATCTCCCCGGCGGGACGGGCCACGCCCTGCCGCAGGATCTGCTCACCGTCCGCCGTACGACCCGCCGCGACCAGCGCGTCCGCCGCGCCGACCAGCCGATCTGCGGGCAGCGAGGCGGCCTCCCACAGCAGCGTCGCCCAGTCCGCGCCGAGCCCGGCGCGCTGCAGTTCGGCCGCGAGCAGCGGGAAGCGCGCGGCGGGCCAGTACGCGGCCTCCACGAGCAGCGCGTGCGCCTCGCCGCTACGGCCCTCGCGCCGCAGCCCCACGAGCCGCTGCACGGCCTCCACGGTCGCCTGCCGCGCCTCCGCGTCCAACGGCTCCCGCTTCGGCTGCGCCCGCTCGACCGGCCGGGCGGCCCCGGCGAAACGGGCTCCGCGCGGGGTCCGGCGCGCGGCGGGCGCGGGGACGGGAAGTTCCGGTACGACGGCTGCGGGGCCCGGCGCCGGGGTGGTGGTGGCGTCGTCCTCGGCCAGGCCTGCGAAGCGGGCGCTGCCACGGCGGCGCTTGCGCTGCTTGGGGGCGGGGGCGGCGGCTTCAGCCTCGGCGTCGGCCTGATCGGGGGTCTCGGTCGCGGGGGTGGTCGCGTCGGGGGTCGCGAGGTCGTCCCACGTGGGGTCCGGATCGCCGTAGCCGGGGTTCGCGCGCTCGAACTCCTCGTAGCCGCGGCGGGCGTCCGGGGTCCGGCCGTCGGCACCGTGGGAGCTGCCGTATCCGCCCTGCGGACCGGTGACCGGCACCTGCTCGGCGTCACGCTGGCGGGGCAGTCGGTGCGGGGCCTGGTCCCGGTCGTACGTGGCGCTGTTCTGGTCCTGGAACGTCTCGTCGACGCGGAACACGTTGCCGTGCCGGTCGCGGTGGACGGTCTGCTGACCACCCTGGAAGTGGACGCGGTTGTCCAACTGCTCGATGCGGGCGCGGAGTTCGGCGCAGCGGGCGGTGGCGCGGTCGTGGTCGTCACGGGCCCAGGCGAGGTCGAGGCGGAGGGCGTCGGCCGCGTCCTGAGTGGTGGCGGTGTTGAGCAACCGCCCCAGCTTCGCCTGCGTTTCGGCCGCGTACTTCTGCTCACGGAGCATCACGTCGAGCCGGTCGCTGAGCGCGTCCCGGCTGCCGGGCCGGGCGTCGAACGCGGCGAGCGCGGCGGCGTGCAGCGTGCGGGCCCGGTTCGTCTCCTGGCTCGCGACACCGTGGCCGTACTCCGCCGCGAGGTCCTGAAGAAGCGCCTCCACGACGTCCCAGGGCGGTACTTCACGCCCGCTCAGACAAGCCTGCATGCCGTCGGGATCACGCTGCCAGAACACTCCGCACCAGCCGCCGCCCTGATCCAGGCGCGCCAGCAGTCCGTCGAGATAGTTCGCGAACTCCCGCACCTGTCCGGGGAGTTGATCCACAGCCATGCCCCAACTCCCGCCAGACCGGAATGCTCCGATCCGTAGAAAACACCATTTGTGTTACGACGCGGCTACGGAAGCTTTTCGAGCCGGGCGCAGAGGTCTCGGAGCCTACGCCTCCCGACCGTGCGCCCGCCTGGTTGATGGGTGATCTGGCAACTCCCGGGCGGGAAAGGGGAGGACGGGCGAGCTCCGGGGCAGGGCGACGAGCAGCCCCACCACGGCCGATCCGGCGGCGGGCCACCCGACAGGCACCGACGGGTCCGGGCGCGAGCGCCACAGGGCGGCACGCGCCGGCCATTCCGGCACGCGTCCCCCGCCGAGGCGCGGTCACACTCTCCGCTTCAGGCCGCCAACGGCGCGCACCTGACCACGAGTTCGTCCATCGACAGCCCGAGCGCCTCGGCGAGGGCGGACACGGTGAAGAAGGCCGGCGTGGGAGCCCGGCCCGTCTCGATCTTGCGGAGGGTCTCCGCCGAGATGCCCGCGTTCGCCGCCACGTCCGTCATGCTGCGGCCACCGCGGGCCTCGCGGAGCAGCCGACCGAGCCGTTCGCCGCGTTCGCGCTCTTCGGGGGTGAGAGGGGTGCGTACCATGCCGTCATTCTAATACCGGTATAGTAATTGGCATGGTGGAACTGAAGACGGACACGTCTATCGATGCGATGTACGAGGCGGGCCAGGTCGTGGCCCGCGCCCTCACGGCCGTGCGGGAGGCCGCCGACGTGGGCGTATCCCTGCTGGAACTGGACGAGCTGGCGCATGACGTGCTGCGCGCGGCCGGTGCGAGTTCACCCTTCCTCGGCTACCGCCCCGCCTTCGCGCCCACCGCATTCCCCGCGGTCATCTGCGCCTCCGTGAACGACGCGATCGTGCACGGCATCCCGGACGGCTACCGCCTGCGCGACGCCGACCTGGTGTCGATCGACTTCGGCGCCAAGCTGGGCGGCTGGGCCGGCGACTCGGCGATCAGCTTCATCGTCGGCGAGCCGCGCCCCGCCGACGTCCGCCTGATCGACACCGCCGAGCGCGCCCTGGCGGCGGGCATCGACGCGGCCGTCGTGGGCAACCGCATCGGCGACATCGCGCACGCGATCGGCACGGTGTGCCGCACGGCGGGCTACGGCATCATGGAGGACTTCGGCGGCCACGGCATCGGCCGCCAGATGCACGAGGACCCGGGCGTCCCGAACGAGGGCCGCCCCGGCCGCGGCCTCCCGCTCCGCCACGGCATGGTCATCGCGATCGAGCCCATGCTGATCGCAAGCGGCCGCGACGACTACCACGCGGCAAAGGACGGCTGGACCCTCAAGACGAACGACGGCTCAAGAGCGGCCCACGTGGAACACACGGTGGCGATCACGGAGGCGGGACCCAGGGTGCTTACCGAGCGCCGGTAGGAGGAGCGCCCTTAAGGGGCGCGGGGCTGTGTCGATGTGCGGCTCCGCCGCGTGGGCGCGACCAGTCACGACGAGCCGACACGCGAAAACTAGCCGTAATCCCCCCAAACCTGCACATGCCCCACGCAGTGGCCCGTGCCATGGTGGATTGATGACCAGCGGCTACACAGACCCGGAAGACGACCCCCTCGGCGAGTTCCTGGCCCGGTTCTTCGGCGGAGCCACAGGCGGGGCCGCCCGGGGAGCAGCCACACCAGATCCACGGCACATAGACATCGGCCGCCTACTCAGCCAACCGGCCAGGGACCTCGTCCGAGGCGCCGCCCAGTACGCCGCAGAACACGGCAGCCGCGACCTCGACACCCAGCACCTGCTCCGCGCCGCCCTCTCCGCGGAGCCCACCCGCGGCCTCCTCACCCGCGCCGGCGCAGACCCGGATTCCCTCGCCGCGGAGATCGACGAGCGCTCGGGCCCCGCCCAGCCCCCGGAGGGCACCGCCCTCTCCCTCACCCCCGCCGTAAAACGCGCTCTCCTCGACGCCCACGACCTGGCAAGAGCGGGCGGTACCGGATACATCGGCCCCGAACACGTCCTGGGCGCGCTCGCCGCGAACCCGGACTCCGCCGCCGGCCACATCCTGAACGCGGCCCGCTACGCCCCCACGGGCCTCCCGCCCGACGCACCCGACGGCCCCCAGACCCGCACCGACCAGCCCCGCCCCACCGGCACCCCCACCCTCGACAAGTACAGCCGCGACCTCACGGACCTGGCCCGCCACGGCCGTATCGACCCGGTGATCGGCCGCGACGAGGAGATCGAGCAGACCATCGAGGTGCTGTCCCGGCGCGGCAAGAACAACCCGGTGCTGATCGGCGACGCGGGCGTCGGCAAGACCGCGATCGTGGAGGGCCTCGCGCAGCGCATCACCGACGGCGATGTACCGGACGTACTGGTCGGGCGCCGCGTGGTCGCCCTCGATCTCACCGGCGTCGTCGCGGGCACCCGTTTCCGGGGCGACTTCGAGGAGCGGCTGACGAACATCGTCGGCGAGATCCGCGCCCACTCGGACGAACTGATCGTGTTCATCGACGAGTTGCACACCGTGGTCGGCGCGGGCGGTGGCGGCGAGGGCGGTTCGATGGACGCCGGCAACATCCTCAAACCGGCCCTGGCGCGCGGCGAGTTGCACATCGTGGGCGCTACGACGCTGGAGGAGTACCGCCGGATCGAGAAGGACGCGGCGCTGGCCCGCAGGTTCCAGCCGATCCTGGTGCCCGAGCCGACCGTCACGGACGCGATCGAGATCCTGCGCGGGCTGCGCGACCGCTACGAGGCCCACCACCAAGTCCGGTACACCGACGAGGCGTTGGTGGCCGCCGTAGAACTCTCCGACCGCTATCTCACCGACCGCAGGCTCCCCGACAAGGCGATCGACCTGATCGACCAGGCCGGCGCGCGGGTACGGCTGCGGGCGCGCACGAAGGGCACGGACGTACGGGCGCTGGAGCGCGAGATGGAACAGCTCGCCCGGGACAAGGACCAGGCGGCGGCCGACGAGGACTACGAGAAGGCGACGCAACTGCGGGACCGTGTCGCCGAGTTGAAGGTGCGGCTGGCCGAGGCCGGTGGTGAGGACCAGGGTGACGAAGGACAGAACCTGGAGGTCACCGGCGAGGCGATCGCCGAGGTGGTGTCGCGGCAGACCGGTATCCCGGTGAGCAGTCTCACGGCGGAGGAGAAGGACCGGCTGCTCGGCCTGGAGGAGCATCTGCACCGGCGGGTCGTCGGCCAGGAGGAGGCCGTGCGGGTCGTTTCGGACGCGGTGCTGCGATCCCGTGCCGGGCTGGCGAGCCCGGACCGGCCGATCGGCAGCTTCCTGTTCCTGGGCCCAACCGGCGTCGGCAAGACGGAACTTGCCCGCGCGCTCGCCGAGGCCCTGTTCGGCAGCGAGGACCGGATGGTCCGCCTGGACATGAGCGAGTACCAGGAACGGCACACGGTCAGCCGGCTGGTCGGCGCCCCGCCCGGCTACGTCGGCCACGAGGAGGCGGGCCAACTCACCGAGGCGGTACGCCGCCACCCGTACTCGCTGCTGCTCCTCGACGAGGTCGAGAAGGCGCACCCGGACGTGTTCAACATCCTGCTTCAGGTCCTGGACGACGGCCGGCTGACCGATGCGCAGGGCCGCACGGTCGACTTCACCAACACGGTGATCGTGATGACGAGCAACCTCGGCTCCGAGGCGATCACCCGGCGCGGTGCCGGTATCGGCTTCGGCCCGGGCGGCGCCGACGCGGACGAGGAGGCCCGGCGCGAGCAGATCCTGCGCCCGCTGCGCGAGCACTTCCGCCCCGAGTTCCTCAACCGCATCGACGAGATCGTCGTCTTCCGCCAGCTCACCGCCGAGCAACTCAGGCTGATCACCGGGCTGTTGCTGGAACACACCCGCCGTCTCCTGCACGCGCAGGGCATCACGGTCGAGTTCACGGACGAGGCCGTCGACCGGCTCTCCCGCCAGGGCTATCAACCCGAGTACGGCGCCCGCCCGTTGCGCCGCACCATCCAACGCGAGGTCGACAACCAGCTCTCGCGGCTGCTCCTCGACGGCCGCATCGCGGAGGGCGGCCAGGTGACGGTGGACGTGGAGGACGGACGGCTCGCGTTCAGGACCGATTCGCCGCCGCCCGCCTCCGACTCACCGTCTACGGCGCCGGATTGACCACCGCCGCCGAACCGCCACCTCGCCGTACCTTCTCGGCGGCGGCCAACCACTCGCCGTTCGGCAGCCGTTGCACACCGGTCGCCGCGCCGATCTCCGGGTTGAGAGTGAACGAATGGCCGATGGCTTGGAGCTGGGTCTTCAAGTCGCTGTTGTAGAGCGCGGGTTCGAGCTCCGTGGTGGCCGCGTTGCGCTGGCTGGCGCGGGGCGCGGCGATCGCGTCGACAAGCGGGAGCCCCCGGTCGAGGAACTCGGTGAGGGTCTGGAGCACGGTCGTGATGATGGTCGCGCCACCGGGTGAACCGAGCGCCACCACAGGCTTGTTGTGCTGGTCGAGGACGATCGTCGGCGAGATCGACGAGCGCGGCCGCTTGCCCGGGCCGGGCAGGTTCGGGTCGTGGACGGCAGGGTTGGCCGGGGTGAAGGAGAAGTCGGTCAGCTCGTTGTTCAGCAGGAAACCCCGGCCGGGCACGGTCATCGCGCTGCCGCCGGTCTGCTCGATGGTGAGCGTGTAGGAGACGACGTTGCCCCACTTGTCGGCGACCGTGAGGTGCGTGGTGTTCTCGCCCTCGTACGTCGTCGGGGCTGCCGTCCCGGTGGCGGTGCAGGCCGTCGGGTTGCGCGGGTCGGCCGGTGCCAGCGGGCTGGTGAGCACCGCGTCGTCCTTGATGAGGCAGGCGCGCGAGTCGGCGAACTTCTGCGAGAGGAGTTCCCTCGTCGGTACGTCCTCGAAGGCGGGGTCGCCGACCCAGCGCCCCCGGTCCGCGAACGCGATCCGGCTGGCCTCGATGTAGTGGTGCAGGTACTGGACCTCGCTGGCCTTTGAAAGGTCCGTCTTCTCAAGGATGTTGAGGGCCTCGCCGACGGTCGTGCCGCCGGAGGAGGACGGCGCGATCGAGTAGACACCGAGTCCGCGGTACGAGGTCTTCGTGGGCGCCTGGAGCTTCGCGCGGTACACGGCGAGGTCCTTGGCGGTCAGCCTGCCCGGGCGGGCGTTGTAGCCCGAACTCGGGTCCACCTTCGGCTTGTTGACCGTGGCGAGGATGTCCTTGCCGAGGTCGCCGTGGTAGATCGCGCCGACCCCCTTCTTGCCCAACTCCTTGTAGGTCTTGGCGAGTTCGGGGTTCTTGAAGGTGGAGCCGACGACCGGGAGCTGTCCGGCCGGCAGGAACAGCTTCGCGGTGTCGGGGAAGTAGCGGAAGCGGGTCTCGTTGGACGCCGTCTGGCTGCGGAAGGTGTCGTCGACCGTGAAGCCGTTACTCGCGATCCGCTCGGCGGGCTTCAGCACCGTACCGAGCTTCTCGCTGCCCCACTGGTCGAGCGCCGTCTGCCAGGTGGCGGGCGAGCCCGGGGTGCCGACGCTGAGGCCGCTGGTGACGGCGTCGGCGAAGGAGAGGGCCTTGCCGTTCTCCACGAACAGGTTGGAGTCGGCGGTCAGCGGCGCGGTCTCGCGGCCGTCGATGGTGTGCACGGTACGGGACTTGGCGTCGTAGTAGACGAAGTAGCCGCCTCCGCCGATGCCGGAGGAGTAGGGCTCGGTGACGCCGAGCGCGGCGGCGGTGGCGACGGCCGCGTCGACCGCGTTGCCGCCCTTCTTCAGGACCTCGATGCCGGCGGCGGTGGCGTCCGCGTCGACGCTCGCGACCGCGCCGCCGTAGCCGACGGCCACCGGAACCTTTGTCGGTGTGCTGCTCGTTGCGGCCGGTGGGGCCGCGGCCCCGACCGACACGACGGCGGCCGAGACCGCCAGGACCGACAGTTTCCGTGCCACAGGGCGACGCATCCGTACCTCCAGTCAGGACCGTCCGCGCAGCGTAGCCACATTGCCATGACCCCAACAGACCACCTCGCGCCACTGTCACACGAGTGCCACACGTCGAACACCGGTACGTACCAGCCGTGCTGGGCCGCTAACATGCGCGCCCATGAATGACGACGTGCGCAACATCGTTCTGGGCCTGGCCGCCGCGGGCATCAGCGCCGCGCTCGGCTGGCTCGCCCGCACCTATCTGTGGAAGCGCAAACTCCGGCGCAAGCAGGCGTTCTTCGGGCTGCCCGACAACTCCGAGTCGCTGCTCGTGGTGAACCGCGAGGCGGGCGGCGCCGAACTCTCGGTGATGCGGCACGACGTGTTCGCGTTGCTCGAACTCGCCGCCCTGATCAAGGACTGCAACGCGCACGCCCAGGTCGTCGCACACGACGCCGCCCAGCAGGGCTTCGGCGAACGCACCGAGTTCTGTGTGGGCGGCCCGTCCTCCAACCGCCGCATGGCCGCGCATCTGGCGTCCCTGCTCCCGGGCATCCGCGTCAACGTCGACCCCGAACCGGGGCCGGACCGGGGCGCGTTCCAAATAGGCAGCGAACGCTACCGACTTGAGCCCGGCAAGGGCGAGTACGTTCTCCTCGCCCGCCTCACCGCCGGTCAACTGGGCGGCGCGCGGCCGGTGTTCCTCTTCTGCGGCCAGCGCGCGATCACCAACCAGGCGGCGTCCCGCTATCTCGCCCGCAACCATGAGAAGTTGGCCCGCAAACACGGCGGCAACACGTTCGTCCTGCTGCTGAAGGTGGTCAACTCGCAGGCGTACGGCCCCGATGTGGTGGAGCTGGTCGCGGACGTCACGCGGGCCGCAGAGACCCCGCTGCCTGCACCGGCCCCACGCAGCACACACCGCGCCTCCTGAGATCGCACACACGTCGACAATCTTTACTGGTACGTAACTTACTGACGGGTTACCCAAGGTAGGGAGGCGCGGTTACCGTCGGGTCACTTTGCAGTGACACGTGTGAGGAGTGACCCGTGCGAACCCATCGCCAGGCCCTGCGTACGACCGCGGTGGGCGCCGTCTCCGCGACCCTGATCGCCGGAGGCGCCTTCGGGCTCGCCCCCACCGCGCAGGCCGCCACGAACGGCGTCCGGTTCGTCGACATCACCGGCGACGGCGGTACGAAGCTCGCGGCGAACATCGTCACGCCCGCAGGCGCCGACGGCTCGCACGACTACCCGCTCCTCGTGCTGCCCACGAGCTGGGGGTTCCCCCAGGTCCAGTACCTGGCCCAGGCCGAGAGGCTCGCGAACTCCGGTTATGTCGTGGTGAGTTACAACGTCCGCGGCTTCTGGCAGTCCGGCGGCGGGATAGAGGTGGCGGGCCCGAAGGACGTGGCCGACGCGTCCAAGGTGATCGACTGGGCGCTCGCCAACACCCCGTCCGACGCGGGGCACATCGGCATGGCGGGCGTGTCGTACGGCGCCGGAATCAGTCTCCTCGCGGCCGCACACGACAAGCGGATCAAGGCAGTTGCCTCGCTGAGCGGCTGGGCGGACCTGATCGACTCGATCTACTCGGGCCGTACCGAACACTCCCAGGCGACCGCCCTGCTGGACGGCGTCGGGCTCGTCACCGGCCGCCCGAGCGCGGAGACGAGCCAGGTCTTCAAGGACTTCTTCGCCTCCGACCTGTCCAAGGAACAGGAGTTGATCGACTGGGGGAAGGTGCGTTCGGCTTCGACCTATGTCGATCAGATCAACAAGAACGGCGCGGCGATCATGCTCGCCAACGCCTGGGGCGACACGATCTTCCCGCCCAACCAAATCGCCGACTTCTACGGGAAGTTGAGCGGCCCCAAGCGGCTCGAACTCCGCCCCGGCGACCACGCCACCGCCGAGCTGACCGGCCTGTTCGGGCTGCCCGACGACGTGTGGACGGACACCGAGCGCTGGTTCGACCACTACCTCAAGGGCATGGACAACGGCATCAACCACGAGCAGCCGGTGGAGCTCAAGTCCCGTACGTCAGGCGGCTACGAGGGCTATCCGGACTGGAAGTCCGTCGGCGCGACCCGGAAGAAGATCGACCTCGCGGGCACGACCACCATCCGCGCGAACGTCGACTCGGGCGCGGACGGCGGGATCGTCTTCCTGTCCAGCATCCTCGACCAGGTCGCCCAGGTGCCCCCGATGGCGTACGTCCCGCTGCTCCCGCGCCGTTGGGCCGCCGTATGGCAGTCGGGGACGTACACGAGCGCCCAACAGGTGCGCGGCACCGTGAAGTTGCACACCACGGTCACGGACACCAAGGAGAGCGGCACCCTCGTCGCGTACCTCTACGACGTGGGCCCGCTCGGCCTCGGCAAGCTGGTCAGCAACGCGCCGTACACCTGGCACGGACAGAAACCCGGCCAACCGTTCGGTGTGGACCTGGAGTTGTTCTCCACGGCCTACGACGTCCCGGCAGGGCATCATCTCGCCCTGGTCGTCGACACGGTCGACCCGCTCTACATCGAGCACAACCCGTCCGGCGCGCAGCTGACCTTCTCCTCGCCGGCGAACGACCCGTCGTACGTGTCGATCCCGCTCCGCGAGCAGTGATCTCCGGCTGCTGCCGGCCGGGCAAGTGCCCTCTCGACTACTGCACCCGCGGCAGCAGCGTCCCTGGTTCCGCCGGGGCCACATCCACGGCCCCGGTCTTGGGACTGCGCTGCTCCCGACGGGACACCCAACCGGCGAACCACGAGAGCAGCATGCACATCCCGATGTAGATCGGCGAGATCACCATCACCACGGGGATGAACGGCAAATCGTAGTCGAGGTTCGACGCGATCAGCTTCCCGGCATGGAGAAACTCCTCATAGGTGATCAGATAGCCCAGCGAGGTGTCCTTCAGCGCGACCACCAACTGGCTGATGATCGCGGGCAGCATGGCCCGTACGGCCTGCGGCACGAGGACGTACGACATGACGTGGACCTTCCGCATGCCGAGCGCGAACGCGGCCTCCCGCTGGCCGCGTTCGACGCTGTTGACGCCGGAGCGGAAGACCTCGGCGAGCACCGAGCCGTTGTAGAGGGTCAGGCCCGCGACGAGGGCGGGCAGCGGCTGCACCTTGAGCGCCACGAAGATGAAGAAGATCATCACGAGGACGGGCATGGCGCGGAAGAACTCCACGACGACCGTGGACAGCCAGCGCACGGGCCGGTGGTCGGAGAGTCGTCCCACGGCGAGCAGGGTGCCAAGTGCCAGTGACAGTACGGCCGCAAGACCGAAGGCCTTGAGCGTGTTGCCGAGGCCGCGCAGCAGCAGTTCCTGAATTCCCTTGTACTCGAAGGGCATCCACTTCGTGTACGTGAACTGGTCGGTGTCGAACAGGAGATAGAGGATCCAGCCGAGCAGCGCGAGGATGACGACCGTGGACGCGATGCCGTAAAGGCGGTGCCGTTTGCGGGTCTTGGGTCCTGGGACGTCGTAGAGGGCGTTGGCGGTGGTCATCGGGCGACTCCCCATTTCCTCTCCAGCACGTTGAACAGCGCGCTGATGGCGAGGGTGATGATCAGGTAGCCGACGGCGATCCAGACGAACGTCCAGACGATGTTGTAGCCGAGTTCGCTCAACGTCCGGTAGGTGCCGAGGAGTTCGGTGACGCTGAACGCGCCGGCGATCGCCGAGTTCTTGGCGAGGGCGATGAGGGTGGAGCCGACCGGTGGGATCACCGAGCGGAACGCCTGCGGCAGGACGACCAGACTCAGGCTCTGCCCGAAGGACATCCCGAGGCTGCGGGCCGCCTCTCCCTGGCCCCTGGGCACGGTGTTGATGCCGGAGCGCAGCGCCTCGCAGATGAACGCCGAGGTGTAGCAGCCGAGCGCCAGGACCGCGAACACCTTGAAAGGCAGCACGAGTCCGAAGCGCGGCAGGCCGAGCAGCACCGCGAAGAACAGCAGGGTCAGCGGGGTGTTGCGCAGCACGGTCACCCACACCGTGCCGAAGACCCGCAGCGAGCCGACCGGCGCGACCCGGAAGGACGCCATGAGGAAGCCGAGGACGAGCGCCAACACCGAGGCGTAGACGGTCAGTTCGACGGTGCCGAGGAAGCCGTCGCCGAAGGTGGAGAAGTTGTCGGTCAGTACGTTCACGTCTGCCTCCCTCAGCTCGCCGGGTAGCGGTCGATCGCGGGCGGGGTGGGCGCGGGCACTCCGGACAGGCCGAGCGTCGCCTCGTACGCCTTCTTCCAGTCGCCGTTCTTCTCACGGGCCTCCAACGCGTCGTCGAGGGCGAACCGCAGGGCGTTGTCGCCGTGCGGGACACCGATGCCGTACGGCTCCTTCGAGAAGGGCTTGCCGACGACCTTGAGCTGGTCGGGGACCTTCGCCGCGTAGCCGATGAGGATCGCGTCGTCGGTCGTGACGGCGGCGACCTGATAGGTGAGCAGGTTGTCGACACAGACCGAGTACGTGTCGTAGGCGACGAGTTGGGCCTTCGGATAGTCGTCCTTGATGCGCTGGTACGGCGTGGAGCCGGCCGCCGAGCAGACGCGTTTGCCGGCGAGGTCCTGCGGGCCGTGGATGTCGTGCTCGTCGGCGCGGACGAGGAGCGACTGGCCGGCCATGTAGTAGGGGCCGGCGAAGCCGACGAGTTTCTTGCGCATGTCGTTGATGGTGTAGGTGCCGACGTAGTAGTCGATCTGGCCGTTCTGCAGGGCGGTCTCGCGGTTGGCGGAGGCGATCGTCCTGAAGTGGATGGTCTTCGGGGCGAAGCCGAGGGAGGCCGACATCATCTTGGCGATCTCGATGTCGAAGCCGGAGTAGGTGCCCGTCGCGGGGTCCTTCTCGCCGAGGTAGGGCTGGTCCTCCTTGGCGCCGACGGTGAAGTAGCCGCGCTTCTTCGCCCGCTTCCAGGTCTTGGAGTCGGGGAGCTGAAAGCCTTGCGCGACTTGGTAGTTGGGGAGTTTCTCGGCGGCCGGGCCCTTGACGGGCGGGCTGCCCTCCTTGCCGCAGGCGGTCGCGAGCAGCGCGCCGAGCGCGGCCAGCACGAGGGACACACGGGTCGTACGGAACATGGATCGCACTCCCCCGCTCAATGCTTGAGGATCTTGGACAGGAAGTCCTTGGCCCGGTCGCTGCGCGGGTTGGTGAAGAACTCCTCGGGGGTGCGGTCCTCGACGATGCGGCCGTCGGCCATGAACACGACGCGGTTGGCGGCGGAGCGGGCGAAGCCCATCTCGTGGGTGACGACGACCATCGTCATGCCGTCGTGGGCGAGTTGGCGCATGACCTCGAGGACCTCGTTGATCATCTCCGGATCGAGGGCCGAGGTCGGCTCGTCGAAGAGGAGTGCCTTGGGTTCCATGGCGAGGGCGCGGGCGATGGCCACGCGCTGCTGCTGGCCGCCGGAGAGCTGCGCGGGGAACTTGGGCGCCTGGTTGGCGAGACCCACGCGGTCCAGGAGTTCGAGCGACCGCTTGTCGGCGTCCTCGCGCTTGCGCTTGCGGACTCTGATCTGCGCCAGCGAGACGTTCTGGAGGACCGTCTTGTGGGCGAACAGGTTGAACGACTGGAAGACCATGCCGACTTCGGCGCGGAGCTGCGCGAGGGCCTTGCCCTCCTCGGGCAGCGGCTGCCCGTCGAGCTCGATCGTCCCGGACTCGATGGTCTCCAGCCGGTTGATCGCCCGGCACAGCGTCGACTTTCCCGACCCCGAAGGGCCGATGACCACGACCACCTCCCCCTTGCCGACGGTGAGGTTGATGTCCTGCAGGACATGCAGCTCCCCGTAGTACTTGTTGACGTCACGCAGTTCGATCAACGGATCGACGGCCATGCCCAGCCCTACTCACTCTCAGCTGTGTCGTGGTCGCCGCAAACTATCCAGACAAGAGTGGAGTTAATGCACGACACGCACTTTTCGGGCATTAGCCGTATTTAAGCCCTCCGTTACTCTTCCGCGACCTCGGCGTACAGCTGCGAGAGTTCGGGCACACCGCTGGCGGCCCACTCGTGCCCGGAGGCCACGACGTCGAACTCGCGCCCGGAGTCGAGCCGTACGACGGGCTGGCCGTTCGGCCAGATCGCCCAGGCCGCGCCCGGCACCGTGCGCACGATCACCGTCCCGAGATACAGACCGGCGTCGTTGCCGAGCCAGGACATGGTCTCCTCGTCGTCCCGCCAGCGTGGCACCAGTTGGTCGAGCGCCTCCAACGAGCCCACGGAGTCGTCGAGTTGGACTCCCTCCCGGGCCGCGTGGGAGCGGAGCAGTTCGCACTCGGACAGCGGTTCGGCGATGCCCTCGGGGTCGTGCGCGGCGCGCTTCTCGCCCCGGTTGCCCAGGAAAGGGATGTTCATACTCCCAGCGTGTCATTCGTACCGCCGTACGCACCACAGGGCGTCGCGAATGGCGTGTCAGCCCCCGGCCCGGAAGGGGGAAAGCCCTTCTGCCGAGGGCGGGTTGGCCGGATGGTGGGCGCGATGTCCGCTTCGTACGGTCGCCGTATGAAGCGGACAGGAAAGATGATGGTGCTGTCGTCGGTGACCGTCGCCCTGGCGGTGAGCGGTTCGGTGTCCGCGGGGGCCGTGGGGGCGGGGCCCGTTCCGGCCGCGTCGGCGCATGGAGCGCCCGATTCGACGCGGGGGCGGCTGGTGTCGGTGGTGCATCTGCGGACGTTGTCCGCGCGGGAGGTGGCCGCCGAGTTGAGGGGCGACGAGGACGGGGCGTGGGACGCCGGGGCCGTCCGCTACGGCGTCGACACCTACCGGGTGGTGTACCGCACGGTGGATCCGAAGGGCCGGCCCACCACCGCCAGCGGGTTGCTGGCGTTCCCGCGCAATGGTGAACGGCGGCTGCGCACCGTCTCGTTCACGCACGGCACCGAACTCTTCAAGGACGACGTGGCCTCGGTGTCGACCGAGGTGTGGAGCCAGGCGCCGGCCCTCACCTATGCGTCGGCGGGCTTCGCCGTCGTCCTCCCGGACTACCTGGGCCTCGGCCTCGGCCCCGGTCGGCAGCAGTGGATGGACGTGCCCTCCGAGACGACCACCGCGCTGGACCTGCTGCGGGCCGCGCACTCCTACGCACCTGTCGTGGGGCGGGAGTTGGGGCGGGACGTGCTCATCACCGGCTTCTCACAAGGGGCTTCGGCCGCGCTCGGGCTGGCGCGGGCTCTTCAGGAGGGTGCCGATCCGCGCTTCCGGGCAGCGGCGCTGGCACCGGTCAGCGGCGCGTACGCCTTCCGGGACGTGGCGTTGCCCGCCCTGCTGGACGGGCGCGCGGACCCGAAGGACGGCGTCATCTACACCGCGCTGGCCCTCGTCTCCTTCAACCGGCTCCATCACGTCTACGACAGCCCCGGCGAGGTCTTCCGGGCACCGTACTCCCGAACGATCGAGGGCCTGTTGGACGGCACGCACTCCGGCCAGGAGGTCGCGGCCAGGACCCCGGACACCGTGGACGAACTGCTCACGGCGCACGGGCGGGCGCTGCTCGCGCACCCGACGGGCGGGCTGGCCGCCGCGCTGCGCGTCGCCGACGGGGTGTGCACGGACTGGACGCCCCAGGCTCCGGTGCGGCTCTACTACGCCGAGGGCGACGAGCAGGCCGTGAACGGGAACGGCGAGCACTGCCAGGCGTCGTTCCGCGCCCGGGGTGTCGACGTCCCACTGGTCGACCTCGGCACTCCGGACTACGGCGGCTCCCGCCACCTGGGGTCCCAGCGGGCGGCGACGGCGGCTGTGGTGCGGTGGTTCGCGTCGCTGCGCTGAACAGCGGGCGGGCTCTTCGGAGTTCGGGTCAGACGTCCAGGTCCACGACCACGGGCGCGTGGTCCGAGGCGCCCTTGCCCTTGCGCTCCTCGCGGTCGACGTAGGAGTCGGTGACGGCCTTCGCGAACGGTTCGTTGCCGTAGACCAGGTCGATGCGCATGCCTCGGTTCTTCGGGAAGGCGAGCTGGCGGTAGTCCCAATAGGTGTACGGGTGGTCGTACTTGAGGGGGCGGGGGACCACGTCGGACAGGCCCGCATCGCGCAGGGCGGTCAGGGCGGCGCGCTCGGCGGGGGTGACATGGGTGAGGCCCTCGAAGGCGGCCACGTCGAAGACGTCGTCGTCCGTCGGCGCCACGTTGTAGTCGCCCAGCACCGCGAAGGGGCGGCTGCCCTGCGCGTCGTCGGCGACGGCCGCCCTGAGGGCCTCGAACCACTGGAGCTTGTACGCGTAGTGGGGGTGGTCCACCTCGCGGCCGTTCGGCACGTACACCGACCAGACGCGGACCGGGCCGCAGGTCGCCGCGACGGCGCGGGGCTCCTGGACGCCGTCGTAACCGGGGTCCCCAGGGAGGCCCTTGACCACGTCGTCGAGCCCGACCCGGGAGAGCACCGCCACCCCGTTCCACCGCCCGGTCGCGTTGACCGCCGCCTCGTAGCCCGCCTCGCGCAGCGCGTCGAACGGGAACTGCGCCTCGGCCAGCTTGGCCTCCTGGAGACACAGCACGTCGGTGCCGCTGCTCTCCAGCCAGGCCAGGAGCCTCGGCAGACGAGCGGTGATCGAGTTCACGTTCCAGGTCGCGATACGCATGCCCCACAACCTACCGGGCGGGTCTGACACTCACAGGTCCGCCGCCTCGCCGGGCGCCAGCCGCAGGTGCTCCGCGCCGCCGAGCGCGCCGATCTGCATGTCGTAGATCGGCCGGGCGAGGTCGGTGAGCAGGGCGTCGTGGATGTCGTAGGCGCGCTGCGGCTTGACCTCGCGGACGTAGTCGATGACCTCGGAGATCTTGCTCCAGGGGGCCATGACCGGGAGCATCAGGGTCTCTACGGTGTGGTCGGGGACGGTGAGGGCGTCGCCCGGGTGGAAGACGCGGCCGCCGTCCACGAGGAAGCCGACGTTGGTGATGCGCGGGATGTCCGGGTGGATCACGGCGTGCAGTTCGCCGTGCACCTGGACGTCGAAGCCCGCCGCCGTGAAGGTGTCGCCGTGGCCGACCGTGTGCACGCGGCCCGGGAACGCGGCGGAGAGCTGGTCCGCGACCGACTTCAGCGTCCAGATCTCGGCCGCCGGGTTGGCCTCCAGGCCGGCCCGCAGGCGGTCCTCGTTGAAGTGGTCGGCGTGCTCGTGGGTGACCAGGATCGCCTCCGCGCCGACCGCGGCGTCCTCCTCGGTGAAGGTGCCCGGGTCGATGACGAGGGTCCGGCCGTCCTTCTCCAGACGGATGCAGGCGTGTGACTTCTTGGTGAGCTTCATGGGTCCATCCTGCCGCGCCGGAACGGTGGACGGGCGGGCGAGGCTGGTGCTTTCGGTGCCCGTCTGAAGATCACTCGGTGGGGTCTCGGTGGGGTCACTCGGTGGGGGTCGTCTCCTCGCGGATGACCTTCTGGGCGACCTTGAAGGCGCTGTTCGCCGCGGGGACCCCGCAGTACACGGCGGCCTGCATCAGCACTTCCTTGATCTCGGCCGGGGTGAGGCCGTTGCGCAGCGCCGCCCGGGTGTGGAAGGCCAGCTCGTCCAGGTGACCGCCGGCGACCAGCGCGGTGAGGGTGACACAGCTGCGCGAGCGCCGGTCGAGGCCCGGCCGGTCCCAGATCTCGCCCCAGGCGTAGCGGGTGATGAAGTCCTGGAAGTCCCCGGAGAACTCGTCGGCCTGCGCCAGCGCCCGGTCGACATGCGCGTCGCCGAGCACCTCGCGGCGGACCTTGATCCCGGCGTCGTAGGGGTCCGGACGGCCCATGACCTGCGGCGGTACGGGAGGCGGCGGCGCGATCTCGGCGATCGGCGCGAGCTGCGGCGGCGGGGCGAGGACCGGCTTGACCGGGGTCGCCGCGATGGCGAACTGCCCGGTGGAGTGCTCGTAGGCGGGCTGCCAGGCGGTGGAGAAGTGCCGGACGAGGAGGTCTGTCACGGCCGCGGGCTGCTCGACCGGGACCAGGTGAGAGGCGCCGGGTACGACGGCGAGGCGGGCGTCCGGGATGCCGGCGACCAGCGTGCGGGCCTCGGCGGGGCCGGTGACCTGGTCGTCGGAGCCGACGAGGACGAGGGTCGGCACGCCGATGCGGGCGAGTTCGGACCGTACGTCGAACGCGGCCAGCGCCTCGCACGCGGCGATGTAGCAGCCGGGGTCGGTGGTGCGCACCATCTGGACGGCCCACTCGGTGATCGCGGGCTGCGAGGCGGCGAACCCGCTGGTGAACCAGCGGTCGGGCGAGGTGCGGGCGATGGGGTCGAGCCCGTTCGTCCGCACGATCACGCCGCGCTGGCGGAACTCGTCCGCCGTGCCGAAGCGGGGCGAGGCGGCGATCAGCGCCAGCGAGGCCACGCGCTCAGGGTGGCGCAGGACCAGTTCGAGACCGACCGCGCCGCCGAGCGCGCAGCCCGCGTAGCCGAAGCGCTGTACGCCGAGGGCGTCGAGCGTGGCCAGCAGCCGGTCGGCCAGGTCGGAGACGGAGCCGGCCGGGTGGGCGGGCGAGCCGCCGTGACCCGGCAGGTCGTACCGGAAGACCCGCCACTGCTTCGCCAGCTCGGGCACCTGGCGATCGAACATGTGCCAGGTCGTCCCGAGGGACGGGCCCAGGATGAGAACGGGCGCGTCTTCGGGGCCGTCGAAGCGGTACTGGAGGGCGGGGGTCTTCATGTCGCTCACCGCTCCAACGTAACCGCCGTTTCTTACGGTCCGGCTGTGGGGCCCCCGGTCTCCCCACTCGGCTCCCACACATCAGTGGGGAACCCTCACATCGCCTTCACTGTGCAGGGGGTGGGGCAGGGACGGACTGTGGACCGGTGAGGCGGGTGAGACCGGTGGGACCAGTGGGGCTGTTGGACCGGTGGGCTCGGTCGGGCTGTTGGACCTGTGGGTCTGGTGGACTGTGTCGAAGGACACTCGGGGATTTCGGTGTCTGTGGGTGCCTGCCGGTGTCTCTCGGCGGCTCAGAGTTCGCCGGGGGCGCCCAGGCCCGTGAGTGCGCCGACCGGGTCCAGGTCGGGGGTGCCTCTGGGCCACCAGTCCTCGTCGCCCGGTTCGGATTCGTAGGCGTACCACAAGCCGTCGCGGCCCAGGCGGAGTTGGACGTGGCCGTGGGGGTGGGTGAGGTGGTTGTGCCAGGGGCGGAAGGCCGGGAGGTCGGCGGCGAGGAGGAGCGGGCGGGCCCGGTCGAAGCGGCCGGCCGGCGGGTCCCAGGGTTCTTCGAGCACCGCGAGCCCTTCGATGCCGCCCTGCCGCCAGGCGGCGACCGCGCGCGCCAGCTCGGCCGTGGTGCGTCCGGTTGCCTTGGCGAGGGAGGCGTAGAGGGCGCGGGTGGTGACGGTCAGCCCCGAACCGGGTCGGGCCGCCGCGAGCCGTACCGCGTCCTGCCACAGCGTCAGGCCGCCCACCGGGTCCCGGCCGGTGCTGAGCAGCGCGTGCGCGCGGGCGGCGGCGTCGGTCGCCAACTGGTCGAGCGCGAAGGGGTCCGGGCCGCCGGGCGCGGCCGGGTACACAGGAGGCTGCTCGGGGTGCGGGGGCATGGGCAACGGGGGTGGGAGCGGAGGCAGTCGGCGGTCGCCCCGCTCCGCGAGGACGTCCGTGGCTCTTACGCCGGGGAGGGGCGCCGGTTCCTGCTCCTGGGCGGCGCGGGCCGCACGGGCCGCGTTACGGCGGGACAGGGCGTCGAGCAGGGGGCGTTCGCCCCGGCCTCGGAGCAGGAGCAGGACGAAGGGGTCGGCGTCGAGGAGGCGGGCGGTTTGATAGCAGAGGGCGGCGGCGTGCTTGCAGGGGTGACCGGAGTCCGGGCAACTGCACTGCGGGGCGAGGTCGCCTGGCCCCGGCAGCAAGGAAACTCCGCACTCGGCAAGGGACTTGGGCATCTCCTTGTCGAGCAGTGCGGCGATGTGCCCGGGCCGGTCGGCGGCGGCGTCCAGGAACCGCTCCCAGTCGGCGTCGTCCAGCGTCCGCAGCCGCACCTGCACGCGGTACGGCCGCGCGCGGCTGCCCTGCACGTACCCGAGCACGAGTCCCGGCGTGACGGTGATCGCGTCGACGTGTCCCTTCTCCGCGTAACTCCGGCCTCGCAGCAGCCGCTTGGGGTCGAGGGCGCCTTCTTCCAGCGCGGTGACCCAGGCGTTGCCCCACCAGGTTTCGGCGAAGCGGGTGTTGGCGGCTCCGCCGCCGTCTCTGTCCGAGGGGCGGGGTGAGAAGGCGGGGAAGGTACGGCGGAGGTCGCTGTCGCGGGAGGGGGAGGCCATGGAGGTGGGGGTTCGGGGGGTTGCGGGGGTGAGGTCGGGGTCGGGGGTGACAGTGGAGCTGGGGTTGAGGTTGGGGTTTCGGACAGAGGGCGGGTCGACGGGGGCCGGCTCGGCTGTGGTGGTCGGAGGGGAAGACGGGTGTGACAGGTGTGACAGGTGTTCGGAACGGTCGGGTGCGGGGGCGGACGTCGAGGTGAACGCGTCGGAGTCCGAACTCCCCGGTGCCGAACGGTCGTTGTCCGGTGCGGTCTCGTCGGCGAGCGGTGTCCCATCTGCCGGCAGATCCACATCGGCCGGCAACCGAAAGGCTCCCGCGAGGAAGTCCCGTAGCTCACGGGCCCCGACCTCACCGGCACGCCCACCGCTGCGCCCTCCGGCCCCAAAACCGCCGCTCGCACGCCGCTCCGGCCGACGCACCGACCCCACTCCCCGGGCCCCGACGTCTTCCCGAGCCTTTCGCGCGGCACCCCGAGCTGCCCGCAAGGCCTCACGCGCGGCATCGGCGGGCCGGGCGAAGGCGCCGTCTGCGGCGGTTGCGGACGCCGGCACGGATGCGACTTCCTGCACGGACGCAGAATCCTCGACGGGCGCCGGGTCCTGCCGAGTGGCCGAGTCCTGAAGGCTCGCCGGGACTTGAAGTCCGGCCGAGCTCTGAAGTCCGGCCGAGCTCTGAGGGCTGGCAGGGTTCTGAGGGCTGACAGGGTTCCGGAGGCCAGCAGACGCCTCCCCCATTGGATGCCCGGACCGCCCCGCGCCACCGGCTTCACCAACTCCGGTGTCCGAAAGGGCCGTTGTCCCTTCGCCGGCGGCGGCTCCCGGACCGCTCTCGGCCACGCCCTGAGCCGTGCTGCCACCCGGCGCACCGGCATCCTCCCCCGAGGCGCCAGCAGCGCGCCGCTCGGCAACGGCCCGTCGCAACGCGGCCCGCGCCACGTCACCCGGCCGGGACCGAGGCTCCGAGTCCTTGTCAACTGCCGTACAGTCCGCGCCCGTTACGTGAGAAGCCCCCGGTGCACGAGAAGCCCCCGTCGACCCGTCGACCTCCGCATCCACCCCTTGGTCCCCACGATCACGGGCCGCCTGCAACGCCCGCCGCACGACATCCGCAGGACTCTCTTCACCCTCCGTCACGACGACCTCCGCAACGACACCAGGTCCGACAGATCCCGGTCCGACAGCTCGGTCAACGACGACTCCCCGGAGCCGAGGATCGCGTCTGCCAACGCCCGCTTGGATTCGAGCATTTCGGCGATGCGGTCCTCGACCGTGCCCTCGGTGATGAGGCGGTGGACCTGGACGGGCTGGGTCTGGCCGATGCGGTAGGCGCGGTCGGTGGCCTGTTCCTCGACGGCCGGGTTCCACCAGCGGTCGAAGTGGACGACGTGGCCCGCGCGGGTGAGGTTCAGACCGGTGCCCGCCGCCTTCAGGGAGAGGACCAGGACCGGGGTCGCACCGGCCTGGAAGCGGTCCACCATGCGCTCCCGCTCGGGGACCGGTGTGCCGCCGTGGAGCAGTTCCACCGGGACCGCGCGGGCCGACAGGTGGGCGGTGATGAGGCGGGCCATGCCGACGTACTGCGTGAAGACGATCGCGGAGCCGTCCTCGGACAGCAGCGTGTCCAACAGCTCGTCCAGCAGGGCGAGTTTGCCGGAGCGGGTGGCGAGGCGGTCTCCGGTGGACTGCGCTGCCGCGTGGTCCTCCTTCAGGTACAGCGCGGGGTGGTCGCAGATCTGTTTGAGGGAGGTGAGGAGCTTCAGGACCAGGCCCCTGCGCGCGATGCCCTCCGTCGTCTCGATCACCAGCATCGACTCCCGCACCACCGCCTCGTACAGCGAGGCCTGTTCGCGGGTGAGCGGGACCGGGTGGTCCGTCTCCGTCTTGGGCGGCAGTTCGGGGACGATGCCCGGGTCGGACTTCTTGCGCCGCAGCAGGAACGGGCGGACCAGGCGGGCGAGCCGGGTCACCGCCTCCTCATCCTCACCGTTCTCCACGGCACGCGCGTGCCGGGCGCGGAAGGACTTCAGGGGGCCGAGGAGTCCGGGGGTCGTCCAGTCCAGCAGGGCCCAGAGTTCGGAGAGGTTGTTCTCCACCGGGGTGCCGGTCAACGCCACGCGCGCGGGCGTCGGGATCGTGCGCAGGGCCTTCGCCGTCGCCGAGTACGGGTTCTTGACGTGCTGTGCCTCGTCCGCGACGACCATGCCCCACGGTTGTTGGGCCAACGTGGGTGCGGCCGAGCGCATCGTGCCGTACGTCGTGAGGACGAACCCGCCGGTCAGGTCCTCCAGCGTGCGGTCCGCGCCGTGGAAGCGGCGGACGGGGACCCCGGGGGCGAAGCGGGTGATCTCCCGCTGCCAGTTGCCCAGGAGGGAGGCGGGGCAGACCACGAGGGTGGGGTGGCGGTGGGCCCGCCGCAGGTGGAGGGCGATGAGGGTGATCGTCTTGCCGAGGCCCATGTCGTCGGCCAGGCAGCCGCCCAGACCGAGGGAGGTCATGAGGTCCAGCCAGGCCAGGCCCCGGAGTTGGTAGTCCCGGAGGGTGGCGTCCAGGCCCTGGGGTGGTTCGGCGGGCTGGATGCCTGTCGTCAAGCGGTCGCGCAGGGTCGCCAGCGCGCCGACCGGGACCGCCTCCACCCGCTCGCCGTCGACCTCCGCCGTGCCGGTGAGCGCGGCGGACAACGCGTCGACCGGGTCGAGCAGGCCGAGTTCGCGTTTGCGGGCCTTGCGGACGAGGGCCGGGTCGACCAGCACCCACTGGTCCCGCAGGCGTACGACCGGGCGGTGGGCCTCGGCCAGCATGTCCATCTCGGCCTCGGTGAGCGGGTCGCCGCCGAGCGCCAACTGCCAGCGGAACTGGAGCAGTTCCTCGCTCTCGAAGAAGCCCGTGCCGTCGGTCGCCGAGCCCGGCGCCGACCGCACCACGGCCGCTGCCGTCAGGTCCTGTGCCAGGTCCCGGGGCCAGTGGACGGCGACCCCGGCCGCCGCGAGCCGCGTGGCCGCCATGCCGAGCAGCTCGCCCAGCTCCTCCTCGGACAGGGTCAGTACATCGGGCACGTCCAGCTCGGAGAGGCGGTCCAGCGGGGGCCACACGCGCGCGGCCCGCCGTACGGCCAACGCGGCGTCCACGCGCGCGCGGGGCCCGAAGGCGGTGTCCGCCGTGCCCGCCCACAGGGCCGCCGCGTCGACCACGAGGGTCGGGTCGGCGAGGCTGTGCACCTGAACGATCGCCGCACCCGCGCTGCGCACCCGCCCGCCGTCGTCGAACAGGTCGTACGCCGACAGGTCCAGGCGGAGCGAGATCCGCACGCCCGCGTCCATGCCGGCGGCGACCTCCGCGGCCCAGTCCTGGGCGTCGCGCAGCCGCTGCGGTGCGCGGGCCGCGAAAGGCATCCCGGAGGTGTACGGCGCGGCCGGGGTACGGGGCAGGGTGTCCGCGACGGCGTCCAGGAAGGACCGCATCAGCGCCTCGGGCTCGGGCAGCCGGAGCGGGCCGGGCCCTGGCAGCGGGACAGCGTGGCCCTCGTACGGCAGGGCCGCCGCGACCGCGCGGACGTGCGCGATGTCCTCCGGCTCCAGCGGGCCCGCGCGCCAGGCGTCGTGACCCGAGGCCGTGAGCCCGGGAAGCAGTCGGCCGCGGGCCGCGAGCCGTAGCGCGTGCAGGGCGGCGGCGCCCCAGCAGGCCGTGGCGGGATGGGCGGCGGGGTCACGGCGGGCGCGCACGAGCAGGGGCAGGGCCGCTTCGATCGGCAGGGTCAGCGCGGGGGCGGACCTGCGGCGGACTGCGGCACCCTGTCGTCGTACGACGGTCAACTCGGTCTGTTCCACGCCCACTTCCGCTTCAGGGAGTGCGCGCTCGCCGTCGGGGTCCCAGAAGGCGATGCGGCCCTCGCGCGGGACGACCGGGGACGGCAGGAAGACCGCGGCCAGTCGTACGGAGATCTGCTCCGTGATCGCCGTGTCCGTCATACGTCCTGCCACCTCCCGCCCGTGTGTCGTGTCAGCTGTCTTCGACTCTACGGGCGGGGTCTGACAATCGGCCCCGGCGACCGGCCGGGGCCACCTGCTAGGGAACCGTGCGGGAGACGACGTAGACCATGGGGAGCTTGGGGTCGGACAGGTTCACCACGATGTCCTGGGTGGGGGCAGGGTCCTTCTGCTTGTTGACGACGCCCCACCAGGGGCCGGGGCCGGTGAACTTCCAGCCGGTGATCTTCTGGTCGCGGGCGCTGATGGTGATGTCGCCCTTCTTCAGCGTCTTCCGGTCGACGTCTATCCCGGCGAGGAAGGTGTCCAGGCCCGCGTCGGTGGTCTCGAACTGGACGTAGAGGCGACTGGTCTTCCAGTTGTTGGTCTCGTAGAAGGCGACCTTCTCCGCCGGGTGCGGGACCGGTACCTGGTAGAGGCGCCGCTGCACCTTGGAGGGCCAGCCCACGGTGAGCCCGGTCGCCGAGTACTTGTACTCCTTGTCCTTGCCGCTGTTGCGGCTCTGGTTCGCGGAGATCGCCAGATAGACGGCCGGTACGCCGATGAGCAGCACGATGATGAGCAGGGTGATCGCCCGGCGGCGGGCCTTGTGGCGGGGATCCTCGGGTGGTCGGGGCGGCTCGTCCCGGGGCGTGGTCTGACGCGGCAGCGATGCGATCATGCCGTGTCCTGGCTGCCGCGGCGGAACTCGGCGAACCGCTCGTAGCGTTCGTACCGCTCGACCCGGCGGCGCTTGGCGCGGCGGAAGCGGCGGGCGACCAGCCGGGCGAGGTCGGCGGCGCCGACCATGCCGGCCTCGGGGCCGAGCTGGGCGCGCACTATGCGGGCCTCGGGGCGGTAGCCGCGGCCGGTGAGCTGGCGCTTGAACGCGTCCCGCGCGGGGCCGATCAGCAGGTCGTCGGCGGCCGAGACACCGCCGCCGATCACGAAGCAGGACGGGTCGAGGGCGGCGGCGAGGTTGGCGATACCGACGCCGAGCCACTGACCGATGTCCTGGAGCAGCTCGATGCACATCGCGTCGCCCTCGCGGGCCAGCTCGGTGATCATCGGCCCGGTGATGTCGCCGATGTTGCCCTTGACGTGCTCGATGATCCCGTACGCCACCGGGGAGTCGGCAGCGGCCAGCTCGCGCGCCTCTCTGACCAGCGCGTTCCCGGAGCTGTACTGCTCCCAGCAGCCGCGGTTGCCGCAAGCGCAGCGGTGGCCGCCGGGCACGACCTGCATATGGCCGAACTCGCCGGCGACGCCGTACTTGCCGCGCTTGACCTGGCCGTCCTCCAGGATCGCGCCGCCGATGCCGGTGCCGAGCGTGATCATGACGAGGTGGTCCTCGCCGCGCCCCGCGCCGAAGCGCCACTCCGCCCAGGCGGCGGTGTTCGCGTCGTTGTCCACCAGGACCGGCACGGAGAGCCTGCTCGTAATGCGGTCCCTGAGGGGCTCGTTCCGCCACGACAGGTGGGGGGCGAACAGGACGCGGTTGCGGTCGGCGTCGACCCAGCCGGCCGCGCCGATGCCGACGGCGTGCACGTCGTGCCGGTCGGACAGGTCCAGGACCAGTTCGACGATGGTGTCCTCGACGACCTTGGGGCTCTTGGACTTGTCCGGGGTCTCCGTGCGGAGCTTCTCCAGGATGTTGCCGTCGGCGTCCACGACGCCCGCCATGACCTTGGTGCCGCCGATGTCGATGCCGACGGTGGGCACGCGGGGGGCCGTGAGGTGCGACCTCCGCTCGCGGGTGCCGACCGTCCTCAGTGCGGGGGCACGCCGGGAGCCTATAGGGGCGCTGAAGTTGCCGTAGGTGCTCATCAAGGCCCGATTCTGCCTCACCGTGACCGGGGGTGCTGTGCGGGGGCGTGAAGGGGGTACGGATTGTTGTTCTGTGCGGGTGCGTCGTGGCTGGTCGCGTAGTTCCCCGCGCCCCTGAAAAGGGGCACCCTCCAACTCGGCACAGAAATCATGAAAGCCCGATATCAGCGAGGACACCCGTCTAATTGTCCGGACATTATGACGAACAACGCGGGCGAAGCCGTGCACTCAGGGACGTACCAGGAGCTGGAACTCGAACGAGTAACGCGTCGGCCGGTAGGTATGGCTGCCGAACTCCACCGCGCGCCCCGTGTCGTCGAACGTCGTGCGCTGCATGGTGAGGAGCGGGGCGCCCTCGGGTTCGGCGAGGCGTTCGGCCTCCTCCGCCGTGGCGCCGCGGGCGCCGATGGACTGGCGGGCGCTGTGCAGGGTGATGCCGGCGGTGCGCATCATCCGGTACAGGCCGGTGGCCTCCAGCTGCGCGGTGTCGAGGTCGAGGAGGCCGAGCGGCAGGTGGTTGGACAGGTAGGCCATCGGCTCGCCGTGCGCGAGGCGCAGCCGGTCGATGCGGTGCACGTCGCTGTCCTCGGCCACGCCGAGTGCAGCCGCGACCTCGGCGGAGGCCGTCACGACACTGTTGACGAGGACCTTCGTGGCGGGGCGCTGCCCGGCCGCCTCCAGGTCGTCGAAGAGGCTGCTGAGTTCCAGCGGGCGCTTCACCTGGCTGTGCACGACCTGCGTGCCGACGCCCCGCCGGCGCACCAGGAGGCCCTTGTCGACCAGTGACTGGATGGCCTGGCGGACGGTGGGCCGGGACAGGCCGAGCCGGGCCGCCAGTTCGATCTCGTTGCCCAGCAGACTGCCGGGGGTGAGCGAGCCGTGTTCGATCGCGGCCTCCAGCTGCTGGGACAGCTGGAAGTACAACGGCACCGGGCTGCTCCGGTCCACGCTGAGCTCGAGCGGCACTGTCGGGTCCACATCTGGTTTCGGCACGGGGCCGAGCGTAGCTGTGTGAATGGTTGACGGGAAGTGATGTAGTTCGATTGTCCGGACATACGCATTGACAGCGCGCCTGGTCGGCCCCCAGTTTGTTCCCATGCGCATCGGAGTCATCGGTACGGGCCGCATCGGGACCATCCATGCCAGGACGCTCAGCCGTCATCGCGAGGTCGGTTCGCTGATCCTCACGGACGTGGACCCGGCACGGGCCCAGGAGCTGGCGAACCGGCTGGGGGAAACGGCGGCACCGAGCACGGAGGAGATCTTCAAGTGGGGCGTGGACGCCGTGGTGATCACTACGGCGACGTCGGCGCACGCCGAATTAATCGGGAGAGCGGCACGGTCCGGGCTCCCGGTGTTCTGCGAGAAGCCCATCGCCCTTGACCTGCCGGGCTCGTTGCAGGCGATCGCCGAGGTCGAGACGGCGGGAACGATCCTCCAGATGGGGTTCCAGCGCCGGTTCGACGCGGGCTACACGGGTGCCCGGGAGGCCGTGCGATCGGGGCGGCTGGGACGGCTGCACACCGTCCGCGCGACGACCTCAGACCAGACGCCTCCCCCGGCCGCCTATCTGCCGATCTCCGGCGGGCTGTACCGGGACACCCTGATCCACGACTTCGACATGCTGCGCTGGGTGACCGGGCGCGAGGTCGTCGACGTGTACGCGACCGGTTCGGACGCCGGTCCCGCGATGTTCCGCGAGGCCGGTGACATCGACACGGCCGCGGCGGTCCTCACCCTGGACGACGGCACGCTGGCCACGACGACGGCCGCGCGCCTGAACGGGGCGGGCTACGACGTCCGGATGGAGCTGGCCGGCGAACTCGACCAGGTCGTCGTCGGCCTGGACGACCGCACGCCCATCGCCTCCACCGAGCCGACCGGTCCCCCGGCCGCGACCAAACCCTGGACCGGCTTCCTGGAGCGCTTCGGGCCCGCCTACGAGGCCGAGTTGATCGCCTTCGTGGAGGTCGTCGTCGGCCAGCGCACCAACCCGTGCGACGGCCGCGAGGCCCTCCAGGCGCTGCGTATCGCCGAGGCCTGCGAAGTGTCCAGACGCGAACACAGACCCGTCCGCCTCGCGGAGATCGCGGGCGCCTTCCCCTACAGCTGAGCAGTCGTTTCGCAGGCGGTGGTCCGTCCTCAGTCACTTCAGGGGGCGCTCAGGACGTACGGACCGCCAGCACCGTGCCCTGGGCGACCGCGCAGAGGGACTCCGTGCCGTCGTCGGCGACCGTGAGGACGTCGCAGCGGACGACGGCCTGGCGGCGGCCGGCCTGGACGACCTCCGCGTGGGCGCGCAGGATGCGGCCCGTGGCCGGGCGGACGTACTGGATGGAGAGGCCGCCGGTGAGGACCGCGGGGCCCAGTGCCGTGCCGCCGGCGAAGGTGAGCGCGTTGTCGGCGGCGTAGGCGAGGACTCCGCCGTGCACGAAGCCGTTCTGCTGGTGCAGGTCCCCCCTGATGTCGATCTCCAGCGTGGCGATGCCGTCCCCGAAGGCGCTCAGCCGCGCACCGATCAGCCTGCTGAAGGGCTGACTCTCCAGCGCCTTCCGGGCCATGGTCAGGTCGAACTCGGCGATTGCGGTCACGAGGGCGGGCCTCCAACAGGGTCCACGGCTGCTACGGCTGTCACGGCTGCTGCGACTTCAACGACCGCTGCGGCCACGGCAGTTGCTGCCGGGGTTGCTGTTGCTACGGCCTTCAGGGCTCCGCCGTCGCTACGGCCGCCCCGTGCAGCCGTTCTACCAGCGCACCGGCAGCGCGCGCATCCCGCGCATCAGCATGCCCGGGAGCCAGTCGCCGGGCGGGCCGTCCAGGGTGAGGGCGGGGGCGCGCTCCAGCAGGGTGCGTATCGCCGTGCGGGCTTCGAGGCGGGCCAAGGGGGCTCCGAGGCAGTAGTGGATGCCGTGGCCGAAGGCGAGGTGGCCGCGGGCATCGCGGCGGATGTCGAAGCGGTCCGGGGCCGGAAAGCGGACCCCGTCGCGGTCGGCGGCGGTCAGGCCGACCATGACCGGATCGCCCCGCTCCACCGAGGTGCCGGCGATCTCCAGGGGCTCCGCGGCGAACCGGAACGTGCCGTTCTCCACCGGGCCCTCGTAGCGCAGCATCTCCTCGATCGCGCCGTCGAGCAGGGTCATGTCGGCGCGCAGGGCGGCGAGTTGGTCCGGGTGGACGAGCAGGGCGTGGACGCCGCTGGTGAGGAGGTTGACGGTGGTCTCATGACCGGCGATGAGCAGGATGAAGGCCATGCCCCGCAGTTCCTGCGGGGAGAGCCGGTCGCCGTCCTCGGCGGTGGTGCGGATCAGGTCGCTGAGCAGGTCGTCGCCCGGGCCCGCGCACCGCTTGTCCTCGATCAGGTCGGCGAAATACTCGGCGAGCCGTACGAACGCGTCGTACTCGGTGCCCGAACTGGTGGGCGCCACCGCCTCCGTGGACAGTTTGCGGAACTCCGCGCGGTCCAGCTCGGGCACACCCAGAAGCTCGCAGATCACGGTGATCGGCAGCGGGTAGGAGAGCGACTCGACGAGGTCGGCGCGGCCGGACGGCAGCATGGCGTCGAGCAGGCCGTCGGTGATCTGCTGGACGCGCGGGCGCATTTCCTCGACCCGGCGCATCGTGAACGAGCGGGTGATCAGCCCGCGCAGGCGGGTGTGGTCCGGCGGGTCGGTGATCAGCAGGTACCTGCCGATCAGCTCCTCGTCGAGGAACGTCACCCCGATCTTGCCGCCGTCCTTGGCCAGCCTCGGGTCCGTGAGCGCCGAGCGCGCTTCCTCGTACCCCACGATCAGCCAGGTCACATGGTGCGCGTCCGGCGCCGGCAGCCGCACGCGGTGCACCGGGCCCGACTTCCGCAGCATGGCGTACACCTGGTGCGGGTCCCGCCGGAACTCCTCGCCGAACTCCCCCAGATCGATCACTTCCGTCATCCCTGCCCCCTCCTGGTCGATCCCCCGAGGTCTCCCAGTGCAGTGAGAACGGACGACGGCAGCCGCTAGTGCCCGCTCTCCCCGTCCTCTTCGAGCAGACCCGCGTCGTACGCCAACAAGGCGATCTGCACACGGTTGTTGAGGTCGAGCTTGGCCAGGATGCGCGAGACGTGGGTCTTCACGGTGGCGACGCTCATGAAGAGGCGGGTGGCGATCTCGGCGTTGGCGAGGCCCTGGCCGACCGCGACGGCAACTTCGCGTTCGCGGTCTCCCAGGGCGGCGATGCGTTCACGCGCGCGTGCCCGACGGGTGTCGGTGGCGGTGCCCGCCGCGTGCTCCATCAACTGGCGGGTGACCGCGGGCGACAGCACGGGATCGCCGGCCGCGACCCGGCGTACGGCGTCGAGGATCTCGGCGGGCGGGGTGTCCTTGAGGACGAATCCGGCGGCACCCGCGCGGAGGGCCCGTAGCACCTGTTCGTCGGCGTGGAAGGTGGTGAGGACGACGATCTGGGGCGCGTCGCCTCGGACACGCAACCGCTCCGTCGCCGTCAGCCCGTCGACCGACGGCATGCGGATGTCCATGAGGACGACGTCCGGGTGGACGCGGTCGACGAGCTCCTCGACCTCACTGCCGTCCGCGGCCTCGCCGACGATCTCGATGTCGGCGGCGCCACCCATCATGAAGGACAGCCCGGCCCGCACCAGCGGGTCGTCGTCGACGAGGAGCAGTCTGATCGCAGTCATGGGGCTACGTAACCACGGCGACGCGGCGGGTGGTGGCGCGGTCTGCGGCGCCCGGCCGGGCGGGGTGCCCGAGGAGGCGTGCGCACGTCCTCGCCGCCCACGCCGAGGCGGGCGGCCGTGCCGTCGACACCGCGAGCGGAGTGATCCTCGGGGGAACGTCTCCGGGGCGGCGGCACGTGAGCGCGACCGGTACTCCACGGCAGCACCCCGGGCACTCTGCGCGCCGGCCGCTGTCCCACGCCAACATCTCGGTGGAGCCGGCGAGTTGGCCAGAGTCCGGGTGAACTGCGCCGGAGCGGACCGGCCGCGCGGCCCGCACTCCCCCACCGCACTCCCCCGACACACCCCCGGTTCGCAGACAGGCAGCGGGACACGGGTGCGGTGCCTGTCCGGAAGCGGCCTCCATCCCCCTTGCCCAGTACGGGAGTTACCCGTAGCGCCGAACGGGACTCACCCCCACGGCAGCCAAGCCCGCACCCGGAACCCCCCGCCCTCCCCCGGACCGTGCTCCAACCGTCCCCCCGCCAGCGTCGCCCGCTCGGTCAGCCCGATCAACCCCTGGCCGGAACCCGGGACATGGGGCACCGCGCCCTCCGGGGGCGGGTTGTGCACGGCGATCACCAGGCCGTCGCCCGGGGTGCCGGTGACCGTCACCGTGACCTCCGTGCCCGGGGCGTGTTTGCGGGCGTTGGTGAGGGCCTCCTGGGCGATGCGGTAGGCGGTGCGGCCGACCGAGGCGGGGACCGTGGCGGGGTCGGTGACCCGGTTGGCGAGGGTGACCTTCATGCCGGCCTCGCGGGACTCGGTGACCAGCGCGTCCAGGGCGCCGAGCGTGGGCTGCGGGCGGCCCGTGTCGTCGGGCTCGCCCGCGCGCAGGACACCGATGATCTCCCGAAGGTCCTGGAGGGCCTCGTGGGCGCTCTCCCTGATGACACCGGCCGCCCGCGCGACCTCCTCGCGGGGCGCGTCCGGGCGGAACTCCAGCGCGCCCGCGTGCACGCTCAGCAGCGTCAGCCGATGGGCGAGCACGTCGTGCATCTCGCGGGCGATGGCCTCGCGGGCTAGCCGCTGGGCCTGCTCGGCGCGCAGCTCCGCCTCCGTCTCGGCGCGCCGGGCGCGGTCGCGCAGGCTGAGCATGAGCTGCCGCTTGGAGCGGACGAACATGCCCCAGCCGATGACGGTGAGGGTGAGCAGTTCGGTGAAGACGACCGCACCGGCGTACGGCAGGTCGGGGTCCGGTCGCAGCCAGAAGAACAGCGGGGCCAGGGCGAGTTGGACGCCGCCGATCCAGGCGACGTAGCGGAAGGGGCGGTGCACTGCGAGCGTGAACACCGCGACCATGGCGGCGCCGCCCGCCGTGTTCGACACGAAGCCGACGGGGACCATCGCGACCGCGAGCCCGACCGGCCAACGACGGCGCAGCCACACCGCGCCGCAGGCGAGGACCCCGAAGAACTGGTCCACGACGGCGAGGGAGTGCGGGGTCGCGGCGTCGCTGTCGAGGGTCTGCGCGGCCGCGAGTCCGATGCCCACGGCCAGCAGGAAGCAGCAGGTGTCGACGACCCAGTCGCGGGCGGTACGGCGGGGCCGCCCGCGCCGTTCGACGTCGGGGTCGAGTTCGTCGGCCACGGCGGACGGCAGCAGCCATCGGCGCCCCGCGAACGCCTGCGGCACCTTCGCGGTCCTGTCTCCGGTCACGGTCGACAAATCTATGCGGCACCGGGCCCGGTCACCCACCCCGTGCGGGGGAACGGCGACCAAAGTCGCGCCATCACAGACTTTCGGCGGACATGCCTCGCCCCGCGGCCCATGATCGTGGGGGGAGCCGCGGGGCGAGGGGCGAGCAGTGGTGCAGCCGGTCGTTCGGCTCAGCAGCCGAAGTTGATCAGGTCGAACGTGACGTAGTGGTCCGAGGTGTAGTAGTCCTCCTGGGACTTCTCACCGGTGACGATGCGGCGGGCTCCGCGCGTAGAGGAGCCGGGCGTCTTGACCGTGTACTCGTGGTAGTAGCCCGACGACTGCGAGGGCAGGACTCCTTCCTGGTTCCGGAAGACGACACCGTCCTGCGAGTAGGGGAAGGGACCGTTCGACGCGATCAGGTCGAGCGTGTCGTAGGCCTGGGAGGGCAGGTCGCTGTAGCAGATGCTGCCGACCGCGGCGGCCGCCGGGGTCACGGTGGCGACGGTGCCGCCCACGACGAGGGCGGACAGGAGAGCGGCTGCGGCTCCGATGCGAGTGGCGCGTGGGGGGAATCTCATGGCTCCATGATGACGCGCGTAGACAGTGGCATGTCAATGACAACTCTGCAGATTTTCCCGTCAAGTCCGATGAGTTTTCCGGGAGTTAACGTGCGGCCCCGCGCCCCCACGCGGTCCCCACAAGTACGAGCACACCGCCTGCCAGCCCGAACGCGCCGAGCCGTTCCCCGCCCAGCGCGATACCCGCCGCGGCGGCCCACAGCGGCTCGGTGCCGAGCAGCAGGCTGACCCGGGAGGGCGAGGTCCGGCGTACGGCCCACATCTGCACGAAGAAGGCGAACAGGGTGCAGAACACGGACAGGAACAGCAGCCCGGCCCACTCGCGTGGCCCGAAGTCGGCGGCCGTTTCCCACGGTGTGGTGTCGGCGCCGGTCGACAGGATCGCGAACACCGCGACGGCGGTGGCGAGTTGGACGGTGGTAAGAGGCAGCGCGTCCGCGCCCTGGACCGACGTGGTGCGGGACATGGCGAGCACGTGCAGGGTGCGGGCCAGCGCCGCGAGCAGCATGAGGAGGTCGCCGAGGGAGGGGCGGGAGAAGCCGGCGCCCTGGGTCAGCAGCAGCACGCCGAGCACGGACAGGGCCGCCGCGCCGAGGAAGGCTCGGGAGGGCCGGGTGCGGGTCACGGCGGCCTCGGCGAGCGGGGTGAAGATCATGGTGAGGCTGATGATGAGGCCCGCGTTGGTCGCCGAGGTGTGGACGACTCCGTAGGTCTCCAGGAGGAAGATCCCGGCGAGGATCAGCCCGAGGAGGGCCGCGCCGCGCCACTGGGCGGCCGTCAGGGCGCGCAGCGAGCGGTGGCCCACGACCGCGAGGACGGGCAGGACGAGGGCGAAGCGCAGGACCAGGACGGCGAGGACCGTGCGGGCCGTGGTGATGTCCTTGGACGCGAGATAGCTGGCGCCCCAGACCACCGCGACCAGCAGGACGGGCAGGTCGGTGAGCCAGGCCCGGCGGGGCAGGGCGGTGCGCGGTACGGCGATCGAGGACATGAGGGCGGCTCTCCCGGTCTCCGACGAAGGGGTGGAGACATCGGCGGCTGCCACACGGAACGATCACCGTACCGGCGCGACCCCCGGCTGACTAGGCGTTTTCCGCATCGGCGTCCGCGTACGAGCCGTAGGTCGGGCGGCCCGCCAGGTCGTACGACTGGATGGAGACGCCGGTGCTGGTGACGCGCCCGCCCGTGTGCCGGAAGGCCATGGGCTCGGTGCCCTCGGGGAACAGGCGCAGGCCGCTGCCGAGCACGACCGGGAAGGTCACCAGGTGGAGCGTGTCGACGAGGCCGAGCGCGAGGAGGGAGCGGACGAGGGCGCCGCTGCCGTGCACCTGGAGTTCGCCCTCGGTGCGCTCCTTGAGGTCGGTGACCTCCTTGGCGAGGTCGCCGCCGAGAACGGTGGTGCCGGCCCAGGAGGGGTCGGTGAGGGTCGACGAGGCGACGTACTTAGGCAGGGCGTTCAGCTTGGCGGCGATCGGGTCGGCGGGGTCGGTCTTGTCCGGCCAGTACCCGGCGAAGATGTCGTACGTACGGCGGCCGAGCAGATACGCGCCGGAGCGGTCGAAGACCTCGACCACGAACCGGCCGAAGTCGTCGTCACCGTAGACGAAACTCCAGCCGCCGTGCTCGAAGCCGCCGCGGGTGTCCTCCTCGGGGCCACCGGGGCCCTGGTAGACGCCGTCGAGGGTGACGAAGAGAGTGGAGACGAGCTTGCCCATGTCGGGTGCCTGCTTCCTGCTGCGGGAGCGGATGGTGTCATCAGCTCAGACCCCGCGGGCCCCCGCAACTCATCGGTCCTCGCTTCGGCATCTCTCTGTCTCCGCTACGGCTTGTCTCGGTCTCCGCCACGGCTTCCCTCGGTCCTCGCTACGGCTTCTCACCCGGCGTGGGTCGAGAACATGCCGCCCGTCGGGCCCTGCTTGTCGCCGCCCTGGGCCTTCTTCAGGGCCTTGGCGAGGCTCTCGATGGTGAGGGACTGGAGGATGACGCGGCCGTTGCCCTCCAGGGTGGCCAGGGACAGGCCCTCGCCGCCGAACACGGCGTTCATCAGGCCCTGGCGGTTGAGGCCGCCGATGCGCTGGACGCCGTACTGGACGCCCTCCTCGAAGGCGACGAGGCAGCCCGTGTCGACCTCGATGCGGCCGCCGAAGTCGGCCGGGTTCAGGTCGATGAAGTTGCCCGCGCCGGCGATGATCACCGTGCCGTGCCCGGTGAACTTCTCCAGGACGAAGCCCTCGCCGCCGCTCATGCCGGTACGGCCGCCCTGGAAGGCGATGCCGAACTGGACGCTGGACTCGGCCGCGACGAAGGCGTCCTTCTCCGCGAACCACGCGCGCGTGCCGTCCAGCTCCAGGGCGCGCATCTCACCGGGGAGCACGCCCGCGAAGCCGACGGTGCCCTCGCCGCCCTGGGAGGTGAAGTACTGGAACGCCAGCGACTCACCGGCGAGTGCGCGCTGACCGACCTGCATGGCCGTCCCCATGGCCTGCCGGAGCATGCCACCCATGCCGCTGCCACCCGCGCCACCGGCGCCCTGTTGCTGGCCGCCGCTCGACGATCCGCCGAGGCGGGTCTCCATGGTCACGTTCGTCGTCTTGAAGAGGAACTTTCCGGCCTCGCAGTACACGGTCTGGCCGGGGTTCAGGTTGACGACCGCCATCTGCATGGCGTTGCCGACGATCTCTTGCTGAAGGGTCACGAGAGGAGAACGTAGCGGGTGGCCGTCTCGGTTCCGGGTGGGGTGTGGCGGCCTGCGTTGGAGAAACGCCGGGCGGGCCGAAAATCAGCCCGTCCGGCGTGTGGCAGCGTGCGTCAGCCGCCCAGTTCCTGATGCCGGGCGGCCAGTGCCGATGCCCCTTGCTCGGTCAGCGAGCCGAACAGCCGCAGCCGCGAGATCCCGCCGTCGGGATAGATGTCCACGCGTGCGTGCGTCCCGATCGCCGGGGTCGGGAGGACGAAGCGGTGGTTCGTGTCGGGCTGGAGGCGGGTGCGCGGGAGGATTTCCGTCCAGTCGCCGGTCTCGCCGTCCCGTACCGACACCGACGCCCAGCCCGCGCTGTTGCCCTTCAGGTACGCCGTGTCGATCTCGAGGGCACGGATCTGGGACTGGGCGGCCAGGCGGTAGCGGATCCAGTCGTTGCCCTGGTCGCGGCGGCGGCGGGTCTCCCAGCCGTCGTCCATCTTCCGGGAGCGGCCGGGCTGGATGGTGTTGCTCGCGGGTGAGTAGAAGAGGTTGGAGGCGTCCTCGGCGCCGCCGCCGTTCTCCAGGGCGACGACGTCGAACGTGCCCAGCGCCGCGAGCCAGTTGGGGTCGGGGACGACCTCGCCGTAGACCCGCAGGCGGGCGATGCCGCCGTCGGGGTGCTGGTTGACGCGGACGTGGGTGAAGCGTTGCTCGGTGGCTATGGCGAAGCCGTTCGCCGCGTGGCCGCCGACCGGTGTGCGCGGGACCAGGGACGTCCACTTCACGTCGTCGGCGAGGAGGTCCTCGGGAGACGGGGAGCCCGGGAGGGAGGTGCCCTCGACCGACACCGCCTGCGGGTAGTTGCCGCGGAAGTGGGCCGTGTCGACCACGATGCCCCTGATGACTCCCGGTGCGCCCAGGCGGACCAGCGCCCAGTCGTGGTCCTCCGCCGTCGGCCAGGGGTGTTCGGCCGAGGCTCCGCGGCGGCGGCGGGTCTCCCAGCCGTCCATGATCTTGCCCTTGTGGCCGAAGTGCTCGGGGTCGAATTCGGCGGGCCCGGGCACGAGGAGGTTCTCGCGCTGGGCGAAGAACTCGTCGTTGGCGGCGATCACACCGGCGCCGAGCTGCCGGTCGGCGAGGTTGGCGTACTGGGTGAAGGGGAAGTCGGCCGTGCGGTAGTCCGCGTACGGGTCACCGCCTCCGTAGGGGTTCGCGTCGCCGGTGAAACTGGGAATCGCCGTCACTGCTGTGTCTGCCTTTCGGGAGTGGGCCGCTGCGGGTGCGGTGGGGTGAATCAGGGGGTACGGGTCAGGAGCTGGCCCTTCGGCTCGGTGAACTCGCCGTCCGGCACGATGCGTTCGCCGGGCGGCCGGGTCGACCCGACAGCCCTGCTGAGGGTCTAGCTGGAGTCGTCACTACTGGTCCGCCTCTCAGAAGTGGGCCGCTGCGGGGGGTGCGGAGAGCCGGATCAGGGCCGCCGGACCAGGAGTTGACCTTTCGGGTCGGTGAACTCGCCGTCCAGCACGATGCGTTCGCCGCGCAGCCAGGTCGACTTGACGACGCCGGTGAGGGTCTTGCCCGCGTACGCCGTGACGCGGTTGCGGTGTTGGAGGGCCGCCGGGTCGACGGTGAACGTCTCGTCGGGGGCGAGGACCGCGAAGTCGGCGTCGCGGCCCGCCTCGATGGCGCCCTTCTGGTCAAGTCCCGCCAGCTGTGCGGTCCTTGAGGACATCCAGCGGACGACGTCCGTGAGGTCGTGGCCGCGCCTGCGGGCCTCCGTCCACACCGCCGAGAGGCTCAGCTGGAGGCCGGAGATACCGCCCCACGCGGTGGCGAAGTCGTCGGTCTTCAGGTCGGCCGTGGACGGTGAGTGGTCCGTCACCACGCAGTCGATCGTGCCGTCGGCCAGTGCCTGCCACAGGAGGTCCTGGTTGGCGGACTCCCGGATGGGCGGGCAGCACTTGAACTCGCTTGCCCCGTCCGGGACTTCCTCCGCCGTCAGGGTGAGGTAGTGGGGGCACGTCTCCACCGTTATACGGACGCCCTCGGCCTTGGCGGCCGCGATCAGCGGCAGCGCGTCCGACGAGGACAAGTGCAGGACATGCACGCGCGCGTTGAGGCGCTTCGCCTGCGCGATCAGCCCCGCGATGGCCGTGTCCTCGGCGTCGCGCGGGCGGCTCGCGAGGAAGTCGGCGTACTTGGGGCCGCCCTGCTGCGGGGCGACTTCGAGGTGGTGCGGGTCCTCCGCATGGACGATGAGAAGGCCGTCGAATCCGGCGATCTCGGCCAGGGACAGGGCGAGTTGGTCCTGGTCGAGGTGCGGGAACTCGTCCACGCCGGACGGGGACAGGAACGCCTTGAAGCCGAAGACGCCGGCGTCGTGCAGCGGGCGCAGGTCCTTGACGTTGTCGGGCAGGGCGCCGCCCCAGAAGCCGACGTCCATGTGGGCCTTCTCCGCGGCGACTTGCTGCTTCGTACGGAGGTTGTCGACCGTCGTCGTCGGCGGGAGGGAGTTGAGCGGCATGTCGATCAGGGTGGTGATGCCGCCGGCCGCCGCCGCGCGCGTGGCGGTCCAGAAGCCCTCCCAGTGGGTACGGCCGGGGTCGTTCACATGCACATGGGTGTCGACCAGGCCGGGCAGCAGGACGTCGTCGCCGAAGTCCTCGAACCGTGCTCCGGACGGGACTTGGGCGTCGTACGGGAGGACAGCCGTGATCTTCCCCCCGGCGACCGCGACCGCCGCCGCGCGTGTCCCCTCGGGAGTGATGACACGTGTGGAGCGCACCACCAGTTCAGCGTCGGACACCCGGACCCCTCTCTGCCGCCGTCATCGCTTCCGCCGTCGTCGCTTCCGTTACTTCCGGGAAACGGGATTTACGTCCACGTAACGGAATTCAACGTTCTGTTGAAGGAGTCTTCACTCCCGCTCCCGTACCGTCAAGGGCACACATCTCCACGATGCGCCTCACGCGCACACTCTGGACGTTTCCACAAAGCGGAATTAAACTTCCGGCAAGCAGAACGTAGCTACGCACAGGCGGGGAGTCAACCGACCCCCGGGTAGGCTTCAGCCCTTCCCGCCCGTGCCGAAAGGAACGCGCCGTGCCGCCGTCCAGCGTGAGCAGCACCGACTCCACCAAGTCCGCCACGGGTGGTGTCCAGTCCCTCGAGCGCGCCTTCGACCTGCTGGAGCGGATGGCCGACGCGGGCGGCGAGGTCGGCCTGAGCGAGCTCTCCGCGAGCAGCGGCCTGCCGCTCCCCACCATCCACCGCCTGATGCGCACGCTCGTGGTCTGCGGTTACGTCCGTCAGCAGGCGAACCGTCGGTACGCGCTCGGCCCGCGCCTGATCCGCCTCGGCGAGTCCGCGTCCCGGCTGCTCGGCACCTGGGCGCGTCCCTATCTCGCGCGGCTGGTCGAGGAGACCGGCGAGACGGCGAACATGGCACTGCTCGACGGCGACGAGATCGTGTACGTCGCGCAGGTCCCGTCCAAGCACTCGATGCGCATGTTCACCGAGGTCGGCCGGCGCGTCCTGCCGCACTCCACCGGCGTCGGCAAGGCCCTGCTCGCCAACACCCCGGACAACGAGGTGCGCGCGCTGCTCGCCCGGACCGGCATGCCCGCCGCGACCGAGAAGACGATCACCACGCCGGACGGTTTCCTCGCTGCGCTGGCGGACGTGCGCCGCCTCGGCTACGCGATCGACGACAACGAGCAGGAGATCGGGGTGCGCTGCCTCGCCGTCTCCGTGCCCAACTCCCCCACCGCCGCCGCGATTTCGATCTCGGGCCCGGCGGGCCGGGTCACCGAGTCGGCGACCGACAAGATCGTGCCGGTGCTCCAGCAGGTGGCCGGCGAACTGTCGGAGGCACTGGCCAGCCAGAACCCCGCGTGAGCGCCGGGCGGTTCTGGCCGGGCCGGTACACCGACCGGCACGGCGACGAGGCCGTCGTCTTCGAGTCGGACGGTCGGGAGTCGATCCGTACGACGATCCGGGGCGTCCGCTTCGAGGGCGACAGCATGGACGACCTCGGCGCGCTCGGCGGCGGCCCCCCGGAGGCGCCGTTCGCCTTCTTCGACGGGGCGTTGTGCTCCTGCCTGCTGGAGTGGGAGGTGCCGTTGTCCGTCGCGGTCGAGGGGCAGGGCGTGCGTACGGCGGTGCTGGACTGCGCGTTGCGGCTCGGGGACCCGGCCGGACCCGGCAGGGGGCTGGACGCGGAGACGCTGACCACGACCCTGCGCCTGGACGGGCGCGAGTACCGCAGCGCAGAAGGCCATGACGACTTCGAGGACGCGCTGAACGAAGTCCAGCGCCGCCTGCCGCCGGGCTCGCGACTCAAGGCGTGCGTCTCGTGCGCCTGGTCCGACTACCACCCCGCCGGCCACGGACTGATGGCCGCGCTCGCGTGCTTCCGTGACGCCAAGGACCTCTACCGTCAGGTCGACGGCAAGCACGGCCCGCGGGGCATCTTCACGACCTGGCAGGAACACACCGAGTCCGTCCAGGAGACCTGGCTGTGCGAGGAGTTCGAGGACCGGGCCGGGGACTCGGGCTACCGAGGAGCGTTCCCGGCGCGCCGGTGGCCGTGAACTAGCCCTGCCCGCCCCGAGGTTGACCGAACAGGTCCACGGCGTTGCGTACGTCCGTCAGGCCCCGCGCAAGAGCGCTCACCGAGCCGATCGCGCCGGCGATGAGGAGCAACGAGCGGCGCAGGCGCGGGATTTCGGGGATACCGTCGATGGTCATCGCGGCCAGCGCCGCGAGTTCGTCCTCGGCGATGACACGGTCGGGGAACTCGGCCGGATGCGCGGCCAGTTCGCGGCGCAACCGGGACACCGCGGTCCGCAGTTCCGCCACCCTCGGATCCTCGTCGCTGCCGGTCAATGACCTCTGCCCCAAGCTCCGCAACACAGCTCTCCCCCCTCGCACGTCTTCGTGCGCAAGAACTTTGTGATCCCGCCGCGCGCACCCCGCAACACTGGTCGGGCGCCGAGGGACGCGGGCCAGTAAACGCCACCCGGTGCGGCGCGCGCCACTCCATGGACCGAAATTAAGTAGGAGGATTCCGTCCGGTCGCCGCCGCGTCAGGTATGCAGGAGGCATGACGCGAAACGAAGACCAGGTCGCCGGGCTGCTGCTCGCCGCGGGCGGCGGCCGGAGGCTCGGCGGGCGGCCCAAGGCGCTGCTACGGCACCGGGGGCGGCCCCTCGTGGAGCACGCGGTCGGGGTCCTGCGCACGGCCGGTCTCACCCGCGTCCACGTGGTCCTGGGGGCGGGCGCCGACGCCGTACGGGAGCAGGCGGAACTGGCCGGATGCGTGCTCGTGGAGAACCCGGAGTGGGAGCAGGGGATGGGGTCCTCGCTGCGGGCCGGGCTCGACTCGCTCGCGGGTACGGGGGCGCGGGCGGCACTGGTCTCGCTCGTAGATCAGCCCGGGATCGGCGCAGAGGCGGTCGCGCGCGTGCTGGCCGGGTTCACGGATGCGGACTCCCTCGTCTCGGCCGCCTACGACGGGGTACGCGGCCATCCGGTGCTGTTCGGGTCCGCGCACTGGGCCGGGATCGCCGAGAGCGCGACCGGGGACCGGGGGGCGCGGGCGTACCTCAAGGCGCACGCGGACGCGGTCAGGCTCGTCGAGTGCGGGGATGCGGCGGAGCCGTACGACATCGACACTGAGGCGGATCTCGTCCACCTTGAGTGAGCGGAGTGGCACTGAGCGCCACTTTCGCTCGATCCGGAGAATCTCGACGTCAACAAACCATTGAACTTCCACGATGAGGAAACTAGTATCCACTGTTCAGAAGCGCCCGACGGCCCCTCGGGTGCTCCCAGCCCTACCCGGGTCACCTGGCACCCGGTGCCACGCTGAAGGAAGTGACAGTTCATGTCCGCACCAGCGCCGTCCTCGCCGGTCATCGTCGACGCCGAGCCCCTGCCCCGGCAGGACGAGGTCCTCACCGATGAGGCCCTCGCCTTCGTGGCCGAGCTGCACCGCCGGTTCACGCCCCGCCGAGCCGGACTCCTCGCCCGCCGGGCCGAGCGCCGCGCGGAGATCGCCCGCACCTCCACCCTCGACTTCCTCCCGGAGACCGCCGCGATCCGCGCCGACGACTCCTGGAAGGTGGCCCCCTCCCCCGCCGCCCTGAACGACCGGCGCGTCGAGATCACCGGCCCCACCGACCGCAAGATGACGATCAACGCCCTCAACTCGGGCGCGAGGATCTGGCTCGCGGACTTCGAGGACGCCTCCGCGCCGACGTGGGAGAACGTCGTCACGGGCCAGCTCAACCTGATCGACGCCTACACTCGCGCGATCGACTTCACGGACCCCAACTCCGGTAAGTCGTACGCCCTGAAGGCCGAGGACGAGCTGGCGACCGTGGTCATGCGGCCGCGCGGCTGGCACCTCAACGAGCGGCACCTCCTGGTGGACGGTGAGCAAGTCCCGGGCGCCTTCGTGGACTTCGGGCTGTACTTCTTCCACAACGCGCAGCGGCTGCTGGACCTGGGCAAGGGCCCGTACTTCTACCTCCCGAAGACCGAGTCGCACCTCGAGGCCCGGCTGTGGAACGACGTGTTCGTCTTCGCGCAGGACTACGTCGGCGTCCCGCAGGGCACCGTCCGCGCGACCGTGCTGATCGAGACGATCACCGCCGCGTACGAGATGGAGGAGATCCTCTACGAACTCCGCGACCACGCCTCGGGGTTGAACGCGGGACGCTGGGACTACCTGTTCTCCATCGTGAAGAACTTCCGTGACGGCGGGCCCAAGTTCGTCCTCCCGGACCGCAACGCGGTCACGATGACAGCCCCGTTCATGCGGGCGTACACCGAACTCCTCGTCCGCACCTGCCACAAGCGCGGAGCGCACGCGATCGGCGGCATGGCGGCGTTCATCCCGTCCCGCCGTGACGAGGCGGTCAACAAGGTCGCCTTCGAGAAGGTCAAGGCGGACAAGGACCGTGAGGCCGGGGACGGTTTCGACGGGTCGTGGGTGGCCCACCCGGACCTGGTTCCGATCGCCATGGCCTCCTTCGACGCGGTGCTCGGCGACAGGCCGAACCAGAAGGACCGGCTGCGCGAGGACGTCGACGTCAAGGCGGCCGACCTGATCGCCGTGGACTCGCTGCACGCGAAGCCGACGTACCCCGGACTCGTCAACGCCGTTCAGGTGGGCATCCGTTACATCGAGGCGTGGTTGCGCGGGCTCGGTGCGGTCGCCATCTTCAACCTGATGGAGGACGCGGCCACCGCCGAGATCTCGCGCTCGCAGATCTGGCAGTGGATCAACGCGGGCGTCGAGTTCGAGAACGGCGAGAAGGCAACTCCCGAGCTGGCGCGCAAGGTTGCCGCCGAGGAGCTGGAGAACATCCGCGCGGAGATCGGCGCGGACGCCTTCGCCGCGGGCCACTGGCAGCAGGCCCACGACCTCCTCCTGGAGGTCGCGCTCGACGACAACTACGCGGACTTCCTGACGCTGCCGGCGTACGAGCAGCTCAAGGGCTGACCCCCAACAGGCGTCAGGCGAAGCTCACTTGTCCGAGTGGCCCAGGGACTTTTCCGGGGCCACTCGGTCGCGTACGAGCTTCTTCACGGCCGTGGGCTCCGGGAAGCCCTGTTCGCGCCGGTCCCACACGACTTCGTCGTTGACTCTCACGATGAAGACGCCGCCGGTGCCGGGCTTCAGGGAGAGTTCCGTCAACTCGGTCTCGAAGGTGGTCAACAGCTCCTGCGCCAGCCAGGCCGCGCGGGGCAGCCAGCGGCACTGGGTGCAGTACTCGATCTGTACGCGGTGCTCGGGCTGTACGGGGTTGTCGATCGGGGAGTCTGTCATCCGAGGTGTACCGACCAATCCTGTTCCGCCGCCGGTTTGCCGTGCAGGTCGGGGACCCGCTTGAGCCAACTCGGGCGGCCCTGCTGTGTCTTCGCCGCGCGGAGGGCCTCCTCTGCGGCGCGTTCCTCCCTGCTGGGGAAGTCGGTGGGGAGCCAGGCCGCGGAGGCCTCCACGCGCGCGTGGAGGTAGGCGACGTAGGCCTCACGTACGGCGTCGGGTGTCACGAAGCCCGGTTCGCCGGCCAGCCAGGCGTCCGGCACCTCGGCCGTGATCCGGCGCAGCAGTTCCTCGGTCACCTTGGGGGCCAACTCGGCGTCGGCGGCACGGGTGTCGGGGCCGTAGTGGCCGAGGGCGTGATGGCGGAAGTCGTAGGACTTGGCGGGGTCGGCGCCGTCCCAGCGGTGGTGGAAGACGAGGGCGGCGCCGTGGTCGATGAGCCACAGGCGCGGGGGTGCGATGCCGAGCGTGGGCCAGATCATCAGGTTCGAACTGTGCACCGTGCGGTCGACGTTGACGGTCAACGCGTCGAGCCAGACGATCTTTCCGGCCTCCAGCGGGTCGACGGTGCACTGGGCGGCGATCTCCGGGGTGAAGTCCTGGGCGCCCGGCAGAAAATCCATGCCGAGGTTCAGACCGGCGCTCGCGCTGTGCAGGTCCCGCACTTCCTGGTGGGGTTCCTCGTCGGCGATCTCCGGGTCGAAGTGCACGAGCACCAGCTCGGGGAAGCGCAGCCCGAGGGCGCGGGCCAGCTCCCCGACGATCACCTCGGCGACCAGTGCCTTGCGGCCCTGCGCGGAGCCGGTGAACTTCACGACGTACGTACCGAGGTCGTCGGCCTCGACGACCCCGGGGACGGACCCGCCGGACCGCAGGGGTTCGATGTAGCGGGTCGCGGTGACCTCTCTCAGCTTGTCCGGCATGAAACGAGCATAGAGGCAGGTCAGCGCCAGGAGGGGTGGCCCTCCGGTGTGCTGCCGGTGGTGAGCCGGCGTTCGCCCGTGCCGTCCGCGCGGACGGCCCAGATCGCGGGCTGGTCGAAGGGGCCCCGGACGAAGGCCACCCACTTGCCGTCGGGCGACCAGACGGGGTCCATCTCCTGAGCGGCGGTCTGCACCAGCGTCCGGTCGCCCGTGCCGTCCGCCTTGACGATGTGGATGTCTCCCCCGGTCCCCACGTTCGGCGCCCCAGCGGTGTAGGCGAAGTACCGGCCGTCCGGGGACCAGACGGGATCGAGCGCCCGCCGGGCCTGGTGGGTGACCTGCCGGGGTTCGGCGCCCGGCCGCGCCGGATCGACGACGTGGATCTGCCAACCCGACGTCTTCTGAAGGCAGATGGCGATGTGCTTGCCGTCCGGAGACCACGCCGGGTCCTCCACCTTCGCGGTACCGGTGGTCAGTTGCTGCACGGAACCGTCCGCGACGGTCACGGCGAACAGCTGCTGCACCCCGTCCTGCCGCCGCAGCACGGCCAGCCGCTTGCCGTCCGGCGACCAGGACACCCGCCCACCCGAGATCGCAGCAACCCGGCGGACGTCGGTACCGTCCGCGTTCGCCGTCCAAACAGCCGACTCCTGCCCGGTGTTGCGGGTGAACGCGAACGACCTGTGATCGGGGGCCCACTGCGGAAGCGCGTCACACGTCCCGTCGATCAGCTGCTTCGGATCGTCCTTGGTGGAGTCACGCCGCCCGATCACGCTGTGACACGTCGACGACCCGGGGTCCGTGTCCATCCGGACCAGCAGCGGGGCGTCGGGGAAGGCTGCGGCGGTCGATCGCAGGGGCGACGGCGAGGATCCCCCGACACCGGCATCGTTCTGACCGGAACCGGACCCGGTCCACGGATGCCACACCAGCAGCCCCGCGGTAACCGCCGCGACCAACATCGCGGCTACGACGACTGCTCTACGGCGACCCGGCCGCACCCCGGCACCACCGGGCGGGACGGGCGCGGGCGCGAAAACCGGCGCGGGCCCGAAGCCGGGTCCAGGGCCGGGCGACGACTGAACGGTCAAGGGATGCGAGGCCCCGGACGGCCTCTCACCAACCGGGGACGACCCGGGCGGCCTCTCACCGACCGGAGCCGGGCTGGTCGGCATTCCCGCGACCGGCGACGGACCGGGCCACCTCTCACCAGTCGGCGTCTCGGCAACCGACCACGACCCAGGCGCCCCGTCACCAACCGCCGATGAACCGCGCGTCGCCTCGCCTCTCGATGACGAACCAGTCGGCCCCTCGCCGACCTCCCGCGCGACGGACACCCCCTCACCGCCCCCCGGCGAGGCCGACATCGCGGTACGCGGATCGGCGGCCGCACCCGACCGGCGACCGTCGGGCACGCCCGACGCGCGACCTGTTGGCGCAGCCGACGGACCGTCGGTGAGCTTGCCCGACCGGCGATCCGATGGCCCACCCTCCGCACGACCCGCAGGCCCACCCCCCAGCCCATCCACCCCCGCGAAATACCCCGCCGGATCCTGACTCCGCACCAACGCAGTCGCCTCCGGCGGCAACCACACGTCCGACGGATGCCGGACCGTCAGCCGGTCGAGGAACTCCAGCGGGCTGGGCCGGTCGCGCGGGTCCTTGGCCAGGCAGGCCGCGACCAGGTCGCGCAACTGGCCCGGAACGTCCGTGAGTTCGGGCTGCTCGTGGACGACGCGGTACGGCCACGCCGCCGACCCCCCGTCCCCGAACGGAGCCCGGCCCGCCGCCTGGCCGAGCACGACACCCAGGGCGAACATGTCGACCGCCGGCGTGAGCGTGCCCCCGGTCAGCTGCTCCGGCGCGAGGAACCCGAGCGTGCCGATCTGGAACCCGGTCTGTGTGAGGGCCGTACCGTCGAGGGCCCGCGCGATGCCGAAGTCGATGACCCGGGGGCCGTCCTCGGCGACGATGATGTTGGCCGGTTTCAGGTCACGGTGGATGACCCCGGCCTGGTGGATCGCCGCCAGTGCCTCGGCGAGGCCGGCGGCCAGCACGGTGAGCGTGTCCGCGGGGAGGGGGCCGACCCTGTCGAGGACCGCCTGCAAGGTCGGGCCGGGGACGTACGCCGTCACCAGCCAGGCCGGGTCGCCCTGCGGGTCGGCGTCCACGACCGGCGCGGTGTGGAAGCCGCCGACGCGGCGCGCCGCGGCCACTTCGTCGGCGAACCTGCGCCGGAAACCCGGTTCCGTGCTCAGTTCGGGCCGTACGACCTTGACGGCCACCGCCCGGCCCGACCGCGACCGGCCGAAGTACACGACGCCCATCCCGCCCTGGCCGAGCCGTCCGACCAGCCGGTACCTGCCCTCCCCGACAGAGGCGGGATCACCCGCTTGGAGCGGTTTCATGACTCCCCCATCTCGCCTCTCCGGCAAGGCGGTCGGACCTCATCGGCCCCGACCCCCGTCCCCGTCGAGCGGCCATATCCAGCCGCGAGGCTCCCCCGATACCGGCCACCAGTCTAGGTGCTCCGCTCATGACGTCACCGGGTTCGGAACGGTTCCCTTCCGACACCTTCCGCCCCGCCCTTCACCCGGAACGGTTCACCTCCGGCCCGCCCGCTCCCCCTGCCCGTCACCCCGCCAGCGGATTCCGCAACGGCAGATAACGCGCGTCGGCGCCGTCCGCCCCGGTCCAGCGCAACAGCAGGTTCGTCTTGCCGGGCAGGGTGGGCGAGGCAAGGAGTTCGGCGACCTCGGGGACGTCGTACCGGGCCAGTTCCGCGCGGACCGCCGGCCAGGGGTCCAGCCCCGGGTGACGCTCCGCGAGTACCCCGGCGATCTCGACGAGATGGTTGACGACCAGGCAGTACACCAACCGCTCCCACCCCGCCCCCCGTTCCACATCCGTCAGCAGCTTCACGCCCTCCGCGTCCCGGTACAACGCCTGCACGGGCATCCCGTCCGCGTCGACGGCGACCAGCGTGTTCTGCAGATGCGCTTCGAGTACGACGCCGTAGTCCGCGAAAGCCGTGATCGCGGGCGGTACGACCTGCCGCAGATACGCCTCCCACCAGGCAGCCGGGTCGGCCGTACCGTCGAGCGGGTTGCCATCGAACCCCTCCACCAACCCCGCGGCGAGCAACGGGGTCGTGCCGGGCAGGAGGTGGTCGTGCAGGCCGTCGCGGACCAGGACGGCGAGTTCCTCGAAGGCGAAGTCGGCGGTGCGGTAACCGCGGTCGCTCAGCCAGGCCGCCGGGCCGGCCATCGCGGCGAAGGCGTCCCGGACGGCCGTATCCGTGCGCTGGAGTTTCAGCAGGTCGTGGCGCCACAGCCGGCGCACGTCATTGGTGATGCGCACATCGAGGCTGAACTTCAGGAACAGATCCTCCCCGCATTCCGCGGACCCGGGGCTGTACACCGTGCGGATCGCCGCCGTCGGCCACACCTCGGTCGCCGTCGCACCGAGCCGGATCAGCCGACCGTCCGCGAAGGCAACCGCCAGGCCCGCGCCCACGAGGTCCAACTGCCAAGGGTGGGCAGGCAGTAGCCGATAGCCGGGCGGGGCCACGCCGAGGGCGTCCAGCGCCGAGACATCCCCCTCCTCCACCACCACGTCCTCGCGCAGCCCCAGCAGCACCAGCGGGAAACGGGCGTACGCCTCCGGGGCGTAGGGCAGCCAGCCCGCGACGGGGCCGCCGCCGCGCGCCTTGGGCGCGGGATGGTAGGGATGGCCGGTGATCAAGGACTGTTCGGAGCGGAGATACGGGTCGTCGGGCGCCGTCGCCCGGTCGCGCGCGGTGAGCAGCGCGGCGACCGCGTCACGACTGTCGGTCATCTCGGCGGGCAGTTCGTGGTTGGAGACTCCGGTGTGCCGGGTCAGTTCCTCGGCGACGAGCTTCACGAGTTCGGCGTGGTCGACGCGCCGCCAGTCGCCGTCCGCGTACACCTCGGGCTCGGCGGGCCGCCGCTCGCCGCGCACCCGCAGCAGCCGGCCGCTCCCCGGCAGCCGGTACACGCGCCGCTCCCCCGGGTCCGGGAGCGGCTGGGCCACCTCCCGCAGCAGACAGTTGAGCAGGGGCGCGGCCGCGTACGCGTCGGCGCGCTCCGCCACGTCGTCGCCCGGGGGTGTGAAGTCGACGCGATCCATTCGTTCCCTAAGTCCGTGTCCTGCGATCGCGATCAGTATGTCTCTCGTCGCACAGTGTTCCGCCGCCCCGCCTCTCCCCGCTCCGCCTCTCCCCGCCCCGTCTCTCGTCGTCACCGATCATGACGCCCCGTCCGCACCCGAGGAGTCGACCGTGGACCGTCCCCCGCTTCCCGAGACCGAGGTCGCCGAGGAACTCGCCGCCGTACGGCCCGACCTCGTACAACGGTACGCGGCCGAACTGCCCGGCGCCCGTGCGGCGGTACTCACCCGGCTGTGGCGCGCGCTGGCCTTCGAACCGCTGCCGTGGATCGCCGGCCGGACGCCGGGCCTCGTCCTACGGCTCTCCGACGGCCGGCGGCTGCGCGGCCCGCACGCGGACCCGTACGCGACCGACGCCTACGTCACCGTCGTCCACCTCGACGACCTCGCCTACGACGATCCGGCGCGCCTGATGACCGACCTCGCCGTGCCGCACGGGACCGCCTTCGCGGCCGAACTCGGGCACAGCGTCGCCTCGTTGGCACTGTCCCGGGCCAACCAGCCCGCCTCCTCGGAGGATTGGCCGGTGCACGACTGGGAGTGGGAGCAGCGGATCGTCGACGGACACCCCTTCCACCCCAACTGCCGCTCCCGGCCCGGCTTCTCGGTGGCCGAGCAGCTCGCGTACGGGCCCGAGCACCGGCCCGTGGTGGCGCTCGGGTCGGTTCCGGTGAGGTCGGACGAGTGTCTGGTGACGGGAGTGTGGCCGGACGAACTGCGGTCTGCGGGACGGCTGTTGATCCCGGTACACCCGTGGCAGGCGGCGCATGTGCTGAAGCGGACCGGGGACGCTCCGCTCGACGCGCATCCGCTGATGTCCCTGCGGACCCTCGCCCTGTCGGACGGACCGCACGTCAAGACCGCGCTGAGCGCCCGGCTGACCTCCTCGGTGCGGGACATCTCGGTCTACTCGATCGGGCTGTCGGCGACGTTGTCGGCGTTCGGGGAGACACTGGCGGCGCGCTCGGACGGCCTGTTGCACGTCACCCGCACGCTGGGCGCGGCCACGGCCAACTCCCCTGATCTCGCTGCCGTGTTGCGCGAGTCGCCGCAGACGTACGCGGACACGGAGGCGGGTGAGCGGGTTCTGCCGGTGGCCGCCCTCGCGGTCACCGACCTGCCCCGATCGCCCGCCTGGCTGGCCGAGTTCACGCGTCTCGCCCTCGTCGTCTGTCTGCGGCTGCTGGAGTCCGGTGTGGCCCTTGAGGCGCACGGTCAGAACCTGCTGGTGGTGCTGTCCCGCACGGGTGCCCCCCTGCGCCTGGTCTACCGCGATCTCGCCGACATCCGCGTCAGCCCCAAGCGCCTTGCCGAACAAGGGATTCCGGTACCCGAACTGAGCGGACGCATCGTCACCGACGACGAACTCACCCTGCGCCGCAAGCTGTTCGGCTCCCTGGTCGCGGGAGCACTCGCGGGTACGGCCGGTTCCACTACGGCGCTCCGGGCGGCCCTGACGGCCGTCGTACCCGATCTGCCGCGCACGCCGGATCTGCGCACGCTGCTCGAACAGCCTTTGCCGAGCAAGGCGTTGACGCTGATGCGGCTGTCGCCGGAGCCGCCCGGGGACCAGTGGACCGGGCTGCCCAACCCGCTCGTTTTGGAGCCCGGTCCATCTGATCAATAGGATCCGGCGATGATCACAAGACAACGGCTGGCGGCGGGGATCTGTGCCCTGCTCGCCACCCTCACGGCCGGGGTCGCCTTCCCTGCCGGAGCGGTCGCCGACGAGACGGACTCCACGGCCTCCCCCAAGGTCGAACTCGTGCTGGACGTCAGCGGATCCATGAGCGCCAAGGACATGGACGGCGGCTCACGGATGGCAGCGGCGAAGCAGGCGTTCAACGAGGTGCTCGACGCCACACCCGAGGAAGTGCAGCTCGGCATCCGCACGTTGGGCGCCAACTACCACGGCAACGACCGCAAGACGGGCTGCAAGGACACCGCGCAGCTCTACCCGGTGGGCACCCTGAACCGCACCGAGGCCAAGACCGCGGTCGCGACGCTCCAGCCCACCGGCTGGACCCCCATCGGTCCCGCGCTGCTGAAGGCGGCGGACGACCTCAACGGCGGTGACGGCACCCGCCGTATCGTCCTGATCAGCGACGGCGAGGACACCTGCCAGCCGCTGGACCCGTGCGAGGTGGCCCGCGAGATCGCGGCCAAGGGCATCGGCCTGACCATCGACACGCTGGGTCTGGTGCCGGACGCCAAGACCCGCGACCAGCTCAGCTGCATCGCGGACGCGACCGGCGGCACGTACACCTCCGTGCAGCACAAGGAGGAACTCTCGGACCGCGTGGGCCAGTTGGTGGATCGTGCCGCCGACCCGGTGGTGACCCCGGTCGCCACCGCGGGCACCGCCCAGTGCACCAGCGCCCCGACCCTCAAGTCCGGTCTGTACACGGACCGCGAGGAGTTCGGCAAGCAGCGCTTCTACCGCGTGGACGTCAACCCCGGCCAGGAACTGCGCGCTTCGGTGAGCGTCGGCGCCGACCGTGAAGTCAACCCGGACTACGGGGTGTTGCTGCGGGCGGTCACCGTGCACGGCCGCGAGATCGTACGCGGCGAGGGCACCGGCAACGGCCGTACGGACGTCATCTCCACCGGCCTGCGCTACCCGAAGGCCGAGAGCGACGACGACAACGCCCCGGCCGAGACCGTGTGTCTGCAGGTCACCAACTCCTTCTCGGCGGCCTCCGGGGTGAAGACCACCCCCGGTCTGCCCCTCGAACTCACCGTGGACGTCGTCGACGGACCCGACAAGGCGAGCGATGTGGCCTCCTTCGGCCTCGGCCGCGGCTGGTGGCTCCTCGCCGCCCTCGTGCTGACCGGCTTCGTCGCGGGTCTGCTCTGGGGCTGGCTGTCACGCTGGCGTCTCGCGGTCTGGAGGACCAACTGATGCGGATCACACGTGTGTTGAGCACGGCCCTGCTGCTGGCGGGGCTGGCCGCGGGACCTGCCGTGGCGGACTCCTCTCCGTCCGCGAGCCCCTCCGACGACAGTTCGGCGCCCACCCAGGCGGGCACCTCGTTCCGTACGGCGACGGAGCTCGACCAGGGTCAGACGGGCACGGCGAGCGGCTCCACGGGTGACTACCTGTACTGGTCGTTCGCCGCGGACGCCGGCCAACGCCCCACCGTCAAGGCGACGGTGAAGCTGCCCGACACGCACGCGGGCCAGACCTGGCAACTCGACGTCTACGACGGACTGCGGCGCCGCCAGGCCTGCCAGTACGGGGCCGCGACGCGCACCGCCGCGCAGGACGCGACCTCCCTGGACCTGGCGTGCACGCTGCGTACCGTCCGTGCCTGGTCGGAGACTTGGGCCAACGACCCGCTGCCGGGCACGTACTACGTCCGGCTCACGGTCGCGGATCTCCAGTCCTCGGACCTGGGCCAGCCGGTGAGCACCGAGGTCCGCGTGGACTCCAAGGACATCGGCGGTTCGGCGGCTGTGGACGGTTCGCTGGCGCAGCCGCTGACGCCGGGGATCGCGGCCAAGTCTGCGTCTGACGAGGACAGTTCGTCGTCGACGTCGGCGGCGTTGTCGAGCATCGAGCCCGACGGCGGCTGGTCCTCCGGCTGGTGGTCCGACCGCTGGGTGTGGACGGGCGTGGGTGGCGTGCTGGCCGCGCTCGCGGGCATCGGCGGGTACGCGCTGACCCGGGGTTCGGGACGGCCGAGGCGGGTCCCGCCACCCGGCATGTAATTCCGTGATCATTCGTCAGAAGGCCCGCACCCAGCGGGCCTTCTGTCATGTCAGGCCTGCTCTCAGGTCTGCTCTCAGGCCTCCCGCAGCGCCTTCGCGAGCGTGCCGTCGCCGGTCACCTCGACCCGTCCGGCGCGCACTGCGTCGGGAAGGCTCAACTCCCCCTGGGCGACGGCCGTACAGGTGTCGACGCCGAGCACGAGCCGGGCGTCGGGCTCCCGGGGAGCGGGCCCCTCGCCGTAGACGAGCCCGCCCTCCTCCGTCCCCGCATACACGTGGAACTCCCCTTCCTCCAGCTGGACTTCGACGAGCCCCTCCCCCTCCAGCGCCCGCAGCAACGGCAGCGCGAACCAGTGCGCGCGCACCGCGTCGGTAGGCCGCCGCTCCCCCAACTCGGGCGCACCCCACGCACCGAGGGCTTGCAGCACGGGCAGCAACTCCCGCCCCCGACCGGTGAGTTCGTAGACGAAAGCGGCACCGGGAGGCGGCAGCCGTCGCCGCGTCGTGAGCCCATCCCGTTCCATGTCCTTCAGCCGTGAGGCGAGTACGTCCGTGCTGACACCCGGCAGATCGGCGTGCAGGTCCGTGTAGCGGCGCGGGCCGGCGAGGAGTTCGCGGACGATCAGCAGGGTCCAGCGGTCGCCGACGAGGTCGAGCGCCCGGGCCGCGGAACAGTACTGGTCGTAGCTTCGGCGAGGTGACATGCGACGCAGTCTAGACATGTTGTTGGACTTTCCAAGCTCACACTTGGTAAAACCAAGCAACACACGAAGCCGATGGGGCGAGGGCGCAATGGAGTTCCGGCAGTCGAGCAAGCTGAGCGAGGTCTGTTACGAGATCCGCGGTCCGGTGATCGAGCACGCCAACGCACTGGAGGAGGCGGGCCACAGCGTCCTGCGCCTGAACACCGGCAACCCCGCGCTCTTCGGCTTCGAGGCGCCCGAGGAGATCATCCAGGACATGATCCGGATGCTCCCCCAGGCGCACGGCTACACGGACTCGCGCGGCATCCTCTCGGCCCGCCGCGCGGTCGCCCAGCGCTATCAGACCCTGGGTCTCGAAGTCGACGTGGACGACGTGTTCTTGGGCAACGGCGTCTCCGAGCTGGTCTCCATGGCCGTACAGGCGCTGCTGGAGGACGGTGACGAAATCCTCATCCCCGCCCCGGACTTCCCGCTCTGGACTGCGGTGACGACCCTCTCCGGCGGCAAGGCCGTCCACTATCTCTGCGACGAACAGGCGGACTGGTACCCGGACTTGGAGGACATGGCGGCGAAGATCACCGACCGCACCAAGGCCGTCGTCATCATCAACCCGAACAACCCCACCGGCGCCGTCTACCCCAAGGCGATCGTCGAGGGCATCCTCGACCTCGCCCGCCGGCACGGCCTGATGGTCTTCGCCGACGAGATCTACGACCAGATCCTCTACGACGACGCCGTGCACCACTCGGCCGCGGCGCTCGCCCCCGACCTGGTCGTCCTCACCTTCTGTGGCCTGTCGAAGACGTACCGCGTGGCCGGCTTCCGCTCGGGCTGGCTGGTGGTCACGGGCCCGAAGCAGTACGCCAAGAACTACCTGGAGGGCCTGACGATGCTGGCCTCCATGCGGCTGTGCCCCAACGCGCCCGCGCAGTACGCCATCCAGGCCGCGCTCGGCGGCCGCCAGTCCATCCGCGACCTGACTGTTCCGGGCGGACGACTCCACGAACAGCGCAACGTGGTGTGGGAGAAACTCAACGAGATCCCCGGCGTCTCCTGCGTCAAGCCGAAGGGCGCCCTGTACGCGTTCCCCCGTCTCGACCCCAAGGTCCACAAGATCCACGACGACGAGAAGTTCGTCCTGGACCTGCTGCTCCGCGAGAAGATCCAGGTCGTCCAGGGCACCGGCTTCAACTGGCCGACCCCCGACCACTTCCGCATCCTCACGCTGCCGTACGCCGACGACCTGGAGGCGGCGATCGGCAGGATCGGGCGGTTCTTGGGCGGGTATCGGCAGTAGCGGCCGGGCGGACAGCTACGGGCGTGCCGCCCTGGGTAACTCCTTCCCATGACCGACCGCCCTCTGCTGCTCCTCGACGTCGACGGCCCCCTCAACCCGTACGGCGCCCGGTTCCTGCGCCACCGCGGCTATGTCACCCACCGGCTGTGGCCGCCGAACTGGTCGGCCCGGCAGCCGCCGGGCTCCCGGCGGCTGCGGCGCGGGCTGCGGGTACGCCTGCACCCGGGGCACGGCGAGCGAATACTGGCGCTGCCGTACGAGCCCGCCTGGGCCACCACCTGGATGCACCAGGCGAACGAGATGATCGCGCCGGCGGTCGGACTCCCCGGCGACCTGCCGGTGATCGAGTTCACCGACCTGTTCGCCGAGAACCCGGACGGCCTCTACTGGAAGACCCGCCAGATCGTCGCCTGGGCGGCCGGGCGCCCCTTCGTCTGGGTCGACGACCTGGTCACCGACCTGGACGTACGGCATGTCGAGGCACACCACGGGGGGCCGGCGCTCCTCCTCAAGGTGGACCCGCGCAGGGGTCTACGGGAGAGCGATTTCGCGACGTTGGAGCAGTGGGCCCATAGCCTGTGAGCTATGGGCGATCTTTTCCTCGTACGGCACGGAGAGACCGAATGGTCCCGGTCGGGGCGGCACACCAGCTCGACCGATGTCCCGCTCACCGCGAAGGGGCGGGAGGAGGCACGTGGGCTGGTGCCGCTGATCCGTTCGCACCGGGTCGGCGCCGCGTTCGTCAGCCCCATGCAACGCGCGCGGGAGACCGCCGAGCTGATCGGGCTCACGGACGTACGGATCGACGTCGACCTGCGGGAGTGGGACTACGGCGGCTACGAAGGCATCACCACCGTCGAGATCCAGCGCACCCGGCCGGGCTGGTTCCTGTTCACCGACGGGGTCGCCCCCGGACCGCCGGACCATCCCGGTGAGAGCCCGGAGCAGGTGGGCCGGCGCGCCGACCGCGCCCTGGCCGAGGTGGACGCGGCCCTCGCCAACACCGAGGGCGTGGTCGTCCTGGTGGCACACGGCCACTTCCTCCGGGTGCTCACCGCGCGGTGGCTCGGGCTGCCGCCGTCGAAGGGCGCGTTGTTCCAGCTCGCGACCGGGACGCTGTGCCGGCTGAGCACGGAGCACGGGCGGCCGGTCATCGCCGCCTGGAATGTCAGACCTCCGTCGTAGCCTTCGAATGGGACGCGCCTACGACGTCCGGGTGGACCGACAGTTGGGGAGGAGCACGCCGTGACACGACCACCGACCGCCGCGCAACGGCGTGTCATCGACGCCGCCGATCCCGTCACCGGGCGGCTGCGGGGTACGGAGGCGCAGCTTGCCGCGCTGGTGAAACGGGGGCTGGCGTTCCGGCATCCGCGACCGCCGCACGATCACTTTCTGACGCCGGCGGGGCATCGAATACGGGAGTCCGTACCGGAAGTCGACGAGCCCGCCGCTGCCGAAACTCCCGCGACCACGACCACGGCCTCCGGGGTGTTCGCCGCGCGCATCGGTGGCGAGGAGACGACGGCCAACACCGATCCGGCCCGCACCCGTGAGGTGCACAGCGCCTGGCAGGGATTGCTGGAGCTGCGCCGGATGACGAATCCGGACGGTTCCGTGGAGCGGCCGTGCGGCTGGGAGCGGAGTCATCTGGTGCAGGCCGCCGCGCTCGCCCTGGAGGCCGCTGGGCACCGGCCCGCCGGGCGGGACGCGGAGGGCTACCGGGTGCGTGTGACTCCGCAGCCCGAGGCCGTCGCCGTGCGGGACCCGGCCGGGGAGGCGCTGCGCGCGTGTGCGGGGACGCTGGAGCGGGCGGGCTGGCAGGTGAGCGAGCACAAGGAGCCGCGAACAGGGGCGAGTTATCTGCTTGCCTCGCCGCGACGGACGTGAGCGGACCCGACCGGACCTGAAGGGCATGCCAAGATCGGTCGGTCAGATCGTCCGTCAGTGCGAGAAGGGAACGCAGTTGAGCGAGCCGTTTTCCGTCCCGGTGACCGTCCGCGGATACGAGACCGACAGCCTGGGGCACCTCAATCAGAGCGTGTATCTGCAGTACGCGGAGCACGCCCGCTGGTCGGCACTGACCGCGGCGGGGGCGGGCCAGCCCGAGTTGCTCGCCCAGGGGATCGGGCCGGTCGTCCTGGAGACCACCATCCGCTATCTGCGCGAGCTGCGCGTGGACGAGGAGGTGACGGTGAGCTGCGGCTTCGAGTGGGGCGAGGGCAAGACGTTCCGCGTGCTGCAGACGATCACCAAGGCGGACGGCACGGTCTCCGCGGAGATCGTGTCGACCGGCGGACTGCTGGACCTCCAGGAGCGCAGGCTGGTCACCCAACCGCAGGAGTTCTTCCGAAAGTTGACCACGAATCCGGGCCTGTTCGGGCTCTGAGCCGGTATTACTCCGGCTCGCGCTCGGTGTCGTAGGCCGCACGGGACTCCGCGATGTAGACGCGGTTGCGCTCCGCCCAGTCCGTAAGCCGCAGCAGGGTCTCGTGCAACTCCCGGGCCACCGGGGTGAGTTCGTACTCGACCTTCGGTGGCACCGTCGGGTGCACGGTGCGGGTGACGAGTCCGTCGCGCTCCAGGTTGCGCAGGGTGAGGGTCAGCATGCGGCGGCTGATGCCTTCGATGCTGCGCTCCAACTCGGTGAAGCGGATGGGTCCGTGGGCCGCCGCGACCAGGATCTGCACGCTCCATTTGCCGGAGACCCTGTCAAGAACTTCGCGGACCGGACAGGCGTGCGCGTTCACGACCTGGGCGGTAACACCGGTGTTCCCTCGGGACATTGAAGTGCCTCCTTACGACGACCTCCATGGTTCCTGACGATGTACTCCGTTACAAGTCGTGCACCTATGGTTCCGATGGATATTCACGGAGGTCAGACCGCCATGACGGCACTCACCGGGTCCGAGTCGAAGACATCACGGACGCGTCCGTCGCCCCGAACGTACTCCCGCTGGGCGTCCCTCGTCGTGCTGTGCGCGGGGACGTTGATGACGATCCTGGACGGCAACATCGTCACGGTCGCCATGCCCGCGATCCAGAACGACCTCGGTTTCTCGGGACCGGGGCTGGCCTGGGTCGTGAACGCGTATCTGATCCCGTTCGGCGGACTGCTCCTGCTCGTCGGCCGGTTGGGCGACCTCGTGGGCCGCAAGCGGATGTTCACGGCCGGGCTCGCCGTGTTCACCGCGGCCTCCGTGCTGTGCGGGGTCGCGACCAGCCAGGGCATGCTGATCGCGGCCCGGGCCGTGCAGGGTGTCGGCGGGGCGATGGCCTCGGCGGTCGTCCTCGGGATGCTGGTCGCCCTCTTCCCCGAACCGCGTGAACAGGCCCGCGCCATCGCGGTGTTCAGCGCGGTCGGCGCCGGTGGCGGCGCACTCGGCACCTTTCTCGGCGGGGCGCTGACCCAGGCCCTGAACTGGCACTGGATCTTCCTCATCAACCTCCCGATCGGCATCGTCGCGTGGCTCGCGGCCGTCCGCGTCCTCGCCCCGGAACAGGGCGCCGGACTCGGCAAGGGCGCCGACTATCCGGGAGCCGCGCTGGTCACCGGCGCGCTGATGCTGAGCGTGTACGTGATCGTCGGGTCCGGCGACCGCCCCCTCCCCACCACCCTCCTTCTGGCCACCCTCGCCCTGGCCCTCCTCGTCGCGTTCACCGTCCACCAGGCCCGGGCCGCGCGCCCGCTGCTCCGCCTCCGCCTGTTCCGCTCCAGGATGCTGACCGGGGCGAACGCCGTGCAGATCCTGATGATCGGCACGATGTTCGGCTTCCAGTTCATCGGCGCCCTGTACGTCCAACGGGTGCTGGGCTTCAGCGAGTTGCTCACCGGTACGGCCTTCCTGCCGGCGCCGGTCGCGGTCGGGGTCCTGATGCTCGGCCTGTCGGCGCGGACCATCGGCCGCTTCGGCGCGTACCGGGTCCTGCTCGCCGGGCTGGTCCTCATCATCGCCGGAATGGCCCTGCTGGGCCGCGCCCCGGCCGACGGCTCCTACGTCAGGGACGTACTCCCGCCCCTGCTCCTGCTGGCCGCCGGATTCGCCGCCGCGATGCCCGCGCTGACCGGGCTCGCCATGTCGGGGGTGCGGGAGGAGGACGCGGGGCTGGCTTCCGGGCTCTTCAACACCACACAGGTGGTGGGTGGTTCGCTGGGGCTGGCGGTGCTGTCGACCCTGGCGGCGGGGCGGACCGACGGGCTGCTCGCCCGCGGGGTGGAGTTGATACCGGCGACTGCGGCGGGGTATCAACTGGCCTTTCGGACGGGGGCGTTGATCGCAACGGTCGCCTTGGTTCTGGCGGCGGCGGTGCTGCGAACGGGGAGGGGCCGGGAACGGGAGCGGAGCTGACAGCCCCACGAGCGGGAGCGGGGCTGACATCCATGCGGGCGCGGGTGGGAGCGAGGCTGGCATCCCTGCGGACGCGGGCGGGAGCGAGGCCGGCATCCCTGCGGGCGGGAGCGGGAGCGAGGCCGGCATCCCCACGAGCGGGAGCGGGAGCGAGGCCGGCAGCCCCACGAGCGGGAGCGGGAGCGAGGCCGGCATCCCCACGAGCGGGAGCGGGAGCGAGGCCGGCAGCCCCACGAGCGGGAGCGGGAGCGAGGCCGGCAGCCCCACGAGCGGGAGCGGGAGCGAGGCCGGCAGCCCCACGAGCGGGAGCGGGAGCGAGGCCGGCAGCCCCACGAGCGGGAGCGGGAGCGAGGCCGGCAGCCCCACGGCCCGTGGGCCGCGCCTCCGCCCCGCGCCACCGCTCAAGCCAGCACGCCACATGCCTCGGCCCGAGCCGCACGCCCACTCGGATCGGCCGGGCGCCTCCGCCCCGCGCCCGCGCCTCCACTCACGCCAACACGCCGCACATCCCAGCCCGAGCCTCACGCCCGCACGCACGCCCGCACGCCCGCACGCCGCACACCCCCGGCCCAAGCCCCCCACCCGGATCGACCGCACGCCTCCGCCCCACACCCGCGCCAACACGCCGCACGCCCCAGCCCGAGCCCCCACCCCCACTCGGATCGACCGCACGCCCGCACGCCGCACACCCCCGCCCGAGCCCCCCACCCGGGTCGGCCGCACGCCCCGGCCCGGACCCCCACCCGGTCGGCCGCACGCCCCCGCCCTCACCCTCGCTCGAGTCGGCCGCGCGCTCCGCCCTTCAACCTCGCCCGGATCACCCCTCCCCGAACGCCGCACGATGGTCCAGGACCCACTCCCGATACGTCCGCGCCGACCGCCCCAACACCTCCCGCACGTCACCTGTCACGACCTCGTTGCCGCCCTCCCGCACGAACTCCCTGCTGATCTCCGAGGCGTCGATGAACGTGTCGCTGAACCCCAGTCCGAGCAGATACTCGCGTGCCTCGGCCGAGGACAGGTTCCGTACCTCGACCGGGCGCCCGAGGGTCTCGGCCAGCACGGCTGCCTGGTCCGGGACGCTGAGCACCTCGGGGCCGGTCAGCGTGTACGTCCGTCCCGAGTGGCCCGGGTCGAGGAGGGCAGCCACCGCCACCTCGGACACATCGCGTGGATCGACGACCCCCTGGCCGCCGTCGCCGCTCGTGTTCGGTATCGGGCTGTCCGTCCTTACGGATGCCGCCCAGCCGAGAGTGTTCGAGGCGAAGGCCGAGGGGCGCAGGATCGTCCACTCCAACTCGCTGTCCCGGGCGGCCTGTTCACCGACTACGTGCCAGGTGCCGACCGGCCCGACGGCGGGGTCGCCGGTGCCGATTCCGGAGAGTTTCACGATGCGGCGTACGCCCGCGGCCCGTGCCGCCTCGACGAGACCCCGGTCGTGCACGGAGTCGTCCGGTCCGAACACCCCCACCAGGAACGCGACTTCGGCGCCGGTCATCGCCGCCTCCACCGAGGACCGGTCGGCGTGGTGGCCCCGCGCTGTCTCAACTCCCTCCGGGACGTCGGCCTTTGCGGGGTCCCGCGTCAGGGCGCGCACCTTCTCACCGCGCGCCGCGAGCTGTCGTACGACTTCACTGCCGATGGTGCCCGTGGCACCCGTCACAAGGATCATGACCACCACAGTGGGCGGGGAGGCCGCCCTGGTTCTAGGAGATTCCGGCACGGTCAGGGGCCGTGTTCAGGCCCGTGGCGCGCTTACCGTGGAGGGGTGACGAACGCCCTGTCGCAGTGGGCCGTACCCCTGCCCGACGAACTGCGCCCCTGGATCGCGCGGGTCGGCGCGCTGCGGCTCGACGCCGTGCCGAAAGAGCCGTTCGTGCATCTCCCGGACGCGGACACGAAAGTGGTCGTGCGGGTCGAGGGGAACGGCCGGCGCAGCGTCCTGGTCGTGGGGCCGCGCGTCCGGGCCACGTATCACGCGGGCAAGCCACTGGTGTCCTGCGTGGAAGTGCGGCTGGAGCCGGGCACCACGCTGCCGCTACTGGGGGTTCCGGCGGTCGACCTCGTCGGCCGGGCCGTGTCCCTGGGTGACCTGCCCGGCCGGAAGGCCCGCCAACTGGACGATGAACTGCGGTGGTTGGACGCCGATCCCGAGCGGACGGTGGAACGGCTCGCGGAGGTGCTCCCCTCGCGGCTCACCGCCGTCGCGGACTCCTCGCGCACCGAACTCGTCCGGGCCGGCGTCGACGCGATGTCGATCCGCACCGGGCACCTGCCCGGGCCGGTGCCCCACGTGGCCCGCGAACTGGCCGTCAGCGAGCGGCAGTTGCGGAACCTGTTCGCCGAGGGGGTCGGCCTCTCCCCCAAGCACTACGCCCGTATCAACCGCGTCCGCGCCGTACTGGCCCACGCGGCCGAACTCTCCTGGGCCCAACTCGCCGCCGTCACCGGCTACTACGACCAGTCCCACATGACGTCCGACTTCCGTGCCCTGATGGGGGTACCGCCCCGGTCGTACTTCACGGGACGGCTCCCGGAGGCGATGCCCTGCCAGGTGGTCCGGCGCCGCTGAGGCGACATGCGGGGTGCGGAGCCCTGCGTGCGGCGTGCGGGGGCCTGAATCTCGGATGCGGGCGCCGCCGCTCACCTGCGATGCTCCGGTCCATGGCAGCCCGATGCGTCGAGCCCAGCCTCTACATCTCCGTCGACATCGAAGCCGACGGCCCGATCCCGGGGCCGTACTCCATGCTGAGCTTCGGCGCGGCCGTCGCCGGGACGCAGGACGCCGAGGGGTTCACCGCGGCGGATCCGGAGAAGCTGACCTTCTACCGTGAACTGCGGCCGATCAGCGAGGAGTTCGTGCCGGAGGCGCTGGCCGTGAGCGGGCTCGATCGCGATCGGCTCCGGCGCGAAGGGGTCGAACCCACCACCGCTCTCTCCGAGTTCGCGGACTGGGTGCGTGAAGTCGCCCCGGGCGCGCAGCCGGTGATGTGCGGCTACCCGGCGTCGTACGACTGGATGTTCCTGTACTGGTACCTGATCCGCTTCACCGGGGCGAGCCCGTTCGGGCACTCCGGCTGTCTCGACATGAAGACGCTGTACGCGACGAAGGCCCGACTCCCCCTGCGTGCCGTGGCGAAGGGCACCATGCCCCGCGAACTGCTGTCCCGGCGGCGGCACACGCACCACGCGCTCGACGACGCGATCGAGCAGGCCGAGCTGTTCGCCAACCTCATGGCGTGGCCCGGGAATTCACAGTGACCTGCTAACACCACCCCACGACTCTCCCAAGTTCACGCGCGAGTCTCAGCTGCCTTTCACCGTTGCCGTGTACCGCGCCCGCCTTGGAGAACCACGTGCCGATCTTCCGAAGAAAAGCCGCCCGCCGCACCCTGCTCGCAGCCCTCGGAACGGCGGCGATCGCGAGCCGGTGGCCGTCCGCGGACGCCGCGACGTCGGGTGGGGCGGGGCTCGACGCCCCGGCGAAGAAGGACATCGCGATGCGGCTGGTGTCGAGCGCGGAGAACTCCTCCCTGGACTGGGAGGCGCAGTACGCGTACATCGAGGACATCGGCGACGGGCGCGGTTACACCGGCGGGATCATCGGCTTCTGCTCCGGCACCGGCGACATGCTGGCGCTCGTCGAGCTGTACACGAAGCGGGCTCCGGGCAATGCCCTCGCCGGCTGTCTGCCCGCGCTGCGCGCCGTCAACGGCACTGCCTCACATGAGGGGTTGGCCCCCGGCTTCCCCTCCGCCTGGCGGAAGGCCGCGCACACGTCCGCCGCGTTCCGCGAGGCGCAGCGCGACGAGCGGGACCGCGGGTACTTCGATCCGGCCGTGGCACGCGCCAAGAAGGACGGGGTGGGCACGCTCGGGCAGTTCGTCTACTACGACGCGATGGTGATGCACGGCCCGGGCACGGACCCGCTCTGCTTCGGCGGCATCCGCGCCCGGGCCCGCACGCACGCGGCCACTCCCACCGACGGCGGCGACGAGACGACGTATCTCGACGCCTTCCTCGACGCCCGTGTCTGGGCGATGAAGCAGGAGGAGGCGCACGGCGACGTGACCCGGGTCGAGACGGCCCAGCGGGTGTTCCTGAAGAAGGGCAATCTCGACCTGGACACACCGCTCAAGTGGCAGGTGTACGGCGACAGTTACGAGATCGGCTGACGCGCGAGGGGTACGGCTCCGGTCGTACCCCCGACTTGTTCGCGGGCCCGGCCGAGGTGGTGGAAGACCAGGTTGAGCACCACCGCGGCCACGCAACCCGTGGAGATGCCCGAGTCGAGGACGATCCGTACGGTCTGCGGGAAGGCGTGGTAGAAGTCCGGCGCCGTGATCGGGATGATGCCGACGGCCAGCGAGACCGCCACGATGAGGATGTTGTCGTCCCGCTCCAGGCCCGCCTTGACCAGGGTCTGGATGCCGCTCGCGGCGACCGAGCCGAACAGGACGACGCCCGCTCCGCCCAGAACCGGGCGCGGTACGACGGCGATCAGCGAGGCGGCCATCGGGCACAGGCCCATCAGCACCAGGAAGCCGCCGCCCGTGGCGACGACGTACCGGCTGCGGATGCGGGTCATGGCGACCAGGCCGATGTTCTGGGCGAAGGCGCTGCACATGAAGCCGTTGAAGAGCGGGCTGAGGGCCGAGCCGAGGGTGTCGGCGCGCAGGCCCGCGGCGATGGTCCGTTCGTCCGCGGGGCGGTCGACGATCTCGCCCAACGCCAGCATGTCCGCGGTGGATTCGGTCATCGAGACCACCATCACCACGCACATCGAGATGATCGCGGCGAGTTGGAACTGCGGTGCGCCGAAGTGGAACGGGCTCGGGAAACCGATCACGTCGGCGTCCGCGACGGGGCTGAAGTCCGTTGCCCCGAAGGGGATCGCGAGGAGCGTGCCGATCAACAGGCCGAGCAGGACGGCTATTTGCCTGACGAAGCCGCGGGTGAAACGGCGGAGGACCAGGACGATGACGAGCGTCGCCGCCGCCAGGCCGAGGTACGTGCGCGAACCGTAGTCGTGCGCCGAGGGGTCGGGTCCCTGCGCCCAGCCGAAGGCGACGGGCAGCAGGGACACGCCTATCAGCGTTATCACGGTGCCCGTGACGACCGGCGGGAAGAAGCGGACCGCCTTGCTGAAGAAGGGGGCGGCGAGAAAGCCCAGGAGGCCGGCGACGATCACCGCGCCGAAGATGACCGGCAGCGCGTCGGACTTGTCCTTGGTGGAGGCGACGATCGCGGTCATCGGGGCGACTCCGGCGAAGGTGACGCCGTTGACGAAGGGCAGCCGGGCGCCGATCTTCCAGATGCCGAGGGTCTGCAGGAAGGTCGCGAGGCCCGCGGTGAAGAGGCAGGCGCCGGTGAGGAAGGTGAGTTCGGTGCCGGAGAGGCCGACGGCCGCGCCGACGATCAGCGGCGGGGCGACGACTCCCGCGTACATGGCGGCCACGTGTTGCAGGCCCGTGGTGGCCATCTTGAGTGCGGGGAGTTTCTCGTCGACGGGATGGACGACGGGCTCGGCTACGGCTCGGGCCTCGGCTCGGGTGGTCACGGCGGCTCCTCCGGGCGGGTAACACGTCGGCTCTGACGTGGGTTTCAGGAGGTGGTGCGCGGTCGTGCGGGACCGGGACGGAACCCAACAAAGGGGTGAAATAAGGCCGTTCCGGGGCGCACATGTCCATGCACGCCCCGGCCACGGCCACCGGTCGAGGGCCGTCCCCCTCAACCGGAGATCTTCAACTCAGCGACGCCGTACGGCGATTCATGCTGAGCGTGGTCAGCCCTGCGCGGCGATCCGCGCCAGTCGCTGGGCCTCTTCCCGCGTGGAGCGGGCGATCGTGCCCTCGTCGACGTGCAACAGGCGGTTGTCCTCGACGATCTGACGGCCGTTCACGAACGACGCGGTTACCGGGGCCGCCGCACCGAAGACCAGCGCGGTCACCGGGTCGGCGATCGAGGCGTGGGCCAGTGTGTCCAGGTTCCACAGCACCAGGTCGGCCAGCTTGCCCGGCTCCAGGGATCCGATCTCGCTTGCGCGGCCCAGGACTTGGGCGCCCCCGTACGTTCCGAGGCGCAGCGCCTGGCGGGCGTTGAGGGCCGCTTCGCGGTGGGCGCCGAGGCGGTTGATGAGGAGGGCGTTGCGCAGTTCGGTGTGGAGTTCGCCGGACTCGTTCGACGCGGTGCCGTCGACGCCGAGGCCGACCGGGACGCCGGCGGCGAGCATGTCGGGGACGCGGGCGATACCGGCCGCGAGGCGGGCATTGGAGGAAGGGCAGTGGGCGACACCGGTCTTCGTGCGGGCGAAGGCGGCGATGTCGGAGTCGTTCATGTGGACGCAGTGCGCCATCCACACGTCCTCGCCGAGCCAGCCGGTGGACTCGAAGTAGTCGGTCGGGCCCATGCCGAACAGCTCCTTGCAGAACTGCTCCTCCTCGACCGTCTCCGAGCCGTGCGTGTGCAGCCGTACCCCGAGCCGACGCGCCAACTCGGCGCCCTGCTTGAGGAGTTCGGTCGACACGGAGAACGGCGAGCAGGGGGCGACGGCCACCTGGGTCATCGCGTCGAAGGAGGCGTCGTGGTGCTCCCGTACCGTCGCCTCGGTCGCGGCGAGGGCACCCTCCAGGGTCTCGACGGCGAAGTCCGGGGGCAGGCCGCCGTCCTTCTCGCTGCGGTCCATGGAGCCGCGGGCCAGCGTGAAGCGGACGCCCATCTCGCGCGCGGCGCCGATGATCGCGCCGGCGAGGTCGCCGGAGCCCTTGGGGAAGACGTAGTGGTGGTCCATCGCGGTGGTCACACCGCCGCGGGCCATCATCGCGAGGGAACCCTGCGCGGCGGCGCGGACCATCGGCTCGTCGATGCGCGCCCAGGTCGGGTAAAGCGCGAGGAGCCAGTCGAAGAGGTTGTGGTCGGTGGCCAGACCCCGGGTGATCCACTGGTAGAAGTGGTGGTGGGTGTTGACCAGACCGGGGGTCACCAGGTGGCCCGACGCGTCGATACGGCGTACGACGTTCTCCAGGCCCTCGGGGGCACTGCCCGCGCCGAGGGACTCGATGCGGTTGCCGGCGACGACGACGTGCCCGTGTCCGTACTCGGTGTCGTGGGCGTCCACCGTCGCGATCGAACAGTTCTCGATGACGATGCGTTGAACTGCTGCCATGGTTCGTCCTATTCGCTGTGTGGAATGGGCACGGCAGGACCCGGGGATTTGAGTACCGCGGCCCGCACGGGACGGGCGGGCCACGGGTGCCGCAGGTGAACCGGCCGAAAGGGCCCCGGTCCAGAGGGAGTTGCTCAGAGGTTGGTGAGATCCACCGGTATCTTCGGCTCGCAGCCGTCGCGCAGGATCGTCGCCTCGATCAGCCCATAGGGACGATCGGCGGCGAAGTACACCTCGTTCTCGTTCTTCAGCCCGAACGGCTCCAGGTCCACAAGGAAATGGTGCTTGTTGGGGAGGGAGAAGCGCACCTCGTCTATCTCGCTGCGGTTGTTGATGATCCGCGAACCCATTTGGTACAGGGTCTGCTGGAGCGACAGCGAGTACGTCTCGGCGAAGGCCTGGAGCATGTGCTTCTTCACCTGCTCGTAGGACTTCTCCCAACTCGGCATCTTCTGCTCGTCGTCGGACCAGTTGAAGCGCCAGCGGGCGGAGACCTGGGTGGCCAGGATGCGGTCGTAGGCCTCGGGGAGGGTCGTGTACTTGTCCTTGACGTAGCCCCAGAACTCGGAGTTGGTCGAGTTCATCACGACGAGGTCCTTGAGTCCGGAGATGACCTCCCAGTTCTCACCGTCGTAGGTGATCTGGGTGACCCGGGTCTCCTGGCCCTTGCGGACGAAGGAGTGCTTGACCTCGTCGGCGCCGATGAACCGGGAGTTGGCGTCGGAGGTGTCGATCCGCTCCCAGGAGTACTCCTCGATGCGGATGTGCGCGGTCTTGATGGGCTCCTGCGAGGTCACGAAGTGCCGGGCGAGATGGATGCCGAACTGTTCGGCGGACTCGATGCCGTGCTCCTTGGCGAACGCGTACACCGTGTTCTTGGTGGTGTCGGTCGGCAGCACGTTGGCGTTCGAGCCGGAGTAGTGGACCTCGTCCATGTCGCCGCTCAGCGACACGGAGACGTTGAGGTCCTTGATGTGGTGGGTGGCGCCGTCCCGCGTGATCTTGACGACTCGGTTCTCGGCCTTGCCGTACTGGTTCTGGCCCAGGATCGTAGGCATGTGTCTGCTAGCTCCCTCGGTATACGGAGTAGCCGAACGGGTTGAGCAGCAGCGGTACGTGGTAGTGCTCGCCGGGTTTCACGGCGAAGGTGATCGCCACTTCCGGGAAGAACACTCCGGTCGTCGCACCGCTGTCCCGATTCGCGGGGGCGTCCTGCTGCGCATCGGCTTGCTTCTTTTCGAAATACGGCTCCACGGCGAAGTCGAGCCGTACGTGTGTGGTGCCCTCCGGCAGCGCGGGGAGGTCCTTGCACCGGCCGTCCGCGTCGGTGGCCGAACCTCCGAGCGGCTGCCACTCCCCCAACGTGCCGCTGCGGGCGGCGAGTTGGACGGCGACGCCCTCGGCGGGGCGGCCGACGCTGGTGTCCAGGATGTGCGTGGACACCGAGGCGGTGGTGCTGGTGCTCATGCGCGGGCTTCCTCTTCGACGATGCGGGCGAGCCGGATGCGGTTGATCTTGCCCAGCTCAGTGCGGACGATCTCGCGTTCCCGCTCCGGCGCGTTGCCGATCCGTTCCTTGACCGCGTCGCGCATCTGCTCGCCGGTGCGGCCGGTGGCGCAGATCAGGAAGACATGGCCGAACCTCTCCTGGTACGCCAGGTTCAGGTCGAGCATCTCCGCCCTGAGGTCCTCGGAGGCGCCCGCCATGCCGCGCTGTTCGCGGGCGGAGGTGGGGTCGCCGGGCTTGGGCCGGCCGATCGGCGGGTGACCGGCCATCGCCTCGGCCAGGTCGTCGGCGGTCAGCTCCGCCATCGCGGAGTCGCTCGCGGCGTACAGGTCCTCGGGGCCGGCGTACGGACGGGCGGCGAGCAGCCGCCGTGCCCACGCCGTGGAGGCACACGCGTCGAGGAGCGCGGCGAACGCCGCGTGCTCCTCCAGGACGTTGAACCGGACGAGCCCCGGCGGCATGGAAGTCGAAGTCACGGGGGCCTCCGTGGCCTTGTGCTGAACGGGCTGCCCAGTAGCTAACGCCCCGCGGAACACCACGTCAACACTTTGTTGAAAATTCCGGGTAACAAAGCTCCCGGAGCCCCTCGAAGACCCTTTTAGGCGTCTTTCTCCCGGTTCAGGTAGTTGTACACGGTGAACCGGCTGACCCCGAGGGCGCTCGCCACGGTCTCGACCCCGTGCCGTACCGAGAAGGCGCCGCGCGCCTCCAGGATCCGTACGACCTCCTGTTTGGCCTTGCGGTCGAGGTCCGCGAGGGGCTTGCCCTTCTTGCGTTCCATGGCGGCCAGGATGTGGTCCAGCGAGTCCGCGAGCTGCGGCAGACGTACGGCGACCACGTCGGCGCCCTCCCAGGCGAGCACGACGTCGTCGGACCCGGCCTCGTCGGGCGGGAGCATCTCGCCGCCCATCGCGTCGACCAGCGGTTTCACGGCCGTGATGAACGGCTCGTCCCCGATACCGGTCACCGGTCGCCCTCGCCGATCACGTTGAGCTGGAGCGAGACCCGGGTGGCGCCGGCCTCCAGGGTCCGGCGCAGCAGCGCGTCGACGGCGGTGAGCACCGCGTCGGTACCGCCCTCGGCCGTGTTGCCGAACGGCCCGACGTCCACGGCGTCCAGCTCCGCAGCCTCGATGACCTCCCGGGCCACCAGCGCATGCGCGGGCGCCTCGTCGAGATCGAAGGGCTCTGTCGTGAACTCCACTCGCAATCGCACGCGCACAACCTAACGCGCGGTGCCGTTTTCCGCCGAGCCCTCTTGACAAGCTCCGACACCCGACGGCAATCTTCCATTAAGCAGAAACGAACTTCCGCAATACGGAATTATGACACTGACTCTCGACACGGAAGGGAGCGCGACCCAGATGGGATTCGCAGACCAGCGCTTCAACGTCAACCTGTCGATCCTCTTCACCGAACTCCCGCTCCTGGAGCGCCCCGCGGCAGCCGCCGCGGCCGGCTTCGGCGCGGTCGAGCTGTGGTGGCCCTGGGTCGACTCCCCCACCCCCGAGCAGTCCCAACTGGGCGCGCTCAAGCGGGCGTTGGAGGACGCGGGCGTCCAGCTGACCGGCCTGAACTTCTACGCAGGCCAGCTCCCGGGCCCGGACCGAGGCGCCCTGTCGATCCCCGGCGAGGAGTCGGAGAGGTTCCGCGCGAACATCGACGTGGCCGCCGACTTCGCCCACTCGCTCGGCGCCACGGCCCTCAACGCGCTCTACGGCAACCGCGTCGCCGGCGTGGACCCGGCCGAGCAGGACGCGCTCGCGCTGGAGAACCTGGTCCTCGCGGCCCGCGCCGCCGACCGGATCGGCGCGGTCCTGCTGATCGAGGCCCTGAACAAGCCCGAGTCGCCGCTGTACCCGCTCGTCAGCGCGCCCGCCGCCGTAGAAGTAGTCGACAAGGTGAACGCCGCGTCCGGCCTCGGCAACGCGCGCTTCCTCATGGACCTGTACCACCTGTCCATGAATGGCGAGGAACTCCCGCCGGTGATCGAGCAGTTCGCGGCGAAGACCGGCCATGTGCAGATCGCGGACAACCCGGGCCGCGGCGCCCCCGGCACCGGCACGCTCCAACTGGAGGACCTCCTCGACCAGTTGAGGAAGGCCGGTTACGACGGCTGGGTGGGCCTGGAGTACAAGCCCGGCGACCGCCCGAGCGCCGAGGCCTTCGACTGGCTCCCGCGCGAGGCGCGCTGAACTCCCCCGACTTTGCTGAGCAGTTAGAGAGGCACCCGCATGAGCAAGCTCCCCAAGGTCGCCTGGATAGGCCTCGGCATCATGGGCTCCCCCATGTCCGAGAACCTGATCAAGGCGGGTTACGACGTCACCGGATTCACCCTGGAACAGGACAAGTTGGACCGCCTGACCGCCGCCGGCGGCACCGCGGCCGGCTCGATCGCCGAGGCCGTACGGGACGCCGACGTGGTGGTCACGATGGTCCCCGCGTCCCCGCAGGTCGAGGCCATCGCCTACGGCCCGGACGGCATCCTGGAGAACGCCCGCGCCGGCACCCTCCTGATCGACATGTCCTCGATCACCCCGCAGACCTCGGTCGACCTGGCAAAGGCCGCCGTGGACAAGGGAATCCGGGTTCTGGATGCCCCGGTCTCCGGCGGTGAGGCCGGGGCGATCGAGGCCGTGCTGTCCATCATGGTCGGCGGCGGACAGTCCGACTTCGAGGAGGCCGAGCCGATCTTCGACGCGCTCGGCCGGACGATCGTGCTGTGCGGTCCGCACGGCTCGGGCCAGACCGTGAAGGCCGCCAACCAGCTGATCGTCGCCGTGAACATCCAGGCGTGCGCCGAGGCCGTGGTCTTCCTGGAGAAGTCGGGCGTGGACCTGGCAGCGGCGCTCGACGTCCTCAACGGCGGGCTCGCGGGCTCCACCGTGCTGACGCGGAAGAAGGACAACTTCCTCAACCGCGACTTCAAGCCGGGCTTCCGGATCGACCTGCACCACAAGGACATGGGCATCGTCACGGACGCGGCCCGCAACGTCGGCGCCGCGCTGCCCGTGGGCGCCGTGGTGGCCCAGCTGGTGGCGTCGCTGCGCGCCCAGGGCGACGGCGGCCTCGACCACTCGGCGCTGCTGCGCGCAGTGGAACGCCTGTCGGGCGCGCAGCTCTAGCACACCCCTCAGACCCCGGGCGGCGCCGTCGCTGACAACTGTCCTGTCGCGCCCAGGCGTTGGCGCCGCCCGGCACCATGCCCACCAGCTCAACAAAATGTCGAGGAATGCTCTCCATGTCGAAGCGCGTGCTCACGACCGAGTCCGGCGCCCCGGTCGCCGACAACCAGAACTCCGCCTCCGCCGGCATCGGCGGCCCGCTCCTCCTCCAGGACCAGCACCTGCTGGAGAAGCTCGCCCGGTTCAACCGCGAGCGCATCCCGGTGGGGGCACCTCCCACGCCCTTAAGGCAGTGGGGGAGCGTGGTGCACGCCAGGGGCTCCGGCGCGTACGGCTACTTCGAGGTCACCGACGACGTCACCGGCTTCACCCACGCCGACTTCCTGAACACGGTCGGCAAACGCACCGAGGTGTTCCTGCGCTTCTCCACGGTCGCCGACTCGCTCGGCGGCGCGGACGCGGTGCGCGACCCGCGCGGCTTCGCGGTCAAGTTCTATACGGAGCAGGGGAATTACGACCTGGTCGGGAACAACACCCCGGTGTTCTTCATCAAGGACCCCGTCAAATTCCCGGACTTCATCCACTCGCAGAAGCGCGACCCCTTCACGGGCCGCCAAGAGCCGGACAACGTATGGGACTTCTGGGCGCACAGCCCCGAGGCCACGCACCAGGTGACCTGGCTGATGGGCGACCGCGGCATCCCGGCGTCGTACCGCCACATGAACGGCTACGGCTCGCACACCTATCAGTGGACGAACGCGGAGGGCGAGGCCTTCTTCGTCAAGTACCACTTCAAGACGAACCAGGGTGTGCGCAGCCTGTCTTCCGACCAGGCGGCGGAACTCGCGGGCAAGAACCCCAACTCGCATCAGACGGACCTGCTCCAGGCCATCGAGCGGGGCGTGAACCCGTCCTGGACCCTGCACGTCCAGCTCATGCCGGCGGCCGACGCGGCGGAGTACCGCTTCAACCCGTTCGACGTCACCAAGGTCTGGCCGCACCGCGATTACCCGCTCCAGCGGGTGGGCCGCCTGGTCCTGGACCGCAACCCGGACAACGTGTTCGCCGAGGTCGAGCAGGCCGCGTTCTCCCCGAACAACTTCGTGCCGGGCATCGGCCCCTCACCCGACAAGATGCTCCAGGGCCGCCTGTTCGCCTACGCGGACGCGCACCGTTACCGCCTGGGCGTCAACCACACCCTGCTCGCGGTGAACGCCCCGAAGGCGACGACGGCGCAGAACTACGGCCGGGACGGCTTCATGGCGTCCAACTCCCAGGGCCGGGCGGCGAGGAACTACGAACCGAACTCCTACGACGGCCCGACCGAGACCGGCCGCGCTCTGTCGGCGCCCCTATCGGTCACCGGCTACACGGGCACGCACGAGGCTCCGCAGCACACCAAGGACGACGACTTCTACCAGGCGGGCGGGTTGTACCGCCTGATGTCGCCCGAGGAGCGGTCCCGTCTCGTCGCGAACATCGCCGGCGGCCTCGCGCAGGTCTCCCGCGACGACGTGATCGAGAAGAACCTCGCCCACTTCCACGCAGCCGACCCCGAGTACGGCCGGCGCGTGGAGGAGGCGGTCCACGCCCTGCGCGAGGACTGAACCGGGGACCGGAGAACCGACAGATCCAACAGACGGCCCGTGTGTGCCGGACGACCCGGATGAGGGGTGGTCACCGGCACCGCGCGGGCAGGGCCAGGACCGCGGCGGAATGCGAGCCAGTGCGGTGGTGAAGGCACCGAGGCCTCCTTCTCGACCTGAGGGAAGGAGCACCCCGGTCCCGTCGCGACCGCCGCGGTCCCAGCCAATTGCTTCCCTCCACGTCTCGTGGATCCCCCCTCCCCCAGACTCCGTCCGGCGGCGCGAACGTCCTGTCGCGCCCAGCCTCGCGCCGTCGGACGGCCACCACGACGAGCGCCGGATACGGACAGTTCCGTATCCGGCGCTCTTCGGCGTTTCCGGGTGCGGATCGGGCGTACGCGCAGCAGCCTGAAGGCATGGCACACCCACCGGAACACCCGCACATCGTGGTCCACCCCCCGGCGCTGGACGGCTCCCGCCGGGTCACCAGCGGCGACGAGACCCTCGGCATCGCCTCGCACCTGGACGATGTCGTCGAGATCCTGCGCCTGGCCGACCTGGACCGGATCGAGGTCGAGGAGAGTGACCTGATCGACTGGCAGGGCGGCGGCCCGGAGCACTGGCCGGGCCTCTCGGAACCCCCCGACCAGTGAACCTCGGATGAACCCCCGAACCCCCGTCCCGAGGCTTCAACCGCCCCTGAACACGGGCACATTCGACACGCGAGGCCCGCCGGCACGGGGGCGGGGGGCCTCGCATCTGGGGCGGTCGGGCTGGGGGCGCTTGCGGAGCCGGGCAGGGACTGCATGGGGCTGTTCGTCGCGGAGTGCGGGTTGTGTGGGGCTGGTCGCGCCCACGCGGCGGAGCCGCAAATCGACACAGCCCCGCGCCCCCTTCTTTTGTGGCGCCTTGCGCCTACGAAAACAAGGCGGGGCGGCCCATCCCCCCGGATGAGCCGCCCCGCCTTGTGATCCCGTGTCCTACACCTTCAGCGTCTTGATCGACGTCGGTGCGTGGCCCGGTTCTGTCGCCAGCTCCTCGAACTCCACCACGTTGCTGATGTCGTTCGTCTTGCTCATGGCGATGTTGGTGACTCGTTCGAGGATGGCTTCCACGACGACCGGGACCCTGAACTCCGCCGCGAGCTTCTTGGCCTGCTCGAAGGCCGTGCCCAGTTCGGCGGGGTCGGTGACGCGGATGGCCTTGCAGCCGAGGCCTTCTACGACCTTGATGTGGTCGACGCCGTAGACGCCCAGCTCGGGCGAGTTGATGTTCTCGAATTCCAGGTTGACCTGGAAGTTGATGTCCAGGCCGAGCTGGGCCTGGCGGATGAGGCCCAAGTAGGCGTTGTTCACGAGGACATGGACGTACGGGATGCGGTGTTGTGCGCCGACCGCCAGCTCTTCGAGCATGAACTGGAAGTCGTAGTCGCCGGAGAGGGCGACCACCGACGCCTCGGGGTCGGCCTTCGCCACGCCCAGCGCGGCCGGGATCGTCCAACCCAGGGGGCCCGCCTGGCCGCAGTTGATCCAGTGGCGGGGGCGGTAGACGTGCAGCATCTGGGCGCCGGCGATCTGGGAGAGCCCGATGGTGGAGACGTACCGGGTCTCCGGGCCGAAGGCCTTGTTCATCTCCTCGTAGACGCGCTGCGGTTTGATCGGGATGTCGTCGAAGTGCGTACGGCGCTGGAGAGTTGACTTCCGCTCCTGGGCCGATGCCGCCCACGTCGAGCGGTCGGGGAGGGTGCCCTCCGCCTTCAACTCCCTTGCCACCTCGACGAACAGCTCCAGCGCCGCCTTCGCGTCGGACGCGATGCCGTAGTCCGGGGCGAAGATCTTGCCGATCTGGGTGGGCTCGATGTCGACGTGCACGAACGTGCGGCCCGCCGTGTAGACGTCCAGTTTGCCGGTGTGGCGGTTGGCCCAGCGGTTGCCGATGCCGAGGACGAAGTCGGACTCCAGGAAGGTCGCGTTGCCGTAGCGGTGCGAGGTCTGGAGGCCGACCATGCCGGCGTTCAGTTCGTGGTCGTCGGGCAGGACGCCCCAGCCCATCAGGGTCGGGACGACCGGAACACCGGTCAACTCGGCGAATTCGACGAGGAGTTCGGACGCGTCGGCGTTGATGACACCGCCGCCCGCGACGAGCAGGGGGCGCTCGGAGGCGTTCAGCATCCCGATCGCCTTCTCGATCTGGGCCCGGGTCGCCGTCGGCTTGTACACCGCCAGCGGCTCGTACGTCTCCGGGTCGAACTCGATCTCCGTGAGCTGCACGTCGATCGGGAGGTCGATCAGGACCGGGCCCGGGCGGCCGGAACGCATGAGGTGGAAGGCCTGCTGGAAAACGCCGGGGACCTGGGCCGCCTCCAGGACCGTGATCGCCATCTTCGTCACCGGGGCCGCGATCGACGCGATGTCGACGGCCTGGAAGTCCTCTTTGTGGATCACGGCGGTCGGGGCCTGGCCCGTGATGCACAGGATCGGGATCGAGTCGCCGATCGCGGAGTAGAGGCCGGTGATCATGTCGGTGCCGGCCGGGCCCGAGGTGCCGATGCAGACGCCGATGTTGCCCGGGCTGGTACGGGTGTAGCCCTCGGCCATGTGCGAGGCGCCCTCGACATGGCGGGCGAGGGTGTGGTTGATGCCGCCGGAGGCCTTGAGCGCGGCGTAGAAGGGGTTGATCGCCGCACCCGGGACGCCGAACGCGTCGCCGACACCTTCGCGCTTGAGGATCTCGACTGCCGCGCGGGCAGCGGTCATACGAGCCATGGAGTACTCCTGCTTCGGCTGTCGGAATCACATCACCGGCGCGCCCCGCGGTGCATCGTTTTCCGTATTGCGGAATCTAACTTCTACTATCTGGAAGTAATGTAAGTGGGGTGACCAAGGCAGTCAAGAGACGGACAAGCAGGGGTTTTCAGGAGGACTATGGGGCTCATGTCCGAGAGCGTGCCGGTGCGCTGTCCGGCGTGCCGACGAGAACACGTCTACGCCGCGCCGTCGTATCCCTGTGTGTGCGGGGCCCCCGTGGCCCCGCCGCTGGACCAGCGCGGCGTGGCCACGGTCGTGAACCACCGCGTGTGGGACGAGGACTGGATCGCGGTCCGCTGCGCGGCCTGCGGCCGACTGGACGAGTGGCCGTACCCGGAGCTGGGCTGCCCGTGCGGGACCCTGCTGCGGATACCGGTCGCGGGCGCGGAACCGACATCGGAACCCGCCGCGAGGACGCCCAAGGCCGGCGCCGACGTCGAGGGGCGCCCCGCCTTCCAGCCCGTCACGATCCGCACCGCGCGCGACGCGGTCACCGCCGCCGCGCTGTATCTGCGCTGGCTCGGCTACCGGGACATCCGCCGCGCCGACCAGCGGCCCCCGTCCGGCATCGGCCTCGCCGCCCGCGGCATCCTGGCCCAGGTGGACCCGACCGTACGGCCGGCCTCACTGCGCGACGTGGAGTGCCTGTGGCTGACGGCCATGACGGAGTCCACGGAGTGCGTCTACTTCTCCCTCGCCGGTTACGCCGACGGCGCCCGCGCCCGCGCGGACGCCCTCCGCGTCCCCCTGTTCGTCCTCGACCTCACGGGCACGCCCCAGCCGGTGAACGAACTGGCTGATCAACTCGACGCCGCAGGAAGTTAGTTGGGCGGCCGGGGTTGGTTCGCGGAAACCACGGCCGGTTCATGACGGCACACGGCACACGACAGACGCCGGGTGGCCGCGGACGACGACTACCTGACGGTACGGCGAGGACACACCGCAACTCGACGCGGCAGGGAGCTAGTCGGGCGGCTGGGACCGGTGCGTGGCGACGACGGCCGGGTTCGTGACGGCTAACGCCGGGCGGCGGGCCGACTGCCGGTCCGCGGGACGAGGGCGCCGGCCCACGGAGGCCGTCCGCCGACGCCGTCCGCCGACCCCGACCCCGACCCCGACCCCGACCCCGGCTCCCGGCTCCCGGCTCCCGGCTCCCGGCTCCCGGCTCCCGGCTCCCGGCTCCCGGCCACGGGACGTTGCCACGAGGCCGCGCCGCAAGTCGCCGTACTCACCAGACTCACCGGACTCGCCCCAGACCGTCACGTCGAACGCGTCGCAGACCGTCCCGCAAGATGCACCCCAGGCCGTCGAACGCGCCGAGTCACAGCAGCCTGGCCTCCCAGCGCCGACACCCCGCAACTGAGCGCCCCGTACGCACCACCGGCCGGCCGGGCACCCAGGTCACCCCTCGCCTCGGCACCCCCGCACGACAGCACCCCCGGCACTCCGGCACCCCTGCACCCCGGCGACACTCACACCCCCGCCCCCGAACCCGGGACCACCACCGCACCTGCCACCTCCCGCTCCGGCACCCCCACCTCACCGCCCCCGAACAGCCCGCTCCCGTAGCTCGATCTTCCGTACCTTCCCCGACACCGTCATCGGAAAGGCATCCATGACCTGAAGCAGGCTGGGAATCTTGTAGTGCGCCAGCCTCCCCTCACAGAACCCCCGCACCTCCTCCAACGTCAACGGCTCCCCCGGGTCCCGGAGGATCACGCACGCCAGCACCTCCTCCCCGTAGCGCTCGTGCGGCACCCCCACCACCTGGACGTCCGCGATCTTCGGGTGGGTGTAGAGGAACTCCTCGATCTCGCGCGGGTAGATGTTCTCGCCGCCCCGGATGATCATGTCCTTGATGCGGCCGACGATCTCGACGTAACCGTCCTCGCGCATCATCGCGAGGTCACCCGTGTGCATCCAGCGCCCCGCGTCGATCGACTCGGCGGTCTTCTCGGGCTCGTTCCAGTAGCCGAGCATCACGCTGTAGCCGCGGGTGCACAACTCCCCCGCCGCGCCCCGGGGTTGAGTGACCCCCGTCGCCGGGTCCACGACCTTGACCTCCAGGTGCGGGAGGACGCGGCCGACCGTACCGGTGCGGTGTTCGAGGTCGTCGTCCATCCGCGTCTGCAGCGACACCGGAGACGTCTCCGTCATGCCGTAACAGATGGACACCTCCGCCATGTGCATCTCGGCGACCACCCGTTTCATCACCTCGACCGGGCAGGGCGAGCCCGCCATGATGCCGGTGCGGAGTGAGGAGAGGTCGTAGGACGCGAAGTCGGGGAGGTTCAACTCCGCGATGAACATGGTCGGTACGCCGTAGAGGGACGTGCAGCGCTCCTGCTGTACGGCCTTCAGGGTCGCCGCCGGGTCGAAGGACGGGGCCGGGATCACGATGCACGCGCCGTGCGAGGTCGCCGCCAGGTTGCCCATGACCATGCCGAAGCAGTGGTAGAAGGGCACCGGGATGCAGACCCGGTCCTGCTCGGTGTAGGCGATCAACTCACCGACGAAATACCCGTTGTTGAGGATGTTGTGGTGGGAGAGGGTCGCGCCCTTGGGGAAGCCCGTCGTGCCCGAGGTGTACTGGATGTTGATGGGGTCGTCGCAGGACAACTCGGCCTCGCGGGACCGCAGTTCCTCCGCACGGTCGGCCGCGCCCCGGGCGACCAGCGCCTCCCAGCTCGGGTCGCCGATGTACACAGCCTCCCGCAACTCCGGGCACTTGGGCCGGACTTGCTCGACCATCGCCCGGTAGTCGCTGCCCTTGTGTCCGGCCGAGGCGAACAGGACCGAGATCCCCGCCTGGTTGAGGACGAACTCGACCTCGTGGGTCCGGTACGCCGGGTTGATGTTCACCATGATCGCGCCGATGCGGGCAGTGGCGTACTGGACGAGCACCCACTCGGGGCAGTTGATCGCCCAGATCCCCACCCGGTCACCCTTGGCGACCCCGCTCGCGAGCAGCGCGTACGCCAACTGCTCGATGTCGGCGGCGAATTGGCCGTACGTCCAGCGCCGCCCGGACGGTACGTCGACGAGCGCCTCGCGGTCGGGCCACGCAGCGACCGCCCGGTCGAGGTTCGCCCCGATGGTGTCGCCGAGGAGTGAAGTCCCGCTGGTTCCATGGCTGTACGAGTTCATCGGCGAGTTCGTCAGCGCGTTCATCGGAAGTCCTCCTCGCGGTACTCGGCAGCCGACCCCGCGGCCGTCGCCTCCCGCAGTTCGATCCGGCGGATCTTGCCGGAGACGGTCTTGGGCAGGTCCGCGAACTCCAGCCGCCGGATGCGCTTGTAGGGGGCGAGGACGTCCCGCGAGTGCTCGAACAGCACCTTCGCGGTGTCGGGCCCCGGCTCCCAGCCCGCCGCGAGCACGACGTACGCCTTCGGTACGGCGAGCCGCAGTTCGTCCGGCGCGGGCACCACGGCGGCCTCGGCCACCGCCTCGTGCTCCAGCAGGGCGCTCTCCAGCTCGAACGGGGAGATCTTGTAGTCGGAGGCCTTGAAGACGTCGTCGGACCGGCCGACGTAGGTGATGTAGCCGTCCTCGTCGCGGGAGCCGATGTCGCCGGTGCGGTAGTAGCCTCCGGCCATCGCCTCCGCCGTACGGTCCGGGTCGCCGTGGTAGCCGGTCATCAGGCCGACCGGCGGGTCGGACAGGTCGAGCGCGATCTCGCCCTCGGCAGCGCCGGGCGCACCCGACACCGGGTCGAGGAGTTCGACGCGGTAGCCGGGGCTCGGTCGTCCCATCGAACCCGTCTTCAACGGCTGACCGGGGCTGTTCGACACCTGCACGGCCGTCTCCGTCTGCCCGAAGCCGTCCCGGATGGTGACGCCCCAGGCGCGCCGGACCTGCTCGATGACCTCGGGGTTCAAGGGCTCCCCCGCCGCCAGCGCCTCGCGGGGCGGGGTACGCAGCTGGGTCAGGTCGGCCTGGATGAGCATCCGCCACACGGTCGGCGGGGCACAGAACGTCGTCACACCCGCGCGGTCCATCTCCGCCATCAGCCGGGTCGCGTCGAAGCGCGTGTAGTTGTGGATGAAGACGGTCGCCTCGGCGTTCCAGGGCGCGAAGAGGTTCGACCAGGCGTGCTTGGCCCAGCCGGGCGAGGAGATGTTGAGGTGCACGTCGCCGGGCTGGAGGCCGATCCAGTACATGGTGGCCAGATGGCCGATCGGGTACGAGGTGTGGGTGTGCTCGACCAGCTTGGGGTGGGCGGTCGTGCCCGAGGTGAAGTACAGCATCAGCGGGTCGTCGGCCAGGGTCGGGCCGTCCGCCGTGAACTCCGCGGAAGCGGCGTACGCGTCCTCGTACGTCCGCCAGCCCTCGACCCCACCGCCGACCGCGATCCGCGTGTACGTCCCGGGCACCTCGTCGAACTTGGCGGTGTCCTCGGAGCGCACGATCACCTGCCGGACCCGGCCGCGCTCGACGCGGTCGCGCAGGTCGGCGGGGCCCAGCAGCGGGGTGGCCGGGATGACGACGGCGCCGAGCTTCATCGCGGCCAGGGCCGTCTCCCACAGCTCGGTCTGGTTGCCGAGCATGACGAGGATCCGGTCCTCGGCACGGACGCCCTGGGCGCGCAGCCAGTTGGCGACCCGGTCGGAGCGCTCGGACATCTCCGCGAAGGACAGGGCGGCCTCGGTGCCGTCCTCCTCGACGATGTGCAGCGCGGTGCGGTCGTTGCCGGCCGCGATGACGTCGAACCAGTCGAGCGCCCAGTTGAAGTGCTCGGGCCTGGGCCAGGAGAAACCCTCGTAGGCCGTGGCATAGTCCGTACGGTGCGCCAGCAGAAAATCCCTCGCGCTACGGAACGACTCACTCGCCGTCGTCATCTGTCCTCCTAAGTACCGGACCATTGCCGGGCGGCTCTCTGACATCGTGTAATCCGTGATGTGGGTCTCACTACCCCCGTACGGGGGTGTGTGCAGCAGGGCGGCCGCAATGAAGGGGCAAGCGGGTGGCGACGGACGCGGCAGGGATGGTGGAGATTCAGTCGGCGCTGGTACGGCTCCGGCGCGGTACGGGGCTGCCCGTCGCCTTCGGCGGCCTGGTGGAGACCGGCCGGCAGCAGATGCGCATCAGCGAACTGAGCGGCACGTTGACCCCGTCCCTGCGCGCCCTCGCGGTGTCCTCGGGCAACGGTCTCGGCGGCAAGGCGGTAGCCCTCGCCCGCCCGTGCGTCGTCCTCGACTACTCCGCCTCGCGCCAGATCAGCCACGAGTACGACGCCCCGGTCGCCACCGAGGGCCTCCGCGCGATCCTCGCGGTCCCGGTCGTCGTACGCCGCCGCGTCCGCGGTGTCCTCTACGGCGCGCTGCGCACCGCCCAGCCGTTGGGCGACCGGATGCTGAGCGCGGCGATGGAGGCCGCGCGGGACGTGGAACAGGCGCTGGTCGTACGGGAGGAGGTGCGGGAGCTGCTGAGCGCGGCTCGTCCGGCGCTGGCCCCCGACCCGGCGGCGAGCGCGGTGTGGGAGCAGGTGCGGGAGGCGCACGCGGCGCTGCGGGCGCTGGCCCCGCGCATCCCGGACCCGGCGCTGCGGGCCGAACTCCTCGACGCCTGCGGCCTGTTGACGGGCGAGGCGGCCACCGGGGACGTAGAACTCGCGCCCCGGGAGCTGGACGTCCTGGCCTGTGTGGCGGCGGGGGCGACGAACGCGGTGGCGGCGGAGCGGCTCGGGCTGCGGCCGGAGACGGTGAAGGGGTATCTGCGCTCGGCGATGCGGAGGCTCGGGGCGCACACCCGCGGGGAGGCCGTGGTGGCGGCGCGGCGGGCGGGGGTGCTGCCGTGAGAGGGGCGGTGGTACCCCGAGCGGCGACCTCTGAGGGGGCTCCTACGACGTCCGTCTATTCATTCATCGGAGCTTTGAATTTCCTCATGCTGCACAGTTGTTATTTCCCTCACGACCCCATCCATCCGAATTTCAAGGACTGATTGCCTAATATTGGCCCGGACACGACACACGAGGGGAGCGGTGACCGTGCGACGGGACTTCAAGGAGCCTGCCAGAACGCGCCCCGACCTGGTCATCGGCCGGGAGGAGATGTTCAACGCCGCCCGTGACCAGCTCGCCGAGGGTGGCAGTGTGCTGCTCCACGGCCCCGCCGGAATAGGAAAGTCGACCCTCCTGCGGGCGTTGGCCGCGGAATACGGCGAGACGGCGCGGACCGTGTTGCGCTGCTCGGCCACGGAGTCCGAATCCCATCTCCCCTTCCTGGCCCTCGCCGACCTCCTTGGTCTGGTCCTGGACGAGGTGTCCGAGCGACTGCCCGTCGCCCAGCGCACCGCGCTCGAATCCGCGCTCACCGGCCGCGGCGAATCCTCCCTCCAACGCGACGGCCTCGCCCTGCGCCTGGCCGTCCTGTCCGCGCTGCGCGCCCTCGCCACCGACGGTCCCGTCCTCGTCGTAGCCGATGATCTGCAGTGGCTGGACCCGGCCAGCGCGGAGCTGCTCGGGTTCGCCGCGCGGCGGCTCGGGGACACCCAGGTGCAGATGGTGTTCGCGGTGCGGACCGAGGGTCAGGAGTACGACCGGTACCTGAGCGCCTCGCCGCCGGACACGCTCGCGTTCCGGCTCAGTCCGCTGTCCCGGGCGCAGGTGTCGGCGCTGCTCGACCACCGCGGGTACACCGGGCTGCCGCGTTCCACGGTCCGTGAGATCCACCGTACGAGTGGCGGAAACCCTTTGTTCGCGCTGGAGTTGGGGCGTGCGCTGGCCGAGAACCCGACCCCGCCGAGACCGGGCGAGCCGCTGCCCGTGCCGACGTCGCTACGCGCGTTGGTGCTGAGCCGGCTCGACATGCTGCCCGCCGAGGCACGCCGCACGCTGTTGGTCGCGAGCGCGGGCGCCCGTCCCACGGTGGCCCTGCTCCAGACCGCCGGGCGGGAGAACGCGGAGGCGGAGACCGCCCAGGCGGCCGAACTCGGCCTGCTGGCAACGGAGTCCGAGGCTCCCGCCGTCCGGTTCGCGCATCCGCTGATCTCGGCCGCGCTGTACGCGGAGGCACCCGCGCAGGAACGGCGGGCCGCGCACGCGGCGCTGTCGACCGCGGCCTCCGACCCCATCGAGCGCGCCCGGCACCTCGCCCTCGCGACCACCGGCACCGACCCCGAGGTCGCCGCCCGGCTCGCCGAGGCCGCGACCCTGGCCCGCGACCGCGGGGCACCCTCCGTCGCCGCGTCGCTCGGACTGCTCGCCGCCCGGCACACACCGGGTGACAGCGTGCCGGGCCCGGACGAGCGCCGGTTGCAGGCCTCCGAGGACGCGATCACCGCCGGCGAACTGGACCTCGCCCGGGACATCGCGCGCGAGGTGCTGACCCGGACCTCGGTGGCCGCCGAGCGCGTGCGGGCCTGGATCATCGTGATCGACACCGCCGGTCACTCGATGGCGGACGTCGACGCCGTCTTCCCGCAGGCCCTCGCCGACGCGGGCGACGACCCCCGGCTGCTCGCCCTGGTCCGCTACCAACTGGCCTGGCGCGCCTTGCTCGTTGAGGGCGACTTCGCGGAGGCACGCGCGGAGACCGCGCGCTCGGCGGAACTCGCCGCACTCGCCGGTGACCGGCGCACCGAACTCCTCGCGCTCTCCTTCCAGGCACAGACGGAGACCCTGATGGGTCATCCGGACGCCCCGCTCACCATCAAGCGCGCGCTGAAGGAGCCCCAGGACCCGAGGGTGGCGTGCCATCACAACGGCGCGGGCTCGGCCCGGTTCCGCTGGCTGGTGATGAGCGATCAGCTGCCCGAGGCGCGCGCGACCATCACCGCGCTGCTGCGTGAGGTGCGGCGGCGCGGGTCGGTGGAGAGCGAGGTGCACTTCCTGCGCGGGTTCGCCGAGACCGAACTGCGCTCCGGGCACTGCGGCCGCGCCCTCGACCTGGCCCGCGAGGGCCTGCGGCTGGCCCGCGACTCCGGGATCGGCCAGACGGCGTCCGCGATGCTGACCGCGCTCGCCGAGGCCTCCGGCGGTGACGTCGAGGAGGGGCTGGCGCTGGCCCGGGAGGCAGTCGAGCACGCCGAGGAGGACGGTGACCAGATGTACCTGTCCCGTGCCCTCGGGGCCCTGGGATACGCCCAGTTGGTCGCCGGGGACGCCCACGGGACCGTCCGCTCGCTGCGCCGGGTCCGCGAACTGGAGCAGGCCCTCGGGGTGACGGACCCGGCGCGCGGGCGCTGGCACGGCGACCTCGCCGAGGCCCTCGTCCGCATCGGCGAGAGCGCCGAGGCCCAGGACGTCATCGACGTGACCCGTGAACGCGCGCTGCGCCTCGGCCGCGAGAGCGTCCTCGCCGTACTCGACCGCGCCGAGGCACTCGTCCGGGCGGCCCGCGGCGAACACGACGAGGCCGTCGCCCAACTGACGTCCGTCCAGGACCGCCTGGCCAAACTCGGCTACGGCCTGGAGGAGGCCCGCGCCGCCTTCGCGCTGGCGTCGCTGCGCACCGGACAGCCCGGGCCGACGTCGTACGACGAGGCGACCCGGCTGTTCCGGCGCTGCCGGGCGCTGCCCTGGCTGCGGCAGGTGGACGAGGCGGCCGTCGTCAGGCCGCCGGAGCCGGCGCCCGTGCCCACACCCGCGCCCACTCTGGAGGGGCTCGACGGGCTGGCCTCGATGGAGCGTCAGGTCGCCGCGCTGGTCATGGAGGGCGCCACCAACCGGGAGATCGCCGCGCGGCTGTTCATTAGCGTCAAGACGGTCGAGGCGACCCTGACCCGGGTCTACCGCAAGCTGGGGATCCGCTCGCGGGTGGATATCGTCCGACTGGCGGCGGGGCGCCGTCCGAACTGAGGACCCTACGGGTTTACTGTGCGGCGACCGAGGGTTTTCCCTGCCCAACTCCCCTAGGGGGTTCCCTCATTGGGAGCTGGGTGTTCCGGGTTCTAGCTTATGGGTGTGCCGCTCGCCCGGGCATACGGGGGTCGGTCCCGCGACCCCCGTTGCACCCCCCACACCCGCGCGACCCCCACCGGCAACCCAATGAGGAGACTCATGTTCGGGCTCAACCGCGCCAAGAGAACCACCGCAGTCGTCGCAGCAGCTGCCGCTGCCGCAGCGACCGCACTGCTCAGCGCCCCCACCGCTGTGGCAGCCCCCCAGCCCATCGTCGGCGGTTCCACGACCACGACGACGACGTACCCGTTCGTCATGCAGATCACGGACGCCTCGCAGAACCAGTTCTGCGGCGGCACACTCGTCTCCGCGACCAAGGTGGTCACCGCCGCCCACTGTATGGTCGGCGAGACCACCAGCAGCGTCCGCGTGGTCGGCGGCCGTACCTATCTCAACGGTACGAACGGCACCGTCAGCAAGGTCAGCAAGATCTGGATCAACCCCAGCTACACGGACGCCACCAACGGCAACGACGTGGCCGTGCTGACACTGTCGACGTCGATGCCGTACACCACGGCGAAGTACGTCGCCTCCACGGACACCTCCGTGTACGCGACCGGCGCCACGGCCCGCATCCTCGGCTGGGGCACCACCTCGGAGAACGGCAGCTCCTCCAACCAGCTGCGGACCGCGACCGTCCCGATCGTGTCCGACTCCAGCTGCAAGAGCTCCTACGGTTCGGACTTCATCGCGACCGACATGGTTTGCGCCGGATACACATCCGGCGGCGTAGACACCTGCCAGGGCGACAGCGGCGGTCCCCTGCTCATCGGGGGCGTCCTGGCAGGGATCACTTCTTGGGGCGAGGGCTGTGCCGAGGCGGGTTATCCGGGGGTCTACTCCCGGCTGACCAAGTTCTCCAGCCTGGTGACCACACAGGTCAACTCGTGACCCGGAAGAACTCCTGAGCATCCCTCAGGGAAATACCAGGGTGCGTTGCGGGCTTCCACGAGCAGCCCGCAACGCACCCTATCCATGTGCGCGCCCGGTCCCGGTCCTAGAGGGGACTCGCATCCGCCTGCTTCAATGAGCGCCGGATGGGAGTGATCGCATGGTGTCCACGGACCGTTTCCTCACCTTCGCCGCGATGTCGTTGCTGGTGATCGTGATCCCGGGCCCGAGCGTCCTGTTCGTCATCGGCCGCGCACTGGCCCACGGCCGTCGTACGGCGGTGGAGACGGCGCTCGGCAATGTCATCGGCTCGTATCTGCTGGTGACGGCGGTGGCGTTCGGCATCGGCGCGCTGGTGGAACGGTCGGTCACGATCTACCTGACGGTGAAGCTGGCAGGCGCGGCCTACCTGATCTACCTGGGCGTCCAGGCGTTCCGCCACCGCAAGGACCTGAAGGCGTCCGCGATGCGGACAGCTCCTGGGAAAGAGCCCCGGGGCGACCTGCGCACGGTCCTCGACGGAGCCCTGGTCGGCGTCACCAACCCCAAGGGCGTGGTGTTCTTCGCCGCCGTACTCCCCCAGTTCGTCAACCACTCCGCGGGCCACGTCCCGCTCCAGATGCTCCTGCTCGGCCTGATCCCCATCTCCATCGGCCTGGTCACGGACACCCTGTGGGGCCTGACCGCCTCGGCCGCCCGCACCTGGTTCGCCGGCTCCGACCGCCGCCTCTCCCTGATCGGCGGCGCGGGCGGCTGCACGATGATCGGCCTGGGCGTGACGGTCGCGGTGACGGGCCGAGCGGACTGACACGGTTCGCGGGTTCTACGGCTGTACGACCGTCCCGAACCGGATGTCGTACGACGTCCCCTTGTGCAGGGTGTCGAGCATCCGCGCCCCCTCGGCGACCACCTCACCCCGCTGGGCCTTGGTCAGCTTGCCGAAGGGCTCGACGACGAGGTGGTCGCCGTCGAGTTTCCAGACCCCGGCGAGGAATCCGTCGACGAGGAACGTGCGATGGGCGACGTTGCCCCACCATGCGCGGCCCCAGTACTCGGGCGGTACGACGCGGGTGCGGTCGGCGTGGGAGAGCAGCAGGTTGTCGAACTCCGGCAGGAAACGCGGCGGGGCCGGGGTGTCCGCGTCGGGCCGGGGCGCGTCCGGAAGATCGAAGAGTTCGACGCCGTTCGAGTCGTAGAAAGTGACGAGCTGCGGCCGGAGCCGCTCGAAGGCTTCGCGGAGCCGGGTCAGGCCGGCCCAGGTCTGCATGTCCTTGACGGAGGCGGGGCCGAAGGCGGCGAGGTAGCGGAGGACGGTCGCGTCGGGGGTGGGTGCGGGTTCGGCGGACCGCCCGAGCCAGTGCTCGGCGGTGGTCAGCGCCACCTGTCCGCTACGGCCCCACAGCCCGCGCGGGGTGACCTGGACGAGCGGGAGCTTGCAGCGGGCGGCGATCCCGAGGGCCTGCGGATCGGCGTCGGGCCACTCGACGAGGAGCGCCTCGCGCAACGCCTTCATGGTGCGTGGCTCGGCCTCGACGAGTTCGCGGGCGAGTACGGCGAGCCGGTCCAGGTCGACGCCGACGAGGCCCTTGCGGAAATTGCCGAGTTCGCGATCACGGGCGGCCTGTACGAGGGGGCGGAGGGTGAGGCAGTCGGCGGCGGTGTGGGTGTGGATGGTGGAACGCATGGTGACGATCCGGACGACCTCGCGCTCGGCCATCAGCCCGGACAGTTCCTCGGGGGCGAATCCCTCGAGGCGGGCGGCGAGAGCGTAGTACGGCGGCTTGACGTTCTGGGCCTGGAGGCCGAGGAGATGCTCGACGGCGGCGCCGGCGGAGAGCGGGGAGCGGCGCAGGAGGAGTTGCCGGTCGAGCGTGGCGCGGTTGAGGGCGCGCGGGTCGAGTACGGGAGCGGTGGTCGAGGTCTTCGCCTTGGTCACGCTCACCACGCTACGGGCGATTGCGGACACCCTCTGTCCGCAACTCTCACCGAATCCGGGACCCCGGTTCATACGCCCAGGTCGTTTGCCCCGTATATCCTGCTGCTGCTCCTGCTCCGTGATCACGGAGACGTAGGTTCGACCGAGAGGCAGCCGCGAATGCCCCAGCGACGCGCCCGCCCCACCTCGAAGAACGGCAGGACCGGCCGACGCCCCGGCTGGCGCCGCACACCCGCCCCGCCTCCGGAGCCGGCACCCGAAACTCCGGCGTCCACGACCGCCGCGCCGCCCCCGGAACCGTCCGACGCGGGCAGCGTCGTCCAGGCCGCCCTGTACCGGGACGGCGTGCGCGTCTCGGCGCCGGACACCCTCGCCGACACCTTCCGCGAACTGCGCGAACAGCCGTCCGGCATGGCCTGGATCGGCCTCGCCCGCCCCACCGAGAGTGAACTCCTTTCCCTGGCAGCGGAGTTCGACCTCCACCCGCTGGCGGTCGAGGACGCGATGGAGGCACATCAGCGGCCCAAACTGGAGCGCTACGGCGAGACGCTGTTCGTGGTCCTGAGCGCGGCCCGCTACTTGGACACGACGGAGGAGGTCGACTTCGGCGAGCTGCACGTGTTCGTCGGCCCGGACTTCGTGATCACGGTCCGGCACGGCGCGGCCCCCGACCTCTCCGCGGTCCGCCAACGCATGGAGGAATCCCCGGAGTTGCTGAAACTCGGCCCCGAGGCGGTGCTGTACGCCATCCTCGACGCGGTCGTCGACGGCTACGCGCCGGTGGTCGCCGGCGTCCAGACCGACATCGACGAGATCGAGACGGAGGTCTTCCGCAGCGAACCGCAGGTCTCCCGCCGCATCTACGAACTCTCCCGCGAAATGGTCGAGTTCCAGCGCGCCACCCGCCCCCTGGTCGGCATGCTGCACAGCCTGATGGCGGGCTTCGCGAAGTACGGCACGGACGAGGAACTCCAGCGCTACCTCCGCGACGTGGCCGACCACGTCACCCACACCAGCGAACGAGTGGACGGCTTCCGCCAGGCCCTCACGGACATCCTCACGGTGAACGCCACCCTGGTCACCCAGCAACAGAACGCGGAGATGCGGGCGTTGGCGGAGGCGGGGTTCGAGCAGAACGAGGAGATCAAGAAGATTTCTTCTTGGGCGGCCATCCTCTTCGCACCGACGCTCGTCGGGACGATCTATGGGATGAACTTCGATCGGATGCCGGAGTTGCACTGGGTGCTTGGGTACCCCTTCGCGATCATCCTGATGGCGGTCGTATGCACCAGTTTGTACGTCATCTTCAAGCGGAAAGACTGGCTCTGAGTAATCGCCCTCGGAGGCGCTCCCGGGAGTGGCTGCGGCCCGGATCGCGGGCTCCGACGGCGCTTCCGAGGCCGCTGGGGAGAATCTGGGGAGAATGGGCCGCGCTCCAATCTGCGCGGTCTCCTGCGATCGCGGGCGTTGACCTGCGGTTGCCTCGCCGCTGAAGCGCAGGCTGGCAGCATTGATCGGCACGGAGAGTAGCCGACTTCCCTTGTGGAACGCCGAAACGGGTGGGCACAGCAGATCGCTGTGCCCACCCGTTTCGTGGGTTGTGCGGAGAGGACGTCTACGCGGCCAGTGCAGGCTGGCCGATCAGGGCGTCGATGGCGCCTCGCCCCTTGCCGCCGGCCTCCGGCATGAAGTGGGCGTAGTAGTCCAGGGTGATCGTCGGGCTCGAATGGCCGAGCCAGCGGGCCAGGGTGACGACGGACTCGCCCGCTTCGAGGATGACCGAGGCGTATGTGTGCCGGAGCACGTGGAAGCCGTCCTTGCGCGACGCCTTCCACCGCTCTCCCTTCTTCTGCCGCATGGGGATGACGCCGGCGGCGGCCAGGGCAGGCTTCCACACCTCTACGTTGAAGATGTTCGCGCGAAGGGCGTTGCCGTACGTCGTGGTGATGACGAGCGGGAACTTCTTCGTCTCCCGGTCGGGCTCCGGGCCGCCCCACGGCAGTTCCACCTCGACCGCCGGGTACTCCATGAAGTACTGGGCCAGGGCCGCCGCGACCGACGGAGGCATGTCGACGACGCGGGTCTTGCCGCCCTTCGGCAGGGTGAAGTACAGCCGCCCGCCGAGGAGTTGGACCTGTCGGCGGATGCGCAGCACTCCACGGGCGAAGTCAACGTCCTCCGGCGACAAACCGAAGACCTCACCCTGCCGCAGCCCACAGCCCAGCGCGAGCACGACGGCAATGCGGTAGCGCGCGTTGATCGCGTCCCGTACGCGCTGCGCGGTCTCCAGGGGCCAGGCTTCCCTCTGGTCCTCCGGCGCCTTGGGCCACCGCACGGACTTGGCCCGCATCGGGTTGCGCACCAGGCGCTTGTCGTCGATGGCGGTCTCGAAGATGTTCGAGAGCGAGCCGAGGATCTGCCGGGCGTATCGCGGTGACAGTTCCTTCTCCAGCGCGGCGATGTATCCGCGCAGTACCGCCGGGCTGATGTCCCGCAGGGCGACGGTGCCCAGTTGAGGCTGGATGTGGAGGCGGACGCGTTCGTCGATGCGTTTGATCGTGCCGGGCGCACCGCGAACTCCCGTCTGCCAGAAGCGTGTTACGTAGTCGTCCAGCGTGATGGAGCCGTCGCGGGGATCGACGAACTCGCCACGTTCGCTGTCGGTGCCGGCCCTGCGCAGCCACGCCTTGGCGTCTTCGAGCACGTCGAAGGACTTGTCCCGGACACCAGGGATACCGGCAACTCGGTACCGGGAGCCCTTGCCGTAGCGGGTGGTGCGTTCCCGCTTGCCGGTGTCGGGGTCCTTCTTCTTCTTGATCCAACGGTCTTCTATGTAGCCGGCCAAATACTTCCCTCGATGGCAGGTTGCGTGCGGTAGGAGTCAGCCCGGGGTCAGGCGCCCGTGGCGTAGTCCGAGCGTTTCTGCGGTGCGGCACCCAATGGGCTCAGGGTTGTATTGGAACGTGAGTCGGCCTGCTCCTGTTCGCGGATCCAGGCGTCGAGCGCTTCTATCCGGTACATGACGCGACCACGCGACCCCATCCGGAAACTGGGCGGGCCGTTTCGGCGATGCCGCCAGACATAGAGGGTGTGCGGGGACAGGCCGAGGTATTCGGCGGCATCTTTCACGCTCAGGAATGCCTGGCGTGTTGTGGGGGTGGCATCCGGAACTTGGATAGAACTCGGCTTCGGAGCAGAAGGCGGACGTGCAGGCATGGTTGGCCTCCGTGGGTGTGGCGCGGGGGTGGGTGTGGTCTGCCAGGCGGCGCGACATTGGAAAGGGGCGCTCTCTGCCGAGCGCGGTTGGCGAACACCATCAATGGTGCGGAGGATCCCCGGTTTCGGTAACCGGGGATCTCGTGCTATACGCCCCAGCGAGTACGAGCCGTACGGCCCGAAGCAAGCACTCACCGACGGTCCCCGGACTGTGAATCCAGCTCCGGAGGCAGGTCAGACGAGTGTGGGATCTCCGAGGAGCACTGGAGGTGGGACGTGCAGTGCCTCAGCGAGAGCCACAAGGTCGTCGATGTCGCACCGCCGCTGAGCGCGTTCGATGCGGGAGAGCATGGTGTTTGACATCGGGTGGCCAAGTGCCGTGACGTGGCGGGCGAGTTGGCGTTGCGACAAGCCGCGTTCGGTGCGGAGGATTTCGATGGTGCGGGCCGCCCGTATTCCTGCGGGGCCGATTTCCAATGAGCGTGCGGGCATGGCTCCAGTTGTAGCGTCCATTCGCCGGTTTGGTTAACCGGCGATCGTGGTCTATGTTCCCCCCTGCGTTGTCCGCATGCGGAGCGGTTCCCCGGGCTGACATGACCCGAGAGCCGCCGCGCCGATCGCCGCTCAGCGACTGCTGCGACATGGGGTGTTGTGTTGTAGCTTGCCCGTCGCCGACACGTCAACGGCTTCCCGACGTGATGCTTCTGGCTCGGAAACCGGCACAACTATTTGGTCAACCGGCGATCGTGCCTTACCGTTTTGCCACCGCCCTCTACCGCCTGCTTTTACAGCTGCCTTTCTGCCGTAAGAGATTGCGCGGGATGGGGCTGGACTTGTGCGACTTGGGTGTGGCTATGTTGACGACACCCCCGGAAAGCGCGAGCGGCCATCAACGCGCCCTGCGCCGCCGGCCGGTCAACTCCCCCAACCCGTACGCCCGTACCGCCGATCGACGGTGAGCCGTGGGCTCCTGCCCACCTGCAACCGAGTGAGGACCCGCCCCTCTTGGCTCGAATCCGCACCATCAAGCCCGAAGCCTTCGTCTCCGAGTCCCTGGCCGCCGTCTCCCTGACCGCCGAGCGCACCTTCTTCGGCCTGCTCACCCAGGCCGACGACCAGGGCCGCCACCGCGACCACGCCGCGATCATTGCCGGGCAGCTGTGGGTCCTGCGCCCTGACCACACGCCCTCCGACGTCGAGACGGACCTCGCGCAGCTCGCCGACGCCGGTCTGATCTGCCGCTACAAGGGCCCGGACGACAAGCGGTACCTGCACGTCGTCACGTGGCACCGGCATCAGAAGATCAACCGGCCGAGCATGAGCCGTCTGCCCGGCTGCCCTCGCCACATCGGCTCGTCCGGCACCCGGTCAATCGTCGACGCGCCGGTGGCGGAGGCGAGCGTCACGGAGTTCGCACCCTCGCCTCACGGAACCCTCCGTGAGACCTCCCGTGAAGCGCGCGAGTCTGCGCCGCATTCGGGATCTGATAGGAAACCGGCAGGTCAGAGCGATTTCACGGAGCCGTCCGTGAGGGAGTCAGGAATCCTCCCCGTTTCGGCGGTGACGCCTCACCGTCCGGATCTAGGACCTAGGACCGTGGATCTAGGAAATACCCCTTCGGGGGGCGCAAGCGCCCACGCGCCCGACACCCTCTCGGCCAGGGAGCTCCTTGCCGAGTACGTCAGCGCGTGCAACCACCGCCCGCCGAAAGTCTTCCTGAGCCAGCTCGGCGAACAGGTGCGCAGGCTGCTCGACGAGGACATCGCCCCTGCCCACCTCCGGACCGCCCTGGAACGCCATCGGGCCAAGGGCCTCTCGCCAAGAGTCCTGCCGAGTCTCGTCCACGAGGTCATGAACGCGGCGCCCATGCCTACCACCCACAGGGCATGGACGAACCCCGCCGACCTCGACGCCGCCTACGGAGGTGACCTCTGACCGCCACCCTCACCCGCGAGCCCCACCGGGTCGGCCCGATCGTCGACCGGCTCAACGGCATCCTGGCCACGCGCGGCATCGACCCCGCGGTCACAGCCCAGGAACCGCCGGCCGAACCGGTCACCGCCCTGGAGCTTGCGGACGCCCGCATCCCCGCCCGCTACCGCCACGCCCTGGCCGACCACCCGCAGATCACCGCCTGGGCCGACCGGATCGCGCGTACCGGACGCCCTGGTCCCGGCGGACCGGGTATCGCCGAAGGACCGTCGCTGCTGATCGCCGGCCCCACCGGCACTGGCAAGACCTACCAGGGATACGGCGCCGTCCGCGCCCTCCTCTCGCGAGGGGTGCGCCTGCGCTGGGAGGCCACCACCAGCGCTGACCTGCACGCGCGACTCCGCCCCCGCGCCGGCCACGACGGCGAACGGGAGCTGCAGACGCTGGCCCGCTGCCCGTTGCTGCTCCTGGACGATCTCGGCGCGGCCAAGACCAGCGAGTGGACCGAGGAGCTGACCTACCGGCTCATCAACCACCGGTACGAGCACATGCTCCCCACCCTCATCACCACGAACCTGCCGATCCCCGAGCTGCGCACCGCACTCGGCGACCGCGTCGCCTCCCGCTTGGCCGAGATGACCGAGCGCGTCATCCTCACCGGATCGGACCGACGCCGCACCGCGCCCGCTGCCTGACGGCAACCGCGCGTCTCCCTCCTCGCCCTCACCTCACCCCGCCCACGCAAGAGGCATGCCCTCGCTCGCGTGGGCCCATGGAGAGCCTCTGCATGACTCCTGGCACCACCACACTCATCAGCGCCAACGGCATCGGCATACCCGCCTTGCCGGACTGGATCCCTGCGGCTGTGGCCGTCGCGGTCCTGGTCGCCGTCGCCCTGTCCGTCGCATGGTCCCTACGGCGGCGCCTACGGAAGCGGGACTCCGAGCAGCGGCGTAGCACCGCCGCGGTCCGGGTCGCTGCCATCGCCGCGATCGGCTGTACCGCCTACAGCGCGGACACCAGTTGGCGGTTCGCCGCCGACTACCTCGACATGGGCAGCAGCATCGAACGGGCGGCGATGTTCGCCGCCGCCGAACTCGCCCTGTTCTCCACCGCCCTGCTCGCCCGGGCGAACCTCAACGGCCCGAAACAGGCACCCGGTCTGCCCGGCACCCTCACCTGGGTGATCACGGGCGTGCAGATCGTGCCCGCCTACGCCGAGTCCGGGCTGGTCGGCGGAACCGTGCGGGCCTTCGTCGGCCCGGTCCTGGCGGCCCTGCTCTGGCATCTGGCCATGGGCATCGAACTACGCAACCGCGTCCCGCACACCGACTCCCGCAGCCTGACCGCGGTCATCGCCCGACAGGCACGCGAACGGCTACTGGCCCGCCTGGGAATCGCCGACCGGGACGCGGACGCCGCCCGGATCATCCGCGAGCGCGCCCTCGACCGAGCCGTCACCCTGATCCTCCGGGCAGAGACCATGCCACCCGCCAAGCGCTCCAAGTGGCGAGGTCGGCGCCTCACCCGCCGCCTGCACCAGGCGCTGGAGCAGGCCAATGTCGACCGCGACGAGCGGCAGGACGAGTTGCTGCTGCGCAAGCTCGCCACCCGCCAACAGGCCCTCGCCCTGGCCTCCATTCCGCTGCCCCGGCGTTGGCCCGCCCTCGCCACGGGCAGGACGGTCAGCTCCACAGCTGCCCGCCCGCGCGCCGTAGCGACGAAGCGGACCGAGAATCCGGGCCGCCCGTCCGAGAGCGACGCGGGCGATGACACCGCCCGCCGGGAGCCCGAAAACCGCCCGCACCAGCCCGCCCACACCACCACGAGCCCAGAACCAAATCCGGGCGAGGAACCACCAGATACCGATCCGGGCAAGGCCACGCGGGCGAAGCCGAACCGCCCAGGCCCCAAACCGCGCGCTACCCGGGAAGTTCTCACCTCCTACGCCCACCGCATCCAAGGCGAGACCGGACGTCTCTCCCGCGATCTGCTGGAAAACACCGTGCGCGAGGACGGCTACAGCGTCGCCAGCGACACCGCCGGGGAGGTCGTCCGCACCGTCAAGGCCGAGCTGAGGGCCGCTCACGCCGACCATCCCCACTGACCCGCTCCGACCTCAACACCCAAGGAAGAACACTCAATGCACGGCTCGAACCACGAACTGCCCACAGTCCAAAGGAAGATGACCATCTCAGCGCCATCGGGAGCAAGTTGGAGGTTCGGACACTCCCCCGCAGGGGGAGCGCCCGAACCCGACCCCGCCCCAGGGGCGACGGGGTCCGTCCAGCACCAGGGGGCGCCGGACGGGAAGGCTGCGGCCGAGGGCGGACCGCAGCCAGGCAGGGCCAGCCGCAAGGGCAGGGCCAGGAAGGGGAAATCCCGCCCGCGCGACAAGAAGCAGCGCCCCGCCCACAGCGTCCGCCTCAACGAACAAGAACTCGCCATCATCCAGTCCGGCGCCGACCACGTCGGCATGAGCGTGGCCGGATTCCTCGCCCATTCCGCCCTGGCCTCCGCCCGCGACCAGTCCCGCACCGCGGCAGCCATCGCCACCGAACGGGACATCCTGACCGCCCTGTTCGGTGTACGCCGTCAGCTCGGCTGGGCCGGCAGCAACGTCAACCAAGCCGCCAAGGCCCTCAACTCCGGTGCCGACGCACCTCACTTCGCCGCGGCCCTCGCAGATCTACAGCGCGCCGCACAGGCCGTCCAGCGGGCGGCCGACAGGGTCACCAACGGGCAGGAGGAGCAGGCAGCTTGATCCCCCGGATCCACCAGCAGGGAAGCAAAACCCTCGGACTCCTCAACTACCTCTACGGCAAGGGCACCCACGAGGAACACATCGACCCACACCTGGTCGCTTCCTTCGACGGCATGGCCCCCGACCCCGGCCGCGACCCCTCGGTGACGAAGGAAGACCTCCAGCACCTCCTCGACCAGCCCCTGGCACTCCTCGAACCAGACCAACGTCCCGACGAGCACGTCTGGCACTGCTCCGTGCGCGCCGCTCCCGACGACCCGATCCTCAGCGACGAGCAGTGGGGCGACATCGCCCGCCGCGTGGTCGCCGCCACCGGCATCGACCCCGGCGACGGCGCCGGCTGCCGCTGGGCCGCCGTCCGCCACTCCGACGACCACATCCACATCATCGCCACCCTCGTCCGCGAAGACGGCCGCCGCCCCGACCACCACCGCTCCGGCAAACGCGCCCAGGCCGAATGCCGCCTCATCGAAAAGGAGTTGGGTCTGCACCAGGTCTCGCCCGGTGACGGCACGGCCGCCAAGCGGACCACCAGCGCCGAACGCCACAAGGCCGAACGCGAAGGCAGGCAGCAACCGGCACGCGACGAACTGCGCGAGACCGTACGGCGGGCAGTGGCAGGAGCCACGAGCGAGGGGGAGTTCTTCGACCGGCTGGCTGCCGCCGGCCTGCTGATCCGGAAGCGCGCCGCGCCCTCCGGCGACCTGCTCGGCTACAAGGTCGCCCTCCCGGACAACCGCAACGGTGACAAGGAGCCAGTGTTCTACGCGGGCTCCACGCTCTCCCCCGACCTGTCCCTGCCCCGCATCCGCAAACGGTTCACCGTCGACACCCCGAACCGGGGCACGGACGCACCCTTCGCCGAAGCCCCGAATGGCCCCGCGACCGCGCGGCGTCGGACAGCCACGGCTGCGTGGCAGGCGGTGCTGGTCATCGACAATGGTGAGGACGGCCAGGTGGCCGCGCGCATCTCGGCGGCCGGGGAGATCCTGGACGCGCTCGCCAAGACCTCCGCCGCCCACACCCGCACCGAACTGCGTCAGGCCGCCGCCGTATTCGAGCGGGCCACCCGCTCCCACGTAAGGGCCGAACACGGGCACGACCGTGCCCTGCGCCAGGCCGCCCGCGATCTCACCTACAGCGGCCCCGCGCTTGGCCGCGGGGAAGACGGAGCCACCACCGCGATGGCGATCGACATGCTGTTCTTCCTCGTCACCGCTGCCGCCCACTGGCACGCCAAGAAGGAGCACGCTCAACAGGCAGCCGCAGCCCGCCAGGCCGCAGAACATCTGCGCACCGCCTACCGGGCCGCCGCCGACGTCCCGTTGAGCGTGCTGTACCAGCGAGGCCGGCGCCTGTCTCAGCCCCTGCGACACAAGCAAGCCGCCCATCTCCGCGCGGCGGTACCCGAGTTGGCCGAACAGATCCTGGCCGAGCCTGGCTGGCACGCCCTCGCAGCCACCCTCGCCGACACCGAGAGCGCCGGCCACGACCCGGCCACGCTGCTCACGGAAGCTGCCGGACGACGGGAGTTGGGCACCGCAGACTCGATCAGCGATGTGCTGGTGTGGCGGCTGCGCCGCATGGCCGACCTGCCCGCCGACGCCACCACAATGCCCGACCACACCCCCTATGCCGCCAAGCGCAGCAGGCGCGCTGTCCCGCCCGCCCCAAGCCGGGATAACCGGTCCAGCCAGACACGGTGATTCAGCACATACGCCGGTGCCCTCTGCCAAAAAGACAAAGGGCACCGGCAAGCCGAGTAATCAGAAGGCGACTTGGACCTTGGTAACCGCCTTCTCCAGGTTGGCGTCCACAAGTCCCGGCAAGCCGGAGACGATCACCAACACGTTGCTTACAAGTATCGCCGTCTGCTTGACGACGGTGCGTTGCTCGCCGATCGAATAGGTGAGCAGTTGGCTCCACTGCTCGTCACCCAGATCAGGCGCGGCCGTCACCCGGGTGCCCATGTCGATGACGGTGCTGCCCGACATCACCTGGTACGTCCGGCAGGAGACCATCGCATCGAAGATCTGCCCGATGCCCTTCGACAGCTTCGCGGCGCTGTCGCTGTACAACTCCTCGGAGACCTCGGAACCGCCGCCGCCAACGTAGGCGAAGGACGCTTTCGCCTTGCGTGAGAAGTCGAGTCCGGCACCGGTCGCCGCGTCAGCGCCGAGCTTCTCCAGCGCCGGGCAGCCGATCACGCTCACGTCGTCGTGTGCGGCGGGGCGCTGCGGCGTGCGGTCGTACCCCTCGCCCAAGTCGCCTTCGTCCAGAAGCCGCTTGTCCAGCTGGGCCGAAGACAGCGGGGCTGGCGCCGAGGCGTCCTTGGACGCGGCGGTCGCGGCGGACGACGGGTCGGTGGAGGAGGTGCTGCCGATCGAGCAGCCCTCCAGGGCCAGGACGGCGAGGGCGCTCAGGCTGAGGACGGTCATGGTGTGAAGACGCAAGTGAACCCCTAAGTGGCCTGCGAAACGGATGGGTTGACCAAGCCGGGCCTCCGGGCACCGGCAGCGAGAAGGGGCGCAGGGGATCCGGGGGTTCAGTGGCCGAGGTGGCGCAGGCCCTCTTCGAGGGTCGGGTGGAACCGGTCGACAGGACCGGAGTTGCGGTTGTACCAGGCCGCATCCAGGCCGGGCTCCTTCGTCTCGTGCCCGGCCCGGCAACGCAGCCATATCGAGTCGTCGCGCATGCAGAAGACGATCCAGTCCCGGTACACGCCGCACTCGGGGCACGTACGAACCTCGCCGCCGATGACGAGCGGCTGCTCCCAGCGCATCATCAGCCCAGCCACCTCCTGGCGGGACGGCACCCGCAACTCTGGCGGTGGGAGGTCACTCACCGCCGGTCCCTCCGCAGCCGGTGCTGGAAACAGTTGGGTCGACTCGGGGAAGTCGCCCCACGGCTGTGTGGCCTGCAACTGCAGGAGCAGCGCGTGGCTGGCACGCTGGGCTTCGCGGAACGCGCGGTCCTCGCGAGCGCGTCGAAAGAACAAGATCTCTTCCTCTCGGTCATCGGGCGAGCGCAGGGAACGTGCCTCATACGTCTGACCTGCTGCTGCGCCGGGAAATCTGCGACAAGCAGCACACCTACGCTTCCGCCAGGGCGTGGATCGTCAGCTACGGCGGACGACTGTGAGCCGCCCCTCGGCGCTCTTGGGCACGCTGTGGCGGGGCACCGGGACTGGTGAGGCAAGCGATGACATGAACGCGGCCACCAGGCCGTTCGGAACGCCGGCGCTGAAGCTGGCACACCACAGGTACGGAGCGCCGAGAACAGGCTCCCCCCACGCCTGCCATCCCGACAGGTCAGGACGCGGGTCGGCGTCCTGGATGAGCGGTGGCATCAGCTCCAGGGAAACCCAGCCGGAGAGCCCGAGGTCCGTGGCGGTGGTGTAGGGGCGATCCACGTCACGGATCCAGCCTTGGGCACTGAGCGCATTGAGCACCGTCTCGGCCCCGCCGAAGTCGGTGTCGGGTGCCTCGCAGGCATCAATCGCCACGAGGAAATCGGCGAGCGCCTCGTACGGGACGCCAGTGGTGAAGTACGCGTTCCACTCCGTCATCGCAGAGTTGGCGTGCGGACGGGCGCTCAACTGCCAGGCAACAGGCAGTCCGCCCAGCTCGAACGGGTAGGCCGCGAGGATCCACTCGGCGCCGCGCAGGCTGTCCGGGCTCACATACAGCAAGGTGTGGCGCGAGGTGGGCCACATGCTCCAGCCGAGACTGACCAAGGCGTCGCCGATCCGCTCGGCGAGCACGCCGTCGTCACCCGCCAGGTGACGTGGGGTCACCCAGTACACCGGGTCCGGCAAGTCAGTACGGGAAGAATCACTGGGATAGTGCGGATACAGGGGCGCCTCCGTGCCCTCGGGATGGGTTACTGACCGTCGTTGACCTGGGGTTTCGGACGGTCGTCCACGTTGACATGCCAATCCACAGAGCACCAGTGGTTTCGGGATCTTCCCTGTCTGCCTCCGGCGAACTAGCATCCGTCGCCATCCAATCGAGGCGATTGACAGCGAACCTAGCCGTGTGAGGGACCCTAGCTGGGGGCGTAAGTGCGTCACAGGTGTTCCCCGAGGGAACAGACCGAACGTTCCCCCAAGGAACGGACGGTGCGTTCCCTAAAGGAACGATGTCCGGTGCCAGGGAGGGCGTACAGCGATCGAATCCGGCCGTCCCTGGGGGTGCTGCAGCCCGTCCGCTCTCCGTTGCCCTGACTCGGCCGCGTAAGGTCAACTTCCATACGCGCCTGGCAAGTTTCGGCAAGTTCCTCGCTTCAAGGCCCAGCTGCGGGCAAGCTCTGGCACAGAGATCGTTACCGGCATCCGAGGAGGACATCATGGCCCTGCGTAAGCTCGGTAAGGACCCGGAGAGTCCCAGTGGCGGCTCCCCCACCATCTACCTCGACGAGGAGAAGGACAGTTACCTCGTGCAGGGGCTGAAGGTGGAGGACATCGAGCGCCTCGGGCAGATGGACATCCCCGGCCATGAGTCGGTGGTGGAGATCCCCCGGCGCATGGTGCAGTTCTTCCTGGAGGTGAAGAAGGTTGACGAGGACCCCGACGTTTGAGGAGCTGTTCCGTGACTGCCAGAGGACGGCTGTCCATCTGGAGATGCGCGACGCGTACATGAAGTCGGACCCGGCCTTCATCGATTGGAAGGCCGGCATCACGCTAGACCCGGCCGAGCGCTGGGGCGACTGGCACGGCATCGTCACGGAGGCGTCCTCACGAGGCGTCGAGGTCCGCCGAGCCCGCGTCGTCTCGACCCCCGTCAGCGAGTACATCCGCTTCGAATACGACGTGACGGACGGACTCAACATCGCCGCCGGCGAGCACGTGCGCTGGCTCTCCCGGCGAAACGCAACGGGCCTCGCGCTCCCGGGCAACGACTTCTGGCTCTTCGACTCCAGCCTTGTCCTCGTCAACCACTTCGACGGCGAAGGCGAGAACATGGAGGTGGAACTCACGGACGACCCGGAGGTGGCGAAGCTCTGCGAGTCGGCCTTCGAGGCCGTGTGGGCGCGGGCAACACCGCACGCGGAGTTCCAGCCGGCCGAGTCGGCCTGATAGCTCGAACAGCACCGCCGCAGCGACATGACATCGCCATCTTCGAGCGTCCAGGAAGCCCGCAGGGCTCTTGGTAAACGCCTGAGCGAAATCCGGCTCGAAGCCGGGCTCACCAAACGGGCGTTGGCCAACAGTCTCGGCTGGCACGAGTCGAAGTGTTCGCGCTTCGAGAGCGGCACACGTCCGCCCTCGGAGCGCGACCTTCGTGCGTGGGCCGCTGCCTGCGGTGCGGAGAGCGCGGCCGAGGATCTCATCTCGACAGCCCGCGGCATCGAGGGCATGTACGTCGAGTGGCGCAGGTTGGAGCGCACCGGCCTGAAGCAGGCCCAGGAGTCCGTCCTCCCCCTGTGGGAACGCACCCAGCGCTTCCGCTTCTACTCCCCGTGGCTCATTCCCGGCCCCGTGCAGACGGCCTCCTACATCACCGCACTGCTCACCTCAATTCGCAACCGCCGCGGCCTCATTGATGACGTACCGGCCGCCGTCAAGGTACGCGTGGAGAAGCAGCAGATCGTCTACGGCAACCACACGTTCGCGATCCTCCTGGAAGAGGGAGCACTCCGAAAACGCATAGGCGGAACGGAGGTGATGGCCGGGCAACTCGGCTATCTGCTCAGCGTTATGGCGCTGCCTTCGGTGAGCATCGGCATCATTCCTGAGGACGCCGACCGTTCCGGCCTCTGGCCCGTCGAAGGCTTCTTCCTGTACGACGACCACACGGTCCACGTCGAACTCGTCTCGGCTCACCTCGCCGTCACGCAGAAGCACGAACTTGCCATGTATGCCCAGACGTTCACGGAACTGGCCGAACTTGCCGTCTACGGCTCGGCGGCACGCGAAATCATCACGGCGGCCATCGAATCCCTGGGGTGAATGCCGGGCAAGTTCCGGCACACTCGTAGAGCCCTTCCCATCACCCTTCTTAGCGTTACTGACACGGCCGGAAACGCGTACTGAAGGGGCGAGACGGTGATCACTGTGGCAAGTAGCGGCAAGGCATCGAGAGCAACCGACAGCGCGGGAACCGAAGTTCTCCCCGTCGACGTCGAGACGATTTCGGAAAGCACCGAGGCAGCCCTCTCCATGCAGATGGCCACCTCCACCCGCAAGGACATGGACACCGCCCTGCCGAAGATCGTCGGACACCTCAACCTTCTACTCGGTGAGGACCTGGGGGCGGACGAGGACGACGACGTACGAGAGCTGTTCCGCAAGGGATATCGGCTCCTCGACCTGCAGAACCGTCCGACCGCGGAGACCCCGTCGTTCGGCGCCTTCATCTACCTCCGGGACGCCGCCGACGTCACGCGAAGGCTCCTGTGGATCTACACACAGCGCCACGGGCTCGGTGCCCCGTGAGTATCCGGGAGGACCAGATCGTCCGGGAGCTGTCCCACTACATCTACGCGCACCCTGACGAGCAGATGGCGCTGATGCCGGTCTACGACGCCGCCCGCGACCACGCACAGCGCGGGACCTGCACCCACAGCCGGCGCTGCCCCCTCGTGACGACGGGCGCGGTCATCGTCGACGAACACAATCGCGTCCTGTCCCTGCGGCACAACGGTGCCTTCGCCCTGGCAGAAGCGGAGCCGGAGGAGCAGGACGACTCGCTCGGAGGGGCGGCCCTGCGTCTGCTGGCCGAGGCGGTCGGCATCCGGGACGTGTGGACGGAACCCGACAGCGATGGCCCCTTCCTGATCGACGTGACCAGAGCGGGGCAACACAGGTACGGCCCCCGCCTCCGGATCGGCTTCAGATACCTCTTCCGGGCCCACTCCGGCGCCATCGCTCCGATGGTGATCGAAGCCGGCGCGGCGGCCTGGATGCCCCTTGGGGAGATCGGTATCCCGTCGGTCCGCGACCGCCTTCACGGCCACCTGGTCGGTGCCCCTTGAGCCCTCGGAACCAACAACTCTGCTACGTGGCAAGCCTCTTGGCACTCGGCGGTTCGATCCTCCTGGCCATCTGGAGAGGCTGAATGTACGAGCGCCGCACCACCGGACCAACCCTTGTGTCTCCTCCCCTCGGCACCATCCCCGGTTACAGGCAACCAAGCGATGTCCACGTAGGCGATTTCGTGTTCCTCGACGGGTTGTACCTGCGGGTCCGCGACATGAGGTCCGCTGGCACCGCGGGGCGCCGGGTTCTGATCTTCGACGGGCACTCCCCGTGGGTCATGAAGGAGTCGGCGACCACGTATCGGCCCGTCGAACTCCTCTGATCCCGGCCCCCATTCAGCCATCACGAGAACTGTCACCTCACGCCAGCGAGGAGCTTCGCCATGCGCTTCCGCAAGATCCACGGAGCGGGGAACGACTTCGTCCTGCTGTCCGACCCCGCGCCGGCCAGCGAGAAGGACTGGCCAAAGGAGGCCGAGCGCCTCTGCGCCAGACGAACCGGCGTAGGCGCAGACGGCCTCGTCATCAGCAGCCTGATCAGCATCAGCCCGGTCGTCCTCGAAGTCGGCTGCTTCAACGCCGACGGCTCGATCGCGACGATGTGCGGCAACGCTCTGCGGTGTACCGCCTGGGCCGCCCACCACGACCACGGCTTCCGCGAGATGAGCCTCCGCATGGCGGGGGTGATGCACAAGGCGATCGTGAGCAACGACTCCGTGTGGGTCACCGCCGAGATCGGCGCGGTCCATCCCCGACGAGTTCAGACCGTCATCAACGGCAAGCCGACCTGGTTCGACAGCGCCCACACCGGCACCGAACACGTCGTCGCCGTCGTAGACGACGTGGATGCCATCGACGCGGTACTCGTCGGACGCCTCATCCGCCACCACACCGACCTGGCCCCGCTGGGGACGAACGTCAACTTCGTACAGGCCGCCGGCCGCCAGGCGTTGAAGATCCGCACCTACGAGCGCGGCGTCGAGGCGGAAACCCTCTCGTGCGGAAGCGGAGCCGTCGCGGCCGTCGTCATCGCCGCCCTGCGCGGACTCGTGTCGCCGCGAACCGTCACCGTCCACAACCGCGCCGGGGAACCGCTCACGGTCCGGCCACATCCCGACCGACCAAAGCGAACGCACTGGGTCGGCGGACCGGTCACCAACACCTTCGAAGGGGTCCTCGCATGACTCAGTTCCTCACCTCCAGCTCTGACCTCGCGGTGCGCGAGGCCGCCCAGAACCTTCGCGACTGGCAGCGCGACCAAGAGGGGCTCGGTGTAGCCCTCGTCTACGGGCCGGTGTCAGCGGAAGACCGGCTGTACCACGCGAAGTGCCCCGTGGACCAGCGTTCCGTGACCGCCCTGTCCGAGGCCCTCGACGACATCGGCGCCCGCTGGAAAGTACTGAACCCCTGCGAGCCGGACTTCATCACGGAGTTGGCCGGTTACGACGTGGCCCTCTCGAACCTTCACGGACCGTACGGAGAGGACGGGAGGCTCCAGGGCCTGCTCGACTATCTTCGCGTGCCGTACTGCGGCAGCGGAGTCGCAGCATCCGCGGTGGCCGCCGACAAGATCCTCTGCAAGCGGGTGATGCTGAGCCTCGGCGTCCCCACGCCCGGGTGGTGGGTGTGGTCCGGCGGGCCGATGCAGTGGAACGGGCGGGCCGCGATGGTCAAACCACCCTTCGGTGGCTCCAGCGTGGGCATGAGCCTTGTGCGCGAACAGGCAGAGCTTCCCCAGGCGTTGGCGGACGCGGCCAGCGAAGAAGGCGATGCCGTATTGGTCGAGGACTATCTGACCGGCGTACCGCTGACCCTGGGGCTCCTCGAACTCCCTGAAAGCGCGGTCGTGGTGTTCCCTCCGCTGGCCACCGAGACGACTGACGCGGAGTTCTACGACGCCGACACCAAGCTCGACGTGGACTCCAGGGGCACCGTGGCCGTGCGGGCCGCCGAGTTGTCGCCGGAGGTGCTGGCCAAAGTCACCGAGTGCGCCACGACGCTGTGGGACGGACTCGGGTTGCGTGGTTCGGCGCGCGTCGACTTCATCCTCGCCGAGGACGACGAGCCGTACGTGCTGGAGGTCAACAGCACTCCGGGCATGTCCCGTAACAGCAACTTCGTGGTGGGCGCCGCGATGGTCGGACTCACGCACACGGATGTCGTAGTGGCCATGCTGCACGAGGCGTTGACCCGCCCGCCCTACGATGTTCCCCTGCCCACTCCCGCGTTCTCCAGCACCACGCTGACCCGGGAGGCTGCCGTCTCACCGTAGGAGCCCGCCCGCTGTGTCGCGCGTCCACGATGTCCCCATGTGCCGACAGCTCATCGACCCCACGGAATGGGATCTGCACGGAGGCTGGGCACTCGGGGACAGAGTGGAATGGTCCAACCGGGCGTGCGGCCTGGCATCTCTGAGGATGATCCTGCTCGCTTACGGGCACGAGGCACCCACGGTGACGGAACTGCTGAAACTCGCGGTCAAGAACGAGGTTCTGACCCCGCGTGGGGCGCTCCACGCGGGGATCGCGAGCCTGGCCACCGACCTCGGCGTCCCTGCGATTGCGGAGCCCGTACCGGTCGAAGAGCTACTCGGCCGCCTTGATGACGCACCCGTCATCGTGTCCGTCACCGAGCAACTCCCTGACGACGGACGCTCCGGAGGCCACCTCGTCATCCTTCGCGGCTACGAGGACGGCCCCGACCCGACGGTCTTCATCCGGGACCCATCGGCCTGGGGCCAGACTCACGATCGAGTTCCCCTGAGTCGTCTGTCCCCTTCCTACGCTGGCCGCGCGATCACCTTCGCGCCCCTGAACAACGGAGAATCCTGATGCCCGAGACAGACGGCGAGACGACCGAGGCCGCAGGCGGCCGGAGGATCGCCGTACTCGGAGAAATGCTGGAGCTGGGCGACGAAGCCGTGGAAGCTCACCGCGCGGTCGGGCGCATGGCAGCCGAGAACGGTGTCGATCTCCTCGTAGCGGTCGGCGACACACTCGCCAAGCAACTCGCCCTCGCGGCGGGCGCGGCAGGCGTGCCGGACATCGCGATGGTCGGCGACAACGGCACCGCCGCCGCCTACCTGGCGTCCATCCTCCGCCCCGGCGACGTCGTGCTCGTGAAGGCGTCCCGCGGCGGCCAGCTCTGGCAGATCGCCCAAGCACTCACCGGACAACCCGTCACCGGCCTATGAACAGCCGTCAGCCTCCTGGCTCGCCAGCGCTGGTCGCACGGATTATCTCCACTGTCGTGGGCGTGCTTGGAACGAAGCCGGTTCTTGCGGATGTGGACGTAGCCCGCATCCAGGTCGACGTCTGCCCAGTGGAGCCCGAGCACCTCCGCTTGGCGGAGGCCGAGCGCCAAGGCCACGACCCATCGGTCGACGACAGCAACACTCGCAGACTCACGAGCGCCCCTCAGGGGTTGGTTTGAATGTCGACGCCCTCACGTTTCGCCCATGCACTGATCATGTCGTGAAACCGGCGTCCCCAACCTGGCAGGTTGATCTTGCCGTCGTGGGTGAGCTGTTCGGCCTCGACAACCCCGAAGCGCTGATAACAGTCGGCGAGCAGGCTGGCGGCGGCCTGCACCAGAAGGCTTGCGTCGTCGGCGGCACCGAGCAGGAGACCGGTCTGGCCGGCGGCCAGTTGTTGCTCGGTGGAGCTGAAGACCATGTGTGCCGTGCTGCCGCGATCGCTGGCCAGTCCGCAAGCCCGGCTGTTGCCGACGCTCAAGGTCAGACGGGCAGTTGCAGTACCAGAGGCTCCTGCACGGGTTGCACTGTGCCGGGTCAGGTACTGCAGGATGGCCAAGACGTTCATCACCACGTGGTCGCTGTGCCAGCTCTGAGCGAGGTTGGGGAGTGCTTCATCGCCGCCGCCGAAAGCACCCACGAGTGGCCCTTCGGTAGCCCAGGCCGCTGAGCCGTCCCCGTGGAAGTGCGCCACGTGGCGGGAGCGGGACTCACCGGTCGAGGCGATGAAGCGGCGCGGCCCCACGCCGAAGGACAAGAACACGTCCCGGCCGTAGAAGGGCATCTCGGCCTGGGCCAGTTCACGGCGGAAGGCATGGAAGGTGGCGCTGTCGATGGGGAACGCGCCAGGAAGATCGGGGACGAGGGTCAGGGCCATCCTGGGGCCGGGCCGCGAACGGCTATCGGTGGCGATGGCTTCGTGGTTGGCCATCAGGATCCCCTGACGGCCGGCGGCCAGGCTGATGGAGGCGGCGATGGCACGTTTGACCTGAGTGAGATTCATGTAGGCGGTGTTGTTGTCGTTGCGGTACGGAAAACGCAGGGTGTGATCACGGGCATCCTTGAGGCCCATGACGGCATGCGGGCCCCTGGCACTAGGCGGCACCGATATGACCACCAGTCCCTGCGGCGAGGGCGCTGATGGATCTTCGGGAATGAAGTGGATGTCGCACTCCACTAGCGGGTCCAGGCGCCATACCAGCGCTTCGCGGTAGTTCTTGCGGAGCTGATCGGTCAGCGGCTCAGGGTTGGCACGGACAGGGACCGAGGTGGCACGGTCCTCCTGCAGGCCGAGGATCAACGTGCCTCCGGATGCGTTGGCCAGGGCCGCCACATCCTTGGCCAACTCAGCCTGCCACTCCGGCTTCCTCTCGTACTGCTTGCCCTTGTAGTCGACGTCTGTGCTCTCCGCAGCGCTCGGGTTTCTGACCAGCGTCAGGTACTGCGCGTAGGTGGCGGCACCTGGAGTCGTGCCGAGCAGAGTCCGCAGACGTGCATCAAACATTCCCAGACCGTAGCTCCCAAAGCGGCCGGAGTGCCCGCGAGTTCATAGCTTTCGCCCTTAGCCGTGCTTTGCAAGCACCGCGGCCAGAGCCCAGGATGGCCCTCCCTGCCGTTACAGCCACCCCACACGGAAGGCGAATTGGCATGGGCAACCGCGTCGCCCTTCACCGCAGCAACAGTCCAGCCTCGCTTAGCTGCTGCGGCGAATCGCGGTCGTACCGCTTCCCTGGCCAGCCTCCCTGATCTCTAGCGGATGTCGAGGGCGAGCCCTCGGCCCGCGACTTAAGCCTTGGACCTCTTCGTTGCTGCACGAGCCGAATCCGCGTTGGCAGTCGCGTTAAGCCGGGCCAGATGCGCGCGCTGGGAGACTTCGCCGCCGAAAGAGGACCAGCCGTACAGAGACGCAAGCAGTTCGGCTGTGACAGCTGCCGCTGCCGTCAAGCCAGCCATGCCCCGGGACATGGACGCAGGGGGCCTGGCAACCAACCGGCCTCGGCTTTGTGTAGCCGTGATGGCACATTGTTCCGACCAGAGCTCGAAGACCTGGGCGAGACGGGCGAAGAAGGCGGCTGCCATGGCCAGACCAATATAGAAGGCGCCAAGCCCTACTCCGATGCGTGCAGCAACGCCCGGATTAGGTTCATGGTCGGTCCAAGGCCAACCCATGACCGCATAGACGACGGCCAGACCAGCCGAAGCGGCAATCCACGCAGACCCGATCAGAGCCTCTAGGACACCCTCGTAGTCATCCTCATCCTCCTCGTCATCCTGCTGGGGCCGGCGTTTAGTCGGCGCCGGATCGCCGGACGTCTTCTTCCCGTAGGGCGGGAGAACGACCTGCCAAAGGCCACCGTGAACGTCACCGCCTACAAACGTGCCCGGGCCATGATTGTGCTGTTCCCGGTGCTCAGCGTCCGCCATCTGACGCCCCGCCGTAGTTGAAGGTCATGCCACCGTGGACGTCGCCACCGATGAACGTTCCTGTTCCGGTGTTGTGCTGGTTCCAGACCTTCGAGACCGACGGGGTGGGCACCGCGAGTTCGTCCACCTCGCTCAGGGCGTCCCGGTGCTGGGCAAGGTATCGAGCGATGAGCTGCGCCCAGACGGTCTCTGCGAGGGCCCGAGTCTCTGGAGCGGGCGAAGTGAGCTGCGCAGCAGTGTCATCCACTGCCTGAGTAGCCGCCCTCTGCTGCTCCGGAGTGGCCCGGCGGAAGAAGTGCGCGACCTTCAGACGCATCTTCTCGGCGCCCGACGTGGCTATGGCCGCGACAAGCGTGCCGGCTGCGCCAGTGGCAACAGCCATTAATTCGGCGTCGTACATGATCGAGATGTCTCCCCGTTCGTGGTGACTTGCCCCAGGAGAACCTACCGGGCACCACTGACACTCCGAGGGGACAATCCGCATACGCAGACTCCGACACGGCCACGCAGCCAGCCGGGCGACACCGGCTCCCGATCGGCACGTCGCATGGGCTCGGATATAGCGTCTGACCAGGTAGAACATGGGTACTTTGGTCTCAGTTCTGGTCTCATTCACCCCCGTCCGGCGCCGTCCAGGAGCGCGACCAACACCCGCTCCACCCCAGGTCAGAACACCCCCGCCCCCACCGAACCCCCCGACGAAGACTTGGAAAGCGTGTTGGGGGGTAACCCCTCACGAACTCAGACGATCAACGCGTACAACTACGTGGACGCTCAGCCTGCGGACCTTCCCGGAATCACGGTCCTTGTCCTGCTTCCGGTCCTTCTTGACGACTCCAGATTCACTGACCTTGTTCATGACGTAACGCCGATCGGGCTGCCGGCGTTGGCCGTCGACCACAACGGCTGATCCGGTTTTGAATCTCCCGGAGGAGGGGCGAGGCGGGAGCGCACTGCTCGGCCCGCCTCACACCGCGTTCAGCCGCGCAGCGAGCTGCGCTCTGGCGGTGATGTCGAGTTTGGGGAAGATCCGGTAGAGGTGCGATGCCACCGTGCGCGGGGACAGGTAGAGCCGTTCGCCGATCTCGCGGTTGGACAGGCCGTCCGCCGCGAGTCGGGCGATCTGGAGTTCCTGCGGCGAGAGCACGATCCCCGCCGACTGCTCCCTCGACGCGGTGCGTTCGCCGGCCGCCCGAAGTTCGGTGCGAGCCTGGTCTCCCCAAGTACGCGCTCCGATCAGGTCGAAGGTCGTCAGAGCCGTTCGGAGCGGGACGCGTGATTCGGCCACGCGCCGCTGTCTGCGCAGCCACATCCCATAGGCGAGTTCGATGCGCGCCTTCGTCCACGGCCAGCGGATCAGATCCTGGGCGAGTGCTGTCGTGTACAACACCTCGGCCTGGTCGTCCTCGGCCAACACTGCTCTGGCATAGGAGAGTTGGACGTGCAGGGTGGTCGACGAGGTCACGGCGGCCTCTTCTTCGAGGCCGGCGACAACCGCCGCGGCGTCCTCGCCGCGTTCGGCGCGTGCGGCGGCCTCGGCCAGGAACATCACGCCGTGGAACCGCTCGGTGGCGTGGTAGCAGGGGTCGCGCGGGTCGAACAGCCGCCGCAGCTCGTCGTAGGCCCTGGCGGGCTGGCCGGCGCTCAACCAGCCGATGCCGCGCGCCAGTTGGACACAGGCCAGGAGGTTGTTCAGCCGTCGGCCGCCGGCGGTCTCCTCGGCCTGTCCGGCGAGCCGCTGGGCCCGTTCGTTGTCGCCGTGCAGTGCCGCGGTGATCGCGCGGAGGGACAGGGTGCCTGTGTCCCAGATGAGTTGGCCGGTCTCGCGGGCGAGATGGGAGCCCTCCTCGGCGGCGGACACGGCCCGGTCCCATTCGCCCAGTTCGAGGCGGCTCACCAGCCCCATGGTGAGTACGTGGGACAGCAGCCCGAGGCGGCCTTGTCCGCGCAGTTTCGTCTCGGCCCGGTCGAGGAACTCCAGGCTGACGACCGGCGACCCGATCGCATGGGCGGCCATACCCAGCAGCCGTAGGGAGTCGGGGGCAGTGACCGTTGCCACGGTGGCGTTCGAGAGCATCTCCGCTACTCGGGACGACCGTAGAACCGGTTCCGCGACGGCGAGAGTCGCGATGAGGCGTGGGTCGTGGCCGACGCCGTCGAGCCCCTCGGCCACCGTCACGACCCGAGCCCGTGCGGCCGGGCCGGTGTCGGCCCACCAGCAGCGCAGCGCCGCGCCCAGCAGCAGGTTGAGTGCGAGGTCGTTGTCACCGGCCTGCGCGGAGCGTTGGGCGATGTCGCACAGCTCCAGCACCCTGGCGGCATCGCCCGGTACACCGTCGTCGAAGATCTCGCGCAGCCACTCCATCCGTGCCCGGTCCAGCGCGGACAGCGCGTTGCGGGCCGCCACCCCGAGCAGCCGGTCCACGAGGTCGGCGCGGCCGAGTTCGAAGGCGTACTCGGCCGCCAGCAGGAGGCGGCGGCCTCGGACCGAGGAGTCGCCGGTCAGTTGGGCCGACCGTTCGAGCGCCGAGATCGCGGCTGTGACCGAGCCGCGGCGCACGCTGATCACGTGGTTCTCTTCGAGTTCGTCGGCCACCTCGTCGTCGGGGCCCACGACCGCCTGGGCCCGGTGCCAGGTACGGCGGTAGGGCTGGTCAGTGAGTACCTCGGCGAGCGCGGCGTTGGCCGCGAGCCGGCGTTGCACCGGCTCGGTCTGAAGGACCCCCGAGCGCACCAGAGGATGCCGGAAGGCGACGCTCGTCTCGTCGAGGCGGATCAGCCCGGCCCCGGCGGCGGCGTCGAGGGCGTCGACCGTCACACGACGGCCGGACATGACCGAGGCCGCCGCCAGGATTTCCGGGAGGGTGTTCTCGTAGTCGACGGAGGCGATGAGCAGCACGTCTCGGGTGAGCTGGGGCAGCTCGGTCAGCCGTCCGACGAAGGCTTTCTCCAGCCGTGCGTTCAGCGGCAGGTGCGCCGGGACCGACTCCACCGCCGGAGTCGAGGCCGAGCGCAGGGCCGACGGCAGCTCGACGAGGGCCAGCGGGTTTCCGTCCGCCTGCCGCAGGATCCTGATCCGGTCGGCCGCGCTCAGGCCGGTGGCGGTGACGTCGAGGAGTCGACGTGCCGCGCTGTCGTCCAGGCCGCCGAGGTTCAGCTCGGGCAGGCCCATGGCGGTCAATGGGCCGGTGTGCCCTTTGCGTATTCCTCCGACGATGACGATCGGGTCGCTGCCGACACGGCGGGCCACGAACGCCAGGCCCTCGTGGCTGGGTCGGTCCAGCCACTGGACGTCGTCGACGAGGACTGCCACGGGGTGCCCGGTCGCCACCTCGGCGAGCAGGTTCAGTACGGCCAGGGCGATCAGAAAGGCATCTGGGGGCGGTCCCTCCTCGACACCGAACGCCGACAGAAGTGCTCTGCGCTGCACGGGAGGCAGGTTGTCGGCATGGCCCAGGACGGGTCTCAGTAGTTGGTGGAGGGCGGCGAAGGGCAGTTGTGCCTCGACCTCCATGCCCGTGACCTGGAGTACCTCGAACCCGCGACCGCGGGCGTGGGCGGCCGTGGCACGCAGCAGGCTCGACTTGCCGATGCCCGCCTCGCCGACCAGAACGATCGCGTCACCCTGCTCGGGAGCCCGGGAGATCAGGCCCGACAGCGCATCCAGCTCGGCACGGCGGCCGAACAGTTCCGCCGCGGTCATCTCTGTCGACATGGCACGAGTCCTCAGACCTACCCGTCAGGCATGGACGACCATGGCCTGCTTCCCGTCCGCACGTCCGACTTCCCGCCGTCTGTCGCACCCACGGCACGCCGGACGCCACCGGACCCCGGCTGGTCTCAAATTACTGCATCGGCCCGGCTCACGCCGATCACCCGCGGCTCCCCCCGGTGGTCCGGACGACCCCGAAGGCGCAGTCACGTGACTGAAGCCGACTGCCACGCGCCGGTCCTAGCGTCGGTACATCCGACGGAAGGAAGACCATGTCTCCTCACCTGCGGCGATCCGTCGCCGTGATCCGGAAGCGTCGCGCCGTGACCGCCGCCGCGGGCGCCCTCGTGCTGGTGTTTGCCGGCACCGCCACGGCCTCCGCCACACACACGAACGCGGACAGCGCCGCCGCCGGCAGCAAACCGACGATCGTGTTCGTCCACGGCGCCTTCGCCGACTCCAGCGGATGGAACGCCGAGGTCTCGGCGCTACAGCGGCTGGGCTATCCGGTGATCGCCGCGGCAGACCCGCTGCGCGGCCTGACCAGCGACGCCGACTACGTCCGCTCGATCCTGAAGACGATCAACGGCCCCATCGTGCTGGTCGGCCACTCGTACGGCGGAGCCGTCGTCACCAATGCCGCTCGCGGCGTCCCGGACGTCCGGGCGCTCGTGTACGTCGGCGCGTACGTCCCGGACCAGGGCGAGAGCATCGCCACGGTGCTCGACCCGGCCACCTACCCCGGATCCCTGCTCGGGAAGGACACGACGGACGTACGGCCGTTCCCGAACCCGGCGGCGCCGGGCGGCACGGACGCCGACATCTACATCAAGCCCGCCGACTTCCGGTCGGTGTTCGCCGCCGATGTGTCCGCGCGTACGGCCGCGCAGATGGCCGCGACCCAGCGCCCGCTGTCGCTGACCGCCGAGACCCAGGTCTCGGGAGCACCCGCGTGGAAGACGATCCCGAGCTGGGACCTGATCACGCTCAACGACAAGGCCATTCCGCCGGCCGGGCAGCGATTCATGGCGCGGCGAGCGCATGCTCATGTCGAGACCGTCGGCTCGTCACACGCGGTGATGGTGTCGCATCCCGACGCGGTGGTCAGCATCGTGCTCGACGCCGCCAGGCACTCCGGCTGACCGGCATGTGTGATGTGCGAGAGGGAGAGGAGAGCACACGATGGATCTCGGACTGAACGGACAGGTGGCCGTGGTCACCGGTGCCAGCAGGGGGATCGGGCTGGCGGTCGTACGGGCGCTGATCGCTGAGGGGGTCACGGTCCACGCCGGGGCCCGGCACTCCTCGCCCGAACTGGAGGAACTGGCCGCGACGGGGAACGTGCGGGTCGTACCGGTCGACCTGGGCGAGGCGTCAGGACCCGCGCGGCTCGTCGAGGCCGCGGGTGACCGGATCGACATCCTCGTCAACAACGTGGGATCGGCCCCGGCCCGTACCGGAGGATTCCTCTCGGTCACCGACGAGGAATGGCTCACCACCCTCAACCTCAACCTGATGGCGGCCGTCCGTACGACCCGCAGCGCCCTGCCGGTAATGCTCGCCCAGGGACGCGGATCGATCGTGAACATCTGCTCCGTCAACGCGGCGCTCCCCGACCCGGCGGTCATCGACTACAGCGCCTCCAAGGCGGCCCTCGCGGGCTTCTCCAAGGCCCTGTCCAAAGAGGTCGGCCCGAAGGGGATCCGCGTCAACACCGTCAGCCCGGGACCGGTCGAGACCGATCTCTGGTTCGGGGAGGGCGGGGTCGCCGCGACGGTCTCCGAGGCGACCGGCATGAAACCCCAGGACGTCATCGACAACGCCGCGCGGACCACGGTGACCGGCCGCTTCTCCCGGCCCGCCGAGATCGCCGACGTGGTCCTGCTGCTGGCCGCCGACCGGACGGCGAACGTCACCGGCGCCGACATCACCGTCGACGGAGGCTTCATCCCCACCTGGTGAGCACACCGGCGGGCGCCCCCACCCCACCCGAGGAGTGATCGAACCATGAACGCCATGCGTGCCGTACGAGCCCACGAACGAGGCGGACCCGAGCAGTTGACGTACGAGTCGGCTCCGCGTCCCGAACCGGCCCCCGGCGAGGTCCTGGTCGCGGTGCGCGCCGCGTCCATCACCTCCGGCGAACTCGACTGGGACGCCAGCTGGACCGACAGCTTCGACGGGACGGGGCGCGACCGCACGCCGGTCGTCCCCTCCCACGAGGTCTCGGGAGTCGTGTCCGCGCTCGGCACCGGGGTGACCGGCCTCGCTGTGGGTGACGAGGTCTACGGCCTGATCCCCTTCACCCGCGACGGAGCAGCCGCCGAGTACGTCACCGTCCCCGCGGACGTCCTCGCCGCCAAACCCACCCGGTTGGACCACGACAGCGCGGCGGCCGTCCCCCTCGCGGCACTCACGGCCTGGCAGGGACTGGTCGGGCACGCCGAACTGGCGCCTGGCCAGCACGTGTTGATCCACGGTGGCGCCGGAGGCGTCGGTTCCTTCGCCGTCCAGATCGCCAGGGCCCGGGGCGCCCGGGTGACGACCACCGCCCTGCCGCAGGACCGGGAGTTCGTCACTCAACTCGGCGCCGACCACGTCGTCGACTACAGCACCGAACGTTTCGAGGACCAACTCGCCGATGTCGACGTCGTGTTCGACGCGGTCGGCGGCGAGACCCAGGCCCGCTCCTGGGCCGTACTGCGCCCCGGCGGCACCCTCGTCAGCATCGTCCAGCCGCCGAACCCGGAAGCGGCCTCGGCCGCCAAGGGCCAGGGCGTCTTCTTCGTCGTCGAGCCGGACCGCGCCGGCCTCGATGCCATCACCGAGCTGATCGACGACGGCCGGCTCGCCCCGGCAGTGGACCGGGTCGTACCGCTGGCGGAGACACCGGCCGCGTACGAGGCGCTCGGCAAGGAGCACCGGCGCGGCAAGATCGTGCTGCACGTGGGAGACGGCGGCTGACTCGCGTGGGGATACGGCAGGGACGAGTGACGACACCGGTCGAGGGGTCGAGAACATGACGTCTGGTTCAGAGGTGCCGGAACACGGCGGCCTTCCCAGCAGTGGCTACTCCACGGATTCGGCGCCGGCCGGCCGAAGGCGGGCGTACTGGCGCGAGGCACTGTCCCGGACGTTCACCGATGTCGACATCGTCGTCCCCGACGACGTGTACTCGGGCACCATCCGCACCGCCCGGCTCGGACGGCTTCAGGTCGTCACGGTGGAATGCGACTCCCTGCGAGCCGTCCGCACCCCGCGCCTGATCGCCCGGGGCACCACCGAGAACCTGATCGTGCGACTCCAGGGCAAGGGCGTCGCCAGACTCGAACAGGACGCCCGCGAGGCGTACTTGCAAGCCGGGGAGATCGTCTTCTACGACATGACGCGCCCCCACCGGATGGACTTCCCCGAGCGACACCAGACGAAGTCCGTGCTCCTCCCCTGGCGGCTCCTGGGACTGAAGGAGTCCGATCTGCAACGGATCACGGCCACCCCGATCCGCACCGACACGGCGCTGGGCGCGCTGGTGTCGCCCTTCCTGTCCAGGCTCGCGGATGCCGCTGGGTCGTGTCCGCCGCACATCGGTGACCTGCTGGCCCGTAACGCGGTGGACCTCATCACCGGCCTGGCACACGAGCAACTGGGGTGGGAGCCGGTCGCCACCCCTGGTGCCGACCGGGTCATGTTGCTGCGGATGCGGGCGTTCATCGACCGGCACCTCGCCGATCCCGATCTGACCCCCGAGGTCATCGCCCGCGCCCATCACATCTCCGTGCGCTACGTCTACAAGCTCTTCCAGCAGGAGGACGTCACGGTGGGCCGGTGGATCCAGCGCCGCCGACTGGAGGAGTGCCGACGTGAGCTGGCCCGCCCGGAAGCGGCACGCCGCACCGTGGCTGCCGTGGCACGCCGCTGGGGTTTCACCAGCGCCGCCCACTTCAGCCGGGTGTTCCAGGCGGCCTACGGGATGTCCCCGCGCGAGTGGCGGGACTCAGGCGGCGGCTACGGCTTGAGCACCTCCAGCAGGGCCGGCGTGTCGACGTAGATTTCGAGGTCGGTGATCCGGCCGTTCCGGACGCGCCAGATGTGCGTCTCGGGGACGTCGAACGGCTTGCCGGTGGCGCGGGCGAAACCCCGGGACCGGCCGCTCTGCACGACCCGGTCGCCGGCCTGGTAGAGCGTCTCGGTCTCGACCTCGCTGTGGATCGCGCTCGACACGGCTTCGTAGAACCGCTGGAATCCAGCGAGCCCCTCGTACGAGCCGCCCCAGGGCAGCTCCTCGGACTGGTGGACGGTGATCTCCGGATCCGCCAGGGCAGCTCCCTCCGGGTTGACCCCGTTGATGAAGTCGTAGACCGCGCGGACCACGGCGAGGTCGTCCTGCGGCTGGTCGGTCAGGGGTGTCGGCACGACGGTTCTCCTTCGATGGGTGCGGTACCACCAGGATCGGTCGGCAGGTTGGGCCGCGCTTCAGTCACCCGACTGTCGCGGCCCGCCAGCTTCACCACGGCGAGGAGCGCGACGAGGACCACCGAGAACAGGTTGATGATCATCATGCTCTCGTCGATGGCGTGCCCGCTCCAGACGGTCCCGGTCGGGTCAGTGACGGCTCCGTCCGGGGCGGCGACGAAGTACGGCACGGAGCTGAGGCCGAGTGCCCCGTAGACCAGGACGGGTTGGAGCAGGGCGCCCCGGTCCTCGGTGTGCACGGGCACACGCGAGCGGGTCAGGTGGACGGCGAAGATCTGGAAGAAGACGTAGGTGACGAGCCACCAGCCCAGGTAGTTGGTGTACGGAACGCCGAACAGGCCGCCGCCGCGCTCCCAGACCCAGATCCCGCCGACGGTGGAGGCGATCGAGTCGCTGCCGACGTCGAACATCGTCATCAGCGCCGCGGCGAGCATCGGCAGCGCCACCGCGTCGATGCGCCGCCGGCCCGTTCGGGTGCGGGTGCCAAGGTCCGCGTCGGCCTCGTCGAGCAGGGCACTGGCCACCAGCCAGCACGCGTACCCCAGCCCGAAGTAGATCGGGCCGATCTGGATCGGGACGTGGATCAACTGGGGTCCACCGGTGTAGTGGTAGTGGCCGAAGGGGAACCCGGTGGAGATGCTGAGGTCCTCGAAGAAGTTGCTCACGACGAGCGTCTCGGCGAGGAAGAAGAGGAGCACTTTCGCGCCGTAGCGCCGGACACCGTGGACAAGCGAGAACGGGACCAGTACCAGCAGTACCGGGAGCGCGGCTTCCCGCCCGGTCAGCGGTACGGCGAGGGCCAGCGTGACCGCGACGGCGACCAGCAGCCACCGGGCTGCGAGCCAACTGCCCCTGCCCCGGCCGTCATTGCTCACACCGCCTCCAGTCGGCCCGCGAGTTGGGACCGGGAGGTGATGGCCAGCTTGGGAAAGATCCGGTAGAGGTACGAGCCGATCGTCCGGGGGGAGAGGTAGAGCCTGTCGCCTATCTCCCGGTTGGACAGTCCCTCGGCGGCGAGGCGGGCGATCTGCAGTTCCTGGGCTGAGAGAAGACCCAGCGCGGAAGGTCCCTTCGCGGAGGTCCGTTCTCCGGCCGCGCGCAATTCCGCCCGTGCCTGGTCCGCCCAGGACCTGGCACCGATCTGGTCGAACGTCGTCAGCGCCGACCGCAGCGGTATCCGTGACTCCGTCCCCCGCCGGTGCCGTCGCAGCCAGCACCCGTAGGCGAGTTGGAGGCGGGCGGCCGGCCAGGGCCAGCGGTTGAGGTCCTGGTTCAGCGCGGCCGTGAAGAGGGCCTCGGCATGGTCGTCGTCCGCCAGGATCGCCTGGGCGTACGAGAGTTGGACGCGCAGGGTCGTCGACGACGAACGGGAGGTCAGCTCCTCCAGACCGGCGATCACTGAACGGGCGTCGTCGCGGCGGTCGGCGTGCACGGACGCCTCGGCGAGGTCCATCACCCCGTGGAAGGAGGCGGTGCTGTGGTGGCAGGGGTCGCCGGGGTCGAAGAGGCGGCGCAGACTGTCGTAGGCCCGTCCGTACTCTCCCGCGGTCAACCAGCCTGTGCCGCGGGCGCGTTGAACGACCGACAGCACGCAGTTCAGGCGTCTTTCTGCGGCGGTTTCCTCGGCCTCGTCGGCGAGTCGTTGGGCGGTCTCGTTGTCGGCGCGCAGTGCCGCGGTGACCGCGCGGTAGGCGAGCGTCCCGGTGTTCCAGATCAACTGGCCCGTTTCGTCGGCGAGTTGGCCGCCCTCGGCGGCGGCCATCTCGGCCTGTTCCCATTCGCCCAGTTCGATGCGGCTGACCTGGCCCATGTTGAGTACGTGGGAGAGGAGCCCGAGGCGGCCCTGTTCGCGCAGCCTCGCTTCCGCCCGGTCGAGGAAGTCCAGGCTGGCCACCGGCGAGCCGATGGCCATGGCCGCCATGCCGAGGAGTCGCATCGCGGCGGGGTCGGTGACGGTGTCCACGGTGACCCGGGAGAGGAGTTCGGTGACGCGGGCCGACCGAAGGACGGTCTCCGCGAGAGCGAGCGTCGCGATGTACCGGGCGTCGCCGTCCACGTCGTCGAGCCCTTCGGCCACGGCCACCACGCGGGCCCGTGCCGCCGGACCGGTGTCGGCCCACCAGCAGCGCAGGGCCGCCCCGAGCAGCAGGTTGAGCGCCAGGTCGTCGTCGCCGGCCCGCGCGGACCGCTGCGCGATGTCACACAGCTCGACCACCCTGGCGGCGTCTCCGGGCACCCCGTCGTGGAAGATCTCCCGCAGCCACTCCCTGCGCGCGCGGTCGAGTTCGGACAGGGCGTTGCCGTCGGCCAGGGCGAGCAGTCGGTCGACCAGATCGGCGCGGCCGAGACCGAACGCGTGCTCCGCCGCGAGCAGCAGCCGCCGTCCGCGCCTCGCGGAGTCGGTGGTCAGTTGCGCCGACCGTTCGAGTGCCGAGATCGCGGCGGCCACCGCTCCGCGCTGCATGCTCAGCACGTGATGGGCGTCGAGTTCGTCGGCGACCTCGTCGTCCGGACCCACGATCGCCTCGGCGCGATGCCAGGTGCGGCGGTACGGCTGGTCGGCCAGTGCCTCGGCGAGCGCGGCGTTGGCGGCCAGGCGGCGGCGCAGCGACTCCGTCTGGAGGACGGCGGAGCGGACCAGCGGGTGCCGGAAGGCGAGGCTCACCTCGTCGAACCGGATCAACCCGGCCGCCGCGGCGGCGTCGAGCACCCCGACCGTCACCGGGTGGCCCGAGAGCGACGAGGCCGCCGCGAGGATCTCCGCCACCACGCTCTCGTGGTCGACGGCCGCGATGAGCAGGGCGTCCCGGGTCGGGGCGGGCAACTCCACGATCCGTCCGCCGAAGGCTTCCTCCAGCCGTGCGCTCAGCGGCAGGAACGACAGGACGGGTTCGACGACGGGATCACGCGCCGAGCGCGAGGCCGCGGGAAGCTCGACGAGTGCGAGCGGGTTGCCGTCCGCCTGCCGCAGGATCCTGGTCCGGTCGGCCGCGGTCAGATCGGCGGCGGTGGCCTCCAGCAGTTCACGTGCGGCGCGCTCGTCCAGCCCGCCGAGCCGCAGCTCCGGGAGGCCCACGGCGGCGAACGGTCCGGTGTGTTCTTCCCGCATCGCCGCGATGATGACGATCGGGTCGCTCCCGATCCGCCGGGCCAGGAACGCCAGCACCTCGTGACTGGGCCGGTCCAGCCACTGGATGTCGTCGACCAGGACGGTCATCGGCCGCCGGGCCGAGATCTCCGTGAGCAGGTTCAGCGCGGCCAGCGCGATGAGGAAGGGCTCGGGAGAGGGCGCGTCCTCGGCACCGAACGCCGACGCCAGCGCCCGGCGCTGCAACGCGGGCAGCTTGTCCGTGTCGTCGAGGAACGGACCGAGGAGCTGGTGGATTCCGGCGAACGGCAGCCGCGCCTCGGCCTCCGTCCCGGTGGCCCGCACCACGCGGTGCCCGGCGCCGCGGGCGTGGTCGGCGGCCGTGCCCAGCAGGGCCGACTTGCCGATGCCCGCCTCGCCCCGGACGACGATCGCCGCGCCGTGTTCCGGGGCCCGGTCGATGGCGTCGGACAGTGCTCTCAGCTCCTTGTGACGCCCGACGAGTTCCAATGTCGTCATCACGCCGCCTTCCTGCCGGGCACGGCCCCCACCTGCTGTCCGATGCGGACGCAGTCCGCGCGCTCTCCTGGAACACTAGGAGCGAGGCGTTCGTGCGGATTGGCTGTCTGTGCACAGGTCTTGCCTGAGGCTGCACCGGCCGCGATCTCCGCTTCGGCACGGGAATCATGGGTTCGGCCCTGGACGGCCTTGGAGGAACGGTTGGGAATCATCCTCGACACGGCTCGGCTCCCCGCCCGTGACCGGGCGGAGGCGGTCGGCGCGGCCATGAAGTACGCGGCTGTCCCCTGCCATGTGATCCACGAGGACGCCGATCTCGGTATCCGCACCCGGATGGAACTGTGGCAGCTCGGCGACGTCAAGATCTTCTCGACCTGGTCGTCCGGCCTGCGGCTCCTCCGCACGCCCAAACAGGCCCGCCAGGACGCCGCACCCGTCGTGGCGCTCTCCGTCCAGAAGCTCGCCGACGGACGTCAGGAGCAACTGGCCTGCCGGCGGCTCGTCCCGCCCAGGGAGATGCTGGTGATGGACCTGTCCGCGCCCTACGACTTCAGCTGGTCCGGCGAGGGAGCCGTGGGCTGCGTGCAGGTCCCCATCGAGGCGCTCGGCCTTCCGGTCGACGTCGTCCGGCGGGCTGCCCAGCACCTCCCGACGAGTCCCCTGTACCGCCTGGTCACCGACCACATCAGCCAGATCACCCAGGACGCGGCGCGGCTCAGCGACCACCCGGCCGCGGTGACCCTGGGCACCACGGTCACCGAACTGGCCATGGCGCTGCTCGCCTCGGCCGCGGAGGACGAGCGGTACTCCCGCCCTGTGCTCGCCGAAACGCTCCTCACCCGCATACGCGCCCACGCGCGGAGCCACCTCACCGATCCCGAGCTGGGACCGGTCTCCATCGCCGCCGCGCACAACATCTCCGTACGCCACCTGTACAAGATCTGTGCCCAGGCCGATCTCAGCCTCGAACAGTGGATCATCGGCCTGCGGCTCCACGGCGCGCGGGAGGAACTGGCCCGTCCCGACAGCTCCCGGCGAAGCGTCTCCGCGATCGCCCGGCAGTGGGGATTCCGCGATCCCGCCCACTTCAGCCGCCGGTTCCGCGCGGCCTACGGGCTGTCACCGAGCGAGTGGCGACGCGCGGCCCTGTCCGGCTGAGGGCGGGCGGCCACCCGTCGGCGGCTTCAGTCGCATGACTGAAGCTGGCACCCGCGCGGTGTCCGTAGCCTCGTCCCGTCAATGGCGACCGGACGAGGAGACCCATGGGCAGCGGCGTGCTTGTCGGCAGGCGGCGCGAGACGGACGTGCTGAACGCGCTCCTCGACGGGACACCACTGCGGCCCGGGGTCCTGCTGCTGCTCGGCGATCCCGGCATCGGCAAGTCGGCTCTCCTGCGCGCCGCCCAACACACGGCCCGCACAAGGGAGTTCCGGGTGCTCACCGTGGTCGGCGTGGAGTCCGAGGCCACCCTGCCCTTCGCCGGGCTGCACCAACTGCTGCGCCCGGTAATCGACTTGGTGCCCCTGCTGCCCAGGACCGAGCGCGCGGCGCTGCTTCCGGCGTTCGGGCTGGCCGAGGGGCCGCCACCCGAGCCGTACCTCATCGCGCTGGCCGTCGTGAACCTGCTGGCCTCCGTGGCCGAGGACCGGCCGGTCGTCGTACTGGCCGACGACATCCAGTGGCTGGACCCGCAGACCCACGAGGTCCTGGCGTTCCTCGGCCGCCGTGCGGTGGGCCCGGTCGTGGTGGTGGCCGCGATGCGCACCGGTCACCCCGGCCCGTTCCTGACCGCCGGATTCCCGCGGCTCACGGTGGGCGGGGTGGACCGGGAGGCAGCCGCACGCATCCTGTCGGCCCACGCCCCCGGTCTGAGCCCGGCCGAACGGCAGCGGATCCAGGGCGAGGCCCTCGGCAATCCGCTCGCGCTGCTGGAACTCCCCGACGCGCTCCGCCTGTCGCCGACCGACGGGCTCCGTCCGCTGAGCCTGCCCGACCGGCTGGAGCGGGCGTTCGCGGGCCGGGTCCGCGAGCTGCCCGGGCCGACCCGCGACGCGCTGCTCGTCGCCGCGGTGGATTCGGTCGGCGCCTTGGCCGAGATCCTGGCGGCCACCTCGGTGCTCCGGGGCAGCGGTGTCGCACGGACGGTGCTTGTCCCGGCGGAGACGGTGGGACTGGTCGAAGTACGCGACGGCGCCGTGGAGTTCCGGCACCCGCTGATGCGCTCCGGCGTACTGCAGGCCGAGTGCCTGGCCCGGCTCCAGGCGGCCAACGCGGCGCTCGCCGAGGCGCTGGTCGACGAGCCGTACCGGCGTACGCGGCACCGCGCGCAGTCGATCGTCGGCCCCGACGACCAGATCGCCGACGAGTTGGAGGCCAACGCCGCGCTGGCGCTTGGCCGGGGAGCGGTCATGTCGGCCATCGGTGACCTGGAACGGTCCGCGCGGTTGACGAGGGGATCCGCCCGGCGCGGCCACCGGCTGCTGACGGCGGCCGAGCACGCCTTCGGGCTCGGGCGGGCCGACCTCGTCGACCAGTTGCTCCGGGCCGCGGCCCGCACCGACCTGTCCGAACTGGACCTGGCCCGCAAGGAGTGGCTCAGCGAGATCTTCGACGACGGTGTCCCCGGCGACGCCCGGCGGGTCTTCGACCTGTGCGACATCGCGCTGCGGTCCGCCGAGGCCGACGACCACGACCTGGCCCTGAACCTCCTGCTCGGCGCGGCCCTGCGTTGCTGGTGGGGCGACACCGGTCCGGCGGCACGGGCCCGGGTGGTGGCCGTAGCGGAAGGGCTCGACGGTGTGGACGACGACCCCCGCCGCACCGCGGCCCTGGCCGTGGCCGAACCCGTGCTTCGCTGTGCGGTGTCGATCGAGGCGCTGTCCCGGGTGCCGCCGGACGGTCGCGTGGACGCCGACGCGCTGCGCCTGCTGGGCATGGCCGCGCACGCGGTCGGTCATGAGGCGCTGTCCGCCGGGCTGCTGCGGCGGGCGGAGACGGCGCTGCGCGAGCAGGGCAGGCTCGGTCTGCTCTCCCACGTGCTCAGCATGCAGGTCATGGTCCATCTGGATCTGGGGGACCTGGACCGGGCGGCGGCCTGCGCGCGGGAGGGCGAGCGGCTGTCGGAGGAGACCGGGCAGCCGACCTGGCGGACCGGCACTCTCGCGTGCGGCTCGGTCCTGCACGCGCTGCGGGGCGACGCGGAGGTTGCCCTGCGGCTGGCGGCCGAAGCCGAACTGGAGGCGGGCCGCCGCGGGCTCAACGACCTGCTGTCCTGCGTCCAGTTGGCCCGGGGCGTGGCCTGGTTGTCGGCCGGTCGGAACGAGGACGCCTACCGGGCGCTGCGCCGCGCGTTCGACCCGGCCGATCCGAGCTTCCACCAGCGGGAGCGGTTCACCGGTCTGACGTTCCTCGCCGAAGCAGCCGACCGGGCCTGCGACCGCGAGGACGCCCGGCGGGTGCTGGCGGAGATGGAGGAGATCGCGCTCACGACCCCTGCCCCGATCCTGCACGCCCATCTGCCGTACGCGCGGGCCGTACTGGCCGCCGAGAAAGACGCCGAGAACCTCTACTCGGCCGCACTGCGCGAGGACCTCTCCGTATGGCCCCTGGTTCGAGCGAGGACCGAGCTCGCCTACGGTGCCTGGCTGCGCCGTCACGGCCGTCCGGACGAGGCGGCGGCGCTGTTCGCCACCGCGCAGGCCACGTTCGACCGGGCGGGTTCGGCCACCTGGGGCGACCGGACCAGGCTGGAACTGATGGCCGTGGGCACCCGGCCCGCCTGGCCCGCCACGGTCGGACAGACGGGCATACCCGAGCGGGAGCGGCGGATCGGCGCGCTCCTCGCCGGCGGTCTGCCGGACACGGAGATCGCGCAACAGCTCCACCTTCCGCCGGACGTCGTGGCGATGTACCGGCAGCGGCTCCGTGATGCCCGGAGGAACGGACAGTCGCATGACTGAAGCCGGGGTCGCGCCCCGCCGGTGACCATGCAGGCACAGCGACATACCGGCGCGTCTCCCGGCGAAAGGACCCCGCCATGACCGGCAACGGCACACCCGTCGTCTTCATCCACGGCCTCTGGCTGCACGCTTCCTCCTGGACACCCTGGGAGGAATTGTTCGAGGAGGCGGGTTACCGCCCGGTCGCACCCGGCTGGCCGGGTGTGGCGGACACCGTCGAACTCGCCCGCGCGCATCCGGACAGCATCGCCGACCACGGTATCGACGACGTGGTGGAGCACTACGCGGACATCATCGACGAGCTTCCGGAGCCGCCGATCCTGATCGGCCATTCCTTCGGCGGCATGATCGCCGAGAAGCTCCTGGGCCGGAATCTCGCAGCCGCCGCGATCGCCATCGACGCGGCCCAGATCAAGGGCGTACTGCCGCTCCCACTGTCCGCGCTGCGCGCGACCTTCCCGGTGTTCGCCAACCCGGCCAACAAACACCGGGCGGTGTCCCTGACGGCCGACCAGTTCCGGTTCGCCTTCGGGAACGCGGTCGGTGCCGAGGAGTCGGACGCGCTCTACGACCAGTGGACCATCCCGGCGCCGGGCAAGCCGCTATTCGAGGCCGCCGGCGCCAACTTCGCCCCGCACTCACCCGCAGCGGTCGACACCGGCAACGACGACCGCGGGCCGCTGCTGCTGATCATGGGAGGCCAGGACCACACGGTTCCGGAGGCCATCACCAAGTCCACGCTCAAGCAGTACCGCCACTCGACCGCGGTGACCGATCTCGTCGAGTTCCCCGACCGGGGCCACTCACTCACCGTCGACAACGGCTGGCACGCGGTCGCGGACACCTGCCTCGGCTGGCTCGCCAAGCAGGGGCTGTAGCCGATGTCCCCCACAGAGGAATCTCACGGCGAGGAGGAACGGAACACCGCGATCGCCCGGCGCTGGCTGACGGAGGGTGCCACCGGGAACGTCGGTCTCGCCGACGAGATCTTCACCCACGACTTCCGCACCAACGGGCGGACAGTGGGAACCGAGGGCCCCAGGCGCAATGTCGCCAACCGGCTGACCGGGTTCCCCGACCTCGACGTGATGATCGAGGACCAGATCGCCGTGGCCGACAAGGTCGTGACCCGACTGACCTGGCGTGGCACGCACACCGGCGACTACAGCGGGCTCCCCGCGACGGGACGGCGGGTCGAGGTCCGCGCCCTGACGGTCTTCCACTTCCACGACGGCAAGGTGTTCGAAAACTGGACGGTGATCGACCAGTTCGGCCTGTTCCAGCAGCTCGGGGCCCTGCCGCCGCACCTGCTCGCCGCCCAGATCCCGGCCGTCGGCCACTGAGGCCCACCGCGACGCACACCTCGCAACACAGCACGACCTCTACAAGGAGGAAGGCCATGCCCGAGACTCCCACCCCCTACACCGGATTCGACCGGATGCCCCTGGCCGGCGAGTGGCGCTCCGGCGGCTCCGGTTCCGTCCTCACCGACACCAACCCCTACGACGACGCCGTACTCGCCGAAATCCCGTTGGCCGGTACCGAGGACGTGGATCGCGCCTGCCGTGCGGCACGCGAGGCACAGCACGCCTGGGCGCGGACCGCCCCGGAGCAGCGGGCGGCGGTCTTCGAGCGGGCGTCCGGCATCGTCATGCGACGAGCGGGCGAACTCGGCGACTGGCTGACGCGTGAGGTGGGCGCCACCCGCGCCCGGGCCGCCGTGGAGATCGCCATCACCGCCGCGGTCACCGCCGCCGGGGCGGGCCACACCGCGGACGTCGTCGACACGGTCGGCACGGACGTCCCCGACAAGGAGAACCGGGTCTACCGCAAACCCGCCGGTGTGGTCACCGTCATCAGCCCGTGGAACTTCCCGATGTACCTGTCCAACCGATCCGTCGCCCCGGCGCTGGCCCTGGGCAACGCCGTCGTCCTCAAACCGGCCGAGGACTCGCCCGTAACCGGCGGCCTGCTGCTCGCCAAGGTGTACGAGGAGGCGGGACTGCCCCCGGGCCTGCTCAGCGTCGTCGTCGGCCGGGGCCGGGACATCGGCGACCACCTGGTGCAGCACGAGATCCCCCGAGTCGTCTCGTTCACCGGATCCACCCCGGTCGGCCGGGGCATCGCCGCCAAGGCGGGCCTGAAGAAGCTCGCACTGGAGCTGGGCGGCAACGGCCCACTGGTCGTCCTGGACGACGCCGACCTCCAACGGGCCGCCGAATGCGCCGTGTTCGGCAGCTACTACCACCAGGGCCAGATCTGCATGGCGACGAACCGGGTCGTCGTCGACACCTCGGTCTACGACGAGTTCGTGGACCGCTTCGTCGAACTCACCCGGCTGCTGCGCACCGGCGACCCCCGTGCGTCGGCCACGCAGATCGGCCCCGTCATCAACGACAAGCAACTGAACGGCATCCGGGACAAGATCTCCCGCGCGGTGGCCGACGGAGCGAAACTGCTGCTCTCCGGCGAACCGACCGGCCCGGCCGGCCGCGTCCTGGCACCCCACGTACTGCTCGGCGACAACCACGTGACCACGGCCGCCGAGGAGGTCTTCGGCCCGGTCGCCACCCTCGTCCGCGCCGACGGCGAGGAGCACGCGCTACGGATCGCCAACGACACCCAGTACGGCCTCTCCAGCGGCGTCTTCACCCGGGACGTGGAACGCGGCCTGCGCTTCGCCCAGCGGGTGGAGGCAGGAATGACCCACATCAACGACACGACCGTCCACGACGACGTCCACGCCGCCTTCGGGGGCGAGAAGGCATCCGGCATCGGCCGCTTCGGCGGCAGGTGGGTCGCCGACGACTTCACCACACACCACTGGATCAGCATCCAGCACAAGCCGCGTCCGCTGGTGTTCTGAGGTCCATGAGCGTTCTGAGGTCCATGAGCGTTCTGAGGTCCATGAGCGTTCTGAGGTGGATCGATGTTCTGAAAGAGCCCCTCACCCCGGCGTCGAAGTGCCGGCCGGAAACCCCGGGGTTCGGGGTTTCCGGCCGGCACTTCGACGCCGTCAGGCGATCCGTCAGGCGACGCATCAAGCGGCTCGCGGCGGTAAGTTCCGACGGTGGAGCCGGAGCCGGATCGCCTCGCGCTCCCCCTCGGTCAGCCCTCCCCAGAATCCGTATTGCTCTCCGCTGTTGAGGGCCGTACGGGCACAGATCTCCCTGACGGCGCAGGCCGCGCAGATGGCCCGCGCCTTCTCCTCCCGGACCTGTCTCGCCCGGCCCCGCTCACCCGCGGGCGAGAAGAAGAGCGAGGTGTCCATGCCCCGGCAGAGGGCGTAGCGCTGCCAGTCCCAGTGGTCGACGAGCGGGCGGTATCGAGGAATCACGCTGCATGCTCCTTCCTTCCGGACTCGGCGGTCACGGCCCTGGGGCCGGGTGCGGGGTCGCGGAGACGGCACGGACCTCGTCCGGAGTCAGATAGCCCCCGGTCCCCTCCATGTCGCGGATCGTGGTCGGCCGGCGGGCGAGGAATCCCGTACGGACGAAGTCGTCGCCCGCGACCGCGTGCAGAACCCAGTTGGTCACGACCCGGGTCCTGGCCACGAGCGTGGGCAGCGCCAGGAGGTGGTAGCCGCGCGCCACCACCTGCGCGGCGAACCCGCTGAGCGGGATCCCGAGCGGCCGGGACACCGACCCGAAGCCGCCCAGGTCCACGACCAGGCCCAGATCGCGGTGCCGGTACGGACGCAGCCGCTGTCCGCGTACCCGCGCGGCGACGTTGGTACCCGCTGTCCTGCCCTGGCGCAGCGCGTGCTGCGCGGTGGGCGGGCAGATCGCGTCCCCGCCGGTGACCAGGTCGGGCACGGCGGCGGCGTCACCGACGGCGAACACTCCGTCAAGTCCCGGCACGGTCAGCTCAGTTGTGACGGCGAGCCGTCCGCGTACGGTCTGCGCCTCCATGGAGGCGATCAACGGGCTCGGCGCGATCCCCGCGGTCCACAACAGGGTGTGAGTGGGCATCCGCCGCCCGTCGGTGAGGACGACTTCGCCGGGCCCGGCCGAGGCGACACTCACCCCGAGGGCGACCTCGATCCCGCGGCGTCGCAGCAACTTCAGCGCCTTGTCGCCGAGTTTCTCGCCCAGCTCCGGCATCAGCCGCGGAGCGACGTCGACGAGGTGCCACTCGATCAGCTCCGGGCGCAGCGCCGGGTAGCGGCGTGCGGCGGCGAGGGTGAGCCGTTGCAGATAGGCGGCGGCCTCGGTACCGGCGTAGCCACCGCCCACGACGACGAAGCGCAACCGGGCCGCCCGCTCAAGCGGGTCATCGGTGGCGTCGGCCAGGTCGAGTTGGGAGATGACGTGGTCGCGCATGGCGACCGCCTCCGCGAGGTTCTTCATGCCGTGGGCGTGCTCGGGCACACCCGGGATGTCGAACGAGCGGGTCACGCTGCCGCTGGCCAGCACCACGAGGTCGTAGCGCTCCCGCACCACCTCGTCGGTGATCAGCCGCACCACGCACACCTTGGCCACGGGGTCGACACCGAGCGCGGCACCGGGCACGATCCGGGTGCGGCGGAGCACTCTGCGCAGCGAGACGGCGATCGACTGCGGGGTCAGCACGCCCGCCGCCACCTGTGGCAGCAGAGGCAGATAGAGCTCGTAGCCGAGCGGCGCCACCAGGGCGAGCTCTGCTTCTCCGGGTTTGAGAAGCCTTTCCAGGCGGCGCGCGCAGGCGATACCCGCGAAGCCACCGCCGACGATCAGGATGCGGGGCCGAGTCACGATGTCGTCCTCCCAGGCCGATAGGGGCTGGTCCGATTCGTCACCATCGTGATCCGCCGACGGCGGCCCTGACTTCAGTCGGACGACTGACGGGCGGATGAGGGCGGCTGACGGGCCACGGTCACGTCCCTCCGGGACAGTCGGCTGACTGAAGTCACACCGCCCTCACCACACCTACCTTCGGTTCGAAGTCGGCGCGTCCGACAAAGGCGAAGGAGACAGGCCATGAGACCTGGACGCGGAACACCTCCGATGACAGTTGCCGTCACCTCCTCCGGGGAGATGGCCGCAGCCCCCGTCGCGACTGCTCTGCGGGCCCAGCCTCGCCTGCGGGTGCTCGGCCAGGAGCAGGCGGCCCGGGCGGAGGCGATGCTGATAATGGCTCACGAACTCGGCGAACAGACGCTCAAGGTGATGCACGACGCGGACCGTCCGCCGCGAGGAAGCGGGCCGCAGGTGGTCCTCGTCGCCGAGCGGTTCGGAACCGAGCGGCAACTGCTGCGGGCGGTCGACCACGGACTGGTTTGCGTACTGCCACGTTCACGCGCCGGGCTCGACCGCATCGTCCTCGCCCTGCTGCGTACGCGTGACGGCCGAACCCCTCTCGATCCACCCGAGTCGATGGTCCGAGCGCTACGAGCCGACCTGCGCGCACTGCGCAACCGGTCCACGTCGGGCCTGTCCGGCCTCGCCCTGGACGCGGGCGAGGCCGAGATGCTGCGGCTGCTCGCCGACGGGCTCAGCTCCGAGGACATCGCCCTGGCCCTGAACTGCCCCGAGCGGAAGGTCCAGCACGTGATCCACCGGTCCTGCACCCGCCTGAGCCTGGGCCATCGCACATGGGCCGCCCGGGCCGCGTAGCGGTGACGCGGACAGCCCACCGAGGTCCGAACCGTCGCTACGATCACCGGCCATGGACTGCCTGGAGCGCACCACGAAACTGAGGCAGTGGACGTGAAACGGAACACGCGCGCCACACAAGCCGCTCCTTCTCCTGTACGCCCTCGGCCGGTTCCAGGAGAACGCCGACAGCGAGCTGCGGTACAGCGCGGTGGAGGAGGACCTACAACGCCTGCTGACCGAGTACGGGCCGCCCAACAAGACGTCGCCCGCTTGCCCTCCGCGCGCGTGATCGGCCAGCGTCGGTTCCAAATCCGTAAGTCAGCTGTGCAGCCAGCAGCAGTCGCAGCCAGAGGCACCTCTTCCCGAAAACGGCGGAAGATTCACTGGCGCCCGCTCAGGGCAACACGTAAGGGCAGGTCAGAGGTATGACAGGCATGGCCCCGACAGGCGCCTTCTAAGCACCTGATCTCTTGCGATGACCGCCCGCGTCAAGGGGACGGAGGCAACTCGGACCTATGGCGTGCACTGGTCGCACCTGGCCTGATCGCGTTCATTTCCACCGCCTCAAGGCACTGGTCCAAGCGGCGCTCTCTCGCCACCCGCGTCTTCGACATGACGGGCCGCCCGATGCGCGGCTGGATCCTGGTCGACTCCTCTGTTTTGGCCGAGGACGAGGCGCTCGGCCGGTGGATCGACGAGGGGCACGCCTTCGCCGCGAGCCTGCCACCCAAGTGAGCTGAACCGGACCGCACCCGTGCCCGGCGACGGACCATCCCGCCTCGGGCAGCGATGCCGAGGCTATGAGCAGGTCTTACGGACCGGTGACATAACGGGCGTGGTGCTGCCGAGCGGCGGGGTCGCGGTCCTAGCGTCGGGCGTATGCGAGTACTGGTCACCGGCGGTGCCGGGTTCATCGGGTCCCATGTCGTCGAGGCACTGACCGCGCGGGGGCACGAGGCGGTCGTGTTCGATCTGCGCGACGGCCACGACGTGCGCAGTCCCCAGGCGGTCGCGTCCGTGCTGCCGGGCGTGGACGCCGTGTGTCATCAGGCGGCGATGGTGGGGCTGGGGACGGGGTTCGGCGACGCGGCCGACTATGTCTCGCACAACGACCTCGGTACGGCGGTGCTGCTGTCCGCCATGGCCGACGCGGGGGTGCGCCGGCTGGTGCTGGCCGGGTCGATGGTCGTCTACGGCGAGGGCTCGTACGCCTGTGAGCGGCACGGACCGGTGCGGCCGGGGCCTCGGGCCGTGGCCGATCTGGACGCGGGGCGTTTCGAGCCCCGGTGTCCGGACTGCGGTGCGGAGTTGGCGCCGGGGCTGGTGGGCGAGGACGCTCCGGTCGACCCCCGGAACGTGTACGCGACGACCAAGCTGGCCCAGGAGCATCTGGCGGCGGCGTGGGCGCGGTCGACGGGTGGTTCGGCGGTGTCGCTGCGCTACCACAACGTGTACGGCCCGCGGATGCCGCGCGACACCCCGTACGCGGGGGTCGCCTCCTTCTTCCGCTCCGCGCTCGCCCGTGGTGAATCGCCCCGCGTCTTCGAAGACGGCGGCCAGCGGCGGGACTTCGTGCACGTACGGGATGTGGCGGCGGCCAACGTGGCGGCGCTGGAGTCCGAGCCCGGGGAGGGGGCACTGACCGCGTACAACACCGGCAGCGGGGACCCGCACACGGTGGGCGAGATGGCGCGGGCGCTGGCCGCCGCGTACGGCGGGCCCGAGCCCGTGGTGACCGGGGAGTACCGGCTCGGCGACGTCCGTCACATCACGGCGGACTCGTCCCGGCTACGGGCCGAGCTGGGGTGGAAGGCCGAGGTGGAATTCGCGGAGGGGATGCGCGAGTTCGCGACGTCGAAGCTGCGCGGGGAGCAGTAGCCGGCCGAGGACGCCTGCGGCGTTCACGCCTCGGTCATGGGCAGGGTCACCTCGAAGCGGCAGCCACCCGACACGTTCCGTACGGCGGCCCGCCCCTGGTGCGCCTCGACGATGCCGCGCACGATCGCGAGCCCCAGCCCGGCCCCGGCCGGCGGGGTCCGCGCGTGCGTGCCGCGCCACCCGGTGTCGAAGACGCGCGGCAGATCCTCCTCCGGGATACCGCCGCAGCCGTCGGTCACGGACAGGACGACACCCTCGGCGGACCGCTCGGCGGCGACGGCGACCGTGCCGTCGGCCGGTGTCCGCCGGATCGCGTTGACCAGCAGGTTCCCCAGTACCCGGCTCATCTCCTTGCCGTCCACCTCGACCGGCACCGGCTCGATCCAGTCGCCGACCAGCCGTACACCGTGCTCCCGGGCGAGCGGATCGGCTCCCGCGAGGGCGTCGCCGATCAGGTCGTACAGGGACATCCGCGATGGGGAGAGAGTGAGCGTCCCGGCGTGTATGCGGGAGAGTTCGAAGAGGTCGCCGACCATGCCGTTGAGGCGTTCGACCTCGGTGCGGATCTGGCGGAGGTAGCGGGCGGGGTCGGCGGCGACGCCGTCCTCCAGGGCCTCGGACATCGCGCGGAGACCGGCCAGCGGGGTGCGCAGGTCGTGGGAGATCCAGGCGACGAGTTCACGGCGCGACGACTCCAACGCGCGTTCACGGTTGCGGGATTCGGCGAGCTTGGCGCTGGTCGCGGCCAACTCCCGGCTCAGGTCGGCCAGTTCGGCGGTGGTCGGACGGTCCGGGGCGAAGAAGTCGCCGTCGTCGCCGAAGTCACGTGCGGCGAGGGCGAGTTCACGGCTGCGGGCGACGACCCAGCGGCCGAGCAGCAGGGCCGTGGCCAGGGAGACCACGGCCGCCATGGCGACGACGGTGGTGACGACGGTCAGGTCGTGCGAGGAGAGGAACATCGCCTGGGCCACGGCCAACGTGCCGGCGAGCATCGCGGTCACCGCAACGGCCGCGACCACGGCGACGGAGGTGGTGAGCGAACGCCGGCGCAGCAACCACAGCGCACCCACACCCAGTACCCCGGCCGCGGCGGCCCCGAGGAGGGCGAACAGGGCTATGAGCAGCATGTCGCGCATGATCAGCCCTCCCCGGTGCCGACCGTGCCGGTGGACTCGAAGCGGTATCCGACGCCCCACACCGTCTGGATGAGCCGGGGCCGCCCGGGATCGTCCTCGACCTTGGCGCGCAGCCGCCGCACATGCACGGTGACGGTCGACAGATCACCGAAGTCCCACCCCCACACCTCCCGCATGAGGTCCTCCCGGCTGAACACCCGCCCGGGGTGGCGCAAGAAGAAGGTGAGGAGGTCGAACTCCCTTACTGTGAGGGCGAGTTCGGCTCCATTCTTGGTGGCGCGGCGGCCGGCTGAGTCGGCGGTGAGTCCGGCCGATCGCAGGGTGTGTGAGGCGGTTGCGGGCCGAGTGCGCCGTAGCACCGACTCGACGCGCAGGACCAGTTCACGGGGGCTGAAGGGCTTGGTGACGTAGTCGTCGGCGCCGACCTCCAGGCCCAGGATCCGGTCGTCCTCGTCGTCGCGCGCGGTGAGCATGATGACCGGCACGGGCCCGCGGCCGCGTAGCCGGCGGCATACTTCAAGGCCGTCGATACCCGGCAGCATGAGGTCGAGCACCACCAGGTCGGGCCAGTGTGCGGCGGCCCGGGCGAGAGCCTCCGGCCCGTCCTCGGCGCGGTCCACGACGTATCCGGCACGGTCGAGATACCCGGAGACGACCTCGGCGACGGTCGGGTCGTCGTCCACGACGAGGACGCGCATCGTGTCCCGGGGCCTGCTCAGGACGGGTACGGCGGCTGGGGATGCGTACGGCTGCTGCATGTCGTCCAGCGTCCCACCGGCCGCGCTCGCCACCCGATTTCGCGCCTCGACGTCCGCGTTTCGTAAGGACCCGAAGCCCGATATGCCCGATTCTCGCCCGTAGGGTGAAAGCCGTGACGACCTCCCCCGCAACGGAACCGGACACGGCGCCTGTCGACGTGGTCCTCCCCTGTCTGAACGAGGCCGAGGCCCTGCCCTGGGTCCTGGCCCGCATCCCGGCCGGCTGGCGTGCGCTCGTCGTGGACAACGGATCCACGGACGGTTCGGCGGAACTGGCCCGGAGCCTCGGCGCCACCGTCGTGCGCGAGGAGCGGCGCGGTTTCGGTGCCGCCTGCCACGCCGGGCTGCTGGCCGCCACCGCGGACATCGTGTGTTTCTGCGACTGCGACGCCTCGCTCGACCCGTCCCTGCTGGTGCCCTTCGTGCGCGAGGTACGGGACGGCGAGGCCGACCTGGTGCTCGGGCGGCGCCGGCCGCAGGGGCGAGGAGCCTGGCCCGCGCACGCCCGGGTGGGCAATCTCGCGCTCGCCGGGATGCTGCGCCGCCGCACCGGACTGCGCCTGCACGACCTCGGCCCGCTCCGTGCCGCCCGCCGCGCGGATCTGCTCGCCCTCGGCCTGACGGACCGTCGCAGCGGCTACCCGCTCCAGATGGTCGTCCGCGCCGCGGACGCCGGTCTGCGCGTCGCCGAGCACGACGTGCCGTATCTGCCGCGCACCGGCGCCTCCAAGGTCACCGGGACCTGGCGCGGAACCTGGCAGGCGGTGCGGGACATGCGCCGTGTCCTTGCCGAACCCCCGGCGCCCGCAGGCGTGTCGGCCACCGGCTCCTTCTCCGCACTGCAAGGAGCGAACTCCCTGTGACCACCCTTCTCGTCATCGCCAAGGAACCGCTGCCGGGACGGGTGAAGACCCGGCTGACTCCGCCGTTCACGCCCGAGGAGGCCGCCGCGCTCGCCGAGGCGTCGCTCGTCGACACCCTGCACGTGGTGCTGGCGACGCCCGCGCGGCGACGGGTGCTGGTGCTCGCCGGAACACCCGGTCCCTGGCTGCCGCCGGGCTTCGATGTCGTACCGCAGTGCGGCGGCGGGCTAGACGAGCGGCTGGCCGCCGCCTTCGCCGGCTGCGACGGGCCCGCGCTGCTCATCGGCATGGACACCCCGCAGGTGACACCCGACCTCCTCACCGTCGACTTCGCCGACTGCGACGCGTACTTCGGGCCGGCCGAGGACGGCGGCTTCTGGGCCCTGGGCCTCGCCGACCCCGACCCCGAACTCCTGCGTGGTGTACCGATGTCGACGCCCACCACCGGCGCCGTTCAGCGCGCCCGGCTGACCACCGCGGGACTGCGCGTCCGTGACCTGCCGAGTCTGCGCGACGTCGACACGGCGTACGACGCCGAACTCGTCGCCGCCGTGGCACCGGAGGGGCGGTTCGCCCGCGAACTGGCCAGGCTGCAAACGGCAGTTGCCCGGTGAACGCCGGACACGAGACGGAGCAGCCGACGGCGAAGGGGAGTCCGGCAACCGCCCTCATGAACCACCCCCCGCCGAGCCTCGCGAGTCACCCGAAGGGCGACCTCGGCGAGTGGTCGGCGCCGGCCGCCGGTCGGCTGTCCTCCGCGTCGCTCGACGTCACGGCACGCCCCTGGTCAGCCGATCCGTACACCGATGCGCTGCGCACCGGTCGCGGTCCCCTCTACCTCCGCCGCAGCGACGGCTGGCTGCTGCCCCTGGAGGTCGAACGGTGGTGCGCCGAGGCCGACGCGGCGGACCGGGAGGTGCTGGGGCGGTGCGAGGGGGCCGTGCTCGACGTGGGCTGCGGGCCCGGGCGGCTGGTGGCGGCGCTCGCCGCGCAGGGGAGGCGAGCGCTGGGTATCGACGTCAGCGAGGCCGCCGTCGCGCACACCGTACGGCTGGGCGGGCAGGCGCTGCGCCGGTCCGTCTTCGAGCCCGTCCCGGGCGAGGGCCGCTGGGAATCCGCCCTTCTCATCGACGGCAACGTCGGCATCGGTGGCAACCCGCACGCCCTGCTGCTCCGGATGTCCCAACTCCTCACCTGGGACGGGCTGTTGATCGCCGAGACCGCGCCGGTCGACGTCGACGAGCGCGTACAGGTGCACGTCGCCGACGGGCGTGGCGCCTCCGGCACGGACTTCCCGTGGGCCCGCCTGGGCACCCCTGCCCTGCTGCGCCACGCCCGCCGGGCGGGGTGGCGCCCGGACGGTCAGTGGACGGCCGACGGCCGCTCCTTCCTCGCCCTGCGCAACCGCAGGACGAGCAGCGCGGCCGAGCCCCCGAACAGCACCGCCGTGACCAGCAGCCAGCGGGACAGGAACCCGTCGCCGGACAGGCCGGTGGCCGACCGGTAGTGGTCCGCCACCTGCCCGCTGATCAACGGGAACCACACCAGCAGCAGAAGGCCGGACAGCATGGCCGGGACCCGGACGTACGCCGTCCACGTCCGGCGGCCGACCGCACCCAGCGCTCCCGCCAGGGCCCGGTCCGCCCCCGCGTACAACGGCACCAGCACCAGATCGTGCACCAGCGCCGCGCCCACGAACCACAGCGCCACCCCGAACCAGTCGTCCGCGAACAGCCGCACCCCCGCATACCCGGCGAGCGCGAACGAGCAGGCGAGGAGAAGGATCTGCAGCGGGCTGCCCAGGGACGGCCGCCTGAACGGAATGCGCATCACAGATCTCCGAACGTCATCCGGGCCACCCATTTGGTGTTGAGCACGCCGGGCGCCGCGGGGACGATGACGCGCGCCGGGTAGCCGTGGTCGGGGGTGAGGTCCTCGCCGTTGACGAACAGGGCGAGCAGGGACCGCGGATCGCGGACCTGGTTGGCACGCAGGGCCGCGCGCCGGAACGCCCCGTGGCGTTGCAGCGACTCCACGAGGACGTCGACGGGATCGTCGTGTCCGACAAGCGCGGCCAGATCCCGCAGTCGTACACCCCGCCACCACTGGTCCGATGTCGACCAGCCCTCCACGCAGGCGATGGGCAACGCCGAGCTGTGGAGCGCCAGTTGGAGGAGCTGGGGGCGGGCGAGCCGTACGCTGCGGCCCTCGCGCCCGGTCACGACCAGCCGCCACGCTTCCTCTCCGGTCTCCGTCGGGATGATGCCCGCGTAGGCGGCCGTCTTGTTGATCTGGAACCCGCCTGGACCGCCGCCCGGTTCGGGCCCGCCGTGCGGTGCGAGGACCGCCGTCTCCCGCAGCGGCCCGTCGAAGCTGCGGCCCGCCGTCGTGCCGAGCAGGAGCAACGAACCGCCGCCCACCACACCCAGGGCACCACGCCGTGAGACGGTGGGTTCGGCGGGGTTCGGGGACACCAACTCCCTTTCCTCGACGGAGGGTTCGTCCCGGAGGTGGCGCAGGTTGCGCAGGGCCAGGGGTGTCTTCAGGACGGCGTGCGCGAGGAAGGCGGCGAAGAAGACCCAGGCGCCGTAGAAGTGCAGGGGGTAGAAGGAGCCGGGAAAGATGTAGTCCAGCTGGACGTTGAGGACGCCTGTGGTGAACTCGAACAGGCCGCCGCCCACGAGGAGCAGCAGCGAGAGCCGTTCCAGGGCATGGGCGAGGGAGCGGGCGGGCGGCAGGGCGAACAGCTTCGGCACGACCGACCACAGCTTGGCGAGCAGCACGGGGATCAGCGCGATGCCAAGGGTGACATGGACGCCCTGCGTGAGGCGGTACAGCCAGGACGGGTGCGTCGGCCAGGAGAAGAGATAGAAGCCGAGCAGGCCCTTGTCCGGGGTCTGGTCGTTCACCGGCGACAGGTCCGGGTTGTAGGCGGCGTACGACACCAGACCCGTCACGAACAGCACGGTGATCCCGACGAGCAGCACGACACCCAGCACGGAGGTGAACCAGGGCCCGCGCAACGGGCTGCGCCAGAACGCGGGTGAGGAGGGGGAACGTGGCATGACCCGACCGTAGGCCGAGGACACCCCCCGAACGGGTTCGCAAACCATGACGAAACCCTGACGTCCACTCCGGCGGCGGCTCCAGCGGGCACACCCCGGCCTAGCGTGTCGGTGTGAACCGCGATCTTCTCCGCGACCGTCCCCGTACCCGTCCCGACGACCGTCCCCGTGACGTTCCGGGCGACCGCCGACGCGACCTCGTCCGCGACCTGGCCGCCGCCCTCGCCGCAGCCCTGCTCGTCCTGGTCGCCGTCCTGGTCGGCACCGCCATCCAGCGCCGTGACCATTCGCTCTTCGTCGCCTGGCCCCCCGTCTTCGCCCAGTGGGAGCCGCACGTCGGCCCCGGCACCCCGGCGGCGCTCGCCGTCGCGGTCGCCGTCGTCGCCTACGGTCCCGGCCTCGCCGCCCGACTGCCCTGGCGAGCGCTGCTGCTCACCGCCTGGGGCACCGCAATGGCCTGGACGTTCTCCCTGGCCCTGGTCGACGGCTGGCAGCGCGGCATCGCCAGTCGGCTGACGACCACGAACGAATACCTCACGGTCATCGACCGCTTCCACGACATCCCCGCCACCCTGCGCGACTTCACCCACCACATCCTCAGCCACTCCCCCGCCCCCTGGCCCGCGCACATCGCCGGGCATCCCCCGGCGGCCACCGTCACCTTCGTCCTCCTCGACCGGATCGGCCTCGGCGGCGGAGCCTGGGCGGGCGTCTGGTGCATCACCGTCGGGGCGACCGCCGCCACCGCGGTCCTCGTCACCGTGCGCGTGCTCGCCGGTGAGCAACTCGCCCGCCGTGCCGCGCCGTTCATGGTCCTGGCCCCGGCCGCCGTCTGGATGGGCACCTCGGCCGACGGCTACTTCGCGGCGGTCGCCGCCTGGTCCGTCGCGTTCCTCGCCCTCGCGGTCACCGGACACCGGCCACGCACGGCCGGCCTCGCCGCCGGTCTCCTCTTCGGCCTCACCGCGTATCTCTCCTACGGCTTGACGCTGTTCGCAGTGATCGCGGGCGCCGCACTGCTGCTCGGGCACCGGCGGCTCGCCCCTCTCCCGTACGTCGTCGCCGGACTTACCGTCGTACCACTGGTGTTCACGCTGCTGGGCTTCAACTGGTGGGAGGCGTACCACCTGTTGATCACCCGCTACTACGAAGGCGTCGGCGGGACCCGGCCGTACAGCTACTGGGTGTGGGCGAACCTGGCCTGCACCGCGCTGCTCGTCGGCCCGGCGACAGCGGCGGGGCTGCGACGCGCGGGCACCGCTTCCGCACGTCCCGAACTCCGGGACCTCCGGAGCGGTCTCCGTACCGCCGCACCCGAACACCGCCTCTCCCTGCTCGTGTTCGCCGCTCTGCTCGCCCTCCTCGTCGCCGATCTCTCCGGCATGAGCAAGGCGGAGACGGAACGCATCTGGCTGCCGTTCGCGATGTGGCTGCTCCCCGCCTGCGCGTTCCTTCCCCGGCCCCGCGCCTGGCTCGCCGCACAGGCCGTGCTGGCCCTGCTCATCAACCACCTGCTGCTGACGGGCTGGTAACACTGAACCGGGCAAGCTCGGGAGGTTGCGGAGAAGTCCCGCGCCGCGCTCCATCACGGCATCCTCGTCACCGGCGACTCAGCCGACTGCCCCTGCCAGGCATCCTGGCCCTCGGAGTCGAGCAGTCCCGAGCATCTGTGAGCCGGCCCGCCGCCGCTGACACCGCCGCAGCCGAGTCACCGGCTTCCCGGTTCGTGATCGTCACGCCGCAGCACGACGCGAACGTTGCCCGAAGGATCCAGGACGAAGCACCCGGGTGGTGACATCGGGCCCGCGTCGGACGTGCCCTGCCGGCGGCCGGGCCGCGGAGATGGTCAGCGGTCGAGCACCGGTCCCGCGGTGTCCAGCGCGGCGCCGACACGGTCGGCCAGGCTCACGGCCACGAGACGCGCCTGCAGCGGCGGCGGTGGCGTACCGGGCTCCGGCCGCATCATGAACCGGCCGAGGTAACGGCCTCCGACCGAGGCACGCAGTTCGATCTCCTCACCGGGCCAGCCGTCCTTGTCCAGGTCCCAGTGGGCACGGGCGGCGGCGGTCAGCATGCCGTCCTGTTCCAGACGGGGGTGCCTGCCCAGCAGCATCCCGTGTTCGAAGCGGCAGCCACGCAGCCCCAGGATCTCGACGAGCTGCTGTCGTACCTGGTCCACCACGGCATACGGCGAGGCTCCCGCCTGGACCATGCTCGCCGTCTCGTGGATCCGCGCCAGATGGGCCGCGTCGGTGACGGTGACCAGCTTCAGGGTGCGGGCGTGGGCGGCCAGTTGGGAGACGGCCACGCCCACCGCCAGTAGCAGGAGCGTGGTGGTGATGTCGTCACCGTGGGAGATGGTGAACCGCTGGTAGGGGCGGGTGAGGAAGAAGTCGAACCATGCCGCCGCCGAGAGCGCGGCCAGCACGCCGGCGGCCCGGCTGCCGAGGGCGGCGACCGCCACGATGATCACGACCAGGATCAGCGCGAGGTTCGCGGACGTCATGTGCGTACGGAAAGGCACCAGGGCGAGGGCGACGACGAGCGGAGCGGGCAGGGCAACCGCCAGGGCGATCCGGTCACGCAGAGGCATCCGCATGCTCCACCACCTCACGAGAGCGCGGGACAGCCCCTTGTCCAAGAGGCCGCCCACACAGCGATCGACGCGGTACGGCGTCGGCAAGGTCAGCATCCCGCTGCCGCCCTCGCCCGACTACCGGGAAGGCAGCGGTCTTGATGCATTCCTGACAGCGCGCCCGTCAGGTGGCCTCGTAAGTGACGGGCCGGGTGTGGCCTAGGCTGGGTGGGACGTCCCAGACCTTGGCGTGGCCATCGCTGTCGCAGCGTGCGGATCCACAGGGAGCGGACGATGTATTCGAGACTGGAACCAGACAGGCATCTTGTCCGCACGCGGGCGCTTCCTCCTGCCTCGTGGGTGGCGCGCCTGGCTGGACGTGGGGGAACCGCTCACGTCAGCCCTGCTCCGATGCCTCAGCCGCGCGGGGGCGCCCGATGACCGGCAACCGCCTGGGCAAGGCCCTGCGTCTGCTCCAACTCCATGACCCGTTCGACGAGGTCCCCGAAGTCACCGTGGCGTGCACCGACGCCCTGGAGATGGAGGGCCTGGCGGTCTCCCTGATCTCCGGCGGCGTCGACATCGAACTTCTGTGGTGTACCGATGAGACGACGCGCCAATTCGAGGACCTGCAGTTCACTCTCGGGCAGGGGCCAGGACCCGACACCGTGCGCACCGGGAGGATGGAATCGGTGCCCGACTGGGCCCAGGTCCACCCGGGCCGCTGGCCCGGACTCACGACGGAGGTCATGGGGCTGAAGGCCCGCGCTGTCTTCTGTTTCCCGCTGGCGATCGGCGCCGTCCATCTCGGCGTCCTGACCGCTGTGCGCCGAACCCCTGGTCCCTTGACCGGGCGGCAGGTCTACAACGCCTCAATACTCGCTGCCGCGCTGACCGCTCAATACCTCAATAGTGGCGAAGCACAGCTGACGTACCTAGCCCTGGGCAGGGTGCTGCTGCGCCGTCGCCTGATCCATCAGGCGAGCGGCGTGGTCAGTGCCCAACTCGATATTCCCGCACCCCAGGCTCTGCTTCGACTGCGCACCTTCGCCTACAGCAGCGGACGCTCTGTCACCGACGTCTGCCAGGACGTGGTGGACCATCGGCTCAGCCTGGACGGCGCCTGACCGGCAGTAGGCAGCGTCCGGTCGAGCGCGTCGGCTTCTCGACCCGATGGAATCAGTTCTGCCCCAGGCGCTTCCGGGCAGAACACGCGCGGACCCGATCCGGCCCAACCTCACACTGTCCTGAGGGTGCCCAACGCGACCAGCCCACCCACCGTCACTGCGTGGAAGGCTGCGACACAGGACAACGGCTGTCCGGCCGGGCCGCCGTGCTCATCGCTCCGGATGATGGTCCGGGCCCCGGCCGGGGTACCAAAGGGGCTGAACCGTCGACGAGCCTAGGCCACCTCGTGCGGCTCTTCAGCCACGCTCTCCAGTTCGCCTGCCGTGTCAGCCGCAGGTGCGGGCTTGTGCCGGCGCCCGGTCAGGCGGGTGGCCAGGGGCTCGGTGTAGCGGGCGGTGAGCGGGCCGACGATGACCAGGATCAGGACGTACGCCGTGGCCAGGGGGCCGAGGGAGGGTTCGATGCCGGAGGTGACGGCGAGTCCGGCGATGACGATGGAGAACTCGCCCCGGGCGACCAGCGTGCCGCCCGCCCGCCAGCGGCCCTTCGCCGAGATCCCCGCGCGTCGGGCGGCCCAGTACCCCGTGGCGATCTTCGTGCCGGCGGTGACGACCGCCAGGGCCAGCGCGGGCAGCAGGACGGGCGGGATGCTCGCCGGGTCGGTGTGCAGGCCGAAAAAGACGAAGAACACGGCGGCGAACAGGTCCCGCAGCGGGGAGAGCAGGTTGTGCGCGCCCTCCGCGGCCTCTCCGGACAGGGCGATGCCGACCAGGAACGCGCCCACGGCGGCCGAGACTTGGAGCTGCTGGGCGAGGCCGGCGACCAGCAGGGTCAGGCCCAGGACGACCAGCAGCAGCTTCTCCGGGTCGTCGCTGGAGACGAAGCGGGAGATGTGGCGGCCGTAGCGGACCGCGACGAGCAGGACCAGTGCCGCGGCGCCGAGGGCGACGGCCAGGGTGAGGCTGCCCGCCGCGAGGCCCGTGCCGGCCAGCAGGGCGGTGATGATCGGCAGGTAGACGGCCATGGAGAGGTCTTCCAGGACCAGGACGCTGAGGATGACGGGGGTCTCGCGGTTGCCGAGGCGGCCCAGGTCGCCGAGGACCTTGGCGATGACACCCGACGAGGAGATCCAGGTGACCCCGGCCAGCACCACCGCGGCGACCGGTCCCCAGCCGAGCAGCAGCGCCATGGCGGCACCGGGCAGCGCGTTGAGGGCGGCGTCGACGAGACCGGCGGTGTACTGGGTCTTGAGGTTGGAGACGAGATCGCTGGCCGAGTACTCCAGGCCGAGCATCAACAGCAGCAGGACGACACCGATCTCGGCGCCGATGGCGACGAACTCCTCGCTCGTGCCCAACGGGAGCAGCCCACCCTCGCCGAAGGCCAGCCCGGCCAGCAGATAGAGCGGTATCGGGGAGAACTGGAAGCGCGCGGCGAACCGGCCCAGCAGTCCCAGGGCCAGGATGATCGCGCCGAACTCGATCAGGAACCTCGCGGACGAATGCATCGCGGTCACTCCCGCCCGAGTATCGCCGCGGCCGCCTCGACGCCCTCGCGCGTGCCGATCACGATCAGGGTGTCCCCGCCGGCCAGCCGGAAGTCCGGCGTGGGAGACGGGACGGCCTCGGCCCGGCGCAGTACGGCCACGATCGAGACGCCGGTCTCGGTGCGCATCCGGGTCTCGCCCAGCACCCGGCCGTTCCAGTACGAGAGCGCCGACAACTGGACGCGCTCCGCGACCAGTCCGAGTTCGGTGGTGGACAGCAGGTTCGGGCTGTGGTGCGAGGGCAGCAGGGCGTCGATGAGCGCCGTCGTCTCCCCCGCGGTCAGCCGTACCGACAGGGCGCAGGCGTCAGGATCGTCCGCACGGTATGCGTTCAGCGTGCGCTCGCCGTCCCGGTGCGCGACCACCGACACACGGCGCCGCTCACGCGTCGTCAGGTCGTAGCGGACACCGATCCCTGGCAACGGCGTACTGCTCACGCGTGGAGTACCCATGTGTGTCTCCCTGTCCTCTGTCTCTGTCATCTCTGTCCGATGTCGGTGCGGTGGTCCTGTTCAGGCCAGTGCGAAGTAGCGCAGCCACACATAGCCGAGCGAGATGGCCACGGTGACGGCGGTGACGATCAGGCCGTACTTGGTGAACTGCCAGAAGGTGATGGGCTGTCGGTTGCGTTCGGCGATACCGAGGACGACGACGTTCGCGGAGGCGCCGATGGCGGTGGCGTTGCCGCCCAGGTCCGCGCCGAGGGCGAGGGCCCACCACATGACGTGGTCGCCGGCGCCGCCCATGTTGTGGACCAGGTCACTGGTGATGGGCGCCATGGTGGCGACGTACGGGATGTTGTCGACCACCCCGGACAGGACCGCGGAGGCACCCAGCATGGTCAGGGAGCCGCCGAGTTCGTTCGTGCCGATCGCGTCGGCGAGCGCCTTGGAGACCTCGTCGATCACACCGGTGTCGATCAGTCCGCCGATCATGATGAACAGGCCCGCGAAGAAAGCGAGCGTGGGCCACTCGACCTCGGACAGGACCTCGCTCGTCTCGGCCGTGGAGACGGCGACGAGCAGCCCGGCGCCGAGGAGCGCGACGATGCTGGGCTCGTAGTGCAGTACTGGGTGCAGCACGAAGCCGGCGACCACCAGGGCCAGGACGATCAGGCCCTGGACCAGCAGCCGCGGGTCCTTGATGGCCTCGCGCTCCTCCAGGGCCATGATCTCGGCGGCGCGGTCCTCGTCGTAGACGAAGGTCTTGCGGAACATCACCCGGCACAACAGGACGAGGACCACCACCAGGACCGCGGACAGCGGGGCGAGGTGGACCAGGAAGTCGTTGAAGGTGATCCCGGCCCGGCTGGCGATGATGATGTTGGGCGGGTCGCCGACCAGGGTCGCGGTGCCGCCGATGTTCGAGGCGAACACTTCGGCGATCAGGAACGGGGCCGCGGGCAGGGCGAGGCGTTCGCAGACCAGCAGCGTCACCGGGGCGATCAGCAGCACCGTGGTCACGTTGTCGAGCAGAGCGGAGGCTACCGCCGTGATGACGACGAGCATGGCCATCACCCGGAAGGGTTGGGCGCGGGCCTTCTTCACGGACCAGATGGCCAAGTACTCGAACATGCCGGTCTTCTTCAGCACGCCGACGATCATCATCATGCCCATGAGCAGGAAGATGACGTTCCAGTCGATGCCGGAGTCCTCGGAGTAGAACGCCGAGACGTCGTCGGTCGCCCCGATCGCCAGCATCAGGCCCGCGCCGCCCAGGGCGACAGCGACGCGGTGGATCTTCTCGCTGATGATCAGGGCGTACGCGCCGACGAATACGACAATCGCCGCCCAGCTGTGCCAGTCGTTCACGGTCCTCCGGTTGCCGAGAGTGCTTGTGGTGAGGTGCTTGTGGGGGCGTCCGTGTCGCCACTTCCGTCCGGGATGCCTGCCAGGTCCTCGACGTCGAAGGCTCGGGCGATGGGCACGTCCGTGGAGCTGTGGGCGACGATCGAGAAGGCGATGCACACCGCGACCAGCGTGAACGCCTGCTCCGCCTGCGGGATTCCGGACTGCAGGACCAGCAGGCCGTAGACGACCGAGGCGAAGCCCTTCGGGCCGAACCAGGCCGCCACCAGCTTCTCCCGCCGGGAGATGCCCGTGCCGAGCAGGGACAGCAGCAGCGAGGACGGGCGGATCAGGAAGATCGCCAGGACCACCGCCGCGTACCCGCCGAGCGACAGGGCACCGAACAGCTTCGGAGTCAGGAGCGCGCCGAACACGAGAAGCGCCGCGAACTTCGCCAGTTCCGCGAGGGCCTCGCCGAGCGGTTCGAAGGACGTCTTCGCCTCCGGTGAGACGTGGGCGAGGACCGCGCCCGCGGAGAACGCCGCCAGGTAGGGGTTGGCGTGGGTGAGGTGGCAGGCCGCGTACAGGGTGATGCCGCTCGCCAGCGGCAGCAGCGGCTGGAGTTTCGCCTCCGCGCCCAGCAGCCGGAACCGCACCAACACATTGACCAGCAGGGGCAGTACGACACCGAAGGTCAGGCCGAGCAGCAGCTCGACCGCGATCTTCCCGGGTGACGCCTCGGCGCTGCCCGCGGTGGGACCGGCGGCGGCGATCAGGAGCAGGACGACGGGGAGGGCGAGTCCGTCGTTGACGCCGCTTTCCACGTTCAGCAACTGCCGCAGCTTGGCAGGGACTTCGGTGCGCCCGACGATCGCCGAGGCGAACACCGGGTCGGTCGGCGCCAGCACGGCGCCCACCAGGAACGATGTCGTCCAGTCCAGGCCCACCAGGAAGTGGGTGACCAGTGCCATGAAGACGAAGGCGAGGGGCATGCCCAGCCCGAGGGCCCGCGCCGGGTTCCTCCAGTGGGCGCGCAGCTTCGGCAGCGAGACGTGCATGCCGTCGGTGAACAGCACCGCGAACAGGGCAAGATCCGCCGTCACGGAGACGATCTGACTGTCGGGGGTGATGTGGATCAGGCCGAGAAAACCGTCGCTGACAAGCGCGCCCCCGGCCAGGAAGAGGAAGGACGTGGACAACACCGTGCGGGCCGCCAGGCCCGACAACAGCACCGCCACCAGCAACGCGACACCGAACACCGCCACCAGCACCATGCCGAGTACCCCCGATCGGAAGAGAGAGCGATCCCCTGCTCGCCGACCAGGCTTCCCGGCACACCGCTGGAAACCTTACCGGTTCTTGACGCGTCTTTAACAGGCCGTTGCCAGGCACCGCGGGATGCACGGTCTTGCCGGTTTCCGGCAAGGAGCAAGCCGCGCCGGACGGTGCCCCCCTTCGTGTCGGACACCGTCCACCCGCGTGGCTGCCCACGGAACGTACGCCTAGGCTGACGATCAGGTGTGCCGGGAAATCTGGTCGGCGATCGGTCCTCCTCTGCCCTCGGAGCCCCGCATGCCGCACTCCCCCGCAGGTCACGGACCTCACGAGCACCATCGTCTCCGGGAGGTCGGACACCGCCTACGGAACGCCCTGCGGCACCCGACCGTCAGCGTGATCTCCGACGGGGACCACGTCGTTCTACGCCTCGCGGGGGAAATCACCTCACGCAACGCGAAGAAGGTCGGCGAACGTCTGCGGGAGGCCCTCGATGCCCGTCCCGGTGTCCTCGAAGTCGATCTCGGCCGGGTGACCTACCTCAGCAACGACGGGGGCTCGGCGTTCTTCCGGGCACTGCGGGCGCCACGCCCACACGGCACCCTGGTGACCGTGACGCACGCGAGTGCCCGCGCCCGGACCACGCTCACCCAATTGGGCCTGGCTCGCCTCATCGACATCCGTACCGATTCGGACCGGGACGAGCTCTGACCCCGGAAGTCAGCAGGAAGCGGCGGCGAGCAGCCGTTCCAGCAGATGGGAAGCGGTGATCACGCCGAGCAGACGCACGCTCGCCCCGTTCTTCTCCACGACGGCCACCAGCGGGCTGCGCACCTGCGCCATCTGAGCGGCGACCTCCAGCGCGGTGTCGTCCGGCGCGGCGACGGCGGGCCGTGGCGTGCTCTTCGACAGGCAGTCGCGCACCTTGCGGCCCGCGAGCGCCTCGCACAGCCGGTCGGCATGGCGCTCGTCGACCACCGCCGCGAGGGTCGGGTCCTCGACGACATAGGCCGGCACCAGGATCTTGACCATCTGGGAGGCGGGCAGGATCGCCTTCGGCGCTCCCCGTTCGTCGACCACCAGCAGCGCGGGGAGCCGCTGTTCGGCCATCAGCCGCGCGGCGTCCAGAGCGTCGCTGTCAAGGCCGACCGTTTCGTACTCCACCGCCAGGTCACGCGCGCGCACGCTCGGCTCCTGTCTCACGCTCGATGCACCGACTGCCGGCCTGTCCGGTCGTACACCGCAACGGCAGGCTGGTCGTACGAGCACGATACAACCGACGGCTCAGGACGTACGTCCTGCGGACTAGCCCGCATCCGCCGTCGGTCCCCGCGAACCAGCACGGCCGTACCGAACGCCACAATCACCAGGGCGGCGGCAAGCGGCGCGAGGTAGTAGGCCATCACCGCTCCTCCCATCCCGCTGCATCCCAGGCGTCCAGGTCAGTGGCGTTCACGGCATACGTCCTTAGGCATGAGGAGAGTTGACGTGCGAGGCATGAGGACGTGGCCCCGGTGCAGGTGGGCTCTGGCTCAAGCGGCGTCGTGGTGCGCAGTCGGCCGGGACAGCCCGCGTTCGTCAGGGAAATGACGGCTCAGCCGCCGCACGCACCGGCGGGTCAGCCGCCAGGCAACGAGCGGCGCACCGACTGCCACCACCAGACGCAGCCCCCAGCCGATCGCCCACGGCGGCGCGAGGACGGCCAGGAGAGCGGTCGCACCGACGCCGAGGACCCACGCGAGCACCGTGAGCAGAGTGACCGCGACCGCCACCGGCACTCCGCCCATGCCCGAGGCGTCCAGATCGGCGTCCGCGTCGAAACTGTCCAGGGCCACGAGTCCGACGGCGAGAAGCAGCCAGAAGCACACGGCCACCAGCAGGGCGGCGGTGCACAGGATCATGGGCAGGCCCGTGGCGGCTTCCACGAAGATCCGCATCGCCGGCCCCTCCCCCGCTCGCCTCGTACTCCGACGGGGCACCGCTCCCCTCCGGGTTTCGGCCCGGCACCGTCTGCCGGTGTCCGGCACCGGAACCATCCGCAGTGCTCCCCGCACGCCATGCTGCACGGCCGAGCCCCGCCCCCGCATTGCCGGTTCCCGGCAGCATTCACTAGGGTCTGCATGCCGGTGAGCCGCTAAGAAACCATCACCGATGCGTCAAGATCGCGGGGGCCACATGACGAACCGAAGGATTCCCGACCACTACCTGGACGGCTACGCCGAGATCCTCACCGGGGTCTCGGCCACCGGCCGGCGCCTCACCCGGGAGGAGATCGAGTCCCGGCGCACCCTGGGGGAACAGGCCGCCGACGCCGGCCACGGGCTGCGCGACCTCGTCAGCGCACACCTGGTCGCTGCTCGCCTCGCCTGGCCCCGCGCCTCCGGCTCGACCGACATCGCACTCGCCGCCGTGGAGCAGGCGATAGACGCCTTCGCCGAGGGCTACGAACGCGCCCAGCGACTCGCCGTACGACAGGAGGAGGCGGCCCGGCGGGAGTTCATCGACGACCTCCTCTACGGCCGCAGCGACCTGGGCCGCCTCGCCGAACGTGCCGAGCGCTTCGGCCTGCGTCTGTCCCACGCCCATGCGGTGGCCGTCGCACAGGGCCCGGCCGCCTACGACGAGGGCGACCATGTGCCCCGGCAGGTGGAGCGCGCGCTCATGGCCCGCTTCGGCGACCGCAGCATCCTGCTCACCACCAAGGACGGCCGCCTGCTGTGTGTCGCCCCCGGCCACCAGGACGAGGTCCTCGCCCACTTCGCCAAGCAGGTGTACGCCGCCACCGACGGCTGTCGCGTCGCCGTCGGGCGTCCACAGCCAGGCGCCGGCGGGATCGTGCAGTCGTACGAGGAGGCACTGAACGCCCTCGACCTGGCCGAGCGTCTCGGCCTCGAAGGGCCGGTGCTGCGCGCCGCCGACCTGCTCGTCTACCCTGTGCTGACCCGCGACCGGCAGGCGATGGCCGACCTCGTCCTCGACACCCTCGGACCACTCACCACGGCCCGCGGCGGCGCCGAGCCGCTCCTCGGCACCCTCACCACCTACTTCGATTCCGGCTGTGTGGCCGCCGAGGCCGCCCGCCGCCTGACGCTGAGCGTGCGCGCCCTGACATACCGCCTGGAACGCATCCACAAGCTCACCGGTGCCGACCCAGCCGACCCCGCCCACCGCTACATGCTCCAGACCGCGGTGATCGGCGCCCGTCTGCTGGACTGGCCCGCTCAGGAGCTCTGAGGGCGATTCGGGCAGGCGGCACCGGCGTTCTCGCGGCACCCGCACCCCCAGTGCCTTGGCCGGCGTGGCCTGGTCGTCGGCCACGAAGAGCATGTACCAGCTGGCCGGGACGCGGTTGCGGTTGTCGGGAACGGTGACCTGGATTCCCGTGCCGTCCTTGGTCTTCTTCAGGGCGAGGGCGATGGAGCGCTGTTCGACGCCGGTGACGTGGGTGGTGGAGCTGGGGTGGATTAGCCGCGCCGTCTTGATCACCGACGCGTACTTGGTGAAGGTGGCGTTTGCGCCGAGCTTGACGGTGCTCGGCCCGCTCGTGAGTGACGGCCGCGCATCCCGGTAGAGGTAGGGCGGCGTGTAGATCTCCAGCCGCTGCTCGAAGACCCCCGGCCTGGTCTTGACCTTGTCGGCGAAGAGCGAGTCGCCGCCGAACGTGATCACCCGTCCTTCGGACGGCAGGATCGATCCGGATGGGTAGTTGCGGCCCACCTCGGGGTCGGCGACCCGGCGCATCGTGCCGGTCTTCGCGTCGTAGATGCGGGCCTGGAGGAAGTTCTGCGAGGACGGGTCCCCGTAGTCCTGGGAACCGCCGGTGATCAGGACGGTGTCGTCCGGAAGGACCAACAGCTCCGGGTAGCGGATGCCCTTCTCCAGCTCGGGCCCGTCCACGAAGTGCGGGCTGATCGCCGTTAGGTCGGTGATCCGGGTCTTGTGCGACGACTTCGTGGACTCACCGATGCCGCCTCCACCGACCACCATGAACTACTCCTGCCGGACAGGGCCGGCACCCGCCCGGCGGCGAGCCGGGTCAGGGTCGGGTACCAGCGCGCCTCGTTCATCGGGGCGACCTTGGTGAACTTCTCGGTGTACGGGTTGAACTCGTACACCTGACGGATGCCCTGGAAGCAGGTGACAGATGCGATCGCCGGAGCATTGGCACACCGCCCACCCCAGACGTGAAGTGCTCCAGGACGTCCGCGGGAGGACACTGGGATGGGAAACGGGGGCGGGAGCGGCGGTACGCACGAGGGGGTGTCGACCATGGCAGGAACCCGAGTCGGCAGGCTCTGGACCTGGCGCTGGCGCCGGAGTCCACTCAGGCGCGGCAGTGACCTCGTCGAAGCCTGGATCGTGCTCGCGGCGTGGCTGATCGCGCTGGCCGGGAGCCTCCTCGCGGGGCTGACGACAGCGGACGCGGTGAAACGAGGGCTCGACCAGCAGCGAACGGAACGCCGCCCGATCACGGCGGTCCTGACCGAGAAGGCAGACGGCAGCACGTCGGCACAGGCCGTGGACGACAGCCGCGTATGGGCCGGTGTGCGCTGGACCGCTCCAGACGGTTCATCGCACACCGGCCGTACGGAGGTACGTCCCAGCACGCCGAAGGGCACCCTGGTCACGATCTGGACCGACCGGCAGGGGCAACTCGTGTCGAAGCCGCTCACACCCGGGGACGCGGAGTTCCAGGCGGACTGGACGGGCGCGCTGGCCGCGGCGGGCACGGCCGGTGTTGTGTTCGGCAGCGCTCAGCTCGCCCGCGCCGGGCTGGAGCGGCGACGTCTGAGGGAATGGGAGGAGGAATGGATGCGCGTCGACACCCGCCGAGGCGGGAGGACCGGATGACGCAACGCAGAACCCCTCAACTCCTCAGCTCTTCAACGCCACTTGGGTGGAGCCCGTTGGGCGAAACGCACCCCCGGAGCCGGAGAGTGCGGTGCGATGCGACTGGCCGACCGCTGCCGGGACCAACGACTCCGAATAGTGGCAGGATGCGAAGGTGGGCGGGAAAACGCGTCCCCAGCGAGAAACGCGCACCGAAGGCGGGACACCGGGACGTGTCCGCCCGGCCACTTACATCGTGCCGCTCAACGGGGGTCGGTCGTATGACGCTCAGCGCCCTCGGCAATCCTAAGGGACTCGACCTGATCACCCTGGACCCGGCATACCACCTCATCCGCCCTCCGATCCGCCGAGCCCCCGAGGGACTCGCCCTCTGCACCGTCCTGGACCGCGGCGCTACAGAACTGGAAGCGATCCGCAAGGAGTTGCGCCGAATCAAGGATCTGCCATGAGGAAGACCGCCGACCTCCTTCGTGACGAACTCCCCACTGGGATAGCGCAGTTGAGCCGCGGACCGGTCGAGTTCCGCTACGAACCCCGCGGCCCGGCCACCGTCGTGATCTTCTACGGCGGTCACCTGCGCGCCGGACTCTCCCTGGGCGAAGAGGTGTTCACCGACGGCGGCTGTTCGTTGCTGGTGGTGTCGCGGCCCGGATACGGCCGCACGCCGCTCACCACCGGGGACTCGGTGACCGGATTCGCCGATGTCACAGCCGAGTTGTGCGCTCATCTCGGAATCAGCGCCGTCGCCGCGGCGGTCGGTGTCTCGGCCGGCGGCCCAACTGCGGTGGCCATGACGGCGCGTCACCCGACGCTGGTGGAACGGTTGATCCTGCAGAGCGCGGTCGGACCGCTGCCCTGGCCAGACCGTCGAACACGCATCGGCGCCCGCCTCGTCTTCGCGGCCGGAGCGGAGGCCGTGACCTGGGCAGCCCTCCACACCCTGCTACGGCGCGCACCCGACGCGGGCCTACGACTGCTGCTGCGCGACCTCACGATCGTTCCCGTCCGGGACATGCTGGCGGCTCTGCGACCGGAGGACCGGGCCAGACTCGTCGGTCTCTTCTCCCGCATGCGATCGGGACGCGGCTTCGTGCACGACCTCAAGGCACTGCGGACCCCGGCCACCCTGACCCGCCTGGCTGCGCAGGTCCGCAGGCCCACGCTGGTGATCGCCTCCCGCAAGGATGCGGCGGTGCCGTTCACCCATGCCCAGGCCCTCACATCGACGATCCCCGGCGCGGAGCTGGTGGAAAGCCAGGCCGACGGACACCTTGTGTGGTTCGGCCAGGACTGGCCCTCGATCTCCGAGAGGATCCGCACTTTCCTCACACCTCCGGAGGCGATTGCCGAGCCCGGTCGACACGCCCGTTAGGACCGGATCGTTCAGCAGCCGGTCTCGTCCGGAAGGCAGCGGGGATCCACTTCCGCCATCCTCAACGACCTGTGCTCGGACACCGCCGGGGAGTACCGCCTCAGCGTCGTCTTCCCCAAAGGTCACGCCATCGTCTACGACATGTTCGGCTGTGGGGTACAGCGCGTGAACGGCGTCCACCACCGAGCACTCCCACGGCCCTCGACGCATGTACCGCTCTGCCGGAAGCCGAACCCCAGAAGCCAGTCGCGGGCTTCCCCGAGAGCGACGAGAACGACCGCCGAAGCCGCTCATCGGGCCGGCGAGGCGGGCTGTGCGAGTCCTTGCCCAGGAGCCAGAGGACCAAGGCGAGCAGCGCCCACCACATGCCGAGCGACAAGGTCGCGCGTCTCGCGCACGGGCTCACATCGTCCCTGCCGGACGCGTGCCCGGAGTGTCGTCCGGTCCGCACTCCTCGGCACCCATTTCCATGGTGAAGACCAACGGGTCGCTGTCGAAACCACGGATCATGTCGTGGAACTCCCAGGCACCGGAGCCGTCCCTCGTGAACTCCGCGACCGTCGTGGCGGTCGCGTCGGCGACCCGGGCGAAGTTGTCTGCCAGTAGTTCCCTGTATCCCTCGACAACCAGCACACCGGCATTGGCCATGTCGCCGAACGTCCGGCGCCCGCCGTCCTGATGGATGGCCACCCCCACCACGACCCGGCCGTAGGCGGAGGCCAACCTGTCGAACTCCAGACTCATGACCTCGACGTAGCCCAAGCCCAGCCCGGTCCGGCTATGCCGGGACATGTTGATGGTGCCGTCGGGTGACCGGCTGTCGTAGTGGACGACATAGACCGGCCGCCCGTAGAGGTCGTCCGCGGAGTAGGTCGTGGCGATGATGTCGAGATGCCGAGGCGGTTCCCCCAGGGGACTCGGGTCCCACTTGAGTCGCACCTCGACCTTCCCCAGCCCCTTGCCCGCGCTGCTCACCGGACGCCACCTTTCCCTCATCGAACCATCCCACGACGGGTCGGCCCCTACTCGTCAAGTATGGCCTGTGACCAGCCACTTGATGCTTCCTTGATGACCTCCGGGCCGAGCCGACAGCAATGGCGGCACGCGAGACCACCTCTGTCCTGGATGCCCAAGAGATAGAACGAAAGCGGGACGGTGAAACGGTGGTCGGCGCACAACCGACTCATCGCTTCTCCTGTTTTCGATCTCCCGGACAGTCTCGGTGCAACGTAGCCACTGCATGCGCCCGACGACCTCCGACAGACCCGTCCATACGGTCACTCGGCGTACGCACCGAAACTGTCCGGGTAGACGCCCACCCACTTCTCCCGGGGCGGCGAAATGGGGCTTCCTGTGGGGAGAATCTGGGGAGTATGAGCGGCGCTGGGGAGCGCTTGGGGAGAATCGACTGCGTCACGCAGCACCATTCCGAAAGACTCCGAAAGGCCCATCTGCGCAGGTCAGAGATGAGGACGGGAGCATCACAGCAGGTCAGCACCCCCAGGTAGACAACTTCAAGAAGATCTCGAGCTGGGCGGCCATTCTCTTTGCTCCTACACTCGTAGGAACTATCTACGGCATGAACTTTGAGAACATGCCGGAGCTGGGCTGGCGCTTCGGATACCCCTTCGCGATCGGCTTGATGGGGGTAGTTTGCGTAAGCTTGTACCTGATTTTCAAGCGGCGGGACTGGCTCTAGGGTCAGGCAATCGCGCCTCCAGCCGCTGACCCTGTTTGCTCTCGCATCTCTCGAAGATGGCGCCGTAACCGGCTTTGGGGAGCCGCTGGGGAGAAGTGATGCGGGTGATCTCCTCACCCTGCCTCCGACGAGCCCCTGAACAGGTCTTTTGCGCGTTGGCGGCCGCTGGGGAGAATCCGGGGAGAAACGAATGGCAGCCCGCGCTTCGGGCTTTCGACAAGCGACCCGCATGGCTTCCTGCTCGCCGACGCGCGGCGCGAGGCGTGGGACGGGGGCGCCCCCTTGGCAGTCTGCTGACACCTGATGACGCTGCCGTGGGAGCCTCCGTCCGTGGCGTAACGGCGGCTCCCACTCTGTTATCGGGCGACGTAGCCGCCGTCGACGGGAAGGGCAACGCCTACGACGAAACCGGCTCCCGGGCTGCACAGCCACAGGACCGCTTGGGCGATCTCCTCGGCCGTACCGAGGCGGTTGATGGGCTGGTTGGCCTCGGCCTCGGCTCGGTCCAGCTCTCCCTTGGCGATCATGTCGCTGACCATCGGGGTGTCGATGGTGCCGGGGCAGACGGCGTTGATGCGGATGCCGCGCGGGGCGTACTCCAGGGCCGCGCTGGTGGTCAGACCGATCACGCCGTGCTTGGAGGCGTGGTAGGAGGCACGGCCGGGGAGGCCGACCAGGCCGCCGAGGGAGGAGCAGTTGACGATGGCGCCGCCGCCCTGGGCGCGCATGTGTCGCAGCTCGTGTTTCATGCAGGCCCACACGCCGCGGAGGTTGATGGCATTGACGCGGTCGAACCGTTCGGCGGGTTCGTCGGCGGCGTCGCTGGGTGGGATCTGGATGCCGGCGTTGTTGTAGGCCATGTCGAGGCGTCCGAAGGTCTCGACGGTCCGGTCGACCGCGGCCGCCACCTGGTCCTCCTCGCTGACGTCGCAGGTGAGGGCGAGTGCTCGGTGGCCGGAGTCGGTGAGTTCCTTGACGGCTGCGTTGAGGGCGGCTTCGTCGATGTCGGTGAGGGCGACGGCGGCCCCGGATGCGGCGAAGGCGCGGGCGGTCGCCAGGCCCATGCCGGAGCCGGCGCCGGTGACGAGGGCGACCTGGCCGGTGAAGTCGTAGGTGGGGTTCACGTGTTTCCCTGCCGTTGAGAGTGGGCCTGGTCAGGAGGCGGTTTCGATGGTGACCTCGGTGGCGGTGGCGAGGCGTTCGGTGTCGCCGTGCACGCGGCCGAGGATGATCAGGCCGGCATCGCTGGAGCCGCTGCCTCGGTAGTAGAGGGCCAGGTTGCCCCAGGGCGCGTAGTACGCCAGGTCTCCCGGCTTGGCTTCGGCGGCGTCCGGGGCACCAGAGGTGGACAGCCGACGGGGCAGGTCAGCGATCTTCTCGGTCTCGTGGAAGTCGCTCAGGTTCAGCGTGAGCGGGAGCAAGGCGGCGAAGTCGCGGGCCGTGGCGCTGTCGTTCAGGGTGGCGTCGAGCCGGTGGCCGTCGATGGTGAGGCGGATGTTCATGGCGGTGTCCTTGTCATCGGACGGTGCGGCTGGTGCCGTGGCCGTCGGCGTTCGCTGTGACGCGGAGGCAGAGACGGAGGGCGAGGACGGGGAAGAAGGGGACGGGGCCGCCTCATCGGTACAGGCGGTCACCGCAAGCAGCAAGACGGTCGGGACAGCGCGGGCAAGACTGGAACGGGTGGTCGGGCTCACGGCATCCTCCGGGGCGTCAGTCGGGCAGGGGCTCGGAGTAGTGGCGGAAGCCGTCGCGCTTGAGGTGGATGTCGTACAGGCGGTGGGCCAGCACCTCAGGGCTGCTGTGCTCGGCGTCGGGGCGGATGGCTCCCGGGATGATCAACTGGGCGACGTGGATGTTCTCCGGGGCGAGGGCGTCGTACAGCATGCGTGCGTAGGCGCTCTCGGCCGCGAAGGCCATGGAGGTTCCGGCGACCTTCGGGTTGGGGCGTACGGCGCTGCCGCCGTTGACGAACAGCAGGGTGCCGCGGCCGAGTTCGCGCATGCCGGGAAGGACGGCGTTGACCGCGGTGACCGGGCTCTTGACGGAGAAGGCGAGCGGCGCGTCGAGGTCGTCGGCAGTCGTGTCGAGGGCCGGCTTCATGAAGTCGGCGCGAGGGACGGGGCTGTACTGCAGGATCTCGATGGGACCCATGGCGGCTGCCGCCGCGTACATGGCCGCGTCCAGTGACTGGATGTCGAGGACGTCGGCGGTGAAGCCCCGCGCCTGGATGCCGTCGCGGGCCAGCTCGGCGGTCAGTCCGTCCAGCTTCTCGGCGCTGCGGGAGATGAGGGCGACGGTATGGCCGGCGGTTCCGAAGCGGCGGGCGGTGGCGAGCCCCAGGCCGGGGCCGGCGCCGACGAGGGCGAAGGTCGTCATGGTGAGTCCTTGTGGGTGGAGGGGCTTCGCTCAGGGTGGGGAGGATCTTGCGGGCACGGCGCTCGGGATCGCCGGGCAGGCTGCTCTATGTCGAGCCTCACACGCCGAGGCAAGGGCCATAAGCGGAGAAAGACATCCGGGGAGGGAGACATCCGGGGAGGAAACTCTCCCTCCTTCCTCTGGTCCGTTCGGTGTCATGCTGATCGGCATGACCGGCAACGTTCCCCTCAACGAGCTGGGAGAATTCCTCAAGAAGCGCCGCGCCGAGCTGAGTCCTCGCACCGTCGGGCTGCCCGACAACGGCGGCCTCCGCCGGGTCGCCGGGCTGCGCCGCGAAGAGGTCGCCCAGCTCGCCAGCATCAGCATCGACTACTACACACGTCTCGAACAGGGCCGTATGCAGGCGTCCGCGCCCGTGCTGGACACGCTCGCCCGGGTGCTCCACCTCGACGACGACGAACGCGGATATCTCTTCCAGCTCGCCGGCAAGACCACCACCCGCGCCCGCAGCCGGGGCCGACAGAGGGTCCAGCCGCAGCTGCAACGCGTGCTGGACGATCTGACCGCCACCCCCGCCATCGTGCAGGGCCGACGCGGGGACATCCTGGCCTGGAACGCGCTGGCGGCCGCGCTGGTCACCGACTTCTCCCGAATCCCGGAGAAGCACCGCAACTACCCGCGGCTCATCTTCACGGATCCGGCCATGCGCACCCTGTACGCGGACTGGGAGACCTCCGCGCGGCTCGCTGTGGCGCAGCTGCGGATGGAAGCCGCGCAGTATCCCGAGAACTCCCGCCTCATCGAGCTGGTCGGTGAACTGTCCCTGTGCGACAAGCAGTTCGCCCAGTGGTGGGGTGACCACCGCGTCGCGGCCCGCACGGTGGGCACGAAGACCCTCAACCACCCGGTGGTCGGCGAACTGGTCCTGGACTGGGACACCCTGACCGCCAACACCGACCCCGACCAGCACCTCACCGTCTGGACGGCCGCACCCGGCTCGTCCACCCACGAGCGGCTGCGCATCCTCGCCTCCTGGGCCGCCGACCACGATCTGCTGGCTTCTCCCCCGCTCGCCTGACCACGGTCGGGCCCTTACTCGCCGAGCAGGCATCTCACCATGAACGACATGCCCGACGGCCGACTGCCGCCGGCCCGGCGTGAGCCCTCCCGCCCCACCACGACCCGCCGGACCCTGCTGTTCGGTGCGGGCGCCGCGCTCGTCGTCGGCCTCGGCAGCGCGGCGGCCGGCCTCGGCGACGACCTTCCGGGGCAGCGTGGCGCGCTGCGGGACGGAACGGTCGACCAGTCCTCCGCCCAGTGGATCGCCGCGTCGGCCGCCAACTACCGCTACGCCGACCGGCCCGACGACTACACCATCGACCGCATCGTCATCCACGTCACCCAGTCCCGCTTCACCGCGGCCGCCCGGGCCTTCCAGGACCCGCGCCACCGTGCCGCGGCCCACTACCTGGTCCGCGCCTCCGACGGACACATCGCCCAGCTGGTCCGGGAGGCAGACGTGGCGTACCACGCGGGCAACCGTGAAGGGAACGAGCGCAGCATCGGCATCGAGCACGAGGGCTTCGTCGACGCGCCAGACCGCTGGTTCACCGATACCGCCTACCGCGCCTCCGCCGAGTTGGCGGCCGACATCGGTGCCCGCTACGACATCCCCGTCGACCGCGAGCACATCGTCGGCCACAACGAAGTCCCCGGCGCCACGCACACCGACCCCGGCCCGTACTGGGACTGGGACCGCTACCTGCGCCTGGTGCGCGCCGCCAGGTAACACACCCTCTCGCCTGGCGGCTCCAGGTCTTCGGAGGGGACTCCCGTATCCCGTAGAAGAAAATTGGCTAGCCTCCGATCGCGGACATGGGTCGGTCCGGCTGGACGAAGGACGGGGCGTCCAGCCCCGCGCCGGCCTTCTTGTCCCGCATCGCCTCGCGCCATATGCGCGCGATCACCTCGTCGCCGGCGCCGGAGCGCAGGGCGGCGCGGAGGTCGGTCTCCTCTCGGGCGAACAGGCAGTTGCGTATCTGGCCGTCCGCGGTGAGCCGGGTGCGGTCGCAGGCCGCGCAGAACGGGCGGGTGACCGAGGCGATGACGCCCACGCGGTGCGGGCCGCCGTCCACGATCCAGCGTTCGGCGGGAGCCGAGCCGCGCTCGTCAGTGCCTTCGGGGGTCAGCTCGAAGCGGGTGCGGAGGGAGGCGAGGATGTCGCCGGCGGTGACCATGCCCTCGCGCTTCCAGCCGTGCTGGGCGTCCAGGGGCATCTGCTCGATGAAGCGCAGTTCGTAGTCGTGCGCGACGGCCCAGGACAGCAGGTCCGGGGCCTCGTCGGCGTTGAGGCCCGGCATCAGCACCGAGTTGATCTTCACCGGGGTCAGGCCCGCGTCATGGGCGGCTTCCAGGCCCGCGAGGACGTCCTTGAGTCGGTCGCGGCGGGTGAGGGTCTTGAAGACGTCTTGGCGCAGAGTGTCCAGGGAGACGTTGACCCGGTCCAGGCCCGCCGTCTTCAGGGCGGCCGCCGTGCGCTTGAGGCCGATGCCGTTCGTGGTCAGGGACATCTGGGGGCGGGGCTCCAGGGCCGCGACCCGCTCGACGATGCCGACCAGGCCGGGGCGCAGCAGGGGCTCGCCGCCGGTGAAGCGGACCTCCTCGATGCCCAAGGAAGTGACCGCGATGTCTATCAGGCGGACGATCTCATCGTCCGTGAGCAGGTCGGGCTTCGCCAGCCACTGCAGGCCCTCCTCGGGCATGCAGTACGTACACCGGAGGTTGCACCGGTCGGTCAGTGAAACCCGCAGGTCGGTGGCCACTCGGCCGTAGGTGTCGATCAGCACGTTCCCGAGACCGTTCCTCTCCCCTGCCGCACCGTCTCCGACACCGCCCCGGAAACACGGTGGATCGGGCCGCCGACCCGGGTCAGGGGTAGGCCGGTGCCCTGGTTGGCGTGGGCGATGATCTCGGCGGTGATGGAGATGGCCGTCTCTTCCGGGGTGCGGGCGCCGAGATCGAGGCCGATCGGGGACCGCAGCCGGGCCAACTGTCTTTCGGTGACGCCGACTTCACGCAGGCGACGCAGACGCTCGCCGTGGGTGCGGCGGGAGCCCATGGCGCCGACGTAGCCGACGGGCAGGTCGAGGGCGAGTTGGAGCAGGGGGATGTCGAACTTGGCTTCGTGGGTCAGCACGCAGACGGCGGTTCGGGCGTCCACGGCCGTCTGTGCCAGGTAGCGGTGGGGCCAGTCGACGACCACTTCGTCGGCGTGCGGGAAGCGGGCTTCGGTGGCGAAGACGGGTCGGGCGTCGCACACGGTGACGTGATGGCCGAGGAAGCGGCCGGCCTGGGCGAGGGCGGCAGCGAAGTCGATCGCGCCGAAGATCAGCAGGCGGGGGCGGGTGGCGGCTGCGTGGACGAGGACGGAGAGCTTCTCGGGGCAGGTGTCTGCGTCTCCACCGAGGGCGAGGAGTGCGGTGCGTCCGGTGCGCAGTTGGGCGCCGGCCCGGTCCGCCACTGCCCGGCCGGTCGGCCCGTCGCCGAGCATGCTGTCGGCGATCCAGCTGTCGCCGAGCACGCTCACCATGGCGCCACCGAGGGAGCCGTCCACGACCTGGGCGACGGCGGCGGGCCGGCCCTGGACCGCCTCGGCGAGCGCCGCGCCGAGATGCGGCTGGGTGGCCGGGTCGACATGCTGCACGAGCACGTCGAGTTCCCCACCGCAGGTCAGACCCACGGCGAAGGCGTCGTCGTCGGAGTAGCCGAACCACGCACGCTGGGGGGTGCCGCGGTCGTGGAGGACCTGCCGGCACAGTTCGTACACCGCGCCTTCGACACAGCCGCCGGAGATGCTGCCGACGGCGTTGCCGTCCTCGTCCACCGCCACTGACGTGCCGATGGGCAGGGGTGCGCTGCCGGTGACGTCGACGACGGTGGCGAGCGCGAAGGGGCGTTCCTCGCGGCACCAGCGGTGCAGTGCGTCCGCGATGTTCAGCATGGGGGGGCTCCAGAACAGACGGTCGCTGTCGCAGAAGGTGGGCGGGCCGCCGCCGCGGCGACGGGGGCGCATGCGCGGCGGCGGCCCGGGGAGGTCCGGCAGCCGTACGGGGGGTTCGGCTGCCGGACCCGTCCATGGAGGCGGTGTCGTCAGAGCAACGCCTCGGCGGTGATGGGCAGTTGGCGGATCCGTCGGCCGGTGGCGTTGAAGACCGCGTTGCCGATCGCGGCCGCCACACCCACCTGGACGACCTCACCGAGTCCCTTGACGCCGAGGAGGTTGCCGGCGTTGTCCTCGCCGTCGAGGTAGATCGCCTTGATCTCCGGGACGTCGGCGTTCACGGGTACGAGGTAGTCGGCCAGGCCGGCGTTCACGATTCGCCCGTCCCGGTGGTCGGTGACCGTGTGTTCAAGCAGCGCCGTACCGATGCCGCCCACGATGCCGCCGAACGCCTGACTCTGGGCCAGCTTGGGGCTGATGATCCGTCCCGCGTCGTACACGCCGAGCATCCGCCGCACCCGCACCAGACCGAGATTCGCGTCCACTGCGACCTCGGCGAAGGTTGCGTTGTAGGCGAAGTAGGCGGATCGTTCGCTGCCCGGCCCGTCGTAGGTGCCGTTGGCTTCCAGGTGGGAGCGGTCGTTGCGGGCCAGCAGACTCTGGTACGTCTCCCCGCTGGCCGGATTGTTCTGCACGTGCAGGCGGCCGTTGCGTACGACCACGTGGTCCGCGGTCACGCCGTACAGCGGCGACTCCCGGTCCTTGACGGCCAGCTTGATCGCCTGCTGTCGCACCTGGTTGCAGGCGTCGACGACGGCCGAGCCGACACTGGCCATGGTCGCCGAGCCGCCGTGCGGCGAGGTCGGCGGATAGCGGGAGTCACCGAGGCGGAAGGTCACCGTGCGCATGGTCAGCCCGAGCGCGTCCGCGGCCACCTGTGTCTGCGAGGTGTAGGTGCCCGGCCCCATGTCACTGGTGGCCGCCTCGACCACCGCGGTGCCGTCGGCATCCAGCCGGGCCCGCGCCTGCGCGGGAAACCGCCCCGGGTCGTACACACCGGCGGCCATGCCGAGACCGATCAGCTGGTCCCCGTCCCGCGTCGAACGCGGCCTCGGGTCACGGCGGTCCCAGCCGAACGCACGGGCACCGACCGTGTAGCACTCACTGAGCCGCCGGGTGGAGAACGGCTCGTTCGTCGACTCGTCCTCACGCGGCTCGTTGCGTCGGCGCAACTCGATCGGGTCGACGCCGAGTTCGTGCGCGAGCTCGTCCATCGCGGACTCGATCACGAACGACGCCGAGGCGAAACCCGGCCCGCGCATCCAGATCGGCGTGTTCACATCCAGCGGCACTGTCCGGTACGACTGGCGCACGTTCGGCATGCTGTAGAGCATCTGCCCGGCCGACATGACCGCCTCGGTGAACGTCTCGAACGAGGAGGTCTCGGCGTCTATGTCGTGGATCGCGGCGTTCAGCCGGCCTCGCCGGTCGCTGCCGAGTCGCAGCCGGTACTCGTACGACGGCCGGAAGCCGGTGCCGAAGTACATCTGCTTGCGGCTGAGCACCAGCTTGACCGGACGACGCGTCACCCGCGCGGCCAGCGCGGCGACGATCGTGTGCGGCCAGCAGCGCAGTCCGCTGCCGAAACCGCCGCCGACGAACGGCGAGATCACGCGTACCGCGTCCGCGGGCAGGTCGAACACGGCTGCGAGCTCGTCGTGCGTACCCATCACCCACTGGGTCTTGTCCCACACGGTCAGCTTGTCGCCGTCCCAGCGGGCGATGGTGGCGTGCGGCTCCATCGGGTTGTGGTGGTTGCGCGCCAGCTCGTAGGCCAGGTCCAGTCGTACGGCGGCGTTGCTCAAGCCTGCTTCCGCGTCGCCGCGCGCGTACTCCGTCGGCGCCCCGGGATCGGCCTCGTGCAGGTCGGTCGACGGCGTTTCGGCCTCGTAGCGGACCTCGACCAGGCTCGCACCGTGCTGCGCGGCCTCCAGGGTCGAGGCGATCACCACAGCGACGGGCTGGCCGTGGAAGACCACCCGGTCGTCCTGGAAGACCCGCAGTCGTCGGCCGGGCGGGTTGTTGGAGCCGGGGTTGTCGCGGTACGGCAGGTTCGGGGCGTTGCGGTGGCTGATCACCCGCAGTACGCCCGGGTGGGCTTCGGCGGCGCCGGTGTCGATGGAGGTGATGCGGCCTCGTCCGATGCTCGCGTCGACGATGACGGCGTGCACGGCTCCGTCGACGTCGTGTTCGGCGGAGTACAACGCCTTGCCGGTGACCTTGAGCCGGCCGTCCACCCGGGACAGCGGCGCGCCGACGGCTGCCTGCGGCTGGGGGCTCACTTCGTACCTCCTACGATGCGCAGCTGGCGTTCGACGGTCCGCCTCAGCAGCTCGACCTTGAAGCCGTTCTGCTGAAGGGGCCGGGCACCGACCGCCGCCTTCGTGGCAGCGGACGTCCACAGGGACGCCGAGGGACGCTCACCGACGAGGTGCTGCTCGACGGCGGGCAGTTTCCACGGCACGGTCCCCACGCCGCCGGCTGCGACCTTCGCCTCCTGGATGACCCCGCCCCGGATGTGCAGCGCGACGGCCGCCGAGGTCAGGGCGAACTCGTAGGACTGCCGGTCGCGCACCTTCAGGTAGCCGGACCTGAGCGGACGCGGAAGCGCCGGGATCTCCACCGCCGTGATCAACTCGCCTTTTCCAAGGGCCTGTTCACGGTTCGGGGTAGTGCCGGGCCGTAGCAGGAAGTCGGCGAACGGCAGGGTGCGCGCGCCCTCCGGCCCGAGGAGACGCACGGTTGCCTCCAGGGCGGCGAAGGCCACGGCCACGTCGGAAGGGTGGGTGGCCACGCAGGCGTCGGAGGTGCCGAGGATCGCGTGCATCCGGTTGAAGCCCTCCCTGGCCGCGCAACCGGAGCCGGGCTCGCGCTTGTTGCAGGCAGCGGTCACATCCCGGAAGTAGGTGCAACGGGTGCGCTGCATGATGTTGCCGCCGATGGTGGCCATGTTCCGCAGCTGGGCGGACGCGCTCAGTTCCAGGGCCTGGGAAATGACGGGATGCAGGGTGCGTACCTTGGGGTGCGCGGCAGCCTCGGCCATCCGCACCAGCGCACCGATGCGCAAGCCCCCGCGCTCGGTGACGGTGACCTCGCGCAACGGCAGGCGGGAGATGTCGACCAGCGTCTCGGGGCGTTCGACGGTCTCCCGCATCAGGTCGACCAGCGTGGTGCCCCCGGCGATGTAACGACCGCCGGTGCGACCGGCCTTGAGGGCTTCCCGAGTGTCGGAGACACGGGTGTAGGAGAAGGGGTGCATGGGGTGGGCCGCTCCTTACTTACGGCCCGCGGTCTGTTCGACCGCGCGCACGATCTTGACGTAGCAGCCACAGCGGCAGATGTTGCCGCTCATCCACTCCCGGATCTCCTCCGGCGAACCGGTGTGGCCCTCCTGGATGCAGCCGACGCCGGAGAGGATCTGCCCCGGGGTGCAGTAGCCGCACTGGAAGGCGTCCTCGTCGATGAACGCCTGCTGCAGCGGGTGCAGTTCGGCGCCCTCGGCCAGGCCCTCGATGGTGGTGACCTCGGCGTCTTCAAGCCGCACGGCCAGCGTCAAGCAGGAGTTGACCCGCTGTCCGTCGACCAGCACCGTGCACGCTCCGCAGGCGCCGGCGTTGCAGCCCTTCTTCGAGCCCGTCAGGCCGAGGTGCTCGCGTAGCAGGTCCAGCAGCGAGGTCCGGTTGTCCACGGTCACCGTCCGGCGGATTCCGTTGACCGTCAGGGAGACACGGCTGGAGGGTGCGGCCCCGGCGGCGGCCGCTTCCTCGGAGCCGGCCAGGAGCGTTCCGCCGGCCACCACGACACCGCCCACCGCGGCGCTGGTGGCGATGAAGGTGCGCCGGCTGGGCCCCGAGGTGGACTCACTGGCTCCAGTGGGGGGAGGAACAACAGATTCAGAGAGTTCAGAGGACATGCGTACGCCTTTGCGTCACGGACGGATCAGTCGTGTACACCAGCGGCAGACAAGGCACGGGATCGACGTCACCGCGGGAATCAGGGTGACCGCTTGCCTCGGCAAGGCGGCTGATCACGCCGGAAGTCTCGCACCACCGGCACCACCCATGGCAGGGAGACTTTTATCCCCCCTTGGTTTCCCTGTCCGCAAGTAGGCGGTAGCGGCGCGGTATTTCGGAACCTGGCGTGACCGCTGCTCGCGGAAACCCGACTCGGGGGCCCCGGGTCGGGTTTGCGTCTGTCAGGGCTCAGCCTCGCCGGAGGCGCAGCACGGGGACCAGGTTCAGGAGCAGTCCGATCGCCGCGACGCCGGTGACCAGGTTCAGGCCGGGTCGGTAGGCGGTGAAGTCGCCGCTGCTGTCGCCCGCGTGGGCGATCACGGCGGTGAGTACGGCGAGGACGAGGGCGGCGCCGACCTGGCCCGAGGTCTGCACCAGGCCGGAGGCGAGGCCCTGTTCGGAGTCGTCGATGCCTTCGGTGGCCTGGGCCATGATGGCGCTGTAGCCGAACGCGAAGCCGCCGCCGAGGAGCAGGAGGGACGGGAGCATGGCGAGCAGGTAGTCGGGCGAGGAGCCGGCCGTGGCCAGGAACCAGACGTAGCCGAGGGTCAGCGAGGTCATCGAGGTGACGATCAGCGGGGCGGTGCCGAAGCGGTTGACGAGTCGGCCGGTGAGGGGTGAGCCGACGGCGACGATCAGGCCGACCGGCAATAGCGCGAAGGCCATGCGCAGAGGCGACCAGCCGAGCCCGTCCTGCAGGTACAGGGTCATCATGAACTGGAAGCTGAGGTAGGAGCCCATCAGCGCGACGATGCTGAGGTTGGCCCGGACCGTGGTGGCCTTGCGCAGGATGCCGAAGCGGACCAGCGGGTGCCGGACCCGCTTCTCGATCAGGACGAAGGCGAGCAGCAGCAGGGCGGCGACGCCGAAGCCGGCGAGCGTCGTCCCGGAGGTCCAGCCCGTCCGAGGGGCGGTGACCACGGCGTAGACGGCGAGCAGCATGCCTGCGGTGAGGGTGACGGCTCCGGCCGGGTCCTGGCCGCCGGTGTCGGCACGGCGGTCGCGCGGGATCAGGACCAGGCCGACGACCAGCGCGAGCAGGGCGAGCGGGACCGGCATGAGGAAGGTCCAGCGCCACCCGATCCCGGTGAGCAGACCGCCCAGGATCAGGCCCGAGGAGTAGCCCAGGGCGCCGAAGAGGCTGAAGACCGACAGCGCCCGGTTGCGCTGCGGGCCCTCCGGGAACGTCGTGGCGAGGATCGACAGGCCGGCGGGCGCGGTGAAGGCGGCGGCCACGCCCTTGACGAAGCGGGTGGCGATCAGCAGCGAACCGCTGTCGACGAGGCCGCCGAGCAGCGAGGCGGCGGCGAAGACGGCCAGCGCGACGAGGAAGACCCGGCGGCGTCCGAGCAGGTCGGCGGTGCGACCGCCGAGCAGCATCAGGCCGCCGTAGCCGAGGACGTAGCCGTTGATGATCCACTGCAGTGAGCCGGTGGCCATGCCGAGGTCGTGGCCGATGGAGGGCAGGGCGACGCCGACCATGGAGACGTCGAGACCGTCGAGGAACAGCACGAGGCACAGCACGGCGAGGACGGCCCAGAGGCGGGCGGTCCAGCGCGGTTCCGGGGCGGCCGGGGGCAGGGTTCCGGGGCGGGACTGGGTCAGGGACATGGGGAGGTGGATCTCTTTCCTGGCGGATGAGCAGGCAGGTCGGACGCCTCGGCGCTGAGGAACCGGTAGGAAGAGGGCCGGACCGGGGGCGGGGACGCGCGGCGCGGTCGGCCTCGTGACGAGCGTGCCAGGAGTGCCGTACACGAAGAAGGGAGAGCCCCTTCCTAGGCGTGGGCCGCGTAGGAGAAAAGGCTCCCCCTCTGAAGGGATTACCTGAGCTACGGTCAGGCAGAGCTGTCGCTGGTCGAATGGCTGGGGTCCGCCGCCCAGGACGCCAGCATGCGCAGGCTGTCGTGGCTGGGTGTGCCGGATTCGGCGGTCCACACGATGATCTGCAGGTCGGGGTCGGCGGCCCAGGTGACGGCGCTCCAGTCGAGATGCAGGTCCCCGACCACGGGGTGGCGCAGGTGCTTGGTCCCTGTGTCCCGGACGGCGACGTTGTGGGCACCCCACCACTGGCGGAACTGCTCGTCCCGGACCGAGAGCTCGCCCACCAGGGCGGTGAGCTGCGCGTCCCCGGGGTTGTTCGTGTTGTGCATCCTCATCTGCGCGATGGCCAGCCGGGTGACGCCCTCCCAGTCCGCGTACAGCTCACGCATCGTGGGGTCGGTGATGAGCAGCCTTATGTAGTAGCGCTGCTTCTCGGGGATCTTCCCGAAGTCGGTGATCAGGGCCGCACCCATGGCGTTCCAGGCGACGATCTCGGTTCGCGGACCGATCACGAAGGCGGGGGTGTGCGCCATGTCGTCGAGCATGCGCTGCAGCTGCGGCTGCGCCTTGAGGCGCGGCTGTCGGCGGGGCGGGCGGAATTCGTCCTTGGCCGCGAGCTCGTACAGGTAGGCGCGCTGGTCGTCATCCAGGTGCAGCACCCGGGCCAGGGAGTCCAGCACGGACGGCGACGGCTGGATACGGCCCTGTTCGAGGCGGGCGTAGTAGTCGGTACTAATGGCCGCCAGTACGGCGACCTCCTCACGGCGCAGGCCCGCGACGCGACGCGAGCCGCCGTCGGGCAGGCCGACGGCGGCCGGGTCGAGCTCGGCGCGGCGCGCCTTGAGGAATTCCCCCAGATCGTGGCGGTGAGGATCGCGGTTCATGCCATCACCTTGGCATCGGAAAACGGCGTTGTCAGGGGGAGAGATCTGTCCCTGGAAGCCCTGGAAGTCCTCACCGTGGAGCAGACGTGCCGGCCCGCGGGATCAGCGAACGCGGGTCCACTTCCCGTGAAGCTGGACGAACTCGCCTCCGATGACGGAGCTGGCCATACAGGTGCCCTCGGTGTAGTCCTCGATGTGAGTGACGTGGTCGCCTGAGTCGGGCTCGGTCCAGCGGACGACGTACAAGCCGTCGCGGAGCTGGGTGGTGGTGTACTCCATGGTCTGCTTCCGGCCCTTGATGGCACCGCCGGTGACCTCGAAGCCGACCTGGGTCGCCGAGTCGAAGGTGATCTCCACCGTGAAGTGGCCGAGCGGGGTGTCCGGGCCGAGGTCCGCCAGCCAGGTCTGGCCGACGCTGGGGAGAGTCGCGTTGTCGTCCATCGGTACTACCTCTTTCTTTCAACCATTGAGCGGTGGTGCGGGGTGTCGTCAGCCGAGGGTCTTGACGACTTCCTGGGCGAGCGGGACGGCCGAGGCGGGGTTCTGGCCGGTGATGAGAGTGCGGTCCACCTCAAGGTGAGGGGCGAAGTTCTCCTCGCCCTTGCGGTAGTCCACGCCCACGTCCGAGACGAGACGGTCCTGCAGCAGCCACTTCGCCCGGTCGGCGAGGCCGTTCTGGATCTCTTCGGAGTTGGAGAGACCAGTGAGGCGGTAGTCGGAGAACGGGGACTTGCCGTCGGCGTCCACGGTGGACAGCAGCGCGGCGGGGCCGTGGCACACCAGCGAAACGATCTTGCCGGAGGCGAGCCAGTCGCTGAGCAGCCTGCCGGCCGCGGGGTCGTCGGAGAGGTCCTCCATCGGGCCCCAGCCGCCGGGGACGAACACCGCGTCGTAGTCGTCGATGTTCACGTCCTCGATACGGATCGGGCTCGCCAGTTCGGTGGCCTCGCGCAGGGCGGTCCTCATCTGCTCGGCGCCCTCCTCACCGCCGTTGAAGTCCGGTGTGAGGCTGAGTGGGTCTGCCGTCGGCGGGACGCCGCCCGGGGTGGCCGCGGCGATCTCGTAGCCGGCCTCCTTGAAGACGCCGTACGGACCGATAGCTTCCTCGGCCCAGAAGCCGGACGGCTGCTCGAACCCGTCGGCCAGGGTCCAGTGGTCGGCGGCGGTGATGAGGAAGAGGATCTTCGCCATGGGGTGCTCCCTGGGGTGAGTGCGGGCGGTCAGTTGTTCGCGGCCTGCTGGACGACGTGACTGTCGGCGGCCTGGATCAGGTGGGTGAGCTTGCCGCCGCCGACCGTCCACAGGTGGATGAAGCGCGCGTCCGACTCCTCGCCGGACTTGGACACGGCGTGGTAGTGGCCGCGCACGAAGACGTGCTCACCGGCGTCGTAGAAGTCCTCGGCCACCGGGCCGAAGGAGGCGAAGCGCGGCGCGAGCCGGGCGAAGAAGTCGCCGCCGGCGCTGGCCCAGGTCTTGTAGACGCCGCCGTAGGGGAAGCCGGGAGTGATGTCCCAGAGGATGTCGGGGTCGATGACCTCGGCGACCACGTCCGGGGCCATGCCGGAGTCGTAGAGCCGGCGGACGAGGGCGACGTTCGGGGAATCGGACATGAGAGTGCTCCTTGGGGATCTGCGGGGGGACTTGTCTCAGGCGGCGAGAGCGGCACGGCCCGCGCGGAAGAACGCGGTCTGCTGTGCGACGCGGACGCCGAGGCCCTCGGCGGTGGCGATGTCGGACTTGTGGACGGCCTCCGGGCCGGCGTCGACAGGAGTCTGGGCACCCGCACCGACGAAATAGCCCAGACGGTTGATGTCGTCCTCGCTGCCCTCGGTGGAGGCCCAGCCCGGCTGGACACCGAGGCTGACCCAGTGCATGCCGTGCTGGGCCGCCATGGTGAAGAAGTAGCCCAAGGTCGAGGACTTGTCGCCGTTCTTGGCACCGGAGTTGGTGAAGCCGGCGGCGATCTTGTCGGCCCAGGTCTGGGTGTACCAGCGCTTGCTGCTGGCCTCGGCGAAGGTGTGGAAGGCGGCGGAGGCGGTGCCCATGTAGGTGGGGGCACCGAAGATGATCGCGTCGGCGGCGTCCAGCTTCGCCCACTGCTCATCTGTGATCGTGTCCACGGATATGGAGATCACCTCGGCACCGGCTTCCGCGGCACCGCGCGCCACGGCCTCGGCCATGACGGCGGTGTGGCCGTAGCCGGAATGGAAAGCGACGGCGACCGTGGGGCGGGAGGTGGATGACATGGGGGTATTGCTCCTCGAAAAGGATTGCGTGAATCGTGTCCTGAAAGCATGGCATGGAATTCAACAGCGAAGGTAGGAAGGATTCATCCCTGGCTTTACGCCGGGAATCACCTGCTGATTTTACGAATTCATGGCGAGGATCGCCGCCCTGAACGAATGGAGGCGCAGGTGCTCGTACGTACGCGAGTCGGGTTCGGCGCTCCGGACGATCAGCTGTTGATCGGGGTCGGCCGCGCACGTGAGGGCGTCCCGGGCGAGGGTGAGTTCACCGGCGACCGGGTGGCTGAACACCTTGGTGCCACCAGCGCGGGAGCGGCCCGCTGCCGCAACACACGGCCACGTGTTGCGAGCCGAGTCCTCCCAGTCGGCGTACAGCGTTCTCATGGCCGGGTCGGTGAAGAGCTGCGGGTGCGGCAGTCCGTGCTGATCGCGGCCGGCACGGCCACCTCGTCCCGGCGCAGGCCGGCCACCCGCCGGTCGGTTTCGGGCAGACCGGCTGTACGGGGGCTGAGCTCGGCCCTGCGAGCCCTCAGGAATTGACCCAACTCCTTACGGTGCGTGCTGCTGTTCATACGGGCCAGTCCGAGCTGTCCGCCACTCGGCTGGGTAGGAAGGTTTTATCCCTGGATAAGTCTTCCCTGGGGTGAAATTCTCCTCTGTACGGGCCCTGCGGGTGGTGAAAGAGTCAGAGACCGGCAATTGTCCTTCACAGGCCGTCAACGCTTCTTCATTCCCCATCGGCCATCGCCGAAGAATCCGGTACGCCCGGGTGACACCGCTGCCCGAGAAACACATCAGGAGAAAAGACATGCGCGCAACCGTGATCCACGCCCCAGGTGACATCCGGGTGGAGGACGTCCCCGAGCCCAAGATCGTCAAGCCGACCGACGCGATCATCCGCACGGTCGCCACCTGTGTGTGCGGCTCGGACCTGTGGCCGTACCGCGGTCTGGAGGCGGTCGGCGACCCGCACCCGATGGGGCACGAGTACGTCGGCATCGTCGAGGAAGTCGGCAACGAGGTCGGCAACGTCAAGCCGGGCCAGTTCGTGGTCGGCTCCTTCGCCACGTCGGACAACACCTGCGCGAACTGCCAGAGGGGCTGGCAGTCCTCCTGTCTGAACCGCGAGTTCATGGGCACCTGCCAGGCCGAGTACGTGCGCATTCCCAACGCCCACGGCACCCTCGTGGCCACTGACGAGCACCCTTCCGGCGATGTGGTGCCGAGTCTGCTGGCCGTGTCCGACGTGATGGGCACCGGCTGGTTCGCGGCCCTCGCCGCTGAGGTCAAGCCGGGCTCGACGGCCGTCGTGGTCGGTGACGGAGCGGTCGGCCTGTGCGGTGTCATCGCCGCGAAGGAGCTGGGAGCGGAGCGGATCATCGCCATGTCCCGGCACGAGTCCCGGCAGAAGCTCGCTCTGGAGTTCGGAGCCACCGACATCGTCAGCGAGCGCGGCGAGGAGGGCATCGCCCGCATCAAGGACCTCACCGGCGGCATCGGTGCCGACTCTGTTCTGGAGTGCGTCGGCACCGCCCAGTCCATGAGCCAGGCCCTGCACTCCGCGCGGCCGGGCGGCAACGTCGGCTTCGTCGGCGTCCCGCACGAGGTGGCCGTCGACGGCCAGGAGCTGTTCTTCTCCCAGGTCGGCCTACGTGGCGGCCCGGCTCCCGTGCGCCGCTACCTGCCCGACCTGATCGACCGCGTGCTGTCCGGCCACATCGACCCGGGCAAGGTCTTCGACCTCACCCTGCCCCTGGAGCAGGTCGCCGAGGGCTACAAGGCGATGGACGAACGCCGCGCCATCAAGGCCCTCCTCAAGCCCTGACCCGGTCGCCTCGTGGGCGTGGAGCTGCGCCGGCCGCGCCCACGCCCACGAGGGCACACCCCGCTGCACGGTCGTAAAGGAGGCAGACCCATGACGACCTGGACGAACGACGAACTGACCCGGATCGAGCACGCCGAGGAACTTCAGATGGCCCCCACGCGCAGCGACGGAACGCCGCGCGCACCCGTGCCGATCTGGGTCGTCCGCGACGGCGACGACCTCTACGTCCGCTCCTTCCGTGGCAACGCCGGCGCCTGGTACCGCGCGGCCCGGGCCGGCCACGAGGGCCGTATCCGCTCCGGCGGCGTCGGCAAGGACGTCACCCTCGTCGAGGTCACCGACCCCGGCACCAACGACCGCATCGACACCGCCTACCGCATCAAGTACGGCCGGTACGGCGCGAGTTACGTCGATCCCATGGTGGCTTCGCGGGACACGACCCTGAAGCTCGTACCGCGCTGAACATCGGCTCTTTCACCCCTCCAGGAGAAGCACCTTGCTCGGTCTCGAACTCGTCGTGGTCCTGGGCGTGGCCGTGCTGGTGGGCAACGTCGTGGGACAACGCCTCGGCATCGCCCCGCCCGTAGTCCTGCTCGTGACGGGTGTGTTCCTGGGGTTCATCCCGGCCTTGCGGAACGCGCAACTGCCCCCGGACGTCGTGCTGTTGCTCTTCCTGCCGGTGCTGCTGCACTGGGAGAGCCTGACCACCTCCCTGCGGGAAATCCGCACCAACCTGCGTGGCATCCTGCAGCTGAGCACCGTACTCGTCATCCTCACCGCCTGGGCCGTCGCCGCGACGGGGCACGCCCTCGGGCTGCCGTGGGGGCCGGCGTGGGTGCTCGGTGCGGCCATGGCGCCCACGGACGCGACGGCGGTCGGCGTCCTCGCCCGCGCCCTGCCGCGCCGTCAGGTCACCATCCTGCGCGCGGAGAGCCTGGTCAACGACGGCACCGCGCTGGTCGTCTACGGTCTGGCCGTCGGCATCACGATCGGCGAGGAGCACCTGAGCATTCCGCACGTCGGCGGGCTGTTCCTGCTCGCCTACGGGGGCGGGGCGGCCGTAGGCGTCGCGGTCGCACGGGTCAACATGAACCTGCGGCGCCGCCTGACCGATCCTCTGCTGGGCAACCTGGTCATGATCCTGGCACCCTTCACCGCATACCTGCTGGCCGAACTCGTCGAGGCGTCCGGCGTCCTCGCGGTGGTCGTCAGCGGCCTGATCATGTCCCAGGTCGCCCCGCGCATCATCCAGGCCGAACACCGCACGCAGGCACTGGCGTTCTGGCCGCTGGCCACCTTCATCATCAACGGGGCACTGTTCGTCCTGGTGGGGGTGGAACTTCAGTACGCCGTCCGCGACCTGGGACGCGGATCTCCAGGACGCGCTGATCGCGGTCGGTGTCATCTGCGTGGTGTTGGTCGCCGTGCGCTTCGCGTTCCTCTACGCCTCCACCTACCTGGTCCGGGCGTTCGACCGCCGTCCCCAGCAACGCATGCTTCGCGTCGGTCACCGGACCCGGGTGGTCAACGGGCTGGCCGGATTCCGGGGTGCGGTCTCGCTCGCCATGGTGCTCTCGGTGCCGCAGACCCTCGACTCGGGCGAGCCGTTCCCCGACCGCAGCTTCATCGTCTTCGTCACCTCCGGCGTCATCCTCGCGACCCTGGTGGTGCAAGGACTTCTGCTGCCGGTGGCGGTGCGCTGGGCGAAACTGCCGCCCGACACGTCCGTCGACGAAGAACACGACCTCGCCGAGACCACCGCCATCGAAGAGGCGATCAAGGCGCTACCCCGGCTCGCCGCCGACCTGCGGTCGGAACCGAAGATCGTCGAGTGGCTGCGACAGGAGTACGAGGCCCACCTGGCGTCCGTCCGAGCCCAGAGCGCAGGCGCCCACGACGACCCCGCGGTGCTCCAGCACCAGGACTACCTCGCGCTGCGCCTGGCCCTCATCACCAACAAACGCGCCACCGTCGTCCGGCTGCGAGACGAGCGCCGGATCGACGACACCGTACTGCGCCGCCTGCAGGCCGCCCTTGACAGCGAAGAGGTGCGTCTGTCGGGAGGCGCGGCAGTCGAGTGACTCATCCCTGAGGAAGGACTTTCCATGAAGGCCATAGGACTGACTGCATTCGGCGGACCCGACGTACTGCGCGTCCTGGACCTTCCGGTCCCCGAGGCCGGGCCGGGCGAGATCCGGATCCGTGTACACGCGGCGACGGTCAACGCCGTCGACATGTTGGTGCGCCGGGGAATCGCGTTCGTCTCCGACGCCGAGCCGCCCTATGTTCCCGGGATGGATGCGGCGGGCGTGGTCGAGCAGATCGGCAAGGGAGTCGACACCGATCTCGCCGTCGGCGACCACGTCATGGCCGTCGTCGTCGTCTCCGGAACGCACGGAGCGTACGCGGACCACGTCGTCGTGCCCGCCGAGTCGGTCGTCCGCGTCCCGGCGGGCGCAATCGACATCGAGGCCGCCACGCTCCCGATGAACGGGCTGACGGCCCGTATGGCCCTGGACCTGCTGGAACTTCCCGCGGGCGCCACCGTGGCGGTCACCGGAGCGGCCGGCGCGGTCGGCGGCTACGCCGTCCAACTGGCCAAGGCGGACGGGTTCCGGGTGATCTCCGACGCGGCACCGAAGGACGAGCCACTGGTGAAGGAACTCGGCGCTGACGTGATCCTGCCTCGCGGTACCGAGTTCCCCGAGCTGGTGCGCAAGGAGATACCTGACGGAGTCGACGGCCTCGTCGACACCGCGGGCATCGCCGCCCTCGCCATCCGCGCGGTACGCGACGGAGGCCGAGTGGCGACATCGGTCGGCGGCATCCAGGTCCGCGTTGAACGCGGCATCGAGACCCGCAACACCTTCGTCCCGCAGTACGCCCGCGAGTACGCCAAGCTCGACCGCCTGCGCGAACTGGCGGAGAAGGGCAGCCTCACCCCTCGGGTGGCGCGGACCCTGCCGGCCGAGCAAGCCCCCGAAGCACACCGACTGTTGGAGGCAGGCGGCCTCCGAGGGCGAGTGGTGCTCACTTTCTGAGCTTCCGATCGAGAACGGCAGCGAACTGCGCGCAGTGACTGCTTGTGCCCGCCGGACGAATCGAAGGAGCTTTCCGCACCGCGCCCAACCAACCGCGTGCAAAGCCGTTCTCTGGGGAGAATCTGGGGAGTACGAGCAGCTCTGGGGAGCGCCTGGGGAGAATCGACTGCATGACCGGGCGCCGCCCAGAAAGACCCAGAAAGACGGATCAGCCCAGGCCAGAGACTTGTTCAGTGGCATCGCTGCAGGTCAGAGCCACCTGGTGGACAACTTCAAGAAGATCTCCAGCTGGGCTGCCATCCTCTTCGCTCCGACCCTCGTCGGCACGATCTACGGCATGAACTTCACACACATGCCGGAGCTGCACTGGGGCTTCGGATACCCGTTCGCGATCGGTCTGATGGCGATTGTCTGCGTCAGCCTGTACCTGATCTTCAAACGGCGGGACTGGCTCTAGGCCAGGCAGCGTCCTTTCAAGCCCCGCGCGTGGTTGGCTCTCGCACCTCTCGAAAACAGAGCCGTGTCGGGCTCTGGGGAGCCCTTGGGGAGAATCTCGGGAGAAACAGAACAGACAGTGGCTGCAAGGAACTCTCCTACTACGTCCGCACCCCCTCGGGGTTCGAGTGGGAGGTCGGCTGGAACCCCGTCGTCATCGACGAGACCACCTGGCTGCCCAGCACCCGCCAGGGCATCAGCAGCTGGGGCCACACCCGCGTCGGCCGGACGATCGTCGACAAGCTCGACCAGTTCCGGCTCGGTGCCCGTTGCCTGGCCCGCCCGGAGGTCACCGTTCCCGCCCTCGGCGGCGCAGGTGTCCCCGACGACTGACCGCCGGGCCCGCATCTCCCCCGACGACCCGGCACGGACGACCCTGCGCGGTGTCCGCAGGGGCAAGGCACGCGTACTCGTCGGTCGACGCGAAGGTCCTCGACGTCTTCGTCCGGACCGCAGGACCTTCCTAGCAGCGCATCACCGCGCCCGAACGTCGCAACATCCATGAGGTAGAGGAGAACCGATGCCCACCCCCCGACCAGCCCGCTCCTGCGTCCCCTGCGGATCGGCACGCTCACCGTGCCGGGGCGACTCTTCAAGTCGGCGACCAGCGAGACCCGTTCCACCGACGACGGGTACATGACGGACGAACTGCTCGAGTTCTGCGAACCCATGGTGCGGGCCGGGATCCCGCTCATCGTGACGGGCGACCTCTACGTCTCACCGCGGTCCAAGTCCGCGGGACGTCAGGTCGGCATCGACGACGACAAGAAGGCCGGACTGCGGGACTGGGTCGACCTGGCGCGCGCCGGCGGCAGCCTCGGTACGTCATCCCTGCCGGCGTTGGTGCTCAGAGCGGCTGGCCGTGGCGCTACCGCGGATAGTGACTGGCCTCTGCTCCCAGGACGTTGAGCAGAGCGAGGGCTTCGGCGTCGGGGGATCCCGGCGGCGCGCTGTAGAGCACGAGGTGCTGGTCGCGGTCGGTGAGGGTGAGGGTGTCGCAGTCGACGGTGACCTCCCCGACGGTCGGGGGGCGGAAGGTCTGGTGAGCATCGGCGCGGCCTGTACGTCGTGTCGTTCCCAGAGCCGGGCGAAGTCGGGGCTGGTGTCGCGGAGTTCGTCGACGAGGCCGGTCACCGCGGGATCGGTGGGGTAGCGGGCGAGGGTGGTGTGGAGTTGCATCACGACGCCGAGGCGGAACTCGGCGGCGTCGGAGATCCCGTAGAGCGTCGTATCGGCGGGCTGCGGTCCGGGGAAGGCCCGGCGGGCGAGGTTGCGGTCCTCGGGGGCGAGCGGAGCGAAGTCCTCCATGAGAGCGGCCGCGAGATCGTTCCAGGCGAGGATTTCGCACGCGGCGGACATGACGAAGCCGGCCGTCTGCGGCAGCCGCTCGATGAGGGCGAGGATGCTGGGGCGGACGTCGCGCCGGTGCCGTCCGGTCCGGTTCGGCGCGGTACCCGCGAGGACGTGGAGGTGGTCGGACTCGGCGTCGGTGAGCCGCAGCGCTCCCGCGATCGCGGCCAGGACGTCACCCGAGGGGCGTGGCGCCCTGCCCTGCTCAAGGCGGATGCAGTACTCCGTGGAGATGTGCGCGAGGACCGCCACTTCCTCGCGGCGCAGACCTGGTGTGCGGCGTCGCGGGCCGGAGGGGAGGGCGACATCCTGCGGGCGGAGTCGCTCGCGGCGGCTGCGGAGGAACGCCCCGAGTTCCTGTTTGTCCATACGCCCAGTGTGCGTACGGCGCGGCGGCGGATCCTGGTACAGCCTGTGCCTGTATCCGACCGGCAGCCGGCCGGACGCTGTTGCCATGACGAACACCACGAACACCACCGACAGCGCGCCCATCGGCCTGCTCACGGGCAAGGTCATCTTCATCACCGGCGCCAGCCGTGGCATCGGGGCGGCCGCAGCCCGGCTCTTCGCCTCGGAGGGCGCCACCGTCGTGCTCGCCGCCCGCAGCACCGACGCCCTGAACCGCATCGTGAAGGAGATCCGTACCGACGGCGGCGTCGCCGACGCCGTCACCCTGGACCTCGCCGACCCCGCGAGCATCCGCGCCGCCGTCGACCGCGTCGAGGAACTGCACGGACGGCTCGACGGCGCTTTCAACAACGGTGCGATCGTCCAGCAGCAGCCCGGCCCGCTCGACACCACGAGCGACGCGGACATCGACGGGCAGTTCGCGGTGAACTTCCGCTCGCACTGGACCGCGATGACCGCCGAGGCCGCGCTCATGCGGCAGAACGGCGGCGGGGCGATCGTCAACACCTCCAGCATCGGCAGCCGCCGCGCGGTACCGCCCCTGCCCGCGTACGGCGCCATGAAGCGCGCGCTCAACAGCCTCACCGAGACCGCTGCGGTGACGTGGGCCCCGGAGGGAATCCGGGTCAATGGCATCACTCCCGGCGGCACGGCCACGGAGATGATGGAGGAGTGGGAGGCGGCGACTCCCGGCATCATCGAGGCCAGTACCGCGGGGACACCGCTCGGCCGCATGGCCGAGCCCCGCGAGGTCGCCGAGGCGGCCGCGTGGCTGCTCAGCGACCGCGCCTCGTACGTGACCGGCGCGATCGTCCCGGTCGACGGTGGCGCCGGCGCCTGAAAAAGAACGGCCCGCGCTCCGGGCCGCTCCTTCACGACCCCGTACATGAAACGCGGCAGCATCTCGATCACCGGCGACGCGCTCGGTATCGGTCCCGGACCCGTACGGAAGCTGCGAGACGCCGAAAAGAGAAAAGAGAAAGAGTGGGGGTCGGTCATGACTGTCGGCCTGACTGTCGCTGCGTAGCTGCGACGGTCCGCCTACGCACATGCTCGAAGCATTGGTTGACCACGGAGGCGGAGTTCACCAGGCTCGCGAGGATTCCCAATGAAGGTGTCGAGCCCGCGTAGTGACTCACCGTGAGAAGGCTTCCGCATACCGGTCGATGGGTCGATGAGCGTGGTCGGTCGAACTGGGTTCTGAATCGGGTGATCGCGGCGGCGTCGCTGCCTGTGACTGTGTGATGAGGGCGGGCCGCTGCCGGCCGCCCAGATCCTGCTGTATCCCAACACCGATCTGACTCTCTCCTGTCCCAGCACGCGGTCGAAGGCCACGGGCTGGGGCCTGGCGACCGACGACGTCGCATGGGGCGCCGAGCAATGGGTCCCCGACCCGTCCCGGCGCGCCGATCCCGAGGTCAGCCCGCTGCACGCCGGCGATCTCGGCGGGCTGCCGCCCACCGTCGTCGTCACTGCCGAGCACGATCCGCTTCGGGACGAGGGCGACGCCTATGCCGCTCGGCCGGCCGCCGCGAACGTTGCCGTCAGACATCGATGCGAGGCCGGGATGGTCCACGGTTTCCTCACCCTCGACACCCTCTCGCCGGCCGCCGCGGCAGCGGGAGAGAGGGTCTTCGCGGACGTCACCGACATGCTCGGCCACTCCCGCTGACGACTCGTCAGGCAGGGGGTGCCTACCCGCGATCCGAACCTGGTGCGGTGGTGTCACCTGGTGCCGTTTCGGGCTTCGTGTAGAGGACTTCGCGGACCTGCTCCGCGGCACGGAGGATGCTCTCACTGATGAAGTCGCTGAAGCGGGCGATGTTCTCCAGGCGGGCGGCGGCCGGGCTGTCGCGGCCGAGGACACCGACGCCCCGCCGTGCGATCTCGGCGACCTGGGCGGTGCCGCGGGCGCTGGCGATCGTCGACTGGTACCAGACGTCGTCGTCGACGTAGTAGCGCTCGCGGCGGCGTTCGTCGCGTGACCGGCTGACGAGGCCCTGTTCTTCGAGGAATGCGATCGCCTTGGACACGGACGCCGCGCTGACCTGGAGTCGCTGGACGAGTTCGGACGCGGTGAGGCTCCCCGCGTCGGCGACGAAGAGGCAGGTCAGCACCCGAGCCGTCATCTTGGGCAGGCCCTGTTGCATCAGGAGGGTGGTGAACGCCTCCTCGTACTCGCGTACGGCTTCGTCGTCGCGCCCGTTGCTCCGAGCCGGCGCCCCCTGCCCTGGGGGCGGGGTGTGCTTGCGCCGGTGGGCGCGGCGTTCGGTGGCACGGTGGGCCAGGTCGGCGCGGTAGGCGGTGGGGCCGCCGTTGCGCATCACCTCACGCGTGATCGTCGAGGTCGGACGGTCGAGGCGGCGGGCGATCTCGGCGTAGGGGAGGCTGTCGGCCAGCCCCAGCGAGATCTGCCGACGTTCCTGCTGGGTGAGCCTGCCTCCCGGCATCGCGGTCTCCTCGGTGATCCTTCGTGACGGTCCCTGATCCCCCTCACCATAGCGTGCACCCTTCAGTCATTGCAACGAACCGAGCGCTTCCGTTGCATTATCCCTAAGCCCGTTGCAACGATACATAGGTTTTGACCTGCTCATATATGAATCTGCCGCAACAAGAATGTTGCTGAATACAGAAAGGCAACGTAGCGTTTCCGGTGTCAGAAACAACGAGCCGACACTGGAGAACACGATGCAGAAGTTCGACACCCCCGCCCCGATCTCCGCCGTCCTGGACATCCCCGCCGGACGCATCCAGTTCATCGCCGCGGACCGCGCCGACACCACCGTCGAGGTCCGGCCGGCCGACTCGTCCAAGAACCGCGACACCAGGACCGCCGAGCGGACGGAGGTCGTCTACGCCGACGGTGTCCTGCGCATCACGACCCAGGCCCCCGACAACAAGCTCCTCGGCTCCTCCGGATCCCTGGAGGTCACCGTCCGGCTGCCCGCCGGCTCCCGTGTCGAGGCCACGTCCGCCGGTGCCGAACTCCGTGGCGTCGGACGCCTCGGCGACGTCGCCTTCGAAGGCGCGTACCGCCGGATCAAGATCGACGAGGCCGCGAGCGTCCGGCTCACCGCGGTCGACGGCGACGTCGAGGTCGGCCGGCTGGGCGGCCCCGCCGAGATCAGCACCGCGAGGGGCGACATCCGGATCGCCGAGGCGGTGCGCGGCACGGTCGTGCTCCGCACCGAGTCCGGCGACATCACGGTCGGCGCCGCCGCCGGCGTCTCGGCCGCCCTGGACGCCGACACCGGCTACGGCCGCGTCAGCAACTCCCTCAAGAACGACGGCACCACCGAGCTCGGCATCCGCGCCACGACCTCCCGCGGTGACATCACCGCACGCAGCCTCTGAAGGAACACGAGCAGCACCGTCCGCCGAGCCCGCCGCGATCCACCCGCAGGGCCGGCGAGAAGCCGCTGTAGCAGACGCTCCCACGTGACCAGGAGGAACAGAACATGACGAAGAACAGTACTTCCTCGACCGGTTCGAAGTGGACCGGCATGGTGCCGGTCGACGACACCGCCCTGGCCGTCACCGACACCGGCGGTCCCGGTATCCCCGTGGTCTATCTCAACGGCCAGTTCGCCACCCAGGGGTACTGGCGGCAGGTCATCGCCGAACTGGGGGCGGACTGGCGCCACATCACCTACGACGAGCGGGCCCGTGGCAGGAAATCGAAGCGTTCCGCGGACTACTCCTTCGAGGCCGCGGTCCGGGATGTCGACGCCGTCCTCGCGGCCCGGGGTGTGGACCGGGCGCTGGTGGTGGGCTGGTCCTACGGGGCGTTCGTCGCGGCGCACTGGGCCGGCCGCAACCCGGAGCGCGCCCTGGGCGCGGTCCTGGTCGACGGCGCGCAGCCGCACGACTGGCTGGACGAGGCCATGGAGCAGCGGATCCGCAAGACGTTCCGGCGGTTGAACCTCTTCATGCCGCTGCTGCGACCGACGGGCCTGACCCCGCGGATGCACGCCGAACAGATGGCGGACAGCAACATCGAGCTCGGCAGGATCGCCCGCGAGAGCGAGTTGGGCCCCGTCCTGGACAACATCACCGTCCCGGCGCGATACGTGGTCGCTTCGGGGACCTCCCTCGGAAGCAAGGGCGACGAGCAGGAACAGATCCGCGCCAGCCTCGACGGAGTGGTCGCCCGCAACGCGAACATCAAAATCAGCGCGAAGGTCGCCAGCAATCACGACGCGATCCTCAAGAAGGACGCCCCGGCCGTCGCCGACGCCGTACGCGAGATCGCCGGCCTCGACCGCGACCGCCCGCCGCTTCGATGAGCCGCCGGGGCGGCCCCGAGGGAGACCGTCAAGCCGTACGGCACTCGTCCCGGCCGACACGCCGTGGTCGGAGCAGGGGGCTGTCGACCTTGTCCTCGTGCCCCGCAGCGCCGCGCGTAGAGGGGCACAGAGGGAAAGAGCGAGATGTCGAACTGCCCGAACGGTCACCAGTCCGAAACGGACGGCCGGTGCGAGGTGTGCGGCCACCGCATGTCCGCCGCACCGGTCCCCTCCGACCGGCGTCAGCCGCCCGCGAGGGAGGCCGGGCGGGCGGCCGCCGCTGTCCGCTTGCGCCGGGCGCGGAGCAGGAGGACGACTAGCGCGAAGACCTGCGGCACGAGTGCCACGCCGGGCAGGTCGGCGGTCGCCTCGGAGTGGACGGTTCCGGTGCGCCGGATCGTGCCGGCGGGCTCGCCGTCGTCGCCGCCGATCATCGTGTACTCGCGGCCTGCCATCGCGGTCCGCTGGAACGGGATGACCCGCTCTGAGCACGTCATGTGCCGGCTTCGGCACACCCGGTCCGTGGTCGCGACGGGTGTCCCGTCGGCGTCGAGCAGTTCGTACACACCGCTGAGGCGGTGCGTGCGGACGAGGTAGTCGACCCCACGCAGGGTGAACCTCGTGCCGACGCGGCCTCTGTGCAGCGAGAACGTCGTCGGCGCCCGGCCGTCGTCCTCGGTGAGTTCGTACTCCTGGCTCGGCGGATGGATTCTCCTCGCGTGCAACATGACTCCGTGGCACCACCGGCCCAGGGGTCGGGCCCATGCCATCTGTCATGCGTGTCGGGTGACAGACGGAACGGGGGCGCCGGTCATGGGTGGTTGATGGCTGCCCGCATGATCCACGCATCACTGCCGGGCCGGCCTCCGTTTGTCCGCCCCGGCGGCAGCCGGCCGTAGCATGGCCGACGTGGGCGCACGTGATCCCGACGAGTTCTCCGTCGGCCAGTGGCCGGACTGGAGTTTCTGGAAGAACCCGCCGGACGGCCGCAGGATCCGGGGTCGCGTGGCCGTCGCCACGGCCACGGCGCTGGCCTCGCTCGCCTTGGTCGCACGGGTCGAGGACATCGCGCACGGCACTGGATCCGCCCTGCTCAGCTCACTCACGATCGGCTCCATCGTCTGCTACGGCATCGGCTGCGCGGCGGCGGCCCGGTACGGACCGACGGCGTTGCGCCGGGGGCGGATCGCGATCGTGGCCGGGACGGCCTGACCGTCGCCGCGGACCTCCGGCAGGCGCTGCCCGGCTGCCGCACCATCATCTGTACGACCTTCAGCCGGCCCGGTTACCTCGCGCGGGCCATGTCCGCGGGCGCGGCCGGATTCGTCGTGAAGGACTCCCCGCCCGAGCAACTCGTCGACGCGATCCGCCGCGTCCACGCCGGCCTGCGCTTCGTCGATCCGGCCCTCGCCGCGGAAGCACTGGCCGCCGGCACGAGTCCGCTGACCGGGCGTGCGGCGGACGTGCTGCGCGCCGCGGCCGAGGGTGGCACCGTGGCCGACATCGCCAGGGCGCTCCGGCTGTCCCAGGGCACCGTCCGCAACCACCTGTCGTCGGCGATCGGCAAGACCCAGGCCCGCACCCGCGCCGAGGCGGCCCGCCTCGCGGAGGCCAACGGCTGGCTGTGACCGCGGCGCCGCCCGTCAGACCCTGGCCGACCGGACATGCCTCCGACGGCGAGGCTGTCGGATTCCCATCGCGTCCCGCGTCCCGGGTTCCGTTCGAGTCGGTGATCCCGGTACGGCGGTTCACGTCGTACCCCGGGGCAGGGGCAGCAAGCGTGCGTTTCGTCGAGGGGTTCGGTGCCGACGAGGTGATCGACTACACGGCCGTCGACCACACGGAGGCGGTCCGCGACATCGACGCCACGCTCGACACGATCGCGGCGACACCGTCGAGCGGTCGCTCGAAGTACCGCGCCCGCGTGGTCACTTGGTGACGGCGGTCGCCCACCGGGGCATCCGACTCACGTCCGAGATGCCACGCGCCCGCCTCAGCCCGAGCACTCCGCTTGCCCGCGACGACGGCACGGTCCGGCGTCCCCGGTGCAGAACAGCAGGGATCGGCGGCGGCGAATCCGCTGCGACGTCCACCACCGCCCGCCACCGACCGCCGCTCAACTCAGGTGCAGGCCTAGTGTGTTGAGGGGCATCGCCCTCCATCCGACCGCCAAGGAGCAGCAAGGAGCACCGGGCCGTGAAGGTCGAAATCCAGCCGGACGTACGCGATATCGCCGCCCAGCTAGGGGCAGGTGTTCCCTACGCGCTGAAGACTGTGGCCGGCCAGTTGGCCGACGACCCGGACAGGGGCCGGCCCTCGGGGCTGCCCGGCATCCTGACCGTGACGGTCGACGGGGACATGTTCGAGGACTGCCCCGACCTGTCTGTCGGCTACATACGCGAGCCGGACCGTATAGAGATCCGGTTTCTGAGGGCGGCTCCCTCCAACGAGCCCTCCACCGACGCCCACGAGCAGAAGCAAAAGCAGGGACAGAAACAGGAACAGACACAGGAACAGCCTGCCGATCCTGCTGCCGCCGCGCTCACCGTAAGGGAGGTCGCCGATGCCTGGTATCGCATCATCGCCTGGCTCCAGGCCAACGCCCCCGACTCCTACGTCGCGCTCCGCACCGGCGCCGGCTCGGCCGCCATCACCGCGCTGGAAGACGAACTCGGCATCCCGATACCCCTCGAACTGCGCGTCCTGTGGATGCTGAGCGCAGGTGACGACGGGGCCGATGGCCGGGGTTGCCTTCCGGGCAACATGGCTCTGATGAATCCGGACGCCGTGGCCGCCTGCCATCGGCTGAAGACAGATGCCCAGGCTCACCAGGATGCCCTCAACGCCAACCGCCCCGAAGAGAAGCAGATCACCGTGTGGAAGGCGACCCGGATTCCGGTGGTCGCCCTGGGTCCGGCCGACAGCACCACGGGGTTGTATCTGGACGCCGCGACCGGCTACTTGGGCTCCTGGTCCCGCTACAACGAACCCCCCGGCGACGAACTCGACACACTGGTCACCTACTTGGAGGAGACCGCCGACATGCTCGAAGCCCCCACCCTCGCCACCCGGGACAAACCGGGTTTGATCGGCGGGACGTTGGTGTGGCTCAGCGGCATCGACCCTGCACAGGAAACCCGGTGGCAGCCGGTGACCGGCTGACCGAGCACGAGGTGATCCGGGCTTCACGCAACAGCACCACCACACGGGTCGACCTTGAGACACCAGGTTCCATCGACGCCCTGTTCGAGACTGTCGGCGCGGTGGACGCCGTCATCTGCTGTGCGGCCAGCGGTCGGCTGACCCCGCTCGACTCCCCCTCCGACGACGAGTTCACTCCGCGCCCCAACGACCAGGCCAGCCCCCGCCCCGCCCCGCCGAAGGCAACCTGCGCCACGGCGGCCCTGCGGGTTCACCGCGAAGCGCCAAACACAAAACACCAAGCACCAAGCACCAAGCACCAAGCACCGGAGTGGATCATGTCGATGCGCCTTCAGGGCAAGACCGCCCTGGTCACAGGAGCGACCAGCAACATCGGGCGGGCGATCGCGGAGGCCTTCGCCCGCGAGGGGGCGTATGTCGCCGTCTCCGGGCGCAGTGCCGAGCGGGGCCAGGAGGTCGTCGCCGGGATCCGCGCACGCGGCGGCCGTGCCGAGTTCGTGCGGGCCGACCTGGACGGCAGCGCCGCCGCCTCGCGGACGCTGGCCCAGGAGGCGACGCGGGTCCTCGGCGGCCGTATCGACGTCCTGGTCAACAACGCCGGCATCTACCCCCAGGCCACCACGGCGTCCACCGACGAGAAGACCTTCGACCAGGTCTACGCCGTGAACGTTAAGGCCCCGTTCTTCCTGACCGCGGCCGTCGCCCCCGCCATGGTGGAGGCAGGCGGCGTGATCGTCAACCTCGGTTCCTGGATCGCGCGGCTGAGCATCCCCAGCGCCCTCTACAGCTCCACCAAGGGAGCCGTGGAGACGCTGACCCGGGCCTGGGTGGCGGAGTTCGGGCCGCAGGGCGTACGCGTGAACGCGATCTCCCCGGGTGTGGTGCTGGCGCCGGCGCCAGGTGAGAGCCACCCGGCCGAGATCATGATGAAGGGCACCCCCGCCGGCCGGATGGGCACGCCGGACGAGGTCGCGAAGGCCGCCGGGTACCTGGCCGGCGACGATTCCTCGTTCGTGCACGGCATCGTGCTCGACGTCGACGGCGGCCGCACCACCACCGCGGTCATCGCCAACTGACGCTCCCCAAGGCCGACTTCCCGTCCGGACATCAACGCCGGACAGGGCAGGAACACCGCCGACGCGCTCCCGGGAATCACCACGGCCGACCGAGCCGCCGATCGGACCCCGCGTCGAACCCGGCGACCGACCCGGCATCGAAGTGCGCCTCCACGCGCCGCCCTCTCCCCCGCGGCCCCGAACACCCCCAGGGAGAGGGCTAGTTCAGCGATTCGGTTCTCACCGACGGCGCGCCGATCCCCGCCATGGACTTCACGTCGGACCTCGCGGAGTGCGCAGCGGCCCGGCCGCCCCGGAGTCTCCCCTCTCCTCAACACCCGTAGGGGAAAGGGACGTTCACCCGCCCCGACAGACACCCTCCACATTCGCGAACCCGCCCCTCACCCCAACCGCCGCGTAGCCTCCCCCTGCCGCCGCGCCGCCTCCCTCATGAACGACACGACCACTTCCAACTCCTCGTCCGTGTACCGCTCGCACAACTCCCGCAGTGATCCGACGAGTTCAGCGAAGTAGTGCATATTGCGCGCCGCGAACTCCTCGTTGAAGTGCAGCACCACCTTCCGGCCGTCCTCAGGATGCGGAGCCTTGTGCAAGGCCCCCTTCTCCTCCAGGCGGCCGACCAGGGCGGTCACCGACGCGGGCTTGAGGGCGAGGTGACGGGCGAGTTCCCCTGCCGTCAACGGGCCGAGCCGGGCCACCAGGTCCAGCGCCTTCGTGTCGCTGGCGTTCAGGCCCTGACGAGCGGCGAGCGCCGAGTGGAAGAGCACCGCCGCCGTCGAGAGCTCGCGCCCGGCGAGCAGAACCTCGTCCACCACTTCCGCCCGGCCGCCCCGACCTGTGGATTCCTCGCGATTTGTCACCTCGGCATCCTAGCTCTACTATTTAGTTAGATCCATCTAAATAACTAGAAGTAGCCAGAGCCACCTCGAAAGGTCACCGACATGAAGGCATTGATCATCGGCAGCGGCATAGCCGGACCCTCCGCCGCCATGGCGCTCCAGCAGGCCGGCATCGACTCGGTCGTCCACGAAGCCCACGCCTCCGGGGCCGACGGCGTCGGCGTCTTCCTGACGCTCGGCTCCAACGGCATCGACGCCCTGCGCGTCATCGGCGCCGACGCCCCGGCCGTCGCCGCGGGCTTCCCCACCCCGGCGATCGACATGGTCTCCACCACCGGCAAGGCACTGGGCACGGTCCACACCAGCCGCCCGGACGGAGACATCACCAGCCGCACGCTCAAGCGCGCCGACCTCTACCGCGCCGTACGCGACGAGGCGTTGCGCCGGGGTATCCGCATCGAGCAGGGCAAGCGCCTGGTCGACGCGCAGGACACCGGCGACGGCGTGCGCGCAGTGTTCGCCGACGGCAGCGAGGAGTTCGGCGATCTGCTGATCGGCTGCGACGGGCTGCACTCGACGGTCCGCAACCTCATCGACCCCGCGGCCGCCGCCCCCGCGTACTCGGGCCTCATCGGGCTCGGCGGCTACACCCGCGGGGTGCCGGTGAACTCCCAAGTGGGCAGCTACCGGATGGTGTTCGGCAAGCGCGCCTTCTTCGGCTACGTCCCCGCCCCCGACGGCGAGGTCTGGTGGTTCGCCAACCTCCCGCGCCGTGACGAGCCGGCCCGAGGCGAGCTCGAAGGCATCGGTTCCGAGGAGTGGCGACACCGGCTCGTCGACCTCTTCGCCGAAGACACGGGCCCCGCCGCCGAGTTGATCCGCGCGAGCCAGGAGATCACGCCGGCCGGCCCCATGCACGCCATGGTCGACCTCCCGGCCTGGCACCGCGGCCGGATGATCGTCATCGGCGACGCCGCCCACGCCCCCTCGCCGACATCCGGGCAGGGCGCCTCCCTGTCCGTCGAGGACGCCGTGGAGCTGGCCAAGGCACTGCGCGATCTGCCCACGATCGAGGACGCCTTCACCGCGTACGACGCGCTGCGCCGCCCCCGCGTCGAACGGATCGTGAAGCAGGCCGCCCGCGTGAACAACAACAAGGCCGCGGGCCCGGTCGGACGGATCCTCCGCGACCTGGTCATGCCGGTGCTCCTGCCCCGGCTGGCGAACGGCGAGCAGTCGCGGCGGACGTATGGCTACCACATCGACTGGACCGCTCCGGCGGCAGCGGCCGGGGGCGTCGGAACAGCACGGAACTGAGCGCCCGCCTACGGCACCCCCACCTCGAACAGCACATACCCGGCGTACGACCCCGACGCGACGGCCGCGATCCCCAACAGCAGGCACAGCATGGGCAGTTGGAGGGTGCGGAGCTTGACGGCCAACGGGATGAAGAGGGGGAAGCACGGGAGGAGATAGCGGGAGACGTTGCCGAAGATCTGCTGGCTGCCCAGGACCAGCGCGAGGGTGAGCAGGGTGTACACGGTCAGGACTACCGGTGGGCGCAGGCGGATCAGGAGCGGGATCAGAAGTGCGGCCAGCAGCACGACGGCCACGCCGATGATGTCCTCGAAGGGGTACGCGAACAGGTAGTCGAAGCGGCCGACCGCCATCGAGCTGAAGACGTCGGCGGTCTGCTTGCCGTAGTCGAAGGTGTGTCCCCAGGCGCCCTTCTGGAGCGCGAAATAGCCGGCCAGGTTGCCCATGCGGTTGCCGACCCAGAGGAGGTAGCCGATCAGGCCGAGGGGTGCGATCGCCATCGCGATCCATGGGCCCGCGACGTTCTCCCGGCGGCGGTGGAGCGCCTGCAGCGCGGCGACGGTGAGGGCGGCTATCAGTGCTGCGGCCGTCGGGCGGTTGAGGCCGGCGGCGAAGGTGAGGACGCCCGCGGTGAGCCAGCGGTCGGTCATGACGGCGTGGCAGGCCCAGACGGCGAGGGCGATGTAGAGGGACTCCGAGTACGCCGACCACTCCATGCCGGAGCCGGGCCAGACCGCCCACAGCCCGGCAGCAGCCAATCCGGCTCGCCTGCCTCCGAACCTCGCCGTGACGGCGTAGATGCCGAGCGCCGCCGCGAACGACGCCACGACCGACACCAGCATCCCCGAGCCGTACAGACCCAGGCCCGTGACGTCGGAGACCAGTCGCATCGTCGCCGGGTAGAGCGGGAAGAAGGCCGCCGAGTTGCCTTCGAGGGTGATCAGGCCGGTGGCGTCGGGGACTTGGACGAGCGCGGGGTGGTAGCCGTGCGCGGCGATCTGCTGGTACCACCAGCCGTCCCAGGTGGCGAGTACGTCCCAGGCGTGGGCGCCGCCGCCGAAGCGCGGGTTCCTCGTCCGGAAGCCGCCGTCGGAGTCCAGCAGGTACATGAACACGGAGAAGCCGATGAGCTTCAGGACGCCGTACAGCGCGAGCACCGGGCCGTAGTGGCGGACCGCGCGGCGCAGAAATTCACCAACATCCCTGTGAGGCAGGTCGGTTGTGGTCTCTGCGGCGACGGGCGGGGTCAACGTCGTCGTATCGCTCATATCGACGTCTCCTCCGCCTCGCCGCGACGCCCGACCGGGAACACCCAGGCCCGAAAGAGCAGGAACCGTACGAGGGTTGCCGCCAGGTTGGCCGCGACCAGGACCCCGACCTCCGTGGTGCGTGCGGGTGTTGGGGACGTGCGGTGGAGGAGGGCCAGGGAGCCGCTGGTGAGGGCGAGGCCGACCGTGAAGACCAGGAGGCCCTGGGCCTGGTGGCGGAGGGCGCCGACTCGGCCGCGCAGTCCGAACGTCAGGCGGCGGTTCGCGGCCGTGTTGGCGAGGGCGCAGAGCAGCAACGCCAGCGCGTTGGCGGCCTGGCCGCCCGCCGCCGGGCGCAACACGACGTACAGCAGGACGTATCCGGCCGAACTCACCGCTCCTACGGCGGCGAAGCGCAGGAGCTGGGCGGCCAGGCCGGCCGAGTGCGAGCCGTCGACGGCGGCCCGGCGCAGACCCGCCGTCGGGAGCGTGCCGCGCGCCAACTCCCGTCCTATGCGGGCGATTCCGCGCAGGTCGGCCAGTGCCGTGGAGAGGATGTCGACGCGGCTGTCGGGGTCGTCCACCCAGTCGACCGGCACTTCGTGGATACGCAGTCCGGCCCGTTCGGCGATCACCAGCAACTCGGTGTCGAAGAACCACCCCGAGTCCTTCACCAGGGGCAGCAGCCGCTCGGCGACATCACGCCGTACCGCCTTGAAACCGCACTGCGCGTCGGAGAAGCCGACGGCGAGAGTGGACCTCAACAGCGCGTTGTAGCAACGGGAGATGGCCTCCCGCTTGGGGCCGCGCACCACCCGGGAGCCGCGGGCCAGGCGGGTGCCGATCGCGATGTCGGAGTGGCCGGAGATCAGCGGGGCGACCAGCGGGAGGAGCGCCGCGAGGTCGGTCGACAGGTCGACGTCGACGTAGGCGAGCACGGGTGCCCGGGACCCGGACCAGGCCGCGTGCAGGGCCCGGCCCCGGCCCTTCTCGGCGAGCCGTAGCCACTCCAACTCTGGTATTTCAGTGGCTAGTTGGGCCGCGATGCGCGGGGTTCCGTCCGTGCTGGCGTTGTCCGCGATCGTGATGCGGAACGGGTACGGGAACGTCTCCGACAGGTGCGCGTGCAACCGCCGTACGCTCGGTTCGAGGTCCTTCTCCTCGTTGAACACGGGGACGACCACGTCGAGGACCGGCTCGCGGTGGTGTGCCGACACCGGTGTGCGCAACGGTAGTTGGCCCGTCGGACCCGTCTGGCTCGTCAGTATCGTCATGTTCTGTCCTGGTCTGTGGGCTGCCGCAGGGCGTGCGGGATCGCCTGCGGGCGCCATGCCGCAGCTGGGGCTTACGGGTTGGGGTGGTCCCAGGCGGGACGGGTCAGCCGGAGCCGGTCGGGCCCACGGTCGCGGACGACTCCGTCGCCGCCCCCGTCGCCGGCGGTGTCGGGGTCGTACTCGTCGAAGTGCTGTGCCCCGTGGACGTGTTGGCCGTCCCCGTGCTGGAGGGCGGCGGGGCCGTGTCGGTCGTGTTCGGGTCCGAGGACGAGGTGGCCGAACTCCCGGTCGGGGTCGAGGTCGGGGTGGTGGGCGGCAGGGTGGTCCGGGTGGGTGTCGGGCTCGTGGTGGCGCTCGGGGGCGTGTTCGGTGTGCGGGTCGGGGTGGCGGTCGGGAGCGTCGGGGTCACGACCGGTCCGGGCAGCGGGGCCTGCGGTCTGTCGTCCACACGGTCGTGGGGCAGCAGGAAGAAGCCGAGGCCGATTCCGGCGACGGCGAGGGCGGAGCCGACCGCCTTCTGGGCCACGCGGACCCGGCGCCTGGCCCGCACGCCGGAGTGGAGCCGGGTCTGGTGCCTGGGTTCGAAGAGGGTCGTCTCCTGGGTGTCGCGCATCATCCGCGCGAGCTCCCGCTCGAAACGATCGAAGTGATCGCCGTGGCCGAACTGATCACTGTCGTCGAACTGATCACTGTCGTCGAACTGATCGCCGTGGTCGAAGTGGTTCATCAACTCCTCCTCATCCCACCGGTTCGATGACATCGCCGAGGATCCGGCGCAGCCGCGCCACGCCCCGTGACGCATGGGACCGGGCGGTGCCGACCGGACACCCCAGCACTTCGGCGACCTGCCGGTCGGGCAGGTCCTGGTAGTAGCGCAGGACCACGGCGGCCCGTTGCGCGGACGGCAGTTGGGCCAGCGCCGCCTCCAGCCGCGAGCGCTCAGCCACTACGGCGGACACGTCCCCGGCCTCGGCGCGATCTGGCAGCTGCTCGACCGGGCGCTCACCCCACCAGCGCCGCCGCGCCGAACGGGCCGCCGCCCGCGCCAGGATCTTGCGGACGTACGGCTCCGGTGCCTCCTCCGCGATTCTCGGCCAGGCGAACCAGAGCTTGACCATGGCCTCCTGGAGCAGGTCCTCGGCGCGGTGCCGATCGCCTCCCACGAGCAGACAGGCCAGATGGAACAACGCCGACCAGCGGGCTGCCACGAACCCGTCGAACCCGTCGGCCCGACTCTGTTCCATCCGTACCGTCCACCGTCCCCGTTTCGGGCAAGCCCCTTACACAGAGAGAAAGGCCGTTGACCCCGTACCGCGCTGCACTTCGGGGCTGTGATCCGGGTTACATCCCGTTCCGGGGTGCGGTGGTCAAGAGTGCGTCATGTGCGTTCCCGGCTGAGAGGCGCGGGGTCGGCGGACGTATGGGGAGAGCGAGCAGGCAGTACGCACGATCCCCGACGAAGGGCACTTCCTTGATCCCGCGACGCATTGTCCTGAGCCTCGTCGCAGGCCTCGCCTCCACGCTGCTGCTGGGGGCGTGCGGTTCCTCGAACAGCGCCGGTTCCGACAGCACGGCCGCGGTGGACCCGGCCGCGTCGGCTCCCACCACCCCGGCGCCGGCCGCCTCGACGCCGGCCGCCGGCGCCACGACCACGGCGTACACCGTGACGGCCAGGGCGGTCGACGGCGTGGGCACGGTGGTCACCGACACGAACGGGATGACCCTCTACCGCTACGACAAGGACGAGCCGAACCCGTCCAAGTGGACGTGCAAGGGCGCGTGCGTCCAGACGTGGATACCGGTGATCGTGCCGGAGTCCGTGCAGACCTCGGGAGTGGAGAAGAGCCTCATCGGCACGGTCCATCGCGACGGCCGGCCGCAACTCACCCTCGCCGGCTGGCCGTTGTACCGGTACGTCGGCGACACGGCGGCCGGACAGGCGAACGGCCAGGGCAAGGACAACCAGTGGTACGCCGTCGCCCCGTCCGGACAGAAGTCGGCGGCGACGGGCTGACCTCAGTCCTTGTGGGTGACCCTCAGTCCTTGTAGTCGGGGGCGATCCGCTCCACGAGCCGGAGCAGCGCCCCCCACGCGAACTCGTACGCCTTGTCGTCCTGGAGGTCCGAACTGTCGTCCTCGCCGGTGAGTTGACGAGCAGTCAGTTCGCAGACGTCCGGGCTGGGGACGACCAGCGGGGTGCCCGCCGCGGTGGCCGTGGTCTGGATCTCGCAGGCCTTGTCCAGGTAGTACATGCGCAGGAACGCCTGCGCGGGGGTCTCCCCTACGGTGAGCAGGCCGTGGTTGCGCAGGATCATCGCGGGGTGGCGGCCCAAGTCGGCGACCAGGCGCCGCTGTTCGGCGAGGTTGAGGGCGACGCCTTCGTAGTCGTGGTAGCCGAGCCTGCCGTAGAACTCCATGGAGATCTGGTTGAGCGGGAGCAGGCCGTGCTGCTGGGCGGCGACCGCGCAGCCCGCCCTGGTGTGGGTGTGCAGGACGCAGTGGGCGTCGGGGCGGGCGGCGTGGACGGCGCTGTGGATGACGAAGCCGGCCGGGTTGACCGGGTGTCGGGAGTCCTCGACGGCGCGGCCGGACAGGTCGATCTTGACGAGGCTGGACGCGGTGATCTCCTCGAAGAGGAGGCCGTACGGGTTGATCAGGAAGTGGCGTTCGGGGCCCGGGAGGCGGACCGAGATGTGCGTGAAGATCAGGTCGGTCATCCGGAAGTGCGCCACGAGCCGGTAGACCGCGGCGAGTTCGCGGCGCAGCCGGAGTTCTTCTGTGGAGAGGGTGGTGGCGTACATGGGGACCTTCCGATGAGATACGGCACGTGCGGGTGCGGGTGGGCGCTACCGGAACAGCGGGTCAGACCACGCTCAACTCCGTTGCGGCGACGGCCTGTTCGCCTGCCAGGCGGCGGTGCCAGGCCTGAACCACGGCTTCCTCCGTCGGCCTGGTGAGGAGGCTGACGGCGACATGGGCGACCAGGCCGGCCGACAGGCCGTAGTAGATGGGCTCGTTGGCGAGGAGGCCGTCGGTCACCATGAAGACGATCACCGTGGTGCCGCCCGCGATCATCGAGGCCATGGCGCCGGGGAGGTTGCCGCGCTTCCAGACGAGGCCGCCGAGGATGGGCACCAACAGGCCGCCGACGAGCAGGTTGTAGGCGACGGTGAGGGCTTCGATGACGTCGCCGAGGGCGCAGGCGATGCCCATCGCCGCGACGCCGAGGACGACGATCGCGAGCCGGTTCGAGCCGATCTCGTCGTCCTTCGGACCCGTGGTCGTACGGCGGCGCAGCCGCGCCCAGATGTCGTTGTTGGCGACGGTGGCCGAGGCGATCAGCGCGCCGCTCGCGGTGGACATCATCGCGGAGAGCGCGGCGGCCAGGACGAGGCCCCGGACGCCGGTGGGCAGGGCGTGCCGGACGATCGTCGCGAACGCGTCGTCGGCGCTGGCGAGTTGGGGGTAGAGGGACTTGGTCGCCATGCCGATGACGGCGCCTGCCAGGGCGTAGACCAGGCAGTAGACGCCGGCGACCGTGCCGCCCCAGGAGGCGACTCTGTCGGAGCGGGCGGTGAACACCCGCTGCCAGATGTCCTGGCCGATGAGCATGCCGAAGGTGTAGATCAGCACGAAGGTGACGATGGTCCGGCCGCCGATGGAGGTCGGGGAGAAGTAGCCGTCCGGGAGTTTGTCCGCCATCTCGGCGAAGCCGCCCGCCCTGACCACGGCGATGGGCAGCAGCAGGACCAGCACTCCCAGGCTCTTGACCACGAACTGCACCATGTCGGTGAGGGTGATGGACCACATGCCGCCGAGCGCCGAGTAGCCGACGACGATCGTGCCGCCGATGACCACCGCGACCCAGCGGGGCACGTCGAACAGGACGTCGAAGACACTGGCGTACGCGATCGTCGAGGTCACGACCAGCATCAGCGTGTAGATCCACATCACGATGCCGGAGATCACGGCGGCGGTGTCGCCGTAGCGCAGGGAGAGCATCTCGGCGACGGTGTAGACCTTGAGGCGGGCGATGCGGGCGGAGAAGAAGACCGACAGGGCCAGCAGTCCGAGGCCGATCGCGAAGACCATCGCGGCGCCGGAGATGCCGTAGGTGTAGCCGAGGCGTACGCCACCGATGGTGGAGGCGCCGCCGAGGACGACGGCGGCCATCGTGCCGGTGTACATGAGCGGGCCCAGCCGCCGTCCGGCGACCAGGAAGTCGCTCTTGGACGCGGCGCGTTTCCTGCCCCACCAGCCCACGCCGATGATGCCCAGCAGGTATGCGGCCATGACGAAGTAGTCGACGGTCATCAGAGTCCTCCGGAAGCGGACGGAGCGGAGAGTTCGGAGAGAGTCGGCGACCGGGTGCGGGCCGGGCCGGGACAGTGCCCTGCGAGTGGCATGACGATATCGACGCACGCGCCGACGACGCAGTGGCGGAATGGTCCAATGTGAAGGCGACTGTTGGATGAATCCCGCAGTCACGACCGCCACCCCCGGCCGGGAGGATGCCCCCCTCATGACCGAGCCCACCGACGCCGAACAGCCCTCCGTACCCCTGAGCGTGCTGCTCACCGACCCCGCCCTGGACCTGTGCCAGATCGCGGGGCCCGCCGCCGGGGACCACCGGGTCAGCACGGTCGGCACCACGGAGATCGAGGACCCGTCGCCGTACCTGGTGGGCGGCGAACTGCTGCTCACGGCAGGCGTGCGCCTCCCTGCCGACGCGGAGGGCATCGACACGTATGTGCGGGGCGTCGTCGGCGCCGGGGTGACCGCGCTCGGCTTCGGTGTCGTCCCCGTGCACGACGAGGTGCCGCCCGAACTGGTCGCCGCCTGCGACCGCCATGGACTGCCGTTGCTACGGCTGCCGCCGGCCACCCCGTTCGTGGCGGTCGGGCAGGCCACCTACGCGGCGATCGCCGAGGTCCGCAACCGTGAGCTGCGCGAGATCTCCCGGGCCCAGTCGGCACTGGCCACGGCCGCCGCCCGGCCGGACGCGCTCCGGGCGGTGCTCACGCAGCTCAGCGGGCACACCGGTGCTTGGGCGGTCCTCCACGACGCCCGGGGCCATGAACTGTTCAGCGCCGGTCCCCGGCCCGCGCCGCCGACACCGGAACGGGTGCGCGAGCTCGCGCAGCGCACGATCGCCCGGGTCCGAACAGGCGCTGCCGGACGGCCCGTTCCGACCGCGGCCGCCGATCACCAGGGCGGCACCCACCTGACCGTGCACACCCTGCCCGGCGCGGACGGCACCGCGACGGCACTCGCCCTCGGCCAGGCCGCCACCACTCCCCCGACCCTGGTCCACCGCCAGGTCACCAGTACGGCGGCGGTGTTGCTGGCCCTGCTCACCAGTCCACGGCACGCCCTGGGCACGGACACGCACAGCGCGGGGGCGTTGGTACGGCTGATGCTGGGGGCCACCCCGGCCGACGTGGCGGACTCACTCGCGCCCGCCGACACGACGGAGGCCACCGGACACTGGGTCGTGGTCCACGGTCGGCACCCGTCCCCGCGCTCCGCCCAGAGCGACGATCCGGCCCAACTCGCCACCCTGGGAACGGCGTTGGGCACGCCTTACCTCTACATCGACGGCTCCGAGCTGAAGGCCCTGGTCGCCGGCGCGCCGGACTCCCGCCCCGAAGTGCCCGCCCAGGCCGCCGACTTGGGCTGGGTCCTCGGGTTCAGCACACCCGCGCCGGCCTCGGACCTGGCGCATGCCGATGTGCAGGCCGGGCGGGCCCTGCAACGCGCGATCGCGGCGCAGGTGCCCGCCGTCGTCCACACCAGGGACCCGCTCACCGTCCACGGGATCGTCCCGTCCGCCGACGCCCGGGAGTTGGCCCGCACCCGTTTCGCCCCGCTGGACGGGGCCGCGTCCCCGGGTGCCGCGATCCTCCTCGACACCCTGCGGACGTGGCTGACCCTGCACGGGAGTTGGGACCGCACGGCGGCGGCCCTGCACGTCCACCGGAACACCGTGCGGCACCGTCTGGCACGGGTCGCCGAACTGCTCGATGTGGACCTGCAGGACCCCGGCGTGCGGATGGAACTCTGGTTCGCCCTGCACTGGTTGCCGGACGCGGACCGCTCCTTAGGATCTAGCGATGGCCGTCGGAGCGCTTGCGGTGGAGGGTGAAGTTCTCGAACACCGACAGGTCGCCGTTCGGCTTGTTCACGTTGTAGTAGGTCACGTGCATGCGGGTGGTGTCGCCGGCGTGGCTGCCCGGGTCGACGGTGAACGCGGCGAAGCCGTAGGGGTGTTCGGTGTCACGGACGCCGATCCAGACCGCCTCCTCCTGCGTGTACGTGGAGGTGCGCTTGCCGTTGGAGCCGGGTGTCGCCGAGACGGACGTGATGACCTTGCCGGTGCCGTCCTTGAAGAAGCTCTGGTTCGTGGTGCCCGAGACTCCGCCGCCGCCGAGGATCATGTGCACGGTGCCGAGGCCGGTGTCGATGTTGTCGGTGGCCGTGGAGACCGGGTTGGGGGTCAGCGTCTCCGTGCCGCTGACGACTCCGCGGACGGCCAGCGAGCGCTCGTAGTTGTGCTCGTGACCGCACAGCACCAGGTCCACGCCGTAGCGGTCGAAGAGGGGGCCGTACTTCTGGCGCAGGCCGAGGTCGGCGCCGTTCGCGTCGGTGGAGCTGACCATGACCTGGTGCATGGCGACAACGATCCAGTCGGTGTCGCGCGAGGCCCGGGCCGCCTTCAACTCCTTCTCCAGGAAGGCAAGTTGGCGTCCGCCGGAGTAGCCGCTGATGTAGACGTCGCCGCCGTCCTGGAGGCAGTTGTCGTCGTTCTGCAGCACGATCACGCGGACCGAGCCGGCCGTGAACGCGTAGTAGAGGCCCGCGAGTTCGGCGTCGGTCTCGGTGGACGGGAGCGCGAAGTAGGTCTGGTAGGCGCCGAGTCCGATCGGGCCGTTGGCCTTCTCGATCTCGTGGTTGCCGGCCGCCGGCATCCAGGGGCGGAAGCGGGCCGAACGGGTGTTGTTGGTGAAGAAGTTGTTCCAGGTGCGCACCCGGTCGACGTCCAGGTTGGCGTAGCAGAGGTCGCCGTTGAGGAGGTGGAAGAGCGGGGCGACCTGCTCGATGCCGGTGACGATGTCCTTGGTCGCGGGAGTGGAGTTCGCGTCCAGCGCCACCGTGCCGTTGGCCGCCCAGGTGACCTGCGGGGCGGACTGGTCGCCGAAGCTGGTGAAGGTGAGCGGCTTGCGTCCGCGGGGAGCGGTGCGGAACGTGCCGCTGTCGGGCGTCGCCCCGTCGTGGGTGGCGAGGTAGAGGTAGTCGGTGTCCGGGGTGAGCCGGTTCAGCGCGGCGTGGTGGACGTAGACGGTGCGGCTGGAGGTGCCGTCGACGTAGGTGACGGTGCGGGCCTTGGCGCTGGAGCCGAAGCCGTGCTCCAGCGTGCCGTAGCGCACGACAGGTCTGTTCACCGGTTTGTCGGTGATCCAGGAGACGTTCATCTGGGTGCGCGGGTCCGCGCCGAAGGTGAGGTGCAGGCCCTGGACCGGAGTTGCGCCGGAGGAGTCCGCGGTGAGGTGAAGGGCCGGGGCGGCGAGCGGTGCGGCCTGCGCCGTGCCTGCTCCCAGCAAGGGGGTGACGGCCGCGCCGGCGCCGGCCGTACCGAGGAGTCCCAGCGCGTGGCGTCGGCTGAACCCTTCGGACGACTGCGTCGACTCGTCCGGTGTCTCTGTCTGTGCGGTCATGATGCCCTCCCTGGCGAGCAGTTGAGCTGACAACGTCCGCACATTGGCGCTTCCCGGCGGCCCCCGAGTGAACAGTGCGTTGCCAGACGGTCATTGCGGCACGGGGCGTCGGCGTCGGGACGGATTCTTGCCCCGCGCTTTGCCAGGGACCGCCCCTTCGTTGACACGGACGGTCGGCCGAGCGGAAGTCGGGGAGCCATTTCCGGCCACCGCCGGCACCGCGTCACGGGCGCGTCAAGAATCGACGCTTCCGCGTCAGACGCGCGCCAACAGGGCGATACGTCCGCTCTCTTCGGCCCTTCGATGGGACACGCAGACGTCTGTGTACGCCGAGGAGTGAGCGACGATGAGCAGTGACGGACGGGCACGTGCCGTGGTCGGAGTGAGCGGTTCGCCGGGCAGCCTGGCGGCGCTGCACCGGGCGGTGCGGGAGGCCCGCCGCACCGGCGCCGAGCTGCTGGCCGTGCTGGCCTGGGAGCCGCCCGGCGGTGAACTCGCGCACGGGCGCTCGATGTTGGCCGCTCCGGCGTCCCACCTCCGGCGCGACGCCGCCGACCGGCTCCTCGCCGTGCTCGACGCGGCCTTCGGCGAGCCGGGCCCCGGGGTCCCCTTCCAAGGTCTCGTCGTCCGGGGTACGGCGGGCCGCGCCCTGGTGGAGACCGCCGACCGGCCCGACGATCTCCTGGTCGTCGGCGCGGGCCCGCGCGGGCCGCTCCGCGGCTTGTTCCCGTCCGTCTCCCGCTACTGCGTCGCCCACGCCGCGTGCCCGGTCCTGACCGTGCCGCCGTCGCCCCTGGAGAGCGAGCTGGCCTCGCTGCACCGCCGTATCTCCTTGGGGCGGGCGGTGGACGCGCGGGAGCTGACGGAGGGCGGGGCCTGACCGGCCACCCGTGCCCCGTCAGCACCGCGTTATGGCTGTGCCGCTCCCCGTCAAGCATCCGTCAGCAAGGCACCCGTACCCCCGCCCGGCGGGCATAGCTTCGAGGAAGCGCCAGGTCAGACCGATCCGGCCACGCACAACGCCTTGTACAAGGAGCCGCACGATGTCTCCAGTCGAATCTGCCGAGAAGACCCCCGCGGACCCCGCCGCCGCCGAGGACCCCGAGCCCGCCGAACCCGTCCCGGCCGGGCTGCTGTTCGTCCCCGTCCGGTCGGGACCCGCGGGCTGCACGGCCCGGTTCTTCCGCACCCCGCTGGGCGGCCGCACGGTGGTCGGTTTCACCTCGGCGGCGCGGCTCGCCGCGACCCTCGGCGGCGAGCAGGCCTGCATCAGGCTCTCCGAACCCGCGCTGCGCGCCCTCGCCGCGCCGCTCGGCGTCACCGCGCTCACCGTCGACCCGCAGTTCTCCGCCCCCGCCGCCGACCGTACGACGGCCGCCGAGCGGGAGCGGGCGAACTCCTGGCGCCGCTGGCACCCCCAGCACGTCGGTGCTCTGCGTGCGACCGGCGCCGTCGCCGTCGTCGCGTGCCTGAACCTGCTGATCGGCTGAGGAGACACATCCATGTCCATCCTGGACGCCCCCGTTGTCCCGGTCGCCGACACCCACGACCTGTCCGTGTGGCCCGGCTCCACCCGTCCCTCCCCCACCGGCGACCTCACCGTCGGCGGTGTCTCGCTCGCCGAGGCCGCCGACCGGTTCGGCACTCCCGTCTACGTCCTCGACGAGCAGGAGATCCGCGACCGCTGCCGTACGTACCGCACGGCGTTCCCGGACGCCGATGTCGTCTACGCGGCGAAGGCGTTCCTGTGCCGGGCGATGGCCCACTGGGTGCAGGAGGAGGGGCTCGGCCTCGACGTCTGCTCGGCCGGTGAGCTCGCGCTGGCCGTCACCACCGGTTTCCCGCCGGAGCGGATCGTGCTGCACGGCAACGCCAAGAGCCCGGAGGACCTGCGCACCGCGCTGCGCCTCGGGGTCGGCCGGATCGTCGTCGACAGCACTTCGGAGATCGCCCGGCTGGCCGCGATCACCCCCGCCGACAGCCGCCAGAAGGTGATGGTGCGGGTGGTGCCCGGCGTGGCCGCCGGCGCCCACGTCAAGGTGCGCACCGGCACCGACGACCAGAAGTTCGGCCTGTCGATCACCGACGGCTCCGCGCAGCACGCGGTGACCCGCATCCTCGACCAGCCGCACCTCGAACTCGTGGGCCTGCACTGCCACATCGGCTCGCAGATCGCGACGACGAAGCCGTACGTCGCCGCGGTCCGGCGCATGGTGGGGCTGTTGGCCCGCGTCCGCGACCAACACGGCGTCACCCTCCGGCAGTTGGACATCGGCGGCGGGCACGCCATCGCCTACCGCCCCGGCGAGGAACGCCTCGACATCCCGGTCCTCGCGGGCCGGGTCCGCGCGGAGCTGGAGGACGGCTGCGCCCGCACGGGGCTGCCCGTACCCCGGCTCACCCTCGAACCGGGCCGGGCGATCGTCGGCCCCGCCGGGGTCGCCGTGTACCGCGTCCTCGCCGTGAAGCGCACCGGCGACCGCACGTTCGTCGCGGTCGACGGCGGCATGAGCGACAACCCGAGGCCCGCGCTCTACGGCGTGCGCTACGCACCCCGGCTCATCGGCCGCCCCGCGACCGCGCCGCCCCGCCTGGTCACCGTCGTGGGCCGGCACTGCGAGGCGGGCGACATCCTCGCGGACGAGGTGGCGCTCCCCGGCGACGTACGCCCCGGCGACCTCCTCGCCGTACCGGCGGCCGGCGCCTACCACCTGTCCATGGCATCCGGCTACAACCTCGTCGGCCGCCCGCCGGTCGTCGCGGTGGCCGACGGCATCGCGCGCGTCCTGGTCCGCCGCGAGTCGCTGGACGACATGAACCGCAGGGACATCGGGCTGTAGTCCCTGGCAGGGAGGGCGGGACGGCACTGGAGAACTGGTCTAGACCGCCTGGAGAGGTTAAGGTCACAGCCACGTCCTCTGCTGCTCACCTGCAGATTTGGCCTAGCATCCGAGCATGACGGTCCTGCCCGACGACGGGCTCTCGCTGGCCGCCGAGTTCCCTGACGCGACGCATGAGCAGTGGCAACGCCTGGTGGAAGGCGTACTGCGCAAGTCGGGCAAGGAAGTCTCGGGCGCCGCAGCGGAAGACGCCCTGTCCACCTCGCTGGAGGACGGACTCCGTGCCCGTCCCCTCTACACCGCCGACGACTCCGCCCCCGAGCCCGGCCTCCCCGGTTTCACTCCCTTCGTCCGGGGCGGCCGCGCCGAGGGCAACACCCTCGGCGGCTGGGACGTACGCCAGCAGCACACGACCGGCGACAACGCCGCGGTCCTCGGCGACCTGGAGAACGGCGTCACCTCGCTGTGGCTGGTCACGGGCGAGCGCGGCATCCCGGTCGCGTCGCTCGGCGACACCCTCGACGGCGTCTATCTCGACCTGGCGCCCGTCGCCCTCGACGCGGGCAGCGAAGTCGAGCCCGCGGCGGCCGAGTTGCTCCGGCTGTACGAGGAGCGGGGCGTCGCGCCCGAAGCCGCCCGCGGCACCCTCGGCGCCGACCCGCTGAACTTCGCGGCCCGCACCGGGTACGAGGCCTTCCCCCTCGCGCCCGTCGCCGCGCTCGCCCGGCGCTGCGCCGAGGCGTACCCGGGGCTGCGCGCGCTGACCGTGGACGTGCTGCCGTACCACGAGGCCGGCGGTTCGGCGGCGCAGGAGCTGGGTGCCTCACTGGCGACCGGTGTCGCCTATCTGCGCGAGCTGGCCGAGGCGGGCCTGAGCACCGAACAAGCCGTAGGACAGCTGGAGTTCAGGTACGCGGCCACGGCCGACCAGTTCCTGACGATCGCCAAGCTGCGTGCCGCGCGCAGGCTGTGGGCACGCGTGGCCGAGGTGTGCGGTGCGCCGGGCGGGCAGGTGCAGCACGCCGTGACCTCGCCGGTGATGATGTCCCGCCGTGACCCGTGGGTGAACATGCTGCGCACGACGGTCGCGACGCTGGCTGCCGGGGTGGGCGGCGCCGAGTCCGTCACCGTGCTGCCGTTCGACCACGCGCTCGGGCTGCCGGACGCGTTCGCGCGCCGGATCGCCCGGAACACCTCGACGATCCTGGTCGAGGAGTCGCATCTGTCCCGGGTGATCGACCCGGCGGGCGGCTCCTGGTACGTGGAGCGACTCACGGACGAACTCGCCCACGCGGGCTGGGAGTTCTTCCAGCACATCGAGCAACAGGGCGGCCAGGCAGCCGCGTTGCGCTCCGGCAGCCTCCGCGAGGACCTCGCCACGACCTGGGCGGCCCGCAGCGCGAAGCTCGCCAAGCGCCGCGAACCGATCACGGGCGTAAGCGAGTTCCCGAATCTCGCGGAGCGTCTCCCGGAGCGCGCCCCCGCCCTCACGGCCCCGTCCGGCGGCCTGCCGCGCGTACGGCGCGACGAGGCGTACGAAGCCCTCCGCGCCCGCTCCGACGCACACCTCGCGGCGACCGGCTCCCGGCCGCGGATCTTCCTGGCGGCGCTCGGCCCGGCCGCCGCGCACACCGCCCGGCTCTCCTTCGCGTCGAACCTGTTCCAGGCCGGCGGCATCGAGCCCGTCACCACAGGCGAGTTCGCGGACAGTGGGGCCTCCGAGGCCTGCCTGTGCTCCAGCGACGCGCTGTACGAGGAGCAAGCGGCCCAGGTCGCCGGGGAGTTGAGGTCGGCCGGTGCCGGGCACGTGTTCCTCGCGGGCCGCCCCGGGCAGTACTCCGGTGTCGACGCCTACGTCTTCGCGGGCTGTGACGCCGTAGCTGTACTCTCCGCCACCCTCGACCGCATGGGAGTGTCCTGATGGCAGCGATGGGGCGCATCCCCGACTTCTCCGGGATCGAGCTGGGGACCCCGGCGGCCACGGAGGCCGGCCCCGACGAGTGGCGTGACGCCGTGAAGAAGGCGGCGGGCGGCGACGACCTCCTCTGGGAGACCCCGGAGGGCATCGCCGTCAAACCCCTGTACACGGGGCAGGACTTGGAGGGCCTGGACTTCCTGGCCACCTACCCGGGCATCGCGCCGTATCTGCGCGGCCCGTACCCGACGATGTACGTCAACCAGCCCTGGACGATCCGTCAGTACGCGGGTTTCTCCACGGCCGAGGAGTCCAACGCCTTCTACCGCCGCAACCTGGCGGCCGGCCAGAAGGGCCTCTCCGTCGCCTTCGACCTGCCCACCCACCGGGGTTACGACAGCGACCACCCGCGCGTGACCGGTGACGTCGGCATGGCGGGCGTGGCGATCGACTCGATCTACGACATGCGCCAGCTCTTCGACGGCATCCCGCTGGACAAGATGACCGTGTCGATGACGATGAACGGCGCGGTGCTGCCCGTACTGGCCCTCTACATCGTGGCGGCGGAGGAACAGGGCGTACCGCCCGAGAAGTTGGCCGGGACCATCCAGAACGACATCCTCAAGGAGTTCATGGTCCGCAACACCTACATCTATCCGCCGAAGCCGTCGATGCGGATCATCTCCGACATCTTCGCGTACACCTCGCAGCGGATGCCCCGCTACAACTCCATCTCCATCTCCGGCTACCACATCCAAGAGGCGGGCGCGACGGCCGACTTGGAGCTGGCGTACACCCTCGCGGACGGGGTCGAGTACATCCGGGCGGGCCGGGAGGCGGGGATGGACGTGGACGCGTTCGCACCCCGGCTCTCCTTCTTCTGGGCGATCGGCATGAACTTCTTCATGGAGATCGCGAAGATGCGCGCGGCCCGTCTCCTCTGGGCCAAGCTGGTCAAGCAGTTCGACCCGCAGAACGCCAAGTCCCTCTCCCTGCGCACCCATTCACAGACCTCGGGCTGGTCGCTGACCGCGCAGGACGTCTTCAACAACGTCACGCGCACCTGCGTAGAGGCGATGGCGGCGACCCAGGGCCACACCCAGTCACTCCACACCAACGCCCTCGACGAGGCCCTCGCGCTGCCCACCGACTTCTCGGCACGCATCGCCCGCAACACCCAACTCCTCATCCAGCAGGAGTCCGGCACCACCCGGGTGATCGACCCGTGGGGCGGCAGCGCGTACGTGGAGAAGCTGACGTACGACCTGGCCCGCCGGGCCTGGCAGCACATCGAGGAGGTCGAGGCGGCGGGCGGCATGGCCAAGGCCATCGACGCGGGCATCCCCAAGCTGCGCATCGAGGAGGCCGCGGCCCGCACCCAGGCCCGCATCGACTCCGGCCGCCAGCCGGTCATCGGCGTCAACAAGTACCGCGTGGAGACCGACGAGCAGATCGACGTCCTCAAGGTCGACAACTCCTCCGTCCGCACCCAACAGATCGAGAAACTACGGCGGTTGCGCGCCGAGCGCGACGAACAGGCCACCCAGGACGCGCTGCACGCCCTGACCCGGGCGGCGGGCGGTGAGGGCAACCTGCTGGAGCTGGCGGTCAACGCGGCCCGCGCGAAGGCGACGGTCGGCGAGATCTCCGACGCGCTGGAGAAGGTGTACGGGCGGCACGCGAGCCAGATCCGTACGATCGCCGGTGTGTACCGCACCGAAGCCGGCGACTCCCCGTCCGTGGAACGCACCCGCACCCTCGTGGCCGAGTTCGAGGAGTCCGAGGGCCGCCGCCCCCGCATCCTGGTCGCCAAGATGGGCCAGGACGGCCACGACCGCGGCCAGAAGGTCATCGCCACCGCCTTCGCCGACCTCGGCTTCGACGTCGACGTCGGCCCGCTGTTCCAGACCCCCGGCGAGGTGGCCCGCCAGGCCGTGGAGGCGGACGTGCACATCGTCGGAGTGTCGTCCCTCGCCGCCGGACACCTCACCCTCGTACCGGCGTTGAAGGAATCGCTCGCCGAGGAGGGCCGCGAGGACATCATGATCGTGGTCGGCGGAGTCATCCCACCCCAGGACGTACCCACCCTCCTGGAGATGGGCGCGGCGGCCGTGTTCCCGCCCGGGACGGTGATCCCGGACGCGGCCTACGACCTGGTGCAGCGACTGGCCGCCGACCTCGGGCACACCCTGTGATCGAGCTCGACACCTATGTGAAGGGCGTGCTCGACGGCAAGCGCGCCCTGGTCGCCCGCGCCATCACCCTCGTCGAGTCGACCAAGCCCCAACACCGGGTCATGGCGCAGGAGTTGCTGACCGAACTCCTCCCGCACAGCGGCCAGGCCCGCCGGATCGGTATCAGCGGCGTACCCGGCGTAGGCAAGTCGACCTTCATCGACGCCTTCGGCACCCTCCTCACCTCGCAAGGCTTCCGGGTCGCGGTGCTGGCCGTGGACCCGTCGTCGACCCGCACGGGCGGCTCGATCCTCGGCGACAAGACCCGCATGGAACGCCTGGCCGTGGACCCGGCGGCCTTCGTCCGCCCTTCCCCCACCGCCGGCACGCTGGGCGGCGTGGCGAAAGCGACCCGCGAGTCCATCGTGGTGATGGAAGCGGCGGGCCACGACGTCGTGCTGGTCGAGACGGTAGGCGTAGGCCAGTCGGAGACAGCGGTCGCCAACATGGTCGACTCCTTCCTCCTGTTGACGTTGGCCCGCACCGGCGACCAACTACAGGGCATCAAGAAGGGCGTCCTGGAACTGGCGGACGTCATCGCCGTCAACAAGGCGGACGGCCCGCACGAGCGCGACGCGAAGAGCGCAGCACGGGAGTTGGCGGGCGCGCTACGCCTGATGCATCCGGCCGACGCGGCCTGGACCCCGCCGGTACTGAGCTGCAGCGCACGCGAGGGCACCGGCCTGGACGCGGTCTGGGAGCGCCTCGAACAACACCGTTCACTGCTGGAGTCGACGGGCCGCCTGGCGACGAAGCGCAGTGAGCAGCAGGTGGACTGGACGTGGACGATGGTCCGCGAAGAGCTGTTGGGCCGCCTGCACGCGGATCCGGCAGTACGTGCGCTCGGGCCTTTGCTCGAACAGCAGGTCAGGGACGGCGAGTTGACAGCGACTCTGGCGGCAGAGGAAATCCTGCGAACTTTCGAATCCCGGCCAACCGACTTGCCCTAAGGGGCGCGGGGAACTGCGCGACCAGCCCCCACCGGCCCGCAGACAAAAAATCGACGCACCCACCCCAGACCCTTTAGGCTGGCCACGCAGCTGGTTCGCCCCGTCAGCCAGACGGAACGCGTCGCAAGAGGGAACCCGGTGAAACTCCGGGACTGCCCCGCAGCGGTAAGCAGGAACGACCGCCGTCATACGCACTGGGCCCACACAGGACCTGGGAAGCGACGGCCAGTAGGTGTCCTCCGGTTCGAAAAGAGGACGTGCCCGCAAGTCCGAAGACCTGCCACCTGCCCGCACGCGAAGCATTCGCGTGCGGAATCCCGGTGACCTCGTGGGCGGGTCGGCGTACACACGGGCGGTCACCATCCCCCGGTCTACGAACCTTCGCACCCACGTCCCGCCACCGGGATCCAGGGAGATATCTCGCGAAGGAGATTTCCGTGACACCGAAGTCCGCAGCCGCGGCAGCACGGGCAACCGTCTACGGCTACCCCCGCCAGGGCAAGAGCCGGGAGCTCAAGAAGGCCATCGAGGGCTACTGGAAGGGCCGCGTCGACGCAGACGCGCTCCGGACCACAGCCGCCGACCTGCGCCGCACCAACTGGCAGCAACTGGCCGACGCAGGCATCCACGAAGTACCGACCGGCGACTTCTCGTACTACGACCACGTCCTGGACACCACCGTCATGGTCGGCGCGATCCCCGAACGCCACCGCACCGCCGTCGAACTCGACGCGCTGGACGGCTACTTCGCGATGGCACGCGGCACGCAGGACGTGGCGCCGCTGGAGATGACGAAGTGGTTCGACACCAACTACCACTACCTCGTGCCCGAGTTGGGCCCGGACACCGTCTTCGCCACCGACTCCACCAAGCAGGTGGCGGAGTTGAAGGAGGCCCTCGCCCTGGGCCTGACCGCCCGCCCGGTGCTCGTCGGCCCGGTCACCTACCTCCTGCTCGCCAAGCCCGCACCCGGGGTGTCCGCGGACTTCGAACCGCTGACCCTCCTGGACCGCCTGCTCCCCGTCTACGCCGAGGTCCTCGCCGACCTCCGCGCGGCGGGCGCGGAGTGGGTGCAACTCGACGAACCCGCCCTGGTCCAGGACCGCACCCCGGCCGAACTGAACGCCACCACCCGCGCCTACCGCGACCTCGGCGCCCTGACGGACCGGCCGAAGCTCCTGGTGGCCTCGTACTTCGACCGGCTCGGCGACGCGTTGCCGGTCCTCGCGAAGGCGCCCGTGGAGGGCCTCGCCCTGGACTTCACCGAGGCCGCCGCAGCCAACCTGGACGCCCTCGCCACCGTGGGCGGACTGCCCGGCAAGCGGCTGATCGCGGGTGTCGTCGACGGCCGTAACGTCTGGGGCAACGACCTCACCAAGTCCCTTGCCACACTGGGCACGTTGCTCGGTCTTGCCGACCGGGTCGACGTGGCCGCGTCCTGCTCGCTGCTCCATGTGCCGCTCGACGCCGCCGCCGAACGGGACATCGAGCCGCAGATCCTGCGCTGGCTCGCGTTCGCGCGGCAGAAGACGGCCGAGATCGTCACCCTCGCCAAGGGCCTGGCCCAGGGCACCGACACGATCGCCGCCGAACTCGCCGCCAACCGCGCCGACTTGGCCTCCCGCGCCGGTTCGGCCCTCACCAGCGATCCCGCCGTACGGGCCCGGGCCGCCGCGGTCACGGACGCCGCCGCCCGCCGCTCCCAGCCGTACGACGAGCGGACCGTCGCCCAGCGCGCGCACCTCGGGCTGCCGCCGCTGCCGACGACCACGATCGGTTCGTTCCCGCAGACCGCCGAACTGCGCACCGCGCGGGCCGACTTGAGAGCGCGGCGGATCGACAGGGCCGGTTACGAGGAGCGGATCAAGGCGGAGATCGGCGAGGTCATCTCCTTCCAGGAGAAGACCGGCCTGGACGTCCTCGTGCACGGCGAGCCCGAACGCAACGACATGGTCCAGTACTTCGCCGAGCAGCTGACGGGCTATCTCGCCACGCAGCACGGCTGGGTCCAGTCCTACGGCACCCGTTACGTCCGCCCGCCGATCCTGGCCGGCGACATCTCCCGCCCCGAACCGATGACGGTCCGCTGGACGACGTACGCCCAGTCCCTCACCTCACGCCCGGTCAAGGGCATGCTCACCGGGCCGGTCACCATGCTCGCCTGGTCCTTCGTCCGCGACGACCAGCCGCTCGGCGACACCGCCCGGCAGGTCGCCCTCGCCCTGCGCGACGAGGTCAACGACCTTGAGGCGGCCGGGACTTCGGTCATCCAGGTCGACGAACCCGCCCTGCGCGAGACCCTCCCGCTGCGCGCGGCGGACCGGGAGGCGTATCTCGCCTGGGCCACCGAGGCGTTCCGGCTGACCACCGCCGGTGTCCGTCCGGAGACCCAGGTCCACACGCACATGTGCTACGCCGAGTTCGGCGACATCGTGCGGGCCATCGACGACCTCGACGCGGACGTCATCAGCCTGGAGGCGGCCCGCTCGCACATGCAGGTCGCCCGCGAGCTGGCCGAGCACGGTTATCCGCGCGAGGCGGGACCGGGTGTCTACGACATCCACTCCCCGCGCGTCCCGAGTACGGCTGAAGCAGCGGCCCTGCTGCGCAAGGGACTTGAGGCGATCCCGGCGGAGCGGCTGTGGGTCAACCCGGACTGCGGCCTGAAGACCCGCGGCTGGCCCGAGACCCGTGCGTCCCTGGAGAACCTGGTCGGTGCGGCCCGCACGGTCCGTGAGGAGCTGGCTGGTTCCTGACCCGATGGTGGCGGGGGCGGCGGGGAGGACGTCCTCCCCGCCGCCCCCGCCTGGAGGTGCATGGGAGACGATGACCCGCACAGCCCGCAGAACTGGAGCGCCGAAGTGACCAGCCGCATCACCTTGATCTCGCCGGCGGTGAACCGGTCCCTGCGGGAGACCCGGTTCGACGACGGCGCCTCACTCGACCGGCGCGGTACGGCCCGTGCCGAGTCCCTCGCCGGTTCGCTCCGGGCGGCCGACCGGGTGCTGGTCTCTCCCACCACGCGCTGCCGGGAGACGGCGTCCGCCCTCGGCCTGGCGGCCGTGGAGGAGCCCGAGTTGGCGGGGCTGGACATGGGGCGTTGGCGCGGCCTGACGCTCGACGAGGTGATGATCCGGGAGCCGGACGCGATGATGTCCTGGCTGACGGACCCGGACGCGATGTCCCATGGCGGGGAGTCGGTGCGGGCGTTGTGCGAGCGGGCGGCCCGATGGCTGGAGGCAGCCGCGGAGTTCGAGGGCAGGACCATCGCCGTGGTCGAGCAGGAGTTCGTACGGGCGCTGGCGGTCACGATCCTCGACGCGCCCGGGCCCGCCTTCTGGCGGCTCGACGTACGGCCGTTGACCGCGACCGAACTCAGCGGGCATGCCGGACGATGGAATCTTCAACTCGGGCGGGTGTTGAGCCCGGAGGCCGCGGACCGGTGACGCAGTAGGGCTCACGAATCCGCAGTGACCCTTGGGCCGGCCACCCCCGCCCCGCTATACACTCAGAGTATAATCGTTGTGTATAGTCCCGGCATGCCATCACTGAGTGCTCTGTGTAAGAAGAGGGAAAGACCCCGGGCCGGGTTGCGTGCCGTCGGCATGTTTGTGGCGGTTGCCGTGCTGGGACTGGGGTCGAGCGGGTGTACCAGGCTCGATACGACCGCGCCGGCCGCTGCCCGGGCCGAGGCCGCCTCCGCCACCGCGCGGGTCGGTTTCGGGACGGTCGACTGTCGTGAGGTGAAGTGCATCGCGCTGACCTTTGATGCCGGGCCCAGTGAGAACTCGGCGCGGTTGCTCGACATCCTGAAGGAGAAGCAGGTTCCGGCGACCTTCTTCCTGCTCGGCAAGCGGCACGTCGAGAAGTACCCGGAGCTGGTCGAGCGCATGGCGGCCGAGGGGCACGAGGTGGCCAGCCACACCTGGGACCACAAGATCCTGACCCGAATAACCCCCGCGCAGATACGCGACGAACTGGTCCGCACGGACGACGCGATAGAGCGGATCACCGGCAAACGGCCCACGCTGATGCGCCCGCCGCAGGGCCGCACCGACGACGAAGTGCACAAGATCTGCAGGGAGTTGGGTCTCTCGGAGGTCCTGTGGAGCGTCACCGCCAAGGACTACGCCACCACCGACTCCGCCCTCATCACCAAGCGCGTCCTCGCCCAGGCCTCCCGCGACGGCATCATCCTGCTGCACGACCTGTACCAGGGCACCGTGCCCGCCGTACCCGGGATCATCGACGCGCTGAAGGAGCGCGGGTACGTGTTCGTGACCGTGCCGCAGCTCCTCGCGCCCGGGAAGGCGGAGCCGGGGAAGGTGTACCGGCCCTGAGTCACCAAGCCAGGTGCAGGGCGTACGGGGAGCGGTGGATCATCGTCGGGCGCATGGTGACCGGACGGTCCGGTGCCAGCCGTAGACCAGGTAGGCGGGTCGTCAACTCCTCCAGGGTGAGGCGGAGTTGTTCGCGGGCGAGTTGGGAGCCGGGGCAGCTGTGCACGCCGAAGCCGAAGGCGAGGTGGCGGCTAGGGGTGCGGGTGATGTCGAACGTGTCGGCGTGTGCATGGCGTTTCTCGTCGCGGTTGGCCGCGCCGAAGGCGACGAACAGCCCTGCCCCGGCGGGGAGTTCGGTACCGGCGAGGACGACCGGCCGGGTGGTGACCCTGCGGAAGCCCTGGAGCGCGGTGTCGTAGCGGGCCGCCTCCTCGATCGCGGCGGGGATGCGATCGGGTTCGGCGCAGAGCAGCTCCCACTGGTCCGGGTGCCGGAGGAGATGCAGGACGGTCGTGCCGATGAGCGCGGTGGTGGTGAGGTGACCGGCGATGAGCAAGTTCTGGAGATGGGCGACGAGTTGGTGCCTGTGCTCCAGGGTCAGGTCACCGTCCCCCTCGTCCGTCACCGAGGCGATCAGTTCGGTACAGAGGTCCTGGCGAGGGTCTGCGTGCCGCTCCTGCACGTAGCGGTCGAGGGTGCGCTGCATCGCGACGACATCCTCGGCCGCGGCGATCTGCTCGTCTTCCTCCAGCGGGCGGAAGAGCAACTCCTCGGCGCGGTGGCCGCCGTGGACGACTCCGGGTACGTCGGCTGGGTCGAGGCCGACGATCCTGCCGACGACCTCACCGGGGAGCCGTCTGGCGTACGCCGACATCAACTCGACGTGTCCGTGCTTGCGTTGCTCGTCCGCGAACGTGTCCACCAGAGCCGCGGCGCGCTCGGCGGCGTACGGCAGGACCGCCGCGACCCGGGACGGCGAGAGGCCGCGGACGATGGGTGCGCGCAACTGCTGGTGCCGCGTGCCGTCCGCGGTGACTACGACGGGGCGCCCGCCGAATCCGCCACCGAGGACCGCGAGCGCGGCGGGCGCGGGCAGCACGTCGGGTCGTAGGGCCATCGCCGAGGAGAAGTCCTCGGGGTTGCGCAGGACTTCGCGTACGTCGGCGTCCCGGGAGACGAGCCAGGCGTCGAGTTCGGCGAGGTGTGTGAGGCCCTCGGCCTGCCGTGCCCGGGTGTAGGCCGGGTACGGGTCGCGCTGCAAGTCGTCGAGCCTGGCGTGCAGTTCGCGGTCCACGGGACACCCTCCGGCCGGTGCTGCGGTGCGGGTCGGGCTCATCGTGCCGGACGGGTGTCCCGTTGCGGTAGGGAACTTCCGGGCAGTTAGGACCAGTTGGTCAGAACACGACCGTCCAGCCCTCCCGTGCGGCCTGGTCGGCGGTGTACGAGACGCCGTGGACCTTGAGGCCGTTCGCGTCGAGGAGGGTGATCTCGCCGCCCTGGTTGCCGAGTTGGACTCCGTCGGTGAGCGGGACGAGCAGGGTGGCACCGGCGGCGAGGGTGCCGGGCGGTACCGCGCAGGAGTGGCCGAGGCGGTCCCGGACTCGCCAGCCGGCGGGATCGAGGGGATCGGGCGAGGCGTTGAGGAGCGTGACGCTCTCCGTCTCGGGTGCCGGGCCGCGCGGGTTGACCAGGGCCGCCACGACGCGGACGGGCTGGCTGCCGGGGTCGGGGCGCGAGCCGTCGGTGCCCTCCAGGGTGTGGCCGGTGGTGTCGTCGGTGTGCCAGGACTGGCTCTGGAAGGCGAGGAAGATGCCGACCCAGCGGGACTGTGCCGGGAAGTGGATGAGGAGGCCGCCGTCCTGCCAGACCCCGTCGTCACCGCTGAAGCGGCGGCTGTTGCCCTGGTTCATGTGGATGTCGTGGACGCCGTTGCCCGGCAGGAAGCCGAACACCTTGTCCTTGACGGTCGGTTCGGGGCCGAAGCGCTCGCCGAAGACGTAGAGCCGGGCGTCCGGGTCGTCCACCGCGCGTCGGACGTAGTGGTCGAGGAGGTCGGCGAGGTCGTTGTCGGGGCCGCTCGCGTCCGGCGGGAGGGTGCGGAGTTGCGCCGGGTCGAAGAGGTTGCCGCGTACGAAGTCGAGGTTCGGTCCGCCGGGTCCGGGCAGCAGGGTGTTCCAGCCGCTCGGCAGGCCCTCCAGGCGTGCGGTGACCGGGTGTTGGAAGTCCTCGTTGACGAGGTAGAGCAGCTCGGAGGGCTGCTCGGCCGACAGGACGTTGACCGCGGCTCGGAAATGCGTACCCGAGTCGTCCGTGAGATGGATCTGGTAGTGCGGTGTACCGGCGGCGCCCTCGCGCCTCGTGTCCACCGCGCGTGTGATCAGAACGCCGTAGGCCTTCAGTGGCATGACGACCAACTCCCCCTGCGGGCAGGCGGGATGCCCGCCCATGAGGGAAAGCGTAGGGGGGAGGCGCCCGCTCCGGCCGGGACGCGGGGAAACTCGGGGCGGCTGTCCGGTGTACGTATCCGAACCTATGAACCGCTAGGCCAAGGGTGTGAGCCCTCGGTGAAAGTACCGCCGATCAAGAAGCGTTCTCTACGATCCACACATGGTCAACTTCCGTCTCGAACGCACGGCCCCGCTGCCCCTCGAGGAGGCGTGGCGCCGGTTGACGGAGTGGCCACGCCACGCCGACGTCGTCCCGCTGACCCGGGTCACCGTGGTCACTCCCCCGCCGACCGCCGAGGGCACGGTCTTCGTGGCCCGCACCGGGCTCGGCCCGCTCGGTTTCGACGACCGGATGGAGGTCACGGTGTGGCGTCCGCCGACGGAGGACGAGCCGGGTCTGGTCCGGCTGGAGAAGCGGGGGCGGGTCGTCACCGGCTGGGCGGAGATCGAGGTGCGGCCGGGGCCGGGGGGCCGTAGCCGCGTGGTGTGGGAGGAGGAGTTGGCGGTCCGCTTCCTGCCGGGTTTCTTCGACCGGCCGCTGCTGTGGGCTGCGCGGTCGATGTTCGGGCGGGCGGTGAACGGGCTGTTGAGACGGGCGTGAGGGTCGCCGTGTCCACGGCCGGCCGGCGGCCCCGGTCCTACGCGCCTCCACCCGGCCGTCGGCCTCAGCCCTCCCGGCCGGTCAACACCCTCAGCCCTCCCGGCCGGTCAACGCCCTCAGTCCTTCCGGCCGGTCAACACCCTCAGCCCTCCCGGCCGGTCAACGCCCTCAGTCCTTCCGGCCGGTCAACGCCCTCAGTCCTTCCGGCCTGTCACCGCGACCGTCACGCCCAGCCCGATCATCGTGAGCCCGCCGACCCCGCCCACCGCGGACAGTCGGCGCGGTGAGCGCGCGAACCAGTCCCTGGCCGTGGACGCGACCAGCCCCCACACGCTGTCCGAGGCCACGGCGATGAGGTTGAAGACAAGGCCGAGCAGCAGCATCTGGCTGGTGACGTGGCCCTGTTCGCGGTCCACGAACTGGGGCAGTACGGCGGCGAAGAACACGATCGTCTTGGGGTTGGCCACCCCGACGGCGAACCCCTCCCACAGCGTGCGCAGCCCGCTGTGCGGGGCCGCCTCCTCCCCCGCGAACGCGGCCCGCAGCGACCCGCGTCGGCGCCACGCCTTCACCCCGAGGTACACCAGGTAGGCGGCGCCGACGAGTTTCAGTGCCGTGAAGACGAGCACCGAGCGTTCCACCAGCGAACCGACGCCGAGGGCGACCGCCACGACGAGCAGGTAGGCGCCGAGGGTGTTGCCGACGACGGTGGTCAGCGCGGCCCGGCGGCCGTGGGCCAGCGCCCGCCCGATCACGAACAGCACGCTGGGGCCGGGGACGATGATCAGCAGGAAGGACAGCGCCGCGAAGGCGACAAGTCGGTCGGTGGACACCATGGGGCCATGGAAGACGGGGCGCGCGGGGCCCGCAACCCATTTCCGGATGCCCCCGAGCCCGATGCCCGGTGAGGGGAACGAACGCCCTAGTGTGATGGGCCCTAGTGTGATGCCTCTGAACGGCCCATCCGGGCACGGGAATCAGGAAAGGTGACCGGCGACATGTCGCTTCGCCCCGGGGACACGGAGTCGATCGGCGGTTACACGCTGGTCGACCGGCTCGGCAGCGGCGGGATGGGCGTCGTGTATCTCGCGCGCTCGGCCTCGGGACGACAGGTCGCCGTCAAGGTCGTACACGCCCAGTACGCGCTGGACGAGGAGTTCCGCGCCCGGTTCCGGCAGGAGATCGCCGCCGCCCGCCGGGTGAGCGGAGCCTTCACCGCCCCCGTCGTGGACGCCGACCCGGACGCCGAACTCCCCTGGATGGCCACGCTCTACGTGCCCGGCCGCACCCTGGCCGAGGCCATCGAGAAGGACGGCCCGTTGGGCGGCCGGGCCTTGCGCACACTCGCGCTGGGTCTCGTCGAGGCGCTGCGGGACATCCATCAAGCGGGCGTCGTACACCGGGACTTGAAGCCGAGCAACGTCCTGCTCGCCGGGGACGGCCCCCGCGTCATCGACTTCGGCATCTCCCGCGCCGCCGACAACCAGACCCTCACCGTGACCGGCCGGTTGATCGGCACCCCGCCCTTCATGTCACCCGAGCAGTTCGCCGCGCCGCGGGACGTCACGGCCGCCTCCGACGTCTTCTCGCTCGGCTCGCTCCTCGTCTACGCGGCCACCGGCAACCGCCCCTTCGACGGCGCAAGCCCGTACCTGACGGGCTATCAAGTCATGCATGAGCAGCCGAGGTTGGACGGTGTGTCCGAGCCGCTGCGGAGCATCGCCGAGCGCTGTCTGGACAAGGACGCGGCGGCCCGTCCCCAACTGGCCGAACTGCACGGCCTGTTGCTCGCCCTGCCTGATTCCGCCGCCACCACCGTGGCGGATCTCCCGCGAGGGGCGGTCCCCCGCCCGCGCCTGGCGGATTCTACGGCCGTCCGGAACACCAAACGCCCGCGTCGAAGACGGCGACTCCTCGTCGCTCTCGGCACGGTGACCGTCGTCGCGGGACTCAGCCTCACGGCCATGCATTGGTCGTCGGACGGCACGTCCCCGGGCCAGTACGACGCGCTCTCGCCCACACCGTCCGCCTCCACCGCCGCCGTGGCGCTGCCCGCCGGCTGGAAGACCTGGCGGACGAGTCTGCTCACCTCCCAGACCGGCGATCCCCTCGACTACACCCAGTCCGGCTGTCTGGCGGACGGCAGCACCACCGTGTACTGCGCCGGTACGGGCGCCACGGTCACCGCGCTGGACACCGCCTCGGGCCGGGTCCGCTGGCGGTCGGGCAGCAGCCCCGAGACCGCGCTCCCCGTCGGTGTCCGGGACGGGCGCGTCTACACCTACGTCAAGCCCGACTCGAACGACACCTTCATCACCCGGCGTCTGGTCGCCCTGGACGCGAAGACCGGCACCCGGCTGTGGATCCACCCGATCAGGGACGACACGGACCCCGTCCTGTTCGACGGCGGGATCCTGGCGATGGACGTGGACGCGACGAAGTTCGTGGCCTACGACGCGTCGGGCCGTCAGCTGTGGAGCGCGCCCATCTGGTCGAACCTCGGGAACTCCTGCACTCCGACGGTCCTGGGCGGCGCCCCGTACGCCCTCTGCACGGTCGAGGGTGATCCCTCCCAGGGCGATTTCATCCTGGTACGCCTCGACCCGGCTACCGGTGCACAGCGGAAGATCGCCGAACTCCCCACAGGGGCTTGGCCGTTGGGCGTCGACAAGGGCCGAGTGCTGTTCCTGGCTCCGAAGCTGGCGCCGGAGGTCTTCGGCAGCTCCCCGGACCAGCTGTACACCGCCCTGGACCGGGTGAACCCGAGCACCGGCGCGATCGAGCGGATCGCCCTGCCGGCCGGCACTCGCGGCACTGCCACCCTCGTCAAGGACGTCGTCTACCTCGTCCGCCCGAACGGCACGGTCACCGCCGTACGCGCGGCCGACGGCAAGCGGCTGTGGCAGCGCGAGACGAACACCGAGAACCTGTCGACGCCGGTGTACTCCGCGAAGTTCAACAGGCTCTACTTCTCCAACCAGTTCGGCCGACTGCTCGCCCTGAACCGGAGCACGGGAGCCGTCGAGTGGAGTACGTCCGCGCTGGCGAACGCCGGTGACTCGGCGGCCGACACCACGCCGTACATCCTGCTCGTCAAGGACGCGCTCGTGGCCGTGGCGGGCGACACCGCGTTCTCGGTACGGCCGCCCGCGAAGCGCTGAGCGGCGCCGCTCAGGCCACCGAGCCGATCCGTCCGGCGGGCAGCGAGGTCGCGTCGTGGTGGATCGGGGTGTGCGCGCCGGTGAGGGAGATCCCGCTGCCGCCGCGCCGGTTGGCGACGATCTCCGCGGCGATCGACAGGGCCGTCTCCTCGGGCGTCCGGGCGCCGAGGTCGAGGCCGATCGGGGATCGCAGGCGGGCCAACTCCATTTCAGTGACGCCGACTTGACGCAGGCGGTCGTTGCGGTCGAGGTGGGTGCGGCGGGAACCCATCGCGCCGACGTAGGCCACCGGGAGGCGCAGCGCGAGGTGGAGCAGCGGTACGTCGAACTTGGCGTCGTGGGTGAGGACGCACAGGACGGTGCGGGCGTCGACGTCCGTGCGGGCGAGGTACTTGTGGGGCCATTCGACGACGATCTCGTCGGCGTCGGGGAAGCGGGTCCGGGTGGCGAAGACGGGGCGGGCGTCGCACACCGTCACGTGGTAGCCGAGGAACTTGCCGACGCGGACCAGCGCGGAGGCGAAGTCGATCGCGCCGAACACGATCATCCTGGGCGGCGGGACCGAGGACTCGACGAGGACGGTGAGCGGGGCGCCGCAGCGGGAGCCCTGCTCGCCGATCTCCACGGTGCCGGTGCGGCCCGCGTCGAGATAGGCGCCGGCCTCGGCGGCGACCGTGCGGTCCAGTTCGGGGTGGGCGCCGAACCCACCGTCGTAGGAGCCGTCGGGGTGGACGACGATCGCCCTGCCTTGCAAGGGAGTTGGGCCCGAGACGATGCGGGCCAGGGCCGCCGCTCCGCCGCTTGTCGCGGTCGAGAGAGCGGCGGTGATCACCGGGCGGGCGGGGTCGCCTGCCCGTACCGGTGTGACGAGGATGTCGATGACTCCGCCGCAGGTCAGGCCGACGGCGAAGGCGTCCTCGTCGCTGTAGCCGAAGCGCTCCAGGACGGTTTCGCCGTCCGCGAGGGCCTGTTGGCACAGTTCGTAGACCGCGCCTTCCACACAGCCCCCGGAGACCGAGCCGATCGCCGTGCCCTCGGTGTCCACCGCGAGGGCGGCGCCGGGCTGGCGGGGTGCGCTGCCGCCGACGGCCACCACGGTGGCGACGGCGAAGTCGCGGCCCTGCTCGACCCACCGGTGCAGCTCTTCGGCGATGTCCAGCATCTCTCGGTCTCCTAACGGGGTGGTGGGGAAAGGCTTTCCAAGATCTGTCAGTGCACGCCCAGCCAGCTCTCGAGGGGGTTGAGGGCGAAGTACACGAGGAAGATGACCGTCAGCCCCCACATGAAGGCGCCGATCTCCCGTGCCTTGCCCTGGGCGGCCTTGATGGCGACGTACGAGATGACTCCGGCGGAGACGCCCGCCGTGATGCTGTACGTGAACGGCATCACAACCACCGTCAGGAACACGGGAATCGCGGTGGCGCGGTCGGCCCAGTCCACGTGCCGGGCGTTCATCAGCATCATCGAGCCGATGACGACCAGGGCGGCGGACGCGACCTCCTGCGGGACGATCGCGGTGACCGGGGTGAAGAAGAGACAGGCCGCGAAGAACAGGCCGGTGACGACGGAGGCGAGGCCTGTGCGGGCGCCCTCGCCGACCCCCGTGGCCGACTCGATGAAGACGGTCTGGCCGGAGCCGCCCGCCACACCGCCGATCGCGCCGCCGGCGCCGTCGATGAACAGCGCCTTCGACAGGCCCGGCATGCGGCCCTTGTCGTCGGCGAGCTTGGCCTCGGTGCCGACTCCGATGATGGTGGCCATCGCGTCGAAGAAACCGGCCAGCACGAGCGTGAACACGATCATCCCGACCGTCATCGCGCCGACCTTGCCCCAACCCCCGAACTCCACATGGCCGAAGAGCGAGAAGTCCGGCATCGAGACCGCGCTGCCGTGCAGTTCGGGGGCGGCACCGCTGGCCCACTGCTTGGGGTCGATGACCCCGGCGGCGTTCAGGATCGAGGCGACGACCGTGCCGGTGATGATGCCGATGAGGATGGCGCCGGGCATGTTGCGGGCCTGGAGCATGAAGATCAGGAGCAGGGTGCCGGCGAACAACAGGACGGGCCAGCCCGCGAGTTCACCCGCCGGGCCCAGGGTCAGCGGGGTCGCCTTGCCCTGGTGCACGAAGCCGGACTTGTAGAAACCGATGAGCGCGATGAACAGGCCGATGCCCATCGTGATGCCGTGTTTCAGCGCGAGCGGGATCGCGTTCATGATCATCTCGCGCAGGCCGGTGACGACCAGCAGCATGATGACCACGCCGTACAGCACGCACATGCCCATCGCCTGCGGCCAGGTCATCTGCGGGGCGACCTGCGAGGAGAGCACTCCGGAGACGGAGAGGCCGGCGGCGAGGGCGAGTGGCACCTTGCCGACGAAGCCCATCAGGAGCGTGGTGAAGGCCGCCGCGAACGCCGTCGCGGTGATCAGCCCCTTCTGGCCGAGCGTGTCCCCCGCGACGTCCTTGCCGGACAGGATCAGGGGGTTGAGCAGCAGGATGTACGCCATCGCCATGAAGGTGGTGACTCCGCCGCGCACCTCGCGCGCGACGGTCGATCCCCGCCGGGATATGTGGAAGTACCGGTCGAGCCAGGACCGGCCGGCCGGGACGCGGGTTCCTTCACCCGAGTCCTCGGCGGCGGTCCTGGGTTCCACTGACTGCTGGGTCATGGGGCCATCTCCCAAGGTTCACAGGGGCACCCGTCGGCCGCCTCGGCGGCGCGCGGGATTTGGGATGGACGACCCGGGGGACGGCCCGAGACGAACAATGGGGACCTGGGGGAACCAACTCCCCCCAGGGCGTCACCGGTTGGGACCCCGAAAGGTCATGTGCCCGTGAGGTGCTCCGGGCGTACCGGTGTCCTGTTCAGTTCCAGTCCGGTCGCGTTCCGAATGGCCGCCAGGACGGCCGGAGTCGACGACAGGGTGGGGGCCTCGCCGATACCGCGCAGCCCGTACGGGGCGTGCTCGTCGGCGAGTTCGAGCACATCGACCGGAATGGTCGGGGTGTCGAGGATCGTGGGGATGAGGTAGTCCGTGAAGGACGGGTTCCTGACCTTCGCGGTCTTCGGGTCGACGATGATCTCCTCCATGACCGCGACGCCGAGACCCTGGGTCGTACCGCCCTGGATCTGGCCGATCACGGACAGCGGGTTGAGCGCCTTGCCGACGTCCTGCGCGCAGGCCAGCTCGATGACCTTGACCAGGCCGAGTTCGGTGTCGACCTCGACGACGGCGCGGTGCGCGGCGAACGTGTACTGGACGTGCCCGAAGCCCTGCCCGGTGCGGAGGTCGAAGGGCTCGGTCGCGCGGTGGCGCCACTCGGCCTCGATCTCGACGGCCTGGCCTTCGAGGACGTCGGCCAGATCGGCGAGGACCTCGCCGGCGTCGGTGACCACCTTGCCGCCCTCCAGGAGGAGTTCGGCGGTGGCCCAGGCCGGGTGGTAGGTGCCGAGCTTGCGGCGGCCCATCTCCAGGACCTTCTCGCGGACCAGCTCGCAGGAGTTCTTGACGGCGCCACCGGTGACGTACGTCTGCCGGGACGCGGAGGTCGAACCCGCCGAGCCCACCTGCGTGTCCGCCGGGTGGATCGTCACCTGGGTGACGCCCAGCTCGGTGCGGGCGATCTGCGCGTGGACGGTGACACCGCCCTGGCCGACCTCCGCCATCGCGGTGTGCACGACGGCGACGGGCTCGCCGCCGACAACTTCCAGGCGGACCTTGGCGGTTGAGTAGTCGTCGAAGCCCTCGGAGAAGCCGACGTTCTTGATGCCGACCGCGTAACCGACGCCTCGTACGACGCCTTCGCCGTGCGTGGTGTTGGACAGACCGCCCGGCAACTGCCGTACGTCGGCGGCCTCTCCGGCCGCGAGCCACTGCTGCTCGGGCGGCATGGGCATCGCCTTGACGCGGCGCAGGAGTTCGGCGACCGGGGCCGGGGAGTCGACCGGCTGCCCGGTCGGCATGATCGTCCCCTGCTCCATCGCGTTGAGCTGTCGGAACGCGACCCGGTCCATGCCCACCTTGTCGGCGAGCTTGTCCATCTGGGCCTCGTAGGCGAAGCACGCCTGGACCGCGCCGAAGCCGCGCATCGCCCCGCAGGGCGGGTTGTTGGTGTAGAGCGCGATGGCCTCGATGTCGACGTCGTCGATCACGTACGGGCCGGCACCGAGCGAGGAGGCGTTTCCCACGACCGCCGGGGAAGCCGACGCGTAGGCGCCGCCGTCCAGGACGATCCGGGCCTTGAGGTGGGTGAGCTTGCCGTCCTTCGTCGCGCCGTGCTCGTAGTAGAGCTTGGCGGGGTGGCGGTGGACGTGCCCGAAGAAGGACTCGAAGCGGTTGTAGACGATCTTCACGGGCTTGCCGGTGCGCAGGGCCAGCAGGCAGGCGTGGATCTGCATCGACAGGTCCTCGCGACCACCGAACGCGCCGCCGACGCCGGAGAGCGTCATGCGGACCTTGTCCTCTGGCAGGCCGAGCACGGGGGCGATCTGCTTGAGGTCGGAGTGCAGCCACTGGGTGGCGATGTAGAGGTCGACGCCGCCGTCCTCGGAGGGGACCGCGAGTCCGGACTCCGGACCGAGGAAGGCCTGGTCCTGCATGCCGAAGGTGTACTCACCCTCGACGATGAAGTCGGCGCGCTCCCGGGCGGCGGCCACGTCTCCGCGGACGATCGGCTGGCGGTGCACGATGTTCGGGTGCGGTACATGGCCGATGTGGTGGTCGTCGCGGCCCTCGTGGATGAGGATCGCGTCCGGCGCGGTCGCGGACAACTCGTCGGTGATGACCGGGAGTTCGCGGTACTCGACCTTGATCTTCGCGGCGGCGCGGCGGGCCGTCTCCGGGTGGTCGGCGGCGACGATCGCGACCGGCTCGCCGTGGTGGCGGACCTTGCCGTGCGCGAGGACCGGGGTGTCCTGGATCTCCAGGCCGTAGTTCTTCACGTCGGTGGGCAGGTCGTCGTAGGTCATGACGGCGTAGACGCCCGGGGTCTTCAGTGCCTCGACGGTGTCGATGGAGACGATCTCGGCGTGCGCGACCGTGGAGCGCAGGATCTGGCCCCAGAGCATGTCCTCGTGCCACATGTCGGACGAGTACGCGAACTCGCCGGTGACCTTGAGGGTGCCGTCCGGGCGGAGCGTGGACTCGCCGATGCCGCCTTTGGTCTTCGAACCCTGGGTGACCTGGGTGGGAGTGCCGATGGGGGTGCCTTTGACGGGCATGTCAGACCGCCTCTCCCTGCCGGGCCGCCGCCAGGCGGACCGCGTCCATGATCTTCTCGTAGCCGGTGCAGCGGCACAGGTTGCCCGAGAGCGCCTCGCGGATGTCCGCGTCGGTCGGGGTCGGGTTGTGCTCCAGCATCTCGTCGGCGGCGACGAGGAGTCCGGGGGTGCAGAAGCCGCACTGGACGGCGCCGGCGTCGATGAACGCCTGCTGGATGGGGGCGAGTTGGGCGCCCTCGCCGGTCTGCGAGTCGAGCGGCTTGGGGTGCCAGGCAGGGGACCCACCCTCGGAAAGTGTGTCACTTTTCGCAGAAGTGTCACACTTTTCCGACCCACCTCCCCTCTGCCGCGCGTAGTCCGCGAGCCCCTCCACCGTGACGACCTCGCGGCCCTCGACCTGCCCGGCGGCGACGAGACAGGAACACACCGGGATGCCGTCGAGGCGGACGGTGCAGGAACCGCACTCGCCCTGCTCGCAGGCGTTCTTCGAACCCGGGAGGCCCATCCGCTCGCGCAGCACGTACAGCAGGGACTCGCCCTCCCACACGTCGTCCGCTTCCTGCGGGCGGCCGTTGACCGTGAAATTGACGCGCATCAGGCGACTCCCTCCGTGCGGGCGGCGGTGCCGCGATAGGACTCCCACGTCCACGTCAGGGTGCGGCGGGCCATGATGCCGACCGCGTGGCGGCGGTAGCTGGCCGTGCCCCGGACGTCGTCGATCGGGTTGCAGGCGGCGGAGCACAGGTCCGCGAACTGCTTGGCGACCGACGGGGTGATGATCTTGCCGTTCTCCCAGAAGCCGCCCTCGTCGAGCGCGGCGTTCAGGAATTCCTCGGCGGCCTTCGCCCGGACGGGGGTCGGCGCGGCCGATCCGATGCCGGTGCGGACGGTGCGGGTGGACGGGTGCAGAGCGAGCCCGAAGGCGCACACGGCAATCACCATCGCGTTGCGGGTGCCGACCTTGGAGTACTGCTGCGGGCCGTCCGCCTTCTTGATGTGCACGGCCCTGATCAGTTCGTCGGGCGCGAGCGCGTTGCGCTTCACGCCGGTGTAGAACTCGTCGATCGGGATACGGCGGCTGCCGCGCACCGACTCGGCCTCGACCTCGGCGCCGGCCGCGAGGAGCGCGGGGTGGGCGTCGCCGGCCGGGGAGGCGGTACCGAGGTTGCCGCCGACGCCGCCGCGGTTGCGGATCTGCGGGGAGGCGACCGTGTGCGAGGCGAGGGAGAGGCCCGGCAGTTCGGCGCGCAGGTTCTCCATGATCCGGGTGTACGGGACCGAGGCCCCGAGCCGCACGCTGTCGGCGCCGACCTCCCACTCGTAGAGGTCGCCGATGCGGTTCAGGTCGAGCAGGTACTCGGGCCTGCGGTGGTCGAAGTTGATCTCGACCATCACATCGGTGCCGCCCGCGATCGGTACTGCGGTGGGGTGCTCTGCCTTGGCGGCGAGCGCCTCCTCCCAGCTGGCGGGGCGAAGGAAGTCCATGACCGGCTCTCTTCTTCGTCTCGTGGGTCGTACGGATCAAGCCAGTTCGTGTGCGGCGGGTCCGGCTCGTTCATGCGCTGTTAATGCAGCGTGAGGTCAGTACACAGCGCCGTGCGCGGAGTGGGTCAGTCACGGAAACCATGAAGGAGTTGGCTGGCCAGCGCGGGCATCTTGTAGATTCATATGAACAGAGGTCATCAGTAACCCCTCCGATTCCCTGTGGAAACGTGGGAAACAGCCCCGCACCCACAGCACCTCTTGGTTCATCGTAGTTTTCTAGACAAAGAACGGCGGCGACGGCGATGCGGCTGCGCGCACTTCTGGACACCGATGCGCTGGGGCTGCGGCTGCTCGGCGGCGAGGACGAGCTGGACCGCACGGTCCGCGGGGTGATGACCACCGACCTGCGCGACCCCAGCCGCTACCTCTCGGGCGGCGAGCTGGTCCTGACCGGTCTGGCCTGGCGCAGGAACGCCTCCGACACCGAGCCGTTCGTACGGCTCCTGGTGTCCGCCGGGGTGGCCGCGCTGGCCGCCGGCGAGGCCGAGCTGGGCGCCATCCCGGACGACCTGATAGCCGCCTGCGCCCGGCACCGGCTGCCGCTGTTCGCGGTCAACGAGTCGGTGGCGTTCGCGACGATCACCGAGCATGTCGTACGGCAGGTGTCCGGCGAGCGGGCCGGTGATCTCGCGGCCGTGGTGGACCGGCACCGCCGGATGATGACCTCGGGTCCGGCGGGCGGCGGCCCGGACGTGGTGCTGGACCTGCTCGGCTCGGACCTGGATCTGCGGGCGTGGGTGCTGTCGCCGACCGGGCGACTCATCGCGGGTTCGAAGGTGTCGGGGCCCGCGCTGCCCGTCGACGTGTGCGCGAAGCTGGCCGCCGAGCACCTGGCCGCCGCCCGCACGGGCCGCCGGGGGCCGCACCGGCTGGCACTGGGCGGCTCGACGTACTCCCTCTTCCCGATCCGTGGCGGCGGGCGGTCCACGCAGGGCTCGCGGGACGTGCGCGAGACGGTGCTGTCGGACTGGCTGCTCGCGGTCGAGGCGGATGCCGGGGACTGGCCGGACGAGCGACTCGACCTGTTGCAGGGGGTCACGCAGCTGATCGCGGTCGAACGGGACCGGCGGGACGCGGCGCGTACGGTCCGCAGACGGCTCGCGCAGGAGGTCCTGGAGCTGGTGCAGACGGGTGCCGCGCCGGCCGAGATCGCCGCGCGGCTACGGGTCGCCGCCCCCGTCCTGCTGCCCGGGCTCGGCGCGGCCCCGCACTGGCAGGTCGTCGTCGCCCGGGTCGAGTGGGACGGCGCCGACATCGAGGCCGGCCCGGTCGCCCAGTCCCTCCTGGAGGAGATCCTGGTCGACCCGCTGACGACGGGACCCGAGCCCTCCGACCGGATCGCCGTGGCCCACTCGGGCGACGAGGCCATCGCACTCGTACCGCTGCCCGCGGTGTCGGCGGAGCACGACGGCTCCGAGTCCGGGCTCCACGCGGACGTGCTCCTGGCGGCCGTACGAGATCCGCTGTCGGCGGGGCTCGACGACGACGGGCGGGTCACGCTCGGGGTGAGCGCGGCGGTGCACTCGGCGGAGGGGCTGCGCGGGGCGCTGGAGGAGGCGCGGCACGCGCGCCGGGTGGCGGCGGCACGCCCCGGGCGGGTGTGCGCGGCGGGCCATCAGGAGCTGGCCTCGCACGTCCTCCTGCTCCCCTTCGTGCCGGACGACGTACGGCGGGCCTTCACCGCGCGCCTCCTCGACCCGCTGCGCGACTACGACCGCCGGCACCGCGCGGAGCTGATTCCGACGCTGGAGGCGTTCCTGGAGTGCGACGGTTCCTGGACGCGCTGTGCGACCCGGCTGCACCTGCACGTCAACACGTTGCGCTACCGGGTCGGCAGGATCGAGCAGTTGACGAGTCGTGACCTCTCGCGCCTTGAGGACAAGCTGGATTTCTTCCTGGCACTGCGGATGAGCTGACCCGAAGATCCCACGACTTTGTGAATTCTTTCACCCACCCTCTTGGCCAGGCCCTACGATCCGTGCTGAGATGCCACCACTCAACAGCTCAATGGTGTGCTCGGGGAGGGCAACGTGGCGCATTCCGCCATGTCTGGACACGGAACGACCGAAGGTGACGATCCCCTCCAGACCGCGGTGTGGCGGCTGCGCTCGCGGGCCTGCTGGGTCGACGCGGCGGCGCTGCTGCGGCCCGACACCGCGGCACCGGCCCTCCAGCGGACCGCGCTGCTCGTGGAGCGGTGTCTCTACACCGAGCAGGGCTGGGAGGACGCCGACGACGCGCTGCGCACGGCCGAGGCGCTGGCCCACAGCGACGACGAGCGGGGCGCGGCGGCCTGTGAACGCGGGTACCTCGCCTACGCCGCCACGCTGCACTCGGTGCGCGACCGGGCGGACGAGGCGCGGGCCGCGCTCGGGCGGGCGGCGGCGCTGATCCCGCCGGACGGCGCGGGGCGGGCACTGCTGGACTTCCGGCGGGGGCTGGTGGCGGAGAACCTGGCGCGCTCACCGCAGGCCGCGCGGGCCGCGTACCGGCGTGCGCACGCGGCCGCCGCCGACCGGGCCGACCCCCTGCTCCTCTCCTTCACCCACCGCCACCTGGCCGGACTGGCCCTGCGCGACGGCGAGTTGGCGGAGGCCCGCCACGGCTTCGCCGAATCCCTGCGCATCCGCGAGGAGTTGGGCTACCTCGTCGGCACGGCCCCGGCCCTCGCGTCCCTCGCCGACGCCGAGGCCGAGCCGGAGGCGTCCCGGCTGCGCGAGGAAGCGCGACGGCTGTTCCGGCTGCTCGGCGGCGTACCGACGTGGCTGGCACGGCAGTTGGCGATGCCCGCGCCGGGGGCGGCGACCGCCTAGGTCAGGAGCCGTCGGTTCGGCTCTGGACGACGTTCACGATGTGGTGGACGAAGTGCAGGACGGATGACCGGAGTTCGGGGTCGCGGGCGACCAACACCCCTACGGCGACGAGCAGAAGGAAGGACAGGAGGCTGCCGCCGCGGCCGGAGTGGGTGCGGCGGGCGCCCGTCCGGGCGGCGCGCATGCCGTCCTGTGCCGCCTGTCGGGCCGACTGCTCGGCGCCCCGCCGTGCGGCCTGCTGGCCCGGATTCGGAAACATCGGCGTTCTCCCCCGCGGATCGGTCGCTTCTCTCCGTGGGGCACGTCACCGCCGGCCGGGCGGGTTCCCGGTGCGGCCGGCGGTCGCCGGACCCGGACCCGCTCGTGACCGGAGTCACATATTCGAAGTCACGCCGATCCCGCGAAGTGCTCCTGCACCAGGGACCGCACCACGTCCCACTCCCCCGCGGCCAACGCGTCGAGGAGCGCGAGGTGTTCGGCCGCGTCCGCGACGAGGTCGGCCCGCCCGCGCGTGACCGGACCGCCGACCAGCGGCCACTGGGCGCGCCGGTGCAGGTCCTCGGCGATCTGGACGAGCTGTTCGTTGCCGGCGAGGGCGAGCACCGCGCGGTGGAAGGCCCGGTCGGACTCGGCGTACGTCGCCCGGCACCCGGAGGCCGCGGCGCGGACGGTCCCCTCGGCCAGCGGACGCAGGTCGGCCCAGCGGGCGGCGGGCACGGTACGGGCGAGCCGAAGCATCACCGGCACCTCGATCAGGGCGCGGATCTCGGCCAGTTCGGCGAGTTCGCGGGCGCCCCGCTCGATCACCCGGAAGCCCCGGTTCGGTACGACCTCCACGGCGCCCTCGGTGGCGAGCTGCTGCATGGCCTCACGCACGGGCGTGGCGGAGACGCCGAACCGGTCGCCGAGCGCGGGCGCGGAGTACACCTCGCCGGGGGTCAACTCCCCGCCGACGAGCGCGGTGCGCAGCGCGTCCAGTATCTGACCGCGCACGGAGGGCCGCTGGAGAACCTGCCGGGGCCGCGGGATCGGCGTCTCGCTGTGCGTGTGCTCACCGCGCACCGCACCGGCGCCGTCCGCGAGACCCCGGTCCCGGTCCACATCGGCGGCACGCTGCTGCGGCGGCACCCGGGAGCCCCGGGCGGGCGCGTCCGGAACACCCGTCCCGGCGGAGCCCTGCGTGCCCTGCTTCACGGGTCCTCCTCCGGACGTGTCGGTACTTGGGGTCATTACGGCTGCTTGTTACTCGTCCGTCAAGCACCTTAGGCGCAGATCGGACTAGTTCAAATATCGGGAGGGCTGGGTAAGGTAAGCCTTACCTCTAAACCAACGGCGAATCGGTGGTCCCGGCATGCCCCTGCCCTCTTCGGCCGTAGCGGACTCGTACGCCCGCCTCACCGAGGTCATCCCCGGGCTCGCGATCACCGAACTCACCCCGGACCAGCCGACTCCCACCGGCGGCGGCTGGATCTCGGCAGCCGCGCTCGCGGAGGGCGGCGAGGGCTTGGAGGCGTTCCTGGCCAGGGACGACGCCCAGGTCCTGCGCGACCACGGCCGCCGGGGCCGCCCGGACGTGATAGCCACCTTCGGCCTGCACCGCTACGCCTGGCCGGTCGTCCTCCTGTTCACCGTCCCGTGGTTCCTGCACCGCCGCGTCCCCCGTCTCCCTGTGACCCACGTCTCCTACGACCGTACGGCCGAGGGCTTCGACATGGGCCGGCTGGCCGTCCGTACCGACTCCTTCGCCTGTCTGCCCGGCGACCCGGCCGCGACTCTCCCCGGCGCCCGGGTGGTCCCGGACGAGGAGGCACTGCGGGCCGAGGTGCGGGCCGCGGTCGCCGAGCACATGGAACCCGTGCTGGCCGGCTTCGGCCCGCGGATGCGCCGGCGGGGCCGCGCCCTGTGGGGCATGGCGACCGACGAGGTCGTCGAGGGCATCTGGTACGTCGCCGATCTGTTCGGCGAACAGCCGCGGGCGGTACGGGAGTTGGAGCGGCTGCTGCCGGGCGCGACCAGGCCGTACGTCGGATCGGCCGCGTTCCGCGAGGTGACAGGACCCAACGGCGAGGCGCTGTCCACGCGGGACCGGGCGAGTTGCTGCATGTACTACACGCTCGACGCCTTGGACGCCTGCCCGACCTGTCCGCGCACCTGCGAGACCGAGCGGGTCACCAAGCTCCTGGCTGCCGCCGCGAGTTGAGGGACCCTCAGTCACGGGCGCCTCTCAAGGCCCGCTAGGATCAGCCCCGAACGAGGCGCCCACCCGGTTACAGGGGATTCACAACTTCCTCACTTGCCGCAGGAACTTTCCGTGGAACCACCCGTACGGGTAGTCTTATTCGAACTCAACTCCCGCCCCTCAAGCGGCAGTTCGAGCAGAAAGCCGTCCTGGGCATCCCCTTGCACCTCCTTGGCGGCCTCTTGCCCCGAAAACGCCTGAGGGCCGTTGGGATTGGGCCACTATGGCGGGCGTTACGCCCTATCCCAATGCAAGGGACCCCAGATGAGACTGACCGACATATCGCTTAACTGGCTGCTTCCCGGCGCCGTACTGCTCCTGGGCATGCTGGCGGCGGTTGCGGTGCTCGCGCGGAGCAAGCGGTCCGGCGGGGAGCACGCGAAAGACGACTCGTGGGAGCGCACGGAGGAGCGCCGCAGGCGCAAGGAGGCCATATACGGCATCGCCTCCTACGTCCTTCTGTTCTGCTGTGCGGCGGTCGCCGCCGCACTCTCCTTCCACGGACTGGTCGGCTTCGGCCAGGAGAACCTCGGCCTGACCGACGGCTGGGAGTACCTGGTCCCGTTCGGCCTCGACGGCGCGGCCATGTTCTGCTCCGTCCTCGCGGTCCGCGAGGCCAGCCACGGTGACGCGGCCCTCGGCTCCCGGATACTCGTGTGGACGTTCGCGGCCGCGGCCGCCTGGTTCAACTGGGTGCACGCGCCCAGGGGTGTCGACCACGCGGGCGCTCCGCAGTTCTTCTCCGGCATGTCGCTGTCGGCCGCGGTCCTGTTCGACCGCGCGCTGAAGCAGACCCGTCGGGCCGCGCTGCGCGAGCAGGGTCTGGTGCCGCGTCCGCTGCCGCAGATCCGTATCGTCCGCTGGCTGCGGGCCCCCCGTGAGACCTACAGCGCCTGGTCGCTGATGCTCCTGGAGAACGTGCGCAGCCTGGACGAGGCGGTCGACGAGGTGCGCGAGGACAAGGCGAAGAAGGAGGAGACCCGACTGCGCCGGCGCGACCAGCAGCGGATCGAGCGGGCCCAGCTCAAGGCCATAAGCCGGGGCCAGCGCGGCCTCATGGGACGGGGCGGCGGCCGTTCGCCGGAACCGCAGGCCCTGGAGCGCGGCTCCGGTCAAGCATCCGCGGAGCCTGCTCTATCGACGCCGGAACAGCTGCCGGTTCGCACGCGTCCCTCACTCCAGCCAGTCCGCGGGGCATCTGACCCGATAACCGTCGACCTCACCGCCGAGGACGACACTATGGCACTGCCGCGGCTCGACTCCCTGGAGCGCAAGCTCAAGGACCTGGAGCAGCAGTTCGGCTGAGCCGAGGGCTGAGAACCTGAAGCCGGGACCGGGCGACAACGGGACGGGGGCGGAGTCCAACTGGACGCCGCCCCCGTCCCGTTGCTCATGCCGCGTCCGAATCCAGCTCGAACCAGACGGACTTGCCGACCCCGTGGGCCGACACTCCCCAGGCGTCCGCGAGGGACTGCACCAGGACCAGGCCCCGCCCGTGCGTACCGTCGTCGGCGTCCGGTACGTGCAGTCGGGGCCTGCGGGCCACGAAGTCCCGTACCTCCACGCGCAGTCCACGGGGTCCGACGGTCGCCGTGAGCACGGCGTCGTGGTCGGTGTGGATCAGCGCATTGGTGACGAGTTCACTCGTGAGCAGCTCCGCTATCTCCGATCGTCCCGGCCTCCCCCAGTGCCGTAGCAGTTCACGCAACGCTCTGCGCGCCTCGGGCACCGCCCGCAGGTCCGCGCGTCCGAGTCTGCGCCTCAGTTGAGGCGGCTGCGCCGGTTCCGTGGCGCTGTCGGCCTTGTCCTCCGCCGCTTTCGCCGAGGAGGCCCCGATCGCCATGGGACCGCCCCCTCGTGCTTGCCTCTTCATGACCCCCGCCTGCACGCCGGTTTCCGGTTCCCTCCTGCTCGAACACGTTCACGGGGATCCATGCCCTCGTCGGGAACAGGGCAGTCATGTCGAATCGTCAACGACCGGGTGTTCGGCCATAAACGCTGCGTGACCAGCGGGGCGGAGGAATCGGGGGGAGTGCCGTCCGAAGCGTCGAACGGCCACGGTACGGAGCATGCGGCCCGGGTGGGGCGGCCGGGGCGTTCCCCTCCGGGGTGCCGTGGCTCCCGGCGGCGGGACCAGACACCCCGTGACGTCCTGACCACCGGCGATCGAACCGACTGCCGATGCGCGGCTGCCGATCCGGCCGTAGTCCGCGAAGGCGTGGGGCCATTGGTCCCCCCGGACCTCCCCCGAGGCCCACACTCCGCGAAACTGGCCGGAATCAGCCGCTCAGGAACCGCGAACGCCCCCTCTACGGGGCCTACTTGCCGCCGATCCCCTTCGTACCGATGTGGATGATCTTGTGGGTCGTGCGGGTCATGTCGACGATCAGCCTGGTGGTGTCCCCGCCGCCCCATGTCAGAGTGATCGTGGCCTCGGTGTGGTCGGCGGTGCCGTTGTCCGTGACCTTCCAGCTCATGGGCGTGTTCTGCGCCTGGAGGACACCGTCCGCGTGGTTCTTCGCCTCCCAGGCCTTCAGCTCCTTCAGGTAGGCCGGGGTGAGGTAGTAGCTGCGCAGGTCCGTCGCCAGCTTGCCGCCGCCGTTGTCCAGGTCGCTCTCGGCGTCGATGTAGGCGCCGTAGAAGTCCGCGATGCGGGTGATGTTGTCGTCCGGCGAACCGCTCACGCTGCGCGGGGCGCCGGCGGAGGCCTGGGCCGCCACACCCAGCCCGAGGGCGAGGGCGAGACCGGCGGCGAGTGCGGTGCGGCGCGTGGCCTTCTTGCTGTTCACGTGTGTTTCCCCGTTTCGGTTCGGTGCCGTGCTGTGGTCGCACCGAGCTTCGGCGTACGGCGGCGGCGACCGCAATGACCGACACCGATCCCGCGACGGTGGAACCGTCCCACCCCGTCTGACCTCCTGGTATATGGAGTCCCTGGGATGCCGTCCTGGGACGCGACACGCACGGGAGCAAGGGTGTCGGGCGAGGCCAACGACAGGGACGTCGAGGAGTTCGCGGCGCTGCTACGGCGCCTGAAGGCACGCACGGACCGCAGCTACAGCCAACTGGCCCGCCGCCTGAACATGAACGCCTCGACCCTGCACCGCTACTGCGCCGGCGAGGCGGTCCCCCTCGACTTCGCCCCCGTCGAACGGTTCGCGGCCCTGTGCGGGGCGACACCGGAGGAGCGGCTGGAGCTGCACCGGTACTGGATCCTGGCGGTGGCGGCGCGACAGCGGCGACGGGAGGCGGGGGCGGCAGGGGCTCAGGGGGCGGCAGGGGCCTCGGCGGTCGAGGGGCTGTCGAAGGAGCCGGCGCCCGGTGCCGACGAACCGCCGGTGGCCGCCGTCCGCTCGCCCTGGTACCGGCGACGGCTCACACTCACCGCCGCCGTGGTGTGCACGGTGCTCGCGGTGTGGGGAACCCTGTCGGCGGTGTCCACTCACAACACCTCCAGGACCAACACCGGCGCTACGACCGAGAGTTCACCGTCCGTCCTCCCCGCACCCCTCACCTGGACCGCCGACTCCCAGGTCTGGGAGATCGGCTGCGACCACGACTACGTCATCGACAAGGCACCGAAGGACGTGCCGCCGCCCCCGGTCCAGCAGGACGCCGCGGCCTGGGCGGCGACCCAGCACGCGGTGCACGGCGGGCAGACGAACGTGGAGATCTCGGTGCAGGGCCGGAGCTCAACGGCCGTGGTCCTGAAGGCACTTCGGGTCCGGGTCATCGGCCGCACCGCTCCAGCCCCGGGCACCGCGTACTCGATGGCCCAGGGCTGCGGCGGGGACATCACCCCGCGCTACTTCGGCGTGAACCTGGACGCCCACCGCCCGCTCGTCCACCCGGAGCCGGGCCGTGACACGGGCAGGACGGTCCCGGTGGCCCACCTGCCCTACCGGGTCTCGGCCACGGACCCCGAGGTCCTGCTGGTCAAGGCCCGCACCGGGACCTGCGACTGCCGCTGGTACCTGGAACTCGACTGGTCCTCCCAGGGCCGCACCGGAACGCTCCGCGTCGACGACCACGGCAAGCCGTTCCGCACGAGCGGCATCAAGGGCCTGCGGCACCTCTGGTACTCGTCGAAAGGTTGGGCCCCGTACGACAGTTAGGGCCGGGGCATGTTGCGGATGTTGGAGCGGGCCATCTGCAGCATCCGCCCAACTCCCCCGTCCAGCACGATCTTTGAGGCCGACAGCGCGAACCCGGTGACCATCTCGGCGCTGATCTTCGGCGGGATGGACAGGGCGTTGGGATCGGTGACGACGTCGACGAGGGCCGGGCCGTTGTGCTTGAAGGCTGCCTTCAGGGCGCCTTCGAGGTCCTTGGGCTTCTCGACCCGCACACCGTAGGCACCGCACGCGCGCGCCACGGCGGCGAAGTCGGGGTTCTTGTTGGTGGTGCCGTACGACGGGAGTCCGGCGACCAGCATCTCCAACTCGACCATGCCCAGGGAGGAGTTGTTGAACAGGACGACCTTCACCGGCAGGTCGTACTGGACGAGGGTGAGGAAGTCGCCCATCAGCATGGAGAATCCGCCGTCACCGGACATCGAAACGACCTGCCGCTCCGTGTCGGTGAACTGGGCGCCGATCGCCATCGGCAGCGCGTTCGCCATCGAGCCGTGGGAGAACGAACCGATGATGCGGCGACGGCCGTTGGGCGTGATGTAGCGCGCGGCCCAGACGTTGCACATGCCCGTGTCGACGGTGAACACGGCGTCCTCGTCGGCGAGTTCGTCGACCACGGCGGCCACGTACTCGGGGTGGATCGGTACGTGCTTCTCGACCTTCCGCGTGTACGCCTTGACGACACCTTCCAGCGCGTCGGCGTGCTTCTTGAGCATCCGGTCGAGGAACTTCCGGTCCCCCTTCGGCTTCACCCGCGGGGTGAGACAGCGCAGCGTCTCCTTCGCGTCGCCCCACACCGCGAGGTCCAACTTCGAGCGCCGGCCGAGGTGTTCGGGCCGTACGTCGATCTGGGCGATCTTCACGTCGTCGGGCAGGAACGCGTTGTACGGAAAGTCGGTGCCGATGAGGATCAGCAGGTCGCACTCGTGGGTGGCCTCGTAGGCGGCGCCGTAACCGAGCAGCCCGCTCATCCCCACGTCGTAAGGGTTGTCGTACTGAATCCACTCCTTGCCGCGCAGGGCGTGTCCGATCGGCGACTTGATCTTCCCGGCGAACTCCATGACCTCGGCGTGCGCTCCGGCGGTGCCGCTGCCGCAGAACAGGGTGACCTTCTCCGCCGCATCGATCATCTCGACGAGCTTCTCGATCTCGGCGTCGCCCGGGCGGACGGAGGGCCGGGAGGTGACGAGGGCGGTCTCGGCGGCCTTGTCCGGGGCGGGCTCGGAGGCGATGTCGCCCGGGAGCGAGACGACGCTGACGCCGCTCTGCCCCACCGCGTGCTGGATGGCGGTCTGGAGGAGCCGGGGCATCTGCTTCGGGTTGGAGATGAGTTCGCTGTAGTGACTGCACTCCTGGAAGAGCCGGTCGGGGTGGGTCTCCTGGAAGTACCCGAGGCCGATCTCGCTCGACGGGATCTGCGAGGCGAGGGCGAGGACCGGGGCCATGGAGCGGTGGGCGTCGTAGAGGCCGTTGATGAGGTGAAGGTTCCCCGGGCCGCAGGAGCCGGCGCAGGCCGCGAGCTTCCCGGTTATCTGGGCTTCGGCGCCGGCGGCGAAAGCGGCGGTCTCCTCGTGCCGTACGTGGATCCAGTCGATGGCGGAGTTGCGGCGGATGGCGTCGACGACGGGGTTGAGGCTGTCGCCGACGACGCCGTAGAGGCGCTTGACGCCGGCGCGGACGAGGATGTCGACGAACTGTTCGGCAACGTTCTGCTTGGCCATGGTTCTCGCGTGCCCTTCGGTTTCCTGTGTCCTACGGATCCCTCTGGGTTCCATGAATTCACAGCCCGGGCACTCACGCCTCCCAAACAGCGGCTGCCGTGCGGTCGTCGGCATAACCCTTGACCCGCACTTGGGTGTCGGCGAGGAACGCGGCGAGGCCGGGCGGAGTGGTGCCGGACCACCGCCCCGCCAGATGCGCGGACAGCTCGGGCTCGCCGCGGAGGGGCTCGGCCAGCCCGCCGGTGCACATCAGCAGCGTGTCGCCCGGGCGGGCCACGGAGGCCCGGAAGCGGAAGGGTTCGCGGGGCGGCTCGGGGGCGGGTTCGTACGGGCTCGGGGGCGTCGGAATCCCGAGATCCATGGTGAGCCGGTCCCCCTCGGGCGTCTCGGCGGGCTGCGACCCGAACCCGACGACCGCCTCGCCGGTCAGGTCCCCGACGGTGGGCTCGATGTCCTGCCACTCCCCGTCCCGCAGCCGGAACAGCCCGCCGGCCCCGACCCCGAAGAACACGCGCGTACGGCACTCCGGGTGGGCGGGGAGGAGGAGGCACCGCAGACCGGCCGAGTACTCCTCGGGGTCGATGCCCTGTTCGGCGGCGCTGGCACGGAGCTTGCCGAGGCTGCGGTCGGTGAGCCGGTGCAGCCCGGACTTCAGGTCCCCGCGCCGCGCGGCCCTTATGTCCTCGGAGAGCCGTGCGTGACTGCGCCCCACGGCCCGCGCGATCCAGTCACAGGCCTCGGCGGCGGCCCGATGCGCCCCCGGCGTGGCCCGGGCTCCGGTCGCCATCGCCACCAGGACCAACGCCTGCTCCCCCACCCCGAACCGCGCGGTGAGCAGGGAATCCCGCCGGGGCTCCCCCCTGAACCGCGCGGAGTCCCCCCGCACGGAAGCAGCCCTGATCGTGCTCGCCCCGTACCGCGCCCCGTCCAACACGGTGTCCGCGACCAGATCGTCTAGCTCATCCGGGTCGGCGAGGGGGAGGGCGGTGGGCTCGGGGTCGTAGGTGGGGGGTCCGGAGCCTACGTAGTCGAGGGTGGGAGGGGGCGGGGGCGGCGCGAGGGCGGGGAGGTCGGGAGGCGGGGCGAGCGCGGCTGGGGGGTGCGGGTACGGGCGGGGTGCCTGCGGGGCGGGGCCAAGGTTGTCGCCGAAGGGCGCGGGCTCGGCCGGTGGCTGGGGGTAGGGGCGGGGGGATTGGGGGGCGAGGGTGGGGGGTGCGGGAGTGGAAGGGGGCTGCAGATGGAGAGTGGGGTTCGGGGCGGCCTGCCCGTCGGAACGGAGGTCCTCCGGAGCTGCGGCGGGCCTGTCGGCAGGGGGTTCGGGCGCGGCCGACGACTGCGGATAAGCGCGCGGGCTGGACGGCCCGTCTGGACGCGGGCCCCGCGGAGCGCCGACGGGACTGTCGGCAGGGGGCGGCGGAACTGCCGACGACTGCGAGTAGGGGCGCGGTGAGGCCGGGCGGAGATCCTCCGGAGCGACGCCGGGACTACCGGCAGGGGGCGCGGGAACGCCCGAAGACGGCGGGTAGGGACGCGGTGAGGCCGGACCATCCGAACGGAGAGCCTGCGCAGCGCCAGCGGGATCCTCAGCAGGGCGCACGGGAGCCACCGACGGCTGCGAGGCCGACGGCCCGTCCGGGTAGAGGTCCCCCGGAGCGACGCCGGGACTGCCGACAGGGGGCGCTGGAACGGCCGAAGACGGCGGGTAGGGACGCGGTGAGGACGGACCATCCGAACGGAGAGCCTGCGCAGCGCCAGCGGGATCCTCGGCAGGGCGTGCGGGAGCCGCCGACGACGACGGGGCGGAAAGTCCGTCCGGACGGAGGTCCCCCGGAGCGGCGCCGGGGTTGTCGGTAGGAGATACGGGAGCCGCCGGTCGCTGCGGATGCGCGGGCGGAGGCTCCGCACCGGCGGGCCGCTGAGGGTCGGCCGGCCGGAGGCCGGGCTGTGTGCCCGCGTGCAGGCCCTGCCGGGGTGGCACGGGCGAAGCGTCGGGGGTCGCGGGCGTGAACACCGGAGGCTCGGCATCCGGGTCCGCGTCGGGAGCGGCCGGGGCAAAGGGTGTGAACGCCGGAGGCTCGGCACTCGGGTCCGCACCGGGCGCGGCCGGCACCGCAGGTGTGAACACCGGAGGCGCACCGTACTGATCCGCGCCGTCGCCTCCCGGCGTCGAAGTCGTCGAAGGGCCGTCACCGGGAGCGGCAGGGCCCAGGGGCCTGAACACCGGAGGGCCGCCGTACTGATCCGAGCCGCCACCTCCCGGAACCGCAGACGACGAGGCGCCGTCGCCGGTAGCCGCAGTCGGGCGGTCACCCGGAGCAGCGACGCGCGCCGCGTCACCCCGGAGGGAACCGAACCCACCGGCACCCCCAGCCCCGCCCACCCCCGAAGCTCCAGCCGAACCACCACCGTCCACACCCGGCGTCGGCCCATCGACCGGCACCTGTGACGTGGGAGCAGAGGTTCCCGGTGTCTCCGTCGGCCCCTGCCGCGGGGGCCCTGGCGGGACCGCCGCAGCCCCCGGAGGTGCCGCAGCCGTTGGCTCCCACCCGCCCCCCGGGGAAGCGGAACCCGTACCAGCAGGCGGATCGGAGTCGGGCCGGGCTCCCGCGCGGGGCCCCGGAACACCCGGGCCCGCTGGATGATCCCGCTCGTCCGCCGGAGGCCGCCTCACCGTCCCCGCCGCCGAGGCGAACCGTTCGTCGACGGAGTCCCCGGTGCCCGTGGGCCCCGTGTCCTCCGCCGTGTCGTCGTACAGTTGGCTCCACCAGTCGTCCTCGTGACCGGTCGGCGTTCCCCCCTGCTGGCTCATGCCCCTAATTGTCCACCGCGCGGGCCAGTTGGAAACGGGGCGTCCGGAAAATCGGACGCGAGCCCCTCCTCGAACGGCGTGTCGGAGGACGTACCGAACACCCGTCCGCCACACGGCGACACAGGGCCGCCGGACGGTCCCACCCCCCACGGGAGAACCGCCCGGCGACGACTGAGTGACCCGGCCCCAACTCCCCTGCGTGCCGGCGCACGTCATGGGCCCGGGTCACGTCCCAAGTGACCGAATCCCGTTGCCGGTTCGGCCCACCCGGTCCCGAGTGTGACCGGCTTCCCTGAAGCTCCCCTGTGATTCGCGCCGGTGTCCCCCATGACGCACCGCGCGCGAACCCGCAGGCCACAAAGGCCCAATACCGGCATTACGGGCGACAGTTGATGCCCCCGTGGCGCAACCTTGGCAGAGTGACGGGTGGTACGGCGATGATGTGCCGAGGCGGTTTTGCGCCGTGGCTGTTTTCCGCCACGGCGCGCGGAACGCGACGGGGACTTCGGGGAGAGGCGGCACCTGGTGCTGGGAGCGATAGGCCTGGACGAGGCACACGAGTCGGCGTACCGGGCACTGGTGTCCGTCGGCGCCGCGGACGTGCCCGATCTCGCCCGACGGCTGACCATCGGGGAGTACGACACCGAGCGCGCCCTGCGCCGCCTGGAACGGCACGGACTCGCGGCCCAGTCCTCGGCCCGCCCCGGCCGCTGGGTCGCCGCCCCGCCCGGGGTCGCCCTGGGCGCGCTGCTCACCCAGCAACGCCACGAACTGGAGAAGGCGGAACTCGCCGCCGCGCTGCTCGCCGAGGAGTACCGCGCCACCGCCGCCGAACCCTCCGTACACGACCTGGTGGAGGTGGTGATCGGCGCCGCGGCCGTCACCCAGCGCTTCCTCCAGCTCCAGCTCGGCGCGACGGAGGAGGTCTGTGCGCTGGTCACCGGGACCCCGGTCGCCGTCACCGGCATGGAGAACGACGCGGAGGAACAGGCCGCCGACCGCGGGGTCCGCTACCGGGTGGTCCTGGAACGCGCGGTCCTCGACCAGCCGGACGGCATCACCGAACTCACCGCCGCCCTCAACCGCGACGAACAGGTACGGGTCGTCGACAAGGTCCCGACCAAGCTGGTGGTAGCCGACCGGACCCTGGCCTTGGTCCCGCTGACCTCGCACACCGCGGAGCCCGCCGCACTCGTCGTGCACGCGAGCGGCCTCCTGGAACTGCTCTCCGGCCTCTTCGAGTCGATCTGGCGGGACGCCCTCCCCCTGCGCCTCGGCGCGTCCGGCCCCACCGAGCAGAACCCGGACGGCCCCGACGCCACCGACCTGGAGGTGCTGTCCCTGCTGCTGGCCGGGCTGACCGACGCCAGCGTCGCGAAACAGCTCGACCTGGGCCTGCGGACGGTCCAGCGCCGGGTGAAGCGCCTGATGGAGCTGACCGGCGTGACGACCCGCCTGCAACTGGGCTGGCACGCCTACGAACGGGGCTGGGTGGCCCGCGGCTGACCTGCGGTTTCACCGTCCGTCCCGCACGCTGGACAGATGGGAGTGGGTGAACTCCTCCTGGTCGGCGTCGTCATCCTGCTCGGCCTGTGCGGAGTCTTGGTGCCCGGAGTGCCGGGGTCGTGGCTGGTGTGGGCCGCGGTCCTGTGGTGGGCGCTGAAGGACCCGCAGCCGGTGTCCTGGGGCGTCCTGGTGGGTGCCACGGTCGTCCTCTTCCTCTCCCAGGTGGTCCGCTGGGCCCTCCCGCCCCGCCGCCTGCGCGCGAGCGGCGCGACCCCCCGGATGGGCGTGTACGCCGGAGCCGGCGCACTGCTCGGCTTCGTCCTGATCCCCGTGCTCGGCGCGATCCCCGGCTTCATGGCCGGCATCTACCTCCACGAACGCCTCCGCCTGGGCCGCCACGGCGAGGCCATGGCCTCACTCCGTACGGCGATGCGCTCGGGCGGCTCCAGCGTGCTGACCGAACTGTTCACCTGCCTGCTGATCATGGGGGCGTGGGTGGGCGCGGTGATCTGGGGCTGACCCTCAGCCGAGCATGGTCAGGTCGACCGTGTCGGCGAGCGCCCGCATGCCCGCGTCGTTGAAATGCAGATGGTCGCCGCAGTCGTAACCGGGCAGGATCCGCTGCGGCTGCGCCGGATCACGGACGGCCGCGTCGAAGTCGACCACCGCGTCGAAGGGCCCGCCCCCACGAATGAAGCCGTTGACCTCCTGCCGCACGGCTTCGCGGGCCGCCGTGTACGCGCTGTTGCCGCCGTACGGTGTGAGGGTCGCCCCGATGACCCGGATGCCGCGCGCGTGGGCCCGGCTCACCAGGGTGCGGTACGCGTCCTCGAAGGCGCCGGGGTCGGTGGCCGCCGGGGTGCCTTTGACGTCGTTGATGCCTTCGAGGACGATCAGCACCCGCACCCCCGACCGCGACAGGGCATCGGCGTCGAGACGTGACAAGGCACTCGGTCCTACGTCGTCCCGCAGCAGCCGGTTCCCGGAGATCCCGGCGTTGAGGACACCGAGGCGGCGATACGACGGCAGGGCGCCGAGACGGTCGGCGAGCCGGTCGGGCCAGCGGTGGTTGGCGTCACGGGTGGAGCCGTTGCCGTCGGTGAGGGAGTCGCCGAGGGCGACGACACTGCCGGCTGCCGGGGCGTCGAGGACGTCGACACCGGTGACGTAGTACCAGGAGGTGGTGGTCGCCGTGTACGCGGAACCGTCGATGTCGGCGGTCCGATTCCCCTGCGGCGCAAGGTAGTTGGTCTGCCCGGCGGCACGGTGGTAGGTCGCCGGACCGGAGTTGTCGGGCGTGTGGACGGTGACGAGCAGATCCGCCGCGTCGGGCACGGCGAGCGGAACCGGATCACTCACGAGGTCCTGGCCCGCCGGAATGGTGACCGTCCGGGCACCCGTGAAGGTGGCGACCCGCATCGAACCGGGCACGGCGTCCGGACCCGCCTCGCGCAGGGCGACGGTCACCGCGTCGAGGCGGAGGGGCGCGGTACCGAGCCGGTTGGTGAGCCGGACCCGGGTGGCGCTGCCGCCGACGCTGAGATGGACGACGTTGCGGAACGAGGCGCCGGGCAGGGCCGGGGTGGTTCCGGAGGGGGCGGCCTCCCAGGTGCCGGTCCAGGTGTCCGACGCCCGGCCGACCGGCCCCTCGGCTGTCGCCGTACCCTCCCCAACTCCCGCTCCCAGCACGCACACCAGCAGTGCTACGACGACCCGTCCGGCCCCGACCATGAGCGCTCCGCCTCTTCCCACCAGCCACGAGGAAGGCGAACGTGGCACGCCGGAACGGGCGGACGGCGGAGCATCACCGGCGCCGGGCCCCGCGTCCCCCTCCGGTGTGGGGCATAAGGCCTAAGGCCTGGGACCGGAGGCCGATGCGCACGGCGGGCAGGCGTGTTTGGCTGCGGTCATGACCGAATTCACCGAGGCCGAGCGCGCCTACCTCACCTCACAGCGACTGGGCCGCCTCGCCACCGTCGACCCCCAGGGCCAGCCCCAGGCCAACCCCGTCGGCTTCTTCCCACAGGCCGACGGCACGATCCTGGTCGGCGGCTACGCCATGGGCACGACGAAAAAGTGGCGCAACCTGGGGAAGAACCCGAAGGTCGCGCTGGTCGTGGACGACATCGTCAGCGTCACCCCCTGGAAGGTGCGCGGCATCGACATCCGAGGCGAGGCCGAACTCCTCGTCGGCCCACACGAGTTGGGCCCGCACATGAGCGAAGAGGTGATCCGCATCCATCCGCGGCGGATCCACAGCTGGGGTCTGGAGACCGGCAGCTGACTCAGCCCAACGCGTCCTCCAGGGTGAGCAGTTGGACCTTGCGGTCGAGCCCGCCCGCATAGCCGGTAAGCGATCCGTCGGCGCCGATCACCCGATGGCAGGGCCGGACAACCAGCAACGGATTGGCGCCGATCGCCCCTCCCACCGCCCGAACGGCCGCCCGGGGCGCGCCGATCCGCGCGGCGATCTCGCCGTACGTCGTCGTCGCGCCGTACGGGACGGAGTCGAGGGCGATCCACACGCGCTCGCGGAAGTCGGTGCCGGAGGTGCGGAACTCCAGCTGGAACTCCTTGAGTTCACCGGCGAAGTAGGCGGCGAGCTGTTCGCCGGCGGCGCGGAAGGGGCCGGGGTCCTGCCGCCACTCCGGCTGGACGGTACGGCCGCCTTTCTGGCCGGGCACGGAGAGGGAGGTGAGGGCTCCGAACTCGTCGGCGGTGAGGAGGAGTTGACCCAGAGGGCTGTCGAAACTCGTCCAGCGGGTGCTCATCGGGACTCCGACTCCCCTGCCGTGCGCAGGTGTTGTAGGTGCTGTGCGGCGTAGGAACGCCAGGGGCGCCACGCATCCGGAACGTCGATGCCGGGCGGTGCCACGTCGGGGTCGCCGAGGGCGCGGGTGCGGATGACGGCGACGGTCGCGGCGTCCATGCCGGGCAGCGCGAGCAGGGCCTCCTCCGCGTCGTCCCGGTCGACGCCGGCGTCGAGTCGTACGGTGCCGTCGGTCAGGGCGGTGGCGAGGGCGGTCAGGGGTTCGCCGGGCGCGGCGTCCACCAGCGCGGACGGCTCGGGGAAGAGGTGGGTGAGGCCGCCGGACGGGGCGTCCAGCGTCTTGCCGTAGCGCCGCACCAGCCGCTCGGCCTCCGCCCGCCCGACCAGGGCCCGTACGGCGAGTTCCTCCGGGTCTGCCGTGCCCGGCGAGCGCAGGCCGGGGCGGGCGGCGACGAGCGGGGCGAGCCGGGGGTCGGCGCCGAGCCGTTCGTCGACGGCGTACGGGTCGGCGTCGAGGTCGAAGAGCCGCCGCAGCCGCTGGACGGCGGTGGTCAGGTCGCGGTGGTCGGTGAGATGCAGACGGGCGTCGAGCCAGCCGCCGGGGTGGGCCGGGGGCGCGGTCCTGAGGGCACCGGGGCGCTCGTCCACGGCGACGATTCCGGTGCCGTAGGGGAGGCGGAGGGTGCGGCGGTAGGTGCGGCGGCCGGGGGTGCCGGTGATCTCCTCGATGCCGGGGACGGCCTCGCGTGCGAGCAGGTCGAAGACGGCGGCGGACTGGTACGGGCCCCGGTGGGCGAGCCGCAACGGGATTCCGGCGGAGGGACCGGTCCCCTTCGCCGGCGCCTTGGGCGCGTGGGGCGTCCTGGCCGTCCGCAGCTCGCTCGGGGTCGAGGCGTACACGGCACGGATCGTGTCGTTGAACTGGCGGACACTGGCGAACCCGGCGGCGAACGCGATCTCCGTGATCGGCAGGTCGGTGGTCTGCACCAACACCCGTGCTGTGTGCGCCCGTTGGGCCCGGGCGAGGGCGACCGGCCCGGCGCCGAGTTCGGCGGTGAGCTGCCGCTGGACCTGCCGCGCGCTGTATCCCAGCCGTACGGCGAGCCCGGCGACGCCCTCGCGGTCCACCACGCCGTCGCCGATCAGCCGCATGGCGCGACCCACGACATCGGCGCGCGCGTTCCACTCGGCCGACCCCGGCACGGCATCCGGCCGGCACCGCCGGCAGGCCCGGAACCCCGAGCCCTGCGCGGCGGCGGCCGTCGCGAAGAACCGCACGTTGCGCCGCTTCGGCGTCACCGCCGGGCAACTGGGCCGGCAGTAGATCCCGGTCGTGGCGACCCCGAAGAAGAACTCCCCGTCGAACCGGGCATCCCGGCTCCGCACGGCTTCGTACCTGGTGTCTTCGTCCATCACGGTGTCCAGTCTCCGCCATCCCCGAGGGCGGGGCTGGCGGAAATCGGACGGGGTGTTGGGGCGCGGGAGTGAAGGTCGGTTTTCCGGCGGGGCCGCCCCGAGGGGGGTGGGGGCGGCCGGACACCGGGACGCCCCGAGCGCGTCTGAACGGGCGGGCGAATCCGGACCAGGCGCCCGAGCCTCCCACCCGCCGGTGGGTCGACACGGGCCGCCGACCCACCGGCCCCGAAATCAGCCCCGGCCGGAACCGCCTGCCCCCGGCTACGCCCAGCGCCCCCGCTTCGCCTCCATCGCCGCCTTCCCCTCCGCCCCCTTCCGCTTCCAGTCGCGGCGCAGTTCGGTGCGGGCGCGGGCGTCGGTCTTGGCGACGATCCACTGGTTCTCGCGCATGAGCTTGCGGTAACTGTCGAGCCGGCGTTCGGGAAGCTCACCGGAGTCGAGGGCGGCGAGCACCGCGCAACCGGGTTCGCCGGTGTGGGCACAGTCGTGGAAGCGGCACTGCCCCGCCAGTTCCTCGATCTCGGCGAAGACCTGCCCGACCCCGGTCTGCGCGTCCCACAACCCGACACCACGCAGCCCCGGCGTGTCGATCAGCACCCCACCACCCGGGAGGGCGAGCAGATTGCGCGTGGTGGTCGTATGACGGCCTTTGCCGTCCACGTCACGCGTCGCCTGGACGACCATCACGTCCTCGCCGATCAACGCGTTCGCGAGCGTCGACTTGCCGGCACCGGACTGCCCGAGCAGCACGGAGGTACCGCCGGCGGCGACCGCGGCCAGCACGTCGATCCCGTCCCCGGTGGCGGCACTGACGGCCAGCACCGGCACGCCGGGCGCCGTCGTCTCCACGTCCTGGACGAGATACGACAACGTCACCGCGTCCGGCACGAGATCGGCCTTGGTCAGCACGACCACGGGCCGGGCACCGGACTCCCACGCGAGCGCGAGAAACCGTTCGATACGGCCGAGGTCGAGATCCCCTGTCAGCGGTACGGCCACGATCGCGTGGTCGACGTTGGCCGCGAGGATCTGCCCCTCGGACCGCTTGGAGGAGGTGGAGCGCACGAAGGCGGTACGGCGCGGCAGATACGTGCGTACGTACCGCGGGTTGCCGGCGGGTTCGACGGCGACCCAGTCCCCGGTGCACACGACGCGCAGCGGGTCGTTCGGGGTGACGAACGCGGTGTCGGCGCGCACCGTGCCGTCGGCGGTGACGACGTCGCACTGCCCCCGGTCGACCCGGACGACCCGGCCGGCCAGCAGTCCTTCGGCGTCGTGACGGGCGAATTCATCCGCCCACGCGTCGTCCCAGCCGTAGCGGGCGAGCGCGAGAAAAGCAGAGCTGGAAGTCAAGGGAGACCCTTCACAGGGTGGCCCCGGCGCGCGCACTCGGGCGCGATGGAAGAGAAAGGTCAGCCGGTGGCCACGGAGGTGGACTTGATGCACTTCTGACTGCGGGCAGCGCCCATCACAGAGACAGCCATCGGTCACACCTCCCATGCGCACTCAACCGACAGCGGTGACCTACCGGCCACCGCTGGGACGAAAAGAAACCTAGCCTCCGAGTCCCATGGAGCGCCAACCATTATCCGGCGAGGATCCCGAGAGCACCTCAAGCCGCGAGGTGGACGCTGTCCTTGTCTCCTTCCGCCGCCCGTCCGACAACATCGATCACAGGCTTCCGATAGCTGACTCCGATGCCGGGGTCGAGCCCGTGAGCCCTTTTCAAGCCGGCGGCGCTGACCGCGAGTTGGACTGTCCTGCGCAACGATGAAGCTCCTGGTGGACGGGTTCTCGACCAGGACCGCCCGTGTCCGCCAGGAACTTCGCGTGCTTGTCCACCCGTCCTCGATTGACCTGTCCAGCCGCATCTTGCGTGCGGTTCCTGACCGGGCAACTGGCAGCCCGGCGGCAGGAGATCGGAACCCAGTGGCGGCGTCTTCCTGCCGAACGTCAGTCCCTGCCCGCCCTGGCACACCTGTGGCGCGGCGACACTTACGCCTAGCTCGCCGCACCTCAAGTCCTGGCGGATCTTCCGTCACGCCGGCTGCACCCCGAACCGCATGACGTCAATCGCCAAAGCCGTACTCACTCTGGAGCGGCACCGCTGAAGAATCTCCGTGCAGCTCGAGCGTGCGAGCCCCGGACGGGTGGTCCGGGGCTCGTCGTGTGCGGTGACGGTGCGGCGCAAGGCCTCACATCTCGGGTTCGCCCGCGGGGTCCAGGGCGTAGGTGACTCTTTCTCCGACCCGCACCGCGGCCTCGATCATTCTCTGGCGTTCGTCTCCCGCGTAGAGGTCGGCGCAGGCGCTGATCGCCGGGTACAGCTCCGAGAGGATGAGGGCGGCGGATTTCGGAATGACCTCGGCCGTACGCCACTGCTGCCCGAGCCGGTCGATCTGCTTGCACAACTCGTCCAGCGCGAGCTGATCGAACCCGTCGTTCAGACGCAGGGGAACGATGAATCCGTCAGCGGCGTCACTTAGTTGTGACACGAGTTCCTCACGCACTGGTTCATTCCTCATCTTCGACCAACCCGAGTATGGCGTTCGGGTTTATATATCTCTCGACCAGAGCCTCTTGCGATGATTGCGCGTTTGTATTCGCAGACCATCCTCGCAGGTACCTTGCCCTGTTTTCCGCCGAGGTGAGGTCGACCAGCCGCGCCTCGACTTTGTCGCCATCGATGATAGCAACCCGTTGACCGGGCTGACGCCACTTCTTGATCACATCCCAGCTCTTCGTCACCGAAATCCACTGGGTTCGTACCCGACTCCCCTGACCGATCTGCACGTTGATGGTGTAGTCGCCGTCGACGTTCTTTGCGAACAGCCCCTCTGCCGGATCCTCGTCGGGGCGCAGATTTCTGTACCAGATTCCGGCAGCTGCCGCCGATGGGCCACCACGCAGAACGTCTTTGAGTGACTCTCCCGACGAATCTGACGTAGTCATCGGGAAATATCCGAAGTCTGTGGAGTTGTTCGCGTCGGGCCGGCTCTTGGGGCAGGCGCCGGGAGCCTCTTTGCAGAAGACCTCCCAGAACGTCTCACTCGCCAACTGGATTCCGTTACGGGCATCCCACATGTCGCCGGAGTCCGTCATCCGGTTCTGCTTGTCGACCATGTGGAGCGCATCGAGCCATGCGCGTTTTGCCTCTGCGTCGAACTGGCGCGGCGGGACCGGCGCTATCGTGACCGGATCGCTTACCGGGGCACTGCCGGTGCCGCTGCCGCTGCTGCACTTGTGCGTGTCGCAGTAGTGGCTGGAGCCCTTGTACTTCTTCCCCGCCCCCGGGTCATTTTCCTCGTGATAGGTGCCGTACGTGCCGTTACTGCCGGAGCAATAGTGAACCGGCCCACAGCTTTCCATGCCCGTGGGGTCGCTCTGGGTAACCGGGCTGTTGTCGGCGTAGGTATAGCCGTTGAGGGATTGAGTGTCGCTTGTGTCGAGGACTGGGTCGACACTGAGGAAACGGCCGGTGGCCGGGTCGTATTCGCGGGCACCGACGTAGGTGAGGCCGGTGGAGGAATCGGCGGACTTGCCGAGGAAGGCCTTGTCGTCGGGCCAAGTGCCCGTGACCCCGGTACGGGAGGCGCCGAAGGGCGTGGTGTATCGCTTCGTGACCGCCTGGCTGGTGGCTTCGATGGCCAAACTGCTGGTGCCGTGCTGGTCGGCTGCGAGCCAGGAGAGGGTCTCGGTGCCGGTCTCGTTGGTGCGCAGAGCGATGACCTGACCGCCGGCGTTGTAGTACCGCTGGGCCCAGTACTTGGCGGTCGAGGTGGAGGTGTCGAGGTGGACTTCTGTGCCGTCGTCGAGGTAGAGGACGGTCTCTCCGCCGGTGTTGCGGCGGATCAGGAGGGTGCCGTCGGCGTCGTAGACGTGGCTCGTGGTGCTCTTCGTGGTGCCGGAGCCGGACTTCTCGGTGACGGTGCCGAGTTGGCCCTCGGGGCTCCAGGTGAGGCTCTGGGTATCGGTGCCGTTGGGGCGGCCGATGGTGTTGCCGGTCGTATCGTAGGCGTACGAGGCGGTCACACCCGTACACGAAGTGGCCGTGGTGGTGGCGGTCAGGGCGTGCGGGTGGGCGGTGTCGCCGTAGCAGTACGTCTTGGTGGTGTCACCGGCGGAGGTGTGGCTGGTCTCCGTGCTGCGCAGGCCGCCGTCGGTGTAACTGTACGAGGTCCAGTACGGGGCGGCGCCGCCGAGGTTCGAGGCGGTACGGCCGGAGGCGGAGCAGTCGGCGGTGGACGGCGTCCAGGCCTCGATCAGGCGTTGGTGACCGTCGTAGGTGAAGCACTGGTCGTCGGCCTTGCCGGTGCCTCCGAGAGTTGTGGGGTCGATGACGGAGGTGACGTTGCCCGCGTCGTCGTAGCCGTAGTTCAGTTCCTGCAGCTCGTAGTTGTGGGTCTGGTCGGTGACCGCCGACTGCTGGAGCCGGTCGGTGCCTTCCTCCCAAGTGTTGGTGATGTAGGCCTTCTTGGTGCCCGCCGCTGCCGAAGTGCCCAGAGTGAGCTGCTGGGGCTGGCCGATTTCGGAGTAGGCGGCGCCGAGCAGATAGTCGCTGAGGCCGGCGACGTCGGTGGGCAGACCAGCACTGTTGTAGTGGGTGACGACCTGCTCGGCGGCCAGGCCTGCGGCGGCGGGTTCGGATATGTACTGCTGGGTTCCGTCGAGGTTGTAGTACGTCGAGAGGGTCAGCGTGGAGGTGACGGCGCCCGAGGTGACCAGAGCGTCGGTCGAGGGCAGGACCAACTGGGTGGTGGTCGGCCGGTACAGGCTGTCGTAGGCGGTGACCTTGCGGGTGTAGGCGGCGCCGGTCACCCCTCCGACATAGCTCGTGGACGAGTCCAACTGCCCCTTGGCCAAGGTGTCGTAGGCCCAGTGGTCGAGCTTGTTGGCGTCCGTCTTGGACGTCTGCCACTGGTCGGTCCTGCGGCCGAGCTCGTCGTATCCGTACAGGAGGGTGGTGTTGCGGGAGTCGGTGGTGCTGGCGACCTGGTCCAGATCGGTGTACGACGTGGTACTCGTGCCCTTGTCCGGGTCTGTCGCCGAGGCCTGACGGCCGAACAGGTCGTACGTGTAGGACCACTGGGTGCCGTCGGGGCCCGTGACCATGTCCGGTTTGGAGTCGCGGGTGTAGGTGTACTTCGTGGAGGTGTAGGCGGTGCCGACGCCCGAACCATAGGCGGTGTCGGCCGGGTCGGTACCGGAGTACTCACGCTGCTCGGTGGTGCGGCCCAAGGCGTCGGTGATGGTGCGGGCCGCGGACCCACCGGCCGGGGCCGTGGTGGCGGTGGAATCTCCGGTGTACGTCGTCGATGTGGACTGCTTCTTGACGCCGTAGACGTAGAAGGCGCTGCTGGTTGGGCGTTCGGCTCCGTCGAAGACGGTGTCGGTCTGCTTCGGTGCGCCGCCGTATTCGGCACGGGCGTAGCTGCCGGACGGGGTGGCGGTGGAGTCGAAGACGTCGGCGTAGGTCTCGTAGGCCAGGCCGCGGCTGTCGTAGCGGGCGTCGGTCAACAGCCGACCGCCGTTCGCGGTCGGGGACTGGGTCTGCAGCGGCCTCAGCAGCGAGTCGTAGATCGTGTAGCTGGTGTTGTAGACGCCTTCGCCGAGGATGCTGGAGGTGGACACCCAGGACGGGGCGTTGTTGGTGACCGAGTAGGCGTAGGTGTAGTTGGCTCCGTATCCGGCGGCGCGCAGATGGTTGGGCAGCCAGACGGCGGACACCCGGCCCAACGCGTCGTACGTCGACTCGGTCAGCTTCGTGTTGACGTCGTAGACCTTGACGGGAGTGCCACGAGCGTAGTCGAAGTAGGTATATGACTTCTGAGTCTTCGCGTTGGTGACCGTGATCTTGGTCAGCGGCCCCGTCGTGGCCGGGGTGTAGACGGTGGTCGTCGGGTTGCCCAGCGCGTCGGTCACGCTCAAGGGCCTGCCCAGGGTGTCGTACGTGGTCTTTTCGACGGTCTGCCAGGAGGTCGGGTACCGCTCGCCATCGGTGGCCGTCGCGGGATAGGCGGAGGCACGTCCGGTCCAGTTCGCGTCCCCCAGGGTCGGGATCTGCGAGGCGGTCCAGGTGGTGGTGGCGGTGTCGTAGACCGTGGCCGCATCGGACAACACGTCCCCACGAGTGCTCGACGATGCCGGCAGGCTCAGGTCGGTCTCGGCGGTGGCGCAGGCGCGGCCGACGACGCGGGTGCGGGAGACCAGGGAGTTGATGCCCAGGCTGTCGTTGCGGGCGTACCAGGTGCGGGTGCAGGTCTCGTCGCCGGTGACGGCCGCGTCGCCGGCGTCGTAGACGGTGAGGGGCATGCCGTAGCTGTCGAAGCTGGTAGTCACGCTGCGGGTGCGCCACTTGGAGGCGGCGGTCAGGTAGGTCGAGGTCTGAGTCTTGTAAGTGCGGACGAAGTAGGCCTCGATGTTGGCGTACGACTTCTGCTGGCTGGCCGTGCGGCTGGACCAAGGGTCGGTGACAGTGACGGTGACCGGGGTGGACCCGTTGTAGGTGATCTGCTCGCGGGTAAAGCCCGAGAAACGGTCGCTGTCCGTCTGGTCAGCCACGCTCAGACCAGTGAAAGCAATGCCCGGGACGGAGACCGAGCGGGTCGTGCCGTCCTTCTGCTTGTCACCGTCCATGCCCTGCAGATACAGGGACACGCTCTTGGACTGGGTTTCGCTGGAGGCGCCCTTCAGCGTGGTGACGGTGCGGTAGCCGCGCCAGTCGGACCAGGTGCGCTCCTTGGCCGGGGTGAACGGGTCGTTGTTGTAGTGCCAGGCCGGCCCGGAGTAGCTGTAGTGGTTCTCCATCGTCTCGCCCAGACCGGTGGGGTCGGAGGTGACTACGTCGGTGACCCGGTATTTGTTGAACCAGTCCAGCAGTGCCTCGGTAGCGCCGTTGATGTGCCAGTAGACCGGGTAGCAGCTCATCGTGTCGTTGTCCTCGGACGACGGCATGTTCGAACCGCGCGCACACTCCGGATTGGACAGCGTCACCGTGGTGATGGCCCCGGCCTCGGAGGTGACGGTCTGAATGCGGGGCCGGTTCAGCGGCAGGACGTCGTCCGTGGAGGAATCGACCCGGTTTTCCCGCATCTGGTAGGTGAACGCGACCGGGTTCAGGGAGATGGCAGTGCCGTTCTTGCCCGTGTGCTGAATGCTCTTGAGGACGAGGGTCTGGTCGGTGCTGTTGCCGATGTCGCCCGGGTCCAGGAACTGCTGGATCAGCGCCCAGGAGTCAACATCCGTGTAGGCACTGGAGGCGGCCGACCAGGCGTGGGTGTCGATGCCGGTCAGTCGCTTACGGGTGAAGAACGCCGGGCTGGAGGCCTTGCAGTCCGCGCCGGAGGTACAGATGGAGTCGTACGGGACGTCGGGCCAACTGGAGGCAGTGGAGGAGGTCAGCGAGGAGCAGTCAGAGGCGGTGCACCGCTCGTCATAGCTGAAGGTGACCTCGTCCGAGGCCGTGCCGGTGAACAGAGTGTCCTTGTTCTGCCCGTAAAGGATCTTGGTGAGATAGCCGCCCCTTGTGTACTGGGCAGTGCCGGTGGTCGCGCCGTTCCTGCCGTAGTAGTTGGTCTCGGCGGTGTACCAGTACGACATCGCATTGCCGTGCAGGTCCACGACGTAGTCCAGATTCCAGCGCCAGGCCTGGGTGACGGCACGGTCGGCGAAGACGGAGCCCTGGTCATAGCCGGGCTCGCCGACGTTGTTGCCGAACACCGGCACCGTCCAAGCGGAGTTGGTGCGCTGGGTGTCCGCTCCGGGCAGCTTGTTCAGGCCGAAGACGTACTTGGTGCCGTCGCCGGTGGTGACCGTCCAGTATTCGCCGTCGTTGTCACCGTTGTCGGCGCCGGTGGAGTGCGTGACTGTGGACGCGTCGTCGTCCTTCAGGTGCCAGACGCCGGTGGTGTCGTCCTTGACCAGCTCCGTGGACTTGCCGTTCAGCACGAGCGAAGCGTTGTCGTACTTCCAGCACTGGTCGTACTTGCCGCTCTCGCCGTCGTCGTCGCACGAGGCGTAGGACCGTTCGACGTAGGAGGACGCCACGTCGCCGAAGCCCTCACCGACGAGCGTTCCCTGGTTGTTCGTCGAAGCCGTCCTGCCGTCCACACTCCCCGAGTCGTACGACAGCGACAGCTGGGGGGACGGGCCCGCGGCGGCCGGCGGGGTGGTCATGGGGTACGACCAGGTGAACGCGCCCGAGGAACCTCCGGCCTCCCAACTGGACGACGCCGAGAGCTCGCTGGCCGCGTAGTTGCCGGCGCCCGAGGCCGATTCCCCGGATGTGGCGGTGGCGGCCAGCACCGTGGCCGTGGTGGTCGTGTCGGCGGACATCAAGGAGGTGCGCAGCGCCGAGCGCGAGGCCCGACTCGCCTCGGTACCGCGACCCGCCTCTGCAAGACCGACCTTGGCCGACAGTGTCTGGTCGCCGAAGTTGTTGTGCGAGGCGAGTGGGGTCTGCGTCCGGCAGGCGGCCCGCTGCGGGGTGGTCAGGACGCAGGCGGGGAGCTGGACCAGCCGCAGGCGGCCCGACCAGTCGCCACCGTAGGCGGAGGCGAACGCCGCGTAGTCGACACTCACCTGGGCGGAGCCCGGCTCCGTGGCGGATGCCGTCAGCAGTACACCCTTGATGCCGGCTGCCCTGGCCTGCTGCTGTCCAAGGACCTGGATCTGCACCTGGCCTGCTGCGGACTTGGTCTCCTGGACAGGTGCGATCGTGACCGGCAGTCCTCCCGCCGTCAGCTTTGCCGCGCCCTGCCCGGCTATCCGCCCGGTCGCCGTGGCGGCGGCGGGCCAGGTGGCGTGCTGCTGGGCCAGTGCCCGTTTGGCCTGGGCCGCGTTGGCGGCCTTGGTTCTCGCGACCTGCGCCCGGGCCTTCTTCGCGCCCAGGCCGGTATTGGACTGTACGGTGTCGACCCGCTGCTTGGGCAGCGCGGGCTTGCCCAGGCCGCCCCCCGCAGCGTGAGCCGTCGGCGCCCCGAGCCCCGCGGGAATTGCGAGGGCCATGGACAGTGCCATGACGACAGGTGCCCGACGTCGGCGTATGTCCCGCTCCGGTGCCGTTGCGCGCCGTGGCAACAGCACACCGCGCGTGAAAGCGCTGCGGATCCACTGGGCTTTCATGCCGGAACTCATGACTGGCCTCCATGCGATCAAGCTGTGGGACGTCTGCCGCGTACACGTCCCGGGACCGCCGTCGGCCACCTGTGGACGCCAAAAAGGAGAGAAACAAAGGGACTTGGGGGTGGGGTCTGGTGGGGCGACTGTCTGCCGCCCCACCACGTGTCCGTCTCGGGGTCAGTCCCCGATGGTGTCGATGATCTGCTGCGGACCGGCCATGGCACCTGCCCACAGCCGGATGTCACTGATCTTGCCGGGCAGGTAGTGGCCCCAGGCTCCGCCCGTGTATCCCTCACCGGCCGCGAATTCACCGGATCCCGCTGCAGCCGTGTAGGGATGGGTGACGTCGAAGCCGTTCTCATCGGGCCCGAGGTAAAAGTGGATCGTGCCGGACGGAGCGTCGTAGGCGCCGGTCATCCGCACCGGGCTTCCCAGTACCGCCGCCTCGTCGGAGACCACTCCGTCGAAACTGCCATCGGTGTTCAGCCTGCCGAAGTACCACTTACCGACCGGGATGGTCGTGTCGGTGTCCGGGTCGAGGTCGGTCCCGGTCAACTGGTACCAGAAGCCCCAGGAAGAACCGTCCGCATCGCGTTGGCCGATGACCTGGGCCGTGTAGCCAACGGATTTGGTCAGCAGGGCATCGCTGTCCACGTCGACCAAGGTGGTGGCAGTGAACGAGGCCGTGTCGTCGAGCACCGGGGCGGGGCTGGTGGCCGCGCCGTCCGTACCGTTCAAAACGATGCTCTGACCGTCGAGCGAGGCGCCGCCGGACAGCGTGAGCGTGCGGCCATATCCGGATGTGGTGTCCGCCAGCGTGGTGCCACTCGCACCGTCCGGGTTCCAGGCGCCCATCAGTTCCACGCTCGACGCGCCATTGGAGTCGAGCAGGCCGTCCTCGGTGGCGATCTCGTCGTCGGTCAGGGCCCGTTGCCAGACAGCTACCTCGTCGACCCGGCCCCGCCAGTAATTCAGGTAGGTGCCCGGGGTGAAACTGGCCCGGCCGAACTGCAGGGTGCCGTCGGTGGCCGTGGCGTCCGAGGTGATGGGCAGCGCCACCGGCGAACCCTGCATCCGACCGTTGACGTACAGGGAGATGGTGCGCGCATCGGAGTTGTAGACGCCGGTCAAGTGCGTCCACGTCTTCAGCGGCACACCAGCCGAGTCGGCGTTCGTGCCCAGGTACTTGCGGACACCGCCCTCGTACCAGCTCCACAGGAACACCCAGCGTTGGACGCTCGACGAGTAGTAGAGGGTGAACCCGGAACCGTCGCTGCCCGTCTCCGACAAGACCGTGCGGAAGTCGGACCCGTCCGCCAGGTAGGCCCAGGCCGAGACGGTGAACGACGACTGCGTGTTGACAACCGGAGCAGCTGTGGCCGCGTACCCGGACTGGCGCGTGGCGTCGGAGGTGTCGTTCAACCACAGGGACCGGTCTCCGTCACCCCGGCGGGCGAGCGACGACCAGCCGGAGCCACTCGTATACAGGGTGGCCGCGTGCCGCGTCCCTTCCGTTGCCGTGTCCGCGGCCGTGGACACAGCGGAGCCTGGAGCCGCGTCGTCGAAGTGCCAGCGGCCGATCGCCGTCTGGCCTTCGGCGACGTTGAACTTCACGATCGTTTTCGCACCCCAGCGCCCGGCACTGTCCTGCGCCCGCACCTGAAGCTGTTGCGTGCCCGCCAGTTGGGGTGTGATCCCTTTGGTGACGGTGCTTCCGGAGATCGGCTGGGACCAGGTGGTCGCGGTCGCCAGCTTGTATTCGTAGGCGGTGTTGCTGTCCCCGGTGGCAGGCAAGAAGGTGAATTGGCCCACGACTCCGGGGCCCCCGGCTGCGTCGCACGTGTTGGCCGTGCACTCGGAGTACGGGTTGCCGAAGGTCACCGTGGGCGCTTTGGGCGCGGTGGTGTCCACCTTGAAGTAGCACCAGCCCTTGGTGGTCACCGTGCTGTGTGACTCCAGATAGCTGTCACCGCTGTCGTAGTACGAGCGGCTGAATACCGCCAGCCGGTACAAGGGACCTTCAGACAACGTGATCGGCGACGGATAGGTCAGCACGACGCCGTTGCCGACGTAACCGCTGGTGGGCCGAACCGGCTCGGTCGCCACCGACCAAGTGCCATCGCTGTTCTTCTGCTGAATGTAGTAGTGCGCCCGCAGGCTCGCCCCGCTGCCGCCGCCCGTCGCCGTCCACGCCGTCGCGCTCAGGCTGGGAGTGGGGTCGGCTATCACGTCTGGATCGGTGGAATCCGTCTCGCAGCTGATACCGCTGCCCTCGACAATGCCCGCCTTCGTCGGCACTCCAGGCAGCCCCACATAGGTCACCGACAGCACCGCGTCGTCCCGGAACCGCTTCCAAGCACTGGTGTCCGTCTCATCCCGGGCCTTCACCAACAGCGTCAACCGGGAGAACTTCCCCGCCGCGAAGTTCCCGACCGCAGTCGTCAGGCTCGAACCGCTGAACTCGATGGGAGCCGGCGGCTGAGAAGGATCACACAGTGAGCTGCGGCCCGCCGCGACGTCACGGCTTGCCATCGTCCCCAGATTCGAGGGACGGGTGGACCAAGTGGTGGACGACGAAATGTTGCCGGTCCGCTCCAGGTCGACCCAGCGTGCATCGCACGTGAACGACCAGCTCTCGGTGGCCCTGAACGTCGCGGACAGCACCTTCTTGCCCGCCAGACCGCTCGGCGAGAACTGGAAGTACAGTCGCTCGGTGTAGCCGGGACCGCAGTAGTACCCCTCCCACGAGGAGCAGTGGCCCGTGCCCTTTCCCTCGTTGTCGCTGCCGTTGCTCCAGTTGAAGTCGGAGACACCGTCCGAACGCAGATACGTGTGCGCCGTCTGGTCCAGGCCGACACTGGGGTCGATGTAGACCGGGAACGCGCTGCTGTCGGTGTTCCCGAGCAGAGTCGCGTCCGGCACCACGGCCAGCGAGTCCGAACTCACCTGTACCGGCAGCACCGCCGACGCGTCGCCGTCACCCGGCCCAGCCGTTCCGTCGTCCTGCGTGCCGGTGGAAGGCTCCGTGGTGGTGGCCGACGGGGACGGGTCGGCGGTCGATGTGGCCGCGTCCGTCCGCTCCAACTGGGCAGCCGTCCCGGTGGTGGTCGCATCTCCTTGCGAGTCCCACATCAGCGCGGGAGGAGCCGTGAAGACCGGGCGCGCGTTGCCGTCTACGGCGGTCATACCGCCGCCACTGGTCGGCGCGACCGTCAACCCGTCGGATTGAAGCGAGAAAGCGACCTTCGTCAGCCCCGGGTCCGCGGCCGCCTCCGGAGTCTTCACGACGAGCAGCTCACGGAAGCCCTCCGTCGTCGCCGTCATCCGCAGGTCCACGCCGGGAAGCACATCGGCATAGACCGCGCTTGCCCCGTCCAGCGTCGGCTTCGGCAGCGTCTCCGGCCAGCCCAGCCGCAACGACTTGCCGCCCCGGGTGATGTCCACCAGCCCCGAGCCGTCGCCGCCGTCGGAGAACGCCAGGTCCACCACCGCCGCCTTCGGGCCGACCGTTCCGTCTGCCCGAACCTCGAGGGTCGGATCAGGGGCCGTCCACGATCCGTCGCCCTGCCGCACCCGCACCGGCACGGTCGACTGATCCTGCGTGAACGTCGTGCCGTCCGGATTGGCGTACGTCGTCGCGTACTCCGTGCGGTCGTCGGTGACCTCCACCGGAGAACCGTCCGCCGCCGCCTTCTGCGAGGCAGCCGCCTCCGGAGAAAGAGACGTTGCGGTGGTGGAACCGCCATCCCGAACGTCAGCTGCTGCCGGATACATGGCAGCCGCCACGACTGGCTGAATCAACAGAACAACTGCAGCCAGCCATGCCGTGCGCGACGACCGCACACGTCTTCCCCCGGACTCCCCCACAACCCACCCCTAGGTTTTTGACACACCAATCACAAACACCGGCGATCAAGAAGCATGCATGGCAGGGGCACTTCAATCGAAGCTCAAGGAACTTTCCAAGATCGGGCAATCGGTCAACTAGGCAGGAGCAAAGAATCTCGTTCGTTCACCTCTACGAAAGACGCCGGCCATCAGTGGGTTCCCCTCCCACACTCCTCAACCGCCGTGCGACATGGCGATGATTGCGGATCCAGTGCAGCCCTCTCGGCATGCGATCTTGGGAGACTGGTTGCGTCCATGGAGATGGTGTACGGGTTCGACCCGATCCGGGGGTTTGCTCCGGCATCGGGATGGTGCCCGCATAGCTGAACGGCCACCGGCTGATCTTCGAAGTGTCTAAACCTCGAAGGAGATCAGCACGATGACCGCGCCAGACAGTCTGCCCCTGCACGCCCTCGCGGAAGACAACCTGGCCGCGGCGAGTGCCGATCTGCTGCGTTCGACGGTCAAGACGTTCGCCGACGCGCTCATGTCCGCGGAGGCGGACGCCCTCCGCAACGCAGAGTACGGGCAGGTCAGCGACGAACGCGTCAACTACCGCAACGGCTACCGCCCGCGCGAGTGGGACACGAGGGCCGGGACCGTGGAACTGGCCATCCCCAAGCTCAGGTCCGGGAGTTACTTCCCGCACTGGCTCCTCGAACGCCGCCGCCGGGCCGAACAGGCCCTCATCTCGGTGGTCGCCACCGCCTACCTGCTCGGCGTCAGCACGCGCCGGGTCGAGAAACTCGCCGCCTCCCTCGGCGTCACCCAGCTGTCGAAGTCCCAGTTCAGTGCGATGGCGAAGCATCTGGACGAACAGGTTGCCGCGTTCCGCAACCGGCCTCTGGACCAAGGCCCTTACGCGTTCGTCCGGGTCGACGCACTGACCCAGAAGGTCCGCGAGGGCAGCCGCATCATCAACGTCCACGCACTGATCGCGGTCGACGTCAACGCCGACGGCCACCGCGAGAGCCTCGGCATCGACGTCGCCTCAGCGAGGACGGCGCCGGCCGGCCCGCCTTCCTCCGCTCCCTGACCGCTCGCGCCCTGTCCGGCCTCCAGCTGGTCGTTCCCGACGCCCACACCGGCCTCGTCGCCGCGATCGGCGCGGTCCTGCCCGGTTCATCGTGGCAGCGCTGTCGAACCCACTACGCCCGAAATCTGCTCAGCCGGGTTCCGAAATCTGCCCAACCGTGGATGGCCACGCTGCTGCGGACCGTCTTCGAACAACCCGACACGACGGCTGTCCAGGCCCAGATGCGGCACGTCCTGGACGCCCTGGAGGCCAAGTTCCCCAAGGCCGCAGCCCACTTGGACACCGCACAGCACGATCTGCTGGCATTCACCGCCTTCCCGCGCGAGATCTGGCGGCAGATCTGGTCGAACAATCCGCAGGAGCGCCTGAACAAGGAAATCCGGCGTCGCACCGACGTGGTCGGGATCCTCCCCGACCGCACCGCCCTGATCCGCCTGGTCGGCGCGATCCTGGCCGAGCAGAACGACGAGTGGACCGAGGCCCGTCGCTACATGGGCGTCGAACTCCTTGCCAAGGCCCGTCTCCACCCGATCGAGTCAGAAAACGACGAGACCGTCCTGCCCACCGAACTCACCGCACAGCCTCAAAACGAGATCACCGAGTGGCCGTCAATACACCACTCCCACGGACGTGACCATGATGGACATACTCCCGGGGCAGAACTCCTGATCTCAGATCCGTCAAGCGGATCAAGCCCAACGCTGGGGCTAGGGGGGCGGGTGCGGCATTTCGTCGAGCAGAAGGTCGAATGCTTCGGCGAGTGCGTGCGATTCGGCGGAGGTGTGTGTATCGATCAGGTTGTGGGCCCGGGCAACCCAGTCCTGGGGTACCTGGTGCCCGGCCAGGTCCCACTGGCGCAGCACTACCGCCAGGTAGTGCTTGAGGAAGTCAGTCCTGTCTGGATTGTAGGCATGCCCTGTGGCCCATAGTGCATCCCGGTGCGCGGCAGAGAACGTGGCACCTGTACTCCATAACCGCAGCAGGAGCCGAGCGCAGGAGAGTGTGTCGCCGCCGGGCAGATCGGCATAGCTGGTCAGGGTCAGGCCGAGGTCGACTTCATCCAGGGCCTGAGCCATGTCCAACAAGGCGTCAGTTCCCGGGTCGCAGCGAAGGTAGGCGTCCCGTTTCACCTCATGCTGACTGGTGTGCCGCCAACCATTACCACTCATTCTTTGGCGCCTTCCGGTGCCAGGCCCATAGTTGTAGATCCAGAATGGGTCAACCGAGCGTGAATCCCGAGCTGCGCCCATCAGTCCCCATTCCTCCTCAGCATCGACGTCTTCACCCAACCGGACGGTGAAGCTGCGTTCGCACCCCTCCCACGTGCGCTCCAGACGCAGGCGATTGGCCAGCGCACGCCATTCGAACTCGCGCAGCTGCGACTCCAAGAGCAGTACCGAATCTCGCCACGCGCGGACCGGATCCTCGGAAGCGGGGAACAGCTCTCGCGCCGACATATCGCCCCTCACTATCAGCAGCAGCGTCAGCACATTGACGTGGTAGAAGGCCGGAGCAGCGGCGGCAGAAGGCATGCTGGGCCGGTAGGAAGCATACGAGACAGCCAGTCGGGCACTCAGGGACTCATGGAACACCGGCAAGAGCAGTCGGCTCAGGTCCTCCCGGTCGGATAGCGGCAGTGGTCGCAATGCCTCCATCAGAAAAGCCACGACCGGTCCACGCCCCGTGCATGCGGCAAACGACAGGAGCGCATACAGGAACGAGTCATCAACGCGGGAACGTCGGGATCTCCGAGTCCCAGTCGTCTCGCTTGTCCTCAGGTCCTGCAGCTCGTGCGAGATGAACCGCGCGACCAGGAACTCGCCGAACGTCGCGTGCAGAAATTCGTAGGACCGCAGCCGCACGTCGTCACGGATGGCCTCAGCACAATGGATGAAGAAGAAGCGCCCGAGGAGCGTCTGTGCACTGGTCAAGGCAGCCCTCAATCCGGCTGACTGGGGCGCCTGCTGCGGCAACAGTGCCCGCAGATCATCCTCTAACTCCTCCTCAGTGATCCATTGCCGACCGCGGTTGAACATCCCGAAAGCAGCCACCGAGAGCCTCAACAACTCATATTCCACTGCCCGAGCCAGGTCGTCGTCGGTCAACTGGATCTCGTGTTTGAGGACCTCACGCCGCGCGAATCGGGTCAGCAGACGCTCGTACAACTCATAGCTCACCAACTTGCCCACGTCTTGCTGGAAGGCGTTGTCCTCGGCGTCGTACAGCGCCAGCATGAGCAGCAGGAGGGGCTGACTTGCGAAAGCGGCTTGGGAGAGAGCCTGCGAGGCCGCGAGCGGGCGTAGGCCATGACTGTTGAAATAGTCCGCGTTCTTGCGGTTCCACACCTCTAGCCACTGCTGAGTTTGTGCAGCATTGAAGGACTCGAGTCGGATCACGATCCCACCAGTCGTCAGCCTTGCCCGGTCAGCGACGACAGTTCGGCTTGTGACCACGATCGCGAGCGGCCGGCCGAGCGCGGCCTCACGCTGCTGGAAGTTCGCCACCTTCTCCAGGTAGTCGGACTGATGAACTCCTGTGGCCTGAAGCAATTCGTCGAACCCGTCCAGGAGGACAACCGGCAGGGCGGTGCCAGCCGCGCGGACGACATCGGCCCATCCCATGGCCCGTTCGCCGGTGGCCTGGCCTATCGCCGCCTCGATCTGATGCTGCACCCCCGAGTCTGCGGGCACGTCCCTCAGGGGGACCCGCACCACAAGAAAGTCCTCGGCGGGAAGCCGCGCCGCAAGCACGTTGGTCAGAACCGACTTTCCGGAACCTGGAAGACCCAGCAACACGATTGGCACCTCAACCGCCGTGGGTGCGGTCAGTAGAGCCTCGAAGAACGTTTCCAGACCAGGACGCACGTCCTGCTGCTGCCACCACGACTGGCTGGTCAGCCGGTCTGCCGCGCCGAACCCCGCCACCCGAAAGTCCGGGCTTATATACGCCTCACGCAGGCTGGGGATCATCAAACCCGCAGCAGTGTTCTCCGCCCCTAGAACCGGGGCGTCGTACAGCAGACTCCCAGCACGCCGGAGCGCGGCTAGGCGATCAGCGGGAAGATGCCCGTCGGCCAGCCGCGTGACGGCTTCCTCCAGGTGGCGCACTACAGCTCGAGTCGCTCGGTGGTCTACGCGATCGGCCCAGATCCCCACATCCGGAAAATCCGCGGCCAGTTGGCGGAACATCTCCTCGTAACACGTCAGCGCAGTGTGAGGGATGCGCTCGCGCAGAGCCGCATGCACCTCCTGCCGCGCTTCGGGTGTCAACCCGTCCCAGACCGCCAGGCCGGACACATACGTCTCCGCGTGCCGGGACATGGAGACGTAGAAACCGTACAGAGCGGCGAGAGTCATCTCATAAGGCTCGTGTGGGGAAGGCAACGGCAACCGAGATTGCAAAAGGTGTTCGGCGGCGGCGACGAGCCGGTGGGACTCCGGAGCATCACCGGTAGCCAGCCTCAGGGAATCGGTTCGCGTCAGGGTGAGTTCCCGCTCATCGAAGGGCAGGCGCACGCGCGCGAGCGCGTCACTGTAGGCGGCCACCACTATGATTGCGTGCGCGGCGGCCAGGCGCTCGGTGCGCTCGAACCGGCCCAGGCTATGGATCCGCTCGGTCGCGCTCGACACCAGCGAACGGCTGAGCTGGGCGAGTTGGGCGTCAGCGCCCAGGAGCGCGAGCACTAGCTCGGGCGCGGCCCCGACGGTGGTTGTCAAAGCTCCGCCTACAACGCGGTCCAACACGTCAAAGGCTGGTCCGTTCCCCCCAAGCAGTCGCACAGCATCGATGTAACGCAACGGTCCGGGCATCTACCGCACCCCCTAGAAGCCAGAATGCCCGCCAAGCTCTCGTGCCGAACCAAAACCAATTCGAGGTGGCCAAGGGTCACGACGGTTGACTTCGTCAGCTCGGCTGACCTCAAGGAACAAATTTCACAATATGTAACAATTAGGTCGGCTCCCGTGATCTCGATGGTGGAGCGCCCGGTACCGGACGAGCTGTGGGAGATGTTTCAGCGGGTGGTGTCAGCCGCTCCGGTATGGCGTCACGGGGGCGATCGACGCAGTAGAAGCAGCATGGGATCGACAGGTGCCAACGGTCATCATGCTTGTGGCTACGACAGGCCGTGTGCGGCATCAACTTCCGCCGGGCTTCCGTCCATCGGGGCCGACCGCGCACCTCACCGAGGTTCCGAGACGCCAATCCCTCATCGGCAAGGAGGCGGACCTGCTTCCCACGTGTTGGGCGATTGGTCGAATGCGGTCATCGGCGAGCGGTAATCTCCCATGATGAGCAGCAGGGATGTGGGGAACCCCGCCAGCAGTCGCCGTCAGGTTCTCGACCCGGATCAAGTCAAGCATCTTGAGTTTCTCCAGGGGGTTGTGTCGCGCCTTGGCAACAACTCCTTCCTGGTGAAGGGCTGGGCACTGACTCTGACCGCCGGTCTCCTCGCCTTCGCGGCAAGCAGCGCCAGCGGGTCCATCGCTGCGACTGCGCTGGCCGTCTTGGTCGCGTTCTGGTTCCTGGACGGTTACTTCCTGTACCAGGAACGGCTGTTCCGCATGCTCTACGACGACGTCAGGCGGCCTGGGAGCACCGTGGATCCCTTCTCCATGGACCCTCGCCCCTACGCGGGTCAAGTGGCGTTGCGGCAGTCGGTCTTATCCCCAACGCTCCTGCTCTTCTACGGCGGTCTCTGCGTCGCCCATGTCGTCTTCCTCACCGCCGTACTGATCGGCTGACGCCCACTCCCTCCGGGCTTTCGCGGCCGCACGCCCCCTGAGTTCACGACGTTCAGGCCGGCGGCCCGGAAGGCGGTCCGCCGCCCGCGCGACCCGAAGTACGGTCCGCGTCAGCGCAATGGCCGTAGTGTCGACCAGGCTTCACGGGTTCGGGTTTCATGGTCCTCAGGGGTGACGCGGGCGAACGTGGCGCCCCGGCGATTGTGCAGAGGGCGCAGTCGGGTCTCCCCAAGGTCCGATGATCCGTCAGGCCCCGGGCCACTCGACCGCGGCGCTCCGCACCCGGTTCAGCACCGGCTCCGCCTCGGTCTCGCCCACCTGGTCCGCCAGGGCATCGCCCATGGCCAGCAGAATGGCGGGAGTCGGTCGCTTCAAAGCGGCGGTGACCAGGGCGACCACCCGTGTCCTGTACTGGCCGCCGTCGCTCAGCACGTTCACCGGCTCGGGGTGGACCAGTGCGCGGATGGAGTCCATGTACACGTCCCACGCTTCGCGGCTGCGGCAGACCACGGATTCCAGGATCAGCTCGATGAGTTCACGTCGCTCGCGGGGACTCATGGGGGCAGGGCCCTCATGACGCCGACCACAGGGCGCCACCGCGTCGGGTGCCGGCGCCTGGAGCGTACGCGGCTTGGCGGCCGGGGAGGCGGCGGACAACCCGAACGCGGGAGAGAACCGTTCGGCGGTCTCGGCATCCAGCTCCGGCAGGGGCGGGGTAGCCGACTCGACCATGTAGTCGGTCAGTTCAATAACGAATTTCTCGTACGCCTGCCGGTCGCCCCGCATTATGTCGACCAGACAGCTGTCCGCGTATGCGGCCCCGAGCCGCGGCATGCGGTACTGCAGCATGGCGACCTCGGCGGGCAGTTCCCGGGCGACCGGTACCCAGAACAGCGGCAGTACAGCGACCGGTTCCGGCTCACCGGCACGGCGCACCCGCTCCGTCATGACCGCCCACTCGCGTCCGCACCACTCGCGGTCGAAGTAGTCGTCGGAGAGCAGCGCAATCAGGAACCGGGTGCTCCCCAACGCCCAGGCGAGCTTTCCTCGCCACCCGACGCCGAGTTCCAAGGTTCCCGCGTCGAGGAACCCCGCGTGGGTCGCCGACCGGCCACGTTTGATCTCCACTTCCTCCTGAAGCCGCGCATGGAACTGGGCGACGAGCGAGCTGTCAGCCCGTCGTACCGCGTAGCTCGTGAAGAAGAACGGCGGCGGTGTCATGGCCCCTCCCGGCGGCTGCCCTGCGGGGTCCTATCGTCGCCGATCGCCGTTCCAGGAGTCCACGGCCTTGTCGACCAGTCGCCGCACCTCGGCGATCACAGGCTCGTCCCCGTGCTCCTCCAGAGCGTCCGCGAGGGCAGACAGGACAACCGAAGTCGGCTGGGACAGAGCGAAGTTGACGACGGAGATGATCCGGATCTTGAGCGAGCCGCCGTCACTCGTCGGCAGGAGAGGCAGCGGTTTGATCGTGAGACGGGCGGACTCCAGCCATACCTCGTACGTCTCCCGGGAGCCGTTCACGGGAGAGTTGAGCAGCGCCTGTATGAGGGTCCGCTTGTCCGCCTGGGTGAGCGGCGTCCCTGGCGAGTCTCCATCGCGGGTGTGCGGCAGCACCATGATGCCGCTGGGCGGTGTGTCCGTGCCCTGCACCGGTATCGGTACCAGGTCGCGGAGGCAGCGCTCGTAGTCGGTCTGGAGCACCTTGTCGGCGAACTCCAGCACCAGCCGGGGATGCCCTTTGCTGAGGTTCGCCAAGTTCTCCGCCTGCTTGGAGTCGAGTTTCTCGTCGGCCTGGTCCAGGAGCAGTGCCTCAGCCTGCCCGGAACTGAGACCACCGAGTTCCAGCCGATTCTCCCCCCAAGCCTTGCCCCGGGAACGGGAGATGACGAGCCGATGGCCCGTGCCGGGGACGAAGTGGTCGTACATCTGGTCGGGGTTCGGCACGTCGTCGTAGATGAACAGCCAGTGCTTGTCGGGTCTGCGTTCGGGGCACGCGTCAAAGGCCTGTGAGCACTGCTCGCGCAGCTTCCGGGACTGATCGTCGATCAGTCCGCACAGCCGGTCGTCATCGGTCTCGCCCTCGCAGAAGAACCACCACGCCACGTCGTAACGGCGGGTGTAGGCAAGGCAGTAGGCGATGGCCATCTGAGTCTTGCCGAAGCCCTTTACCGGCGCTTCCTTGTCGTGCAGCAGCACGGTGCGGTGTTGCGTGAAGAGCTTGAGCAACGCGGCGATCTCCTCGTCGCGGCCCCGGAAGGGACGGTCCTGCCGGGGAATGTTCGATATGGGGGGCGGTGCGGTGGCCGAGGTACGAAGGAGGCGGGAGGTCACGGGGTGTCCCCCTCGCGCTGTCCCGGCACGGGTGGTCCCGGTTCGCGCACCAGCTCACGCAAGCGCTGCGCCTCGCGTTCGTCCGATCCGTTGAGCAAGGTGACCGGTACGCCACTACGCACCAGCAACGGGCGGGCCCCCTGGTCGATCTGGACAGGGATCAGCCATTCCTTGCCCGGGCCGACGAACACGGTCTCCCAGTCGAGGAGTTGGGTCGCACCGGCGGTGAAGTAGCTGCGGGAGAAGACGACGACCACCCGGCCGGCCAGGAGCCTCGCCCGTTGCACGGTCTCCGCCAGCGACTCGCGCTCGGTCTCCCAGCGCACCTGGCGGACCTCGTAGTGGCCGCCCTGCTCCAGGACTTCCTCCATCCAGTCCGCCCAGGGCTGGTCCGCCCCCACATAGCTGATGGCGACGGGAACGGAAGGGACGGCGGGACACGGCGTCCGGGCGGTGGTGTCCCTGCCGATCGGTCCGGGGCCCGCTGCAACCGGCTTGCGTGTGGGGGTGGCCTGGCGTGCGTGCGACTTGTAGCCAAACGCGGGCTGGGTGTCACGGAGTTCGGCGCTCTCGATGACAGTGAGGCCGCAGCGCTGGGCCTCCGCGATCCGTTTGGCCAACTCCCCTATCAACGAGAAATACGTCTCGTTCGCCTCCGGGCTGTCCGACCGCATCAACCCCGACAGCCCCTGGCTGTCGTACTGTCGGATTCCGTGTCCGTCGTCCCACTCCGCTCCGCACGGCCACTCGGGGTCGGGCGTGTCACGAGGCCTCAGATCCCGCGGAACGGGCTCCCAGACGATCGGGACCAAGCACTCGGAGACATCCGAGTTGCTGAGCTCGGAATGGCGGCGCATTCGGCGTTGGAAGACCGCCCACTCAAGACCGCAGTTCTGGTCGGCGAAGTACTCCCGCGAATAGAGCGCGAGCATCACCCCGACCTGGGTGATGGTGCTCTCGAGCACTGGCCCCGAGCCCGTCTGCGGCCCCAGGACACCGCTCACCCACAAGCCTTCCTGGGCCCTGAGCCGGTATTCGAGGTCGGCGTGGAAGCGGCTGATGGACGGCCAGCCGTCGCTTCGGGTGCAGCTGGTGTAGAAGTAGTTGACGGATCGATCCACGCGCCCCTCGCAGACTGCCGCCGGTAGTCCGGCAGGGCGAAACTCTCACTGGCTCGGACATGGGCTTCGCGACGTCGTAGCTCCAGTCGGTCCGGTGGACCCCGTTTACCGAGGATAGGCTTACTTGACCGTGCTGGGTACAGTGAAGAGAGCCTGACGGGCGCACACGTCAGGCGTACGGGCACACGTCAGGCGTACGGGGAGTATTCGCCGACGGCTCACGAGTCCCGGACTTTAGCAGGGTCTGTGGCCCGTCCGATCGCTTCGTGGACGGGAGACGCGGGGGAATGGGGGCCTGAGCGCCATGAAGAGCGGGACGGGGAGTCGTACCTCCCAAAACCCGGGTGAGTTAGGCGAGTTACAGGTTCTGGCGGGCCTGGTGTCCGTCGAACACTTGGAGCGGATGCCGCGTTCAGCGGTGGTCGAGGCCCTGCTGAGGCGGCGGGCCGAGGGGCGCGGAACGTCAGGGGAGGCAACGAGGGCGACTTCGGGCGGGACCGTCGCTCCGAGGTGGGAAAGTGCAATCTGAACCGGCATCAGGTGTGCCGCGCGCTTCCTCCGCGTTCTCCCAGTTCGTCGTCAAGCTCCACAGCAGATGCAACTTCGCCTGCCCCAACTGCTACGTGTACGCGCTGCGCGACAGCAGCTGGTCGGCCCAGCCCCGGATGATGCCGCACGCGGTCATGGACCGGACGGCGTGGCGGATCGCCGAGCATGTGGAGCGCCACCGGCCCCCCGAGGCGCGGGTGATGCTGCACGGCGGTGAACCGCTGCTCGCCGGACCACACGGGATCGGCCGCTTCGCCGAAGCGCTGCACGCCGCGTGGCGCGGTCTGGACATTCCACTCGATCTGGTCGTGCAAACCAACGGAGCACTCCTGAACCGGCGTTTCCTGGACCTGTTCGCGCGCTGGGACATCCGAGTCGGGGTCAGCCTGGACGGCACCCGGGAGGCCCACGACCGCAGACGTAGGCACCATTCGGGCCGGGGCACCCATGCGGATGTCGTACAAGCCCTGGAGTTGCTGCGCAGTTCCGAGTACCGCTCGCTGTACGGCGGTCTGCTGTGCACGGTGGACCTCACCGACGATCCGGTGGACACCTACGAGGCCCTGCTGGCGCACGAACCCCCCGCACTGGACTTGTTGATGCCGCTGGGCACCTGGCAGTTCCCGCCACCCGGTCTGCCTGCGGGGCGGGAGGTACCGTACGCGCGCTGGTTCGCCGCCGCGTTCGACCGCTGGTACGACGCTCCGGTGCGGGAGGTCCCGGTACGACTCTTCGACTCGCTCGTCGATCTGCATCTGGGCGGGGCCAGCACCAGCGAGGTGTGGGGTGCGCTCGGTTCCGACGTGGTGGTGGTGCAGCCGGACGGGAGCATCGAGCAGAACGACATCCTCAAGGCGGTGCACGAGGGGGCCGCCCACACCGGCTATCACATCGACGCGCACGGGTTCGACGAGGCTGGTACCCATCCCGGCTTCACCGCCGAGCGGGTCGGGGTCGCGGGTCTCTGCGGGCAGTGCCGTGACTGTGCCGTCGTGGATGTCTGCGGCGGAGGGCTGCGCGTGAACCGATACCGACCGGAGAACGGCTTCGACAATCCGTCGTGCTACTGCGCGGATCTACGTGCACTGATCGAGCACGTGCGCGATCGTGTCACCGGCAGCCTCCTCGCTCTTGCGAAGGACTGTCACAAGGCGGTTACAGGAGAGGCGATTATCCCTATCATGGGGATGCCTGCCGATGTAGAACCGTTGCACTGATCAGAGGAATGATCCGGGGGACCCAGGGGCGGGAACGGGGGGGGCGAGGCATGGTCCCGTACTTCTTCATCAGCCATGCTGTGAGAGGCACTGGCAGAGCGGACGTCGAGTGCTTCCGTTTCGATTTACAGGCCGAGATCCGCGGCAGGCTGGGCCGCGACCGCAGATTCGACGGAGTGATCGCCGACTACCGGGGACTGGACGTCAGAGGCGGACCACCGCCCCACACACCGGCCATGAACTGTCGCGCTCTCGTGGTCCTCTACTCGCAGGAGTACTTCCGTTCTTCGTCCTGCTCCTACGACCTGGCCGTGTTCGACGAGCGGATGAGCTGGCGGCTGCACCGCACGGGTGATGCCTCGGTGACCCCGGTGGAGGTCGTGTGGAACACGGTGGGCCTGCCGGCAACACTGGCCGAGGAGACGGCCCGGCAGTCGGGATCGACGGGCAACGACTACCCGCGGCACAGTATCAGCCAGTTGATCCGTGATCCTGCCGCCCGGGGCGGATACATAAATGCGCTGCGCGGGGTCGCGGACCGGGTGCTGGCCGCCGCTGAAAGCTCACCTCCCACCATGACCACACGCGACATCGGTTACCTCGGTCCATTCGGTGCTATGTCGCGTACGTCGCTTGTCTCGTGGGATATGCACCTTGCTCCGGTGCCGGTACCGTGGCACAGCAGGCGCACCGGTTCGCCACAGGACACGGCTCCGATCGGAGCCGCTCCCGGACGGCCGGACTCGCCTCCCCGCACCAGATCGTGGTTCTCATCCCCGGGGGAAGGCGAACGCCCGATCCTCCGCGGCCCGCATGGCTGAGTGAACACGTGGAGCAGCATCAATGAGCAGCGTGGAGCCGGAACCCCCCGGCGCCGAGGCCGCCCATGAACCGGCGACCATCGTCACCTTCTACTCGTACAAGGGCGGAGTAGGCCGCACCATGGCCCTCGCCAACGTGGCCTGGATCCTGGCCGGCGAGGGCTACCGCGTCCTCGTGGTCGACTGGGATCTGGAGTCCCCGGGCCTGCACCGCTTCCTACGCCCGTTCCTCAACGACCCCGAACTGGCCGACTCCACCGGTGTGGTCGACATGGTGCGGGACTACGGACGGGACGTCGAGGCCCTGGACGAGCTGGAGCTGTCGGAAGAGGAGTACGAGCGGCGGCTGGCGGAACTGCTTGAGGACCACACCGATGTCCGGCTGCACCGGGACACCCTGCGCTGGAACCACTTCAAGGCCCCGGGTTCCGTGGAATTCCTCGGACCGGGCCTCCAGAACGACGAGTACAGCAGCAACGTGGCCCTGTTCAACTGGGCCGAGTTCTACGGGCAGTACCAGGGCAAGCGGTACGTCCAGGCCCTGCGCGAGCGGCTGCGGCAGGGGCCGTACGACTATGTCCTCATCGACAGCCGTACCGGTCACTCTGACAATGCGAGCGTCTGCACCCTCTGGCTTCCCGACGTCGTCGTCGCGGGCTTCAACCTCAGCAACCAGTCGGTGGAGGGCACCGCGGGCGTCGCTCGCCAGGTGTACAAGCAGGCCCGGGAGACTCAGCGGGACATTCGCATCCTCCCCGTGCCGATGCGGGTCGAAGCCGTCGACCGGGAGAAGGCAAGTCTGCGGCGGTCCTACATGGAGCGCCGTTTCACCGGGCTGGTCGGCCCGCTGACCACCGGGTCTCTGGAGGAGTACTGGGGCCAGGTCGAAGTCCGCCACGACAGCTCCTTCTCGTACGAGGAAGTACTCGTCCCCTTCACGCTGCTGCCCGGCACGCACTCGTCCCAGCTCGCCGCCTATGTACGGATCGCCCAGGAGATCAGCCGTGGAAAGGTGTCCCAGTCCCGCCCGGTGAAGGAGCCACTGCGGCTTCAGTACGAGGCCCGCTTCGCGGAGGTCAGGCCGTCGGGCCAGCGCACGGCACGGATCGTGCACGCGGCGCGCGATCGCCAGTGGGCCGACTGGATCCGTACGGTCCTCGCGGGCATCGGCATCAGCTGCGAAACCCTGGGCGAGTGGCAGGCGGAGCCCGGGAACGCGGCGGCGAAACCGACGTACACGATCCTCGTGGTGTCGCCCGCGCTGCAGTCCGACCCTGCCCTCGACGACGTCATCCAGGAGCACCTGAAGGCCGTCGGCCGGCTCCGCTCGGGCGACCGCAACGCGTCCATCGTTCCGGTGCGGGTCGAAGAGGCACGTGTCCCGGTGCCCATCGCGGACCTGCGAGGGCCGCATCTCCAGGGGCTGGACGAGGCGGACGCCCGGGAACTGCTCCTCGACCACTTCAACCAGAACGGGCGCCAGGCCGAACCGCGGGACCGGCGCGGTGAGCACTCGTCCGGCGGGGCACGCTTCCCCGGCCGGATCCCCCGGATGTGGAACAGCCCGCCGCGCAACGCGAACTTCCTGGGCCGGGAGACGTACATCGGGCAGTTGCGCGACGGGTTCCTCCCGGGCCAGTCGGCGACGCCGGCGATCCTCACCGGTCTCCTCGGTGTCGGAAAGTCCCAGATCGCCCTGGAGTTCGCGTACCGCTTCGCGGCGGACTACGACGCCATCTGGTGGATCACCGCAGACAGCGCCGAGAGTGTCCGCGAGCAACTGGCCGATCTCGGCGAGCAGTTGAAGGTCACGAGGAGCACCGCACCGGGCGCCGTGCGCGAGACGCTGGGCGCGCTGGCCGGTGGCCACGGCAAGTACCGCAGGTTCCTGCTCGTCTACGACAACGTGCGCCGCTCCTCGGACCTGGAGGGCCTGCTGCCCGGCGGCGGCAGCACCCACGTGCTGATCACGTCGGAGACCGGGGACTGGAGCGCCACGGGGCGGCAGCAGGAGATCGACATGCCGACCGGGGACGAGGCCCGTGAGCAACTGCGCCGCCACTTCCCAGGACTCCCGGCCGAGCAGGCTGCCGAGATCCTCGCCGCGTCCGGCTGCCTCCCGCAGGCCGTCGCCCAGGCGGCGGCCTATCTCGTGACCACCGGGCTGCCCTTGCAGGAGGCGGTCGTCCTCTACCGCGACACGGTGAGCGGCCGCTCCACCGGGCACGACGCGGTCGCGCGTGCGGAAGCGGTCCGTGCCAGTGGCTATCCCACGCAGGCGCACAACACCTGGTCGGTGTCGATGGACTCGCTGCGGGAGGCCTACCCGCTCGCGGAGAACTTCCTGCGGCTGCTGGTCCACATGTCTCCGAACGGCGTGTCGATCGACGCGTCCACCGACGTGCTGCGCTGCCCGGCCGCGCTGGCCTGGCTGAGTCCGCCGGACGGGAGCCCGCTTACGGCGGCGTCGGCGGGGTACGCCTTCCACGCCCTGTCCGACCGCGCGCTGGCCCGTCTCGACTACGGCATCAAACGCGTGGTGGGCGACCCCATGGGGCTGGCCTTCCTGCGGGCCGAGTTGTCGGACGAGGAGTACACCGAGTCCCGCGCGTCGGTCCAGCGGATCCTGGCCTCCCTGGCGCCGCCCGACACGGAGGTCGACGATCCGCGACACGCTCCCGTCTTCGCGGAACTCGACCAGCACGTCGACCCGTCCGGGGCCGTGGACAGCGACCACGACGAGGTACGGCGCTGGCTGGTCAACCAGGTGCGCTACCGGCGCCTCGCGCGGCGCCTCGAATGGGCCCACGACCTCGCCGAACGGCTTCTGGAGAAGTGGTGCGCGCGGTACGGCCCTGTGGAGAGCACCGACGACGTGCTTCTCCTGCGGCTGACGGTGGAACTCGGCAACGTCCACCGCGACGCGGGCCGGTTCACCGAGTCCGAGGAGATCAACCGCAAGGCGCTTCAGCGGCTGCGCGCCACACTGGGGCTCGACCATCCGTACACGCTGCGCAGCGCGACCGGCCGGGGTGCCGAACTGCGCGCGCTCGGCCATGTCCAGGAGGCCTTTGCCGAGGACCAGTCGACCGCGGAGATCCTCGCCGAGGTGTTCGGCCCCGACAATCCGTTCACGCTGATGGCCATGGGAAATCTCGCGTTGTCGCTGGCCATGGTCGGCATGACGGCGGAGGCCTTGGATCTGCACCGGGAGACGTACGAGCGCTGCCGCAGCGTCCTCGGTGTGGAGCACCGGATGACGTGGAGCGCGGCATCCCAACTCGGCAACCGCTACCGGGAGTCCGGGGACTACACGACCTCGCTGCGGCTGCTGCGTCAGGCGTTCAACGAAGCCGAGGAGCGCTTCGGCCAGTCCGATCCGACGACGTTGCTCGCGTCCCGTGGTCTCGCGGCGACCCTGCGGCGGATGGGGAGCGGGGACCCGGACCGGATCCGGACGGCTCGCAAGTGCGACTCGGACGCGGTACAGGGCTGGGTGGCGTACGCGGGTCTCGCGCACCACGAGCAGCTGGCGGCGCAGCTGGCCCTCGCCGCGGACCTGCGGTTGTTGGAAGAGCACCGGGAGGCCTGCCGGCTCGCGGAGGATGCCCTGACCCGGTACGGGAGTTGGGGGGAGTCGCACCCCTTCCGGCGAATCAGTCAGGTGAACCTGTCCCTGTGCCGACGCTCCGCGGGGCTCGTCGACGACGTGGCGGAGCTCAGCAAGGAGGGTTGGGAAGGCCTGTGCGACACGCTTGGCCCGGACCATCCGCTGACCCTCATCGCGGCGCTCGACCACGCCAACGCCTTGGTATTCGTAGGTGAGTCGGCGGCCGCCCTGGAAATGGACCGCCGTACGTACGAGCTGCTGCGAATCCGCTGTGGGACCGAGCACCCGCTGACGGGCTTCGCCGCGACGAACCTCCAGGACAGCGAGGCCCGAGTGCGGGACACCGGGCCGGCGCCGGGAGCCGAGCGCATCGAGATCGACATCGACATGCCGTACATCTGACCGGCGCCGCGGGTACGGCGGACAGGTGTGGTGGTCGTGGTAGGGAGGCCGGCGGTGACCGGAAGACGGAGCAGGGATCGGAACAGCCATGGCGAGCGGGAACTCGGCAGGCCCTGGTCGGCGGCGATCGTCTCGCCGCGCGCGGGGGATGGCGCGACCCTGGTCACCGCCGCCGCGGGAGCACTGATCGATGCGGTAACCGGGCCCCAGGGGCAGAACGTGATCCTCATGGACGCGGATCTGCACACCGCGGGGCTCACTGCGTTGCTCGGCGCCTGGCACGCCGTGGGGACCGAGGACGGGTACGGGACCGGACCGAGCGGCGATGACGGCAGAGGGCTGACCGGCTTCGCCCTGGAGCGGGACATCGCGCTGTGCGACCGCTCGGTGCAGGGACGGCTCCAGGAACTCCGTTCCCCCGACGGGCGCAGCGGTGACATGTCACTCCTGGCGGTACGCGCACCGGGCAGCGCGGCGCTGGCGGAGCTGTCCGATCTGCCGAGGATCATGGGCAGGGCGGTGGAGTTGCTCGCCGAACTGGCCGGATGCCTGCTGGTCGACTGTGGACCGGGTTGGAATCCGCGGACCCGGCGGATCTGCGAGACCGTCGAGTACGTCTTCATGGTGGGCCGGGAGGGCGCGCGTGCCCACCCGGACACCCTTCGGCTGGCAGAGCACCTGACGGAGTCCGGACTTCTTTCCAAGACCATCGGATATGTCGCGAACACACCCGAGCAGAAGCCGGAATTCACTCGACGAAGTCCGCAACTCGCCGGGCATAGTCCAAAATCCGCTGTTGGAGGAAGCCATTCCGAGGGCACACTCCCTGTAAGGACCATCATCGATCTTCCGTACGACCCGCGGGCCGCGCAGACACTCGGACATGGCAAACTGTCCGGCCCGCAGAGCCCCTTCGAGAATGCCCTCTGCACCGGCATGGAGGCGCTTGAACCAGATCTGTTCCGCACGGGCTTCGACATCGGCTGAGGGGGCGTGGTGGAAACCGTGGATCGCAACGACTTGGACGCTCCGGCCCAGGACACCTCGGTGATGGACCCGGCACGCCACAGCGCCGCCCATGTCACCGCCGACAGCCAGGAGTTCATCGACCTGTGCGCCGAGGCCCTGGCCCGCGACGGACTCCACCATGTGGCCGCGTATCACCGCGGGGTCTACAACTACTCGGTGGACGTGCTGGACGGGCTCGGCACGGACGGCCTGCTTCCCGGCGGCCTGAGCACCGGATCGAGCCGTGAGCTCTACATTCGTGTGGGCCGTCAGCTGAACTTCCTGCTGGGACGCATGGACCGGGCGCTGCGCCCGGTGGAAAGCGGTCGCCTGATCCGTACCGTACTGCGCCTGGGCGAGGCGTCCGTCTTCCACTACTACGTCCGGCCGGGCGAGTACCTGACCGGCGTCTCGCTGGGACAGGGCAACGACGAGTCGGGCGACCGGGCCATGGCCCGCTTGGCTACCCAGTTCGCACTGACGCTCCGTCAGCGAGGCCTGAACTACGGCGGTTTCGAGGAGGAAGGCCCGAAGGATCCGCTCCGGAGATCCGACCTCGCGGTGGCGTCCGGGCCGACCACGGAAGAGGAAGCACTGCACACCGACCGGTCCGGGATCCTCGGGCCGGACCAGGACGAGATCCGCGCGCTGTGCGTCGCGGCCCTGTCGGCCGAGGACCTTCACTACGCGGCGTACTTCGACCCCGCCGCCGGCTTCCTCTCCGCGGACGTGCTCGAACTCGCCGTGCTGGCTCCCTACTTCCGCAACATCAGCCGACAGGAGCGCCGGGACCGCTACCAGGACATCGCGCGACGACTGCCCTTCGTCGTGGCCCGGCTGAACCACTCGCTCCAGGCGGTTCTGCCGGGACGGCTGACGCGGACAGTGTTCGACGTGGACGAAGGGGCTCTCTATTACTTCGCTGCGGGAAGCGGCCCATTCCTGCTCGGCGTCACCCTGCACCAAGATCGGGTATTTCATGCGGATATCCGCATGAATATGCTGAACAATTCAGTCGAACGTGTCATCAAGGAAGGAAAGTCGAGCGGTCATTGAGGGTTTTCCCTCGCCGAACGACACAATTGACGGTTCTCGGGGCCTGGCGGATACGAGAACTCTAAAATCATCGGTACTCCGATGGCCAGAGTGTCGGAAGGGGGGTGATCCGCATGGCCTCGAGTACGGCCCGGAAAGGCTTCCTCGGTGCCACGAAACACCTCTGGATCCTGTGCGGGATCATCGGCATCGGCTGGGCAACGGGGGCTGGTGCCGACACCGGAGGACTCAGCGGTTCCTCGCTCTACCTCTTCTTCACCACACTGCTGCTGGCCGTCGGGCTGTATGGCAGCACCTCCGAGATCTCGCTCCGCGAGGCGAGGGAGGACCTGAGGCTCCTGTCCCTCGCCGTCACCGTGGGAGTCGTCGCCAAGGCAGTGCTGATCGCCCTGGTGCTCTGGTTCGTACTGAACGAACCGGCCTACCTCATCCTCGCGGTCGCGGTCGCGCAGATCGACCCCCTCTCCGTCGCCGCACTGCGCGACTCCTCCCGGATGTCCCCCCGCGGCAAGACGGTCCTGTCCGTCTGGGCCTCCTTCGACGACCCCGTCACGGTGCTGCTCACCGCCTACACCGCGCCCATCGCCTTGCGCGCCCTGCACGGCAACCCTGCCAAGGAAGGCGTGGCGGCCACCTCGGGCGGCGATCTGCTGGACTACGCCGCCCAGTTGGGCTGGAACGCCGCCCTGGCGGCCGCGGCCGCGACGGTGTGGCTACTGCTGCGTCGCAGGTGGGGCAAGGACCCGTCGCAGTGGTCCCGTACGGCGCAGGTCCTCGCCGTGTTCCTGCTGCTCGTCCTCGTCGTGGTGGCCGCCGGATTCACTCTGATGCTCGGTATGGCCGTCGTCGGGCTGTTCTTCCGCCCCACGGCGCTCCAGCGCCACCTCGGTACCATCACACGCGGCGCCTACGGGGCGGCAGCCTTCACTCTGGGACTGCTTCTGGTCGAGGGCATCGACCTCGTCCACGGTCTGGTGCTGGGCGCGGCGGCCTACGGTGCCCAGATCGTCGTCGGTTCGGTGCTGGCCCGGAAGCTGGACCGAGTGGACCGGGTCTCGCTGGCCCTTGGCCAGCAGAACGGAGTGACCGCCGTCATCCTGGCCCTGTCGCTCCAGCCGATGTTTCCGCGGGCGGTTGCGATCATCGCTCCGGCCATTGTGACCGTCAACTGCCTGCACTTCGTCGCGAACTCCTTGTGGGAGCGGACCCAGGTCGATACCCCCGCCCCTCACGCCGTCCCCCTGAGCCACTGCACCGGACTGTCTGCACAGGAGCTGTCCGCTCTTCCCTCAGCCCTGCCCTGGAAACGCCAACACGACGCCGGCAACCCGAGTTGGAAGGAATCCAAGGCCGAGGCCGCCCCCTTCAACTTCGGGAGACTCGGCACGACGCATCGGCCGGCCGCCGATCACCCGGATCCCGGGCGGCGTCCGACCGGGCCCCGCGGTTACATCCGGCGCGATGTCGTACATGAGGGCGAGTAGGTCCGCTCACGAGCGTCCGGACCGAGTGTTCCGGCCCAGTCACCAAACCGATTTGACGCGCACTCATGGCGAGGACGATCACCACGTCGCGCACTGGACCCCCTGCGCCCGCGCCAACTGACCGCCGCCTACCGCCGATTGAGAGAACGTGTCACGCCGGTGACGATGGTCGTCGCGAGGATCCACCCCGACGCGGTGAGCAGGTAGCCGATCCACTGTGTGCCGGGCGTGGGCGTGAACGCCGCCCCTTGTCCGAGGCCGATGACGGGGAGGAGATGGTCGAGGGTGAAGATCACCGGGTTGAAGACCTCCGTGCTGCCGGCCGCCGTGCGGGTCGGCCGCCGGACCGTGAAGACGGCGGAGCCGAGCGCCAGCAGGCCCAGCAACCAGAGGCCGGCGCGCATGGGCCGATAGCCGTAGCCGACCGTGACGTCCTGGACCCTTCCCCAGATCCGGGCGTACCACGGCAGGACCGTTCGGCGGCGGCGCTCCTTGAGCAGCGATACGGTGCGTGCGTCGTCCTCGTGGCCCAACGCGCGGTAGGCGAGAGTCAGTTGCTCGAAGGGCTGCGGTGCGTAGCCGGAACCGTCGCGCAGCAGCCACCGTACGCGCTGTCTCGGCGGCAGCGGGGTCTCGAAGCGGTCGTAGCGCAGACCGTCGAGCCTCAGCTCGTCGGGCCAGCTCCGCCGGTCGTCCCGGATAACGCCCAGCACCGCGTGACGGAGGTCGACCAGGCCCTGCGGCCGCCCCGCCATCCGCAGGTCCGCTTCTCCCGCCTGGGCATGTGCCATGGTCAGCGCGGCGCTTTCGGGCGCCGTGAGCAGTGCGTTCAGCAGGGTGATGCGTCCCTTGACCCTGGCTCCGGCCAGCTCGACGGTCCCTTCCGCGGTGAAGTCGTTGTCATCGTTGTCGTTGTCCAGGTGCAGGCTCGTGCCGACCTGCAGGTGGTTCCCGTCCAGCGCTCTGCGGTCCGGGTTGCGCAGTCGCGCACCCCGGAAGTGGACGAATCCGTCAACTCTGCTGCCCGGTAAGGCGAGTTCACCCGTCACGCTCAGACGGTCGGACAGGAGGTCGCCCCCGACGGACATCCGTGCGGCTCCCAGCGCCACGCCGTCGGGGTTCGACAGCCGGGCATCGCTCATGTCGATGTCACCGCCGACATGAGCGCCCCGCAGGATCACCTCGCCCTGGGCGGTGAATCCGTGCCGCATCCGGATGTGGTCGTCCACCTGGACCCGGTTGGCGGTCAGGGCGGGACCGTCGGAGTTGGCCAGCCGGGTCCTGTCGAGGTCGAGGATGCCGGTGATGTGCGCGCCGTCCAGGTTCAGCAGGCCGTCCAACCGGCAGTGGTGCACGCGCAGATTGCCGTCCACCGACGCGTTGGCGGCGTAGAACCGGACGAGGCGGCAGCGCTTCAGGCTGAACTGTCTGGTGCGCGCGCTGTAGAGGGTGACCCTGTCCCGGAAGTCGCAGCCGTCCATGGTGACGCGGTACGGGATCTCGGCGTAGTCGAGTTCCAGCGATCCGTCTATGCGCGCGCCGTCGAGACGCAGGGCGGGCACATGGCCCGGCTCGGCGACAGCCCCGTCGAGCAGCAGCCACGTGAGCGCGGCGCCCCTGACCACGCGCTCGGGCCCCCAGCCGTCACTGTTCGCCGGCTCCCCGTCTGCCTGATCGTCAACCCGCAGGTCCAGCTTCTCGCCGCGCGAGAACGCGTCCCGAACCCGTCGCTCGACCGGAGTCAGATCCTCTGCCCGCACACTTCTCCCCGCCCCCGAGCCGCGTCGCCCCGTACGTTACCCAGGCGGTGACGGGCCCACAGCAGGTTCGCCGACCCCTGGCGGGCGGATCCGCCGGTCCTCCCCCGCGCTCATCGCGGTTCCCGTACGACCCAGCACGCGTCCGGCACGAACCCGTCCCCTACGGGACGTCTACCAATCGATCTCGGCCAGCAGGAAGGGCTCGTCCTCGGGAGCCGCCTTGCGCGCCCGCAACGCCCGTTCGGCGGGTGCGCCGGCCGGTACGCGCAGCGGAGGTTCGGGGTGTTCGATCGTCGCGGCCACCACGGCGGCCACGTCCTGCGGGGTGACGAGTTCGCCGCGGAGTGCGGGGAGTGACTCGTAGAGCGGGGTGTAGGGGTCGTTCTCGCCGAGGTACACCCTGGCCCGCTCGCCGCCGCCCGAGGAGACCGCGCCGGGCTGGACGACGCTGACCTCGACACCGAAGTGGCCCGTCTCGATGGCGAGTGTCTCGGCGAGTGCCTCCAACGCCCATTTGCTGGCGCCGTAGGGGCCGATCATGGGCAGCACCATGCGTCCCTGGATGCTGGAGACGAAGACGAGACGGCCCGCGCCCCGTGCGCGCATGGCGGGCAGCACGGCCTGCGCCACCCGCAGCGCGCCCAGGGTGTTGACCTGGAAGAGCCGTTCGACCTCAGCGAGCGGGACGCTCTCCAGGGGTGCGCGCACGGTTTCCCCGGCGTTGCTGACCAGGACGTCGATCTCGCCGGCGTCCCGGACGGCCCGGTCGACGCTCTCCTGGTCGGTGACATCGAGGCGGAGGCGCCGGTCGACGGGGAGGCCGGCCAGCGTTTCGGGGCGGCGTGCGGTGGCGATCACCCGGTGGCCCCGGCCCGCCAGCGCTACGGCGATGGCTCGGCCGATGCCCTGGGACGCGCCGGTGATGAGCACGGACGACATGGTGGACCTCGTCTTTCGTGGGTGTCGGCTTCGCGGGGTACGTACGCGGCTCAGGCGGCGGCTTCGGCGCCGACCAGCTCGCCCCGCATGAGCCGTGTCGGACCTTCGGCGCAGGCGCCGGCCTCGGCGAAGAACGCGGCGAAGTACGGGCCCGCGGCGTGCGCGTCGAACGCGTCGACGTCCGCGTAGACCTCGTTCAGGTAGAGGACGTCCGGGTTCTTCTCGTCCGCGACGACCTCGAACCGATGGGAGCCGGGCTCGTTCGCGAGGGAGTCACGAGCGGTCCGGTGGGCCGCCCGGACGAAGTCGTCGCGGTGCTCAGGCTGGACGGTGAAGGAAACCAGGAACTGGTACATACGGCGCTCTCCTCAAGGTCGACAGGGTCGGTTCAGTGACCGAACCGGCCATGGTGAACACCGTAGCACCGTCAGTTCAGTGAGTGAACCGCCGCTGGTAGAATCGGTGGCATGACCCTCCCCAACACCTACGCGGACGGGAACTGCCCCCTCGCGCGAACGCTAGAGGTCGTGGGCGAACGCTGGACGCTGCTGATCCTCCGCGACGCGTTCTACGGCGTCCGGAGGTTCGGTGACTTCGCGGCCCAACTCGGGGTCCCGCGGGCCGTGTTGACCAACCGGCTGAAGTCGCTGACCCAGGAGGGCGTGCTCACCCGCGAGGACGCCGGAGCCGGCCGTGTCGAGTACCGGCTGACGGACAAGGGCCTCGCCCTGTGGCCGGCCGTGCACGCCCTGATGAACTGGGGCGAGGCCTTCTACTCCCCCCACGGAGCCAAGCGCGTCCTCCGTCACGACCTGGACGGAGGTCTCCTCGACCCCGACGGACGGTGCCGGGACTGCGGCTCGGCCGTCCCGGTCCCGGAGATCCGGATCGAACCCGGCCCCGGCTTCCGGGCACCGGACCACGAAGGCGACCCCGTCTCCAGCGCGATCAACACTCCCCGACGGCTCCTCGACCCGATCGTGGCAGCCCCCGCACCCGGCCGATAGGACGGCACCGGCGCCGTGAGCCGCGTCGGTGGGCGCGGCCTGCGGAGCACGAAAGGACTGACACCGGCACCGTCTGCCGCACGAAACCACAACCGTCCGGTGACAGAACCGTCGCACAGGACGCCACAACTGGATGCCGGGGCGGCAGGTCCAACTGGGCGTGAACGGCAGGCGGTTCGGCTCGCCGTCTCCGGCGTGGCAGTCCACCGCGCCGCACACGCATCCTGGGGGAAACGTTGAACAGCACTGCACGCACGCTGCGTTCGTCCGTGACGGTCACGGGGGCCGGCCTGCTGCTGGCCGCCACCGGAGCCGTCCTGGCGCCGTCGGCCACGGCCGCGACGACGGACTCGCAGCCGCCGGCCCTGGCCGTCTCCACCGCGGCACCCGCGGAGATCGGACTGGCGGGCCAGCCCGTCGAGTTCACCACCACGGCGTCCAACGTCGGTACGGAGGACACCACTTCGGCGCGGTTGATCTACCACATCGACGGCGGCGCCGGCCTGCCGCCGAACGCCGTCAGCCTGCAGTACCGGCTCAGCGGAACGGCGTGGAAGACCGTGCCGCTGACCCTGACCGGCACGCAGTTCTCCGGCGAACTGCCCGAGTCCTTCGCGCTGGCCGCCGCCCAGTCGCGGACCGTGCAACTGCGCCTGGGGCTGCCCATGGGCACCCCGCACCACGGCGACAGCAACGGCGGCGCCGACCACCTGAAGCTCAACACCCTTATCTCCTACGGCACTTCGGGCGCCGCCAACGACACCGACGAGGACACCGTCAAGGTCGACGGACTCACCGCCGGCCTGTCCGGCGTACCCACCACCACCGCGGGCGGCCCCGGGGTGACCTTCGGCGCCACGGTGTCCAACCCCACGGCCTCCGCGTACGAGAACGTGACGGGCGTCCTGTTCACCAGCCGCTACGCCACCGTGCAGGTGCTGAGCGCCGGCACCTGGAAGACGCTCAAGCCGATCACCGCCGGCAACGAACCGGACGTGTACGGCTTCGCCATCACCGGCAAGGACTCCGCCCTGGCGGCACACAGCGACGCGGCCGCCAAGTTCCGTGTGACCTACCTCAAGAACACGCCGGCCGGGAAGACCACCGTGCACCCCTGCGCGTTCGTCAACGAGGGCTCGACGCCGTTCACCGGCACCACGTTCTGCGGGGCGTCGGCGTCGATCACGGTGAAGGCGGCCACCTCCGGCACCTCCACCCCGACCACCTCGGCGACGCCTTCCACGTCGGCCACCCCGACCACGCCCTCCACCTCGCCCACGGCAACCAACACGACGTCCTCCGGAACGATCTCCGGGACCACCTCCGGAACGACCACGCAGCTGGCCAAGACCGGGAGCAGCGGAATCTCGGCGACCACCATGACCGCGTCGGGCCTCATCACGGCCGGAGCGGGCACCCTGGGCCTCATCGCCCTGCGCCGCCGCCGCACCCGCGCCTGACACCCGCGCCTGACACCGGGGCCCTGGCCGCACGCACCGCAACGACCTGCCTACGCAGGCGCCGGTGCGCCGGCCAGGGCCCTCTTCGGTCAAGGGCGGCTCTGCCCCCAACTCTGCCCCCACGGACTCCCCAACTCCAGCCCCCCATCAGGTAAGAGGGAAGAGCACCCGCAACAGGCCAGGGCACCCGCCGACCAAAGGGGAACCGCACATGCGCATCCAGGGAGAGAACCGCCCAGACGGTGACCGCACCGGCGGACGCCCCGCGGCTCGGACACCGGCTCGGCCCGCGGCCCGTCCCGCCGCCGCCCTCCCCCCGCTCTCCGCCCTCCAACAGTCCGCCGGAAACGCCGCGGTGACCCGCGCGATCCAGCGGGCCTGGGACGAGCAGCACGGCGAAGGGCAGCACGGCGACGAGCAGCACGGCGGGCCCGAGGCACGCACCGCCGAGGGAGCCGTCCCCGTGCAGCGGCGGGCATCCGTGGTCGATGCCGTCGGCTCCCCGGGACGCCCCCTGGAACCCCGCATCCTTCAACGGGCCGAGCAGGCCTACGACATGGACTTCGGCCACGTGCACGTGCACGACAACCCCGTCGCCCAGCGCTCCGCCGAGGAACTCGGCGCCCTGGCCTACACCACCGGTTCGCACATCGTGCTCGGCGACCGTCGCGTCGAGGACGAGGTGATGTACGAAGAGGTCGACCACGTACGCCAGCAGGCCCTGGGGCCCGTGCCCGGCAAGGACAACGGCCGGGGCGAGAAGGTCTCCCACCCGGACGACCCGTTCGAGCGGAGCGCCGGCGCCAACGGCCGGAAGCTGGCCCGGGGTGCCGCCCCCGAACTGTCGCTCCCCGGGGCCGACTTACCCGGTGGCGCGGTGCAGCGCAGCGTGGACGTCTCCGTCCAGCGGGCGGACCGGCCCGGACCGTCGACCACGCCTCCGGCCCAGACCACGACTCCGCCCCCGGCCTCGCCCTCACCTCCGATCCAGGACTCGCAGCCGGCCATCGCCCGGCTGGCCGGGCTGCTCGTCAGGGGCAAGGAAGCGATCAGGAACAAGGACGTGCGGGCGGTCATCCACACGCGGGTGCGCAGCGGCCCGAGTTTCACGGACGAGGAGCTCGACGCGATCAGGGCCGTGGAGTCCGAGGACCCCAAGTGGCTGAAGACCGTGGGGATGTGCAGCACCATCGAGGCCGACGCGTACCTCACGGCCGGCGATTTCCACAACTGGCTCCAGCAGCCGGAGGGCAAGCGCCTCCTCGTCGCCACCCTGCGCTGGCGGCAGGAGGTCGCGGACCGCGCTCAGGGGAAGTCGACGGACAAACCCACCCGCTCGGACTACCAACTCGCCCGCCACCATGCCATGCACGACAAGGACACCCCGGAGACCGAGAAGGAACAGCTCACGGGGGAACGGAACGAGCAGATCTTCCAGACCTTCGTGACGACCATGGTCCCTCCCGGAATCAACGACCGCGTACCGGACGCCGCCAAGCACCGCCAGCGGGTCGAGCGCGGCACCGAGGTGTTGACCAAGATCTTCCTGATCCTGAAGGAGGGTCTGAAGGTCTTCAACCCGGAGACCGGCATGCACGAGGACTTCAAGGACGACGTCGCCCACGCGCTGGCCTACGGCGGACGCGTCAACATCCGTATCCCCCAACTGGCCGACGGCCAGCACGGATACGAGCTGCCCCAGTGGCTCCACATCACCAAGGAGAACCGGAGGCCCTGGGAATCCAAGTCCACGCCCGAGGAACCGGTGTACCGGCGCAGGTTCGGCACGCATCACCTGAAGATCGGCGACAACAACCCGGCCGACGGAACGCAGGGCGCGTTCGTGGAGAAGGGGGAGATCGGGGCCACCGTCCAGAACTGGTTGGATCCCAGCACCCACCTCTACGGCCTGCCCATGGCGGCGGGAGGCATGGGAAACACCGACTACCACGGCGACACCATCCTCCCGAACGAGTCGTACGGGCACATGTTCATGGGGTACAAGCACCCGACGGACGAGCGCGATGGCGGACTTCAGGTCGGCCTGGAGACCGCCGGGCCCGGGGGCAGGACCCCCGACGGCTACAAGCACGGCATCACGAGCAGCGAGAAGAACAGCAACCCGGTGAGCCAGTTCGGCGGACACAAGGACGACAAGCCGGGCGGCAACGCCCCCCTCAGTGCGAGCCAGCGTCATGTCGACCTGGAGAAGTTCGGCGACTGGGTGCAGAAGCTGAAGGACCTGGAGAAGGACTGGAAGGCCGAGCTCGCCAAGGCCAAGACGGATGAGGAACGCGCCGCCCTGTACCGGGACTTGATCGGCAAACGCAGCAACACCGGTTCGTGAGCGCGTAGTTCGTCTTCTACGGCCGTCACCCGCCCGGAGCGCGCAGAGATCGCGCCGGGGCGGGTGACAGCCGTACGGGCAGGGCTAGTTGCTGCAGGCCGCGCCGTTGAGCGTGAAGCCGTACGGCGCCGAGTTCTTGCTGTTGTTCCACGTGCCGAGGAAGCCGAAGGTGAAGCTGCCGTCCGCGGCGACGTTCTTGTTGTAGTCGGCGGCGGTGGCGGTGACCCGGGAGCCGTCCTGGGCGACGCTCGCGTCCCACATCTGGGTGACCTGCTGGCCGTCGCGGTAGGACCAGGCGACCCGCCAGGTGTCGAGGGCCTTGGTGGTGGTGACGGTGACGGCGGCCTGGAAGCCGTCGGGCCACTGGTTGACGAGGTCGTAGGTGACGTCGCAGCTCGCCGGCGTGGTCGTACCCGAACCCGACCCGGAGCCCGTACCCGAGCCCGAACTCCTCGTGGGGTCAGGTGAGTTGCTCGCCGTGGCAGAGGCGGTGCCCTGGGGTTCCGTGTCGGGGTTCTTGTCCCCGGATTCGGTCGCCGTACCGCTCGCCCTGGGCCGGGCCGACGACGAGGCCGTGCCCGGCGGGTGGGCGCCGATGGACGACAGGGTGGGGGCGGGATCCCCCACCGGCTGACTGTCGGCGTCGTCGCTGGCCGCGTTGTCGTGCCCGGAGCCGCCCATCGGCATCATCGACACCCCGAGTGCCACCAGGGACAGCAGGACGGCCGCGGCGAGCAGACTGTTGCGTACGAGGCGCGCCTTGCTCGCGCCCTCCTTCGGCTCCCCGGCCTCGAGTTCGGCCACGGGACGCCCCGCGCCCAGCCGGACCTCGGCGGCCCGGCGGCGGCGCTCCAGATAGGCGAGCCCGCCCCAGCCGATCACCCCGCCCGCGAGGGCCGCGGGCAGTCCGCCGCCCGCGAGGCGCAGACAGGCGGCCGCTTCCGCGCACTGCACACAGGTGGCGAGGTGCCGTGAGAGGTCCTCGGGTGTGTCGGCGGCCGGTGAACGGGTCACCGCGTCCAGCAGCCGGGCGTAGCTGCGGCACTCCGCGTCCATCGGTGAGTCGAGGTGGTTGCGGTGGCAGCGGTCCCTGAACAGGGCCCGCACCTGGGCGAGTTCACTGGAGACGACCGCCGGGTCGAGGCTGAGCCGGCGGGCCACGACGGTCAGCGGCAGCGCCTCCACCTCGGCCAGCCACAGCAGCGCCGCGTCCGCCTCCTGGAGATCCCGCAGCCCGCGCAGCGCGATCGGGCGCTGCAACGGCATGCCGTGATAGCGGGCCGCCTTCTCCGAGTTGAGCCACAGTCGCAGGTCCGGGTCGAGCCGGTGCCCCCGCCCGGCGAGCTCCCAGGTGGCCGCCGTGGTGCGTACGGCGGTGAGCAGCAGCGGTATCACCGGCAGCACCCGGCGGGCCGGGCCGCGCATCGGACCGGACCCGGCGGAACGGGCCTCCTGGATGCCAAGTGCGAAGGCCTCGCCGGCCAGTTCGGTGGCCGAGGCGGCTCCGGACGTGCACAGGTCGGCGTAGGACAGCACGGCGTCCCAGCTCTCGGTGAACAGCGCTGCCTCAGCGGCGTCCTGGGGAGTCGGCAGGTCGGGCATGGGTCTCCTGCATCCACGAATGACGGCCAACTAGCTCTGACAGTAAGCAAGTTGGAGGGGGGCTGCCTCGTGACAGGGCCAGAGCCTTTCACGCATCCCACACAACTGACAAGCCGCGTATTCAATTACGGTGACTGTCAGTCGCCTCTGTGCAGTTGTACGTGTCCGAGCCTCTCCCGGCTCACCCGTCGCAGGAGTTGGCCACACCGTTACCTTACAAAGGCGCGGGCTCCTCGGCGGGCTCGGCGGGGAGACTGTCCATGAAGGAGCTGACGGAGAAGACCGCGCGGCCGGGACCCGGCTCGCCGTATCCGGGCGGGGACTTGAGGCCGAAGTCCTCCATCGTCGCGCGATAGGCCTCCAGCAGACGGATGTGGTACTCCAGCGGAGCGCCCTGCGGATTGGCCTTGCCCAGCGGGGTGGTGGGCTCCGGGCACCAGGTCGTGAAGCGGGGCGTGATGCCCTGCGACATGAAGAAGCGCAGCCCCTCGGTGGTGGACGCGATCGCTTCGTCGACGGTCTTGAAACCGAACGGCTCCGCCATCTCCACCCCCGCAACGAAGTTGGGGATCACGTTGCGTGCGCCGAAGATCTCCGCGGAGTCGAGGATGCGCTTGTGCCACTCGGCGCGGCCGACGTAGCGCTCCTTGCCCGGGCAGTGCAGCTTGAACAGATACTCGTCCCACACCTCGTAGTTGGGGTGGTAGATCTGCACCCCGTAGTCCTTGAACCGCTGCACGTCGTCCTTGGGCAGTGCCTGGGCTACGACCTTGCCGATCCACCGCCCCGGGAAACGCTCCTCGATGGCCTTGGCGTAGTGGCCGTAGAAGTCGGCCTCGTCGCGCCCGGCGACGGTCTTGGTGATCGCGCCGCCGGTGAGCGTGTAGGCGGTGGACACCTTCGCCGTGTCGTACCGGTCGATGATCTCCAGCGCTTCGAGGACCTCTTCGACATCCTTGACGCCCGTGTACGGCCGCCCGGCAGCCTTGTGCTGGCGCCAGTTGTGGTTGATGTCGCAGTACTGGCACTCCTCCTTGGCGCCGAAGTACTGGCACACCCGGAAGACGGTCAGGTAGATCAGGTAGCCCCACTGGATGGTCGGGGCCACCTCCATGACCGACTTCCCGTTGGCGAGCTTGTGCCGGTAGTACTCCGGCATCGGCGGCACCCCGACGTCCGCGATCCGCTTCCCGTCGAGATACAGCCCGAGGACACCGTCGTCGTCGGAGGCCACGCGGTACGGCGAGGTCGGGTTCACGCGCACGGAGACGACGGTCCGCCGCAGGTCGTACGGGCCACCCGTGAGGATGATCTCCTCCGGCGGGCGGCGGAGCGCGGCCTCGCCCAGCTCCGGGAGGGTGCCGTGGTCGAAGGAGAAGATGAAGTACGACTTCGGCTTCACCTCACCGCCCTCGTTGTCGCTGAGCGCGGACGGGTCGAAGGCGACACCTCCGCGCAGCAGGTCCTCCTTGAAGACGGCCTCCCGCGGCACATGCGGAAAGCGCTCCATCAGATCCTCGACCAGCGCGGTGCGGCTGCCCATCCCGTATCTCCTCCCGGCTCAGGCGCCCTGCTCAGGCGTACGACTCCTCACGGTATGCCTCCGGCGGTTGGCCGGAGGTAGCGGGGGGTCGGTGTGGTGCGGTTCGGGTGGGTTTGGCTGGGCGGGCGGGGTGGGGTGGGGGCTCGGGTTGGTTGCGGGGTGCGGGTGCGTTGGGGCTGGGCGCGCAGTTCCCCGCGCCCCTAAAAGGCATGGGGGTGGGCGGAGTCGGGGCGGGCGGGCCGGAGGTGGGGGCTCGGGTTGGTTGCCGGGTGAGGGTGCGTTGGGGCTGGGCGCGCAGTTCCCCGCGCCCCTAAGGGCATGGGGGTGGGCGGAGTCGGGGCGGGCGGGCCGGAGGTGGGGGCTCGGGTTGGTTGCCGGGTGAGGGTGCGTTGGGGCTGGGCGCGCAGTTCCCCGCGCCCCTAAAAGGCATGGGGGTGGGCGGAGTCGGGGCGGGCGGGCCGGAGGTGGGGGCTCGGGTTGGTTGCCGGGTGAGGGTGCGTTGGGGCTGGGCGCGCAGTTCCCCGCGCCCCTGAGGGGGTGGGGGTGGGCGGGGTTGGGGCCATCAGGTCAGCCCTGTCCCGTTCCCTCGCGGCTTGCGATGTGGTCCGGTAGCGGGATGCCCGGGGGCAGTGCGGGGTCCGGTACGGGTGTGCCCCAGGTCGAGGTCAGTGGAAGGGTGCCCGCCCATACGTCCAGGTCCGCGTCCGGGCCGTCGCCGTCGTCGGGGCCGCCGGTGCGGATCTTGACGGAGGCCTCCTCGAGGGAGAGGGCGAGCAGGGTCGTGGCCGCGAGTTCCTTGCGGTTCGGCTGCCGGGCGTACGCCCACTGGCCGGGCGTCGCGTGTTCGGTGAGGCGGCGCAGGCCGGCCAGTTTCTCCTCCGGGTCGGTGACCTTGCGGGGCACCCCGTGGATCATCGCGCTGCGGTAGTTCACCCCGTGCTCGAAGACCGACCGGGCCAGCACCAGCCCGTCGACATGCGTCACGGTGACACACACGGGGTGTCCGCCCGCGAGGCTACGACTCGCGACGGACCCGTGGAAGTACAGCTCCCGCCCGTACCTCCCGTACACCGTGGGGACTACGACCGGACGCCCCTCGATCACGACCCCCAGGTGACACACGAAACCGGCGTCGAGGATCGCGTCCAGGTCGGCACGGTCGAGGCTGCCCTGGTCGGCAAGGCGGCGGTGCCGGGTCAGGTCGGTCTGCGGGAGGCGATCGGTCATACCCACGGAGGCTACCGATGCCGTACATAAACCGCCATACCTCTATCGAATACAGCACATGCACGGCATCGCTGCAACGAAATCCGAAGCATTGACGCCTCTGACATTTCTCGTCAGAATTGTCAGCATGAGCAAGCGGGACGACATGGTGACAGCGGCCGTCGACGTGTTCAGCCGGTACGGTTTCCGGCAGACCTCGATGGAACTCCTCGCGCAGGCTGCGGGCGTGTCCCGGCCCGCGCTGTACCTGCACTTCGCGAACAAACAGGACGTCTTCGCAGCCGTCGCCGCCCGGGTCACCGACCTCATGACGGCCGCCGCCCACCGCGCCCGCGACGCCGAGGGGACACCGGCCGACCAGGTCTACGGCGTGCTCGCGGTGAAGCTGGAGACGGCGATCGGCGTCACCGAGGCGCGATTCCGGCAGGAACTGGTCTCGGAGGCCGCCGGGATGGGGCTGACCCCGGTCGAGAACGGGCTGGTCGACGCACTGGTGGAACTGCTCGCCGGAATTCCCGAACCCCGCGAGACCGCCGCGCTCCTGCTCGCCGCGACCGTCGGTATCGGTCAGTCCGACGGCACACCGGAGGTCCTCCGCGGCCGTCTGCGCCGACTCGTCGACCTCGTCATGAGCGGCCTCGACGGCGAGCCGAACCGAAAGAACACCGCGCCGGACCTAAGGAACACTCCACCGCCACAAAGGAGTTGAGCACCATGATCGGTACCATCGCCCTCGGTCTCGCCGCCGGTTTCTGCGCGGGGGACGGCCTCCCGTACTACGTCATGGGCAGCACCGGCGAGGCGATCAGCCCGGGCCCGTTCCGGCCCTCCGCCACCGCCAACGTCCTCTCCGGCTGGGTGCTGATCGTCGCCGCCGCCGTCTGCTGGCACTACACCGATACGCAGGCACAACCGCTGCCGACTTATGCTGCGGCAGCAGCAGGAGTCCTCCTCGTCGGGCTGATCCACGCCCGGCTGTGGCGCACCGACCCCTGGGGCAGAACACGCGAACGCACGAACCCGGAGGGACGGCAGGGATGACGGAGACGGTCACCAACTGGGCCGGCAACATCACCTACGCGGCGAAGGAACTCCACCGCCCGCGCACACTCGACGCGCTCAGGACCCTCGTGGCCGAGAGCGCGCGGGTACGGGTGCTGGGCAGCGGCCACTCCTTCAACGAGATCGCCGAGCCGGGCCCCGACGGCACCCTGCTGTCGATCGCCGTGCTGCCGCCCGAGTTCGACGTGGACACGGCGGCCCGGACGGTACGGGTGTCGGGCGGCGTCCGGTACGCGGAGCTGGCCCGCCGGGTGGACGGGTACGGGCTCGCGCTGCCCAACATGGCGTCCCTGCCGCACATCTCGGTGGCCGGTTCGGTGGCGACCGGCACGCACGGTTCGGGCGTCGGCAACGGTTCGCTCGCGTCGGCCGTCCGCGAGGTCGAGATCGTGACGGCGGACGGTTCCACGGTCACGATCGCGCGCGGCGACGACCGCTTCGACGGTGCCGTGACCTCCCTCGGCGCACTCGGTGTCGTCACCTCGCTCACCCTCGACCTGGAGCCGGCCTTCGAGGTCGAGCAGTACGTCTTCACCGAACTCCCCCTCGCCGGGCTGGACTTCGAGACGGTGGCGGCGTCGGCGTACAGCGTGAGTCTGTTCACCGACTGGCGGGAGCCGCGCTTCGGGCAGGTGTGGCTGAAGCGGCGCACCGACCAGCCGGCACCCGACTTCCCGTGGGCCGCGCCCGCGACCGAGGCGCTGCACCCGGTGCCGGGGATGCCCGCGGTCAACACCACCGAGCAGCTCGGGGTGGCGGGGCCCTGGCACGAGCGACTGCCGCATTTCCGGGCTGAGTTCACGCCGAGCAGCGGGGCGGAGCTGCAGTCGGAGTACCTGTTGCCGCGGTCGGCCGCACTCGACGCGCTGTATGCGGTCGACGGCATCCGGGAGACGGTCGCCGGTGTACTGCAGATCTGCGAGGTGCGGACGGTCGCCGCCGACGCTCAGTGGATGAGCCCCTCGTTCGGGCGGGACACGGTCGCCCTGCACTTCACCTGGATCGAGGACACGGAGCGCGTGCTGCCCGTGGTGCGGCGGCTGGAGGAGGCACTGGATGCCTTCGACGCGCGGCCGCACTGGGGCAAGGTGTTCACCACCCCGGCGGCGGTGCTGCGCGGGCGCTATCCACGGCTCGGCGACTTCGGGGCACTGGCGCGGGACCTCGACCCGGAGGGCAAGTTCGCCAACTCCTTCGTCCGGGACGTCCTCGGCGACTGACCGTGCGACCGGCTGGGCCGCGACTTTGTATGGCCCCTTTCCTAACCCCTTGTCGAACGTCACCCGCTGCCCATAGCCTTGCCGCGCGCCGGTGCCGTCGTGCCTCGGCATGACGCGAGGGGGAAGGGATGGCGGCCACTCCGCCGAAGCGCACATCACGCGACATCCGAACCGCGAACCGCTACGAGGTACTGCGCCAGATCATCGCCGAATCGCCCACCTCCCGGCAGGAGTTGGCCGCCGCGACCGGGCTGAGCCTGGCCACGGTGGCCACGCTCGTCGGTGAACTGCTCGACCTCCGCATGATCACCGAGGTCGGTTTCGAGGACTCGGCGGGGGGTCGCCCGCGGGGTCTTGTGGCGGTCAACGCGTCGGGGGGCGCGCTGATCGGCGTCGACATCGCGGAGACGTACGTCCACGTCGAACTCTTCGACCTGGGACTGAACGTGCTGGCCCGCGCCGACGAGGACATGCGCCCCGGCGAGAGCCTGCCCGAGCAGGTGGTGAGCCATGTGGCCGCCGCCGTCGGCTCGGTGGTCGCGCAGGCCGGCATCGAGGGTGCGCGGGTACTGGGCGTCGGGGTGAGCGTGCCGGGGCAGGTCGACCGCGACACCGGCATCTCGGAGTACGCGCCCAACTGGGACTGGCACGACGTGCCGTTGCTCGACCTGCTGTCCGAAGTCATCGCCTACCCCCTGTACTTGGACAATCCGCTGCGCGCCTGCGCGGTCGCCGAGATGTGGTTCGGGGCGGCGCGCGGACGCGGGGACGCGGTGGTGGTCAACCTCGGGACCGGCGTCGGCGCGGGGCTCGCGCTCGGCGGGGCGCTGTACCGGGGGGTGAGCAACAGCGCGGGCGAGTGGGGCCATACGACGCTCGTCCTGGACGGCCGGCTGTGCCGCTGCGGCAACCACGGCTGCGTGGAGGCGTACGTCGGCGCACCCGGAATCATGCTGAACCTACGGGAGTTGAGCCCGCGCAGCCCGCTGCTGCACCCCGACGACCAGACGGCCACCATCGACGCCCTGGCCCGCGCCGTGGACGCGAACGACCCCGTGGCTCTCAAAGTCGTGCGGGAGACGGCCCGTTACATCGGCGCCGGCATCGCCAACCTGGTCAACATCCTCAACCCCGAAGTCGTCGTGCTCAGCAGCTGGGTCGCCCGCAGGCTCGGTGAACCCCTGTTGCACGAGGTGCGCGAGGCCGTCCAACGGCACGCGCTCAGGCGGCCGTTCGCCGCCACCCGGATCGTCCTCTCCCCCATTCTCACCGACCCGGCGTGCCTGGGCGCGGCAACGTTCGCGCTGGAAGGGGCACTTCAGTCGGCCGGGCAGCGGGGCGCGTCGGTGTCGAGGGCACGAGCGCGCGGAGGCCCGAAGCGCTGAGCACGGTCGTGCCCTCGACACCGACGCGCCCTCGCAGAAAAAGGCACAGCCCGGCAAGAAAATCGCAAGGAGCCGTACCGCACCACCTTCATGACGACGGAAGGGATGCCCGTGACTCACCCCCACCCCAGGAGAACGATCCTCGCGACAGCGGCAGCCGCGCTCGCTGTCACCGGGGCCCTGCTCTCCGCGCCGTCCGCGACCGCCGACGGCGTCGCACCGGCCGAAGTCTCCCCGCACGCGGCCCAGACCATCGACAACATCGGCGCGTCCGGCGCCTGGTGGGTCAACGACCTCCAGCACTTCACGCCCGCGGTCCAGGCCCGGGTGGCCCAACTCCTGTTCTCCTCCAAGGGGTTGGACCTCTCCTCGTACCGCTACAACATCGGCGGAGGCGGCACCGCGGTCACCACTCCGGCCCGCGCGGCGCAGGACTTCCTCAACGTCGACGGCACGTACGACTGGAGCAAGGACAAGGGCGGGCAGACGTTCCTGAAGTACGCCGCGCAGTACGGCGTGCAGGACCTGATCGGCTTCGTCAACAGCGCGCCCGCGCAGTGGACGACCAACGGGCAGAGTTGCGGCGGCCAGTTGAAGCCGGAGAACGAGAGCGACTACGCGAAGTACATCGCCGACGTCACCGCGCACTTCGCCAAGCAGGGCGCGAAGTTCGACTACATCAGTCCCTTCAACGAGCCGAACAACAACTTCGGCGACTGCGGCCAGGAGGGCATGCAGGTCACCGTCGACCAACGCGACGACATCGTGCGGGCGTTGGGCGCCGAGCAGCGGGCCCGGCACCAGAAGACGTCGATCATCGCCGACGAGTCGAGCAGCACCGTCAGCTTCTCCACCGAGGTCCCGCAGTGGATCGCGCAGCCGGACACCGCGCAGTACGTGTCGAAGCTGGCGCACCACACGTACAACAACCCGAACGACGGCCAGTTGGGCAACGTCTACGAGACGGCGAAGACGGTCGGCAAGCCCTCCTGGGCCACCGAGATCTGCTGCTTCGGCAAGGGCACCACGGGCTGGAACCAGGAGTACGACCCGACCATCGACAACGCCCTGCTGATGTCCCGGATCATCTACAAGGACTTCGCCAGTTCGCACGACTCGGCGTTCCAGTGGTGGGTGGCCCTGGCCAGCGGCTACGGCACGGACCCGACCGCGCGCAACGACGTCGGCTGGAACGACGGGCTGATCTACTACGACCCCGACTACGCGACGAACGGCAACCAGACCCTGTACTTCACCAAGCGGTACTACGCGCTCGGCCAGTACAGCAAGTTCGTCACTCCGGGCTCCGTCGCGCACAACGTGACGGGCGCGCCGAGCGGTGTCGAGGTCAGCTCGTACGACCGGGACGGCAAGTGGGTCGTCGTGGTCAACAACCAGAACGCGACGGCCACTTCGCTGAATCTGCACTTCAACAGCAAGGTGCCGGTGCGCGCGACGCAGGCGGTCCGCACCTCGGCCACGGAGAACTGGGCGAAGGTCGCCGCGCCGGACGTGAGCGGCTCGACGGTGTCCGCGTCGCTCGCGGCCCGCTCGATCACGACGTACGTCCTCGACCAGAAGGCCGGCAAGAGCAGCAAGGGCCATAAGGGACACGGGAGTTCGGCCGTGACCGGCGCCCTCCAGGGCAACCAGTCCGGCAAGTGCCTGACCGCCGACACCTCGGGAGCCGCGCTCGCCACCTGCACCGGCGGGGCCGAGCAGACGTGGTCGTACGACGCGAAGGGCGGCCTGAAAACCGCCAACGGGTATCTGACGGCGGGGAGTTCGGGGTTGACGACCACCACCGATTTCACCGGCGACCCGGGCCAACGATGGCTCCTGAACGCCAACGGCCAGATCCTCAGCGAGGCGTCCGGGAAGTGCCTCGACGTGAGCGGGCAGGCGACCACGGACGGCAGCAAGGTGATCCTCTACAGCTGCAACGGCGGGGCCAACGAGGCCTGGTCAAAGGTGTAATGACCACCTGAGCGCAGGGTGCGGGTCGCCTCAACGGCGGCCCGCGCCTTCGTCACGTCCGGTATTCCGAACGCTGCACAACGCTTCGAACAGACTTCGTCCAACCCCTTGCCGAAGGCTTAGGCGAAGGTTAACGTCCCGCACCGCACCTCGAATTGAGCCACTGGCCGCCACTCAGTCGTGGAGCCGTGGAGCCGTAGCCGCGCGAGAGACAAGGACGTCACCATGTCGGCAATGAGCAACAGCAACTGGTCCCGCCGATCGATATTCCGGGCGGCCGCAGGGATGGCGGCCGCGGGGACGCTGGCCGCCTGCGGCGGCAACAACGGGCGGGGCGCGAGCGGTGGTTCGGGCAAGCAGCTCACCCAGATGTTCCACGCGTACGGCGAGGCCGGGACGGAACAGGCCATCAAGCGCTACGCGAAGGCGTACTCCGAGGCGAACGTGACCACGCAGTGGATCACCAGCAGCGACTACGAGAGCAAGCTGTTCGCCACGCTGCTCACCAAGAACGCTCCCGACCTCTTCGAGTTCCACCCGCAGATCCAGATGGTGAAGAGCGGTCAGGTGGCCGACCTGAGCGACATCATCGACCCGGTCAAGTCCGACTTCAATCCGGCCGACATCGCCTCGCACACGGTGGACGGGAAGATCTACGGCGTCCGGATGATCGACGACCCGCAGTTCTTCTTCTACCGGCCCTCCCTCCTCGAGAAGGCCGGCGTGAAGGTGCCGGAGACCCTCGACGAACTGATCGAGGCCGCCGCGAAGCTCACCACCGGCAAGGTCAAGGGCCTCTACATCGGCAACGACCTGCACGCGGTCATCAACCCCATGATCTGGTCGGCCGGCGCCGACACCCTCAACGACAAGAACGAGATCGCGTACCACACGCCGGGCGTCATCGAGGGCATCAAGAAGATGCGCAAGCTGTTCACCAGCGGCGACCTGCTGCTCGACGCCCCGACGGACTACTGGGACCCGTCCGCCCTCAACCAGGGTCTGTGCGCGATCCAGTTCTGCGGCATGTGGGCGATGCCGCAGTTCCAGAAGGCGCTCGGCGACGACATCGGGATCTTCCCGTTCCCGAAGACCATCGACTCCGGCAAGCAGTCGGTCTACAACGGCGGTTGGTCGATGTTCGTCAACGCCAAGGGCGCGAACGTCGACGCGGCCAAGGAGTACGTGAAGTGGCTGTGGATCGACCAGAAGAAGGACCAGGAGGACTGGGCCACCTCCTACGGCTTCCACATCCCGCCGCGCGCCTCGATCGCCGCCGGGGCCACCAAGCTCAAGACCGGTCTGCCCGCCGAGGGCGTCAAGCTCTTCAACGAGTTCGGCCACTTCGACAACATCGGCTGGACCCAGGCGATGATCACCGCGCTGGAGGACGTCTTCGCCAACTCCGTCCGCAAGGGCGGTGACCCGGAGGCCTCGCTCGACAAGGCCGACACGGCCGTGAACCGCGAGCTCAAGAAGCTCTTCGGATAGGCCGGGACGGACCGGACATGTCGACGACCACGACACGCGACCTCGCGAGCCCCGCCCCGGCGAAGGCCACTCCGGCCAAGCCGCGGCGGGGTCTGCGGGGCAACCGCACCTTCAACTTCTGGCTCTTCATCGGCCCGTTCCTCGCCGGGCTGATGATCTTCGTCTACGTCCCCATCGGCTGGAGCATCTACCTCAGCTTCTTCGAGGCGCGCTTCACCGTCACACCGAGCAAGTTCGTCGGCTTCGACAACTACACCTACATGCTGACGAACCCCGACTTCGTCGGCTCGCTCGGCACGTTCACCGTCTTCGCCGCGTTCATCGTGCCCACCACCTGGGCGCTGTCACTGGGCCTGGCCCTGCTGGTGAACCGGCTCCGGTTCATGCGGGCGTTCTTCCGGTCGGTGTTCTTCCTGCCGACCGCGTGCAGCTATGTCGCGGCCGCGCTGATCTGGAAGATGTCCATCTTCAGCGGCGTCCGCTTCGGTCTGATGAACACGGTCATCGGCTGGTTCGGGGCCGAGAACATCGCCTGGCTGTCCAACCCCAGCCCGCCCTGGTACTGGTTCGTCATCGTCACCGCCCGCCTGTGGCTGCAGTCCGGTTTCTACATGATCCTCTTCCTGGCGGCACTGCAGAACATCCCGGCCGAGCTGTACGAGGCGGCCGCGATCGACGGCGCCAAGCCCGGCTGGCAGACCTTCCGGTACATCACGCTGCCGCAGTTGCGGGCGACCTCCACCGCGGTGGTCCTGCTGCTGCTCATCGCCGCCTACCAGGCCTTCGACGAGTTCTTCAACCTCCTGTCCAAGACCACCTGGGGCCGCCCGCCCCTCGTCGAGCTGTACTACACCGCCCTCGGCGAGAACCAGGACTACGGCGCCGGCAGCGCGGGCGCCGTGATCCTGACCCTGCTGATCGTCATCGTCACCCTGTTCCAGGGCAAGCTCATGGGCTTCGGCCGAGGGGAGGAGGCCAAGTGACCACCACCGCACCGCAGTTGAGGAAGCCGCGCGGCAAGAAGCGCGGCGGCGTCCTCGGCAACACGGGTCTGTATCTCGCGACCGGCGTCGCCGCCTTCCTCTTCCTCGTCCCGTTCTACCTGCTGGTCCGCAACGCGCTCTCCACGGACGCCGAGATCACCGGGGAGCACTGGAAGTTCTTCCCCACGCACCTCCAGTGGGGCAACGTCAGCGACCTCTTCGACGACACCTCGGTGGACTTCGCCCGGTCGATGTGGAACTCACTGGTCGTCGCCGTCTCCATGACCGTGGGCATCCTGCTGATCTGCTCGCTGGCCGGCTACGCCCTGGCCCGCATCCCGTACAAGCACTCCAACAAGATCTTCTACTTCGTCCTTGGCACCCTGATGGTTCCGACGGCCGTCACCTTCGTGCCCAGCTTCGTTCTCGTCTCGTCCCTCGGCTGGGTCGACACCTACCGGGGGCTCATCATCCCGGGCCTGTTCAGTGGTTTCACCTGCTTCCTCTTCCGGCAGTACTTCCTGGGGTTCCCCAAGGAGTTGGAGGAGGCGGCGCGCGTGGACGGACTCGGCTACTGGGGCGCGTACTGGAAGGTCGTGGTGCCCAACTCGCTGAACTTCTTCGCCGCGATCGCCACGATCACCTTCATCAGCGGCTGGAACGCCTTCCTGTGGCCGCTGGTCATCGGCCAGGACCCGGGGGCATGGACCGTCCAGGTCGCGCTGTCCTCGTACATGACCAACCAGACCGTCGTGTTCCACCAGATCTTCATGGCCACCGCGATTTCCATCCTGCCCCTCGTCTTCGTGTTCCTCTTCCTCCAGCGCTGGCTGGTCCAGGGGATCGCGCAGACCGGCATCAAGGGCTGACACCCGCTTCTCAAAACCTGGAGACCGATGACTTCCAGCACCGCCGCCGAATACCTCGAAGACGTCTCGCCGGGCAGCGGAGCCCTCCCACCCCGCGCCCGTTATGCGTCCTCGGACGCCAAGTCACTGTCACTGAACGGCAGTTGGCGTCTCCGTGTGTCGGCGACGGCCGACGCCGAGGACGACTCGTTCGCCGGGGAGGGCTACGACGCCGGGGACTGGGCCGAGGTCACGGTCCCCGGCCACTGGGTCCTGCAGGGGTACGGCTCCCCCATCTACACCAACCACCTCTACCCTTTCCCGGTCGACCCGCCGCGCGTCCCGACCGAGAACCCGACCGGCGACCACCTCCGCGTCTTCGACCTGCCGTCCGAGTGGCCCTCGGACGGCGGGGCTGTGCTGCGCTTCGACGGGGTCGAGTCCTGCGCCCGGGTCTGGCTGAACGGCACGGACATCGGCGAGTTCAAGGGGTCGAGGCTGCCGCACGAGTTCGCGGTCGGGCACCTGTTGAAGCCGAGCGGCAACGTCCTCGCCGTCCGCGTCCACCAGTGGTCGGCGGGCTCGTACCTGGAGGACCAGGACCAGTGGTGGCTGCCGGGCATCTTCCGTGACGTCACGTTGCTGCACCGCCCGCCGGGCAGCGCCCTCGACTTCTTCGTGCACGCCTCCTACGACCACGTCGGCGGCCAGGGCACGCTCCGCGTCGACTCCGACATCGACGGACGGGTCACCGTGCCGGCCCTGGACATCGATGTCGCGACCGGCGAGCCGGTCACCGTGCCGGTGCAGCCGTGGACGGCAGAACTCCCGTACCTGTACGAGGGGTTGCTCACCACCGAGGGCGAACGCGTCCCCCTCCGCATCGGCTTCCGGACCGTCGAACTCTCCGACGGCCTGATCAAGGTCAACGGAAAGGCGATCCTCTTCAAGGGCGTCAACCGCCACGAATGGCACCCGGAGAAGGGCCGCGCCCTCGACCTGGAGACCATGAGGGAGGACGTGCTGCTGATGAAGCGGCACAACATCAACGCCGTCCGCACCTCGCACTATCCGCCGCACCCCGACTTCCTCGGCCTGTGCGACGAGTACGGCCTGTGGGTCATCGACGAGTGCGACCTGGAGACCCACGGTTTCACCGAACAGGCCTGGCGCGACAACCCCGTTGACGACGACCGCTGGACCCCGGCCCTGCTGGACCGCGCGGCCCGCATGGTGGAGCGCGACAAGAACCACCCGTCGATCGTCATCTGGTCGCTGGGCAACGAGGCCGGCACCGGCCGCGGACTCACGGCCATGTCCGAGTGGATCCGCGGCCGCGACAGCTCACGCCTCGTGCACTACGAGGGCGACATCAACTGCCGTGACACGGACGTCTATTCACGGATGTACGCCGACCACGCCGAGGCCGAGCGCATCGGCAGGGGCTTGGACGGCGGCACCCACCGCCGCCGCCAACTCCCCGTCATCCTCTGCGAGTACGCCCACGCCATGGGCAACGGCCCCGGCGGACTGGCCGACTACCAGCGCCTCTTCGAGTCGTACGACCGGCTCCAGGGCGGTTTCGTCTGGGAGTGGATCGACCACGGCATCAAGGACGAACGGTTCGGCTTCGCGTACGGCGGTGACTTCGGCGAGGAGCTGCACGACGGGAACTTCGTCTGCGACGGCCTGATCTTCCCGGACCGCACGCCCTCCCCCGGCCTGATCGAGTACAAGAAGGTGATCGAGCCGGTCCGGATCACCGGTGACGGCGCGGACGGCACCGTACGCGTCACCAACACGTACGACTTCGCCGACCTGTCCGCGCTGGCCTTCACCTGGTCGTACCAAGTGGACGGCGAGACGGTCGAGTCGGGCACCCTCGCCGTGCCGTCACTCGCGCCCGGCGAGTCGGCCGACGTCAAACTGCCCACGCCACCCGGGGAGTCCAACGGCGCCGAATCCCAGTGGACCGTACGGGCGTCGCTCGTGGCCGACACCGCATGGGGTCCCGCCGGACACGTCGTCGGCTGGGGCCAATTCCCGGTCGCGGCCCGCCCGTTGCCGTCCCTCTCGGCCGTCGCCGGGCCCGTGCTCGGGGAGCGGCGGATCACCCTCGGCCCGGCCTCCTTCGACGCCCTTACCGGTGAGTTGAAGACGATCGGCGCGGTCGACGTCACCGGTCTCCGTCTCGACGTATGGCGGGCGCCCACCGACAACGACGACGGCGCGCCCTGGCAGCCGGACACCCGATTCGGCCTGCTCTGGCGGAAGTTCGGCCTGCACCGGATGCGACACCGCCTGGACGGGGTGGAGTTGAGCGAGGACGCGCTGACCGTCCGCACCCGGGTGGCGCCCGCCGCCTGGGAGATCGGGCTCGCCACGGTGTACCGCTGGACCTCGGACGGTTCACGGTTGCGGCTGACGGTGTCCGTGGGACCCGAAGGCAACTGGACCTTCCCGCTGCCGAGGTTGGGCATCCGGTTCGGCCTCGACGCGAGCGCCGACCGGGTGCGGTGGTTCGGCGGCGGTCCGGGCGAGGGGTACCCCGACACCAAGTCGGCCTCGATACTCGGCCGTTGGGAGTCCACGGTCGACGACCTCCAGACCCCCTACCTCCGCCCGCAGGAGAACGGCGCCCGCCCGGACGTCCGTTGGGCCGAACTGGGCGGCCTCCGGATCGACGGCGACCCGGAGTTCTGGTTGACCGCCCGCCGCTGGACCACGGAACAACTCGACGCGGCCACCCACCGCACCGACCTCACCCCCGGTACTGCGTCCAACAGCGGCTCCGCCGCGGGCGTGTGGGTGAACCTCGACCACGGCCAGCACGGCATCGGCTCGCAGTCCTGCGGCCCGGGCCCGCTCCCGCAGTACTTCCTGAACGCCCGACCCACCGAGTTCTCCTTCGTGTTCTCGGAAACCCCGGAGACCAGTTGACTGGCATAGTCACGAACTCGCCCGCGGCCGACCGGCTCTTCACCCGGTCGGCCGCGGTCGCGTCCTGCGTCGGCTTCATCCTCATCGGCATGCTCCAGGCCCTCTACGGCCCGGCGATCCCTGGCCTGCGCCACGAGTTCGGGCTCTCCCCCGCCGGTGCCGGTCTCGGCCTGAGCCTGCATTTCACGGGCGGGGTCGCCGGTGTCCTCGCCTTCAACGCGATCCACTCCCGGATCAGCAACAAGGCACTGCTGGCGTGGGGTTACGGCCTGATGGCGGCGGGCGGCGCGGGTTTCGCGCTGGCCCCGAACTGGCCCCTCGCGCTGGCCGCCGGGTTCCTCGGCGGCCTCGGCTTCGGCGGGGTCGACTACGGCCTCAACCAACTCTTCGCCGTCGGCTTCGGCGGCCGTTCCACCGCCATGCTGAACGTGCTCAACGCGCACTTCGGCATCGGTGCGGTGCTGGGTCCTGCGGTCATCGCGTGGCTCGGCCCGGACGACTACCCGTACGCGTTCGGGGCGTGCGCGGTGCTGGCGGCAGTGCTGGTGTTCGCGGGCTCAAGTGGCGTACGTACACGTGTATCTGACGCTCCACCAGCGATGGGCAGAGCAACGGGGAAGCCGAGATCCCTGGGCCTGTCGCGTGTCCTCGTCGGCTTCCTCGTCCTCTACATCCTCAACGTGGCCGTGGAGGCCGGCGTCGGCGGCTGGGAGCCCACGCATCTGGAGACGGTCGGCTACACCGCGACCGTGGCCGCGTCCGCGACCTCGCTGTACTGGCTGATGATGACGGCGGGCCGCTTCCTCGTCGTACCGATCACGATGCGCCACGCCCCCGAGCGCATTCTCGCGGTGTGCGCGGCCGGGATGACGGTGTGTCTGCTGTTGACGCTGGTTAAAGGAGTGGCACCGGTGGCGTACGCCGGTGTTGGCTTGTTCATCGCGCCGGTTTTCCCGACGGGGCTGTCGTGGCTCAACTCGGCGCTCCCCCGGGCCAGGCGCGCCGGGGCGTGGGTGATCGCGGCCTCGAACGTCGGCGGGGTGGCGGCTCCGCCGCTGCTCGGTGTCGGGATCCAGGCCTCCGGGATCCACGCGGTGCCCTGGCTGTTGACCGTGTTGTCGGGCGCGTCGCTGCTGGCGACCGTCCACCTGATCAGACTGACGAGGAGGTCCGCATCATGAACGCTCTGTTCCGGCTCACCCGAAGGCTGATCCAGTGAGCGCGAGCAGCATCGAGGTCCGGGGGCTTTCCCGCACCTTCCACACGACCGTACGGCGGCCGGGCCTCGTCGGCGGTCTGCGCTCCCTAGTCAACCCGGAGCGCGTGCCCAAGCACGCCGTGTCCGACGTCACGTTCGATGTCGCCCCGGGTGAACTCCTCGCCCTGCTGGGCCCGAACGGCGCCGGCAAGTCCACCACCATCAAGATCCTCACGGGCATCCTCCGGCCCACCTCCGGCGAGGCCCGGGTCGCGGGTGTGGTGCCGTACGAGGAGCGGGAGCGCAACGCCCGTAATATCGGGGCGGTGTTCGGGCAGCGGACCCAGTTGTGGTGGGACCTGCCGGTGCGCGAGTCGTTCGCGATCCTGCGGGACATCTACGAGGTACCGAAGGCCCAACACACGGCGCGGCTGCGGGAGTTCGACGACATCCTCGAACTGTCCGCGTTCTGGGACACCCGAGTCCGCCATCTCTCGCTGGGCCAGCGGGTCCGCTGCGACCTGGCCGCCGCCCTGCTGCACGATCCGCCGGTCGTCTTCCTCGACGAGCCGACCATCGGCATGGACGTGGTCGTGAAGGAGCAGGTACGGGAGTTCCTGCGGCACCAGGTGGAGGAGCGCGGCCGTACGGTCCTGCTGACCACGCACGACATGACGGAGGTCGCCCGGCTCGCCGAGCGGGTCGTCCTCATCAACCACGGCCGGCTGGTCCTGGACGGCACCCTCGACGAGATCCGCCGCAGGTTCGGCTCGACCTGGCAGATCCGCGCGACCCTCGCCGACGCACACGCCGAGGTCGTACCGCTGACCGGCATCGCACTCGTACGGCGGGACGGCCCGCAGGTGGTGTTCGGTCCGGACGGGTCCGACGCACCGACCGTCCATCAGGCGCTGAAGCAGGTCATCGAGCGGTACGAGGTGACCGAAGTCGCCATGGACGAGGCCGAGTTGGAGGACGTGATGCGAGCCGCCTACGTCCAGGCCGGACCGCCGGCCGAGGAGGCCTGACGTGGCCGCCCTGCACGCCTGGCGCGCCGCCCGCGTCACCCCGCTCGGCGAACTGCTCGCCCCGCCCCGCATCACGGCCGCCCTGCTCCGCCTCACCGTGCAGGTGGTCCTGGTGGCGTCCCTGTGGCGCGGCCTGTACTCCCACACCGGTGCCACCGCCGGACTCACCCGCGACCAGGCGGTGACGTACGCCGTCCTGGCCGTACTCGCCTCCCGGCTGCGGGAGTTGGACCAGTACGCGGGCCGGGACACGGTCCTGCAGCACATGCACTTCGGCACGATCATCTACTGGTATCTGCGCCCGCTGCCGCCCCAGCGCTACTACGCGCTGCGGGCGTTCGGCGAGCAGATGTACGGCCTGGCCTGGGCACTGACGGGCTACGTCGTCTGCCTCGCGGCCGGGGTCGTGGAGCCACCCAAGTCACCTGCCGCGGCAGGGGTGTTCGCGCTGAGCATGCTGCTCGGCCAGCTCGTCCTCCACTACGTCATGCTCCTCATCGACCAGTTGTGCTTCTGGACGCTCCGCAACGGCGCCGCGATGCTCATCCTGATCTTCGCGCAGAACCTGCTGTCCGGGGTGTACGCGCCGCTGTGGTTCTTCCCGGACTGGTTCATCACGATGAGCCGGTTCCTGCCGTTCCAGGCGACGCTCAGCGTGCCGCTCTCGATCTACGTGGGCCGTGTCCCGTTGTCCGACGCGGGGGCCCAACTCGCCCTGCAGGCCGTGTGGGTGGTGGTCCTGTCCCTGTTCACCCGGTTCCTGTGGCGGCGCGCCGCCCGTCGAGTCGTAGCCCAAGGGGGTTGAGTCGAGTGAAAGCCGTCCGAATCGTATGGCGCATCACGCGCCTCAACTTCCGTGCCCAGCTGGAGTACCGCACCGAGTTCCTGCTGATGATCGCGATCGGCGCGATGTGGCAGGTGTCGGTGATCGTGTTCGCGACCGTGCTGCTCACCCGGTTCGCCGGGATGGGCGGCTGGGACAGCTCGGACGTACTGCTGATCCCTGCGACGCGGATGATGGCGCACGGCCTGATGGTGCTGTTCCTGGGCCGCATGCACGGCATCGGCCGGTACATCCAGGAGGGCCGTGTCGACATCTACTTGGTGCGCCCGATGCCGGTCCACCGCCAGGTCCAGCTGGAGTACTTCCCCACCAACGCGATCGGCGACCTCACGGTGGCGACCGGCCTGATGATCGGCGCGCTCGGCCGCAGCCACCTGGACTGGACGCCGGGCCGTATCGCGTATCTGATCGCCGCGCTCCTCGGCGGCATGCTCCTGGAGGCGGCCCTCTTCACGGCCGTGGCCGGCGCGTCCCTGCGCTTCCCGTCGGCGGACTACTGGAGCCGCTGGCTGGAGGACCTCCTCGGCACCTTCGGCAGCTACCCGCTCAACGTCCTGCCCCGCGCGGTCGGCGGCTTCCTCACCTACGCCCTTCCGCTCGCCTTCGTCGCCTACCTCCCGGCCGCCGTCCTGACCGGCCACGGCCACGACACCGGCGTCCCGTACTGGCTGGCGGCGGCCTCACCGCTCGTGGGCGTACTGGCGTATCTCGGGTCGCGGTTGCTGTGGCGGTGGAGTCTGGACCACTACACGGGGGTCAACGGGTGACCACCACGGCGGTCCCGTCCGACTTACGGGCCCGCGCGGTGGGGCGTGGTGTCCAGCGCGTCGAACTGATCGGGGCCGGCCGGACCGGCCTCACTTCAGGCTTCCACCGGCGAAGTCCCCAATGTCACCAAGGGCGTCTTCAGCCACGCCACCCAGTACGGCGTCATCCAGCAGCTCTTCGAGCCGCCGAACAACATCGGCACTTACAGCCTTGTGGATTCTCCCAACGTGGCCCATGCAGGTCACAGCCAGAGCTCTGATCTGCGGATCGGCTTCAGGAGACAGGCAGTTGAGGAGGACAGTCTCGACCCGCTCGCGGTCCGGATCGTCGAATGTCATCGCCAGCAGCGCTCTGGTGGACACCCCGACCTCCGGACTCCCCAGCTCGGACATCAAAGCCGCCCGCCACCGCTCCAGCTCCAGTTCCTCTCGATCCATCACGGAACTCAATCACTCCTGCCTTGATGCCACCGGCGCCCGCCCCAACTCCCGTACCCCCGGTATCGGCGAAGCCAACAGCCACAGCGCCGACATCGCACCCCCGACCGCGGCGACGATCAGCGTCACTCTCAGACCTGCCAGCGTCGCCAACTCGCCCCCGATCAGCGCCCCGAGCGGACGTACCCCGTAGTTGACCGTGCTGTACGCGCCCGCCACGCGGCTGCGGAGGCCGTCCGGGACCACCGAGGTCTGGAGGGAGTTGAGGTTGACGTCGAAGAGCATGACGCCGAAGGCGGAGAGGAACTCGGCTGTGCCGAGGGTGCCGAGGCGGGCCCAGGCAGGGCCGGTTGCCGCCGCGATGAGGGCGAAGGGGGCCGGGAACAGGACTGCCCCGGCGACGATGCTGCGGCCGATGCCGAGCCGGCGGGCGATCGCGGGGGACGCCACCGCGCCGAGGAGACCGCCCGTCGCGCCCACGCCGAACGCCAACCCGATGGCTCCGGGCGACAGTTGGAGGACCCGGTCGGCGAACAGCACGAGCAGGCCGGTGCCCGACAGGAACGTGAAGAAGTTGACGGTCGTAGCGCAGAGGAGGCCCGCTCGCATCACCGGCTCGTGGATCACGAAGGTCAGGCCCTCTCGGGCACGTCGTAGCAGCGAGGGGCCGGACGACGCCGCAGGAACTGCTGGTTCGTCAACTCTCGTACGGCCGACCAGGATTGCCGACGCCACGAACGACAGCGCGTCCGCGATCACCGCGACCGGGGCCGTCAGCGCCTGGACCAGGACGCCACCGACCGCGGGGCCGGCGATGAAGGACACCGATCTGCTCGCGCTGAGCTTGCTGTTCGCCTCGACGTACGACGCCGGCGGTACGAGGTGTGCGAAGAAGGACGAGTACGCCGTGTTGAAGACGACCGCCGCCGTGCCGGTCAGCACGGCCACCGTGTACAGCTGGCCCAGCGTCACCGTGTCGAGGGCGTAGGCGATCGGGAGCGACAGCAGTACGGCGGCCCGGATCACGTCGGCGAGCAGCATGAGCCGGCGTTTGGCGGGGCGGTGGTCCACCCAGGCGCCCAGGAACAGGCCCAGGAGGTTCGGCGTCCAGACCAGCGCGGTCAGCAGGGCGACCTGGTTCGCGGAGGCGTGCAGCGCGCCAACCGCCATGAGGGGCAAGGCCAGTTCTGAGATCCGGTCGCCGAACTGGGAGACGGACTGGCCGCACCAGAACCGTACGAAGCGGCGGTCGCGCCACAGCGAGTCCGGCGCGGAGGGAAGTGACCGAGGGGGTCGAGTGATCCAGCGGCCCCTCACTCCGGTATGTCCGTCGTCTCGCTGTCCTCGCTCCCCGGGCCCTCCGGCAGGGCGTACATCAGCAGGCGGACGCCTCGGCTGTCGGGCGGTCCCGGGTCGGATTTGCGGACGACGTACGGGGCGATCAGTTCCTCCAACGCGCCCTGCAGCGCGGCCAGTTCCTCCGCCGTCACCACGATCCGCGTGTTGTTCGCCCCGGCGAGCCGGGTCCACTCCGGCTCCAGTTCGGGCTCCGTGTCGGTCAGCCAGCGCAGAGGCAGGTCGGCGGCCTGCGCGAACAACTCCCCGGACAGCACCCGCGCGGCCGACCGGCCTTCCTCGTCCTCCGGCGCCTCGAACCGGAAGCCCCGCGCCACCGCCGCCCACCGCCGTTCCCGTCGGTCCGTCCCGCCCTCCGCGTCGCGGACCAGGCCGAAGCCGGCGAGGTGGCGCAGATGCCAGCTGGTGACGGACGGGGTGGCGCCCACGTGCGGGGAGAGGTGGGAGGCGGTGGCGGGGCCGTGGCGCTGGAGGCGTTCGAGGATCGCGAGTCGTACGGGGTGCGCCAGCGCGCGCATGGCCTTCGGGTCGGATATCTCCAGGTCGCCGAAACGGTTGCCGGTATCCATGGTCTGAGAGTGTTCTCTCAGAAAGCCTGAGAGTCAACTCTCATATTGTCTACGCCAGTTGAGGGTGGGGCGTCTCAAGCCGGCTGCGGCGTCAGGCGCTTGTGGCCCTTCCTGTCGTAGTACTGGACCATCGCGAAACCGAAGAGCAGACCGATCGCCGTACCGACCCCGATCATGGTCCACGCGCGGGTGAGACCCGCGTCGCCGCGGGCGTCGAAGTAGAGGATCGCCCTTACGCCGTCGCTGAGTTGGCGCATGGGCTCGAAGTGGGAGAGGAAGCGGTAGAAGCCGGGGACGGCCTGGAGGGGGACCGTCGCGCCGGAAGAGGGGAGGCCGAGGACGATGAACACGAACATGGAGACCAGCTGGCCGATCCCGCCGAACGCGGCGTTGATGGCCTGGACGCCGAGGCCGACGGCGAGGGCCGCGCAGTAGGAGTAGATCCACAGCAGCGGGATGTGGGTCGCGTCCATGCCGAGGATGCTGACGCTGGCGAGCATGATCAGGGAGACGCTGAGGAGGGTGATTCCGGCCGTCATGACCATCTTCAGGAGCAGCGTCTGGGTGCGGTTGATGGGGACGGTGGGGCGGCGGGTGTGCCAGGGGCCGATCTCGTTGTCGGCGTAGCCGAGGCCGGTGTCGACGCCGTTGCTGATGACGTTGCCGCCCATGAATCCGGCCAGGACCAGCAGCAGGGTGTAGTAGAAGGCGGTCAGGCCGATGCCGCTGTTGCCGCCGATGGGGTGGCCGACCTGGGTGGCGATCCGCACCGGATCCGCGAGCAGCAGCTTCTGCGTGGAGTCGGCCTTCGTGGCCGCCGCGCTGAGCTGCTTGCCGATGGTGAGCGAGGCCTGCTGGGCCGCCGTGGTGGAGATCTTGCCGGCGAGGGAGGAGCCGAGGCTGCCCTTGCCGGGGTTGGTCAGCACCGTGATGGTCGGGCGGGCGGTGGCGTTCGTGGTGGTCAGTGCGGCGACGGAGGTGGTGAAGTCGGCGGGGATGACCAGGGCGCCGTAGACCTGGCCCGCGTCGAGTTCGTCCTGGGCCTGGGCTCTCGTGAGCTGGCGCCAACCGGCCGCTCGGCTACCGGAGTTGGTCACGATGGAGTGGGTGATCTGGGTGCCCAGGTTCTGCTGCTGGCCGGTGAGCGGCTTGCCCGTGTCGCTGTTGACGAGGGCGATGGGCAGGTCGTGCAGTTCGCGGTTGGGGTTGACGATGCCGCCCATGTAGAGGAGGGACAGCAGGAATGCGAGCAGGCCGGTGAGCACGGTGGGGATGAGCCACAGTTTGGGGCGGCCGAGGAGTGCGGTGGCGCGGAGGCCCGTAGGGGCGGGGGTGCCGGTGGGGGCGGGGGTGCCGAAGTCGTCGTCCATGGTGGGAAGTCTGCTGCCGGAGTCCAGTGGGAACGGTGGTGAAACGCGCCGGGCACCCGTCTTGTTATTGGCTATTGTCCTAAGGGCTCCAGTCGTCGCAGGTCAGAGGAGAGGTGGTGCGCCGTGGCGCGCGCGGGACTGACCACCGACCGTGTCGTGGCGGCCGCCGCCGACCTCGCCGACGAGGTCGGTTTCGAGAACGTCAGCCTGTCCGCGCTGGCCCGCGGCTTCGGCGTGAAGGACGCGAGCCTGTACTCGCACGTCCGGAACCTCCAGGATCTGCGCACCCGGGTCGCGTTCCTCGCGGGCGGCGAGCTGGTCGACCGGATCGCCGTCGCGGTCGCCGGCCGCGCGGGCCGGGACGCGCTGGGCGCCTTCGCGGACGCGTACCGCGCGTACGCCCTGGAGCACCCGGGCCGGTACGCGGCCACCCAGATCCGCATCGACCAGTCCCTGATCGCCCGCTCCCCCGCCCTGCTCCGCACCGCCGAGATCACCTACGGCATGCTGCGCGCCTACGGCCTGGAGGAACCCGATCTCACCGACGCCGTACGGCTGTTGAGGAGTACGTTCCACGGTTACTGCGCGCTGGAGTCGAGCGGCGGGTTCGGCGCGCCGCGGGATGTGCAGCGGTCGTGGGAGCGTGCGGTCGACGCGCTGCACGTGGCGCTGACGCACTGGCCGCGCGAGGCCCAACCGGGCTGACGGAGACGCCGGTTCCGGTCCGCGCCCCAGCTGTATCGCTGACCACTTAGACTGGAAACTTCGCGAACGTCACGTGCCACCCAGGGGGGAGGGAGCGCGCCTTGTCTCAACAGCAGCTGGGACGCGGTCCCTTGAGAGCGCCGGGACCGCCCGGTCCGGCGGCCCCCGGAGCGAGCCCTCCGACCCGCTTCGTGAGCTGGCTCGGCCGGTTCGGGTGCGTGGCCGCCGGGTACGCGGTGTTCCAGTTCCTGTTCGGAGTGCTGCCCGACTCGATCGACGGGGAGCCGGCCAAGTACCTGATCTCCGGGCTGAGCGGGTTCGCCACGGTCGGGATGACCTGGCTGGCGGCGGCCCTGCTCCGCGCCCGCACGGCCGGACCAGCGCGGCTCACCGCACCCGCTCCCCTCGCTCCGAACGCGCCCGGCCCGCTGCCGCAGGTGTTCACGTCCGCCTACGACACCCTCGCCGCGCAGGTCGCCGTGGTGGACGACCCCGTGCGCGGCCGGCTCGTCGGCTGGCCGCACTCCCTCCAGGAAGTGGACGGCCCGGCCCGCCCGACCTCGCTGGCCACGGCGTACGGCCTGCACATCGTGCTGGACCTGGGCGTGCCGGACGGACGCCTGCACACCGCCGATCTCATCGACACCCTCTGGCGGCTACGGCTGCAGGGCGGCGGCTGGTCGGCCCGTTCGCAGGGGTCGGTGGCCCGCCCGGAGGTCACCGCGATGGTGTTGGGCGCCCTGGCCCGGGCGGGTGCCTCGCGGGAGCGGCTGGCGGACGAGGTGGCGCGCTGCGAGGCGGGCTTCACCCGTGAACTCGACGGTACGGGGCGGGCGTTGACCCATGTCGTCACCACCGTGATGCGGGGGCTGCTGCGCGCGGCACCGGACGCGCCGACGCTGCCCGTGCTGCGCGGCGCCCTGATCGACGGCGCGCTCTCCGACCCCCAGCGTCAGCACCGCCGTTGCTGGAGCCACCGGCTCTCTCCGCTGCCCTGGGTCGGGCACCCCGCTCAGCCCTCCGCCGTGCACACCGCGCAGGCCGTGGTCGCCCTGGACCGGGCGGCCCGCGTGCTGGGCGAGGGGCCCGTGGAGCGTTCGGCGCGCGAGGACGGGGTGCGCTGGCTGCTGGCCTGCCCGGCGACCGCGCACGACAGCTGCGCCGACCTGTCGAACCTGCGGGAAGAGGTGCGCCGACGGCACCCGGACGACTCCTCGCACCACGAGGTGCTGAACGTCCGGCATTTCACCGCGAGTTGGATCGTGCGGGCGCTGCTGACCCCGGGCGCCCAGGAGATCGCGCGGGAGGACGGCATCGAGGACGCGTGGCGGGAGCGGCTGGACGGCGCGGCGGCCGCGGTGTGGGCGGCGCAGACCGACGGCATCTGGTCCTGGAACCGGGACGGGGCCGCGTTCGCCACGACCGAGGAAATGCGCCAGCCGATCTGGATGACCTATCAAGGTCTTTCGGCGCTGCGCGCGCATGCCGTATGGATGTACCAGCCGGACCCTCGAACGAGGGCGGCCTGAGCCGGAGTCGGGGAGTGAGTGCATGGGTGGTCGGCAGATCCTGGCGGCGCGACGGCTGCTGACGGAGACGCTGGACGGCGACCTGTCCGACCACGACACGGTGACCGCGGCCCGTGCGGCCGTCGCCGAACTGGGCTCCCCCGACCGCCTGTTGGAGCTGATCGCCGAACTCGCCTCCGGTGCGGGCGATCCGGAGGCCTGTGCCGAGCTGTCGTACCGTCATGTCCTGGGCTTCGACAAGCTGTTGCTGATCGACGGCGGCCCCCGCCACATGCTGCGCGCGCACTTCTGGCATCCCGGCGCGACGGCGATCGGCACGGAGGACATCCACAACCACCGTTCCCCGCTTGCCTCTTACGTGGTCCGGGGCCGGCTCACGATGGAGTTGTACGAGGCTCGGGGCGACGGCGGCATCACGGCGGACCGGTACGAGGAGTCCCTGGCCGAGGGCAGCGCCGACTGGCGGCTGCGGCCGACGGGACCGGCACGGCTGCGGCTCACGCACACCGGGCAGTACGCGGCGGGCAGCGCCTACGCCCTCCCCACGCACACCCTGCACCGGGCCTGGTGCGACACGGGACGTACCGACCGTGACGCTGTTCCTGGAGACGGGGGCCGGACGGCGGCGCCACACGGATGTGTTCACGGCGGCGGGCCCGCATCCGGGAGCGGTGGCGAAGGTGCCGCTCGAAGTGCGGGACTATCTGGGCACGTTGAACGGTCTGGCGGAGTCGCTCAGAAGTTCGTGAGGGCCTGTCGTACGACGTCCAGGTTGTACGCGTCGATGTCGATGCCGCCACTCGCGAGCTCGGAGGGCGGGAGCCAGAGATACGCCTGGTCGGGCTCGGGGAGGGTGATCTCCCAAGTGAGCGGCCTGACAAGGAAGTTGTCCTGCCAGTTCTTGACCTCGCGGCCCCGGTACTCGCTCACGAAGGACGAGTCGCCGATCTTGCGGACGATCTCGCCGAGGAGCCCGGTCTCTTCCTTCAGCTCCCGCAGCGCACCGTCCTCGGACCGCTCGCCCGGCTCCAGCTTCCCGCACGGAACGCCCCACACCCGGGGCAGGAACCTCTCGGTCGCGCTCCGGCGCACCAGAAGTACGCGTCCGTCGTCGTCCATCACGACGGCCGCAGCCAGTCGCTTGTCGCCGGGGTCCATGGCCATGGTTCCTCGGTCCCTCGCCGGTGCTGAGTCCAAAGGGTCTGATACCCAGGAATCCTTCCAACGTACCAGGATCGGCCTGTCCTGGCTGTGGAGCCGGTCTCACCTCCGGATCCCTCCGAACACCGACCTCTCACCGCCCTCTCGCCGACCTCCGGATATTTCGCGCGGCGCGACGGCAACCTCCCCCGCACGGGCGGCGACTTGGGGACATGACCAACGCAAGACGCACCACCACGCACCGTCGCCGTTCCCCCCGCCGCATCGCCCGCAAGCCGCTCGCGGGCTCGCTCGCCGTCGCGGCCCTGCTCGGCGGTGCGTGGTACGCGACCGCGGCGACGGGCAACGGCTCGACCGCGGCCGGGACGTCCCCGTCCGCCTCCCCGTCCACCAGCGCCTCGGCATCCCCCGAGGCCGCCGCCCACAGCTCTACGGCCGCCTCCGGAACGGCGACAGCGTCCACCTCCGCCTCCGCGAAGGCGACCCCGAAGGCCGTCACCGCCGCCAAGGCCGCGACCGGCACGCTTTCCCCGACCAGCACCACCATCGCGCTAGCCGCCAAGTTCCCCTATCTGACGGCCGGTTACAACAACACCCGCGAGTGGACCCGTACGACCACGGCCGTGGCCCCGAACGGAACCCTGCGGGTGGCCTGGCCCGCCGCCGACGGTGTGCACGTGACCCCGCTGAACGCCGCCGGACTGCGCTCGGGCGCCGACACGGTCGTCAAGGGCGCCAAGGAGGTCGGCGGACTCATCGCGCACAACGACGGCTTCGCGCTGCTCACCCGGGTCGCCGACACCAACAAGTGGAAGGAGACGGCCGCCGCGATCGTCCGCTACACCAACGGCAAGCAGACCTTCCTGACCAAGCTCACCGGCACCGCCTCCAACGACACCTCGCCGGATCTCGACGGCCAACTCACCTGGAACGGCAGCAAGTACGGCGCGTACTTCGTCGTGCACGGCGCGGGCGGCTTCGCGGACGGCCATTTCGGCGACAAGTTGGCGTACATCAGCGCCAAGGGCGCGAAGCTGAGCGGTGGTTGGAGCTGGGGCTGCAGCCACAACGAGGGCATCGCGCTGCACGCGGAGACCTCCGGCGCCTTCACCTCGCTGTGCTTCGACGACTGGCGCTCGGGCCTGTTCGTCTCCACCGGGATCGGCGCCCCGGACGTCGCACCGGTCGTGCAGCGCGAACAGTGCTGGGCAGGGTACTGCGGTGGTACCTTCCCCAGCCGCACCGGTGACCTGGTGAAGTCGGCGAGCGGACGCTACGCCACCGCCTTCGCCTCCCGCGGTGCCGCCTCGGCCAAGAAGAACGCCGCCGACTCCAGCGGACGCGGCTGGACTGTCACCCCGAAGACGAGCACGCACCAGGTCGCCGTCGCCTTCATGGCGAACCGCAACTCCGGCCCCGGCAAGGCGATTTACCTCACCAGCGCGGCCGGTACCGAGAACGCCAACGTGCACATCGCCCCGTACGGCAAGGACCGCCTCCTCGTCTCCTGGGAGTCCCTGAAGGGTGCCAAGTGCGCCGCCGGCACCTGCACCGGCACCTTCACGGGCACCCACCTGCGGCTCATCGACTGGAACGGCAAGGCCCAGGGTGCGGACAAGGTGGTGACCGCCCGGATCAGCGGTGACATAGCGGTCCTGAAGAACGGCACCCTGACCTGGGCCTACGCCCCGGTCACCCCGACCTATTCGACCCCGCTCAACGGGGCGTCACCGACCACGACGAGCCTCCGGATCGCCCGGCTGACTCCGTGAACCGGAAGCCCACCCGCTTGCCGCCGGCCCACTGAACGGAGACGCCGTGCTCCCCGTCGACCTCCACGGACACCAGTTCCGCGAGGGGACGGGGGTCCGGCTCTCCGGTGAGCCGGGCCAACACGACGAACAGGGTGGGCCCGTCACCGACGACACCTTCACCGTCCAACAGGCCATGCAGGGGATGGAGTTCAGCGACCGTCGGCTCCCCTGCCTGCCATCCCGTGACCCGCACGGACGTACCGGACACCGCGCCCACCACCAGATGGGCCCGCACCTCCACCGCCCCCTCGGCCACCACCAGGCTGACCACCCGGGCCCCGGAAGCGGCCGTGTGCCGGGAGGCCGCCCAGCCCTCCCCCACCCCCAACGGCACGATCTCCGTACGGCTCGGATCCCCGCCGAGGATCACGCTGTTGTCGTACGACGACGAGGGCGCCGTCACCGTGGAGTAGGCGAGGCGCGTGTAGTACGGGTCGTAGCGGACGTCCTCGCTGCCGTGGTTGTGGAGGCGGACCAGGCCGTCCGAACTGGTCGACTGGAGCAGCCAGTTGGCGGGGGCGATCGGCGTGACCACGTCCTCCCGTTCCGCCGGGCCCGGCTCCTCCGGCTCCGTCCACACCTCGTGATCCGGTGGGAGGAGCAGGCCGAGGAAACCCTTGCTGGCCCAGTACGGGGACGCGGGGCCCGAATAGCCTTGCAGTATCGCCTCGTTGGGGCCGTGCCAGCCCAGACTCAGCAGCCCCCGGTCGTTCACCGCGCCACGGTCGAGGAAGTACCGCAGCGCCCCGGAGGCCAGCCGGCGCGTCTCCCCCGGCTGCAGTGGCGTACGGCCCGTCAGCGCGCCTAGCCACAGCGGAGCCGTAGTCGCGAAGCGGTAGGTGAGCGACCGGCCCTGGAGCATCGGCGCGCCATCGGCCCCGAACAGGCGGGCGTAGTCGGCGAGATGGCGTTCCAGGCGGCCACCGTAGAGGTCGAGGAGTCGGGGGTCGTCGGCGAGCCAGGCGTGCAGCACGGGGTAGAGGTGCATGGCCCAGCCGTTGTAGTAGTCGAACTTGCGGCCGTCGCCGTCCGTGTACCAGCCGTCGCCGACGTACCAGTCCTCGATGCGCGACAGGCCCCGGTCTACGGCCTTGCGGGATTCGTCGGGCTCGTAGCCGATCTCCTGGAGGAAGCCACCCACCGTGACGGGGAACAACTCCCAGTTGCAGGGCCAGGGTTCGGCGGTGAGGGCGTCGGCGAGCCAGGCCGCCGCGCGCTGCCGTACGGGTTCGTCGAGGCGGTCCCAGAGGAGAGGGCGGGTGAGGCGCAGGGCGAGGGCGATGGACGCTGCCTCGACGAGGGGTTGGCTGCGGTCCTCGATGCGGGGCCAGACGCCCGCGACTCCCGCCGCCAGGCCGTCCACGTAGCGCTCCAGTGCCGTCTCGTCGCGGCGGAAGGCGGCCAGCAGCAGGGTGCGGGCGTAGCCCTCCAGGCCGTCGGAGAGCCTGCCGGACCAGCTGGTGCGGTTGCCGGGGAGGTGGTAGAGCGCACGGTCCTCGGTCGCGTACGGCTCCACCGCCGCGAGGAGGGAGTCGGCGGCCGTCTCCCAGTGGGCGCGGGTGTAGCCGGTGCGCGGGCTCAACGCGCGGTCTTCGGCGGGGAGTTGCATCGGCTCGCTTTCGCACGCACGGCGGGAGAGTGGAACCTGGGGCGCCCCGGTTCCGGTCGGAACGCCCCAGGGGTCTTTCGGGTCTCACCCCACTCGTACCCGATCCTCCGGCAGCAGATGCCGGGCGACGAGTGCGTCGCGGACCAGGCCCGCGTACACGGTGGCCCCGTGCGCGGAAGTATGCGTGTTGTCCTTCTTCTCGTTGTAGAGGTAGAGGGCCTTGGAGCCTTCCACCCCCAGCGATTCCACCAGCGCCTTGGTCTGCGCCGTGAGGTCGATCAGCGTTACCCCCTCGGTCGCGGCGACCGAGCGGACGACGCCCGGCAGGTCGACGCCGAGTCCGTTCACCAGCAGCGCTGTGTCGTTGTTCAGTGTGCCGTCGGCATTGAACCAGCGTCGGACGATCGGTGTCACGAGCACCGGACGTCCTCCTCTGTCACGGATACCCGCTACGAGCGTTTCCAAATTCGCGCGATACGTGGCCTCGTCGGTCGTCTTGTCGTTGTGGGCGAGCTGGACGAGGACGAGGTCGCCGGGGTGGATCAGCGGCTGAACTGTCCCCCACAGCAAGGGATTCTCCAGGTAGGTGACCGTACTCTCCCCGGAATCCGCGTAGTTGGCGACGGACACACCCTTCCGCAGGAACTGCGGGAGCTGTTGACCCCAACCCGAGTACGGGTCGCCCGGTTGGTCGCAGACCGTGGAGTCACCGATCAGGAAGATCTGGCGAGTGTGGTGGGCGGGCGTGACGCGGATGTCGGCCAGGGCGGGTGCGGTGCCGCCGAGGGTGAGGTCGAGGCCGGGGGTGCCGTCGGGGCCGGTCGGTTCGCCCTCGGGCGTACGGACGTTGACCGTGAAGCTGCGAGTCACGGTGCGGCCGGCCGCCGTGGGCGTCTCGGGGAGCAGGGAGCGCCGGGTCTCGCCCGTGATGGCCGTACTCGCGGCCGTCGCGGCGCCGAGGTGGACCGTCACGTCGTAGGTGCCGGGCGGGACGTCGAAGTGGCAAGCGGTGGCGGTGCAGTCGACGAGGCCGAGCGGGGGTGTGCGGTCGTGCGCCTGGGCGGGTGCGGTCGACAGGGCGGTGCTCAGGGTCAGTGCGGCCAGCAGGGCGATGTTGAAACGTCTCATGCGTGGCTCCTCCGTCCGACGACAAGGCCTGGCGGAGGACCGTACCGCTCGGGACAAGCGCTTTCTAGACCTGCGTCAGATTTCGCGTCATCGCCAACTCCAAGGCTGCGAAAGGCCTTTCGCGAAATCGATTCAACTGCCACCCTCCAAGCACCCGCACCCCCACCTCCCGAAGGAGGCACCCCCATGTCCGGTTCTGTGAACAGACCGGTTCGCCGCCGCACCTTCGTCCTCGGCGCAGCGGCTACGGCCGGTTCGGCGGCGCTCGCCGGGCCGCTCGCCGGGACGGCGTCCGCCGCGAGCTTCGGCTACACCGACGACGGCTCGAACTACGTCGTCGACACCGGCGCGAGCCTCGTCTTCAAGGTCAGCAAGACGAACGGCGACCTGACGTCGCTGCTCTACAAAGGCATCGAGTACCAGGGCTACGGCGGCATGAACTCGCATGTCGAGTCCGGCCTCGGCGCCTCCACGGTGACGATCGCGCAGTCCGGCACGACGATCCTGATCTCCGTCACGCACGGCACGCTGAAGCACTACTACGCGGCCCGCAGCGGCGAGAACAACGTCTACCTGTGGACCAACAAGGCCGACACCTCGGTCAGCGCGACCCGCTACATCGTGCGCGTGAAGGCCGGCATGTTCCTCAACGACCAGCCGGATTCCTACACTTACGCGCCGACGACCATCGAGTCCGCGGACGTCTTCGAGAAGTCCGACGGCCAGACCCGCTCCAAGCACTACTCGAAGAACCGGGTCATCGACTACGACTACGTCGGCTGGACCACCGGCAGCGTCGGCCTGTGGGTCGTGCGCAGCAACCACGAGAAGGCGTCCGGCGGCCCGTTCTACCGCTCGCTGCTGCGCCATCAGAGCGCGGACGGCGGCGGGTTGTACGAGATCCTGTACTACGGCGAGAACCAGACGGAGGCGCAGCGCTTCGGTCTCCAGGGCCCGTACGTCATCGCCCTCACCGACGGCGGCGCGCCATCCTCCTCGCTCTACCACGCCAACCTGACCACCGCGTGGGCCGATTCGCTCGGCATCTCCGGGTACACGGCGGCGAGTTCGCGGGGCCGGGTCGCCGGTGTGGGCATCACCGGGCGCGACACGGCGTACGCGTACACGGTCGGGCTCGCCAACTCGGCTGCCCAGTACTGGGGTTCGGCACGGGCCTCGGACGGCTACTTCTCGATCCCGGGCGTGCTGCCGGGGACGTACACGCTGACCGTCTTCAAGGGTGAACTCGCCGTCTACACCGGGTCGGTGGCGGTCACGACGGGCGGGACGACGACGCTGAACAGCATCGCGATCCCGTCCTCGAACGACCCGTCCAACGCGAGCGCGATCTGGCGCATCGGCAACTGGGACGGTTCGCCGAGCGGGTTCAAGAACGCGGACCTGATGACGTACGCGCACCCCTCGGACGTACGGGCCGCGTCCTGGACCGGCAATGTCGTCGTCGGCAGCGGAACGGAGACCTCGGCGTTCCCCTGCTATCTGTGGAAGGACGTCAACAGCGGCATCATCGTGTACTTCAAGCTGACGGCCGCCCAGTTGGCCGCCGCGCACACGCTGCGCATCGGGGTGACGACGGCGTACGCGAACGGCCGTCCGCAGGTCGTCGTCAACGACACCTGGGCCTCGGCCGTCCCATCGCCGCCGACCCAGCCGAGCACCCGGTCGCTGACCGTGGGTTCGTACCGTGGCAACAACAACACGTTCACGTACAGCGTGCCCGCGTCCGCCTGGCTGACGGACGCCAGTGCGTACAACACGCTGAAGATCTATGTGGCGAGCGGTTCGGGGACGACGTCGTTCCTGAGTGCGGGTACGTCGATCGACGCGATCGATCTGCTGGCGTAGAGGCGGCAACTCCCGGGCGGGGCACGGCGACTTGTAGGCATGACTGAGCCGAACACGCACCGCCGCTCCCCCGCCCGGCGCCGAGCCGCCGCCGTGGCGACCGGTACCGCGGCCGCCCTCGGGCTGGTCGCGGTGTCGCTGGTGACCCAGGCGCGGGCCGCCACCGTCATCACCGTCGCCAAGGACGGTTCGGGCCGCTTCACCACCGTGCAGGCCGCCGTGAACGCGGCCGCGGCCGGTGACACCATCTCCGTCGCGAAGGGCACGTACACCGAGATCGTCAACGTGCCTGTCGCGAAGGCCGGGTTGACCATCCAGGGCGCCACCGGCAACGCCGAGGACATCGTCATCACCTATGACCGGGCCGCCGGTTACACCGACGCCGGCGGCAACAAGTACGGGACGCTGGGCAGTTCGGTCGCGACCTTCTCGGCGGCCGGCCTGACCGTCACCGGGATCACCGTCCAGAACACCTTCGACAAGTCCGCCCACCCCGAGATCACGGACACCCAGGCCGTCGCGGTCACCGCGCAGGGCGACCGGCAGACGTTCACCAACGACCGGTTCATCAGCCGCCAGGACACCGTCCTCAACTGGTCGCCGGCGTCGACCGGTCAGTACCGGCAGTACTTCTACTCGTCGTTCATCTCCGGCGACGTCGACTTCATCTTCGGCAACGCCACCGCCGTCTACGACCGGGTCAACATCCAGCTGCGCAACTCGGGCGCGGCGGCGGGCGGCCTCAATGGCTTCCTCTCCGCGCCCAACACCAGCTCCGCGAAGACCTACGGCATCCTCGTCACCGGCAGCTCGATCACCAGCTCGGCGGCTGCCAACACGTACTACCTGGGCCGCCCTTGGCACCCGACGGCGGACGCGGTGGGCCAACTGGTCGTCCGGCAGACCTCGTTGCCCGCCGCCGTGAAGGTCGCCGGGCCCTGGACGGACATGAGCGGCTACTCCTGGAAGAACGCCCGCTTCTTCGAGTACAAGAACACGGGCGCTGGCGCGACGGTGAACTCCAACCGCCCGCAGCTCACCGACTCCCAGGCCGCGAGCTACACGGCCCAGAAGTACCTGGCGGGCACGGACGGCTGGAATCCTGTCCGGTAACCGTGCGCTCAACTACCGCGCGTCCACTGCTGGTTGGTAGCTCCGCTGCACGTGTAGGTGATGATCGCAGCGGAGTTGGCGGTGGACGCGCCCGACACGTCCAGGCACTCGCCGCTCGTCCTGGCCTTGACGAGGACGTAACTGCCGGACGTGGTCAGGCTCCACTGCTGGGCGGTGGCGCCGGTGCAGTTCTCCTGGGTGACGTTGGTCGAGTTCTCCTGGAGGCACAACGAGCTGCCCCGGCCCATGAGTTCGTAGTAACCGGTGCCGAGATCCTTGAACCACCACTTCTGATTCGTACCGCTGTTGCAGGTGTACTGGCTGATCGCGACACCCTGCCACAGCGACTGGTTGGCCACGTCCGCGCACTTGCTGCTGTTCCTGGCGATGAGCGTGTTGTACGTAGCGCTCGTGCCGCTGATCGTGCCGGCGGCCGTGTCGATCGACACCTCCGGGTACCAGGACGCCATGGACATCGAGGTGGTGGTCGGGAACGTCAACGGCAGCCATACATAACGGGAGTCGTTGACGGTGCCGCCGAAGGAATTGCCCCAGCGGTCGCCCATGTAGAGGTACGAGGTGCCCGAAGTACCCGTGACCGGGAGGACGTAGGCGGTCTGCGAGTTGTATGCGGTCGAGTCGCCGACGTTGGTGAAGGCCGTCCACGGTCCGGCGACGCTGGTGGCGGTGGCGTACTGCTGCTGGTTGGCGCTCCAGCCGGTCGCGGCCGAAGTCAGCATGAAGTAGACGCCGTTGCGCTTGAACAGGGCGGGTGCCTCGCGGTGTCCACCGACCCACGGGTTGGCGACCAGGCTGTCGATGGCGGTGTAGTCGGCGGTGAGTCTGTAGATGTGCAGGTCGTAGTTCTCGTTGGCGGCGGAGACCATGTAGGCGGTGCCGTCGGTGTCGACGAACGTCGTGATGTCCCGGGACATGTTGTCGCCGAGCGGCTGGAAGCTGCCCTGGTAGGTGTAACTCCCGTCCACGGTCGAGGAGACGGCGACGGCCGCCTTGGCCTCGCTGTAGTCGACGCCGTTCTCCTTGTGCATCCACATCACGAACTTGCCGGTGGACGCGTTGTAGATGACCTTCGGCCGCTCGATGTAGGCGGTGCCCAGCTCGGAGGCGCTGGACTGGGTCAGGACGTGGTTGCGGAACTCCCAGTTCTTCAGGTCCGTGGAGCGGTACGCGTCCACGTACTTGAAGGTGTTGTCGGCGTTGCGGTCCTCACCGAACCAGTAGTAGTAGCTGCCGACCTTGATCACCCCGCCGCCGTGCGCGTGCACGGCGTTGCCCGAAGTGTCCGTGAACTGCGTGCCGTTGGTGATGGTCTGGGCGGCGGCCTGGGCCGGTCCGGCGGTCACCAGGGCCGCGGCGAGCACGCAGCACAGGGCGACGAGGATTGCGTACACACGTCTCATCTGACGCCTCTCGGAGGTGGGGGGACAACAAGGCAGAAAACAGTGAGGGGTTCGGGATTTCGTACGGCATCTGTCATTACGAACGCCGAAAAGGTAAGGGTGTGTTACGGGAAGGTCAACGGGTCGCGCGTGACAAAGACGGTCGCGAGATTTCTGTTATCGCCGCCGCCGACGCCCGTCTCCAGTGACGTGCGCAGCCATACCCACAAGACCTCAGCCGCCCTAGGCGCCCTCGCGACCGTCGCCCTCCTGGTCGGCGCGCCTCCAGCCTCGGCCGCCGGTGCCCATGACGCGACCGCCGACGTCCTCGCGGACCGCGATGTGACGCTCACCGGCGACACGGTGGTCACCGTGCCGTCCGGGACGACGACGTACGACGGGGTGTTCCGCGGCCAGGGAACACTGACCGTGCGCGGCGGCGGCACGCTGATCCTCACCAAGGACAGCGACTTCACGCTCCCGGCGTCCCGGCAGCGGCAGAAGGTGACCACCCAGGGCGGCAACCATCCGTACACCACGGTCAGCAACCCGGACCCGCCCGCGATCACGGTCGACCGCGGCACAACTCTCCAGTACGGCACGGGTGGTGGCACCGGCCTGATCGGGCACTTCCCCTACGGCACGCCCGGCTACCAGTTGAACCAGCTCAACGTCCGGGTCGACGGCACCCTGCGCCTCTCCCTGACCCGCACCTTCAACATCGGCACCATCAGCGGCTCGGGCCTGGTCACCCAGCCGCGCAACATGTGGGGCACTCTCGACCTCGCCGGAACTCACCCGTTTTCAGGGGTGATCGACAACGGTACGGGCACGGCGGCCGGCCGCCCCGAGTACCCGGTCGCACTCCCCGACGCCCGCGCGATCCTCAACCAGGGCTCCTGGATCATCGACACCCCGCTCTACCAGACGATCACCCTGCGCCAGAACTTCTACCAGCGCGAGTACGGCAGCGACGTCAACGTCCACTCCCGGCCGGGCAGCAAGGTCGTCCTCACGGGCCAGTACAGCTACAGCGACCAGGGCGGCGACACCAACCCGTCGCTCAGCGACTCCGACCTCAACTGGCGTGCAATAGCGCACCAGTTGAACAAGCGGGGCACCAACATCGAGGGCGCGAACGTCCAGTGGGGCGACGGCACCACCCACCAGATCTTCATGCCGGGCACCAAGGACACCGTCTACATCAACCTCCATGCGGCGAGCGGGGTCCGGTCCCGGCTGACCTTCGACTACGACGGTCCGGTCACCCTGGGCGCGCCGATCGGCGGCGGCAAGTACCACGACACGCTGGCCGCGCCCGGTGCCGGGGACATCGTCATCGCGGGGACGCGCGGGAACGACGTGACGTTCGCGGCGCCGCAGTACTACGACGGTTCCACGACCGTGGAGAAGGGGGCGGTGCTGCGGCTGGGGTCCGGGAAGCCGGGCGGCGACGGCGGGGTGCTGACCGGCACGGAGGGGCGGCGGATCGTCGACGACGGGACCCTTGTTCTGCAAAACGTGTCACTTTCCACGAAACTGTCACACTTTGGCGGCCGAGGGTCCCTGGTCCAGTCCGGCGCCGCGACGACAACGCTGACGGGCGCGGCGGTGACGTACACCGGGACGACGACGGTCTCCAAGGGCACGCTGGCGCTGCGGTCGGGGGCAACTCTCGCCCGCAGCAAGGCGATTCGGCTCACGTCGGCAGGTGCGCGGCTGGATGTGGGCACGGCGGGCCTGCGTGTGTCGACGGAACTCACCGGTGTGGGCGCGGTGAAGGGTTCGGTGACGAACGACAGCGTGGTGACAACCGGGCTCACCGTGACCGGCAACTACACGCAGAGCGCGAAAGGCGAACTGGTCCTGGGGGCCAAGCCGTTGAAGGTCGCGGGCAAGGTCGGCCTGGCGGGCGACCTGGACCTCTCGGCCGCCGGGACGAACCCCGCGCGGACCGTCACGATCCTCGACCACAGGGGTAAGGGCTCAACGACGGGCGCGTTCAAAGGACTTCGCGAGGGCAGCAAGTTGAAGCTCGCCGACACGACGTACCGCATCAGCTACCGGGGCGGCGACGGCAACGACGTCGTCCTGACCACCGCCTCCGCGAGCAGCCCCTCGGCCACCGCCCACTCCACTCCCGAGTCGTCCTCCGGGACGACGATCACCGAGGCCCGCACGACGAACACCGCCCGCAGCGACGGCTTCGGCTGGTGGCCGTACGCCCTCGGACTCGGCCTGCTGGGCGGCCTGTTGGTCCCGGCGACCAAGCGCACCCGGGGCGGCGGCAGGCGCGGGGGCGGAAAACATGCGGCTTAGATGCCGGTTCGACAACCCCCCAGGGGCGCGGGGAACTGCGCGACCAGCCACAACGGCGCCGCAGCAAAACGACCACACCTCGCGGCACAACCAACGTCGTACCTAACGGCCACTAGGCGCCTCCGGCAACCCCACCTGCGGGGCCAGCACACGCGCCTCGGCGGCCCACCCGGCGAGGAAAACGAGGGCCAACCCCCGCTCCCGATACCGGAGTTCGGCGGAGACGGCGCGCTCACCGCCGTAGTCCAGTTGGCGCTCCTCGCTCGCGCGGGCGAGCATGAGGGCGGTGAGCCAGTCGTACTTCACGACGGAGGCGCACACCCCGAGCCGTACTAGCCGTTCGTCGACCTGGTTGCCGGACTCCCGGAGGCCGTGCAGATACGCGTCGTAGGCCCGCGCCGCGTAGCCGGGCAGACGGTCGGCCGGGACGAACAGGTCGAAGACGGAGTCGGGGAGGTAGTTGCCGAGGTCCTCGCCGAGGGCGCCGTCGCCGGCGAAGGCCCAGTCGAACAGGACGCTGTCCGGGCCCTTCGAACGCACGTTGGCGGGCCACTGGTCGAGGTGGCTGAAGGCGCGCGGCAGCGCCTCCATGACGTCCAGGAACCACTCGCGGTCGTGGTGCAGCCGGACCATGTCGTGGCGCAGTCCGGCGGGGAAGTGGTCGCGGACCAGGGGCTGTTGCCAGGCCGCGTCGTCGTCGAGGAGTTCCTCGCCGAGCGTGTTGCTGCCGACGTACTGGCGCAGGAAGCGGTGCGAGAACCAGGGTTCGTCGGGAATGGATGCGGCCCCTTGCGCGGCGCCAAGGCGGCGGGCGTGTTCGATGTGCCGGGTCAGCGGCCAGGCGGTGCCCGGCTTCCCCCGCACATGCTCAAGCCACAACGCCACGTCCCCGTCGGCCCGTTCGACCCGGGCGAGCAGCCGGGGCGCGCGGATGCCGTACGGCTGCCAGCTCTGCGGGAGTCCGGAGTCGTAGACATGCGCCTCGCGCAGCCAGTAGTTCCAGTGCCGGGGGTCGTCGGAGGCGGCCCATCGGCCGGTGGCGTCCTTGGTGCGGGTGAGGACCTTGAGGACGGCCGTGCGGTCGCCCGCCGTGATGACCCAGACGCCCGCGGTGACGCCGTTCTTGGCGTTGTGGGTGAGCGTGGCCGCGAAGACCGGCCCGGTGGAGTGACTCAGAACGTCGCGCGCTTCGGCCACCGTGGCCGCGGTGTCGAGCATGCGGGCAAGGTTAGCGCCCCTCAGAAATCCCCTAGGTATTCCACATTCCGGGCATACCGTTCGCCAGCTGGACGGATATACGGCCCCGCGGCCCTATCGACTAGCGTCGAGACATGACCAGCGACACCGCCCCCCTCCTCGCCGACGCCCTCGCCGCCGGGACGCTCGTCCTCGACGGCGGGCTGTCCAACCAGCTCGGGGCGGCCGGGCACGACCTGAGCGACGAGCTGTGGTCGGCGCGGCTGCTCGCCGACCAGCCCGAGGCGATCGCCGAGGCGCACCTCGCGTACTACGAGGCGGGCGCCGACGTGGCGATCACCTCCAGCTACCAGGCCACCTTCGAGGGCTTCGCGAAGCGCGGGATCAAGCACGACCGCGCGGCCGAACTCATCGCCCTGAGCGTGGAGTTGGCCATCGACGCGGCGGTGGAGGCGGGGCGGCGGGGCAGCGAGCGGCCCCTCTACGTGGCGGCCTCGGTCGGACCGTACGGCGCGATGCTCGCGGACGGCTCCGAGTACCGGGGCCGGTACGGGCTGAGTGTGGCCGAGCTGGAGGCCTTCCACCGGCCGCGCCTGGAGGTGCTGGATCTCGTCGGGCCCGACGTGCTGGCTTTCGAGACGATCCCGGACACCGTCGAGGCCGAGGCGCTGCTGCGGGCGGCGCGCGGGCTGCGGACGCCCGCCTGGCTGTCGTACTCGATCGCGGGCGACCGCACCCGCGCCGGGCAACCGCTGGAGGATGCGTTCGTGCTCGCCGCCGAAGCGGACGAGGTCATCGCGGTCGGCGTCAACTGCAGTGCCCCGGAGGATGTCGAGGGCGCGGTCGAGATCGCGGCCCGTGTCACCGGCAAGCCCGTCGTCGTCTACCCCAACAGCGGTGAGACCTGGGACGCCGACGCCCGTGCCTGGACGGGCCGTTCCACCTTCACCGCCGAGCAGGTGGAGGGGTGGCGGGCGGCCGGCGCGCGGCTGATCGGCGGGTGCTGCCGGGTGGGGCCCGAGGCGATCACATCCATCAGGCAGACGCTCACCCAGTGATCGCCGCGATCGAGTCCCGCACCACCACATGCGTACCCAGCAACAGGTGCTCGTCCGGTGACTCCGCTGTGCGGCCCAGCGCGGTGCGTACGGCGAGGCGGCCCAACTCCTCGTAGGGGACGTGCACCGTGGTCAGGGCCGGGTACAGGTCGCGGGCGAACGGAATGTCGTCGTAACCGGCCAGCGAAACATCGCCGGGGACGTCCAGGCCCGCCTCGTGCAAGGCGGTGAGCGCGCCCGCGGCGACCATGTCGGTGGCGGCGACCACGGCCGTGAACTCCAGTTTCCGGCTCAGGGCGTGGCGCATCAGGCGGCGGCCCGAGTCGCGGGTGAAGTCGCCGTGGAGCAGGAGGTCCGGGTCGGGTTCGAGGCCCCGGGCGCGGTGCGCGGCGAGGTAACCGCGTTCACGGCCCTGCGCGGTCGCGTGGTCCGGCTTGCCGCCGAGGAACAGGACGCGCTGGTGGCCCTGGGCCAGGACGTGCGCGACGAGGGCGTAGGCGCCGCCCTCGTTGTCGTACTCGATGACCGTGACCGGTGCGCCCGGACCGAGCGGCGGCCGCCCGCAGAGCACGAGCCGCGATCCCGCCGCCGCGAGCGAGTCGGCGATACGGCGGGTGCGCTCGCGGTACTCGGGGGTGTCCGCGGTGCCGCCGACGAGGATCACGGCGGCGGTGCGCTGGGCGCGCATGGTCTCGATGAAGTCCAGTTCGCGCTGGACGTCGCCCTCGGTGCTGCACACCAGGCAGAGATGGCCGAGCCGGGTCGCCTCGCGCTCCACGCCGTGCGCCATCAGGGCGAACGACGGTCCCGTGATGTCCTCCAGGACGAAGGCGAGGGTCGGCGTCCCGACGCCCGCCACGGCCTTTGCCCGCGCGTCGGCGACGTAGTCCAGGTCGCGGACCGCCCGCAGCACGCGCGTGCGGGTCGCCGTGCTCACCGGGTACTCGCCGCCGAGCACCCGCGACACCGTGGACGCGGACACCCCGGCGCGGGCCGCCACGTCCCGGATGGTGCTCCCGCTCGCGTCCTGGCTCTTCCTGGTCATGTACCGCCTCGCCCCTCCCCGGCCTGTGGCAACGCTCCGGCAACCGGTTCCCTGCGCGGAGAGTAGCAGCGGGCGGCGCTCGGGAGGAGGGGCGTGCGTCGGCCAATTCGCCTACGTCAGCACGGCAGTTGTCGGGAGCTGTCGGCAGTCGCCGTTGAGCAACCGGTTTCTGTCCCGTACGGCCGCCCTCACGACGACCGCCGCACATCCCCCGTCCGCCGCAGCCGCCGTACGACCGACCGCAGCTCGGTGGCGCTCCGCACGGGCGGCGCGCCCTCGCCCTCGGCCGGAACCGCCGCTTCCTTCGCCTTCGCCACGGCGTCGGCCGCCCACAGGGCGAACTCGGGGTCGCGTGGTCCGTGCGCGACGTACGGCTCGCCCTCCCCGAAGATGCGTACCGGGTGCGTGTCGTCCCAGGCCTGCCACCCGGGGTCACCGTCCGCGGCGAACCGCACCCACGCCCCGTGCATGGCGTCGGCGAGTGCCTGGGGTGCGCCCTGACCGGCGAGTTTGGCGGACTCGGGGATCTCGCCCGTGTCGAAGACGAAGCCGAGTTCGAGGGCGTGGCAGGAGCCGAGGTCGGGGCGGTTGGAGGGCCAGGCGAACTCGTAGACGTGGGCGGTGCCGGGGCGGGCGTCGGCGAGGCGGTGCAGGGGGTAGCGGAGGAGGTGGTCGGTGACGAGCTGGCCGACGGTCTCGGCGGTGCCGGCGCCGGGGTGCAGGGCGCGGTAGCCGCGCGGGACCTCGACACCGCAGTGGCAGCGGGCCATCGCGCCGGCCAGGGCGACCGCGCCGAGCCGGTCGACGCGCTCGTGGAGGCCGCCGGGGACCAGCCACAGCCGGTACTCGTCGCGGGTCCAGCCCAGCATCAGGTCGACGCCCCGGCCCACCTCGCCCTCGACGAGCGCCTCCAGCGGATCACGGGGCACGAGGTCGCCGTCGATGACGATCCCGAACGTGGGTCCGCCGAGCACGGGGCTGCTGAGTCTGCCCACGTCGGCCTGGGTGCGGAGCAGGAGTTCCCGGTCGACGGCGGCGAAGGCCTCGGCGGTGGCGGGGATCTTCAGCCGGGTCGCCATCCGGCGCACCATCCGCCGTACCTTGTCGCGGTCGAAGGCCTCCGGGGGTCCGCTCTGCAGGACGGCCCGGCGCACCAGCCCCTGGGCCTGCGGGGCGGCGATCAGGGCGCCGATGCTGATCGCGCCGGCGGACTGGCCGAACAGGGTGATCCGGTCGGGGTCGCCGCCGAACGCCGCGATCGACTCGTGCACCCAGCGCAGTGCGGCGAGCTGGTCGCGCAGGCCGGGGTTGGCGGGGGCGTCCGGGAAGAGGCCGTAACCTTCCACGCCCAGGCGGTAGTTGACCGAGACCATGACGACGCCGTCGCGCGCGAAGGCCTGTCCGTCGTAGACGGGGACGGCCGACGAACCCCGGGTGAGCGCGCCGCCGTGCAGCCACACCATGACCGGGAGCCGGGCGCCCGGGCCGGGGTCCGGGGTCCACACGTTGAGGTTGAGACAGTCGTCGCCGGGCACGACCGGGTCGGAGAGCAGTTTCGCGAAGGCTTCGGAGTACGGCGGTTTCGGCGCGGTCGGGCCGAAGGCGAGCGCGTCGCGGACCCCGGTCCAGGGCTCGGGCGGAACGGGCGGGCGGAACCGGTGGGGGCCGATGGGGGGCGCCGCGTAGGGGATGCCCCGGAAGACCGCGATCCCGTTCTCGTGCCGGCCGCGCACCGCCCCGTAGGGGGTGCCGACCACGGGGCCCGTCTGCTCTGCCGTCTGCGTCACCGTCGCCGTCATCTGCCCACCAGCTCCTCACCACGCTCGTGAACCATGCTCATCAGAGCATCACACCGCGCCCGGCTATTCCGGCGGACGAACTCCGCTGGACGGGTCACGCCGCGCGAAATCACCTGCCTCCGGTCCCGGAACCGATCGAAATATTTCCGCGCTCGGGGTCCCTCCTCACCGATTGACCCCCGCTCCACAGCAGATCTACGGTAGAAGACGTTTTCAGAAAACGTTTCCGACCTCGTTCCCACGTCGTACTCACGCCGCACTACTGGAGGGTCATGCCCAGCGCCCAGCCGCCGAGGGCCGTGTTCGCCATGGATCCGGTGCACCTGCCCCTGCTCTTCCCCCCACCCCTGATGGACCGGCTCCGGCAGACCGCCGAGATCGAACCAGGCCTCGTCGTACGGGACTTCGGCGCACCCGAGGCTGCCCGGGCCCTGGCCGAGGCCGAGGTCCTGATCACCGGGTGGGGCTGCCCGCACCTCGACGCCGACGCGCTGGCGGCGGCACCCCGGCTGCGGACCGTGCTGCACGCGGCGGGCTCGGTCCGTTCGCTGGTCGGCGAGGCGCTGTGGGAACGCGGGGTGACCGTCTCCAGCGCGGTCACCGGCAACGCGCTCCCGGTCGCCGAGTACACCCTCGCGATGATCCTGCTGGCCGGGAAGGACACCTTCGCGCAGCGGGACCGCTTCCGGGACACGCACACGTACCCGACGCCCGCCGAGACCGCGCCGATCGGCAACCTCGGCCGCCGCGTCGGCGTCATCGGCGCCTCCCGGGTGGGCCGCCGGCTGCTGGAGCTGCTGCGGCCGTACGACTTCGAGGTCCTGCTGCACGACCCCTACGTCAGCGTCACCGAGGCCGCCGTGCTGGGTGCCGAACTCCTGCCGCTTGACCACCTGTTGAGCGGGAGCGACATCGTGAGTCTGCACGCTCCCGACATCCCCGAGACACAGCGCATGCTGGACCGCGGGCGGCTCGCCCTGATCCGGGACGGCGGGGTGCTGATCAACACCTCCCGGGGTGCGCTGATCGACCACGAGGCCCTCACCGACGAGCTGCTGTCGGGCCGACTGACGGCGATCCTCGACGTCACCGAACCCGAGCCGCTGCCTCCCACGTCCCCGCTGTACCAGCTCCCCAACGTCTTCCTCACCCCGCACATCGCGGGCTCCCTCGGCAACGAACTGGCGCGCCTCGGCTCCATCGTCGTCGACGAGCTGGAGCGCCTCGCCGCAGGCCTGCCACCGGCCCACGAGGTACGGCACGCGGACCTGGCCCGTGTCGCCTGATCCGCGCCGTCCACAGGCCGCCGCACCGGGAACGACCTTGGGATACGGTTTCCGGACCGGCGCGGGAGCAGGCCCCGGGGCGCCCGGCGGGAACGCGGTCATGGTGAAGGAGTCGCTACGGTGAGTCAGCGCAAGGCGTCGGGCGACATCGGCCGGGCGACGATCCGGGACGTGGCGGAGCGCGCCGGGGTCTCCGTGGCGAGCGTCTCGCGCGTGCTGTCCGGCAACTACCCGGTGTCGGAGGAGCTGCGCCGCCGGGTGATGAAGGTCGTCGGCGACCTGGACTACGTCACCAACGCGCACGCCCGTTCCCTGGCCGGCGGCGGTACGCCCACGGTGGCCATCCTCATCAACAACATCACCGGCGCGGCGTTCGCCCACGTGGCCAAGGGAGTTGAGGGCGCGGCCACACTGCGCGGCTGGCTCTCCCTGGTAGGCACGACCGGCGACGACCCGGAGCGCGAGCTCGCACTGGTCAACCTCATGCGCCAACAGGGCGTCGCCGCCGTGGTGTTGCTCGGCGGGGCGTACGACGTCGACGAATACCAACTCCGCATGGCCCGCTTCGCCCGCTCCCTCGACGCGGCGGGCTCACACCTCGTGCTCGTCGGCCGCCCGCCGCTGGAGGGCGACGTCCCGGCGACGACGGTCGACTACGACAACGAGGGCGGCGCCTACGCCATGGCCAGCCACCTCCTCTCGGCGGGCCACCGCCGAGTCCTGGTGCTGCCCGGGCACGCCGAACTCACCACCGCCCAGGGCAGGTTGAGGGGTGCGCAACGGGCCTTCGAGGCGTACGGCGTGCCGTTCGACCCGGGAATGGTGCGGCACGGGCCGTACGACTACGAGCACGGGTACGAGGCGGTGGAGGACACCCTGAAGGAGGGCGCGGACTTCACCGCGGTACTGGCGGGGACCGACGTGGTCGCCGCGGGCGCCATGCAGGCGCTGCGCGCGGCGGGTCTGCGGGTACCGGAGGACGTGTCGATCGTCGGCTACGACGACATCCCGCTGGCCTCCCAGCTCACCCCCCAACTCACCACCGTGCACGTCCCGTACGAGGAGATGGGCCGGGTCGCGCTGCGCGCGGTGGCGGACCGGCGCGAGGGCGGCGGCACGGGCCGGCGCAGAAGCAGCGACGGCGACCATCTGGTCCTGGGCACGCATGTCGTCGTACGGAACTCGGTACGGCCGCCCACGCGACGCGATTAGACGCTCCAGAAGATCCTTCGTTACGTAACCGGTTTCCCTTAAAACTCCCTGGCCAGATGAGGTCTGTCCAGGGACGTCGAAACAAGTTGCTGCACACCTCTTGCTCCGAACAGTGCACCCTGCCTACCTTCACGGCAACCGGTTTCTACCTCTTCTCTTCCGAAGGAACACGGTCTGATGAACTTCACCAGCCCCCGGAGAAGGTTCGCTCGTGCAGCCGTCGCGGGTCTCGCGCTGACGGGTCTGCTCTCCGCCTGCGGCGGATCCGGCTCGGGAGACAAGACGTCTTCCGGTCCGGTCACCCTCCCCTTCTGGGGCTGGGCCAACGGGCAGGACGCGGTCGTGAAGGCGTTCAACGCCGCTCACCAGGACGTCAAGCTCAAGTACACCAAGGTCACCGACCAGTTGACGATGCAGAAGCAGCTGACCAACGCGGTCAAGGCCGGCAACGCGCCCTGCCTGGTGCAGAACACGGCGGAGTACGTGACCACCTGGGTCTCGCAGGGCGCGCTCGCCGACATCTCGAAATACGTCTCGGCCGACAAGGCCAAGTTCAACGCGGGCTCGTGGGCCAGTGCGCAGGTGCAGGGCAAGTCCTATGGCGTGCCGACCAGTTCGGCCCCCGCGTTCACGATCTACCGCACCGACGTCTTCAAGAAGTACGGCCTCAAGGCGCCGACGACCTGGGACGAGTTCATCGCCGCGGGCAAGGTCCTGAAGAAGCACGGCGTCAAGATCACCAACTTCGCCGGTGAGGACCCCAGCACGCTGGAAGTCCTCTCCATGCAGGCGGGGGCGCACTGGTACGCCATCGACGGCAACTCCTGGAAGGTCGACTTCCAGGACGCGGGCAGCCTCAAGGCGGCTCAGGTGATCCAGGACATCATCGACAACGACCTCAACTCCAAGCTCTCCTTCGCGGACTACGCGGCCGTACAGCGCAACTACGACAACGGTGGCACCGCGACCCGGCAGATCTCCACCTGGCAGATGGCGGGCATGGTGCAGAACTTCACCAAGTCCGACGGCCAGTGGGCGCTGGCGCCCTGGCCGACGTTCACGGGCGAGGCAGCCAAGACACCGGCCGGGACGAACCAGAGCGGTGGCGTCACGCTGGTGACCAAGCAGTGCGGGCACCAACAGCAGGCCGCCGAGGCCGCGTTGTGGATGTCGACCAACACGGGTGCGGTGAAGACGATGGCGAGCCCGACCACCGGCAACGGTGTGATGCCGGCGCTGGCCGACAGCAACGCGTACGTCGCCGAGTCGATCTCGGACAAGCTGCTCGGGACGAACTACGAGCCCGCGAAGCAGGTCGTCACCGACAGCCTGAACACGGTCACCTCGGACTGGGTGTTCGGCCCGGACTGGACCGCGATGTTCACCGAGCTGCAGACGGGCTGGGCGAAGGTGATGAACAAGCAGGAGGAGGTCACCGATCTGCTGGCGCACATGCAGGAGTGGACGGTCAAGGACCTGAAGTCCCGCGGTATCAGCGTCAAGGGCTGAGGCAGCGCCGATGATCCGCTCCCAGCGCTGGAAGGGTGCCGCGTTCACGGTGCCCTTCCAACTCGGTTTCGTCTTCCTGTACTTGATACCGATCGGGTACGCCGTCTACGAGTCGCTGTTCGTGGAGCACCAGTCGGGGCTCGGCCTCGGCGGCTCCACGCAGAGGTTCTCCGGCCTGGACAACTACCAACAGGGCCTGACCGACTCGGTGTTCATGAACTCGGTGCTGCGCGTGGTGCTGTTCGCGTGCGTGCAGATCCCGGTGATGCTGCTCGTCAGCCTGCTGCTGGCACTGTTCCTGGACGCGCTGTCCTCGAAGGTCGCGGGCCGCTTCCGGATCTTCCTCCTCGTGCCGTACATGATCCCCGGAGTGGTCGCGGCGATCGTGTGGATCAACCTCTACAGCCCGGACGTCGGCCCGTTGACGCCGCTGGGCAAGGTGTTCGGGCTGTCCTGGAACTTCTTCGCGCCCTCGATGGTCTGGCCGTCCATCGGCAACCTGCTGACCTGGCACGGCATCGGCTACAACATGGTGATCATCTACGCGGCGCTCCAGGGCGTGCCCCGCGACCTCTTCGAGGCGGCCCGGCTGGACGGCGCCTCCGAGTTCCGGGTCGCGACGAGCATCAAAATCCCTTACGTACGGGGCGCGTTGGTGCTGACCGGGATGCTCTCGATCATCCAGATGCTGCAGATCTTCAACGAACCGGCGCTGTTCCGGAACGTCACCCCGCAGACGGTGAACGACAGCTTCACGCCCATCATGATCATCTACAACCAGGCGTTCAACGCGGGCAACTACCACTACGCGGCGGCCCTTTCGGTCCTCCTCGCCCTCATCCTCGGCGTCGCCTCCTTCCTCTTCTACCGGCTCACCGCGAAGGAGGCCGACTGATGACCCTCACCGAAGAACGCCGGAACGCCCATCAGGTCCGGCGCCTCAACAAGCCCGATCCGGCGGCCCGTTCACGCGGCGGCCAGCGTTTCCTGCTCGTCGGTCTGGTTCTGGCCAGCGCCTACAGCCTGTTCCCGGTGTGGTGGCTGATCGTCGCCGCGACCAAGGACCGCACGGGCCTGTACCAGAGCAACGGCCTGTGGTTCTCCGGCATGCACCTGTGGGCGAACGTGCGTCAGGTCTTCACCTACGAGAACGGCATCTTCCTGCGCTGGACCGCCAACTCGTTCCTCTACGCGGGAGTCGGCTCCCTCGGCGGCACGCTCATCGCCCTCGCGACGGGCTACGGCCTCGCGCGCTTCGAATTCCCGGGCCGCAACGCGGTGTTCGCGTGCGTGGTGGGCTCGTTCCTGATCCCGATCGCGCTGCTCACGCTCCCGCTGTACCTGATGTTCTCGAAGATCGGCCTGGTCGACACCCCCTGGGCGATGCTGATCCCCTGCCTGATCAACCCCTTCAGCGTCTACCTCGCCAAGGTCTACACGGAGGCCACGGTCCCCTTCGAACTCCTGGAGGCGGCACGCCTCGACGGCGCGGGCGAACTCCGCATCTTCTTCAGCATCGTGCTGCGGATGATGACGACGGGCGGCGCGACGGTCTTCCTCCTGGCCTTCGTCAACACCTGGAACGCCTTCTTCCTCCCGCTGACCGTGCTGCGCGGCGAGGAGAACTGGACGCTCAACCTCGGCCTCTACAACTGGTCCGGCAAACGCATGGAGTCGGGCGTCGACCTGACGAGCCTGGTCCTCACCGGCGCGCTCCTGTCGATCGTCCCGATGGCCGTGATGATGGTGGCGATGCGCCGCTACTGGCGCACCGGGGTCACCCTGGGAGCCCTCAAGTGACCTTGCTGCACAACCCTGTTGTCCGCGGTTTCGCCCCCGACCCCTCGATGGTCAGGGTCGGCGACTGGTACTACGTGGCGACCAGTTCCTTCGAGTGGTTCCCCACGATCCCGATCCACCGCTCCCGCGACCTGGCCGACTGGCAGTACGCGGGCCACGTCCGGGGCGCGGTCCCCGGCGACTCCCTGGCCGGGGTCCCCGACTCGGGCGGCATCTGGGCACCCTCGCTGAGCTGGGACGGCGAGCGCTTCTGGCTGACGTATGCGATCGTCCGCTCGGTCGGAACCCCGTACTTCGACGCCGACACCTACGTCACTACGGCCTCGGACGTCAGCGGAAAGTGGGCTGCCCCGCGGCGAGTCGCGAGCCACGGTTTCGACCCGGCACTGTTCCACGACGAGGGCCGGCTGTGGCTGCTCAACCTCCAGAACGACTGCCGCCCCGGCGGCCGACGCTTCGCGGGCATCGTCGCGACCGAACTGGACCGCGACACGCTCACCCCGATCGGCCCGACCCATCTGCTGCTCCAGCACGAACGGCTCGTCGAGGGGCCGAAGTTGGTGCGGCGGGGCGGCTGGTACTACCTGCTGCTCGCGGAGGGCGGCACGGGGTTCGAGCACGGGGTGCTGGTGGCGCGCAGCCGTACGATCACTGGTCCGTACGAGGTCGACGACCGGCCCCTGTTGACGTCCCGGGACGATCCATCGGTGCCGCTACAGAAGGCGGGCCACGGCGAGCTGGTCGAACTGCCGGGCGGGGACTGGGTGTTGAGCCATCTGGCGGCGCGGCCGGTACAGACACCGGAGGGGCCGCGCTGCACGCTGGGCCGAGAGACGGCGATCCAAGCCGTGACGTGGGATGAGGACGGCTGGCCGAGACTACGGCAGGGCGGCCGGCATCCGGCGGTCGAGGTGGACGTACCGACGCGTCCCGCCCCACTCACCCAAGTTCCGAATCCAGAGGGCCCGTTGGGCCGGCCGTGGAGCAGTCCGCGTGCGTACCCGGACTCGTCCTGGGCGGACACCACCGCTCGCCCCGGTTGGACCCGGTTGCGCGGGCGGCACGGGCCGGAGTCGCGGTGGGCGCACAGTCTGCTGGCCCAGCGGATCACGGAGCACCGCGCGGAGGCCGAAGTCACCGTCGACGCACGGCCGTTGACGTTCACGCAGGCGGCGGGGCTGGTGCTCTGGTACGGCGCCGAGGCGTATCTGAGCCTGCATCTGACGTGGTCGGAGCCCGAGGGCGAGGGGCAGCGCGGGCAACAGTGGCAGGACGGCGGCGGGCGTACGGTGCTGAGCCTCGTGGAACGGGACGAGGGCGGCACCCGTCAAGTGGCCGTCGTCGAGGTGGATGTGCGTGCTCCGGTGACGTTGGGGGCGACGGTCGAGGGTGCGGATGCCCGGTTCTGGTACGTGCGGGAGGGCGCGCGGACGCCGGTCGGGCCGGTGCTGGACTTCAGTCGGCTCTCCGACGACCACGGGTCGCGGCTGCGGTTCACCGGCGCGATGGCCGGCATCCATGCCTGGGACCTCGTCGACGCCGAGTTCACCGCCGATTTCACCCGCTTCCGCCTCGACTGCCCGCCCGGCTGACCTGTTCGGGGTTTCGAAAGTCCGGGTCGGCGTCATCACGTGAATTCCCTGGTCTTCCCGCCGTGTTGACGCGCACCTATCGTAGGAAGCGCTTTCTGGACGGCTGGTGGCCGGGCCGGGGAAGCAGCGCTGGTCGGAAACTTTCGATGGCCCTCGGGCGGGCTGGAGAGGCGGTACCCGATGGTCCGTACGGGGAGCGCGAGCGTGACGGCAGGGCCGACGCTGGCGGTCGTGGCCCGGGAGGCGGGGGTGTCCGTGCCGACGGCGTCCAAGGTGGTCAACGGCCGGGAGGACGTGGCGCCGGAGACACGGCGGCGGGTGACGGAGGCGCTGGAGCGGCTCGGGTATGTGCGCAGGCCCCGGTTCGACGCGGGCAAGGCGCCGGGGATGGTCGACCTGGTGGTGCACTCGCTGGAGAGTTCGTGGTCGGGGGCGGTGCTGCACGGGGTGGAGGAGGCGGCGTACGAGGCCGGGCTCGAGGTGGTGGTCTCGGCCGGGCTGACCCGGACGCGGGCCGACCGGCCCGAACGGGGCTGGCTGGACAAGCTGGTTGGCCGGGGTTCGTCCGGAGTCCTCTTCAATCTGGCGGAGTTGACGCCGTCCCAGTACTCCTGGCTCGACCAGCACCGCATCCCGTTCGTGATGATCGATCCCGTGCACGAGCCGCCGCCGGGCGTGGTGTCGGTCGGTGCGGCCAACTGGCAGGGCGGGGTGACCGCGACCGAGCATCTGCTCGCCCTGGGCCACGAACGCATCGCCGTCGTCGCCGGCCACCGGCACAAGATGTGCAGCAGCGCCCGGGTCGCCGGCTACCGCTCCGCGCTCGCCGCCGCAGGCGTACCCGCGCGCCCCGAGTACATCCGCCACGGCGGCTTCGACCAGGCCATGGCCCGCACCCGTATGCGCGAACTCCTCGACCTGCCCGAGCCGCCCACGGCTGTCTTCGTCTGTTCCGACCGGATGGCGCTCGGTGTCTACGAGGCCCTGGCGGAACGGGAGTTGGGCATCCCGGAGGACATCAGCGTGGTCGGTTTCGACGACCTTCCCGAGTCCCGCTGGGTGACTCCGGCGCTCACCACGATCCGGCAGCCGCTGTCGGAGATGGCGGCCACGGCGCTGCGGTTGCTGGTCCGGCTGATGGACGGGGACCGGCCGGAGGGGACGCGGACGGAGTTGTCGACGCGGTTGGTGGAGCGGGCGAGTACGGGGGCGCCGGGCGGCCGGTACGCCGACCGCAGAGCGTGACCGTGGCTGCGGGGACCGGCGGTCGGTAGCCTGCCGGTATGGCCAGGTCATCGGACAAGCAGCAGTTGATCGCGGACGGCTTCGAGCCCACGTACGTGGACCTGGAGTGGTACGACGGGCCGCGCAAGGGACTCGCGCTCGTCGATGGAGTGCCGCACTACTACGAGGGTTGGGAGTACGACCACTCCGACGAGCCCGACGAGTACGCCGTGTGGCCCGCGAGCGAGGCGGCGGTGGCGATGGAGCGCGAGCAGTGGGCGATCTACGTCAGGTACGAGATCTCCGATGCCGGGCTGGAGGAGCATCCGGGGCACGGAGGGGTCAACGCCCGTTACGACGAACTGCAGTTGCTCCTGGAGCCGCACCGTCAGGAGCCCGACGGTGCTCGTCGGCTCGTGGGTGAGATTCGGTTCGACGACGGGGACGACCGCTACCGGTTCGACGGGGTCGACCACTGGTTCCGGTGGCGCCCGGTCAGGTGAAGCGGGCCGCCGTCCAGACGTAAGGGGCAGCGGCTCGGTCGTCCGCTGCCCCGTCACGGTGTGCCGTCCCGGTGTCAGACGAACTGGCCGCCCGCCGCACGGAGTTGTCTGCGCAGGATCTTGCCGTTCGCGTTGCGGGGCAGCGTGTTCAGCCGGACGACGTCCTGCGGGACCTTGTACCAGGACAGCCGGGACCGGGCCAGGGCGATCAACTCGGCGTCCAGGGTGGCGTCCTGGGCTCCGCCGGCCGCCTCGCCGTCGGGGACGGTCACCACGTAGGCGCGCAGACTCGTGTCCCCGGCCGGACGGCGGACGGAACTGACCGCCGCTTCGAGCACGCGCGGATGGCGCTCAAGGAGCCGTTCGACCTCGCCCGGCACCACGTTCTGGCCGCCGATCACCTCCACGTCGTCCAGCCGGCCGTGCACGTGGAGGACACCGTCGTCGTCGAGCGACGCCAGGTCCCCGGTCGGCCACCAGGCGTCCGTCACCTGATCGGGGCCCAGACTCCCCCGCGCGACACCCCGGGACGCGAAGTCGGCGTAGACGTGCAGCTCGCCCTGCCGGCCCGCGGGCATCGGCCGGCCGTCCGCGTCGACGATGCGCACCGGCCGGCCGGGGACGGCGGGGCCGACCGCGGAAGGAGCCCGGTACGCGGCGGGCCGCCCCATGGAGATCACGCCGATCTCGGTGGCGCCGTAGTTGTTGACCAGCCGGTCCCCCAGGATCGGTACGAGTCGCTCGCGCAGCCGTGGCGAGAGGACCTCCCCGGCGCTCGACACCTCCCGGAGGCGGGCGAACGCCTCCGCGTGGCCGGGCTCAAGGAGCATGCGGGCCAGGAAACTCGGCTGTGCGAAGAGGTTCGTGACCTGGTGGCGTTCGATGAGGTCGATCGCGGCGGCCGGGGTCGCCCGGGTGCGTGACAGGACGGCGGTCTGCCCGGTGGCGAGGGTCGTGAGCACCGAGAAGTGCAGTCCGCCCAGGAAGTACATGCGGGACACCGACAGCCCAACTGTCGTACGGGCAGTGCCGTTTGGGCCGGGCGGCCCGGGAGGGGCGGCGAAGTTGCTGTGCAGGAAGAAGCAGAGTTTCGGGGCGCCCGTCGTGCCGGACGTGAAGACCGCCAGCGCCGGGGCGTCCCCGCCCTCGGCGAACTCCGGGTCCGGTTCGCCCGCGACCAGGGTCGCGACCTTCATCGCGGGGGCGAAGGCCGGCAGCTCCAACTGCCCTGTGGTGTCGGGGTCGATGACGGCCAGCGCGGGTTCCACCGTCTCGACGGCCCGCGTCAGATCCTCCCCGCTCATCTGGACGTTGACCGGGACAGCGACGAGTCCGGCCTGCCAGGCGCCGAGCACGGACCGGACCAGCTCCACGCTGTCGGGGAGCGCCAGCAGGACGCGGTCGCCGCGGCGCAGTCCCGCGGCCCGGTATCCCCTCGCGGCCCGTGCCGCGCCGTCGAAGACCTCGGCGTACGTCCAGGCGCGGTCGTCGGCGAGGAACGCGATCTGCTCCGACCACCCTCTGGCATAGGCGAGTTGGGACAGATCCTGGGTTACGTTCCCGGGCATGACTACGGACGCCCCTCTCCGGCGGCGGACGGCGCCGCGGTCCGGTCCGGGATCTTCGGCACCTCGTCGAGATGGATCCCGAACCAGGTCCCGAGCGCCTCCTTCAGCCCCTCCTCGGTCACGATCCGCTTCCTGGTCCGCTCCCCGCCCTGTTCCCTGATCAGGACCCTGTTCGCGAGAGTGACCCTTCCGTCCTCGCGGGGCTGGACACAGATCAGCCGGTTCCTGAAGGGCGATTCGGGGGCGGTCTGGTACCACCACATGGAGGGAAGGCCGAATTCGATTTTCCGGGGCTTCAATTCCATCCGGTACAGCGGCGAGCCGTCACGGAACACGTCGATGTCCCCGTCGGAGGTCTCGGTGACCAGGTATGCACCGTGCGGGTCGTTCTGCGGTGTGCGCAGATCCAGCCGCAAGGGCCAACGGCTGTGACTTCCCTGGCCGACGTCCACCAGCCAGGAATGTCCGTCCGGCTCATCCGTCTCCACCCGAAGCGCAAGATGACCGATGGGACTGTCCAGTACCTCACCGCGATAGATGCACCCGGCCAGCAGGGTGACATGGAATCCGAGAGCTTCCAGCAGCATCGCGAAAGCCGAGTTCAGCTCGAAACACCCGCCGCCGCGCCGTTCTTCCACGATTTTCTTGACCGCGTCCAGGGAGTACGGGATCGGTTCTCCGAGGAGGAAGAAAAGGTTCTCGAACGGAACGGACAGCACATGGCGCTCGTGAAGACACCGCAGGGCGTCCGCGTCCACCCGCTCCGGCCGCTTGGCTCCTATGCGTTCCAGATAGGCATCGATGAGTTCGTCGTCCATGGCGCTCTCACTTCTCCAGGCAGAACTCGTTGATGGGATAGCCGACATGGCGGTCCTCGGCGGGCAGATAACCCAACACGCGGTCGCCGGGCTTGAGTTCGGTGCTGTTCAACACCGCCCCGCCGGGGCCCAGTACGCGCACATGCCAGTCGTCCTGAAGAATCAGATTGACGGCACGCCCGTCCTCGGACTTCGCGTCGATGGAGATGAGAGGCCGGCTCTCGATCTTGACCCGCCCGACGGTGACGATTCGGGTCTGCCCCTTGACGTCGACGGCCATGACCTTGCTGCCGGACTTCAGCTCGCTGAGGTAATGGGTACGCCCGTCACGGGAGAGCGTGTAGGAGTGAATGGCCCCCGCGTTCACCCGGAACGGCCGGGTGGGCATATAGGGAAGGGGATGCGTCTCGCTCACGCAGAGAATCATTCCCTTGGAATGCGAGCCGACCAGGATTCCCTCGTCCTCACGGAAATGGCTGCACGTGTCGACGCAGGCCCGCTCCCCCATGCCCACATGCTCGGTGGCGACGATCGTGAGCTCGACGATCGAGGGGCTCGGTCACCACAGCGGACGCCTGCTTGAGCGCGGTGGCGTCACCCACGGCGTCCGGCGCCATCATCACGCCGTCGGAGCCGTGTTCGAGCACCCCGAAGATGATCTCCGCCTCCGCCACGTCCCCGGCGACGGTGATCAGACTGCCCTCGGCACCGGCCGCAGCGGCGATGACGATCTCCAGCGGGATCTTCGTGGGATCGCGGAACAGCAGCAGGCTCCACTCCTCCGTGCGAGCCGACTGACAGGCGTCCTCCAGGGTCTCCGCGTCGACGATCTCCACGAACCGTCCGAACTCGACTCCCGGATACACCGACGAGAGTTCCGCGGGCGTCCCGTGCACGCGCGGATCGACGATCACCACATCGGCCGCGCCGAGATCGTCGGGAAGCTCCTTGAGTTCCGTGCCGTGCGGGAAGAAGACCTTCTTCACCGTAGGGGGCAGGTCGCCCAGATCCACCAGGCTGTCCGAGACAATGCCGTCCAGCCGCTGGTGCAGCGCTTCTTCAAGTACCGCCTGCTTATGGGCGGTACCGCGAATATCAAGCCACGTGAGCTTCATGGTTCCTTGTCTCTTTCGTGTAGAACTCGATCGGAGCGGGCGGCGGAACATCGCCGTGCACGAGGCGGGCCAGTTCACGTGTCGTGGCGGCCGGGTTGTCGGATTCGAAGATGTTCCGGCCCATGGCGACACCGGCCGCACCGCCCCGGAGCGCCGAATCGACGAATTCCAGCAGCGCTTTCCCATTGCCGACGCGCGGGCCGCCGGCCACCAGAATCGGTACCGGACAGGACGCCGTCAGGCGCAGCATGTCCGCATCGGATGCGAGGGCGTAGGTCTTGATCAGGTCGGCCCCGATCTCGGCCGCGACCGTCACGGCGGCGGATACCAGCGCCGGGTCACGAGGGTCGGTGACGCGCGGTCCTCGCGGATACATCATCGCCATCAGCGGAATGTTCCAGCGGTCGCAGGCTTCCGCCACCACCGCCATATCGGCTATCTGCCGGGCCTCTTCCCGAGAACCGACGTTCACGTGCACACTCACCGCGTCGGCACCGAGCCGCAGCGCCTCTTCGACGGTCGCGACGAGGCATTTGGCATCGGGGTCGGGAGCGTGCGCGGTGCTCGCGCTCAAATGCACGATGAGCGACATCTGAGTGAACCAGGCCGGATCCACGCGGCGGACGCTTCCCTTGTGCAGGACCACGGCGTCCGCGCCGTTCGTCGCCAACCGGCCGACCAGTCGATTGAGGCCCGAACCACCCCCGGCGATCGGCCCGTCCGTCAAAGGATGGTCGAGGGGAACGACCAGCATGCGTCGCGGATTGCGCCGACAGAGCCGCAGCAGCCTCATTTTGCGGGCGCCCGAAGCGCCGTCGAACATCTGCATCCAGTCCATTCCCATTCCCGTGCCCGGCCGGCTGTCCGGCCTCCAGAAGGGAGGCTCATCAGGCCACCCGCTGTGGTCGGCTACGGCTGCCACCCGGGAGAGGTTCACTCGGAGATCACGGCAATGGAGACACGGCCGCCCGGGCCATGGGACGAGCCCGGTTCCCTCCTGCGAACGGTGCGGACGGGGCCGCTAGTTCAGCCCCGCCGCCCAGGTGATCCCGCCCAGCAGATGCGCCCGGAAGTCCGGGTCCTCGTAGGCCTCCGAGGCGTGGCCGAGGGCCGTGTAGAAGACCCGGCCGGCGCCCTTCTCGTGGCACCACGCGAGGGGGTGGTCGGGGCCCATCCGGCCGCCCTCGTAGGAGGATTCGTCGGCCGAGACGAGGACGTGGACCGAACTCCGGGGACTGGTGCGGAAGTCGTACCACTCGTCCGTGAACTGCCATACCGCGGGCAGGTGTCGGGTGGCCGGGTGGGTGCGGTCCTCGATCAGCGCGTTGCCGGGCTGGTAGGCGGGGTGCCGGTCGAAGCGGGCGCCCAGGAGGTCGCCGTAGTACGGCCAGTCGTACTCCGTGCAGGCGGCCGCGTGGACTCCGACGAAGCCGCCGCCCGACTCGACGTAGGCGGCGAGGTGTTGGCGTCCCGCCGGTGTCAGTACCTCGCCGCTGGTGGAGAGGAAGACGACGGCCGCGTAGCCGTGCAAGGGGCGTTCGAAGGCTGCCGGGTCCTCGGTGGCGTCCACCTCGAAGGGGCCGAGGGTGCGTACGGCGGTCACCGCGGCCGGGATGGAGTCGTGGCGGTAGTCGGTGGTGCGGGTGCAGACGAGGAGGCGGGGCGCGGCAGCCATGCGGCGCAGCCTATTTCACGGACCGGGCTTCAGGGGCTGGGCCTCACGGGCCGGGCTTCACGGACTGGGCCTCCTTCGCGCCGCGTGCTCAACCGCCCTTCCCCACCTCGTTGTTGGGCGCCCCGTCCCCGTTCGTGGGCAGGTCGCCGCGTTCCACGGGGACGGCCGTGCGGGCGGGCGGGAGGACGACCGGGAGTTCGCTCCTGTACGGGCGGCGGAGCGACTGGGCCGACTTGCGCAGGACCGCGCGGGTCACCTTGCCCTGTTCGGCGTCGACGTGCACGAGGTGGCCCTTCTGCGCCATGACGTACTCGATCGTTCCGCCGCCGGTGCGGTACCAGGCGTTCCCGTCGCGTACGCAGGTCATGTGGTCGCTGAACGCCGCCTGCGTCGTGCAGTTCGCGTCGGTCATCGTGCCCGGCTCCACGCGCAGGGTGATCACCGCACCGGTCTTCAGGTCCGTGTACGCGATGGAGAGGCCTACGTCCGACACGCCGACCGACTGCTCGGCGAGAGTGAATCCCGGCGGGTCGATGACGTGGACGAGGTCGGGGTCGAAGCCCAACGACCTTGCGCGGGACGCGATTTCGGAGGTCGTGGCAAGGGCGGTCGAGGCACTGGGGGTTCCGGCACCCGCGTCCGCCTTCTCGGTGCCGCAACCTGCGAGCAGCAGGGACAGCGCGGGGAGCAACAGCAGCGGCAGGGCGCGCACGGCACGGATCATGTGCCCATCCTGCCGCACAGGCGTTCCACAGTTGAGGGACTTTTCCCCTCCTCCGGTACGGCCCCGCCGCGTAGCCTCGGTGGCGATGAACGCTCTTCCCGCACGCCTCGACCATCTCGTCCTCGCGACCCCCGAACTGGCGGTGACAGTCGCCGACTTCACCGAGCGCACGGGTATCACGCCGGTCGCGGGCGGTGCCCATGTCGGGCTCGGTACCCGCAACTACCTTGTCTCGCTGGGCGATTCCCGTTACTTGGAGATCATCGGTCCGGACCCGGAGCAGGCCGAGCCGTCGGGTCCCCGGCCCTTCGGTGTCGACGGGCTGACCGTTGCCCGGACGGTCACCTGGGCGGTCTCCCCGCCCGACCTGGACGCGGCGGTCGCGGCGGCCCGGGCCCAGGGGTACGACCCCGGGCCCGTGCGGGCGATGAGCCGCCGCCGGCCCGACGGCACCCTGCTGGAGTGGCGGCTCACCGACGGGGACACGGCGCATCCCTCCGGCCTGGTGCCGTTCCTCATCGACTGGAGCTCCTCGCCCCACCCGACGACCGCCTCGGGCCTGCCCGTCGCACCTCTGCTGGAGCTGACCGCGACGGCACCGGTTCCGGACGAGATCCGCCCGTTGTTGTCGGCCGTGGGGGCGGAACTGGCGGTGGCCGAGGGCCCGGTGGGTCTCTCCTTCACGGTGGACACGCCGCGCGGACCGGTGACCTTCGGCTGAGCAGACCGGTGGCCTTCTGCTGAACGATCCACCGAGCGCGGTGTCCGATTCCTTCAAGACCGGCCGGCCCGACCCCGCCTACCGTTGCCCCATGACTCCACGATTCGACGCGATCGGCCTGGTCGTCTCCGACATGGCCGCCTCTGTCGCCTTCTACCGTCGGCTCGGGTTCGGGTTCCCCGAGGGCGCCGAGAGCCAGCCGCACGCCGAGGCTCAACTGCCCGGTGGGCTGCGGCTGTTGCTGGACACCGAGGACACCGTCCTTTCGTTCCACCCGGGTTGGCGGTCACCCAGCGGCAGCGGGCGGGCCGCGCTCGCCCTGCTCTGTGACGACCCCGCCGAAGTCGACCGGGTCTACGACGAGTTGACCGGCGCCGGGCATCACGGCGAGCTCAAGCCGTGGGACGCCTTCTGGGGCCAGCGGTACGCCGTCGTGCACGACCCCGACGGCAACGGCGTGGATCTCTTCGCCCCGCTGAGTCCTGCGCAGAGTCCCGCGCCGGATCCTGCCTGACCGGCGCGGCCGAGCAGCTGCCGCAGCGGTATCCCCGCCAACTCCTTGACGTCCCGGGCGAGATGGGCCTGGTCCGCGTAACCGGACCGGGCCGCCGTCTCCGCGAACGGGACTCCGGCGCGGGCGAGCGCGAGGGCGCGTTGCAGGCGCAGCACCCGGGCGAGCGTCTTGGGGCCGTAGCCGAACGCGGCGAGGGAGCGGCGGTGCAACTGGCGGGCGCCGAGGCCGAGTTCGTCGGCGGTGGCGGCGACGGGGTGGCCGGTGTCGAGGGCCGCCACGAGGTGTCGTAGGAGCGGATCGGGTGGGGGCACGTCCGCCGCGCGTTCCAGTGCCGTTTCCTCCAGTGCGGTCGCGGGGTCGGGGGCCGTGGAGACGCGGGCGGTGAGGCGGCGTACCGTCGCGGCGGGCCAGAGGTCGGTGAGGTCGACCCGGCGGTCGCGGAGTTCGTGTGCGGGGACGCCCAGGTAGGTGGGGGCGGTGCCGGGGCCGAAGCGGATGCCTGCCCAATGGGCGGGCGCGGTCCCGGGGACGTACGCGCGGGTGTCGGGGCCCGCGACCAGGAGGCGGCCCTCGTTCCAGAGGAGGTCCATGCAGCCGTCGGGCAGGACGGGGTGGACCGGGCCGGCGGTGGAGGCCTCGATCGTGCGGCTCCAGACCACCGCGCCCGGCAGCCGGGACGCCCTCTCCACGTACACGGTCGAAAGGCTACGCCCACCGGCGCCACCGCCCCGCCCGCGTCCGGTGCTCCTGCGGGCTCACGCCGTAGACCCGTTTGAAGGCGCTGGACAGGGCGAACGCGCTGCCGTAGCCGACCTGCCCGGCGATCGCGCCGATGGTGTCCTCGGTGTCGCGGAGGCGGTCCGCGGTGAGGGCGAGACGCCAGGCGGTGAGGTAGGACATCGGGGGTTCGCCGACGAGGTCGGTGAAGCGGCGGGCCAGGGCCGCGCGGGAGACGCTCGCCTTGGCGGCGAGGGAGGCGACCGTCCAGGGGTGGGCGGGGTCGTCCTGGAGGAGGCGCAGGACCCTGCCGACGACGGGGTCCGCCAGTGCGCGGTACCAGGCCGGGGCCTCGGCCTCCGGGCGGGAGAACCAGGCCCTCAGGGCGGCGATGACGAGGAGGTCGAGGAGGCGGTCAAGGACGACCTCCTGGGCGGGTTCGTCGCGGACGACCTCGTCCATGAGGAGCGGGGTCAGCGGGCACTCCCACACCTCCGAGGGGAGGGAGAGCAGCGGCGGGAGGGCGTCCAGGAGGCGGCCGTTGATCTCGCCGCGCATGAGGTAGGTGCCGATGAGCATGACCGAGGAGCCGTCGAGGCGGTCGCCCCAGGTACGGACGCCGAGGTCCATGGAGCCGTTGAGCGGGGTCCCGTCGGGGTAGTGGCACTCGGCGCCGGGGAGGATCACGGCCTGCGGGGCGGTGTCGGGGGCGTCGCCGCAGGTGTACGGGGCGGGGCCGCGGGCGATGGCGAGGTCGCCGGCCCGCAGCCGGATCCGCTCCCCCGTGTCCGGGGTGATCCAGGCGTCGCCGCGGACCATGAGCATGACGGTGAGCGGGGCGCGGTCCTCGATGCGTACCGCCCAGGGCGGGTCGAAGCACGCGCGGATCATGAAGGCGCCACGCGCGCGTGGACCCTCCAGAAGGCCTGCCAGGGCGTCCATGTGGCCGGCGTAGACGGGCGATTATGGGAATGAGCCGTTCAGCGATGGTCGATGCTCGCGCGCAGGCGTTGACTGGACGGCATGACACAGAATGCGCGGAACATGACGATTGTGGTGACCGGCGCTTCGGGGCGTACCGGGCGCCGGGTGGCCGAGGCGGCGCGGGTGGCGGGGCTGACCGTGCGGGAGGCCTCGCGGGCGCGGGGGTTCGACTGGGCGGATCGGTCCACGTGGGCGGACACGTTGCGGGGCGCTGATGCGGCGTATCTCGTGTATCCGTCGGACGTGGGGGCGCCGGAGGCGGGCCGTGCGGTGGGGCTGCTCGCGCAGGAGGCGGTGGGGTTGGGTGTACGGCGGCTCGTGCTGCTGTCGTCCCGGGGTGAGGAGCGGGCTCGGCCCACCGAGGAGGCGTTGCGGGGGTCGGGGGCGGACTGGACGGTTGTGCGGGCCTCGTGGTTCGCGCAGAACTTCAGTGAGGGGCCGTTGGTGGAGGGGTTTCGGGAGAGTGGGGAACTGGTGTTCCCCGGGGGTTCGGTGCGGGAGCCGTTCGTTGATGTGCGGGACATCGCGGATGTGGTCGTCGCGGCGGTGACCGGCGGGGACCGGTATGTCGGGCAGGCGGTCACCGTGTCCGGGCCTCGGTTGTTGACGTTCGGGGAGGCGGTCGCGGAGATCGGTGCGGTGACGGGGCGTGAGCTGACGTATCGGGCGGTGTCTGCCCGTCAGTACGGGGACGTTCTCGCGGGGTTCGGGGTGCCGGGTGAGGAGGTCGAGTTCCTGGTGGAGTTGTTCGAGTCGCTGCTGGACGGGCGGAACGCGTATCTCTCCGAGGGGGTTCAGGAGGTGCTGGGGCGGGAGCCGCGGGACTTCTCGGAGTTCGTGCGGGAGGCTGCTGCGGCGGGTGTTTGGAGGGTCGGCGCGTAGTTCCCCCGCGGGGAGGCCGGTGCGTCGGCCGCGGGTCCGTTGTGGCTGGTCGCGCAGTTCCCCGCGCCCCTTTGGGGCGCGCTTCACTTCTCCGGTGATGGGGAGTTGTCCCCGGATCCCTTGTGGGTGTGGGTGCTCTTCGCGTGGGTGCGGAGTCGCGACGTCACGTCCTCCGGAGGGAGGAAGCGGGACCAGCGTTCCGGGAACTCCGAGGGCATGTAGGAGTCGTCGGGGTCGTCGTCGTCCTCGCCGTCTCGGGCGCGGACCGCGGCCATGCGGGCGACGTACTCGGCGACCTGCTCGTCCTGGCGGCGTTCGTTGGCGGCGCGGGCGGCGGCGGTCGCGGCGGCGGGCCAGACGCGGTCGATGGCCGCGTTGACGGCGGCTCCTACGAGGACGGCGAACGCGGAGACGCCGATCCACAGGAGGACGGCGACAGGGGCGGCGAGGGAGCCGTAGATGGTGGGGCCCTCGACCGTGCTGGTGAGGTAGATGCGCAGCAGGTAGCTGCCGAGGACCCACATCGCGAGGGCGACCAGGGCGCCGGGGACGTCCTCGATCCACGGGGAGCGGACGGGGACCGACACGTGGTAGAGGGTCGTCAGGAAGACGACGGACAGGACGATGACAACCGGCCAGTAGAGGACCTGGACGACCGTCTCCGACCACGGCACCACGTTCACCACGGCGTCCGGTCCGGCCACCATCAGCGGCAGCGCGATCGAGCCGATCAGCAGGGCCGCGATGAACAGGGCGAAGGACACGATCCGGGTCTTGACGATGCCGCGCACGCCGTCGAGGCCGTACATGACGGTGATGGTGTCGATGAAGACGTTGACCGCGCGGGAGCCCGACCACAGGGCGAACAGGAAGCCGATGGAGATGACGTCGGGCCGGCCGCCCTTCATCACGTCGTGCAGGATCGGCTGGGCGATCTCGTGCACGCCCTTGTCGGACAGGACCGTGCGCGACGCCTCCAGGATGTTGTTCTCCAGGCCGGCGATGCTGTGGGCGCCGGTCCAGCTGTCGACGTAGCCGAGCAGGCCGATGAGGCTCAGCAGAAGCGGCGGCACGGACAGCAGCGTGAAGAACGCGGCCTCGGCCGCGAGGCCCAGGATGCGGTACTCCATGCAGGAGTTGACGGTGTCCTTGACCAGCAGCCAGGCGGTCCTGCGCTTGGAGACGTTCCGGTAGAGGGCACGCGCCCGGTGGAACCGGCTGGTGGGCCGCTCGGTGGGTTCACTTGCTGACTGCACGCCCTAAAGGTATCCGGCGCGCCGGGATGCACTCGTCCCGCGGGGGCGTCGGCTGGGATGCACGCCCTGGGGGACGGTCGTGTCATGCTCGCGGTGGCCGAAAATAATCGCCCCGAGAATCGAAGCCGCATTCGATACTTTGACGGCCGTTTCGGAGAGTGTCCCGGTGAGGACTTCGGGCGTCAATTCATGTTGACCCGCCCCCTGGCCGGCGAAGACGAAAAAGCGCCATTGACCGAAACAGCCTTGACCCGTTCCGGAATGTCCAGAAATAATCCGGACTGCATTCGTTGCGCGCGTTGGGACGACGTCAGCGCACACGACTCGGGGGAATCAATTGGCCCAGGACCAGGGCCCAGTCCATTTGGAAACTCAGCACACAACAGGGAACTCAAATCTCACGAATTCCCATTTACCCCACCCGTTTCGCGTGTTATTTAATTTGCCCCTGCCGTGAACAACGGGCGCGACTCCACCGTATTCGTCTTTGACAATTCAAAGACGACGATCAGCACCAAGGAGCCACGTGGGTGTAAAACCCGGCACCGTCACCGAGACCGTCCTCGCGGAGGTCCTGGCCGGTGTCGTACGCAAGGAAGTCATACCCCTCGACAGTCACTTCTTCGACGACCTGGGCGCCAACTCGTTGGTGATGGCACATTTCTGCGCCCGGGTCAGGAAACGCGAGGATCTGCCGTCGGTGTCGATGCGGGACGTCTACGGATATCCGACGATCCGCAGTCTGGCGGCGGCGCTCGCCGACACTCCGAAGCCCACCGCGCCGGTCGAGGCGGAGGCGCCGCCAGCCGGGAGCACGACCCGCTATCTGTTGTGCGGGGCGCTCCAGTTCATCATTTTCGCCATGTATTGCGTGCTCGCCGGGACGGTCACGGGACAGGGCTACGAATGGGTCTCCTCCGGTGCCGGAGTGGTCCAGGTATATCTGCGGTCCGCGATATTCGGCGGCGCGGTGTTCGTCGGTGTGTGCACGGTGCCGGTGGTGGCCAAGTGGATTCTCGTGGGCCGCTGGAAGGAGACCGATTTCCCGGTCTGGAGCCTCGGCTACGTCCGGTTCTGGACGGTCAAGGCGCTCCTGCACGCCAACCCGATGATCCTGTTCGCCGGCAACCCGATCTACGTCCTGTATCTGCGCGCCCTCGGCGCCCGGATCGGCAAGGGCGTCACGATCCTGTCCCACTCCGTACCGGTCTGCACCGACCTGCTGACCATCGGAGACGGAACGGTCATCCGCAAGGACACCTTCTTCCTCTGCTACCAGGCACGGGCCGGCCGCATCCGCACGGGCCGGGTCACCCTCGGCAGCGAGGTGTACGTCGGTGAGAAGACCGTCCTCGACATCGGCACGGTCATGGGCGACGGGTCCCAACTCGGCCACTCCTCCGCCCTGTACGACGCCGCACAGGTCCCGGCGGGGCAGCGCGTGCACGGCTCCCCGGCACAGCCCACGGACGTCGACTACGTCCGCGTCCCGCACGCGGGCTGCTCGACATGGCGCCGCTTCGGCTACGGCCTGGGCGCGTTCCTGCAGATGCTCCTGGTCTACGTCCCGCTCGCGATCGGCGGCACCTACATGCTGCTGACCGTGATCCCGGCCCTCGACCACCTGCTGGATCCGAACACCCAGGACCTCAACTCCGCCCGGTTCTACGGCGAGGCGCTGGGCCTGTCGCTCGTGGCGTTCGTCGGCTTCGTCGTCCTCGGCTTCGCCGCCGTGTCGCTGCTGCCGAGGCTGCTGCGTCCGCTGCTGCGCCCCGACAAGGTGTATCCGCTGTACGGCTTCCACTACTCGGTGCAGCGCGCGGTGGCCCGCATGACCAACCTGAAGTTCTTCAAGTGGTTGTGCGGCGACAGCTCGTTCATCGTCGGCTATCTGAAGGCGATCGGCTACGACCTCGGTGTGGTGGAGCAGACCGGCTCCAACTTCGGTACCGAGGTGCAGCACGAGACGCCGTATCTGGCCACCGTGGGAAGCGGCACGATGGTCGCGGACGGGCTGTCGATCGTCAACGCGGACTTCTCCAGTACGTCGTTCCGGCTGTCGCGCGCCACGATCGGGCCGCGCAACTTCCTGGGCAACAACATCGCGTACCCCTCGGGCGGCCGCACCGGCGACAACTGTCTGCTCGCCACCAAGGTGATGGTGCCGATCGACGGCGAACTCCGTGAGGGCGTGGGCCTGTTGGGCTCGCCGTGCTTCGAGATCCCACGCTCGGTGGAGCGCGACAGCCGCTTCGACCATCTGCGCGAGGGCGACGAGCTGAAGCGCCGGCTGGCCGCGAAGAACCGGTCCAACCTGCGCTCGATGGGCCTGTATCTGTTCGTGCGCTGGCTGCACTGGTTCGTGCTCACGGTGCTCGGCTTCGCCGCGGTCGACCTGTACGGGGGTGAGGGCATCGGCGGCGGGCTGCTGATCGGCGCGTCCCTGATGCTCGGGCTCGGTTTCACCGCCGGGTACTACGTGCTGGTGGAGCGCCTGGTCGGTGGATTCCGGCCGCTGGAGCCGAAGTTGTGCTCGATCTACGACCCGTACTTCTGGTGGCACGAGCGGCTGTGGAAGGTGCCGGACACCTACATCCAGGTGTTCAACGGCACGCCGTTCAAGAACCTGATCTGGCGGCTGCTGGGTGTGCGGATGGGACGCCGGGTCTTCGACGACGGCGCGTACATCACCGAGCGCACGCTGACCGCGATCGGCGACGACTGCACGCTGTCGGCGCACACGAAGGTGCAGTCGCACTCGCAGGAGGACGGCACCTTCAAGTCCGAAATGATCACCATCGGCGCCGGCTGCACCCTCGGGGTGGGTGCGCTCGTCCACTACGGCGTGTCGATGGGTGACGGGGCCGAACTGGCCGCCGACTCCTTCCTGATGAAGGGCGAGGAGATGCCGGCGCGGTCCCGGTGGGGCGGGAATCCGGCGGTGGCGCCACGACACGCCGGACAGCACAGGACTCCCTGACGGTTCGTGCCGCAGGGGGAAGGAAACAGGGGGAAAGAGAACGATGGAGATCATTCCGCGGTGGACGCTCGCTCCGGTGCCCGGTGTGGCGGAGCACGAAGTGTCCCTGCCCGACGGGCTGTTGATCGAGCCCGCCGCACTGAAAGTCGCCCACGCCAAGGTCCTCGGGGCACTGTCCGGCGAACCCGCAGAGGAGGACCCGGCGGTGCGGGTGAGTGTCACCGGCCGCACGCTGCGGCTGCGGTACCGCACCGACGTCCTGGACGCCGAGGCCGCCGCCCGCATCGCGGGCTATCACGTCACGGCGCTGACCGAGCCGGACCGCCCGGTGCTGCTGTCGGACGCCGAACTTCGCTTCCAGCTCGACGAGTTGGCGGGCCCGCGGCGTGAGCTGCCGGACCGGCGGGTGCACGAGCTGTTCGAGGACATGGTGTCGGTGTGCCCGGACGCGGTCGCCGCCGTCCAGGGGGACCGGCAGTGGACGTACCGGGAGCTCAACTCCCGGGCGAATCAGCTCAGTCGGGCGCTGCTCTCCCGGGGACTGACCCGCGAGGGTGTCGTCGCCGTGGTGCTGGAGCGGAACCTGGACTGGATGGCCGCCGTCCTCGCCGTGTTCAAGGCGGGCGGCGTGTACCTGCCCGTCGAGCCGCACTTCCCGGCCGACCGGGTCGCGAGAGTGCTCGAACGCGCCGGGTGCGAACTGGTGTTGACCGAGCGCGGCAGCGACGGCGCCCTGGGCGACCCGACCGACCGCACGCTCTACGTCGACGAGGCGTACGCCGAGGGGCATTCGGACGGCGACCTCGGGATCGCGGTCTCACCGGGTCAACTGGCCTACATCTACTTCACGTCGGGCTCCACGGGTGAGCCCAAGGGCGCGATGTGCGAGCACGCGGGGTTCCTCAACCACGCGTTCGCCAAGCTCGACGACCTGGGGATCGGCGCCGGGCAGGTGGTGGCGCAGACCGCGCCGCAGTGCTTCGACATCTCGCTGTGGCAGCTGGTCTGCGCGCCGCTCGTGGGCGGGCGGACGCTGCTGGTGGAGCAGGACGTGATCCTGGACGTCGCCCGGTTCGTCGACACGATCGAGGCGGGGCGCGTCAACGTGCTCCAGGTCGTGCCGTCGTATCTGGAGGCCGTGCTCGCCGAGTTGGAGCGGCAGCCGCGCCAACTCCCCGACCTGCGCTGTGTGTCGGTCACCGGGGAGGCCGTGAAGAAGGAGCTGGTGGAGCGCTGGTTCGCGGCGCGGCCCGGGGTGCGGCTCGTCAACGCCTATGGCCTGACGGAGACTTCGGACGACACCAACCACGAGGTCATGGACCGGGCACCGGACGGCGACCGCGTCCCGCTCGGCCGGCCCGTCTCCAACGTCCGCGTGTACGTGGTGGACGAGGATCTGGTGCCCGTGCCGCTGGGAGCACCCGGCGAGATCGTGTTCTCCGGTGTGTGCGTCGGCCGGGGGTACGTCAACGATCCCGAGCGGACGAGGGCGGCGTTCACCGAGGACCCGTACCGGCCCGGTGAGCGGCTGTACCGCAGCGGTGACCACGGGCGCTGGCGTCCTGACGGCAAGCTGGAGTTCCTGGGGCGCCGGGACAGCCAGGTGAAGATCCGCGGCTTCCGCATCGAGATGGGCGAGATCGAGAACACGCTGCTGCGGGTGGACGGGGTGCGCGACGGCGCGGTGGTCGTGGTGCGCGGTACGCAGCTGGTGGCGTTCTGCACCGGCCCGCTGCCTGTCGAGGCCGGCGCGGTGCGGTCCACGCTGGCCGAGTCACTGCCCGCGTACATGGTGCCGTCGGTCGTGCACTGGCGGGCGTCGCTGCCGCTGACCGCCAACGGCAAGACCGACCGCCGGACGCTCACCGCGCTCGCCGGTGACCTGGACGCCGTAGGGGACGGGCCCGACACGCCCGCCGAGCGCCGGCTGGCCGCGGCCTGGGCGGTGGTCCTTGGGATCCCGGCCGAACGGATCGGCCGCCAGGACCACTTCTTCGACCGCGGGGGCACCTCGCTGGCCGCGGTGAAGCTGGCGGTCGCCCTCGACCGGGCGATCAGCCTCAAGGACGTCACCCGTCACCCGGTCCTCGCGGACCTGGCCGGACTGCTGGACCCGCCCGTCTCCTCCTGAGACCCGCCGCACCCCCGGCCGAATGATCGACAGCACCACCGAAAGGAACACCGAGATGTCGCTCTCTTCCGCGACTCTGCTCAACTCCGTTGCTCTCAGCCCGAACAGCCCACCGCTGCTGCGCGCCGACGCCGGCGGCGACCCGGTCGGCTGGGCCGCCGGGCACCGTGACGCGCTGCGGTCCGTCGTCGCCGAACACGGCTGCGTCCTGGTCCGCGGGCTCGGCCTCGCCGACCCGGCCGGCGCCGAGACCGTCTTCCGACGGCTCACGAACTCCCTGATGGCGGACCGGGAGCCGTTCGCGCCCCGCCGCACCTACGCGGAGGGCGTGTACTCCGCCACCAAGTGGCCGACCGACCAACCGATGTGCCAGCACCACGAGTTGAGCTACGCCCTGGAGTTCCCCGGCCTGCTGCTCTTCGCCTGCCTGGAGGCACCGACGCAGGGCGGCGCGACCCCGGTCGCCGACGCCGAGGCCGTCCTCCAGTCGCTGCCCGCGCCGCTGGTGGAGCGGTTCGAGCGGGAGGGCTGGATGCTGACGCGGACGTACCACGAGGAGATCGGGGCGTCGGTCGCCGAGGCCTTCGGCACCGACGACCGGACCGTCGTGGAGCGCTACTGCCGCAACCAGGGCATCGAGTTCGCCTGGCAGCCCGACGGTTCGCTGCGCACCCGCCAGCACCGCGCCGCCGTCCTCCGCCACCCGGTCACCGGCCGCCGCTGCTGGTTCAACCAGATCGCGTTCCTGAACGAGTGGACGATGGAACCCGAGGTCCGCGAGTACCTCGTCGACGTCTACGGCGCCGACGCGCTGCCCTTCAACACCCGCTTCGGGAACGGCGATCCGATCGACGCGGGCATCGTGACGGCCATCACCGAGGCCTACGACCGGCACGTCCGGCGCGAGCCGTGGCGCTCCGGGGATCTGCTGCTGGTGGACAACATCCGTACCGCGCACGGCCGGGAGCCGTTCGAGGGGCCGCGCGAGGTGCTCGCCGGGCTCGGCGATCCGGTGCGGCCCGCGGACCTCGCCCCGTCGGCCGGCGGGAGGGCGGCATGAGCATCGACACGCCTTCCTTCTCGGTCATCAGCGGCGAGCAGGTCCAACAGGCCCTGGCCGGGCGGGAGTCGGAGATCGGCGCCCTCGTGGAGGCCACCTACCGGCTGCACGGCGCGGGCGACTCGGTGAACCCGCCGTCGTACTTCCTGCGCTTCCCGGACCGTCCGTCGTCCCGGATCATCGCGCTGCCCGCCTCGCTCGGGGGGCCGTTGCGGGTGGACGGACTGAAGTGGATCTCCAGCTTCCCGGGGAACACCGGGTCGGGGCTGCCCAGGGCCTCGGCGGTGCTGATCCTCAACGACCCGGACACCGGCTATCCGTATGCCTGCCTGGAGAGTTCGGTGATCAGCGCGACCCGTACGGCGAGTTCGGCGGCGCTCGCGGCCGACCAGCTCAGCCAGGGGCGCGAACGGCCGTTGCGGGTCGGGTTCGTGGGGACGGGGCTGATCGCCCGCTACATCCACACCCATCTCCGGGCCACCGGCTGGGAGTTCGAGGAGACCGGTGTGTACGACCTGTCCGCGGAGAGCGCGGAGGGGTTCCGGGGGTATCTGGAGCGGTCGGGGGCGCCGGGCCGGGTCACCGTGCACGACAAGGCCGAAAGCCTGGTCCGCTCAAGTGACCTGCTGGTGTTCGCGACGATCGCCGGTTCGCCGCATGTGCACGATCCGGCCTGGTTCGACCATCATCCGCTGGTCCTGCACGTGTCGTTGCGGGATCTCGACCCGGCGATCCTGCTCGCGTCCGCGAACTTCGTGGACGACGTCGAGCACTGCCTGAAGGCCGACACGTCACCGCACCTGGCCGAACAGGCCACCGGGGGGCGGGAGTTCATCGACGGCACGCTGGACGACGTACTGACTGGCCGGGTGAGCGTGCCGACCGACCGGACCGTGGTGTTCTCGCCCTTCGGGCTGGGGGTGCTCGACCTCGCGGTCGGCAGGTTCGTCCATGACGAAGTGGTCCGACGGGGCGAACTCCACGTCGTCGACGGGTTCTTCCACGAGCTGCGCCGGTACGGCTGACGGCGATCGTGGCGCACCACTAGGGGGAAAACATGGCTGTTATTTCCGATCCCGCGGAGTTCAACGAGGACGACCTCTACGTCGACCTGCGGGCAGCACTGGAACTGCCGCTCTATCTGAAGTGCGAGGGGTTCAACTTCGCCGGCTCGGTCAAACTCAAGGCCGCCACCGAGATGGTGAACGCCGCCGAGCGGGCCGGCATCCTGCGGCCCGGCTCGGTACTGGTCGAGTCGTCGTCCGGGAACCTGGGGGTGGCACTCAGCGTCCTCGCGGCGAGCCGCGGTTACGGGTTCCTCTGCATCACCGACAGACGGTGCAACGTACCCACGGTGCAGCTGATGGAGGCGCTCGGCAGCCGGGTCCACGTCATCGACCAACCCGATGTGCACGGCGGTTTCCTGGGCGCCAGGATCGCGTACGTGCGGGCGCTGTGCGCCTCCGACGAGCGGTACGTGTGGCTCAACCAGTACTCCAACCAAGGGAATTGGCGGGCGCACTACCGCACCACCGCACCGGCCATCGCCCGCCGGTTCCCGCAGCTGGACGTGCTGTTCGTCGGCGCCGGCACCACGGGGACGCTGATGGGCTGCGCGCGCTGGTTCTGGCAGTGGCGGCGCCGGGTGCGGATCGTCGCCGTGGACGCGGCCGGTTCGGTCACGTTCGGCGGGGAGTCCGGGCCCCGGATGATCCCTGGCCTCGGCACCAGCGTGGCACCGCCCTTCCTCGACACGTCGTACATCGACGACGTGATCCACGTCGAGGAGCCGGACACCGTGGCGACCTGCCGTCGGCTGGCCGCGCGGGGCTTCCTGTTCGGCGGGTCCACCGGCACGGTCGTCAGGGGAGCCGAGCAGTGGCTCGCCCGCAACGGCCGGCACGGCACAACAGCGGTGGCGATAGCCCCTGACCTGGGGGAACGCTATCTGGACACCGTGTACCGCACGGGCTGGCTGGAAGAGGAGGTGCCCGAGACCGCGATGCTGGCGGCCATGTCCCGCTCGGCCTGACATCCGGGGCGGCGGCTGTGTCAGGGTGGAGATCCAGAGCACCGCAGGTGGAGATCCCGGCCACCGCCGTCCCCACGGGTAGGTTCCAGCCATGGCACGCACCACCCACACCGTGACGAACCAGACTCCCCCACTGGTCGGCTACGACGTCTTCACCGCCGACCGCGTCCTCACGGAAGCGGTCGAACGGCACACCCCGCCCGGACTGCTGGACGAGGTCCGGGACGATCTCTCCGCGCTGGGCCGCGCCGCCGGTTCGGCCCAGCTCCAGGAGTGGGGTGCGCAGGCCAACGACAACCCCCCGGGCCTGCGCACCCACGACCGTCACGGCCACCGGATCGACGAGGTCGAGTTCCATCCGGCCTGGCACCGGCTGCTCGGCAAGGGCGTCTCCGCCGGGCTGACCGCCGCCTGGAACCGCCCCGCCGGACATGTCCGCCGAGCCGCCGGGTTCCTGGTCTGGACGCAGGTCGAGGCGGGCAACTGCTGCCCCCTGTCGATGACTCACGCGGCGGTCCCCGCCCTGCGCGCCGACCCCGCGCTCGCCGCCGAGTGGGAGCCCCGGCTCACCTCCATGGTCTACGACCGTGAGCTGCGGCCCGCCCACCTCAAGGCCGGGGTGGTCTTCGGGATGGGCATGACGGAGAAGCAGGGCGGCAGCGACGTCCGCGCCAACACCACGGAGGCACGCCCGCTCGCGGAGGACGGGACCTACGAGCTGACCGGCCACAAGTGGTTCTGCTCGGCGCCCATGTCCGACGGTTTCCTCGTGCTGGCCCAGGCACCGGGCGGGCTCACCTGTTTCCTGGTGCCGAGGGTGCTGGCGGACGGGACCCGCAACGTGTTCCTCCTCCAGCGCCTCAAGGACAAGCTGGGCAACCGGTCGAACGCCTCCGCCGAGGTCGAGTTCGACGGCACCTGGGCGCGCCGGGTCGGCGACGAGGGCGCCGGGGTGCGGACGATCATCGGGATGGTCGCGGCGACCCGGCTCGACTGTGTGCTCGGCTCGGCCGGTCTGATGCGGCAGGCCGTCGCGCAGGCCGTCCATCACGCCGCCCACCGCGAGGCGTTCGGCGGCAAGCTCTTCGACAAGCCGCTGATGCGCAACGTGCTGGCCGATCTCGCCCTGGAGTCGGAGGCGGCAACCACCCTCGCGCTGCGGCTCGCGGCGGCCTACGACGACGGTGGCGAACAGGAGCTGGCGTTCCTGCGGTTGGCGGTGCCCGCCGCCAAGTACTGGGTGACCAAACGCTGTTCGCCGGTCGCGGTCGAGGCGGCCGAGTGCCTGGGCGGCAACGGATACGTCGAGGAGTCCGGGCTGCCGCGCCTGGTACGGGAATCGCCGCTCAACTCGATCTGGGAGGGCGCCGGAAACATCCAGGCCCTCGACGTCCTGCGGGCGTTGCAGCGCGAACCGCAGGCACTGAACGCCTTCCTCGTCGAGGTCGGCCGGGTGCGCGGCGCCGATCACCGGTTGGACGGGGCGATGAAGAACCTGCTCGCCGAGTTCGCGGATCTGGACGGCATCGAGGGCCGCGCCCGGCGCGTGGTCGAGCGGATGGCGCTCGTGCTGCAGGGGGCGCTGCTCGTGCAGCACGCGCCACCGGAGGTCGCCGACGCGTTCTGCGCCTCCCGGCTGGGCGGCGACTGGGGCTCCGCCTTCGGCACCCTGCCGCCGAGCCTGGACCTCACGTCGATCGCGGAACGGGCCCGCCCGACGGTCTGAACCGGCACCGGCACAACGCGAGGGTGGTGCTGCGCCGACACGGCACCACCCTCGCAGCTGGGACAAGTTTCAGACACCGTACGGCTGTTCACCAGGGTTGCAGAGGGTTGCAACTTGGCCGCTTCTGTGTCCGGACTGTCTCCCTCCGTCACCGCGGAGCGGCACTATGAGACCAACAGTCGATACGAGACGAACAGTCGATACGAGAACAGCCGTCGATACGGGACCGGAGAGAAGGACCCATGGCGAACCCGCCGGCCGGACTGCCGCGGCGCACCACCGTCGACGCGGCGCGGACGGCCCGGATGCTGAGCGACGCCCGGTACGCCACGCCCTTCGGACAGCGCGCCCGCACCGCTCCGCGCCCGGTGATCGAGGAGTCCTGGGAGCGCGCGTTACGCGGCGGGACCCACCCCGACCACGATCTGCGCACCGGGCTGCTCTCCCGTGAAGAGATCGAACGGCGGCGCGGCACAAGCCCGTTGAGGCACGTCCTGCCGGTGCTGCGGGAGGGCCTGGTGTCGGTCGCGGACGCCGCCCACCACATCGTGCTGGTCGCCGACGACGAGGGCCGCGCGCTGTGGCGGGAGGGCAGCGCCGCAGTGCTGCGCAAGGCCGACGAGGTCGGCATCGAGATCGGCACCGACTGGCGCGAGGACGTCATCGGCACCAACGGCGTGGGCACCCCGGCGGTCGTACGACGGCCCGTGCAGGTCTTCGCCGGCGAGCATCTCTCGCGCGCGCTGGCCGCGTTCACCTGCGCGGGGGCCCCGATCACCGACCCCAGGGACGGCCGGCTGATCGGTGTCGTCGATGTCAGCGGCCCGCTGGAGACCATGCACCCGGCCACCCTCGCCTGGGTCGACTCGGTGGCCAAACTCGCCGAGGCCCGGCTGCGCGAGTTGCACATGACCTCGCTGGAGCGGCTGCGCGCGGTGGCGGCGCCGATCCTGCCCCGCATCGGCGGCCGGGCCCTGGTGGTGGACCGGGACGGCTGGACCGCCGCGGTCACCGGAATGCCGTACGTGAAGCGGATCGCACTGCCCAAGTCGCCCTCCGGGGGCCGCCGTTGGCTGCCGTCGCTGGGACTGTGCTCCCTGGAGCCACTGGCCGGGGGCTGGCTGATCCGCGCCGCCGACGAACCGGTGCCCGGCACCGCCCGGATCGTCCTCGACCTCGCGCTGCCGCGCCGCTGGTCGGTGACGGTCTACGGCAGCGCGGGCTCCTGGACCCACGAACTCAGCCCCCGGCACGCCGAGTTGCTCTACCTCCTGGCCCTGCACCGCACCGGCCGCAGCGCCGCAGCCCTGGCCGAGGACATGTTCGGCGACCCCGGCCGCACGGTCACGGTGCGTGCCGAGATGTCGCGGGTACGGCGCTATCTCGGGGCGCTCCTGGAGCACCGGCCGTATCGGTTCCGCGAGGACGCCGAGGTCGAGGTGCTGCTGCCGGACGACCCGCGCGAGCTGCTGCCGCACTCGACGGCACCCGGGGTGACCAGCGGACGGACCTCGGCCCAAGTGCCGTAGCGCAGACATCGGTTTGACCGCCGCGGCGGAGACGGACGAGCCCGGCCCGGCGCGGAGGCGCGGGTCAGGGCGGCATGGCGGACAGGTGGCGCAAAAGGCGCGTCCGGCTGCATCTTCCGCATATTTGCGGGGTCTTACCCATGGGGCGGCCATGACTGCCGTAGCATCCCTCTACGGGCCACCCCACCTGCTCCCTGGTCAACGCACGGATCACCAGGCGCAGTTGGCTCGCCTCGGGAGGACACTATGAGTGCACGTGGGCGACACCGCCGGCGCAAGCGGGGCAGGGCGCTGCGCGCCGTGCTGACCGGGGCCGCGCTCGGCCTCACCGCGGCCGCGACGATGATCAGCGCCTCGCAGGCGACGGTTGGTTCCGATCCCGGGGCGCTGAAGCCTCTCACCTCGGCCTCCGACCTCGGCGCGTTGCGGTTGCGGGAGCATCTGGAGCCACAGCGGTCCCTGGACCGGCTCTCCTCGGCGATGGGCCGGCCGGTCGGCGTCGACACCGTCCTGAAGAGCGCCGACCACACCCTGCGCGACGCCGCGGACTGCACGACCGACGAGAAGTCGGCGCTGCCCGTCGAACCGGCGGCCACCCGCGCGTACTGCTGGGACAGCGGCGACGCGGCCGACCCGGCCTGGACGCCACGCTCTGTGACCACCTCGGGCGACGCCGACGAGGACGGCTGGTGGGGCTCGAACCGGGTGATCCTCTCCGGCTGGAGCGCGAACACCCGCGGCCTGGCCAAGGTCGCCTTCGTGAACGCCGCCGACACCGCGCACCTCACCTACACCTGGGCGCTCCTCGCCGTACCGACCGACGGCGGCCGTGACTACCGAGGGCTCGCCTCCAAGGTCTCCGGCATGGTCTGGTACGAGGACAAGCTCCTGGTCACCACCACGACGGGGACCCGCGACGCGCTGTACGTGTACGACATGAACCGCATCCAGCGCACCACGGTGACGGCCGGCGCGGTCGGCCGGGTGCGTGACGGCTGGTCGGCTGCCGGGTACCGGTATGTGCTGCCCGCCGTCGGGTCGTACCGGCTGAGCGGCGACAAGGCGGCCGTACGGCCCGTGGGTCTGGCGCTGGACCGGAGCACGGTGCCGAACAGTCTGGTCGCGAGCGGGGCGAAGCGGCTGTGGCGGTACTCCTTCAGCGGGGATCCCGGGCGCGCGGGGCTGCTCGCCACCGACTCGGCGGGGCGCGCGACGGCCGACGAGGCGTACGCGACGAAGGTCGACGGCGCCGGGGGCGTGCTCGCGAACCGGTCCGCCTGGTACGTGGGCGGCGCGGCCGGGACGGACGGCGGCCGGGGCTCGATGTGGCGCCAGGACGAGCACGGCGCCAAGGCCACCGAGTGCGGGGCCGACGAGACGCATCAGTGCTGGGGCCCGCAGACCGACTCCCTCTCCTACTGGCAGGAGACCGGCGAGGTCTGGTCGGTGTCCGGGCGGATGCTGTTCGCGCTGCCGCTGAACTCGATCGACAGCTCGCTCGGTTGATCGTCTGATCGACAGATCCCCAGGTCGGATGATTCCCTGGCGGGCATGACGAACATCCCGGTGACCACCTGGTCCCTGGAGCAGACCGACCCGAGCGACCTCCTTCCGGCCATCGCGCCGGAGGGGGACGTGTGGATCGCCCGCTCCGAGGTGCCCTCCCCCGAGTTCAGCCGCTATCTGTACGCGTCCGTGGGCGGGGACATCCTCTGGATCGACCGGCTGCACTGGACGTTCGCACAGTGGCAGGAGCACCTGGACCAGCCGGGCGTGGAGACCTGGGTCGTGTACGACCGGGGCACACCCGGCGGGTACGTGGAACTGGAGCCGCAGGACGACGGTGTCGTCGAGATCGTCTACTTCGGCCTGGTCCCCGCCTTCCGCGGCCGCCGCCTCGGCGGCCACCTCCTCTCCTACGGCGCCGCCCGCGCCTGGGACCTCGCCGACCGCTGGCCCGGGCGGGCCCCCACCAAGCGGGTCTGGCTGCATAGCTGCAGCCTGGACGGCGTGCACGCGATGGACAACTACCAGCGCCGGGGCTTCAAGCTCTTCGACACGCAGGTCGAGGAGATGACACAGGCGCCCACCCCGGGCCCCTGGCCGGGCGCCTACCGCGCCTGACCTGCGCCGACAAGACAGCGTGCGCGGCTTGTGACCGACGACACGCTTGTCTCACATAGCGGGACCAGGGTGTCCGCATGGCGGACGAAGCTGGACTGTGTCCAGAACGCCGTGACACGCTTCCGTCATGTCCGGAACTGGAATTGCCTTGGTGAGTCGGCGGCACGTCGACCTCGGCCGCATGTCCAGCGCCATCTGTCCGGCCGTCTAGCCGAGCCGCAGCACCGCCGGATTTCCCCGTATCTGCCTCATACTGCGCAAAGACGCGCGCGTATGCCCGCATGCGCCCGTACACGCAGGCCAGAGCCGATCACCCGCCTGTCCCGGAGGACGTAGAAACATGGCCGCCACCCCCGAGAACCCTGCAGCCGCAGCGCCCCGCCGCAAGGTGAGCCGTCACCGCGGTGAGGGTCAGTGGGCCGCCGGACACTTCACCCCCCTCAACGGCAACGAGCAGTTCAAGAAGGACGACGACGGTCTCAATGTGCGGACACGCATTGAGACGATCTACTCCAAGCGCGGGTTCGACTCAATCGACCCGAACGACCTCCGCGGCCGTATGCGCTGGTGGGGGCTGTACACCCAGCGCAAGCCCGGGATCGACGGCGGCAAGACCGCGATCCTGGAGCCGGAGGAGCTGGACGACAAGTACTTCATGCTGCGCGTCCGGATCGACGGCGGCCGGCTGACCACGGACCAGCTCCGTGTGATCGGCGAGATCTCGCAGGAGTTCGCGCGCGGCACGGCCGACCTCACCGACCGGCAGAACGTGCAGTACCACTGGATCCGCATCGAGGACGTGCCCGAGATCTGGAACCGCCTGGAGGCGGTCGGTCTCTCCACCACCGAGGCCTGCGGCGACACGCCCCGCGTGATCCTCGGCTCACCCGTCGCGGGCATCGCCGAGGACGAGATCATCGACGGCACCCCGGCGATCGACGAGATCCACCGCCGGATCATCGGCAACAAGGACTTCTCGAACCTGCCCCGCAAGTTCAAGTCCGCGATCTCCGGCTCACCGCTGCTGGACGTGGCGCACGAGATCAACGACATCGCCTTCGTCGGCGTGCACCACCCCGACCACGGCCCCGGCTTCGACGTCTGGGTCGGCGGCGGCCTCTCCACCAACCCGAAGATCGGCCAACGCCTCGGCGCCTGGGTGCCGTTGGACGAGGTCCCGGACGTCTACGAGGGCGTCATCTCGATCTTCCGCGACCACGGCTACCGGCGGCTGCGCACCCGCGCCCGCCTGAAGTTCCTGGTCGCCGACTGGGGCGTCGAGAAGTTCCGCCAGATCCTCGAGGACGACTACCTGGGGCGCAAGCTGGTCGACGGCCCCGCCCCCGACCAGCCGGTCGCCCGCTGGCGCGACCACGTCGGCGTCCACCGCCAGCAGGACGGCCTGTTCTACGTCGGTTTCGCGCCGCGTGTCGGCCGCGTCGACGGCACCACGCTCACGAAGATCGCCGAACTGGCCCAGGCGCACGGCTCGGGCCGGCTGCGCACGACGGTCGAGCAGAAGATGATCGTGCTCGATGTGCAGGAAGGCCAGATCGACTCCCTGGTCGAGGGTCTCGAAGCGCTCGGCCTCACCGCCAAGCCCTCCCCGTTCCGGCGCGGCACGATGGCCTGCACCGGCATCGAGTACTGCAAGCTCGCGATCGTCGAGACCAAGCAGCGCGGCATCACGCTCATCGACGAACTCGAGCGCCGCATCCCGGAGTTCGACGAGCCGATCACCATCAACATCAACGGCTGCCCGAACGCCTGCGCCCGTATCCAGGTCGCGGACATCGGTCTCAAGGGCCAGTTGGTCCTCAACGACCAGGGCGAGCAGGTCGAGGGCTTCCAGGTGCACCTCGGCGGCGCCCTGGGCCTGGAGGCCGGCTTCGGCCGCAAGGTCCGTGGCCTGAAGGTCACTTCGGAGGAACTGCCCGACTACGTCGAGCGGGTCCTCACCCGGTTCCAGCAGGAGCGCGAGGACGGCGAGCGCTTCGCCGTCTGGGCCACCCGCGCCTCCGAGGAGGCCCTCTCATGAGCGAGCGGGCCGCCCCCTTCTACTGCCCCTACTGCGGTGACGAGGATCTGCGTCCCAATGAGCAGGGCCATGGCGCATGGGAATGCGCGGCATGCAATCGGGCCTTTCAGCTGAAGTTCCTCGGGCTCCTCGCCCGGGGCCTGAGGCAGACCGACGCAGGGGGAGACGAGATATGACGACGACTCAGAAAGCGCGCCCCACCGACGACTTGAAAGCCCTGGCCGAGCAGGCCGGTCGCGACCTGGAGGACGCCTCCGCGCTGGAGATCCTCCAGTGGGCGGTGACGACCTTCGGCAAGCAGTTCTGTGTGACCTCCTCGATGGAGGACGCGGTGGTGGCCCACCTCGCCTCCCGCGCGATGCCCGGCGTCGACGTGGTGTTCCTCGACACCGGCTACCACTTCCCCGAGACCATCGGCACCCGCGACGCGGTCGAGGCCGTGATGGACGTCAACGTCATCACGCTCACCCCGCGCCAGACCGTCGCCGAGCAGGACGCCGAGTACGGCCCCCGACTGCACGACCGCGACCCCGACTTGTGCTGCAAGCTGCGCAAGGTGCAGCCGCTGGAGCAGGCCCTGACCAAGTACGCGGCCTGGGCGACCGGGCTGCGCCGTGACGAGTCCCCGACCCGGGCGAACACCCCGGTCGTCGGCTGGGACGAGAAGCGCCGGAAGGTCAAGGTCTCCCCCATCGCCCGCTGGACCCAGGACGACGTGGACGCGTACGTCGCCGAACACGGCGTGCTGACCAACCCGTTGCTGATGGACGGCTACGCGTCCGTCGGTTGCGCGCCCTGCACCCGCCGGGTCCTGGAGGGCGAGGACGCACGCGCCGGCCGCTGGGCGGGGCGCGGGAAGACCGAGTGCGGGCTGCACGAGTGACCGCGGCCACGCCGTCGACGCGGGTGTCTTCGACACCGACGCATGTGCTTTCTACGGATCAGGAGAACCAAGTGACGACCGGAGCCACCGTCTGGCTCACCGGACTGCCGAGTGCCGGCAAGACCACCATCGCGTACGAGCTGGCCGGCCGGCTGCGCGAGGAGGGCCACCTCGTCGAGGTGCTCGACGGCGACGAGATCCGCGAGTTCATCTCGGCGGGCCTCGGCTTCAGCCGCGAGGACCGGCACACCAACGTGCAGCGCATCGGCTTCCTCGCCGAACTGCTCGCCCGCAACGGCGTCAAGGCGCTCGTCCCGGTCATCGCGCCGTACACCGACAGCCGCGAGGCCGTCCGAAAGCGGCACCAGGAGAGCGGCGCCGCCTACATCGAGGTGCATGTGGCGACCCCGGTCGACGTGTGCTCCGTACGCGATGTGAAGGGTCTCTACGCCAAGCAGGCCGCCGGTGAACTGACCGGGCTCACCGGGGTCGACGACCCGTACGAGGAGCCCGAGTCGCCCGACCTGCGGATCGAGTCGCAGCACCAGACCGTGCAGGAGTCGGCGGCGGCACTCCACGCGCTGCTCACCGAGAGGGGACTGGCATGACGACGACCGTTGCCAAGGCCGAGGACGGTACGGACACGCCGTACGCCCTTTCGCACCTGGACGCCCTCGAGTCCGAGGCGGTGCACATCTTCCGTGAGGTGGCGGGTGAGTTCGAGCGGCCGGTGATTCTGTTCTCCGGCGGCAAGGACTCCATCGTGATGCTGCATCTGGCACTGAAGGCGTTCGCGCCCGCGCCGGTGCCGTTCTCGCTGCTGCATGTGGACACCGGACACAACTTCCCCGAGGTCCTTGAGTACCGCGACCGCACCGTCGAGAAGCATGGGCTGCGCCTCCATGTGGCCTCCGTACAGGACTACATCGACCGCGGTGTGCTGCGCGAACGTCCCGACGGGACCCGCAACCCGCTCCAGACCGTGCCGCTCACCGAGAAGATCCAGAGTGAGAAGTTCGACGCGGTCTTCGGTGGCGGACGCAGGGACGAGGAGAAGGCCCGGGCCAAGGAGCGAGTGTTCAGTCTGCGCGACGAGTTCTCGCAGTGGGACCCCCGCCGCCAGCGGCCCGAACTGTGGAACCTCTACAACGGCCGTCACGCACCCGGCGAGCACGTCCGCGTCTTCCCCCTGTCCAACTGGACCGAGCTGGACGTCTGGCAGTACATCGCCCGTGAGGGCATCGAACTGCCCGAGATCTACTTCGCGCACGAGCGTGAGGTGTTCGCGCGGGACGGCATGTGGCTGACCGCCGGTGAGTGGGGCGGGCCGAAGGAGACCGAGACGGTCGAGAAGCGGCTCATCCGGTACCGGACCGTCGGTGACATGTCGTGCACGGGTGCCGTCGACTCCGACGCGGTGACGCTGGAGCAGGTCATCACCGAGATCGCCGCGTCGCGGCTGACCGAGCGGGGCGCCACGCGTGCCGACGACAAGATGTCCGAGGCCGCGATGGAAGACCGCAAGCGCGAGGGGTACTTCTAACCATGAGCACCATCACGACCGAGGAACTCTCGGCCACCACGCTGCTGCGGTTCGCCACGGCGGGCTCCGTCGACGACGGCAAGTCCACGCTCGTAGGGCGGCTGTTGCACGACTCCAAGTCGGTGCTGACCGACCAACTCGAAGCCGTGCAGCGGGTGTCGGCCGACCGCGGCCAGGACGGTCCCGACCTCGCGCTGCTCACCGACGGTCTGCGGGCCGAACGGGAACAGGGCATCACGATCGACGTGGCGTACCGCTACTTCGCCACGCCCAGGCGCCGGTTCATCCTCGCCGACACGCCCGGTCACGTGCAGTACACCCGCAACATGGTGACGGGTGCCTCCACGGCCGAGCTGACGGTGATCCTCGTCGACGCCCGCAACGGTGTCGTCGAGCAGACCCGGCGGCACGCGGCGATCGCGGCGCTGCTGCGGGTCCCGCACGTGGTGCTCGCGGTCAACAAGATGGACCTGGTCGAGTACAAGGAGACCGTGTTCGCCGCGATCGCCGAGGAATTCACCGCGTACGCCAGCGAGTTGGGCGTCCCGGAGATCACCGCGATCCCGATCTCGGCGCTGGCCGGGGACAACGTGGTGGACCCGTCCGCGAACATGGACTGGTACGGCGGGCCGACCTTCCTGGAGCACCTGGAGTCGGTGCCGGTCGCCCACGACCTGAGCCGCTGCCACGCGCGGCTGCCCGTGCAGTACGTGATCCGGCCGCAGAGCGCCGACCTCCCGGACTACCGGGGGTACGCGGGTCAGATCGCGGCCGGCAGCTTCCGCGTCGGCGACCCCGTGACGGTCCTGCCCTCCGGGAGCACCACGAAGATCTCCGGCATCGACCTGCTCGGCAAGCCGGTCAGGACCGCGTGGACCACGCAGTCGGTGACGGTCCTGCTGGAGGACGACGTCGACGTCTCCCGCGGCGATCTCATCGTGCCCAGCAAGGATGCCCCGGCGACCACGCAGGACATCGAGGCGACCGTCTGCCATGTCGCCGACGCGCCGCTGACCGTGGGCCACCGGGTGCTCCTCAAGCACGGCACCCGCACGGTGAAGGCGATCGTGAAGGACATCCCGTCCCGGCTCACGCTCGACGACCTGTCCCTGCACCCGCATCCGGGACAGCTCGTCGCCAACGACATCGGCCGGGTGAAGATCCGCACCGCGGAGCCCCTGCCGGTCGACTCGTACGCCGACTCGCGCCGTACGGGTTCGTTCATCCTGATCGACCCGGCGGACGGCACCACGCTCACCGCCGGCATGGTCGGTGAGTCGTTCGCGGCGCCGGAGCCGGTCAAGGACGCGTCGGACGAAGACGGTTGGGACTTCTGACCATGAACTCCACTGATTTCTACTCCACGTTCGCGAAGGAGGGCGGCCGCGTCGGCAGCGGCGCCCTCGGCAGCGGGCAGGGCGGGGTGGCGCGATGTGCGTGCTGACGTACGCGCACCGCTTGCGCGCCCAGTCCCCCCACCCGCCGTCCCGGACGCGACGAAAACGAAGACCTGCCGACCTCCCGGCCACGACCTGAGACCGTGACCGCCGGGCCAACGAGAGGAACACCTCCCGTGCCTGCCAACCGCTCGACCTATCTGCGTCGCGGCATAGCCGTGTTCGCCGCGCTCCCTCTGCTCACCCTCGCCGCCTGCGGTTACGGGTCGGACTCCAAGAGCACCAACTCCAAGGAGAAGGTGGCCGCCGGGTCCTCGAAGATCGAGGGTCTCGCCTCCGTGAAGATCGGCTACTTCGGCAACCTGACGCACGCGACCGCGCTGGTCGGCCGTGAACAGGGCCTGTTCCAGAAGGAATTGGGCGCCACCAAGGCCGACTACGCGACCTTCAACGCGGGCCCGTCCGAGATCGAGGCGCTCAACTCGGGCTCCATCGACATCGGTTGGATCGGCCCCTCCCCCGCGATCAACGGTTACACCAAGTCCGACGGCAAGAGCCTGAAGATCATCGGTGGTTCGGCGTCGGGCGGCGTGAAGCTGGTCGTCAACCCGAAGAAGATCAAGTCCCTGAAGGACGTCAAGGGCAAGAAGATCGCGACGCCTCAGCTGGGCAACACGCAGGACGTGGCGTTCCTCAACTGGATCGCGGACCAGGGCTGGAAGGTCGACGCGCAGAGCGGCAAGGGCGATGTGACCGTCGTCCGCACCGACAACAAGATCACCCCCGACGCCTTCAAGGCCGGTTCGATCGACGGCGCCTGGGTGCCGGAGCCGACCGCGTCGAAGCTGGTGGCCGAGGGCGGCAAGACGCTCCTGGACGAGTCGACGCTGTGGCCCGACAAGAAGTTCGTGATCACGAACATCATCGTGTCGCAGAAGTTCCTCAAGGCGCACCCGAAGGTCGTCGAGGCGGTCCTGAAGGGCTCGGTCGCGGCCAACAAGTGGATCAACGCCAACCCGACCGAGGCGAAGGCCGCGGCGAACAAGCAGCTGGAGGCCGACTCCGGCAAGGCGCTGCCCGCCAACGTCCTTGACCCGGCGTGGAGTTCGATCCAGTTCACCGACGACCCGCTGGCCTCCACCCTCACCGCTGAGGCCGACCACGCGGTCAAGGCCGGTCTGCTGGAGAAGCCCGACCTCAAGGGCATCTACGACCTGACGCTCCTCAACAAGGTCCTCAAGGCGGACGGCGACAGCGCCGTCGACGCCGCCGGCCTCGGCACGAGCTGACCGAGGGATCCCGATGACTTCCCAGGAGGTGACGACCATGGCCACGACCCTCGCCAAGGAGACCACCGCGTCGGTCGAGCACGCGGCACGCCTTGAGCATGTCTCGAAGTCCTTCGCGACACCGGGCGGGCAGCAGCTCGTCCTCGACGACATCAGCATCGATGTCGCACCGGGCGAGTTCGTCACCCTCCTGGGGGCCTCGGGCTGCGGCAAGTCCACCCTGCTGAACCTGGTGGCGGGCCTCGACAAGCCCTCCACCGGGTCCATCACGACGGACGGCCGCCCCGCGCTGATGTTCCAGGAGCACGCCCTGTTCCCCTGGCTCACCGCGGGCAAGAACATCGAACTCGCCCTGAAACTCAGGGGAGTTCCGAAGGACGAGCGGCGCGGCAGGACCGAGGAGCTGCTCGAACTGGTCCGGCTGCAGGGCGCGTACGGCAAGCGGGTGCACGAGCTGTCCGGCGGTATGCGCCAGCGCGTCGCCATGGCCCGCGCGCTCGCCCAGGAGAGCCGCATCCTGCTGATGGACGAGCCGTTCGCGGCGCTGGACGCCATCACGCGGGACGTCCTGCACGACGAACTGACCCGTATCTGGGGCGAGACGGGCCTGTCCGTCCTGTTCGTCACGCACAACGTGCGCGAGGCGGTACGGCTCGCCCAGCGGGTCATCCTGCTGTCCTCCCGGCCCGGCCGGATCGCCCGCGAGTGGACGGTCGACATTCCGCAGCCGCGCCGCATCGAGGACGCGCCCGTGGCCGAACTGTCCCTTGAGATCACCGATGTACTGCGTGGGGAGATCCGCCGTCATGGCCAGCACTGAGACGACGACGGTCAAGGACGGCGGGAGCGTCGAAGCCGGCCTGGACGCACTGGAGTTCACGGCCACCGGCCGGCCGAGCCTGCGGCAGACCTTCGTCAACAAGATCTTCCCGCCGATCGTCGCGCTCGCGGTGGTCATCGTGGTGTGGCTGATCCTGACGCCGATCGTCGACGACCCGAGCAAGCTGCCCTCGCTGAGTGCCGTGGGCGGCGAGTTCAAGGACGCCTGGCTGAAGGGCGATCTGCTCGGCTACATCTGGACCAGCGTCTCGCGCGGTCTGCTGGGCTTCTTCTTCGCGCTGCTGATCGGCACCCCGCTGGGGCTGCTGGTGGCGCGGGTCAAGTTCGTGCGCGCGGCGATCGGCCCGATCCTGTCCGGCCTCCAGTCGCTGCCGTCGGTGGCGTGGGTGCCGCCGGCCGTGATCTGGCTGGGCCTGAACAACTCGATGATGTACGCGGTGATCCTGCTCGGCGCGGTCCCCTCGATCGCCAACGGCCTGGTCTCCGGCGTCGACCAGGTGCCGCCGCTGTTCCTGCGCGCGGGCCGCACGATGGGCGCGACCGGCGTCAGGGGCGTCTGGCACGTCACACTGCCGGCGGCACTCCCCGGTTATGTGGCGGGCCTCAAGCAGGGCTGGGCGTTCTCGTGGCGTTCGCTGATGGCGGCCGAGATCATCGCGCAGTTCCCGGACCTTGGCGTGGGCCTCGGCCAGCTGCTGGAGAACGGCCGTACCAACAGCGACATGTCCATGGTGTTCGAGGCCATCATCCTGATCCTGTTCGTCGGTATCGCCATCGACCTGCTGATCTTCAGCCCGCTGGAGCGGTGGGTGCTGCGCAGCCGCGGTCTGCTGGTGAAGAGCTGAGCTGACTCCCATGCACCAGAAGCCGGTCCTCCTCGTCATCGCCCACGGCAGCCGCGACCCGCGGCACGCCGCGACCGTCCACGCCCTTGTCCGGCGGATACGGTCGCGGCGGCCCGGGCTGCGCGTGGAGACCGGCTTCCTGGACTTCAACATCCCTTCCGTACAGGGCGTGTTGGAGTCGCTCGCGGCGGAAGGCGTGCAGGACGTCGTGGCCCTCCCCCTGCTCCTGACCCGCGCGTTCCACGCGAAGGCGGACATCCCGGCGGTCCTGCGGGACGCGCCGCCGCAGCTGCGGATCAGGCAGGCGGAGGTGCTGGGACCGTCCCCGCTGTTGGTGCGCGCGCTCGAACGACGGCTCTACGAGGCCGGGTTGACGCCCGCCGACAAGTCCACGACCGGAATCGTGCTGGCCTCGGCCGGGTCCACCGACCCGGAGGCGATCGCGGTGATCGACGGCCTCGCGCGGACGTGGTGGCACACGGGCTGGCGTGCCGTACGGCCCGCGTTCGCCTCGGCGGCGCTCCCCCGCACCGAGGACGCGGTCCGCGAACTCCGGGCGCTGGGCTGCGAACGCGTCGCGGTCGCGCCGTACGTCCTCGCGCCCGGCTTCCTCCCCGACCGCATCGCGCGGGGCGCGGCGGAGGCGGACGTCCTCGCCGACGTGCTGGGTCCGGCACCCGAGGTGGCGCGGGTCCTGCTGGAGCGCTACGACGCCGCCCTGGCACCGGTGTTGGCGGCCGTCGGCGCGTAGCGCCTTCACGGTTCCCACCTGCCCGGTTTCCCGGAAAGGGGTCTCCCCCGGCCGCTGGATCTGCTGGGATGGTTCCTCCGAGGGCTAGTGGGGAGCAAGTACACGTGGCGGGTAGGGAGTTCGGGCATCGCGAAGGGCCTGTGCCGGCCCAGCTGCACTACAGCTCGGCGCCGTCCGGCTCCGAGGACGCCGGCCCCAGGTTCACGGCGGTCGGCGCGGAGGTGCCGCCGGGGGTGCTGAGGGAGGCCGAGCGGCTCCTCGGGTACGAGCCGCCGCCCGGCAGCCCGCAGCAGCCCGACGCCGAGCAGCTCAAGAGGTTCCCCACGGTGTTCGGCTTCAGTGAACTCACCGACGGTGGACGGCTGTTGAGCCGTTCCGTGTGCACCGGCACGGACTGGGCCGGGGGCCCGGTCTCCTTCCACACGCACGCCGTCCTGCTGCCGGCCGGGACCCGGCTGCCGGACGGTGTCCTGCCCATCTCCACGTGGGAGTCCCCGCGTTGGGCCGAGTCGACTCCCGTGGACGGCAGGCCCGATCCCGTCGACCGTGTCGAACCTTCCGGACTGCTGCGCAAGGAGGCTTTGGTCCCGTTCGCGGTGTCCCGTGCCGGACGACTCGCCGCGTTCTTCGCCGATCTGCGGGCGGTGGCCGCCGATCCGGGTGCCGGGCAGATCGTGGTCGTGGAGCACGACAGCGCCGACGTGGCCCGGTGGATCGCGCTCGCCTGCACGGTCCTGCCCCGCGAGCAGGCGCACCGGCTCACCTTCACGACGTACACCCACGACCCCCGGCTCGCCCGTCAGCAACTCATCGGCGCGCTGCCGTCCTCCGAGCCCGTCGCCGACGACGAGCACTACCGCGTGCACAACTGCACGGGCCGGCAGCCGTCCGGTCCGGTCACGGACACCTGGGCCGAGGTGTGCGCCCGCGTCTGGGGTGCGGGCCGTCCCGACCTGTTCCACAACGACCCGGAGGATCTGGGCCCGTTGGCGGTGTCCGCCCTCGTCGCGGGCATCGACCTGCGTACGGACGCTCGTGCGGCGGCGGCGAGTTGGGCGGCCGAGCAGGTGGACGCACTGTCCGACGACAGGCTGACGGCGTTGGTCGCCGGGTTGTGCGCCGGTCCGGTACCGCACCTGGGCTCCCCCTCGGCGACCCTGCCCGGCGCGGCCGAACAACTCGCCCTGGCCGCACTGTTGGCCCGGCTGGACGGACGTGTGACGGCCGCGGTGTCGGCGCCGCTCGCCGCGCGCGTGCTGGCGTCGGCGGTCCTCGCCCATGGACCGGTGCCCGTGTTGCGCGCCGGGTCCCTGACCGCGCGGGCCCATGACGACCTGGCCCGCGATCTCGCGCCTTCCCTGCGGGCCGGTATCGCGGACACGCACGAACCGGCCGCCGGACGGCCCCTCGCCCTGCTGCGCGCCGCCGACCTCCTCGACGTCGACTGCCAGGACCAACTCCCGGAACTGGCCGAGCGGTTGGCCCGCGAGCTGGTGGACACCCCGGCCACGACCCCCACGACCGCGTCCCCGACCGACAGCGGCACGAAGCCGTCGCCCGAACCCACCGACACGCATCAGGGCAGCGAACCTCCCGCCCTCCTCGACGCGGTGCACACCCACCCCGGGCTGCGGGTGGCGCTGTTCGGCTCGCTCGACACGCTCGCGTCGGCCGACCCGACGGCTGTGGCACGGGTGTTGAGAGGTTCGGGGCTTCCGCTCGGCCTCCAGCAGTCGGGCCTCCCGCATCTACGGATGTGCGCCGCACCCGCTGTCACACCCGCAGAGTCCGACGACCGGCGCGACCGGTTCCACGGGCTGCTCCGCACGGCCGGGGTCTCACCGCACGCCGACCCGACGGTCCTGCGTACGGCCCTCCGTCTCACCTGGCCCGGCGGCGAACTGCCGACCGGCCAGGAGGCGAGCCTGCTACTGACGGAACTGGGGTCCGACTCCCACCGGGCCGCCGGTACAAGGGAGTTGCTGATCGAGGCGGCACTCACCGCCCACCCGGACGACCGTGCCGCACCGGCACTCGCCACGGACCTGCTCCGCTGCTTCACCGCGGAGCTGCGTCCCGGCCGGCGAACGGCCCTGCGACTCCTGGAGTTCACGGGGCTGTTGGGCACGGCGAACGAGGGCGAGGAATGGGTCGCCCGGGTACTGGGCCTGAAGGCCGACGCCGCCGAACCGATACCGGACACCGTCGTGGAGCGTGCCTTCGACGCCCTCGCCTGGCGGCTCCTGGAAGGGCCGGCACCGGCGAACGAGCTGTACGCGCTGGCCCGTTCGGCCGAGCCGCGCCTACTCTCCGCGTATGAGCGGGCGGGCCGTTCGGACCGGGTGAGCGAGCGCCTGCGGACCGAGCCCACCTATGTCGCCGCCCGGTTCTGCGACTGGAGCGCGTTCCCGGGGACCGATCCGACCTGGGACGAGACCCGTACGGCGCTGCTGGCCAAGGTGTTGCGGCCGGCCGTACGGGCACTGTCCGCCGAGGCCCGGAGCGAGGTCGAAGCGGCGCTCGACCGCGCGGGCCGCGGCAGACTCGACGCGTTCCGCACCTGGAACCGCCCCGGCGCACTGGGACGCCTCGCGGGAAAGCTGGCGGGACGGGGCAGGCGCGCCGAACAACCCGGCGCGTGAGCAGCCGGCCCTTGTCGGCCAGGGCGTTGCGGCCGGCCGTACGGACGCTGTCCGCCGAGGCCCAAGGCAAGGCCGAAGCAGCACTCGATCACGCAGGCCGCCGCAGACTCGACGCGTTCCGCACCTGGAACCGCCCCGGCGCACTGGGACGCCTCGCGGGACGGGCGCGGCGCGTGACCGGCCTCGGGACGTGACCGACCCGGCGGTCGATGGGGAAGTGCCGCCCGAAGTCCGGCACTCCCCTGTGATGTCGGACTCCGGACGGCCCGTCCGCGCACGGCCCCCGGCGGCATGAACATGATCACGGGGTCGCTTTCCGTACTGCGTCCCGCGCCGCGTTTATGTCACTGCGCGACTGAAACCGGCCCCTGGTTCAGTCGAAGGAGAGCCCTCCCGTACGCGTCCGCTTCAGTTCGAAGAAGTCGGGACACGTGGCCAACACCCGGAAGCTGTCGAAGAGTTCGGCCGCCTTCGTGCCGCGCGGGATCGCCCGCAGCACAGGCCCGAACCACACCGCCCCGTCGACATGCAGGGTCGGCGTCCCCACATAGCCGCCCGACTCCGCCTCCACGCCCGCCTCATGGCTGCGGCGCACGGCGTCGTCGTACGACAAGTCGTGTGCTGCGTCGGCCAGTTCGGCGGGGAGTCCGAGTTCCGCGAGGGATTCGGCGATGACGGTGTCGAAGTCGTCGTAGCGCCGCTCGTGGATGCGGGTGCCGAAGGCCGTGTACAGGTCCCGCAGGACCTTGTCGCCCTGTTGTTCGGCGGCGGCCACGGCGACGCGGACCGGGCCGATGGACTTGTCGACCAACTCCCGGTACCAGTCGGGGAGTTCGTTGCCCGTGTTGTGGAGGTAGAGGCTCATCGCGTGGAAGCGGAGGTCGAGCGGGCGCTCGCGCTCGACCTCCAGCAGCCAGCGGGAGGTGATCCACGCGAAGGGGCAGGCGGGGTCGAAGTAGAAGTCGACGCGGACCGGGTTGTCGTGACTCATACGGACAACGCTAACCGCCGATTAGGCCTGGCGCCCGGCCCAATACAGCACTCTCTCACTGGTCCACTTCGGCCGTGACCCGCTGCCTCGGGTTCCGTCCGCTGAACGCGAGGGCACGTTCGAAGACGGGGGCGTCGTCCGGTACGGGGACCGGATCGGCGAAACCGTCGTACTGGCGGTAGAGGTCGCCGTGCTTCTCGACCACGGCGAGGACGAGGCCGGCCGCACTGTCCGAGACGGTGTACTGCTGGCCGGTGGCCGCGGCGACGTCCCAGCCGTGCACCGCCAGCTCCTTGATGATCATCGAGGCGATTTCGTCGGCCGGCATCTTCGCCATGCCGAGGTCGACCTCGCCCTCCCACACCGCCGGGTCGGCCCAGGCGGCGACGGCCCGGTCCAGCTGGGCTGCGTACGCCTGTGCCCAGTCCGGGTCGGCGGTGAAGTCGCGCGCGGTCAGCTCCTCGGAGAGCTGTTTGCGCAGGGCACGGTGTTCCAGCCCGTGCGAGGTGTAGAGGACCCAGTGGTTGACCATCGCGCGGACGTCCCAGTCGGGGCAGTGCGTGGGGTCGTCGAGCTGTGTCGCACGGACACCGCGTGCGACACGGGCGGCCTCGGCGGCGCATTCGATCATGTACGGGTGCAGGTCGTGGGGGTGCGGGTGCTGTTCGTGGTTGCTCAGGTCGTGGTTGCTCATGGCTCCCACGCTAGGGAGGGCGCCGTCAGGACTCTTGAACAAACGCGACAGCGTCGTCGGCGAGGCGGACCAGCTCGTCGAACGGCAGCGAACCGGGTGTCCTGCGCTCCCGCGCGAAGGCGTTCGCGAGCCGTTGCAGCAGGTCGTTGAGCGGGGTCGGTACGCCGTGCAGCCGCCCAAGGAGCGCGATCTCGCCGTTCAGGTAGTCGGCCTCGATGGTGCCGGTGCCCCGGTTCAGCGACTGCCAGGAGGAACCGCCGCCGCGCGGCGCGCCGTCGATCTCCACCAGCTGGATCTTGTCGCCGCGCGCCGCCTTCTCCTCCTCGGCGCCCGCGTACGGGATACCGGCGGCGTCGAGCACGGCCGTGCCCTCGGCCCGCACCCGCCGGTAGAACGCGAGGTGCTCCTCGGTGTCGAGCACCTCGACGACCGCCTCGATCGCGTTGCCGAGATTGCTGAGCAGCTTGGCGTACTGCCAGCGCGTCACGTCCGGCACGACCGGCGCCTCGAACCGCGACTTCTCCAGGTCGGCGGAGATCAGCCGGGCGGTCTCGTCCGTGCCGTGCGGGTAGCGGCCGAGGTGGAGGATGCCGGTGAGCGGGGTGCCCTCGGCGGCGACCACACCCGGTTCGACGAAGGTCGCGGGCAGCCAGACGCAGACGCTGTAGACCCGCTGGAAGCGGCGCAGCGCGAGCCGTTGGCTCTCCACGCCGTTCTGTGCGCAGACGACGGGGAGTCGTTCGGCGGCCGTGCCGCCGCCGGTGACCGGTGCCGGGCCCCAGAGTGCGAGCGCGGCCTCGCTGTCCTGTGTCTTGACGGCGAGGACGAGCACGTCGTCGGTCCTCAACTCGCCGAGTTCGGCGGGGTCTTCGACGACCGGCAGCCGGTACGTCGACTCCCCGTCCGGCACCTTGAGCCGCAGTCCGTGCTCGGCCAGCGCCGCCCGTTGCGCACCCCGCGCGACCAGCACGACCTCGCACCCCGCCCCGGCCAGCCGGCCACCGATGGCCCCGCCGACCGCCCCTGCTCCGATGATGATGTAGCGCATGGGACGAGCCTCGCACAGCGCGTGCGGGCCGGGTCATCGGGTACGGCATCAGATCAACTGGCGGTCATCTCGACGAGTTTGACCACGGTGTTCCAGTTGCGGGACGTCGCGATCAGCCCCTTGGTCAGCCGCGGCCGGGAGAGTTCCACGGCGAGCTTGGAGCGGCCGAGGCCGTCGGGGGCGTAGAGGTACAGGGCGCGGTCGCCGAGGCGGAACTCCTCGGGGAGGTAGGCGGGTTGGTCGATTCCCGCGAAGCGGTCCTCGGCGACAGGCACCGAGCAGTAGGTGACGTGGAGTTGCTTGCCTTCCAACTCGGCGGCCGGGAAAGGGCAGTTGTCGGCGATCGCCTTGAGGTAGGCGTGGTCGCGGACGATGACGTCGACCGTGAAGCCGAACCGCTTCTCGATCGCCTGCGCGAGTTCCGCCGCGAGGAACTCCTCGTCGCCGTTTCCGCTCGTGAACACGGCCTGGCCGCTCTGCAGATAGGTGCGGACGCTGTCGTGCCCGAGGCCTTCGAGGAGCGTGCGCAGGTCGGCCATCGGGAGCTTCTTGTTGCCGCCCACGTTGATTCCGCGCAGCAGCGCCGCATAGGTCGTCGTCATCCGCACACCATAGAGCGGCCTTCGTGCCCCGTGGGGGTGGGCACGACGGCCGCTCCATGTGGTGTGCGGGTGTGCGGAAACTCTGGCGGATGAGGTGGCTCCGGATCAACACCTACAGGCACACCTACCGACACCTGTGACTTGTTCAACAACGTTTCGTAATAACAAAGCGGACCCCGCCCGACGCATCGGACACCCTGATCACCGCCCCCGAGCCGCACCGATAGATGTAAGGGGCCGCCGTCCTCCCCAGTACTGAGGACCCGCTGTCCGTGCGGAGGAGCCGGTCGTCCGATACCTCACCGGTCAGCACGAGGGGACGTTCTTATTCCGCGCATACCTTCGAACCATGAGGTGGCGGCAGGGGGCTGTCACCGTGCACAAGGGGGCAAGCCCGTCATGGGGAACGGAGATTCGCGGGTACGGGGGCTCGCCGCCCGAGCCGGCGGCTGGAGCGCCCGACACCGGTGGGCCGCGGTCGGCATCTGGGTGCTGTTCGTGGTGCTGGCCATGGGGATCGGTTCGGCGGTGGGCCGTGTCGACGTCGACGAGAGCGACCAGCTGAAGGGCGAGACGCACACCGCCGCCACGATCATCGACGACGCCGGGATCAAGGAACCGGCCGGTGAGACCATCCTGATCCAGTCGAAGGACGCGTCGGTCACGTCCACCGACAGCGAGTTCCGCTCCACGGTCACCGCCGTCGTCAAGGCCGTCGAGGGGACCGGCCGGGTCACGGACGTGACCTCGCCGTACGACACGAAGACGATCTCGAAGGACGGCCGGAGCGCGCTCGTCCAGTTCGACATGCGCGGCGACGCGGACACCGCCGGCGACCGGGTGGAGCCGGTGCTGAAGGCCGTCGCCGGGGTGCAGAAGGACCACGGTTCGCTGCGGATCGAGGAGATCGGCAGCGCCAGCATGGCGAAGCAGTACAAGGACGCCTTCGGCAACGACTTCAAGAAGGCCGAGTACTCCGCCTTGCCCGTGGCCTTCGGCATCCTGCTGATCGCGTTCGGCGCGCTGGTGGCGGCGCTGCTGCCGGTGGCGCTGGCCATGACCGCGATCGTGGCGACGATGGGTCTGATGGGCCTCGTCAGCCACGTCCAGCCGATGAGCGACACCGCCAACTCCGTGATGCTGCTGGTGGGGTTGGCCGTCGGCGTGGACTACTGCCTGTTCTATCTGCGCCGCGAACGCGAGGAGCGCGAGGCCGGCCGGGACGCCGGGGCCGCGCTGCGGATCGCCGCCGCCACCAGTGGCCGCGCCATCATCGTCTCCGGTGTCACGGTGTGCGTGGCGATGGCGGGCATGCTGTTCACCGGGCTCGCCGAGTTCGAGGCGATGGGCCTGGCCTCGCTGATGGTCGTCGCGGTCGCGATGGTCGGCTCGGTGACCGTACTGCCCGCGCTGCTCTCGCTGTTGGGCGAGCGGGTCGAGAAGGGCCGCATCCCGTTCCTGCGCCGACGCGGCCGCCGGGGCAACGGAGAGAGCCGGTTCTGGACCGCCGTCCTGCGCCGCGTGCTCGCCAAGCCCCTGGTCTCCGTCCTCGTGGCGACCGGCGCGCTGCTCGCGATCGCCGCTCCCGCGGTCGGCATGAAGACCGAGAACCTCACCCTGGACCAGGAGTTCGGCAACTCCCTCCCGATCGTGGGGACTTACAACCGCGTCAACGACGCCTTCCCGGGCGGCTCCGAGCCGGCCGAGGTGGTCGTCAAGGCGAAGGACATCAACTCACCTGAGGTCAAGCAGGCGTTGGCCGACTTCAAGGCGCGGGCGATCAGTTCGGGTGCCTCGCGCGGCCCGGTCGACATCAAGCTGCACGACGCGCAGAACGTCGCCTTCGTCTACGTCCCGCTCGTCGGCGGCTCCGACCAGGACAAGGCCGCGAAGAGCCTGGAGAAACTGCGCGACGACGTACGGCCCGCCACCCTCGGCAAGGTCGACGGCGTCCAGGCACCGATCACCGGACAGGTCGCGGGATCAAAGGACTTCAACGACCAACTCATCGGGTCGGTCGTCCCGGTCTTCGCGTTCGTCGTGGTCTTCGCCTTCCTGCTGATGCTGCTCTCGTTCCGCTCGCTGACGGTCGCGATCACCTCGATCGTCCTCAACCTCCTTTCCGTGGGCGCCGCTTACGGCATCCTCGTCGCCGTCTTCCAACACGGCTGGGGCGCCTCACTGGTGGGCGCGGAGGGCGTCGGCGCGATCGTCACCTGGCTGCCGCTGTTCCTCTTCGTGATCCTGTTCGGCCTGTCGATGGACTACCACGTGTTCGTCGTCTCCCGTATCCGCGAGGCGCGGCTGCGCGGCCGTTCGACCCAGGACGCGATCCGGCACGGGGTGGTCACCACAGCGGGCGTCGTCACCAGCGCCGCGGTCATCATGGTCGCCGTCTTCGCGATCTTCGGCACCCTGTCCATGCAGTCCATGAAGCAGATGGGCGTCGGCCTCGCAGCCGCGGTCCTCATCGACGCCACGGTCATCCGGGGCGTCCTACTCCCCGCGGTGATGGCACTGCTCGGCGAGCGCAACTGGTACTTCCCGAAGTGGCTCCACCGCCTGCCCGACCTGACCCATGACGAGTCCCCGGAGGAGATCACGCCCACGTCCACGGTGACGGGCGAGGGCGAGCCCCTACGGGTGTGAGTCCGCGGAGGTAACTCCCCTTGATCGAGGGCCTGTTGGTATCCCGGGGGAACCAGCAGGCCCTCACCCATGTCCTACGACAGCTCTTCTACGACGTCAGTTCCCTGTGCAGCCGCAGCCAGTGGCCCGGGGACACCTCGCCCACCAGGACGCATGGATCGAGCCGCGCCGCACGGAACGCGGCGTCCACGCGTCGTCTCGGGTGGGCCCGGCGCAGCGAGGCGTGCAGCGAGCCGCCGACCCCGGAGAAACCCAGCTCGACCAGGTGCCGCCAGTCGCGCAGCGCGGCCGGTTCGAGCAGCGGGGTCCGGCGCCGTTCGATCCGTACGATCCCGGCGTCGACGCGCGGCACGGGACGGAACCGGCGCCGGTCCACCCGGCCGACCAGTCGCCACTCGTGGCGGGGCCAGCTGCGGACCGTCAGCAGGGTCCAACTGCCGTAGTCCCCGGTGCGTTTGCGGGCGTACTCCAGTTGGGTGAGCAGGGTGGCGTCGGTGAGGGCGGGGGCGCGCAGACACCAGTCGACGATGTCGGCGGTGCGGGAGAACGGCACGTTTCCGGCGACGGCGAACGGGGTGCGTGGGGGTCGGGTGTCCATGAAGTCCCCGGCAATTACCTGTACTTGGGGTGTGGTGGAGAAGCGGGTGCGGAGTTTCGGCACGAGGCGGGGGTCGATCTCGTGGGCGTGGAGTTCGTGACAGTGGGGGGCGAGTTTCGCCGTCAACGCGCCTTTTCCTGCGCCTACTTCGAGGAGGAGCGGACGTGGCGTCCGTGTGGGACGGCCAGGCGGGCTACGTATTCGGCGGTGGCGCGGTCGGCCAGGAAGTTCTGCGAGAGCGCGCGGGAAACGTGGGTGGGGCGGGCCATGGCCTGCGGTCCTTGTCTTCCGTGAAGGGCATACGGGCAGACGAAGGCCCCGACCGGAAGAAAGGGAGAAGCTTCAGCGGGCGTGCATGCCCGGGCCGGTCAGGGCACCGGGGCTGCGGCGGATGCGGATCGCATACGTGCAGCTCCGGCCGAGACCGGAGTTGATGATCGCGTTCGCGGCGGACATGGGATCACGCTAGGTGGCGGGGTTGGGGTGGGGCAACGGGGTTTTGTGGAGGGGAGCGCCATCTGGGGAGGGGGTGCGGTTGTTTGGCGGGTGCGGGTGCGATGTGGCTGGTCGCGCGGTTCCCCGCGCCCCTATGGGGCGCTCCCCTGGAGGGCGCCTCTCAGCGTTGGTATCTCGCCAGGACCAAGTTGCCGTCCTTCTGTAGGCGTTGGCGTAGGTCGGTCAGGGTGATCGCTCCGCTGTAGTACTCCTGGAATGCCGGGGTTGCCACCTTGTCCTTCCACTCGGGGTAGCCGCGTACGGACTGTGCGGGTGCTGAGGCGAGGTCGGTGGCGAGTGCCGTACCGGTTGCCCAGTCGTCCTTGGTGGTGTGCAGGGCCGGGGACCTGAGGGCCTGCGTGCCTGTGGGGAGCATCCAGTCGCCCAGGGCCAGGCGGACCATGTTCTTGGGCTGGAGGAGGAAGTCGACGAACTCGGCGGCCTGCTTCTTGTGGGGGCTGTCCTCGGCGATGGACAGGGTCTGTGGGCTGACACCCTGGGTGAGACCGTCGGCGCCGGACGGGGCGGGCAGGACCTGCCAGTCGAAGCCCTTGGGGGCCTGCTGCACGATCTGTTGGCGGTAGGAGAAGCCGAGCGGGATCATCGCGTACTTGCCGCCGAAGAACCCGGGAAGCGTGTCCGAGCCGCCGCTGCCGAGGGTCGTGGGTGAGGCGCTGTGGTCCACGTTCACCTGGTCGTGGATCGTGCGGGGGACGACCTGATCGGCCTTGTCGAAGCGAACGGTCACCTTGCCGTCCGTACCCCGGTGGAACAGCTCGCCGCCCGTCGACAGCGACAGGTTGAGCGTCGCGGACACCGGCTCCTTGAGCGGCCAGGCCACGCCGTACTTGCCGTTGCCGCTCAGCCGCCGGGTGATGTCCCTGAACTCGGGCCAGGTCCAAGGGTGTTCGGGGGTCGGGATGCGTACGTGCGCCTTCTTCAGCCAGGCGGCGTTGGCGATGAGTACCCGGGGCTCCTGGAGGAACGGCACGCCGTAGACGCCGTTCCCGAAGGTCGCCGTATCCCAACTGCGTTGTGGGATCTCGGACTTGAGGCGGGCGGGGAGCAGGTTCCGGAGGTCGGCGAGGTAGCCGCCGTAGGCGAAGTCCGCGAGGTCGTCGGAGGCGTCGTGGATGATGTCAGGGGCCTCGCCGCCCTCGAAGGAGGTGAGGAGTTGGTCGTGGACGCTGTCCCAACTGCCCTGCACGTACTCGACCTTGACGTCCGGGTGGGTGGCGTTCCACTCCTTCACCAGTTCCTTGTTGGCGGTGACGGACTCGTCCTGCCAGGCCAGGGACTGGAAGCGGAGGGTGATTCGGCCGGGCGTGGAGCCGTTTCCGCCGCCGCTCGTGCAGCCGGCGAGGAGCAGGGTCAGGACCAGGGCGAGGATCCAGCGGGGGCGCATCAGTTCTTCACCGCCCCGGTCAACATGCCTCCGGTGATGCGGCGTTGGATCAGGGCGAAGACGAGGAGTGAGGGCAGGGTCGCGAGGAACGCTGCGGCGGCCAGTGGACCCAGGTCGGCCACGCCCTCCGCGCCGATGAAGTGGGTGAGGACGACCGGGAGGGTCTGTTTCTCCGGGGTCTTGAGGAGGACCAGCGCGAAGAAGAACTCGTTCCACGCGGTGACGAACGCGAAGAGCGCCGTCGCCACGATTCCCGGCGCGAGCAGAGGTGCCGTGACCGATACGAGTGTGCGGAGCCTCCCGGCGCCGTCGACCGCCGCCGCTTCCTCCAACTCCGGTGGTACCGCCCGGACATAGCCGACCAGCATCCACAGCGCGAACGGCAGCGACCAGACGACGTAGACGAGCACCAGCCCGGCCAGGGAGTCGATCAGCCGCAGGTTCTTCAGCACCAGGAACAGCGGGATGATCACCAGCACGAACGGGAACGCCTGGCTGACCACCACCCACCCGGTCACTGCCCGCGCGAGCAGTGTCCGGCGCCGGGCCATGACCCACGCCATCGGTGTCGCGATCACCACGGCGATCAGCGCGGCTCCGAACGCCGCGAGCAGGGAGTTCAACGCGGCGTGCAGCAGCGGCTGTTCGTCGAAGGCCTGGCGGAAGTTGGCGAGGGTGGGGTGCCTCGGGATCCAGGTGGGGTGCAGACTGCCCAGCTCGCGCGGGGACTTGAACGCGGTGGAGATCAGCCAAAGGAGCGGGAAGGCGAGGAAGACGAGGTACGCGAGCAGGGCCACGTACTGTCCGGCGCGGGCCCCGGTGCTGGTCCTCATGCCGGACGTGGCGTTGGTCCGCGTACCGGACTTTGCGCTGGTCCTCATGCGTCGTCCCCTCCCCTCAACCTGCCCACGAGGAAGACGGCCAGGAGCACCGAGATCACCGCGACCATCACGCACCCCATCGCCGCCGCATAGCCGAACTGGCCGTAGCGGAAGGCCTCTTCGTAGGCGAAGAGCATGGGCAGCCGGGTCCGGCCGCCGGGTCCGCCGTTGGTCAGGACGTAGACCAGGGCGAACGAGTTGAAGTTCCAGATCAGGTTGAGCGCCGTGATCGCCAGCGCCACCGGTCTGAGGGCGGGCCAGGTGACCGTGCGGAAGCGGCGCCAGGCTCCGGCGCCGTCGACGGCCGCCGCCTCGTGGAGTTCGCGCGGGGTGTTCTGCAGTCCGGCGAGCAGGGCGACCGTCGTCTGGGGCATGCCGGCCCAGACGCCGACGACGATCACGGCGGGCAGCGCGGTCGTCAGACTGCTCAGCCAGTCCCGGCCGTTGCCGAGGCCGAGGTCGTGCAGGGTCTCGTTGAGGATGCCCGCGTCCGGGTTGTAGACGATGCGCCACATGATGCCCACGACGACCTCGGGCATCGCCCACGGGACGATCGCCAGCGCCCGGGCGAGCCAGCGCATCCGCAGGTCCTGGTTGAGGAGGAGGGCGAGGCCGAGGGCGAGCAGGAACTGGGGGACGGTCACGCCGATCGCCCACACCAGCCCGATCCGGAACGACTCCCAGAACAGCGTGTCGTGCAGCAGGTCCCGAAAGTTGAGACCGCCGATCCATTGCGTGGGCGCGGTGCGGCCCGACTGGGAGTCGGTGAAGGCCAGCAGGATTCCGTAGAGGAGGGGTCCTACGCTGAGCACGAGGATCGGGATCAGGGCGGGTAGGACCAGGAACCAGGCCGCGTGGTCGGGGGCGCGTCGCTGTCGGTCGCGGCTCGGCGCGCGGCTCGGTGGTCTCCGCGCCTCCGTCACCGATGTCATGGAATCAGCCCCTTTGCACGGCCCGGTCGGGCCCCGTCATGGTCGTGAACACGTCGTGCCTCGTCAAGGCACCTCGCACGCCGTCCCACCTGTGCGAATGGGACACTGGCCGTCGGATGGCGGGAACCCGACGCCGTACGCACACGCACAGGGATCACTCGGAGGCGGACGATGGACGAGGCACGGGCCCGGGACGTACTGGCCGCGGCGGACGTACTGCCCGGTGCGACGCGGGACGCGCGGCTCCTCGCCCTCGGGGAGAACGCGGTGTTCGCCGCCGGTGACCTGGTCGTCAAGGTGGGCCGTGACGCCGAACTCCTCGACCGCGCCCGGCGCGAGCTGGATGTCGCGCTCTGGCTCGCCGAGGCCGGCGTCCCCGCGGTGCGGGCCGCGGAGCCGAAGGCGCGCCTGGTCGAGGGGCACCCGGTGACGGTGTGGCACCGGCTGGCCGATTCCGTACGCCCGGCCGAGCCCCGGGATTTGGCCGAACTGCTACGCCTCGTCCACGCGCTCCCCGCCCCGTCCTTCGACCTTCCGCCCCGCGAGCTGCTGGGCGGTGTGGAGCGCTGGCTGCGGCTCGCGGGTGACGCGATCGATCCGGCGGACGCGGCGTATCTGCGGGAGCGGCGGGACGGTTTCGCGGCGGCCGCGGCCGCGCTTACGCCGCACCTGCCGCCTGGGCCGATTCACGGTGACGCGTTGCCCCGCAATGTGCATGTCGGGCCGGACGGGGCGGTGCTGGTCGATCTGGAGACCTTCTCCTCGGATCTCCGTGAGCACGACCTGGTGGTGATGGCCCTTTCCCGCGACCGGTATGCCTTTCCGGCTCGGGCCTATGACTCGTTCGTCGAGGCGTACGGGTGGGATGTGCGGGCGTGGGACGGGTGCGGGGTGCTGCGCGGTGCCCGGGAGACGGCCAGCTGTGCCTGGGTTGCTCAGCATGCGCCGAGCAATCCTGAGGCGCTTGTTGAGTTTCGGCGGCGGGTGGGGTCGTTGCGGGACGGGGACGAGACGGTGCGGTGGTTTCCGTTCTGAGCGCCTATTGAACGGGGCCGATAGGTATTCGGGCGACTGACGGTCGTCTGTGGCCGGTCGCGCAGTTCCCCGCGCCCCTTTGGGGCGCTGCCCGAGCCGCGGATCTAGACCGTTTCGTCTTCCAGTTCGCGCAGCGGCCATGTGCCGTCGACGACCGCGTCCTGGTCGCCCTTGCGGCGTAGGAAGCTTTGGAAGTCGGCGGCCCATTCCGCGTACCACTCGATCTGGCGGCGGTGGAGCTCGGCGGGGCCGAGGGCGGCGACCTTGGGGTGGCGGTCGGCTATCGCGCCGGCCAGGCGGGCGGCGGCGAGGGCGTCGGCGGAGGCGTCGTGCGCGGAGTCGAGGACCACGCCGTACTCCTGGCAGACCGCTTCGAGGTTGCGCTTGCCGCGGCGATAGCGGTCCACGGAGCGGTCGATCGTGTACGGGTCGATGACCGGGGCGGGGTCGGTGCCGCCCAACCGGTCGCGCAGGGACGGCAGTCCGTGCCGGCGCAGCTCGGCGGAGAGCAGGGTCAGGTCGAAGGCCGCGTTGTAGGCGACGACCGGGACGCCCGTCTTCCAGTACGTCACGAGGACGTCCGCGATCGACTCGGCGACCTGGTCGGCGGGGCGGCCCTCGGTGGTGGCCCGTTCGTTCGTGATGCCGTGCACCGCGACGGCGTCCGCCGGGATCTCCACGCCCGGATCGGCCAGCCACTCCTTGCGGCCTATCGGGCGTCCGCCCCTGACCTCGATGACCGCGCCCGTGACGATGCGCGCCTCGCGCGGCTCGGTCCCCGTCGTCTCCAGGTCGAAGCCGATGAGCAGCTCCTGGTGCCAGGCCATGACGGCCCCCCTTCTCGGTGGTGCTTTCCCCCAGTGGTCTCCACGATCGCATGAGCCACTGACAATCCGATGACCGCGTTCCGCTTAGCCGTGGACCGGGCCTCGGACAGGTCAGGACACCGGTCGCGAATCCGCCCACATCTGCTCGAACTCGTCGCGATAGATGGGGAAAAGTGCGCTGTCATCCATTTCGTCCGACTTGACCAGTCGACTGCCGTTCCGCAGCACCAGCACCGGTGCCTCCATGCCGCGGCTTCGGCGCAGATAGGACTGCACGACGGCTATGCCGTCCGTGCCGTCGCCGTCGACGAGGTACGCCGTGAAGCGGGGTGTCTCGTCGAAGACCTGGATCTCGAAGGCCGCGGGGTCGCGCAGCCGGGACCGCACCCGCCGCATGTGCAGGATGTTCATCTCGACGGCGCGGCTCAACTCGCCCCGCTTGATGCCGAGTTCACGCTCGCGCCGCTTCACCGCGCTGGAGGCGGGGTTGAGGAACAGCAGCCGTACCCGGCAGCCCGACTCGGCGAGGCGGACCAGCCGGCGGCCGGAGAAGTTCTGCACGAGCAGGTTGAGGCCGATGCCGATGGCGTCGACCCTGCGGGCCCCACCGAAGATGTCCTCGGCCGGGAACTGCCGCATCAGCCGCACCCGGTCGGGGTGGACGGCGACCACGTCGGCGAACCGGTCGCCGATGAGTTCCTCGACCGCGTCGACGGGCAGCCGGCGCGCGGAGGGCACGTCGCTGCCGGCGCCGAGGGTCTCCAGGAGTTTCGCGGAGGCCCGCTCGGCCTGGTTGAGGACGGCCTCGGACAGGGCGCGGTTGCGGGAGACGACGTTGCGGGTCACCTCCAGTTCGTCCAGGGCGAGTTCGACGTCGCGGCGCTCGTCGAAGTACGGCTCGAAGCACGGCCAGTGCTGCACCATCAGCTCACGCAGCTGCGGCAGGGTCAGGAAACTGAGGACGTTGTCGTCGGCCGGGTCGAGCAAGTAGCCCTTGCGGCGGCTGACTTCGCGGACGGCGACCGCGCGCTGCACCCACTCCTGGCCGGCCGGTCCGGCCGCGGCGACCACCCACTCGTCGCCGTGGACGGGTTCGTAGATGGGACGCAGAACAGCGGCCACGACCGCGCGCAGCCGCTGTTCGACGAGGTTCAGCCAGATGTAGGCGCGGCCGGCTCGTTGGGCGCGCGTACGCACCTCGCGCCAGGCGTCGGCGTCCCAGTCCAGCTCCGGACCGATGGATCCAGCCGCGTCCATCGGACGTGCCAGGGACACCGCGCCGGGCGGGACTTCTGCGGAGTTCCCCTCGTGACCCTCGTCACCAGGGGGCAACTCCAGCCCTCCCGAGCCCACCCGTGCACCGCCTTCCGCTCCCCCGAGCTCTCCCCAGTCTCAACGATCAAGGAAGGGTACTCCGGGACCGGTCGGCGGTGCAGCCGGATGGACAGGGTCGTTTCTCAACTTCCGCCGTTCACATTGCCGTTCTGGTTCGCGAGGGCGGGCGGAGTGAGCGGATTCATAGCGGTGACGTCACGCGGGGCGATGGAGAATCCCTGCCAGTGGACCGGCATCGGCTGCTGGTCCTCGTCGCGGGCGATGTGGTGGAAGCCGACGTTCACCCAGACCACGGGGTGGGTGAGGGTCTGTCCGTTGACCCACTTGTCGACCTGCTTCGGGTGCCCCGCACCGCAGTTGGGCAGGTTGTCGCTGGCGAACTGCTCGCACTTGTTGTACTCGGTGAAGTACACGTCGTGCTGGGTGAAGCTGCGGCCCGGGTACTTGGTGGTGGGGCCGGGGACTATCTCGTAGGACCGGGCGTGCTTGTCCTTGTTCTTGCCGGTCGCGCTGACGATGCGCCACCAGCGCATGTTCTTCGCGTCGCCCGCGAGTTCCTTGGTGACCTTGGTCAACGTGGTCTTGTTGGTGGGGGTGTTGGCGCCGTGCGTGGTGACGGCGGAGTCGTACTGCTCGACGCGGCCCTTGGAGGAGCCGTCGAGCGCGAAGTCCAACTTCCAGAAGACGTCGTGCTGGTGGCTCGTCGCGTACGCCGTGGCGCCCTTACCGAGCGGCCAGCCGCGGCCGTCGCCCGCGTCGTAGTCGTAGGGCGAAAGGCTGCCGGTGGCACCGACGTTCATGTTGATGGTGCCGTCGTCCTGGAAGCGCCACTCGGTGATGTACTCGTACCAGCCGACCTGGTTGACCGTGTAGACGAGGAAGTCCTTGCCCTGGGTCTGGAAGACCTTGTTGGCGCTGTCGCCCTGCATGCGGAAGGCGTGGCCGCGCGAACGGGTCGTCGTACAGAGGCCCTTGACGTTCGGGTGGGCCGGGTCGATGGCGTCGGGGACCTTGACGGTCTTGATGGTGCCGCCGGGGCACTCGCCGGGCGCCATGTTCATCAGGCCCGTGCCGAAGCCGTACTGGGTGAGGTCGCTGTACTCGTTCTTGCCGTCGTCGTACGGGACGTGGATCTGGGCGAGCTTGGCGTCGGCGAGCACCTTGATGGGGGTGGCCTGGCCGGGCGGCTGGTAGGAGATGTTCTCCAGGACGAGGCCGGCCTCGCGCTCGTAGTGCCAGCACATCCGCCAGGTGGTGCCGGTGGAGAGCTTCTGCTCGATGGTGTAGGCGGCGCTGCACCCGGGTGCGGCGGCGGCCGGGGCGGCCTTCGGCTGGGCGACGGCCGGTCCCGCGCCGGCCGTGGCACCGGCGGCCAGGGTGGCGAGGGCGAGCCCGACGGCCCCCCGCCTGCGGGCACGGCTGATTCTGTTGACGCGCATGAAGAAGTGACTCCCTTACAGGAGAAGCAAGTTGGGACAGTGGACGAGGAACCGCGCGACGGGCGCGGCCGGTTCAGCCGGTGAGCTTGCCGACCTTGCGGGCGCTCAGGTCGACGACGAAGTCACGGGCGTCGATCCACGGCCCGTTCTTCACCTTCGGGAACAGCCGCACGCAGCGGTGGTCGCCGCACTGGTCGAGGTCTCCGGACTGCCGTCCCGGCGTGGCCTTGTAGACCATGGCCATCAGCAACAGCTGGTCGGGCGAGGTGAGTTCGTTGCCGGTGGCGTCCTTGTAGTCGGCCTTCAGGCCCGCGCCCAGCGGGCTGGCGAGCAGCAGCTCGGCCGCCTCGACGTCCTCGGCATGGCTCGCCGGCGGCTGCACCCCGTGCTGGGTGCCGGTCTGTTCGACCTTGCCGGTGTCGAGGTTGACGGTCTTGGTGACGACCGTGTCGTCCTTGTAGTCGTAGAACGTCACGTCCGCGCGGCGCGGCGCGTTCGGGTTGTCCAGCTCGCTCGTCTCGGGGTCGGCGAGTTGCACGTCGAGGCGCTGCGGTCCGCGCTTGCCGTCCACGTTCTCACTGGAGTTGAGGAACTGCTGGTTCACCGCGATCCGCTCGACGCGCTTGGTCTCGTCGTCGGTGAGCGGGTCGCGGCCCGTGCCCTTCTCGCCCTCGGCGGGGGCCTGTTGCACCACTCCGGGTGCCGCGCCCTGTCCGTCGGCCGCCTGCTGCTGGGCTGATCCGGCGGCCTTGCCGGTGCCGCCCGACTCGTCGGCCCCCGCCGTGCCCGGCAGGGTGACGGCGACCATCACGGCGGTCCCGGCCACCGCTATGGCCGTACCCGCCACCACTTTGCCCAGGTGGCGGTGCACTGTCCTTCGCACATTTCCCCCTACTCCCCCTGGGCCCTTCCCCGGACCGCTGGGAGTGGTGTGTGTCGCACTTCCTTCGGGATACGGCATACGTCGTATCCACTGGTCATTTGGTAAGAGGGACGTAAGTCATAGGTGGTTCCCTCACTTTCGGGGAGACTCATGGCCAAGGCGCCCCGGTGGCGGGGCCCGGCTGAAAGAGTCGTGACCATGCAGGTCTGGCCTGGAGAGGCGTATCCACTCGGTGCCACGTACGACGGCGCCGGCACCAACTTCGCGGTCTTCACGGAGGCCGCGGACCGAGTAGAGCTGTGTCTGCTGCACGACGACGGCTCGGAGACGGCGGTGGAACTGCGCGAGAGCGACGCTTTCGTGCGGCACGCGTACGTGCCCGGCATCATGCCCGGACAGCGGTACGGCTTCCGCGCGCACGGCCCGTACGCCCCCGAGCGCGGCCAGCGGTGCAACTCCGCGAAGCTGCTGCTCGACCCGTACGCGAAGGCGGTCAGCGGATCGATCGCCTGGGGCGAGGAGGTGTACGGCTACCACTTCGACGCGCCCGACAAGCGCAACGACCTGGACTCGGCGCCGCACACCATGACGTCGGTCGTGGTCAACCCGTACTTCGACTGGGGCGACGACCGGCTGCCCCGGCACGGATACCACGAAACCGTGCTCTACGAGGCCCACGTCAAGGGCCTCACGATGCAACACCCGGGACTGCCGGAGGAGTTGCGCGGCACGTACGCGGCGCTCGCGCATCCGGCGGTCATCGAGCACCTGGTGGAGCTGGGGGTGACCGCCCTGGAGCTGATGCCGGTGCACCAGTTCGTGAACGACCACCGGCTTGTCGACATGGGGCTGAACAACTACTGGGGCTACAACACGATCGGTTTCTTCGCCCCGCACAACGCGTACGCCTCCTGGGGCGACCGCGGCCAGCAGGTCCTGGAGTTCAAGTCGGCGGTGCGGGCGCTGCACGAGGCCGGTATCGAGGTCATCCTGGACGTCGTCTACAACCACACCGCCGAGGGCAACCACCTGGGGCCGACGCTGTCCTTCAGGGGCCTCGACAATCCCTCGTACTACCGGCTGGCTGAGGACCCCCGCTACTACATGGACACCACGGGGACGGGCAACTCGCTCCTCATGCGGTCCCCGCACGTGCTCCAGCTGATCATGGACTCGCTGCGCTACTGGGTCACCGAGATGCACGTCGACGGCTTCCGCTTCGACCTCGCGGCCACCCTGGCACGGCAGTTCCACGAGGTGGACCGCCTGTCGTCGTTCTTCGACCTCGTGCAGCAGGACCCGGTGGTCTCCCAGGTGAAGCTGATCGCGGAGCCCTGGGACGTCGGCGAGGGCGGCTACCAGGTGGGCAACTTCCCGCCCCTGTGGACCGAGTGGAACGGCAAGTACCGCGACACCGTGCGGGATCTGTGGCGGGGCGAAGGCCGGGCGCTCGCGGAGTTCGCGTCCCGGCTGACCGGCTCGTCCGACCTCTACCAGGACGACGGCCGCCGTCCCCTGGCGTCCATCAACTTCGTGACCTGCCACGACGGGTTCACGCTGAACGACCTGGTGTCGTACAACGACAAGTACAACCAGGCCAACGGCGAGGACAACCGTGACGGTGAGAGCCACAACCGGTCCTGGAACTGCGGGGCCGAAGGTGACACCGACGACCCGGTCGTCCTGGCGCTGCGCGAGCGGCAGAAGCGCAACTTCATCGCCACGCTGATGCTGTCCCAGGGTGTGCCGATGGTCAGCCACGGGGATGAGTTCGCGCGCACCCAGAAGGGCAACAACAACGCGTACTGCCAGGACAGCGAGCTGGCCTGGGTGAAGTGGCCCGAGAGCGACGGCGATTCGTCGGAGCTGCTGGCCTTCACGCGCGCGTTGGTGTGGCTGCGCAAGGAGCATCCCGTGTTCCGGCGCCGGCGGTTCTTCCACGGGCGGCCCGTGGAGGGCACCCACGACGAGTTGTCGGACATCGCATGGTTCACCCCGGAGGGCAAGGAGATGACCCAGCGGGACTGGGACTCGGCGCAGGCGTCCGCGCTGTCGGTGTTCCTGAACGGCAACGCCATCTCGGAGCCCGGTCAGCGCGGGGAGCGGATCGCCGACGACTCCTTCCTGATGATGTTCAACGCCTCTCCTGAGACGCTGGAATTCGTCGTCCCGGTCAATCACGGCCGCCAGTGGGAGGTGATCGTGGACACGGGCCGCCCGGAGGGCGTGCCGGCGGGCACCGGCGCGAAGGTGAAGGCCGGTGACCGGCTGACCCTGGTGGACCGCAGCATGACGGTGCTGCAACGGCCCACCTAGAAGGAGCACGGTCGGCCGGCCGGACACGCGGTCGGCCGATCAGCGGACCGGATGCGGGAGTCGATGACACGAAAGACGGCCGGGCGGGTACGTAGGTCTGCATGACACCTGAGCGACCCGACCCGGCAGTGCCCACGGCCACCTACCGGCTGCAGCTGCAGCCCGAGTTCCCGTTCACGGCGGCAGCGGCGGCCGTGCCGTACCTGGCGTCGCTCGGCGTCTCGCACCTGCACCTGTCCCCCGTCCTGGAGTCAGTCCCGGGCTCGACGCACGGCTACGACGTCGTCGACCACGCGCGCGTACGGGACGAACTCGGCGGCGAGGACGGCCTGCGGGCCCTCGCGCGCACCGCGCGGGAGCACGGTCTCGGTCTCGTGGTGGACATCGTCCCGAACCACATGGCGATGTCCCCGCGCCACAACCACGCCCTGTGGGAGGTGCTCCGAGAGGGCCCCAAGTCGCCGTACGCGCGCTGGTTCGACATCGACTGGGAGGCCCAGGACGGGCAGGTGCTGCTGCCGGTGCTGGGCGGTCCCGTCGGCGCGGAGCTGGAGCACCTGGAGGTCGACGGTGACGTCCTGCGCTACTACGACCACGTCTTCCCGCTGCGGGAGGGCACCGCGGAGCTGCCGCTGCCGCGGCTCCTGGACGCACAGTGGTACCGCCCGGTGTGGTGGCGGCTGGCCCGCACCGAGCTCAACTACCGGCGCTTCTTCAGCATCTCGGAGCTGATCGGGGTGCGCGTCGAGGACCCGGAGGTCTTCGACGCCACCCACGCGAAGATGCTGCAACTGCTGCACGAGGGCGTCGTCGACGGCCTGCGCGTCGACCACCCAGACGGCCTCGCCGACCCCGACGACTACCTCCAGACGCTGCACGAGGCGACCGGCGGCCGCTGGACGGTCGTCGAGAAGATCCTCGCGGACGGGGAGCGCCTGCCGGCGTCCTGGCCCGTCGCGGGCACCACCGGCTACGACGCCCTCCGGCAGGTCGACGGCCTGTTCACGGACCCGGCGGGCGCCGGTGAACTCCTGGGCCAGTACCGGAGGTTCGCGGCCCCGCAGACCGACCGGGGCGGGCAGTGGGAGGCGACGGTACGGCGGGCGGCGTACAAGGTGCTCACGCACGAACTGGTCGCCGAGATGAACCGGCTGACCCGGGTCGCGGCCCGCCTCTGTGCCACGTCCCCGGACCCCGCGCTGCGCGACCGGGCCCCCTGGGCGCTGCGGACCGCGCTGCTGGAGCTGCTGGTCCGCCTGGAGGTGTACCGGCCGTACACCTCGGGCGACACGGCTGCCGTCGTCACCGAGGAGGCGGCGGCCGAGGCCCGGCAGGCGTTCGTCGTCCCGGAGGAGGCGGGCGCCGTCGACGTCGTACGGGAGCTGCTGCTGGGGCGGTACGGGGACGGGCCCGAGCAGGTGGAGTTCCGGACGCGGTTCGCGCAGACCTCGTCCGCGCTGCGGGCCAAGTCCGTGGAGGACACGGCCTTCTACCGCTATGTGCCGCTGCTGTCGGCGACCGAGGTGGGCGGGAACCCGGGCAGCCCCGCGGTGTCCCCGGATGACTTCCACGCGTACTGCGCGCGCGTGCAGCGCGACTGGCCCGCCATGGGCACGGTGTTGTCGACCCACGACACCAAGCGCAGTGCCGACGTACGGGCCGCGCTGGCCGTGCTCACCGAGGTACCGGAGCGCTGGGCGGACGTGCTGGCCGAGGTGACCCGCACCGGCGAGGGCGCGCCGGACGCTCAACTGGCGTGGGCGGCCTGGCAGACGGTGTTCGGGCTCGGCCCGGCGGACGCGGAGCGCGTCCAGGAGGCCCTGCTGAAGCATGTGCGCGAGGCGGGCCTGTACACGAGCTGGACGGAGCAGGAGCCGCCGTACGAGAAGGCGGTGGCTGCGTTCGTCGCGGCGGGCCCGTGCGGGGCGCCCGGCGAGCACGTGACCGCGTTGCGCACGGCACTGGATCCGCACATCCGGGCCAACATGCTGGGCGCCGCCCTGGTCCAGCTGACGATGCCCGGCGTACCGGACCTCTACCAGGGCACGGAGACCGAGTACCTGGCCCTGGTCGACCCCGACAACCGCCGCCCGGTGCCGTTCCCGCCGCCGCACCCCGGCGACAAGGGCGCGCTCACGGCCGCCGCGCTACGGCTGCGGGCCCGGCGCCCCGAGGTCTTCGGGGACGCGGCGACGTACGCCCCGCTGACGGCACAGGGCCCGGCGGCGGCGCACTGCGTGGCGTTCGCGCGCTCGGGGGCCGTGGTCACGGCGGTGACCCGGCTGTCGGCGCGGCTCGCGGAGGCGGGTGGCTGGCGCGACACCGTGCTGCCGCTGCCGCCGGGGCGATGGGCCGATGTGCTGGCTCCGGAGCGGGAGTTCACGGGGCACGCGCGCGTGGACGACGTTTTCGGGGAGTTGCCGGTGGTCCTGTTGGAGCGGGTGGGCGAGAGCCACTAGCGGGTGCGGACCCTGAGGATCTTGGGCGAGCGCCGGACCAGGTCCTCAGGCGCCGTCCGGGCGCCCTCTGCGCGGCGAAGGCCCGGCAGGGCGGCCAGCAGGGCCCGCAGACCGTGTTCGGCCGTGAGCCGGGCGAGCAGGGCCTCGGAGGTGGTGCGGCGCCCGGTGCCGTGGCCGAGCGGGCCGGGGTCGGCGCGGAAGGCGTCGTAGCGGTCGGGGTCGGTGAAGCGCTCGGGGTCGCGGCCGGCGGCGCCGAGCAGGCAGGCGACGGTGGCCCCGGCGGGGATCGCGCCGACGGGTTCGACGGCCCTGCGCAGCACGAGGTGCAGCGGCGGATCGCGGCGCAGGGACTCCGCCCAGGCTCCGGCCGTGAGCTCGGGACGGGCGCGGAGGACCTCCAACTGACCCGGATGGTCAAGGAGGTTGGCGAGGAACGAAGCCAGCGCCCGCGCGGTGGTCTCGCCCGCCGCGCCGAGCAGCGTGCCCACCAGCCCCGTAACGGTCTCGTCGGACCGCGCGGCGCACAGGACGGACAGCAGGTCACCGCCCGGGTGAGCGCGGCGCCGGGCCGTCAACGGGCGCAGGAAGACGCCCAGTTCGGAACGCCCGCCCCCGGAGGGACCGAGTCCCGTGCGGCACCAGCAGTGCACGCGCGCGGTCTCCTCGTACGGCAGCCCGAGCGCGGCCACGACCGTCGCGGTGGGCAGCCAGTCGCAGAACTCGGCCACCAGGTCGGCCTCCTCACGCGCGGCCAGCCTGCGGGCGAGGACATGGGCGCCGCGTTCGACGGCGGCGGTCAGGGCGTCCAGCGCGGGCCCGCGCAGCGCCCGGTCGAGGAGTTGGTCGGCCTCGGGCGCGGCCGGTTCGCCGGGCACGGGGACGAGCCGCGGGTCGGCGAGCGCGGCGCGGACGTCGTCGTAGCGGCTGACGAGCCAGGCGCCGAAGGGCTCGTCGTACACCAGGGGGTAGTGCGTGCGGAGGAGGCGGTAGAGCGGATACGGGTCCCGTACGGCCGTCCGCAGGCTCGGTGGGCCCGGTGGGCGGGCCGGGGTGCCCGCGGTCCGCGTGACGAGCACGTCCGTGAGACACAGCACCGCCGTCCGCTCCCGTGGTCGTCACTCCGCCCCGCGCCGTGGGGCGCGCGGCCGGTCGTCCGCGCCATGCGCACACGCGGCTGCCTCCAGCCGACCACCGCACCGCGCGGGACGCAGCCCTCGTACGGCCGTACGGGTGAAACAGGTATCCCGTGGTCCTGCGGCGTACGCGGACCGGCCGCACGCCGTAGGACCGTCCCGGCCACCGGCTCGCACCCGCGTACGGACCCGGGGTGCGTAGCGGGCGGCGGGCGTGCGGTGACGAACGGCAACGTCGGTGTTCTCGGTGCGGGGGTACGCGCGTGTGCACGACGGGGACGTCACCGGGAGTGAGCGCGAGCGCTCGCGAATCCCTCTGGAGAACCCCGGCCCCCTGCTGGCACCAACGCCCCTACCGGCTGCCGGTAAATGCTCCTGGGCGCCCCCGGTAGCCTCCCCCGCGGTCTCCTTGACAGTTCTCGGAGCCCGTGAAGTACTGCGATTGCGAAGCCGGGGCTGACTAATCGGGGGTGAGTCTCCTGCCGGAGTTGCGATACCCCAGTGTGACCGAACTGGTCTCGTCCGCAAGGGCGTTGGCCGCGCATCGGCCGGGCCTGTGCAGCCTGCGGCAGGTGGGCGTCTCCCGCGCGGGCAGGCCACTCCATCTGCTGTCCGTGGGGCACGCCCACCGGGCCGTCCTGGTGGTCGCGGGCGCCCACGCCAACGAGCCGACCGGCGGCTCCACTCTCCTCGCCCTGGCCGAACAGGCCGTACGGGACAGGGAGTTGAGGTCGGACACCTCCTGGCACTTCCTGCTCTGCGCGGATCCGGACGGGGCGAGCCTGCATGTCACGCCGGCGCCGCGCAGCCTGCTCGACTACCACCTGGGCTTCTACCGGCCGGCCGGGCCCGAGCAGCCGGAGTGGTCGCCGTCCGTGCTGCCGCCCGACCGACTGCCGCCCGAGACACGGGCGTTGACCCGGGTGATCGACGAACTGCGGCCCTACCTCCAGGTGACCCTGCACGGGACCGATCTGGGCGGCAGCTGGGTGCAGCTGACGAAGGACATACCGGGGCTGGCCGAGCCGTTCGCCAAGTCGGCGGCGGAGCTGCACATCCCGGTGGAGACGGGCGCCTCGGACGCGGCGGGCTGGCCCGCCTCGGGGCCCGGGGTGCATGTGATGCCGGCGCCCGGTTCGGACGTGGCGTACCCGAGCATGCCGGACGACGCCCGGCGCAGCACCTGGTACCACGCGCATCGCTACGGCGGCCTCACCGCGGTCGTGGAGGTCCCGATGTGGGCCAGCGACCTGGTGGACGACCCGGCACCGCATCCCGCCCCGGCGGCGGCGATACGGCGGCTGGCGCGCCGCCTGCTGCGGGACACGCGGGAGGTGGAGTGGGTCCTCGCCGACGCGCTGCCGCGCCTCAAGGGCGTCGACACACCGCTGCTGCGGGCCGCGAAGTGGGCCCTGGAGCTGGTGCCCGGCCTGGCCGCGGACTGGATGCACACACGGCCGGCCGACACGACGATGGCGTACGTCGGCAGCGTGGACGCGTTCGGGCGCCGGCTGCCGTTGCGGGCGGCGGCGATGCTGCTGCGGGTCCTGCGGGAGACCGACGACCGCGCGGCACCCCTGCTCGAACACCTCGTGACGACCTGGAGCGACGCCTTCGCGGAGCGCTTCCGGGCCCGCTGGGTGCCCCTGGAGCACCAGGTCGAGCATCAGTCCCGCACGGTCGTGGCGGCGGCGCTGCACGCGCGCGAGCAGGCGGGCGGATTCGGGGACGCCCCACGCGTGCGTGCCCAACGCTCGGCCTGACGCCGCCCGTTCGGCCCGCGCCTCAGGTGTCCAGCGCGAAGACCTCTCCGGTGTGCGCCGCCATGGCGCACCCGTTGGAGAACGTCCTCCCGTAGTCGACCGGACGCCCCTTCCATTCCCCGCGCGCGTGGGCGGTCACCGGGGCGTAGATCATCGGGCACATCACGCCCTTGGCCGGGATGGCGTCGATGTCGCCGCCCGCCGCGCCCAGTTGGGCACAGGCCTCGGCAGCGTGGGCGTGCCCCTGGGGCGGGTCGCACAGGAGCAGCGTCCCGCGTGTGTCACTGGACCGGCTGTCGCCCCGGGTGACGGTGAGGTAGAGCCAGTCGCCCCGGACACCGTGGTGGGGCGCGGTCGCCTGGGCGGGTGACTGTCCGGCGGCGAGGAGCACAAGTGCCGCCGCGAGCAGGGCACTCCGGAGAACGGTCGATTTCGAGGTACAGGTCATTCCTGGTGCATCGGCACCGCGGTCTCCGAACCCCACCCCGGCTCACCCGAACGGGAGCACACGGGCGCGTGCCGCCGGGCCAGTTCGAACGCGCTGAGCACCACGCGCGACTGGTACTCGACCTGGCGCGCGACCGAGATCCAGCGTGCCCCGCAGCCGTCGCGGTAGTCGGCGCACCACTGGTCGATCAGCCGGTCCAACTCCGGGAGCACACCGGCCGGATCGCTCCCGGAGGCGGCCACGAGCTGGTACAGCAGCCCCGCCGTCCGCAGCGCCAGCCGCCGCCCCGCGATGCGCAGGGCGGCCAGGTGGGCCGTGTTGAGCGGTGGCAGCGGGCGGGCCGCGCCGGTGTCGACGTCGGGGTCCCACGCGTCGGCGAGCCCGGGGATCACCAGTAAATAGTCGTCGACCGGGGCGAGCAGCCGCGCCGCGTCGGACACGACGAGGGTCCGGGGACGCGTCTCGGCGGTGTCCCGCGCGGGCGGTACCACCGGGTCGGCGGCGGGCCGCGGCCAGGCGTCCCTCAGCCCGACGCCCGTCCCCGTCTCGGTACCGCCCTGCACGAACGGCCGTATCCGCGCGAGGAGTTGTTCCAGGATGCGGCTGTCGTGGCGCAGGGTGTGGCTCACGGTGCGGAGGAAGGCGTCCGCGTCGGCGGGCGGTGCGCCGTTCTCGACGCCGGTCACGCCCCACATCGGCGCCTCCACGACCGCGGTCACCGTGCCGTGCCGGTGCGGGTGGTACCAGGTGGACTCGACGGCGGCCTCGGTGATGGCCGCGGCGAGGTCGCCCGGGCGCGGTGGCGGGATGCGGTAGACGGCGGGGCCGAGGCTCGGCCAGTACAGGGTGTCGTAGGGGCCGAGTTCGCGCGGGATGCCGAGGCGGGTCGCCGTGTGGGCGACGCGGCGGGCGAGGCCCGGGAGGTCGCGGGTCAGCTCCACGAAGCCGCCGCCCACGTCGACACCGTGCAGGGAGCACTGGAGGAAGGGCCGGAGTTCGTCCTGGACCTCCAACAGGGCGCGCGTTTCCGGGAGTCGGGCGCCTGCCGCGCCGTCGGGCAGCCACTCGGGCTGTTCCAGGAAGCCGGGCCGGAAGAAGTTCCGGAAGTACCGGCCGAGGGTGTACGGGCCGGGGAGCCAGCCCTCGTTGCGGCGCGAGCCGTCGGGGTCGAGGCACAGCAGCAGGTTCCAGGTGGCGTCGGCGCCCTCGCTCAACCGGGGGTCGGCGAGGACCCGTTCGGCCAGCCGCAGCACCGTCGCGCCGCCCACCGGCTCGTTGGCGTGCGGTCCGGCGACCACGAGGGCCTGACGGCTGCCGTGGCCCACGGAGAGCAGCCACAGGGGTGTACCGGCGCGGGAGGTGCCGACGCGGCGCAGCCGGGCGTCCTGGGGACGGCGGGCGACGAGCGCGGCGGCCTGGGCGGCCAACTCGTCCACGGACGGGTAGCGGAGGAGTGGCGGCAGGGCACACCTCCACAATTGTGGTGCCGTCGGTTCACCTGATGTGCATGGTGTACGCACAGTCAGTCACGGCGTACGGGGTACGTCAACACCGCCGTACGCAAAGGGATTTCACGCACACCCAAGATCGCCACATCGGGTAATGCCCAGGCCAGAGGTGAGGTGGGGCGGTGTTCCGGCTCAGGTGCCGGAGATCCGGAACGTCATCCGGCCGAAGCCGATCTGGTCGCCCTCGCGGACGACGGCCGCGCCGGTCACCCGTCGGCCGTTGACCGTCGTGCCGTTGGTCGAGCCGAGGTCGCGCAGGACCCACATGCCGCCCTGGCGGCTGAGTTCGGCGTGCACCCGGGACACCGTCTCGTGGGTCAGGCGCAGCCCGTTGGCCGGGTCGCGGCCGATGCGCAGCGGATACCCGTTGCCCGGGTGGGGCAGCAGCAGCTTGGGGAGCCGCTCGGCCTGCCAGGCCCTCCGGAGCCGTACGGTGAAGCCGGAGACGGCCTCCACGGTGCCGAACAGCAGCCGGGAGAGGCGGCTTTCGGTGGGCAGGTCGGCGGTGAGCGGCACGAGGTCCTCGGACCGGCGGGCGGCCAGTGCCAGCTCCATGCGCCGGATGAACGTGTCGTGGGACAGCCGCCCCATGGCGACGCCGTCATGGAGGACCTTGAGCGCCTTGTCGCGCTCCGCGTCGGACAGCCGCGCGGGGTACGTGTGGAACTCGAAGGACGACGTCACGCTCGTGATTGTCGGGCAGTGAACCCCGGGTGTCCAGAAGACGCGGAAACGGCACGCACGCGCGTGAAGATGACGACACCTGCGCCAAAGGGACGGATTCAAAAGCGGATTGATCTCGTTTGAAGCACGATGGACGGGCTACATCCCGGTGAGCAGACGAAGGGGAACCGTCCGTGCAGTTCGAGGTGTGGGCACCAGAGGCAGACCGTGTGACGCTCCATTGCGAGGGCGCCACGCGCGCGTTGGAGCGCGATCCCGAGCGCGTGGGGTGGTGGAGCGGCGAGGCGGAGGCGGAGGACGGCACGCGATACGCGTTCTCGGTGGACGACGGCCCGCCACGGCCCGACCCGCGCTCGCGCCGCCAGCCGGACGGCCCGGACGGGCTGAGCGCGGTCGTCGACCACGAGCGGTACGCGTGGCGTGCCGCGTGGTCCGGACGCCCGCTGCCCGGAGCGGTGCTCTACGAGCTGCACGTCGGCACGTACACACCCGAGGGCACCCTGGACGCGGCCGCCGACCGTCTCGGCCATCTCGTCGAACTGGGCGTCACGCACATCGAGTTGATGCCCCTGTGCCCGTTCCCCGGCCGCAACGGCTGGGGCTACGAGGGCGTCTCCCTGTGGGCCGTGCACGAGCCCTACGGCGGCCCCGAGGGACTCAAGCGGTTCGTCGACCGGGCTCACGAACTGGGCCTGGGTGTCGTGCTCGACGTGGTGCACAACCACCTCGGCCCGTCCGGGAACTACCTGCCCGTGTTCGGCCCCTACTTCACGGACACGCATCAGACCCCCTGGGGCAGCGCGGTCAACCTGGACGCGCCCGGCTCGGACGAGGTGCGCGCGTTCCTGCTGGGCAGCGCGCTGGCGTGGCTGCGCGAGTACCGGATCGACGGGCTGCGACTGGATGCGGTGCACGCGCTGCAGGACACGCGCGCGTGCCACTTCCTGGAGGAACTCTCCGCCGCCGTCGACGCGTTGGCCGCCGAGACGGGCCGGCCGCTGTTCCTGGTCGCCGAGTCCGACCTGAACGACCCGCGCGTGGTGACCTCCCGCGCGGAGGGCGGCCTGGGGCTGCACGCGCAGTGGAACGACGACTTCCACCACGCCCTGCACACCGCGGTGACCGGTGAATCGCAGGGCTACTACGCGGACTTCGCGCGGGCCCCGCTCTCGGCCATCGCCAAGACGCTGACCGGCGGCTACTTCCACGACGGCACCTATTCGAGCTTCCGCGACCGGCACCACGGCCGCCGCCTGGACCGCACGCGGGTGGCCGCGCACCGGCTGCTCGGCTACAGCCAGACCCACGACCAGGTCGGCAACCGCGCCCAGGGGGACCGCCTTTCGGCCTCCCTCTCCCCCGGGATGCTGGCCTGCGCCGCCGCGCTGACCCTGACCGGGCCCTTCACTCCGATGCTGTTCATGGGCGAGGAGTGGGCCGCGGGCACGCCCTGGCAGTTCTTCACCGACCACACCGACCCGGACCTCGCGGAGGCCGTACGGCAGGGCAGGCGACGGGAGTTCACGTCGCACGGCTGGGCCGCGGAGGACGTACCCGACCCGCAGGACCCGGCGACCCGCGACCGCTCCTGCCTCGACTGGACGGAGCCGCAGACCGAGCCCCACGCGCGCGTGCTGGCCTGGTACCGCCGGCTCATCGCGCTCCGCCACCAGGAACCCGACCTCACGGACCCCGACCTCACCGACACGAAGGTCGCCTACGACGAGGACGCCCGCTGGCTCGCGCTGCGCCGCGGAGACGTACGCGTCGCGGTGAACCTCGGCAAGGAACCGGCCGCGATCCCCCTGGGCACGCGCCCGGCGGAGATCCTGGCCGCGTGGGAGCCGGTGGAGGTGCCGGGGGCGGACGGGATGCTACGACTGCCCGGGGAGTCGTGCGTGGTGCTGGCACAGGCGTAAACGCTTGCGCAATCGTTTACGGACGGCTGACGCAAACGCTCGCGCAATCGTTTGCGAAGCGCCGGCGTAAACGCTTGCGCGAACGTTTACGCGCTACAACTCCCCGTCCCCTTCCCTGAGTTCGGTCACCCGCTCCAGCAGGATCGCCTCCCAGCTGCGGCGCAGTTGGGTCCTGAGGAGCGGGACGGGTCCGGCGTCGCGGCCCTTGAGGCAGTCGGCGAGGCGGACGACGGTGTCGCAGCGGGCGAGCCAGAGGCCGCGCAGGCAGGGGCGGGCGCCGTAGCCGGCGAGGGTCGCGGCGCGTACGGCGGCGGGCGAGCCGACCGCCAGAGCGAGTCCGGCGATGTCCTCGGCGGGGTCGCCGAGGGCCGCGCCGGTCCAGTCCAGGACGCCGCGGACCCGGCCGTCGGTGCTGACCACCAGGTGTTCGCCCTTGAGGTCGTGGTGGACGAGGACCGCGCTGCCGGGCTGTGCGGCTAGCTGGATCGCGCCGGGCTGGGTGAGCTGGTGGAGGCGGGCGGCATCGAACTCGTCGGCGGCGGCGAGCCGTTCGGCGGCCTGCTCGGCGGCGCGGCGCAACTCCTCCAGGGAGCGCGGTGCGGTGCGCGGGATCCCGAGCGACTCGGCCTGCCGGGCGGGCACCTCGCGCAACCCGGTGAGCAGCCCGGCCAGGTCGGCCTCACCCACGGCGGAGACGTCCTGGTCCTCGCCGGACCGGCCTGGCACCTTGGTGTCGAGCGTGTAGGTGAGCCCGGGCGCCCACTCGCCGTGCGCCACGCTCGTCGGAACGGCGACGGGGAGATACGGCCGTACGAGGTCGCGCAGGCGCAGTTCACGGCGTTGCCGCACGGTGGCCGCACGGTTCGGGGCGAGGCGCAGCACGTGGCGGGAGCCGACCCACCAGGTGTCGTGCTCGCCGCCCTCGGCGACGGGCCTGATCTCGGGTCCGGCTCCGTCGGCCGTGCCGTCCTTGAGCAGGGAACGGACCAGCTGGCGGACGGTGTCCGCGGTGGGTGTCGGTGCCTGGGTCATGGTCGGGCCGTCGCCGTTCGGGGTGTCGGGGCTCCTGGTCGTCGTCAGTCCACCAGGGCCATCTCGCGGGCCGTGTTGTTGAGCCGGCGGCCGCCGTGGTCGGTCACCGTGACGATGTCCTCGATGCGTACCCCGAAGCGGCCGGGCAGATAGATGCCGGGCTCCACGGAGAAGCACATCCCGGGCACGAGGGGCTGTTCCTCGCCCTCGATCATGTACGGCGGCTCGTGCGTGGTGACGCCGATGCCGTGGCCGGTGCGGTGGATGAAGTAGGGGCCGTATCCGGCGTCGTCGATGACCGCGCGGGCGGCGCGGTCGACCTCCTGGCAGGCGACTCCGGGGCGCACCGCGCGGAAACCGGCCTCCTGGGCCTCGCGGACCAGGTCGTGGACGCGCTGTTCCTCCTCGGTGGGTTCGCCGACGTGGACCGTGCGCGAGGTGTCGGAGCCGTAGCCGTCCTTGAGGCCGCCGAAGTCGAGGACGATCATGTCGCCCTGCTGGATGACGCGGTCGCCGACCTCGTGGTGCGGGTTGGCTCCGTTGGGGCCCGAGGCGACGATCGTGAAGTCGACCTGGGAGTGCCCGAACTGCCGTAGCAGATCGGCGAGATCGGTGCCGACGTCGGACTCGCGGCGGCCGGCGAAGGGAACCTTCCGGATCTCCTCGTACGTTGCGTCAGCGGCCGCTCCGGCGGCCGCCATGAGGTCCAGTTCCGCCGCGTCCTTCACCGCGCGCAGCATCGGCAGTGCGTCGGTGAGGGAGGCGTAGGTGGTGTCGGGCAGCGTCTTCTGGAGTCCGAGCAGGTGCATGGACCAGGCGTTGTCGCTGATGCCGAAGCGGCCGGTCGCGTCGAGGAGGGCGGCTGTGGCGGCGTAGGGGTCCTTGCCGTCGGTCCAGTCGCGCAGGGTGAGGGCGTCGGCGCCGGGTGCCTTGGCCGCGTCGGGGGCCTCCAGGGTGGGCACGACGAGGACCGGGGAGCGGCCGGGGGCCAGGACGAGGACGGTGAGCCGTTCGGTGATCGCGGTGGGCGCGTAGCCGGTGAGCCACACCAGGTCCGGTCCCGGAGCGACCAGGAGCCCCACGAGACCGGCGTCGGCGGCGGCCCGCGCGGCGCGGTCCATGCGGGTCCTGTAGTCGGCGGCGGTGAAGGGCGCGGGCGTGCTACCGGTCATTCAGGCCTCCGAGGTCGGACGGAACGGAGCTACGGTCAGCATCCTGCCCGGACCCGGAGGGCCACGCGAGCCGATCGGCGGGACTTCCCCGGTCCGGGCATCGCGCTCGGGGCGCTCCCGGCCGGCGTCGGCGTCACGTCGTGGGCCGTCTCCAAGGGGACGCGCGACGCCGTGTCAGACGACGTACCCGGGGACCACGGTGAACTGCTGGAAGCCGCCGCTGTGGTGCCGCACGGTGATGGTGACCTCGTCCCCGGGATGGGCACGCGCGACCGCGCGCGAGAGGTCGGCCGCCGAGTCGACCCGGGTGCCGCCGAACGTGAGCAGCACGTCGCCGCGGATCAGGCCGGCCGTGTAGCCGGGACCGGGGATGTGGACGCCGACGACCAGGGCGCCCGCCTTCTCCGCGTCCACGGCCTCCACGCCAAGTGTCGCGCCGATGGGCGAGGGCGACGGGCTCGCGGAGGACGCGGACGGGCCGGGCGAGTCGGCCGTCCGCGCCGGCTGGTGGGCCGCCTGGCGCTGCATCTCGGCGAGTTTGCTCATGCCGATCACCGTGGCGCCGACCGTGCCGAGCCCGACCCCCGACAGCACCAGGACGGTCCCGACGAACAGGCCGAACAGCAGGGTCACCAGCCGTCGGCCGCGGCGCCGCGCGGCGTGCGGGCGGCGGGTGGGGCCGGGCTTGGTGCCGCCGCCGGGTTCCTGCCCGGGCATCGGCTTGGGACGCAACGCAGTCTGTTCCATGGATCGCCTCCGGCAGATGATCTACCCGGCGCACCGGCGCCCGACGTGCCACGAACGAGTGAGACTGACCGAGGGTCAGGAGAGGGAAGGCCCTGCCGCGCATCGCACGCGCGCGTGCCGCCTCACTCCCGTTCCCGCTCCACCAGGCGCCCCACCAACCGCGCCGCCGCCCCTCGCGGCGCTCCCCCGTACACCAGTTCCGTACGGTGCACGACGCGTGGTTCGGCGAGCGGGACGGCGACCGCGCCCGGTACCCCGGTGGCCGCCGAGCGGGGCAGCAGGGTCAGGCCGTGGCCCGCGGCGGCGAGGGCCACCAGGACGCGGATGTCGGTGCCGTCGTAGCGCAGGGCCGGGCGGAAGGCGCCGCCCCCGTTCGCGGCGCGGAGCCGCGCGAGGGGCACGCCCGCGTCGGGGGCGTCGAGCCAGCGTGCGGCGGCGAGATCACCGAGGTGCAGGGCGGGGCGGCCGGCCAGCGGGTGGTCGTCGGGGAGCAGGACGCAGACGGGTTCCTCGGCGACGCCGTGGGTGGTCAGCGGGGCCACGTCGGGCAGCCGGAGCGGATCGTTGGGGGCCGCGATCCCGTCGACCAGGCCGAGGTCCGCGGTGCCGGTGGCGACGGCGACCGGCACCTCGTCCCGGGTGAGCACGCGCAGCGTCACGCCCGCGCGCGGGAGGGCTGCCAGGACGCGTGGCCCGAGTGCGGTCGGCGCGGTGGCGAGGGTGAGCCCGCGTTCGGGTGCGGCGGCCATCCGGACGACGTCCGCGCGGGCGGCGTCCAGGCGCAGCAGCAGCGGGCCCGCGTGTTCGAGGAGCCGCTCGCCCGCCGAAGTGGGCGTGACGGGACGGCGGTTGAGCAGCGGGGCGCCGAGGTCCTGTTCCAGGGCGGCGATGTGCTGGGACACCGCGGACTGGGTGTAGCCCAGCTCGCGCGCGGCCTCCGAGAAGGAGGCGAGCCGGGCCACGGTGACGTACGTACGCAGGAGGTGCGGGTCCACGGAGGACAGCATCCCATCAGTTCCGCTTATGGAGAGAGCAGGAATCATCGTTGGACGTGAACATCGGGTCGCGCCCAGGATGAACGGCATGACGAACACCGCAGATCAGACCGCACGCACCGCCCGTATCGCCCTGGTCGGCGACCGCTCCCCCAACGTCGTCTCGCACAGCCGCCTCCCGCTCATCCTCGACGCCCTCGCCGAGCGCGACCGGCTCGTCCTCGACGCCTACTGGATCCCGTCCGAGGACGCCGAGGCACCGGACGCGGTGCGCGGGTTCGACGCCGTGTGGGTGCTGCCGGGCAGCCCCTACCGCAGCGAGGCCGGTGTCCTGTCCGCGATCCGCACCGCGCGCGTGGAGGGCGTTCCGTTCCTCGGCACCTGCGGCGGTTTCCAGCACGCGCTCCTCGAGTACGCCCGTGCCGTGTGCGGGCTGACCCGGGTCGCGCACGCCGAGAACGACCCCGACGCCGAGGACCTCCTCATCGAACCGCTGGCCTGCTCCCTCGTCGGTCACGAGGCCGCCGTCACGATCGAACCGGGCTCGCTCGCCGAGTCCGCGATCGGCTCGGAGCGCACGGTCGAGCGCTACTTCTGCTCCTTCGGCCCGACCCGCCACCTCGACACCCTGCGCGCGCACGGTCTGCGCTTCTCCGGACACGACGAGGACGGCCACGTCCGGATCGCCGAACTCCCCGGCCACCCCTTCTTCCTGGCCACCCTCTTCCAGCCGGAACTGGCCGGCGACGGCTCGCGCCCGCATCCGGTGGTCCGAGCGCTGGCGCGAGCCGCGGTCGCCCACGCGGGCCGGGCGGAGCACCAGCCCTCCTGACCCGCCGCGGCCCCTCCCGCTCAGCCGAACGGCAACGCCGGCACCCGGTCCGGCACGAACCCGTGTGAACGCCTCGCCAGGTACTCGGCCTTGTAGCGGTCGACCTCGCTGTGCCAGTTCAGGATGCCCGCCATCCAGTGCTGGAGGTCGGTCACATAGCCCTTCATGATCTCGCGGGCCTCGTCCGAGAGGCCGAAGTCGTCGTAGACGATGGGCAGTTCGTTCGCGGCGACGTGTTCGAATTGGTGCATGCGCTGGGTCATCAGGTCGTGGACGACGCCGAGTGCGGTCGGGTAGTCGATGCCGAAGAAGTTCTGCACGACGAGGATCGCGTTGTGGACCTCGCCCTCGTACTCGATCTCCTTCTGGTAGGAGAAGACGTCGTTGAGGAGGCAGGCGTAGTCGATGGCCGCGTTCTCCAGGGCGCGGACGGGGCCGGTGCGGTAGACCTCGGGCGGGACCTTCGGGCCGTGGCCCATCCGGCACATGCTGAGGGTCAGGTCGGAGCCGAAGGTGGCGCGGCGCATCTCCAGGTAGTCGATCGGGTCGGGGACGCGGTGCTGGATCTGGTTGGACAGCTCCCAGACCCAGCTCTCGGTCATCTTGTTGATCGCGGTCTTCAGGGTGCGCCGGTCGTCCAGGGGCATCTCGGCGGTCGTGAGGGCCCACAGGTCGATGAGTCCGCGTTCCATGCCGTTGACCGGCACGATGACCGCCGGTCCCTCGACGGGCATGCAGTCCGAGAGGCGGGCGGTCGTGACGCGGGCGGCGGCGAGGTCGCCGCGGATGCCGTAGACGAGGGGGTAGTAGTCGTCACCGTAGGTCCCCCAGGCGAGCCAGCGGGAGCTGAGGTCGAGGGCCGCCTCGGTGGCGTCGGGGTCGATGCCGGCGGAGCAGAGCGGGAGGTCGGCGGCGGCGAGTTTCCCCTCGTCCCAGACGCCCTCCTCCAGGATGCCCATCGCGTGTGCCCAGTCGACGAGGCGGACGCGGGCGCCGTCCAGGTGCGGGCTCAGTTCGACCTCGAACGGCATGTAGAAGTCGGGGAGTTGGGACGGTCCGACCTTCTGGAAGGGCACGTGTGTGTAGGCGCGCAGCCGTTCGGCGCCTGCCGCGGCGAGCAGGGCGCCGATGTCGGCGGCGGAGGTGCCGATGCCGGTCGGGCCGTTCAACGGCGAGTTGTCGAGGGCGCCTTCGTTCATGTAGCGGCTGGAGCGCAGGTGCCATTCGTGGCCCCCGGACTGCCAGTCCTGGAGGCCCTGGGCGTAGGCGGCGACGGCCCTGACCTCGTCCGGGGTGAGACCTTTCTCCAGGGCCACGGCGGGCACTTCGGTGAACGCGGTGTGCTCGAACTGGTGGAGCCGCGAGGTGAGGACGTCGTTGACGGTGTCGGCGGCCTCCTGGGTGGTGCAGCCGAAGAAGGTCTCCAGGACGAGCACGCCGTTGCTCAGCTCGCCCTCGTCCTCGACCTCCCGCTGGTAGGAGAAGAGGTCGTTGCGCAGGTGGACGCCGTCGGAGAAGGTCTCCATCAGCACCCGCAGCGGCCGCTCCTCGGCGACGGACGCGGGCACTTCGGCGGTCGCGTACTCCACGAGCCCCGCCGACCAGGGCGCGCCGCCTACCTTGCGGCGCATCTCGATGTACTCGACGGGGTTGGCGACCCGCCCCTCGTTGATGTTGGACAGCTCCCACAGGGACTCGTTGAGCAGATGCTCGGTGGAGACGGCGAAGCGGCGGCGCCAGTCGACGGACATCGAGGGCACCGTGCGCGCCCACAGGTCGGCGAGCCCCGCCTCGACCGGATTCTCCGGCTCCGGTACGGGAGTCGACAGGTCCAGCGGCATGAACAGCGGCAGCCGGTCCAGGTACGCCTTGCCGCCTGCGCGGTCCTGGCTGCGCTTGAAGGTCTCCAGGAAGTGGTCGTCGAAGAAGAACACCCACACGTACCAGTCGGTGATCAGCGACAGGGCGGACCCGTCGCAGTCGGGGTGGGTGTAGGCGCAGAGCAGGCCGTAGTCGTGCGCGTCGAGGTCGGCCTGCTCCCAGATCCCGGAGCCCTCCAGCATGCCCATCTCGCGGGCCCACACGGAGGAGTGGGCGCGGGCCTCGTCCAGATGCGGGTTGAGGCGCGCGGGATACGGCATGTAGAAGTGCGGGAGTTCGAACGGCTGGGTCATGGCCGGGCCCTACCCGCGGCCCTCAACACCCATCCCGGGCAAGGGACATGATCACACCATCGCGTGAATCAGGAGTGAACCCATGAGTTTCGCCCGCATCTTGTGACGTTCACTTCTACGCGCGCAGACTACGGGGGTTCACGTGTCCCCTCCCTTGGCCGGAGTCCCGATGAACCACTCCCGAACCTTCTCCCGCCGCGCCACGCTCGCCTCCCTGGCCGGGGCGGCGCTGGCCGGTACCGCCACAGTGCGCGCGTCGGCATCCGAGCGGCACGGGCGGTACGGGCGGACCGTGCGGTTCGCCACGTTCAACGCCTCGCTGAACCGCGCCACCGAGGGCGCGCTGGTCACGGACCTGTCGACGCCCGACAACGCCCAGGCGCGCAACGTCGCCGAGACCATCCAGCGGGTGAACCCCGACATCCTGCTGATCAACGAGTTCGACTACGTGGAGGGCGGCGGAGCGGTCCGCCTGTTCCTCGACAACTACCTGTCCCGGGGCCACAACAGCGCCCGCCCGATCCACTTCCCGCACCACTTCACCGGCCCGGTGAACACGGGCGTCCCCTCGGGCGTCGACCTCGACGGCAAGAACGGCGTGGTGACGACGCCGGGTTCGGACGCGTACGGCCAGGACGCGTTCGGCTACGGCTTCTTCCCGGGCCAGTACGGCATGGTCGTCCTCTCCAAGTTCCCGATCGACACCCGCGCGGTGCGCACCTTCCAGCACTTCCTGTGGAAGGACATGCCGGGCAACGTGATCCCGCCGGGCTACTACAGCGACGCGGCCCGCGCGATCCTGCGGCTCTCCTCCAAGAGCCACTGGGACGTGCCGGTCCGGCTCGGCCACGAGACCGTGCACTTCCTGGTCTCGCACCCGACGCCGCCCACCTTCGACGGCACGGAGGACCGCAACGGCCGCCGCAACCACGACGAGATCCGCCTGTGGGCCGACTACATCGGCGGCCACGCGCGCAGTGCCTATCTCTACGACGACAAGGGCGTCCGGGGCGGTCTGCGGCCGGGCTCGCGGTTCGTGATCGCGGGCGACCAGAACGCCGATCCGTACGACGGCGACAGCTACGACCACGCCGTACGGCAGTTCCTCGACCACCCGGCGATCAACCTGCCCGCCAAACCGCCGGCCAGCGCGGGCGGGGTCGAGGCCGCGAAGCTCCAGGGCGGCGCGAACATCGGCCAGATCGGCAACCCGGCCTACGACACGGGCGACTTCAGCGACACGACGCCGGGCAATCTGCGCGTGGACCACGTCCTGCCGTCCAAGGGTCTGCTCCCCGGCCGCAACGGCGTGTTCTGGCCGACCTCCGACGACCCGCTGTACCGCCTGGTCGGCGACGGCACGACGGTGGTCACGTCCGACCACCGGATGGTGTGGCAGGACGTACGGCTGGGCTGAGACAACGCCGGGCCGCCCTCATCGCGACCCGGCGTCTCACTCAGATCAACACACCTGAATCGAGGGCGTGTTGTCCCTCAGAGCGACCGCGCGACGAGTTCCCCGGCGACCCACGCGAGGGCGTCCGGCAACGACTCCGTGGGCACCGGCAGCCACAGCGACGCGGAGACGAGCCCGGCGTCGGACAGTCGGCCCAGCTCGTCCCGTACGCTCTCGGCACTCGCGTCGTCCCCGCCCAGCGGCCGGCCCGGCACCTTGACCGCGGGGGTGAACCCGGGCGGCACCAGGAACAGTCCCGCCGTCAGCTCCAACGTGCCCGGGTCGCGGCCCGCTTCAATGCCGAGCGCGTCCAGCCGCGCCCGCACCCCGGTGAGCGATTCGGCATCGACCCCGGACCCGTGCCACGCGTCACCGAACCGCAGGGCCCGGCGCAGTGCCGCGTCGCTCTGTCCGCCGATCCACACCGGCGGACCGCCCTCGGTACGCGGCAGCACCCCGAGCCGCGGCGAGCCCTCGCCGCGCCACAACTGCCGTACGGCAGCGAGCTGTTCGTCCATACGGCGGCCCCGGCCCGCGAACGGGACGCCTACGGCAGCGAACTCCTCGGCGTCCCAGCCGGTGCCGACGCCCAGGGTGAAACGGCCCCCGGAGAGCCGGTCGAGGGTCGCGGCCTGGTGGGCCAGGAGGAGCGGGTTGTGCAGCGGCAGGACCAGGATGCTGGTGACCAGTCCGATCCGTCGGGTCGCTCCGGCGATCGCGGCCAGCAGGACCAGCGGGTCCGGGGTCACCCCCAGGTCGCCGGCCACCGCATGACCGCTCGCGAAGACGTGGTCGAGGCCCAACTCCTCGGCCCTGACAGCGGTTTGGAGGACCTCGTCCAACTCCCCCTCGCCGTCGGGCCACAGACGGTGCGGTGCCACTCCGATACGCATCTCGGTCGTACTCCCCTCGCGTGACGACACGTCCGACAAGAGACGTCGGTGACCGAGCCAACTACACGGCGGGCGCCGAGGACACCCCCCGCACCTGGATCAGCGCATGCGTGCCACCCGTACGCCAGCGTTGCCCCTCCGCCGCCACCAACGCGGCCTCCGTTCCGGCGTTCAGGCCCGTGATCACGTCGGACTTGAGGGTGCGCAGGGCGGCGACCGGGCCCGGGAAGTACGCGGTGACGTCGGCGAACGGCGTGGTCGGTGCCCAGCGGCGATCGCCCACCAGGCGGCGGTAGTTGAGGTCCCCCTTCACGATCGTCAGGGTGGCCGCGGCGAACTCGGCGCGGAGGTCGGCGGGCATCTCGGCGTACGGCAGCGGGGCGCAGGAGAAGGGGTGGGCGCGCACGGTGAGGCGGCCGTCCGCCATGGCCGACCAGAGGGCGCGGCCGTACGTCGCCGCCGCACCTGGCGCGCCGACGAGGCGGTGCACGGCGTCGACCACGTCGGCGGTCGTGGCGTCGGAGACGTAGTACGGGTGGGGCTTGATGTGCAACACCGCGCGCTCGATGCGCTGTTGGTCGAGGAGGTGGGCCAACAGCAGGAGATCGGGGATGAGTTCGCGGCCGGCGTTGTCGGCGACGAGGCAGAGGGTGCCGGTGCCGGAGAGGAGGGACCACAGCCGCTCGCTGTCGTCGGCCACCAGGGCCGGGGCCGGGGCCCGCGAGGCCGACTCCGCTCCGGCTGCCGAGAGGCGGAAGCCGAGGTCCGCGCGGTTGCCCCAAAGGGAGCCGTGCAGAAGGGAGTTGGCGCGCTCCTCCGGCGGCTTCGTCGCCAGCTCGTCGAGTGCGGCGAGTTCCTCGTCCGTCTCGGGGGCGTCGAGTTCGGCGCGCTTGAAGGGACGGAACGGGTCGATGCCCTGCCAGGCGCCGGGGCCGAAGTAGCCGACGGCTTCGAGGAGTTGGCGGTAGAAGTAGCTCTCGGACCAGAGCCAGGGGACGTCGTACCAGGACTGTCCGGCGTATTTCTCCGTGCCCCACGCCGCCCACCGGTCGTGGTCGGCGGCGTCGGCGGGGAGGGGTTCGATCGTGCCCTCGGTGCAGTTCTTCAGGAGGGCGTCGAGGGCGCGGTGCTGCTCGGGGCCGTAGGGGAAGGCGTCGCGGACCTGTTGGATGATCGCGGGGTGCCGTTCGGCCAGCACGCTGCGGGGGAACGAGCCGGGCTCGTCGCCGAGGATCACGGGCGCGGTGGGGGTGTCGGGCATGCGCCTCACCGTACCGGGCGGGTCAGTCGGTCTCGATCTCCCGCTCCAGGCGCGCCGCGAGGCTGAGATAGCGGGCCCGGCGGGGGACGGGGACCAGGCCGCGGATCACCAGGTGCCACATCTCGGCCGTTCTGCGGGGCTGTAACGCCACCGGTTCGAGGGTGCGGCCCACGACGCGGATGCCCACGAAGAGACCGATGAGCGTACGGGCCACGGCGTCCACGTCGGTGTCGGGGTGCGCGTCGGCCTCGGCCACGGCGCCCGCGAGTTTGCGGGAGGCGATGTCCAGCCACTCGGCGAAGGGGTGCGGCATCGGGGGCCGTACCTCGATCTCCCCCGCGGCGAGCCGGAGTCCGGCGCGCGGGATGGGTCCCTCGACGGCCAGTCGTGTCATGCCGAACGTGACACGTATCAGCGTCTCCAGTGAGGAGTAGCCCCTGCTGTCCATCTCCTTGGAGATCTGGCGCGAGGCCTTGGCCTGCATCTCCAGGATCGTGTGGGCCAGGTCTTCCTTGGCCGCGAAGTGGAAGTACAGGGCACCCTTGGTGACCTGGGCTTGGTCGACGATGTCGCTCAGGCTGGTGGATTCATAGCCCTGCCGGTCGAACAGCTCGGCGGCGGCCGTGATGATCGTTGTGCGGGTCTGTTCGGCCCGTAGCTGCCTCGCCATCGACTGAAACACTCCCATTAAGGAAAAACAACGGCTCATGCCGTTTTTTATTACCCCCTGTACACAGTAGCTCACGATATGGCGGTGTCGACCTTGCACCCGAAGACCGCCAACACCCCTCACGTTCCCATCACTTGCGTCTCTCTGTCATCCCTGCCCCGACTCTTGACCACTTTCGGTGGCTGTGGCACGTGTCAGCGCCGTTTCCCGGCCAAACGGAAGACCGGCCGCCCCGGCGAGGGGCCTCCGAGGAAGCGCCTCACACTACGGGTCGGCCGGTCTGTTTCTGTGGATCCCCTGTGCCACCGCCTACCGGGCGGAGGGCGCGCTGCCGGTGCTCACGGCCCGGACCGTCTTCGCCGCGTCCGCGAGACCGGCGCCGCAGCCGCCCGGGCAACTGCCGGGCAGGGGGCGGGCGTTGGCCTTGATGGCCGACTCGATCCGGGCCGGGGTCAGCGCCGGGTCGGCCGACTTCATGAGCGCGACCAGGCCCGCGATGTGCGGGGTGGCCATGCTGGTGCCCTGGTAGTAGGCGTACGACTCGGTGGACGGCGTCTTCGTGCCGGAGTTCAGCGTGGAGTAGATGCCGTTGGCGGTGCCCGTGCTGGTCTGGCCGCCGGGGGCCGAAATGTCCACGCCGGAGCCGTAGTTGGAGTAGGACGCCTTGGCGCCGGCGCGGTTGGTGGCAGCGACGGAGATGACGTTGGCGCAGTTGCCCGGGGAGTGGTTCGCGACGTTGTCATTGTCGTTCCCGGCCGCGACGACGACCGTGGTGCCGCGGTTCACGGCGGCGGTGATCGCGCTCTGGGTGGCCGAGGTGCAGGCGCCGTCGCCGCCCAGGCTCATGTTGATGACCTTGGCGATGTTGGCGTTGGCGGGGACGCCGGAGACGGTGCCGCCGGACGCCCAGGTGATGGCGTCGATGATGTCGGAGTCGTAGCCGCCGCACTTGCCGAGGACGCGCAGCGGGGAGATCTTCGCGCCGTAGGCGATGCCCGCGATGCCCTTGCCGTTGTCGGTGGCGGCGGCGATGGTGCCCGCGACATGGGTGCCGTGCCAGGAGGAGGGGCTGGCCGCGATGCCCGCGCCGCACTCGTTGGCGGCGTGGTGGTCGCCGGGGTCGGCCGGGTTGCTGTCGCGGCCGTTGCCGTCGACGGAGACGGCGGTGTCGCTGATGAAGTCGTAGCCGGCGACGATGTTCGCGGCGAGGTCGGAGTGGGTGACGTAGCCGGTGTCGATGACGGCGACGGTGACCCCACTGCCGGTCGAAGTCGGCCATGCGGCGGGCACGTTCATCCCGGCCGTGGACTCGAAGAGGTCCCACTGCCTGCTGTACCCGGTGTCGTTCGGGTCGGCCTGCGGCGTGTTCAGCCGGTCCGGTACGACGTAGGAGACCTGCGGGTCGGATCTGAACTCGGCGATGACGTCGGCGACTTCGGTGGTGCTGCGCGCGTTGCCGAGGCCGACCAGGGCGGCGCCGGTGCCGAGGCGGCGCTGGAAGTCGACGCTCTCGCCGGCCTCCTTGCCCTTGGCGGTGGCGTCGGCCTCCGCGGCGCGGTTCGAACTCGCCTCCGCGGCACCGGACTTGTAGCCGACGATGAGGCGTTCCGCGAGGGTGCCGGGTGCGGCCTCGGTCTGTCCGGACAGGGCCGGTGCGGTGGCCTGGGTGGGGGGCACCTGGGCGACGGCGGCCGAGGTGGCGGCCGTGGCGAGGAGGGCCGCGGAGACCGCGGCGACGGATATCAGGGTCCGTCCGGTGGGGAATGCCGTGGGAGTGCGCAAGGGCTTGCCTTTCGTGGCCGTACTCCAAGCAGCGCGGAGCGGCGGTCGATTCGCTTCGCCGTCGAAGCGGTGGGGGGTCGAACCGGAGAGCGCCGGGCGCGGGCGGCCACCTCGACAGGGGTCGCCTGTGGGTCAGCTGTGGTCAAACGATAGGCAAAGAGAAGGTCATACGGATACGGGGGAAACCCTCGATCAGGCCGGAAACCACCCCTGAACATCAGGCAGTTGACCGGATACGTCCCAATTCACTCCAGGGGAACAGACTGAACGCGCCGGGCCCGCTTCCCGTATTGCACGAACAGACCGTTGCCGCCCCCGGCCGAGGAGACGTTCCGGATGTCCCGGATGACCGCACATCGCACCGCCATGGCGGCCGCCGCCACGGCTCCGCTGCTGCTCACCGTCTGGGCGGCGGGTCCGGCGCAGGCGCACGGGGCGCCGACGTATCCGGTCAGCCGGGTCTACGCCTGCTCGCCCCAGGGCGGCAGCCAGGCCCAGTCGGCCGCGTGCAAGGCGGCGATCGCCGCGAACGGGGCGCCCTTCACCTACTGGGACAACCTCCGGGTCCCCGACATCAACGGCCGCGACCGGCAGCTGATCCCCGACGGGAAGCTGTGCAGCGGTGGACTGTCCGACTACAAGGGTCTGAACCTCGCCCGCACCGACTGGCCGTCCACGCGGCTGACTCCGGGGGCGAAGCTGACGATGACGTACGCGTCGACGATCGCGCACACCGGCACGTTCAAGTTGTATCTGACGAAGGCCGGTTACGACGCGTCGAAGCCGCTGACCTGGTCCGAGCTGCCGACGACGCCGTTCGCCGAGGTGAAGGACCCGCCGCTCACCGGCGGCGCGTACCGCATCAGGGCGACGCTGCCGACGGGCCGGACCGGACGCCAACTGATCTACACCATCTGGCAGAACAGCAGTACCGAGGACACGTACTACTCGTGCTCGGACGTGGTGTTCCCCGGGGGCGGCGCCGCTTCGCCGACGCCCACGACAGGGACGGCCGGCTCGAAGGGGAAGACGGCGAGCCCGTCGTCGTCCGCGTCCAAGTCCCCTGCCGCCGCGAGCAGTTCGGCCAAGACCCCGGCCTCCACTACGACGCAGAAGGCGTCCCCGGCCGAGGAGAGCACCGCGCCGGGCAGCAGTCCGGTGGCGTCCGACACCGATGCCGCTTCGAGCGGTCCTTCGGCGCCCATGGTGGCGGGCGGCGCCGCCGCGGTGCTCGTACTCACCGGGGGCGCCGCCCTGGCCCTGCGACTGCGTCGACGCTGAGTTTCAACTCGGCGCATTCAGGGCCTACTTGCTCACCGGTCGACCCGTTTCTCGGTCGACCGTCCTCTAGTTGGTGTAGACCGGGGCGCCGCCGTCCGTCACCGGGGCGTACTTCGCGGTGAAGTAGCCCGCGCTGAAGCACAGGGACGAGCCGGAGGTCTTGGTGAAGGCCTGGCTGGTGAAGTTGATGCTGGTGTCGGTGTTGCTGGCCGTGCCGGTCAGGCTGGGCGCCTGGTAGACGCAGGTGATGCTGCCCAGCAGGGTGGTCAGCTTGACCGTGGTCTGGATGGTGGAGCCGCTGGCCGGGGTGACGGTCAGGGTGCCGTCCGAGACGGCCGCGGTGCTGTACGGCAGGTTGTCGACCGTGATGCTGGTGACACCGGTGACGCCGAGGACGTTGCTCGTGCAGCTGCTGCTGTCGAAGCTCTGCCCGGAGACGGACTCGGTGGCGGTGCCCGGCGCGGTCGGGTTGTCGGTGACGGTCGCCGTGAACTGCGACGTCGTGCACTTGATGCCGCTGGTGCCGGTCGCACTGGAGTACAGGGTGGCGGTGGTGCCGGTGGCCAGGGGCGCGGTCAGCACATCGCCGACGGCGACGGCCGTGCCGCCGAGGCTGCCGGTGGTGAGCACGGTGTCGGCCGCCGACGCCGGGGCGATGAAGGGGAGGGTGAGCGCGGCGACGGAGCCGACGAGGGTGAGGACGGTGCGAGTGCGCATGCGGGTGTACCTCTTCTTTCGAAGTGGAGGGTCGAACCGGGGGGTTCTTGGGGGGTGGGGTAAGTGGGGGTCGAGGGGCGCGAGTTCGCCGCCGCCGGCCCGTGACGCCTTCTCCGTACGTGACGGGCCGGGGCGGCGGCCGGCCGGTGACCGGCCGGAGGCCCGCGGGGGTTGAGGGTCTCCGGCCGGGCCGGGCGGTGGGGCGGACGGCACGACCAGGGGGGAAGCGGCCGTGCCGAGCCGCGGGGTTCGGACTCTGAGGGCGTGAAGTGCCCCTGCGGAAAGGGAAGTCCGGGAACGCGGCTCGTGCCGCGCGGCGGATCCGGCGCCACGGATCCGGCAAACAAGGGAGAGTTGTAGACCTGAGTGTCAGTCAACGTCAAGAGATGCAGGGCAAGTTGATGTACAAGCCGAGGCTCGCCGGAGGCGCGCGAAAGCCTTGCCTCACAGGTGGCGCATCATCAACACTCTTTTTTCACAACTCCCTTGACCCCTCAATGTAACCCCCGGTAACTTCCTCGACGGCTACTGCTGCGTAACCTTGAAAGCCCTTGCACCCGCCGGGAGTTGTGGGGAGGGGTTCGCCGCACTCGCTGTCCGCGCCAGGACAACGCGCCACTTCGATACCGACTCGCGTTGAACCAGAGCAGCACATGGGAGCAGACATGGCTTCACCCTCGGACGCCAACCCGTCCAACGGAAACACCCCTGAGCAGCCGGAAAGCGGTTCCGCACCCGCGACAGCCGAGGGGCCCGAGAGACGCGGTCAGGTCCGACTGCGCCGTGCCGCGATCATGGCGGTGCCGGCCACGCTGGCCGCCGCGGCCCTCGCGGTGCTCACCGCACAGGGCGCGCTGGGGGTGCAGTTCTCCATCTCGGGCATGCCGTTCACGGTCACGGCCAAGTCGCTCGACGGCACCGGCTTCGAGCAGTTCGGCGACCTGGACAGCATGATCCCGAACAGCCCGAACGAGGGCGACACCGGCGGGCAGGTGCTGATCATGACCTCCGCCATCAAGACCGCCACGCTCGACAGCCTCTGCCAGAGCGTGGACCTCGGCGGCATCAACCTGCTCATCAAGGCGGGCAGCGGCTCGACGAAGGTCACGGCGACCGACCTGACCACGGACTCGACCGAGCTGTCGGGTGACGCGTCCTTCGGCAACATCCAGATCGGCAACGACGCGAGCACGCTGAACAAGGCGGGTGTGCAGGGCAAGAAGGGCGTCTTCAGCCAGCAGTCCGACACCGTGCACATCGACAACCTGCGGCAGACCAACTACGCCACTACGGCGGGTGTGTTCAAGCTGCCGGGGCTCAAGCTCAGCTTCAGCGACTCGGGTTGCTGATGTCGGAGAACCTGCCACAGCAGGGGAAAGGGCCCGCCTTCCGGCGCTGGCGGGCCCGCCGTCCGTTCTGGGGCGGGCTGTTGCTCGCCCTGGGCGGGGCGGAGATCCTGCTCACGGAGAAGGTGTCGCTGAAGGTCGCGATGCACATCGGGATGCAGGGCATGACCGGCTATCTGCTCCCGGTGATGATGCTGCTGTGCGGACTGCTGATCCTCTTCAGCCCGGGCCAGCGCCTGTTCTACTCGATCGTCGGGATCCTCTGCTCCCTGGGCAGCTGGCTCACCTCGAACCTCGGCGGCTTCTTCATCGGGCTGCTGCTGGGCATCGTGGGCAGCTGTATGACGTTCGGCTGGCTGCCGGACCAGGAGCCGCGCTCGGAGCGCAAGCGTCGTAAGCGTGAGGCGAAGACGGCCACGAAGACGGAACTCCAGCAGCAGGCCTGACCCGTCACATCGGCCCCGGCAACAGCCGGGGCTCGACGCGTTCCTCGACCGGTTGAGCACCGCGACGGACGAGACCGACTCCGGCGACCGGGCCGAGTTCGGGGCCGAAGGATTCGGTGAGCGGCGGGAGTTCAGGGCCGGAGCAGGCGGTGGGGCCACCCCGCCCGGGGTCACTGCGGTCGGCGAGTTCAGTGGGCGGTGGCGGGCGGCTCCGTAGCAGCGGCCACCGGAGACTCCGTCACGGTGTGGACAGTCGTCGGCTCCGCCGACACCGACTCCGCCACGGCGTTCTCCTCCTTCATCGCCTTCGCCTCGCTCTTGAGGATGCGCATGGACTTGCCCAGTCCGCGTGCGGCCTCCGGGAGCTTCTTCGAGCCGAACAGCAGGATGACCATGATCGCCACGACCAGCAGGTGCCAAGGTTCCAGTCCGTTGCGGAGCATGACCTCGTCCTCCTCATTCCCTCACACGACAGTTGCTATGTTGCGCAACTGTACAACCCTCGGGTGGAACGCAAACCCCTCAGGGCCAGGGCGTACACACCGAGCACGGCTGCCAGGAGGACGTAGTAGGGGAACGCCATCCCCGTCATGCCCAGCGCGGCGCCCAGCGGGCTCAGGGGCAGCAGGACTCCTACGGCGGCCAGCGCGGCGGCGGCTCGCCCCACCGGACCCGGTGTACCGCCCCTGGTCCGCAGGAGGAGCATCACCAGCGCCTGGGTGAGCAGGTTCTCCGTGAACCAGGCCGAGTGGAACAGCACCTCGTCGTCCACGGCGTCCGGACCCCGCAGCGCGAGCGCCAGCACCGCGAACGTCGCCAGGTCCGCGACCGCGTTCAGCACCCCGAACCCGGTGATGAAGCGGAGGAACGCCCGCGGCCGCAGCACCGTCGGGCGGCGCAGCGCCGCCGCGCCGGGACGGTCGTAGGCGAAGGCCAGTTGGGCCGCGTCGAAGCACAGGTTCTGGGCGAGTACCTGCGCCGGGAGCATCGGCAGGAAGGGCAGCAGCAGGCCCGCCGCGAGCATCGCGATGACGTTGCCGAGGTTCGAGGAGAGGGTGATCCGCAGATACGAGGCGATGTTCGCGCTGCTGTGCCGCCCGGCCGTGACCGCGTGCCGGATCGCGGCGAGGTCCTTGCCGGCGAGCACGACGTCGGCGGCCTCCCGCGCCACGTCCACGGCGGCACGCGGCGCGATACCGACATCGGCGGCGCGCAGCGCGGGCACGTCGTTCAGACCGTCCCCGAGGAAGCCGACCGTGTGCCCGGCCGCGCGCAGGTCGGCGACCGCGCGGGCCTTGTCCTGGGGCGTGCAACGCGCCGCGACCCGCACCTCCCCCGGCGCCAGCCCCAGCTCCCGGCACACCCGCGCCGCCGTCGCCGGATGGTCCCCCGTGAGGATCCGCACGCCGACACCGAGGTCGGCAAGAGCCCGTAGAGCTTCCCCGGCATCAGGATTCAGCGCGTCGTGGAACGTCACCAACCCCCGGAAGACCAGGCCCCGTTCGTCCGCCGGACCGTAGTCACGCGCGCGTGCGGGGCGTTCGGCCGTTGCGACCGCAAGGAGCCGCAGGCCGGACTCCGCCTCCCGCTCGGCCAGGGACAGCAGGCGGTCGCGCTCGGCCTCGTCGAGGACACACCGCTCCAGTACGTCCTCCACCGCCCCCTTCACGATCAGCGTGTGCGTGCCGAGGGCCTCCCCCCGCACCACCGCCGTCGCGAGCCGCCGTACCGGATCGAAGGGCACGGCCCCGACCCCGTCGTACGACTCCCCCACCGGCCCCGCCGCCTCCAGCAGCGCCTCGTCGAGCGCGTCCGGCACGGGCGCCTCGGCGAGTTGGAGGGTCCACCACGCGGCTGTGGCGGCCAGCCGCAGGACGTCGGGATCGGCGAGACCGTCGGGGCCGAGGGCGCGTTCCACGACCGGGCGGTCCTGGGTGAGCGTGCCCGTCTTGTCGAGGCAGAGGACGTCCACGGCGCCGAGGTCGTGCAGCGCGGGGAGCCGTCGGACGACGACGCCGTGCGTACGGGCGAGCAGTGCCGCCCCGCGCGCGAGGCAGGTCGTCACGATCACCGGGAGCATCTCGGGCGTCAGCCCGACCGCCACCGCGACGGCGAACGGCAGCGTCGCCAGGCCGCGCCCGCGCAGCGCCGCGTTGGCCATGAGGACGAGCGGGGGCGTGATCAGCATGAACCGGATCAGCACCCAGGAGATCCCGTGCACGGACCGGTCGAACGCGCTCGCCTCCCGCCGCACCGGCCCGTCGTGCGCGGCCGCGAACCGGGTCCGCGCCCCCGTCGCCACCACCACCGCCGTGGCACTCCCCGACACGACACCGCTGCCCTGGAAACACAGCTCCGGCGGCGCGAACGGCCCCTCGTCGTCCGCCCCGGGCAGTTCCACGGCGGCCTTGGCGACCGGCGCGGACTCGCCGGTGAGGGCGGCCTGGTGCACGGTCAGCCCGGTGGCGCGCAGCAGTCGTACGTCCGCGGGGACGAGGTCGCCGGGCCCGAGCCGGATCACATCGCCCGGCACCAGCTCGGCGACCGGCGTCTCCCGGGCCCTCACCGGCGCCTGAGCGTCCGTACGGCGCAGCACGGTGGCGGTGGCGCCGACCAGCTCGCGCAGGTCGTGCAGGGAGCGGTCGGCCCGGTGCTCCCCGCTCGTGCGCAGCGCGCAGCTCACCGCGACGAGGGCGAGGATCACCGCGGCGGTGCCCCAGGAGGCGACGAGCGCCGAGACCAGGCCGAGGCAGAGCAGGACGGCGGTGAAGGGGTCGCGCAGGCTGCGCAGGAAGAGGCGGGGCCAGGAGGTCGTACGGCGCCGGGGGACCGTGTTCTCGCCGGTCGCCGCGAGCCGGGCCGCGGCCTCCGGGTCGGTCAGTCCGCGCGGGCCGGTGTCGAGGTGCCGCAGCACCTGGAGCGGGGTGTGCCGGTGGGCGGCGGTGTCAGAGGCCACGGAGTCGGGGGGCGGGCAGGTCGGTCCGGGCGGCGCGGGCGCCGATGCGGGTGACCGCGAGCCGGACGACGTCGACCACGTCGGGGTCGTCGACGAAGTACACCTGGCGGCGGCCCTCGCGGCGGGACCGGACCAGGCCCGCGAGCTTCAGTTTGGTGAGGTGCTGGCTGACCGCGGGCAGCGCGCCGCCGACCCGCTCCGCGAGCCCGGTGACATCGCTCTCGCCCTGGGCCAGCGCCCACACGATGTGCAGCCGCGCGGGCGAGGCCAGCAGCCCGAAGGCCGCGGCGGCGTCCGCGAGCACGTCGGCGGACGGGTCCTCGAAGCCGCTGCCGGCTGCCGCCACCGCCGTCGCCTCCCGTCCCTGACCGGTCCCGTTCGTGAACCGCCCAGTCTAGGCGGCCGGAACTTCTCCCCGGTCCCGGGAGTTTCCACGATGCCGCGGCCGCACGACTGATTTCCCGACGCACGACTTACTACATATGGAGTTCGCATGGCCCTGTGGGACCGCTTCAAGGAGTCCGCGTCGACGATGCAGACCCAGCTCGTGGCGAAGAAGAACGACCTGAAGAGCGGGGCGTTCCGCGACGCGAGCATGGCGATGTGCGCGCTGGTGGCGGCCGCCGACGGCACGGTCGACCCGTCGGAGCGGCAGCGCGTCGCCCAGCTCATCGCGAGCAACGAGGTGCTGCAGAACTTCGACGCGACGGACCTCCAGCGCCGCTTCGACGAGAACCTGAACAAGCTGACCGCCGACTTCGCCTTCGGCAAGGTCAGTGTGCTCCAGGAGATCGCCAAGGCGAAGAAGAAGCCCGCCGAGGCGCGTGCCGTGATCCAGATCGGCATCGTGATCGGCGGCGCGGACGGCGACTTCGACAAGACCGAGCAGGCCGTGGTCCGCGAGGCGTGCTTCAGCCTCGACCTGCCGCCGCACGAGTTCGACCTCTGACCCGCCGTCGACTCCCCCTTCTCGTACGGGAGTTGGACCACCCCTGACGACCTGGACCGCGGTCCGATCCACGCCCCCGCCCCTCGACGGCGGGGCACCCTTCGGGAGGATCCGCCGCGGTCCTCGGCGTAGTCCCTCGCCTTAACCACCCGTCCCCCGCCCGTAACCTCCTCCTCGGACCGCCCAACTTCCGTACGACGTCGAGATGATCACAATGCGGCGCCAACAACTCACTCCATGTCGCTGCTCACTTGACTACCAGCGGTCACACGCGATTGGCTCCGGCCCAACGGGAGTAACCCGGTCGGCGCACCTCTCACGGCTCCGGGCGCATCCTCCCCGTCCCCCAGCTCGGCCGCACAGCGAGGTGCCGCACCGCACATGACCACTCCACCCCCACCTCACGCCTCCTTCCGTCTCGTACGAGGCACGGCGCTCACCCTCGCCGTGGCCGGCTCCCTGCTGCTCTCCGGCTGCTCGGCGACCGGTGGTTCCGACTCCGGCAAGGACGCGGCCGGTGCCGCGGGCACGGGCCGGCTCAAGATCGCGCTGGTCACCCACGCGAGCAAGGGCGACGCGTTCTGGCTGCTGGTGCAGAAGGGCGCCGAGGCCGCCGCGGCCAAGGACGGCGTCGACCTGACGTACGCGAGCGACCCCGACGCCACCGGTCAGGCCGAGCTGGTGCGGGACTCGATCAAGGACGGGGTCGACGGCATCGCGCTGACGCTCGCCAAGCCGGCCGCGATGAAGGGGCCCATCAAGGAGGCGAAGGCCTCGGACATTCCCGTGGTCGGCCTCAACTCCGGTATCGACTCCTGGCAGTCGGAGGGCGTGCTGCAGTTCTTCGGGCAGGACGAGAGCGTCGCGGGCCGCGCCGTCGGCCAGAAACTGGACGCCTTCAAGGCCAGGCACGCCCTGTGCGTGATCCACGAGCGGGGCAATGTCGCCCTGGAGGCGCGCTGCGCGGGCGTGAAGAAGGCGTTCACCGGCGAGACCGACATGCTCTACGTGGACGGCACCGACATGGACGCCGTGTCCGCGGGGGTCACGGACCGACTGAAGCAGGACCCCAGCATCGACGAAGTGGTCATGATGGGCGCCGATTTCGCACTGGCCGCGGTCAAGTCCGTGAAGGCGGCGGGCAGCAGGGCCAAGGTCGCGACCTTCGACCTCAACCAGGACCTGGTCAAGGCCGTGCAGAGCGGGTCCATACAGTTCGCTGTCGATCAACAGCCTTATCTTCAGGGCTATCTGGCCGTGGACTCGTTGTGGCTCTACAAGACCAACGGCAACATCAGTGGCGGCGGGGCGGCTCCCGTGCTCACCGGCCCGGCGTTCGTGACGAAGACGAACGTCGGCGCGGTCGCGAAGTTCGCGGCCAACGGAACGCGCTGACCGGACACTTCGTACGAGGATGTAGCGAGGACGACCACGATGTCTCCACGGACAGGTGCCCGGCGCCGCGTCGGTTCCATACGTCTTTCCCTGATCCTGCTCGCCCTGGTCCCCAGCGTCACGCTGGCCGCCATGTGGGGCGTGACGACGACCCAGATGTTCGCGGAGGGGCTACGGCTGCGCTCGCAGACGGAGTTGAGCAGGTCGACCGGCGCCATGGGCACCGAGGCCGCGCTCGCGCTCCAGAAGGAGCGCAGTCTCTCGGCGGCGTGGATGGCGGATCCGCACGGCTCGCAGGCCGCCTTGGAGGCCCAGCGCGCGGTGACGGACAAGGCGGTGGCCCAACTCGTGGCCCAGTCGGGGGCGATCAAGAAGGCGCCGTCCCGCATCAGGGACCGGATGTACTCGGTCGTCGCGTCGGTCGACAGCCTCGAGTACTACCGGGACCAGGTGGACAAGCCCACCGACATCACGCCCCAGCAGGTGCTGGACCAGTACACCGCGATCATCGACGACCAGATCCAGGCGTTCCAGGAGCTGTCCCAGGTCGACGACGGTGACCTCACCTCGCAGGCGGAGCCGCTCGTCGCGCTGGAGCACGGCGCGGAGCTGGTCTCCCAGGAGGACGCGCAGCTGACGCTGGCCTGGCACTCCGGGTATCTGAACGACGAGTCGTGGGAGCAGTTCGCCGAGCTGGTGCACGCCCGGCGCTGGCTGGTCGAGGACCAGATCGCCACCGGGTTCCAGGGCGCCACCAAGACGCGGATCGAGCACATTCTGCAGAGCGTCGAGTGGAGCACCCTGGAGTCCACGGAGGACGCGGTGCTCACGGCCGGCACGGCGGACAAGGCGGTGCCGGACGACGGCTCGGCCGGCCGGATCGCCCTGCCCACCGAGCAGAAGCAGTGGAACGCGGCACTGTCCCAAGTCGCCGAAGAGTACGAGTCGTTGATCCGGCAGCAGACGGCCGGACTCCTCGACCGCAGCTCCGACAAGGCGCACAACCTGCTCGTCACCGCCGCTTCACTGAGCGCGGGCGGACTCGCCGCCCTGCTGCTGTGCGTCGGCATGTCGTGGCGGATCACCCGCTCCCTGTCCCGCCGGCTGCGCGGTCTGAAGGCGGCCACGCTGGGCCTCGCCGAGGACCGACTGCCCGACGTGGTGGCCCGGTTGAACCGGGGCGAGAAGATCGACGTGGAGTCGGCGACCCCGCCCCTGGACTACGGGAACGACGAACTCGGCCAGGTGGCCCAGGCGTTCAACACCGCACAGCGCACCGCCGTGCACACCGCGGTCGAACTCGCCGACACCCGGCGGGGTTTCCAGAAGGTCATCCTCGGCATCGCCCGGCAGAGCCAGAACCTGGTCAACCTCCAGCTCACCAAGCTCGACCAGCTGGAGCGCCGGCACGACGACCCCGAGGTCCTGCGCGGCCTGTACGAACTGGACTCCACGGCAAGCCAGTTGCGTCGCTACGAGGAGAACCTCGTCGTCATCAGCGGTGAGCAGCCGCGCCGCAGCTGGACCGAGCCGGTCGCGCTGATCGACATCCTGCGCAGCGCCGTCGGCGAGGTCGCCGAGTACCAGCGGGTGGAGGTGCACACCGAGGAGGAGGTGTGCCTGGCGCCGCCCGCGGTCGCCGACGTGATCCACCTGCTGGCCGAGCTGATCGACAACGCGACCGTGTACTCCCCCGCGCCGAGCCCGGTCGGGGTGCGGGCCGCGATGGTCGCCAAGGGACTCGTCATCGAGGTCGAGGACCGCGGGCTCGGCATGTCGGAGGAGGACTACGCCTCGCTCAACGGACAGCTGGCGGTGGCCCCGCAGTTCGACGTGGTCGCCCTCGCCGACGACCTCCGGCTCGGCATGTTCGTGATCGCCCGGCTCGCCACCCGGCACGGCATCGCGGTGACCCTGCGCTCCTCGCCGTACGGCGGCACGACCGCGATCGTGCTCATCCCGCACGAGATCGTCGTACCCGAGGTACCCGAGGAGTCCACCCGGGGCGCCGTACGAGCCGCCGACGCGGAGTCCGTCGTGGCGGAGGAGGCGGAACAGGCGGCCGCCGCCACGACAACTACTGTGGCCGACAGGGCAGTTGACGCACAGGGCTCCGCTCCCAAGGTCCGTCCCGTCATCCCCCCGGCGCGCTCCCCGGAGTCCGAGGCGGTGACGGCCGGACTCGGCGGGCTGACCCCCTTGCCGCGGCGGGTGCCGCAGACCAGTCTGGCCAGTGAGTTGCGGGAGGAGGCCGGGGCGGTCGAGGAGGACACGGAGCTGGAAGACTTCACCGCGGAGCGTGCGGCCTCCTCACTGACCGGGTTCCAGCGCGGCACGTTCCAGGCGCGAGACTCCATCGACGACGACGCGCCGTCGCAGTACGACCAGGAGGAAGCAGCAGCCTCCCCGAATCCGCCCGCCGACCGCTCATGAAGGACTCCGCCATGACACGACCCGTCCCCGCCACGCACACCCAGCTCGACCAGTTGCTCACCGGACTCGTGGACCGGGTGGCCGAGGTGAACCAGGCCGTCGTGCTGTCCGAGGACGGCCTGGTCGTCAGCAAGTCCACCGGGTTCCTGCGCGACGACGCCGAGCGGCTCGCGGCCACCGCGTCCGGGCTGATGAGCCTCAGCAAGGGGGTCAGCATGGACTTCCGGGGCGGTCCGGTGCGCCAGGCGCTGATCGAGATGGCGAACAGCTATCTCATCCTCACCGCGGCGGGCCCCGGCGCCCACCTGGTCGTCCTGACCGGTCCGGGCGCGGACGTCGGGGTCGTGGCGTACCAGATGAACATGCTGGTGAAGAAGATAGGCGAGCATCTCAGCGCCGCGCCGCGGGCCAACGTCGGCCCCACGGCCGGCTCCGGCGAGTGAGGTGAGCGGTGGCGACGCGGCGGGACGGCTCGTAAGGCCGTTCACGCTGACCGGTGGCAGAACCCGGCCCAGCCGCGCCGATTTCACCCTCATCACCACGGTGACCGCGGTCGATCCGGTACCCGCGCGGGCGCCCCGGCCGCAGCCGGAGCAGTCCCGCATCCTGCGGCTGTGCGCCGAGCCGCTGGCGGTGGCGGAGGTCGCCGCTCTTGTCGACCTTCCGGTGAGCGTGGTAGTGATCATGCTCTGCGATCTGCTGGAGGCGGGCCTGATCACGGCCCGGCCGCCGCACCCGGTCTCCCGTACCAGCCCGGACATGGACCTGCTGCAGAAAGTGAGGGAGGGCCTTGACCGGCTCTGACACCATCGCTCCGGCACCCGCGCCACCCGAGACGGTCAAGATCCTGATCGCGGGGGGCTTCGGCGTCGGCAAGACCACCATGGTCGGTTCGGTGAGCGAGATCGCGCCGCTGCGCACCGAGGAACCGCTGACCGTGGCGGGCCTCGCCGTCGACGACCTCGACGGCATCGAGGAGAAACGGGCCACCACCGTGGCCCTGGACTTCGGCCGCATCACCATCGGCCAGGACCTGGTGCTCTACCTGTTCGGCACCCCGGGCCAGCAGCGCTTCTGGTTCATGTGGAACGACCTGGCCCTCGGCGCGCTCGGCGCGGTCGTCCTGATCGACGTCCGCCGCCCGAAGTCCAGCTTCGCGGCCGTCGACTTCTTCGAACGCCGCGGCATCCCGTTCGTGGTGGGCGTGAACGGCTTCTACGGCGAGCATCCGTATCCGGCGGAGGCGGTCCGCGACGCGCTGGCGCTCCCGGAGGACGTCCGCGTGCTGCTGTGCGACGCGCGGGAGCGCGACTCGTGCCGGAACGTACTGATCGCGCTGCTCGACCAGTTGATCGAAGCCGCCATCGAGGACGGCGGGGGCGGCAAGCTCACTCGTCCGCCCCGCTGAGCGGTTCGTCGGAGGCGGCGATGACCCGGGCCGTGAGGTCCGGGTCGGGCATGTCCCGGTCGAAGGGGAACAGGGGCCGCCGGATGCGGTGATGGCCGAGCCGCGCGAGATCCTGGTCGACCCCGCCCGGAGTGAGGGCCATCTTCCAGTCGGCGGCCATGGCGAAGAGTTCGGGTTCGAGATAGCCGATCTTGACGAGCACGAGGTCGGCGGAGCGCGGGTCCAACTCCAGGTCGGTGAAGTCGTGTTCGTGGTGGTACGGCTTCCGCAGCCGGGTCAGGACGACGTGCACGCTGCCCACTCTGAGGACGACCTCGGTCTCCGCGTCCCGGTCGCCGTGCCGGATCGAGTGGACGACTCCGGTGAGGGTGAGCGGCCCCGCGTGGCGGTCGTCCACCTCGGCGCCCGCTGTGACGGTGACGGTGGCGCCCACACCGGCTTCCACGGCGGTGGCTACGGCGGCCGGGCCTGGCAGCGACGCGTAGATGACCGTAGGGCCGCTCTCGTCCTTGAACTCCGGGCGTTCCAGGACCTGTTGGAGGCCCCAGGTGACGTCGCCGGCGCCGCCCGCGGTCGGGTTGTCGCCGGTGTCGCTGATGAAGTACGGGCGGGCGGTGGAGGTTAGGGCCTCGTCCAGGCAGTCGGCCAGGATCCCGGTCGGGGCTACGAACTCGAAGTCGTGCCTTGCCTCCCAAAAGCCGCGGGCCAACTGTTCGGCGGCTGCGGTGACTTGGGGTTCCGACGGACCGGTCACGACGACTGCGGCGCGGTTGCGGGGCTCGTCCGCCCAGGCATAGCCGACCCAGATCGCCGCGTCGGTTACTCCTGCGGTTGCTTCTACTTTTTCTACGGCCGCGTAGACGCTCTTCGCCGGTTCGATGCGGGTGGAGGTCTGTTCGCCTGCGAGCAGTACCGGGACCGGGATCCAGGCCTTGACCGGGCGGGGTGCTCCGCCGGCCAGGAGGTCTACGAGGTTGCGGGCGGCGCGTTCCTTGGTGTCCATGGCGTCCTCGTGCGGGGCCATGCGGTAGCAGGTGATCAGGTCGCTCTGGTGGACCAGTTCGCGGGAGACGTTGCCGTGCAGGTCCATGGAGGTCGATACGAGGGTTTGCCGGCCGATGGTCTCTCGGATGCGGGCGAGGAGGACGGCTTCGGCGTCGTCCATGCCCTCTACTGTCATCGCGCCGTGGATGTCGTACCAGAGGCCGTCTACGGGGCCCAACTCGCTCAGGCGGGTGATGAGTTCGTCGGAGAGTTCGGTGAATGCGGCTGCCGTTACCGTGCCGCCGGGGAGGGCCTTGCCGACGAGGGCGCCTTGCCAGTCCGCGGCTTCTCGGAGGGGGGTTCCGGGGGCCAGGAAGGGGTAGCGGGTGAGGACTTCGGGGCCTCGTTGGGGGTGGAAGGCGGGGGCTTCTGTGCGGGCCGGGGAGAAGGTCGAGGACTCGATGCCTAGGCCTGCGACGGCGATCACGGGACGAGAAGGAGGCAATGGGGGCTCCAGGTTGTGTGTTGGGTGCGGCTTCGTCGTGGCTGGTCGCGCAGTTCCCCGCGCCCCTGAAAGACCTAGCGCGTCCCGGGTTTGTCTGTGACCGTCTGCAATGCCTGCGCCAGGGCCCGTTGCAACGCGAACTGGCCCGCGCCCACCAGCCCTGCGTCCGCACCCAAGCTGGCTCGTTCGATCACCAGGTGCTCGGTGACCAGGGGGTGGCAGCCCTCGTACAGTTGGCTGCGGACTGCCGCTACGAAGGGTTCCAGGGTGGAGAGGATGCCACCGAGGTAGACCGCGTCGGGGTTGAAGAAGTTGACGTTGGCGGCCAGGACCTGGCCCAGGTAGCGGCCGGCCTGGCGGACCGCTCGGGTCGTCTCGGGGTGGGCGTCGGTGGCGAGGCGTACGACGTCCTCGGTGGATGTCACGTCGAGGCCGTGGCCGCGCAGGATGCGGACCAGGGCGGCGCCGGAGGCGACGGTCTCCAGGCAGCCGGTGTTGCCGCAGGAGCAGGGGGTGTCCTGGGCGGCCTCCACGCGGACGTGGGTGATCTCGCCCGCCGCGCCCGTGCCGCCACGGTAGAGGCGGCCGTCGGCGATGACGCCCGCGCCGATGCCGGTGCCCACCTTGACCATGATCGACTGGCGGCGCTCGGCGGGCTGGACGGTGTGTTCGCCCACGGCCATGCAGTTGGCGTCGTTCTCGACGGCGGCCGGGACCTCGAAGCGGTCGGCGAGCCAGTCTCGGATGGGGAACTTGTTCCAGCCGGGCATGCGCGCGGGCAACGTGACCGTCCCGGAGCTGATGTCGACCGGGCCGGGCAGACACAGGCCCACGCCCCGGAGCCGTTCGCGGCCGTGTCGCTCGGCGAGTGCGATGAGTGTCTCGGCGAGGCCCGGCAGCGCGGCCTCGGGTCCGTCCGCCGTGGGGAAGGGCACGGTCGACACGTCGGTCAGGCCGCCGCCGGGGAGTACGACCCCCACGTGCGCGTGCTTGCCGCCCAGCTCGGCCGCGACAGCGAAGCCGTCGCTGCCGCCCAGCCGGAGGACCTTGCGCGGGCGGCCGCCGGTGGAGGAGCGCGTGCCGTGCTCGGCGACCAGGCCCAGGGACACCAGCTGGCCCACCGCGAGGGAGATCGTCGAGGGCGCGGCGCCGAGCAGTTCGGCGAGTTCGGTGCGGGTGGCGGCCTGCCCGGAGGCGAGGAGTTCGAGGACGTGCTCGGCCAGCGAGGAGACGCCCGAGGTGCTCTTCCGGCGGTGCGCACTTTTTTCAGGCATGAAGGAAGTTACTTCCGGATCGGGTGATCGAGGCGACGAGCGTAAGTCACCCACATGCCCTCTCACCTTTTTTCAGAACAGCAGAAACAGGCTTTTTACAGCGGGACGCCTGTTTCTTCGACACCGGGGGCCGTTGACTGTCCTCACTCCCGCCTCCGCCCCTCTTTTTCCGAGGAGAACCATGTCCCCTGTTCGCTCGAGACTCCTCGCCGGTGCCTCCCTGACCACGGCCTCGCTGCTGCTCGCGGGCTGTTCCGGGTCGAGCGGCACGTCGTCGTCCGGGTCCCACGACTCGATCAACTACGCGCTGCCCGCGAACTTCACCCCGAACTGGATCCTCCCGATCGGCACCGCGGCCCACCTCAACAGCAACAACGTCGCCATCGCGAGCACGCTGTGGGAGCCGCTGATCGCCTACGACGGCTCGACCGGCAGCATGGGCTGGAACAAGAAGGGCTCGGTGGCGACCGCCGCCGCCTTCGCGGCCGACAACAAGAGCGTCACGATCACCCTCGGCGACCGGCACTGGAGCGACGGGAAGCCGATCACCTCCGCCGACGTGAAGTTCTGGTTCGACCTCATCAAGGCGAACAAGTCCCAGTGGGCGGGCTACAACCCGGGCAAGGCGCCGGACAACTGGACCTCCTTCAAGACCGTGGACACCCGTCACTTCACGATCACCTTCGACAAGGCCTACAACCCGCAGTGGATGCTGGCCAACGAGTTGAGCCAGATCAACCCGCTCCCCCAGCACGTGTGGGACAAGGCCGGGGACGCCAAGAAGGACTGGACGTACCTCAACAACGCGGCCAAGAACATCAGCGGTTACGCGACGAACGCCCTGTGGAAGACAGTCAGCGGCCCGTACGCCGTGAAGTCCTTCTCCACGGCCGGCAAGGTCGTCCTGACCGCCAACTCGAAGTACGACGGCGGCGAGAAGCCCGCCATCCCCACCGTGAACCTCCTCCCGTTCACGACGGCGGACGCCGAGAAGAACGCGCTGCGGTCCGGGAGCGTCGACTACGGCTACATCGAGGCGACCGACCTCGACCAGAAGGCGAGCTTCACCGCGCAGGGCTACACGGTGAAGCCGTGGTCGGGCTGGGCGATCACCTACATGCCGTACAACTTCAACAACCCTTCCATGGGTGCCGTGTTCAAGCAGCTCTACGCCCGGCAGGCCGTGCAGAAGTCCATCGACCAGAGCACGCTGGCGAAGGTCATCTTCAACGGCACGGCGGTGCCGGGATACGGGCCGATCCCGCAGGCGCAGACGTCGTCGTTCCTGTCGGCCACGCAGAAGTCCAACCCGTATCCCTTCTCGACCTCGGCCGCCAAGTCCCTGCTGAGCAGCCATGGTTGGAGCGAGCAGGGCGGGGTCATGACCTGCACCAGCCCGGGCACGGGTGCCGCGCAGTGCGGTGACGGGGTCGCCAAGGGGACGAAGTTCCAGATGCAGGTGCTGTCGCAGTCCGGTTCGACGGTGACCGACAACATGATGAGCGCGATCCAGTCCTCGCTCGCGAAGACCGGCATCAAGTTCTCCATCAAGACCGCGCCGGTCAACTCCGTGCTGTCGCAGACCCCGCAGTGCACGGCCTCGCAGTCGATCTGCAAGTGGCAGCTGTCCTTCTTCGGTACGGCGGGCAGTTGGTACTTCCCCGCCTTCCCGACCGGTGACTCGCTCTTCCAGACGAAGGGCGGCGCGAACTTCGGCAACTACTCCAACGCCGAGGTCGACAAGCTCATCTCCTCGTCCACGACGTCGAGTTCGACCCAGGAGATCCAGGACTACAGCGCGGCCCTCGCCAAGGATCTGCCGGTGATCTGGCTGCCCGAGCCCGACTACCAGATCTCCGTCGTCAAGAACGGCCTCGGCGGCTTCACCCAGGACCCGCTCGCCAACTTCCACCCGGCCCAGTGGAAGTGGACCAGCTGAGGCATGGACACCCTTCTGTATCTGACCCGGCGGATCGCGCAGGCGCTGGTCGTGATCCTCATCGTGACGGTCGTGGTGTTCGGTCTGCTGCACGCGCTGCCCGGGGGTCCCGCGCGCGGGATCCTCGGCCCGCAGGCCACGCCGCAGCAGATCACGCTGTTCAACCACGACCAGGGGCTCGACCGGCCGCTGCCCGTGCAGTACCTGTACTACCTGCGGCAGTTGCTGCACGGGGACCTCGGGACGTCGTACACGCTGAACGAGGCGGTGTCCCGGCTCATCGAGCAACGGCTGCCGAAGACACTGGTGTTGACCGTGCTGTCCGCGGTTCTCGGGCTGGTGCTCGCCATTCCGTTGGGCATGTGGCAGGCCGTCCGGCGGAACAAGCCGGCCGACTATGTCATCACCACGTTGAGCTTCGTCGCGTACTCGACTCCCGTGTACTTCCTGGGACTTGTGCTGGTGCTCGTCTTCACTCAGCTGCTGCGGTGGTTTCCCTCGCAGGCGCCGCAGGGGGACACCGTGGCTCAAGTCTTCGCGGATCCCGTTGCGTTGGTGCTGCCTGTGGTGACCGGGGCGGCATCGATGGTTGCCGTGTTCAGTCGGTACATGCGGGCCTCGACGTTGGAGAACCTGTCCGAGGACTACGTGCGGACTGCTCGGGCGGGGGGTTCTCGGCAGCGGGCGATTCTTTTCAAGCACGTGTTCCGGAACTCGTTGACGCCGGTGATCGCGATGTTGGGGTATTACGTGCCGGTGCTGTTCGGGGGTGCGCTGGTTGTTGAGCAGCTGTTCAACTACCCGGGGATGGGGCTGTTGTTCTGGAGTGCGGCTCAGTCTTCGGACTATCCGGTGCTTCTCGGGTGTGTGCTCGTCATTTCCGTCGCGACCGTCGTGGGGACCTTGCTTGCGGATGTCGTGCAGCGGGTTGTTGATCCTCGGGTCAAGGGGGGTCGGGCGTGAGTGTTCAGAGTGCACGTCGGTGGGGGTTGCTCGCGCCCCGCGGCGGAGCCGCAAATCGACACAGCCCCGCGCCCCTGAGGGCGCGCTTCGCTCGCAACAAGCTTGCCGTGGCCGGGCTTGTAGTAGTCGCCCTGTTCTTTCTCTTCTGCTTCGTTGGGCCTTTTCTCTACTCCACCGATCAGATCCATACCGACCTCACGCAGGTCAATCTCCGTCCCAGTGGGGCGCATTGGCTCGGTACCGACGCTGTCGGGCATGACGAGTTGGGGCGGCTCATGTACGGCGGGAAGGTGTCGCTGCTCGTCGGGCTTGCCGCCGGCGTGCTTGCCACCGTGATCGGGACTCTGTGGGGGGCCGTCGCCGGGTATGCGGGTGGGTGGGTCGATGCCGTGATGATGCGGGTTGTCGATGCGGGGATCGCGATTCCGGCGCTGTTCATCCTGCTGGTCGTGTCCGCCATCACCACGCCTGGCGTGCCTGGGCTGATCGTGATTCTTGGGCTGGTGTCCTGGCTCGTGCCTTCTCGGCTGGTGCGGGCGGAGACGTTGACGTTGAAGAGCCGGGACTATGTGCTGACCCTGCGCGCCATCGGCGGTTCGCACAGCCGGGCCATCACCCGGCACATCCTGCCCAACTCGGTGTCGACGATCGTCGTCGCCGCCACCTTCCAGGTCGCCGACGCGATTCTGCTCGTCGCCTATGTGTCCTATCTGGGGCTGGGAGTTCAGCCGCCGTCGACCGACTGGGGCGGCATGCTCTCGGCCGGGCTGACGGCCGCCTACTCGGGACGCTGGTGGCTGATCGTGCCGCCGGGTCTCGCGATCATCCTCGTCGTGTGCGCGTTCAACGCGGTCGGTGACGGGCTTCGTGACGCCTTCGACGTGAAGGGACGGGGATGAACAGCATCCTTGAGATAGAGAATCTGGGTGTCACCTTCTCCACCGAGAGCGGTGATGTGCCCGCCGTGCGTGGGGTGTCGTTGCGGGTCGAGCCCGGCGAGACTCTTGCCCTCGTCGGTGAGTCCGGGTCCGGGAAGTCGACCGTCGCGCTCGCTGCTCTCGGGTTGCTGCCCGGCAACGCCCTTGCGTCCGGGGGCGTTTCGGTCGGCGGTACGGATGTCGTGGGGGCCGGTGAGGCCGAACTCGCGGGGTTGCGGGGGCGTACGGCCTCGATGGTGTTCCAGGAGCCGGCCACCGCGCTTGATCCGCTGACCCGAATCGGCAGGCAGATAGCGGAAGTTGTGCGGAATCATCGGGACGTCTCCCGGCAGGAGGCGGCCGCTGAAGCGGTCGCGTTGCTGGGAAGGGTCGGGATTCCTGAGCCCGAGCGGCGGGCTTCCGCCTTTCCGTTCCAGTTGTCCGGTGGGCAGCGGCAGCGGGTGGTGATCGCCATGGCCATCGCCAACTCGCCCGGGTTGCTGGTGGCCGACGAGCCGACCACCGCGCTGGACGTCACCGTGCAGGCCGAGATCCTGGATCTGCTGCGGGCGTTGGCCGCCGACTCCGGAACCGGGGTGCTGCTGGTCACGCACAACATGGGGGTCGTCGCCGACTTCGCCGACCGGGTCGCCGTGATGCTGGAGGGGGAGGTCGTGGAGACCGGAGCGGTGGAGGACGTGCTGTTGCGGCCGACGCACGAGTACACGCGGCGGTTGCTGGCCGCCGTGCCTCGGCTGGCGGTGAGCGAGCCGGTGGGTGCCGTTGTGCGTGAGCCTGTCGAGACGGCTGCTCCTGTGGTCGAACTGCGGGATGTCAGCGTGCAGTTCGGGCGTAGGCCCCGTGCCGTGCGGGCGCTGGAGGAGGTGTCGCTGACCGTGCGGGCCGGTGAGACCGTGGGGCTTGTCGGTGAGTCCGGGTCGGGGAAGTCGACCGCCGCCCGGGTGGCTCTCGGGCTGGTCGCGCCGGAGTCGGGGGGCGTCTCGCTCTTCGGGGCCGATCTGCGCAAGGCGCGGGGGCGGGCTCGGCGGGCGCTGCTGGCCGGGGTCGGTGTGGTGTTGCAGGATCCGGTGGCCTCGTTGGACGCGCGGATGAGTGTCGGGGAGTGTGTGGCCGAGCCGTTGCGGGTGCACCGGCGTGGGATGGGGGCCGCCGAGCGGCGCGAGCGGGTCGCCGAGGTGCTCGAACTGGTGCGGTTGCCACGGGAGTTGGCGCGGCGCGGGCCGCGTGAGCTGTCCGGTGGGCAGCGGCAGCGGGTGAGCCTCGCCCGGGCGCTGGTCCTCGAACCGCGGCTGCTGGTCGCGGACGAGCCGACGAGCGCGCTGGACGTGAGTGTGCAGCAGACCGTGTTGGACGTGATCGCCGAGTTGCAGGCAGAACTCGGGTTCGCCTGTCTCTTCGTCTCGCACGACCTCGCCGTCGTGCAGCAGTTCGCGGGGCGGGTCGTCGTGATGCGGGGCGGACGGGTCGAGGAACAGGGGCCGACCATGAGCACGTTGCTGCACCCGGAGACCGCGTACACGCGCCGGCTCATCGCCGCCGTACCCGTGCCCGATCCGGTGCTCCAACGGGAGCGCAGGGAACACCGGTTGGCGTTGGGGACGGGGGCCGGCGCGTGACGGACTCCCCGGAGGTGGTCGTCGGCGTCGACATCGGCGGCACGACCACCCAGGTCGTGCTGTGCACGGCCGGACTCGACGTCCTGGACCGGACGGAGGTGCCGACACCTGCGAGCGAGGGCGGGGCGGCGATGGTCGGTGCCGCGCTCTCCGCGCTACGGCTGCTGCTGGACCGTACGCCCGCCCGGTTGCTCGGGGTCGGGGTCGGCGCGGCCGGGCTCGTGGATGTGCGGGCCGGGCGGATCCTCGTGGCGAGCGACTCCTTCCGCGACTGGGCCGGGTTCGAGGTGACGGCGACCGTCCAACAGGCCCTGGGCGTACCGGCGTTCCTCGACAACGACGTGAACGCGTTTCTGCGCGGGGAGGTCGCGAAGGGTGCGGTCGCCGGTGCGGAGAACGTGCTCGGGATGACCCTCGGCACCGGCGTGGGTGGCGCGCTGTGGCTGAATGGCGCCCTTTACGACGGGCCGCGCGGGGCCGCGGGCGAGATCGGCCACGTGCCCGGGTTCGGTGAACTGCCGTGCACGTGCGGGGGAAGAGGGCATCTGGAGACGCTGGCCTCGGGGCGCTCGATCGCGGCGCGCTACGGGGAGCGGACAGGGCGTGCGCTCACGGCCCGTGAGGTCGCCGAGGCGGCTCGGTCGGGCGATCCGGACGCACGGGCCGTGTACGCGGCGGTGGGGCGCGGTGTCGCCCGTGCGCTACTGATCACGGCGGGGCTGCTGGACGTCACGACGTGCGTGATCGGCGGGGGTGTGAGCCGGTCGTGGGAGCTGGTCGAGTCCGCCGTACAGGAGACATTGGCGGTGGAGCCGCCGGTGAGCGGTCATCCGGTGCGGGTGCTGCCGGCGCGGCTGGGCGGGGACGCGGTGGCGGTCGGGGCGGCGGCCCGGGCGCGGGCGGAGCTGGGTGTGGGCGCGGGCGTGTGAGGCGCCTCGGGGGCACTGATCCACACAGGTGGCCCTCGGTCAACTCCTATGTGAACGACCGGAATTGGCCAAGCGCGACCGTGTGATTGACGCACACGCGCCCCATCTCTACCTTCTGATCGACTTACCGAACCTAGTTCGGGATATCGAACGATCTGAACCGATGGGCCGCCCCGCACCCCCTGGAGAACACATGGCCGTCCCCCCTCTCCCCCACCCCTCCCGCCGCCTGTTCCTCGGCATGGCCGCGACCGTCCCCCTCGCGGCCACCGGCGCGCTCACACTCGGCGCGGGCAGCGCGCAGGCCGCGACCAACTCGGCTTATGTCATGTGCTACTTCACCGAGTCGCCGACGTTCCTGGGCGCCGACTACGGCCTGCACCTCGCCGTCAGCCCCGACGGTCTGCAGTGGACCCCGCTCAACCAGAACGCCCCCGTCGCCACCCCCACCGCGGGCTCCCTGGGCCTGCGCGACCCGTTCATCCTGCGCAAGCAGGACGGCACGTTCGTGGTCCTCGCGACCGACCTCAACGGCACCGACTGGTCGTACGTCAGCCAGTACATCCACGTCTGGGACTCCACCGATCTGCGTACCTTCACCGGTTACCGGCGGATGAAGGTGCACGACCTGGACACCCACGCGTGGGCGCCGGAGTCGTTCTGGGACGCGGGGCGGGGTCAGTACGGCGTGATCTACTCGGCCGTCGACGACAGCGGGCACAACGTCATCATGGTCAACTACACGAGCGACTTCGTGACCGCCGGTGATCCACAGGTGTTCTTCGACCCCGGGTACGACGTCATCGACGGTGACCTCGCTGTCGGCGTGAACGGGGTCAACTACCTCTACTTCAAGAAGAATTCGACCCTGGTCGGCGCGAAGTCCACGTCACTGGACCCGGGCAGCTTCACGAAGTTCAGCACGGCCGTCTCGCACAACGGCACCGAGGCGCCGACGTTGGTCAAGTCCCTTACGTCCAGCACTACTTGGTACCTGTGGGGGGACACCTGGGATCCCAACGGCGTCTACTACGCCTGGCAGACCAGCAGTCTCGCCGCCGGTACCTGGACGGCAGTCGACCAGAAGCTGTACACGCAGCCGCTCAACTCGAAGCACTGCGGCATCCAGCCGATCACCACGGCCGAGTACAACAACCTGATCGCCAAGTGGGGCACCCCGGCCTGGAACCGGCTCAAGTCCTACAACTACCCGGCCCGTTACGTCCGCCACTCGAATTTCATCGGCCGGATCGACGAGTACGCCTTCGACCCGTACACCGACTCGCAGTGGACGCTGGTGCCGGGTCTCGCGGACAGCGCCGGTGTGTCCTTCCAGTCGGTCAACTACCCGACCCGCTATCTGCGGCATTACAACTACGCGCTCCAACTCGACGTGAACGACGGCACGTCGACGTTCGCCGGGGACGCGACGTTCTACCGGACCGCGGGGCTCGCGGACTCCTCCTGGGCGTCGTTCCGGTCGTACAACAATCCGACGCGGTACATCCGGCACTCGAACTACGTCCTGCGGATCGACCCGATCTCGACGGCCACGGATCAGCAGGACGCCACCTTCCGCGTCGGGTACTGAGCACGACGCGGGTGCCTCCCGGAGAAACGGAGGCACCCGCGTCGTCGCCGGAGCGGGTCAGCTCAGGCCGGCCGTCTTCAGCCAGGCCTTCGCGACGTCCAGCGGGTCCTTGTTCTGGGACTGGACCTGGGTGTCGAGGTCCAGCAGGGTCGCCGTGTCGAGCTTCGCGGAGACCGCGTTGAGGGCGGCGACACCGGCCGCGGAGAGGCCGCTCTTGTAGACGAGGGGCTGCACGTTCTCGAAGCCGAAGAGCCTCTTCGGGTCCTGGAGCGTGACGTGCTTCTCCTTGACGATGGTCGGGTCCGTGCTGAAGAGGTCGGCCGCCTGCACCGTGTTCTTCTTCAGCGCGGCCGCCGTCAGCGGGCCGCCCGCGTCCAGCGCCTTGAAGGACTTGAACTCCAGGCCGTAGACGGACTTCAGGCCCACCAGGCCCTGCTGCCGGGTCTGGAACTCCGGCGAGGCGCCGATGACCAGGTCCTTCGCGATGGACTTGAGGTCCGCGATGGAGGAGTCGGACGTGAGGCTGTACTTCTTCGCGGTCTCCGCGTTGAGCGTGACCGTGTCCTTGTCCTCCGCGGCGGCCGGGTCCAGCAGCGTCAGCTTGGGGTCCAGCTTGGCGTTGATCGCGGCCGTGGTCGCCGCGAGGGTCGCCGGGGTGGCCTTCGGGTCGAGGTAGGCCAGCAGCGCGCCGTTGTACTCGGGCAGCACGGATATCGTGCCGTTCTTGAGCAGGCCGTACGTCGTCTCACGGCTGCCGATGTTCGGCTTGTAAGTGACCTTGACGCCCTTGGCCTTGAGAGCCTCGCCGTAGATGTCGGCGATCAGGATGCTCTCGGCGAAGTTGTTGGAACCGACGACGACGGTGTCGCCGCCGGCCTTGCCGCCCGAGAGCGGGTCGTCGGACTTGCTGTCGGAGGACGAACCACATCCCGTGACAAGCGCAGCCGTCGCGGCGAGCGCGATGGCGGCCGCGCCGGGGTACCTAGTGCTGGACCAGCTGTTCTTCGCTTTAGAAGTCACAATTCCCGTTCCGGGTTTGGATGTTGGCACAGGCGTGCAGGCATGGCTGTGGCGTCGACGCGCGGGGCGTGAACGCCGCACTCCGCTGATCCAATCCAGCCGGTTCTTGGTCAGTCAAGAGAACTCTGGTCACCGATTGGCCTCAATGAGTGCCCAGTTGTGAAGGCAACGTAAACAGACCGGTCGCGAACACGGTCGCTTTGTAATTGATTCTTGACGTAGGGCGACGCACTTGATCGTTCAAAGAGGCGGTAGTCTCCCCGGAGTTGGCGTCGGTCACAGCGGTGTGCGGGGGCCGCTTCGATCAAAAACAGTCACACGCGTCGCTGCGCGTATCGTGACAACACCCCACGAAGGAGGCCTGGTGTCCATACGGGGCTTCGCAGACCGTTGGCCCTTCAGGCGCAAGCTCAATCTGCTCGTCGGCGTACCGCTCGCGGTGGTCGCTGTGCTGCTGGCGTATCTCATCTCGGACGAGATCGGGCAGTCGACGGACGCGAGCGACGCGGCGCAACTGGTGCGGGACAGCGGGCAGGTCGCCAGGCTGGTGAACCTCGTGGAGGCGGAGCACCAGCAGGCCATCCTGCTCTCCGTCCGTTTCGAGGCCACCAACGACGGCGGCACCCCCTCGCAGAGCGCCTACCGGGCGGCTCAGCTGGCCGTGGACAAGCAGGTCGAGAAGGTGCGCGACACCTTCGGCGACCGGCTGCCGGCCAGCGAGGCCCAGGCCCTGAAGGAGATCAACGGCCTGGAGACGCTGCGCGACACCGTCGAGCAGAGCTACCTCCCCGCCGACAACATCGACCCGGCGTACACCAGCGCCTCGGACGGTCTGATCGACGGGCTCGACCTCGAGCACAACGCGAACCTCGCCACCACCTTCACCGGCAACCTGCTGGACTCCGTGCTGCGGGCGGACGCCGCCCACAGCTCGTTCGAGACCAGCGTGTTCTCCGCGACGACCGGTGACAGCAACGCGCTCATCGAGTACAACAACGCGGTCGGCTCCTACGACCTCTTCACCTACCAGTCCGCCCGGTTCGCCCGGTTCGCCACCGAGGACCAGGCCGACCAGCTCTCGGGCATCGAGCACACCCCGGCGCAGCGGGAGATCGCCGAGGCCTACGCCGAGCTGCAGATCGACCCCAGCGGGCTGCAGGCCGAGACGCCCGGCGCCGTCCGCAAGGCCTTCGCGGACGCCATGGGCGACTACCCCTCGTACCCGCAGCAGGCCGCGAGCCGGCTGAAGATCACCGGCTCGCTCATCGACCAGATCGCCACCCGCGCCGACGACGCGTCCTCCTCCGCCTCCTGGCGCGCCGGGCTGCTGCTGAGCCTGTCGCTGCTCGGCTTCGTGCTGTGGCTCGTCTTCGTGGTGATCGTGCGCCGCTCGGTGGTCCGCCCCGTGCAGGCCCTCACCGGGGCCGCGAAGCAGGTCGCCGAGGTCGCGGGCCGTGAACTCGCCCGCGTCGCCGACGACGACGCCGAGGACGACGGACCGCCGCTGCTGCGGGACATGCCGGTCACCGCGAAGGACGAGATCGGTGACCTCGCCGAGGCCTTCAACCATGTGCAGACCACGGCCGCCGCGCTGCTGGCCCGCCAGGTGGTCAGCCGCCGCAACGTCGCCGAGATGTTCGGCAACGTCGGCCGCCGCGTCAGCAACCTGACGACCCGTCAACTCGCCCTGATCGACGCGGTGGAGCGCGGTGAGACCGACCCGGCGCTGCTGGAGCGGCTCTACTCCATCGACCACATCGCCGTCCGCCTGCGCCGCAACGCGGACAGCCTGATGCTGCTCGCCGGCATCCGCGAGACCGTGCTGGACGGCGGACCCACCGAACTCACCAACGTCGTACGGGCCGCGCTCGGCCAGATCGAGGGCTTCCAGCGGGTGGGTCTGCGGGCCGACACCGAGGTCATGGTGGAGCCCGACATCATCGGCGACCTCACGCTGATGGTCGCCGAACTCCTGGAGAACGCGGTCTCGTTCTCGCCCGCGGGCAGCCCCGTCGAGGTGGTCGTACGGACCGACGGCGACGACGCGCTGATCGTGGTCGCCGACCACGGCCTCGGGATGAGCGCCGAGCGCATCGCCGAGGAGAACGCCCGCCTGATCCGCCGTGAGCGTCTCGACCTGGTGCCGACGAAGGTGCTGGGCCTGTTCGTGGTCGGTACGCTCGCCCGCCGCTGGGACATCGACGTCACCCTCGCCCGCACCCCGGGCGGCGGTGTGACGTCCGAGATCACCATCCCGGCGACGCTGCTGCTGCGGATGAGCGCGCTGGCCTCCACCGGTTCCTCCAATACCGGATACACGGAGTTGGGGTCGGGAGCGGGGTCAACTGTGGGCGTGGGCACGGCCGTTGCGCCGACCACCACCTCGAACCAGGACCACCGTCCGGTGCACCAGGACCAGCGTCCGGCGCCCTCCTGGGCCACCTCGGACTCCGGGCCGCGCCCGTCGATCACCCTGAGCAGGCCCGAGCCGAGCACACCCGAGCACATGCACGCCGATGACGACGAGCCCACTCCGCTCCCCCGCAGGGTCTCCCGGTACGAGACGGCACCGAGAGCCGCGGCGGCGGCCCCGCCCGTCACCCACCACGCCCCGGCGGACGAGTCCGCCACCGCCCCCGACGACGCCGCGGGAGGCTCCCGGCCACTGCGGCGGCGGGTCAGGGGTGCCACCCTTCGTACGGGCGCCGACGACGCCGCCCAGCAAGCCGCCCGGCAGGCCCCCCGGCCCGCCGACGCGGACGCCGTCCGCTCGGCCCTCGAGGAGTTCGAGGCCGCCGTAGAACAGGCACATCGCGACAGCGACACCCTCACGGGCCTGCGTGCCCCGGACGCGAACCACCCGCACGACCGGAACCACCTCCCGAAAGGAGCGGAGCAGTGAGTACGTCGACAGGTGACACTCCCACGGGGGGCACCACGCCGGCCGATCTGCAGGCAGCCGCGGCCGATTTCAACTGGCTGCTCAACCGTTTCGCGACGGAGACCGCGGGTGTCGTCGACGCCATCGCGGTGTCCTCCGACGGCCTGCTGATCGCCGTGGCCGAACTGCGTGAACACGCCCACTCGGAGCGGCTCGGGGCCATCGTCTCCGGCATCACCAGCCTCGCCGCCGGAGCCTCCGGCAACTACGGTCTCGGCGGCCTGAACAAGGTCATCATCGACCTGGAGGGCGGCCACGTCCTCGTCTCCGCGATCGGCAGCGGCGCCGTCCTCGGCGTCGTCACCGACAAGGAGGCCAAGCTCGGCAACATCGCCTACGAGATGACGCTGTTCGCCAACCGTGCCGGTTCCGCGCTCAACCCCCAGCTGGTGCTCCAGCTGAAGAACAGCGTCGGCGCCGCTTCGGCTCGGTGACCGGTCCCCGACCGGTCGAGAGAGGAACAGCCACTCATGCCCGACGGCCGCACTCCGAGCGGTGCCGGCGCGGACGGGGCCACACCCCCGGGTCGCGATCCGGTGCGCACGCCTTCCGCCGTACGGCCGTTCCTGGTCACCGCCGGCCGGGTCGCGGGCGCGGACGCGGCCGCCTCCGGGCGGCCGATCCCGGTCGAGACCCAGGTGGTGGCCACGGCCGCCGGGCTCGAAGTACTCGACCGGCTCTCCTTCGAGCAGCACGACATCGTCGCCGCGTGCCGGCAGCCGCAGTCCCTCGCGGAGATCGCGGCCCGGCTGCGGCTGCACCTGAACGTGGTGCGGGTCCTCGCCGAGGACCTGCGTGCCGCCGGGCAGTTGACGGTGCACGTGCCCAACTCCGACATCACCCATGACGCAACCGTCCTGCGAAGGGTCATCGATGGCCTCCGCGCCATCCCCAACTCCCGGGGAGTACTCCGTGACACCGACTGAACCGGTCGCCCGCGGTGCGGCACAGACCGTCGTACGACCGCCGCTGCCGGTGAAGATGGTCGTCGCGGGCGGCTTCGGCGTGGGCAAGACCACCACCGTGGGCGCGATCTCCGAGATCGAGCCGCTCACCACCGAGGCCGCCATCACCGAGGTCGCGGCGGGCGTGGACGACCTGTCCCACACCCCGCGCAAGACCACCACCACGGTCGCGATGGACTTCGGCTGCATCACCATCGACCCGACCCTGAAGCTGTACCTCTTCGGTACGCCCGGGCAGGACCGGTTCGGCTTCATGTGGGACGACATCGTGGAAGGCGCGGTCGGCGGCCTCGTGATCGTCGACACCCGGCGCCTCGACGACTGCTACGCCGCGGTCGACTACTTCGAGCACAAGCAGATCCCGTTCGCGGTCGCCCTCAACGCCTTCGACGGCAAGATCGAGCACTCCCTCGACGAGGTCCGCTGGGCCCTGGACGTCAACGAACGTGTCCCGGTCCTCGCCTTCGACGCACGCGAACGCGGCTCGGTGCGGGACGCGTTGCTGGTCGTACTGGAGCTGGCGCTGGCGCGCACGGAGAACTGACGGCGGTGGAATGCGAGTTGGGGGGAGGGCCGGTGGCCGCTCCCCCCAACTGCGCTTTCAGCGGCGTTCAGTTGCTCCTGCGGACCCCCGGCGACACCGCGAGCCGTGCGATGCCCCAGAAGAGTCCGAGCGTCACCAGGGCCATCCCGGCGACCAGGGTGGCGCCGCCGACGACCTTCTCGTAGTTCCGCTGGTAGAGGCCGTCGATGATGTAGCGGCCGAGGCCGCCGAGGCTGACGTACGCCGCGATGGTGGCCGTGGAGACGATCTGGATGGCGGCCGAGCGCAGGCCGCTGAGGATCAGCGGGAGGGCGACCGGGAGTTCCACCTGGAACAGGACGTTCGCCTCGTTCATGCCCATGCCGCGGGCCGCGTCGACCGGGGACGGGTCGACGGAGCGCATCGCCTCGTACGTGGTGACCAGGATCGGCGGTACGGCGAGGACGACCAGCGGGATCATCACCGGCACCAGCCCGAAGCCGATCAGCACGAACATCAGCACCAGGAGGCCGAAGCTGGGCAGGGCGCGGGCGGCGGTGGCGATGAGCGAGAGGGCGTTGCCGCCACGTCCGGTGTGGCCCGTCAGCAGGCCGATCGGGAGGCCGATGGCGGCGGCGATCGCGAGCGCGATCAGCGAGTACCGGACGTGCTCGGCGAGACGGGTGGGGATGCCGTCGTAGCCGTGCCAGTGGGTGCTGTCGCTGAAGAACAGGTTGATGTAGTGGAGTACGTTCACCGGGCTGCGTCCTCCAGTACGAGTTCGGCCGGTTCCGGCCGGTCCTCGGCGGGGCGGGCCTTGCGGGTGCCGCGCGGCATCCAGGGCGTGAGGAGGAGGCGTACGCCGACCAGGACGGCGTCCACGACGATGGCGAGGACGGCCGTGGTGATCACGGAGAGCCAGATCAGCCGCGGCTGGTGGTAGATCTGACCGTCGTTGAGGAGATTGCCCAGGGCGCCCTGGTTGCCGATCAGCATGCCGACGCTGACGAGGGAGATGCTGGACACGGTCGCCACCCGCAGGCCGGCGATGATCGCGGGCACGGCGATCGGCAACTGCACCTGGAGATACCGGCGTACGGGTCCGAGGCCCATCGCGGTGGCCGCGTCCAGGGTCTCCTGGGGCACCGAGCGGACGCCGTCCACGATCGCCGGGACGAACACCACCAGGCTGTAGACGCCGAGCGGGATCATCACGGTCGTCTCGGTCTGGCCGGTGTAGTCGATGAGGACGACGAAGAACGCCAGCGAGGGAATCGCGTAGAGCACGGTCGTCACCCAGAGCACCGGCGGGTACAACCAGCGCAGCCGCACGCAGAGTTGGGCGATGGGCAGCGCGATCACGAGGCCGACGAGGACCGGGATGACGGCCTCGCGCAGGTGCAGGCCGATCAGACCGAGGTAGCTGTTCTGGAGGTCACTGGGGATGCGGAACCAGTCGTTCATCCGGCGACCTTCGCGCCGCTGCGACCAGCCGCGTGGGCGCTGCGGATCGCCTCGCCCACAGCCCCCTGCGAGACAACCCCGACCACGCGCCCGGTCCCGTCCACGCCCACCGCCCACCCGGTCGGCGACAGCACCGCCCCGTCCAGCGCGGCCCGCAGGGAGTCCTTGCCGGCCTCGAACGGGCGGCCGTGGGCGAGGAGTCGGGCCGGATCGATCTGCCCCGCGGTGAGTGCGCCGGGTTCGCTCCAGCCCAGCGGCCTGCCGTCCAGGTCGGTGACGAGGAGGTACGGCACGTCGGGGGTGGTGCGTTCGGCGATCTGCTCGGCGGTGGAGTCGACGGCGACGATCGGGGAGGTCTTGAGGTCGAGGCCCGCGGAGGAGAAGAAGGACAGGCGGCGGATGCCCCGGTCGGCGCCGAGGAAGTCCTCGACGAAGGCGTCCGCCGGGTCGGACAACAGCTCGGCGGGCGGGGCGAACTGGGCGAGCTTGCCGCCGGTGCGCAGCACCGCGACCATCGTGCCGAGCTTGATCGCCTCGTCGATGTCGTGGGTGACGAAGACGATGGTCTTGCCCAACTCCTCCTGGAGGCGCAGGAGTTCGTCCTGGAGGCCCTTGCGGACGACGGGGTCCACGGCGGAGAAGGGCTCGTCCATGAGGAGGACCGGCGGGTCGGCGGCGAGGGCGCGGGCGACGCCGACGCGCTGCTGCTGGCCGCCGGAGAGCTGGTACGGGTACCGCTTGGCGAGGGCGGCGTCGAGGCCCACCCGCGCCATGAGTTCGGTGGCCCGCGCCCTGGCCTTCTCCTTGCCCCAGCCGAGCATGCGGGGCACGGTCGCGATGTTGTCGACGATCGTGCGGTGCTGGAAGAGTCCGGCGTTCTGGATGACGTAACCCATCGACCGGCGCAGCGTGTTGACCGGCTGCTTGGTGATGTCCGCGCCGTCCAGGGAGATCGTGCCCTCACTGGGGTCGATCATCCGGTTGATCATGCGCAGGGTGGTCGTCTTGCCGCAGCCGGAGGGGCCGACGAGGACGGTGATCGAGCGGTCCGGTATGTCCAAGGACAGTTGGTCGACCGCCACCGTGCCGTCCGGGTACCGCTTGGTGACTGAATCTATCCGTATCAAAACGCCGAATACCCTTCGGATGTGGCAGAAACTGCCCGTTCCTGACCGCTGTCTCTGGCCGTTGAGGAGAGAGTCTAGACGGCTTGTGTTGCGGGAACTTGGCGGGCGCCTGAGGGCTTTTCGGTGCCGTTGCCTAGGGGTTCGACGCGGATTGGCTGTGCTCTTCCTGTGAGTCCGCTGATTCTCATCGGCCGCTCAGTGAAGGCTCAGTGACCGCACAGACAGCACCCGGATCGTCACCGTCATGAACGAACAGAACGCGGGAGGCGTCCGGCAGCGGTCGGTCGAGATCGTGGTGCCGGTCTACAACGAGGCGCACGTCCTCGCCGGCAGTGTCGGCCGTCTCCACGCATACCTCGAAACGTCCTTCCCGTTCCCGTTCACGATCACCGTGGCGGACAACGCGAGCACCGACGCCACCTGGCAGGAGGCGCTCGACCTCACCCAGCGGCTGCCGCACGTGCACGCCGTGCACCTCGACGCCAAGGGCCGGGGCCGCGCGCTGAAGCAGGTGTGGAGCCGGTCGGAGGCGGACGTGGTCGCGTACATGGACGTCGACCTGTCCACCGGCCTCGAAGGCTTCCTGCCACTGGTCGCCCCGCTCCTGTCCGGCCACAGCGACGTGGCGATCGGCAGCCGGCTGCACCGGCAGTCGGCCGTACAGCGCGGCGCCAAGCGGGAGTTCATCTCCCGCTCCTACAACCTCCTCCTCAAGGCAGGCCTCGCGGCCCGCTTCTCGGACGCGCAGTGCGGCTTCAAGGCCGTCCGCACCGAGGTGTTCCGGGCGCTCGCCCCGCACATCGAGGACACCGCCTGGTTCTTCGACACCGAACTCCTCGTCCTCGCCCAGCGCAACAGGCTCCGCATCCACGAGGTCCCGGTCGACTGGACCGACGACCCCGACAGCCGTGTCGACATCGTCCGCACCGCCCTCGACGACCTCAAGGGCATGCGCCGCATGTTCAAGAATTCCGTCACCGGCCGCGCCCGCATCGCCGCCGTACCCCGCCGCACCCGCACCACCACCCCTGTCCTGCCCGTCGGGGCGCCCGCCTCTTCCGCGGAACACCTGGAGTACGCGTCATGACGACCCTCGCCCCGCCCCCCGGTCAGGAGACCGCCCGCCGCTCGCACCGCGCGGGCCCGCCCGCCGACGGCGGCCTCAACTCCCGCGCCAGAAGGCTCTTCACGGGCCCGGAGGACGACCCGCGCTGGGCCCGCCCGGCCCTGTGGGGCATCCTGCTGCTGGCCACGGCCCTCTACGCCTGGAACCTCACCTCGATCACCGGCAACACCTTCTACGACGCGGCCGTCTACAGCGGCACCAAGAGCTGGAAGGCCTTCTTCTTCGGCGCGCTCGACTCCGGCAGCTTCATCACGGTCGACAAACCACCGTTCGCCCTCTGGGTGATGGGCCTCTCCGCCCGCGTATTCGGTTACGGCACCTGGCAGTTGATGCTGCCGATGATCGCGGCCGGCACCGGCTCGGTCGCCCTGCTGTACCGCCAGATCAAGCGGGACTTCGGTCCGATCGCGGGCACGATCTCCGCACTGGTCCTCACCCTCACCCCGATCACGGTCGCCATCACCCGTGACACCAACCCGGACCCGATCCTCGTCCTGCTGATGATGCTCGGCGCCGCGGCCCTCATGAAGGCCGTCCGCAACGGGAAGTTGATGCCGCTGGTGTGGTCGGCGGTCGCGATCGGCTTCGCGTTCAACACCAAGATGATGCAGGCGTACGTCGTCCTGCCCGCGTTCTTCCTCGTCTACCTCTGGGCCACGAACGTCTCCCTGGGCAAGCGCATCCGCAACCTCGCCGTCGCCACCGTCGCGCTGGTCGTCTCCAGCGCCTGGTGGATGGTGGTCGTCGACCTGATCCCCGCGTCCTCCCGCCCCTACATCGGCGGTTCCACCGACAACACGGTGTGGGACCTGGTCATCGGCTACAACGGCTTCGGCCGCATCTTCGGCGCCAGCTCCTCGGTCGGCTCGCAGGGCAACGGGGCTTCGTTCGGCGGCAGTTCGGGCCTGTACCGGATGTTCAACGAGATCATGGGCGGCCAGATCTCCTGGCTGATCCCCTTCGCGGCGATCGCGCTCATCGGCGGTCTCGTCCTGCGCGGCCGCGCTCCCCGCACGGACGCCAAGCGCGCGGCTCTCATGCTCTGGGGCGGCTGGTTCGTCCTCCACTTCCTGACCTTCTCGCTCGCCGAGGGCACGTTCCACCCGTACTACGTCACCGCCATGGCCCCCGGTATCGCGGCCCTGGCCGGTGCGGGCGGGGTCCTGCTCTACCGCGCCTTCCGTGAGGGCTCGGCGGCCAAGTGGGCCTGGGTGCTGCCGGCGGCCATCGCGGCCAGCTCCGTCTGGGCGGTCGTCCTGCTCCAGCGGGTCTCCGGCTCCGGCACGGTGTACACGGTCGCGGAGATCGTGGTCGGCGTGGCGGGCATCGCCTCCGTACTCGGCCTGCTGGTCGGCCGGTTCACCAAGCGCCACCGCCTGATGGGCTTCGCGGCGCTGGCCGCCGTCGTCGCCCTCCTCGCCGGTCCCGCGGCCTACTCGGTCTCGGCGGCCACCTCCTCGACCAACGGCACCAACCCGACGGCCGGTCCCAGCACCGGTGGCGGCATGGGTGGCGGCGGTGGCGGCATGGGCGGCGCGCCGAGCGGCACCAAGTCCGGTACGAAGCCCAGCGGTTCGGCCCCGTCCGGCACCCGGCCCTCGGGCAGCGGCTCGGCGCCTTCGTCCTCCTCCTCGGCTACGAAGCCCGGCGCCGAGTCCGGATCCGAGTCCACGTCCGAGTCCGGTGCGCAGTCGGCCGGTGGCGGTATGGGTGGCGGCACCCAGGTCTCGTCCGAGATGATCACGTACCTCAAGAAGCACCAGGACGGGGCGACTTGGCTGCTGGCGGTCTCCACCGACCAGACGGCGTCCTCGATCATCCTGGAGTCGGGGCAGCCCGTGATCTCCATGGGCGGCTGGTCCGGCAGCGACAACGCGATGACCCTCGCCAAGCTCAAGTCCCTGGTGAAGTCCGGCAAGTTGCACTACATCATCGTCAGCAGCGACGGCGGCCAGGGCACCAACTCCGCGATCACGGCCTGGGTCAAGGCCCACGGCACGGCGGTCAAGTCCTCGGCGTACAGCTCCAGTTCATCGAGTTCCTCTTCCTCGACGAGCAGCGGCCTGTACCGCCTGGACGCCTCCGACGTCAGCTGAACCACCAGCCACATCTCCCGACAGGAAGGGCCGCCGGTAACCCGGCGGCCCTTCCGCTTGTCGACTCCGGTTTCAGCGGCTCCGCCGCGGGGCGCGACCAGCCACAACGGCGCGACAGACGAACAACGACACATCGCGGCACCAACCGAATCGCTCAGGCCTCAGCAAGGGCAACCGGAAATCCCTGCGTACGCCGCACGCAGCGCTCCGCGTCGACCGCGAACACCTCGCAGCCGGGCCGGGCGGCGGCCCAGTCGACGCCCTCCGGACCCATCGCGAAGGCCGCGGTGGCCGTGGCGTCCGCCTCGGTGAGGGAGGCGGCCACGACGGAGATGCTGAGCAGGCCGGTCGCCGGTGCGCCGGTGCGCCCGTCGACGATGTGGTCGCCGCGCTCGTAGCGCGCGGAGGTCGCCACCGCCCCGTCGGTCAACTCCAGGACCGTGCACAGCTGGTCGGCGTGCTCGGGGTGCCGTACGCCCACCCGCCACGGACCGCCGGCCACGACCACGTCGCCACCGGCGTTGAGGATGAAGCGCCGGGCACCGGCGGCGGTGAGGAGTTCCGCCGCCCGCTGCACCGACCAGCCCTTGACCACCGCGCAGGGGTCGAAGGGCCGGCCGGGCAGCCGGATGTCGAAGGCGCCGCCGGTCGCGAGCCGGTACTGCTCGCAGAGGTCGAGCACCTCGGTCAAGTCCGCGCTGAGGTCGGGGAGTTGCAGCTCGCCGCGGTCGTAGCGGCAGACCTCGCTGTCCGCGCGGAACGGGCTGAAGCGGGCGTCGACCTCGCGCAGCCAGGCGAAGAGCGCGTCCGCGGTCTCCTCCCCGACGCCCTCGTCGTCGACCCGCAACGACACCGGGAACCCCATCACGTGCTCGACTCGGCGCATTTCAGGCGCCCTTGGCGTCGATCGCGGCCTGGAGCGACTGGACGTAGGCGTCGCTGGTGATCGTGGCGCCGGACACCGTGTCGATCTTCGAGCTCTGCGCCTTGAGGGTCTCCTCGATCAGCACCGGGACGGCCGCGGTGGTCTGCGGGTGGTCCGGCTGCTGGAGCATGCTCACCGAGCTGATCTTGTCGCCCTCGAAGGTCACCTGCACCTGCACGGTGCCCTTGGAGGTGTTGATCGCGGTGCCCTGGACGACCTTCTTCGAGGACGCGGAGGGCGTCGACGAAGACCCGGACGAGGCCCCGGACGACGAGGTGGCCGTAGGCGTCGGAGTCGGTGTCGAGACCGCCTCCGTGGTCGTCGTCGTGCTCGTGCCGATGGACGGCTCGTAGCGCCACACGGGGATCAACCCCGCGACGGACAGCACCAGGACAGGTATGACTCGCTTCACGATTTGTCTCTCATCCCGCCAGGCTGAAGCGTTCGAAGTGGATCTGCTGCTTGGGCACGCCCAGGTCGCCGAGGCTGCGCAGCACGGCGTTCATCATCGGCGGCGGTCCGCAGAGGAAGACGTCGCGGTCGGCGATGTCCGGTACGAGCCGGGCGAGTTCGCGCGGGGCGAGCTTGTCGGGGACGGGCGGGCCGGTGACCAGGTGGAGCTGGGCGCCCTTGGCCTGGGCGAGTTCGGCCAGCTCGTCGTAGAGGACGGCGTCGCGGTCGGTGGCGACGCGGTAGATGACGACCGCGTGGCCCTCCAGGTCCTCCAGCAGGGCGCGGATCGGGGTGACGCCTACGCCGCCCGCGATGAGCAGGGACTCCGGCTTCGTGCGGTGCAGGGTGGTGAAGGCACCGTAGGGGCCCTCGGCGAAGACGCGGGTGCCGGGCTTGAGGTGGCGGAGGGCCGCCGTGCCGGCACCGGCCGTTTTCGCGGTGAGGCGGAGGCGGGTGCCGTCGGGGGCGGCCGAGAGGGAGAAGGGGTTGGCCTGCCACCAGCGGTCCTTCGTCAGGAACCGCCAGAGGAAGAACTGGCCCGCCTGGGCCGGGAGTTGGTGGAGGTCGCGGCCGGTGATGTAGATCGAGACGACGTTGTCGGACTCGGGGACGACCGCCTCGACCCGGAGCTGGTGGCGGAGGTTGCGCCACAGGGGGAGGATCACGCGGCCCAGGGCGACCGAGCCGAGCGCGACGCCCCACACCGCGTACCAGTACGTCGTGGCGGCGGACGACGCGGTGAACGTCGTACCGACCGCGACCTGGTGGGTGAAGGCGAGGACCACCGCGACGTAGGTGTAGAGGTGGATGAAGTGCCAGGTCTCGTAGGCGAGTCGGCGTCGCGCGTAGCGCGCGGAGGTCGCGCCGATGACGAGGATCAGGGCGAACGCGACGAGCGCGCGCAGGATGCCCTCGGTGGTCTCGGCGAGGTCGACGACCTCGCCGACCGGGCCGGTGTCGGTGCCCTGGGCGTAGCCGAAGGCGATGAACACGAGGTGCCCGAGCAGCGTCCAGAGCAGCGCGAAGCCGGTCCAGCGGTGCCAGTTGGTGAGCCGGTCCATGCCGATCCGGCGGTCGAGCCAGGGCAGGCGGGCCACCAGCAGCAGCTGGAAGGCCATGACGAGCGCGCCGTAGAGGCCGAGGAGGCGGCCGATGACGATGAGCGCGTTGGAGGCGAATCCCGCCTGGGCGAAGAAGACGGTCACCACGGCGACGTTCGCGGCCAGCACGGCGTACAGGCCCGTGCGGGCCACCACCCTGGGGCGTATCGCCGTGGGGGGCGCAGGGGGTGATTGGACGGTCGTCACGGACGGCAGCTCCTTGATCGGGTCCTGGGAGACGAGCTTGACCTCGGGGGGCTGTCGTTTTCCTGTCGGCCGGCTTTCAAGTGGTTATCGATGCGGGTGTGGCGGTGCCGCGGGTCTGGCGTCCAGAGGTGTGTGGCGCAGTATGAGCGGGTGGACAAAGTACGACTCCTCGTCGTGGACGACGACCCGCCGATCGCTGATCTTGTCGCGACGGTCGCCCGGTACGAGGGCTGGGAGGCCGCGTGCGCGTACTCCGGTGAGGAGGCGCTGACCGTGGCCGCCGAGTTCGCACCGGACATCGTGGTGCTCGACCTGATGCTGCCCGGCCTGGACGGTTTCGGTGTGCTGGACCGGCTGCGGCGGTCCGGGACGATGGTGCCGGTGGTGTTCCTCACCGCGCGGGACGCCGTCGCCGACCGGGTGGCGGGGCTGACCCGGGGAGGTGACGACTACCTGGTCAAGCCGTTCGCGGTGGAGGAGCTGATGGCCCGGCTGCGGACCGTGCTGCGGCGCAGCGCCGGGCCCGGGTTCCAGCGGTCGGTCCTCCAGGTCGCGGACCTCACGATGGACGAGGACACGCGGGAGGTGCGCCGCGGCGACCGGCTCCTCACGCTCACCCCCACCGAGTACGAGGTCCTGCGCTACCTCATGCGCAAGTCACCGACGGTCCTCACCAAGGCGCAGATCCTCGACCACGTGTGGGAGTACGGCTTCGGTGGCCGCTCCAATGTGGTGGAGCTGGTGGTCAGCCGCCTGCGCCGGAAGCTGGACGAGGGGCACGACCCGCTGATCCACACCGTGCGCGGCTTCGGCTATGTGATCCGGCAGGCCGCCGAATGATCCGACGACTGCGCCACAACTGGCGCCGGGTCCGCCTGGGCACCCGCCTCGCCCTGGGCGTGGGCGTCCTGTCCCTGATCGTGTTCGCGGTCGTCGGAACAGCTCTGACGATGTACATGCGGGACTATCTGCAACGCCAGGTCAGCGACCAGATGAAGCTCGTCCAGACCGTCCAGTCCAAGGACGCCCAGGTGCACGGCATCGTCGAGCGCAAGCCGTACTACGGCTGGTACACGGCGGTCTACGACGTCAAGGGCACGACCCCGAAACTGCGCGAGCCCTCCGACGTACCGGACGACACCCGCGCGCTCACCGCCCTCGCGAAGACGATGGCGCACTCCACCACCGAGATCACCCGCACGGTGACGATCGACGGCGAGGGCACCTACCGGCTGCGGGCCTGCGAGGTCGAACCCGGCGTGGTCCTGGTGAGCGCGGCCCCGCTGGCGGACGTGCAGGGGACGGTACGGCAGCTGGTCACGGTCCAGGTGGTGGCGTTCGCGCTGGCCCTGCTGGTGCTGGTGGTCATAGGGCGGAACCTGCTGCGGCGCGGGCTGCGGCCGCTCAGCGACATGGCGACGACGGCCCACGGCATCGCCTCGCACGACCTCACCGAGTCGGCCGCCCGGCTGCCGCTGCGCGCCGAGCGAGGCGACGGCGGGCCCGAGGTGGAGGAGCTGCGCACCGCGTTCAACACGATGCTGGAGCACATCGACGACTCCCTCGCGGTGCGCGCGGAGGCGGAGCAGCGGCTGCGCCGGTTCGTCGCGGACGCCTCGCACGAGCTGCGGACCCCGCTGATGTCGGTGCGCGGCTACGCGGACCTGTTCCAGTACGCGGCCGCGAACGTCCCCGAGGAGCGCGACAAGCACCTGGCCCGGCTGCGCGCCGAGGCCGCCCGCATGGGCGTCCTCCTCGACGACCTCCTCCTGCTGGCCCGCCTCGACGCGGCGGACGTGGAGACTCCGCTACGGCCGGAGGACGCGGACCTGGTGGACCTGGTGGGGCAGGCGGCGGACGCCTTCCGCGCCGGGCACCGGGACCACCCGCTGACGGTGTCGGTGCCCGGGTCCCCGGTGCGGCTGCGCGTCGACCCGGTCCGTATCCGGCAGGTGCTGGACAACCTGCTGACCAACGCGGCCGTGCACACCCCGGCCGGTACGGAGGTCTCGGTGTCGCTGTCGGTCGCCGCCGGCACAGCATCCGTACGGATCGCCGACGCGGGTCCCGGCATCCCCGAGGAGGACCGGGCCCGGGTCTTCGACCGCTTCTACCGGGTCGACAAGGCCCGCACCCGGGACCGGGGCGGCAGCGGGCTGGGCCTCGCGGTGGCGCGGTCGCTGGCGAAGGCGCACGGCGGCACCGTGGAACTGACGTCGGAGCCGGGGGCGACGGTGTTCACGGTGACGATCCCGCTGGGGGCGGCTTCGTCCCGGTGAGGATCCTGTCGGGGGGAGGGCGGCTTCGTCCCGGTGAACGCGGGTAGCGCCCGCCCCCGCTCGCTCTAGCTCAGCGAGGGCCTTGTGCCTACCATGGGTGACGTGTCGTCACCTGAGGCTCAGGACCATCAACTGGCTCTGTTTTTTCGGCAGTTGTCGTACTTCGCAGCCAAGAGGTCACCGTCACATACCGCGCCACACGTTGTCGTAGGCCGCGTCCTCGACACTCTTCCGCTGCCGTACGGCCTCCAGTTCCGTCACCGCGTCGTGGACCACGGCGATGACCGTGTCCAGCGACTCGTCGGTGACCTTCGCGGAGTCCTCGTCCGAGACCTCGCGGATCCCGGCGGCCTCGGCGAGCTGGGCGAGGACGGGTTCGCCCTGGGCCCAGCGGTCCGCCGCGCGGCTGCGGGCCGGGGAGTCGACCAGAGCCGTGCGGCCGGTGCGGACCGGGATCCAGCGCCCGCGCTGCCGGGCGACCAGCCCCTCCGCCTCCAGCGCGGCGAGATAGGCGGAGGACAGGCTCCGCCCGCGCCGCCACAGCCAGTCCTCGACCGACTCGTACGGTGTCTCCCGCACGAGCGCGGCCGCGGCCTGGTCCAACAGGCCGTCCTCCAAGGGAAGTCGGGGGTTCGGCACGATCAGGTCGCCGTCCAGCACGACGGCTTCGGCGGCGAGGAGGTCGACCACCTCCGCTCCGGCGAGCGCGAGCGACAGGTCACCCGTCTCGACGGGGCGGTCGGGTGCGACATCCATGGCGACGATCATCAGGTCCCGCGGTGTGCTCATAGGTGCCAACCTAGCGCGGCTTATGCGAGGAGGCAGCGACACCCAACGTTTACATAATTCCTTCCCGCCGTCAGCGGTGTTTCGGGACTGTGAGCCTCGGATGAATAGCGGGGGCTTTTGGACCGCTTGCGCCACTGCGGTCCGAGTGGTGTGCCCTCTGAAGGAAATTGGCAGGGTTTTCGGTTGTTTGGGGCCCCGTTCCGGCTGGCTGGATCACCCCCGTCAACCAGTTGCTTACCTTGGCGTTGTTGACCGACGAGTAACCGGGGGGCTAGCTTTCCACCAGTCCCCATTGCGCCTCTGCGATTACATTCGGCACACCCCAGCCGAAACCCCCCACCGTGCCATTTCACCGTTTATTCGGAGAATCATGACGCCTGTCGCGCGCGCCGAATGCATGATCATTGGAATCACCCCGTTCCATGAGCCGGATGCCCGACTCGCGGCGGCCGTCAGCCGCGCCGGCGGCTTGGGCGTACTGGACCTGGGAAACGGCGACCGAAGATCCAGAGAGGCCCTGACGCGAATCCGCCGCTGGTCTCCGGGTCCTTTCGGGGTACGGGTCGGGCCGCACTGCCGGATCGGCCCCGGTGACCTCACGACGGGTACCGGCGCCGCCCCGCACGCGGTCGTCCTCGCCGTGGACGCCGCCTGGCGGGTCGACGAGGTCGTCGCGGAGCACCGGGTGCTGGTAGAGGTCACCGACCCGGACCAGGCGCTGGCCGCGGTCCGCGCCGGTGCGCACGGACTGATCGCCCGGGGCGCCGAAAGCGGCGGCCGGGTGGGCGAGTTGAGCACGTTCGTGTTACTCCAGCGCCTGCTCGCCGACCCCGGTGTGGACGTCCCGGTCTGGGCCTGCGGCGGCATCGGCCCCCGTACGGCCGCAGCGGCCGTGGCCGGTGGCGCGGCAGGGATCGTCCTCGACAGCCAACTCGCCCTGCTCGCCGAGTCGACCCTCCCGGAGACCGCGGCCGCCGCACTCCGCTCGACGGACGGCTCCGAGACCACGCTGGTGGCCGGACACCGCGTGCTCCTACGGCGCGGTCCTGACGCCCCGCAGGTGCCCGCCGACCGCGTGTCCGAACTGCTCGGCGCCCGCGACCCGCGCACCCAGCTCCTCCCGGTCGGCCAGGACGGTTTCCTCGCCGCGCGCTTCGCGGAACGCTGGGGCGACACGGGTCGCACGGTGCGCGAACTGACCGCCGCCGTACGGGAGTCCGTACGGGACGAGGCACCGGCCGCCGCACTGCGCGCCGGTTCCCCGATGAGCCGGACGCTCGGCACCCGACTCCCCGTCGCGCAGGGCCCGATGACCCGTGTCAGCGACCAGGCGGAGTTCGCCGCGGCCGTCGCCGAGGGCGGTGCCCTGCCGTTCGTCGCGCTGGCCCTCTCGAGCGGCGAGCAGTCGCGGACTGTCCTGGCCGAGACCCGCGCCGCCGTGGGCGATCGCCCCTGGGGTGTCGGGGTGCTCGGCTTCGCCCCCGAGGAGATGCGCAACGCCCAGCTCGAAGCGGTACGGGAGTTGGAGCCCACGCACGCGATCATCGCGGGCGGACGCCCCTCCCAGGCCGAGGCGTTGGAGCGGGCCGGGATCTCCACCTTCCTGCATGTGCCCTCGCCGGGGCTGCTGCGGCAGTTCCTGGACGCGGGGATGCGCAAATTCGTGTTCGAGGGGTCCGAGTGCGGCGGCCATGTCGGCCCGCGCGGCAGCTTCCCCCTCTGGGAGGCCCAACTCGCCGTCCTGGACGACTTCTTGGCGAAGGCCGACCCAGGCACGGCCGAGCACATCGAGGTGTTCCTCGCGGGCGGCGTCCACGACGAGCGCTCGGCGGCGATGGTGGCCGCGCTCGCCGCACCGCTCACCGCGTGCGGCGCCGCTATCGGCGTCCTGATGGGCACCGCCTATCTGTTCACGGAGGAGGCGGTGACGCGCGGGGCGGTCCAGCCGCTGTTCCAGGAGCAGGTCGTCCTGGCCACCCGCACCGCGTTGCTGGAGACCGCGCCCGGTCACGCCACCCGCTGCGTTCCGAGCCCGTTCAGTGACAACTACCTCGACTTCGAAGCCCAGTTGCGCGAGCAGGGCGTACCGGACCGGCAGATCTGGGAGAAGCTGGAGCGGCTCAACGTCGGCCGGCTGCGCATCGCCAGCAAGGGTGTGGAGCGGGACGTGGACGGCGCGCTGACCGCCGTGGACGAGCAACGCCAGCTCGCCGAGGGGATGTTCATGGCCGGCGAGGTCGCCGTGCTGCGTTCGGCGACCACCACGATCGACGCCCTGCACCGCTCGGTCACCGAGGAGGCCGCCGACTTCCTGGCCGAGAGCGCGCGAACCGCCCGCGCCCGCCTGGGAGTTGAGGAAACGGCCGAGCCGGAGGCACCGGCCCCCCTGGACATCGCAGTCATCGGCATGGCGTGCATGTTCCCGCAGGCACCCGACCTCCCCACGTTCTGGGCGAACATCCTCGGCGGCCGCGACTCCGTCGACGAGGTCCCGCCCGACCGCTGGGACCCCGCCGTCCACTACTCCGCCGACAAGGACGGCGCCACCCCCTCGAAGTGGGGCGGCTTCCTGCCGCGCATCCCCTTCGACCCGCTGCGCTACGGCATCCCGCCGACCTCCCTCGGCAGCATCGAACCGGTGCAGCTGCTGGCCCTCGAAGCGGCCCGGCGTTCGCTGGAGGACGCCGGATACGGCGACCGGGGGCGGAAGTTCGACCGTGCGCGCACCTCCGTGGTGTTCGGCGCGGAGGCGGGCAGCGACCTGTCCAACGCGACCACGCTGCGCGCCGTACTGCCCTCCTACTACGGCAGGATCCCGCAGGGCATCGAGGAGCAACTCCCCACGCTCACCGAGGACTCCTTCCCCGGGATGCTCTCCAACGTCATCTCGGGCCGCATCGCCAACCGGCTCGACCTCGGCGGCGCCAACTTCACGGTCGACGCGGCCTGCGCTTCCTCGCTGGCCGCCGTCGACGTCGCCTGCAAGGAACTCGTGGGCGGCACCAGCGATGTGGTCCTGTGCGGGGGCGCCGACCTCCACAACGGCATCAACGACTACGTCCTCTTCTCCTCCGTGCACGCCCTCTCCCCCACCGGCCGCTCCCGCGCCTTCGACAGCTCGGCGGACGGCATCGCGCTCGGCGAGGGTGTCGCCTGCGTGGTCCTCAAGCGGCTCGCGGACGCGGAGCGGGACGGCGACCGGATCTACGGCGTGATCAAGGGAGTCGGCAGCTCCAGCGACGGCCGCTCCCTGGGCCTCACGGCACCCCGCCCTGAGGGCCAACGGGCCGCGCTGGAACGGGCGTACCGCAACGCGGGCGTCTCCCCTTCCGAGGTCGGCCTGGTCGAGGCGCACGGCACCGGGACGGTCGTCGGCGACCGCACCGAACTCTCCATCCTCAGCGAGGTGTTCACCGAGTCCGGCGCGGAGACGGGCAGTTGTGCGCTCGGCTCGGTCAAGTCCCAGATCGGACACACGAAGTGCGCCGCCGGACTCGCCGGTCTCATCAAGACCGTGCTGTCCCTCTACACCGGCGTCAAGCCGCCCACCCTGCACATGAAGCGGCCCAACTCGGCCTGGCAGCAGGACAGCAGCCCGTTCGTCTTCCACGCCCGGCCACGGCCCTGGGCGGCCCCGGCCGAGGAACGCGTCGCGGGCCTCAGCGCGTTCGGCTTCGGCGGCACCAACTTCCATGCGGTGATCGGGGCTTACGGCGAGGCGGTTCCGCCCGCGCAGGGTCTGGACGCGTGGCCCGCCGAGCTGTTCACCTTCCGGGGTACGGACCGGGCGGCCGCGCGGCGGGGCATCGAGGAGCTCCTGAAGCTCGCGGAGGCGGGTCACTGGAAACTGCGCGACCTCGCGCTGAGCGCGTCACGGCGCTCGGACGCCCGGCAGGAATCCGTGCAGGTGGCCGTCGTGGCCAGGGATGTCGAGGGGCTGGTCGGGCAACTGCGGCGGGCGTTGGCGGGTGAGCATGATCCTGCAGCCGGAATTCACCTCGCTGACGGGAACCCGGACAACGGCAAGGTCGCGTTCCTCTTCCCAGGTCAAGGCAGTCAGCGCCCCGGCATGCTCGCCGACGTCTTCATCGCGTTCCCCGAGCTGCAGCACTATCTGCACCTCGGCCGCGACCACGCCGACGCGCTCTACCCGCCCACCGCCTTCGACGACACCGCCCGCGACCGCCAGCAGGCCGGGCTCACCGACACCCGGGTCGCGCAACCCGCCCTGGGCATCGCCGGGTTGGCCGCCCACGCCCTGCTCACCGAGGCGGGCGTGCGGCCCGACATGGCGGCCGGGCACAGTTACGGCGAGCTGGTCGCCCTCTGCGCGGCCGGTGCGATCGCGCCGGAGGCCCTGCTGGAACTGAGCGCCGAACGTGCGGCGGCGATCCTCGAAGCCACGGGCGCGGACGACCCGGGCACGATGGCCGCGGTGGCCGCCGGTGCGGAGGAGGTCGAGCAGGCATTGAAGGCGGCGGACGCCCCGGACTCCGTCGTCATCGCCAACCACAACTCGCCCCGCCAGACAGTGATTTCGGGCCCGACGGAGGCAGTCGCCACCGCCGTACGGCTCCTGCGCGACGCCGGTCTCGGCGCCAAGCGCATCCCCGTCGCCTGCGCCTTCCACAGCCCGTTGGTTGCGGGAGCAGGCGAACGGTTCGCGGAGGCCCTCGCACAACGGCCGGTGCTCACACCCGAGTTCCCCGTGTGGTCCAACCGCACGGCGGCCCCCTACGGCGAGGACGCCGACGCGGTCCGGGCCGAACTCGCCGCGCAGATAGGCTCGCCGGTCGGCTTCGTCGCGGAGATCGAGGCCATGTACGAGGCGGGAGCCAGGGTCTTCGTGGAGGCCGGTCCCGGTTCCGTGCTGACCCGGCTGGTCGACCAGATCCTCGGCGACCGCCCGCATCGCACGGTCGCGTGCGAGCCCCGGCAGGACAGCGGGCTGCGCGGCTGGCTCGACGCGCTGGCCCAACTGGCCGTCGCGGGGCTGCCGGTGCGCACCGGATGGCTCTTCAACGGGCGCGACGCCGTCGACGCGGCCCGGACCCCCGTGCCCTCGCGACCCGGCTGGACGGTCGACGGACAGCTCGTCCGTACCGCCGCCGGAGCACTCCTGCCCGGTGCCCTCGCACCGGCCCGACGCGTTGTGGAGACGACTGTGACGACGAACCCTCAAGGCGGTGCCCCCGTCGAGGCGAACAGGGACGCGCTCATCTCCGAATTCCTGCGCACCAGCCGGGAGATGGTGGCCGCGCAACGGGATGTGCTGCTGACGTACTTCGGCGCGGCGCAGGGACCGGTGCCGCAGGGAACGTGGGTTCCGGCACCGGCGCCCGCCGTGGTCGAGGCACTGCCGCAGATACCCGCCCTGCCGGCGGCCGCGGCACCGATGCCCCAACACCCCACGGCAGTCGTGGAGTTGGCCGCTCCCCAGGCACCCGAAACCGTCACCGAGGCCGACGTGCTCCGGGTCGTCCTGGAGATCATCAGCGAACGCACCGGCTACCCCGTCGACATGATCGAGCCCGACCTCGACCTGGAGGCGGACCTCAGCATCGACTCCATCAAGCGCGCCGAGATCGCCGGCGAACTGGCCGGGCGGCTGGGCATCGGCGGCGGGATGGACGTCGCCACGCTCGACGACGCCGAGCTGGAGGACCTGGCGAAGGCCCGCACGGCGGCCTCGGTCACGGGCTGGCTGTCGGCACGGCTGACGGAGCCCGCAGCGGTGGAAGCGGCCGAACCCACGGCGCCGGACAGCGCCCCCGCCCCGCAGGACGAGGTCACCGGCTCCGCGCCGAAGCGCCTCCAACTGCGCCCGGTGCTGCTGGCGCACCAGGACGGCGACAACCCGACGGACCCGGCATCCGTGCTGAGCGGCCGACGTTTCGTTCTCTACGGGGACCGTGACAGTGGCCCCGCGGAGGCGGTCGCGGCGAGGCTCTCCTCGTACGGCGCCGAAACGGTGATCGTCGCCCCGGAGCACCAACTCACCGAAGCCGACGGCAAGGTGGACGCGGTCCTGTATCTCGCGCCGCTCACCGCATCGGCCCCGGTGCTGCCGGACGCCTTCCCGGTGTTCCAGGCCGCCCTGCGCCGCAACCCGCGCCAACTCCTCGCGGTACAGGGCGCGGACAGCGGATCGGCGGGCCTGCACGGACTGTTCCGTACGGTGGCCCGCGAGTACCCGGACACCGTTGCCCGGGTCGTCGAACTGGAGGACACCGCACCGGATGCCGTCGCCGACGCGCTGATCGCCGAACTCCTGGCGCCCGACACCGAGCCGGTCGTCCTGCGAACCACCGCCGGACGACACGGACTTGAGCTGACCGAGACACCGCTGGGCGCGCTCGCGACCAACGGTGCCGGACCTGCCGGTGACGGAGTCGCCGAAGCCTCCGCGATCGGGCTCGACCGCGACTCGGTGGTGCTGCTGGTGGGCGGCGCGCGGGGCATCACCGCGAAGTTCGCCGTCGCGCTCGCCGCCGCATCCCGCTGCCGTATCGAACTGCTGGGCAGGACGGCCGCACCGGCAGGACCCGAGGACCCCGCGACGGCGGGCGCCCGTACCCCGGCCGAACTGCGTGCGGCACTCGCCGCGAAGGGTGGTGGGCTCACCCCCGCCGAGATCAACCGCACCGCCGAACTCCTGCTCGCGCAAAGGGAGATCACCGCGACCCTCGACGAACTCGCCGCTCTCGGCAGCCAGGCCCGCTACCACTCCGTCGACTTCCGCGAACCGGACGCCGCACTCCAGGCGGTCAAGGAGATCCACGCCGAACACGGCCGCCTCGACGGTGTCGTCTACGCGGCCGGCGTCATCGAGGACCGGCTGATCGCCGAGAAGACCACCGAGTCCTTCCAGCGGGTCTACGGCACGAAGACGCACGGCGCCGAGACCCTGCTGTCGGCGCTGGAGGAGCTCCCCAACGGCCCTGCTTTCGCCGTGCTGTTCGGCTCCATCTCCGCCGTCCTCGGCAACCGGGGCCAGGTCGACTACGCCGCCGCCAACGACGCGCTGCAGAGCCTGGGCACCGCCTGGTCCGCCCGCACCGGACACCGTGCGCTCACCGTGCACTGGGGTCCGTGGGCGCCCACCGGTGGTCACCACGGCATGGTCACGCCGGAGTTGGGACGCGAGTACGCCCGGCGCGGTATCTCGCTGATCGACCCCGAGGAGGGCACCGCGGCCCTGCTGCGCGAGCTCGCCTGGGGTGACGAGTCAGCAGGGGCCGTCGTCTACACCGCTTCGGGCTGGTAGCCATGACGGACCGTCAAGTGCCGGTCGCCATCGTGGGAATGTCCGTGCTGCTCCCCGGCGCCGCCGACCTCGACGCGTACTGGCGGAATCTGCTGGGCGGCACGGACGCCATCAGCGAGGTGCCGGACGGGCGTTGGGACGCGGACTACTACCGGCCGGACTCCGCGAGCGGTCCGGCCGTGGCCGACCAGGTGTACTGCCGGCGCGGTGGTTTCGTGGACGAGCTGGCCGAGGTCGAGGTCACCCGGTTCGGCATCATGCCGAACTCGGTGCCCGGCACCGAACCCGACCAGCTCATCGCCCTCCACGTGGCCGCCGCCGCCCTCGCCGACGCGGGCGGGGAGAGCCGCCTGCCCGACCGGCAACGCGTAGGCATCGTGCTCGGCCGGGGCGGCTATCTCACCCCGGGCCTGGTCCGCCTCGATCAGCGGGTCCGTACGGCGGGCCAACTCGTCCGCACCCTGGGCGAGTTGCTGCCCGACCTGGACCCCGGCCAACTCGACCGCATCCGCACGGCGTTCACCGAACGGCTCGGCCCCGACAGTCCCGAGTCGGTCATCGGCCTGGTGCCCAACCTCGCGGCGTCCCGGGTCGCCAACCGTCTCGACCTGCGCGGCCCGGCGTACACGGTGGACGCGGCCTGCGCGTCCTCACTGATCGCCGTCGACCAGGCGGTCGCCGAACTGGCCGCCGGGCGCTGTGACTTGATGCTCGCGGGCGGTGTCCACCACTGCCACGACATCACGCTGTGGAGCGTTTTCTCCCAGCTGCGGGCGCTCTCCCCGAGCCAGCGCATCCGCCCCTTCCACCGTGACGCCGACGGCATCCTGATCGGCGAGGGCACGGGAGTCGTCGTCCTCAAGCGCCTCGCCGACGCCGAGCGCGACGGCGACCGGATCTACGCCGTCATCCGCGGCACCGGCGTGTCCAGCGACGGCCGCGCCGCGAGTCTCGTCAACCCCGACTCGACCGGCCAGACCCACGCCGTACGACAGGCCTGGCAGGCTGCGGGACTGGACCCCGCGCTGCCCGGCTCCATCGGCCTCCTTGAGGCGCACGGCACGGCGACCCCCGCCGGTGACGGGGCCGAACTCGCCACGCTGGCCGAGGTGTTCGGGGACACGGGCACCTCCCAGGGCCGTGCGGTGATCGGCTCGGTGAAGTCGATGATCGGCCACACGATGCCGGCCGCCGGAGTCGCCGGTCTGGTCAAGGCCGCCCTCGCCGTCCACCACGGCATGCTCCTGCCGACCCTGCACTGCGACGACCCGCACCCCGCGCTCGCGGCGACCCGGTTCCGTCCACTGGAGAAGGCGGCGCCCTGGGAGACGACCTCCGAACAGCCGGTGCGGCGCGCGGCGGTCAACGCGTTCGGGTTCGGCGGCATCAACGCGCATGTCGTGCTGGAGGAGGCACCGGGGGCGCGGGCGTCACGTTCGGCGGGGGTGATCGACCGACCGGAACGCACGAACGCCCCCGCTCGCACAGCCTCCGTGGCCGAACCGGAACGCGTGCTCATGCTCGCCGCCGACAGCCCCGAGGCTCTCGCCGCGCTGCTGGACGCGGACGATTCCACCCTGCTGGCCGCGGACAACACCCCTGCCACCGCGGGCCGTTCCCGGCTCGGCATCGTCGCCCCGGACGCCAAGCGCCTCGCGCTGGCCCGCCGGGCGGTCGCCAAGGGGCGGGCGTGGCAGGGCCGTAGCGATGTGTGGTTCACGCCGAGCCCGCTGATCGGACTCGGCGCGGGAAAGCTGGCGTTCGTCTTCCCGGGCCTGGAGGGCGACTTCACACCCCGGGTCGAGGACGTGGCCGCGCACTTCGGGCTGCGCGAGAATCGCTCCTCAACTCCCGCACAGGTGGGGGACGTCGGCCGCCACGGCTTCGATGTCGTCGGCGTCGGGCGGCTGTTGGACGCCGCGCTGCGCGAGATGGGCGTCGCCCCGGACGCGGTCGCCGGACACAGCGTCGGCGAGTGGACCGCGATGACGGCCGCAGGGGTGTACTCGTCGGACGAGGTCAGCGACTTCATGGAGGCGTTCGACCCCGACTCGGTGACGGTCCCCGGCCTCGCCTTCGGGGCGGTCGGAGCCCCGGCCGAGCGCGTGCTGTCGGCGCTCGCCGCCGACTGGCCGGACGCCGGGATCGTGCTCTCCCACGACAACGCGCCGGGCCAGTCGATGGTGTGCGGACCGGACAAGGCCGTGGACGAGTTCGTGCGGTCCTTCCGTGCGCAGGGTGTCCTGAGTCAGGTCCTCCCGTTCCGATCCGGTTTCCACACACCGATGTTGAAGCCGTATCTCGCCCCGATCGAAGAGGCCACGAACCGCTTCCGCCTCTACCCGCCGACGGTCCCCCTGTGGTCCGGGACCACCGCCTCGCCGTACCCCACGGACGAGAAGGCGGTACGCGCACTCTTCATCCGCCACCTCCTGGAACCCGTACGGTTCCGCCAACTCGTCGAAGCCATGTACGCGGCCGGCCATCGCGCGTTCGTCCAGGTCGGCACCGGCCAACTCGGCTCCCTCATCGACGCGACCCTCAGCGGACGCGATCACCTGGTCGTCGCGGCCAACTCGCCCCACCGTTCCGGACTGGCCCAACTCCGGCGCGTGGCAATGGCCTTGTGGGCGGCGGGCGGAACGACGGACCCGGTGACACTGGCCCCCCGGAAACCGGCTCCACGACGGGAACGGCCCCCGGTGCGGCTCGACATGGACGGCGCACTCGTGTCGCTCGACGCCCCGACCTTGGTGAAGCTCCGGGCGGAGCTCCGCACACCGGCCGCCGCCAACAACCCGACCCTGGCGGCCCTTTCGCCCTTGGACGCCCTCACCGACCGCTTCCCGGCGGCCGCCGAACTCCATGCGCTCATGCGCGACACCGCCGACACGGCCGCCCAACTCATCACCGCGGGCGGCCGCCGTACCGCGACAGCCGTCCCCGCACCCCGCATCGCGGCCGCCGCGCCACCCGCTCCCCCACGGGAATGGCAGACCACGGTCCACGTCTCCCCCAAGTCCATGCCCTACCTCATGGACCACTGCTTCTTCCCGCAACGCCCCAACTGGCCGGACGTGGCTGACCGTTGGCCGGTGGTCCCCGCGACCACGATCGTCCAGCACATCATCGAGGCGGCGGAACGGGCCGCCCCGGGCATGCGCGCGGTAGCCGTGCACGACGCGAGATTCGACCGGTGGCTGACGGCGACACCGTCGATCGACGTACCGGTGCGGGTAGTTGCGGACACCCCCGACCGACTCGCCGTCTCCTTCGGCCCGCACGCGCGCGGTGTGGTCGAACTCGCCCCCGCCCACGCCGTATCACCCCCACCGTACCCTCGACCGGCCCCCACCACGGAACGCGTCCCCGACCACACCGCGGCCCATCTCTACAACGAGCGCTGGATGTTCCACGGCCCGGCGTTCCAAGGGGTCACCGAACTCACCGCGATCGGCGACCGCCACGTACGCGGCGTGATCACCACACCGCCCGCCCCGGGCGCCCTGCTCGACAACGTCGGCCAGATCCTCGGCTACTGGATCATGGCGACCCGCACCGAACGCACCGTCGTCTTCCCGGTCGGCATGCGCGAGATGCGCTTCTACGGCCCTCATCCGCGCCCCGGTACGGAGGTGGAGTGCCTGGTGCGGATCACCTCACTCACCGACACCGCGCTCGAAGCCGACGTACAACTCACGGTCGACGGCGAGGTGTGGGCGGAGCTGACCGGCTGGCAGGACCGGCGCTTCGACAACGATCCGCAGACCAAGCCGGTCGAGCGTTTCCCGGAGCGCAACACCCTCTCCGAGGCCCGCCCGGGCGGCCGGACCCTGCTCAACGAGCGCTGGCCCGACCTCGCCTCGCGCGATCTGATCATGCGCAACTCCCTGAGCAGCGTGGAGCGTTCGCAGTACGCCGAGCATCCGCCGCGCGGCCGCAGGCAGTGGCTGCTGGGCCGGATCGCGGTGAAGGACGCGGTACGGCAGTGGCTGTGGGGCCACGGCGAGGGGCCCGTCTTTCCGGCGGAGATCCGGGTCCACAACGACGAGTCGGGCCGCCCGTACGTCACCGGCCTGCACGGCCGGACCCTGCCCCCGCTGGACGTCTCGCTCGCCCACCGCGCCGAGGCGGCGGTCGCGATCGTCCGGCCGCACGCGCCCGGTCCCGGCCCCGGGATCGACATCGAGGAGGTCGTGGAGCGCCCCCCGGCCACCCTCACCACCGCCCTCGGCGTGGAGGAACTGGCGCTCATGCGCGCCCAGTTGGCCGCCACCGGCGAGTCCGAGGCACTGTGGTTCGCCCGCTTCTGGGCGGCGAAGGAGGCGGTCGCGAAGGCGGAGGGCACCGGTTTCCGGGGTCGGCCGCGTGACTTCGCGGTCTTCCAAGTGGCCCCCGGATCAAGGTTGTTGGTGTCGGGGCGCCTGGAACGTGCCTACACCGTGCACTACGAGCCGGCCGGCAATCCCCCCAATCTGCCGGACAGGACCTACGTCGTGGCCTGGACGACGGGACCCGCGCACGAAGAGGAGTACGACCGATGACCCCCACCACCGAGGACGCCGTCCTCGCCGACCTCACCGGCATGCTCACCGCACTGCTGGAGGACGAGTACGGCGTCGACGATGTCGAGATCACCATGACGACGACCTTCAACCGAGACCTCGAGCTGGAGAGCATCGACCTGGTGACCCTGGCCGGTCTGCTCCAGGAGCACTACGGCACGAAGGTCAACTTCGCCGAGTTCCTGGCCGGGATGGAGTTCGACGAGATCATCGAACTCACCGTCGGCCGGCTCGTGGAGTACGTCGTGCAGAGCCTCAAGGCAGCCGAGGCGGGCTGAGCCATGGCGATGGTCGACACCGGTCAACTCCGGTTGCACGTACAGCGAATGAGCCCGCCCGAGGGCCGTCCGGTCACCGCCACGGCGGTGCTCGTGCACGGTCTGCTCACCGACAGCCTGGCCAGCTACTACTTCACCATCGCGCCGCCGTTCGCGCTGGCCGGCATCGACGTCGTCATGTACGACCTGCGCGGCCACGGCCGCAGCGGGCGCCCGGCCACCGGCTACACCCTCGACGACAACATCGACGACCTGGAGGCGCTGCTCGACCGCCTGGAGGTGACCGGCCCGGTCCATCTGGTCGGCAACTCCTACGGCGGGACAGTGGCGTTCGGCTACGCGGCCCGTCATCCGGAGCGGGCCGCCAGCGTCTCCCTCATCGAGTCGGAACCGGCGACCACGGCCTGGGCACCGAAACTCGGCGGCATCCTGGACCGCGTGCTGCACGAGCTGGCGCACAACGAGGACGACGCGATCGCCTGGATCAGCGTGAACCGCGGCCACAACACCGCCCGACTCGCGAAGGGCGCCGCCCGCCTGGCCCGGGAGACCTCCCTCTCCCAGGACATCCCGGCCAGCGGTGTCTTGACGGAGGATCAGATCCGCGCTGTGTACTGCCCGGTGCTCGGCGTCTACGGCGGCGACTCGGACCTCGCCCTGCTCGCCCCCTGGCTGGAGTCCGTGCTCCCCGACTGCCGGACGGTCGTCGTCCCCGGCCATGAACACTCCGTACTGGTCGAGGCGGCAGGCGTGGTCGGCGGGCACATCCTCTCCCTGATCCAGGCGAGTACGCCGGAGGTCGCCGAGGTGGCGGCCCGGTGAGCCGGTTCCTGTTCGTCGTCCCACCGCTGGTCGGCCACATCAACCCGGCGGTGGGCGTGGCGGCCGAACTGGCGGCACGGGGGCACGAGTTGGCATGGGTCTGCGCCGACCCCGCTCTCGTACGGCGGCTCGCGGGAGAGTCGGCGCGGGTGTTCCCGTGCGACGGGCCGGTACCGGGTGAGGGCGAGGGCATCCGTCCGCCCGACATCCGTGGCCCCGAGGCGCTGAAGTTCCTGTGGGAGGCCTTCCTCGCGCCGCTCGCCGAGCAGATGGCCCCCGGAGTCACCGCGGCCGTCGAGGAGTTCGGGCCCGACGCGATCGTCGCCGACCAACAGGCCCTGGCCGGCGGCCTGGTGGCGGAGCGGCTCGGGGTGCCGTGGGCGACCTCGGCGACGACCTCGGCCGAGTTCACGGATGTCCTCGCCGGGATGCCCAAAGTCGCCCTGTGGCTGGACGAGTTGCTGCACGGACTCCGCACCGACCTCGGCGACCCCTCGGGCACCGCCGACCCCCGCTTCTCCCCACACCTCGTACTCGCCTTCAGCACCCCGGAACTCGTCGGCCCCGAGGCCCGGCAGGGCGAGCAGATCCGCTGGGTCGGCCCGTCGATCGCGCCCCGCCCGGCCGCGCCGGACTTCCCCTGGGACTGGCTGGACCCGGCCCGCTCCCTGGTCCTGGTCAGCCTCGGCACCGCCAACACCGATGTGGGCGCCCGTTTCCTCACCGAGTGCGTGACGGCGCTGCGGGCGCGAACGGACCGCGTACAGACGGTGATCGCGGACCCGGGTGGCGCGCTGGGCACGTCCGACGAGCAGGACAAGGACCTGCTGATCCTGCCGTCGATCCCCCAACTCCCGCTCCTCGAAAGGGCGGACGCGGTCGTCTCGCACGCCGGGCACAACACGGTGTGCGAGGCGCTGTGGCACGGCGTCCCCCTCGTCGTGGCCCCCATCCGCGACGACCAGCCGGTGATCGCCGGACAGGTCACCGGCGCGGGCGCCGGGATCCGCGTCCGCTTCGGCCGGGTCACCGCCCCCAAGCTGGGCGCGGCGATCGACGCCGTACTCCACGAACCCGACCACCGCGCCGCGGCCGGCCGCATCCGTACGGCGTTCCGCGCTGCCGGAGGCACCCGCGCGGCGGCGACCCACCTGGAGCGACTGGCCACCGGCGCGTCCCCGAAGGAGACCCCGTGAGCAACGAGGACGACCCCAAGCCCCCGAGCCGCAACGACCAGGTGGCAGCCCTACGGCCCACCTACCAGGCCGACTTGGCCAAGGGCCTGGACCGCTTCTTCGAACCCCGGCGCGAGACGTGCCCCTGGTGCGACTCGTCCCGCCTCAAGACCCGGCTGCGCACCAAGGACCTGATCCAGCACAAGCCGGGCACGTTCGAGTTGGACCAGTGCGAGGACTGCCGGCACACGTTCCAGAACCCCCGACTGAGCCCGGCCGGGCTGGAGTTCTACTACCGGGACTTCTACGACGGCCTGGGCGAGAAGCAGTTGGGCAACACGTTCGCAGCCCGCACGAAGATGTACGAGCAGCGCGCGGAGTCCCTGCTCCCGCACTCGCCAACTCCCAAGAACTGGCTGGACGTCGGCACGGGCCACGGCCACTTCTGCGAGTCGGCCCGCACGGTGTACCCCGACACCACCTTCGACGGCCTCGACTTCACGGACGGCGCCGAACTCGCCGAGCAGGCGGGGCGGGTGGAGCGCGGCTACCGGGGCAGCTTCCCCGAACTGGCCCCAGGCCTCTCGGGTCACTACGACGTCGTCAGCATGTTCCACTACCTGGAGCACAGCACGGAGCCCGAGCGTGAACTGGCCGCCGCACACCAGGCCGTGCGCCCCGGCGGGCATCTCCTGATCGAGGTCCCCGACCCCGACAGCCGCTACTCCCGCCTCCTGGGCCGCTGGTGGCTGCCTTGGCTCCAGCCGCAGCACCTGCACTTCATCCCGGTCGAGAACCTGCGCCGCCGCCTCACCGACCTGGGCTTCACGGTCGTGGCCGAACAGCACGCGGAGCCGCACGACCCGGTCGATCTCCTCGCCGGCACCTGGCTGGCCCTGGACACGGCCGCGCCCCGCGACAACCTCCCGTGGCTGCCGAAGCCGCCGTCGGGACTGGCCCGTACGGGCCGTGCGGCGGTGCTGATCGCGGGGATACCGGTGCTGATCCTCGGCACGCTGCTGGACCGGTTCGTGGTGAAGCGGCTGTCGCATCGGCTGGGGGTGTCGAACGCCTACCGACTGGTGGCGCGACGGGACTGAGCCATGACGCGGACGGTCAGGACAGACTCTCCAGCACGCGGGCGACCGCGTCCGCCGTGACACCGTCGGCGCGGTTGTCGAACACCAGCCGCCGCCCGTCCGCCCATCGGCACTCGTTGGCCTCGGCCGTCTTCCAGAACGTGTCCCAGTCGGCGAGCTTGGACAGGTCGCGGGCACAGCCTCTGGCGCGGACGCGTTCGCGGGCGGTGTCCTTGTCCACCTGCACCTGGACGACGACCAACTCGACGTCGGAGGGCCAGTTGTGACGGTAGGTCACCTCGGCCAGGTAGTCCGGCTGTTGGAAGTAGCGACCGAACGGCGCGTCCAGGACGACCGGGCGCCCCGACCTCAGGTTGTCGGCGGCAAGGTCGAGGACGGTCGCGTACTCGAGGTCCATCACCACGGACTGGTAGTACGGGTTGAGGTCGCGCTCGTTCGGGTCCGTGCCGGCGAGTTCGAGATGCCCCGTAAGCAGGCCATCGCCCAGCGGGCCGCCGAGCTCGTCGAGGACACCATGGTGGTGTGTCCACACCGGCGGCGAGGTCGATGTGTCGAGCGGTTCGAGCAGTGGGCCGCTCGCGGCCAGGACGGTCGGAGCTCTGAACCTCGACCTCGCCTTTCTGAGCGCGGGGTCCTGGGACCTGGCCCACGGCATCACGAGTTTCTCGATGGACAAGGTGCTGCTCAAGCAGGCGGTGATGGAGGCGGCCGGCTCGGTCACGCTGCTCGCCGACAGCACGAAATGGGGCGCGGTGGAGCGGTTCAACGTGACGAAGCTGAACCGGCTCGACACGGTCGTGACCGACGAGGGCCTGCCGTCGGCCGTGGTCGACCGCATCGCGGAGGAGGGTCCGGCGGTGCTCCGCACGGGCTGAGCAACCGCCCCCCGGTGGCCGAGTACCGGCTGGCCCCCATTGAATGATGCATTCACCGCGTCTAGCATCACTCGGTGATTCCAGCAATTCCCGTCTGACTCCTGCGCGTTGGCGGGAGACGTGTCGACGGGGACGTGACGACGACGAGCGGCCGCGGCCCGGTTCCGGGGGCTCCGGCCGCTCGTCCCACTCCACCTCTACGTCAACTCAGCTCGCGGTACGGCGGATTCGCCCCTCGTACCGCTTCTCCAGCTCCAGATTGCCCTCGAAGCCGCCGGGCACATTGGCCGAGACATACACCGGCGGGCGTTCCCCCGAGGCGAGCAGCCGGGCCGCCGCCTCCGCGACCGACAGCTGGACGAGCATCGCGCCGGTGAGCGTGGACAGGGCGCAAACGGCGCCGCCGGTGGGGAGTTCGAGGAGGGCGTCGCCGCGCGGGGCCGCGTTGTCGAGGACGACGTCGGCGAGGTCGACGAGCTTCTTGCCGCTCGGGTGACCGGCCGGGACGGCGTGGGTGTGGGCGAGCGAGGTGATGGCCAGAAGTCGGTGGCCGCGCTCCTTCACCCGCAGGGCCATCTCCACGATCACCTTGTTCACACCGGAGTTGGAGATGATCACGAAGAGGTCCTCGGGGCGGGGCGCGGCGAGGTCGTAGAGGCGCTCGGCGACCCCCGCCTGGCGCTCCAGCAGCGGGTCGTCGAGGACGCTGGGCGGGTCGCCGCCGTAGAGGACGAGGTCGGCGATGCTGAGGCGGTTGGTGGGCACCAGACCCCCGGCGCGGCCCGCGAGTTCGAGGACCATGGCCTGGGAGTGGCCGGTGCCGAAGGCCTGGATGACGCCGTCCGTGCGGACGCAGTCCGCGATCAGTTCGGCGGCGCGGGACACGGTGTCGCGGCTGGACTCGGTGATGTGCTGGAGGACGGCCAGGCTCTCGCGCGCGAAGGTCTCGGCGCTTACGGACTCGGCGGACACGCGATTCTCCCCACCGGTGGATCAAACCACCTATTCTTTCTAGATCAATGAATCAATAAATCACATGCGGTCCTGGTATTCAATCGATGGCCTCTGGGGAGGCTGATACCTTCTGCACATGCCCCCGACAGACGTCACCACCCTCATCCGCACCGAGCTGCCCCGGCTGGCCGGCTCACTGAGGAAGGTCGGCGAGCTGATCCTGGAGGATCCGGCCGCCGTCACCCACTGCTCGGCCGCCGAACTGGGCCGCCGCACCGGCACGTCACAGGCCACGGTGACCCGGTTCTGCCGTGCGGTAGGCCTCGACTCGTACCAGCATCTGCTGATCGAACTGGCCCAGGAGCGCGGCCGCGGCGAGGTCTCCGACTGGGGCACCGCGGAGATCGGCCCGGACATCTCCCCGGACGACGATCTCGAACGGGTCGTGCAGGTCGTGGGCAGCGCGGACCTCCGCGCGGTGCAGCAGACGATCGACCGGATCGACCTCGACGCGGTGGAGCGCGCGGCCACCGCCGCCGCCCGCGCCCGGCGCATCGACGTCTACGGCATCGGCGGCAGCGGAGCGGTCGCGCAGGAGACCGAAACCCGACTGTTCCGCATCGGCTGCGCGGTGCGCGGCTGGACCGAGGTGCACGCGGCCACCACCTCCGCCGCCCTGCTCACGCCGGCGGACGTGGCCATCGGCATCTCCCAGTCCGGTTCGACCCGCGAGACCATCGAGCCCTTCGAACTGGCCAAGGAGCGCGGCGCCACCACCATCGCCCTCACCTCCGACCCGCGCTCCCCGCTGGCCCGCGCCGCCGACATCCGGCTCATCTCCTCGTCCTCGGCGACGAGTTTCCCCACCGGCATCATCGGCGCCCGCCACTCCGTCCTGGTCCTGATCGACTGCCTCTACGTCCGCATCGCGCAGCTCTCCTACCAGCGCGCGAGCGCCTCCCTTGCCCTCACCGACCACATCGCCGGGGAGCACACGGTGAAGGCTCGCAGGGGCCGGTGATCCCAGCCGGGACCCGGCCGTGATCTCGGCCGACTCTGCATGGATGAACCACCGAAGTTACGCGGAGATGGTTGTTTGAATCATCTTCGCGGTGTCAGGATGGGCGCTCCGCCGAGCCTCTGGTAGGAGACCCATGCGCGTCACCGCTGCCCTGTCGACCGAGCTGTTCGTCGGCACCGCCGAGCATCCGCTCCAGGTGGTGGCCGCCGAACTCGCCCACGTCCCCGGCCGGCCGGTCCACCTCACGGTCGAGGGCCCCGGTGTCCACGGCACCGCGGAGACGGCCGTGGGCGATGACGGCACCGCGCACGTCGAGATACCCGTGACCACGGACCTCGCGCCCGGCGAGCGATGCGCGATCGAGGTGACGGCGGCCGACGGCGACCAACTGGCCACGCTCACCGCCGAGTTCACGACCGCGGAGCCCGGCTGGACCATGTTCATGGTCAGCCACTTCCACTACGACCCCGTCTGGTGGAACACCCAGGGCGCTTACACCGAGACCTGGGACGTGGCCGACGACCCCGCCTCCAGCGGCCTCCCGGCCCGCACCTTCGACTCCCGCGGCCAGTCCGGCATGAGTCTCGTCCGCGCCCACTGCGACCTGGCCCGCCGCGACCCCGCGTACACCTTCGTCCTGGCCGAGGTCGACTACCTCAAGCCGTACTGGGACGCCTTCCCCGAAGAGCGCGCCTTCCTACGGGAGTTGATCCGCACCGGCCGCGTCGAGATCATGGGCGGCACCTACAACGAGCCCAACACCAACCTCACCGGCGCCGAGGCGACCGTACGCAACGCCCTGTACGGGGACGGCTTTCAGCGCGGCATCCTGGGCGCGACCCCCGAAACCGCCTGGCAGTTGGACGCGTTCGGGCACGACCCGCAGTTCCCCGGACTGATGGCGGACGCGGGAGTGACCTCCAGTTCGTGGGCGCGCGGCCCGTTCCACCAGTGGGGCCCGACCCTGTCCGTGTTCGGCGAGGAGCCGCGCGACCCCCAACGCATGCAGTTCCCCGCCGAGTTCAGCTGGATCGCCCCTTCCGGGCGCGGCCTGCTCACGGCCTACATGGTCAACCACTACGGCGCGGGCTGGGCGATCGACAACGCGCCCACGCTCCCCGAGGCCGAAGCGGCAGCACTGAAGCTCTTCAAGGGGCTGAAGAAGGTCGCACTCACCCGCAACGTGCTGCTCCCGGTCGGCGGCGACTACGCGCCCCCGTGCCGCTGGGTGATGGACATCCACCGCGACTGGAACGCCCGTTACGTCTGGCCGCGCTTCGTCAGCGCGATCCCACGCGACTTCTTCGCCGCCGTCCGCGCCCAGTTGGACGAGGAGGGCCGCAAGGCGTCCCCGCAGACCCGGGACATGAACCCGATCTACACCGGCAAGGACGTCTCCTACATCGACACCAAGCAGGCCCAGCGCTACGGCGAGACCCTCCTCGCCGACGCCGAGGCCTGGGCGACCCTGGCCTCGCTCGTCGCCCAACACCCGTACCCGGACGCGGCGTTGGACAAGGCCTGGCGACAGCTCATCTACGGCGCCCACCACGACGCCATCACCGGCTCCGAGTCGGACCAGGTGTACATCGACCTGATGACCGGCTGGCGCGAGCTGTACGACCTGGCCGAGGCGGTGCACGCCGACGCGACGGACGCCCTGGCCGGGAAGGTGGCTCAACTACCGGGCGCGACTGATGACTTGGTGGTGTTCAACGCGTCGACCTGGGAGCGCCGGGATGTGTTGACCGTCGCGGACCCGGGCCTGGTCCCGCTGGACGACACCGGCCTGCCGCTGCCCGCGGTACGCGAGGGCGACCAACTCCGCGTCGTCGTACCGGAGGTACCCGGCATGGGCCTCAAGGCCCTCCCGCTCGCCGAGGGTTCGGTGCCCGAGTGGACGCCCGGCGAGGGCCTCACCATCCGCAACGAGTTCTACGAGGTGACGGTCGACCCCGCGCGCGGCGGTGGTGTCAGCGGCCTGCGCGAACTGTCCGAGAACGGCAGGGAGTTGCTGCGCACCGATGACATCGGCAACGAACTCGTCGTACAGGAGGAGTACGCACGGCACCCACGCTTCGGTGAGGGGCCCTGGCATCTCACGCCGACCGGGACCACGGCCGCACGCAGCCGGGATGTCGTCGCCGACGTCAATGTCCAGCACTCGCCCGCCGGTTCACGGATCACCGTCACCGCCGACCTCGGACTGTTCCGGTACACCCAGAGGCTGACCCTGTGGACCGGGGTCCCGCGCCTCGACGTGACGACCACCATCGACGGCTACGACGGCGCCGACCGGCTGATCCGGGTGCGCTGGCCGTCCGACGTGACCGGCGGGCTGCCGGTGCACGAGGTGGCGGACGCGGTGATCGGGCGTGGGTTCGGGTTCGTGGAGGTGGACAGCGAGGAGTTCCCGTGGACGCTCGACAACCCGGCGAACACGTGGTTCGGGCTGGGGTCCACCGCGCGGGTCGCGGTGCGGGACGAGTCGGGGCGGCTGCTCGGGCACCGATCCATCGGGGTCGCCGAACTCGTCTACGCCGACTGGGACGAGGCCGGTGAACTCGGTGCCCCGCTCGCGGCCGCGCTCGTCCGCGCCGGGGTCACCGCGACCTCGACGATCGCCGGCGGCCCGCGCTACGGCGACCTCGAAGTCGACTCCAATCTCCCCGACTTCCGCATCGCCGTGGGTGCGCCCGAGCGCAACTCCGTGGTCGCCGAGGCCCTCGGCTGGGACCCGGCAGCGGGGCGTGAACTGCGCCGGCAGCTGGCCGAGCGGGGTGTGGCGACGGTGTGGGTCGCGCCGCGTGCCGGGCTGCGTGAGGAGTGGGTGCCCGGGGCCGACCTGCGCGACCTCGAACGGCTGCCGCTGCTCGTGGTCGCGGGCGCCCGCCCAGAGGACGACGCGAAGGCGGTCGACGCACTGATCGCCGACCTCGACGACGCGGTCCTCACGGCCACGGCGGCGGGCGGCTGCGAGGCGCTGCCGCCGGGCGACGCGTGGGACGGCCGGAGCTTTGCCGTACTCAACCGGGGCACGCCCGGCTGTGTCGTCACCTCCTCCGGCGACCTCTACATGTCCCTCATGCGCTCCTGCACCGGGTGGCCCTCCGGCATCTGGGTCGACCCACCCCGCCGCACGGCACCCGACGGTTCCGCCTTCCAGCTCCAGCGCTGGACGCATGAGTTCGAGTACGCGGTGGTCGCGGGCGCGGGTGACTGGCGGGAGGCGCGCTTGCCCCTGGCCGGACATGAGTTCAACCACCCGCTCACAGCTCGCCTGCGGACCTCCACCTCCACCTCTGCCCAACAGGGGGTCCTGCCGAGGAAGTTGGCCCTGCTCGCCCTGGAGCCGGCGGGTGAGGTCGTGCTCGACGCGCTCAAGCCGATCGGCTCGCCACTCGCCCGGGGCAGCGCGGTACCGGTCGACCCGGGGCGCGGTGTCGTCGTACGGATGCATGAGGTGAACGGTCGGCCGGTGCGGGCCCGGGTACGCGGGCCGCGCGACTGGGCCGAGGGTGCGCGGGCCGACGTACTGGAGGCGCCCGGCGAGGAGTTGGCGCCGGAGCGGGACGGCGGGCTCGCCGTCGACCTGACCGGTTTCGAGGTCGCGACGGTGCTGGCGACTCCCGACGAAGCCTCCGAATCCTCACCCCTTCCCGGAATTGCGGGAGTTGAGCCCGCCCAACCCGTCCACACCCGTTACTGGCTCCACAACTCCGGCCCCGCGCCCCGGGGAAACATGCCGGTGTCCGTGTACCTCTCCCCCGGCACCCTCACCGTGTCCGGCCCCGTCACCGCGACCGTCCGGGTCGGCTCGGAACTCACCGACGCGCCGGTGTCGGGCACGGTGACTGTCGACGTCCCGCCCGGCTGGACCGCCGAACCCGCCGAACTTCCCTACGCGTTGGGCCCCGGCGGCTTCACGCTGGCCGAGGTGACCGTGACACCACCGCCGGAACCGGAGCCGGGCCGGCACTGGCTCGCGGCACGGTTGGAGTACGGCGGGCAGACGTACGAGGACGTCGTGGCGCTGGACGTGGCCGACGGGCAGCACGGTCCAACGCTCGTGTCCGGGCTGGGAGTTGAACGGATCAGTGTGCGAACCGGCGAGCGCGTCCAGGTTCCGGTGACCGTCCGCAACACCACCCAAGGGCCCATCAACGGCACCCTCTGGGCCGTCTCCTCGTGGGGCACCTGGGCCGGAGTCGCGCCCGGCTGCCAGGGGTTCACGGTGGCCGGGGGCGCGGACCAGGAGTGCGTCATCGAGGTGGACGGGTCGGCGGTGCCGCCGGGGTCGTACTGGCTGCTGGCGAAGGTCGCCTGGCACGGGTGTGTCGCCTACACGGAGGCCGTCGCACTGGAGGTGACGCCGTGACGGAGCACGCGGCCGTGGTGCGCGGCAGGACCGTTCCAAAGAGACGGGTGGACGCCTTGCTGGCCGCCGTACCGGCGCGGGACCGGGAGAGCACCCGGCCCGAGGCGCTCGCGCGGGCCGAACGGCAGCGGCGGCGGTGGGCGACCCAAGTGGTGGTCATCGACGAGCTGGCTCAACGGGCTTGCGCGGAGCGGGGGTTGGAGCCTCCCGACGAGGTGGCGCCGGATCGGGTGCTCGCCGTCGCCGAGACGGACGTAGCGGATCTCGGCAGCATCGTCGCGGCGGCCCTCGCGCACTCCCCGGCCGCCCGGCTGCTGCTGGCCGAGTTGGAGGGCGAGCAGGAGGTCGCGGAGGCGGCCGTGCGGGACTACTACGACCGGAACCGGGATCGCTTCCTCACCACGGAGGCGCTGCGGCGCGGTGTCGACCCGTTCGGCGGGGCGTCATCGGAGGACTTCCTGCCGTACGGGCAGGCCCGTGCGGGGGTCGCGCGAGAGTTGCGGCGGGCAGCGGGGCGGCGGGCCTTCTTCGGTTGGTTGGACCAGGCCAAGGCCGGCGTCGTGTACGCCGTGGGGCATGAGCACCCCGGCGATCCGGCGCACCCGGACCACGAGCACCGGCACTGATCACTCCCGGAACCTAAAAGCAACATGAGAACCCATTGACCTCCGATGAATTCTGGTCCACCTTTTCATCAATCGGAGTCGAAGTTGGTTAATTGAACCAGCTGTTGGCTGATGCTCAGGAGGGCAGCGATGCGCACAGGAAGACTGACCGGATCGATGGTGGGGATCATCGTCCTGACCCTGACGGCCGCCGGCTGCGGGCTGTCCGGCAGTTCGGGCGACAGCGACTCCACCGCGGGCGGCTGCAAGGTGGACAAGGGCAATGTGGGGTCCGGGAAGCTCACCGGCGAGGTGAAGGGCAGCATCACCTTCCAGACCACCAACTTGAAGAAAGACTTCGGGAGTTTCTTCAACGGGGTGATCAAGTCCTTCGAGAAGGCGCACCCCGGTACGTCGGTGAAGTGGATCGACGATCCGGGCGACAGCACCTTCACCCAGCGCACCGTGGCCGACGCCCAGGCCTGCACGCTGCCGGACGTCCTCAACCTCAACGCGGAGACGGCGACGGCGCTGACGAAGGCGGGCTATCTGCTCAACCTGGGCGTCAAGGACCCCTCGGTCGGCAAGCCGTTCGTCCCCGCGTTCTGGAAGTCCAGCACCTTCAAGGACGCCTCGGGATCGGCGCTGCACACTGTGCTCCCCTGGTACACCGGCGGCATCGTCCTGACGTACAACACCGACCTGTTGAAGAAGGCCGGGATCGATCCCGCGAAGCCGCCGACGACCATCTTCGGGCTGTTCGCCGACTACGAGAAGATCGCCAAGTCGGCCAAGGGCAAGTACTACGCGACGATGGCCAACCCGATCTGGCGCATCCCGGCGGACTTCGACCAGATGAACATCAAAACCCTCTCCAGCGACGGCAAGTCGGCCGTGTTCGCCGACGATCCGCGCACCACGCAGTGGGTCGCCTGGATGGCGAAGCTGTACAAGGAGGGCGCGATGCCGAAGGACTCGCTGTCCTCCAGCAACGACCCGTCCACACCGTACACGCAGGGCAAGGTCGCCTACGGCTCGACCAACCCGAGCTATGTGCGATTCGTGAAGCAGAACAGCCCCTCGATCTACGCCAAGACGGCGGTCGGGCAGCAGCCCTTCGACGCGCTCGGGCACACCACCGGCGCCCCGCAGTACATCTCGGTCGCCGCGACCAGCAAACACGCCCCCGTGGCACTGGCGTTCGCGGAGTACCTCACCAACGCCGAGAACCAGACGGCGTGGGCCAAGGACCCGGACGTGGTGATCTTCCCGACCACGACCACCTCGCTGAACGACCCGTTCTTCCAGCAGGTCAGCGGCAACGACCCGTTCGCGCAGGCCCGCAAGCTGGTCGCCGACCAGCTCAAGACGACCACGGCCTACCAGACCGTCATCTCCCCCGCCGTGCAGACCGCGATCGTCTCCCAGGTGCAGCTGGCGATGCAGGGCAAGAAGAGCGCGGCGCAGGCCGTGAAGGACGCCCAGGCGAAGGCCAACGAGCTGCTGAAGCAGGCTGGTTGATGGTGGCGACACAGACCGTGAAGCCGGTGTCCGTGCCCGGTGCGGAGGCCGTCGCCTCCGCACCGGGCGCGTCCCGCATACGCAGATTCGCCCGGGCCGTCCTCCCCGGACCCGCCCCCGGCGCCAACGGGGCGGCGCTGTACCGCCGTTGGTGGCTGCCCTGGCTCTGGACCGCGCCGGCGATCGTCTGCGCGGCGGTGTTCGGGGTGTTCCCGTTCCTCAACACCCTGCTGCTGTCGTTCACGGACGCCAAGCCGCTCGGCGGCGCCGCGAGCTTCGTCGGGCTCTCCAACTACACCCGGATGATGGGTGATTCGGACTTCTGGCTGGCGACCCGCAACAGCGTCCTGTACGCCGTGATCGTCGTCCCCCTGATGGTGCTGCTGCCCCTCCTGCTGGCCGTCCTGGTGGAGAAGAACCTCCCCGGCATCGGCTTCTTCCGCTCCGCCTTCTACACCCCGGTGCTGGCCTCCAGCGTGGTCGTCGGTCTGAGCTGGCAGTGGCTGCTGGCGGACGACGGACTGGTCAACACCTGGCTGGAGAAAGCCCACTTGATCCGGTCGGCGATCCCCTTCCTCTCCGACTCCTGGCTGATCCTGCTCTCCGCGATGGGCCTCACCCTGTGGAAGGGCCTCGGCTGGTACATGGTCTTCTACCTGGCCGCCCTCGGGAACGTTCCAAAGGAGCTGCACGAGGCCGCCTCGATGGACGGCGCCGGTGCCGCCCGCCGCTTCTGGCACATCACCGTGCCCGGCGTACGGCAGGCGATGATGCTGGTCGGCACCCTCACCGGCATCGGTTCACTGCGCGTGTTCACCGAGATCTACATGCTCGGCAGCTCCACCGGCGGCCCCGGCGGCGCCGACCGCACGCTGCCCTTCTACATCCGGGACGTCGGCCTGGACCCCATCACCGGCAACGCGGGCTACGGCTCGGCGGTGAGCGTGGCGCTGTTCGTCCTGACCCTGGGCCTGACCCTGCTGGCGCAGCGCCTCACGAAGGAGGACGAGTCATGACGACGACCGCAGTGCGGCCCAAGTCCCGCCGCCTGACGCCCCGTTGGCGTGACTACGGCCGCCCCCGCGAACTCCTCGTCCGCTACCTGCTGTTGCTGCTGGTCCTGGGCCTCACGGTCGGCCCGCTGATCTGGCAACTCCTGGCCTCGCTCAAGGGCACCGGCGAGGACGTCTTCGGCGCGAGCGCCACCCTGCTGCCCCACCACCCGACCCTGCACGCCTACCGCGAGGTCTTCAGCCAGGTCCCGGTGGTGACGTACATCAGGAACAGCCTGATCGTCGTACTCCTGTCGGTGGCAAGCCAGTTGCTGTTCTCCACCACCGCCGGCTACATGCTCTCCAAGCCCGCCTGGAAGGGGCGCAGGGCGGTCTGGATCCTCCTCGTCGCCTCGATGATGTTCCCCTTCGAGTCGATCATGGTGTCGCTCTTCCTGAGCATCCGCGACCTCGGCCTGGTCGACAACGTGGTGGGCGTGTGGCTGCCCGGCTTCGTGGGCGCGATCAACGTCCTGCTGATGCGCGGCGCGTTCCTCGCGGTACCGCGCGAGATCGAGGACTCCGGGATGCTGGACGGCGCGAGCGAGTGGCAGCGCTTCCGCTACCTCTATCTCCCGTCCGCGTGGGGCGCGATCATGGTGGTCACCATCAACACCTTCATCAGCGCCTGGGACGACTTCCTCTGGCCCCTGATCGTCCTCCGCTCCGAGGACCACATGACCCTGACGCTGGGCCTTTCGCGGTTGCAGAGTTCGTCGTTCGGCTACGACCAGCGGGTGGTGATGGCGGGGTCGGTGATCTCCGTGATCCCGGTGCTCGTACTGTTCGTCATCACCCAACGCTGGTTCTACAAGGGCGTGTCGGCGGGAGCCGTCAAACTCTGAGCCTCAGCCTTTGAGCCGTACGACGACGGGCTCGACGGCGAGCGCGGCCCGAGCGGACTGGGCGACCCGGACCTCCACGGCACCGACCTGCTCCAACTGGTCGGTGCCGAAGGGGATTTCGACCCTACGGCGCTCCCCCGGGGCCAACTCGACTGCCTGGAAGTCGTGCAGTTCGAGCGTGCGCGGCCACACCGGGGTGAGCAGCCGCCGGATGTACACCTGGACGACCGAACGGCCGTGGCGCTTCCCGGTGTTGGTGACGTCGACCTCGATCGCGTTCCCCGCGACGCGCGGCGGCCCGTACTCGAAGCTCGTGTACGACAGCCCGTGCCCGAAGGAGTAGAGCGGCTCGGCGTCGGTGTCCACGTAGCCGCCGTACTCGGTGTCCTTGTGGTTGTAGTAGACGGGGAGTTGGGCCACCGAGCGGGGGATGGAGACGGGCAGGCGGCCGGTCGGTTCGGCGCGGCCGAGCAGGACTTCGGCGATGGCCTCGCCGCCCCACGGGCCCGGGTACCAGGCGGTGAGCAGGGCGCCGGCATGTTCGGGGACGACGTGCGGGCGGCCCTGGATCAGGACCACCGCCGTGGGTGTGCCGGTCGCGGTGACCGCGTCCAGGAGGGCGAGTTGGGCGCGGCCGAGGCTCAGGCCGGCCAGGTCGACTCCCTCGCCGCACGTCATCTCCGAAACGGCGTTCCGTGCCGCCCCGTTGGCGTCGAAGTCCGTGTCGGGGGTACGGGCGCTGCTGCCGCCCAGCACCAGCACCGCCAGGTCGGAGGCGGCGGCCGCGGCGACCGCCTCGGGGATGCCGGAGAGGTCGTCGCCGGTGAGGGCGCAGCCGGGGGCGTGGCGGATGTCGGTGCCGGGCGGGGCGAGTTGGCGTAGGCCGTCGAGGACGCTGGTTCCCGTGCCGGGGTGTTGGGGAGCGGTGTAGTCGCCCAACTGGTGTGCGGTGGTGGCTGATTGGGGGCCGATGACCGCGATCCGGGAGGCGGTTGCCGGGGTGGGGAGGACCCCGCCGTCGTTGTGGAGGAGGGTGACTGCGGCTCGGGCGAGGGCGGTGCTCAGTTCCCGGCCTTGGTGCGGGGGCGGCAACTCGGTTGTGGGGTAGGGCTGTTCGAAGAGGCCGAGTTGGAACTTCAGGCGGAGTACGCGGGCGACGGCCGTGTCGAGGGTCTCCTCGCTCACCAGCCCACGCTCGACCGCCTCCTCCAGATGCGTGAAGCCCTCGTCCCACAGGCTCAGGTCGACACCGGCGTTGAGTGCGAGGGCGCCCGCCGAGACCTTGTCGCCGGTGATGCGGGCCAGCCGGTCCACGGCGAGGCCGTCGGCCATGACCAGGCCCTCGAAACCCCATTCCTCGCGCAGGAGTTGGGTCAGCAGGGCACGGTTGCCGGAGCAGGGCAGGCCGTCGACCTCGTTGTACGCCGACATGAGGGCGGCGGCACCTGCGCGGACTCCGGCGCGGGCTGCGGGGAGGTGGATCTCGTGGAGTTCGCGGAGGCCGAGTTCGGACTCGGCGGAGTTGCGGCCGCCGACTGTGGCACCCTGGCCGGCGAAGTGCTTGAGGACGACGGGGGCTTTGTCGGGAGCGAAGCGGGCTCCGGTGACCGGTGCCTTGTCCGGCGCGAACCCCGCGCGTGTGACAGGGACTTGGTCGGACGCGAACCCCGCTGTCATGTCGCCCTGCATACCCCTCACGAGCGCCTCGGTGAGCCGGGCGGCGAGGTGCGGGTCCTCGCCGAAGCACTCCTCCGTGCGGCCCCAGCGCGGGTCGCGGGCGATGTCCAGGGCGGAGACGAGGGCCATGTGGCCGCCACGGGCGCGGAGTTCGGCGGCGGCGTGGGCGGCGGCCCGCTCGTACAGGTCGGGGTCCCAGGTGGCGCCGATCGCCAGGTTGACCGGGAGGACCGTGCCGTCCAGGGCCATGTGGCCGTGTGGCACCTCCTCGACGAACAGCGCCGGGATACCGAGTCGGCTGCTCGCGATGACATGGCCTTGCACCAACTCGGCCAGGGCTGCGCTGTCTTGGGCGCCTGGGCCGTTGGTGTGGTCGACGCCGGACCAGGCGTCGGCGCGGAACAGGCCGTAGAGCGCGCCGAGTCCGGCGAAGCGGTCGGTCTCGGCGCGGAGGGCGTCGGTGAGTTCGTAGCCCTCGGCCGTGCGGCGGTAGGCATTCCAGCCGTACATCCGCTGGTTGAGCTGGCCGACCTTCTCGCGCACGGTCATGCGGGCGAGGAGGTCGCAAACCCGGCTGTCCACAGGGGCGTTGGGGTCGCGGTAAACGGGGGTGGTGGGGTCGGTCATCGGGTGTCACCGTCGTAGGCGAGTCGGGCAAGGGCGACCGCGCCCCGGCAGCCGTCGGGTACCCAGTCGAGGGTGAGGCCGAGGATGTGGAGGCGGGCGGTGAGGGGGGTCGTCAGCGGGCCTTCGGGGCCGAGCAGGCCGCCGGTGGCGACGATTCGCTCGCCGGGGCCCGGCTCCAACGCCCTTACCGTCTCAGCCAGTTGGTCTGCCGCCTCGTCGAGGATGCCTTCCGCCACGGTGTCCTTCTCTCCCGCCGCCTCGACCACCAGTGGGGCGAACCGGGCGAGGTGGATGGGGAGTTCGGCCATCACGGCGGGGAGTACGTGCATGCGGTAGGCCTCGCGGTGGGCGCGGGACCAGTCGCCATCGGCGGGCAGGGCCTCGTCCGGCACCCCGAGTGCCTGTCCGACGAACCCGGCCAGCACGGTCGTAGGGCCGCGTCCGTCCGCCATGCGCAGGGCCGCCCGTACCGCGCTCCGGCCGATCCAGAAGCCGCTGCCGTCGTCGCCGAGGAGCCAGCCGTCGCCGTCGACGCTGGTCGTGGTGCGGCGGTCGGTGATGCGCAGGGCGACCGCGCCGGTGCCGGCGACCAGCGCGAGGCCGTCGGCCGGCGTGCCGGGGGCGGAGGCGAAGGCCGCCTCGATGTCGCTGCAGATGCGGATCCGGTCGGCGGGGATGCCGAGGCGTCGCAGCGCGGCGGTGAGGGCGGTGCGGGCGTTGACGTGTCCCGGGTCCTCGGCGGAGGCGGCCGTGGCGCCCGCGAATCCGCCGGACACGGCGACCACACGGGCGCGGGCCTGCACGGGGACGGCCTGCCCGATCGCCTCGACCAGGTGGTCGGTGAGGCGCGGGACCGGGACGGTCAATGCGTTGCCGGGGCCGGCCGCGCCCTCGCCGAACGCGCGCCCGTCCTCGGCGGCGGCGAGGACGGCGCGGGTGCGGGTGCCGCCGGCGTCGAGACCGATGACGAGGTCCCCGGTGAATTCTTGGTTCAAATCATTGCTCATCACTGACTATGGTGGTTGATACATTCGCGCAGAACAAGAGCCGACGACACAGATGACACAGACAGGGCAAGACCGGACCTGGGGAGGATCCCATTCCTACGCTCCGCTTCGGCGTCAACTACACGCCGCGCCGCGGTTGGTTCCACTCCTGGCACGACTTCGACCCGGCGCACGCCCGCGAGGATCTGGCCCAGATAGCCGGGCTCGGCCTGGACCACGTCCGGATCTTCCACCTCTGGCCGCTGCTCCAGCCCAACCGCACGCTGATCCGCCGGACGGCCGTGGACCAGCTGGTGCACCTCGTCGACCTGGCGGGCGAGGCGGGCCTCGACGTCCTCGTCGACGGCGTCCAGGGCCATCTGTCGAGCTTCGACTTCTACCCGGAGTGGACCCGCAGCTGGCACCACCGCAACGTGTTCACCGACCCGGAGACGATCACCGCCCAGGCGGAGCTGATGCGCACGCTGGGCAGCGCGCTGGCCGACCGCCCGAACCTGATCGGGCTCCAACTCGGCAACGAGCTCAACAACTTGGTGGAGCACAACCCGGTGACGGTGGCCGAGGTGGATCACTATCTCGACACCCTGCTGGCCGCCGCGCGGGAGAATCTGCCCGCCGATCGCCTGGTCACGCACTCCGCGTACGACGCCGCCTGGTACGGCGACGACCACCCGTTCACGCCGGAGGCCTCGGCCCGCAAGGGTGATGTGACCACCGTCCACCCGTGGGTGTTCTCGGGCGACTGCGCCCGCCGGTACGGGCCGCGCTCCCCGCAGGTGCTCCATCTCGCCGAGTACGGAACGGAGTTGGCCAAGGCGTACGCCACCGACCCGGCCCGCCCGGTCTGGGTCCAGGAGACCGGCGCGCCCGAACCGCACATCCCGGCGGCCGACGCCCCGGAGTTCGCGCGGGCGACCGTGCGCAACGCGGCCGAGTGCGCTGGCCTCTGGGGCGTGACCTGGTGGTGCTCGCACGACGTGGACCGCTCGCTCGCCGACTACCCCGAACTCGAGTACACGCTGGGCCTGTTCGACTCCGCGGGCCGTCCCAAGCCCATCGCCGAGGCCTTCGCCGAAGCGATTGCCGAGCCGCACACCGTCCAACTCCGCGAGACCGCCCTGGTGTTGGACTGCACCCCGGGCACCCGCTCGGTGTCCGGGCCGGGAGGGGCGTACTTCGAGGAGTGGATGCGGCTGCGCGCGGAGGGTCTCCGGCCCGCGGTGGTCCTGGCCGAACGGGCGGAGGATGCGGGGTACTTGGCGGCGCGGGGCATCAAGGAAGTCGTACGGCCGACGTGACGGTCAGGCGCCCGCGAGTACCTCCGCGACCGCCCGCAGGTTGACCCGCCCCCGCCCGTAGGAGCAGAGGGCGCCGCCCTCCGGCAGTCCCGTGTCGACCAGTACGGCGTCGGGTCGCCAGGCCTTGAGCGTGTCGCGCAGCCGGGCCTGCCACGGGTGCAGGTCGGCGTCGGAGGTGGCGACGACCAGCGGCGCGCCCGCCCGCACGATCCCGTCGACGAGGGCGGCGGGGTCGGCCGGTTCCGTGTTGAGCGCGGTGCCGGTGGCCGTGGGGTCGATCGCGCGGAGTTCGGTGAGAAGGTCCTCGCCGCCCCAGTTCAGGGCGGGGTGCGGGGCCGGGAACAGGTCGACGACGTGGGCGCCGCGTACCGGCGGGGGCAGGGTCCGGGTGCGTACCGCGCGGCGGGCCGCCTCCAGGCCGGCGTCCGCGTCCCAGGCGGTGACCGTCCGGCGCGGGGTCGCGTATCGCTCGGCGAGGCGTCGTACCCGCCCGGCCGCCTCCCACACCCGCTCCTCGGGCAGCACGCGTGAGTGCAGTGCGTCGAGCACGGCGTCCCGGCAGGCCAGGGTGACGTCCAAGTCCGGTACGGCGACGATGACTTGGTCCGCTCCGGCGGCGAGGGCGATGCGGGCCCCGGCCGCTTCGCCGTACGCGTCGGCTATCGCCTTCATCTCCAGGGCGTCGCTCACCAGGACGCCGTCGAAGCCGAGTTCGAGGCGGAGCAGATCGCCGAGGATGCGACGGCTGAGGGTGGCCGGGCGGTTGGCGTCCAGGGCCGGGAACACGACGTGGGCGCTCATCAGCATCGGTACGCCCGCGGCTATGGCGGCGCGGAACGGTGCGAGGTCGACGAGGAGTTCGTCGTACGGGCGCGGATCCGTGGCGACACCGTGATGGCTGTCGGTGATTGTGCCGCCGTGGCCCGGGAAATGCTTGGCACAGGAAGCGATGCCGCGGACGTCGGTGGCGGTGATCCAGGCGCGCAGATGGCGGGCGGCCAGAGCGGGATCGGCACCGAAGGAGCGGGTGCGCACGATCGGGTTGCGCGGTTGGTGCTGAAGGTCGGCGACAGGTGCGTACGAGGCGGTGATGCCCAGTGTGGCGAGATGGCCGGCAAGCGCGTCGGCGCAACGGGCGGTCAGGGCCGGGTCGTCGACGACTCCCAGGGCATAGGAGCCGGGAACGTCCGGGGCGCCCGCGCTCACCAAGTGGCCGATTCCGCCGCCCTCGTTGTCGATGGCCACGAGCAGGTCGGGGCGGACGGAGCGGAGTTGGTCGGTGAGCCGGCGCACCTGCTCGGCGTCCCGCACATTGCGGGTGAACAGGATGACGCCGCCGAGGCCGCGGTCGATGAGCCGCTTGAGCGTGTCCGGCACGGCCGTCGCACCCTCGAACCCGGCGACCAGACAGCGGTGGGCCGCCTCGTCGAGGTCGGCGGGCAGAGCGGTGACGGCGGCGGACGTACGCTCGGCGTGGGTCATACTGGAATTGAAATGGCTCGCTCAACCTAAAGTCAACAAACCGATGGATTGTTGATTCAGGCAATGATCTGGGGTGGTGGCGTGAGTGGTGGAGCGGGCGGTGAAGTGGGCGGTGTCACCGATGATGCCGATGGTGCGCCCGGTGCGTTCACCCGGGCCCTTCAAGCCATTCACGCCGTCCGCGTCGCCCAGCCGCCCGCGCCCCTTCCGCTGACGGACACCGCGACGTCATACCGGACGGGAACGTTTCGCAACGTGTCCCTGCTTCCGCTCGAAGAGATCCCCGGGCCGCTCCCCGTCTCCGCCCCCGGCCCCGCTCCCGCCCCCGTCCCCTTCCGCCTCCCCTCCGCGGCACGCCTCGCCACCAGGATCCTGACCCTGCTGCCCCTGCTGCTGATCGCGGTGTGGGCGGCGGTCGACTGGCGTGCCATGTACGACGGCACGGCCCGGCTCGCCTCCGCCGACCCCTGGTGGCTGCTCGCCGCGTTCTTCTTCACCTGCCTCGGCTGGGGCACCGCCGCCCTCGTCCGCCAGGGTGCCGTGCCCGAACGGCTGCCGACCGGTCTGCTGATCGCCTCGCAGTTCGCCGCGGGCGCCGCCAACCACGCGCTGCCGGCCAGCATCGGCGCCCACGCCGTGACGCTGCGCTTCCTCCAGGGCCGCGGCATCCCCCTCGCCCGCGCCACCGCCTCGCTCGCCCTGTACTCACTCGTCCGGCCGATCGCGAAGACCATCGTGCTCATCGCCTTCCTCATCGCCTTCCCCGAGATGCTGAGGTTCGGCCAACTCGTCCCGCGGGGCTGGTCGTTGGTCCTCGCCTTCGGCGGACTGGGGATCGCGTTCGGCACGGCCGCCCTGCTCCTGGCCGTCGTCCCCCCGCTGCGCCGCCCGGTCCTCCGCTGCTTCCGCACCGCCCTGACCGACGTACGGCAGCTGCACACCATGCCCAGCCGGATCCTCGCCCTGTGGGGCGGGGCGGCCGCCGCGCCGGTGCTGCAGGCGACCGTGATCTTCTCGGTCGGGGCCTCGCTCGGCATGCCGCTGTCCTGGGCGCAGGTCGTCCTGGCGTTCCTGGCCGCCAGCACCGCGGTCGGCGCCGTTCCCGCACCCGGCGGGATCGGACCCGTGGACGCGGCGACGGTGTTCACGATGGTCGCGTTCGGCGCCCCCATGGACGTGGCCACGGCGAGCGTCATCGGCTACCGCGTCCTGACGGTGTGGGTGCCGTTGCTGCCGGGCGCGCTGATGCTGTCGGCGCTGGTCCACCGGAAGGTGCTGTGACCGACATCCCCCTGGACATCGGCATCCCCTTGTCCGTCGAAATCCCCTTGTACGACGACCCGTTCCGCGTCTAGCGTCGCTGCTCATCGGCGTGTAGCTCAGCAGCAGAGCACCGGGCTCTTATCCCGGAGGGCGCAGGGGCAGGACCTGCCACGTCGGCTTATGGACGACGACGCTGACCAGCAGCACCTCACCGCGGCCCCCGGCTATGCCCGGGGCCAGTTGGCCAAGGCCTTCACGACCGCCCTGACCCACGAGGACGCCGACACCCGCCGCCGCGCGGAGAGCCGCGTGACGCGCTGGCGTGCGGTGCTAGCGGGGATGGCCGGTGGCCTGCTGTCGATCGGTTCGCGCACCCCGGTGGCCGGGCTCCCGGCCTGGGTCACCCCTGAGGTGGTGCACGGCGGCTTCGCCACGGGTACCCCCAGCGCGGGCGGCCCGCTCCAGCCGTACGAGACGCGGCTCGCGGAGCGGTTCGGCGTGCCCGCGGACCGGCGGGCGCTGTTCGCGCACTGCCTCACCGACACCGGACTCACCTGGCTGTGGGGGCAGTTGAACAGCGGGCGGTACGAGGTGACCGTGCCCGAGGAGGGCGCGCTGCTCACCATGGCCTGGCTGGTGCGGCACGGGGAGACGGCCGCCGCGCTGGACCTGGTCGCGGAGCTGGAGCCGTTCGCGGACCGACTCCGGTTCCTGCCACGCCCGTCGACCGGCCGCACCACGCCGGACGCCACCGACGCACTGCACCGCCGTACCGTCTCCGACACCGTGGACCGGCTGGTCCGGCGGCGTCCCAACGCGGCCGTGGAGGCACAGCGCGAGGCACTCGCCGTATGGCAGCCGTTCGGGGACGAGTTGCTCGTCCACTGGTTGGAGACGGCGGGCGGGGAGGACGGGCGGGTACTCGAACTCGCCCCGGACGCCGACTGGTTGGCGTGCGGTGCCGGTTTGTTGAGCCGATACCGGCAGCTGGCCGAGGAGCACACCCGCTGCGGGAAGCACCGCGATCCCAAGGAGAACCTCGGCATTCTGCGCGGCGCGCTGGAAGAGACCGTCGCCGGGCGGGTGTTGGACGCGCGGCGGCTCGGGCTGCTGCGGCACGCCGTCGCGTCGATGGTGCGACGGCGCGGTCTGCCGGGCTCGGCACCGCACACGGAACTGCGCCGGGTGCAGCGGACCCAGGCCGCGCTCCCCTCCCACCACGCCCTCGCGCAAGTGCTGGTGGGCCGCCTCGCCGGGCTGCCCCAGGAGTCGGGCATCGCCGACCTCGCCCCCGTACTCGCCCCCGTCTCCGAGCCGGAGGAGCGGGAGACCGGCCTGCCCGCCGGTGCCCAACTCCCGCCCGTGCTACGGCGGGTGGTCGAGGGCGCGCTGAGCGCACCGGTAGCCACCCTTGTGGAGCGGGGAGTCGTCCCCTCGGCCGAGGTACTGGCAGAACTTGTACCGCAGTTGGTCGCCGTCACCACCGCACGGAGCTACGACGACCCGGCGCTGCGCACGCTGATGGCCGCGAACTACCGCGCGTTCCGCAACCGCCGTTCGCTCCTCCTGCTCAACCTGGAACGGCAGGTCCGGATCGAGGAACTGCCCTGGGTGCGGGCGGTGGCCGCGCAGCGCGGCGACGGTACGACCGAAGCGGCCCTGTTGCTAAGGCAGTTGGGCGAGCTGGCCGTGCTCGGGTTCCCGGGCACGATCCTGCCCAACCCGCTCGTGCGCGAACTCGGCGTACTCGCCCGCCAGTCGAAGCCGGGCGCCCCACTGGTGGAGGAGCTGGCCGCGGACATCTTCATGGACGCCTTCGGCCCCAAGTTCCTTGTGGCGGCCGGGATCGCGGGCGAACTGCTCGGTGGTTCGCTGTACGAGCGCTACTACGGCATCGACTACGCGGCGATCCACGACCTGGCGATCGCCGAGGCGAGCGAGGCCTCGGGCCGGGCGGACGGGTCCGGGCCACGGACGTCCCCGGGGTTCGCGCGGCTGTGCGCGGAGCGGGCCGAGGCGGCGTCCTCTGCCCCGGCGGGATCGAAGTCCCTTTCCTCGTCCGGGTCCTGGGTGGCGGCCAACGGCAAGGTGATCGAGCAGTCCCAGATCCTGACCACGCACAACCTGGCCACGCTGGTCCACCGCGTCGGCATCGCCCCCGAGCCCGGGTGGGCCGACCTGGCGCGCCGCTGCTTCGGCACCGTGTGCCGGCTGACGGCCCGAGTGCACCGCAACCCGTGGCCGTACCCCACGATCAAGGACGCGGCGTACGCCTGGCGGCAGTTGGTGTTCCACCTGTCCCTCTGCCCGCCCGCAGAACAGCGCCGCGTGCTCGACGACCTGGACGCGGAGGCGGCCCGCCACCCGGCCCACGTCACCGCCCGCCTCGCGCCCGCACTGGCCGGGCTGCGCCTGGTCGCGGACGGCGGCACCTTCGCCCCCGACGGCACGGCGGACGAGGGCCGTGCCCGCCGACTCCTCGGCTGGAGCACGGACGGCCACTGGCTGGCGACGGACCCAACCGCCGGAGGGACAAGGGGTAGTTGAGAGACCGGCACGCAGGCCGGCCCTAACCCTCCTGCGCCTCCTGCGCCTCCGCCGCCTTCGTCGCCGCGCGCACCGCCGCCTCCGTCAGGGTCTTCGCGGTGCCTACGGCGCTGGTGATCGCCTCGTCGGGGGTGAGGCCGCACTGGTCGGTGAGGGTGAACAGGGCGTCCGCGGCCATGACCACCGCGAGGCCCCGCTTGAGCTGGGTGAACGCGGCCGGGTCGGTCTCGCCGAGGGTGGCCGCCAGGGGGGCGAGGGCGTGGTCGATGAGGCCGAAGCGGATGCCGGGGCGCATGTTCGCCGTGTCGGGGCGGACGATGGTCGCGGCCATCATCGCGCGCACCCCGCCCTGCCGGGCCTGGGTGCCGCGGAGCAGGAACTCGCAGGCGAACGCGATCCGTTCGACCGGATCGCGGGAGTCGGCGACCGGGCCGAGCGCGTCGACGGGGTCGGGCCAGACGCCGGCCAGGGCCTCGCCGATCAGCGACGGCAGGTCGGGGAAGTAGCGGTAGGCGGTGGCCTCGGAGACCAGGGCGACGCGGGCGACCTCGGGCATCGTCACCTCGCTGCCCGTGCCGATCAGCCCGCGCGCCGCGTCGACGATCGCCGTACGGGTGCGCTTCTTCTGGTTGCTGCGGCCCGTGTCCGTCTGTGCTGTCGCCATCGGTGCGTCACTTCCCCGTATTCGCTCGTCGTCGCCGTCCGTCGCTCCCACATTATCACGCACAGCTCTCATTGTAAGAGTGAGCTTGCATAACGAGAGGCGCCAGGCTAGCGTCCTGAGGGCGCGCCACAGCGCAACGAGCTCTCAACTCGCGCCACACACAAGGGAGTCGGCGATGAACGAGGTTTCCGTGGTCGGTCCGGACGACGGCGAGTCGATCCGGCTGGGCCCGGTCACGATGCGCATCCTGGAGGACGGCAGCACCACCGGCCACCGGCTCGGCATCGGCGAGATCACCATCGCCCCGCACACCCAGGGGCCGCCGCAGCACCGCCACGCCCAGCACGACGAGGGGTTCTACGTCGTCTCCGGCACCGTGCACTTCACCGTCGGCGAGACCGTGCACATCGCCCCGGCGGGCACCCTCGCGATGATCCCGCCGGGCGCCCCGCACACCTTCGCCAACCCCGGCGACGAACCCGCGGTGATGATCAACACCTTCACGCCCGACCTGTTCGTGCAGTACTTCCGCGACCTGCGGGACATGATCGCCGGCGGCCGGGAGTTCAACACCGAGTCGACGATCGAGACGATGAGCCGCTACGGCACGGTCCCCGCCACCGACTACGCCTGAGGCACCCGGCGCCGTGGGGACCGTCCCGTCAGGAACCGTGCGTCAGGAACCGCCCGAGCTCGACGGGCCGAAGAACTCGATCTCGGCGATGGCCACTTGCTTGCTCCCGGAGGCTCCGTAGGCGGACTCGATGGTGAAGCGGACCGACGTGACCGTGCCGACGCGGAAAGAACGGCGCTGGGCTCCCGCCCCCTGGTCCAGGGTGATCTGGCGGGTGATCGTCTTGCCCTTGGCCGTGGTGATCACCGCCTCGATCCGGTGCGGGAGCGCCGACTGGCTGAGCTGGTCGGGGCGGGTGGACACACCCGGGGTGATCATCAGGTCCAGCAGCCGCGTCGGCTCGTCGAACTGCGCCTCCAGCCACTGCCCCTGGCCCGCCTGGCTCACCCCTGGTCCCCACCAGGTGTTGTTCAGCCGGTCGAAGGCCAGCTCCGGCTTGTGGCCCGGAAAGGAGCGGGAGGCGCTGACGCGGTCCGGGTAGACGGGGGCCCGCTTGGCGAAGTGGTCCTTCGTCGCGTCCACGGCACGCGGGATGTTGACGGCCAGCACGATCAGCAGGGTCAGTACGACCGCCGCGCCCACCCAGGTCAGCACCCGGTCGAAGGTACGGCGCAGCCGGGGCCGGTCCCCCGCCCACGGGATCTCACCGTTCCGGAACGCGAGCAGCCGCCGCCACCAGGGCAGTCGACCGGGGGCGCGCTCCTCGCCGGCCATGGGCATCGCGCAGCGCGCGCAGTAGTGCCGGTCGGGCCGGTTCGCCGTGGCGCACCAGGGGCACGGGATTCCGCCGGCGGCTCCCGGTTCGACACCGGGTGCCCGGACGGACTGCGGGCGCGCGGCGACCGGGCGGCCGGGCAGCACCGGGGCCACGGACGGGGCCTGGCGGGGCTCCGGGTCGGAGACGGGGACGAGCAGGCGCCGGGCGCGCTCGGCCTCGGACTCCGGTTCCGGTTCCGGTCCCTGTCCCTGTCCCGGTTCCGGGGAGGTGGCGGGGACCGGTTGGGTGGGGGCGGTGTCGGTCGTGGAGGGGGTGCGGGCGGTGGTGCCGTCGTGGTGGCCGTACGGCGCGTCGGGCGCGGGCACCGGGTCGGTGCTCGTGTGGGGCGCGGGGTGGCTCGTAGCTGCGCCGGATGCGTGAGGAGTCGTAGAACCGCCGGACGCCTCACCGCTCGCCGGCTCCTGGCGGGTGCCCGCGCCGACCGGGTCGTACGAGCCGCCGGCGGCGAGGGCGTCCAGGCGCAGGGACAGGGCGTCGAGTCGGGCGGCGGGGTCGTCCGAGCCCGAACTCCCCTGCGGTGACTGCTCGTTCGTGCCCAGCGTGTCCCGGCGGGGGCGCGGCAGGCCCGGGCTGTCGGACTGGGAGAAGGCGTCCCAGCCCGGGTCACCGCTCGCGGCCGGGGCTCCCCCGGCGCTCTCGCCGCGTTCGGCCGGGGCCCCGGTGCGGGCGCCCGCACGGTCCGTCCAGCTCAGGACGGCACCGCAGGCGTCGCAGAACGACTGGCCCGGTTCCGCGCGGGTTCCGCATTCGGCGCAGCTCTGGGTGGTCGTCATCTCTCGGGGTTCCTTTCGGGGAGCACGGTGGCGGTCACCTGGACCGTGTACGGCATGTGGGCGGGACGGGCCGCCGCCACGAGGGCGTCGAGGCGGTGGGTGTCCAGGGTGGTCGGCGCGGGCAGCCGCAGGTGGACGTGGAGCCGGGGGCTGCGTTCGCCGGGTACCGGGCCGAGCGGGCGGGCGTTCCAGTCGGCGGCGCCGCTCTCGGTGATCTCCGGTTCGGCCCCGAAGGCGAGCCGCACGGCCTCGGCCAGTCCGCGCCGGGTGCCGCGAATACGGTGGAGGTACGTGGCCGCGGCCACGGCGGCCCGCAGCCGCTCCTCCGGTTCGCTGCCGTCGGTCTCGGCCCCGACCCAACTCCCCAGCCACTGAACGAAGTCGAGCGGTGCCAGCGACGGCCTGAAGTACGTGTCGAGGCAGTCCAGCACACTCAGGATCGGCGCTACGACCTCGTCGAGCCCGGCGACGAAACGCTGGGCGAGGTCGTCGTCGGCGAACACGGCGGGCAGCATGGCGCCGATCGGCGCGGACGAGCCGAGACCGTCGACTGATCCCCTCAACGCGCGCCTCCTTGAACGGAGTCGGCGATATTCACGCTGGTGATGTTCACGCGCCGTCTCCGATCACGCGGACGCGGTGGTCGAAGGAGAACACCAGCGACGGCCGCTCCAGGTCGATGCGGTCCGTGGGGTCGCCGCGCTTGCCGGTGAGCGGGTCGGCGGGGTGCAGGACGACCTCGTCGACCAACTCGACGCCGGGCACCCGCTGGAGCACCGCGAAGACCTCGCCGGACTGCACCGGGCGCCCGAACGGCCAGCCCTTTCCGTCCGATCCGCCGGTGAGCGGGTCGAGGTGGCGGTAGAGGGCATCGTGGGCCTGGCGGCGCACCCGGTCGGTGTCGACACCGCGGAAGGCGTGGACCGTGGCGACGACGGTGACGCCCTGGTAGAAGGGCGGCCCGACCGCCAACCGGGTCCCGATCAGCCGCCGTTCGTCGAGATGCCGGGTGATGCGGTCCAACAGGGCGTCACCGGGAACCAGTTGCTCGAAGCGCAGTCGGCCACCCGGGTCGGGTACGGCCTGCGGGACGACCAACACCCGTACGGCGTAGGCCCCGTGCTCCTCCTCGTCGCCCTCCAGGCAGGTGATGCGGGCGGTCTCGGGGGCGGCTCGGCGGGACAGTTCCTCGTAGTCCCGGAGGGTGACGGCCCGTTCCTGGGCGCGCAGGGTGATCGGGGCGCGGGTCTTGGCCTCCTGGACGGTCTCGCCGTCCACTCCCCCGCGCGCGGCCTCGCGGTTGACGACCTCGGAGACGTACGGGATGGAGCTGCGCAGGCTCTGCACCGCGCCGCGTGCCACATTGCCGGCCCGGCCGCCGCCGGTGCGGTAGCGGCGGGCGCGGATCACCGAGCCCTTGGGGGCGACCCCGCCGTACTGGCGCAGCGAGCCGTCGGGTTCACGGACGGCGGGGCCGAAGGCGAGTTCGCCGGTCGCCGCGTCGAGGGTGATGTGGCGGTCGTCGGGGCCGGAGGCGGCGAAGTGCGGGACGACCTGCCAGTCGGTCCAGCCGTCGTGCTCGGCGGTCTGGAGGAGCAGGGGTACGGCGTCGCCGACGACCGGTGTGTGGGAGAGCCGCAGCCGTTGCCCGGGGAGGCCGGTGGACTCGCCGAGGGCCTCGTCGTAGACCGTGTCGGCGTGGACGACGGTGGTGGTGCCGCCGATGGTGAAGGCCTCGGCGGAGCGGACGGTCGGCGAGAGGGTGTAGAAGGGCTGGTCGGAGTGGGGTTCGGTGACGCGGCAGCGCAACCAGCCTGCTTCCTGGCCGCCGTTGCGGGACAGGGTGTGGCCGGCGGGGACGTGCAGGACGACCGCGCCGGGGCGGTTGAGGCCGCCGGTGCCGTCGCGGTCCACCTCGCACGCCTGCCAGCCGTCGGCGGTCCATGCCTCCCACACCAGGGGCGGTTGGCGCGGGTCGACGCCGACTCCGTCGACGCGGCTGTCGAGTTCGAGGGCGAGGGCGCAGTGCGGGACGGCGGCGGTGAGGCCGAACAGCATGGAGTCGCCGGGGTCGGGCGACTCGGCGAAGCACATGACGTGGTTGCCCTCGGCGAGGTCGTGGGTCCGGTCGACGACCTGCTTGCCCCGGTGCTGCACCACGAGATGCCGCAACGCACTTGGTACGACGGCGAGTTCGCGCTCGGTGGCGAAGACGACCGCTTCCTCGCCCTCGGTGCGCATCGTCGCGACCTCGGTGCCGAGCGGCACGTGCACCGCTTCCTCCTGGGGCGCCGACAGCCAGAACGTGACGTCGGTGCGGGCAGCGGACGGCGGGAAGAGCGTGATGCCGACCAGGTCGAGGAAGGCCAAGTGGTTCTTGTCCGGTACCCGGTTGAGGCGGTAGACGATCTGGTCGGCCATGTGCGCGACCGTCTCGACGAGGGTGACACCGGGGTCGGAGACGTTGTGGTCGGTCCACTCCGGGGCGCGCTGCTGGATGTAGCGCTTGGCGTCGTCGACGAACTGCTGGAAGCGGCGGTCGTCGAGGTTCGGGGAGGGCAGGGCCATCGGTCAGTTGTCGCTTTCAGCAGCCGTGCCGGGCGTACCGGAGGTGTCCGGCTCGTCGTGGGACGGGATGACGTAGAAGGGGAAGACGAGGCTGCGCGGGTTGTTGGTGCCGCGGATCGAGTAGCGGACGTCGATGTACAGCACGCTCTGCTCGGTGCCCGCGGTGACCTCGACGTCGTCGACCTCGATGCGCGGCTCCCAGCGGTCGAGGCTGACGTGCACCTCGTGCTGGATCCGGCCCGCGGTCTGCTCGTTGACCGGCGCGAACACCAGGTCGTGGATCGCACAGCCGAAGTCCGGCCGCATCGGCCGCTCGCCCGGCGCGGTGGACAGCACGAGCCGGATCGCCTCCTCGACCTCGCGTTCCCCGCTGACCAGCGCGATGCCGCCGGTCGGCCCGATGCGCAGCGGGAACGACCAGCCGGAGCCCACGAATTGTTCGGCCATCAGACAACACCCGCCCGTTCCTTGCCCGTTGGGCCACTCATGTCCTTGCCCGTCAGGCGGCTCATGCCGGAATCACCATCGGGACAAGGCCGTTGAGGGTCACCGCGCCCATGATCGGCACGGTGACGGCCCGAATGCCCACGGTGGCAACGGAGTTGATCTGGACGCTGCCGATCCCGGTGAGCATCGCGTTGCCCAGTGCCTTCATGTTCAGGGCGCCCATCGCGTCCACCGTGATGGCCCCCGCGGTCGACTTGACGTTGACCAGCCCGCGCCCCTCGATGTTCAGCGGCCCGCCGCTCTTGATCGTGAGACTGCGCCGGGCGCTCAGGGTGAGATCGGTACCGGCCTCGACGGACACCGAGCGGCTGCCCTTGATGGTGACCTCGCCCTTGCTGTCCACGATGATCTCGGTGTTGGTGCGGTCCAGGGTGATGGTCAACTGCTTGTCCCCTGAGGCCAGTCGGACACCCTGCCTGCGGCCGCCGGTCTTCTGGCTTAGCAGGTCCATCCGGTTGCCGTCCCGGTCGGAGACGGTGTGCCGGCTCGCCTTCTTCCGTACGGCGTCGTGCAGCGGAACATCACCGACGACGGTCGGCTTGTCCTTGCCGTTGTAGAGCCCGCCGATCACGAAGGGGTGGTCAAGTGCCCCTCGGTCGAAGGCGACCAGCACTTCGTCGTTGACGTCCATGGGGAAGATCCCGCCACCGCCGAGCCCGCCCCACTGCACGGTCCGCGTCCAGTCGCTGACGTACGTGTCGTCGAGCCACGGGAACTGCAGCCGCACCCGCCCCTGCTTCAGCGGGTCATTGACGTCCGTGACAAGGGCGTTGGCGACACCGGGCAGCCGGGGCGCGGTCTCCGAGCCGCCCGAGGCGAGCCCGTACAGCGAACGCCACTGCCGTCCGCTGACCGTCACCCAGGTCTCGTAGTGCTTGCCGTCGCCGAAGACGTGCCGTACGGAGGTGGCCGTGTACTTGCCCTCGAAGGGCGGGCCCACGTCCGCGAGCGCGACCGGAACTCCCGGGCGCAGCTTGGGATTTCCGCGCGCGACGACCTCCAGCTCGGCGAAGGAGGACGTCACGTCGTCGGCGAGGGCGGCGGCCGCGAACTTCACCTCGTTCTGCTTGTCGTAGGGCGTGCCCGTCTCGACCAGCTTGGCCGTCTTGAACTTGCCCGCCGCCGCGCCCGGGGTGGTCCCGATACCGATGGACGGATTCGAGGCCCCGGGCGAAGTCGCGGTGAGCTTCTTCTTCGTGGTGACGTCCCAGCCGCGCGCCTCGACCGTCCCGACCTGGTCGGCGGCGGTCACGGCGGCCCGCAGCCGCAGGATGTCGTGCCCGGCCTGGAGCACGAACGGGCTTTTGTCGCCGTCGGTTTCGGGCGACGGCGCACCGGACGACGGCTTCGGCTCCACGAACTGGAACTTGCCGTCCGCGTCGACCGACATGACCATCTCGTTCTCGTCGGCGAGCCGGGCGAGAAAGTCCCAATCGGTCACGTTGGACTGGGAGATGAACTCGTACACGGTCCGCGTGGACGTGATCTTCCCGATCGGTACCCCGTCCTGGGCGGCGAGTTTGCGGGCGATGTCGGACGCGCTCTGGTTGCGGTAGGCGGCGACGCGGCGCTGGCGCAGCAGCCGGTGCCCGAAGTCGTAGCCGCGCACGACGGTGAAGGTGCCGGTGCCGTCGTAGTCGGCCTCAAGTCCCGTGACTTCACCCGTCAGTAGCGGATCGGAGGCGCCCTGTCCGTCGGCGACCGGGGCGATGACGACCTTCGTGCCGAAGGTGACCCCGAGCTTGCCGAGGATCAGGCGGTACGGGTCCCGGAAGGTGAGCCGGAACGCGGCGGGCACGCCGACGCCCTGGTCGACGTAGCTGTCGACGAGGTAACGGGCGTACTCGGAAGGGATCTTGGCGCCGCCGATCTTCACCTCGACGACGTTGGAGAACGCGGACTTCACCATCAGGAACGCACCTCCTCGGCGGAGGGCAGCACGAGTTCGACACCGTTCGCGAGCCGCGTCGGGTCGTCGATCCCGTTGGCCTCGGCGATCGCCCGCCACGCGGCGGAGTCGCCGTACTCCCGCCAGGCCAGCGACTGCAGGGAGTCCCCCGCTACGACCCGGTGCACGCGCTGCGCGGTGAGCGCGCCCGAAGTCGGGTTCTGGCCCTTGGTGTTGCTCGGTATCTCGTGCAGTTGCAGCCGGCAGGTGGCGCGGATGGGCACGCCGGTCGTCCCGAAGAGTGAGTAGGCGGCCTCGACGGAGGAGACGTAGGCGGTGAAGCGAGCCGTCGAGAACGACCCCCACTGGAACACGACCCACGGCGGTGAAGGCTGTTTGGCGGCAATGGACTTGGTGGTCACGTCGCAGCAGGCGAGCAGCGACTCGACCTTCTTCAGCACCGAGTTGCTGGTCGGTTCGTCGGAGGAGTCGAGGAAGATCTCCACGCCCATCTCGCGCGGCTGCGAACCCATGAACTCCGGTAGGGAACCGTCCCGTTCGATCTGTGCGGGGGTCGTCTTCCACTGGGCGCGGCGGGTGAGGGACAGTTGCGCCGGGTTGAAGTCGAAGGCGAAGGTCTTGATGAGGCCGCCCGGGGTGGTGCTGCCCCCGACGGGTGGCTCATGAATGGCAAGGCTGGCACGGACAAGGCTCTTGCCCGCGCCTCTACTGGTGGCCATGGTCTGTTTCCCTCCCCCGCTCAGTCCGTGAATCCGTGGTGGGCGATCTCCAGGACCTCGGTGGCGACGGCAGGCCCGGACGGGTCGAGGGAGGGCCCCTGCCAGCTCACCGGCAGCACGTCGATCAGCCCCCAGTGCGCGACCTCCGAACCGTCCGCGCGCAACGCCGCGATCTGCCCGGTGGGCCGCTTGATCCCGGTCTGCACGGAGGAGATCCACTTGGCGACCTTCGCGGTGTCCGGGGTGAGCGGGCGGGTCAGCCGGATGGTGGAGAAGGTGACACGGGTGGGGAGTTGCCAGACGAAGCCGTTGTTGCCGCCCTCCTGCCGGTGCTCGATCTCCACCGTCGACGACAGCCCGTCGCACCCGTTGAAGTAGCCGAGGCTCTCGCCGTCGATGCTGAGGGTGAACCAGATGGTGGAGCCCGGGTCGAGGCGGGACATCGCGGGTGGGCCTTTCTGTTGTCGCGTCGGGGTGTGGTTCCGGTCAGTGGCGGGGGTCGCGGAGTTTGCCGATCCGTTCGCGGTCCAGACGGAGTTCCGTGCGGATCAGGCGGGTGATGCGGCCGATGATCCGGTGCACGAGTTCGTCGAGCTGGAAGTCGGTGAGGTCTCGGGGGTCGAACTGGCCTGCGGGGATTGCCTCGTAGGCGGGGGTGGGGGGTCGGTGGCGCCTGGGGAGTACGGGGGTGGAGGGTCGGGGGGTGGGGGTGACTGGGAGGGGGATGCGGTGTACGGCGGGGGTGGAGCGGAGGGGCGTGAGGCGGGGGCGGCGAGTCTGGTGGGGGTTTTGGTGAGGGTGGGGCGGGCCTGGTTCAGGGGGAGAGGGCTGCGGGGCCGAGTGCGGTGGTGGTAGTGGTCGAGGAGGCGTTGCGTTGGACGGTGGGGATACGGCTGGGGGTGAGGGGGCCGGGTGGGGTGGAGAGGGGGCCAGGTCCAAGTCCGGGTCCGGGTGGGGTGGAGACCGGGAGGGGGTGTGGGGTGCGGGGGTGGAGAGGCGTAGGGGTACTACGGGTATGGCGGGGGTGCGGGGGGCTGCGGGGGTGCCGGGGAGTGTGGCCGTCCTGGGTGGTACGGGGGTGCCCGGAATTCCGGGGGCTCCCGGGGTGACGGGGACTGCGGGAGTGCCGGGTACTACGGGTGTGGCGGACCTGTCCGGTGTCGTACGGCGGTGACGTTGTACGGGGGTGACGGGCGACCGGGGTGCGGAGCGCTGCGCCGGGGGTGGTGTGCGGAGCGAGCCGGTTGAGGGCCCCGGTGTGGTGGGTGCGTGTGTTGTGGGGCGGGGCGCGGTGAGCGGGGGTGTGGTGAGAGAGGGCGCGGTCGGGGAGGTCGCGGTGAGCGGCGGTGCGGTGCGGGAGGTCGCGTGGGGAGGGGTCGGTGCGGGGGCGGTCGGGCTGGGCGGAGTCGGCTTTGTGGCGCGGGGCGGAGCTGTGCTTGAGGGCGGGAGCATGGCCGAGGGCGAGGGCGCGGCTGGGGACGAGGGCCCGGCTGGGGACTGCGTCGCGGCTGACGGCGAAGTCACGGCTGGGGCTGAAGTCCCAGCCGAGGGCCGGGGCCCAAGCGTGGACGAAGTCGCAACCGGGGACCGGGCCCCCACCTCGGACGAGGTCACGGCTGGCGACGGGGTCGCCGCAGAGGACGGGATCACAGTCGAGGACGGAAGCGCAGCCGGAGACAGGCTCGCGGCCGGGGCTGCGGTCCGCATGTCTGCGGTGGTCGGGGGCACGACGGCGAGTGACGGGGCGGTGGCCGAGGGGGCCTGCGCGGCCGGTACAGGCGCGCCTGGGGCGACGCTTCGTTGGATCGTCGGCCCCTGAGCCGGTGTCGCCGGAGCTGCCAGGTTGGCCGGGGTCGCGATGGTTGGAGGCGCGGCGAGTGAGGAGCTCGTGACAGGCGAGGGGCCCGCGGCGGGTGAAGGGCTCATGGCCAAGGGGCCCTGAGCAGCCGGTACAGGCGCGCTCGGCGAGGTGCTCCGCTGGACCATCGGTCCTGGACCCGGTGTCGCGGTTTCCGCCGGGGCAACTGCGGCCTCATGCGTGGTAGTTGGGGGCGCCGCAAGCGGATGTGCGGTGGTCGGGTATGCGGCAGGCACGTGTGTCGTGGTTGAGGGGGCGGGGGCGGTGGCCTGGGGCGGTGCGGACGTGTTGGAAGCGACGCTTCGTTGGATCACCGGCCCAGGTCCCGCTGTCGGCCTCGAACCCGGTTCCGTACGGTGCCCGGGGCCGGCCGGCGTGAACGGCGAACCGGTGAGAGGCCTCGCGTCCGCGGGCGTGACGGTGACCGGAGCGCCGAGGGGTGAACGGCGCCGGACGGGAGTGGGCGTCACGGGAGCCGGCGAGTCGGAGGCTGGTGTGGGCGCCGGAACCGTGGGCGGATCACCTTGCGGGGCGGGGGCGTTGGGGGTGTTTCCCTGCGCGCGGTGAGTAGCCGAACTGGGCATCGGCGGTACGGGTGTTGAGGGCTGCCGTGCCTCGTTCGGGCGCGTGGTGAGCGGGGCGCCGAGGGGGATGCGAGGCGGGCGGCGGGCGGCGCTGCGTTGGATCTGGGGTGCGGGAACGGGCGTAGGACCGGGGGTCGGATTGCTGGTCCGGGTGCGGGCGGAATCCGGCGGTCCTGCGGGAGCTGCCGGGGTGTGGACCTGAGGTTGGGGCTGGGTGGTGCCCCCATCACGTGGGGCAGGAGCACTCGCGGCACGTTGCACGGGCATCGGTGCGGGGGAGGTGTTCGGCGTCGTCGGCTGTGCAGGAGCGGCGGGCGCGACTGACGGCAACTCGGCTGACGGCACTGCGGAGTTCGGCGTCGGCGTCGACGTCGGCGTCGACGCCATCGTGGACTTCGTGGACTTCGGAGCCGTCGAAGCAGCGGCTGCCGCACCCGGCGAGGTGGCCGCCCGCTGCACGCTGTCCGTCCCGCTCTCGGAAACGGGAGCCGCGCCGCCGGGTGTGCCGGGGCGGTTTTCGGGCTCGGTCGCGCTGGGGCCGACGGGCTCGTGACTGCCGTGCGCCGGTGGCGTCCGCAGTGTGCCCGACTCGGTCGCCGGTCGTCGTTGTACAGCGGGCTTCGCCTCACCGGGGCCGGCGGCCGACCTGCTCGGAGCCGCCGGAACCACGACCTGCGACTCCGGCGCGCCATGCGCAGCCACGGCACGCTGCACGGCCACCCGCCCGGCCTCGTTCCCTCCGGTGCCGTGAATACCGGCTGCCCGAGGAGGGACGGGAGGAAGCGCAGCCGGAGGCCCGCCACTTGGGCCAGCGCCTCCCCCTCCGGGAACTACGCCTGCCTCACGGCCGAGTTGCCCCACAACGTCACCAGCCGCCGGAACAGGTGAGTCGCCGACCGGCTCAACATCCCCTCGGTCTCCGCCAGTTGGCCCCGCAGCGGACTCACTACCCGAACCATCCCCCACAGTCCCCGAGTTCCGCCGACCGACCAACCGCCGCTGCACCGCAGCCGCACTCGACCTCGTCAACGACCCTTCCCTCGGCCGGAGTTGCTTCGAGGACGACACCGCGGTCACCCGAATACCGGAAGCCGACCCCACCGCACCGCCCGAACCCGCCACAGGAGCGTGAGCAGTACCGCGCACACCCTCAGCCCCACTCGACGCAAGAGGCACAGCCCGCGCAGGCCGCACAGCCCGCTGCACCACAGGCCCCGCACTCGCCCGCATCGGAACCACCGGCCCCGGCTGCGCGACCAAAGGCCGCCCCGCCAAGGGAAGTTCACCCGCAGGCTGCCCCAGGCTCGGTACCGCCCGCGCCGGCCCCGCGGGCAGCGAGGAACCCGCGATCCGGGCACTCCGCTCCGCGTCCAGCACCGCACGGAACCCCGACCCCGTGAACGAAGGGTTCTGCCACGTCGGCAGCCGCGCACCGAACCCGGCGTCGGCAACTCCGGTACCCCCGAGGGCAGAGGCCCGCTGGATCGGCGGCAACCCCGGCCACGCGGCCAAGGCCACCGCAGGCGCGGAAGCCGCAGCAGCCGTGGCAGCCGTAGAACCAGAACTCGCCGGACCCGCGGAGCCATCCGCCTCAGCGGGACCCGGAACCTCGCCACCTCCCTTACCGTCTCCGGAGTTGGCGTCCCCTCCGGCCCGCCCCCGCAACCGGTCCAAGAACCCCACCGCTCAGCCCTCCGCCCCGGACCGCGTCACCAGGGACGCGATCTCGCCCGTGTAGCGGCGGCGGTCGTGGTGTTCGAGGTCCAGGATGTCCTCCAGGCTCCAGTGGAAGTGGTAGGCGACGTACGCGATCTCCTCGTGCAGCCGGTCGGTCGCGTACGTCACGATTCCCCCAGGCGGCTCCCGCCGAGCTCCACTTCGAAGGGTTCCGCGCAGTGCGGGCACTGAACTGCCGCGCGGGTGTGGCCTTCCGCGTTGATCTGGCGGTAGAAGTCCTGGAGGAAGGCGAGGTCGGAGGCGAACATGTTCTCCACGATCCCGTCGTGGACCATGGGGACGGCGCCCAGCCGCGTGATGACCCGGCCGAGCAGCACCACCGACAGATACGCCGGGTTCTCCTGCACGCGGACGTCCCGCAGCGGCACCAACTCGTCGCGTGCGGTGGCCAGTCGCATCACACCGTCCTGGTGGACCGTGCCGGACTCGTCGACGTAACCGCGCGGCAGCTGGAAGGGGAACTCGGTCCGCAGCGTCTGCCGTACGACCGGAGCGGGTGCCGCGGCGGCCGGAGCCGGGGCCGGTATCGGTCCGGCCCCCACCTCGGCCGCGGGCTCCGCACCCGGCGCGGCCACGGCCGCGCCCGCCGCCGAACGCCTCATTATTCGATGACCAGTTCTTCGAACACGATGGTCACGGACTCGGTGAGCGCGGCGGCCTCGCCCGCCTTCACCGTGCTCGCGTCGATCTTGCTGCACCAGGCGTTGCGCAGGTGGTAGCGCTTCACCGGGTTGTTCTGGAAGTCCATCATGATGATCGACGCGTTCTTGCGCGCGGTGGTCATCTGACCGGAGATCGACTCGTTGATCCACTGGGTGAACGAGGCCGACTGGGTCATGCCGCGGATGACCGTGCAGGTGCCGTTCTTCTTCACGCCCGGCAGGTTCTTGACCACGTTCTGGCCGTTGGGGGTGTTCTGCTGGTACGTGATGACGTCCTGCTCGATGCTGAGGCCGCTGACCTCCGCGAGGTACTCGACCATCACGCCGTCGATCTGCAGGCCGAAATTGTGTGAGGTGAGGGCGTCACCCGGCTGGAGACTCATGAATTCGCGTTCCTTCTGGCGTTACGGCGGCTGACTGCTGGCTGATGAGGATGGGGGACTACTCCTCCAACTCCCCGCTGCCGCTGGAGAACTGAGCCAGTCGGAAGATCACGAACTCGGCCGGCTTGACCGGCGCGATGCCGATCTCGCAGACGACGCGGCCGACGTCGACGGACTCCGGCGGGTTGGTCTCCTCGTCGCACTTGACGTAGTACGCCTCCTCCGGCCGCTGGCCGAACAGGGCACCGCTGCGCCACTCGTTGACCAGGAAGGCCGAGATGTTGCGCCGGATCCGCGCCCACAGCGCGTGGTCGTTCGGCTCGAACACCACCCACTGGGTGCCGATCAGGATCGACTCCTCCAGGTAGTTGAAGTACCGGCGGATGTTGAGGTAGCGCCAGGCCGGGTCGGAGGACATGGTGCGCGCGCCCCAGACGCGGATGCCGCGGCCCGGGAAGGCGCGGATGCAGTTGACGCCGATCGGGTTGAGCAAGTCCTGCTCGCCGCGCGTGATTTGGGTCTCCAGGTCGACCGCGCCGCGTACGACCTCGTTGGCGGGCGCCTTGTGCACGCCGCGCTCGGAGTCGTTGCGGGCCCAGACGCCGGCGATGTGGCCGCTCGGCGGGATCAGCCGGGACTGCCCGCTGGACGGATCGAAGGTCTTGATCCACGGGTAGTACAGGGCCGCGTACTTGGAGTCGTAGCCGGCCGTCTCCTGTCGCCACACCCGGATCTGACGGGCGTTCAGGCTCGGCGGCGGGTCGATGACCGCGACCCGGTCACCCATCAGCTCGCAGTGCGCGATCAGACCCAACTGGACCGCCTTGACGGCCTCCAGGTCGATCGCGCCGCGCTGGTAGGCGGCCATCAGGTCGGGCACCGCGACCATCGAGATCTCGTCCACCGCCTCCAGGCCGCCGAAGCCGGTGCGGTCGGAGGAGTCACCGAGGTAGGTGGCCGGGCCGGGGTGTGACGCAGTGTCAGTTCCCTTGCCGGGTACGACGGGTGCGGCCGGAGCGGAGGCGGGCGCAGTGAGGGCGACCGTCTGGTTCTCCGGGCGGGCCAGCTGCGCGGCGGGCGCGGTCTCGGCCACGGCGATGAGCTTGGAGCGCTCCTTGACCTGCGTGACGACGTAGTTGCGGCCGCCCTTCTTGGCGGTCACGTCGAAGCTCTCGACGTCCTTGCCGGCGTCCTTGACGACCAGCCGGAAGCGTTCGGCGGGGCCTTCACCCTCGGCGTCGGCCACCTCGACACTCAGGTCGCCGGGTGCCAGAGCGGTCACGGCAAAGGTGCCGAGCTGGGCCGGCTCGCCGGGCGGCAGCGCGGCCGGAGCGGCCGAACCCGTCACGGCGGAAGGGGAGTTGGACTCGCCGGCGGTGCCCTCGGCGGTGCCGCCGACACGGACGACGTAGGCCGCCGAACCGCCGTTGTTGAAGAAGCCGTAGACGGAGTGAGCGAGGTAGTACCCGTCGGTGAACTCACCGAAGGCAGCCACGTACTGCGTCCAGTTGGTCACCAGGGTCGGCTCGTTCAGCGGACCGGTCGGGGCCAGGCCCACGAAGGCCGCCACCGAGGTGCCCACTCCCTCGATCGGGCGTGAGCCGCTGGCCACCTCCTCGACGTAGACGCCGGGCGACAGATAGGACGGCATGCTCTGCTCTCCTCGGGGTACGAGACAGGACGCCCTCAAGCGTCACGCGCGCGACCCGGCCGCCGAAACGTCCCTGAGTGCCTGCCTCGGGGCAACTTCCTTGCCCTCAGGGGCACTCCACAGCGGGAACAGGGGCGGCACACCGCGGTGGAGACCGTCGGCGCGGGGGCAGCGGGGGTTTGCCGGGCGGCCCTTTTGGGCAACTTGTGTTGCCCCGGCGACTCCTGACGCGCCCTCACCATCCGTCGTAGCGTCGGCTCATGAGTCTGTGGACCTCCCTGGAGCCCGCGTCCGCGACCGTCGATCCCGGTGGCAGTACCCGCGTGCGGCTGCGGCTGCGCAACACCGGCGACGTCGTGGACGAGTACCGCTTCGAACCGGTCGGGAGCATCGCGCCCTGGACCGTTGTGGAGCCGCAGACGCTGCGGCTCTATCCGGGCACGACGGGGACGGTCGACCTGACGTTCGCGCCGCCGCGCACCCCGGACGCGACGGCGGGCCCGAACCCGTACGCGGTGCGGATCACGCCGACCGAGCACCCGGAGGCGGTCACCGTCCCCGAGGGCAATCTGACCATCACCCCGTTCACGGAGGTGCGGGCGGAGCTGGTGCCGCCGACGGTCAAGGGGCGTTTCCGGGGCCGTCCCCAACTCGCCGTGGACAACCTCGGCAACACCAGGCTGACGGCGTCGATCAGCGGCAGCGACAACGGCGACCAGCTGTCGTACGACATCCATCCGGGCAATGTGCAGATCGAGCCGGGCCGGGCGGCGTTCGTCAAGGCGTCCCTGAAGCCGCGGAAGATCATCTGGTTCGGGCCGAAGGAGCAACGGCCGTACACGCTCAGCGTGTTGCGGTCCGGCGCCAACCCCCTTCCGGTGGAGGGGACTTACCTCCAGCGCGGGTTCCTGCCGCGCTGGCTGGCCACCTTCCTCGGGGTCCTCACCGCGCTCGCGCTCACCTTCGTCATGCTGTGGATCGCGTACAAGCCGCAGGTGCAGACCGCCGCCACCGAGCAGTTGAAGGACGCGGGCGTCAGCACGCTCGCGCCCAGCCCCACGCTGAGCGCCGCTCCCCCGCCGCCCTCGCCCGTCGTGACGAGCGCGCCCCCGGCGGCCGAGACCTCGACGGCCGCGGCGGCCGGTGGCGGATCGGGCGGCGGCGGGGACTCCAAGCCGTCCGCCAAGCCGAAGCCCGTGACGGCGGCGACCGCGGTGAACAAGCTGGCCGCGCGGGACTCCGGACGCCATGTCTGCTACCGGATCTACATCGGTGGCAAGGGCTGGCAGGCCCCGGAGTGCGACGGTGCCACGGCCGCCACCTCCACCGACGACGAGCAGATCCTCTCCGTGAACATCGCGGTCTCCGGGACCGCCGGTTCGGCCGCGAACGCCTTCATCCACGACCCGGCGTCGACCAACGGCTACGGCAAGTACCAGCCTTCGGGCTGGACGGCCATCATCGCCGACGGCAAGGACAACTACATCGGCAGCGCGAAGCCGGGCGCCGCGTACATGACGGGCTTCGCGAACAACATCGGCAGTGGTCAGCTCTGTTGGATCGTCCGCAACTCCGGTTGGGACTGGAGCCCGCAGAACTGCACCAAGCCGCGGCCCGAGTACGGCTTCTCGGGCACCCTCGACAACGCGCACTGGCTGGTGGCGGTCAGGCTGACGGTGCCGAACTGACGGTTTCTGATCCACCCTGGCGGGGCGGCTACCAGGTGCCTTCTCCCGGCACCAGCCGCCCCGCCTTGCGGTATTCGCGGCGGGCCCCTTCGAGGAGGTCCGGCGCGGTCACCGTGTCGCCGCGTCCGGCGGCGAGGTAGGCGGCGGTGACGACGGCGCTGCGGATGGAGCCGCCGGCCAGCTCGAACTCATCGGCCAGCGGCGCGAGTTCGAGGTCGGGCGCGCTCGGCACATGGGTCAGCCCGTGCCGCCACAGCGCGAGCCGCTGCGCCGGGTCCGGGAACGGGAAGTCGACGACCAGGTCGAGCCGGCGGGTGAACGCCTCGTCGATGTTGGCGCGCAGGTTGGTGGTGAGCAGCGCGATCCCGTCGAAGGACTCCAGGCGTTGGAGCAGATAGGCGCTCTCCATGTTGGCGTACCGGTCGTGCGAGTCCTTCACCTCGGACCGCTTGCCGAAGACGGCGTCGGCCTCGTCGAAGAGGAGCACGGCGTCGGTGCGGTCGGCCTCCGTGAAGATCCGTTCGAGGTTCTTCTCGGTCTCGCCGACGTACTTGTCGACGATCGACGACAGCTGAACGACATAGAGATCCAGGCCGAGTTCGGCCGCGACGACCTCCGCCGACAGTGTCTTGCCGGTCCCGGACTCCCCCGCGAACAGGCCGAGCACGCCACGCCCCCGGCCGCCGCCCGCGCTGAGCCGCCAGTCGCCGAGGACCCGGTCGCGATGCCGGGCGCGCAGGGCGAGTTCGTGCAGCTGGGTCAGGGACCGCTCGGGCAGGACGAGGTCCCGCCAGTCCACGGCGGGCCGGATCCGCCGTGCATGCTGTTCGAGCCCCGACGCCGACTGCTGTCGCGCCGCGAGCCGCAGATGGGCGGCGCTCATCGGGGTGCCGTCGAACGCGGCGAGCCCCCGGGCCGCACGGGCGGCGCGCGCGATGCGGTCGGCGCCGAGATGGTACGGCGCGACGGTGGCCCGTACGTCGAAGCCGTTCTGCTCGCCGACGGCGTCCGTCCAGGCCCGCACCGCCGCGGCGCGCTGCCGAGGCGCCTCCAGGATCAGCGGATCGCTCTCGCACCACTGCGGGTCGTACGGCCGCGCACCGGCGATCAGTACGGAGACGTCAGTGGCGTCGGTCAACGCCCTTACCAACGCGCCGGGTTGGTCGGACAGTCCGCCCACGACGACCGTACGGCCGCTCAGCCGGGCCTCGCGCAGCAGCTCCGGCACCTGCTCCACGGGTCCGGAGTAGCGCACGGCGGCCACCCCCGCCGCGTGCAGCGCCGCCGCCACGCACACCAGCCCGTCGCCTTCGTGACGCTCCCTCACATACACGGTGAGAGGCGGACCTTCGGCGAGCAGTGCGCCCAGCCGGTCGACGAAAACGGTGAACTCCTCGTCTCCGCCCGGCTCTTGCCCGCCAGTCTCCTGTGCGTCGTACGACCCACTCGGCACCGGAACCGGCAGCGGGTGGAGGTGCCCGGTGAGGGGCGCGTCCGGGGTGTCGTCCCCGAGCAGATGCGCCACGACCCGGTCGGGCACGCGCAACGAGCGGCCGAGGAACGGGCGTTCGGGTTCCTCCACGGTGAGCAGTCCGAGGGCGGACAGCGGTGCCGTGGGCAGGAACCGGGCCCGGCCCTCCGCCTGGTGTGCCGGTACGCCGCACAGGTCCAGGGCAAGTCCGACGGTGGCCCGGCGGCGGCTGACGTCGTCGTTGAGGTAGCCGTAGAGCGGCTCGAAGGTGCGGTCCAGGTCGGGGGCGAGGGCGACGAGGAGAAGGGCGGTGTCGAGGTCGGTCAGGTGCAGGGCGGCGAGCCGGTCGGCCGGGCTGTGCGCCAACTCCCGGGCGGGCGAGCCCAGTTCCTGCTCCGGGGAGCGCAGCAGCAGGTGCCGTACCGCCTCTTCCGGGAGGTACAGGCCGCGCATCGGGTCGCCGGCCGTGGGGTCGGTGGCGGAACGCCGGTCGACGAGCAGGGCGACGCGCTCACGGAGGTGACCGAGGCGGGCGAGGAGGATCTCGGTCTCCGGCTCGACGGCGAAGCCCAACGCGTCTTCTGCCACTGAGACTTCGACGTCCCCGGTCTCGTCCGTCACCGTCACGTCGGCGTCCCCGGCGCCCTCTTGCGCCGAGCGACCTCGCGCGCCTCCCGTACCGCCGCCACCTGCCGCGGACGGTGCGCGCGTTCCTCCACGCCCGGCTCGGTGCCGTCGAGGCCGCTCACGCGGACCGCCGCGCCCTCGGTGACGGGCGGGCCGGCGTCGTACTCGGGGTAGGCCGGGAAGGGCGCGGTGACCACGAGGTCGAGGGACGGCTTGAGTTCGCCGCCGAGGGCGGACCAGATCTCCGCGAGGGAGCGTGACTCGGTCTGGATGCCGGCCACCGAGATCGGCACCGTCAAGCCCAACTGACCTAGGGAACCGGGGAGTTCGGCGGGGGCGAGCAGCTCGCGCGGGATGAGGGTCGACAACACGGCCGACAGCAGCCGGTGTTCGTCCTGCGGCCGTTTCGTCCACGCGGTCACCAGATACGACAGCCGGAACCAGCGCGGTGGCTGGCGACGCTTGACGACCACGTCGCGTTCGTCGCGCACGGCGACATGCCCGCGCTGGCGCCGGTGCACGTCCTCCCGGATGTCGTACAAGTAGGTGTTGATCGTGGGGGTGTTGCGGCGGGCCGCCCAGTCGCGGGTCGGGGCGTCGAAGGAGACCTCGATGCCCGAACCGGCCAGTGCGCCGCCGCCGATCAGGTCCTTGAGAACCTCGTCCACCTCGTGGATCACCGCCGAACTCCCGCCCTGCCGTGCTGTCGTGCCCCGCGGTACGCGTCGGCGCCCGGTACGCCCCTGTCGGCCGTCCCCCGATCGTGCCGTCCCAACCGCCCGTCCCCGCAATCACCTTGGGGACGGGAACGGGGCAGGACACGCTGCCCGCGCGTCCTCCTTCGAGTGCCCGTTCGGTCAGATGTAGCCTTCCCGAAGGGCATGCGCCACGGCATGCGCCCGATTGCGCAGGTGAAGGCGTGTGGTCAGTCCGTGCATGACGTTTTTGACGGTGCGTTCGGAATAGGAGAGCTTGCTGGCTATCTCTCCGGTGTCCAGCCCTTCGGCGACCAGCCGCAGGACGTCCACCTCGCGCGGCGAGAGCCCCGAGGGGTGGCCTCCGGACCGGCCCGCCGCGCTGCGATGCAGTGTTCCCACCTGTTCGACGAGTCGGCCGATCAGATCGGCCGGGAGGTCGCCGTCACCGCGGGCCGCGGCGACCACGGCCTGCACCAGGCGCTGTGCGGTCGCCTCCCCGCGCCACACGATGGCGCCGACCCCGCACTCGATCACGTCGAGCAACTCGGCCTCGCGCAGCGCCCCGACGACGAGCACGGCCCGCCCGCCCTCGCTGCGCACCAGTCGGCGCAGCCGGGCGAGCGCGGTCTCGTCGAGGGTGTCGGCGATGAACAGGGCCACTCTGCCGGGACCGGTGTCGTTCTCCTCGCGGAGGTCGATCTCCGGGTATCTGCGCAGCTGGCTGAGTGCCCCCTCGCGGGAGATCGGGTCCGGGGCGTGCACCGCCACGGGTATGCGGTCGGCGGAGTCGGCGGTACCGGGGTGTGCGGGCCGCGATGAGCTGAGCAACGTTCTCCCTCGAATCCACATCCAACTACGTGCCACCCCAGGTGCGCTGGTGGCGGCCGTGTACTCCTCACCCTCACGGGACGGGTGGGGCGCGCGCAATCGTGGAGGACCACGAGCAGCACCACGAGATCGGACGTACGGCGGACCACGGCGAGTGAGCGGCCAAGACGGCGGAAGCGACCGGCACGACGGGTACGACGGAGACGAGGAGGACCGCGATGACGGGGACGACGTCTGACGCCGGAGCGTCCGCGACACCGCCCGAACACCGCGACGCGGCACGGCTGTTGGTGGCGGAGGCCGCGTGGGCCCGGGCCGGTGCCGGCCGGCTGGTGCTGCTGCGCGGGGCCACCGGGACGGGCCGTACCACCGTGCTGGAGGGCGCCGTGACGGATGCCCGGGCGCACGGCATGCGGGTGCTGCGGGCCCGCTGTTCGCCCCGCGACCAGGCGGTGCCGTACGCCACCGTGCTGCAACTGATGGCTCCGGTACCGGAGTTCGGGGACGTGAAGTTCGCCGGTGACGAGCGGGCGAGCGCCGAGCTGTTCCGGCGGGTGCTGCACTCCTACGCCGACCGGGCCCCGCTGCTGATCGCCGTGGACGACGTCCACCTCGCCGACCCGGCCTCGCACCGCTGGCTGGTCGAGTCCGCCCGGCACGTCGACCGATTACGGATTCTGCTGGTCGTCACGGAACGCAGCCAGTACGACGTCGATCCACCGGCGCCGGGCCTGACCCACACCCTGTCGCCCGCCCTGGTGCGCACCCTCACGCTGGGTCCCCTGACCGCGAACTCGGCGGCCGAGCTGGTGCGTTCGGCCCATGCGGATGCCCCCGAGCCGTGGGTGGACGACTGCGTACGGGCCGGTGCCGGCAACCCGTTGCTGCTGCGGGCCCTGCTCGACGACCTCGGCGCCGGGCGGCACCCGACCGTGCCGAGGACGTCCGCCGCGCTGTACCCGGGCGCGTATCCGGCCGCCGTGTCCTGGTGGCTGGACAGCGCGGGTCAGGCCACCGGCGAGGTCGCCCGGGCGCTGGCCGCGCTGGACGAGGGGTGGGACGGCGACACCCCGCAGGAGTTGCCGAGCGGCCATGACACCTGTCCCATCGACGAACTGGCTGCCGTGATCGCCGAGTTGGCGGGTGCCGACCCGGCGCGGGTGGCCGGCTGGCTCACCGCGATGACCGGGCTCGGGGTGCTGCGCCCCGACCCCGACGGGCGTCCGCGCTACGCGCATCCACTCCTGCGCGACGCGGTGCTCACCGGCGTGCCCGTGGCCCGGCGGCGGGCCGCGCACGCGGCGGCGGCCGAGACGATGCAGCGCCACGGTGTCTCTCCCGACACGGTGGCCCGGCAGTTGCTGCTGTCCGACCCGGTGGGCGAGCCCTGGACGGCGGTCGCGCTCCAGGAGGCGTCCTCGCTCGCGCTGCGCGACGGCCGCACGTCCGACGCGGCCGCCTTCCTGCGCCGGGTCCTCGAGGAGCCGCTCCCGGACGCCCGCAGACAGCAACTGCTCACCGAACTGGGCTCCTTGGAGTACACGGCACAGACGACCTCGGCCGGTATCCCCCGCCTGAGCGAGGCGCTACGGCTGTCGGGGGCGCCGCAGGACACGGTGCGGGCGGCGGTCGCGCTCGGCACGGCGCTGGCCGGCCGGGGCAGGACCCTGGCCGCCGTGGACGTACTGCGCACACTGGAGGACGAGTTGACGGACCGTCCGCAGCTGATCCGTACCCTCCAGACCGCCTCGGTGCTGCTGTCCGAGCAGGACCAGACGGTACGCAAGGAGGTGTACCGGTGGCTGTGCGACGCCGCCGAGCACTCGCCGGAGCTGGTCGGCACGGCCGGTCACGCGCTGGTCGTACGGCATGCGGCCACGGCCGGGCTGATCTCGGCGGCGGAGGCGATGCGGCGGCTGCGGGCGCTGCTCGCGCAGCCCGCCGATCCGCTGACCGAGCCGTTCCTGATCGGCACGGCCGCCGCCGTGGCCCAGTGGGCCGACGAACTCCCGGAAGCGGAACGGCTGGTGGAGCGCGGCCTGGTGGGTCAGCGTCCCGACGTGCTGCACCCGATGCACGAGGCGCTGGTCAACGTACGGGCCGACATCCTGGCCGCACGCGGCGAGCACGCGCGGCTGCTGGCGGACCCGTGTCCGCGTGACCGGGCGCGCACCGGCCCCTCCAACCGGCAGGCCCATGTGCTGCTTTCGCTCGTGGCGACCGGCGAGGAGGCACGGGCGCTGCGGCTCGCGGACGGTCTCGACCTGCGGTCCGCGCCGGAATCCTGGGAGTTGAACCGCTTTCTCTACGCGCGAGGAGTGGTGCGCGCCGCGACCGGCGACATGGCGGGCGCGCTGCACGACTTCCTGGAGTGCGGGCGCCGGCAGTCGGCCCGTGAGGTGGTCAGTCCGGTCGTCACCCCGTGGCGCACGGCCGCCGCCGAGTGCCGGATCGCGCTGGCCCGTCCCCGGGAGGCCATCGCCCTGGCCGAGGAGGAGCTGCGGCTGGCCCGGGTGTGGAACACACCCCGCACGGTGGGCCGTTCACTGCGTGTCCTGGCCGCGGCGACCGGCGGCCGACGCGGTCTGGAGCTCGCGGAGGAGGCCCTACGACTGCTGCGGGACGGGCCGGTGGGCACGGAGGCCGAGTTGGTATCGGCGCTGATCGTGCGGGGCCGCGGGCTGACCGCGGCCGGGGACCGGGGGCGGGCCCGGGCCTGTCTGCGGGAGGCCGCCGAGCGTGCGGAGCGGCTGGGGGCGACGCGTCAATGGGCTCTGGCGGAGGAGGCGTTGGGCGAGAGCGGGGCCCGGCGCTCGGCGCCCGCCCGTACTGGTTCGCGGTCGCTCACGACGAGTGAGCGGCGGATCGCCGAACTGGCCGCCGACGGCCGGACGAACACCGAGATCGCCGATCTGCTGCATCTGGCCCGCCGCACGGTGGAGACCCATCTCACCAGTTCCTACCGGAAGTTGGGCATCCGGCGGCGGGGCGAACTGCCCGGAACGCTGGGGCGCAAGTAACGGGCAGTGGCCCAGCGCGCGTTACTTGCGCGCCCCGGCGGCCGGCTTCTTGGGCTCGGTGCCCTCCGCCCGCACGGTGCTGTTGCCCTTCTTCTTGGGGACGTGCCGGGGCACGACGTCCTGGGGGAAGGTGAGTTGCTGGTTCATCCACTTCAGGGACGCGGGCATCTCCCGTACCCAGGTGGGGAAGTTGTGGCTGCCCGACGCGGGCTGGATCGACGCGACACGCATGGGTGCCTTGACGGCCTTGATGAAGGCGAGGGTCTGCGGATAGCCCCGCTCGCCGTGCTTGCTCTCGGCGACCAGGACGGAGACCTGCGGGATGGGCAGGTGCTTCAACCGCCACATCAGGTCATGCCCGTTGACCCGGTTCACCCGGCCGAGGCCGCTGCCGAAGAGGTTGCCGGTGGTGGGGTCGTCCTTGACCCTGTAGTCGGGCGAGAGCGCGGCGGCCGTCGTGTACACGTGCGGGTTGCGCATCGTCAGCTGGAGGGCGCAACTCCCGCCGGAGGAGTACCCCATGACGCCCCAGGCGCTGGCGTCGTGGCCCACCCGGTAGACGGACTTGAGGGCCTGCGGAAGGTCCTTGGCGAGGAAGGTCTCGGTCTGCGGTCCGCCAGGGACGTTCACGCACTCGGTGTCGCGCGGCGGGGCGATCGTCGGCCGGATCATCACCATGATGGTCGGCTGCATCTGCCCGCTCTTCTGCAGCTGCCCGGCGGTCTGCGACACCCGTAGATACTGCGCGAGGTTGAAGATGCTGCCCGGGTAGCCGCTGAGCGTGACGACGACGGGGAAGCGCTGGCGCGCGTACGCCTTCTGGAAGTACTGCGGCGGCAGGTAGACGAACGCCGGGTCGACCACTCCCGTACGGCGGCCGATGACCTTCACGGACTCCACCTTGCCGTTCACCGCGGGATCGCCGGTGGGCAGTCCGCTGACCCGGCTCAGCTGCTCGTCGCCGGCGGGCTGCACCAGCGCGCCCTTCACGGAGACACCGCCGGCCGTGCCGTCACCGCTGTGGTCGGCCGCCTGGGTCACGCCGACGGGGGCGGTGTCGACGTTGCCGAAGAGCTCGCCCCACGATCCGAAGAACTGGTACGAGGAGTTCAGCCAGCACGCGAACGCCGCGATGATGGTGACCTGAGTCACCCCAATGGCTGCCAGCCGCCCGAGCACCTGCCGCACGCCCGGACTGGCGAGCCGCGGCCACACCCAGACCAGCAGCGCCACGCAGACGGCAGCCACGGCCGCCACCACATAAACGGTAGTCTCGCTGGTCAAACCCATGCCACTCAGTCCCCGGTTTCCTTGCCTGTGCTGTTTCCTTCACACAGAAGGAGGGTTACGGACCCTTCTGCGTTCCTCAACGAGCACGAATAGGACAAAGAAGCGGGTCGGCAGGTGTTTCCACGGACGGCCCCCTCCCAGGTTTAGGGCGCCCGGCCGGTGACCGGTCCCGTTGTCCGTAAGACCGGCGTAAGGTCCGGCCGTACTCCATGGGCCGGCCCGAACGGGTAGGTTTCGCAGCGGCCCGAAGCGGTCGACTCCGGGGAAGGGAACGGCATGGCCAAGGACGATTCCGCCGGCCTGCTGGCCGACAGACTGGCCTCCGCCCGCCTGCAGAACTTCGTCGGCAGGCGCGAGGAACTCGCCCTGTTCCGGCGGGCGTTGGCCGGTGCACCCGGCGCCCCGATGGTCATCGTGCTGCACGGCCCGGGCGGCATGGGGAAGAGCGTGCTGCTGCAGCGCTTCGCCGCGGAGGCACGCGCCGCGGGCCGGCCGGTCGTCGGCGTCGACGCCCGTACGGTCGAGCTCTCGCCGTCGGCCTTCGAGGAGGCGACCGCCGAGGTCTTCGCCCGCGACAACGCTGTCCTGCTGGTCGACGACTTCGAGCGCTACCGGGACATGGAGGAGTGGATACGGGACCGCTTCCTGCCGCGGTTACCCGCCGGATCCCTGGTCGTCGTCGCCGGACGGCACGCACCCGACCCCCTCTGGAAGGCGGACCTCGCGTGGAGCGAGGTCCTCCAGGTCGTGCCCCTAAGGGAGTTGGGGCCCGCGGACTCGGCGGCGCTGCTCACCTCGCAGGGCGCGGACCCCGCACTGCACCCGTCCCTCCTCCGGTTCGCCGCGGGCCATCCGCTCGCCCTGCGCCTGGTCGCGGAGGCCGCGACCCACGACAACTCCTCGACGGACGAGGTCTTCTGGGCCCCGCTGCGCACGGTCGTCGACCGCCTGCTGACCCACATCGTCGGCAGACCGCCCTCGCCCGCACACCGGCGCGCCCTGGAGGTGTGCGGCCATGTCGCGGACACCACCGAGGAGTTGCTGCGCGTGGCACTCCCGGACGAGGACGCCACCGAACTCTTCGCCTGGCTGCGGCAGTTGTCGTTCATGAAGTCGGGCCCCTTCGGGGTGTGCCCCTACGACGTCGTCCGTGACGCCCTCGACAGCGACTTCCGCTGGCGCGACCCGGAACGCTACAAGGCCATGCACCGCACGATCCGCCGCCACCTGGTGGAGCGCGTCCGCGAGGCACCGGAGAAGGAAGCCCTGCGCGCGGCACGGGAGTTCAACCACATCGTCTCCAGGGCGCAGTGGCTGAGGGAGTTCCAGGGCGGCCGGGACGAACCGGACGTCCACGAGCAGCCGATGCGCCCGGAGGACGTCCCCGCCCTGATCGAGCTGACCCACAAGGTCGAGGGCGAGCACAACGCCCGTATGGTCGCGTACTGGTTGAGACGTCAGCCAGAGGCGTTTCACGTCCACCGGCGCTGCGACACGGGTCAAATCCTCGGGTTCATGGCCTGGTTGAGGATCGACGCATTCGACGACGAGACCCGGGCGGCGGACCCCGTGCTGGCGGAGGCGTGGGAGCTGGTCTCCGCGATGACTCCCCCGCGCCAGGGCGAACACCTGGGTGTGGCGCGGTTCATGGTGCACGAGGAGCACCACCACCGCCCCTCGCGGTCGTGGGACCTGGTGCGCACGCGGATCGTCTTCGAGGTGCTGCGCGCCAAGCACTGTGCCTGGTCGTGCTTCGTCAGCGCCGAACCGAAGTTCTGGGCCCCGCTGTTGACGTATCTCGGCATGTTCCAGCCGCCCCGCCGGGCCGTGCACGCCGATCGCGGGTACGGCCTGTTCTGTCACGACTGGCGGGCGGCGCGGGTGGAGGAGTGGGCCGAGGGTATCGACGCGCGCCTGCTCGGCGGGGCACCGGCCGTGGTCGCCGGGAAGCCCAAGTCCCGTGTGACACCGTTGAGTCGGGAGGAGTCGGACGCCGCCGTTCGGGAGGCGCTGCGCGGCTGGCTCGACCCCGGCGGGCTCGCCGACAACCCGCTGCTGCGCAGCCGACTGGTGGAGGAGCTCAGCGAGGGCGACCCGGTGACCGCGCTGCGCGACCTGATCGGCAGGGCCGTACAGCGGCTGAACGCCCATCCCCGCACCCGGCATCTGCACGACGTGCTGACGCTGACGTACCACTCGACGTCCACGCAGGACGCCGTGGCGCGGAAGCTCAACCTGGCGTTCAGCACCTACCGCAGGCATCTGGCCCGCGCCCTGGACGAGGTGCGGGAGACGGTGTGGGACTGGGAGGTGCACGGCCGGATCAGGGCCGAACAGGAGCCGCAGCAAGGGAGTTGAGGGCCCGTCAGACGCACGGCAGTGGCCCCCAGGAACCCCCGGGAGGCCACTGCCGTCGCCGCCTACCGGACTACTTGGCGGGCTTGTAGAACGCGTACGTGGCGGTGTACTGCACGCTGACCTGGTCCGTGCTGGTGCCGGTGCAGGCCGTGGTGGGGGCGACGCCGCCGCTGGTGCCCAGGCGCTGGACGTAGGACACGTCGGCGAACGTCCCGGTGCCGCGGGTGGCGGTGGCCTTCACCAGCAGCTCGGGGATGGCGCCCGTCTTGGGCGAGGTGGCGATCGCGGAGCCGTTCACCGCGCTGCCGTCCACCGTGGACACCCACACCGGGCCGCGCGAGTGCAGGGCGACGGGACGCTTGGTGCGGTCGTTCTTGGCCCACAGGGTGGCGGCCGGCTCCAGCAGCGTCCAGGCGCTGTTGGTGCAGGTGTAGGTCTGGACGCCGGCGGCGGAGAAGACGCCGGTGAGCGTGTTGCCGTCCGGGACCTTCAGCGCGTCGGGCACGGTGACACCGAGGCGGACGGGCGACTGCGGGGTGGCGGCCTGGCCGACCGTCGCGCTCACGAGCGTGCCGGCGGCCACGGCGGTGACGGCCGCGGTGGTGAGGATGAGACGTTTGGCGATCTTCATCGGTATGTCTCCAGAGCAATTTCTGAACAGGATCGCGGTATCGGGGTCGCGGATGTCCGGACTCCCGGGCCGATCAGATGATCTTTCGGCCCCGCTGCCGCAATGTACGGGGGATTACTCGCCGCCAGGTTGCCAACTTCTGATCGACTTGTGACCAGCACTGCTCACCGGCACGGCGAAGTGGGTATTGCCGGTCCCGTTTCCGTTGTCCGGCGGGGCGTGCGCCGGTCTCCACTACGGAAGACTCCGCCGGCCGGATCACCGCGCGGCGGAACGTGGGAACGGACAGGAGTGTTGACACATGCCTCGTCGCCGGTCGTCCATCCGCCGACAAGGGCGCGCACGAACCGTGGCGGGCCACCGCCGTGCGCCCCGCCCGCCCCGCCCGGCACGCAGACAGGTAGGCCTGGCCGCCGCGGTGCTCCTGACCTGCCTCGCCGTGGTGACCGGCGTCCTGCTCGCCCGCGCGCAGCCGGGAACCCCGGGAGACCGTACGGTCGCCGGCCCGTCGTCCGCGCACGGTACGGCGGTCGCCGGCACCCCGTCCCTCCCCGGACCGTCGCCGACGACGACGTCATCGCCGCGCGCCACGCCCTCCCCCTCGCCCACCCCTGACGCACGGAAGCCGGCCGAGGCGAGCGCCTCGCCGTCCCGCGCGGCCGGTCAGCCGAAGACCGCGACCGCCGGCAAGCGGACCGTCACCCTCGTCAACCGCCTCGACCGGACGATCTGGCCCGCGATCGCGGCGGACCCCAAACACCCTGTGGAGGCGACGGGTTGGGTGCTGAAGCCCGGGGCCAGCCTCAGCTTCACCGTCCCCGACCACTGGGACGTCCGGGTGTGGGCGCGCACCGGCTGTTCCTTCGACGCGGCCGGCGACGGCCACTGCACGACCGGCGACTGCGGCCGTTTCCAGTGCGGTTCGACCTGGGGCGAATTCCCCTCCACGCTGGCCGAGTTCAACCTGAACGCCTGGAACGGCATGGACTTCTACGACGTCAGCCTGGTCGAGGGCAACAACCTGCCGATGTGGATCAACAGTTACGGCGGCTCGTCCCAGGACAAGATCGACGCGAACGGCTGCTCCGCCGCCGGGTGCACCCGGGACGCCAACGCGACCTGCCCCACCGAACTGCGGCGCGTGCGGGACGGCCGGGTCGTGGCCTGCCTGAGCGCCTGCCTGGTGTTCAAGACGGACAAGACCTGCTGCACCGGCGCCTACGCGGCACGACCCCAGTGCGTCCCGTCGTCCTGGCCCGTCGACTCGGCGGCCGTGTTCAAGAAGGCCGAGCCCTTCGCCTACTCCTACGTCAACGACGACGCGACCAGCGTGCTCACCTGCTCGGGAGAGTGCGGGTACCGCATCACCTGGGGTGTGAGCCCCTGACTCCGGGGGCGGCCGGGCCGGATCAGTCGGCGGACTGGAAGGCCCGGCCCGCCGCGGTGGTCGTCGTACCGTCCGTGAAGAGCCCGCTGCTCGGCTTCGACGCGTCCGCGCCCAGCCCGAACCACGCGTAGCGCTGCACGTACGACAGCCCGTCCAACGCCTTGGTGGACGCGGTCACGAAGTCGGCCTGTTGCTGCGCGGACGGGAATCGCGTCCCCTGGGAGAAGTCGATCAGCGCGTACTCGGTGAGCCAGATCGGCTTGTGGTAGCGCGCGTACACCGCGGCCAGGTACGACTTCAGCTGCTCGACGGCCTGCGGGGTGCGGAAGTCGCCGCCGTACCAGTGCAGCGTGATGAAGTCGACCCGGTACCCCTTCGTCCTGGCCCCCGACATGAAACGGTCCAGCCAACCACCCGCCGTGTCACCGCCGTAGGCCACCGCCGGGCTGCCCAGGATCTTGCCCGCCGCCATGAGTTGGGGCCACAGCTGCAGCGCCTGCTCGACGGTCATGTTCGACTGCTGCGCCATGTCCGGTTCGTTGAACCCCAGCAGATACGGCCCGTACTCCCGGGCCTGGGCCAGCGAGGAGTCGGTGACGGACTTCGCGCCCCAGATCATGGGTACGAACGACCCCGACGAGGGCGTCGTGATCCCCGAGTGCTGCGTGGACCAGGTGTAGTACCAGTTCGCCCCGCTCGCGGCGAGCGCCTGGCTCACCCCGCCGAACGACCACACCCCGACGCCCTTCTTGGCACCGGAGGCGATGTGCGCGGGGGCGGCGGCGTGCTTCGAGGGAGAGGGGCTCGGCTTGGCCCTCGGCGTCGGGGACGCGCTCGGCGACGTGCTCGGGGAGGGCGAGGGCGTGGGGCTCGGGGTGACACTGACCACCGGAGCGGGCGATGCCACAGCCGTCGTAGAAGAGGGTCCCCCCGTCAGCCGGGGCGCGACCAGCGCCGCCACCACGACGACGGCGACCGCCGCCGAGCCACCCACGACCTGCTTGCCCATACGACCGGACCGACCGGACCGGCGCCCGTGCCGTCGACGGGTTCCCCGGTGCGCGGAGTGCGCGGGTTGGTCCGCCGGTGAGGACGAACCACCCTCCCCCATAACGGCGTTGAGGACCCGCGCCGGGTCAAGTCCCGTCGGAACCGCCACCAACGGAAGCCCGCTCAACAGCCGGTCCATCGGGAGCAGCCCCTCATCGAGCCCCTGGCACACCCCGCACCCACGGATGTGCCGCGCAAACCGCTTGCGCCACAAGGCACTTGGCGTGCCGTCCCACGTCGAGGCCGTCTCGTCCAGCTCCACGCAGCGCGGTGCGGCGGCCAGCGCCCGCACCACCACGCGCGAGACCTCCATCTGCTTCTTCATCCGCTGCACGCGCACGGAGGCGTGCCGGTCGGAGAGCCCCAACGCACCGGCGAGTTCGGCCCGTTCGAGTTCGCCGGTCTCCTCCAGCCACCACAGGGACAGCAGTTCCTGGTCGTCCGGGTCCAACCAGCGTGTGGCCTCGACGACTTCACGGCGCTGCTCGGTCAACCCCAGCCGCAGGATGGTCAGTCCGGCGAAGTCGAGCGCGGGGTCGGTGATCGTCTCCGCGTCCTCGATGTGCGCCCGGCGGTCGCGATCGGCGGCCCGTATCTGCTCACGGTCCCGTACCTGCCTGATCGTGATGGCCACCAGCCACGACCGGAACGCGGCGGGATCCCGCAGCTTCGGCAGCCCCCGCACCATGCGCAACAGCGTCTCCTGTACGACGTCATCGACGTCGGCGTGACCGTTCAGGGCCCGGCCGACGATGTTGTAGACCAGCGGCAGGCACTGCGTCAGCAGGTGATCCAGGGCCTGCCGGTCGCCCGCGCACGCGGCCGTCACCACGCCCGCGTCGGGTCCACTCCTGGGCTTCTCGGTCATCTGCGTTCGTTCCTCCGCGTGTGGTCCGGCCGTGGCAACTCTCTGATTCGGAGACCGCCGACGCGCGCAAGGACTACAGAAAACAGGACAACAAAAGAAATCAGCCGGTCGCGTCCGAATTTATGTTGTCGAGCCGTCGCCGAGAAGGTCACCGATAGGCAGGGACACATCCGGAGTGCATGAGGAAGGCGCGAGGACGATGGCACGAGGACGCAGAAGGCGCAGTGCGGGCCCGCCGCGACACCGCCGACGCTGGTGGTACGTCGGGGCAGCGGCCGTCGCGACGGCCGCCACCGTGCTGATCGCCTACAGCGTGTGGACGCCGTCCGGAACGGGCGGCACCCGCACGACGGCCCACCAGGACACGGCCGCGCGTCCGGCCGTGTCCCGAAGTGCGTCGCCCTCGCCGTCGCCTTCTCCGAGTCGGAGCGCCTCGGCTTCTCCGTCCCCCAGAACCGCCGTCTCGAAGAAGAGCACAAGCAAACCCACCGCCAAGGCAGTCGGACCGACAGCGCACCCCTCGGCGGCCCCGGTCGGCAAGCGCCTGATCACGGTCGTCAACCGCACCCCGAAGACGGTCTGGGCGGTCGTCACCAACACCGCCGTCTACCCGCAGGGCCGCCGACTCGCCCCGGGCCAGAGCCTGTCGGTGACCGTGGCGAACAACTGGGGCGGCCGCATCTGGGGCCGCACGGGCTGTACCTCGACGGCCGCCGGCCACTGCGCGACCGGCGACTGCACCAGCGTGTGCGAGGGCGCCAACCCGCCCACCACACTGGGTGAGTTCACGTTCGACGCGTACGCCGGGATGGATTTCTACGACGTGAGCATGGTCGACGGCTCGAACCTGCCGATGTACATCAACATCTCGCACACCACGACCGTCGACCCGGTCGGTTCCTCGGGCTGCTACAAGGGCGTCTGCACGTCGGACATCGACTGCCCCACCGCGATGCAGGCGGTGTCGGGCGGCCAGGTCGTCGGCTGCAAACCGCCCTGCGCGGCGTTCGGCGGCGACACGTACTGCTGCCGCGGCGCCTGGGCGGGCCGCGACAACTGCGTCCCCTCGAAGTGGCCGGTCGACTACACCCAGGTCTTCAAGCGGGCCGCCCCGTACGCCTATTCGTACGCCTTCGACGACGGGGCGACGATGCCGTGCAAGGGGGCCTGCTATTACAGGGTCACCTTCGGGACGACCGGGTCGTAGCACGCGGTTCGATGTCAGTGGCCCCGCGTACCTTTTCCCTTGACCGTCCGGCCGGACGGCAGGGGAGGGACGGGACATGGACTGGTTCGGGGACGCCCGGCCGGCCGCCGGGCCGGAGGCCACCTGGTATCTGGAGACGGCGTTCACGACCGGCGCGCACCTGGGGACCGTGTACGACGATCCGTCAACACCCATCGTGGTCACGGGAGTTGAGCGGATGACCACCATTCGCATACCCAGCGGCCGTCTGATCGTGGACGCGCCGTGGCACGACGACGAGATCAGCGACTACGAGAACGGGTCGCCGACCAAGCCCCCGCGCGAACTGGCCGTGCGGATTCCACCGGGCACCTACCCGGTGGAGATCGCCTGGACGGCGGGGCCGTACGAGTTCTTCGGTGAGCACTTCGACGGCATCGCGTGCGCCGCGACCCGGATACGCCTGAGCGACGACCCCGTGGCCGGGTGGGAGATGGGCCTGGGGATCCACGACGACATCGACCGGCTTCAGCCGGGCGAGCAGGTCGGGTTCTCCTCGGATGCCAACTTCGGCTGCTTCGCCGACGCCGAGGCGTGGACGACCCTGGTGGCGCCGTTCCGCACGTTCGTGGACGGCAGCCCGGTGCCGCGCGATTCCGAGCAACTGCCCGACAACTGCGAGCGGTTGAGCGACGAAACACGACGCGCCGACCTCGTCACGTTCACCGCGGAGTCGGGCGGCGTGGTCTGGCTGGGCCGCACCGGGACCGGCGCGGTGGCCACGATCGTGGTGACCAGCGGCATGTCCGGCGCCAAGGCCTGACGCCGCTCAGTGCACGAGGGGGCGGTTCGACATCACCCCGCGCACAACCGGTCCAATGCCGACCGGCTCGCGTCGTCCACGGCACGGTAGATCACCAACCGCTGGTCCGAGCGAACGACGTCGACTGCGGTGGAGGACCGCGCAGGCTCAACGCCGGATCTACGCACGGTGCGTCACGCGGAGCCGTTCGTACGCAGGGTTCGGCCGAGCCAGTCGATGCGCGTGCGGCGGGCCGTGGCCGAGATGTCCGCCTGCGGGTACAGCGCGTCGAAGCCGTGGAACCCGCCTGCCCAGACGTGGAGTTCGGCCTGGCCGCCGGCCGCCCAGATGCGGGTGGCGTAGTCGGTGTCCTCGTCGCGGAAGACTTCGGCGGAGCCGGCGTCGATGTAGGTGGCCGGCAGGTCCGAGAGGTCCTCGGCCCGGGCGGGTGAGACGTACGGGGACACCTCGGCGTCGGTGAGGTCGCCGAGGACGGCTCGCCAGCCGAACTCGTTCATCTCGCCGGTCCAGACACCGGGCACGCCGGAGTACTGGCGGCTGGAGGTGGTGGTGTTGCGGTGGTCGAGCATGGGGCAGATCAGCACCTGCGCGGCGATCGCCGGGGCGCCGAGGTCGCGTGCCATCAGGGTGAGACCGGCAGCGAGGCCGCCGCCCGCGCTGGCGCCGGCGACGATGATCCGGGTGGGGTCGACGCCCAGTTCTTCGCAGTGTCCGGCGGTCCAGAGCAGACCTCGGTAGCAGTCGTCGACGAGGGTGGTGCCGGTGACCTCCGGTGCGAGCCGGTAGTCCACGGAGACCACGACCGCGCCGAACTCGTCGAGCCATTCCAGCGGGATGTCGAGCTGCGAGAAGCGGTCGCCCATGACCATCCCGCCACCGTGGATCCAGTAGACGCAGGGGGCGGCCGTGGTGCGATCGGTGTTCGCGGGGCTGAAGACCGACAGCCGGATCTGGAAACCGTCCTCGGCCGGCACGCCGACCTCACGCCTGTCGACCTGCCGGTGTGCCAGGAGCGAGTCGACGGGTGCCGAGGGGAACTGCCGCAATTGCGCGAGAAGTTCCGGGGTGAGCTGGGACATGAGGGGCATGTCGGCCAGCAGTTCGCGCAGTTCGGGGTCCAGAGCGGGACGTACGGCGGTCATGGCGTGGGCCTTTCGTGGTGTGGTGCCGGACGGACGGGGACGAGGACGAAGAGGGGGGCGTCTGGGCAGGCGGCCAGGTGGGCAGGTGGCCAGGTAGCGAGTCGGCAGATCGGCCCGGGAGATCAGAAGGCGGCCTTGCCGAGGACCGGGACGTAGTCGGTGTACTCGGACTCCTTGGCCAGCAGCCCGGCGATCCGCGCCACGATGGCCTGAGCGGCCTCACCGGCGAAGATCCGGTGGTGGTCCTCCTCGCTGGTCCAGCCCTCGGTGACATGGACGACGTCGGAGTCGGACGCGGAACGGGAGACGAGGTACACGACGCAGTGTTCGCTCGCGCCGGGGCTGCCCTCGTCCAGGCCCGTCAGCAGCAGGTCGACCAGCCGGCCGCCCATCCCGGGCCTGGCGGTCAGGGTGGCGTTGAAGCCGTAGGTGGCAAGCATGGGTTTCTCCTTGGCGGTGATGGAGTGGGCTGATTCCATTCAAGGCCACTGAACTGCGGAAACGTTAGAACGATGCTCGCGGCCACTTGCACGATCCTCGCGAGTTCGGGAGCTGGACGGCGGTGGGGTGCTGCAATGGACGCATGTCCCTGGAAGAGTTCCGCACCCTGCTGGACCGGCATGCCCGGCCCGACTGGACCACCGCCGTCGACGGCGTCCTGATCTCGAAGGTCGACCGGCCTGATCCGCCGGCGCCCTCCATGTCCGGCACGGTGGTCGCCGTCATCGCCCAGGGCGCCAAACGCCTCGCGCTGGGCGAGCGGGTCTACGAGTACGGCCCCGGGCAGTACCTGGTCGCATCCGTCGACCTGCCCGTCACCGGGCAGTTCACCCAGGCCGACCCCGAGCGGCCGGCCCTCGGCTTCGGCCTCACCCTGGAACCGTCCGCCGTAGCCGAACTCCTGCTGCAGGCCGGTCCCGGCGACCTCCCCCGCACCGGCGGAGGCACCCCGTCGGGAATCGCCGTCAGCGATGCCCCGGCCGCCCTGCTCGACGCGGTGGTACGGCTGCTGCGCCTGCTCGACGAGCCCCGCGACCGGGCCGTACTGGCCCCGCTGGCCAAGCGCGAGATCCTCTGGCGGCTGATCACCGGCGAGCAGGGCGCGACGGTACGCCAGCTCGGCCTCGCCGACAGCGGGCTCAGCCATGTCTCCCGGGCCGTGCGCTGGATCCGCGAGCACTACGCGCAGCCCTTCCGGGTCGAGGACGTGGCGCGGCTTTCCGGGATGAGCGTCTCCGCGTTCTACCGCAACTTCCAGGCGGTGACCGCGATGAGCCCCATCCAGTTCCAGAAGCAGATCCGCCTCCAGGAGGCCCGGCTGCTGCTGGCCACCCACCCCGGGGACGTCACGGGGGTCGGGCAGCGCGTCGGCTACGACAACCCGTCGCAGTTCAGCCGCGAGTACCGCCGCCAGTTCGGTGAACCCCCGAGCCGGGACGCGGCCCGCCTGCGGAACATCGGGCGCACCCCCGTGAGCGTCCTGCCCTGAGCGGAGCCGGAGCGCCGTAGAGGATCGTGCAAGTATTAGAGAGAATGGCTCTACTGTCTCCGCAGGTGAGAGCGATTTACTGGGATCAGAAGTTCTTCCGCCGGGTAGGAAAATGCCTGCTCGTCGCGGCTCCCACGACATCGCGAGGATCACAGCATGAAGACAGTCCTGATCACTGGTGCCTCATCCGGATACGGGCGGGCGACCGCCCTCCACTTCCACGCGCAGGGGTGGAACGTCATCGCCACGATGCGCACGCCGCGTCCGGGTGTCCTGCCCGAGTCGGACCGGCTGCGCGTCGTCGCGCTCGACGTGACCAGGCCCGAGACGATCACCGCCGCGTTCGAGGCGGCCGGGCCGGTCGACGTCCTGGTCAACAACGCGGGCGTCCCGTCGATCGGCGTGTTCGAGGGCACCCCCATGGCCCGGGTGCGGGACGTGTTCGAGACCAACACGTTCGGCGTGATGGCGACGACGCAGGCCGTGCTCCCCCAGTTCCGCGAGCGGGGCTCCGGCGTGGTGATCAACGTGACCTCCAGCGTGGTGCTGGGCCACATGCCCCTCTCGGCCGTCTACAAGGCGAGCAAGATGGCCGTCGAGGGGTTCACCGCATCCCTCTCGCTCGAACTCGCGCCCTTCGGAGTGCAGGCGAAGACGGTCGAACCGGGTGCCTGCCTGACGACCAACTTCGCCGCCGTCGCGACGAACGGCAGCTCGGTGGACGAGCTGGTCCCGGCGCCCTACGCGACGTGGGCGAAGAAGACCATGGACTCCTTCACGGGCCAGGACCTGTTCACCAAGGAGAGCGACGTCGCCGAGACGGTGTGGCGCGCCGTGCACGACACGACCGGCCAGTTGCGCTTCCCGGCCGGCCCCGACGCGGTCTGGCTCGCCCAGGCGAAGTGATCGACCAGCGGGCAGAGGAACAGAGCCGGCCCCGCGCACATGCGCGGGGCCGGCTCGCTGTCCCAGAGTGCTCTTACCGCCCCGCTACCAGGCGACTTGCCCGTGTCAGCCCTCTTCAGGCGTCAGCCGCAGCGAAATGCTGTTGATGCAGTACCGCTGGTCCGTCGGGGTCGCGTAGCCCTCGCCCTCGAAGACATGCCCGAGGTGCGACCCGCACCGGGCACACCGCACCTCGGTGCGCACCATGCCGTGCGAGCGGTCCTGGATCAGTTCGACCGCGTCGGTGTCCTTCGGGTCGTAGAAGGAAGGCCAGCCGCAGTGGGACTCGAACTTCTCGGTGGAGGTGAAGAGTTCGGCGCCACAGGCCCGGCAGGAGTAGACGCCCTTCGTCTTGGTGTCGGTGTACTCACCGACGAAGGCGGGTTCCGTGCCGGCCTGCCGCAGCACCGCGTACTCGGCCGGGTTCAGCTCCGCGCGCCATTCCTCGTCCGGCTTTTCGACGTCGTACGACATGCAGCTCAGCCCCTTACTTCGCGAGACGGTCCAGGATCCGCGGGCCGAGGTCTGTCACATCGCCCGCTCCCATGGTGAGAACCAGATCACCGGGCTTCGCCATTCCCGCCACGGCCTCCGGTACGTCCGCCTTGTCGTGGACCGGGGTCACATCGGCGCCCGCGGCGCGCGCGGCCTCGATGATCAGGTCGCTGGTGATGCCGGGGATCGGGTCCTCGCGGGCCGGGTAGATGTCCAGGACCAGCGAGGCGTCGGCGAGGGCGAGGGACTGGCCCATCTCCTTGCCGAGCTCCTGGGTGCGGGAGAAGAGGTGGGGCTGGAAGACGACCAGCAGCCGCGCGGAGGAGGCCGCCGCGCGCATCGCCTCCAGGTCGGCGGTCATCTCCGTGGGGTGGTGGGCGTAGGAGTCGATCACCTGGACGCCGGCCGCCTCGCCCTTGAGCTGGAGGCGCCGCTTCACCCCTGTGTACGCGGCGAGCGCGGGCGCCAGTTCCGCGGCCGGGATGCCGAGCGCGACGCCCGCGGCGAGGGCCGCGACCGCGTTGCTCGCGTAGTGCCGGCCGGGGACCGAGACGGTGAAGGTGAGTTCCTCACCCCCCAGGAGGACGGTCACCTCGCTCTTCAGGCCCTGCGCGACCACGGAGAGGATGCGTACGTCGGCGTCCTCCGCCTCTCCGTACGTCACCGTCTTCACGGAGTCGGAGATTCGCCGCGTCAGCTCCCGGGCGCCCTCGTGGTCCGCCGAGATCACCAGGGTGCCGTCCGGCACGATCCGGTCCGCGAAGGTCTGGAAGGACTCGTAGATCTCTTCCATGGACGCGTAGTTGGCGTGGTGGTCGAGCTCCACGTTGAGGACGATCGCGACCTCGGGCGCGTACTTGTGGAAGCTGCGGTCCGATTCGTCCGCCTCGGCGACGAAGATCTCGCCGTCGCCGTGCAGCGCGTTCGAACCGGGGGCGTCCAGATCGCCGCCGATCGCGTACGAGGGCTTCAGGCCCAGCTCGGACAGCGACACCGCGAGCATCGACGTCGTGGTCGTCTTGCCGTGCGTGCCCGCTACGGCGATCGGGCGCAGGCCGTCCATCAGGCGGGCGAGGGCGTCCGAGCGGTGGACGACGGGGATGCCGAGCTCGGCCGCGCGGGCCAGCTCGGGGTTGTCCTTGCGGATCGCCGACGACACGACCACGCAGGTGGCGTCGTCGGCGAGGTGCTCCGCCGCGTGTCCGATGTGCACCGTGGCACCCAGGGCGCGCAGGGCGTCGGCGGTCGCGGAGTCCTTGGCGTCGCTGCCCGCGACCTTCGCCCCGCGCTGCGCGAGGATCTTGGCGATCCCCGACATCCCGGCCCCGCCGATGCCGATGAAGTGCGGTCGGTCCATGGCGGTGGGAAGGCCGGGTGCCATGCGTGTCTCCCTGTGCGTGCTGGTTCCGTACGGGTACGGCGGACGTTCAGCGGCAAGCCTATGCGGTGCCACTGACAATCACGGACACCCGTCGGCCGTCCCGCCGACCGCTACTCCTTGCTGTGCGAGAACAGCTTCAGCACCGGTACGCCGACCTTGTGACGGGCGCGCGAGGCCCAGTCCCGGTGGAAGAACTCCTCCACGTAGTGGGGATCGGTCAGCACGATGACCTCGTCCGCGCCGATCTCGTCCACGAGGGTCTTCAGCGCGTCCAGCGGGTGGTCCTCGATGAGCCGCCCCTGCGCCTCGCTGCCGGCCGCGTGCAGGGCCGCCAGGGACACCTCCAGAGCCTGCGTACCGAGTGCCGCCGCGTCCTTGCCCTCGGGGGTCTCCCGCTCGTGTGCCGCCTCGTCGAGTTCGCCGAGGGCGACGTCGTCGATGGCCCGCAGCAGGCGGTCCGCCTGGTCGCCGCGGGGCTGGAGCAACACGTGGAAGGAGACGGTCTCGTCACCGTGCAAGGTGGTGACGAACTCCACGTCGGCGGACGTAAGGGCCTTCTCGATCATCAGTACGCTTGTGAACACCAGGCGCCCTTTCTCCTTCGAGGACCCTCGGGCCCTCTCTCCTCCGTGGGCCGTCGAGGCCCTGCGGAAACCATCCTGCCCCGTGATCGCACGGGTACTGCCGGATTTAGTGTGCCCGTCGAAAGACAAACGGAACGGATCATTCCGCCCGCACTCAGGACCGACGGTAGCGACCGAACAGGAACCCGGCCTCTTCCAGCAGGGACACCAGTTCGAAGCGCTGGGGCACCTTAACCGACGGCCCGCCGGAGATCCGCTGCGCCTCCCCCGCCACGAGCATCGGCGAGAGCGTCAGACACAGCTCGTCGAGCACCCCTGCGGCCACGAACTGCCCCAGCAGCCGCGGCCCGCCCTCGGTCAGCAGCCGGGCGTGTCCCAGCGCCGCGAGCGCTTCCACGGCCCGCGCGGGATCCACTCCGGCGCCGTCACCGGCGACCACCACCCGCGCGCCCGCCTTCTCCGCGGTCGCGACCCGGTCCGGCGCCGCCTGTGCGCCCGTCAGGATCAGCGTCGGCACCAGGGGCGAGGTGAAAAGCGGAAGCGAGAAGTCGAGATCGAGGCTCGCGGTGACGACCGCGATCACCGGGGCCGGTCCCTGCCCGGCACGCGTGCGTGTCGCCGCGAACTCCGCACGCGCGCGTGCGGGCCGATAGCCCTCCTGGCGTACCGTTTCCGCACCGACGACCACGACATCGGCCAGCGCCCGCAAGGTGCCGAAGATCCGCATGTCGGCGTCCCCGGAGATGGGCTGGGAGCGGCCCTCGTGCTGGCCGGCCCCGTCGAGCGTGGACACCATGTTGGCGCGCAACCAGGGGGCGCTCCCGGCGGGGTAGGCGTACGCCTCCGCCAGCTCCGCAAGCCCCCACTCCCGGTCCGTCCCACGCGCATCGGGGGCCCCGTTCGAGGCCTGGGCTGCTGTTTCGTCGGTCACAGGGAACAGGCGTCGCATGTCGTGCAGTGTGGCACGCCCCCCAGGGCCTGTCTGATGATCAGGGCCTGTCGGACAATCGCCTCCCCCACTGTCTCCAGGGCGTGGGAGGTGCCCCCGGCCTCGCGAGGCCATGCACGCCCTCTCGCCGCAGCGGGCGCGAGGTCGCCCTCCGGGCGGCGACGGGGATTATCGGACAGGCCCTAGACTGATGAACCGTGTCATCCTCCTCCGCCGCCTCCGGGATCAGCCCGATAGCAGACGCGGCCCCGCTGTCCCTGTGCGCCCGAGAGCCGTTCGTCCCCGCGGACCGGCTGGTCGCCGAGATGGTGCCGCCGCCGCGCTTCGACTCGGTGCGCTTCGCCACATACATCCCGGACCCGAACCAGCCCAGCCAGACCGAGGCGGTCGGCGTCCTGGAGGCCTTCGCCGCCGGACTCGGCGGGGCGCACACCGCGGGCACCGCCAAGCGCGGCTTCCTCGGCTTCGGCAAGGGCAAGGCGGCCAAGACCCCGGCCGGCCCCCGTGGTGTCTATCTCGACGGCGGCTACGGCGTCGGCAAGACCCACCTCCTGGCCTCCCTCTGGCACGCGACTCCGGCCGAACCCTCGCTCAAGGCCTTCGGGACGTTCGTCGAGCTGACGAACCTGGTCGGCGCGCTCGGCTTCCAGAAGACTGTCCAGACGCTCTCCGGCCACCGACTGCTGTGCATCGACGAGTTCGAGCTGGACGACCCGGGCGACACCGTGCTCGTGTCGACCCTGCTCGGCAAGCTGGTCGACGCGGGCGTGGCGCTCGCCGCGACCTCCAACACCCTGCCGGGCAAGCTCGGCGAGGGCCGGTTCGCGTCCGTCGACTTCCTGCGCGAGATCCAGGGCCTGTCCGCGCACTTCCGCTCGCTGCGCATCGACGGCGACGACTACCGCCACCGCGGCCTGCCGGAGGCCCCGGCCCCGTTCTCCGACGAGCAGGTGACGAAGGCGGCGTACGCGACCCCGGGCGCCTCCCTCGACGACTTCCCGCACCTCCTGGCCCACCTCGCCAAGGTCCACCCCAGCCGTTACGGCGCCCTCACCGACGACCTCAAGGCCGTCTGCCTCACCGACGTCCAGCCGATACCCGACCAGTCGACCGCGCTGCGGCTCGTCGTCCTCGCGGACCGGCTCTACGACCGTGAAGTGCCCGTCCTGGCCTCGGGGTTGCCCTTCGACCAGCTGTTCAGCGAGGAGATGCTGAACGGCGGCTACCGCAAGAAGTACTTCCGCGCGATCTCCCGCCTCACCGCGCTGGCCCGGGACGCCAAGAGCCTCGTCAAAACCGCTTAGTTCACGCCAGCCCAGGCGCGCTTTTCACGCTCTCTTGCATCGGAAACGCTGCGTTAACCCTGCAAACAACTTCACCGGGTTACCGTGTTACTTGACCAGCCGTTGACCTGGCCTTGGTCTGTACTAGGAACACGAACTGGCTGAAGGGGGGCGCATGTTCCGAGGTAAGACGGCTCGGACCGTCGTGACGCTCCTCACTGCCGTCCTGTTCGCCCTTCAGTTCTTCGCTTCCATGGAATCCTTCGCACCCGCGCACACAGCGCGTCACGCGGAGGCCAAGGCACAGCCCGGGTTCAAGCTCAGCGGCAAGGCCCTGCGCGCCGAGACCATCACGTTCCGCGACTGCGGCGCCTCCGGGACGCCCACCGTCCCGCTGCGCCTGCGCGATCGTTACCGCTCCGCAGACTGCGGACCCGAGACGCCCGAACGCCCGCTCCTCACCGAGGACCCGGCGGCCGTACGCACACCGGTGGCGCCCGGCACGGCGCGGCACCGCACATCGAGATCCTCGACAGCACACACTCCGGCGGCACTTCAGGTCTTCCGCTGCTGAGAGCAGAGCAGGCAGTCAATTCCCCCACGCACACTGTCATGCAAGCCCGACGCGCCCAGAGGGCGCGCCAGGAGGAACAAACACGCCATGCAGCCCCTCATCGACAACGCCCGTACGTTCGGACAACGCCCTGAGGAGTTCGCCAAACTCGCTGAAGGCCAGTCCCCGCAGGTGCTGTTCATCACCTGCTCCGACTCCAGGGTCGTCCCGGCCCTGATCACGGGCGCCCGCCCCGGCCAGCTCTTCGAGCTGCGTACCGCAGGGAACATCGTCCCGCCGTACGCCTCCGGCAACCCCACCAGCGAAGAGGCCACCATCGAGTACGCCGTGGAGGTGCTCGGCGTCCAGGACGTCGTCGTCTGCGGCCACTCCCACTGCGGCGCCGTCGGCGCCCTGGTGCGCGGCGACGACCTCGCCGCCGTCCCGGCCGTACGCGACTGGCTCGCGCACGCCGCCGACGAACCCGCCCCGAGCGACACCGCCGACCCGACGGTCGCCGGAGCCGTGCAGAACCACGTGCTCGCCCAGTTGCTGCGACTGCGCTCCTACCCCTGTGTGGAGCGGCGGTTGGCGGACGGACGGCTGCGGGTGCACGGCTGGTACTACGAGGTGCACACCGGTGCCGTGCTCGAACACAGCGCGGACACCGACCAGTTCGAGGCCCTGTGAGCAGCGCCATGGACCTGAAGAAGAACAACGAAAAGACCAAGTTCCCTTATCTACGGCAGGACTTCGCGGCCTCGCTCGTGGTGTTCCTGGTCGCGCTCCCGCTCTGCGTGGGCGTGGCCGTCGCCTCCGGTGTCCCGGCCGAACTCGGCCTGGTCACCGGCATCGTGGGCGGACTCGTCACCGGATTCATGCGGGGCAGCAGCCTCCAGGTGTCCGGGCCCGCCGCCGGTCTGACCGTGCTGGTCTTCGAGGCGGTGCGGGAGTACGGACTGCCCGCCCTCGGAGTCATCGTGCTCACCACCGGCGTCCTTCAAATCGCCATGGGCGTCCTGAAGTTGGGGCGCTACTTCCGGGCCATCTCGGTCTCGGTCGTCGAGGGCATGCTGGCCGGCATCGGACTGGTGCTGATCGCCGGGCAGTTGTACTCGGTGGCGGGGGCGAAGGCCCCCGCCTCGGGGCTGGACAAGATAGCCGAGCTGCCCGGCGCGCTGATCGACGCCGTCGGGAGCACGGAGGCGCTGGCCTCGCTCGCGCTCGGCGCCGCCACCATCGCCGTCCTGGTGCTGTGGAAGCGGCTGCCGGCCAAGGTCCGTACGGTGCCGGGTCCGTTGGCCGCCGTAGGACTGGCGACGCTCGCCGCGCTCGTGTTCGGGGTGCCGGTGGCGACGGTCGAAGTGCAGGGGCTGCTGGGCTCGTTGCAGCCGCCGCCGCTGAGCGAGTTCGGTGACCTGGCTCAGGTCGGGATGCTGGGCACGATCGTCGCGTTCACGCTGATCGCGTCCGCCGAGTCGCTGTTCAGCGCGGCGGCGGTCGACCGGCTGCACTCCGGTCGACGCACCGAGTACGACAAGGAGTTGGTGGCGCAGGGCGCGGGCAACGCGCTGTGCGGGATGCTCGGCGCGCTGCCGATGACAGCGGTGATCGTGCGCAGCGCGGCGAACGTGCAGGCGGGCGCGCGGACGAAGGCGTCCCGGGTCATGCACGGCGTATGGCTGCTGCTGTTCGCGGCGCTGCTGCCGAACGTCCTCGCGTACATCCCGATTCCGGCCCTGGCGGGCATCCTGGTGCACGCCGGCGCCAAGCTCATCCCCGTCCGGGAGATCGTGTCGCTGTGGCGCGAGCACCGGGGCGAGGCGCTGATCCTGGTCGTCACGGCGCTGTCGATCGTCGCGGTCAGCATGTTCGAGGGTGTCCTCATCGGCCTCGCGCTGGCCGTCGCGAAGACGGCGTGGGAGGCCTCGCACATCAAGCTGGAGGTCGTCGACAAGGGCGCGGGCCCGGTCCAGGCGTACCTGTCGGGCAACGCGACCTTCCTACGGCTGCCGAAGATCCTCGACAGCCTGGAGGCACTCCCCCAGGACCGGCCGGTCGAACTGCACCTCTCCGGCCTGCACCACCTGGACCACGCCTGCCGTACGGCCCTGGAGAACTGGGCGGAGCGGCACAGCGCGGCCGGCACCGAGCCGGTGAAGGTCACGGCGGCGAAGATCCCGGCCGTGAAGTAGGGGCGTCGGTGCCTGCTCCGGGATGATCGTGGCCCCGGAGCAGGCACCGGGCATACCCTTGCAGGAGCAGACAAAACGGCCTCTCGACGAGGGGGTCAGGATGCTCCAGGAACTGCTGGTGGCGGGCGCGGCGGCCGGTTCCGCGTGCGTGGTGTACATCGCTGCGGCGGCCAGGGTCGTCAAGCAGTACGAGCGCGGGGTCGTCTTCCGCCTCGGACGGGTGGCCGGTGAGGTCCGGGCACCCGGCTTCACCATGGTCGTCCCGTTCGTGGACCGGCTCCGCAAGGTCAACATGCAGATCGTGACGATGCCGGTCCCCGCGCAGGAGGGCATCACGCGTGACAACGTGACGGTCCGGGTGGACGCGGTCGTCTACTTCAAGGTCGTCAACGCGGCCGACGCGATCGTCACGGTCGAGGACTTCGCGGTCTCGCAGATGGCCCAGACGTCCCTGCGCTCGATCATCGGCAAGAGCGACCTCGACGATCTGCTCTCCAGCCGCGAAAAGCTCAACCAGGGGCTGGAGTTGATGATCGACAGCCCGGCCGTCGGCTGGGGCGTACAGATCGACCGCGTCGAGATCAAGGACGTCTCCCTCCCCGAGACGATGAAGCGCTCGATGGCCCGCCAGGCCGAGGCCGACCGCGAACGGCGGGCCCGAATCATCAACGCGGACGCCGAGTTGCAGGCGTCGAAGAAACTCGCCGAGGCCGCCGAGCAGATGTCCGAGCAGCCCGCCGCGCTTCAACTCCGCCTGCTGCAAACGGTGGTGGCGGTCGCGGCCGAGAAGAACTCGACGCTGGTGCTCCCCTTCCCGGTCGAGCTGCTGCGCTTCCTGGAACGCGCGCAGCCGCAGCAGCCGCCTCCGGTTCAGCCGCCGCCTGCCGTGGACCCGTAGTCCCGCCCGCTGACTGGCGGGCACGGCCCCCGCGCCGCAGGATCGAGGGAGCCGACCGGAAGGGGTGCCCCATGACCAAGAAGGGCGCGAAGCGCAAGAACGGGAACAAGGGGACGAAGAGCGAGGCGGTCCCCCTCGCCGACCGCCTGCGCATCCCCGCCGCCCGCCCGGTCGACCTCTCCTCCTACGACGCCGCGGCCACCCCCGGCGGCCCCGCCGACAAGGCCGCAGGACTCAAGGACACCGCCCGGATGGGCGAACACCTCGCCGACCTGCAGGAACGCCTCTGGGCCGCGAGCACCGCCGGCGACAACCGCCGCCTCCTCCTGGTCCTCCAGGGCATGGACACCAGCGGCAAAGGCGGCACGGTCAAGCACGTCATCGGCCTGTTCAACCCCTCCGGCTGCCGGATCAACGCCTTCAAGGCCCCCACTCCCGAGGAGCGGAAGCACGACTTCCTCTGGCGCATCAGACGCGCCCTCCCGCACCCCGGCGAGATCGGCATCTTCGACCGTTCCCACTACGAGGACGTCCTCATCGCCCGCGTCCGCGAACTCGCCCCGCACCGCGAGATCAACGACCGCTACACCCAGATCAACCGCTTCGAGAAGTCCTTGACCGACGACGGCGTGACCGTCGTCAAGTGCTTCCTCCACATCTCCTACGACCAACAGCGCCGCCGCCTGCTCGAACGCCTCGACAACCCGGACAAGCACTGGAAGTTCAACCCCGGCGACATCGAGGAACGCGCCCTGTGGCCCGCGTACCAACAGGCCTACGAGATCGCCCTCGCCCGCTGCTCCACCCCGGAGGCCCCCTGGTACCTGATCCCGGCCGACCGCAAGTGGTACCGCAACTGGGCGATCAGCCGCCTCCTCCTGGAACACCTGACGGCACTGGATCCGCAGTACCCGAAGGCGGACTTCGATGTGGAGGCATGCCGCGAGCGGCTGCTGAGTTCGGACTGACCGCACATCCGTGTCGATGACCGAATAGTTCCGTTTATCCTTTTATGTTCCTACGGTGACCATTCGAGTACGACGAGTCGCCGCCGCCTGTGCACTCGGCGCCGCGCTCACCGCCTGCGGGGCCCCCTCGGCGCCCCATGCCAGCCGTCCGGCGCCCAGTGCGCCCTCCGCCGCCGTGTCGCGGCCGCCCACGCTCGCGCCCGGCCCCGCCGGTCTGACCCCGGTCTTCAAGAACGGTCCGCGGGTGGACGGGAAGACCGTCGCGCTGACCTTCGACGCCGACATGACCGCCGACGAGGGGCCGCGCGCGGCGAAGGGCGAGCACTTCGACAATCCGCAGCTCATCGCCACGCTGCGCACGCTGAAGGTGCCGGCGACCGTGTTCATGACGGGCCGCTGGGCCGACGAGTACCCGGCCGAGGCCCGGGCCATCGGACGCGACCCGCAGTTCGAGATCGCCAACCACTCCTACAGCCACTACGCCTTCACCGGTGACTGCTACGGCCTGCCGACTGTCTCCCCGGACCGGATGAAGGCGGATGTGGAGCGGGCGTACACCGCTTTCAAGAAGGCGGGGGTGCCGAACGCGATGCCGTACTTCCGCTTCCCCGGCGGGTGTTACGACCGGCAGGCGCTGAAGACGCTGAGCGCGGTCGGTGTCACGGCGGTGCAGTGGGACGTGGTGAGCGGTGACGCGTTCGCGACGGACTCGGACGCCGTGGCCCAGCAGGTGCTCGAGGGCGTGAAGCCCGGCTCGGTCGTCGTCATGCACTGCACGCGCAGCGCCGCCCCGGCCACCGAGCGCGCCGTCCGCATGATCGTGCCCGAGCTGCGGAAGAAGGGGTACCGGTTCGTGAAGGTCTCCGAGCTGATCGGGGCGACGGGCCGGCACCGCTGAGGTCGATTGAGGGTCGCGCACGCCTCGTACGCTGGTCGCATGAGCGACGAAGAGCCGGCGTCGGCGTACGCGGAGTGTGTGCTGTGCCGGGAGCCGACCGAGTACCCGGAGTCGTACAAGGGGATCACGCTGTGCCCCGTCTGCGAGTGGCAGGAGGCGCAGCGCACCGCCTGTTCAGGGTGAGCGGCGGGAGGTGAGGGCGCAGGTCACGGCGGTCGCGGCCGCCGTGACCAGGACCGCACCGGCCAGTGGCAGCAGCGGGACCGGGACCGTGCCGGACTGCGAGCCGGTGACCAGGCCGCTGACCGCCGCCTGCGCCGGGGAGCCGGTCACGACCACGGCCAGCAGTGCCGCGAGCAGCATCGCGGGCACCGCCCTGCCGGGTGAGCGCAGCAGCGGCCAGTCGGTGAGCGCGCCGACCGCCGTGCCGAGCAGGGCGCAGGCCAGGGTCGCGAGCAGGCCGGCCGCGGCGGCGGCGAGGAGCGACACCCGGGTACGGTGATCGGCGCTCGCCGGGTCGCTGATCAGCGTCACGACGAGGGTCGCCGCCGTGCCGAGCGCCGCCGCGGTGGTCAGCGCGACCAGCAGACAGGCGAGGTGGGCCCGCGCGGGTCCGACCGCCGCGGCGACACAACTCCGCGCCGTGGACGGTTCGTTGGTCGTACAGATCCGCACCAGCCAGGCCGCTACGGGGAGCAGGGCCGCGGCCGTGTAGCCGAGCGAGTCGAGCACGGGCTGGCCGCCCTGGACGCCGATGCCCAGGAACGCGGCGTACAGGATGAACGGCGGGAGCCAGCGTTGCGAGCGCGGGAGCAGGGTGGCCTGGTAGCGCAGGAGGGCCGTCATCGCGGTCACCGGGGGCTTTCGTCGTCGAGGGGAGGTCGTCGCGCTGGTTCAGGCTCACCACGTGCCAGGGCGGGCGGGCCGTCAGCAGGGTGCGGAGCAGGACGTCCGAGTGGGAGGCGGGGGCGGTGAGGCGGTGGGTGCCGGGGGTGAGTTCCGTGGATGAGGTGAGGAACTTGCCTGTCTCTGCGGGGAGTTGACCTCCTGGCGGGCCCTGGACGTCCAGGGTGACCTGCGGTCCGCATGGTGAAGTGGGCTTGTCCGTGCGGAGGTTGAGGGTTCCGTCCGTGACCGTGTACGTCGCGTGAGGTGCCCCTGCGAGGCGGCGGGGATCGTGGTCGACGAAGACCACGGCTCCGCCGGCCGCCGTGCGTTCGGCCACGGCCCGTTCCAACTCCGCCCTCGCGTCCTCGTCCAGGCCGGTCCATGCCTCGTCGAGGACGAGCAACTCCGGTTCGGCCAGCAGGGCTTGGGCTACGGCTACCTTCTGGCTGCTGCCCTTCGAGAGGCGGGTCATGAGGGTGCGGGCGTAGGCGGCGGCACCGAAGCGGTCCAGCCACTCGGCGGCGGCGCGGGGCGCTGCCGCGCGGGACAGGCCGTGCACCGAGCCCAGATGGGTGAGGTAGGCCTCGGCGGTGAAGGGGAGTGCCTGGGGGAAGCGTTCGGGGACGTACGCGGTGCGGGGGTGGCCGGTGACCTTGCCTTCTGTGGGGGCGTCTGTGCGGGCGACGAGGCGGAGGAGGGTGGATTTGCCGGTGCCGTTGGGGCCCTCGATGCGGGTGAGGGTGCGGGGCGCCAACGCGAGGTTCATACCGCGGAGGATCCAGGGGCCTCGGATTCCGTAGCGGCGGCCGACGTTGGTCAGCTGTAGATCGCGTCGCATCGGGGCATTCTCTCGCAGGAGGAGTGGGGTGGGCGTGTCGTTCGGCGGCTGCGGGGGCGTTGTGGCTGGTCGCGCAGTTCCCCGCGCCCCTTGGGTGGGTCCCCTTAGCGGTGTTTCTAAGGGCCGCTCCCTTGCCTGGCAGACTAGGGGTGTGACCAGTGATTCCACCGTTTCCGGCGACAACGTCGACCCCTTCCTCAATGAGCCCACTTCTCGCGACGAGGCCCCACAGTTCGTGCTGCCCTTGGTCGTGCGGATCGAGCGGGATGCTCCGCCGGCCCGTACCGACGCGTTGGAGACGGCCGCTCGGGCTGTGCTGACGATCCTCAGCGATGAGCGGGCCGTCGGTGAGGGGGAGTGGGCGCAGGTCATGCGGGCCTGGCAGGACGCGCGGATCCGGAAGGTGGTCCGGCGGGCGCGTGGGGCCGAGTGGCGGCGGGCCGAGGCGCTGCCGGGCATCACCGTGACCGGGAAGTCGGCGGAGGTACGGGTCTTCCCGCCCGTCCCGCTGGACGGCTGGCCCAAGGACCTGGCCCGGCTCCAGGTGTCCGGCACCGACCTCGACGACCCCGAACCGCCGGGCGACGCGGACCCCACGGCACCGGTGCTCTGGCTGAACCCCGACCTCGACATGTCCGCCGGCAAGACGATGGCCCAGACCGGCCACGGTGCCCAACTCGCCTGGTGGGAACTGTCGGACGAGGAGCGGACCGCCTGGCGCCAGGCGGGTTTCCCGCTCTCGGTCCGCACCGCCGACCCCGCCCGGTGGGCCGAACTCACCAACAGCGGGCTGCCGTTGGTCAAGGACGCGGGCTTCACGGAGATCGCGCCGGGCTCGGCGACCGTCGTGACGGAGCATCCGGCGCTGCGGCGACGAGGCTGAGGCAGCGCGACCGCGGTGCGCGGCGCCCGTTGTGGAAAACGTACGGCTGTGTCGGCGGTTTCCCGGCCCTATCGGGGCCCACTCGGCCCTATCGGGGCCCACTCGGCCCTATCGGGGCCCACTCGGCCCTATCGGGGCCCACTCGGCCGTATCGGGGCCCACTCGGCCGTATCGGGGTCTACCCGGCCGGGGCGACGGCTGGTCGGCCGACTCTCTTTTGGCGTCGCGTGATCGTCGAACTCTTCGGCGCCGCGCAGGCGTTGGCCCTTCGGCGCCGCGCGGCGTGACGATCCCGGCTTCGAACTCGCGCCGGATGCGCCGCGCGACCGTCGACCCCTTCGGCGCCGCGCGCGGCGTGACGATCCCGGCGTGGAACTCGTGCCGGGTGCGCCACGCCGTCCGTCGCCCCGCAGGCGCCCGGTCAACTCGGCGCCGCCGCCACCTCCTCCTCGCCCTCCGGTTCCTCCACTGCCGCCCGGGATCTGGCGTCGCGGCGGTCCAGCAGACTCAGTACCGGAACCGTCATGACCGTGGTGACCAGGGCGACGAGGACGAGCGCGGTGAACAGTTCCTCGCTGACGATGCCGGCCGACAGTCCGATGTTGAGCGCGATCAGCTGCATGAGGCCGCGGGCGTTCATCAGGGCGCCGACCCGGACGGCCACCGGGCCTGGCTCGCCGCGCAGCCGGGCGGCGGCCCAGCAGCCGCCGAACTTTCCGGCCACCGCCAGGACGACCGCGGCCGCCCCGAACAGCAGCACGGGCGGGTCGGAGAAGACGTCGAACCGGGTGTTCAGGCCGGAGTAGGTGAAGAACATCGGCACGAACACCACCTGGGTCACGGACTGGGTGGTCCGCACCAGCCGTTCCGACGCCTCGCCGCGCGGCATGGCCATCCCCACGCAGAACGCCCCGAACACGGAGTACAGGCCGCTGATGTCGGTGAACCAGGCCGCGCAGAACAGCAGGGCGACCGTGAAGAGGAGGCGGGTGTCGTCGCCGAGGCCGGGACGGTTCACGATCCAGGCCAGCAGACGGCGCCCCAGCAGGAGCAGGACGGCGACGAACAGCAGGGTGCCGCCGACGGCCTCCAGGATGGGTCTCACCTTGCCCGAGGCGACGCTCAGCACGCCGGCCAGCATGATCCAGGCGACGGCGTCGTCCGTGGCGCCGGAGGCGAGGGCGAGTGAGCCGAACCGCGAGCCGGACAGCCCGCGTTCGGTGATGATCCGGGCCAGCATCGGGAAGGCGGTGATCGCCAGCGCGACCCCGACGAACGCCGCCGTCACCCAGACCGAGACCCCGTCGACGAAGATGCCGACATGGCCGTGGGCCACGAGGGTCAGTCCCACGCCCAGCACCAGCGGGACCCCCACCCCGGCCGAGGAGACGGCGACGGCGGTGCCGGCCAGGCCGCGTCCCGCGTGCGCCCGGAACTCGTAACCGGCACCGAACATGAGGGCCACCAGACCGATCTGGCCGGCCACGTACAGCACCGGCTTCAGCTCGGGCGGGAAGACATGGGCGGAGGCCCCCGGGGCGATCAGCCCGAACAGGGAGGGGCCGAGCAGTACCCCGGCGATCATCTCGCCGACCACGGGCGGCTGGCCGAAGCGGCCCGCCAGCAGGACGACCAGCCGGCAGGCCAGCAGAATCACGACGACGGCCAGGAAGAAGGCGGGAGCGAGCTCCACGGGAGTCATGGTCTCGTCCTCTCAACGGCCGGCTGGGACAGAGGTGGCGGAGCCGCCGGGAGAGGCGGCGAAATAGTTCCGGCACAGCGCCTGGCGCCGGGCGTCCCACACCATGTAGCTGCCGAGGGCGAGTTGGACGAGGCTGCGCCAGACGCCCTCCCAACTGTCGGCGAGGCGCATCACCGCGAGCCGGGTCCGGCTGCGGACCTCGGCCCCGGTGCGCGGGACCAGCAGGCAGGGACCGCGGCTCGGCAGCGAACGGGTGTGTTCCACCGAGGAGTCGAGCCGGAAGCGGCGCAGGACCTCCTCCGCCGCGACCCGCATGGTGAGGACGGCGAAACCGCGTGCCGGGCAGGGACGGTTGGCGGTCACCCCGAACGGGATGAAGGCTGAGGGTCTGGTGTCCGGGTCCAGCCACCGATCCGGGTCGAACGGGTCGCCTCCGGACCCCTGGTACTCGGGGTAGTTGAACAACAGGACCGAACCGGCCGGGATGGGGTCGCGCCCGTCCCGGGGGATCTCCCCCGAGGTGATCCGGTGGGCCACTCCGAAGAGCGGGAAGTGCTGCAGCGTCTCGTTGATCACCCCGTCCAGGAAGTCCGGGTCCTCCTGTCCGGACGCCAGACGGTCCTGCACCGGCCGGTGGGTGGCGAGGGCCAGCAGCAGATGCGCCATCGCCTCCGACATCTGCACGACCGCGGTGTTGAAGAACGTGCCCTGGAGGTAGTACGCCTGCTCCCGCGGGGTGAGTGTGGCCGGCAGCGGACCGGGCGGCGGGTCGTGCGCGAGCCGGTCCCGCAGGTGGGCGGTGAGGCGGGCCCGGCGGTCCATGTGGCGCAGGCGGGTGCACTTCAGGGCGCTGACCACGTCGTCCGCATTGCCGGTGATCAGGTCCCGGACGTGCCGCGGACAGGGCGCGCGGAACACCACCTCGTAGTAGACCTCGGCCCAGACGGGCATCATCAGGTCGCGCAGTCTGACCTGCTGCACGCGCGCGTGGCCGTCGAGTTCGTCGAGCACCCGGCGGGTGCAGCGGCCGACCAGCTCCGCCCACCGCTCACGGGACAGCCCGGCCAGGATCTGCCGGGTGGTCCGGGCCACGTCGTCGTAGCGCGGGCCGGGCTCCAGGTGCTCCTGGTGCACCTCCGGGCCCGGCGACAGCCAGTACCAGAACAGGTCGGAGAGTGCGGCGCCCCGGCTGCGGCCGTCGGCCGCCGGATGCCCGTACACCTTCTTGAACTCGTCGGCGGGCACCTCCTCGCCCGGAGCCCGGACCCCTTCCTCGCCACCCACCCGGGCGAAGATCCGCACCCGCAGCGCGATCACGGTCCTGGGCAGCCAGTACGGCAGACCGGCCACCAGGATCACGGCCAGACCCAGAACGAGCCAACCGGTGGGGCTCACGCGACCACCCCGCCGAATCGTCGGTCCGCCCCCGGCGTCACGGCGGGACCGGGCACGGGACCCCACGCGGGCACCCGGACCAGATCGGGTGTCAGGTCGGCGAGTCCGGACGCCCCGCACAGGGCGAGGGTGTCGTCGAGTTCGTCCCGCAGCAGTTCGAGGAGACGCCGTACGCCTTTCTCGCCGCCCTCGGCGAGCGCCCACATCACGGGCCGGCCGATGCCCACCGCGGACGCGCCGAACGCCAGCGCCTTGACCGCGTCGGTGCCGCGCCGGACGCCTCCGTCCAGCACGACGGGGATACGGCCCTCGACGGCGGCGAGGATCTCGGGCAGCAGCTCCAACGTGGCGGGGACGGTGTCGAGTTGGCGACCTCCGTGGTTCGACAGCAACAGCCCGTCGACGCCGTGGCGGACCGCGAGCCGGGCGTCCTCGGGGTGCAGGACACCCTTGAGCAGGACGGGCAGGGAAGTGATGCCGCGCAGCCAGTCGACGTGCTCCCAGTTCAGCTCGGGGGACATGGCGATCTGGCGTACGTGGCCGCGCTCGCCGTCGCGCAGGTCCACCAGGTTCTCGCAGCGCAGGCCCGGCGGCAGGTCGTGGAAGCCGTTGCGCCGGTTGCGCTCGCCCGCGCCCAGCACCGGGGAGTCCACGGTCACCACGAGCGCGGTGCACCCCGCGTCGGTGGCCCGCCGCACCAGCGTCTCGGTGATGTCCAGGTCGGGCTGGATGTAGAGCTGGAACCACAGGGCCACGTCGTCGCCGGCCGCGCGGGCCGCGTCGGCGATCTCGCCCACCGCCACCGTGGACGCCATCGCCACGATCATGATCGCGCCGGCGGCGGCTGCGGCCCGGGCCGTCGCCAACTCCCCCTCCGGATCGACCAGTTTGTGGAAGGCGGTCGGGGAGATCAGGACCGGCAGGCTCGCCCGGCTGCCCAGCAGGGTGATGCCCAACTCCCGTTCGGCACTCCCCCGCAGCACCCGGGGCAGCAGCTGCAGCCGCCCGAACGCCGCCTCGTTGGCCCGTACGGTGATCTCGTCACGGGCCCCGCCGGCGATGAAGTCGGCGTACACGGGGTCCAGTTCGGCGCGCGCCGCGGTCTCGAAGTCACGGACGGTGTACTGCACGCCGCTCACCGCCCCGCCGGAGTCGGCCGACGGTCCAGCTCGCGGGCGAAGAACGCGGCCAGCGGGGCGTGGTGGGCCTCCGGGTCGTCCCAGTGGTTCTCCAGGTTCTCGGCCATGTGATGGGTGCCGAGAAGTTCACCGCCTCCGTGGTGGCGGATCACCGGGTGGAGGTACGCCGCGTCGAAGGCGTCGTCGACCGAGTTCTGGGCGGTGCGGCGCACGGTGATGTCGAAGGGGTCGACCTTGTCGTGGTCGGGGCCGTACTCCAGGGTGACGGTGAAGTAGTCGCTGCTGTCGGGGAGTTGGCGTTCGTGGGCGTACGCGACCGGCACCTCCTCGTGGTACCTGGCCGGTTCGCCGGGTGGTGTGACGATGAGGTCCCCGATGACGCCGAACTGCTGCCACAGTGCCGAGCTGCGGTTGACCCGGGCCACCACGGCGTCCGCCAGCGCGGCCGGGTCGCTCTCCAACTGCCGGTGCGGCCAGGGCTGTTCGTGATGGCGTTCGCCGAGGATGCGGCTCAGGGCGCGTACGGCGTAGCGGAAGCCGTGGATGAAGCCGCCGGTGGACTTCTTGAAGTCGCGCTGCTGCATGAGTGTTCCGGCGAAGTAGAGGCCGGGCACGTTCACCGACTCGTACGCCGGGGAGAGGGCGGCGAAGCGGTCGTCGATGACCAGGGTGGGGCTGCACTCCGGGTCGAACACCGAGGCGTCGAAGCGGAATCCGGTGCAGACGATCACCCGGTCGTAGAGCAGTTCCTTCACGACCTCATTGGCCCGGGAGAAGCTGAAGCGGACGCGGTACATGCCGTCGGGGTCCTGCTCGACGGACAGCACACTGCCGTCCAACAGGGCGTTCTGCGACTTGAGTTGGTAGGTGTCGAGGAAGTTGTTGTTGACCGCGCGGAGATGGCCGACGTAGTGGCTGTTCCAGGCCATCCGGACGGAGTGCGGGCCGGCGACATGGATGACGGCGGCGGTCTCGACAAGGTTGTCAGCCGTCTCCAGGGCGGAGTTTCCCTTGCCGATGATCAGGACGCGCCGGTCGATGAAGTCCTCGGGGTCCACGGAGACCACGGAGTAGTCCTCGGCCGTCTCTATACCGGGGATGTCGGGGGTGTTGGGCCGGGTCAGTCCGGTGGCCACGATCAGCCGACGGGCGCGGTGTTCGTGACCGTGCTGATCGGTGACGGTGAAGCCGTCCTCCTCGCGCCGGATCCGCTCCGCCCGGGTGTCGTAGGCGATGTCCAGCTTGAACGCCTCGGCGAAGTCGGCGAGATAGCGCACCAGGTCGTCGGCGTGCGGGAAATAGCGCTTGCTGTACCGGCTGAAGAGGAGGTCCGGGTCCGAGGACAGCAGGGAGTTCCAGTCCATCCGGAGGTTCAGTTCGGGATCGTCGGTGCCGTTGTACACCTTGTTGATGGAGATCAGCTTGCGGTGGCGGGGGAAGGTGTCGAAGAACGTGCCGGGAGCGTGACCGCTCTCCAGGATGCGGTATCCGTGGCCGGCCGCCTGGAGTAACTGCCCGAGCTGGAGCCCGGCGGGCCCGGCACCGACCACGAGGTAGTCCAGACGCTCGCTGTGCGTGGAGTTCACGGAACTCTCCTTCTGCTCCGGGCGGGGACATGCCTGGAGGAGGGTGGGGGGGTGACAGGTGCGGGGGGATGAGGAAGGACGGTCGCCGTCGCGTGGCGACACGTCTTGGCGGCCGGGCGCTGTTCCTGCGAGGTGTCGCTCGTGAGCCAGGGGGCACGGCCCACGGACGCGTCAGGGGTGGCCGGTCAGCCGGTCAGCCGGTCAGCCGGTCAGCCGGTCAGCCGGAATGGTCGCGCCTCGTCGGCGGACAGAGCGATTCGGGAGCGGTCGCCGTGCGGGCCGAGGACAACGTGGCCGGGCGTTCTGGCAGGGGCATTGCAGACCCTCCATCAGATTTCCCTTTGAAATCTCCATGAGCACGTTAGTGACGAGCTGTGGACATGGGCAACAGTGGCACCGGGATGACAGCAATCCGACAGGTGACCCCGTCAACTTCCGCACTTGGGGCGGAAATTGACGCGAGTGACAACCACACGACCGACCCGGACTACCTCTGCCGACCGCCGACGGCCCTGGGTCCGACCGGAACGGGCCGGGTCCACGGGATCAGTGCCGGAACACGGGCGCGGTAGGCGTCGTAGGACGCACCGAACCGGTCGGCCATCATCCCGTCCTCTATACGCACCCGGCGCAGCAGCCACGGCACAGCCACGGCGAGGAACACGATCCAGATGCCGAAGCCGCAGGCCAGCATCCCGCCGAGGACCAGGCCGAGGAGCCCGGTGTAGATGGGGTGCCGCACTATGCGGTACGGGCCCTCGGTGCGCAGCTCGTGGTGTTCGTGGACCAGCGGAATACTGGCCCACATGACGCCCAGCACCCAACGGGCCCACAGCAGCAGGGCGGTGGAGGCGACGGCGAGCACCGCGCCCGGGATCGCCAACTCGGGCTGCCAGTACTGGAGGTGGTGCCAGAAGGAGTCCGGAGAGTGTCCGATCAGTACGGAGAAGGCGTAGGCGCCCACGAACAGCAGAGCCCGCCGAGGCAGGGTGCGGCGGAGGCCGCGCGCCCAGCCGCTCAGCCCGGCCTCGCTCTTCACACCGAAGTAGACGGCGCCCGCGATCCAGGCCACGACGAAGATCGCGACACAGCTGCCCGTGAGAGCGACGAGTGCGGAATGTAGTGAGCCCATGGCACAAGGCTGCGCCCCGACCTGCGTCGATCACCACCACCCACGGGCTGATTCCGCGGCTCCACCCTCGGGTGGAGACCCATGGCTCACGCTATGACTCACGCCATGACTCACGGTCGAGGTGACTCAGATCACGACGGATCGCGGCATCGGACAGCCCTGCCGGAGCGTCCCCCTTCTGAAAGTCCACGAGAGGGAACCGACCGTGCGTCGTGGCTACAAGTGGGTCGACCGCGAACTGGCCCGGATGGACCCGGACACCGACTGGGAGCGCATGATCTCGCTCTACGTCGGCCACCGCGTCCCCGAGTTCGCGCTGGCGATGATGGTCTATCCGGGCACCATGCGCATGATGCAGCCGGGCTTCGGATCCGCCACCCTCGCCCACACCGGGAAGCTGGAGACGAGACCCCGGCGGCGTTTCGAGGACGGCAACGAGTTCCTGATGGCCTGGATGGTGGACGGGCTGACCAGCGCCGCGGGCCGCAGGGCCGCCGAGCGGCTCAACCACATCCACCTGGCCATCGCCCGTGCGACACCGCACCTGCCGGGCAACTTCGACGACGTCGACGACTTCGTCTATCCCCTGGTCCTGCTGGCCACGTCCGCCGACCGGCTGCAGACCTCCCTCGGCCTGCCCGGTACGAGCGAGAACATGAAGACCGCCTGGCATCACTGGGCGCAGACCCTCTTCCGCCTCCTGAAGCGCGAGTCCGGCCCGCTGGCCGACGAGGCCTTCCCAGAGGACTGGGACGCGATGACCGAGTTCGCCCTGAAGTTTGAATCCCGGCCGTACCCAGGGACGGAGTCCGGCCACCGGGTGGCGACCGCGATGATGGAGTTCTTCGCCGAGTACTGGTTCCCCACCCCCTTACGGGCGTTCGGCAGGGACCTGACCCGGTATCTCGCCGGCGAGCGAGTCTGCCGGCTCCACCGGATCGGCTGGCTCTCCCCGCGCCGCGAGCGTGCCGTCCGCGCCTTCCTGAAGTCCGCGTTCCTCGCCCAGCGTCTACTGCCCGACTACCGCAGACCGCTTCCCGAGCGGCTACGGCGGACCCGCCGCGGGCCATCCGCCGCAAGCCCCTCCCTCGGGTGAAGCGCCTCAACTACCCAGCATTTTCAGGGTCCGTCGATGCCACACCAACGGACTCCTCTCATCGTCGGACCGCATCGCGAGCACCCGTAGCACGATGATGTCGTGGTCGCCGGCCGGATAACTGTGCTCGACCGTGCACTCCAGCCACACCGGTGCGCCGTCGAGGAAGATCGCGCCGGATTCCGCTTCCACCGTACGCAGGTCGGTGAAGCGGGCCGCCTTGCTGCGGGAGCCGAGCTGGCGGGCCTTGTCGCCGTGGGTCTCGCCCAGGACGGAGATGCCGATGGTCTGCGCGCGGGAGAGCAACGGCCAGGTCGTGGAGGTGTGTTGGGCGGCGAAGGAGACCATGGGCGGGTTGTGGGAGACCCCGACCGCGAACGACGAGACGATCATGACGGTCGGTTCGCCGTGGACGCGTGCGGCGAGGGCCGCGACGCCCGACGGAAACCCGGAGAACGCTCTCGTGATCTCCCCGGGGTCCGAGGTGACGCCGTCCAGATTCTCCAGGCCTGCCATGCCTTCGATTGCCGTCATCGTGCAACCCCCGTCTGCATCAGGCTTCATGAGGTCCCATCAGCTCTCATCGGGCTTCATCAGGCGACTCCCGTGGGTAGTTGTGGTGCGGCGGCGGACACCGGCAGGGGTCCGTTGCCAGGAGGCTCGGTACGAAGGAGAGCGCACGCCAGGAGGCAGAGCACCCCGACCGCCGCGAGCCCACCGAGCGTCGTCGCGTAACCGTGCCCGGCCAGCAGAACCGCGCACACCGCACTGCCCAGCACCGCGCCAAGTTGCTTCACGGCGTTGAAGGTTCCGGACGCGGCCCCGACCTCGTCCGGGCCGACCGAGGTCACCGCCGCGATCGAAAGAGGCGACCAGACAAAGGAGTTGGCGACCCCGTACACCGCGAAGGTGGCGGTCAGTGCGGAGATCGGGGCGTCCGTCGCGACGAGCACCGCCGACGTCCCGATGGACAGGACGAGGGCGCCGGAGCCGATGACGGCGACCGCGCGGGACCCGATCCCGTTGTTGAGCCGGGCCGACACCGGAGCCCCCAACAGGCAGACCACGCCCATCGGTACGAGGGTGAGCGCGGCCGCGCCGGCATCGAGCCCGCGCTCCCGCTGGAGGTACAACATCAGCGGGATCATCGCCGACCCGGAACAGAAGGCAGCGGCGGCACCGGCCCAAGCCGCGACGACGAACCCCCGCCTGCGCAACAACTCGACCGGCACCAGCGCACGTTGACCGTCCCGACGCTGAAACCACACCACGCCCGCTACGACCACCACACCGACGGCGACGAGCAACCACCTCGGCACACCCAGCACTTCACCACTCGCCGCATCCGTGCCCTGGATGCCGATCACCAGCGCACCGACCCCGCTCGCGTTCGCGCAGATCGCCCACACCGGGATACGCGCCTCCTGCCGCGGCAGGACCGGCACGAACACGGCCACGGCCACCAACGCACCAACCCCGACTGGCACGTTGACCCAGAACACCGCGGGCCAACCCCCGGCGGCGACAAGGAAACCGCCCAGCAACGGCCCGACAGCCACTGCCGCTCCCCCGACCGCACCCCAGACCCCGAGCGCCACGGCGAGCCGCGGCGGCCGGAACAGCGCCTTGATGAGGGTCAGGCACTGCGGTGTCATCAGCGCGGCCCCGATGCCCTGCACCACCCGCCAGGCGACAAGTGCCGTGATGGAGGCGGCAGTTGCGCACAGCAGCGACCCGAGCGTGAAGGCCGCAAGGCCGACCATGTGGACGCGCCGATGGCCGTACCGATCCCCGAGTCGTCCCGCGACGACCAATGGCACCGCATAGGCGATGAGATAGCCGCTGTTGACCCACATCGCGGCGGTCTCGTCGGCGTGCAGCCCGCTGATCAGGGACGGCAGCGCGACCGAGGTGATCGTGCTGTCCAGCAGGAGCATGAAGAACCCCGTACAGAGGCTGCCGAGCGCGAACCACTCGCGCCGCACACCCACGCCCCCATCCCCACCCGCACTCGCGCCCGCACTCACCGCGGGCATCTCAAACTGCCAGGTTCTCGCGGAGAGTCGGCCCCTGGTACGGCGGCGCGAGCGCACCGCGACGACGCAGCTCGGGCAGCAGCAGTTCGCTGATCCCGGCGAAGCCGGAGGGCATGGCGAGCGGGCTGGAGAACATGAAGCCGCCGCGTGCTCCGGTCGAGGCGAAGGTCTCCTCCAACGCGTCGGCCACGGCGGCGGGATCGCCGACGACGCTGTGGTCCAGGCCCGTCGCCCTCCCCCGCCCGTGCTCGAAGAACTCGCTACGGCTCATGGTGTGGTCCGCGCCGAACTCCGCGACGAGCGAGCCGACGATCCCCGCGGGACTCGCGTTGGCGGCGGCCAACTCGTCGCGCAGCTCTCCGAGTTGGAAGGAGGCCGGAAGCGTCGAGAAGTCGTAACCGGCGTTGTGCGAGAGATAGGTGGCGACGGCCTCCTCGTTCCAGAACTCGTGCACCGCCTCGCAGCGCGCCGACGCCTCGGCCTTCGTGCGGCCGACGATCACCTGGGTCGCCCAGAGGATGCCCACGTGGTCCGGGTCCCGCCCCTCGGCGAGGAGCGCCTCGTCGAGCAGTTTGCGGTGGCGCTGCTGGCCGGCGAGATTGCCGCCGAAGCCGAAGACGAGGTCGGCGAAGCGGGCCGAAGCGGCAATGCCCCGGGGCGAGTTGCCGGCCTGGACGATGAGCGGGTGGTACTGCGGACCGGGTACGGACGCGAGCGGGCCCTTGACGGTGAAGAAGCGCCCCTCGTGGTCGATGGGGTGCACCTTCTCGGGGTCGGCGAACCGCCCCGTGCTGCGGTCGCGGACGATGGCGTCCGGGGCGACGGAGTCCCACAACGCCCGGCAGACGTCGACGAATTCCTCCATCCGCTCGTAGCGCAGGTCGTGGTCCATCAGCTCGGCGAACCCGTAGTTGGCCGCGTCGGCGCCGCGCGTGGAGGCGACCACGTTGAAGGCGATCCGGCCGCCGGTCACATGGTCGAGCGAGTTCAACAGCCGTGCGACGTAGAAGGGATGCATGAACGTCGAGGAGTACGTCAGCCCGAAGCCGACCTTCTCCGTCACCGTGGACATCGCGGCGATCACCGGCGCCATGTCGTGGCGCGGCCACTGGATGCCCCACTCCACGGCCGGTGCGATGCTGCCCCGCCAGGTACTGGGGATGCCGCTGCCGTCACCGAAGAACAGCAGGCCCACGCCCGCGCGTTCGGCGGTCTGCGCCAGCTCCATGAACATACGGACGTCCGGGAAGTCCCGCCCGATCCACGAGCCCTGTCGCGCCCAGGCGCCCTCGGTGTGGGTGAAGGAGAGGTCGTAGCCGATGTGCATTCCGGTCATCGCACGGCCTTCTTCCACAGCTCGGCCACTTCGTCGGCGTCGCTCAATACGGCCACGTTCAGGCCCAGTTGGAACAGGGCGGCGGCGTTGACGTGGTGGTCGTAGGCGGTCGTCGTGTCCTGCGGTACGACGACGGGCCAGTCGAGTTGGACGGCGTCCTGAGCGGTGGCGTACACGCAGCACTCGCTCGTCAGGCCGACGACGGTGAGCCAGTCGTGGCCGGCGGCGCGCAGCCGCGCGTCGAGATCCGTACCGAGGAAGCCGCTGTAGCCACGCTTGACGACCCGCAACTCCCCTTCTTCCGGCTGCATTTGATACCACTCGGCGCCGGACGTCCCGATGCGGCACGGCTCGTCGGGGCTCATGGGCGCGTCGTAGTCACCCTCGCGCAGCCAGTTGCTCGACCGCCACGGTCGCGCCGGGTCGCTGCCCAACTCAACCCAGACGACGGGTACTTCGGCGGCGCGCGCGGTGTCGACGAGTTCGGCGATACGGGTGACCGTCCGGTCGAGGGTCGCCAGCGCCGTGTCCGTCAGGCCGTAGGCCCCCAGCCGGTCCGGGTCGGCGAAGTCACGCTGCACATCCACGACGACGAGCGCGGGCCTGCTGAACGGCCCGGCGAGTTGGGCGAGTTGTCTGTCCCGCAGATCGGACATCAGGCCGCCACCTCGTCGTGGGCGCGCAGCTCGGGCAGCACGGTCTCGCCGAACAGCAGCATGTCCTCGTCGTACTCCGGGAAGATCAGCATGAGTCCGTCGAGGTCGGCCTCCCGCACGATGTACTCGATGTGCTCGGTGACCGTACGGGCCGAACCGGCGACGTACGGCGTCTGGAACGCCGCCTCCCCATTGGCGCCGTCGGCCCACGCGCGGGCCTGGTCCGCGGGGACGCCCCAGGTGTGCCGCATATGCGCGAGCGCCTCGCGGTCCACGCCGACGCCCCACTCCTTGACCTTCTTGACGGCCAGTTCGTCGGTGTCGTCCTGGACGACGGTGAGCATCGAATACGTCTTGCAGACACGGCCGTTGGCCTTCGCCCGCGCATGCACGTCGGCCGAGAGCGACCGCATGTCGTCGAGGCTGTCGGCGGCGAGAAAGGCACCGTCGGCGTACCGCGCCTGGAACCGCCGCGCGTCCTCGGACCGCCCCGCGCTGATGAGGGTCGGCCGGGTCGCCGGATGCGGACGGGACTCGCAGTCGACGAGATCGAAGTACGGGGTGCGCAGGGTGACCGAGTCCTCGGTCCACAGCCGCGTGACCGCCTCCGTCCACAACTCCGTCATCCGGTAACGGTCTTCATGACTCAACTCCGGGTCCCAGTCGCCGAATTGCTCGAACTCCCCCGCGTACGACCCGTTCACGATGTTCATCCCGGCCCGCCCGCCGGAGATGTCCTGAAGCGTGGTGAGCATCTTCGCCGCGACGGCGGGATTGTGGATGTTCGCGTGCAGAGTCGCCCAGATCTTGACCCGGCTGGTCGCCTCGGCGAGCGCCGCCATCATCGTCATCGACTCCAGCGAACGGCCCCAGTGGTCCGTACTCCCCCCGAAACCACGCCACTTGGCCATCGACATCACGAAGTCGAGCCCGATGCTCTCCGCGTGCACGGCGGCACGCTTGTTGTACGCGTAGGTCGCCTCGGGATGCGGCGCGGTGGTGGACAGCATCCAGCCGCCGTTCCCGATGGGAAGGAAGATTCCATACTCTTTCGCGGGCACGTCACGGACCTTTCTACGGCTCTGCGGGTCTCTTGGTTCTTACGGCGCGGGCCAGACGAGCTTGTCGCCGCTGTAGATGTCCTTGACGAAGGACGTGTCGAACCACCCCGTTGCCTTGGCGGCGGTCACACTGCTCGGCACGATCTTGAACTGGTGCAGCATGGCCACGAGTTGGGTGACGTTGTCGGGGTCGACACCGCCGAGCGGCTGTCCGGGCGTCGGGTTCTCCTTGACGACCTGCGTCTCGGTCTTCCAGATCGTCGCGTTCAGCTTCTTGTCGTAGGTCGGACCGGACAACTTGGCCGCGTAGCCGACGCATTCGGTGATGTGCGCCTCGCTGGCGGAGCAGTACTGGTACGCGTGCAGCGCGGCCCGCAACACGTCCTCGACGGCATGCGGATGCGCCTTGGCGAACGCCGGGTTGACCGCCATCGCCCCGATCGAACTCGGAATCTTGTAGTCGACCGGCTTCCACACGGTGACGTCCTTGCCGGCCGCCTTCAGCTGATTCGGCTCGTTGGACACGAACCCGGTGAGCGCCTCAAGCCCACCCTGCTTACGCGGCAGCACCGAGGGGTCGTACCCCTCCTTGACCAGCTTGAGCGAGTCCCACTTGACCCCGGCCTTGACCAGCATCGCCTCGACGGCAGCGGGAACATACCCCTTGTGCCCGACGACCTTCCCGTCCAGCTGGGTCAGATCGGTGATGTCCTTGTTCGTCATCAGAATGTCGAGCCCGGCATTCGAGTACGAGGAAATCCCCTTGATGTCAATCCCGTTGGCCTGCGCCTGAATCAGATCCTGCTCGGAGATAGCGGACACGGTCGCCTGTCCCCCGGCGAGCAACTTGGTGTTCTGCGCGGTGTCGCCACTGCCCGGCTTGAGGTCGACGGTGAGGCAAAGGTCCTTGAAGTAGCCGAGCTTGGCGGCCGCGATGTATTCGAGGATCGAGACAGAGGACTGGAACTGGTACCCGGAGAGGTACGTGATCTTCCCGGCGGCCTTGTTCTCGGCACACCGCTTGGCAGAAATCGCGGACCCGGCCGAGCCGGCGGAGGAACTGTCGTCCGACCCGGAGCCACATCCGGCGACTCCGAGCACCAAAACGGCGGCGACGAGGGCAGATCTGGTGAGGCGATAACGAGGCATGGGTGGACTCCAAACTGGCTGAATGCCGGTGAGTTGAGCGCCCCCAAAGGGGCGCGGGGAACTGCGCGACCAGCCCCCACCGGCCCGCAGATAAAGAACAGTCCCTACTACTCCTGCACGCTGTCGTGCCAATGCAACACACGTCGCTCGACCAACGTGACGGCCAGCAACAGCAAGACGCCCATCACCGCAAGCACGAGGATCGAGGCGTAGACAACAGGGAGTTGATTCATGGAGGAGGCCACACTGATCGCGGTGCCCAGTCCCCCCGTGGACCCGGACGCCGACATCTCCGCCACCACCGCCCCGATGATCGACAGCGGAAAGACGATACGCAGCGCGGCAAAGAGATACGGCAGCGCGTTGGGCACACGCACATGCCACAACAACTCGACCCGGCTCGCATCCATCGTCCGATACACCTGCAACACCTGCTGCGGCACAGACCGCAACCCCGTAGCCGTGTTGATGAGAATCGGAAAGAAACAGATCAACCCAGTGATGATCAGCTTGGGCATCGGCCCGAACCCGAAGGCCACGACAAGCGCCGGCGCGATGGCAACCAACGGCGTCACATTGAGGACAACAGCGATCGGCATCACCGCCCGCCGCACCAACGGCAGTTCACTCGTCAGCACCGCGAGGACGAACGCCCCGACGAACCCCATTCCCAGCCCGGCCGTAGCCTCGCCAAGGGTGACAAGCGCGTTGTGGACGTAGTAGCCGAGTTCATCGGACAGCGAACTACCGACGTCGGACAACGGCGGCAACAGATAAGGAAGTTGCTCAGCTCCCCAGTGCCAGAGCCCGCCGAGCAGCACCAGCATCACCACAAGCGGCAGCCACACGGCCGGCCGGATCCACCCGATCCGCGACCTCGGGTGCTTCAGGCTGAACCGGGACGGCTCGACAGGCGACGGTGTCTTCGTCACCGGAGCGGTGGTGCGTTCGTCGGCAACAGTCACGTCCCTCACGCCCCCACTCACGCGGCTTCACTGCTCCACGCGCGCCGCAGCCGCTCTCTCACCAGGTCCTCGTACTCGTGGAACCGCCGTTCCCCGAAGAGCCGTTCACCACGTGGCCGAGGCAGGTCGACGTCGATGCTCTCGACGATCCGGCCGGGGTTCGGCGCCATGACGACGACGGTGTCGGAGAGCCGTACGGCCTCGGAGACGGAGTGGGTGACGAACAGGACGGTCGTCCTCAACTCCTCCCACAGGTCGAGGAGTTGGTCCTGAAGGCTCTCGCGGGTGAACTCGTCGAGCGCCGAGAAGGGCTCGTCCATGACGAGCACATCCGGCTGCAGCCCGAACGCCCGCACGATCGCGGCGCGTTGGCGCATGCCGCCGGACAACTGGGCCGGGAGCTTGTGCAGGGCGTCGCCGAGACCGGCCTTGACGAGGAGTTCCTCCATGTCGGGAACCGCCGTCTGCCGCTCGGCGAAGTCCGCGATGCGCTCACGCCGCTTGCCCGCGCCCCTGTTGATCTTCTGCGGCAGCGTGACGTTGCGCAGGACCGACAGCCACGGCAGCAGCGCCGGGCTCTGCGGCACGAGGCCGATCATCTTGGCCGCGCAGGCGTCCGCCGGTGTCACCCCGTGCACCGACACCTCGCCGAGGTCCGGCTGTTCGAGGCCCGCGACGAGACGCAGCAGGGTGGACTTTCCGCAGCCGCTGGGGCCGATGAGACTGACGAAACGGCCCGACGGCACCGTCAGGTGGACGTCGTCGAGAGCCGTGGTCGCGGCGGACCCGAAGCCGTAGACCCGTCGTACCGACCGCAGTTCGAGTGCTGGCGTACCAGTCACCTTCACGCTCCCATCCATGTCGCGGGCACAAGTGCCCGATCCTGGAAGTCGGAGAGCGTGCGTAGCGAGTGCGACTGACTGCCACGCGGAAATCCGCTTAGGTGCCCCCGACCGTAGGAAGATTGTGTTTCGGGACAGCGCAGTTGACTGTTACGGGCGTTTTACGTCTGGCTTCGCCGAAGATCGCAGCGGAGCGACCGCGCTGCCGTCGAAGACCTGGATCTCGATCCCGAGGTCCGCCGCGGCCCGCGCCACCCAGCCGCCGAGCGCCTGCACGATCAGCTCGGTGACCAGCAGCACCGCACGCTCGGCGGTCGGTACGGACTCCCGCAGCCAGAGCAGTTTGAACATGTCCGCCATGACCTTGTTGCGGTACGCGGGCTTGTACGCACCCTGATTGCCGACCAGTTGGACGAGTACGCGGCAGCCCGCGTCGATCCCCTCGACCTCGACCCGGCTGCCGTCGGGCAGCATGAGCGGCTTCGGGCGCAGCGGCGTACCGAGGCGGTCGCCGAGCGCGAGCAGCATGCGGCGCTCGACGGAACCCTCGGCGAACCGGCTCCACTCGGTGGGGGCGTCCAGGACGATCAGGTGCACGCGCCGCATCCTAGGAAGAGTCCGTTTCCCCCGTGTTGCTTAGGGTGGACCACCATGAGAGCGGGCGGAGCGACAAGGACACCTGACGAGTACGCGGGTACGACACGACCCGACGGCCGGGTCGAGCGGGGCAACCGCACCCGGCAACTGATCCTGCGCCGCACCGTCGACATCGCCTCCGTCGAAGGCCTTGAGGCCCTGACCGTCGGCCGGTTGGCCACCGAGCTGCAGCTCAGCAAGAGCGGGGTGTTCGCGCTCTTCGGCTCCAAGCAGGAGCTGCAACTGGCCACCGTGCGCGAGGCCGCCCGCATCTACACCGAGAAGGTCATCGGGCCCGCCGCCGAAGTCCCGGTCGGCGTGGGCCGGTTGTGGCGGCTGTGCGAGCTGTGGCTGGAGTACTCGCGGGGGCGGGTGTTCCCCGGCGGCTGTTTCTTCTACGGGGTCATCGCCGAGTTCGACGCCCGCTCCGGTCCCGTGCACGACGCGATGGTCGACGCTCAGCGGGCCTGGACGGCCCTCGTGGAGCGGACGGCCGCCGAGGCCCGGGACTCCGGCGAGTTGCGGGCCGACACCGACATACCCCAACTCGCCTTCGAGATCGTCGCGTTGATGGAGACGTCCAACGCGTTCTCGGTCCTGCACGACGAGGAGACCGTGTACCGCCGGGCCCGCGTCGGCATAGCGGCCCGTCTGCGATGCGCGGCCACGAACCCTTCGACGGCTCCTCAAGTCCCCTGACGTACAAGGCATTTCGCCTCCCGACAGACAGCACTTTTCCCCTCACCTCACTTCGGCCGAAAACAAGTAGCACGACCGTTCGCACAGTTTTAGGCTCAAGCCCCATGACAGCCACCGGAACGGACATCGTCGAGCTCGACCGGATCGCCGTGTACGAGGCCCTGCGCGTAGTGGAGTTGGCGCAGGAGGAGGACTGGGGGCGGGACACCCCCTGCGCGGGGTGGGACCTGCGGCGGCTCGTGGCGCACATGGCCGCGCAGCATCACGGGTTCGCGGCCGCCGCGCGCGGCGCGGGTCAGGACAGGGCGTACTGGCGGGAGCCGGAGGACATGAGCAAGCCGGCCCGGACGCACCGCGCGGCGGCCACCGCCGTCCTCGCCGCGTTCGCCGAACCCGGCGCCACCGAGCGGGATTTCACCCTCCCGGAGCTGGGCGCGAGCTTCCCCGGCCGGACCGCGATCGGCTTCCACTTCATCGACTACGTCGTCCACGCCTGGGACGTCGCCGCCACCCTCGGCACGGAACTCGACCTGCCGGACGACGTGTTGGACATCGCGCTGGTGGTGGCCCGACTGGTACCCACCGAACCCGCCGTACGCGGACCGGAGTTCGCCTTCGCCCCGCCGCTCGACGTACCGCCGGAGGCAGGCCCGCTCGACGAGGCGCTACGGCTGCTGGGCCGGACGCCGGAACACTGGCCCGTGAAGGGCCGCTGAACTCGCTCCCTTTGCCTGCCCTTTGAGCAAAGCTGCCCTCCCTTTGAACAAGGAAACCGCCCCGCGCGTACCTCCTGACACTGGCCAAGCGTCAACTTTCCCCAACGACCAGTTGGTTTCCCCGGGAGGCTCCCTTGCGTCGTATCAACGGTACGGCTGTGTTCATCGCCACCATTTTCGCCACCACCGGTGCGCTCGTCTTTCCCGTGTGGTCGTACGCCGACCGGGCGGGGACCGGGCAGGCGAACGTGGCGGCGGGCACCGTGAACACCGAGTGGGGGCCCTTGACGGCCGCCGACAGGGATCTGATCGTGCGGGTGCGGCTGGCCGGGCTGTGGGAGCTGCCGGCCGGGCAGCAGGCGATCGAGCGGGCGCCCAGCCAGGCGATCAAGGAGGCCGGGGACCATCTCATCGTCGGCCACACCGACCTCGACAAGCGGGTGCGGATCATCGCGGCCCAGCTCGGTGTCGCGCTGCCGAACGTGCCGAACGAGCAACAGCAGGGCTGGCTGCGGGAGATGAGCGCGGCGACCGGCGCCGAGTACGAGTACAAGTTCGCCAACCTGCTGCGGGCCGCGCACGGCAAGATCTTCCCGGCCATCGGCGCCGTACGGAACACCACGCGGAACACGCTCGTACGGCAGCTCGCCTCGGACGCCAACCAGACCGTGCTCGACCACATCACGGTGCTGGAGAAGACCGGGCGGGTCGACTTCGACGCCATCGCCAACGAGATCGCCAACGCCTCGACCGCCAGCCCGACCGGCCCCGCCGCGCCGGCGCCCGGCCAGCAGGCGCCGTCCGCACCGGCCGCCGAGGCGAGCGGCAACATCGGCGCCACCTCGCGCCCGTCCCCGGCGGCACCGGGCACGGTCAACACCGGCCGCCCGGATCCGGTCGACTCGAACGGCATTCTGGGCTAGGAGACCGCTCCCCGAACCTCAAATGTTGCTCTGAAGGTGACGCGGGCGGGGTTCGGGTCCCGGCGCCGGGGCGATACCTCCGTCACGCCGGAACAGCGGCCATGAGGAGTTCATGGATTTCCTGGAGGACGGGGACGGACGTTGAAGCGACTGGGGACAGGCATCGGCTGGCGACCGGAGATCGCGGACGCCGTGGAGCGTATGCCGGGCATCGACTGGGTCGAGGCGGTGGCCGAGAACGTCTGCCCCGGCCACCTCCCCGACTCCCTCCTACGGCTGCGCGAACGCGGCGTGACTGTGATCCCGCACGGCGTCTCCCTGGGCCTCGGCGGCGCCGACCGCCCGGACGAGGCCAGGCTGACGGCGCTCGCCGAGCGGGTCGAGGCGCTGGGCGCACCGCTGGTCACGGAGCACATCGCGTTCGTCCGCGCGGGCGGCCCCCTGACCGCCTCCCCACTCCTGGAAGCCGGCCACCTGCTGCCCGTACCGCGCACCCGGGACGCCCTCGACGTGCTCTGCGAGAACATCCGCATCGCCCAGGACGCACTGCCCGTACCCCTCGCCGTCGAGAACATCGCCGCGCTGCTGGCCTGGCCGGGCGAGGAGATGACCGAGGGACAGTTCCTGTACGAACTGGCCGACCGCACCGGCGTACGCCTCCTCATCGACGTCGCCAACCTGCACACCAACCACGTCAACCGCGGCGAGGACCCGGCCAAGGCCCTCGCCGAACTCCCCGTCGAGGCGATCGCGTACGTCCATGTCGCGGGCGGCGTCGAACGCGACGGCGTCTGGCACGACACCCACGCCCACCCGGTCCCCGCCCCGGTCCTCGCGATCCTGACCGATCTCGCGTCCCGCGTCTCCCCGCCCGGGGTGCTGCTGGAGCGGGACGACAACTTCCCCGAACCGGCCGTGCTGGAGCGGGAGTTGGAGGCGATTCAGGGGGCGCTGACCAAGGGATGGGCGCGGGCGGCCGCGAGCAGGGTTCCTGCGCGGGAAGCGCGGGCGACAAAGGCCGCAAGGGCATCGAAAGCAGCACACATTCCCCAAACCGCCGCCGCTCAGCCCACCCCTCCCCCTCCCCCAACCGCCCCCACCCGCCAGCGCCTCGCCCTCGCCCAGACCGCCCTCCTCTCCGCCCTGGTCGCCGGGACTCCCGTTCCCGACGGGTTCGACCGTGTGCGGCTCGGTGTGCAAGCGCGGGCGCTCGGGGTGAAGCGGGCCGATGTCGTGGCGAAGGTGGCGCCCGAACTGCCGGAGATTCTCGGGGACTTGTACCGACCGGCCTTCCTCGCGTACGCGCACTCGCACCCGATGACCGGCGGTTACCGACGGGACGCGCTGGACTTCGCCGGGCAGCTGCTGCTGTCGGGCGGGCCCGAGGACGCGGAGGTGCGGCGGGAGTTGCGGGAGTGGTGGCTGGAGCGCTCGGGGCCCGTCCCGCGGTCGACGCGGCCCGCGGTCCGGCTCGCCCGCGCCACCCGGCGGGTGCTGCTGCGCCGTTGAGGGATCTGGGCGGGGCTGCTGTGCGGCTGACGTGGGGCCTTGGAAGGTGACAGTGACTCCGCAGTAATATTGCGGTCCCGCACGCGAAGCGCACGAAAAGCACACTCACGTGCGGTGCCGTAACAGGAGGCACCCATGCGACCGCGACCACCCGTACAGGGCCGAGGCATATTCAGTGGCACCGGCGTCATCGTCATCGGCCTGACCGCGACGCTGGCCGCGCTGGTCTTCCCGGTCTGGTCCTACGCCGACCGGTCCGGGACGACGAGTGCCAGCGTGCTCAGCGACCAGACCGTGACCACGCAGTACGGGCCGTTGTCCGCCCTGGACCGGGACTTCGTCACCAGGGTCCGGCTGGCCGGGCTGTGGGAGCTGCCGGCCGGGCAGCAGGCCGAGGAGAAGGGCACCACCGCGGCCGTACGGACGGCGGGACAGCACCTCATCGACGGACACACGTTCCTGGACGAGCGGGTGCGGGATGTCGCCGCCCGGCTCGGGGTGCCGCTGCCCAACCAGCCCAACGCTCAGCAGCAGCAGTGGCTCGCGACACTCAACGCGGCGCGGGGCGTGGACTTCGACCGCAAGTTCGCCAACATCCTGCGCCTCGCGCACGGCAAGGTGTTCACGGTGGTCGCGCAGGTCCGCGCCACCACCCAGAACTCGCTGGTCCGCGCCCTCGCCGACGACGCCAACACGACCGTCCTGGACCACATCAAGGTCCTGGAGGCCACCGGGTACGTCGACTTCGCCGCGCTGGCCCGGGACATGGCCGCGTCGAGCTCGCCGGTGCCCAGCGTCTCCGCCGCGGCCGACCCCGGTCAGGTGGTCCCGCTGACCCCGTCGGTCTCGCCGACCTACACGCTCCCGCCGGCCGCCTCCGCCCCACCGCCGTCGGCACAGCCGTAGAACCGTTTCGGCCGTAGTCCGTTTCCGGACATTCGGAACGTCACATACCGACAACGCTCCGTCCGGATTGTGAACAAGGCATGGCGTCGCACTGGGCCTTTGGCATAGAAACTTGGCATGTTCTGGGTCCTTCTCCTGCTCCTGGCCTGGGCCGTCGCCGGCACGGCGTGCACGCGGCTGTGCCTGGCCGCCGTCAGAGCGGCGGCCGTCGACACGGACGACACGGGCACGGGACACGATCTGACGCTCTACGAGGCGGCGTTCCTGTCCGGCGGCCCCGCGCGGGTCGCCGATCTGACGCTCGTCTCCATGGCGCGGCAGCACCGGCTGCTGCTCGCGCACACCGGCTGGGCGACCGTCGTCGACCCGCGCGGCCGGGACGCCATCGAGCGGTCGGTGATAGGCGCCATCGGGCCCGATGGGCAGTCCAGGATCGGCCCGGTGCGGGCCACCGCGGCGGCCACGGACGCGGTGCGCGAGGTCGCGGTCCGGCTCGTCGACGCGGGTCTGGCCGTACCGGACGGGAGCACTACGACCGTTGCGTCCGGGGTACGGCAGGTGCGGGGCGCCGCGCTCGTCGTGCTCGCGCTGGGCGCGACCGCGCTGCTGACGCCGGGGGCCGAGATGCCGCGGGGGCTGGTCGCGCTCTGGTTCGCGCTGCCGCTGGCCCTCACGCTGAGCTGTCTGGCCATCGCGCGCGTCGAGGTGCACCCGTACTCGCGCTGGGCCTCCCCGGCCGGTCAGCGGCTGCTGGGCACGCTGGCCCGGCACGCGGGCAGCGGGGACGACCGTACGTATCTGACGTCCGTCGCCGTACGCGGCATCCGCGCGGTCGGCGAACCGGATCTACGGGCGGCCTTCGCGCACCGCGAGCAGTACGAGTGGCGCCGCTGACCACAGCGTGAAGGCGCTCCCCGGGGGCGCACAGGGGTCATTGGGGCCGACACCGCCCGATGGTGCTTGCCTTCGCCAACAGCCGAACGAAACATCCCTTTTGTTGCTGCCGTGCTCCGAAGGGATACCCCACCATGCGAGCCGCCGCCCTGTACTCGGCCGCCGGGTCCTTGCTCCTCACCACCCTCGCCGCCGCCCCGGCCACCGGTACCCCCGGCGTTCCGGGCGTCCGGGCAGCCGAACTGACCGGCACCGCGCTGGCCGCCGCGCACGCCCGGGCGGCGGGCATCACCTTCGGGAAGTGCCCCGACGCCCAGGACCTGCCCGGCACCATGGAGTGCGGCACGGTCTCCGTCCCGCTCGACTACGCGCACCCCGACGGCAAGCAGATCAGGCTGACCGTCAGCCGCGCCCGGGCCACCCACAAGGACCCGCACAACAGCAAGCGCAGAGTGCCCGGCCAGGGCTCCCTGGTCTACAACCCAGGCGGCCCCGGCGCCTCCGGCCTCTACTTCCCGCTGATCGGCATGCTCCCCGAGTGGAAGCGCATCGCGTCGGCCTACGACCTCGTCGGCTACGCCCCGCGCGGCGTCGACAAGTCGGCGCCCCTGTCCTGCGAGGACCCCAAGCACTTCTTCAAGGCGCCCTCGCAGTCGCCGACGTACCCCTCGGAGTCGTACAAGAAAGAACGCATCGCCGAGGCCAAGTCCTACGCGCGCGGCTGCGCCAAGCGCTCCGGCAGCAAGCTCCGCTTCTACACCTCCCTCAACAACGCCCGCGACCTGGACGTCCTGCGCGCCGCGCTCGGCGAGGACCGGCTGACGTTCATGGGGGCGTCCTACGGGACGTACTTCGGGGCGCTGTACGCGACGCTGTTCCCCACGCACGTACGGCGGATGGTGTTCGACTCGGCGGTGAACCCGGACCCCGAGCAGATCTGGTATCGCAACAACCTCGACCAGTCGGCCGCGTTCGAGGGCCGCTGGACGGACTTCCGCGAGTGGATCGCCAGGCACGACGACGTCTACGGGCTCGGCGACACGGCGGAGAAGGTGCTCGGCAACTACCGCAAGGCCGAGGCGCGGCTCGCCGAGAAGCCCGCCGGCGGCAAGGTGGGGCCGGCGCAGTTGCAGGGCGCGATCCTGTCCGCCGGGTACTACGACGACTACTGGCCGCACAGTGCCGCCGCGTTGTCGTCGTACCTGAAGGGCGACCCGAAGCCGTTGATCCAGCAGGCCGGGCCTACGCCGGGGGCGGCCGTCGAGGCGGAGAACGGGAATGCGGTGTACACGGCCGTCGAGTGCAATGACGCGGCCTGGCCTACCGATTGGCAGACCTGGGACCGGGACAACACTCGGCTCGCTCGGGTGGCGCCGTTCGAGACGTGGGACAACGTGTGGATGAATCTGCCCTGTGCGTACTGGCCCGAGCCGCGTCAGCAGCCCCTGGATGTGCGCACGGGCCCGGGTGAGTTGCCGCCGGTGCTGATCATGGCTGCTGAGCGGGATGCGGCTACGCCTTATGACGGGGCGTTGGAGTTGCAGCGGCGGTTGTTCGGCTCTGTGTTGGTGACTGAGCGGGATGCGGGGACGCATGGGATCGCGGGGGGATCCAACAAGTGCGTCAACGGGTATTTGGATGCGTACCTGTTGGAGGGGCGGCTGCCTGAGCGGCGTGCGGCTTGCGCGCCGCATCAGGAGCCGAAACCGAGTGCTGCGCGGTCAGGTAGTAAGTAGTCTGCGAGCCGGTGGGGGCTGGTCGCGCAGTTCCCCGCGCCCCTAAAAGCCTAAAACAGGGCGACTACGCCAGGCCTGCTACCAAGTCGCCGATGTCCTTGCGGCGGCCCGTGTAGAACGGGACCTCTTCTCGGACGTGCATGCGGGCCTCGGAGGCTCGGAGGTGGCGCATGAGGTCGACGATGCGGTAGAGCTCGTCGGCCTCGAAGGCGAGGAGCCATTCGTAGTCGCCGAGGGAGAAGGACGCGACCGTGTTGGCGCGGACGTCGGGGTAGCCGCGGGCCATCTTGCCGTGGTCGGCGAGCATGCGGCGGCGGTCCTCGTCGGGGAGCAGGTACCAGTCGTAGGAGCGCACGAACGGGTACACGCTGATGTAGTTGCGCGGGGTCTCGTCGGCCAGGAAGGCCGGGATGTGCGAGCGGTTGAACTCGGCGGGGCGGTGCAGCGCCATGTTCGACCAGACCGGCTCCAGGGCGCGGCCGAGCTTCGTGCGGCGGAAGAGGTTGTACGCCTCCTGGAGCTGGTCGGCGGTCTCGGCGTGCCACCAGATCATGAGGTCGGCGTCGGCACGCAGGCCCGAGACGTCGTACGTGCCGCGGACCGTGACGTCTTTCGCGGCGAGCTGGTCGAACAGCTCCTGGACCTCGTCGGCGTAACCGGCGCGGTCCTCGGGCAGCACGTCCTTCAGCTTGAAGACGGACCACAGGGTGTAGCGGATGGCCTCGTTGAGGTCCTTGGCCAGCTTGCCCTTGTTCGGGACACGGCCGGGGTCGGTGGTGGGGGCGTCGTCGCTCATGGGGCTATTCTCCCGCTCCGCCGGAGGCGCTCGGCACCGGGTCACCGGTCAGCCGCTCGACGGCCGCGTACGCGCTCGCGATGGTCGCCGGGATGCCTACGCCGTCGTACGCAGCGCCGCAGACCGCCAGGCCGGGGAGCTTGCCCACGTGTTCGCGGATGCGGGCCACGCGCGCGTGGTGGCCTACCGGGTACTGGGGCAGGCCGTCGGTCCAGCGGGTGACTCGGGTCGCGAGGGGCTCGGCGTCGAGGCCGGTGGCCTCGCGCAGGTCGTGCCGGGAGACGTCGACCAGGCCCGTGTCGTCGCGCTCCAGGATCGTCGTCTCGCCGTACCGGCCCACCGAGGTGCGCAGGACCAGCACGTCCGGGTTCTCGTCGGCGATCCAGCCCCACTTCTGGGAGGCGAAGGTGGACGCCTTGATGGTGCGGCCGTCGACCGGTGGCACCAAGAAGCCGCTGCCTTCGGGGAGTTCGATGTCCGCGCGGCGGTAGGCGAGGGTGATCAGGGCCATCGAGGCGTACTCGACGGCGGCCAACTCGGCGGCGGCGCCCGGTGCTTCGGGCCGTAGCAGCTCGGCGGCGACAGGTGCGGGGACGGCGACGATCACGCCGTCGGCTTCGAGCACGCGGCCTCCGGCGACGACGCGCCAGCCCGATGCCCCGGTGCGGCGCAGCTCCGTGACCGGTGTTCCGGTGCGGATCTCGGCGCCCCGCGCGCGTGCCGACTCCGCGACGGCGAGCGGGAGTTGGCCCACTCCGCCCTGGATGCCCATGAAGACCGGGCCGGTCTGCTGTGCGGCGGCGGCGCGCTCCTGAATGCCGCGGACGGCCTCGGTGAGGGAGTCGTGGGTCTTCGCGGCCTGGTACAGCTGCGGGACTGCGGAGCGCATCGAGATGCGGTACGCGTCGCCTGCGTAGACCCCGCCCAGGAGGGGCTCGACGAGGCGGTCGACGACCTCGCGGCCGAGGCGGGCCGCCACGTACTCGCCGACCGCCACGTCGTCGCCGACCTCCGTGCGGGGCAGGTCGGCGTCGCGCTCGATGCGGTGCAGGCCCTCGTCCGAGAGAACTCCGGAGAGGGCGGAGGCGGTGCCGGGGACGCCCATGACGTGGCCCTTGGGCATGGGGCGCAGCGCACCCCGGGTCCAGATCGACGCGGTGGACGTGGCGGGCGACTGGAGGCGGTCGGTGAGGCCCACCTCGCGGGCCAGCGCGACGGCCTCGGGGCGGCGGGCCAGCATCGACTCGGCGCCGAGGTCCACGCGGGCGCCCGCGATCTCACCGGGCAGCAGCTTGCCGCCGACCCGCTCCGACGCCTCGACGACGGTCACGCGCACGCCTCTGTCCAGCAGCCGGTGTGCGGCGGCCAGCCCGCCGATCCCGGCGCCGATGACGACGACATGCCCTGTGCCCGTACGAGTCTCCACTTCACGCATGCACCCAGCCTCTCAGACCCCACTGACAGTCCGACTCCGGGCCGGTGTCCGACGCGGTGTCCGGTGCGAGTCCCGACCGTGACCGCATCGGGACCGTTTACCGCCAACGTCCCGCCCGGTCCCGGCGTCGAAGGTGCGTCAGTCGTCACGACGAAACCCCGGGGGTAGCGACACATGCGCACACGACACTCCGTACGGCCTGTCCAGGCCCTGGCCGCGGTCCTGCTGGCCTCGGCGCTCGCGCTGGCCGGGTGCAGCGGCGGCGCGAGCGACAAGAGTTCCACTGCCAGCGATGCCGGCGCGGGCGCGAACGACAAGGCCGTCGCTCCGCAGGAAGGCGCGGCGGGCAGCGGCAACGCCCGGAACACCAAGACGACGCCCAAGCTCACCGCGACCAGCATCATCCGTACGGCCTCGCTGTCCGTGCGGGTCAAGGACGTGCCGAAGGCCCTCGACGAGGCCCGCACCACCACCGAGAACGCGGGCGGGTTCGTCGGCAACGAGTCGACCAGCCGCGACGGGCAGGGCCACGAGCGCACGCGGGTCGTCCTGCGGGTGCCCAGCGACAAGTACGACGAGGTCCTCGCCGACCTGGAGGGCGCGGGCAAGCTGCTCGACCGCACCGCGAAGGCGCAGGACGTCACCGACCAGGTGGTGGACGTGGAGAGCCGTATCGCCTCGCAGCGGGCCAGCGTGGCACGCGTGCGTGACCTGATGGACCGGGCCACCAAGCTCAGTGATGTGGTGGAGCTGGAGGGCGAGTTGAGCACCCGCGAGTCCGACCTGGAGGCGCTGCTCGCCCAACAGGCCTCCCTGAAGGACCGCACCAGCCTGGCCACCATCACGCTGTCCCTGTCGCAGACCCCGGTGGCGAAGGCCGCCGCGAAGGACGACAGTCCCGGCTTCGTGGACGCTGTGGCGGGCGGCTGGCACGTCTTCGTGACGATGCTGCGCTGGATCGCCCTGGCGCTCGGCGCGGTACTGCCGTTCGCGGCCGTGGCGGCGCTGGCGCTCGTCGTGTGGCTGCGTCTCGTACGACCGCGCCGGGCGGCGACCGTTCCGGCGGCCACCGGAGTGAGCGCTCTGCCGGAAGAGGGCAGCCAGGACTGAAATGATCGGTCCCCGTAGCGTGTTCGCATGAGCATGAGCCGTGCGAGGGGTACCCGGGAACGACTGGTCGTCATCGGCGGAGACGCCGCGGGCATGTCCGCGGCGTCACAGGCACGGCGCCTCAAGGGGCCGGACGAGCTGGAGATCGTGGCCTTCGAGCGCGGCCACTTCACCTCGTACTCGGCGTGCGGCATCCCCTACTGGGTGGGCGGTGACGTGTCCGCCCCGGAGGAGTTGATCGCCCGCACCCCGGAGGAGCACCGCGAGCGGGACATCGACCTGCGCATGCGCACCGAGGTCGTCGAACTCGACGTCGCGGGTGGGCGGGTACGCGCGCGTGACGTCGATTCCGGGGAGGAGTCCTGGACGTCGTACGACAAGCTCGTGATCGGGACCGGGGCGCGGCCGATCCGGCCGGACATGCCCGGGGTGGACGCGCCCGGCGTGCACGGGGTGCAGACGCTCGACGACGGGCAGGCACTGCTCGACTCGCTGGCACGCACGCGTGGGCGTCGGGCCGTGGTGGTCGGGGCCGGGTACATCGGGGTCGAGATGGCCGAGGCGTTCGTCAACCGCGGGTATGACGTCACCGTCGTCAACAGGGGCAAGGAGCCGATGTCCACGCTCGACCCGGACATGGGGCGCCTGGTGCACAAGGCGATGGCGGGCCTGGGCATCACCATGGTCGACGACGCCCACGTCACCGAGCTGCGCACCGGGGACGACGGACGGGTGCGGGCCGTGGTCACGGAGGACGCGGAGTATCCGGCGGATGTCGTGGTGCTCGGGATCGGTGTACGGCCCGAGACGACGCTCGCGAAGGCGGCCGGGCTGCCGGTCGGGCAGCACGACGGGTTGCTCACCGACCTGGCGATGCGGGTGCGCGGGCACGAGAACATCTGGGCCGGGGGCGACTGCGTCGAGGTGCTCGACCTGGTCTCCGGGCAGGAGCGGCACATCGCCCTGGGGACCCACGCCAACAAGCACGGGCAGGTCATCGGCACCAATGTGGGCGGCGGTTACGCCACCTTCCCCGGGGTGGTCGGCACCGCCGTGAGCAAGGTGTGCGATCTGGAGATCGCGCGTACCGGGCTGCGCGAGAAGGACGCCCACCGCGCGGGCCTGCGGTTCGAGACGGTCACCATCGAGTCGACCAGCCGCGCGGGCTACTACCCCGAGGCCGCCCTCATGACGGTGAAGATGCTCGCCGAACGCCGTACCGGCAGGCTCCTGGGCGTGCAGATCGTCGGCCGGGAGGGCGCCGCGAAGCGTGTCGACATCGCGGCGGTCGCCCTCACGGCTCGTATGACGGTGGAACAGATGACGGCCCTGGACCTGGGCTACGCCCCGCCGTTCTCCCCGGTGTGGGACCCGGTCCTGGTGGCGGCCCGAAAGGCGGCCGCCAAGGTCCAGGCGGGCCTGCGGTAAAGCGTTTACGCCGTGCCGTTGATGCGGTCTATCGCCTGCCGTGCCTGCTCGGCCGGCGGCCTGGCGGGCAGGGACGAGACGGACGCGCTCGGCGGCACCATCGCGGCGGGCTGAGCCCCGGCCGGCTTCGCGTGGGCGCCCAGCGCGTTGGACCGCAGCCGGTTGCTCACCGCCTCGTCCAGGGTGACCGGCCGCTGCATCTGCGCGGCCATGCGTCCCGCCTCCTGGCCGAGCCGGGCGACGTCCTCCCAGGGGAGGCGCACCACCAGGGAGATCTCGGCCTCGCCGTCGGGCGTGGCGGTCATCTGAGGGGAAATACGGTCGTTCATCGCCTGTTCCTCACGTCGTCCCCGCGACACGCCTTCCCCGCACCGCGGGCGGTTGAGGAGTCATACGCACAGGCGGACGGCGGTGTTCACCGGTTCGCCGCGCGTATCGGGGGCACTAATCCCTTGTGGTCATCCCCGTCCATGACGTGAACCCGGTGCGCCGCACCCCTTGGGTGACGTATGCGCTCATCGCCGCGAACGTGCTCGTCTTCCTGTTCACGCCCGGAATGGCGGGCTCCGTGGCGGGCGGCAGCGACCTCTCGCAGCTGTGCCATCTGCAGGCGTTCCTGGACCACTACGCGGCCGTACCGCGGGAGTTGATCCACCACCAGATGCCGCAGCTCGTCCCGACCGGCGCCGTCCAGGCGGGCCCCGGCGGCCCTGCGTGCGCGGCCGGCCCGCCGACCTACGACAAGTCGGCCCCGCTGAGCGTCTTCACCGCGATGTTCCTGCACGGCAGCTGGATCCACCTGCTGGGCAACATGCTGTTCCTGATGATCTTCGGCAACAACGTCGAGGACCGCATGGGCCACATCCGCTTCACGCTCTTCTACGTGGTCTGCGGTTACGCGGCGGGCTACGGCTTCGCGCTGCTCAACGACAACTCGGCCGACCCCCTGATCGGCGCCTCCGGGGCGATCGCCGGTGTCCTGGGCGCGTATCTGGTGCTGTACGCGAAGGCCAGGGTGTGGGTCCTGGTGCCGTTCCTGTTCTTCCTGCCACTACGCCTGCCCGCCTGGCTGGTGCTGGGCTTCTGGTTCGTGCTCCAGGCGTTCTACTCGTCCGGCGAGGGCGTCTCCGACGCGGGCACCGTGGCGTACGAGGCGCATGTCGTCGGGTTCCTGGTGGGCATGCTGCTCGCCTGGCCGCTCAAGGCGGGCACGCCCCCGCCGCCGGAACCGCGCGGCCTGCTGTTCGGCAGGCGGGCGAGGCCCCGGCACACGTGGTGAGCGCGGACTTCAGCCGGCGGTCTGGGTGTGGACGTACTCGGCGAGCCGGGTGAGCGAGTCCGGGTCGGTGGACGGCATCACGCCGTGCCCGAGGTTGAAGATGTGCCCCTCCAGGCCCTTCGCCGACTCGAGGACCTCGCGGGTCTTCGCCTCGACGACCTCCGTGGAGGCGAACAGGACGGTCGGGTCGAGGTTGCCCTGGAGCGCCTTGCCGGGGCCGACGCGGCGGGCGGCCTCGTCGAGCGGGACGCGCCAGTCGACGCCGACGACGTCCGCGCCGGCCTCGCCCATCAGGCCGAGCAGCTCGCCGGTGCCGACACCGAAGTGGATGCGCGGGACGCCGTAGCCCTCGACCGCCTGGAGGACCTTCGCGGAGGCGGGGAGCACCGAGCGGCGGTAGTCGGCCGGGGCGAGGGCGCCGGCCCAGGAGTCGAAGAGCTGGACGGCGCTGGCGCCCGCCTCGATCTGGACCTTGAGGAAGGCGGCCGTGATGTCGGCGAGGCGGTCCAGGAGGTCGGCCCAGAGCTCGGGGTCGCCGTACATGATCGCCTTGGCGTTCTCGTACGTGCGGGACGGGCCGCCCTCGATGAGGTAGCTCGCGAGGGTGAACGGGGCGCCGGCGAAGCCGATGAGGGGGGTCGGGCCGAGCTCGGCGGTCAGCAGGCCGATGGCCTCCGTGACGTAGGAGACGTCATCGGGGGTGAGGTCGCGGAGCCGGGCCAGGTCGGCGCGGGTGCGGATCGGTTTCTCGACGACCGGGCCGACGCCGGGCTTGATGTCGAGGTCGATGCCGATGGCCTTGAGCGGGACGACGATGTCGCTGAAGTAGACCGCCGCGTCCACGTTGTGCCTGCGCACCGGCTGGAGGGTGATCTCGGCGACCAGCTCGGGGCGCGTGCAGGAGTCGAGCATCGCGATGCCCTCGCGCGCCTTGTGGTACTCCGGCAGCGAGCGCCCGGCCTGCCGCATGAACCACACGGGTGTGTGCGGAACGGGCTCACGCCTGGCCGCCTTCATGAAGGCGGAGTCGTAAGTGGCGGTCGGCTGCTGGCCCGCGGGGCTCTGGTTGGCACTCACGGGGGCAAGTCTCGCACGGCGCCAGAAGGCGATTACACGGTGTGCTGAGCGGAAGAGCGGGTGTCTAGTCCCGCACGATGCCTCCGTTCCCCTTAATCTTCCCGCATGGCTGCGGCTCAGGGACGATTGTCGGATGGCGCTGACGGGATGGACGACTCCAAGGAGGGGGACCGGGATGGGGGCGGTGCGGCGCCGCCGGCTTTCCAGGCCGCGGTCCAGGCCCTGAAGAACAGTCGGCTGAGGCCGCAGATCGAGATCGATCCGACGCCCGCTCCCCAGCGGCTCGCCCCCTTCGCGTACGCGCTGGAGGCCGCGGTCGTCGACGGCGACCAGGACCTGGCCGACGGCCGGCTGGTGCTGCTGCACGACCCGGACGGGCACGACGCCTGGCACGGCACGTTCCGGCTGGTGACGCTGGTGCGCGCGGAGCTGGAGCCGGAGATGGCGGCGGACCCGCTGCTGCCCGACGTGTGCTGGTCCTGGCTGACCGGCGCGCTCCAGGCGCGCGGACTGACGTACGGCGAGCCGAGCGGCACCGTCACCCGCGCCAGCTCCCACTACTTCGGCGGACTGTCCGAGCGGCCGTCCGCGTCCCAGATCGAGATCCGTGCCTCGTGGACTCCGCGCGAGGGGCTCGGCGGCGTCCCGGACACGGCGGCGCATCTGGCCTCCTGGTGCGATCTGCTGGCCCAGGTCGCGGGCCTGCCCCCGGCGGGCCCGGGCGACGCGTCCATCGTCACGCTGCCGCAGCGCCGGGGCCCGCAGTCACGCTGAGCCTTACCCGAGGCACACCGAGGTCTTACCGAGCACTTCCGGTGTCTTTGTCGATACGGCCACTTTCAATCAGGAGTGGCCCATCGAACGAGCCGTTTCGTTCACCGAACGATCGACAGCATGTCCGAATTGCACTGATTGCTACTCACTAAATCGTGATCTTTCTCTAAAGGACCTGGGGTTTGGTGCCGAAGACGACTGTGACCTTGAAAGTCGTCCCACACCCCAGGAGGCCTGGTGTCCGTTCTCCTCGAGCAGCCCGCAAGCCTGGTCGCCTACCGCCCGAACAAGCCGACCGCCATGGTGGTCGTGGCCGACCCGCGCGTACGCTCCACCGTCACCCGCCACCTGTGGGCGCTCGGTGTGCGCGACGTCATCGAGGCCTCGTCCGTCGCGGAGGCTCGTCCCCGCATCGGCAACCCCCGCGACATCTGTGTGGCAGACGTCCACCTTCCCGACGGTTCCGGTCTCACCCTGCTCTCCGAGACCAGAGCCGCAGGCTGGCCCAACGGCCTGGCCCTGTCCGCCGCCGACGACATCGGTGCCGTGCGCAACGCCCTCGCGGGCGGCGTCAAGGGCTACGTCGTCACCGGCACCCGCACCAACGTCGGGCTCCCCACCCGGCCCGGCGCCGCCCCCATCGGCTCCGCCGCGGCCCGTATGCACCGCCGCCCCCCGGGTTCCCCGAGCCACCCGGGTGGCTACCGCGAACTGTCCGGCCGTGAGGTCGAGGTCCTGCGTCTGGTCGCGGAGGGCCAGTCGAACAAGGCCATCGGCGTCTCCATGGGCCTGTCCGCACTGACCGTCAAGAGCCACCTCGCCCGTATCGCCCGCAAGCTCGGCACGGGTGACCGCGCCGGCATGGTCGCGGTGGCGCTGCGCACCGGAATCATCCACTGACCCTGTCCCGCGACCCCGTCCCCGCATCTCCTTCCGCTCTCCTTCCCGCTCCCCCTTCGAGCCGTGAACCGGATCTTTCACTTACCTGACTGGTTTACGACCCCCAGACGCCCGTCGACGGAACGTTCCGTCGGCGGGCGTTGTCCATACACGGATACCCTTGACAGGTGACCGACGCCCAAGAAACCGCAGCAGACAGCTCACTGCGAACCACCGGAGGCGCCCCTCCGGACGACGTCGAAACGGCGCCGATCCCTTTGCTCGAGCCCCGAGAGGGCATTCCGCCCGTGATCGCCGACGAGGACGCCCTCGCCGAGGTGATCGCGGCCTTCGCCGCCGGCACGGGTCCCGTGGCCGTCGACGCCGAGCGCGCGTCCGGCTACCGCTACGGACAGCGCGCCTATCTGGTGCAGCTGCGCCGTGAGGGCGCGGGCACCGCACTGATCGACCCCGTGGCCTGCCCCGATCTGTCGGGCCTCGGTGAGGCCATCTCCGGCGTCGAGTGGGTGCTGCACGCCGCCACTCAGGACCTGCCGTGTCTGCGCGAGATAGGCATGGTGCCGACGCGGCTCTTCGACACCGAGCTGGCGGGTCGGCTCGCCGGATTCCCGCGGGTCGGACTGGGCGCGATGGTCGAGGGTGTGCTGGGTTTCGTCCTGGAGAAGGGGCACTCCGCCGTCGACTGGTCCACCCGCCCGCTGCCCGAACCCTGGCTGCGCTACGCCGCCCTCGACGTCGAACTCCTCGTCGATCTGCGGGACGCGCTGGAGAAGGAACTCGACCGGCAGGGCAAGCTGGACTGGGCCCGCCAGGAGTTCGACGCGATCGCGGCGGCGCCGCCCGCCGAACCCCGCAAGGATCCGTGGCGTCGGACGTCCGGGATGCACAAGGTACGGCGGCGCCGGCAGCTCGGTGTCGTGCGGGAGCTGTGGCAGACGCGGGACCGGATCGCGCAGCGGCGGGATGTGTCGCCGGGGAAGGTGCTGTCGGACGCGGCGATCGTGGAGGCCGCACTCTCTCTTCCCGTCGACGTGCAGGCGCTGGCCGCGTTGAACGGGTTCGGGCATCGGATGGGGCGGCGGCAGCTGGAGCAGTGGCAGGCGGCCGTCGATCGGGCCAAGGCCCTTCCCGACTCCGCGCTGCCGCAGCCTGGTCAGCCGGTTACCGGGCCGCCGCCGCCCCGCGCTTGGGCCGACAAGGATCCTGAGGCTGCGGCTCGGTTGTCCGCGGCGCGCGCTGCGGTGTCGGCGGTCGCTGAGGGGCTCAACATGCCTCAGGAGAACCTCATTACTCCGGATACTGTGCGGCGGGTTTGCTGGGAGCCGCCGAAGAGTGTGGATGTGGAGTCTGTGGGGGCGGCTCTTGCCGGGTATGGGGCTCGGGCTTGGCAGGTTGAGCAGGTTGCGCCGGTTTTGGTGGAGGCGTTGACCGCGAAAGCACCGTAGGGGTTGTGCGTTGTTTTGCGGGTGCGCGTCCGTTGTGGCTGGTCGCGCAGTTCCCCGCGCCCCTAAAGGCTGGTCGGCTGGCCGCTGCCGATCGGCTCCCCGTGGGGCACGGAAAGGCGCTCGGAAGCGGAACCTCGGCGTCGAGATCAGGCCAAGATCCTCAGGTGGTGCGTGGGGAACCGGGCGCGGGCGGGGTGTGACGTTCGCCGCTCCCGACCCCGGGGGTGGGCAGGTTGGTTACCCGCAAGTAGCATGGGTACTGAGCGCGCGCTCAGCGCATCGCGGCAGTGCCGATCCCGCACCCTGGAGGAGAGCCAATCGTGCCTCGTACCGTCAGGGACGTCGTCTTCGTCGACGGCGTCCGCACCCCGTTCGGCAAGGCGGGCCCGAAGGGCATCTATCACGAGACCCGGGCCGACGACCTCGTCGTGAAGGCGATCCGGGAGCTGCTGCGCCGCAACCCGGGACTCGACCCCGCGAAGATCGACGAGGTCGCCATCGCCGCGACCACGCAGATCGGTGACCAGGGGCTGACCCTGGGGCGGACCGCGGGCATTCTCGCCGGGCTGCCGCAGTCCGTCCCGGGCTACTCCATCGACCGCATGTGTGCGGGCGCGCTGACCGCCGTCACGACCACCGCCGGCTCCATCGCGTTCGGCGCCTACGACGCCGTCATCGCCGGTGGTGTCGAGCACATGGGCCGCCACCCGATGGGCGAGGGCGTGGACCCGAACCCGCGGTTCGTGAGCGAGAAGCTGGTCGACGACTCCGCACTGTTCATGGGCATGACCGCGGAGAACCTGCACGACCGCTACCCGCACATCACCAAGCAGCGCGCCGACGAGTACGCGGTGCGTTCGCAGGAGAAGGCCGCCAAGGCGTACGCCAACGGCAAGATCCAGCAGGACCTGGTGCCGATCTCGGTGCGCAACACCAACGAGCAGGTGGGCGAGGTCGGTTGGGGTCTCGTCACCGCCGACGAGCCGATGCGTCCGGGGACGACCCTGGAGAACCTCGCCGGGCTGAAGACTCCGTTCCGTGTGCACGGGCGGGTCACCGCCGGCAACGCGGCCGGGCTGAACGACGGTGCCACCGCTTCGATCATCGCCAGCGAGGACTTCGCGCGCGAGCACAACCTGCCGGTGAAGATGCGTCTCGTGTCGTACGCCTTCGCGGGCGTCGAGCCGGAGGTCATGGGCTACGGCCCGATCCCGGCGACCGAGAAGGCGCTCGCCAAGGCGGGTCTCGGCATCGAGGACATCAACCTCTTCGAGGTCAACGAGGCTTTCGCCGTACAGGTGCTGGCCTTCCTCGACCACTACGGCATCGCTGACGACGACGAGCGCGTCAACCAGTACGGCGGCGCGATCGCCTTCGGCCACCCGCTGGCCTCGTCGGGCGTCCGCCTGATGACGCAGCTGGCCCGTCAGTTCGAGGAGCAGCCGAACGTCCGCTACGGCCTGACGACGATGTGCGTCGGCTTCGGCATGGGCGCCACGGTCATCTGGGAGAACCCGCACTTCGAGGGGGACAAGTGAGCACCACCACCGAGCTTCTGAAGGGTGCGGCCGAGCTGTTCCCCGACGAGGTCGTGACGTCCGCGCACGTCCGTCACCTCGAACTGCCGTACAGCGCTGGGCGGTTCGCGCTCATCACGCTGGACAACGGCTTCGACCACACCAAGCCGACCACCTTCGGTCCGGCCTCGCTGGCGAACCTGAACACCGCCATCGACCAGGTCGAGAAGGAGGCGGCGGCCGGCGAGATCGTCGGTGTCGGCATCACCGGCAAGCCGTTCGTCTTCGCGGTCGGCGCGGACCTGAAGGGCGTCGAGCTCCTCAAGAACCACGACGACGCGCTCGCCATCGGCAAGGGCGGCCACGAGGTCTTCAAGCGCCTCGCGGACATCGCGGTACCGACCTTCACGTACTACAACGGCGCGGCCATGGGCGGCGGTGTCGAGGTCGGTCTGCACTGCGAGTACCGCACGGTGTCGAAGCACATCGCGGCCTTCTCGCTGCCCGAGGTCTTCCTCGGCCTCGTCCCCGGCTGGGGCGGCTGCACGCTGCTGCCGAACCTGATCGGCGCGGAGAAGGCCGTCTCGGTGATCATCGAGAACAGCCTGAACCAGAACAAGCAGCTCAAGGGCCAGCAGGTCTTCGACCTCGGGATCGCCGACGCGCTCTTCGAGGGCGCCGACTTCCTGGAGCAGTCCCTGATCTGGACGGCGAGCGTCCTCAAGGGCGACATCAAGGTCGAGCGTCCGGCGATCGACCGCGGCGAGGCCTGGGACCAGGCCGTCGCCAAGGGCCGTTTCGTCGCGGACTCCAAGGTGCACGGGGCCGCCCCGGCCGCCTACCGCGCCCTCGACATCATCGGCGCCGCGAAGAACGGCGACCTCCAACAGGGCTACGACGCCGAGGACTTGGCCCTCGCCGACCTGATCATGGGTGGCGAACTCCGCGCCGGTATCTACGCGTTCAACCTCGTCCAGAAGCGCGGCAAGCGTCCGGCGGGTGCGCCCGACAAGTCCCTCGCCCGTCCGGTCACCAAGGTGGGTGTGGTCGGCGCCGGTCTGATGGCCTCGCAGCTCGCCCTGCTCTTCCTGCGCCGCCTCGAAGTGCCGGTCGTCCTCACGGACATCGACCAGGAGCGCGTCGACAAGGGTGTGGGCTACGTCCACGCCGAGATCGAGAAGCTGCTCGGCAAGGGCCGTATCAACCAGGACAAGGCCAACCGCCTCACGGCCCTGGTCACCGGTGTGCTGGACAAGGCCGAGGGCTTCGCGGACGCCGACTTCATCATCGAGGCCGTCTTCGAGGAGATCGGCGTCAAGCAGCAGGTCTTCGCGGAGGTCGAGGCGGTCGCCCCGGCGCACGCGATCCTCGCCACCAACACCTCCTCGCTGTCGGTGAGCGAGATGGCGTCGAAGCTCAAGAACCCCGAGCGGGTCGTGGGCTTCCACTTCTTCAACCCCGTGGCGATTCTGCCCCTGTTGGAGATCGTGCGCGGCGAGCAGACGGACGACGCCTCGCTCGCGACCGCATTCGCGGTGGCCAAGAAGCTGAAGAAGACAGCGGTGTTGGTGAAGGACGCCCCGGCGTTCGTCGTCAACCGCATCCTCACCCGCTTCATGGGCGAGATCCAGAACGTCATCGACGAGGGCACCCCGGTCGCCGTCGCCGAGAAGGCCGTAGAACCGCTCGGGCTGCCCATGTCCCCGCTGGTGCTACTGGAGTTGGTCGGTCCGGCCATCGGCCTGCATGTCTCGGAGACCCTCAACCGGGCCTTCCCGGACCGCTTCACGGTCTCCCCGAACCTCGCGGCCGTCGTCAAGGCGGGCAAGCGCGGCTTCTACGTCTACGACAGCGGGAAGCCCGAACTCGACCCCGAGGTCGCCGCGTTGCTGCAGCAGGGCGACTCCGTGCTGACCGAGGAGCAGGTGCGGGACCGGGTCCTGGACGCGGTGGCGCAGGAGATCGGGCTGATGCTCGACGAGGGTGTCGTCGCCGAGGCGCAGGACATCGACCTGTGCCTGATCACGGGCGCCGGCTGGCCCTTCCACCTGGGCGGCATCACGCCGTACCTGGACCGGGAGGGTGTGTCGGAGCGGGTCAACGGCAAGCCGTTCCTGGCGCCGGGTGTGGCCAGCGTTCCGGCGTAACTGCCGCCGTACGGACGTGACTTGATGAGGGCCTCCGCCTTGGGCGGGGGCCCTCTGTCGTTCCGTGCCGGTGGGTCACCAGGTCGGCATCGCCGGGTAGTGCTCGCAGGTGCCGGAGCAGGGTTCGCGGGACGACAGCGACGTGTGCAGCCAGTTGTCCTCGGGGATGCCGTGCACGCGCAGGGTCAGGGCGGCGGGCGCCGAGTGGATGGCGCTGAACACCGCCACGAACTCGACCGTGTAGGTGCCCGGCCGCCAGTCGTGGGCGTGGGTGACCCGCCAGGTTCCGTCGTCCTGGACGGGTGCCTGGGCAATGAGTCTGCCCTGCTCCAGCACCATGACCTTCGTGACGCCGGGGGCCGCCCTGCCGGAGAAGCGGGGACGTGGACCGCACCAGGCGTTCGGCCTCGGGCCCACGATCTGCGGCGGTTCCAGCCGGTCGAGGACGCGGAAGTCCACGGCGGAGGTCCGGGAGACGCTGTTGCCCGCGACCCCGAGCACCTCGACGGTGTGCGGGCCCGCCGGCCAGTTGACGACCCGGCGCCACTGCCAGGTCCCGGAAGAGGAGACGGAGGTGCCGCCGAGGTAGCGGCCCTGCTCGTAGAAGAGGACGTAGTCGGTCCCGGCCGGTGCCTTGCCGCTCAGTCTGCGGGCGGCGCCGACCAGTTCGCCGGGGGCGGGCGAGGTGAAGACCGGCGGGTCCGGCAGGCTCGGCTGCATGGTGAGGGCCAGTTCGGGGCGGCTCACGGTGAACTCGGCGAGGACCGCGGGAAACGTGTCGGGGGCCAGCCGCTGCGGGTCGACCAGGTCACGCGGCAGGCCCGGGTTGTCCAGGACGGACGCGGCCAGCCGTCGGGCCACCTCGCGTGCTCCCTGCTCGTTGAAGTGGCTGGAGTCGATGATGCCGTCGGGGTGGTTCGGGTGCTCGCCCGGATCCAGCCAGCGGTAGAGCCGGCGGGCCCGGGTGGGCCCGAGTTCCGCGAGCATCGTGGTGGTGAACGCGGTCATGTCGATCAGTGCGGCACCCGTCTCGGCCGCGGCCTCGCGGGTGAGTTCGGGGTATCCGTCATGGGTGTCCAGGACGCTCCCGGCCTCGTCGAAGGTGCAGCGCGCCGCGGGAGTGACCAGTACGGCGAGGGCTCCCTCGGTCCGGACGGCCTCGGCGTACAGGCGCAGGTACTCCTTGAACTCGCGTGGCCCGTGGTGGCGTTCGGGCTGGTTGACGCGCTGCTCGACGTTGCCGAAGGCGATGAGGACCAGGTCGCCGGGGTTGAGGACGGAGAGGAGCGTGGCGAGGCGCTCGGTGAAGTAGCCGCGCAACGTCATGGCGTCCCGGGCGTAGTTGCGCACCTCGCAGTCGCCGCCCAGGAACTCGCCGAGGAACTGGCCCCAGCCGGCGAGCGGTGCCTCCTCCTCGGTCCGCGAGGCGGCCACCGAGTTCCCGATGATGCAGATCTTCCTCATGTGTTCCTCACGTCTTCCCGATGTCCTCCGCGGCCGGTGTCGGAGCCGGTCACACGATCACCGGGGGTCCGAAGCCGTCGGCCACGTCCGGCGTGTTCTGCCGCATCACCCGCAGTCGCGAGTCCGTGCCGAGCACCGCCACCACGACCCGGCCCACGTGGTCGAGCGCGAGGGCGGGTGGCCGGGCGATCAGCACGTCGTGGTCGAACCAGTCCGGTGCCTGCGGCCTGCCCTGCGTGGGCAGGACCGCGAGGCTCAGCCGGTTGTGGGCGTTGCGGCGGGCGAGGACGAGGGAGTCGTGCCGGTCGGTCAGCTGTCGCAGGGCGGCGATCCGGCCGGTTCCGCCGTGCCCGCCGAGCCGTTCGGCCTGTCCGTTCCACCGGCCGTCGGGCCGCTGGCGTACGCACATCACCTCGCCGGAGTCCTCCTCGCGGTAGAAGAACGCCATGCGGGAGCGGCCGATCTGCACGGGGGCGAGACCGCCGGCGGGCCGCCAGGCGTCCGGGTCGGCCGTCGTCACACCGTCCTGGAGTCTGTACGGGCCGTACACGTCCTCCTGGTACCAGTGCACGCCGCCGACGCGGTTCGCGGCGAACAGCTGGATCCGGCCGGTGGACTTCAGGACCGCGGTGAGACAGTCCTGCATGCCGCGGCCGCCCAGGTCCTCCCAGGCGGCCCACCCTTCGCCGGTCTCGCGGCGGGCGCTGATCCCCGATCCGAAGTTCCGCATGAAGACGTGCAGCCGTCCCGACGGGTCGGCCACGGCCTCGGGCACGCCGACCTCCCGGCAGCGCTGCCAGTCGTTCGACCGCGCGTTGGGGTTGCCGACCTCCTCCCAGGGCGCCACGGCCCCGGTGTGGGCCTGCCGCCACATGCGGACGACCTCCACGTCCACCTGACCGCCCGGCCCCGGTGTGCGGCGCAGACCGACGAGGTGCACTCCGCCGGTGCGGTCGGGGGCGACGGACAGGGCCGGCGTCAGACCGGCCCCGGGCAGGAAGGCCGGCCGGCCCCAGTTGTCGCCACCGGGCACGCCCTCGGTCCAGACCGCGACCCGGCCGCCGAGCACGGTGTACGCGGCGAGCCGGCCGTCGGCCTGGAGGTGGAGCCAGTCGGTGCCGCCCTCGTAGCGGGCCCGGGTGCTCCAGCCGTAGCGGCGGATGTCGGAGCCGTCGGACAACTGCCGGTCGCCGCAGTGCCGGTGGCGGCAGTCATGTCCGTCGGCCGACGTGTACACCTCGACCACGCGCTTCTTCTCGGCCCACGCGTGCTCGGTGAGGTTGCTGGGCCAGAGCTTGTTGCCGTAGCCGACGCAGTGGTCCACGAGCGGCGGCACGCCGCCCTCCGCGACGTAGTGCTCCAGGGCGGCCAGCGCGAACTGCGCTGTCGCGGTGTGGTCCTGGTGGTCGCTGGACGTCGGCCCCCGCTTCTCGTCCCAGGCCGTGTGCCAGGGGTCGGGGTCCATGGTCCAGAAGTGGTCGGGCCGCGTGTGGCGGAGCACCTCGACGAGGGAGCCGAGCAGTTCGTCCCGGGTGAGTTCCTGCGGCTGCTGAAGCGGTGACTCCGCGGCGTTCAGGGTGAGTTGGGTGCCGGACTGCCCGGTCCACAGGGTGGCCAGCCGGGCCTGCGGGCGGTCGGCCGGGAACCCGTGCCGGTCGTCGACCATGCGCAGCCCGAAGAAGAACAGCTGGACGTGCGGCGCCGCCAGCAGGGTGGAGCGCTCGGCGGTGACTCCGGTCGAGAACGAGACGACGTCCCGTGCCCACTCGCTCTCGCGCTTGCCCGTCACCATGGTCGCGTAGGCCGCGCGCAGCCCCTGCTGGCGGGCCTCCGCGTAGCCCGCGTAGTCCGGCGGGCTGTCCAGGCGGTGCGGATCGCGGGTGTCGATGTTGCGCCCGTCGGCCTCGGCGGCCGTCAGGTACACGCTGGTCACCCGGTGCCCCGCTTCCAGCGCCCGCTGGAGGTCGGGGTTGATGAAGTAGAGGTCGTCGTCCGGGTGTGCGAGCACCTGGACCAGCGAAGCGCGCGGTGTGTTTCCCTCAGCGGACTGCATGGCGGTGTTCCCTCGGCTGCGGACGGGCGGACGGGCGGACGGGCGGTGGAGCGATGGGATGCCGGGCGTCACAGCGGCCAGTCCGGCAGATAGCCCGCGTGGGCGCGCTGGTTGCGCAGCGATCCGGTCTCGAACTGGCTCGGCACCGGGAAGTAGCTCGGGAGGAAGGCCCTGAGGGTCGCGTCCTGTTCGTCCTCGGGCACATCGCCGTCGTGGTAGTCGTTCAGGCAGAACACGTCGTGCGGGCGGGCCGTCAGCAGTCGGCTCAGCCTCGGCTGGTGTTCGCTGAGCCCCACGTTGACGAAGCCGCACGAGATGCTGCCCGGCACGCTGCGCAGGGTGTGGAAGCCGTAGTAGTGGTGCAGCGAGGACGCGACCGAGATGTCGCTGTGGTCGCGCAGCCGGTTGGCCGCGGTCGTCGCGACCGCCTGCTGGTAGTTCTCCTCGATGTCCGCCAGGACGCTGCGCCGCAGCGGATGCGGGGCGTGCAGGAACGAGTGGACCAGCGTCTGTCCGAAGGAGTGCTCCACCAGGGCACGGTTGTTCTTCGCGGCGCTGATGTTGAACTCGTCGTCGTAGGAGGGCGGCGCCATCGGGACGGAGGTGGGCGACATGAAGTGCTTCGCCTGCCCGTTGCCGTGGAAGAACATGGTGGGCTGCAGGGTCCGTCCGACGAACACGTCGTCGTTGAAGTAGAGGAAGTGCTCGGCCAGGCCCTCGATGTGGTGCAACTGGCTCTCGATGGCATGGGAGTTGTATGTGGGCAGCGCGCCCCGGGTGCCGAAGATCTCGGTGTGGTCCACGACGCGGATCCGTGGGTGGGAGAGGTCCAGCCAGTGCGGGATCTGCTGGTCGGTGACGATGTGGATGTTCCGGATCCAGGGGGCGTACATGTCGATGGAGCGCAGGGAGTACCGCAGTTCGTCACGGTCCCGGAAGCGCGCCGCGCTCGTCGCCGCGTCCTCCGTCTCCATGCCCAGGGCCGCCAGCACGGCGTTCTTCCGTTCCAGCCACGAGACGTCGGAGCCGTTCACCCACGTGTAGACGGCGTCCACGGGAAACGTCACGTCTCCGTGGAGCGCCTGCCCGAAGGCGTGGATCGTCGGGTAGGGGCGGCCCCCCAACGTCAACGTGCTCCGGTACATGGCGCTGTTGGGCACCCGGTCGCCGATCAGGGTGCGGGCGGGCGCCTTGAGGTGGGTCTCGTCCTCGGGGTCGTGCTCCCAGAAGGAGACGGTGCAGCCGTAGACGGCACCGAGGCGCAGGATGCGCGAGGGCGAGACCACGTTCTGGTAGATCCGCACGCCGGACGAGGCTCCGTCGGCGTACGGCGCGACGAGTCCGGCGAGGACGGTGGCCACCGTCTTCTGGCCCTCGTTGAGCACGGCCGCGTAGACGGCCTCCGTGGCGTACCGCTCGGCGAGCGCCTTGAAGACCGCCTCACGGTGTACGGCGTGCACCGCGACCGTGTGCCGTACGAGGTGGTCGCGCACGACGAGGTAGGGGATGTCGGCGGCCTCGAGGGCGTTCGCGACCAGGGCGAGGTTCTGTTGCACGACGTCCCAGGGCGACTCCCAGTCCAGCAGCCGGCAGACCTGGCCGCCGTCGCTGACCGTGCCGCGCCGCTTCAGGAGCCGTTGTTCCAGGGCCCGTTGGTCGGAGGTGCGCACGGTGGTGGCCGGGGCGGGGACCGCGGCGGGCACCATGCCGTCGGCGCCGCCGTAGTAGGCGTGCACGGCCTGGCGTTCGGCCTTGGCCACGGCCCGGCGGCCGGTGTCCCGCTCGGCGACGAGTTCGTGGAGGATCCGCTCCCAGTGCGCGGTGACCACGGCGGGCGAGAAGCGGTTGACGGAGGCGAGCGCCGCGGCGCCCATCCGCTGCCGCAGTTCGCCGTCCTGGATGAGGAGCATCAGGGCCGAGGCCAGGGCGTCGGTGTCGCCGGGCGGGACCAGGACGCCGGTCTGTCCGTCGATGACCACTTCGCGGGGGCCGTTGGGCGAGTCGTAGGAGACGACCGGGACGCCCGCGGCGTGTGCCTCCGCGAGGACCAGGCCGAAGGCCTCGTTGCGCGAGGTGAGGGTGGCGATGCCGGCCTTGGCCCACTCCTCGGCGAGGTGGGGGGAGTTGCCGTTGAGCTGGACGCAGTCGTGCAGTCCGAGCGTGTCGATCTGCCGGCGCAGGGCGCCGCTGAGCGGGCCGTCGCCGAAGATCCGCAGCTGCCAGTCCGGGTGGTGGCGGGCCACGGTGGCCCAGGCGGTGACGGCGTGGTCGATCTGTTTCTCGGCCACGAGCCGGCCGGCGATCACGACGGTGCGGGTCTGCAGGGTGGAGCGGGGCCGGAAGCCGCTGGGCAGGGCGTTGGGCACCACCTCCAGCCGGGGCGCGGCGTCACCCAGGGTCTCGGCGAACCAGTCCCGGGTGCGTTCGCTGAGCACGGCGAGCGCGTCCAGCCGGGCGGCGTAGCGGCGCAGCGGTTCGCCGCTGGTGCCGCGCAGTTCGGAGACCCGGTGCTCCTGGTGGACAGTGATGACGTGGGCCGGTGCGAGCTGGACGGCGAGTGCCATCAGCGCCGGGGTGGTGGTGATCAGGACGTCGGTGTCGGTGTCCTGCAGGGCGAGTTCGAGTTCCAGGTCGGCCAGCCGGTTGAAGGCCGACTCCCATGCCCGGTCGACGATGTGGCTGGGCTGCGCGGCGAGTCCGGCCCACACCGAGGTGTCCACGGTGGTCGGACGTGTGGGGCGGGGGGTGCGTGCGGTGAGGTCGACCAGGTAGTCGACACGGACCCGTTCGTCCGGGGTGAAGAACTGGGCCGGCCTGCTCTTGAAGACGCTGAGCACCCGCACGTCGTGGCGGGCGGCGAGTTCCGACGCCTGGTTGAACACCGCGCGTTCGGTGCCGCCCACGGCGTCGGCCGTGGTCAGCAGGAATGTGATCTTCATCGGTCGGTTCAGCCTGCCTCGGACATGCGCGTGCAGGTGAACCTTAGATTTCCTGCGGGGGTGTAGCGCGGTTGGACGATCAGGGGCGGTCGGCCCTGGGGGGTGATGGCGATGCTGCGCATGGCGAAGACACGCAGCGGGTTGCGTACGTCGTGCAGTCGGCGGCCCAGGCGCAGGGACCGGCCGTCGTGGTCGTGCAGTTCGACGTCCCAGTGCTCGGGGCGTGCGCCGCGCGGGGTCATCCGGTCCAGGGGTACGTCGACCCGGAAGAGGCCGGAGCCGCTGGTGGCGTCGGCGGTGACAGGCTGCTCGAACCGGCGTCCGGAGGCGACGAACTCGGCCCACGGCCGGTCGGTCGTGACGCCCAGCACCCGGAAGTCCACGGTGACGCCCGCATGGGTCAGGTGCACCTTGGTCACCTCGACGCCTGGGCGGACCCCGGCGCTGATGACCCGGGCGCTGCCGCGCACGGAGCGGCCGAGCCGGTGGCGTTCCCCGGTCACGGGGGACGCCGCCATGGGCTTGGTCGGTCCCTCGTAGGGCACCGGTGGCTGGAGCAGCAGCAGGGACAGCGAGCGTTTCCTGCGCCCGGTGTACAGGCGCAGGCGCAGCCGCCAGCGTCCGGTGGTGACGGGTACTCCGCCGACCTCCGCGCCGAGCAGGACGGCGACGTCGACCAGTGCCTCGCCGGCCGGGCCCTGGTAGACGCGGGCCTCGACGGCATGACGGCGCCGGCCGCGCCGTACCAGGATCTCGGCCCGGTCCGGCAGTCCGGCGGACGGCGGGAGTCCGGCGTGCAGGTTCACCGTCTGGCCGTCGAGGATGGCGGCGTAGTGGAGCCGGGCGGCCCGGCGGCGGCGCAGGGGGATGAAGAAGCCGAGCATCAGCCGGTTGCGCAGGGCGCCGAGGCGGGCGCGCGCACGGCGCGGTCGAGCCGCTCCGCCCGTCGGTCGGGCGGAGCTCTCGGGGCGGGAGGTCATGAGCCGGTGCGCCCCAGTTCGGCTACCCGCGGCGCGGGCCGCGGTGCGGTGATGCCGGATGCGGTCTCGAAGGGGCTGTGCACCGGGAAGTAGGCCTCCAGGAACGTCTCCACCATGCGGTTCTGGGCCTCGGGGTCGGCTGCGGTCACGGTGTCGTTCATGCAGAAGGTGTCGAAGTTGCGCCGCGCCAGCAGGCTGTTGAGCCGGCGCTCCGCCAGGTCGTCGGCTAGGTCGACGTAGACGTAGCGGATGTCGCCGACCGTGGCCCGCGCGGAGTGGTAGGCGTAGTAGTGGTGCAGCGAGGAGGCGATGGGTACGTCGCGGGGCGAGCGGAAGCGGGAGTGCTGGGTGACCCGGTGGGCCTTGTCGTAGACCTGCTCGATCTCGGCCAGGATGCTCCGCCGCAGGGCGTGCGGGGTGTGCTTCATCTTCTGTGAGATGACGGTCCCGAAGTGCTGGGCGATCAGACCGCGGCTGTTCTTTCCGGCCGCGTTGACGGGGAGGTCTCCGGTGCTCGCCCGGCCGGACGGGATGAGGGCCTTGGACTGGAAGAACTTGGTCAGCCCGTTGGGGTGGAAGAAGTGGCTCGGCTGGACCGGGCGGCCGAAGAAGACGTCGTCGTTCAGGTACAGGAAGTGCTCCGAGAGGTCCTGGATGTGGTGCAGCTGGCTCTCGATGGCGTGCGAGTTGAAGGTCGGCAGCGCGTACGGGTCGGCGAAGATCTCCCGGTGGTCCACCACGCGGATGCCGGGGAAGTCGGTGTTCAGCCAGGCGGGTACCTGGCCGGCGGTGACGAGGAAGATGTTGCGCACCCACGGGGCGTACTGGTGGATGGAGCGCAGGGAGTACTTCAGCTCGTCGCGGCTGGTGAAGCGGGAGTCGTTCGCGGCCTGTTCGTGCAGGCTCCCGCCGTCCGCGTCGCCGCCGTCGAGCTCGCGCCGGAACGCGTCCCGGCCGGCGCTCCACACCGGGTCGGAGTCGTCCACCCAGGTGTAGACCACGTCGATCGGGAAGAGGTGGTCGTCGGGGAGCGCGGCGGCGAACTCGGGGAGGGTACGGGCATGACCGGTGGCGTAGGCGGCCGGAACAGGGCTGAATCGTTTCTGTTCGGTCCAGCAGCGGCCGGCGTCCACCGCGACCTCGGTCATCACCCGGTTGGGCCGCGGTGCGACGAGCTGCCCGTCCCGCTCGTCCCAGAACTCGACGTCGCAGCCGGACTCCCGGCCGAAGACCAGGTTCCCGGACGGGTCGCAGACGTACCAGGCGAGGCGCAGCACGCGCTGGTCGCGCAGCCCTCGCCAGCTCGCGGTGAGGGCGCCGGGCCGCATCTGACCGGGCGGGACCGTGCCGACGTAGCCGGCGCCGTCCTCGCACTCCAGCCGCAGCGCGGCCTCCAACTCCGGCCGCAGCCGGGCCGGTACGGCGACGCACGGCACGGCGGCCGAGGTGCCCCGCACACAGAAGTAGTCGATCCCGGCCTCTTCGAGCACCGCGACGAGGAGGTGGAGGTTACGGGCACGAGCGGCCCAGGCCGTGGCCCCGGGCACCTCCATGGCGCGGAGGTGCCGGCCGCTCACGCGGACGACCCGCAGCCGGCCCTCGGTGGTGTGCCGGCCCCCCTTGCGGCTGCCGCCCAGCGCCCGCACCACCACCGCCGATCGCACCGCGTCGGCAGAGGCGAGCGAGCGCTTCACGGAGGTGCGCAGAGGGCTCGGCAGCCGCCTGACGATCTTGCGACGCGCCCCCACAGGCACCAAAGATCGATATGTCGACACGAACGCGCTCGCCTCGGGATTGTTGAGGCTCACCTGTTTCCGCACCATCCAAGTCGTGGCCGGGGTCACCCCCGGCGGATTTTCCCCACCCTGACCGACTGCCGCACCCCCTGTGCGACCGCCGCCGAACCAGTAGATCTGACCAAATTTTTACCGAAGTCACACTTGCGGCTTACTTGCGTCTTACTGATCAGACAGAATGTTTACATCTGGTTCGCAACCTGTCCAGAAGCAATCGGTTTCTGTGAAACTTCTGTCACGAAGGCCACATCGCGAGGCCGCCGCACGGGGACCGCAGGTCAGGCACGCACCCAGTCCGAAAAGACCAATCCTGGATCCGGGGCCTGCCGCCCCACCCACAGGGCGCCGTCCGCGTCGAAGGCGGCGAGCACCACACGCCCCCAGGCGTCGTGCGCCAGGGCGGGCGTCCCCGGACAGGACCTCCCGGTGCCGTTCCACCACAGCCCCGAGGCCTCGGACTCCGTCCCGCACACACCCACCAGCACCTCCCCGGACGCGCCCCGGTGCGCGATCACCGTGCAGTCGTAGCCGTCGAGGACGGTGCGGAGCACCGCGTTGCCGCCGTCCCCGGGCGTGCCGCCGAGCGGGACCGACCAGCCGCCGGGCCGGTGGCACAGCAGGCCGGACCCGGCCGGATCGGTCCACACATGGGTGAGCCGGCCGGGCCCGGTCTCCAGCGCGACCGCGGAGCCGGGCAGCGCCCCGGGACGTATGTCGTACGACCGCTGCGGCACCGATCCGGGTTCCGGCTGCACCCAGTGCAGCGTGCTGTCCCCGGCCGGGGCGAACACCTCGACGCGCCCGTCCGACGCGGCGGTGACGGTCACCCCGTCCTGGATGCCGGAGCCCCGCAGATCGGCCCAGGGCTCCCACCTGCCGCCCTTGCCCTCCCTGCGCATCATCAGGCCGCCGCCGGCGTTCCGCACGAAGACGTGCAGGTCACCGTGGGTGTCCACGGCCCCGGCCGGCACACCCAGCCGACGCGCCCGCTCGGGCTCCCGGTGCGGACTGCCGAGCGAACGCCACTCGGTGACGGGCCGTCCGGGCTGGTACTGGATGGCGTGCACGACGTCCACGTCGGCGGAGCCGTCGGCCCGGCGCCGCTCCCGTCGCCCCAGGAAGTGGACGTACGCGTCCGCTCCCTGCACAACGGTGAGGTGGGTCAGGTCCGCGACCGCGAAGAAGTCCGGCCCCGACCACCCGGAGCCGCCGCGGCCTGCCTCGGTCCAGCGCAGCAGCCCGCCCCGGGTCGGCGCGTATGCGGTGAGCCTGCCGTCCTTGCCGCGCACCAGCCAGGAACCCGAGGCCGTGCCCGTCACCTCGAACGCCGGGGCGGCGACGGGCTCGGCGGAACGGCGGTGCTGTTCCACCCGTGCGGAACGACCCCGCATCACCATGACGGACTCCCTGAAGACGTGCCCGACCTCGACGCGGGGACCAGAAATTCGCCACATCATATGCATGGGTCCTACACTCCCCGGGCTCGGACAGCGGGCCCGCTGTCCGCGCGGGAACGGCCACAGCACCTGACGGCGCCTCGAATCGGCGAAGTTAACGTGATGTGGATCACTGATGTACAACGCAAGTCGTCTGTCGCCGGTCTGTCCGATCGCCCAGCATTTTTCAGCCCCGGTACGCACCCGGTCCGCACCAGACGAGGACAGCACCCGAATGACGACCCCTGCCGTCGACAGCCCGAGCAGATCGCAGCGCCCCTCGCGGCGCGGCACGCCCCGCCGTCGGCGCCGCACCGGCCGCTGGATCCTGCTCTCCCTGGCCGTCCTGGTCCTCGCCGGAGCCGGTACCGCGTACTGGCTCTACAGCGGGATCGACGGCAACATCAAGGGCGTCGACATCGACAGGGCGATCGGCGACGACCGGCCGGAGAAGCTGCCCACCTCGGGGCAGAACATCCTGATCCTGGGCTCCGACTCACGCGCCGGCGCCAACGCGAAGCTGAACACCGGCAAGGTCTCCGGCGCCCGTTCGGACACCGCGCTGGTGATGCACATACCCGAGGGCCGCAAGAAGGCCGTCGCGATCAGCATCCCGCGCGACACCCTGGTGACCCGCCCGGAGTGCACCAGGTCGAACGGCTCCTCGGTCGCGTCGGCGAAGCGCGTGATGTTCAACTCCATCTACTCCCAGGTCGGTCCGGCCTGCGTGGTGAAGACCGTGGAGCAGATGTCCGGGATCCGCATGGACCACTACGTCGAGGTCGACTTCGCCGGCTTCAAGGACCTGGTGGACGCGATAGGCGGCGTGACCGTCACCGTCGACGAGGACATCCACGACACCTCCAGCGGCCTCGACCTGACCGCGGGCACCCACAGGCTGAACGGCACCCAGTCCCTCGAGTTCGTCCGTACCCGGCACGGCATCGGCGACGGCAGCGACCTCGGCCGCATCGGCCTCCAGCAGAAGTTCATGCTGGCCCTGCTCACCGAGATCCAGAAGCAGGACCTGCTGGGCAGCCCCGTCAAGGCGTACAAGATCGCCGACCAGCTCACCGCCGCGCTCACCACCGACTCCGAACTCGCCTCGCTCACCAAGCTCGCGGAGTTCGGCCGCAGCCTGAACGGCGTCGACCCGTCCACCATGGAGACGATCATGCTCCCGGTGGCCTACGACAAGGTCGACCCGAACCGGGTGATCGCGGCGGAGCCGCAGGCGACGACGCTGTGGAAGGCCCTCCGCACCGACTCGACGATCCCCGAGTCGGCGAAGAAGTCACCTGCTACGGGCGGGACTTCGGCCTGACGGGACGGAACGGATGCCCGGAGCGGATCCCGTGGACGGGTCAACTGCCGTTCGTCCACGGCTGATCGGCGGATCCGGACCACCGCTGATCGATGGGTCGGGAGCGGTCGTTCAAACCTCCCGCCAAGCCTCCAGCGCCAGCCCCGCCTCCTCCTTCCGCCGCGTGACGAGCAGTTGGCCGGTGGACGGCGACACCGTCGCCGCGGCCACCCGCTCGTCCTCGTCCAGCGTCAGCGATACCTCGGCGTCCACCGGGAGTTGGGGCCCCGACTCCGTCCACCAGGCGCCCGCGGACTCCTGTTCCGTGGGATACGCGGCGAAGGCGACCCGGCCGCTGGCCGAGCGCTGGGCGAGCAACGTGCAGTCGTGGCCGTCGAGTTCGCAGCGGATCACGGAGACCGGGCCGGGGCCGGCCGAGGGGAGAAGGGTGACCGGCTTGGCGCCGGGGCGCCAGACGCAGAGGTCGCCGGAGTCGTCCGTGTAGAAGAGGGTGGTGCTCGACGGGGAGGTGGCCAGGGCCCGGAGTGTGCCGGGGCGGACGGCGGCCTCCATCGCCTCCTCCAGCACGGGCTGTTCGCCCGGCTCCTCCTGGCGCCAGTGCAGGATCGCGCCCGGTACCGCCGCGTACAGCTCGACCGTGCCGGACTCCCCCGTCACCGCCGCCAGGTCCTCGTGGACGTCGCTCCCCTTGAGGTCGCGCCACGGGTCCCAACCGCCCTTCTCCCGTTGGGCCAGCAGGCTGACACCGGCCTCCGCGTTGCGTACGAAGACATGGGCCCGGCCCTCCGCGTCGACCGCGATCGCCGGTACGCCGGTGCGGTCGCCCTTCTTGTTCGGGTGTCCGATCGGGCTCCAGTCGAGGGCCGCGAGCCGGGCGCGGAAGTGGGTGGAGTGGACCAGTCCGGACTCGCCGGCGGCCGTGGGACGCCAGGACACGAGGTGGGCGTAGCGGTCCGCGCCCTGTCCGATGCCGAGCAGCCCGGGGTGCAGCTTCTGGTCGCCGCCGACCGTGCGCGGGGCGTTCCAGAGGCCGCCGGGGCCGCGTTCCGCCCGGCACAGGACGGCGTCGCCCGAGGGCAGATACACACTGAGCCGGCCGTCGCGGCCGCGTAGGAGCCAGTCGCCGTTCACCGGTTCACTGTAATTGGGGCGGGTACTTCCGCGCGGGGCACCCCCCGCTCGCGTGCGACCCTTGCCCCATGGACGAGGACACTCCCCTGCTCGTGATCGTCGACGGCGCCAATGTCGTCGGGTCGGTCCCCGACGGCTGGTGGCGCGACCGCAAGGGTGCCGCCGAACGCCTCCGCGACCGGCTCGCGAGCGACGGCCTGCCGGGCCGCGCGGACCCTGTGGAACTCGTCCTCGTCGTGGAGGGCGCGGCCCGTGGCGTGACATCCGTCCCGGGCGTACGGGTGGACTCGGCCCCCGGCAGCGGCGACGACCGCATGGTCGAACTCGTCGCCGAGGCCGCCGGCCGCCCCTGCCTGGTGGTCACCGCGGACCGCGAACTCCGGCGCAGGGTCACGGAGTTGGGCGCGGAGGTCACCGGGCCGCGCAGCGTACGGGGCTGACGCGCAGGCAATGGGGCCCCAAGTCTCCCCCGCCGAGCGGGACTTACCAGGACCGACGGCCGACGGCCTGAGGGCGCCACGGGCCACCGCCACCCACGAACTCCCCCACAGGGTCACCGAGTTGAGCGTGCGAACCAGCGGGCCGCGCAGCGTACGCGGCTGACACATACGCGCTACGGCCCCGCAGCACACCCGGCTGACCCACGCACACGGCCCCGTAAGTCCCCTCCACCGAGCGGGACTTACGGGGCCGGACAAGCAACTGGGTCGATCACGAAGGAACTACGACGCGTTTCCGCTCGGCGGTGCCTCCGACTTGCCCGCCTCTGCCGCCTGTTGCAGGCCCAGGCGGCTGTGCGTGCGGCCGTAGAAGAAGTACACGGCGAAGCCGATCGCCATCCAGATGGCGAAGCGGAGCCAGGTCTCGGCGGGGAGGTTGAGCATCAGCCAGAGGGAGGCCAGGACCGAGACGATCGGGAGGGCCGGGACCAGGGGGGTGCGGAAGGAGCGGGGCAGGTCCGGGCGCTTGTTCCTGAGGATGACGACGCCGATCGCGACCACGATGAACGCGAACAGCGTGCCGATGTTGACCAGTTCGGCGAGTTCGCTGAGGCTCGTGAAGCCCGAGACGATCGCGATGATCACGCCGAGGAGGATGGTCGGGCGGTACGGGGTGCGGAAGCGCGGGTGGACGTGGGAGAAGAAGCGGGGCAGGAGGCCGTCACGGCTCATCGCGAAGAACACGCGGGCCTGGCCGAGCAGCAGGATCATGCAGACCGTCGTCAGGCCGATCGCCGCGCCGAAGCTGATCAGGCCCGCGAACCACGGGTGTCCGGTGGCCTTGAACGCGTCGGCGAGGGGTGCGTCGATCGACAGCGAGCTGTACTTCTGCATGCCGGTCACGACGATCGCGACGGCGACGTACAGCGTTGTGCAGATGACCAGCGAGCCGAGGATGCCGCGCGGCACGTCCCGCTTCGGATTGCGGGTCTCCTCGGCGGCGGTGGCGACGACGTCGAAGCCGATGAAGGCGAAGAAGACCACGGAGGCGGCGGTGAAGATGCCCATGACGCCGAAGTTGGAGGGTGCCCAGCCGAACATCAGCTGGATCAGGGGGGCCTTGAGGTTGCCACCCGCCTCGACCGACTGCGCCTTGGGGATGAAGGGCTTGTAGTTGTCGCCCTTGATGAAGAAGGCGCCGGCGACGATCACCACGAGGACGACGGCCACCTTGATGGCGACGACGACCGACGTGACGCGCGCGGAGAGCTTCATGCCGAGGACGAGGATCGCCGTGAGGACGAGGACGAGCGCGGCGGCGAGGATGTCGAAGCCGAAGCCGTGGGCGCCGTCCCGGCCGCTGAGCGCCTCGGGCAGATGCCAGCCCGCGTTGTCCAGCAGCGAGTGGATGTAGCCGGACCAGCCGACGGCCACCACCGCCGTCCCCAGGGCGAGTTCGAGGACCAGGTCCCAGCCGATGATCCAGGCGGGGAACTCGCCGAGCGAGGCGTACGAGAAGGTGTACGCGGAGCCCGCGACCGGGACCGTGGACGCGAACTCGGCGTAGCAGAGCGCCGCGAGGGCACAGACGACGCCGGCCACGACGAAGGACAGGGCGACCGCGGGACCGGCGGTGTTCTTGGCGGCCGTGCCGGTGAGGACGAAGATGCCGGTGCCGATGACGACGCCGACGCCGAACACGGTCAGATCCAGGGCCGAGAGGGATTTTCTGAGCGCGTGCTCGGGTTCCTCGGTGTCCTGGATGGACTGTTCGACTCTCTTCGTCCGGAAGAGTGTGCTGCTCACGGGTGTACCTCCCACGCTTGGCGTCCTCGACATGATCGAGAGGGGGCGTGGTGCGTATGCCCCGACGCGGGCGGGTTCACGCGAACGGGCCGCTTTCACCACTGCAAAGAGTGGTAAAAGCGGCCCGTTCGGCGGTGCGGCCGTGCCTCAGTCGCGCGCGGACTCCACCGAGTCGACCTCGGCGGTGGGCCGTTCGAAGCGGCCGTCCAGCTTCGAGACCAGGCCGGTGACCTGGCGGGCGATGTCGGGAGCGGTCAGGCCGATCTCCGTCATCACCTCGGCGCGCGAGGCGTGGTCGAGGAAGCGCGGCGGGATGCCGAAGTCGCGCAGCGGAACATCCACGCCCGCGTCGCGCAACGCCTGTGCGATCGACGAACCGACGCCGCCGACACGGGAGTTGTCCTCGACGGTGACGACCACCCGGTGCTGCTCGGCGAGCGGGGCCATGGCCTCGTCGACGGGCTTGACCCAGCGCGGGTCGACGACCGTGGTGGAGATGCCCTGCTTGTCGAGGAGGGCCGCGATCTCCAGGCACATCGGCGCGAGGGCACCGACCGAGACGAGCAGGACGTCCGGGGCGTCGGTGCCGGGCGCGCGCAGCACGTCCATGCCGCCGATGCGGCCCACGGCGGGTACGGCGGGACCGACCGCGCCCTTGGAGAAGCGGACGACCGTCGGGGCGTCCTTGACCTGGACGGCCTCGCGCAGTTGGGCGCGGACCTGGTCGGCGTCGCGGGGCGCGGCGAGCCGGAGACCCGGGACGACCTGGAGGATCGACATGTCCCACATGCCGTTGTGGGAGGCGCCGTCGGTGCCGGTGACGCCGGCCCGGTCCAGGACGAAGGTCACCCCGCACTTGTGCAGAGCCACGTCCATCAGCACCTGGTCGAAGGCGCGGTTGAGGAAGGTGGCGTAGACGGCGAAGACGGGGTGGAGTCCGCCGGTGGCGAGGCCGGCCGCGGAGACGGCGCCGTGCTGCTCGGCGATGCCGACGTCGTAGATGCGGTTCGGGAAGGCGTCGGCGAACTTCTTCAGGCCGACGGGCTGGAGCATCGCGGCGGTGATCGCGACGATGTCCTCGCGCTCCTGGCCCAGCGCGACCATCTCGTCGCCGAAGACGGAGGTCCAGTCGGCGCCGGAGGCCTTGATGGGCAGGCCGGTGTCGGGGTGGATCGGGCCGATGCCGTGGAAGCGGTCGGCCTCGTCCTGGAGGGCGGGCTGGTAGCCGCGGCCCTTCTCGGTGAGGACGTGGACGATCACCGGGCCGCCGAACCGCTTGGCGCGGGCCAGCGCGGACTCCGTCGCCTCGATGTCGTGGCCGTCGATCGGGCCGACGTACTTCAGACCCAGGTCCTCGAACATGCCCTGCGGGGCGATGAAGTCCTTCAGGCCCTTCTTCGCGCCGTGCAGCGTCTCGTAGAGGGGCCTGCCGACGACCGGAGTGCGCTCCAGGAGGTCCTTGCCGCGGGCCAGGAAGCGCTCGTAGCCGTCGGTGGTCCGCAGGGTCGCCAGGTGGTTCGCGAGGCCGCCGATGGTCGGTGCGTAGGAGCGCTCGTTGTCGTTGACGACGATGACGAGCGGGCGGTCCTTGGCGTCGGCGATGTTGTTCAGCGCCTCCCAGGCCATACCGCCGGTCAGCGCGCCGTCACCGATCACCGCGACCACGTGGTCGTCGCGTTTCAGGACCTGGTTGGCCTTGGCGAGGCCGTCGGCCCAGCCGAGGACCGTCGAGGCGTGCGAGTTCTCGATGACGTCGTGCTCGGACTCGGCCTGCGAGGGGTAGCCGGAGAGGCCGCCCTTCATCTTCAGCTTCGAGAAGTCCTGGCGGCCGGTGAGCAGCTTGTGGACGTAGGACTGGTGGCCGGTGTCGAACAGCACCCGGTCCTTCGGCGACTCGAAGACGCGGTGCAGGGCGATGGTCAGCTCGACCACACCGAGGTTCGGGCCGAGGTGGCCGCCGGTCTTGGAGACGGCGTCGACGAGGAAGGTCCGGATCTCCCCGGCCAGCTGGTCCAGCTGCTCCAGGCTGAGCCGGTCCAGATCGCGCGGTCCCCTGATGCGGGTCAGCAGCGGCACCCGTGCCTCCTTGCGAGTAGAGCTGATCGAGCTGTTGCCGGGCTTGTCGAGTCTAATGTTCCGCCTTTGCGGACGGCGCCCGGGCTGTGCGTCATACGTCACGCGATCGGCTGTACCCACGAACAGCCTTTCCTACGACACGACTGTGCCCGGTACCGCCATCGGTACCGGGCACAGTCTGGGCGAAGGGCAGGTCAGCCGCGACCGGACGCCTTCTGGCTCTTGCGGGACACCGAGTCGATGACGACGGCGCCGAGCAGGACGCCACCCGTGATCATGTACTGGATCGACGTGTTCATGTTGAGCAGGTCGAGGCCGGTCTGGATCGACTGGATGACGAGCATGCCCAGGAGGGCGGACCAGACGGTGCCGCGACCACCGAAGAGGCTCGTACCGCCGATGACCGCGGCCGCGATGGCCAGCATCAGGGTGTTGCCGCCGCCGGCGTTGAGCGTGGCGCTCTGGGTCTGACCGGCGAAGAACATACCGCCGACCGCCGCGAAGCCGCCGGAGATGGCGAACACGGTGATGCGGATCATGGACACGTTGATACCGGCACGGCGCGCGGCCTCGATGCCGCCGCCGACCGCGAAGACCTTGCGGCCGTACGGGGTACGACGGAGCACGAAGTCCACGATCACCAGGGACGCGAGGAAGATCACCAGCGCGTTGGAGACACCGGCCGAGGAGTTCAGCACGTACGCGGTGACGAACGCGGCCACGGCGAGCAGGCCGACCCGCAGCGCGATCTCGCTGGTGGGCCGGAACGGCACCCCGGCGGCCTTGCGGCGGCGCTGCTCGACGAGCGAGCCGTAGAGCAGGGACGCGACGCCGAGGGCGGCCAGGATGTAGGCGCCCGCGATCGACTGGTCCATGAAGAACGAGCCCTGGCCGAGCAGGTGCACCGGCCCCTCGTCCGGGATGTTGATGGTGCCGCTCGAACCGAGCAGCCACAGCATCAGACCGTTCCAGCCGAGGAAGCCGGCCAGGGTGACGACGAACGCCGGTACGCCGATCCTCGCGAAGAAGAAGCCGTGCAGCGCGCCGATGCCGATGCCCGTGACGATCGTCAGGACCAGCGCCAGCCAGCCGTTCATCCCGTGGTTGACCACGAAGACGGCGAACAGGGTGGACGCCAGACCGCTGACCGAGCCGACGGACAGGTCGATCTCGCCGAGCAGCAGCACGAAGACCAGGCCGATGGCGAGCATGCCGGTCGCCGACAGGTAGTAGCTGATGTTGGACAGGTTGTCCGCGCTCAGGAACCGGCTGTTCTGCGACTGGAAGATGATGCCGATGACGATCAGGCCGGCGACGACCGGCAGCGAGCCGAGCTCACCGCCCTTGACCTTGCGCTTGAACTCGGTGATATAGCCCCGGAAGCCCTCTTCGCGGACCAGCAGACGCGGGTCGACGACGGTGGCGGCACCGGCCGCCGCCGTGGGGTCCTCGGCGAGAGGCGCGGTGGTCGGTTCGACCGCGTCCTTCTTCACGGTGCCTGACGTGTCGCTCACTTTGCCGCCTCCGTGCTGCGCACCGCACGACGGGTCACGGCGTTGTCCGTGGCACCGGTGATCGCGGCGATGATCGTTTCCTGACTGGTGTCCTTCACCGGGAAGGAGCCGTTGTTCTTGCCCAGGCGCAGCACGTTGACGGTGTCGGCGACCGCCTTGACGTCGGCCATGTTGTGGCTGATGAGGATGACGCCGAGGTTGCGCTCGCGCAGCCGCTCGACCAGGTCGAGGACCTGCGCGGTCTGCTCCACGCCGAGGGCGGCGGTGGGCTCGTCGAGGATGACGACCTTCGGGTCACCGATCAGCGCGCGGGCGATCGCGACGACCTGTCGCTGGCCACCGGAGAGGCTGGCGATCGGGATGCGCACGCTCGGGATGCGGATCGAGAGGGTGCTCAGCAGCTCACGGGAGTTCTTCTCCATCGTGACCTCGTCGAGGACCCCGTGGCGCAGCAGCTCACGCCCGAGGTAGAGGTTGCCGACGACGTCGAGGTTGTCGCAGAGCGCGAGGTCCTGGTAGACCGTCGCGACGCCGAGTCCCTGGGCGTCGTGCGGCTTGGTGATGCTGACCGGGTTGCCCTCCCACTCGATGACTCCTTCATCGATGGGGTGCACTCCGGCGATGGTCTTCACCAGAGTGGACTTTCCTGCGCCGTTGTCGCCGACCAGTGCGACGACTTCTCCGGGGTGGACCTCCAGCTCTACTTCGGTGAGGGCCTGCACCGCACCGAATCGCTTGGAGACTCCGCGCAACGCCAGCACGGGCGTAGCGGACACGTGAACCATCTCCTTCGCCGCCTGACCGGCGGGGATGCCGCGCTTGTCAAAAGCCGCGGAGGGTTGTGCCTAGGCACAGATTTACAAGATGAACATGCGCGCGGCCGGTGCCAGTTGGCAACGGCTGCGTTCGCACGGGTTCCGATCGGCGCCCGCCCCGCAGCGGGGTTGGAAGGCGGGGCGGACGCCGAAGGGGCTATGTCACCGCTGGGCGGTGATTACTCCAGACCGGCCGCCTTGCACGCCGTGGCGTAGTCGGCGGTGCAGATCTGCGCGACGGTGTAGAGACCGTCCTTGATGACCGTGTCCTTGATGTTGGCCTTGGTGACCGACACCGGGGTCAGCAGCTGCGAGGGCACCTTGTTGCCGGAGCCGCTGGTCTGGGTCGTGGTGGCGAGCGAGGAGATGCTCTTGTTCTGCGCCAGGTCGACGGCGAGCGTGGCGGCCGCCTCGGCCTCCGGCTTGAAGGCCTTGTAGACGGTGCTGGACTGGGTACCGGCGACGATGCGCTGGATACCGGCGAGCTCCGCGTCCTGGCCCGTCAGCGGGATGCCGCTGATCTTCGCGCCCTTGAGGACGGTGGCGATACCGCCGGCCATGCCGTCGTTCGCGGAGTAGACACCCGCGATGTTCTTGGCACCGAGCTGAGTGATGGCCGCCGACATCTTCTGCCCGGCGACGGTGTCCTTCCACAGGCCGGACTGCTCGTAGGCGATGTCGACCTTGCCGTCGAGGGCCTCGTGGGCGCCCTTCTTGAACTGCGCGGCGTTCGGGTCGGCGTCGTCACCGTTGATCATGACGATCTTCGACTTGGTGGTCGCCTTGGAGCCCAGCGAGGTGAGGAGCGCCTCGCCCTGGAGCTTGCCGACCTGGACGTTGTCGAAGGAGACGTACGCGGAGACCGGGCCCTGGGCCAGACGGTCGTACGCGACGACCTTGATGCCCTTGTTGACCGCCTGCTGGATCGAGGACTTGATCGCGGCGGAGTCCTGGGCGCTGATCACGATGACCTTGACGCCCTTGGTGATCATGCTGCTGACCTGCTGGGCCTGCGTCGCTGCGCTGGCGTTCGCGTTGTTGTACTGGACGGTGCAGCCGGAGCAGAGCTCCTTGACCTTCGCCTCGAAGTACGGCTTGTCGAACTTCTCGTACCGAGCGGTGACGCTGTCGGGCAGGAGCAGGCCGATCGAGGCGTTCGTACCGCCCGAGGAGCTGGAGCTGCTGTCGGACTTCTTGTCGTCGCCTGCCTTGCCACAGGCAGCCATCGAAACGGCCATCGTGGTGGCGATAACGGCAACGGCGGCACGACGCATACGCGTGTTCACTTTGAAACCTCCCTGACGAGGCCGCGTCGTTGCGGCCGAGGTGGCTGGAAGTCAACTCGGCCGCGCGTTCGGCGTCAAGAAGTAAATACTTAACGAGATGGCAACGGCGTCGTGCGTTCTCTAAGTGAAGACAGGTGTGGCCGCGGTCAGCGACCCGTCCAAAAGGGTCGAATCGCCCATCTCGCTGAGTGCGAGAGCGAGCGCTCCGAGCACTTCCGCACGGCCTCCAAGTGCCCCCGGGAGAACGGACAATTGACGCGCCGCACTGGGGATCGCGTAGCGGCCGACAGACTCCCTGATCGGCCCGAGCACCAGCTCACCGGCCTCGGCGAGATCGCCACCGAGGACCACTCGGCTCGGGTTCAGCAAATTGCAGAGATTGGCAACTCCACTGCCGATGTGGCGGCCGACGTCGGCGATCACCCGACGGCAACCAGGGTCTCCGTCCCGCGCCAGCCGCACGACTCCCTCCATGGTCAGGTCGGTTCCGTGACTGGACTGGAGAAGCGGCAGCACATAGCGCGCCGCCGTGAAGGTCTCCAGGCAGCCCCGGTTTCCGCAGCGGCAGACAGGGCCGGACTCATCAAGAGTAATATGCCCGATTTCTCCCGCTGTGCCACCCGGGCCCCGGTAGATCTTGCCGTTGATGACCAGTCCGGCCCCGACCCCGCTCGCGACCTTGATGTACGCCAGGTCCCTGACGCCCCGCCCACTGCCCCAGACCAGCTCACCGAGGGCGCCGAGGTTCGCGTCGTTGTCCACGTGCACCGGTACGCCCAAACGGCTGCCCAGCTCCTCCGCGGGTCTGGTGCCGGTCCAGCCCGGGAGGATCGCGGTGGAGCCCAGGGTGCCCGACTCGACGTCGATCGGTCCGGGCACGCCGAGGCCCACCCCGGCGATCTTGGAGCGGTCCACTCCGGTCGCCGTGATCAGCCGGTTGACCAGCTCTTCCGCCCGGTCGAACCCTTGCGTCGAGGAGGCGTCCACATCGACGGGTTCGGACTCCTCGGCCAGCACCTGGTGGGCGAGATTCCCGACCGCGACGCGCAAATGCGTGTGCCCGAAGTCGACACCGATGACGATGCCGGCGTCCCCGCTCAGGGAGACGCTCCGGGCCCTGCGGCCACCCGCCGAGGTCGGTGTGACCTCGACCGTTCCGCCGTCCTTGAGTTCGCGCACGATGTTGGAGACGGTCGCGGCGGACAGGCCCGTCGTCCTCGCGATCTCCGCCTGCGTCAGCGACCCGGCCAACCGCACCGCTCGCACGACCCGCTCGAGATTGGCTCGGTGCAGTGACGACTGCGACCCCGGAGTCTCCACGACGACCTCCTGCGCGCGGGACCGCATCGATGAGGCCCCGTCTATGTCCAACTAGTGAACTCTAAGCTGAGCTGTTCGGGTCGCCTCCCGTCAAGAGGTTGAACCGCATCCGGGTAGTTGCACACATGCGTGTAGGCCGCTCCGGAGGCCCGGAGCGGCACACACGAGGCAGGGGCGGGCCGCTACTTGAGCGCCCCCGCGGTCAGGCCTTGTACCACCTGACGCTGGAAGACGATGTAGGCGGCCAGCACCGGCAGCATGGCCATCACCAGACCGGCGAAGAGCCCGGACCAGTCGCCCTTGTAGCCCTGGCTGGCGGCGAGCTGCACCAGGCCCTGGGTGAGGACCCGCTTGTCCGGGTCGGTGTTCAGGACCGTCGGCAGCATGTACTGGTTCCACTGGCCCAGGAAGTTGAAGATCCCCACGCTGATCAGGCCGGGCTTGGCCATCGGCAGCATGATCTGGAAGAACGTCCGGGTGTGCGAGGCACCGTCCACGAACGCGGCCTCCGCCACCGAGGTGGGCAGCGTGCGGAAGAACGCGGTCAGGAAGAAGACCGTGAACGGCAGCGAGTACGCGATGTAGACCAGGATCAGACCGTGGATCGTGTTCAGCAGTCCCATGTTGTTGACGACGTAGAACAGCGGGACCAGGGCGAGCATGATCGGGAAGCTCATGCCGCCGATGAACAGGAAGTAGATGAAGCGGTTGCCCGGGAAGTCGAACCGGGCGAGCACGTACGCCGCCATCGAACCGAGCACCAGCGTGCCGATGAGTGAACCCGCCACCACCAGAATGGTGTTGAAGAAGTAGTCGCTCATGTTGGCGTCGGTCCAGGCCCGCGCCCAGTTGTCGAAGTGCAGTTTGTCCGGCAGCGCCCAGGGTGAGCTGAAGATCGCGCTGTCGCTCTTGAAGGACGTCATCACCGCCCACGCGAGCGGCAGGACGACCATGAACGCCCACAGGATGAGCATGCCGTGCGAGAAGGCGTTGAGGACGGAGCCCTCTTTCTTCTTCCGCTTCGGCGAATTCCCGTCCGGTGCACCGGACTTGGCGACGGGGACACCGGACTCGGCCGGCACGGGGGCGGGGGTCTCGGTCGTCTTCATGTGATCAGAACTCCAGCCGCTCACGGCGGCCCAGTCGCATCACGATGGCGGCGAACGCCAGCGTGACGACGAGCAGGGCGACGCCGATGGTGGTCGCGTAGGCGGCCTGTCCGTCCCGGAACGCCTTCTGGTACACGTACAGGACCAGGACGGTGGTCGAGTAGTCGGGACCGCCGGGACCGGTCGTCATGATCTGTACGACCGCGAACGACTCGGCGCCCAGCGCGAGGATGCCCATGTAGACCCAGCCGGACATCACCGTGTCCCACAGCAGCGGCAGGGTGAGGCGGAAGAACGTGGTCATCCGGTTGGCGCCGTCGAGCAGCGCCGCCTCGTACAACTCCGCGGGAATGGACGCCATACCGGCGGAGAAGAGGACCACGAAGAAGCCGACGGAGGACCAGACGAGGACCGCCATCACACACCACAGGGCGAGGCTCGGATCACCCAGCCACAGCGGCTGGAGGCTGCCGAGCCCGATGCCGCGCAGCAGGGAATTGATCGCGCCGCTGTCCGGGTTGTACGCGAAGGCGAACAACAGGGCGACGATCGCGATCGACAGAACCTGCGGGAAGAAATAGACGATCTTGTAGAACGAGGAGCCGCGGACACCCGAGATCACCGGGCCGCCCGCCCGGCGCCGTCCACCCACGTTGATCATGAACGCGAAGAACAGCGCCAGACTGATCGTCACCAGCGGCAGCACCAACGCGAACAAGAGACTGTGCTGCAACGACTTCCAGAAGATCTCGTCGTGGAACATTCTCTTGTAGTTGTCGAAGCCGACCATTTTGAATTCCGGGCTCAGCCCCGTCCAGTCCGTGAACGAATAGTAGATGGACTGGATGAACGGCCATACGACGAAGAGCGCGTACAGCCCGAGGGGAACCGTCAGGAACCCCACGATGAACCGGTACTTGCCGTGCTGCATTGCTACCGACCCCGTTCTCTGGGCGGGCGCCGCCGCTGGTGACGGATCCTCACTGGTGCTTGTAGTGCTTGATCGACGTGTCCTTGGCGGTCGCGTCCGCGTAGCCCTGGATCTTCTTGATGGTCTCCGCCGGGGTGGCCCGGCCCGCCATCATCTCGCCGAGGCCCGCCACGCCGATCTGCTCCTTCTGCAGCTGCACGTACCAGTCCTGGAGCCGCGGGTTCAGCACGTTGGCACCGGCCAGCTTCAGGGCCGCCACGCCGGACGTGAGGCCCGGGGTGAGGGTGATCCCGGTGGTGCCGCCGTTGTACGCGGTCAGCGACTTCACCTTGCTGGTGAAGTTCTTCGAGGAGGCCTCGCTGAGCATGATGCGCAGCTGCTCCATGCCGCCCGCCGTGTTCGCCCCCTTGGCCGGGACGATGAAGGGTTCACCGCCGGACGCCCAGATGGTGCCGAAGGGCAGCTTGTCGGAGCTGTCGATGCCGGTCGGCGCGGAGACCGCGAGGTTGAAGTCCTTGGGGATGACGTTGGCCGACTCGTTCTCCACCCAGGAGCCGTTCGGGATGAACAGCGCCTTGCCCTGGGCCCACGCGGTCTGCGACTGGATGTGGTCGATGCCGGGCGTGCCCTTGAGGATGTAACCCTTCTTGAAGAGCTCGTAGTACGCCTCGAAACAGGCCTTGACGGCCGGGTGCTTCCAGGCGTTCGGCTCCAGGTTGTCGATCGCGTCGAGGACCTCGCGGCCGCCGACCTTGCCGATCATCGGGTAGAGCGAGAAGGGGAGGTAGTACGGGTACTTGCCCGCATACGTCCAGCCCGCCATGCCCTTCTTCTTGGCCTTCTCGCAGACCGCCAGCATCTGGTCCCAGGTCTCGGGGTACTTCTCGTCGAGCGAGTCCAGGGCCTTCTGCGAGTACCAGACGCCGTACACCGTGTAGGCGTAGTACATGATCCAGACCGGGTCGCCGTCGAGCTGGCCCATCTCGACGATGCCGGGCCGGAGGGTGTCGCGGACCTTCTTCGACGGGTCGTCGTAGGAGGGCGCGTCCAGCAGCGGGGTGAGGTCGGTGAGCTGCTTCTTGCTCGCCAGGACGCCCATGTCCATCTGCTCGGCACCGGAGTTGTCGATCAGGTCCGGCGGGGTGCCCTGGTTGAAGCGGGGCTGCAGCGTCGACTGGATCTTCTGCGTGGCGGAGAACTTGACCTTCGCCTTGGGGAAGGCCTTCTCGTAGATCTTGACGGCGTCCTCGGCGTACTCCTTTCCGAAGCCGCCGTCGAAGAGCACGAACTCCATCGGTGCGGTGGCGTTCACCGCGAGGGGGTTCTTCGCGGTCTTCGTGCCCGCCGTGGCCTTCTTGTCCGAGCCGCTGTCGCTGCTCGCACAGGCCGAAAGGAAACTCATCGTGGGTACGGAGATCAGACCGAGTGCGGCCGACCTCTTGATCAAATCGCGGCGGCCGACGCCATTGGAACCGTTGTTCTCGGCTGAAGTGGATCCCATGCTCAAGTCCTCGCCTTCAACAGGACTCAGGCGGTGAACCGGATCCTCCCCGGCACCGCGGTCAGGTCGAGCTTGGTCGTGCAGGAGTACTTCGTGCGTGCTGCTGCGAGAGCGGTGTCGAACGCGACAGGTATAGTCCACTTCCGGTCGACAGAGCAAGATCGAATGCAGGGTGGGTTGTCGGTCTTTTCCGAAGTGAGACCTCGCGGAAATATGAACGCCCTGTGTGTTCGATGACGGAGAAATCCTCGTTATTGCCCTCGAATGCCTCACTCAACACCCTTGACACACCAGGCCACTTGACTCCCTACTGTTCCTTGCGCATCGAAGCTGACAACGTTGTCCAGCGTGCAGGGAGGATGCCCTCGTATGCATCACAGATGGTGGGGTACGGCGGTCGTGTCGACCGCCGCACTGGCTTTGCTCGTGGGTTCGCAGGGGGCGGCGGTCGCCCTTCCGGCAAAGGCCCCGGCCGGCGGGGAGTTCGCCTCCTCGTTCGAGTCGGGAGACCCGGCACCGGACTGGCTGAACACGGTCGACACCGCACCCGACGGCTCCAAGCGGGCCTCGGGCGTCGACGGCGGCTACAGCACCGGGATCCCCGGCAATGTGACCGACCACGTCACCGACGTCCGGGCCAGCTCCGAGAACACGGGCGGCGGGGAGGTGAAGGAGAACCTCGTCGACGGCGAGTCCGGCACCAAGTGGCTGACCTTCGAGCCCACGGGCTGGGTCGAGTTCGACCTCGACAAGCCGGCCAAGATCGTGACGTACGCCCTGACTTCGGCGAACGACTTCGCCGAACGCGATCCGAAGGACTGGACGCTGTCGGGCTCGACGGACGGCAAGGACTGGAAGACCCTGGACACCCGCTCCGGCGAGACCTTCGCCGACCGGTTCCAGACGAAGTCCTACGACCTCGCCGAGCCGGCCGAGTACCAGCACTTCCGGCTCGACATCACGAAGAACAACGGCGCGAGCGGCATCCTGCAGCTCGCCGACGTCCAGTTCTCGACGGGCGGGACCACCGCCCCGATCCCCGAGGACATGCTCTCGCTGGTCGACCGGGGCCCCAGCGGCTCCCCCACCGCCAAGGCGGGCGCCGGCTTCACCGGGAAGCGCGCACTGCGTTACGCGGGCCGTCACACGGCCACGGGGCGGGCCTACTCGTACAACAAGGTCTTCGACGTGAACGTGCCGGTCGGCCGGGACACCGCGCTCTCCTACCGGCTCTTCCCGCAGATGTCCGACGGCGACCTCGACTACGACGCCACGAACGTCTCCGTCGACCTCGCCTTCACCGACGGCACGTATCTGAGTGACCTCGGCGCGACCGACTCGCACGGCTTCGCGCTGACTCCGCAGGGGCAGGGCGCGACGAAGATCCTCTACGTCAACCAGTGGAACAACGTCCTCTCGCGGATCGGTTCGGTCGCGGCCGGGAAGACCGTCGACCGGATCCTGCTGGACTACGACTCCCCCAGCGGGCCGGCGAAGTTCCGCGGCTGGCTGGACGACGTGAGCCTCAAGGCGGTGGCGCCCGAGAAGCCGAAGGCGCATCTGTCCGACTACGCGCTGACCACCCGCGGCACCAACTCCAGCGGCAGCTTCTCGCGGGGCAACAACTTCCCCGCCGCGGCGCTGCCGCACGGCTTCAACTTCTGGACGCCGGTGACGAATTCGTCGTCGCTCAGCTGGCTCTACGACTACGCACGCGCGAACAACGACGACAACCTGCCGACGCTCCAGGCGCTCAGCCTGAGCCATGAGCCGAGCCCCTGGATGGGCGACCGGCAGACCTTCCAGGTGATGCCGTCGGCCGCCTCCGGGACGCCCAACACCGACCCGACGGCACGGGAGTTGGCGTTCAAGCACGAGAACGAGACCGCGCGCCCGTACTACTACGGCGTCACGTTCGAGAACGGTCTCAAGGCCGAGATGGCCCCGACCGACCACGCGGCCTCGCTGCGCTTCACCTACCCCGGCGACGACGCGAGCGTCATCTTCGACAACGTCACCGAGCAGGCGGGCCTGACCCTCGACAAGACCAACGGGACCGTCACCGGCTACTCGGACGTCAAGTCCGGGCTGTCCACCGGCGCTACGCGGCTCTTCGTCTACGGCACGTTCGACGCGCCCGTGACGGACGGCTCCTCCAGCGGAGTCAAGGGCTATCTGAAGTTCAAGCCGGGCGCCGACCACACGGTCACCCTGCGCCTGGCCACCTCGCTGATCAGCGTCGACCAGGCGAAGGACAACCTGCGCCAGGAGATCCCGGACGGCACCTCCTTCGACACGGTCAAGAAGCAGGCCCAGAAGGTGTGGGACAAGCTGCTCGGCAAGGTCGAGGTGGAGGGAGCCACGCCGGACCAGCTGACCACGCTGTACTCCAGCATGTACCGGCTGTACCTGTACCCCAACTCCGGCTTCGAGAAGGTCGGTTCGACGTACCAGTACGCCTCGCCGTTCTCCCCGATGACGAGCCAGGACACCCCGACGCACACCGGCGCGAAGATCGTCGACGGCAAGGTGTACGTCAACAACGGCTTCTGGGACACGTATCGGACGACCTGGCCGGCCTACTCGTTCCTGACGCCCGGTCAGGCGGGTGAGATGGTCGACGGGTTCGTGCAGCAGTACAAGGACGGCGGCTGGACCTCGCGCTGGTCCTCGCCCGGCTACGCGGACCTGATGACGGGCACCTCATCGGACGTCGCGTTCGCGGACGCGTATGTCAAGGGCGTGAAGTTCGACGCCAAGTCGGCCTACGACGCGGCCGTGAAGAACGCGACCGTCGTCCCGCCCGCCTCCGGCGTCGGCCGCAAGGGCATGACCACCTCGCCCTTCCTCGGCTACACCAGCACCGACACCGGCGAGGGCTTCTCCTGGGCGATGGAGGGCTATGTCAACGACTACGGCATCGCGCAGATGGGCCAGGCCCTCTACAAGAAGACCGGCGAGAAGCACTACAAGGAGGAGTCCGAGTACTTCCTCAACCGCGCCCAGGACTACGTGAACCTCTTCGACAAGCGGGCCGGGTTCTTCCAGGGCAAGGACGCCAAGGGCAACTGGCGTGTGGACTCGGCGAGTTACGACCCGAAGATCTGGGGCTACGACTACACGGAGACCGACGGCTGGGGCTACGCCTTCACCGCCCCGCAGGACAGCCGCGGCCTCGCCAACCTCTACGGCGGCCAGAAGGCCCTCGGCGACAAGCTCGACCAGTACTTCACCACCCCGGAGACCGCCTCGCCCACCAACGCCGGTTCCTACGGCGGTGTCATCCACGAGATGACGGAGGCGCGGGACGTCCGCATGGGCCAGTACGGCCACTCCAACCAGGTCGCCCACCACGTCACGTACATGTACGACGCGGCCGGCGAACCCTGGAAGGCCCAGAAGGACGTGCGCGAGGTGCTGTCGCGCCTCTACACCGGCAGCGAGATCGGGCAGGGCTACCACGGCGACGAGGACAACGGCGAGCAGTCGGCCTGGTACCTCTTCTCCGCGCTCGGCTTCTACCCGCTGGTGATGGGCAGCGGCGAATACGCCATCGGCTCCCCGCTGTTCACCAAGGCGACCGTCCACCTGGAGAACGGCAAGGACCTGGTCGTCAAGGCGCCGAAGAACAGCACGAAGAACATCTACGTGCAGGGCCTGAAGGTCAACGGCCAGAACTGGACGAAGACTTCACTCCCCCACTCGCTGCTGGAGAAGGGCGGAGTGCTGGACTTCTCCATGGGCTCCAAGCCCTCGTCTTGGGGCAGCGGCAAGAACGCGGCGCCGGTGTCGATCACCAAGAACGACAAGGTGCCGACGCCCCGCAGTGACCAACTCGCCGGTGTCGGCGCCCTGTTCGACAACACGTCGGCCACGGACGCCACGGTGACCTCGGTGGACCTGCCGGTCGCCAAGGCCACCAAGGGCATCCAGTACACGCTGACGTCGTCGAAGGACCACACGCTGGCGCCGACCGGCTGGACTCTCCAGGGCTCGGCCGACGGCAGCACGTGGAAGACGCTCGACAAACGCTCCGGCGAGTCCTTCACCTGGGACAAGCAGACGCGCGTCTTCTCGGTCAAGTCGCCTGGTTCGTACGCGCATTACCGCCTGGTGCTGAACAGCTCCTCGACGCTCGCGGAGGTGGAACTGCTGGCCTGAGGCACGGTCACGACACGGGGAGGCGGGGCAGCAACCGCCGCAACGCCTCCGCGTGTTGGTGGACCCGCCTGAGCACGCCTCTCCTGGTCGACGCGAAGACGGGGACGTCCTGGGCCGGGCCGCACGCGGCGGCCGTGTACAGGTCGTCGAGCCACGCCCCGCTCCCCCTGGTGCCGTCCGGCGCCAGGGGGACCAGTCGTGTCAGGACCTCCGATTCGGCGCCGCCCAGGAACCAGACCCGCACCATGAGGTCGGCGCGCAGATATCGCAGGCCCCCGTCTATGTCCTCCGGCGGCGCGAAGCCCTCGTCCCCCACCAGGAACGCGAAGGCGGTGCGCGCCTCGGCCCGGAACTCCTCGGGCAGCTGCGGCCGTTTCACCATCTGCGGATGCTCGCACGCGCCGATGTGCCCCCGCCACCGGAACGGGCGAGGGCACACAGAGTGGACGTCAGTTCACCGCAAGGGTGAACACATGGAGATCCGGGTCGTCCGGAAGTGTCACGCTCTTGATGGTCTTGCCCGTGGGCGCCGCGAACGGCTTGGTGGCGAACACATAGGTGGCTACCGGGTCTTTGTCCGCACCCGCGACATTGCGGTACGCGGTCCTGGCGACGACCTCGTTGCCGTACTGCACGGTGCCGCCGCCCCCGCCGACCGTCCAGTCCGTGAAGGACAGGTCGACGGCATCGGTGCTGCCGTCGGTGTAGGTGACGGTCGCCTTCGTCTGCTGGTTGCCGTTGACCGCACTGCCCACGAAGGACAAGTTGGCGGCGGGCTGCGGGAGTTGGACGGTCTGGCCGGCCGCCGAGACGTTGTCCGGGCGCCCGTTCGGCGAGCCGGGCCAGGTGAAGCCGAGCCCGTCCACGGTGCCCTCACCGCCCGGGGTCAGCCCGGCCGCCTCCAGCGCCTGGAGGGAGTAGCTCCAGCCGCCTCCGTCGTAGTCCGCCTCGTCGTGCTCGCCGGTGTCGTCGGAGACACCGGTGTTGTTGTAGGCGGCGAGGAGGGTGCCGGGCGCGGCGACCGTCAGGGACACCGGCTGCTCGTACGACGTGCTGCCCGAGGTGACGGTGACCTTCACGTCGTAGAAGCCCTGCCGGACGTCTTCGGCTGCGGTGAGGGTGATGTCCTGGGAGCCGTCGACGACCGTGCCCTGCGCGGGAGTTGCCGTGACCCCAGCAGGGGTCTCGACGGTGTAGCGGACCTCGGGTCCGGTGCCGCCGCTCAGGGACAGGGCCTTGATGTTGACCTTGGTGGTCTCGCCGGGGGCGAGGGTCGCGGCGGTCGGGCCGACGCCGATCTGGTACGGCTGCTCGCCGGTCCGGAAGGACGGCGGGGCGTCCGAAGGGGCGCTGCCCCAGGTGCGGTTCGGGGTGGTGGAGAGGGTGTAGTCGAGGGTGCCGCCGTTGCGGACGATGGAGGACGAGAGCCAAGGCTGTTGCGTGCTACGGCCGTTGACCTTCAGGGACTGGATGTACGGGGCGTCGGTCGCGGCGCCCTTCGCACGAATGGAGATGTCGTTGCCCTGCGGGCGCTTGATCTCGATGCGCTCGAACAGCGGTGAGGCGAGAGTGAGTTCGGCGCGCGAGGGGACCTGGGGGTACATGCCGAGAGCCGAGAAGACGTACCAGGACGACATCTCGCCGAGGTCGTTGTTGCCGGGGATGCCGGCCGGGTCGGTCGTCCAGAGCTGCTTCATGGCCGCCCTGACCGTCTCCTGGGTCTTGTAGGGCGCACCCGCGTAGTCGTACAGGTAGGGGACGTTGACGGACGGCTCGTTGTCCAGCTCCGACTTGTCGCCGCCGCTGCCCGTGAAGGCCCAACTCCCGTCCGCCTCATGGAAGAAGGAGTCGAGGCGGGCGAGGGCCTTGTCGGTGCCGCCCATCGCCGCGAAGAGGCCCGCGGGGTTGTGCTGGACCATCCACGTGTACTGGGCGGCCGTGCCCTCCACGAAGCCGTTGCCGGTGCCCGGGGTGAAGCCGGTGACCCAACTGCCGTCCACCTTGCGGTTGGCGATGTAGCCGCCGGTGGGGTCGGCGGCGATGTTGAAGTTGTTCTGCCACCACTGGGCGCGCTGGGCGAAGTCGGAGGCCGTACTCTTCTTCCCTGCCGCCGTGGCGAGTTGGGAGAGCGCGAAGTCCGCCGTGGACATCTCCAGCGTCTCGGCGGCGCCGCCCCAGGCGTTGGAGACGGAGGGCATGTAGTGCAGGTTCAAGTACTTGTCCAGGGAGGGGCGTTGACCCACCGAGAGCACCGGCTTGCCCGAGGAGGACAGGTCCTGTGCGGTGGGGACGGTCGCCGCCTGGACGAGGGAGGCCAGGGCCCCCTTCAGGTCGAAGTCGGTGCCGCCGAAGGCGCGGATGCCGGCCAGGGCGGTGGGTGAGGGGTCGCCGTTCATGACGTGGGTGCCGCTCGCTCCGTGCAGCCAGCGGTCCCAGACTCCCCCGTTCTGCTGGGCGAGTTCGTAGAGGGACTGCGCGATGTCCGAGCCCGTGCGCGGGCTGAGGAGGGTGAGCAGTTGGACCTGCGACCGGTAGATGTCCCAGCCGGAGAAGGTGCCGTACTGCGCTTGATGACCCCGGCTGACCTTGTGGACCTTGCCGTCGCTGCCCGTGTATCTGCGGTCGGCGTCGCTGATGACGTTCGGGTGCAGGAGGGAGTGGTAGAGCGCGGTGTAGAAGGTGGTGCGCTCGGTGTCGGTGCCGCCGCCGACCTTGATCGCGCCGAGCTGGTCGCGCCAGGCGCGGTGGGCCGCGTCCTCGACCGCGTCGAAGGTGCGCTTCGGCGGGTTCTCCGCCTTGAGGTTGGCCTTCGCGCCGGCCTGACTGACGTACGAGATACCGACCTTGACGCCGACCGGGCCGGTGCCGGGCTCGAACTCGACGTAGCCGCCCGCGCCCTTGCCCGCGACGGGACGGCCGCCGGTGCTGAACCCGCCCGTGCCGCCGGTCGCGCTCGTCGAACCCGGGGTGAGCTTGTCGTCCTGCCAGGTGCCGGTGGTCTTGAAGGCGCGGTCGAAGTGGGCGGTGAAGTACAGGGTGTAGTAGGCGCGTTGGCCCTCGGGGTCGAGGTAGCCGCAGAAGTTGCCGGAGGTGACCGAGCCGGAGACCGTGTTGGTCTTCGGGTCGATGGTGACCGACGAATCGGTGGAGCCCACCTCGGAGTTGGCGGTGCGGATCAGCAGCGAGGCGGGCTTGTCGGCCGGGTAGGTGAAGCGGCCGGAGCCGGTGCGGGCCGTCGCCGTGAGGTCGGCGGTGACGCCGGACGCGAGGCCGACCTTGTAGTGGCCGGGCTCGGCGGTCTCGTCGGTGTGGCTGAAGTCGGAGGCGTAGACCGCGTCCTTGGTGTCGCTCGCCGGGGACGAGGTGACCTCACCGGCGTACGGGTAGAACGGGATGTCACCGCTGCCGCCCGCGCAGCCCGTGCCCGACATGTGGGTGAGGCTGAAGCCGCGGACGCGGGTGGCGTCGTACTGGTAACCGCCGGGCGCGGCCGTGCTCGTTGCGCTGCCTCTGGTGTTCTCCGGGCTCCAGGAGAGCATGCCGAAGGGCACGACGGCGCCCGGGAAGACGTTGCCGCCGTTCTTGGTGCCGATCAGCGGATCGACGTAGGCGCTGGGGTCCTTGACGAGTTGTGGCGGGGCGGCGGCGGTCGCCGCCAGGGCGGGGGTGGCACCGCCGACCGCGAGCGCGGCGGCGAGCAACAGGGACATGGGACGGAAACGCATGACGCGGCCCCTCCTCCTTCGGACGGGTCGCGCACCACAGGTCGCACAAGCCGCAGGGACAGTAACGTGCGCCACCCGTACCACGGAAGAGCGCGTGCGCCGGTGGGGCACGCGGGGCACCCACTCGGACGGCGCCCGCAGGCCAACTGGCTTGACATCGTTGTCCGTTGGGGCGGTAGAGTCATATGCAGACCATTCGACAACGTTGTCGCACCACAGTGTCGCCCCAAGCCACGCACCACCCGGGCAGGTTCAACCCCCATTGCCTGTCCGGCTCGCGGACCCGGTGGCCCCCGACCACCGGGTCCGCCCCGAGCACTGGCTCAACCGACCTGGCAGGGCAGGGTAGTTGCCGTATCCCCGCCGTCGCCGTTCACGACGTATCCGAAGGTGGCGCTCTGCCCCGGACTCAGTGAGCCGTTCCAGTCGGCGTTGTGGACCATCACGTCCTGGCCGCTGTAGGTCGCGTTGCCGTTCCAGAGGCTGGCGACCGACTGGCCTGCGGGGAGTGCCCAGTTGACCATCCAGCCGAGCATCGGGACGTCACCGGAGTTGGTGACGGTCACCTCGGACTGGTAGCCGCCCGGCCAGGTGCCGGTCGTGTGCCGGGTGGCCGAACAGACGCCGGGGACCGGGTCGGTGGGGTTGCCCGGGTCGTGAATACCCGTCACTTCGCCGTTGCCGCCGTCGAACACGACGTCCGAGCACGAGTAGAAGGTCTCCGTGCTGTCCGAGCGCTGCCACACCATGTAGATGATGTGGCGCCCGGACTTGTCCGCCGGAAGCTGCCCGGTCCAGGAGTAGTTGGCCTCGACCGTGCCCGGGGTGCCGTTGAGCGGCGGATGGTCGACCGTGAGGAACGGGGTGTCCTCCATGTCGTCCCAGGTGAGCGTCTTCGTCGGGTCGAAGCCGTCCTTGGTGACGTAGACGTAGAACCAACCCGGGTGCGCCGCCCAGGCGTTGTACGAGAAGTCGACCGTCGCGCCCGAGGTGAGATGCGTCAACGGCCAGTCGTCGCGCGGGAGGTTGAAGCCCGTGAAGTTCGGGTTGCCGCCACTGCACAACTCACCGTCCGGCACGAAGCCCCGGGTGCGGCCGGCGCCGTCGGAGCGCAGGACCGAGAACCAGTTGTAGAACGGCGTTGTCCCGCTGACCTGTTGGGCCGCCTTGCACGCCTGGTTGACCGGTTTGATCTCACCGGTGTCGGTGAGCGCGTCCTGCCAGCAGAGGAAGGTGCGGCTGCCGGGTTTCATGGGGGTGCCGTGGGCCTCCGCCCGGCCACCCGTGGCGAGGATCAGGGCCAGGGCGGGGACGGTGGTGAGCAGGGCGAGGAGGACGAGGAAGAGGGCTCGGTGGGGGGTGGGGCGCGGTAATCGCGGTGCGGAGGGGGGAGTTGGGGGTGATGTTGTCGTATGCATGACAGTTCTACGTCCCTTCGGTCGGCGGGTGCGAGGAACGTGCGGTGGTGCATGCGTGGGGTGGGGCGACCCGGCCACCCGGCGGGTTCCGGACCGCCGGGCGGGTGGGAGCGCTCCCACCCCACTTGTCCGTGAAGGTAGCGCGGACTCGGGGGGCTGTAAACGTCTGGTGGCTGCCGAAGTGGCGGTGGGGGTGGGGTTGTTCGGGGGCGGGTCTACTTGGGGCCGGGCTTGTTCGGGGCCGGAGCTGCCTGGGGTCGGGCCAGTCCGGGGCTGGCTTGCCTGAGGCCGGGTCCGCTTGGAACTGCGTCTCGTACGATCCCGGGATGATCGCAGTCGTCGTCACGGTCGCGCTGGCCTTCGCCGGGTATGCCGCCACGTATCTCAACGGGCTGCGGTTGACGCAGCGGCAGGAGCGGCTCGCCCGGGTCAATCGCCAACTCAGCGACTTCTACGGGCCGTTGTTCGCGCTGACGGAGGCCAACGCCCGCACCTTCGCCGCGTTCGTGGAGCGGCACGGCCGCGCCGCGGGCACCTCGCCCTTCAGCGACGCGACCCCGCCGACGGACGAGGAACTCGCGGAGTGGCGACTGTGGGTGACGACCGTCTTCCTGCCGGTGCTGCGCGAGATGCGCGAGCTCGTCGTGGGGCGGGCGGATCTGCTCAGGGAGCCGGAAATGCCGCCGCTGCTGCTGGAGTTGTGCGCGCACGCGGCGGGCTACGAGATCACCGTGGCGCGCTGGGCGCGGGGCGACTTCACGGAGCACCTGTCGCTGGTCGCGTTCCCGAGTGCGGAGCTGGCCGGGTATGCGCGGCGGGGCTTTGGTGAACTGAAGCTGGAGCAGGCGCGGTTGCTGGGTGGGCGTGCGGGCGGCGCCACAGCGGGTCCACAGGCGTGACCCGGTTTCTTGACTCAGTTTTGGCCAAACGGGTCATGTGGTGACCGACGTTCGAGCCTGTTCACTTGTGGTGTTCACGGGGTTGGTTCTTGAGGCTTTCTGAGTCTGGTGGGCGTTGCGATGGAGGAACAGCTCATGAGAAGACAGATCCGCGGCGCACTGGCCGCGTTCACCGGTGCGCTGCTGCTCACCATGGGGATCACCGTGTCCGGTGGCCATGCCGCGCGGGCCGATGACAACGGTGTCGGGCTCAAACCCGTGCTGGGGTGGAGCAGTTGGAGCTTTGTGCGGCGCAATCCGACCGCGCAGACCATCGAGGCGCAGGCGAAGGCGCTCAAGACCAGCGGGCTGGCGAAAAACGGCTTCGTCTACGCCAACGTCGACGACTTCTGGTACCAGTGCCCGGGCAGTCAGGGGCCGGACGTCGACCAGTACGGCCGCTGGGTCACCGACCCCGTCAAGTTCCCGCCGCGCGGCAGCGAGAACGGCGTCCAGGTCGTGGCCGACTATGTCCACTCCCTGGGGCTGAAGTTCGGCCTGTACGTCACGCCCGGCATCTCCCAGCAGGCGGTCGCCAAGAACACCGAGATCAAGGGAACCCCGTACCACGCACGGGACATCGCCACCACGGCGACGGAGAGCAACTACAACTGCGGCGGCATGGTCGGCATCGACTACACCAAGCCCGGAGCGCAGACGTTCATCGACTCGTGGGCCGGGCAGTTCGCCGGATGGGGCATCGACTACCTGAAGATCGACGGTGTCGGCACGTCCGACCAACAGGACGTCCAGGCCTGGTCGGACGCCCTGCATCACACCGGCCGGCCGATCCATCTGGAGCTGTCCAACAACCTCGACATCAACAACGCGGCCACCTGGAAGAAGCTCTCCAACGGCTGGCGCACCGGCGGCGACATCGAGTGCTACTGCGGTCCCGACGACAGCAGTTACCCCCTGACCACCTGGGCCTCCATCGCCTCCCGCTTCGACCAGGTCGCGGCCTGGGCACCGTACGGCGGTCCCGGCGGGTACAACGACTACGACTCCCTGGAGATCGGGAACGGCGCGAACAACGGCCTCACTCCGGACGAGCGCAGGACGCAGATGAGCCTGTGGTCGCTGGCCGCCTCTCCGCTCATCCTCGGCACCGACCTCACCCATCTCGACCCGGCCGACCTCGCGTTGCTCAAGAACACCGAGGTCCTCGCGGTCGACCAGGACGGCATCGACGCCAAGCGGATCTCCTCGGACATGGACTCCCAGGTGTTCGCCAAGACCGAGGCCGACGGGGATGTCGTGGTCGGTCTGTTCAACACCGGGTCGGCTCCCCGTGAAGTCGCCACATCCGCAGCCGCGTTGGGGCTGCACGGGGCGCACGACTACGCCCTGCGGGACCTGTGGAGCCACCGACTGACCGAGTCCTCGGGCCGGATCGCCGCCAATGTGCCCGCGCACGGCGTGGCTCTGTACCGGGTGCACGGCACTCATCGCACGGTGTCCGGCGCGGCTCCGGACGTCTCGTTCGGGCTCAACTGGGCGCCCGCGCCCAGTGACAGCACCACCCGTACCGTGACCGCGGTCCTGTCCGACAACGGGTCGCGGTCGATCACGGATGCCGACCTGACCCTCACCGGGCCGACCGGCACGAAGATCAGCACGCGCTCCGTGACAAAGGCCCGGACGATCCGTGGCGGCCACGCGCTCAAGGTCACCTACTCCGTGTCCATCCCGCCCTCGACGAAGCTCTTCGCCTCCAACGCCTTCCAGGGGACGGCGAGTTACCGCTTCCGGTCGCACGGGAAGACCCGCCTCACCGCCGGTGACACGATCACCGTCAACCACCAAGTCACCGCCCCGTACCGGACGTTCGCCTCCACCACCGCGAGCTTCAGCGAGTCCGGCACCCAACTCGGCATCCGGGCACAGGGTGCGGACCTGTACAACGGCACCAACGAGTACGGCTCTGTCTATCTGCCGGGTGCGGAGCACGACGGGTCGACCACCACGGTGAAGCTCAACTCGCAGTCGGACACGGATGTTTGGGCCAAGGCCGGGATCATGGTCCGCAACGACATCACCCAGCCGAACACGTCCCCCGGGTACGTGGCCCTCGTCGCCACCCCCGGCAACGGCTACCTCCTCGACTGGGACAGCGACGGCGACGGAAAGCTGGACTCGCAGGACTCCGCCGGGACCGCCGCCTACCCGTCGTGGCTGAAGCTCGTCCGTGACGGCACCAGCTACAGCGGCTACTACTCGACCGACAACGCCACTTGGAACCTGGTCGGCACCATCGACGTCCCGACCGCCGCGGCCACCCAGGACGTCGGCCTCACCCAGACGTCACACGCCTCGGGCACCACAGGCGAGGCCGACTTCGACTCGTTCACGACCACGCCGTAGGTCTACGGCTACGACGGCGATGCGCGTCCGTGCGGTGCTCGGTGCTTCTCTAGACCGGTGCCGTGCGGGCGCGCATCGTCGGTTCGACGGGCGGGAGTTCGGTGGCGGCCGCCGGGAGTTCGATGGTGAACTCCGTGCGGCCCGGGACGCTGGTCACGTCGATGCGGCCGCCGTGGGCTCCGGTGATCGCCGTCGCGATGGCCAGGCCGAGGCCGGAGCCGCCCTCCTTGCCGCCGGCGCGGGCGCGGGAGGCGTCGGCGCGGGTGAAGCGTTCGAAGACCGTGGGGAGGAGGGCCGGCGGGATGCCGGGGCCGTCGTCGCGTACCCGGATGACGACGGTACGGTCGGCGGTGGCCTCGACGCTCGCCGTGACCGTGGTGCCGACGGGTGTGTGCATCCGCGCGTTGGCCAACAGATTGGCCAGCACCTGGTGCAGGCGGGCCTCGTCACCGATGACCAACGCCGGTGCGTCCAGGGACAGTTGGAGCTGCCAGTCGTGGCCGGTGCCGGCCGCGCGCGCGTCCCACACCGCCTCGGCGAGCAGCGCCGCGAGGTCCACCTCGGCGGACTGCAGCGGCCGGCCCTCGTCGAGCCGGGCGAGCAGCAGAAGGTCCTCCACCAGGCCCGTCATGCGCGCCGACTCGGCGGTGACCCGGCGCCAGGCGAGGCCCGGTTCGATGCGGTCGGTGCCGCGGTTCATCAGCTCGGCGTAGCCCGCGATCGAGGCCAGCGGGGTGCGGAGTTCATGGCTGGCGTCGGCGAGGAAGCGGCGCATGCGTTCCTCGCTGCGGCGCATCTGCTCCTCGCTGCGCTGGCGTTCGGCGAGCGAGGACTCGACGTGGTCGATCATCCGGTTGAGCGCGGCTCCGACCTGGCCGGCCTCGCTGCCGGGGTCGGTGTCCCGCTCGGGCACCCGGGTGAGCGCGGTGACCTCGCCGTGGCCGAGCTGCGAGCGGGAGACCTCGACGGCGGTGGCGGCGACCCGGCCCAGCGGCCGTAGCTGCCGTCGGATGACGACCGCGCACAGGCAGCCCGCCGCGGTCAGTCCGGCGAGGGCGACGCCCGCCTCGACCGCCACCATGCCGCTGATCATGCCCTGCACGTCGTCCATCGGAAGGCCGGTGAGGACCCGGACGCCATCGCTGTCGAGGGCCGTGAGCCGGTAGGTGCCGAGGCCTGGCACGGTCCGGGTGTGCATCGCGCTGTCGGCGGTGACGCCCGCGAGGGCCGCGCGCTGGGTGGCGGTGAGGTTCTGGGGCGGGGCGTCCTGCCTGACGACGGCGGCGGCGATGATCGAGCCCTTGGCGTCGAACCGCGCGGCGAGCGTGCCGACAGCGTGGCCGTTCTCCATGAGGAACCCGAGGTCGCCGTCGAAGTCCGGGTGGTGCTGGGCCCCGCCCAGGCTGCGTTCGGCGGCGTTGCCGACCCGGTCGTCCAAGTTGCCGAGCAGATAGGCGCGTTGGACGAACACGGTGGTGAGGGCCATCGCGGCGCACACGACGACGAGGGTGGCGCTGATGAAGAGCAGAAGGCGGGTGCGGAGTGAACGGCCGTGCAGGCGGCCCCGGTTGCGGGTTCGGAGGTTCATCTGGCGTCCTCCACGGGCCGTAGGGCGTATCCCATGCCGCGCACGGTGTGGATCATCGGGGCCCGGCCCCGGTCTATCTTCCGGCGGAGGCTGGAGATGTAGACCTCGACGAGGTTGCCGCCGCCGTCGAAGCAGCTGCTCCACACCTGGTCGAGGATCTGGGCCTTGCTCAGCACCTGGCGGGGGTGGTCGAGGAACAGGGTGAGCAGGTCGAACTCCTTGGCGGTGAGCTGGACCGGCTCACCGGCGCGCCGGACCTCGCGGGTCTCGCCGGTCAGGACGAGATCGCCGAGGACGCGTACGGAGTCGTCGGCCGGGGTCCGTTCACCGCCCGCCCGGCGCAGCAGTCCGCGCAGCCGCAGCACGACCTCCTCCAGGGAGAAGGGCTTGGTGACGTAGTCGTCGGCGCCCGCTTCGAGGCCGTCGAGGCGGTGCTCGATCGCGTCGCGGGCGGTGAGCATGAGGACGGGGAGCCGGGGGTTCTCGTACCGGAGTCTGCGCAGCACCTGGATGCCGTCGAGGTCGGGCAGCATGCCGTCGAGGACGACGGCGTGCGGGGCGCAGGCGCGGGCGATCCGCAGCGCGCTGTGTCCGTCCGGCGCGGGGTAGGGCCGCCAGCCGGCCTCGGTGACCGCGACGGAGAGCAGCTCGGTGAGCGCGGGCTCGTCGTCGACGATGAGCACGCGTACTCGGCTGCCGCGGGACCCCGATGTGCCAGTCATGTCCCGATTCTGTCCCCGTCCGCTGAGGGAATCCTGTGTTCCACCTGAGCTGGAGCCGTGCGAACGGGCGGGGGCACGGGCAGGCGGCCTGCGCCGACCGGGCCGGTCGACCAGCCGTTTCTCCAACTTCCTTGGCCGAAGCGGGCGTTGGCACTCTTAGGCCACCTGATTCCCTTGAGTCGCCGTCGACCCCGCGCTCACTCTGATGACTGGCTTCCGCTCACCGGGCGGAAGCGTTTCCGCGTTCAGGGGAGGACGTCCACCCATGCGAAGACTCCACGCCCTGTGGGCCGTGGCCGGAACGGCCGGACTGCTCGCGGGGGCCATCACGCCCGCGACAGCCGCCGCCGGTTCCACGGCCTCCACCCACCTCACGGGCCCGAGCACCGCCCCACCGCAGACCGTCACCCTCATCACCGGCGACACCGTGACCCTCACCGCCGGACCGGACGGCAGGAACGCCGTCGACGTACGGCGCGGCAAGGGCCGCGAGGCCGCCACCTTCCTGTCCAGCGAGAAGAACGGCGAGATCAGCGTCCTGCCGGCGGACGCCGTCCCGCTCATCAAGGCGGGCCGCCTCGACCCGGCCCTGTTCAACGTCACCCAACTGGTCAAGCAGGGCTACACGGACGCGAAGACCGGCTCCACCCCGGTCATCGCGACGTACGGCAAGGGCACCGAGACCCCCGAGGGCACGCGTCGGACGCTGGCGCTGCCCGGGATCGACGGCGCCGCGCTCAGCGCGCGGAAGTCCACGGCCTTCTGGTCGGACATCGCCCCGGCCCTGGGCACCGCACCCACCGCGAAGGCGGCGAAGCAGCTCGGCGACGGCATCGACAAGATCTGGCTGGACGCCAAGGTGAAGGCGTCCCTCGACGTGAGCGTGCCGCAGATCGGCGCGCCCGAGGTGTGGAAGGCGGGCTACGACGGCACAGGCGTCGAGGTCGCGGTCCTGGACACCGGCGTGGACACCGGGCACCCGGACCTGGCCGGGAAGATCGCCGGCTCGGAGAGCTTCGTACCGGACGAGACGATTCAGGACGGGTTCGGCCACGGCACCCATGTGGCGTCCACGATCGTCGGCTCGGGCGCGGCCTCGGGCGGCCGGTACAAGGGGGTGGCGCCGGGCGCGCGGCTGCTGGTCGGCAAGGTGCTCGACAACACGGGCAGCGGTCAGGCCTCCTGGATCATCGCGGGCATGGAGTGGGCCGCGAACTCCGGCGCGAAGATCGTCTCGATGTCGTTGGGCGGTACGGCGTACGGTCCCTCGGACGTGCTCAGTGAGACCGTCGACCAACTGTCCGCGTCCACCGGCGCGTTGTTCGTGATCGCGGCCGGCAACGCGGGGCCGGGCGAGCAGACCGTGGGCACCCCGGGCATCGCCGACTCGGCGTTGACGGTGGGCGCGGTCGACAAGTCGGACAAGCTGGCCTCGTTCTCCAGCCGGGGTCCGCGCCCCGGCGACTACGCGGTCAAGCCGGAGATCACCGCGCCGGGCGTGAACATCACCGCGGCCCGCGCCGCCGGCACCAGTATGGGCACGCCGGTCGACGACAACTACACGACGGCGAGCGGCACTTCGATGGCGACGCCGCATGTGGCGGGTGCCGCGGCGCTGGTGGTGCAGGCGCACCCGGACTGGACCGGCGAGCAGATCAAGGAAGCGCTGGCCAGTACGGCGAAGACGAACGCCGACGACTCCGTGTTCGAGCAGGGCGACGGCCGGGTCGACGCCGTACGGGCGGTCGAGCAGGACGTCTTCGCGACCTCGGCGCTGAGCTTCGGCAGGTTCGAGGACGGCGACAACGGTGTCGTCGGCAAGGACATCACGTACACCAACACCACTGACAGTCCGGTGGAGTTGAAGCTCTCGTCGTCACTGCCCGACCTCGCCCTGAGCGCCGACTCGGTGACCGTGCCCGCGCGGGGCACCGCCACCGTCTCCGTCGGCGTCGACCCCGCGAAGGAGACCGAGGGCCGGTACACGGGCCATGTCACGGCGACCGCCGACGGCGGTGTCCAGGTCACCACGGGCGTCGGCTTCGAGAAGGCGCCGAAGACGTACAGCCTCAAGGTCTCGATCGTGGACCGCGAGGGCAACCCGTCCACCGGGGCGTCGCTCTACACGCTCCAGGAGCTGAACGGCGCCTACCCCGACGAGTACGGCTTCCTCGGCACCGGCGCGACCTGGCGGGTGCCGGCCGGCACCTACTCCATCGCGACCTGGATCCCGGACCGGGACGGGGGCGGCCTGGCCGTCGGCACGTCGGTCGTCGGCAACCCGGAGATCAAGGTCGACGGGGACACCGCGGTCGTCCTCGACGCCCGCAAGGCGGTGGAGATCAAGCCGAAGACCAAGCAGGACTCCGAGTTCCGGGGCTTCAGCACCAACTGGCACCGGGAGGGGCCGGGCAGCGCGTGGGGGCTCACCTACAGCCAGGGCTTCTGGACCGATCACGTCTATGTGGCGCCGACCCCGCGGGTGACCGTGGGGACCCTGGAGTTCTCCGCCAAGTTCCGGCTGTATGCGAAGGAGTTGACGGCGAGCGTCACCGGCCCGGAGAAGACCTCGCTGTCGTCGCTCTACTACTCCCAGACGTACAACGACTTCCCGTTGAAGATCAGCGGTGACCACAGAGTGCAGGCGGTGGACGCGGGCGGCGGTACCGCGGCCGACTTCGCGGGGCTCGACGTCAAGGGCAAGGTGGCGGTGGTCGGGCTCGGTGCCACGGAGCGGGCGCAGAGCGCGCTGGACAACGCGACCGAGGCCGGGGCGGGTTACCTCATCGCCTACCGCAAGACGCCCGGTTTCTGGATCGAGGCCGTGGACCGGGCGACCACCGTCCCGCTGATGATCGCCACCGGCGAGCAGGGCGCCGGGCTGGCCGCCCTGCTGAAGACCGGCCGGAAGGTCACGCTGAAGCTGAGCGGCACGCCGGTCAGTCCGTACGTCTACAACCTGCTCGCCGCACAGAGCGGCGCCATCAGCGCGGACCAGACCTACCGCCTGGACAGCTCCAACACCGTGAAGCGGAAGGCCCGTTACTACGGAGCCACGGCCGGCGAGATGGGAGCGGACACCCTGTACACCTTCCGCCCCTGGCAGCTGTTCGGCATCGACACCAGCGTGTCCACACAGCTGGGCACGGAACGCGACGAGTACTACTACGTCGACCCGGACACCCGCACCTGGCATGTCGTCTATCCCAACTGGAAGGCCTACAAGGGCGAGTGGAGCCCGCTGCGGACCTTCACCGAGGCGGCCACCGAACCCACCGAGGACTGGCTGCGCCAGGTCGTCCGGCCCGGAAGCAGCGAGGAGTACGGGCTCTCCGAACGCACTGGTGACGAACTCACCTTCTCGATACCGGAGTTGACCGACTCCACGCCGGGCCACTACGGATCTGTCGACGGCGTCGACAGCACGGCGCAGGGCAGGCTCTACGCGGACGGGCAGTTCGTCGGCGACTCGACGTTCGGTGGGTACGGCGTCTTCGACGTCCCGGCGGCCACGTCCTCGTACCGCTTCGATCTGGACGTGCAGCGCAAGGCGGCATGGGCCGCGTACTCCACGAGCACACACACCGAGTGGACCTTCGCCTCGGCGCACACCGACTCGGCGACGGCCCTGCCCCTGCTCACCGTCGGCATCGCCCCGAAGGGCCTCGATCTCCTCAACCGGGCCGACGGCAAGCGGGAGTTGACGGTGGGGCTGCCGGTCGCCAACCAGTCGGGGAGCGTCCGGGCGAGCAGTCTCAAGGCCTGGGTCTCCTATGACGACGGCACGTCCTGGAAGGCGGTGCGTGTCGAGAAGGGCGAGGCGCGGTTCAGGCCCGCGAAGGGCGCCGCGTCGGTGTCGCTGCGCGTGCGGGCCGCCGACCGCGACGGCAACGGGATCGACCAGACCGTACTGCGGGCGTTCGGCCTGAAGTGAGCCTGCGGCGAACGGATGGGCCGAGCCACTGTAAGGATTCTTAACAAAGAACCCCTACCGTGGCGAGTCATGGTGAACACGGCACAGGATCCTGCACGACAGTCCCCTGCCGCGAGCCCTTGGGCCGCGGTGGGGGTCTCCGCCTTCGACGAGTTGGTGTACCGGTCGATTCTCCACCAGCCGGACGCCGGCGCGGTCGGCTGGGCGCTGCTGAGCGGGGTGACCCCGGCCGAACTGCGCGAGGCCTGCAATCGGCTGCTCGCGCTGGGACTGCTCCAACCCCCGGACTCCATGGGCGGGTTACGGGCGGTCGACCCGCGGGTGGCGGTCCGTGCGCTGATCCGACGGCGCGAGACGGAGTCCGAACTGGTCGCCGCCACCGCCGAGGAGATGGCCACCGCGTACGAGGCGGGGCTGCTGCGCGAGGAGCCGTCCCGGCTGATCGAGGTCGCCTCCGGCGAGGGCGCCATCGCGGCCCGCCTGGAGGAGATGTACGCCCGCGCGGAGCACGAGGTGTGTCTTTTCGACACCCCGCCCTATCTCGCCCCGCCCGCGCCGCAGGTGGACCTCCAGGCCGATCTGCTCAAGCGCGGGATCGTCTCGCGCGGCATCTACGCCGCGACAGCCCTGGAGGATACGAACGCCCTGTCCCGCGCCTGGAACATGGTCGAACTAGGCGAACAGGCCCGGGTGTTGCCGTCCGTGCCGCTCAAACTGCTGGTGGTCGACGGGCGTCGGGCCCTGCTCCCGCTGACCTCGTCCGAGGCGGGCGGCTATTGCGCCGTCGTCGTATGGCACTCGGCGGTGACCGAGGCCCTGCAGAAGCTCTTCGAGCTGGCCTGGCAGCAGGCGACTCCGCTCGGCCGGCCCGCCGGGAACGGTGAACTCTCCGAGGACGAGCAGGCGTTGACGCGGCTGCTGGCGGCCGGGCTGAAGGACGAGGCGGTCGCCCGCCATCTGGGGGTCAGTCTGCGCACGCTGCGGCGGCGGGTGAGCGACCTTCAGGAACGGCTCGGGGCGTCGAGCCGCTTCCAGCTCGGGCTGCGGGCCGCTCAGCGGGGCTGGCTGTAGCGCAACGGCGGAGGGCCGCACCCCCGTCGCCGGGGATGCGGCCCTCAACTGCCGTACCGGAGCCGCTAGTTGCGGATCAGGTTGCGCAGCACGTACTGCAGGATGCCGCCGTTGCGGTAGTAGTCGGCCTCGCCGGGGGTGTCGATGCGGACGACCGCGTCGAACTCCACGCCGGTGTCGGTGGTGACCTTGACCGTGCTCGGGGTGGTGCCGTCGTTCAGCTCGGTGATGCCGGCGACGGAGAAGGACTCCTCGCCGGTGAGGCCGAGGGACTCTGCGGTCTGGCCCGCCGGGTACTGGAGCGGGACGACGCCCATGCCGATGAGGTTCGAGCGGTGGATGCGCTCGTAGGACTCGGCGATGACGGCCTTGACGCCGAGGAGCGCGGTGCCCTTGGCGGCCCAGTCGCGGGACGAGCCGGAGCCGTACTCCTTGCCGGCCAGGATGACCAGCGGGATGCCCTGCTCGATGTAGTTGCGCGAGGCGTCGTAGATGAAGGAGACGGGGGCGTCGGCCTGCGTGAAGTCACGCGTGAAGCCGCCCTCGGTGCCCGGCGCGACCTGGTTGCGCAGGCGGATGTTGGCGAAGGTGCCGCGGATCATGACCTCGTGGTTGCCTCGGCGGGAGCCGTAGGAGTTGAAGTCACGCCGCTCGATGCCGTGCTCGGTGAGGTACTTGCCGGCCGGGGTGTCGGCCTTGATGGCACCGGCGGGCGAGATGTGGTCGGTGGTGACCGAGTCGCCGAGCTTGGCGAGGACGCGGGCGCCGGCGATGTCGGAGACCGGGGTGGTCTCCATCGTCATGCCCTCGAAGTACGGGGGCTTGCGCACGTAGGTCGACTGCGCGTCCCACTCGAAGGTGTTGCCCTCCGGGATGGGCAGCGCCTGCCACTGGGCGTCGCCCGCGAAGACGTCGGCGTAGGACTTGTTGAACATGTCCTCGCCGATGGAGTTGGCGACGACGTCGTTGACCTCGGCCTCGGTCGGCCAGATGTCCTCGAGGTAGACCGGCTTGCCGTCCTGGTCGACGCCGAGCGCGTCCTTGGTGATGTCCACCTTCATGGAGCCGGCGAGGGCGTACGCGACGACCAGCGGCGGGGACGCCAGGTAGTTCATCTTGACGTCCGGGTTGATCCGGCCCTCGAAGTTGCGGTTGCCGGAGAGCACCGAAGTGACGGCCAGGTCATGGTCGTTGACGGCCTTGGAGACCTCCTCCGGCAGCGGGCCGGAGTTGCCGATGCAGGTGGTGCAGCCGTAGCCGACGAGGTTGAAGCCGACCTTGTCGAGGTAGGGGGTGAGCCCCGCCTTGTCGAAGTAGTCGGTGACGACCTTGGAGCCCGGGGCGAGAGTGGTCTTGACCCACGGCTTGCGGGTCAGGCCCTTCTCCACGGCCTTCTTCGCGACGAGCGCGGCGGCGACCATGACGTACGGGTTCGAGGTGTTGGTGCAGGAGGTGATGGCCGCGACCGTCACCGCGCCGTGGTCCAGCTCGTAGGTCGAGCCGTCGGGGGCGGTCACCGTGACCGGGTTCGACGGGACGCCGTTGCTGGCGGCCGGGGAGTCGGAGGCCGGGAAGGACTCCTTGCCCGCCTCGTCGTCGTCGGAGACGTAGTTGCGTACGTCCGACTTGAACTGCTCGGAGGCGTTCGCGAGGACGATGCGGTCCTGCGGGCGCTTCGGCCCTGCGATCGACGGGACGACCGTCGCGAGGTCCAGCTCCAGCTTCTCGGAGAAGTCGGGCTCGGCGGCCGGGTCCAGCCAGAGACCCTGCTCCTTGGCGTACGACTCGACGAGCGCGACCTGCTGCTCGTCACGGCCGGTCAGGCGCAGGTACTTCAGGGTCTCGTCGTCGATCGGGAAGATCGCGGCGGTGGAACCGAACTCCGGCGACATGTTGCCGATGGTGGCGCGGTTCGCGAGGGAGGTGGCGGCGACGCCCTCGCCGTAGAACTCGACGAACTTGCCGACGACGCCGTGCTTGCGGAGCATCTCGGTGATCGTGAGGACCAGGTCGGTGGCGGTGGTGCCCGGGGTCAGCTCGCCCGTGAGCTTGAAGCCGACGACGCGCGGGATGAGCATCGACACCGGCTGGCCGAGCATCGCGGCCTCGGCCTCGATGCCGCCGACGCCCCAGCCCAGCACACCGAGGCCGTTGACCATCGTGGTGTGCGAGTCGGTGCCGACCAGGGTGTCGGGGTACGCCTGGCCGTTGCGCACCATGACCGTGCGCGCCAGGTGCTCGATGTTGACCTGGTGGACGATGCCGGTGCCCGGCGGGACGACCTTGAACTCGTCGAACGCGGTCTGGCCCCAGCGCAGGAACTGGTAGCGCTCGCGGTTGCGGCCGTACTCCAGCTCGACGTTCTGCGCGAACGCCTCGTGGGTGCCGAACTTGTCCGCGATGACGGAGTGGTCGATGACCAGCTCGGCCGGCGCGAGGGGGTTGATCTTCGCCGGGTCGCCGCCCAGCTCCTTCACGGCCTCACGCATGGTCGCGAGGTCCACCACGCAGGGCACGCCGGTGAAGTCCTGCATGATCACACGGGCCGGCGTGAACTGGATCTCCTGCGACGGCTGGGCCTGCGAGTCCCAGGTGCCGAGGGCGCGGATGTGGTCGGCGGTGATGTTCGCGCCGTCCTCGGTGCGGAGCAGATTCTCCAGCAGGACCTTAAGGCTGTAGGGGAGCCGGGCCGAGCCCTCCACCTTGTCCAGGCGGAAGATCTCGTACGACTCGTCGCCCACCTGCAGCGTGCTGCGGGCGTCGAAGCTGTTCGCCGACACGACAGTCTCCTTCATTGATGTGCGCGTTCCCACCGCATCCTGCCGCTACGACGTCTTGGCCGATCCGCTAAGGTAAGGCTAAGTTAGGCAAGCCTTACTGCTGGATCGGCGGAGTGTGCGGCTGCGGTGCACCTCGGCAGATATCTCGATGTCGAGATAACTCTAGTACATGGGGGCGGGATGGTCATGCCCGGACCCGTCCGCGCGCGAAAACCGGTGGAGCCGACGCGTCGTACGTCCGTACCGTCCTCGGGGTGACCTATCTGAGCCCGCTCGGCTATCTGCTGGGACTCGAGGGTGCCGCCCTGCTGCGCGGCTTCCGGGAACGAAGCGCCGACCAGGCCTTCGTCGAGGCCCGGATCGCCGGGATCCGCAGGCTGCTGGACACCCCGGAGCTCGCCGATGCGGAGGGCGTCACCGCGGTCCCGGGCGCGATCAGCACGGCCGACGTCTATCAGGGCTGGGCGCCGTACTACGACGACGCCGGCAACACGATGATCGACGTCGAGCAGCCCGTCGTCCAGCGCATCCTGGACGGCCTGCTGGTCGGCACCGCACTGGACGCCGCCTGCGGCACCGGCCGGCACACCGCCCATCTGCACCGGCTCGGTCATCGCGTGACCGGCGTCGACGCCTCCCCGGAGATGCTCGCGCGGGCCCGGGAGCGGCTGCCGGACGTCGACCTCCGCCAGGCCGATCTGCGTCAACTGCCGCTCCCCGACGATGCGGTCGACACGGTCGTCTGCGCGCTCGCGTTGACCCACGTCCCCGATCTGGCGGTCGTGCTGGCCGAGTTCGCGCGAGTACTGCGGCCCGGCGGGCATCTCGTGATCTCGGACGCGCACCACCTCGTGCCCTGTCTCAGCCCCACCCTCCCCCGGCGCCCCGGCCCGGACGGCCGCCCGACCCTGCTCACCGAGTACCACCGCCCGCTCAGCGCGTACCTCACGGCCGCCCTCCCCCTCGGCTTCCAGGTCCGGCACTGCGAGGAACCCCGCCGACCGCGCCGTTCCCTCGATCCCGGCGCCGCCCCTGACCCGCTGCCCACGTGGATGTCCTGGGACCTCCTGCACTGGGATCCCGAGGCGTCCGCCGCCGCACTGGACGACTCGCCGGTCGCGGTCGTCTGGCACTTCCAGCTCGGAGACAGCGGGGAGGACTGAGCAACTCCCGTTCGTCCTCGGATGATTGGCCGACTTCGGGGTACCCGGTGCCAGACGAAAGGGGGCGGGTATGCCGCTCACGTTCCGTAAGAGCTTCCGGATCCTTCCCTGGCTTCGGCTGAACATCAACAAGGGGTCCTTGTCGTTCACGACAGGTGGCAAGCGCGGCCCGCGCTACACGCGCAGCACCTCGGGGCGCCGTACGACATCGATGAACCTGCCCGGGCCCTTCGGATGGCGCAAGACGCGCACCAAGAAGGACGACTGACAGCGACTGACGGCGCCGCTGACCCGTCGTCACCCGAATGGACCCCCCAGGAGGCGCCATCTCATATCTGAGATAACCTCGGCCTCATGGCAGACGACTACCTCGTACGTATCGGCAAGCTCATCCGTGACGCCCGGCAACATCGGGGCTGGACACAGACGCAGCTCGCCGAGGCGCTCGGCACCAGTCAGAGCGCCGTCAATCGCATCGAGCGCGGCAACCAAAACATCAGCCTTGAGATGATCGCTCGAATCGGTGAAGCCCTGGACAGCGAGATCGTCTCTCTGGGCTACGCCGGTCCGATGCATCTGCGGGTGGTCGGCGGGCGCCGGCTGTCCGGCGCGATCGATGTGAAGACCAGCAAGAACGCGTGCGTGGCACTGCTGTGCGCCTCGCTCCTCAACAAGGGGCGCACAGTGCTGCGCCGGGTCGCGCGGATCGAGGAGGTGTACCGCCTTCTGGAGGTACTCGGCTCGATCGGCGTCCGCACCCGCTGGATCAACGACGGTGTCGACCTGGAGATCGTGCCGCCGGCCGAGCTGGAGATGGAGTCGATCGACGCGGAGGCCGCGCGCCGGACCCGCTCGATCATCATGTTCCTCGGCCCGCTGCTGCACCGCATGGACAGCTTCAAGCTGCCGTACGCGGGCGGTTGCGACCTCGGTACGCGCACGATCGAGCCGCACATGATCGCACTGCGCCGGTTCGGCCTGGACATCGCCGCGACCGAGGGGCTGTACCACGCGCAGGTCGACCGGGCCGTCTCCCCCGACCGGCCGATCGTGCTGACCGAGCGCGGCGACACCGTCACCGAGAACGCGCTGCTGGCCGCCGCCCGCCACGAGAGCGTCACGGTCATCCGCAACGCGTCCTCCAACTACATGGTCCAGGACCTGTGCTTCTTCCTGGAGGCGCTGGGCGTCAAGGTCGAGGGCATCGGCACCACCACGCTCACCGTGCACGGCGTGCCGACCATCGACGTCGACGTGGACTACTCCCCCTCCGAGGACCCGGTCGAGGCGATGAGCCTGCTGGCCGCCGCCGTCGTCACCGAGTCGGAGCTGACGGTCCGCCGGGTGCCCATCGAGTTCCTGGAGATCGAGCTCGCGGTCCTGGAGGAGATGGGCCTCGACCACGACCGCACCCCCGAGTACGTCGCGGACAACGGCCGTACGCGCCTGGTGGACCTGACGGTCCGGCCCTCCAAGCTGGAGGCGCCGATCGACAAGATCCACCCGATGCCGTTCCCCGGCCTGAACATCGACAACGTGCCGTTCTTCGCGGCGATCGCGGCGGTCGCGCAGGGCCAGACCCTCATCCACGACTGGGTCTACGACAACCGCGCGATCTACCTCACGGACCTCAACCGCCTCGGCGGCCGGCTCCAACTCCTCGACCCGCACCGGGTGTTGGTCGAGGGCCCGACCCGCTGGCGCGCCGCCGAGATGATGTGCCCGCCGGCGCTGCGGCCTGCCGTGGTCGTCCTGCTGGCGATGATGGCCGCGGAGGGCACGTCCGTGCTGCGCAACGTGTACGTCATCAACCGCGGGTACGAGGATCTGGCGGAGCGGCTCAACTCGATCGGGGCACAGATCGAGATCTTCCGCGACATCTAGCCCCAACACGGGACATCCGGGCGGGACTTGGATGTCCAAGGGTGTCCGGGGTGCCGCCGTGCCTCACGGGTGCGGCGGCACCGCCGTGTTCAGCGGGTGCTCCACTTCTGGTTGTCCTGGCCGTTGCAGTCCCAGAGCTGGAGCCGGGTGCCGTTGGCGGTTCCCTGGTCCTTGACGTCCACGCACTTGTTGGCCTGCGGATTAACCAGGTCGTTGCTGGAGTTGAGGCGGAACTGCTGGGCCGGGTTGCCGCTGCACACCGCGATCTGGATCACCGCGCCGTTCGCCGACGAGCCCCAGGCGACGTCCATGCACAGGCCCATCGAGCGGATCGTGCCGTCCGAACGGAAGTCCCACTTCTGCCAGTTCTTGCCGGTGCAGCTGTTGATCTGCAGCGGCGAACCGTCGGCGCCCTTGTGACCCACCATCTCGATGCACTTGTTGGAGGCGTGACCGTAGATGGTGGTGCCGGGCGCGGCGACCACCGTCTTGGTGGCGGTGACCTTGGTCGTGGTGGTCTTCTTCGAACCCCCGCCGGAGGACGCCTTCTTGGGTGCCTCGGCGGAACTGCCCGCGATCACTCCGGCACCGGATCCCGCACCGGCGGCCGCCGCTCCCGCGCCGTTCTTCACCTTGTTGTTCTTGCCGCCGCTCGGGTGCGAGGGGGTCGCCTTCGGCGAGGTCGGGTCCGGGCTGGCCGAACCGTAGGCGCCGGCACCGCTGTCCGTCGTCGCCCCGTTCAACACCGTTCCCGCGTCGGCCACTTGGTCCGACGGCTTCGAGTCCGAGCTCGACCTGCCGAGCAGCCCGGACACCAGGAACGGCACGCCGATCAGCAGCGCGCCGGCTATCGCGGCTCCGGCGAGCAGGCCTCGGGAGGGGCGGCCGAAGGCGGGGGCCGCGGCGGCGGTGTCCTCGCCGGTGTCCGAGCCGGATCCGCTCGCGGCTTCGGCTGTCGCGGATGCGGCCAGGGCGTCGGGGCCCGGGTCGGGGTCGGCGTGGGTGTCGGGTGCGGCTCCGGCGGTCGCGCCCTCGTCGGCGCCCACGGCGGCTTCCGCGGTGGGGAGTTGGGCCGCCGCGGCGGGCTGCGCGGGAGGCGTGAGTGCCGCTTCCGCCTTCGCCGCGGTCTCCGGGGCGCCGGTGCCGGCGGCCGTCGTCTCGCCGCTGGTCGGCGGGAGTGCCGCCGCTTCGGTCTCGGGGGCGCCGCCCGCGGTGGTGTCCGGGGCCGGAGTGGGCTCCGCCCCGCCCGTCGCTGCCTGGTGCTGCGGGCTGTTCTTGCCGGACATGCTGGTCCTTCCAGAAAGGTGATCGGGTGACGACCGGTCAGTCGTCGTCCGGGGCGGGCGGGTTGACCGAGAACCGGTTGCCGTCAAAATACAAGGTCAGCGGGGTGCCGTCGGCCGGGCCGAAGCGGTGGACTCGGTCGCCGGGGCTGATCACCTGGACCGGGCGCCCGGTGTCGCGTACGACCAGTGCCGCGAGGGTGGCCACGTAGAAGGGGTTGTCGGGGCGGGCCAACACCAGGGCGAGGCGCGCGGAGTCGTCCAGTCCGGCCTCCGCGACGGTCACCATGCCGTTCTGGAGGATCGCCTGGGCGCGCAACTCCTCGGTGAGAGCGCCGATTTCGGCCAGTACGTCGGTTCCGACCAAGGTGTCCGGGGCGGAGAGCGTCGCGTCGTCGGGGGCGCCGTTGGCCCTTACGTCGGCTCGGGCCCAGGCGAGGAGGGTGGCGTGGGGGTCGTCGGTGAGGGTCCAGGCGGGGTCGGTGGTACCGGAGCCTGCTCCGCGCCGACCGTTCGCGCCACCACCGTCACCATCGCCATCACCGTCGCCGTCTTCGTCTTCGTCGCCGCCCTCGTCTTCGTCGAACTCGCTCGCGTATTCCAGGCCGTCTTCGTCCACGTCGTCCCCGTGTCGGCCGCCCTGCTGGAACTCCGGTTCCTGGGGCGCTGCTTGAGGCTCACCCTCGGGTTGTTCCTGCGGGTCCGCCACCGGCTCGGCGGCCGCCGGTCGCGCCTCGGGGCGGGCCGGTGTCGGGCGGGGAGTGCGGCGCGGCCACGTGGCCGGGGTGGCGGCCAGGGAGCCGGTCGGCAAGGGGACCGTGCCGTCGCCCGCTTCAGCTCTGTGGGTCTCCAGGACTGTGACGACGTCGGCGAGGTCCCGCTCCGCGTGGCGCTGCCGGGCCGCCTGCCTGACCTGCACGGCGAGGGTGTCGGCGATCTCGCGTCGGAGGGTGTCGAACGCCCGCTGGGCCTCGTCCCGTACGGCGATCGCCCGGTCGTGGCGTGCGGCGGCTCCGATCAGCGCCGCCCGGGCCGTGCGGGACGCCGTGGTCGCCGTCGCGACCCTGTTCCGGGCGTCGGTCAGAACGCCGGCGGCGTGGCGTGCCACGTCCTCGGCCAGGCCGAGCCGGCGCCCGGTGTCACTGGCGGTGTGCCGGGCGGTGTCGACGGCGCGGTCGGCTGCCGCGGCCTGGTTCCGGGCCTGGTCCAGCGTGGCACGGGCCCGGTTCCGGCGCGCCTCGCGCCGGGCGAGGGAACCGGGGTCGCCCGGACGGGAGTTGCCGTTGTCGCGACGCGAACTCCCGGCCTGGGTCGGCGAGTTGGCGAGCCGTTGTCGGGCGGCCTCCTCCGCATCCCGTACGGCCTGCTCCGCCGTCGCCAGTTCGTCCGCCGCCGTGCGGACCGCGTCGTGGTACTCCCCCGCCACCCGGGTCGCGGCCGTCACGCGCTCGTTCTGGTCCTGGAGATCCGTGGTCAACTGCGTTACGCGGGCACGCCGTTCCCGGTCGGTGCGCTCGGCCGTCGCAACGGCCCGCTCGGCGGCGGTGAGTTCGGCGGCCGCGGTGTCCGCGGCGGCGCGGGCCTCGTCCCGGTCCAGCTGCGCCTGCCTCACCGGCGGCTCGGCCTCGTTCAACACGCCTTCGACGTCCGGCACTTGGTCCTGGAGGCGGCGCTCCTGCGTGTTCGCGGCGTGCTCCGCCCGCGCGGCCTCCTCCAGTGCGCGCACCTGAGTCCGTACGGCCGCCCAATCGGCGTCGTGGACCGTGTCGTTCCGGCCCACGCCGCTCGGGCCCGCTCCTCCCCGGCCACCGTCGCGCCGACGCATACCGCCCCGACCCGAACTCCCCTGCACCGCGCTGCTCGGGCCCGCACTGCTCGGACCCCTGTCGTCGAGTTCCTCGTCGCCCCGCTCGTCCGCCCCCCGCGTTCCCTCCGGGTCCCCGTTCGCGTCGAACCGCCGGAACCGCACGCCCTCGCCGTCCCGCAACGCGAGTTCGACGGGCCGCCGTAGCAACGCGGCCGTACCCGAAGCGGCGTACAGAGCGCGGGCCGTCTGGTTCGCGCTGCCGTCGGTGGCCAGCCAGAGCTGGAGCACGGTGTCGGCGGGCGGGGCCGGGTGCGCCTCGATGCCGTCGGCCATCAGGATCGGGAGGTCGCGGAAGGAGATCTGACGCCAGTCGCGGAGGGCCGCGTCCGCGGCGGCGGCCGGTGTCTGCGCGTCGGCCGCCTCACGGATCAGGGACGCGCCGTCGTAGACGCCCGGGTCCGTGAGGCCCGTGGTGACACCGTGGCCCAGGAGGTCGCGCTCCAGGGGGCGCAGGCGGACCGTGCCGGAGACGTACCGGGTGCCGTGCGGGCCGTGGACGGTGACGACGGCGTCGGCGAGGATCTCGTGGCTGCGGGTGCCGCGCGAGCCCGCCGCCGGGGGCTTGGTGTCGCCGTGCTTGAGCCACTCGCGGCGGGTGCCCGCGACGGCGCCGCCCGAGCCGGGGTCCTGGGCCGGGCGGGCCAGGACCGGCGCGGTGAAGCCGAGGAGTTGGCGGTTGGAGTCGTGGAGGCTGAAGGCGCCCTGCGCCGCGAGGCTGCCGCTGACACCGGCGTGCGAGGCGGAGCCCGCGCTGACCGTGCTGAGCCGGACCCGGTCGATCGTCACGTCGCCGGTGTCGGTCTGCCGGCGCGGCCGGTACAGCTCCACGGTGAGCCGGGGCGGGGTGTCGGGGTCGCCCTGGAACGGGTAGGCGCCCGGCATCGCGGGGGTGATGCCCGCGGGACCGCGCGGGTGGTCGAGCTCGATCGTGCCCGCCTGGAGGAGTTCGGCGACCCGTACGGCGGTGGCGTCCGCGGACTCGGAGGCGGCGAGCCGGCGCCAGGAGCGGGTGAGGGCGGGGGCCACCTCGCCGAGCGCGCCGGCGAGTTCGGTGCCCGCGTCGAAGGAGAAGACCGGCGCGGGACCGCCCGGCCTGAAGCGGCTTCCGGTCGTGGCCGGGCGGTCCGGCGACCGGCGCACCGCCATCGGCGTCTCGGTCTGCGCGGGTTCGCCGGTCTCGCTGCCGGTGAAGCGGAGCGCGGCGGCGGTGTACACGGTGATGTCGCGCGGCCGGCGCCCCAGGAAGAGGTGGGCGATGCGCTGGGCGAGCGGGGTGTCCGCGTCGGTGAGGCTGAGCACTCCGTGCTGGAGCACACTGCCCGGCAGGTCCACCAGCCAGTCGGCGGTCAGGGAGGACCGTACGGTGGCGACGATCCGGTACGGCACGCCGGCGAAGTCGGCGACGTTGTCGGAGCGCAGCCAGTGCCGGTCCTCGGCGGCCCGGGTCACCCGCGCCGAGTTGCCGCGCACGGTGTCGGCGCTGAGCAGTGCGGCCGCCCGGTCGGTGCGGGGGCCGCCGGTGGGCCTGGGGAGCCGGGTCTGGAACTGGACGAACCCGGAGTGCCGGGTGCTGTGGGACGTCCTGTCGGTCACCGCGGACGGGGTGTGGCCGAGGTACTGCTCCATGCCGGCGCCCGGTGCCCCGTCGTGGCCGCGCACCTGTCGCAGCTCGTGGTCGTCGGCGTCCGGCTGGGCCGTGAGCGTGACCTCGACGACGCGGGCGCCGCCGTAGCCGACGTGGCGGAAGCGGAAGCGCTGGACGCGGCGGGGGCCGCGGCCGGCCAGGGTGCGCAGGCCGGCCGTGGAGGTGAGGTCGGCGATGCGGGTGCCGACGCCGGAGAGGTACGACGCGTGGCCCGGGCGGGTCGTGCCGGGGGCCTCCTCCTCGATGAGGGCGAGGAGTTGCCGCCGGAGGAGGTCGGGGCGCTGCACGGTGCGCAGGGCGTCGGTGTACTGGTCCATCGCCTGGACGCTGCCGAGGCCCACCTCGCGGGAGGCGACGAAGCGGCGCGGCAGCGGCACGGAGAGCTGCGGGGGCGCGGGCACGGTGAGACCGGGCACGGTCGCGAACCAGACGGGGTGGCGCTGGATCTGGGCCGGGGAGACGAAGAACCGTACGGCGTCCGGGACTTCGACCGCCACCGTCACGGCGCGGCCCTCGCCCTGTCCGAACGCGTTGCCCACGGCGTTGCGGGTGCCGCGGCGGAACGTGACCAGCAGGAGCGCGTCGGCCGTGACGCGGTGCTGGGCGCCGCCCTCGGTGGCCGTGCGGTGCACCATCGTCGAGGAGGCGAGCGCCCGCCCCTTCTCGCCGCGGGTGGTGCGGGTGTAGCGGCCCGAGGGGTTGAAGGTCGCGCCGCGGGACGCGGAACCGGTCGTGGAACTGCCTTCTTGCTGTGCCGGTTCGTCGGCGCGGCGTTGCATTCCGCCGTCGCCGAGGCCGCCGACGTCGCCGTCGTTGCCCGCGGCCTGGTCGGAACTCGGGCTCTGGGCCGAGGAGTTGTTGCGGACCGCGGTGAAACCGCCCGCCCACTGCACGGCGCCGGCCACCGTGCGCTGCTGCCCGGCGCCGTCGACGGCGTTCAGCCCGGTCTCGAAGTACTGCGTGATCTCGGCCGACGCCCGCGGCCTGCGCAGGGTGCCGCGGATCTCCACCGACAGCACCTCGTCCGAGGCGAGCCCCGGCAGGGTGAGCCCCTCGATCACATAGGCGCCCTTGAACACCTGGTGGCCGCGGGCCAGCAGGGCGGCGGGGCTGCGGGCGGCGCTGAGCATCTCCGCGGTCACCGTGGTCGGATCGGTGGCGTCGGCGCCGGCCAGCGACTCGCCGACGGCACGTCCGACTCGGGTCAGCGGAGCGGGAGTCAGGCCCCCGACCGTGTCCCGTACGCCGTCCAGCAGACCGCGCGCGGGATGCCCCTGGTAGGTGTTGCCGAGCACCGCGCGGAACGCGTCGTCGAGCGCGGCCGACGCCCGGAACACCTCCACCATCGAGTCGTCCGGCAGCGGTACCGCGTCGGGCAGCAGGGTGCCGTCCGCGGCGGTCAGGTCGAGCGCCCTCCGGTCGGCGTCGTCGGCGGCCCGCACGGTGTGCCCGGCGGGCGCCGGCTGGACGGGCTCGGCGGCGGCGGGCAGCGTACGGAGCGTCGGCACCGCCAGCTTCAGCGTCCCCGCCACCCGGTCCGGCGGCGGAGGCGGCGGCGGGTCGTCCGGGCCGGGCGGCGGGGCGCCGGGCGGGTCGTACGGCTCCTCGGCCGCCAGGGGCGCGAACCGCACCAGGGGCTCCTCCCCCGACCCCTGGTACAGGTCGAGCGCGAAGGTGGCCGGCACCTCGAACACCTCGGTACGCTGTCCCGCCCCGGTGCCCTGGAACTGCTGGTCGTGCCCGAGGGACAACTGCACACTGTTGTCGTGCTGCACCTGGTGGGAGCGCACATGGTCGGCGGTACCGCCGAGGGTCCACGCGCCGTCGCGCACCGGTATGCCGAGCGAACCGCCGACGCCGTACGACGCCCCGTACTGCGAGCCGTTCTGGTCGGTGGCGACCGTCGACAGTGAGACCAGGCCGATGGTCTCCACGTGCGGCAGCACCCTGGTGTGCATGCTCTCGCCCTCGCCGCGCTCCGCGCTGAGCACCAGCCGCACCCGGCGGCTGCCGCTCATGGTCGGGATCTCCAGGAAGAGCGAGTGGCCGCCGTCCAGCATGGCGTCCGCCGCGGCCCGCAGCCCGAGCTGCGACCGGGTCTGCTCGAACCGGCGCAGGTTGTTCAACTGGGCCTGCACCAGCGCCTCGTCGGGCAGCACCCGGTTGCGGGCGTTGGTGTCGGCGGGCAGGAAGCCCTCGCGGCGCAGCCAGTTCTCGGCGGGCACGAAGAGGCGATGGGCTTCCGTCACGGCCAGCGGTGTCGCGCTGGCGCCGATCGACCGCAGATGCTCCAACTCGGCCGGGAGCCGCCGCAGTTCCTCCGGCGTCGGGACATGGCCCGCGGCGTCCTCGGCGGTCATCACCCGCAGATGCATCCCGGCCCGCCACGCGCCCGGCTCGAAGGTGTCCCGCCCGCCGCCCGGCCGATGGAACACCAGCCTGTGCTCCACCGAGGCCGGCGCCAGCAGGTGACTGCGCTTGGTGCGCACCTCGTGCATCAGCGCCGCGCCGGCGCTCTGGTTCAGCGCGTCGCTCGTCCCCGCCTGGACCGAGACCCGCCCCAGCACACCACCGCCGACCCGCCGCGTCGCCGCCGAGTGGCCCTCGCTGTGGTCGCCGGTGAGCGCCGGACCGGCACTCCCGGACAGGGACGCACCGCTGCTGAACTTCGACTGGGCGTCGATCTTCACCGACTGCGTGAGGTGGCTCTCCAGGTTGACCTTCCCGGCGACGGTCTGCCGCTGCGGATCGCCCACCACCACGTCGGTCCGCAACTCGAACATGCCGAGCGCGCGCCCCGACGTGTCGAGCAGCACCGGCGAGAAGACGCCCGTCTCCCGCTGCATCGGCAGGGTGCCCCGCAGCAACGGCTCCGACAGGAACGTCTCCAGCTCGGCCAGCGAGTCCTTGCCCAACTCCCGCAGCTGGGTCCTGAATTCCCGCAGCGTCTCCGCGAGCAGCCGCCCCGGCTCCGCCACCGTGTCCACGCCCCAGATCGGCAGCACGTCCAGGTCCGCCGCCCCGGGCAGCTCCGCGTCCTCGTCCACCGCCAGATGCTGCGGGAACCAGAGGGTCACCGGCCCGTGCGACCGCTCCGGCGACCAGGTGACGGGCGCGGCCAGCGCCGGGGTGTCGACCCGCACGTCCCACGAGGCGGTGAAGTCGTACGGCTCCGAAGGCTCGTTGCTGCGCTGCGCCGTCGTCGACGTCACCACCGACGCCACCGACGCGCTCGAGGAGAGCTGGTTCAAGGTCAGCGCGAGGGTCACCGCGGCATCGACACCGCGCACCGGGATCGCCCTGCCCACCGGGAACAGCGCGGTCCACGGCAGCATCACTGTACGGATGTTGCCGGACACCTCCGACGACACGGACTCCTGCGAACCGATACCGCGCCGCTCCACCCGTACGTCCCGCACGGCGCCCTCGGCCTGCCCGTACCGGGCCGCCGCCCTCGGGTCCGAGAGCCGCATCCGCAGATCCACGTCCCGCTCCCGGCCGTCCACCGTCACCCTGATCCGGAAACCCAGACTCCCGCGCAGATACGGCAGGTTGAGCACCAGCGTCTCGGCGCTCGCCACCGTCCGCAGCTGCTTCCGCACCGGGTGCGTGTCCGGCGCGGTCCCCAGCCCGAGCGCCGTCATCACCTGCTGGTGCAACCCGTTCACGACGTCCGCCGACAGCGGTTCGAGGAGCACCAGGCCTACGTTGCCGTCCTGGTGGCGACCGTAGTCGCGGACGTACGTCGAAGAAGGCGCCGCCACCGGCGCGTTGGAGGTGGGCCAGGTGAGGGAGGTGTCGCTGGGGATGGGCGTGGTGTCGGGGTCCAGGACGGGGGTGGTGTCGTCCTGCCCTGTGTGGTCGTGGAGTTGGGGGCCGGACGCGGTGACGTTCTCGATGGTGCGGAGGTAGCGGTGCGGAATGTGGACCGGGGTCTGGGTCGTGGCCATGACGCCGGTGGTGTGAACCGTGGTGCTGTTCGAGTGGTTGCGGAGGAGGAAGTCGTTGTCGCGTTGCTCGTCCGGCAGGCCTAGGTAGTGGAGGACTTCGTGGAGGAGGTCCTCGTCGGAGTGGTTGATGTCCAGGTGGAGCTGGTTGGCGCGGCCCGGATTCTCGGTGTCGGTGAGGGTGATCGTCTCGGGGTGGGCCGGGTCTGCGATCAGGTTGAGGTTGATGTGGAGTTGGTCGCCTGAACTGGGCAGCGCGAGACCGGAGTTGAGGTGTGTGTCCAGGAGGCCGGTGATGCGGTCCTTCAACTGACCGGTGAGGGAGGGGTCGTTGGTGGTGACCGGGAGGTTCAGTGTGTAGTCGCGTATCCACTGGCCGTTGGGTGCCTGGATACGACGGATCTGCGTGCGGATGAGAGTCGTGGCACCGCTGAGCGCCCCCGGCCGGGGCGAGTTGGACTGGTCGGCGTGCGGATCGAACCGTTCGGTGGAGTGCACGGCCGGACGGGCCTGCGGGCGCAAGCCGTGCCAGGTGTCCTTGGGCGCGGGGTCGGCGACACGGGACGCGGGACGGTCGTCGTCGGCGTCACGGGTAGGCGCGGGACGGTAACGCCCGGCCAGTTGAACGCTGTTGGCGTCCTCCGGACCCCGGGGCGCGTTCGACGGGGTGATGTTCGCGTTCGCGGCACTCGCGCTGTAGTGGTTCAGGCCCGTGTAGTGGACCTCCAGGGCGGGGGTGTTGGTGGTCGGGCCGTAGCGCAGCACGATGCCGCGGGGGCCGCCGGTCGCGGTGGTGCCGGCGAGGGGGGCGGGCATCGGCTGGAAGACGTGGATCGGGGCGTCGAGGGTGTCGGCGAGGAGGGGCAGGAAGGTGTCGCCGACCGGGTTCGCCCACGCGACCGACCAGTTGCCCACCGCGCCGCCGAGCATGTTCGCCTCGTCCTGGCTGAGTGGGGCGGTGCTGCGGTGGTAACCGGCGATCAGCAGCGACCGGCGCTCGTCCGTCGTCATGGTGGCGAGCGTCGGCAGCCCGTTCACCGCACGGAGATAGGCGAACATCCGCCGGTTGCTCGGCGCGGCGCCGGTCAGTGCGGGCGGTGCGCCCGGCATGGAGACCGCTTGCAGATAGCGGGTCTGGAGGTCGACCGGGTCCAGGTCCTCGGCGTGGGTGACGCCCTGGATGCCGTAGCGGACCAGTTCGTTGTCGATCTGGGCGGCGGGCATGTTCTGGACAGCCGCCGTGAAGGGGGTGACGAGGACGCCCCGGAGCTGGCCGAGCACCTGGGGTGGGAGCGGGCGGCTGCCGTTGCCCGCCGCCGCCAGCCGGGCCAGGACCAGGTTCTGCAACCCCTGCTGCGCGGCCCGCAGTTGATTGGATCCCCGGTCGTCGGCCTGCGGGTTCCCGGCCATCGTCCTGAGGGCCCGTTGCACGTCGTCGGGCCGGGCGAGCCAGGCGGCGGTGGCCGGGGCGAGGGCCTGGGTGGTGACGGTGGCGGCGGCCTGCTGGAGGCGGGTGCGGACCAGGTGGGGTGCGCTGCCGATGACCGCGTACAGGAGGCAGTTGCCGTCGCCGGGGGTCAGGACCGCGTTGCCCGTGGGGTCGACGTAGGGGGTCACCGGGGCGGCGGGGGTTGTGGCGGGGGGCGTGGTCGTGGCTTTGCCCTTGCCCTTGTCGACGCCCGTGGTCCTGCCGGTGTCTTTGCTCGTACCCGTGGTCTTGCCGGTGCTCGTGTTCTTGTCGGTGGCCGGCTTCTTGTCCTTGCCGGTCTTATCGCTCTTGCCCGCCTTGTCCGTCTTGGCGTTGCTCGTACCGGACTTGGGCGTCCCGCTCTTCTTCGGCTGCTGCTTCGTCGTGGACGTGGTCGGGGTCTGCCCTGTCGTCCCCGTGGTCCCTGCGTTCGTGGTGGCGCCGTTGGTGGTCGCGGGCGCCGGCATGTGCGTCTGACCGCCCGCCGGGAGGGGCGCGGTGCGGCCGTCGGGGGCGGGCCAGCGGGGCGGGGTGGTGGCGAAGGTGGTGCGCAGGGACTGTTCGGGCGTCGGGGCGTTGTCCTGGACGTCGCCGGCCAGGTCGGGCAGCGCGGCGGTGGCCGCCATCCGGTCGGCGGCGGCCTGCAGTTGCGCGGTGACGGCGGCGGCGACCAGCCCGTTGCGGCGGGCGACCTCGGTCTCGGCCGCGGTCACCCGGCCCCGGGCGACGGTCTCGTCCCGCGTGGCGAGCTGCACGTCGGCAGCCGCCTCGGCCTCGGCTGCCGCGGCCTCCTCCGCCTCCTCCACGGCCTCCTCGTGGTTCTCCTCCTCCTCGCTGATGCGGTCCGGGCCGACCTCGACGATGTGCTCCGCCCGCGCCAGCACCGGCCGGGCCGCGGTGAGCGCGGTGGTGGCCTGCCGGATCGCGTTGTCGGCGGCGGTGATCGCCGGGAGCACGGCCTGGACACGGGGGTCGGCGGCGACATCGGCCGCGGGAGTGTGGAGGCGCGGGGCGCCGGGCGCGACGGGAGCCGGGACGGGTGCGGGCGCGGGCGTCGCGCTCGACTGCCCGTTCTTCGCGGCCTGTTGGGCGGCGGCCCGTGCTGCGGCGGCGCGCTCTTCGCGCACGTTGTTCTCGGCCCGCGTCAGCGCGGCCAGGGCCGTCTGGAGGTCGTGGCGGCCCTTGGTCTCGTCCCGCTCGTGCCGCTCGATGACCGACGGCAAAGTGGTGGCGGTCTTTTGAGCCTCCGCGTAGTCCCGCTTCAGCCGTGCGACCAGCGCCTCGGCCCTGCGCGCGGCCTCGGCGGCGTCAGCCGCCGTCTTCTTCGCGTCCATGTGGGCGTCGGTCGCGTTCTTGACCGCGAGCTGCGCCTTCCCGTGGGCTTCTACGGCTGCGGTGTGCGCCCGGTTGGCCTGCTGGAGGGAGGCAGTGAGGCGGTTCAGCCGCTGCGGGGTGTCGGCGAGGGTCTCCGTGGCGGTGTGCAGGAGTTCGGCCTGCGCGTCGAAGGCGTCCCACGCGGTGGCCAGGTCGGGGTCCGACGTGACGAGGGCGCCCTCGGGGGTGAACTCCCAGCGGCGGATGCCCTGCGGGTCGCGGGTCATCAGCTCCAGCGGGCGGTTGCCGAGCACGGCGGTGCGGGACGCGGCGTAGACGGCCTGGCCCAGGTGCTCGCCCTGCGGGTCGGCGCCGAGGGCCACCCAGACCTGAACGCCATGACTGCCTGCCGGGATCGCGGAGTTGAGGCGTTCGGGCAGGGTGTGCGGCTCGGCGGTGGCCCAGTCGGGCACGAGCGCGGGCAGGTCGTGGAGGTTCGGCGGGGTCTCGGCCGGGGTGAGCAGACCGTGGCCGAGGAGGTCGCGTTCCTCGATGCGGAGGGTGACGGTGCCGGTGACGTGACGGGTGCCTTCAGGCCCCTCGACGAGCAGATGCGCATCGGCGTCGACAACGTGACTCCGGGTCCCGCGCGCCCCGTTGGCGGGCGCGGCGGTGCTGCCGGACTTGAGCCAGTCACGGCGGCTGCCGGTGGTGGTGCCACCGAAAGTGGACGGCTGGGTCTGCCGTTGGGCGAGCGGGACGCTGATGCCGGCGATCTCGTGGTTGTCGTCGTCGCCGCTGAGGAGTTCCGTGAACGAGGTCGCGAGGGAGTGGTCGGCGCCCGCTGCCGTACTCACCGTGTCGGTGGTGTTGTGGAGTTGGTCGAGGGTGACGTCGTCGGCGTGGCTGGAACGGCGCGGGTTGTAGAGCGTGACCGCGATCGACGGGGCCTGGTCGGGTGCCCCTTCGAAGGGCGCGGTGCCGGGCATCCTGCGGGTGAGGTCGGCGGCCAGGCGTGGGCGGTCGAGGGAGACCCGCCCGGCCTGGATCAACTGGCCCAGCCGGACCGCCTGTCCCTCCACCGACACGGAGGTGATCTGCGAATGCCAACCTCGTCCGCCGCGCGGCGCCACGTCGTTGAGCGCCGTCTCCAGATGCGCCCAGCCGTCGAAGTGGAACGCCGGGGTCGGCCCCACCGGGTGGAACATCTGCGCGTCGGCGAGATACGGCCCGGCGGCTGGACCGGCCGGCCGCACGGTGTTGCGCGGGTCGGCGCCGGAGACGACCGACGGGGCGTTCACCGGAGCCGCGCCGCCCGCGCCGGGCAGGGCGGTCTCGGTGCCGGTGAAGCGCAGGGTCAGCCGGACCGGGACGGTGCTGGTGCGCGGGTTGCCCCGGGCCATCAGTTCGTCCATCCACCGGCGTACGTCCCTGTCCGCGTCGGCCCACGCGATGACACCGTTCTGGATGAGACCGCCGATGACGTTCGGCGGCCAGTCGGCGACCAGCGCCGAGCGGACGGACAGCTCGTAGTCGTACTGGAGGCCGTCGAAGTCGGCGCCGTTGTCGGTACGCAGCCAGAAGCGGTTGTCGGCGGTGGTCGCCCGTCGCGCGGAGATGCTGGTGGCCGCCTGCGGGGTGAACACGGGCGCCGCGCGGTCCGTCTTGGCCGGGTCCGGGCCCTGGTTCGGGCGGAGGTAACGGGTCGTCAGCGTGACCGGGAGCTGCTTCTGCCGGACCGAGGCGCGGGTCGTGGTACGGCCCGCGGCCGTGTGCGACTGCCACTGCTCGAGACCCGAACCGGGCGTCGAGGAACCCCGGACACCGGCCAGGTTCTGAGTCCGCCGCGGCCGTGCCGTCAGCGTGACCTCGACGAGCCGCTCGCCCCCGTGGCCGTGGTGGCGGAAGTGGAAGCGGGTGGTGGCCCGGCGCGGGGTACCGTCCGGACCGCGCCCGGGCAGCGACCGCAGTCCGGCGGACGAGGTCAGCTGAGCCACACGACTGTGCACGCCCTGCTGGTAGCCCGAGTGACCCGGGGTGACCGCTCCGGGCGCCTCGGCCTCCACCAGGGCCAGCAGCTCGCGCCCGATCAGCCCGCGCCGCTCCCTCGGGTTGACCGGCGCCAGCGGTACCTGACCGGCGGTGGGCCCGGTCGTGGGGACGGGGGCGGGACGGTCGTACTCGATGACGGACAGGACGCCGCCGAGGCCCAGTTCGCGGTTGCGGGTGTACGGCGCCGGGAGGGCCGCCGTCAACGCCGGTGCGGGCGCCGGGGTGAGCCCCCGCACCGAGCCCATCCACCGTGCGTCGCGGGCGAGTTGACCCTGGGTCATGAGGAACTGGAGGCCGTCCGGGACGTCCACCGCGAAGGTGACGGGGTCGATCGTGCCGGGCTCGCCGACGCCGTTGAACAGGGTGCGGGAGCCCGCGCGGACCGTGACGAAGTAGGTGACGTCGGCGGCCACGCGGTGCAGGGTGCCGCTCTCGGTGGGGGTGCGGTTGACGCCCGTGCTCGCGGAGAGCGTGTCGGCGGTGTCGGTGCGGGCGACGTAGCCGAGCCGTGCCGAGGGGTTGAAGAGGCCCTTGTACGACTTGCCGCTGGTCTGGCTGGTGGAGACCGAACCGTCCGACTCCGGACCGGTGTTGCCCTGTCCGGCCGGCTGCGGGGGCGGGTTCTGGGTGACCACCCCGCTGCCGCCGAACTGGTGCGACTTTCCGAGGGACTTGAGCTGCTGGGCACTGTCGGCGGCCGAGACGCCCGTCTCCAGGTACTGCCGGGTCGTGTCGAGCAGGCGGGGCCGGTGCGCGACGGCCTGGATCTCCAGCGAGTACTGCCCGTCCGCGACCGTCCCCGGCAGGCTCAGACCCTCGACCACATAGGAGCTCTTGAACAGTTCGTGTCCGTGCGCGACGAGACTGCCCGGCGTGATCGCCGCGTGCCGGGTCTCCGTGGCGCGCGTCCTGCTGTCCGTGAGCCCGCGTCCGGCGAGGGGGGAGATGCCGTCACGGGCGGGCGGGGCGGGGTTGGTTGCGGTGGTCGCGGGGGCGGTGACCGGGAGGATCGGGCCCGTGCCGGTGGTGGCGGGGGGCGTCGGCTGGGCCTGGTTGCGGATGACCGTGGCGGCCCGCTGGAAGACGGACTCGATGGCGGCGGAGCCGCGCACGGTGTCGATCAGCGCGTCGTCCGGTATCCGCACCAGGTCCGGGTGCTGGACGCCGTTGACGTCGGTGCCGTCGAGCCGGGCCCGGTCGAGCGCGTTGGCCGGACGCGGCGCCCCGTCGGTACGCGCGGCGCGCGGCGCGGCGGTGGCCGAGGGCGCGTGCGTACGGCCGTGCGGTACGGCCAGCCGCAGCGAACCGGTGACGGTCGGCGCGACGGGTGGCGCGGGGGCAACGGGCGGCGCACCGGGGACAGTTGGGGCCGGGGCCGGTGCGGCGGCCTGGTTCACGTTCCGCCCGAACTGCTCACTCGGCTGGTCGCTGTCGTCCGCGTACAGGTCCAGGGCCAGCCGCACCGGCACCCTGAACTCGTGGCTGTCCTGGCCGGTGCCGATGTAGAACTGGTCGTGCGAGGTCGCGCCGCCCACGGTGTCGCCGTGCGTGACCTGGTGCCCGTACTGGTAGTCGGCCCCGAACCCGATGGACCCCCAACTCCCCAGCGGACCGCTGACACTGGCCATCGGCCCGAGCGCGCCGCCGTACGACTCGCCCCGCTGCTCGGCGTCGCTGCCGGCCATCTGCGCCAGACCCATGACCTGGATACCCGGCAGGACCAGGTGATGAGTGCTGGCCTGTCCGGATTCACGGTCGGCGGTGAGCAGCAGACGCACCCGGCGGACGCCGGTGTCGGTGCTGTTCGGCACCTCGAAGTGCAGGGCGTGTCCGCCGTCGACCATCGAGTCGGTCGCGGCACGCAGCCCCGTACGGGAGCGCGCCTCCCGCAGCCGGCGCAGGTTGTTGAGCTGCGCGTGCAACCGGATCTGGTGCTCGGGTTCATGGTTGCGCACGGCCTGCTTCAGCCGCGCGCCGACTCCGGTGGGAGCAGGGGCCGTTGGGGCGGGCGGCAGGAAACCCTCGCGCCGCAGCCACGTCTCGGCCTCGTCGAACAGACCGTCCGTACCCGTGACGTCCAGCGGCGCCGCGCTCAGCCCGATGCCGTCCAACCGCTCCAGGGAGTCGGGGAGTTCACGCGTCTCGGCGGCCGTCGGGGTATGCCCCGTGGCATCCGCCTTGCTCAGGACCCGTAGGTCCATGCCGTGTGTCTGGGTGAGCGCCGGAGCCGCCGTCTCGGTGCCGTCGGGCCGGATCAGGGTGACCCGGTAGGTGACGCCGGACGGGGTGAGGAGGTGACCACGGTTCGTGCGGATGGCGTGCATCGTGCCGACGGAACTGCTCGCGCTGTACGTGTTGGTGACGGTCGCCTGGGTCTGCCCGCGCAGGCCGAGACTGCCGCCGATGGTGCTGGAGGCGTCCGGATGGCCCTGACTGTGGTCACCGGTGAGAGCGGCGGCACCACTCCCGCTGACCCCGATCCCGCTGGTGTACTTCGAAGAGAGGTCCACCTTCGCGGTGTTGACCAGATGGCTCTCCAGGTTGATCTGGCCCGGGGTGCTCTGCCGCAGCGGGGTGCCGACGGCGGGCGTGGTGACCAGGTGCAGCATGCCGACCGCGTTGCCGTCGGCGTCGGTGATCACCGGCGAGTAGATCCCGCCGTCCACCTGCATGGGCAACGTGCCCCGCAGCACCTGCTCGGAGAGGAAGTCCGAGACCTGCCCGGCCGCGGTGTCGTCCAGATCGGCGTGGAACGTCTGATGGACGTGCTCGTACAGCGCCCTCGGGTCGATCACCGAGTCGACGCCGTAGAGCGGGAGATCGGCCATCGCGGCGGGCGCGGGCAGCGAACCCGGCGCCGGATCGGCGGTGGTGAGATGCCGCGGGAACCAGATCGTGGTCGGACCGTGGGACTGCGCCGGGCCCCACCCGTCCGGTGCCGGGACGGTCGTGGTGGTGGTCGCGGTGACGGGCGCGGTGACGGCGGGCGCGTCGACACGCACCCGCCACCGGGTGCTGAACTCCACTGGATCAGAAGGCTCGTTGGAGCGCTGGGAGGACGTGGTCTGGACGGCCTGGGTGACGGTGGTCGCGTCGCCGGCCTGGTTGTGGGTGATCGCCGCGGTCAGCGATCCGTCTATGGCCCGCACTGCTGTCGGCGCGGTGATCGGCCACGACCCGGTCCACGGCACCTGGACCGTCCGGTACGTCCCCGACGGCTGGCTGGAGAAGTTCTCCCGCGTACCGAAACCGCGCCGCTCGACATGCTTGTCCGGGTCACGCGGGTCGAAACGGCCCTGCCGCAACGAGGCCCGCGCGTCGGAGAGCGTCAACTGGACGTCGACCGTACGGTCCCGGCCGCCGACCCGGACGGCGATGCGGAGACCGCCGTTCGAGCGCAGATACGGCAGCTGGAGCGCCAGGTTCTCCCGGGTCAGCTCGCCCCGCACCTGCTCACGCACCGACTCGGGCGGGTTGTCCGCATCCAGCCCGAGCGCCTCGTAGACCTGCCCGTGCAGCCCGGCGATCACCTCGTCGGAGAACGGCTCCGCGTACACCAGCCCGACGGTCCCGTCGGGAAGCGCGCCGTAGGAGTTCACGTAGGTGGACGGGAGTTGGACCGGCGCGGGTGGCTGTGCGGTCGGGGCGTTGGAGGTGGGCCAGGTGAGAGGAGCGTCCGTGGGGATCGGGGTGGTGTCGGGATCGCGGACCGGGGTCGTCTCGTCCTGGCCTGTGTGGTCGTGGAGTTGGGGGCCGGACGCGGTGACGTTCTCGATGGTGCGGAGGTAGCGGTGCGGGATGTGGACGGGGGTCTGGGTGGTGGCCATGAGGCCGGTCGTGCGGACGGTGGTGCTGTTCGGGTGGTTGCGCAACAGGAAGTCGTTGTCGCGCTGTTCGTCCGGCAGACCGAGGTAGTGCAGGACCTCGTGGAGCAGGTCCTCGTCCGAGTGATTGGCGTCCAGGTGGAGTTGGTCGGCGCGGGTCGGGTTCTCGGAGTTGGTGAGAGTGATCGACTCCGGGTGCTCGGGGTCGCTGATCAGGTTCAGGCCGATGTGGAGCTGGTCGCCTGAACTGGGCAGCGCCAAGCCGGAGTTGAGGTGCTGGTCCAGGAGACCGCTGATGCGCTCGTTGAGTTGGGTGGTGAGCGCCGGGTCCGTGGCGGTGACCGGAAGGTTGAGCGTGTAGTCCCGTACCCACTGGCCGTTGGGCGCCTGGATACGACGGACCTGCGTACGGATGAGAGTCGTAGCACCGCTGAGAGCCCCGGGGCGGGGCGGGTTGGACTGGTCCGCGTGCGGATCGAACCGCTCCGTGCTGTGAACGGCCGGGCGGGCGTACGGACGCAGACCGTGCCAGGAGTCCTTCGGCGCCGGGTCGGCGACACGGGACGCGGGACGGTCGTCGGCGGCGTCACGGGTCGGCGCGGGACGGTAACGCCCGTCCGGCTGAACGCTGTTGGCGTCCTCGGGACCGCGGGGTGCCTGCGACGTGGTGAGGTTCGCCGAGGTGGCATCCGGGTTCGCGTCGCTCGCGCTGTAGTGGTTCAGGCCCGTGTAATGGACCTCCAGCGAGGGGGTGTTGGTGGTCGTCGGGCCGTAGCGCAGCACGATGCCCCGGGTACCGGCGGGCGTGTTGGTCACCGGCTGGAAGACGTGGATCGGGGCGTCGAGGGTGTCGGCGAGCAGCGGCAGGAAGGTGTCGCCGACCGGGTTCGCCCACGAGTCCGACCAGGTGTCCACCGCGCCGTCGAGCAGGCGCGCCTCGCCCTGGGTCAGGGGGACGGTGCTCCGGTGGTAGCCGGCGGTCAGCAGCCACCGGCGTTCGGCCGGTGTCATGGTGGCGGGCGTCGGGAGCGCGCCCATCGAACGCAGGTAGGCGAACATCCGCCGGTTGCTCGGCGGGTTGCCGGTCAGTGGGGGCGGTGCGTTGGGTGCCGTGATGGCTTGTGCGTAGCGGGTCTGGAGGTCGATCGGGTCCAGGTCCTCGGTGCGGGTGACGCCCTGGATGCCGTACACGCCCAGTTGGTTGCCGACGGCGGCGTCGGACGCGGTCCGCACCCGGCTCGCGAACTCACCGGCGAGGACGCCGCGGAGCTGGCCGAGCACCTGCGGCGGGAGCGGGCGGCTGCCGTCCTGCGCCGCCGCCAGCCGGGCCCGGACCAGGTTCTGCAGCCCCCGCTGCGCGGCCCGCAGATGGCCGGTTCCCCGGTTGGCGGTCTGCGGCTGCCCCGTGAGTGTCGTCAGGGTGCGCCGTACGTCGTCGTGCCGGGCGAGCCAGGCGGCGGTGGCCGCGGCGATGGCCGGGATGGTGCCGGTGGCGGCGGCCTGCTGGAGGCGGGTGCGGACCAGGTGCGGTGCGCTGCCGATCACGGCGTACAGGAGGCAGTTGCCGTCGCCGGGGGTCTCGACCTCGTTGCCGATGGGGGCCACGTAGGGAGTCAGCGGGGCGGCCGGGGTCGTGCCGTGGGTCGGGGGCGACTGCACGAGCGGGGACTTGGCCTTGCCCTTGTCGACACCCTTGCCCTTGTCGAGGCCCGTGCTCTTGCCGGTGGCCGGCTTCTTGCCCTTGGTGTCCTTGCCCTTGTCCGTCTTGGCGTTGCTCGTACCGGACTTGGGCGTCCCGCTCTTCTTCGGCTGCTGTTTCGCCGGCTTCGGCGTCGTCGTCGTAGTCGTCGGGTTCGTCCCCGTGGTACCGGTGACGGCGGCAGGCGGAGTGTGGGTCTGGCCGCCGGCCGGGAGGGGTGCCGCCGGGCCGTCGGGAGCCGGCCAGCGGGGCGGGGTGGTCGCGAAGGTGGTGCGCAGGGACTGTTCGGGCGTCGGGGCGTTGTCCTGGACGTCGCCGGCCAGGCCCGGCAGCGCGGCGGTGGCCGCCATCCGGTCGGCGGCGGCCTGCAGTTGCGCGGTGACGGCGGCGACGATCTCCCCGTCGCGGTCGGCGACTTCGTCCGCGGCCTCGGCCACGTCGCGCCGGGCGTCGGTCTCGTTCTCCGTGGCAACCCGGAGGTCGTCGGCCGCGACGGACTCGGCCTCCGCGTCCTCCCTTTGCTTCTCCTCGGCCTTCCGGTGGTCCTCCTGTGCCTTGCGGATCTCGGCCGGCCGGTCGGCGACGGCCGCCCGCGCCTCTGCCAGTGCCGGCCGGGCCGCGTCGAGTCCGGCGGTGGCCCGCCGGATCGCGTTCTCGGCGGCGGTGATCGCCGGGAGCACGGCCCGGACACGGGGGTCGGCGGCGACATCGGCCGCGGGAGTGTGGAGACGCGGGGCGCCGGATGCGGCAGGGGCCGGTACGGGGGCAGGGGTCGTACCCGACTGCCCGTTCTTCGCGGCCTGTTGAGCGGCGGCCCGTGCGGCGTTCTCGGCCTGCGTCAGCGCGGCCAGGGCCGCCCGAAGATCGCGGTGGCCCTTGGTCTCGTCCCGTTCGTGCCGCTCGATGACCGGCGGCAGTGTCGTGGCGGTCCGCCGGGCCTCCGCGAGCTCGTCCGTGAGCCGCTCGACCAGTGCCTCCGCCCGGCGCGCGGCCTTGGCGGAGTCGGCGGCCGCCTTCCTCGCCCCGGTATGGGCGGTGGTCGATTCCCTGACCGCGCGCTGCGTCTCCTCGTGGGTTTCCACGGCGTCCGTGTACGCCTCGTTGGCCTCCCGGCGGGCAGCGAAGCGGAGGTTGAGCAGCTGCGGGATGTCGGCGAGCGTGTCCGTGGCGGTGTACAGGAGTTCGGCCTGGGCGTCGAAGGCGTCCCACGCGACGGTCAGGTCGGGGTCGGCGGTGACGAGGGCACCGTCGGGGGTGAACTCCCAGCGGCGGATGCCCCGCGGGTCACGGGTCATCAGCTCCAGCGGGCGGTTGCCGAGCACGGCCGCACGCGAGGCCCCGTAGAGCGCCTGGCCGAGCCGGGTGCCCTGCGGGTCGGCGCCGAGGTTGACCCAGAACTGGACGCCGTGACTGCCCGCGGGGATCGCGGAGTTGAGGCGCTCGGGCAGCGTGTGCGGTTCTGCGGTGGCCCAGTCGGGGACGAGCGCGGGCAGGTCGTGCACGTTCGGCGGGGCCTCGGCCGGGGTGATCAGACCGTGCCCGAGGAGATCGCGTTCCTCCACGCGGAGGGTGACCGTACCGGTGACGTGCCGGGTCCCCTGCGGTCCGTCCACGAGCAGATGGGCGTCGGCGTCGACGACGTAACTCCGCGTCCCGCGCGCCCCGTTGGCGGGCGCGGCGGTGCTGCCGGACTTGAGCCAGTCACGGCGACTGCCGGTGGTGGTGCCGCCGAAGGACGAGGGCTGGGTCTGCCGCTGGGCGACCGGAACGCTGATCCCGCCGAGCTGGCGGTTGTTGTCGTCGCCGCTGAGGATTTCCGTGAACGCGGTCGCCAGGGAGTGGTCCGCGCCCGCTGCCGTACTCACCGTGTCGGTCGTGTTGTGGAGCTGGTCGACGGTGACGTCGTCGGCGTGGGTCGAGCGGCGCGGGTTGTACAGCGTCACCGCGATCGACGGGGCCTGCTCCGGCGCCCCTTGGAAGGGGGTGGTGCCGGGCATGGTGCGGGTGAGGTCGGCGACCAGCCGGGGACGGTCGAGGGAGACCCGCCCGGCCTGGATCAACTGGCCGAGCCGGACCGCCTGTCCCTCCACCGAGACCGACGTGATCTGCGCGTGCCAGCCGTGGCCGCCGGGCGGCGCCACCTGGTTCAGCGCCGACTCCAGATGCGCCCAGCCGTCGAAGAAGAACGCCGGGGTGGGCCCGACCGGGTGGAACATCTGCGGGTCGGCGAGATACGGCGTGCGGGCGGGTCCTGGCAGCACGGTGTTGCGCGGGTCGGCACCGGACTCGGCGGACGGGGCGGTCACCGTGGCCGTCGGTACGGGCACGTTGGTCTCGGTGCCGGTGAAGCGCAGCGCGAGACTGACCGGGACGGTGCTGGTGCGTGAGTTGCCGCCCTCCAGCAGCCGGTCGATCCACTGGCGTACGTCGCCGTCCGCGTCGGCCCAGGCGATGACGCCGTTCTGGATGAGACCGCCGATGACGTTCGGCGGCCAGTCGACGACCAGCGCGGAACGGACCGACAGCTCGTAGTCGTACCGCAGACCGTCGAAGTCGGCGCCGTTGTCCGTGCGCAGCCAGAACCGGTTGTCGGCCGTGGTCGCCCGCCGGACCGAGATGCTGCTCGCGGACTGCGGGGTGAACCCCGGCGCCGAGCGGTCCGTCGTCAGGGGGTCGGGCCCCTGGTTGGGACGGAGATAGCGGACCGTCGGCGTGATCGGGACCTGCGTCTGCCGGACCGAGGCGCGGGTGGTGGTGCGGCCCGCGGCCGTGTGCGACTGCCACTGTTCGAGACCCGAGCCGGGGGTGGAGGTGCCCCGGATCCCGGCCAGGTTCTGGGCCGCCCGTGGCCTCGCCCGCAGGGTGACCTCGACCAGCCGCTCGCCGCCGTAGCCGTGGTGGCGGAAGTGGAAGCGGGTGGTGGCCGGGTGCGGGGTACCGTCCGGGCCGCGGCCTGGCAGTGAGCGCAGTCCGGCGGTGGAGGTGAGCTGGGCGATCCGGCCGTGCACACCGGGCTGGTGGCCGGCGTGCCCCGGGGTGAACACTCCGGGCGCCTCGGTCTCGACCAGGTCCATCAGCTCGCGCCGGACCTGGCCGCGCCGCTCCCTCGGGTTGACCGGCCCCAGCGGGACCTGTCCCGCCGCGGGCCCGGTGGCGGGAACGGGGGCGGCGACGGGACGGTCGTACTCGATGACCGAGAGGACGCCGCCGAGGCCCAGTTGACGGTTGCGGGCGTACGCCGCCGGGAGCGGGGCCGTGCCCGCCACGAGTGCCGGGGTGAGGCCGTTCACCGAGCCCATCCACCGTGCGTCACGGTTGAGTTGGCCCTGCGTCATGAGGAACTGGAGGCCGTCCGGTACGTCCACCGCGAAGGTGACGGGGTCGATCGTGCCGGGGTCACCGACCCCGTTGAGCAGCGTGCGGGAACCGGCCCGGACCGTGACCACGTAGGTGACGTCGGCGACGACCCGGTGCAGGTCACCGCTCTCGGTGGGGGTGCGGTTGACGCCCGTGCCGGCGGAGAGCGTATCGGAGGTGTCGGTGCGGGACACCTTGTTGACCCGTACGGCCGGGTTGAGCTGGTTCTTGTTCGGCTTCGAGGTGCTCTGCCCCGCGGAGTCCGAACCGCCCGTCTCGGTACCGGTGCTGCTCGGCGCCACCGGTGTGGACGCGCTCTGCGTGGCGGACCCGGTTCCGCCGAACTGGTGCGACTTTCCTAGGGACTTGGCCTGCTGGGCGTTGTCCGTGGCGGAGACGCCCGTCTCCAGGTACTGCCGGGTCGTGTCCAGCAGCCGGGGCCGGTGGGCGACGGCCTGGATCTCCAGCGAGTACTGCCCGTCCGCGAAGGTCCCCGGCAGGCTCAGGCCCTCAACCACATAGGAGTTCTTGAACAGTTCGTGCCCGTGCGCGACAAGACTGCCCGGGGTGATCGCCGCGTGCCGGGTCTCGGCGGCGCGCGTCCTGTTGTCCATCAGCCCCTGCCCGGCGAGCGGGAAGACGCTCGCGCGCTGCGGCGCGGCGGGGGCGGGTGCGGGTGCCGTACCGGGGGCGGTGACCGGGAGGATCGGGCCGGTGGCCGGGGTAGGGGGCGTCGCCTGCTGCGCCTGGTGGCGGATCTCCCGCGCGGCCCGCCGGAAGACGGACTCGATGGCGGCGGAGCCGCGCACGGTGTCGATCAGCGCGTCGTCAGGTATCCGCACCAGCTCAGGGCGCGGGGTACCGGTCGCGTCGGTCCCGTCGAGCCGTGCCCGGTCGACCGCGTTCGCCGGACGCGGCGCCCCGTCGGCACGCGCGGGCGGGGCTGGGGCCGTCGAGGGCGCGTGCGTACGACCGTTCGGCACCGCCAGCCGCAGCGAACCGGTGACCGTCGGCGCGACGGGTGGCGCGGGGGCAACGGGCGGCGCACCGGGGGCAGTTGGAGCAGGTACGGCGGCCGGCGCCGGGGCGAGGGCCTGGTTGACGTTCCGCCCGAACCGCTCACTCGGCTGGTCCCCGTCGTCCGCGTACAGGTCCAGGGCGAACCGCACCGGCACGTCGAACGCGTGGCTGTCCTGGCCGGTGGCGATGAAGAACTGGTCGTGCCCGGTCGCACCGCCCACGGTGTCGCCGTGCGTGACCTGGTGCCCGTACTGGTAGTCGCCCCCGAACCCGATGGACCCCCACCTGCCCAACGGCCCGCTGACACTGCCCAGCGCTCCGAGCGCGCCGCTGTACGACTCGCCGCGCTGCTCGGCGTCGCTGCCCGCCATCTGCGCCAGGCCCATGACCTGGATACCCGGCAGCACCAGGCGGTGGGTGCTGGGCTGCCCGGTGTCCCGGTCGGCGGTGAGCATCAGGCGGACCCGGCGGACGCCGGTGTCGGTGCTGTTCGGCACCTCGAAGTGCAGGGCGTGTCCGCCGTCGACCATCGAGTCGGTCGCCGCGCGCAGCCCGGTACGCGAACGGGCCTCGTTCAGCCGCCGCAGGTTGTTGAGCTGGGCGTGCAGCCGGATCTGGTGCTCGGGTTCATGGTTGCGCACCGCCTGCTTCAGCCGCGCGCCGACTCCGGTGGGAGCAGGGGCCGTTGGGGCGGGCGGCAGGAAACCCTCGCGCCGCAGCCACGTCTCCGCCTCATTGAACAGACCGTCCGTACCCGTGACGTCGAGAGGTGCCGCACTCAGCCCGATTCCGTCCAACCGCTCCAGGGAGTCGGGGAGTTCACGCACGTCGGTGGCGGCGGGCGGGCGACCGGCGGCGGCCGCCCGGCTGAGTACGCGCAGATCCATGCCGTGCGTCCGTGTCAGCGGGGGCGCGGCCGTCTCGGTGCCGTCCGGGCGGATCAGGGTGGCGTGGTAGGTGACGGCGGCCCGGGCGAGCAGATGACTCTGGTTGGTGCGGATCGCGTGCATCGTGCCGGCCGAACTGCTCGCGCTGTACGTGCTGGTGACGGTCGCCTGCACCTGCCCGCGCAGACCGAGACTGCCGCCGATGGTCTTCGACGCGTCCGGGTGCCCCCGCGCGTGGTCCCCGGTGAGCGCGGCGGCGGCGCTGCCGCTGATGCCGATACCGCTGGTGTAGCGCGAGGAGAGATCCACCTTCGCGGTGTTGACGAGGTGGCTCTCCAGGTTGATCTGCCCGGCGGTGCTCTGCCGTTGCGGGGTGCTGGTCCCCGGCACGGTGACCAGGTGCAGCATGCCGACCGCGTTGCCGTCGGCGTCGGTGATCACCGGCGAGTGGATCCCGCCGTCGATCTGCATCGGCAGCGTGCCGCGCAGCACCTGCTCGGAGAGGAAGTCGGAGACCTGCCCGGCGGCGGCGGTGTCGAGGTCGGCGTGGAACGTCTGGTGGACGTGCTCGTACAGCGCCCGGGGGTCGATCACGGTGTCGACGCCGTAGAGCGGCAGGTCCGCCGGTGCGGCGGGCGTCGGCAGCGAACCCGGCGCGGGGTCGGCGGTGGTGAGGTGCCGGGGGAACCAGATCGTGGTCGGCCCGTGCGACACCGGCCGGCTCCACGTGTCCGGAGCCGGGGCGGTGGCGGGCGCGGCGGGCGGCGCGGTGACCGCGGGTGCGTCGACGCGCACACGCCAGCGGGTCGTGAACTCCACTGGATCCGACGGCTCGTTGGAGCGCTGCGCGGACGTCGTCTGCACGGCCTGCGTGACGGTCGTAGCGTCACTGGCCTGGTTGTGCGTGAGGGACACCGTCACCGAACCGTCGACCGCCCGCACCGCGACAGGCGCGGTGATCGGCCACGACCCGGTCCACGGCACCTGGACCGTGCGATACGTCCCCGACGGCTGCCCGGAGAAGTTCTCCCGCGTGCCGAACCCGCGCCGCTCGACGTGCTTGTCCGGGTCACGCTCGTCAAAGCGCCCTTGCCGCAACGACGTTCGCGCATCGGACAGCGTCAGCTGTACGTCGACGGTGTGGTCGCGCCCGTCGACCGTGACGGTGATCCGGTGACCGCCGTTCGAGCGCAGATACGGCAGTTGAAGCGCGAGGTTCTCCCGGCTCAACGCCGCCTGCACCTGCTCGCGCACCGACTCGGGCACGTCGTCCGGGTCCAGCCCGAGCGCCTCGTGGACCTGCCCGTGCAGCCCCGCGATCACCTCGTCGGAGAACGGCTCCGCGTACACCAGCCCGACCGTGCCGTCCGGGAGCGCCCCGTAGGACGTCACGTAGCTCGACGGGAGTTGGCCGGGTACGGGCGGCTGTGCGGTCGGGGCCTGGGAGGTGGGCCAGGTGAGCGAGGCCTCGGTGGGGATGGGGGTCGTGTCGGGGTCCAGAGCGGGGGTGGTGTCGTTCTGGCCTGTGTGGTCGTGGAGTTGGGGCCCCGCGGACGTGACGTTCTCGATGGTGCGGAGGTAGCGGCGGGGAATGTGGACGGGCGTCTGGGTGGTGGCCATGACGCCGGTGGTGTGGACGGTGGTGCTGTTCGGGTGGTTGCGCAAGAGGAAGTCGTTGTCGCGCTGTTCGTCGGGCAGGCCGAGGTAGTGCAGGACCTCGTGGAGCAGGTCCTCGTCGGAGTGGTTGGCGTCCAGGTGGAGTTGGTCCGCGCGGCCCGGATTCTCGGTGTCGGTGAGAGTGATCGTCTCGGGGTGGTCCGGGTCCGCGATCAGGTTCAGGTTGATGTGGAGCTGGTCGCCCGAACCGGGCAGCGCCAGACCGGAGTTGAGGTGTGTGTCCAGAAGACCCGTAATGCGCTCGTTGAGCTGCTGAGCGAGGTCCGGGTTCGTCGTGGTGACCGGGAGGTTGAGCGTGTAGTCCCGTATCCACTGGCCGTTGGGGGCCTGGATACGACGGACCTGCGTACGGACGAGCGTCGTGGCACCGCTGAGGACCCCAGGCCGGGGCGAGTTGGACTGGTCCGCGTGCGGATCGAACCGCTCCGTGCTGTGAACGGCCGGGCGGGCGTGGGGACGCAGGCCGTGCCAGGTGTCCTTCGGCGCCGGGTCGGCGACACGGGACGCGGGACGCTCGTCATCGGCGTCACGGGTCGGCGCGGGACGGTAACGCCCGTCCGGCTGAACGCTGTTGGCGTCCCCGGGACCCCTCGGTGCCGGCGCCGGGGTGATGGTGGCCGGGTCGACGGTGAGGGGCCCGGCGTCGGTGGCGTTGTAGTGGTTCAGGCCCGTGTAGTGGACCTCCAGGACCCGGGTGGCCGTGGGTGAGCCGACGCGGGTGACGGTGCCGCGGCCGGTCGACGGGTCCGGCCGCAGCACCTCCACGGCCACGTCCAGGGTGTCCGCCAGCAGCGGGAGGAACAACTCGCCCTGGTTGCTCTCGTACGCCTTGGACCAGTTCTGGACGGCGTCGAGCGCGTGGGCCAGTTCGGCGTCGGTGAACTGGGCGTCGCTGACGGTGTATCCGTGCCCGAGCAGCCTGCGGAGCTGGTCGTCGGTGAGGTGGTCCGGTGTGGGCAGCCGGCCGGTGTCGCGCAGGTACGCGAACATGTCCCGGACGCTGGGATCCGCCGGGCCGGTCTCGTTGTTGCCGGTCAGCGCCTCGATGTAGAGCGTGTCGAGATCGTCCCGCTCCAACTGGTCCGGCTCCGTCACCCCCGTGATGCCGTACTCGTCGAGGGTCGCCAGGAGTTCGGGACGGTTCATGGCCGCCGTGCGCCCCTCGAACCACCCCGCGAGGGTCTGCCGTACCTGGCCCACCACCTCGTGCGGCAACGGGCGTTCACTGCGCGCGGTGAGCAGCCGGTCCTCGGCGAGGATGCGCAGCTGGTCGGCTACGAGCATCAGATGGTGGCGGGCCCGAGGCATCGGGGTGCCCGGCCGCCACTGGGTGAACTGGGCCAGCCCCGCCCGGACTTGGCCCGGGTCGCCCAGCCAGGCGTAGGTCTCCGGAGCCTGGGTCCGCAGTCCGGTCAGCCGGTCGCGGACCCGCGCCGGGTCGGTGCCGATGAACGTGTAGAGGATGCACCGGCCGTCACCGCGGGTCGGCACCAGATTGCCTCGCGGCGCCCGCACTTGGAACGCGGCGGGCTGGGGGGCGGTGGGGGTGGAGGACGCGGGGTCGGACGAAGTGGGGTCGGACGACGTGCCGTTGGTGTCGTCCTGGGCAGGCGCCTTGCCCTTGCCCTTGTCCTCGGTCTTGGGTGCGTCGGTGTCCGTGTCCGACGTGTCCACCGGCGCGCTGTGCAAGTCGGTGGACGTGGTGGTGGTGTTGCCGACCAGGGCGTCGAACGCGCTGTCCTGGGCGGAGGTCGTACCGGGGTCGCCGGACGTGCTGCCCTGGTCCCCGCCGGTGGTGTCCTTCGGCGGGATGACGGACACCGGGTCGGGAGTGGTCAGTTCGGTGTCCGCGTCCGAACTGTCGTCTCCCCCCGCATCCTCGTCCTCTGAATCCTCGTCCCCGGTGGTCGAGTTGTCGCTCTCGGAGATGTCGTCGCCGCCGGGGAGCGGGGTGTTGTCGGTGGAGGGACCCGCCGTGCGGGGGCGGCCCGAGCCCGGCCAGCGCGGGCTGGCCGAGGCCAGCGTCGTGCGTGACGTGGGCAGCGTCGAGGGTCCGGAGGCCAGCACCGCGCCGGTCGCGCCGGGCAGCGCGGTCTCCGCCGCGGCCCGGCGGGCCGCGGCGGCGTCGCGCCTGCCGAGGGCGTTGTCGATCCGGGTGTCGATCTCCCCGAGCGTCTGCGCCGCCCGCTCATGGTTCTCGCGTGCGTCCTCGTGAACCAGCGCCGCGTCCTCGGCAAGCCCGCGCGCCTTGCCGGCCTCCGAACGCCGGGTGCCGGCCGTGGCCTTGGCGCCCGGAAGCTGCGCCCGCGCCTCGTTCAGGGCCGCCACGTCACGGTCCAGGCCGGCCTGGGTGTCCCGCAGCGCGGCACCGTCCCGCTCAAGACCGGCCCGCACCTCGGCGAGGTCGGCGTCCAACTTGCCGATCTCCGCGGTGACTTCGGTGATCTGCTGGGTGAGGCGGGGGTCTACGGCGGGGGTGGGTGCGGGGACGGGACCGGTGGTGTCGTCCCCGACCGGCGGTGCTACGACCGTTTCCGGCGCGGGATCCACGACCGTGTCCGGCGCGACGGTGTCCGACGTGATCGTGCCCGGTGTGGTCGAGTCCTGGGTGACCGTACCCGGCGTCGCGCTCTCGACCGTCGTGGCGCCGTTCGTGCCGGACGGACCCGGCACCGGAACGTTCTCCGTGTCGCCGGAGCCGGAAGCGGGGTCGGAGGCCCTCGTCGTCGAGGCCGCTGCCGCGCGGGCCGTGAGGTCGGCCAGTTGGCGGCGGGCGGTGTTGATCCGGGCGCTGAGACGCAGCTCCTGGCGCTCGCCCTCGGAGACCGCGTCGGTGAGCGGGCCGATCGTGCGGCGGGCCTCGGATATCCCGCCGACCAGGGTCTTCTCGCGGGTGATGCGGTTCTGGAGGTTCTGTTCGGCCTGGTCCGCTTCCTGCTCGGCGGTGGTCGCGGCCGTGTCGGTCCGGTGCGCCTCGTCCGCCGCGGCCGTCAGCGCGGTGGTCGCGTCGTTGAGGGCGTCCTCCGCGTCGGGCCGCAGCCCCCGCTGCTCGTACTCGTCGTCGAGCGCCGCGGTGTGGTCGGCCTCGGCCTGGTCGAACGCGGCGGCCTCGCGCTCGAAGTCCGCCCAGGCCTGGTCCAGGGACGCGACACCGGTGGTGGAGTCCGACGCCTGCGGCCCGGTCAGCGTGCCGTCCGGGTCGAAGGGCCAGACGCGCAGGCCCTCGGGGCCCCGGGTGACGAGTTCCACCGGGCGCCCGTTGTCCCGGGCCGCCCGCGACGCGGCGTAGAGGGCCAGGGTCAGACGAGAGCCGTCCGCGTCGGGGCCGGTGGCCACCCAGAGCTGGAAGCCGTCGTCCGTGAGGTCGAGGCCCGCGTTCACGTTGTTCCGTACGTCCCCGGGCCGGATCGTCGCCCAGTCCTCCGGCGCGGTGCCGGTGCCCTCGGTGAGCAGGGCCGGGAGGTCGTAGACCTGGGGCATCGGGTTGGGCTCGGTGATGCCGTGGCCGAGGGCGTCGCGTTCCTCGACGCGGATCGTGGCCGTACCGGTGACATGGCGGACGCCCTCGGGCCCGGCGACCTGGATGTGGACGTCGGCCCGCACCTCGTAGCTGCGGGTGCCGCGGCCGTCGGCGGGCAGGCTGGTGCTGCCGGTCTTGAGCCAGTCGCGGCGGCCGCCGGAGACTCCGCTGCCGAAGTTGCTTGCGTCCACCGGGCGTTGGAGCACAGGCGGGGTCGCGCCGAGGAGGTTGCGGTCGGGGTCGTCGGCGCTCAGGACGAACGGCAGCGACAGCCCGCCGGTGGTGTCGGCGCCGGAGACCGTGCTGCTGCTCTGGGTGCTGATCCGCAGCCGGTCGAGGGTCACGTCGCCGCCGTCGGTGACCACCCTCGGCCGGTACAACGAGACGGTGAGGGTGGGCCGTTGGTCGGGTGCGTTCTGCAACGGGAACGCACCCGGCATCGCCGGCAGCATCCCGCCGGTCTGCCGGGGCGTGTCCAGCGAGATCGTGCCGGCCTGGATGAGTTCGCCGAGCCGTACCGACGCGTTCTCGTCGGAGGTCGAGGCCGGCACGGAACGCCAGCCGCTCCCGGTGTCCGGGGCCACCTGGTCGAGGGCGGTGTACAGCTGGCTCCACGCGTCGAAGCCGTAGACCGGGACGGAGCCGGTCGGGTGGAACAGGTCGGCGTCCCGCAACGCGGGCTGGGCGCCGGGCAGTTGGCGGGGGTCGACCCGGGACAGCGCGGGCGGCGCGGGCGCCGGCAGCGGGGGCCGGGTGCCGTCGGTCTCGCTGCCGGTGAAGCGCAGGCTCACCTGGGCCGGTACCCGGACCTGGCCGCCGAGTTCGCCGGAGAGGGTGCGGCTCAGCCAGGAGCGGGTCTGCGGGTCGGCGTCGTCCCAGGCGATGACCCCGCGCTGCACCAGCGCGCCCACCACGTTCGGCGGCCAGTCGGTGACCAGGGTGGTGCGGACGGTGGCGACCAACTCGTAGTCCAGGCCGTCGAAGTCGGCGGCACTGTCGGTACGCAGCCAGAACCGGTCCTCGGCGGTGCGTCCGCTCTTGTCGACCTTGCTGGACGAGGCGACCACGTTGACGGAGGGACCGAGCCGGTCCGTACGGTCGTCGGCGTCGGGGCGGGGGAACCGGGCCGTCGGGTTGCCGGTGAAACGGTGTGTCCGGCTCTCCGAGGAGGAGAGCGAACGGCCCTCCGCCGTGTGCGCACCCCACTGCTCTATACCGGACTTCTCGCCCGGAACAGCGGTACCCCGTACGGTGCCCCGCTGCGCGGCGGTGCTCGTGGGGCGGGCCGAGAACGTCACCTCGACCAGGGCCGAGCCGCCGAACCGGTGGTGCCGGAAGCTGAACCTGGTCTGTCCGCCGCCGCGCCCGATCAGCGCGCGCTTCCCGGCGACCCCGGTGTTGTCGGCGATCAGCGCGGCGACACCGGGCAGGTAGGAGGCGTGGCCGGGGGTGGTCGCGCCGGGGGCGTAGCGGTCCACCAACTGCCGTACGTCGTTGTGGAATCGGGAGCGCTGCTCGATCGGCGGGGTCGGCGTCGGGCCCGTGCCGGGGTCGGAGAACTCGGTGACCGAGTTGACCGCGGCCAGGCCGAGGGTGCCGTCGTGGACGTACCTGCTGGGCAGCGACGGGCTCGTCAGACCGGTCGTCGACGGGTCGGCCGGGCGCTCGGGCAGGGCGCCCATCCACCGTCCGTCGCGCCGTAGTTGACTCTCCGTCATGAGGAACTGGAGCCCGCGCGGCACGTCCACGGCGAGCGTGACGGTCTCCCCGGGCCCGTAACCGAGGGAGTTGGCGACCACGTTGCGGTGCCCGGACCGTACGGTGATCAGGTAGGTGACGTCGGCCGTGATCCGGTGCTGGAGGCCCGACTGGGTGGGCGTCCGGTTGGTGCCGGTGCCGCTGGTGAGGGTGTCGGACTTGTCGCTCTTGCGGTCGTACTGGTAGCGCCCGGACGGGTTGAAGCGGGACGGCGTGGACGGCGTGGGCGCCGGAGAGCCGGCGGGCTGTGAACTCGCTGGAGGAGTCGGCGGGTTGTTCTGGGTCGCCGAGCCGCCCACCCCGAACTGGTGGGTTTTTCCCAGGCCCTTGAGCTGCTGGGCCGAGTCGGCGGCGGAGATGCCGGTCTCCAGGTACTGGTTGACGCTCTGCGTCAGCCGGGGCGTGTGGGCGACGGCCTCGATCTCGATCGCGAGCTGCCCGTCGGCACCGAGCCCGGGCAGCGTCAGCCCCTCCACCACATAGGTGCCGCTGAAGATCTGGTGGCCCCGGCCGACCAGCGAACCGGGCGAGAGCGCGGTCGTCCGGGCCTCGGAGCTCACCGTGGTGGTGTCGCCGAACGGACTCCCGACCAGCGAACTGCTCAGGAACCCGGTGAAGTTGTCCACCAGCCGGGAGATACGGCCGGGAGGGGCGGCCGGATCGGCACCGGCGTCGGTGTCGGTGGTGGCGTCGGTGTCGGCATCAGTACTGGCGTCGACACCAGCGCCCGTGACGATCCGCCGGAACGCGTCCTGAAGCGCCCCCGAACCCCGTACCACGTCGATCAGCGCGTCGTCCGGGACGCGGACGACATCCGGGTGCGGATCGCCGGTGGCCGGGTCCGTCAGTGCCAGCCGGTCCCGGTCCTCCTGCGTGACCTGCCGTACGGTGAACGGCTCGCCGTCCGGCGCGGGCTCGGCGTCGGCCCGCGTGCGCTCGTGCGGTACGGCCAGCCGGATCGTGCCCGCGACACCCCGCTCGTGGGGGACCTGAAGGCCCAACTCCGGGTCGGGCTGGGCGTGTTGGTCGGGCGGTGCCACCTCGCCGAACCGGACGACCGGCTCCTGGCCCGAGCCTTCGTACAGGTCGAGTGTGAGGCGGGCCGGTACCCCGAACTCGTGGGTGTCCTGCCCGGTCCCGATGAAGAACTGGTCGTGGCCGAGCGTGGTGCCGGTGGTGTTGCCGAGCGTGGCCTGGCCGACGTACTGGTAGTCGCCGGTGGCGTTCAGGGTCCACGCGCCGCCGTGCGGGGTGGGCACGGTGAGCCCGCCGCCGAACCCGGCGCCCAGGCCGTAGGTGTTGCCGAGCCGGGCGGTGCCCCCTCCGGCTGCCTGTGCCAGGCCCATGACCTGAATGTCGGGCAGCACCGTGCGGTGCTCGACCGGCCGGTTCGGGTCGCGCTGCGCGCCCAGTTCCAGCCGTACCCGGCGCCGTCCCGTCACCGAGGGGATCTCCAGGAACAGCGAGTGGCCGCCGTCCACCATGGAGTCCGTCGCCGCGCGCAGCCCGAGCGGGGAACGCAGCTCCTGCAGTCGCCGCAGATTGTTCAACTGCGCCTGCACCAGCGTCTCGTCGGGCAGCCGGCCCCGGTGCGGGGCGTCCGCCGGCGGCGGCAGGAAGCCGTGATCCCGCAGCCAGGTCTCCGCGTCGTCGAACAGTGGATCCGCGTCGCCCTCGTCCACCCCGAGCGGCGCGATGGACTGGCCGATCGACTCCAGGTTCTCCAACTCGGGCGGCAGCACCCGCACTTCGTCCGGCTCCGGTGCGTGCCCCGCCGCGTCCTCGGCGCTGAGCACCCGCAGATCGAGAGCATGGGTCCAAGTCCCGGGCGCATAGGTGGAGATGGAGCCGTCGGGCCGGATCAGGGTGAGGGTGTACTCGACGTCCGCCTCGGTCAGCAGGTGGCTGCGGTTGGTGCGCACCGCGTGCATGGTGCCGGCGAGGTTGCTGGTGCCGAACACGTTCTGCGCCGCGAGGCTCGCGGTGCCCTTGCCATTGACGGTGCCGCCGATGCCGTGGGAGGCGTTCGGGTGTCCCGCGCTGTGGTCGTTCGTGAAGGTCGGACCGACGCTGCCGGTGAAGGTCACCCCGCTGTTGAACGACGTGTTCTGATCGTTCTTCACCGAGTTGACGACATGGCTCTCGAGGTTGATCTTCTTGTCGAGGCTCTTGGCCACCGGGGTGGTGCCCCGGACCGTCGCGTCCAGCCGCATCATGCCGACCGCGCGTCCGTGCGCGTCGGTGAGCACCGGCGAGTACAGCCCGCCCTCGACCTGCATCGGCAAGGTGCCCCGCAGGATCGGTTCAGCAAGGAAGTCCGCGAGCTGGGCCGACGCCGTGTCGTCCAGGTCGTCGCGGAAGTTCGCCACGGCCCCCTCGTACAGCCGCCGCGGATGCAGCACCGAGTCCACGCCGTAGATCGGCAGTGTCCTGATGTCGGCGGGGTGGGGCAGCTCCTGGCCCGGATCGTTCTCGGCGTCCACGAGGTGCTGCGGGAACCAGATGGTGACCGACCCGTGCTGCGCGGCCGGACTCCAGTCGCGCGCCGGGGCGGGAGGCGCGACGTCCGTGGTGTCTACGTCTGCGTTGCCTACGTCCGTGATCGCGGCCGGCGCGTTCTCGTCGCCCCTGCCCGGGGCCGGCGCGTCCACGCGCACCTGCCAGTTGTCGGTGAAGTCGTAGGCGCGGGACGGCTCGTTGCTGCGCTGGGCGCTGGTGGTCTGCACGACCTGGGTGACGGTGGTCGAACCGTCCGCCTGGTTGTGGGTGATGGTCGCGCCCAGCGCGATGTCCACCCCGCGGACCGGACCCGCCGCGCCGACCGGTACCGACCCGGTCCACGGCACCGGGATCGTCGAGAACGTGCCGGACGGCTGCGCCGAGACGATCTCCCGGGTGCCCTGCCCGCGCCGCTCCACATGCTTGTCGGGATCACTCGTGTCGAGCGTGCCCTGCCGTACGGACGGCCGCCTGTTGTCGAGCGTCAGCCGTACGTCCACGTCGCGGTCGACACCGTCGACGTCCAGGACGATGCGGTGACCGCCGAGGCTGCGCAGATACGGCATGTTCAGCGCCATCTGCTCCGCCGACAGCACGTCCCTCAGCTGCGCGAGCACGGGGTCGTCCGGACCCGGAGCGGGCCGGCCGAGCGCGGTGAGCACCTGGCGGTGCAGCCCGTCGACCAGGTCCGGCGCGAACGGCTCGACGTGCACGAGCCCCAACTGGCCGTCGTGGCGCCGCCCGTAGCCACCGAGGTAGGAGGTATGACGACGTCCACCGCCGACCACCGACCCGGTCGGCGAAGTGGTGTCGCCCTCCGGGGAGGTCAGGGTGATGTCCGGGACCGGCACGACCGCGGGAACGGCCTCGGTCTCGGTGTCCGCCTCCGTATGTGTGTCGGTGTGCGTATCCGTCGGATGGATGTCCACCGTGTCCGTGGACGTGGTGGCCACCGGGGTCGGCGCCGTGTGGGTCCCGTCGACGGTGGAGGTGAGCGGGGCGGGCGGGTCCGCGCCGGGCGCACCCTTGACCGGTCCCCGACGTCCGGCATCACCGCGGTGGTCGTCCGCGGGATCGCCGACCAGGGTGCCGATCAGTGCGAGGTGCCGGGGCCGCAGCCCACCCGATGCGTACGCCGGGTCCGACGCGGGCGTGAACCGCGTGGGGTCACCCATCAGGCTGTTCGTACCGCCGCGGTGCGGGGCGGCCGAGTCGAAGCCGCTCTCGTCGCGCAGGCCGACCTGGTGGCCGATCTCGTGGGCCAGGTCGGAGTCGGAGATGTCGGCCGGCCACGAGTGATGAGTCGCCGGGATCCCGTCCGTCGGGTCGGTGAGAGTGACATCGAGGTGCGGTGTCTCGCCGGGAGCGGCCGGTACGACGGTGACGTGCAGCCGGCTCCCGTCCCCCAGCCGGTGGCCCGGGGTGTTGAACACCCGCTGCACACCGTCCGTCAGCCGCTGCTGGACGCCGTCGACCTGCGGCCCCAGTCCCGGGTTGCCGGTGAGCCGGTAGGTGACGGTGAGATCGGTGACCGGCTCCCCGTCGTGGGTGAAACGCCGCACGGCGAAACCGGCCCGCACCACGTACTGGGTACGCGTGCCGTCCGCCCCGAGGGGCCGGGACACCGGATCGACCCAGGTGTGACTGCGCTCCGAGGGGGTCGCCCCGCCTCGCGCCTCCTCGTAACTCCCGGGTTCCGGTGTGGAGTTGGGGGTCACGGAGGGGGTGAGCACGACGGGATCGGGGGTGGGGGTGCCGGACGAGAGGTCCGAGGAGGTGTGGACGGGAGCCGGAGCCGGGGTGACGCTACCGGAGTGGGACGGCTGGGTCGCCTCCGGCGCGGGAGTGGACTCCGCTGCCGAACTGGTCGTAGGAGGCGCGCTGTTGCTGGTGGTGGCGACAGGGGCGGGCAGGTCGGTGTGGGTGTCCGCGCTCGTGCCGGTGTCGCTGTCGGTCCCGGTGTTCGTGTCGGTGTCGGTGTCGGTGTCGGTGTCGGTGACCGTGCCGGAATCGGAGTGGGAGGTGTCGACGCCCTCCGTGCCGGTGGTCTGTGTGGTGCTCGTGGTGTCCGTGCCGGTGCTGCTGTCGGAAGTCGTGTTCTCCGGGCGCCCCGTTGTCGTAGCACGCGGGTTGCCACCGCTGTTCGTCGACGTACCGGAACCGGACGTCGGACTGCCCGTGTTCGTCCCCGCCCCACTCGAAGTGGGGGCACCGGAACCGGTCGTGCCCGTACCCGCACCTGTGCCCGTACCGGTGGTCGTAGTCGGCGGTACGACGCCGGTGTTGGACCCGCTCGCGACAGGAACGTCGGCTGAAGGGGACGGAGTTGAGGTGTTCGAGGTGTCCGCGGAGGACGAGGTATCCGTGGAGGTCGAGGTGTCGTCCTGCTGACCGGTCCCCTCGGCGGGCGCCTCTGTGTCCTGGCCCGACGGCGTGTTCTGTGTGTCCTCACCGGTGTTGTGCGGCTGTTGCTGAACCGTCCGCACGGGCGCCGGAGTTCCCGAGTCGGTGCTGTGCGGGCTGCCGCCGCTGTTCGAGGGCGAGCCGGACCCGGTCGTGCTGGTAGTCGTGCTCGGCGGCACGACGGTCGTGTCCGACGTGTCGTTCTGCTGACCGGCCCCCTGCGTCTCGTCGGTGCCGCCCGCGTCGGCCTGTTCCGGCGACCTCGTCGGCGTACTGCTCGTCGGCGTATGACTCGTAGGCGTACTGGACGTCGAGTTGCCCCCACCGGACGTGCTCGTCGTGCCGTGCGGGACGTTGGTCTGGAGGTCTCCCCCGTCGACCTTCACGTCGTCGATGTGGGTGTCGGTGTCGATGGACTCCGTCGGCGGGGTGTTCGTCGAAGCGCGTTGGGGGGTGGTCGTCGTCGAGGAACTGCCGTTGTTCGACGTCGTGTTGATGGGGCCGGGGCCCGACGTGGTCGACGAATCGGACGACGGGCCGTTCGTCGAGGAGGTCGAAGAATCGTTGTCGGAGCCGGAGTTGGTGTTGGAGTCGGTGTTGGTCCCGTCGTCCGGGATGTCCGCCGTGCCCAGCGTGTTCACCTGCGGCGGGGTGGTGAAGTTGAACTTGTTGCCGATCGCGCCCGCGCCCTGGCCCAGATGGCGTTCGCTCATCGCGCTGAGGCCGCTGCCGAGGAAAGTGTTCAGGGGGTCGATGGGGAAGCCGAAGATGGACGCCGTGGCGATCTCGCCGAGCGTCTCCGCGCCGCCCTCGGTCACGAAGTGCTCGAAGTCCTCGCCGAGTTCGTGCTTCACCTTGTCGCCGAAGCTCTTCGGCTTCGGTGTGGGCGTCGGAGTCGGAGTCGGCGTGAGGTGCGGGGTCGGTGTCGGGGTCGGCGTGGTCTTCGGGTTCGGGGTCGGCGTCGGCTTCGGGTTCGGCTTGGTGTTGACGTCCGGGTTGTCGAACTTGTGGTTGTTGAACTTCTTCCCGTTGCCGCTGATGTCCTTGAACGGGTTGTGGGTGTTGAAGATGTTCTTGAAGTTGTTCTTCAGGCCCTTGCCGAGGTCCGAGAGCAGGCCGTGGAACAGGCCGGTGAACGCGCCGAAGACACCGTCCTGGATGATCTGCGACCAGTCGAACCCGTGCGGGCGGCGGCCCTTGGGCGCGCCCAGCATCATGGCCAGCCGTACCGCGAAGGTCGTGAACGCCTCTTCGATCGCCTCCGTGATGCTGGGCATCAGGTGCGTCTTCTTCATCAGCCATTCCATCAGCGTGAGAATGGCGACCCGGCTGCGGGCCTTCGCCACCGCGGCCTGGCTGGAGGCGGAACCCCCGGTGAAGGCGGACAGCACCGCGATGATCAGCAACTCGATGAGCAGCCGCACCAGTTCGGCGATGATCTGCCACTTCGACTCCATGATGTCCATGGAGGACTTGGTGCGGGACTGCCCGATGCTGTCGAGCTGGTCGGCGAAATCCTTCAGGTAGTTGACGCCGCCGCTGTCGAGGAACATGTGCATCGCCCGCACATAGTTGTTCCCGACCTGCGGCGGCAGCGCGCGCCCGACCCCACCGGCGGTCTGCTCGATCAGGTCCGAGAGGTCACGCATACGCCGGCCCAGCCGCTCGTACGGCTTGCCGTTGGCGAATGCCATGTCCTCGTCGGCCTGGAGGAACTTCTCGCCGACGAGCACGAACATGAGGTTGTTCAGCTGGGGCGACGCGTGGATGGTCATCAGGGGCGATCCGCTGCGTCAGTGCTTTCCGCCGTGCGAACCACCGTCGGTGTCGCCCGTGTTGATGTCGGAGTCGTGGATGGCGTCGAGTGCGCCGCTCTGCGTGCCCAGCACGCTCTTGAGGTTGGTGAGGGTGCCGTCGCCGATGCTGACGATCGCCTCGGAGAGGGACGAGCCGGTCTTGATGGAGCCCTCCCGTTGTTGCTTCTCCTGCGGCAGCATCTGCTGGGCGTAGCTGTCGTCGTGTCCGGGCCAGCCGGAGGTGGACGACACGTCCGTGATGAACTCGTTGATCATCTCATTGGCCAGCCGGCTGATCTGCTCGATCTGCCGGGTGCCGGCGACGAGCGCGGGCGGGGCGGCGGAGTAGGCGTTCGAGGCCATCGTCTTCTCAGTCCTCCGGGTCTTCGCTGATCTCGTCGCGGAGCCGGCCGGCTCCGCGCCGTCGGCCGCCCTTGGGGCCCTCCAGGACACCGGGCCCGAAGATCTTGTTCCAGTCGACGTCGAAACCGGTGATCTCGGGTGCCTCGGGGTTGGCCTTGGTGAAGGGCTCGAAGGTGGCCATGACGTGCCGGGCCATCCGGGCCCGGGCCTCCTGCACCGCCTCCAGGACGCTCGCGGCGAGCTGACCGGCGGGCATCGTGCGGTACTTGTCGTCCAGGAAGGTCAGGTCGCGCAGGTCGCCCTGCGCGGAGACGGTCACCTCGACGGCGCGGTCCACGGAGCGCACCGTGCTCTCGGCGTGGGCGAGTTCACCCTCCGCGCGCGCCACCGCGGCCTCGGTGGCCTCCAGTTCGGCGACCGCCTTGGCCAACCGCTGCTCGATCGACTCGCTGCTCATCGGCCGATCACCGCCGGCGAACCGCCCTCGTCGGTGCCCCAGACGTCCTCGTCCTCGGTGAGCCACGCGTCGCGGGCGCGGTCGCCGCTCTCCGTTGAACGGCCGTTCTGTCCGGCGCCGTTGCTGCCGGGGCCGCCCACCGGGTACGGGGCGCTGGACGTGGTGGGCCGGGTGTACACGACGTCCTCGTCCTCGTCCACGTTCGCCGCCCGGTTGGTCCGGCCGCGCCGGGTGGTGCCGTTGTTCGGGTCGGTGAGGACGGCGCGGGTGCGCTCGCTGGTGCCGCCCTGACCGCCGCCTCCGCCACCGCCCATACCGCCGCCGCCCATGCCTCCCATGCCGCCCATCCCCATCGGGTTGAGCGGGGTGCCGCTGGACGCCTGGGCCGGGGTGGACGCGTCGAGAGCGGCGGTGTCGAGGGAGTCGGAGCGCAGCGGGCCGCCGGTGTAGGGGGTGCTGTCGTAGTCGTCGTAGCCGCCGTCGAGGCTCGAATCCAGGCCGCCGGAGGACGAGTTGAGACCGCCGCTGCTGAGGCCGCCGCTGTTGAGCCCGGTCGTGTTCAGGCCGCTGGTGTCGAGGCTGGTGCCGTTGTTCAGCCCGCTCGTGTCCAGACCGCTCGTGTCGAGACCGCTGGTGTTGAGACCGCTGGTGTCGATCGAGGACGAGGGGAGGTCGGTGCCGTCGATGTCGGTGGTGGTCGTGTGGCCCGACGGGTCGGTGGTGGTGAGCTGGCCGGTGTCCGGGTTGAGGGTCTGGGTGGAGCCGTCCGGGAACTTCGTGGTCAGCGTGCCGTTGTCGTTCAGCGTGGTGGTCGAGCCGTCCGGGTTGGTGAACGAGTCACCCGGGTCGAGATGCGTGGTGGTGACGTTGCCCGAGGGGTCGGTGACGGTGACCTGACCCGTGTCCGGGTTGAGCGTCTCGGTGGAGCCGTCCGGGAACTTCGTGGTCAGCGAGCCGTCGGCGTTGAGCTGGGCCGTCGAGCCGTCCGGGGTGGTGAAGGAGCCGTCGGTCGGGTTGAGCGTCGACGTGCTGACGGTGCCGTCCGGGTTCGTGGTGGTGACCTGGCCGGTGTCCGGGTTGAGGGTCTGGCTCGTGCCGTCCGGGAACTTGGTGGTGAGCGTGCCGTCGTCGTTGAGCGTGGTCGTCGAGCCGTCCGGGTTGGTGATGGTGCTGCCCGGGTTGAGCTGGGAGACCGAGGTGGTGCCGTCCGGGTTCGTGGTGGTGACCAGGCCCGTCGACGGGTCGATGGTCTGGGTCGAACCGTCCGGGAACGTCGTGGTGAGGCTGCCGTCGCCGTTGAGCTGAGTACTGCCCCCGGTCGGGGAGTTGAGCGTGGTCGAGCCGTCCTTGGTGGAGTCGTTGCCGTTGTTCAGGAGCGACGGACCGTTCAGCATGGTGCCGGCGAGGTTGCTCAGGTCGTTGCCGTTCGAACCGTCGTTGTTCAGCAGGCTGTCGCTGCCGAGGTTGTTGAGGTCGTCGAGCCCGCTGCCGACGTTGTTCAGGCTGTTGCCGAGATCGTCGTTCAGGTTGTTCAGGCTCGAGTTCAGGCCGTCGCCGATGTTGTTGAGGCTGTCGTTCAGGTTGTCGTTGAGGTTCGTGCCGAGGTTGTTGAGGCCGTCGCCGAGGTTGTTCAGGTTGTCGTTCAGGCCGTCGTTGAGATTGTTGAGGTTGTCCCCCAGGTTGTTGAGGTTGTCGTTCACGTTGTCGTTGAGGTTGTTGAGGTTGTCGCCGAGGTTGTTGAGGTTGTCGCCGAGGTTGTTGAGATTGTCGTCGAGGTTGTTGAGGCTGTCGTTGAGATTGTCGTTGTTCTCTTTCGCCTCGTCCTCGGCGATCTCGTTCTCCTCCTTCTGGAGGACCTCGGAGAGCGTCTCGTTGTTCTTGTTCTTGACCTCTTGGTCGAAGGCGTCCTGCACGTCGGCCCAGGCGTTCTTCACGTTACTGAGCGCGTCGATGGACGGCTGCTTGAGCTTGGAGTCCGCGTGGTCCGACCAGCTCTTGACAGCGGCGTCGGCGACCTTCTGCCAGGTGGTGTGCTGGGTGAGGTCGCCGTACTCGGGGACGGACTGCTTGAAGTTGGCGTCCGTGGAGTAGGAGGTGTAGTCGCCGCCTCCGTACTGGCTGTAGGTGGAATGGTGCGACGACAGCACGTGGTTGATGTTGTTGTTGATGACCCACTGGCTGATCTCGTCGAGGATCTTCTTCAGGTGGTAGTGCGGGTCGTGCTGACCGTCCGACGCCCAGTCGTTCCACGCGGTCTGCAGATCGGTGACCGCCTGCTTCAGCGCCGTCTGCGCGGCGGCCAGCGCGTCGCTCAGCTTCGACTTCGGGACGTAGCCGCCGAGGGTGGTGTTGGTCGGCGTGTAGTCGGTGCCGCCCAACTGGGAGACGTAGCCGTTGTAGTTGGTCTTCAGCTCGTCGAGGAGATGCCAGAAGAGGCTGGCCGCCTTGCCCTTCCAGGCGGCCTGGTCCTCGCCGAGCGAGGTCATCCACTTGTCGACGATGTCCGAGTGGTCCTTGAAGAACTGCACCACCCGGTCGAAGGACTGCCCGGTGTTCTCGAAGGAGAGCATGTCGACGGCGTTGGCGTCGATGACCGACAGCCCGCTGTAGGAGAAGCCCTGTGTCGAGTACGGCGACGCCAGCAGGTGGTCGAGGACCAGCTTGCTGCCCGAGATGTACTGGGCCATCGGCCCCGAGTCCCACTGGACGTGCGAGTACGAGCCCTCGAACGCGCCGCCGCCGGTGACCTCGCCGCCGCTCCAGAGCGTGGCGCGGCCGTTCGCGTCGACGGTGACGCCGATCATCACGATCCGGGCCTTCTTCATCTTCACGCTGTTGTGGGCGCCGTCCCCGCCGGCGTCGTAGAAGGCCAGGTCGTAGTCCTCGCCCTTGTTGACCTGCCAGCCGCCGATCGCCGAGTAGTCCGCCGCGGTCACCGACCTCATGTCGATGCCCTGGATGTCCATCCGGAACAGCTTGAGGTCGCCGAAGTCGTCGCTGTTCGAGCTGCTGAGCTTGTCGAACAGGCTGGACCGGGCCGGAATCGTGTAGCCGGTGAAGTCGGTGACGGCCTGGGCGAAGTAGTCGTCCGGGTCGTAGTTGGCGGTTCCGGTGGTGGTTTCGGCCATGGGGCGGACTCCGCTGCGGAGGAGGAGGGGGGACGGGGTGGGGGGCTCCGGGGTACGGGCCCGGGCTCAGCAGGAGCCGGCGGGCCGCGCACCGGCCTCAGGAGGTCTTCGAGTCGCTGCCGCTCATGTCGCCGTCGACGGTGTCGAAGATGTCCAGCAGCTTCTCGCCGTCGATCGAGTCGAGGCTGTCGCCCTGTGTCTTCAGCAGCGTGGTGATCGTCTCGTCCAGGGCGTCGTCGATGTCGTCGAAGAGCGTCTTCTGATCGGTGAGGATCTTGTCCAGCGCGGTCGCCTGCGTCTTGAGCGCCTCCACGAGCGTGGACCCGCCGACCGGGTCCGAGCTGTCGCCGCCGTTCATCAGGCCGATGCGCAGGATCTTGGCGAGGCCCTGGGCGGAGCCGGCGCCGGTCTCGGCGATCAGGTTCTTCAGGGACCGGACGCCCGCGTTGTCCTTGCGGATGTTCACCAGATCGGTGATGAAGTCCGCGACGTCGGTGTTCTTGAAGTTCTTCAGCGCGGTCGAGTCGAGGTGGGTCAGATCTGCCATGGGTGCCTCCGCGGGCGGAACGCGCCGACCCTGGGCGTACGGCGCGGCGACGGAACGGGAAGGAGCCTGGACGACCGCACCGACCGCGAGGAGACCGGTCGGTGCGGTGGAGCCGGCCGGCTCAGCGGCCGATGGTGACCTCGGACCACATCTGGCTGAGCGAGTTCTCGCTGTACTTGTAGCCGTTCGAGATCTCGTTGAGGAGCTGCGAGTGCGAGGTGAGCAGCGTCTCCATGTTCTGCACCGCGCCGTCCCAGGCCGCCTGCTTCTGGCGGTAGGTGTCGGCGTCGTTTCCGTACCAGGTCTTGGACAGCTCGCTGAGCTCCGCCTCGAGGTTGGACAGCGTCTGCGCGATCGCCTTGGTCTGCATCACCATGTCGTCCGCGGCGTTCGACATGTGGTTGTAGCTGACGTAGATGACACCGTCGGACAGGTTGTCTGCCACAGCTTGCCTCTCTTACGCGATGAGTCTTGCGCGATGGGGGGATCGGACGTGACGCGAGGTCAGCCGGCGAGCTGGTCGAAGGCCGACTGCGCGGCGTTGTACGCCTGGTTGATGGAGTCGTTCGAGGAACCCTGGGTCTTGTTGTGTTCCACGAGGCTCTGGTTCAGCCGGTCGATGACGTCCTCGAGGTTCTTGAGGATGACGTTGCACTGGTCGTCCCACTGTGTGAGCAGCTGGCCGTACTGACCACCGTCGCTGCCCTGGTAGCCGCTGCCCAGGGTGGAACGGGTGCTGTCGACATCCTGACGGATCTTCACGATGCCGCTGAAAGCGCTCTCCAGGGCCTGGATTCCGTTCCGGGTCGAACCTTCGCTTGACTGCTGGCCATCTCCAGCCATCGTCCCACCTTTCGTAAGTCGATCTGAGGTACGAGTACAACTGAGCCTAGATTGGCGGAAGTTGCGCTGACAACGAACTGAGGAAGATCTGAGGTTGCCGACGGCTTCCGTTCAGATGCTTTTACCGGTAGGCAACTTGACCGGAACACGCGGTTCCGCGGTCGGCGGTTCTGGAGTGAATCCAGTTTGGCGTGAACACGATCTCCATCGGCGTGAATCCGTCAGTTCCCGGCCTCCGAGGCCGAGTTGAGGGAACCGCCCGCCGGGGCCTGACCGGGTACCGCGGGCAGACCGGCCTCGATACCGGACCGTCCGCCGGCACCGGCGCCGGCCCCCGTGCCGCACTGCGCCGCCGCGCCGCCCGTGCCACCGCCCACCGAGCCGGAGTCCGACGCCGCGGCCCGGGCGCTGAGTTCGGGGCCGGTCGGCAGCATCGACAGCAGCGTGGACGGCACCTTCACCGGCGTGGCCCCGCCGTAGCCGAGAGCGGCGAGGGCGTTGGCGTCCGGGATGCGGTACTTCACGCCGTCGTCGCCGACCAGGAACGTGGTGTCGCCGACGGTCTCGCCGGCCGCGCCCAACGCCCGTACCAGCGTGCCGTGTCCGGGCCGCGCGACCACCCGGTCGACGTTCACGCAGGCCGCGGTCAGCGCCGTCGGGTCCGCCTGGGCCTCGGGGTACAGCGCGCTCTCCGCGACCCGTACCGAGGTCACCCGCACCTGTCCGTCGGCCGGGTCGACCTGGGCGCACACCGACTGCCCGGCCGCCAGGGCCAGCGCGCTCGGCGGGGTGTCCGGCAGCCCGGCGACCGACGGGTCGGTGCCCGCCGAGCCCGGTGCCTGGTGGGCGCGCAGGTCGGACACGTCGATCGTGACGACGTTCGGCGCCCCTCCGTCGTAGGCCTCCTTGCGGGTGTCCGGATCGCCCAGCAGCAGCGCCGACTGGGTGTCCGTCACCGGGTGCAGGCCGTCCTTCTGGAGGAGGTACTCCTGGTTGCCGGAGCCCGCCACCACGCGGAACACCTGGCCGATCCGGGTGGCCCTGCCGCCGAGTTCGGGGCCGGTCGTGCCGCGGCCGTCGACCTTCGGGGTGGCCAGGTCCGGGCCGGTCACCAGGGCGTCGAGGAAGGCCGCCGACACCGGGCGGGGGGTCACGGGCGCGTAGCCGAGGGACTCCGCGGCGCCCGAGTCCTCGTCCAGCTCAAGGCGGCTGCCCTGCCACACCAAGTAGGTGTGTTTGTCCGGGCCCTTGACCACCAGCGCCGACTTCGCGCCGACCGGGTCGGTCTCCACCGGGGCGCCCGGCACGAGGGTCGTCTGCAGGCCGGAGCCGGTCGAGCAGACCTCCCACGGCGAGGACTCCAGGTCACTGGTGCCCGGTACGGAGTCGGGGGCACCGGTGATCCCGACCGGCCGGCCGACGGGGGTGCCCGCGAGGGACGACGAGCCGACCGACGTGGTCTTCAGGTCGGCGCCGCCGATCAGCACGGCCGAGGCGTAGTTGCGCACCGGGCGCAGCCTGCCGTCGGCGTACAGGTAGCGGGCGCCGGTGTCCTTGTTGACGATCAGGGTGTCGCCGCTGCGCCAGGCGTCGTTGCCGCCGGGCCTGAGCAGCCCGAACACCAGCGCCCCGGCGCAGAACAGCACGCCGACGATCAGGCCGACGAGGGCGCCCCGGCTGGTACGGCCCAGCGGGCTCTCCGGTGCGTCCGGGTCGGCGAGCAGCATGCCCGAGGTCAGGCGGCCCATCATGAACGTGTGCGCTTGCACCTGGTCGCGCTTCGACCGCACGCTTTCCTCCTGGCTCGGTCGTTCTGCTTCTGGTTGGCCCGGCTGTACCCGGACCCTGCTCGCGGACCGACGGGCCGGTCGGCCCGTGACACCGCGTCCGGTTCCCGCTCTCGTTCGACGTGCCCGGCCCGCGCTCGCGGACCGACGGTTCCCGAACCGGCCCGGAACGGCGGCCTGTTCACCGCCCTCGCCGCGGAACGGCGGGCAAGTCCACCCGCGCTCCGCCTCCGGCTCCCGTCCCGGTCCACGGGCCGGACCCTGTCCGCGGACCGGCCGTTCCCGAACCGGCCCGGAACGGCGGCCGGTTCACCCGGCCCTCGTCGCGGAACGGCGGCTCCCGGGTCGGTCCGGACGGGTGGTTGCCGACCGACCCGCGGCGCGGGCCGGTTCACCCGCTTCTCGTCCGCAGGGCCGACACGCGGTCAGCCGAAGATGCCGCGGAGGGTGCCGAAGACGCCCAGCAGCCACAGGGTCAGCGGCAGCAGGGCGATCGCCAGCAGGGAGTGCAGGATCTCCGCCGCGCGTCCCCAGTAAGGGACCAGGCGTCGTCCCGGTACGGTCCACACCGCGACCGTGAGCGCCGCCGCCACCGCGAGCAGGCCCGCGACCAGCAGTGTCCGCTCGGTGCCGGACAGCCGCAGGCCCCAGCCGAACGCGAGCAGCAGCAGACCCCACGCGCCCGGCAGCACCAGCACGAGCCGCTGCGCGGTGTTCACCAGACCCCGGCCGTGCAGGAGCAGCAGCAGCGACAGGACCAGCGCGACCAGCAGCGCGGGGAGGCTCGGGCGGCGGGCCAGGGCCACCAGGCAGGCGGACGAGAGGACGCCCGTCGCGCCGTAGAGCGCGGTCATCCACTCGCCGGCGAGCTCGGTGCGTACGGCGACGTCGTTGCCCCGGTAGGGCTCGATGCCCTCCTGGAGCTGTTCCGCGTTGGTGGGCAGCGCGGGCATGCGCATCCCGGCGAACTTGAACGACAGCGACGGCACCAGACCGCCGAGCAGCACCGTGAGCGCGGCGACGACACCGGCCGCGCCGGCCACCCGAACGTCGAACACCGTCATCAGCACCCCGCCCACCGCCGCCGCGAGCGCCACCAACGCCGACGCCAGGAACAGCGGGGTGCGGGCCGCGGAGGCCGCGAGGGCGAGGACCGCGCCGCCCGCCCAGGCCGCCGCCGCCCCCAACAGCCGTGCCCCCAGCACCTGGTGGGCCTGCGGACCGCTCAGCTCACCGCCCGGCACCAGCCAGCCCGCGAGCGCGAGCGCCGGTGACGCGAGCAGGCCCAGGATCACGCCGGTCGCCGGATCGTCCACGGCCCGGCTCGCAGAAGCGGACCCGGCCAGCAGCAGCAGACCGGTTCCTACGGCGGTGGCCGCGCGCAGCGACGCGGGGGCGCCCGGCAGCGCCAGCAGGACAAGCCCGGCCAGCACCGCCACCGCGAGCAGGCCGCGCAGCAGGCGCCGGGCCGCCTCGGGGCTCCAGCCGTGCAGGCGGTCCCGGGTGACCGCGGCGATGCCGTCGACCAGGTCGTCGAGGCGTACCTCGGGCAACGCCTCGGTGCGCGGCCGGAGATGGAGCGCCTCGCCGTCGGTCAGCCCGAGGGAGGCAAGGGTCGCCTCGTCGTCGAGCGGCCGGCCGCCGAGGCGCTGGAGTACCCAGCCGTCGTGTTCGAGACCGGTCTCCTCGGCCTCCTCCCCCGCGTACCGCAGCACGGTGGGCAGCAGGTCGGCGACCGGTACGTCGGACGGCACGGCGAGGTCGATGGTGCGGGCCGGGGCCCGCACGGTCAGATGGCACAGGCCGGTCACGGAAGTGTCGGTCATACCGGGGCTCACGTCTCCTGGACATCGAAACGGGGGCACGCGGCGCGGCGTGCGGGGTGGGGGGAACGAGGGGAACAGGGTGCCGGTGAAGCGGGGGGTGACATGGACGTACAGAGTTGACGGGGTGCACACTACTGACACTCCCTACGACGCGTGTCAACGGGAGCCCCCACCAACGGTGTTGACAGCGTCCTCCACCGTGCCAGTGCCGAGGCCTGATTTCGGTGCATGCCCCCACATGCCGCCGCGGTGCGCGAAGTCCGTTAGGAGCCCCAAGCGTTGAGCGTGGTCCTGTTCCGTCGTCCTGCCCGCCGTCGCGGACCCGACATGCCCGCAGGCGAGTTGGTCCTCCAGGAACCGCCGACCCTCATGGAGACCGTCCCGGACACGTCCGCGGTGTGGACGTATCTGCCGATGGCCATGATGTCGGTCTCGATGATGATGCTGTTCCTGCGCTCGGGCGGTCAGTCCAGCGGTGTCTTCATGTACATCGCGCTCGGCATGATGGTGATGGCCGCGGGCGCGATGATGATCGGCCAGGTCATGCGCAAGGCCGGCGACCGCAAGCAGCGGCTGCGCGGTGAACGCCGGGACTATCTGCGCTACTTGGCGCAAAGTCGACGTACGGTGCAGCGGGCCGTGGTCGAGCAGCAGCTCGCGCTCGCCTGGCGGCATCCCGAGCCCCGGGTGCTGCGCACGATGGTCCGCACGACGCGGCTGTGGGAGCGCCGGGTCAAGGACGACGACTTCGGCGAGGTGCGGATAGCGGTCGGCGACCAGCAGCTCGCGATGCGGCTGACTCCGGTCTCCAGCAAGCCCGTTGAGGACCTGGAACCGCTGTGCGCGCATGCTCTGCGCCGGTTCATCCGCGCCTACAGCACCGTTCCGGGCCAGCCCATCGCCCTGTATCTGCGGTCCTGGTCACGGGTGTTGGTGCACGGTGACCACGACTCCGCGCGCGGGATGCTGCGCGCCGCGCTGTCCCAACTGGCCCTGTTCCACCCGCCGGAGGAGCTGTGGATCGCGGTGTGCGCCGGTGACGAGGTGCGTGCCGAGTGGGAGTGGGTGAAGTGGCTGCCGCACAACCAGCACCCTCAAGAGACCGACGGCGCCGGTCCGTTGCGCATGGTGGCCTCCGCCTTCACCGATCTGGAGGACCAGCTCGGCAGCGAGTTCTCCGAGCGGCCCGCGTTCGACCCCGACGCCGTGCCCGGCCGTGACGAGCCACTGGTGGTCGTCATCGTGGACGGCGCGAGCATCCCGGCAGGACACCGCTTCGACGGCCCCGGTTACCGCAACGCCGTCGTCCTCGACCTCTCCGACAGCCTCACCTGGCGGCCCGGCCGCACCACCCTGCGTCTCGACGTCGCCCCGGACTCGGTCTCCCTGGTCCGCACCGACCGCAGCCGCAAGGAACAGGCCACCGTGCTGGGCCGCCCCGACCGGATGGGTCCCGTCGCCGCCGAGGCACTGGCCCGGCTGATCGCGCCGTACCGGATGAGTCTCTCCTCCGACGCGGTCGAACCGCTCTCGAACGACACCGAGTTGACGACCCTGCTGGGCATCGCGGACCTGCACCGGCTCGACCCCGACACGATCTGGCGGCGGCACACCGGCTCCGGCCGGCTGCGCGTCCCGGTCGCCGTCGGCGCGGACGGGCGGCCCGTGGAGCTGGACATCAAGGAGTCCGCGCAGGGCGGCATGGGACCGCACGGCATGCTGATCGGCGCGACCGGTTCCGGCAAGTCCGAGCTGCTGCGCACCCTGGTCCTCGGTCTCGCGCTCACCAACTCCTCCGAGACCCTGAACTTCGTCCTCGTGGACTTCAAGGGCGGCGCGACCTTCCTCGGCCTGGACGAACTCCCGCACACCTCCGCCGTCATCACCAACCTCGCCGACGAGGCAGCCCTGGTGGAGCGTATGCAGGACGCGCTGCACGGTGAACTCATCCGCCGCCAGGAGCTGTTGAGGTCCGCGGGCAACTACACCTCGGCCCTGGAGTACGAGAAGGCGCGGGCCGGCGGCGCCGATCTCGCCCCGATGCCCAGCCTGTTCGTCGTCGTCGACGAGTTCAGCGAACTCCTCGCCTCGCACCGGGAGTTCATGGAGCTGTTCGTGATGATCGGCCGCCTCGGCCGGTCCCTCGGCGTGCACCTGCTGCTCGCCTCGCAGCGCCTGGACGAGGGCCGGATGCACCAGCTGGAGTCGCACCTGTCGTACCGGATCGGTCTGCGCACCTTCTCCGCGATGGAGTCGCGGGGCGTCCTCGGTGTCCCCGACGCGTACGAACTGCCCTCGCAGCCCGGCAGCGGCTACCTCAAGTCCGGCATCGAGGCGCTCACCCGCTTCCGCGCCGCCTACGTCTCCGGCCCCTACCGCAGGCGCGGCGGTGCCGTCGCGCAGGCCCGGGTCGCCACGCAGGTGGTGCCCTGGTCGACCGGGTACATCGTGCCGCGCGCTCCCGCGCCGGCCGCGGTCGTGCCGGAGCCCGAGGCGGAGGAGAGCGCCGAGAGCCTGCTGGCGGTGGCGCTGGACCGGCTGCGCGACTCCGGGCCGCCCGCGCACCGGGTGTGGCTGCCGCCGCTGGACACCGCGTCCCCGCTGGACGTCCTGCTCGGCGGTCTCGCCGAGGACCCGGACCGCGGTCTGAACGCGTCCCGCTGGATCGGCACCGGGAAGCTGCGGGTGCCGGTCGGCCTGGTCGACAAGCCCTTCGACCAGCGCCGTGACCCGCTCGTCGTGGACCTCGCCGGAGCCGGCGGCCATGTCGCCGTCGCGGGCGGTTCGCAGAGCGGCAAATCCACCGTCCTGCGCAGCCTCATCATGGCGCTCGCGCTCACCCACACCCCGCGCGAAGTCCAGTTCTACTGCCTCGACTTCGGCGGCGGCACGCTCTCCCAGCTGACCGGTCTGCCGCATGTCGGCGGGGTCGCGGCCCGCCTCGACACCGAGCGGATCAGCCGTACGGTCGCCGAGGTCACCGCCGTCCTCACCCAGCGCGAGCAGTTCTTCCTCGACAACGGCATCGACTCGATGTCCACCTACCGGCGCCGCCGCGCGGCCGGGGAGTTCCCCGACGAACCGCACGGCGATGTCTTCCTGGTGATCGACGGCTGGTCGGCGGTGCGGCAGAACTTCGACCAGTTCATCCCGACGTTCAACCAGATCGCCACCAGCGGTCTCAACTACGGCATCCACCTGATCGTCGCGACCGCCCGCTGGCTGGAGCTCACCGCCCCGGTCCGCGACCAGTCCGCGACCCGGCTCGAACTCCGGCTCGGCGACACGATGGACTCCGTCGTGGACATCCGCAAGGCGAGCGCGGTACCGCAGATCCCCGGCCGGGGTCTGACCGTCGAGACGAAACTCCACTTCCTCTCGGCGCTGCCGCGCGGCGACGGTTCCACCGACCACGAGACCCTCAGCGAGGGTGTCGCGGACCTGGTCGACCGGATCGCCTCGGCCTGGCACGGGCCGCGCGCCCCGCAGGTCCGGATGCTGCCGCACCGGCTGCCCGCGGCCGAACTCCCCGAGCCCGAGCTCGGCGACGGCGTCAGCCTCAAGATCGCGCTCGGCCAGGACGAGGAGACCCTCGGCACGGTCTGGCACGACTTCTCCCGCACCCCGCACCTGGTGGCCGTAGGCGACACGGAGAGCGGCAAGACCAACCTCCTGAGGCTGGTCGCGGACTCGGTCGTCGCCCGCTACACCCCGGCCGAGGCCCGCATCCTGGTCGTCGACTACCGCCGCGGCCTGGTCGACGCGGTCCCCGAGGAGTACCGCCTGGGCCACGCGGTGGCGCTGGAAGCCCTGAAGCAGCTGGTGGGCGGCTCGGCGAAGGCGCTGCGCACCCGCGTCCCAGGCCAGGAGATCACCCCGGCCCGCATGCGCCAGGCCGACTGGTGGACGGGTCCCCGTCTGTTCGTCCTCGTCGACGACTACGACATGGTCGGCGGCGGCACGGTCATGGACCACCCCTTCGCCCCGCTCTTCGAACACCTCGCCCTGGGACACGAGTTGGGCCTCCACGTGGTCGTCGCCCGCTCCGCCACCGGCGCCGGCCGCGGCCTGAACGACCAACTCCTGCGCCGCATGGACGAGGTCAACACCCCGGGCATCCTGATGTCCTGCTCCCCGTCCGAGGGCTACGTCTTCGGCAACGTCAAACCCCGCGTCCTCCCCCCGGGCCGAGCCCTCCACATCGTCCGCCGCAAGCCGTCCCTCATCCAGACGGCACTGGCGGCGGAAGCAGCGGAGGAGTAGCCAACTGGGCGTTGCGGTACGGCTCCTGGGGCGGGGTGACTCGTCCCGGGGGCCGTAGTGGGTTGGGGCGGCGGTTGGTGTTTCGGGAGGGGGCTGAGTCGGCACGGGTGCCCGTGGAGCGCAGGGTCTGCGGCTGCGTCGGCGGGGCGTGCTCGGGGCGTAGGGCATGCGCATGCACGTCGAGCTGGGTGCCAGACCTGGGCCCGTCCAGCGCCGGTGGCTTCTTCAGCGAATCCGCCCCGAGCTTCAAAGCCACGCTCAGCTCCAACCCCCTAGGGGCGCGGGGCTGTATCTATCAGCGGCTCCGCCGCGGGGCGCGACCAGCCCCCACCGGCCCGCAGATGCCCACTGCCCGACCCGGCACCGCCGAAGGCCTCAGCCTTCCAACGACGTGCCCGCACCCTCCGTCCGGACAGACGGCTTCCACCCCAGTCGCCGCCCCCGGGGCAGGATCAGCCCCAGCCACACCACCGCGATGATCACGGCAAGCCCCGCCGACGCGGGCCACAGGGCCCGCCGCAACGGCCCGGCCGCCTTGTCGGCAGGCAGGTGGACCGGGGTACCGGCGTCGCCCCGGGCCGGTGCGGCGGCGGTGCCGGTCAGGACCGAGGTGACCGCCGCGTACGGGTCGAGGCGGGGGACGTCGGCCGGGTAGGCGGAGCTGCGGAGCAGGGTCGCGGTCTGGGCGGCCGTCAGGTCCGGGTGGACGGAGCGGACCAGCGCCGCCGCCCCCGCCACGAAACCGGCGGCCAGGGACGCGCCCGAGCCGATGTAGTGGCCGGCCTTCTTCGGGCCGATGCCGACAACTCCGTCTCCGGGCGCGGAAATTGCGGCACTGGACGTCGTGTACGCGCCGGTCGGCCGCTTGCCGGAGACGTCGACGTCGAGGACGGAGAGCACGCCGTCGTCGGCGGCCGGGTAGTAGTCGCGGGCGGGCGGACTGTCCGTCGCCGAGGTGGCTGTCGCCGGGGTGTCCGGTACGGCCGCCGCGATCACCAGGACGTCCTTCTTCGCGGCGAGCGCGACCGCCGACCGCAGCGCGGCGGTGTCACCGGCCAGAGCTGCCGACACCGTCACCACCTTGGCGCCGCCGTCCACGGCGGCCCGGATCCCGTCCGCGACCCGGTCCGCGGTGACCTTCCCCCGCGCGTCACTCCCCCGCACCGCGAGAATCCGCGCCTGCTGCGCCACCCCCGCGAACCGCACCCCGTCCGCTACGGCCGCGCCGACCAGCCCGGCCACGAAGGTGCCGTGTCCCACGCAGTCGGTCCCGGCGTCGCCGACCGCCGTGACCCGGCCCTTCAGCGCGGGGGCGGAGGACGAGACCCCGGTGTCTACCACGCCGACGGTCACTCCGGTGCCCGACGCGAACGGCCAGGTGCGGCTCAGTTGGAGGGAGACCTGTTCCCAGGGCACGTCGGTGGCGCGCTGGTCCGAGCCCGCCGCGCAGTCCGCGTCGGCGTCCAACTGCGAGGCCAGGACGGGGAGTTGGACCGTGCCGCCCGCCGCCGACGCGGACCCGGCGCCGACCGCGCTCGCGGCGGCCGTCAGCAGCAGCGCCAGACCGGCGGCGACGGCCCTGCCGTGTGTCGTCGTCATGCCCGGGCCGCCCCGCTGGAGGTCTGGGAGGAGGCCGTCGGGTCGGCGAGGTCCTCCGGGAGGAGCAGCCGCAGGTCGTCGAGGCTGGGGACGGCCAGTCTGCTGAGCCGACCCGCCTGGCGTGTCATCATCCGCTCCAGGATCTGACGGGCGGTGCGCGCGTTGCCGAACGACCGGTCGCGGGGCAGCGAGTCGAAGTACTGCCGGAGGACCGGTCCCAGCCCGGCCGCGCACTCGTAGCCGAGTTGTACGGCGTGCTCGCGGACGATGGTGACCAGCTCGTCCGAGGAGTAGTCGGCGAACTCGACCCGGCGCGAGAAGCGGGAGGACAGGCCAGGGTTGGAAGCCAGGAAGTTCTCCATCTCCTGGGTGTAGCCGGCGACGATGACGACCACCTTGTCGCGGTGGTCCTCCATCAGCTTCAGCAGGGTGTCCACGGCTTCCCGGCCGAAGTCGGAGCCGGACGCCTCGCGCGGGGTGAGGGTGTACGCCTCGTCGACGAACAGGACACCGCCCAGGGCGCGTTCGAAGACCTCGCGGGTCAACTGCGCGGTGTGGCCCACGTATCGGCCGACGAGGTCGGCGCGGGACACCTCGACGAGCTGGCCGCGCGGCAACACGCCCAGGGAGGCGAGGAGTTCGCCGTAGAGGCGGGCCACGGTGGTCTTGCCGGTGCCGGGCGGGCCGGTGAAGACGAGGTGGTGGCTGAGCCGGGGCACGGGGAGTCCGGCGGCCTCGCGCTGCTTGGCCGTCGACACCAGGTTGACGAGGTCGGTGACGTCCCGCTTCACCGCGTGCAGTCCGACCAGCGCGTCCAGCCTGCTCAGCGCGTCGTCGCCGGGGTCGACGGCGTTCGGTCCGTCGGCGGCGGTGCGAGCCGCCTCCTCGCTGATGTCCTGCGGCAGCAGCAGGGAGAGGTCCTGCTCGGTGACGTCGGTGAGCGCGGACAGCCGTACGGCCTGCCGGTCCACCATCTCCTCGAACACCTGCCGTGCGGCACGGCCGTTGCCGAACCCGGCGTCCTTCGGTATCCGTTCGAAGTGCACGGCGAGGGCGTGGCGGGTCTCGTCGGCGAGCGCGTACTGGTGGCGCACGCACATGCTCTCCATGATCTCGACCAGCTCCGGCACCGAGTAGTTCTCGAACTCGACGGTGCGTGAGAAGCGGGACGCCAGACCGGGGTTGGAGCCGAGGAAGCTGCGCATCTCGTCGGAGTAGCCGGCCGCGACGACGACCACGTCCTCGCGGTGGTCCTCCATCAGCTTCAGCAGGGTGTCGACGGCCTCGCGGCCGAAGTCGGCCCCGGAACCACGGGAGTCGGAGGTGAGGGTGTACGCCTCGTCGACGAACAGGACGCCGCCCAGGGCCCGTTCGAAGGCCTCGGTGGTCTTGATGGCCGTACCGCCGATGACCTGCGCGACGAGGTCGGCGCGGGAGACCTCGACGAGGTGGCCGGAGCGCAGGGCGCCCAGCTCGGCGAGGATCGTGCCGTAGAGGCGGGCGACGGTGGTCTTGCCCGTACCGGGCGGACCGGCGAAGACGAGGTGGCGGCTCATCGGCGGTGCGGACATGCCGAGTTGGGCGCGGCGGGCGGCGAGCTGGGTGAGGTTGACGAGGGTGCGGACCTGTTCCTTGACGTTGTCGAGGCCGATCAGGCTCTCCAGCGCGGCCATCGGTCCGTCGGGACGTCCGGGGCCGTCGGAGGCGGAGACCGTGCCCGCCGGGTCGGTGCCCTCGGCCTCGCCGAAGCCCCACGCGTCGCGGGACTCGTTGCCCGTGCTGGTGAGGTTCTCCACCGCGAGCCGGCCGCCGGCCTTGGCCTGGACGAGGCCGCCGCCCTTGTTGTCGCGGACCGTGCAGCCCACGACCGACACCGGTGCCTCCGACTCGACGCGGATGCCGTCGCGGTCGTTGCCCGCGGCCTCGCAGCCGTTCAGGGAGGCCCGGCCGCCGTCGCGGACCAGGAAACCGTGCTCGGCGGACGCGGCGGTCCGTACCCGGTTCGCCGTCAACTCGCCGCCGGTGTCCACGAGTACACCGCAGCCACCGGCCGAGACCAGCTCGCCGTCGCGCAACGCCGCCGTACCCTCGCCGCCGATCTCCAGACCGGCACCGCCGGGGTTGTTGACCCGGAAGCCCGCGAGATAGACGTTGCCGCCCGCCGCGACCTCCGCGCCCGCGCCGCCCGGTGCCTCGACCGTGCAGTCCTCGACGCGGCCGCGCCCGCCGTCGCGCACGGAGACCCCGGAGCCGCCCGCGCCGGTGATGCGGGCGCGCCGCACCAGCGGGTTGGCGTTGCCGCGGATCACCACACCGGCGCCCTTGACGTCGATGATCTCCACGCGCTCCAGCTCGGCCGCCGCGTCCTCTTCGAGCAGCACGCCGTCGCTCTCACCGTCGCGGACGGTCAGCGAGGTCAGCGTCGGCGAGGAGGCCCCGGCCACGCGCAGCGCCGCCATCTGGGCGCCGGTCAGCCAGCAGTCCTCGTACGTGCCGCGCGAACGGTCCGTCACCAGCAGGCCGTTGCCCGTGGTGCGGGCGGTGCGGCAGCGGCGCAGCACCGGGTCGGAGCCGTGCGAGACGATGATGCCGGGACCGCTGCTGCCGGTGACCCGCACCTCCTCCAGCTCGCAGCGGGCGGTGCTGGTGATGTGCACACCGATCGAGGTGTCGCGGACCACGGTCCGCAGCACGCGTATCGCGCTGCGCTCCTCAAGTGCCAGCGAGGGCTTGTCCGTTGACGCCAGGTCGCAGTCCTCAATGGAGCCCTGGGCGTCGCCGTTGGCGAGCACGCCGTTGCCGCGCGCGTCCCGCACGGTGCAGCCGCGCAGGGTGGCCCGGCCGCGCTCGCCGATCACCACCCCGCTGGTGCCGAAGTGTTCGAGGGTGCAGGACTCCAGCGAGCTCTCGGTCGGCGAGGTGACGACGACACCGGCGCCGGTGCGGTTGGACACCCGGCACTCACGCATCGCCAACGAGCCGGAGTTGCGCGCCAGTACGGTCGTCCACGAGGCGCCGGACAGATCACAGCCCTGCATCGCGACCTGCCCGTGCGAGGCGTCCACGGCCGGGTGTTCCTCGTCGTGGCCCTGGACCACCAGGTCGGTCAGCATCACCGCGTCGACGCGCAGCGAGATCACGGTGCCCTTGCGCGGGGCCAACCGGACGGTGCCGCGCGCCTGTTCGGCGACGATGGTGACCCGGGTGGTGACGACGAGGTTCTCCTCGTACGTCCCCGGGCGCACACTCAGCACCGCGCCTCCGCGCGCCCTCGCCAGGGCCTCTCCGATCGTCCGGGCGTCCCCGGTGCCCTCCGGACAGACCGTCAGTACCTGGCGCACTCAGCTGACCTCCTCGTGTCGGCACCTGTCGGTTGCGGTAACCCCATCATGCCGTCCCCGCACGCGCGTTCCCACTCCGGTCCGGAAAGCGGAACGTTCGCGGCGGGTGCGCGCGGTGCGGCACAACAGTGCCGTACGGCGAATTATGGGCTGTTGCGCAACGGCCGTACCAGCACCGGGGCTTGTGCGTGACGATTGTTAACTCCGGTGAAAGGAACCGCCGTTGGCGCATGCGCGTGAAAGGACGTGAATAGGATTGCGCACACAGACGTACGACGAACTGCTGGGCGAATGAGAGCGGACAGGGCGGATGACAGACCGAACCGGACCGGCCGCGCGGAAAACGGCGGCAGAGAACTCGGCAGAGAACTCGGTGACGGGCGCCACGGCCGGGGAAGCGACGGCGGCGGCATCGGCGGCCGGTGAATCAGCGGCGGCCGGCACGGCAGGGAGCACGGCGGGCGAGGCGTCCAAGTCCCGTTCAGGAACTGCCGGTTCCCCCGGGGCCCTCTCCGCGGAGGCCGTCGCGGCGGAACTCTCGGCGGAATCCGTCGCGGCGGAGCTGAGCCGTCCCGCGACCTCGGCGGCGGAGGCCGAAGCGCTCGCCGGCAGCCGTACAACAGAAGAACGTTCGGGGCCGGGCGGCCCGGAATCCGCTGCCGCCAAGTCGGCGCGGCAGGAGGCCGAGGCCGAGGCCCCCGCCGGGGTGCTGGCCGCGAGCATGCCCGAGGGCGACGGACCCACCCCCGGCGACACGGCGGCCGCGTCCGTCGGCCGCCCCGGCCGCCCGCTGCTGGCCGGTGCGGCCGTGCTCGGCGCGCTGCTGATCGCCGTACCGGGGCTGCTGATGAGCCGGGACCGGACGCCGGAGACCCACGACCGGGTGGTCGCCGACCAGGCGGGCACGATCCTCGGCGACGGCGCGTCGACGCCGGGCGCCGGGGCGTACGCCTCGGGCACCCCGACCGCCCCCACCGGGCACACCACACCGAAGACCGCCGCACCGCACAAGACCTCGGCGGGCAGGACGACCGTCGCACAGCCGGTGAGCGAGCCGACGACGGTCAAGAAGACGAAGAAGCCGGCGGCGAAGGCGACGAAGAAGTCCACGACGACCAAGTCCGGGACGAAGTCGAGCACCACCACCACGACGTCCAAGTCCTCGTACCCGTCGGACGTCCTCGTCACGGCCACCCGGGTGCTGAAGGCGGGCCAGTCCATCAACGCGAAGAAGGCCCGGCTGCGCATGCAGACCGACGGCAACTTCGTCCTCTACGACGAGAACAACAAGGCCCGTTGGGCCACCATGACCTTCGGCTCGAACTTCCACGCGGTGTTCCAGGCGGACGGCAACCTCGTCGTCTACACCTCCGACAACCGCGCCGTCTGGGCCAGCCAGACCCAGGGCCACGACGGCTCGATCCTCCGCCTCCAGGGCGACGGCAACATGGTGATCTACTCCGGCGGCTCGACCGCGATCTGGGCGAGCAACACCCAACACTGAACGACCTGAACTCCCTCCGGCCCGGCCCCACTTGGGGGCCGGGCCGGAGCCATGGAGGTCAGCTCGCGGTGAGGGTGACGTCCTGGCGCTGCACCGCGTGGAAGCGCGGCAGGGGCAGGCCGCCGGAGGCGGCGAGTTCCATCACGGTGGCCTCGACCTGGGCCGTGCCGGGGGTGACCGGGTGGGACGGCTTGCCCGAGTTCTGCCAGGTGTGCTCCCTGCCGTCGCAGACCGCGCGGGTGCCGCCGATGCCGTGCCGGACCGAGGGGTCGCTCTGGCTGACGGAGGAACTGACAAAGGCGGCACCGGAGTTGCCGAGACAGCGGTAGGTGCCGGAGAGGGTGACGGTGCCGTCCGGGGCGATCGTGCCCGTGGGGTCGACCGTCACCGTCTCGTACGGGGCGGCGGACGCGGTCGCGGCGGGGGCGGCGGCCAGCAGGAACAGCGCGGCACCGGCCGCCGTACCGAGGACGGAACGCAGGGACATGGGGATACCTCCTGGAGTTGGGGCCTCCACTGGTACCGGGCGGCGGCCCCGACTCCCGTGATCCTCACTCCTTCGGTGGCGAGTCCGCACAGAGCGTTGCGCTCGTCACTCATTAGGTGGCGGCTCCGCACCGAGCGTCGTGGAACCGTCCGAGTGTTGTCCGCGTGTTGTCACGCTTCACAGCGGGCTGTTCCGATGAGTTCGCGCCGGGAGGATGGTCTGTATATGCGATGCGGGCGGTGACGGAGCCGCCGGAACGGATCGCATCCGACGTGGAGGTACGCCATGTGTTCCCACCAGTCCTCGTGCCCCGTGACCGACACCGTCGCCGAGACCCCGCACATCGTCTCCGCCCACCCCGAGCAGGGCTGGACGCTGCTGTGCGACGGCGCGATCGTCTTCGACGACCTGGGCGCCGTTCTCCCCGACGGCCGGATCGTCGCCCCGCACCGGGTACCGGCGGATCAACTAGCCGTCGCCGCCTGACCGTTCCCGCCCCTCGCGGTGACCTGCGGACCGTGAAAGTTCAGGTTACGCACCCGAGGTGACCAGCAGCGATGCCGTCGGCCTAAGATGATCAACGTGTCCGACCAGCATGCTCCACGGTCTCTCATCGTCACGCTCTACGGCGCGTACGGCCGCTTCGTGCCCGGCCCGGTTCCCGTCGCGGAACTGATCCGGCTCCTGGCCGCGGCCGGCGTCGACGCGCCCTCCGTGCGCTCGTCGGTGTCCCGCCTCAAACGGCGCGGGCTGCTCCTGCCCGCCCGTACGACAGAAGGCGCCGCCGGGTACCAACTCTCGCCCGAGGCACGGCAGTTGCTCGACGACGGCGACCGGCGCGTCTACGCGACCACGCCCCCGGAGGACGAGGGCTGGGTGCTCGCGGTGTTCTCCGTACCCGAGTCGGAGCGCCAGAAGCGGCACGTCCTGCGCTCCCGCCTGTCCGCCCTCGGCTTCGGCACCGCCGCCCCCGGCGTGTGGATCGCACCCGCCCGCCTGTACGAGGAAACGCGGCACATCCTCCAACGGCTGAACCTCGACCCCTACGTCGACTTCTTCCGCGGTGAGCACCTCGGCTTCGCGGCGACCGCGGAGGCCGTCGCCCGCTGGTGGGACCTGCCCGCGATCGCCGCCCAGCACCAGGCGTTCCTCGACCGCCACGCGCGCGTGCTGCACGACTGGGAGCAGCGCGCGGACACCCCGCCCGAGGACGCCTACCGCGACTACCTCCTCGCCCTGGACTCCTGGCGCCACCTCCCCTACGCCGACCCCGGACTGCCCGCGGGCCTGCTCCCCCGGGACTGGCCGGGCGCCCGCTCGGCGGAGGTGTTCCGGGCACTGCACGAGCGGCTGCGGGACGCGGGGGCGGTGTTCGCGGGCGTGTGACAGGAGTGGCCGTAGCCGCTGATTGTGAACAGTTCATGGCAGGGGCCCGTGACCTCTTGCGCACCACCAGTCACTCAGCTAAACCTCAGCTTCTTTAGCAGGTCCTCTCAGAGTTCTTACCTAGCCTTCGACGACGTCGCTCGTCGGGTAAGAAAGAGGACTGTTGCGCATGACCACCACGGCAAGGGCTCAGGGAGCCACCGTCTGGCTCACCGGACTGCCGAGTGCGGGTAAGACGACGATCGCCCAGCACCTCGGGGAGCGACTGAGAGCCGAGGGACATCGCGTGGAGGTCCTCGACGGCGACGAGATACGCCGCTTCCTCTCGGCCGGCCTCGGCTTCTCCCGCGAGGACCGCAACACCAACGTCCAGCGCATCGGCCTCGTCTCCGAGGTCCTCGCCCGCAACGGCGTCCTCTCCGTCGTCCCGGTCATCGCCCCGTACGCCGACAGCCGCGAGGCCGTCCGCAAGCGCCACGAGGCGAGCGGGACGCCGTACATCGAGGTGCATGTCGCGACCCCCGTCGAGGTGTGCAGCGAGCGCGACGTGAAGGGCCTCTACGCCCGCCAGGCCGCGGGTCACCTCACCGGCCTGACCGGCGTCGACGACCCGTACGAGCCGCCCACGGATCCGGCGCTCACCCTGCCGACGCAGGTGCAGAGCCCGCAGGAGTCGGCGGACGCGGTGTACGCGGTGCTGTCCGAGCGGGGGTTGGTGTGAGCGCGGTGACGACCACAGAGACCTTCGCCCTCTCGCACCTGGACGCCCTCGAGTCCGAGGCGGTGCACATCTTCCGTGAGGTGGCGGGTGAGTTCGAGCGGCCGGTGATTCTGTTCTCCGGCGGCAAGGACTCCATCGTGATGCTGCATCTGGCACTGAAGGCGTTCGCGCCCGCGCCGGTGCCGTTCTCGCTGCTGCATGTGGACACCGGACACAACTTCCCCGAGGTCCTTGAGTACCGCGACCGTGTGGTCGCCGCACATGGGCTCCGCCTCCATGTGGCCTCCGTACAGGACTACATCGACCGCGGTGTGCTGCGCGAACGTCCCGACGGGACCCGGAACCCGCTCCAGACCGTGCCGTTGACCGAGCGGATACAGAGCGAGCGCTTCGACGCGGTCTTCGGTGGGGGTCGTAGGGACGAGGAGAAGGCGCGCGCCAAGGAGCGGGTGTTCTCGCTGCGGGACGAGTTCTCGCAGTGGGATCCGCGCCGGCAACGCCCCGAGCTGTGGAATCTGTACAACGGCCGTCACGCACCCGGCGAACACGTCCGCGTCTTCCCCCTGTCCAACTGGACCGAGCTGGACGTCTGGCAGTACATCGCCCGCGAAGGCATCGAACTCCCGCAGATCTACTTCGCCCACTACCGCGAGGTCTTCAACCGCGGCGGCATGTGGCTGACCGCCGGTGAGTGGGGCGGCCCGAAGGCGGACGAGACCGTCGAGAAGCGCCAGGTGCGGTACCGGACCGTCGGTGACATGTCGTGCACAGGTGCCGTCGACTCCGACGCGGCGACCCTGGAGCAGGTCATCACCGAGATCGCCGCCTCCCGGGTCACCGAGCGCGGCGCCACCCGTGCCGACGACAAGCTGTCCGAGGCCGCGATGGAAGACCGCAAGCGCGAGGGGTACTTCTAACCATGAGCACCATCACCATCGACACGCTGCGGTTCGCGACGGCCGGTTCGGTCGACGACGGCAAGTCCACTCTGGTCGGGCGGCTGTTGCACGACTCCAAGTCGGTGCTGACCGATCAACTGGAGGCCGTGGAGCGGGTGTCGGCCGATCGCGGGCAGGACGCGCCCGACCTCGCGCTCCTCACCGACGGGCTGCGCGCCGAGCGCGAGCAGGGCATCACGATCGACGTGGCGTACCGCTACTTCGCCACCCCGCGCAGGCGGTTCATCCTCGCCGACACCCCGGGCCATGTGCAGTACACCCGCAACATGGTCACCGGCGCCTCCACCGCCGAGCTGGCGATCATCCTGGTCGACGCGCGCAACGGTGTCGTGGAGCAGACCCTGCGGCACGCCGCCGTGGCGGCACTGCTGCGGGTGCCGAACGTCGTCCTGGCCGTCAACAAGATGGACCTGGTCGGGTACCAGCAGCCGGTGTTCGAGCGGATCGTCGAGGAATTCGCGGGCCACGCGGCCGAGTTGGGGCTGCCCTCCTTCACGCCGATCCCGGTGTCGGCGCTCGTCGGCGACAACGTGGTGGACCGTTCGGCGCACATGGACTGGTACGAGGGCCCGGCGCTGCTGGAGTTCCTGGAGGACGTGCCGGTCGGCGCGGACCCGTCCGACGCACCGGCCCGTTTCCCCGTGCAGTACGTCATCCGGGACGGCGAAATCCGTTGGTACGCGGGCCAGTTGGTGTCCGGCTCGCTGCGCGTCGGTGACCGGGTGACGGTGCATCCCTCCGGGGAGACCTCCGAGATCACCGGGATCTCCGTGCTCGGCACCGAGGCCGACGTGGCGTACGCGCCCCAGTCGGTCAGCCTGCGCCTCGCGGACCAACGGGACGTGTCGCGCGGCGACATGATCACCGCCGGGGCCGACGCGCCGGCGCTCACGCAGGACGTGCGGGCCGCCGTATGCCATCTGGCCGACCGGCCACTGCGGGTCGGCGACCGGGTGCTGCTGCGGCACACGACCCGCACGGTCAAGGCGATCGTCAAGGACCTCAGCGGTGCGGCCGAGCTGACCGCGAACGACCTGGGCCGGATCACCCTGCGCACCGCCGAGCCGCTCGCGCTGGACGACTACGCGGTCTCCCGCCGCACGGGCGCGTTCCTGGTGATCGACCCGGCGGACGGCGCGACGCTCACCGCGGGGATGGCCGACCTGGCCTGATACCCGACCGCAGAACGCCCTCGGGCCCCGTTTCGGACGGGGCCCGAGGGCGTTCTTGTGCCCTGCCGAGACAGCGCGTCGAAATGACCTGTGGCCGTCGCATCCGTCACGAGTCGTCAATAGCGCGGTAACAACGGGAGCAGCAGTGCGGGAGTGGCCGTTGAACGGGGTATGCCGCTCGGTACCGGGGCCGAAGGTCCCGTCCGGTGCCCGCCGAGAGACTCTGACAAAGGGCGCCGTACCATACATATAGTTGAAAGCAGGACAGCCTGCTCCATGAACGGACCCGCCTTGCAAGAACGCCCTTCCGCCTCCGCCTCCTGGCGCATCGCACTGCCGCACACCGCCGCGGCCGTGCCGGTGGCCCGCGCACTGGTCCGTACGGCTCTGTCCGAGGTCAAGTACACGGCCGACAGCGACACCGCGGAGCTGCTGACGGCGGAGCTGGTCGCGAACGCGGTGGAGCACACCGCCGGTGACGCCCCCATAGAGCTCGTGGTCGAGCTGCTGCCCACCGGCTGCCAGGTCGAGGTGCACGACCCCGACCCGGAGCCGCCCGGAAGTCTCACGAAACCCGTCGTCGAGGACCCCGACCCCTGGCAGGAGCACGGGCGCGGCCTGCTGCTGATCCGCGCCCTCAGCTCGTCGTGCGGCCACCGCCCGACCGAGTCCGGCAAGGCGGTGTGGTTCAGGCTGCCCGTCGTACCGCCGCAGTGGCACCCGGCGGGATAGCCGCCGTAGAACCTCTGTAGGACAAGAAGGCCTGGTCAGGCCAGTGTGGCCACCAGGATGGCCTTGATCGTGTGCAGTCGGTTCTCCGCCTGGTCGAAGACGACCGAGTGGGCGGACTCGAAGACCTCGTCGGTGACCTCCAGCGAGTCGAGGCCGTGGGTCTCGTATATCTCGCGGCCGACCTTGGTGCCGAGGTCGTGGAAGGCCGGCAGGCAGTGCAGGAACTTGACGTCCGGGTTGCCGGTGGCCCGTAGGACGTCCATGGTCACGGCGTACGGCGCGAGGGCCGTGATCCGCTCGTCCCAGACCTGCTTGGGCTCGCCCATGGAGACCCAGACGTCGGTGACGACGAAGTCGGCGCCCGCCACCCCCTCCTCGATGCCCTCGGTGAGCGTGATGCGCGCTCCGCTCCGCTCGGCGAGCGCGCGGGCGGCGGTGACGATCTCCTCGGCGGGCCAGTACGACTTCGGGGCGACGATCCGTACGTCCATACCGAGCAGCGCGCCGGTGACCAGGTAGGAGTTGCCCATGTTGAAGCGGGCGTCGCCGAGGTAGGCGAAGGCGATCTCCTTGAGGGGCTTGGCGCTGTGCTCGGTCATCGTGAGCACGTCGGCGAGCATCTGGGTGGGGTGCCAGTCGTCGGTGAGCCCGTTGTAGACCGGCACGCCCGCGTAAGCACCCAGTTCCTCCACGGCCGCCTGGCTGTCCCCGCGATACTCGATGCCGTCGAACATACGGCCGAGCACGCGCGCGGTGTCCTTCACGGACTCCTTGTGCCCGATCTGCGAGCCCGACGGGTCGAGGTAGGTCGTCGAGGCCCCCTGGTCGGCCGCGGCGACCTCGAACGCGCAGCGCGTGCGCGTCGAGGTCTTCTCGAAGATCAGCGCGATGTTCTTCCCCGACAGGTACCGCGTCTCGCCCCCGGCCTTCTTGGCGGCCTTCAGCTCGGCGGCCAGCTCGATCAGACCGCGGAACTCCTCCTCGGAGAAGTCCACTTCCTTGAGGAAGTGGCGGCCGGCGAGGGCGGTCGGGACTGTCGCCATGGGGGCGCTCCAGAGATGCGGGTACAGAGGAACAGATGCTTTTTGGAATTCTATACGATACCTCGAATTTCTATACGGCAGCCCGCCCGCCGTCTCGCTATACGGCGTCCCGCTCGACCGGGCAGCTCATGCAGCGCGGCCCGCCCCGGCCCCGGCCCAGCTCGCTCCCCGGGATCTCGATCACCTCGATGCCCTGCTTGCGCAGAAACGTGTTGGTGGTGGCGTTGCGCTCGTAGGCGACGACGACGCCGGGCTCGACGGCGAGGACGTTGCAGCCGTCGTCCCACTGCTCGCGTGCCGCCGCGTGCACGTCCTGCGTGGCGGTCAGGACGCGGATCTCGCTCAGCCCGAGAGCGGCGGCGATCGCGCGGTGCATGTGCTCCGGCGGATGGTCGGTGACCTTCAACTCCTTGTCGCCGACGCCCGGTTCGATGGTGTACGACCGGAGCATGCCGAGCCCGGCGTACTGGGTGAAGGTGTCGCCGTCGACCATCGTCATCACCGTGTCGAGGTGCATGAAGGCGCGCTGCTTGGGGATGTCGAGCGCCACGATCGTCTGCGCGGACCCCTCGGCGAACAGCTTGTGCGCGAGCATCTCGACGGCCTGCGGGGTGGTCCGCTCGCTCATACCGATGAGCACCGCGCCGTTCCCGATGACGAGTACGTCGCCGCCCTCGATGGTGGACGGGTAGTCGGCCTGCCCCTCGGACCAGACGTGGAACTTCTCGGACCGGAAGAGCGGGTGGTGCCGGTAGATCGCCTCGAAGTGGACGGTCTCGCGCTGCCGGGCCGGCCAGCGCATGGCGTTGACGGAGACGCCGTCGTAGATCCAGGCGGAGGTGTCGCGGGTGAAGAGGTGGTTAGGCAGGGGGGCGAGGAGGAAGTCGTCGAGGTCCATGACGTGGAAGCGGACGGAGGTCGGCTCCGCGTGTGCCTCCAGGAACTCCCGCTTGGTCATGCCGCCGACGAGCGCCTCGGCCAGTTCGGGTGCGGGCAGCGCCTCGAAGGCGGCGCGGAGGTGGTCGGTGGCGAGGGGGCCGTACTCCTTCTCGTCGAAGACGCGGTCCAGGACGAGCGCGCGGGCCGCCGGGATCGCCAGGGACTCGGCGAGGAGGTCGCCGAAGAGGTGGACGGCGACGCCCCGGTCGCGGAGCACGTCCGCGAAGCCGTCGTGCTCGGCGCGCGCCCGGCGCACCCAGAGCACGTCGTCGAAGAGGAGGGCGTCCTTGTTGCCGGGGGTGAGCCTTTTGAGCTCCAGATCCGGCCGGTGCAGGATGACGCGGCGGAGCCGCCCGGTCTCGGAGTCGACATGGAGTGCCATGTCTCCATCCTGACCATCCGGGGCCGGGTTCACCCCCTTACTTCACATACCGCCACCGCTTCGCGTACCGCCATTTGTTTTCGTCCCCTTGACGACAAGTGGGCCGCGCGATTATCGTCTTACTGACGAGATCGATGCGGGATCTGACCGGATCCCACGGGAACTGACGGGATCTGAGGGACTCTGATGGCCGACATCACCCGGCGCCTGGGCTGGCGCCACCTGCGCGGAGCTCCTACGGCGCACATCCGGCACCACCGCTCGGGCAAGCTGCTGCACGACGGACCCGGACTCAGCTTCTGGTTCCGCGCGTTGACCGCCGCACTGTCCGAAGTGCCGGTCGACGACCGCGAGTTGGCCATGACCTTCCATGCCCGTACGTCCGACTTCCAGGACGTGGCGGTCCAGGCGACCGTCACCTACCGCATCAGCGACCCGGCCCTGGCCTCCGCCCGCCTCGACTTCTCGGTCGACCCGGACACGGGCGTGTGGCGAGGGGCGCCACTTGAGCAGTTGGGCACCTTGCTCACCGAGACGGCTCAACAGCACGCGCTGGCCGTGCTCGCCCGCACACCGTTGGCATCCGCGCTGGTCGACGGGGTGACGGCGGTACGGGAGCGGATCGCGACCGGCCTCGGCGCCGAACCGCGTCTCCCGGCCACCGGCATCGAGGTGGTCGCCGTCCGCGTGATGGCCATCCGCCCCGAACCCGAGGTGGAACGGGCACTGCGCACCCCGGCCCGCGAACAGATCCAGCAGGAGGCGGACAAGGCCACCTACGAACGCCGGGCGGTGGCCGTCGAGCGGGAGCGCGCGATCGCCGAGAACGAACTCGACAGCCAGATCGAACTCGCCCGCCGCGAGGAGCAGTTGGTCGACCAGCGCGGCACGAACACGCGCCGCGAGGCCGAGGAGCACGCGGCCGCGGACGGCGTACGGGCCGAGGCGGAGGCGACCCGTACGGTACGGCTCGCCGACGCCGAGGCCGCGCGTTCCGTACGGCTGTCACGTGCCGAGGCCGAGGGTGCGCGCGAGGTGGGTGACGCACGGGCGCACGCCCAGGCGGCGTGGCTGCGGGTGCACGCGGACGTCGACGTCGCGACGTTGAACGCGCTCACCGGGACACGTCTCGCGGAGAACCTGCCGAACATCGACAGCGTGACGATCTCGCCGGACGTGCTGACGGGGCTGCTGGCCAAGCTCGGCGCCGGGGAGAGTGCGTGAGTCTCGCACCGCGGGCCGTCCTCGTCCATCGGACCACGGAGTACGAGGAGTTGGTCGCCCGGCACGGGACGCACGGCCAGGCCGCGTACTTCCTGAAGTCGCGGGGCGGGGACATCGAGGAGGTCGCCGAACGGCACCGCCGGACCCGGCGGGCGCTGGCCGAGGTGTCGGCGGCGATTCCTCTGACCTGGCGTCAGACCCAGGTCGAACGGGCCGACTTGGACCGGTTCCTGTTCGCGCCGGAGGACGTGGTGCTGGTCGTCGGGCAGGACGGGCTGGTCGCGAACGTCGCCAAGTACCTCGCCGGGCAACCGGTGTTGGGCTTCGACACGGACCCCGGGCGCAATCCGGGCGTCCTGGTACGGCACCGTCCGTCGACGGCGGCCGTGGCCGCGCTGCTGCGGTCGGTGCACGTGGGCGGTACCGGGGTGGACGAACTGACCATGGTCGAGGCCGTCGCCGACGACACGCAGCGACTGGTCGCGCTCAACGAGATCTATCTGGGTGCCGTCGGTCATCAGACGGCCCGATACCGCCTGGGTCTGGAGGGCGACGGGGGTGTCGTCGAGGCCCAGGCGTCCTCCGGGGTGCTCGTGGGAACGGGCACCGGGGCCACGGGGTGGCTCCGGTCGGTGTGGCAGGAACGGGGCAGTGCGCTGTCCCTGCCACACCCCTCGGAGGACAGGTTGGTGTGGTTCGTACGGGAGGCGTGGCCTTCGCCGGTCACCGGGACGTCCTTGGTGGCGGGTGAGTTGAGGGGGTCGGCCGGGCTTCAACTCACCGTTGAGTCCGAAGGGTTGGTTGTGTTCGGGGACGGGATGGAGGGGGATGCGGTGGAGTTGACGTGGGGGCAGGGGGTTCGGGTGGGGGTGTGTGAGGAACGGTTGCGGTTGGTGGGCTGATGGGTGGGTGGAAAACGGGGGCTGGGGGCCGAGCCCCCAGGACGACCACTCCACCCGTCAGCCACCCACCCGCACCTCACAACCGCGGATCCACCGGCTCCGACTCCAGCGCCAGCACCCCGAACACCGCCTCGTGCACCCGCCACAGCGGCTCCCCCTCGGCCAACCGGTCAAGCGCCTCAAGACCCAGCGCGTACTCCCGGATCGCCAGTGACCGCTTGTGGTTGAGGAACCGCCCCCGCAGCCGGGCGAGGTTGTCAGGACGCGTGTACTCCGGACCGTAGATGATCCGCAGGTACTCCCGCCCCCGGCACTTGATACCGGGCTGGACGAGTCGACCCGCCTCGCTGCGCACGACCGCACCGACCGGCTTGACGACCATGCCCTCGCCGCCACGGCCCGTCATCTCCAGCCACCAGTCGACGCCGGCCTGCACCGACTCCGGGTCACCGGTGTCGACGTACAGCCGACGCGTGGTCTGCAGCAGGCCGGTGCTGTCGTGCTCCACCAGCCGGTCCAGCAGGGCGAGTTGGTCGTCGTGCGGGAGTCCGGCGAGGCTGCGGCCCTGGACCGCGAGGATCTGGAACGGGGCGATCCGGACACCGTCGAGGCCGGACGTGGTCCAGCAGTAGCGACGGTACGCGTCGGTGAACGCCGAGGCGTCCGCGGCGCGTTCACGCTGCCGGGACAGCAGCGCGTCCACGTCGACACCGCGCCCCGCGGCACGATCCAGCGCGCCCAGCACCCCCGGGAACACCGCCCCCGCAGCCGCGCCGACCGCCGCGTACTGACCGCGCAGCAGCCCGGACGCCTTCAGCGACCACGGCATCAACTCCGCGTCCAGCAGCACCCAGTCGCCCGCGCCGGAGGCGCTGTCGGATGCAGCGAGTTCCGCCCACAGGCCCGACTCGTCGAGCGCCGTCCGCAGGCGGCCCAGGATCTGCTCCGTGACCGCCGCGTCGTCGAAGAACGGACGCCCCGTACGCGTGTAGAGGGACCCGGTGGGCCCGCCGTCCACACCGAACCGCTTCGCCGCCGCCTCCGCGTCCCGGCACACCAGCGCCACCGCCCGCGAACCCATGTGCTTCTCCTCGCACACGACCCGCGCGACCCCGTCGTCGGCGTACTGCGCGAACGCCTCGGCCGGGTGCTCCAGATAGCCCTCCACGTGCGAGGTCGCCGTCGGGGCCATCGTCGGCGGCAGGTACGGCAGCAGGCGCGGGTCGACCGCGAAGCGGCTCATGACCTCCAGGGCCGCCGCCGCGTTCTCCTCGCGGACCGACACCCGGCCGGCGTGCCGGGTCTCCACCACCCGGCGGCCGTGCACGTCGGCCAGGTCGAGCGGACGGCCGTCGTGGCCGCCGGGTGCCTCGGTGAGCAGCGGGCGGGTCGGCTCGTACCAGACCTGCTCGGCCGGTACGTCGACCAACTCCCGTTCCGGCCACCGCAGGGCGGTCAGCTTGCCGCCGAAGACGGCACCCGTGTCGAGGCAGATGGTGTTGTTGAGCCAGGTGGCCTCGGGGACCGGGGTGTGGCCGTAGACGACGGCCGCGCGGCCTCGGTAGTCCTCGGCCCACGGGTAGCGCACCGGCAGGCCGAACTCGTCGGTCTCGCCGGTGGTGTCGCCGTAGAGCGCGTGGGAGCGGACCCGGCCGGAGGTGCGGCCGTGGTACTTCTCGGGCAGGCCGGCGTGGCAGACCACGAGCTTGCCGCCGTCGAGGACGTAGTGGCTGACGAGTCCGTCGATGAACTCCCGTACCTGGGCGTGGAATTCCTCGGTCTCCTCCGTCATCTGCTCGATCGTCTCGGCCAGGCCGTGCGTGTGCTGGACCTTGCGGCCCTTCAGGTAACGGCCGTACTTGTTCTCGTGGTTGCCCGGTACGCACAGCGCATTGCCCGAGCCGACCATGGACATCACGCGGCGCAGCACGCCGGGCGAGTCCGGGCCGCGGTCGACGAGGTCGCCGACGAAGACGGCCGTGCGGCCCGCCGGGTGGACACCGTCGTCGTAGCCCAACTTGCCGAGCAGGGTCTCCAGTTCGGCGGCGCAGCCGTGGATGTCGCCGATGATGTCGAAGGGGCCGGTGAGGTGGGTCAGGTCGTTGTAGCGCTTCTCGGTGACGACCGTGGCGTGGTCGATCTCCTCGACGCCCCGCAGCACGTGCACCTTGCGGAAGCCCTCGCGCTCCAAGCCCCGCAGGGAGCGCCGGAGTTCACGGGTGTGCCGGGTGATGACGCGGCGGGGCATGTCGGCCCGGTCGACGCGGGAGGAGTTGCGCTCGGCGCACACCTCCTCCGGTACGTCGAGCACGATGGCGATGGGCAGCACGTCGAACTGCTTGGCCAGGTCGATCAGTTGACGTCGGCTGTCCTGCTGCACGCTGGTCGCGTCGACGACCGTGCGGCGGCCCGCGGCGAGGCGCTTGCCGGCGATGTAGTGCAGGACGTCGAAGGCGTCCCGGCTGGCGCTCTGGTCGTTCTCGTCGTCCGCGACCAGGCCCCGGCAGAAGTCCGAGGAGATGATCTCGGTCGGCTTGAAGTGCCGGTGCGCGAAGGTGGACTTGCCGGAGCCGGAGGCGCCGATCAGCACCACGAGGGAGAGGTCGGTGACGGGCAGGACGCGCCCCTTGGTCTGGGTCTCGGTCATGCTGCCTTCTCCTCCTTCACGGTACGTACGCTGAACACGGCCATCTGGGTGGGCGGTCCCACCTCGGGGTCGTCGGGCCCGACCGGTACGAACTCGACGTCGTAGCCGTGCCGTTGGGCTACCTTCGCCGCCCACTCCCCGAACTCCGCGCGCGTCCACTCGAAGCGGTGGTCGCCGTGCCGTACGTGTCCCGCCGGGAGGGTTTCCCAGCGGACGTTGTACTCGACGTTCGGGGTCGTGACGACGACCGTCCTCGGGCGGGCGGCGCCGAACACCGCGTACTCCAGGGCCGGCAGCCGGGGCAGGTCCAGGTGCTCGATGACCTCGCTGAGCACGGCGGCGTCGTAGCCCTTGAGGCGGTTGTCGGTGTAGGCGAGCGAGCTCTGGAAGAGCTGCACGCGCGCGGCCTGCCGCTCCCCCATGCGGTCGAGCTTGAGGCGGCGGCTCGCGATGGTGAGCGCGCGCATCGACACGTCGGTGCCGACGACCTCCGTGAACCGGGTGTCCTTGAGCAGCGCCTGCACCAACTGGCCCTGCCCGCACCCGAGATCGAGCACGCGGCCGGCGCCGGACGCCTTGAGCGCCTCGACGATCGCGTCCCGGCGCCGCACGGCGAGCGGCGTCGGCTTCTCCTCGGTCTCGGTCTCCGCCTCGACGGCGTTGTCGATCTCCTCGACCTCGCTGTCGTCGGCCTCGGCGAGCCGCACCAGTTCCAGCCGCTCCATCGCCTCCCGGGTCAGAGACCAACGGCGGGACAGATAGCGGCTGGTGATGAGCTTCTGCTCCGGGTGCGCGGGCAGCCAGCCCGCACCCGCGCGCAGAAGTTTGTCGACCTCGTCGGGCGCGACCCAGTAGTGCTTGGCGTCGTCGAGCACGGGCAGCAGGACGTACAGGTGCCGCAGCGCCTCGGCGAGGGTCAGCGTCTCCGCTTCCAGTACGAGGCTGACGTACCGCGAGTCGCCCCACTCGGGGAACTCGGTGTCCAGGGCGACCGGTTCGACGGTGACCGTCCAGCCGAGCGGCGCGAAGAGGTTGCGTACGAGATCGGGGCCGCCGCGCGCGGGCAGCGCGGGCACCTCGATGCGCAGGGGCAGTGGCTGCTCCGCGCGCTCGGGGCGGGCGTTGCACACGCCCCGCATGGCGCTGGAGAAGACCGCGCTCAGGGCCACGGCGAGGAGTGAAGAGGCCGCGTACGGGCGGTCGTTGACGTACTGCGCGAGCGCCGCGTCGGGTGCGCCGCCGCGTCCCTTGCCCTTGCCGCGCCGGACCAGCGCCACCGCGTCGACCTCAAGCAACAGCGCCGCCGTGCACCGCGCGGGATCCGCCTCGGGGTAGAGGACGTACGCCTTGCCGTAGGACGTGGAGAACGCCTGCGCCTTGTCGGGATGCTTGTGCAGCAGGAAACCGAGGTCGGTGGCGGGGCGTTCTGGGGTGCCGGTGGTGCTGATCGTCAGGAACACGGTGGGTATGCCTCGAAACGTCTGCTGAGCCTCTGAACTGGGGAAGCGCGCCACCGCAGAACTCGGGGCGCCCGCCCAACGTACAGCGAACATCCCTGACGTACTCAGGCATTTTCCCTCCGCCGCACGGGCTCGGACGAGGGAACCTCCACCCGTGCCGCCGCTCAATGACGCGGACGTCGCCGCGATGGGGGCCGCCGGCAGCAAGTACCACTACATCTTCGACCAGTAGGGTCCGGGACTGGCGCGGTGGCTTCCGCTCCGTTTCCCGTCGCCGCTGCTTCGGAGGGTCGGAAGCGTCCCGGGGCGTCACACGCAAGGAGAACGATGGTGGATTCCGGTACGGGCGTTGCCGCGGTGATACAGCGACTGGCAGCGGGCCTGGATGCCGAGCGGCTGCGACGGGACGTCGAGACGCTCGCCTCGGCACCGCGCAGCAGTCTGCGCGCGCCGGAGGCCATGCGGCGGGCCCAGGAGTACGTGGTGGGCGAGTTGCGGCACGCCGGATGGGAGGTCGACCGCCGGCCCTTCGACGTACGGTGGCAGGTCGGTTCCACCGACCGGCACGGAAGCCGGGCGCTGCCGCTGAAGCTGCGGCTGCACCGGCGGTTGCGGGGTACCAACATCGTCGCCGGTCTTCCCGGTGCCGGGGCGTCCGACCGCCCGACCGTCGTGATCGGTGCCCATCTCGACACCGTCGACGGCAGTCCGGGCGCCGACGACAACGCGTCCGGGGTCGCCGTGGTGCTGGAGACGGCACGGCTGCTGGGGCGGCTGCCCGACCCGCCGGCGGTCACCCTGGCCTTGTTCGACATGGAGGAACTGGGCCTGATCGGCTCCAGGGTCGCGGCCCGGGAACTGAGCCGCACCCGTCGGGTCGCGGGCATGATCTGCCTGGAGTCGGTGGGCGTCTTCTCCGACCGGCCCGGCAGCCAGCAGCTCCCGCCCGGCTTCGCCACCGTGTTCCGCGACGCGACCGACGCCGTCCGCGGCGCGGAATCCCGGGGCGACTTCACCCTCGTGGTGCACCGCCGTTCCTCGGCCGCGGCGGCCGGGTTGTGGCAGCGTGCCGCCGCGCAGGCGTCACCCGCTCTGGCCGCTATCACGCTGCGCGATCCACGCCCGGACGGCCCCCTGGGCATGCTCATCGGCATGGCGGTGCCTCCGGCCAATCACTTGGGGCGCAGCGACCACGCCTCGTTCTGGAACCAGCGGATCCCCGCGCTGATGCTCACGAGCACCGCGAACTTCCGCAACCCGCACTACCACCGGTCCACCGACACCCCCGAGACGCTGGACTACCAACGGCTCGCCGCGGTCACGCTGGCGACGGCGGCCACCGCCGTGCAGTGGCCCACCGGCTGAGCGCGGACCCGCCCGGTCGAACTCGTCGCGGAGTGGCAACGCGTCCCGCCACCCGACCCCGTGTGCCGCGAGGCACGGCCCCGTCGAACAGCCGTGATGATCAGCGGTTCTTGCGGCGTCGCAGGAGGGCTGGTAGGACTGTGGCGCGCTGTCGCGCCGTCACATGTTCGATTCTGCGGGGGTTCATGTGGTCGCCACGGCCTTCACCTCCTCGCCGCGGCGGCGCCCGGATGTACCGCGCCCAACTCGGCGGCGGATTCCGGCAGTTGCCCGGCGGGCCGCTCAGCACGGGCTGGTGCTGGCCGCCGTCTCGGTGACCGTGCTGCTGTGTGCGACGGCGTTGGCCGCGCTCGCGGCGCTGGCGGGGAGTTCGGTGCAGGCCGGGGCCGTACGGCGGTTGGCCGGGGATCTCGGCGCGCAGGTCAACGTCAACGCGGCCTACCGGGCCGGGGGGATGGCCGTCGCCGACCGGGATGTGCGGGCCGCTGCCGACCGGGTGTTCGCCGGGGTGCCGCAGCGGACGTATGTGGGGCTGCTCGGCACATCGCCAGTCTCGGTGACGGGAGTTGACGGGGTCGTGGGGCCGCCGCGTGGTCCCGGCGGCAGTGGGTTGCACCCGGTCGCGGTTCAAGACGGGGGCAGGTTCGGGGAGTTGGTGTCCGGGCGATGGCCCGCCGGTACGGCGGACGCCCCGGCCGGTGCCTTCACCTCGCTGCCCGATGTGCCGGTCGCCACCGGATCCACCGCCCCGGTCGACACGGCGGTGCCCGACGCGCTGGCCGAACGCCTTGGTATCAGGCCCGGTTCGAGTCTTCGGGTGCAGGACGCCTTCAGCCGCCCGATGACGTTGCGGGTCACCGGGGTGTTCCGGGCGACCGGTGCCGTCGGGTTCTGGCCCGCGATGGCCGGTGACCTGACCGAGGGCGAGACCGCCGACCAGGACCTGCTGGTGGTCTCGGCGTCGGCGCTCAACGGCAGCGCCGTCCTGAACGGCCACCTGACCGCCCACTGGAGCGTGCAGCCCGACCTCTCCCGGCTCGACGCGGACAGCCTCGCCGGACTGCGCGACCGGCTGCGCGCCTTCTCCGGCAGCCAGAGCGGAACATCGGTGTTCGGCGGACGGCAGCCGTCGTTGGACGACCTGACCGTGGCCTCCGGACTGCCGGGCGCCATCGACGACTTGACGGTCCCGACGGTCGCGGCCCGCTCCTCGCTGTACCTGCCGAGCGTGCTGCTCGCGGTCCTCGCCCTGGCCACCCTGGTACTGGCCGCCCGCCAGCTGACCGAGCGCCGCCGCGACGAGCTCGCCCTCCAACAGGCCCGGGGCGCGGGCACGTTGAGGTTGCTGCGCGGCGCCACCGCCGAGTGGGCGCTCACCGGCGTACCGGCCGCCGTGGCCGCGCCCTTCCTGGCCGGGCTGCTGCACCCCGGCACCCGGGGCGCCGACGCGTGGGCGGCCGTAGGACTGACGCTGCTGGTGCACGCGGCGGCGGTGCTGCTGCCCGTGCTGCCGCCGGCGCGGGCGCGGCAGGCACGCGGCGCGCGGGCCGCCGCCGCCCAACGGCTGGGCGCCGACCTGGCGTTGTCGGCCGTGGCGGCCCTGGGGTACCTGGAGCTGCGACGGCACCACTCGCTGATCGCCGACGTGGGCACCGGCAGCGCGTCCGCCGACCCGGTACTGGTCCTGGTGCCGACGTTGGTGGCGGGCGCCGCCGCGCTGTTGTTGCTACGGCTGCTGCCGCTGACGTCGCTGCTGCTGGACGCGTTCGGGCGGCGTAGCCGAGGGCTCGTACTCGCCCTGGCGGGTTGGCAGTTGAGCCGGCGGGCGGCGCGCAACGCGGGGCCGGTGGTGCTGATGTGTCTGGCCGTTTCGGTGAGTGCCTTCGCCACCACCGCGCTGGCCTGTCTGGGCGGACTGGCGTCCGAGCAGGCCGCGTTCACCGTCGGCGCGGACGTACGGATCGACCCGTCGGCGGACGACGGTTACCCCTCCGCGGTCCTGGCCTCCGCCTATCGCGCGCTGCCGGGGGTGACCGGCGTGACACCGGTGACGCGGTCGACGGTGAACCTGCCCGGCGGCGCCACGGAGGACCTGGTGGGCACGATCGGCGGGCCGGCGCCCCGTACCCCGTCACCGGTCGTCCCCGGCATACGGCTCCCCGGGCGGCCGACCGCGCTGCTGCTGGACGAGCGGCTGCGCAGCGACGGCAACCGCGTGGCGCCGAGCCTCGAACTGACCGTGCAGGACGCGTCCGGCCTGGTCAGCGTCGTATCGGCGCGGCTGCCCGACGCCGACGGGGCCAGACATACGGTCGCGGTCCCGCTCGGGGTGGCGCTGAGCGGGGGCCACCCGCGGGCGTATCCGCTGACGGTGACCGCGATCGGCGTCCTGCCGCAGCCGAACGTGCGTCCCGCGCGGCTGGACCTGGACCTGGTGCGGATCGGCGCGCGCGGCACTGCGGACACCTGGGTCTCCCAACTGCCCGGCGGACAGGCGTGGTTCGACGGCACGGACCATGCCGCCGACTCCACCGAGGGTGCCTGCAAAGGGAAGTTGGCCGACAGCTACAACCCCGGCATGCCCGGGGTGTGCGCGATCGTGCAGGGCGGCTCGACCGTGCTCCGGACGACCGTCAGCACCGGCATCCACCCCTCCCCCGCCGTCTCGGACGCGTTCGGTGGCCTGTCCGACAGCGACTACGCCACGCGGCCCGGCAGCAAGATACGCCTTGTGGCGGGCCCGGCGGGTGGCCCGGCACCGCTTCCGGTACGCGCCGATGCCTCGACGCTGAGCGCCACCCGCCTGCACCTGGGCAGCACCACCACACTCGACCTGGGCGGCGGCCGGATCACCGCCAGGATCGTGGGCCGCGTCGACTCACCGCCCGGACTGGGGCGCGGCCAGGGGCACTTGATCGCCGACCAGCGCCAACTCGCCGGCGCGCTCACGCTGGCCGGTGCCGACCAGCAGGACCCCGCGTTCTGGTGGCTGCACAGCACCGACAGCGAGCGTACGGCCGCTGCCGCCGAGGCGCAGCCCGCGCTGGGCGGCGTCACCACCACGGCACGCACCGCCGCGTCCTTGCAGGCCGACCCGTTCCGCGCCGGACTGCGCCGGGTGCTGGAACTGGTCCGCTACCTGGCCCCCGGTTTCGCGGTCATCGCCTTCACGGTCCACGCGGTGGTCTCCACCCGCCAGCGCCGCAAGGAGTTCGCCCTCCTCCGGGCGATCGGCGTCCGCGCCACCAGCCTGTCCGCGCTCCTGGGCGCCGAGCAGGTGGGGTTGGCGCTGTTCGCGGTGGTACCGGGGGCGTTGATGGGGATGGCGCTGGCGTCGACGGTGCTGCCGCTGGTCACGGTGGACGACACCGGAGAGGCCCCGTATCCGCCGCTGCCGCAGGTCGTTCCCTGGGGGACTGTGGCACTTACGGCGGTGGCAACCGCGTTGGCCATCAGCGCGGTTGTGCTGGGGCTGGCGCGGCTGCTGGCCCGAGTGGATCTGGTGCGCGTGCTGCGGGCGGGGGAGGACCGGTGAGGCGGGAGCCCGATCGGAAGGGGCGGACAGCGGCCCAACCCGCATGGACACGCGTGGAGTTGAGGCGACGCGTGGAGCCGGGCACGACCGGAGAGGCCGAACGGTGACTCAACCAGCAGGCGCGGACGCGGAGTTGACGCAAGCCATGGAACCGGGCGCGACCGAAAAGGGCGGACAGTGACCCGAACCATGGACACGCGCGAGACGGTGACGCACCCCGTGAAGCCCGGCCCTGCCGTGACCCGGCGGCTGATCCGCAAGGAGACCTGCGGGGACCTGCCGATGCTGGTCTGCCTGGCGGTACTTGTCCTCGTGCTGACGGCGTTGTGCGCGTGGGCCCCCGCCCTCGCGGGCCGCCAGGAGGACCGGGCGCTGCGGCAACGCGTCGACGCCGCGCAGGCCCAGGCCCCGCTCATCAGCCTGAGCACCACACCGGAGATCTTCAACACCTCACCGCCCACCGTGGACATGGCCACTCTGCTCGCCGCCGGCCGCACCCTCACCCAGCCGCTCAGCGGCGCCGCCGCGCGGCACCTGTCCTTCGCGGGCGGCGGCAGCTACGACTACGACCCGGCGTCCCTGCTCTCACCCCGCCCGCCGGGCCCGGCGAGCGCCAGCACCCAACTCACGGTCAGCTACCTGCCGTCCGCGCGGACCCATCTCCGCTACGTCAGCGGTCGCGCGCCCGCCGACCACACCCCGCTGGTCACCGCACCCCAGATCGGCCTGTCGCAGGCCACCGCGCAGGCGCTGGGTGTCCGCACCGGCAGTCGGCTGAAGCTGGAGTTCGCCAAGACGCCGGGGGCACAAACCGCGGCGCCCCACGCGGAGTTGGTGGTGAGCGGTGTCTACCGCACCTCGGCCACGACCGACGGCTTCTGGACCGGCCGCGAGACCCTGGACCAGCCCTCGCGCTACCCGGCGGAACGCTCCACCGGCACCGTGCTCGCCGTCCGCGGCCTCGTCGGCCGTGACGCGGCCGACCTGTTGGCCGGTGCCGGGGTGGGCGGCCCCCGGGTGACCTGGCAGTTGCGCGCCGATCTGTCCGGGGCGGCACTCGACCGGGCCCGCGCGCTCACCGGACCGCTGTCCCACTACAACGCCGACCTGAGCGCCGCCCTGTGCCAGGGCAGCGACTGGGTCACCGGCGACATCAGCTGCCAGGTCGGCGGCCAGTCCACCCAGTCCCTGCTGGTGACCGACTCCCTGACCCCGCTGCTCACCACGTTCACGGCCCAGGACCGACAGGCCAGAGCCCTCGCGACGTACGCCGTCGACGCACTCGCCGCGGTCACGCTGGCCACCGTGGCCGTAGCCGTACGACTGCTGCTGCGCCGGCGGCAGCCGCACCTGCGGTTGCAGCGCGCGCGGGGCGCGTCCACCGCGCGGCTGGTGCTGCTGCGCTGCGCCGTGGCCTGGCCGGTGGTGCTGCTCGCCGCGCTGCTCGGCTGGGCGACCGGCCGGGCCCTCGCCCCCACCGGCACATCCGGTTCGCCGCAACCGTTGCCCGCCGCCCTCGTCACCGCGGTGGTGCTGCTGACGGTCCCCCTGATGACCTGGCTCGCGGTCCGCGAACCCCGCCGCCCCGGCCGCCTGCGCCGCACGCGCCGCGGAACCGCCGTGGGCCGCCGCGTGGTCCTGGAACTGACGGTGCTGCTCGCGACGGCGGCAGGCGTACTCGCGCTCCGCTCACAGGGCCCCGACGGAATCCTGGGCGCGGTACCGGTACTGGTGGCACTGGCCGTCGTACTGATCCTGCTGCGCGTCTACCCGCTCGTGCTCCGCCTGGTGCTACGGCAGACCCGTCGCGGCCGGGGCGTGGTGGGCTTCGTCGGCGCGGCCCGCGCCGCGCACGACGCCCCGGCGACCGGACTCGCCCTGTTCGTCCTGGTGTTGACCCTGGGCACGGCGGTGTTCGGGGGCCTTGTGCAGCGTACGGTCGACGACGGACTGACCACGGGGGCGGCGTGGACCACCGGTGCGGACGCGAGCGCGACGGTGGCGGGGATCGTGACGCCGGCCGGCTCGGTGGAGGGTGGGGGCGGGGCCGCAACTCCCACCGAAATACGAACCGCCCTCCAACACCTACGCACCCTGGACCTCGCGGGACAGACCGACGGCGCGGCGATCCCCCAGGTCGCCGTCATCACCGTGGACCCCCGCCAACTCGCCGCCATCGCCCCGAAGTCACCGCTGGCCGCCGCCCTGCGGTCCGGGCTGACCACCCCGCCGGGAACCCGCACCAGCGCGAGCACCCCGCTCCCGTCCTTCCTCTCCCCCGGCCTCCGCGCAAGCGAACGCACCGGCGGCTTCACCACCACCATCGTGACCCAGGGCCAACCCCCGGTGAACCTGACCCTCGAACCGGTCGGCGCCCTCACCACCGCGGAACTGCGCGACCCCCTCCTCGGCCCGATCACAGCGCAGATCCCGGCCGGAACACCAATGCTGATCACCACGGCCGCCGCCGACCACCTGCTGCCCCAACAAGCCTCCGGCAGCACCGTCTTGCTCCTCAAGGGCAGCGGTCCCACGGCACTGCGGGCGGCGGCGGCCAAAGCGCTCGGCCCGTTGGCCCAGATCCGCGTCCGGTCCGAGACACTGCGCACCCTGCGCGCGGACGGACTCACGCAGGGCCTAGGCACGATCTACACGACCGGTTCGATCCTGGCCGCGCTGTCCGGCCTGCTCGCGCTCGCCCTGGAGTTGACCCTCACCTCCCACGAACGCGGCCGCACCACCTCGTTCCTGCGCACACTCGGACTCGGCGGCAAGGAGGCCGGGGCGATCCACTTCCTGCAACTACTGCCGCTGGCGGTGGCCTCAGCCGTGGGCGGCACGCTGCTCGGACTCCTCGAACCCCGGCTCCTGGCAGGGACGTTGGACCTGCGTCAGTTCACCGGCGGCCCGGCCCAACCGGCCCTGCACACCGACTACTCGCTCACCCTCGCCCTCGTCGCGGGCGTGACCGCACTGATCCTGGCCGCCGCGGCGACCGAGACGGTCCTCGCCCGCAGACGCCGCCTGGGAGCCGTACTCCGCCTGACCTGAACGCCCTCTGAGGGAGAGCCGGTTACTGCCCGCTCTCCGTACCGTCAGCGCGGTCCGCCTCGGACTTCGCCCGCCGAGCCGCCTCATCGGGCCACACACCGATGTGATCGCTCTCCAGAGCCAGCCGCACCCGCTTCCGCAGATGCAGCCGCTCGGTGAACTCGCTCGGCAGTTGCAGCCGGCCGCTGGCGTCCAGTACCGCGTACTCCTCGGCGGTGAGCACCTCGACACCGTCCTCGTCGGTGGCGACCCGGCGCAACACCTCGGTGGACGTACGGCCGTTGCGGATCCGTACCGTCCGCTGGACCTGCTCGGACACCAACGCGTCGTGGGTCACCACGATCACGGTGACACCCAACTCCTCGTTGGCCCGGCGCAGCGCGGCGAAGACCTCGTCGCTGGTGGCGGTGTCGAGTTCACCGGTCGGTTCGTCGGCGAACAGCACCCGGGGCTCGTTGGCGTTGGCCACGGCGACCGCGACCCGCTGCTGCTCACCGCCGGAGAGGGTGTCGGGCGTACGGTCCCGGCAGTGGCCGACGGACAGCAGGTCCAGCAACTCCTCGGCTCGCGCCCGGCGTTGGGACCGCTTGATGCCGGTGTACGTCATCGGAAGCATCACGTTCTCGGCCGCCGAGAGGTACGGCAACAGGTTGCGGGAGGTCTGCTGCCAGACGAAACCCACCGTGCCACGACGGTAGTTGAGCCGTTCGCGGCGCTTCATCGCCAGCAGATCGTGTCCGGCGACCTCGGCCGTACCCGCCGTGGGCACGTCCTGGCCGGAGAGGATGCCCAGCAGGGTGGACTTGCCGGAACCGGACGCCCCGATCACCGCGATCATCTCGCCCTGGGCGACAGCCAGATCGAGCCCCTGGAGGGCCTGCACCTCGACGCCCTCGGTCTGGTAGATCCGCACCAGGTTCTCGCAGACGACCAGCCCCTCCTCGCGCCGCGGGGCTGCGGCCGCGACGGCCCGCCGCCGCAGCTCGTCCAAGTCCGGTGCCCCGGTGGGCTGTTGGTGAACTGCCACACGGTCCCCCGAGGAGATGAGAGGAGATGGAATGAAGCCTGCGGATAACGATGTCGGACCAGCGGTGTCGGAGCTGCGGTCAGGGTAGTGCGGATGACCGACGATCCCGTCAGTCGCCCTCGACGATCCGCCCGTCACGGAGTTCGAGCACCCGGTCGGCCAGCGCGAGGAGTTGGGTGTCGTGCGTGGCGACGAGTGCGGTGACCGACTCACTGCGCACGACGGCACGCAGCAGATCCATCACCGTGAGACCGGTGTCCGCGTCGAGCTGGCCGGTGGGTTCGTCGGCGATGATCAGGGCCGGGTTGTTGGCGAGCGCGCGGGCGATCGCGACCCGCTGCTGCTGGCCGCCGGACAGCTCACCGGGACGCTGGTCCGCGTGGTCGGAGAGGCCGACCAGGGACAGCAACAGCTCGACGCGCGCCTCGCGTTCACGTGCCGGAACCTTCCGCAGGCGCAGCGGCACCCCGACGTTCTCGGCGGCGGTCAGGATCGGGATGAGCCCGAAGGACTGGAAGACGAAACCGATACGGTCCCGGCGCAGCGCCAGCAACTCGTCGTCGCCGAGCCCGGCCAGGTCCGTGCCGTCCAGGGTGATCCGGCCACCGTCCGGAGTGTCGAGCCCGCCGACAAGATTGAGCACGGTGGTCTTCCCGGACCCGGAACGCCCCCGGAGAGCGACGAGTTCACCTCGCGGCACGCTGAAGGAGACACCACGCAAGGCATGAACAGCCGTATCGCCACTGCCGTAGGTCCGGCGCAGATCCTCGACCACCACCATCGCGCCGCCCGCCGCCGCCCCGGCCTCCGCGACAGCGCCACGCCCACCGAACTGCTCGCTCACACGCCCTCCCCCACCCGACCCCGGTCCTGCAACCGCACCGTACGGTATGCCGACCGCCCAAGTCCCGGTTCCCGCAAGGCGGAACGGCTCCCCACCCGTCTCACACCGACGCCTTGCCCGCCAGCCGCTCCACCGCCGTGACCGTCTGGTCGAGGATCGTGTCGTAGAGGCGGGCGTGGGCGGCGGGAAGCCCGGCGAGGAGGGGACGCAGGGCGTCCGCCGCGGGGTCCGGGCGGGGGATGTCGTCGAGCAGTGCCGTCATCTCCTCGTCCGGTCTGCGGTAGCCCTCGTAGACGGCGTGGCCGAGCATCGTGGACGAGATCAGCGCCACGGCGAGGGCGAGGTCCTCGTCACAGAGGCCGACCGGGGTGAGGATCTCGCGCAGCCGGGTCAGGCCGGGGATCCAGGCGGGGTGCCGGGTCGTGATCATGTACGGCAAGAGCTGCGGGTAGGGGCGGAGGTTGGCCTGGGCCGCCCGCATCCAGGCGCGGAGCCGGTCCGGCCAGGGGCCGTCGGCGATGGGGGCGCGCTCCATGACTTCCAGGACGTGGTCGGCGGTGGCCTGGAGAAGGGCGTCGCGGTCCGGGAAGTAGCGGTAGAGGGCCATGGGGGCTGCGCCGACGACGTCGGCCACGCGCTTGATGGTGAGGGAGACGGCCGGTTCGGCGAGCAGTACCTCGACCGCGCCCTCGATGATCCGCTCCCGCGACAGCCGGGGCGGGCGCCCCCTGCCCCTGCGGCCGGAACCCGTCGCCACCTGCGTCATCCGTTGTGCCTCTCCGTCCGCGACAGCCGTGCCCGGACAGGGGAAGGCTACCGCTCCGGCAGTTCCCGATCCGGGCTCCGGCTATTTTGCGTACGTCATACGAAAAACATGCCAGACTCATTTCGTCCAGCCCCGTGTCGCACGCACCAGCACGCATCAGCCGGAGGCTTCGCCATGTCCGCGTCCAGCTCCCCCTCGCCACCCGTTCCCGTCGAGGGGGTCGGTTCGTCCCGCTCCGGCGCTGTCGTCTGGGTCCTGGCCCTCGGCGGGATCACCGTCTCGCTGATGCAGACGCTGATCATCCCGATCGTGCCGGAACTCCCCAAGCTGCTGAACTCCTCGCCGTCCGACGCCACTTGGGCGATCACCGCGACCCTGCTCGCCGGTGCCGTCGCCAACCCGGTCGTGGGGCGGCTCGGGGACATGTACGGCAAGCGGCGGATGCTGCTGTTCAGCCTGGTGCTGCTGATCGTCGGGTCGGTGATCGGCGCGCTCAGCGACTCGCTCGTGCCGATGATCGTCGGGCGGACCTTCCAGGGCGTCTCGATGGCCGTCATCCCGCTCGGCATCAGCATCATGCGGGACGAACTCCCGCCCGAGCGGCTGGGATCGGCGACCGCGCTGATGAGTGCGTCGCTCGGGGTGGGCGGTGCGCTCGGGCTGCCGACGGCCGCGTTCATCGCCGAGAAGGCGGACTGGCACGTGCTGTTCTGGACGGCCGCGGTGCTCGGTGCCGTCGTGGCCGCGCTCGTCGTGACGCTCGTACCGGAGTCGGCGGTGCGCAGCGGCGGCCGGTTCGACGTGGTCGGCGGGGTCGGGATGTCCATCGGCCTGGTGTGTCTGCTGCTGGCCATCTCCAAGGGAGCGGACTGGGGTTGGGGCAGCGGCACGACAACGGGCCTGTTCGCCACGGCGGTTGTGGTGCTGCTGGTGTGGGGCTGGTGGGAACTGCGTACCGTACGGCCCCTGGTCGACCTGCGCACCAGCGCGCGCCGCCAGGTGCTCCTCACCAACCTCGCGTCCGTGGTGTTCGGCTTCGCCATGTTCGCGATGTCGCTGGCCGTGCCGCAACTGCTCCAACTCCCCACCCTCACCGGCTACGGCCTCGGCCAGACCGTGCTCGCTGCGGGCCTCGCGCTCGGTCCCTCCGGCCTGGTGATGATGGCGACCGCACCGCTCTCCGCCCGCATCTCGGCGGCAGCCGGACCCAAGATCACCCTGATGCTGGGCGCGTTGATCGTGGCCGTCGGTTACGGCCTGGGGGTCGTCATGATGGCCGCGGTCTGGCAGGTCGTGGTGGTGTGCTGTGTGATCTCCGCGGGTGTCGGTTTCGCCTACGGCGCGATGCCCGCGCTCATCATGGGCGCCGTGCCGCTCTCCGAGACGGCCGCCGCGAACAGCCTCAACAGCCTGATGCGATCCATCGGTACGTCCGCCTCCAGCGCCGTCGCCGGAGTCGTCCTGGCCCACATGACGACGAGCTTCGGCTCCCTCACCGTCCCCTCCCACAACGGCTTCCGCGTGATCATGGGCATCGGTTCGGCGGCGTCCCTGACGGCCCTGGTCCTGGCCGCGTTCCTGCCGGGACGGCGGGTCCCGGCGGACACGGGGGTGCCCGCTGCGGCCTCCGCCGGGGCGGGGGTGCGGAGCTAGGTGTCCTGGAAAAGTGTGTCAGTTTCGCCGAAAGTGTCACACTTTTTCAGAGAGGGGTAGGGGCGGCGGCCGTGCGGCGGGCAGGGTCTCCACACCCCGCCCGCGGTGCTACGACACGCGCGTCCCGTACCTCGTCTACGACAACTGAGCCTGCACCTGGGCCGAGATCAGCTCCAGGTGGTCCAGGTCGGCGAGGTCGAGGACCTGGAGGTAGATGCGCTCGGCGCCGATCTCGGCGTAGCGGCCGATCTTGTCGACGACCTCGGCCGGGGTGCCCGCCAGGCCGTTCTCCTTGAGTTCGTCGACCTCGCGGCCGATCACGGCGGCGCGGCGGGCGACCTCCTGGTCGTCCTTGCCGACGCAGACGACGAGGGCGTTGGAGTAGGTGAGGTCGTCGGCCTTGCGGCCGGCCGCCTCGGCGGCGGCGCGGACCCGGCCGAACTGCTGGGCGCTGTCCTCGATCGAGGCGAACGGCATGTTGAACTCGTCGGCGAACCGCGCGGTCAGCTTCGGGGTGCGGATCGCGCCGTGGCCGCCGATCAACACGGGGATCTTCGCCTGCGTCGGCTTGGGCAGCGCGGGCGAGTCGGTCAGGTCGTAGTGCGTGCCGTGGAAGTCGAAGGTGTCGCCGGGCTTGGTCGCCCACAGGCCGGTGACGATCGCGAGCTGCTCCTCCAGGCGCGCGAACTTCTCCTTCGGGAACGGGATGCCGTACGCCGTGTGCTCCTGCTCGAACCAGCCCGCGCCCAGGCCGAGTTCGACCCGGCCGCCCGACATCTGGTCGACCTGCGCGACCTGGATGGCGAGGACGCCGGGGAGGCGGAAGGTGGCCGCCGTCATCAGGGTGCCCAGGCGGATGCGCTTGGTCTCGCGGGCGAGTCCGGCCAGCGTGACCCAGGCGTCGGTGGGTCCGGGGAGCCCGTCGCCGGAGCCCATGGCGAGATAGTGGTCGGAGCGGAAAAAGGCGTCGAAGCCGAGGTCTTCGGTGGCCTTGGCCACGGCGAGCAAGGTGTCGTAGGTCGCCCCCTGCTGGGGCTCGGTGAAGATGCGCAGATCCATGGCTCCATCCTGCACGCTCGGGTCCCGGTCAACCCCATCGGTCCCCGCGGCCCATCTCGTGCCCGGTCGGGTGAAATTGCGTCAACCGTGCACACGGGGGGCGCCCGCGCCAGTGACCGGCCCCGTTGATGATCGTTGGCTCGGGCGGAGCCGGACCGCCCGGATTCCCGCCTCCTCCTCGCCGGGGAGGCCACGGGCCGAGGAGGCCGTCATGTCCGAAGAAGCCGTGCCGCAGCAGGGTGGACCTGCGCAACCCAAAGGGTTGTTGCAGCAGATGGAGGAACTGATGGCGTCCCTGAACGCCGACCTCTCCGCCCTGGACGCGGACCTGCAGTCGACCGGAACCGCGGCGTCGGCACAACCAGCTGACCTGAACACAGGCCACGCGAAGCGCCCCTGAAGGGGCGCGGGGAACTGCGCGACCAGCCACAACGGCGTCGCGCAGACCCTACAAACCTCAACCCCCACGGCGCTCCCCCGCACCGTCACCCCGCCTCCCGCTCCGGTATCTCCGCCCGCTCCCGGTCCGCCAGTCTTCGCAGCATCTCCAGCACCCGGTCCCGGGACTCGTCCGCCGCGTCGATCGCCTCCATGCACTGCCAGTACGTCCCCTCGTCGTCCGCCGCGCAGGCGATGCCCACGAGGGCGATCCCGACCTCGCCGAGCAGACCACCCAGACACAGCAGGGCAAGCCGCGCGTCACCCAACTCCGTGAGCTGGGCCGCGCGTAAGTCCTCGATCGCGAGGACCGGGGTGTCGAGCACTCCGCAGCCCCGGCCCGCCAACTCGGTCAACCCCAGCGCCTCGCCCCGCAGTTCGGGCGGGCCGAAGACCGCGAGGCGGCTGCCTATCGCCTGGGCGAGGGCCTGCGCCTGCCACACCTCCGTCATGGTCTCCGGCACGCCGCCGCTTCCGGCCAGGGCGCGCCTGCTCGTCACGATGAGCCGCATCGCGTCCATGCGCTGCCCCCGTCATATCCCGACGTGCTGGTCGCACGTCCGCCCGAACTCCCTTGTCCACTACCCAGAGTGAGAGTCCCTGAGACGAAAAGCCAGAGGAAGGCGGAAATCTGTGGACAACAAATCGGTTGCGGACAGATGAATGACTCCGGAGAGTGAAAATGGACGCTCCGGCTCCGACAAACGGTCGGCTACGGCGAGGAGTTGTCGGCTACGACGCAGGAAACCTGCCCTCGTTCCGGTCGATCTTCGAGTCCAGCGCGGCGAGCGGATCGACGCCGAGCACCTCGCACAGCTGGAGCAAGTACGCGAGGACGTCGGCCACTTCGTCCCGCACCCGGTGCGCGCTGTCCGGGTCGTCCATCACCCGCGCCGACTCCTCGGGGGTCAACCACTGGAAGATCTCGACGAGTTCGGAGGCCTCCACACTGAGCGCGGAGACGAGGTTCTTGGGGGTGTGGTACTGCTGCCAGTTCCGCGCGGCCGCGAACTCGGTCAGTCTGCGCTGCAGTTTCGCCACGTCGAGATGTTCTGTCACGGGTCCAGGTCTACCACTGTGACGCCGTCGATCCGAGTGGCCCAGGACGCGTCGCTCACCGCGCCGACCAGCCGGATGTGCCCGCGCTCGCACATCCGCGCCGCGAGCCGCAGCAGTTCGGCCCGCTGCCGTACGTCCACTCCGCGGTCGAGGCCGTCTGCGAGGACGGTCAGGGTCTGCATCGCGGCCGGAACCTCGCCGGGCGGGTCGACCTCCAGGACGCCGGGGCCGGTGAGGAGCACCAACGCGAGTGCGGCGTAACGGAGTTCGCCGTCCCCGAGCCGTTCGAAGCCGGTGCGCAGACCGTCACCCCGGTCGAGCACCGCGCGGAGCAAGCCGCCGCTCAACGGTTCCGCGAGCACGTCCACCACAGGTCCGGCGCACCCCGTTCGCACCGCCGTGACGAGCTGCCCGTGCCGTCGCCCGCACTCGGACCGGGTGCGCCACAGCACGTCGGCGAGGTTGCCGCAGTCCCGCAGCAGCCGCCCGTCGCCGATCGGCACCGCCGCGCGCATCCGCTCGGGTGCCGGATCGCAGGCGAAGACGGAGCGCAGGGCGACCACCATCTGCTCGGCGGCGGCGAGGACTTGGCGCTGCCCGTCGGTCTTGCCGGCGACGCGCAACGGCAGCAGGGCGGTGCCGAGCCGGTCGTCCGGCAGGGGTGCGCGGGTGACCGGCGACGAACCCGCCGTATGCCAGGCGGCCTGCACGGAACGGCGGGACGGGTCGCGCAGCGCGGTCTCCAGCAGGACAAGGCCGCCCGACGTCAACCGCTCGCCCACGATGCGCAGTTCGGGCTCGGCCTGGACGGCGACGTCGAGCCGTACCGGACCCTCGGGCCCGTCGGCCGTGCAGCCGATGCGGAACCCGCGTCGGCGCTGGGCGTCGGGCCGGGCCCGCTCCGGGACACACGCGACCGGGTCCGGGAACACCTCGCCCACCTCGCCCCCGGCGCCGAGCCGCGCGAGTGCCTCGTACGCCCGCAGCGCACTCGTCTTGCCGCACCCGCTGGGCCCGGCGAAGAGGGTGAGCGAGCCGAGCGGGAATCCGGCGCCCCGGTGCGTGGCGAACGCGGACAGCCGCAGTTCGGTGAGGTGCGGCCGGTCGGGGTGCACCTCGATGCGCGCGGGGTCGGTCGGCCCGGGCGTCCGCGACGACGGCGGGGCGACGACGGCCGACGGTTCCGGCGCGGGCCGGGCCCGGGGCGAGGCGGCTTCGGGCGACCGCCCCTGCGGTGGCACGGACTCGGCGGACCGGGAGGACGCGGGCGGCCTGGGGAACCGGGAGGAGCCGGACGACTGGGGCGACTGTGCTGACACGGTCATATCCGGACCGTAGGCCTCCGCCGGCAGGCGAACCGTTCCGCCCCGGGGACCTTCCTACGATCGGGGGACCGCCCCACCGCCCTCGCCACCGGAACGGCTCACACGCCCGGAACCCCCGCCCCCTCCATCAACCCCTGCACCTCGGTCCCCGGCGGTGTGAGCAGGAACACGTTCCGGTCGACGCGGGTCATCCCGCTCGCCAGGCCGAAGACGACGCCGGTGCTGAAGTCCAGTACCCGCTTGGCGACTTCGGTCTCCGCGCCGGTGAGGTCGAGCAGCACCGGAATGCCCGCCATCAGGGTCTCCGCGACCTCGCGGGCGTCCCCGAACACGTTCACGCGGAGGACGACGAAGCGGCGGCGCGGCTCGGTCTCGGCCTCGGGTATCGCCCGGTGGCCCACGGCGGACGGCCAGGCGTCGCGCCCCCGCAGCGGCACTACCTGGGCGAGCCCTTCCCACTGTTCGTCGGTGACATCGTGGCTGTTCACCGGCATGCTCCGTCCTGGGTCGCGCTGGCAGTCTGCATCCGGCAATTGTTGCGCACTGTCACCCGTTCGGCCCAACTGCGACACACTCCGCGACAAGATCGGACCGCATCTCACAGTGGCCCAGGGCCGGTTGTGCACCGGGCGTAACCCCTCATGATCGGGCCGCGTGACCTCGGCGTAACGGGCAATTCGTACGGTCTACGGCATGACGAAGCCCCCCACACGACAGGTACGGACGGTCTGCTCGTACTGCGGTGTGGGCTGCGGCATGCTCCTCGACGTCGGCGCGGGCCCCGACGGCAGGCCCACGGTCCTCAGGGCGTCCGGCGACAAGGCGCACCCGGCGAACGGCGGCCGCCTCTGCACCAAGGGCGCCACCACGGCCGAGATGCTCGCCGCACCGGGCCGGCTGACCGGGGCGCTCGTGCGGGACGAGCGGGGCGGGGAGCCGGTGCCCATGCCCGTGGCCGACGCGATCGCCGAGACCGCGCGGCGGCTGCGGAAGATCGTCGACGAGCACGGGCCGGACGCGGTCGCCCTCTACGTCTCCGGGCAGATGAGCCTGGAGGCCCAGTACTTGGCGAACAAGCTGGCCAAGGGGTTCGTCCGGACGAACCAGATCGAGTCCAACTCCCGGCTGTGCATGGCGAGTGCGGGCGCCGGTTACAAGTCGTCGCTGGGTGCGGACGGGCCGCCGGGGTCGTACGAGGACTTCGAGCGGGCGGACGTGTTCCTGGTCATCGGCTCCAACATGGCCGACTGCCACCCGATCCTCTTCCTGCGGATGATGGAACGGGTCAAGGCGGGCGCCAAGTTGATCGTCGTCGACCCACGCCGGACCGCCACGGCGGCGAAGGCGGACCTCTTCCTCCAGATCGCGCCGGGCACCGATCTCGCCCTGCTCAACGGCCTGTTGAGGCTGCTGCACGAGAACGGCCACACCGACCCGGAGTTCATCGCAGCGCACACCGAGGGCTGGGAGGCGCTGCCGGAGTTCCTCGCCGACTACGCACCGGACACCGTCGCCGTCCTCACCGGTCTCGCCGAGGACGACATCCGTACGGCGGCCCGGCTGATCGGCGAGGCGGGCGAGTGGATGAGCTGCTGGACGATGGGCCTCAACCAGTCCACGCACGGGACGTGGAACACCAACGCCCTGGTCAACCTGCATCTCGCGACCGGCACGATCTGCCGCCCCGGCAGCGGCCCGTTCTCCCTCACCGGCCAGCCGAACGCGATGGGCGGCCGCGAAATGGGCTACATGGGCCCGGGGTTGCCGGGCCAGCGGTCCGTACTGGTCGACGCGGAACGGGAGTTCACCGAGGAGCTGTGGGGCCTGCCGCCGGGCACGATCCGCGCGGACGGTGTCGGGCGGGGCACGGTCGAGATGTTCCGGAAGATGGCCGACGGCGACATCAAGGCCTGCTGGATCATCTGCACCAACCCGGTCGCCTCGGTCGCCAACCGACGCACCGTCATCGAGGGCCTGGAAGCAGCCGAGTTGGTCATCACCCAGGACGCCTTCACCGACACCGAGACGAACGCCTACGCCGATGTCGTCCTCCCCGGCGCGATGTGGACCGAGTCCGAGGGCGTCCTCGTCAACAGCGAGCGCACCCTCACGCTGGCCCGACCCGTCGTCGCCCCACCCGGCGAGGCGCTGCCCGACTGGCGGATCATCGCGTCCGTCGCCTGCGCGATGGGCTACGAGAAGGGCTTCTCCTACGACAGCGCGGAGCAGGTCTTCGAGGAGCTACGGCAGTTCTGGAACCCGGTGACCGGCTGGGACCTGCGCGGGGTGACGTACGAGCGGCTGCGGTCCACGCCGGTGCAGTGGCCTGCGGCGGAGGAGGACGGGCCGGACCGCAACCCCATCCGGTACGTGGGCGGGGGCGAGCTGCGCTTCCCAACGGCCAGCGGGCGTGCGGTGTTTCATGCCCGCCCGCACATGCCGGCCGCCGAACTGCCCGACGACGACTACCCGTTCGTCCTCAACACCGGGCGGTTGCAGCACCAGTGGCACACGCTGACGAAAACGGGCAAGGTCGCCAAGCTCAACAAGCTGAACCCCGGGCCCTTCGTGGAGCTCCACCCGCAGGACGCACGGGAGTTGGGGATCGCGGAGGGCGACTCGGTGGAGGTCGCTTCGCGGCGGGGGCGGGCGGTGCTGCCCGCGGTGGTGACCGACCGGGTGCGGCCCGGGGGCTGTTTCGCGCCGTTCCACTGGAACGACCTCTTCGGCGAATACCTGAGCGTCAACGCGGTGACGAACGATGCGGTGGATCCGGTGTCGTTCCAGCCGGAGTTCAAGGTGTGCGCGGTGGCGCTGACCAAGGTGGCGAGCGTGGCACCGGCACCCGCGGAGGTCGTCGTCCCGACCGCTGTGACCCCGGGAGCGAACCCCTTCGGCCTCGACCCGACCCCACCGCCCGTCCTCACCGCGCAGGAACGCCTCTACCTGACCGGCTTCCTCGCGGGCATCGGGTCCGGCGCCCCGGGTGTCCCGACGCTTCCGCCGGACGCACCCTTCAGCGCCGAGCACGCGCTGTGGGTCAACGGCGTTCTCGCCGGGATGTACTCGCGGTCGACCCCCGCTCCCCCACACGAACCACACCAACAACCGCACTCCGCCCGGCAGATAGTCGTCCTGTGGGCCTCACAGACCGGCAACGCCGAGGAGTTGGCGGCGGCCACCGCCGAACGGCTGAGCTCGGCCGGGCACCGAGCCTCCCTGCTCGGCATGGACCAGGCCGACGTCGGCACGCTCCCGCCCGACACCGACCTCCTCTTCATCACCAGTACGTTCGGCGACGGCGACGCCCCCGACAACGGCTCCGGCTTCTGGGACGCGCTCGCCGGTGAACAGGCGCCACGGCTGGACGGAGTGCGGTTCGCGGTACTCGCCCTGGGCGACTCGTCGTACGGCGACTTCTGCGGGCACGGACGCCGACTGGACGCGCGGCTCGACGAGTTGGGCGGGGTGCGACTGGCTCCGCGCACGGACTGCGAACCGGACTTCGAGCCGTCGGCGGACGCGTGGCTGGGGCAGGTGCTCACAGCACTCGGCGCCGAAAGCGCCCCCAAGTCACCGCCCCGCACCCCCAAGCTCACCCCGACTCCCACCACCGCCCGACTCGTCGGCAACCGCCTGCTCAGCCGCCCTGGCGCCGGCAAGGAGGTCCGCCGCTTCACCTTCGACACCAGCGGCACCGACCTCACGTACGAGACCGGTGACGCACTCGGCGTCCGGCCGGTCAACTCCCCCTCCCTGGTGGACGAATGGCTCACGGCCACCGGCACCGATGCCGCAACGGTCGTAGACCTGGAAGGCATTGGGGAGCTGTCCTTCGCCGAGGCGCTCCATCGGCGGTTGGACATCACCCGAATCACCCCGGATCTGCTCCGGTTCGTGGCCGAACGGGCCCGGGACGACCGGGAGTTGCGCAGGCTGCTGCGGCCCGACAACAAGGACCGGCTGGCGCAGTGGAGTTGGGGGCGGCAGGCGGTGGATGTGCTGGCCGAGTATCCGGTGAAGGCGAGGGCCCAGGAGTGGGCCGGAGTGCTCAAGAGGCTTCAGCCGCGGCTGTATTCGATCTCGTCCAGTCCGCTCGTCGACCCGCACAGTGTTTCGCTGACGGTGTCGGTGGTGCGGTACGAGGGTCTCAACGGCCGTCCGCGTGGCGGGGTTTGCTCGCCGTTCCTGGCGGATGCCGAGGCGGGGACCGAGGTCCCGGTGTTCGTGCAGCGCTCGCCGCACTTCCGGCCGCCCGCCGATCCCGCGACCCCGATGGTGATGGTCGGGCCCGGCACCGGGGTCGCGCCGTTCGTCGGGTTTCTTCAGGAGCGGCGCGCGCTCGGGCATCCCGCGCCGAACTGGCTGTTCTTCGGGGAGCAGCATCGGGCGACGGACTTCTACTACGAGGAGGAGTTGACGGAGTTGTCGGGCGAGGGCGCCCTCGCCCGGCTCGACACGGCGTTCTCCCGGGATCAGCGGGCGAAGGTGTATGTGCAGGACCGGATGCGGGAGCACGGGCCGGAGTTGTGGCACTGGTTGCGGGAGGGTGCCCATTTCTATGTGTGCGGGGACGCCTCGCGGATGGCGAAGGACGTGGATCGCGCGCTGCGGGACATCGCGGTCGCGCACGGCGGGATGGACGAGGCCGAGGCGGGTGCGTATGTGAAGCAACTGGCGGCGGCGAAGCGGTATGTGCGCGATGTTTACTGAATGAACTGATGGCCATGGTCAGTTGAACAAAGCCGTTCGAGTTTGTCCCATTTAGGCCATGACGAGGCCTTCTTACCGGTCTCACACCCGAATCTTCACGACTCCGGACACCCGGCTCACCGGCCGCGATTAGCGTCCTGTGTCGTGCACTTGGCAGAAACACAACAGGTGACACCCGGTCGGCGGACACAGTCGGCGGTGTCCGCCCCGGAACCTCCCGCGCAGTGGCACCGCATCCTCACCCTGCTCGCCGACATCAGTCTGTTCATCGGCGTCCGGCCGGTGTGGACGCAGGCCGCCAGCCACCGGCTCGTGGTGGCGGCGGTCGTCTGCCTCTGTTACGCCTCGATCCTGGTGTGCGGGGTGCTGACCCTGGTGGTCCGCCGGGCGCGCTCGCTGGCCCGGATCGACCTCGTCGTCCTGGTGACCGCGGTCCTGCTGGCGCTGTCCGCGTGGTCCGTGTTCCACGCCGGCGGCGACGAGGCGGTCCTCACCACCCAGGCCGCCAAGGAACTGGTCGCCGGACACCCGATCTACGGCCGGCCCTGGCCCTGGCTCTTCCACCCCAGCCAGGGCGTCGCCCTCACCCCGACGGTGACCGGCGGCTACGACTACACCTACGGCTATCCCCCGCTGGAGACGCTGCTCACGGCGCCCCTCCTGTGGATCGGACACGGCGGCGCCCCCGCGACGGCCGTCGCGACCGGCGCACTGATCGCGGCCGCGGTCCTCATGTGGCGCCTGCTGCCGACGCAGTGGCGGTCGGCGGCCACCATGGCGTGCCTGGGCCTCGGCCTTCTTCCGACCTACGGCCGCCAGGGCTATCCCGCGGTGCTCGCGCTGGCGTTGCTGGTGCCGGTGGTGATCCGCTGGCCCCGGATCGGCAGGGGCGGCCGGCTCGGCCCGGCCGGGATCGCCCAGGCCGCGTGCCTGGGTGCGGCCTGCGCGGCGCAGCAACTCCCCTGGTTCCTCACGCCGTTCCTGCTCGCCGGGATCTACGCCGTGCGACGCGGCGAACTGGGCGCCCGGCAGGCCGCGTTGGTGCTGCTGCGCGTCATCGGGGTCGCCGTCACCGTATGGCTGCTGATCAACACGTACTTCATCGTGCACGAGCCGAGCACCTGGCTGAGCGGCATCGCGCTGCCCCTGACACAGGGCGCGGTGGTGCACGGCCAGGGCCTGGTGGACATCTCCCTGTACTTCACGAACGGCAGCGACCGGCTCGACTGGTACTCCCACGCGAGCATGCTGCTGGCGGCGGGTCTGCTCGCCGTGTTCGTGCTGTTCGTACGGCGGTTGGGGCCGGCGACGACCGTCCTGCCGTGGTGCGCGTTCTATCTGGCGACGCGTTCGCAGGACGGCTACTACCTGCTGATGACGCCGTTGTGGCTGGCGTCCGCGGTGACCGCGCCGATCGCCGAGTTCCGTGACGCGTGGCAGCCGCGCCCCCGGCTGCTGTCCGGCCCGCACCGCCGGCAGGCCCGGGTCGCGGCGGCCGTGCTGCTCGTCACGCCCGCACTGGCGAGCGCGGCCGTGGCGGCGACGGGGGCACCGCCGATGGACATGCGACTCACCGGTGTGCGGCGGGCGTTGCCCACCGTCGTGACCCGGCTGACCCTCAGGGTCACCAACTCGTCCGGCGACGCGCTGACGCCCCACTACACGCTCACCACGGGTCAGGGCATGAGCAGGTACTGGTCCCAGGTGGGCGGTCCGGCGACGCTGCCCGCGCACAGCACGGAGACCATCGAACTCCGGCCGCCCAACGGGACGTTCACCCTGCCGCACAAGAAGGTCCGTATCCGGGTGCGCGCGTTCACCGCCACCCCGCAGACGCTGTCCAGCTCGGACATCCGGCTGCGACCCAAGGACTGACCGTCCGCTTGACGGTCCCTCAGGCAGCGGTGCGCAGGAAGCGGAGCGTGGTGGTGACGGTGGTCAGGCCGCGCAGCATGCCCAGTTGGTTCCAGCCGAGGCCGAACTGGTCGCGGTCCACGGTGAATTCGGCGTCCAGCGTGAGCGCGTCGCCGGTCATGTCCTTGAGGCGGGCCGTGAAGGTCTGCGGGCGGCTGATGCCGTGGACGGTCAGCTGACCGACGACGTGCACGGTGTCGCCGTCGCGCAACTCCGCGCTGCGCACCGCGAAGGTGATCTCCGGGAACTTGTCGGTGTCGAACAGGTCGGCGGAGCGCAGATGCTTGTCGCGCTTGGCGTTCTTGGTGTCCAGGGAGGCGGCGTCCAGGGTCAGCGTGCCGATCGCGGAGCCGTCGCCCCGGACCTCGCCCTGACCGTTGACGGTGCCGAAGGTGCCCTTCACATTGACCAGGCCCCACATGGTCTTGTGGCTGATGCCCACGGTGGAGGCGGCCTGGTCGAGCTGCCACACCCCGGTCTCGACGGCGACGGTCATGATCTCTCCCACTGGTTCCGGTAGTCCAAATTTGAATGAGCCTTATGAGCCTCACGCTAGCCCATTATCCAAATCTGGACAACCACTCCTCCAAAATTGGACAACAGGTAGACTCGACCCATGGCCGACCCCGTAGAGCGCCCCGCCGACCAGCCCGAATGTCCGTCCCTGCGGGGCGACGGGCTGCTCCCGCCCGAGCTCCGCGCGTGGATGCTGCTGCTGGCGGCGACGGGTGCGGTGGAGCAGGAGCTGCGCTCGGTCGTGAAGGGGAACCTCGACGTCTCGCACGACGAGTTCCTGGTGCTGTGCCTGCTGGCCGAGCAGCCCAAGGAGGGGCTGCGGATGACCCGGATCGCGGAGCTGCTGGGCCGGCCCAAGACCCGGCTGACGTATCAGATCGCGTGTCTCCAGCACGCGGGCCTGGTCACCCGCAAGTCCGTCTGCGGCGACAAGCGCGGCATCGAGGTCGCCCTCACCGACAAGGCGAGCCAACTCCTGCGCGAGGCCTCCGAGTCACTCGCCGAGACGGTCAGGCGCGGGCTCACCCAGTTCGTGGGGCGCGAGCAACAGGAGGCGTTGAACGCACTGTTCCCCGATCGAGCCGCCAACTGACGCCGTTCTAAAGGACGTTGGGCGCTCCCTCGTCGGCCAGCAGGTCCACGAGGGTCGCCCGGGCGCGGGCCACCCTCGAACGGACCGTCCCCACAGGGCAGTCGGCGAACTCCGCCGCCTCCTCGTAGGGCAGGCCGAGGAGTTGGGTGAGGAGGAACGCCTCACGGCGTTCGTCCGGGAGCAGGGCCAGCAGGTCGAGGAGCGCCACACCGTCGTCGAAGCCCGGCAGGCCCCGGGGTTGGGCCAGTTCCACGGCGAGTTGCCAGTCCTGGACGTCGGACAGGCGGGGGCGGACGGCGGCTCGGCGGTAGCTGTCGATCACCGCGCGGCGGGCGATGGACAGCAGCCAGGTGCGGGCCGAGGAGCGGCCCTCGAAGCGGTGCAGGCTGCCGAGCGCCCGCAGGAACGTGTCCTGTGCGAGGTCGTCGACGGCCTGCGGGTCGGCGCAGAGGTGGGAGACGTAGCGCAGGACGTCGCGGTGCAGCGCGCGCACGAGATGGTCGACGGCCGCGGGGTCGCCGTGGCGGGCGGCGAGCGCCCAGTTGGTCAGTGACTCGTCGCTCGACTCCGTCACGTCGGGCGAGGCGGGCAGGGTGGGAGTGATCACCTGAGGTCCTTCTCGGTCACCGTGAAAGGGGATCGGCCGTCCCGCGGCGCCCGGAAGGGGCGGGGCGCGGGGGTACGGCCGAGGCCCGGGGCGCGTAGGAGCGGCCCCGGGGCTCCGGCTGTCGTCAGGCGACAGCGGTCCCCAGGGGCGGACCCCGAGAGGTGATCGCGTGGACGAGAAGGAGAAGCCGCGGCGCCCGCTCGGAACGGGCGCGGCGCGGGCGGAGCCGCGGACGGTGCGGCGGGGCGGGGAGCGCGAGCAGTAGTCGTAGCGGAGCGGTCAGTCGTCCTGCTACGGCCCGCAGGACGCGGAACGTGGCGCGCTCGCCGTGCGCCAGCCACAGACCGCAGAGGAAGGCGGCGAGGAGGTGGGCGGTGAGCATCCCGGGCGAGGAGGTGCCGGTGGTGGTCGCCGACATATGGCCCATATCCATGGAGTCTGTTGCACTCATATGCATGGAGCCCATGTCGGCCGACCCCATGTCCATGGCCGCCGACTCCCCCGCCGTCGCGGGCTGCGCCAGGGAGAACGCCGAGTGGAGGGCGGCCTGGACGGCGACCACGAGGGTCACGATGAGCGGGAGGCCGCGTTCACGGCCCGCCAGGGACCAGGCGGCGACGCCGGTCGCGGCGAGTCCGGCGGCCAGTGCCCAGGCGGGGACGTGGCGGCCGGACATCAGGACGTGGGCCAGGGCTGCGAGCAGCACACAGACGGCCGCGAACATCGCGGCCCTCACTGTGCGCGCACACCACCCTGCCGTCATGGCGCCTCATCCTGGCATCCGAACCTGGGTCTCAGCCGTGGGTACGGTATTTCCGGGCCCGGTGCTCAGTGGTGGTGGTCGCGGCGGGCCCGTCCTACTCCTCGATCACGAGGCCCTTCGCGGCGAGCACCGGCGCGAGGTTGCACATCTCGACGACCGTCTTTCCCGCGCGGTACGCGGCGATGAACCCGGCCTCGGCGTCGACCCGTTCCTGCGAGAGGGCGGCGGCCTCGGCCGCGTCCTCGCGGCGGACGACGACCACGCCGTCGGCGTCGGCGCGCATGATGTCGCCGGGGCGGACGAGCACACCGCCGACGGTGATCGGCTCGCACATCGGGCCGACGGTCTCCTTGACCGTGCCCTTGATGCAGACGCTGCGGGAGAACACCGGGAAGCCCAGCGCGCGCAGGTCCTCGGTGTCGCGGACGCCCGTGTCGGTGATCAGACCGGCGAGGCCCTTGGACTGGCAGGCGTTGGCGAGGACGTCGCCGAAGGAGCCCGCCTCCTCGTAGTTGCCGGCGGACACGACCACGACGTCACCGGGCTGCGCGTAGGCGATGGCGGTCTGGAGCATCAGGTTGTCGCGCGGGGCGCACTGCACGGTGAACGCCGGGCCGCACAGGGACATGGTGCGGTCGACCGGCTTGATGGCCGAGTCCAGCGCCCCGAGACGGCCCTGCGCCTCGTGGATCGTGGCCGAGGAGAACTCGCTCAACTGCTTGACGACGGAAGGCTCCGGCCGGTCGAACTTGGTGCTGACGCGGATCATGATGACCTTTCAGACGGAGGGGGCGGCGGACGTCAGTTCGGCGCACGCCGCCGCGACGCGCTCGCAGGCCTCGGTGAGGACGTCCGTCGACGTGGCGAACGAGATACGGAAGTAGCCGGGGGCGCCGTACGCGGCTCCGTGGATCACCGCCACCTGCTGGCTGTCGAGGAGGTGACGGGCGAAGTCCTCGTCGTTCTCGATCCGGGTACCGGCAGGGGTGAACTGCCCCATGGCCGCCTGGCAGTTGACGAGGAGGTAGAAGCCGCCGTCCGGGACCGTGCAGCTGAGCTGCGGGACGTCGTTGACGAGTTTCACGGTCTCGTCGCGTCGGGCGCGGTAGACGCGCACGGTGTCCTGGACGAAGTCCTGCGGTCCGGTGAGCGCGGCGGCAGCGGCGGCCTGGCTCACGGAGGACGGGCACGAAGAGGTCTGGGACTGGAGGGTGTTGATCGCGGTGACCAGGTCCGCCGGGCCCACCCCGTAGCCGATACGCCAGCCCGTCATCGCGTACGTCTTGGAGACACCGTTGGTGAGGAACACCCGGTCGGCCAGGCGGGGTTCGACTGCCGCGAGGGACCCGGCGCTCTCGTCGCCGTACCAGATCTCGTCGTAGATCTCGTCGGTGAGGACGCCGACGTGCGGGTGGGCGAGCAACACCTCGGCCAGGGCGCGGAGTTCGGCGGTGGTGTAGGCCGATCCGGTCGGGTTTCCCGGGGTGTTGAGGACGACCCAGCGCGTGTGCTCGGTGATGGCCGCCGTGAGGCTTTCCGGGGTCAGCTTGAAGCCGTCCGCCTCGGGGCAGTCGACGATGACCGGGGTGCCGTCGTTGGCGCGGACCATGTCCGGGTACGACACCCAGTACGGGGCGGGGACGACGACTTCGTCGCCCTCGTCCAAAGTCGCCATCAGGGCAAGGAAGATGACCTGCTTCGCGCCGCCGCCGACGGTGATGTTCGCGTCGGTGACGTCGAGTCCGTGGCGCTCGCGGAGTTTGCCGGTGATCGCGGCGCGCAGGGCCGAAGTGCCGTTCACCGGCGTGTACTTGGTCTCGCCCGCCTCGATCGCCTTGACTGCGGCGGCCTTGACGTGGTCGGGGGTGTCGAAGTCGGGCTCGCCCACGGTCAGGTCGAGGATGGTCAGCCCCTGGCTCTTCAACTCCCGTACGCGCTGGGCCGCCGCCGTGCTCGGCGAGGGCTTGATACGGCGCAGGCGCTCTGCCGTCTTCACGGTGATCAGCCCTCCCTGCGCTCGAAGTTGAGGCCGCCGGGCACCTGGAAGGTCGGCAGGATCTCGATGTGGCCGATGTTGACGTGCCGGGGCGAGTCGACGGCGAACTCGATGGAGTCGGCGATGTCCTCGGGCTTCAGGGACTCGTAGCCGTCGTAGAACTCGCGCTGGGCGGCCTCCATGTCGCCGAGGAGGCGGCCGAAGATCTCGGTCTCCACGCGGCCGGGGCAGATCTCGGTGACGCGCAGGCGCTTGCCGTAGCCGTCGACGCGGAGCTGGCGGGAGAGGGTGTGCACGGCGGCCTTGGTGGCGTGGTAGATCGTGTTGCCGCCGAAGTTGTAGACGGCCGCGATGGAGCTGATGTTGACGATGTGGCCGAGGTCGCGCTCGACCATGCCGGGCATCAGCAGGCGGACCAGGTGCAGGACGGCCTGGATGTTGACGGCGACCTGCTCGTCGACGGCGAACTCGTCGGCGGTCAGGATGTTGCCGGTCCGGGAGACGCCCGCGTTGTTGACGAGGACGTCGATCTCCAGGCCGTCGAGCGCGGCGGTGAGGGCTGCGGTGTCGGTGACGTCGACGGCGTGCGGGATGCAACCGGTCTCGTCGGCAAGGGTGTTGAGCCGGTCGGCGTTGCGGGCCACGGCGTGGACTTCGAGGCCGCGCTTGGCGAGCCGTTCGACGACCACGGCTCCGATGCCGGTCGACGCTCCGGTGACGAGGGCCGTCCTGTAGTCGGAGATGGGCATGCTGAGGGCTCCTTGCTGTGCGGGGGTGGGGGGCGTACGGACGTGCGGGTGCGGGAGTTGCGTGATGCGTGGGGCGGTCAGGCGTCGCGCAGGGGCAGGTGGGCGCGGTCCGTCACCCGGGAGACGGCGATGAGCGTGCCGAGTGCGGTGATGACGGCGTAGAAGGCCGGCATGTTGACGTTGCCCGTGCGGTCGATCAGGTACGTCATCAGCAGGGGGGCGGTGCCGCCGAAGAGGGCGGAGGAGACGTTGTAGCCCAGGCCGTAGGCGGAGTAACGCACACGGGTCGGGAAGAGTTCGACGAGCAGGATGTGGATGACGCCTGTGTGGCCGGCGAACACCACCGCCATGATGCAGGCGCCGATGACCGCGAGGGCCACGTTGCCGGTGCCGATCAGCAGGTAACAGGGGATGCCCACGATGGCCATCGCGACGGCGGATCCGGCGAGGACCTTCTTGCGGCCGATGCGGTCGGAGAGGCGGCCCATGTAGGGAATGGCGATACAGATCGCGACCAGGCTGGAGGCGGTGACGAGGAGGCCCTGGACCTTGCCGAAGTGCAGTTCGCTGCTCATGAAGGTGGGCATGTAGCTGAACAGGACGTAGTAACCGGAGCCGTTCATCAGGGGGATGAAGAGGGCCAGCAGCATCGCGCGCCGGTGCTCGGCGGAGGCGAACGCCTCCTTGAGCGGGTTCTTGGAGAGGCCGTCCTCTTCTTTCAGGCGCGTGAAGTTGGGGGTGTCGCTGATGCGCTTGCGGATGTAGATGCCGGCGATGCCGAGCGGCACGGCGAGCAGGAACGGGATGCGCCAGCCCCAGGACTCCATGCGCGCGGAGCCGAGACCGCTGGTCATCGCGGCGGCGACCAGGGTGCCGGTGAGCAGCGCGAGGAACGAGGCGATCTGCGCGTAGCTCGTGTACAGGCCGCGCTTGCCCTCCGGGGCGTGCTCGGCGAGGAAGCTCATCGCGCCGGAGGCCTCGCCGCCGACGGAGAAGCCCTGAGCGACGCGGAGCAGGATCAGCAGGGCGGGTGCGGCGATGCCGATGCTCGCGTAGCTGGGCAGTACGCCGATGGCCGCGGTGGCGGCGCTGATCAGCAGGATGACGAAGACGAGCATGCGCTGGCGGCCGATGCGGTCGCCGAGGTGGCCGCAGATGACGGCGCCGAGGGGGCGGAAGAAGAAGGAGACTGCGTAGCCGAGGAAGACGAGCTGGACGGCGTTGTCGGAGCCGGGGAAGAAGACGGCGGCGAGTGATCCGGCCATGAAGCCGAAGATGCCGTTGTCGTAGAGCTCGGCGAAGATCCCTACGCATCCCGCGAGGGTTACCTTGCGGGCTGTTCTGGGGTCGACCGTGTTGGGGACTGGCTGAGCGGCCACGGTACTCATGGCGTCTCCTGTCTGGGCAGCAGGCGTGGGATGAGGGGCGTTACGACGGCTCCGTGCGGGGTGCTTCCAGCGGGGTGGCGGGGAGCGGGGTGAGCGGGTGCGGGTGGGTTTTGTGTGCGGGTGGGCTGTGTGCGGGTGGGCTGTGTGCGGGTGGGGAGCGGTTGTGGGTTTTGTGCGGGTCGGTGGGGGCTGGGCGCGCAGTTCCCCGCGCCCCTTCTTGAGCGGGCCTGTGTTGGAAAGGTGCGGGGGGTCAGGTTCCCGCGCACCTTCGTAAGCGGGCCTGTGCCGAAAAGGCGTCGGCGGTCAGGCCCCCGCAGGGGCCCGGATGCGTAGGGCCTCGAAGGCTGTGTGGACTCTGGTTCTCAGGGCGTCGATGGCTTGGCGTTGGGTGCGGTGGGCGGTTACTGCCTGGTCGAGGGTTCGGTGGCGGAAGTGGATGGTCTGGCCGGGGCGGACCTGGCCGAGGGCGGAGAGGCCGGTGGCGGTGACTACGGCCAGGACGGGGTAGCCGGCCGTGACTCCGCGGCCGCGGTGCAGGACGAGGAGTTCGTCGCCCGCGGGTACTTCGACGGCGCCGATGGGGACGCCGCGGGAGAGGACCTCGCCCTGGGTGACGCGGCGGGGTACCGCGCCCTGGAGGCGCAGGCCGATGTGGTTGCTTCGCGGGGTGACCGTGAAGGGGGCGTCGAACAGGCGCCGGCCCGTGTCGCCGAACTCGGCCCGGTCGGGGCCGTCGGTGACGTCGATGGTCCAGCTGGTGGGGAACGGGGGGACCGGCGCCTTCAGGCGGAACAGGGGGATGCGGGAGAAGGGGTGGTCGATCGGCGGGCAGGCCGTGCGCAGGGTGAGTTCGTCACCGGCGCGCAACGTGGGGCCGAAGCCGAGGATCGTGTCGGGGGCGCAGCTGCCCTGGAGGTAGTCGGCCTCGAACGAGCCGAGGACTGCCAGGTAGACGCGGAGGCCTCGGTGGATGCCGGTGACTCGGATGGTTTCGCCGGCTCGGACCGGGACCGGTTCCCACTGCGGGCGTACGACCCCTTCGACGGTGACCTCGGCGGGGGCGCCGGTCACCGCGATGAGAATGTCGCCTGAGGGGACGCACGCGAAGTCCAGGGCGGTGATCTCCAGCAGCGGGGCGCGGTCGTGGTTGCCGCACAGGACGTTGGCGACGCGCGCCGAGTGCTGGTCGGCGGCTCCGTTGGCGGGCAGGCCGTAGCGGGAGCGGCCGACGCGGCCGAGGTCCTGGACGGTGACGATGCCGGCGGTGCGGACGGTGAGGGTGTCAGCCATGGCCGCCTCCCTGGCCCACCGGGTCCACCGGGTCCGCCGGGTCCGCCGGGTCCGTACAGTCCGCCAGGCTCAAGTCCGTGTAGTCGTCCCACTGTTGGGGATCGATGGGCCGGAAGCGGAAGGTGTCGCCGGGGCGGTACGCGGTGATCGGGTCGCTGTGCAGGTCGAGGACGCGTACCGGGGTGCGGCCCAGGAGCGGCCAGCCGCCGGGTGAGGGCATCGGGCAGATGACGGCCTGGCGTCCGGCGACCGCGACCGAGCCGGGGGCGACCTTGGTGCGGGGCGAGGCGAGACGCGGTACCGGCTTCGGGAAGGGCGGGCCGTCCGTCATCGGTGCTCCGGCGGGGGCACCGAGGCAGCGCACGGTGAGGTCGGAACCGGAGTGCAGGGCGATGATCTCGCCCTCGGTCAGGCCGAGTTGGGCGGCGACCTCGGGGAGGTCGGGGCCGTACTCGCCGCCGTAGACGACGGGGACGACGAAGCGGCGCGGGGGCGTGGTCGGTGCGGGGTGCGGGCCGAGGCGGGCCGCCTCGTGGGCCAGGACGCGGCGGACGGTGTCGTGGTCGGTGGCCGCGCAGTCGAACTCGACGAGCAGGGCGTCGTAGGTGGGCACCACGTCGTGGACGCCGGTGAGTTGGACCGCGTTGAGGGCGTCGGCGAGGGCGTGGACGAGTTGCCAGGCCGGTTCGGTGGCGAGGCCTACGGCCTTGGCTACCAGGGCGGAGTCGCCGCAGTCGGCGATGGTGACGTTGGCGTTGGCGTAAGTGCCGTTCGTGGTGGGGCCGTTCACGGTCGGGCCGTCCGCTAGGAGGCTGTTCATGTCGGTCACCCCTTGCCGCTCAGGACTTTGTCGAGGGAGGTGATCTCGACGCCGGCGGTGAGGAGTTGCTCGCGGATGCGGCCGGCCAGGGCGATCGCGCCGGGGCTGTCCCCGTGCAACAGGACGGTGTCGCAGGCGACTTGGACGTCCGTGCCGTCGACGCTGCGGATGACGCCCTCGGTGACCATGCGCAGGGTGCGCCGGGCGACCTCGTCCGGGTCGTGGATCACCGCGCCGGGCTCGGAGCGGGGCACGAGCGTCCCGTCGGCGCGGTAGGCGCGGTCGGCGATGCCGACGATCCCCACCCGCAGGCCACGGGCACGGGCCGCGTCGGCCAGCTCGCCGTCCTGCGCGAGGACGATCAGCGACTCGTCGAGGGCGGCCACGGCGTCCACGACGGCGCGGGCGTAGTCGGCGCGGACGGCGACCAGGTTGCCGAGGCGGCCGTGCGGGGCGACGTGGTGCACGCGGGTGCCGTGGGCGACGGCGAAGGCCTGGAGGGCGCCGATCTGGTAGAGCACGTCCGTGCGGACCTCCTCCGGCGTGAGGTCCATCGCGCGCCGGCCGAAGCCGACCAGGTCGGGAAAGCTCGGGTGGGCGCCCACGGCGACCTGCTTCTCCACGCAGGTCCGCACGGTGGCGTCCATGATGCGGGGATCACCGGCGTGGAATCCGCAGGCCACATTGGCGGACGTCAGCAACTCCAGAAGGGCGGCGTCGTCGCCCATTGTGTACGCGCCGAATCCCTCGCCGAGATCGGCGACGAGATCAACCATGGGAGTCATGACGTCCTCCGGGAGGGAATGCCGGAAAGGGGGAAATCCGGGGAAGGCGGAACCAGGGAAGGAAGTGACCGGGGAAGCGAAGTCATCACGTCTTCGTGACATCCGGAAAATGATCCGCACACATCGGACACGGACAATGATTTCGTCGAGCCGTCAGCGAATTCGCCGAGCCGTTCCGGTGTGGATGTTCCGCTCAACTTATTCCGCCGGTCGCGTGATCGCCAATATGCGTTCGGTCTGGCGTTATCGCGAACGACTATGACTCCCCTCACAGCCCCCGCTCACCCGGGCTGTGCTTCGGGCTGATCCCTCCCTACGATGAGGCTTCGCTCCATCTGGAAGGCCCCGCGCAATGGACACCAGGCGTCTCTACTCGTTCATCAAGATCATCGACGCGGGGAGCATCACGCGCGCGGCCGACATCCTGCACATCGCCCAGCCGGCGCTGAGCCAGCAACTGTCCGCCCTGGAGGCACAGTTCGGGCAGCAGCTGCTGATCCGCAGCAAACGCGGGGTCGCCCCGACCGAGGCGGGCCGCGCCCTGTACCTGCACGCCCAGCTCATCCTCCGCCAGGTGGACCTCGCCCAGGCCGCCGTCGACGTCTCCGGCCGCGCCCCCGCCGGCAGCGTCTCGGTCGGCCTCGCCCCGTACAGCCTGGGCGCGGCCCTCGCGCTGCCCCTCCTGAAGAGCGTCCGCGAGCGCTACCCGGACATCCTTCTGCACATCAACGAGAACTTCGGCGGCGTGATCAGCGAGGCGATCATGACGGGCCGCATGGACATGGCCTTCATCTACGGCGCCGGTCCGCTCCGGGGCGTCCAGTTCGAGCCCGTCCGCACCGAGGACCTCTATCTGATCGGCGCGCCCGGCGACACGGCCCCGTCGGGGAAGGGCGAGGTCCGGCTGGAGGAGCTCGCGAGCCTGCCCCTGTTGCTGCCCAGCCGGATCCACACGATCCGGCAGGTCGTGGACGCAGCCTTCCAGCAGGCCTCGCTCCGGCTGAACGTGGTGGGCGAGGTCGAGTCCGCGCTGACCCTCGTCAACGCCGTGGACGCGGGCATCGGCGCGACGGTCCTGCCGTGGTCGGCGGCGCGCGCCATCCTCGACGTCCGCGAGCTGTCCGTACGGCGGATCGTGGAGCCCGTCATCACGGTCAAACTCTCCGTGGTGACCTCGGACAATCAGCCGCTCTCGGAGCCCGCGCTGGCCGTGCACGATCTCTTCCTGGAACTGATCGACACCGACAGGAATAAGGACGACCAATAGCGTCACACGAATCCGCTATTTGTCTCCGGTGACCGCCGCGGCTAGCGTCTTTCGAATAATCCGCCCGGCCGGTAATGCGTGGCTGTCCATGGCTCGTCACTGGAGAAGAACATGAAGAATCGTGTCCTCGCCACCCGTGAAAACCTGCCCGGTGAAGGCCTGCAACGCCTGTCCGAGAACACGGAGTTGGTGGCCTGGCCCGGTGCCGCCAAGCCCGGATCCGCCGACCTCGCCGCCATCGCCCCCGGCGTGAGCGGCGTGCTGGCCCTCGGCAACGACCCCGTGGACGCCGCCCTGATGGACGCGGCGGGCCCCTCGCTGCGCGTCGTCGCACTGGCCAGCATGGGCTTCGACAACGTCGACCGCGCCGCGGCCGCCGAGCGCGGCATCGTCGTCACGCACACGCCCCGTGTGCTCGCGGAGACCACCGCCGACCTCACCTTCGCGCTGATCCTCGCCGCCCGCCGCCGCCTCGGCGCGGCGTCCGCGAGCCTCGCGGACGGCTCGTGGGGACTGTTCCGGATGCACGACTATCTCGGCCTGGACGTCCACGGAGCCACCCTCGGCCTGGTCGGCTACGGCCAGATCGGCCGCGCGGTGGCCCGCCGCGCCCACGGTTTCGGGATGCGCGTGATCCACCACGACCCGTACGCGCCCGACGACGACCTGTCGACCTCGGTGGGTCTGGCCGCGCTGCTGGCCGACTCCGACGTCGTGTCGCTGCACGTGCCGCTCACCGACGAGACCCGCCATCTGATCTCGGCCCGCGAACTGACCGCGATGAAGCCCACGGCCACGCTGGTCAGCACCTCGCGCGGCGGGGTCGTGGACGAAGAGGCGCTGCTCGACGCCGTCCGTGAGGGGCGGCTGCACTCCGCCGGGCTCGACGTCTTCGAACGGGAGCCGATGGGAACGGAGTTGTCCCCGCTGGTGGCCGAGCCGAACGTGATCACGCTGCCGCACATCGGGTCGGCCACCGAGGCGACCCGGGCCGCGATGGTCGACCTGGCGGTGGACAACATCCTCGACGTACTGGCCGAACGGCCCGCTCGTACGCCCCTGCCCGGCAGTTCGGCGGTGGCGGGCGCGCCCGTCGGCAGCTGAACACCTACCCCGCTTGCGTGCTGCTGAGGCCGGCCCACTGCAACAGGAACCGCAGCGCGTCCTGCGAGGCCGAGTCCGGTGGGGCCGTGTACGCGACGAGGAACTGCTCCGGGTGCGTGTCGACGGTGAACTGCTGGACGTCCAGGGTGAGTTCACCGGCGACCGGATGGACGTACGTCTTGGTGAGCTGCCGCGGTCCCCGCACCTGGTGCTCGGCCCACCAGGTGCGGAAGTCCGGGTCGCGGGCGGTGAGTTCGGCGATCAGGGTGTCAAGTGCCGGGTCGTGCGGCGTGCGTCCCGCCTCCATGCGCAGCACGGCGACGCACTCACGGGCGGCCCGGGGCCAATCCCCGTACAGGGCACGGAAGTCGGCGTCCAGGAAGGTGAGCCGGATCAGATTGCGCTCCGCCGGGGGCACCGCGCCGAAGTCGGTCAGCAGGGCCGTGGCCGCGCGGTTCCAGGCGAGGACGTCCATGCCGCGGTGCAGCACCATCGCGGGGACGTCGTGCATGGTGTCCAGCAACTGCCGTAGCCGCGGGGCGACTTCGGCGCGTCCGGGCAGCCGGGTGGACGCTCCCGGCGCGACCTCGGCCAGGGTGAAGAGGTAGGTGCGCTCGTCGGGGGCGAGGTGGAGCGCGTCGGCCAGGGCGTCCAGGACGGCTCGGGAGCCCCGGCGGGTGCGGCCCTGTTCCAGGCGGACGATGTAGTCGACGCTCACGTGCGCGAGGTACGCCAGTTCCTCCCTGCGCAGCCCGGGCACGCGCCGCAGTCGGCCGTCGTCGGGGAAACCCGCCTGCTGCGGGTCGCGGTCCGCCCGGCGGGCGCGCAGGAAGTCGCCCAGTTCGTTGCCTGAGGGGCCGGCGGGGCCGGCGGGGGGCGGCGCGTCACGGTCTGCCATGGCTCCAGTGTCCCCGGGTCGGCGGGCGCGTGCCTGGTACAGAACCGCATAGGCAGAGCCGTCCCTGGTGGCGCGGGGCGGGATGGCGTGACGGTGGGGGCACGGCCGTACACCGGCTCCCCCACCTCCGACTGGAGTGCATCCTCATGCGTACCGATGTCACCTTCCTCAGCGCCGGCCTGAAGCTCGCCGGTCACCTCTACACCCCGGACGACGGGACGCCGGGGGTGCCGCGTCCCGCGATCGTGGTCGGGCATCCCGGCACCGGGGTGAAGGAACAGGCCTCCGGGCTGTACGCCCGCCTGCTGGCCGAGCGCGGGTTCGTCACGCTCGCCTTCGACGCCGCCTACCAGGGTGAGAGCGAGGGCGAGCCGCGCAGCCTGGAGGATCCTGGGCAGCGGGTCGAGGACCTCAAGGCCGCCGTCTCCTTCCTCGGCACCCTCGACGCGGTCGACCCCGGCCGCATCGGGGCGCTGGGCATCTGCGCCTCCGGCGGCTACGCCCTGGCGGCGACCGCGACCGACCCGCGCATCCGGGCCGTGGGCACGGTAAGCGCCGTAGACATGTCACGTCAGTTCCGGCTCGGCGCGGACGGCGCCCAGGACCCGGCCGTCGTAGCGGGCATGCTGGCCGCCGCCTCCGCGGCCCGTACCGCCGAAGCCGGTGGTGCGGACGTCCAGCGTTTCCCGGTCTTCCCCGCCACCGAGGAGGAGGCGCGCGCGGGCGGCCCGCATGTCTACGAGGGCTGGGAGTACTACTGCTCTCCGCGCGCCCAGCACCCCCGCTCGGCCAAGGCGCTGACCTGGACGAGCGTGGATCGCATCGCCGCCTTCGACACGTTCGCAGCCGTCGCCATGATCGCGCCGCGGCCGCTGCTGCTGATCGTCGGACGGGCCGCGGTGACGTCCTGGATGAGCGTGGAGGCGTTCCAAAAGGCTTCCGGGCCGAAGCAGTTGGCGTGGATCGAAGGCGCTTCGCACGTCGACCTCTATGACAAGGACGAGTACGTGACGCCCGCCGTGGAGAGGCTGAGCGGCTTCTTCGCCGACCACCTGACGGCGTGATCCAGCCGCCTGAACCTGCCGTGTGGATCCGGTCGTGTGATCCAGCAGACAGCGAAAACTACACAAGTAACTTGGCAAAGTTACTTGTGTAGTTTTACCTTGGATCCATGACCACGAACCCCCCGCCGCAGCAGTCCGTCGTGACCGCTCAGCGGCTCAACGACGCGATGACCCGGCTGCGCGCGCGGCTGCGCACGGAGTCGGGGCAGCATTCGACCGGCCTGACCCTCACGCAGCTCGGTGTGCTGGCGAGCGTCGTGCGAGAGGGGCCTGTCACCGCCGCGCGGCTGGCCACGCTGGAGCGGGTCAGCGCGCAGTCCATCGCGCAGAGCCTGGCCGTGCTCAAGGCCGCCGGGCTGGTCCGCAGCGAGCCCGACGCGCAGGACGGCCGCAAGAAGCTGATGAGCGCCGACCCGTCCGCGACCGAGCTGGTCGAGAAGCTGCTCGCGGGCCGCGCCTCCTTCCTGGCGCGGGCCATCGACCAGCTGGTCGCCCCGGACGAGCGCAAGGACGTGGAGAAGGCCATCGAGCTGCTGGAGCGCCTCGCCACGACAGAGCTGAACAACGGCGGGATATGAGCACCGACACCGGCAAGGCAGCCGGACCGGCGCGCGACCTCGTGCGCAAGCCCTTCGCCTGGACCTTCACCACCCCGCTCTATGTGGGCGCCGGGCTCAACCCGGTCAACAGCTCCATCATCGCGACCGCGCTGGTGCCGATCGCCACCGAACTGCATGTCGCGGTCGGCAGCACCGCCGTCCTCGTCTCCTCGCTCTATCTGGCCAGCGCCGTGGCGCAGCCCACCGCCGGCAAGCTGGCGGAGGTGCTCGGGGCGCGCCGGATCTTCCTCGTCGGCATCGTCCTGGTACTGCTCGGCGGGGTCGTCGGCGGCCTCGGCCAGAACCTCGCGATGCTGACCGTGGCCCGGGTCCTGGTCGGCATCGGCACCTCGGCCGCGTTCCCCTGCGCGATGGTGCTGATCCGGCGCCGCGCCCAGGACGCCGGTCTCGACGCCCCGCCGGGCGGAGTCCTCGGCGGCATCGCGATCGCCGGCATGGCCACCGCGGCCATCGGCCCGCCCATCGGCGGACTGCTGGTCGGCGCCGCGGGCTGGCGCTGGGCGTTCCTGATCAACATCCCGGTGACCCTGGCCGCGATGGTGATGGCCGTGCGCTGGCTGCCGAAGGACCCGGCGCTCGACCGCGCGGACAACGGTTTCCGCAGGGTCGCCGACCGGATCGACCTGCCCGGCATCCTCGGTTTCGCCGTGACGATGACCGCGCTGGTCGTCTTCCTGACGGGTCTCCCCCGCCTCGGGTGGACCGCGCTCGCCGTCTTCGTCCTGGCCGCCGTGCCCACGGTCTGGTGGGAGCTGCGCAAGCCGGGCCCGTTCTTCGACTTCCGCGGCCTGGCCGCCAACGGCGCCCTCACCCGCACCTATCTGCGCCAGGCGCTCTCCCTGCTCGGCACGTACACCGTGATGTACGGCGTGACGCAGTGGATGGAGGCCGCGCACGGGCTGTCCACCGTGACGGCGGGACTCCTGCTGCTGCCGATGGGCGCCGTCTCCGCGCTCCTCTCGCGCCCGCTCGCAAGCCGCAACCTGATCCGTGGCCCGCTGGTCGTCTCGGCGGTGTCCATGCTGATCGGCTCGGCCGCGATCATGCTGCTGACCTCGCACAGCCCGGCGATCGCGATCGTGCTGGTGTCCCTGATCTTCGGCGTCGCCTCGGCGACCACCACCGTCGGCAACCAGACCGCCCTCTACCTGGAGGCGCCGCCGGACCAGATCGGCACCGCCTCCGGCCTGTTCAGGACCTTCGGCTACCTCGGGACGATCACATCGGCCGTGATCGGCGGCATCGTCTTCCGCACCGGCGTGACCGACCACGGCCTGCACGTCCTCGGCCTCGTCCTGGTCGGCGCGGGCCTCACGGTCCTCCTGCTGACCGTCCTGGACCGCCGCCTGATGGGCCGCACCAAGACCACCTGACCGCACCTCAGTAAGAACCCCACCAAGGAGAACCTCGCGTGAGCACCCCCTCCCTCCCCACGATCACCCCCGAGCGCACGGCCCTGCTGGTCATGGACTTCCAGAACGGGATCGTCCCCATCGCCCCCGACTCCGACGCCCTCGTCGAGCGGGTCAAGGACACCATCGCCGAGGTCCGCGCGGTCGGCGGCGCCATCGGCTACGTCCGCGTCGCCTTCACCGAGGACGACTGGTCGGCGGTCCCCGAGACCAACAAGTCCTTCAGCGCGGTCGCCGCGGCGAAGATGCTGCACCACGAGGACGACGCCACGCAGATCGACGCGCGGATCACGCCCGAGGACGGCGACATCGTCGTCCGCAAGATCCGCTACGGCTCGGGCTCGACCACCGATCTCCACGAGCAGTTGAGCGACCGCGGCATCGACACCCTGGTCCTCGCCGGCATCAGCACCAGCGGCGTGGTCCTGTCCACCGTCATCGACGCGGCCGACCGTGACTACCGCGTCTTCGTCCTCTCCGACGGCGTCGCCGACCCCGACGCCGAGACCCACCGGGTGCTGGTCGAGAAGGTGTTCCCGTCCCGGGCCCACGTCATCGACACCACGGATCTACGACAGCTGCTGCGCTCCGTCTGACACGGCGCTCACGCCGGTGTCCCGGGCGGCGTCCCGGGGAAGACCACCCGGAGCTTCCGCACCCGCCCGCCCTGGCGGAACATCAGCCATGCCAGGGTGGGCGGGCAGGGGTTGGGGATCCCGGCGGGGTTGACGGCCTCCATCTCCCAGATGGCGATGTCCCGGCTGGCCACGACATGGCGCAGATGCTGGGTCACGCCCTTGTCCCGGGTGCTCCGCATCGCCGGGAAGGGATGGAGGCGTCCGCCGTCCTTGTTGAGGACACCGACCAGTTCGGTCTCCTCGGGCCACAACTCCAGGATCTCCGGGGGCAGTTGGCCGCGCATGGCGCCGTCCAGCGTGACCTCGGCCTCCTGCCTGCTGTCCTCGGTGAGCGCGGAGGCGTCGTCGTGGCCCCCGGCCGCGGTCGACAGCAGGACCTTGGCCATCTTCGCCCGGGCCTGATTGAGCCGGCTGCGCACGGTGCCGACCGGCACCTCGCAGACCTCGGCGATCTCCTGGTACGAGGTGATCCCGCTGAAGTGCCGCAGCATCAGCACCAGCCGCTGCTGCTGCGGCAGTTCCTCCACCGCGTCCCAGATCCAGTCCCGCATCGCGTGCTGCTCGACGACCCGCTCCGGGTGCGAGGGCTCGTCGTCCCGCACGTACACCTGCTCCAGCGCGTCGAGCCCGGGCAACTCCCGCACGGCCCGCAGCCGCATCCGGGCCGCGTTCCGCACGATCGCCCGCAACCACGCCCCTACGGCGGCGGGTTCGCGCACGTCACCGATGCGCCGCAGCGCGGTCAACGCTGCATCCTGTACGGCGTCCTCGGCGTCGGGCCCGTAGCCGAGCAGGCTCAACGCGACGGCACGCATGGGCGCCTGATGACGCGTCAGCAACAGACCCAGGGCATCGGACTCGCCTGCCTGGGCCCTGCGGGCGAGTTCCTCGTCCGTGGGGTGGTCGAGGGGCACCATGAAGCCTCCATGCGCACACATCACAAGCCCTGTGCCAGCGCGGCGAGTTGGACTCATGCTCCGGGGACCCCACTTCTCCCACCCGCCGGTGAACAGGAGATGGACCCCGCGTGTCGGACCGAGGGGACCCTTGTCGAGGAAGATACGCCGCTCCGGCTCCCCGTCGGGCCCCCTCGCCCAGGTCGGTCGACCTGTTGGTCAACCCGCCCTCGTGTCAGGCCTGTTCGGCCGTCCCGGGCTCGGGCAGCCAGCTGCCGTGGAAGCCGGACGGGACCGGGTACGGCAGTTCCACGACCGCCTGCACGGAGAGGTCGCCGGCGTCGAGGACGAGGAGTTCACCGGCCGCCCCGTTGTCGTCCGAGACGAGCGACATGAGCCAGCCCGCGTCCTCGTCGGTGCCGTCCGACGCCGGTACGAAGACGGCCTCGCCGGAGTAGCGGCTGCCGGGCGTCTTGTGGACGTCGCCGGTCTGGCGCTCCAGGTCGTGCTTGGCGATGCCGTCGCCGTTGACCGTGTAGAGGTAGCGGTTCCGGCGCCCGGTGAGGGTCTCGTTGTGGGTGGGGAACTCGGCCTCGCGGTCGTCCAGTTGGGTCTCGGTGACCCGGCCGGCCACCGGGTCCAGGGTCCACCGGTACAGGACGGAGGGGGCTTGGGTGTGCCCCGGTTCCCGCACCCCGACCTGACCGTTCGCCACACCGGGGACGCTCGGCGTGCCCGGACCGGTGGGCCCGCCGATGTCGCCCCAGACCTTCCGGAACCCGGCGTCGTCGTAGCGCACCGCGTCCAGCACCACACGGCCCTGCGCGTCCTCGTAGGCGTTGCCCACGTGGAAGACGTAGCAGGGGTCGACGTCGAACCACTGCACATCGGTGGACCCGTGTTCGCGGGACATGATCCCGATCCGCGCGCCGTACGCCTCGGCCCACCGGTACGGCATACCGCCGCGCCCGGCCAGGGTGTGGTCGAAGACGACGGGCAGGTCCATCCACACGATGTGGTTCTCGGTGATCGCGAAGTCGTGCATCATCGTCGGCCCGGGCACGTCGATCGGCCGGCTGTCGAGCAACTCGCCCTCCGGGGTGACCCGGTGATAGGTGAGGTAGGGCGGCGCGAACCCGGTCCCGAACAGGTGCAGTTCACCGGTGACCGGGTCCTCCTTGGGATGCGCGGTCATCGCGGTGGTCAGCTTCCCGCCGAAGTCGTACGGCCCGACGGTCTCCAGCTCCGGGGTGACCCAGTAGGGCAGGCCCACCTCGCACAGGGCGAGGACAGTGTCGGCGTGCCGGATGACGTGCGTGTTGGCGGGCACCGCGGCGAGGTCGACGCTGAAGTCCTCGCGGACGAAGGGGTGGCCCTCCAACTCCCGTGTCTTGACCCACCTGTTGCGGTACCACTCGGCGCGGCCGCCCCGCAGCCGGATGCCGTGCAGCATGCCGGGTCCGGTGAACCAGTGGCCCCGGTCCTCGCCGGGCAGCGGGTTGGGGCCGTTGCGCAGATAGCGGCCGTCCAGGTCGGGCGGCAGGGTGCCTCGTACGGTGAGCTCGGCAGCGGTGTACTCCTCGGGGACCGGCGCGAAGCGGCCCTGGAGGTAGAGGGGTGCGGGTGTCTCGTTCTCGGTCGTCATGCTGCTTTCCTTCAAGACGTCAGAAGTCATAGGGGTCAGGGGAGTCGGACGGGTCGGCGAGTCCGCCGTACGGGCGAACCGCCATTGCCCGGGCCGGAGTTGGCCGCGGCGGCGGACACTGATGGCGCGCGTCCGCCGCCGCGGTGGTGGCGGCCGTGCTGAGCACCGCGGCCGCCACGGCTGTCGGCTGTCGGCTGTCGGCTGTCGGCTGTCAGTGGAGAAGGCTCACGCTGTGGTGCCCGTTGCCGCCTGCTTGATGAACGCGGCGACCTCGGCGGGCTTGGACACGTACACGGCGTGGCTGCCGCCGGTCTCGGTGACGGTCGCGCCGGCCCGCTCGGCCATGAGGCGCTGGGCGGCCGGCGGGATCATGTGGTCGTCGGTGGCGACGAGGTAGTAGCTCGGCCTGGTCCGCCAGGCGGGCTCGGTGACCGCGCCAGCCAACGCCTCTACACCCCACGGCACTTGGGAGTCCGCGAGGAACCGGGCGTCGTCGGCGGGCAGGTCCCCGGCGAAGGACGCGGCGAACTTCTCCCGGTCGAGGAAGAGGAACCCGTCGACGGGCGGCAGGATCGGCGGAACGGGAGCACCGGGCGGCGGGTCGGCGATGAGGGTGTTCACGGACTCGCCCTTGTCGGGCGCGAACGCCGCGATGTAGACGAGCGCCGAGACCTTCTCGTGGGTGCCGGCCTCGGTGATCACCGCGCCGCCGTAGGAGTGTCCGACGAGTACGGCCGGGCCGTCCTGGGCGTCGAGGACCCGTTTGGTCGTGGCGACGTCGCCCTCGAGGGACAGCGTGGGGTGCTGGACGACGCTCACGTGGTGACCGTCGGCGCGGAGCGCGTCGTAGACGCCCCGCCAGCCCGATCCGTCGACGAATCCGCCGTGCACGAGGACGACGTTCTTTGCGATGCTCACGATGCGCCAACTCCTTCGTGGGGTAAGTGTTTTGGTGCTGGGCTTTGGTGCTGGGCTTTGGTGCTGGGCTTTGGTGCTGGGCTTTGGTGCTGAGCTTTGGTGCTGAGCTTTGGTGCTGAGAGGTCAGACAGGGCGCGGGACGGTGACGGCCGTTACCGAACGACCCTCACCGACGTCTGGGTCTGCCCCGGCGCCTGGGCGAGCGCCATGAGGCGGGCCTGGGCGCGGGCGGGGTAGACCTTCGTGAAGACGGCGGGGGCGACCAGTCCGACGACGTGGGCGGTGATGCCGACCCAGGCCGGGGCGTCCACCGCGCCTGCGATGGCCAGGCTGACGGCGATGAAGGTGAAGCCGGCTCCCCAGGCGCTGGTGATGTAGTTGTTGACCTGGACGAACTCCGGCATGTCCCAGTACTCACGCGGGGTCTGCCGCTTGGCGATGCCCAGCGTGAAGGGGCTTCGCACCACGAGACTCCCCCAGGCGGTGCCGGCCAGCCACACGAAGGAGATGACGTCGGTGTGGTCGGCCAGCGACGAGTCCGGCCTGACGACGGAGACGGCGCCGATCACGACGAAGTAGGCGAGGGTGCTGATCTCCAGCACGAGCGCGTCGAAGCCGACCCCGCGGCGACGGTCGTTCAGCATCATGAGCAGCCCCGTGACGAGACCGCCGAGCGCGCCCCAGCGCCAGTCGAAGGACGAGAGGACGCCGGCGACGATCCAGGGGGCGAATCCGGGCAGATAAGCCAACATTGATTGTTTCCTCGGTGGAGTGGAGTGGACGCCGACTAGATGCACGGCGGCCCTCGAAGTTCGAACCTTGCAATGTGATGCCGGTCACATGACTGCGTGCACGCACGACGGCTAACCGGATAGAACTATCCACTTAATGTAGGGTGGTGAGCATGACCTGTCGAGAGGAGTCGTGATGGGAGTTCCGATGTCACGCAAGATCTGGCTTCCCTTGGGGGCCGCCGTCCTGGTGCTGAACGCGGTGCAGTGGGTGGTGTCCGAGGCGGTCGCCGCGGCCGCCTGGACCACCCCGGTCTACAGCTACGCCACGAACTACATCAGCGACCTGGGCGTCACGGACTGCGGCACCAAATTCCAGGACCGCACCCTCTGTTCGCCGGATCACGCGCTGATGAACACGTCGTTCATCGTCCAGGGGATCCTGTTCGCCGCCGGAGTGATCCTGCTGGCGGTGCCCCTGCTCACGGGCCGCGTACGCCGCGTGGTCATCGCCCTGGCGGGCGCGCACGCGGTGGGCTTCCTGCTGGTCGGCCTGTTCCACGGCTCCGCGAACGGCGCGAGCTACAGCCTGGGGCTGCACGTCGGGGGCGCCTCGGTCGCCATCCTGTGCGCGAACACGATCGTGATCATGGCGGGCTCACTGAAGAGCCTCCAACTGCCGCGCGCGTACCGTGTGTTCAGCATCGCGGTCGGCGTCCTGGGCCTGCTGAGCGAGGCGGGTGTGGGCGTCTCGACGAGCACGGCCGGCATCTTCGAGCGGGGCGGTGTCTACTCATGGCTGCTGTGGAGCGTCGTGACCGGCGTATCGCTCCTGGTCAGGCAGGCACGCCGGACCACCGGGGCGAAGATGCCGGAGAATGTCCCGGCGTGAGCCCGGATACCCCGCACCAACGCCCGCTGCGAGCGGACGCGGAACGCAACCGCCGCCTGATCATGACGACGGCCGACCGCCTGTTCGCCCGGCGGGGGACGACGGTCCCCCTGAACGAGATCGCCCGCGAGGCCGGAATCGGCGTAGGCACGGTCTACCGCCGCTTCCCGGACCTCCAGTCCCTGGTGGACGCCCTGTTCACGGAACGCTTCACGATGTTCCTGGACCTGGCGACCAGGGCCGCGCAACTCCCGGACCCGGCCCAGTCCCTACGGCACTACCTGCTGGCGGCGGCACAGTGGCGCTCCGAGGACCGCGCCCTGGAGGTCATCCTGGCCAACGCGAGCGTCGACACGGGCCCGGTCGCCCGCACCCGCGACCAACTGGGCCGCCTCGTCGACGGCCTCGCGGAACGAGCGGTGACCGCCGGCGCCGTCCGCAAGGACTTCGCCAGCGCCGACGTGTACGCCTTCCTGAACATGATCGGCGCGGTCGCGGACCGCACGCACGAGGTCGCGCCGGATGCCTGGCGGCGGTACGCGGAGGTGCTGATGGTGGGGTTCGGGCTGGAAGGAGCGGCGGCGGACGGTATGGCGGCGTTGACGGACGAGCAACTGTTGGACAGCTGGCCGAAGCCGTTGGGCGAGCAGGGCCAGCAGAGGTAGCGCGGGCTGGGGCAACCGCGGGTCAGTTGCCCTTTTCCACGGGTTCGAGGATGGCGACACACTCGACGTGGTGGGTCATCGGAAACAGATCGAACGCCCGCAACGTCCGCACCCGATACCCCCCGTCCCGGAAATAAGCGATGTCCCGAGCCAACGCAGCAGGATCGCAAGCCACATAGGCGATCTTCCGCGCCCCGAGGGACGACAGGTGTTCCACGGTCTTCTTGCCCGCCCCCGCCCGCGGCGGATCGAGGACGATCAGGTCGACCTCGCTGATCCCGGTCCGCGGCAGCACGCTCTCGACCTTGCCCTGCTCGATGCGGACGCGTTCGAAGCCCGCGAGGTTGTGCCGGGCGTCCTCGACCGCGCGCTTGCCCGACTCGATGCCGAGCACCGCGCCCTTGTCGCCGAGGCGGTCGGCCAGCGCGCCGGCGAAGAGGCCGACGCCGCAGTACAGGTCGAGGGCCATGTCGCCCTTGCGCGGCAGCAGGCCCTGCATGACCGCCTTGACGAGGGTGTCCGCGGCCATCGGGTGGACCTGCCAGAAGCCGCCGCTGCCGACCCGGTACGTACGGCCGTCGGCGCGCTCGCGGACGAACGCGCGGCCGTGCACGCGGTGGATGCCTCCGTCGTGCTCCTCGACGCGCATGACCGAGACGGGGCGTTCCAGCTCGACCAGGGGGAGCCGCGCGCCGGGGCGGGGCTCCAGGATGACCATGCGGTCCTGGGAACCCGTCGCCGCGATCGCCTCGACCGAGGCCATGCCGGACCAGTCGCGCTCCTCGATGCCCAACTCGCTGACGCCCGACGCGGCGATCATGCAGTGCTCGACGGGCTCGACCTCGTGCGAACGGTGCTTGCGCAGACCGGCGTTGCCGTCGACGTCGACCGCGTACTGCACGCGCGTGCGCCACCGCGGCACCTGGCCCGCGGGCAGCTTGTCGCCCTCGGCCGGCATCACCGTGCCGTCCCAGCCGGCCTCCTCGGGCGTGAGCCCCGCGAGCCGCTGCAGCTGCTCGGTGATGACCTCGCCCTTGAGGCGACGCTGGGCGCCGGGTTTGGCGTGCTGCCAGTCGCAGCCGCCGCAGCGGCCGGGGCCGGCGTACGGACAAGGGGCTTCGACCCGGTCCTTGGACTCGTCCAGGATCGTCACCGCGTCGGCACGCAGGAACCGCGCGCCCTCCTCGCCGTCGGTGACCCGCGCGACGACCCGCTCACCGGGCAGCGCGTGCCGGACGAACAGCACCTGCCCCTCGGACGTACGGGCGATGCAGTGCCCGCCATGGGCGACGGGCCCCACCTCGACCTCGTACTCCTCCCCCACCAGCGATTTCTTCGGTTCTGCCTGCATGGCGGGGTGACTCCACAACGTCAAAGGGGGTACGGCCGGACAACAGCCCACCAGTCTACGTGGACCCCGCCCGGCCGCTCACCACAAAGCGGCCGACCCTAAAGCTTGGTCGAAGACTCCCGGTGCCGCTCCTCCGCAGGACCCCGCCGTACCGCACCCGGCGCACTCCACTCGCTCCGCTTCCGCGCCCGGATCTTCGCCGCCTCGGAGGACTCCAGCTGGTACGGCACCGACGTCACCATCACGCCCGGCGTGAACAGCAGCCGCCCCTTGAGCCGCAGCGCGCTCTGGTTGTGGAGGAGGTGCTCGTACCAGTGGCCGACCACGTACTCGGGGATGATCACGGACACCGCGTCCCGCGGCGACTCCTTCCGCAGCCCCTTCACGTACTCGATGATCGGCCGCGTGATCTCCCGGTACGGCGAGTCGAGCACCTTCAGCGGTACGTCGATCCCGCGCCGCTCCCACTCCTCGCGCAGCGCCTTGGTCTCCGCCGGGTCCACGTTGACGCTGAGCGCCTCCAGCGTGTCCGAGCGCATCAACTTGGCGTAGGCCAGGGCCCGTAGAGCCGGGCGGTGGATCTTGGAGATCAGGACGACGGAGTGGACGCGGGACGGGCGGAGGCTGTCGTCGCTCGGGCCCTCGGGGGCCGCGATCTCCTCGGCGACCCGGTCGTAGTGCTTACGGATCGCGGTCATCGTGGCGTAGAAGATGCACATGCCGAGCAGCGCCACCCAGGCGCCGTGGGTGAACTTCGTGACCAGGACGACGACCAGCACCAGGCCGGTGAAGAACGCGCCGAAGGTGTTGATCGCGCGCGAGCGGACCATGTGGCGGCGCTTGGCCAGGTCCTTCTCGGTGGCCAGGTGACGGTTCCAGTGCCGGACCATGCCGGTCTGGCTCAGGGTGAACGACACGAACACGCCCACGATGTAGAGCTGGATCAGGCGGGTCGAATCCGCGCCGTAGATCGCCAACAGCAAGGCGGCCGTGCCGGCGAGCAGCACGATGCCGTTGGAGAAGGCCAGGCGGTCGCCGCGGGTGTGCAGCTGGCGCGGGAGGTAGCGGTCCTGGGCGAGGATCGAGCCCAGCAGGGGGAAGCCGTTGTACGCCGTGTTGGCGGCCAGGAACAGCACCAGCGCGGTGGCCGCGGCGAGCACGATGAACAGGAAGCTGCCCTTGCCGAACACGGCCTCGGCGACCTGCGAGATCACCGGGTTCTGGACATAGCCGGAGCCGATCGCGACGCCGTTGTGGATCAGGTCGGTGCCCGGGTTCTCGGCCATGCGGACCTTGGTCGTCATGGCCAGCGCGATGATCCCGCAGAACATCGTGACGGCCAGGATGCCCATCGCCGCGAGGGTGGTCGCCGCGTTCTTCGACTTGGGCTTGCGGAAGGCCGGGACGCCGTTGGAGATCGCCTCGACACCGGTGAGCGCCGCACAGCCGGAGGAGAAGGCGCGCAGGAGCAGGAAGACCAGGGCGAAGCCCGCCAGGCCCTGGTGTTCGGCCCTGATGTGGTAGGCGGCGGTCGGCGCGCGCATGGTGTCGCCGAGGACCAGGCCGCGGAAGGCGCCCCACGCGATCATGACGAAGACACCCGCGACGAAGACGTACGTCGGGATCGCGAACAGCGAGCCGGACTCCTTCACCCCGCGCAGGTTCATCAGCGTGAGCAGCACCACGACGGCGACCGCGCAGATCACCTTGTGCTCGATCACGAACGGGATCGCGGAGCCGAGGTTCTCGATGCCGGAGGCGATCGAGACGGCGACGGTGAGGACGTAGTCGACGAGCAGGGCGCTGGCGACGGTGAGGCCGGCCTTGGGGCCGAGGTTGGTGGTGGCCACCTCGTAGTCGCCGCCACCGCTGGGGTAGGCGTGCACGTTCTGCCGGTAGGAGGCGACCACGGTGAACATCAGCACCACGACCGCGACCGCGATCCAGGGGCTGAAGTGGTACGCCGACACGCCCGCGATGGAGAGGACCAGCAGCACCTCGCCGGGCGCGTACGCCACGGAGGACAGCGGGTCGGAGGCGAAGACGGGGAGTGCGATGCGCTTCGGCAGGAGCGTTTCGCCCAACCGGTCGCTGCGCAGTGCGCGCCCGATGAGGATGCGCTTGGGCACGTCGGTCAGTTTGGACACAACAGAGGATCGTAGGCCTTCGAACAGGCGATCCTCTACTTTCCGCCGTCTTACCCCCTGTCATCTGCCTCACGAGTGAAATAAGGGACGAGTGGAGTTGCGGATTCCGTCAAGATCGCCGACACCGTGTCTATATGACAAAACCCCGCTCCCGCCGCCTCCTGGAGGTTCCATGCCCGCGACCGCAGAGCTGATCGGTGGCCTGGCCGCCCTCGTCGGCCTCGGAATCCTCACCCTGGCCAGCGTGCGCAGCATCGGACGCCGCTGACGCACAGGGGTGCCGTGGAGGGACCGGGCGTGTGTAGCTTGGGCCTCGGTCTGAGACCCTGATGGGGCTGAGCATTGATTTCAGGACACCGGAAGGACGGTCGTGCACATCGTCATCATGGGCTGCGGCAGAGTGGGTTCCGCTCTCGCCCAGACCCTGGAGCAACAGGGGCACACGGTCGCCGTGATCGACCAGGACCCCACCGCCTTCCGTCGGCTGGGCCCCGGATTCGGCGGCCGCCGGGTCACCGGGGTCGGCTTCGACCAGGACACCCTGCGCGAGGCCGGCATCGAGGAGGCGGGCGCGTTCGCGGCCGTCTCCAGCGGTGACAACTCGAACATCATCTCCGCGCGCGTCGCCCGCGAGATGTTCGGCGTCGAGAACGTCGCGGCCCGTATCTACGACCCCCGCCGTGCCGAGGTCTACCAGCGCCTGGGCATCCCCACGGTCGCGACGGTCCGCTGGACTGCCGACCAGATGCTGCGCCGGCTGCTGCCCTCGGGCGCGGAGCCGCTGTGGCGGGACCCCACCGGCGGTGTCCAGCTCGCCGAGGTGCACGCCTCGGCCGCCTGGGTCGGCCAGCGGATCAGCAAGCTGCAGGAGGAGACGGGCGTCCGCGTGGCGTTCCTCACCCGGCTCGGCGAGGCGATGCTGCCCTCTTCGCAGACCGTGTTGCAGGAGGGCGACCTCGTGCACGTGATGATGCGTACGGACGAGGTCGACAAGGTCGAGGCGGCGTTCGCCAAGGGTCCCGAAGAGGAGGGCGGTCACTGATGAGGGTCGCCATTGCCGGTGCCGGCGCGGTCGGACGTTCGATCGCCGGAGAGCTGCTGGAGAACGGTCACGAGATCCTTCTCATCGACAAGGCCCCGACCGCGATCTCGGTCGAGCGGGTCCCCCAGGCGGAGTGGCTGCTGGCCGACGCCTGCGAGATCACGTCCCTGGACGAGGCGGCGCTGCAGCGCTGCAACGTCGTGATCGCCGCGACCGGCGACGACAAGGTCAACCTCGTCGTCTCCCTCCTCGCGAAGACGGAGTACGGCGTCCCGCGCGTCGTCGCCCGCGTCAACAACCCCAAGAACGAATGGCTCTTCAACGAGTCCTGGGGCGTCGACGTGGCCGTCTCCACCCCCCGCCTGATGTCGGCCCTGGTCGAGGAGGCGGTGTCGGTCGGCGACCTCGTCCGCCTCCTCCGCTTCAGCCACGGCGACGCCAACCTCGTCGAGCTGACCCTCCCCGAGGAGTCCGCCCTCGCGGGCACCCAGGTCGGCGACGTGGAGTGGCCGGAGGACACGTCCCTGGTCACGATCATCCGCGGCACGCGCGTGCTGACCCCGTCCCGCGAGGACTCTCTGGAGGCGGGCGACGAGCTGCTGTTCGTGGCGGCTCAGGCGCGTGAGGAGCAGTTGGAGGACCTGTTGTCGGTACGCCGGGAGGACGCGGCGAGCTGACCCCTTCGGGGATACGACGAGGAGGGGCGCCCTGAGATCTCAGGGCGCCCCTCCTCGTCGTAGCGAAAGTCGCGAAAGCAGCGGACGCTATGCGTCGCGACGGTGCCGTCCCGCCGTGGCGTCCTGGGCCTCGCCCGAGGCCTCGGCCGCGGCCTTGCGTTCCTTCTCGGCCTGTTCCTCCGCCTCCATCTCCGCGAACACGTCGATCGGCGCGGGTGCCTTCGCGAGGAAGACCCAGGTGAGCCAGACGGCGAGGAGGAAGGGCGGGATCTTCAACGCGACCAGGACCCAGCCGAGTTGGGCGGTGTTGGCCCACCAGTAGAGCGGGAAGAGGATCGCGCACTTGGCGAGCAGGATCAGGCCCCAGGCCCAACTGGCCTTCGCGTAGGCCTTCTTGCGGCCGGGGTTGCGGGTCCGCCAGGAGAGGTTCTCCTTGAAGACCGGGCCGAGGATGAGGCCGATCAGCGGGACGCCCGCGAGGGTGGTGATGATGTACGCGAGCGCCAGGCCCAGCGTGTAGAGCATGCCGGGGAGATAGAAGTTCTTGGCGTTGCCCGTCATCATCGCGAAGACCACACCGAAGGCGACGCCGAAGACACCGCTGAAGGCGTGCTTGACGGTGTCCCGGGTGGCCAGCCGGACCACGACCAGGGCCAGCGCGACGGCCAGGGCGGCGATCGCCGACCAGTGCAGGTTCTTGTTGACGGTGAAGATGCTGACGAAGAGCAGGCCGGGCAGGACCGTTTCGATCATGCCGCGCAGTCCGCCGAACGCCTCGAAGAGGGCTGCCTCGGTCACCGCCCGGACATCCTGCTCGCTGTCTTCGGCGTCCACGGTGTCCGCGGTCGGCTTGTCGAGCGACGTCACCGGCTACTCCCGTCCGAGGGGTTTCAGTTCGTATTTGGGGTTGAAGAGCACCCGGCGGCCCCGGCTCATCGAGATCCGGCCGGACGCGATCAGCTTGCGCCCCGGTTCTATCCCCACGATGGAGCGCCTGCCGAGCCACACGACGTCCAGGGCGGCCGAACCGTCGAACAGCTCGGCCTCCAGGGCCGGAACTCCCGCCCGGGGGCGCAGCGTGACCGTGCGCAACGTACCAGTAACCGTCACGATCTGTCGGTCGTGGCAGTCGCCGATCCGGACACAGCCCTCGGTCTCGGCGTCCTCACGCAGCTCCTCCGACTCCAGGTCCTCCTGCGAGGTGGAGAGCCGGTCGAGCATGCGCCGGAACCGTCCGGCCGGCTTTTCGGAACGAGGGACAGCGCTCATATCTGAAGCGTACCGGGGTCCACTGACAGCAACGTACCCACGGCCCTAGCGCTCGAACCGGTAGCCCATACCGGGCTCCGTGATGAAGTGCTTGGGATGCGCGGGGTCCGTCTCCAGCTTCCGCCGCAGCTGTGCCATGTACACGCGCAGATAGTTCGTCTCGGTCCCGTACGACGGCCCCCACACCTCCTGGAGCAGCTGCTTCTGGCTGACCAGCCGCCCGGTGTTGCGCACGAGCACCTCCAGCAGATGCCACTCCGTGGGGGTGAGCCGTACGTCCCGCCCGTCCCGCTGGACCTTCTTGGCGGCCAGGTCGACCGTGAACTCCTCGGTCTCGACCAGGACGTCGTCCTCACCGCCCCCGGTGGGCTCGGCCCGGCGCACGGCCGCCCGCAGCCGGGCCAGCAGCTCGTCCATGCCGAACGGCTTGGTGACGTAGTCGTCGGCACCCGCGTCCAGCGCCTCGACCTTCTCGTCGGAGGAGTGCCGCGCGGACAGCACCAGGATCGGCACCCGGGTCCAGCCGCGCAGCCCCCGGATCACCTCGACGCCGTCCATGTCGGGCAGCCCCAGGTCGAGGACGACCACGTCCGGGTGCTTGGAGGCGGCGAGATCGAGGGCGGTCTTGCCGTCGGCGGCCGCGTCGACCTCGTACTTCCGCGCCTTGAGGTTGATCACGAGGGCCCGCACGATCTGCGGCTCATCCTCGACCACGAGGACCCTGGTCATGAGGCCTGCCTTTCCGGTTGTACGTCAAACACGTCGTGCGCGTCTTCTACGATGCCGTCCGCCGCGCGGAGCGTGAGCACCATGGTGAGGCCTCCGCCGGGCGTGTCCTCGGCGTTGAGGGTGCCGTTCATCGCCTCGGTGAAGCCGCGCGCCACGGCGAGACCGAGTCCGACTCCGGCGCCGCGCGGGGCGTCGCCGTAGCGCTGGAAGGGCTCGAAGATGCGGTCCTTGGCCTCGTCCGGGACTCCCGGGCCCCGGTCGACCACCCGTACCTCGACGCGGTCGGCGATGGCGCTGGCGGACACCAGGACGGTTTCGCCGGGCGGGCTGTACTTGACCGCGTTCTCCACCAGGTTGGCCACCGCCCGCTCCAGCAGCCCGGGGTCGACGGCCACCATGGGCAGCGTCTCCGGGATGTCGAGTTCGGCGCTGCCTTCGGGGACCCCTCCCAGGGCCATCGGCACGACCTCGTCGAGGTCGATTTCGCGGATGATCGGCGTGACCGTGCCGGTCTGCAGGCGGGACATGTCGAGCAGGTTCCCCACGAGGTGGTCGAGCCGGTCGGCACCGTCCTCGATGCCCTCCAGGAGCTCGGCCTGGTCCTCCTCGGACCACGCCACGTCGTCGGAGCGCAGGGAGGACACGGCCGCCTTGATACCGGCGAGCGGGGTCCGCAGATCGTGGCTCACGGCCGCCAGGAGGGCCGTACGGATGCGGTTGCCCTCGGCGAGCGCGCGGGCCTGGTCGGCTTCCTCCCGTAGACGCCTGCGGTCCAGGACTACGGCGGCCTGCGCGGCGAAGGCGGCCAGCACCCGGCGGTCGGAGGCGGGCAGCACGCGGCCGGTCAGCGCGAGGGCCATGTGGTCGCCGACGGGCATGTCCACATCGCCGTCCTCGGGCCGCTCCAGCGGCGCTCCCACGCCGACCCGGCCCGCACAGGTCCAGGGGTCCACGTCGCTCTTGCGCTCCAGCAGGGCCACCGACTCCATGCCGAAGGTCTCCCGGACCCGCTCCAGGAGCGCCTCGAGGCTGGTCTCGCCGCGCAGCACGCTGCCCGCGAGGAACGACAGGATCTCCGACTCGGCGCGCAGTCTGGCGGCCTGCTGGGTGCGTCTCGCGGCAAGGTCGACCACGGAGGCCACGGACACGGCGACGCCGACGAAGATCGCGATGGCGACGATGTTCTTGGGGTCGGCGATCGTCAGCCGGTGCAGCGGGGGCGTGTAGTAGTAGTTCAGCAGGAACGATCCGACGGCCGCCGAGACCAGCGCCGGCAGCAGCCCGCCGAGCAGTGCCGCCGCCACGGTCAGCGACAGGAAGAGCAGCATGTCGTTGGCGAGCCCGAGATGCACGGCGTTCAGCAGCAGCGCGAGCCCCACCGGCCCGACCACCCCGACCAGCCACCCCGAGACGATCCGGGCCCGCCCGAGCCGCGCGCCCCGGGACACGGGCAGCCCGCGCCCCTTGGCGACCTCTTCGTGGGTGACGATGTGGACGTCCAGGTCGGGCCCGGACTCGCGTGCGACCGTGGCCCCCACCCCCGGCCCGAAGACGTACTGCCAGGTCTTGCGGCGCGAGGACCCGAGGACGATCTGCGTGGCGTTCACCCCGCGCGCGAAGTCGAGCAGCGCGGCCGGGATGTCGTCGCCGACGACGTGGTGGAAGGTGCCGCCGAGGTCCTCGGCGAGGGTGCGCTGGAGGGCGAGTTCCTTCGGGGAGGCCGAGGTCAGCCCGTCGCTGCGCGAGATGTAGACGGCCAGCACCTCGCCGCCGGCCCCCTTCTCGGCGAGCCGCGCGGCCCGCCGTATCAGCGTCCGCCCTTCGGGGCCGCCGGTCAGTCCTACGACGATCCGCTCGCGGGAACCCCAGATCGCCGAGACCTGGTGCTCGCTGCGGTACTCCTGGAGGTACTCGTCGACCCGGTCGGCCACCCAGAGCAGCGCCAACTCCCGCAGGGCGGTGAGGTTTCCGGGCCGGAAGTAGTTCGACAGGGCCGCGTCGACCTTGTCGGGTTTGTAGATGTTGCCGTGCGCCATGCGGCGGCGGAGCGCCTGGGGCGACATGTCGACGAGTTCGATCTGGTCGGCCCGGCGGACGACCTCGTCCGGCACGGTCTCCTGCTGCCGCACCCCGGTGATCGACTCGACGACGTCGCCGAGGGACTCCAGGTGCTGGATGTTGACGGTGGACACGACGTCGATGCCGGCCGCGAGCAGCTCCTCGATGTCCTGCCAGCGCTTGGTGTTGCGGGAGCCCGGGATGTTGGTGTGGGCGAGTTCGTCCACCAGGGCGACGGCGGGGGCCCGGCGCAGCACGGCGTCGACGTCCATCTCGGTGAAGACGGTCCCCCGGTAGGCCAGCTCCGCGCGCGGGACCTGCTCCAGGCCGTGGAGCATCACCTCGGTGCGGGCCCTCCCGTGGTGCTCCACGAAGGCGACCACGCAGTCGGTGCCCCGCTCCACCCTGCGGTGGGCCTCGGACAGCATGGCGTACGTCTTGCCGACGCCCGGTGCCGCACCGAGGTAGATCCGAAGCTTGCCGCGTCCCATGGCCCCATTGTCTTCCCGTCACAGCTCTGTACGCAGCGTCGACTTTACGTCCAATAAGTCCGACAAATGGGGTGACGAGTGCGCTCAGGGACGTCTTTGACACAACCCTGATGCCCGTACGGCACCGTACGGGCATCAGGGTCCGGCGCTGTTCAGTTGGGGTTGTCGCCGTGGGTGAGGGTCTCCCAGGCCACGAAGAGGTTGTTGCTGCCGGCCGGGCGGTTGTTCAGGGTGAGCGTCTGGGTGTTGGTCATGGCGATGCCCAGGCGGTTGTGCAGGGCGTTGTAGCCGACCTCGGTGACCGGCCCGAGCCCGAGGGTCAGCGAGCCGCCGCACAGCCAGCTGGGTACGGCCGTGCCCAGCTGGTACTTGGCCTGGAACCCGAGCGCCTGCCGCAGCCGCTCCCCCACGTCGGTGCCGTAGAGGTCGGTGCCCTGGATGCGGCTGGTCTCGGCGACGTGCGAGATCGACGAGAGGCCGTACCCGGTGTGCGTGAAGTCGCGGCACGTCTCCTGGGTGAGGCCGGTGACGAAGGTCGACTGGCCCTGCCAGTAACTGACGATCTTCGCCGTGGTGTTGAGGTTCTGGCTCGGCACAGTCTTCGGCACGGAACCGTCCGAGGCGAGGTAGATGTACGCGGCGGTACGGGTCCGGAAGAGCGCCATCGCCTTGTCGTACGACGTCTTGTCCTCCAGGAAGACGGAGATGCCGACGGCGGCGTCCATCATCGTCAGCTCCCAGTTCCCGTTGGAATTGGAGCCGTTGATGATCTCGGGCAGGTACACGTTGCGCAGCATGGTCGCGAAGCGGGCCGAGTTGGTCCACGTCCCGGTGTACGTGTACTTGATGATCTCGGCGGCCTTTGGCCAGGAGGCGCCGGCCCAGCCGGTCTGCAGGGGCGCGTTGCTGTTGGTGTGGCTGGTGATCGTGGCCGACCAGGCGTCCATGATCTCGATGGCCTTCTGGGCGTAGCGCGCGTCCTTGGTGATGTACCAGGCGAGCGCGTCGGTGTAGGCCGCTATCGCGTCCTCGCGCTCGTCGGTGCAGCCGTAGTTGGGGTTGGAGTACGAGCCGCACTCGACGACGGCCCTGGGCTTCGGGGTCCGGGTCAGACTCGCGTAGGAGCTGGCCATCATCTGGTCGTAGGCGCCCTTCCAGGGCTGGGCGCCGGCGAGGACCTCGGTGCGGGCGAAGTCCAACTGGCTCCGGGAGACGTCGACTCCGGGGTGGACGAAGGTGGCGGGGGCCGCCTGGGCGGCGGTGCCGGGCTGGGCGAAGAAGCCCAGGACCAGGGCGGTGACGACGGAGAGCAGGGCAGCGCGGCGCACGGTGACTCCGTTCTCGTATGTGAACACAGAGCACCCTCATGAACTTGGGCGTTGAGCCGAGACCATAGGTACGGACCAATGAGCCGTCAAGAGTGCGCGCACGACGAAGGGCCGCACCCTGACGGGGTGCGGCCCTTTTTCGCCTGTTCCGGTGTTCTGTTCCGGCTAGCGGACCTCGGTGATCTCCGGTCCGCGCTGAAGCTGGCCCATGCCGCCGGAGAAGCGGGAACCCGCCTCCTCCTGCTGGACGCCCTCGGGAACCATCTGGGCGTCGTTCGGCAGCTTCAGGACGATCGGGTCGCGGGGCGCCATCGGGCCCTCGCCGCGCACGACGACCGTGTCCCGGAAGATCTGCTCGAGCAGCCCGGCCGCCTGCGGCTGCACCGCGCCCTGCCCGGAGATCACCCCGCGCAGGAACCAGCGCGAACCGTCCACGCCGACGAACCGCACGACCTGGAAACCGCCCGTGCCGTCCGGCAGCTGCACCGGAACCTGCGCGCGCAGCTCCCAGCCCAGCGGCCCCTCGACCTCGTCGACGATGCCGCCCTGCTGGGTGATGCCGCTGGCGATCTCCTCGCGGACCTCACCCCAGATGCCCTCGCGCTTGGGGGCGGCGAAGGCCTGCAACTGGATGGCACTGTCCTTGAGGACCACGGTGGCGGCGACGATCGCGTCACCCGCGACCTCGACCCGCAGCTCCATGCCGTCGACTCCCGGCACGAACAGACCGCCCAGGTCCACCCGGCCCTCGGCGGGGTCGCCGATCTCCGAGTCGTCCCAGGGTCCGTCGGGGCGGGGTTCCGGCTCGAGCTTCACGCGCTCGACCGACTCGTCCGCCTCAGTGTCGACGTCGTCGACGACCTGCTCGGCCTCGCTCGCCGCGTCCTCGGCGGCAGTGCCCTTCTTGCGACGTCCGAACACGTCACTGTCCTTCCCGGTCGGATACGACCGAAGCGTATCGATTCCCACCCGTGGTGCCGCCCACGGCGGCATGACCGCCGGTGGACCCGAAGCCCCCCTCGGCCCGCGCCGATTCGGGAAGCTCCGCGACCTCCTGGAAGCGGACCCTCTCGACCTGCTGGACGACCAGCTGGGCGATCCGGTCGAAGCGCTCGAACCGAACCGACTCGTACGGGTCGAGATTCACCACGATCACCTTGATCTCCCCACGGTACCCGGCATCAACCGTCCCCGGGGCATTCACCAGGGCAACACCGCAGCGGGCGGCGAGCCCCGAACGAGGGTGTACGAAGGCCGCGTACCCCTCCGGGAGAGCGATAGACACCCCCGTGGGCAGTACGGCCCGTTCACCCGGCTTCAGTTCCCGGCTCTCGGTGGTCCGCAGATCGGCTCCCGCGTCGCCGGGATGCTCGTACGACGGAAGCGGTACGTCCGGGTCGACACGGCGGATCGACACGTCCAGAGAACTACGGCTCACGGGTTCACCTCGAAGGCACGGGTACGCCGGACCTGGTCCGGGTCGTCCATGGCGGCCCGGATCTCCTGCGGGCGGCCGTTGTCGATGAAGTGGTCGACCTTCACCTCGACGAAGAGGGCGTCGGCGCGCACCGCGAGGGGCCCGTCGGGGCCGCCGATGCGTCCGGTGGCGGTCGAGTAGATCTTCCGGCCGGCCACGGCCGTCACCTCGGCCTCCAGGTACAGCACGGTGTCCACGGGCACCGGCCGGACGAAGTCGGTCTCCAGGCGGCCGGTCACCGCGATCGTCCGCAGCAGCCAGTTCAGCGAACCGAGGGTCTCGTCCAGCGCGCTGGCGAGCACCCCGCCGTGCGCGAGGCCCGGGGCGCCCTGGTGGGCGGCCCGCACGGTGAACTCGGCGGTGATGGTGACGCCCTCACCGGCCCGCGCCTCCAGATGCAGCCCGTGCGGCTGGTCGCCGCCACACCCGAAACACTGTTCGTAGTGCGCACCGAGCAGCTCGCCCGGCGCGGGCGCATCAGGGTGCCGCACCGGTTTCACGGCGTCGGACGGAGGCTCAAGAGCTGGAGAAGTACCACTCACAGCCGCAGACCTTACCCGCGCGTCGGTAGGTTCCGGACACCGTGCCAAGCTTGGCTCCATGCAGCTTTCCGCCTCCCCCTACGACGAGCGCCTCACCGCCCCCCGTTCGTGGTGGTTCATCTCGTTCCTGGTGGGCGTCTCCTTCGCCCTGATCCTGCTGCCCTTCGGCACCCTGCCGCTGCTCGGCGGCCTGGTCGGCGGCACCGCCGTCGCCTCCGTCATGGCCAGTTCCTACGGCTCGCTCCGCATCCGGATCGTGGGCGACCAGCTGGTCGCGGGCGAGGCGAAGATCCCGGTGACGGCTCTGGGCGAGGCGGAGATCCTGGACCCGGAGGAGGCCCGCGCCTGGCGGACCTACAAGGCCGACACCCGCGCCTTCCTGCTGCTGCGCTCGTACATCCCCAGGGCACTGCGCGTCGAGGTCACCGACCCCGACGACCCGACGCCGTACCTGTATCTGTCGACCCGCGAGCCGGAGCGGCTTGCGGAGGCGATCAAAGCGGCACGGGCGGCCTCGGCGTAGTCCATCGCGTCCAACATCTCGCCTTGATAACGCCCCCAACGAGTTACCACGAAAATGGATCATGCGCGGCAAAGTAGTTGCCTGTCATGCGCAGTTCATTTTCGATTGAGGGGGAAACTACATGGGGCTCAAGAAACGCGTGGCATCGCTACTCGGCGTCGGAGGGCTCCTGGGAGCGTCCTTCGTCGGCCTGAGCGCCCCGGCCGCCGGCGCAGCCGGTGTGTGCGACGTGTCGTACATCGTGAGCAACAAGGCCAGCGGGTACGGCCGCTTCGAGGGCGCCACCACCATGCGGGTCAGGCCGTACTCGGCATGTGGCTCCGTGGGCACCTTCGTCTCCGGTACGAAGTTCTACTACTGGTGCACCGTAGAGAACAGCTACGGCAACACCTGGATCTACGGGCGCATCGACGGCACCCAGACCAAGGGCTGGGTCTACAACTACGACGTCTCGTGGGACGGGGGCACGACAGCCGACTGCTGACGGTCGCTCATCGGGCCCCGCGAGGATACGCGGGGCCCGATCACCGCCCGAGTTCCTTCGGGATCTCACCCATCCGGAGCGGGTCCGGTGGGGTCTCCAGGGGCGGCAGTTCGGGCAGCGCGTCCCACGGGACCTGGGCCTTGCGCAGGTCCTTGCGGATGCGTTCGGCGAGTTTCTTGGTGTCCCGGCGGTTCATGACCGCTCCGACGGCGGCGCCGACCATGAAGGGCATCAGGTTCGGCAGGTCGCGGACCATGCGTTTCATGATCTGCTGGCGCAGCTCGCGCTTCATGTGGCCGTTCAGCGCGGCGCTCATGGTCGACGGCTTGGTCACGTCGATACCGCGCTCCCCGGACCAGGAGTTCAGATACGTGGTGCTGCGCTGCCGGAGGTCGCCGGGCGGACGGGCCCCGTAGACCTCGTAGAGCTCGGCGATCAGCTTCAGCTCGATCGCGGCGACGCCGGTGATCTCGGCGGCCAGTTCGGTGGGCATGGCGGGCGGCACCGGCAGCATCGCCGCGGCACCGATGCCCGCGCCGACGGTGGACGTCGCGTTGGCCGCGCCCGCCACCAGTTTGTCGGCGAGCTGTTCGGGGCCGAGGCCCGGGAACTGCCGTCGAAGCGCCTGAAGGTCCCGTACGGGGATCCGCGGGGCTATGTCGATGATCCGGTCGGCGAGGTACGCCAGACCGGCCCTGGCCCGGCTGCCGCCCTTACGGACGCCTTCCCTGGCCTTGTCCCGGATCACCGCCGCCCGTCGTTTGGCGACGGGGGCGGCTGCGGGAACGTCCGCCGGCACCGGGAGGTCAGCCCGGTCGGCCGCCGGTTCGAGCGAGGCTGATCCAGGTTCGGATGAGCCCCGCTCGTCGTCACGCGCGCCATGAGGACCGTCTGTCGGCCCTTCGTCCGCTCCCGGCTGGGGGGAGCGGCGCTTCCAGGGTGGGGTCGAGCCAGTCACGGCCGACCCCTCCTCAGTCGCAGTCGCGGCAGATCGGCTGGCCGTTCTTCTCGCGGGCCAGCTGGCTGCGGTGGTGCACCAGGAAGCAGCTCATGCAAGTGAACTCGTCCTGCTGCTTGGGCAGCACCCGGACGGCCAGCTCTTCGTTCGAGAGGTCCGCTCCGGGCAGCTCGAGGCCCTCGGCGGCCTCGAATTCGTCGACGTCCACTGCGGAAGTCGACTTGTCGTTCCTACGCGCCTTGAGTTCTTCAAGGCTGTCCGAGTCGACGTCGTCGTCGGTCTTGCGTGGGGTGTCGTAATCCGTTGCCATGTCGCGCTCTCCCCCTCTGGGTGTCTGCGGTGTCTCCAGCGCACGTAACGCGTGAGAGGCCGGACTTGTGCCCGACCTGAGGCGGAGATTTTGCCTCACATCAAGGTCTGTTACTCAATCGACACCCAACCGGACCCCTCAAGAGTGATCGGCTTGGATGGCGAAGGGGACCGTACACGGTCCTCGTGCCGCTCTTCAAAGGCACCTCATCGTGTACTTCCCGTGATCAAGACCCCCGAAAACCCGGATTTTCCCGGCTTTCCGACAGGGTGCATGATCACGGAGAGTAGATGGCCTGAAAATCGCGCTTGTGATCGATCACACACGGGGTTGACGGAGGAGCGGCCAGAAAATTCCGCGCAAAGCGAACATCCTCGTGTGTCGGCGACATGATCTCAGATGGGCAGGGTGACTCGCATCACGAGCCCACCCCCCTCACGCGGCTGGGCCGCGATGTGGCCGCCGTGTGCGCGCGCCACGGACCGCGCGATGGACAGACCGAGGCCCACACCCTTGTCGCTCCCCGTTCGCTCCGTACGCAGCCGTCTGAAGGGCTCGAAGAGGTTGTCGATCTCGTACGCCGGGACCACCGGACCCGTGTTCGAGACGACCAGCACCGCATGGCCGTGCTGCACCTCGGTGGTGACCTCGACCCAGCCGTCCTCCGGCACGTTGTAGCGCACCGCGTTCTGCACCAGGTTCAGGGCGATGCGCTCCAGCAGGACGCCGTTGCCCTGGACCACCGCGGGTTTCTGTTCCCCACGGATCACCACGCCCTTGGCCGCCGCCTCGCCGTGCACCTGGTCGACGGCCTGCTCGGCGACCTCGGCGAGGTCCACGGGTTTGCGCTCGACGATCTGGTTGTCGCTGCGGGCGAGCAGCAGCAGGCCCTCGACGAGCTGCTCGCTGCGCTCGTTGGTGGCGAGCAGCGTCTTGCCCAGCTGTTGCAGCTCCATGGGGGCGCCGGGATCGGACAGATGCACTTCCAGGAGCGTGCGGTTGATCGCGAGGGGTGTTCTCAGCTCGTGCGAGGCGTTCCCGACGAAGCGCTGCTGTGCGGTGAAGGCTCTCTGCAGCCGCTCCAGCATCTCGTCGAAGGTGTCCGCGAGTTCCTTGAGTTCGTCGTCCGGGCCGTCCAGCTCGATCCGGCGGGACAGGTCCGAGCCGGCCACCGCGCGGGCGGTGCGGGTGATCCGGCCGAGCGGGGACAGCACCCGGCCGGCCATCGCGTACCCGAAGGCGAAGGCGATGATCGCGAGGCCGAGCAGAGCCAGCAGGGAGCGGCTGAGGAGGTTGTCCAGGGCCGCCTGGCGCTGGTGGTCGATGCACTCGCTGATCGCGGCGTTGAACTGGGTCAGCGGGATGTTGCTCGCGTTGTTCACCGCGGTGCAGCTGTCGCTGGTGACCTTGATCGAATCGCCGTCGACGATCTTGAACAGCGGTTCGTTGCCCGTGTTCAGTGCCTGCGCGGCGAGCAGGTAGATGATCGACAGCAGCAGGATGCCGGCGATCAGGAACATGCCGCCGTACAGCAGCGTGAGCCTTATGCGGATGGTGGGGCGCAGCCAGGGGAACGGCGGTTCGGGCCTTCTGGGGTCCCACGTGGGCTTCGGGGGCGCCTGGGGAGGCGCGGGGGTCGTGGCCACAGTGGATCAGATCCGGTATCCGGAGCCGGGGACGGTGACGATGACCGGGGGCTCGCCGAGCTTGCGGCGCAGGGTCATCACGGTGACGCGCACGACGTTGGTGAACGGGTCCGTGTTCTCGTCCCACGCCTTCTCCAGGAGCTGCTCCGCGGAGACGACGGCGCCCTCGCTGCGGAGCAGCACCTCCAGGACGGCGAACTCCTTGGGCGCGAGCTGGACTTCCTTGCCGTCGCGGAACACCTCGCGGCGGTTCGGGTCGAGCTTGATGCCGGCGCGCTCCAGGACCGGCGGCAGCGGCACGCTGGTGCGCCGGCCGAGGGCACGCACGCGTGCCGTCAGCTCGCTGAACGCGAAGGGCTTGGGCAGATAGTCGTCGGCGCCGATCTCCAGGCCCTCGACACGGTCGCTGACGTCGCCCGACGCGGTGAGCATCAGCACGCGGGTGGGCATGCCGAGCTCGACGATCTTGCGGCAGACGTCGTCGCCGTGCACGAGCGGGAGGTCGCGGTCGAGGACGACCACGTCGTAGTCGTTGACGCCGATGCGCTCCAGGGCGGCCGCACCGTCGTACACGACGTCGACGGCCATGGCCTCCCGGCGCAGTCCGGTGGCCACCGCATCGGCGAGCAGCTGCTCGTCCTCGACGACGAGTACGCGCACGTCGCTTGTCCTTCCTCTGTCCACCCGCGTAGCGCGCCTCGGCGCACGCGGGCAGGGTCTTCGTGGCTGTGTGACCTCCATCCTGCCCTTTTCGGCCATAAGTCGGCTGTAAGGCGGCTCGGCGCAAGATGAAGGTCCGGTGTGAGGCCCGGGAATGCGGGATTTTCTCGGTGGGTTGAGGTTTCCACGGAAGGGAGCGGGGGGAGGACGGCTTTACACCCCGCGATCACGCTCTGCACGTGGCAAGCCACCTTGTGGTACGTCCAACCGCTTCCGCAGAGCGGGCGTGGGTGTCCGGCACCGTCGCCGCCCAGCCAGGGCAGCGCTGGGCACCCCATACCGCAGACGTGATCGCCCCTTCCGGACGGCACACCCCCGTGCCAAACGACCCACGACCCAGGACGAGGGGGCGCAGCATGGACGCATTCACCGCAGGACTTCTGCAGCGCATAAGGGCGACCGAGACCGACCTGACGCGGGCTCGTGACGAGGGCGACGACTTCCTCGTCGAGGTGGAACAGGCCGAGCTCGACGACCTGCGCCGCCTCGCCGCCGACCACGGTGTGGAGGTCGGCGCGACGAGCGTCTGATCAGTGCGGCCAGCAGGACAGCGGGACCCCGGCGAATCCAGCGCCGGGGTCCTGCTGCTTTTCGCCCACCAAAACAAACGGTGAGGGCCCACCAAGTCCAACTGTGCCAACGTGGACGGCCGAGAGGGAGCCGTAGGGGCGCGCCGGTGTCGAGAGCCCCACCGTGCTCGGCGCTGCGCGCCTCCGCGCGCTGGGGCTCTCGACACCGGCTTCCAGCGCCCCGAAGGCGACCGAACCAAAAGAGGTGCGCGCGACGGTGCCTGATAAACACAGGCCCACCTACGCGACACCACCCAACACCGGCCCAGCATCGCGGCACCAACTCAACACCGGCTCAACCTCCCGACCACTCACGTCAGTCGTGCCAGGCGCCGAACTCCTCCAACAGCCGCTGGAGGGGCTCGAAGACGCCCGGGGTGCCCGCGATCGCCAGATCGCGTGCGGGGCGCTCTCCGGGGCGTCCACCGGTCAGGGCGCCTGCCTCCCGGGCGATCAGGTCACCCGCCGCGAGGTCCCACGGGTTCAACCCCCGCTCGTAGTAACCGTCCAGCCGGCCCGCGGCCACGTCGCACAGGTCGACCGCCGCCGAGCCGCCCCGCCGGATGTCACGCAGCAACGGGATCAACTTCTGGGCCACGTCGGCCTGGTGGGTGCGGACCTCGGTGACGTAGTTGAAGCCGGTCGAGACCAGCGCCTGCTCCAGGGGTGCCGCCGGGCGGCAGGCGAGCCTGCGTTCGCCTTCCCACGCGCCCGTGGCCCACGCCCCGCCGCCGAGCACCGCGTGGAACGTCTCGCCGCGCATCGGGGCCGCGACGACCCCGGCGACGGTCTCGTCGTGCAGCTCGGCGGCGATGGAGACGGACCAAGTGGGCAGTCCGTACAGGTAGTTGACCGTGCCGTCGAGCGGGTCGATGACCCAGCGGACGCCGCTGGTGCCCTCGACGGAGGCGCCCTCCTCGCCCAGGAAGCCGTCGTCGGGGCGCTGTTCGGAGATCAGGTCGGTGATCAGCTTCTCGGCCGCGATGTCCATCTCGGTGACGACGTCGATCGGGCTGGACTTGGTGGCGGCGACCGCGAGGTCGGCCGGGCGGCCGTCCCGCAGCAGGGCGCCGGCCTTGTGGGCGGCTTCCTGGGCGAGTGCGAGCAGTTCCTGGTGCAGGGGGTCGGTCACGGCACTCCTCAGGCGTAGGGGCTGTCGGCGCCCGCGGCGGCGGGGCGGGGGGCGCGGGCCGGGCAGCAGCCCACCGGGCAGAGGTTGTGGCCGGCGCCGAGCGCGCCCAGGGCGCAAGGTGTGACCTGCTGCCCGCTCTCCACGGCGGCGCGCTCCAGGACCAGCTCGCGGATCGCGGCGGCGAAACGCGGGTCGGCGCCCACGGTGGCCGACCGGCGTACGGGCAGGCCCAGTTCGGCGGCCTTGGCCGTGGCCTCCGTGTCGAGGTCGTAGAGGACCTCCATGTGGTCGGAGACGAAGCCGATGGGTGCCATGACGACCGCGGGGACGCCGGCCGCGTGGCGCTCCTCCAGGTGGTCGCAGATGTCGGGCTCCAGCCATGGGATGTGGGGGGCGCCGGAGCGGGACTGGTAGACGAGCTGCCAAGGGTGGTCGACGCCGGTGCGCTCGCGGACGGCGTCGGCGACCAGCCGGGCCACGTCCAGATGCTCCTCGACGTACGCCCCGCCGTCCCCGTGGTCCTCGGCCGGGCCGGAGCTGTCCGCGGCGGCGGTCGGGATGGAGTGGGTCGAGAAGGCGAGGTGCGCGCCGTCCCGGACGTCCTCGGGGAGGTCGGCGAGGGACTCGATCACCCCGTCGATCATCGGCTCCAGGAAGCCGGGGTGGTTGAAGTAGTGGCGCAGCTTGTCGACCTCGGGGAGGTCGAGGCCCTCGGCCTCAAGGGCGGCCAGGGAGTCGGCGAGGTTCTCGCGGTACTGCCGGCAGCCCGAGTACGAGGCGTAGGCGCTGGTGGCGAGGACCAGGATGCGGCGGCGGCCGTCGGCGACCATCTCGCGCAGGGTGTCCGTGAGGTACGGCGCCCAGTTGCGGTTGCCCCAGTAGACCGGCAGGTCCAGGCCGTGGTCCGCGAAGTCCTTGCGGAGGGCGTCCAGGAGGGCGCGGTTCTGGTCGTTGATCGGGCTGACCCCGCCGAACAGGAAGTAGTGCTGGCCCACTTCCTTGAGGCGTTCCTTGGGGATGCCTCGCCCACGCGTCACGTTCTCCAGGAACGGAACCACGTCGTCCGGGCCTTCGGGGCCGCCGAACGAGAGCAGGAGGAGGGCGTCGTAGGGGGTGGCATCGAGCACGTCTGGCATGCCTCCGATCCTGCCACCCGCCACTGACAGCCGGGAAACGGCGGGGTGCCGGACGGGGGTCGAGGCGGGGATCCCGATGGGAATCCGGACGGAGATCCAGGCGCCTTACGGGCGGGTGCATCGGGGGCGACCTGCTCGTAAGCTGTATCAGCCGCGTTCGCACCTTACCGAGCCGCCACCGCATCACCACCGAGCCGCCCCTGCTCCTTTCCGACCGGAGACACCGTGCCCAGCCCCTATCGCGCCCTGTTCGCCGCACCCGGCTCCAGGGGCTTCTCCGCCGCGGGGTTCCTCGGCCGTATGCCCTTGTCGATGATGGGCATCGGCGTGGTCACGATGATCTCGCAGATCAACGGGCGCTACGGGCTCGCGGGCGCCCTGTCGGCCACCATCGCGCTGGCCGCCGCCGCGATCGGGCCGCGGATCTCGCGCTGGGTCGACCAGTACGGGCAGCGGCGGGTGCTGCGTCCGGCGACGCTCGTCGCGCTGACCGCGGCGGCCGTGTTGCTGCTCGCCGCCCGCTTCGAGTGGCCGGACTGGGTGCTCTTCGTGTCCGCGGCCGGGATCGGATCGGTGCCGAGCCTGGGCGCGATGGTCCGCGCGCGCTGGGCGGCCGTCTACCGGGGCACCCCGCAACTCCACACCGCGTACTCCCTGGAGTCCGTGGTCGACGAGGTGTGCTTCATCTTCGGGCCGATCATCTCCATCGGGCTGTCCACGGCGTGGTTCCCGGAGGCCGGTCCTCTGCTCGCCGCCTGCTTCCTGGCGGTCGGTGTCTTCTGGCTGACCTCTCAGCGCGCCACCGAGCCCGCGCCGCATCCACGCGCGCGTGGCGACAAGGGCGGTGGTTCGGCGCTGCGGGCGGCCGGTCTCCAGGTGCTGGTGGCCACCTTCGTGGCGACCGGTGCGATCTTCGGGGCGGTCGACGTGGTCACCGTCGCGTTCGCCGACGAGCAGGGCCACAAGGGCGGCGCCAGCGTGGTCCTCGCGCTGTACGCGGCGGGCTCCTGCGCGGCGGGCGTCGTCTTCGGGCTGCTGCGCTTCCAGGGAGCCCCGGAACGTCGATGGCTGCTGGGCATATGCACGATGGCCGTGAGTATGATCCCCCTCCTACTGGTCGGAAACTTGCCGCTTCTGGCCGTGGCGCTGTTCCTTGCGGGTCTGTCCATCGCACCCACGATGATCACGACGATGTCCCTCATAGAAGAGCACGTACCTCGCGCGAAGCTCACCGAGGGCATGACCTGGGTGAGCACCGGCCTGGCGGTCGGGGTCGCGCTCGGCTCCTCCGTCGCCGGCTGGGTGATAGACGCAGCCGGCGCGCGTGCCGGGTACGGGGTTCCGGTCGTCGCCGGTGCCGTCGCGGTCGCGGTCGGTTTCCTCGGGTACCGCCGGCTCAGCAGACCGGCACCGGGTCGGGGAGGCACCGTTGAGCACCACAGCGAGCGCGAAGAACGGCACGTGGCGTAACTGGGGCGGAACGGTCGCGTCGCGGCCCGCGCGGGAGGTCACGCCCGCCTCCGTCGAGGAACTGGCCGCGGCCGTACGGAGGGCCGGTGAGGACGGTCTGACGGTGAAGGCCGTCGGCAGCGGGCACTCCTTCACGTCGATCGCCGCCACGGACGGCGTGTTGATCCGCCCTCAACTGTTGACCGGCATCCGCAACATTGATCGTGATGCCTTGACGGTCACGGTCGAGGCGGGCACCCCGCTCAAGAGACTCAACATGGCTCTCGCGCGCGAGGGTCTGTCGCTCACGAACATGGGCGACATCATGGAGCAGACGGTGTCCGGGGCGACCAGCACCGGCACGCACGGCACGGGCCGCGAGTCGGCCTCGATAGCCGCCCAGATCAAGGGACTTGAGCTGGTCACGGCGGACGGCTCCGTACTCACCTGCTCCGAGAAGGAGAACCCCGAGGTCTTCGCGGCCGCCCGCATAGGCCTCGGCGCCCTGGGCGTCGTCACCGCGATCACCTTCGCCGTGGAGCCCGTCTTCCTGCTCACGGCCCGCGAGGAGCCGATGACCTTCGACGAGGTCACCGGACGCTTCGACGAACTCTGGGCCGAGAACGAGCACTTCGAGTTCTACTGGTTCCCGCACACCGCCAGCACCAACACCAAGCGCAACAACCGCAGTGCGGGCCCGGAGCAGCCGGTGGGCAAGGTGGCCGGCTGGTTCGAGGACGAGTTCGTCTCCAACGGCCTCTGGCAGGTGGCCAACATGGTCGGCCGCGCGGCGCCCGCGACCATCCCGACCATCGCCCAGATCTCCACCCGGGCCTGGTCCACGCGGACCTACACGGACATCCCTTACAAGGTCTACACATCGCCCCGCCGGGTGCGGTTCGTGGAGATGGAGTACGCCGTTCCGCGCGCGGCCCTGGTGGACACGCTGCGGGAACTCAAGGCGATGGTCGACCGTTCGGACTTCAGGATCAGCTACCCGGTGGAGGTCCGCACCGCCCCCGCGGACGACATCGCCCTGTCCACCGCCTCCGGCCGGGACAGCGCCTACATCGCCGTGCACATGTTCAAGGGCACGCCCTACCAGGCGTACTTCACCGCCGCCGAGAGCATCCTCACCGCGCACGAGGGCCGGCCGCACTGGGGCAAGGTGCACACCCGGGACGCCGAGTACTTCGCCGGGGTCTATCCGCGCTTCGGCGAGTTCACGGCGTTGCGGGATCGGCTGGATCCTGATCGCCGGTTCCAGAACGACTACTTGCGGAGGGTGCTGGGTCAGTAGCCGACGCACTCGGCGTGGGGGTCGGCGTACCGCCGCCGTCCGAAGCACTGGGCGTCGGCGTCGGACTCGACGTCGTACCACCGCTGTTGGACGGTGTGCCGTCGTCGGTCGCGCCGGACGACGCCTCCGGGGCGGCCGACGAACCGTCAGAGGAGCCGGACGGGGAATCGGCCGGACTCGGCTCGTCGTCACCGGACTTCGGGGACGACGACGTGTCGTGGCCGGTGACGGCGGCGCTGACCGTGGTGCCCTTGCCGCCGCTGAAGCTGTCGCCGGACACCAGCTCGTAGACGGTGATCCCGGTCATCGTGACCCCGAAGACGAGGGCCGCGGCGAGCACCGGGCGCTTCCAACTGCTCACCCGCGCGCGGTAGACGGTGCCCTCCGTGAACTCCCCCGGCCGCGCGGGGATCTGCTCCGCCACCTTGGAGGTGACGGTCGCCTCCCGGAGCTGTGCGCCGGTCCGGCTGAAGAAGTGCTGGAAGACGGTGCCTCCGGAGGTGGCTATCGCGCTCACGACGCCGGCGCCGAGGATCGTGCCGTAGACCCCGAAGTAGGAGGCGAGCTTGGCGGCCACCACCGCCGCCACCGCACTTCCCGCGACTTGAGGGACGCTCAGATCGATCCGCTTCTTGCTGACATCGGGCCTTGCACGCATTCCGGGACCTTGCCTCGCTTTCTCGCACTTTCTCGTACCTGATCAACTATCTGTACGACAAAGGGACGTACGGCCGAAACTAATAGTTCCGTTTCCGGCTATTGCGTGAAGTACGCCACTTTCAAGATCGCCCGAACCCCGCCCCGGGCCGCCAAGTCCCGCCCCCCACAAGAAGTTGGGCGGCGTGCCAATCCACGCACGTGGTCCAAATGGAGTACTGTTGCGAGCCCTGGGTGCGGTCTCCTGCCAGGGCGTCCGCGGCCTCAATGGACCGCCCAGAGGGGGCCAGTTGCACAGGGTGACGTAGTTGGTCACTTAGCGTTGCGAATAGGTAACCGTGCCATAACGGCGAGTCAGGGCCCGTGCCCGACACGCCGGGCAACTCGGCAAGGTTGTGGCAGGCTGCACCCGGGCAGGCCACACTCGACTAGCGGAAGCAGCGACGCACGTGACGTCGGCAGGCACCACCCGGGAGGTCCCCATGCCCGAACTGCGTGTCGTGGCCGTCTCTAACGACGGCACACGGCTGGTGCTGAAGGCTGCGGACAGCACGGAGTACACGCTTCCGATTGACGAGCGTCTGCGCGCCGCTGTACGCGGCGACCGTCCCCGCCTCGGCCAGATCGAGATCGAGGTGGAGAGCCATCTCCGCCCCCGAGACATTCAGGCACGTATACGTGCCGGCGCCTCCGCGGAGGAAGTCGCCCAACTAGCCGGTATCCCCGTCGACCGGGTGCGCCGCTTCGAGGGCCCCGTCCTCGCCGAGCGCGCCTTCATGGCCGAGCGCGCCCGGAAGACCCCCGTCCGCCGCCCCGGCGAGAACGCGGGACCCCAGCTCGGCGAGGCCGTCCAGGAGCGACTGACGCTGCGCGGTGCCGAGAAGGACACCGTCCAGTGGGACTCCTGGCGCCGCGACGACGGCACCTGGGAGGTCCTGCTGGTCTACCGGGTCGCGGGCGAACCGCACTCGGCGAGCTGGACGTACGACCCGCCCCGGCGGCTCGTCCAGGCCGTCGACGACGAGGCGCGCTCGCTGATCGGCGAGTCCGACGATCTCTCCGCCGCACCCGAGCCCAGCTTCCCGTTCGTGCCACGGATCGCCCGACTGCCCCGGGACCGCCCGCTGGACCGTGCCCTGGAGCGCCCGGAGCGTCCCGCGCTGCCGTCGCCCGAGCCGGTGGTCGAGGAGAGCGAGCGCGACTCGCTGACCAGCCTCCTGGAGGCGGTACCGAGCTTCCGCGGCGACATGGTGGTCCCCGAGCGCCCCTCGGATCCCCCGGAGGAGCCCGCCGTAGAGCCGGAAGAGGAGGAGCCCCCGGCTCCCGCGGCCTCGGCCGGTTCGGCGTACGCGGACGTCCTGATGCCCCGCTCCGTAGGAGCCCATCGCGACCGGCTCATCGGCTCCACCGACCGCCAGGCCGAGGCGGACGGCGTCCGTCCGGGCCGTAGAGCGGCAGTTCCGAGCTGGGACGAGATCGTCTTCGGGACGCGTAGGAAGAAGCAGGAGTAGCAGGACAGTTGCTCGTACGAGAGGGCCCGCAGCCGGTTCGGCTGCGGGCCCTCTCGTCATGCAGGCGCTACTGGGGATCGGGCCCCACGGCGACCGGGCGCTCCGGGTCCGCGGACCACTCCGACCAGGAGCCTACGTAGAGCGCGGCCGGGATCCCGGCGACCGCCAGGGCCAGTACCTCGTGGGCGCCCGAGACGCCGGAACCGCAGTACACGCCGACGCCCGAACCCTCCGTGGCGCCAAGGGACTTGAAGCGGGCGGCCAGTTGCTCCGCCGGGAGGAAGCGGCCGTCCGGGCCCACGTTCTCGTTGGTCGGGGCGGACAGGGTGCCGGGGATGTGGCCGCCGACGCGGTCGATCGGTTCCACCTCTCCCCGGTAACGCTCCCCCGCGCGGGCGTCGAACAGGACGCCGGTGCGGGCGAGTGCGGCGGCTCCGTCCGCGTCCAGGAGTTCCACGGCGCCCGGTTCCGGGGTGAAATCGCCCTCGGCCGGTGTCGGGGCTGCCGTCTCCACAGACCCCTCCCAGGAGGGAAGCCCGCCGTCGAGGACCCGCACGTCCGGGTGACCCGTCCAGCGCAGCAGCCACCACGCGCGTGCCGCTGCCCAGCCCTGGCCGCCGTCGTACACAACGACCGGCCGGCCGGCCGACACGCCCGCGTGGCGCATCGCGGCGCCGAAGCGCGCGGTGTCGGGCAGGGGGTGCCGGCCGTGGGCTCCGGGGGCCGAGGCGAGTTCCTGATCGAGGTCTACGTAGACGGCGCTTGGGATGTGCCCGGCCGCGTACTCGGCGCGGCCGTCGAAGGGCGGCTCACCTGCGGCCTTCGCGACACTGAGCTGCCAGCGGACGTCGAGCAGGACCGGCGGGTTCGTCCCGGCCAGATCGCTCGCCAGTTCGGATGCGGAGATGATGGCGTTCATGACCACCATCCTTGCGCAAGGGGTGGCCGTCACGTCCAGGGCCGACTAATCTGCTCGGCCGGACAGCCTCGATCACGAGGCGTACGGGAACGAGCACATGCTGTACAGCCGATGGACACCCCTCGGCAATCATCCGGAAACGGACGAGTGGCCGCAGATCGGTCATCCTCTCCATGTGAGCCGCCCGCCGACGGCGCGGCCGGGGCGCGGTGCGTCACGGGGGGTGCGAGCATCGGCACGGGGCGTGCACGCGGCTGCGGCACGCGGATCCGCGGAAGCGGAAGCGACACGGCCACCGCGAGGGGCCTAGGAGAAGGTGACGATGACCGAGGCACGGGGGTCGGCCGGCCTGAACGGCGACACGCACACTCGGCGTACGCAGGGCGCGCCCTGCTGGGTGAGTCTGATGGTGCACGGGATGGCCGCGACTCAGGAGTTCTACGGAGAGCTGTTCGGCTGGGAGTTCCAGCCCGGTCCGCAGCAGCTCGGCCCCTACGCGCGGGCCCTGCTCGACGGGCAGGAGGTGGCCGGCATCGGGCAGCTGCCGCCCGACCGGCATCTGCCCATCGCGTGGACGCCGTATCTCGCCTCGGACGACGTCGACCAGACGGCCGAGACGGTACGGATGTGCGGCGGCACGGTCGGGGTGGGTCCCCTGGACGCGGCCGAGGCCGGCCGGCTGGCGATCGGCTCCGACCCGTCGGGGGCGGTGTTCGGCATCTGGCAGGCCTCCGACCACCTCGGCACGATCCTCACCGGCGTCCCCGGCACACCCGCCTGGAACGAACTGCTGACCTCCGAGACCGCGAGCGTCGCCAAGTTCTACGAGGCGGTCTTCGGCTACGAGGAAGTCCCGGTGGTCTCCGCCGACTTCGACTACGTCACCCTGCACCTGGACGGCCACCCGGTCGCCGGCATCCACGGTGTCGGCACCGCCCTGCCCCGCGACCGGGGCCCGCACTGGATGACGTACTTCGAGGTCGCCGACACGGACGAGGCACTCCGCCGCGTCACGGACCTGGGCGGCCACACCCTCAAGCCGCCCCACGACAGCCCCCACGGGCGCGTGGCGACGGTGGCCGACCCCGAGGGCGCGATGTTCTCGGTGATCGAGGGGCCGCGCTAGGCCGACGTCATCGGCAGTACGTCCGGTGACAGGGCCGCCGCCCGAGCCGTAGCCGCTGTCATGCGGCGGCGGTGGTGGCGGCGGCACAGGACCTCGTAGCCGACCGCTTCCGCCTGGTTGACGTCGCCCACGACGACCTGGGCGCCCTCGACGACCATCTCGCCGCCTATCGTGCGGGCGTTGTGGGTGGCGCGGGCGCCGCACCAGCACAGGGCCTCCACCTGGAGGACCTCCACGCGGTCGGCGAGTTCGACCAGGCGCTGGGAGCCGGGGAAGAGCTTGGAGCGGAAGTCGGTCGTGATGCCGAAGGCGTAGACGTCGAGGCTCAGGTCGTCGACCACGCGCGCGAGTTGGTCGATCTGCACCGGCGCCAGGAACTGTGCCTCGTCGGCGATGACGTAGTCCGCGCGGCCGCCCTGGGAGAGGTGGTCGACGACGTACGCGTAGAGGTCCCGCTCGTCCTCGACCTCCACCGCGTCGGTGACCAGGCCGAGGCGTGAGGAAAGCTTTCCCTCGCCCGCGCGGTCGTCCCGGGTGAAGATCATCCCCGCCAGTCCGCGCGCGGAGCGGTTGTGCTCGATCTGGAGCGCCAGGGTCGACTTCCCGCAGTCCATCGTTCCGGAGAAGAACACCAGCTCGGGCATGGGAAGTTGAGCACCTTTCGGCAAGACGGAGGACGGAGGGACTTCAGGAGCGTACTTCGAGCAGGGGGACCAGCTGCTCGGCAGGGGTCATCGAACCGTGGTTGCCGACCATCGCCGACTCCTTCGGCTCCCGCTCGGACGCGATGATCAGGACGTCGTCCCGGGCCGCCGCGATCACGTCGCCGAGGCGGTCGTACACCCGCTCGTCGATGTGCGGGCCGAACCAGCCCGCCGCGATCGCCTCGTCCCGCGAGGCCACCCAGAACTGCTCGCCGAGTACCTCGCGCCAGCAGGTCAGTACGTCGTTCTCGGCGCCCCGCACCGCGTAGACGTGGCGGGCGCGGCCCTCGCCGCCGAGGAGGGCGACGCCGGCCCGCAGCTCCCAGTCCGCGTCGAAATCGATGCGGTGCTCCTCGTCGAAGGGCACGTCGATCATGCCGTGGTCGGCGGTGACGTACAGCGCGCTGCGCGGCGGGAGTTGCTCGGCCAGGCGCTGGACGAGCCGGTCGACGTACATGAGTTGGCCGCGCCAGGTGTCGGAGGCGATGCCGTGGCGGTGGCCGGCGCCGTCGAGTTCGGCATAGTACGTGTACACCAAGGAGCGGTCCCCGGCGGCGAGTTGCTCGGCCGCGAGGTCCATGCGCTCCTCGCCGGTGAGCCGTCCGTGGAACGTCCCGCCGCTGAGCGCGACCTTCGTCAGCGGGGTGTTCTGGAAGGTGGGCGAGGAGACCTGCGCGGCGTGCACGCCCGCGTCGTGGGCCAGTTGGAAGATCGTGGGGTACGGCTGCCAGACCCCCGGCTTGGTCCACGGCTGCCAGCGCAGCTGGTTCATCAGCTCGCCGGTGGCCGGGTTGCGCACGGTGTAGCCGGGCAGGCCGTGGGCGCCGGGCGGCAGGCCGGTGCCGACGGAGGCGAGGGAGGTCGCGGTGGTCGCCGGGTAGCCGGCGGTGAGCGGACGTCCGGTGCCGCCGCGCGAACTGCCGAGGAGCGCGTGCAGGTACGGGGCCTCGTCGGCGTGGTCCTTGATCTGCTCCCAGCCGAGGCCGTCGATCAGGAAGACGCAGTTGCGGTCGGCCGGGGTCAGCTCCGGGATCGCCGCGGTCGTACCGGGTACGCCCATGCCCGCGGCCAGCGTGGGCAGCAGGTCGGCGAGGGAGCCGGAGCCGTACTCGGGAACGGGTGCGGACTCGACGGCGAGGGGTTCGGGGTGGTCCCAGGTGGCGGAATCAGGAGGGGTGGACGCGGAGCGCCCTCGATCATGGGCGGCGGGGGGAGACGGGTGGGACATCAGCGGGGGACGTCCGCGGTCGCCTCGGAGAGGGCCTGCGCGAAGGCGAGGGTCTGCTGCACGGTCTCCGGGCCGTCGCCGGCCTCGCTGACGCGCAGACTCAGATCGTCCGCCGTCGAGTTGCCCGTGTAGCCGTGGTCCGCCTCGCAGTTGGGGTCGCCGCAGGCGGCCGGCTCCAGGTCGATCCGGGCGACGGCACCCCAGCCGATGGTCAGCACGACCTCGCGGGGCAGCGTGCCCGGCGTGTACGACTCCGGGTTGGCGACCACGCGGCTGAGCACCACGGACGAGATCCGGCCGAGCTTCACGGACTCCGTGGACGTCGTCGCGTACGGCGTCGGGGAGGTGCTGTCGGCGGCCTGCTCGTCGGTGTGGCTGACGATGAAACGGTTGCCGGTGAGGACGAGCACGGTCACGTGCCGGCGCACCTCGTTCTGGTCGAACGTGGTCTCCTGGTGGACCAGGAACGACCGGATCGGCTCGCCGCCCACGGCGGCCTCCACCGCCTCGGCCACGAGGGCCGGGTAGTAGCCGCTGCGCTCGATCGCCGCACGCAGCCCCTGGGTCGTCGTACTGGTCTTGGCCATGACGTCCATCCTACGGTGGCGCACTGACTGCGAGGCACCGCCGAGCACTGTCTTGTCACAGCCGTCTCAGTACACGGGACCGGTACGAGGGGACGCGTGACCCGCGCGCGGGAAGCCTCCGTCAGCACGTCCGTCAGTACACGGGAAGCGTCCTCGGGCCGAGGTCGTCGCGGGCGGGCGGCGGGGCCAGGCGGACGGAGGCACCGAGCACGCTCAGGCCGTGCGCGGCCACGACGACCGGCTCCAGGGTCACGGCGACGACCTCGGGGTGATCGTCGACCAGCCGCGACACCCGCAGCATCAGCTCCTCCAGGGCAGGCGTGTCGACCGGTGTGGAGCCGCGCCAGCCGAACAGGAGCGGCGCCGTCCGGATCGACCTGACCAGCGAACCGGCCTCCCGGTCCGTGACCGGAATCAGCCGGTGCGCGGTGTCCCCGAGCAGCTGCGAGGCGGCTCCGGCGAGCCCGAACGACAGCACGGCCCCCGCCGCCGGATCGATGACGGCCCGTACGACGGTGTCGACCCCGCGCGGCGCCATCCGCTGCACCACCGGTCGCAGCTCCTCCGGCGCCCCGAACAACTCGCCCAACTCGGCGTACGCCCGCCGCAGTTGGTCCTCGTCCGCGAGATCCAGCCGTACGCCGCCCAGGTCCGCGCGGTGCCGCAGGTGCGGGGCGGTGGCCTTGAGGGCGACCGGGTAGCCAAGGGTGCGGGCGGCCTCGGCGGCGGTGTCGGGAGTGGGCGCGGGGAGCGCGCGGTGGACGTCGACGCCGTACTTCCCGAGCAGCTCGCAGGTGTCGTCGACGCCGAGGGTGAGGCCCTGCCCGCGCGCGAGGAGGCCGCCGATCAGCTCGGCGGACCCCTTCTCGTCGATGTCCTCGAACTCGGGGACCCGGCCGGGATCGGTGGCCTCGCGCCGCCACTGGGCGTACTTCACGGCTTCGGCGAGGGCGCGGACGGCGCGCTCGGCGGCGGGGAAGGCGGGGATGAGGCCGCCCCCTTCGGGGGCCGGCATCGCGGGGACGGCCTGCTCCGGTTCCGCGGCGCTCCGTCGGGGAGGTCCCTCCGCGGGGCGGGACCGGTCGGCGCCGCCCTCGGTGCCGGGCGCCTTGGAGGCGACCTGTGGTGCCGTGCTCATCGCGGCGGACAACGCTTCGGCCAGGCCGCCGAGTTCCACGTGCACCACCAGCACCGGCTTCCCGGGAACGGCCGCCGCGGCGGAGCGCAGCGCCTCCGCCAACGCCGCGTCTTCCGCCGGCCCCTCCCCCACCGCGGGTATCGCGGTCACGACCACCGCGTCGCACGAGTCGTCGGCCAGCGCACCCGACAGCGCCCGGTGGAAGTCCGTCGCCGTCGCCGCGGTCGTCAGGTCCACCGGCGGCGACGGCCGCAACCCCTCGGAGAGGCAGGCGTCGTAGGTCAGCAGCCCGAGCGACTCGGAGTTCCCGACGATCGCCACCCGCGGCCCGGCGGGCAACGGCTGGCGCGCGAGGAGCAGTCCCGTGTCGACCAGTTCGGTGATCGTCTCGACGCGGATCACGCCGGCCTGGCGGAGCAGCGCGGACACGGTCGCGTGCGGCAGCCGCGTCGCCCGTACCGCGTGTCCCTGGGGGGCCGATCCGGCGCCCTGGACGACGACCAGCGGTTTCGCCGCCGCGGTGCGCCGGGCGAGGCGGGTGAACTTGCGCGGGTTGCCGATGGACTCCAGGTACATGAGGGCGACATCGGTGTCGGGGTCGTCGTACCAGTACTGAAGGACGTCGTTGCCGGAGACGTCCGCGCGGTTGCCGGACGACACGAAGGTGGAGACGCCGGTGACTCCGGTGACCCCGCCGCCGCGCCGGTGCAGGCGGGAGAGCAGGGCGATGCCGATGGCGCCGGACTGGGCGAAGAGGCCGATGCGTCCGGGGCGGGGCATCTCGGGCGCGAGGGACGCGTTCAGGCGTACGTCGGCTGCGGTGTTGATGACCCCGAAGGCGTTCGGTCCGATGATGCGCATGCCGTACGTGCGCGCGTGGCGCACGAGTTCGCGCTGACGCTCGCGTCCCTCGGGGCCGCTCTCGGCGTATCCGGCGGTGACCACGACGAGCCCCTGCACCCCGTGTTCGCCGCACTCGGTGACGACTTCGGGAACGTGCTCGACCGGGACGGCGACGACCGCGAGGTCCACGGGGCCTTCGATGTCGCGCACGGAACGGTAGGCCGGCACTCCGTCGAGGTCCTTCTGCTCCTCGGGGAAGGCCTTGTTCACGGCGTACAGGCCGCCGGTGAAACCGGCGTCCCTGATGTTGTCGAGAACGCTGCGGCCCACCCCTCCGGGGGAACGGCCGACACCGACGACGGCGACCGAGCCGGGCACCAACAGCCGCCGTACGGACCGCGCTTCGGCGCGCTGCTCCCGCGCGCGCTGCACGGCGAGGGACCGGTCCGTGGGTTCGAGGTCGAACTCCAGGCGTACGACGCCGTCCTCGAAGCTGCGCTTCTGGGTGTAGCCGGCGTCCGTGAACACCTTGATCATCTTGTTGTTGGCGGGCAGCACCTCGGCGGCGAAGCGACGGATGCCGCGCTCGCGGGCGACGGCCGCGATGTGCTCCAGGAGGGCGGAGGCGACGCCCCTCCCCTGGTGGGCGTCCTGCACCAGGAAGGCGACCTCGGCCTCGTCCGCCGGGGCGGAGGCGGCACGCCCGTCGGCACTAATGCGGTCATAGCGTACGGTGGCGATGAACTCGCCGCCGACGGTGGCCGCGAGTCCCACCCGGTCCACAAAGTCGTGGTGCGTGAAGCGGTGGACATCCTTGGCGGACAGGCGCGGATACGGCGCGAAGAAGCGGTAGTACTTCGACTCGTCGGAGACCTGCTCGTAGAAGCTGACCAGGCGATCGGCGTCGTCGACGGTGATGGGCCTGATGCGCGCGGTACCCCCGTCGCGCAGCACCACGTCGGCTTCCCAGTGGGCGGGGTACTCGTGCCGGTCCGACGAGGTCTGCATGGGGCCCAGCGTACGGCTCGCGTCCGACAACGGCGCGAGGCAGTCTGTGGGCAACAACAGAGCACGGGAAGTCGGGCCGAGGCCGCGGTCCGACCACTCGTTCCGGACGGTTCGCAGGACCGGTCCGGGCTCGCTTCACGTGTGGGAAACTGGTCTAGACAACCCTGAGACTCTGAAGGGCAGCATCACATGGCTGAGCGCCGCGTCAACGTCGGCTGGGCGGAGGGCCTTCACGCCCGCCCCGCCTCCATCTTCGTCCGGGCCACCACGGCCGCGGGTATCCCCGTGACGATCGCCAAGGCCGACGGCAACCCCGTCAACGCGGCCTCCATGCTCGCGGTCCTGGGCCTGGGCGCCCAGGGCGGCGAGGAGATCGTCCTCGCGTCGGACGCCGAGGGCGCGGACGCGGCCCTCGACCGGCTGGCGAAGCTGGTCGCGGAAGGTCTTGAGGAACTCCCCGAGACTGTCTGAGCACCACCCAATTGAGGGTTGCGGTGCTTTTCGCCCAAAAACCGATGCACCACAACCTCGAAGGGCTCGTCCGAATTACCGGGCGAGCCCTTCGCAATTCCACTTGCGGGCAGCATAAATAATCCCCCGCGAATTAGCTTCTCTTTGTATACGGCGCCCGTGTTAATGCCGCAGACCCGACATGTTTACGGGAGGTTGCGAAGTCCTCACACGGTCCGTGCCGTTCGCGCCGTTCGCCCCGCCGGGAAAGCGCAGCCGGTGCGCGGTGCCCGCGCGCTCGGTGTGCAGGGCGGTGATCGCCCGGGCGCGCTCGCTGTCCCCGCGGGCCACGGCGTCCACGATGGCCCCGTGTTCGGCCCAGGACTCGACGGGGTTGGCCGGTGCGTCCACCGCGTACATCCAGGCGATCTTGTGCCGCAGCTGAGTCAGCATCGAGGTCAGCGCGGGGCTCCCGGAGGCCTGCGCCAGCGTCTCGTGGAACCAGCTGCCCAGGGAGCGCAGATCCTCGCTGTTGCCGCGCCTGGCGCGCTCCTGGCCCAGTCTGACGAGGCCGCGCAGCACCTTGAGGTGGGCCTCGGTGCGGCGCTGGGCGGCCCGCGAGGCGCCGAGCGGCTCCAGCAGCATCCGCATCTCCAGCAGGTCGGCGGCCTCCTGCTCGGTCGGTTCCGCGACGCACGCGCCCGCGTGCCGCCGGGTCACCACGAACCCCTCGGCCTCCAGCGTGCGCAGAGCCTCCCGGACGGGGACGCGCGAGACCCCGTACCGGCGCGCGAGGAGTTCCTCCGTGAGCCGGCTGCCGCGCTCGTAGACACCGGCGACGATGTCGTCCCGGATCGCCGTGCATACCGAGTGCGCCGGAATACGCATGTCCGACCTCCGCCTTAATCCCCGTGAAACGTCGACGATTGACGTGTGTTCCGTGACTCTATTGCAATGAGCGGGAATTTCCGATGGCGGGCCGGAATCCATGGATATTTTTTGGACAGGAGGGCTCCGGAAACGCCGAAAGCCCCGGCCGGGCGGGCCAGGGCTTCGGGAAGTGCGGCGCTACGTCGTCAGACGTTCACACCGTGCTTGCGGAGGTACGCGACAGGGTCGACGTCCGAGCCGTACTCGGCGGTCGTGCGGGCCTCGAAGTGGAGGTGCGGTCCGGTGACGTTGCCGGTCGCCCCGGAGAGGCCGATCTGCTCGCCAGGAGTGACCGTCTGGCCGACGGAGACACCGATGGACGACAGGTGCCCGTACATGGTGTACATGCCGTCGGCCATCTTGATCACCACTTGATTGCCGTACGAGCCGCCCCAGCCGGCCTCGACGACGGTGCCGGAGCCGACCGCGTGCACGGAGGTGCCGGTCGAGGCGTGGAAGTCGATGCCGGTGTGGGCACCGGAGGACCAGAGGGAACCGCCGGTCTTGTAGCCGGTGGAGACGTACGAGCCGGTGACCGGCGCGACGAAGGTGTTGAGCCTCTTGCGCTCGGCGGCGCGGGCGGCGCGCACCTCGGCCTCGCGCTCCGCCTTGGCCAGTGCGGCGGCCTTGGCGCGGGCGACCTCCTTGGCCAGCGTTTCGTCCGCGGCCTGCTGCTGGGCGGCGGCCTGGGCGTCGATCTTCTCGGCGACGGCGTCGCCCATGGCGATGACGGGGGTGAGGCCGGTCTGTTCAGGGGCGGGCTCCGCGGCGAACGCCGGGGCGGCGGCCAGGGTGCCTACGACGCCGGTGGTGGTGAGGGCCGCGACACTCGCGACACGAACGGTGGTGCGGTGGGTCCGGCTCGGGCGACGGTGCTTCCCGGTGGCGCGGGTGAACGCCATGGAGTGGCTGGTCCTTTCCTTCCTTCTCGCCTACCGGGTTAGCTGACGGGTTCGGAGCAGGAAGGTCTCCTACGGACCCCCTCGACGGGCGTCCGATTCACCCCAGGGACGTGGGTCCCCGGCTCCCCTGGCTCGCGCCGTACGGGGACTCGGCGATGACTGTCCGGTGCCGCGAGTGCGGCGCGGTGCCTGACGGACAGCCGGACCGACGCTAAGGGGGACGACTTTCAATCCCCAAACGGATCACGGGTTTTGTTGCACATGCCACAGGGCAGACGGGCAACCTCTCCCCCAATTCGGACATTAGGGGGCCCTGGTGACGCTTCAGTCACCAGGGCCCCCACGCGCGCGTGCCGCTCGTCGGCTCGCTACGGGTCGTCTACTCGGCCGCGACGACGGTCACTTCGCCGATGCCGAGCGCCTCGACGGGCTCCTTGATCTGCTCCGCGTCGCCGACCAGGATCGTCACCAGACGGTCCACCGGGAAGGCGTTCACGACCGCCGCGGTGGCCTCCACGGTGCCGGTCGCGGCGAGCTGCTGGTACAGCGTCGCCTGGTAGTCGTCGGGCAGGTGCTGCTCGACCTGGTCGGCCAGCGTGCTCGCGACGGCCGCGGCGGTCTCGTACTTGAGCGGCGCCACCCCGACGAGGTTCTGTACGGCGATGTCCCGCTCGGCGTCGGTGAGTCCGCCCTCGGCGAGCTTGCGGAGCACCGTCCACAGGTCGTCCAGCGCGGGACCGGTGTTCGGGGTGTCCACGGAGCCGCTGATGGCGAGCATCGAGGCGCCCGTGCCGTCGGGTGCCGAACGCAGCACCTGGCCGAACGCCCGCACACCGTAGGTGTAGCCCTTCTCCTCGCGCAGGACACGGTCCAGGCGGGAGGTGAGGGTGCCGCCGAGGCAGTACGTGCCGAGCACCTGCGCGGGCCACACGCGGTCGTGCCGGTCGGATCCGACGCGGCCGATGAGCAGCTGCGTCTGGACGGCGCCGGGCCGGTGCACGATCACGACGCGCCCGGTGTCGTCGGCGGTCACCGGCGGCACGGGACGCGGCTGCGCGGTGGAACCCGTCCACGAACCCAGGGTCTCGGCCAGGAGCGCGTCCAGGTCGATGCCGGTGAGGTCGCCGACGACCACGACGGTGGCCGTCGCGGGACGGACGTGCCGGTCGTAGAAGGCGCGTACGGCCCCGGAGTCGATCTTCTGGACGGTCTCCTCGGTGCCCTGGCGCGGGCGCGACATGCGCGAGGTCGCCGGGAACAGCTCCTTGGAGAGCTCCTTGGCTGCGCGGCGGGACGGGTTGGCCGTCTCGTGCGGGATCTCGTCGAGGCGGTTGCGGACCAGCCGCTCGACCTCGCTGTCCGCGAACGCGGGTGCCCTGAGCGCGTCCGACAGCAGACCGAGGCCCTTGGCCAGGCGCGAGGCCGGGACCTCCAGGCTCAGGCGCAGCCCGGGGTGGTCGGCGTGCGCGTCGAGGGTGGCGCCGGAGCGCTCCAGCTCGGCGGCGAACTCCTCGGCGGAGTGCTTGTCGGTGCCCTCGGAGAAGGCCCGCGCGGTGATCGTGGCGACACCGTCCAGGCCGGCCGGTTCGGCGTCCAGGGGCGCGTCCAGGAGCACCTCGACGGCGACGACCTGCTGGCCGGGGCGGTGGCAGCGCAGCACGGTCAGGCCGTTGCCGAGCGTCCCGCGCTCCGGCGCCGGGAAGGCCCACGGCCTGGCCTCGCCGGCCTGGGGCTGCGGGTGGAATTCCATCGTGGCGAGCTCGGTCACTTGGCCGCCTCCTCGTTCTCGTCGCCGGCCTCTGCTTCGTCATCCTCGTCCGCGACGGGCTCGTAGACGAGCACCGCGCGGTTGTCGGGGCGCAGGCGGGCCTTGGCGACCTCCTGCACCTCCTCCGCCGTCACGTCCAGGACGCGCTGTACGGCGGTCAGGGCGAGCTGCGGGTCGCCGAACAGGACGGCGTAACGGCACAGTTCGTCGGCGCGGCCCGCGACCGTGCCCAGCCGGTCGAGCCACTCGCGCTCCAACTGGGCCTGGGCGCGCTCCATTTCCTCGGCCGTGGGGCCCTCCTCGGCGAACCGGGCGAGCTCCTCGTCGATGGCGGCCTCGATGACCGGCACCTCGACGTCACCGGATGTCTTGACGTCCAGCCACCCCAGGGAGGGCGCTCCGGCGAGCCGCAGCAGGCCGAAGCCGGCCGCGACCGCCGTACGGTCGCGCCGTACAAGGCGGTTGTAGAGGAGTGAGGACTCGCCGCCGCCGAGGATGGTGAGGGCGAGGTCGGCCGCGTCGGACGCGCGCGTGCCGTCCTCCGGGAGCCGGTAGGCGCACATCAGGGCGCGGGCCGGGACCTCCTCGACGACGACCTCGCGCAGCTCCCCGCCCATCGTGTCGGGCAGCGCGCCGTCACGAGGTGCCGGCTTGCCGTCGTGCGACGCGATGGACCCGAAGTACTTCTCGATCCAGGCGAGCGTCTGCTCGGGGTCGATGTCGCCGACCACGGACAGGACCGCGTTGTTGGGCGCGTAGTAGGTGCGGAAGAACGCGCGCGCGTCCTCCAGGGTGGCCGCGTCCAGGTCCGCCATCGAGCCGATGGGCGTGTGGTGGTAGGGGTGGCCCTCCGGGTAGGCGAGGGCGGTCAGCTTCTCGAACGCTGTCCCGTAGGGCACGTTGTCGTAGCGCTGGCGGCGTTCGTTCTTGACGACGTCCCGCTGGTTCTCCATGGACTCCTCGTCCAGGGCGGCCAGCAAGGAGCCCATGCGGTCGGCCTCCAGCCAGAGCGCGAGCTCCAACTGGTGGGTGGGCATGGTCTCGAAGTAGTTCGTGCGCTCGAAGCTGGTGGTGCCGTTGAGCGAACCGCCCGCGCCCTGCACCAGTTCGAAGTGTCCGTTGCCCTTCACCTGTCCGGAGCCCTGGAACATCAGGTGCTCGAAGAGGTGAGCCAGGCCGGTACGTCCCTTGACCTCGTGGCGGGAGCCGACGTCGTACCAGAGGCACACCGCCGCGACCGGGGTCAGGTGGTCCTCGGAGAGGACCACGCGCAGACCGTTGGCCAAGCGGTGTTCGGTCGCTGTCAGACCGCCGGACCCTGCCTCGGCGGTGGCCGTGTGACCCATGGGCATGTACGTCCCTTCGATCGCGGATTCTCTGGCTGGAACCGCAGAAATCCTGCTCGTCCCGCCACTGTATGCAAGCGTGCGGACCGTCGGCGAAGTTCCCGGCGGACGTACGCCGAGAGCGAGATCGCGTAGCCTGCGGGCAGTCGCACACGTGGACTCACGCGGCAGCCGCCGGCGACGGACCCGAGCGGGCAACGCCGGGTCCTGGTCCGCGTTGTCAGTGCCGCGGTCCACAATGGTTCACGTCAAGACCCCGTTCACGCTTCAGCAAGAGTGAGCCGAAGGGGAGCGACCCCCAGGCGAGCGACCAGAAAAGAGGAGCCGGCAGCGATGGCCCGCCGCAGCACGAAGACCCCGCCGCCCGACGACTCGTTCGAGGAGCGGATCCTCGACATCGACGTCGTCGACGAGATGCAGGGCTCCTACCTTGAGTACGCGTACTCGGTCATCTACTCCCGAGCCCTGCCTGACGCCCGGGACGGCCTGAAGCCGGTTCACCGCAGGATCGTCTACCAGATGGACGAGATGGGCCTGCGCCCCGACCGCGGCTACGTGAAGTGCGCGCGTGTCGTCGGCGAGGTCATGGGCAAGCTGCACCCGCACGGGGACGCGTCGATCTACGACGCCCTGGTGCGCATGGCGCAGCCCTTCTCCATGCGCGTGCCGCTGGCCGACGGCCACGGCAACTTCGGCTCGCTGGGCAACGACGACCCGCCGGCCGCCATGCGGTACACCGAGTGCCGGCCGTCCGAGGCCGCCAACCTGATGACCGAGTCGATCGACGAGGACACGGTCGACTTCACCCCGAACTACGACGGCCAGGAGCGGGAGCCGGTGGCCCTGCCCGCCGCCTTCCCCAACCTCCTGGTGAACGGCTCGTCGGGCATCGCCGTCGGCATGGCCACCAACATGCCGCCGCACAACCTGGGCGAAGTCATCGCCGCCGCCCGCCACTTGATCCGCTATCCGAACGCGGACCTGGACACCCTGATGCGGCACGTCCCCGGCCCCGACCTGCCGACGGGCGGCCGGATCGTCGGCCTCACCGGCATCCGGGACGCGTACGAGACGGGCCGCGGCACCTTCAAGATCCGCGCCACGGTCGCCGTGGACAACGTGACGGCACGCCGCAAGGGCATCGTCGTCACCGAACTGCCCTTCTCCGTAGGCCCCGAGAAGGTGATCGCCAAGATCAAGGACCTGGTCGGCGCGAAGAAGCTGCAGGGCATCGCCGACGTCAAGGACCTCACCGACCGCGCGCACGGCCTGCGCCTGGTCATCGAGGTCAAGAACGGCTTCGTACCGGAAGCGGTCCTGGAGCAGCTCTACAAACTGACGCCGATGGAGGAGTCCTTCGGCATCAACAACGTTGCCCTGGTCGACGGCCAGCCCCTCACGCTGGGCCTCAAGGAACTCCTGGAGGTCTATCTCGACCACCGCTTCGACGTCGTACGGCGACGCAGCGAGTTCCGCCGCACCAAGCGACGCGACCGCCTCCACCTGGTGGAGGGTCTGCTCACCGCGCTCATCGACATCGATGAGGTCATCCGGATCATCCGTTCCAGCGACAACTCCGCGCAGGCGAAGCAGAGCCTGATGGACCGCTTCTCGCTGAGCGACATCCAGACGCAGTACATCCTGGACACGCCGCTGCGCCGCCTGACCCGGTTCGACCGGATCGAGCTGGAGTCGGAGATGGAGCGACTCAACGCGGAGATCGCGGAGTTGACCCGCATCCTGGAGTCGGACACCGAGCTGCGCAAGCTGGTCTCGACCGAACTGGCCGCGGTGGCAAAGAAGTTCGGCACCGACCGGCGTACGGTCCTGCTGGAGTCGGCGGGCGCCCCCGCCACCACCGTGCCGCTCCAGGTCGCCGACGACCCGTGCCGGGTGCTGCTCTCCTCGACGGGTCTGCTGGCCCGTACGGCGAACGGCGAGCCCTTCCCGGAGGACTCCGAGGCCCGGCGCACCAAGCACGACGTGATCGTCTCGGCGGTCCCGGCGACGGCCCGCGGCGAGCTGGGCGCGGTCACCTCGGCCGGCCGCCTCCTGCGGATCAACGTCGTGGACCTCCCGCAGCTCCCGGAGACGGCCGCCGCGCCGAACCTCTCCGGTGGCGCCCCGATCTCGGAGTTCGTCTCCCTGGACGAGGGCGAGACGGTCATCTGCCTGACGACCCTCGACGAGTCGTCCCCCGGCCTCGCCATCGGCACGGAGCAGGGCGTCGTCAAGCGCGTGGTCCCCGACTACCCCACGAACAAGGAGGAGTTGGAGGTCATCACGCTCAAGGACGGCGACCGGATCGTCGGCGCCGTCGAGTTGCGCACCGGCGAGGAGGACCTGGTCTTCATCGCGGACGACGCCCAACTCCTGCGCTACCAGGCCTCCCAGGTGCGCCCCCAGGGCCGCGCGGCCGGCGGCATGGCGGGCATCAAGCTCACCGAGGGCGCCAAGGTCATCTCCTTCACGGCGGTCGACCCGGCGGTGGACGCGGTCGTCTTCACGGTCGCCGGCTCGCGCGGCACGCTCGACGACTCCGTCCAGACGACGGCCAAGCTGACCCCGTTCGACCAGTACCCCCGCAAGGGCCGCGCCACCGGCGGCGTCCGCTGCCAGCGCTTCCTGAAGGGCGAGGACTGCCTCTCCCTGGCCTGGGCGGGCCCCGTACCGGCCAAGGCGGCACAGCGGGACGGCACCCCGGCGGAGCTCCCGGAGATGGACCCGCGGCGTGACGGCTCGGGCGTGTCGCTGGCGAAGACGGTGTCGGTGGTGGCTGGCCCGGTGTAGCGCCGACCGTCAGTCGTCCAGTTCCGGATCCGGATCCGGATCCAACTCGGGCTCGGATCCGGGTTGTTGGTCCATCTCCTGGTCCGACTCCGCTTCCTGTACGTAACGGAGGACGCCCCACATGCCGCGCTCGTCGGCGTGCGGGGCGTCTTCGTTCTTGCACGCCTCCAACTCCTTGCCGAGGGCGGGCATGTCGAGGCCGGTCCCGATGAGCACGAGCTGGGTCAGCCGGGCGTCACCGCTGCCCCAGGGCTCGGGATAGAACCGCAGGAACCGTCCTACGGCGTGAACGGCGTACCGATTACGTGAATCGTGGGCACCGAAATCGACGTACCCCTTGATGCGGTAGAGCCCCTCGGGCCGACTGTCCAGAAACCCCATCGACTTGCGCGGGTCCATGGGCACGTCGGAGGCGAAGGAGAGGCTGTCATAGGCGGCGTGCAGGTGGTCGGCGTGCGCGTCACCACCGCCATGGCCGTCACCGGTGTGTTCATGAAGGTCGTCGAAGGTCAACTGCCCGACGCGCTCCTCGTTCGGCCGACAGTCGAAGAGGAACTCCGGGTCGACACGGCCGTAGGTGGCGGGCACGACGGCGGCGCGGTCGGTGAGCGAGCGGACGAGGTCGAGGACGCGCGGGGCGTCGGCCGCCCGGTCCAGCTTGTTGACGACGACGAGGTCCGCGAGGGCGAGATGCCGGTCGATCTCGGGGTGCTTCGCGCGCGTGTCGTCGAACTCGGCGGCGTCGACAACCTCGACGAGCCCGCCGTAGACGATCGCCGGGTGCTCGCTGGCCAGCAACATGCGCACCAGTTCCTCCGGTTCGGCGAGTCCGCTGGCCTCGATGACGATGACGTCGATGCCGGCGGAGGGCCGGGCGAGTCGCTCCAGGTAGGTGTCCAGTTCGCTGGCGTCGACGGCACAGCACAGGCACCCGTTGCCGAGCGACACGGTCGAGTCACCTAGCGCCCCGGCCACGGCCAGCGCGTCGATCTCGATCGCCCCGAAGTCGTTGACGATCGCTCCGATACGGCTGCCTCCGCTGCGGTGCAGGAGGTGGTTGAGGAGGGTGGTCTTGCCGGAGCCGAGGAATCCGGCGAGGACGAGGACGGGGATCTGGTGGGGGTTCGGCGTCGGGGTTGGGGCCGGAGCAGGGACGGGGGCCAGAGCCGGGGCCGGGGTTGCGGTTGGGGCCGGAGCCAGGGTTGAGGCCAGGGCCGGAGCCAGGGGTGGATTTCGGCTCGGAACCGAGGTCGTGGGCAGGCTCGGATCCGTACTCGGAACCGACGCCGGATCGGTGCTCGGGCTCGGGCTTGCGCTCGGGCTCTGCTGGCTCAACGTGCGACCTCTTTCACGCCGACGCGTGCACCGGCTCGCGGTCCGGCACACGTACGGAGGTTGAATGCCGCCCCAGGATACGAGCCGGAAGAATCGCCGCGAAGTGAACGATTGTTAGCAGCACTTGCGGGGCAGACGTTGGGGAAGGCGCCGGTTCGTGCGACCCTCGCTTCCCTCCGTGCGCCTCCTCTCCGCCTCCCTGCCGATCAGAGCCGCTCGGCACTCTGGGAGACGGCAAGCGCCGCCCATCGCTCGCCGGTCCCCATCAGTCGACCCGCACCCGACGACCGGCGGACGGCCGCCTGATTCGGGGGTTGACATGGCCACACGGAAGCGCGGCACACGGGGGTTCACCACGCCCCTGGCAGCCGGTCTCGGCCTGGTGACGGGAGCTCTCGCCGTCATGGCCGCGCAACACCGCACGCTCCGCGCACTGCGCATCCGGCTCGACCACCTGGAGAAACAGGTCGCCAACAGCCACCACCACGCCAATCTGGCCACCCAGCAGCATCTGCACTGGCAACTGCTGAGCAAGGCGATCGACAGCCCGGAACTGGCCGAGGTCCTGGACATCTTCGAGGTACCCGCGTCCCAGCAGAAACGACGCCAATACCTCTTCGCGAACGCGCTGTACACAAATCTGCTGTTCTACTACCGCATCGGCAACATCAGCCGCGACGAGTTCTTCGGGTTCATCCGCGGTCTTGTGCAGAATCCCGTCGTCAGGGAGTACTGGAACGCGACTCAAGGACAGCGGGCGACGCTCGCCGAGGGCTCGGACGAGGCGGAACTCGGACGAATGGTCGACGAACTGCTACGACAGCTCGAAGAGGCCGACGGCGACGAGTGGTGGGTCGTAGGAGATCCGCCGAGCGACTGAGCGACGGCTCACCTTCAGGGGCGCGCCCCTCCGAATCACACCCTCGGGCCATAACGAACGGATCAAGTCCCCAGTTGTCCCAGACGTCACTGGGGTTGACTCACGCCTGATCGCGTAGAACGACTCCACAAGACGTCGCTCACGCCGCCGGATGACGAGCGCACCCCACAGGGCACCGCCTTCACCCCGCAGTCGTTGTGCGCAGATTCTTCAGACGTGAGAACCAGAGGGAATCAACAGTGAGTCAGATCATCCGTCGGATCGGTGTACCTCCCAGCGCCCGAGGGAGCGCGGGCGGGGGCAACTGCCCTGACATCTTCGAATTGGCCGACGGAAACTTCGCAGTGATCGGCACGGACCAGACGGACAAGCTCGACGGTCAGCTGCCGCCCGACGCGTCGAGAGCCTCCTATGAACGGATCGTTGTCATCACTCGGGACACACTCATCAAGGCCAAGGGCGACATTCCTGACTTGTAGCCGACGCGGACGATTCACTCCGCACTCCTGAGCATTCAGTCAGCACGCGTCAGCCGGGAGACACTGATCCGCGCCCCTATGGACATTCCTCGCGCCTGACGCCGCGGACCGCCGTCCGGCACAGGTCGGCACAGGGGGCGGGTTCGGCACCGACCGTGGCGCTGAACCCGCCCCTCCGCATCACCTTGGCACCGCCACCGGCGCCTCCACCCCCACATACCGAGCCACAGGCCGAATGATCTTCGAGTCCTCCGCCTGCTCCACCACGTTCGCGCTCCACCCCACCACCCGCGCGGCCGCGAACGTAGGCGTGAACATCTCCCGCGGCAGCCCGCAGAGTTCCATGACCAGCCCCGCGTAGAACTCGACGTTCGTGTGGAGTTCGCGCCCCGGCTTCAGCTCCGCGAGGATCCTCTCGACCTGGCGCTCCACCTCGACGGCGAAGTCGACCCGAGGCCCGCCGAACTGCTGGGCGACCTCGCGCAGCATCCGTGAACGGGGGTCCTCCGTGCGGTAGATCGCGTGGCCGAAGCCCATGATGCGGTCGCCGGCGAGGACGCGTTCGCGGATCCAGGGGTCGATACGGTCCGGGGTCCCGATCGCGTCCAGGGTGTCCAGGGCGCGGCTGGGCGCACCGCCGTGCAGCGGACCCGAGAGCGCCCCTACGGCCCCGACCAGACAGGCCGCCACATCCGCCCCCGTCGACGCGATGACCCGCGCGGTGAAGGTTGACGCATTGAATCCGTGGTCAATGGTTGAGATCAAGTATTGCTCGATCGCCCTGGCCTGCTGCTTGTCCGGTTCCGAACCCGTCAGCATGTAGAGGTAGTTGGCCGCATAGGAGAGATCCTCGCGCGGCTCCACAGGTTCGAGCCCCTGCCCCAGCCGGTACAGCGCGGTCAGCAGTGTCGGTACGGCCGCGGAGGCCACGAGGGTGTCCCGGCGGCGCGCGTCCGCGTCGATGTCGTACACCGGCCGGAAGCCCTTCGCGGCGCCGAGCAGCGACAGCGCCGTACGCATCCCGGACAGCGGTCCGGACGTCCCGCTCGCCGCCGCCACCGCGGGCAGCGCGGCCCGCACCTCGTCCGGCAGCCGGCGCAGCGCGGCGGTCTCGGCGGCGAAGGCGGCGCTCCGGTCCGCGTCCGGCAGTTCGCCGTAAGCGAGGAGATGCCAGACGTCCTCGAAGCCGCGGGTCTGCGCGAGTTCGACGGCGGAGTACTGGCGGTAGTGGTAGAAGCCCTCGATCCCCCGGACGTCACCGATTCGGGTGTCGGTGACAACGACGCCCGCGAGTCCCCGCGGAACCTCGATACGCGTGGCAGCGGCCCTGTTGATGGACATGTTTCCTCCCTGGACTTGATTCAAATGTCCATGGTTGACTCAATCTCTGTCAATATTGATTGAATCAATACATGCAAGGAATGGATACCGTGGCCTCCATGCGCGATCAAGAACCCGCTCCCGGCCACCCCGAGCGACGGCTGAGCACCAAGGAGACCGCCGAACTGCTCGGCGTGAAGCCCGACACCGTGTACGCGTACGTGAGTCGCGGGCAGCTGAGCAGCAGGCGCGAGCCCGGCGGGCGGGGCAGCACCTTCGACGCCAAGGAGGTGGAGGCGCTCGCCCGGCGCAACAGACGGGAGAGCAGCGGGAGTTCGGGTTCCGGGGGCGAGCTGTCCGTACGGACCCGGATCACGCTCATCGACAAGGACCGGTACTACTTCCGGGGCGTCGACGCGACCGAGCTGGCCGCCCGCCACTCCTACGAGGAGATCGCGGAGTGGCTGTGGACCGGGGAGTTGCGCCCCGGGATCACGTTCACCGCGCCCAAGGCGGCCGTAGCCGTCGCCCGCCGCGCCGTGGACGCGCTGCCCGAACACACCGGCCCCACCGACCGGTTGAGGGTCGCGGCCATCGCGGCGGCGACCGCCGACCCGCTGCGCTTCGACCTGTCCGAGGACGCCGTGCTCGGCACCGCGCGCATCCTCATCCCCACCCTTGTCGCGGCCCTCCCACCGGTACGGCGTGCCCATCGCGACGGGGGACCGCTGGCCCACCGCCTGTGGGCACGGCTGAGCGGACATCCGGCTGACGAGGCGTCACTGCGCGTCCTGGACACGGCACTTGGGCTGCTCGTCGACCACGACCTGGCCGCGTCGACGCTCGCGGTGCGCGTAGCCGCCTCGGCCCGCGCGCACCCCTACGCGGCCGTCTCCGCCGGCCTGGGAGTCCTCGAAGGCCCCTTGCACGGCGCCGCCAGCGGCCTGGCGCACCGGCTGCTGCTCGACGTGCTCGACCAGGGCACCGCGGCCCCGGTGGTGGCGGACGAACTGCGCGCCGGCCGCCGTATCCCCGGGCTCGGCCACCGGCTCTACCCGGGCGAAGATCCACGCGCGCGTGCCCTCTTCGCCCTCCTGAAGGAGATCCCGGGCGCCGCGCCGGCCCTCGCCGCGGCCCGCGACATCGTCGCCACCACCGCCCGCCACACCCCGCTGCACGCCAACGTCGACCTGGCGCTCGCCGTGCTCACCGTCTCCTCCGGGATGCCCTCCACGGCGGGTGAGACGGTCTTCGCCGTCGCCCGTACGGCGGGGTGGATCGCGCACGCCCTGGAGGAGTACGGGGAGCGCCCGCTGCGCATGCGGCCCAGCGGTCACTACGTAGGCCCGAGGCCGCCCCAACCACTACCGGAGTAGGACACGAGCGGGCCGGAAGTCGCCCTCAGGCAAGTCAGGTTAGGCTCACCTCTGTGAGTACGTGCGCGACCGTCTCTCGGGACCTCGACGAGCCCATTTCCGGAACCGCGGCCACAGCGACGACGTGGCTGCTGCTGGAACAGCCCGGCCCTTGGGGTGCCAAAGCGCTCACTTCGAGCCACCTGGACCCCGCGCTGGGGCGTGCCCTGGAAGCGGCCGCCGCGGACACGGGCGTACGGATCGCCCTCATCCGGCGCCCCGGACGGCACGCCGACCCCGCGCCGTCACGGGTGCGCCAGGTGTACGCGGCCCACACCGTTCCCGGAAACGCATGGCTGCACAGCGCCATGACCACCGAACCGCGGGACCTGCTCGCCCTCGACTTCGCCGCCCTCGGCGCGGGCGATCCGCGCTCCTTCGGTACGGCGCTCGGCGGGCGGGCCCACACCGGTGACCCGCTCGCGCTCGTCTGCACCAACGGCAAGCGCGACCGCTGCTGCGCGCTCCTGGGCCGCCCCCTCGCCGCCGAACTGGCAGCCTCCGGGGTCGAGGGCGCCTGGGAGGTCACCCATCTGGGCGGTCACCGCTTCTCGCCGACGGTGCTCGTCCTGCCGTACGGCTACGCGTACGGGCGGGTCCAGGCGCACGGCGTCAAGGAGATCCTCCAGGGCGTCCAGGAAGGCCGTGTGGTCGTCGAGGGCTGCCGGGGTGCCTCGGCCTGGGAACGGCCCGCACAGGCGGCGGAGCTGGCCGTGCGGACGGCGGCGGGCGAGTACGCGATGGACGCTCTGAGCGTCGTACGGACGGACGGCGGCGCACCACGCTGGGAGGTGACCGTCGCGCACACCGACGGACGCCACTGGCGCGTGATCGTCGCCCAGGGAGCATCGCTTCCGCCCCGCCCGGAGAGCTGCGGGGCGTCGGTCCTCGGCGCACCGGCGCGGATGGACGTGGTGGCGGTGCGCGAGCTGACGACGGCGCTGGCGGGCTGACCCGCCCGGCACCGGGGAGCCCGACCGGCTTCCGTGGGAAATCACCCTCTACTGGAGGCCGCTTTCCCCAAGAACTGGTCAAGAGATCCACGCCACACCCCTGGGGCAGCCCCCGCCCCGCCACGTACCGTCAGGGGTATGAGCCCCACTCCCCCCGCACGCCGCCGTCGCCTCGGGCTGCCGCGGCGGGTGTTCTCTCAGGTGCTGCTGATGCAGCTGGCGATCGCCGCGGGAGTCGCGGTCCTGGCGACCGGGCTGTTCCTCGCGCCGCTGAGCAAGCAGCTGGACCAGGAGGCGATGAACCGCGCCCTGGCCATCGCCCAGACGACCGCGCAGCAGCCGCAGATCGTCAAGGACATCCAGAACACTCCTCCGACCGTGGGCGGACCCGTGCAGCGGGAGGCGGAGCGGATCCGGAAGGCCACCAAGGCCGAGTACGTGGTGGTGATGGACTGGCGGGGCATGCGGTGGTCGCACACGACTCCGAGCGAGATCGGCCGTTTCGTCTCGACCTCTCCCGGCCAGCCCCTGGCGGGTCAGGAGGTCAAGGAGATCGACAAGGGCACCCTGGGGCGCTCCGCGCGCGGCAAGGTGCCCCTGCGGGACGCCGACGGCACGGTCGTCGGGGCCGTCTCGGTGGGCATCAAGTACGACAGCGTCCGCGCGCAGTTGATCAGCGCGATCCCGGGGCTGCTGGCGTACGCCGGGGGCGCTCTCGCCGTCGGTGCGCTGGCGGCCTGGCTGATCTCCCGGCGGGTCCAGCGGCAGACCCGGGACCTGGCCTTCTCGGACATCTCGGCACTGCTCTCGGAGCGCGAGGCGATGCTGCACGGCATCCGGGAGGGCGTCGTCGCCCTGGACCGCACCGGCCGCATACGGCTCCTGAACGACGAGGCACGACGCCTACTGGGCATCGGCGACGAGGCGGTCGGCCGCTCCCTGGACGAGGCGCTCGGGGAGGGACGCACGACCGACGTCCTGGCCGGCCGGGTGACCGGCACCGACCTGCTCGCCGTGCGCGGCCAGCGGGTCCTGGTCACCAACCGGATGCCCACCGACGACGGCGGCGCCGTGGCCACCCTGCGCGACCGCACCGAACTGGAGCAGCTCGGCCGGGAGTTGGACTCGACGCACGGTCTGATCGACGCCCTGCGCGCCCAGGACCACGAGCACGCCAACCGTATGCACACGCTCCTGGGGCTGCTCGAACTGGAGATGTACGACGACGCCGTGGACTTCGTCGGGGAGGTGGTCGGTGATCACCGGGCCACCGCCGAACAGGTCACCGAGAAGATCCAGGACCCGCTGCTCGCCGCCCTGTTGGTGGGCAAGGCGACCGTCGCGGCCGAGCGGGGCGTCGCCCTGTGGATCTCCGACCGGACCTGGCTGCCCGACCGGTTGATCGACCCGCGCGGGCTGGTCACGGTCGTCGGCAACCTGGTCGACAACGCGCTCGACGCCGTAGCGGGCACACCGCACGCACGCGTGGAGGTCGAATTGCGGACGGAGGGGCGTACGGCCGTACTCCGGGTGCGCGACACGGGCCCCGGAATCCCGGAGGAACAAAGGGAGTTGATCTTCACCGACGGCTGGTCCACGAAGAAGCCGCCGGCCCACGGCAAGCGCGGGATCGGCCTCTCCTTGGTACGTCGGCTCGCCGAACGGCAGGGCGGCAGCGCGGTGGTGACGGAGGCGTTCGGCGGGGGCGCGGAGTTCGTGGTCGTCCTGCCCGAGGCGCTGACCGAGCCGGGTCTGGAACCCGCTCTCACCGCCCCCGGGGAGACCGTCGAGGAGGAGTCGCGATGATCGAGGTCCTGGTCGTGGACGACGACACCCGGGTCGCCCAGGTCAACGCCGCCTACGTGGAGAAGGTGCCGGGCTTCCACGTGGCCGGCGAGGCTCACAACGCGGCTGAGGCGCTGCGCCAGTTGGAGACGTTGCCCCGCCTCGACCTGGTCCTCCTGGACCACTACCTGCCCGACGAGACGGGCCTGGCGGTCGTCCAGGAGATGCGCCGACGCGGCCTCCAGACGGACGTGATCATGGTGACGGCGGCCCGGGACGTGACGACCGTACAGGCGGCGATGCGGCAGGGCGCGCTGCAGTACCTGGTCAAGCCGTTCGCGTTCGCGGGCCTGCGGGCCAAGTTGGAGGCGTACGCGGAACTGCGCCGCACGCTCGACGGCGGCGGCGAGGCCGAACAGGCCGAGGTGGACCGCATCTTCGGTGCCCTGTCGGCGCCTTCGGAGCCCGGGCTGCCCAAAGGGCACTCCCCCACCACGGCGGAACTCGTGCGCCAGTCCCTGATGAACGCCCAAAGCCCCCTGTCCGCCCAGGAGATCGCCGACCGCACAGGGGTGAGCCGGCAGACCGCCCAGCGCTATCTGAAGCTCCTGGAGCGCACCGGACGGGCCAGGCTGACGCTCAAGTACGGCGACGCGGGCCGCCCGGAACACCGTTACGTGTGGGCGACCCGCGCCTGAGGGCACGGCCTGTGGGGGCGGGGGAAGGGGCCGTACCCCTTCCTCCTATACGGATGCCGACCGCACGGCCGTCAGCCTGTCGCGTTCTTGACGAACTCGGTCGTGTACGTCTTGTCGAGGTCCACATCGGCGTTCTTGATGGTGGGGTTGAACGCCTTGAGCACCTTCTCGACGGTCTCCGGGCCGTTCGTCGGCATCACGCCGTCCTTGGTGAACATCGGCAGCGTGCTCTTGATCGCCTCGGCGTAGAGGGACTTGTCGCCCTGGGAGTAGTCGGCGGGCATCTTGTCGGCGATCGCCGTCGCGCTGTGCGTGGACATCCACGCGAGCGTCTTGACGAATGCATTGACCATCTTCTGCACAGTTGATTTGTGGCCGTTCACCCAGTCCGTCTGCATGTACAGACTTGACGAGGGATACGGTCCACCCAGCGCCGCCTGCGATCCCTCGGGCGTGCGCATGTCGACGAGGATCTTGCCGGCCTTCTTGTCGAGGATCGTGGCGACGGTCGGGTCGGTCGTCATCCCGGCGTCTATGGAGCCCTGTTGGAGCGCCGCGACGAAGGTCGGTCCCGCGCCCACGGCGACCGGGGTGAACTCGCTGACGTTGACGCCGTTCTTGACGGCGAGGTACTTGGTGAGGAAGTCGGTGGAGGAGCCGAGGCCGGTCACGCCGAGCTTCTTGCCCTTGAAGTCCTTGGCCGACCTGACCTTCCCCTCCGCCTTGGTGGAGACGACCTCCACTTCGCCGGGCGCCTGCGAGAACTGCACCACGGACTCGACCGACTTGCCCTTGACCTGCAGGTCGAGCGTGTGGTCGTAGAAGCCGACGGCTCCCTGGACCTGCCCGGAGACGAGCGCGGTCTCGGCCTGGACGCCGGCAGGTTCGCTCAGCAGTTCCACATCGAGGCCCTCGGCGTCGAAGTAGCCGAGGCGCTGGGTGAGCATCGCGGGCAGGTAGATGACCTTGTCCAGGCCACCGACCATGATCTTGACCTTCTCGCCCCTGCCGTCGCCCTTGCCTCCGGAGCCGGTGGAGGCGGTGCTGGCCGCGTCGTTGGCGCAGGCGGTGAGCGAGGTGAGGGCGAGCAGGCCCGAGGCGGCCAGGGCGGCGTATCTGGCGGTCTTGCGCATGGCGGTTCACGTCCTTGTGAGGGTGCGGTACGGGAAGGAAGGGGGCTCTTCAACGGGCTTGCGGCGAGGGGCCGTTCAGCTGTCGGAGCCCGACGGCTTCCAGCGGAAGATGCGGTTCTCGGCGAAGGTGAGGAGCCCTTCGGCGACGAGGGCGACGACCGCGAGGATCACCATCGCGGCGTACACACCGGCCGCGTTGAAGGTGCCCTGGGACTGCGCGACGAGCAGGCCGATGCCCTTGGTCGCGCCGATGTACTCGCCGACGATCGCACCGATGAGGGCGAAGCCGAAGCTGACATGGAGGCTGGTGAAGATCCAGGAGGTGGCGGACGGGATGACCACCTGGAGAGTCACCCTGCGGTCGCTGGCGCCGAGGATGCGGGCGTTGGCGACCAGGTTGCGGTCGACCTCGCGGGCGCCCTGGAAGGCGTTGAAGAACACCGGGAAGAAGACGAGCACGACGGCCGAGGCGACCTTGGAGGACGGCCCGAGTCCGAACCAGATCACGAAGATGGGCGCGAGGACGATCCTCGGTATGGAGTTGAGCACCTTGATGTATGGACCAAGTATGTCGGCGAGCAAGGTGATCCGCCCCAGAGCAATACCGAACACGACACCGGCGATCACACCGATCACCCAGCCGAGCAGCGCTTCCTGCAGCGTGGCCCAGATCTGCTCCCCCAGGGACCCGAGCGCGGTCCCGTGCATCACCCAGGTGTAGATCTGGTCCCAGATCTTCGAGGGCATCGAGAAGTTGAACGGATCGATGACCTTGGCCCGGGAGAGCCATTCCCACAGGCCGAGCACGGCGACCAGGAGCAGCACGCGGGCCGCCCCGACGCCGACTCTGCGTTTACGGGCGGCACGCGCGCGTGAATGGGCGCGGTCCGTCTTGGTGCCGGGTTCGGTGGTGGGTGCCGCGATCTTGTCCTCGGGCATGACGTCAGGCGACATTGGCCGCACCCCTCTCGCGCGTGATGCGGACCTCTTCGCCCAGCGACTCCCAGATCTCGCGGTAGATCTCGATGAACCGCGGCTCCAGGCGCACGGATTCGACCTTGCGGGGGCGCGGCAGGTCGATGTCGAAGACCTGCTTCACGGTGGCCGGCCCGGCAGTCATCACGACGACCCTGTCGGCCAGCGCGATGGACTCCTCCAGGTCGTGGGTGACGAAGACGACCGAGGTACCGGTGCCCTCCCACAGCTCCAGGAGTTCGTCCGACATCAGGGCCCTGGTCTGCACGTCGAGCGCCGAGAACGGCTCGTCCATCAGAAGGATCTCGGGGTCGTTGACGAAGGTCGCGGCGAGCGCGACGCGCTTGCGCATCCCGCCGGAGAGCTGGTGCGGATAGCGGTCCTCGAAGGCGGAGAGCCCGACCCGGGCCAGCCACTCACGCGCCTTCGCCTTGGCCTCCGCCTTCGGTACGCCGCGGAAGCGCGGGCCCGCCATGACGTTGGACAGCACCGTGCGCCAGGGGAAGGTGGCGTCCTGCTGGAAGACGAAGCCGACCTTGTCGCCGACGCCGGAGACCGGCGTACCGGCCACCAGCACATCGCCCTCGGAGGGCTCTACCAGCCCACTGACGAGGGTCAGCGTGGTCGACTTGCCGCAGCCCGTGGGCCCGACGACCGCCACGAACTCGCCACGTCCGACGGTGAGATCGAGCCCCTTGACGGCCGTGTGCAGACCCCCCGACGGGGTCCTGAAGGTCTTGCTCGCGCCCCGCAGCTCGATGGCGGGGCTGGTGTCTGCGCTCATGGCCGGGACCGTAGATGTGGCGCGGACCACAGCAGCAGTCTTCTGGGCGCAAGCCGTTCTTTTGCTCGCAAGAGCCTGTTGTGCTCGTTTTGCTCGCGCTACAACTGCGGAGCCGAAACACGGGCTTAACGCTCGCCTGGCCTTGAGGAAAGAGGCCCAATGATTGACGTCATGGTCGTGGACGACGACTTCCGCGTCGCCGAGATCAACGCCAAGTACGTGGGGAAGGTTCCCGGTTTCCGGGTCGCCGCCCGCGCGCACAGCGCCGCCCAGGCGCTGGCCACCGTCGAGCGCGGGACGATCGACCTGGTGCTGCTCGACCACTACCTGCCCGACCAAACGGGTCTCGAACTCGTCCACCGCATGCGGCAACAGGGCCACACGACCGACGTCATCATGATCACGGCGGCCAGCGATGTGACGACCGTGCAGCGGGCGATGCGCCTGGGCGCCCTGCACTACCTGGTCAAGCCGTTCACCTTCGCCGCGCTGCGCACCCGCCTCGACTCGTACGCCGCCCTGCGCCGCACCGTCGACCGCGTCGGCGGCCGCGGCATCGCCGGCCAGGAGCAGGTCGACCGCATCTTCGGCGCCCTGCGCACGACCACCGTGCCGGCCTCCCCCGGCCTGCCCAGCGGCCACTCGGAACCGACCACCGACCTGATCTGCGGCGTCCTGCACAGCGCCGGCCACCCGCTCTCGGCCCACGAGGTCGCCGCCGAGACCGGCCTGAGCCGCTCCACGGCCCAGCGCTACCTCCGCCACCTGGAACAGGCCGGCCGCCTCCGCCTCTCTCTGAAGTACGGCGACACGGGCCGCCCGGAGCACCGCTACGCCTGGGTGGCGCCGTAGCCACGCGACAGCCGCACAACTTCGCGCGTGGCTACGGCCCACAGGGGCCGCTACACGGCCCCCGCCCCCGTCAGCGCCCGTACCTCGGTCTCCGCGTGCTTGGCCTCGTCCGGGACCTCCGTCGAGGTGACCGTGCCGAGCCAGCCGGCCAGGAAGCCGAGTGGGATCGAGACGAGGCCGGGGTTCTGCAGCGGGAAGAACTGGAAGTCGACGCCCGGGAACAGCGATTCGGGGCTGCCGGACACGACCGGCGACAGCAGCACGAGCACCAGTGCCGGGATCAGTCCGCCGTATACGGCCCACACGGCGCCGCGGGTCGTGAAGCCGCGCCAGAACAGCGAGTAGAGCAGCACCGGGAGGTTCGCGGAGGCGGCGACGGCGAAGGCGAGGCCCACCAGGAAGGCGACGTTGAGGTTCCTGGCGATGAGACCGAGCCCGATCGCCGCGACACCGATGCCGACCGCGGCGACCCGCGCCACAGCCACCTCACTGCGCGGCTTGGCGTTCGGGCGCCGCAGCGACGCGTACAGGTCGTGCGCCACGGATGCCGAGGAGGCCAGGGTGATCCCGGCGACCACCGCGAGGATCGTGGCGAAGGCCACGGCCGCGACGATCGCGAACAGGACGGTGCCTCCGGTGGAATCGGCTCCTCCGCCGAGGTCGAGGGCGAGCAGCGGGACCGCCGTGTTCCCCGCCTCGTTCGACTTCCGAAGGGTGTCCGGTCCCACGACGGCCGCGGCGGCGAAGCCGAGGATGATCGTCATCAGGTAGAACGCTCCGATGAGCCCGATCGACCACACCACCGAACGACGCGCGGCCCGTGCGGTCGGCACGGTGTAGAAGCGGGACAGGATGTGCGGCAATCCGGCCGTACCCAGCACCAGCGCGAGACCCAGGCTGATGAAATCGAACCGCGCGGTCCAGTCACCGCCGTACTTGAGCCCCGGCGCCAGGAAGGCGGCGCCGTGACCGCTGCGCGCGGCGGCCGTGAGCAGCAGGTGGTTCAGGTTCCCGTGGAAGCGCACCAGGGTCAGCACCGTCAGCGCGATGGTGCCGCTCATCATCAGGACCGCCTTGACGATCTGGATCCAGGTGGTGGCCCGCATCCCTCCCATCGACACATAGATCACCATGAGCGCCCCGACGCCGATGACGGTCCACGCCCGCGCGGCCGCACCCGTCCCGCCCAGCAGCAGCGACACCAGGCTGCCCGCGCCCACCATCTGCGCCACCAGATACAGAACGGACACGGTGACCGAGGAAGTTCCCGCCGCGATCCGCACCGGCCGCTCGCTCATCCGGGCGGCGACCACGTCGGCGAGCGTGAACCGCCCGCAGTTGCGCACCAGTTCGGCGACGAGGAACAGCACCATGAGCCAGGCGACGAAGAAGCCCACCACGTACAGCAGGCCGTCGTAGCCGAACAGCGCGATGAGCCCGGTGACCCCGAGGAACGAGGCCGCGGACAGATAATCACCCGAGATGGCAAAACCATTCTCCATCGGGGAGAAGAGCCGCCCGCCCGCGTAGAACTCCTCCTCCGAACCGTGCCGGTTGCGGCTCACCCAGGTGGTGATCCCGAGGGTGACCGCGATGAACGCGCTGAACAGCAGCAGCGCCAGCGTCTGATGGTTCCCGGTCACGACGTACCGCCTCGAATGCCTCGTGTCAGTTCCTGTGTGTCCCAGCGCAGTTCGAGCGCGGCCCGGTCCCTGCGCAGCCGCGCGTGCCGGGCGTAGGCCCAGGTGAGCAGGAAGGTGGTGAGGAACTGCCCCAGTCCCGCGACCATCCCCACGTTCACCGCGCCGGCCACCGGCCGGGCCATGAATCCGGGTGCCGTCGTCGCCGTCACCACGTAGGCCACGTACCAGGTGAAGAAGACGACGGTGGCCGGCACCACGAACCGCAGATACCGGCCGCGCACCTCCTGGAAGGCCGCGCTGCGCTGCACCTCCCGATACACGTCGCCCGCCCGGACGGCGTGGTCCGCGTCCTCCCGGCGCGCGGCGGGCACCTCGGGCGCGGGCCCGCCCGTGCCGTCCATCTCACCCCAGCCGGACGCGAGCGCGTCGTACCAAGGGTCGTGGTACCTCACCTTTCCGGTTGCCTCGGCGGGGGTCAGGTCATGACCTTCATGGTTCTCGGCGGGACTCTCGTGACCGCTCCCGCCACCGCGGGGACGACCGTTGCTTGACTGCATGCCCAAGGATGGACAGAACGGGAAGATCCCCGACTCTTCTTCTCCGCTGTCTTCACCCCATCAGGTGACTCAACCCGCTGGTGGCCGCACCAGTCCCCTGCCGTAGGCGTAACGCACCGCCTGCGCACGGTCCTTGAGCCCCGTCTTGGCGAACAGGTTGTTGATGTGGGTCTTCACGGTCGCCGTGGAGACATGCAGCGTGCGGGCGATCTCCTGATTGCTCAGACCCTCGGCGATCAGCAGCAGCACCTCGGTCTCCCGCGCGGTGAGCCCGTCCGGCGGCTCGGCGGGCTCCGGCGACGGCTGCGAGTCGGGCTCCGACAGGCGCTCCAGCAACCGCCGTTGGATGCTCGGCGACAGCCCTGCGTCCCCCGACAGCACGCTCTCCACGGCCCGTACGATCTCGTCGCCGCCCGCGTCCTTGGTGAGGTAGCCACGCGCCCCCGCGCGCAGTGCCGGGAACAGCGACGCGTCGTCCGCGAACGTCGTGAGCACCACGACCTGCGTCCCGGGATGCTCCGCACGGATCCGCCGGGTCGCCTCGACGCCGTCGCAGCGCGGCATGCGCAGGTCCATCAGGACGACGTCCGGGGCGAGTTCGGCCACGAGCCGCACCGCCTCGTCCCCGTCGGCGGCGGCGCCGACGACCTCGATCCCGGGCAGCAGCCCCAGCAGCATCACGATGCCTTCCCGTACGACGGTCTGGTCGTCCGCGACCACGACCCGCGCGGGTTTCCTCACGGCCTCATCCGTCATGCAGGCACCTTCAGCGTCACCACGAATCCCTCCTCGTCCGGCCCGGCCCGCAGCGAACCGCCCAGCAGCTCGGCGCGTTCCCGCATGCCCAGCAGACCGTATCCACCTCCCGCCCCGGTGAGTTCGCCCGGCGAACCGCCCGAGTCCCGTACGTCCAGCGTCACTTCGTGCTCGCCGTAGTCCAGCGTGAGCAGCACCTTGGCGCCCGGGGCGTGCTTGCGGACGTTCGTCAGGGCCTCCTGGGCGACCCGGCGCACGGCCTGCGAGGCCTCGGCGGGCAGCTGTCTCCGGTCACCCGTAACGGTGACCTCGGCACGGCCCGTCGTACCGACGATCTCGGTCAGGAAGTCCTCCAGCGGGCTCATCTCGCCCCGCAGCGCGGACAGGGCCTGCCGGGTCTCCACCAGGCCGTCGCGGGCCATCCCCCGTGCTGCCACGACCCGTTCCAGGATCGTCTCCCGGTCGGCGCCCCGCTCGATCAGCAGCCTGGCCGCCTCCAGGTGCACGAGCTGCGCGGAGAGGCTGTGGGCCAGCACGTCGTGGATCTCCCTGGCGATACGGGCCCGTTCCGCCAGCGCGGCGGACTCCGCCTCGGCCGCTCTCGCCATGCGTTCCTGGGTGAGCAGCCGCTGGGCGCTGCCCCGCGCCTCGGCGTCGAGGCGGAGCGTGTATCCGGCGAGGGCCAGCCCGGCCGTCGTGACCGCGGTGGTCAGCCATACGTCGTTGTTGACCGCGGCGAAGATCGCGAGGGACACCGAGGTCACCGGCATCGCGACCGCGATGGGCAGCCGCTCCAGCGAACTCACCGCGCAACCGCACCAGATGACGAGGGCCGGGACCGTGAAACCGACGGCCTGTCCCACGATCGCGATCCCGAGAAGCACGGCGATGAGTCCCACCGACGGCCAGAGTCTGTGGGCGAGAGTCGTACGCCAGAAGGTCCAGGCGAGGACCGCTGCCAGCACGATGCCGGCCGCGCCTCCGGCCAGGGCCCAGCCGTGGACGTGACTGCCGGTGAGCGCGCCCCCCAGAAGCACGCCGACCACCAGCAGCCGGACGGCCCAGGCGAGCACCCGCCGGGGCCGTGAGACTCCCTCTCGGCCCAGCGCCTCCCGCGAGGGCCAGCGCGTCCAGGCGTTCTCCGTCACACGCGCTCCTTCCGGGCGGGCCTCGCCATGCCGAAACCGTACGCCGAGGCCGACCCCGCCGACCCGGTGACGGACTGGGCCCGCCAGGCCAGGACCCCGGAGCGGACCAGCAGCGTCGCCGCGAGGCCGAGCATCAGGGCCGAGCTGTTCTGGTGCACGCCCACTACCGCGCCCAGGGCGACGAGGCCGACGCGCAGGGCTATGCCGACGATCCAGACGCCACCGCTCGCCTTGGTGCTCTTGCTCCACACGGAACCGTCCGTCTCGACCCACAGGCGCGTGGTCCAGGCCCAGCCGGCTCCGGTGGCCAGCCCGATGACCAGCTCGACGGCGAGCAGGAGGGCCGACCCGGTGTGGCGGTGGGCGTCGAGTATGCCGGGGTCGCGCAGCGCCACGACGGCGAGGATCACGGGGAGGAGCCACCAGCGCCGGTCGGTGTCGATCTGACGGGCGCGGAACTGCCGCACGATCACCACCGCGACGACGGCCACGATCACCAACGCGTTGACCAGCCCGGACATCAGAGCCTCCGTGAGCGGAAGAGGATGCCGGCGGCGAGCGCTGCCGACGCCTTCGACGCTACGGAAATCCGCAGGTGGGCAGATCGGCGCCAGGGTGGATCGTGGGTGGATCTCCGCACCGCCCCGACCTCCACCCACGGGTGGAGCCGACCGGCGGCGGCGTTCCGAGGCCGAGCCGGGTGACGAGGAGCCGGGGCAAGAACTGAGCGGTCACGCCGGGGCAGGAACAGAGTGGTGACGCCGAGGTCGGGTCAGGAACGGAGCGATCACGCCGACGCCGGGTCCAGGCCTCCGAGAGGCGGCCGGGGCCAAGGCCGGACGCGAGTCCGGGCCCAGGTCACACCTGGGCCCGGACTCGGTGGTCAGGCGTCGATCCGCGACCGGTCCAGCGTCGCGGCCGAGCTGGAGATGAACTCCTTGCGCGGGGCCACGTCGTTGCCCATGAGCAGATCGAAGACCTGCTCGGCCGCGTCCAGGTCGGAGAGGTTGATCCGGCGCAGGGTGCGGTGACGGGGGTCCATCGTCGTCTCGGCCAGCTGGTCGGCGTCCATCTCGCCGAGACCCTTGTAGCGCTGGATGGAGTCCTTGAACCGGACCCCCTTGCTCTGGAACTCCAGCATCTTCTCGCGCAGCTCACGATCCGAGTACGTGTAGACGTACTTGTCCTGGCCCTTCTTGGGCTGGACCAGCTCGATGCGGTGCAGCGGCGGCACCGCGGCGAACACCCGGCCGGCCTCCACCATGGGCCGCATGTAGCGCTGGAACAGGGTCAGGAGCAGACACCGGATGTGGGACCCGTCCACATCGGCGTCGGTCATCATGATGATCTTGCCGTAGCGGGCCGCGTCGATGTCGAAGGTACGGCCCGACCCCGCTCCTATGACCTGGATGATCGCCCCGCACTCGACGTTCTTCAGCATGTCGGTGACGGACGACTTCTGGACGTTGAGGATCTTGCCGCGGATCGGCAGCAGCGCCTGGAACTCGGAGTTCCGGGCGAGCTTGGCCGTACCGAGCGCGGAGTCTCCCTCGACGATGAACAGCTCGCTGCGCTCGACGTCGTCGCTGCGGCAGTCGGCGAGCTTGGCCGGCAGCGAGGAGGACTCCAGTGCCGTCTTGCGGCGCTGCGCGTCCTTGTGCTGCCGGGCCGCGATACGCGTGCGTGCGGCCGCGACGGCCTTCTCCATGACCACGCGGGCCTGGGCCGCCGCGTCACGCTTCGTCGAGGTCAGGAAGTCCTTGAGCTCCTTGGCGACCACGTTGGCGACGATGCGGCGGGCCGCCGACGTACCGAGCACCTCCTTGGTCTGACCCTCGAACTGCGGCTCGGCGAGCCGGACGGTGACGACCGCGGTGAGGCCCTCCAGGGCGTCGTCCTTGACGACGTCGTCCTCGGCGACGCGCAGCAGCTTCTTGGCGCGCGCCACCTCGTTCATCGTCTTGACGACGGCCTGCTCGAAACCGGCGACATGGGTACCGCCCTTGGGGGTGGCGATGATGTTCACGTACGACCTGAGCGTCGTGTCGTAACCGGTCCCCCAGCGCATCGCGATGTCCACGCCGAGTTCGCGGGTGACCTCGGTGGGCGTCATCTGGCCGTGGTCGTCCAGGACGGGCACCGTCTCCTTGAAGGTGCCCTGACCCGACAGGCGCAGGACGTCGCAGACCGGCTTGTCGCTCGCCAGGTACTCGCAGAACTCGCTGATGCCGCCGTCGAAGCGGAAGGACTCCTCCCCCTTGCTGCCGCCCTCACCTAGGCCGTACTCGTCGCGGACGACGATGGTCAGCCCGGGCACCAGGAACGCGGTCTGCCGGGCCCGCTGGTGCAGGCCGTCCAGCGAGAGTTTGGCGTCCTTGAGGAAGATCTGGCGGTCGGCCCAGTAGCGCACGCGCGTGCCGGTGCGGGTCTTGGGAATCCGCTTGGTCTTGCGCAGGCCACCGGGCTCGAACGCGGCGTCCGGGCCGGCGGTCGTGAAGGAGCCCGGCACGCCGCGCCGGAAGCTGATGGCGTGGGTGTTGCCGCTGCGGTCCACCTCGACGTCCAGCCGCGCGGACAGGGCGTTCACCACGGAGGCGCCCACGCCGTGCAGACCACCGGAGGCGGCGTACGAGCCGCCGCCGAACTTGCCGCCGGCGTGCAGTTTGGTCATGACGACCTCGACACCGGAGAGGCCGGTCTTGGGCTCGACATCGACCGGGATGCCCCGGCCGTTGTCCCGGACCTCCACCGAGGCGTCGTCGTGCAGGATCACCTCGATGTGGTCGCAGTAGCCCCCGAGGGCCTCGTCCACGGAGTTGTCGATGATCTCCCACAGACAGTGCATCAGGCCACGGCTGTCGGTCGACCCGATGTACATCCCCGGGCGCTTGCGTACGGCCTCGAGCCCCTCGAGGACGAGCAGGTGCCGCGCGGTGTAGTTGGAACCGTCCCGGTCTGCTCCTGCCAGCAGCGCTGTCGACGGCACGGACGTTTCGGCGGTCACGCGGTTCGCTCCTCGCTGAATTTCAGATGAGGCCCTTTTGGGTAAGGGCCCGGCTTCGGTTGCCGCTCAGAGGGTACCGACGCCTGGTAGAGCCGTTGTAACGCCACCCTCGTCTCCTCCTCACACTAGTCCAGGGTCGTATACCTGTTCGATCCCTCGATGGAGTGAAGTACATATCACGTTCCCTTCGGGGCATGAACCATTTAGGCTCCGGGCACGTCCTCATGAACAACCGGCAATCCAGCCGGGTGGACCCGACCCTGACCCCACAGCGCGAACCCGTACAGACACATAGACACGCAATACGGCACATTCGCCGCCAACCGGCAGCAGACAGCCGCCCCGGAAGAATTTTTCGAGAAAAGGCCACGAGCGGGAACGTTTTCGGCCTGGTTGGATGTTGACCCTGGTACGACAGCTCGTCGAGCTAGAGAAGAGGCGACGTGACTACTGTTCTGACCCCCGCGAGCCCACTGACGGCCGCCGATCGCTGCGACCGCTGCGGCGCCCAGGCATACCTGCGCGTCGTCCTGCTGAGCGGCGGAGAACTGCTCTTCTGCGCCCACCACGGCCGCAAGTTCGAGCCGGAACTCAAGAAGATCGCCGCTGAGATACAGGACGAGTCGGAGCGGCTGACCTCCGCTCCAGCAGCAAGCGTTCCTGAAGAAGACCGCTGACACATCGCGTCCACGACGAGCCAGCACCGGCCCAGGCCGGCGACGGGCGGCCCCGCTCCTGAACCACAGGAGCGGGGCCGCCCGTCTTTGTACCCGCGGGAGACTCGCGGATGCCTCCCAGGCGCCGTCAGGCGCCCTTGTGCGGCCCTGGCGAGCCGCGGTGGCGGCCCAGTGTCCGCAGGACGTCCGACACCCTGGTGTAGACGCCTGGGCTCCCCGCCCGCCCGCACCCGCTGCCCCACGACACGAGCCCGATCAGCCGACCCTGGGCGACCAGCGGCCCCCCGCTGTCCCCCTGACAGGCGTCACGGCCTCCCTGAGCCTCTCCGGCACAGAGCATGGACTCGGGGAGGTAGGTGCCGTCGGCACCGGCCGGATAGGCCTCCTCGCATTGCGCGTCGGACAGCACGTGCAGGCGTGCCGCGTGCAGGCTGCCCGCATAGTCGCCGCTACCGGTGAGATCACCCCAGCCGTAGACCGTGGCCGCCGTGCCCGCCCGGTAGGCGGTGTCGCCCGCGGCCGCCATCGTGATGACCGAGCTCTGGGGCAGCGGATCGGCGAGCGTGAGCACGGCGAAGTCGCCGGCGTTGCTGACGGGGTCGTAGTCCGGATTGACCCACACATCGCGTACGGCGATCTCCTGGCCCCGGTCCGACAGCAGGTCCGTACGGCCCGCGACGGCCTTGAGGTCGGCCGCGCGGTGCGGCGGCGCCCCCAGGACCTCGTCGCCCATGCAGTGGGCAGCGGTCAGCACGGTGGTCCGGCCCACGGCCACACCGCCGCAGAACTGCCCCGCCCGGGTACCCCCGAATCGGTCACGACTGGACAGCGCCACCGTCCACGGGCTCACGGAGACATCGACCGGGAACCCGCCTACGACGATGCTGTCGGCGGCCACGGGGGACGCGGAGACCAGCGGTATGGCGGACGCGGCAGCCGCCAGGACCAGCGGCCGGGTCAGCGCCCGGGCAAGGGGACGACGCATGCACGTTCCTCACTCTGGGATGGTCATTGAAGACCCACAGTGATCCAGCGCGCCGCGCCCCGCACCTGCGGCCAGCACGAAGGCCCGGCCCCCTGAGGGGAAACCGGGCCTTCCGTGTCGTACGACTACGACCTAGTCGAGGTAGTCGCGCAGCACCTGCGAACGCGATGGGTGGCGCAGCTTCGACATGGTCTTGGACTCGATCTGGCGGATGCGCTCACGGGTGACCCCGTACACCTTGCCGATCTCGTCGAGGGTCTTCGGCTGACCGTCGGTGAGACCGAAGCGCATCGAGACCACGCCGGCCTCGCGCTCGGACAGGGTGTCCAGGACGGAGTGCAGCTGCTCCTGGAGGAGGGTGAAGCTGACCGCGTCGGCCGGGACGACGGCTTCGGAGTCCTCGATGAGGTCACCGAACTCGCTGTCGCCGTCCTCACCCAGGGGGGTGTGCAGCGAGATGGGCTCGCGGCCGTACTTCTGGACCTCGATGACCTTCTCGGGGGTCATGTCGAGTTCCTTGGCCAGCTCCTCCGGGGTGGGCTCGCGGCCCAGGTCCTGGAGCATCTGGCGCTGCACGCGCGCGAGCTTGTTGATGACCTCGACCATGTGCACCGGGATACGGATGGTGCGGGCCTGGTCGGCCATCGCGCGCGTGATGGCCTGACGGATCCACCAGGTGGCGTACGTGGAGAACTTGTAGCCCTTGGTGTAGTCGAACTTCTCGACCGCGCGGATGAGACCGAGGTTGCCCTCCTGGATGAGGTCCAGGAAGAGCATGCCGCGGCCGGTGTAGCGCTTGGCCAGGGAGACCACCAGACGGAGGTTGGCCTCCAGGAGGTGGTTCTTGGCGCGGCGGCCGTCCTCGGCGATGATCTCCAGCTCGCGCTTGAGCTTGGGGGCGAGCTTGTCGGCGTTGGCCAGCTTGTCCTCGGCGAACAGACCGGCCTCGATGCGCTTGGCGAGCTCGACCTCCTGCTCGGCGTTGAGGAGGGGGACCTTGCCGATCTGCTTGAGGTAGTCCTTGACGGGGTCGGCGGTGGCACCGGCGGCGGCGACCTGCTGCGCGGGCGCGTCGTCCTCGTCCTCGTCGGAGAGTACGAACCCGGCGCTCTCGGCGCCCTCGGGCTCGTCCCCGGTCTTGCCGGGGGTCTCCTCGGTCGCCTCTTCGTCGACTACCTCGGCGTCGTCCTTCTTGGCACTGGTCTTCTTGGCCGCCGCCGTCGTCTTCTTGGCGGCGACTTTCTTGGCGACCGCCTTCTTGGCGGGCGCGGTCTTCTTGGCAGCGACCTTCTGGGCGTCGTCCTCGACGGAAGCGTCGGCGACGGGTGCCGCCGGAGTGGCGGTGGCAGTGGCCTTCTTGGCGGTCACCGTCTTCGCGGCGACCGTCTTGGTGGCGGTGCGCTTGGCCGGACTCTTCGCTGCGACGCTCTTTCGGGTGCGCTTGGGCTCCGCGGCACTGACCATCAGCGTCACACCCTCTTCCTCGAGGATCTGGTTGAGGCTGCGCAGTACGTTCTTCCACTGAGTGGCCGGAATCTGGTCAGCTTCGAAGGCCCGACGCACGTCATCGCCGGCGATCTGCCCCTCAGCCTTTCCCCGCTCGATGAGCGCCATGACAGAGACGGACTCGGCGATCTCCGGCGGGAGCGTACGGGATGTGCTGGCCGACACGAACAACCTCTCGGAACGATGGAAAACGGCTTCCGGCCCCGTCCGGTACGGACAGGAGCCGACGACCGCCGACTTGGGGATGGGCCGACGGCGCGGGCTGGGGCCGGGAAGAAACACAGCGCCTTGAACGGCGTCCGTATTCCCTTCCGCGGCTGTCACCTCTTAGGTCATCGCACAGTGCCCGCGAGCGTTACGCCCAATCTGCGTGGCCCGAGTCACACCCCGTAAGCGTTCAAAAACGGTCAGACACGGGCAGAGGAGGGCACCCACGGCCGTGACGGGCGCCCCTCAGGGAGATTCAACACCCCGTCGCACCGCCGGACCCCGCCGGATTCCCTGGAGGATCCTGCGGGGTCCGGCGGAAGACGGGCGCCCCGGCCGGGCGCCGCCACGAGAATGCGGCACACCTCGACCGCACGGACCGTCCCGTGCGCGTCAGTGTTCGCGCGGGGCGGGCACCACGCGCTCCACCTCGGGGTGCACGATGAGCAGCTGCCGCATGGCCGCCTCGGCCGCCGCACCGTCGCCAGCGGCGAGGGCGTCGACGATCCGGGCGTGGTGCCCCAGGGATGCGTCGGTCGGGCGGTCACAGCCCGTGACCGGGCCGCCGGAGACCTGGAGGGCCGAGGAGACGATCCCGGAAAGGTGCTCCAGCATCCGGTTGCCCGCGACCTGGATGAGCAGCGAGTGGAACTCGGCGTCCGCGCGGGAGAAGGTCAGCGCGTCACCCTGCCCCATGGCGTGGCTCATGATCTCGACCATGTCGGAGAGGCGCTGCTGGACATCCTCGCGCCCGTGGCCGGCGGCGAGGCGCGCGGCGAGCGGCTCGATCGTCCAGCGCAGCTCGCTCAGCTCACGGCGCTGGTTGTCGCGCTGCGGGCCGAAGGCGCGCCATTCGATGATGTCCGGGTCGAGGAGGTTCCAGTCGCTGACGGGACGCACGCGCGTGCCGACGTTCGGGCGGGCACTGACCAGGCCCTTGGCCTCCAGGACGCGGAGCGATTCGCGGACGACGGTGCGGGAGACCTCGAAACGCTGGCCGATCTCCTCGGGCACCAGCGGGCGGTCGGCGCCCAGGTCCCCGGAGACGATCATCTGACCCAGCTGCTGGACGAGTTGGCCGTGCAGCCCGCGTCCGCGGCTGCCCGCGGCACGCCGGCCCACGCGCCCCAGCTCGGGGTCGGAACCGTCCCAGGAAGGGGCTCCGAGGCGCTCGGTGACGGGCGCCTCGGCATAGGGGTAGCGGTCGAGTTCGCCCGGGCCGGCGAGACCGGAGTCTGCGGAGCGGGCGGCGGTCATCATGGTGTGCGCAAGGGTACTCACGGATCCTTTGTCGGCGCTGTCTCCAACTCCCTTGAGGTCTTTGGTGAAAAGCACACGAAAGGGTGATCGCTCACACCGTCGCAATTGACGCCTTATCGGAAAGAAATGGGCTTTCTACGGGGAGTTGTGCGCAGAGCGGCACCCTCAGGGTTGAGGACGGTCGTCATCGGACCCTGCTCCGCAGAGTCGTGAGCAGATACGCGCAGAGCAGACCGGTCAGCGACAACGCCAGTGCCCCGCCCACGGGTTGGGCGATCACCCGCGCCGCCGCGGACAGGTAACGCTCTCCCCCGAAGGGCCACTGCAGCAGCAACACCTTCCGCATCCGCATCGGGAAACCTTCCGCGGTCCGCACGGCCGGCCCTTCCAACGCCTTGTGCACGAGGGGTACGACGAGGATCGGTACGGCGACCACCGCGGCGAGCCCGGCCGTGGTGGACCGGAAGATGCCCGCGGCCAGCACACCGGCCCAGGCGCAGCCGACGACCAGGCCGATCCAACTCGCGCCCGTCGAAAGCCAGTCAGCGGGAACTTGCGCTAGCTCCCGTCCGTAGACGAGATAGAGCACTTCGGCGTCGCAGCCCACCGTGAGGAACGCCAGCAGCAGCGCGGTGGCGGCGGAGACGAGGAGCTTCGCGAGGAGCAGCCCCATCCGCCGGGGCACGGTGCCGCGGTCCGCCGCCAGGGCGGGGTGGCGGAACTCGTCACCGAACGCGAACGCGCCGAGCAGCCCCGCACCGAGCGCCGCGGGCGGCAGGGGCAACTCCCGCGGCCACGCGGCCAGGAGACGCGGCTGCGGGGTGTGCCCGATGCGGGCCAACAGCAGCGCGGTGAGAGCGGACACGACGAGTACGGCGGCTCCGGTGAGGAACCCGGTGCCGATACCGGCGGCCCGACGCAGCTCGTAGCGGAGCGGGCGCAGCGGGCTGGGGGCGGAGCGGACGGAGATGGGGGGCGGGAGCGGGGACAGGGCGTCCGGCGTGAGTGCTTGGGAGGGGCGTGGGGCACGCGCGCGTGGACGGGTGCCGGCCGACTCCTCGGGGTCGGTGAGGGGGACCAGGCGGGAGTTTGTGGTGGGGGTGCTTGCAGCGGTTGCGGGGGCCACGTGCGGCGGGTCGGGTTCGGCGGCGGATTCCGGTTCTTCGGCGACGGCCGGCGGCTCAGCGGTGGGCGGCTGGAGACTGTGAGCGAGCGGCGCGGCGGTGCGGGGCTGTGGGGTATCGGCAGGCAGCACGGCAGTGGGAGGCGTCGGCGGTTCGGCGGGCGGCGTATCTGTGAGTCGCGTCGGCGGCTCGGCAAGTGGCATGTCCGTGCGGGGCGATGGCATCTCGGCTGTCGACGGGCCGTCCGACACGCGCGGCTCGCCGACGGGATCCATCTCATCTCGGAGGGTCGTTCCGGCGCCCGGTCCCATGTCCCCGATCTCGTCCGCGAGTTGGTGGACGAGGATGTCGTGCCGGAACGCCGTCTCGCCGACGTCGGCGCATGTACTGCCGTACACGGAAAGGCGGTTGCCGTCCTCCCGTACGACTTCCACGGAGCGGTGTGCGGTGCGGGCCTCCTTGGTGAGGAGGGCTGCGAGGCGGTTGGCGTGGGGGCTGCGGACGGCGACGCGGGGGCGCAGCCGGGTGCGGGCGAAGTCTCCGGCCTCCTGGTCGGCGACGAGTCTGCCCTGCTCCAGGGTGACGACCCGGTCGGCGCTGCGGGCTGCCTCCTTGGGGTCGGCGGTGGTGAACAGGACCGTGCCGCCCTGGGCCGCGTGCGCGCGCAGCATGCCGTACAGCCAACGACTTTCGCGGGCGGAGAGGGCGTCCGCGGGTTCGTCCAGCACGAGTGTGTGCGGGTCGGACAGCAGGGCGCAGGCGAGGCCGAGGCGGCGGTCCATGCCGCGCGCGAGGCTGTCGAGGCGTTCGTCACGCAGGCTGACGATGCCGACCACTTCGAGGACCTCGTCGGCGCGCCGGGCTGGGACGCCCGCCGCGGCGCACAGCATCCGGAGGTGGCCGCGGACCGATCGGGCCGGATGACCCGGCACATCGCCCAGGAGCACGCCGACCTCGCGCGACGGGTGGGCGATGCGGTGCAGGGGGCGGCCCCTGAAGTAGGTGATTCCACGCCCCTGTTGGAGTTCGAGCATGAGTCTGAGCGCGGCCGTCTTTCCCGCGCCCGGTGCTCCGAGGAGTGCGGTGACACGGCCCGCACGTGCCTCGAAGGAGACGTCGTCGACGGCGGGCGGATGCTCCTTGCGGGCGTTGCTGGTCAGTCCGAAGGCCTGGATCACCCACAGCAAGATAGCGCGCTATGTCCGTTTTTCCGGGCACCGAACGGCCCGCTCGGCAACGGTTGATCGCCTCGGTCGGAGTGCTACGGCGTCACACCTCGGGGCGCAGCATCGGCGGGTTGAGCAGCGTGGCCCCGCCGGCCCGGAACAACTGCGCCGGGCGGCCGCCCTGACGGGTCGTCGTACCGCCCGTCGGGACGAGGAAGCCGGGCGTGCCGGTCACCTTGCGATGGAAGTTGCGCGGGTCGAGCGCCACGCCCCACACCGCCTCGTAGACGCGGCGCAGCTCACCGACGGTGAACTCGGTGGGGCAGAACGCCGTGGCCAGGGACGAGTACTCGATCTTCGAACGGGCGCGCTCCACCCCGTCGGACAGGATCTGGGTGTGGTCGAAGGCGAGCGGTGCCACCGGGTCGCCGTCGCGGCCGAACCCGCCCTGCTGCAGCAGCTCTTCGACGGGCGCCCAGCGCGCATTGCTGGCGTCGCCACCGGCGCGGGGTGCGGGCAGGTCGGGAGCGAGCGCGAGGTGGGCGACGCTGACGACGCGCATCCGCGGGTCGCGCTTGGGGTCGCCGTAGGTGGCGAGCTGCTCCAGATGTGCTCCGTTGTCCTGGGCGGGAACGCCGGGGTCGTGGGCGCGCAGTCCCGTCTCCTCGGCCAGTTCGCGTGCGGCGGCCTGCGACAGATCCTCGTCGGCCCGCACGAAGCCGCCTGGCAGCGCCCAGCGCCCCTGGAACGGCGGCTCGCCCCTGCGTACCGCCAGCCCGCACAGAGCATGGCGGCGCACGGTCAGCACGACCAGGTCCACGGTGACGGCGAAGGGCGGATACGCTGACGGGTCGTAGGACATGCGGCGATCATAGTCGTCTGCCTGACGATAAACACTCCCTTCGTCGGTACCGCCGTGACTGATCCACTCCGGTGCGATGTGCGGCCCGCCCACCGCCTCCGGCCGTCCCTCGATACGGCCTCCCCCGAGGTCACGCTCCCAATTGCAGGCCGTCGGCCGCCTCTTCGACCATGGCGACGCCGAGACGGCCGACCCGTACGGAGAAGGGGGCGCCCGCGATCCGCAGCCCGGTGAGGCCGATCTCGCCCAGGGGCGCGCTGCGGACCGGGCGGAGGGTGACCGTGCGGGCGGGGGCGTCGGGGCGGATGCCCGCGAGGGTGGTCAGCAGCAGTACTCCGGCGGCCGCCGCCGTGGCCGCCGGGCGGCAGGCCGCAGGGTGCGGAAGGGGAGCGCTCCCGCCCATGCGCTGCTCGCCCGCATACATCTCGGGGAGCCGGTGCCCGAACGCCTCGGCCGCGGCGAGGACGCCCTTCAGCAGGGCGGTCGCCTCCTGCTCGTACGCGGCGGCGGCCAGGCCTGCGACCGCGATCGCCGTCTCCGCCACTCGCACGGCTCCGCCCCGGTGACTGAACGGGCTGTATCCCGGTTCCTTCACGCCCAGGCCGCGCAGTCCCCAGCCCGAGTCCATGGCCGGGGCGCCGAGCAGCCGCGCGAGTTGTTCGGCCCGCACTCTGTCGAGCAGGCCGGGCGCGTACTCGCCGCCACCCAAGAGACCGGTGTCCAGGAGGTGGGCCGCGGTCGCGCCGAGGTGCGGTACGAGACGTCCGTCCGGAGACCGGGCCGCTGCCGGGCGGCCGCCGCCCAGGTCCCCGATCCAGAAGTCCGCGCGGAAGGCGGTGCGCAACTCCTGGGCCCACTGCCGCAGTTCCGCGCCGCCGGGTCTGCCGAACGCGTCGAGCAGATCGGCACCGAGCAGCGCCGCCCGGTGGGCGTGGGCCTGTGTCTCGCAGCGGACGGGGCCGCCCGGGTGCGGGTCGCGCAGGTACGTGCCGTCGCCCACGGTGGTCCGCAGCCAGGTCAGACAGCGCTCGGCGGCCGGGAGTAACTCCCGTGTCTCCTGTTCCGGGAGCCCCCAGCGGCGGGCCTCCGCGAGCAGCACCGGGAAGAGCAGGGTCGCCTCGGTCCCCGTGCAGCTCGGCGGCAGATGGGCGCCGGCGTCCCGCCGCGGTCCGGGAATCAGGCCCAACTGCGCTCCGGCGCGCTGGCGTTGGCTGCGCGCGAGGATCCGCAGTGTGCCCGCGGCGAGCCGCGTACCGAGAGGCAGCGTCATCCGTGCCGCCGTGAGCGACTCCGCCGGCGCCAGGCCGCAGCGCCAGGGTGCCCCGGCCGCGAGATGGGTGTCGGAGGGGTGGGTGGGGTCGCGCAGCAGGAGTGCCTGAAGGTCCTCGACGCTGGTCCGCAGGAGTACGTGGACTCGGGGGTCGTCGCCGGTGGCCCGTGCGGAGGCCAGGGGACTCGTCGCGCCGTGGCCCACCGCCCGGATCGGTCCCGCGCCGTCCGGCCGTACCCGGAGTTCCACGCTCACCGTGCCGCCCGGTGGCAGTTCGAACTCCCAGCGCAGGAGCCCCGCGGAAGCCAGGGCGTCGGTGGGCGGTGGGTCGGCCGTGACCGCCGAGTTGCCGGTGGGGCCGGACCAGCGCAGGCCCGAGTCGTGGACGCTGGCGGGCAGTTCGGGTCCTGAGCTGCCTCCGGCGATCGCGCCCAGATCGGCCATGTCGGTGCCGAGCGCCACCTCGACCGGCAGGCGCAGCGGGCGCCAGGAGACGCTGCGCAGGGTGATGCGCTCCGTGCCGTCGGCGTGCCGGGTCCGCTCGACGACGAGGTCCGGGTCCGGGCCGCAGTCCAGGGAGACCCGCATGGTCCCCACGAAACGGGCACGGTCGGCCGCCGTCATCCTGGCCTGCACCGCCAGTGGTTCCCGTCCGGCCACCCGCAGCTGACAGCGGGAGAGCACGCGTCGCCCCGCGCGGTAGAACCCCTCCAACCCCCGGCCGTTCAGCTGCCCTTGCTCGGTGGAGACGACAAGGCCCGGGAGGGCTACGCAGATCAGGGTGGTGTGGGTGGGGGGCAGTTCGAGGGAGCGGCGGGGCGTCGGGCGGGACGGGGGTGACGCGTGTGGTGGAGGGCTTTGAGGCGGGGAGATGGAAGACGAGCGGCGTGGGGAGATGGGAGGAGACTGGCGTGGGGATGCGGGCGGGGGTGGGGGTGGGCGGCGGATCTGGCCGGGCGCCCACCCTTCTGCCGGCGGATGGGACGGTTGCGGCGGATGCTCGGGATCGGCGGTGCCTGTGTATGGCGGTGCGGAACTGGTGCCGCGGTACGGCTGTGACGGGCTCGTACTCCCGTACGGCGGCGATGAGTCGGTACCCCGGCTCGGGCCCGGCTCGGGGACACCGGAGGCAGGGTGGTCGCCGGCGGCGGAGGGCGGAGTCGGCTGGTGCATGGGCGGCTTCTTCTGCGCTCTGTGCGCCTCAGACGTGTGCGGCGCCGGATGGACGGTTCCGGGAGGACAAGGGCTGTCCGGCGACACGACCCGTTCAGGCGTTCCGCCACTCAGGTGAACGGAGCCGGACTCCCCGTGGTCACGCCTGCGGCCTGGGAAGCCGACCGAATGGCGGCGCGGCGGAGGGGGCGGACAGCCGGCGCCGGTCACCCGATCCCGGTGGCCGCCGAACCGGCGCACGGCCCGTCGGCCGCATGCGCCCGATTCTCGCGCCGCGTGCACCTCGGCAAGTCCAGCAGCGAGTTCGCGGTCAGCCCGCGCGCTGGGGACGCTGACCGCTTGAGGAGTCACCGTCGGCAACCGGACGCCCCGGTGGAACCAAGCGTGGAACCAGGCTCCGAACACACCGGGCCGACCACTCGACCGGCGGGGTTGCCTGCCACTCCCCCAACCCTTGATCACCCGTCCCCCTCAATGCCGTTGCTCCCCGGCTGGGGTGCCTCCGGGCAGGTGTCGTAGCGCCGCGAATCGGCCTTCCGAGAGGTACGCGGCCGTGTGCTGCCGGGGCGTGCGGTGCCCTGTGCCGGTGTACGCGGGCGGGATCCGTCGGTCCCGGATCGGCGGCCGTCCGTCCCGGAGGTGCGGGGACGACCCTCGGCTCCGTCGGCGGTACGGGGGCGTCGCCGACGACGGGGGGCTGCGGGCGAGGCAGCCTCCGGTGTCGGGCCGTCGCCGGGACCGCTCGCGCCGTGCTGTGCGGAAGCGTCAGCGGCCGCCGCGCCGCCGACCAGCCCCCCAGCGTGCGTTGCCTCTCCAACTCCGGCCGTCCTTCCAACTCCCTTCGCTCCTCCAGCTCCCGCCGTGCTTCCAACTTCCGTCACATCTCCGATGCCCGCAGACCCTCCAGCGCCCGTCACCTCTCCGGCGCCCGCCGCTCCCCCGACTCCGGTCATCTCTCCAATGCCGACCGCTCCTCCAACTCCCGCCGCCCCTCCGGCTCCTGTAGCGCTTCCAACTCCCGTCACCCTCCCGGCGCCCGTCACCTCTTCACCTTCCGTAACCCCCGTCCGCCCCACCCGCTCCGCGCGCAGACACCGCCGGATCGACTCCGGATCCAGCCCCTCGTTGCATGCCTGGTGCAAGAGGTGGGCGAACAGGTAGTCGGGGTCCACGCCCAGGGCCATGGCCAGGGCCTCCCTGGCCTCCAGGTCGTCGCCGGTCGACCAGGCGACCCAGCCGGCCAGCGTGAGAGGAGCCGCGGCGTGTTCGCCGTACGGTCCGACGCAGCGGCGGGCCAACGCGCGCCACAGGCGCAGAGCCGGTACCGCGTCGTCGCCCTCCATCCACTCGGCGGCGCGGTCGCGGGTCGTACGGTCCTGGAGGCCGAGGATCAACGTGGCTGCTTCGTCGTGGGCGAGCAGTGCGTCGTCGCGGAAGTCCGAGTGGAGGGCACCGGACACATGCGGTGCCGCGGCGAATCGCCTCATGATCCGCTGGGCCAGATCCAAGGTCTCCTGCGCCACGTCCGCCCGGCTGGCGTCATCGAGGATCCGGGGAACCAGGGTCATACCGGCGGCGTCCAGGGCAACTTCCTGCTTGAGCGCCATAGCCGTCTCCCAGGGCTGCAGCCTGGCCCGCAACTCCCTCAGCGTCCCGCGCACCTGGAGTCCCGCGTAGGTCGCCGCAGCGGCCAGTACGGAGGTGCCGGGCAGGCCCATCGGGGTTCCGTCGACCGGGCAACACCCCTCGATCGGGCAGCAGTAGGACCAGAAGCGGCCGTCCGAGATGCAGAGCGCCTCGATCACGGTCACGTCGAGGCGGCCGCACTCGGTGCGCAGCTTCTGCACGAGCGGGCGCAGGCGTTCCATGACCTGGCGCCCCGACTCTCCCGGCGCCGGTTCCTGACAGACGTAGGCGATCATCTGCTCGGGCCGGGTTCCCCTGCGCTCGCTGCCGGTCACCAGGCCGTGGGCCAACTGCCGTGCCACGGAAGCCCAGTCGTCGGCGCCGGCGGGAATGCCGAGCCGAGCCCTGCCGCCGAACCGGCCCCGGCCGCCTCGATCGTGCAGGGCGACGAGAACGATGCTGTCCTCGGGGCGGTACCCGAGCAGATAGGGCAGGGCGTCGGCGAGTTCGGCAGGCGAGCGCAGGGTGACCTGGTGCTCGGCGCCGTGTCGTTCGTACGCGGTCGGGTCGATGTCGCCGTTTTCGGCAGATCCGGTCGTTTCGCCGTGGTTCGTCATACATCGACGATCTCGCGGATTACGAAGTTCCGCTTGAGCCTGTGGATAAGTCCGGTCAGGGACACGCCACATGAGGTTCGGCAAGGCCAAGTCGGCCCAGCTGACCGGGAGATCCGGACCGCCCTCCGCGATCGCGTGATCGCCCCGCGGGGAGGGGGCGGCCGGGGTGATGCGGTCGCCGCAACCAAAGCCCGCCCCGGCCGAGGCACTTCCGTGCCATCGAAGCGCGCCCCGGCCCAGCACGAATCACCACACCCGCAGGCCGCCATCACTCCGACCGCATGCCGCCTACGACAAGGATCCCGAAAACGAGACCTCAGCCCGCCGCGGCCAGGACCAGCGGAAGCACCTGTTCGCTGCCTGCCCGGCGGAGCAGTCGGGCAGCGACCGCGAGCGTCCAGCCCGAGTCGGTGTAGTCGTCCACGAGCAGGACAGGGCCGGGAGAGGCGGCCAGGGCGTCGGCCAGTTCCCCGGAGACGGTGAAGGCGTCGGACAGTGCCCTGAGGCGTTGGGCCGAGTTGCTGCGACGTGCCGCGTGCGTGCCGTCGGGTCCGGTGTACGTCAGGGTGCCCAAGAGGGGGAGGCGGCCGATGGTCGCGATGCCCTGGGCGAGGGAGCCGACCAATTGCGGGCGGCCCAGGGACGGTACGGACACGACGCCCACGGGCCGGGCGGAGGCGTCCGCGACATTCGGTGCCCAACCGCCCGGAGAGCGCGCCCAGTCGGCGAGGACCGCCACCGCGGCTTTCAGGACGTCGTCGGGGACCGGGCCGTCGGGCGCGTTCTCGGCCAGCAACGGGCGCAGCCGGTTGCCCCAGCCGATGTCCGAGAGCCGCCCCAGGGCACGTCCCGTGGAGCACTGGTCCTTGGCCGGGATACGGCCCTTGAGTTCGACACCCAGCGCGGCCATCCCGGTCGGCCACATCCGGCGCGGCTCGACCTCCACGCCCGGGCGGTCCAGTTCCTTCGTCGCCCCCGTCAACGTCTCCGCGGAGACGGAGGAATCGATCCAGGCGCCCGCGCAGTTGTCGCAACGGCCGCACGGCACCGCGCCTTCGTCGTCCAGCTGCCGGCGCAGGAACTCCATCCGGCACTGGGACGTGCTCACGTAGTCGCGCATGGCCTGCTGCTCGGCCGCGCGCTGCTTGGCCACCCAGGTGTACCGCTCGGCGTCGTACATCCACTCCGCGCCCGTGGCCGCCCAGCCGCCCTTCACACGCTTGACCGCGCCGTCGACGTCCAGGACCTTCAGCATCGTCTCCAGGCGGCTGCGCCGTAGGTCGACAGCCGTCTCCAGAGCGGGCACGGACAGTGGCCGTCCGGCGTCGGCGAGGGCCGAGAGGGTCTGCCTGACCTGCGTCTCGGGCGGGAAGGCCGTATCGGCGAAGTAGCGCCAGATGGCCTCGTCCTCGCGGCCGGGCAGGAGCAGCACGTCGGCGTGGGACACACCGCGACCCGCACGGCCCACCTGCTGGTAGTAGGCGATCGGCGAGGAGGGCGAGCCGAGGTGGACGACGAAGCCCAGGTCCGGCTTGTCGTAGCCCATGCCCAGCGCCGAGGTGGCGACCAGGGCCTTGACGCGGTTCTCCTGGAGGTCGATCTCGGCCTGCAGACGGTCGGCGTTCTCCGTCTTCCCGGTGTACGAGGCCACCTTGAAGCCGCGTTGGCGCAGGAAGGCGGTGGCTTCCTCGGCGGCGGCCACGGTGAGCGTGTAGATGATCCCGGAGCCGGTCAGTTCGTCCAGGTGCTCGGCGAGCCAGGCCAAACGGTGGGCGGCGTCCGGCAGTTGGACCACTCCGAGCCGGAGGCTCTCCCGCTCCAGGGGGCCGCGGAGCACCAGTGCCTCCCCGGCGCCCGTGCCCAACTGCTCGGCCACATCGGCCGTCACGCGCGCGTTGGCGGTCGCGGTCGTGGCCAGCACCGGTACGCCGGCGGGCAGTTCGGCCAGCATCGCCCGCAGCCTGCGGTAGTCGGGGCGGAAGTCGTGTCCCCAGTCGGAGATGCAGTGCGCCTCGTCGACCACCAGGAGGCCGGTCGTAGCGGCGAGCTTGGGCAGCACCTGGTCGCGGAAGTCGACGGAATTCAGCCGCTCCGGGCTCACCAGGAGGACGTCGGTCTCGCCCCGTTCGACCTCTCCGTAGATGTTGTCCCACTCCTCGGGGTTGGCCGAGTTGATCGTGTGCGCCCGGATACCGGCCCGCGCCGCCGACTCGACCTGGTTGCGCATCAGCGCGAGCAGCGGCGAGATGATCACCGTAGGACCGGCGCCGCGCCGGCGCAGCAGGGCGGTGGCGACGAAGTAGACCGCCGACTTGCCCCAGCCGGTGCGCTGCACCACCAGCGCGCGCCGACGCTCCTCCACCAGGGCCGCCACCGCCTGCCACTGGTCCTCGCGCAGCCGCGCCGTACCGCTCTGATCACCGACCAGCTCGGCGAGGATGGCGTCGGCTTCGGCACGCAGCTCCTGGTTGCTCATACCCCCATGCAACCGCACGCCACTGACAACAGCCCAATCCCCCGCCGCGACGCAGCGCGCGGACCCCTGTCCCGCACCCGGGCCGACCGGCTCCCTCTGGACCTTCCGCACCTCAATGGCGTACGAAAGTGTCGTGCCCGAACGTCCCAGGCGTTGCCGAGTGACGCATTGGGTAGGGATATAAGCCACAGACCGTCAGATAAGGGTCTGTGGCCCCATTTGCTCGTTGCCGCATCCCAGTTCGACAGCAAGAATTGGAGTCCGCTCCCCGCACGGCTCGTCCGTGATCCGGTAGGGCTCTGCTGCGGTGTGCGCTCCCCCGAATCCGACCCCGCCCAAAGTGTGGGCGCGTAGCCGAAGGGAGGACCGTGACCTTCGGATTCGCTCCGTCCTCCGCGGCATCCACGTCGACGTCAGCCGACCTGTCCGCCGCTTCCGCCAACCCCCTGGCCCGTCTGCTCGAGCCCTCCGAATGGGCCGCCGCCGGAATCCCGTTGCTGCGCAATCCCCGCGAGGTCGTCAGCGGGCTGCACTCCCGGCACCGTCCGAGACCGGCGACCGCGATCGTGGCCGTCCTCGATCCGGACGAGCGGCTGCTCGCGAGCGCCTCGTTCGTCCGGCGGTCCGCCCCGGCCGACGGCTGGATGTTCCGCAACGCGCTGCTCGCGCAGCTGCGCCGCGTCATCCCGCACGATCTGCGCCGCCGTACCCCGGTGCGTACGGCCGTGCTGCTCTACTGCCGTGAGGGCGACGCGCGTTGGACGGAGGAGGACGGCGCCTGGATGTGGGGGCTGCGCGACGCCTGCACCCTGCACGGGCTGCGCTGCGGGGCCTACATCACACTGACCCGCGACGGCTGGCAGGTGCTCGGCGAGGGACGCGGCGGCCGTAGGCCCAGCGCGGACTCCGCGCCGGAACCTTTCGCCATGTCCGAGGTACCGCCCCTGCTGCCCCGCACCGGCGGCGCCGCCTCGGAGGTCCTGCGCCGCGCCGCGGCCCGCTGAAACCGGTCCGGGCTCCGCGCCCGGACCGCACGGTCCTGCCACTGCGGAGTCGTTACGACACTGAGTCGCCCACGCTCCGGTCACGGGGCACAAGTACAGCCGCAGCAGGCACACTTCACCGACCGCGCCGGAAATCCGCGCACGCCGGACGCGTCACCGTGCACAGACCGTCGCGACGACGTTCACCTGACCGTCGTCGCCCTCCGAGAGCCTTCCGGGCGTTCCCGGAACGGCTCAGACGCCCGCGCCCAGCACCGAGTTGATCTGCTGCGGGTCGCCGCAGACGATCAGCAGGGTGCCGGCCCGGCCGAGGGCCAGGGGCAGGGCGGTGGTGGCAACGGCGGCTTCGCCTCCGTTGACGGCGACCACGACGACGGGACGGGACGCCGCCCGGCCCACGACGGCGGCGTCCGCGTAGAAGACGTCGTCGCGCGCGTCGTGCTGCGCCCAGTAGGAGGCTTCACCGAAGGACAGTTCGTGGGCGGCCCACGGGTGCGGTTCGCCGGTAGTGATCACCAGCACGTCACCGGGGGCACGGCCCGACTCCAGAAGCAGGTCCACGGCTTCCTCGGCAGCGTCCAGCGCACCCTCGGCCGAGGCCGGGATCAGCTGGATCTGCGGGGTCGCCACAGCGGTGTCGGAGGAGACGGGGACAGCCGGACCCGAGGGTCCGGGCTTGGCCACGGCCACATCACGCGGCGTACGTTGCGCCGGCGCCGTGGGCCGCAGGGGGCCGGGGCGACCGGGACGCGACGGCGCCGCAGGGCGGGGGCCGGGTACAGGGCGGGGGGTCGGCGCGACGCGGCCACTGGCCGGAGTGACGCTGGGACCCTGGGCACTCTCGTGAATCTGAGGCTCCTCGGGAATGAGAGGCATGAGCTGATTTTTATCAAACGCTGGTGCGGCTTGCGGCAGCGGGTGGCACATGAGTGCGAGCGGAACGGTCAGAAGTCGAAACCGAGCTGGCCCTCGATCTTCGGAACGTTTCCCTCCGCCCAACTGCGGGCCTTCTTGAGGTGCCGCCACTGGGGCAGCGCATCAAGATACGCCCACGACAACCGGTGGTACGGGGTGGGGCCCCGCTCCTCCAGTGCGGCCTTGTGCACGGGTGAGGGATACCCGGCGTTGGCCGCGAAAGCGAAGTCTGCATGGTCGAGGCCCAGTTCGGCCATCATTTTGTCGCGCTGAACCTTGGCGATCACCGAAGCGGCCGCGACCGCCACGCACGACTGGTCGCCCTTGATCACCGTACGGACCCGCCAGGGGTCCCCAAGGTAATCGTGCTTCCCGTCGAGGATGACCGCGTCGGGGCGAACGGGCAAGGCCTCCAGAGCACGCACTGCGGCGAGCCGCAGCGCGGCCGTCATCCCCAGGTCGTCGATCTCTTCGTGGGAGGCGTGTCCCAGGGCGTACGCCGAGACCCACTTGCGGAGTTCTTCGGCGAGTTCGGTGCGTCGTCTGACCGCGATGAGCTTGGAGTCGGTGAGGCCTTCGGGGGGGCGGCGCAGTCCGGTGACCGCCGCGCAGACGGTGACGGGGCCGGCCCACGCACCGCGCCCCACCTCGTCGACGCCGGCAATGACCTTGGCCCCGGTCGTGGCGCGGAGTGAGCGCTCGACGGTGTGAGTGGGTGGTTCGTACGGCATGGCGTGCTCAGGGTACGCCGCCCGGACCCCCTCTGCGACACCCGGGTTTCCCCAAGCCCCCCGAAGACCGCTCCGATCCGGCTTCACACACCGCCGGGCCGGAGCAGCGGAAGCATCAACTGGTCGATCATTTCCTCGATTTCACGGTCGGCCCATTCGCTGCCGCACATCTTCGAGCGGTACATCATCATCGCCGGGATGGCATCGATGACGTAGCCGTTGGACGCGTCGGACCGGACCTCACCTCGCTCTATTCCACGGTTGATGGCCTCGCGAAGCAGTCGGATCGTCGGCTCTACGACCCCTTCGGTGATCACGCCGTGGAAGCGTTCCGCCTGCACGGTGTCGCATTCGTGAATCACCGCGCGCAGGGCGAATCCAGGGCGCGAGAACATCGCGTCGCGCGCCCGCATGCACAGCGCCAGCAGATCCTCGCGCACGTTTCCCAGGTCGGGCGCCTCGTCCAGACGCGGCAGCCCGGCCTGCAACGCGTCCGCGACGAGATCCTCCTTCGAGGACCAGCGCCGGTAGACGGCGGCCTTGCCCGTCTGGGCGCCGGCGGCAACGCCTTCCATCGTGAGGGCGTTCCATCCGACCGTGCCTAGTTGCTCCAGCGCGGCCTCCAGGATCGCGCGTTCGAGCACGGCGCCGCGGCGGCGGAGGGAGGCCGTCCGAGCGGGGGCGGCCGTCCAGCCCGAAGTAACCATCTGAGTTTCTCCAGCGAGCAGTGGAATGGGGGATTCCGGGGATCGGGGATGCGTCACGCGGCAGCGACGGGGACGTGCCGCACGAAGGCGAGTTAAGTGAACGCTTGCGTTCACTGTCGGGGACTCACTACCGTTGACGCGGCAGTGAACGCGAGCGTTCACTAACACACTTGTGGGGGACCCATAGTGACAACCTCTCAGTTGATTCAGCACCCCAAGCCAGGAGCGGCCCGCCGGGAGGGGCATCCCGGCATCGCGCTCGCGGTCATCGCGGCCTGTCAACTCATGGTGGTACTCGACGCGACGATTGTGAACATCGCTCTCCCGCACATTCAAGCCGCACTCAGTTTCAGCACCACCGACCTCACCTGGGTCGTCAGCGCCTACACGCTCACCTTCGGTGGCCTGCTGCTTCTCGGCGGCCGGGCCGGTGACATCCTCGGCCGGCGGCGGGTGTTCACCACCGGCATCCTGCTCTTCACCTTCGCTTCGCTGCTCGGCGGTCTCGCCCAGGAACCCTGGCAGTTGCTGGCCGCGCGCGTCCTGCAGGGCATGGGTGGCGCGATCGCGTCGCCCACCTCGCTGGCACTCATCACCACCACGTTCCCCGAAGGGCCGGAGCGGAACAGGGCGTTCGGAGTCTTCGCCGCGGTCTCGGCGGGCGGCGGCGCGATCGGACTGCTCGCGGGCGGCATGCTCACCGAGTGGCTCGACTGGCGCTGGGTGTTCTTCGTCAACCTGCCGATCGGCGTCCTGATCGCGGTGCTCACACCGCTGTACATCAACGAGTCCGAACGGCACACCGCCCGCTTCGACATCGCGGGCGCGCTGACCTCGACGGCGGGCATGGCCTCCCTCGTCTACGGCTTCATCCGCGCGGCGGACAAGGGATGGCGCGACAGCCTGACCATCGGCTCCTTCGTCGCGGCGATCGTCCTGCTGCTGGCCTTCGTGATCACCGAGTCCCGGGCCAAGGAACCGATCACCCCGCTCAGGATGTTCGCCGACCGCAATCGCTCGGGCACCTACGTGATCATGCTGAGCCTGGCCGCCGCGATGTTCGGGATGTTCTTCTACATCGTGCTCTTCGTGCAGAACGTGCTGGGGTACACCCCGATCCAGGCGGGCCTCGCCTTCCTGCCGGTGACGGTCGTGATCGCGGCCGGCGCGGGGCTGTCCCAGCGGTTCCTGCCGGTGCTCGGGCCACGGCCCTTCATGCTCATGGGCTCGACGCTCGCGGTGATCGGGCTGGCCTGGCAGACCCTCATCAGCTCGGACAGTTCGTACGTCGGCGGAGTGCTCGGCCCCATGCTCGTGTTCGGCTTCGGGATGGGCCTGAACTTTGTGACGCTGACGGTGACCGCCGTCTCCGGTGTCGCCCAGCACGAGGCGGGCGCGGCCTCCGCGCTGCTCAACGCCATGCAGCAGGTGGGCGGTTCGCTCGGTCTGTCCATCCTGACCACGGTGTTCGGCTCGGCCAGCAAGAACGAGGCGAAGAAGCAGCTGCCGAAGTTCCTGGCGGACGGATCGGCGGGACAGAAGGCGGCGTTCTCCAAGTCCCACCAGCTGCCCGCGCCTTGGGGGCACGAGGTGCTCGCGCACGGCATCGCGACGGCCTTCGTCCCGGCCGCCGCGATGGCCGTACTCGCCCTGGCCACCGCCTGGTTGGTGATCCGGGTCCGCAAGAGTGACCTGGACGCCCTCGCGGGCACGGTGGGTGCGGGGATCGGCTGACCGCCGGCCGAGCCAGGTCAGGGCCCGACCCTCGGACACCAGCGAAAACCTCATGACCACACCCCCAACTGCCGTGTCCTGTCTGTGCGGACTCACGTGTCGCACCGCGACTGCCACGACAACGGGCGGGCGGTCACGGAGAGTTCCCAACGAGCACAGAGAGTTTCAGCGAGATGCGGGCGGCGCTGCCCAGGGGCGAGGCGAGGACGTCAGACGGACGTCGGAACCCAGCCCGGCAGCGCCTCCGTCCGCTCCAGCCACTCGGCGGGCGGCGCCCCCGCCTTCCCGCCGGCGAGTACACCGCCCACGATGGCGCACGTGGTGTCCACGTCCCCGCCGACCTCGGAGGTGGCCCAGAACGCCCCCTCGTAGTCGCCGAGGCCGCGCGCAGCCGACCAGAGCGCGAAGGGGACCGTGTCGTGAGCGGACGTACGGCGTCCGCAGCCCAGTACAGCCGCGACGGTGCCGGGATCGGCGTAGTCGAGCATGTCCCGGGCGCGCCGCAGGCCCGCGCCTACGGCGCTCTTCGGTACGAGTGCGATGACGCCGTCGAGGAGTTCCTCGGCACTGGGCGGGCCGCCGGGTGCCGCGGCCAACGCCGCGGCCGCGGCGACGGCCATGGCACCCACCACGGCCTCACGGTGCTGGTGCGTGGGGTAGGCGGAGATCTCCGCCTGGTGGGTGGCCTGCTCGGGGTCGTCCGCGTACCAGGCGCCCAGGGGTGCGATCCGCATCGCCGCGCCGTTGCCCCATGAACCCTGTCCGTTGAAGAGCGCGGAGGACAGTTCACGCCAGTCGCCGCCCTCGCGGACGAGGCGCAGCAGCCGGTTGACCGCTGGGCCGTAGCCACGGTCGAAGTCATGGCGTTCGGCGAAGGAACGGGCCAGGGCATCCTGGTCGATGCGGCGGTGAGCAGCCAGGACGGCGACCACGGAGCACGCCATCTCCGTGTCGTCCGTCCACTGCCAGGGAGTCGGAGGCAGTTCGCGGCGCTTCAGCAGCGGGTGGTTCTCGGGGACGAAGAACTGTGAGCCCAGCGCGTCGCCCACGGCGAGCCCACGCAGGCTGGCCAGGGTGCGGTCCAGGCGCGCATCGAGGGAGTCGGGAGAGACAAAAGGGTCGGGAGTGTGGGAAGCGGAGTCAGCGATCATCGATCCGCCACCCTATCCGGTGATCCCGTACGGCTCCGGGTCTCGCCAGCTGTCGAACGGCCGGTCCAGCGCGTACCTGCCGTCGTCTCCCAGAACGAGCATCCGCATCTCGGCGTTCCCCGGATTCGACAGCGACTCGAACTCCGCGACCGTCCAGTGGAACCAGCGCATGCAGAACAGCCGCATCGCCAGGCCGTGTGTCACCAGGAGCACGTTCGGCGGGTGGTCGGGTGCCTCGAAGCTGCGGTACAGGCTCTCCAGGAAGCCGCCCACCCGGTCGTAGACGTCGGCGCCGGACTCGCCCTGGGCGAAGCGGTAGAAGAAGTGCCCGTACGCGTCCCGGTACGCCTTCTGGAGGCGTACGTCGTCGCGGTCCTGCCAGTTCCCCCAGTCCTGTTCACGCAGCCGGGGTTCCTCGCGCACGCGGACGAGGTCGGGGTCGAGGTGGAAGGCGCGGAAGGTCTCGTGCGTACGGCGGTACGGGGAGACGTACACGCTGATGCGCTCGCGGCCGAACACCTCCCGCAACCGCTTTCCGGTCTCCTCCGCCTGTCGCCAGCCCTGGTCGGTCAGCGCCAGGGAATGGTCGGGTTCACGCTCGTACACAGTGTCATCAACATTGCCCGTTGACTCGCCGTGCCGGACAAGGACGATGCGCCGTGGTCGTGCCATGCCAAAACCCTAGATCGAGTGACGGCATATCGAGCACTCGTACGGGCTCCATACGGCGTAGGTCACACGAATTGTGCCCGATGGGCCACATAGGCGCGCACGATTCACACAGTGGGACGCCGGTGACGTCAGTTCGGATTTCAAACCGTCCAGGACGGTTCCAGTTGGACGATGTCCCCCGTGAGGGAATCGATGTCCGCCTCGATCTGGGCCCGCAGGGCGAGCCGCTCGACCCGCTCGGCGCGGTACTTGCCGTGCTCGGCGGCCGACTGCCACATCGACAGCACCATGAACTCGTGTCCCGGGGCCTCGCCGAACAGCCCGCGGAGCATGCCGGGGGAACCGGCCATCGCCGGGTTCCAGACCTTCTCCTGCATCAGCGTGAAGTGCTCGGCGCGCTCCTCGTGGACGCGGCACAGGGCCACCCGCACCAGGTCCGCGTCCGTGAAGCGCGGTTCGAAGCCGGTCTTCACGTCGAAGCGGTGGTCGAACAGCTTGACCTGCGCGTCCTTGAAGGTGCCCGCCTGGGCCGACGCCAGCCGGTCGTGGGATCGGGCCATGAAGGAGTCGTAGAAGGCACGGCTTTCCCAGAACGCGAAAATGTGTGCCACCCCCGGCCGCGCTCTGCTCCAGCCTCCCCCCTGTCCCCGAAATCCTGGCTCCCCCAGAAGCCCCGCCCACTTTCGCTGCCCGCGCTCGAAGCCGCGGCGGTCCACCACGGTGCAGCGAATCCACTTGACCAGCACCGCGCCATCGTAAGGCCACGGAGCGTGGCGCCGGTCACGCTCCGGCTGAGATCGTCGGCGCATGCGCCCCCGCGCGCGTGGCACGATGGACAACGAACGCTGATCGCCCAGTAGTTGGGGCGCGCGATCGAGGCGAACGGGGAAGGGGAACTGTGGTGAACGGCCTCAACAAGGGGATCCGCAAGGCCGAAGTCGGGCTCCAGTGGGATCCGAGTCCCACCGGGCAGCCGCCCGTCGATCTGGACATCGTCGCCACCACGTATGTGGCGGGCGATCTGTACGGCGCTCCCGCGTACGCGGTGCACTTCGACAGCCGCTCGCCCGACGGCACCATCTATCTCAACCGGGACAGCAAGGACGGCAAGGGCTTCGGCTGGGACGAGGTCATGACGCTGGAACTCGACCGGCTCGCCGACCGGTACGCGCGCGTGGTGGTCGGTGTCGTCATCCAACAGCGGGTCGCCCACCGCACGTTCGTCAATGTCCTCAACCCGAAGCTGCGCATCCGCGAGGGGTACACCGTCCTCATCGAGGACGACTTCGGTGACGTCCTCGGTGCTACGGCGGCGACGGTCGGGGAGTTCGTCCGCGACGACTCCGGAAGCTGGGACTTCCATCCCGGCATCCGGGGCTTCGAGGACGACCCCGCGACCTTCACCAGGACGATGGGCAGGGCGCAGCAGCCCTGAGCCCATCGGGTCGGCGCGTCAGCCGGCGGTCCAGCCCGGGACCGTCGGCAACACCTCCTCGGCGATGCGGAACAACGCCTCGTCGTCGGGCGGCACGTCGTCCTGACGCCAGATGGATATCTCGAAGGAGTCGCCGCCGTCCTTCGCGCTCGTCGAGATCAGCAGGCTGCGGGCAATGCCCCCAGGGCCCGTACTGGCCTTGCCTCCGCCGAGGTTGAAGCTGATGGCGATGGTCCGGTCCGAGTAGAGGAGGGCCGGGTGCCCCAGGACCATCTTCACCTCTGAGGTCGAGTCCACATATCGCGCCGCCTGGGCGACGGGGACGTCGTCGTAGGACGCCGACAGCCGCACGGAGTACGTCTTCAGGTCGACGTCGGCCTCCGGGCTGGCGATCTTGGTGCCACCCGCCAGGGTCATCCAGCCCGCGCTGCCTCCGGCGGTCTCCGCGTGCTCGTCCGGGGTCCCCAGGAGCACCGGAAGGTCCGAGCGGTTCAGTGCCGTGCAGAGTTGCGCCGGCGAGACGTACTTCGCCGGCAGCGTCTTGTCCGTGCTCGCCGTGCAGGTCGCCGGTTTGCTGTCCTGCTGCGACGTCTTCGGCAGCACTCCCCCGAGTCCCCACATACCGCCTACGACACCCCCGACCACGACCACCGCCGCGACTGCCTGGGCCCCCGCCCTCATACCTTTTTCGGGCTCGACGGAATTGTCGACCATGCCCCCACCCTCCCCTGTGCGCACGCTATGCGCGTCGAGGGAGATTAACCGCTGATCGTTCCGCTGGGAAACCGGATTCGTCCCGGGCCGGGACATGCTGAGGGCGGTGAAGCCCGGATACCGACTCCACCGCCCTGACCAGCTAGTTCACTTCAAGCAGATGCCCTTGATCAGCTGCAGCCGCTGGTCGAGCCGCACCCCTCGCAGATGTAGCAGGAACCGGCCCGCTGCATCTTCGTACCGCAGGAGAAGCAGAGCGGGGCGTCGGCCTGGATGCCCAGCTGCATCTCCACCAGCTCGGCGCTGGTGTGCGCCTGCTGCGGGGCGGGCTTGACCGCCTCGGCCACGGCCTTCGGCGCGGCCACGGCCTTCAACTCCTGGGCGCGCGGCGCCGACTGGGCCAGGCCCTCGACGTCGACCTCGTCCTCGGTCGGCTCGTACGAACCGGTCTCCAGGTGACGCTGACGCTCCTCGGCGGAGTGGATGCCGAGTGCGGAGCGCGTCTCGAAGGGGAGGAAGTCGAGCGCCAGGCGACGGAAGATGTAGTCGACGATCGACTGTGCCATTCGCACGTCCGGGTCGTCCGTCATACCGGCCGGCTCGAAGCGCATGTTCGTGAACTTCGAGACGTACGTCTCGAGGGGCACGCCGTACTGCAGGCCTACGGAGACGGCGATCGAGAAGGCGTCCATCATGCCCGCGAGGGTCGAGCCCTGCTTCGACATCTTCAGGAAGACCTCGCCGAGACCGTCGTCCGGGTAGGAGTTGGCGGTCATGTAGCCCTCGGCGCCGCCGACCGTGAAGGAGGTCGTGATGCCCGGGCGGCCCTTGGGCAGACGCTTGCGGACGGGGCGGTACTCGACGACCTTCTCGACCGTGGTGCGGATGGTCTCCTCGGCCTTGGCGGTGACCTCGACCTTCTCCTTCTCCTTGGTCTTCGCGGAGAGGGGCTGGCCGACCTTGCAGTTGTCGCGGTAGATCGCGAGCGCCTTGACGCCCAGCTTCCACGCCTCGAAGTAGACCTCTTCGACGTCCTCGACGGTCGCCGTCTCCGGCAGGTTGACCGTCTTGGAGAGCGCGCCGGAGATCCAGGGCTGGATCGCGGCCATCATGCGGACGTGGCCCATCGCGGAGATGGAACGCTCGCCCATGGCACAGTCGAAGACCTCGTAGTGCTCCTGCTTGAGACCCGGGGCGTCGATCACATTGCCGTTGTCGGCGATGTGGGCGACGATCGCCTCGATCTGCTCCTCCTGGTAGCCCATACGACGCAGGGCCTGCGGGACGGTGCCGTTGACGATCTGCATCGAGCCGCCGCCGACCAGCTTCTTGAACTTGACCAGGGCGAGGTCGGGCTCAAGTCCGGTGGTGTCGCAGGACATCGCGAGACCGATGGTGCCGGTCGGGGCGATGACGGACGCCTGCGAGTTACGGAAACCGTTCTTCTCGCCGAGGCGCAGCACGTCCTGCCAGGACTCCGTGGCCGCGGCCCAGATGGGCGTGTCCAGGTCGTCCGCGCGCGGGGCCACGGCGTTGGCGTCGGCGTGCTGCTTCATGACACGCAGGTGCGGCTGCTCGTTGCGGGCGTAGCCGTCGTACGGGCCGACGACCGCGGCGAGTTCGGCGGAGCGCTTGTACGAGGTGCCGGTCATCAGGGAGGTGATGGCACCGGCGAGGGCACGGCCGCCGTCGGAGTCGTAGGCGTGGCCGGTCGCCATCAGCAGGGCGCCGAGGTTGGCGTAGCCGATGCCGAGCTGGCGGAACGCGCGTGTGTTCTCGCCGATCTTCTGTGTCGGGAAGTCCGCGAAGCAGATGGAGATGTCCATCGCGGTGATGACGAGCTCGACGACCTTGGCGAAGCGCTCGACCTCGAAGGACTGGAGGCCCTTTCCGTCGTCCTTCAGGAACTTCATCAGGTTCAGCGAGGCGAGGTTGCAGGACGTGTTGTCCAGGTGCATGTACTCGCTGCACGGGTTCGAGCCGTTGATACGGCCGGACTCCGGGCACGTGTGCCACTGGTTGATGGTGTCGTCGTACTGGATGCCCGGGTCGGCGCAGGCCCAGGCGGCCTCGGCCATCTTGCGGAAGAGCTCCTTGGCGTCGACCTCCTCGATGACCTCGCCGGTCATGCGGGACGTCAGGCCGAACTTGTCGCCGTTCTCCACGGCCTTCATGAACGTGTCGTTCACGCGGACCGAGTTGTTGGCGTTCTGGTACTGCACCGACGTGATGTCGTCGCCGCCCAGGTCCATGTCGAAGCCCGCGTCACGGAGGGCGCGGATCTTCTCTTCTTCCTTGACCTTGGTCTGGATGAAGTCCTCGATGTCGGGGTGGTCGACGTCCAGGATGACCATCTTGGCCGCGCGGCGGGTGGCGCCACCGGACTTGATGGTTCCCGCGGAGGCGTCGGCGCCACGCATGAAGGAGACCGGACCCGAGGCGTTGCCACCGGAGGAGAGCAGCTCCTTGGAGGAGCGGATGCGGGACAGGTTCAGGCCCGCGCCGGAACCGCCCTTGAAGATCATGCCCTCTTCCTTGTACCAGTCGAGGATGGACTCCATGGAGTCGTCGACGGCCAGGATGAAGCAGGCCGAGACCTGCTGGGGCTGCGGGGTGCCCACGTTGAACCACACGGGGCTGTTGAAGCTGAAGACCTGGTGCAGGAGGGCGTACGCCAGCTCGTGCTCGAAGATCTCGGCGTCGGCGGGCGAGGCGAAGTACTTGTGGTCCTCGCCGGCCTTCCGATACGTCTTCACGATGCGGTCGATGAGCTGCTTGAGGCTCACCTCTCGCTGCGGGGTGCCCACGGCACCGCGGAAGTACTTGCTGGTGACGATGTTGACCGCGTTCACCGCCCATTCGGCGGGGAACTCGACGCCACGCTGCTCGAAATTGACCGAGCCGTCGCGCCAGTTGGTCATGACGACGTCACGACGCTCCCACTCCACCTCGTCGTACGGATGCACGCCGGGGGTGGTGTGAATACGCTCGATGCGCAGTCCCTTGGTGGCCTTGGTCCCCTTCGCGCGGGAACCTCGTGCCGGACCGCTCGCCGTCTCTGTCATGCCGCCTCCCTCTACAGGCAAAAACGCCCGAAAATGCCACGATGTTCCCGTGGCAGAGTGTTTGTCTGATGTCACGGCAGCCCACACGCTCATGGCTCCGCGACAAGTCCTGGTACGCCGCTGTCCGACCGGACCCGGGGTCTCCGCCCGGTTCCTGCCCGTCGGTCAGTCGGCGGAGTGGGCGGGCACGGGGACCTGAACAGTCCCCCCGCTCCCGCCGTCGTCTTCCTGGCTCCCCGATGCCGCGTCTTCGTCGTCCGCGGCGGTACCTGGGGTCACTTCGCGCAGCTCCACGATCGCGGCCTCGAAGTCCTCAAGGGAGTTGAACGCCCTGTAGACGGAGGCGAATCGCAGATAGGCGACGAGGTCGAGTTCCTGCAACGGGCCGAGTATGGCCAGCCCGACGTCATGGGTGGTCAGTTCGGCGCTTCCGGTGGCCCGCACCGCCTCCTCGACCCGCTGGCCGAGCTGGGCGAGTGCGTCCTCGGTGACAGGCCGTCCCTGGCATGCCTTGCGCACACCGTTGATGACCTTGGTACGACTGAAAGGCTCGGTGACTCCGGACCGCTTGACCACCATGAGCGAGCACGTCTCCACGGTCGTGAAACGACGGGAGCAATCAGGGCACTGGCGGCGCCGGCGGATCGACGTGCCGTCGTCGGTCGTACGGCTGTCGACGACACGGCTGTCGGGGTGCCTGCAGAAGGGGCAGTGCATGGTCTCCAACCCTCCCTCGCAGCAGACTCAATAGCCTCGTGAGACCCCTTGGGCCTCTCGAAGCAGCCCCAAGCATAGGCGATGACCGAGACGCTGGAGACCCGGGGGACCACAACTTCTGGGCTGCTGTCGCAATCCAACCACTAGATGTGGTGATTGGCTCACACAAACACGCCGTACGCGCGTGTCGCGCCCGTATTGGCATGTGCCATACGACCGTCCCGCCACCCCGAACACGCGGGCGCACAGCCGTACCGCCAGGCCACTTACGGAGATACCGTGAGCGCGGCACGGAGGAGACGTGGGACTCCCGCACAGAACGGGACCGGCCCCCGACCGCCGGGACACCGGGTGGCAGACTGAGGCGACAACCCACGAGGTCACCACCACGGCGGCGAAGAGTACAACAATGAGCTCTTTTGTCCGCCAGGTGCCGCGTTAGCCATACACCCAGACGCATGATCGCGACAGGCTATCTGCACTTTTTCACTCGAACGTGTGTTTGGCGCAACCTTTCGAAAGCAACTACCGTTGTCCAGCAGGGAGACCATCGAGAGGGGCCGACGTGACCACCACCGCAGACAGTGCCACCATCACTGCCCAGGATCGCTCCCAGGGCCGACTCGAGCCGGTGCATGCAATGAACGAAGCCGCGAATCCCGAGGGACAAAAGCGCTCCCTGCCGGGCCGACCTCCCGGTATCCGGGCGGACAGCTCGGGGCTCACGGACCGGCAGCGCCGGGTGATCGAGGTCATCAGGGACTCGGTGCAGCGACGGGGATACCCGCCGTCGATGCGCGAGATCGGCCAGGCCGTGGGCCTGTCCAGCACGTCCTCGGTCGCACACCAGCTGATGGCACTGGAGCGCAAGGGCTTCCTGCGCCGCGACCCGCACCGCCCGCGCGCGTACGAGGTCCGCGGCAGCGACCAGTCCTCGTCGGTGCAGCCCACGGACACCGCGGGCAAGCCCGCCGCGTCGTACGTCCCCTTGGTGGGCCGGATCGCCGCCGGTGGCCCGATCCTCGCCGAGGAGTCGGTCGAGGACGTCTTCCCCCTCCCCCGCCAACTGGTCGGTGACGGTGAGCTGTTCGTCCTCAAGGTCGTCGGTGACTCGATGATCGAGGCCGCGATCTGCGACGGGGACTGGGTCACCGTTCGCCGCCAGCCGGTCGCCGAGAACGGTGACATCGTCGCCGCCATGCTCGAGGGCGAGGCCACCGTCAAGCGCTTCAAGCGCGAGGACGGCCACGTCTGGCTCCTCCCGCACAACTCGGCCTACGAACCGATCCCCGGCGACGACGCGACGATCCTCGGCAAGGTGGTGGCAGTGCTGCGGCGCGTGTGACGGCTGCGGCGGGCGGGCCTCATCGGCCCGGCCTCCTGACCGGACCCCGGGACCCCTGCGCCGGTTCCGGGGTCCTGTGCTGTCCCGACCCCGGTGACGGCTGGATCCCGATCTGGTGCCTGTCGTCGATCCCGTGTTGACCCGGCGCACCGGGCCAACACCGCCCCGGATCACTCCGCTTCGACCTCCTCCTGCTTCGCCTTCGCGTCGATCGCGGCCAGCGACCTCCGAGCCTGGTTACGGTCCGTGGTGTACCAGAAGTCGGGCAGTGACGCCTTGAGATAGCTGCCGTAGCGGGCGGTTGCGAGCCGCTGGTCGAGGACGGCGACCACGCCTCGGTCCCCCGACGCGCGGACGAGGCGGCCGGCTCCCTGGGCCATGAGAAGCGCCGCATGCGTGGCGGCCACGGCCATGAAGCCGTTGCCCCCGGCGTCCTCAACTGCCTTCTGGCGAGCGCTCATCAGCGGGTCGTCCGGGCGCGGGAACGGGATCTTGTCCATGACGACGAGCTGGCAGCTGGCTCCGGGGACGTCGACACCCTGCCAGAGTGACAGCGTGCCGAAGAGACAGGTCTTCGGGTCGGCCGCGAAGTTCTTGATCAGCTCGCCGAGCGTCTCCTCGCCCTGGAGCAGGATCGGGTACTCGGGGATGCGGGAACGCAGCTCCTCGGCGGCGAGCTGGGCGCCCCGCATCGAGGAGAAGAGGCCCAGGGTGCGACCGCCGGCCGCCTGGATCAGCTCCGTCAGCTCGTCCAGCATGTCGGCCCGATCGCCGTCCCGCGCGGGGCGTGCGAGGTGCTTGGCTACGTACAGGATGCCCTGCTTCGGGTAGTCGAAGGGCGAGCCCACGTCGACGCCCTTCCAGTGCGGCAGGTCGTCGCCGGCGGTGCCTTCGGGGGCGAGGCCCAGGGAGGCGCCTACGCCGTTGAAGTCGCCGCCGAGCTTCAGGGTCGCGGAGGTCAGGGTCACCGAGCGGTCCGTGAAGAGCTTCTCCCTCAGCAGGCCCGACACCGACATGGGGGCAACGCGCAGGGAGGCACCGAAGCGGTCGTGGCGTTCGTACCAGACGACGTCCCACTCGGAGCCGTTGGTGATGCGCTCCGCCACGTCGTGGACGGATTCCACGGAGGCCAGCGCCTGTTTGCGGACCGCGTCCTCGTCCTGCACGGACTTGTCGCGGGTGGCGCCGATCGCGGAGATCACCGTACGGCAGGCGTCGCGCAGCGCCATGAGGGCGTAACCGAGGTCCTCCGGGATCTCCTCCAGGCGGCCCGGCAGGGCGAGCTCCATCAGCCGCTCGAAGCCCTCGGCGGCGGTCTGGAGCTGGTCGGCGGCCTTCTCGTTGGCCAGCTTCGCAGCACGGCGCACCGCGCGGTTGACCTGGCCGGGGGTGAGCTCGCCGGTGGCAACTCCGGTGACCCTGGAGACCAATTCATGCGCCTCGTCGACGATTAGCACTTCATGCTGCGGGAGGACGGGAGCACCCTCGATGGCGTCGATCGCGAGCAGCGCGTGGTTCGTGACGACGACGTCGGCGAGCTTGGCTCGCTCGCGGGCCGCCTCTGCGAAACACTCCGCCCCGTAGGCGCACTTCTGGGCACCGAGGCACTCGCGCGAGGACACCGAGATCTGCGCCCACGCGCGGTCGGAGACTCCGGGCGTGAGGTCGTCCCGATCGCCGGTCTCGGTCTCGTCCGTCCAGTCGCGCAACCGCAGCAGGTCCTGGCCCAGCTTGCTGGTGGGGGCGGCCGCCTCGAACTGGTCGAAGAGGCCCTCCTCCTCGTCCTGCGGCATGCCCTCGTGGAGACGATGCAGGCACAGGTAGTTCGACCTGCCCTTGAGCATCGCGTACTGGGGACGGCGGCGCAGCAGGGGATGCAGGGCGTCGACCGTGCGCGGCAGGTCGCGCTCCACCAGCTGGCGCTGGAGCGCGAGCGTGGCGGTCGCGACGACCACACGCTCCCCGTGCGCGAGCGCGGGCACGAGGTAGCCGAGCGACTTTCCGGTGCCGGTGCCGGCCTGGACCAGCAGATGGGAACCGTCGTCGATCGCCTCCGCGACGGCTTCGGCCATGGTCACCTGGCCGGGGCGCTCCGAACCGCCGACGGCAGTGACGGCAGCATGCAGGAGTTCGGGGAGTGAGGGCTTCGTCATAGCGCAACCAGCCTACGGGGCGGGACTGACAGCCGGGCGATCAAGGCGGAGGGAGGGGGTGGGTCTGGACCGGCGGCTTTTGGGTGGGGGTGGGTTTTGTCCGGATGGGGATCGGGTCGGTTCGGGCCAGGGCATGTGCAGATCGATTCGGGGCGGAGGGGGTTGGTTCGGAGGCGGACTGGGTGCGGGTTGAAGCTGGTTCGGTTCGAGGTGGGCTCGGGTTGTTGGGGGTGAGGTCGGATGGGTTCGGGGAGCTGGGGATTGGTTCGGGGAGCTGGGATTGATTCGGCAGGGTGGGCTCGGATTGTTCGGGAGTCCGGTCAGTTCGGGGTGGGTTCTGGCAGTGAGTGCGGTCGGTCGGGTCGGTCGGGTCGAGGCATGAAGGTAGGAATCCGATTCGAGGGAGTGGGAACCCGATCGGACCGAGCGGTGTACCAAAAGTGATGGCGCTGCCACGTGGCGCTACAGCAGATCACGCAAGGAACGGTCTCGGACCATGAGGGCGGCCCGCTTGGCGGGCAGGTCGACCTCGGCGGAGAACCGGAAACCGGCGCCCAGAAAAGCGGCTACGGAAGGGGTGTTGCGAATGTCGGGTTCCGCGACGATGCGGGCGCAGGCGGAGCGCTTGTCGAGTACGAGGTCGGCGACGGCCCGGAGGAGGGTGACGCCCAGTCCTCGTCCTCGGTCGGTGACGTTGCCGATAAGAAGGTGGATGCCGGTGTCGTGTGGTCGGGCCGGGTAATGGCGGGCCAATGCGTCGAGGTCCGCCCGGTAGATCTCCCAGTAGCTCATCGGGGTGCCGTCCAGCACGCCGAGACAGGGAACGCTGCGTCCGTCACCGGTGAGTTGGGCGCGCAGGTGGTCCTCGGTCAGCGCCTGAGGGCCGGCCAGTTCCCAGAACTCCGCGACAGCGGGGTCGTTCATCCAGCGGCTGATCAGCGGAAGGTCGCGTTCCATGCGGACGGGGAGGAGATGGAAGGTGCCTGCGGGAGTGTGGGTCGGCCCCCAGGCCGCGACGCGGTCGAGGAGGTCGTCGCCGGGCGGGATATAGGAGTTGGGCGAGAGGCCAGAGCTAGGCGGGACATCTACGTCTGGCGGGACGACGGAGTTGGGCTGGGCAGCGGAGTTGGGCTGGGCCGTGACTTCCGTGCCCTCCGTCTGGTTCCGTAGCCCGATGGTGTCGGGCTCGTCGGGGGTGGCCGCACAAGGCGCGGATGCGGGGTGGTCTACCGCGTCGTGGGACGCCGCACGGTGAGCTACCGCGCGAAGGTCTACCGCCTCGGCCGCGTCCGCCTCGGCGCAGAGCGCGATGAACTCCTCGGGCAGGCGAAGGTCGAGGGTGTCCTCGCCATCCAGGCCCGGACTCTGGCTCGCACTCGCGCTGGTGCCTGGGTCGGAGCCGGGGGCAGTCGCAGTGTCGGCGCTCACATCGGTGGGAGGCACGGTGGCGCTCCTCTCAGGAGATGGGGTGGGTCATGTTCCTCAGGGGCGAAGGGCGTTGGCGGTGATCAGGGCTGATTGGTAGTGGTCGGGATGGAAGGGGGTCGGCGACGGCCGAGTTCTGAACAAGCTGGTGGCATTCGAACCCGGCGAGGGCAACGGCAACGGTCAAGAACGAAGGGGATTCGCGATGGTGACGTAGACGGACTGGGTGTCGACCGGGCCGATGAGTTCGTCGAGGCCGTGCAGTCGGGTCAGCAGGTTGGCCTTGCAGCGCAGGACGGGTGAGTCGAGCAGGCGGGCCGGCAGGGAGGTGCGCAGCCGGGCGGGACCGGAGGCCACGTCTCCCAGGAAGCGGCGGAAGGCGGAGAGCAACAACCGCTCGTCGGCGAGACGTTGCGAACCGAACGCTCCGATGAGACCGAGCACGTTGTTGATCGCGAGGTAGTACGCGAAGCGTTCGTCGGTGACCTCGTCGGAGACGAAGGTGTCGCTGTGTTCGCCGATGCCGGGCAGTCGGGCGTCGAGTTCCGCGCGCCGAGATGCTCGGAAGTAGTAGCCCTGGTTGTCGCGGTAACGGCCGCCCACGGGCCAGCCTTCACCGTTTAGCAGAAGCAGGGTGTTCTGCTGGTGCGCCTCCAGGGCGATCCCCGCCTCGCTGTCCAGCCAAAGCACGGGACGGACGACCTGCTCCAGATAGCGCAGGAACCACTCGGCGGCGACGGCTCCACGTGACCGGCCGGTTCGCGCGGCGAGACCCGTGACGACCTCGGCCAGACGGGACCGCAACAGCGGTGCGCCGGACGCGGAGTGGTCGGTCTGGTTGGTGTGCGAGGTTGCCGCCGGTCCGCCGACGCTGGCGCTCCGCCCGGCGTACGGCCGGAGTGCGACGAGCCCGGCGATGCAGGACACGTCGTCGGACGCGCTGAACGGGTTGTGGCGGATCACCATGTCGATTCCGGCCAAGGGCACCCGGGCATCTCGCTCGCCATGGCCGACGCGATCGGAACCGCTCCCCTTCGAGTCGGCACCGCACTCGTCCAACGCGTCGACGGCCAGCCAGGCCGGGTCGCGGACGATGTCGAAGCCCGAGTGGGCGGCATGCCACTGCTGGGACAGGCCCGTGCGCAGCAGGCGGTGCACCTCGACGCCTCGGTGGAGTTCCTTGCGGAGGTTCTCACGGCGGGAGTTGGTGATGCGGAGACCCAGGGACAGCTTGAGCATGGCGGGGGCGCCGGATCGGTGGACGGTTCGTACGGAGGAGGTGGGGTGCCACGGGGCACCATGGGTGCCGAGGTCCTGGAGCAGGCCGACGTCGAGCAAGGCCGCGATATCGGTGCGGTGTTGGATCTCGCGCCACTGCCACGGGTGAAGGGGAAGCGCGGCATGGCCTTCGGGCAACGGCAGTTCGGAGCCGGCGAGTCGGGCCGTGAGGTGGGCGGCCGGGACAGGTCGGCCCCGCTCGGTCCAGGCCGAGTCAGTGGCGAGTACGGAAGGGGCCACAGCCAGCCAGTGCAGCGGGAAGGAGCCACGCAACTCCGGTGAGTACAGGCGGGCTTCGGTCTCGGAGAGTCCCTCGCGGCTCTTCGGGGTCGGGTGCAACGGGTGGCCGAGCAGGAGTGCCTGTTCGGCGGAGAGGAAGAGATCGGGGCCGTCGGCCGGGTGCGCGCGGCGGTCGGTGACGAAGGTGACGGTACGGCGGACGGAGTCGGCTACACGGGCCACCAGGTCGGTCACGGTTTCGGGTGCGGTTTCGGGTGCCGTCGCGGGTGCTGGTGCGGATGGTGTTCCGGGTGCCCTGGTCGCTGCCGCAGTCGCCGCCCCGTCAACAACCGAGGTGGCGCCGGGAAGTGCCGACACGTCGACGCCCCCGGCAACGCGGCCGAGCCCCTGCGACACCGCTCCCTCAGAGGCAACGGCCGCCGCGTCAGCACCCGTTACCGGGCCACTGTCGCGCACCGCCGTCTCCCGGGCGAGCAACGCCGCGACCGTCACCGCGTCGGCGGGCGGTGCGCCATGGTGAGCGTCGGACAGGTACGGAAGGCCGAAGCGGTGCCAGCCCGTCGGGGACCAGTAGCGGACCAGGGCGTGCAGGGCCGTGCCGCTGGCGGGGAGCGGGATGCGGAGGATGCCGTTGGTGGGGGCGGGGAGGTTCGTTTCGCGTACCCAGCAACGCAGGAGGTTCTCGACGGCTGCGGCCTGGGCGGCGGTATGGGGGTCGGGGTGCTCCAGGAGGTCAGCGGTTGCACCGCACGGCTGACCTGCTTCCGGGCTCCGGGGCTGCTGCCGGGGAACGGACTCGGCCGACGCCGACGCCAGCGCCGACGCCAGAGTCTGCATGTGTCGAGGACTCGCCTCATAGGAGTGGCCGTCAGAGGTGGGCGTGGAGTTCAAGACTGTTCCTCGGGAGGGGTTTCGGAGTGGGAGTCGCGTGGGGTCAAGTCCCGTTGTTCTGGCGGGCGTTGATCTTGAATGCTCTGCAACTGGTGCTGCAGATCAACCGCGTTGGTGTCCGATGGCGCTACGCCTTCCGGATCAGTCACCTCGACATGCCGGTGGCGACCGGTCGGCGTACCGGCGCGGGCCAGTCCATGCACCGATGCGCTTCCGCAGGACGCTCTCGTACCGCCCGCCCATCGACCGACGCCCCAAGGCCGCCCTCCCGCCCCACCGCAGACACACCGCCAAGCCGGCCCGCACAAGCGCAGGACACCGCGCGTCGACAGCAGGCCCCCTCGCTACCAACCCCGCACCGCCCACGGAGTTACGGGTTGCCCCAAGATCCTTGCCGTGACGGAACCGTTGCCGTCCCGTGGGAAGTCCCCCACAGCGAGCGCATAGTGTGTGGTGCCGTTCCGGCTGAGATGACAGCTGGAAGCGCAACATCCGTTCACCCAGGGGGAGTCAAGACCATGCGATCGATACGGCCGTCCTTCACCACCCGTCGTGGGAGGGGCGCGCGTCGCGGAACCTCCTCCGTGCTGGCCGCAGTTGCCCTCGCCTCGGCGCTCGCGCTCACCGCGACCGCGTGCGGTTCCAGTGACACGAAAGCCGACGGCAAGTCCACCGCGTCCGCCACCAGCAGTGACACCGGTGACGGCAAGATCAAGATCCCGGACGACATCAGGGACAAGCTCAAAGAGCACGGGATCGACATCGACAAGTGGAAGGGCGGCGCCTGGAAGAACTGGAACAGGGACGACTGGCTGCGCGAGGCCGACGACTACATCAACCCGATCATCAAGGGACTGTGGAGTTCCGGCCGGATGCGCGACGCCAACGACCCGGACACGGGCGTCGACACCAACGACATCTCCGGTGACCAGGGCGTGACCGACCCAACGCCCACGGTGGTGAACGCGAAGGCCGTGTCACCCACCTATCACGTCAACGCGGCGACGGCGGGCAAGGTGTTCTTCGACTCCCCCGAGGGCACGATGGTCTGCTCGGCGACGGTCGTGGAGGACCCGGCGCACCCGGGCAAATCCAATCTGGTGTGGACGGCGGGCCATTGCGTGCACGCCGGCAAGAAGGGCGGCTGGTACCGCAACATCGCGTTCGTGCCGTCGTACAACAACGCGGGCATGAAGACTGCGCAGTTGGAGACCGCGACCAGGGACCAGGTCGCTCCCTACGGTGTCTGGTGGGGTGACTGGGCGCAGACCTCGCAGCAGTGGATCGACCAGGGCGGTGAGACGGGCGGGCAGGGTTCGTCATACGACTACGCCGTGATCCATGTGACGCCCGAGAAGGGCAATGGGGGCAAGTCCCTTGAGGAGACGGTCGGTTCGGCGCTGCCGGTGAACTTCAACGCGCCGGCCGTGCTGAAGGTGTCCAGCATCACGGCGACCGGCTACCCCGAGGCGAAGCCGTACGACGGTTCGACGCTCTACCAGTGCACGGACAAGCCGGGGCGGCTGTCGATCAACACCTCGGACCCGACGATGTACCGCATCGGCTGCAGCATGACCGGCGGTTCGTCCGGTGGCGGCTGGGTCGAGACGGGCTCCGACGGCAAGCCGACGCTGGTGTCCAACACCTCGATCGGGCCGGTGACTTCGGGCTGGCTGGCGGGTCCGCGGCTGGGCGATGTGGCCAAGGGCGTGTACGACTCGGTCAGCAAGAAGTTCGCCGGCCAGTAGGCGCGACGGCAGGCACAGTCGGGGGACAGACGTCGGCGGGGTGTCTCACAGGAACCTCACCGCCTCACCGGCGTTCATCCCCAACTCCCCCGGCATAGTGAGGTGTCGCGGAACGACCAGCAGTGGGCGGTCAGTTGTGCGCGACCAGCAGTATTCAGTAGGAGAAGTTCAGCAGTTTCCACGGGCGTTATCGCACCATGCGTTCCACAAGTACGCCCGCGTCGTCTCGGCGCGGGCGGCGCACCGGCCTGGTCGCCGCCGGTCTCGTCGCGGCCCTGGCGCTCACCACGACCGCGTGCAACGGCGACGACTCCGCGAGCGACAAGCCGGCCGCCACCGCCACTCAGGCCTCCGGCCAGGACAAGATCCGGATTCCGTCGTCCGTCGCCGACAAACTCAAGGCGCACGGCGTCGATGTCGACAAGTGCGCGGATGGCGGCTGGAAGAACTGGGACAAGGACAAGTGGCTCAGTGGGGCCAAGGACTTCGTCAATCCGGTGATCAAGGAGCTGTGGAAGCCCGAGCGGATGAAGTCCGGCGTGGAGGCCGACAAGACGGTCTCCACGAAGGACGCCGCCGCCGACCAGGGCGTCAGTGACCCGAAGCCGACGCCCGTCGAGGCCGCCGCCGAGAAGACGCCGTACCACCAAGAACGCGGCCCCGGTCAGGAAGGTCTTCTTCGACTCCCCCAAGGGCTCGATGGTCTGCTCCGGCACGGTCGTCAAGGACGTCAACCACCCCGGCAAGTCCAACCTCGTGTGGACGGCGGGCCATTGCGTCCACGCGGGCAAGGACGGCGGCTGTTACCGCAACATCGAGTTCGTGTCCTCGTACAACGACCTCGGCGAGTCCGCGTCCCGGCTGAGCAACGCCTCGGCGTCCGAGATCGCTCCCTACGGCCAGTGGTGGGCCGACTGGGCCTCGACCTCGAACCAGTGGATCCAGGGCGGCTCGGAGACGGGTGGCGCGGGTGCCGCGTACGACTACGCGATCCTGCATGTGGCGCCGCAGTCCGGTTCCAATTCCCTTGAGGAGACGGTCGGCGCCGCGCTCGACGTGGACTTCTCGGCGCCCTCCGCGACCGAGGTCGGTTCGCTGGGTGCCTGGGGCTACCCGGCCGCGCCGCCGTACAGCGGTCTGAAGATGTTCAAGTGCCTCGACCGGCCGGGCCGGTTGTTGCTCGACACGGCCCTGCCCACGATGTACGGCATCGGCTGCACGATGACCGGCGGTTCCGGCGGCGGCTGGTTCCGCGTGATCGACGGCAAGAAGGAGCTGGTCTCCAACACCTCGATCGGCCCGTCCGACAACACCTGGCTCACGGGCCCCCAGCTCGGCACCACCGCCGAGTCGCTCTACGAGAACATGAGCAGGACGTACGGCGGTCGGTGACCCGCACGCACGCGTGCATGCCGAAGGCCCGCCCCCTGGAAGAGCGTTGGGGGCGGGCCTTCGGACTAACCTGCTACGACCGTCAGGCCAGCGGTGCCGGGACGTACGGCGCGAGTTCCGCCGCCAGTTCCTCGTGCACCCGGGCCTTGAGCTGGGTGCCCTCCGAGGTGTGCTCCTCGGAGATCACCTCGCCCTCGGAGTGGGCGCGGGCGACCAGCTTGCCGTGGGTGTACGGCACGAGCGCCTCGATCTCGACCGAGGGGCGCGGCAGTTCGCTGTCGATGAGCGCGAGCAGCTCGTCGATGCCCTGGCCGGTGCGGGCCGAGACCGCGATGGAGCGCTTCTCGTTCCTCATCAGCCGCTGGAGCGTCAGCGGGTCGGCCGCGTCCGCCTTGTTGATGATGACGATCTCGGGCACCTTGGTGGCGCCGACATCCCGGATCACCTCGCGTACGGCGGCCAGCTGCTCCTCCGGGACCGGGTGCGAACCGTCCACCACGTGCAGGATCAGGTCGGCGTCGCCGACCTCCTCCATCGTGGAGCGGAAGGCCTCGACCAGGTGGTGCGGCAGGTGCCGGACGAACCCGACGGTGTCGACCAGCGTGTACAGCCGTCCGCCCGGGGTCTCGGCCCGGCGCACGGTCGGGTCGAGGGTCGCGAACAGCGCGTTCTCGACCAGCACGCCCGCGCCCGTAAGGCGGTTGAGCAGGGACGACTTTCCGGCGTTGGTGTAACCGGCGATCGCGACCGAGGGCACCTTGTGGCGTCGGCGCTCCTGGCGCTTGATGTCGCGGCCCGTCTTCATGTCCGCGATCTCCCGGCGCATCTTCGCCATCTTCTCGCGGATACGACGCCGGTCCGTCTCGATCTTGGTCTCACCAGGACCACGGGTGGCGAGGCCGCCGCCCGAGCCGCCGCCCATCTGACGGGACAGCGACTGACCCCAGCCGCGGAGCCTCGGCAGCATGTACTGCATCTGCGCGAGCGCGACCTGCGCCTTGCCCTCCCGGGACTTGGCGTGCTGGGCGAAGATGTCGAGGATCAGGGCCGTACGGTCGATGACCTTGACCTTGACGACGTCTTCGAGGTGGATCAGCTGGCCCGGGCTGAGCTCACCGTCACAGATGACGGTGTCGGCGCCGGTCTCCAGGACGATGTCCCGCAGTTCGTTGGCCTTGCCCGAACCGATGTAGGTGGCCGCGTCCGGCTTGTCGCGGCGCTGGACGACACCGTCGAGCACGAGCGCGCCCGCGGTCTCCGCGAGGGCGGCCAGCTCGGCGAGCGAGTTGTCCGCGTCCTGCACCGTGCCCGTGGTCCAGACGCCGACGAGTACGACGCGCTCCAGGCGGAGCTGTCGGTACTCGACCTCGGTGACGTCCTCGAGCTCGGTGGAGAGGCCGGCGACGCGGCGCAGGGCCGCGCGCTCGGAGCGGTCGAGCTGGTCGCCGTCCCGCTCTCCGTCGATCTCGTGGCTCCAGGCGACGTCCTCTTCCATCAGGGCATCGGCCCGAAGACCTTCGGGGTAGGCGTGCGCGAAGCGCTCAGTGTCCTGGGAAGGGGAAGAAGAGGAGGTCATTGGGTCCTTACGTCGATGGGAGTCCTGCAAAGGTCATAACGTGCGAGTGCCTCCGGAGATTCCCGGTGGCTGCCGGGTGTGTCCCCGGTGACCCGCGCCGCCGACCTGAAGATGGTCGCACGGCGCGGATCGCCACGTCACTGCCTTATTTACTGCCCGTCACCGCCCCGTTTCACCGGTGCCTGCGACTTCCAGTCCGGGTGGCCCGGCATCGGCGGGGTCTTCTCGCCGTAGAGCCAGGCCTTGAAGAAGTCGCTCAGGTCGCGGCCGGAGATCGCGGAGGCGAGTTCCTCGAAGTCGGCGGTGGTGGCCGTGCCGTCCCGGTGGACGCTCACCCAGGTGCGCTCCAGGCGCTCGAAGGCGGGGCGGCCGATCTCCTGGCGCAGGGCGTAGAGGGCCAGGGCGGCGCCGTCGTAGACGTTGGGGCGGAAGATGCCGATCTTCTGGCCGGGCGCGGGCGCCTTGGGGAGCGCGGGCGGTCCGCCTGCGGCGCGCCAGCCGTCGGAGGCCGCGTAGGCCGCCTTCATGCGTGTCTCCATGGGCCGGTGCGCCTTCTCCTCGGCGTACAGCTCCTCGTACCAGGTGGCGTGTCCCTCGTTGAGCCACAGGTCGGACCAGGCGCGGGGGCTGACGCTGTCGCCGAACCACTGGTGGGACAGCTCGTGCACCATGATCGACTCGACGTACCACTTGGGGTAGGCGGGCTCGGTGAAGAGATCTCTCTCGAAGAGAGAGATCGTCTGCGTCTCGAGTTCGAAGCCGGTGGACGCGTCGGCCATGAGCAGCCCGTACGTCTCGAAGGGGTACCGGCCGACCTTGCTCTCCATCCACGCGATCTGGTCGGGGGTCTTCTCGAGCCACGGTTCCAGCTGCTTGGCGTCCTTGGCGGGTACGACGTCGCGCATCGGCAGGTCGTGCGGTCCTGTGCGGTGCAGCACGGCGGAGCGGCCGATGGACACCTGGGCGAGTTCGGTGGCCATGGGGTGCTGTGTGCGGTACGTCCAGGTGGTGTTCCTGCCGACCTTGTCGACGCCGGCCGGCAGCCCGTTGGCCACGGCCGTGTAGGCATTGGGGGCGGTGACCCGGATCGTGAACATCGCCTTGTCGGAGGGATGGTCGTTGCACGGGAACACCAGGTGCGCGGCATCGGCCTGGTTGGCCATCGCGAGCCCGTCCTTGGTGCGCACCCAGCCGCCGTCCTGGCCCTTGGCGGACACGGGGTCGCTGGTGTGCCGCACGGTGATCCGCGTCCAACTCCCCTCGGAAATCGGCCTCTCCGGGGTCACGACCAGGTCCTCGCCGGCACCGGCGAAGGTGGCGGGCCGACCGTCGACCTCGACCGAGTCGACCGTCCCGTGCGCGAAGTCCAGGTTGATCCGGTCCAGCCTCTCGGTCGTCCACGCGTCGATCGTGGTGACGGCCTGCAGCGGCTTGCTGTTGCTGCCGGGATACGTGAACGAGAGGTCGTACGACGCCACGTCGTAGCCCGGGTTGCCCAGCGTCGGGAAGAGCCGGTCACCGACGCCGAGGGGCGTGGGCGGGGCGCTCGCGGCGACTAGGCAGACGGACACGGCGGAGGCGAGCAGCGCCGCCTTCAGCCGTCGGGAGTTCCTGGTGCGCGGCCGGGGAGCCGAATCACCGGAGCCGGTGCGGGGGATGCCGTTGCCGGTCGTGCCGGTGCGAGGGGTGAGCAGCATGCACCACCGCTACCAGCGCGCGCGTGCCCTACGGCGACGACTCGCGCCCGGCCCACTCGAACGGGGTCATTCGGGGGGCTACGGGGCTCGGTGCACCGGGTTGCGCGGGCTTTCAGGGTGCCGCGCGGGCTTTCACGGCGCTGGCTTTCAGGACGCCAGGGGCACTCAAGTCAAGCGCGCCTCACGCCTCAGCGAGCCGGGCCGCTTCAGGTTGGCGCGTGGATCGGAGGACCGGGTCGCTCAACATCGGCTTGTACCGCGGGACTCCGGGGGGGGCTCACAGCGGACGCGCGTCGCAAAAGCTCTCCCCCGGGAGGACTCATGGTGGACGCGTACGTCAACGGGTCGGGTCGGCTCAAGGGGGACGCGGGCCTCGGAAGGCCAGGGGAAACTCCGGGCAGACGCAACGCCTCAGAAGACCAGGGCGGCTCAAGCGGAGCACGTACCTCAACGGGCTGGGGCAGCTCAGGCCGGACGCGGCTCTCAGGAGACCAGGGGCGACTCCGGGCAGATGCACGTCCCAAGAGACCCGAGGCCACTCCGGGCAAACGCACGTCTCAGGGGATCAGGGGCGGCTGAAGCCGAACGCGCACCTCGCAAGGCCAAGGACCGCTCACCCCGGGCGCGTCCCTCAGCAGGCCGGTTGCGAAGCCCGCGCCCGCCTCAGAACGCCGTCGTGTTGTGGTGCTGCGCGCGGCTCACGTCGTAGACGCCCGGTACGTTGCGCATCGCCCGCATGAGAGTCAGGAGGTGGGCGGCGTCCGGGAGTTGGAGTGTGTAGGTGTGGCGGACGCGTTGCTGGGTCGGGGGTTCGACAGTCGCCGAGACGATTTCCGCGCCCTCCAGAGCGATCGCTTCGGTGAGGTCGGCGAGCAGATGCGGGCGGCCGAACGATTCGGCTACCAGCGTGACCCGGCACTCGGTGGTGTCGCCCCAGCGCACGCCGACTTCCGCGCGCCCCACGCTCTTCATGTGCGCCACCGCGCTGCACTCCACGCGATGGACGGTCACGACACCGCCGCGTACCGAGAATCCGGTGACCTCGTCGGGCGGTACGGGCGTGCAGCAGCCTGCGAGCCGTACGGTCGCGCCGGGCTGGTCGACGACCGGGGTGGCGGGGGCGTCCCCCGTGTTCGGGGTGCCCGGGGTGTCTTCGGAGGCGGGGGGCGCCGAACGGACGCTCTGCGCCCCCTCGTTCACCTCCGCGCCCTGCCCGTCACCGGTCGCCGGATGCGCCGCGATCCACCGCTGGATGGCGATCCGGGCGGCGGGCGTGTGCGCGTGCTCCAGCCACTCCCTGGAGGGCTCGGAGGCCGGGTCCTGGCCCATGAGGAGCTGGACGGTGTCGCCGTCCTTCAGGGCCGTGCTGAGGGTCGCCAGACGGCCGTTGACGCGCGCGCCGATGCAGGCGTGGGCGTCCTCGCCGTACTGCGCGTACGCGGCGTCCACACAGGTCGCCCCGTCGGGCAGGCCCAGCGTGCCGCCGTCGGGTCGGTACACGGTGATCTCGCGATCCTGGGCGAGGTCCTCGCGGAGCGTCGACCAGAAGGTGTCCGGGTCGGGCGCGCCCTCCTGCCAGTCGAGGAGGCGGGAGAGCCAGCCGGGCCGGGTGGGGTCGGCGCGCTCGCCGTCGTTCGCGGCCTGTTGCTCCTCCGAAGGAGGAGCGTAGGGATTGCCGAGCGCGATGACGCCGGCCTCGGCGACCTTGTGCATCTGGTGGGTGCGGATGAGGACTTCGACGACCTGGCCGTCCGTGTGGGCCACGGCGGTGTGCAGCGACTGGTACAGGTTGAACTTGGGGACGGCGATGAAGTCCTTGAACTCCGAGACGACCGGCTTCAGGCACGTGTGCAGTTCGCCGAGGACGCCGTAACAGTCCGCGTCCTCGTTCACGAGCACCAGGAGTCGGCCGAAGTCGGCGCCGCGCAGCCTGCCGCGCTTGCGGGCGACGCGGTGCACGGAGACGAAGTGCCGTGGCCTGATGAGGACTTCGGCCGGGATGCCTGCGTCGCGCAGGACGCCGCGCACCTCGTCGGTGACCTCGGCGAGCGGGTCGTCCGCGCGGGACGCGTTGTCGACGATCAACTCGCGTGTGTGGTCGTACTCCTCGGGGTGGAGAATCGCGAAGACCAGGTCTTCCAGTTCGGTCTTGAGCGCCTGGACGCCGAGCCGTTCGGCGAGCGGGATGAGGACGTCCCGGGTGACCTTGGCGATACGTGCCTGCTTCTCGGGGCGCATCACGCCCAGGGTGCGCATGTTGTGCAGTCGGTCGGCGAGTTTGATCGACATCACGCGGACGTCGCTGCCGGTGGCGACGAGCATCTTGCGGAAGGTCTCCGGTTCGGCCGCGGCGCCGTAGTCGACCTTCTCCAACTTCGTTACGCCGTCGACGAGATAGCGCACCTCGGCGCCGAACTCCTCGCCGACCTGATCGAGTGTCACCTCCGTGTCCTCGACGGTGTCGTGGAGCAGGGAGGCCGTCAACGTCGTTGTCTCCGCGCCGAGTTCGGCGAGGATCAGGGTCACGGCGAGCGGGTGCGTGATGTACGGCTCGCCGCTCTTGCGCATCTGGCCGCGGTGCGAGGACTCGGCCAGGACCCAGGCGCGGCGCAGCGGTTCGAGGTCGGCGTCCGCATAGTGGGCGCGATGCGCCTCGGCGACATGGCCGATGGCGTCGGGCAGCCGGTCGCGGGCGGCGGGGCCGAGCAGGGCGGCCCGGCCGAGCCGGCGCAGGTCGATCCGGGGGCGGGCCTTCCTGCGGGGCACTGTGTTGATCACAGGGCCTGGGCTCGCAGGGTTCGTGGCCTCCGCACTCATGGGCACCTCCGGCTGCTTGACCGGCGGACGGGTGCCCCATGGCGTACTCGGCTCAGGGGATGGTGACGATCCCCCGTCCGGGCCGGTGCTTGATGCTACCGAGCCCACCACGTGCGACTGACCGCCTCTCGCCGAGCGTGAAACGGATCACCCATTCGAGCGAAGGTCGGCGGGTTTACGGTTTTGCGCCACGCCATAGGAGGTCAGCCGTGGTTTCGAGCCGCACCGGACGCCGGAGACTTCGGATCAGGGTGTCCGGAGCGGCCAGGACTGCGATTCACCCGTTCAGCGGATGGCGTTTTCCAGCCACTCGGCATCGATCTCGCCCTCGGCGACGATCACCGCGGGACCGGTCATCTCGATCTGGCCGTCGGGCCGCTCGGTGATCACCAGCGTTCCACCGGGCACATCGACGGTGTACGTCGCGTGCGTCCCGGTGACTGCCGGGTCGGCGCCGTCTCTGCGGGCGGCGGCCACGGCGACCGCGCACGCGCCCGTGCCGCACGAGCGGGTCTCGCCCGCGCCGCGCTCGTGCACGCGCATGGCGACGTGCCCGGGGCCTCGGTCGACCACGAACTCCACGTTCACGCCGTCCGGGTAGGCGGCGGCCGGACCGAAGAGCGGCGCGGAGAGCAGGTCGCCGGCCTGCGCGAGGTCGTCGACGAAGGCGACCGCGTGCGGGTTGCCCATGTTCACGTTCCGCGCGGGCCAGCTGCGCTCGCCGACGCTCACCGTGACGTCCCCTTCGGGGAGACGGGCCTTGCCCATGCCGGTGGTGACGTCGCCGTCCTTGGCGATGTGCATGGACTTCACACCCGCGCGCGTGGCGATCGCGAAGTCACCTTCGGCCACATATCCGGCTCGCTGGAGATAGCGGGCGAACACACGGGTGCCGTTTCCGCACATCTCCGCGATCGACCCGTCGCCGTTGCGGTAGTCCATGAACCACTCCGCCTCGGCCGCCATGTCCCGCGCCTCGGGGTGCGCGGCGGACCGTACGACGTGCAGCAGTCCGTCGCCGCCGATGCCCGCGCGGCGGTCGCACAGGGCGGCCACGGCTGCCGGGGGGAGGTCGATGACGTTCTCGGGGTCCGGGACGATCACGAAGTCGTTCTCGGTGCCGTGCCCCTTGAGGAAGGCGATCCGCGTGCTCATTCCTCGATCGTACGGGGTGGCTATGACAACCCGACGAGCCCGGTGAACAACCTCAGTGACAGAGCTCGGCGGCTAGCGGAGTCTGGCCACGCGCCACACGGCCAGGACCACCACTACGGCCACCACCAGGGCGTACGCGATGACGACCCGCCAGTCCGGGCGGCGCCCGGAGCCGCGCTGCGGGAAGCCCGGCCAGGTGTACCCGACGCGGCGGGCGGCCGTCGTGCCCCAGCCGGCCGCGCAGGAGCAGATGAGCAGGCCGAGCATGGCGACCACGGCCCCGCTGTCGCCGAAATCGAAGGCGAGCGGGAAGGAGAACATCAGGGAGCCGACCGCGGCCAGGGCCACGATGGGGGCGAGCTGCCAGATCCGCAGACGGCGCTGCGGGCGGAGTTCGACCTCGACCTCGGGACCGGCGAACATCTCGTCGGGCCCGGGACCGTCGGCGGTCACGCCGCCCTGGATCTCGTCCGGGCCGTCCGGGCTCAGCCGGTCGTCGCCCTCTTCCGGTTCACCACGGTCCGCGGTGACCTGCTCGATGCCTTCTGCGGTGTCGCGAGGGCCGGCCTCCATCGCCACGCGCCCTCCCAACTCGGACTCCACTTGGTCGATCGAAGCTCGATGATGGCACGCCCCCGGAGGCCGGAACGGCGGCCGGAGCGTCCCGATGCCATGACGTGATCAGGCTGTAACCGGTCGTTCGACCAACGCCAGTGCCAGGTGCGGCAGTTCTGTGAGATCCGCCGCAGCCCCACTCAACCAGTGCACCCGGGGATCGCGCCTGAACCACGAATCCTGACGGCGCGCGAAGCGCTTGGTGGCACGCACGGTCTCCGTGCGCGCCTCCTGTTCCGTGCACTCCCCCGCGAGCGCCGCGAGCACCTGCTGATAGCCGAGCGCACGGGATGCCGTGACCCCCTCGCGCAGCCCGCGCGCCTCCAGCTCCCGCACCTCGTCCACGAGCCCCGCGCCCCACATCCGGTCGACCCGGCGCGCGATGCGCTCGTCGAGTTCGGGGCGCGCCACGTCGACGCCGATCTGGACGGTGTCGTAGACCGAGTCGTGGCCGGGGAGGTTGGCGGTGAAGGGCTTGCCGGTGATCTCGATGACCTCCAGGGCCCGGACGATACGGCGGCCGTTGCTGGGCAGGATCGCGTGCGCGGCCTCCGGGTCGGCGGCGGCCAGGCGGGCGTGCAGGGCGCCGGAGCCGCGCAGGGCGAGCTCCTCCTCCAGCCGGGCCCGGACCTCGGGGTCGGTGCCGGGGAACTCCAGGTTGTCGACGGCCCCGCGCACGTACAGCCCGGAGCCGCCGACCAGGATCGGCCAGCGCCCCTCGGCGAGCAGGGCGTCGATGCGCTCCCGGGCGAGCCGTTGGTACTCGGCGACGGACGCCGTGACCGTCACGTCCCAGATGTCCAGGAGATGGTGCGGGACGCCGTCGCGCTCCTCGGGCGTCAGCTTGGCGGTGCCGATGTCCATCCCTCGGTAGAGCTGCATGGAGTCGGCGTTGACGACCTCGCCACCTAGGCGCTGGGCCAGGAAGACGCCCAGATCGGACTTTCCGGCCGCGGTCGGTCCGACGACGGCGATGACTCGGGGGGCGGGGGGTGCGCTGCTCACGTTCCCAGTCTCGCAAACGTCGGACCCTCGCCTCGAACGAGTTACGTGACAGCACGCGCGCGGGGTCGTTGCCCGTTGCGAGGTATCCCGCCGCCGGTTTCTGGAGGCGGTGACCCGGGCGACGCAAACGGACGCACCGGGCTACGCGGGATTTCGCCCGCACGAGTAACGTATGGAGTTGATATGGGCGTTTTTGACCGGCTTCTTCGGAGGTCGAAGGCTACGGAGGAGGCGTCAACCGCCGAAGCGGTGACCGACACGGCGACGGCCGAGGCGCCGACGGCGGAAGCGGCGGACGAGGTGTCGGAGACCGAGGCGGGGGCAGGGGTCGAGGAAGCGGCGGAGACGAGGGCGACGGAGGCCGTCGCGACTGGCGAGTCCGTCGACGCTGTCGACAGCGTCGAGATTCCGAAGCAGCAGTCCGCCCAAGCCGCCGCCGACAACGAGGCCGGTGAAGGCGCCCGAACGTAACTGCCCCGCGTGGGAAGGTGAACCATGGGTCTGATGGACAGTTGGAAGGCCAAACTCGCCCCGGCGAAGGACAAGGTCTCGGGCCTCGCGCAGCAGCACGGAGGCAAGATCGAGAACGGCCTGGACAAGGCCGCGAAAATGGTCGACGAGAAGACCAAGGGCAAGTACAGCGACAAGATCCAGACAGGCACGGGCAAGGCCAAGGACGCCATGGACCGACTCGCGCACCAGGGCGACGCGGGAAGCGCCGGCAGCACCGGGGCGGAGGGCGGCGGCACGACCACGCCGCCGGATTCGACCCCGCCGGCTCCCTGAACGGCGCCTGCACATCGATCGGCGGACGGCCGCGGGGCTCATGGCTCCTCGGCCGTCCGCCGTTCTGCGTTCTGCGTACGGGGGGGGCGGTTCGGACGCCGGTGGATGCGTTCAATTCCGGGCGGGGCGAGTGGACGCGGTTCGGGGGCGCTACGACGGCCACGCCTGCACGCGTGTGCACCTGCGGCCTACGCAACGACGACGGCGTACGGGGAGACGACGGCGTACGAGGTTAGGTGTCACGGGCGCCGCGTGCAGACGCGTGTCCCGCCCGCCGGCCACGGGGCACTTCTCCCCACCCTGCGGCCCCACCGGCGACGCTGAGACCGCCTTCGGGCAACGCCACCCAGGGCGAGTCACCCTCGCTCCCCACCCGCACCTACGACCAGGTAGCGACCACGTACCCGACCCCGTACGGCGCGTCCTCGTACAACAACGCCCCGCCGAGGTCCGCCCCCTCCGCCGCGCCCGCGAGCACCTGCCACGGCGCTCGGCCCGACGCCTTCAGCTCGTACGCCAGCTCGGCATCCAGCGCCTTGACGGCCGCCACGTCCGCCGCCCCCAGCGCACGCGCGACCTCCGCGTCGAAGGGTGCCGCCCGTTCGTCGAGATAGCCCGGTGCCTTCAGCGTCCGGCACGCGCTGGCGTCGCCCATCACCAGCAGCGCGACCCGGTCGGCCCGCGCGACGATGTCCCTCCCCGTTTGGATACACCGCTCGGCCTTGAGAGGTTCCCCCACGCCGAGTCCCTCGATCGGGGCGTCGGACCACCCGGTCCGCTCCAGCAGCCACGCGGCGACGGCGAGAGAGGGCGGAAGCTCACGCTCCGTCGCCGCGCCAGCGTCCCCGCGCCCATCCCTGTTGCCGTTCCCGCCCAGCCGTACGTCGAGATCCACGCCGAAGCCGCGGAACGAACCGCGCGTGCCCTCAGGGTGCGGCCCGCGCCCGTTCTGCTCGGCGGGCCCGACGACCACCAGGCGGTCGGGTCGCGCGGCGGCGAGCACGCCCAGCGCGTCGGTGCACGCCGCCCGCGCGGCGGCCAGTTCGGGCGCGGCGCCTGCGGCGACATCGGGAACCAGGAGCGGCGGGCAGGGGCAGACGGCAGCAGCTACGAGCATGGCCGGAACCCTAACAAGGCGCCCCGTCACATCACGCGGACAGTCCACATGGCCACGCCGTCGATACGGCAGCGGCCCGGCGTCACGCCCAACGGGGCGCGACGACGTCAGTCGCAGCCGCAACCACTCGCCGTGGCGACCGGCAGCGGCGCGGGTGCGCCGATCTTCGGCAGGCCCAGCATCACGCCGGCGGGCTTCGCAGCCTCGGCCGCGTTGCGCTTCTGCCAGGCGTCGCCCGCGCGCGTGCGGCGCACGCTCAGGGTGGGGCCCTCGGCGAGGAGGTGGTGCGGGGCGGCATACGTGATCTCGACCGTCACCACGTCACCGGGGCGGACGTCCTGGTCCGGCTTGGTGAAGTGGACGAGGCGGTTGTCGGGGGCACGCCCGGAGAGTCGGTGGGTGGCGCCGTCCTTGCGGCCCTCGCCCTCGGCGACCATCAGTTCCAGGGTGCGGCCGACCTGCTTCTTGTTCTCGTCCCAGGAGATCTCCTCCTGGAGGGCGACGAGACGCATGTAGCGCTCCTGGACGACCTCCTTGGGGATCTGGTTCTCCATGGTCGCGGCCGGGGTGCCGGGCCGCTTGGAGTACTGGAACGTGAACGCTTGCGCGAAGCGCGCCTCGCGGACCGCGTGCATCGTCTGCTCGAAGTCCTCCTCGGTCTCCCCGGGGAAGCCCACGATGATGTCGGTGGTGATCGCGGCGTGCGGGATGGACGCGCGGACCTTCTCGATGATCCCCAGGTAGCGCTCCTGGCGGTAGGACCGGCGCATGGCCTTGAGAATCGGGTCGGAGCCGGACTGCATGGGCATGTGCAGCTGCGGCATCACGTTCGGTGTCTCGGCCATCGCGGCGATGACGTCGTCGGTGAAGTCGCGCGGGTGCGGCGAGGTGAACCGGACACGCTCCAGGCCCTCGATCGCGCCGCACGCGCGGAGCAGCTTGCTGAAGGCCTCGCGGTCGCCGATGTCGGAGCCGTACGCGTTGACGTTCTGGCCGAGCAGCGTGATCTCGGAGACGCCCTCGCCGACCAGGGCCTCGATCTCGGCGAGGATGTCGCCCGTGCGGCGGTCCTTCTCCTTGCCGCGCAGCGCCGGGACGATGCAGAAGGTGCACGTGTTGTTGCAGCCGACGGAGATCGACACCCAGGCCGCGTAGGCGCTCTCGCGCCGGGTCGGCAGCGTCGAGGGGAAGGCCTCCAGGGACTCCGCGATCTCGACCTGCGCCTCTTCCTGGACGCGCGCGCGTTCCAGGAGGACCGGCAGCTTGCCGATGTTGTGCGTCCCGAAGACGACGTCCACCCAGGGCGCCTTCTTCACGATGGTGTCGCGGTCCTTCTGGGCGAGGCAGCCGCCGACGGCGATCTGCATCCCGGGGCGCTTCGTCTTCATCGGGGCGAGCCGGCCGAGGTTGCCGTAGAGCCGGTTGTCGGCGTTCTCGCGCACGGCGCAGGTGTTGAAGACGACGACGTCCGCGTCACCGTCCGACCCTTCGGGCGCGCGCACATAACCGGCACCCTCCAGGAGACCGGAGAGCCGCTCGGAATCGTGAACGTTCATCTGGCACCCATAAGTGCGCACTTCGTACGTTTTGACGTCCACTGTCCCGCTCCGGTCACCGCTGCTCATGTGACAAGGGTAGGCGGTGCCGGGAGCGACTCCTCCGGCGGCCGAGAACCGCCGCGGCTCACGTCACTCGTCGCTCGTGCCCCACCCCTGCCTGCGCAGCACCGCGGAGACATCCGGCGCCTCGTAGTGCTCCCCCTTGAGCACCTTGCCGTCATCCCTGCGGACGATCTCGCCGTCCGGGCCGATCTTGGTCATGTTGGCGCGGTGGATCTCGGCGATCACCGCGTCGAGGTCGACTCCGTGGACGAGGGCCGTGCCGTATGCGACGTAGACGACGTCGGCCAGCTCGTGCGCCAGCTTGTCGAGGGGGCCGCCGACCGAGACCTCGGCGACCTCCGCGGCCTCCTCTGCGAGCAGTTCGCCCCGGTGGGCGGCGAGGTCGGGGGCGACCTCGGTGGGTGTGGTGCGGGCGTCGAGCCCGAAGGCCAGGTGGAATTCGCGGACCAGGTCGGCGGGCGAAGAACTCATGCGACGACCCTAATGGCCTCCGCTGACGGGCTCCGATCAGTCTCCGCCGATTCCCTCCGCCCCGATCCGGCGCACGGCCCCGAGCCCGGCCCTGCCCTGGTCAGCACCGCGCACGGACTGGCAGGATCGCGCGCATGCTCAAGGTGTTCTCCCGTATCAGCAGGCGCCGGGCCCTCCAGGGTGCGGCCGCCGGCGTCGTCGCGTTCGGGCTGTTGCTGTGGTGGCTGCTGCCCCTGGGCGACGAGCCGCCGACCGGGACGATCACCTTCAGCACTGGGACCCCGCTGGGCGTCTACCAGGAGTACGGCAAGCTCCTGCGCACCGAGCTGGACAAGGACATGCCCGGCCTCACGGTGAAGCTGGTGAACAGCGACGGGTCGCAGGAGAACGTCGCGCGCGTGGCGACCGGCCACGCCGACTTCACCATCGCCGCGGCCGACGCGGTGGGGACGTACGAGATGGAAGGCAAGCCCGGTGCGGCCGGACTGCGCGGGGTCGCGCGGCTCTACGACGACTACGTCCAGCTCATCGTGCCGCGTGACTCGGACATCGACTCGGTCACCGATCTGCGGGGCAAGCGCGTGGCCATAGGGCCGGACCGCTCGGGTGTGCGGCTGATCGCCGACCGGGTGCTCACGGCGGCCGGCATCGACCCGAAGAAGGGCGTCGAGCCGGTGGCGGCGGGTATCGACACCGGACCGAACCTGCTCAAGCGGGGCAAGATCGATGCCTTCTTCTGGTCGGGCGGGCTGCCGACGGACGGCCTGAAGGACCTCGCCAAGAACTACGCGTTCCGGTTCGTGCCGATCGAGGCGACCCTCGTGGCCAAGATGCACGAGCAGGGCGACGCCACCCGCTACTACCGCGCCACCAACATGCCGGAGTCGGCGTACCCGACCGTCCAGCGTGGGTCCACCGTCCCGACCATCGCCGTGTCCAACCTGCTGATGACCCGCAAGGACATGAACGCCAGGCTCACCGAGTGGATCACCAAGACCGTGATCAAGAGCCGCGACGGCATCGGCAAGCAGGTCCACTCCGCTCAGCTGGTGGACCTGCGCACGGCGATCTACACCGACCCCCTGGCCCTGCACGAGGGCGCCCGGCGCTACTACCGCTCCGTCAAGCCGTAGAGCCGTAGAGCGCGCCACAAGCGCCCGGATCGCCGCCCGGGCCCCGGGGACCTCAACACCCGCCCCTGAGCCGCCCGTTCAGGCCGTAGGACCGCTCCTGGGCACCGACACGGTCACCTTGAGGCCGTGCGAGTCGTGGTGGTCGTACGTGAGGGAGCCGCCGCCCGCGGCCAGCAGGACCTGGGAGATGGACAGGCCGAGGCCGGAGCCCTTGATGTTCTGGTGGCGGCCGCTGCGCCAGAAGCGGTCGCCGACGCGGGCGAGTTCGTCCTCGGTGAGGCCCGGGCCGTGGTCCGTGACGACGACGGTCGAGGTCTCGCCGTTCGACGCGACCGTCACCTCGACGCACTCGTCCTCGGGCGTGAACTTCACCGCGTTGTCGATCACCGCGTCCAGGGCGCTGGACAGCGTGACCGGGTCGGCCCAGGCCGTGGTCGGCGGACAATTGCCCACCAGGCACACGCCCTTGGCCTCAGCGGTCGGTGCCCAGGCCGCGACGCGCTCGGCGGTCAGCGCGCCGATGTCGGTGATCCTGAGGTCGGCGTCCGCGTGCTCGGCCAGGGCCAGATCGAGCAGGTCGTCCAGGACCTGGGTCAGGCGCTTGCCCTCGGTACGGACCGAGGCGATCTCGTCGTTGTCCTCCGGCAGTTCGAGTGCGAGCAGTTCGATGCGCAGCAGCAGCGCCGAGAGCGGGTTGCGCAGCTGGTGCGAGGCGTCGGCGACGAAGGCGCGCTGCTGCTCCAGCACGTCCTCGACGTTGTCCGCCATCTCGTTGAACGAACGGGCCAGGCGCTGGAGTTCCGGCGGCCCGCCGGCGGCGGCGACCCGGGACTTGAGGCGTCCGGTGGCGATGTCGTGGGTGGTGGCGTCGAGGACCCGTACGGGTCGCAGGACCCAGCCGGTCAGCCGTAGGGCCGCACCGACGGCCAGCAGCATCGCGGCGATCTCGCCGGCGCCGATCGTCAGCCAGCCGCGCAGGGTCCGTGAACGCATCGGTCCGGTGGGCGAGTCGGTGACCACGACCGCGATGACGTCGCCGTCCCGGATGACCGGCGAGGCGACGACCAGGCGGTTGCGCTGCCAGGGCCAGACCTGCTCCGGGTCGTGGCTGCGGCGGCTGAGGAGTGCCTCGGCGAACGCGTCGCGCACCTCGCCCGTCTTGGGCAGAAGGAAGTCGTCCGGCGCGTTCGCCATGGAGATGTCGGTGCGGTAGAAGACGCCCGCGCGGATGCCGTAGACCTCGTAGTAGCTGGCCAGTTCGCGGTCCAGGGTCTCCTGGCGCTCGTCCGGGACCGTGTTGGCGGGGCGTGATCCCGTGGGTGCGTCGGTGACGAACTGGGCGAGGGCCGCAAACCGCGCGGTGTCGTCGATACGGTCGACGATCACCTTCTGCTGCTGCGCCTTGGCGACGCTGATGGCGAGCGGGACGCCGAGCGCCAGCAGCACGGCCGCCATCAGGACGATGAGCAGCGGGAGAAGACGTGTGCGCACCCGGGCCCGCTACGCGGCCGGGGCGACGAGCCGGTAGCCGACGCCTCGTACGGTCTCGATCAACGCGGGCATCCGCAGTTTGGCGCGCAGGGACGCGACATGCACCTCCAGGGTGCGTCCCGTGCCCTCCCAACTGGTGCGCCACACCTCGCTGATGATCTGCTCCCGCCGGAACACGACCCCCGGGCGCTGTGCGAGCAGCGCCAGCAGATCGAACTCCTTGCGGGTCAGCTGGACGACCGAACCGTCCACACTGACCTGGCGGGTGGGCAGTTCGATGCGCACCGGCCCGAGCCGCAGCGCGGTGTCGCCGCCCCCGCCGGCGTCCTCGTGGACGCTGCGCCGGCTGACGGCGTGGATACGGGCGAGCAGCTCCCCGGTGTCGTACGGCTTCACTACGTAGTCGTCGGCTCCGAGGTTGAGGCCGTGGATGCGGGAGCGCACGTCGGAGCGGGCGGTGACCATGATCACCGGGGTGCTGGTGCGCTTGCGGATCTTGCCGCAGACCTCGTAGCCGTCCTGGTCGGGCAGGCCGAGGTCGAGGAGGACGACACCGAAGCCGTCGCTCTCGGGGACGAGTGCCTGGAGGGCCTCCTCGCCGCTGCGGGCGTGCGTGACGTCGAATCCGTGCCGCGCCAGGACCGCGGACAGAGCGGCGGCGACATGGTTGTCGTCCTCGACGAGGAGCAGTCTCATCCCGGCCCCCTCCGGTTCATCGTTCGTATGGTGTCGGCCTGTACAAAAGCACGTCTCACGCGCGCGTGCACTCCAGGCAGTCACGCTGATGGACGAAGACGCCGTCAAGTGGGTTCCGGTTGCGTGCGGCCTTCCGTTGTCCAGCCGGTACGGATCCCGGCGGCAAAGTGCTACGACACGTGTCCTATTGCTATCCGATCGTGATGCTCAGATCTCGCTCAGATGTGATGACGCTGGTCGTGAGGCCTCACTACTGTCCTCCGCAACCGACGAGGACGGAGCCAGCAAGCGATGACCGAAGTATCGGTGGCCAAGGAAGATGTGGCCGCGACCGGCGAACTCGTCGTCCTGAAGAGCGTCAACAAGCACTTCGGCGCGTTGCACGTACTCCAGGACATCGATCTGACGATCGCCCGCGGCGAAGTCGTCGTGGTGATCGGGCCCTCCGGGTCCGGGAAGTCCACTCTGTGCCGCACCATCAACCGCCTGGAGACGACCGATTCGGGTTCGATCACGATCGACGGCAAGCCGCTGCCCCAGGAGGGCAGGGAGCTGGCCCGGCTGCGTGCGGACGTCGGCATGGTCTTCCAGTCCTTCAACCTCTTCGCGCACAAGACCGTGCTCGAGAACGTGATGCTGGGCCAGATCAAGGTCCGCAAGACCGACCGCAAGCAGGCCGAGGAGAAGGCCCGGGCTTTGCTCGACCGGGTCGGCGTGGCCACGCAGGCGGACAAGTACCCGGCTCAGCTGTCCGGCGGTCAGCAGCAGCGCGTCGCCATCGCGCGGGCGCTGGCCATGGACCCCAAGGTGATGCTCTTCGACGAGCCGACCTCGGCGCTCGACCCGGAGATGATCAACGAGGTGCTGGAGGTCATGCAGCAGCTCGCCCGGGACGGGATGACGATGATCGTCGTCACCCACGAGATGGGCTTCGCCCGCTCGGCCGCCAACCGCGTGGTGTTCATGGCCGACGGCCGCATCGTCGAAGAGGCCGTGCCTGACCAGTTCTTCAGCAACCCGCGCAGCGACCGGGCCAAGGACTTCCTGTCGAAGATCCTTCACCACTGACGACCGCCGGCGATCAGCGCCGACACCCACCGACGATCAGCCACGAACGCTGACCAACCGCTACAGCCAGCCACTGGCGGCCCGCCGACGACGGGCGGCCGCCGACTGCCGCTGAGGGTCCCGCACGCCCTCAGGGCCACCGTCACGCGCCCTGACGGTCCCTCATCTCCTCACCAGCCGAAGGATGTTCACCATGAAGCTCCGCAAGGTCACCGTGTTCGCGACCACCGCTCTCGTCCTCTCGCTCGCCGCGACGGCGTGCGGGAGCAGCGACAAGGACGACTCCGGTTCGGGCTCCGGCGGCAGCAAGATCAAGATCGGCATCAAATTCGACCAGCCCGGCCTCGGCCTGAAGCAGCCGGACGGGACCTACGCCGGCTTCGACGTGGACGTGGCGACCTATGTGGCCGGGCAGCTCGGCTACAAGCCCGCCCAGATCGAGTGGGTCGAGACCAAGAGCGCCGACCGTGAGAACGCGCTGGCGCGTGGCGACGTCAAGTTCATCGCGGCCACGTACTCGATCAACGACGAGCGCAAGAAGAAGGTCGACTTCGCCGGCCCCTACCTGCTGGCGCACCAGGACTTGCTCGTCAAGAAGGACTCGACGATCGCGAAGGCCACGGACCTCAACGGCAAGAACCTGTGTTCCGTGACCGGCTCGACCTCGGCGCAGAACATCCACGACACGATCGCCCCGAAGGCCAACCTCCGTGAGAACGCGGGCTATTCGGAGTGCATCGCGGCCCTCCAGAGCGGTGCCGTCGACGCGGTGACCACCGACGACTCGATCCTCGCGGGCTTCGCCGCGCAGGACAAGTTCAAGGGCCAGTTCAAGCTCGCCGGCCTGAAGCTCAGCAACGAGAACTACGGCATCGGCGTCAAGAAGGGCGACTCCGCGACCGTCACCAAGATCAACACCGCGCTGGAGAAGATGGTCAGCAGCGGCGCCTGGGAGACCGCGGTCACCAAGAACTTCGGCCCGGCCGACTACAAGAACGAGCCCGCCCCGAAGATCGGCAACATCGTCAAGTAGCCCGAGAAAACCCCGGTAAGGCAGGCCCCATACCCGGAAGCGCGGGAGATCGTGTTCGACTTTCTTCAAGGTTATGACGTCCTCGGGGCGTTCTGGATGACGGTGAAACTGACCGTCCTCTCCGCCCTCGGCTCCCTGGTCTGGGGCACGCTGCTGGCCGGGATGCGGGTCAGCCCGGTCCCACTGATGCGTGGTTTCGCGACCTTCTACGTCAACACCGTCCGGAACATCCCCCTGACGGTCATCATCGTCTTCACCTCGCTCGGCCTCGCCGACATCTTCGGCGTCACCATGGGGGCGTCCGACGACTTCAAGGTGCAGGGTTTCCGGCTGGCACTGCTGGGTCTCGTGGCGTACCACGCGGCCTTCGTCTGTGAGGCGGTGCGCTCCGGCATCAACACGGTGCCCGTCGGACAGGCGGAGGCGGCCCGCGCCATCGGGCTGAGCTTCAGCCAGGTGCTGCGGATCGTCATCCTTCCGCAGGCGTTCCGGGCGGTGATCACACCACTGGCCAACGTGCTGATCGCGCTGACCAAGAACACCACCGTGGCGGCCGCGATCGGGGTCGCCGAGGCGGCGGCCCTGATGAAGACGATGATCGAGAACGAGGCCCAGACGGTCGCCATCGGCTCGGTCTTCGCGTTCGGCTTCGTGGTACTGACCCTGCCCACCGGCCTCTTCCTCGGCTGGCTGGGCAAGCGACTGGCGGTGAAGCGATGACCTCCGTCCTCTACGACGCGCCCGGCCCCCGTGCCAAGCGGCGCAACGTGCTCTTCTCCGTCGTGTTCTTCGTCCTGCTGGCCCTCTTCTTGTGGTGGGTCTGGCAGACGATGGACGACAAGGGCCAGCTGAAATGGGCCCTGTGGCAGCCGTTCACCACGTCGGACGCCTGGACGACGTATCTGCTGCCGGGCCTCGGCGACACCCTGAAGGCCGCCGGCCTCGCCATGGTGATCGCCCTCCCCCTGGGCGCGTTCTTCGGTATCGCCCGGATGTCCGACCACCGGTGGGTGCGTGTCCCGGCCGGCGTGGTGGTCGAGTTCTTCCGGTCGATCCCGGTCCTGCTGCTCATGCTGTTCGCGAACGAGTTCTACGTCCGCTCCACGAACATCGGCAGCGAGGAACGGCCTCTCTACGCTGTCGTCACCGGCCTGGTGCTCTACAACGCCTCGGTGCTCGCCGAGATCGTCCGGGCGGGCATCCTGTCCCTCCCCAAGGGGCAGACGGAGGCCGCGCACGCGATCGGTCTGCGCAAGGGCCAGACGATGACGAGCATCCTGCTCCCGCAGTCCGTCACCGTCATGCTGCCGGCCATCGTCAGCCAGCTCGTGGTCATCGTGAAGGACACCGCGCTGGGCGGCGTGATGCTGGGCTTCACCGAGCTGCTCAACGCGCGCAGCACCCTGGCGGCCAACTACGCCAACGTGGTGGCGAGTTTCATCGTCGTGGGGATCATCTACATCGTGCTGAACCTCGCCCTCACCACCTTCGCGAGCTGGCTGGAGCGCAGGCTGCGGCGCAGCAAGAAGAGCACGGGCGCGACCGTCGACCTCGAAGACGCCACGGGGCTCAACCCCGCGCAGGTCGGGGGCAGCTTCGGAACCGGCGCCGGCGGCACGATCTGATGATCGGTCAAGTGGCATGAACGACACGGAGGCAGTGGCATGATCGCCACTGCCTCCGTCACTTGACGCAAGCACCGGCAATAGGTTGCATACGTTCTGTGATCGTGCACCCTGCTCCAACTTCCTGTTCACATGCGTCCCTGAGGACACCTTCGCGGGCAGGGGGCGCCGCACCGTGGACCCGGTGATCATCGTCGGAGCGGGGCCCGTGGGGCTCACGCTCGCCCTGGCACTGGCGCGGCAGGAGGTGCCTTCCGTCCTTCTGGACGAGGGCCCGGGCAAGGACGAATCGCGTCCCGCGCGCACCGTCGTCCTGCGGGAGGACACCACGGCACTCCTGGAGCGACTGACCGGCGTACCCCTCGCCGAGCTCGGTTCACGCTGGGCCGGATGGCGGTCGATGCGGCGCAAGCAGGTGATGCGCGAGATCACGTTCGACGAGACCGCGCCCGCCCCGCTGCACATCGCGCAGCACGTGCTCACCGGCGCCCTGCGCCAGGCCCTCGCGGGCGAGCGGCTCGTGAAGATCGCCCCGGACAACCGCCTCGACTCGCTCGAACAGGAGCCCTCGGGCGTCACCGCTCACACCCGCGGCCCCAAGGGCACCTGGTGGCGCGGCAGTTACCTGGTCGGCTGCGACGGCCCGCGCTCGACCGTGCGCAAACTCCTCGACATCCGCTTCCCCGGCCGTACGGCGGTGGAACGACACGCCGTGGCCGCGCTGCGCACGGAACTTCCGTGGCCCGACCGGGCGTTGTTGCATCGGGTGCCGCCGTGGCGGACGTCCGGACCCTCGACCGGGGAGGTCACCGGACGCCCCCTTCCGGACGGCGTGTGGCGCCTGGACTGGCTGCTGCCGCCGGGCAAGGACCTGGTCACCCCCGAGCTGCTGCTGGCCCGCATCCGGGAGACGCTCGCGGGCTGGACCGAGGGCCCGACACCGCCGTACGAACTGCTCGACACCGGCGTGCACACCGTGCACCACCGGCTCGCGCGGCGGTGGCGGGCGGGGCGGGTGTTTCTCGCCGGGGACGCCGCGCACCTGCTGGGGGCGCTCGGGACGCAGGGGCTGGACGAGGGGCTGCGGGACGCCGACAACCTCGCCTGGAAGCTGGCCCTGGCCTGGCACCACGGGCCGCACGAGCCGCTGCTCGACAGTTATCAGGCGGAGCGGCGGGCGGTCGTGGCGGCCCGGCTGCGCGCCGCCGACCAGGCGCTGCCGCTGGTGCGCGGCGGCGCCGGGCTGCGCGCGGTCGTGCCCGGCTCGGCCCGCGGCCACGACGTGCTGCTCACGGACGGTCACCTGGGGCGCGGCACGCTCGGTGCGCCGGGGGCGTACGCCGACTCACCGCTCGCGCCCCGGCACATCGAGGCGGAGGTCCCCGTCGACACCCCGCCCGGTGCGCCGGTCGCCGATGTCCTGGTCACCGCCGAGGACGGCGCCTTCGTACGGCTGCGGGACCGTCTCGGGCGTGGCTCCCTGCTGGTCGTCCTGGTCGCGCCGGGCACGGGCGTGTGGGAGCGCAAGCACTGGGTGACGGCCGGGATCATGCCCCGCCTCGCGGCCGCCGTGACGGCGCTGCCGCACCCGGCCGAGCTGCTGGTCGCCGAGAGCTACCCGGGCGCCGCCGCGCACACCGTCCTCCTCGTACGGCCCGACGGTCACCTGGTCACGGCGCTGAGCGGGGTGCGTCCGGCCGACCTGTACGCGGCGGCCGAGGCGACCCTGGGCGGTCCGACGAGGACGGAGGCCACGGCCGGCTCGCGCTGAGGCGGCCGTATCCGAACTGTCCACATAGTGACGCTGAGTTGACCGGCCCGCACCACCGTGCTGTACTCCGGACCATGACCGACACCTCTGTCCACCTCTGGCGGAAGGTCCACCTGGACCTCGTCCGCTACGTGGGCTGTGTGTGTCACGTCGCCTGCTGAATTCGCATCTCTCTCACCCGCGCGCGCCACTGTCGTGATGCCTGCGCGCACCCTCGCGAACATTCATCAGGACGGTGCACGTGTCTGTCTCCCCTTCTGCCTCCGTGTCCCCCGCCGCGCCCTCTCAGGCCCCGACGCAGGCGGTCCTCCTCGACTTCGTCCGCCGTACGGCCGCCGACGCCGAGCTGATCGCCTCGCTCCCCCTCGACCCCGAGGGCCGCACCTGGGTGCGGCTCGAAGGCCCCGGTGGCAGCGAGGCCTGGTTGATCGGCTGGCCGCCCGGCAGCGGCACGGGCTGGCACGACCACGCCGAGTCGGTCGGCGCCTTCCTCACCGCCGCCGGCGAACTCAAGGAGAACTCGCTCGCCGCCCGGCTCCCGAGCAACGGCTGGAAGACCCTCGAACTGGAGGAGGGCGTGGACCGCGAACGGCGGCTGCCGACCGGCAAGGGCCGTGCCTTCGGTCAGCACCACGTCCACGAGGTCCTCAACGAGTCCTCCGAAGAGCACGCGATCTCCGTCCACGCCTACTACCCGCCGCTCCCGCAGATCCGCCGCTACAGCCGCACGGGCCCGGTGCTGCGCCTGGAGCAGGTGGAGCGCCCGGAGGACTGGCAGTGACTGCCGCGCACGAACAGCCGCTCGGCATAGACGAGTTGCTGGAGCGCGTCCGCGCGGGCTACGACCGCATCGAGGCACAGGCTGCGTACGACGCGGCCCGCGACGGCGATGCCCTCCTGGTCGACATCCGCTACGCGGCCCTGCGCGACCACGACGGCCTCATCCCGGGCGCCCTGGTCGTCGAACGCAACGAACTGGAGTGGCGCCTCGATCCCCGGGGCAGCCATCGCGCCCCCGAAGCCACCGGCCACGACGTGCGCGTCGTGGTGATCTGCAACGAGGGCTACGCGTCCACCCTGGCAGCCGCGTCCCTGCACCGACTGGGCCTGCACCGCGCGACGGACCTCGTCGGCGGCTTCCAGGCCTGGAAGGCCGCGGGCCTGCCTGTCACGTCGTAGACACTCCGTCCACGACGTGACACACCAGGTCCACGACGTGACACACCGGCCCGCTCACGATCCGTCGGAGGGGCAGTAGAGCGGGGCGGTGTCCGCGTTGGTCCTGGTGATCAGGCGGGCCGGTGTGGTGGCGATCTTCTCCACCTTCTCCTTACGGAGAAGGCTGATGGCGTTGGTGACGGCCAGTTCGCCGGTGTCCTTGGCCGAGTTGGAGACGGTCGCGGCGAAACGGCCGTCCTTGAGGGCGACGAGGGCCTCGTCGGTGCCGTTGACCGTCACGATCTTGACCTTCTTGCCGCCGGCCGCGTCGAAGGCCTTGCGGGCGGCGAACGCCATCTCCTCGTTGGCGACGAAGGCGTAGTCCAGATCGGGATGCTCTTTGATCATGCTCGCGGCGACGATCCTCGCCTTGGCGGCGACGAACATGGCGGGCTGGTTCGCGACCACTTTCACGTTCGCCGACAGCCCCTTGGTGAAACCGCCGACGAGCAGGTCGGAGGCGGCGCCGGGAGCACCCGCGATGACCCCCACCTGCACCTCGCGCCCCGCGGCGTCGTCCTCGATCCAGTCGGCGTCCAGCTTGCCCACCGTCTTCAGGTCGACGACGACGGCCCCGAGGATGTCGGACGGATCGGCGCTGACCGAGGTCAGGAAGATCGGGATGTGCGCGCTCTTGGACTTGGCGATGTCGCTCTTGAGGGCGGTGGTGTTGACCGTCTGCAGGATGATCGCGTCGACATGGCGCGCGATCATGTCCTGGATGTTGGCCAGTTCCCGCGCGGCGTCCTGATGCGAGTTGACGGTGACGAGCTTCGCGAAGTTGCTCTTGGCCGTGTTCTCGATCGACTCCTGCAGACAGGTGTGGAACTCGGTGCTGCCGCCGTTGACGAACCCGAGGGTGGTGGGCCCGTCGTCTGCGGGCGTGGCGCTGGACTCCAGTCCGCAGCCACTGAGTAAGAGACACGTACCGACCAGGAGCACCAGGAGGGTTCTTCGGTGGTGAGCGGACAGGGGCGAGGACAAGGGAGCCGCCTTTCAGGACGTACGAGGACCGGTCGGCGAAACGGCCGGAGGCACTCGGGCAGGCCTGGCTGCGGCTCAGCGGGCGGGGATGGCCGAGGGTCGGCAAGCGTGGAGGGCCGAGGTTCGGCAGCAGAAGCTACCCCCGCGGCAAACATGCGCACCCTCTACGTAACGCACGCTAAGTGTGCGCAACGCGTGCCCTCCGGTGAGGCGAGTGGCCGCTGGGACGGATGCCTGAGGGTTCCCCGCGCTCGTTCTCGGGACGGACGACCGGCGGACGACTGACGGTTTCCCTCACTCCTCCTCGGGGCGGACGGTCGGCGGCTTCCCTCACTCCCGGGACGGGCGACCGGCGGCTTCCGCGCTCACTCCCTGGCGGTCGCCACCGTGACCGCCCGGACCCGGACCCCGAGCGCGACGCGTCCCGGCAGTGCCGTGGCGACGAGGGCGAGGGTCCCGGCCACCGCGACCACCGTGAGATACACGAGGGGCGTGACCGACGGTGTCGCCCGGCCGGTCATGCCGACGCTGCACGCGGTCAGGACAGCGAGGGCGATACCCCTGCCGAGCGCTGTGGCGAGCAGCAACACCGACAGCGCCTCGGTACGCAGCATCCGCAGCACCTGCCTACGGGTCACCCCGGCGAGACGAAGCAGCGCGAACTCCCGGACACGCTCCGCGACCGACATGGCGAGTGTGTTGACCACAGCGATGGCCGTGAACGCCAGGACGAGCCACATGGCCAGGTAGTTGACCTGGGCGTTCGCCTGCTGCCGCTGTGCTCGGAGCGAGTCGGCGGCGTCCGGCGAGAGGATCTGGATACCCGGGAACTCACGGAGGGTAGCCGCGAGTTGTGTCTGTAGATGTCTCCGCGCCGTGTGTGCCGGGATCCAGTGCCATGCGTACACAGTCGTTTGTGTATGGGCGCCTGTGCACTGGGGTAATCCGGCGTTTTCAACCGGCGGTTGGCCCTACCCCGGGCACCGGCCCGGTGCTTGCCTGAACGCGGTCGGCGCCCCCGCGCGTCCACCGTGTTCAGGACGTTCGCACCATCGAGGGGTCAGAACCGGATCGATGCAGAACCGATCGATTCCGGATCAGTACCCCTCATCACCCTCGTCCCCGAGGAACTCCGTGTCCTCGCCCTCTTCCTCCAGGGCCTGCCGGACCACTCTGAGGGCCATGCCCTGGGAGTAGCCCTTGCGGGCCAGCATGCCCGCGAGGCGGCGCAGCCTCTTGTCGCGGTCGAGGCCCCGGGTGGACCGCAGTTTGCGGTCCACCAGTTCGCGCGCCGTCGTCTCTTCCTGGTCGGAGTCGAGCTGGGAGACGGCCTCGTCGATCAGCGTCGAGTCGACGCCCTTGGTGCGCAGTTCCTGGGCGAGCGCGCGCCGGGCCAGGCCCCGGCCGTGGTGCCGGGACTCCACCCAGGCGTCCGCGAACGCGCCGTCGTTGATCAGTCCGACCTCCTCGAACCGCGACAGCACCTCGTCCGCCACCTCGTCCGGGATCTCCCGCTTGCGCAGGGCGTCCGCGAGTTGCTTGCGGGTGCGCGGGTTCCCGGTGAGCAGGCGCAGGCAGATTCCCCGCGCCCGCTCAGCCGGGTCCGCCGGCGGCTCCTCCTTCTTCTCGGCCCTCGGCGAGGAGAAGTCGGCCCCGTCCGCTTCGGAGGACTCCCCGAAGCCGCGGCCACGGCGCCCACGTCTACCGCGTGCGCCGTCACCGCGCGCCGTAGACCCTCGTGAGCCGCCCTCGCCACGCGCTCCGCGGCTGCGGCGCGTGCCGCGGCCGGGTGCGTCGTCATCGGCGGACCCGTCGCCGGGCGAACTGCCGCCTGGCGCCGAGCTCCTGAAGAGCCGACCGGTGCCCGCCGAACCATCGCCGGGCTCCGGGCCACCAAAAGGCGGACCGGTCTCCCCCGCGAAACCGCCGCCCGGCTCGTCGCCGTACGGCCCGTCCGTGCCGTACGGCTCCTCGGGCGTGCCGTCAGCACCGTAGGCCAGGCCGTCGCCGCCTCTCCCGCGCCCCTGCGGGGCGTCGGGATACGCGTACTCGGCCCAGTCCGTTCGTCGTGTCACGGGTCAGCTCTTGGCTGCCGTGGCCTTGGCCTTGGTGGTCTTGGCCACGGCCGGAGCGGGCACCGCCTTCGCGGCGTCGTCCGTGGCGGTGGGGACCGCCCCGTCCGCGACCGGCTCGGCAGCGGGCTTGTCCTTCTCCGGACGGACGCCCACGCCCAGCTTCTCCAGGATCTTCTTCTCGATCTCGTTGGCCAGGTCGGGGTTGTCCTTCAGGAAGTTGCGCGCGTTCTCCTTGCCCTGGCCGAGCTGGTCGCCCTCGTACGTGTACCAGGCGCCGGCCTTGCGGACGAAGCCGTTCTCCACGCCCATGTCGATCAGGCCGCCCTCGCGGCTGATGCCGTGGCCGTAGAGGATGTCGAACTCGGCCTGCTTGAAGGGCGGCGCGACCTTGTTCTTGACGACCTTGACGCGGGTGCGGTTGCCGACCGCGTCGGTGCCGTCCTTGAGGGTCTCGATACGACGGATGTCGAGTCGCACCGAGGCGTAGAACTTCAGCGCGCGGCCACCGGTCGTGGTCTCCGGAGAGCCGAACATCACGCCGATCTTCTCGCGGAGCTGGTTGATGAAGATCGCGGTGGTCCCGGACTGGTGGAGCGCGCCGGTGATCTTGCGGAGCGCCTGGCTCATCAGGCGGGCCTGCAGACCGACGTGGCTGTCGCCCATCTCGCCCTCGATCTCCGCGCGCGGGACGAGTGCCGCGACGGAGTCGATGACGATGAGGTCGAGGGCGCCGGAGCGGACCAGCATGTCCACGATCTCCAGGGCCTGCTCGCCGTTGTCCGGCTGGGACAGGATCAGGTTGTCGATGTCGACGCCGAGCTTCTTCGCGTACTCGGGGTCGAGGGCGTGCTCCGCGTCCACGAACGCGACCTGGCCGCCGGCCCGCTGGGCGTTCGCCACCGCGTGCAGGGTCAGGGTCGTCTTGCCGGAGGACTCCGGGCCGTAGACCTCCACCACTCGGCCGCGCGGCAGGCCGCCGACACCGAGGGCGACGTCCAGTGCGGTCGACCCGGTGGGGATGACCTCGATGGGCTCGTTCGGCCGCTCGCCGAGGCGCATCACCGCGCCCTTGCCGAATTGCCGTTCAATCTGTGCGAGCGCGGCGTCCAGCGCCTTCTCGCGGTCGGTTCCTGCCATGGGTTCCACCCGATTTGCTTGTGTCGATCGCTTCACGTCAAAGACGCTAACGCCTGCCACTGACAACGCGCCCCGACGCCCGCCCAGCCTGTGGATAACTCGGACACTTCACCATCAAAAGCCTGCCGAAATGCCCGTCATGGCCTCGCCGGAGCTTCCATGAGAATGGATGTTCGATTTTCGTGTCAAGCGCACCACGCGGCACTCGCATCATCGATGTCCTGTGCCGCCTCACGCCGTGGCGACGCTTCGAACGACATGGAAATCCTTCCCGTGCCGGGGGTCGGGCCCGTTGACTGGTGGCAGCCGTGCTGGTCACAGCGACCGTCGGCGTCATGAGTCCGGCGGCGTCGGCCGCGCCCATGCCATAGGAGACCAGCCGCGTGCACCACCCCGCACCGGCACAGGGCTCGGCGATCGCCTCGGCCGACGAGACCGGCACCGTCACCATCCTGTGCAGCGGAAACTGCTACCAGTAGGAGCCCCCGCGAGCATCGCGCGCCACCGAACCATCGGACTTCCCGGCACTCCCTCGAGCCTTGATGCCACAGGACGATCACGTCCCGACCGGCCGACAGCGCACGTTCACCGCGGCCGCGTGGTCATCGCCGTTCAGCAGCCCGAGCCGGACCGGGCTGCCGCCGGGGTTGTCGTAGAGCCGGATGCCGTCGCCGAGCAGCACCGGCACGATGTGCAGGTCGATCTCGTCTATCAGTTCGCGCTCCAGGAGTTGTCGGCCGATCGTGGGCGAGAACACTTCGAGGTTCTTGCCGCCGGCGGCCGCCAGCCCGATGCGTACGGCCTCGGCCACATCGCAGTTCAGGAAGGTCACCCCGGGGGCGGGCGGCGCGTCGTCGGGGTGGTGCGTGAGGACGAACACCGGCCCCTGCCACGCGCCCCCGTAGACGCTGCCGACATCGGGGAACGCGTCGAAGCCGTCCCGGCCGCCCAGTACGGCACCGGTCGTAGCGGCGTACTCCTCGACGAGGCCGGCCCGGAACGAGAACCCCGTCATCCAGTCCATCGCGTGGTCCGGCCCCGCCACGAACCCGTCCAACGACATCGTGAAGTGCCACAGCACCTTGCCCGCGGCGGTCTGCGGTCCGGTGTCCGCCAACTGCGGGGCGGGCGTGGTCTCGACGCTCTGCGGGGTCTTCGCGGTGGACATGATCGATCCTCGCTTCGGGGGTCACCGTTCGGCGGATTCCGGGCGGCTCTCACCTCCATGGACCCGGCACGCCCCCGAAACTCATCGCGGCGCCTCCAGGAGCACTACTTCCGCCGTCGTACGGCGGGTGTCTTCGGCCGTACGACGACTGCGCGGCGGGTTCCCGCGAGGCTCGGGCCATGACGAGCCAGATACGTCCCGCCGAGCGTCTCTGCCAGGTGACCGGTGCCCTGTTGATCCTCTCCGGGCTGGTGCACCTGGGGGTGTTCGCGGTCGACGGCGGTCCCTGGTACGGGCCCGTCTCCTGGCGCAAGCCCGTCACGTTCGGGCTCTCCTTCGGGGCGACGCTGATCGCGGTCACCTGGGTCACGTCGTATCTGCGCGTCGGGGCCCGGCTGCGCACCGTGCTGCTCGTCGTGTTCGCCGCCGACTGTGTCGTGGAGGTCGGCGGCATCACCCTCCAGGCGTGGCGCCGGGTGCCGTCGCACCTCGACATGGAGACGCCCTTCGACACCGCGGTGTCCATGACGCTCGCGGTGGGCGGCGGTGTCCTCGTGGTGCTGCTCACCGTGTTCGCGGTGGCGTCCTTCCGGCACCGGCCGACGGGGCCTACGGGGATGGCCCTCGCGGTGCGTTCCGGGTTCGCGATCCTGCTCGTGGCGCTGGCCTCGGGCGCCGCGATGATCGCGCGCGGGGTGGTCCTCGCCCGAACCGGTCACCAGGAGGCGGCGTACCACTCGACGGCCCCGCTCAAGCCGCTGCACGGGGTGAGCCTGCACGCCGTCCTGGTGTTGCCGGCCCTGGCCTGGCTGCTGTCCCGCACGTCCTGGAGTGAGGCGGTACGGCGGCGGACCGTGACCGTCGCGGTCGGCTGCTACGTCGTTGCCGTGGCCGGAGCCGGGGTGTGGGCGGTGCTCACGTACTGACCGCGACGCCCTGGTGTTCTCGCCGGATCATCCTTCAGGAGGAGCCGGAGGAGCCCTCTCCCGGGTCCTTCGGTTCGGAGTCCTTCGGCGTAAAGTCGGCCGGCTCCGGATCGGTCGGCCGGGAGTCGGTCGTAGCGGAGTCGGTCGTCCCGGAGTCGGTCGTAACGACAGAGTTGTTCGTAGAGGTGGAGTCGGTCGCAGCGGAATCGCCGGTACCGGCGGAGTCGGCCGCTGTCGGCTCCGCCGTTCCCTGCCGCCGGGCCCACAGCTGTCGCGCGCGGGCCAGCGGGCCGGGGCCGTCGGAGCCTCGGGTGGTCCGGTGTCCGTGGACCCTGGGGTCGTCGGTGACGGCATATCGCTTCACGTACGCCCCGAGGAACGCCTGGAGCGTGGCGACCGCCGGGATGGAGATCAGCGCGCCGACGGCACCGAGGAGCGCGGTGCCCGCGATGACCGAGCCGAAGGCGACCGCGGGGTGGATGTCGACGGTCTTCGCGGTCAGCTTGGGCTGGAGCATGTAGTTCTCGAACTGCTGGTAGACCACGACGAAGATCAGCACCCACAGCGCGTACCAGGGGTCCACGGTGAAGGCGATCAGCATGGGCAGGGCGCCCGCGAGATACGTGCCGATGGTCGGGATGAACTGGGAGACCAGGCCCACCCAGACGGCGAGCACAGGCGCGTACGGGATGCCCAGCGCCTGCAGCAGGATGTAGTGCGCCACTCCGGAGACCAGCGCCATCAGACCGCGGGAGTATATGTAGCCGCCCGTCTTGTCGACGGCGATCTCCCACGCGCGCAGCACCTCGGCCTGCCGGGCGGGCGGCAGTACGGAGCACAGCGCGCGCCGCAGCCGCGGCCCGTCGGCGGCGAAGTAGAACGAGAACAGACCGATCGTCAGCAGCTGGAAGAGGCCCCCGAGCACCTGGGTGGACACGTCCAGCACGCCGGTCGCGCTGTTCTGCACGTATTTGCGCAGCCAGTCGGAGTGGAGCAGCCCCTCCTGGATGTCGACCCGTCTGAGGTCGGTGTGGAAATGCCCGTTGACCCAGTTGATGACGGAGTCGAGGTAGTCCGGGAAGTCCTCGATCATCTTGATGATCTGGCCGGCGAGCATCGACCCCATGAGGGTGATGAACCCGGCGCTCACGATCAGCAGGCCTAGGAACACCAGGAAGGTGGCCAGCCCCCGGCGCATGCCGTAGGCGGCCAGCCGGCTCACCGCGGGCTCGATGGCGAGGGCCAGGAAGAACGCGATGAGGATGTTGATCAGCAGCCCGATGAGCTGGTGGAAGGCCCAACTGCCCAGCTGGAACACGGCGACGAGGGCGAGCGCCAGCACCATGGCGCGGGGCAGCCAGCGCGGCATGCCCGGGCCCGGCGCGGCGCCGTCGGCCGGGGGGCGGGCCGGCGGCGTCGCACCGGTCGGGGATGCCTGCTGGGCGTCGTGCCCGGTCTCGTCAGTGACTGCCACGGTGCAAGTCTCGCCTACGCCACTGACAACCGGTCACCGCCGTCGATCTTCGTGACCGATCAGCGACTTTCCCGCGGAGGATCAGCGGCTTTGCGCCGGAACGTTCATGACGTCGCAGACCACGCGCCACACGTCCTTGGCCTCCCAGCCCGCGTCCAGCGCCTCGTGCACCGTCCGCCCGCCGAGTTCCGTCATCACGTGATCGCGCGCGAAGCTCTCGGCGTACCCCGCCCCGAAGTGCTCCGTCATCCGCTGCCAGAAGACCGTCAACCGCATGACACCAGTATCCCGCCCCTGAGAGTGGGACCAGCTCGGGACCCCTTGCGGAGACCGCTTTCCGTCCTACGGTCTGACGCATGGCCGAAACAGGAGCTTCCCCACTCCCCCCGACGCCCCCGGCGCACTCCCCGCTCTTCCGCGCCGAGCACTTCGTCTGGCTCACCGCGCGCGTGCTGGAACAGCGCCTCTTCGCGTACCACTTCCTCAACGGCGAACCCGATCCCGTGGAGACCGCGCTGGACGCCTACCGCAACGAGGACGGCGGGTACGGGCACGCGCTGGAACCCGATCTGCGCGGCCCGGTGAGCCAGCCGCTGCACACCGGGCACGCGCTGCGCGTCCTGGACGCGGTCGGGCGCTGCGGCGGGCAGCGCGTGGAACGCGTGTGCCGCTATCTGACCTCGGTCTCCACGGCCGACGGCGCCCTGCCGGCGATCCTTCCCGGCCAGCGCGGCTATCCGACGGCGCCCTTCGTGCCGATCGTGGACGACCCGCCCAGCGAACTCCTCGCCACCGGGCCGGTGGTGGGCCTGCTGCATCGCAACGAGGTGTGGCACGCCTGGCTGTTCCGGGCCACCGACTTCTGCTGGCAGGCCGTCGACTCCCTGGAGAAGTCGCACCCGTACGAGATCGAGGCCGCCGTGGCCTTCCTGGACTCGGCACCCGACCGCCCGCGCGCGGAGGCCGCCGCCGACCGCCTCGGCCGCCTGGTGCGCGAACACCGCCTCGCCGCCCTGGACCCGGAGCGTCTGGAGGCCTATCCGGTCGCCTCCGGATACGCGCCGGGTGAGCACCACTTCCCGTACGACTACGCGAAGACGCCGAGTTCCCTCGCGCGCGCGTGGTTCACGGACGACGAGATGGCCCGTTCCCTGGACCACCTCGCGGGCGGCCAGCGGGAGGACGGCGGCTGGCCGATCCGCTGGCGTCAGTGGGCACCGGGCATCGCCCTGGAGGCACGCCCCATGGTGACGATCCAGGCACTGCGCACCCTGAAGGCGTACGGCCGCTCCGTGGGCTGACCCCGGTCGCCTCAGCCGCCGATGGCCCGCACGCCTGCCGTCACCAGCACGGCCGCCGCGACGACGAGCAGGAACGGTGCCCGCAGCACCAGCGCCACGGCGGCCGCCGCGAGCCCCGCGGCCCGGGCGTCGAGCACGAGCGCGTGCCCGTCGGCGAAGGTCTGCTGGGCCGTGAGCGCGGCGAGCAGGGCGACCGGCAACAGGCCGGCGAGCCGCCGCACCAACGGCCGTTCAAGGGCGCCCGCGGGCACCAGGAGTCCGGCGAGCTTGACGACGTAGCAGCCGAGGGCGGTCGCCACGATCGCGATCCAGACGGTCAACGGTCTTCCTCCTGTGCGTCGTGACTGCCTTCTTCTGGTGCGCCGTTACGCACCCCGCCCTGCCGACGCCCTTCTACGTAGAGGGCGATCGGCGCCGCGAGAGCCGCCGCCAGGACCGGCACGCCGGCCGGCAGCACGGGCAGCAGGCCCAGTCCCAGAAGGACCGCGAGTGCGGCGACGGCACGCTCGGTGGTGGTCGTGAGCATGGGCGCGAGCAGCGCGAGGAAGACGGCGGGCCCGGCCGCGTCGAGACCCCAGGCGTCCGTGTCCCCGATGGCCTTGGCGCCCAGCGCGCCGAGCAGCGTGGTGAGGTTCCACAGCAGGTACAGGGTGAGCCCCGTGACGGTGAAGCCGATCCGCGCGGCACGCCGTGTGGGCTGCGCGAGGGTGACGGCCGTCGTCTCGTCGATGACCCACTGGGCGGCGAACGGCCGCACCGCGCGCGGGAGTGCCAGCAACTGCGAGAGCCGCAGCCCGTAGAAGGTGTTGCGTACGCCCAGGAAGAAGGCTCCGGCTGCCGCGGTGAGCGGATTGCCGCCGGCCGCGAGCGCTCCCACGAGCGCGAACTGGGAGGCACCGGTGAACACCAGGAGACTGAGGGCGCAGGTCTGCAGCAGGGTGAGCCCGCCACCGGCCGAGGTCACCCCGAAGGCGAACCCGGACAGCCCTACGGCGACCCCGACCCCGAGGGCGTCCCGTACGACGGCGGAGTCCGGCTTTTTCCCTGCGCTGGAGTCCGGTTCCCCTCCCGCTCCGGCGCGTATGTCTTCTGAAGCGATCTGTTCTGCCACGTGTCGGACGGTACGAGCAGCCGGTGTCCCGCGTCTTGTACGTTCTTGCGCTCCCGCTGGTATGCGCCCGGGGGCACACCCACGATCCGGGCGAAGTGCCGGTTGAGGTGCGGCTGGTCCGTGAAACCGACGGCGACGGCGGCCTCCGCGGGCGCCGTGCCCCCGTCCAGGAGCCGACGTGCCTCCCGCACCCGGGCGTCGGTCAGCCAGGCGTGGGGCGGCATCCCGTAGGCACCCCGGAACGCGCGCAGCAGCGCGAAGGGACTGGTCCCCAGATCTCCGGCGAGCCGCTCCAGGGTGGGCGGTTGCGCCATCCGCTCCTCCAGCACGGCACGCGCGCGTGCGGCGACCCGACCGCCGGCCGTGGGCACGGCGCGCTGCGGCAGCGGTCCGCCGTTCAGCCGGAGCAGCCTGGTGACGGCGACCCGCAGCAGGGTGTCGGCGGCGAGCGCGTTGCCCTCGTCGGCCGCGCGCAGGATCTGATGGACGAGCCCGACCGTGTAAGGGTCGTCGAGCACGGGCCTGATGAAACCGGGAGTGCCGCGGATCGAGGTGGTCTCGGCGGCTATCGCGGCCACCACTTCGGGCGACGGGTAGACCGCCCCGTACCGCCAGCCCTCGGGCACGCCCGCCCGGCCGGTGTGCGGGGTGTCCGGATTGACCAGCGCGAGCGCCCCCGCCCCGGCGGACACGTCACCCCCACCGTGGTGGAACACCTCGACGCCGTCCGAGATGGCGGCGATGACGAAGCTCTCGTGCGTGTGCCGCACGAACGTCTTCTGGATGTACCGGGCCCGCAGCAGGTCGACGCCGGGCAGCTCCGTGTACTTCCAGTGCCTCGCCAGCTCGCCCGAACCTGCCATACGGCCATTCTCCGCCACGGCGACGGGAGGAAGCGGTCCTGCCCACGGCGACCGGAAGCCGCTGAAACGGTCCTGCCCGCGACGGGCGGCAGGAGACCGAAACGGTTCCGCGAGCAGCCGCCGCAGAATCCCCGCAGGTCAGACGCATTGTCAGTGGTCGGGTGCAGGATGGACGCATGGTCAGCTCCGCACATCGAGCCCTCGACGGCTTCTCCTCCGCGACCCGCGGCTGGTTCACGGGGGCCTTCTCCGCGCCCACCGCGGCCCAGGCGGGCGCGTGGAAGGCCATCGGCGAGGGCTCGGACGTGCTGGTGGTCGCCCCGACCGGTTCCGGCAAGACCCTGGCCGCCTTCCTCGCCGCCCTGGACCAGCTTGCCGCGACACCCCCACCCGCCGACCCGAAGAAGCGCTGCCGCGTCCTGTACGTGTCTCCGCTGAAGGCCCTCGCGGTCGACGTGGAGCGCAACCTCCGCTCCCCGCTCACCGGCATCCGCCAGGAATCCGTCCGCCTGGGCCTGCCCGAGCCCGAGGTCAAGGTCGGCATCCGCTCCGGCGACACCCCGCCCGCCGAGCGCCGCGCCCTGTCCACCCGCCCGCCGGACATCCTGATCACCACCCCGGAGTCCCTGTTCCTGATGCTCACGTCGGCCACGCGCGACGCGCTGACGGGCATCGAGACGGTGATCCTGGACGAGGTGCACGCGGTCGCGGGCACCAAGCGGGGCGCGCATCTCGCGCTGTCCCTGGAGCGGCTGGACGAGCTGCTGCCGAAGCCGGCCCGCCGTATCGGCCTCTCGGCGACCGTGCGTCCGGTCGACGAGGTCGCCCGCTATCTCTCACCGCGCGGCAAGGTGGAGATCGTCCAGCCGAAGTCCGGCAAGGAGTTCGACCTCTCCGTGGTCGTCCCGGTCGAGGACCTGGGGGAGTTGGGCGGCTCTCCGGTTGCCGACGGCAAAGAGGGCGCGGAGAAGCCCTCGATCTGGCCGCATGTCGAGGAGCGCATCACCGACCTCGTCCAGTCGCATCGTTCAACGATCGTGTTCGCCAACTCCCGTCGTCTCGCCGAGCGGTTGTGCAACCGGCTCAACGAGATCGCCTACGAGCGCGCGACCGGCGAGCCCCTGGACGAACACCACGCACCGGCCGAGCTGATGGGCGGTTCCGGCGCCGCCCAGGGCGCACCCCCCGTCATTGCCCGCGCCCACCACGGCTCGGTCTCCAAGGAGCAGCGCGCCCAGGTCGAGGAGGACCTCAAGGCGGGCCGGCTCCCCGCTGTGGTGGCCACGTCCAGTCTGGAGCTGGGCATCGACATGGGTGCCGTCGATCTCGTCATCCAGGTGGAGTCCCCGCCCTCCGTGGCCTCCGGCCTCCAGCGCGTCGGCCGCGCGGGACACCAGGTCGGCGCGGTCTCGACCGGTGTGGTCTTCCCGAAGTACCGGGGCGACCTCGTCCAGGCCGCCGTGGTCACCGAGCGGATGCGCACCGGCTCCATCGAGTCCCTGAGGGTCCCCGCCAACCCCCTGGACGTCCTGGCCCAGCAGCTCGTCGCGATGACGGCGCTGGACACCTGGCAGGTCGACGACCTGCTCGCCACGGTCCGCCGGGCCGCCCCCTTCGCCTCGCTCCCGGAGTCGGCGTTCACGGCCGTGCTCGACATGCTCGCGGGCCGCTATCCCTCCGACGCGTTCGCGGAGCTGCGCCCGCGCGTGGTGTGGGACCGCATCGCGGGCACGATCACCGGCCGCCCCGGCGCGCAGCGCCTCGCCGTCACCTCCGGGGGCACGATCCCCGACCGCGGTCTCTTCGGGGTCTTCCTGGCCGGCGCCGACCCCAAGAAGGGCGGCGGCCGGGTCGGCGAGCTGGACGAGGAGATGGTCTACGAGTCCCGGGTGGGCGACGTCTTCACGCTCGGCACCTCCTCCTGGCGGATCGAGGACATCACCCGCGACCGCGTCCTGGTCTCCCCCGCGCCGGGCGTCCCCGGCCGGCTCCCCTTCTGGAAGGGCGACCAGCTGGGCCGCCCGCTCGAGCTGGGCCGCGCGGTGGGCGCGTTCCTGCGCGAGGTCGGCTCGCAGCCCAAGGAGGACGCCCGCCTGCGCCTCCTCGCCGCGGGCCTCGACGCCTGGGCCGCGGAGAACGTGCTGTCGTACCTGGCCGAACAGCGCGAGGCCTGCGGCCACATCCCGGACGACCGCACGATCGTCGTGGAGCGCTTCCGGGACGAACTCGGCGACTGGCGCGTGGTCATCCACTCCCCCTTCGGCGCTCAGGTCCACGCCCCCTGGGCCCTCGCCCTCGGCGCCCGCCTCTCCGAGCGCTACGGCATGGACGCCCAGGTGATGCACGCCGACGACGGCATCGTCCTGCGGCTGCCCGACGCCGACCTGATGGGCCTGGACCTGCTCGACCAGGAACCCATGAAGGCCGGCACGGAGTACGACGCCGACCAGGCCCCCGTAGGCGCGGCGGACGTCGCCTTCGACAAGGGCGAGGTCAATCAGATCGTCACCGACCAGGTCGGCGGCTCGGCCCTGTTCGCGGCCCGCTTCCGCGAGTGCGCCGCCCGCGCCCTGCTGCTGCCGCGCCGCAACCCCGGCAAGCGCACCCCGCTGTGGCAGCAGCGCCAGCGGGCGGCCCAACTGCTCCAGGTGGCAAGCGAGTTCGGCTCGTTCCCGATCGTCCTGGAGGCCGTCCGCGAGTGCCTCCAGGACGTCTTCGACGTCCCGGGCCTCACCGAGCTGATGGGCGACCTGGAGTCCCGCAAGGTGCGCCTCGTCGAGGTCACCACCCCCGAGCCGTCCCCCTTCGCCCGCTCCCTCCTCTTCGGGTACGTCGCCCAGTTCCTCTACGAGGGAGACTCACCGCTCGCCGAGCGCCGCGCCGCCGCCCTGTCCCTGGACTCCCACCTGCTGGCCGAGCTGCTCGGCCAGGCGGAGCTGCGCGAACTCCTCGACGCCGAGGTGCTGACGGAGCTGGAGCGCGAACTCCAGTGGCTCACCGAGGACCGCCGCATCAAGGACGTCGAGGGCGTCGCCGACCTGCTGCGGATGCTCGGCCCGCTCACCGACGCCGAGTTGGCCGAGCGGGGTGCCGCGCCGCAGTGGGCCCAGGAGCTGGCCTCGGCCCGCCGCGCGATCCGGGTCCGTATCGCCGGTGCCGACCACTGGGCGGCGATCGAGGACGCGGGCCGCCTGCGCGACGCACTCGGTACGGCGCTGCCGGTCGGCGTCCCGGAGGCGTTCACCGAACCGGTCAAGGATCCGCTCGGCGACCTCCTGGCACGGCATGCCCGCACCCACGGCCCGTTCACGTCGGCCACAGCGGCGGCCCGTTTCGGCCTCGGCGTGGCGGTCACCGACGGCGCGTTGCAGCGACTGGCGGCCAACGGCCGTGTCGTACAAGGGGAGTTCCACCCGGCCGGCATCGGCCAGGAGTGGTGCGACGCGACGGTGCTGCGCCGCCTGCGCCGTCGCTCCCTGGCCGCGCTGCGGCACGAGTTGGAGCCGGTGCCGCCCGCCGCGCTCGCGCAGTTCCTCCCCCAGTGGCAGCACATCGGCAAGGGCCACGGGCTGCGCGGCATCGACGGACTGGTGCGCGCCGTCGAGCAGTTGCAGGGCGCCTCCGTGCCCGCGTCCGCCCTGGAGAAGCTCGTCCTGCCGTCCCGCGTGGCGAACTACGCACCCGCCATGCTCGACGAACTCACCTCCGCCGGCGAGCTGGTGTGGGCCGGCGCGGGCTCCCTCCCCGGCAAGGACGGCTGGGTCTCCCTGTACTTGGCGGACGCGGCCCCCCTGCTCCTCCCGCCACCGCACCCACTCGAACTCACAGCGCTGCACCAGTCGGTCCTGGACACCCTCTCCGGCGGCTACGGCCTCTTCTTCCGCCAGATCACCGACCAGATCCGCGCGACCACCCACCCCGACGTCACCGACCCCCAACTGGCCGACGCCGTATGGGACCTGGCCTGGTCCGGGCGGCTCACGAACGACACGCTCGCCCCGATGCGCTCCCTGCTGGGCTCCGGCCGTACGGCGGGTTCCACGGCCCACCGTGCCAAGCGCACGGTCCCGCGCGGGCGCTACGGCTCGCTCACCGCCGCCGCACGCCCCGCCTCCCGCACCGGTCCGCCGACCGTCGCGGGCCGCTGGTCCCTGCTCCCCGCCCACGAACCCGACCCCACCGTGCGCGCCCACGCCCTGGCCCGCACTCTGCTCGACCGGCACGGCGTGGTGACCCGGGGAGCGGTCGCCGCGGAGGGCGTCGAGGGCGGCTTCTCGGCGACGTACCGCGTCCTGTCCGCCTTCGAGGACAGCGGTCAGGCACGGCGCGGCTATGTCGTGGAAGGCCTCGGCGCCGCCCAGTTCGCGATGGACGGCGCGGTGGACCGCCTCCGCGCGGTCGCCAACGCCCGCGACCGGGGCGACGACCTGCCCACTCCGAACCCCACGGACAACGACCCCTACGGCTTCGGCGCCCTCACCGGCTCCACCGCGCCGACGGCCGCCTCCGGCAACGGTTCCGCCGACCCGTTCGGAACCCCGAGCGCCACCTACGACTCGCCGGACAACCGCGGCCGACAGGATCCCTACGCCTCACCGAACACCGGTAACCGCCAAGCCCCGTACGCCTCCCCCACCGACCACGGCCGCTACGACACCTCCCACTCCCCCGGAGCATCCGACGCCGCCTCCGGAGTCCACGACTTCGCCGACGCCTTCGGCCCGTTCACCGACTTCGACGACCTCGACAGCCTGGGCTCACCGGACGACCGCCCCACGAACCCGGGCGCGACCTCCCGGCACCACCGCACTCCTGCCTCCCACCCCCCGGCCCCGGGCGACTACATCTCCCCCCGCGACTTCCCCGCTCCGCCACCTCAGGGCAACACCAGTTCCCCCTACGCCAACCACCACGCCCGCCGCCCCTCCCTCGCCACCCGAGCCGTGGTCCTGGCCGCCGCCGACCCCGCGAACGCGTACGGCGCCGCTCTCCCCTGGCCCGAGCCGCCGACCGGCGCCGGGCACAAGCCGGGGCGTAAAGCGGGCTCTCTCGTAGTGCTGGTCGAGGGTGAACTGACCCTCTACATGGAGCGCGGCGGCAAGACCCTGCTCGCCTGGCCCTCGGCACCGGACACCACGGCCGCCGAAGACCCACGCCTCCAGGCGTCCGCCGAGGCCCTCGCGGCGGCGGCCCGAGCCGGTTCCCTCGGCACGGTCACGGTGGAGCGGGTCAACGGCGTCTCGGCTCTGACCTCCCCCCTCGGCACCCTCCTGGAAGGAGCAGGCTTCATCGCGACACCGCGCGGCCTGCGCCTCCGCGCATGAACCGGATCAACGGCGTCCCGGGGTTCGGCCACGACTCACCCAAGCCGCCCCTCACCCGAGCCACCTCCCAACCCGAACCGCCCCTGCCCCCGCGCCCCCGCTCACCCCAAGCTGACCCTCACCTCGTGCCGCCCCTGCCTCATCCCGGCGCTCACTTCGCGCAGCCCCTCGCCCCAGGCCACCTCCACCCCAACCTGCCCTCACCCCGAGTCCCCTCTCCCCCACGCCGCCTCACTCCCCGTGCTCCCCTCCCCTCGAGCCCCTTCTCATCCCGCGCCGCTCCTCTTCCCACCCTGCGCAGCCCCTCGCCCCAACCCACCCCCACGCCCACCCCATGTCACCCTTGACCCATGCCTGAAGGCGACACCGTCTGGCAGACCGCAAAGCGCCTCCACACGGCCCTCGCGGGAAAGGTGCTGACCCGCAGCGACCTCCGCGTGCCCAAGTACGCCACGGCAGACCTCACCGGCCGCACCGTCCTGGACGTCACGCCCCGGGGCAAACACCTGCTGACCCGTATCGAGGGCGGCCTGACCCTCCACTCGCACCTGCGGATGGACGGCACCTGGAGGGTGTACGCCAACGGTCAGCGCTGGAGCGGCGGCGGCCCGGCCCACCAGATCCGCGTGATCCTCGGCACCGTCGACCGCACGGCCGTCGGCTACCGCCTCCCCGTACTCGAACTCCTCCGCACGACCGACGAGCACCGCACCGTGGGCCACCTCGGCCCCGACCTCCTGGGCCCCGACTGGAACCCCGAACTGGCCCTCGCCAACCTCCTCGCGGACCCCGCCCGCCCCCTCGGCGAGACCCTGCTCGACCAGCGCAACCTGGCCGGCATCGGCAATATCTACAAAAGCGAACTCTGCTTCCTCCTGGGCGCCACCCCGTGGCTCCCCATCGGCGCACTCCCCGCCGACCGCGCCGCGAAGCTGCCCGCCATCGCCAAGCGCCTCCTGGAAGCCAACCGCGACCGCCCCGTCCGCAACACCACAAGCACCCTCACGAACAACACCCCGAACCCAAACCGCACCCCAACCCACCGCGCTCCAGACGCCCGCACCTCAGCCCCCGGCACTCCAGCCCACCCCGCCCCACGCACCCGCACCCCACTCCCCGGCACTACACCCCACCACCCCACAGGTCCCCACACCCCTGACCTCTTCGTCTACGGCCGAGCCCCCCGCCCCTGCCTCCGCTGCAACACCCCCATCCGCACGGCGAACCAGGGCGACGGCTCCCGCGAACGCCCCACCTACTGGTGCCCGACCTGCCAGATAGGACCGGCCCCGGGCGCCACCCCACCCCGCGGAACTCAGCACCGTACGACTAATTGACGACCCGTCAGAAACCCTCGTACGGTCGGTTCATGCCCGTCAAGGCGTACGACCTCACCGGACGCACCGCTTTCGTCACCGGCGCCGCCAGCGGTATCGGCCGCGCCTCCGCCGTACTGCTCGCCGAGGCGGGCGCCACCGTGCACTGCGCCGACCGCGACGCGCAGGGCCTGCACGAGACGGCGACCCTGATCAAGGACAAGGGCGGCATCGCCCGCACCCACCACCTCGACGTCACCGACCGCGCCCAACTGAAGGAGGCCGTGGACTCCTGCGAGGAGCTGCACGTCATGGCCGCGGTCGCCGGGATCATGCACAGCAGCACCGTGCTGGAGACCCGGGACGAGGATCTCGACCGGGTGCTGAACGTCAACTTCAAGGGCGTCCTGTACGCCTGCCAGGAGGCGGCCCGGCTGATGCTCGACCGTGGCACCAGGGGCAGCATCGTCACCATGGCGTCGGGCGCGATCGACACGGGAGGAGCCGGACTGCTCTGCTACAGCGTGACCAAGGCGGCCGTCGTCCAGCTGACGAAGACGCTGGCGACGGAGTTGGGCCGGCACGGCATCCGCGTCAACGCGGTCGCGCCGGGCTGGGTCCGCACACCCATGACCGACCACCACGAGGCCGAGGTACAGGCCCGCACCGAGGCGTTGATGGTCCGGCTGTCACCACTGGGCCGGGTAGGTGAGCCGGAGGACATCGCCCACGCCGTGCTGCATCTGGCGTCGGACGCGTCGTCGTTCACGACGGGCCAGATCCTCCGCCCGAACGGCGGCGTGGCGATGCCTTGGTAACAGGCACCGACTCGGCGCCCGGCTCCGGTCCGGGGGCCGACGACGGCCAAGCGCCCGACGATGGTCCGTCACCCGGCAAGGGCCCGTCCGCCGACCACACCCCGGCGTCCGTCACGTCCAAGTCCGACGTGACCCCAGCATCTGTCATCCCAGCGCCCGTCCCGCCCGGGCCCGGCCACGCCCCAGCACTCGTCACCCCGGGGTCCGGCGATACCTCAACGTCCGTCATCCCGGTACCCGTCCCGCCCGGACCCGGCATCACCCCAACGTCCGCCCCGCCCGGGTCCCGCCACACCCCAGCGCTCATCACCCCAGGGTCGAGCGACACCCCAACATCCATCACCCCAGGGTCCGGCCACACCCCAGTGCTCGTAAAGCCAACATCCGGCGACACCCCGCCAACCGGCACGACAGACCCCCGCCAAGCCGCCCGCCACCGCCCCGTAGCCACAGCCCCCACCGCCCGGGCCTTCGGCATGCAGTGCACCGGAAGCAGACTCAGCCCCCACCCCCCGGCCGCTACGGCCCCCTCCAGCGCCCCGGCGTGCGGGGTCAGCGCGAGCCGCAGCACCGCCCACCACCACACGGCGCAGAGCCCGAGCGCGAGCCCCCAGCGTGCTATTCGCCCCGCCATGGCCCCACCTCCAGCCCGACGCTAGAACGTCACGGTCACCCGCGAGAAGGGCGCATCAACGGCACACGGACGCACCACTCGCCTCAACCATGACCGCACCGGGCCACCCCGGCAAACGGACCGCGCCGGCCGTACGGGCCACGTGTGAGCCCCCTGCAAACGCGAAAAGCCCCGACCGCACCCCTCCAGATCTCCCTGGAGAAGCCCCGGCCGGGGCCCGCACACTTCACTGAGGCTGGTCAGTGCCTCATCGGTCTACACCAGCGTGAGCGTCACGCGGCGACCACGTCCACCGCCTCGGCGGGGGCCTTGATGGTCACCCGTTCCGGTGGCACACCGGTCACCGACACGGAACCCAGCATCGGACGTACCGACGTGGGCACAGAACCGGTGGCCGCAGCAGACTGGGCCAGCTCGGCGAGAGCGAGCTCGTCGCTCACTTCCCGCATGAGTTCGGACATCCGTACGTCCAACGCGTCGCAGATGGCGGACAGCAGTTCAGAGGAAGCCTCTTTCTGCCCCCGCTCCACCTCGGAGAGATAGCCGAGTGAGACTCGGGCGGACGAGGAGACTTCGCGCAGAGTACGGCCCTGGCGCTGGCGCTGCCGACGCAGCACATCGCCCAACAGGCGACGGAGCAGAATCATCGGTGGCTCCCTCCTCGGACCGCGTAGCCGCATCCTTCTCGCCCCACCGTACCGCCTTGCGCCGCGGCCGTGCGGGGAGCGATGTCGTGTTCACTCAGGGCTGCAAACATCAAAACCCCCCGTTCTGTTCCGTATCCTGTGTCCGCTCATTCCCGGTCTGTTCGCTCACGAGCCGCTCCAGAAGCAGCGCGAGTACGCTCCGTACACTCTCCATACGAATTTCCGCCCGGCCGCCGTTCAACCGCAGCGCGGCCACTTTCCCGCCACCGGCGGCATCCGAATCAGGTCGAAAGGGGCCGTCCACGGCCACGAAGACGGTGCCCACGGGCTGTCCGTCCTGCGGCTCCGGGCCCGCCACGCCGGTGGTCGCGATGCCCCAGTCGGCACCCAGCGCCTTCCGCACGCCGACCGCCATCTGGGCCGCGACCTGCGCGTCCACAGCTCCGCGCTCGGCCAGCAGAGCGGCGTCGACACCGAGCAGCTGGTGCTTCAGCTCGGTGGCGTAGGCGGTGACCGAACCGCGGAAGGCCTTGGAGGCTCCGGGCACCGATGTGATCTCCGCCGCAACCAGACCACCGGTGAGCGACTCGGCGACAGCGAGCGTCGCCCCGCTCACCGTCAGTAGTCGCACCACTTCAGTGGCCGTGGAACTCACGCTTCCGTCTCCTCCGACGCCGCCATCCGCTCGGCGATTCCCTGCCTGCGCAGCACAATGGCCTGTCTCACATAGTCCAGCCCGGTCAGCACGGTCAGAATCACGGCCGCGGCCATCACCCAGAACCGCAGCGTGGCCAGCCACCCCGTCAGCGCCAGCACATACATCCCTACGGCCACGCCCTGGACGAGCGTCTTCAGCTTGCCGCCGCGCGACGCGGGAATGACGCCGTACCGGATGACAACAAAACGCAGCAGCGTGATCCCGAGTTCCCGGCCGAGGATGACGACGGTCACCCACCACGGCAGATCGCCGAGCGAGGACAGACAGATCAGCGCCGCGCCCATGATCGCCTTGTCGGCGATGGGGTCGGCGATCTTCCCGAAGTCGGTGACGAGGTCGTACGTCCGCGCCAGATGGCCGTCGAACAGATCGGTGATCATGGCGATGGCGAACGCCGCCCACGCGAACGAACGCATCGCCGGGTCGTACCCGCCGTCGGCCAGCATCAGCGCGACGAAGCCGGGGACGAGCAGCAGCCGGAGCATGGTCAGGAAGTTGGCGATGTTCCAGACGCTTGCCTGGTTGACGGCCGCGGCGACGACCTTCGCACCGCGCGCCGGCCTCGGACCACCGGGCACACCGGTCTCGACGACACCCGACGAGGCACCGCCGGCCGGGGCTCCACCGGAAGGGACACCGCCGGAGACGTTGCCCGACATCGCGCCGGAAGAGGCGCCACCGGAACCCGCGCTCACGGGCGTGCCGCTCGCGCTGGAGGTGTCGCCCGCCGCCGATGCCGGGACTCCGGTCATCTGCCCGCCTCCTCACTACACGCGAGCGAGCCCAGGAGCGGCTCGGCCACCAGGTCGACACCTTCCGTACCGACCACCTTCGCCTCGACCATACGGCCGACGCTCAGGCCTTCGCCGCTCGTGAGAAGCACCTGGCCGTCCGTCTCCGGTGCCTGGTGCTCACCACGGCCGTAGGCGCCGTCCTCGGAGTCCACCGCCTCGACCAGCACGTGCACGGTCTCTCCGACGCGCTCCTCGGCGCGCTGCGAGACGAGTTCCTCGGCGAGCCGGGAGATGTGCGCGAGCCGCGCGTCCACGACGTCCTGGTCGAGCTTCTTGTCGTACGTCGCCGCCTCCGTGCCCTCCTCGTCGGAGTAGCCGAAGACACCGATGGCGTCCAGGCGCGCGCCGTTCAGGAAGCGCTCCAGCTCGGCCAGGTCGGACTCGGTCTCGCCGGGGAAGCCGACGATGAAGTTCGAGCGGACGCCGGCCTGCGGGGCCTTGGAACGGATGGTGTCGAGCAGTTCGAGGAAGCGGTCCGTGTCGCCGAAGCGGCGCATGGAGCGCAGCACGTCGGGCGCGGAGTGCTGGAAGGACAGGTCGAAGTAGGGCGCGATCTTCGGCGTCGACGTGAGCACGTCGATGAGTCCGGGGCGCATCTCGGCGGGCTGGAGGTAGCTGACCCGCACCCGCTCCAGGCCGTCGATGTCCGCGAGCTCGGGCAGCAGCGTCTCCAGGAGGCGGATGTCGCCCAGGTCCTTGCCGTAGGACGTGTTGTTCTCGGAGACCAGCATGATCTCCTTGACGCCCTGCTCGGCCAGCCAGCGCGTCTCGTTCAGGACGTCGCTCGGGCGGCGGGAGATGAAGGAGCCGCGGAAGGACGGGATGGCGCAGAAGGAGCAGCGGCGGTCGCAGCCGGAGGCGAGCTTCACCGAGGCGACCGGGGAACCGTCCAGACGGCGGCGCAGGGGCGCGCGGGGGCCCGAGGCGGGCGCGAGGCCGTCCGGGAGGTCGACCGGGCCGTGGCCGGGCAGCGCGACGTCGGCGGCGGACTCCTGCCGCTCGGCGGGGCTGATCGGCAGCAGCTTGCGGCGGTCGCGCGGGGTGTGCGAGGCGTGGATGCCGCCGTTCAGGATGGTCTGCAGGCGGTCGGAGATGTCGGCGTAGTCGTCGAAGCCGAGCACTCCGTCGGCCTCGGGCAGCGCCTCGGCGAGATCCTTGCCGTACCGCTCGGCCATGCAGCCCACCGCGACGACGGCCTGCGTTCTGCCGTGACCCTTGAGGTCATTGGCTTCGAGGAGGGCGTCGACGGAGTCCTTCTTGGCGGCCTCGACGAAGCCACAGGTGTTGACGACGGCGACGTCCGCGTCCTCGGCGTCCTCCACGAGTTGCCAGCCGTCCGCCTCCAAGCGGCCTGCGAGCTCCTCCGAGTCCACCTCGTTACGGGCGCAGCCAAGAGTGACGAGTGCGACGGTACGGCGTTCAGGCATGGGCTCAAGACTACTTCGTCCCACTGACACCCCACGTCGAAGGGGCTGGCCGATCTTGGCCAACCCCTTGAACAAGCATCCCGTCGGACCGGTGAACCGGCCTGGAGGTCCTAACCGACCTCGGGGTCGCCCTTCGTGTACGTGAGGCGCTCCACCGCTCCGGGCTGGAAGTCGTCCTCGATCTTCTTGCCGTTGACGTAGAGCTGGATCACACCGGCGTCGCCGAGGATCAGGTTGACCTTCGAGCTGTCCTGGAAGGTCTTCGACTCGCCCTTCTTGAGGAGTCCGTCGAAGAGCATCCGGCCGTTGTGGTCCTTGGCGGAGATCCAGCTGCGGCCGTCGACCGCGCTCACCTGGACCGTCACCTTGTCCTGCGGCGCGGCGGCGATGGCACTGTCGGAGGGGTCGGACTTGGGCGTGGCGGTGGTGTTCGAGGGCTTGGGCGCGGCGGGCTTGCTGGCGCTGGGCGTGGCCCCCTGGGTGACCTGTGACGCGGCGTCACTGTCGCTGTCGCCGCCCTTGAACGCCGTGAACCCGACGAAGCCGACGACCGCGACGATCGCGGCGACCATGGCCGCGGTCCAGTTGGGGCCCCGCCGCTCGGGACGGATACGTTCCGCCTCGAAGAGGGGCGCCGCCGGTGTCGGGGCCGGGCGTCCGCCGTGGTCGTCGTCGTAGCGCGCGAGGAGGGGGGCGGGATCGATGTGGACGGCCCTGGCGAGGGTCCTGATGTGCCCGCGGGCGTAGACGTCACCGCCGCAGGGCGTGAAGTCGTCGGCCTCGATGGCGTGCACGATGGCGATACGGACCCGGGTGGCACTGCTGACGTCGTCGACGGTCAGCCCGGCGGCGATACGTGCCTGCTGCAGGGTTCGGCCGACGGAAGGGCGGGCTTCTTCCTCATGACCGTCTGAGGAACGACCGTCTTCGAACGGACGCTCGTCTTCAGGGGAGTTGCCGATGGACACGGGGGCGCCTTTCGAGCGTGTAGCCGCCTGTGCTGGAAATTCAGTCTAGGGGGGGTACTGAAGGGTGGGGCAACCGGGCGGTGGGACTTTGTACGCCATCGGTATGGCCGGAGCGCCCGACGGCGAGCCAGACACGGACCCCATGGTGGGAGCCCGATCTGTCTTCTCGCTCAACTTGACGTACGGCAAAGGGAAACGGTTGCCCGAGGATCTCTAACGGGTGGATCACGGTCGCATCCTTTCGGCGGACCTTTCGGCGGACGCCTACCCTTCAGACTCCCCGCGGATCACCGAGAGCACGCCATCCACCTCGTCGGCCTTCACAAGAACGTCACGCGCCTTGGATCCCTCGCTGGGTCCGACGATGCCCCGGGACTCCATGAGGTCCATGAGCCGCCCGGCCTTGGCGAAGCCGACGCGCAGTTTGCGCTGGAGCATCGAGGTCGAGCCGAACTGCGTGGACACGACCAGCTCGACCGCCTGGCACAGCAGGTCGAGGTCGTCGCCGATCTCCTCGTCGACCTCCTTCTTCTGCTTGGTGCCCACGGTGACGTCCTCCCGGAAGACCGGGGTCATCTGGTCCTTGCAGTGCTGCACGACGGCGTGGATCTCGTCCTCGGTGACGAAGGCGCCCTGCATACGGGTGGGCTTGTTCTGACCCATCGGCAGGTACAGTCCGTCACCCTTGCCGATCAACTTCTCTGCGCCGGGCTGGTCGAGGATGACCCGCGAGTCGGCCAGGGACGAGGTGGCGAACGCGAGCCTGGAGGGCACGTTCGCCTTGATCAGACCGGTGACGACATCGACGGACGGCCGCTGCGTAGCGAGCACCAGGTGGATGCCGGCCGCGCGCGCGAGCTGTGTGATGCGCACGATCGAGTCCTCGACGTCCCTCGGCGCGACCATCATCAGGTCGGCCAGCTCGTCGACGATCACCAGGAGATACGGATAGGTCTTGAGCTCCCGCTCGCTGCCCTCCGGAGTCTTCAGCTTGCCGTCGCGGATGGCCTGGTTGAAGTCGTCGATGTGCCGGTACCCGAAGGCCGCGAGGTCGTCATACCTGAGGTCCATCTCGCGTACGACCCACTGGAGCGCCTCGGCGGCCCTCTTCGGGTTGGTGATGATGGGCGTGATCAGGTGCGGGATGCCTTCGTAGGCGGTCAGTTCGACGCGCTTGGGGTCGACGAGGACCATGCGGACGTCCTCGGGGGTCGCGCGGCACATGATCGACGTGATCAGGCAGTTGATGCAGGACGACTTGCCCGAGCCGGTGGCACCGGCCACCAGGATGTGCGGCATCTTCGCCATGTTGGCCATGACGTAGCCGCCCTCGACGTCCTTGCCGAGCGCCACGAGCATCGGGTGGTCGTCCTCGGCCGCGTCCGCGAGGCGCAGGACGTCGCCGACGTTGACCATCTCGCGGTCCGTGTTCGGGATCTCGATGCCGACCGCGGACTTGCCGGGGATCGGGCTGATGATCCGCACGTCGGGGCTGGCGACGGCGTAGGCGATGTTCTTGGTGAGGGCGGTGATCCGCTCGACCTTGACGGCGGGGCCGAGCTCCACCTCGTAGCGCGTGACCGTGGGCCCGCGCGTGAAGCCGGTGACGGCGGCGTCGACCTTGAACTCGGAGAAGACGTTCGTCAGTGAGGCGACCACGGCGTCGTTCGCGGCGCTGCGCGCCTTGCCGGGGCCCCCGCGCGTGAGGAGGTCGAGCGAGGGCAGCGAGTACGTGATGTCGCCGGAGAGCTGGAGTTGCTCGGCGCGCGGCGGGAGGTCGCGGGGCTCCTCCGGGGGCGCCTTCGTGAGGTCCATGACCTCGCCCTTGAGCTTCTCCTGCTTGGGGCGCGCGGCGGGAGCCGGGACGGGCGTCGGGGTGGTGTCCTCGCGGTCTCCCCCGACGCGCACGCCCTGGGTGAGGTCGGCGACGATCGGCGAGGGCGGCATGCCGTGCAGGACGGCCCCGTCGAGCGCCGCTGCGGCGGCCGCTGCGACGTCCACGGCGTCCATGGGGCGGTTCATGTCGGGCTGGGGCACCGCGGAGCGCCGGGGGCGGCTCCGGCGCTTGGAGAGGGCGTCCTGCTCGGCGCTCTCGGGGTCGTAGGCCTCGGGGGCGCTCCCGCGCTTGCGGGGGCGTGCGGGCAGCGCCTCGCGCCACTGCTCGTCGTAGCGTTCGTCGTCCTCGCCGACGAACTCGTCCTCGTCGTCGAAGTCGTGGACGATGCCCAGCTTCACGCCGAGCAGCCGCAGGCGCTGCGGGATGGCGTTGACGGGCGTGGCCGTGACGACCAGCAGCCCGAAGACCGTGAGCAGCACGAGGAGGGGTACGGCGAGGACCTCGCCCATCGTGTACGTCAGCGGGGTCGCCACCCCCCAGCCGATGAGGCCGCCGGCGTTCCTTATGGCCTGCATGCCGTCGCTGCGGGCGGGCGCGCCGCAGGCGATGTGGACCTGGCCGAGCACGCCGATGACGAGCGCGGACAGGCCGATCACGATGCGGCCGTTGGCCTCGGGCTTCTCGGGGTGCCGGATGAAGCGCACGGCGATCACCGCGAGCAGTATCGGCACGAGCAGGTCGAGTCGGCCGAAGGCGCCGGTCACCAGGATCTCGACGAGGTCGCCGACCGGGCCGCGCAGATCGGCCCAGGTGCCGGCGGCGACGATCAGCGCGAGGCCGAACAGCAGCAGTGCGACGCCGTCCTTGCGGTGTGCCGGGTCCAAGTTCTTCGCGCCCTGCCCTATGCCGCGGAACACCGCGCCGACGGCGTGCGCGGTGCCGAGCCAGACGGCGCGCACGAGCTTGACGATGCCCCCGGTGGGGCTGGGAGCCGGCCTGGGCGCCGGGCGGGCGGTCTTCTTGACGGCCGCCTTCTTCGCGGGGGCCCTTTTCGCAGCGGCCTTCTTCGCCGGAGCCTTCGCCGGAGCAGCCCTCTTGGCGGGCTGCTTCTTGGCTGCGGAGGGACGTGAGGCCATAGGTGTGAGGTTACCTGTGGAGACGGCAGCGGACACGTGTGCCCACTGCTTCACCCGTTCGTGTCGCCCGTACGGGACCGGGAACTGACGGCCGCTCACGCACAACTGCGCCCGCGGCGGACGTCAGTTCTGCGACGGGACCGAATTCGCTCCGCTGCCCGTGCCCGGCTCCAGGGCGTCGAGTGCCCTGCGCAGCCCGGTGAGTTTGCGTTCGAGATGAGCCGCGGTCGCCACAGCCGCCGCGTCCGCCGACTCGTCGTCGAGCTGCTTGGACAACGCCTCCGCCTGCTCCTCGACGGCCGCGAGCCGCGCCGACAGCTCGGCGAGCAGTCCGGCCGGTTCCTTGGCCGCACCGGCCGCGGGCTTGCCGCCGCCCTCCAACTGGAGCCGCAGCAACGCCGCCTGCTCCCGCAACTGGCAGTTCTTCATGTAGAGCTCGACGAAGACCGAGACCTTCGCGCGCAGCACCCATGGGTCGAACGGCTTGGAGATGTAGTCGACCGCGCCCGCCGCGTAACCTCGGAAGGTGTGGTGCGGGCCGTGGTTGATCGCGGTGAGGAAGATGATCGGGATGTCCCGGGTCCGCTCCCGTCGCTTGATGTGCGCGGCGGTTTCGAAACCGTCCATGCCCGGCATCTGGACGTCCAGCAGAATGACCGCGAAGTCGTCCGTCAGCAGTGCCTTGAGCGCTTCCTCCCCGGACGATGCCCGAACCAGTGTCTGATCGAGCGCAGAGAGGATGGCCTCCAGCGCCAGCAGATTCTCCGGCCGGTCATCGACCAGGAGGATCTTGGCCTTCTGCACCATGGCCCGCCCTCCTCGCCCCGGATGTGCACCGGGCGCCGCCCCAGGGGACGACTCTCTTGCGCCGTCCGTCCTTGTGCCGGTCATGGTAGCCGCACCCCGCCCGTCGCCACACCCTGTCACCGTGTTGTCACTGTGCACGTAGCAGAAACGCAGCGGGAGACCAGAAGGTTCCCCGAATCCCGTGCTTCTACACGGCCCCGGCCACACTGAGTCAGCAACTCCGCGTGGCCACCGGACGTTCCCCGCACCGTTCCCACTGCTTTCCCGTCAAGTCCGGTCGTTTCCTTCACTCCGTGCGCATCCACTGCTCCATCACCGCCAGCAGGTGATCGGGATCGACCGGCTTGGTGACGTAGTCCGAGGCGCCGGACTCGATCGCCTTCTCCCGGTCGCCCTTCATCGCCTTCGCGGTCAGCGCGATGATCGGCAGCCCAGCGAACTGGGGCATCCTGCGGATCGCCGTCGTCGTCGCGTATCCGTCCATCTCGGGCATCATGATGTCCATCAGAACGACCGTCACATCGTCGTGCTGCTCCAGGACTTCGATGCCCTCACGGCCGTTCTCCGCGTACAGCACGGACAGGCCGTGCTGCTCCAGGACACTGGTCAGCGCGAAGACGTTGCGGATGTCGTCGTCGACGATCAGCACCTTCTCCCCGCCGAACCGGATGCCCCGGCGCGACGGCGGCGGCGACTCCGGTGCCGCCCACTGGTCCCGTACGGTCTGCCCCAGTTGCGTGGACTGCTCGACGGCCCTGCGGCGGCGCCTGAAGAGCGCGGCGGCACCGTTCTGCGTCTCGTGGTACGACTTCACCTCGGCCGGCGTCTCGAAGTCCACCTCGCTCCGCTCGGAGAGCTCGGCGAGTTCCGCCGCCGACGATGCCACCAGGTCGCCCGCCTCCAGCGCGGGCAGCTGCTGGTAGCCCTGCGGGGGCAGTTCGCTGGGGTGCAGCGGCAAATACAGCGTGAACGTCGAGCCGCGTCCCGGTTCGCTCTGCGCGTGGATCTCGCCGCCGAGCAACTGCGCGATCTCCCGGGAGATCGACAACCCGAGGCCCGTACCGCCGTACTTGCGGCTGGTCGTACCGTCCGCCTGCTTGAACGCCTCGAAGATGACCCGCATCTTGCTGCCGGCGATCCCGATTCCGGTGTCGGTCACCGAGAACGCGATCAGACCGGCGTCCGCGTCCCGCAGGGAACCGGCCTCCAGGAGCTGCTCCCGGATCGCCACCGGCACATCCGCGCCGGCCGGCCGGATGACCAGCTCGACCGCCCCGGAGTCGGTGAACTTCACCGCGTTGGACAGCAGGTTGCGCAGCACCTGGAGGAGGCGCTGCTCGTCGGTGTGCAGGGTGGCGGGCAGTTCCGGCGACACCCGTACGGACAGGTCGAGGCCCTTCTCCGCGGTCAGCGGGCGGAAAGTGGCCTCTACGTAGTCGACGAGTTGGACGAGCGCGATACGCGTCGGGGAGACGTCCATCTTGCCCGCCTCGACCTTCGACAGGTCCAGGATGTCGTTGATCAGCTGGAGCAGGTCGGACCCCGCGCCGTGGATCGTCTCGGCGAACTCGACCTGCTTCGGGGAGAGGTTCCCCTCCGCGTTGTCGGCGAGCAGCTTGGCCAGGATCAGCAGCGAGTTGAGCGGCGTGCGCAGCTCGTGCGACATGTTGGCGAGGAACTCGCTCTTGTAGCGCATCGACACCGCGAGCTGCTCGGCACGCTCCTCCAGGACCTGCCGCGCCTCCTCGATCTCGGTGTTCTTGACCTCGATGTCGCGGTTCTGCTGGGCCAACAACTCGGCCTTCTCCTCCAGTTCGGCGTTCGACGACTGGAGTGCCTTCTGCCGGTTCTCCAACTCGGCCGACCGCTCCCGGAGTTGCTCGGTCAGCTCCTGCGACTGCTTCAGCAGCACCTCCGTCTTGGTGTTGACGGAGATGGTGTTGACGCTGGTCGCGATCATCTCGGCGATCTGGTTGAGGAAGTCCTTCTGGATGTGCGTGAAGGGCGTGAAGGAGGCCAGCTCGATGATCCCGAGCACCTTGCCCTCGAACAGCACCGGCAGCACGATCACCTGCGCGGGCGGCGCCTCCCCGAGCCCCGAGGAGATCTTCAGATAGCCGCTGGGCGCGTTCTCCACGAGGATCGTGCGCCGCTCCTGGGCGGCCGTCCCGATCAGCGCCTCACCGGGCCTGAACGAGGTCGGCATGGACCCCATGGAGTAGCCGTACGACCCCAGCATGCGCAGTTCGTACGCCTCCTCGCCCTCCGCGTCCGCCAGGGGCAGCGCGAGGAAGAACGCGCCGTGCTGCGCGGAGACCACCGGCGTCAGCTCGCTCATGATCAGCGAGGCGACGTCGTCCAGGTCGCGGCGGCCCTGCATCAGCGCGGAGATGCGGGCGAGGTTGCCCTTGAGCCAGTCCTGCTCCTTGTTGGCGATCGTGGTGTCGCGCAGGTTGGCGATCATCTTGTTGATGTAGTCCTGCAGTTCCTGGATCTCGCCGGCCGCGTCGACGTCGATCTTCAGGTTCAGGTCGCCGCGGGTCACCGCGGTCGCCACGCGCGCGATGGCACGCACCTGCCGGGTCAGGTTCCCGGCCATCTCGTTCACCGACTCGGTGAGGTCGCGCCAGGTGCCGTCGACGTCACGCACGCGTGCCTGACCGCCCAGCTGACCCTCGGTGCCCACCTCTCGGGCGACCCGGGTGACCTCCTCGGCGAACGAGGACAGCTGATCGACCATCGTGTTGATCGTCGTCTTCAGTTCGAGGATCTCGCCGCGGGCGTCGATGTCGATCTTCTTGGTCAGGTCGCCCTTGGCGATGGCCGTGGTGACCATCGCGATGTTGCGCACCTGACCGGTCAGGTTGGACGCCATCCCGTTCACGGACTCGGTGAGGTCCTTCCACGTGCCGGCCACACCGGGCACGCGCGCCTGCCCGCCCAGGATGCCGTCCGTGCCCACCTCGCGGGCCACCTTGGTGACCTGGTCGGCGAACGAACTCAGCGTCTTCACCATGGTGTTGAAGGTGTCGGCGAGCTGCGCGACCTCGCCGCGCGCCTCGATCGTCACCGTCCGCGTCAGGTCGCCGTTGGCGACGGCCGCCGCGACCTGGGAGATGTTCCGCACCTGCATGGTCAGGTTGTTGGCCATCAGGTTGACGTTGCCGCTGAGGTCCTTCCAGATGCCCGTGACACCCGGCACGTGCGCCTGGCCGCCCAGGATGCCCTCGGTGCCCACCTCACGGGCCACCCGGGTCACCTGCTCGGCGAAGGACGACAGCTGGTCGACCATCGTGTTGACCGTGGTGACGAGTTCGAGGATCTCGCCCTTGGCGTCGACGGTGATCTTCTTGGAGAGGTCGCCCTTGGCTACGGCGGTCGTGACCTCGGCGATCTGGCGCACCTGGATGGTCAGGTTGTTCGCCATGAAGTTCACCGACTGCGTGAGGTCCTTCCAGGTGCCGGAGACACCCTGCACCTCGGCCTGCCCGCCCAACTGCCCCTCGGTGCCCACCTCGCGGGCCACACGCGTGACCTCCTCGGCGAACGAGGACAGCTGGTCGACCATCGTGTTCAGGGTGTTCTTCAGCTCCAGGATCTCCCCGCGCGCGTCCACGGTGATCTTCTGGGACAGGTCACCCCGGGCCACCGCGGTCGCGACCTGGGCGATGTTGCGGACCTGCGCGGTGAGGTTGCCGGCCATGCCGTTCACCGAGTCGGTCAGGTCGCGCCACACACCGGCGACACCGGGCACCTGCGCCTGCCCGCCCAGGCGCCCCTCCGTGCCCACCTCGCGCGCGACCCGGGTCACCTGGTCGGCGAAGGCGGAGAGCTGGTCGACCATCGTGTTGATGGTGTTCTTCAGCTCCAGGATCTCGCCGCGCGCGTCCACGTCGATCTTCTGGGACAGGTCGCCCTGGGCCACCGCCGTCGTCACCTGGGCGATGTTGCGCACCTGGGAAGTCAGGTTCCCGGCCATCGAGTTGACGGAGTCGGTGAGCTCCTTCCAGGTGCCCGAGACGCCGTCCACGCGCGCCTGACCGCCCAGTCGTCCCTCGGTGCCCACGTCACGGGCCATCCGGGTCACCTGGTCGGCGAACGACGACAACTGGTCCACCATCGTGTTCACGGTGTTCTTCAACTGAAGCATCTCGCCGGACACGTCGACGGTGACCTTCTGCGACAGGTCGCCGTTGGCCACGGCCGTCGTCACCTGCGCGATGTTCCTCACCTGTCCGGTGAGGTTGCGGAACGCCGTGTTGACGGAGTCCGTCAGGTCCTTCCACGTCCCGGCCGCGCCCGGTACCTGTGCCTGGCCGCCCAGTTCACCCTCGACACCGATCTCGCGCGCCACGCGCGTGACCTCGGCACCGAACGAGGACAGCTGGTCGACCATCCCGTTGACGGTGTTCTTCAGTTCCAGCATCTCGCCGGCCACGTTCACGGTGACCTTCTGGGACAGGTCACCGCTCGCCACGGCCGTCGTCACGGCGGCGATGTCCCGCACCTGGATCGTCAGGTTCCGGAAGACCGTGTTCACCGAATCGGTGAGGTCCTTCCACGTTCCCGCCGCACCCGGCACGTTCGCCTGCCCGCCGAGCTGCCCCTCGGCACCGACCTCGTTGGCCACGCGCGTGACCTCGTCCGCGAACGTCCGCAGCGTCTCGGTCATCTGGTTGATCGTCTCGGCGAGCTGTGCGACCTCGCCCCGCGCCGACACGGTCACCTTCTGCGACAGGTCACCGTTGGCGACCGCCGTCGTCACCTGTGCGATCCCGCGCACCTGGGCCGTCAGGTTGCCGGCCATGATGTTCACCGAGTCGGTGAGGTCCTTCCACACCCCGGCCACACCCGGCACCTGCGCCTGACCGCCCAGCTCGCCCTCGGTGCCCACCTCACGGGCGACTCGCGTCACCTCGGAGGAGAACGACGACAGCTGGTCCACCATCGTGTTGACGGTGTTCTTGAGCTCCAGCATCTCGCCGGCGACATGGACGGTGACCTTCCGCGACAGGTCACCCTTGGCGACCGCCGTCGTCACCAGCGCGATGTCCCGCACCTGGGCCGTCAGCCGGTACGCCATCGTGTTGACCGACTCCGTGAGGTCCTTCCACGAGCCGGACATGCCACGCACGCGTGCCTGCCCGCCCAGCTTGCCCTCAGTGCCCACCTCGCTGGCCACGCGCGTGACCTCGTCGGTGAACGTCGACAGCTGGTCGACCAGGTTGTTGACGGTCCGCCCGACCTTCAGGAACTCCCCGCGGAGCGGATGCCCGGTCCCGTCCGGCGCCTGCGTCCTCAGCTCCATGCGCGGCGACAGATCACCCTCGGCCACCGCGGACAGCACCCGTCCGACCTCGGAGACGGGCCGTACGAGGTCGTCCACGAGCGCGTTGGAGGCATCGATGGCCGACGCCCAGGAACCCTCGCAGGCGCCCGTCTCCAGCCGCTCCGTGAGCTTTCCCTCACGGCCCACCATGCGCCGCACCCGCGACAGCTCACCCGTGAGGTGCAGATTGCGGTCGGCCACCTCGTTGAACACGGCGGCGATCTCCGACATCACGCCGTCGCCGGACACCGTGAGCCGCTTGCGGAAGTTCCCGTCCCGCATGGAGACCAGAGCCGTCAGCAGCCGGTCCAAGGAGGCCGCGTCCACTTCCGTGGTCCCATTGCGCGGTTTGCGCTGGTTCTTCAGGGACTGTCCGCCTTTCGCGCGCGTCTTGGTGGCCCGCGTCGCTGCGCCAGACTCCACTGTGTCCCTCCCGCAGGGGTCGACCGTTACTGCTGTGCCGGTGTGCTACTGCTCGGCGTATCAGGTTCCGCCGCGTATCTCTGCCCGGTTTACCGGGCTTCAACAGGGTGTGGTGTCCTCCGTCCACAGAAGACACCCGGCCTGCCCGGACCTTCACCAGAATCCTGCCCAGTGTTTCACCCTGCCTGAACCAGGCCATAACAGTTCGGCAGCTTCGCACACGGTCCGCACACCCTGAGGACGGAAACACTGTGGACCGGCATCCGCATGGACGGTGAAGGTAAGTAACCTTGCATGCGGCTGTCCAGCCGCGCCGGTTCCGTCCGGCCTGGGCGGTGGCACGAGCACGAGCGGGCAGGCATCGGAGGGGCACCGCACCATGACCACCGGACTGCATCCTGGGGGAACGCCCCAGGATCCCCCGCCGACCGGAAACCAGCCGGTGCCCCGGCAGGCGCCGATCGGCCATGGTGACCTGCCCGCCGACAACAGGCCGAGGAGTTCTGTGATCACCGCGCGCGCGGCCGCCAGCTTCGAGCCCGTCGGACGATCGGTCGCCACCGCGCGGTCCTTCGTCCGCGACACCCTTCAGGGCTGGGGCTTCGCCGACATCATCGACGACGCCGTGGTCCTCACCAGCGAGCTGGTGACCAACGCCGTCGTCCACGCGGGCACGGCCGCGGATGTCCTGTGCCTAAGGAGTGACGACGGCGCGAGGATCGAGGTCGCCGACCACTACCCGGAGCGCGAGATCCCCCTCCAGGGGGCCGCGATCACCATGAGCAGCCCCGACCGCGAGGGCGGCCGCGGCCTCCAGCTGTGCGCGGCCCTGGCCAGCCGCTGGGGCGTCGACTACACCCCCACGAAGAAGCTGGTCTGGTTCCAACTCGACCTCCCCGCACGCCCGGTGGGCACCCGCGCCGCCGGCCCGTCCCTCCCGGCCGCCCTCCTCCCGCTCGCCGACGGCAGGGTCCGCGTCGCGGTCGTCCAGATCGACCGCACGGGCTCCATCGCGTCCTGGAACGAGGACGCCGAGGAACTCTTCGGCTACGCCGCCGAGCAGGTCACCGGCAAGCCCCTCACCGACCTCGCCGCCTGGCCGCACACCCCGGGCACCAGCACCGGCATCGCCGAGGCCCTCCGCCTCTCCCGCTGGGAGGGCACCTACGGGATCCGCGGCGCCGACGGCCGGGTGACCCCGGTCTACGCCTCCCACCTCCGCGTCCGCGACACTGACGGCGAGCCGTCAACCGTGTGCCTCCTGGTGAGGGACCACGAACGCGCGGTTCTGCAGACCCCGTTGCGCGGCCCCGCCCCCGACGCGGCGTCCACCCCGGACGGCCAGAACACCGACCCCTTCGAGGTGTTCATCGGCTCCCCCGCGCCGGACGACCTCGACGGCCTCCTCCAGCGCACGGTCGAGCGCGCCCGCGACATGCTCGACGGAGACTCCGCCTTCCTCCTCCTCGCGACCGACGACGAAACGGAGTTGGAGGTCCGCGCCTCCACCGGCCTGCCCTCCGCCCGCCAGCGCTTCGCGCGCGTGCCCGTCGAGGCGGGCCCCGGCCGCTACGGCTCCGCCCGCATGCCGGCCGTCCACGAGGACCTCCAGGCCGTCCCGGGCGCCGTACCACTCCTGAGCGGCACCGGAATGCGCTCGGTCGTCACGGTCCCCCTGAAAGTGGAGGGCCGCCTCACCGGCTCCCTGGGAGTGGCCGCCGAAGGCCCCAACAAGTACTCGAACGAAGAGGCGCTACGCCTCCAATTCGCCGCCGACCGGATCGCGTTGGCGGTCGAGTCGGCCCGCCTGGGCGAACTGGAACGCCTGCGCCGCGGCTCGCTCAGCTTCCTGGTCGAGGCCTCCGACCTCCTCGCGGGCACCCTGGACCGCGACCAGACCCTGGCCCTGATGGCCCAGATGACGGTCCCGACGCTCGCCACCTGGTGCGCGGTCTACACGATCGCCGACCAGTCCTCGGACCCGTACCTCTCGTACGTCCTTCACGAGGACGAGGAACTCATCGACGGCATCAAGTCGTTGCTCTCCAAGATCGCCCCTCCGGACCCGGTCCCCACCCCCGGCGCCCGCGTCTGGGCCGCCCCCGCCGAGGCCGCCCACCAGGCTGCCCTGCGCACCTCCATGCGCAGCCTCGGCCTCGGCGAACCCACCCGCCGCGTCAGCTCGGGCATCGGCCCAACTCTCGCCACCGCCTCCGCAGTTGGCGGCGAGACGGTCGTCCTCCCCCTGGTCGCCCGCAACCGCGTCATCGGCATGCTGACCCTCGGCAAGCCCACCGACGAACACTTCCGCCAGGAAATCCTGGAACTGGCCGAGGACTTGAGCCGCCGGGCCGCCCTCGCCCTCGACAACGCCCGCCTGTACTCGGAGCGCACGGCCATCAGCCAGTCCCTCCAGCGCAGCCTCCTGCCCCCCGACCTCCCGCACATCGAGGGCGTCGAGGTCGAGGTCATCTACCGCGCGGCCGGCGAGGGCAACGAAGTAGGCGGCGACTTCTACGACTTGTTCCCCATCCGAGACGGCGTCTACGGCTTCGCCATCGGCGACGTCTGCGGCACAGGACCCGAGGCGGCCGCGGTCACCGGCCTGGCCCGCCACGCCCTCCGCCTGCTCGCCAGGGAGGGCTTCGGCGGCCCCGCGGTCCTGGAGCGCCTCAACTCCGCCATCCTCGACGAGGGAGCCCGCAGCCGCTTCCTGACCCTCCTCTACGGCGAGTTGTGGCCCCAGGAGGACGGCAGCGCCGAACTGAAGGTGGTCTGCGCCGGCCACCCGCTCCCGCTCCGCCTCCGCCAGGACGGCACGGTCGAACCGGCCGCCGAACCCCAGCCGCTCCTCGGCGTCATGGACGACCTGGAGCTCTACGAGCAGACGGTCACCCTCGACCCCGGAGACGTCCTCCTGTGCGTCACGGACGGCGTCACCGAACGCCGCGAGGGCACCCGCATGCTCGGCGACGACGGCCTCACCGACGTCCTCACGACCTGCACGGGCCTCACAGCGGGAGCCGTAGCGGCCCGCGTGATGCGCGCGGTCGAACGCTTCGCGTCGGACGCCCCCTCCGACGACATGGCGATCCTCGCAATGCGCGTCCCGGGCCTCCAGAAGGACTGACCGACCCCGAACACGCAGAAGGCCCCGCCCAATTGGGCGGGGCCTTCTGATGTCTGGAGCCCTCTAACGGAATCGAACCGTTGACCTTCTCCTTACCATGGAGACGCTCTACCGACTGAGCTAAGAGGGCCTGTCGCTTTCCCGAGGTTTCCCTCGCGGCGACGAAAAGAATCATACCCCGAACAGACCCGTGCGCCCAACCACCGCCGCCCGACCCCGACTCGATCAGAAAGCGGGCTGCAACAATCCGCCGAGCGCGTTGCACGCAGAAACGATCCTCTGCATCTCCCGCTTAGTCAACGAGGCGTCCACCGGCAGCGCCAGCGTCTCGTCCGCGGCACGCTCGGTCTCCGGCAGAGCCACACACCGCCGAAACTCCGGCAGCCGATGCACAGGAGTCTTCACCGGCACCCGGCACCCAACTCCCCTGCCACGCACGGCCCGAGCAAAGGCGTCACGATCCGGCCGCCCGTTCCCCGGCACCCGCACGACGTACTGCTGGTAGGTGTGCCCGTCCCCACCATCGGGCGTCCGCACCCCACGCAACTTCGCATCAAGGTAGGCAGCCCGCTCCCGCCGCTGAGCGACTTCGTCATACGGCGCCTCGGACTCCCCCTGCTGCAACACCAGCAGCCCATGCCGCTGCCCGACCCCGAGCAACCGCCCGACATCAGCGGACCGACCAAATCGATGTACGACAACTATCGCCGCGGTACGCGGAGTTACGGCCGCTTCGACAGCGGACGCGTCCAGGCAGTAGGTCACCGGATCTATGTCGGCGAACACCGGCAGGCCACCCGCGAGGGTGACGGCCTCGGCGACTTCCACGTTCCCGAACGCCGGCACGACGACCTCGTCACCGAGTCCGACGCCTGCGGCCCTGAGCATTGCAGCAGTACCCATGCTCGGATGGTGATTGCGCAACGTGAACTTCAAGTGACGGCAAACAAAAAAGGGTTGGACCCCGAACCGAAGTTCAGGATCCAACCCTTTCAATATTCGTTCGGCGGCGTCCTACTCTCCCACAGGGTCCCCCCTGCAGTACCATCGGCGCTGTAAGGCTTAGCTTCCGGGTTCGGAATGTAACCGGGCGTTTCCCTCACGCTATGACCACCGAAACACTATGAAACACATCAACCGCACCACACCCAGTGGCCCTGGACATGGGGTTGTTCGTGGTTTCAGAACCAACACAGTGGACGCGAGCAACTGAGGACAAGCCCTCGGCCTATTAGTACCGGTCACCTCCAGCGGTTACCCGCCTTCCAGATCCGGCCTATCAACCCAGTCGTCTACTGGGAGCCTTAACCCCTCAAGGGGGTGGGAACACTCATCTCGAAGCAGGCTTCCCGCTTAGATGCTTTCAGCGGTTATCCCTCCCGAACGTAGCCAACCAGCCATGCCCTTGGCAGAACAACTGGCACACCAGAGGTTCGTCCGTCCCGGTCCTCTCGTACTAGGGACAGCCCTTCTCAATGTTCCTGCGCGCGCAGCGGATAGGGACCGAACTGTCTCACGACGTTCTAAACCCAGCTCGCGTACCGCTTTAATGGGCGAACAGCCCAACCCTTGGGACCGACTCCAGCCCCAGGATGCGACGAGCCGACATCGAGGTGCCAAACCATCCCGTCGATATGGACTCTTGGGGAAGATCAGCCTGTTATCCCCGGGGTACCTTTTATCCGTTGAGCGACGGCGCTTCCACAAGCCACCGCCGGATCACTAGTCCCGACTTTCGTCCCTGCTCGACCCGTCGGTCTCACAGTCAAGCTCCCTTGTGCACTTACACTCAACACCTGATTGCCAACCAGGCTGAGGGAACCTTTGGGCGCCTCCGTTACTCTTTAGGAGGCAACCGCCCCAGTTAAACTACCCATCAGACACTGTCCCTGATCCGGATCACGGACCCAGGTTAGACATCCAGCACGACCAGACTGGTATTTCAACGACGACTCCACCTGAACTGGCGTCCAAGCTTCACAGTCTCCCAGCTATCCTACACAAGCCGAACCGAACACCAATATCAAACTGTAGTAAAGGTCCCGGGGTCTTTCCGTCCTGCTGCGCGAAACGAGCATCTTTACTCGTAGTGCAATTTCACCGGGCCTATGGTTGAGACAGTCGAGAAGTCGTTACGCCATTCGTGCAGGTCGGAACTTACCCGACAAGGAATTTCGCTACCTTAGGATGGTTATAGTTACCACCGCCGTTTACTGGCGCTTAAGTTCTCAGCTTCGCCCAACCGAAGTTGGACTAACCGGTCCCCTTAACGTTCCAGCACCGGGCAGGCGTCAGTCCGTATACATCGCCTTACGGCTTCGCACGGACCTGTGTTTTTAGTAAACAGTCGCTTCTCGCTGGTCTCTGCGGCCACCCCCAGCTCAAGGAGCAAGTCCTCTCACCGGTGATGGCCCCCTTCTCCCGAAGTTACGGGGGCATTTTGCCGAGTTCCTTAACCATAGTTCACCCGAACGCCTCGGTATTCTCTACCTGACCACCTGAGTCGGTTTAGGGTACGGGCCGCCATGAAACTCGCTAGAGGCTTTTCTCGACAGCATAGGATCATCCACTTCACCACAATCGGCTCGGCATCAGGTCTCAGACTATGTGTGATCCGGATTTGCCTAGACCACGTCCTACACCCTTACCCCGGGACAACCACCGCCCGGGATGGACTACCTTCCTGCGTCACCCCATCACTCACCTACTAACCGCTTGGGCCGGCGGCTCCACCACTTTCCATTCCCCGAAGGGTCCGGAACGGCTTCACGGCCTTAGCATCACGATGCTCGATGTTTGACGCTTCACAGCGGGTACCGGAATATCAACCGGTTATCCATCGACTACGCCTGTCGGCCTCGCCTTAGGTCCCGACTTACCCTGGGCAGATCAGCTTGACCCAGGAACCCTTAGTCAATCGGCGCACACGTTTCTCACGTGTGTATCGCTACTCATGCCTGCATTCTCACTCGTGAACCGTCCACCACTAGCTTCCGCTGCGGCTTCACCCGGCACACGACGCTCCCCTACCCATCCATACAGGCGTTGGCCCTATTGTATGAATGACACGACTTCGGCGGTACGCTTGAGCCCCGCTACATTGTCGGCGCGGAATCACTAGACCAGTGAGCTATTACGCACTCTTTCAAGGGTGGCTGCTTCTAAGCCAACCTCCTGGTTGTCTCTGCGACTCCACATCCTTTCCCACTTAGCGTACGCTTAGGGGCCTTAGTCGATGCTCTGGGCTGTTTCCCTCTCGACCATGGAGCTTATCCCCCACAGTCTCACTGCCGTGCTCTCACTTACCGGCATTCGGAGTTTGGCTAAGGTCAGTAACCCGGTAGGGCCCATCGCCTATCCAGTGCTCTACCTCCGGCAAGAAACACACGACGCTGCACCTAAATGCATTTCGGGGAGAACCAGCTATCACGGAGTTTGATTGGCCTTTCACCCCTAACCACAGGTCATCCCCCAGGTTTTCAACCCTGGTGGGTTCGGTCCTCCACGAAGTCTTACCTCCGCTTCAACCTGCCCATGGCTAGATCACTCCGCTTCGGGTCTTGAGCGCGCTACTAAACCGCCCTATTCGGACTCGCTTTCGCTACGGCTTCCCCACACGGGTTAACCTCGCAACACACCGCAAACTCGCAGGCTCATTCTTCAAAAGGCACGCAGTCACGACGCACCAAGTAAACTTGATGCGCGACGCTCCCACGGCTTGTAGGCACACGGTTTCAGGTACTATTTCACTCCGCTCCCGCGGTACTTTTCACCATTCCCTCACGGTACTATCCGCTATCGGTCACCAGGGAATATTTAGGCTTAGCGGGTGGTCCCGCCAGATTCACACGGGATTTCTCGGGCCCCGTGCTACTTGGGTGTCTCTCAAACGAGCCGTTGATGTTTCGACTACGGGGGTCTTACCCTCTACGCCGGACCTTTCGCATGTCCTTCGCCTACATCAACGGTTTCTGACTCGTCCTGTCGCCGGCAGACGACAGAAGAGAGATCCCACAACCCCGTATACGCAACCCCTGCCGGGTCTCACACGCATACGGTTTGGCCTCATCCGGTTTCGCTCGCCACTACTCCCGGAATCACGGTTGTTTTCTCTTCCTGCGGGTACTGAGATGTTTCACTTCCCCGCGTTCCCTCCACTTGCCCTATGTGTTCAGGCAAGGGTGACAGCCCATGACGACTGCCGGGTTTCCCCATTCGGAAACCCCCGGATCAAAGCCTGGTTGACGACTCCCCGGGGACTATCGTGGCCTCCCACGTCCTTCATCGGTTCCTGGTGCCAAGGCATCCACCGTGCGCCCTTAAAAACTTGGCCACAGATGCTCGCGTCCACTGTGCAGTTCTCAAACAACGACCAACCACCCGTCACAACCCACCGAAGCAGATTTTTACCGGGGTCGGCACTGAAGGCAGCTTGTTACAGCCGTGCCCTCAGACACCCAACAGCGTGCCCGGCACCATCGCCACTCGTGATCAGCTTTCCACGCCCCGAAGAGCAGTACTCGCAGCCATGAGATGACCGACAGTGCCGAATAATCAACGTTCCACCCTTGAGCAACCAGCACCGGACATTCGCCGATGTACTGGCCTCTGACCTCACCCCGAAGGGATCGGTAAGAAGTGCTCCTTAGAAAGGAGGTGATCCAGCCGCACCTTCCGGTACGGCTACCTTGTTACGACTTCGTCCCAATCGCCAGTCCCACCTTCGACAGCTCCCTCCCCACAAGGGGGTTGGGCCACCGGCTTCGGGTGTTACCGACTTTCGTGACGTGACGGGCGGTGTGTACAAGGCCCGGGAACGTATTCACCGCAGCAATGCTGATCTGCGATTACTAGCAACTCCGACTTCATGGGGTCGAGTTGCAGACCCCAATCCGAACTGAGACCGGCTTTTTGAGATTCGCTCCACCTCACGGTATCGCAGCTCATTGTACCGGCCATTGTAGCACGTGTGCAGCCCAAGACATAAGGGGCATGATGACTTGACGTCGTCCCCACCTTCCTCCGAGTTGACCCCGGCGGTCTCCTGTGAGTCCCCGTCACCCCGAAGGGCACGCTGGCAACACAGGACAAGGGTTGCGCTCGTTGCGGGACTTAACCCAACATCTCACGACACGAGCTGACGACAGCCATGCACCACCTGTACACCGACCACAAGGGGGGCACTATCTCTAATGCTTTCCGGTGTATGTCAAGCCTTGGTAAGGTTCTTCGCGTTGCGTCGAATTAAGCCACATGCTCCGCTGCTTGTGCGGGCCCCCGTCAATTCCTTTGAGTTTTAGCCTTGCGGCCGTACTCCCCAGGCGGGGAACTTAATGCGTTAGCTGCGGCACCGACGACGTGGAATGTCGCCAACACCTAGTTCCCACCGTTTACGGCGTGGACTACCAGGGTATCTAATCCTGTTCGCTCCCCACGCTTTCGCTCCTCAGCGTCAGTAATGGCCCAGAGATCCGCCTTCGCCACCGGTGTTCCTCCTGATATCTGCGCATTTCACCGCTACACCAGGAATTCCGATCTCCCCTACCACACTCTAGCTAGCCCGTATCGAATGCAGACCCGGGGTTAAGCCCCGGGCTTTCACACCCGACGTGACAAGCCGCCTACGAGCTCTTTACGCCCAATAATTCCGGACAACGCTTGCGCCCTACGTATTACCGCGGCTGCTGGCACGTAGTTAGCCGGCGCTTCTTCTGCAGGTACCGTCACTTTCGCTTCTTCCCTGCTGAAAGAGGTTTACAACCCGAAGGCCGTCATCCCTCACGCGGCGTCGCTGCATCAGGCTTTCGCCCATTGTGCAATATTCCCCACTGCTGCCTCCCGTAGGAGTCTGGGCCGTGTCTCAGTCCCAGTGTGGCCGGTCGCCCTCTCAGGCCGGCTACCCGTCGTCGCCTTGGTGAGCCATTACCTCACCAACAAGCTGATAGGCCGCGGGCTCATCCTGCACCGCCGGAGCTTTTAACCCCCACACATGAGTGCAGGAGTATTATCCGGTATTAGACCCCGTTTCCAGGGCTTGTCCCAGAGTGCAGGGCAGATTGCCCACGTGTTACTCACCCGTTCGCCACTAATCCCCACCGAAGTGGTTCATCGTTCGACTTGCATGTGTTAAGCACGCCGCCAGCGTTCGTCCTGAGCCAGGATCAAACTCTCCGTGAATGTTTTCCCGTAATCGGGACCACACACACGAGAGCGGAACAGTCAGGCGGAATAAGCCCGACCGTTCACAGCGTCCTCGCTGTATGTTTTCTTCAAAGGAACCTCGCCCCAGCCGTGATGGCCGGAGACGGGGTATCAACATATCTGGCGTTGATTTTTGGCACGCTGTTGAGTTCTCAAGGAACGGACGCTTCCTTTGTACTCACCCTCTCGGGCTTTCCTCCGGGCTTTTCCCTTCGGTCTTGCGTTTCCGACTCTATCAGACCGTTTCCGGTCCCGATTTCCTCGGTGCTTTCCAGGTTTCCGCTTCCGCGTTTCCCTTTCCGGCGGTTCCGACTTTATCAGAAGTTCTGAGTCGGATTTTCCGGCCCTTCGGGAGTGGCTCCCGTACACGCGAAGTGTCCGGGTTCCCCCTCAGGCGGAGCCGTAAACGTACTGGAGCGGGCCGCCTCGATGCAAATCGAGGCGGCCCGCTCCAGGTTCACGCGTACGAGGGGTCGTACGACGGTCAGACCTCCACGACGACCGGGAGGATCATCGGCCTGCGCCGATAGTTGTCGGAGACCCACTTGCCCAGCGTGCGGCGGATCAGTTGCTGCAGTTGGTGGGGCTCCACGACACCGTCCTGGGCCGAGCGTTCCAGGACCTCCGTGATCCTCGGGACGACGTCCACGAAGGCGGAGTCCTCGATGCCGGAACCGCGGGCCTGGATGTGCGGGCCGCCCGTGATCTTGCCGGTGGACGAGTCCACGACGACGAAGACCGAGATGATGCCCTCGTCGCCCAGGATCCTGCGGTCCTTCAGCGCGGGCTCGCCGACATCGCCGACCGAGAGGCCGTCGACGTAGACATAACCCGCCTGGACCTTGCCCGAGATCTTGGCCTTGCCCTCGATGAGGTCGACGACCACGCCGTCCTCGGCGATGACGATGCGGTCGTGCGGGACGCCTGTCATGGCGCCCAGTTCCGCGTTGGCCCGTAGGTGGCGCCATTCGCCGTGGACCGGCATCAGGTTCTTCGGCCGGCAGATGTTGTAGAAGTACAGCAGCTCGCCGGCCGAGGCGTGTCCGGAGACGTGGACCTTGGCGTTGCCCTTGTGGACGACGTTGGCGCCCCAGCGGGTGAGGCCGTTGATGACCCGGTAGACCGCGTTCTCGTTGCCCGGGATGAGCGACGAGGCCAGGATCACCGTGTCGCCCGCGACGATGCGGATCTGGTGGTCCCGGTTGGCCATGCGGGACAGGGCGGCCATCGGTTCGCCCTGCGAGCCTGTGCAGACCAGGACGACCTGGCTGTCCGGGAGGTCGTCGAGCGTCTTGACGTCCACCACCAGGCCCGGCGGGACCTTGAGATAGCCGAGGTCACGGGCGATGCCCATGTTCCGGACCATCGAGCGGCCGACGAAGGCGACCCTGCGGCCGTGCTCGTGCGCCGTGTCCAGGACCTGCTGGATGCGGTGGACGTGGCTGGCGAAGCTCGCCACGATGATCCGCTTGCGGGCGTTGCCGAAGACCTGCCGCAGGACGTTCGAGATGTCGCGCTCGGGCGGGACGAAGCCCGGGACCTCGGCGTTCGTCGAGTCGGCGAGGAGCAGGTCGATGCCCTCCTCGCTGAGCCGGGCGAACGCGTGTAGATCCGTGAGACGGCCGTCCAGCGGGAGCTGGTCCATCTTGAAGTCGCCGGTGTGGACGACCATGCCCGCAGGCGTGCGGATGGCGACCGCGAGCGCGTCCGGGATCGAGTGGTTGACCGCGACGAACTCGCAGTCGAAGGGGCCGATGCGCTCGCGGTGCCCCTCGGCGACCTCCAGCGTGTACGGCCGGATGCGGTGCTCCTGGAGCTTCGCCTCGATGAGGGCGAGGGTCAGCTTGGAGCCGATCAGCGGAATGTCCGCCTTCTCACGAAGGAGGTACGGGACTGCACCGATGTGGTCCTCGTGGCCATGTGTGAGGACGATGCCGTCGATGTCGTCGAGGCGGTCCCTAATGGACGTGAAGTCCGGCAGGATCAGGTCGATTCCGGGCTGCTCCTCCTCGGGGAAGAGCACGCCGCAGTCGACGATGAGCAGACGGCCGCCGTATTCGAAGACCGTCATGTTCCGGCCGATTTCCCCGAGGCCGCCGAGTGGAGTGACCCTCAGGCCGCCTTCGGGGAGCTTGGGCGGCGGGGCGAGTTCAGGATGCGGATGACTCAAAAGACTCTCCTACCCATGCGCGCCACGTACCTGTGGGCACGTGGCGCGCATGACGTTCGTGCAAATGCGGTTGTCGGATGTGGGGTGCGGGCGCCGAAGCCCCGCGTATTCAGTTGTGAAGTCCGTTGTCAGAGCTGTACCCCGCCGGCGGCAAGATCGATCTTGAGCTGGGCGATCTCCTCGGGCGAGCACTCGACCATCGGTGAGCGCAGCGGTCCGGCGGGCAGTCCCTGAAGGGTGAGCGCGGCCTTGGTGGTCATGACGCCCTGGGTGCGGAACATGCCGGTGTAGACGGGGAGCAGCTTCTGGTGGATCTCGGTGGCCTTCTGGACGTCACCGGAGACATACGCCTCCACCAGGGTGCGCAGTTCAGGTGTGACCACATGGCCGACGACCGAGACGAAGCCGACCGCGCCCACGGAGAGCAGCGGCAGGTTCAGCATGTCGTCGCCGGAGTACCAGGCCAGGCCGGTCCGGGCGATGGCCCAGCTGGCGCGGCCGAGGTCGCCCTTGGCGTCCTTGTTGGCCACGATCCGCGGGTGCTCGGCGAGTCGCACCAGGGTCTCGGTGCCGATCGGGACGCCGCTGCGGCCGGGGATGTCGTAGAGCATGACCGGCAGTTCGGTGGCGTCGGCGATGGTCGTGAAGTGCCGGTAGAGGCCCTCCTGCGGGGGCTTGTTGTAGTACGGCGTGACGACGAGCAGGCCGTGTGCGCCGGTGCGTTCGGCCGTGCGGGCGAGTTCGACGCTGTGGTGGGTGTCGTTCGTGCCGACGCCGGCGATGACGTGGGCGCGGTCTCCGACCGCTTCCAGTACGGCTCGTACGAGATCCGCTTTCTCCGCGTCGCTGGTGGTCGGGGACTCACCGGTGGTGCCGTTGATGATCAGGCCGTCGTTGCCTGCGTCCACCAGGTGGGTTGCGAGCCGCTGAGCGCCGTCGAGGTCGAGTGCGCCGTCCGCCGTGAACGGCGTGACCATGGCGGTGAGGACCCGCCCGAAGGGGGTCTGCGGAGTGGAGGTCGGAGCCATGGGTAACACGCTACTCGCTGCTCAATGCGGGGTCTGCCTTAGGGGCAGGCGACAAGTCGTGACAAATATGGAGCCCGGCACTGCCTGCTCGGGGGTTCAAGCAGTGCCGGGTCCGTTTGATCAGGCTAGATGAACTTCTCCAAATGCCGCAATACGGACACTTCGCGCGGCCCATCCGTACATGTGTGCCCGACCGGCAAACAGAGGTGCGCTACGGGGCGACACGGCCGTTGGCATTGAAGGCGGCGTAGGTGAGCGGCATGAGCTTGGCCCACTGCTCCTCCATCTTCTCGCCGACCATCTCGATCTCCCGCTGCGGGAAGGACGGGACCTTCGCCAGCTCGTGCTGCGTGCGCAGGCCGAGGAAGTGCATCAGCGAGCGCGCGTTGCACGTGGCGTACATCGAGGAGAAGAGGCCTACGGGGAGCACCGCGCGGGCGACCTCGCGGGCGACGCCGGCGGCGAGCATCTCCTGGTACGCCTCGTACGACTGGCGGTACGAGTCCTCCATGGCGCGGCCGACCAGCTCCTGCTGGGCCTCGGTGCCCTCCACGAAGACGTACTTGCCCGGGCGGCCCTCCTGGACCAGCTTGCGGGACTCTCCGGGGACGTAGAAGACCGGCTGGAGCTCCCGGTACCTTCCCGATTCCTCGTTGTACGACCAGCCCACCCGGTGCCGCATGAACTCGCGGAAGACGAGGATCGGGGCGCTGATGAAGAACGTCATCGAGTTGTGCTCGAAGGGGCTGCCGTGCCGGTCCCTCATCAAGTAGTTGATCAGGCCCTTGGAGCGCTCGGGGTCCTTGCCCATCTCGTCCAGGGACTGCTCGCCGATCGTCGAGACGCGGGCGGCGAAGAGCACGTCCGCGTCGGACGCGGTGTGCTTGACCAGCTCGACGGTCACGTCGCTGCGGAAGCTGGGCTTGAGGTCGTCGGCGGGAGTGTCGGTCACGGCTCGGAGGGTCCTTCCATCACGTCTCTCGGGCGGCGCCCACTCTACGGCCCGGCACTGACATCGGGGCGTTCGGTGCCGTGCCGCGACATTCATTGGCGAACTTCTGCGAATTCGGTGAAACAGGGCACCAATTGGGGCGTTCGCTCGTCTGTCTTGGTGAGAGCCACCCGTTCGATCCCGATTCGACCCCAGAGGGGAGAAGCACCACCGATGTTCCGTCGGCGCGAACCCGTTCCGTTCGCCTTCATCGCCGAGACCGACCGCTTCCGCAGCAATGTCACCCCGCCGCCGCGTGAGCGGGCCTCCGCCGGTCAGATAGCCGGGCGTTGGCTCCTGGGCCTCACCATCGTCGCCGGAATCGTGGGCTCCCTGGTCCTCGGGATGCCGGCACTGTCCCAGAACAACCTCTCGACACAACACCAGCAGTCCCAGGCCGCCGACAATCGCTGACCTGGCGCGCAGCCGTACAGCTGACCATGACTCATCCGGACCCCCAACGGTGGTGAGCGGGAACACGGCCGGATAGCCTCACCGGGCACAGCCCACGCATGGATTCAGTGAGGACACCAGCCGTGCCCCTGCCCTTCCTTACGGCCGACCGCGCATTCGAGGCCGCGGACGAGCTCGCGCTGCCGTTCGACGACCGCGACCGCTGGCGGCGCCCCTACCGGCCCGGACCATGGCGGGTGGCGGTGGCGGCGCTCGTGCTGCTGCTCGCGTCGTACGTGCTGTTCGCCGCGGTCATCATCGCGTTGACCGGCTCTCGGTCCGAGGCCGCGGTGATCCTCGGCATCGCGGTGGCCGTCATCCTCTGCGCCCTGCGGCTGCTGCGCATGGGCGTGTGGGTGAGCGCGCGCGGGCTGCGCCGGGTGCGGTTCCTCCTCACCCTGACGGTGCGGTGGGACCGGGTCGTCGCCGTGCGCACGGTGCAGCAGCCGGTGCGCTGGCTCGGACTGCCGCGCACGGTGCAGGGGCAGGCGCTGACCCTCGTACGCAAGGACCGTGCTCCGGAGGACGTGACCGCGCTGCTGACCACGCACGACCTCGACTTCGTGGCGCGTGCCTCCTCCTTCGACCGGGCCGCGGACTCGGTCGAGGTGTGGTCCGACGAGTACCGGCGGAGCTGACCGCCCGACAGCAGCCGTGAGCCGAGCAGCCGTATGCCGAAGGGGCCGGTCCGCAGTGAGTGCGGGTCGGCCCCTTCGGCGTACGGGAGTTTCGGGAGTTCAGGCTTGGACGGGTCTGCCCTCGTGCAGGGCGATCGCGCGCTGCATGGCCTTGCGGGCGCGCGGGGTGTCGCGGGCGTCGTGGTAGGCGACGGCGAGGCGGAACCAGCTGCGCCAGTCGTCGGGGGCGTCCTCGGTCTCGGCCTTGCGCTTGGCGAAGACCTCGTCGGCGGAGTCGCGGTCGATGCGGCCGCCGGCGGTGCGCCTCAACTCGTCGACGGGCAGGCCGCCTTCGGCGTCGAGTTCGGCGGCGAGCTTGTTGGCGTTCCGGACGAACTGGGTGTTCTTCCAGAGGAACCAGATGCCGATCACCGGCAGGATCAGGACCGCGATCCCGAAGGTGACCGTGATGACCGTGCCCGACTGTATGAGCATGACGCCGCGGCTGCCGACCAGGACGAAGTAGAAGACCAGGACGGCGGCCGTGACGGCGTAGGTGACTTTGGCGCGCATGTCAGCCCAGGTCCAGGAAGTGCTCCAGGCCGAAGGTGAGGCCCGGGGTCGTCACCACGCGGCGGGCGCCGAGCAGGATGCCCGGCATGAAGCTGCTGTGGTGGAGCGAATCGTGGCGGACGGTCAGGGTCTCGCCCTCGCCGCCCAGCAGGACCTCCTGGTGGGCCAGCAGGCCGCGCAGCCGGACGGAGTGGACAGGGATCCCGTCGACGTCCGCACCCCGCGCGCCGTCCAGAGCCGTCTCCGTCGCGTCCGGCGCCGCGGGCGTGCCCGCCTTCGCGCGCGCCTCGGCGATGAGCTGGGCCGTGCGCGTGGCCGTACCGCTCGGGGCGTCGACCTTCCTCGGGTGGTGCAGTTCGATGACCTCGACCGACTCGAAGTAGGGCGCGGCGATCTGCGCGAACTTCATGGTGAGTACGGCGCCGATGGAGAAGTTGGGCGCGATGAGGACGCCCGTCTCCGGGGAGGCGTCCAGCCAGCCGTTCAGCTGCGCGAGGCGTTCGTCGGTCCAGCCGGTGGTGCCGACGACCGCGTGGATGCCGTGCCGCACGCAGAAGTCGAGGTTGTCCATCACCGAGGCGGGGGTGGTCAGTTCGACCGCCACCTGGGCGCCCGAAGCCGTGAGCGCCTCAAGGGTGTCGCCCCGGCCAAGGGCGGCCACCAGTTCCATGTCCTCGGCGGCCTCGACGGCTCGTACCGCCTCGGCGCCGATCCGGCCCTTGGCACCGAGGACCGCCACGCGCAGCTTGCTCATCGTTCTTGCTTCCTTACCGGATACGGGTTCCGAAGGCGGGTGTCAGGCGACGGCGTCGTGCAGTCGGGCCGCCTGTTTGTCCTTGAGCGGGCCGATGACCGACAGCGAGGGCCGCTGTCCCAGGATCTCGCGGGCGACCTCGCGGACCTCGTCCGGGGTGACCGACGCGATCCGGGCCAGCATGTCGTCGACGGACATCTGCTCGCCCCAGCACAGCTCGCTCTTGCCGATACGGTTCATCAGCGCGCCCGTGTCCTCGAGGCCGAGGACGGTGGAGCCCTGGAGCTGGCCGACGGCGCGGCCGATCTCGTCGTCGGACAGGCCGTTCGCGGCGACCTGGTCGAGCTCGTCGCGGCAGATCTTCAGCACGTCGTGGACCTGCGAGGGCCGGCAGCCGGCGTAGACGCCGAAGAGCCCGCAGTCGGCGAAGCCGGACGTGTACGAGTACACGCTGTAGGCCAGGCCGCGCTTCTCCCGGACCTCCTGGAAGAGGCGGGACGACATGCCGCCGCCGAGGGCCGTGTTCAGGACCCCCAGCGCCCAGCGGCGCTCGTCGGTGCGGGCCAGGCCCGGCATGCCGAGGACGACGTGCGCCTGCTCGGTCTTGCGGCCGATCAGCTCGACCTTGCCGGTGGAGCGCAGCACGCGGCGGCCGTCGCGCGGGGCGATGGGGGCCGCCTCGGGAGTGCGGAAGGCGCCCGCCTTGTCGAAGGCCGCGCGAACCTGTCGTACGACCTTGTCGTGGTCGATGTTGCCGGCCGCGGCGACCACGAGGTGGGTCGGGTCGTAGTGCTTCTTGTAGAAGCGGCGGATGCGGTCCGCGGTGAGGGCGTTGACGGTGTCGACCGTGCCGAGGACGGGGCGGCCGAGGGGGTTGTCGCCGAACATCGTGCGCGCGAACAGGTCGTGCACACAGTCGCCCGGGTCGTCCTCCGTCATGGCGATCTCTTCGAGGATGGCGCCGCGCTCGACGTTGACGTCGTCCTCACGGATGAGGGAGCCGGTCAGCATGTCGCAGACCACGTCGATGGCGAGCGGCAGGTCGGTGTCGAGCACGCGCGCGTAGTAGCACGTGTACTCCTTCGCCGTGAACGCGTTCATCTCGCCGCCGACCGCGTCGATCGCGGAGGAGATGTCCAGCGCGCTGCGCTTGTGCGTGCCCTTGAAGAGGAGGTGCTCCAGGTAGTGCGTGGCGCCGTTCAGGGACGGTGTCTCGTCGCGGGAGCCCACGTGTGCCCAGATGCCGAAGGTCGCGGAGCGGACCGAGGGCAGCGTCTCGGTGACGATGCGCAGGCCGCCCGGGAGGGTGGTCTTACGGACCGTGCCGATGCCGTTGGTGCCCTGGATGAGGGTTTGGGTACGGGCGACGGCCCGCGCCTCCGAGGAGGTGCGGGCCGTCGTCGTGGTGCTGGTCGACGTCACTTGTCGCCGTCGTCCTTCTTGTCGTCCTCGGCGTTCTCTTCACCCTCGATGACAGGGATCAGGGAGAGCTTGCCGCGGGAGTCGATCTCGGCGATCTCGACCTGGACCTTCTGGCCCACGCCGACGACGTCCTCGACGTTCTCCACGCGCTTGCCGCCGGCGAGCTTGCGGATCTGCGAGATGTGCAGCAGACCGTCCTTGCCCGGGAGCAGCGACACGAACGCGCCGAAGGTGGTGGTCTTGACGACCGTACCCAGGTAGCGCTCGCCGACCTCCGGCATGGTCGGGTTGGCGATGCCGTTGATCGTGGCGCGGGCGGCCTCGGCCTGCGAGCCGACCTGGGCACCGATGTAGATGGTGCCGTCGTCCTCGATCGTGATCTCGGCGCCGGTGTCCTCCTGGATCTGGTTGATCATCTTGCCCTTCGGGCCGATGACCTCGCCGATCTTGTCCACGGGGATCTTGACGGTGATGATCCGCGGGGCGTTCGGGGACATCTCGTCCGGCGTGTCGATCGCTTCCATCATCACGTCGAGGATGTGGAGGCGGGCGTCACGGGCCTGCTTGAGAGCGGCGGCCAGGACGGAGGCGGGGATGCCGTCCAGCTTGGTGTCGAGCTGGAGGGCGGTGACGAACTCCTTGGTGCCGGCGACCTTGAAGTCCATGTCGCCGAAGGCGTCCTCCGCACCGAGGATGTCGGTGAGGGCGACGTAGTGCGTCTCGCCGTTGATCTCCTGGGAGATCAGGCCCATGGCGATACCGGCGACGGGGGCCTTCAGCGGCACACCGGCGTTCAGCAGCGACATGGTGGAGGCGCAGACCGAGCCCATGGACGTCGAGCCGTTCGAGCCGAGGGCCTCGGAGACCTGACGGATCGCGTAGGGGAACTCCTCGCGCGTCGGCAGGACCGGGACCAGGGCGCGCTCGGCGAGCGCTCCGTGACCGATCTCGCGGCGCTTCGGGGAGCCGACGCGGCCGGTCTCGCCGACGGAGTACGGCGGGAAGTTGTAGTTGTGCATGTAGCGCTTGCGGGTCACCGGGGAGAGGGTGTCCAGCTGCTGCTCCATGCGGAGCATGTTGAGGGTGGTGACGCCCAGGATCTGGGTCTCGCCGCGCTCGAACAGCGCGGAACCGTGCACGCGCGGGATGGCCTCGACCTCGGCGGCCAGGGTGCGGATGTCGGTGACACCGCGGCCGTCGATGCGCTTCTTCTCCTTGATGACGCGCTCACGGACCAGGGACTTGGTCAGCGAGCGGTACGCGGCGGAGATCTCCTTCTCGCGGCCCTCGAACTCCGGGAGGAGCTTCTCGGCGGCGAGAGTCTTGACGCGGTCGATCTCGGCCTCGCGGTCCTGCTTGCCGGCGATGGTCAGCGCGGAGGCGAGCTCCGGGCGGACGGCGGCGGTGAGGGCCTCCAGGATGTCGTCCTGGTAGTCGAGGAAGATCGGGAACTCGCCGGTCGGCTTGGCGGCCTTGGCGGCGAGGTCGGACTGGGCCTTGCAGAGCACCTTGATGAAGGGCTTCGCGGCGTCCAGACCGGAGGCGACGACCTCCTCGGTGGGCGCCTCGGCGCCGCCCGCGACCAGCTGGATGGTCTTCTCGGTGGCCTCGGCCTCGACCATCATGATCGCGACGTCGCCGTCCTCCAGGACGCGACCGGCGACGACCATGTCGAAGACGGCGTCCTCGAGCTCGGTGTGCGTCGGGAACGCGACCCACTGGCCGTTGATCAGCGCGACGCGGACGCCGCCGACCGGGCCGGAGAAGGGCAGACCGGCCAGCTGCGTGGACGCGGAGGCGGCGTTGATCGCCACGACGTCGTACAGGTGGTCGGGGTTGAGCGCCATGATCGTCGCGACGACCTGGATCTCGTTGCGCAGGCCCTTCTTGAAGGACGGGCGCAGCGGGCGGTCGATCAGCCGGCAGGTGAGGATCGCGTCCTCGGAGGGGCGGCCCTCACGGCGGAAGAAGCTGCCGGGGATCTTGCCGGCGGCGTACATCCGCTCCTCGACGTCCACCGTGAGGGGGAAGAAGTCGAGCTGGTCCTTGGGGTTCTTGGAGGCGGTGGTGGCCGACAGCACCATGGTGTCGTCGTCCAGGTACGCGACGGCGGAGCCGGCGGCCTGCTTGGCCAGGCGGCCCGTCTCGAAGCGGATGGTGCGGGTGCCGAAAGTGCCGTTGTCAATGACGGCCTCGGCGTAGTGGGTCTCGTTCTCCACTAGCGTTTTCTCCGTTACTTGTCGTCTTTCGTCCCTCCCCGCCCGTGTGGCGGGGGGACGGTGGCGGAGAAGCGCTGTCTGGTGCGGGCCGGTCTTCGATCGAAGCACCCGGGGCTTCATCCCCGGGGGCCACTACCGAGGACCGGCGGCGGCGAGGCGCGCTTCTCCTCTTCGTGGTCGTACTGGGTCGTGCGTCCTACGTCGTGCGTTGTGCTACCACACTACAAAGCGTGAGTGACACTCCGCACGTTTCCCCACGTACGGGCAATCCGCACGTACGGCAAAGGGAGCGGCTCCCGATCGTTTCGGGAACCGCTCCCTTCACGGCGTCTTACTTGGCGCCCGCCGCACCGCGGCGGATGCCCAGGCGGTCCACCAGCGCACGGAAGCGCTGGATGTCCTTCTTGGCCAGGTACTGGAGCAGCCGGCGGCGCTGACCGACCAGGATCAACAGACCACGACGGGAGTGGTGGTCGTGCTTGTGGGTCTTGAGGTGCTCGGTCAGGTCCGAGATACGGCGCGAGAGCATGGCGACCTGGACCTCGGGGGAGCCGGTGTCGCCCTCCTTCTGACCGAACTCACTGATGAGCTGCTTCTTCGTAGCGGCGTCGAGCGACACGCGTACTCCTCGTAGTCTGAGATGTGCCACCGAGTGCCCCTGGTCCACTTCTCAGGGGAGCTTCCATAACTCGGAAGGCGGGGATCCGTAGGGCGCTGCCTCCGGAGCGGTGAGCTCCAGGGGTGCGTACACAAACGGCCGCTACACAGCGTACCAGCCTGGGGGGACGCCTCGGTCCAGCTCCCTGAAGGGCCCTGACCGGGGCGGATACGGCCACTAGGGTGATCTGCATCCACACGTGGATCGCAGATCACGTCGGTTCGTCCGGAAGGGGTCGCTTCGCCATGGCGGAGACGGAGCAGGAGATCAAGGCACGCAAGGAGCGGGAGCGGGACGAGCTGTACGCCCTCGACATCTCGGGTGTCGAGTGGCGCAGCGCGCCGGGCACGGAGGACCACGAGGAGCGCGTCGAGATCGCCGACCTGCCCGACGGCGCGGTGGCCATGCGCTCGTCGCTCGACCCGGACACCGTGCTGCGGTACACGGAGGCGGAGTGGACGGCCTTCGTGCTGGGCGCGCGGGACGGCGAGTTCGACCTGGAGCCGGCTCCGGAGGAGCAGCAGTAGCCGTACGCAGGCAAAAGGGGCGGCACGCGCACGCGTGCCGCCCCTTTTGCCGTCACTGCCCATCTCCGTCAGTTCTTCGTGGCTCTGCTCCCGATGCCCAGGACCAGCCAGATCCACGCCTTGCCGCTGCTGGGGCCGTCCGCCGCGTGGGCCGCGAAGAACAGCCGGCCGTCCTGGACGAGGATGTCGTTCGCGTCGAGGGTCGTGAGGGTGTCGGCGTCCTGTGGCACCCCGAAGTAGAGGTACGGGGTCTCCTTGCCGGTCTTCGGGTCGAGGCTGACGAGTGCCGAGGGCGAGATGTGGTCGTCGCTCATCCGCAGCGCGAGGAGCCGGCTGCCGTTCACGCGCAGCGGGTACAGCAGGGAGTTGGACCCGGACTCGAACTTCTCCGTCGTCTTCCCGGTGGCCAGGTCGAAGCCGATGATCCAGTTCGAGTTGTGCGGGGCGCCCGCCTCCTTGCTCCGGACGAAGACCTGGCCGAGGCCGACGGCGATCGTCTGGCAGTCGTCGACGACGAGGTAGTCGACCTCGTCGGAGCAGTCGCCGACGTAGTCGCCGCCGGTCAGGCCGATCGTGGCGCGCACTTTGCCCCGGTCGTCCAGGGAGAGCAGCTCGGTGAAGCCCGTCTCCCCCGCCGAGACGGCCACGACGGGGGGATCGCTCGACGGCAGTTCGAGATCCCGCAGACCCTTGGTCCCGGCGTACGTCCACTTCTCCTTGCCGGTGCCGGGGTCGACCTTGCGCACTTTGTAGGTGATCGTCTGCCAGGAGGCGGCGGTCGTGCTGTCGTCCCAGCACTCGAGGCGCACGAGCAGGGCGCGTCCGCCCGCGGCCCCCATGTCCTGGCACGAGCCGGACTCCGTCGTACGCCAGGTCCGCTCGCCGGTGTCCATGTCGTACGCGTCCGTGCCGCCGCCCCAGGTGACGGCCACGGTGGCGTGGGTCAGGGTGACGCTCGGGGTGTCCTGGACGGCGCCGTCCGTCGGGGTGCCCGGTTCGTCGCCGACCGTGGAGACGGGGAACTCGTGCTCCCAGATCTTCTTGCCGTCGTCGAGGTCGAAGAAGGCGACGTGGTCGCAGAGGGACGCCTTGTCCTTGCTGTCCCTGAAGACCACGGCCGTACGGTTCTCGCCGGTCACACGGCGGGTGTAGCCGCAGATCGGGCCGGCCAGGCGGAGTTTCCAGATCTCGTCGCCCGGTACCGCGTCGGTGCCCGTCCTGAAGCCGACCAGTGTCTGGTTGATGCCCTTGGCGAGGATCTTGTCGGTGGCCCAGGTGCCCGGCAGCTCGGTGTGTTCGCCGGCGACCGCGTCGTCGATCGAGAAGCGGAACGCCATGTCACCGGTGGTGGTGGCGGGCTTCTTCTCGACCGTGTCCCGGACGTCGAGGCGTCCGAGGCTCGCCGCGGGGGCGTTGTCGGTCGTCGCGTTCTTCTTGTCGTCGCCCCTTGCCGCGAGAAGGCCGGCCGTGCCCACGGCCGCCGCGAGGACGACCGCGAGCAGCGCGAGCAGCCGGTTCCGGCGGCGCTTCTTGTGCTGGTCGTTCTGGGTGAGGACGGAGTGGGTGTACGGGGAGGGGGGTGGGCCGAAGCTCACGCGGGCGAATCCTTTCGGCGCCTGTTCAGCGGTCTGTGTCGTCGTCCGCGCCCGTGGGCGCCGGGTCAGTTGCTCGTCAGCGAGCGGACCGTCGCGTACACGTCGAAGACGGCGAGCGCCAGCGGGACCAGCGTCAGCAGGACGAAGCCCTCGGCGATCTCCAGGAAGCGTCCCCAGAACGGGGTGAGGCCGCTGCGCGGGACGATCAGGCCGATCGCGGTCACGAGTGCGGTGGCCGCCGCGATGGCCGCGACGAGCCAGACCGTACGGAGGTCGAGGCCGCCGCGGTTGCCGTGGAGCGCCGCGCTCATCAGGGAGTGCGGCGGGTTGAGCGCGAGGCCCAGGCCGAGCAGCACGAGGGAGCCGAGCCCGGCGGCCAGGACGGGGGCGACCTGGGCGGTGTAGCGGAAGAGGTGGGCGCGCATCAGCAGCGCGACCCCGGTCGCGAGGGCGAGCAGCTGGGCCCAGACGTCGTGGGAGAAACCGAGGACGGCCGTGGCCCCGACGGCGGTGACCGCGCAGCCGCCGACGAGGCCGACGAGGAGTTCGTGACCGCGGCGGGCCTGGGCGGCGACGCGTTCGGTGTCGACCGCTTCCTGGACGGCGGGCTCGGCGCCGTACGCGCTGCGCGGGGCGGTGTTCGGGGGGTCGAAGCCGATCGGCAGGCGCGCGAAGCGCATCGAGAGGCCCGGCAGGAAGGCCAGCGCGCCGACCGCGACCGGGGCGCACAGCGCGGCGATCTCGGACGGCGTCCAGTGGGCCCGGATCGCTGCGAACGCGACGATCAGGCCGACCGCGGACGCGAAGACGAGGGCGACGAACGGCGCGTCCCCGCCGGGTGAGCACAGGGTGAGGACGACGGCGGCCACCAGCACGGCCGCGCACGCGAGGAGGAACTGCAGTTTGCCGATCCCCTGGCCGTCGGTGAGCGGCAGGAGGCCCGAGCCGGCCACCCCGATGTTGGGCAGGGCGCCGAGGCCCAGCGCGATGGCCGAGGACCGGTCGTCGTAGACCCGGGCGCGGACGCACGCCAGGACCACCAGCAGGACGCCGACGACCGCGGCGAGGATGCCGGGCAGGCTGTTCATGTCGTGGCGCGGGTCGGCGGTCCAGGCGACGAAGGCGAGGAGGGCCGGCAGGACCCCGCCGCCGACGAGGCCGGCGGCGCGGGTCAACTCGCCGCCCCACAGCGTGTGTTCGCGGGTCACCGCCGCCGAGACGGCCTCGGACACGTCGTCGAACACGGCCGGCGGGAGCGACTCGGAGAAGGGGCGCAGGGTGAGGAGTTCGCCGTCGAGAATGCGCTGGCCGGCGAACGTGCGGGAGCTGTCGAGGACGGTGCCGTCCCGGCGCACCAGGTGATAGCCGACGGGGGCGCCCTCGGCGGGGCTCTGCCGGGAGAGCCTGAGGATCTCCGGATAGATGTCGGCGACCGGGATGTCGTCGGGCAGTGCCACGTCGATCCGGCTGTCGGGCGCGACGATCGTGACCCGGCAGAAACCGAGCCCCGGGCCGGTGCCGACAGGGGCTCCGGTACCGGGCCCGCCCGCCGCGGAGGCCGTGATGCTCACCTGCTGATCCCCCTCAATGATGATGGTGCGTCTGCTTCGTGAAGGTGTCGCGCGGTGCGTTCCGCAGACCTTCACATCACGCGAAATGCCCCGTTTTTCCAGCCTGGTTCGCGTGTGCGCACGCGAACATCCGGCACCCTACCGCTCACCCGTCCCACGCGAAGTCAGTAGGATCGCGCGGCGGCCTGCGTCCGCCTGACACGGGGTGGCGGACGGTAGTCCCGGGGCCGCGCAAGGGAATTGGTGAGCAGTGAGCCACATCGTCGTCAAGCGCCCGCCGCGCGCGCTGCCGTCCGAGGTGCCCACGGACGAGATCGTCCTGCAACCTCCGCCGGAGTTGCCCCGCGGGCATCAGGAGAGCGTCCTGATGCAGTTGCTGCCGACGCTCGGCATGGGCGGCTCGGTGGTGTTCTTCTTCACGAGCGGACAGCCGTTCATGAAGATCATGGGCATGGTGATGATCGTCTCGACGGTGGCCATGTCCATCGCGATGGTGGTCCGCTTCCGCCGCGGCTCCCAGGGCCAGCTGGCGGACCTGCGCACCGACTATCTGCGCTACCTGGCACAGACCCGGCGGACCGCCCTGGACACCGCGCGGGCGCAGCGCGACGCCCAGTACTACCTCCACCCCTCCCCCGAGCAGCTCTGGGCGCTGGTCGCCGAGGGCAGCCGGGTGTGGGAACGGCGGCCGGGCGACGAGGACTTCGGCCAGGTGCGCATCGGCCTCGGCCGGCAGTCGCTCGCCACTCCGCTCATCGCCCCCGAGACCGGCGGGGTCGACCAGCTGGAGCCGCTGACGGCGGGCGCGATGCAGCGCTTCCTGTCCGTCCACGGCAACCTGGACGACCTGCCGATGGCGGTCTCCCTGCGTGCCTTCTCCTACCTCACCATCAGTGGCGAGGCACAGTCCGTACGGTCCTCCGCCCGTGCCCTGACCGGCTCGCTGGCCGCGCTGCACTCGCCCGAGGACCTGGTGATCGTGGTCGCGGCGGCCAGGGAGTCCCTGCCGCACTGGGAGTGGGCCAAGTGGCTGCCGCACGCGCAGGCGCCCGGTGCCACGGACGGCGCGGGCACCCGCCGGCTGATCGACAGCGATGTCCGCGAGCTGGAGAACCTGATCTCCGCCCGGCTGACCGGCCGTCCGCGCTTCCACCCCGACGCGTCGCCGCTGCCGGACGAGCCGCACATCGTCGTCGTCCTCGACGGGGTCTCCCTGCCCCCCGACTCGGTCCTCGCCAACCCCGAGGGCCTGCAGGGTGTGACGCTCGTCGATGTCGTCCCGGGCGAACCGGCCGCGGTCCGCGGCGAGTTGTCCATCGTCGTACAGCCGACGTCGCTGCATCTGGAGTCCGATCACGGAGAGGTCTACGAAGGGACTCCCGACACCATGTCGTACGAGTCCGCCGAGGCGCTCGCGCGGCAGTTGGCGCCGCTGCGGATGGCGTCCGGTGGGGACGACGACCAACCGCTGCTGGCCAACCTGGAGTTCACCGATCTGCTGAACCTCGGTGACGCGGCCTCCGTCGACACCAAGCGCACCTGGCGGACGCGTTCGCTGGCCGAGCGGCTGCGGGTGCCGATCGGGCTCGGCGAGGACGGCCGGCCCGTGATGCTCGACCTCAAGGAGGCCGCGCAGGAGGGTATGGGCCCGCACGGCCTGTGTGTGGGCGCGACCGGTTCCGGCAAGTCCGAGCTGCTGCGCACGCTGGTCCTCGGCCTCGCGGTCACCCACTCCTCGGAGACGCTGAACTTCGTCCTCGCGGACTTCAAGGGCGGCGCCACCTTCGCCGGCATGGCGCAGATGCCGCACGTGGCGGCCGTGATCACCAACCTCGCGGACGATCTGACGCTGGTCGACCGCATGGGCGACTCCATCCGCGGCGAGCTCAACCGCCGCCAGCAACTCCTGCGGGACGCGGGCAACTACGCCAACATCCACGACTACGAGAAGGCACGCGCCGCGGGCGCCCCGCTGCAGCCGATCCCCTCCCTGGTGCTGGTGATCGACGAGTTCAGCGAACTGCTCACCGCCAAGCCGGACTTCATCGAGATGTTCGTGCAGATCGGCCGGATCGGCCGCTCGCTCGGCGTGCATCTGCTGCTGGCCTCGCAGCGCCTGGAGGAGGGCCGGCTGCGCGGCCTGGAGACCTATCTGTCGTACCGCGTCGGTCTGCGGACCTTCTCGGCGGCCGAGTCGCGGGCGGCGCTGGGCGTGCCGGACGCCTACGAACTCCCGAACGTCCCCGGGTCCGGCTTCCTGAAGTACGGCACGGACGAGATGGTGCGGTTCAAGGCCGCCTACGTGTCCGGCACTTACCGCTCGGACTCCCCGCAGGCGTCGTTCGGTGCCGGTCAACTGCCGGTCGACCGGCGGCCGGTGCTGTTCACGGCGGCCGAAGTCCCGGTGCAGTACACGGCGGTTCCCCAGCAGCGCACCGCGTCCCCGGACATCGACGACGCGCTCGCCGACACGGTGCTCGACGTCATCGTGCGCCGCCTTGAGGCGCAGGGTCCGGCGGCCCACCAGGTGTGGCTGCCGCCGCTGGACAGCCCGCCCTCGCTGGACGGCCTCCTGCCCGGCCTCACCCCGGTACCGGGCCGCGGACTCACGCAGCCCGGCTACGAGGGCGCGGGCCGGCTGGTGGTCCCGGTCGGGCTGGTCGACAAGCCGTACGAGCAGCGCCGCGACCACCTGTGGGCCGACTTCTCGGGCGCGGCCGGCCATATGCAGATCGTCGGCGGCCCGCAGTCCGGCAAGTCCACCCTCCTGCGCTCCCTGATCTGCGCCTTCGCCCTGACCCACACCCCGCACGAAGTCCAGTTCTACGGCCTCGACTTCGGCGGCGGCGGTCTGTCCTCGGTGGCCGGCCTGCCCCACGTGGGCGGCATCGGCTCCCGCCTCGACCCCGAGAAGGTCCGGCGCACGGTCTCCGAGGTGTACGGCGTGATGACGCGCCGCGAGGAGTACTTCCGCTCGGCGGGCATCCCGTCGATCGCGGAGTTCCGCTCCCGCCGGGCGCGCGGCCAGATCTCGGTCACGGACCAGCCCTGGGGCGATGTCTTCCTCGTCATCGACGGGTGGGGCAACTTCCGTGCTGACTATGAGGGATTGGAAGCGGCGGTACTCGACATCGCCGCCCGCGGCCTGGGCTTCGGCATCCACCTGGTGCTCACCGCGTCCCGGTCGATGGAGGTCCGCGCGAACCTCAAGGACCACCTGATGAACCGCCTCGAACTGCGGCTCGGCGACACGATGGACTCCGAGATCGACCGCAAGGTGGCGGTGAACGTCCCGACGGGCGTCCCCGGACGCGGTGTGTCGCCGGAGCGGCTGCACTTCATGGCGGCGGTGCCCCGCATCGACGGCCTGGTCTCGGACACCGACCTGGCCGACGCAACCCAGGCGCTGGCGACCGAGGTGTCCCGGCACTGGGAGGCGCCGGGCGCGCCCGAAGTACGGCTGCTGCCGCGCGAGTTGGCCGCCGCGCAGCTGCCGCCGGGCGACCGTTTCCCGCAGCGCGGTGTCGCGTTCGCCATCGACGAGAACAATCTGGAGCCGGTCTTCGTCGACTTCGAGCAGGACCCGTTCTTCCTCGTGTTCGGTGAGAGCGAGTCGGGCAAGTCGAACCTGCTGCGGCTGCTGGTCAAGCAGTTGACGGAGCGGTACAGCGGCGACGAGGCGAAGCTCTTCGTCATCGACAACCGGCGCTCGCTGCTGGACGCGACGCCGTCCACGCACCTCGCCGAGTACATCCCCATGTCCAACGCCATGGACCATCACATGGTCGCCCTGGCGGACCTGATGCAGCGCCGTACCCCGACCGCGGACGTCACGGCCCGACAGCTCCGCGAACGGAGCTGGTGGCAGGGCCCGACGGTGTACGTCGTCGTGGACGACTACGACCTCGTCTCCACGTCCAGCGGCAACCCGCTGGGCAACCTCACGGAGATGCTGCCGTTCGCCCGTGACGTCGGCGTCCGCTTCATCATCGCCCGCTCCACGGCGGGCGCCGGACGCGCCGCGTACGAGCCGTTCATGCAGCGGATGCAGGAACTGGGCGCCCAGGGCGTCGTCCTGGCGGGCGACCCCGGCGAGGGCGACGTCCTGGGCGGGGTGCGGCCGCGGCCGATGCCCGCGGGGCGGGGGGTGTTCGTGTCACGGAAGCGGGGGAAGCCGTTGGTGCAGACGGGGTTGGTGCCGGACACGGAGTACTGACGGTCGGCGACGCGGACGTCGCGGACATGACGACAGTCGGCCGAGGCCGGTCCGGTCCCCTGAACCAGGGCTCCGGACCGGCCTGTTGGGTAGGTTGACGGACTGGTCCCGTCCGACGGACGGGGTCCCACGGGGGCACGGGGAAGGGGTCCACGCGTGACATGGGACGAGTGGGAACAGCTGAAGAGCCAGGCCGCGCGGAAGCAGTCCGCGCGCATGCGGATCGATCAGCTTCCGGCGGACGGCGGCGGCAGCACACCGCAGGGCGATCTGACCGTCAGCAACAAGGATCTGGCGGCGATCGGCGACCGGGCGTTCAAGCTCTGGGAGGACCTGGGCCGGTACGGCCGTGACGCCTCGTCGAGCAGCCGGACCGCGGCCTCGGATCTCACGGCCCAGGGGTTCGGGCTCGGCGGGGCGGTGGACCACGTACAGAAACGGTGGGAAGAGCAGGTCACGAGTCTGCTCGACGCGTGCGGCCATATCTCGAACCACATGGACTACACCAAAAAGGCGCACCAGGGCGACGAGTTCTACATATCCGGTCAGATCAGCAGCATCTCGACACTGGACAAGGGATTCAGTGAAGGGACGGGGCACTGATGGACCTCGATACGCTCCGATTCGGGAACTTCGCTTCGCTCGGCACCGCCATAGACGACTGGTCCCGGATGGTGAAACACCTGGAAACCCTTGAGAAGGACGCGCGTGAAGGCCTGAAGGGACTGGCCGACAAAGCCAATTGGTCCGGTGTCAACGCGACCGTCTCCCGCGAGTTCATCACCAAGACGGCCGGCGAGTTCACCGACGCCCACACCCAGGCGACGACGATCCACAACATTCTCAGGGACACCCACGACGAACTCGTCGGCTACCACGATCAATTGGTCGAGACGATCTCACGGGGCCTCAGGAAGAACCTCACCGTGATGGACACCGGAAACGGCTCCTTCACCGTCACCATGAACATCCACCCCGATCGCGCCGCGAAGGGAACCACGGTTCCCGAGCACAGCCAGCAGGACGTGGACGAACTGTGCGAGGACGTCAGACGCCTCCTGAGCAGGGCGACCCACAGCGATGACACCGCCTCCGAGGCTCTGCGTGCCATGGCGGACGAGGCCGAGTACGGTTTCTCCGGCGCGGCGTACGAGGACCGGGACTCCGCCGCGCAGGCGCTCAAGGACGCCGAGAAGTACGCGAATCTCATCAAGACCAAGGGGGACTCCATGTCCCCCGAGGAATTCGACGATCTCAACCGGCAGCTCGCGGGATACCGGAACGACCCCCTCTTCCAGGAGAAGTTCGCCACCACGCTGGGCCCGAAAGGCGTGCTGGACTTCTGGGCGGATCTCTCCGATCCCTCCGACGGAGGCGATCTCCAGCGGGCCCGCCTGGACCAGCTGGGCGATCTCCAGAAGAATCTCGGCCTCACCCTCGCGGGAGCGACGCGCTCGGACTCACCGGCCATGCGGCAGTGGGAGAACACCATGGTCGACCTGGCGGACGACCGTATCCAGACCCGGGGGACGCAGGTCTACGGCTTCCAGCTCATGAGCAATCTCATGCGCGTGGGGGACTACGACGACGCGTTTCTGGACAGGTACGGGAATTCTCTCGTCTCGACCGAGAAGAAGATGCAGATTCCCGACCATTACTGGAACGGCAGCGGCGGCCCGCTCATGCCCAAGATGAATTTCATCGGCGAGGATTTCGGCCGGGACCCGATGACCGGTTTCATGACAGCCCTGTCGAACAGCCCCGATGCCGCGACCGCTTTCTTCAACGAGACCCAGCCCCAGGACAACGCGGAATGGGTTCTCAAAGACCGCCCCACATTCGACGACACACCGTTGGACAGTCACGACGGAAACCAGTCACGCGACGCCACCGGGAACGCACTCGTCGCCGCGGCCACCGGTGTCAACCCCAATGACCCCCATGCCGTTCCGGTGCAACACAGCGCCGAGAACCGGAGTGTCCTCGACCGGTCGCTGAAGATCATCTCCGGCACGGGTGACGACTTCGCTCCCGAGATGCGTGACGACATGGCGAAAGTGCTGGTGAACTACGGCGACGAGGTGCACAACACGGCGAGTTCACTCGCGGACGATCCCAGTGACCCCCGCCAGCTCGACCGGCACCAGCTGCTGGAAGTGACGAAACAGGTGTCGCGTGACCAGCACGCGTACGGAATCCTCAACGACGGCCTGAACAAGGAGATGGTCCGCGACATCTACACGGACCACCCCAGTGACCCCAAGGAGACCCTGCTCAGAGCCGGGCACACGGTGGGCTTCCTGGAGGAGGCCCGCTATCAGGCCCTGGCGACCGACAAGGAGGATCCCTCGTGGAATGCCAAATGGCTTTACCACGGCTTCGGTGGCGCCGTGAACTTCATTCCGGTCGTCGGTGACGCGGCCCAGCGCGGTGTCGATGCCCTCGCGTATCAATGGCAGTTGGACGAGCAGGCCCGTATCGACGACGACAACGCACGCCAGAACGGCGAGGTGTTCACCGCGCGGGAGAACCAGTTGCAGAAACTCAGCGACCTGTGGATCGACGCCCATCCGAACCACGGCGACAGCAACAGATACACACTGACTTCCGAGATCAACGGTGCCGCTTTCGACGGCAACGCGCGGGCTCAGGGACTGGCGGGCAATCAGTGACCACAGGGATGTCAGGACCTTCGGCGCGGCTTCACGCGGCAACTGCGGTGACGCTCCTTGCCCTTGTCCTTGCCCTGGCTACGGCCGGCTGCACGGACTCGGACGCACGCGCCTACGCCGTTCCGGACAAGGTCTGTGGAGTGGCCGTCGACTCGGATCTTCTGTCGCCGCTCCTGCCGGACGGACAGAAGCTCACCCAGCGCGCGTACAACGCCGGTCAGGAGAGCCCGCGTTGCCGCCTGTCGGTGGACGGCAAACTGGTCGTCTACCTGTCGGGCGACGTCGTCCCCGCGGAGACCGATCCCGTCAAGGTCCAGGACCGGGCCCTGGTACGTCTCGGCAACCCCGCTGCCGTCGACATCGGTGACAGCGCCAGAGTGGCGGACAACGGAGCACTGGCGGTGGCCGCGTGCACGTACGAAGGCAGTCGGCGCAAGTTCGTCACGTTGGTGCAGCTCCAGGAGAAGACTCCGGCGAAGACCTCGGAGCGGCGGGATGCGTTGCGCTCGTTCCTGAGCGCCTACTTCCCGAAGGCGATGGCCAAGCAGGGGTGCGGGCAGGCGAGTTGAGCTGCGGTTGCGGATGAATGCGCGGTTGCGGGTGAACGCGCGGTTGCCGTCGGCCGCGAGTCCGTAGCCGGGCAATCCTGCGCGGGGTCAGGGACCTGCGGTGCTGTCACGCGTGGGGCCGAGGCTCACGCGGTGAGGCAGGCACAGCTCGTAGGCCCAGGCTCCTGGTCACGTCCGCCGCAGTGACTCGGACGGCCTGTGGAGGGGATGCGGAGGTTGGTCGCTCCCGTTTGGAATCGGTCAAGTGAAGCTGATCCATTGGTAAATTGAGGGATCGGTTCCGCCATGCCGAAGCACGCGAGGCAGCTCGCCGGCCTTCGTCAGGACGAGGGCGGAGCAGACCAACGGGGAGGGACCGCGCATGGCGTGGGACGAGTGGGAGCGGCTGAAGTCCGAGGCGGCTCAGAAGCAGTCGGCGCGCATGCAACTCAACCAGCTCGCGCCCTCGGGAGGCGGCGGGGCGGGGGGAAGAGCTCGTGGGGCGACCTCACTGTCAGCCAGAAGGACCTTGCGGCGGTCGGCTCGGCGGCACAGGACCTGTTCGACGACTTCGGGCAGTACAGGGACTACGCCCGTGTCGCCTCCATGACTGCCGCCGGCGGACTCAAGGACGAAGGCTTCGCGCTCGGTGGGGCTCTCGATCATGTCGCAGAGCGCTGGGGCGACCAGGTGCAGTCCCTGCTGGACGCCTGCGCGCACATCTCGAACCACCTGCGGTTCACCAGGAACCAGCACGCGGCCGACGAAAGCTTCATCGCGGGCACTCTCAGCAGCATCTCCCTGCTGGACAAGGGCTTCGACCACAGGACGGGCCGCTGATGGACCTCGACGCTCTCCGCTTCGGTAACTTCTCGAAGCTCGGCGAGGCGATCACCGACTGGGAACAGATGGCGACAAAGCTCGCGCCCCTCAAGGAGGACGCGGAGCGCAACCTCAAGGGCAGGGCGGACAAGCCAACTGGTCCGGCGTCAACGCCACTGTCACCCGCGAGTTCGTCGACAAGACCGCCACCGAGTTCGCCGACGCCCATACCCAGGCCGACTCCATCACCAAGATCCTCGCCGACACCCGTGGCGAACTCATCGGTTTCCGCACCCAGTTGAACGACGCGATCACGCGGGCCTCGCAGCAGAACCTCAGCGTGATCGACACCGGCGACGGCACATTCAGCGTCGCCGGCAACACCCGGCCCGACGGGGCGTCCGACCCCAACGGAAAAACCGGCGTGACGGATCAGGGAACGGTGGACGACTTCCGCGACGAGATCCAAGGCATCCTGACCAAGGCGACACAGAGCGACCAGAGCGCCGCGAAGGTTCTGAGGCTTCTTGTCGACGAGGCCAAGTACGGCTTCGCCGACGCCTCCTACGCGGACCGGGACGAGGCGGCAAACGCCGTCGCGGCTGCGGAGAAACTGGCGAAGATGGCCAAGGACCCGGCCGACATGAGCCTCGCCGACATCGCAGCCTTCAACCGCGCGATGGAGAAGTACCACGACGACTCCCTCTTCGCTGAGCAGTTCGCGACCCGTCTGGGGGCCAAGGGGACACTCCAGTTCTGGACCGAGATGACCTCCTCTCATGCCGGCGCCAGGGGCTCCGAACTCGAGACGATGAAGGACCTGCAGACAAACCTGAGCCTCACCCTGGCCACCGCGTCCTTCTCGGATTCGGATGCCATGCAGGATTGGAAGAAGGACCTCATCGCCGAGCGCAACACGAACTTCCGCGCCGCCGACTCGCCCAACCCCGTCGGCGCCCTGGGCTCTCAGATCATCAGCAGCCTCATGGGCAAGGGCGAGTACGACACCGAGTTCCTCGACGACTACCGGGAGAAGCTGTTCAAGGCGGACAAGGCAGCAGGGGACGCGGGCACCCGTGACCTGTGGGTCAAGGGGTACGACGCCGTGGATCTCGTCTTCGGCGACGGCAACGGCAGAGACCCACTGGAGGGGCTGTTCGACGGCCTCTCCCCCAATCCCGAGGCAGCGGAGCACGCCTTCGAGTCCAAGTCGGATCTGGAGCACATGCTCGGCACCACCGGCTACACGGACCGAGGTGAGTCCCTCGGTCGCGCCCTGGAAGGCGCCGTCACTGGAGTTGCCGACGGTGACACCACCACCAAGGCACCGGGACACAGCGTGGCTCAAGTACGGATCATGGCGAACATCGTGGAGGCGGTGGCGCAGCCTGGCGGGGGCGCGGACCTGGTGGCCAACGGTCTGGGCGAGAGCTTCGGAGACATGGCTGCTGCTTATATGCCGGAGATCAGCCAGGCCCTGGCCGGTCCTCACTCGAACGCTGTTTTCCTTACGAACAGCGAATGGCCCGACGCCTTCCAGGGGGAACACGTGGCAGATGTTGTGAGGTTCCTTTCCGCGACATCCGCAGACCCTGCGGGCAGGGCCGGGATTATCTACGGGGAAAGTATTTACACCGGCAGCCTACTCGAATCACACCTTGCCGACCCGTCCTTGTTCGACGGCCCCCACGAGCAGGTTCTCGCGGATATCGGCAAGAATGCGGGCGTCATCGAGGGTATCGTCGGACATACCGTGGCAGACGGCGATGTCAAGGCTGCGGTCGACGGCGAGGCGGACTACAACAATGCCCTGGCCCAGAAGGGAAATGCCGCCAAGAGTTGGGTCAACATCGCTTTCACAGGCCTCAAGCTCCCCGAACATCTGGGCGGCGAAGTCATGGGTTCCGTGGTCGGCGGAGCAGCCGGAGCCGTTGCGGGTGGGGCCGTTGACCGTCTCCTTGAAGGCCAGCAGATGCATGGAGCCAAGGATGAAGGGCTGTACGCGAGCGCCAAGGACCTGTACGCCATGCGAGACTCCGTCAACCAGCAAACGCAGTGGTCGACTGACGACGCACTCGCTCGGCACCATGCGGACCTGCCCAACGATGGCACCGCCGATATCGTCGGCAACGCCGTCAACGAAGGATGGGACGCCAGTAGTGAGTACCTGAGCAACACGAAGGAGCGTCCCTGATGGAGACGTCGCAGACGAGCAGAACGCAACCCCCCATCTGGCCAAGCGTAAAAGCTGCCCTCCTAATCCTGTTGGTTATCGGGCTGTTCTGCGGCGCTGGTTGGACTTTCCTGAACAAAGGCCTCTATCTACTCCCGAACAAAATGTGCGACGGCACCCTTGAGCGGGACACGGTCAAGCAAGTGCTACCAAAGGCCCGATCGGCCGACAGTGACTTCAATAGCCAAGGCGCGGGGCACAAGCTCACATTCTGGTGTCACATGACCATCAGCAATGATTCGATTCTGTACGGGACGGCGCAGGTCGATCCGGTATCCCGTGATCAATGGCTCGAACACTATCGAGGCTCCGGTAAGCGGAATCAGATCATCCACGTCTCCGTGGGAAACATATAAGCCCTGGCCCAGATCGATTCCAGCGAAAACGCTTCATCGGTGTACGTGCCCTGTACTCCGCTCAGCGTCCCTTCGTACAACTCCTCCCAACCGTACTCAGTGGTCGGTGAGACCTGGGTCAGCAATCCTGCCAACACCAAGAGCATGCCGCTACGACAGACCCTGACCGATTTCGCGTATCAGCTCGCCCAACACGCCTACAAGCTGGCCGAGTGCAAGGAACCCCGCGACTTTCCCAAGGAACTCCCCCGTTACGAGAGCGACTGATGAAAGACGACGGGTTCGTGTGCGTGGCGCTCGTTGGCGGGCTTACGGAAGCCGTGGGTGGTGCGAGCGCATGAGCTTGGTCATGCGGCCGATACCCTCGCACTTCGCGTTGCCGTGGCCGGGCGACGGTACGACGTCGTAGCGGTTTCCGAGGGAGTTTCGCCGGTTACGGGCGAGGAGTTGCGGACGGCTCTGTTCGGCCTCAATCAACCCGACGTTCCGTACGTCATCCTTTACGGCGGCGGGCGACCGAGACATTCCGTTTCGACAGCGCGGAACTGCACGACCCCCTGCAGAACACCGTCCTGAAGTCGGGGTGGACCTGGCGGGGCGTGGTTTTCGGCAAGCTGTGAGCTCAGCCCGGAACGCAAACACCGGGGTGGGCACCTCCCGTGCGTGCCCACCCCGGTGTTGCTGTTGTCAGCCTGTCCTACTCGAAGAAGCTGGCCGCCTTCTTGTCACCGCCGCGGTAGTCGCCGCCGGCCTGGTGCACCTTCTGCGTGATGGACAGCAGCGCCTGGTGAATGGCGGTGGTGTGGCCGTCCCACTCCCTCGACTTCCGGTTGAAGGACTCGTAGGCGTCACCGGCCCAGCCCTCGGCCGCGTCGTGGACGCCCTTCTTCAGCGCCGTGAGGTCGCTCTCCAACTGCTTGGCCAGGTTGCCGAGTTCAGTGGCGAGCGCGTCCAGGGTGCCGTACTTGACGGCGAGATCCTGCATGTGCGGCGTGCCGGTCATGTTTCCTCATCTCCTTGACGATGTGAGAGGGACCTCGCGGTCCGGGGTGCGACGCTCGGGGCGGTCAGTAGAGGTTGAGCGCCGAGGTGTTCGCACCGGCGTCCACTTCGATGCTGGAGATCGTGGAGTGGAGTTCGTCCTCGAGCTTGTCCTTGTCCTGCTTGGTGAGGTGAATTCCGTTCAGGAAGTCGTCGAGCATGCGGCCGATGCCGACCATGTGGTCGTTGATCTCGTGCTGCTTGGTCTTGAAGGCGTTGGCACCGTGGCCCGTCCAGTTCGCCTCGATCATGTCGATGCAGCCCTGGAGCTTCTGCAGGTGCTTCTTGACGTTGTCGTACCTGTCGATGACGTTCGTCTGGAGCTTTTGTACATGTGCGTCATCAAGCTTGCGGCCGTCAGCCATCTCGGCACTCCCTTTCGCGAGAGAGGTTGGTGTTTCTGGGACGCGACACCGAGTGGTGAAGCGCTGGTTGGTCGAGTGAGCCCGGTGTACGAGCCCTCATGCGCCTCGCCGCGAACGAGCCACCGCGAAGGCTCCACCACCGACCGCGACGACCGCCGCCGCGGCGCCGAGAGCGACCCACAGGGTGGTGTTGCCGGACGAGTCGGAGGTCGACGCTGCGGCTGAAGTCTGGCCGCCTGATGTGGAGTTGGGGGCCTGGGACGAGGTTGACGCGGAGGCGGAGGGCGAGGCGGCGGTGCCGGTGGACAGCCCGGGCGTCTTCTTGTTGCTGACGGGATCGATGTCGGCGGCTCCGGGGTCTCCCTTGCCCTTCAGGAGAACCTGCGCCGGCCGGATCGTGCCGTAACCGAGGTACCGGCTCGGAGTGTTCTTCGGCCAGTCCCGGCCCGCAGTGTCGATCATGACGCGGAGGACCTGGTTGGCGGTCCACTTGGGGTGGGCGGACCAGATGAGGGCGGCGGCGCCGGAGGCGATGGCGGTGGCTTGGCTGGTGCCGCTGCGCTGGGAGCAGTAGGACTTGAACTTGTTGTCGCACCAGACCGGCACGTCCACGCCGGGCGAGGCCAGGTCAACGTAAGCACCGCTCTCCGAGAACTTTGCCACCTCGCCGTTCTCGTTGATGGCTGAGACACCAACCACACCCGGGTCTTTGGCGGGATAACCGATGTAATTCTCGCCTTGATCAGCACCGTTTCCCACACCGGCGATGAGAAGCTTTCCCTTACTTTGTGCGTACTGCACGGCTTCAAGCTCGCCGTCAACCGGGAAATCGCCACTGAGTGACATACTAATAATCTTCGCATCGGAATCGGCAGCGGCACGGATGGCCTTCACCAAAGTATCGCCCTGCTTCTCAGTCTTCTTGTCGATTCCAGTAAGTGCAGTGCGGATCGGGATAATTTTGGCCCCCGGCGCAACACCTTTCAGGCCGCCCCCGCTGCCCGTCCCTGCGATCAGTTCGGCCATTGAAGTGCCGTGGCCCAGATAGTCATCCGTTTCATCGCCGACGGCCTTCGTGACATCGACTCCAGGGAGCACCTGCCCCTTCAGTGAACTCGTGTCCGGGTTGACACCAGTGTCGACTACTGCGACCGAGATGCCCTTACCTGTGCTGACTTTCCACAGCCCCTGGGCGTTCATCGCGTCCAAGTACCACTGCTGCGACTGGATGTCGTCGGCAGCCGCCGAAGGGGCGAGCCCAACAGACATGACGGCCAAAGCACCGAGCGTCGCGCCCACGGTGGTCACATGCCTCCGGGCACTCCTCACCCACAGCGCGGCCCGGATGCGGCGTACGCCAGTCCCTGACTTCATGCTTCTGTACGTCCTCGGTCGTTTCGGTCAGTCGGTCGCCGACGGCGCATCGCCGCGCCGCGCGTCATCACGTGAGCGCTTCTTGTCCTCGGCAGGGTGCTGTTGACGCCGCGTTGTCCTGCCAGTGGCACGATCCGGGCTGCTGCCCTCGGTGGAACCGGACACCAGGCCAGAACCACGGGACGCTGCTCCGTTACCCTTGCCGCTGCCTCGACTCGCGGGCTCGCCGACAACGCCCTCCGTATTACCTGGAAACCGACGCTGAGTCTGCCCCTGCTTCGTGCCCCGCGCCGGATTGTTCACTCCGATCACTCCGCGCTGGCCTGGCCTTTCACCATTCGGGCGAGCACCGGATGCTCCCTCGCCGCCGATGACCGTGCCACGCGGAACCTTGGCACCCGTCGCATTCGGGCCGACTTCAGAAGTGGGCCTCCCGCCGACCACACCACCCGTACGCGCCGCGCCCGTGGCTCCCGGTCCCGTCCGTGCCGCAGGCTGCCCTGGTACGCCGCCCACACGTCCCCCCGGCGCACCGCCTGTGCGTGAACCGGTCGTGCCCGCACTCCTGGGCACACCGCCGGTGACACCCCGCCCCATGGGCGACCTGCCCGTCGCCGATGCGGGCCCACGGGCACCCTGTTGGCCCACTGCGGATGCACGGCCCACCGGTTCCGCAGGGCTACGTCCGGTGCGGCCTCCGGCAGTGGTCCCCTCAGATGCGGCAACCCGCCCTTGAGCCGATCCAGGAGTCCTGCCGCCAAGCCCGACAGCGCGCCCGACCGGTCCCCCCAAGGCGGGAGGTACCACGCCGGCCCCCGTGGGAGGCAGCATCCCTCCCGAAGGACCGCTGGGCCCTGTCACAGACGGCGTGAGAGTCACTGGCGTCGGTTTCACGGTTTCCGGTGGCAGCGTGCCGACGCTGTTGATCTCGGTACCGACAGTGGGCCGATGCACGTCGAGATTCGTGTTCGCGGGATGATGCTCAGCTGGCAGATTGTCTCCAGAAGCGTCGCTCCGCACACCGCCGTGGCCGCCTCCACTCTCATGGACAACTGCTCGGTGGACTGGTCCTGAATCGGAGTTACCTGTGGAACCAGAGTCACCCTGACCCGGGGTTTCGATAGGGTTCCGTATCACTCCCACGTCGGGCATCGCCCGATACGGCTCCGGCGCCGCCTTCTCCAACTTCGCCAGTTCCGACCCCGAAACCGAGTAGAACGACGCCAGCCGGTTCATCTGGTTGATCGCCTCTTGGCGGTCCTTCTCGACCTGGACCGCCTCGGTGTAATGCTTGTTGCCCTCGAACTGCTGGAGCACCGGGAGCTGTCCCGGCTTCTTCTGGTCGAGGACGGGGCGCGGGTCTCGGGGCGGCAGGGAGCTGCGCACAGAGGCGAGCCCCGTCGCGGCGGCCGTGACCTGTACGCCGGCGCCGTCGGCGTACGTCGCCAGGCTCTCGGTGTGCGTGGCGAGGCCTTCGCCCCACTTCTGGAACGCCCTACCGGCGTCGCCCTCCCAGTCCTCACCCGCGTACTTGAGATGACGCCTGAGCTCCACGGCGGCTTCGTTGATCGCCTTGCCGGCCTTCGCCAAGGTCTCGCCCGCGTGCTCCAGGTCGGCGGGGTTCGACTGGTGGACCAGGTCGATCATGGGGTTGAGGCTGTGGTCCTCGAAGTCCGTGACCCTGCCGTTCGTCAGCAGGCGGACACGCTTCGATCCGAACGCGTCGTGCATCAGCTCCGACGCCCCGGCCAGCGCGTCGACCTGGCCGACCTGGAGGTCGACACGCTGCTGGTCGGTCAGCTCCTTGGGCGCCTTGTCGTCCCCGCTCACTACTGGAGTCCCTTCGTGGACTTCTTGGCGTCACTCAGCTTCCGCTCGCCCTCGCCGGACTTCTTCTCCTGGGCTTCGGTGTACAGGCGGTCCGTCTCGACCTGGATCTCCCAGAAGCGGCGTCGCTGGTCGTCGTCGAGGTTGTCGAAGCCGTTCTGCGCGCCCTGCGTCGCGATGCCCATGGCCTCGATCTGCAGCCCCAGCGTCTTGGAGAGCTGCGTGATGTGCTCGTGGACCGACTGGTACTGGTCGAACAGGGCGTCCGCCTCGTGGAAGGCGAGGCCGTGCCCGCTGAGGGACGCCCGTGAGACACGCTGCGCGCCCAGCTTGGAAGCGCTGCCCGCCGAGTCCTCGAACTCGGACAGCAATGTGTCGATGCGCTGCTTGAACGTCATCAGCACGTCGGCGCCGACCTTGAGGTCGGCAGCCGTCTTCGGTGATGCTCCGCCTGTCATGTCCGCAGGAAGCATGATGCCTTCCCTCCCCGTTTTCGTCGCACGCCCCTGAGTGACCGCACCCCGTGAGCGTTCCTCTCCGCAACGCAATCACTCTAGTCGCTTCCTGTGACAGTCCCAACTGCCTTATGCGACAGCTGTGCTACCACTCGGCCAAGCTTCACCGCACCTTCACCGCGTGCTCTCGCGCCCACCTGGGCAACTGCCGCCCCTGACGCTACGTGACCTGCGGAGCGGCGGCCTGAGTACGGCTACTCAGTCGCCGCGGCGCACACATGTGACCGAGCGTCAGGGCGAGTTGAGGGGTGAAGCGGAGCCGTCGTTGCTGCGTGGCCATTGCGAATGGCGGCGTCCGGTTCCGTCAACTCCCGCCGTGGGTCTGCTCCTTCGCAGGTCGCGGCATCTTGACAGACAGGCGGAGGGTGTGAAGGCGGCACCCGTGGATCCGCCGGAGGTCAGTCCAGCCCTGCGACCCTCCGTGCCCGCTTGCGCGCGTCCCGCGTCGCCACCGCCGTGCCGCCGAGTCCCGCCACCAGTACGGCCGCGCCCAGGGCGACGTAGGTCGCGAGGCGGGCGTTGTGTTCGTCGGCCGTCTCGCCGAGTTGGAGCTTCGCGGCGGACGGGGCCTGGGCTTTGGTGAGGCCGTCCTGGGGGTCGGGGGACTCGATCGGGTGGTCGTCCTCCGTGAGGGCGCGGACCGGGTCTACGACGCCCCAGCCGACGAGGCGGTCGTGGCCGGCGATGGTGCGCTCGGCGGTCTGCTCGATCTGGGCGACGACCTCGCGGGCGGTCCAGTCCGGATGCTTCGCCTTGATCAGCGCGGCGACGCCGGCGACGTACGGCGCCGAGAAACTCGTACCGTTGTCGGAGCAGTGGCCGCCCTTGGGGACGGTGGAGATCATGTCGACGCCGGGTGCCGCGACGCCGACGAAGTCGCCGGACTGCGAGAAGGACGCGCGTTCGTTGTTGCGGTCGGAGGCCGCGACGGCGAGGACGCCCGGGAAGGACGCCGGGTACGTCTTCTTGACGTTGCCGCCCTGGCCGTCGTTGCCCGCCGACGCCACCACCACGATCTTTCGCGACAGTGCCGAGTCGATCGCCGTCTCCAGGGAGGGATCGGGCTTCACCGCGTTCGACGTGTCCTGGGAGATGTTGATGACGTCGGCCTTGGCCTGGATCGCGTAGTTGATCGCGTCCGTGAGCGTCTTCGCCGTGCCGTGGCCGTCCGCGTCGTTCTGCTGGATCGGGATGATGGTCGCCTCGGGGGCCAGGCCCACGAAACCGGTGCCGCTGACGGGGCGGGCGGCGATGATGCCGGCGACCTTGGTGCCGTGTCCCACGGTGTCGGTCGTGCCGTTCTCGCTGCCCCGCGCGATCTTGTCGCCGTTGCTGTCCTTGAGGTTCCTGGGCAGGAGGTTACGGCCGCTCTTCACGTCCACCGCGTGGGTGAGCTGGGGGTTCTTCACGTCCACGCCGGTGTCGATCACCGCCACCCGTACGCCCTTGCCCTTGGACTGGTTCCACAACTCGTCGAGAAGGACGCGTTGCAGGGCCCAAGGGCGGCCCGGGTACTCCTTGTTGGGGAACGTGCACTGGTCCGAGAAACTGTCGTCCGCCGCCGCGGGGGGCGCGAGCACGACGGTGGACACGGCCAGGGTCGCGGCTACGGCGGCCAGAGCCGCCGTAGCGCGGAGGGGGCGGGGGGAAGTCGTGTACGGCATGCCCAACTCCCCCTAAGAACCCTGTGGTTGACGTGCCGCCGCCGTCGACAGGCGGGGGCCCGTGGGCAGGAACTCGGACCAGGAGGCGGGGATCGGCGCCGGGTCGACGTCGGCGTAGCCGAGGCGGATCTGGGCCTGCTCGGCCTCCTGCTGCTCCTGCTGGCGTTCCTTGGCCGTCGTACCGATGCCGGCGTCGTTCGTGGCGCTGTCGGCATTGGACTGCAGGACGTACCGCAGCCCCGTGTCGGTGACCAGGAAGACGGGGCCGGCCTTGGTCTCCTCGCCCTGGAACTGGCGGAAGAGCTGCCCGGAGCCGGGCGTGACGTAGGCGCTGGTGGAGTCGGTGGGGAGCGGGGCGGGGAAGTCGGTGCCCGCCCAGGTCGTCAGGGTGGTGGCGCCCTTGGCGCCGACCTTCTGCAGGACGTTGCAGATCGTGCTGCGGCTGCCGGACGCGTCCGAGGCCTCGTTGACCGCCTCGGGTGCCTTGGTGGGCCAGCGGTGCTCGGCGCCGAAGGTCCCCTCCGGGGTGATCTCGCCCGCGCTCACCCCGGTGGCGTGACCGGCCTGGCCGAGCGGGGCCAAGTCCTTGCTGGACAGCAGGAGTTGGGCGACGAAGGCGGAGACCTGCGCGACCTTGCCGGGAAGCACTACGTAGTAGTGCTCACCGCTGGCGTCGGACGCCGTGAGCACCATGCCCACCTTGTTGGCCGCCGCGTCCAGTTCGCCCGGGGCGCCGGCGGCCGTACCGCGTGCGGCGCCGACGTCAGGGAAGGCGATCGGGTCGCCCTGGTGCAGGGTGGCCAGCCACTCCGGGGAGACGCGCTCGGGCACGCGGCCGGAGCCGACGACGGCGCGCAGCAGCAGCTCGTCGCTCTTGTCCACGGGGTACGCCGTGCCGCTCGCGTCCACCACGTAGCGGTTCTTGTCCGGGTCCACGACGTAGAGCAGTTCCCCGCCGCGCAGCCGCTGCTTGCCCTCGGTCTTCTTCATGTCGCGCTTGGCGAGGACCAGCGCCGCCTTCTGGATGGAACCACCGCCCGCGCTCGGGCGCTCGCAGACGGCCCAGCGCTTGCCGGCGCCCGCCTCGCTCGCCGAGGGGAGACGGTCGGGGGCGTACGGGATGCCGACGGTGACGCCGTGCGGGATCTTGCCGCCGTCGAGGACCGACTCGTCGACGGTGACGACCTCGCCCTGGCCGGCGTTGAGCAGCAGCTTCGCGGACGCCATGTTGAGGACGGGGTGCAGCTGGGCCTTGCCGTCGGTCGTCAGGACGACGTAGCGGGTGGTCGACTTGCTGGCGATGATCACCTTCGACTTGGGGGTGGCCCAGCCCTCGGGCGCGGTCGGTTTGAACATGCCCCAGGCGCCGAAGACCGCCATGACGACCACGCCCACGATGACGCCGGGCACCACTCCGCGCAGCGGTCGCGGTGCCCCCTCCTCCGAACCGTCCGGGGACGACTGCACGAAGGACGCCAGCATGCGCCGCTTCGCGAAGGTGTAGGCGTTGAGCTGGTCCCGCCGAGATGCCATCTGTGTCTGTCTCTCCCCGTGTTCCGCCTGGGCAGCGCTCGGGGGTTCGCCGTCCCCCGCCCATCGATGTCAGACCGGGCACCTACTATGCCTGGTATCCGTGATGACGTGGGGAGCGGGTAGGGTACCTGGACCTTCAGGGGCCCTATGTGGTGCTGGAACAGCGGTGAGTTGTGAGTAATACGGGGGGATGGAGTGATGGCTTCCGGAACGCGGACGCGGTCTCGTGACCGGTCGCGCACGAGGGGCTTCGGGACGCCAGGGCCGGGGTCCGCGCAGCCGCGGTCCGCGGCGGGCACACCTCCCCAGGCGCCGGGCGGACTTCATCTCAGGACGCGCCGCGGACAGGGCGGGGCATTCCGGTTGCAACGGCTCGTCCTGCTGGAGATCGCGGCGGCCGTCCTCCTCGTCGGCTGGGCGATCGACCCCATGGCGCTGGTGCCCGCGGGCGTCGTCGCCGTGGCGCTCGTGCTGCTCGCCTTCGTCCGCCGGCGCGGCCGCTCCCTGCCCGAATGGCTGGGCACCGCGCGGGCGTTGAAGGCACGCCGGAAGAGCGCCGCCACCGCGGAGACACCGCCGGGCACCGAGCCCGGTCTCGCACCGGCCCTGGAGTGCGACCCCACCCTGAGGACGTATTCCTACGGCGGCCGGGACCGGCGCCCGATCGGGCTGGTCGGGGACGGCACCTTCGTGACCGCCGTCGTGCAGGTCGAGGCCGACGTCACCGCGCTGCGGGCCGACCGCAGCCGGCATCCGCTGCCGCTCGCGCTGGTGCGGGACGCGCTCGAAGTGGACGGTATCCGGCTGGAGTCGGCGCAGCTCGTGCTGCACACCCAGCCCGCGCCCGCGCTCCACCTGCCCCAGCACTCGGTGGCCGTCACCAACTACGCGCCACTGCAGGAGCAGACCGGCGCCCCGGCGGTGCGCATCACCTGGATCGCGTTGAAGCTCGACCCCGAGCAGTGCCTGGAGGCCGTGGCCGCCCGGGGTGGCGGGCTCACCGGAGCGCAGAAGTGCGTCGTGCGCGTCGCCGACCATCTCGCGAGCCGCCTCACCGGTGCCGGTTTCCGCACGACGATCCTCAGCGAGGAGGAGCTGACCGCGGCCCTCGCCACCTCCGCCTGCGCGAACCCCCTGGTGACGGCGGAGGCCGGACGGACCGAGACGCGGGAGCGCCGCACCGAGGAGTCCAGCCGGAGCTGGCGCTGCGACAACCGCAGACACACCACGTACTGGATCCGCCGCTGGCCCCAACTGGGCGGCCGCGGCCCGTCGTTGCCGCAGCTGATCGCCCTGCTCACGGCCACACCTGCGCTCGCCACGACGTTCAGCCTCACGCTCGCGCGCGGGGAGCGCCAGGAGGTGTCGATGTGCGGGCACCTGCGGGTGACGGGCCGCAGCGACGACGAACTGGTCGCGGCGCGGCGCGCGTTGGAGGGCGCGGCCCGGCACACGGGCCTCGCTCTCGCCCGCCTCGACCGCGAACAGCTCCCCGGTGTGCTCGCCACGCTGCCCCTCGGAGGTGCCCGATGACCGCACTGACGATGCTGCGCAGCGGCCTCGGCCTGATCGGCCCGCGGCACGGACGGCATGTCCTCTCCCCCGAGCAGGTGGACGCGCTCGCTCTGCCCATCGGGGACGACGGCGTCGTGATCGGCGTCGACACCGAGGGACAGCCCGCGGTGCTGGGCCTCAACCGGCCCACTCCGTACGACGTCGTCCTCATCGGCGGTCTGTGGACCGCACAGGTCATCGCCCTCAGAGCGGCGGCGACCGGAGCGCGCGTCGCCGTGGAGACCGGCCGGCCGCAGGCCTGGATGCAGATGGTCCACGCCATGGGCGGCGGACAGAACGGCCTGGCGGTGTACGACGTGGGCCGCGTCCAACCCCAGGGCGCCTCGGCGGGCACACCCGTGCTCGTGGTGCGCGACTGCGGCATGCGTCCACCGCGGGGGCGGGTCGTGTCCGGGCCCTGGCAGTCGGTGCTGACCCTCCTGCCGTATCTCAGTCCCGTAGCACCCCGGCTCATACGGCAGGCCCGGCTCGTCGGGGTGCAGCGGATCTCGCCGGACGAGGCGGCGGAGCTGGGCCGCGCCATGGCGCTCCCCCGGGCCGACGTCGACTCCCTGCCCACGCTTCCGGACGGCGTCACACTCTGGTGCGGCGACCGAGACCGGCAGTATGTGATGACACAGCCCACGGACGCCGAGATCGGATTGTTGGGTACACCACGTCGAATGGACTGAACCGGCGGACCACTGACCGACATTGAACGATTGGGCCCCTTTCGCCCCCTCTCCTGTCGAGGATCCGCGCCACTAACACCCGTTTTGTTCGGCGAGTTGGTGGGCAGGTGTGCCGGTTCCGGGCGTCGTGTGGCGCGTTGGACGGACGCGGAGAGGTGGACGGGCCTGCCGTGAGGTTGCTTGTGGTGATTAGGCTGGGACCGGGCGCCGCGTCAGGGCCCGCGGCCGGGCCGACAGCGCTTCGGGGGACGGGCCGGGCGGATCCGATCGATTCGGGCCGCCGACCGACCGTTCCCGACGCTTTCGACGGACCGGGCCCTGTACGACACGAGCGGTCGCCCCGGCACGACATGAGGGTGCTCGACCACACCAGGAGGAATTGTGAGCAGCGATCGGGACGGGATCCGCGGGGGCTGGGCCACGCCCGGCGATGACCAGCCCGACGACGAGTCCGCCATCGAGATGACGGGCGAGTTCACGATCGACTACGCGCCGCCGGCCTGGTACACGCAGAACTCGTCCGGCGCGTCGGGCGCGTCCGCTCAGGCCTCGCCGCAGCCGACCCCGGCGAGCGGTACGGCGATGCCGCCCCCGCCTCCGGCACCCCCGGTCGGCCCCGCGTTCCCGGTGCCCGCACCGCCGGACAGCTCCGGCTTCCAGGCCGGCTGGGCGCCCGCGGCCGCGGTTCCGCCGCCCGCGGTCCCCGAGGAGGAGCCTGAGAACGGCGACCTCGTGAGCGGGGCGACGATGCGGATCTCTTCCGCAGCGCTGAAGCGGGAGATCACGGAGCGGGGCGCGGAGGCGCCGGCCGACCCTGAGCAGACCGATGCGGAGACCCCGGCGGCCGCGGCCGAGGGTTCCGTCGAAGGTGCCGGCGACGCGGACCCGGGTTCCGGGGAGCCGGAGTTCGAGGGCGGAGTGCCGGAGAACGGTGACACCCAGGGCACCGACGCCGAGGTGAGCACGCAGGACGAGGACAGCCCGGTCGCCGACACGGACACCGGAAACTCCACGGAATCCGCGAACCCCGCGAACCCCGCGAACCCCGCGAACCCCGCCGACGGCGAGAGCACCGACGACGCTTCCGCCCCTACGGCAGCCCCCGACACGGACCCCGCCACCGACCCGGCCGACGCCCCGGCGGACGACGCGTCCGGTGACGAGGCCGGCCCCCCGGAGCACGAGTCGACCAACGCCGACGCCCCACCGTCCACACCGGCGACGCCATCCACACCCGAGGCCGACTCCCCCCAGGCCGCCGACCCGGCCACGGGTGCCACCGGGGACGTACAGGCTGACGTACAGGAAGCCCCGCCCGCCTGGGCTCCCCCGCCGGCCCCGCAGAGCGGTGTCCCGCCGCTGCCGCCCTCCTACCAGCCTGCCGCCCCGGCCCCGGCCGACCAGTGGCCCGCGCAGCCCCACCCCCAGGCTCAGGCCCCGTCGGTGGACCCCGCCGCGCCCCAACCGCCCGTACCGCAGCAGCCGGCCGCGGCCCCGGCTCAGCCGCCGTTGCCGCCCCAGCAGCAGGCCCCGTTCCAGCCGCACCCACCGCAGCCGGCCCCGGCAGCCTGGGACGCACCACCGACGCCGACCCCGCAGGGCCCGGCGCCCACACCCATGGCGGGCCCCACCGGCTACGGCTTTCCGCCCACCACGCCCCCGGCCCCCGCGCCGAACCAGCAGAGCGGCTACGGCTTCCCGCCCCCACCGGCACCGGCACCGGCACCGGCACCGGCACCGGCACCGGCACAGCAGACTCCGCCCGCCCCCAACGCACCGAACCAGCAGGGCAGTTACGGCTTCCCCCCGGCACCCGCACAGCCGGGCCCGCCCAACCCCGCCGCACCGAACCAGCAAGGCGGCGGCTACGGCTTCCCGCTCCCGCCCGCGCAGCAGGCCCAGCCCACCCCGGCCCCCCCGAACCAACAGGGCGGCTACGGCTTCCCCCAGGGACCGGCCCAGCAGGCCCAGCCCGCCCCCAACGCGCCGGACCAGCAGGGCAGTTACGGCTTCCCCCCGGCACCCGCACAGCCAGGCCCGCCCAACCCCCAGAGCGGCTACGGCTTCCCCCCGGCGCCCCCCGCTCCCGCGCAGCGGGCTCACCCCGAGGGACCGCAGCCCCCGCACGCACCCCAGCCGCAGGCGCAGCCGCACCCCCAGTCCCAGCCCCCCGCCCAACCCCCGGTGGACCCCCGCACCGGTGCCGCCTGGCCGCAGCCCATCCAGCACGACCAGCGGCAGCCGACCAACCCCGGTGCCGCACCGCTCGGTTACACCGCTGCTGTGGAGCTGTCGTCGGACCGGCTGCTCAGCAACAAGAAGCAGAAGGCGAAGAGCGGTCGGCCGGGTGCCGCGCCCTCGCGGTTCAAGCTCGGCGGCAAGAAGGAAGAGGCCGAGCGGCAGCGGAAGTTGGAGCTGATCCGTACGCCGGTGCTGTCGTGCTACCGGATCGCGGTGATCAGCCTCAAGGGCGGTGTCGGCAAGACCACGACCACCACCGCGCTCGGCTCCACCCTCGCCACCGAGCGCCAGGACAAGATCCTCGCGATCGACGCCAACCCGGACGCGGGCACCCTCGGCCGCCGCGTGCGCCGCGAGACCGGCGCGACCATCCGCGACCTGGTCCAGGCGATCCCGTACCTCAACTCGTACATGGACATCCGCCGGTTCACGTCCCAGGCGCCCTCCGGTCTGGAGATCATCGCCAACGACGTCGACCCGGCCGTCTCGACCACGTTCAACGACGAGGACTACCGCCGCGCGATCGACGTCCTGGGCAACCAGTACCCGATCATCCTCACCGACTCCGGTACCGGTCTGCTCTACAGCGCGATGCGCGGTGTGCTCGACCTCGCCGACCAGCTCATCATCATCTCGACGCCGTCCGTGGACGGTGCGAGCAGTGCCAGTACGACGTTGGACTGGCTGTCGGCGCACGGGTACGCCGACCTGGTCTCACGTTCGCTCACGGTCATCTCCGGTGTCCGCGAGACCGGCAAGACGATCAAGGTGGAGGACATCGTCAGCCACTTCGAGACGCGCTGCCGTGGTGTCGTGGTCGTGCCGTTCGACGAGCATCTCGCCGCCGGTGCGGAGGTCGACCTCGACATGATGCGGCCGAAGGTCAGGGAGTCGTACTTCAACCTCGCGGCCCTGGTCGCCGAGGACTTCGTCCGCCACCAGCAGATGCACGGCCTGTGGACGAGCGACGGCAACCCCCCGCCGGTACTGGCCCCGCCGATGCCGGGCCAGCAGGGATACCCGGGGTACCCGGGCCAGCCCGCGCAGCAGGGCTATCCGGGCCAGCAGCAGTACCCGGGCCAGCAGGCTCCCGGCCAGCCGGGTCCCTACCCCCAGCAGCAACAGCAACAACCACAACCGCCGCACCCCGGCCAGGAGTTGTACGGCCAGCAGCCCTACCCCCAGCAGGGTCAGCCCCCGGCGCAGCAACCGGCCCCGCCGTACCCGCAGCACCCGGGTCAGCAGCCCCCGCCGCCGTACCCGCAGCACCCGGGCTACGCGCAGCCGGACGGTGACCAGACTCCGCCTCCGCCGCCCGCACCCCCGCAGCAGTAACGCGAAGGGCGGCCGGTGCCAACAGGCACCGGCCGCCCTTCGTCGTCGTAGAAACAGAGACAGGAACGCGACCGGTTACCCGGCGTCCCCGGCGCTGTCCGCGTCGCCCGTGTCCGCCGAGATCAGCTCTCGGCAGCGCTTCACGTCCTGCGCGATCTGCTCCAGCAGGCCCTCAAGCGAGTCGAACTTCGCCTGGCCGCGCACGAAGGCGAGGAAGTCGACGGCGACATGCAGGCCGTACAGGTCGAGGCCGACGCGGTCGATCGCGTACGCCTCGACCGTGCGCTCGGTGCCGTCGAACTGCGGGTTGGTGCCGACGGAGATCGCGGCCGGCATGGCCTCTCCCTCGACGTGGAGGTAACCGGCGTAGACGCCGTCCGCCGGGATCGCCGTGTGGGGCAGGGTCTCGACGTTGGCCGTCGGGAAGCCCATTTCGCGACCGCGCTGGGCGCCGCGCACGACGACACCCTCCACCCGGTGCGGGCGGCCGAGAATCTCGCGGGCGCCCTCGACGTCGCCCTCGGCGACCAGGCGCCTGGTCAGTGTGGAGGAGAAGGGCTCGCCACCGCCCGCCGCACCGCTCACGTAAAGATCCACCACCTCTACCTCGAAGTCGTATGTCTTGCCCTGCTCGATCAGGAAGGCCACATTGCCCGCGGCCTTGTGGCCGAAGCGGAAGTTGGGGCCCTCGACGACCGCCTTCGCGTGCAGCTTGTCCACCAGGACCTTGACCACGAAGTCGGCCGGGGACAGTTTCGAGAACTCTTTGGTGAACGGCAGGATCAGCGCCGCGTCGACCCCCAGCTCGGCCATCAGTTCGGCTCGGCGGTGGTGCGGGGCGAGCAGCGGCGGGTGGCTGCCGGGGCGCACGACCTCGCTGGGGTGCGGGTCGAAGGTGACGACGACCGAGGGAACGCCCAGCTCACGGGCGCGCTCCACGGCATGCCGGATGATCAGCTGGTGCCCGCGGTGGACCCCGTCATAAGAACCGATGGTGACGACACTGCGCCCCCAGTCCTCAGGGATGTCCTCCAAGCCACGCCAGCGCTGCACTGTGACCGCTCCTCATCGAACCCGTGTCCGTATGTAGACCTGTGTCATTGACCTCTTACGCAGGTCTAAGGGTGCCATGCCGGGGGCCTCCGACCCGCATCGGCCTGGAGGCTGTGACCGGGCGCACGTACCAGAGCCGCTATGCGGGAACCCCCACCCCGGCCAGGTTCTCGATCATGCGGCGGGTGCCGGGTCCGACCACCGCGGCCCAGTCCTCCGGGGTGTCGGCCAGCCAGCGGGCCATCAGCGCGGCGAAGCCGGGCACGTGGCGGCCCAGGTCGACGAGCCCGCGGTCGAAACGGGTCGCGCCCGCGGGGGTACGGACCAGCAGCCGGCCGGTGCGGTGGACGAGGTCGCGGATCTCGTCGTCGTCGCGCCGCCCTGCCGTGTGCAGGAGCGCGTCCAGTACGGCGGGGTCGTGCTCGTGCGCGAGCAGGAACTCCAGGAGTTCGCGGCGCAGGGGGCGCGAGGCGGGGGTGCCGGGGGCGGCGAGCACGGCCGCGAGGACGGTCCGCACCGACGCGGGGCCGCCGTCCAGCAGGCCGGTGACCAGGGGGAACAGGATCGCGCGGGCCGCGGGGCCGTGGTCGAGGCACCGGTCGACGTACACGCCGAGGTACGCGGCCGTCTCCGGCCACCGTACGGCGGTCTCGCGGACCAGGGCGGCGGCCCGGCTCACGAGGGACGGGGTCGCCACGTCGGCGAGCGTGCGGACCGCCTCGCTCGCGTGCGGTCCGTGCAGCCGGGCGCGGAAAGCCTCCAGGACCGGTTCGGGGTGCGTGGTCAGCGCGGCGGCCAGCGCGCTCGGCGGGAACTGCGGGTCGCCGGACGCGAAGTGCCGTAGCGCCTGCGGGAGATGGCGGGTGCGGGTGTGCGGATCGCGGACGAGGAGGGCGAGCGCGCCGCCGTGCAGGGTGGAGTCGGCGGGGCGGGCGAGCAGGAACTGGGCCGCGTAGCGCAGGAGTTCACGATCGGCCTCGGTCCGTACGTGCGGCGCGGCCCGCAGTCCGTACGCCACCGCCGCCACCCTGCGCGCCGGCCGCTCGTCGTGCGCCCACCGGTCCACGGCTCGGCACACCGCAGACGGCTCCTCCTCGGCGAGCACGGCGAGGAGTTCGTCGGCCCGCCCGTGCGCACACCCGACGAGCACCTCCGTCAGATCGTCCAGCGCCCGCCGCCGATGTGTGTGCAGCAAGGCCTGCGCGGCCGTCGCCACGGTCGCCTCCGGCGTCGCGGGCAACGCCCGTTCGTCGTCGAACCAACGGGTCAGCAGCGGCTGTACGGCGGTGGGGTCCGCGGCCAGCAACTCGGCGGCGGCGTCGAGGAATCGGGGCGGGGCGGTGGCGTCCTGCGGGGCGTCGTCGGCGAGCACGAGACGCCGTAGCAGCTCGAATCGGTCGGCCTGTGGGAGGTGCAGCGCGGTCCAGAACTCCGGTGCGAACTCCTCTGGTACGGCTGCCCGTTGCTGCCTCCGGGTCACCAACTGGTCGGACAGCAGGCGCAACACGTTGCCGTACGGCGTCGCGTCCGGGACCCGGAGCAACACCTCGGCGAGCAGGCGTGCGGCCCACCAGGAGTCCGGGTCGGTGTCCAGAGCGTCCACCAACTCCTCCAGGCGTACGGCCAGTTGGTGCGAGCCGTGTTGCCTGACGAGGAGCAGCAGGGCCTGTACGACGGGGCCGATGCGGTGATGTGGCACAGGGAGCGGATGCCCGGCCCGCGGAGTCCTGGACCGGTGGACCAGGGCGCGCAGGGCCTCGTCGAGGTCGAGGTGGGTGCCCTGGATCCAGTCGGCCAACTCCTCGTGGGCGAACCGGTATCCGGTCCCGGCCGGCACGAGCAGACCCTCGGTGAGGACGGCGGACGCCCACCCGGTTCCGCCGCCGAGCCGGGCCGGTGCGGGTCCCCACGGGAACACCGCCTCGAACGACTCCCGGTCCAACTCCCCCTGCCCCGGCCCGAGACTGCGCCGCGCCGCCTCGTGCACCTGCCCGGACACCTTCGCCGCGAGGCGCCGTACGGGGGTGCCGCGCAGGCCGTTCTCGGCGGCGAGCCGGACCGCGATCCGCAGGCACATGAGGTCCAGGTAGGCGGAGAACACGTCGTCCCGGTCGAGCTGGGTGTCGGGGGCGGCTGGCAGCGCGGCGAGTACCTCGGAGAGGAGTCGCAGGGTGAGGGGGTGACGGGCGTCGGATCCGGTGAGGACACCCTCCGGAACGCCGTAAGCCGCGCGGGCTCGGCGGGCTTCGTGCGGGCCGAGGTCACCAAGGTGAACACATGTCGGCGGAACCGCCCCAGCAACACCCCCGCCGTACAGCAACTCCCTTGAAAACCCCGCCCCTTCCCAGTACTCCGCCCGGCACCCCACCACCAACCGGGCCCCCGTCTCCCGCAACCACTCCCCCGTCCCCCGGGTCCACTCGGCCAGCCGATGGGCCAGCACAGGGGGCATCTCCTCGGGCCCGTCGAGCAGCAACAGCAAGGGCCGCCCGGCGTCACGGGCGACCCGCGCCAGCCGCTCGGGGCCGACATCACCGAGGTCGTCGACGTCACCGGGGTCCCCCGGCGGCAAGACCGACGCGGCGACGATCCGTGCCGCGCGCTCCACCGTCCTGCGCGCCGCGTCCGCCACCGACGCGTCCCCGTCGCGCAGATCGGCGCCGCGCAACCACAGCGTGGGAGCCGGTTCCGCACCCCCGTTGCGCCGTGCGGCGAGCGCCGCGAGTTCCGTCGTACGGCCGCTGCCCGGTGCCCCGACGAGCCCGAGCACAGCGGCCGGGCTCCCCGCGAAGGCGGCGAACTCCCGTACCAGCGAGGGACGTTCGACCGGCTCCACCAGACACGCACCGTCGCCGTCACGCCCGGGGCCGACGAAGCCGGCGAGTGCCCCCGGCGGGCCGTCCGAGCCCACCGAGGTGGCCGTCAGTTCCAGGACTCCCGCCAGGTTGAGGTCGGCGCCGTACGCGGGCACGGTCGCCGAGTTCCGTGCGAGGAGGTCACCCAGTGGGCCGCGCATGTCCTCCAACCGGCGCTCCTCATCCGGTACTTGGCGCAGCGGTACCGCGAACCCCGTGTCCCGTTGCCCGGATTGCAGCGCCGTGCCGAGGACACCGATGACCGCTCCGGTCACCGCGTCGAGGACCGGCCCCCCGGCCGCTCCCCCGCCCAGCCGCAGCGCGTCCCGGCCCGCCGTGCCGATCGCCAACTCCAGGGCGTCGTCGAGGAGATGGAAGCGGTCGGTGGCCGTGTAGGTCACGGAGGTCGCGCCCAGGAGGCGGGCCTCGCGCCAGCGGTCCGCGGCGACGCGGACGTACGTGCCGGTCTCGACGCGGTCCCGGACCGTGACGGGGAGCGGGTCCACGCCGAGGCCCTCGGTGCGGACCAGCGCCAGGTCGAGGGCAGGTAGCGGGGTCACCGCGTCGGCCGTCACCAGGCAGGTACGGTCGCCGGCGGCGTGCAGGACGAGGCGGGGCAGGCCGTCGACCGCCTCGTGGCTGGTGATGACCGTGCCGTGGTGGTCGGCGACGAAGCCGGTGCCGCGTGGGCGCCCGGCGAGGTCGCGGATGCGTACCAGGGACTCGTCACCGGCAGCGGGCGCGGTACCTGGCGCGTCACCAACAGCCGACACGGCGCCCCGCGTCGATCGCTCTGCCCGTACGTCTTCCCGCGTCCGACGGCCGCCGCCCGTCCGCGGGCCACGTCCCGCCATGGTCGAACCTCCCCGCCGTACCCATGCCCTGTGTTCGACGGTAGGCGTGGCGTGATCAGCGGGACAGATCGCGTGGTGAACGCGCCCCCTTCCGCTCCCTCGGTTCACTCCGAGCGCCTGCCCGGACGGGTGAATAGAAGCGGAGGGTTGGATACACCCTAGGGGTGGGGGAACCGAGGGGGGACCGTGGAGCGGCGGGAACGTAGACCCCGTGACCGCCGCTCCACGGGCGGGACTTGAGATCCCGCCCCGCCCGGGGAGCGTCTCTCAGGCGAAGACCGCGAGGCTCTTCGCCTTGCCCTTCTGTTCCTCCACGAGCGCCAGGAAGCGGCCCTCGGGGTCGAAGACACCGACCGCGCCGACGCCCATGTACTCCTCGGGGATGTCCAGGCGGACGCCGTTGAGCAGCAGCTTGGCCCGCCTGCTGTCCACGGACCAGCGCGGGAACGCGGCCTCGGCCGCCTCGGCGATCGGCATCACCGTCAGCTCCTCCTGGAGCTGGTCCAGGGTCTTCGCCGTGTCCAGCTTGTACGGGCCGACGCGGGTGCGGCGGAGAGCGGTCAGGTGGCCGCCCACGCCGAGGTCCTCGCCCAGGTCGCGGGCCAGGGCCCGGATGTAGGTGCCGGACGAGCAGACCACCGAGACCACCAGGTCCAGGACGGGGGTGCCGTCCTCGGCGACGGCGTCCCGGACGTCGTGGACCGCGAAGGAGGAGATGGTGACGGGGCGGGCGGGGATCTCGAAGTCCTCGCCGTCGCGGGCCCGTTTGTACGAGCGGACGCCGTTGATCTTGATGGCGCTGACCTTGGACGGGACCTGCATGATCTGGCCGCTGAGCTTGGCGATCCCGGCGTCGACGGCGTCCCGGGTGACCTTCGAGGCGTCTGTCGACCCCGTGATCTCGCCCTCGGCGTCATCGGTCAGGGTGCTCTGGCCGAGGCGGATCGTGCCCAGGTACTCCTTCTCCGTGAGGGCGAGATGCCCCAGGAGCTTTGTCGCCTTCTCGACACCGAGGACGAGTACGCCCGTCGCCATCGGGTCGAGGGTGCCCGCGTGCCCGACGCGGCGGGTGCGGGCGATGCCGCGCATCTTGGCGACCACGTCGTGCGAGGTGAAGCCCGACGGCTTGTCCACGATGACAAGGCCGTCGGGCGTCGGGGTTTTCTCGGTCATTCGGCGGTGTCGTCCTCGTCGTCGTCCTCGTCGTCCGGCTTCTTGTACGGGTCCGCGTCACCCGCGTACGCGGCGCCCGCCGAGACCTCGCGTACCTTCTCGTCGGACTGCCGTGCCTTGTCGAGGAGGTCCTCGATGGTCTTGGCGGTGTCCGGGAGGGCGTCCGCGACGAAGGTGAGGGTCGGCGTGAACTTCACGCCCGCCGCGGCGCCCACCGCGGAACGGAGCACGCCCTTGGCGCTCTCCAGTCCGGCAGCCGCCTCGGCCCGCGCCTCGTCGTCCCCGTACACCGTGTAGAAGACGGTCGCCTCCCGCAGGTCACCCGTCACGCGGGTGTCCGTGATGGTGACGTGCGTGCCGAGCCGCGGATCCTTGATCCCGCGCTGCAGCTTCTTGGCCACCACCTCTCGGATGAGGTCCGCCAGCCTCTTGGCACGCGCGTTGTCGGCCACTGGTCCGTCTCCTTAGTAACTACGTCGTGCTGCAACTACGTCTTGCCGCTTGCTTCGGTCTTCGTCCGGCTTCGGTCTTCGTCCGGCTTCAGTCTTCGTCGCTGTGGAGTCTGCGTCGAACGGAGAGCAGTTCCACCTCGGGCCGCGCGGCGACGAGTCGCTCGCAGCGGTCCAGTACGTCCGTGAGGTGTGCCGTGTCCCCGGAGACCACCGCGAGCCCGATCTCGGCCCTGCGATGGAGGTCCTGACTGCCCGTCTCGGCCGCGCTCACCGCGTACTTGCGCTGGAGTTCGGCCACGATCGGACGGACGAGAGAGCGTTTCTCCTTCAGCGAGTGGACGTCGCCGAGGAGCAGGTCGAAGGACAGAGTCCCCACATACATGTGTGTCCGGATGTCCCGCCGGTTCGGGGTACGGGCGCCGCGCTCGGACGCCGATACAGGAACCGTACACGCAACGGCCGGGGCCGATCGACGGAAATTCTCTCCGCCGACCGGCCCCGATCGCGTGCTGTGTCGATCAGCCGCGAGGCTTCTCGCGCATCTCGTACGTCGCGATGACGTCGTCGACCTTGATGTCGTTGAAGTTGCCGAGGTTGATACCGCCCTCGAACCCTTCGCGGATCTCGGTGACGTCGTCCTTGAAGCGACGCAGACCGGAGATGTTGAGGCTCTCCGCGATGACCTTGCCGTCGCGGACGAGGCGCGCCTTGGTGTTGCGCTTGACCTCTCCGGAGCGGACCAGGACACCGGCGATGTTGCCCAGTTTGGACGACTTGAAGACCTCGCGGATCTCCGCCGTGCCGAGCTCGACCTCCTCGTACTCCGGCTTGAGCATGCCCTTGAGCGCTGCTTCGATCTCCTCGATGGCCTGGTAGATCACCGAGTAGTACCGGACGTCGACGCCCTCGCGCTCCGCCATCTGCGCCGCGCGGCCCGCAGCGCGGACGTTGAAGCCGATGACGATCGCGTCGGAGCCGGTCGCCAGGTCGATGTCCGACTCGGTGACCGCACCCACGCCGCGGTGCAGGACGCGGATGTCGACCTCTTCGCCGACGTCGAGCTGGAGCAGCGAGGACTCGAGAGCCTCCACCGAACCGGACGCGTCGCCCTTGATGATGAGGTTGAGTTCCTGCACCAGACCGGCCTTGAGGGCCTCGTCCAGGTTCTCCAGGGAGAACCGGACTCCGCGCCGGGCGAAGTTGGCGTTGCGCTCGCGCGCCGCGCGCTTCTCGGCGATCTGACGTGCCGTGCGGTCCTCGTCGACGACGAGGAAGTTGTCGCCGGCGCCCGGGACGTTGGTGAGTCCGAGGACGAGGACCGGGGTCGAGGGACCCGCCTCTTCCACGTTGTCGCCCTTGTCGTCGAGCATCGCGCGGACACGGCCGTACGCGTCGCCGACCACCATGGTGTCGCCGACCCGCAGGGTGCCGCGCTGGACCAGGACGGTCGCGACGGCGCCGCGGCCCTTGTCCAGGTGGGACTCGATCGCGATGCCCTGCGCGTCCTGCTCCGGGTTGGCCCGCAGGTCGAGCGAGGCGTCCGCGGTGAGGACCACGGCCTCCAGCAGGCTCTCGATGTTGAGGCCCTGCTTGGCGGAGATGTCGACGAACATCGTGTCGCCGCCGTACTCCTCGGCCACCAGACCGAACTCGGTGAGCTGACCGCGCACCTTGGTCGGGTCGGCGCCCTCGACGTCGATCTTGTTGACCGCGACCACGATCGGCACGTCGGCCGCCTTGGCGTGGTTCAACGCCTCGATCGTCTGGGGCATCACACCGTCGTTGGCCGCCACCACGAGGATCGCGATGTCGGTCGACTTGGCACCACGGGCACGCATGGCGGTGAACGCCTCGTGGCCCGGGGTGTCGATGAAGGTGATGCGACGCTCTTCGCCGTTGACCTCGGTCGCGACCTGGTACGCACCGATGTGCTGCGTGATACCGCCGGCCTCGCCCGCGATGACGTTCGTCTTGCGGATGGTGTCCAGCAGTCGGGTCTTACCGTGGTCGACGTGACCCATGACGGTCACGACCGGCGGACGCGCGACGAGGAACTCCTCGCCACCCTCGTCCTCGCCGAACTCGATGTCGAAGGACTCGAGCAGCTCGCGGTCCTCCTCCTCGGGGCTGACGATCTCGAGGACGAAGTTCATCTCGTCCGCGAGGAGCTTCAGCGTCTCGTCGGAGACGGACTGCGTGGCAGTGACCATCTCGCCGAGGTTCATCATCACGCCGACGAGCGACGCCGGGTTGGCGTTGATCTTCTCGGCGAAGTCGGTGAGGGACGCACCGCGCGACAGACGGACGGACTGTCCGTTGCCACGAGGCAGCATCACACCGCCGACCGACGGGGCCTGCATGGCCTCGTACTCCTGGCGCCTCTGCCGCTTCGACTTGCGGCCACGACGCGCGGGACCACCCGGACGACCGAAGGCGCCCTGTGTGCCACCGCGGCCACCCGGACCACCGGGACGGCCACCGAAGCCGGGACGGCCACCGCCGCCACCGGCGGGAGCACCCGGACGGCCGGCGAAACCGCCGCCACCGCCACCGGGACCCGCGGGACGACCGGCGAAACCGCCACCGCCGCCACCCGGACGACCGGCGAAGCCGCCGCCGCCACCGGGACGACCGCCGCCACCGCCACCGGGACCACCGGGACGACCGCCGCCGCCACCGGGACCGCGGCCACCGGGGCCACCACCGGGACGGGGGCTACCGGCAGCGGGACGCTGCGGCATCATGCCGGGGTTCGGACGGTTGCCACCGGGGCCACCGCCGGGACGCGGAGCGCCGCCCTGCGGGCGGGGCATGCCGCCCGGGCTCGGACGCGCGCCGCCGGGAGCACCCGGACGGGCACCGCCCGAAGCGCCCTGGGGACGGGGACCGCCCTGACCGGCACCCTGGGGACGCGGAGCGCCACCGGGAGCACCGCCCGGACGGTCCTGACCGCCGGGACGCGGAGCACCGGGACGGGGGGCCCCGGGACGCGCCATGCCGGTGGAACCACCGGAGGTGAACGGGTTGTTGCCCGGACGGGGACCGGCCGGACGAGCACCGGGACGCGCGCCCTGGCCACCCGGACGCGGAGCGCCGGGACGGTCGCCGCGGTCACTGCGCTCGGGACGGTCGCCACGACCCTGACCACCCTGGCCGGGACCGGCCGGACGGGCACCGCCCGGACGGGGAGCCTGGCTGGCCGGACGCGGGGCGCCCGGACGCGGGGCAGAACTGGAACCGCCGTTGGAGGCAGGCGCGGCCGGAGCCGCGGGAGCCGCCGGGGGGGCGGTGAACTCGGGCGTGGTCGGCGCCGGCGAGGCCGGAGCCGGACGCGGCGCGGGCCGCGGGCCCGGACGGGGACCGCCGGCGGAGGCCGGTGCGGCGGGCGCGGCCGGGGCTGCGGGAGCCGCGGGGGCGCTCTCGGCGACGGCCGGCTTCGGGGCCGGCGGGCGCGGGGCGGCAGGACCCGGACGGGCACCCTGCGCCGGAGAGGGGGCACCCGGACGTGCCGGGGCAGCCTTACGTGCGGGGGCGGGCTTGCCGCCTCCGCTGCCCTGCTGGAGGGCGTCTGTCAGCTTGCGTACAACGGGCGCCTCGATCGTCGAGGACGCCGAACGGACGAATTCACCGAGTTCTTGGAGCTTGGCCATGACGACCTTGCTCTCCACCCCGAACTCCTTGGCGAGTTCGTATACCCGGACCTTAGCCACTTCGCTCCTTTTAGGTCCGGGTGCGTCCGGACCGTCGCTACTTCATGGGCGTACTCATCGCGTGCTCATCGAGTGCTCATCGCAATCTCGACCTACTTCCAACTCGCGGAATACCGGGCCGCACGGAGGCTCCGTACGACTCGCTCTTACTGTGTCGCCTGCTCGACGTAGAGGCGCAACGCCTTTGTGTCGAGCGTTCCCTGGGCACGCAGCGCCCGTGGGAACGCCCGGCGGCGTACCGCCAGGTCGAGACAGACCAGGGCGGGGTGCAGATACGCACCCCGGCCGGGCAGCGTACCGCGATGATCGGGAGCGCATTCGCCCTCGACCGCCACGATCCGCAGCAGTTCCTTCTTGGCCGCTCGCTCCCGGCACCCCACACAGGTGCGTTCAGGGCATGCGCGGGCTCGCGTCCGGCCAGACACTGCTAAGTCTACCTCCCCGCACCGACCTCACCCCTTCGGGGGAAGAATCGAACGGTTGTTGTCGTGATCTAAGCCACTCGCGGCCGAGATCTATTCCCCTGCCTGGTCGGACGGCTGTTCGGTGTCCGGACGGATGTCGATGCGCCACCCCGTCAGCCGGGCCGCAAGCCGGGCATTCTGCCCTTCCTTGCCGATCGCCAGGGACAGCTGGTAGTCCGGCACCGTCACGCGCGCGGAGCGGGCCGCGAGGTCCACCACCTCGACCTTGGAGACCCGCGCCGGGGAGAGCGCGTTGGCGACCATCTCGGCCGGGTCGTCCGACCAGTCGACGATGTCGATCTTCTCGCCGCTCAGCTCGCCCATCACCGCGCGCACCCGGCCGCCCATGGGGCCGATGCAGGCGCCCTTGGCGTTCAGACCGCTGCGGGTGGAGCGGACGGCGATCTTCGTACGGTGGCCGGCCTCGCGCGCGATGGCGGCGATCTCCACCGACCCGTCGGCGATCTCCGGCACCTCCATGGCGAACAGTTTCTTCACCAGATTGGGATGCGTACGGGACAGCGTCACGGACGGACCGCGCACACCCTTCGCCACCCGGACGACGTACGACCGAAGGCGCATGCCGTGCGGGTACGTCTCGCCGGGGACCTGCTCCTGCACCGGCAGGATGGCCTCCAGCTTGCCGATGTCGACGAGCACGTTCTTCGGGTCGCGGCCCTGCTGGACGACTCCTGTGACGATGTCGCCCTCGCGGCCCGCGTACTCGCCGAGCGTCGCGTCGTCCTGCGCGTCCCGCAGGCGCTGCAGGATGACCTGCTTGGCGGTGGTGGCGGCGATCCGGCCGAAGTCGGACGGGGTGTCGTCGAACTCGCGCGCCTCCTGCCCCTCCTCCAGGTCCTCGGGGTCCTCCTTCGCCCACACGGTCACATGACCGGTCTCCCGGTCGAGCTTCACGCGCGCGTGGCGGCGGCTTCCCTCGGTGCGGTGGTAGGCGATGAGGAGCGCCGACTCGATCGCCTCGACCAGCAGGTCGAAGGAGATCTCCTTCTCCCGCACCAAGCCCCGCAGGGCACTCATGTCGATGTCCACGGCTACGCCTCCTCTGCGTTCTCTTCGTTGTCTGTGGTGTCCGTGACGTCTTCGACGTCGTCGTTCTTGCTCTTGCGGTTGAACTCGACCTGGACGCGGGCCTTGACGACGTCCGCGAAGGCGAGCCGCTTGGCGGTGGGCTTGCGCCCCTTCACGCCGGGCACCTCGACGTCGATGCCGTCGTCGTCCACCGTGATGATCCGGGCGACCAGCTCACCGCTCTCGGCCAGCTGGAACTTCACCAGCCGGTCGGTGGCACGTACGTAGTGACGGTGTTCGGTGAGCTCGCGCTCGGCACCGGGGGTACCGACCTCCAGGGTGTACTCGCCCGCACCCATCGCGTCGGTCTCGTCGAGCTTCGCCGAGAGCGCGCGGCTCACATCGGCGATCTGGTCCAGATCGGCACCCGTATCCGAATCGACGACCACGCGCAGCACCCGCTTGCGTCCGACGGAATCCACCGCGACCTCTTCGAGATCGAGTCCCTGGGAGCCGACGAGCGGTTCCAGCAGTTCTCGCAGCCTCTCGCTCTGGGTCGTGCTCATCCGGGTGACTCCTCGGCCGCGTGTGCTGTTGTGGGTAGGGCGCGTGTCTGGTCAAAGGGTATCCGGTCCCGGGGTGTGTTGCCGTCCACGTGCACCTCTGCCTCCGGCGGTGGAGCGGGGCGCCTTTGAGCTCGGGTGGTTGCGGTGGTCTGGCGGGTGTGCGTCGGTGGGGGGGGCTGATCGCGTCGTTCCCCGCGCCCCTTGGGTAGGTCTACGAGCCGGTGACATGAGTCGGGGGGATGCGCGGGTACCGTGATCACGGGCCGCGCCGCCCTTCTCGCCTTTTCGTTCGTACGAGCCCCCGAGGACGATCTGCCGTGCCGTTCCCCCCGCCCTCGCGCACCCTTCTGGGGCCGCGCAGAAGGAGCCTGCTCGCATCGGCCGCCGGGGCCGCCCTCCTGGTGGGCTGTTCCACCGACGGGGACGACTCCGGGACCACGGGCGGCAGCGAGTCCGCCGCCGAGCACGCACGCGCGCGTGCGGCCACCGACAGCGAGACCCTCCTCCAGCACTACGACGCGGTACTCGCCGCGCACCCGACGCTGGCGGAGCGCCTGGACCCGCTGCGGGCGGAGGTCGTACGGCACGCGACGGCCTTCGGCGGCGGCAGCTCGACACCCTCCGCTACGGCCACTGCGTCACCGTCGGCCTCGGCCACGGCCGTACCCGCGGCCCCGAGCGACGCCCTCGCCGGGCTGGCCGCCGCCGAGCGGGCCCTCGCCGACCGGCGGGCCAGGGCGCTGCTCGATCTGCCCGGCGAGCTGGCCCGGCTGCTGGCCTCGGTGGCCGCCGCGGGGGCCGCGCACGCGTATCTACTCACGGAGGATGCCAAGTGAGCAGCGAGGAGAAGGCCGCGGAACTGACCGCGCTGCAGGCCGCGTTGGCCGCCGAGCACGCGGCGGTGTACGGCTACGGCGTCGTCGGCGGCCGCATCCGCGAGGGCCGGCGCACCGAGGCCAAGGCGGCCTACGACGCCCACCGCGCCCGGCGCGACGCGCTGGTCCGCGAGGTGCGGGACCTGGGCGGCACACCGGTGGCCGCGTCCGCCGGGTACGCGCTGCCGTTCCCGGTGCCGGACTCGGCGGCGGCCGTACTCCTCGCCGCGGAGCTGGAGGACCGGGTGGCCGGGGTCTACTCCGACCTCGTGCGGGCGTCGACGGGCGGTGTGCGTGCTACGGCCACGGAGGCGCTGCGGGAAGCGGCGGTCCGCGCGGTGCGCTGGCGCGGCGGGAGCGTAGCCTTCCCTGGTCTCGCCGAGCGGGCCGCGACCCCCACGGCCCCGGCGACACCCACGGCGTGATCCGCACCGGGACGCAAGACCGCAGGACCGTAGGAAGGGAACAACTCGCGCATGGCTTTCGAACCGCCGCAGCGTCTGGTGAGGGCGCTCGGGGAGACGGCACCGAGCGGTGACGACTGGTTGGAGAAGCTGCCCGAGGTGGCTCAACAGGCCGTTGATCTACGCGAGTTGACCGTTGAGCGGGTGCAGGTTCCCGGCGGGCGCAGCAGTCTGGTCGTGCTGGTGCGGCGGGCTGATGGGACTCCGGCCGTGTTGAAGCTGGCCCCGCGTCGGGCCCGCCCGGAGAGTGAGCGGGCCGCGCTTGCGCGGTGGGGTGGGCTGGGTGCCGTGCAGCTTGTCGAGCCGTTCGCCGCCGAGGGTGTGCTGGTGCTGGAGCGGTTGCATCCCGATGTGTCGGTGCGGTCGTTGCCCGAGGCGAAGGCGTTGCTCGAAGCGGCGGGGACGTTGCGGCGGTTGTGGGTGGAGCCGCCCGGTGATCACGCGTTTGAGACCGTGGCCGAGCGGACGGGGCGGCAGGCTCGGGTCATGCGGGGCGACGGCGGTGGCGGGGCCGAGGTTGCCTCGTTGGTCTCGGCCGCGTTGGAGGCTCGGGAGGCGTTGTTGGCTGCGCCGCCTGAGGTTCGGTTGCTGCATGGGACATTTCGGCAGAGCAAGGTGTTGGCTGCTGAGCGGGTGCCGTGGCTGGCCGTCGGTCCGGATCCGGTCGTTGGTGAATGTGCGTTTGATCTGGCTCGGTTGGTTCGGGATCGGGTTGAGGATCTGATTGCTACGCCCTCGGGGGCGTCTACAACTCGGCGGCGGATCAAGCGACTTGCTGAGTCCTTGGATGTTGATCAGGAGCGGTTGCGGGGGTGGACGTTGTTCCGGGCTGTGGAGTCTGGGGTACGGGCACTGCGGGTTGGGCGGCCTCGGGATGCTGAGTTGTTGCTGGAATTTGCCGGGTGGCTCTAGGTCTCGTTTTTGACTGCGGGTGCGTTGGGGCTGGTCGCGCGGTTCCCCGCGCCCCTTAGGGAGTTGCCCTGGGCGTTAGTTTTAGGGCCAGGACGGGACAGTCGGACGCCGCTCGGCGAGCCCTTTTTATCGTGCGGGGCGGGATCGGGGTGCCGTCCACCAGGGGGTAGCCCCATTCGTCCAGGGTGATGTGGTCCGGAAGCAACTCCGCGCACAGGCCGTGTCCCTGGCAGGCCGTCCAGTCGATGTCGAGTTGTTGCTGGTCCATGGTCAGTGGGCCTCGTTCGGGATCGGGAGCAACGGGGTGGGGTCGGTTGCTGTGCACAAACCCCTTGCGTGGGCGTCCAGTTCGGCCGCGAAAGTAGTGAGCGCGCTGCGGACCAGGCGGACCGTGCCGTCGGGGTGGTGGCAGGCTCCTCTGCCCTCTACCAGGCCGGACCAACGGGCCACGTCCTGGCGGGTGTTGGACTGGGGGCCGGGGGTGGCCAGGGTCTGGAAGGCGGCGGCTATGCGCGGGAGGCCGTTGAGGCAGGGGCCGCACTGGCCCGCTGACTGCAGGGCCAAGTAGCGGAGGACGCGCGCGGTTTCGGTTACACCGCAGCGGTCTGTCGGTAGTGCGGCGAGGACGCCCGCTCCCAAGTCGGTTGCGTCCAGGGTGCGTTGGGATGCTTCCGCGGCCGGGATCCAGGTGCCGTGGTAGCCGCCGACGAGGACCGCGGACATGCCGTCCAGGGGCAGGAGGCGGTTCAGGGGGAGGCCGAACGGGGCTTCCACCACCCGGACTTCGCGGCCCGGGACGTGCAGGGTGCACAGGGTGCTGCCCGGCTGGGTGGGCGTGCCGGCGCTGCGGAACCAGTCGGCGCCGTAGCGGGCGACCAGGGCCAGGTGGGCCAGGGTTTCCACGTTCTGGATGAGGGTGGGGGCCCGGTTCACCCCGTGTTCGCGGACCGGCGGGTGCTGGTGGCGGGGCAACGGGGTGTTTCCGGAGACGTATTGCGCGAGTGCCGATGCCTGCCCGGACAGGAAGCGTTTGGGCAGGCGGACCACCCGCACGCTCACCGGGTCATTGCGCTGGGCGAGGGCCGACTCCAGATACGACGCGCCGTCCTCCACCGCCAGGTGGGCCTCCCCCGCGCCCACCGCCCGCGCCGCCAACTGCAGCCCGTCCAGGACCAGATGGGGCGACAGACGGAGCAGCGTCTTGTCCTTGCGGCTGGCCGGTTCGCCCTCCGCTCCGTTCGCCACGACCACGGGGGCGCGGCCCGTGCGTCGGCTCGCGTCGGCCACCGCGACGAGTTTGCGGTACGTCGGGAACGCGGCGCCTCCGCGTCCGGTGAGGCCGGACTCGGCGACCGTTCTCAGGAGCGTGTCGGGATCTCCGTACTGCAGTGTGCCGTAGCGGAGTTCGTGGGTGGAGAGGTCGGCCGCGGTGCCGCCGGGGGCGAGGAGGCGCGGGGACATGTAGACGTCGGTGAAGGTCGTGGTCGTGGTCATGAGCGGGCTCCTTCGGCTGTGCGGAGCAGGGCTGCGGGGGTGCGGCGGGACTCGCGGGCGGAGTGGGCCAGGCGGATGCCGAAGGCGGCCAGCACGGCGGCCACGCAGGACACCGTCAGCCAGGTCATCCAGTCGGTGCCGGTGTCCGTGCCGATGCCGATGCCGTGGATCAGGGCTACCGGCCAGGAGGCGTACGCGAGCCAGTGGAGGGCCCGCCAGGTGCGGTGACCGATGCGTTCCCTGAGGAGGCTGGTGACCAGGACCGCGAGCATCAGGTCGAAGGCGACCGTGCCGAGGCCGAGCCAGAACGGCTCGTAGTCGGAGACGAAGGGGACGACCGCGTCGACGACGGTGATGTTGACGTATCCGTCGATCACCGCCATCGCGATGTGCAGGGCCAGGAAGGCCGTCGCGGAGAGGGACAGGGTGCGGTGCAGGTTCACCGTGCCGAAGCGGGGCAGGCCTGGGAGCCGCGTGCGCAGGCGGACCGCGATGCCGAGCAGGACCACGACCGTGAACAGGACGAGGCAGACGGCTCCGGTGGCGCGGTTCGCGTACCAGAGGATCTCGGAGCTCATGCGGCGGCCACCGGATGCGTGGGCCAGCCCGGGGTCGTGACGACCGTGCCGTCCTGGGCGACCAGGCGCGCGGGGAGGCCCAGGCGGGTCAACCAGCGTTCCGCGCCTGCCCCCTTGACCAGGCACGCCGTGCTCGCCGCGTTGGCGTCGGCGCTCGTCGCGGCGGCGACCGAGACCGTGCGCCAGGGGCTGCGGACGGGGAGGCCGGTGCGCGGGTCGACGATGTGGTGCAGCTCGTAGCCGCCCCGGCGCCAGCGGCGGGCCGCCGTGCCCGAGGTGGCGAGGCCGCCGGAGCGCAGGCCGATCGTGGCGTACGTACCGTGCGTGGGCGTCTCGTCGACGGAACCCGTGACGTCCTGGACGCGGATGTTCCAGCCGCCGGCCGGGGGCTCCCCCGCGACCGCCGTGTCGCCGCCGAGGCTCACCAGGACTCCGCAGCCCGCCACTTGGGCGAGCATGGCCGCCGCCTTGTCGGCGGCCCAGGCCTTCGCCGTGGCGCCGAGGTCCAGGCGGACGCCGGCCGGGACGGTGACCGTGCCCGTCGTACGGTCCAGGTCGATCGTGCGCCAGCCCGGGGCGCGCTTCACGGTGAGCCGGATCGGGCGGTCGTCCTCCTGGACGAGGGTGAAGTCGCGGTCGTAGCCGATGGCGTTCATGGCCGAGCCGACCGTCGGGTCGACCGCGCCGTCCGTCGCCTCGGCGGCGCGCAGCGCGACCGCCAACGCCTCGGCGAGCAGCGGGCTGACGGTGACCGGGCGGCCCGACGCGGCGTCCAGCGCGGTCAGTTCGGAGTCGGTACGGAACCTGCTGCAGGCCGCGTCGACCTCGGCGAGGTGCCGGGCGAGGAGCAGGTTGCAGGAGTCCAGCAGGGCCGGGTCGGTGACGACCAGCCGGACGCTGGTCCCGAGGGCACGCCAGTCGGCGGCGGCCGTCGTACGCGGGGTCGCCGTACTCGTACTCATCACGACGCTCCCGACGTGGAGTCGGTGGAACCGCCGGAGGACGACGTCACGCCGGACGAGGACGACTGGAGGTCCGAAGACGAGGACGAAGACGAAGATGAGGAGGATGAGGACGACGACGAGGTCGAACTGTCCGACGTGGACGAGGTGTTGGAGGAGGTGGACGGCGAGGGCGACGACGAACTCGTCGTGCCGGTGCTGCTCGCCGCCGTGTCCGCCTCCGCGTCCGACTGCATCGTGCCGACCAGGGCGAACACCCCGGCCGCCGCGGCCAGCGTGATGGCTGCCGTGGCGGCCGCGATGCGCCGCTTTCCTCTGCGGACCGCCGTAGCGGCCCCACGCTCCTTGACTGTCATGACCGTTCCCCTCCGCAGTGACGCTCTGTCACGTCCTACGGTCGGGGACCAGCCTGAGAGAAGTCTGTGAGGCGCCCATACGCCTCCCGAGAACTCTCTGAGAGGAATCTTAAATTGCTTGAGGCTTCAATAACTCAGTGTGCGGTGAGGCGGGCGATCGCCTCGTCGACCGTCAGTTCCTCGCGCTCGCCGGTCCTGCGGTCCTTCAGCTCCAGGACGCCCTCGGCGGAGCGGCGGCCCGCGACCAGGATCTTCGGTACGCCGATCAGCTCCGAGTCGGTGAACTTCACGCCCGGGGAGACTCCGGCGCGGTCGTCGACCAGGACGCGCAGGCCGGCCGCGCGCAGCTTCTCCGATACGTCCAGGGCGAGTTCGGTCTGGAGGGCCTTGCCGGCGGCTACGACGTGCACGTCGGCCGGGGCGACCTCGGCGGGCCAGCACAGGCCCTTGTCGTCGGCGGTCTGCTCGGCCAGGGCGGCGACTGCGCGGGAGACGCCGATGCCGTAGGAGCCCATGGTCACGCGGACCGGCTTGCCGTGCTGGCCGAGGACGTCGAGCTTGAGGGCGTCGGCGTACTTGCGGCCGAGCTGGAAGATGTGGCCGATCTCGATGGCGCGGTCGAGCTTGAGGCCGGTGCCGCACTTGGGGCAGGGGTCGCCCTCCTGCACGACCACGACGTCGACGTACTCGTCGACCTCGAAGTCACGGCCCGCGACGACATTCTTGGCGTGCGTGCCCTCCTTGTTGGCGCCGGTGATCCACGAAGTGCCGGGGGCCACGCGGGGGTCGGCGATGTACGTGACCTTCTCGCCCAGGCCCTGCGGGCCGACGTAGCCGCGCACCAGGTCGGGACGGCCGGTGAAGTCCTCCGCCGTCACCAACTCGACCGCTGCGGGGGCGAAATGGGCCTCGACCTTGCCGAGGTCGACCTCGCGGTCACCGGGGACGCCTACGGCCACGATCTCGCCGTCGACCTTCACGAGGAGGTTCTTGAGGGTGGCGGAAGCCGCTACGCCGAGGTGGGCGGCGAGGGTCTCGATGGTGGGGGTGTCGGGGGTCGGGATCTCTTCGAGCGCGGGCACGCCGGTGGCGTCCACGGGCTTCAACTCGTAGGTGATCGCTTCGGTGTTGGCGGCGAAGTCGCAGTTCGGGCAGTCCGCGAAGGTGTCCTCGCCGGCCTCGGCCGGGGCGAGGAACTCCTCCGACTTGGAGCCGCCCATCGCACCCGCGGTCGCGGCGCAGATGCGGTAGTCGAGGCCGAGGCGCGCGAACACCTTCTGGTAGGCCTCGCGGTGCAGGGCGTAGGACTTGGCGAGGCCCTCGTCCTCCGTGTCGAAGGAGTACGAGTCCTTCATCAGGAACTCGCGGCCGCGGAGGATGCCGGCGCGCGGGCGGGCCTCGTCGCGGTACTTGTTCTGGATCTGGTAGAGGATGACCGGCAGGTCCTTGTAGGAGGACGCCTGGTCCTTCACGATCAGCGTGAAGATCTCCTCGTGGGTCGGGCCCAGGAGGTAGTCGCCGCCCTTGCGGTCCTGGAGGCGGAACAGCTCGGGGCCGTACTCCTCCCAGCGGCCGGTCGCCTCGTACGGCTCGCGGGGCAGGATCGCGGGGAGCAGCACCTCCTGGGCGCCGATCGCGTCCATCTCCTCACGCACGATCCGCTCGACGTTGGAGAGGACCTTCTTGCCCAGGGGCAGCCAGGACCAGATACCGGCCGCGGTACGGCGGACGTAGCCGGCCCGCACGAGCAGCTTGTGACTGAGGACCTCGGCGTCCGCCGGGTCGTCGCGCAGCGTCTTCGCCATCAACTGGGACATGCGCTGGACCGGTGCGTTCGCCATGGTTCCTGTACTCCTGCCGGGAAAGGGTGATGGCTAGGAGGTTAGCCGGGCGTGCTGTGCCGGTGGAAATCGGTTAGGGCCTGTCCGGCGGATCAGGTCGCAGGAAATCGGCGGTGCCTGATCAGCACCGTTGAGCGGGGCGTGGCGCGTGCAGCTGCAAGGCGGAGGAGGGAGTCGACGCGGAGCGTCGGCGACCGACGACGCCGCTGGGGTCCCCCCACGCCTTTACGGCAGTGGGGGAGTGCGTGCCACGCCCCGCGTCTGCGGCATGATCCGCCGGACAGGCCCTAGCGGTGGCGCAGGGGCAGTGGGGCGCCCATCACCGCGTACGGCTTCGGGGCGCTCGGGAACAGGACCTGGCGGGCGAGGTCCTCGTAGCCGAGCGATCTGTAGAGGCCGCGCGCCGGGCTGTCCGTGTCGATCGCGGAGAGGATCGAGCGGGGTTCGGTGGCGGCGTCCGTGATCGTGGTGATGAGGGAACGGCCCGCGCCGCGGTTCTGGTAGTGCGGGTGGACGTGCAGCTCGGTGATCACGAAGGAGTGGTCGAGCCAGTCGTCGTGGTCCTGGGCCCGGAGGTACGGCTCCACGACCGTGGACCACCAGTGGGTGCGGTGGTTGGGCATGCCATAGACGAAACCGACCAGTCGGCCCTCGGTGGTGGCGCCGAGGGCGCGGGCACCGGGGTAGGTCATGTGGCGCAGGACGATCTGGCGTCGTACCGCCACCTCGTCCGGGCCGAGGCCGAATGCGAGGGCCTGTACGGCGAGGGCTTCGTCGACGTGGGCCGAGAGGTCCAGGGGGCCGATCACGACGTCTTGGGGGTGGCGGTGACCGTGACCGGGAAATCGCATGTGGGGAGAGTACAGGGGTGTGACGGTTGTCTTTCGGGTGCCGGTCGTATGTGGCTGGTCGCGCAGTTCCTCGCGCCCCTGAAAGCCTCTAGAACAGGATGCTCATGAATGCGCCGACCTCTTGGAAGCCGACCCTCAGGTATGCCCGTCGCGCCGGGGTGTTGAAGTCGTTCACGTAGAGGCTGACCATCGGGGAGACGTCCGCGAGCGCGTACCGCAGTACGGACGCCATCGCGGGGGCCGCCACGCCCCTCCCCCGGTACTCGGGGGCCACCCAGACGCCCTGGATCTGGCAGGCCTTCGGGGTTGCCGCGCCGATCTCCGCCTTGAAGACGACCTTGCCGTACTCGTCGAGGCGGGCGAACGAGCGCCCGGAGCCCACGAGTTCGGCGACTCGGGCCTGGTAGAGGAGGCCGCCGTCTCCTGCCAGCGGAGAGACGCCCACCTCCTCGGTGAACATCGCCACGCACGCCGGCATGATCGTGTCCATCTCGTCCTTGCGGATACGGCGGACGTACGGGTCGGGGGCGATGTCGGTGGGCATGCGGTCGGCGACCATGAGGGGCTGGCGGGCGCGGACCTCGCGGGCCGGGCCCCAGCTCGGTTCGAGGAGGCGCCAGAGCTGGGCGGTCGCCTCGGCCGGGCCGACGATCGAGGAGCAGCGGCGCCCTGCCCTGCGGGCGCGGTCGGCGAAGGCGCGGATTGCCCTGGGGGTCGCGCAGATCGGGACGAGGTTGGCGCCCGCGTAGCAGAGGGACGTCAGCATGCCGTCCTCGTACCAGCCCCACATCTCGCCGCCGAGCCGCCAGGGGTCGAGGCCCGCGACCTGCACCCGCGAGGTCACGAAGGCGTTCGTGACCGGCTCGCGGTCCAGCACGGCGAGCGCGGCGTCCAGGTCGCTCGGTTCGAGGACCCGGGAGGTGGTCTGCGTCAACACGGTCAGGAGCCTCACCCTGGGTTCTGCGGATCTCTGCACCTTACCCGGCAGAGGCACGCAGCGCCGCGCGTCACCTCTGGACAGCTAACCCGACGAACGCGTCCCCCCTGGCGGGGGCCAGGGTGAGGGTGGCTCCGCCGCGTTCGGGGAGGTGTTTGGAATCCCGTACGTGGATCGTGGTGGGGCAGGCGGCGATCTCTACGCATTCGCCACCAGCCCCGCTGCTGTAGCTGGACTTGTGCCAGGCGAGAGCGACCTCGACACATTCGCCGCTGCTGTAGCTGCTCTTGAACCACATCAGCCTGGACGGCTCTTCGACGTTCATGTCTCTCCAAGCAACTTCTCTACAAGGGCCAGCGATTCGCGCGGGGTCAGAGCCTGGGCACGCAGGAGGCTGTACTGCTCCTCCAGCTCCCTGACCGTCTTACGGTCAGTGAAGAGGCGGCTGTACTGGTGAACCTCCGCATAGGCGATCCTGCGCCCTTTCTCCCGTCTCGATCAAGCTGAATGGGCCATCCATCCCGGCATGCTCCTCACGGACATCCGGCATGATCTGGATCTGCACATGCCGCCGCTCACCGACGAGCAGGATGTGCTCCAACTGCCCCCGCCAGACGGCCGATCCGCCCAGACGCTTGCGCACGACGGACTCCTCCATCACGAAGGACATGGTGGGTGCCGGTTTCCGGGCGAAGACCTTCTGCCACGCCAACCTCGCCTCCACCCGCTGCTCGATGGTCGCCTCGGTCAGCAGGGGACGCCACATGGTGAACACCGCCCGCGCGTACTCCTCCGTCTGCAACAGACCGGGAACCCCCTGCACAGCGAAGAAGTGGAGGGTGACCGCCTTCTTCTCCAGCTCGGCGGCGTCCTGGAAGAAAGCCGGATACTGGGCCCTCTCCATCTCCTCCACGAACTCGGCCAACACCCCCTCCGCGCCCAGCACTTCATCGGCCTTGAGGATGAACCTCGCCGGTGGAATGCGTCTGCCCTGCTCGAAGGAGGCGATGCTCGACGCCGAATAGCCTGTGCGGGCGCCGAGTTGGGCGCGTTCCATCCCCGCCCGTACCCGGAACCTCTTCAACTGCCGCCCGAAGACGTGCAGTACCCCCGACCCCGCCTCCGGCACATCCGCTTCAGCTTCCGCTGCTTCTTCGCTCATGCACACCTCATTGCCCTCGCCCCACCACCAGTCACGGCGCAACCGCGTACAACTGGCAGCCGTACGCGTACAACGCGTGACGGTCGTCGCGTCGCCGCTGTTCAACGCTACGCATGTCACGGGACCGTGGTGGCATGAAGTCACCGACTTCTCTGAACTGGGATACGCCACAACTCCCGGTTCCCCTGCACGAGTTCACGATGCGGTTCACGTCCACCCCGCGCGGGGCGCGGCTGGCCAGACGGCTGGTCTCACACAGGCTGCACGACTGGGGTTACCCGTACGGCGACGCCGTCAACGAGGCGGTCACGCTGATCGCGGCCGAGTTGGCCGCCAACGCGGTGCGGCACGGGCATGTGCCGGGGCGGGATTTTCACCTGGGTCTTATCGAGGCGGGGGCGCCCGGAACGTCGTACACCCTCCGTCTGGTGGTCAGTGACACGCGCGGGGAGCGGCTGCCCGAGCCGATGGGGCGGGGCGAAGGGGACGGTGAGTCCGGGCGGGGGCTGCTGCTGGTCGAGGCGCTCTCCTCGCGCTGGGGTGTCGTCGCGCGCGCTCCCGGCAAGTCCGTCTGGTCCGACCTAGGTACCTAAAAAAAGTGTGACACTTTCGGCGAAAGTGTCACACTTTTCCAACTACCCTCGTCCCTCAGCCGGCGACAGCCACCGTGGGTTCGCCGGAAGCGACGCCGTCCGCCTCCATCTGCTCGGCGATCTTCATCGCCTCCTCGATCAGCGTCTCCACGATCTTCGACTCGGGCACGGTCTTGATGACCTCGCCCTTGACGAAGATCTGGCCCTTGCCGTTGCCGGAGGCGACGCCGAGGTCGGCCTCGCGGGCCTCGCCGGGGCCGTTGACGACACAGCCCATGACCGCGACCCGCAGCGGAACCTCCATGCCCTCAAGGCCCGCCGTGACCTCCTCGGCCAGCTTGTACACGTCGACCTGGGCGCGACCGCAGGACGGGCAGGACACGATCTCCAGGCGGCGGGGCTTGAGGTTCAGGGACTCCAGGATCTGGTTGCCGACCTTGACCTCCTCCACCGGCGGGGCGGAGAGCGAGACGCGGATGGTGTCGCCGATGCCCTGCGAGAGGAGGGCACCGAAAGCTACCGCCGACTTGATCGTGCCCTGGAAGGCCGGGCCCGCCTCGGTGACGCCGAGGTGGAGCGGGTAGTCGCACTGGGCCGCGAGCTGGCGGTACGCCTCGACCATCACGACCGGGTCGTTGTGCTTGACCGAGATCTTGATGTCCTGGAAGCCGTGCTCCTCGAAGAGGGACGCTTCCCAGAGGGCGGACTCGGCCAGCGCCTCGGGGGTCGCCTTGCCGTACTTCTTCAGCAGTCGAGCGTCCAGCGAGCCCGCGTTCACGCCGATGCGGATCGGCGTGCCGTGGTCCTTCGCGGCCCGCGCGATCTCCTTGACCTTGTCGTCGAACTGCTTGATGTTGCCGGGGTTCACACGGACCGCCGCGCAGCCCGCCTCGATCGCCGCGAAGACGTACTTCGGCTGGAAGTGGATGTCCGCGATGACCGGGATCTGCGACTTGCGCGCGATCGTCGCGAGGGCGTCGGCGTCGTCCTGCGTGGGGCAGGCCACGCGGACGATCTGACAGCCGGACGCGGTCAGCTCGGCGATCTGCTGGAGCGTGGCGCCGATGTCCGACGTACGGGTGGTCGTCATGGACTGCACCGACACCGGCGCGTCGCCGCCGACCGCCACGGTGCCGACCTGGATCTGCCGGCTCTTGCGGCGCTCGGCGAGCCGGGTCGGAACGGACGGAATGCCGAGAGAAATCGCAGTCATCTGCTGTGCAACCCCAAGTCGTGGATCAAGGCCCCGGTCCCGGAACAGCGGGCTCCAGGCTTCGAGATTACGTCAACCGTGCGGGCCCGAGCACATCCCGGCCGTAAACCCACTCAATGGAGAGCGGCCCGGCACAGAAGATGCCGGGCCGCCACGAACTACGAATGGCTAGGAGATTTTGACTGGGTTAACCACGTCCGCCACCAGGACCAGCAGGGTGAAGCAGACGAAGATCCCGGCCACCACGTACGCCACCGGCATCAGCTTCGCCACGTCGAACGGGCCCGGGTCCGGCCGCTTGAGCACCTTCGCCAGGTTCCGCCGCAGCGCCTCCCACAGCGCGCCCGCGACATGCCCGCCGTCGAGCGGGAGCAGCGGAAGCATGTTGAAGAGGAAGAGGGAGAGGTTGAAGCCGGCCACCAGCATCAGGGCCATGGCCAGTTGCTGGGTCGGTGGGATGTCCAGGGTGAAGATCTCGCCGCCCACTCGGGCCGCGCCGACCACGCCCATCGGGGAGTCGGCCTGGCGGGGGGCGCCGTCGAAGGCCGCGTTCCACAGGGCCGGGATCTTGCCGGGGAGGGCCGCGATGGAGTCGACGGCCTCGCCCATGCGGTCTCCCATCCAGGTGACCGAGTCGCCGAAGTCCTGGCGGACGATGCCGGTGGCCGCGCTGAAGCCGAGGAAGCCGGCGGTGACGTACTGGCCCTGGACGATCTGGCCGCTGGAGTCCTTCTTGGCGACCTGGTTCGACGCGATCTTCGCGTGGAGGGTCAGGTCCTGGCCCTTGCGCTCCACGACGATCGGGACCGTCTTGCCGGGGGCGGCGCGGATGAGGTCGGAGAGCTTGTTCCAGTCCGTCGTCTTGACGCCGTTGAAGCTGAGGATCTTGTCGCCGGCCTTGAGGCCCGCTGCCGCCGCCGGGGACGCCTTGTCGGTCTTCTTGCAGGTGTCGCGGTTCTGGCTCTGCGCGATGACGCACTCGGAGACCGAGCTGACCGTGTTGGTCTGCTGCGAGATGCCGAAGCCCATCAGGACGGTGAGGAAGAGCGCGACGGCGAGGATGAGGTTCATGAAGGGGCCCGCGAACATCACGATGACCCGTTTCCAGGGCTTGCGTGTGTAGAACAGGCGGGACTCGTCGCCGGGCTCCAGCTCCTCGAAGGCCGCCGAGCGGGCGTCCTCGATCATGCTGCGCCAGGGCGAGGTGGAGCGGGACTCGATCCTGCCGTCGGGCCCGGGCGGGAACATGCCGATCATACGGATGTAGCCGCCGAACGGGATGGCCTTGAAGCCGTACTCGGTGTCGCCCTTCCGCTTGGACCAGATGGTCGGGCCGAAGCCGACCATGTACTGGGGCACCCGGATGCCGAAGAGCTTCGCCGTCGAGAGATGTCCCAGCTCGTGCCAGGCGATCGAAACCAGCAGGCCGACCGCGAAGACGACTATGCCGAGGATCATCATCAGGGCTGTCATGCACGCGCCTCCGCGTTCGCCGTGGTCGTCTGCGCTGTCAGTTCGCGGGCCCGGGCGCGTGCCCAGGTCTCCGCTTCGAGGACGTCCGGCACGGTCAGGGAAGTTCCCGTGGCCGGTGTCCCGTGTTCCTCGACCACCCGTGTCACCGTCTCCATGATTCCGTTGAACGGCAGCGCGCCCGCGCGGAACGCCTCCACGCACTCCTCGTTCGCCGCATTGAACACCGCCGGAGCCGTGCCCGCGAGCTGTCCCACATGCCGGGCCAGCCCGACCGACGGAAAAGCGTCGGTGTCGAGCGGGAAGAACTCCCACGTCGACGCCTTGCTCCAGTCGAACGCGGGCGCCGCGTCCGGGACCCGCTCGGGCCAGCCGAGCCCGATGGCGATCGGCCCGCGCATGTCGGGGGGCGTCGCCTGGGCGAGTGTCGAACCGTCCGTGAATTCCACCATCGAGTGGACATACGACTGCGGGTGCACGACCACCTCAATGCGATCGAAGGGAATGTCGTACAGCAGGTGCGCCTCGATCACCTCCAGCCCCTTGTTCACCAAGGTCGCCGAGTTGATCGTGATCACCGGGCCCATCGCCCAGGTGGGGTGCGCGAGGGCCTCTTCCACGGTCACTCGCGCGAGGTCCGCCTTCGTACGGCCGCGGAAGGGGCCGCCGGACGCGGTGACGACGAGCTTGCGGACATCGGCGCGGGTACCGGCCGCGAGGGCCTGGAAGAGCGCCGCGTGCTCGGAGTCCACCGGGATGATCTGGCCCGGCTTGGCCAGCGCCTTCACCAGCGGGCCGCCGACGATGAGCGACTCCTTGTTGGCGAGCGCGAGGACGCGGCCCGCCTCCAGGGCGGCGAGGGTGGGCGCGAGCCCGATGGACCCGGTGATGCCGTTCAGCACGGTGTGGCAGTCGGAGGCGGCGAGTTGGGTGGCCGCGTCAGGACCGGCGAGGATCTCCGGGAGCGGCTCCCCCGCGCCGTACTGCGCGGCGAGCGCCTCGCGCAGTGCCGGCACGACGTCCTCGCGGGCGACCCCGACCGTCCGCACCCTGAGCTGGTACGCCTGCTCGGCGAGGAGCCCGACCCGGCCGCCGTTCGCGGAAAGGGCGGTGACCTTGAAGCGGTCCGGGTTGCGCAGCACCAGGTCGATGGCCTGCGTGCCGATGGACCCGGTGGACCCGAGGATCACCAGGGCCTTGGGACCGTCGCCCACGACGGGGTCGTAGACGAGATGTGGGTCGGCGAGGGGTGCTGGACTGTCGCTCATCCCTCCATTGTTGCCGCAACGGGTGCCCGGGTGGACAGCGGTTCCCTCGGGCGGGTGGCTTATCGGCTCTCGTCGGTGATTGAAGGGAAATCCCCCTTTGTGAATACGGCGTGAAGGTCGTGTGATAACACTTCAGTCCTGCGCCGGTGGACGACCGGCCAGTGGACGACATCCTGGGGGGATTCTCCATGCGGATACGCGCTGCCCTGCCCGCACTCGCGGGCGCCGCGATACTCACCGGCACCCTGCTCAGCACCCCGGCCGAGGCCGCCGGCGGGGTCACGATCTACCACGTCTGGTTCGACAGCCCGGGCTCGGACAACCGGTCCAACACGAGCCTGAACGGCGAGTGGGTGCAGATCAAGAACACCAGCCGGTCGGCGATCTCGCTCAAGGGCTATGTCCTCAAGGACGTCTCGAACCACCGCTACACCTTCAAGAACATCAAGATCGGCGCCGGCAAGTACATCAAGGTGCACACGGGCAAGGGCACGGACACCGCGTCGAACACGTACCACGGCAGCGGCGCCTACATCTGGAACAACACCAGCGACACGGCGACGCTGACGAAGTCCAACGGCAGCAAGGTCGACACCTGTTCGTGGACGACGCGGGATCCGAGCGACAAGTACTGCTGAACGACGGCTAGTTGACCGGTCGGTGGAGGTTGTCCGCCTTGGACGGGCCCGGGGTCGTGTCGGCGATCCAGGGTCCTTCGCCCGACGGGTCGACGATGCCTTCCTCCAGCCATGTGTACGCGCCGCCCATGACGCCCTTGACGACCTTGTGGTCGATGTCGTCGGTGTTGGTCCACAGGCGGCCGAAGAGTTCCTCGACGCGGATGCGGGACTGTTCGCAGAAGGCGTCGGCGAGTTGGTAGGCCTCGCGGCCGTGATCGCCCTGGGTACGCAGGAGTTCGGCCCGTACACAGGCCGCGCTCATCGCGAAGAGTTCCGCGCCGATGTCGACGATCCGGCCCAGGAAGCCCTGCTTGGTCTCCATGCGGCCCTGCCAGCGGGACATGGCGTAGAAGGTGGAGCGGGCCAGTTTGCGGGCGTTGCGCTCGACATAACGCAAGTGCCGGGAGAGGTCGATGCCGTGGCGGAACTCGCCGTAGGTGCCCGGGAGTTGGCCGCTGCCCGCGACCAGCTTCGGGATCCACTTGGCGTAGAAGACGCCGGCGTTGGCGCCCGCTTTCGCCTTGTCCTGAAGGGACTTGTCCGGGTCGATGAGGTCGCCGGCGACCTTGAGGTGGGCGTCGACGGCCTCGCGGGCGATGAGGAGGTGCATGATCTCCGTCGAGCCCTCGAAGATGCGGTTGATCCGGAGGTCGCGCAGGACCTGTTCGGCGGGGACCGCTTTCTCACCGCGGGCCGCGAGGGACTCCGCCGTCTCGAAGCCTCGGCCACCGCGGATCTGGACCAGCTCGTCGGCCATCAGCCAGCCCATCTCGGACGCGAAGAGCTTGGCCAGCGCACCCTCGATGCGGATGTCGTTGCGGTCCTCGTCGGCCATCTGCGAGGAGAGGTCGAGTACGGCCTCCAGGGCGAAGGTCGTCGCCGCGATGAAGGAGATCTTCGCGCCCACGGCCTCGTGCTCGGCGATCGGCCAGCCCCACTGCTCACGCGCCGCCGACCACTCGCGGGCGATCTTCAGGCACCACTTGCCGGCCGCGACGCAGGACGCGGGGAGGGAGAGGCGGCCGGTGTTGAGGGTGGTGAGGGCGATCTTGAGGCCCGCGCCCTCGGGGCCGATGCGGTTCGCGGCGGGGACCCGGACCTGGTGGAAGCGGGTGACGCCGTTCTCGATGCCGCGCAGGCCCATGAAGGCGTTGCGGTTCTCCACGGTGATGCCGGGCGAGTCCGTCTCCACGACGAACGCGGTGATGCCGCCCTTGCTGTCCTCGGTCTTCGGCACCCGGGCCATCACGACCAGGAGGTCGGCGACCACGCCGTTGGTGGTCCAGAGCTTCACCCCGTCGAGGACGTACGCGTCCCCGTCCCGCACCGCGCTGGTCGCGAGCCGCGCCGGGTCGGAGCCGACGTCCGGTTCGGTGAGCAGGAAGGCGCTGATGGCGGTGCGGGCGCAGCGCGGCAGGAACTCCGCCTTCTGCTCGTCCGTGCCGAACAGCTTCAGCGGCTGCGGTACGCCGATCGACTGGTGAGCGGAGAGCAGCACGCCGACCGCGGGGCAGGCGGAGCCCGCGAGGGCCAGCGCCTTGTTGTAGTACACCTGGGTGAGGCCGAGGCCGCCGTACTTGGTGTCGATCTTCATGCCGAGGGCGCCGATCTCCTTGAGGCCGCTGATGACCTCGTCGGGGATGCGCGCCTCGCGTTCGATGAGGGCGGCGTCGATCTGCGTCTCGCAGAAGACGCGCAGCTTCGCGAGGAACTCCTCGCCGCGCCGGGAGTCCTCGGCGGGCGGGAGGGGGTGGGGGTGGATCAGGTCGAGCCGGAAGCGGCCGAGGAACAGTTCCTTGGCGAAGCTGGGCTTGCGCCAGTCCTGTTCCCGGGCCGCTTCCGCCACCTGCCGGGCTTCTCGCTCGGTGACGGTGGGTTTGCTGGATGGAGCGGACATGAGGCTCACCTCGCCGCGAATCGGGCCCTCGGACCATGGCGGTTACCGACGGGTGCTACCCGATCGTATGTACCCGATCCACCGCGAAGCAGCCACCCTTCGCGCGTCCGTTCAGCCGATGTCGACGGAGTACGCCTTCGTGTCAAGGCGCCCCGAGCCCTTGAAGACCTCGGTGCCGGACTCGATGCCGGAGAGGTACTTGTCGTTGCTCAGCAGCTTGCGCCGGACGAGTGCCTGGGTGAAGTCGTCGATGTTCAGGGTCGCCTTGGTGGTGTTGGCGGTGCGCACGAAGGAGTACACGTTCCAGCCGATGTTGCCCCGGTAGATGTCCCACATCGCGCCGTCGAGGCTGACGCTGCCGTACTTGGTGCCGAGCGGGCCAGCGCCGCCCTGCCGGTCGAGCCAGATCATGATCTCGTCGGTGGGCTGGTCCGCCCAGTCGGCGGTGTTCTTGGAGTGCAGCCACAGGTCGTACGCGACGTCGAGCGTGCCCGGGTTCGAGCTGAGCGAGAAGTCCCAGGTCGTCTTCACCGGCTTGCGGTCACCGACCCGGACCGGCAGCCCGGTGGTCGCCTTGTCGACCTTCCAGCCCCAGTGCCAGCCGAGGACGGTGCTCGCGAACGTCTTCACGTCGGCGTCGGTGCCCTTGCCGCTGTTGGCCCAACTGAAGGACGTGCCCCACGAAATGGTGGACCCCGACTGGGAGTTGTCCCACACGCACTGGCTGCCGGTGGCCTTGTCGCGCCCCCACTGGTTGTTGTTCACGTAGTACTTGCCGAGCGTGACGGTGTCGTCGGCCGTGCACTTCTCGCTCGACTCACCCGCCTGGGCGACGGTGACACCGGCGAGCGCCGTGAGAGCCACCGCGGTGGCGACCAGCGTCTTCCGCTTCTTGGACAGGCGTGGTCTGCGGTGTTGCATCGGGGGTCCTTCCGGGGGACGGTTCGTCTACGACCTCTCAGTGGCCGCCGACCCGCCCGGAGGTTGCCTCCCCGGCGCGGAGAATCTCGCAGGGCCGGGGTTTCCCGAACAGTCGAGCCCGGTGTTTCGAGAAAGTGTCGAAGCGCTTCGACAACCTATGGACACCCACACCGCCTGAAGCTAATGTCGAACCACCCTCACCCGCCCTTGTCAGCAACGCGCACTGTCGAAGCGCTTCACAAAGCTTGGAGAGCTGGATGGTCACCCTCGCCGAGGTCGCCCAGCACGCCGGAGTCTCGGCGAGCACGGTGAGCTATGTCCTCAGCGGCAAGCGGTCCATCTCCGGAGCCACCCGGCAGCGGGTCGAGCAGAGCATCCGCGAGCTGGGCTACCACCCGAACGCGGGCGCCCGCGCCCTGGCCAGCAGCCGGTCGAACATCATCGCGCTGATGGTGCCGCTGCGCACCGACATGTACGTGCCGGTGATGATGGAGATCGCCATCGCCGTGGCGACCACCGCCCGCCTGCACGGCTACGACGTGCTGCTGCTCACCGGCGAGGAGGGTCCCGACGCGGTGCGCCGGGTCACCGGCAGCGGCCTCGCCGACGCGATGATCCTGATGGACGTCGAACTCGACGACGAGCGGCTGCCGTTGCTGCGCGGCACCGACCAGCCCTCCGTGCTCATCGGCCTCCCCGCCGACACCACCGGACTGACCTGCGTCGACCTCGACTTCGGCGCGACCGGCGCACTCTGCGTCGAACACCTCGCCAAACTCGGCCACCACGACATCGCTGTCATCGGCGAGGCCCCCGCGGTCTACGAACGGCACACCGGTTTCGCCGAGCGCACCCTCGACGGACTCCGGTCCCGGGCACGGGAGTTGGGCCTGCGCGTGCTGCACCGGCCGTGCGAGGGCGGGTACGACGCGATGACGACGACCCTGGCCCGGATCTTCGACGAACGCCCCGGCACCACGGGCTTCGTCGTGCAGAACGAGTCGGCGGTCGAGCCTTTGCTCGCCCTGCTGCGCCAGCAGGGCCGGGCCGTGCCGGAGGACGTGTCGGTGGTCGCGGTCTGCCCCGACCAGGTCGCCACCCAGGCCTCCGTGCGGCTGACGTCCGTCGCCATCCCCGCGCAGGAGATGGGCCGTTACGCCGTGGAACACCTGGTGGCCAAGCTGGACGGCCGCGGCAGCGACGAAGTCGTGCTGATCACCCCGGAGTTGACGATGCGGGCGAGTACGGGGCCGGCGCCCGCCGCGTCGTCCTGACCCTTTTCCGACCTCAGAGCTCCACCCTGTGCCGCCGCCAGGGCACCGCCATGTCCGCAACTCGCCTGTCCGCACTCCTCCGTCTGCTCTCCTCACAGGAGCCCTCTCGTGAATCAGCCTGCCGAAAACCAGATCAGTCAGGGCGCGGGTGCGGTCAGCCTCGCGCAGTCGTCGCCCACTGTCGGCACCTTCCGTGAGCGGGACGGCGCGCTGGAGTGGAGCGGCCGTCAGGAGACCCTGCGGATCGAACCGTGGGGGCCGGACGCGGTACGGGTCAGGGCCAGGCTCGGCGGCCCGCTGCTCGACGGGCTGCCCGGCGCGCTCCTGGACGAGGCACCGGCCACCGAGGCCACCGTCAAGATCGAGGACGGCCATGGGACCCTGAGTGTGGGCGAGTTGACCGTCGAGGTCGACGCCGAGGGCCTGATCCGCTTCCTGCGCACCGACGACTCCAGCGAACTCCTCGCCGAGGCCCGCGCCCACTTCTGGTGGCCCGGCTCGCGCCTCTACACGGCGGTCGGCAACGGCCACCACCGCCTGGAGCAGCGCTTCGCCGCGTACGAGGACGAGAAGCTGTACGGCCTCGGGCAGCACCAGCACGGCAAGCTGGACCAGAAGGGCCTGGTCCTCGACCTGGTCCAGCGCAACGCCGAGGTCGGCATCCCGGTGCTCGTCTCCAGCCGGGGCTACACCCTGCTGTGGAACAACCCGGCGATCGGCCGCGTGGAGCTGGCCGGCAACGGCACGCGCTGGGTGGCGGATTCGGCCCGCCAGATCGACTACTGGATCACCGCGGGCGACCCGGCCGACGGGCAGCGCCGCTACAGCGCGGTGACGGGCCGTACGCCGATGCTCCCCAAGTGGGCGGCGGGCTTCTGGCAGTGCAAGCTGCGCTACCGCACCCAGGCCGAACTCCTCGCCGTGGCAAGGGAGTACAAGCGCCGGGACCTCCCACTCTCCGCGATCGTCTGCGACTTCTTCCACTGGACGCACCTGGGCGACTGGAAGTTCGACCCGGCCGAGTGGCCCGACCCGGCGGCGATGGTCCGTGAACTGGACGAGTTGGGCGTGAAGTTGGTGGTGAGCGTCTGGCCCTCCGTCTCCCCCCTCAGCGAGAACCACTCCGTCCTGGAACAGCGCGGCTACCTCATCGGCACCCAGTACGGCCCGATGGCCCACGCCGACTGGCCGGACAAGGGGGTCGCGTCGACGGTCCAGGTGGCCTTCTACGACGCCACGAACCCCGAGGCCCGGGACTTCCTGTGGTCGAAGATCCGCGACAACTACCTTGTCCCGTACGGCATCACGGCCTTCTGGCTGGACGCGTGCGAGCCCGAGCTGAAGCCGGGCTTCCCGGAGAACCTGCGCTACTGGGCGGGCCCGGGCCTGGAGGTCGGCAACATCTACCCGGCCGAGAACTCCCGTACGTTCGCGGAGGGGTTGCGCGCCGAAGGCGTCGGTGACGACGAGGTCATCACCCTCAACCGCTCGGCGTGGGCGGGCAGTCAGCGCCACGGCGCCGCGCTCTGGTCGGGTGACATCGGCACCGACTTCCCGACCCTGCGCCGCCAGATAGCCGCGGGCCTCAACACCGCGCTCTCCGGCATCCCTTGGTGGAACACGGACATCGGCGGCTTCCACGGCGGCGACCCGGACGACCCGGCGTACCAGGAAGTCTTGGTCCGCTGGTTCCAGTTCGGCGCGCTGTCCCCGCTGATGCGTCTGCACGGCTTCCGCGACCCGGGCATGCCGCTGGGCCCCGACATGACCGGCGGCCCCAACGAGGTCTGGTCGTACGGCGATCGGGCCCTGCCGATCCTGGAGAAGTACCTGAGACTGCGCGAACGCCTGAAGCCGTACGTCCTCGACGTGATGCGCGCCGCGCACGAGGAGGGGCTGCCGGTGATGCGGCCGCTGTTCCTCGAATTCCCCGGGGACCCGGCGACCTGGTCGGTGGACGACGCGTACCTCTTCGGCCCGGACCTGCTGGTCGCCCCGGTGCTGACGGCGGGCGCCACGGTCCGCACGGCGTACCTCCCGGCGGGCGCGTGGTGGACGGACGCGTGGACGGGCGAGACGTACGAGGGCGGTACGGCGGTCACGGTCGACGCGCCGCTGGACCGGATCCCGCTGTTCCTGCGGGACGGGGCGACGTTGCCGGTGACGGAGTAGCGGAGTCCGGAGGGGAGTCGGGCCTCCCCTCCGGGCCGTGACGCTTCCGTTGCGCGGAACTGTGGCCTCCGTCACAGCCGTACCGATCTTGTTCTGCTGGACTCCTCCGATGGTGTTACGCAAGCTCGCCATCGTTGCGGGCCTCGCCGCGTTCGCCCTGTATCTCTGGGGTCTGTTGCACATCGTCGGCGCACTGCTGGAGGCGAAGGACGGTGGCACCGACTCGTCGCCGCTACGGCCCTGCCGTACGACCGGCTGGCAGTACGACAAGAAGGTCCAGAGCGTCACTGACTACTCGGTGGATTTCGTCCCGCTCCGGTTCGTCTGCGAGACGTCGGACGGCGGGAGTTACGTCGCGAACACCGTTCCCGGGTACGTAAATCCGGCGGTGTTCGGCCTCGTACTGGCCGCGTTGGGCTGCTGGGTCGCCGCGCTCCTCGTGGCGCCGCCCGGCCCTCGCGGAGTACGAGGACCGGGCGGCTGAGCTGGGCACCGAGGTGCCCGGGTGGGTCAACTACTGCTGACGCTCTCGCTGTTGGTGGTGAAGTTCAGGCCGCCGGACGAGGACGTGATCTCGAACCCGAACTGAAGGTCCCCGATGGTCACGTTGCCGAACCAGCCCTTGGTGTCCTTGATCCACTTCAGGATCGGCAGGACGTTGACGGTGCCGGAGCTGGAGTTCGAGGTGCGCACGAACGAGAACACGTCGTTGGCGCCGTTGTTGCCCTTGTAGACGGTCCAGGTGTGACCGCCCAGGGTGAGGGTGCCCTGCGAGGTGCCGAGCGGGCCGACGGCGCCGGTCTTGTTCATCCAGAGCATGATCTCGTAGTCGTAGTTGGTGTCCCAGATGTCGTAGGACGTGTTGTACGCGCCGGACGACGGGACCGTGACGTTGTAGCTGCTGGTGAGCGAACCCAGCGAGGTGATCGACTTGTTGATCACCTTCTTGGCGTTGGGGTAGGACTTGATGCCGCCGGTGTTGGGGTGGTTGGCGTTGACACCCCAGTTGGTACCGGAGTTGGCCCAGATGCACTGGCTGCCGGCGCCGGAGCCCCAGATGTCGTTGTAGAGCGTGTAGCCGTTCAGGGTCGTGGTGCCCCACTGGTCGCAGGAGCTCCAGACGGCGGCGGAGGCGGGGGCCGAGGCGAGCGCGACGGTGGCGCCGAGCGCGAGTGCGGGGGCGAGAACGGCCGTAAGTACGCGGCCTGGCTTGCGTGTTGCCATGGTGTCCCTTCCATGGGTGGGGGGAGGTGCGAGTGGCTACCGCGGCCCCAGGATGAGGACGCGGTCTTCTCCGGCGACGAGGTCGAGCGGCTCCGTGCCGGAGGAAGTCCGGAGTTCGACGCGGTGGGTACGGGACGGCCGGATCAGCGCCGTGGCGGAGTGGGGCGTCCAGCTCAGATCGACCTCCGCCCCGAACCTCGTGCGTACGCCGGTGAGTTGACCGTGCGGATACGCCGCAGGCAGCGCGGGCAGCAGGACCAGCCGGTCCGGGGTGGACTGCACGAGCGCCTCGACGAGCACACCGGGCAGGGTGTGCGCGGCGTCCGCGTTGTAGACGTCACGGTTCGGGTAGTGCGCGCTCATCAGCGAGGCATGGAAGAAGTCACCGTCGAGAACCTGCCCGAGAGCGTGCGCGACCCGCTCGCCGTCCCGGAGCCGGGCCGCGACGAGCGCGTGATGGAGGTGCCCGTGCGCGGAATCGTTCTCGGCGCCCCGGAGTTGGAGCGCGCGGTGAGCGGCGGCAGCAAGCTGAGGGGTGTCGTACGGGTTGATCTCGTCGAGCGGCCAGACACCGTAGAGATGACTGAGGTGGCGATGGTCGTAGGTGTCGTCGAGGCCCGGCCAGGCCCATTCGGCAAGCGCGTCTTGGGAGTTGACCCGGTGCGGCGGCAGCCGGTCGGCGAGAGCGAGCCACCGGAGGGCCTCCGGCGTACCCGGGTGGTAGGCGGCAGCCGTGTGGAGTGCGTGCCGGGCGGCGGAGAGGTCCATCGCCGCGTTGATCGCGCCCCAGCTGGCGTTGGCGTTCGCGGGACGGTTCTCGGGCGAGTAGGAGGGGACGACAACCACGTGGCCCTCGGGGGCGGTATCAGGCGCGGTGAGGAAGTCCTCGTAGAACAGGGCGACTTCGGCGAGTACGGCAGCGGTACGCGGATCACGTGCACCACGCGTCTCGTCGTGGTCGACGAGCGGCTTGAGCAGCCAGTCGGCGCCGGCGGTCCACAGGTGCAGCGGGTACTCACGGCTGAAGTGGTACGACAGCCCGGACTCCCCGTCGCTGTGCGCGGGCGCGACGACACCCCGGGCACCGAAGACGGCACGGGCGTTCTCCCGCCAGTCGTCGAGCTGACGATGGATCAAGGAGGCGAGGGCGTCGGTGACTTCGGGAAGGGCGGCGCTCGCGGCGGAGGCGGTCTGGAGGTTGAGGTTCGCGTCATTGGTGAACGCCCCCGACCAGGCCGTGTTCCAGTCGCCGGTCCACAGTCCGGTGAGCCGGGGCGGGAACAGTCCGCTGGAGGAGAGGAGGTGATACCGGCCGGCGGCGAAGAGCCGTTCGATGAGGGCGGTGCTGCGGGGCCGCTTCAGCAACTCGCTTCCGGGGAGAGCGCGTTCGGCGTCGTCGGCGTGGAGGTCGAGAGTGACGCGGGCGTAGGCGGTGCGGTGCAGGGCGAGGTGCCGGTCGAGGAACGAGTCGTAGGAGTGCGCCCCCTCGTCGACCAACTCCCTTAGAGCGCGGGTCTCTTCTACGACGTCCAGCTCGCCGGTGTGGCGTCGGACTCGGGTGAGGAGAAGGACCTCGGTGGCCCCGGCGATCCGAACTCCCGCCGAGGTGAGCCGTGTTGTACCGCCGGAGACCACGGCGAGGGTGACTCCGGTGTAAGCGCGGTCGCTGTCGGGATAGCGGACGCGGAGGGTGAGAACGGCACCGTCGGAGGTGAGGAGAGTGCCGTGACCGACGCCCAACCCTGTTGGCACACCCGGGAGTTGATGGTCCTGGGCGAGGTCGAGGGTGAGGTCGGGGGCGGTGATGTGCTGGACGATCACGTCGTCGGCACGGGAGACGAAGACGCGGCTGCACCAGTCCGCGTGAGTATCGGTGGCCTCACCAATGGCGGTGACCTCGCCGGTGGTGAAGTCGACGGTACGGCGATAGTCGCGACCGCCTGTCGCACCGGACTGCCTGCGCAGCCGCAGCTGCAAGGCCGGGTGGAAGGGCTGCACCCACTGGAGCGGGCGGCCGTCCGTGAATCCCTCGGCGGCGGCGAGGTCCCCGGCGAGCAACCGGGCCCGGAGCGCGGGGAGTTCGGCGGCGAGGTGTGGGGGCCGGGTGTGTTCGGCGCCGTTCGGGCGGACGAGGGTGTGGTGGGTGACGATGACACGGTCGTCGTTCGGATCACCGAACACGAGGACGCCGTGGTGACCGTTGCCGCTGAGGAAGGCGTCCTCCCAGCGGGTGGCGGGGAGAGGTTCCCAGGTGGCGTGTGCGGGGCCGGGGGCCGGAGGCGTGGCCGGTACGGGTTCGCTGATCATGGGCGCAACACTGCCGCACCGTAACGGCCGAGGGTGATCTCGCCCTCGGCGGTCGTGTCGGTGAGCAAGTCCCGGTGGGTGCCGGGGATATCGACGGTGACTGGTTCGCGGCCGTGGTTGAGCAGGAACAGCGACTCCCCACGCCGTACGGCCTCGACGCCCTGCGGAAGCCCGGCGAGCACCGGACGCGCCCCCGCGTCGGTGGCGACACGGGCGAGCAGGTCTCGCAACGCGTCCGGCTCGGGGAGCGTGGAGACGTACCAGGACCGGCCCCTGCGCAGTACCGCGGGCAGGCCGTCCAACTCCCCGCCTTTGTAGGGAATCACCTCGTCGACGCCGTCGTCCTCCGGCTCGATCTCCTCGGACCACAGCGTCCCGCGGAACCCCTCGCACTCCGCCGTCTCCCCCGCGTCCAGCGGCCACCACTCGTGCAGGGTGCGGATGCCGAACAGTCCGCGGAGACGGGCGTCCATGCCACCGGGGCGTACTCGATCGTCCTCGTCGGCTATGCCGGTGAGGAAGCCGGAGACGAGGGTGCCGCCGCCTCGGACGTACGCGAGGAGGTTGTCGATCGCGGTGTCCGTGAGGAGGTAGAGCTGCGGGACGACGACCAACTTGTAGGCGGACAGGTCGTGTTCGGGGTGGGCGAAGTCGGTGGTGAGGTGGGACTCCCAGAGGGCGCGGTGCCAGGCGCGGAGGACGTCCGGGTAGTCGACCTCGGTGGAGGGACGGCCGTCCTGCGCACCGGCCCACCAGGCGTTCCAGTCGTGCAGGATCGCGATGTCGACGGTGATGTGAGTGTCCGTCACCTCACTGCCGATCCGCGCGAGTTCGGCGCCGAGCTGCTTCACCTCCCGGAAGGTGCGGCCCCGCTCCCCCGCGTGACTGAGCATCCCGGAGTGGAACTTCTCGGCGCCCTGCCGGGATTGGCGCCACTGGAAGTAGCAGACGGCGTCCGCGCCCCGGGCCACGGCCTGTAGGGACCAGAGGCGGTTGAGGCCGCGTGGCTTCGGGTGGTTCACGCCGCGCCAGTTGACGGGTCCAGCGGCCTGTTCCATGAGCATCCAGGGCCCGTGTGCCTGCGAACGGGTCAAGTCCTGTACGAGTGCGGCACTTTGGGCGCCGAGCGGATCGCGCGGATCGGGATACAGGTCGACCGAGACGACGTCCTCCTGCTCGGACCAGCGCCAGCCGTCCTGCCCCACCCACAGCGGCATGAAGTTGGTGGTGACCGGGAGGTGCGGGGTGTGCCGACGGACGATGTCACGCTCGGCGGTGTAGCACTCCAGGAGCATGTCGGAGGTGAAGCGCCGGAAGTCGAGCACGTGGGTGGGGTTGTTGAGGTAGTGCGCGTGACGCGGGGGCAGGACGCCGTCCCAGGTGTCGTAGCCCTGGCTCCAGAAGGCCGTTCCCCAGGCCGAGTTGAGGGCGTCGAGCGTGTCGTACTTCGCGCGCAGCCAGCGGCGGAAGGCGACGGCGGCCTCGTCGCCGTAGTCGAAGGTGCAGTACTCGTTGTTGATGTGCCACATCGTGAGCGCGGGGTGGCCTGCGTAACGGGCGGCCAGGGCCTCGGTGATGGCGGCGGCGTGCTCGCGGTAGACGGCGCTGGAGTGCGAGAAGTGCTGCCGCCCGCCCCACCATTCGATACGGCCGTCGGCATCGCGGGGCAAGGTCTCCGGGTGCAGGCGCCCCAGCCACGGCGGCGGGGAGGAGGTGGGCGTGGCGAGGACGACGCCGATCCCATTCCCGTGCATCAGATCCATCAGCCGGTCGAGCCAGCCGAACTCCCGTGCTCCCGGCTCGGGTTCGATCCTGGCCCAGGAGAAGACACCGAGGGTGACGGAGTTGACGCCGGCGTCCTTCATCAGCCGGACGTCCTCGTGCCAGGTCTCCTCGGGCCACTGCTCGGGGTTGTAGTCACCGCCGAAGAGGATGCGCCCGCGCGTGGCATCGCTGAGCTGAGGCATCAGATCTGCTCCCCGTACTGGATGCCGCGCCCGTTGGTGGCGAGGTACACGCGGCCGTGGACGCGCGGGTCACCGACGATGGCCTGCCCGACCCAACCCCACTGGTGCTGGTCGTCGTTGATGCGCACCCAGGTCTTCGCCTCGTCGTCGGAGCGGTAGACGGCGGTGATGGTCTCGGTCGAGCCGACTTGATAGATGGCCGGGTATGCGGCGCCGGGGGCGGCCCTGCCGAAGCCGAGGGTGTAGGAGGCCCAGCAACTGGCGACCTTCGAGAAGCTGACGCCCCCGTCGAGGGACCGGTAGAGCCCGTTCCACTTGACGCTCAACCACAGGTCACCGGACCGCCCCGGCGCCGCGACCAGCTGGAACTGGCTGTCGCCGGCGGGCAGTCCACCCGCACGCTGTGCGAACGAACGGCCACTGTCAGTGCTGGCGTACAGCGTTCCTGTGTCGGTGTCGTATGCGTAGAAGAGCGTCGGGTCGGCCGGGTCGGCGACCGGCGTGGCGCCCTTCGGGAAGGAGGAGACCTCGGACCAGGTCGTGTCGTTGTCCGCCGAGCGGTGAGCCGGGTACTTCGTGCCGTCCCAGTGCACGAAGGACCACAGCAGCGTACCGCCGTCGGCGCTGGTGGCGATCGGCCCCGGTGAGTCCCCGGCGATGTCGGGCTGGGCAGCGAAGGGCGCCCAGCTCCGCCCGCCGTCGCGGGAGTACGCACCGTTGCCGCTGTCGCCGAAGCCCGTACGGACGACGTACGACGGCCTGCCCGCGGCCTGCGCGATCCCGGTCGCCGACCCGAACACGGGATTCGTCGCCATGCCGCGCGACGGAGACGCCGTGAGCCGCTCGTGGTACATCACGCCGATGTCCCGCGAGGCGCTGATCAGGTGCGCCTCCCCGACCGGGGGCGAGATCAGCTGGATCACGGACGCCTCCTCCAGCCCACGGATCTGCGGTGCCCAGTGGGTGAGGTCACGGGTGCCGTAGAGCGTGGCGCCGGTGCCGTACACGACGTGCTTCGAGTCGTACGGGTCGACGGCCACGGCCTGGATCCACCAGCCGAACTTCGGCTGATCCACACCCCACTTGAGGAAAGGAGTCTCGGACACGTCGAAGACAGCAACGTCCTTGAGGGACGTCCAGGTACGGCCGCCGTCGGTGGTCCGGTACAGGGTGTCGACGGCCGCCCAGCGGTTGTTGGTGGAGACGACGACGGTGCCGGCACGACGGGCGTCGACGGCGACTCCGCCATAACCGAAGCTGTCGACGGACCCGTCGGACGTGGTCCCGCCCGGCTTCACCGGCGTGACCTCGCTCCAAGTCCCGCTCGCGACGGCCAACTTGTGCACACTGCCGGTGGACTGACCGTTGGGCCCGGGCGCGTCGGCGTACGTCACGTACAACTCGCGGGCGCGTGCGTCGTAGGCGGCACGGATCGGGACCTTGGCGGAGGTGCCGGCGGGCTGCGCGGGAACGGCGGTCCAGTTGGTGCCGTCGGTGGTGCGGTAGAGGTTGACGGCGGTCGCGCTCCCGTCACCGTCACCCCACCCGGCGTAGACGGCACGCCCGACGGCGACGAGGAAGGTGACGCCCTGGCCGGAGGCGTTGCCGGTCGCCGGGAACCCGGTCACAGCTGCCCAAGTGGCGCCCCGGTCGGCCGACTTGAGCAGCCCGTCGTGCCGGGTACCGAGCCACAGGGTGTCACTGTCACGCGGATCGACGAGCAGCCTCTCCCCCGCACCACGCCCGTCCTCGTTGCCGCCGAGCTTCACGGCCAGGTCGCTGCGGGTCCAGGTCGCGCCCCGGTCCTCGGAGCGGAGGATCGCACCATTGCCGGCCCACGACTGGGCGTACGTACCGACTGCGAGGTACAGGCGGTCCGGGTGCGCGGGGTCGACGGCGAGCGCCTCCACACCGAGCAAGTTCCAGTCGTCCCAGCCGAGTTGATCGGTGAGGGGGGCCCAGCGGGCGGTCCGGTCGTCCCACCGGTAGGCACCGCCGATGTCGGTACGGGCGTAGGCGAGACCGCGGACGGAGGGGTGGAAAAGAACGCCGGTAACGAATCCGGTGCCGCCGATTGCGACGTTGCGCCAGCGATAGGAGGGGCGTTCCGCCGCATTCGCCTTCGCGGTGACACCCGGCACAGTGGAGAGCGCGGCGCCAGCCGCAACCCCGGCAAGAACGGCCCGGCGGCTCACTCGGGACGCAAGCATGCACATACCTCGCTGTATGAGATGGGGCAAGGAGAGATGTTTTAGGGGCGCGGGGAACTGCGCGACCAGCCCCCACGCACCCGCAGACAAAACGCAACCGATTCAGCCCTTGACGGCGCCGGTAAGCATCCCCTTCTTAAAGTGCCGCTGCACAAACGGCGAAAGCACAGCCACCGGCAACAACGCCATCACCATGACCGCCATCTGCACGGCAAGCCCCGACAACTCCCCGGTCTTGATGGCCTGACCGAGCCCCACCGGAGCCTCCTGCTTCTGCACCAGCTGGATCATGACGTTCTGCAGCGGCATCATGTCCTGGTCGTTCAGATACAGCGACGCGTTGAACCAGGCACTCCAATACCCCACGGCATAGAACAACGTGATGACCGCCAGCACCGCACGCGACAACGGCATGACGATGACCCACAGAATCCGGAAGTCACCGGCGCCATCGATCCGCGCACTGTCGATGAGTTCCTGCGAGATCCCCATGAAGAACCCGCGCAGCACAAGGATGTTGAAGACACTGAGCGCACTGGGCAGGATCAACGCGAGATAGCTGTCGGTCAGGCCGAGCGACTGGACCAGCAAATACGTCGGAATAAGCCCCGCGCTGAAAAACATCGTCGCCAGCATCATCATCAGAATCCACCGATGCCCGAGCGACCCGATACGCGAGAGCCCGTAGGCGCAGAGGACAGACACCGCCATGGAAAACAGCGTGCCGACAACGGTGATGAGGACGCTGATGATCGCCGCACGGGTGACCTGGCCGCCGCTGAGAAGTTCCTTGTAGGCGACGAAGGTGATGCCCTTGGGCACCATGACGAGCCCACCGGCCTGGTCGATGGTCTTGCGGGAGGAGAGGCTGGTGACGAGGACGATCCACAGGGGGAAGAGGATGGCGAGACAGGCGATCGTGAGGACGAGCCCCTTGCCCGCGAGACCGACCTTGCCGGGTTCCTCCTCCCAGGTGGGCCGGGGCGGCGCGGCCCAACGCCCGGGCGGCCGTACGGACTTGGCAGACGTGGCGGGCTCGACGGGTTGGTCGATGACGGCGGTCACTTCTTGTACACCCCCTGCTCGCCCATGAGGTGGGCCACTTTGTTCGCGGCGAGGACCAGCCCGAGACTGATCACGCCCTTGACGAGTCCGGCGGCGGCCGCGTAGCCGAAGTCCTGGTTGCGGACGCCGTTCCACCAGACGAAGGTGTCGAGGACCTCCGCCGCTCCCGGTCCCACGGCGTCACGTTGGAGCAGGATCTGCTCGAAGCCGACGGTCAGCGCGTCACCGACCCGGAGCACCAACAGCAGCGCGATCACGGGCCGGAGTGCCGGCAGCGTGACGTGCCACATCCGGCGCCACCGCCCCGCGCCGTCCATCGCGGCGGCCTCGTACAGATCGGGGCTGACGGAGGACAGTGCGGCGAGGAAGACGATGATCCCCCAGCCCGCGTCCTTCCACACGCTCTGCGCGGTGATGAGGAACTTGAAGGTGTTGGGGTCGGTCATGACGTCGAGGCCGTCGAAGCCGTGTTGACGGAGCAGTTGTGAGAACAGGCCTGCCCCGCCCAGGAGTTGCTGGAAGACGGCGATGACCAGCACCCAGGAGAAGAAGTGCGGGAGGTAGAGGATCGCCTGTGAGAGCGCCCGGACCCGGGGCCTGACCACGCTGTTGATGAGCAGCGCGAGGAGGATCGGGATCGGGAAGAACAGGATGAGCTGGAGGAAGAACAGGACCAGCGTGTTCTGTACGGCGTTCCAGAAAGACGAGTCCGCGAAGATCTGCTGGAAGTTCTCCAGGCCGACCCAGGGGCTGTGCAGCATCGAGACGATGCCGTTGTCGCTGACGTAGGGGTCGTAGTCCTCGAAGGCGACGATGTTGCCGAGGATCGGCAGGTAGTTGAAGACCAGGATGAGCAGGACGGCCGGCAGGGTCATCAGGAGCAGGACGCGGTCGCGTCTGAACCGGAGCCGCCAACTCACCTTCGCCTTGGGGCTGTTGCGTCGGGGGCCGGTGCTGGTGCCGGACGCCTTCGGGGTCTTGCCCGTCGTGTCGGCCTCGGTCCTGCTCCGAGGCACCGTGCTGTGGGACACGGCCGTTCTCCTTGCCTCGGTACCCGGTCAGCTCGCCGCCGTGCCGTTGTCGTCGAGCAACTTCTGGTACCAGGCGCGGAGTTGGTCGCCGCCCTTGCTCTTCCAGTCCGATACGGCCTGCTGCATGTCGCTGATCTTCTTGCGGCCGCGGGTGATGTCGTCCTCCAACTGCTCGAAGTCGTTGGAGAGGTTGGTGTAGCGGCTCGGCTCGGTGATCTGCTGACCGTAGAAGCTCGACTTCTTTGTGAAGGCGCCCATCCGCTGCTGCCACTCGACCTGCGCCTTGGCGACCTCGGGGAAGTCGGGGTGGGCGATGGTGGAGGCGGGGCTGGCGACCATGACGTAGGCGTTGATGACCTCGTTGTTGCCCTGGTCGGTCTTGGTGGGGACACCGTTCTTGACGGTGTAATGGGTGCCTTCCACGCCGTAGTTGGTGAGCATGTACTCCTTGGTGCCGTACGGCGCGGCGGTGACGTTGGCGACGGCGAGCGCGTCATGGATGACGGACGCGGAGGCCTTCTTGCTGATGAAGGCGAAGATGCCGGCCGGTGATCCGGCCCAGAGGGTCGGGTCGCCGCCGTCGTGGCCGAAGAGGTCCATGCCCCAGATCTTGTAGGACGGGTTCTGGGTGGCCTGTTCGGCGGTGCGGCTCCACCACTGCGAGATGTCCTGGGGGTAGATGAGGAACTCGCCCGCCGCGAACTTGGGGCCCGGGTCGGTGGCCGCGCTCTTGCCCAGCTTGGCGTCGGGGTGCACGTATCCGGCGGCGAACAGCTTGCGGGTCCACTCCAGCGCTTCGAGGTACTCCTGGGTCTCGACGCGGTTGACCAGCTTGCCGTCGACGAGGTTCCAGCCGAGCGATTTCTCGCTGCCGGAGAGCACGCCCCACATGTTGAAGGCGGTCCACTTCATGTCCAGGCAGGCCCAGCGCTTGGCCTTGGCGTTGGTGATCTCCTTGGCCAGGGCCATGAACTCGTCGGCAGAAGTGGGGACTTCATACCCCTCCTTGTCGAAGATGTCCTTGCGGTAGAGCGGCACGATGTTGGGGACGTAGGAGGACGGCATCGGCAGTCCGCGCAGCTTGCCGCCGAAGATGCAGCGCTGCCAGGCGTCGGTAGGGATTGCCGCGAGGTTCGGGTAGTCCTTGGCCTTGTCCCCGGCGAGGTAGGGGCCGAGGTCGGCGAACTTGCCGATGATGGCGCTGGGTATCTTGCCGCCCATGTTCCAGCTGGGGACGACCACGACGTCCGGGATGTCGCTGGAGGCGAGGACCGCGCCGAGCTTCTGGTCGTAGGTGTTGCCGTCCTGGTTCTGCCAGGTCACGTCGACGCCGATGAGGGAGTTCATCGCCTTGTAGTAGGCGTTGTCGCTCTTGGGCGGGGAGCCCCAGAACGGCGCCATGATGGAGACCTTGCCGCTCTTGCCGAGCTTCTTCGGTACCGAGGTCTTCAGGCCGGCGAGGTCGAGCTTGCTGGTGAAGCCGATCGAGGAGCCGTTCTTGGACGCGATGTCCGGGGTCACCACGTTGCTGGCGACGAAGGCCGGCAGCAGCTTCTTGACGCCCTTGCCCTCCGAACTGCCCCCGCCCGAACCGCTGTCCGAGGCCCCGCAGGCGGAGAGCAGCGGTACCCCACCCGCCACCGCTGCGGCGGCGACCGCAGTGGAGGCGAGGAAACTTCTCCGGCTGGGAGCGGAGGCGGCGGAGGCGTTCGGCGTCATTGCGTCAACCCTTCATGGCGCACCAGGACACCCGGCGGTGGAGCCGTCGGCTGCGGTGTCTTGAGTGGAACAGAGCACTTAGTCGAAGCGCTTCGATGTTGCTGCGAGGTTAAGTGAACACCCAAGGGTGCACAAGGGTCGCTCCCAAGATTCCTCGGAGGTGCGGGGCATGACCTGTCCGTATGTGCTGCTTGAAATAACGGTGAAGGTCTCTTGACACCTGACCCGCATCGAATCAGCATCGAAGCGCTTCGAAAGAGCCGCGCCGCTCCATCGCAAGGGGAACCCCACGTGACCGCACAAACGCCGCCTACGCCGCCTTTCCGCGATCCGCATCTGCCGTTCGCGAAGCGCATCGACGACCTGCTGACGCGCCTCACCCTCGACGAGAAGGTCGGCTTCCTGCACCAGTACGCGCCCGCCGTGGAGCGTCTGGACGTCGCCGCGTTCCGCACCGGCCAGGAGGCCCTGCACGGCGTCGCGTGGATGGGCCCGGCGACGGTCTTCCCGCAGGCGGTGGGCCTGGGCGCGACCTGGAACGAGGATCTCGTACGACGGGTAGGCGACGCGGTGTCCAAGGAGGCCCGCGCGATGCGGGCCCGCGACGACCGCGTCGGCCTCAACGTGTGGTCCCCGACGGTGAACCTGCTGCGCCACCCGCTGTGGGGCCGTAACGAGGAGGGCTACTCGGAGGACCCGAAGCTGACCTCGGCGATCGCCACCGCGTACACGCGCGGCCTGCGCGGCGACCACCCGACGTACTGGCGCACGGCCCCCGTCCTCAAGCACTGGCTGGCGCACAACAACGAGACGGGCCGCGACATCTCGTCCTCGTCCGTCCGCCCGCGCGTACTGCACGAGTACGACCTGCGCGCCTTCCGCGAGACGGTCGAGGCGGGCGCGGTGGCGGGCGTGATGCCCGCGTACAACCTGGTCAACGGCCGCCCCAACCACGTCTCGCCGTATCTGCGCGAGCAGTTGCGCACCTGGACCGACGAGGACCTCCTCGTCTGCTCGGACGCGGGCGCGCCCTCCAACCTGGTCGACTCCGAGCACTACTTCGACACCCATGAGGAGGCCACCGCGGCCTCGCTGCTGTCCGGTGTGGACAGTTTCACCGATCACGGCACGGACGGTTCGACGATCGTGGCGCGGGTCCAAGGGGCTCTGGAGCAGGGCCTGTTGACGGAGGCGGACGTCGACGCGGCGGTCCGCCGTCAGCTGTCGGTGCGGTTCCGGCTCGGCGAGTTCGACCCGGCGCACGACCCGCACGCCGGCATCGAGGACTTCGACACCCCGGAGCACCAGGCGCTCGCCCAAGAAGCCGCCGAACAAGCAGTCGTCCTCCTCAAGAACGACGACGCCCTGCTGCCCCTCGCCCACGACACCCGCCTCGCCGTAGTGGGCCTGCTCGCGGACGAGTGCAAACTCGACTGGTACAGCGGCACGTTGATCCACCGCTCCACTCCACTGGAGGGCCTGTACGAGCGATTCGGCGCCGAGCGCGTCGAGTTCGCGGAGGGAGTGGACCGGGTCCGGCTGCGGACCTCCCAAGGCACCTTCCTGCACGTGCCGTTGGCAGACGCAGAAGACGAAGTACGCGGCGCCGAGGGCGCGTTGGACCCGGCCCTCCTCGCCGGCCGCACCGACCTCCCGCCCCTCACCACGGACGGCACCGGCACCGAACTCGCCCTCGTCGACTGGGGCGAGGGCGTCCTCACCCTCCGCGCGCCCGACGGCCGGTACCTCTCGGTCGCCGACGACGGCTACGTCCGCGCCTCCGCCGACCAGCCCGGAGGCTGGGTCGTCCAGGAGACATTCCGCCTGGAACCCCATGAGAACGGTCACCTCCTGCTGCACATCGGTACGGGTCGCCACGTCTCTGTCGCCGCCGACGGCGTGAAGGTTGCCGAGGAGGGCGGAGAAATCTTCGAGTTGGTGATCGCCGAGCGCGGCGAGGACGCGGTGGCCCGGGTCGCGGAGGCGGCGGACGTGGTGCTCGTCGTCGCGGGCAACGACCCGCACATCAACGGCCGCGAGACCGAGGACCGTACGACCCTCCGCCTCCCCGCCCACCAGGAACGCCTCCTGCGCGCGGCCCGCACCGCGAACCCGAACACGGTCCTGGCCCTGGTCTCCGCGTACCCGTACACGGTCGACCCCGGCGACCTCCCCGCGATCCTGTGGACCGCCCACGGCGGCCAGGCGGCGGGCACCGCCCTGGCCCGTGTCCTCGCCGGCGACGTCTCCCCCGCCGGCCGCCTCCCCCAGACCTGGTACGCGGCCGACTCCGACCTGCCCGACCTCCTCGACTACGACGTGATCGGCGGCCAACAGACCTACCTCTACTTCGAGGGCGCCCCCCTGTTCCCCTTCGGCCACGGCCTGTCGTACGCGTCCTTCACGTACGGCGGCCTGACGGCACAGGTCGAACTCGACGCGGTGCACGTGCAGTTCACGGTCACCAACACGGGCGATGTGACAGCCGACGAGGTCGCGCAGCTGTACACCCGCGCCACGGACCCGTCGGTCCCGCGTCCGCGCCGCGAACTGGCCGCACAACGTCGCGTGACCCTCGCGCCGGGCGAGGCAGCGGTGCTGTCCTTCGAAGTCCCGCTGTCCGCCTTCGAGTTCTGGGACGTGGCGCGGGGTGGCCACCGCCTCGAACCGGGTCCGTACGAACTCCTCCTCGGCGCCTCCAGCGAGGACATCCGCCTGCGGACGACGGTGACGCTGACCGGCGAGCCCGCCGCACCCCGACACCTCCTCCAACAGGGCCTGGACGCGGCCGACTTCGACGAGCAGTCCGGCGGCGCGATCGTCGACCGTACGAAGGTGGCGGGCGACGCGGTGACACCGGCGGGGGGCGGTACGGCCGAACTGGCCTACCGGCACTGCGACTTCGGCGCCGGTGTCACGGAGATGACCGTGGAGGTGGCGGGCGAGGGCGTCGTAGAACTGTCTCTGGACGGCGGCCCGGCGCTCGCCCGACTCGCCCTGCCCGCGCCGACGTCGGGCCCGTACGACTACACGACGCTCGGCGCCGGGATCGTCGCCGAGGGCCTGCACGATGTGCACCTGAAGCTGCGCGGGCCGTTGCGGCTCGCGCATGTCGGCTTCTCCGGCTGAGGGTCCGGAGGCCGCCGACAGCAATGAAGGGGCCCGGCACCGGAAGGCATCGGTGCCGGGCCCCTTCGGGGAGGCTATATGAAAATGGATCCCATTAGCTAGGGGCGCTCGGTGAGAGAACGGTCAGAGCGGCCGCTCTCGCCCCGAGGCCGGTCAGAGCGCGAGGCCCGTGAGCACCAGCACCCGCTCGTAGGTGTAGTCGTCCATCGCGAACTTGACGCCCTCGCGGCCGACCCCGGACTGCTTGGCGCCGCCGTAGGGCATCTGGTCGGCGCGGTAGGACGGGACGTCGCCGATCACGACACCACCGACCTCGAGCGCGCGGTGGGCGCGGAACGCGACCTGCACGTCGTGGGTGAACACTCCTGCCTGGAGGCCGTACTTGGAGTCGTTGGCGGCGGCGAAGGCGGCGGCCTCGCCGTCCACCTTCGTGACGGTCAGGACCGGTCCGAAGACCTCCTCGCAGGAGATCGTCGTGTCGGCCGGTACGTCGGTGAGGACGGTCGGCGCGTACGAGGCACCGTCGCGCTTGCCACCGGTGAGGAGGGTGGCGCCCGCCTCGACGGCCTCCTGGACCCACGACTCGACGCGCTGCGCGGCGGCCTCGCTGACCAGCGGCCCGACATCGGTCTTGTCGTCGCTCGGGTCGCCGGTGACCTGGGCCTCGACGGCGGCGACTATGCGCGGGAGCAGCCGGTCGTAGACGGCCGCGTCCGCGATGACGCGCTGCACGGAGATGCAGGACTGGCCGCCCTGGTAGTTGGAGAAGGTGGCGATGCGGGTCGCGGCCCAGTCGAGGTCGGCGTCGGAGGAGTAGTCACCGAGGACGACGGCCGCGCCGTTGCCGCCCAGTTCCAGGGTGCAGTGCTTGCGCGGCACCGAGTCCATGATCGCGTAGCCGACCTTCTCCGAACCGGTGAAGGAGATCACCGGCAGCCGCTCGTCCTGGACGAGGGCCGGCATGTGGTCGTTGGCGACCGGCAGGACGCTCCACGCGCCGGCGGGCAGTTCGGACTCGGCGAGCAGCTCGCCGATGATCAGGCCGGAGAGCGGGGTGGCCGGGGCCGGCTTGAGGATGATCGGCACGCCGGCCGCGATCGCGGGGGCGATCTTGTGGGCGCACAGGTTCAGCGGGAAGTTGAAGGGCGCGATGCCGAGGACGACGCCCTTCGGGAAGCGCCGGGTGAGGGCGAGCCGGCCCTGGCCGCCGGCGTCGGTGTCGAGGCGCTGGGCCTCGCCGCCGTTGAACCGCCGGGCCTCCTCCGCCGCGAACCGGAACACGGACACCGCACGGCCGACCTCACCGCGCGCCCACTTGATCGGCTTGCCGTTCTCGGCGGAGATGAGCTGCGCGATCTCCTCGGTGCGCTCGACGAGACGCCGGCTGACGTGGTCGAGGGCGGCGGCGCGGACGTGGGCGGGGGTGGCGGCGAACTCGTCCCGTACGGCGTAGGCGGCGGCCACCGCCTCCTCGACCTGGGCGTCGGACGGCACGCTGACCTTGCCGACGAGGCGTCCGTCCCAGGGCGAGGTGACGTCGAAGGTGTCCTCGCCGGTGGCCTGGCGGCCGGCGAGCCAGAAGGCGTGGGTGACTGCCACAGTTTCGTTGGGCATTGCGTGTGCCGGCCCTTCCGCGTTGGGGGTGCTTGTTCTCGGTGCTGCTCGGTGTTCCTCGGTGCTTCCCGGTCAACGGTAGGTGCGGGGAAGCTGGGGTGCGTTTGTCCGAGCAGTAGCAGTACCGCGCCGGGACACTCCAGTTAGGCAGATGCCGTTCCGCCTACTCCATCGCGGCCGTCGCCTTCAGCGCGAGCCACAACTCCATCCGTACATCGGGATCGTCCAGGGACCGCCCGAGGATCTCCTCGACCCGCCGCATCCGGTACCGCAAGGTGTGCCGGTGCACCCCGAGGTCGGCGGCCGCCGCGTCCCACTGCCCGTGCCGGGACAGCCACGCCCGCAGCGAGGCGACGAGGTCCCCGCGCCCGGTGGCGTCGTGCTCGGAGAGCGGCCGTAGCAACCCGTCCGCGAAGGCGCGCACCGCGTCATCGGCGAGCAGCGGCAGCACGGACCCGGCGGCCAACTGCTCGTGCTCCACGAGCACGCGCCCCCGCCTCCGCGCCACGGACAACGCCTGCTCGGCCTGCTTGTAGGCGGCCGCGGCGGCGATGGGCCCGGCGGGCGCCGAGAGCCCCACGACCAGGTCGTCCTCGTCACCGGTGCGCTCCCCGGTGGCCGAGGAGGCCCGCTCGCCCTCCAGCGTCGCCGCGTACTCCGCGCACGCCTCGACCGCGGCGCCGCCGTCGACGGCCAGCGCCACCAGCCGTTCCGGCCCTTCCGGTACGACGAGGACGGCTTCCCCGGAGCGCGCCGCAGCGGATTCCACGACCTCGGCGAGCCCGTCCAGGGGGTCACTGTCCCCCGCGTCCCCCGACTCCCCCACGATGATCCGGAACGGCGCGTCGAGCAGCCCGCCGTACAGATCTCCGGCGACCGCCCGCGCGTGGTCCGGGTGCCCGGCGAGCAGCAGCCGCAGCACGGCCGCGCCGATCCGCTCATGGGCGGCCTGGAGCGACCGCGAGCGTTCCGTGGTGAGGGTGAGGAGCGCGATCGCGGAGTGCACAGCGTAGCGCTCCGCCGTCCCGAGCGCGGATGCGGTTCCTACGGCGAGTGCGGCGCGGGGGCGGCGGCCGGTGCCGAGGGTGTGCAGTTCGACACGGTCCTCGTTGTCCGGGCCGCCCACGACCGAGGAGGCCGGGGCGGGCCGGTCCCGGAGCCGCTCCACGTCCGCGGTGAGCCGGGCGGCGCGGCGGCCCGCCCACTCCGGGGCGGTGGCGACGACGGCGCCGGACGCGTCGTAGAGCGCGGCCCAGCCGTCGACCTGCGCGGCGAGGGCGGAGAGGAGTCCCTCGGGGCCGTCGGTGAGGGCCTGCTTGGTGAGTTCACGCTGAGCGGCGAAGCCGGCGGTGACGGAGCGGTACTGGTCGGCGGCGATCGCTGCGGAGACGGCCTTGCTGATCGCGATGAAGGGGGTGCGGCGGGGGACTTCGAGGAGCGGCAGCCCTTCCTCCTGCGCGGTGTCGACCAGCACCTTGGGAATCTCGTCGTAATTGACCCCGACGGCGAACCCCAGCCCGACGACTCCCGCGCCCACCAGCCGCTTCACATACCGCCGCATGGCCTTGGTGTCCTCCGCGTCCAGCTTCAACGCGGTGGTCAGCAGCAGCTCCCCGCCCTCCATGTACGGCACCGGGTCCGCCAGCTCACTGACATGCGCCCAGCGGACGGGCACGTCCAGCCGGTCCTCGCCGGCGCGCACGGTGAGCTTGAGCGCGGAGTGGTGGACGAGGGAGGCGAGCGTGGGGGGCATGGTGCCTTCAGGTGGAGGAAGAACGGGCGATCATGTCGATCTTTTGGCCGTCGCGTATGAACTGCCTGTGCCGATTCTGCCTCACCGTATGGTGGGGGCGTACCTGTATGTCCGGTTCAGCGGGCTGGGGACCGCAGATCCACCAGTGATGGCGGAGTGTGCTTCCCCTCCACCGTCGTGAGGGACAGCACCGCGTGGCCCGGCGGCACCTCGTGCGCGAGCTGGGACGCGGACCACCGCTCCCGCTCGACCTGCCGTACGGTCACGGCCTCCGTCGTCACCGCCCGGCCCGTCACCAGCTTGCGCAGGGCGTGGATGGCCCGGGTCATCGGCTGGTCCGCGAAGACGGTGTGCTGGGCCACGTCCCGGGTCTCCACCCACTCCGTGCCCCAGGCGTGCGCGAAGCGGCTGCCGTCCCAGGTCGTGACACCCGAGAAGGCCATCCGGCAGCCGACCGCGCCGTGCAGCGGCCCGTGCAGCGCCTCGGGGACGTCGCCGAGGGTGCGCAGGGCAAGGAGTACGCCCGCGTTCTGCGAGCGCAGACGCTGCATGTGCCGTACGGACTCGGTGGTCACCGTCCCGGTCGCGTCGTCGAGGACGAGACAGGCGAAGTGCCGGCGGCCGGCGTCGTGCACGACATGGTCGAACTGGGCCAGGACCAGCCGGGTGATCAGCCGGGAGGCCTCCTCGTGCCCGTGGGCCGGCACGTCGATGCGGACCCGCAGGGGGTGATGGGCGACGGCTCGCAGCGAGAACGGCCGGACCGCCGCGTCGCCGGTGCCGAAGAAGTCGGCGAACACGGGCCGGTCCAGCAGCGCGAGCCGGTCGGCGAGCACCGGACCGGGGTCGGCGGTCCCGCCGCTCTGACGGGCCCGGGCGTCGAGATCACGGCGCAGACCGGCGTGCTCCGGCGCCGACAGGGCCTGGCGCAGGGCGTCGAGCGCCGACGGTTCGCCCTCCAGGAGTTCCCTCAGTACGGGCAGGGACGGGAAGGTGCCGTGCACCGCCCGGTACGGCCCGAGCAGCTGGGCGAGTGCGGTCGTGGCCCGTTGGGCGCCGACGGTGTCGAGGTCTCCGACCAGTCCCTCGGCGAGGAACGCGGCGGCCGCGTCCGGGTCGGCGCTGTCGGCGTAGGGATCCAGGTCGTAGACGGAGGCGGGGTCCCCGATCCGCACCACGACGTCGTACGCCGAGTCCGGGCCGAGCGGGGTGCCGGCCGTGCAGACCGCGACGACGGCGCACTGCCCGGTCAGCGCCCGAAGGGCGAGGGACTCGACGACCGGGGCGACCACGTGCCTGGTCTTGCCTGAGCCGGACGGTCCCACGACGAGGAGCGAGGTGCCGAGAGCATCGGGGCCGAGCGCCGTGCCCGCACCGCGGTAGGCCGACGGCGTACGTTCCCCGGTTGCCCACTGTCCGATGCGCACCTGCCCGTCCAGCAGGTCGTGGCATGCGGCACGGCCGGGCAGTTCCCGGGCACCGGACGGGTGGACCCAGGCCGCCGCCCCGTTGCGCAGCACCGTGTCGCTGAAGGCGGCCAACTGCGCTTCCTTGCGGGCGGTTTCCCACGCGTGCCCGATCCGGGCGCAGTCCACGTCGTTCATACGGCCCGTGAGCACTTCGGCGGTGAGGAGTTCCGCCGCTTCGTACTGGCCCGCCTCGCGCAGCTCGGGCCACTGGGCGGGCGGCAGCGCGGCGGGCACCGGCTGGGCACCGTCCTCCCCCGTGCCGGCGCGCGCGGCGAGTCGTTCCTTCGCGAGTGCCCACCAGCCGCCAAGGCGGGCGAAGGGCCACAGGACCAGGGCGGTGATGAGGCCGTAGAGGAAGTCGATGAGCAGCACCGACTGGAAGATCTCGTAGCCCCCGGTGATCAGGGTCAGGAGAGAGAACAGCGGGTCCTGCACGGGCAGGGCGTTCCAGCCGACGCCGAACGCCTTGGGGAACACGAAGCTCAGCGTGACAAGGCCGCCGACGGCCGCCAGCAGTGCGCGAGCCGGCTGCGGACGACTGCCGACGACATGGCGGGCGACGTCGAGCCAGCCGCCCAGCCGGATGACGGTGTAGACGAGCAGGGCGAAGAAGACACCGTCGTAGACGCTGATGGCCTCGGTGCCCCTGAAGTTCTTGGGGGATGTGGTGCCGGCCCACCACCAGTCGTTCGGGGTGAACAGCTTGAGCACGACCCATTGGTACGGAACGGCACCGTGGCGCCAGAAGGACCACACGATCAGCGCCACCACCAGGGGGACCAGCAGACCGAGGATCGCGACCGGGGAGAGCCGCGTCGATGCGCGGTCGGCCTTGGGCGGGCGGTATCCGTAGCGCCAGATGCCGGGTGCGGCGGCCGGCCGGGGTTCGTTCAGCCACTCGGCGACGGCAGGGGCGAACCGCGGTGACTGTTCGGGCGCGGGCGTCATGTCCGGTGTCCGCGCAGGCCGCGGCGGCGTGCCCGGCACCTCCGGCGGCCGCGCAGGCCGCGGCACAGGATTCGCCTGTGTGTGTCGCGCGTCCCGCGTCCCGTCGCTGTCCATCGTCCTCGCCCTCGCCCCTTGACCAGCCGTTCCGTACACCGTCAGCGAGTCAATCTAACGCGCCCACAAGGGGAGTTCACCGCTTACCGGGCCGGGCCCGCATGGATCCTCGCGATACCGGCACTGTCCACGGCGGACAACCCCCGCCCCCGACACCGCCCACATGGAGCATGCCCACCCCCGGCCACCCGCCCTAGCCTGCGAGAAAGGAAGAAAGTAGAAAAGCGTCCGCACCACCCCAGGAGCCCCTCATGACCGCTGTTCCGCAGGAGCGCCGCGTTCTCACCGCCATCCCCGGCCCGAAGTCGCAGGAGCTGCAGGCCCGCCGTACCGCCGCGGTCGCGGCCGGTGTGGGCTCCGTGCTGCCCGTGTTCACCGCGCGCGCCGGCGGCGGGATCATCGAGGACGTCGACGGGAACCGGTTCATCGACTTCGGTTCCGGTATCGCCGTGACGTCCGTCGGCGCCTCCGCCGAGGCCGTAGTACGGCGGGCGAGCGCGCAGCTCGCCGACTTCACCCACACCTGTTTCATGGTCACGCCCTACGAGGGCTACGTCGAGGTCGCCGAGGCGCTCGCCGAGCTGACCCCCGGTGACCACGCCAAGAAGTCCGCGCTGTTCAACTCCGGCGCCGAGGCCGTCGAGAACGCCGTGAAGATCGCGCGGGCGTACACCAAGCGGCAGGCCGTCGTCGTGTTCGACCACGGGTACCACGGCCGGACCAACCTCACGATGGCGCTGACCTCGAAGAACATGCCGTACAAGAACGGCTTCGGGCCGTTCGCGCCGGAGGTCTACCGCGTTCCGGTCGCCTACGGCTACCGCTGGCCGACCGGTCCGGACAACGCCGGTGCCGAGGCCTCCGCGCAGGCCATCGACATGATCAACAAGCAGATCGGCGCCGACAACGTCGCCGCGATCATCATCGAGCCGGTCCTCGGCGAGGGCGGCTTCATCGAGCCGGCGAAGGGCTTCCTGCCCGCGCTGAGCGAGTTCGCCAAGGCCAACGGGATCGTCTTCGTCGCCGACGAGATCCAGTCCGGGTTCTGCCGTACGGGGCAGTGGTTCGCGTGTGAGGACGAGGGTGTCGTCCCGGATCTCATCACGACCGCGAAGGGGATCGCGGGCGGGCTGCCGCTCGCCGCCGTCACCGGGCGCGCCGAGATCATGGACGCCGCGCACGCCGGTGGGCTCGGCGGGACCTACGGCGGCAACCCCGTCGCCTGCGCCGGTGCGCTCGGCGCGATCGAGACCATGAAGGAGCTGGACCTCAACGCCAAGGCCAAGAACATCGAGTCGGTCATGAAGGTCCGGCTCGGGGCCATGGCGGAGAAGTTCGACATCATCGGCGACGTGCGCGGACGCGGCGCGATGATCGCCATCGAGCTCGTCAAGGACCGTACGACCAAGGAGCCGAACCCGGAGGCGACGGCCGCGCTCGCCAAGGCGTGCCACCAGGAGGGGCTGCTGGTCCTGACCTGTGGCACCTACGGCAACGTGCTGCGCTTCCTGCCCCCGCTGGTCATCGGGGACGATCTGCTGAGCGAGGGGCTCGACATCATCGAGCAGGCGTTCGCACGTATCTGAGCCACCCCCGCCCGTGCATCCCGGCCACACGCAACTCCCAGCTCCCGCACAGGAGTTGAGCCTCATGCGCCTCAACCGCCCCACCCGTACCGTCCACAGCGATTCCCGGGCCGGGGCGGCGGGCGTCGGGCCGTGTGAAGAAGGTGTGCGGGGTGCATGACGGGACGCGATTCCGCCTGTCGTACCCGCAGCCACTGCCGTAGGTTCTACCCAGATGAGAGATACACCCCGCCCACAGGGGACTGTGGGCGATTTCAGGCCGGGGCCTCCCCAGCTTCGACCTGGTCGTGCCCTCGCGCACACAACAGGAGCCTCTGGCTCCGAATCTCCTCACCGATCGGACAGTCGCCCGCCCCAAACCCCCCGGGGCGGCCGACCATCCGATCCGGACGGCCGGCTCGGAACTACCCCCCCTGTTCCGGGCCGGCCGACCTCCTTTTTCTGGCTGTTTCTCGCCCTTCCCGCGCTGCTCTTCGCGGTGATCACCTGGCAGGTCGCGACCGACGGCCCCCTCCTCCGTCTGGACACCCGCCTCAGCCGCGCCCTCGTCCACCCGGACCGCGCCTCCGAACTCCTCGCCGACCTCGGCAACATCCAGGTCGCGGTACCTGTCCTCGTGGTCGTTCTCGTCCACGTCGGCCGGCGCGCCCGTGCCACAGGTACAAACCGGTGGTGGCTGCCGCCCCTCGCGGCGGCCGTGCTGATGGCCCTGGTCCCGGCGATCGTCGTCCCCCTCAAAGAACTGATCGCCCGCGGCGGCACCCCGGCGGTCCCGCCCGGCACCGGCTACTACCCCTCGGGCCACACCGCCACCGCGATGATCGCCTACGGCGCCTCGACCCTGCTTCTCCTCCCTTGGCTCCGGACGGTGTACGCCCGGCGCGAACTGGTCATCCTCTGCGCCCTGTTGGTCGCCGCCGTCAGCTTCGGGCTGGTCCGCCGGGGCTACCACTGGCCACTCGACGTCGTGGCCAGTTGGTGCCTCGGTACGGTGCTGCTCGCGTCGTTCCGGCTCTTCCTCGACCGTTTCCGGGACGCCCCTCAGCCGAAGTAGCCGTCGAACGTCTTCTGGAACTCCCAGTTCGAGTACCGGTCCCAGTTGATCGACCACGTCATCAGCCCGCGCAGGGTCGGCCAGGTGCCGTGAGTCGCGTACGAGCCGCAACTCACCTTCTTCGTCAGGCAGTCCAGGGTCTTGGTGACCTCGGCCGGGGCGACGTAGCCGTTGCCCGCGTTGACCGACGCCGGCATGCCGATGGCGATCTGGTCGGGGCGCAGGGCCGGGAACATGTTGGTGGTGTCACCCGCGACCGGGAAGCCCGTGAGCAGCATGTCGGTCATCGCGATGTGGAAATCGGCGCCGCCCATGGTGTGGTACTGGTTGTCGAGGCCCATGATCGGGCCCGAGTTGTAGTCCTGGACGTGCAGCAGGGTGAGGTCGTCGCGCAGGGCGTAGATGACGGGCAGATACGCCCCGCACCTCGGGTCCTGGCCGCCGAACTTGCCGGTGCCGTAGAACTGGTAGCCCATCTGCACGAAGAACGTCTCGGGCGCCATGCTCAGCACGAACTTCGAGCCGTACCTGGCCTTCAGGGTCTTCAGGGCCGCGATCAGGTTGACCACCACGGGAGTTGTGGGGCTCTTGAAGTTCGTGTCGCTCGCGTCCAGCGACAGGGAGTGGCCCTCGAAGTCGATGTCCAGGCCGTCGAGGCCGTAGGTGTCGATGATGTTCGAGACCGAGGAGACGAAGGTGTCGCGGGCCGCCGTCGTGGTCAGTTGGACCTGGCCGTTGGCGCCGCCTATGGAGATCAACACCTTCTTCCCCGCTGCCTGTTTGGCCTTGATCGCCGCCTTGAAGTCGGCGTCGCTCTCGACGTTCGCGCACTCGCTGACCGGGCAGCGGTTGAAGCGGATGTCGCCCGAGGTGGCGGAGGTGGGTTCGCCGAAGGCCAGGTCGATGACGTCCCAGCTGTCGGGGACGTCGGCCAGGCGTGTGTAGCCGGAGCCGTTGGCGAAGCTCGCGTGGAGGTAGCCGACCAGGGCGTGGGTGGGCAGGCCGGAGGTCGGGCCCGAGCCGGTGGACGTCGTCGCGGTGACCGCCGTCGACTTCGCGGACTCGCCCGCGTCGTTCACCGCGGTGACCTGGAAGCTGTACGCCGTCGCGGCCGACAGCCCGCTCACGGTGGCCGAAGTGCCGCTCGCCGTCTGGACCTTGGCCCCGTCGCGGTAGATCGCGTAGCTCGTCGCGCCGGTGACGGCGGACCAGGACAGGGCGACGGAGGAGGACGTCACGGAGCCTGCGGCGAGGCCCGTCGGGGTGGCGGGCGGCTGTCCTACGGTCCCTGCCGGGCCGATGAGGGAGATGTCGTCGGCGTAGTAGGCGCCGGTGGCGTACCAGCCGTGGGTGTAGATCGTGACCTTGGTGGTGGACGGGCCGGTACGGAAGCTGGTCGTCAACTGCTGCCAGTCGGGGGCCGATTGGGTCCAGGTGGAGACGTCGGTGGTGCCGGTGCCGCTCGCGCCGAGGTAGACGTAGCTGCCGCGGACGTAACCGGCGAGCGCGTACTGGGAGTTGGGCTGCACGGTCACCGTCTGCGCGCACTGGGCGTAGTCGTTGCCGGCCGGGGTCGCCTGCAACGCCGAACTGCCGCCGTGCACGGGCGACTTGACCGCCGTACCGCTGTTCGCGGTACAGGACCAACTGTCGAGGCCCGCTTCGAAGCCTCCGTTCTTCGCCAGGTCCGCGTCGGCCGCACGGGCGGCCGACGAGAGCGCGGTGAATCCGGACACGGCCAGGGCCGCGACCGTGAGCATGGTCAGGACGGGTCTGGTGCGGTCCACAAGTGCCTCCGGGCATGGGGGAATTGGAGGGGTGGAGCGCGCCCAATTTGGTCCAGACCAATTAGCTTGTCAAGACCTCGATCAGTTACCCGTCCTCCCGTCCTCCCCTTCCGTGGCCAGGCCCGCCGCCGCCTCGTGCATGGCTAGTTCGAGGAGTGCGGGGTCGGTGAGGGTGCCGGAGCCGTCCGGCGGTACCAGCCAGCGGACTCCGCCGGTCGACCGGCCGGGGTACGGCACGACGATCCAGGTGCCGAGTCCGGCCGTCCGGATGCCGGTGCCCAGCCAGCGGGTCGCGGTGCCGGGCGGTACGAGGAAGCCCATCCGGGCGTCGCCGAAGTCGACGAGTACCGGGCCCGGTTGATCGATGACCCTGGTGAGCACATCGAGCGTGGGATAGCCGAGCTCACCCGGCAGGATGAGTACGTCCCAGGCCTTGCCGGCGGGCAGCAGCGCGACCCCGAGGGGGTTGCGCTCCCATTCCCAGCGGCAGGCCTCCGGATCCGGAGCCACGGATGCCAGCCACTCGACGGCCGTCTTCGCCCCAGTCATGAGGAGACCTCCCTTTCTCATGTCGACGCTGGTCGCGTCACAGGAGAGAGGGAGGTCTCCGCCAGGCATTACGCGGGTTCCGGCACCCCGAAGGAGTGAACCGGATCACACCCGTCGGGCAGGCGGGCTCAGCTGTCGAAGCCGAGGCCCAGCGTGTCCATCGCCTTCAGCCAGAGGTTGCGCCGGCCGCCGTTGTTGTCCGCTCGGGCCAGCGACCACTTGGTGAGCGCGATGCCGGTCCACGCGAAGGGTTCGGGCGGGAAGGGCAGCGGCTTCTTGCGGACCATCTCCAGTTCGGTGCGCTCGGTCCGCTCCCCCGCGAGCAGGTCCAGCATCACGTCCGCGCCGAACCGGGTCGCGCCGACGCCGAGCCCGGTGAAGCCCGCCGCGTACGCGACCTTGCCCTGGTGGGCGGTGCCGAAGAACGCCGAGAAGCGCGAGCAGGTGTCGATCGCGCCGCCCCACGCGTGCGAGAAGTTCAGCCCCTCCAACTGCGGGAAGCAGGTGAAGAAGTGCTCCGCGAGCTTGGCGTACGTCTCCGGCCGGTCGTCGTACTCGGCGCGCACCCGGCCGCCGTAGGGATAGATCGCGTCGTAACCGCCCCACAGGATGCGGTTGTCGGCGGAGAGCCGGAAGTAGTGGAACTGGTTCGCCGAATCGCCGAGACCCTGGCGGTTCTTCCAGCCGATCGACGCCAACTGGTCGGCGGAGAGCGGCTCGGTCATCAGGGCGTAGTCGTAGACCGGGACGGTGTACGAGCGGACCCGCTTGACCAGGTTCGGGAAGATGTTGGTGCCGAGCGCGACCCGGCGGGCACGGACCGAGCCGTACGGGGTGCGTACGGCCATGCCGGCGCCGTGCGGCTTGAGGGCGAGGGCGGGGGTGTGTTCGTAGACGCGGACGCCGAGCCCGAGGCAGGCGCGCTTCAACCCCCAGGCCAGTTTGGCCGGGTTGAGCATCGCGACGCCGCGGCGGTCGTAGAGGCCGGCCAGGAAGGTCGGGGAGGCGACCTGTTCGCGGAGTGCCTCGGCGTCCAGGAACTCGGTGCCGTCGGCGAGGCCCTTGCTCTCCAACTCGCCGTACCAGTCATGGAGTTCCTCGGCCTGGTGCGGTTCGGTGGCGACGTCGATCTCGCCGGTGCGCTCGAACTCGCAGTCCAGGGAGTAGCGGGCGACCGCGCTCTCGATCTCGTCGAGGTTGCGGGCGCCCAGCTCCTCCAGCTTGTGGATCTCGTCGGGCCAGCGGGTGAGGCCGTTGGACAGTCCGTGGGTGAGCGAGGCGGCGCAGAAACCGCCGTTGCGGCCCGAGGCGGCCCAGCCCACCTCGCGGCCCTCCACCAGCACCACGTCCCGCTGCGGATCGCGCTCCTTGGCGATGAGCGCGGTCCACAGTCCGCTGTACCCGCCGCCGACGACCAGCAGGTCGCAGGTCTCGGCGCCGGTGAGCGCGGGCTGGGGGTGGGGTTTGCCCGGGTCGTCCAGCCAGAAGGGCACCGGCTGCGCATCCGCGAGCGAGCGGGCTGGATTCATCGCTATCACTGCTTTCATGCGGTGTTTCCGCTGGTTCAGCGGCGTGCTGTACGGGCTCGGCCCAGGAGCTGCGAGAGCGCGATGACCGCCATGGTCACCAGCAGCATCATCGAACCGATCACGTCGATCTGCGCGGGATAGGCGCGCTGTACGGAGCCCCAGATGTACATGGGGAAGGTCTCCCGCTGTCCCGCGGTGAACGCGGTGATGATGTAGTCGTCCACCGAGAGGGCGAAGGACAGCAGGGCGGCGGCGGCGATGCCGGGAGCGACCAGCGGCAGGGTGACCTTCATGAAGGTCTGTGTCGGAGTGGCGTAGAGGTCCTGCGCGGCGCGCTCCAGTGTCGGGTCCATGCCCGCGAGCCGGGACTTCACCGTCACCACCACATAGCTGAGGCAGAACATGATGTGGGCGATGGTGATGGTCCAGAAGCCCAGCGAGCCGGGGCCGATGGTGTTGAAGAACAGCGCGGTCAGGGTGGCGCCCATGACCACTTCCGGGGCCGCCATCGGCAGGAACAGCAGGCCGTTGATGCCGGAGCGGGCGCGGAAGCGGTGCCGGACCATCGCGAACGCGATCATCGTGCCGAGGATCGTGGAGACCACGGTCGCGACCAGGCCGATCTCCACCGACAGGCTCAGGCTCTGGCACATGTCGTTGCTGGCGCAGGGGTTCTTCCACGCGTCCAGGGAGAACTGCTCCCAGGTGTAGTTGAACCTGCCGACCGGCTTGTTGAACGACATCCACAGGATGATCGCGTTGGGCGCGAGCATGAAGACGAAGACCAGGACGGTCACGGCCGCCAGCAGGTGCTCGCGGATCCAGGTGAGGATTCTCGTCATCAGATCAGGTCCTCCGTGCCGGCCTTGCGGATGTAGATCATCACCAGGATCAGCGTGCCGACCATGAGGACCACGGAGATCGCGGAGCCGACCGGGTAGCCCGAGGACTGCCGCAGGAAGAGGTTCTCGATCTTCTGGCCGACGACGCCGGTGTTGGGGTTCCCCAGGAGCTGGGCGTTGATGTAGTCACCGACCGCCGGGATGAAGGTGAGCAGGGTGCCGCCGACCACGCCGGGCATGGACAGCGGCAGGGTGACGCGCCGCCAGGTGGTGTACGGGCTGCAGTACAGGTCGCTGCCGGCCTCGTGCAGCCGCGGGTCGATCTTCTCCAGCGAGGTGTACAGCGGGAGGATCATGAACGGCAGGAAGTTGTAGACCATGCCGCACACCACGGCGGCCGGGCTGGCCAGGACGTGGTCGCCGACGGTCCAGCCGAGGGCCGACGTCACCTTGAGGACGTGCAGGTCCTTGAGGGTGGTGGTGACCGGCCCGTTGTCGGCCAGGATCGTCTTCCAGGCGATGGTGCGGATCAGGAAGCTGGTGAAGGACGGCACGATCACCAGTGCCATCAGCAGGGTCTTCCACCTGCCGCCCTTGAAGGCGATGAAGTACGCCACCGGGTAGCCCAGGGCCAGGCAGAAGATCGTGCAGAGCACCGAGTACAGCAGCGAGTGGCCGTACTGCGGCAGGTAGTCCGAGATGGCGGTCGCGTAGTTGCCCCAGTGCCACGTGAGCTTGTAGCCCTCGTCGGCGCTGCCGGTCTGCACGGAGGCGCCGACCGAGGTGAGGATCGGCACGAGGAAGAAGGCGACCAGCCAGAGCAGGCCGGGCAGCAGAAGCAGCCAGGGCGTGAGGGTGGCGCGGCGGTCGGGCCGGTCCGGGCCGCCTTTCGCCGGGGGCGCGGCGGGTGGCGCGCTCAGGGTCGTGGTCATGCGGCGCTCTCCTCGTCCACGTCGGCGCCCGCCTCGATGTCCTGGGTGCCGTCGAGGCCGAAGCCCTGGCTGGGGTCCCAGTGGACGACGACCTCGGTGCCGGGGCGCTGGATCTCGCGGCCGGTGTTCTGCTCGAAGACGGAGATCTCCTCGCCGGACGGCAGCTTGACCAGGTACTGCGTGGAGACGCCGATGAACGACGCGTCGATGACCACACCGCCCGTGAGCCGGTTGGCACCCTCGGGGACGTCCGCCTCGGCCACGACGATCTGCACCTTCTCCGGGCGCACACCGAGGATGACCGGACCGGAGGTCGGCCGACATCGGCTCGCGAGGACCGTGAGCTTCTGGCCGTGCGCCGTCACACCGACCGTGTCGCCGCTGGTCCCGGCGATCGTGCCGGGGATCAGGTTGGACTGGCCGAGGAAGTTGGCGACGAAGGTCGTGCCGGGGTTCTCGTACAGCTCCTCGGGGCTGCCCATCTGCTCGATGCGGCCCTGGTTCATCACCGCGATGGTGTCGGCCATGGTCATGGCCTCCTCCTGGTCGTGGGTGACGTGCACGAACGTCAGGCCGACCTCCAGCTGGATGCGCTTCAGCTCGATCTGCATCTGGCGGCGCAGTTTGAGGTCGAGGGCGCCGAGCGGCTCGTCCAGGAGCAGCACCTGGGGCTCGTTGATGAGGGCGCGGGCCAGCGCGATGCGCTGCTGCTGGCCGCCGGAGAGCTGGGTGGGCCTGCGGCGCGCGAGGTGGCCGAGTTCGACGAGGTCGAGCATCGACTCGACCTGCTTCTTCACGTCCTTGACGCCACGCCGGCGCAGGCCGAAGGCGACGTTCTCGAAGATGTCGAGGTGCGGGAAGAGCGCGTAGTTCTGGAAGACCGTGTTGACCGGCCGCCGGTAGGGCCTGCGGCCGGTGACGTCCTCGTCGCCGAGGAAGATCTTCCCCGCGCTGGGCGCCTCCAGGCCGGAGACCATCCGCAGGGTGGTGGTCTTCCCGCAGCCGGAGGCACCGAGCAGAGCGAAGAAGGAGCCCTGGGGGATGGTGAGTTCGAGGTTGTCGACCGCGGTGAAGGATCCGAACCGCTTGGTCAGACCGGCCAGGCGGAGGTCCCCGCCCTCGCTGCGGCCGGCCACGTCTTGAGTGCTCATCCGAGCCTCTCCTTCGCTGTGCTTCTCGTCGCTGATGCGCTGTGGTGGTCCGTACGGCGCGTGGCCCGTACGGTGCGTGCTACTGACCCGTGACCTGCTGGAAGCGGCTGACGTAGTCGTCCAGTCGGGAGAGTTCCAGGGACATGAAGCCGTACGACTTCTTGCGCATCGCGTCGGTGGGGACGATCAGGGGGATCTCGACGGCGTCCGGGTCGATCTTCTTCAGTTCTTCGACGGCGCCGCTGACGCTGGGGACGTACTCGATCCAGTCGTCGAGGGTGGCGGCCACGGCGGGCTGGAGGTAGTAGTTGATCAGCAGCTCGGCGTTCTTCTTGTGCCGCGCGTAGTTGGGGATGACGAGGTTGTCCGACCAGGAGACGAGGCCCTCCCTCGGCAGGTCCACGGTGACCAGGTTCTTCTTGCCGAGCTGCGCCACGTCGCCCGAGTAGGCCATGGTGACGGCGGTGTTGCCCTGCTGGAAGTCGCTCAGGTAGTCGTTGCCGGTGAAGGAGCGGAACTGGCCGGTGTTCTTGGCCTTCCGCACGTAGTCCAGGGCTTCGTTGAACTGCGCGTCGGTGAACTTCGCGGGGTTGTGGCCGGTCGCGAGCAGCGCGGCGCCGATGGTGTCCTCCATCTCGGAGAACATCGCCACCTTGCCCTTGAGGTCGGAGCGCGTGAACAGGTCGGCCCACGAGGTGATCGGCTTCTTCACCAGGTCGCTGTTGTACGCGATGGTCGTGTAGCCGTACGCCCACGGCACGGAGAAGAGGCGGCCCGGGTCCTCGCTGGAGCGCAGGACGTCCGGGAGCATGTTCTTGTGGTTGGGGATGTTCGCCAGGTCGAGCTTCTGGATGTAGTTGTACTTGCGGTACTTGGGGAGCATGTAGTCGCTGACGACCATGAGGTCGTAGCCGGTGTCGACGCCCTTGACCAGTGACGGGTCGATCTTCGTGTACCAGTCGTTGTTGTCGTTGACGACTTCCAGGTACTTGACCGCGATACCGGTCTGCTTCTCGAAGGCGTCCAGGGTGGGCCGCTTGTTCGGGTCCTTGTCGTCCACGTCGATGTACGCGGGCCAGTTCGCCCAGACCAGCTTCTTCTCGGTGTCCGAGTGGTCCTTGGCGGCCCGGCCGATCTTCACCTTGTCACTGGCGGAGGCGGCTCCCGGCACTCCGCAGCCCGACAGAGCGGCGGCACCGGACACGACGAGGCCTCCGGCGACCGCGCCGCGCAGCAGCTGCCGACGGCTCAGGGCGGCGGCGGTGGAGGCGAGGCGGGTGCGGTTGATGAAGCGCGCGGGGTCGAACGAGCTGGAGTCGGTCACCGATCCGGCCTTTCTCTGAACTCAAGGGAGACTGGGCGGGTGGCCGCGGTCGGGCGGCCCGTTCACACCCGGCGGCAGCCGACTGTGTTGATATCCGGCCACCGCCGGGTGGCGGCTACGGTCGGTCCCCGAAGATCGTGCGGTGCCAGTCCTTCCTGGCGACCGCGGTGTTGTCGAACATGACGTGCTTGATCTGGGTGTACTCCTCGAACGAGTAGGCGGACATGTCCTTGCCGAAGCCGGACGCCTTGTATCCGCCGTGGGGCATCTCGCTGATGATCGGGATGTGGTCGTTGATCCACACGCAGCCCGCCTTGATCTCGCGGGTGGCGCGGTTGGCCCGGTAGACGTCCCGGCTCCACGCGGAGGCCGCGAGGCCGTACGGGGTGTCGTTGGCGAGCGCGATGCCTTCGTCGTCGCTGTCGAAGGGGAGCACCACGAGCACCGGGCCGAAGAGCTCCGACTGCACGATCTCGCTGTCCTGGGCGGCGTCCGCGACCAGGGTGGGGCGATAGTACGCGCCGTTCTTGAGATCTCCCTGAGGAGCCTCGCCGCCGGTCACCACGCGCGCGTAGTCACGCGCCCGGTCGACGAAGGCGGCGACGCGGTCGCGCTGGACGTGCGAGATCAGCGGCCCGAGGTCGGTGCCCGGGGCGAAGGGGTCGCCGACCCGGACGCTCGCCATGAGGGCGGCCGTCTTCTGGACGAACGCGTCGTAGAGGGGCCGCTGCACGTACGCGCGCGTGGCGGCCGTGCAGTCCTGCCCGGTGTTGATGAGCGAACCGGCGACGGCTCCGTTGACCGCGGCTTCGAGATCGGCGTCGTCGAAGACCACGAAGGGTGCCTTGCCGCCCAGCTCCAGGTGGAGGCGCTTGACGGTGGCGGTCGCGATCTCGGCGACGCGCTTGCCGACGGCGGTGGACCCGGTGAAGGAGGTCATGGCCACGTCGGGATGACCGACGAGATGCTCACCGGCGACCTTCCCCGCGCCGGTGATGATGTTGATGACACCGTCCGGGATGCCGGCCTCGGTGGCGGCCTGGGCGAACATCAGCGAGGTGAGCGGGGTCAGCTCGGCGGGCTTCAGCACGATCGTGTTGCCCGCGGCGATCGCCGGGAGGATCTTCCAGGCGGCCATCTGGAGGGGATAGTTCCAGGGCGCGATGGAGCCGACGACACCGATGGGTTCCCGGCGTACGTACGAGGTGTGGTCGCCGGAGTACTCACCGGCGGACTGCCCCTGCAGATGCCGTGCGGCACCGGCGAAGAAAGCCGTGTTGTCGATGGTCCCCGGGACGTCGAACTCGCGGGTCAGCTTGAGGGGCTTGCCGCACTGGAGGGACTCGGCGCGGGCGAAGTCGTCCGCGCGCTCGGCGAGCACGGCGGCGAAACGGTGCAGCGCGTCGGAGCGCTCGCCGGGTGTGGCGCCCGACCAGCCGGGGAACGCGGCGCGCGCGGCTGCCACGGCGGCGTCCACGTCGTCCGTACCGGCCAGCTCGTACGTGTAGACGTCCTCGCCGGTGGCCGGGTCGACGACGGCGTGGGTGTGGCCCGAGGTGCCCTTCGTCAGGCGGCCCGCGATGAACTGCGCGCCGTCCGCGAAGTACTCCTGTGCGGGGAATCGTTCCGGGGTGACGCTGCCCGGGTTGTGCATGTCGCTCTCCTCCGCCTTCGCCCCGCTTCGTCCGCTGGCGGGTGGCGTAGCTCCAGCTCGATTTGAATGCCGATCCTGACAGAGCAAAGGGACTCCAACAAGTGATTCCGTTGTTGCCTTTTGGTTACGCGACGGAATCTGTCGACCAGGTGTCGAGTCCTCATGGAAAAGGGGGGACGGAGTGTCAGTGGTGCCTGCAAGACTCGCGTGTATGGACAGGATCACGGGGAAGCTCGCGGCGGGGGCCGTGGAGAAGATCGACTCGCAGGAAGCCCTGATCAGGGAAGTGCGGGCCGGGACGAGGGTCAAGTACCTGCACTTCTGGGGTCACCGGCCGCGCCCGGACGGCCGCGTGGGCGCGAGCTGTCTGAGCCAGTGGTGGCCGTCGCCGTTCATTGTGGACGGGGTGCCGTATGCGACCGCCGAGCACTGGATGATGGCGGGGAAAGCGCGGCTCTTCGGCGACGAGGAGGCCCTCGCGCGGGTGCTGGCCGCGGGGCATCCGTCCCAGGCCAAGACGGCGGGGCGGCTGGTGCGGGGGTTCGACGAGGAGATCTGGGCGCGGGAGCGGTTCGGGATCGTCGTGGAGGGGAGCGTCCACAAGTTCACGGGGGATGCGGAGATGCGGGCGTTTCTGCTGGGCACGGGGGATCGGGTACTGGTGGAGGCGAGTCCCGTCGACCGGGTCTGGGGGATCGGGCTGGCTGCGGATGATGCGGCGGCGGGGGATCCCGAGCGGTGGCGGGGGCCGAATTTGTTGGGCTTCGCGTTGATGGTGGCGCGGGGGCGGTTGCGGGAGGTGTGACGGGCGCTGCGCGGCGCCAGGGCTTGGGCGGGGGCCGGACTGGGCTGGGCTGGGCTGGTCGGCACGGTCAGCGGGATGCCGGTGGTGGGTGGGTTGGGCTCGTTGCCGGGTGCGGGTGCGTGGGGGCTGGTCGCGCAGTTCCCCGCGCCCCTGAGGGGGTCGGGGTGGGCCGGGTCTGGGGTGGCGAGGGCGCCGGTGTCTGGTGGGTGGGTCGGGGTCGTGGCGGTACGGCGAGCCCGCCGCTTGCGGGGCCCTTCGGTTTTGCTACCACGGTTGAGCGGGTTGGTGCCGGGTACGCGGCGGGCTGCGCCGTACCGCCACGACCCACTCCCGTCTCGTCGGCGGCTACGGGCTCGTGGACCATCCCGGCCGGTTCCGGGTGGGGTTGCCGGAATGGTGATCCGGACAAGTTGGAGCTGGGGCGGTCGCCTGTACCCCTAAGTGCGGCGGAGGCTCGAAGGGGACGGGGCACCCGGGTGGGAGACGTGCCCATGATCACGGGCACGGGCACGCCCGCGGTGGAGTGAGTGCGGCTCGGTTGCCGTGGGTGTGAGGTGGGGCTTCTGCCGGGGCGGGGTCAGGTCTGGGGCAGGGCCGGGGCCGTCAGGCTGGGGGCCGAGTTGTAGAAGGGGTCCGTGTCCGAGGTGTCGGTGCTGTCTCCGTGGTTGATGGCGTACACGATGGTGGCGATCATCGCGGCGGCCGTGATGACCCCCAGGACGGTCCCGATGATGCCGGTGATGAAACCCGCCTGGGCCTGACCGCGGTTCGTGGCCTCGCCCCGGTCGGCCCGCCTCTTGCCCTTGACGCCGAGGATGATCGCGGCGATGCCGAGGCCGAGGGAGACGACGCCGTAGAAGCAGAACAGGCAGCAGGACAGGATGCCCAGCACCATCGCCGCGGTGCCCATGTTGTTCTGCGGGGCCATCGGCATACCGGGCCAGCCGTAGCCCTGCGGGTAACCGGGGTATCCGTAGCCGTTGGACATGCCGGGGGCGCCCGGCATTCCCGGGCCGCCGGGCATTCCCGGGCCGGGGCCGTTCGGTGGGCCGGGCTGGGCGTAGCCGCCGGGGGTGTTGGGCTGGCCGTAGCCGGGAGCGCCGTAGGCGGGGAGGCCCGGGGGTGTGCCGGGTGGGCCGTAGGCGGGGGCGCCGGGCGCGGGGGCGGTGGAAGCAGGCGGGGCGAAGCCGTCGGACGGCATGGCGGTCACCGTGGCCTGGCTGTGCACGGACGGCGACTGCGGCGGAGGCTGCTGGTCCTGCGGAGCGGCCCACTGCCCGGGGGCGGGCTGCTGTCCCGGCGCCGGCTGCTGCGGCACGTTCTTCTCCAGCGACGGCTTGCTCTCCGGCGGTGCCCACGGATCGCGGTTCGCTCCCGCGCCGCCGTCCGGCTGTGTCTGGTCCCCCACGTCGTGTCCCCGTCCCCGTCGGTCGATCGTCAGACCGACCATGCTAGAGCGTCCCCGGCCCAGCTCCGCCACGTGGGCTGGCCCGGATGCCGTCGGCATCACCGGACACCATGGACGGCACCACGGACTCCGACCCCTTGTACAACTCCGCCCCCAGCCCGACGGCCCCGGGCCCGACCCCGCCCAGGCAGGAGCCGCGCCTCACAGCCACGGCAGCCGGCCCGCATTCGCCCCGCTGCGGGTGTGCCCGTGCCCCTGATCGTGGGCACCTCACCCACCGAGGTGCCCCGCCACCGGCACCAGGGGTACAGGCTCCGCTCATGCTCGTCGAGCCACCGCCGCACCCTAGATCGCGTATCCCCGCCTGGAATGGGCCGGGATGGACCATGAGCCGACAGCCGCCGACGAGACGGGAGTGGGTCGTGGCGGTACGGCGCAGCCCGCCGCGTACCCGGCACCAACCCGCTCAACCGTGGTAGCAAAACCGAAGGGCCCCGCAAGCGGCGGGCTCGCCGTACCGCCACGACCCCGACCCACCCACCAGACACCGGCGCCCTCGCCACCCCAGACCCGGCCCACCCCGACCCCCTCAGGGGCGCGGGGAACTGCGCGACCAGCCCCCACGAACCCGCACCCCACAACAAACCCAAGCCCCCCGTCCCCCTCGCAACCGCACCCCTGCCCACCCCGGCCTACGATGATCCCGAGTCATCGATCAGCCGATCATCCGCGTCCCGCACGGCACTGCCCGGGACGCCGTTCCGGGGAGGAACCTTGTCCGACCAGAGCTCCGACCACAGCGCCGTACCCGCCGCCGGTCAGGCCCGTGACCTGCATGCCTTTATCGCCGGGCTGCCGAAGGCCGAGCTGCATGTCCATCACGTCGGCTCCGCCTCCCCGCGGATCGTCTCGGAGCTGGCCGCCCGGCACTCCGACTCCAGGGTGCCCACCGACCCCGAGGCCCTGGTCGACTACTTCAGCTTCACGGACTTCGCGCACTTCATCGACGTGTACCTGTCCGTCGTAGATCTGATCCGCACGCCCGAGGACGTACGGCTGCTGACCTACGAGGTCGCCCGGGACATGGCCCGGCAGCAGGTGCGGTACGCCGAGTTGACCATCACGCCGTTCTCGTCGACCCGGCGCGGGATCGACGAGCGGGCCTTCATGGACGCGATCGAGGACGCCCGCAAGGCGGCGGAGGCGGAGTTCGGGACCGTGCTGCGGTGGTGCTTCGACATTCCCGGTGAGGCGGGGCTCGAAGCCGCCGAGGAGACCGCGCGGCTCGCCACCGAGGACCGGGTACGGCCGGAGGGGCTCGTGTCGTTCGGGCTCGGCGGCCCGGAGATCGGGGTGCCGCGGCCGCAGTTCAAGCCGTACTTCGACCGGGCCATCGCCGCCGGTCTGCACTCCGTGCCGCACGCCGGTGAGACCACCGGCCCCGCGACGGTCTGGGACGCCCTGAACGACCTGCGCGCCGAGCGCATCGGTCACGGCACCACCTCCGCCCAGGACCCGAGGCTGCTCGCGCATCTCGCCGAGCACGGCATCGCGCTGGAGGTCTGCCCGACCTCCAACATCGCCACCCGCGCGGTCCGCACGCTCGACGAGCACCCGATCAAGGAGTTCGTCAGCGCCGGGGTCGTCGTCACGATCAACTCCGACGACCCGCCGATGTTCGGCACCGACCTCAACAACGAGTACGCGGTCGCCGCCCGCCTCCTCGACCTCGACGAACGCGGTGTCGCCGACCTCGCGAAGAACGCCGTAGAGGCCTCCTTCCTGGACCCGGCGGGCAAGGCCCGTATCAACGACGAGATCGACACCTACACCTCGACGTGGCTCGCCCCCTGACAACCGGCGCGTCCTGACAACCAGCAGAATGGGCCCATGCAGAACGTGACCGCCGTGGGCCATCGCGGCGACCCCTACCGTGTCCGCGAGAACACCATCGACTCGCTGCGTTCCGCGCTCGACCAGGGCGCGGACGCCGTCGAGTTCGACGTACGGCTGACCCGTGACGGCGTCCCCGTGCTGCTGCACGACGAGACGCTGAAACGGCTGTGGGAACTGGACCGGCCGCTGAAGTCGCTGTCGGTGGACGAGGTGCGCGGGCTCACGGACGGCCGGGTGCCGACGCTGGTCGAGGCGCTGGCCGCGACCGAGGGCAGCCGGGTGATGGTCGACCTGCCCGGCCCCGCCGACCCGCGGGCCGTGCGCCGGATCGTGGACGAGATCCGCGAGTACGGGGCGGAGGACCGGGTGTACTACTGCGCGGGCGCCGACGCCATGCTCGCCGTCCGCGCGACCGACCCGTCCGCCGAGATCGCCATGACCTGGACCTCGCTCGCTCCCCCGCGCCCCGCGGTGCTCGAAGCGGTACGGCCGCGCTGGCTCAACTACCGCTTCACGCTGGTCGATCGGGATCTCGCCGCCCACGTCCACCGCGAGGGCTACCTCCTCTCCGTCTGGACCCCGGACACCCGACGCTCGATGCGCCGCCTCCTCGACATGGGCGTCGACTCGATCACCACCAACCGGGTCGACGTGCTCTGCGGGCTCAGGAAGAAGGGCTGAGAGGGGACCCCAGTGGCCCCGCCAACTCCCTTGGCGGGGCGATGGATCGAGCGTCCACCCCCTCCCCCACCCACAGCCGGATCAGCAGCGCGGCGGTCGCCTCCAGCAGCCCCGCACCCTGCTCCAACTCCCCTGCCCCGAACGGCTCGCACCCCACATCCCGCACCAACTGCCCTACGACCGCAAGGGCTTCGACGTCGTCCCCGCTCAGCGGAACACCCAGCGGGCGACCGTCGAACACCGGCGGTGTCAGCCGCCAGACGTCCTCGTGGCAGAGGTTGAACGCCTTGACGACGCGCGCCTCGGGGCCCGCGGCGGCGGCGAGTTGCTCAGCGACGGAGGGGCCACCCGCGGTGAGCAGTCGGAAACCGGCGCCGACGGGGTTCGTGCAGTCGATCAACACCCTTCCGACCAAGGGGAGTTGCCGGGCCACTTCCGTCGCGACGTCCCACGGCAACGCGACCAGTACGGCGCCGGTGCCGAAGTCGGCGGCCTCGCGGAGGCTGCCGGAGAGGCCTCCCCGTCGCCGGGCCAGTGCCTCCGCCCGGCCCAAGTCCCGTCCGCCGAACAGCACTTCGTGTCCGGCCCGGATCCACTGCGCGCCCAGCGCGTCCGCCATCCCGCCCGTGCCGAGAATTCCTATCTGCATGCCACGACAGTAGGAAGCCGCTCGGGCACCATGTGGTTCGTGACCTCCGACCAGACGTTCCTCGCCGACTGCCGGGCCCGGCTCGCCTTCGACCTGCTGGGCAACACCTGGAACTGCGTGGTGCTGTGGGCGCTACGGCACGAGCCCCGGCGGCCGGGTGAGTTGCGCGGGCGGATCGGTGGGATCAGTCAGAAGGTGCTGACGGAGACGCTGCGGCGGCTGGAGTTCAACGGGCTCGTGGCGCGACGGTCGTACGGGGGTTCACCACCCCGCGTGGAGTACGAACTCACCGCGCTGGGACGGACGTTGCTCGACCCGATCGACGCGTTCGGGGCCTGGGCCTTCGAGCACGGTGACGAGGTCGTGGCCGCGCAGGACGACTACACGCGGGACTTCTGAGCCACGGTCGCCGGGTCGGCCGGGGTGGTGCGGGTGACGTACTGGGGTATCGGGGTGTTGTCCTTGCCGGTGTCCCGGGTGAGGCCGTAGCGGGTCGCGCCCTGGGTGGGGCCGGTGGTGATGTCCTTGTCCACGGCGTCCCAGGTGGTGGGGAAGACGTTCAGGCCGTAGTCCGCGCCGCGTTCGTTGACGGTGAGGGTGACGCTGCCGTCGACGTAGAAGTACTCGTTCTGCCACATCTGTTGGGTGCCGGTGGGCAGGACGTCGTAGCCGGTGGTCGAGCTGCCCATCCCGGTCGCGGTGGTGTCGGTGGTGCTGACGGGGTCGTCCATACGGCGGCCGCCGCCCGAGGCCACGTGGAAGAGCTTGCCCTTCAGGGCGGTCCAACTCGGCATCACCACCGCGCCGTTGCGGTACTGCGGCGAGAACTGCCAGCGGACGAGGACGTAACCCTGGCCGCTGAGCGTCACGTTGTCCCCGCGATGGTTCATCGTGGCGTGCGCGCCGCCGGTGCTGGTGACGCCGGAGGCGGGTCGGTGCGGGAGCGCCGCGGGCGGGGTGTCGGGGTCCGGCGCCCGGTCCACGGCGTCGACGACCGAGCCGTAGGGGCCGGTGGCCGTCTTCGACGGGGAGGTGGACGGGGACGGAGACGGGGAGGGCGACTTGGACGCGGACCGTGAGGGTGACGCGGGGGTCGTCGGGCTGCCGGTTCCCGGGCCGGGTGTGATGGCTGCGGCGGTGGGGGTGAGGGCCTTCGGGGGTGGGTCGTTCGGGGACTGGGTGACGACGTAGACGCCGCCCGCGGCGATCGTCGCGCCGGCCGCCACGGCGACGGCGGGCTTGGTCAGCACCCCGAGCACCTTGGCGGACCAGCCGGCGGGAGCACCGACCGAACCGGCGATCCCGGCCGAGCCCGCGGCCCCGGAGGCTCCCGCCGAACCCGCGACGCCGGAAGCGCCGACGGCCCCTGCCGAACCTCCGATGCCCGAAGCTCCCGCGGCGCCGGCGGTCCCGGCCGCTCCCGCCGAGCCCACGGAACCCGCCGCTCCTACGGCTCCCGCCGAGCCGACCGTGCCCGCGGAACCGGCGACGCCCGCAGCACCCGCAGCACCAGAAACCCCGGCCGCCCCGGCGGAACCAGCGACGCCAGAAGCGCCCACCGAGCCCGCGAACCCCGCCGCACCCGCGACCCCACCGGCGGCCCCGCCCACCCCACTCGCCCCGACCCCAAAGGCAGCCCCGGCAACCCCCGCCGCGGCCGCCGCCGTCTTCGCCCCGAACGCCAGCGACAGCGTGAAGCCGAGCGGCAGCGGGACGAGGGCGATGCCGACAAGGAGGCGCTCCGCCGGTACGACGGACTCGCGCGGGTCGCCGCAGTAGGCGCAGCCGCGCAGGTGCCGGGCCAGGCGTTTGCGCCAGACCGAGTCGCGGCGGCCGTCCCAGCGGGCGGTGACGTCGCGGAGGTCGGGGCAGGCGCCGTCGAGGGCGCGGACGACGCCTCGGGCGGTCTCCAGGCGTTCCTTCATGCGCTGGACGCGGACCGCCGCGTGCTGGCGGCTGATGCCGAGCGCCGACGCCAGTTCGCGGCGTGTGAGTTCGCCCGCGACCTCCAGCCACCACAGGGAGAGGAGCTGGCGGTCCTCGTCGTCGAGCCAGCGCACCGCCTCCGCGACCTCGCGCCGCTGGCCCTCCAACTGAAGCCGCAGGACGGTCAGTTCGGCGAAGTCGGCCGCGTCCCCCGGCAACCCGTCGGGCAACTGGTCGGGGGACTTCCGACGGCGCGCCCGGTCCCGTATCTGGCGCATGGCGATCGCCACCAGCCAGGAACGGAAGCTGTCGGGGTCGCGGAGCGAGCCGAGGTGGTCGACGGCGCGGAGCATCGTCTCCTGGACCACGTCGTCCACGTCCGCATGGCCGTTGAGGGCGCGGCCGACCACGTTGTAGACCAACGGCAGCCAGCCCGCGACCAGTTCGTCCAGCGCCCGCCGGTCACCCGCCTGCGCCGCCGCGATGGTGGAGCGCCACTGCCGCCCGTCCATGTCGCTCCCCGCCCTCCCGACCTCACCCGATGTCACTTGCTGTACAGCAGCGTCCCGAAGCCCAGTTGGTCGAAACCGCCGCTGTTCGGGCCGTAGTCACCGCCACCGCCCTCCGCACGCACCTTCTCAGCCATGAGCGTGATGAACGGGGTGGAGAGGCGTCGTCGGCGGGCGTAGTGGTTGTACAGAATCTCCCAAACCGGGCGAACGGCGCCGCGGGCTATGTCGGAGATCACAGGCTGTTCCAGGTACTTGCCGTTGCCCTGACCGCTGCGCCAGCCGTAGGTCGTGAAGGGCACGGCCGCGCCGAGGTTGTACTTGGCGACGTACTCCGCGGCCTTCATGAACCGGTTGTCGAGGTAGCCGTAGAGGTCGACGTCCTGGTTCCAGGCCATCTCGCAGATCGCGCCCATGAGGCCCATGCCCATCATCGTGTGGCCCTGGTCCCGGCCGCTCTCCTGCCACTGGGCGAGGTCCTGGCCGGCGTAGACGAAGGGGATGGCGTTCTTGAACGAGCCGTTGCCCGCGCCGGACTTCATGTAGGTGACCGCGCGCCGGAAGGTGGCGCGGTCGTCGCAGAGGATGCCGGTCGCCATGAGCGAGGCGACGTTGCAGAGGTCCCAATTCGCCCAGTAGTTGCTGATGTTGGCGGTGTTGTGGTTCGTCAGGAAGTCGATGTTCATCGGTGTGAACACCGTGCGCAGCATCTTCTTGAAGCGGGCGAACTCGAACTGCGGGTGGTCGCGGACGAGTTCGGCGGCGTTCGCGAACTGGTAGCCGTAGATGCCGGCGGCCAGGAAGCGGTCGGCGTTGCCGTTGACCGAGGTGAGCGTGGCCGACCAGGCGTTGAGGATGGCGACGGCGGTGTCGCCGTTGGCCTTGGTGCCGCCGATCTGCCAGCGCAGGGCGTTCTGGTAGGCGGCGTGGATGTCGTTGTACAGCGTGACGTAGTTCTGGCCGGTGCCGCCGCGGACGACGACGGCCTGCGGGCGGGGCTGCCAACCGCTCGCGGAATGGCGGTTGTCGGTGAGCCGCGTCCAGCCCTTCAGCCAGGGGTCCTTGCGGGCGGCGACGCGGACCTTGGCGCGGTGCAGGTCGCCGGCGTTGTGGAGCATGCCCGGGTGGACGAGGGCCTGCGGCCGGGCGGTGGCGGTGCCGATGGCCGTGCCGGTCTGCGCGGCGTCGGCCCCACCGCCGGAGAACGCGGCGATCCCGCCGCCGACCACGCCCGCCGCCGCGACTCCGCCGCCGAGGGTGAAGAGGCCCCGGCGGGTGAGGCGGTGCCTGTTGGTGGGCTTGCGTGCGCTGGTGGCCATGTGGGTGGCTCCGGTGCGTGAGGAGACTGGGGACGCAGAGGGAGACGGAGTGAAGGCTTCCGCGATAACAGTTTTTCCGACGCCGGCTTCAACTCCGTCCTCAACTCCGAGTTCGCCGTGCCGAGTTGAATCCCGTAAGGGGCATCCCCCACAACCCCCGTGTCCTGTACGGCAGTTGGTCCGGGCCACACCAGGGGTGACACCCTCCTCGCCGACGATCCGCCTACGACCGCGCGGGGCGAGGCTGATCACCGACACCCACCGGAGATCCCAGGAGCATTCTGTGCGCACCCGCCACCGCACCACCACCGTTCTCACCGCCTCCCTCGTACTCGCCCTCGCGGCAGGCCCGTTGGCGGCCCCCGCGTTCGCCGCGCCCCCGTCGGCCACCGCGCGGCACACGACCGCACCGGACGCCGACGCACTGCACGCCGCGCTCGCCGGGCTACCCGACTCCGACGCGACGGCGGCTCTCGTACGGGTCGGAGGCACGGACGGGACCTGGCGCGGGAGCGCGGGTGTGCACGATCTGGAGAGCGGTGCGGCCGCCGACCCCGACGCGCGCTTCCGGGCGGGTTCGACGACGAAGGTCGTGACGGCGGCGACCGTGCTGCGGCTCGCGGCGCGGGGGCAGGTCGACCTGGACACCCCGGTCCAGCACTACCTCCCGGGGCTCCTCACCAAGGCCTTCGAACCCATCTCCGTACGGCAGTTGCTGAACCACACCAGTGGCATCCAGGCCGGTGACGGTTTCGGGGACGCCTTCGAGGACCAGTACGCGCACCGCTTCGACACCCTCACACCGAGACAGGTGGTGGCGTCGGCGGTGGCGAAGGGCCCGGAGTTCAGCCCCGGCCAGGGGCAGGACTACCTCAACATCAACTACACGATCCTCGGCCTGCTGATAGAGAAGGTCACGGGCCACTCGTACGCCTCGGAGGCCACCCGGCTCGTCCTGCGTCCGGCGGGCATGCGGGACACGTACTTCCCCGGCACCGACCCGTACATCCGGGGCCCGCACAACCACGGCTACCAGCTGGTCCAACAGGACGACGGCACAACGGAGTTCGTGGACGTCACCGACTGGAACCAGGCGGACCGCTGGGCGGCCGGCGACATGATCTCGACGACAACCGACCTGGAACGGCTGGTCACGGCACTGTTCCGGGGCCGGATCGTGCCGGGTCCGCAGCTGAAGGAGATGTTCACGGTCCCGGCGGGCATCGAGGGCGCCACCTACAGCGCCGGGCTGCAGCGGTTCGAGTACGGCGGCAAGGTGTACTGGCTCAAGTCGGGCTCCCGGTACGGCTACAGCGCCGTCGTCCTCGCCACCCGCGACCTCTCCCGCACCCTCGTCTACTCGGTCAACGCGACGGACGCGAAGGGCGAGTCGATGAACGCGGTCGCGGAGCGGATCGCGCTGGCGGCGCTCAAGTAGCCGGGGCGAGGGCGGGAGTCGGCGCGAGCGTCACGGCCTCCAGGCGCTTGATCATCCTCCGTACGACGTACAGCGGGATGATCCCGACGACTCCGAAGGACATGTCGATCACCGTCCACCAGAAGGGAATTCCGCGGATCGGTCCGCAGATCAGGGCGAGCGGAACGATCCCGGCGCAGGCGATCATCCCGAACTCGACGACCCAGATGTTGCGGACCGGGTCGCGGTAGGGGCCGTAGAAGGCGACCGCGATGACGAGGTGGGCGAAGGCCAGCCAGTCCGTGCCGTAGAGGAGGAAGGGGTAGTCGGTGTCGGCGGTGTCGAGTCCCTGTCGTACCTGCACGATCCAGTCCATCAGGGTGGGCAGGTAGTGCGGGACGGACAGGGACCTCAACACGTCCTCGGTCCAGCGGAGTTCGTGGACCAGCGGGAAGGCGGTGGCGCCGCTGAGCACCAGGCAGACGACGAACAGGACCAGCCAGGCGCGGATGCCCTTCAGGAGGGCGGCTCTGTCGCTCATGGCAGCAGCGTACGCCGAGAATTGAACACGTTCAAAACAATCCCCGAAAGCCTTCTCCGCCGCGTCACCACGCGTCCCAGTGGAGGACCTCCTCGCGAGGGATCCGGCGGGCCGGGCGGAAATCCGTGCCGAGGGTGTACGCGACGGGGATGAAGGCGACCTGCATGACGTCGTCGTACGGGATGCCGAGGACGCGGGCCGCCTCCTTCTCGTGGACGAGGTTGCCCGTGGTCCAGCAGGTGCCGAGGCCACGGGAGCGGGCGGCGAGCATGAAGCTCCACACGGCCGGGAGGATGGATCCCCAGGTGCCCGCCTGGCGGAGCACGGGTGCGTCGTCGGTACGGCCCTCCACGCACGGGACGACGATCGCCGGGACCTCGTGGATGTGCTCGTAGAGGTGGGTGGCGCCGGAATACACACGCTCCATGTGCGCGACATCTGCGCGGCGCACGTCGCGCTCAGGGACGGGGTCGGAGACTCCCGGTGTGCTCACCCCGGCCCGCCACACCTCGGCGAGGGCGGCGCGGCGCTCCGGGTCGGTGACGATGACGAAGTGCCAGCGCTGGCGGTTGCGTCCGGTCGGTGCCTGGACCGCCAAGTCGACGCATTCCTGCAGGAGTTGACGGGGTACGGGCCGGGTGAGATCGAGGCGGTGGCGGACGGCCCGGGTGGTGGACAGGAGCTCGTCGGAAGAGAGGTCGAGAGTCATGCGTTGACCCTCGCGGAGCGTGCCGGGCGGCGACAACGTCCGGCTTTCACTGGATGAAAACGTGGGGTGCGGAGTGGCCGAGAGCGTGGCGGGGCGGGTCTTCTCGGTGCTGGACGCCTTCGTGGGCGCTCCGGACGCCCTGCGGCTGACGGACATCGCGCGGCGGACGGGGCTGCCGGTGCCCACCGCGCTGCGGATGGTGCGCGAGCTGGTGGCGTGGGGTGGGCTCGAGCGGGCGGCCGACGGCTCCTACCGCCTGGGCACCCGCATCCGGGCGCTCGGTGCGGCGGCGCCCTGCCCTCGTGGGCTGCTGGACGCGGCGCTTCCCGCGCTCCGTACGCTGTCCGCGCGCACGGGTGGGCACGCCGACATCGCCGTTCCGGCGGACGGTACGGCGCTGTGCCTGGTCAGCGGTGAACGGCTCCCGCTGTACGCGACGGCCGCGGGGAAAGTCCTGCTGGCCCACGGACACGGGCCGCCGGCCACCGTCGAACGCCACACCCCGCACACGCTGACCGCGCCGGGCCCCCTCGGCGCCCAGCTGTCCCGTGTCCGCGCGACGGGCCTCGCCACCGCGCACGAGGAGTACCGGACGGGCGAACTGTCACTGGCCGCGCCGGTGTTGAGGGGTGGCATCACGGTGGCGGCCGTCTCGGTCACGGCGGCAACGAGCACGCCGTACGACCGGCTGGGCGCCGCCGTGCGGGTGGCTGCCGCCGCTGTCGGCCGGGTGCTGGACGAGCCGTAGCGGCGTCGGCCCGCCTGCGCTGACGTAACTCCGGCTCAGCCGGCGACCTGCGGGAAGAAGGCCGTGCGGGTCAGGAAGTCCTTGAGGTCGAGGCGCCAGGCGAACCAGTTGTGGCCGCCGTTGACGAATCCGGGGGTCACGGGGACGGCCGCCCGGTTCAGCAGGGTGATCTCGCTCGCGTGGTAGTAGTGGCTGGGGTCCTGCCAACCGCCGCCGACGAAGATGCTCACCTGCCGTAGCGCTGCGGCCTGTTGGGCGGTGAGGGCGGTCGGCAGCGTGTAGTTGCCGCGCAGGCCGGGGCTCATCGCGCCGTACGAGCCGAAGGCCTCGGTGTGCTCGAAGAGGAGCGAGTTGGTGAGGGAGGCGCCGTAGCCGAGGCCGGCGGCGGCTCGGCGGGCCGGGTCCGTGGAGACGCGGTAGTGCGAACCGACGTACGGGACAAGGGTGTCGATCAGGTTGGCGTCGAACGACGCGTAGTTCGTCGAGTCCGGGTAGCCCGCCGTGTTGGGCATCACGACCACCATCGGCTGGATCTGGCCGGTGGAGATCAGGTGGTCGAGGATGGTGCCCGCGTCGCCCTGGGTGCTCCAGTCCATCTCGGTGCCGTCGCCGCTGAAGAGGTAGAGCGTCGGGTACGGCTGCGCGCGGTGCGGGTCGTAGCCGGGCGGGGTGTAGACGGAGAGGTAGTTCTCGCCGGGTGGGGTGAGTGAGGTCGGGGACCGGTAGGTGACGTGGGTCAGCTTGCCGTGGGTCCGACTCGGGCCCTGCCAGGCGTAGTTGACCGTGTCGAAGGCCGGGTCGGCGGGGACGTACACCTGGCTGGTCGCCTCGACCGTGCCGGTCACCTTGCCGTTGTGCTCGTTCCAGGGCGGGTTGGCGGGGTCGGAGTGAGCTGTACAGCCGGTCTGGGTCGGGTCCGCGCAGTCGACGTAGAAGGAGTAGGTGAAGACGCCGGACGGGAGGGGCGTTGTGTACGTCCACACTCCCCCGGCGCCCCTTTTCATGTCCACCACCGGCCAGTTGGCGGCCGGGGAGTTGGGGTACGCGATCGGGATGTCACCGGGCCGCCAGTGCGCGGGCGTTGTCCCCGGTGTCTCGACGGTGCTGCCCTCGGGGCTGGAGAGGGCGGAGAGTTCGTAGGGGTTGGCGAAGTACCACTCGCCCTTGAGCTGGACGCGGGTGGCCTTCGAGTCCCGGTAGCGGAAGGTGACTTGGTAGCCGGTGGGCGCGGTGCGGGTGTGGGTCACCTGCGGCGAAAGAGGCCGCGTGGTGGAGCCGTGGGCGGCGGCCGTGCTGCCGCCCACGGTCAGGAGAAGCGTCGCCAGGAGGGCGAGGAGGTGGTGAAACCGCCTCGCCCCGCGGTGAGTTGAGGCCCTCACGCCGAACCCAGGCTCTGCCAGAAGGCCAGGTCGTGTTCCTGGGCGAAGTCACGGGTGACCTTGGAGCAGGCCGCCGGGGGCTCGTTGCTCGACGGCGCCGTGTCGCAGGCCTTCAAGGACATCAACTCGCCTGTGCTGATGCTGTACTTCGGCCAGTTCGGGGTGCCCGGGCCGTTCGGAGTGCCGGTCGTGGTGAAGTGGTCCCAGAAGATGATCATCTGCCGGGACAGCTCCAGTTGGTCGTCGTCGTACGGCAGGGTCTGGCCGAGGTAGTCCCAGAGGTAGCCGAGGTCGTCGACGTGGATGGCTCCGCCGAAGGGGAAGTCCCTTGCCGTGGCGCTCTGTTGCTGGAGGCGGTAGATCGACGTGAAGTGCGGGGTGTCGCTCTCGGCGAACTCGTAGGCGTACGTCGGCACCCACCTCGACAGCCGGGCCATCAACTGCTGGCGGTCGTAGGAGGTCGAACCGTTCTGGACGGCGGTCCAGGCCTGGCCCGGGGTGGGGTAGGCGGAGAGCGGGTACTCGGCGAGGACCTTGTCGGCGTTGGTGCCGTACGTCGATTTCACGGACTGCGTGTACTGGTCGGCGGTCATGGGGGTGCCGAGGTAGTCGTAGGTCTGGAAGGTGAACAGGCCGCGTTCGCTGTTGGTCTGGCCGAGCATGACCGGGACCTTGGTGAAGTTTCCGGTCTGTACGGCCGTCCCCGGGTCGAGCGGGAACGCGGTGCCGCCGAGGGACGGGCGGATCGGGGCCTTCAGTTGGGCGGCGACGACCGCGGCGGCCGGTTTGGCGCGCAGGCAGGCGAGGACGTCTGAGGCGGTGGCGCAGCCGATCTCCTTGACGAAGGCCTGGCTCTGCGTCTCACCGGCCGCGGCCGTCTGCAGTGCGCAACTGCCGCTCATGATGACCGCCCGCGCGAACAGGCCCTTGGCGGTGGGCGAGGTGAGCTGGTCGCAGACCGAACTGCCGCCCGCGGACTGGCCGGCGATGGTGACGTTCCCGGCGTCGCCGCCGAAGTGCCCGATGTTGGCCCGCACCCAGCGCAGTGCCGTCTGCTGGTCCAACAGGCCGTAGTTTCCGGCGCCGTTGGCGTTCTCGGCGCGGAGCTGCGGCAGGTTGAGGTAACCGAGCGGGCCCAGGCGGTAGTTGACGGTGACGACGATCGCGCCCGTCTGCTGGACGAACTTGCGCGGGTTGGTGTCCTGGCCCGCGCCGCCGGTGAAACCGCCGCCGTGGATCCACACGACGACCGGGGTGTCGGCCCGACTCCCTTGCGGGGCATAGACGTTGAGGTCGAGGCAGTCCTCGGTGGTGATCGTCTTCTCGTAGCCGGGGTCCCAGCCGGAGGCCTGGGCGCAGCGGTCGCCGAAACGGGTGGCGTCGCGGATACCGCTCCAGGCGGAGGCGGGTCGAGGGGCGGTCCAGCGGTGGGCGGCGGTGGGGGTGGCGGCGTAGGGGATGCCGAGCCAGGCGTCGTATCCGGTCTGGGCCTGACCCCTGACCTTGCCGGTGGCGGTGGACACCACCAGGGACGAGTGTTGTGAACTCCCTTGTGCGGGAGGGGCCTTCAGTGCGTGGACGGCGATCGGGGACAGGAGCCCGAGGCCGAGCACGCTTACGGTTGCCAGGGTGGTGCGGACTCTGCTGCGGAGTGTGGTCGTCCTTCCCATGACCCACTTGTGTAACGTCTCGGCAATATTGTCGGCAAGATGTGCGACACGATTGGCTGCAATTACCTCTGTGGGCGCGGGAGTTATCCCGTGTGCGTCTGCACGGCCGACGGCTCGACGGAGCGCGAGGTCGGCGAGGACGAGCCGGGTACCGATGAAGGTGCCGAGGTGGATGCCGACGCCGATGCCGACGGGACCCTGGACGGTTCCGTGGTGGGGACCTGGGTGCGGCTCGGGATGTGGGGGTCGGAGGAGGAACTCGGACTCGCGGTGGGACTGGGGGCCTGCGTCGCGGACGGGGAAGGCGGCGTAGGACTGCTGCTCGCGGGGGGCGGGGCGAGCGGGACCGTGGGGGTCGTAGGCGAGTCGTGGTGGGCCAGGCGGAACGGGAGGGCCGCGAGGACGATCACCGCGCAGGTCGCGCCGGCGCCGACCGTCGCGCGGAGCAGGCGGCGGCGGTTCGCGCCGCGGCGGATCGTCTCGTAGCGGCCGGGGGGCGGGCCGAGGTACTCGGCGGAGGAGGGGCGCAGGATGACCGTGAGGGGGTCGTCGGGGTCGATGTCCTGGCCCTCGTCTCCCTCGTCAAAGTGTGTGGTCAAGGCTTCTCCTCAGGTGGGCGCGGAGCAGTTCGCGGGCCGCGTGGAGGTCGGCCTTGATGGTTCCTTCCTTGCGTCCGGTCAGCACGGACACCTCCCGGATCGGCATGTCAGCGTAGTAGTGCAGGAGGATCGGGACGCGCAGCCGTTCGGGCAGGGACTGCACGAGCAGCCGCACCGAGGGGTCTTCCTGTTCGGTCGGTGGGCGGATCGCCTCCTCCGTGGTGGCGCGGCGCACGGCCCGGCGTTCGCGCTCCAGTTTGCGCCAGTGGTCCCGGACGAGATTGGCCGCGGTGACGTAGAGGAAGCCGCGGGGTTCCGCCACCTTCGTCCACCGGGCCCAGAGCCGGGTGAACGCCTCGGAGGCGATCTCGTGCGCCGTCTCGTCGTCGTCGACGAGACGGCGGCACCAGCCGGCGAGGCGCGGGTAGACGGCGGCGAACAGTTCGGACGCTGCCCTCTCGCGGGACCGTTTCAACGCTCTCCATGGTCGTGACGTGCAAAGTGGCTACGGGGTACGGGAGTTCAGCCGGTCAGCGTGGCGAAGACGATCACGTTGTCGAGATATCCCGTACCGGTGCGGGTCCCGCCGCAGGTGATGAGACGCAGTTCGGGACGGTCCACGTTCCCGTACACCTCGTCGGACGGGAAGTCGGCCTTGGCGACCGTCCGTACGCTGGTGACAGTGAACGTGGCCGTCGTGCCGTTCTCCAGGCCCGCCTCGATCCGGTCGCCCTTGCGCAGCTTCCCGAGGTGACGGAAGACGCCGTCCCCGTACGCGCCGACGGTCACATGCCCGAGGATCACCGACGGCCCGGTCTGGCCGGGCGTCGGCGAATTCCGGTACCAGCCCGCCCGGTCGTGCGCGGTGATCGGCGGCACCTGGACGGTGCCGTCCGCCGCCAGCCCCAGCCGCATGACGGGGGTGTCGACCCCGATCGCCGGGACGCGCAGGGTGACCGGGACGGAACGCGCGAGGGCGTGTGCCGTCCTGGCCGACGGTGGCGCCGAGGACTGTCCGGTGGGCGTCGAACTCCCTTGCTGCTGAGGGGCGTTCGCGGCCGAGGTGGTCCCGTGCCCGCCGCCGCAGCCGGCGAGCAGCGTCGCCGTCGCCGCGGTGACGAAGGCGCGCCTGGAGAGCGAGGTCATACGCCGGTCGTCCTCCGGCGCCGTACGACGACGAAGGCGCCGCCGCCGACGACCAGCGCGGCGGCTCCCCCGCCGACCAGCGCGGTCGTCAGGTCGCCGGACGACTTCGACTCCGTCGTGACACCGGTGTCCGGGGCGCCGCTCGGGACCACGGCGACCTGGCTCGGGGCCCGGGTGGGCTCGGCGGACGGTACGGCGGAGGGTGCAGTGCTCGCGCTGCGGGTGGGTTCGGCAGTGGGGGCCGGGGTCGGCGCCTGGGTGGCGCTCGGCGCCGTGGACGGCGAGGCGGACGGGGCGCGGGTCGGGGACGCTGAGGCCCCGGTCGCGAACGCGGGCGCGGTGGACGCCAGGACCGCGCCGCACGTAAGTGCCAGGGCGCTGAGGACAGTTCGGCGCATGGATCGCTCTCTCTCGTCGGCCGCCCCACCGGGTCCGTCGGACGACGGTTCGGCGGCGGGGCGGGTCAGTGATCGAGCGGAGAGACGAGGCAGCGGGCGGGTGGGTTGCAAAGAGCTGGCAAAGTCCGCCAGGAGCCCTCCGGCTCACATGTTGATCATGTGTCCCGCGAGGCCGTGCACCGCTTCCTTCACCGCCTCGCCCAGGGTCGGGTGGGCGTGCACGTTGCGGGCGACCTCGTGGACGGTGAGGTCCCACTGCTGGGCGAGGGTGAGTTCGGGGAGGAGTTCGGTGACGTCGGGGCCGATGAGGTGGCCGCCGAGGAGTTCGCCGTACTTCGCGTCGCTGATCAGCTTCACGAAACCGGTGGTGTCGCCGAGGCCGTGCGCCTTGCCGTTCGCGGTGAACGGGAACTTCGCGACCTTGACCTCGTGCCCCAACTCCCGTGCCTGCGCCTCGGTGTAGCCGAAGCTGGCGATCTGCGGCTGGCAGTAGGTGGCGCGCGGGATCATCGCGTAGTCCAGCTCCATCGTCTCCGCGTCCGCGAGGGTCTCGGCGGCGATCACACCCATCGACTCGGCGGCGTGCGCGAGCATCAGCTTCGCGGTGACGTCGCCGATGGCGTACAGGTGCGGGACGGACGTACGGCAGTGCCCGTCGACGTCGATCGCGCCGCGCTCGGTCAGCCGTACGCCCGTGTTCTCCAGGCCGTAGCCGGTGACGTTCGGGGCGAAGCCGATCGCCTGCAACACCTTGTCGGCCTCCAGCACTTGCTGGGCGCCGTCCTTGCCGGTGACCGTGACGCGGACCTGCGGGCCGGACTCGTCGATCGACTCGACGCGGGTGGAGGTGAGGACGTCGATGCCCAACTTGCGGTACTGCTTGGCGAGTTCGGTGGAGACCTCGACGTCCTCCAGGGGCGCCATCCGGTCCAGGAACTCGACGATCGTGACCTTCACGCCGTAGTTGTGCAGGACGTACGCGAACTCGATGCCGATCGCGCCGGCGCCCGCGATGACGATCGACCGCGGGAGGTCGTCGGCGAGGATCTGCTCCTCGTAGGTCACCACGCGCGCGGTGCGCTTGGTGCCGGGCAGCAGCCTGGGGGTGGCGCCGGTCGCGATGATGCAGTGCTCGAAGCCGATGGTGCGCGATTCGCCGTCGTAGCCCGCGACTTGAAGCGTGTTCGGGTCGAGGAAGGTGCCGCGGCCGTCGATCTCCGTGATCTTGTTCTTCTTCATCAGGTAGTGGACGCCCTTCACCCGGCCGTCCGCGACCCGGCGGCTGCGGCGGAACGCCTCGCCGTAGTCGAAGGAGACCTCCCCCTCGACCTTGATGCCGAAGGTCTTCGCCTCGCGGGTGAAGATGTGCGCCAACTCGGCGTTCCGCAACAGGGCCTTGGTCGGGATGCAGCCCACGTTCAGACAGACACCGCCCCAGTACTTCTCCTCAACCACGGCCACCCGCTTGCCGAGTTGGGCGGCACGGACGGCGGCGACATAGCCGCCGGGTCCCGCACCGAGTACGACGACGTCGAACCGCTCGTCCTGCGCGTCCTGCTGGTCCATCGGAAGGTCCTTTCCCGAGAGGAGGTCCACGTAGATCCTCTGCGGTGTCCAGCATGCCGCGTCCGGGGACGATCAGGCGAAAAGCGGCGCGAGGTCGAAGTAGCCGCGGAAGTCGTCGATGAGACCGGTCTCGTCGACGTGCCACAGGGTGACGGCGGGACGACGTCAGCCGGTCGCGGGCGCGGGCGTCCCGGCTCGGGGGCCGCGCCGGTACACGTCCTTGAGGTAGAGCACGAGGACCGCGCCGAGCACCCACACCGGGAGGATCACCAGGGCGCGGGAGAGGCCGTCGTTCTGAAAGCGGGAAAGGCCCTGCATCGCGCGGACACCGACGCCGACCGGGAGGATCTCGGAGAGCGGGCGCAGCCAGCCCGGCAGATACGCCGACGGCATGATGCCGCCGCTGGTGCTGTTGCCGAGGATCAGCATGAGGATCGAGGCGAGGGTGACGCCGGCCGAGCCGAACAGCCGTAGCAGGACCATGGTCGTGGCCGCGACCGCCGCGCCCATCAGGGAGATCACGACGACGAGCGGCAGGAAGGAGCCGGGCAGCGCGCCGAAGCCGGTGCTGCCGGCGATGGTGGCGATCAGGAGACCGCCGACGACGCCGAACAGGGCCAGGCTGGCCATCCGCCAGCGGTACTGGAGGCGGGGCGCGAGCTGGTAGGTCGTCATACCGAAGAGGTAGCCCGCGAGGACCAGGCCGAAGGCGGCGTAGAAGACGGAGAGGCCCCGGGTGTCGCCCGCCGCCGCCGGGGCGACGTCCTCGACGGCGAGTTCGTGCTGCTCCGCGTGGGCCACGGTGCCGAAGGCGGTGGTCACGGTGGCGGTGACGGCGGCTCCGTTCGCGCTGCCGTAGAGGAGCTTTCCGTCGCCGAGGTAGGCCGCGTAGACCTTCCTGTCCTGTACGGCGTTCCGGGCGGCGGACTCGTCGGGGTAGGTCTCGACCGTGAAGCCGCCGGGGGCGATGCGGTCGAGGTCCTCGTTCAGGTGGGCCTGTGCCGTGCCTATCTCCGTTGTGCCGACGCGGAGTTGGTGCGGGCTCGGGGCGTGGAAGGCGGCGAGGTAGACGCTGACGAAGACGGCGCCGATCAGCAGGACGACGGCCACGGGGAGCAGGACGGCACGGAGGTTTCCGGGGCCGGGGGGCGGGTGGGCCACGTCGAGGGCGTGCTTGTGCGACGGCCGGGGGGCGCTGGTGGTGCCGGTGACCGGGGTGGTGGCTTGCTGGGACATCGGGAGGGTCCTAGATCAGAAGGCGCTCGATTAGAAGGCAACTGATAATATTTGTACATCACCATCAGCTGCCTTACAAAAGAGGTCCACCCTGTGAACCATCCCGACCGCCGCACCGGCTACGTCGCCTGGCAGATCGGCCAGATCATGGCGGCCCGGATGGAGCGCGCCCTGCGCCCGCTCCAGCTCACGCTCGCCCAGCACCGGGCCCTGATGCAGGCCGTCCTCGACCCGGGGGTCTCCAGCGCGACCGCTGCACGCAGGGCGGCGATCACCCCGCAGTCGATGGGCACGGCGGTCAACGGGCTGGTCGAACGCGGGATGCTGGAGCGGCGTACGACGCCCGGCGACCGGCGCACCCAGCGCCTGCACGTGACCGAGGCCGGCGTACGACTCGCCGCGGAGGCGGCGGAGACGGTGGACGCCGCCCACGCCGAGGCGCTTCAGGCGCTGACACCGGCGGAGCAGGAGCAGACGCACGCGCTGCTGCTCAAGCTGCTGGCGTCACTGAATCCCTCCGCCCTGGAGGGCGACCTTTCCTGAGGCGCCGGACCGGCGCTACTCCCAGACCACCACGTTGCGCCGCACCGGCACCGTCGAGGGCCCGCTGGCGAACAGTTCCGGTGAGTGTGCCCGGATGCGCTCGATGTCACTGAAGACGGCGCGGAGATGGGTGCGCATGGCGGCGCGGGCGAGCGGGATGTCGCCGGCGACGACCGCGTCGTAGATCTCGCGGTGCTGGAGGGCGAAGACGGCCGGGGAGACGTTCTCGTGGAGGCCCAGGCGGCGGGCCCGGTCGAGATGCCCCTTGGCGGCGGCGACGTTGGTCCAGACGTTGCCGTGGCCGCTCAGGCGCATCAGGCCCTGGTGGAACGCCTCGTCCAGGTCGAAGAACTCCTCCAGGCCGAGGTCCGCGCGCTGCTGGCGGGCGAGGTTCTCGCGGAGCTCGCCGTCGACCTCGGGGTCGAGTGCGGCGGGCAGGTCGTCCAGTGAGGCAAGTTCGACGGCCTCCCGCAGGAACTGCGCGTCGGCGACCTGTGCCGGGTCCACCCGGGAGACGAACGAGCCGATCTTCGGGAAGACCTGCACCAGGCCCTCCTGCGACAACAGGATCAGGCTCTCCCGCACCGGGGTCCGGCTCACGCCGAGCGAGGCCGCGAGTTCGTTCTCCGACAGGGCGGCGCCCGGGGCGAGTTCGAGGGTCAGGACCATCTGACGCAGTTTCAGATAGATCGCGCGTCGGCTGGTGCGGTCCCGATTCGAGTGAGCCATGCGGCCATCGTATCCGTGACGCGACCATTGCCACTTCGCGACACATGCTTGTATACAAGTACTGAGCGACCGGCGGTGGAACCCGGTCGACCGGCAACAGGACACGGTTAGGAGAGCCACCCGTGAGCAAGATCGAGCGCGTCGACGTGTTCGTCGCCTCCCCCGGGCGCACGTTCGTCACGCTGCGCATCACCACGGACGACGGTGTGACGGGCCTCGGCGACGCCACGCTCAACGGACGTGAACTGGCCGTGGCGAGCTATCTGCGCGATCACCTCGTCCCACTGCTGATCGGCAAGGACCCCGCCCGCATCGAGGACATGTGGCAGTACCTGTACCGGGGCGCGTACTGGCGGCGCGGACCGGTCACCATGACGGCGATCGCGGCCGTCGACACCGCGCTGTGGGACATCAAGGGCAAGACCGCGGGCCTGCCCGTCTACCAGCTCCTCGGCGGCCGCTCCCGGGACGGCGTACTCGTCTACTCGCACGCCAGCGGCACCGACGTGCCGTCCCTCCTCGACGACGTCGAGCGCTACCTGGAGCTGGGCTACAAGGCGGTCCGCGCGCAGGCCGCCGTCCCCGACGTCGGCGGCACCTACGGCGTCCGCAAGGGCAAGGTCTACGAACCCGCCGCCACCGAGCTGCCGGACGAGCAACCCTGGGACACCGAGGCCTACTTGGGGTTCGCGCCCACGTATCTGGAAGCCGTCCGGGAACGCTTCGGCTTCGGTTTCCACCTCCTTCACGACGTCCATCACCGGCTCACCCCGATCGAGGCGGCGCGCTTCGGCAAGAGCGTCGAGGCGTGCCGGCTGTTCTGGATGGAGGACCCGACACCGGCCGAGAACCAGGAGGCGTTCCGGCTCATCCGGCAGCACACGACGACCCCGATCGCGGTGGGCGAGGTGATGAACTCGATCTGGGACGTCCAGCACCTGATCACCGAGCAGCTCATCGACTACGTCCGTACGACCGTCGTGCACGCGGGCGGCATCACCCACCTGCGGCGGATCTTCGACCTCGCCGCGCTGTACCAGGTGCGGACCGGTTCGCACGGCGCGACCGACCTCTCCCCCGTCAGCATGGCGGCGGCGGTGCACCTCGACATCAGCGTGCCGAACTTCGGCATCCAGGAGCACATGGGGCATCCCGACGAGGCCGCCGAGGTGTTCCGCACGGGCGTCACCTTCGCCGACGGGATGCTCCACCCCTCGGAGGAACCGGGGTTGGGCGTCGAGTACGACGAGAAGGCGGCCGAGCGTTTCCCGTACCAGCAGCGCTATCTTCCGGTCGCGCGGCGTCTCGACGGGTCGGTGCACGACTGGTGAGCGGCGTCGACCTTCCTCCCGCGAGGGGTGCCGGGCTCCCCGCGCTGAGCCGTACGGCGCCGCTCGCCCCGGAGGCGCGGCCCGCCGTCGACCCCGCCCAACTCCGCACCCGTGTCGTCCACTTCGGGCTCGGCGCCTTCCACCGCGCGCACCAGGCGGTCTATACGGAGAACGCCGCCGCGCTGTCCGGCGAGCCCTGGGGCATCACCGCCGTGGCGCCGAGGTCGGCGGCGACCGTACGTGCCCTGCGCGAACAGGACTTCCTGTACTCGCTCACCGAACGCCGTCCGGACGGCCCCCGCACCCGGGTCGTGGGCTCGGTGGTCGACGCGCTGGCCATGGGACCGGACGCGAAGGCGCTCAGCGCGCTGCTCGTCGATCCCGAGGTGACGGTGGTGACGCTCACCGTCACCGAGAAGGGCTATCAACGGCTCGCATCCACAGGCGGGTTGGACACGGCCGCCGTCGCCGCCGACCTCGCGGCGGACCCTGACGGCCCGTTCAGCACGGCAGTCGGGGCCCTGGCCGCCGGGCTCGCGGCGCGAACACGGGCGGGCGGCGCGCCGATCACCGTCGTGTCCTGCGACAACATGGCGGACAACGGCGCCGTACTCGGCCGGGTGGTACGGGAGTTCGTCGACGCGTCCCACTGGCCCGACCGGCACCGGATCCTGGACCGGATCGCCGAATCCGTCCGTTTCCCCGCGACAGTGGTCGACCGGATCGTGCCCGCGACGAGCGAGGCGGACCTCGTGGCCGCCGCGACCGCTCTCGGGGTACGCGACGAACTCGCCGTGACGTCCGAACCGTACCGGCAGTGGGTCCTGGAGGACTCCTTCGCCGCCACCCGGCCGCCGTGGGAACTCGACGGTGCCTTGTTCGTCAGGGATGTGACGCCGTATCAGCTCACGAAGCTGCGGCTGCTGAACGGCTCCCACTCGGCTCTCGCCTACCTGGGGACGGCAGCGGGCCTCACCACCATCTCCGAGACCATGGCGGCGAGTTGGGGCGAGCGGCTCGTCCGGGCGCTGTGCGCGGAGGTCGCGCCCACGCTCCCGCCGGGCGGTCCCGACCCGTCCGCGTACGCCGACGATCTCGTCGTACGGTTCCGCAATCCCGCGATGCGGCACCTGTTGCGGCAGATCGGGTCCGACGGTTCGCTGAAGATCACGGAGCGCTGGCTGCCCGCCTTGCGGGCCCTGCGCGAACGGGGAACGAGCACGCCCGTGCTCGAACTCGCCCTTGCCGCCTGGGTGTTGAGCACCCGGAGCACCCGTCACACCGACGCGCCGACCGACCCCGCGGCCGACGCCCTCGCCGCCTGCTGGGACGGGACGGCCACTCCCGTGGAGACGGTTCGCGCACTGCTGCGCGTGCTCGGCGCCACGGACCTGGCCGACGACGACCGGCTCACCGCCGCGATCACCGGCCGGCTGCCCGGCCTGCGCGCCGGCCGCATCGAGATCTGAACCCCCGCCCCCAAGCCCACTCCCCTGCCCGTCCGCTCGCTCAACTCGGCTCACGAACAACGGAGTTCATGATGCAGGACACCCCCGTCCCCGCCCGCACGGAACCATCGGCGCCCGCCCGGCGCACGACCCGCGATCTCACCAAGGCGGCCGTCTCGGGCTGGCTCGGTACGGCCATGGAGTTCATGGACTTCCAGCTGTACTCGCTGGCCGCCGCGATCGTCTTCAACAAGATCTTCTTCCCGGACGTCAGCCCGGCCATCGGGCTGATCGCCGCGATGGCGACCTACGGCGTCGGCTACGTCGCCCGCCTCGCCGGTGCGGTCTACTTCGGGCGGATGGGCGACCGGATCGGCCGCAAGAAGGTCCTCGTCATCACGATCCTGCTGATGGGCGGGTCCACCACCCTCATCGGCGCGCTGCCCACCTACGCCGCGATCGGCATCCTCGCGCCGAGCCTGCTGGTCCTGCTGCGCCTGGTCCAGGGCTTCGGCGCCGGGGCCGAGATAGCGGGCGCGACCGTGCTGCTCGCCGAGTACGCCCCGGTGCGCAGGCGCGGTCTGATCGCCTCGCTGGTGTCGCTCGGCACGAACTCCGGGACGCTCGCCGCGTCGGGTCTGTGGGCCATCCTCATCAGCGTGCTCAGCGAGGACCAACTCCTGTCCTGGGGCTGGCGGTTGCCGTTCCTGCTGAGCTTCGTCCTCATGCTCTTCGCGGTCTGGCTGCGGCGCGGCCTCAAGGAGAGCCCGGTCTTCGAGGAACGCGCCGACGTCGTGGACGGCGTGGCGATGACCCGCGGCGAGGTCGAGTCCACGATCGCCGAGGAGGGCGAACACCGGGTCGACGTCCTCGCGGCGGGCATCCGGCAGCGCAAGGGCAAGGCGTTCTTCCTCGCGCTCGGCCTGCGCCTGGGCCAGGCGGGCAACTCCGGGCTGATCCAGACGTTCCTCGTCGGCTACATCGCCACCAACCTCTCGGTCGGCCGCTCGGTCCCCACGGACGCGATCGTCTACGGCTCGCTGCTCGGCTTCGCCACCGTGCCGGCCGTGGGTCTGCTCGGCGACCGCTACGGACGCCGCCCGGTCTACATGGCGTTCTCGCTGCTGACCGTCGTCATCGCCTTCCCGGTGATGTTCCTCATCGCGTCCGGCTCCGCGGCGGCGGTGATGTTCGGCATGGTGCTCGGTCTGAACGTCGGCGTCCTCGGCCTCTTCTCGCTGGAGAGCGTGACGATGGCCGAACTCTTCGGCTCCCGCACCCGGTTCACCCAGCTCGCGCTCGCCAAGGAGATCGGCGGCATCCTCACCACCGCGATCGGCCCGGTCCTCGCGGCCTCGCTCACCGCCGTCACCGGCAGCTGGTGGCCCATCGCGGTGATGCTCATCGTCTACTCGCTCATCACCCTCGTCAGCGCGTACCTCGCCCCCGAGACACGCGGACGCGACCTGGTCCGACTGGAGGACGCCGTATGAGTACGGGCCGTATGAGGGCCGTCGTGGTGCACGGCCCCGGAGACGTCCGCATCGACGAACGGACCCGCCCGACACCGGGTACGGGCGAGGTGCTGCTCGCCCTGGAGTGGGGCGGGATCTGCGGCTCCGACATCGCCTACTGGAAGAACGGCGCGTCCGGTACGGCCTCGTTGGCCCACCCGCTCGTCCTCGGCCACGAGGTCGCGGGCCGCATCGCGGCACTCGGCGCCGGGGTCACCGGCCTGGACGAGGGCCAGCAAGTCACCGTCCACCCCGCCCAGTTGGTCGGCGACGGCGTCCTCCCGGACCGGATCGCCGGACGCACCAACCTCTACCCGCACGTCCGTTACTTCGGCTCAGCGGCCTTCGACCCGCACACGGACGGCGGGTTCAGCGAATTCCGTACGGTCCGCGCGGCCCAGGTCCGCCCCCTGCCGGCCGGCGTCGACACCCAACAGGGCGCCCTGGCCGAGCCGTTGGCGGTCGCCCTGCACGCCGTGGGCCGGGTGCCGTCGTTGCGCGGGCGGACGGTCCTGGTCAACGGGGCAGGTCCGATCGGCTCGTTGGTGGTCGCGGCGGCCCGGCACTCCGGAGCGGGCACCGTCATCGCCGCCGACCTCTCCGCCACCTCCCTTGCCGTCGCCCGCGCGATGGGCGCCGACGAGACGCGGGACATCTCGCGCGGCGAGTCCCTGCCGGAGGACGTCGAGGTCGTCTTCGAGGCATCCGGCGCCCCCTCGGCCCTCGGCCCGGTCCTACGGTCCACCGCGCGCGGCGGCACCCTCGTCCAGGTCGGCAACCTCCCCGGTACGGCGGTCTCCGCGGCCCTCGGTGACCTGGTCACCCGCGAGGTCACCTGGATCGGCTCCTACCGCTTCGTCGAGGAGATCGACGACGCGTTGCGCGCGCTGCGGGACGGGCTGGACGTGACGCCGGTGATCACGCACCGGTTCCCGCTGGAGCGGGCGGAGGAGGCGTTGGCGGTCGCGGCGGATCCGGGAAGCGGGAGCAGCAAGGTGCTGCTGCGGCTGGGTGGTGGGACCAACTCCGGTGTGCCTGACGCCGGTTCGTCCGGCTCCGGTACGTGACACACAGGTCGTCCTTCGGAAGAACGAGAACCAGGAGATTCACGTGCTCTTGCCCCCTACGACCGACCGACGGGTGAAGGCTGCCGACGTCGTGTGCGTCGGCGAGACGATGGCCGTCCTCAGTCCGCCGGACAGCCGTCCGCTCGACGAACAGCCGACGCTCACGATGGCCATCGGCGGTGCCGAGTCCAACGTCGCCTGCGGGCTCGCCGGTCTCGGTCACCGTGTCGCATGGCTGAGCCGCCTGGGCGACGACCCGTTCGCGCGCCGCATCCTGGCCGAACTCACCGCGCGGGGCGTGGACGTGACGGGAGTGGAGACCGACCCGGCCCGCCCGACCGGCGTCTACTTCAAGGACCCGGCGCCGGAGGGCACCCGCACCCACTACTACCGGGGCGGATCGGCCGCGACCCTGATGGGCCCGGAGCTGACCCTGCTGCCCGTGCTGCGCCGGGCCCGCATCGTGCATCTCTCGGGCGTCGCGGCGGCGCTCTCCGAGAGTTGTGCCGGGTTGTTGGAGGCGATCCTGGTCGACCGCGCGCTCGAGAGCGAAGCCGGCGAGTCGGCTAAGTCCAATGAGTCCAATGAGTCGGGTGAGTTGGGTGAGTTGGGTGAATCAAGAGGACCGATCGTCTCCTTCGACGTCAACCACCGCCCCGCGCTGTGGCGTTCCGGCCCCGCGGACGCCGCGAAGAACCTGCTGGCCCTGGCCCGCGCCGCCGACATCGTGTTCGTCGGACGGGACGAGGCCGAGGCGTTGTGGGGCACGGCCCGCCCGGACGACGTGGCCGAACTGCTCGGCCCCGCACCGCTGGTCGTGGTCAAGGACGCCGAACACGGAGCGACCTCGTACGCCGCCGGCACCCGTACGTTCGTCCCCGCACTGCCCACCCAGGTCGTCGAACCGGTGGGCGCGGGCGACGCGTTCGCCGCCGGTTACCTCTCGGCGGTCCTGGAGAACCGGGACGAACGGTCCCGCCTGCGCCTCGGCCATGTAGCGGCCTCCGCGGCGCTGCGAACGCGGGACGACGTGCCCCGCATGCCGTCCCGCACGGAGACCGCTCGATGGCTCGCGCTGGACGACGTGGGTTGGGCCATGGCGGCGACGGGATGAATCGGCGGAGGCGACGGCGCTCACCTGGGGTCGGTGCCGTGCCGTGCCGGGTGACGGCGGTCGGTCCGGGACGGTGCCGGGGGAATCGGCTTGCGACTCCCGGGTCCGGCCCCGCCCAGGCGCCGCCACCCTGGGCAGCGGGCCCGGTCCACCGCAGTGAAGCGGCTCACCGAGACCGCGCCGGCCACGCCCGATCACCGTACGCGGAGCGCGACTTCGGCCCCGCTCGGAACGACACCCGAGCGGACAGGCCGACGCGAGCACACCCACCACCGGCCCCTGTCCCGCCCGGGACAACACCGCCCGCCCACGCCGCCGCCCCGCACGCCGACCGGCGTAACCACCCCCACCCACAGCCGAAGGAGCCCCCGCCCATGACCCCCGACTTCCTCACCCGGTTGGCGAAGGACCGTGTGATCGCCGTGGTCCGGGCGCCGGAAATACCGGACGCCGCGGCGCTGCGCGAGGCGTTGCGGGCGGGTGGCATCCGGTGGATCGAGTTCACCCGGACCACCCCCGGACTCGCCGGGCATCTGCGGCGCGCGGTGGCCGACGGACAGGACGGGGTCGGTGCCGGGACGGTGATGACCGCTGCCCAGGCCGAGGAGTTGATCGAGGCGGGGGCGCAGTATCTCGTCACCCCGGGCTGCCGTCCCGGTGTCGCGGAGGCGGGAGCGGCGGCCGGGGTGCCGGTCGTCATGGGTGCCCTGTCGCCGACGGAGGTCGGGATGGCGCTCGACCTGGGCGTGGACGCGGTGAAGATCTTCCCGGCCCGCGCCTTCGGCCCCCGGCACTTCCGTGACCTGGCCGGTCCCTTTCCTGACGTACCGCTGGTGGCGTCCGGCGGGGTCAACGCGGAGAACGCGGCCGGGTTCCTCGCGGCCGGGGCGCGTGCGGTGTGCGCCGGTTCGGAGGTCGTACCGCCCGCGGTCGTGGCCGCGGGCGACTGGGCGGAGATCACGCGCCGGGCGCGTGTCTTCACCGACGCGCTGTCCGCCGTACCGTCGCCGGTGTAGGGGAACGGCTGCCGGGACCGGCGCCGAACCCCTACCCCGCTACGCCTGCTCGGGCCGCGGGCGCCACGTACCGTCGACCGGAATCCCCGCCGCCGCCGCGATCCGGTCGCGGGACGCGAGCAGCCGGGTCCGCAGTGCGGACAGGTCCACGCCGACCAACTCCCCGTCGCGCTTGACCACTTGACCGGCGACGAGGACGGTGTCGACCAGACCGGGATGACCCGCGCTGACGATGCTGCCGGCCGGGTCGGTGACCGGGAACACCGTCAGGTCGTCGGTGCGCAGGAGGATCAGGTCGGCGTCCTTGCCGGGGGTGACGCTGCCGGTGCGGGCGTCGAGTCCGCAGGAGCGGGCGGCGTCGATCGTGGTGAACTCCAGCAGGTCGCGGGAGCGCAGGCCACCGTCCAGACCGCGCTGCACGGCGAAGGCCGTACACATCGTGGAGAACATGTCACCACCGGCCGAGGGAACGTCGTCGACGGACAGCGTCGGGCGCACGCCCGCGGCCAACGCCCGCCCGGTGACCGGCGATCCGAAGCCCATCTTCAGTTCGACGTCCGGGCTGACGGACAGGGACGCGCCCACGTCCGCGAGCATCCGCAGCTCTTCGTCGGTGATCCCGTTGGCGTGCACGAACGTGGTGGTCTCCCGCAGCAGACCGTGCTCACGCAGACCGGCGACCGTGGGGCTGGTGCCGCCCGGGTCGACGTGCAGGCTGGTGCGCAGGCCGAGTTCGTCCGCCAGCTTCAGTTCCCGGGCGACGGTGTCCATGCCGGTGTCGTCGGGTCCGCGCAGGCCGAACGCCATGGTGACGAGGCCGTCGCCGGGCAGCTCGGAGCGGACGCGGCGGATGTCGGCGTCGACGGAGTCGGCGGTGCCCCAGCCGGCACCGAGGCAGAAGATCGACCGCCCCGGCGCGTCCCGCAGCGCGGCGACGGCGGCGTCCTCGTGGTCGTGGGTCTGGGCGACGTGGTACCAGTCCAGCATCGTGGTCACCCCGGAGTGCAGAGCCTCCAGACGGCCGAGCAGGGTGCCGACGTAGACGTCCTCGGGCCGGTAATGGGGTTTGACCGTGCGGTGCATGGCGAGCGCCCACTCGGGGAACGTCCAGTCCGCACCGGCACCCCGGAACGCGGTCTGCCAGCTGTGCCGGTGGTTGTCGACGAAGCCGGGCATGACGATCCGGTCGGCCGCGTCGATCACCGCGGCGTCCGGCGCGTCGATGCGCTCGGCCACCTCGACGATCACACCGTCCTCGATCAGCACGTCACCGCGTTCGAGATCGCCGACAGCCGGGTCCATGCTGACCACGGTGCCGCCGGTGAGCAGGGTTTTCTTCGTCATCGGAGGAGCTCCTGACTGGTGGGGGTGGAGTGTCTGTCGTCACTAGGGGGTGGGGGTGTCGTCGCCCGCTCAGCCACTCGCCGCTTCAGCCAGCACCGCGTCGGCCGCTGCAACCGCGTCCGCGACCAGATCCGCCGTGTCCTCCGTGCCCGCCGCCAGCCGGACCAGCCCCGACGGAACGGATTCCGCGAGCTGTTGCTCGCTGAGCATCCCGCGCCACATCGACGCCGGATGCACGGCCAGCGACTCCACGCCCCCGAGGCTGGCCGACCGACGCGGGTAACGCAGCCGCCCGAGAAACGCGTCGGCCATCTCGAACCCACCGGCGAACTCGATGCCGAGCACCCCGCCGAAACCGCTCATCTGGTCCACGGCCAGCTTGTGCTGCGGGTGGGTCTCCAGCCCGGGATAGTGCACCTTCGTCACCGCCGGATGCGAGCTCAACGCCTCAGCGAGGGCACGTCCGTTGGCGTTGTGCCGGGGCACCCGCAACGGCAGGGTCCGCATCCCGCGCAGCAACAGCCACGCGTCGATCGGCCCGAGCGTGGCACCGGTCAGAAGACCCACGTCCCATATCCGGTCGAGGATCTCGGCCGGCCCGGCCAGTACTCCCGCGGACACATCGGAATGGCCATTCAGATACTTGGTCGCGCTGTGCCACACCAGGTCGATGCCGAAGTCCACGGGCCGCTGGTTCAGCGGGGTGGCGAAGGTGTTGTCCGCCATGGTCAACACGTCGTGCGCGCGGGCCAGTTCGGCTACGGCGCGCAGGTCGGTGATCTGCAGCAACGGGTTGCTCGGGGTCTCCACCAGGATCAGCCGGGTCTGCGGGGTCAGCGCCCGCGCGAACGCCTCCGGGTCGGTCTGATCGACCAGCGTGGTCGTCACCCCGAGCCGCGGCAACAGGTTCAGCAGCACCGACGCCGTACCCCCGTAGGTGGACCGCTGCCCGATGACATGGTCACCGGCGGACACCAGGGCCAGCACGGCCGTGGTGAGCGCGGCCATCCCGGACGCGGTGACCATGGCTGCCTCGGTGTTCTCCAACTCCGCGACGACGGCGGCGACTTGGGCATGGTTCGGGTTGCCGAACCGGGTGTAGAAGTCCTTGCCCCGCGGTTCTACGGCCCCCTGCGCGAAGGTCTCCGCGTCCTCGGCCGAGAACGCCGCCGTCTGATAGATGGGCGGGGCCACGGCACGGCTCGGGTGGACCTCGCGATCGGCGTGAACGGTGATGGTGCTCTTGCCCGGCATGGCTGCCCTTCCGTGGACCTGGACCGTCGGCGTGACTCCCCAAAGCGTGACCGACCGACAGTCCGAGATGCCCGGATCTCAGCAATTTTGGCAGCAAATTGCGTGCCGGGCGGGTGCACAATTGTGGTAGCCGATCCTCTGGCGCAATAATCTGCCGCCATGGACGAGGTGGACCGATCGATTCTGGCCGTACTGGAGCAGCACGGCCGCATCAGCAACAACGAGCTGGCCGCCCGGGTGGGCCTGTCGCCCTCCCCCTGTCTGCGCCGCGTGCGCCAGCTGGAGGAGGCCGGGGTCATCCGCGGCTACCGCGCGCTGATCGATCCCGCCGCGATCGGCCGCAGCCTGCGGGTCTTCGCGGGCGTACGGCTGATGCGGCACACCCGCGCGGACGTGGTCGCGTTCGAACGCGGGGTCACCCGGCTGCCCGAGGTGGTCGCCTGCCACCACATCACCGGCAACTTCGACTACCTCCTCCAGGTGGAGGTGGCCGACCTCCCCGCGTACGAGGACTTCCACGCCAACCAGCTGGCGACCCTGCCCGGCGTGGCCACGGTGACCAGCTACGTCACGATGAAGACGCTCACGGCGGACACCGACACGGGCACCACATGACAGTCGGAGCGTGACGGTCAGATCGTGATGGTGCCGCGAATGCAGACATCGGCGGCGCCGCTGACCCACACGGTGCCGTCCGCGTCCGCGCTGATCTCGATACTCGCGGCCCGCCCCAGCCGCGTGCCCTGCGAGACCCGGTAGGAGGAGGGCGCGGCACCGGTCGAGGTGAGCCACTGCCCCACGCCGGCGTTCATGCTCCCGCACGCGGGATCTTCGGGCACACCGGCGGCGGGGGCGAAGGTACGCATCTCGAACGCGTGCCCGGACCCCTCCGCACAAGCCCCGATCGCACCGATCATCGCGTCCGGAAAGCCGGAGAAGTCAGGTTCGAGGGCGAGCACCTCCTCGGCCGTGGCCAACCGCACCACGGCCCACCCGGGCCCGTTGTCGACCCACTGATGCGCCACGACCCGGTCCCGCGAGATCCCGAACGCGCCCACGATCCGCAGCAGTTGATCCTCGTCGAGCGCCCCCTCACGCACCCGGGGCGGAGCGGCGAACGCCAACGTCCCCTCACCCCGCCGCACGGCGACCAGTCCCGCGCCGCACTCCTGCACGATGCGTTCGTCGTCCCGCGGTGTGCCACCACCGTCCAGCCAGGCGCGCGCGGACCCGAGGGTGGGGTGCCCGGCGAACGGCAGCTCGCCCCCGGGCGTGAAGATCCGCAGCCGGTAGTCGGCCTCGGGGACGGTGGGCGGCAGCACGAACGTGGTCTCGGACAGGTTCGTCCAGCGCGCCAGACCCTGCATCTCCTCGTCGCCCAGGTCGGTCCCGTCCAGGACAACCGCGACCGGGTTGCCGGAGTAGGGGCTCGTGGAGAACACGTCGACCTGCACGAACGAGCGGGTACGCGGCATGGTCATCAAGGCCTTTCAAGCGGCTGCGACGAAAGCGGGTCCATCCCAACGGGTGCCCGCACGGCGAGGACAGGGCCAGTCACAACAAAGTGGACTGACCCGAGGCTCCAGGTTCCCGCGCGTCAGCCGAAGTGCCGGACGCGAGCGGCCGTCGCGGGCGTGTACGGCAACCAGTCATGCACCGACCCGCTCACGACGAACTCGGCGACCGCGGTGGCGAAGGTGCGCCCCAACTCCCGTACCGCCTCGGTGGGCCGTCCCAACATCGGGCTGTCCGCAAAGGCATCGAACGTGCCGAAAAGGAAGGGCAGTTCACCGCAGTGAGTGGCGCCCAGGGCGTACGGGTCCTCGGCCGGCCGGTGGTCGAACTCGTACACGTAGGTCGCGTTGCCGCCGGCCGCGTGATGGTCGGCGATCCGCAGCGAGTCGGCGCGGAACAGATCGTCGGTCACCATCGCGGTGAACACCCGTGCCGGGGTGGGCTCTTCGAACCGAGCGGCGTACCGCTCGTAGAACTCATGCGCGCGTGGGCCGAGTTGGCCGGTCAGAAGGTCCAACGCACCATCGACGCCGAGGTTCTGGATGCGCGGGTCGAAGGCGGTGAAGGCCGATGCCTCGTCCCGGGTCGTGCCGATCAGCAGCGACTTGCCCTCCAGTCCGCCGTCCACGAGTGCGCGGTGCAGATCGCGGGGAAGGCCGGGCCCGCCGAGCACCGGATGCATGGGCGGGGCGGCGTTGCCCGGCCGCGCGAGCCGACCCGCGAGCCGGCCGTAGGCGGACAGCAGTTGCTCAACGGGCAGCGCGCGCAGGGCGGTTGCCGTATCCGCTCCGTCCGGCACGCCGAGCAGCCGTAGATACCCTTCGGCGTTCTCGGCCGCGTGCTGTGGGTCCTGCGGCACCAGTCCGAACGGCCCGCTCTCCAGCAGCACCCGGTTCACGAGTCCCGAGGTCCGCGGATCGAGCGCCAGCGCGAGCGACGCATACGCTCCGGCCGACTGCCCACCGACCGTCACCTCGCACGGATCGCCGCCGAAGGAGGCGATGTTGTCCCGCACCCAGGCCAGCAGAGCGGCCTGGTCCTGGGCGCCGAGGTTGGCGGCGCCGATCTCCGGCAGATACAGGTAACCCAGGGGCCCCACACGGTAGTTGGCGGTGACCACGACGATGTCGCCGAGCGCGGCCAGGCGCCCGCCGTCGTACCAGTCCCAGCCGCCGGAGCCGCTGGTGAAGCCGCCCCCGTGCCACCACACGAGGACCGGCCGGACGGTGTTGTCCTCCAACGCCCCTGCCGGAACATGGACGTTGACGGTCAGGCAGCCGTCCTCGTCCCAGTCCGGCACGCGGGCCCCCATCACCCGTTCCAGCCGGGAGGCCCCCTGCGGAACAGCCGGCCCGGCCTGCACGGCATCCCGGACCCCGGTCCACCCCGGGTGCGGCCGGGGCGGCGCGAACCGCAGCTCACCGACAGGCGACGCGGCATACGGAATCCCCCGGAAGGAGATCACCTCGCCCCGCGCGGCACCCCTGACCCGGCCGCGATCCGTCTCCACGACACCCGCCATCGGACTCACCCTCTCTCCGTCGTCCGCTCTGAACCGTTTCTAGCGGCGAGCGCCGATCCGAGCCAGAATGAGAAGAGGAAAGCGCGAAAGCAGGACAGAGGACCAGGCAGACATGGTGAAAGCAAGCCACTCCTTGAGCGAGACGGACCGCCGGATCGCCGCCGCGATGCTGGCCTCCCCGCGGGCCTCGTGGCGCACGGTCGGCCGCGTGCTGGGCATCTCGGAGCGCACGGTGGTGCGGCGCGCGGCCCCGCTGTTCCACGACAAGACCCTGCGTGCCACCGCCGTACGCAACCCGGTGTGGTTCCCCGACCTGATCCCGCTCGCCCTGCGCATCCGCTGCCGCCCCAACCGGATCAGCGCCATCGCCGCGACCCTGGCCCGCCGCCCCGACACGATCTGGGTGGACATCCTCGGCGGCGGCGACGAGATCTGCACGATCCTGTTCCTCGACGGCCCGGACGCCCGCAACTCCCTTCTCCTGCGCGACCTTCCGGCCACCCCGGCGGTCCAGTCGTGGACCTCGCACATCCTCCTACGGGTCTTCCCGGCGGCCTTCGACTGGAGCGGCGGCCTGCTCACGGAGGCCGAACTGGCCGGCCTCAGGCCGGAGTTGCCCGCCCCGGCGGCCCGATCGGCCCTCCAGCACATCGACCAGGCCCTGATCGCCACCCTGATCGAGGACGGACGAGCCTCCTACACCGACCTGGCCCGCCGCGCCGACACCACCGCCCTCACCGCCCGCCGCCGCCTGGAGGCACTGGTCGGCGACCAGGTGGTCAGACTCGCGACCGAGGTCGACCTGGCCCGCCTGGGCATCCGTACCGAAGCGCTGCTGTGGATCACCGTCGCCCCGGGCGGCCTGGAGGAAACGGGCCGCGAACTGAGCCGCCACCCCCAGGTCCGCTTCGCCTCAGCCACCACCGGCTCGGCCAACCTCCTGGTGGCAGTCGCCGCCGCCGACCTCAACGCCCTCTACCACTTCCTGAACGACACGATCGGCGCCCTCCCCCACGTCACCACGCTGGAGGTCACCCCCATCCTGAGCGGCGTGAAGAGAACGGGCCTGGTCCGCCCGGGCAGCCTCTGACACCGCTCTTCCAGGTCCGGTCGTCAGAACCAGGAGGGCCCGGCATTGGTGTACGGCGCCTGGAGCGCTGCCGCCTCCTCGTCGGAGAGTCTCAACGCGAGGGCGTCCACTGCCTGTTGGAGGTGGTGGGGCTGGGTGGCCCCGACGATCGGCGCTGACACGAGCGGGTTGCGCAGGACCCAGGCGAGGGCGATCTGGGCCATGGGCACGCCTCGGGCTTCCGCCAGTTCCTGCACGGCGTTGATGACCGGCACGTCGTACTCGCTGTCGAAGGCCCGCACGACATGATCCGTGGCCGAGCGGGTGCTCTGCTCGCCGACTGGGCGGGCGAGGCGGCCTTTGCCGTTCGGGGAGTACGGGATCAGGCCCACGCCCAAGTCGCCGCACAGGGCCATGAGTTCGGGCTCGTCCTGGCGGCGCAGGAGGTTGTACTGGTTCTGCATGGACACGAAGCGGGTCCAGCCGCCGAGGTCGGCCGCGTGCTGGAGCTTGGCGAACTGCCAGCCGTACATGGACGAGGCGCCGAGGTAGCGGACCTTGCCCGCCCTGACCACGTCGTGCAGGGCCTCCATCGTCTCCTCGGCCGGGACCTCGTCGTCGAAACGGTGGATCTGGTAGAGGTCGATGTAGTCCGTGCCCAGCCGGGTCAGCGAGGCGTCGACCTGCTCCAGGATCGCCTTGCGGGACAGGCCCTCCCCGCCCGGACCGTCGTGCATCTTCCCGCGCACCTTGGTGGCCAGCACGATGTCCTCGCGCCGGGAGTACTCACGGATCGCGCGGCCGGTGAACTCCTCGGAGGTGCCCGCCTGGTAGACGTTGGCGGTGTCCCAGAAGGTGATGCCCAGCTCGACGGCCTGCCGGAAGAACGGCGCGGCCCTGTCCTCGGTCAGCGCCCACGGGTGGGCACGCGGGACGGTCGGATCGCCGTAGCTCATGCAGCCGAGGGCGAGGCGGCTCACCTTCAGGCCGGTGGTGCCGAGACGGGTGTACTCCATGGCGAGGCTCCTTCGCGGTCAAGTACGGCTGTATGCCGGGGAGTTGGCGGACGCGCGGGTTCCTCAGTGGGTGGTGTATCCGCCGTCGACGGGGAGCGCGACCCCGACCACGAAGCTCGCGGCGGGGCTGCACAGCCACAGGACGGCCGCCGCGATCTCGTCGGCCCGGCCCAGCCGTCCGATCGGCTGCTGCTGCATGATCTCGGCCATGGCCTCGGCCTGCCCTTCGAGCATGTCGGCGACCATCGGGGTGTCGATCACGCCCGGGCAAACGGCGTTGATCCGGACGCCCTTGGGCGCGTACTCGACCGCCGCGCTCTTGGTCAGCCCGATCACCCCGTGCTTGGACGCGTGGTACGCGGCCCGTTCCGGAAGCCCCACCAACCCGCCCAGGGAAGAGCAGTTGACGATGGCGCCGCCGCTGCCCTGCTCCCGCATCCGGCGCAGTTCGTGCTTCTGGGCGGCCCAAATGCCGCGCAGATTAACGGCGTTGACGTGGTCGAAGTCCTCGGCCGTCTCGTCGGCCGCGTCACTGGGCGGGACCTGCACACCGGCGTTGTTGAACGCCATGTCGAGGCGGCCGTACTCCGCGACCGCGCGGTCGACCGTCGCGGCGGCCTGCGCCTCGTCCGTGACGTCGCAGGCGACACCGATCGCCCGGTGACCGGCCGCCGTGAGCTCCTCGGCCGCGTGCAGTACGGCCTTCTCGTCGAGGTCGGCCAGCACGACCGCGGCACCGGCCTCGGCGAAGGCCCGGGCGGTGGCGAGGCCCATGCCGGAAGCGGCGCCCGTGACCAGGGCGACCTGGCCGTGGAAGTCGTAGGTCGGGTTCATGGGAGGTGGTTCCAATCGTCGGTCGTGGGCCGGCGGGTCAGGGGCGCAGCAGCGTCTTGACGGCGCGGCGCTCGTCCATGGCCCGGTATCCCTCGGCGGCCTGGTCCAGCGGCAGGGTCAGGTCGAAGACCTTGCCGGGTTCGATACGGCCGTTCAGGACACGGTCGATCAGGTCGGGGAGGAAGCGGCGTACCGGGGCGGGGCCGCCGCGCAGGGCGACGTGGGAGAAGAACAACTCCTCGCCGTCGATGGCCACTTGGTGCGGGACGCCGACGAAGCCGACGTTGCCGCCGGGGCGGGTGGAGCGGATGGCCTGGGTCATCGACTCCTGGGTGCCGACGCACTCCAGGACGGAGTCGGCGCCGATGCCGCCGGTGAGTTCCTTGATGCGGGCGACACCGTCCTCGCCGCGTTCGGCGACGATGTCGGTGGCGCCGAAGTCGACGGCCAGCCGCTGCCGGGCGGCGTGGCGGCTCATGGCGATGATCCGCTCGGCGCCGAGTTCGCGGGCGGCGATGACGCCGGAGAGGCCGACCGCGCCGTCGCCGACCACGACCACCGTGGAGCCGGGCTTCACCTCGGCGGCGACGGCCGCGTACCAGCCGGTGCCCATCACGTCGGAGAGGGTGAGCAGGCTCGGCACGAACGTGTCGTCGGGCTGCCCGTCGAGGGCGACGAGGGTGCCGTCGGCGAGCGGGACGCGAATGTACTCGGCCTGGCAACCGCCGACGAACTCCCGGTGCGGGCACGAGGTTTGATACCCGGCGCGGCAGATCGCGCAGGTGTTGTCGGAGGCGAAGAAGGAGCCGATGACGAACTGCCCCGGCTTGATGTCCTTCACCTCGGCGCCGGTCTCCTCGACGACGCCGACGTACTCGTGGCCGATCGGTGTGGGCCGGGTGACGGGGTTGATTCCCCGGTAGTCCCACAGGTCGGAGCCGCAGACGCAGGCGGCGACGGTGCGGATGACCGCGTCGGTGGGGGCGAGGATCTTCGGTTCGGGGAGGTTCTCCACCTGGATGTCACCGGGGGCGTGGATCACGGTTGCGCGCATGGGGGTTCCTGTATCCGTGGGGGGGGGGAAGGGACGGTCAGTTCGAGGCGCGGGTGCTGGTGCGCGAGCCGCCGTACTCGGCGTCGGTGACGTGCTCCAGCCACTCGACCTCGTCGCCCTCCCACAGGGCGAGGTGTTCCATGAACTGGTCCGGGGTCGCCCCGTGCCAGTGCTCCTCGCCGGGCGGGCAGCCGATGGTGTCGCCCGGGTGGGCCTCGATGATCACGCCGTCCCGGGTGCCGACGAGGGCGACTCCGGACACGACGTGCAGGGTCTGCCCCAGGCCGTGGCTGTGCCAGGCGGTACGGGCGCCGGGCGCGAAGCGGACCATGTTGGCCCGTGCCCGGGAAGGCTCCTCGCCCCGGAGGATCACGTCCGCCCAGACGTCACCGGCGAACATGTGCGGGGGCAGCTTCATGGTCGCGGGCTGCTTGAGGATCTCCATGGTGGTACGTGCTCCTTGCGTCGGCGTCATGGGGGGACGTGAGGGGTCAGGGCTTGCGGAACAGTTCCCGGGCCACGGTCAGCGCGGACATCGCCCTGGGCCAGCCGGCGTAGAACGCCATGTGCGTGATCGTCCCGACGATTTCCGCTTCGGTGACGCCGTTCCGCCTGGCCAGCGGGATGTGGAAGGTGAGCTGCTCGCTGCTGCCGCTGGTGATCAGACTGGCCACGGTCACCAGGCTGCGGTCCCTCGGGGACAGCTCCGGGCTCTTCCACTCCTGCCCGAACAGCACGTCCTCGCTGTAACCGGCCAGCGCGGGGGCGATGTCCCCGAACAGCTCGCGCGGCCCCGGGGGCTGGGTCTTCTCCGTCATCGTCGTGTCCTCTCCATCGCGGCGCGGCCTGCGCCACCACCGATGGAACTGCAGGTCACGGGCGCGGGGAAGGACTCGTTGATACGTGTACTGCCAGTACACCCTTCGCCCGGAGACACCACGGGACAAGCCGACGTAGCCTCGAAACCATGGACAACCGGAGCGAGGTACGCGAGTTCCTGACCAGCCGCCGCGCCAAGATCACGCCCCAGCAGGCAGGCCTGCCCGCCCACACCGGCAACCGGCGGGTCAAGGGGCTGCGCAGGGAAGAGGTCGCGCTGCTCGCCGGTGTCAGCGCCGAGTACTACGCCCGCCTGGAGCGCGGCAACCTCTCCGGTGTCTCCGAACCCGTCATCGACTCCCTCGCCCGCGCCCTCCAGCTCGACGACGCCGAGCGCGCCCACCTCGACGACCTCGCGCGTACGGTGAACACGACCCGGCGCCCGGCCCGCCGACGGGCCCCGCAGCAGATCCGCGCGAGCCTCCAGCACCTGCTCGACGCGATGACCGAGGCCCCGGCCTTCATCCGCAACGGCCGCCTCGACATCGTCGCCACCAACCGGCTCGGCCGCGCGCTGTACGCCCCGGTGTTCGCGGACCCGGCGCGGCCCGTGAACCTCGCCCGCTACGAGTTCCTCAACCCCGGCGCCGTCGACTTCCTGCCCGAGCTCGAACGTCAGGCCGCCGGAGCAGTCGCGTTGCTGCGCACCGAGGCCGGACGCGACCCGTACAACCGGGACTTGACCGACCTGGTCGGTGAACTGTCCACCCGCAGCGAGAAGTTCCGCACCCTGTGGGCCGCCCACGACGTACGGCTGCACCAGACCGGCATCAAGCACTTCCACCACCCCGCGATCGGCGAACTCGCCCTCCCCTTCGAGGCGATGCCCATCCCGACCGAGCCGGGCCTCACCCTCACCGCCCTCAGCGCGGAACCGGGCACCCCGGCCCACGACAGCCTTCAGCTGCTGGCCAGTTGGGCCGCGACCCTCGACCAGGACGCCACCGCGGGAAGCACCGCGGAGTTGTGACGAGGAGTGCCGGTCGGGACCGGGTCACGGCATCTGCGGCAGGCCGCGCCTCCGACATCGTTGTCGAAGGCCCGACCTGCGCGATGCGCTGATCTACGGGACGCGGCCGGACCCGAGCGGGCACCGGACGCCGGGGAGCGCGGCCGGCCTACGGCGTGTAGGTGGCGTCACTGCCGTACAGCTGCCTGGTGAACGCGGAGACGTCGGCGCTGCGATCGGTGCCGTCGAGGTTGTACGTCAGGAAGACGCCGTACCCCTCACTGACCGTGCGGGCGGCGAGGGAGGCGGCCGTGCTCTGCGAGGTGCCGCCGATCTGGACGGCCGCCGGTGACAGCTTCGACTTGGGCAGGGCGATGCCGGGGACCTGCCAGCTGCCGTAGTACGGGTTCCAGGCGTAGTCGAACTTGGAGGTGACGTCGACGCCGCCGTAGGACAGGCGCGACGCGGCCGGGCCGATGTTGTAGAGGCTGATGATCTTGTCCGGCATGTCGGCGCGCAGTGCCGACACCAGGTACACGAACGAGCTGGCGTTGGGCTGGGCGGTGCCGTTGTTGCCGTAGTCGGCGTACTCGTCGTCGAAGTCGATGCCGTCGAGGCCGTACTTCGTCACGGTGTCCGACAGCTGCTTCGCGAACGTCGAAGCCGTCTGCTGGGACGGGAAGTTGGCGAAGCCGGAGCCCTGGTGGTTGCCGAGCACCGAGAGGACGACCTTGATGCCCTTCTGCTGCAACGGCCGTATCTGCGTGGCGGCGTTGTCGAGGACGCTCTGCACGTTCGGGTTGAAGTACAGGGTCCCCGCCTTCGTGCCCGCGTCGTAGTTGATGTTCGCCGCGAAGATCACGGCGATGTCGAAGACCTGGGCGCCGCCGTTGGCGAGCGTGTACTTGCCGACGTTCAGCATGCTGTTGTTGTTCACCTCGACGTACGCCACCGAGGTCGGTCCCTGCTTCGCGGCAGCGGGCGCCGCCGCCGCACCGCTCGTGGCGGTCGCGCCCAGGGCGAGGGCCGCCACGGCCGAGATCGCGAGCGCGGCCGTCCGTACTCTTCTCCGTACCGGAGTGAACATCGTTGATCGGTCTCCCATCGCATGGGGCGGCGCCCGCCTGATCGCGAGCACCGCGTGAACCCCCCGCCCCTTCCGTTCCCGTGACCGCACCCCCAGAACCATGCGGGACCCCTTCACGACTCCCCGCACATCGCACCGCAACTCTCAATCCGGACAAGGGAGTTACTGGAATTCGGAAGGCGGCGCTGAGCCCACCCCGGTGGTGGCGCTGGGCCGCTGGTGGGCCGAGCCGGCCGTTCATAGCGTCGTCCTCATGATGAATCCGACGAACGAAGAACGAACAGGTACCACCCGGCGGACCCGCGTCGCGGGCTCACCACCTACGTGCTGGTGCACGGTACCCACAGCGCCGGCGCGTTCTGGATGCCGATCGCGCGGGAGCTGACGCCGCGCGGTCACCGCGTCGTCATGGTGGACCAGCGGCGGCACGGCGCGGAGGCTTTCGTGCCGGAGTCGTATCAGCGGCAGGACCTCGAAGCGATGGCGGCCGAGCCTTCCCCGCTGAAGGGCCTCGGGCTGGAGGACTACGAGGCGCGCGTCACGGGCATCGAGCGGCGAGCGGCGAGCGGCACGGAACGGCCCGGTGGTGCTGGTCGGGCACAGCCTGGGTGGCGTATCGGTCAGCCGTGTCGACGATGCCGTCCCGCATCTGCCGCACCACATCTGCTGCATGGCGGCTGTCCCAGCCGTGTCCTGCCCACGGCGGACGCCTGCACGGCGGCGCCCGAGAACGCGAACGCCGTCAGCCCGGTCGAGCTGACGGTGGGTGACCCGGACCGGCTCGGCGTCCTACGACTGGACTTCCGGACAGGTGACAGCCGTGCGCCGGCCCTCCTGAAGGAGATGATCTGCGCGGACTACCCCGACGCCGAATTCCGCCGGACACCGGCCGGCATGCAGACCGACGAGCCCGTCGCCGCTTATGCGGGCCGGGCCGTCGGGCGGGCCGACAGCTGGGGACGCGTTCCCCGCACCTACCTGCGGTTCGGCAGGGACCGGACGATCGCCACCGCACTCCAGGACAGGATGATCGCAGAGGCCGACGCGCTCACGCCCGACAACACCTTCCGAGATCACGATTTTCCCGGGGCGTCACACGTCGGCCCGCTGGATCCCGTCCCGGTCGCGGAAATCCTTGACACACTCGCCGGCCAGGGAGTGCCGGACGGCGCCTTCGACTTCGCCGAGCGCACGCGGGCGAGGTGACGCCGCGGCCCCGAACGGAAGTTGATCCCGTCCGGGGCCGCGGTCGTACGTCCGGCCGATCGCCGCAGGCCTACGCGTCCAGCGACGTCATCACGTGCTTGATCCGGGTGTAGTCCTCGAAGCCGTAGCCCGACAGGTCCTTGCCGTAGCCGGACTTCTTGAAGCCGCCGTGCGGCATCTCCGCGACCAGCGGGATGTGGGTGTTGATCCACACGCAGCCGAAGTCGAGGGACTTCGAGAGCCGCATCGCGCGCCCGTGGTCCTTCGTCCACACCGAGGAGGCCAGCGCGTAGTCGACGCCGTTGGCCCACTCGATGGCCTGGGCCTCGTCCGTGAAGGACTGGACGGTGATGACCGGGCCGAAGACCTCGTTCTGGATGATCTCGTCGTCCTGCTTCAGACCCGAGACGACGGTCGGGGCGTAGAAGAAGCCCTTCTCGCCGACCCGGTGACCGCCGGACTCGACCTTCGCGTGCGCCGGCAGCCGCTCGATGAAGCCGGTCACCTGCTTGAGCTGGTTGGCGTTGTTGAGCGGGCCGTAGAGCACGTCCTCGTCGTCCGGCTGCCCGGTCTTCGTCTCGGCCGCCGCCTTCGCGAGCGCCGCCACGAACTCGTCGTGGATCGACTCCTGGACCAGGACGCGCGTCGCCGCCGTGCAGTCCTGGCCCGCGTTGAAGAAGCCCGCGACCGAGATGTCCTCGACGGCCTTGGCGATGTCGGTGTCCTCGAAGACCACGACGGGGGCCTTGCCGCCCAGCTCCAGGTGGACCCGCTTGAGGTCCTTGGACGCGGACTCGGCGACCGACATGCCGGCACGCACCGAACCGGTGATGGAGGCCATCGCCGGCGTGTGGTGCTCGACCATCGCGCGGCCGGTGTCGCGGTCGCCGCACACGACGTTGAAGACGCCCTTGGGCACGATCGAGCCGATGATCTCGGCGATCAGGACGGTGGAGGCGGGGGTGGTGTCCGAGGGCTTCAGGACGACCGTGTTGCCGGCCGCGAGCGCGGGGGCGAACTTCCAGACGGCCATCATCATCGGGTAGTTCCACGGCGCGACCTGCGCGCAGACGCCGATCGGCTCGCGCCGGATGATGGAGGTCATGCCCTCCATGTACTCGCCGGCCGAGCGGCCTTCGAGCATCCGGGCCGCGCCCGCGAAGAAGCGGATCTGGTCGACCATCGGCGGGACCTCTTCGGAGCGGGTGAGCCCGATCGGCTTGCCGGTGTTCTCCACCTCGGCCGCGATCAGCTCCTCCGCGCGCTCCTCGAAGGCGCTGGCGATGTCCAGCAGGAACTTCTGCCGCTTGGCCGGGGTCTCGTCCCGCCAGGCCGGGAAGGCCGCGGCGGCGGCCGCCATCGCGGCGTCCACGTCCGCAGCTCCGGACAGCGGCGCGGTCGCGTACGCCTCACCGGTCGCCGGGTTGACCACCTCGGTGGTCCGTCCGTCGGCGGCGTCCCGGAACTCACCGTCGATGTAGTTGCGCAGACGACGCAGTTCGGTGCTCACTGCCGGCCCTCCAAGGTCTGGGTGTCCAATCACTGAGACACCCACCCTAATCGCCCGGCCCACGTTTTCAACACCCCCGATCGCGCCAAGGCTACGAAATCCGCAAGTCTCGACCACGTAAACAACGAATTTCATCGAAGCGGCCTTGCGGAACGGTCGAGACGTCGTGCACAGTGAAGCCGTGGCCAGTCGCAGCGCAGAACCTAGGGACTCCCGCGAGTCCAGGAACGGGACTCCTCACCTGGATTCCGTCTCCCTCGCCATCATCGAGCAGCTCCAGGAGGACGGCCGCCGGCCGTACGCCGCGATCGGCAAGGCCGTCGGCCTGTCCGAGGCGGCCGTGCGCCAGCGCGTCCAGAAGCTGCTCGACCAGGGCGTCATGCAGATCGTCGCCGTCACGGACCCGCTCACCGTGGGCTTCCGCAGGCAGGCGATGGTCGGGGTGAACGTCGAAGGTGATGTCGAGAACGTCGCCGACGCGCTGACGGCCATGCCGGAAGTGGAGTACGTGGTGATGACCGCGGGCTCGTACGACCTCCTCGCCGAGATCGTCTGCGAGGACGACGACCACCTGCTGGACGTCATCAACAAACGCATCCGGGCCCTCCCCGGCGTGCGCTCCACCGAGAGCTTCGTTTATCTGAAGCTCAAGAAGCAGACCTACATGTGGGGAACCCGATAACCGTGAGCAAGGACCTCAGCCGCACCGCGTACGACCACCTGTGGATGCACTTCACCCGCATGTCCTCGTACGAGAACGCGCCCGTTCCCACGATCGTCCGTGGCGAGGGCACCTACATCTACGACGACAAGGGCAAGCGCTACCTCGACGGTCTCGCGGGTCTGTTCGTGGTCCAGGCCGGTCACGGCCGCGCCGAGCTGGCCGAGACCGCCGCGAAGCAGGCGCAGGAGCTGGCGTTCTTCCCCATCTGGTCGTACGCCCACCCCAAGGCCGTGGAACTGGCGGAGCGTCTCGCCCACTACGCGCCGGGCGACCTGAACAAGGTCTTCTTCACCACCGGCGGCGGCGAGGCCGTAGAGACCGCCTGGAAGCTCGCCAAGCAGTACTTCAAGCTGCAGGGCAAGCACACCAAGTACAAGGTCATCTCCCGCGCGGTCGCCTACCACGGCACCCCGCAGGGCGCCCTGTCCATCACCGGACTCCCGGCGCTGAAGGCCCCGTTCGAGCCGCTGGTGCCCGGTGCGCACAAGGTCCCGAACACCAACATCTACCGCGCCCCGCTCTTCGGCGACGACCCGGAGGCCTACGGCCGCTGGGCCGCCGACCAGATCGAGCAGGAGATCCTCTTCGAGGGCCCGGAGACCGTCGCCGCGGTCTTCCTGGAGCCGGTGCAGAACGCCGGCGGCTGCTTCCCGCCCCCGCCCGGCTACTTCCAGCGCGTGCGCGAGATCTGCGACCAGTACGACGTGCTCCTGGTCTCCGACGAGGTCATCTGCGCCTTCGGCCGCCTGGGCACGATGTTCGGCTGCGACAAGTTCGGCTACGTCCCGGACATGATCACCTGCGCCAAGGGCATGACCTCGGGCTACTCCCCGATCGGCGCCTGCATCATCTCCGACCGCCTGGCCGAGCCGTTCTACAAGGGCGACAACACCTTCCTGCACGGCTACACCTTCGGCGGCCACCCGGTCTCCGCGGCGGTCGGCCTCGCCAACCTCGACATCTTCGAGCGCGAGGGCCTCAACCAGCACGTCCTCGACAACGAGGCCAACTTCCTGCAGACCCTGCAGAAGCTGCACGACCTCCCGATCGTCGGCGACGTCCGCGGCAACGGCTTCTTCTACGGCATCGAGCTGGTCAAGGACAAGGCCACCAAGGAGACCTTCACGGACGAGGAGTCGGAGCGCGTGCTCTACGGCTTCGTCTCGAAGAAGCTCTTCGAGTACGGCCTCTACTGCCGCGCCGACGACCGCGGTGACCCGGTCATCCAGCTGTCGCCGCCGCTGATCTCCGACCAGTCGACCTTCGACGAGATCGAGGGCATCGTCCGCCAGGTGCTGACGGAGGCCTGGACGAAGCTCTAGCCTTCGGCGATTCAACGGTTTATACGGCCCGGGGTGCACCCGTACGAGTGAGAAGGGTGCACCCCGGGCCGTGTGCTGTCCGGGGTCACCCACCCCGCCTCCTTAGCGTGCCTGGTAACCGATCGGCCCCGTCCTCGTTCCCCCGCAAGGGGGACGCGGTACGGAAAACGGATCAGAACGAGGTGTACGCGCATGGTGGCCCCGCCGGACAACGACGTGCTCTGGGCACGTGCCCTGCACTTCCAGCACCACGACGGAACGCCCGCGCTCGGCGGCGTCTCGCTCGGTGTCCGGGAGGGCGAGATCCTCGCCGTCACGGGCCCGCGCGGCAGCGGCAAGACGACCCTGCTGCGCTGCCTCTCCGGTCTGGAGCGCCCCAGCCGCGGCGAGGTCTGGTTCAACAGCGTGCCCGTGCACACGATGGGCCCGCTCACCCGGGAGCGGCTGCGCCGCGACCGCTTCGGCTGGATCGACCCGGCGCCCGTACTCGTCCCGGAGCTGAACGTCTGGGAGAACGCGGCCCTCCCCCTGATGCTGCGCGGCACCAGCCGCCGCCGCGCCAAGACCGCCGCCCTGGAGTGGCTGGACCGCCTCGACATCGGCGACCACGCCCGCAAGCGCCCGCACGAACTGCGCCAGGCGGAGCGCCAGCGCGTCTCGATCGCCCGCGCGCTGGCCCCGGCGCCCACGGTCCTGTTCGCCGACGAGCCGACGGCCCCGCTGCACCGCGCGGACCGCGCCCAGGTCCTGCGCACGCTCACGACGGCGGCCCGCTCGCACGGCATCACGGTCGTCCTCGCGACCCACGAGGCGGAGACCGCGGCCCTGGCGGACCGTACGGTGTCGCTCCTGGACGGACGCCGTGTGAACACGGTTCACCTTCCCCCGGTCGCCGAGTCGGAAGGCCGGGCCGCGTGCTCGCTCTCCGTCTGACCCGCGGCTCGCACCCCGCCGTCCAACTGCGCCGCCTGCTGGTCGCGGTGGCCTCGGCGGGCACGGGCTTCCTCCTCCTCTGCACCCTCGGCTACGCGATGGGCCACCCCGACTCCCCCGCCGCCGCGGCCCTCCGCCTCGCCTGGTGCGCGACCCCGCTGGCCGCCACCGTCTACTTCGCGGTGGCCGTCGCCCGCACCGACCCGGCGACGAAACCCCGCCCCGGCCTCTCCGCGATCGGCCTCGGCCCGGGCCGCCTGATGGCGATCTCGGCGACCACGACGGCCCTCGCCTGCACCCTCGGCTCCATGCTGGCCCTGCTCTTCTTCCTCCACCTCCGCGGCGACCTCACGGGCATGCCCTTCGACGGAGCGGCCGCGGAGTTCCTCGCCTCGGACACCCCCCTCCCCCTCCCCGCCGCACTCACCCTGCTCGCACTCGTCCCCGTCACCGCCTCCGTCTCGGTGGCCCTCACCCTCCGCCCCAAGGACACCAAGCACCCGTCCACGACGAAGAACGGCCCGAGGTCCTACGGCCGCTTCGGCGCCTACGGCAAGTCGGGCACCCGCGAGACCTTCGGGGCGTACGGCAGGTTCGGCGCCCACCTGCGAACAGGCAGCCGTACGGCGGCAGTTGAGGACACATCCGCCCCGGCGCCCGAGCCGGCAGCCGACGCCGAGCCGACCACCACCGGCACGGGCCCCGTCGACCTGGACCCCACCCGCCCCCCGGCTCCTCGCGAGGTCCCCAAGGGCCTCCCCTGGGGTGTGGCCGTCCTCGCCGCCGGGCTCGCCGCCGAGGCGTACGCGAACCGGACGGCGGACACCGACGGGCTGTCGATGCCCGGCGGTCACGCGGGCGGCCCCGCGGGTGTGCTGGCCGGCTGGGTGCTGACCGCGCTCGGTCTCGCCCTGGCGGGCCCCGGCCTCACCCACCTGTGCGGACGGCTCCTCCAGGCCGTGCGCCCCGGCGCCCTCCGGCTCCTCGCGGGCCGGGTCCTCATGGAGGAGGCGACCCGTATCGGCCGCCCGCTGGGCGTGGTCTGCGCGGTGGCGTCGGGCGCGTACGCGATGACCGCGCTCTACGACACGGACGCGTCCGTCGGCCCGCTGACCACCCTCGGCACGCTCCTGGTGACCGGCTGCACGGTGGCGACCCTGCTCACCGCCGCCGTCGAGGCCCGGCAGGCCCGCGCCGACACCACGGCCGCGCTGGTACGGCTCGGCGCCCCCGCCACCGTGCTGCGCAGCGCCGCGGCTCTCCGCGCGGGCGCGCTGCTCGCCCTGTTCGTGCCGCTGACCGTCGTGATCGCCGAACTCGCGGCACTTCCGCTCGCCCACCGATGAGTTTTTCGCGGAGTGCCGGTCTACCCACCGAACAGCACGCACGCCCGATGGGAGAGGCCCCAGCATGTACCAGCAGATGATCTTCGTGAACCTGGCCGTGAACGACGCCGCCGCGTCGAAGAAGTTCTTCACCGAGCTCGGCTTCTCGATCAACCCCCAGTTCAGCAACGACGAAACCACCTGCGTCGTGATCAGCGAGACGATCATCGCGATGCTCCTGGAGAAGAAGCGCTACAGCGACTTCACGAAGAAGGAGATCGCCGACTCGGCCAAGACCAGTGAGGTGCTGCTGTGTCTGAGCGCCGAGAGCCGCGAGAAGGTCGACGAGCTGGTGAACAAGGCGGTCGCGGCGGGCGGCACCGCCAACGACGACATCAACGACCAGGGTTTCATGTACGGCCGCTCCTTCGAGGACCTGGACAGCCACTCCTGGGAGATCGTGTGGATGGACCCGGCGGCCGTCCAGGGCTGAGCAGTTGGGTGCCTAGCATGGGCGGGTGCAGACGAGCCCGGCCCATGCGGCCCACCACGACGAACGCGAGATCGAGACGGTCGAGGACTTCGACGCGACCGTCTCGTCCCGCGGCACCCTCGCCGGATACCGCGTCCAGGGCGTCGATCTGACGGACCGTACGCGGGAGTTGCTCACCACGAGCGCCGCGGACGCCGTCTTCCTCGGCTGCCCGATGCGCGACGAGGCGGCGGCGAAGGTCCGCAACGACGGCGCCCTGGTCTTCCCGCCCGTCCCGCACCTCCCGTTCGACCCCTACCGCGGCCGTCTCTACACGCCGGACGAGCTGTTCGCCTCGCTCGACAAGGGGTACGAGCAGACCCCGGACGCGCTCGCGTACGCCTGGTTCCAGCGGACGAAGGCCGACGGCGACATATACGCGTCGATGCTGCGCGCCGTCCACGACGACTCCGTCTCCGACGCCCTCGACGAACTCCTGCGCGGCGCACGGGTGGTGGGCGTCATGGGCGGCCACGCGATGGCACGCGGAACTGCGGCCTACGGCGGTGCCGCGCGCCTGGGCCGTGAGCTGAGCCGCGCCGGGTTCACGGTGGCGACCGGCGGCGGACCCGGCGCGATGGAGGCGGCGAACCTGGGCGCGTACGCGGCGCCGTACGAGGACGCCATGCTGGAGGAGGCGTGCGAACTCCTCGCCGGATCACCGTCGTTCAGCCCCTCGATCACCGACTGGGCCCAGGGCGCCTTCGAGGTCCGCACCCGCTGGCCGAAGGGCAACCACTCGATCGGCATCCCGACATGGTTCTACGGCCATGAGCCGCCGAACGCCTTCGCGTCGCACATCGCCAAGTACTTCGCCAACGCCACCCGCGAGGACGGCCTGTTGGCCCGCTCGAACGCGGGGGTGGTGTTCCTGCCGGGCGCGGCCGGGACCGTGCAGGAGATCTTCGACAACGCGACGCCCAACTACTACGAGTCACGCGGCGAGCCCACGCCGATGGTGCTCGTGGACCGGGAGCACTGGACGTCGCGGCTGCCGACGTGGCCCCTGCTGCGTGCACTTGCCCGGGAACGGCCAATGGAGGCCCGTATCGCCCTTGTTGACCGGATCGAGGAGGCTCCGGAGGCACTGAAACGTCTCACAGATTAAAGTGCGGGTAAAGGCAACTGCTGTACACCGCATATGCATTGACACTGCTTACGCAGCACTTATAGACCAGTGAGACTCCTGGGGGTAGTGGTGCCTCACCTCATTGCCGCTCCATCTCCCCCTAAACCCCCCGCAGTTGCACATCCCGTGAAGGGCAAACGTGTCCATATCTCGACGTTCCGTACGCATCCTCGGTGTCGCGTCCGCTTCGGCCGCGCTCGCGCTCGGATTCGCGGGCAACGCGCTCGCTTGCAACATCAGCGAGTTCTCCGCCACAGCCACTTGTGACGGCGCCAACGGTGTCATCACCGTCACCGACGAGGACGCCTCGGCCACCGAGGCGACCATCACGGTGTTCCTGGAGAACAACGGTTCCGACGCCAAGCAGATCGGCGAGGCGCAGACCGTCAAGGGTTCGGCCAAGGGCGAAACCGTGTCCTTCGCCGAGGACTGGCTGCCGAACGCCACGTACCGCATCCACGTCAAGGCGGGCAACCAGGTCGACAAGGACATCACGCCGAACCTGACCACCCCGTCCAAGGCCTGCGCGACGGACTCGCCCAGCCCGACCCCGAGCGAGTCCTCTCCGGCCCCCTCGGACAGCGCCTCGACCCCGGCCGAGTCCGACACCCCGACCCCGTCGGCCTCGGAGAGCAGCAGCACCGCTCCCGCGACGACGACCGACAACGCGCCGTCCCCGGCGGCCGGTTCCTCGAACCTCGCCGAGACCGGTGCCAACTCCAACACCGGCATGATCGCCGGTATCGCGGGCGCCCTCGTCGTCGTGGGCGGCGGAGCCGTCTACTTCGGCATGCGCCGTCGCGGTGCGAACAACGGCAGCTGATCAACAGCCGCTGAACCACCCGCTGTTGTGGCCCGTCCGGTTCGTGGGGACGGGCCACACACATGTCCGGTTCGGGGGGGCACACGCCACACGCGTGCGCGCTAGCCGCCGAGCACGACGATCTCGGCCGCGTCGAACTCCACCCCGACCGCGCTCCCGACCTCCGGCGCCGCCCGCAGCGCACACGCCGCCTCCAAGCGCGGCGCGTCCTCCGGCTGGAGCTGTACGGCGACATGGGTGCCCTTGAAGGTGCGGGCGGCGACCATGCAGCGCAGGCCCTCGTCGGCGGGCAACAGGCGTACGCCTGCGGGGCGTACGAGGAGCGGGCGGGTGCCCTGGGGGGCGTCCTCGGGGACCGGGACCTTGCCCCAGGGGGTGTCGGCGGCCTCCCCTACGACCGTGGCCTCGACCACGTTGTCGAAGCCGAGGAAGCGGGCGACGAACTCGTCGGCGGGGTGCTGCCAGACCTCAAGTGGCGTACCGGACTGGGCGATCCGGCCGTCCCGCATCACCACGACCCGGTCGGCCAGTGCGAACGCCTCGCCCTGGTCGTGCGTGACCGCGAGCACGGTCGTGCCCAACACGCCGAAGAGTTCCCGGAGTTCGACGACCAGCCGCTCCCGCAGTGACCGGTCGAGCTGGCCGAGCGGTTCGTCGAGCATGAGGAGACGCGGACGGGGCGCCAACGCCCGGGCGAGCGCCACCCGTTGCTGCTCACCGCCGGACAGCCCGGCGACGGCACGGTGGGCCGCGCCCGGCAGTCCGACGAGGTCGAGCAACTCGCCCACCCGGTCGTCCTGTTGCTTCTTCGACGCCCCGTGCATGCGCAGCCCGAAGGCCACGTTGCCGGCCACGTCCCGCTGCGGGAACAGCTGGTGATCCTGGAACATCAGACCCACTCCGCGCTTGTGCGCGGGCACGCCCGACTGATCCCGGTCGTCCAGCAACACCCGCCCGGCGTCCAGGGGTTGGAGCCCGGCCACCGCCCGCAACAGCGTCGACTTGCCGCTGCCGCTGGGTCCGAGCACACACACGATCTCGTGCTCGGCAACCCCGAGGTCGACCGCGTCCAGCACCAGGCGCCCGCCGAACCGTACGGTCGCGTCCTCAAGGCTCAGCAGCGGCCTGTTCTGCGGCACGCTCGGCGGCATGTCCGATGGCACGCTCGGCGGCATGTTCGGCGGCATCTAGAACTCCCCCGTCCGGTCGGTGCGCAGCCGCTCAAGGACCAGCAGGGCCACCGCGCACACCACCATCAGAATCGTCGAAAGGGCCATCGCCTGGCCGTAGTTGAGATCACCGGGCCGGGACAGCAGCCGGGCCACCGCGACCGGCAGGGTCGGATTGTCGGGGCGGGCGATGAACACGGTCGCCCCGAACTCCCCGAGCGACACCGCGAACGCGAACCCGGCGGCGATCAACAACGCCCGCCGTACGAGCGGCAGATCGATCTCGCGCCACACCCGCCACGGCGACGCCCCGAGCACCGCAGCCGCCTCCCGCAGCCGCCCGTCCACCGCCCGCAGCACGGGCAGCATCGTCCGTACGACGAAGGGGACACCGACCAGCGCCTGCGCGAGCGGCACCAGGATCCATGAACTCCGCAGATCCACCGGGGGTTTGTCGAGCGAGATCAGGAACCCGAAGCCGACCGTCACCGCCGACACCCCGAGCGGCAGCATCAGCAGCGCGTCGAAGCCCCGCACCAGGCGCCCTGCATCCCGCCGGGTCAGGGCAGCCGCTGCGAGTCCGCCGATCACCACGGCGATGGCGGTGGCGGCGACGGCGTACTCCAGCGAGTTGCCGATCGCGGCGATCGGCGGGACCAGGAAGGTGCCGCCGTCGTCATTGGTCAGCGCCCGGTAGTAGCCGAAGTCCGGTGTGTCGAGCGACCGTTGGACCAGTACCGCGAGCGGCAGCAGGAGCAGTACGGCGATGGATGCGACGACTCCGGCCAGCAGGGTCCACTGGCCGGCCCCGCGCGGGCGCCGTGCGGTCACCGACGGGTCCACGAGCCGTAGGGCGCTCTCCCGTCGCCGTACCGTCCAGGCGTGGACGGCGAGGATCGCGCCGACCGCCACGAACTGGACGATCGTCAGGACGGCCGCCGTGGACAGGTCGAAGACCTCCGAAGTCTGGCGGTAGATCTCCACTTCGAGGGTCGAGAAGGTCGGGCCGCCGAGGATCTGGACCACGCCGAAGGAGGTGAAGGTGAAGAGGAAGACCATCAGCGCGGCGGCGGCCACGGCGGGCCCGAGCGCGGGCAGCGTCACCTTCCGCCAGGCCCGCAGCCGGGAGGCGCCGAGCATCCGCGCGGCCTCCTCCTGACGCGGGTCGAGCTGGGCCCAGAGGCCGCCCACCGTCCGTACGACGACCGCGTAGTTGAAGAAGACGTGCGCGAGCAGGATGGCCCACACGGTGGTGTCCAGCCGTACGCCCCACAGGTCGTCCAGGAGTCCGCCCCGGCCGACGAGCGCGAGGAAGGCCGTACCGACGACGACCGTCGGCAGCACGAAGGGGACGGTGACGACGGCCCGCAGGACATGTCTCCCCGGGAAGTCGAAGCGCGCGAAGACGTACGCGCCGGGGAGCGCGATCAGCAGCGTGAGCGCGGTGGACGCGAGCGCCTGCCAGGTGGTGAACCACAGCACGTGCCGGATGTCGGACTGGACCAACACATCCCCGATACGGCCCAGTTGCCAGGCGCCGTCGACTTTGAGGCCGCGCGCAACGATCGCGGCGACGGGGTAGGCGAAGAACACCGCGAAGAACGCGACGGGCAGGGCCATGAGGCCGAGCCGCGTCGCGGTGCCCCTACGGGAGGACTTCCGCGGGGCCGCTTCAGCTGCTTCGGCTGCTTCAGCCGCTTCGGCTACTTCAGTACGAGCGAGGTCCACGACTTGACCCACTGGTCCCGGTCGGCGGCGATCTTCGCGGGCGCCATGGTCTCGGGGTCCGGGGCCTGGCGGCCGTACTGCTCGAACTCCTGCGGTACCTGGGCGCCTTGGATCACCGGGTAGACGAACATGTTGAGCGGCATGTCCTGCTGGAACTCCTTGGTGAGCAGGAAGTCGAGGAACGCCTTGCCGCCCTTGGTGTTCTTCGCGTTGCTGAGCAGGCCCGCGTACTCGGTCTGCCGGAAGCAGGTGCCGTACGACACCCCGGTGGGCGCGGTGGTCGGCTTCGGGTCGGCGTAGATGACCTCGGCGGGCGGCGAGGAGGCGTACGAGACGACGAGGGGCCGGTCGCCGCCCGCCTTCTTGCCACCGGCGGACCCGGAGAACTCCTGGTCGTAGGCCTGCTCCCAGCCGTCGACGACCTTGACGCCGTTGGCCTTGAGCTTCTTCCAGTAGCCCTGCCAGCCGTCGTCGCCGTACTGCGCGGCGCTGCCGAGCAGGAAGCCGAGGCCGGGCGAGGAGGTGGCCGCGTTCTCGGTGACGAGGAGGTTCTTGTACTCGGGCTTGACCAGGTCGGCGAAGGAGGTCGGCGGGGTCAGCTTGTGCTTGCTGAAGTAGGCCTTGTCGTAGTTGACGCAGATGTCGCCGGTGTCGATGGGCGTGACCCGGTGCTTGGTCTGGTCGACGCGGTACTCGGGCTTGACGAGCGCGGAGCCCTTCGCGTCGTAGGACTGGAAGAGGCCGTTGTCGAGCGCGCGGGAGAGCAGGGTGTTGTCGACGCCGAAGAAGACGTCGCCCTGGGGGTTGTCCTTGGTGAGGATCGCCTTGTTGACGGCCTGACCGGCGTCGCCGTCCTTGAGGACCTTGACCGTGTAGCCGGACTGCTTCTCGAAGTCCTTGAGGACGTTCTTCGACACGGCCCACGAGTCGTGGCTGACGAGGGTGACGGTCTTGGAGTCGCCGCCGCTGCCGCTGTCGGACGAGCCGCACGCGGAGAGCGTGAGGAGGCCGAGGCCGACGGCCGCGGCCACGAAGGTCTTGGTGTGGTGCACGGTTGTTTTCCTCCTGGGGTGTCCAGGAAGAGACGCGGCCCTGCCCACAGGACGTGGGCAGGGCGCAACAGCAAGAGTGGTGACCGAACTTCCTACCCAGAATGACCTGGGCGAGGTTCAGAGGGTCTGCGGACAATCCCGCACTCTCAGCGCTGTGGCGCTCCCCTGTCGGAATATGAAGATGTACCTGCGTGTACTACGCGGAACAGGTTACCGGGTCACCGCTCGGTGGCGGCGAGCTGGCCGCACGCTCCGTCGATCTCCTGGCCCCGGGTGTCCCGGACGGTGACCGGCACCCCGTGGGCCGCGATGGCCTCGACGAACGCCTTCTCGTCCTCGGGGCGGGAGGCGGTCCACTTCGAGCCCGGCGTCGGGTTCAGCGGGATGAGGTTGACGTGCACGGGCTTGCCCTTGAGGAGGCGGCCGAGCCGGTCGCCGCGCCACGCCTGGTCGTTGATGTCGCGGATCAGCGCGTACTCGATGGACAGCCGTCGCCCCGACTTCGCCGCGTACTCCCAGCCCGCGTCGAGGACCTCGCGCACCTTCCACCGCGTGTTCACGGGGACCAGGGTGTCGCGCAGCTCGTCGTCGGGCGCGTGCAGCGAGATCGCGAGCCGGCACTTGAAGCCCTCGTCCGAGAACCGGTGGATCGCCGGGACCAGGCCGACCGTCGAGACGGTGATCCCGCGCTGCGAGAGGCCGAGGCCGTCCGGCTCGGGGTCGGTGAGGGCACGGATCGACTGGACGACCCGCTTGTAGTTGGCGAGAGGCTCGCCCATGCCCATGAACACGATGTTGGAGAGCCGCGCGGGCCCGCCGGGGATCTCGCCGTCGCGCAGGGCGCGCATCCCGTCGACGATCTGGTGCACGATCTCGCCGGTGGACAGATTGCGGTCCAGGCCGGCCTGTCCGGTCGCGCAGAACGGGCAGTTCATGCCGCAACCCGCCTGCGAGCTGATGCACATGGTGACCCGGTCCGGGTACCGCATCAGCACGGACTCGACGAGCGTCCCGTCGAACAGCCGCCACAGCGTCTTGCGGGTGGTGTCCTGGTCGGTCGACAGATGCCGTACGACGGTCATCAACTCAGGGAGCAAGGCTTCTTGCAGCTTGGCGCGCGAACCGGCGGGGATGTCGGTCCACTCCGCCGGGTCGTGCGCGAACCGCGCGAAGTAGTGCTGCGAGAGCTGCTTGGCGCGAAACGGCTTCTCCCCGATCGCGGCGACGGCTTCCTTGCGCTCGGCGGGCGTGAGATCGGCAAGGTGCCGCGGCGGCTTCTGGGCTCCGCGGGGGGCGACGAATGTGAGTTCTCCGGGCTTAGGCATGGCCCTACCAGTGTCGCAGACATACGAAGAGGGACTCGCCGCCCTGTGGACAACGAGCCCCTCACGTACAGAACCGCAGGTCAGCGGTTCATTGGGTCGGCCGGCTTGTCAGCCGGAGCCCACGAACAGCACCAGCAACAGCCAGACCACCGGAGCCGTGGGCAGCAACGAGTCCAAGCGGTCCATGATGCCGCCGTGACCCGGCAGCAGCGTGCCCATGTCCTTGATGCCCAGGTCGCGCTTGATCATGGACTCGCCGAGGTCGCCCAGCGTGGCGCTGGCCGCGACGGCGAGGCCCAGCACGAGGCCCTGCCACCAGCTGCCGTCGTCGATCAGGAACTGCATGCACAGCGCGCCCGCCACCATCGCGAAGGACACCGCCCCGAACAGGCCCTCGCGGGTCTTTCCGGGGCTGATGCGCGGCGCGAGCTTGTGCGTGCCGAAGCGCCAGCCGACGGCGTACGCCCCGGTGTCGCTGACCACGGTCAGCAGCAGGAACGTCAGGACCCGCCAGGCGCCGTCGTGGGCGGTGAGCATCATGGCGACGAACGTGGCCAGGAACGGCACGTAGAACGCCGCGAAGACGCCCGCCGTGACGTCCTTCAGGTAGCCCTCCGGCGGCTCCGTCATCCGCCAGACGAGGACGGCGAGCGCCGTGAGTGCCATGGCGACCCAGGCGCCCTCGGCGCCCCGGACGTAACCGGCTACGACCATCGCCGCCCCGCCGACCGCGAGGGGCACGAGGGGCGCCTTGATGCCCTTGCGCTCCTGCAGCCGCGAGGTGAGCTCCCAGAGACCGACCACGACGGCGACCGCTATCACTCCGACGAACGCGGCCTTCACCACGAAGAGGGACGCGACGATCACCACGGCGAGCCCGACGCCGACTCCTATGGCCGCACCCAGGTCCCGGCCCGCGCTCTTCTTCTGCGGGGCGGGCGCCGGTGGCGGGACATCGGACATGGGCTCCGGATTCTGCGGCACCGCCCCGTAGGGCTGCGCCTGCGGCGTGTCAGAGGGCTGCGTCCGCGGGTCGTACGGCTGCGACTGCCGTACGTCGTACGGCGGTTGCTGCGTCTCGTCGCGGAACAAGGGGCCGCTCAGCCGAGCGGCCCCCCGGTCGTCATCCTGGTGTCCGCCGTATGCGGGCTCGTCGGGCACGATGGGCATGGGGCGAGTCTGCTGCGCCTCAGGCGCATCGTACGTGGGACCCGCCGGGTCAGCCCCCTGGACAGGCCCCTGGTCGGACGGCCCCCAGTACCCGGCTTGTGGCGGTGCCCCCCAGGAAGAGTCGTTCATCAGACCTCGAGCAGCTCCGCTTCCTTGTGCTTGAGGAGTTCGTCCACCTGGGCGACGTACTTCGCCGTGGTGTCGTCGAGCTCCTTCTCCGCACGACGGACCTCGTCCTCGCCGGACTCCTTGTCCTTGACAAGCTTGTCCAGCGCGTCCTTGGCCTTGCGGCGGACGGCGCGGATGGACACCTTGGAGTCCTCGGCCTTGGCCCGGGCGACCTTGATGTAGTCCTTGCGGCGCTCCTCGGTCAGCTCGGGGAACGTCACCCTGATGATGTTGCCGTCGTTGCTGGGATTGACGCCCAGGTCCGAGTCGCGGATCGCCTGCTCGATGTTCCGCATCGCGGTCTTGTCGAACGGGGTCACCACGGCCATCCGCGGCTCCGGTACGGAGAACGAGGCCAGCTGGTTGATCGGCGTCAGCGCGCCGTAGTAGTCGGCCACGATCTTGTTGAACATCGCCGGGTGCGCACGGCCGGTGCGGATCGCGGCGAAGTCCTCCTTGGCGACCACGACGGCCTTCTCCATCTTCTCCTCGGCCTCGAGGAGGGTCTCTTCGATCACCACTTGCTCCTGCGTGTCTTGAGTAGGCCCGGCTGCTGTGCTGTGTCGGCGTCGGCGGCCGGCTGCGTCGCGTCTTCTTCCTGCACGGTTCCCGACCGGCAGGACATTGTCCATCCCCCGGTCAGGGTCATCAGCCCTGGCTGCCTTGGTCACCCACAAGCGTGCCGATCTTCTCACCCTTGACGGCGCGGGCGATATTGCCCTCCGCCAGAAGCTCGAAGACCAGGATCGGAAGCTTGTTGTCGCGGCACAGGGTGATGGCGGTCATGTCCGCGACCTTGAGGTCCTGGGTGATGACCTCGCCGTAGCTGAGCGAGTCGAACTTGACGGCTTCGGAGTTCGTCTTCGGGTCGGAGTCGTAGACCCCGTCCACGCCGTTCTTGCCCATCAGCAGCGCCTCGGCGTTGATCTCCAGGGCGCGCTGGGCGGCGGTGGTGTCGGTGGAGAAGTAGGGCATGCCCATACCGGCGCCGAAGATGACCACGCGGCCCTTCTCCAGGTGGCGCACGGCGCGCAGCGGGATGTACGGCTCGGCGACCTGGCCCATGGTGATGGCGGTCTGGACGCGGCTGTCGATGCCCTCCTTCTCCAGGAAGTCCTGGAGCGCGAGGCAGTTCATCACCGTGCCGAGCATGCCCATGTAGTCGGAGCGGGCCCGGTCCATGCCGCGCTGCTGGAGTTCGGCGCCGCGGAAGAAGTTGCCGCCGCCGATGACGACGGCGACCTCCGCGCCGTCCCGCACGACGGCCGCGATCTCACGGGCGATCTTGTGCACCACGTCGGGGTCCACGCCCAGGCCGCCGCCTCCGGAGAAGGCCTCTCCGGACAGCTTCAGCATGAACCGGCCGCGTACCTTGCCGTCGTCGCTCTTCTGGGGCTTGGTGGTCATGGAGTTCTCGCCTCTTCAACGTGGTCGCACATACGAAGAAGGCCACTGCCGGTGGGGTGTCTGTCGCATCCCATGCTCGGCAATGGCCTCCTCGTCAGATCTGCTGTCGTCCGCCACGCGCGCGTGCGCGACGGCGTACCGGGCCGACTGCTGACGACCCTAGCGGGATTCCACCGGGCGCCGCGCGTCGATCGCGGTACGGACTCAGATGCCGACCTTGATGCGCGTGAAGCGCTTCAGGGTGACACCCGCCTCGTCCAGAACCTTCTGGACGGACTTCTTGGGGTCGAGCGCGTACGGCTGACCGAGCAGCGTCGCGTCCTTGAAGAAGCCGTTGACGCGACCCTCGACGATCTTGGCGATCGCGGCCTCGGGCTTGCCCTCGGCGCGGGTGGTCTCCTCGGCGATACGGCGCTCGGACTCGACGACCTCGGCCGGCACGTCGTCCTTGGCCAGGTACTTCGGCGCGAAGGCGGCGATGTGCTGGGCGACACCGCGGGCGACCTCGGCGTTCGGCTTGTCCAACTCGACGAGGACACCGATCTGCGGGGGCAGGTCGGGCATCGTGCGGTGCATGTACGCGGAGACGTAGCCGTCGGCGTACTGGGCGAAGCGGTCCAGGACGATCTTCTCGCCCAGGTTCGCGTTGGCCTCGTCCACGAACGCCTGGACCGTCTTGCCGGGCTCGATCTCGGACGCGAGGAGCGCCTCGATGTCGGCCGGGGCGGAGGCGGCGACGTGCTGGGCGATCTGGTTGGCGACGGCCTGGAACTTCTCGCCCTTGGCGACGAAGTCCGTCTCGCACTTCAGCTCGACCAGGACACCGGAGGTGTTGTCGTCGGCGATGACGGAGACCACGGCGCCGTTCTCGGCGGAGCGGCCCTCGCGCTTGGCGACGCCCTTCTGGCCCTTGATACGGAGCGCCTCGACGGCCTTCTCGACGTTGCCGTCGGCCTCGTCCAGCGCCTTCTTGCAGTCCATCATGCCGGCGCCGGTGAGCTCACGGAGCTTCTTGACGTCGGCGGCGGTGTAGTTCGCCATGATCTGTGAATCTCTTCTCGGAGTTCGAAGTCTCGAAGTCGGCGGCGGCCGCGGGTAGCGCGGGCTTCCGCCAAGGATCTACGGGCTACGAAGATCTAGGGGCTGTGGATGAACGGCGGGTGGCGCGGTCCGCACCACCCGCCGTCCTCCTGTCAGCCCTTTGGCCCGGAAGGTCAGGCCTGCTCGGCCTCGGCGGCCGGAGCGGCCTCGACCTCGGCAGCGGGTGCCTCGACCTCGGCAGCGGCCTCAGCCGTCTCAGCGGCGGGAACCTCGTCGGCCTGCTCGGCGTCGGCGACCTTCTCCGTCTCGGCGGAGGTCTGCACCTCGGCCTCGGCGGCGGGGGTCTCGTCGGCCTTCTTCTCGCCCTCGAGCAGGTCGCGCTCCCACGCGGCCAGCGGCTCGCCGGCGGCCTTGTCACCCTTGGCCTCGGCGGCGACACCGGAGCGGCTGATGAGGCCCTCGGCGACGGCGTCGGCGATCACGCGGGTGAGCAGGGTGACGGAGCGGATCGCGTCGTCGTTGCCCGGGATCTTGTAGTCGACCTCGTCGGGGTCGCAGTTCGTGTCGAGGATGGCGACGACCGGGATGTTGAGCTTCCGGGCCTCACCGACCGCGATGTGCTCCTTCTTGGTGTCCACGATCCAGACGGCGCTGGGAACCTTGGACATCTCGCGGATACCACCGAGGGTCTTCTCCAGCTTGGCCTTCTCGCGCGAGAGCACGAGAAGCTCCTTCTTGGTGAGACCGGACGCGGCGACGTCCTCGAAGTCGATCTGCTCGAGCTCCTTGAGGCGCTGCAGACGCTTGTAGACGGTGGAGAAGTTGGTGAGCATGCCGCCCAGCCAGCGCTGGTTGACGTAGGGCATGCCGACGCGGGTGGCCTGCTCGGCGATGGCCTCCTGCGCCTGCTTCTTCGTACCGACGAACATGACCGTGCCGCCGTGGGCGACGGTCTCCTTGACGAACTCGTAGGCGCGGTCGATGTACGACAGCGACTGGAGCAGGTCGATGATGTAGATGCCGTTGCGCTCCGTGAAGATGAAGCGCTTCATCTTCGGGTTCCAACGACGGGTCTGGTGACCGAAGTGGACGCCGCTTTCCAGCAGCTCCCGCATCGTGACGACGGCCATGGCCGTTCTCCTTGATTTACTCGGTTGTGCCGCGAGCACCGGACGGCACTCGCGCCTGACGCCCACGTGCGCGTGCCCAGAGGACCGAGGAGCGCTGACACCGGTTTCGTCTTGCGACGGAGGACCAGATGCCGGGGCGTGCGAAGTCGACCCGGTGACCCGGATCGCCAAAGGAAGTGTACGGGACCCGCGAGGCACCGGGTGACGCCGTTGTCCACAACCCCACGCCGGTCCACAGGTCCCGGCCATGATCGGCACGGGTACAGCACGGTTTGCCCCATGCGGATGCGACGAGATGACCGAATTGCACGTACAGGCCTCGCCCTGCTACTGCCCCTCCTCCTGACCCTCTTGACCTGCACGGCCCGGGCGAACGACAGCCCTCCACCCGTCCCCGGAGTCCTGCCCCCCTCAGTACCGGCCATCGCCCGCGCCTGGCCCGTCGGTTCCCACCCCTTGGTCCTACGAGGCTGGGAGCCCCCGGCGACGGTCTACGGCCGGGGCCACCGAGGCGTGGACCTGGCGACCCCGGCCGGCGCTGAGGTACGAGCGGTGGCCGCGGGCCGGGTGTCCTTCGCGGGCCGGGTGGCAGGGAGGGGTGTGGTGTCAGTGGAGCTTGCGGGGACAGACCTGCGCACGACGTACGAACCGGTGACCGCGACCGTGAAGAAGGGCGACGAGGTGAAACCGGGCGAGGCGGTGGGGACGGTGGAGATCACCGGCTCCCACTGCGCGACGACATGCGTGCACTGGGGCTTGCTGAGAGGGGAGACGTACTTGAACCCGCTGGAGCTATTGCCCCCATGGCTGCTGAACAGAGGGCCGTCACGTTTGTTGCCGGTGCTTGGCTTTTAGGGGCGCGGGGAACCGCGCGCCCAGCCCCCACCGGCCCGCAGCCGACACTCAACCCAGAACCCCTCGCAAAGCCATACTCACCGCAGCCTCAGTAATCACCGAAGGGTCCTCCGCCGCCCCCAGCTCAATCCTGCGGACCGCCGCATCAACAACCCCCTGAACCAACATCGCCGCCAGCCGAGGCTCCGCATGCCCCATCTCCGCCAACGCGGAGACGATCATCGCCACCAACCCCCCGTGCGCGGCCCGAATCTTCTCCCGAGCCCCCGCATCCAACTCGCTCGCGGAGATGGCGACGACAGCCCGGTGCCGCCGATCCCCAACCAGGGCAAGCTGCTGCCGTACGTACGCCTCGACCTTGCCCTCGGCGGAGCCGGCCCCCTCCATCGCCGACGACACATCCGCCGCCCACACGGGAAAGTCGACCTCGCACAGTTCCTCGACCACGGCGGCCCGAGAGCGGAAGTACTCGTACACGGACGACCGCGCCAGCCCCGTCCGCTCGGCCAGGGCCGGGAACGTCAGCGCCTCCGTCCCGCCCTCGGACAGCAGGGAACGAGCCGCGTCCAGCAGGGCGGCTCGCTGCATCGACCGGTGCTCGGCCACGGAGGCCGCTCGAATCCTTGGCACGTCAACCACTCTACGGACGGCGCACCCCCGGCGGGAGTGACCCAGGCCATGCAGGCACGATTCTGCGAGGTCAGGAAAGCCGTACGGCTTTCGCTCAACGGCCGAAACTCGCCAGCTTGGCGCGCAGCTGCAGCACGGACTTGGTGTGGATCTGGCTGACCCGGCTCTCGGTCACCCCGAGCACGTTGCCGATCTCGGCGAGGGTGAGGCCCTCGTAGTAGTAGAGCGTGACGACGGTCTTCTCCCGCTCGGGCAGCGTGTTGATCGCCCGCGCGAGGAACCGCCGCAGCTCCCGCCCCTCGGCCACCTCCACCGGATTGTCGGCGGCGGTGTCCTCCAGGGTGTCCATCAGACTCAGCCGGTCGCCGCCCTCGCCTCCGGCGTGCAGCAGTTCCTCCAGGGCGACCACGTTCGCCAGCGACAACTGGCTGAAGACGGCGTGGAGTTCCTCCACCGCGATGCCCATCTCGGCGGCCACCTCGCCCTCGCTGGGCGTGCGCCTGAGCCGCGCCTCGAGCGTTGCGTACGCCCGCTCGACGTTCCGCGCCTTCTGCCGTACCGAGCGCGGGATCCAGTCCAGCGCCCGCAGTTCGTCGATCATCGCGCCCCGGATGCGGGTGATCGCGTACGTCTCGAACTTGATCTCCCGCTCGATGTCGAACTTCTCGATCGCGTCGATCAGTCCGAACACCCCCGACGACACGAAGTCCGCCTGTTCCACATTGGGCGGCAGCCCGACGCTCACCCGTCCCGCGACGTACTTCACGAGCGGCGAGTAGTGCAGGATCAGCTGCTCACGCAGCCGCTCGTCGCCCGTCGTCTTGTACGACCGCCACAGCTCGTCGAGCGTCGAGGGAGCGGGCGGCCGGACGCTGCCACCGTCGCGGGCGGCTGGGGGGATCGCCGCCCGGTCGGACCCGGAGGTGTGCTGGGGCATTCGTCGCCTTGTGCCGTTCTGCCGTGAAGTGGGGGTGCCTGGGTGAGCTGTCGGAGTGATGGGGAGATGCCGGGGTGTGCTGGAATCCCCGTGAGCGTAGCGTGACTGGAGTGTCGCGGTGTGCGAAGGGCGGGGCCCGGACCGGGCGCGGACGCGCCCGCGGGGGTGCCGGAACGGGTCGCTCCGATTGCTCTGCGTGATCATCGGAATGCGCCAACTGCGGGAATTCCCAAGGGTGTCGGGGTTCCCCCGGACGGCCGAACACGCTCGGTCAGCGGCGCCCCCGATCGGGCCGGACCGAGATCATCGCCTGGCGTGTCAACTTCCAGCCGTCGCCGTGTCGTTCGACGTAACCAAGTGCTCGGAGTTCGTACAGTCTCGCGATCGCGTCGTCCTCCGTGGTCTGCGCACCGCGCGCGATCTCCCCCGGCCGCGCGGCCCTGTTGCCGGGCAGTGCGGCGAGGATGCGCCGAGCGGCCGGCTCCAACAGGTCGCGCGGGAGCACCGGTCCGCGTCGGTCCGGTGCCAGTTCGCCCATGCCGCCGACCAGTTCGACGATTTCAGCAGTGTCGGTGACCAGCACCGCGTCCCCGCGCAGGAGTTCGTGCACACCGGCGGACAGCGCGCTCGTGGCCGGGCCGGGCACCCCTATCGTGTGGCGCCCCAACCGCTGCGCCGCCCGCGCCGTGACGAGCGACCCGCTCCGGTACGCGGCCTCGACCACCACGGTGCCCCGGGTGAGCGCGGCGTTCTCCGGGGGTTCTATGGCTGTGGTGTGACGCTGCAACTCCCTTTCTCGTTAGTGAGGTTGCAGCGGTACTCAGGGGGTGTGGCTCTGCGGCGGATCGTTGCGATCGTCTCGTGAAGTGGGGTTACAAGTGCGGGCCTTCCCTGTAGGGATGCCGTCGGGCACCAGGTACTGGACCGTGGTGGACGACGACCTGGTGGTGATGGAGAGCGCTGATCGGTTCCTGCGGGAGCTGAGACTGGCTCGGGACCGGGCGGAGAGTACGACGAAGTCGTACGCGGAAGGGGTGTCCCTGTTCCTGCGCTGGTGCGTGCGTACGGGACGTGACTGGCGGACCGCGGCCCGCGACATGGGGCTGTTCATGCTCTGGCTCAAGTGGACGCCCGGCGACAGCGGCCAGCACAGGACCGTGGTACCAGGTCCGGGCTCGAAGCCGGTCCGGGGCGAGAGCCGGATCAACAAGGTGCTGACCGCGGTCCGAATGTTCCTGGCCCACGCCGTGGTGAACAAGACGGTGCCGGCCTGGGTGCTGGAACAGCTCTACGAGCTCGGCGACGACCGGGACCTGCCTTACGAGGCACGCGGAGAGAACGGCGGGCTGCGCTACCGGCTGCGCGCCCGCCACCGGCTACAAGAACCGGAGACCGATGTCGACCGGGCCAGCGATGAGGAGATCGTCGCGATGTTCCTCGCCTGCCGCTCGGCTCGGGACCGGTTGATCCTGCTGCTACTCGCCCGGGTCGGTCTCCGGCGCGGTCAGACCGCGGGCCTGCACCGCACCGACCTCCACCTGCTGATGGACTCGCGGTCCCTGGGCTGCGACATCGAGGGCGCCCACCTGCACGTCGTCCGGCGGCAGAACGAGAACAACGCCTGGTCCAAGCGCCGGGACTCCGTCTGGTTCCCCGTCGACTTCTTGGTGGTCCAGGCTTTCGATCAGTACGCGCTGGAACGCTTCGAACTGCTGGGGGCCGGCGGCAGCGACTTCCTCCTGGTGAACCTCTTCCGCCCGCCCTACGGCTCCCCCGTCACCCCGGACGCGATCGGCGAGCTCGTGGAGTCACTGGCCAGGCGGGCCGGGCTGGACCGGCCGATCTCCCCGCACATGTGTCGCCACGCCATGGCCAGCAACGTCGCGGACGCGGGCGGCAGCCTCGACGAGGTCCAGGCCCTGCTGGGTCAGAAGAACCCCGCCTCGGCACGGCCCTATCTGCACCCCAAGGCGGCACGGCTGCGTGAGGCGGTCGAGCGGGTTCCCTCACCGCGGCAGCTGAGCGAGGGAGAGTCCCGGTGACCCTAGCCCTTGCTCCGGGTCGCGCGGTCGAAGACCCGCTCACCGCTGAGCTCCTGGCGGCGCTGAAGCCGGACTTCCTCAGCACGATGAGCTGGGATTCCAGTGTCCGGGTGCTGACCTTTCCGGCGGGTCACCCGCTGCTGGGAGGGCCTCAGTGCCTCGTGGTCGGCTGCGAACAGATGGCCTTCACGAAGGCCCACCGCGGGATCTGCGTCGCCTGCTGGCAGCAGATGGAACGGCGGGGCCAGGAGTTCGAGGAGTTCGTCGCGAACACCGTGCGGTCCTGGCGCGGGATCGGGATCTCCAACTGCCGGGTCCCGCACTGCGCAAGGCCCTGGATGACGTCGAACAGGCCGTTGTGCACCACGCACGGTCACCAGCAGGAGAAGATCTTCTGCCTGCCGGTGGAGGAGTTCATCCGTCATCCGGACGTCCGACCGCTGCCGAGCTTCGGGCCGTGTCAGGTCGCGGCCTGCGCGAGGGACCGGCACGGCCGGGGACCCTACTGCCATGCCCATACGAATCGGTGGAAGATCGTTCGCCGGAATGGGTACACGCACGACGAGGAGACGTGGCGGCGGACAGCGACCGGAATCGCCGAGTCGGGGAAGGTCAGCCTGCGCGGCCTTCCGGACCGGGTCGTGGCCGAAGTCCTCTACGGCCTGCAACAGCGTTACGCCGAAGGAATCCGACAGCTCGACGGGGAAGTCCGAGGCATCGCCGATCTTGTCCGGGCCCGACAACTCGGCTCGGTGAGCGAACTCGACCTGAGCTCGCTGCACCGCCACCTCCAGAGGCTCGTGAGGGGCATCCTCAAACACTGCGACCGCTCCCAGCTGTCGCCGGAGACCGAGCGCCACAAGGACACTTGGGACGGCGCCGCCTTCGGCTTCGCCGGAAGCCTCTACTTCAGCGAGATCAGCCAGCCATGGCTGCGTGAGGCCGCGAAAAGCTGGGCGGTCGATGACGTTCCCGGACGCCGCGGCCACAAGATCCGAAACACCGTCCAGAGTCAGATCAACTCCCTGGCACACCTCTCGACGAGCCTCCGGCTCAACCGGGCCGACAGGGGCACCGCCCAGCGGCCGCTCGGCCGGGAGGACGTGCTGCACTTCCTCAACCGCCTCCGGTTTCTGCACGAGCGCAAGGAGATCAGCGCAGTCCGCCGCTGCAAGATCGCCCGCGACGTCAGGCGGCTGCTGACCAGGATGAGGACGCTCGGCCTGGACCAGGCAGGACACCCTTTGCACGGCTTGAGCAGCGACTTCTGCCTGCGCTGGGAGGACATCCCCGACGATCCGGAGGACGCCGAGGCCGGCCACGACCTTCCGCCGGAGGTGATGCGCCAGCTCTGCGACCACCTGAACTCGCTGGGCTCCGGGGATGACCCGGTGATCCGCACCGTCGTCGAGCTGCTCATGGACACCGGACGGCGCCCGGGCGAGATCCGGACCCTGGGCTGGGACTGCCTCGAACGCGACAGCGACGGCAAACCCGTGCTGATCTACGACAATCACAAGGCGCTCAGGAACGGACGGCGGCTACCCATCCCTGAAGCGACCGCGACGGTGATCCTCGATCAGCAGAAACGTGCGCGCGCCCGGTTCCCGGAGGCCCCGGTCAAGGAGCTCAAGCTGCTTCCCTCGTTCCGGATGAACCCGGACGGCACGAAGCCGGTCAGTGACGGGTGGATCAGCGATGCGCATCGAGCCTGGGTCGACTCACTGCCCGACTTTCTTGTCCCCACCGTGGTCCTGCGGAACGGCGAACGCGTCACCGAGTTGCTCCCCTACGACAAGGCGAACATCTTCCCCTACGCCTACCGGCACACCTACGCGCAACGACATGCCGACGCGGGCGTCCCCATCGACGTCCTCAGAGGGCTTATGGATCATCGCCAACTCGACACAACTCAACGCTATTACCGCGTTGGCGAGACCCGTCGCCGTGAGGCCATCGACCGTGTCACCGCCATGCAGTTCGACCGGCACGGCAACCGCGTCTGGCGCCAGGCCAAGAACCTACTCGACTCCGAACACGCCCGCAGAGCCGTTGGCGAAGTCGCCGTTCCCTACGGCGTTTGCTCCGAGCCGTCGAACGTCGCGGCCGGCGGCCACGACTGCCCGGCGCGGTTCCGCTGCGTCGGCTGCGGGCACTTCCGCACCGACGTGTCCTATCTGCCGGACCTGGAGGCATACCTGGCCGATCTCCTGCGGAACCGGGAACGGCTCGCGGCCTTCGCGGACGCCGATTCCTGGGCCAAGAGCGAAGCAATGCCCTCGGACGAGGAGATCACCCGGGTGAGGCGCCTGGTCCGCCGCGTCCGCGAGGACCTCGATGGCCTCACCGACGAAGACCGGACCCAGATCGAGCAGGCCGTCGGCCTGATCCGCAACAGCCGCCACGTCGTCTCGCTCGGCATGCCGAAGATCCGCCAGCCTCTGCCCGACCTTCGTCCTGGAAGAGCCTCATGACCGCCCACATGATCGAAGGAAAGCGGGCCGACTCGGCCCGCCGGCGCGAACGCGTCCTCAAGGCCATCGACGCGGCCCTGCGAAGCGGCGAGGACATCACCGTGTCCGGGCTCGCTCGCGCGGCACGGGTCGATCGCACCTTCTTCTATCGGCACCGGGACCTGCTCGAACGCGTCCACACCGCCGCGGCCAGCCCACCGCCCGACGGGCGGCAGGCAGCCGTGAGCAGGGCCTCGCTCCAGGCCGACCTGGCCAACGCGCTGGAGCGCAACACGCGGCTCACGCAACGGGTCCGGCAACTGGAGAGACGCCTCTCCGAATCGCTCGGAGATTCCGCATGGGCCGACTCCGGACTCGGCGCCCCGACCGACGTCGACCAGCTACAGCGGCGCATCGCGATGCTTGAGCAAGAACTCGCGGAAGTACGCGATCAACTCGACGAACGAAACGAGGAGCTGGCGGCGGCGCGAGGCGCCAACCGTGAGCTGACCCGGGCCATTAACCAAGGAAATTGATCACCGCTTGGCGCTGAGCGCCAACCGATGGACAGGTCGCCTCTGACCAGCCTGGCTGGCGCCCGCAGCGTCGCTAATCGTTGTGCATCGAGGGAACCGACAACGGCATGATGACAACGCGAGACCGGCAGCGTCCGCAGCCGGCGGGAGAGGGGACTCGAAGGACATGCCTCTGGATCTGAGCAGGCTGGGCAAGGGCGATCGTGCACCCCTCATCCGCCCACGCGACATCTTCAATGGACTGCCGAACCGCCCCTTCCCATACCTCCGTCAGGAACAGGGCGAGGTACTCGAATCATGGTTCGATATCAGAGACAACCATGACGTCGTGATCAAGCAGAACACGGGAGGCGGCAAGACGGTCGTCGGCCTGCTGATCGCGCAGAGCACCTTGAACGAGGGCATTGGCAAGGCCGTCTATCTCACGCCCGACAACTACCTGGCGACCCAGGCCCGAGCCGAGGCCCACCGACTGGGACTGGCGACGGCCAACGACCCGGACGACATGGAGTTCCGTGGCGAGCGGGCAATCCTGATCACCACTTTCCACACTCTCATCAACGGCCTGTCCCGCTTCGGAGTGATCGGCGGATCACACCCTCCCATGGATCTGGGCACCGTGATCGTTGACGACGCCCATGCCGCGCTGGCAGCCACGGAGGCTCAGTTCACGCTCAACATCGCCCGCGGGCACGACGCCTACCAGCCGCTCCTGGATATGTTCGAGGGCGACTTGCGCCGACAGTCTGCGAAGGCGTGGGCAGACATCAGTACAGCGGAGTACACGGCGGCCATCCGTGTCCCGTTCTGGGCATGGGCGGACCGGGCCCAGGACGTCATGGAGTTGTTGCACCCACACCGGGAAAGCAACGATAAGTTCCGGTTCGCGTGGCCCCTGATCGCGGACGTCCTCCCGCTGTGTTCCGCGACCGCGACCAGTCAGGGCTTCGAGATCCGTCCGCCGTGCCCGCCGATCCACATGATCCCGTCGTTCGCGAAGGCCCGCCGGCGCGTCTACCTCACTGCCACTCTCGCAGACGACAGTGTGCTCGTGACCTCGCTAGATGCTGACCCGGAACTCCTGGTCAAACCCGTCACTCCAGGAAGCGCGGCAGACCTCGGCGACCGGCTGATCCTTTCTCCTCTCGCGCTCAACCCGAACCTCGACGCCGGGGCCATCAGATGGCTTGCCCGGCAATTCGCCAACGGCGACCGGAACGGTGATGGTGTTCCCGACTCGCACCCGATCAACGTCGTTGTCATCGTGCCCAGTGGGCCGGCGGCGGAGCCGTGGAAGCCATTCGCAGACGCCGTACTCAGAGTCAACGACCTTGCAGCCGGAGTGGAATCTCTCAAGTCCACACGCGGTCGCCTCGTGGTCTTGATCAACAAATACGACGGGGTCGACCTGCCCGGCGACGCCTGCCGCCTCCTGATCCTCGACGGCGTCCCCACCCCGATGAGCGGCGCCGACCGCCGCGAAGCGGATGCCCTGACCGGCAGCCCGACCGTCACAGCACGTGAGATCCAGAGGATCGAGCAGGGCATGGGGCGAGGAGTGCGTGATCGTGACGACCACTGCGCGGTTCTCCTTCTCGGAGCCAACCTCGCCCGAGCCACGACGGAGCCTAACCGCCTGTCGATGTTCTCCAATGCGACCCAGGCCCAGCTTGGGCTCAGCCAGGAACTAGCTCTCCAGATCAAAGGCGAGGGAATCAACTCGATTCGGGAGGCTCTCTCACTCTTCCTCAGCCGAGATCCGGCCTGGGTTGAGGAGAGCCGGCGTCGCACGGCCACGGTCCGCTACGCCGAGTACACGAGAATCCGCCCCGAGGCCATCGCGAGCCGGAAGGCATTCGACCTGGCCGTCGTCGGCCAGACCAGCAACGCAGCTGAACGTTTTGTGCAGGTGATCAACCAGACAGACGATGCAGCCTTGCGGGGATGGCTGATGGAGCAGCGGGCCGGATACGTTCACTTCACCAACTCGCACCAGGCTCAGCAGGTGCTCGTGAACGCTACAAGACTGAACCACGCGGTATTGCGACCAGCCGCCGGCATCGCCCCCGCCAAGGCCAAGGCCGGGGCCGTTCAAGCCCGAGAAGCAGCCGCGTTCCTAGCCGCAACATACGACAATCCAACCCAGCTCGTCCTCGGGGTCAAGGCCATGCTGGAGGATGTCGCCTGGGACGAGGAGCGCACAAACCAGGCCGAAGCCGCCTGGCAACAGCTAGGACGACACCTCGGGTTCGCCAGCAGCCGCCCCGACAAGGAGAGCAACGGCGAAGGTCCAGACAACCTCTGGATTCTCAGCCCGACCCGACATGCCGTCACAGAACTCAAAACGGGCTGCACCACCACCACCATCTCGAAGCACGATCTCAACCAGCTCGGCGGCAGCGTCCGATGGGATCGCAGCGAGCATCCGGAAGCCACTCCCCTGCCGGTCATGCTCCACCCCAGCAACGTTTGCGACTCGCTGGGCACCCCGGAGCCAGGCATGGTCGTCATCACGCCGGACAAGCTCGACGCCCTCAAAGCCGCCGTGACCAAGTACACGGTTGCTCTGGCCGACGGACTGGGTCTATGGCGGGACGAGGGCAGCGTTGCCACCCATCTCGTGGCAAACCGCCTGAACGGCGATCAACTTTTCAATACCTATGCCATCCCGGCGCGCAAGGTCTGAGCCGATCTCGACTTGGGGCCGCCGACCTATGGTCGGCGGCCCCAAGTGGGATCTCTCTAGCTCACCCTATCCAGCGATAGCGCCACACCTGTTGCACTCGCTACCGTCATCGTCACCGGCTCTGAGCTGCACGAAGTGCCCTCGACATGCTTCACCACGCACGGCACCCCCAGAGAAGGTCGGATCACCCGGTTCCGGAGGATGAACCTGCTCGGCGTCGGATGCTCCCCGGGCGCCAACTCGCCCACCACGAGCCCCTGTTCGGCGATCCTGCGGATCAACTCGGTGTGCCCGCGCGGGTAGGGCCGGTCGACGCCGCAGGCGAGCACGGCGACCGTGACGCCGGTCGCACCGAGGGCGCCGCGATGAGCGGCGCCGTCGACTCCGTAGGCGCCACCGGACACGACCACCCAGCCGCGTTCGGCCAGTCCTGCGGCAAGGGTGGCCGCCATGTGCGCGCCGTACTCGGTGCAGGCGCGGGCGCCGACGACGGCGACCGACTTGAGTGCCAACATCCGCAGGTTGGGGTGCCCGCGCACCCACAGCCCGATGGGCCGCGCGTCCCCGAGATCGTCGAGCTGGGCGGGCCACTCGACGTCGCCGGGACACACGAACCGGACGCCGGCATCCTGCGCGACGGCCAAGTCCCGCCCGGGTTCGACCAGTCCGGCCCGCGCGCACAGCCCGGCCCAGCGTTTGTCGGTCACCCCGGTGAGCTGCGGCCCTCCGTTCCGCAGCCGCCGGACGACCTCCACAGCACCGAGCTCCCGGATCCACCGCCCGGCGACCTCGTCGCCGGGTTCGACGACCCGGGCGAGGAAGACACGGGCAAGCAGGTCGTCGCCCGCGCCATGAGTCCCGGCCGAGCCTTGGACCCCGGCCGAGCCTTGGACCCCGGCCGAGCCATGAGCCCCGGCCGGGTCATCGGGCCGGCTCCGGTCACCGGTCCACGTCCGGCCATCGGCCCAGGTCCGGCCATCGGTCCGGGTCCGGCCATCGGTCCGGGTCCGGCCACTGGCCCCGCCCGCGTCATCAGTCCCGGCCCGATCATGACTCCCGGCCCAATCATCGACCCCCATCCGGCCACCGGCCCCGCCTGTGCCATCGATCCGGGCCCGGTCATCGGCCCCGCCAGCGCCATCACCACCAGCCCCGGCCCCAGCCCCAGCCCCAGCCCCAGTCCGATCATGACTACCGGCCCAACCATCGCTCCCCGTCCGGTCGTTGACCCCGCCCGTGTCATCGCCCCGGGTCATGTCATCGCCCCGATGGCCATCGGCACGCCTCGCGGTACGCCCGTGCGCAGTTGGAGCGCGAGGGCGACATCGGTCACGCCGGGTCGGTCGTGGCCGACCAGATCCGCGACCGTCCAGGCGACGCGCAGCACCCGGTCGAGCCCGCGCGCGGTGAGCGCGCCGCGCTCCAGACTGCGCTCTGCCTCGTCCATCGCCCCGCGCTCGGCGTGCCAGCGGCTGCGCAGTTCACGGCCGGGCACCTCGCCGTTGGTGCGCCAGGGCGTGTCCGCGAGCCGCGCCGCCGCCCGCTCCCTGGCCACCCGCACCCGGTCCGCGACCGTCGCCGTGGACTCGCCCCGCGAGCCGCGTCCGGTGAGCTGGTCCCTCGTCACGCGGTCCACCTCCACCCGCAGGTCCACCCGGTCGAGCAGCGGCCCGGAGAGCCTGGCCTGGTACCTCCGGATCGACATCGGCGCGCACTCGCACAGGTCGTCGGTCTGCGAGAAACGGCCGCACGGACAGGGGTTGGCGGCCAGCACCATCAGAAACCTGGCCGGGAACCGGACGACCCCCGCACTGCGCGCGATCACCACATGCCCGGCCTCCAGGGGTTGTCGTAGCGCATCCAGCGCCTGGCCGCTGAACTCGGGGGTCTCGTCAAGGAACAGGACGCCTCGATGGGACAGCGACACCGCACCGGGTCGCGCGATCCCCTGGCCGCCCCCGACGAGGGCCTGCATCGTGGCCGAGTGGTGCGGGGCGCAGTAGGGGGCGACGTCGATCAGGGGTTTGCCCGGGGGCAGCAGGCCCGCCACCGAGTGAACCGCCGTGACCTCCAGGGACTCCTGCCGGTCGAGCCGGGGCAGGACCGCGGGCAGCCGCTCCGCGAGCATCGTCTTGCCGGCCCCGGGTGGGCCTTCGAGGAACAGGTGATGGCCGCCGGCCGCCGAGACCTCCACCGCTGTCCGTGCCGAGAACTGGCCGACGACATCGGCTAGATCGTGCCCCGGGTCGTGCTGGGACGCGCCCACGCTGTGCATCCCGGTGGCAGCGCCCGTGCCGGGCATGCGCAGTCCGGCGAGCAGCGGGTCCGGGCGTCCCAGCTCGTCCGGATCCTCGGCGGGCACGGGTTCGTCGGCGAGTACGGCGATCAGCTGCCGCAGTGTACGGACGCCCAGGACGGACACCCCGGGCACGAGGGACGCCTCGGCGGCGGCGCACTCCGGGACGACGACCTGCTCGTATCCGGAGTCGGCCGCGGCCAGTACGGCGGGCAGGATGCCCCGGACCGGCCGGACCCGTCCGTCCAGGCCGAGTTCGCCGATCATCACGATGTCGGCGAGCACGCGCGGATCGATCCGCTCGGCCGCGCCGAGGACGGCCGCCGCCACGGCGAGGTCGAACCCGCTGCCGCTCTTCGGTACCGACGCCGGGCTGAGCCCGACGGTCAGTTTCTTCTGGGGCCAGGGTGCGCCCGAGTTGACGACCGCGGCCCGCACCCGGTCCTTGCTCTCCGTCAGGCTCTTGTCGGGCAGTCCCACCAGCGTGAACGCGGCGACGCCCGGTTCGAGGTCGGCCTGGACCTCGACCACCACACCTTCGACGCCCACCAGCGCCACCGAACACGTTCGAGCGAACCCCATCTCAGGCCACCCCCCGAGCGTGCTCGACCACGGCCGCGCCGCGCCGGTGCACGACGACGCCCACCAGGTCGATACGGACCCCTCCCGGCGGGGCTCCGCCGTGCGCGTGGATCCATCGCTCGGCGAGGCCTCGTAGGCGCTCCGCCTTCTTGGGTGTGACGGCGGCCATCGGGTGCTGGAAGGCGCCCGCCCGCCGGGTCTTGACCTCGCAGACCACCAGGACGTCGCCGTCCCGCGCCACGATGTCGATCTCTCCGGTCCTGCCACACCGCCAGTTGCGCTCCAGGACCGTCATACCGGCCGCGACCAGCCGCCGTGCGGCCACCGTCTCGCCGTACTCGCCGAGTGCACTGCGTGCGTTCATGTCGGCACCACCTCCGGCACCAACCGTCACGCGGAACGGCCCACCAAGTGGATCTTGGTGGGCCGTTCAGTGATTGTGGAAAACTCCGTCACCCGCACGAGCGACAGCCTCTCGGCGGGTCACGGCCGTCAGCCGCCCGGCAGCTCCAGGTCGCTCTTGTTCAGCTCCTCAATGTTCACGTCCTTGAACGTGAGCACACGGACCTGTTTGACGAAGCGAGCCGGTCGATACATGTCCCACACCCAGGCATCCGCCATGGACACCTCGAAGAACACCTCGCCCTGGACCGAGTGCACCTGCATCTCGTAGTCGTTGGTGAGGTAGAAGCGCCGTTCGGTCTCGATCACATATTTGAACAGACCGACGACATCTCGGTACTCCCGGTAGAGCTTCAGCTCCATCTCGGTCTCGTACTTTTCGAGGTCCTCGGCGCTCATGGCATGTTCCCCTTCACCCGTGCGATCCCACCATTGTGCGCCAGTCCCGTGAGCCCCTAGACGATTTCGGTGTCAAGGGTCACGGGCCCGGCCGGGGGACCTTCGTCGAGCAGCCTGCGGAGCAGCTCGGCGAGTCTGGTCGGATACACCGTCTCATGCGCCCGGTCCAGTTCCCGGTACGTCCACCAACGCGCTCCGGAGACGCTGCGGCGCTCCAGCTCGGTGAGGGCCGTGGCGCCGGGCACGCCCTCGGCCGTGGCGGACGTCCTGGCCAGGTAGTACCACTCGTCCTGGTCCCAGCGGCGGCCCGCGAACGGGAAGGAACACGTCCGCGTCCACAGGACCGGGCCGAGTTCGACCTGGGTGATGCCGGTCTCCTCCGCGAGTTCCCGTAGGGCGGCCTCCTCGTGGGTCTCGTCGCCCTCCAGGCCGCCGCCCGGCGTGAACCACCAGTCGTCGGCGGGGTCGTCCGGCTCATGGCCGTGGAGCAGCAGGATGCGGTCCTGGGGGTCGAGCAGGACGACCCGGGCGACCCTGCGCAGGCCGCCCTCGTACGAGTCGCCGTACGGACCCTCCTCGGTGGCCTCAGCGGGCACCGGCGGGCTCCGTCCGGGTGCGGGCGCGGCGGCCGGCCGCCAGCTTGGCGATCGGGCCGTAGGCGCCGCCGCCGAGGACGAGCACACCGCCCGCGACGATGACGGCGAGGATCGTGCCCAGCGGGCCGGGGTGGGAGAGGCTGCCGAGCGGCTCGAAGGCGGTGGGGCGCTCCAGCATGCCCTTCATGGGCCAGACGACGGCGTCCACGCGGGCGCTCACGGCGCTGTTCGCGACGGTGCCACTGGCGACGTCCGTGAGGTGGGCGCTGGAGTCCAGGGAGCCCTGGCGTTCGTCACCGAGGAGGAAGAGGCGGCCCTTGGGGACCTTCACCGCGGGGATCGACTTGTCCTCGGCCGCGCCGCCCTTGAGGTAGTCCTCGGTGATCTGCTTGCCGTTGACGACCAGCTTGCCGTTCGTGCAGCAGGAGACGGTGTCCCCGCCGACGGCGACCACACGCTTGACCACGGGCGCGTTCGTCACCCAGGTCTTGTCCGTGAAGACCACGACGTCGCCACGGTGCACCTCGTCGCCGTCGACCCGCTGGGCCAGCACCCGGTCGCCCGCGTCGATCGTCGGCGTCATCGAACTGGTCGGCACCGTGTACGGCCGGTAGACCACCGCTCCCCAGCCGAAGCCTCCGAGGAACAGCACAAGGCCCAGCGCGACGGCCAGTCCGGACAACCGCTGTCCGGTCCGGCTGCCCACCGGGCCCTTGCCTGTGCCACCGCCGGTACGCGGGGCCGTACGTGTTGCGCTCTCGCCACCCATGGGTCCGCACCCTACCCGGCGGTACCGAGGGTGGTCAGCCCTTCCTCCGGGACCAAGGTCACAAGCTCTACAAGGCCTTTACTCGTCCTTGCCCGACCGCTTGCGACGCCACAGGACCAACGGAAGGACCCCGACGAGGGCGAGGCCCTCCGGAGCGGCCGTCAGGAGACGGGAGGCCGAGGCCTGGGTGTTGATACCCGCCTGGTCGAAGGTGTCCGGGATCGGCAGCGTGCCCCAGCGGTTGATGGGCCAGGCCTTGACGATCGCGCGGCCGACGACCTCCTTCACCGGGACCATGCCGTGGTGCTTGTCGGACTGGTTGTAGCGCGAGTCCCGCGAGTTCTGCCGGTGGTCGCCCATCACCCAGATGTCGCCCTTGGGGACCTTGACGGTGAACTGGCCGCCCTGGTCGTCGTTGGTGCACGGGGTGTTGCCGGGGTAGACGTACGGCTCGTTCAGCGCCTTGCCGTTGACCATCAGCGGGCCGGTGCCGCTGCAGGAGACGGTGTCGCCGCCGACGCCGATGACCCGCTTGATGAGGTCCTTCTCCTGTGCGGAGGGCATCAGGCCGATCCAGCTGAGCACCGTCTGCAGGGCGTTGGGATTCGCCGCCGGCTCGCCCGCCAGCCAGTCGTCCGGGTCATGGAAGACGACGACCTCGCCGCGCTCCGGCTTGGAGCCGAACCACGGGGTGAGCTTGTCGACCAGGACGCGGTCACCCTGCTGGAGGGTGTTCTGCATCGAGTCGGAGGGGATCGAGAACGCCTGCACCAGGAAGGTCTTGATCAGCAGCGCGAGGACGAGCGCGATGACGACCAGGATCGGCAGCTCCTTCCAGAAGGAGCGCGGCTTCCTGGGCTGGGGGGTCTGGTCGCCCGGCCCCTGTTCCTCGGTGCGGGTCGCGTCGCCCGGCGCCGTACCTTCCTCGTCCGGGCCGGAGTCACTCCCTGAGGTCACGGCGCTGTCCGTGGCCGGGGCGGGTGCTCCCACGGGACGTCCGTGGTGCTCCTCGCCGTCGTGTCCGGACCGTGCGCCAACCGCCACATCCCCCACGCCAACTCCTTACTCTGTGCCGCCGCCTGCCCCATCCTCGGCGCAGGACCACCACTCCCATAACGAGCGGGAGTTCCGCAGGGCTCGGGAGTTGGACCGATCCGTTCGGATCGACCGGGGCAACCCTATGCGACAGTTCGGGACCGGCGGTCGTCCCCGACACGGAGTTGGAAACCGATGCGAAGGTTTTAGGTTCGTTCAGGCTGGTCCAGTGGCCCATCGGCCAGGCGATCACCTTCGCCCGTCCCACCACCGAACTGAGCGCGACAGTGCCTCCGTAGCTGGTGTTCTGGTGTGCGCGGGAGTCCGCCGAGTTGCCTCGGTGGTCGCCCATCACCCACAGCCGCCCCTTGGGGACGGTGATGTCGAACGCCGTTTCGGACGGTGCGTTCCCGGGATACAGGTAGTCGGCCTCGGTCAGGGGGACGCCGTTGACGGTCACCCGGCCCTGCGCGTCACAGCACTTGACGTGGTCGCCGCCGACGCCGATGACCCGCTTGATGAGGTCCTTCTCGTTGTCGGACGGCAGCAGGCCGATGAACTGGAGGCCTTCCTTGACCTGCTTGACCACGATCGGGTCGTTCTTCTTGGTGGTCTGCTCGTCCGCGAGCCAGCCGCCCGGGTCGTGGAAGACGACGACGTCGCCGCGCTTGGGCTCGGAGCCGAACCACGGGGTGAACTTGTCGACCAGGACACGGTCGCCGATGCGGATCGTCTGCTCCATGGAGCCCGACGGGATCACGAACGCCTGGAGGAGGAAGGTCTTCAGGACGAGGGCTATGAGGACCGCGACACCGACCAGGAGGGGTATCTCCCGGACCGCGGAGCGCCGTCGGCGCCGCTTGACCTTGCGCTGGAGCTTGCGCCGCTCGGCCCGGCTGCGGCCGGCGCCCCCGGCCGGCGCGAGCGCGCCCGCGCGCCGGAAACCGGTCGGCAGCAGGTTCTCGTTCCCGAAGGAGCCGCCCGGCGGTGTCGCGCCGCGCGGCCTGCCGCGGTTACCCATGGGCGCCGTCCCCGGCGGGTACGCGCGCGTAGGCGCCGGGTCGGACGAGGTGGGTCCAGTGCCCGGCGGGCCAGACGACCCAGTCGGCTCGCCCGATGACGTCACCAACAGGAATCATGCCTCCGCCCGGGTCGCCCAGGTGGTCCCGGGAGTCACTTGAGTCGCCGCGGTGGTCACCGAGGACGAACAGCGTGCCGTCGGGCACGACCACGTCGAAAGCCACGGTGGACGGAGCGTCCCCGGGGTACAGGAATGCCGTCTCGTCGACCGACCGCCCGTTCACCTGGAGCCTCCCCTTCTCGTCGCAGCAGACCACGCGGTCTCCCCCTACACCCACAACGCGCTTGATGTAGTCGGCGTCCCCGAAATAGCCGGTTCCATCGAACACGACGATGTCGCCGCGCCGCGGATGAGCACCGAAACGGTACGCCAACTTATTTACGAGAACGCGGTCGCCGATCCTCAATCCGGATTCCATGGATCCGCTAGGAATTTGGAAAGGCTGCAGCAAGAAGGTGTTGAGCAGCAGCAGGAACACCAGACAGACCAGGGCAGTCAGGGTGATCCGGCCGCCGGGAAGCCATTCGGCGACCCGCGACACCAACGCGAAACGCGACCGGTCCTCCGGCCCTCCGGTGTCCGAGGTGTCCTCGGAGTCGGAAGAGCGGGAGGAGCGGTCGCGCTCCGTGTGCTGTGCTTCGGTGTCCATCGGAGCCAGATGTTATCCGGCCCCGATGAGAACCCCGTATCAAGCTCAGTTGTCGCGCTTCTCCTTGATCTTCGCGGCCTTGCCGCGCAGGTCACGGAGGTAGTACAGCTTCGCGCGACGGACGTCACCACGGGTCACGAGCTCGATCTTCTCGACGATCGGGGTGTGCACCGGGAAGGTGCGCTCCACGCCGACGGAGAACGAGACCTTGCGGACCGTGAAGGTCTCGCGGACACCGGCGCCCTGGCGACGGATGACTACGCCCTTGAACTGCTGCACACGGGAGCGGTTGCCCTCGATGACGCGGACGTGGACGTTGACGGTGTCACCCGGGCGGAAGGCCGGGACGTCGGTGCGCAGCGAGGCGCCGTCGACGATGTCGAGCAGGTGGGACATGTCGTCTGCTTTCTTCATCGATGCCACAGGTCACCGACGGGAGATAGGTGAAGGGAAGGATGCTGTCCGTGTCGGGGCGGGCGTCATGTCCCCCTGTGGCAGGGGCGCACGCCGGACGACGCACAACAGCGACCTATTCTTCCACGCCGTCCGGCCTGCGCCAAAATCGGCCGTACGGCTCCCCGGCCGGGTCCGGTGACCAGCCCAGGATCGAGAGCATCTCGCGGTCCTTCTTGTCGAAGGTCTTGGGCTCGCAGCGCTCGATCAGGTCCGGGCGGTGGGCGGCCGTGCGCTTCAGCGCCTCGTCGCGCCGCCAGCGGGCGATCTTGCCGTGGTGGCCGCTGAGCAGCACGTCCGGGATCCCCTGGCCGCGCCACTGGGGCGGCTTGGTGTAGATCGGCCCCTCCAGGAGGTTGGCCATGGCGCCGGGCGCGAAGGAGTCGTCGCGGTGGGACTCGGCGTTGCCCAGGACACCCGGCAGCAGGCGTGCCACGGCCTCCGTGACGACCAGGACGGCCGCCTCGCCGCCGGCGAGCACGTAGTCGCCGATGGACACCTCGTAGACGGGCATCCGCGTCGCGTACTCGTCGATGACCCGCCGGTCGATGCCCTCGTAGCGGGCGGGCGTGAAGACCAGCCAGGGCCGCTCGGAGAGCTCTACGGCGAGTTCCTGGGTGAAGGGGCGGCCGCTGGGCGTGGGCACGATGAGCGCCGGTGCGCCGGAGCCCGTCTCGTAGCCGTCGGCCAGGACGGAGTCCAGGGCGTCACCCCAGGGCTCGGTCTTCATGACCATGCCGGGGCCGCCGCCGTAGGGGGTGTCGTCGACCGTGTTGTGGCGGTCGTAGGTCCAGGAGCGCAGATCATGCACGTGCACATTCAGCTGTCCACGCGCGCGTGCCTTGCCGACGAGGGAGACGTTCAGCGGTTCGAGGTACTCGGGGAAGATCGTGACGACGTCGAGCCTCATGCGCCGGTGTCCTCTGAAGAGTCTTCCTTGGAGGACACGATCTCGGCCCGGTCGTCGATCAGTCCGGGCGGCGGGTCGATGACCGCGCGCTGCTCCTCCAGGTCGATCTCGACGACGATCGACTCGACGAACGGGATCATCACCTCGCTGCCGTCGGGACGCTCCACGATGAAGAGGTCCTGGGAGGGCAGGTGCGAGATCTCCGTGATCCGGCCGACCTCCTCGCCGTCCTTGGTGACGACGTCGAGGTCCATCAGCTGGTGGTCGTAGTACTCGTCCTCCTCCTCGGGCAGCTCCTCGGGATCGACCTCGGCGATCAGGAGGGTGTTGCGCAGGGCCTCGGCGCCGGTGCGGTCGCGTACGCCCTCGAAGCGGAGGATGAGGCGGCCGCTGTGGACGCGGCCCGTCTCGATGGTGAGCGGTCCCGTCGGGGCGGGGTCCGTGAACAGGACGGCGCCGGGGGCGAGTCTGAGCTCGGGCTCGTCGGTGCGTACCTCGACGGTGACCTCGCCCTTGATGCCATGGGCACGGCCGATCCGTGCGACTACCAGTTGCACGTGTCCACTTCTCCTGTTTCATGCAGATCGGGCCGGGGACGGCCAGTGGCCCTCCCCGGCCCGAGCCGGTGTGCGATAAGCGTCAGCGGACGTGGTCCACGTCGACAAGGTCGACGCGGACGCCTCGGCCGCCGATGGCGCCCACGACGGTGCGCAGAGCGCGAGCGGTGCGGCCGTTGCGACCGATCACCTTGCCGAGGTCATCGGGGTGCACCCGGACCTCCAGCACACGCCCGCGACGCAGGTCGCGCGAGGCGACCTGCACATCGTCAGGGTTGTCGACGATGCCCTTCACGAGGTGCTCGAGAGCCTCCTCGAGCATGCTCAGGCCTCGGTCGACTCGGACTCGGCCGGAGCCTCGTCCTTCTTCTCAGCCTTCTTCTTCTGGGTGATCGCCTCACCCTTGCTCGCGTCGTCGCCACCGAGGGCGTCGAACACGGGACGCGCGGCCTTCGGCTCGGCCACGAGCAGCGGAGCCGGGGCCGGCAGGCCCTTGAACTTCTGCCAGTCGCCGGTGAGCTTCAGGATGGCGAGCACGGGCTCGGTCGGCTGCGCGCCGACACTCAGCCAGTACTGCGCACGGTCCGTGTCGACCTCGATGCGCGAGGGGTTCTGCACCGGGTGGTACAGACCGATCTCCTCGATGGCCCGGCCATCACGGCGGGTACGGGAGTCGGCGACGACGATGCGGTAGTGAGGCGAACGGATCTTACCCAGACGCTTCAGCTTGATCTTGACTGCCACGGGAGTGGGTTCTCCTGGTTTTGACGTGGTTGGGCACGGCGAGATTGCCGCGTGGGGTTGCGGTACCCGAGTGCCCGATGGACGCGTCAGCCGGAGGCGAGAGGGTTCCTGTGCGGCTGTCGAGTACAGCTAGCTATTGTGCCACACCCTGGCGGTCCGCCCGACCGGGGAGCATGCCTCCACCTGGCCCCGCCCATGCGGAAGCGACACCCGGCGCCGGGAGGTGACCGGCGCGGGTGTGCGCAACCCGGCCTGCGGGATGCGGCTGCCACGAGCAGCCGCGTCCTCAGGCCGCGCCCACGACCTCCGGGATACGGAAGGGCTTGCCGCAGCCTCCGCACACGATCGGCGCCTGGGCCAGCACCGACGGGACGACCCGTACGTTACGACCGCAGTCGCACACCGCCTTGACGCGGACGCCGCCACCGGACGAGCCGTGACGGGCGGCCGGACCGCGGAACGTACGGGAGGTGTCGGCCGAGGTCGCGACGGTGTGGGCCTTGAGCGCGCGCTGGAGGCGCTCGATCGTCGGCCGGTAGCGTCGCTTCGCTTCGGGGTTGAGCTGGACCAGCGAGAAACCGCTGCTGGGATGCGGTTCGTCGGGGTGGTCCAGGCCCAGCTCCTCGGCGATCGCAAGGAATCTGCGGTTGTGGTAGCGGCCGGCGCGGGACGTGTCACGCACGCCGCGCGAAGCGGCGATGCCATGGACTGCCTCATGCAGCAGTCGCTCGAAGGAGAGCTCGTGTCCGCAGGCGGACGACGACTCTCCGATCAGGGACTCGGGCGCGGCCAGATCGGGCAGTTCGGGGTGGTACCGCTGAATATCGGCCCACGCCTCTGCCAGCTCTGCGGCGAGAACAGGTGGTGTCTGTGTCGTGCTCACGTAATGACAACGAGCCGGAGTGCCCCTGTGTTCCGATTCCGGGGCATCCCAAATAATTTGCACGTACCCGTCAGTTGCCGCTGATGCGTCCGGAGGAGGGCGGGTGCGCTGATCTGCGGAGAAGCCTCACAGCTCATACCAAGCTGGTGCGTAGTCCTCCGTACGACCCGGCGCGTAGACGGTGTCCGCACGCCGGGGTAGCTGCACTCCGCCGTCGCGCAAGAGGCGTTTCGGTCGCTCTCCCGCCGGAGGGGCGCTCCTCAGTAGGCGCGCGCGACGACCGCGACGTTACCGGGCGCCTTGTCGTCGTCCGGCACCGACCCGTCCTCGGCGACGAGACACCGTACGGTCACCGCGTGCTCGGCCAGCTCGGCCTCGCCTTCTTCGCCGAGCGTCGCCCACGGGATGCGCGCCCAGCCGCCGGCGGTGGCGGCCTCGACGGCCTCCGCGATCGTCGACACCTCGGAGGTGCGGGACTCGCGCCGCTCGCGGGACTGTGTCAGCAGCAGCGCCTGATCCTCCTCCAGGACTACGGGAAGCAGCTCTACGAGGGAGTCGATCGCCACCGGCTCCTTGCCTCCGGGGATCCGGCGGGCCAGCATCGCCGTGCCGTTCTCCAGGTCACGGGGTCCGACCTCGATCCGTACGGGGACGCCCTTCAGCTCCCAGTCGACGGCCCGGCGCCCGAAGGGGACGTCCGTGCGGTCGTCGACCCGGACGCGGACGCCCGCCGTCTTCAGCCGGGCGCCGATCTCGCGGACCTTGGCCAGAACCGCCTCGTCGCCCTTGATCGCGAGGACGACGACCTGGATGTGTGCCAGCCGCGGCGGCACCCGGAGTCCGTCGTCGTCGCCGTGCATCATCACCAGGGCGCCGATCATGCGCGTGGTGGAGCCCCAGGAGGTCTGCCAGACCAGCTCCTGCTTGCCTTCCCTGGACAGGTACTGCGTGTTGAAGGCCTTGGCGAAGTTCTGGCCCAGCTCGTGACTGGTCGCCATCTGCAGCGCCTTGCCGTCGCCCATCATCCCTTCCAGGGTGAGGGTGTTGATCGCGCCCGCGAACCGCTCCTTGACCGTCTTGCGGCCCGGGACGACGTCCATCGCGAGGACGTTGACCATGAAGTCCTCGTACACCTGGCGGTGGATGTGCGCGGCGAAGTCGCGCGCCTCCTCGTAGGTCGCGTGCGCCGTGTGGCCCTCCTGCCAGAGGAACTCGCTCGTGCGCAGGAACAGGCGGGGGCGCAGCTCCCAACGGACCACGTTCGCCCACTGGTTGATCAGCAGGGGCAGGTCGCGGTAGCTCTGCACCCACTTCGCGAAGTACTCGTTGATGATCATCTCGGAGGTGGGCCGGACGACCGCGGGCTCCTCCAGCTCCTTGCCGCCGCCGTGCGTGACCACGGCCAACTCGGGCGCGAAGCCCTCGACATGGTCGGCCTCGCGGGCGAGGTAGGACTGCGGGATCAGCAGCGGGAAGTACGCGTTCTCGGTGCCCGTCTCCTTGATGCGGGCGTCCATCTCGGCCTGCATCCGCTCCCAAATGCCGTACCCGTACGGTCGGATGACCATGGAGCCGCGCACCGGGCCGTTGTCGGCCAGCTCGGCCTTGCTGATCAGATCCTGGTACCAGCGGGGGAAATCGTCCGCCCGCGGCGTGAGTACGGGTGCCTTGGCCATGGCGCGATAGTACGGGCCCACGTTGCCGTCATGTGAATTCTCGCCACTCCCACAGGCAAGCCACAAGCCGGGGCCCACAACCCCTGGACGCCGTAGCGCGTGCGGAGTTTGCTGGCATACGGGGGAAGTGCGGGCGCACATCACGGGGGCCTCGGAAACGGGCACGGCCACATCTCTCGGCGGATTGGGGCGCTTTCCATGACACCTACGCTCGTGCGGCAGTACCTACCTCATGCGGGGCCGGCGCCCCGCGTGGACCTGGGTGCACGCGCGCGTGACTGGTCCGAGATCCAGGAGCGGATGCTGGTGCCGCTCTACGAAGCGGTCTACGAGCGACTGGAAGTGGGATCCGGCACCCGGCTGCTCGGCCTCGGCTGCGGCTCCGGGCTCGCCCTGCTGATGGCGGCCTCCAGAGGCGCGACGGTCACCGGTGTCGAGCGTTTCTCCCCCGAACGCCTGGCCCTCGCCCGCGAACGGCTCCTGCCGACCGCATGGACCCCACGCGCGCGTGCGCACACCCGGCTCGTCCACGGCTCCCCCAGGGACGCGGCCGGCGCGGAGACGCCCGCGTACACCCTGGTGACCGCCTTCGAGCCCATCGGGTGTCTCGCGGGCGACTCGGAGGGGCTCGGCGACACGCTCGCCGCCGCGACACCGCTCGCCGCGCGCGGGACGCCCGTGGTGCTGGCGGGCTGGGGTCCGCCGGAGCGCTGCGCGACCTCGTCCGTGCTGCGGGTGGCCACCCGGCTGGCGGACCCGCTGCGCGGCACCGGCAGCCCGCGCCCGGTCCTGCGCGACGACCTGGAGGTGGTCGCCCACCGCGCGGACCTCCGGCCGGACGGCTCGGGCCGGGTGGCGTGCCCCTTCGGGTACGCGGATGTCGAGAGCGCCGTACGGGGGCTGCTGTCGACGGGACTCTTCGACGCGGCGATCGTCGCGACCGATCAGGCGCAGGTGGACAAGGAGTTGGCGGAGGCGTTGCATCCGTATCGTCGGCAGGACGGCACGGTGTGGATGCCGAACGTGTTCCGGTATCTGATCGCGCGTACGACCTGAGGATGACTCATCGCGGGTGCGACCCGAGGATGACTACGGCTCTTCCTTGAAGAGGCGGGTTACGCCCGCGATGCGGTACGCGTCCGTCTCCTCCAGGGTCTCGTTCTCCAGGAGGGCCGCCGCGAGCGCGTCCAACTGGGCGCGGTGGTCGCCGAGTTTGCGGATCGCCTCGTCGTAGCACTCGTCGACGATGCGGCGCATCTCGTCGTCGATCACGTCCAGGGTCTGCGGCGCGGCGGCGAGGCCGTAGGCCTGCTGGGTGTCGTTCGGGAGGGCGGAGAGGCGGCCGACGCGCTCGCTCATGCCCCAGCGGGCGACCATCCCGCGCGCGATGTTGGTGACCTGTTCGAGGTCGTTCTCGGCGCCGGTCGTGATCACGCCGTAGGCGACCTGTTCCGCGGCCATGCCGCCGAGGGCGCCGATGATGCGGCCGCGCAGGTACTCCTCGGTGTACGCGTACTTGTCCGCGTCCGGCGTCGAGAGCGTGACGCCGAGGGCCCTCCCGCGCGGGACGATGGTGATCTTGCGGACCGGGTCGGCGCCGGGCTGGAGCATGCCGAGGAGGGCGTGGCCGCTCTCGTGGTAGGCGGTGCGCCGGCGTTCCTCCTCGGGCATCACCAGTGGGCGTTCCGCGCCCAGTTGGACCTTCTCCAGGGCTTCCGAGAGGTCGGACTGGGTGACCTCGCTCTGCTTGCGCTTGACCGCGAGGAGGGCGGCCTCGTTGGCGAGGTTGGCGAGTTCGGCGCCGGTCATGCCCGGGGTCGTGCGGGCGACCTGGGCGAGGTTCACGTCCTTCGCGAGCGGGATCTCGCGGGTGTGGATCTCCAGGATCGCCTCGCGGCCGCCCCGGTCGGGCGGCGAGACCACGACCACCCGGTCGAAGCGGCCGGGGCGGGTCAGCGCCGGGTCCAGGACGTCGGCACGGTTGGTCGCCGCGATGACGATGACGCCCTCGGAGCCGGAGAAGCCGTCCATCTCGGTGAGGATCTGGTTCAGGGTCTGCTCGCGCTCGTCGTGACCGCCCATCCCGGAGCCGCCGCCGCGGGCCCGGCCGATGGTGTCGATCTCGTCGATGAAGATGATCGAGGGGGCCACCTTGCGGGCCTCCGCGAACAGTTCACGCACGCGTGAGGCACCGACACCGACGATCATCTCGATGAACTCGGAGGCCGACGCCGAGAAGAACGGCACCCCCGCCTCCCCCGCGACCGCCCGCGCGAGCAGCGTCTTCCCGGTGCCGGGCGGACCCGCGAGGAGCACACCCCGGGGCATCTTGGCGCCCATCTTGCGGTACGCGTCGGGGTTCTTCAGGAAGTCGACGACGTCGTTCAGCTCGCCCTCGACCTCGTCGATGCCGGCGACGTCCTCGAAGGTCGTGCGCTGCGTGCCCGGCTCCAGCTCGACCGGCTTGGGCGGGGCCTTGCGGCCGAGCATGCCGCCGGCGCCGCCGAGCCCCGAGCTCATCCGGCGCGCGATGAAGAGCCACAGGACGACCAGGAGCAGCATCGGCGCCAGCGAGATCAGCAGATTGGCCAGAAAGCTGCGGTGCTGGACGACGGGTTCGGCCGTGACGGTGACGTCGTGCTTGGTCAGGTCCTCCCAGAGCTGGTCGTCCGCGAAGGTCGGCCGCTCGGTGTCGAACTTGGTGTACTTGCCGTCGCCGTCCGGGTTCTTCTGCTCCTTCTTGAGCTGGCCCTGGATCGCGTTGCCCTTGGCGTAGATCTTGGTGACGTTGCCCGCGTCGACCTGCTTGCTGAACTCCGTGTACGAGATGGTCGGTTCGTCGCCCTCGTTGAAGAACGACAGGATGAGGTTCGCGATCAGGTACACGACCAGCGCGGTGAGGATCAGGCTCCACCAGCCGCCGCGCATCTTCTTCCCGCCCGGCGACGGCTTCGGGGGCTCGTCCGGGGTGCCCTCGGTACGCCAGGGCTGGTCGGGAGACTTGCGCGGCGGCGCGGGGTTGGTCATATCGGCAAGTTACGACACGGGCCAGGCGTCGGCACGCCCAGCATGCGCCGAGGGCGCCCTTCCGGAGATGGGCGCCCTCGGCGACGTAGAAGACGGGCTGTCAGCCCATGAACCTTTTCAAGCTCAGCCCATGAACTTCTTGAACTCGTCCGGCAGCTCGAAGTCCTGGGCGCCCTGCTCGGGCAGTCCGAACGCGTTGCCGCCCTGAGCGGCTCCGGCCTCGCGGCGCTTGGCCTCTTCCAGCTCCTGCTGCTTGCGCTTCATCGGGTTGCCGGAGCGCTGCTTGCCCTTGGCCTGCTTGGGCTGCTTCTTGGTGCGGCCGGGGCCGCCGCCCATGCCCGGCATCCCCGGCATGCCGGGCATCCCGCCGCCCTGCGCCATGCGGGACATCATCTTGCGGGCCTCGAAGAACCGCTCGACCAGACCCTTCACGGCGCTGACCTCGACGCCGGAACCCTTGGCGATACGGGCGCGGCGCGAGCCGTTGATGATGGTCGGCTCGGCGCGCTCGGCCGGGGTCATCGACTTGATGATCGCGGCCGTACGGTCGACGTCCCGCTCGTCCAGGTTGTTGATCTGGTCCTTGATCTGGCCCATGCCGGGGAGCATGCCGAGCAGCTTGCTGATGCTGCCCATCTTCCTGACCTGTTCCATCTGGGACAGGAAGTCGTCGAGGGTGAAGTCCTGGCCCTTCTTGGACGCCAGCTTGGAGGCCATCTTCTCGGCCTCTTCTTGGCTGAACGTCTTCTCCGCCTGCTCGATCAGGGTGAGCAGGTCACCCATGTCGAGGATGCGGGAGGCCATCCGGTCCGGGTGGAACGCGTCGAAGTCGTCGAGCTTCTCGCCGTTCGACGCGAACATGATCGGCTTGCCGGTGACGGACGCGATCGACAGGGCCGCGCCACCGCGGGCGTCGCCGTCGAGCTTGGAGAGCACCACGCCGTCGAAGCCGACGCCGTCGCGGAAGGACTCGGCGGTGTTGACCGCGTCCTGGCCGATCATCGCGTCGACGACGAAGAGGATCTCGTCCGGCGAGACCGCGTCACGGATGTCCGCGGCCTGCTGCATCAGTTCCTGGTCGATGCCGAGGCGGCCCGCGGTGTCCACGATCACGATGTCGTGGACCTTGGACTTCGCGAACTCGATGGAGTCCTTGGCGACCTTGACCGGGTCGCCCACACCGTTGCCCGGCTCGGGCGCGTAGACCGCGATCCCGGCGCGCTCGGCGACGACGCTCAGCTGGTTCACCGCGTTCGGGCGCTGGAGGTCGGCGGCGACGAGCAGCGGCGAGTGCCCCTGGTCCTTGAGCCACTTGCCGAGCTTGCCCGCGAGGGTGGTCTTACCGGCACCCTGCAGACCCGCGAGCATGATCACGGTCGGCGGGTTCTTGGCGAAGCGCAGGCGCCGGGTCTCGCCGCCGAGGATCGTGACGAGTTCGTCGTTGACGATCTTCAGGACCTGCTGGGCCGGGTTCAGCGCCTTGTTGACGTCGGCGCCGAGGGCACGCTCCTTGACGTTCTTGATGAACGTCCGTACGACCGGAAGCGCCACGTCCGCTTCGAGGAGGGCGATCCGGATCTCGCGCGCGGTGGCGTCGATGTCCGCCTCGCTCAGACGCCCCTTGCCACGCAAATTCTTGAAGGTCGCTGAGAGGCGGTCGGAGAGAGTATCGAACACGGCGGCGTCGGTCCTCGGAGTCGGGGGCAGTGTGGGTGTCTTCCAGGGTATCCGGCCGCGCAAGACAATCGTCCCCGCCTGCTGTATTCAGCGAGCGGGGACGGAACCCGCGCGCCGGTGGGGAACAACTCCGCGATGCTCACGCAGCACGCGTCCACCGCCGGATCGCCCCTGCGGCAGCGGAGAGCCCGCCCTACCGACGGAGAACAACTCCAGGGTGATCACGCAGCACGCGCCCACCGCCGAATCAGCCCCGCGAGAGCGATCGGCAGGTCACTCCCTCAGTCTCTCCTCCAGCTTGCGCGCCACGGCCAGCGCCTCGTCCCCCGCCAGGGGCGCGCCGGGTGCCTGTGTCACGTAGAACGCGTCCACGGCGTTGGAGCCCAGCGTGCTGACGTGCATGCTCCGTACCCGCACCCCCGCGTCGTCCAACGCCCGCCCGATGCGGTGCAGCAGCCCCGGCGCGTCATGCGCACGCACCTCGATCACCGTCGCGTGCCGGGACGCGGCCGGGGCGACCGTCACGCGGGCCGGCGGGGCCACGACACCCCGGCGGCGCGGATACGCGGCGTCGCGCTCGGCGAGGCGGCCGGCGATGTCCAGCGAACCGTCCAGGGCGCGTACGAGATCGGCGCGCAGCCGGGCGGCCTGGGGCAGGGAGCCGTACTCGGCGGCGACCCGCCAGTTGAGCAGGAGCACCGAGCCCTCCACGCCGTCCGGCAGGTCGAGCGCGCGCAGTTCCGCCGTACGGACCGTCAGGCGGTGCATCGCCAGGACGCCGGCCACCGCGGGGAGTACGCCCGGCTGGTCGGGGACGGCGATCAGGAGTTCCACGCCGAGCGGTTCGGGGTCGCCCGCGGGCTCGTCCTCGGTCGGGGGTTCGGTCTGGGCGCGCAGGGCGAGGACCGGACCGCCGGTCGCCACGGCCTCGATCGCGAGGCGTTCCTGTTCGGCGGTGGCCGCGCCCGCCTCGGGCTCCTCGGGGGCGTCCCCGGAGAGGACCGCGGCGACCCGCTTCACCAGGTCGGTGACGAGACCGGCCCGCCAGGACGACCAGGCGGCCGGTCCGGTGGCCAGCGCGTCCGCCTCCGTCAGGGCGTGCAGCAACTCCAGCGTGCTCGTCGTGCCGACCGCCTCGGCGACCGAGCGGACCGTCGCCGGGTCCTCCAGGTCGCGCCGGGTCGCGGTCTCGATGAGCAGCAGGTGATGCCGTACGAGAGTCGCGAGTACGGCGACCTCCGCGCGGTCGAAGCCGATGCGGGCGGCCACGTCCTTGGCGATGATCTCGCCGGCCACGGAGTGGTCACCGGGCCAGCCCTTGCCGATGTCGTGCAGCAGCGCGGCGACCAGGAGGAGGTCGGGGCGGCTGACGCGGCGGGCGAACTCCGAGGCGCGGACGGCGGTTTCGATGAGGTGCCGGTCGACGGTCCAGATGTGCACGGCGTTGCGCTGCGGCCGGCAGCGCACCCGCTCCCAGTCCGGCAGCAGGCGCGTGATCAGGCCCTCGGCCTCCAGCGCCTCCCACACATCGATGGTGGGCTGCCCGGAACCGAGCAGCGTCACCAGCTGCTCGCGCGCCTCGGCGGGCCAGGGCGTGGGCAACGGGCGCACGGTGGCCGCGAGGCGCCGTACGGCGTGCAGCGAGAGCGGAAGCCCGGCCTGCGCGGCAGCAGCGGCGGCGCGCAGCGGAAGAACGGGGTCACGCTCGGGGCGCGCGGCACGGGCGAGCACCACCTCGCCGTCCTGTTCTACGACCCCTTCGGCGAGCGGGGAGCGCTCGGCGGCGGGTTTCGCGCCCCCGCCGAGCATCGCGCGCAGCCTCGGCCGCACGGCACGGGACCGCAGCACGCGCCCCACTTCACGCCAGGTGACATCACTGGCGTACGACACGACGCGTGCCGCTTCGTAGACCTGCCGCAGCAGGGTGTCCGCGTCGAGGAGGCCCAGTTCGGCGGCGACCTGGTCCTGCTCCTGGAGTGCGAGCCGGTCGGTCGCGCGGCCGGTGGTGAGGTGCAGGGCGTCGCGCACGTCGAGGAGCCGGCGGCGGGCGTCGGCGAGTCCTTCGCGCGGGGCGTCGGCGAGCCAGGAAGCGGCTACGGCGCGCAACGCGGTGGCGTCGCGCAGGCCGCCGCGGGCCTCCTTGAGGTCGGGTTCGAGGAGGTACTGCAACTCGCCCTGGCGCTCGGCGCGTTCGGCGCAGAGTTCCTGGAGTTCGGGGAGGCGCTTGGGCGCCTGGTTGCGCCAGTCGGCGAGGACGGCCGTCCGCAGTCCGGCGGTCAGGCCGAGGTCACCGGCGATGTGGCGGGCGTCGAGGAGGCCGAGCTGGACCTTGAGGTCCTCGCCGGCCGTCTTGCGGGCCTCCGCCGGGGTACGGACGGAGTGGTCGAGGGCGAGGCCGAGGTCCCAGACCGGGTACCAGATGCGGTCGGCCAGCGCGGCGACCGCCCCGGAGTCGCTGCCGTCGTGCAGGAGGAGCAGGTCGAGGTCGCTGCGCGGGGAGAGTTCGCCGCGGCCGTAGCCGCCGACCGCGACCAGGGAGACGCCCTTGAGGGCTTCGGAGCCGGCGGTGAAGAGGCCGGTCAGCCAGTCGTCGGTCAGTTCGGCAAGGGCGGCACGGCGCGGCGGCCCGGACCGCACCCCCTCAGTGAGGAGGCGCAGCCGGGCCGCCGCGTAGCCGCTGGGTCCGGAGTCCTCTGCATCCTTGCGCACGTCCGTACTCGTCACCCAGCGACTCCTGTTCGTTTCTTTTTAGAGCGCGTCCGGTCCGCGCTCGCCGGTCCTGACCCGGACGGCCGTCTCGACCGGGAGGGACCAGACCTTGCCGTCACCGATCTTGCCGGTGCGGGCGGCCTTCACGATGACGTCGATCAGCTGCTCGGCGTCGTCGTCCTCGGCCAGCACCTCGATGCGGATCTTGGGGACCAGGTCGACCGTGTACTCGGCGCCCCGGTAGACCTCGGTGTGTCCCCGCTGACGACCGTAGCCGCTCGCCTCGGTGACCGTCAGACCGTGGACCCCGAAGGCCTGCAGGGCTTCCTTGATCTCGTCGAGCCGGTGGGGCTTCACGACGGCGGTGATGAGCTTCATGCGTCCACCTTCTTCGTCTCCGGGGCGGCCAGGGCGGAGCTGCCGATGCCACCGCCGGCGCCGCTGAAGTCGTATGCGGTCTCGGCGTGCTCGGCCTGGTCGATGCCGGCGACCTCTTCGTCCTCGGTGACCCGCATACCGATGGTCTTGTCGATGAGGAAGGCGAGGACCGCGGAGACGACCAGGGAGTAGCCGAGGACCGCGCCGACACCTGCGAACTGCTTCCACAGCTGGGTGAAGGTGTGGTCGCCGTAGAAGACGCCGGTCGCGGCGGACTGGCCCTTGCCGGTGGCGAAGAAGCCGATGAGCAGGGAGCCGAGGATACCGCCGACCATGTGGACGCCGACGACGTCGAGGGAGTCGTCGATGTTGAACTTGTACTTCAGGCCGACGGCCGCGGCGCAGCCGACACCGGCGATGGCGCCGACGGCGATCGCGCCCAGCGGGGAGACAGCGCCACCGGACGGGGTGATCGCGACCAGACCGGCGACGGCACCCGAGGCCGCGCCGAGCGTGGTGAACGCGCCGTGCCGGATCTTCTCGTAGGCGAGCCAGGCGAGCATGGCGGCGGCGGTGGCGACCTGGGTGTTGACGAACATCAGCGCGCCGACGCCGTCGTCGTTGCCGAGCCACGAACCGGCGTTGAAGCCGAACCAGCCGAACCACAGGAGACCGCAGCCGAGCATGACCAGCGGAAGGCTGTGCGGACGCATGGGGTCACGCTTGAAGCCGACGCGCTTGCCGATGACCAGGATGACGCCGAGGGCGCCGGCACCGGCGTTGATGTGGACCGCGGTACCACCGGCGAAGTCGATCACACCGAGCTTGTAGGCCCAGCCGTCGGCGCCCCACACCCAGTGGGCGACCGGGACGTAGACGACCGTGAGCCACAGGGCGACGAAGAGCGCCCAGGCCGAGAACTTGACGCGGTCGGCGATGGCACCGCTTATCAGGGCGGGCGTGATGACGGCGAACATCATCTGGAAGACCATGAACACGAAGATCGGGATGGTGTAGCCGTCCCAGAGCTCCGTCAGTCCGACGTTGCTCATCCCCAGCCAGTCGGAGTTGTAGCCGATGAAGCCGTTACTCGAACCGAAGGCGAGGGAGAAGCCGTAGAGCACCCACAGGATGGTGACGATCCCGATGCTGATGAAGCTCATCATCAGCATGTTCAGGGTGCTCTTGACGCGGACCATGCCTCCGTAGAAGAAGGCCAGTCCCGGTGTCATGAGCAGCACCAGGGCAGAACAGATCAGCATGAAGCCTGTGTTCGCGGAGGACAGTTTGGGTGCCTCAGCGGCAAGCGTGATGGCGGCTGATGCCATCGGCGTCTCCTCGTCGGTTGTACGGCCCCGTGCGGGCGAAGCCTGGATGCGGTCCGGTCAAGGCGGGGGGTCCGGTTATGCGCCATGAGATTGGCGCAGCGCGGTTTCCGTCGAAGCCCCTCGATGTTTCACCGGGGTGACGAAGGCGCCGTACGTGTTACGCGTCGATGAACCGCCGGATCTCCGGCGGCGCGATCGTTATCGTGGCGCAACCTTTTCCGGCGGCTGGAAACCGGCCGCGCCCGGCCTTCCGCCGACCTGGCGCGGGACGCCGGGGCCCGGGGCCCAGACCCCTCCGGCGCTCTCCCGCGGGTCGGTCGGGAGCCTCCCGGCGAGGCCGACGATTCCGGCCGCACCACCGCCCCCGCGGACCATGGCGTGGCCGGTCTTTCGAATACGAGTGGCGACGCGCTCGGGCCGCTCGGACCGCTCTGCGGCCGGAGACAGGACCGGCCGCGGTCGGCCTTCCGATGACCTGGCATGGGGGAGCCGAGTCGGGCGGTTCGGGAGGGCCGGCCGCGGCCGGGGCTAGGGGTGGTCAGACCGCTTCGGCGGTCTCCGGCAGCTCGATCGCGAGCCGGTCGGTGAGGTCGACGACTTCGGCCAGTTCACCGAAGTCGCGGACCGCCGTGTCGACGGTCTTTCGAATACGAGTATTGACGCGCTCGGAGCGCACCTTCTTGGCGACGGTCATCGCCTCCGTCGCCAGCACCGCGCTCTGCTCGGGCTCCCGCTGCAGCAGGTGCACGGTGGCCATGCCGATGAGATTGAGTGCGTACGACCGCTGGTGCACCTCGTCCTTGGCGAAGAGGTCCACCGCCCGCTGCATGACGGGCTCGGCCAGCGAGGCGTAGGCGGGGCTGCGGCCGGCGACGTAGGCGAGGTCGCGATAGGAGTGCGAGTTCTCGCCGTACAGCTCGGCCTCGGAGAAGAAACGGATCCAGTCCGGGTCCGGGTCGTCCCAGTCGTGTACGTCCCCGAAGGTGTCCTCGGCCATCCGGACGGCCCGCTTGCACTTGCCGGGCTGCCCCATGTTGGCGTAGGCGCGGGCCTCCATCGCATACAGCATCGACTGGGTCCGCGGACTCGCGCAGTCCCGGCTGCCGTACTGCGCGAGGTGGATCAGCTCCAGCGCGTCGTCGGGCCTTCCGAGGTGGATCATCTGCCGGCTCATGCTGGACAGGACGTACGACCCGAGCGGCTTGTCGCCCGCCTCCTTGGCGGCGTGCAGCGCGAGGACGAAGTACTTCTGGGCGGTGGGCTGGAGCCCCACGTCGTACGACATCCACCCGGCCAGCTCGGCGAGTTCGGCGGCGACCTTGAACAACTTCCGCGTGGTGGCCTCGGGTTGGGGCTCCTGCAGCAGGTCGGTCACCTCGTGCAGCTGCCCTACGACCGCCTTGCGGCGCAGGCCGCCGCCGCACTGGGCGTCCCACTTGCGGAACATCGCCGTGGTGGACTCCAGCAGCTCCAACTCGGGCCGGGAGAGCCGCCCTTGATGCCGGGAGGCACTCGCGGGCTCGGGCTCCGGCTGGTGGGCCGAAGGGCCGGGGACGAGCCAGCGCTGCATGGGCTCGATGAGGGACGGTCCCGCGGACAGGGCCAGCGAGGCTCCGAGGAAGCCGCGGCGGGCCAGCATGAGGTCGCTGCGGGAGAACTCGCTGAGCAGGGCCACCGTCTGCGGGGCCGTCCACGGCAGGTCGACGCCGGACACGGAGGGTGCCTGGCGGGCCGCGCGCAGGCCCAGGTCCTCGACCGAGACGACACAGCCGAAGCGCTCGGAGAACAGCTCCGAGAGGATCCTCGGGATCGGCTCGCGCGGGTTCTCGCCGTCCAGCCAGCGGCGTACGCGCGAGGTGTCCGTGGAGATGTGGTTGGCCCCCAACTGCCGCGCCCGGCGGTTCACTTGACGCGCCAGCTCACCCTTGGACCAGCCGCTGCGCACGAACCACGAGCCGAGCAGCTCATTGGGGCGCTTCTCCGTACTGGCCGCGGTTGTCCCGCTTCCGCCGTTGCCGCCCACTGGAACGCCCCCATCCCTGGAACCACTTGTCGCCGCTGTGCGCCAAGCCCTATCAGAATGCCGGTAAATACGGCTTCCCGTCCCGCACTTGTCACCCTTCGAACGAGATGACGAGTTGCCTCCGGCATACCCACGAGCGCATGTGCCCCGAGGACTTGTGCACTCAAAGTAATCCTACGATCACCCGTCCAGCCACGGCGATCCCGGAAACGCCACCATTCGCCACCCCTTCGAATGAACCTACGGTTGCCCGCGCACGATTCACTTGACATAGGACGGCCGAAGGTGGGCGCAGCGGTGCACGCAGGGGCGCGCACTGTCGAGCACACCACCCGAGGCACTCCCGGACGCTGCCTGGACCACGCGGCGCGGGGCAGGCGTGAGCACAGAGTGACGACACGCATCCGTCTCGTAACCACCGGTGCGTTGGACCCGTTGGAGGGGGCATGGGCTTCACGATCGGCAGCAGCCGGACCATCCGCGACATCCGGTCCGGCACGCGCCGCCGCGGCCGCGCGTCGGAGTGCACAGCGGTGGCCGAGTTCACCGGCCTCTGGGGCTGGGACGTGGTCGCCGGCGCACGGGCCGCGGGCGGCGCGTGCTCCTGCGGCGACACCAAGTGCCGTACGCCGGGCGCACATCCACTGACCTTCGCTCCGGAAGTGCGGGCCGGCGCGACCCTCGACGAAGTCACCGACGCCTGGGCCGAGTTGCCGGGCGCCGCGATCATGCTGCCGGTGGGCCGCGCGTTCGACGTGATCGAGGTGGCCGAGCCCGCCGGCCGCCGCGCACTGGCCCGCCTGGAGCGCATGGGCCTCCCGCTCGGCCCGGTCGCGGCGACCCCCGACCACCGCGCCCACTTCTTCGTCGCCCCCGGCGCCGCCGCCGAACTCCCCTCCCTCCTCTACCGCATGGGCTGGGACGACCCCACCTCCCTGGACCTCCGAGGCCTGGGCCCCGGCACCCACATCACCGCCCCACCCTCCGACCGGGGCGGCCTCGGCCCGGTCCGCTGGCTCCGCTCCCCCGCCCTCGACTCGGCGACAAAGCCCCCGGCGGCCCGCTTGCTCCTGGGCACCCTGGCGTACGTGGCACACAGGTCGCGCGCGTAGGTCGTAGACGACGAAGTGCCCTTCTCCAAGCTGGAGAAGGGCACTTTTTCGAAGGGGGGCGGCTACAGCGCGCCCCAAAGGGGCGCGGGGAACTGCGCGACCAGCCCCCACCGACCGGCAGTCAAAGAACCGCCCAACCCGCGGAGCGTCAGTCCCCGATAAGGGCGTCAACAAACGCCTCCGCGTCGAACGGCGCCAGATCGTCCGCACCTTCACCAAGCCCGATCAGCTTGACCGGTACGCCCAGTTCACGCTGAACGGCGATCACGATGCCCCCCTTGGCCGTGCCGTCCAGCTTGGTCAGGACAATGCCGGTGATGTCGACGACCTCGGCAAAGACACGCGCCTGCACCAGCCCGTTCTGCCCGGTCGTGGCATCGAGCACGAGCAGGATCTCGTCGAGCGGCGCATGCTTCTCGACAACCCGCTTGACCTTCCCGAGCTCGTCCATGAGCCCGGTCTTCGTGTGCAACCGCCCGGCCGTGTCGATGAGGACGACATCGACCCCCATCTCCTTGCCCTCCTTCACCGCGTCGAACGCGACGGAGGCGGGATCACCGGCCTCGGGCCCACGCACGGTGTGGGCACCGACGCGCTCACCCCAGGTCTGCAACTGATCCGCGGCGGCGGCCCGGAACGTGTCGGCCGCACCGAGCACGACCGTCCGCCCGTCGGCCACGAGGACGCGGGCGAGCTTGCCGGTGGTGGTGGTCTTGCCGGTGCCGTTGACCCCGACGACCATCACGATGCCGGGCTTGCGGTCCTCGGGCTCGGTCCTGACCGTGCGGTCGACATCGGTGCCGACCAGCTTGAGCAGCTCCTCCCGCAGCAGCGTGCGCAGCTCCTGCGGGGTGCGGGTGCCGAGCACCTTCACGCGGGCGCGCAGCCCGTCGACGAGTTCCTGGGTGGGGGCCACGCCGACGTCGGCGGTGAGGAGGATGTCCTCGATCTCCTCCCAGGTGTCCTCGTCGAGGTGCTCGCGCGCGAGGAGCGTGAGCAGCCCCTTGCCGAACGCGTTCTGCGAGCGGGAGAGCCGCGAGCGCAGCCGGACGAGCCGCCCGGCGGTCGGCTCGGGAACATCCAGCTCCGGGACATCCAGTACGGGGGGTTCCTCGACGGCGACCGGGGCCGAACCGTCCGGGAGATCCACCTCCTCTATCGTCCGGCGCGCTTCGTCGCGCGGGGTCTCGGCCTCGTCGCCGACGTGCGGCTCGGCCGGCGGGGCGGTGATGTCGGGCACGGAGGTGGGCGGCGGGGGCAGCGGCTTCTTGCGCCGGCTGCCGACGACGAGCCCGCCGAGCGCACCGAGCACGACCACGGCGATGACTACAGCAAGGATGACGGTTTCCATAACCCACCCAGTATCAGCCATGGGTCTCACCGGGGCCCAGCGCGGGCGCGGCCGGGGCGTCGGGCGCCCCCGACCCCGTACGCGCGACGATGCCCGGATGGTCACGGTCATGACCATGGCGATCTGATGAACCGTCAGCTACCGTCCCCCACCACGCACGACCCCGCCACACTCGAAGGGGGACCTCCCATGCCCGTCTCGGTCGTACGCTTCAACCTCGTCGAACCCGGCGCCACCCCCGCCTCGCTGAGCGCCCGCTACCGGGCCGCCCTGGAGATGGCCGCGTACGCCGACGAGCACGGGATCACCACCGTGCAGACGGAGGAGCACCACGGTGTGGCCAACAACTGGCTGCCGTCGCCCTTCGCCTTCGCGGGCGCGGTGTTCGGCGCGACCCGGCACATCGCGGTGACCGTCTCGGCGGTGATCGGCCCGCTGCACGACCCGTTGCGCCTGGCCGAGGACATCGCCGTGCTCGACCTGCTGAGCGGCGGCCGGCTGGTGACCGTGGCCGGGATCGGCTACCGGCCCGAGGAGTACGCCCAGTTCGACGTGGACTGGAAACGCCGGGGCAAGCTCCAGGACGAGCTGCTGGAGACGGTCCTGAAGGCGTGGTCCGGCGAGGAGTTCGAGTACCGGGGCCGTACCGTACGGGTCACCCCGCGCCCCTTCTCCGACCCGCACCCCCTGCTGCTGGTCGGCGGTTCCTCGAAGGCGGCCGCCCGCCGGGCCGCGCGCCTTGGCCTGCCGTTCTTCCCCAGCGCGCATCTGCCGGACCTGGAGGCGTACTACAAGGACCGGCTCGTGGAGTACGGCACCGAGGGCTGGACCATGATGCCGGGGGCGGAGACCCCGCTGCTGCACATCGCCGAGGACCCGGACCGGGCCTGGGCCGAGTACGGGGCGCACTTCCTGCACGAGGCGCGGACGTACGCCTCCTGGCAGTCCGGGGACATCCGCTCGGCGGTGAAGTCGGGGGCCACGACCGTGGCGGAGCTGCGCGCGGAGGGCGTCTACCGCATCCTCACGCCGGACGAATGTGTGGCGCTGGGGCTCGACAACCTCGTACTGCATCCGCTGTCGGGCGGGATGCCGGTGGACGAGGGGTGGCGCAGTCTGCGGCTGTTCGCGGAGCGGGTGCTGCCGCGGCTCGGGGAGTGACCCCGATCCGGAGAGTGACCTTTACCCGCAACCGGTGGACCGGCCGGTCGACCGGTGGTCCACTGCGGTCATGACCTTGGCTGTGGATGTGTTCCTGCGTGACGCGGACGGCCAGTGGAACGTGCTCGACGTTCCGGAGGGGTGCAACGACTCGGCCGGCTTCGAGAACTGGCGCGAGACCGTGTGGGGTTCGGCGCCCGTGCGCTCGCTGGGCTGCGTGTACCTTCCCGTGCTGGCCTCCAGCGACCTGTACGTCGAGGCCTCGGACGTACCGGAGTTCCTGCGCGAGCTCGCGCTGCTGCGGGAGCATCTGGAGGCTGTCGCCGCGGCGGTCGGCGAGCGTACCGACCTGGTCGAGAGCCGCCTGGACAACATCGAGGCCGCCGCCCGGCGGGCCCGGGACATCGGCGGCGGCGTTCTCATCTGGTGACCGATGGGTGGTTTCGGGGAGACGGGCGGCGGGGGATTGAGCCCGTCTCCCCGAGTTCATGGGACCCCAGGTCACAGGGGCCCGGTTCTTGGGGCCGGTCAGCCCATGTCCTCCAGCCTCTTGCCCTTCGTCTCCTTCACGAACTTCAGGACGAACGGGATGGAGAGCGCGGCGAAGACCGTGTAGATCACGTAGGTCGCGGAGAGGTTCCAGTCGGCCAGCGACGGGAAGCTCGCGGTGATGGCCCAGTTGGCGATCCACTGCGCGGACGCGGCGACACCGAGGGCGGCGGCGCGGATCCGGTTCGGGAACATCTCGCCGAGGAAGACCCAGACCACGACACCCCAGGACAGGGCGAAGAACAGGACGAAGACGTGGGCCGCGATCAGCGCGGTCCAGCCCTGCGCGGAGGGCAGCTTGCCGTCGACCAGGTGGTACGAGAAGGCCCAGGCCTCCAGCGCGAGACCGACGACCATGCCGACCGAACCGATCAGGGCCAGCGGCTTACGGCCGATGCGGTCCACGAAGATCATGGCGATCACGGTGCCGATGATGTTCACGATCGACGTCGTGAAGGAGTAGAAGAACGACTGCGTCGGGTCGACGCCGACGGACTGCCACAGCGTCGAGGAGTAGTAGAACGCGACGTTGATGCCGACGAGCTGCTGGAAGGCCGAGAGGCCGATGCCGACCCAGACGATCGGCTTGAAGAAGAAGCCGCCACCGCCGAGCAGGTCCTTGAAGGTCGACTTGTGCTCGCTCTTCATCGCGTGCTCGATCTCGGCGACCCTCGCGTCCAGGTCGACGTCGTCGCCCTCGACCTCACGCAGCACCTCGTGCGCGCGGGTCAGCTTGCCCGCGGAGATCAGGAAGCGCGGGGACTCGGGGATCGCGAAGGAGAGCAGGCCGTAGAGGACGGCCGGGATCACCATGACGCCGAGCATGACCTGCCAGGCCTCCAGGCCCATGAGCTTGCCGCGCTGGTCGCCGTCGGCGGCGTTCAGCAGGCCCCAGTTGACCAGCTGCGAGATCGCGATGCCGATGACGATCGCGGCCTGCTGGAAGGAGCCGAGCCGGCCGCGGTAGGCCGGCGGGGAGACCTCGGCGATGTAGGCCGGGCCGATGACGGAGGCCATACCGATGGCGAAACCGCCGATGACCCGCCAGAAGGCGAGGTCCCAGAGCGCGAAGGGCAGCGCCGAACCGACGGCACTGATGGTGAACAGCACCGCGGAGATCTGCATACAGCGGATACGGCCGATGCGGTCGGCAATCCGGCCGGCGGTCGCCGCGCCGATGGCACAGCCGATCAGGGCGATGGCGATGACCTGCGCCAGGACCGTCGAGCCCACGTCGTAGCGGTCACGGATCGCCTCGACGGCACCGTTGATCACGGAACTGTCGTAGCCGAAGAGGAAGCCGCCCATCGCGGCCGCCGCCGCGATGAAGATGACGTGCGCGAGATGTTCGGGATGAGCCGGCCCGGCTCCTGACTGAGGTGCCTGCGCAGTGCTGGTCACGTGTAACTCCTGAGGCCACCGGCGTCGCTGCCGGGGTGGGGGGCGACCCTTCCAGTGGCGCACAGCTTCCCGCTGCCCACCACCTGAAGGTAAAAGCAACGTTGCAGAGACTATGCCTTCAAGTTTCGAAGTCAATAGGGGGTCTGCTGTGAAATCCAACCCCACAGGTGACGGCGATACGTTCAAGACTTGAACGCACAGTGAAGGTCTGACGGAGGCGCAGGCCGTACGGAGGCGGCAGGCCTAACGGAGGCGCTGCGAAATGACCTTCGACACCCCGTCGCCCTGCATGGAGACGCCGTACAACGCGTCGGCGACCTCCATCGTCCGCTTCTGGTGGGTGATCACGATCAGCTGCGAGGCCTCCTGCAGCTCCTGCATGATCCGGATCAGCCGCTGCAGGTTGGTGTCGTCGAGCGCCGCCTCGACCTCGTCCATCACATAGAACGGGCTGGGCCGTGCCTTGAAGATCGACACCAGCAGCGCCACGGCGGTCAGGGACCGCTCCCCGCCGGAGAGCAGCGAGAGCCGCTTGACCTTCTTGCCGGGCGGGCGGGCCTCCACATCCACACCCGTGGTCAGCATGTTGTCGGGATCGGTCAGGATCAACCTGCCCTCGCCACCCGGAAACAGTCGGCTGAAGACGCCCTCGAACTGCAGGGCCGTGTCCCGGTAGGCCTCGGTGAAGACCTGCTCGACGCGCTCGTCGACCTCCTTCACCACTTGAAGCAGGTCGGCGCGGGTCTTCTTCAGGTCCTCCAACTGCTCGCTGAGGAACTTGTGCCGCTCCTCCAGCGCCGCGAACTCCTCCAGCGCGAGCGGGTTCACCTTTCCCAGCTGCTGGTACGCCCGTTCGGCTGACTTGAGCCGCTTCTCCTGCTCCGCGCGGTGGAAGGTCCGGGGCTGGTTGCGCGGGTCCTCCGGGTCCTCCGGGAGCACCTCGCCCTCGGCGGCGAGCGAGGGCGGCACGAGCTGATGCGGCCCGTACTCGTCGACGAGCCCCGCCGGCTCCACCCCCAGCTCCTCCAGCGCCTTGGTCTCCAGCTGCTCGATCCGCATCCGCTTCTCGGCCCCGAGCACTTCCCCTCGGTGCACGGAGTCGGTGAGCTTGTCGAGCTCGCCCTTGAGGTCACGCCCCTGGTTCCGGGCAGCGGCCAGCTCCTGCTCGCGGCGCGCCTTGGCGGCATCGGCGGCGGTGCGCTCCTCGTCGGCACGGGCGAGGGACACCTCGACGTGCGCGAGCAACTGCCGCGCCCCGAAGGCGACAGCCTCCGCTACGGCCGCCTCATGCCGCAGCCGCGCCAACCGCTGCTCGGCCCGCGCCCGCGCCTCACGTTCCGCCCGGGCCCCCCGGTCCAGCGAATCGGCCCGCCCGGCAAGCCCCTTGACCCGCTCCTCATGCGTACGGACCTGAAGCCGCGCCTCCATCTCGGTCTGCCGAGCATTGGCCCCGTCGGCGGCGAGCCGATCCCGCACGGAGGTGTCGGGCTCCTCCTCGACCGGCATCTCCTCGGCAACAGCCAGCCGTTCAGCAAGGACTTCAGCCTCTTCTACGGCCTTGTCGAGTGCGTCCTGCGCTCGGGCCGCCGCCGCGGTCGACCGCTCGGCTTCTCCGGCGGCGCCGCGCGCCTGCCCGGCCAGTCGGCCCAACTGCTGTGCCACGGTCGACTTCTCGCGCTCTGCGGCTCGGCGTCGTTCCCCCAACTCCTCGACCAGCGCGGCGACTTCCTTGCGGCGCTCGGCTGCGGTCCGCTGCGCGTCGGCCGACTCCTCGCAGCGGACGGCCAGTTCTTCGAGTTCGGCTGCGGCTTCGTCTACGGAGGCCTGGACTTCGAGGAGGCTGGGGGCGCCGGCTGAGCCGCCGTGGGCGAAGTGAGCGCCGAGTAGGTCGCCTTCGGCGGTGACCGCGGTCAACTCGGGGTGGGTGTATACGAGTTGCTCGGCGTCTTCGAGGGTTTCGACTACCACGTAGTTGTGAAGGAGGCGGCGAACTGCTGGCATGAGTTCGGAGGGGGCGCGGACGAAATCGGCGGCGAAGGGTTGCCTGTTGTCTGCGGGCTCGTCGTGGCTGGTCGCGCCGTTCCCCGCGCCCCTTTGGGGCGCCTCAGTCACCGGGGTCGAAGGCTCAGGGGCTCCTGCCAGCAGCAGCGCCGCCCTGCCCCCGTCTTGTTTGCGCAGCAAGCGGATTGCGTCCGCTGCCGATGCCGGTGTCGTCACCGCGATCGCGTCCGCCGCCGCGCCGAAGGCCGCCGCCAGGGCTACCTCGTGGCCCGGGGTCACCGTCAGCAACTCCGCCGCTGGACCCAGAACACCGGTGAGCCTGTCCCGTGCGCCGAGCAGTATCCCGGTGCCGTCCTTGCGGCGGAGGCCCAGTGCCAGTGCCTCGTGACGGGCCTGGGTGGCGGCCCGCTTGCGTTCCACCGCCGTGGCCGCTTCCCGGGCTGCCGTCAACGCGGCCTCCGCCTCGGACAGTTGGCGCTTGGCGGCCTCGTGGCGCTCGGAGAGTTCCGCGTCACCTGCGTCCAGGCCGTCCACCTCGGACTGGAGCGCCTCGTACTCCTCCTGTGCGGTGACCGCTCGTTCCTGGGCCTCGTCGCGGGCGGAGGCGAGGCGGTCGATCTCGGCCTGGGCGGAGGCCGCGCGTGAACGGGCCGCGTTGACCTGGCCGTTGAGGCGGGCGAGGCCCTCGCGGCGGTCGGCGATGGAACGGGCCACGTCCTTCAGGCGGCGTTCCTCGGCCGTCAACTCCCGTTCGAGTTCGGAGCGGTGGGCGACCGTGTCCTCCAAGGCGTGCTCGGCCGCCTCAAGGGCTGCTTCGAGTTCCGCCTCCTGCTCGCGGATGCGGGCGGCCTCGCGCTCCATGTCCTCTGGGTCGCGGCTCCGCCGTTCCTCCGGCGGGGCCGACGTCGCGCTCTTCACCCGGGCGTCGGCCAGCGAGATCGTGCCGCGTACCCGCTCCGCCAGCTGGGACAGCTCGTACCAGGTCTGCTGGGCGCGCTGGAGGCGCGGCGTGAGCTGGCGTACCTCGTCCTCCAGGAGGCCCTCGCGCTGGAGGGCCTTGCGCAGCTCCAGTTCGGCGGCCTCCTTGCGTCCCTTCAGTGCGGCCTCGTCGGCGATCTCGGTGTTCAGCGCCTGGCGCAGTCGTACGAGATCGTCGGCGAGCAGGCGGAGGCGGGCGTCACGGAGGTCGGCCTGGATGACGGCCGCGCGGCGGGCCACCGCGGCCTGGCGGCCCAGAGGCTTGAGCTGGCGGCGGAGTTCGTCCGTCAGGTCCTGCACGCGCGCGAGGTTGGCCTGCATCGCGTCCAGTTTGCGAAGGGCCTTCTCCTTGCGCTTGCGGTGCTTGAGGACTCCGGCCGCCTCCTCGATGAAGGCGCGGCGGCCCATGGGGTCGGCGTGGAGCACGGAGTCGAGCTGGCCCTGGCCGACGATGACGTGCATCTCGCGGCCGATGCCGGAGTCGGAGAGGAGTTCCTGGATGTCGAGGAGGCGACACGTGTCGCCGTTGATCTGGTACTCGCTGCCGCCGTTGCGGAACATGATCCGCGTGATGGTGACCTCGGCGTACTCGATGGGCAGCGCCCCGTCGGAGTTGTCGATGGTGAGGGACACCTCGGCGCGGCCCAGTGGGGGGCGGCCGGTGGTGCCGGCGAAGATGACGTCCTCCATCTTGCCGCCGCGCAGCGACTTGGCGCCCTGTTCGCCCATGACCCAGCTGAGCGCGTCCACGACATTGGACTTGCCCGAGCCGTTCGGTCCGACGACACACGTGATCCCCGGCTCGAACCGGAGCGTGGTCGCCGAGGCGAACGACTTGAACCCCCGCAGGGTCAGGGCCTTGAGGTGCACGCCGCTGGACTCTACCTTCCGCCGCTCGCTCTCTCCATGAACGTCCGGTTCCCCGCGGTTTCGCCCTTGAACGTGCAGGGCACACCAAACGTTAAAGAGGGTGGAGGCTTGCGGGGGGAAAGAAAGAAGGGACGCCGAAGCGTCCCTTGCAAACTCTGACAATTTAGCGGTTGATGCAGGCAGCCCAACCACTGCTTGTCATGTGGTGCGTCGCAGTGATCAGGTGAGCGCGGGCTCCGCCTGGCGTGCGTCGAGCTCGAGAAGCGAATCGTGAGTTGCGGCAGCCGTCAGCGCGTCGTTCTCTTCCTGGATCCGAACGAGCTCGGATTCCAGGTCCTGGACGCGCTGCTGGAGCCGTCGCATCTCGGCGAGGAGTCGCGGGTCGGAGCCGCCGACGTAACCGAGAAGCGCCTTTGCCATGATGGATGGTCCTCCACACTGAGTGACCGACCGAAGCGGTGTGGGTCGTGAGGGAATCGCACCCGCGGTGCTTGACAGTCTTGGGTGGTGCTCTGCTGTTCTTCCATGCCAAACAGCTAAGGTGCGCGGGGCTTTCAGAGTCTCACCAAAAAGTTTGACGGTCAACACGATCACGCCCCGTATTGGCGGGCGACCCGGGGGCACGCGGCCCTGACCGGGCGGCACTGCGACTCCTGCGGGGCCTCGCTGGGTGTGGCGATCATCCTTAGGTGCGGAGCCTGCCAGAGCGAGCCGTTCTTGGCAACCACCAGGCAGTTTCCGCTGCGGGCAGCTGCCGGTGGCATGTCCCTCCGCTTCCGCCAGGGCCGCTTTACACCGTTTCGCAGTTTGTGCTCAGCGGATCGCGAAGCCGTCGTAGCCGCCGCGAGGTGTGTCCCAGATCTCGGTGACGCCATCCACGCGCCCGGGCGTGTCGTGCCCCTGGAGCCAGTCGAGGAGTCCTTCGCAGCCCTCACGCGATCCCTCTGCGACCACTTGCACGCGTCCGTCGCCCAAATTGAGAGCAAAACCACTCAGGCCCCCGATCTCCAGAGCCTTGGCACGGGTAAACCACCGAAAACCCACACCTTGCACACGCCCTCGCACCCAGGCGACCATCCGCACATCCTCGCTCATGGCTGCAACCTAACCGGCCAAAACCTCTCTGGGCACTTGCTCCCCTCGCGCCATGCGGTACCGTCCGCCCCAATGAATCTCATATGAAACTCACTCGATCGAGTGAGCTGGGTCACCGCACGGACGAGTTGACCGCAAGGACGAAAGGCAAGGACATGGGACGCCACCGACGCTCCGCCGCCGGCCGCGCCGCCACGAGCCGCGCCACGGGGGTCACAGAGACGCACGGCTCATACACGAGCGGCTACGACCCGCATGACTCGTACGACTGGAACGACCGCTCCGACCGGAACGACCGCTTCGACTGGAACCCGGCGGACGGCTCCACGATCGGCATGGCTCCCTATCTCCACCCGGAGGGTCCCGCCGAGTTCCACCAGCCCCACCCGAACCATCAGGCCTCCATGGACCACCGGGGCCACGCGAACCACGAGGTCCCGCCGAAGAGCGAGGCCCGCCTGAAGGCCGAGAGCCGGCTCAAGGCCGACTCCCGCCGGAAGAGCGAGGCCTACCTGTTCGCCACCGAGGAGGACTACGCCGTGGTCTTCCCCGAGGCGGCCGGTGCCACCGCCTCCCGGGGCGACGGCTCACGCCCGGGCCGCGGTCGCCGTCGTAAGCGCAAGACCGCGACGCCGGTCAAGACCGGCCTGCTCGGTGTCTCCGCCGCCGTCGCCATCGGCACGGTCGCGGTCGCCGCGGGTGCGATGCCGGGGCTGGACAACTACAAGCTCGGCGGTGGCGGCGGCTCGGACAAGGTGCAGGCAGCCGGTTCACCGTCCAACTCGGCGACCGAGCAAGGCGGTACCTCAGGCAGCGCGGAGTCCCGCGACGACGGCTCGTCCACGAGCCGTGACGCGAACCGCGCGGCCTCCCCTTCGGCGGCTCCGACCAAGTCCGCCACCGCGCCCGCCACGAAGGCCCCGGCGAAGAAGCCGGCGGCCACCCCGACCGAGGAGCCGACGACCAAGGCTCCCTCGGCGAAGCCCACCACTCCGGCGCCCACGCAGTCCGCGGACGCACCGGTGACGGTCTCCACGGAAGCCGCCGCCGAGGCCGAGGTTCTCAAGCTCGTCAACGAACAGCGCGCGCTCGTCGGCTGCAGCCCGGTGGCCGCCAACAGCTCGCTGACCACCCTGGCCGAGAACTTCAGCACGCAGATGGCCGACGAGGACTTCTTCGACCACACCGACCCCAGCGGGGCCACCCCGTGGGACCGGGCGGAGAAGCTCGGCATCACCAACCTCGGCGGCGAGAACATCGCCCGCGGCCAGGCCGACGCGGCCGCGGTCATGGACGCCTGGATGAACAGCCCCGGCCACAAGGCCAACATCCTGAACTGCGACTTCAAGACCCTGGGTGTCGGTGTGCACTTCGGCACCGGCGGCCCCTGGTGGACGCAGGACTTCGGGTACTAGTCCCACGGCGTAGGACGCCCACGGGGAGCGCTAACCACTGGTTAGTGCTCCCTTTTGGTTAGCGCTGCGTTCGCGTACCCTGGCGGCATGGACACGACCCAGGAGCGTACGGAGGAGCAGAACTTCCCGTACAACGTCTTCGCGAAGGCCTGCCCCTCCCGAGGCACCCTGGAGCACATCACGGGCCGCTGGGGCGGACTCACCCTGTGCGCGCTGCACGAGGGCTCGCTGCGCTTCAACGAACTGCGGCGCCGCGTCGACGGCGTCAGCGAGAAGATGCTCTCGCAGACCCTGCACGCCCTGGAGCGCGACGGTCTGGTCCACCGCGAGGCCCAGCCGACCAACCCGCCGCGCGTGGACTACGAGTTGACCCCGCTGGGACACGGCGTCGCCGAACGCCTCAAGGGACTCGTCGACTTCGTGGAGTCCCGCATGGACGACGTCCTCGCGGCCCGCACGCGCTACGACGAGACGCGCAGCGCCGGCTAAACCCTGGGCGCCCGCTGGCACTTGGGGCAGAAGTAGCTCGACCGGTTCATCCACGCCCGCCGGCTCATCGGCGTACCGCAGCGCCGGCACGGCAGACCCTCGCGGCCGTACGCGTCGAGCGAGCGGTCGAAGTAGCCCGACTCCCCGTTCACGTTGACGTACAGGCTGTCGAAGCTGGTGCCGCCCACATCGAGGGCCGCGTTCATCACGTCCCGTGCGTGGCCCAGGAGTTCGGCGGTGCGCGGGCGCGTGAAGGTCGCGGTCGGGCGTTCGTAGTGGACGCGGGCCCGCCAAAGGGCCTCGTCCGCATAGATGTTGCCGACTCCGCTGATCAACGACTGGTCGAGCAGGGCCCGTTTGATGGTCGTCCGCTTGCGCCGCAGGGACTGGTGGAACAACTCGTCGTCGAACAACGGGTCCAGGGGGTCACGCGCGATGTGCGCGATGACGTCCGGCAGCCCGTCCGGGGTGGTGTCGTGCAACGACAGCCCGCCGAAGGTGCGTTGGTCGACGAAGCGGAGTTCCGTGTCGAGGCCGTCGGCGAACCGGACCCGGATGCGCAGGTGCTTCTCGTCGGGCAACTCGTGCGGCTGGACCAGGAGTTGACCACTCATCCCGAGGTGCGCGAGCACCGCCTGGTGGGTGTCCTCCAGCGGCAGCCACAGGTACTTGCCGCGCCGGCTCGGGGTGCCGATCCGATGCCCCTTGAGCCGGTGCGCGAAGTCGTCGGCGCCGGCGACATGACGTCGTACCGCACGCGGGTGCAGTACCTCGGCGTCGGCGACGGTGCGCTGGGCGACCCACCGCTCCAGACCGCGCCGGACGACCTCGACCTCGGGCAACTCGGGCATGGCATCCCCTGTTGGTCACGGGTGAATGAGCCGAGCGCCCGCCCCACTCGGGGACGGGCGCTCGGGTCGCGCTGTTCGGTCAGGCGGACGCCGACGACGTGTCGGCGCTTCCCTCGGCAGGCTGCTCGGCGGCCTCGGAGGCGGTCTCGACGGCCTGTTGTTCGGCCGCCGCCTTCGCCTTCTCGGCTCGCTCGTCCGCGTCGGCCCGGATGGACCGCCAGGCGGACTCGGCGGCCTGCTGCTCCGCCTCCTTCTTGCTGCGGCCGGTGCCGGTGCCGTACGAGACGCCTCCGACGCGGGCGGCAGCAGTGAAGGTCTTCTCGTGATCGGGACCGGTCTCCGAGACCAGGTACTCGGGGACACCGAGCCCCTCGGTCGCGGTGAGCTCCTGGAGACTGGTCTTCCAGTCCAGGCCGGCACCGAGGTTCGAGGACTTCTCGATGAGCGGGTCGAACAGGCGGTGCACCAGTTCGGAGGCCGCGTCGAGGCCCTGGTCGAGATAGACCGCGCCGATCACCGCTTCCAGGGTGTCGGCGAGGATGGACGCCTTGTCCCGGCCCCCCGTGCCCTCTTCACCACGGCCGAGCCGGATGAAGGAGCCGAGTTCCAGACCGCGACCGACCTCCGCCAGCGCACGAGAATTGACCACCGCGGCCCGCAGCTTGGCCAGTTGGCCTTCGGGCAGGTCGGGGTGGGTCGTGTACAGCGTGTCCGTGACGACGAGGCCGAGCACGGAGTCCCCGAGGAACTCCAGCCGCTCGTTCGTCGGCAGACCGCCGTTCTCGTACGCGTACGAACGGTGGGTCAGCGCACGCACCAGAAGGGCGGACTCGAGGTGATACCCGAGCCGCCCTTCCAACAGCGTGTGGGACGAGGCTGTGTCCGCGTGTTTCTTGGCGGCTGAGTCCGCCTTGACGTCAGACATGGTGCCTCTCACCAGCCGCTCAGACCTCGAGGACCTGGCGCTTGTTGTACGTGCCGCAAGACGGGCACGCGATGTGCTGCTGCTTGGGCTCGTGGCAGCGCTCGCACGCAACCAGAGGGGTGACCGCAGCCTTCCACTGCGACCGGCGGTGGCGCGTGTTGCTGCGCGACATCTTCCGCTTCGGAACAGCCACGGCTACTTCTCCTGCTTCTCGTTGGCGCGCGCCGGTCGGGGCGCTTCGCCACTGATCTCGTCCTTCTCGCCGTCTTCGAGTGAACCGGCGAGTCCCTGCAGTGCCGCCCAACGGATGTCGACGGCGTCATGGTGGTGGTCCGGGTCGTCCGTGAGCCGTACCCCGCACTCGGAGCACAGGCCCAGACAGTCGTCCTGGCACACCGGCTGCATCGGCAGTGCGAGCACCACCGCATCACGCAGCACGGGTTCGAGGTCGAACAAGCCGTCCTCGATGAAGAGCATGTCCTCGTCTTCCTCGGCGTCGTCGACCGGTTCCGCTTTGGGGCGGCCACGGTCGTCGGCGTCAGGGTACGAGAACATCTCCTGGAAGTCCGCTTCGAGCGACAGCTCAAGCGGCTCCAGACACCTTACGCACTCCCCCTTGGCCGTTGCACGGGCGGTGCCTGTGACAAGCACCCCTTCCATGACCGACTCAAGGCGGAGGTCGAGCTCCACCGGTGCGCCTTCCGGCACTCCGATGACTCCCTGGATCCCGAGATCCTTGGGAGCGTCGATCGAACGGTTCAGGCGCTGCTGCGCACCAGGACGCCGACCCAGCTCGTGAGTGTCGAACACGAGTGGGTTGCGGTGGTCGAGGCGGGCGTTCAGAGCCATCCCTGTCTTTCGGTCTGCTGAGCTCATGGGGCGCTGCCCTTCGGTGCTTCCGGGCAGCGGTGATCGCGGACGTACACGCGACCGAAGAGCCAGGATACTGGACCTTTCGCTCTCGGCCCAATCCGGTGTGCGCTCTCGGCCACCGGCCCGGATCACTACAGGCCGCGCCCCTGCTCGTAGGCCCGCAGCTGCTCCGCGCTGATCATGCCGGTGTCGAAGAGGCTGGTCTCGTCCAGCGCGTAACCCTGCTCAGCCTGGGCCTGCTGGTTCTGCTGCTGGTCGAGCTGGGCCTGCTGCATCTGGTTCGGGTCGTACACGGGCTGCTGGCCGGTGTCGTAGCCCTGGTAGGCGTACGGGTCGGCCTGCTGGTACCCGTAGGGGTCCTGCTGCTGGACGTAGCCCTGCTGCTGGTAGCCGTACGGGTCCTGCTGCTGGGCGGTCTGCTGGTAGTCGTAGGCCGCCTGCGGGGCGTAGTCCTGCTGCTCGGGCTGGAGCGGGGTGGCCGAGACCGGGGTGTCCGTGACGGTCGCGAGGTCGGCGAGGTAGTCGGCGTCGCTGGTGTGCTGGACCTGGTTGCCGTCGTCGTCGAGGGAGAGGGCGCCGAGATCGTCGCTGGCGATCCGTCCGTGCAGCTTCTGCCGGCCCTTCCCTACGGCCTCCAGGGTCTTGGCGAGCACCGCCTCGAAGGCGCCGAGCTTGACGTCCACATACGCGTCGGCGTCGCGGCGCAGGGTCTCCGGGTCGTGGCTGCGCTCGGGGGCGTCCTCGTCCTCGTAGCCCTGGTCGTCGATGCCGGGGCCCGTGCCGAGCAGCTTCTCGCGGCCGCGGCCGACCGAGCCGAGGGTCTTGGTGAGGACGACCTCGAAGTTGGCGAGCTTGGAGTCGACGTAGTCGTCGGCCTCCGCGCGGACCTCCTCGGCCTCCTGGCGGGCCTCGGCGAGGATGCGGTCCGCCTCGTTCTGCGAGCGGCGGGCGACCTCGGTGTCGGAGATCAGCGAGCCGCGTTCGGCGTGCGCGGTCCGGATGATCCGCTCGGCCTCCTGGCGGGCCTGCTCGACCATCTCGTGCCGGCCGCCGATCAGCTCCTGCGCCTCCGCCAGCGAGTCCGGCAGGGCCGCGCGCACCTCTTCGAGCAGCGTGAGCAGCTCGGCGCGGTTGACCACGCACGAGGCCGACATGGGCATGGACCGGGCGCTGGAGACCGAGGCGACGATCTCGTCGAGCTTCTTCTGCACGTCCACCGTGTGCTCGCCACTCTCTACCGACGTGTTGGAGACGGACGGGTCGACTGTACGACCACTCCCGCCCCGCCCGACACCGGGTGACGCACTGTCAGTGCCTCAGCCCTGGCCGAGCCGCTCGTGGAGCGCTTCCAGGACGATCGGCGGCACCAGGTGGGAGATGTCGCCACCCCACTGCGCGACCTCCTTGACCAGCGAGGACGACAGGAAGCTGTAGGTGGGACTGGTGGGGATGAACAGGGTTTCGACGCCCGAAAGACCGTTGTTCATCTGGGCCATCTGCAGTTCGTAGTCGAAGTCGCTGACCGCGCGCAGGCCCTTGACGATGGCCGGGATGTCGCGCTGCTTGCAGAAGTCGACGAGCAGGCCGTGGTACGCCTCGACCTGGACGTTGCCGAACTCGGCGGTGACCTCGCCGATCAGCCCGATCCGCTCGTCGACGGTGAACATGCCCTTCTTCGACTGGTTGATCATCACCACGACGTGCACGACGTCGTACAGCCGGGAGGCACGGGCGATGATGTCGAGGTGTCCATTGGTGATGGGGTCGAACGACCCCGGACAAACGGCGCGGCGCAACTGAGTTCCCTCGCTCTCCGGTCCGGTCATCGTGCGTCTTCGCACGTAGAGGCGGCGCGACCGTACCAAAAGGTCCCCTCGCCGTAGCGACGGGCCCGGATCGCGTCGAAGCCGTCCGGCCACCCGAATTCGCCGCCTCTGGTGCTGCGCTCCACGGTGACGAGAGCGTCCGGCGCGAGCCAGCCCCCGGACCGGAGTGTGAGGAGAATCTCCCGAAGATCGTGATCTGCGACAACGTACGGCGGGTCGAGGAAGACGATGTCGTACGGGTCCGCCGGCGCCGGCGTCTGGACGATCTGCTCGGCTTTGCCCGCCCTGACCTCGGCACCGGGGAGGCCGATGTTCTTGACGTTCTCCCTGATGACGCGGGCGGCCTTCGGGTCGGCCTCGACGAGGAGGGTGTGGCTGGCGCCGCGGGAGAGGGCTTCCAGGCCGATGGCTCCCGAGCCCGCGTAGAGGTCGAGGACGCGCTCGCCGTTCAGGGGGGCGCCGAGGAGGGACTGCCAGGTGGAGAAGAGGCCCTCGCGTGCGCGGTCGGAGGTGGGGCGGGTTCCGGTGCCGGGCGGGACGGCTAGTCGACGTCCGCCGGCTTCGCCGGCGATCACGCGGGTCATCTTGGGTCCTTGCTTGTGGGCGTCTTCAGGTATCAGTGTGGCTGGTCGCGCAGTTCCCCGCGCCCCTGGGGTGGGTCGCCGCTAGCCCTTTTCCAAGTACTGCTCTCTCTCCTCGTCCAGTAGGGCGTCCAGTGCTGTGCGCAGGCCGGGGAGGTGCTCCAGCTCGGGATCTGCTGCCACCACCGCCGTCGCCTCCTCCCGCGCCTCCGCGATGACCTCCTCGTCCTCGATGACCGACAGCACGCGCAGGGACGTACGGGCACCGGACTGGGCCTGCCCCAGCACATCGCCCTCGCGCCGCTGTTCGAGGTCGATGCGGGAGAGTTCGAAGCCGTCGAGGGTGGAGGCGACGGCGTTGAGGCGCTGGCGGGCGGGGCTGGCCTCGGGCATTTCGGAGACCAGGAGGCAGAGGCCGGCGGCCGAGCCTCGGCCCACTCGGCCGCGGAGCTGGTGGAGCTGGGAGACGCCGAAACGGTCGGCGTCCATGATCACCATGGCCGTGGCGTTGGGCACGTTGACGCCGACCTCGATGACGGTCGTCGCGACCAGGACGTCCGTGTCCCCGGCGGCGAAACGGCGCATCACGGCGTCCTTGTCGTCGGGGTGCATACGGCCGTGCAGCACCTCGATCCTCAGCCCCTGGAGCGGGCCCTTGGCGAGCTGGGCCGCGATGTCGAGGACCGCGAGCGGCGGGCGCTTCTCCGCCTCGTCCTCGGGGGACGTCTTCTTGGTCTTGCCGGCCTTCTTGGGGTCGTCGTCCTCGTCTCCGATGCGCGGGCAGACGACGTACGCCTGATGGCCGTTGGAGACCTCCTCGCGGACGCGCTCCCAGGCACGGGCCAGGAAGTGGGGTTTGTCGGCGGCGGGGACCACGTGGCTGGCGATCGGTGAACGGCCTGCCGGGAGTTGGTCGAGGACCGAGGTCTCCAGGTCGCCGAAGACCGTCATGGCGACCGTGCGCGGGATGGGGGTGGCGGTCATGACGAGCAGGTGCGGAGGCTGTTTGCCCTTGCCGCGCAGGGCATCGCGCTGCTCGACGCCGAAGCGGTGCTGTTCGTCGACCACGACCAGGCCCAGGTCGTGGAACTGGACCTTGTCCTCGATCAACGCGTGCGTCCCGATCACGATCCCGGCCTCGCCGGTGACGAGGTCGAGGAGGGCCTGCCGACGCCCGGCCGTCCCCATCGAACCCGTGAGCAGCGTGACCTTCGTCGCCCGCTCGGCCCCGCCCAGCATCCCGCCCTCGGCCAGCTCCCCCATCATCTCGGTGATGGAGCGGTGGTGCTGCTGCGCGAGCACTTCGGTGGGGGCGAGCATGGCTGCCTGGCCGCCTGCGTCGACCACGGCGAGCATGGCTCGGAGGGCCACCATCGTGTTGTGGGTCACCGTGAAGTTGTCGGTGACGTAGGCGTGGCTGGGGTGCGCGACGCTGATGCACTGGACGGGCTTACGTCCGACGTACTCAACTGCTCGGATTCCACGGCGGAATGTGTTGTATTTCGGCCTGGGCCCTACGCGTTCGGCCTTGCGGGCGAGCCTGAACGGAGCGTATTCGTCGGGCAGGGCCACAGAGACGTTGAAGGACGCCTTCTTCGGCAGGACGCGCGCTCGACCGCCGAGTGAACGCACCAGCCAGGCAACGTCGTTCGCCAGCGTGAGCGAGGCAGAACAGAACGAGGGGCTGAAGCCGTCCGCGTCGACGGTGCCATCCGTATCCATCAACCCTTGCAGCAGAGCAAGGCGGTTCTTGATCGATGTGTTCTTGAACTCGTCGGGAACGAACTTGCCGTGCGATGTGACACCCCAGAGATTCAACCCACGCAGGGTCTGGATCACGGGGTTGCGGGCGCCTCCAGCACGTTGGGCGAGCTGAATGGTGAAGTCGCAACGGGAACCCTTCACCGGGACCACGTGGCACTCAGGGGCCACGGCCGCCGCCACGGCGTCACGGATCTCGTCGTCCATCGTGGACAACCGCAGGTTGTGCCGGAATGAGCCGTCGCCCAGAAGGACCCCGAACAGGTAGGGATCGAGAGGCAGTCCGCAGTCGCCTCCGAGATCGACTGGAGCGGCTGCCGGGAGATACCACTTCGAGGATCCGTTGGCCTTGAACGTGTCGAGACGGATCTCCCGAGTCGTCATGACCTTGGGGGCCTGCCCTCGGTGCCATGCGCAGCTCGTGCCGACGATCCAAAGATGCTCGTCGTCACACTCCACGTGGCTTCCGTCGGAGAGAACCAAGCGCCAGACCTCACGCTCCCCCTGGGGGAAGACCCCGTCGATCAGCGCGATCTCACCGTCCGGTACGACGACCTCGTCCCCCACCGTCAGATCCCCCATACGACGGAACCCGGCGGGTGTGAGCACCTGCGAGTCGAGCGGCTGAGCCTTGCCCGAACCGACCTCCCCCTGCAGCAACCGGTGCATCGGATGCTCCGTAGCCAGGTCGTCGAAGATCTCCTTGGAGACCTTCACCTGCCCGTCCGTGAGGGTGAACGGGAGCCGGTCGTCGAAGGCGGAGAGGAGGCCGTCCGGGGACGGTTTGCGGGCCACCGCCGGGAGTTGGGCGTCCGCGTGGCGGCGGCGGGCCAGGGCTACCTGGAGGACGAAGGCCTCGTCCCACTTGAGGCGGTCGCGGGCCGCGGCGATGTCCGCCTTGGTGTGGGGGCGGTGGATCTTGAGGAGGGCTTCCGGGAGGGAGACCAGGCCTCGGCCCTCGCGCAGGGAGTCCGGGAGGGGGTCCACGGCTTCCTGGGCGCTGGGGAGTGCCGTCTGGAGGGCCTTGCCGATCTTCCAGGACTCCAGTTTGGCGGTGGCGGGGTAGATGGGGATCAGGGTGCCCGCCCAGGTCTCCACTGCTTCCTCGGCGTCGCCCTTCAGCAACTCGTACGCCGGATGGGCGAGTTGAAGGCGGCGGTTGAAGACGGAGACCTTGCCGGCGAACATCGCGCGTGTGCCCGGCAGGAGTTCCTTGTGGGGTTTGTGAACTCCCGAGCCGAAGAAGACGAGTTGGAGTCGGCCGCTGCCGTCCGTGATCGTGACTTCGAGGCGCTGGCCCTTGCCCCGGGGGGCCTTGCTGGACGCGAAGGAGTGCAGACGGGCGTCGGCGACCTGGGCGACCACGGTGACGTGCTCGTCCATCGGCAGCTCGGCGAGGTGCGTGAGCTGGCCCCGCTCCTCGTATCTGCGCGGGTAGTGGTGCAGGAGGTCGCCTACTGTGTGCAGGCCGAGATGCTCGGCCATCACCTTCGCGGTGGCGGGGCCGAGCACTGTTTTCAATGGCTGTTCTAGTGGTTCTTCCAGTGCGGGCACGAGATCCATTGCACACCACGCCACTGACAATGCCGTATACGTCTTGCGAAACTCCTGGTCAGGTGGGTCGTTCGAGGCCTAGGATGGCGCGCTCCGGCCATCCCCCGCGGTCACCGCCTCACAGGGACCGCCCGACCCTCGCGCCGATCGCACTTCCCCCACCTCGGCGCTGCGACGATGGACTCCCAGACCTCACAGTCATCCCAGGCATCCCAGTCACCTCACACGTTCCAGGTCGACCTGCGCGGTCTGGTGGACCTGCTCTCCCATCACCTCTACTCCAGCCCCAAGGTCTATCTGCGCGAGCTGCTGCAGAACGCCGTGGACGCGATCACCGCCCGCCGGGCCGAGCAGCCCGACTCCCCTGCCCTGGTGCGGCTGTTCGCCGACGGGGGCACCCTGCGCGTCGAGGACTCCGGCGTCGGGCTCACCGAGGCGGACGTGCACAACCTCCTTGCGACCATCGGCCGTAGCTCCAAGCGCGCCGACGGGCTCCAGGAGGCCCGTTCCGACTTCCTCGGGCAGTTCGGCATCGGGCTGCTGGCCTGTTTCGTGGTCGCCGAGCGGATCCGGGTCGTCAGCCGCAGTGCCCGTACGCCGGACGCGCCGCCCGTGGAGTGGACGGCGACCGACGACGGCTCGTACACCGTGCGGACCCTGCCCGACAGCGAACGCCCCGAACCGGGCACCACCGTGCACCTGGTGGCGCGCGCCGGGGCCGGCGAGTGGCTCACCAAGGAGCGGGTCCTCGCGCTGGCGCGGGACTTCGGGGCGCTGCTGCCGTACGACGTGCGCGTGGACGGCGAGGCGGTCACCGACCTGCCCGCGCCCTGGGACCGGTCGTACCCCAGTCCCAGCACCCGCAGGGTGGCGCTGGCCCGGCACTGTCACGAGCTGTTCGGGTTCACGCCGTTGGACTCGATCGACCTCTCCGTGCCGCTCGCGGGGATCCGAGGGGTCGCCTACGTCCTTCCCGGTGCGGTGAGTCCGGCGCAGCGGGCGAGTCACCGGGTGCATCTCAAGGGCATGCTGCTGACCGAGCGGGCCGAACAGCTGCTGCCCGACTGGGCGTTCTTCGTGCGCTGTGTGCTGGACACGGACAGCCTGCGGCCCACGGCCTCGCGCGAGTCGCTGTACGAGGACGAGACGCTGGCCGCCGTACGGGAGGCGCTCGGGGAGCGGATCCGGGGCTGGCTGACCGGGCTCGCGGCGGGTGATCCGGAGCGTCTTGCCGCGTTCCTGTCGGTGCACCACCTGGGGGTGAAGTCCCTGGCGCGGCACGACAAGGAGATGCTGCGCACGATGCTGCCGTGGCTCCCGTTCGAGACGACCGACGGACGGGTGTCCCTGGAGGAGTTCGCGCAGCGCCACCCGGTGGTGCACTTCACGCGGACCGTCGAGGAGTACCGGCAGGTCGCGCCGATCGCGTCCGCGCAGGGCATCGGGGTGATCAACGGCGGTTACACCTACGACGGCGAGCTGGTCGAGGCGCTGCCGTCGGTGCGCCCGGGGACGGTGGTCGCCGAGCTGGACTCGGACACCGTGACCGCGCACCTGGACTCGGTGGACCCGGCCGAGGAGCTGGCCCTGGCGGACTTCCTGGCCGCCGCGCGGGCCAAGCTGGACCCCCTGGGGTGCGATGTGGTCCTACGGGCGTTCCATCCGCTGTCGGTGCCCGCGCTGCACCTGGACGACCGCTCCGCCCGGCACGAGCAGGCCCGCGCGGAGGCCGAGGAGCAGGCCGACGACCTGTGGGCGGGCATCCTGGGCTCGCTGCGGGGCAGCGCTCCACGCGCGCGTCTCGTGCTCAACCACCTCAACCCGCTGATCCGGCGGATCAGTTCGCTGGGGGACCGGGACCTGATCGGGACGGCCACGGAGTCGCTCTACGGGCAGGCACTCCTGATGGCGCAGCGACCACTGCGCCCCGCCGATTCGGCACTGCTGAACCGGGCGTTCATCGGCCTCCTGGAGTGGGCCACACACGGGGAGGGCGACCACTGATGACAGGGATCACGGACTTCAACGCGCTGCGCCGGGCGATGGCGGAGAACTCCGAGGAGCCGGAGGGACCGGCCCGCAACGCGCGCGCGGAGCAACTGCTGGTCGAGGCCGAGAAGTTGGACATCCCCCTCGCGGTGATCGAGGCGCTCGGACACCAGCTGAAGGTCTACAACTACAGCTCCGAGAAGGACAAGATGTTCGTCCCCTTCGCGCGCCTGCTGCGCATGTGGGACGAGCGGCCCGAGGACTTCGACGAGTACGAGGTCCACTCGCTGCACTGGGTCTTCAAGTGGATGTCGTCCGGGATGCTCGGCCAGCCGCACATCCCGCTCGCCTCGATCGAGAAGTGGCTCGGCGAGATGGAGCACCGCTACCGGCTGGCCGGACACTCCGAACGGGCGGTGCGCAGCGCCGAGTTCAGCGTCGCCTCGCACATCGGCGACCTGGCGCGGGCCGAGCGGGCGTACGCCGCGTGGCTGGCTGCCGACCGGGACACCATGGCCGACTGCCACGCGTGCGAACTGCACACCCAGGGTGAGTGGCAGGTGCACCAGGAGCGGTACGCCGAGGCGCTCGACCTGTGGGAGCCGGTCCTGGAGGGCGAGTTCACCTGCGCCCACGAGCCGCACACCGTCCTCGCGTCCTCCCTGGCCCCGCTGCTGCGCCTGGGACGGGCCGACGAGGCGCGCGCCCATCACCTGCGCGGTTTCCGTCTCGTACGGCCCATGGAGAGCATGCGGGGCGCCTACGCGGACCATGTGGAGTTCTGCGCGCTGAGCGGCAACGAGGCACGGGGACTTGAGCTGCTCGCGGAGCGTCCGGCGTACTTCACGGACTCCGGGAACCCGCGCAGCGGGCTGGACTTCCTGTCCGTGGTGACCCTGCTGATGGACCGCCTGACCGAGCTGGGCCTCGGCGACCAGCAGGTGCCCGGGCCGACCGGTCGTATCTGGACGGCACGCGAACTCGCAGCCCACGCACGCGTGGAGACCCTCTCCCTGGCCGCGCGCTTCGATGGACGCAACGGCACGACCCACGTCGGCGACCGGGCACGCGCGCGCATGGACCAGCGGCCCCTGGTGGAACGGCTCCCCCTGGGAGTGCGTTCGGCGGCCCGGCCGGTCGCGGCACCGGTACCGACCGCGGCACCCGAGGTCATCCAGGAGAAGGACCTCACCGCGCTCCTCACGGAGGCGCGACGACTGTCGGACACCCTCCAACCGCACGCCGTTGAGGCCTGGTTGGCCGTCTCGCAGGCCGCCGAGGGCGCCGAGCTGTCCGCCCGCGACCGAGCCGAGATCGCCGACCACCGGGCGATGGACCAGGGCCCCGAGGGCATCGCCCTCTTCGACCGCGCGGCCGAGCTGTTCGCCGAGGCGGGCGACCCCGGGGAGGCGTGGGCGGCACGCGCGCGTGGAGCGTACGTACGCGCTCTCACCGGCGAGATGGACGAAGCACTCGCGGCGATCGCCGAGCCGTACGACGGGGTGCTCGCCCTGTACTCCGAGGACGGCACGGGCGTACGGCAGACGGCGGCCGTGCTGATGAGCCGGGCACGCATCCTGATGCGCAGGGTCCACGGGGACTCCCCCGACCACACCCCCGACAGCGGGGACCTGGCCGCCGCCGAGGCCGCCGTACGGGAAGTGCTGGCCCTCGTCGAGGGGCAGCCCCTTCCGGGTGACGCGGCCGATGTACGGCTGGCCGCGCGGGGGGCCGAGGGGCAGGCGATGCTGGCCGAACTCGCGGTGCGGGCCGGGGACTTGGAGACGGCCGTCCGGCTGTTCTCGAAGACGTCGACGGCGTTCGTGGCCGCGGGGCTGCCGTGGTTCGCGGTGGAGTACGAGGCCCGGCTGGCCGGGCTCGCCCATCAGCTCGGCGACGTCACGGAGGCCGAGCGGGCGCTGCGGGCGGCCCTGGAGCACGGCGGGCCGTATCTGGAGGCCCCTGGACGGGCTCAGCTGCATCTCCAGCTCGCCGAGGTGCTCGGGGGTCGGGGGCGGTCCGAGGAGGCCGCTGAGCACGCCCTGGAGGCCGCCCACTGGTCCGACGAGGCCGGCGAGGGCCCGACGCTGGGCGCCTGGGCGCGGCACCAGCTCGGCGGCTTCCTGCTGCGCCAGGGCCGCTGGGCCGAGGCCGCCGAGGTGCTGGAGTCGGCGCTGCCCGACCTGACTGTCGAGACGCACGGCGACGGCGCGATCGTCCAGACGCAGTGGTGGCTCGGCGACTGTCTCAGCGAGCTGGGCGAGCACAGGGCCGCTGCCGAACGGCGGTTGCAGGCGGCCGAGATCGCCCGGACCTGGCCCGAGCAGAACGACCACGCGACCCTCGCCCACCTCGCCGCCGAGTCGCTGGGCCACGCGGAACTGCCCGCCGAGGCGGACCAGGCGTACGAGCGCGCGGGCGACCTGTGGCGCTCCCTGGGCAACGTGCACGGGCTGGTCCGCTCGCTGCGCGCCCGCGCGTGGCTGGCGTTGCGCGCGGATCGGGGCCTGGACCGCGCGCGGGAGTTGATGGCGGGCGCGATCGAGGAGTGCGAGGCCGCGCTGCTCGTGACCGACGACCAGGAGGCGCGGCAGCGGCTCACCGGTGAACTCGGCCACACGCACCGGCAGTTCGGCGAGCTGCTGGCCCGTTCCGTCGCCGAGGAGGCCGAGGACACCGCGATCCAGGCCGCGTTCGAGGACGCCCTGACGCAGACCGCGGAGTCGGTCACCGTGTTCGCCGCCCTCGGGGAGGGCGCGGTGCACACCCGCACCGGCGCCGAACTCGCCGCGGGCTGGCTGGAGGCCGACCTCAGCCGCCCCGCCGACGCGGCGGCACGCGCGCGTGGCGTGCTGAAGGCCTACGAGGGTGCCGACGACGGCGACGAGACGGTACAGGCCCGTCGCGCCGAGGCGGAGCAACTGCTCCAGCTGATGGAGGAACAGACGGAGAAGTAGGGGGAGTTGGGGTGGGGCTGGGGCCCTACTCCACGCCGATGAGCAGCAGGGCGCCCTGCCGGCCGCCCCGGTACACCACCGTGTCGACGGCGAGGTACGACTCCCGGACGTGGATCTCCAGGATGTCGGCGACGCTCACGGGCGCTTCGTCGCCGAGGACGAGAGTGACCAGTTCGCCGCCGGCCGCGAGCATCCGGTCCAGGACGGCCCGGGCGGTGGCCGTGACATCGGCGCCGATCACCGCCACATCGCCGTCGACGAGCCCCAGGACGTCCCCGGCCTGGCAGATGCCGGCCATGGTCCAGGACTGGCGTTCGGCGACGGCGACCTCGGCGTAGCGGGTCGCGCCCGCCGCCGAGGTCATCGAGACGACGTCCTCGTCGAAGCGCCGTTCCGGCTCGTGCACGGCGAGCGCCGCGATGCCCTGGACCGCGGAGCGCGTCGGGATCAGCGCGACCCGGATGCCCTCGGCCCGGGCCTGCTCGGCGGCAGCGGCGGCGGTGTGCCGCAGCTCCGCGTCATTGGGCAGCAGCACGACCTCACGCGCGTGTGCCCGCCGTACGGCCGCGACCAGCTCCCCGCTGGCGGGCGGCTCCCCGGGGCGCGCGAGCACGGTGGTCGCGCCGGCCTCGCCGTAGAGGCCCGCGAGCCCCTCCCCCGGCACCACGGCGACGACGGCCCGCTGGGCGCGCTCCCTGGGCGGCCGTTCGGCACCGGTGGTGTGGACGTCACCGAGCCCGAAGTGCGTGATCCGGATCCGGTACGGCCGCCCCGCCTCGACGCCCGCTTCGACGGCGGCGCCCGCGTCGTCCACGTGCACGTGCACGTTCCACAGACCGTCGCCGCCGACCACGACGAGCGAGTCACCGAGGGCATCCAGCCGCTGCCGCAGCCGCGTCACGGCGGAGTCGTCGGCTTCAAGGAGGTAGATCACCTCGAAGGCGGGGCCACCCTCCTGAACAGCTTCCGGACCGTCCTCGCACAGGGTGACGTCGGCGACATCAGGAGCGCCGGACGCCAAAACGACCTCCACGCGTGCGTGCGCCTCCAAAACCGTGAAGACCGGCACCTCCCCCGTGAACGTCTCCACCAGCGCGGCCAGCACCGCCACCAGCCCCCGCCCGCCCGCGTCGACGACTCCCGCGCGCTCCAGGACGGCCAGCTGCCCCGGGGTCGCGGCCAGTGCCGCGCACGCTCCCTCGTAGGCGGCCCGTGCCACGGTCCCGCAGTCGCCGTCGGTGTCGCCCGCCGCGTCCGCCGCCGCCGAGGCGACCGAGAGGACCGTGCCCTCGACCGGGTGGGCGACCGCATGCCGGGCGGAGTCGGCCGCACGGCGCAGAGCGAGCCGTAGCCCCTCTCCGTCCGTGTGAGCCGTCTCACCGTCGGCGGCGAGGACCTGGGCCATGCCCCGGAGGAGCTGCGCGAGGATCGTCCCGGAGTTGCCGCGGGCCCCTATGAGCGCCCCGTGGGCCATCGCGCGGGCGGCGTCGGCCAGCGGCGGTTTCCGCTCGGTCAGGGTGCCGTGTCCGTCGAACACCGCCTCGACCGCGGCGACGGCGGACTCCATGGTCAGGTACAGGTTGGTGCCGGTGTCCCCGTCGGCCACCGGGTACACGTTGATCGCGTCGATCTCCTCGCGCGCACGCCCCAGCGACCGCAGCGCGAGACCGCACCAGGTGCGCACCGCGAGAGCATCGAAGAATGTCTGCGGCACCTGCGGCACCTGCGCCTCCTTGAGCTGCTGGACTGGCACGCAGCGTAGACCCCGGAGCGGCCCGGGCCCGAGGAGGGCCGGAGCGGGCCCCCGACCAGGCATGGTAGTTTCGTTGTACTGGCGCGGTCGTTGTATGCTGCTCCGGTTGCCCGATCCCGATCGGGCCATCCCCCCTGGCAGTGCCACTTCCAGATCCTACGATCTCGATCCCGGCATGCCGGGATCATCCGTAAGTGCATCTGTGCATCTGAAGTCTTTGGAGTGACCCGTGGCTGCCAACTGCGACGTCTGCGGCAAGGGGCCGGGCTTCGGCAACAACATCTCGCACTCGCACCGCCGTACACCGCGTCGCTGGAACCCGAACATCCAGCGCGTCCGTACGGTGGTCAGTGGGACGCCGAAGCGCGTGAACGCTTGCACCTCGTGCATCAAGGCCGGCAAGGTCTCGCGCTGACGCACTGCTGAGCGCGCGGCCACTGCTGGTTCGCTGCATCGAGCCGGTCCACCTCGTGTGGGCCGGCTTTTTGCCGTGCCCTCTCAGAAAGCCTCGCGCCGCAACGCCCACCCATGATCCACGGGTCCGATGCCTCCACCGAGCGCGAACCCCGCCGCGATCGCCCCCGTGACATACGCCTTCGCCGCCGTCACCGCCTCTGGGACCGACTCCCCCTTGGCGAGCTGTGACGCGATCGCCGAAGCGAGCGTGCAGCCGGTCCCGTGGGTGTGCCGGTTGTCGTGCCGGGACGCGCGCAGCCAGTGCTCCTCGGCGCCGTCGGTGAGCAGATCCACGGCGTCACCCGGCAGATGACCACCCTTGATCAACACCCAACGCGGCCCGTACGACAGCACGGCCGCCGCGGCCTCCCGCAACTGCCCCTCCGACTCGACCCGTACACCGGTGAGTTGCGCCACTTCGTCCAGATTCGGCGTGGCCACGGTCGCGACCGGCAGCAGCTTCGTCCGTACGGCGTCCAGCGCGGAGTCCGCCAGCAGCGAGTCCCCGTGCTTCGAGATGCCGACCGGGTCGACGACCGTAGGAACGTCCGTGCCACCGATCAACCCCGCGACCGTCTCGACGAGTTCGGCCGAGGCGAGCATCCCGGTCTTCACGGCCTGGACGCCGATGTCGTCGACCACACTGCGGTACTGGGCGCGCACCGCCTCCGCCGGAAGCTCCCAAGCGCCTTGCACACCGAGGGAGTTCTGCGCGGTGACCGCCGTGACGACGCTCATGCCGTGCACGCCGAGCGCGAGCATCGTCTTCAAGTCGGCCTGGATTCCCGCCCCTCCACCGGAGTCGGAGCCCGCGACCGTCAGGACACGAGGCTTCACGACTCGATGTCCCCGAAGTGGTCCCAGCCGCCCTTGCTGGTCCAGGGCGCCCCGTCGACCGTCACCTGGGGCAGCGCGGACGGGTTCAAGACCTCACCGATCACCTTCCAGCGGGCCGGCAGCTTCACGTCCGGCGCGAAGGTCGCCACGATCGCGTGGTCCTCTCCCCCGGTGAGCACCCACTGGATGGGGTCGACGCCGACGGCCTGACCGATGTCGTTCATCTGCGTCGGGACGTCGATCGCGCCCGACCGGATGTCGATCCGGACCTTGCTGGCCTCCGCGATGTGCCCGAGGTCGGCGATCAGCCCGTCGCTGACGTCGCACATCGAGGTCGCCCCGAGCGCGGCCGCCGCCGGACCCGCGTGGTACGGCGGCTCGGGGCGCCGGTGCGCCTCCACGAACGCGCGCGGCGAGCGGAAGCCCCGCGACAGCACCGCGAACCCTGCCGCGGACCAGCCCAGCCACCCCGTCACGGCGACCACGTCACCGGGCTGCGCGCCGCCCCGGGTGACCGGCTCGCGGCCCCGCAGATCGCCGAGCGCGGTGATCGACACCATGATCGTGTCGCCCCGTACGACATCGCCACCGACCACCGAGGCGCCCGCGACCTGGCACTCGTCGCGCAGGCCGTCCATCAGCTCCATGGGCCAGGTGACCGGGAGTTCGGCCGGTACGACCAGGCCGAGGAGCAGCGCGGTCGGAACGGCGCCCATGGCGGCGATGTCCGCGAGGTTCTGCGCGGCGGCCTTGCGTCCGACGTCGTAGGCGGTGGACCAGTCGCGGCGGAAGTGGCGGCCCTCCAGCAGGATGTCGGTGCTCGCCACGACCCTGCGGTCGGGCGCGGCCACGACCGCGGCGTCGTCGCCGGGGCCGACCCGGACCGCGGGGGTGGTGGTGAGCCGGGAAGTGAGCTCCCTGATGAGCCCGAACTCCCCCAACTCACCGACGGTGCCCTTCATCGTTCGTCCTCTTCTCGTGACGGCAGCGCCCGGTCGCGAGCCGTCGGTGTGCTCGGTACGGTCGAGGTGACCGTCGACTTCAGTCGTGCCCGCGCCCCGGTACGGGGACCAGGTCGTGTCGGGCCTCCGCGGGTCTCCCCGCGGCGAGCGGCGACGCGATACCGTGGCGTTCCTTTTCCCCACATGATCCTCGTGGCCGCCCTGGAGGTTCCGTGGTACAGGCGTACATCCTGATCCAGACGGAGGTCGGCAAGGCGTCGACCGTCGCCGAAACGATCAGCAAGATCCCTGGAGTGATCCAGGCCGAGGACGTGACAGGACCGTACGACGTGATCGTGCGGGCCCAGGCCGACACGGTCGACGACCTCGGCCGCATGGTGGTCGCCAAAGTCCAGCAAGTGGACGGCATCACCCGCACCCTGACCTGCCCGGTGGTGCATCTGTAGCCCCCGTCTACCCTTGGCCGGTGAACTCTCTCCGTCACCGGCACCGTTCTGTCATCGGGCTGTCCGTGCTCGCCGCGCTGATCACCGTCGCGGGCTGCTCCTCAGCAGACGACAGCGCGTCGGCGGCGGTTCCCTCGCCGGGCGCGAAGGTCACCGGGCTGTGCCGGAACCTGGACAAGATGCTGCCGTCGAAGGTCGACGACCAGGGCCGCCGGGATCCCGAGCCCGCGTCCGCACTGACCGCGGGCTGGGGGAACCCGGCGATCATACTGCGCTGCGGTGTCGTCAGACCCGCCAAGATGAACGACCCGGAGGCCGACGGCGTCGAGGTGAACGGCGTGGGCTGGCTCCTCCAGAAGGAGGACGACGGCTCCTTCCGCTTCACCACGACGTTGCGGAAGGCCTATGTCGAGGTGACCATCCCGAAGGACCGCACCGGCGACGGCATGGCGCCCCTGGTCGACCTCGCGAAGTCCGTCAAGAAGGCGATCCCCGCAGGGATCGCCGACTAGTTCAGCAGAGTCCGACCGACTCAGCGCAGTCCGGTCGACCGGCGCAGCGCCGCCTGCACCAGCAGGTCGACCAACTCCCCGTAGGGGACGCCGCTGGCCTGCCACATCTGCGGGTACATCGAGATCGGCGTGAAGCCGGGCATCGTGTTGATCTCGTTGATGACGAACTCGCCGTCTTCGGTAAGGAAGAAGTCGGCCCGCACGAGCCCCTCGCAGGAGGCCGCGTCGAAGGCGTCCACCGCGAGCCGCTGGACCTCTGCGGTCTCCTCCGGCGTCAGCGGGGCGGGCACGATACCGGGGGTCGAGTCGATGTACTTCGCCTCGAAGTCGTAGTACGCGTGCTCCTGGGGCGGCGGAATCTCGGCCGGCACGCTCGCGCGCGGCCCGTCCTCGAACTCCAGGACCCCGCACTCGATCTCGCGGCCGCGCAGCGCGGCCTCCACGAGGATCTTCGGGTCGTGCCGCTGCGCCTCCTCGATCGCCTCGTCGAGCCCGGCCAGATCGTCGACCTTGGTGATGCCGATCGACGACCCCGCGCGCGCGGGCTTCACGAACAGCGGCCAGCCGTGCTCACCCGCGAAGTCGATGATCTTCTTGCGCGCGGCGGACTGGTCCCGCTGCCACTCGCGCGGCCGGATCACCACGTAGGGGCCGACCTTGAGGCCGAACGAGGTGAACACCCGCTTCATGTACTCCTTGTCCTGGCCCACGGCCGAGGCGAGCACACCCGCGCCCACGTACGGCACACCGGACAGCTCCAGGAGTCCCTGCAGGGTGCCGTCCTCGCCGTAGGGGCCGTGCAGGACGGGGAAGACGACGTCGACCTCGCCGAGGGCCTTGGGCACGGATCCCGGTTCGCTGACGACGACTTCACGGTTCCCGGGGTCGAGCGGGAGCACCACGCCGCCCTCGCTCGACTCGGCGAGTTCGTCGACGTCCGGGGTACGGCGGTCGGTGATCGCCATCCGCTCCGGGGCGTCGGCGGTCAGAGCCCAGCGGCCTTCGCGGGTGATGCCGATCGGCAGGACGTCGTACTTGTCCCGGTCGATGGCCGCGAGGACGGCGCCGGCGGTGACCACGGAGATCCCGTGTTCGGAGCTGCGACCGCCGAACACGACGGCCACACGCGGCTTGCGAGGCGGCTGCTCAGGGTTCTGGGAGAGGTTCTCGGTGCTCATATCGCGATGAGAGTACCCGGTGGTAGTGGTTTGAGTCAGCGTCCGTTGACGAGCGGCGGTTCGATCAGCGCCCCCAGCCGGCGCCCCCGAAGGGGCGTGGGGCTGTATCTATATGCGGCTACCGCCGCGTGAGCGCGACAAGCCACAACGGAGCCGCAGCCGCCCAACGACCGCATGCGGCACCCCTGAGGCGGAGCCCTCAGCGACGCTCCGGCTTAGCACTGCGCGACATCAGCTCCTTGACGGCGACCACCGGCGACTTCCCCTCGTGCACGATCTCGAACACCGTCTCCGTGATGGGCATGTCGACATCATGCCGACGGGCCAAGTCCAGCACGGACTCACAGGACTTGACGCCCTCCGCGGTCTGCTTGGTGACCGCGATGGTCTCCTGAAGGGTCATGCCCTTGCCGAGGTTCGTCCCGAAGGTGTGGTTGCGCGACAACGGCGACGAGCAGGTCGCCACCAGGTCGCCCAGGCCCGCGAGCCCGGAGAACGTCAGCGGGTCCGCCCCCATCGCGAGCCCGAGCCGCGTCGTCTCGACGAGACCCCGGGTGATGAGCGAACCCTTCGCGTTGTCCCCGAGCCCCATCCCGTCCGCGATGCCGACGGCGAGCCCGATCACGTTCTTCACCGCGCCGCCGAGCTCGCAGCCCACGACGTCGGTGATGGTGTACGGCCTGAAGTACGGCGTGTGGCAAGCGGTTTGGAGCCGCCGGGCGACGGCCTCGTCGGTGCAGGCGACCACCGCGGCGGCCGGCATCCGGGAGGCGATCTCCCGCGCGAGGTTGGGCCCGGAGACCACGGCGATCCGGTCCCGGCCGACCTTGGCGACGTCCTCGATGACCTCACTCATCCGCATGACGGAGCCGAGCTCGACGCCCTTCATGAGCGAGACGAGGACCGTGTCGGGCGCCAACAGGGGTGCCCAGTCGGCCAAGTTGGCGCGCAGCGTCTGCGAAGGGACCGACAGGACGGTGAAGTCGGCGTCGGCGGCGGCCTCGGCGGCGTCGGTGGTGGCCCGCAGGTTCTCCGGAAGTTCCACGCCGGGGAAGTAATCGGGGTTCGTACGCGTGGAGTTGATGGCCTCCACGACCTCCGCGCGACGACCCCACAGCGTGACCTCGCACCCCGCGTCGGCGAGCACCATGCCGAAAGCCGTGCCCCACGAACCGGCGCTGAAGACAGCCGCCTTGACCGGCTTGCTCACGTGCCCTGCCCCTCTTCCTGCTCGACCTTCGGCTCGAGTGCCGCCTGGGCCTGAGCCTCCAACTCCTGTGTCTCCGCGGCCGTCCGGCGCCGCTGCTCGATCCGCTCGCGGCGCGGATCGTAGGGCACCTCGGGCGCGTTCGCGCCGCGGATCCGCTCCAACAGGCGGGTGATGTCGGCCATGATGACCTCGGTCGCCTCCTTGAGGAGGTCCGGGCTCATCTCCTTGCCGTAGAACCGCGTGAGGTCCACCGGCGGGCCCGCGAGCACATGGCTGGTCTTGCGCGGAAAGACGTGCAACTTCTTGGCGTACGGCGGGAGCAACTCGTTGGCGCCCCACTGCGCTACGGGAATAACCGGGCACTGGGTCTGCAGGGCCACCCGCGCGGCACCGGTCTTGGCGGCCATGGGCCATTGGTCGGGGTCCCGGGTGATGGTGCCCTCGGGATAGAACGCGACGCACTCACCGCGCTCCACGGCGTCGATCGCGGCGCGGAAGGCACTCAACGCGTCCGTGGTCTCGCGGTAGACGGGGATCTGTCCGGTGCCGCGCATCGCGGCGCCGACGAATCCCTTCCCGAAAAGGCTGCTCTTCGCCAGGAATCGCGGAACACGTCCGGTGTTGTACTGAAAGTGTCCGTATGCGAAGGGGTCCACTTGTGAATTGTGGTTCACCGCGGTGATAAACCCGCCCTCGGCCGGAATGTGTTCCATTCCGCCCCAGTCCCGCTTGATCAGAACCACCAGCGGCGGTTTGCAGAGGACCGCTGCGAAGCGGTACCAGAACCCGATTCTGCGGCGGGGCACGCGAACACCTTCCTCTTGGACCTGGGGGGCCGCACAAGTGTCGCCCCAGGCCGTCGGTCTGTCGAGAACACCGTACGCCCCGCCACCGACACCGCCAGGGGTGCCGGGTGACAATGGCCGCGACAAGAGAGGGGCGGAACGCCCGTGCAGTGGACCTTGGTCATCCCCCTGAAGCCTCTGGCGCGCGCCAAGAGCAGGCTCTCGGACACCGCGGGCGACGGGCTGCGCCCCGGCCTCGCCCTCGCCTTCGCCCAGGACACCGTGGCGGCCGCGCTGGCCTGCCCGGCGGTGCGCGATGTGGCGGTCGTCACGGACGACGCCCTGGCCGGCCGCGAACTGGCCGCGCTGGGCGCCCGTATCGTCGCGGACGAGCCGGGAGGCGGCCTGAACGCCGCTCTGCGGCACGCGGCGGCGGTCGTGCGGGTTTCCCGCCCCGAAAGCGCCGTCGCGGCCCTGAACGCCGATCTGCCGGCTCTGCGCCCCGCGGAATTGGCCCGGGTCCTGGACGCGGCCGCCGAATTCCCGCGCGCTTTTCTCCCGGACGCGGCCGCAATCGGCACCACCTTGCTCACCGCCCGGGAGGGCCACGAATTGCGCCCGGCTTTCGGCACGGATTCCCGCGCCCGCCATCGCGCCTCGGGGGCGAGGGAACTCACCCTGGACGCCGTGGATTCCGTACGACAGGACGTGGACACCGGCGAGGACCTGCGGGAGGCACTGGCCCTCGGGGTGGGGCCGCGCACGGCGGCAGCGGCGGCGGGGCTGCTGATTCCGGGGCAGTGACCGGCAGTAGGCTGCGCCCATGCAGGCGACCGCTTACACCTACGACGCCGGGACCCGTACCGGAAGTGTGCTCCTCGACGACGGCACCCCGGTGTCCTTCGACGCCGCCGCGTTCGACGCGGGCGGGCTGCGGCTGCTGCGGCCGGGACAGCGGGTGCGGATCGAGACCGAGGGGCCCCAGGACGGCCTCAGGGTCACGCTGGTGACGCTGCAGACCTTCTGAACGCCCTTTCCGTACGCGCCCCTTTCCGTACGCCCCCGAACACGCCGCGGGCCGGACTCCCAGAGGGAGTCCGGCCCGGCGCGTGAGTGCCCTTGCGCCCCGTGACTAGCGGGTGGTGGCCTTCTTGGCGGTGGTCTTGCGCGTCGCCGACTTCTTGGCGGGGGCCTTCTTGGCCGTCGCCTTCTTGGCGGTGCCGGTGGCCTTCTTGGCCGCCGTCTTCTTGGCCGTCGCCGTGGTCTTCTTGGCGGTCGCCTTCTTCGCCGTGGCCTTCTTGGCCGTGGCCGTGGTCTTCTTGGCGACCGTCTTCTTCGCCACGGTCTTCTTCGCGGCGGCCGTCGCCCTCTTGGCGGTGGTCTTCTTGGCCGCGGCCTTCTTGACCGTCGCCGAAGCGGTGCCGCTCAGGCTGCCCTTGGGCGCCTTCTTGACGGCGACCTCGCCGCCGCGCGGGAGCTTCTTCGAGCCGCTCACCAGGTCCTTGAAACCCTGGCCCGCGCGGAAGCGCGGCACGGAGGTCTTCTTGACCCGAACCCGCTCGCCCGTCTGGGGGTTGCGGGCGTAACGGGCCGGACGGTCGACCTTCTCGAACGAACCGAAGCCGGTGACCGAAACACGGTCCCCATTGACGACGGCACGGACGACTGCGTCCAGAACCGCGTCGACCGCCTCGGCGGCCTGCTGACGGCCACCGACCTTGTCCGCAATCGCTTCTACGAGCTGCGCCTTGTTCACGTCTTCCCCTTCGGAGACATTGCCGGAACGAAACTGCTCCGGCTTTTTCGCACGTTAGGCAGATATATACCGCAAATCAAACACGAAACGGGCTAATCACCCGTGCGCCGCAACGATTTCGGCTGTCCTGGACTTGTTTCAGCGTTCCTCTTCCGGGAATCGACCCGCGTCGAGGTCCTCTGTGAACCGGTCCAGCCGCCTTGTCGCGTCGGCGAGATCGTGCTTGGCCGCGGCCGTAATGACCAGCAGCTTCCGGGCCAGCGCCATCCGTACGCCCTCCGGGACTTGCAGTGCGCGCACCCTTGTGTGCGCTTCCTTGAGTTGGTCCGCGACTGCCGCATAGAGCTTGAGTTGGCCGTCGTGTTCCATGCACAGATTGTGCCATCTGGGGCGAGTTGTCGCCTGCGGGGGTAGCAACTGGTGCCTCAAACAGCGTTCCGGAGCCCGGCGGCAGCCTTGGCTCAAAGCTGCGCCTACCCCGTCAACACCCTGTCTAACACAGGGAGTTGAGCAAAGCGTTGCAGGCGCGCAGGGCCGTTCGGGTGCAGACATGGCTGTACCCCCAATCGTGGTGATCGGGGGTACAGACGGGGTGTCGCGTGGCCGAATCTCGACTCGGAGAAGGCCTCGTGAGGTCCTTCGGGTCAGACCTGGACCGTCCTCGGCTTGTACGAGGGGCGCTTGGCCTCGTACGCGGAGATGTCGCCCTCGTTCTGGAGGGTGATGGAGATGTCGTCCAGGCCGTTCAGCAGCCGCCAGCGGGCGTTCTCGTCGAGTTCGAAGGCGGCGGTGATGCCTTCGGCGCGCACCTCGCGGGCCTCCAGATCGACCGTGACCTCGGCCTGCGGGTCCTTGTCGGTGAGGTCCTGCAGCGCGTCCACGATCTTCTGCTCCAGAACCACCGTGAGCAGGCCGTTCTTGAGCGAGTTGCCGCGGAAGATGTCGGCGAACCGGGAGGAGATGACGGCCTTGAAGCCGTAGTTCTGCAGCGCCCACACGGCGTGCTCACGGGAGGAGCCGGTACCGAAGTCGGGGCCGGCCACCAGGACCGTCGCGCCCTTGCGCTCGGGGCGGTTGAGGATGAAGTTCTCGTCCTTGCGCCAGGCCTCGAAGAGCCCGTCCTCGAAGCCGTCCCTGGTCACCTTCTTGAGCCAGTGGGCGGGGATGATCTGGTCGGTGTCCACGTTGCTGCGGCGCAGCGGAACGGCCCGGCCGGTGTGCGTGGTGAATGCTTCCATGACTCTCAGACTCCAGCGGGCACAGGGGCGTCGGACAGGTCGGCGGGCGAGGCCAGGTGACCCAGCACGGCGGTCGCGGCGGCGACCTGCGGCGAGACGAGGTGCGTACGGCCGCCCTTGCCCTGCCTGCCCTCGAAGTTGCGGTTGGAGGTGGACGCGGAGCGCTCACCGGGCGCCAACTGGTCCGGGTTCATGCCCAGACACATCGAGCAGCCCGCGTGCCGCCATTCGGCGCCGGCCTCCTTGAACACGACGTCCAGGCCCTCGGAGACGGCCTGCAGACCGACCCGCGCGGAGCCCGGGACGACCAGCATCCGTACGCCGTCGGCGACTTTGCGTCCCTCGACGATCGCGGCGGCCGCACGCAGGTCCTCGATACGGCCGTTGGTGCACGAACCTACGAAGACGGTGTCGACCTTGATGTCGCGCAGCGGCTGGCCGGCCTCCAACCCCATGTATTCCAGGGCCTTTTCGGCGGCGAAGCGCTCCGAAGCGTCTTCGTACGAAGCAGGGTCGGGGACGGAAGCCGAAAGCGGCGCGCCCTGACCGGGGTTGGTGCCCCAGGTGACGAACGGCGCCAGCGAGGGACCGTCGATGACGACCTCGGCGTCGAATTCCGCGTCCGCGTCGGTCTTCAGGGTCTTCCAGTACGCGACGGCGGCGTCCCAGTCCTCGCCCTCGGGGGCGTGGGCGCGGCCCTTGATGTACTCGAAGGTGGTCTCGTCGGGGGCGATCATGCCCGCGCGGGCGCCGGCCTCGATCGACATGTTGCAGATGGTCATGCGGGCTTCCATCGAGAGCTTCTCGATGGCGGAGCCGCGGTATTCGAGGATGTAGCCCTGGCCGCCGCCGGTGCCGATCTTCGCGATGATGGCGAGGATCAGGTCCTTGGCGGTGACGCCGTCGGGCAGTTCGCCGTCGACCGTGATGGCCATGGTTTTCGGGCGGGCCAGCGGCAGCGTCTGGGTGGCCAGCACGTGCTCCACCTGGGAGGTGCCGATGCCGAACGCCAGCGCGCCGAAGGCGCCGTGCGTGGAGGTGTGGGAGTCACCGCACACGACCGTGGTACCGGGCTGGGTCAGCCCCAGCTGCGGTCCTACGACGTGGACGACGCCCTGCTCGACGTCGCCCAGGGAGTGCAGGCGCACGCCGAAGTCCGCGCAGTTCTTGCGCAGCGTCTCCAGCTGGGCCCGGGAGACCGGGTCCGCGATGGGCTTGTCGATGTCGAGGGTCGGGGTGTTGTGATCCTCGGTGGCGATGGTGAGGTCGAGGCGCCGCACCGGACGGCCCGCCTGACGGAGACCGTCGAAGGCCTGCGGGCTGGTCACCTCGTGCAGCAGGTGCAGATCGATGAAGAGGAGGTCGGGCTCGCCCTCGGCGCGCCGGACGACATGGTCGTCCCAGACCTTCTCCGCGAGTGTCCTACCCATCGCTTTCCCTCCGGCCGGCAAGACAGCACCGGCCCAACTAGAGATCTTTGAGGAGACGGCGCTCGCACCCCTGGTTCACGGGCAGCCGCCGCCTGGCCCGTTGGTCCGCGGGCCGCTGTGCCTACAAGAGTTGCGCGTCTCACGAAAAAAGGAACTTGCGTTTCACAGAGTGAGACGCGAGTATCGTTTCATGGACAACAGTAGCGGCGTCGGCGTCCTGGACAAGGCAGCCCTTGTCCTGGGCGCTCTGGAGTCCGGTCCGGCCACCCTCGCGGGTCTGGTCGCGGCGACCGGGCTGGCACGACCCACGGCACACCGGCTGGCCGTGGCTTTGGAACACCACCGCATGGTGGCGCGCGACATGCAGGGCCGGTTCATTCTCGGCCCCCGTCTCGCCGAGCTGGCCGCGGCCGCCGGCGAGGACCGTCTGCTCGCCACGGCGGGCCCGGTGCTCACACACCTGCGGGACATCACGGGCGAGAGCGCGCAGCTCTACCGCCGCCAGGGCGACATGCGCATCTGCGTCGCCGCGGCGGAACGCCTGTCCGGACTTCGGGACACCGTCCCGGTCGGCTCGACGCTCACGATGAAAGCCGGTTCGTCCGCGCAGATCCTGATGGCCTGGGAGGAGCCGGAGCGCCTGCACCGCGGCCTCCAGGGCGCCCGCTTCACGGCCACGGCCCTCTCGGGCGTACGGCGCCGGGGCTGGGCCCAGTCGATCGGCGAGCGCGAGCCGGGCGTCGCGTCCGTCTCAGCGCCCGTGCGCGGCCCCTCGAACCGCGTGGTGGCCGCCGTGTCCGTCTCCGGCCCCATCGAGCGCCTGACGCGTCACCCGGGCCGTATGCACGCCCAGGCGGTCATCGACGCCGCCGCCCGCCTCTCCGAGGCCCTGCGCCGCACCGGCTGATCCGCCGGGAACATCTCAAGGAGGGCCTGCCTCAACGCCGCGGCAGGCCCTTCGTCATGTCCGGTCCCCCAACTCCGGGTGAACCACGCCGAGTTGACGCACCGGGGCGGACAACGCGAAAGCCCCTCCACCGAAGTGGAGGGGCTCTGCTGTACGTACCCCCGACCGGATTCGAACCGGCGCTACTGCCGTGAGAGGGCAGCGTGCTAGGCCGCTACACAACGGGGGCCTAGATCATGCGTTTCCGCAGATCAGAGCTGGTCTACCAGGACTCGAACCTAGAATGACGGTACCAGAAACCGTAGTGTTGCCAATTACACCATAGACCAAGGTGATTCAAGGTAAAGCGTACCCCCGACCGGATTCGAACCGGCGCTACTGCCGTGAGAGGGCAGCGTGCTAGGCCGCTACACAACGGGGGCCCTAGCGATCCTGCATGAGAGGTGGCGGGTGCGACCCGACCACCTTCCTGGGAAGGATCTGTACCCCCGACCGGATTCGAACCGGCGCTACTGCCGTGAGAGGGCAGCGTGCTAGGCCGCTACACAACGGGGGCTTTGCAGAGTTGACCTCTGCGGTTGCAGATGAGCTCTGCGAGCTGGCCTACCAGGACTCGAACCTAGACTAACGGAACCAGAAACCGTCGTGCTGCCAATTACACCATAGGCCACTAAGACGCAATCCCTGTCGGGATCTTGTTCTAGCGTTCGCCCCCAGGTGGCTGACCTTTCGGTCTGCTCTCCGGCGGCGCAGGAAGAACATTACCTGAAGGTGGACGGGGCTCCAAAACGGGTATCAGCGCCGAGGATCGCGGGGAGTTCGGCGAGCGAGGCGATCCGGTGCCGCCCCACGAGGGCCTCACCAGGGGTGTGCCCGCCGCGTCGGTCGATCCACACGGACAGCAGTCCGGCGTCCGCGGCACCCCGCCAGTCGATCTCGGGGTGATCTCCGACATACGCCACCTCCTGCGGCGGCAGTTCCAGCGCCTCGCAGGCCGCGAGGAAGGCGCCGGCCTCGGGTTTGGAGACGCCCAGTTCGGCCGCGCACAGGACGGCCTCGAAGCGGTCGTGGACACCGAGGGTGCGCAGTTTGCGGTCCTGGACGGTGAGGCTGGAGTTGGAGAGGACGGCGTGCCGGTGGGTGGCCGCGAGGGCGTCCAGGACGGGCAGGACGTCCGGGAAGAGGGTCCAGGCGGTCTCGTAGTGGGCCTTGTAGCGCTGGAACCAGTCCTCGGCCTCGGCGTCGGTCAACTCCCGGTCCAAGAACTGCCGGACGCAGTCCAGCCGCTGTCCCTCGAAGGAGACCTCACCGGCCGAGAAGCGCGCCCAGTGGAACTCGGTGGCCAGCCTCCAGCGCTCGAGGGCCTCCGCCAGGCTCGCGTCCCCGTCGGCCAGTCCCTCGGCCAGCAGGTACTCGCGCATGGCCGCGCGGTCCGCACCCGTGTAGTCGAACAAGGTGTCGTCGACGTCCCAGACAACGGCCCGAATGGTCATGATCCGACGGTAACCCGGGGCCCGGGGGCGCGTCTGCCCCCCACCTGCTGTCACAGGGGGGCGACGAAGAAGTCCGTGACGAAGCAGGTGACTTCACCGGCCGCCGTACGGCCGATGAAGGTCGGATACGCGCCGTCGCCCCAGCCGGAGGTGAAGGCGGCCAGGTTGTGCCCGGTGTCGGGGGCGGTGATCAGGTGGGGTCCCGGGGCCCACTTGTTCTGCTCGAAGGCGTCCCACAGCGGGCCCTCGTCGCCCTCGCAGTCCGGGAAGGAGCCGTCGACCGACGCGTCGTAGAACGCGCCCGTGCCGGCGTCGACCCCGTAGCCGTAGAACTCGTCCTCCGTGAGTTCGGCGAGGTCCTGGCCGGGCTGGAGGGCGAGTTCCCAGGCGGCGGTTGGCTCGTCCCGTATGACCAGGCGGGCGGCGGCCACGCGCAAGTGCGGGTCGTCGGAGGGGAGTTGGTCGGGCTGGGTGAGGGTGGCGACGGCCGCTTCGACGCGGTAGTGGCCGGGGTTCACGGCGACCGTGAAGGGTTCGGCCTCGCCCTGGCCGAGGCCGACGAACGGGTCGCAGGCGATCACCTGGCCGGTGGGGAGCCAGAGTTGGCCGCCGTCGACGAGGTGGATCACGCCGACCGTGCCGGTCTCGGCCTCCCTGAACTCGCTGCCGGGCGTGAACAGCCAGGTGTAGTCACGAGCGGTCATCGGCATGAAAGGCGCCTCTCCTGAACGATCTTCAATGATCCGGAACCCTAACGCCCCGCACTGACAACGCCGAAGGGACGGCAGGCCGTTGCGGCTGCCGCCCCTTCACGCGTGCGTGCCCTACGCGGCCAGCTTGGCGAGGGCCGCGTCGATCCGGGCGAGGGTCTTCTCCTTGCCGAGGATCTCCAGGGACTCGAAGAGCGGCAGGCCGATCGTGCGGCCGGTGACGGCGACACGGACCGGGGCCTGCGCCTTGCCGAGCTTGAGGCCGTGGATCTCGCCGGCGGCCAGGACGGCCTCCTTGAGGGACTCGGGCGAGGTCCAGTCCGCGGACTCCAGCTTCTCGCGGGCCGTGCGGAGAAGGGCGTCGGAGCCCTCCTTCATGGCCTTCGCCCAGGACGCCTCGTCCTCGACCGGCTCCGCGAGGAACAGGAAGTCGACGTTGTCCGTGATCTCCGAGAGCACCTTGAGGCGGGTCTGCGCGTGCGGCGCGACGGCCTGCCACTTGGCCTCGTCGAAGTCCTCCGGCGCCCAGGGGGCGAACGGGGCCCGCAGCCAGGGGGCGCAGCGCTCGGTGAAGTCCTTCACGTCGAGCAGGCGGATGTGGTCGGCGTTGATCGCCTCGCACTTCTTGAGGTCGAAGCGCGCCGGGTTGGGGTTCACGTCGGAGATCTCGAAGGCCGCGACCATCTCGTCCATCGAGAAGACGTCCCGGTCGCCGGAGAGCGACCAGCCCAGCAGGGAAAGGTAGTTGAGCAGTCCCTCGGGCAGGAAACCGCGCTCCCTGTAGAGGTTGAGCGAGGACTCCGGGTCGCGCTTGGAGAGCTTCTTGTTGCCCTCGCCCATCACGTACGGCAGGTGCCCGAAGGAGGGGATCTGTTTGGCGATGCCCAGGTCGATCAGCGCCTTGTAGAGGGCGATCTGGCGCGGGGTGGAGGAGAGCAGGTCCTCGCCGCGCAGGACGTGGGTGATCTCCATCAGGGCGTCGTCGACCGGGTTGACCAGCGTGTACAGCGGGGCGCCGTTGGCCCGGACGATGCCGTAGTCCGGCACGTTCTCCGCGGTGAACGTCAGCTCGCCGCGGACCAGGTCCGTGAAGGTGATCGTCTCGTCGGGCATCCGGAACCGGACGATCGGCGTGCGGCCCTCGGCCTTGTACACCTCGACCTGCTCGGCGCTGAGGTCGCGGCAGTGGCCGTCGTAGCCGGACGGCTTGCCGGCGGCGCGGGCGGCGTCGCGGCGGGCGTCCAGCTCCGCCGTGGAGCAGTAGCAGTGGTAGGCGCGGCCGGCGTCCTGGAGCTTCTGCGCGACGTCCTTGTAGATGTCCATCCGCTGCGACTGGCGGTACGGCGCGTGCGGGCCGCCGACCTCGGGGCCCTCGTCCCAGTCGAAGCCCAGCCAGCGCAGCGAGTCGAGCAGCTGGTTGTACGACTCCTCGGAGTCACGGGCCGCGTCGGTGTCCTCGATGCGGAAGACCAGGGTGCCCTGGTGGTGCTTGGCGAACGCCCAGTTGAACAGGGCGGTGCGGACCAGGCCCACGTGCGGGTTACCGGTCGGCGAGGGGCAGAAACGGACGCGTACAGGTGCGCTAGCCACGCTTGACAACCTTGTTGGTGAGAGTGCCGATGCCTTCGATGGAGACGGCGACCTCGTCGCCGACGGTGAGCGGTCCGACGCCTGCCGGGGTGCCCGTGAGGATCACGTCGCCGGGGAGCAGCGTCATGGCCTCGGTGATGTTGACGATCAGATCCTCGATCGAGTGGATCATCTCGCTGGTGCGGCCGAGCTGGCGCTGCTGTCCGTTGACCGTGAGCTGGATGGTGAGGTCGCTCGGGTCGAGGTCCGTCTCCACCCAGGGGCCGAGCGGGCAGGAGGTGTCGAAGCCCTTGGCCCGGGCCCACTGCTTCTCGCGCTTCTGGACGTCCCGCGCGGTGATGTCGTTGGCGCAGGTGTAGCCGAGGATGACGTCCTTGACGCGCTCGCGCGGGACCTCGCGGCACATCCGGCCGATGACGACGGCCAGTTCGGCCTCGTGGTGGAGGTCCTCGGTGAAGGAGGGGTACTGGATGTCGTCGCCGGGGCCGATCACCGAGGTGGACGGCTTGAAGAAGGCGAAGGGCACGTCCGGCACGTCGTTGCCCAGTTCACGGGCGTGCTCGGCGTAGTTGCGGCCGTAGGCGACGACCTTGTTCGGGAGGACCGGCGGCAGCAGCCTGACCTTGCTGAGCGGGACCTTCGTACCGGAGAGCTCGAAGTCCGCGAACGGGATGCCCCTGATGATGTCGAGGACGAGCTCGTCCGGCTTGTCGCCCTCGACCGCGCCGAAGGCGACGTTCCCGTCGATGGAGAATCTGGCGATGCGCACGGGATCCTGGCGCCCCTCACTGAGCTGGCTGGAGTCTGACGCTCCAGGCTAACGCGGTGCGGGAGCCCTGCTCGCGCGATTACTCCGCGGCGGCGGTGACCGGGATCTCCATGAGGATGGTGCGGCGCGGGTTGGCCGTCTGGGCCGGCAGGTCGAGGGAGTGTTCCTGCAGCTCCGGCGTCTGCAGCGGCTCGGCGTCCGTGAGGTGTGCCAGCGTCGTGCGGCGCGGGTTGGCGATGTTGCGGAACATCATCGTGGTCTTCATCGTTGTGCTTGACCCTCGTCGTCCGTGGGTGGGCGGTTGGCAGTATGTGCCCTCATGTAAAGCGTCAGGCTAAACATCCAATTCCCGGCCGAAGACGCGAAGGACCCCTGATCTGCGTGTGAGTTTGCTCACGGCCGCATGGGCAAAGCGTCCAATTCGGACCCTCAACTCACCTCAACGAAACGGACATTGCCCCCTTGAAGCTGCCATTCCGCTCCTGATCATGGCGACTTGGGCACATGGCATGCCCCCAGGGGCCGTGGGGATATGCCCCCTTTGGAGTGAATAGCTTTCTACGTCTCGTGACGCACCCCTCACGCGGTGTCACACAGGTCACAGCCTGGCCTATGGGCCTTGTTGGAGATCCGGCACTGTGCTGGAATTCCACGGACCGCCGCAGAATCAGCCCGGCGCTCAGAGGGCGCAACACAGCGCCAGGGGCGGCGGAAGGGGGAGCAGCGCCGGTCACTCACGACCACACACTGGGGGGCGCGTTCAGGGCGCTCCCTAAGACGCCGACACCGTCCTTCCGTTCGCGCGGAGGGGCGCCTGGTCCAGAGGTTGCGACGCTAGTGCAGGGACGTTTCAAGAGGGATGGCAGTGCTTCGGCGGAGCCGGAGCCGCATGGCGGGGCTGGCCCCAAGACCGGCAGCTCCTCGCCCCAGCACGCCCAGAACCCGGGCCCGGCACCGTCAGGCGACGGTGGAGGCCCCGGGCGCCCCGGTGTGTCCGCAGCCCCGACCCCCACGCCCCCGGTGAAGCCGCCGTCGGGCGCGCCGGGACCCGGATCGCGCGTCGCTCTGCGTAACTGGCGCATCTCCACGCGCCTGGTCTCGCTGCTCGCGCTCCCGGTGGTCGCGGCCACCTCGCTGGGCGCCCTGCGCATCAGCGACTCCATGACCGACATCCAGCAGCTCGACAACATGAAGCTGCTGACGGACATGACCAAGCAGGCCACCGAGCTGGCCACCGCGCTCCAGGAGGAGCGCGACCAGTCGGCCGGTCCCCTGTCGCACGGTGGCAAGGCCACCGACTACGAGGTCAAGGGCTACGAGGAGAAGACCGACCGCGCCCGCGACAACTTCATCAACGCCTCGGAAGAGGTGGACAGCGCCAGCAAGAGCGGCCAGCTCCAGGGCGTCCGGGAGAGCCTGGTCGGTCTCGCGACCGAGCTGGACAACCTCGACAAGATCCGCAAGACGGCGTACCAGTCGAAGGGCAACTCGACGCAGACGGTCGACGCCTATCACCGGCTGATCAGCCAGCTGCTGGACCTCTCGCAGGACATGGCCGAGGCGACCAGCAACCCGGAGATGATCCAGCGCACCCGCGCCCTGGCGGCCTTCTCCGCCGCCAAGGAGTTCTCGTCCGTGCAGCGCGCCGTGATCGCGGCGGCCCTGCCGAACAACAACACGACGCAGGGCGATCTCTCCGCCAACGACCGGCTCTACGCCGACTCCGCTCTGGAGAGCGAGAAGTCGGAACTGAGCATCTTCCGCAACATCTACGGCAACCAGGGCGCCGAGGAACTCATCGCGCCCATCGAGGACGGCAACCCGACCATCGAGTCGGCCGACACCTACGCCCAGCGCGTCCTCGACAACGCCAACGGTCTGGCCTCGCTGGACAAGCGGTCCTACAAGGACTGGGTGGACGACAGCTCGACCAAGATCGAGCAGATGAAGAAGATCGAGCACACACTGCTCGAGGACATGGAGCAGAAGGCCCGCGAGCTGCGCTCCGCCTCCGAGCGCGAGGCGATCATCTCCGGTGCGCTGATCCTGCTCGTGCTCGGCGTCTCCCTCGTCGGCGCCTTCGTCATCGCCCGGTCCATGATCCGCTCGCTGCGCCGCCTCCAGGAGACCGCCAACAAGGTCGCCCAGGACCGGCTGCCCGAGCTGGTCAAGCAGCTCTCCGAGTCCGACCCGCAGGACGTCGACACGTCCGTGGAGTCGGTCGGTGTGCACTCCCGGGACGAGATCGGCCAGGTGGCCGCGGCCTTCGACGACGTGCACCGCGAGGCCGTCCGCCTCGCCGCCGAGCAGGCCCTCCTGCGGGGCAACGTCAACGCGATGTTCACCAACCTCTCGCGCCGCTCCCAGGGCCTCATCCAGCGTCAGCTCTCGCTCATCTCCGAGCTGGAGTCCCGCGAGGCCGACCCGGACCAGCTGTCCTCGCTCTTCAAGCTCGACCACCTCGCGACCCGCATGCGCCGTAACGGTGAGAACCTCCTGGTCCTCGCCGGTGAAGAGCCCGGCCGCCGCTGGACCCGCCCGGTCCCGCTGGTCGACGTGCTCCGCGCCGCCGCGTCCGAGGTGGAGCAGTACGAGCGCATCGAGCTCTCCTCCGTGCCGACCACCGAAGTGGCCGGCCGTGTGGTCAACGACCTCGTGCACCTCCTCGCCGAGCTGCTCGAGAACGCGACCTCCTTCTCCTCGCCGCAGACCAAGGTCAAGGTCACCGGTCACGCGCTGCCCGACGGCCGCGTCCTGATCGAGATCCACGACACCGGTATCGGCCTCTCCCCCGAGGACCTCGCGGCGATCAACGAGCGGCTCGCCTCGCCGCCCACCGTGGACGTCTCGGTCTCCCGCCGCATGGGTCTGTTCGTGGTCGGCCGCCTCTCGCAGCGCCACGGCATCCGCATCCAGCTCCGTCCCTCCGACTCCGGTGGTACGACCGCGCTGGTCATGCTCCCCGTGGACGTCGCCCAGGGCGGCAAGAAGCCCGCTCCGGGCAAGCCCGGTCAGGCCGCCGTCGGTTCCGCCGCGGCAGCCGCCGCGGCCGGTGCCGGTGCGGCCCGCCGGGGCAACGGCCAGGGCGGCTCCGCGCTCGGCGCGGGTGCGCCCGCCGGCAACGGTGGACTTCTCGGTGCCGGGGCCGCTCCGCGCGGCCAGGTCGGTGCCGGTCAGGGCCCGCGGGCCGCGCTGCCCGGTACGGGCGGTGGACGTCCGGGTGGACCCGGCGGTCCCGGTGGTCCGGGCGGTGCGCGTGGGCCTCAGGGTCCCTCGGCGCCGCAGGGCCGTCCGGCCACGGGTTCCGGTGCCGGTCTCTTCGGTCAGGCCCCGGGTGCCCCGCAGGGCATGCAGGCGGCCGGTACGGGTACGCCCCAGGGCTTCGGCGACGGTCGCCAGGACGCCTTCGGCGGACCCCCGCCGCAGAGCAACCCGGTGCCCCCGCAGCGCACGAGCAACGACGAGCCCGAGCCGCCCCGCGGTGGTGGTCGGCGTCGAGGCCGCCAGCCGCAGCTCCCGCCGCGCGGTGGCGCCCGGGCCGAGCTGCCCGGCGGCAACAACAGCCAGCGCCCCAGCTGGAGCGACGAGAACGCGCAGCCCCCGCTGGGCCGCGGCAACCTCGACGCCCCGCGCGGGCACGACGAGCGGGACGCCGAGCAGACCTCCCGGATGCCGCGCATCGACGACCGTCAGGGCCCCGCGGCCACGACGGAGATGCCGGCGATACCGCGCCTCGACGCCCAGGACAGCGGCCAGTTCCCGCGCCCCAACGGGCAGCAGAACACGGGCCAGTTCCCGCGTCCCGGCGCCAACGGGTCGCAGAACACCGGCCAGTTCCCCCGGCAGGGTGCCAACGGACCTCAGGACTCAGGGCAGTTCGCCCGTCCCGGTGCGAACGGATCGCAGGGCGGCGGGCAGCTCCCGCGTCCCGGTGCGGGCGGACCGCAGGACACCGGCTCGTTCCCGCGGCCGGAGTTCGACACCCCGCGTCCCGGCGCCAACTCGCCTCAGAACGGCGGCCAGTTCGTCCGCTCGGACGTCTTCGGCGCCCCGAACAGCCCGACCAACAACCCGTCGAACCCGGCCAACACGGGACAGTTCGCTGTCCCGCAGTCGTACGACCCCAGCTCCACGGGCCAGTTCGCGACACCCGGCTTTGACAACGGCTCCACCGGTCAGCACAATCTGCCGAACCGTCAGAACCCCGCGAACACCGGGCAGTTCGAGCGGCCGCAGGTCAACGGGAACCGCAACGGCGCCGACCTCGGCACCGGGCGGCCGCCCGCCCCGCAGCGTCCCACCCGCCAGGAGCCCGAGGCGTTGCCGCCTGCCACGGGTCCCGGTGACGGCAGGACGCCGCTGTACGACACGCTGGAGACCAACTGGTTCCACGGTCAGCAGGCGGAACAGCAGCAGAGCCAGAGCAGCAACGGCTCCGCTCCCGCCCCGCAGCCGCAGGCACCGTCGGCTCCGGCGACACCCCCTCAACGTCCCACGGGCGGTACGTGGCGCAGCTCGCCGAACGACGATCTCGTTCGGCAGGCAGAGCGTGTACGGCAACCGGCCGCGGGCGGCGTCACCACCTCCGGCCTGCCGCGCCGGGTGCCCAGGGCGAACCTCGTCCCGGGTACGGCTCAGCAGCAACAGCACCAAACGGGTCCGCAGGTCTCCCGTGCGCCTGACGACGTACGCGGCCGGCTGACCAATCTCCGTCGGGGCATCGCACAGGGTCGACAGGCCGGTACGGGTACCGGCCAGACCGGCAGCTTCCCCAGCCCCACTCACCAGCAGGAGCGTTAGTTGAGCCAGATGAGCCAGGCGGCACAGAACCTCAACTGGTTGATAACCAACTTCGTGGACAACACCCCGGGTGTGTCCCACACCGTCGTCGTGTCTGCCGACGGACTCCTTCTGGCCATGTCGGAAGGGTTCCCGCGCGACCGCGCCGACCAGCTCGCGGCCGTGGCCTCCGGGCTCACCTCGCTGACGGCCGGGGCATCCCGGATCTTCGAGGGCGGCGACGTGGCACAGACGGTCGTGGAGATGGAGCGGGGATTCCTCTTCCTCATGTCCGTCTCGGACGGCTCGTCCCTGGCAGTGCTCGCGCACCCCGAGTGCGACATCGGTCTCGTCGGCTACGAGATGGCACTGCTCGTCGATCGTGCGGGGGCGGTCCTCACACCGGACCTGCGCGCCGAACTCCAGGGCAGTCTGCTTCACTGACCGGCCCCGGCACCACCCGTCTCACCAAATCACCGTCCGGCCGCCACAATCCCCCCACCGGCCCTGTCAGACGGCTAGCCCGACCGACTTGCTGTCCCGCCCGGAGGATTCATGACCCCGCCCACCGCCTCTCACGACCCGTACGCCGAGCCGTACGGGGACGAGGGCGACCAGCCGCTGGTCCGTCCGTATGCGATGACCGGCGGCCGGACCCGGCCGCGCTACCAGCTCGCCATAGAGGCGCTGATCAGCACCACGGCCGACCCGGCAGCGCTGATGGGACTGCTCCCTGAGCACCAGCGCATCTGCCACCTGTGCCGCGAGGTCAAGTCGGTCGCGGAGGTGTCGGCACTCCTCGCCATGCCCCTCGGTGTGGCCAGGATCCTCGTCGCGGACCTCGCCGAGGCCGGACTGGTGGCCATCCACCAGCCGGGCGGCGACGAGAACAACGGCGGCGCACCGGACGTGACGCTGCTCGAAAGGGTGCTCAGTGGACTTCGCAAGCTCTGACGGAGGGCGGGCGACCACCTCCGCGAAGATCGTGGTGGCGGGTGGCTTCGGCGTCGGCAAGACCACGTTCGTGGGTGCCGTCTCGGAGATCAACCCGCTGCGCACGGAGGCCGTCATGACGTCCGCGTCCGCGGGCATCGACGACCTCACCCACACCGGGGACAAGACCACCACCACGGTGGCCATGGACTTCGGACGCATCACCCTGGACCAGGACCTGATCCTGTACCTCTTCGGTACGCCGGGCCAGGACCGCTTCTGGTTCATGTGGGACGACCTGGTGCGGGGCGCGATCGGCGCCGTCGTCCTGGTCGACACCCGCCGTCTCGCCGACTGCTTCCCCGCGGTCGACTACTTCGAGAACAGCGGTCTGCCCTTCGTCATCGCCCTCAACGGCTTCGACGGGCACCAGCCGTACAACCCGGAGGAGGTGCGCGAGGCGCTGCAGATCGGTCCGGACGCGCCGATCATCACGACGGACGCCCGGCACCGCTCGGACGCGAAGAGTGCGCTGATCACGCTGGTCGAGCACGCGCTCATGGCCCGGCTGCGGTAGCACGCGGCGGGCCTCTGAATGCAGTGCTCAAGTCGGCAGCGCCATACGGCAGTTGTCGTAGACACCCCGGAGCCGGCTGTGGCCTTTGACACGGTCGGCCCCGGTGTTCATAACGTTTCGGCAGAGGAATCGGGTGGTACCGCAACGCGTCGCGGTCATCCGGTGCCACTGCGCTAACAAAGCCCCGTCTTTTGGCGGGGCTCGCTCTTTATGACCGTTTTATCTGGGGCTTACATCACTCGGAATCCGCGGTTCCGACTGTTTGGAATCGCGCATGCTGACGTGCTGGAATGCCTGAACTGCCCAATAGTCAACGACGTACTGATAAGCAGAGGTCGTTGACGGGCTTGAGACACTGCGGCACGACGATAGGTGCCGACCGCCGGAAGGTTGTTGGTCGAGTGAGGCGAAGCAAGAACGGTCCCGAGCCGTCGGCCCGGGGCAACTTCACCCCGCCGCCGCGCGGAGCGGCGCCCGCCCCTGTGCCAGGCTCGGAGCCCACGGCGCCGCTCGCTCCGAGCGGCGGCCGTTTCTCCCCCCGCAACTGGCGGGTGCCGACCAGGCTGAACGCGATTCTGCTCATACCCGTGGTGGTCGGCCTCGTCATGGGCGGCTTCCAGGTGAAGAGCTCGATCGACACCTGGCAGAACGCCGAGGACGCGGAGAAGACCGCCCGCCTGGTGCAGGCGGCCCTGACCTACAGCAACGCGATCACCAACGAGCGTGACTCCACCGCCGCACCGCTGCTGCTGGGCAAGGGCGTGAAGGACCCGACGGTCGTCGCCGCCCGCAAGGCCACGGACGACGCCGCGGACACCTTCGACAAGGCCGCGCAGAACATGCCGGACCAGTCGGGCCTGGAGCGCCGGCTCAGCCGCTTCCGCAAGGTCGAGCCGCAGCTGACGTCCATCCGGGCCGCCGCGTACACCACCAAGTTCACGGGTGTGCAGACCGAAGAGGCCTACGTGAACCTGGAGCACCCGCTCCTTGAGTTCTCGAACGAACTGGGCCTCGGCACCGGCAACATCACCAGCTACGGCCGCTCGGTCTACGCCATCGCACTCGCCAAGGGCGCGCTCTCCCTGGAGCGTTCCATCGGCATGCACCTGCTGGTGAAGCCGGGCCCCGGCGAGGGCAGCCTGGCCACCCAGCGCACCGCGATCACCTCGTACGCGTACCTGGAGGGCATCGCCATCCAGGAGTACCAGGCCGGTGGTACCGACGCGGACATCGCGCGGTTGAACACGGCGCTGGCGAAGGTCAAGACCGACGGCGCGGCCATGGTCAAGCAGGCCGCCGCGCAGGCGAAGGCCGCCAACGAGACGTATGTGCCGCCGCCGGCGAACCCGATCGACATGATCACGGCGATGTCGCAGCTGCAGACCACCGACCCCTCGGCGCGGGCCGCGCTCGCCGAGAAGGGCATCACCGCGCAGAACTGGTGGGCCGGCACCACCCTCAAGTACAACGCGTACCGCAAGATCGAAGAGGACAAGGCCGACACCGCGGTGAGCGAGGCGTCCGGCATCGCCGACAACGCCAAGCGCGACGCCATCATCACCGGTGCCGCCGTCGTCGTCGCCCTGCTCCTCGCCTTCATCCTGGCCGGTGCCGTCGCCCGCCAGATGAGCCGCGCGATGCGCCAGCTGCGCAACGCGGCCTTCGGCATCGCCGAGCAGCGCCTCCCGATGCTGGTCGACCAGCTCTCGCGCACCGACCCCGGACGCGTGGACACCCGGATCTCCCCGATCCCGATCACCACGACCGATGAGATCGGCGAAGTCGCCCGAGCCTTCGACCAGGTCCACCGCGAAGCCGTACGACTGGCCGCCGAGCAGGCGCTCCTGCGGGGCAACATCAACGCGATCTTCACCAACCTGTCGCGCCGCAACCAGTCGTTGATCGAGGGCCAGTTGACCCTGATCACCGACCTGGAGAACAACGAGGCCGACCCGGACCAGCTGGAGAACCTCTTCCGCCTGGACCACCTCGCGACCCGTATGCGCCGCAACGGCGAGAACCTCCTGGTCCTCGCCGGCGAGGAGCCCGGCCGCCGCTGGGACCAGCCGGTCCCGCTGGTCGACGTGCTGCGCGCCGCCTCCTCCGAGGTGGAGCAGTACGAGCGCATCGAGCTGTCGGGCGTCCCGGAGGCCGAGATCCACGGCCGCGCCGTGACCGACCTCGTGCACCTGCTCGCCGAGCTGCTGGAGAACGCGACGACGTTCTCCTCCCCGCAGACCAAGGTCCGCGTCACGGCCACCCGTCTCCCCGACGGCCGGGTCATGATCGAGATCCACGACAAGGGCATCGGCCTCACCGCCGAGGACTTCGCGGACATCAACCACAAGCTGGCCAACCCGCCGACCGTGGACGTCGCGATCTCCCAGCGCATGGGCCTGTTCGTGGTCGGCCGCCTCTCCGACCGGCACGGCATCCGTGTCCAGCTCCGCCCCTCCGGCGAGCAGGCCGGCACGACCTCGCTGGTCATGCTGCCGGACGCGATCACGCACGGTGGCGGTGGCGAATCGCAGCTCCAGCGCGACGAGTTCACCGTCTCGCAGATCATGCCGGAGCAGCCGCAGCAGCAGTTCCAGGGCGAGGACTTCAACCACGCCCCGCTGCGTACGGCCGCCGAGCTGGGCTTCGACGACACCCGCTACTCCGAGGTGCCGGACGACATCCGCGAGCTGGACCCGGTGGGCCGCTCGCTGATGCGCGAGGAGCGCCGCGCGGCCCTGGAGTCCCAGAAGCCGGGCCAGGAGCTCGAAGCGGGCGACTACCCGGAGTTCAACGAGTTCGACGCCCCGCAGCAGCAGCCGTACGGCAACGGCCAGCAGGGCTACCAGGACCAGCCGACCGGCTTCACCGGCCAGCCGGCGTACGAGGAGCAGCAGCAGACGTCGTACGACGAGCCGCGCCAGCCCTCGTACGACGAGCAGTACTTCCCGCCGAACGGCACGGCACCGCAGACCGACGCCTTCCCCGACTCCTTCCCGGCGAACGGCGGTTACCCGGAGCCCGGGTACGCCGAGCCGGCGCAGGAGGAGCACGCATCACAGCACCCCACGGGGTCGGAGACGTATCCGGGCTTCGAAGAGCCGTCCTACCAGGACGACTGGCCGCAGCAGGACGGTTACCGCAACGGGTACCCGGACCAGTACGCTCCGGAAGCGGAGTCCACACAGGCCGCTGACGTGAGTGAGCGGGACCACGTAGGCTTCGAGCGTCCGGGACCGGCCCCCTCCGCCGTCCACGCGCTGACCGACGCCGGACTGCCGCGCCGCGGTTCGGCCGCGAACGGTACGAGTACGAACGGTTCGCAGCCCGCGCAGCCGTCCGCCTCCGCGCCGGAGAGCAAGGTCGATGTGTTCGGCACGGCGAACGGCGGCACCGGCACCGTGGACTGGCGCTCGGCGAACGACGAGCGCTGGCAGCAGGCGTCGGCGCTGAAGAAGCCGAAGGCGGGCGGGGTCACCTCCTCCGGCCTGCCGCGGCGGGTACCCAAGGCCAACCTGGTCGAGGGCACCGCCGAGAGCACCCCTCAGGGCGGCCCTCAGGTCTCCCGCGCTCCCGAGGACATCCGGGGCAGGCTCAGCAACCTGCGCCGCGGGGTCCAGCGGGGACGCAGCGAAGGCAGCGAAACGAACGGTCAGGGCTTCGGCTCTGACAGCACCTACAACCAGGAGCGTTAGTGTGAGCCCGATGAGCCAGGCGGCGCAGAACCTGAACTGGTTGATCACCAACTTCGTGGACAACACCCCTGGGGTGTCCCACACGGTGGTGGTCTCCGCCGACGGACTCCTTCTGGCGATGTCCGACGGCTTCCCGCGTGACCGTGCCGACCAGTTGGCGGCCGTCGCGTCGGGCCTGACGTCGCTGACCGCGGGCGCCTCCCGCATCTTCGAGGGCGGCGCCGTGAACCAGACGGTTGTGGAGATGGAGCGGGGATTCCTCTTCCTCATGTCCGTATCCGATGGTTCCTCGCTCGCGGTTCTCGCGCACCCCGAGGCGGACATCGGCCTCATTGGGTACGAGATGGCCCTTCTGGTGGACCGTGCGGGCACGGTCCTGACCCCGGACCTTCGAGCAGAGCTCCAGGGGAGCCTTCTCAACTAACAGACGGACGGTGCGTTTTGGCGTCCTGAGGCCATAAGGTTTCGGGACGCGGCTCCACATTGATGGGTGCCCGGCACAGTCGGAGGAGGAGAAAGTGGCAACACCCCCAGGCGGTTCGTCTTCGGGCAACTGGTCGTACGGCCCCGGCCAGGGGCAGGGCGACGGTTCCCAGAACCGGTACAACTTCCCCTCCTCGCCGTCCCCGCGCCGCCCGCAGTACCCGCAGGGCCCCGGCCCGTCGCCGTACGACCAGCCTCCGGCGCCGCGCATCCAGCCTGTGCAGCCCCATCGACGCTCCCCCGAGTCGGCCCCCGCCGGGTCGACGAGCAATCCCCTGGTGCGTCCGTACGCCATGACCGGCGGCCGGACGCGCCCCCGCTACCAGCTCGCCATCGAGGCGCTGGTGCACACCACCGCGCAGCCGCACCAGATGCAGGGCCAGTTGCCCGAGCATCAGCGGATCTGCAACCTCTGCCGGGAGATCAAGTCGGTGGCCGAGATCTCGGCCCTCCTGACGATCCCTCTCGGTGTGGCCAGGATCCTCGTCGCCGACTTGGCGGAGGCGGGCCTGGTCGCCATCCATCAACCCGGCGGCGACGAGAACGCCGGCGGCCAGCCAGATGTGACACTGCTCGAAAGGGTGCTCAGTGGACTTCGCAAGCTCTAGCGGAGGGCCTTCCCGCTCCACCACCTCGGCGAAGATCGTGGTGGCGGGTGGCTTCGGCGTGGGCAAGACCACGTTCGTCGGGGCCGTCTCGGAGATCAACCCGCTGCGTACCGAGGCTGTGATGACGTCCGCGTCCGCGGGCATCGACGACCTCACCCACACCGGAGACAAGACGACCACGACGGTCGCGATGGACTTCGGCCGTATCACCCTGGACCAGGACCTGATCCTGTACCTCTTCGGTACGCCCGGTCAGGACCGCTTCTGGTTCATGTGGGACGACCTGGTGCGCGGCGCGATCGGCGCGATCGTGCTCGTGGACACCCGCCGTCTCGCCGACTGCTTCCCCGCGGTCGACTACTTCGAGAACTCGGGTCTCCCCTTCGTCATCGCCCTCAACGGCTTCGACGGCCAGCAGCCGTACAACCCGGACGAGGTCCGCGAGGCCCTGCAGATCGGCCCGGACACCCCGATCATCACGACGGACGCCCGCCACCGCGCGGACGCCAAGTCGGCTCTGATCACGCTGGTGGAGCACGCGCTGATGGCGCGCCTCCGGTAGTACGCGGCATTACCACGCCAAGGGGCCAACTCCGGCTGGAGTAGGCCCCTTTGTCGTACCCCCCTGCCACAATGAACGCTCTTCGGTTCGGCGAGGGGGACGGGATGAGCGCGGAGGCGGCTGCACTACGCCTGGGGACGACCGTGGTGAAAGCGGCGGCGCAGACGTGGCTGGGCGGCAAGCGGCAGGAGCAGGAACGCCGGCTCCCGATGGACGATCTCGTACGGCGACGGCTGCCGGGCCTGCGCCAACAGCGCAGCGTCCAGCGCCAGTTCGAGGAGATGGCCGACACGGTGGCCGCGCGGATCGAGCCTTTCCTGGCCCAGGAGTTCCGCGACCTGGACGAGAGCGGCCGCGAGGCAGCGCTCAACGGGGTGTGCGACACGTTCGAGCGCGCCGACCTGTCCGACGAGGCGATCCTGGCGGCGGATGCCCAACCGGCCGAACTGATCCGCCAGATCACGGCATCGGTGAGCCCACCGATAGGCCTGAACGAACCTGAGACACGCCTCTACGACCTCCTCTTCAGCGAGTGCTGCGAGTACTACGTCAGCATCGTGCGGACCCTCCCGGTCTTCGAGGAGCGCACCCTGGCCGAACTCCTCGCCCGCACCAGCTCGTTGAGCGACCGGGTCGCCCGCGTCCTCGAACGCCTCCCGGACCGCTCCCTGTTCGCCCCGGACGGCACCGACCAGGACCAGGAATTCCGCCGCTGGTACATGGAGCTGGTCAGCAACACCCTCGACGAGGTGGAACTGTTCCGCCGCACGTCCGACCGCGCCGCCGCACAGGTACGGCTGTCGGTGGCCTACGTCAGCCTGCGCGCCACGGGTGACGACGGAACCCGCCGCCGCTCCGTCCGCGCACTACCGCTCAGGCCGGACCTGAGCGGCTGGGAGGAGTCCGGGACGGAGAGTTCCGGGATGCGGGTGGAGTCGGCGCTCGGCGGGGCGTCCAGGGTGCTCCTGCGCGGCGAGGCGGGCTCCGGCAAGACCACGCTGCTGCGCTGGCTCGCGATCACGGCGGCCCGGGGCGCCTTCACCGCGGAACTGGCCGACTGGAACGGCCTGACGCCGGTCTTCGTCAAGCTCCGTGAGTACAGCGGCCGTTCGCTCCCCAAGAAGCCCGAGGAACTGCTGGACGGTGTCGCCGGGAACATCACCGGGATCATGCCCAGGGGCTGGGTGGAACGCCAACTCCGGGACAACAAGGTCCTGTTGCTGGTCGACGGAGTGGACGAACTCCTCGGCTCGGAACGCCGATCGGTACGGGACTGGCTTCGCAAGCTGCTTGGGACCTACGGCGGCATACGGGTCGTCGTGACCTCCCGCCCGACCGCCGCCGGGGCGGACTGGCTGCGCCGGGAGGACTTCACCGCGCTGCACCTGGACCGGATGACACCGCCTGACCTGGCCGCGTTCGTACGGCAGTGGCACGAGGCGGTGCGGGAACTGGGCGACGAACTTCCATGCGGCGTGGACGAGTTGCCGCGCTACGAACAATCCCTGCTCAACAGCCTCAAGGACCGCGCGCATCTCCAGTCCCTGGCGGGCACCCCGCTGCTCGCGGCCATGCTCTGCGCGATGCACCTGAACCGGGGCAGCCAACTCCCCCGCGACCGCATGGAGTTGTACCGCAACGCGCTCCACACCCTGGTCCACGACCGCGACGCCGACCGGAACGTGCCGAGTGCCCTGGACAGCAAGCTCAGCCTCGGCGACAAGCTGGTCGTACTTCGGGACCTGGCCTGGCGCCTCTCGGACAACAACCGCAGCGAGATCGCCTTGGACCAGGCCGCCGTCCATGTCGCCGCCAAGCTAACGGCGATGCGGCACCTGGAGGTACAGGACGGCCACGGAGTCCTGGAACAGTTGCGGGACCGCTCCGGGATCCTCCGCTCCCCCGTCGAGGGCCGCCTCGACTTCGTCCACCGGACCTTCCAGGAGTACCTGGCCGCGGAGGAGGCCACGGAGGAGGACCGGATCGGGAACCTGGTCGGGCGGGCCCACCTGGACCTGTGGCGCGAGACGATCATCATGGCTGCGGGGCATGCGAACTCCCGTCAGCGGCAAGAGTTGTTGGACGGGATCCTGGATCGGGCGGAGGCGGAACCCCGGTATGCGCGGGGGCTGCGGTTGCTCGCGGCTTCTTGTCAGGAGACGTTGCCGATGGTCCCGGACGGGCTGGCGGGGCGGTTAGACGAGGCTATGTCGGCGCTGCTTCCGGCTCGGCGCCCTACGGATCCACCGGCTCTAGCGGCTGTTGGGACGAGCTTGCTGCGGCGGTTGCCGCGTTCGCTGGGCGAGTTGACGGAGAAGTCTGCGTGGCAGACCGTACGGACCGTGGCGATGATCGGCGGGGAGGAAGCGCTGGCGTTGATGGTGAGGTATGCCGAGGACCGGCGCGACCTCGTCATCGACGCAATCATCGAGGCCTGGGCGTACTTCGACGCGGACGTCTACGCCGAGCAGGTATTGGCCGGGCTGCCGTTGGAGGGACACGATGTGCTCCTCAGGCACTCCCAGCAGTGGCGCGCAGCGACTCGGTTGAGGTCCATCACGACGGTGTCGATCGTTTACCCGCTCCCGACACTCGCTGCCATGGACCAGCTCTCACCCTTGAAGGGGCTGTACGTCGACAACCTCCGCGGCCCCGGAGACCTTTCAGTGCTGACGGCTCACCCACAGTTGGAGTGGTTCTCGGTCTTTGGACGAGGAGAACTCCACGGATTCGAATCCGTGGAGAGCTTTGGGAACCTCTTCTACTTGGCGTTCGACCTCCGAGATACGGCCGACCTTGGCAGTCTGCGTCTTGGGCCGAAGACGGCCGCAATGAGCCTCTACGAGCTGAGCGAGACCAGCGAGCTGACCGCTTTGGGGAATTTCCCCGATGTCATCAATCTTCATCTGTCGACTGCGCGCACATGTACGCCGCGCGGCCTGAGCAGTGTCTCCGCCATGCCCGGGCTCCGCGACCTCAGCCTCAGCGACATGGACTTGCCGGAGTGGCTGACAGCTTGTGAACCCCTTCCGGCCGAGCTGAGGGAGCTCACGCTGCATGACTGCGTCGTGCCCGAAGACTCCAACGCCTACCGCGACCTCAGTTCCCTCGACTCGCTGGTCATCACGTCCTGCCGATCTCCCGACGGCGCCCCCATCACAGCCCTCGACCTCCCGGTCAAGAACCTCACCATCACCTGACCCGCAAACGCCAACGGCCCCACCCTCCCGAAGAAGAGTGGGGCCGCCGTGAACGCGCTAAAAGCCTCAGTGCCAGCTGTGCGGGGCGCGGAATCCACCCTCGCGCTCCAGCCGACGCCAGCCGGCCTTGGGCAGCGGACGGTGAGCCGGGGCTTCCGCAGGCGCAGCCGCAGCACGGGCCAGGAGGATGGCCGTGATGGCGGCGACTTCCTCGGGCTCGGCGTGGCCCTTCTCGACACGAATGTCAGGGGTGCTCATAGGTTCAGTCTCCGTGGCTGAGGTTTCCGCACGGGTAGCGCGGAGGGTCCGCTGGGTTACTGCGGGGGGTTGCCGTGCTTGCGCGAGGGCAGGTCCGCGTGCTTGGTGTGCAGCATCGCGAGCGACCTGATGAGTACTTCGCGGGTCTCGGCGGGGTCGATGACGTCGTCGACGAGTCCGCGCTCAGCCGCGTAATACGGGTGCATCAGCTCGGACTTGTACTCCTTGACCATGCGCGTCCGCATCGCCTCGGGGTCCTCGGCGTCGGCGATCTGGCGGCGGAAGATGACGTTGGCGGCACCCTCGGCGCCCATCACGGCGATCTCGTTGGTGGGCCAGGCGTAGGTGAGGTCGGCGCCGATGGACTGGCTGTCCATGACGATGTAGGCACCTCCGTACGCCTTGCGCAGGATGAGCGAAATCCTCGGCACGGTGGCGTTGCAGTACGCGTAGAGCAGCTTCGCTCCGTGCCTGATGATTCCGCCGTGCTCCTGGTCGACGCCGGGAAGGAATCCCGGAACGTCCAGGAACGTAACGATCGGAATGTTAAAAGCGTCACACATCTGGACAAAGCGCGCAGCTTTTTCGCTGGCCTCGATGTCCAGGACGCCCGCGAGGGTCTGCGGCTGGTTGGCGACGATGCCGACGACCTGGCCGTCGAGGCGGGCCAGCGCGCAGATGATGTTGCGGGCCCAGCGCTCGTGGACTTCGAGGTAGTCGCCGTCGTCGACGATCTCCTCGATGACCTTGGTCATGTCGTACGGCCGGTTGCCGTCGGCCGGGACCAGGTCCAGCAGGATCTCCGAGCGGCGCTCGGCCTCGTCGCTCGACTCGGCGCGGGGCGGGTTCTCACGGTTGTTCTGCGGGAGCATCGACAGGAGGTAGCGCACCTCGGCGAGGCAGGTCTCCTCGTCGTCGTACGCGAAGTGGCAGACGCCGGAGGTCTCGGCGTGCACGTCGGCGCCGCCGAGGCCGTTCTGCGTGATCTCCTCGCCGGTGACCGCCTTGACGACGTCCGGACCGGTGATGAACATCTGCGAGGTCTCGCGGACCATGAACACGAAGTCCGTCAGGGCGGGCGAGTACGCCGCGCCACCCGCGCACGGGCCGAGCATCACACTGATCTGCGGGATGACACCGGACGCCTTGGTGTTGCGCTGGAAGATGCCGCCGTAACCGGCGAGCGCGGAGACGCCCTCCTGGATACGGGCGCCGGCGCCGTCGTTGAGGGAGACCAGCGGGGCACCGGCCGCGATGGCCATGTCCATGATCTTGTGGATCTTCGTGGCGTGGGCCTCGCCCAGCGCGCCGCCGAAGATGCGGAAGTCGTGCGCGTAGACGAAGACCGTGCGGCCCTCGACCGTGCCCCAGCCGGTGACGACACCGTCGGTGTACGGCTTCTTCGCCTCAAGCCCGAAGCCGACGGCGCGATGCCGGCGCAGTTGCTCGACCTCGCGGAAGGACCCGGGGTCGAGGAGCAGGTCGATGCGCTCCCGGCCGGTCAGCTTCCCCTTGGCGTGCTGCGCCTCGGTCGCCTTCTCGCTCGGGCCGGCCAGTGCCCGCGCACGGATCTCGTGCAGCTCGGCCACTCGCCCGCGCGCGTCCGTCGGCTCACCCGGCGCCTCATCCAAAACGGTCATGTACTGACCCTACGAAGGGGACCAAGGAAAGGGCGCCGTCGACTCTGCACAGTCTCCGGACCGTTTTCCTGGTGCCACTGAACAGAACCTCACCGGCATGCAGCCGTTCCGACTGCTCACGAGGCATGGTGGTTGTAGGGGTTACACAAACCCGACAGCTGAGAGCCACCTCACATTCACGTGCGGCGGATGCCATCCCCAGGGTGACTCCCGAGTGACTCCCGGAGCGATTCCCGGGGTGGTTCTCGCGTTGCCGGGACCGCCGGAAGAGCGTACTCGTAGTAGTTGACGTAACACCCTGCGGATGATGTTGAAAATTGAATGGAATAGGTCTACGGTCCTTCGTGTTGGCATCGTTGAACGTTCAACAGATTCATCCCCGCATCACCCCCGCACCACTCCCGTCCCCTTTAGGAGCACGTCATGGGCATCTTCGGCCGCAAGAGCGACGAGACCGACACCACCTCGGCCCCCGCCGCCGTCAACCCCGACCTGGCCGCGCTGACCGGCGACTACACCATCGACCCGGCGCACACCACGCTCGGCTTCACCGCCCGCCACGCGATGGTCACCAACGTCAAGGGCAAGTTCCTCGACTTCACCGGCACGCTGCACCTGGACGGCAGTGACCCGGCCAAGTCCACCGCGTCCCTCGACGTCAAGATGGACAGCATCGACACCGGCTCGCCGGACCGTGACGGTCACCTGAAGAGCGCGGACTTCTTCAAGACGGACGAGTTCCCCACGATGACCTTCCGCTCCACCTCCGCCGAGTCCCTCGGTGGCGACGACTACCGCGTCACCGGTGACCTGGAGATCCTCGGCACCACCAAGCCGATCACCATCGACCTGGAGTTCAACGGCGCGGCCAAGGACCCGTTCGGCAACGAGCGTGTCGGCTTCGAGGGCAAGGCCGAGATCCTGCGCTCCGAGTTCGGCCTTACCTGGAACGCGGCGCTGGAGACCGGTGGCGTCCTCGTCTCCGAGAAGATCAAGCTGAACTTCGACATCTCGGCGATCAAGAGCGCCTGAGGCCCAGCCACACCGCCAGATCCTCGATCTCGGCGTCCACGGCATCGGCGATGCTCCTGCTGAACTCCACGTCCTGATGGACGGCGTTCACCAGGAGCACGCCGGCCTTGCGGTCGGCGGTGGCGTCGAGCTTCCCGACGAGCCGGTCACCGTAAAGAATCGGCAGTGCGAAGTAACCCCAGCGGCGTTTCTCGGCCGGCTTGTACATCTCCAACTGGTAGTCGTAGCCGAAGAGTTCGGCGGTGCGCTTCCGGTCGTGAATCAGCCGGTCGAAGGGTGAGAGCAGCGCCGCGCGGCCGGTGAACTCCCCTTTCAGGTACGTCGGATCGACGCGCCACTCCCCCTTCACCCCTTCTACGACGGCCGGTTCGCCGGCCTCGCCGACGACGGCGGGTTCGACCGGGAGGGCGGTGCCGGTGGCGCGGGCGATACCGAGGGCGCGCAACCGACGTTCGTTGCGGAGCCGGCGCGCTTCATCGACCGGCACGGCGGGCTCGTCCGGGTAGACACGAGCCGCCAGGTCCCAGAGCCGCTCCCGCCCCGCGCGCCCCGCGACAGCGACTTCTCCTCTGAGCACCATCAGCTCCAGCAGCTGACTGACGTTACGGTTGTGCGTCCACCCCGACGACTTCCACGGCACCGCGCACGTGTCGGGCAACTCCCTTGAGGTGAGCGGCCTTTGACCGCCGAGCCGCTCCAGAATGTCCCGCCTGCACACGTCGTTGGCGGCGACCCACTCGCGGTAGTGCGTCGACTCCCTTTCCCATACGGCCATGTCGGCGCGGTACAGCGCCAGGTCCTCGCTCGGGCGGATCATCGCGCGGAGTTCGAGGAGGGTGCGGTCCTTGAGCGCGGTGGCCAGCTCGTCCGGTGCGTACGACGAACCGAGGCGGCTCCAAGCGACCAGGTCGGCGTTGGGGGCGATCGCGGCGATCGGGTCGATCTGGAGCAGGGTCAACTGGCGTACGACGGCGTGAAGTTCGGTGGGGCGGGGGGCGTCGAGGAGTTGGGCCTGGACGGCGATGCGGCGGGCTTGGGGGCGGGTCAGTTCATGCATGGGGGGCTCCCACTCGGCGGGTTGGTTCGGCGAGGGACGCGGTGAAGCTCGTACACACGGCGATGCGGAGCGGCGATCCACGTGCGGGCAAGGGCAGTTGAGGTGCGTCCAGGGCCGTCCCCATCGCGTTGGTCCGTTACCGCTCCGTCTCGCCCTCCAGGTTCTTCAGGACCCCGCTGGTGTGGAGCCCGCCGAGGGCGATGCCTCCGGTGAGGGGGCGTGTCCGGCGCTCCCACCACTGAGGGTCGGTGGCCCGTTCGTACTCCTTGCGCAGGCCGGCCGGGATCAGGCGCAGGTGTGGGTCGGGTAGGGGTTTCTCGTTGGCCGCAGCCCACGCGGAGATCTCTTCGAAGTCGGGGGCCGGTGAGCCCATGATCGCGTACACGGGAAGCCGGGCTTCCGCGAGTGCGGAGCGGGGCAGGGAGAGGCCGAAGCGTTCCTCGAAGACGGCCAGACCGAGACGCTCGCGGTCGTCGAAGTCATCGATGTCGGGATCGCGGTAGGTCCGTCTGTCCGGATCCAGGATCCCGGCGGCCACGAGGTCGGGCAGGAGCAGATCGGGTTCGTCCCCGTAGCGGTTGTTCTCCTCGCAGAGCCCGAATCCGCAGACGGTGCGGCCGTCGCGTGCGTACAGGACGATCGTGGGCGGGTGCTCCGAGTTGTAGTGGTAGTGGACGGCTTCCACGCCGTCCCGCGATACCTCCCCCAGCCGGTCGAGGTAAGGACCGTAGGTGATGGCGAACGCCCAGCCGGCGTCTTCGCCGACGCGGATCACGGCGCTGCCCAGCCCGCGCTCGGGGTAGGCGTCGACGTCGAGATAAGCCACCTCGACGTCGGTCATCGGTTCCGCCCTCGCCCCGAGCGCCGCCCCCATCCGACGCGCCAGTTCCTCGACGCCGATGCCGCGGGCGAAGTGCACGTCCAGCATCCACCCGGAGCTCGACGTAGCACCCACCAGCCACTGAATGCCGTCCCCCACGTGTCGCCCCTTTCCGCAACGAACAGACGCCCTGCCTGTGCCTCTCGACCCTAGGACGCCCCACTGACATCCCGGGCACTATGGGTACGGCAGTGGGTGGTGCTGCGTGGGGACGAGCGGTGGGCGGAGCGAGTGGGCGACGGGGATTACTTCGACTTTCGGGGCGGTACGTTCCACGGGCCCGTGACGGGTAAGTCGGAGTCCCCGCGTGCGGCGCCCTCCCCCACGGCACTGTCCGCGCTGCCTGCCGCGCCCGCCGTCTTCACTGGTCGTGAGGACGAGGTGGCCGAGTTGTTGGGTGCCCTCGATCCGGGGGTCGGTGGTGGCTCCGAGTCCGTTGTCATCTCCGCGGTCTCGGGGTTGGGCGGTGTTGGAAAGACCGCGCTGGCGTTGTGTGTTGCGCATGAAGCGCGGGGGCGGGGGTGGTTTTCCGGGGGCGCGTTGTTCGTCGATCTGCGGGGGTACGACGACGTTCCGGTGACTGCGGATCAGGCGGTGCTGGCGTTGTTGCGGGCGTTGGGGGTGGGGGATACGGATCTGCCGCCTACGGCTGATGAGCAGTACGCGCGGTATCGGGGCGAGTTGAGCTCGCGTGAGCCTGTGCTGATCGTTCTGGACAACGCCTCTGACCCGGCTCAGATCGTTCCGCTGCTGCCGGGAGAAGGAGGCGGGCACCGGGTTCTGGTGACTTCCCGCGAGGTCCAGGACTCGCTTCCGGTACGGCAGTTCAGGGTTGACGGGCTGTCGCCGGACGCGTCGCGGGACTTGATCGAACGGTCGCTACGGCTGTCCGACCCCGGGGATCGTCGGGTTGCGGATGAGCCGGAGGCTGTACGGCAACTCGCCGAGCTGTGTGGGCACTTACCGCTCGCCCTGCTGATCGTCTCCGCGTTGCTACGGCGGCGTCGGCAGCGGCCGGTTTCCACCCTGGTCGGCGAGTTGCGCACCGCCGAGGATCGGGTGCGGGCCTTGCGGGCGAAGGGGGTTGATCAGTACGGCAAGGAACTGAGTCTGCGGCCCGTGTTCGACGTGATGTATGCGCGGATGGAGCCTGAACTCGCCCGGGTTTTCCGGCTGTTGGGGCAGGCGCCGGGCTCTGACATCGGACTTGGCCCAGCGACCAGCCTGACCGTCTTACCGCCAGAGAAGCTGCGGCCGCTCCTCGACGACCTGGCCGCCGCTTCTCTCGTCACGCCTTCTCCTGGCGGTGGGCGTTGGCAGATGCACGATCTCGTGCGTCTCTACGCTCAGGCCGTAGCCGCCGGGACACCGGAGCTCGAAGAAGAGGCGAAGTCCGCCCGCCGCAGCCTGCTCTTCTACTACGCCCAAGGCGCCTGGGCAGCCAAGTTCACCATCAGGGGCGAGCGTGACGACGAGGTGCCCGACTTGTTCGACGGCAGTCTCGTACGGGCCCTGTCCTGGTGCGATTCCGAGCGGACCGGGCTGGTGACCGCAGCGCTTTGGACGGAGTCCGACGATCCCGTTCAGACGCGATGCGCCCTGGGGCTGGCCATCGGCCTGGAGAGCTATCTGAACCATCACCGTGCGTACAGCGAGTGGGCGACTGTGGCGCGTGCCGCGTGCGTCGCGGCCCACAGACTTGAAGACCCGGAAGATGAGGCAGAGGCATGGGACTCCCTGGGCCGAGCTCTCTACGGCCTACGGCGGTTCGAAGAAGCCCTTGACTCCTACGGTCACGCGGTACGCATCTACGCCGAACTCGGCGACAAGGACGGCCAGGCCCAGTCCTGGAACAACCTCGGAATCGCCCTGCGCGAACTGAGGCGGTCCGAGGAAGCCGTCGACGCCTATACCCACAGCCTGAATCTCTTCATCGAACTGGACAATCACCATGCCGCCGCCGCCGCTCTGAGCAACATCGGCACGCTCCTGGCAGATCGAGGCCAGCTCGGTGAGGCACACGCATGCCTCACAGAAGCGCTCGAAATCCATTGCAAGGTCGGCGATCTACAGGGTGAGGCAGGAACCTGGTGCAATCTGGGGGTCGTTCTGCTCCACCTCGACCGCGCCGAAGAAGCCCATAGCCACCTCACCCATGCCCTCGGGCTCTGCGCCGAACTCGGCAACTGGCACGGCAGGGCTCAGGCATGGAACAACCTGGGTAGGGTCCTGCTCAGCCTCGGACGCCTGAACGAGGCCATCGCCGCCCATACCCGAGCTCGTGACTGGTATGCCGCTCTCGACGACAGCCACTCCGAGGCGCTGGCATCGCTCAATCTGGCGTGCACTCTGCTCGATCTGGACCGTAACGAGGAAGGCCTGGAAGCCGCCCGCCGCGCGCGTGACCTCTATGAAGCGTGCGATGACTGGTTCGGAGTCGGAGACGCTCTCACCAACATCGGCGCGGCCCATTCGGCTCAGTTGCTCCTTCGGGAGGCCGCGGATGCCTGGATCAGGGCTGCCCACGCGTACGACCGGTCCGGGGCCGCGGAAGAAGCGGCCAGCGCACGCCGTCGTGTTCAGGCATAGTGCCCCTCCACCGCGAACTCGCACCACACCACTTTCCCCGGCGCCCGTTCCCCCACCCCCCACTTGTCCGCGAGCACGGAGACCAGCATCAGGCCGCGGCCGTCCTCCGCGTGGAGATCCCGGTACGGGGTCCTGACCTTGCGGAGTTCGCCGGTGCCGCTGTCGTGGACCTCGACGCGGAGGACTCCGTCGAGGTGGATGCACAGGCGCAGGGCGAGGCCCCGGCCGGGTGGTACGCCGTGCAGGACCGCGTTGGTCGCCAACTCGCTTACGCAGAGCAGGACATCGTCGGTGCGGTCGGTGATCTCCCAGTCCGCGAGGGTGTTCCGGGTGAACTCGCGGGCCAGGGCTGCTGATCTGCGGTCGCGTCGGTAGAACGCCTCGCGGGTGTGGCCTTGTTGGAGTTGTTCGTTCATGGGGCCACTGTCACAGGCAGTCACTATCGTGGGTCAGTGAGTGAGGTCGTATTGGTTTTCTCTACGACCTCACTACGACGACTTTTGGTGTGCGCGGGGGAAAGGGACACGCATGCAATCGGCGAAGAGGCCCAAGAAGGTCGGTACTTGGCAGGCGGTCGGCGGGCTGCTTGCCCACTACCGGAGGCAGGCGGGGCTCACACAGGAGCAGTTCGCGGAGATGGCGAACCTGCACATCGACACCATCAGGTCCTACGAGCAAGGTCGGCTCGCGCTGCAGGACCATCGGGCCATCGAGTTCGATGAACTGCTGCGCACCGGTGGGGCGTTGTTCGCCCTGGTCGACAAGTTGCCGGTGCAGGCGCGGATGCCCGCGTTCGCACAAGGGCTCGTCGACAATGAGCAGGAGGCCGTCGCCATCCTGTCGTACGAGACACAGGTCGTGCCCGGTCTGCTCCAGACCGAGGCGTACGCCCGCTGCGTCTTCGAGGCCGGGTATCCGGCGGTCGCTAACGAGACGGCCGACGAATGGGTGACCAATCGTCTGAAGCGACAGGAGATCTGGACACGCAAGCGGCCGCCGGTGGGGCACTTCATCATCGAGGAGAGCGCCCTGCGGCGGAACGTCGGTGGCCCGGAGATCATGCGAGACCAGATCCGCAAACTGATCGAGGCCAATGAACCGGCCCACATGGGCGTGCAAATCATGCCGATGGACCGGATGCCCCACGCCTGCCTCGACGGTCCCCTGGTGTTGCTGGAGACTCCGGACCACGAGCGCCTCGCCTACCTGGAAGTTCAACGCGCCAGCTTCCTCGTCGAGGACCCGGAAGAGGTGAGTAACTATCACCTGAAATATGGAATGCTGCGGTCACAGGCGCTCTCTCCCTCCGAGAGCATGCGCCTCCTGGAGCGACTGCTAGGAGACCAATGAACACCGCAGCACGGCAGCACTTGGCGTGGTTCAAGTCCAGCTACAGCGGCAGCGAGGGCGGCAACTGCATCGAAGTCGCTTACGCCTGGCGGAAGTCCAGTTACAGCAGCAGTGAGGGCGGGAACTGCATCGAGGTCGCCACCCACCCCGCCGCCATCCACATCCGTGACTCCAAGGTCCCCGCCGGTGGCATCCTCACCGTCTCGCCCGGCACTTGGGGCGAGTTCCTCGGTCAGGTCACGCGTCTCTCAGCCTGAACGCCGCTCCCCCGAACGCCAACAACCCCACCGCATACGCCGCCAGTACCCCCAACCCCGGCCACGGAGCGATCGCCAGCCTCTCCAGGTTCTTCGTCGCCTGGATGGAGAGGGCCGCCGGCATGGGGGTCCAGCGTTGCAGACGGTGTTGCCAGGTCGGGGAGTTGACCAGGTGGGACAGGAGCGGGGTGACGTAGAGGACGCCCAGGCCCAGGGTGATCGCGCCGGCCGTGTCGCGGAGCAGGGTCGCCAGGGACAGGCCCAGGAGTGTCACCAGGACGAGGATCAGGGTCGAGCCTGCTGCCGCTCGGAGCGTCGCGCCGTCCGTGGGGCTCGGGAGGATCAGGCGGGACAAGGTCAGGGCTGACAGGACCGCCAGGGCTCCCGCAGTCGACGTCAGCAATGACAAGGCCAGCGCCTTTGATACCAGTACCCGCCACCGTCCCGGCATCGCTGTGAGCGTCGTGCGGATCGTGCCCGTGCTGTACTCCGCGCCGATCGACAGCACGCCCAGCACCAGGCACAGGGACTGGCTCAACTGGATGCCGGTGAGGCTCAGTTTGACCGTGTCCTCGTGGCAGGCCGCCGGTGACGGGCACACCTGGGTCGTGAGCGAGGAGGCCGCCGCCGCGCCGACCGCCGCCGTCAGGGCGACCGTTGCCGTCAGGAGCCACCAAGTGCTCGGCAGGGTACGGAGTTTGGTCCACTCGGCGTGGAACGAACCCAGCCACCTCACGCGTCCCGCCTCCTTACCGTCCAGGCCGCCAGCAGCAGGGCCGCTGCCGTGTAGGCCACCAGGACCGTTAGGCCGTGGTACGGGGTGAGGGGGTAACAGCCGCTCTCGGGGAGGCAGTTGTGCCGGACCTGCGGGTAGTACGTCACGCCCTGCTGGATCGCGAAGGCCGCCGCCGGTGTCACCCGCAGGAGCCACTGCGCGGCGGGGAGCGGGAAGGCGAAGGACAGGATCTGCGGGAGGATCACCAGGACCACCACCGTTGCGATCGTGCCCGCGCTGCTGCGCAGCACCACTCCCAGCGCTAGGGCCAGGACCGCCACCAGGGAGAGGAGTACCGCGCTGCCCACCACCGCTCTCAGGGCCGGGTTCTCCAGGAGGGAGAGGTCGGGGAACTCGGGGGGCTTGAAGCCGTTGGAGCGGAGTGTCCTCTGGGCCAGGGTGAAGCCGATTGCCGTCGCCAGCAGGCCTGTTGTGAAGGTGATCGCGCCGATCACCGTCGCCTTCGCCGCCAGCACCTTCAGCCGCGACGGCGCCGCCGTGAACGTCGTACGGATCAGGCCCCGTTTGTATTCGGTCGTCACGAAGAGCGTGCCCAGGGCGGCCATGAACAGGAGGCCCATGAAGACTCCCTGGAAGCTCATCTGGACCATGTCGGGGCTGTTTTCCTCGGGAGCGATGTCTCCGTGGCCGGTGAGTGTGTACGTGCCGGTCGCGGACACCGCCGTCGTGCCCGGTCGGCCGTTCTGCGGAGCAGGGCCGTCGGGATCGGGGGCACCGATGTCCGCGGCCGCCCAGCGAGTGGCGGTCGAGCTGCCCTGGAGGGTGAGGTGATCGAAGGTACCGGCGGCCTCGCCGCCGCCCTGCACCTCGCTCGTGCCGCCGAAGGAGCGGTGGACGACCTGGTGGGCGGGGGCCGTCACGAACAGGCCCACCTGGACCGTCCTCCCCAGCCCCCCAACCCGTACCTCCCCAAGCCGGGTCCAATTCTGACCGTCTACCGACGCATAGCCGGTTAGTTTCTCCCCCAGCCTTTTCAGGCGGAGCCACTGCGGGGCCTTCGCCAGGTCGCTGCCCGGGCCCGCCGTGTCGTGGGTGAAGTTCCACTGCATGCGGACGCCGTGGGCGGGGGTCGCCATCACCGCCGCGTACGGCGAACCCTGCTTCAGGCTCGACTTGACGATGATCCCGGCCTTCGCCCAAGGCTCCAGGTCTTTGTTGTCGGCGGCCTTCAGCCCGGTGACACGAGCCGTGACGGTGCCGTCGCCGGCCAGTGGGCGGTAGGTGAAGCGGAAGGCGTCGTTGACGACCTCGCCGCCCGGGCCGATGGTGATCATGGGGCCGCCGCCGACGCTGGAACCGCTCGCGCCCAACTGGCAGATCACGACCGTGACCACGGCGGCGATCGCCAGCACCAACAACCAGGCCCTGACCGTCCAGAACTTCGCCCACTCCGCCCGCAGCAGCCGCCCGAAACCGGTGCGGGCCGGGTGCAGCGCCGAGCGGTACGGAGGAACCGTCCTCGTCGGTGTCGTCGTCATCACCGGGTCACCTCGTCCGCATCATCGGCGGGCGTGGACGTGAACTCGACCGCGTCCCGGGTGAGTTCCATGTAGGCCTCCTCCAACGACGCCCGATGCGCGCCCACTTCGGCGAAGGGGACCCGCGACGCGGAGAGCAGCTCCACGATCCGTTCGGCGGGCAGGCCGGTGACGGTGAGGGTGTCGCGGTCGATGACGGCAACCGTCCCGCCCTCCCGGGCCAGCAGCTCCATCGCCTCCGTACGACTGCTCGTGCGCAGCCGCACCCGGTCGCCGGAGGCCGCCGCGAGGAGGTCGGCCACGGCCGTGTCGGCGATCAACCGCCCCCGCCCGATGACGACCAAGTGGTCGGCGGTGTCCTCCAGTTCGCTCATCAGGTGACTGGAGACGAGGATCGCCCGGCCTTCGGCGGCGAGGTGCCGGAGCAGGCCACGGATCCACTGGATCCCTTCTGGATCAAGGCCGTTGACCGGTTCGTCGAGGAGAAGGACGGGAGGGTCCCCGAGCAACGCGACCGCTATGCCGAGGCGTTGGCGCATGCCGAGGGAGTAACCGCTCGCCCTCCTCCGGGACGCCTCCTCCATCCCCACCTGTTCGAGCACCTCGTCCACGCGCCGCATCGACAGGCCGTGGGAGTGGGCCAGCCAGCGGAGGTGGTCGCGCCCCCGGCGGCTGGGGTGCAGGGCGGCGGCGTCCAGCAGCGCGCCGACCTCCAACAGCGGGGTGCGCAGGGCGTGATAGGGACGGCCGCCGATCAGCGCCTGTCCCCCGTCGAGGGCGTCCAGCCCCAGAAGGGCCCGCATGGTGGTGGACTTCCCCGCCCCGTTGGGACCGACGAACCCGGTCACCGTGCCGGGCTCGACCGTGAACGACAGCCCGTCGACCGCGAGCGTCCGCCCGAACCGCTTGCGCAGGTCCCGGACTTCGATGGTTGCGTCGGTTGCGTGACTCATGTTGAGGGAGGCTAGGGGCGGCGAGCACCCCCCGTCGTCACGCGGCAGAGGTCCCTCACGAGAGGGACGCCCCCGGGGAGAGGTGTCGGCACAATGACGGAGTGGGTGACAGGAACGGGGGCGTACAGGTGGTGATGTCCCGGTGGCGGACCGCCGAAGCCGCTACCCGTGCCGTGGTCGTGGGGGTCGCCCTCGCGATCCTCTCGCTCTCCGAAGTCCTCGTCCGCGGCGCCGACTTGGCCGGCGGTTTCGCCGCCCTGCTGCTGCTCGCCCTCGCCTCCACCCTCCCTCTCGCCTTCGTCCTCGGCACCGGGCGCCTCGCGCGGACCTGCGCGGCGCTCGCGCTCAGTGCCGCCTGCGTGCTCTCCCTCGTGCCCTTCGGAGGGCTCACCGTCGGCGGGGTCGTGGCCCAACTGGTGTGCGTGTACGTGCTGGGCCGTGCCGGAGCCACCCGCCTCGGCGGAGTCCTCGTCCTCCCCTACGTCGTGATCGCCCTCGGCAGTCACGAGGAACTGACCCGGATCGTCGCCGTCCTCGTCGCGACCCTCGCCTCCGCCGCCGCGGCCACCGGCATCGCCCACCACGTACGCAGCACGGCACAGGCCCACAGCGCGACCGAACAGGCCTTCGCGGACACCCTCCTCGAACACGCCGCCCGGGGTGAACGGGCTCGTATCGCACGGGAGTTGCACGATGTCGTCGCGCATCATATTTCGATGATCGCCGTCCAGGCCGAGACCGCCCGGCTCACCACTCCCGGGCTGCCGACCGAGGGCGCAACCCGACTCCTCGCCATCGGCGACACCGCACGCACCGCCCTGACCGAGATGCGCCGCCTGCTCGGCGTACTCCGCGAGGACGCCGACACGGGAGTCCAACGCCGCCCCCAGCCCGGCCTCGGCCAACTCATCGACCTGGTCGACGAGTCACGCGACGCGGCCGGCTCCCGCACCCGTCTCATCGTCAGCGGCCCCGTCACCCCGCTGGACCCCGGCATCGAGGTCACCGCGTACCGGATCGTCCAGGAGGCCCTCACCAACGCCCGCAGGCACGCGCCGGGCGCGGCGGTGGACGTAGAACTCCGTTACGGGGACGAGGACTTGGCGCTGCGGGTGCGCGACAACGGGCCGGGGTCCACCGCCGACCTCCCAGCCCTCTCCGGTCACGGTCTGCTCGGCATGCGCGAGCGGGCCGCGACGGTCGGCGGCACCCTGCGCACCGGACCCGCTCCCGGCGGCGGTTTCGTGGTCGAGGCGCGGTTGCCCGTCAAGTCGGAGGAGGGGGCAGCGGCACAGCCATGAGCATCCGTATCGTCGTCGCGGACGACCACGAGATCGTCCGGTTCGGATACGCCGGAATCCTCGCCACCCAGGCCGACTTCACCGTCGTCGGCACGGCCCGCGACGGCGCCGAGGCGGTACGCGTCTGCCGCGAGGAGTCGCCGGACGTGGTGCTGATGGACGTACGGATGCCGGTCATGGACGGCATCGAGGCCACCGCGCGACTCCAGAACGGCCCTGCGACACCAAGGGTGTTGGTGCTGACCACCTTCGACCTCGACGAGCATGTCTACGACGCGCTCGCCGCCGGTGCCAGCGGGTTCCTGCTCAAGGACGTGACCGCGGAACGGCTCTTCGAGGCGGTCCGGGTCGTCGCCGCCGGTGAGGCGCTGCTCGCGCCCGGGATCACCCGGAGGCTGATCGCCGAGTTCGCGCGGATGCGGCCGAAGGCGCCCGCACAGGGGAAGTTGGACGTCCTCACCCCGCGCGAGACCGACGTCCTGCGACTGCTCGCGGAGGGCCTGTCCAACCCCGAACTCGCCGAACGGCTGCACGTGGGCGAGGAGACCGTGAAGACACACGTCAGCCGGATCCTGTCGAAGCTCGGGCTGCGGGACCGTACGCAGGCCGTGGTGATGGCCTACGAGACGGGACTTGTCGTGCCGAGAACCGGCTGACGGCGGCGGGCGCGCGGCACCGGCAGCAGCCACCACGCCGACGCCACCGACAACACCGCCCCGACCGCGATCCCTTCGAGCCGGGTGGGCAACAGGCTCAGGGCGTCCTGGCCGAAGTAGCCGAGGAGGAGGGAGAGCGCGCAGGTCATTCCGGCGGCCCAGTAGGCGTAGTTGAGGGGGCGCAGCCACAACGCCACGGCGAGGACGGCGAACATCAGCGCCACAGCCGTGTGGCCGGTGACGCCGACCAGCGCGACACCCGCAGCCAGCAGCGTGCCGACCGTGGCTCCGGCGAGGCGTTCAAGTCCCTTGCGCAGTACGTCCGTTCGGCCGCGGTTGCCGCTCGCGGCGACGTACGCGGTGAGGACGACCCAGGGCCAGTGGTCGTCGAAGAACAGCCGCCCCAGGATGAACGCGGCGGCGATACCGGCCGCCATCTGGAGGGCCATGCGGGTGCTGGGGCGGGGGTGGAGGCGAGAGCGGCGCGGGGGTTGTTCGGGGGCGGGTTCCGCGCGCCAGGGCCCGAACCGGTCCCCGAGCCCCTGCACCAGCCACACTCCCGCGCACGCCAGCGCCCCGACCAGCGCCGCCCAGCCCCAAGTGACCAGCGCGCCCTGCGACTTGGCCGGTAGCGCGGGTCCCGGTACGACGAGGAGCGTCACGAGCGGGAGGGCGATCAGGGTGCCGGCCTTGGTGGCTGCGGGGCCGTAGCGACGTATCCAGATCGCCAGCGCCATGCCCGCCGTGTAGACGGTGGCGCCCAGCACGTAGTGGGAGCCGATCAGCCGCCCGACGAAGATCGAGGCACCGGCCGTGACGGGCAGCAGGACGAGCGCGGTGAGCCGGCGGCGGGTGTCGGCGGTGCGCTGCGAACGGGCCAGGGTGAGGGTCAGCGCGACCGCGAGGACGAGCACGTCGGTGTGCAGCCCCGCGGCCCCCTCCAGCCAGAGGGCGACGCCCCAGCAGAGCAGCACGGCGGTCATCGTCAGGGCCGCTTCGTACGCGTTGCGTATGAGTTTCTGGGTCACTGACCCGAGGTTAGCGGGCTTCATGGACTCTGAATAGTAAGCATCGTCGTACGATGTCCGCATGGATCATCTCTCCGAAGCCGCCCGGATCCGTCGTGGTGTCGTACGGCTGAACCGGCGGCTGCGGCAGGAACGCGGCAACGAGGCCGGACTCACCCCGAACCAGCTGATCGTCCTCGGACACCTGCACCGGAACGGGTCGGCGACCCCCGGCGAGGTCGCTGCGGCCGAGCGGCAGCGGCCGCAGTCCCTCACCCGCGTCTTCGCCGAACTGGAGGCGGAGGGGCTGATCACGCGCGCACCGGACCCGGTGGACCGCCGTCAGTCCGTCCTCACGCTCACGGCGCAGGGACACCGGTCGCTGGACCAGGACATGGCAGAGCGGGATGTGTGGCTGGCGGAGGCGTTGGCTTCGTTGAGTGCGACGGAGCGCGGGGTGCTGGAGCTGGCGTCGGCCTTGATGGAGCGGCTGGCGGACGCGGCCGGGGAGGCGGGAAAGGCCTGAGGGGCAGAGCTCAGCCGGAGGGGGGATGATCGGCTTGTGCCCGTGCCCATTGACCCCCGTCCCTTGAACGCCTCCGAGCGAGCCGTACTGGAGCACATCCTCTCGGCGGACTTCTTTGGTGCCGCCGAGTTGTACGGCCAGCTGGACCGGACGGAGGTCGTGGCCCTCTGGGCGGCCGGGTCCGTGAGCGTCGACCTGCGGGTCACGGAGCCGATGCAACGTGCCGCCATGGCAACGGAGTTGGTGCCCGTCGACGCCCACGTCCACGACCGGTCCGGCGACTACGTCGGCGAGCTGCTGGTGTGGACCGACGAGGGCTCCACCTTGGCGGGCTTGGAGTACGCCTGGGTCACCGACGAGATGCCGAGTGCGCTGCCGTCCGTCGAACAACTGCGGGTGACCGCGCGCTGACCGTCGCGGCCGGGTTCAGAAGCCCCCGCCGAAATCCCCTCCGCCGCCGCCGTCGCCGCCCCCGAAGTCCCCTCCCCCGCCGTCGCCGAAGCCTCCGCCGAAGTCGTTCGGGTCGAAGTTCGCGCCGGAGACGTCGCCGCCGTCGTAGCCGCCGGTGCCGAAGTCGCCGTAGCCCGTGCCGTAGTCGGAGGCGTAGGACGGGGTGGACATCATGCTGCCGAGGAGGGTGCCGACGAGGAGGCCGGGGAGGAGGCCGCCGCCGAAGTAGCCGCCTGCCCAGGGGCCGTAGGCCGGGCCGGCGTCCCAGTACGGGCGGCGGCCGTAGTCCGTGTCGACCTCGCGGATCATCGGGTCGCGGCCGTCGGCGAGGCGGGCCTGGTCGGCCGCGCAGACCGGGACCTCGCGGGGTGCGCCGCCCGGCGGGGTCCAGGTGGCGTCGGCGACCGAGGGGCCGTGGCGCGGGTCGAAGAAACAGGGGGCCCGGCGTTCGGGCAGAGGGCGGCCCTCGCGGCGGGCGGCGAGTTGGGCGAGGGAGAAGCGCCCGTCCTCCAGGGCCTGGGTGACCGAGCGGACGTCCTCGGGTTTCGTGGCCGCCGCCATGTACGACTTCGCCTGCTCGTAGGCGTCGAGGGCGCGTTCGTAGTCCGCGCGCATCGCGTCGTCGGCGCCGGGTTCGGCCGGGTGGAATTCGAGGCGGTCCAGTTCCTCGCCGAAGGCCGTGATGTCCTCGTCCACGACCACCCGCAGCCTGTCCAGCGCCGCCCGCTGTTCCTCCTCGCGGCGGCGACGGCTACGGCGCACGAGGGTGTACGCCCCCGCGCCACCGGCCACCAGCACCCCGCCCGCGACGATCAGCGCCGTACCGGAGACTCCCCCGCCGCCGTCCGACGAGCCGCCCCAGGACGCGGGCGCCGAGCCGCCCATGCTCGCGAGCGCGCGGTCGGTGAAGTCGGTGAGCTGGGTCTTCGCGTCCTCGCCCTGGACGCTGCTGACCAGGTTCTTCACGGCCGCGTTCGACAGGACCGAAGAGTCGGCGCGGGCGTCGAAACGGTCACCGAGGCGGATCGCGTAGAGGCCGGTGATGCCGGTGGCGGTGCGGAGGTTCGTGAAGAGGTTCGCCGTCGGGTAGTCGGCGGGGAGGACCGTGATGAACACCGGCTTGTCCGCCTTCTTGATCCGCTGCGCGAGCGCGTCGGCGGACGACAGAGCGGAAGCCGCCGGGTCGACGTAGACGGGGCCCTTGCGCAGGGCCTGCCCGATCGTCGAGACGCCGGTGTCCGCGGCGGCCGGGGACGCCATGGTCAGGGCGGCGAGCAGCAGGGCCAGCAGGAGCCCCGGGAGGCTTCGGGTCCGGATCACGGCCATCATGATTCGACGCTACCCGAGGTCGGTCCCTTTGGCCGGTGCTCACCCATCAGCCGGTGCTCACCAACTGATCCGGGCCGCAACCGGCAAGTGGTCGCTGCCGGTCTCGGGCAGCACCCACGAACTCCGCGCCCGCACCCCCCGTACCAGAATCTGGTCGATGCGCGCGATCGGGAAAGCCGCGGGCCAGGTGAACCCGAAGCCGTTCCCGGCCACCTGCTGGGCCGAGGTCAGCCGCGACGTCAGGCCGTGGAACGCGCGGTCGTCCGTGGTGCCGTTCAGGTCGCCGAGCAGCACCACCCGCTTGTTCGGCTCGGCGGCGACGGCCTTGGCGAGCGCGCGGGCGCCGAAGTCGCGCGAGTCCGTCCAGAAGCCCTCGCTGGGCATCACCCGCACGGAACCCAGGTGCGCCACGTACACCGCCAGCGGCCCGTGAACCGTGGTCACCGTCGTGCGCAGCGCCCGGACCTCGGCCGCCGCCTCCGCCGCCGATTCGGGCGGCTTGGTCTTCGCCAGCGGGCCGACATCGCCCTGTACGACATTCACGGGCCGGGTGTCCGACAGCGGGAACCTGCTCCACAGCCCGACCGTGCCCCGCACCGCGTGGTACGGGTACGCCTTCGCGAGCCCCTTCTCGTACGTGCCCCGGGTCTGGTCGGTCAGCTCCTCCAGGGCCAGCAAGTCCGCCCCGGAGGCGGCCAGTCGGCGGGCGGTGCCGGCCGGGTCGGAGTTGCCGGCGTCGACGTTGTGGCTGACGACGGTGAGGTCGCCGCCGGAGTGGGACTTGTCGGTGAGCAGCCCGCCGAAGAGGCTCAGCCACACCGTGACCGGCAGCACCAGCGCGACCACGGCGGAGGGGGACCGGCGCCACAGCGCCCCGGCCAGCAGCACCGGCACGTACAGGCCGAACCACGGCAGGAGGCTCTCCACCAGGCTGCCGATTCCCGCGATGTTCGGGATCCGGGCGTGCAACAGCATGAGCAGCCCGAGCAGCAGGGCCAGCACCGCGAGCTCCGGGCGGCGTTTCCAGGGTTCGAGGCGAAGCCGTTCGAAAGGAATCCGGGGGATCTTCACCTCGTCACTCAAGGCGGTCCGGTGTTGCCGACCCGTATGGAGTTTTCGATACGCGGACGATATGTGCCGACTCCTACCATCGAACCCATGCGTGTGCTGATCGTCGAGGACGAGCCCTACCTGGCGGAAGCCATCCGCGACGGCCTGCGGTTGGCCGCGATCGCGGCCGACATCGCGGGGGACGGGAACACCGCGCTGGAGCTGCTGAGCGTCAACAGCTACGACATCGCCGTCCTCGACCGTGACATCCCCGGCCCCTCCGGCGACGAGGTCGCGCGCCGCATCGTCGCGTCCGGCAGCGGCATCCCGATCCTCATGCTCACCGCCGCCGACCGCCTCGACGACAAGACCAGCGGGTTCGAACTCGGCGCGGACGACTACCTCACCAAGCCCTTCGAACTCCAGGAACTCGCGCTCCGGCTACGGGCGTTGGACCGTAGACGCGCCCACAACAGGCCGCCCGTACGGGAGTTGGCGGGCCTACGCGTCGACCCGTTCCGCCGGGAGGTCTACCGGGACGGCCGCTATGTCGCGCTGACCAGGAAGCAGTTCGCGGTGCTGGATGTCCTGGTCGTCGCCGAGGGCGGAGTCGTCAGCGCCGAGGAACTCCTGGAGCGGGCCTGGGACGAGAACGCCGACCCGTTCACCAACGCCGTACGCATCACCGTCTCGGCGCTGCGCAAGCGGCTCGGCGAACCCTGGATCATCGCCACGGTGCCGGGGGTCGGCTACCGCATCGACACGCAACCCGGGGCCGGCGACGACGGAGAAACCCGTGAATAGGGCGCCCGGGTTGAGCGTTCGCCTCAAACTCACGCTCAGCTACGTCGGATTCCTCATGCTCGCCGGTGTCCTGCTGCTCGCCGCCGCGTGGTTGTTCCTGACGCGCGTGCCCCACATCGGGCTCATCATCCAGCCCGACTACACCTTGTCCGTGCTACGCGCCTTCGCCCCGATCGCGGCCGTCGCCCTGGGGTTCCTGCTGGTGTTCGGCCTGGTCGGAGGGTGGATCCTCGCCGGCCGCATGCTCGCCCCACTGACCCGCATCACGGACGCCACCCGCATGGCCACGGACGGCTCGCTCTCCCATCGCATCCAACTGCCGGGCCGCAAGGACGAGTTCCGCGAACTCGCCGACGCCTTCGACACGATGCTCGCCCGGCTCGAAGCCCACGTCGCCGAACAGCAGCGCTTCGCGGCCAACGCCTCCCACGAGCTGCGCACCCCGCTCGCGATCTCGAAGACCCTGCTCGACCTCGCCCGCGCCGACCCGGACCAGGACACCGGCCGGATCATCGACCGTCTCCACACGGTCAACACCCGGGCGATCGACGCCACCGAGGCACTTCTCCTGCTCAGCCGCGCCAACCAACGATCCTTCACCCGGGAACACGTCGACCTGTCCCTCTTGGCGGAAGAAGCCACCGAAACACTTCTCCCCCTCGCGGAGAAACACGGCGTCACCATCGAGACCGACGGCGACATCACCCCCACCCGCGGCTCCCAGGCCCTCCTGCTCCAACTCACCACGAACCTCGTGCAGAACGCGATCGTCCACAACCAGCCCGAGAAGGGCACCGTGTGGGTGACCACCACCGTGGGCCCCAACTCCGCGGTCCTCACGGTCGAGAACACCGGCGACCCGCTCACCCCGCACCAGATCTCGACCCTCACCGAGCCCTTCCAGCGCGGCACCGAACGCCTCCACACCGACCACGCGGGAGTCGGCCTCGGCCTGGCGATCGTCAAGACCATCACCGGCGCCCACGACGGCACCCTCACCCTGACGCCCCGCCCCACCGGCGGCCTCCGCGTCACGGTGGAACTCCCCACCAACTAACCGCACCCCCTGTGCCGTTGGGGCCACAGAGGGTGCGGGGAGACCACGGGGCGGCTGCTACGCCGCCTTGTACGCCTCCTCCAACTTCTTCACAGCCGCCGCGTACTTCCCGGTCAGCAGCAGATGGTCCGCGTCGGCGAACGGCTTCGACACCGCCGCCGTCACGTTCTGCCCCACCTTCGCCTGCACGAGCAACCGCGCCTTGGTCACGAGCGCCTTGCCGGTCGCCGCCGACCTGGCGTGCGCCGCCGCGGCCTCCAGCGTCTTCAGCGTGGCCGCGCCACCCGTCGGCGTCTTCGTCACCGTCGTCAGACCCCAGCCGTACGGGAACTGCGGATCGTAAGACGTGTCACCCACGTTGATCGGGAGCTGGGCCTCCGACTTCGGCCAGGTGACCGGGAGTTGACCGGTGAAGGACCGCTTGCCGTAGAGCACGTCGGCCACACCGTCGCCCTCGGTGCCGGGCAGCCAGGAGGCCACCAGGGCATCGATCTTGGGGAGTCGGTCGCCGATCAGCTGCGGTCGCCCGGAGACGATCAGCACCGCGCACTTCATCGCCGCGCACACCTTGTCCACGGCTGCCTGGTCGGCCGGGGTGAGGGTCAGGTCGTTGCCGTTGCCGACATCGCCGATGCCCTCGGCGTACGGGGTCTCGCCCACGACGACCACACCCACGTCATAACCACTCGTGGAGGCCGAGGCGTCCTTGGAGTACGTGACATTCCCACCGGCGTTCTTCATCCCCTGGAGGATCGTCGTGCCGGTGGTGTTGGTGCCGGACGCGCCCTGCCAGGTGATGGTCCAGCCGCCGGTCTGGTTGCCGAGGTCGTCGGCGTTGGAACCGGCGACGTAGACCTTCTGCGACTTCTTCAGCGGGAGGACGTTGTTCGCGTTCTTCAGCAGCACCTGCGACTCGGCCGCCGCCTGCCGGGCCACGGCCCGGTGCGAAGTCGAGCCGATCTTCGAGGCGTTGCTCGTGTCGGCGTACGGCTTCTCGAAGAGGCCGAGCTTGAACTTCTGGGTGAGGATGCGCGACACGGCGTCGTCGATCCGCTTCTCGGTGACGTGGCCCGCCTTCACCTCGGCGATGAGCGTCGAGCTGAAGTCCTTGTACGTGTACGGGACCATCATCATGTCGACGCCGGCGTTGACCGCCGTGTCGACGTGCGAGGCGTAGTCGCCGGGGAGTTGGTCGATGGCGTTCCAGTCGCTGATGACGAAGCCGTCGAAGCCCATCCGGTTCTTGAGGACGCCGTTGATCATGTCGGCGCGGGCGTGCATCTTCACCGGGCCGAGGCCGTCGCCGACGATGTCGAGCGAGGAGTAGGACGGCATGACCGTGCCGATGCCCCGGTCGACCGCCGTCTGATAGGGGGCGAGATGGATGGCTTCCAGCTGCTGCCGGGTGACCGTGGTGACGCCCTGGTCGATCGTGTACGTGCCCGTCGTGGAGGATCCGTACGCGGTGCCGCCGTCGCCGACGAAGTGCTTCGCGGTGGCGAGGACCTTGTCGTCGTCCTTCAACTGCTTGCCGTTCGCGGCGCCTTGGAGACCCTGGATCATCGTCTCCATCGACTGGACCAGTGCCGGGTCCTCGCCGAACGACTCGTAGGAGCGGCCCCAGCGTTCGTCACGGGTGACGCAGAGGCAGGGTGCGAAGTCCCACGGGACGCCGGTCGAGCGGACCTCACTGGCCGTCACCGCGCCTGTCTTCTCGGCGAGTTGGGGGTCGCGGGTCGCGCCGATGCCGATGTTGTGCGGCATGATCGTGGCGCCGGCCAGGTTGTTGTGGCCGTGCACCGCGTCGACGCCGTAGATCAGCGGGATCTGGAACCGCGTTGCCTGCGTGCGGAGTTGGAACGAGTCGATCATCTTCGCCCAGGCCGCCGCCGTGTTGGGCGTCGGGGTCGAGCCGCCGCCGGAGAGCAGGGAGCCGAGGTCGTAGGAGGCGATGTCGCTCGGGGTGCTCATCGCGCCGCGCTCGGCCTGGGTCATCTGCCCGGCCTTCTCCGCCGGCGACATGCGCTTGACGAGGTCGGCGACGCGCTTCTTGATGGGCAACTTGCTGTCCAGGTACGGCAGTCCGTGTGCGTCGATGACGACCTGCGGGTTCTCGGTCGGGGCCTTGGCGCCGGTGACCGTGAGCTTCAGCGGGATCGTCTCGGCGTTCTCGGCGGACTTGTCCTTGAGCGTGCGGACCTTGACGGTCTGGGTGGCGCCGGACGCGGTGCCCGCCGGGAAGGCGAGCGTGCCGGAGACCGGGGTGTAGTCCTTGCCGGAGGTGGCGGTGCCGCCGTCGGACGTGTAGGCGACGGTCACCGGGTCGTCCAGCGGGACGGCGCCGGTGGTGGAGACGGTGACCTTGACCGTGGCCGTGCCGCCCTCCTTGACCGGGTAGACGGCCGAGTCGGTGGTGACGGAGGCGCGCAGGGACTGGTCGGCCTTGCCGTACAACTCGACGTCGTCCATGGCGAACTGGCCGTGGATGCCGACCGGGAGGGTGACCGCGTAGCCCCACATCTGGGTGAGGCCGAGGACGTGGTCGATGCCGCCGACGGGCTGGTAGTCCGTGCGGTAGGCGAAGTTGGTGAACGGGATCTCGATCTGCTTCCAGCCGGTGAAGTCGTCCGTGAAGGACGTCGTCCACAGCTCGGAGGCCTCGCCGTTCGCGCCGCCGTCCTTGATCTCGAAGTTGGTGGACTTGCCGGTGTTCTGGCCGTCCCACCAGAAGCGGATGCCCTGGTGGGCGGACCAGTCGTGGCCGGGTTCGGTCGCGGCGTAGTCGTGGGTGAAGCCGCCGTAGCCGCTGATGTCGTACGTGCCGGAGAGAACCTTCGCGCCCTCGGGGGCGTCGGGTCTCGCGGTCAGGGCGAGTTGGGGCGGGTCGTCGGTGTCACCGCCCCAGGTGAAGATGCCCTCGGCGGGCTGGCTCGCGAAGGGCACCTCGCCCTCGAAGCGGTCGACAGGCGTGGGTGCGGGGTCGTCGGCGGCGGACGCCTGGGTCACGGCGGCCGGTGTCAGCAGCGCGGCGCACAGGGCGGTGGAAACGAGCAGGGCGGTTCTTGGCATGGACCTTCCCTCGGCTCTGAGGCTCTGGTTCACTCTGGGTTCGCACAGTTCACTCATGACTTAGATCACGCCGTGAGTTAACTAACGGCCCGCAGACCCGTCAAGACGTCTCGTCAGGAAGGGCTAACGCATCCATGTCCAGGAGAACCCCCCGCACGGCCCGGCTGCTGCTCGCCGGACTGCTCTCCGTGGCCGGCTTCACCGCGGCCGTACCCCCCGCACATGCCGCTGGTGAGCAGGTCACCGCCTGGCTCACCACCACCGACGACGCCGCCGGACGCCATGTCACCCGCGGCCTCCAGGCCCAGACTCCGTTCGCCTTCTCGTCCGGGACGGGCGGCAGCGGCGAGAACATCACCGTCGACGAGAACACCCGCTACCAGACGTTCACCGGGGGCGGCGCGTCCTTCACGGACACGGCGGCCTGGCTGATGAACAGCAGTGGCGCGCTGTCGACGGCGACCCGGAACGCGACCATGACCAAGCTGTTCTCGCCGACCGACGGGATCGGGCTGTCGTTCCTGCGCAACCCGATGGGCGCGTCGGACCTCGCCCGGTACGGCTACTCGTACGACGACGTGGCGGCCGGGCAGACCGACCCGAACCTCAACTCCTTCTCGATCGCGCACGACCTGGCCGATGTCGTGCCGCTCACCAAGCAGGCGCTGACCCTCAACCCCTCTCTGACTGTCATGGCCTCGCCATGGACGGCGCCGGCGTGGATGAAGGACAGCGGTTCGCTCAACGGGGGCTGGCTGAAGTCCGAGGACTACGGGGCGTACGCCAACTACTTCGTCAAATACCTCCAGGCGTACAAGGATCAGGGCGTTCCGGTCTCGTACGTGACCGTCCAGAACGAGCCGACGTGTTGCTCCGGCTACCCGTCGATGAGCTGGAACGCGTCCGGGCTCGCCTACTTCACGAAGAGCGAGCTGCTGCCGAAGCTCAACGCGTCCGGGCTGACGACGAAGGTGCTGGCGCACGACTGGAACTGGGACGTGTACGACTCGTACGCGGCCTCGACCGTGGACGACGCGGCCGTCCGCTCGAACCCCAACTTCGGTGGCATCGCCTGGCACGGCTACGGCGGTGACGTCACCAAGCAGACCACCGTGCACAACCAGTACCCCACCCTCGACGCCTTCGGCACCGAGCACTCCGGCGGCACCTGGATCGCCAACCAGCAGCGCGAGGACATGAACAACATCATCGACTACACCCGGAATTGGGCGAAGTCGGTGACCAAGTGGTCGTTGGCCGTGGACCAGAACATGGGGCCGCACAACGGCGGTTGCGGTACCTGCACCGGGCTGATCACCGTACACAACGGGGACGGCGCGAGCGGGACCGTCGACTACACCGTCGAGTACTACACGATGGGCCAGTTGACGAAGTTCGTCCGGCCGGGAGCCCAGCGGATCGCCTCCACCGCGTCCACGAACGTGCCGAACGTGGCGTGGCGCAACCCGGACGGTTCGAAGGCGCTGATCGCGTACAACGACGCGTCCACGGCGAAGACGGTGACCATCAACTGGGGTGGCCAGCACGCGACTTACTCCCTGCCCGGCAAGACGTCCGCCACGTTCACCTGGGCGGGGACGCAGTCCGGCGGCGGCAGCCAGACCGGCGCGTTCGTCGGCCTCGCGAGCAAGTGCCTCGACGTGGCCGGGGGTTCGACCACCAACGGCACGGCCGTCCAGCTCTACGACTGCAACGGCTCGACCGCCCAGCAGTGGACCGTGGGGACCGACGGCACGGTGCGCTCGCTCGGCAAGTGCCTTGACGTGACGTCGGCTTCGACGGCCGACGGGGCGAAGGTGCAGTTGTACGACTGCAACGGAACCGCCGCGCAACAGTGGTCGTACAACTCCACGACCGGTGATGTGGTGAACACGGCGGCGAACAAGTGCCTTGATGTCACGGGCAATACGTCTACGAACGGGACTCGGGCGCAGATCTGGACATGCACGGGGGCTGCCAACCAGAAGTGGCATCTGCAGTAGGGGAGTTATGAGACGCGCTACGGGGGCGGCGGCCGTGCTGGGCACGGTCGCCGGTGCGTTGTTGTTGAGTGGGTGCGCTGCCGTCGATCTGCCGCTGGCCGGGGTACGGCTCGGGGCGGACGGGGCGCCGTACGCGCTCATCCGGCCGTGCGGGGACGACAGTTACCAGTCGCCGTCGCTCGACGGGACGGCCGCGAGCGCCCAGGGCGGGCCGGTCACCACGGGGTGGGACGTGCGGAAGGAGAAGCTGAGCGGGGACGCCGAGTTCCCGCTGTTCTCGCCGCCGGTCGCCTGGCAGGCCCGGCACCGGGGCGAGCAGCGGCTCCTGCCGAGGCACGAGTACTCGCTGATCTTCGGGCACTACATCACCGGCGACTCGTACAACGGGATCGTCGAGTTCTCCACCGAACAGATCACCGCCCTCAAGCCCGGCCAGGTCTGGGCCGACGGCAAGGCCATGAGCCTCGGCGAGTTCGAGAAGCTCGCCGAGGACTCCTGCTGAACCTGCGGCCTGCTACTCGGCCGGCTCAACTCCCGCGCGCAGCAAGCCGTACGTGTACGCGTCCGCCAATGCCTGCCAGGACGCGGCGATGACGTTCTCCGCCACGCCCACCGTCGACCACTCCGCCGAGCCGTCCGACGTGGCGATCAGGACGCGGGTCGTGGAGGACGTGCCGTGCTTGCCCTCCAGGATGCGGACCTTGTAGTCGACGAGCTCCAGTTTGGCGAGCTGGGGGTAGATCTTTTCCAGGGCTACGCGGAGGGCGCGGTCGAGGGCGTGGACCGGGCCGTTGCCCTCGGCGGTGGCTACGATGCGCTCGCCCTTGGCGAAGAGTTTGACCGTGGCCTCGTTGGCGTGGGTGCCGTCGGGACGGTCCTCGACGATCGCGCGCCAGGACTCGACCTCGAAGTAGGAGCGGGCCTTGCCCTCCGCCTCCGCGCGCAGGAGCAACTCGAAGCTCGCGTCCGCCGCCTCGTACGTGTAGCCCTGGAGCTCGCGCTCCTTGACCCGGCCCACCACCCGGCCGACCAGCTCGCGGTCGCCGCTGATGTCTACGCCGAGTTCCTTGCCCTTGAGTTCGATCGACGCGCGGCCCGCCATGTCGGAGACGAGCATCCTCATGGTGTTGCCGACCTGCTCGGGGTCGATGTGCTGGTAGAGGTCGGGGTCGACCTTGATCGCGGAGGCGTGCAGGCCCGCCTTGTGGGCGAAGGCCGATACGCCTACGTACGGCTGGTGCGTGGACGGGGTGAGGTTCACGACCTCGGCGATCGCGTGCGAGATGCGGGTCATCTCGCGGAGCTTGCCGTCGGGGAGGACCTTCTTGCCGTACTTCAGTTCCAGGGCGGCGACCACCGGGAACAGGTTGGCGTTGCCTACGCGCTCGCCGTAGCCGTTCGCCGTGCACTGGACGTGGGTCGCGCCCGCGTCGACCGCCGCGAGGGTGTTGGCGACCGCGCAGCCCGTGTCGTCCTGGGTGTGGATGCCGAGCCGGGCGCCGGTGTCGGCGAGGACCGTGGAGACGACCGCCTGGATCTGCGCCGGGAGCATCCCGCCGTTGGTGTCGCAGAGGATGACGACGGACGCGCCGGCCTCGGCGGCGGACCGTACGACCGCCTTCGCGTACTCGGGGTTCGCGCGGTAGCCGTCGAAGAAGTGCTCGCAGTCGACGAAGACGCGGCGGCCCTGGGCGACCAGGTGGGAGACGGTGTCGCGGACCATCGCCAGGTTCTCGTCGAGGGTGGTGCGCAGGGCCAGCTCGACATGGCGGTCGTGAGACTTCGCGACGAGGCAGATGACCTCGGTGTCGGCGTCCAGGAGCGCCTTGACCTGCGGGTCCTCGGCCGCCTTCGCGCCCGCGCGGCGGGTGGCGCCGAAGGCTACGAGCTGGGCGTGCTTGAAGTCGATCTCCTGCCGGGCGCGGGCGAAGAACTCGGTGTCCCGCGGGTTGGCGCCGGGCCAGCCGCCCTCGATGAAACCGACGCCGAAGTCGTCCAGGTGCCGTGCGATGGCCAGCTTGTCCGCGACGGTGAGGTTGATGCCCTCCCGCTGCGCGCCGTCACGCAGGGTCGTGTCGAAGACGTGGAACGAATCGTCGAGTTCGCTGGTTTCCGTCATGGTCTCTGGCTCCTGAGGATCTGAATCTCGGTCTGTACCGGAATGACCGGCTCCACCGTCCCTCAATGATCCCTCGCACTGCTTTCCCGGCTGCAGGTGGGCCAGAAAAGCGAAAAACCCCTCGCGGGTGCGAGAGGTCTGCGCGCGGGTCGAGTGACGACGGTGGCCGCCCGTACCTGGTCGTACGAGGCGGTCACTGCGGACCGGCGCGCCTGCTGCCAATAATCGTGGCGAACGAGAACACGGAGGCAGTCTGGCACACCCGCGCCCGTGCTCACCGTCCGTCTCATGATGCGAACAGTCGGTTGATCAACTCCGTTGATCCGACCGGGACGGAAGGTCACGCGTCCGCGAGCAGCCCCTCGTCGAGGAACTCCCGTACGTGGCCGAGAACTTGCGCCCGGTCCGTGCCCCGCAGCCCGATCGCCACGTGGATGGAGAAACCGTCGAGGAGAGCGCGCAGCCGGGCGGCGAACCGGTCCGGGTCGACGGCCCGGAACTCGCCCCGGGACACCCCTTCCGCGATCAGCGCGACCAGGTCGCGGTGCCAGACGCCCTCGATGGCGGCCTGCCGGTCGCGGGCGTCGTCGTCGGCGTTCTGCGAGCGGTTCCAGACCTCCAGCCACAGGGTCCAGTGCGGGTCGCGGTGGCCTTCGGGGACGTACAGGTCGACGTACGCGTCGACACGCTCGCGGACCGTCGTCGCCGTACGGGTGAGCAGGCGGCCGCGCTCGGCGCCCAGCCTGCCCTCGCTCCACTCCAGGGCCTGGAGCAGGAGTTCGTCCTTGGAGTGGAAGTAGTAGAGGAGATGGCCGCTGCTCATGCCGACCTCGCGGCCGAGCGCGGCCATGGTGAGCTGCTCCAGGCCACGTTCGGCGATCATGCCCATGGCTGCGGCGAGGACGTCCTCGCGCGGCGGCGCGTTCTTCCGCGCACCGGCCATCGTCCGACTCCCTCCCGCCGGGTCACTGGACCTTCGGCTGCTGCTGGGTGATGCAGTGGATGCCTCCACCGCCCGCGAAGATCGTACGGGCGTCCACCGGCGTGACCGTCCGCTCGGGGAAGAGGCGACGGAAGATCCCGGCCGCGACCTCGTCGTTCGGGTCGTCGAAGGCGCAGAGCACGACCCCGCCGTTGCAGAGGTAGTGGTTGATGTAGGAGTAGTCGACCCAGTCGCCGTCCTCGTCCTTGAGGACCGTCGGGGCGGGGACCTCGACGACCTCCAGGCGGCGGCCCTTCGCGTCGGTCTCCGCGCGGAGGAGGGCGAGGTACTCCTGCGAGCGGGCGTGGTCCGGGTGGACAGGGTCGCGCTGGCTGTGGACCAGGACGGTGCCGGGCCCGGCGAAGGCCGCGACGATGTCGACGTGGCCCTGGGTTCCGTAGACGCCGTAGTCGCCGGTGAGGCCGTGCGGGAGCCAGATCGCCTTTGTGGTGCCGAGCCTGGCGTGGATCTCCGCCTCGACCTGCTCGCGCGTCCAGCCGGGGTTGCGGCCGGCGCCGAGCTGGACGGTCTCGGTGAGCAGGACCGTGCCCTCGCCGTCGACGTGGATCGCGCCGCCCTCGTTGACGAGCGTGCTGCTGAGCGCGGGGACTCCGGCCAGGTCGGCGACATGGCGGGCGATCTTGGAGTCGTGCTCCCAGCGGGCCCAGTCCTGGGCACCCCAGCCGTTGAACGTCCAGTCCACGGCGGCCAGTCGGCCGTTGCAGTCGGTGACGAACGTGGGGCCGATGTCCCGCATCCACGCGTCGTCCAGCTCACGCTCGACCAAGTCGACGTCCGGGCCGAGCAGTTCGCGCGCCGACTCGCCCTGCCCCGGCCCGTGCACCATCGTCACCGGTTCGAAGCGGCGCACGGCGCGGGCCACGGAGGCCCAGGCGGTACGGGCCTCCGCCAGTTCCTCGGCGTTGGTGAAGGTCGGGTTGGGCCCGGGCCAGGCCATCCAGGTGCGCTCGTGCAGGGTCCATTCGGCGGGCATCCGGAAGCCGTCGGAGGCAGCGGGCATGGGGAGGTACCTTTCAAAAAGTGTGACACTTTTCGCGAAAGTGTCACAGAAAGTAGAGGCGGTTGAGGGCGACGGACTCGGCCGGCTCGGAGCGCAACGGTTCCCCGTCGAGGGTGACCAGGCCGGTCCGCTGGTCCACATCGACCGCTCCGGTACGGGAGTTGAGCCGCAGGTCGGCCGGTCCGATGCCCCGGGTGCCGCGAACGGCCACGCGGCGGCGCCGAGTTGGCATCGAGTCGTTCCCCTGGTCCAGGGCGGCCCGGGCGACGAACGCCACGGAGATGTCGGCGGGAGTCGTACCGTGGGCGCCGAACTGGGGTCCCAGGACGAGGGGTTCGCAGGTGTCGGTCGCCGCGTTCGGGTCGCCGACCACGCCGTACGCCGGGAACCCGGACTTCAGGACGAGCTGCGGTTTGGCGCCGAAGTACTCCGGCCGCCACAGCACGATGTCCGCGAGCTTGCCGACCTCGATGGAGCCGACCTCGTGGGAGAGTCCGTGGGCGATCGCGGGGTTGATGGTCAGTTTGGCGATGTAACGCAGGACGCGTTCGTTGTCGTGGCCGACGTCCGGGGCGCCCAGTTCGGCCTTCATCTTCCCGGCCATCGCGAACGTACGGCGCACGGTCTCACCGGCCCGGCCCATGCCCTGCGCGTCGGACGAGGTGATGCCGATCGCGCCCAGGTCGTGCAGCACGTCCTCGGCGCCCATCGTCCCGGCGCGGATGCGGTCACGGGCCATCGCGGCGTCGCCGGGCAGGTCGGTCTTCAGGTCGTGGACGGAGACGATCATGCCGTAGTGCTCGGCGACCGCGTCCCGGCCGAAGGGGAGGGTGGGATTGGTGGAGGAGCCGATGACGTTCGCAACTCCCGCCATTTTCAGGACGTTCGGCACATGTCCGCCACCGCAGCCCTCGATGTGGAAGGCGTGGATCGTCCGGCCCTCCAGGACGCGCAGGGTGTCCTCGACGGACAGGCACTCGTTCAACCCGTCGCTGTGCAGGGCGACTTGGACGTCGTACTCCTCGGCGACCCGCAACGCGGTGTCCAGGGCGCGGGTGTGGGCGCCCATGTCCTCGTGCACCTTGAAGCCGGACGCGCCGCCTTCCGCCAACGCCTCGATCAACGGCGCGTCCGAGGACGACGAACCCCGGCCCAGGAAGCCGATGTTGACCGGCCAGGCGTCGAAGGCGTTGAAGGCGTGGCGCAGCGCCCAGGGTGAGTTGACGCCGACGCCCCAGACCGGGCCGAACTCCTGCCCGATGATCGTCGTCACCCCGGACGCCAGCGAGGCCTCCATGATGCGCGGCGAGAGGAGGTGGACATGGGTGTCGACCGCGCCCGCAGTGGCGATGAGCCCCTCGCCGGACACGATGGAGGTACCGGTGCCGACGACGACGTCGACCCCGTCGAGGGTGTCGGGGTTGCCGGCCCGCCCGATGGAACAGATCCGCCCCTCGCGGATCCCGATGGACACCTTCCGGATGCCCTGCACGGCGTCGATCACGACCACGTTGCTGATCACGACATCGCAGGTGTCGCGCACGGCGGCGGCCTTGAGGTGCAGTCCGTCGCGGGCCGTCTTGCCGAACCCGGCGAGGAACTCGTCGCCGTAGCGCTGCGAGTCGGAGTCGACCCGGATGGTCAGGCCGGAGTCGCCGAGGCGGACGCGGTCGCCGGCGCGGGGGCCGTGGGTGGCGGCGTACTCGTACGGGTTCACTGCTCAACTCCCAGGTAGCCGCAGGCGGTTGCGCGACGGAGCGCCTCCGCCTTCGCGCCCGGCGCGTCCAGCGGGCCGTCGACGAGGCCCGCGAAACCGATCGCGATGCGCTCGCCGCCGATCGGCAGCAGGCCGACGTCGGCGGTCTCGCCCGGACCGAAGCGGACGGAGGATCCGGCGGGTACGGCGAGGCGCATGCCGTAGGCCTCGGCGCGGGGGAAGTCGAGGCGCGGGTTGGCCTCGAAGAAGTGGAAGTGGGAGGTCACGGAGACGGGAACGGTCGCGGTGTTGGTGACCGTGACGCGGACGACGGCCTCGGGCTCGGCATGCGGCGGTCCCGGGAGCAGGGCGCCCGGGGCATCCCCGGCCAGTCCCCCGCCGATCGGGTCCGAGACCACCGCGAGCCGCGAACCGTCGTCGAAGACGGCCTCGACATGCACCTCGGTGACGACGTCGGCGACGCCCGGGAGGACGTCGTCGGGGCCGAGTACGGAGCGGGCGCGCTCGATGGCCTCGGCCAGGCGCCGACCGTCCCGGGCGGCCTCGCACACCGTGTCCGCGATGAGCGCGGTGGCCTCCGGCACGTTGAGCCGCAGACCGCGCGCCTTGCGGGCGCGGGCCAGTTCGGCGGCCGAGAAGAGCAGCAGCCGGTCGCGTTCCGTGGGGGTGAGCCTCATCCCGTATCCCTCCTTTAGATCGTCACTCTAACCGGTAAAACCCATCTCCGGAATGCTTGACGCGCCACCCTCACTCGGTTCACATTGAACGTCACTCTAAGAAAGAGGTGGCCCACCATGCCGATAGAACAGCGCGGAGTCGACACCGTCCCGGACGTGGAACGCACCAGCGGCCCGCGCGATCTCGTGTCGATCCTGCTCGGTTCCAACCTCTGCCTCGGCGTGATCATCTTCGGCTGGCTGCCGCCGTCGTTCGGCCTCGGCTGGTGGGCGTCGGTCTCCTCGATCGTCGCGGGCACGGTGGTCGGGACGGTGTTCACGGCCCCGCTGGCGCTGGTCTCGCTGCGCACCGCGACCAACCTGTCGACGTCGTCCGGCGCCCAGTTCGGGGTGCGGGGCCGGCTGGTCGGCTCGGTCGTGGGCCTGCTCCTCGCCCTCGGCTACACCGCGCTGACCGTGTGGATCGGCGGCGATGTGATGGTGGGCGTGCTGGGGAGGCTGTTCGGACTGCCGGCGGACGGGGCGTCGTACGCCGTCGTGTACGCGCTGCTCGCGGCGGCGACCGTGGCGGGCGCGGTGTACGGCTACCGGGTGCTGCTGGCCATGTCCCGCGTCCTGTCCGTCGGCATGACGGCGCTGCTGGTCCTCGGGGTGATCGCGTACGCCCCGCACTTCACGACCGGTGCGCTGCCGGGGGCGGGCGGGTATCTGCTGGGCGGGTTCTGGCCGACGTGGTGTCTGGCGACGGTGGCGGCGGGACTGTCCGGGCCGATCGCGTTCATCACCCTCCTCGGGGACTACACGCGCTACATCTCGCCGGCCCGCCACACCTCACGCCGGGTCCTGCACGCGACCTGGCTCGGACTGATCGCCGGTCTCCTCGTGCCCCAACTCTTCGGCACGTTCACGGCGTTCGGGGCACGGGCGGCTCTCGACTACGCGGGCCCGCTGGTGTCGGCGTCCCCCACCTGGTACCTGGTCCCGCTGCTGCTCGCCGCCTCCGCGGGCTCAGTCGGCAACGCGGGCCTGATGCTCTACTCCATGGGCCTCGACCTGGACGCGATCCTGCCCCGCGCGTCCCGGGCCCGGGCCACCTGCGCGGTCGCGGTCGTCGCCATGGTCTGTGTCCTCGTCGGCCACTACGCCTGGAACGCCCAGTCCGCGATGACGTCCTTCGTGCTGCTCCTGACGGCGATCGGCACGCCGTGGGCGGTGATCACGCTCATCGGTTTCGTGCGGTGCGGCGGAATGTACGACGCGGACGCCCTCCAGGTGTTCAACCGCCGCTCCCGGGGCGGGATCTACTGGTTCCGGGCCGGCTGGAACGTCCCGGCGGTGATCTCCTGGGCGGTGGGCGCGGGGGTCGGTCTGCTGGCGGTGTCGCTGCCGTCGTACGAGGGGCCATTGCTGTCGTTGACGGGTGGGGTGGACTGCAGTTTCTTGTTGTCGGGGGCGGTGGGAGGTGTGGTGTACACGGTGCTGCAACTCGGGGCGCGTCCTGTGGAAAGCCCAGCCCTTTCAGCCCGTCCGGCGTTCGAGGACGAGGCCGCTTAGGCCGATCACCCGGGCAGCCCCGGCAGGAACTCGCTCGCCCCGAACGCCGGCTTCAGGTCCGTGAACCAGGTCGCGGTCTCGTCGTAGGCCGCGAAGAACGGGCGGTCGACGAGGGACGGGTCGCGGGCCTGGATCAGGTGGAGGACGAAGACCTTCTCGCCGGCCACCTCCGCGATGCCGTCGACGCAGACCTTGCCCGGCATCGCGGACATGACCGGGCCGCGGACCGTGCGGGCGAGGCCGGAGACGCGGGCGTAGGCGTCGCGGAAGATCTGGTGGCCGCGGGCCAGGGGGACGCCGAAGTAGCCCTGGGGGCCGGTGTCGCGCTCCACGAACTGGTAGTACGGCACCGCGCCGAGCGTGGTCGTCTCGTCCCACAGCTCGGCCCAGGCCTCGGCGCTGTCGTTGATGCCGGCCACCAGCGGGCCCTGGCAGCGGATCACGGCGCCCGTGCCCCGCACCCGGCGCATCGCGTCCCGTACGACCGGCGGGCGCAGTTCCTGCGGGTGGGTGAAGTGGGCCATCAGGGCCAGGTGGCGGCCGCTCGCCACCACCTTCTCGAAGAGGCGCAGCAGGTCGTCGGCGTCCCGGTCGGTGGTGAAGCGGTACGGCCAGAAGGCGAGGGACTTGGTGCCGATCCGGATCGAGCGGATCGTGTCGATCTCCAGGAGGGGATCGACGTAGCGGCGCAGGACCTCGGTGCTCATCACCAGCGGGTCGCCGCCCGTGATCAGCGCGCTGGTGACCTCGGGGTGGGCCCGGAGGTAGGCGGTGGTCGTGCCGATGTCGTCGGTGGCGATGCGGAGTTCGGACTCGCCGACGAACTGGGGCCAGCGGAAGCAGTACGTGCAGTAGGCGTGGCAGGTCTGGCCCTGGCGCGGGAAGATCAGCACGGTCTCGGGGTACTTGTGCTGGAGCCCCTCCAGGCGCTCGCCCTCGTGCACGGGCACGTTGGCGTCGAGCTGGCCCGAGGGGTGCGGGTTCAGCTTCATCCGGATCTCGTGGGCCGCGCGCAGGACTTCGGCCTTGGGCGCCGCCTGGGAGAGCAGGTCCGCCATCTGCTTGAGGTCCGGCTCCGGCAACATCCCGGCCTGCGGGAACGTCAGCCGGAAGATCGGGTCGTCGGGCACCGCCGACCAGTCGATCAACTCGTCGACGACATACGTGTTCGTGCGGAACGGCAGGACCGCGGAGACGGCCCGGAGGGCGAGCCGTTCGGTGGCCGACAGGGGCACGCGTTGCAGCAGGCCGTCCAGGTCGCGGGGTGTGAAGGCGCGAAATCGGGTGCTCGTGGATGGAGCGAGGTGGAGCGCTGAACTCATTGGTGCAGGGCCTCTATTCCGTGACCAGGACCGCCGGCCGCAGTTCGACGAATGCGGTTGCCGACGCATCGTACTTCTCCGCGAAGTTCTGCCTGAGCAGCTCATGGAGCTCGCTCTCGTCGTCCACGACGATCAGCTCGTGGGCGCCCTGTACGTTCAATGCCTCGCTGTACGCGGAGAGTTGGTCGAGGCGGTGGCGTGCCATGTACGACACGACGTCGTGCCCGGCGATGTACAGGCCGTCGTCGACGTGGACGAAGCGGCAGGTGAACTCCCGGCGGCCGTCGGTCGCGTCGACCAGGGTCACCGGCAGATGGGTGAACCGTTCCATCGGCTTGCTCTGCTGCCACAGTTCGTCGAAGCGCTGCTCGACGAAGGCGCCGAGCGGGGAGCGGACGGCCACTTCGAGCTGGACGCCCTCGCCGGAGAGCCGGCCGACGGTGAGGAAGGAGACCAGGGAGCGTTCGTCCCAGCGGTAGAGGGTCACACCGGGCGAGGTCGAGCAGAGCCGGACTTCGAGGAACTGGCGTGAGGTGTCGTCGAGTCGGCGGGCGAAGAGGCTGAGCGTGCGCAGGTTCCGCAGGATGTCGCGGCGGATGTCGGCGCTCTGCTCGCCCAGTTCACGGCCGCGCAGGATGACGGCGAGGGAGTCGGGGTCCAGGAGCAGGATCTGCACCCGGGCGCCGTGCGTGGTGGCGGACCTGATGCCGCGGAAGAGGCGTTCGGAGTACTGGGGGCCGAACAGGTTGGAGAAGGTGTCGAGGACCTTGACGTTCGAGGTCGAGCCGTAGACCTGGGCGCTGAACCACTCGTAGTCGAGCCGGGTGTGTTCGCGGACCCGGCCCTCCTGGGCGCGGGAGATCAGCGGGCCGATCACGAAGACGGTGATGACGACGCCGACGATGTCGGTGCCCAGGTTGAGGGCGAGGTTCTCGCCGTAGTTGTCCATGCGCTTGGCGAACCACAGCAACAGGCCCGCGCAGCCGGCGAGCAGGAGGAGCACGGTGAGGCTCTGCGGGCGGCGCGGGGTGCGTAACGTGCGCAGCAGCCAGCGCAGTCGAGGTATCGGCCCACCACTCACCCGCGTCCCCTCCCCCGCGCCCCCGTGCCCCTGCTTCATGTCCTGCGGAATCAGTGGATACCCGCACGGGGGAGGCGATACGCGTCGAACGGATCACCGGCCGTCGGCCGGGAGTCCGGGTCAGCCCAGCGGATGCATCCAGCCGTGCTTGTCCTCGGTGTCGCCCCGCTGGATGTCCAGAAGCGCCGCACGCAGCCGCAACGTCACCTCGCCGGGTTCGCCGCCCGACTGCGTCCACTCCGCGCCGGTGCGCTTGACCGTGCCGACCGGGGTGATGACCGCGGCCGTACCGCAGGCGAAGACCTCCGTCAGCGTGCCGTTCTCGGAGTCGCGCTGCCACTGGTCGATGGAGATCCGGCCCTCCTCGGGGGTGTAGCCGAGGTCGCGGGCCAGGGTGAGGAGGGAGTCGCGGGTGACGCCCTCCAGGATCGAGCCGGTGAGAGTGGGGGTGACGATCCGGTCGCCGTAGACGAAGTAGAGGTTCATGCCGCCGAGTTCCTCGACCCACTGGCGCTCGACCGCGTCGAGGTAGCAGACCTGGGCGCAGCCCTGTTCGGCGGCCTCGGCCTGGGCGAGGAGGGACGCGGCGTAGTTGCCGCCGGTCTTGGCGTCGCCCATGCCGCCGGGGACGGCGCGGACGTGGTCCTCGGAGACCCAGATGGAGACGGGCTTCACGCCGCCGGGGAAGTAGGCGCCGGCCGGGGAGGCGATGACGAGGAAGAGGTACTCGTTGGCGGGCTTCACGCCCAGGCCGACCTCGGTCGCGATCATGAACGGGCGCAGGTACAGGGACTCCTCGCCGCCGTGCGCCGGGACCCAGTCGCGGTCCTGCTGGACCAGCACGTCACAGGCCTCGATGAACGTCTCGACCGGCAGCTCGGGCATGCCGAGGCGGCGAGCGGAGGTCTGGAAGCGGCGGGCGTTCTTCTCGGGGCGGAAGGTGGCGACGGAGCCGTCGGCCTGCCGGTACGCCTTGAGGCCCTCGAAGATCTCCTGCGCGTAGTGCAGGGTCATGTTCGCGGGGTCGAGGGAGAGCGGGCCGTACGGCACGAGCTGGCCGTCGTGCCAGCCGCGGCCCTCGGTCCACTTGATCGTCACCATGTGATCGGTGAAGTGGCGGCCGAAGCCGGGGTTCGTCAGAATCGCGTCGCGCTCGGCGGCGGAGAGTGGCGAGGCCGAGGGCTTGAGCTCGATCGTGGGCGTCGTCATGAGTGGTTGTCCTTCACCGGTTGTGTGTGACGGGCCGCGCTCACGCCCTCGACTGCCAGTGGCCAGTGTTAGGACGTCCGAGCATTGCCTCATTCCGCGGCTCCGCGTTCGATTATCGCGCGTGGTGGACCGTGGACGAAAACGGCGTGAATGCGACCCAGGGATGATGGTGGCACCCGGCGGGGACGTAAGAAAAGCCGCCGGGTGCGGTTGCGACCCGGCGGCTTCGAAATACTGCGAGAGTTTTTCGAGTGGCGGCGGGGTCAGCCGGCTACTCGTACGGCGAGCGCGTCGCCGATCTCGGTGGTGGAGCGGGCGGGCTTGCCGGTGCGGTCCGCGAGGTCGGCGGAGACGGCGTCCTCGATGCGGACGGCCTCGGACTCGTAGCCGAGGTGGCGCAGGAGGAGGGCGACGGACAGGACCGTGGCGGTGGGGTCGGCCTTGCCCTGGCCCGCGATGTCGGGCGCGGAGCCGTGCACGGGCTCGAACATCGAGGGGAACTCGCCGGACGGGTTGATGTTCCCGCTCGCGGCGACGCCGATGCCGCCGGAGACGGCCGCGGCGAGGTCGGTGATGATGTCGCCGAAGAGGTTGTCGGTGACGATCACGTCGAAGCGGGCCGGGTCGGTGACGAGGTAGATCGTCGCCGCGTCCACGTGGATGTAGTCGGTGGTGACCTCGGGGAACTCGGCCGCGACCTTGTTGAAGACGTTCGTCCACAGGTGGCCCGCGAAGGTCAGCACGTTGTTCTTGTGGACCAGCGTGAGCTTCTTGCGGGGGCGGGCCTGGGCGCGGGCGAAGGCGTCACGGACGACGCGCTCGACACCGAAGGCCGTGTTCACGGAGACCTCGGTGGCGACCTCGTGCTCGGTGCCCTTGCGGATCGTGCCGCCGTTGCCGGTGTACGGACCCTCGGTGCCCTCACGGACCACGACGAAGTCGATCTCCGGCTCACCGGCGAGGGGGGTCGCCACACCCGGGAGCAGCTTCGACGGCCGCAGGTTGACGTGGTGGTCGAAGGCGAAGCGGAGCTTCAGCAGGAAGCCGCGCTCCAGCACCCCGGACGGAACACTCGGGTCACCGATCGCGCCGAGCAGGATCGCGTCGTGCGGCTTCAGCGCGGCCAGGTCGGCGTCGGTGAGGGTCTCACCGGTGGCGTGGTAGCGCCGGGCGCCGAAGTCGAACTCCTTGGTCTCCAGCTTCACATCCTGCGGAAGGACGGCGGAGAGGACTTTGAGACCTTCGGCCACGACTTCCTGACCGATGCCGTCACCGGGGATCACTGCGAGATCGATGCTGCGAGACATGCCCGCCACCGTACTCCGCGTCCCATGGGATGACATCGGGTGTCCATGATGCGGACGGGTGCGGAGGGTTCTCGGGCGCCGGTGTCGGCCGTTCGACGTACGTTCACCCTTACGCATGGCCCCCGTTGGACTTGTGGGGCAGCTTCATCGACATGGAGACACCCGACTGCGGCATTCCGGAGCACCTCGCGACCCGGATGAGCATGGCCGAGCAGTACGAGTACCTGCGCACGAAGCTCACCCGGCGCCGGACGCTGGTGACGGCGGGCGCGATGGCGGCGGGCGGACTGCTGACGGGGTGCGGCGGCAAGAGCACCACCGACGGCAAGGCGGCCGACGGGAGAACGAGCAGCCCCGCCACGTCGAAGGTGCCGGGCGCGGTCGTCACCCCCTTCGGCCGCCATCTCGCCTTCGGCGCCGATCCGAAGACGGCGATGCGGATCTCCTGGCAGGTCCCGTTCGCGGTCAGGAAGCCGTACGTACGCGTGGGGTTGAAGCCGGACGACCTGAGCCGCCGGATCACCGCCGAGGTACGCGACCTGCACACCCCCGGGCTGACCGGCGTGCGCCCCGCGGTGGAGCAGTACTACGTCCACGCGGCGCTCGACGACCTCCACCCCGGCACGACGTACTACTACGGCGTCGGCCACGAGGGCTTCGACCCGGCCGCACCGGCACACCGTTCGACGATCGGCACGTTCCGTACGGCACCGGCGAACCCCGAGAAGTTCGTGTTCACGGCCTTCGGCGACCAGGGCGTGAGCAACGCGGCCGCCGCCAACGACCACGTCGTCCTGCGCGAGAACCCCGCCTTCCATCTCCACGCCGGCGACATCTGCTACGCCGACACCAACGGCCTGGGCAAGACGACGGACGGCTACGACCCGACGTACTGGAACCTGTTCCTCAAGCAGAACGAGCCCGTCTCCCGCTCCGTCCCGTGGATGGTGACGACCGGCAACCACGACATGGAGGCCTGGTACTCCCCCGACGGCTACGGCGGCCAGCTCGCCCGCTGGTCCCTCCCGGAGAACGGCTTCGACCCGAAGCACGCGCCGGGCGTGTACTCCTTCGTCTACGGCAACGTCGGCGTCGTGGCGCTCGACGCGAACGACGTGTCGTACGAGATCACCGCCAACCTCGGTTACACGGACGGGAAGCAGACCAAGTGGCTGGACGGCAGGCTGCGTGAGCTGCGGGCGACGAAGGGGGTCGACTTCGTCGTCGTCTTCTTCCACCACTGCGCGTACTCGACCTCGTCGCACGCGTCGGACGGCGGGGTGCGGAGCGCGTGGCTGCCGCTGTTCGCGAAGCACCAGGTGGACCTGGTGATCAACGGGCACAACCACGTCTACGAGCGGACCGACGCGATCAGGAACAACGCGGTCGGCCGGGCGGTACCGATCGGCGCGTCCACCGATCCGACGCGGGACGGGATCGTCTACGTCACGGCGGGCGGCGGCGGGCGCGATCTGTACGGGTTCCCGGCGGGCGTCAAGGAGAGCTACGAGGGGCACGTCACGCGGCACGGGACGGTCGACACCGTGCAGTGGGAGAAGGGCCAGCACACCAAGGCGGAGACGGTGGAGTGGTCGCGGGTGCGGTACCGGGGTTTCTCGCTGCTCTCGGTGGAGGCGGAGAGCGGGAGCACACCCCGGCTCAAGGTGTCGGCCCTGGACGGGAACGGCAAGCGCATCGACCACTTCGAGGTGCGGCGCGGTCGGTGAGACCGCGCCGCACCCCGTGCGGGCGCGGCTCCCGGTAAGTGGTGACTGGTGACAGTCAGGTGCCTCAGTGGCCGGTCTCGCCGCCGTTGTCCCGGCGGTCGAGGGCGCGCTGGAGGGCGGCGGCGGCGTTCTTGCGCTCCGACTCGCTCGTGCGGGACACGTGGCGGACTCGGCGGCGGGCGGTCGTCTCGGCCATGGAGAATCGACTCCTTCGATAATTCCTGGAGTACAGAAGGGGGTTACGAGACGCCGGAGGGGGCGGGGAGTCACGGACCACAGGGGTTGCCTGCACGGTGTCCGGCTCACGACCGCCATTCGCTTGGTCTAGCGAGACGTTCGGCTCCTACAAAGCTAGGACAGGACCGCGCATCTGTCTCCACAATTACTCGGACTTCCTACTATCTGAGACGGTGAAACGAGTCACACGCACCTGACCTGCACTTTCGCGATCCGGGCTGTCAGAGCACATCCCCGTCGCGCCAGTCGAAGAGGAGGTCGGCGCCGAGGTCGAGAGGTCCGGCGAGCGCGGGGCGGACGTACGTGCTGTCCTCCTCCTCGGGCAGGTGGACGACCCCGTCCGGGCCGAGGGCGGAGATCTTGCCGCCCCACAGCCGCCAGCCGCGCGCGGTGTAGAGCCGGGCCCCGTCGTCACTGGCGCCGAGCAGCCCGACGTCGTAGGCGTGATCGACGATCCGCTCCAACTCGGCCATGACGCGCCCGCCGTACCCCCGCCGCCGGGCATCGGGCCGTACGCCCACCCCCTCCACGTACCCGACCCGCAGCCACCGCCCGCGATACCGCACCCGGCGCATGACGACCGAGCCGTGCGCGACGAGCCCGGTGTCGTCGGCGAGCAGGGCGTGGACGCCGCCGAGGCCGTGCTCCCAGTCCTGGTCGGTGAGATCGCCGCCGAAGGCCGCGTCCAGCAGTTCGCGGGCGGCACGGAGGTCGGCCGGGGTGAGGTCGGCCGTGTGGACGGTGCGCATACGGATGGTCACGGGGTCAGTATCGGAGACGAGGGCTCAGAGCGCTGCCGTCATCGCCATCATCACCGCATCGCGAAATCCGTACGGATCCTCGACCCACGGCAGATGCCCGGCGTTCGCCAGCCTCACCCGCCGCACCTGCGGCAACGCCCGCACGAGCGAGTCGACCGCCGAGCGGGGCCGGATGTCCATGTCCCCGTCCACGACGACCACGGGCAAGTCCAGCGCCTGGCAGGCGGAGCGGAGGGCGGGGGCGCCGGCGGTGTGCTTCGCTTCGGCGTTCAGGGCTTTGTTGCAGGGGAAGTTGATGGGGAACCAGGGGTCAGTCATCGCCTCGGCGTGCCGGATCGCCTGCTCCAGGTCCACGAACTCGGTGGACCACTGGAGTACGGCCCGTTCGCGGCTCGCGTCCGGCAACTCCCGCCAGCGGGCGAGCCGTTGGGGGTCTTCGCTGAGGCGGGCGAGGAGGTTCGCCTCGTAGGCGTCGTGCCAGTCGGCGTCCGGTCCGATGCCGGTGCCGCTGACGTAGATGAGCGCGGCGACCCGTTCCGGGTGGGCGAGCGCGTAGTTGAGGGCGAGCGACGCGCCCCAGGAGTGGCCGAGCAGCACGATCCGCTCCAGCGCGAAGTGCCGTCGTACAGCGTCGAGATCGGTCACGAACCGGGCGGTGGTCCACGGACCCGCGCACGGCTCGGATCGCCCGCAGCAGCGCTGGTCCCAACGGACCACCGTGGCCCGGTCGTTGAGCATCCCGGCCACATCGTCGAACATGTCCCACAGGCCGGGCCCGCCGTGGCAGAGCACCAGGGGTGCGCCAGGACCGGACCCGGACCGGGAGGCCCACAGCCGTACTCCGTCGTCCGCCGTCACCGTCTCGTCGTCCGTACGAGTAGGAGTCATGACGGGGAGTCTGCCCGCTGCGGGCATCATGCGTGTCAGCCATGTGCGGGTACGTGTAGTCCGTCGGCGCGACCAGGGTCTCGTTTATGGGGCGGGTCAGGGTTACGCGACCTGCCCCAGGCCGAGATCCGTCTGCTCCCCATGGGCCGCTTCGCCCTGGAGAAACACGCGCCCCCCGATCGCCTCACTGATGGACGACCTCCTCACCTGGCGGCTGTCCTGATCCGATGGCTCCGCGTCCCCAGAGCCCCGGTACATGCCAGGAGGATTGCTGCAGGGCCTGAGCCAACTGAAGGCATACCCGCACACGTTCGTCAGGAGTGCAGTCAACGAGGGCAGCCCGCAGCTGGCGCACAATCAGAACGTCCCGAACCACCTTCGCCAAGGCCAGCAGAAAGCCCAGCAACAGCACCAGCAAACTCATCATTTCCTCGGACATCACTGGTACCGCCTGCGGATCCCGGTAGCGATCTTCTCCGCACCTTTCTGGCACCAGCGGGCGTCGAGGCACCTCAGGACAATGGAGGCGTCACCCATGTCGATCCGTTCCGGGTGCGGTTCCATGTCGGAGGAGGGCCGGACGTCCACGCCGTCCGCAGGAGCAGTCATACCGCTGTCGCGCAGCTCCGCGGCAACATCGACGGCGGGCACACCGCAGCACCACTCGAAGACGATGTCGTAGGTGTAGTGGTTGTAGGTGTTGACCCAGCCGTGCGAGCTCCCCGCCGCGTTGACCAGCAGGGGCCTGCGCAGCACGCGGCTGAAGAGCAGGTCGCGGGCATCGGGCCGGGGCCAGCCACTGCGGCCCTCGTCCCACTCCGCAAGGTCCCGGCGCTCGATGTCCGAGAGCCGGGTCGGCGCATCTCGCCAGATGGCGGTCAGCCCGCGTTCCCGGCCGGGAAGCGGCGGCTGCCAGTCGGCATCCTCGTGCCGGAGGCTGACCGCGGCCGAGCTGCTCAGGTCCACCAACAACCAGCCCCCGCCTGCGCGTTCGAGGCGCAGTCCGGGAACACCGCGGATCCCGCCGAAAGGCGCATCGAAGCGGGGTAGCAGCTCGGCCACGATCCGATTCGCCATGACCGGGTGCAGATCGAGCGTGGGCTGTTCACCATCCGGCTCCACTCCCTGGAGCCCCAGAACAGCACCATCGAGTTGGCTGTCTCGCAGCGGCTCGGTCAGCGTGTGCGCAAGCAGGGCCTCGAAGCGCCGCTGCGCTGGGGTGCGCGCGTCTGGTACCGGTTGATGTCGTGAAATGCCGCCGACCCTCGCCCAGTCAAGACAACGGTTGTAGTCCACGCCCGTAGCCTGGTTGCACGCGTAAGCGGCGCGTTGGCGGTTGCTCTGCTTCTTGGACATACGTCCCCCTGTGACCCTGCCCGGCGCGGCCACTGAGGCGATGCGTACATCCTGACAACTGCCCTTGCTCGCAGGTGGGTTCGTGAGAGCCCTTCGCTCCTCTCGGGGGTTTGCCGGGACCCCGAGATGTGGGAACACGCCCGCCTACTGGCGCTCAGCCAGATTAGCAGCGTGGAACCGCCTCTGTCCCCGGTTCGAAAACCGGGGACAGAGGCGGGAGTTCAGTCGGCTACGGCGTCAGCCCATGTGCGGGTACGTGTAGTCCGTCGGAGCCACCAGGGTCTCCTTGATCGCGCGGGTCAGCGTCCAGCGCATCAGGTTCTGCGGGGCGCCGGCCTTGTCGTTGGTGCCGGAGGAGCGGCCGCCGCCGAAGGGCTGCTGGCCGACGACCGCGCCGGTCGACTTGTCGTTGATGTAGAAGTTGCCGGCCGTGTAGCGGAGCTTCTCCATCGTGTGGGCCGCCGCCGCACGGTCGTTGGAGATGACCGAGCCGGTGAGGGCGTAGTCGGACACCGACTCCATCTGGGTCAGCATCTCGTCGTAGTTCTCGTCCTCGTAGACGTGGACCGCGAGGAACGGGCCGAAGTACTCCGTCGTGAAGACCTCGTTGGTCGGGTCGCTGCACTCCACGACCGTCGGGCGGACGAAGTAGCCGACCGAGTCGTCGTACGAACCGCCCGCGACGATCGTGCAGTTGGGGTCCGCCTTCGCGCGGTCGATGGCCGCCTTGTTCTTGGCGAAGGAGCGCTCGTCGATGACCGCGCCGATGAAGTTCGACAGGTCGGTGACGTCACCCATCGTCAAGTAGTCGACCTCGGTGGCGAATTCCTCCTTGAAACCGGAGTTCCAGATCGACGCCGGGATGTACGCCCGGGAGGACGCGGAGCACTTCTGGCCCTGGTACTCGAAGGAGCCCCGGGTCAGCGCCGTCTTCAGCACCGCGCGGTCCGCGCTCGGGTGGGCGACGACAAAGTCCTTGCCGCCGGTCTCGCCGACCAGACGCGGGTACGAGCGGTACTTCTCGATGTTGTTGCCGACCGTCTTCCACAGGTACTGGAAGGTCTTGGTCGACCCGGTGAAGTGGATCGCGGCCAGGTCGCGGTGCTCCAGGGCGACCTTCGACACCTCGATGCCGTCACCGGTGACGAGGTTGATGACGCCCTTGGGGAGACCCGCCTCCTCCAGCAACTGCATGAGCAGCACGGCGGAGTGGGTCTGCGTCGGCGACGGCTTCCAGACGACGACGTTGCCCATGAGTGCAGGGGCCGTCGGCAAGTTGCCCGCGATCGCGGTGAAGTTGAAGGGCGTGATCGCGTAGACGAAGCCTTCGAGCGGGCGGTGGTCGAGGCGGTTCCAGACGCCCGTGGAGTTCGCCGGGGGCTGCTCGGCGAGCAGGTCGCGGGCGTACTTGACGTTGAAGCGCCAGAAGTCGACGAGCTCGCAGGGGCAGTCGATCTCGGCCTGCTGGGCGGTCTTGGACTGACCGAGCATGGTGGACGCGGCGAGGGTCTCGCGCCACGGACCGGAGAGCAGTTCGGCCGCGCGCAGGATGATCGCGGCGCGGTCGTCGAAGGACATCGCGCGCCAGGCGGGCGCGGCGGCGAGGGCCGCGTCGATCGCGTCCTGGGCGTCGTCCTGGGTGGCGTTGGCGTACGTGCCGATGCGCGCCTTGTGGTTGTGCGGCTGCACGACGTCCACGCGCTCGCCGCCGCCCAGCCGCTTCTCGCCGCCGATGGTCATCGGCAGGTCGATCGGGTTCTCGGCCAGCTCCTTGAGCTTGACCTCCAGACGGGCACGCTCGGGAGAACCGGGCGCGTAGCCGTGCACCGGCTCGTTGACGGGGGTGGGGACCTGGGTCACAGCGTCCATGAGATCCGTAACTCCTTGTACGTGAGCGGGTGTTGGGGTCAGCCCTTGGTGAGGGTGGATCGCGCGAAGAAGAGGAGGTTGGCCGGCTTCTCGGCGAGGCGCCGCATGAAGTATCCGTACCAGTCGGTGCCGTAGGCGGTGTAGACGCGCATGCGGTGGCCTTCGGCGGCGAGCCGCAGGTGCTCGTCGCTCCTGATCCCGTACAGCATCTGGAACTCGTACTCGTCGAGCTTGCGGCCCGCCCGCCGGGCGAGTTCCTGTCCGATGGAGATGAGGCGCGGGTCGTGGGAGCCGATCATCGGGTACCCCTCGCCCTCCATCAGGATGCGCAGGATCCGGACGTACGCCTTGTCGATCTCGTGCTTCTGCTGGTAGGCGACCTCGGCGGGCTCCTTGTACGCGCCCTTCACGAGCCGTACGCGACTGCCGGCCTCGGCGAGGCGGCGGGCGTCGGACTCGGTGCGGAAGAGGTAGGCCTGGATGACGCAGCCGGTCTGCGGGAAGTCCTTCCGCAGTTCCTCGTGGATCGCGAACATCGAGTCGAGGGTGGTGTGGTCCTCGGCGTCGAGCGTGACGGTCGTCCCGATGGCGGCGGCGGCCTCGACGACGGGCCGGACGTTCGCGAGGGCGAGTTCGTGACCGCCGTCCAGCGCCTGCCCGAACATGGACAGCTTGATGGACATCTCGGCCCGGGTGCCCAGCTCCAACTCCTTGAGCCTGTCGACGAGTTGGAGATACGCGTCGCGGGCGGCGGCGGCCTGCTCGGGGGTGGTGATGTCCTCGCCGACGACGTCCATCGTCAGCTCAAGACCCTTGGCGGTGAGGTCCTGGACGATCGGCACGATCTCGTCCACGGTCTCACCGGGGATGAAGCGGTCGACGACCTGCTTGGTCACCGGCGCCGCCGAGATCAGCCGACGCATCTGATCGCTGCGCGAGGCGGCGAGAATCACGGGACCCAGCACGGGGCACCTCCACAGAACCAGCAGACAGGACCACCGTGAAACCTAGGGATCTCTCCGATCGTCGGCCATCGACAGCTGTCACGCATCCGTGCCGCAGATCTCAGACAGATGTATGAAGACCCGGCAGGAATGCGGGAGAATGCCCGGGTGACATCCGATTCCAGCGGCGACTACCAGGAGCTCGTGGACGAGATCTCGGAGCTCCTCGGCGCCCCCGCGACCCTGGAGAACCGCGACTTCGAGCTGATCGCCTTCGGGGCCTACGACGGTGAGGGCGACCTGGACCCGTCCGCGCTGGACCCGGTCCGCACCCGCTCGATCCTGACCCGGCGCTCCACGGCGGCGATCCGCACGTGGTTCGAGGGCTTCGGCATCACGCGGGCGACCGGCCCGGTCCGCATTCCGCCGACCCCCGAGGCGGGCGTCTACCGCGGCCGTATCTGCCTCCCCGTACGCCATCGGGGTGTCGTCCTCGGCTACGTCTGGCTCCTGGACGACGACGATCCCGGCCCGTCCGCTCCGCAGCTGGACGCGGCGATGAAGGTCGCGGCCCGGATCGGCGCGCTCCTCGCGGACGAGGCGCAGGCGGGCGCGGACCTGACCCGCGAGCTCCGCGCGGTCCTCACCGCCGACCGCGGCTGGCAGCGGGACATGGCGGTCGCCGCCCTCCGCACGGCCCTCGGCCCGCGCGGCGACGGCCCGCACGCGGTGGTCTGCGTCGCCCCCTGGCCGTCCGCCGACCCGGACGACGCCCCGTCGGCCCGTACGGTCCCGCACGCGACGGCGCTGTGCACGGTGCCGTGGGGTGCGGCGGAGGAGCAGTGCCTGGCGGTGCTGGTACGGCTGCGGTCGACGGACGTGGGGACCCCGGCGGCGACCGCGGCGGCGCGGGTGTTGGGGGATGTGCGGGGGCCCGGAGTGAGTGCGACGGCGCAGGTGCCGGGGAATACGCGGGGACCCGGGGCAAGCACGGCGGCCCAGGTGCCGGGGAATACGCGGGGACCCGGGGCAAGCACGGCGGCCCAGGTGCCGGGGAATACGCGGGGACCCGGGGCAAGCACGGCGGCCCAGGTGCCGGGGAATACGCGGGGACCCGGGGCAAGCACGGCGGCCCAGGTGCCGGGGAATACGCGAGGGTCCGGGGCGAGGGAGGCTTCACGGCCCCCCGCAAACGGCCGGATCACGGGGGCCGGCGGCACTTCGCAACCGTCTTCCGCCGGAAGCACGCCCACTGCGAACACCACCTCACGACCACCGACAGACGGCCGGACTCCCCCCACGAGCAGCGCCTCACGACCGCCGCGCGAGACCACCCCCGTCGCCGGTATCGGCACCCCCCGCATCGGCCTCACCGACCTGGGCACCGCCTGGCAGGAAGCCACTGCGGCGTGCCGCGCGGCCCTCGCGGAACCCCGCTTCGCCCCGGTGACCACCTGGTCCCACATCGGCCCGTACCGCCTCCTGACCTCCCTCTCCCCGGAGTCCCCCCACGACCCCGCCGTAGTGCCCCTCCTTTCCCCCACCCACCACGAACTCGCCCGCACCGCCGAGGTCTACCTCGACTGCGCGGGCCAAGCGGGGCGCGCGGCGGCCGAGTTGGGGATCCACCGGCAGACGCTGTACTACCGGCTGTCGCGGGTGGAGCAGTTGACGGGCCTGGACCTGGACGACGGGGAGGACCGGCTGCTTCTCCACATGGCGTTGAAGAGGGCGCGGCTGCGGTGACGGACACCCGGTGATCTACTGCTCGGCATGCCGCTGCTGATGCTCGATCTGGACAACACCCTGGTCGACCGTGACGCCGCGTTCCGGGAGGCGGTCGCCCGCTTCCTGGCCGCGCACGGTCTGCCGCCGGACGACCTCGCCTGGCTGATGTCGGTCGACGCGAGCGGCTACACGCCGAGGCAGACCGTCGCCGAGGCCATGATCGAGCGCTACGGCGGGACGGTCACCGGCGATGCCGTACGGACCTTCCTCGACCGGGGCGCCGCCGACCGCGTCACCCTGGGCGAGCCCACGCGCGACGCCCTCGCGAAGGCCGTCGCCGCGGGCTGGACGTGCGTGATCGTCACCAACGGCCGTGTCTCACAACAGGAGTTGAAGATCCGGAGAACCGGGCTCGACGCGATCGTCCACGGCTGGGTGATCTCCGAGTCGACCGGCCACAAGAAGCCCGCCCCGGAGATCTTCCACGCGGCGGCGGCCAGGGTCGGGGGCTCTCTCCGCTCGTCCTGGGTCGTCGGCGACTCGGCGCACGCCGACATCCGGGGAGCGGCGGCCATCGACGTGCGCAGTATCTGGGTGTCGAACGGCCGCCCGTGGACCGAGCCGGCGTTCCGCCCCACACGCATCGCCGTCGACGCCGCGTCCGCGATCCACTACGTCATCGGCACCTCGGAACCAGCCCCCTGAGCAGGCGACTTCAGCACTGTCGCAGACCGGGTGCCGGGTCCTGACCGGTCGAGACGTCGACCGCGGGAACGTTGCCCCAGGCGCCGTTGTCGAGCTGGGTCCAGTACCAGATGTCGTTGCCGCCGGGGTGCGGGTCGCCGTGGCCCCAGCACTGGAACCAGCTGAAGGTCCCGTTCAACTGCCCCCGGGTCGCGGAACGATAGGACCGGTCCGCGTACCCCTTCGCGCCGGCCTTGTTGCCGCAGTACAGCCGGGCGTCGGAACGCACACCGCACTCGGCCCGCGCGGACTTCACCGTGGTGGCACCCGAGGCCGCACTCGCCGGCGACTGCGCCGAGGCCATCCCCAGCGCCAGCGCGCCCGCCATGGCCAGCATGCTGATCTTCTTCCGTACGTTCACTGCCTGCTCCTCGCTCCGTGCGGTGCCTGCTTGCACGGCGATCATGGAGGAGCCCCGGAACCACCCGCAGCGGCCATACGGGTGAACGGAGTTGATGCCGCCCGTGCGGGTGACGGGGTACGCCCCCGGCGGAGGAGGGGGGCGTGCACGCGGTCGCAAGTGGGGGCGCCGTAGGGGCGTGCGGAGGTATAGGCGTCACGTCTCCTACGCCGTCCCGTCGCGGAGTTGCCCTACGACACGGGGAACATCCCGCTGAGCCGGGGCAGCCGCCGCTCCGCCTCCGCGTCGTCACGCGCGTCCCACCGCTCACCGGCAGGGTCCAACGACCCGGAGTCCTCGCCCCGTTGAGCATCGACGGCATCGTAGAAGTCGCACTCACTCCGACCCGTCACCCGCGTGAAGGCCCGCAGCGCCGCGTAGTCCAACTCCTCCCACGCGAGCCACTCCTCTTCGTCCCAGTTCTCCCGCCCCAACCCGACCGGCCAGAGCTGGAAGTAGAAGAAGACGTCGTCGGAACACCAGCCCATGATCCGGTCCGCCGCAGCCCACAACTCCCAGGTGAACGTGGGGTTCAGCACCCGACCCAGGCATATCTGAAACCGCACGATCTCCGGTCCCGATCAGGTTCCAGAAGGTCTCGTCGTCCACGGCCGCACTGTGGCAGGCGGCACTGACATCGCCCTCCGGGTGGGTAGGTAGGGTGCAGAAGTGTGACACTTTCCGGCAAAGTGTCACACTTCCACGGAGAGGGTCCTCAGCGGCGGGCGTCGGCAGCCTTCACGCTCGTCACGAAGGAAGCGAAAGCACCGGCCGGAAGGTCAAGAACCGGACCGCCAGGGTTCTTTGAGTCGCGGACGGGGACCACACCACGCGAGGCGACGAGGTTCGTGGCGACCTCGATGCACTGGCCGCCGTTCTCGCTGTAAGAAGAGGTGAACCACTGTGGGGTTTCGGTCGTCACGGGGTGCCCTTTCGTAACTGGCTGATCATGGCCACGGATTCGGCCTGTGAGCAGGCCTGGGCCTGTAGTTGATGGTAGGCCGTGAGGATCGGCAGTACGAACACGCTTTCCCGTTCGAGATGGCCCCGGTGGGCGGACTCGGCATAGGACACCAGCGAGCGGTCCGGCAGCGTCAGCAGCGACACCGGCAGGGTGAACGGCCGCCGCTCGCCCATGGCGAACGGAGCGATTTGGAGCACGGTGTTCGGCAGCTCGGCGAACTCAAGCAACCGGTCCAACTGGGCGTTCATGACAGCGGGTTCGCCGACCGGCCGACACAGACAGCTCTCGTCCAGCACAACGAAGACCAACGGCGCGGGCGTCCTCACCAGCGTGGCCTGCCGTTCCGCGACGAGCGTGACGCGTTCCTCGGCCTGGTCGTCCGTGATGGCTCCGCGCCTGACGGCGCCCTGCGCGAGGACGGCGGCGTAGTCCGGGGTCTGAAGCAGACCGGGGACGACACCGACCTCGTACAGCCGGATCTCCGCCGCCTGCGCCTCGTGGTCGATGAACTGCGGGAACCCTTCGAGGAGTCCGGCATGCCGCACCTTGCGCCAGGCGCGTTCGAACATGTCGCCGGTGTCCAACGCGGCGTCGGCGCTCCGCGCGAGACGCAAGGTAGGAAGTTTGCGCCCGACTTCGACCGACGAGATGTGCGTACTGGAGTACCCCATCTCCTCGGCCAACTTCTCCTGCGTCCAGCCGCGTTCCTCCCGTGCCCTGCGCAGACGCGCGCCGAACGCTGCCTGGGGTGAGCTGTCGGGATCCAATTCCCTTCGGTTCAAGGGTCTTTCACCAACCTTTCGTTCCCGTCCGACAAGTTGAAGGGTTCCCTGCCGACGGTCACGCTGAACCCCCTGAGTAGTGGAAGCACTACGGAGAGGAGCGACCGTGCCTGGCGAGAACGTACCCGTGAGATCCGAGCCCCCTCCGCCAACTTCACCGAATCCGCCAATTCCGCCTGTCGGCACCCTCGTTGTGGACGCGCAGGGCCGGATCGGGGAGTTCCGCGGCGAGTGGTGCGGCGCGTGGTCCCTGCGCCGCGTAACCGGCGGGACGGAATGGACGGTGCCCCCCGAGGACGTACGACCTCCCACCCCCGAACAGCGCCTGCGCGCCGAGACCGCCCGCGCGAACGCTCGAAGCCGAGGCGAGATCCTGTGACCGTCCCGATCCGCCGCACGTTCCGTTTCGTCAACTGGACGCTACGGCCCGACCACGACACCGAGTGCGCGGCGACGTCACCCCCGAGCAACGACCCGACAGAGCCCCAGACTTGGGCATTCGCCCACTCCGCGAACGTCCCGGGCACACGAGTTACGCCGAGGTGATCGAACGGCCGTGGGTGATGTGGGAGGAGGGTCCAACATGACGGGTGGCAAAGGTAGTTGCGCAATCAGCAGGGAGTCCCGATGAAGCTTCTCCTCACCGACTCCGGCGTCAGGAACGCGAGCATCCTGGCGGCGCTGGTCGACCTCCTGGGCAAACCGATCGCCGAGGCGAACGCGCTCTGTATCCCCACCGCGGGATACGGGGGCCCGTACGGCGATCCGGGCGGGCCATGGCGTTTCATCAGCGGTCAATCCCCCAGCCCCATGACGGAGTTGGGCTGGAAGTCGGTGGGCGTACTGGAACTCACCGCACTGCCCGGCATCGACAAGGAACGCTGGGTCTCCTGGGCCCGGGAGGCGGACGCCCTCCTGGTGAACGGCGGCGACGCGCTGTACCTGTGCCACTGGATGCGCGAGTCCGGCCTGGCCGACCTCCTCCCGTCCCTGCGCGACACGGTCTACGTGGGCCTCAGCGCCGGAAGCATGGCGCTGACTCCCCACATCGGCGAGCACTTCGCCGGCTGGAAGCCGCCCACCGGTGACGACAGCGCGCTGGGACTCGTCGGTTTCTCCCTCTTCCCGCATCTCGACAGCCCGGGCTGCCCGGAGAACACCATGGCGGAGGCGGAACGGTGGGCCGCCGCGACAGAGGGTCCGGCGTACGCCATCGACGCCCAGACCGCGATCAAGGTGACCGACGGTGGTGTCGAGGTCGTGTCCGAGGGGCACTGGAGGCTGTTCAACGGAGCGACCGGTCCATCGGCCCGGAATTGGCACTGACCGACGCCCCGGCCGGACCCTAATGTCGACGTCATGACGACCGGCCCGCCCCCCGACTGCCCGACCCCCATCACTCCCAACTCCCGTTCCCCCGAAGCCACTTCAGGCACGCGGCTCCTCACCCGCCCCCTACTCCTCCGCTTCGTCGGCATGGTCGGGGCCAGTCTCAGTTTCTTCCTGCTGCTCTCGGTCGTACCGGCGTACGCCGCCGAGCGGGGCGGCGGAGGCGCGGCAGGCCTCGCGACCGGTTCGTTGATGCTGGCGACGGTGCTCGGGGAGTTGGGCACGCCCCGGCTGGTCGCACGCTTCGGGTATCGACTGACCCTGATCGCGGGGCTGTTCCTGCTCGGCGCACCGGCACTGGTGCTGACCGTCTCAGGGCAGACCGCGTGGATCGCGGCCGTCTGCTTCGTCCGCGGGCTCGGTTTCGCGCTGACGATCGTCGCGGGCGGAGCCCTCACCGCGTCGCTGATCCCGGACCAACGCCGGGGCGAGGGGCTCGCGTTGGTGGGTGTGGTGTCCGGGGTGCCGTCGCTGGTCGCGCTGCCGCTGGGGCTGTGGCTGGCCGGGCGCGTGGGCTACGGGCCGGTCGCCGTCTCCGGTGGCGTCGCCGCGCTGGCCACGATCGCCTTCGTCCTCGGACTGCCGGACCGGGCGGAGCGCAACGAGCAACCGCTGGGTGTCGTACGGGGATTGCGCACCGGCGCGCTGCTCCGGCCCGCCCTGGTCTTCGCGGCCACCGCCACCGCCGCCGGCATCGTGGTGACCTTCCTGCCGCTGGCCGTACCGTCGGCGTCGGCAGGAGTCGTCGCGGCGGCCCTGTTCGTGCAGACCGCGGCCTCGACCCTGACCCGCTGGCTCGCGGGCCGCCACGGCGACCGGCACGGCAGCGCGCGGCTCGTCCTCCCCGGCCTGCTCCTGTCGGCGGCGGGGGTCCTCGTCATCGCCCCAACCGCCAACCCGGTAGCGGTCGTTGCGGGCACCGCCGTCTTCGGCGCCGGCTTCGGCATCACCCAGAACGCCACACTGGCCCTGATGTACACCCGCGTCTCCGCCACCTCGTACGGCACGGTCAGCGCCCTGTGGAACCTGGCCTACGACGGCGGAATGGGCGTAGGCGCGGCGGGCTTCGGCATCACGGCGGGCCTGACGGGTTACCCGTGGGCCTTCGTGCTGACGGCGTTGCTGATGCTGGGCGCGGTGGCACCGGCACTGCGGGACCGGCGGGTCAGGGTGTCTTCCGAGCACCCTCCAGCACCTGGCGCAGCCCCTCGGTGAGTTGCTCCGCATCCGGCGCGCTCTTCGCGTCGAAGGTCCACTGCGCGATGAGCCCGGTGATCAGCGTCATGTAGAGAGCGCCGAGGGTGTCCGCGGTCTCGTCCGGGACCTCCTCCTCGGGCACGCTCGTCATCAACGCGACCATGCCCCGCCCGCCTTCACGCTGGGCCCGGACCAACTGGTCGCGCACTTCGGGCAGTTTGTCGCCCATGGTCATGATCTCCATGCCGAGCCCCCACATCGAACCGGGCTCGCTCATGCTGGCGACGATGTTCGAGAACACCGCCCGGAACCGCTCCAGCGAACCGGGCTCGCCGCCGATCTCCGCACCCTCGTCCCCGCCCCCCTCGAAGCCGTCGGACGCGTGCTCCACCAGCGCGATATAGGCCTGCGCGAGCAAGGCGTCCTTCGAGCCGTAGTGGTAGCCGATGGACGCGAGGTTCGTCCCCGACTCCTTCACGATGTCGCGCGCCGTCGTGCGCGCGAACCCCTTCGCCAACAGGCAGCGCTTCGCGCCTTCGAGCAGATCCTCACGGTGTCCCATGCCTCCCACCGTACCGCCGATTCCATACAGCCGTCCTAGACGGATGACTTATACAAGCGTTCTAGACAGTCGTTTAAGACGCGCGTACATTCGCAGTCATGACGAACTCGACGCACTCACCGAACCCCCCGAGCACCCCCAACTCCCGTGCCGGGCGCCGCGAATGGACCGCCCTCGGCGTCCTGATGCTGCCGCTCCTGCTGGTCTCGATGGACGTCTCCGTCCTCTACTTCGCCATCCCGGCGATCAGCGCGGACCTGGAGCCCAGCGGCACCCAGCAGCTGTGGATCTTCGACATCTACGCCTTCGTCCTGGCCGGCCTGCTGATGACGATGGGCTCGCTCGGTGACCGCATCGGCTACCGCCGGCTCCTCCTGATCGGCGCCGCCGCCTTCGGTACCGCCTCCGTCATCGCGGCCTACGCGAACAGCGCCGAGACCCTCATCGCCGCCCGCGCGGTCCTCGGCATCGGCGGCGCGACCCTGATGCCCTCGACGATGGCGCTGCTGCGCACGATGTTCACCGACCCCGGCCAGCGCGCGAAGGCGATCGGTCTGTGGTCCGGCGTGATGACGGCCGGCGTCGCCCTCGGCTCGGTGCTCAGCGGTGTCCTCGTCCAGTACTTCTGGTGGGGCTCGGTCTTCCTGGTCAACCTCCCCGCGATGGCACTGCTGCTCCTGATCGGCCCGTTCCTGCTCCCCGAGTCCAAGAACCCCGCCCCCGGCCGCTTCGACTGGCCGAGCGTCCCGCTGTCGATGGCCGGCGTCCTGCCCGTGATCTACGGCCTCAAGGAGATCCCCTCCGAGGGCTGGCACGTCCAGTACGTCGTCTCGATCACCGTCGGCCTGCTCTTCGCGGCCCTCTTCGTCCACCGGCAGCGCACCACCGCCTCCCCGATGATCGACCCGGCCCTCTTCCGAGCCCGCGGCTTCGGCCCCTCGGTCGTCCTCAACCTCCTCTCCGCCTTCGGGATGCTCGGCTCGGCCTTCTTCACCACGCAGTACCTGCAGTCGGTGCTCGGCAAGAGCGCGATGGAGGCGGCCCTGTGGGCGCTGCTCCCCTCGGTACCGATCGGCCTGGCGGCCCCGCTCGCAACCACCCTCGTCCAGAAGGGAGTCGACCGCGCCTACGTAGTCGCGTCGGGCTTCGCGATCGCGGCCTGTGGCTACGGCATGCTCGCCCTGGCCGGCACCGACTCCCTCTGGCTGGTCCTGGCCGCCGCCGGGGTCCTCGCCTCCGGGATCGTCATGGTGATGTCCCAGATCATGGACCTCGCGATGGGCAGCGCCCCGGTGGAGAAGGCGGGCGTCGCGTCCTCCCTGATGGAGACGGGCGCCGAGTTCGGCGGCGCGCTGGGCATGGCGGTCCTGGGCTCCATCGGTACGGCGATCTACCGCCACGGCATCCCCGCCTCGGCCCCCGCCCCGGCCCGCGAAACCCTCGGCGGCGCCCTGGCCGTAGCCCGTCAGTTGCCGGGGCGCACGGGAGACGCCCTGATCGCGACAGCCCGCCAGGCCTTCACCGACGGCATGCGCGGTGCGGCGATCGCCGGGGCGGTGCTGCTGCTGGGGGCGGCGTTCGCGGCGGCGAGGACCCTGCGGGGCATCGAGGTGAAGACACCCGAGCCGGTGGCGGCGGAGCCGCAGAAGGCGGAGGCGTGAGCCCCAACTACACGGAAACGCCGGGCGGGTTGAGGATCATCTCCTCAACCCACCCGGCGTTCCTGCGAAATCTCAGACCAGGTTCACGGAACGAGCCGACGTCGCGCCGATCTCCTCGGCCACCTCCGCCAGCACATTCGCGGCAACCGTGTCGTCAACCGTCAGCACGGCCAACGCCTCGCCGCCCGCGACCGACCGCGACACCTGCATCCCGGCGATGTTGATCCCGGCCTCGCCGAAGACGCGGCCGACCGTGCCGACGACCCCGGGACGGTCCTCGTACCGCAGCACCACCATGTGGTCGGCGAGCGCGAGGTCGACGTCGTAGTCCCCGACCGCGACGATCTTCTGCAGGTTCTTGGGGCCGGCGAGCGTGCCGGAGACCGAGACCTCCTCGCCGCTGCCGAGCGTGCCGCGCACGGTGACGACGTTGCGGTGGTCGGCGGACTCCGAGCTGGTCGTCAGGCGTACCTCGACACCCCGCTCCTGCGCGAACAGCGGAGCGTTCACGTACGACACCGTCTCGGCGACGACGTCCTCGAACACGCCCTTGAGCGCGGAGAGTTCGAGCACCTTGACGTCGTGCTGGGTGATCTCGCCGTAGACCTCGACGTCGAGGCGGACCGCGACCTCGCCCGCGAGGGCGGTGAAGATGCGGCCGAGCTTCTCGGCGAGGGGCAGGCCCGGCTTGACGTCCTCGGCGATGACGCCGCCCTGGACGTTCACCGCGTCGGGGACGAGCTCACCGGCGAGGGCGAGGCGCACCGACCTGGCGACGGAGACGCCGGCCTTCTCCTGGGCCTCGTCCGTGGAGGCGCCGAGGTGCGGGGTGGAGACGACCTGGTCGAACTCGAACAGCGGGGAGTCCGTGCAGGGCTCCTTCGCGTACACGTCGAGGCCGGCACCGGCGACGCGGCCCTCCTTGAGCGCGGAGTACAGCGCCGCCTCGTCGACGATCCCGCCACGCGCGGCGTTGACGATGCGCACGGTCGGCTTGACCTTGCGCAGCGCCTCGTCGCCGATCAGACCGACCGTCTCCGGGGTCTTCGGCAGGTGCACGGTGATGAAGTCGGAGACCTCGAGCAGCTCGTCCAGCGACAGGACCTTCACGCCCATCTGCGCGGCCCGTGCAGGCTGGACGTAGGGGTCGTAGGCGACGACCTTCATGCCGAACGCGGACATGCGCTGCGCGACCAGCGCGCCGATGCGGCCGAGGCCGACGACGCCGAGGGTCTTCTCGGCGAGCTCGACGCCCGTGTACTTGCTGCGCTTCCACTCGCCGTTCTTCAGCGCGGCGTTGGCCTGCGGGATGTGGCGTGCGGTCGCCAGCAGCAGACCGCAGGCCAGCTCGGCGGCGGTGACGATGTTCGAGGTGGGCGCGTTGACGACCATCACGCCGGCCTTGGTGGCGGCGGAGACGTCGACGTTGTCGAGGCCGACGCCGGCTCGTGCGACGACCTTCAACTTCCGTGCGGCGGCGACCGCTTCGGCGTCGACCTTGGTGGCCGAGCGGATCAGGATCGCGTCGACGTCGGCGATCGCGGGGAGCAGCTCGCCCCGGTCGGCGCCGTTGCAGTGCCGGATCTCGAAGTCCGGGCCGAGGGCGTCCACCGTCGCGGGCGACAGCTCTTCAGCGATGAGTACGACAGGTTTCGAGCTCACGTGAGTCCTCACAAGTCCATTGCGTGCGGACGGCCGTCCCGACGGCCGCAGGCGGTGGAGGGGCTAGCCGCGGAGACGCACGACGCTGTGGGCCTGACGCGTATTAGTACGGCAGTGTAGTGGCGCTCCGACAGTCGTCTTACGCCTCTGCGGAAGGATCACCCGTCCGAGGCTGGACGGGTTGGACAAAGGGGCCGGAGCACTCGCTCCGGCCCCTCGGCCTCAGGACTTACGCCTCTTCGTCGACCCAGCTCATCAGCTTGCGGAGCTGCTTGCCGGTCGTCTCCAGCAGGGACTCGGCGTCCTTCTGCTTGTACTCGTTGTACTTCTTCAGGCCACCGTGGTACTCGGCCATCCACTCACGGGCGAAGGTGCCGTCCTGGATCTCGGCGAGGACCTGCTTCATCGTGGCCTTGGTCTCGTCCGTGATGATCCGCGGGCCGGTGACGTAGTCGCCCCACTCGGCGGTCTCGGAGATCGACCAGCGCATCTTCTCCAGGCCGCCCTCGTACATGAGGTCGACGATGAGCTTCAGCTCGTGGAGGCACTCGAAGTACGCGATCTCGGGCTGGTAACCGGCCTCGGTCAGCGTCTCGAAACCGGCCTTGACCAGCGCGGCCGTACCACCGCAGAGAACGGCCTGCTCACCGAACAGGTCGGTCTCGGTCTCCTCGGTGAAGGTCGTCTTGATGACGCCGGCGCGGGTGCCGCCGATGCCCTTCGCGTACGACAGCGCGAGCGCGAAGCCGTTGCCGGTCGCGTCCTGCTCGACGGCCGCGATACACGGAACGCCGCGGCCCTCCTCGTACTGGCGGCGGACGAGGTGGCCCGGGCCCTTGGGGGCGACCATGCAGACGTCGACGCCGGCCGGCGGCTTGATGAAGTCGAAGCGGATGTTCAGGCCGTGGCCGAAGAACAGCGCGTCGCCGTCCTTGAGGTTGTCCTTGATGGACTCCTCGTAGACCTGGGCCTGGATCGGGTCCGGCACGAGGATCATGATGACGTCGGCCTCGGCGGCGGCCTCGGAGGGCGTCACCACGCGCAGGCCCTGCTCCTCGGCCTTCGCCTTGGACTTGGAGCCCTCGTGCAGACCGACGCGCACGTCGACGCCGGAGTCACGGAGCGACAGCGCGTGGGCGTGGCCCTGGCTGCCGTAGCCGATGACCGCGACCTTGCGGCCCTGGATGATGGACAGGTCGGCGTCGGCGTCGTAGAACAGCTCGGCCACTTTGGGTTCTCTCCTTGGAGTGCAGGTGTTGCGTCCCACCGTATGACGGCGGTGGGAATCGAAGTTCGGGGGTCTCGGAATGCGGGCGACCGGGGCCGCCCGCACCCGGCTCTACGCGGAGCGGTCCAGCGCGCGCAGCGAGCGGTCGGTGATGGAGCGGGCGCCGCGGCCGATGGCGATCGTGCCGGACTGGACCAGCTCCTTGATGCCGTACGGCTCCAGCATCTTGAGCATCGCGGACAGCTTGTCGCTGCTCCCCGTGGCCTCGATGGTGACGGCCTCCGGGGAGACGTCGACCGTCTTGGCGCGGAAGAGCTGGACGATCTCGACGATCTGGGAGCGCGTCTCGTTGTCGGCGCGCACCTTCACCAGAACGAGTTCGCGCTGAACGGCCGATCCGGCCTCCAGCTCGACGATCTTCAGCACGTTGACGAGCTTGTTGAGCTGCTTGGTGACCTGTTCGAGCGGGAGTGCCTCGATCACGTTCACCACGATCGTGATGCGGGAGATGTCGGGGTGTTCGGTGACGCCGACCGCGAGGGAGTCGATGTTGAAGCCGCGCCGGGAGAACAGGGCGGTGATCCGGGCGAGGACACCCGGCTTGTTCTCCACCAGGACGGAGAGCGTGTGCTTGGACATTTCTCTTTCGTCTCTCTCGCTCAGTCGTCTTCGTTGTCGCCGAAGTCGGGGCGGACGTCCCGGGCGAACATGACCTCGTCGTTCGAGGTGCCGGCCGCGACCATCGGCCACACCATGGCGTCCTCGTGGACGATGAAGTCGACCACGACGGGGCGGTCGTTGATCGAGTTCGCCTCCTCGATGACCTTGTCCAGGTCGTCGGGGGACTCGCAGCGGATCGCGTAACAGCCCATCGCCTCCGACAACTTGACGAAGTCGGGGATGCGCGTCCCGGCGCTCGGCTGCTTGCCGTCCGCCTCCGGGCCGCTGTGCAGCACGGTGTTGGAGTAGCGCTGGTTGTAGAACAGGGTCTGCCACTGGCGGACCATGCCGAGGGCGCCGTTGTTGATGATGGCGACCTTGATCGGGATGTTGTTCAGGGCGCAGGTGGTGAGTTCCTGATTGGTCATCTGGAAGCAGCCGTCGCCGTCGACCGCCCAGACCGTCTGGTCCGGCGCGCCCGCCTTGGCGCCCATCGCGGCCGGGACCGCGTAGCCCATCGTCCCGGCGCCACCGGAGTTGAGCCAGGTCGCGGGCTTCTCGTACTGGATGTAGTGCGCGGCCCACATCTGGTGCTGGCCGACGCCCGCCGCGAAGATGGTTCCCTCCGGGGCGAGTTGGCCGATGCGCTCGATGACCTGCTGCGGGGAGAGCGAGCCGTTGTCGGGCTGCTCGTAGCCGAGCGGGTACGTCTCGCGCCAGCGGTTGAGGTCGTTCCACCAGGCGCTGTAGTCGCCGGTGTGCCCCTCGCTGTGCTCCTTCTGGACGGCCTGGACGAGGTCGGCGATGACCTCGCGGGCGTCCCCGACGATCGGCACGTCGGCGGCGCGGTTCTTGCCGATCTCGGCCGGGTCGATGTCGGCGTGGACGATCTTGGCGTACGGGGCGAAGCTGTCCAGCTTGCCGGTGACGCGGTCGTCGAAGCGGGCTCCGAGGGCGACGATCAGGTCGGCCTTCTGCAGCGCGGTGACGGCGGTGACCGCACCGTGCATGCCCGGCATTCCCACGTGCAGCTCGTGACTGTCGGGGAATGCGCCGAGCGCCATCAGGGTGGTGGTGACGGGCGCTCCGGTGAGTTCTGCGAGGACCTTCAGCTCGGCGGTGGCGTGGGCCTTGAGGACACCGCCGCCGACGTAGAGGACGGGCCGCTTCGCGGCGGTGATCAGCTTCGCGGCCTCGCGGATCTGCTTGGCGTGCGGCTTGGTCACCGGGCGGTAGCCGGGCAGGTCCATGACCGGCGGCCAGGAGAAGGTGGTCTTCGCCTGGAGGATGTCCTTGGGGATGTCGACCAGAACCGGGCCCGGACGGCCGGTGGAGGCGATGTGGAACGCCTGCGCGATCGCCCGGGGGATGTCCTCCGCCTTGGTGACCAGGAAGCTGTGCTTGGTGATCGGCATGGTGATGCCGACGATGTCCGCCTCCTGGAAGGCGTCCGTGCCGATCGCGGCGGACACGACCTGCCCGGTGATCGCGACCAGCGGCACGGAGTCCATGTTCGCGTCCGCGATGGGGGTGACCAGGTTGGTGGCGCCCGGTCCGGAGGTCGCCATGCACACCCCGACCTTGCCGGTGGCCTGCGCGTAACCGGTGGCCGCGTGGCCCGCGCCCTGCTCGTGGCGGACCAGCACGTGGCGCACTCGCGTGGAGTCCATCAGCGGGTCGTACGCCGGCAGGATCGTGCCCCCGGGGATGCCGAATACCGTGTCGGCCCCGACTTCCTCAAGAGAGCGGATGAGAGACTGCGCGCCCGTAACGTGCTCGGGGGCGGACTGCTGTCCTCCGGATCGGGGCCGCGGCTGCGGATGGGCCCCGGTGGCCTGCTCGGTCATCGTCATTCTCTTCTCGATGCTGAGGGTTTTTGCGAGGTTTGTGCGGGGTTCTACTGCTGCACGACTGGATCCTGTGCAACAAAAAACCCCTCGTGCCGTGAGGCAAGCGAGGGGAGCGCGCCGGGTGCGGTCGCTGGAAGTTCCGGGTCCGTCCGGACGTCACCAGCTTCAGCCGACGCGCTTTCCAAGTACGAGAATTCGGGTGCGCATGGCATTGACCCTCCCCCCGGCACGCATCCACTGTCAAGTGGGTGGGACGGGAGTCTCATTATGTGAACGGAGGGCCGTTCCACCCCCGAAAACCGCGGGCACACCACCGGTGACCGTGCTCAGCCCTTCGGGCCTCCGCGCGCTCGCACCCTCGACACCGACGCGCCCCTGCAGTTCTCTCGCGCCCCCCGCGAACGCGGGCTCGGCCGGGCCGTGCGGCACCGGATAGTGACCGCGCGACAGGGCCCGGCGCAGCCGGTACTCGTCCAGCGGCGCGGAGAAGGCCATGCCCTGCCCGTGCGTACAGCCCATCGCGCGCAGGGCGACGACCTGTTCGGGCAGATCGACGCCGTCGGCCACGGACTGCAGCCCGAGATCGCAGGCGATCCGCAGCAGCCCGCTGGTGATCTTGTGCAGCCGCGCGGACTCGACGACGCCCTCGACCAGACTGCGGTCCAGTTTCAGTACGTCGACGGGCAGCCGCCGTAGCGTCGTGATGGCCGCGTAGCCGCTGCCGAAGCCATCGAGGGCGATCCGGACGCCGAGCCGCCGCAGCGCGGTCAGCCGGCGCTCCAGCTCGTCCAGGGAGGTCCGCGGGTCGGTGTCGGACAGCTCGATCACCAGCGAACCGGACGGCAGCCCGTGCCGGGTCAGCAGCGCCTCGATCGAGCCGAGCGGCATCGACTTGTCCAGCAGCCGCCGGGCGCTTATCCGTACGGCGACGGACACGGCGAGCCCGGTCGCGGTCCGCTCGGCGGCCTGCTCCACGGCCTCCTCCAGCATCCAGCGGCCCAGCTCGGCGGTCTTGTCGCTGTCCTCGGCCACCCGCAGGAACTCGGCCGGCGTGAACAGCACTCCTTGCGAGGACCGCCAGCGCGCCTGCGTGGAGACCGACGCGATCCGGCCGTCCACCAGGGACACCACGGGCTGGTGCAGCAGCGCGAACTCGCCGTCGTGCAGCGCCGCCCGCAGCCGCGTGGCCAGCTCCGCCTTCCGTACGACGTCCTGCTGCATCTGCGGGGCGTACAACTCGACGCGGCCCTTGCCCGCCCCCTTGGCGCGGTACATCGCGAGGTCCGCGTTGCGCAGCAACTCCCCCGCGCCGAGGCCCGGTTCGGCGAAGGCGACGCCGATGGAGGCGGCGACGCGGACATCGTTGCCGTCGATGAGGTACGGCTGGGACAGGGTGACTCTCAGGCGGTCGGCGAGCTCCATGATGTGCCGCTCGCGGGCGGTACGGTCCCGGGTGCCGTCGCCGACGATCAGGGCCGCGAACTCGTCGCCGCCGAGCCGGGACGCGGTGTCGCCGTGCCGGACCGCGCCGTCGAGTCTGCGGGCGGCCTGGATGAGGAGTTCGTCCCCTGCCTGGTGGCCGATGGTGTCGTTGACGGCCTTGAAGCCGTCGAGGTCGATGAAGAGGACGGCCGTGCCGCGGTCGGTGGAGCGGCGGCCGGACAGGGCCTGCTGGACGCGCTTGGTGAACAGCGCGCGGTTGGGCAGGTCGGTGAGCGGGTCGTGCTCGGCGTTGTGCTGCAACTGCGCCTGGAGGCGCACCCGTTCGGTCACGTCCCGGCTGTTGAAGATGAGTCCGCCGTGGTGGCGGTTGACCGTGGACTCGACATTGAGCCAGCCGTTGTCGCCGGAGCGGAAACGGCACTCGATACGGGTGGTGGACTCCTCAAAGGGGCTGGCGGTGAGGAAGCGGCGCACCTCGTGCACCACGCAGCCGAGGTCCTCCGGGTGGATGAGCGAGGCCAGTTCGGTCCCGACCAGTTCCTCCGCGGCCTTGCCGTAGACACCGGCGGCGGCCGGGGAGACGTAGCGGAGGATGCCGTTCGGGGCGGCGATCATGATGACGTCGCTCGAGCCCTGCACCAGGGAGCGGAAGTGGTTCTCCTTCTGCGCCAGCTCCTGGGTGAGGGTGATGTTGTCGAGCAGCATGATGCCCTGGCGCACCACGAGGGCGAGCACCACGCAGCCCGCGGTGATGAGAACCACACGGTCGGGGCTGCGGCCGTTGAGGACATTGTAGAGAACCCCCAACGTGCAGACGGCGGCGGCGAGATACGGGGTGAGCGCGGCCAGCGAACCCGCGATGGGCCGGGTGGCCGGATACCGTCCGTGATCGACGCCGGGCGCGGAGGCCTGCGGCGGGACGCCGGTGCGCTGCCCGGGCCGGTGCTCGTGCACCACGCGCGTGTGCCCGTCGTCCTCGGGGTGGGTGTGCCGGGGCGTGGCCCACGGTGCGTACGCGAGGAGCAGTGAGCCGGCGAACCAGCCCGCGTCGAGCAACTGGCCCGAGTGGTAGTTGTTGTGGAGCAGCGGCGAGGTGAACAGGGCGTCGCACATCACCGTCAGGGCCAGCGCGCCGATCGCGGTGTTCACCGCGGTGCGGTTGACCGAGGAGCGCCGGAAGTGCAGCGCGAGCACCATGCTGACCAGCGCGATGTCGAGCAGCGGGTACGCCAGCGACAGCGCCGTGTGGGCCACGCTCGGCCCGTCGAACTTGGCGGCCTGGGCGAGCGCGAGGCTCCAGGACAGCGTGAGCAGCGAGCCGCCGATCAGCCAGGCGTCAAGGGCCAGACAGACCCAACCGGCCTTCGTGACAGGCCTTTTGGCGAGGACGAGGAGCCCGACGATGGCGGGCGGCGCGAAGCACAGGAAGAACAGATCGGCGAAACTGGGGCTGGGCACGGGTCGTTCGAGCACGACCTCGTACCATCCCCAGACTCCGTTGCCCAGTGCCGCCATCGCCGAGGAGAGCGAGAACAGCAGCCAGGCCGGTCGAAAGCGGATACGGCGGCTTCGCGCGTAGAGGAAGCACGAGACGGCGGCGGTACCGGCTGCCGCGCTGAGCCCGAAGTCGCCCATGATCAGGGCGACTTGGGCCGACCCCCAGTCGAGCGCGGAACCGACGGCGTATCCCGCGCAGACCAGGGCCAGGACGAGTTGCTGGACCAGGCTCCACTTGCCGCCGTTCTCCGGCGGTCGTGGCTGCCGCGCTCCGGGTGAAGTCCGGTCCCGGAGCGCCCCGTTGAGGGTGGTCGTCGGAGACGGTGGCGAACTCACCGGGCCCTCCCGGTCCGCGTCGCTCCCGGGTCCCGCGGGCCCCGGTGCGCTGGATGAGCTTGCCTGCGGCGGCTGTTGGGCCTGCGGTGGTGATGACTGTGGCTGCTGTGATGTCCGCCGCGGCCGCCATGTCCGCCGTGGGCGCAGTGGTTGGCGTGATGGCCGCGGCTGCGCGCGGCGGTGCGCCAGGGTCGCCGTCGGCGGCCCCGCCGCGTCGGATCGCTCGTCCATAGGCCGTGCATCGCCCGTCGCCCCCCTCACAGTCTGAAATGTCCATCCCCGGCGCCGAACGGTGCGCGGCGCAGCCCCTGCCGGGACGATACACCAGTCTCGTCACTCAGGGACATAGTTCCTCTACGCTCCGTAACGACCAGCGGAGATGTGCGCACGCCCCGCTTCCGAAAGGTTGCGGAGGGTGCTGGAAGCGGACTACCCGCCTGTTGCGGCTAGTTCCCCGACTTCCCCGACTTTCCTGTCTCGCCTGTCGTAAGGATCACGTTGCGCAAGGGCTGCCGGTTCACGAATCGTCCCAACTGGTCGACAACCAGACGCTTCGCACGCGGCAGGAACGCCGAGGTGGGCCCGCCGACATGGGGACTGATCAGCACGCCGGGCGCGTGCCACAACGGGTGTCCCTGGGGCAGGGGTTCGGGGTCGGTGACGTCCAACGCCGCGGTGATACGGCCGGTTTCCAGCTCCGCGAGCAGCGCCTTCGTGTCGACGACGGGACCGCGGGCCACATTGACCAGCAGCGCACCGTCCTTCATCCGGGCCAGGAACTCGGCGTCGACGAGGTGACGGGTGTCCTCGTTGAGCGGCGTGGAGAGGATGACGACATCCATGTCCGGGAGCAGGGCGGGCAGTTCGGCGAGTGGATGCACCGGCCCGCGCGCGGTGGCACGCGCGGAGCGCGCCACCCGCGCCACCCGCGCGAGCTCGAAGGGAGTGAGCCGGTCCTCGATGGCGGACCCGATCGCCCCGTAGCCGACGATGAGGACGGACCGGTCGGCGAGCGCCGGGTGGAAGTCCCCCTGCCAGTGCTCCTGTTGCTGCGCCCGCACGAACCCCGGGATACCGCGCAACGAGGCGAGCGTCAGCGCCAGCGCGAGCTCGGCGGTGCTCGCCTCGTGCACTCCGCGCGCGTTGCAGAGCCGCACCCCCGGGACGATCGACGAGAGGCTCGCGGTCATGTCGTCGATGCCGGCGGTGAGCGTCTGGATGACCTGGAGATTCCGCATCTGCTCCAGGGGCCGCGTCTTCACGGGATGACGCTTCATGTACGGCACTACGTAGAGAACACAGTCCGCAGGATCACCGGGGAACTCCTGATCGCCGTCCTCGCCCCCGTCCCAGAACAGGTAGTCGGGCCCCTCGGGGAGCCCTTCGATCTCCTCCGGGGGGATGGGCAGCCATACGTCGTTGGTCATGGTCAGGAGGCTATGTCAGGGCCACGCGCGCGTAGCGGCTAGGTTGGTGTGCCGGGAGAGAGAGGGTCACGAGCAGGTGGAGCGCAGGACGATCGGCGCGGGGGCGCTCGCGATGGGGGCCGTCGGACTCGGCTGCATGCCGATGCACTGGGCCTACAGCGGCTCGCGGCGGCGGGGCGACGAGTCGGTCAGGGCCGTGCACCGGGCGCTCGATCTGGGTGTGACGCTGCTGGACACCGCCGACATGTACGGCCCGTTCACCAACGAGCTGTTGCTGGGGCGGGTGTTGAAGGAGCGGCGCGCTGACGCGTTCGTGTCGACCAAGGTCGGCCTGCTGGTCGGCGAACAGCACATCGTGGCCAACGGCCGCCCCGGCTATGTGAAACGCGCGTGCGACGCGTCGCTGCGCCGGCTCCAGACGGACGTGATCGACCTCTACCAACTCCACCGCGCCGACCCGGAGATTCCCGTCGAGGAGACCTGGGGCGCCATGGCGGATCTCGTACAGGCCGGAAAAGTACGGGCGTTGGGCATGTGCGCGGTAGGCGCCCGCTCCGCCCGCCGCCCCGGGGCACGCCTCCATGACGGAACGATCCGCCAACTCCAGCGCGTGCAGCAGGTGTTCCCGGTGACTGCGGTGCAGGCGGAGTTGTCGGTGTGGTCGTCAGAGGCCCTGGACGCGCTGCTGCCGTGGTGCGCGGCACGCGGCGTCGGCTTCTTGGCGGCGATGCCCCTGGGCAACGGCTTCCTCACCGGCACCCTCACCCCGGGCGAGGGCTTCGAACCGGACGACATCCGCGCCCGCCACCCCCGCTTCACCGCCGAGATGACCGCCGCGAACCAGCCGATCGTCGCCGGCCTGCGCCGGGTGGCCCGCCGCCACGGCCCGGAGGTGACCCCGGCGCAGGTCGCCCTGGCGTGGGTGCTGGCGCAGGGGGCGCATGTGGTGGCGGTACCGGGCACGAAGCGGGAGCGGTGGGTGGCGGAGAACGCGGGGGCGGCGGGGTTGCGGTTGACGGGGGAGGATCTTGCGGAGGTGGCGGGGTTGCCGGGGGCGTTGGGGTCCTGGGACTGAGGGGGTGGGGTTGCCGGAGGCGCTGAGGTCCCGGGGCTGAGGGGGTGAGGGTGCCGGAGGCGCTGAGGTCCCGGGGCTGAGGGGGTGAGGGTGCCGGAGGCGCTGAGGTCCCGGGGCTGAGGGGGTGAGGGTGCTGGAGATGTTGGGGTCCTGGGACCGAGAGTGCGGGGTCGCCGAAGACGCTGACGTCCCGGGACCGAGAATGCGGAATCGCCGAAGACGCTGACGTCCCGGGACCGAGAATGCGGAATCGCCGAAGACGCTGACGTCCCGGGACCGAGAGTGCGGGTCGCCGAAGACACTGACGTCCCGGGACCGAGAGTGCGGGTCGCCGAAGACACTGACGTCCCGGGACCGAGAGTGCGGGTCGCCGAAGACGCTGACGTCCCGGGACCGAGGATGCGGGGTCGCCGAAGACGCTGACGTCCCGGGACCGAGAGTGCGGGGTCGCCGAAGACGCTGAGGTCCCGGGACCGAGGATGCGGGGAGCTTGAGGATGAGCGCCGCCAGCCTTCTCGCACTCGGCGGCTCGATCGTGCGTCGGTGCGCGGTGATCGGGAACCCGGGCGGCGCGAGCGGTGTATGAAAAGTAGAACCCGCCCGTCGAAAGGACCTGATCGTGCAACGTCGAGTCGTGTCGGCCGCCCTGGCCGTGACCGCGCTCCTGCTGACGGCCGGCTGCTCCTCCGACGGGGGCGGATCCCCGGGCGACGGCACGAGTGCGTCGTCCGGTACGTCGTCCGGCGGTACGACAACGGGCGCCGCGCCCTCCGAGCAGACCCCGCCCGCCAAGGGCACCGTGAAGGTGCTGCGTACGGTCACCGAGGGCCTGAAGTCGCCCTGGGGCCTCGCCCCGCTGCCCGACGGGAACCTCCTCGTGTCCTCCCGCGACGACGGCACGATCACCCGGATCGACGAGAAGACCGGCAAGAAGACCGAGCTGGGCGAGGTGTCCGGGGTCTCCGCGGCCGGCGAGGGCGGCCTCCTCGGCATCGCGCTCTCCCCGGACTACGCCTCGGACCACATGATCTACGCGTACTTCACCACGGCCTCGGACAACCGCATCGCCCGCATGCTGTACGACGAGAAGAAGCCGGCCGGTGAGCAGCTGGGCGCGCCCGACACCATCTTCAAGGGCATCCCCAAGGGCTACATCCACAACGGCGGACGCATCGCCTTCGGCCCGGACGGCATGCTGTACGCGGGCACGGGCGAGAGCGGTCAGCGGGGCCTCGCCCAGGACAAGAAATCCCTCGGCGGCAAGATCCTCCGGCTGACCCCGGAGGGCGACCCGGCGCCGGGCAACCCGTTCCCGGACTCGCCGGTGTACACCTACGGCCACCGCAATGTGCAGGGTCTCGCCTGGGACTCCAAACAGCGCCTGTTCGCCTCGGAGTTCGGCCAGGACACCTGGGACGAGCTGAACGCGATCACGCCGGGCGACGACTACGGCTGGCCGAACGCGGAAGGCAAGGGCAACAACCCCAAGTACCACAACCCGATCACCCAGTGGCACACGGACGACGCCTCCCCCAGCGGCATCGCCTACGCCAAGGGCTCCATATGGATGGCGGGCCTCAAGGGCCAACGCCTGTGGCGCATCCCGCTGAACGGCGTCAAGACATCCGCCGCCCCACAGGCCTTCCTCACCGGCGAGTACGGCCGCCTACGCACAGTCGTCTCGGCCGGCGACGACAAGCTGTGGCTCATCACCAGCAACACGGACGGCCGGGGCACGCCTAAGTCCGGCGACGACCGGATTCTGGAGATTCAGGTGACGTAGGTCCGGGTAACGCGGGGCTGGGAGAGGTGGATCCGGGCGACGGAGCGGACTTGGGCGACGCGGGCCCCGGGCGGTGGAGCGGACTCCGGATCGGAAGCGAGCTTCGGGTCGGACTTGGCGTCGGGAGCGAACTCCCGGGTCGGGGTGATGTGGGGCTCGGACTCCGGAGTGGGACCGGCCTCGGAAGCGGTCGCAGGGCTGAGAGCGGGAGCAAGCTCGGACTCCGGTTCGGGGACCAGGAGCAGCCTCGGAAGTGAACTCCGGGCCGGACTCAGGGTGGGGAGCTGCCTACGGCTCTGACTCCGGAGCAGGCTCGGAATCCAGGCCGGGATCGGGAGCGGACTCCGGGTGGGAAGCGCCCTCGGGCTCGGAGTCCGGAGCGGCCCCGGAAGCGGACCAGCGATCGGGACCGGGACCGGGCTCTGGGACGGCGTCCGGACCGGACTAGGACTCGGGCCCGGTACCAGAACCGGACTCGCGGCCGGAATCGGCTTCGGCAGCGGGACGGGGGCTGGAATCGGGCTCGGCAGCGAAACCGGTATCGGGCTCGGCGCCGGAACCAGAGCCGGAACCGGCATCAGAACCGGGATCGGCATCAGGACCGGGATCGGATTCAGGACCCGGATCGGATTCAGCACCGGCTTCCGCCCCCGATTCCCGGAGCCGCACCACGACCTTGCCCGACTCCAGGTCTATCGGACCGCGTCCGGGATCCCCGTCCGCGACGTCGACCCTGGTCAGCTCAAGTCGGTTGGCCTCGTCCTGGGTGTGTTTGCGGCCCGGTGAGAACAACTCCTCGAACATGTTGAACACGGCGCCTCCCCTGTGCCGGTCCATACAGCGTACGACTCATCTCGCGGAGCGCGCGGTGAGCGGGTCGGGCGGGAACAGTTCGAGGCGGTGGGCGACGGCGGCGGCCTCTCCCCGGCCCGAGACTCCGAGCTTGCCGAGGATGTTAGAGACGTGGACGCTCGCGGTCTTCGGCGAGATGAAGAGTTCCTCGGCGATCTGCCGGTTGGTGCGGCCGGCGGAGACCAGCCGCAGGACGTCCCGCTCACGGCTGGTGAGACCGAGCGCCTCGACGGGGTCGGCGGAGACCCCTCGCCGCTCCGGAGCCTTCGTGAGGGTCAGCCGGGCCCGCTGGGCGAGCAGCGCGACGGAGTCGGCGAGGGGGCGGGCGCCGAGGTGCTCGGCGACGGCGGCGGACAGGCGGAGCAGTTCCGTGGCGCGGTCCCGCTCGTCGTCGCCCCCCTCGGGGTCGGACAGCAGCGCTTCGGCGAGCCGGTGCCGGACGCGGGCGAGGTCGTAAGGGCGGTCGAGGCATTCGAAGGCGGCGACCGCCTCGGACCAGTCGTCCGGGGTGGAGCGGCCCTCGGCGTGCCGGAGTTCGGCGCGGAGCCAGCGTTCGTGGGCCTGCCAGACGGGGACGTTGGCGGGGACCGCCTTGGCGGCCTCCCGGATGCGTTCGAGGATCTTGGGGCGGCCGGGGTCGGCGACGGGCAGGCCGACGGCCTGGGTCTCGGCGGTGGCCGCGGTGACCAGCAGGGGCCAGGCCTCGAAGTAGGTGCCGGGGCGGAAGCCGGAGTCCAGGACGAGTTCGAGGGTGGCGCGGGCGTCGAGGAGGCGGCCTTCGGCGGTGGCGACCTGTAGTTCGATCCGCTCCAGGGGCAGATGATGCTGGGGGGCGACGTCATGGGTGCCGAAGTGCTCGCGGGCGGCGGCCAGTTGACGACGGGTCTCGGCCAAGTCGCCGCGGGCGAGCGCGAGTTCGGCACGAAGGCGGGCGCGGAAGCCGCGCGGCGGGGCGCTCTGGTCCATGCGCTCCGACTTGGCCGCCGCCTCGGCGGCCTCGTCCCAACGCCCCAGGGAGAACAGGGATTCGGCGAGGTTTCCCCAGATCCAGGCCTCTTTGTCGAACTGCCCGAACTTCTTGGCGAAGGCGAGCCCCGTCTCCAGGATGGGCACGGCCTCGCGGGAACGGCCGACGGTCTGGAGGGAGGAGGGAAGGTTCACATAGCTGCGGCCGGCGACGATGGAGATGCCCTCGGCGACTGTGCGTTCGTTCACCTCGACCAGTTCGGCGAGGCCTCCCTCGACATCTCCGGAGGCGACCATGAGGCCCGCCAGGGTGAGGCGGGCGTCCATCTCGATCTCGCGGGCGCCCACCATCCGCGCGTACTCGACCGCGCGCTCGGCGGCCACATAGGCGTCGGGTCCCGGCACATGGACCATGGACCAGCCGGCGACCTTGGCGAGGACCTCCGCGTGCACCTCGGAGGGCGGCAGTCCGCGGACCAGTTCCTGCGCGGCGGCGAGTTCCGGCCAGCCGTCACCGCGGGCCTGGGACCGCACCAGGACGGAGCGCTGCACCCAGAACCAGGCGGCCCGTAGCGGATCCCCCTCGTCCTCCAGGAGGTGCAGGGCCCGCTTGGTGATCTTCAGGGCGCGCTCGCGCTCCCCGCTCAGCCGCCCGGCGACGGCGGCCTCCGCCATCAGGTCGAGGTAGCGCAGGGGTGCGGTCTCGGGGTCGCAGCCGCAGGGCGGGTACACCTCGGTGTAGTCCACGGGGCGCAGTCCCGCGCGTACGGCGTCGGGGACGGTGTCCCACAGCTCCATCGCCCGCTCCAGGAGCCGTAGTTGCTCGGAGTGGGCGTGCCGGCCGCGGGCGGCGACGGAGGCGTCCAGGACGGCGGGGAGGGCCTTGGCGGCGTCGTGGGCGTGGTACCAGTAGCTCGCAAGCCGCATGACGCGCTGGTCGGCCGGGACGAGCGTCGGGTCGGCCTCCAGGACCTCGGCGTAGCGGCGGTTGATGCGGGAGCGCTCGCCGGGCAGCAGGTCGTCTCCGACGGCCTCGCGGACCAGGGAGTGGCGGAAGCGGTAGCCGTCGTCGCCGGGCGCGGCCTGGAGGATGTTGGCGCCGACGGCGGCCCGCAGCGCCTCGATGAGGTCGTCCTCGGCGAGCCGGGCGACGGCGGCGAGCAGCCGGTACTCGACGGTGGAGCCGCCCTCGGCGACGATCCGGGCGACCCGCTGGGCGCTCTCGGGCAGCGACTCGACGCGGACGAGGAGCAGGTCGCGCAGGGAGTCGGTGAGGTTGCTGCGGCAGCCGTCGTGGGCGGCGACGGCGAGTTCCTCGACGAAGAAGGCGTTGCCGTCGGAGCGTTCGAAGATCTCGTCGACCTGGGCGGGGTCCGGTTCGGCGGCGCGGATGCCGGCGATCTGGCGGCCCACCTCCTGCCGGTTGAAGCGGCCGAGTTCGATGCGGCGGACCGTACGGAGCCGGTCGAGTTCGGCGAGCAGAGGGCGCAGCGGGTGGCGGCGGTGGATGTCGTCGGCGCGGTAGGTGGCGAGGACGACGAGGCGGCCGGTGCGCAGGGTGCGGAAGAGGTAGGCGAGGAGGTGGCGGGTGGAGGCGTCGGCCCAGTGCAGGTCCTCCAGGGCGACGACGACCGTGCGGTCGGCGGCGACGCGCTCCAGGAGGCGCGCGGTGAGTTCGAAGAGGCGGGCCATGCCCTCCTCGTCGTGCCGGCCGGCCCGCTGAAGAGTGGACGTCTCCGCCAACTCCGGGAGGAGCCGGGCGAGTTCCTCCTCCTGGCCGGCGGCCGCGGCGGACAGCTCGGCGGGCAGCTCGCGGCGCAGCGCGCGCAGGGCCGTGGAGAACGGGGCGAAGGGCAGTCCGTCCGCGCCGATCTCGACACAGCCGCCGAGCGCGACGACTGCGCCCCGGCGGCAGGCGGCGGTGGCGAACTCCTCGACGAGCCGGGTCTTGCCGACGCCGGCCTCGCCGCCCAGCAGCAACGCCTGCGGCTCGCCCGCGGCGGCGCGGGCGAGCGCATCGTTCAGCGTGTCCAGTTCGTCGGTACGGCCGACGAAGACCGGACTGACGGACCTGGTCTCCACGCCTGCGAGCATGTCACGCGGGTCTGACAACGCGGCACCGGTTTTCGGGAGGGCGGCCGCGGGGAGGAGCGCCCCGCGCACCTGCCGGGCGGGCGCCGTACGGCCGTCCTCCCGGGCCCGGACGGTCACGAGACGCGGGCGAACAGGTGCCTGCGGGGGCGCTGGGTATGCACCTCCCCCTCGGCGGCCCGGCGGGCCTGCTCGCGGCGGGCGGCACGGGCGCCGCGCACGGCCTCGCGGGCCAGCCGCTCGTTGGCGGCCTGCCGGCGCAGTTCGGCGGAACGGATCTGGTGGAGTTCGTACTCGTACATCTCAAGTCCCTTGGTGGAGGCGGTTTTTCGGCTTCGCTTTCTGCGATGCCTCAACCTTCGTCTCCAAGGGGGGTCCGCCACATCGGGAGAGTTCCGCATCTTGCGGGGCCGGGCGGGCCTTAGACATGCGTGAGGGGTCTTAGGGCCTCCGTAAGGTGCTTACGGAGGCCCTAAGACCCCTGGTGAACTGCGGTGACTCAGGTCGCGGACGGCAGGGCGAGCAGGGCGTCGGTGTACTTGAGGATGGCCAGCAGCAGGCCTACGACGCCGAGCACGACGCCCGCCCAGGCGACCGACTTGATCCAGGTGGCCTGCGGCTTGCCCGGGGTGCCGAACGCGGGCCGGATGAGCGCGCCGACACCCACGAGGGCGGCCACGAGCGCGAAGAGACCGGCCCAGATCGCGGTGGCGTGCCAGGAGGTGCCGTAGACCTCCTTGATCTGGGTGGCCACGCTCGCGGTGGACGCGGTGTGGAGCTGGCCGTCGAGCTGCGCGCGTGCGCCTGCGACGGTGCCGATCCAGCCGCCGGAGAGCGAGATGAAGCCGAGCGCGGCGGAGACGACCGCGGCCGCGCCCTGGCCGACGCCGGAGGGGCCCTCCTCGGGGTGCTCCAGCTGGAGCTTCGCGAGCTCGGCCGCGTACTCCTCCTCGGAGAGGTCGTCCTCGTCCTCGGCGGCTTCGGCCGCGGTGTCCGCGGTTTCCGGCTCGGTCACTTCCTCGTCGGTCTTGGTGACATCGACGGTCTCCGCGTCGCTCTTCACCTCGGTGGCCTCGTTCGCGGCCTCGTCAACAGTCTTGGTACCCATGGTGCGCACGGTAGGGGTGAAGTCTGAGAAGTTCCTTAAAGATCGCTGTGTTGCGCACGCGCGCGTGCCTCGCGCCACTCGGGGGCGAGCACGGACCACACCTCTATGTCGTGCCTTAGGCCCCCGTGGGGGTGTGACTCGCGCAGGACCGCGTCCCTGGTCATGCCCATGCGGCGGGCAACATTCAGGCTCTTCTCATTGCCCGCGGCGGCGTGCCATTCGACACGGTGGATGCCGCGCTGCTCGATCGCGAAGTCGATGAGAATCCGTATCGCGCGGGTGATCAGCCCGTGCCCGGCAGCGGCGGGTTCCAGCCAGCAGCCGACCTCGCAGTTGCCCTGGTCGGCGTGGAAGTTCAGGAAGAGGACCCCGCCGACGAGCTTGCCGTCGAGCCAGATGCCGTGCAGGGACGCTTCGTCGGCGGCGCGGAGGTCGGCGTAGCGCTGGAGCATGGCCCGCGCGGAGTCGACGTCCGTCGCCTTGGAGCCGAAGGTGATGAACTGGCCGATGAACTCGCGGCCGCGGTCCAGGTGGGCGAGGAACTCCTCGGCGTGCCACGGCTCCAGGGGACGCAGTTCGGCTCCGTCGTCACCCAGGGATATCGCGTACATCCTGCTCCTGCTCCTTCGCCAGGACGTCCGCCACCTCGGCGTCCGTCACGGCGGCCAGCCTCTCATGGGCGGCGCGGCACTCGGGGGGTTCGATGCTGATGCGGGGCAGGACGCGGTCGAGGCCGTGGGGCAGCCACCAGTTGGCGCCGCCCAGGAGGTGCATGAGGGCCGGCACCAGGAGGGTGCGCAGGACGAAGGCGTCCAGGGCGACGGCGGACGCGAGCGCGATGCCGAACATGGCGATCACGCGGTCGCCGCTGAGCACGAAGGCGAGGAAGACCGAGATCATGATGACGGCGGCCGAGTTAATCACCCGGCTGGTCTCGGCGAGGCCGACGCGGACGGCACGGCGGTTGTCGCCGGTTTCCAGCCATTCCTCGTACATCCGACTCACCAGGAAGACCTGGTAGTCCATGGAGAGCCCGAAGAGGACCGACACCATGATCACGGGGAGGAAGGGCTCTATGGGTCCGGCGCGTCCCAGGCCGAGGAACTCGCTCCCCCAGCCCCACTGGAAGATCGCGACGACGACCCCGAAGGCGGCGGCCACGGCGGCGACGTTCATCGCGGCGGCCTTGAGCGGGATGCCGATCGACCGGAAGGCGAGCAGGAGCAGCACACAGCCGAGCGAGATGACGACCCCGACGAACAACGGGAGCTTGCCGACGATCACGTCGGCGAAGTCGTCGTAGCTCGCCGTCACGCCACCGACGTGGATGTCGAGCGAGGTGCCGGTCTCGGCCCGCGGCAGGACCTCGGTGCGCAGCCGGTCGACGAGGTCGCTGGTCCGCTGCGACTGCGGTGCCGAGTCCGGTACGACGCTGAAGTACCCGGTGGAGCCGCCGGCGTCATAGGTCACCGGGGTCACGGAGGCGACGCCCTCGGTGGTGCGGAGGGTGGCATCGAGGTTGTCGAGGGTGAGCTTGTCCTCGGCGCCGTCGATCTTGGTGACGAGGGTGAGGGGGCCGTTGACGCCGGGGCCGAACCCCTCGGCGAGGAGGTCGTAGGCCTGGCGGGTGGTCGACGACCTGGGGTCGTTGCCCTGGTCGGAGGTGCCCAGGTGGAGGGCGAGCGTGGGCAGGGCGAGGACGGCCATGACGATCAGGGCGAGGGTGCCGAGCAGTTTGGGCCGGCGCTCGACGAACGCGGACCAGCGGGCGGCGAGGCCGGTGGGCAGCTCCGGCTGGGGCCCGTGCTCGGCCAGTCGGCGCCGTTCGCGGCGGCTGAGGGCGCGGGGGCCGATGAAGGACAGCAGAGCCGGGAGAAGCGTCACGGAGGCCGCGACGGTGAGCACCACGGTCGACGAGGCGGCGATCGCGACCCCGTTGAGGAAGCCGAGCCGCAGGATCAGCATCCCCAGGAGGGCGATGCACACCGTGGCGCCCGCGAAGACGACCGCGCGTCCGGTGGTGGTGACCGCGTTGGTGACCGCCTCGGTGACGGACAGTCCGCGTTTCAGCCCGCGCCGGTGCCGGGTCACGATGAACAGGGCGTAGTCGATGCCGACGCCGAGCCCGATCAGCATGCCGAGCATGGGCGCGAAGTCGGCGACGGTCATGGCGTGCCCGAGCAGCACGATCGCCCCGTACGCGGTGCCGACGCTCACCAGGGCGGTGCCGATGGGCAGGAGCGAGGCCGCGAGCGATCCGAACGCGAGGAACAGCACGAGGGCGGCGACGGCGACCCCCACGATCTCGGCGGTGTGCCCGCTCGACGCTTCGGTGAGCGCGATGGCGCTGCCGCCCAACTCGACCTGGAGTCCGTCGACCTGGGCCGCCTTGGCGGCACGTACGACCGCCTGCGCCTCGGACTTGTCGATGTCCTCGGCCTGGTCCGCGAAGGTGACGGTGGCGTACGCGGTGCGTCCGTCGGCGCTGATCCAGCCCGTGCCTTGTCCGTCGTACGGACTGACGACGGAGGCGACTCCGGGCAGGTCGGCGATCCTGTCCAGGGCGCCGGTCATGGTCTGTTCGACGGCGGCGGCGCGGACGGAGCCGGGCGAGGTACGCCAGACGACGGTGTCGCTGTCGCCGCCGAGGCCCGGAAACCCCTCCTTGAGCAACTGAGTCGCACGGCCCGACTCGGTGCCGTGGGCCTCGTAGTCGTTCGAGTACGCCGAGCCGGTGACGGCTGCGGCCGCGGTGATCCCGCCGAACGCGAGGAGCCACAACAGGACGGCGACGAGGCGGTGCCGAACACACCAGCGGGCAAGGGCTGCCACGAACGTGCTCCCGGGGAAGGCGAATTGTGGATCTTTGACCGGGAATCCTGGTTCAAGGGATGAACAGCCCGCAAAGAACGCATGAGCAATACAGGGTCCACTCTTGCAGCAGAAAATGATCGTTCATGACGTTCGTGCGCTGAATCACGGGAGTGGGAGCCAGATCACAGGACAGTAACGGCAACTCTGTAGCCCCGACTGCCACCTTGACCGCCGTCTCAGTCGAACTGGTCCCCCAGGGCCATCACCATCGCCCCGACGACCAACAGCCAAAGTGCCCGTCTGGTACGGCCCCTGGACCCGAGCACCGACGCGAGCGCACACACCACGGCGCCCACCGCGTAGGCGGCCGGAACAAGCACCGGCCCGGATCCGCTCGCCCGCAGCACCGCCGCGGCCACGCCCGCGAGGGCCAGCACGGCACCGGTCAGCGCGGCCGTCCAACGGGCCCGGCGCGCGTCCAGCGCAGGGTCCCCGAAGTCCGGTGTCTCGGAATCTCCGCGTCCGTCCATGGCGGGCGAGGGTAGCGCCTCCGCCTGAGAAACCTGGTGCGCGGTCAACCGACGTCCTCCACAATCTCGTTGCTTCCTCACAGCAACCTACGCAGAACCGGAGGACCGCGTTCACCGATGCCCGACACCGACTTGAACGCCCGCCTGACCCACCCCGACTACCCGCGCAGCAACACCTACGACGCCCGCTGGACCATCGAGAACCAGATGGGCCCGCACGCCCTGTGGCTCCTGGAATGGCTGGCCCCGGCCCTCGGCCTGGACACCCTGCGCCCCGGCGCGCGCGTGCTCGACCTGGGCTGCGGGCGCGCCATGACCTCCGTCTTCCTCGCCAAGGAGTACGACCTCCAGGTCACCGCGGCCGACCTGTGGGTGAAGCCCGACGAGAACGCCGTACGGATCGCCGAGGCGGGTGTCGCGGACCGAGTTCTCCCCCTGCAGGTGGAGGCGCACGACATCCCCTTCGGGGACGGCACGTTCGACGCGATCGTGTCGATCGACGCCTACCAGTACTTCGGTACCGCCGACCTCTATCTGCCCACCCTGACAAGGCTGTTGAAGCCGGGTGGCCGGATCGGGATCGTCGTCCCCGCCCTCCGGGAGGAACTCACGGGCGACGAACCCCCGGAACACCTCAAGCCCTTCTGGGACCCCGGCTTCTGGGCGTTCCACTCCCCCGCCTGGTGGCGCCGCCACTGGACCCGCGGCGGAACCGTGGAGGTCGAGGCCGCCGACTGGCAGCCCGACGGCTGGAAGGACTGGCTGCTGTGGAGCGACGTGTGCGCCGAGGAGAGTCCGTACGCGTGGATGGCGGACATGGCCCGTGAGTCGGTGGAACTGGTGAAGGCCGACCAGGGGCAACTCCTCGGCTTCGCCCGGGTCGTGGGCCGCCGGGTGTAACGGGAACGGCCCCGGAGATCGGGTCTCCGGGGCCGTGCACGACGTACTGGCTCAGCCTTCGCTGACGCCCAGTTGCTCCAGGATGAGCTCCTTGACGCGGGCCGCGTCGGCCTGGCCGCGGGTGGCCTTCATGACCGCGCCGACCAGTGCGCCGGCCGCCGCCACCTTGCCGCCGCGGATCTTGTCGGCGATGCCCGGGTTGCCGGCGATGGCCTCCTGGACGGCGGTGGTGAGGGCGCCGTCGTCCGAGACGACCTTCAGGCCGCGCTTCTCGACGACCTCGTCCGGGGTGCCCTCGCCGGCGAGGACGCCTTCGATGACCTGGCGGGCGAGCTTGTCGTTCAGGTCGCCTGCGGTGACCAGGGCGGTGACCCGGGCGACCTGCTCCGGCGTGATGGGCAGCTCGTCGAGCGCCTTGCCGGACTCGTTGGCACTGCGGGCGAGTTCACCCATCCACCACTTGCGCGCGGAGGCCGCGTCGGCACCGGCGTCGATCGTGGCGACGATCGGGTCGATGGCACCGGCGTTGAGGATCGACTGCATGTCGAACGCGGTGATCCCCCACTCCTCGCTCAGCCGGTTGCGCCGGGCCAGCGGCTGCTCGGGCAGGCCACCGCGGATCTCCTCGACCCACTCGCGCGAGGGGGCCACCGGCACCAGGTCCGGCTCGGGGAAGTAGCGGTAGTCCTCCGCCTCCTCCTTCACGCGGCCCGAGGTCGTCGACCCGGTGTCCTCGTGGAAGTGGCGGGTCTCCTGGATGATCGTGCCGCCGGAGTTCAGCACCGCGGCGTGGCGCTGGATCTCGTAGCGGGCGGCACGCTCCACGGAACGCAGCGAGTTGACGTTCTTCGTCTCGCTCCGGGTGCCGAACTTCTCGCGGCCGTGCGGACGCAGCGACAGGTTCACGTCGCAGCGCATCTGCCCCTGCTCCATGCGGGCCTCGGACACACCGAGCGCCCGGATCAGCTCGCGCAGCTCGGCGACGTAGGCCTTGGCGACCTCGGGAGCGCGCTCACCGGCGCCCTCGATCGGCTTGGTGACGATCTCGATGAGGGGGATGCCGGCGCGGTTGTAGTCGAGCAGCGAGTGCGAGGCGCCGTGGATACGGCCCGTCGCGCCGCCGACGTGCAGCGACTTGCCGGTGTCCTCCTCCATGTGGGCGCGTTCGATCTGCACCCGGAAGGTCTCGCCGTCCTCCAGCTGTACGTCGAGGTAGCCGTTGAAGGCGATCGGCTCGTCGTACTGGGAGGTCTGGAAGTTCTTCGGCATGTCCGGATAGAAGTAGTTCTTCCGGGCGAAGCGGCACCACTCGGCGATCTCGCAGTTCAGCGCGAGGCCGATCTTGATCGCGGACTCGACGCCGATCGCGTTGACGACCGGGAGCGCGCCGGGCATGCCGAGGCAGGTCGGGCACGTCTGCGAGTTCGGTTCGGCGCCCAGCTCGGTCGAACAGCCGCAGAACATCTTGGTCTTGGTGCCGAGTTCGACATGGACCTCAAGGCCCATGACGGGGTCGTACGACGCAAGGGCGTCCTCGTACGACTCCAGGTCGGTCGTGGTGGTCACGGTGAACTTTCCCTCTCAGCCCAGCAGGACGTCGTCGTCGCCCAGCCGCTTCAGCTCGCGGTACAGGATGGCGAGGCCGGTGACGATCGCGACGGCGGACACCGTGGCGTCGATCAGACGGAGCGTGTCGTGCTCGGTGCGCGCCTTCTTGATCTGCTTGGCGACGCCCAGCGCGCCGAACGCGGTGGTGGCGATGGACACATAGGTGCCGGACTTGGACTTCTTGAAGCCCTTGGCCTTCGACAGTGCGTTGCTCACAGCGACGGTGCCTCCTCAAGCAGCGGGTGGCCCCACTTTTCCACGAAGGCGGCCTCGACGGCGGCGCCGACCTTGTAAAGGCGGTCGTCCTTCAGCGCCGGGGCGATGATCTGCAGCCCGACCGGGAGACCGTCCTCCGGCGCGAGACCGCAGGGCAGCGACATGGCCGAGTTGCCCGCCAGGTTGGTCGGGATGGTGCACAGGTCCGCGAGGTACATCGCCATCGGGTCGTCGGCGCGCTCACCGATCGGGAAGGCGGTGGTCGGCGTCGTGGGCGACACGATCACGTCGACGCTCTCGAACGACTTCTCGAAGTCGCGGGTGATGAGCGTACGGACCTTCTGGGCGCTGCCGTAGTACGCGTCGTAGTAGCCGGAGCTCAGCGCGTACGTCCCGAGCATGATGCGGCGCTTCACCTCGGGGCCGAAGCCCGCCTCACGGGTGATCGAGGTGACCTCTTCGGCCGAGTGGGTGCCGTCGTCGCCGACGCGGAGGCCGTAGCGCAGGCCGTCGAAGCGGGCCAGGTTCGACGAACACTCGGAGGGCGCGATCAGGTAGTACGCCGACAGGGCGAGGTCGAAGGACGGGCAGTCCAGCTCGACGATCTCCGCGCCCAGTTCCTTCAGCACCGCGACGGCCTCGTCGAAGCGCTGGATGACACCGGCCTGGTAGCCCTCGCCGCGGAACTGCTTGACGACGCCGACGCGCATGCCCTGCACGCTGCCGTTGCGGGCGGCCTCGACGACCGGCGGGACCGGGGCGTCGATCGAGGTCGAGTCGAGCGGGTCGTGTCCGGCGATGACCTCGTGCAGCAGCGCCGCGTCCAGGACCGTACGGGCGCAGGGCCCGCCCTGGTCGAGGGACGAGGAGAAGGCGACCATGCCGTAGCGGGAGACCGCGCCGTACGTCGGCTTGACGCCGACCGTGCCGGTGACGGCGGCCGGCTGGCGGATGGAACCGCCGGTGTCCGTGCCGATCGCGAGCGGCGCCTGGAAGGAGGCGAGCGCGGCGGAGGAGCCACCGCCGGAGCCACCGGGGATCTTGGTGAGGTCCCAGGGGTTGCCGGTAGGCCCGTAGGCACTGTTCTCCGTACTCGACCCCATGGCGAACTCGTCCATGTTGGTCTTGCCGAGGATGACGACGTCGGCGGCCTTCAGCCGCTTGGTGACGGTCGCGTCGTACGGCGGGATCCAGCCTTCGAGGATCTTGGAGCCGACCGTGGTCGGGATGCCCTCGGTGGTGAAGATGTCCTTGAGCGCGAGCGGTACGCCGGCCAGCGGGCCGAGTTGCTCGCCCCTGGCCCGCTTCTCGTCGACGGCGCGGGCCTGCGCGAGGGCACCCTCGCGGTCGACGTGCAGGAAGGCGTGCACCTTCGCGTCGACCTCCTCGATCCGGGCGAGGTGGGCCTCGGTGACCTCGACGGCCGTGAGCACGCCGGACGCGATGTTCGCGGCGGTCTCGGCGGCGGTGAGCCGGATGATGCTGCTGTGGTCCGTCATGGTGGTTAGTCCTCCCCCAGGATCTGCGGCACCTTGAAACGCTGCTGCTCCTGGGCCGGGGCGCCGGAGAGCGCCTGCTCGGGGGTGAGCGAGGGACGGACCTCGTCCGCGCGCATGACGTTCGTCAGCGGCAGCGGGTGGGAGGTCGGCGGTACGTCTTGGTCGGCGACCTCGCTGACGCGGGCGACCGCGCCGATGATGTCGTCCAGCTGTCCCGCGAAGTGCTCGAGCTCTTCGGGCTTCAGCTCCAGACGCGCCAGCCGGGCGAGGTGGGCGACCTCCTCGCGCGTGATGCCAGGCATGCAGCGTTCCTCTGGGGTGAGTGTGTGTGGTTTGGCGCCAATCCTATGGGGCGGGGGCCCTCAGCCGTTAAACGGTTTCGCCGGGGCCCCGGTCACCGGCCTCGCGCGTCCCACACCGGGCTCTTCGTGAAGTGGTTGTCGTACAGCTCCTGCACCTCCAGGAGGCTCTCCGGGCCGACCTCTCCGAGGGCGATGCGCTGCAGGTGACGGAAGTACTCGAAGCGCTCGACGCCAGGTGTGATGACGATGAGGAGGTCGGCGTCGGTGCCGGGTGCGGCGGCGAAGGCGTGGGGCAGGCCCGGCGGGACGACGACCAGGTCACCGGGGCCGGCGGTGACGACCTGGTCGCCGGAGAGGATCTCGGCGGCACCGTCGAGCAGGAAGAACATCTCGGCGGAGTTGTCGTGCCAGTGCGGTTTCGCGCCGTCCGCTCCCCCGCTGAGGGTGACGCGCTGGGTGGACAGCGCACCGCCGGTCGCACTGCTGTCCGCCAGCAGCTTCACGGTGGTCGGCGCCCGGCCCACCACCTCGGCCTCGGCATCGCGGACGATCACGGACTCGTCGAACTTCGGTACGAGCAACGACATTTCGGGACCCCGTTCGGATGAGCAATGAGGAGCACGGCTCGGACAGCTCAGACAAGGAAGAGCAGGACGGCACTGATCAGTACAACGATCGCCGTCGCGAAGTGGATCCCGAAAGCGACGGCTTTCGCTCCGCCGTGGCGCAGCACTATCAGGGTGTCACCGAACGGCACGAGGGCCACACAGAGCATGAACCAGGCCTCGGCACCCGCCCCGGCGAAGGCCAGCACCGCGAGGCCCACCAGGCCCAGCGTGCCGTCCCTGAGGCCCTTGATCGTGAGGTAGGCGCCGGCGTCACCGGCGGGATCGGCCGGGACTCCGTAACCGGCGGCGGCGGGGCCCGGCTGGAACAGGAACCGGTAGCCCAGGAACAGACAGAACAGGTCGAGCACGATCGCCAACGTGTACGCGGTGATGGTCACGTCACTTCTCCTCACGGCTGTTTTCTAGCAACGCTAGGGCTAGGAGCGAAGCTAACATAACGCCGACAGGAATACTAGCGGCGCTAGAATCCTGGGCATGACGATTCGGACGCGCCGGGAGCGCGAACGGACGGAGCGGGAGCAACTGATCGTCTCGGCCGCACGGGAACTGGCCGAGACGGAGGTCTGGGACGCGGTGACAACACGGCGCCTGGCAGCCGAGATCGAGTACAGCCGGCCCGTCCTCCACAGTCACTTCAAGGACAAGGGCGCGATCATGACGGCGGTCGCGGCGGAGGGTTCACGCGGGGCACTGAGCGCGGTCGGCAGGACGTACACGTCGTTCGCGCGCCACCGCCCGGCCCTCGACGACGCGATGTTCACGCACATCGTCGACCTGCCGTTCGCCACCCCGGAGGCACCGGCACCCTTGCAGGCGTCCTTCGGCGAGATCTTCCAGACCGTCGAGCCGATCGCGACCGAGGACGACGACCCGGGCCTGCTGACGGAGACGTACACGTTGATGCGCAGCGGCCGCCTACCGGAGAAGGCCCACGCCCAACGCCTGACGCTGCTGATCGCCCACTTCACAACAGGGACAAGGCAGACCCCCGAAGGGGCGCGGGGAACTGCGCGACAAGCCACAACGGACCGGCACTCGCGAACAAAGAGAAGCCCCCACCCCAATAGGCGCAGCGACCTCAGCCAAGCCGCCCCGGATCATCCGCCGCGGCCGCAGGCAGCGCAGCCCGCGGCCGCTGCCACCCCCGAGACCCTCGCGCCCGCAACCACGCCGTCATGTCCTCGGGAGGCATCGCCGCAGCAACAAGCCACCCCTGAACGGCATCACACCCAAGATCCCGCAAGCGCTCCCACGTCTCGTCGTCCTCAACCCCCTCAGCCACGACGAGCAACCCGAGGGAATGCGCGAGATCAACAGTGCACCGAACGATCTCCGCATCCTCCGTGTCCACCGCGAGCCGAGCCACGAACGACCGGTCGATCTTCAACTCACTGACCGGCAGCCGCCGTAGATGCACCAGGGACGAATACCCCGTACCGAAGTCGTCGAGAGACATCTTCACGCCGTGCCCCGTCAGCCCGTTGAGGGTGTCGGCGGCGCGCTGCGGGTCCTCCAGGAGGACGTGTTCCGTGATCTCCAGCTGGAGCGACCCCGGCGGGACACCGTGCCGGGCGAGGCGCGCGGCGACCGAGCCCGCGAACCCGGGGGTGTGGACGTCGCGCGGGGAGACGTTCACCGCGACCGGCACGAACAGGCCCTGGGCACGCCACCGGGCGACCTGGGCGAGCGCGGTGTCGAGCACGTACTCCGTCAGGTGGGGCATCAGCCCGGACGACTCGGCGATCGCTATGAACTCGTCCGGCGGCACCTTCCCGCGCTCCGGATGCACCCACCGCACCAGCGCCTCAAGTCCCGCGACCTGACCGTCGAAACGGACCTTGGGCTGGTAGTGCAACTGCACCTCGTGCGCGTCGAGCGCCCGCCGTAGATCCCCCAACAGGCCCAGCCGGTCAGGGGTGTTGGAGTCCCGCTTGGACTCGTAGACCTCTACGCCCGTACGGTCCCGCTTCGCCTGGTACATCGCGACGTCGGCCCGGCGCAGCAGCCCCTCGGCGTCGAGGGCGTGGTCGGGGAAGACGGCGACACCCGCGCTGGCCTCCAGGACGAGGGTGAGCCCGTCGAGGTCGAGCGGGGAGCTGAGCGCGGCGACGAGGTTGCGGGCGACCCGGGTCGCGGACGTCGTGGAGTCGGCGACGGGCAGCAGCACGGCGAACTCGTCACCGCCGAGCCGCGCGGCCTCCGCCCCGCGCGGCAGCGCCACCCGCAGCCGGTCGGCTATCTGCAACAGCAGCCGGTCACCGGCGAGATGGCCCAGGGTGTCGTTGACCGACCGGAACCGGTCCAGGTCGATCAGCATGAGCGCGGCCTTGGCGCCGATGCGCTCGGCGTCGTCCAGGGCGGTCCAGATGCGCTCCAGGAGCCACTGCCGGTTGGGCAGCCCGGTCAGCGGGTCGCGCAACTGCTCCTCGGCCCTGGCCCGGGCCATCCACAGGGTGGAGTCGAGGGCGATGAGCGGGATCGAGAACAGGGGCAGCAGGACCGGCTGGGCTACGGCGACCACGCAGATGAGTGGTGCGATGCCGAGCAGGGCTACGGCGACCAGCCCCTGTCTGAGCAGGGCGGTGCGGGCGACGGTGGGCAGTCCGCCGTGGCGCGGGGTGTGCAGATACCAGAGCAGGGTGCGGGTCACGGCGAGGTACGCGACGGCGACCAGCACCACCTCGGGGGCGGTGTAGACGGTCCAGCTGTCCGGGTTCCAGGGCGTCTCGACCGACGGCACCCGGCCGAACGCGCCCAGCACGAGTGCGCCGGCGGCTATGCCGAGGATGTCCACGGCGCCGTGCAGGACGCCTTGGCGCCAGCGGTTGCGCCTGGCTATGCCGACCAGGACGACGACGGTGAGGCTGACCATGCCGGCGGCGACCCAGCCGTAGAGCAGCAGGACGCCGAGGGTGAGGGCGGCGCCCGAGCCGGTGCCGCCCCACCAGCGGGCGCGGCCGAGGGCGACGAGGTGGCCGACGATGATGCCGGTGAGGACGGCGAGCGACCAGCCGACCGTGCCGGACGGGAAGAGCGCGTGGTCGCCGGTGAACGCCCGGAAGAAGCCTGCGCCGAGGACGAATCCGGCCGCGACCACGACCGCCGTGGGCAGCGCGGGCCAGGTCGGATGACGCTCGCTGTCGCCGGGCAGCCCTGCGCCCGGGTCGGCGGAGAGTGGTGCGGAGTGGCGGGCGTCGGGTGTGGAGTACTGTCCGGTGGCGCGCGGCTGGGCGCCCGGACGCTCCACGGGTCGCGCTCCCCAACGACTCTCCCGCCAGGCGCCGGTGACCCGGCGCAGCAGTGAGTCCGGGGGGGCGCTCTCGGTCGGTTCCATTCCCGTCCCTCTCACAGCCGGCGGTGCCCACGCCACGCGGTCCGATGCCCGACTTCCGTCAACGGCACCGCGTTTGGAAAACCCCTCCCCCTGCTCACCAAGAGCAGGGGGTTGCCCCAACCGCAGCTGGGCACGGCAGGTGCACACCTCAACAGTAGGCCGCAGAAGGCTTCCACGGGCAGCGGTCGTAGACGGTTGCCCGAATGCGACCCGGCCACCCGTATGCATCTGGTATGCGCCGATCGGGTGGCCTTCAACCGCTGCACCTCGCTACTCCTCGACCGGAAGCGCGACTTCGGCGGCCGCCTCGGGCCCCTGTTCCAACAGGACGGTGAAGCCGTCCTCGTTCAGAACAGGCACCTTGACCTGCATCGCCTTGTCGTACTTCGAACCAGGATTGTCACCTACGACGACGAAAGACGTCTTCTTCGAAACAGAACCGGTCACTTTCGCTCCCCGGCTCTGCAGGGCGTCCTTCGCCCCGTCCCGCGTGAAGTGCTCAAGTGTGCCGGTGACGACCACCGTGAGACCTTCGAGCGGGCGCGGGCCCTCGTCCTCGGCGGAACCCTCTTCCTCCATCCGGACCCCGGCGGCCCGCCACTTGCGGAGGATCTCCTGGTGCCAGTCCTCGGCGAACCACTCCTTGAGCGAGGCGGCGATGATCGCGCCGACGCCGTCGGTGTTCGCCAGCTCCTCCTCGGTGGCCTGCTCGATCCGCTCGATCGAACGGAACTCGCGGGCCAGCGCCTCGGCGGCGACCGGGCCGACATGACGGATCGACAGGCCGGTGAGGATGCGGGCGAGCGGGCGGTCCTTGGCCGCGGCGATGGTCTCCAGCATCGCCAGCGCGTTCTTCTTCGGCTCGCCCTGCTGGTTGGCGAAGACCGTGGCGATCTTCTCCTCGCCGGTCTTCGGGTCGCGCTTGGGCAGCCCGCTGTCCTGGTCGAGGACGTACGCCTTGATGGGCAGCAACTGCTCGATGGTGAGCCCGAACAGGTCACCCTCGTCGCGCAGCGGCGGGTCCGCGGGTTCCAGCGGCTTGGTGAGGGCGGCCGCCGAGACGTAGCCGAAGTGGTCGATGTCGAGCGCCTTGCGGCCCGCGAGGTAGAAGAGGCGCTCCCTCAACTGGGCAGGGCAGGTGCGGGCGTTCGGGCAGCGGAGGTCGATGTCGCCCTCCTTCATCGGGCGCAGCGGCGTACCGCACTCGGGGCACTCCGCAGGCATCACGAACTCCCGCTCGCTGCCGTCCCGCAGGTCGGCGACCGGGCCGAGGATCTCCGGGATGACGTCACCGGCCTTGCGCAGCACCACCGTGTCGCCGATGAGGACGCCCTTGGCCTTGACGACCTCCTGGTTGTGCAGCGTCGCGAACTCGACCTCCGAGCCGGCCACCGTCACCGGCTCGACCTGGGCGTACGGCGTGACCCGGCCCGTACGGCCCACGCCCACACGGATGTTGACGAGCTTGGTGTTGACCTCCTCGGGCGCGTACTTCCACGCGATCGCCCAGCGCGGGGCGCGAGAGGTGGAACCGAGCCGTCCCTGGAGGGGGATCTCGTCGAGCTTGACGACGACGCCGTCGATCTCGTGCGCCACGGAGTGGCGGTTCTCGCCGTAGTACCGGATGAACTCCCGTACGCCGTCGAGGTCGTCGACCACCTTGTTGTACGAGGAGGTCGGCAGGCCCCAGGACTTCAGCAGGGCGTACGCCTCGGAGAGGCGGGTGAGGGCGTCGAAGCCCTCCAGGGCGCCGATGCCGTGCACGACCATGTGCAGGGGGCGGGTGGCGGTGACGCGGGGGTCCTTCTGACGCAGTGAACCCGCCGCCGCGTTACGGGGGTTGGCGAAGGGCTTGTCGCCGGCCTCGACCAGGCGGGCGTTGAGCTCCTCGAACTTCTCCATCGGGAAGTAGACCTCGCCGCGGATCTCGACGAGGTCGGGCACGCGGTCGCCGGTCAGCCGGTCCGGGATCTCCGCGATCGTACGGACGTTGGGCGTGATGTCCTCGCCCGTACGGCCGTCGCCGCGGGTCGCCGCGCGCGTGAGGCGGCCGTGCTCATACGTCAGGTTGACGGCGAGGCCGTCGACCTTCAGCTCGCACAGGAAGTGGTAGTCGGAGGTACCGACGTCCTTCTGGACGCGCTCGGCCCAGGCCGCCAGCTCCAGGTCGTCGAACGCGTTGTCCAGGGAGAGCATGCGGGAGCGGTGGACGACGGAGGTGAACTCCGTCTCGTACGCCCCCGCGACCTTCTGGGTCGGCGAATCCGGCGTGCGCAGCTCCGGGTACTCCTCCTCCAGCGCCTCCAGGGAGCGCAGGAGCTTGTCGAAGTCCGCGTCGCTGACGACCGGGGCGTCGTTCACGTAGTACCGGAAGCGGTGCTCCTCGATCTGCTCAGCGAGCTGCGCGTGCTTCTCCCGTGCCTCTGCGGGCACCGTCGTCTCCGCTTGCCTGTCGCCGGCCACCGTGTTGTCCTTCCGTCACTCAGGGTTGTCCGCGAGGGATCTCGCCGCCCGGACGCAGTGGGCGAGGGCATGGCGCGCGTACTCGGGAGAAGCCCCCGCGAGTCCGCACGACGGGGTGATCGTGACCGCCTCCGCGAGAAGTCCCGGTCGCAGCCCCAGCCTGCGCCACAGCGTCCTGACACCCATGACGCTACCGGCAGGGTCCGACAACGCGGTGTCCGTGCCCGGCACGACACCGGCGAAGAGCCGGGTGCCGGCCTCGACCGCCTCGCCGATCACGTCGTCGTCACGCTCGGTGAGGAGCGAGAAGTCGAAGGAGACCCCGGCCGCACCCGCCCGGCGCAGCAGGGCGAACGGCACGTCCGGTGCGCAGGAGTGGACGACGACCGGGCCGTTCGTGTGGACCCCGACGACCTCGCGGAGCGCGCTCTCGACGAGTTGGCGGTCTACGGCGCGGTAGGTGCGGTAGCCGCTGGCGGACCTGACGTGTCCGCGCAGGACGCCGATCAGGGACGGCTCGTCGAGTTGCAGCACGATCTGGGCGCCGGGGACGCGGCGTTGGACGTCGGCGAGGTGGATGCGCAGGCCCTCGGCGAGCGAGCCGGCGAGGTCGCGGCAGGCGCCGGGGTCGGAGAGCACGGCCTCGCCGTTCCTCAACTCCAGACCGGCGGCGAGCGTCCAGGGCCCCACGGCCTGCACCTTGAGCGGCCCCTCGTATCCCTGGGTGAACTCCTCGAACGCGTCGAGGTCCTCCCCCAGCCACGCCCACGCCCGCTTCGTGTCCCGCCCCGGCCGGTCCCCGATCCGCCAGCCGCTGGGCTCCACACGCGCGTACACCTCGACGAGCAGCCCCGCGGTCCGGCCGATCATGTCCGCGCCGGGTCCCCGGGCGGGCAGCTCGGGCAGGAACGGAAAGTCCTCGAAGGCCCCGGTAGCCGTCTTCGCGGCCTCACGGGCGTCGGTGCCGGGCAAGGATCCGATGCCGGTGGCCGCGCCGAAGCTGAACTGGCTGTTGTCGCTCACCCCGAAAGACTAAGCCGCCGACGGTGGGGCGGTTTCCGGGGCGCCGCCGGTACCCGGTGGGCGGTTCAGCGCATCCAGACCCCGAGCCGCTCCAGGAACCTGGCCAGCCGCTCCGGATCCGCCACCTCCAGGTTGTTCCCGAACCGGCCGCGCTCCCAGGAGACGTCCGTCCGGCCGTGCACACTGCCTGCGCCGATGAACTCCCCCTCGGCGTCGAGCAGAGCGATGGTCACGCTGCCGAAGCAGCGGCAGATGTCGTCCACGAACTCGCCGGTCGTGGTCAGAGCGCGCAGCTCCGCGAGTCCCTCGGCGTCGAACACCTCACCGATGAGGCCGCGTTCGGCGAGCGGCCCGCCGTTTTCGCCGCCTTCGAGGACCACCGCGGCCTCCGTGCGCCCCCACACCTCGTCGAGCCAGCCCCGGACCACCGCACCGCTCGCACCGCTTCGCCGCTCGGGCCTCTTCACCTCCCCGGCCGCACCGTCACGTCGTTGACCTCCGCGTCCGCCGGCAGGTCGATCGCCATCAGGATCGTCGTCGCGACCGACTCGGGGTCGATCCACTGGGAGGGGTCGTACTGCTTGCCCTCCTGTTGGTGGACCTTGGCCTGCATGGGGCTGGCGGTGCGGCCGGGGTAGACCGAGGTGACGCGGACGCCGTTGGTGTGTTCCTCGTGGCGCAGGGAGTCCGCCAGGGCCTTCAGTCCGTGCTTGGAGGCGGCGTACGCGGACCAGTCGGCGCTCGCCCGCAGGCCCGCGCCGGAGTTCACGAAGAGGACGTGGCCGCCGGACAGCCGGAGTTGGGGCAGGAAGTGGCGGGTCAGTTCGGCGGGGGCGATCAGGTTGACGTTGAGCTGGTGGCGCCAGGTCTTGGGGGTGAGGTCGCCCACCCGGCCCAGGTCGACCACCCCGGCGATGTGCAGGAGCGTGTCCACGCGGTCGGGCAGGGTCTGGTGCGAGAACGCCCAGCTGAGTTTGTCGGGGTCCGCCAGGTCGCCCACCAGGGTGCTCGCCCCGGGGTACTCCGCCGCCAGTTCCTTCGCGCGGCCCGCGTCGCGCGCGTGGAGCACGAGTTGGTCCCCGCGCGCGTGCAGTCGGCGGGCGACTGCCGCGCCGATGCCGGAACCGGCCCCGGTGATCACATGTGTTGCCATGTCCGCCATGCTCGCATCACTCGATGCCCTGGCTCTCCTCCAGGTAGGCCAGCGCCCCCACCGGCTCGTCCGCGAAGAACACCAGGTCGGTGAGCGGGACGGGCAGGAATCCCTCGTCCTCCATGCGCCGGAACTGGGTCTTCAGGCCGTCGTAGAAGCCCGCGGTGTTGAGCAGCACCACCGGCTTGTCGGTGTGGCCGTGCTTCTTCAGCTCCAGGATCTCCGTCGCCTCGTCCAGCGTCCCGGTGCCGCCCACCATGATCACCACGGCGTCGGACTTCTCCAGGAGCAGCCTCTTGCGTTCGGCGAGGTCGGCCGCGATCACCATCTCGTCGGCGTCCGCCCGCGCGGAAGCCGCCAGGAAGGTCACCGAGACGCCCACCAGCCGTCCGCCGGCCGCCTGTACGCCGTCGGCGACGACCTTCATCAGCCCGGACTCCGAACCGCCCCACACGAGCGTGTGCCCGCCCTTGCCGAGCAGTTCCGCGAACTCGCGCGCGGGGCGCGTGTAGCGCTCGTCCAGGTCGGCGGCGGAGAGAAACACACAGATCTTCATGTCGTCACCGTACGCGGGAAGAACCAGGGGCCCGCGAGTGCTTTTCCGTTATGGCCCAAGGACACACGATCACGATCGAGCAGGGCGACCGGCACGTCCGCGTCGTCCACGGCGACCAGGTGCTGGCGGAGAGCGACCGCCCCCTCGTCCTGAAGGAGACCGGTTCTCCGGTGCGGTACTACCTCCCTCCGGAGGATGTACGCCTCGACCTCCTGACCCCCTCCGAGACCCACACGCACTGCCCCTTCAAGGGTGACGCGTCCTACTGGTCGCTGCCGGACGCGCCCGACCTGGTGTGGGCGTACCCCGACCCCAAGCCCGACGTCGCACAGATCAAGGACCACCTCTGCTTCTACGAAGTAGAAGTGTCGTGACCGATCGAGAAGTGTCGTGACCGATTAGTCGGAGTCCCTTAGGCAGTCTTCACCTCCATGGAGAAGAAGACTGTTTCGCGCGACGGCACCGCCATCGCGTACGAACGCATCGGTGCGGGTCCGCCCGTCGTCCTGGTCGGTGGCGCGATGACGACGGGCGACGGCCTGCTGCCGCTCGCCGCGCAGCTCGCGCACCGGTTCGGGGCCGTCCCGTACGACCGCCGGGGCCGGGGCGCGAGCGGCGACACGGCGCCGTTCGCCGTGGCCCGGGAGGTCGAGGACCTCGCGGCGCTGATCGACGCCGTGGGCGGCAGCGCGGCTCTTTACGGCCACTCGTCCGGCGCCGCCCTCGCCCTGCACGCGGCGGCGAGCGGCCTGCCCGTCACCCAAGTCGCCCTGTACGAGCCACCGTTCGCCCTGGACGCGACCGGCGCCAAGGAGCGCGCCGAGTACACCGGGCGCCTCACGGAACTCCTCGCCGAGGGCCGCCACGGCGACGCCGTCGCACTCTTCATGGCGCTCACCGGCGCACCCCCGGAGATGATCGACGGCGCCCGCCACTCCCCCATGTGGCCCGGCATGGAGGCCATCGCCCCCACCCTCGCCTACGACGACGCGGCCATGGGTGATGGCTTGGTACCGGCGGAGCGGCTGGCGTCCCTGTCCGTCCCGGTGCTCACCGTCGCGGGCGGCGCGAGCGCCGAGTGGATGCGGGAGGCCGCCCGGGCCGTGGCGGACGCGGCGCCGGACGGGACGTACCGCGTCCTGGACGGCCAGACCCACATGGTGGACCCGGCCGTCCTGGCACCGCTGCTCACGGAGTTCTTCTCCAACTAGCCGCGGGCGAGGCCCGACTTCGGCGGGGTCAGGCCATCGCCGTCGCCGCGCGCGTGGTCGTCGCGATCGTCGCCGACCCCACCACGCGCGTGTCGTCGTACAGCACGATCGCCTGCCCGGGGGCCACGCCCCGCACCGGCTCGGTGAACGACACCTCCAGGGTGCCGTCGACGAGTTCGGCGGTGACCTCGGTCTCGCCGCCGTGGGCGCGGAGCTGGGCGGTGTAGGTGCCGGGGCCGGTGGGTGCCGTGCCGCACCAGCGGGGCTTGACGGCCGTGAGGCCGCTGACGTCGAGGGAGGCGGCCGGGCCGACCGTCACCGTGTTGTCGACCGGGGAGATGTCCAGGACGTAGCGCGGCTTGCCGTCGGCGGCCGGGGTGCCGATGCGCAGGCCCTTGCGTTGGCCGATGGTGAAGCCGTACGCGCCCTCGTGCGAGCCGATGACGGAGCCGGACTCGTCGACGATGTCGCCCTCGGCCTTGCCCAGGCGGTTCGCGAGGAAGCCCTGGGTGTCGCCGTCGGCGATGAAGCAGATGTCGTGCGAGTCGGGCTTCTTGGCGACCGCGAGGCCACGGCGCTCGGCCTCGACGCGGATCTCGTCCTTCGTCGTCACGGTGTCTCCGAGCGGGAACAGCGCGTGCGCGAGCTGCCGCTCGTCCAGGACACCGAGGACGTACGACTGGTCCTTCGCCATGTCGGAGGCGCGGTGCAGTTCGCGGGTGCCGTCCTCGTTCACGATCACCTGGGCGTAGTGGCCGGTGCAGACCGCGTCGAAGCCGAGCGCAAGGGCCTTGTCGAGGAGGGCGGCGAACTTGATCTTCTCGTTGCAGCGCAGGCACGGGTTCGGGGTGCGGCCGGCCTCGTACTCGGCGACGAAGTCCTCGACGACGTCCTCGCGGAAGCGGTCGGCGAGGTCCCAGACGTAGAACGGGATGCCGATGACGTCGGCGGCACGGCGGGCGTCCCGTGAGTCCTCGATCGTGCAACAGCCACGCGCGCCCGTGCGGAACGATTGCGGGTTCGCGGAGAGCGCGAGGTGGACGCCTGTCACGTCGTGGCCGGCTTCCGCGGCGCGGGCGGCGGCGACGGCGGAATCGACGCCGCCCGACATGGCGGCGAGTACGCGAAGGGGGCGGGGGCGCTGCGAGGTCTCAGTCATAACCCTTCCAGGGTACGGGTCGTCGGGAACCGGGACCCGCGAGTATCCGTTGACGATCACATGGGGGAGACACAGAGCGATCAGAACCGTCAGGACGCTCAGGGCGATCCGGGCGACCGGACGGCGAAGCCGCCGGGCACCGAGGAGAAGCCGCCGGGCACCGAGGAGAAGCCGCCGGGCGGCACCGGCCGGCGGCCCGGGCGGCGAGCGCTGCTCATCGGCGGGGCCGTGGCCGCCGTAGGGACCGCTGTGGTGGCGCGGGACGAGTTGGCGCGGTTGTGGTGGCGGACGCCGGGGGTGGAGAAGCCGCGGACTCCGGGGGCCGTCGATTTTCCGGGGGCCACGTGGGTGGCGGCGTCCTCGGCGAACTACCGGCGGGCCGACCGGCCGGACGACTACGCGATAGACCGGGTGGTCATCCATGTCACGCAGGGCAGTTACGCGAGCGCGGTGAAGGCCTTCCAGGATCCCGGGCACCAGGCGGCCGCGCACTACATCGTCCGGCAGCGCGGTGACGTCACGCAGATGATCCGCGAGCTGGACGTGGCCTTCCACGCGGGGAACCGGACGTACAACGAACGCAGTGTCGGCATCGAGCACGAGGGCTTCGTGGAGCGGAAGTCGTCGTTCACGGACGTGATGTACACGAACTCCGCGCGGCTCACGGCGGAGATATGCCGGCGCTACGGAATCCCTGTGGACCGGAAGCACGTCATCGGGCACGTGGAGGTGCCGGGGACCGATCACACCGACCCCGGGCGGTACTGGGACTGGGACCGGTACATGACGCTCGTAAGGCGGGCACACCGGACGCGCGTGTGACTCGGGTCACACGGCGGTTTGGCTATGAGTCGTTTCAGTCACGGCGGTGTCCGATGCGTCCCCCGTTCCGGATGTGACCTGGGGTACGCCAACTCAGCTTTCGGCCAAGGGGAGTTGGGGAGCGATTGCGCACGCTTACCTTTCACAGACTGCTCTGCTGACTACTAACTGTCCCCCAGTCTTTACACAGCCCTTAGGTCAAATCTCTGGCCTCATGACACACACCAGCGAGCCCGCGTCCGAACAGAACAGAGACGTCAAGGGCAACCACCGCAAATCCGCGGCCGAGAAGCGCGAGCACGGCAAGGACAGCGCGGCCCGGGGCAAGGGTCTGCACCGGCGCAAGTTCCTCGGCGGCATGGCCGGAACCGGCATCGCGGCGGTGGCGGCGGCCGGCGGGGCCTTCTCCCTGCTGAACGGCGCGGCGAAGAACAAGGCCTCCGCGGCGGACGCCACCCTCACCATCCCCGACCTCCTCGAGGGCACCACCACCGACGGCGTCACCACGTACACGCTGGAGGCCAAGACCGGCACCCACGAGGTGATCTCGGGCGTCACCAGCAGCACGATGGGCTACAACCAGGACTTCCTGGGCCCGACGCTGAAGTGGACGAACGGCGACGTGGTCCTTCTCAACATCACCAACGACATCGGCGAGGACACGACGGTCCACTTCCACGGCGCCCACGTGCCCGCGAAGATGGACGGCGGTCCCCAGGTCGCCTTCGCCGACGGCACGACCTGGTCACCCACGTTCACGGTCAAGGACCCCGCCACCACGCTCTGGTACCACCCGCACGCCCTGGGCACCACCGCCAAGCAGGCCGTGCACGGCCTGGCCGGGATGATCATCGTCGAGGACTCCACGGACGCGTCCACCGCGCTGCCCAGCGACTACGGCGTCGACGACGTCCCGCTCATCTTCCAGTCCCTCGCCGTGGACACCGACGGAGACATCAAGTACGACGCGGCCGGCTACCGGCTGAGCACCACGACCTTCCCCCTCCTGCTCAACGGAACCAACGTGGACTCCACCACGCTCGGTTTCACCGCCACGAAGACCCGGACCCGGTTCCGCGCGCTGAACGCCTCGCCGTCCGACATCATCGTGATCCAGCGCAGCGACGGCGGCACCCTCACCCAGATCAGCACCGACCAGGGCTATCTGACCGAGGCCACCGAGGTGACCACGATCCGCCTGGTGGCCGGTGCCCGTGCCGAGTTCACGATGGACCTCACCGCGGACGCCACCCTCCAGGCCGTGATCACCACCGGCTGGATCCGCGGCGGCAGCGGCACGTACGACGTCCTCGCGGTGACGGCCGGCGGCACCGACACCCCGGCCGACCTGCCCACCACCCTCAACACCATCGACCGGTACGACACGACGGACTTCACCACCCGGACGATCACCCTGGGCCAGAGTGGCGCGACCATGCTGATCAACGGGTCGGCGGGCACCACCATGGCCGCGATGGCGATGATCAGTACGACGGTCGGCGCGAAGGAGATCTGGACGATCCAGAACTCCACCCAGCTGGAACACTCGTTCCACCTGCACGACGTGCCGTACCAGCTGATCTCCATCAACGGCGAGGATCCCACCGGGGTCCAACTCGGCTGGTACGACACCTACGAGATCGTCGGCGGCGGCTCGATCAAGATCGCCATGGAGTTCACCGACTTCTCCGACGACACCTATATGTACATGCTCCACTGCCATCTCCTGCAGCACGAGGACGAGGGCATGATGGCCTCCCTCATGGTGACGGAGAGTTAGACGGGAAGCCGAGGAGCAGCCCTCAGGTCAGCCCGGCGGCGCGCGCACGCTCCACCGCCGGGCCGATCGCCTTCGCGACCGCTTCCACATCGGCCTCCGTGGAGGTGTGGCCGAGGGAGAAGCGCAGGGTGCCGCGGGCCAGGTCCGGATCGGTGCCGGTGGCGAGGAGGACGTGGCTGGGCTGGGCGACGCCCGCCGTGCAGGCCGAGCCGGTGGAGCACTCGATGCCCTGGGCGTCCAGCAGGAGCAGCAGGGAGTCGCCCTCGCAGCCGGGGAACGTGAAGTGGGCGTTGGCCGGGAGGCGGTCCACCGGGTCGCCGCCGAGGATCCCGTCCGGGACCGCCGTACGGACGGCGGAGATCAACTCGTCGCGCAGGGCGCCGATCTCGCGGGCGAACCACTCGTGCTGTTCGGCGGCGAGCCGGCCCGCGACCGCGAAGGAGGCGATCGCGGGGACGTCGAGGGTGCCGGAGCGGACATGGCGTTCCTGGCCGCCGCCGTGCAGGACGGGTACGGGGGTGTACTCGCGGCCGAGCAGCAGGGCGCCGATGCCGTACGGTCCGCCGATCTTGTGGCCGGAGACGGTCGCCGCGGCGAGCCCGGAGGCGGCGAAGTCGACCGGGACCTGGCCGAAGGCCTGTACCGCGTCGGCGTGCAGTGGGATGCCGAACTCCCCTGCCACATCGGCGAGTTCACGCACCGGCATGACCGTGCCGATCTCGTTGTTGGCCCACATCACGGTCGCCAGGGCGACGTCGTCGGGGTTGCGGGCGATCGCCTCGCGCAACACCTCGGGGCGGACCCGGCCGTAGGAGTCGACCGGGAGGTACTCGACGGTGGCGCCCTCGTGCTCGCCCAGCCAGTGGACGGCGTCCAGGACGGCGTGGTGCTCGACGGGGCTGGCCAGGACCCGGGTGCGGGCCGGGTCGGCGTCGCGGCGGGCCCAGTACAGGCCCTTCACCGCGAGGTTGTCGGCCTCGGTGCCGCCGGAGGTGAAGACGACCTCGCTGGGGCGGGCGCCGAGCGCTTCGGCGAGGGTCTCCCGGGCCTCTTCGACCGTACGGCGGGCCTTGCGGCCGGAAGCGTGGAGGGAGGAGGCGTTGCCCGTGATGCTCAGGTGGGCCGTCATCGCCTCGACTGCCTCGGGAAGCATCGGGGTGGTCGCGGCGTGGTCGAGGTATGCCATGGTGACGCCGATTCTACGGGCCCCGCTGCGCACCCCGGAGGGGCGGGCGCCTCGACGGGATCCGGCCGGTCCCCTAGAAGCTCCAGGAGACCGTGCTGTCCAGCTGCATGAAGGCGACGAGGACCAGCAGATCGGCGATGCCGAGTCCGAGGCCGAGGAAGGCACGGCCGCGACGGGCGGTGCCGCGCCACAGCGCCGCGCCGGCCAGGGCGATGGCGATCGGGCCGAGGAACACGTTGAGCACGAGCAGTCCGACGAGGCCGAGGATGAAGGACGCGACGGCCATGCCGTCGGCGTCACGACGGCCGGTGGGCTTGACGTTGGAGTTCACGGTGGTGCTGCTCTTTGCCGGTGCGGTGAGTTGCATGTGGGTTCAGCTCCCGATGATCGGGCGGGTGGTGGGTCGGGCGGTCGACTGGCAGCCGCAGACGGTCAGTTGGCGGTCGTACGGCTGCGGCGGCCGTGCCGCTCACGGAGCGCGAAGATGCCCAGCCAGACGGCGATGACGGTGGCGGCGACGGCGGTGAAGGCGAGCGGCGCGTGGGCCACGGTGCCCACCACGACGCCGAACAGCAGGAGCGCTACGACGAGGAACAGCATGGGATGAATCCCCCTCCGAGCCGATCGGGACGTCCGGGACGGCTCTCGTTACGTTTCGGTGAACGGTTGTAGTAACACTTGTTCACTGAACTTGAGTCTAGCGCGTCCGACGACTTTCCAATTACGGAGAACAGTTGTTAACTGGATGACATGAGTCACACCCTCGGCATCCGGCAGGTACAGAAGCAGAAGACCCGACAGGCGTTGCTGGACGCCGCGTTGGGGCTGCTGGAGGAGCAGAGCCTGAGCAGTCTGGGTCTGCGCGAGGTCACCCGGGCCGTGGGCGTCGCCCCGACCGCCTTCTACCGGCACTTCCGTTCCACGGCCGACCTCGGGGTCGAGCTCGTCGAGGAGGCGTTGGGCAGTCTGCATCCGATGATCCGGCAGACGGTGGCCCCGGCGGACAGCGGCCAACGCATCACGCGGGCCGTCGAGTTGATCGCCCGTCACGTGGACACGTATCCGGCGCACGTCCGCTTCATCGCGCGCGAGCGGCACGGCGGTGTGCAGCCGGTACGGGAGGCCATCCGGGCGCAACTCGCCCGGTTCGCCGAGGAGGTGAAGGCCGAGCTCGCCAAGGACCCCGAGTCACGGGGCTGGCGCGACGACGACCTGCTGATGCTGGCCCACCTCTATGTCGACCAGATGCTCATCACGGCCTCGCTCTTCCTGGAGGCACTGGAGGCGTCGGACGAGGAGCGGGAGCGGGTGGCCCAACTCGCCCAGCAGCAGATGCGGTTGATCAGCGTGGGACGGCGGCACTGGCTCGGCTGATCACCACACACGCGTGACATACGACAGGGGCGGCACGCCCGGTGTACGAGCGTGCCGCCCCTGTTGTGCGGGGCCGCGGTCAGCCCTGCTGCGGGGCCCCGCTCATCCGGCCACCGCCCGGGCCGCCGCCGCATCCGCCGCCGGGGCCGCCGCCCTGGCCGCCCGCTCCGCCGCCCCCGCCGGGGCCACCGGTCGGCATGCCGGAGGCGTTGCCGGTCGGCCGGCCCGTCGGCTTGCCCGAGGCCGCGGCGCCCGTGGGCGCGCCGGAGGGGGCGCCGCTGGGCCGTGCCGTGGCGTTGCCTGTGGGCATGCCGGAGGCGGAACAGGACTGTGTGGAACCGGAGTTGCCGCTGCCGGAGGACGACGACGAGTCGCTCGAGCCGCAGGCCGCCAGGGCCAGGGGCGAGAGCGCCAGCAGGGCCACTGCGGGGAGGAGACGCGCACGCTTCATGAGAAACAGCTCCAAAAACGATGAGGATGTCTTGTGACGGGAACTCAATCAACGCCGCTTAAGGCTTCGTTGTCGGAGCCCTGTCCCCACCCTGTGCGCGAAGTAAAGGGCAGCCCAAGAGACCACTCTGACCTGCGACTTCACTGTCGGACCGCGCCTACTCGCTGGTACAGCTCCGTGACAGAAGCGGCTGCGGCGGCCACCTCCGCGCGTACCTCCGGCGGGGACACGACCTCCAACGCGTCGGCGAACTGGAGCAGTTGACGGGCCTCGCGGACGACGCCGTAGGACAGCCGGACCGTCACCCACTCCTTCTCTCCGTCGTCCTCGGGGAGTTGGGCCAACGAGGAGGCGTTGAGGCGCAGGAACATGTCGAGGCGGGAGCGGCGGACGCGGACGGTGACGTCGAGTCCGCCGGGGCGTTCCTCGACCTGGCGGCGCAACTCCTCCCACGCGTCGGCGAGTTCGACGCCGGGGCGGCGCTTCACCGGGTCGGGGAGGAGGGTGGCCGCGTGCACGCGGTCGGCGCGGAAGAGGCGGGGGCGCGCTCGGCGGTCGGCGACGAGATACCAGACGCCGGCCTTGGAGACGAGGCCGTACGGGTCGACGGTGTAGGTGCTCGGTTCCTTCGCTCCGCTGTGCCGATAACGCAGCCGCAGCCGCCGGTCCGTAAAGACCGCGTCCTGCAACACGTCCAGATCCACGGCGGGTTGGGGCCCGCCCTTCCACCGCGTGGCGTCGACGAGGATGCGCCGCGAGGTCACCTCGGCGGCGGGCCGGTACGGCGCCGGGAGCGCGGCCATCACCTTGCGCAGCGCGGAGCCGAGCGCGGCGTCGAGACCGAGGGCGGCGTGGGCGCCCTGCGCGGCCAGGATGAACAGGGCGCGCGACTCGTCGGCGGTCAGTCCCGTCACGTCCGTACGGAAGCCGGCGAGCAGCTCGATCCCGCCGTGCCGCCCGCGCTCGGCGTACACCGGCACCCCGGAGGCGGACAACGCCTCGACGTCCCGGTAGATGGTCCGCACCGACACCTCCAGCCGGTCGGCGAGTTCATGCGCGGGGACGCGACCCCGGGTCTGCAGGAGCAACAGGATCGAGAGCAGTCGGTCGGCCTTCACGCACCCAGGATCCGCCTCCCGGAAACCCCGCGCAAATGTTGACGGAAACTGTCAGGTTATGGATCCACCATCACTGCCATGAACCCCGACGCGAACGACCCCCGCCCCCTGTACACCCGAGCCACCGAGCAGGCCGCAGCGCTGATCAGGACGGTACGACCGGACCAGCTCTCCTCCCCCACCCCCTGCGCGGAGTTCGACGTACGCACCCTTCTGAGCCACCTCACCGGCGGCACCCACCGCATCGCGACGATCGGCGAGGGCGGCGACGGCATGGCCGTACACCCCTTCGTCCACGGCATCGACGACAAGGGCTGGCCGACGGCGTACGACGAGGCCCGCGCCCGGGTCCGCGCCGCCTGGGCGGACGACGCCCGCCTGGACGCCCTGGTCCAGGTCCCCTGGGGCGAGGCCCCGGGCCGCATCGCCCTCTCCGGCTACGTCATGGAGAACGTCACCCACACCTGGGACCTCTCGGAGTCCCTGGGCCACCCCATCCAACTCGACCCGGAACTGGCCGAGTTCGCGCTCACGATCGCCCGCAGGGTCCTGCCGGACGAGGAACGGGACGCCGACACCCCCTTCGACACGGCACAACGGGTGTCCGAAGACACCGACGCCTACCGGAAGTTGGCGGCATGGCTCGGCCGCAGTCCGCTCGCCTGAATGGGGCGCAGGCCGAGCAGTCGGCCGAGGCTCACCGCCGACCCCACGACGGAAACCCGAATCACCCGCACACCGCCACCAACGCAACCCACACCCAGGACCCGATAAGCACCCTCACCCGGACAGGGCCGACGCCCGAAAAAGCCGCGCCCCAGCGGTAGTTGGCAGCATGGCTCGGCCGCAGTCCGCTCGCCTGAATGGGACGCAGGCCGAGCAGTCGGCCGAGGCTCACCGCCGACCCCACGACGGAAACCCGAATCACCCGCACACCGCCACCAACGCAGCCCACACCCAGGACCCGATAAGCACCCTCACCCGGACAGGGCCGACGCCCGAAAAAGCCGCGCCCCAGCGGTAGTTGGCAGCATGGCTCGGCCGCAGTCCGCTCGCCTGAATGGGACGCAGGCCGAGCAGTCGGCCGAGGCTCACCGCCGACCCCACGACGGAAACCCGAATCACCCGCACACCGCCACCAACGCAGCCCACACCCAGGACCCGATAAGCACCCTCACCCGGACAGAGCCGACGCCCGAAAAAGCCGCGTCCTGGCGGTAGTTGGCGGCCTGGCTCGGGCGAAGGCCGCTCACCTGAAAGGGGCGCAGGCCAAGCAGCCGACCGGGGCGCGCCGCCGACCCCACGACGGAAACCCGGATCGCCTCCACACCCCCACCAGCACGGCCCACCCGGAACCCTGATGAGCACCCTCACCTCGACACGGCCGACGCCCGAAGAAGCCGCGCCTCAGTGGCAGTTGGCGGCTTGGCTGGGGCGAAGGCCGCTCGGCTGAGTCCGGCGCGGGCCAGGTGTCCGGCCGCGTCGCAGCATCGTCCAGTGGTGGCAGCCGTAGAACGAATTCGGCGTCACGGAGAGCGCGGTCCGCGCCTGCGATCCCGCCGAGCGCCCTGCGCCTCGACACAACCGACACCCGAAGAAGCCGCCGCCCAGCGGGAGTTGGCGGCCTGGCGCCCGGGCCGAAGCCTGCTGGTCGAAACCGGCGCGGGCCGCGCGGCGGAGACCCGGATCCAACGCACACCACGAAGAGCACGGCCCACACCCGGGGCCTCGATGAGCAGCCTCACCTGGGCGCGGCCGACACCCGAAGAGGCCGCCCCCTAGCGGAAGTCAACGGTCCGGCCAGGGACCAATGCCAGGCAGGCGAGGCCTGCGCGGGTCAGACATCAGGCCTTGTTCGCCTTCGCCCGGCCGACGACAGCAGCAGCAGCAGCCCGAATACGGACCCCGAACCGACCTGGTTCGCGCTCGCCGCGCCCTCGAAGTCGCCCGGACCTGCTCGGAGTTGGCGATCCGCCGAGCCGAACACCTCTCAGCTCAGCCTCGCCCGTGCCAACTGTCGTGACTGCGCCACCAGTCGGTCCTCGGTGTCCCAGACCTCCGCGTCCTCCTCCAGGAATCCCCCGGCCAGGTTGCGGGTGGTGATGGAGACGCGGAGGGGGCCCGGGGCCGGGCGGGCTCGGACGTGGACCGTGAGTTCTACCGTGGGGACCCAGCCCTTGAGGCCGATCTCGAAGGCGGTCGGGGGGAGGGCGTCCACCGCGAGGAGCAGGGACAACGGGTCAGCGTCGCGGCCGTCCGCCAGGCCGAACCAGGAGCGCATCTCGCCCTTGCCCGAGGGGGCGCCGAGGGCCCAGCCGAGGGTGGACGGGTCGAGCTTGAGCATCAGGCGGTCGGCGATGGCCGAGCTGCCGGAGACGGGGGCGGGGCCGTCCTCCGGGCCGAAGCACTGGTTCATCGGCGGAAATGCCGGCGGGCGTGCCGTCGTGCGGACGTCGTCCGGGAGGGTGTCCAGGTCGCCATAGGAGGCCAGGACCCGGATGCGCTCGATCTCCCCGCCCTCTTCGTCGTACTGGAAGAGGGACGCCTGGCCCGTGGAGAGCGTGCGACCGGTGCGGACCGTGTCCGTGCGGATGACCGCCGGCCCAGGCTGGGACGCCGTCAGGTAGTGCGCGGAGATCGTGAACGGGTCGCTGTGCGGGAGCGCGTCCGCGAGGGCTCGGCCCAGGACGGCGAGGAGATAGCCGCCGTTGACCGCGCTGATGATCGTCCAGCCGGCCGAGAGGTCGATGTCGTAGACGCCCGGGGCGCGACGGGTGACCGCCGTGTCGCGGTCGAACTCGCTGTCGCCGATCGTGGCCCGTGCGGCCAGCGTGGGCGCCGGGGCGGATGCTGCTTCTCGCATGGATGAACCGTACAACATGACATTACTAAGCGGTAGCTTTGTTGTTGCGGGCATATGAAAACACCGGCAGGTTGTCCGCCGACCGGGTGAGGAACCGGCAATTTCTTGGTAAGTGTCCGAACTCGTCCGTGACGCGCGGCCCGTGATCCCCCTCTTTGGGGACATGAGCCTCACCGGGACTCCGTTCCTCTACACCGCCGTCGTGCTGACGATCGTCGCCCTCATACTGCCGCTCGTGCTGTGGTCGCGGATGCGCGGCCCCAAGGCCGTACGCGTGGCGGCGCGGGCCCTGATGCTGCTGTTCGCCCAGGCGACGGCCGTCACCCTGGTCTTCGTCATGGTCAACAACCAGAACAACCTCTACGACAACTGGGCCGACCTCCTCGGCACCGGCAACCACGTCCAGCAGGCCGCGAATCTCGGCAAGAACGGCACCGGGAACATCTCGCTGAAACGGTTGCCCAAGGTCAAGCAGGACTTCTCTCCCGCCGAGGGCCCGGGCATGCGCGCGGCCGGCGGGGTCGAGGTCACCCAGCTCAAGGGCCAGGTGTCCGGCGTCAACGCCGAGGTGTACGTGTGGCTGCCTCCGCAGTACAAGGAGCCCGCCTACCGCCATCACAAGTTCCCGGTGGTCGAGTTGCTGCCGGGCTATCCCGGTTCGGCGAGGGCCTGGTTCGGGTCGCTGCACGCCAACGAGCAACTGATGCCGCTGATGAAGAGCGGGCGGGTCGCGCCGTTCATCCTGGTCGCCCCGCGCACCAACCTGCTGGCCGGCGTCGACACGGGCTGCGCCAACATCACCGGCACGGTCAACGCCGACACCTGGCTGAGCGTCGACGTACCGAAGATGGTCATGGACAACTTCCGCGCCGAGCCCGCCCCTTCGGGCTGGGCGGTGGCCGGCTACTCGGCCGGCGCGCACTGCGCGGTCAAGCTCGCCGTCGCCCACCCGGACCGCTACCGCGCGGCCGTGGGCATGTCCGGCTACAACGACCCGATCGGCGAGCGCAATTCACTCGCCGCGGCCAGCCCGGCCCTACGCGCCGCGAACAACCCGTACCTGCTGCTGAAGGCGAAGAAGACCCCGCCGCCGATCGCGCTGTACATCTCCGGCGAGTCCGGCGACGGCTACGAGGCGGGCACCGCCCTGGCCTCGGTCGCGGAGGCGCCGACGACCGTGCACGTGGTGTTCCTGCCGCGCAGCGACGGCGGCCACACGATGGCGCTGTGGCGGCCGCAGGTGAAGGCGGTGTTCCGCTGGCTGACCCTGGAGATGGGCAAGAACCACCCGCACGCGAAGACCGGATCGACCACTACTCCTCACGGACGGTCGACCTCCGGTTCCACGCACGCGGAGCTCGCCAGTGGAACCGCATCGCGAGCAGGCGCAACACGAAAGCGGTGACGACCGCGAGCCCGCTGGTGAACGGGCCCAGCACGTCGTACCGGATGCACACGGCGACCATGGTGGCGCCGACGATGGCGGGGACCGCGTACAGGTCGCGGTCCCAACGGAGCAGGGAGGGAGTCTCGTTGGCCAGCACGTCCCGCAGCACACCGCCGCCGACGGCGGACCCGAGACCGAGCGCCACCGAGGCGGTCAGGCCGAGCCCGTAGTCGTAGGCCTTCACGGTGCCGGTGACACAGAACAGGCCGAGGCCCGCCGCGTCGAAGACGTTGACGCCGACCTGGATGCGCTCCACGTGCGGATGGAGGAAGAACACGAGGAGCGCGGCGAAGAGCGGGGTGCTGAAGTAGCCCAGGTCCGTGAAGGCGGCCGGGGGTACCGCCCCGATGATGAGGTCCCGGAAGACCCCTCCGCCCAGCGCGGTGACCTCGGCGAGCACGGCGATGCCGAACACGTCGAAGTTCTTGCGGACGGCCAGCAGCGCGCCGGAGATGGCGAACACGAAGATGCCGACGAGGTCGAGCGTGTGCTGGACGGAGGGGTTGAACAGTTGCTGAAGCACCCCACATTCTTACCTACAGAAGGGTGCCTCCCTTTCAAAGCAAGGGTTACAGGGTCGGTTTCCCTGGCGTGAACAGCCAGGTCTGGAACAGGTCGTCGAGCTGTTGTCCGCTGATCTCCTCGGCGAGCTTGATGAAGCCGGCCGTGTCGCCGTTGCCGTAGCGGTGGAGTTTCGTCCAGGCGGGGAGCAGCTTGAAGAACGCGGTGTCGCCGATGCGTTCGCGGAGCATCTGGAGGGTCATCGCGCCGCGCTGGTAGACGGCCGAGGCGAACATGGTGTCGCGCTGCGGGTCCGCTACGACGGTCTGCCAGAAGGCGTTGTCGGCGGGGCGGGAGTTGTAGCCGGCCAGGAACGAGTCGTGCGCGGTGCGGGTGCCCTGGTGCTCGGCCCACAGCCACTGGGCGTAGGTCGCGAAGCCCTCGTTGAGCCAGATGTCCTTCCAGTGCGCGACCGACACGGAGTCGCCGAACCACTGGTGGGCCAGCTCGTGCACGATCGTCGTCTCGTTGCGCACGGCCGAGTAGGCGGGCTTGCTCTGCACCTCCAGCGAGAACCCGGCCTCCGGCATGTCGTCGACGATCGCGCCGGTCTCCTCGAAGGGGTACGGCCCGAAGAGCTGCGACCAGTAGTCGGTGGCGGCGGCGGTCACGGCGTACACGTCGACGCTGTTGCTGTTGGCGAGGACGGGGTCGATGGCGACGTAGATCGGGATGCCGCCGGGCGTCTTGCCCGTCTTGACGTCGAACTTCCCGATGGTGGCGGTGGCGAGATAGGTCGCCATCGGCTTGCTCTCGCGCCAGTGGGTGTACGTCGAGGCGCCCTTGCTGTACGTCGAGACGAGGCGGCCGTTGGAGACTCCGGTAAGGCCCTTGGGGGCCTTGATGCGGATGTCGTAGGTGGCCTTGTCGGAGGGGTGGTCGCTGGACGGGAACCAGGTGGAGGCGGCGTTGGGTTCGCAGGCGACGAAGACGCCGTCGGGGGTCTTCATCCAGCCGTAGTCGGAGCCGAACACGATGGGTCCGTTGAGGGGTTCGGGCACTCCGCCGTAGGTGACGGTGACCGTGAAGTCCCTGCCCTTGCGGAGCGAGTCCCTCGGGGTGATGCGCAGTTCGTCGCCGGAGCGGGTGAACTGGGCCCGTCTTCCGTTCACTTGGACCTTGGCGACCTCCAGCTTCTGGAGGTCCAGGTCGAAGGAGGAGAGGTTCTGGGTGGCGCGGGCGGTGAGTGTCGTACGGCCGTCGAGGCGGTCGGTGTCGGGGTTGTAGGCGACGTCGAGGGCGTAGTGCCGGGCGTCGAAACCGCCGTTGCCGAGCTGCGGGAAGTAGGGGTCACCGATGCCGTCGGCGCCGGGGGTGGGGGCGGGCGCGGCGGCGATGACAAGAAAAGAGGCCGCCGCTGTCGCGAGGGCCCCCAGACGTGCCGAACGGGAGAGTGCCATGAGTCGTCCCTTTCGGGTGCGTTTCCGATCAGACGGACGCGCTCGACTCTGCACTCTCCCGTTTCGACATGAACATGACTTTACCAAGTCGTCATGTGCTACTTGGCAGTTGACTCCTGATCGCCGGATTCCGCTTCGGGGGAAGCGGCGGCCGGGGTTTCGGGGGTCTCCTCGGAGGTGGCCGGAGCTTCGGCGGCGGGCGCCTCCGCAACGGCTTCCTCCGCGTCAGCCACGGATTCGGCGGCAGCCGGCTCCGCGACGACAGGCACTGTCGGCTCCGCCGGCTTCTCGGTCGCGGCGGGCGCAGCCACGTCCGCCGCCTCGGTCACAGCCGCGACCTCGGCTTCCGGTTCGGGCTCCGCCGGCTTCTCCAGGACCGCGGCGCCCACCAGCTCCACCGCTTCCTTCGCGGCGCTCAGCAGGACGGTGTCCTGCGGGGCCTGGTCCGCGAAGTTCTCCGGGTGGTGGCAGGCGACCTGCTGACCGGGCCGGAGCTCGATCAGCTGGGGCTCCGCCGTCCGGCAGATCTCCGTGGCCTTCCAGCAGCGCGTGTGGAAACGGCAGCCGCTGGGCGGGGAGATCGGCGAGGGGACGTCGCCCTTGAGCAGGATGCGCTCGCTCTTGGCGCCCCGGCGCTTGGGGTCCGGCACCGGCACGGCCGACATCAGGGCCTTGGTGTACGGGTGCATCGGCGACTCGTACAGCTTGCTGCTGTCGGCGAGTTCGACGATCTTGCCGAGGTACATCACCGCGACGCGGTCCGAGACATGGCGGACGACGGAGAGGTCGTGCGCGATGATCACGTACGTCAGGCCGAGCTCCGTCTGGAGGTCGTCCATGAGGTTGACGACCTGCGCCTGGATCGACACGTCGAGCGCCGAGACCGGCTCGTCCGCCACCACGAGCTTGGGCTTGAGGGCGAGCGCGCGGGCGATGCCGATGCGCTGGCGCTGGCCGCCGGAGAACTCGTGCGGGTAGCGGTTGAAGTGCTCGGGGCTCAGACCCACCAGCTCCAGCAGACGCTGGACCTCCTTGCGCACCCCGCCCTCGGGCTCCACGCCCTGGAGCCGGAACGGCGCCGAGACGATCGAGCCGATGGTGTGCCGGGGGTTCAGGGAGCCGTACGGGTCCTGGAAGATCATCTGGATGTCCCGGCGCAGCGGACGCATGCCCGCCGCGTTCAGGGTCGTGATGTCCTGGCCCTCGAAGTGGATCGAGCCGCCCGTCGGGTCCTGGAGCCGGGTGATGACCCGCCCCATGGTCGACTTGCCGCAGCCCGACTCGCCGACGACGCCCAGGGTCTCGCCCTTGCGCACCTCGAAGTCGATGCCGTCGACGGCCTTCACCGCGGCGACCTGACGCTGCAGGATCCCCTTCTTGATGGGGAAGTGCTTCTTCAGGCCCTCGACCTTGAGCAGCACCTCACGGTCCCCCGAGGAGGCCGCCTGCTCCGGTACGACCGCGGTGGCGGTCTGTTTGTTCGTATCGCTCACAGCTTCGGCGCAATCTCTTCGGTCCAGATCCGCGTACGGTCCTCAGCCGGGAGGTGACAGGCGGACCAGTGCCCGCCGGGAACCAGCTCCAGCTCGGGGCGCACGGTTCGCGTGACGTCGCCCTTGGGGATGTCCGCGTACGGGCAGCGCGGGTGGAAGGCGCAGCCCGAGGGGACGTTGATGAGGCTCGGCGGCTGGCCCTTGACCGGGATGAGCCGCTCCGAGGTCTCCCGGTCGATGCGCGGCATCGAGCCCAACAGGCCCCAGGTGTACGGGTGTTGCGGCTTCTCGAAGATCTCGTCGACGGGACCGCGCTCCACGCACCGGCCGCCGTACATGACCAGGACGTCGTCGGCGATCTCGGCGACGACACCGAGGTCGTGCGTGATCAGGACGACCGCGGAGCCGAACTCCTTCTGCAGATCCCGGATGAGGTCGAGGATCTGCGCCTGGACGGTGACGTCCAGGGCGGTCGTCGGCTCGTCCGCGATGAGCAGTTCGGGGTTGTTGACCAGGGCCATCGCGATCATCGCGCGCTGGCGCATACCGCCGGAGAACTCGTGCGGGTAGCCGTCGACGCGCTTGGCCGGCTCGGGGATACCGACCCGGTCGAGCATCTCGATCGCACGGGTGCGGGCGACCTTCTTGCTGACGTCGTTGTGCACCCGGTACGCCTCGACGATCTGGTCGCCGATCTTGTAGTACGGGTGCATCGCGGACAGCGGGTCCTGGAAGATCATGGACATCTGCTGACCGCGGAGCTTGCGCACGTCGTCCGGCGAGGCGTTGACCAGCTCCTGGCCGTCGAGCCAGATCTCGCCGGTCATCCGCACGTTCTTGCCGCGCGGGCCGAGCCGGTGCAGGCCCATGATCGCCAGCGAGGTGACGGACTTGCCGGAGCCCGACTCGCCCACGATGGAGAGGGTCTTGCCCTTCTCCAGCGAGAAGCTGAGCCCGTCGACGGACTTGACCACGCCGTCGTCGGTCGGGAAGTGCACCTTGAGGTCGCGGACTTCGAGGAACGAACTCGGGGCGGCCGAAGGCGAGTTGACGGGCTCGCCCACTGCGGCGCCAGTCGCAGACAGGGGATCAAGGTCGGTCACGAGAGCCTCACCCGCGGGTCGGCGGCGGCGTACAACAGGTCCACCAGGAGATTTGCGATCACTACGAAGAACGCTGCGAGCAGGGTCACGCCGAGGATCGGGGGCAGGTCGTTGCTCTCGATCGACTGCACCGCGTACTGGCCGATGCCGTGCAGGGAGAACACCGACTCGGTGATCAGCGCACCGCCGAGCAGCAGACCGAGGTCCATGCCGAAGACGGTGATGATCGGCGTCAGGGCGGCCCGCAGACCGTGCTTGACGACGACGTTGCGTTCCCGCAGGCCCTTGGCGCGGGCCGTGCGGATGAAGTCCTCGTTCATCGTCTCCAGCATGCCCGAGCGGGTGAGCCGCGCGTAGATGGCGGAGTAGAGGAGCGCGAGCGAACACCACGCCGGGAACAGCGTGTTGGCCCACTGCGCGGGGTTCTCGGTGAACGGGACGTAGGTGCGGCCGAAGATCGGCCACTGGTACGTGAAGAGCAGGATGGCCAGGTTGCCCGTGAAGAACATGGGCAGCGAGACACCCGCGAGCGCCACGCCCATGAAGGCGCGGTCGAAGAACGACCGCGGCTTGAGCGCGGAGATCACACCGACCGTGACACCGGACAGCAGCCAGAGCACGGCGGCGCCGGAGGCCAGCGAGATGGTGACCGGAAGGCGGGAGGTGAGCTGCGGCCAGACCTCGACGTGGTCCTTGAAGGAGTAGCCGAAGCAGGGCGCGTCGCAGTGCACCGTGGTGGGGCCGAGGTTGTAGGTGGCGCCCGCCACGATCCCCTTGATGAAGTGCCAGTACTGCAGGTAAAGGGGCTGGTCCAGACCGAGGTTGTGCTTGACCGCGGCGATGTCCGCCGCGGACGGGCTCTTCCCGATGTACTGCTGAGCCAGCTGGTCCGCGGTCTGGCCGGCGAGCCGTGGCAGCAGGAAGAAGATGCCGAAGGTGACCGCGGAGACGACCAGCAGCAGGATCACCGCTGCGACCGTCCGACGGAGAATGTACGAGATCACGGGGATCGGCGCTGGTGCCCGCGGGCCGCAAAGCCCGCGGGCACCAATGCCTTCACCTGCCTTCCGGGGCTACGACTACTTCGTGGTGCCGATGTTGAGGTAGTCGTACTGGCCGCTGAAGGCCGCCGTCGACACCAGGTTGCTGTAGTTCGCCGGACGGGCCAGCAGGACCTTGAAGTAGGTCAGCGGAACGAGGGCCGCGTCGCTCATGGTCTGCTTGTCGATCTGGGCGTACATGCTGTTGCGGGTGGCCACGTCCTCGGTGCCGATGGCCTTGGCGAGGAGGTTGTTGACCGTCTTGTTGTCGTACTGCGACAGGTTGGTGTTACCCGACGCGCCGATCGCCTCACCGTTCAGGATCTGCTGCTCGAAGCCGTAGCCGGAGGGCCAGTCGGCACCCCACTGCATCATGATCAGGCCGATGTTCTGCTGCTCGGTGAACTTCGGGACACCCGCGTAGTCGGTGAAGTACTTGCCCGACGGGTACTGCTTCAGGCTGGCGTTGATGCCGACGGCCTTCAGCGAGTTGATGATCGCGGTGGCCGCGGAGATCTCCTGCGGACGGTCGCTGCGGGCCGACAGGTTCGTCGAGATCGACGTCTTGCCACAGGCCTGCAGCTGCGCCTTGGCCTTGGCGACGTCACCCTTGTTGCCGGTGGTGGCGTACTGGTCGGCCTTCTCGTAGCCGGTGATGTCCGGCGGCAGGACGGTGCTGGCGATCTCACCGCGGATCGGGCCGCCCTCGGCGGTCTGCACGGAGACCTTGTCGATGGCGTACTCGACGGCCTTGCGGCAGGCCACGTTGTCGAACGGCTTCACCTTGGTGTTGATCGCCATGTAGACGAGACGGCCACCGAAGGTGTTGTCCGTGCCGGCCTTCTTGTCGGCGGAGGTCAGCAGCTGCGCCTGGGTCGCGGCCTGGACACCCGTACCGCCCATGTCGATCGCGTCGCCCGCGAGGACGTCCTTGTCGATCGTGTCGGCGTTGACCTTCAGGTTCACGACGATCTTGTCCGGGTACTGCTTGCGCAGCGGGTCCGTCGCCGCGTTCCAGTTCTTGTTGCGCACGAGGACGGCCTGCTTGCCGTCCTGGTAGCTCTGGAACTGGTACGAGCCGGAGGACACGATGTTCTTGACGTAGTCGACGCCCTTGTCCTTCGCCTGGGGCACCGGAGCCGTCTGCGGCGCCGCGACCAGGTAGTCGAACTCCTGGAAGGCCGTGTTCAGGTGGAAGACGATGGTGGTGTCGTCGGGCGTCGCGATGGACTTGAGGCCCTCGGCGCTCTTGTCCTTGTACGGGCCCTTGTAGTCCTTGCCGCCGACCAGGAACTGCTGGAAGTAGTTCGGGCCGAGGGAGAGCACGTCACGCGCGAAGTTCGAACGCTCCACGGCGTACTTGACGTCCTTGGACGTGATCGCCGTGCCGTCCTGGTACTTCAGGCCCGAACGCAGCTTGTACGTCCAGGTCTTGCCGCCGTCGCTGGAGACACCCTTGCTCGCGGCGAGGTCCGGGACCAGGGTGTTCCCCTTGGAACCGGGGCCGGGCTCGAACGTCATCAGCGGACGGGCGTACAGCCGGCTGAAGTTGTACATGTACGCGTAGTACGTGTTGCCCGGGTCGAACGAGTCCGGAACGTCGGACAGTTCGTAGGTGACCGTCCCGCCCTTGTGCGTAGAGGCGTTGACGACGTCCTTGGTCGCTGCGTTGGCCCCAGCCGCCTTCGTCCCACCGTTGTCACTCTTACTGTCATCGGCCTTGCTGCAACCTGCCATGAGCAGTGTCGCGGAGCCGATGGCCGCAACTGCGGCCAGCGCTGACCTTCGCATGATGGTCTGCTTCCTCCATTGTCGGAAACTTGATGGACTCTCGGGTGCGGGCCCTAGCGGCTGCGGGGGTCGAGAGCGTCACGGAGACCGTCGCCCAGCAGGTTGAACGCCAGGACGGTCACAAAGATGGCGAGGCCGGGAACGATCATGTACGCGGGGTCGACCTCGTAATAGGTGACCGCGTCCCGCAACATGCCGCCCCAGGATGCCTGCGGGGGCTGGATACCGACCCCGAGGAAGCTGAGGGACGCCTCGAAGAGGATGTTCGTCGGGATGAGCAGCGTCGAGTAGACGATGATCGGGCCGACCAGGTTGGGCAGCAGCTCCCGGAAGAGGATGTACGGCGCCTTGGCGCCCATGCCCCGGGAGGCGTCCACGAACTCCCGCTCGCGCAGGGCGAGGGTCTGGCCGCGGACGATCCGGCCCAGGTAGGGCCAGTTGAAGAAGCCGATGACGAAGATCAGCACGCTCAGGTGCAGCGGCAGGCCGTTGAGACCGAAGGCACCGCCCTGCAGGGTCGCCGAGATAGCGATGGCGAAGAGCAGCAGGGGGAAGGCGAGGAAGGTGTCCATCAGCCGGCTGATGATCGAGTCGACCCGGCCGCCGTAGTACCCCGCGACGACGCCGAGGATGGTGCCGATCACGTTCGACAGGATCGTGGCGCCGAAGGCGACCACCAGCGACACCCAGGAGCCTTCGAGGATGCGGGTGGCGACGTCCCGGCCGAACTGCGGGTCCACGCCGAGCGGGTGGTCCCAGCTCATCCCGCCCCAACCGCCCTTCGGCAGCGAGGTGTTGGCGTCGATCAGGTTCTGGTGGAAGGCGTCGGGATCCAGCCCGAACATCGACTGGATCGGACGGGAGAGTGCCGCGACCAGGATCAGCAGGACGACGATGACGCCGCCGGCGACGGCGACTCTGTCCTTCTTGAACCGGGTCCAGGCGATCTGTCCAAGGGAACGGCCCTCGATCTGCCCCTTCTCGGCGCCGGCGAGCACAGCCTCCGGCTGCGCCCCGGCTTCCGCCCCCGTGGTCTCGATCGGTGCGGTCACTGTGACCCGACCCCTCTCGCCGGTGGTTACCGGCTTACGCCTGCCGCGGATTAGCGGCTTTGTCGACTTGCAGTGGACATGGGTCCCTGGACCCTGTGTCTGAGTCGCGAGTCTTCAGCGTGGCTGCGATCACCCGCCAGGTCTGACGGCGAAAGTATGCGCAACCGTGATGCTTAACTAGGGATTCCGTTATCCGAACAGTGGGTAACGCACCCCGGACGCCGGACACTTGGGACAGAACAGAGATTCGGCGTCTTTCGGGGCACCACACCGCCGTCTACGCGCGAAGAAATGTGCCGTAGACGTAAATCCTGCGGAGAAGCTGAGAAGAGGACTCGCGGGTTCAGTATCCACCACGGACGGGCGGGTATCCGTACCCACCCGCCTGAGCGGGCGCCGCGTGGGCCTCACGGTCGTAGAACGGGCGGGCGTTCGCCCGCAGCCACAGGGCCACCGGGTCGTACTCGTCGGACATCGCCACGGTCGACACCGGCAGTCCGTCGGGGACCGCGCCGATCGACTGCTGCATCATGCCGCGCACCGAGTCCACGGCGGGCGGGCTGGTGTCGTAGACGTCCAGACCGATCGCGAGGTACGGCGCTCCGAGCGCGGGCTGTACCCAGGCGCGGCGCAGCGCGCGGACCGCCGGGGTGCGGTGGGCGTTCTGCGTGAGCAGGGCGTAGAACTGCGGGACCTCGATGCCCGGTTCGGACAGGCGCAGGGGGCCTGCCGGCTGGCGTTCCAGGCCAGTGGCGATTCTGCGGAGGTCCAGCCAGGGGATGCCGACGCCTCCGCCCGGCGCGTGCGGGTTGAGCCAGAGGCCGAAGTGGTCGGGGTAGAGGGTGCGGGCCACGTCGAGGCCGTCGACCACCTCGTAGGAGCGGTTCCAGCCGCTCGCCGACAGCTCCTGGGCGGAGGTGACGCAGGGGGCGTAGCCGTACTTGTCGACCTGCATGTTTCCGTACTGGGCGTCCGGGGAGCCGGACTGGCCGTGCCACAGGAGCATCCAGATCTGACCGGAGTGAGGGGTCGCGAGGGCGCGCAGGAGCGCCTCGTAGGCGTCGTAGCGCCCGGGCGTCACCTGGCGCAGCATGTGCTCGACCTGGCCGGTCGCGGTGCCGCTGGCGCTCACGTGTCCGCTCCTTTTTGTAGGTGCCCTGCGTTTGGGAACAGCTTAAGCGCCCAAGGGGTGGGGGCCTTGTGTGCGTTGGCGAGTGCGGGTCGAGTGTGGCTGGTCGCGCAGTTCCCCGCGCCCCTGAGGATGCTGCCCCTCGGGGTGCTTGCTAGTGACCCTGTGTATAGAAGGGACGTACCGTCTGGCGCATCCAGTCCGCCACCGGGTCCTGGGTTACGTCCAGGAGGACCAGGTTGACCTGCCACTGGACCGTTACCTGGCCCAGTGCCCGGGCGAGCGCTTCCATCGGGGCCGCTCTCAAGTCGCCGTCCCAGTTGGTCAGTTCTACGCCTACGAACATCACGGGGGCGGCTGTTTCGATGGCGGCGAGGCAGCGGCGGGCCGAGCCGACCACGCCGATCGCGGCGAACTCGGCGGAGGCCGCGGTGAGGAAGTCGACCGGGTCGTCCTGCCAGTCGGGTTCGAAGAGGCGGACGCGGCCGCCGCTGGTGGGGCCGTCGAGGGCGGTGCGGCCGATGCGGCACAGCTCGGCCACGGCGAGGGGCGGGAGCGGGACGCCGACCATGCCGCCCGGGTTCACCGCGAGGCCGACCTGCGGGGGCAGCCCGCGGGCGAACTCCACCGCCGGCGCGATCGTGAACGACAGATGCGAGCCGACGACCTGGCGGAACTGCTCCTCGGAGCTGAACACCGGGACGTACGCCTGCCCCTCGATGTCCAGTGTCGGCAGGTCCAAGGGGCCGCTCTGCGGGCCGCCGCCGCTGGGGAGCGGGACCCAGACGAAGCTGCGGCCGAGCACTTCGACGATCCGGCCGCCGGCCGAGGGCATGCCGAGGGACGCCGAGAGCACCTCCTCCAGCTCGTTGCCCGGCCATCCGCCGTGCGGATGCGGGTGGGGGTACGCCTGACCGGGGAAGTCCGCCGGGAAGTCCATCTACCTACCGCCTGCTGGTGAAACCGCCTGCTGTAACCCTGCTGTGGCTGAAAAGGCTAGCGGCTCAGTCCGCGAAGTCGATCCGGCGCAGCACGTCCGCCGCGTCCCGGTCCAGGAGGATCGCCGAGTCGACACCCCGGGGCAGATCACCGCGCTCCACCTCGCGCAACAGCCGGGCGGCGGCCCTGCGGTGGCGCAGGAACGCGTACCGCGAGACTCCGCGGCCGCGCTCGCGCTGGCCGTCGAGCGCGGTGTCCGGGGTGACGTCGAGGAACACCAGGTGCAGCGCACCGCCCCGGCGCCCGGCGGCCCGGGCCAGCCAGCCGCGCACCCAGGTCTGCGTACCGCAGTCGTGCACGACGGCTCCGGACGCGGAACGCAGCGCGCGGTGCAGTCCGGCGTAGTGGGCGAGGCGGACCAGGGGGCGGTAGACCGCGTAGGGAAGAACGCCGGACACGCGGGTGTCCCAGCGGTCCCGGGTGTCCTGGCTGTCGACGCGGACGCCGTCGCCGGCCGCCACCGCGCGCCGCATCAGCGTGGACTTGCCGCTGCCGGGCAGGCCGGTGACCACGACCAGGTCGCGGGGGCCGAAGCGGAGTCCGTGCGGGCTGTGGCCCGCGCGCTCGCGGAGATCGCGGACCGTCGGTACCGGGCGGGCCGGGCATGCCTCCCTGGCCGGGGCCGAGGGCTGCTTGGGCAACGCTACGGCCGAGGTCGTGGCGTACACCGTGGTCCTTGTCACCGTGATCGTCCTCCCTGCGGGGTCAGGAAAGGTTCTCCCCACTGAACGTAAAGAGAAGGTAATGCACGGTGTCTCGCGGTTCCGTTCGCGTCCAGCCACAGGCCTGTTACAAAGCCTGTGCGATGATGTGCCCGCCTAACTGCATACCGGCCGCTTGAATCCGCGCGGGAGAGTCCCCAGACATACGTCATCTGGGGCGCCGAAGGAGCAAGTCCCTCCCTTGAATCTCTCAGGCCCCGTTACCGCGCGGGCGAGGCACATCTGAAAAGCGGACCGCCGGTCACGGTGGTCCCACCCAAGGTGCAACCCATGTCCCGTCCACGGTCATGGCGAACCTCTCAGGTCCCGATGACAGATGGGGAGGAACGACCTCGCCGTCATGCCTTGGGAGACCGACCGATGAGCAGTACCGCCACCCCTGAGACGCGCCGTACCGCGCTCGACGCGCTGCACCGCTCGCTCGGTGCGACGATGACCGACTTCGCCGGCTGGGACATGCCGCTCCGCTACGGCTCGGAACGCGACGAGCACCTCGCCGTCCGCACGAAGGCCGGCCTCTTCGACCTCTCCCACATGGGCGAGATCACGGTCACGGGACCGGACGCGGCCCGTCTCCTCAACTACGCCCTCGTCGGCAACATCGCCTCCGTGGGCCTCGGCCGCGCCCGCTACACCATGATCTGCCGGGCCGACGGCGGCATCCTGGACGACCTGATCGTGTACCGGCTCGCCGAGACGGAGTACATGGTCGTCGCCAACGCCTCCAACGCGCAGGTGGTGTTGGACGCGCTCACCGAGCGCAGCGAGGGCTTCGACGCGGTCGTCCGCGACGACCGTGACGCCTACGCCCTGCTCGCCGTCCAGGGACCCGAGTCCCCCGGCATCCTCAAGTCGCTCACCGACGCCGACCTCGACGGCCTGAAGTACTACGCCGGCCTGCCCGGCACGGTCGCGGGCGTCCCCGCGCTGATCGCCCGTACCGGCTACACCGGCGAGGACGGCTTCGAGCTGTTCGTGTCCCCCGGTGACGCGGAGAAGCTGTGGCTGGCGCTGACCGAGGCCGGGGCGCCGGTCGGGCTGATCCCGTGCGGGCTGTCCTGCCGGGACACCCTGCGCCTGGAGGCGGGCATGCCGCTGTACGGGCATGAGTTGTCGACGTCGTTGACGCCCTTCGACGCGGGGCTCGGCCGGGTCGTGAAGTTCGAGAAGGACGGCGACTTCGTCGGGCGTACGGCCCTGGAGGCAGCCGCCGAGCGCGCCGCCTCGCAGCCGCCTCGCGTCCTCGTCGGGCTCGTCGCCGAGGGCCGCCGGGTCCCGCGCGCCGGGTACCCCGTCGTCGCCGCCGGCCAGGTGATCGGCGAGGTCACCTCCGGCGCCCCCTCCCCCACCCTGGGCAAGCCGATCGCCATGGCCTACGTCGACGCGGCGCACTCGGCGCCGGGCACGACCGGTGTCGGCGTGGACATCCGGGGCAGTCACGAGCCGTACGAGGTCGTGGCGCTGCCGTTCTACAAGCGCGAGAAGTGACAGTCGTCGTAGCGTCACGTCTGTGAACCGGGGCGGATCGCCCCTGCCTGTCGATGTCCTCCGTAGTCCCCCATTCATCAGCACTCCCCCGCGTACAGGAGAATTCAGGCCATGAGCAACCCCCAGCAGCTGCGCTACAGCAAGGAGCACGAGTGGCTGTCGGTCGCCGAGGACGGCGTCTCGACGGTCGGCATCACCGAGTTCGCGGCCAACGCGCTCGGCGATGTCGTCTACGCCCAGCTCCCCGACGTCGGCTCCACGGTGACCGCGGGCGAGTCCTGCGGTGAGCTGGAGTCGACGAAGTCGGTGTCCGACCTGTACTCGCCCGTCGGCGGCGAGGTCACCGAGATCAACGAGGACGTCGTGAACGACCCGTCGCTGGTGAACTCGGCCCCCTTCGAGGGCGGCTGGCTGTTCAAGGTGCGCGTCGCGGAGGAGCCGGGCGACCTGCTCTCCGCCGACGAGTACACCGCGTTTTCCGCCGGCTGAGGAGTCGTAGCACCATGTCTGACCACACGTCCGACCACCTGTCCGTCCTGAACACGCCGCTGCACGAGCTCGACCCGGACATCGCCGCGGCCGTCGACGCCGAGCTGCGCCGGCAGCAGTCCACGCTGGAGATGATCGCCTCGGAGAACTTCGCTCCGGTCGCGGTCATGGAGGCGCAGGGCTCGGTCCTCACCAACAAGTACGCGGAGGGGTACCCGGGCCGTCGTTACTACGGCGGCTGCGAGTACGTCGACGTGGCCGAGCAGATCGCGATCGACCGGGTCAAGGAGCTGTTCGGCGCCGAGTACGCGAACGTGCAGCCGCACTCGGGCGCCTCCGCGAACCAGGCCGCGCTGTTCGCGCTGGCCCAGCCGGGCGACACCATCCTCGGCCTGGACCTGGCACACGGGGGTCACCTGACCCACGGGATGCGGCTGAACTTCTCCGGCAAGCAGTTCGACGTGGTCGCCTACCACGTGGACCCGACGACCGGTCTGGTCGACATGGCCGAGCTGGAGAAGCTCGCCAAGGAGCACCGGCCGAAGGTCATCATCGCGGGCTGGTCGGCGTACCCGCGCCAGCTGGACTTCGCGGAGTTCCGCCGGATCGCGGACGAGGTCGAGGCGTACCTGTGGGTCGACATGGCGCACTTCGCGGGCCTCGTGGCCGCGGGTCTGCACCCGAACCCCGTCCCGTACGCCGACGTCGTCACGTCCACGACCCACAAGACGCTGGGCGGCCCGCGCGGCGGGATCATCCTGGCGAAGAAGGAGTTCGCGAAGAAGCTGAACTCCTCCGTCTTCCCGGGCTTCCAGGGCGGTCCGCTGGAGCATGTGATCGCCGCGAAGGCGGTCTCCTTCAAGGTCGCGGCCGGCGAGGACTTCAAGGAGCGGCAGCGGCGTACCGTGGAGGGGGCGCGGCTGCTGGCCGAGCGCCTGGTGCGGGACGACGTGAAGGCCGTAGGGGTCGACGTCCTGTCCGGTGGCACGGACGTGCACCTGGTCCTGGTGGACCTGCGGACCTCCGAGCTCGACGGCCAGCAGGCCGAGGACCGGCTCCACGAGGTCGGCATCACGGTCAACCGCAACGCCGTCCCGAACGACCCGCGGCCCCCGATGGTGACGTCCGGCCTGCGCATCGGCACGCCGGCGCTGGCGACCCGCGGCTTCACGGCCGAGGACTTCGCCGAGGTCGCCGATGTCATCGCGGAGGCGCTGAAACCGTCGTACGACGTGGCGGGCCTGAAGGCCCGGGTGACCGCGCTGGCGGAGAAGTACCCGCTGTATCCCGGGCTGTAGCCCTTAGGGGACACCGGCGCACACTGGGAGGTGCGCGCCGGTGTCCCACCCCCGCACCACCTTGCTCGTCCCGCGTTCTGAGGAGTCACCGTGGCCATCTCGGTCTTCGACCTGTTCTCGATCGGCATCGGCCCGTCCAGCTCCCACACGGTCGGCCCGATGCGGGCGGCCCGCATGTTCGCGCGCCGGCTGCGCAACGAGGACCTGCTGGACTCCGTCGCCTCCGTCCGCACCGAGCTGTACGGCTCCCTCGGCGCGACCGGCCACGGCCACGGCACCCCGAAGGCGGTGCTGCTCGGCCTGGAGGGCGAGTCGCCGCGCACGGTGGACGTGGAGGGCGCGGACGAACGGGTCGAGCAGATCAAAGGGACCGGCCGCATCCGGTTGTTGGGCGAGCACGAGATCCCCTTCTCCTACGACAACGACCTGAAGCTGCACCGCCGGAAAACCCTGCCGTACCACGCGAACGGCATGACGCTGTGGGCGTACGACGAGGCAGGCACCGAACTGCTGTCGAAGACGTACTACTCGGTGGGCGGCGGCTTCGTGGTCGACGAGGAGGCGGTGGGCGCCGACCGGATCAAGCTGGACGACACGGTCCTCAAGTACCCCTTCCGCACGGGCGACGAGTTGCTGCGGCTCACGCAGGAGACCGGCCTGTCGATCTCCGCGCTGATGCTGGAGAACGAGCGCGCCTGGCGCACGGAGGACGAGATCCGGGCCGGGCTGCTGGAGATCTGGCGCGTGATGCAGGCGTGCGTCTCGCGGGGCATGTCGCGGGAGGGCATCCTGCCGGGCGGCCTCCGGGTCCGCCGCAGGGCCGCCATGTCGGCACGCCAACTCCGGGCGGAGGGCGACCCGTTGGCGCACGCGATGGAGTGGATCACGCTCTACGCGATGGCCGTGAACGAGGAGAACGCGGCGGGCGGCCGCGTGGTCACCGCCCCCACGAACGGCGCCGCCGGCATCATCCCGGCCGTCCTGCACTACTACATCAACTTCGTGCCGGGCGCGGACGAGGAGGGCGTGGTCCGCTTCATGCTCTCGGCCGGCGCCATCGGCATGCTCTTCAAGGAGAACGCCTCCATCTCCGGCGCCGAGGTCGGCTGCCAGGGCGAGGTCGGCTCGGCCTGCTCGATGGCGGCGGGCGCGTTGGCCGAGGTCCTGGGCGGCAGCCCCGAACAGGTCGAGAACGCGGCCGAGATCGGCATGGAACACAACCTCGGCCTCACCTGCGACCCCGTCGGCGGCCTCGTCCAGATCCCCTGCATCGAACGCAACGGCATGGCCGCGGTGAAGGCGGTCACCGCCGCGCGGATGGCCATGCGGGGGGACGGTTCGCACAAGGTGTCCCTCGACAAGGTCATCAAGACGATGAAGGAGACGGGGGCGGACATGAGCGTGAAGTACAAGGAGACAGCCCGGGGTGGGCTGGCTGTGAACATCATCGAGTGCTGAGGACGTGGGCCCCGAAGCGCCTCTCAGGAAGAGCACAAGATAATCACAAAAACCTGGCCGCTTCCGGGTCCTGCTCGCCACAGCGAGCCCGTGACCAGCACGGATGCCCGGCGACGAACCAACCCGGCATCCAGGTGGCCACTTTACGCAAACATTACATGTTCATATGATGCCTACGCATGACCGGGCCTGACCAGCCCGTGTCCGTGCACATTCATCAGCGACCGGGGGAACACCGTCGTTTGCGGGGGAAGGTTCGCTTCGTCATGCCGCCGTACGTTTCCGTACGGCTTCTGGGCTGCTCTTCGGCTGTTCTTCGATGCTCTCCCGGCACGCATCTCCCTTGACGAAGACAAGGATGCTTCTTTGCGTTCCAGACCACGATCCGGCCTGGCCGGATCACGCGGTTCAGGGTTGGTGACCACCTCTGTCGTGGCGCTGGCGGTGCTGGCCGGGCTGGCGGTCCAGCCCGGAGCGTCGCCGTTGCGGTCCGAGCAGGCGAGTGACTCCTATCCCTGGTACGAGGACACGACCGGCGAGCAGTTGCGGCAGGACCAGTGTCTGATGACCGACGTGCTGCGGCTGGGCGGCACGTCGATGGCGGCGACCGCGCAGGACGGCCTGAACCAGACTCCGGAGAAGCTGCGTGTCGCGGCCGACCGGAAGAACTGGGAGAAGACGCCACTGGCCGTCGCCTACACGGCGGACAAGGACGCGGCGAGCAAGGAGGGCGCGGCACTGTCCGCGCTCCAGGGGTCCTGGGAGAAACCGCTGGCCGGTCTGGCGACGCCGGGCGGGTTCACGGAGACCGGGTTCCACTGGCCGCCGGGCACCAGTAACGACGGGCAGCAGTCGTTCCACGGGCAGACCGGTCTGACGTCCTGGATCTCCGACCGGTACTGGAAGACCGACTCCGACTTCTACGACGACGAGACCCCGGCGGCCGACGGGAAGACCCTCGCGGCCGTCGACCAGGTGGGCGTCCCCCTGTACGGGCAGGACCCCAGCTCGGTGGGCAGGACCCGGGACGAGTTCAACCAGGCGCTGGCCGAGCACGCCGCGTTCGAGTGGATGCACGGCGGTCCCGGTGCGAACCCGGGTGCGGACGACGCGCGGATCTTCCTGGCCTCGGGCGGCTTCCCGCGCACCGCACCGCAGCCGGGCACGCCCGAGTACCGGATCGCGGTGGAGGACGTGAAGTCCCGCTTCGCCGCGTGCGGCTGGCGTGATCCGCTGGATCCGAACGGCGTGCTGGACGACATCACGTCCACCGCGGCCGGTGAGTGGCAGCAGGAGATCGCCTCCCAGGCCACCCAGCGCAACCAGATACTCGACGCCAACAAGGCGGCGGTCGACGGACTGACCAAGGGCACCAAGGCCCTGGGCGAGATGCTCGGGCACTCCTGGATCGCCGACCACGCCACCCGCTGGCAGGACTACTGGTCCGCGGGCGGTATCGGCTACATCGGCGACGCCCCGCTGAGCATCGAGATCCCCGGCGCCAAGGGCAAGTGCCTGGACGTGGAGGGCGGCGGCACGGCCAACGGCACCGCGGTCCAGGTCTACACCTGCAGCGGCGGCCCGGCGCAGGAGTGGAAGGTCGCGGGCTCGTACGCCGGCGGCTACGCCCTGGCGAACACCAAGTCGCAGAAGTGCCTGGAGGTGGCCGGCGGCAAGAACGCCGACGGTACGAAGATCCAGATCTCGGCCTGCAACAGCAGCAAGGCACAGCAGTGGGACTTCGATGTGCGGGCGGCGGGCGTGTTCCGTAACGCCGCGACGGACAAGTGCCTGAACCTGCCCTCGTTCGACAACAGCAAGAACTCCTCGCTGCTGACCTGCGGCACCTCGGCCTCGCAGAAGCTGCGCATCGTACCCAAGGGGCACACCGGCGACACCGGGCTGGGCTACCCGGACAAGGCGCAGTTCACCCAGGCGAAGAACGGGGTGACCGCGGCCCAGACCGGCGCCAAGGCCCAACTGGCCGTTCTCAAGGCGCAGTTGACCGCAGCACAGAAGGCCGCGGCCAGTTCGGACGCCGCGCTGCAGACCGCGTACGACACCGCGGACGCCAACGGTGCGCCGAGGGGTCGGGGGCTGCTGGTGGGTCAGCAGAAGGCGCAGGTGACCAAGGGCGCGGTCGCGGCTCTGACAGCGCTGGTGAAGGCCGGCGAGACGGCCGAGGCCGCCACCCGGGCCGCCGCCGGGGACAGTGCGACCATCGCGCAGCGTGCGCTGGCGCAGGCCGCACAGGCCAAGGCGGAGTTCCGCAAGGAGGCCGCGAAGACGGCCGAGTTCCAGGCCAAGGCGGCCGCGGACGCGGCCAAGGTGCACCGCGACAACGCGAAGAAGGACAAGGAGACCGCGGAGGCCAAGCTCACGGTGGCCCTCGCGGCCGAAGGCGACGCGAAGGCGGCCGCCGCCGACGCCCACGCCAAGCGGCTCACCGCGGAGGCCGAGGAGAAGACGGCCAAGGCCGAGAAGGAGACGGCCGCCGCCGAGCAGGCCGAGGCCGCCCAGCACAGGAAGAACGCCGAGGCCGAGGCGACCAAGGCCAGTGACGCCAAGGACCGGGCCGAGTCCGCCGACAAGACCGCCCAAGGCAGACGGGACGACGCGGTCAAGGCCAGGGATCATGCCAAGGCCATGCGCGACGACGCCTGGGACGCGCGGCAGGAGGCCAACGCCAAGCGGGCGAAGGCCGACGCCAAGGACGCCTACGCCGACAAGCTGAGCTCCGGTTCCGCGGCGGAGGACGCCCGCGCGGCCGCGAACGAGGCGGACAAGGCCGCCGACGACGCCGAAACCGCGGCGGGCAGGGCCGGTTCCGAGGCCAGTGCCGCCACCGAGGCCGCAGCCGCGGCGGATGCCGCCGCCACCCGGGCCGAGGCGGCCGCCAAGCGCGCCCGCGCCGCCTCCGATGCCGCGCAGGCCGACAAGCTCAAGGCCGACGCCGCGGTGAAGACCGCGACAGCCGCCGTCGCCGACGCCATCAAGGCGTCCCAGGACGCCGCCGCCGAGGCCAAGGCCGCGGTCAAACTCGCCGACGAGGCCGAACAGCACGCCAAGGACGCGAAGACCCAGGCCGTCGCCGCCAACGCGGAAGCCGTGAAGGCCATCGCCGCGGCGGCCAAGGCCGCCGGCTTCGCCCACGTCACCGCCCAGGCCGCTGTCGACGCCGCCAAGTCGGCCGAACAGGTCGCGGCCCCCGCCAACGACGCCGTCCAACTCGGCTCTCCTTACGTCGACACCGACTCCGCCGCCGGCCTGGTCGTCCTGACCGGACAGGCGTCGAAGTCGATCGCGGAACAGCAGCAGGCCGTCGCCCAGGCGCACGCCGGCAACGCCGCAGCCGAGGCCCAGGCCGCCAAGAACCTCGCCGACCAGGCACAGGGCGACAGCAAGGAGGCCTACCAGCACGCGGCGAACGCCGCCCAGTACGCGGCCGACGCCCGTACCTACTCCAAGGAAGCCCTCGGCTACGCGGCCGACGCCGCCACCGCCGCTTCCAAGGCGGCCGCCTCGCTGGCCCGCACCATCGACTACGACAAGCAGGCGACCGCCGACGCCGCGGCCGCCGACACGGCAGCCGGCAACGCGGAGGGGTACGCCAAGGACGCCCGCGACTCCGCCGACCAGGCCGAACTCGACGCCTCGGCCGCCCGCGCCGCAGCGGCCCGGGCCGAACAGGACGCCAAGGACGCCCGCGCCGCCGCCACCCGCGCCGACACCGCCGCCACCGAGGCCGAACAAGCGGCCAAGGACGCCGCCAAGTACTCCGAGGAAGCCCAACAGGCCGCCACGGAAGCGGAGGCGGCCCAGGCCAGCAAGAACGTCAAGAACGGCTCGGGGACCGGTGTCGGTGGGGTCTTCTCCGTCATCGACGAGATCAGGCCGCGCGGGGAGCCCGAGCGTCTCCCCAACGAGTGCCACGACGTCGTCGTCTGCGACACGATGGTGTACATCGCGCACTTCGACGCGGTCGTCAGCTTCTACGTGTGCGCGAACCCCGACGTGCCCGCCACCCCGGCGGGCTGCCCGTCCGACGACACGTACTTCCTGAAGACGGTCACCATCAAGGATCAGACCAAGACGGTCAAGATCTCCACCTGGGACGCGACCGTCGATGTCTGGAAGGGCATAGCCAAGTCGATCAAGGGTGACTTCACCGGCTGCTACCACAAGGCCTTCGGCGGCGGCGAGGGCAGTGCGAGCGACTGTTTCTGGGCCGCGTCCTGGCTCCCGCTCGGCGGACCCATCGGCAAGGTCGCCGAGGCGATCCGCGCCGTGGACGCCGCCATGCGTACCGGCATCGGCGTCGCCGACGCGTTGAAGGCCCTGCGTGCTCTGGACATCGACGCGGAGGCGTTGGCGGGCATCGAGCGGTCGGTGAACGCCTACGAGGAATCCCGCATGGCGTGCCGGCCCAACAGCTTCCCCGGCGCCACGCACGTGTTGATGGCCGACGGCACGACCAAGGAGATCAAGGACGTCAGGACCGGTGACACGGTCCTCGCCACCGATCCCGGCAGCGGCCGGACCGCGGGCCGCACGGTCACCGACACCGTCTACACGCCGGACGACACCGACTTCGCCGACATCACGATCGACGCCGGCCGGTCACGGATCACCGCCACACAGCACCACCCGTTCTGGTCGCCCAGCGCCCACCGCTGGATCGACGCCGGCGATCTCGGGCCCGGCCAGACGCTGCGCACCAGCAGCGGAGCAACCGTCACCGTCGCGGGCGTCCACCGCTACCAGCGGCTCCACTCCGCGTACAACCTCAGCGTCGCGGAGATCCACACCTACTATGTGCTGGCGGGTGCCACGCCGGTTCTCGTGCACAACACGTTCTGCCCGGTCGGTTTCGCTGACCTGGGCGGCGGCAAGCTCGAATCGCCCGGCGGGCTGATCTACGGTTTCGACAAGAAGTTCGGCACCAAGATCGACCATGTGCTCTCCCACACGGTGCCCGATCCCTCCAGAGTGACGCACACGGTGTTCATCGAGCAGGACCCCGCCAAGGTCCTCGCCCTGGTGGACGAGGCATGGGCCATGCAGGGCAAGGCGATAAAGGACCCCGCGGACGCCTTCAGGTTCGTCTTCCCCATGGGAAGGACAATCGGAACCAGGGGAGAGAAGTATCTGCAGATCGCGGTCAATCCGCAGACCAAGGAGATTCTGAGCGCCTACCCGGTGGCTTCGCCCTAGCGGTCCGCGTCGTAGAAGAAGCAGAAGAACGGGACTCGGCCGGCGCTGTACGGCGCCGGCCGAGTCCCGACGTGACGAGCGTGAGGCAAAGAGAGTCCACCATGCACAGCGACATGACTCAACGGATCAAAGAACTCCTGGACGGTGACTCCTCGGCCGCGTCCGCGCTCGGCGAAGAGATCCAGCAGCGGGTCTCGTCCGAGGACTTCGAGTGGGCGGCGCTGCTCGGCGCGGAGCTCGCCCGCCGGGCCGCCCATGAGGGCGAGGACTCGTCTGAACACGTCTTCCTGCTCGACCGGTTGCAGACAGCTCTCGCCACCACGCCGGGACAGCCGAGCCTGCGCGCCCTGATGTGCCTGCCGTTGAGTCTGCGGGCCGGAGCGTCGGCACGGACCAGTGCTGAGCGGCGCCTGGCCCAGATGGTGGCCCTGGGCCATCGGCCTTCGGACATCGTCCCGGTCGTCTACGGCGAACAGCCCGGCACCGCGGCGTCGGACGAGTTCAAGGCCTGTCTGCTGCAAGAGCTGGTACTCAACGGTGTCGCGGTCCCGGAGTACCCCCTCCTGCGGTCCTTCGGCGAAGCACTCGTGACCGAGGAGCATCCGCTCGCGCCCCTGCCCCTCCACCTGCTGCCGACGGAGCGTGCGCTGCTCAGGCCGACGCACGCCCCGCACGACTGGACGTGGGCCCTGCCCCCGGCAGCGGTGGAGAAGCACAGCGACCGACCCGAACTCCATGTCTCGCCGGAGATGCGCCGGCGCAGTGCCGCGGTCGATCCGGCGGACATCACCGTCCCGGAGGTCGCCGAGGCCATGAGCGCCGCGGTGCGGCACTGGCTCGAGGAGTCCAACGGCACGGTCGCCGCGCAGGAGTTCTGGTCCGCGTCCGCCGTCTCACCGGACGACTTCGCGGCTGTCTTCGAGCGGCTGCCGCTCACGGCATGGCCGACGGGAGAGGGCAGGGCCCGGCTGCACCCGGCCGGCTCCGACAGGGTGCTGCAGGTGCTGCTCACCGCGGCGGTGCGCAGCCCCGCCTACGGCAGCGGCATGTTCGGTGCGTACGGCCGACTTGCTGCCTGGCGCTCCCTCGGCGGCCTGGTCGGCGCCGCCCCGGACACGCCGCTCCATCACACGGCCATGCTGGTCGAACAGGCACACTGGTTCGTCGCCGACCCCTCATCGGACTGGTTCCACCACGTGGCATGGGACCTCGCCGTGGCCGCCCTGCGACCGGGCGGGCAGGAGATCGCAGTCCTCACCGCCACGGACACCGACTGATTCCAGCAACGTCTGTGGCGTCAGCGGCTCAGGGCTGAAGCACGTACTCAGGGCCGATACACCATCCCCGCCCGAGGCTCGGCCGGCGCCAGGAGTTCGGACACCGTGACGATGGTGTAGCCGCGCTGCTCAAGGGACTTGATGATGCCCGGGACCGCGGGCACCGTGCCCTTGTGGAGGTCGTGGAGCAGGATGATGCCGTCGCGACGGGTCTGGTCGAGCACCCGCTTGGTGATCAGGGCGGAGTCGGTCGTCTCGTAGTCCTTGGCGGTGACGCTCCACAGCACCTGCGCCAGGCCCAACTCCCGGCAGATCCTGGCCACTCGGCGGTTCGTACGGCCCTCCGGCGGGCGCATCAGGACGGGCTTCGTGCCGGTGATCCGTTCGATGGCGTTCTGTGTGCGGGTCAGCTCCCGGCGGGCGTCGGCCGCGTCGATCCGGGTCAACACCCTGTGGTTCCAGGTGTGGTTGCCGATCTCGTTGCCCTCGTTCGCGATGCGGCGGATGATCTCCGGGTACTTCGCGATGTGGCCCTTGCCCTGGAGGAAGAACGTCGCGTGGAGATGGTCGCGCCGGAGGATGTCCAGCAACCTGGGGGTCGTCGGACTCGGGCCGCCGTCGAAGGTGAGGGCCACGCACTTCACCTTGCGGCAGTCGACGGTTCCGGCCGCCACCGGTCCTGACGCCTTGTCGCGGGCGGCGCGGGGTGAGGTGTGGTCGTACGTGGTGACCGTCAGGGCGAGTGTCAGTGTCACGGCGAGGACGGTTGTCGTAGCTGCCGCGAGGGCGATGAGCAGGCGGGATCGGCGTATTCGCCTGAGCCTGTAGAAGGGCATGGGGAACCTCAACCTGGTGCGAGGGGACGGGTGTTGGGTGTCGGGTCAGGCCGACCTGTGGCGGATCCACCACACGCACAGCCCCGCGAGCCCCGCCGCCAGCAGCAGGCACAGGCTCGTCTCCGCCCACTGCAACGGCCACAACTGGGACGACGGATGGAACTCCGCCCAGCGGCCCGTCCTGCCGTGCCGGGCAAGGCACTTGGCGTAGTCGTCGGTCGCGTAGCAGCTCGGCAGGTCCGGCACGTGGCGCCCGGTCGCGTCGACCGCGCCCTCGGAGAGGACCCACGCGTTGGACGGGGCCGCCGCGCCGGTCGTGTGCTGGACCGTGGCCAGGGTGGTGGGCAGCAGGTACCCACGGACCGACTCCAGCAGATACATCGCCGCCGCGCTCAGCACCACCGTCGCGCCCATCGCCAGGACCGTGCGGCGCAGGATCAGGCCCGCGGTCACGCCGATGAGCAGGGAGAGCACGGACAGGCCGACCACGACCGGGCCGATGCCGTCGTACGGATACCACTGCCACCAGGGGAACCACGCCCCCAGCAGGGAGCCCGCCGGCCGCCACCACCAGGTCATCGCGGCGGCGATCGTCCCGCCGATCAGGATCGCGAGAACGACGGGGACCAGCAACTTGGCCGCGAACCAGCGCAGTTGGGTGACCGACTGCGTGCACACGGTGCGGTACGTGCCGGACTCCAGCTCCTGTGCCAGTTGGGGGCCGCCGAGGAAGATGCCGAAGACCAACGGCAGGGCGAGCATGGCCTGGAGGGGGCGGCGCAGCGGGAACTGGTACGTCTGCGTGAAGGAGTTGAGCTTGTGGGAGCAGTCACCGGCCGGGACGGTGGTACCCCGGCAGGCGTCCAGACGACCCTGCGCGACGGCGGTCGTCATCTCCTGGTGGCGCACGATCGCGTACGCCGCTACGGCGAGCGCCGCGCCGATGCCGATCCAGAACGCCAGCCGGTTCTGTCGCCAGACCAGCCAGGTCAGGCCCCGTAGCCGTAGCGACCGTCGCAGTCGGGGCCGTAGTCCCGAACTGGTCGTGGGCGTCGGGTAGTCGGTGGTCAGGGAGTCGCTCATGCCGTCACCTCGCGCCGCGCGCCGACACGTGCCGTGGGTGTGATCAGCGGGGGTGCGTCGTCCGTGCGGAGGTGGGCCAGCAGGAGGTCCTCCAGGGTCGGGAGGGCCGGGGCGTTCTCCGCCGGGAGCGGGCCCTGCGGGCGGATCAGTGCCGTCGTACGGCCGCCCGTGCTGCGGGTCTCGACGGTCACCTGGCCGGGGAGCTTCGCCAGCCGGGCCGCGTGGGCGTCGGGGGCGGAGACGGTGCGGTGTGCGGCGATGAGTTCGGCCACGTCGCCGGCGAGTCTGACCGTGCCGTTGTCGATGAGGACCAGGAAGTCGCAGGCGCCCTCGAGTTCGGAGACGAGGTGGGAGGACATCACGACGGTCGAGCCGTGCTGGGCGGCCTCGGACAGGAGGAGGTCCGTCATCCGGCGGCGGACCAGCGGGTCCAGGTCGGCCATCGGTTCGTCGAGGAGGAGCAGCCGGGGGCGTTTGCCCAGGGCGAGCGCGAAGGCCACGCGGGTGCGCTGGCCGCCGGACAGGGCGCCGACCCGGGCGTCCATCGGGATGTCGCCGGCGGCGATGATCCGCTCGGCGGTCTCCTGGTGCCAGGTCGGGTTCAGCTCGCGGCCGATCCGCAGCGTGTCGGAGACCCGGAAGCGCGGATAGAGCGCCTTCTCCTGGCCGAGGAACGCGGTGTGCTGCCTCGCCTCGGCGGACCGGGCCGCGTGTCCGCCCAGCCGGATGGTGCCGGTGCTCGGTTCCAGCAGACCGGCGGCCAGCGAGAGCAGGGTCGTCTTGCCGGCACCGTTCGGGCCGACCAGCGCGCAGACCCGGCCGGCCGGCAGCCGGAACGAGCAGTCCCGCAGCGCCCAGCCGCGCCGGTAGCGCCGGCCGAGGCCCACCGCCTCCAGCGCCGGATCAGTCATTGTGCTGCCGCACCCGCGCAGCGAGGACCAGCACCGCGGCACCGGCGAGCACCAGGGCCGGCCTGATCAGCGACGGGCCGTAGCCGGGGACTCCGAACCCCCAGGTCGTGAGGTGGGCGTAGAGCCGCTGGGCCAGCGGTACCCCGCCGCAGAGTGCGAGCAGCGCTCCGGACAGCAGGAGGAGGTTCTTCTTCAAGGCCGGGCCTTCCATGAGGGAGCCGATGTGACTCCCGGAACGCTAGGAGCGGCGGTCCGTGGGTGGCTTCGGCTCAAAGTCGGTGGTCCGGCCTCGTCGTACGACCAAGGTCTCTAGACCAAAGTCTGTACGGGGTCCGGCGGCGGCCGATCTACATTTGTGGCTTGTGAGCGGTTACCGGCGTGAGAAGACGATCGACCTGGGCATGGTGGTGCTGGCCCTGGTGCTGTCGGCTGCCCTCGCGCTGGTGCAGGTCAGGGGGGATCTGGCGCTGAGCCCGGGGCTGGGTTCCGGTACCTGGCCGTTCGACCGGCTGGTCTTCGCCTCTCCGCTGCTGATCGGGTTCACCTGGGCGGTGAACCCCGTCTCCCTGGTCGCCATCGGGGCGCTGTGGTGGCGCAGGCGATGGCCGACCGCCGTGGCCGTCGTGGCGATCGTCGCCGCGACCGTCACCCCGGCCGTGGTGCCCCTGATCATCGCGCTCTTCACCGTCGCCGTCCTCAGGCCGGCGCGCACGATCCTGACCGTCGCCCTGCTGGCACTGCTCCCGATCCCCGCCCACTTCCTGAGCAGTCCCTACGTCTCCGGGGTGCCGATCGCCAACGCGGTGATCCTGGGAGTCCTGATCGCCGCCGCGATCGGCTGGGGCCTGTTCGTCCGTTCCCTGAGCGAACGCACCGAACGGGCCGAGGCGGAGGCGGTGTTGCGTGCGCAGCGCGCTCAGCGCGAGGCGCGGGAGGACATCGCGCGGGAGATGCACGATGTGCTGGCCCACCGGCTGTCGCTGCTGAGCGTGCACGCGGGGGCGCTGGAGTTCAACGCCGGGGCGTCCGTGCAGGAGACGACCAGGGCCGCCGCCGTGATCCGGGAGAGCTCTCATCAGGCTCTGGAGGATCTTCAGGTGGTGCTGCAGGTGCTGCGGTCGCCGGCCGGGGGGCCTGTTGCGGACGGGACCCCTGGAGCCCGGCCCGCGCAGACCGGGCTCGGCGAGGTGCCCGAGCTGGTCCGGGAGTCGCGGGACGCCGGTATGAAGGTCGACCTCGACATGGGTGGCATCGGGGCGGACACCGGTAGTGGTCCGACGGGGATCGCCGGGCTCGCCGCCTACCGGTTCGTGCAGGAAGGGCTGACGAACGCCCGGAAGCATGCCCCGGGTGCTCCGGTCACGGTCACGGTGTCGGGCAGCCCCGGCGACGGGCTCACCCTGGAGCTGACCAATCCGGCCGGACCGGGTGGCCCGCGCGACGGAGTCCCGGGTTCCGGGCAGGGGCTGATCGGCCTCGCGGAGCGCGTCGGGCTGGCGGGCGGCCGGTTCGGGCACGGCAGGGACGGAGCGGAATACGCGCTTCGGGCCTGGCTACCCTGGCCCCCATGATCCGTGTGCTGCTCGTCGACGACGACCCGCTGGTCCGCTCAGGACTCCGACTCATGCTCAGCGGCGCCGACGACATCGAGGTCGTGGCCGAGGCGGCGGACGGCGGCGAGGTGCCTGCCCTGGTCGACGAGCACGCCCCCGACCTGGTGCTGATGGACATCCGGATGCCCGGCGTGGACGGCCTGAGGGCGACCGAGCTGCTGCGGTCCCGGCCCGGCGCACCGGCCGTCGTGATGCTGACGACCTTCAAGGACGACGAGCAGGTCCTCGGTGCGCTGCGCGCGGGCGCGGCCGGTTTCCTGCTCAAGCACACCCCGCCCGCCGAGATCGTCGCGGCGGTGCGCCGGGTGAAGGCGGGCGAGCCGGTGCTCTCCCCCGCGGTGACCGAGCAGCTCATCGCCCGGGTCACCCAGGGCGGCGACGGTACGGTCCCGCGCCGGCCGGAGACCGCCGAGGCGCGCATCCGGCTCGACCGGCTGGGCGACCGGGAACGCGAGGTCGCCGTGGCCGTCGGCCGGGGCAGGACCAACGCGGAGATCGCGGCCGAGCTGTACATGAGCGTGGCCACCGTCAAGGCCCACGTCTCCCACATCCTCACCAAGCTGGAACACACCAACCGGGTCCAGATCGCCCTGACCGTGCACTACGCCGGCCTGGTCTGACCCCCCGCACACGGAACGGACGGAGACGACCCGTGACATCCGGCCCGGCCCCTCACGGTTCCTGGACCTCGCCGATCACAGCGGACCTGGCATCACGCGGAATGACCGCGGGCCAGATCGCGGCACCCTCGTATCTCGGCTTCCAGGGCGAGGAGTTGTGGTGGATCGAGCCCCGCCCGCAGGAGGACGGGCGCTCGGCCCTGATGCGCAAGCGGCGCGCGGACGCCGCCGCCGAGACCGTCCTGCCCGAGCCCTGGAACATCCGCAGCCGCGTGATCGAGTACGGCGGACGCCCCTGGGCCACGGCGGCCGCCGAACACGGCATGCTCGTGGTGTTCGCCAACTTCCCTGACCAGCGGCTGTACTTGTACCGCCCGGACACCGAAGGCGCCGTGCCTCAACCCTTGACGCCGGTCTCCCCCGTCGGCGGCGGACTGCGCTGGGCGGAGCCGGAGTTGGACCTGGCACGGGGCACGGTCCGTTGCGTACTGGAGGAGTTCACGGGCGAAGGGCCCAGCGACGTACGCCGGTTGATCGCCGAGGTCCCGCTGGACGGCAGTGCGGCCGAAGACCGCGGCGCCGTACGGGAGTTGAGCGGCGACCGGCACCGCTTCGTGTCCGGCGCCCGGATCTCCCCCGACGGTTCACGGGCCGTGTGGCTCGCCTGGGATCACCCTCATATGCCATGGGACGCGGCCGAGTTGAAGGTTGCCGAGGTCGGTGACGACGGACGCCTCCGTCACGCCCGCACGTTGCTCGGAGGGCCCGGTGACCCCGTGGCCCAGGCCGAATGGGCCGTGGACGGCACGCTGTTGGCCGCCTGCGAACGTACGGGTTGGTGGAATCTCCATCGCGTCGACCCCGAGACCGGCGCAACTCGCCCCCTGCACCGGGCGGCGGAGGAGTTCGCCGGGTCCCAACGGCTCGGCCTGCGCTGGTTCGCGCCCTTGGCCGACGGCCGGATCGCCGTGCTCCACGGCCGGGGAGCGCAACACCTGGCGGTACTCGACCCGGCCGACGAAAGCCTCGTGGACGTGCCGGGTGACCGGACCGAGTGGCTGCCGCATCTCGCCGTATCGGGGTCCCGGATCGCGGGCGTCGCGGCCGGCCGCGAGACGTCGTACGAGGTCGTGGAGGTGGACGCAGGCGCACTCACGACGGGCGCGGCCGGGCAATCCACCACCGAAACCGCCGGACACCTCACCCTCCGCGTAGCCGGGCACCGGCATCAAGTCTCCGTGGATGCCGCCTACTTGCCGGAGCCGGTAGCCCGTGTGTTCAAAGGCCCGGACGGCCAGGAGGTGCACGCCCACCTCTACGCCCCACGCCACCCGGACCACACCACCGGCCCGTCACCGGACGACGGCCCCGCACCGTACGTGGTGTGGGCGCACGGCGGTCCGAGCCTGCGCGCGCCTCTCTCCCTGAACCTCGAAATCGCCTACTTCACCTCGCGCGGCATCGGCGTGGCCGACGTCAACTACGGCGGTACGCCCGGCTATGGGCGTGAGTACCGGGAGCGGTTGCGGGAGCGGTGGGGTGTCGTCGATGTGGCCGACTGTGCCGCTGTGGCACGGGAGTTGGTCGACGAGGGTGTGGCCGATCGCGCCCGGCTGGCGATCCGGGGCGGCAGTGCCGGTGGTTTCACCGCGGCGGAGTCCCTGATCACCACGGACGTGTACGCGTGCGCGACCATGCTCTACCCGGTGCTGGACCTGGAGGTCCTGGCCGCAGGGGGTTCCCACGACTTCGAGTCGCACTACTTGGAGTCTCTGATCGGCCCCAACTCCGGGGAATCGGCGGCGCGTTACCGGGACCGCTCGCCCGCCGCCCACCCCGAACGCATCACCGCACCCTTCCTCCTGCTGCAAGGAAGCGACGACCCCGTCTGCCCGCCCGCGCAGAGCCGGGTGTTCCTCGCGGGCGCGTCCGCCGTCCCGCACGCGTACCGCCTCTTCGAAGGAGAGGGCCACGGGTTCCGCCGCCGGGACACGATGGTCGCCGCACTGGAGGCCGAACTCTCCTTCTACGGCCAGGTCTTCGGCTTCACACCGCCCGATGTGCCGGTGCTGGACCTGAGTACGGCCGGAGGGTCCCGCTGACGAGCCGTGAGTGTCGCGATCGCGGTGTCGAGGGACCGCTCCAGCGCGGCCGGCCGCCGGTGCACGTCGCCGGCAGGGTGCCGCCCTGCGACGCGGCCGGCAGCAGGCGCCCCGCGCCCCCGGGATCGGCGTCCGCGCACACCCGCCCCTCGGCATGGGCCCGTACGACCAGACCGGCGAGGCGCGCCTTCCAACGGCCGAACAACTCCGCGAGGATTTCGCCCAGTTGGGAGTCGCCGACTGCCTGCCCGGCGACACGGTCGTCGTCGCGCGGATCGGGCCGAGCACCGCACCCGCCGCGTTCGGGTGGATCGTCCACCAGGTGGATGCCACCGGCTCCGGTTCCGAGATGCGCACCCGGTTCTTCCTCAACTACCCGCAGTACCTCACCCGGCCGCCGGCCGGACGCGCTCCCGCCGGTGCGCCCGATCTCCAAGCGCTCGGGGTCGCCCTGCCGCATCACCGCGCGGCCGAGATGAACCGCGTCGCTTCGTTCCTGCCCGAACTCCGCGAGGCGATCGACGGAACACCGTGAGCAGCGCCGACCACCCACCGCCGAGGGCCACTCACCACCCGCCGGGCTTGAACTCGGCGGCGTTCACGCGGAGTTGCCCGTGACCGCCTTCGTCGTGGCCTGAAGGACCGCGTCCAGAACGCTCTTGGCCTGATCCCCGTCGGGCAGTGCGCGGGCGATGGTGACCGCGCCGACCATCGACGCCACCGCGGCCCAGGCCCGCTTCTCCTGTTCGTCCGGCGGGCCCTGCATGGCGGGGGCGAGCAGGGCGACCAGGTCGAGCATGCGGCGCTGGTACACCTCGCGGACCGAGTCGCTCGCCCGGGACACGTCCGCGCTCAGTGACGGCATGACACAGCCGTGGGCGACATCCCCGCGGTGGTCCTCGCTGAGGTACACGCCGAGGAACTCCACGAGCCGGCGTCGGCGTTCGGCGGGGTCGGGGTCGTCGACGACGGCGAACTCGGCGCCGAGCTGCGCGTCGACCACCTGCTCCAGGAACGCCTCCTTGCTGCCGAAGTTCGAGTACAGCGCCCCGGAGGTGACCTGGGCGGAGGCGGCGAGACCGTCGACCCCGATGCCCTGGAACCCCTTCTCCTTCAGCGCCTGTGACGCCGCGGCCAGGATCGACGCCCTGGCCTGCTTCTTGTGGTCCTTCGGATACCGCATCGCGAGCCCTCACCCATCCTTCCCGGCCTTCCGGTCCACGGCCTTTTCTGTGCTCCGGCCGTCGACCTGCCTTGCGCTCCGGTCTACGACATCGTAGCGTAGCGCTCGTTATATAACGATCGCTATGCCATAGCTTCGCCCCCGGCCACCGGCGACGCCCCACATGGAGCCCCGCACGGAGCCCCACGCAGCGTCCCCACACACGAAAGCGAGCACGATCATGTCCGCGACCCACACCGAAACCGTCACCCACAACGAGGCCGTCACCCGGTCCGTCGATGTCGGCGGCACCCCCTTCGCCTACCGCGAGGTCGGCCCCACCACCGGCACCCCGCTGGTGCTCCTGCACCACTTCACCGCGGTGCTCGACGACTGGGACCCCGCCGTCGTCGACGGCCTGGCCGCCGCACGCCGGGTCGTCCTGGTCGACCTCAGGGGGGTCGGCGCCTCGGGCGGCACCACTCCCGACAGCGTCGAGGCCATGGCGGTCGACGCGATCTCCTTCATCCAGGCCCTCGGGCTGACGACGGTCGACCTGCTGGGCTTCTCGCTGGGCGGCATGGTCGCGCAGGAGATCGTCCAGCGGCGCCCCGACCTGGTCCGGCGGATCGTCCTGGCCGGCACGTCACCCGCGGGCGACGCGGGCCCCGCCGACACCCTCACCGTCCTGCAGAACGCCATGCAGATCGCGGGCGCCGAGGGCAAGCACCCCAAGCACTTCCTGTTCTTCTCCCCCACGGCGGCGAGCCAGGCCGCGGCCGACGCCTTCCTCGGCCGCCTCGACCAGCGGACCCAGGACCGCGACACCGCCGTGACCGACCAGACCATCGGCGCCCAGGTGACCGCCCTGGCCAAGTGGGAGCAGAGCAGCACGAGTTCGGGCCTCGCGAACGTCCACCAGCCCGTGCTGGTGGTCAACGGCGACGACGACACCATGATCCCGACGATCAGTTCGTTCAACCTCGCCGACCAACTGCCCGACGCCGAGCTGAGCATCTACCCGGACTCCGGCCACGGCGCCCTCTTCCAGCACCACGAGCTGTTCGTCCAGCAGGTCCTGGACTTCCTGCGCGACTGAGCCGCATCCAGCGGCCGCCGGCCGACCGCTTCCGGGGGCGCCCTCGACCACGGGGCGCCCCCAGACCATGCCTGGAACCAGTGACCGCGCCTCAACTCCCCCCGGCGGCCGTGCCCTTGTGACCGGGCACGGCCGTCCGCGCGTCACACTTCCCTGCGCGGACCGCCCACGGACCGGCGCGAGGACTATGCTGCTGTACGGACGTCCCAGACCCCGGCGGCTCGTCGTAGCTCGGCACAGATGCTCGGCACAGATGGTCGCGGAGAGCGGATTCTTCGTCCGTCACCCGGCGCATCCCCGCACGCCCCCCTCTGCCGGCAGAGCGCCCTCGGCGCCGGAACTCCCGTCGCCACCACGCCCGTTGCCGGATGGTCCCCCGAACCGAGGCGTCATGCCCCGCACACAGCTCACCGTCTACCGCCATGACCGAAGGAAACGGGCACTGATCACGCTGGTCGGCGAGATCGACCAGGAATCGGCCCCGCTGGTGCGCACGGCACTGGCCCAGTGCCTGCACGACGGCATCCGTACCCTCGACATCGACCTCACCCCCGTCACCTTCTGCGACTGCAGCGGACTCAACGTCTTCCTCGTCGCGGCGCAGCAGGCCGCCGAAGCCGGCGGCACCCTGCGCCTGCACCACCCGCCACCGACACTCGGCCTGATCCTCGAAGTCACCGGCTCCCGATTCCTGCTTCCCGATGGCCCGTTGGGGTGCCTGTCATCGCCCGTGGCGGGTGTCCCCGATCCGCCCACCCACACCTCCCCGCGTCGAAGGGGTCCGCTCACCTCGCTCCTCTCGGGCGACGCACGGTGACCGCCCGGCCGGGGCGGGTCCGGAACGACCTCGGGACGCGGTGGCTCGAATGAGGGCCGGCAGCCGGTCGGCCCGGATCCAGGTGCTGGTCGCCGAACAGGCGGCGCGGCGCGGCGGGCGGGCCGGTGTGGTGGACGTGTGCACCGCGGCCGTGGCCGCGTTACCCGTCGGCGGGGCGGGGCTGTCCGCGATGTCCCGCACCGCGACGAGCCATCCGCTGTGCAGCACCGACGACATCAGCGAGCAACTGGAGGAACTGCAGCTGACGTTGGGCGAGGGCCCGTGCGTGGACGCGTTCCTGGACGGTTCGGCCGTCCTGACGCCGGACCTCCTCACCGGCCAACTCCAGGACCGTTGGGCCGTGTTCGCGGACGCGGCCCTGGAGGTCGGGGCACGCGCGGTGTTCGCGCTCCCCCTCCAAGTGGGCGCGATCAGCCCGGGAGTTCTGGACCTGTACGCCGACGTGCCGACCGTACTGGACGCCGAACAGCTCGCCGACGCCCTCGCGTTCGCCGATCTCGCGACACTGCTCCTGCTCGACGCCCGGATCGACGAAAGGGGCGGGCCGTCCGGCCAACAGGCCCCGGCGGACCGGGACTTCGGGGACCTGGACGGATACCGCGCGGAGATCGACCAGGCCACCGGCATCCTCACCGTCCAGCTCGGCATCGGCATCGACGAGGCCTTCGTACGGCTGCGCGCCCACGCCTATATGCGGGGGCGCCGGCTCGCCGACGTGGCCGCCGACATCGTGGCCCACCGGCTTCGCTTCTCCCCGCACGCGGAGCCGGACCAGGACGACCGGTCCGACGAGGACACCTGACGCACCGACCGGCTCGTCGCCCCGCGTATCGCCGCCGGCCGGCGGACGTGCCGCACCTCCCGCCCCCTCCCGGCGGGACCCAGTCCCCAACGAAGGTGACACGATGAATCAGCAGCTCCTGGCCAAGACCTTCGTCGAACTGGCGGACAACCTGGTTGCCGACTTCGATCTGATCGACTTCCTGCGCCTGCTCACCGACCGCTGCGTGGGCATGCTCGGAGCCGACGCGGCGGGCGTGCTGCTCGCGGACCGCGACGGCGAACTGCGCGTGATGGCGGCCTCCGACGAACAAGTGCGCCTTCTGGAACTGTTCCAGCTCCAGAACGACGAGGGCCCCTGCCTGGAGTGCTTCCGCTCCGGCGCACCCGTGATCGTCCCCGATCTGACCCGGGAGGCCGAGCGCTGGCCGCGCTTCGTCACGACGGCCCACCGCAGCGGCTTCACCGCCGTGCAGGCGCTGCCGATGCGGCTGCGGGACGAGGTCGTCGGCGCCCTCAACCTCTTCCGGGCCGCCCCCGGCCCGTTCGACCCGGCGGCCACGCTGATCGCCCAGGCCCTGGCCGACGTGGCGACCATCAGCCTGCTGCAACAACGCTCCAGCCGCCTCAGCACGATCCTCAACGAGCAACTCCAGACCGCCCTGAACAGCCGCGTCCTGATCGAACAGGCCAAGGGCAAACTCGCCGAACGCCGCGGCATCGACATGGAGCGCGCCTTCACCACCCTGCGCGGCTACGCCCGCGCCCACAACCGGCGTCTGTCGGACGTGGCCCGCGCCTTCGTGGACGACTCCGAGCCGCTGCCGGGACTGGGGGCGTGAGACGGGTGCGGCCGGCGGCCCTGACCTGCTGCTCCACGGTCCGGACGGCCGCCGCCGCTGTGGGGCGACGGCGGCCGTGGCCACGAGGACGAGAGGCCCCCACCACCGTTCCTCGCGCGTGTCCTCCACGGCGGCGGGTCTGATGGAAGCACCCCGTCCGGAACTGCCGGGAGAACGGAGCGGGAGCCGCGCACTCCGGCGATGCGGCTCCGGCCGGTCTCGAATCCGGCTCGGGGGCTGGGAGCCTGGGCGGGGAGACGCACCGCCACCGCACAGGGGCGCGGTCCCGTCTTCCCTCCATGGAGCGTAGAACAGACATGGGCAAAGCGGAACAGCGCCTTACGCCTGAGCCGCGTCCGGAGCGATCGGGTACCGGTGGACCGGCGGCAGGTCAGGCAGCAACCCGGGCCAGACCGTGTCGACGACATGCGCGCTCGGCGTGAACAACGGTTGGGCAAGCGTGGGCAGATCGGCGACCTCGTGCCACTCCCAGCGGTGGATCAACTGCGGTTCGGTGACGGTCGGTTGACCGGTCCAGCGGGTGACGCGGACGGCACCCGTCAGCCGGGGCATGCCGTGCGTGGAGTCCATCAGCAGGGCCAACAGCCGCGCGCCGCCCGGGTTCGGGTCCGCCCTCAGACTGGTCTCCTCCTCCAACTCCCTTACGCCCGCCTCCAGAAAGCCCTCGCCGGGGTCGTTCTTGCCCCCCGGCAACTCCCAGGCCCCGCGCACCGACCAGCCCAGCAGGATCCGCCCCGCCGAGTCGGTCACGACGACACCGGCACCGGTGAGGGCATGCGGCGAGGGTCGCTTCTTGCCCGCGTATGTGGCGGGCGCGGGGGCGGGTTCGCGCAGGACGACGAACGCGAGCCCGTCGGCGTCGTACCGCTCGGCCACCGACCAACTCCCGCACAGCGCAAGGATCTCCTCGTCGTCGAGCGCGATGGAGCGCCTGCCGTACGCTGCCTTCTCGGCAACGGGCGTGATGACGCAGACGACGCCTCCGGGTCGCAGCCGCTCGCGCAGCCGGTTCATCACCCGGGTGCGGTCGTGGACGAAGGCCCAGCTGAGGCGGAAGGTGATCAGGTCGTAGGCGGGATGCGGCAGGGCGTCGAGGCTGTCGTGCTCGATGTCCAACAGGTGGTAGTTCACCGCCGAGTTGGCGGCGGAGGGCTGGGCTTCGGCGCGGGCACGGACGAGGGCGGCGGGCGCGAAGTCAACAGCGTCGACCTGATAACCCGACTCGGCCAGATGGCGGGCGAGTTCACCCAGCCCGCACCCCACGTCCAGGGCATGCCCGCCTCCGTCGGGTACGGGAGCGTGCTCGGCGAGGAGCGCGCGTTCGGAGTCACGGAGCGGGCTGAAGGTGTTGCCGTCGGCGTAGTGCGCGTCCCATGCGTCGGTCACGGGGTTCTCCCTGCGAGGTGGTGATCGGTCAGCGGTCGTTCGACAGGGCGAGGAGTTCCGCGAACAGGCCACCGCCATGGGCGAGTTCGTCGTACGTACCCTGTTCGGCGATACGACCGTGTGCCATGACGACGATCCGGTCGGCGATCTTCGTGTTGACCAGCTGGTGGGTGACCACGATGGTCATGCGGCGGGCGGCGATCGCCTTGATCTGTTCGAGGATGGCGTGTTCTCCACGGGCGTCCATCTGGCTGGTCGGCTCGTCCAGGATCAGCAGGTCGGGCTGCCGGTACAGGGCCCGCGCACACGCCAGCCGCTGCCACTGCCCGCCGGACAGTTCGGTACCGCCCCACAGCTCGCGGGCGAGCAACGTGTCGAGCCCGTAAGGGAGTTCCTCCACCGACTCCCGCAGTCCTACGGCGTCCAGCGCCTCCCACACCAACAGGTCGTCCCCGGTGCGGGGCTGGCCGAGGGTGACGTTGTCGCGGACGTTGAGGGGCCACTGGGCGAAATTCTGCGGCACCAGTCCCGACAACTCCCACAACTCGTCGGGCGCGAGACCCGCGAGGTCGTGCCCGTTCCAGCTGACCGTGCCCTTGTCGGCGAGGAAGATGCCCGCGAGGAGCCGGGTCAGCGTGGACTTCCCGGAACCGTTCTCGCCGACCACGGCGAGGATCTCCCCGCGCCGCACGGTCAGCGAGACCCCGGCCACCGCGGGGATCTCCTTGCCCGGGTAGCAGTAGACGGCCTCATCGAGCCGGATCTCCTCGACCGGCCCACCCGGCCCCGACTCACCGCGTTTCTGGGCACGTTGGTCGGCGAAGGCGAGGAAGCCCTCCAGGTCGGCGAGGTACAGGGCGGTGTGGAACATCGCGGCGCCGTAGACGACGAGTTGGCCGAGCGCGGCGAGGGTGGTCTGGACGGCGACGACCGCCGTGGCGGCAATGGCGGGTTCGACGCGTCCGGTGGCGGCCAGCCAGGCGAGCGCGGCCCAGGTCGCGATGAGGAAGACACCGCCGATCGCCGAACTGGCCAGCACGATCCGCAGCATGCGCGGCGCCACGTCCAGGACCCGGCGGTCGATGCGTTCGGAGATCGTCCGGTGCCAGAACCCGAGGTAGGGGACCATCCCGTTGGCGCGGATCTCGTCGGAGAACTTCGGGCTGGTCACCCAACCCCGCATGTTCTGGCGGACGTTGCGGTCGCCGATGTTGGCGTAGTGCGTCTCGTACTGGACCTTCGCGTGCAGGATCGCGCCCACGCCGGCGGGCACGACCGCGAGCAGCAGCAGGGGCAGCATCAGCGGGTGCAGCACGGACAGCACCCCGCTCGCGCTGACCATCCGGACCACGGCGGCGGTGAAGCGCGTCGCGTCCTGCACCATCACATGGCCGCGGATCACCCCCATCTCGGCGGCCTCCTGCCGGTCCGCGAACCCGTCCTCGGCGCGCGCGGCGGCCTCCACCCGGCACACCGCCTCGACGAGGGAACTGTCCGCCGCCGTGGTCAGCCGCGGGGTGATCCGCCCGTCCGCGTACGAGGACAACGCGCTCGCGACCCGGCCGACCGCCGCCGCACCGGCGATGACCAGCAGCGCGGGCAATGCCTGATGCAGCCGGTCGCTCACGGGCCCGGCGGCCAGCACCGAGCGCATCGCCCGCGCGGTGGACAGCAGCAGCACCACGGCACTTGCGCCGACGGCCAGTTGGCAGCCGGCCAGCAGCAGTACGGCGGACCGGTCGATGGCCCACGCCATCCGCGCGGTCTGCGCGAGTACGGAGGGCAGTCGCGCGCAGAGTTTCCCGAACTCGGCCTCGGCCAACGGGTTCTGGGCATGCCGGCCCTCGTAGCGGATCTCGGCGGGCTGGGGTGGCGGCACGCGCGAGGCGGTCCCGGGCAGCGGTGCCCGGCCGCTCGTCCCGGCGCTCATCGGGCCGTACTCTCGGCGCGGCGGGGCGTCAACTGCCGTTCGGGCAGGTGGTGTTCGAGCTGTGTCATACGGCAGCCTCCCCCGACGGCCCCGGTACCAGCCGTACGACCGACCGCGTGCAGGGCGGTCAGGCAGAGCAAAGCGCGCTTCTCCTCCGGGAGGAGGCGGCGGCCGTAGCCGGTGAAGAACGCGGTTCTCAGGCGGGGTTGTCGGGCCCAGGGTCCGCAGGCCAGGGGGACAAAGTCCTGGACGACGGGGGCGAACCGGGCCCGCTCGAAGGCGATCAGCGCGAGGGGTTCCCGGGTGCCGGACCACCGCAGAGTGTGCTCGTCGACGTGGCCGTGGATGTAGCCGAGCGGGACCCGCCCTACGGTGCGCAGTTCGGCGACGCGGGCCAGCACGAACTCCCGCTCCGCGGGCGGCATTTGGTCCCCCGCCGCGTGGACGCTCCGCTCGGCGCTGTCGGCGGTGCGGCGCAGCGCCTGTGCCGCTTCCTCGCGGGCCGCGGGGGTCGGTTTTCCGGCCTGGTGCAGTTGGGCGACGAGGGCACCGGCCTTGCGGTGCACGGTCTCCAGCGCGGCGCCGGTCGCCCTGAGGTCGCTCAGTGGGGTGCCGGGGAGGGCGGTCATGAGCAGGGCGAGGTGCTGGGCCGAGGTCGCGGTGAGGCGGGGTGCGCGGCCGGGGCCGAGGTAGGACACGGCGTGCCGGTGGGCGAAGGTCTCGCGGGTGAAGGCGAGCGGGGAGGCGGCGAGTTTCACGCAGAAGCGTCGACCGCTGCCGCTCTCCGGTCGTGTCGTCACCTCCCACACGCGCGAGGCGTGGGCGGCGGAGGTGTCGGGGAGGCAGGTGAAGGGGCCGATGACGGATTCGGCCCAGGCCCGGACGGGGTCCGGCAGTGTGGTCGCTCCGGTCATGCCCCCCACCTCGGTGCGCGTCGTGACGTATCCGCGTCGGCGGCGGCCGTGGCGTCAACCTCGTGCATCGCGGGCGGGACCGGGACGGAGGCCGAGGGGGTGCGATGTTCGAACGCGAGCGGGACGAGGGTGGGGACGGGCACGGGATTCATGGCAACCTCCTGCGGTCGGTGCGGTGACTCGGTGCCAGAAGAACGTGCCTGATCAAGATGCCGTCACGGGTGCGGACGGGCGAACCGTCGGACGAAAGTTCGAGGATGCGGGTGCCGCCCTAGGGGCCGCTGGGAGGTGTGGTCACGATCCGGTGTTCGATCGGCCGTACCGGGAGCCGTCACCTGATCGAGGGATTGCCGGACAGCGCCGAACCGTCCCGATGGCGCGGGGAATCGGCCACCGGGACGGTGAATCGGCAGGCGCCGATGCCGGCGATGCCGACCTGTTGGAAGGTCTCGTTGACGCCGGACGCGACACCGGACTCGGCCGGTTCGGTGACCCCGATGGCCAGGGCGGCGCGGGCCGGGTCGAAGGCGCCCATGCCGAGACCGGAGACGACGAGCGCCGGGACGAGCACGGTCCACGGCAGGCGACCGTCGGCGTGCGCGCTCCGGCAGGCACCGCCCGGTGCGCCGCAGCGCCCCCGTCGGCGGAATCCAGCCCTTTCCGGACTGGAGTAACGTGGCATTACCGAGCGCACCTCGCACGCCGTCAGCCGTTTCGGCGTCGCCCTCGGGGAACGGCAACGCCGGAGCGCTTCGTGTTCCGGCCGGAAATGAGCCGCCCCACATGAGCCTGATGAGTCTCGGAGTACTGCACTCCTCCCGCAAGGAGAACGAGTTCCGTCTGCCGCTGCACCCCCGCCACCTCGAGCGGATCGCCCCGGACATCCGGGAGAGAATCTTCCTCGAACAGGGCTACGGCGAACGGTTCGGCATCGCCGACCACGCGCTGCGGCCCCTCGTCGGCGGCCTCCGATCGCGTGAGCAGCTGGTCGCGGAGTGCGACATCATGCTGCTGCCCAAGCCCATGCACGACGACCTCGCCGAGCTGCGCGAGGGCCAGGTGCTGTGGGGCTGGCCGCACTGTGTGCAGGACGAGAAGACGACGCAGATCGGTATCGACCGACGGCTGACCCTGATCGCCTGGGAGGCCATGAACCACTGGACCTCCACGGGCGCCTTCAGCGTCCATGTGTTCCACAAGAACAACGAGCTGGCCGGTTACTGCTCGGTGCTGCACGCCCTGCAGCTCGGCGGGCTGACCGGCAGCTACGGCCGTCGGCTGCGCGCGGTGGTCATAAGCTTCGGCGCCACGGCACGCGGCGCGGTCACGGGCCTGGGTGCCATGGGTGTCTCCGACGTCACGGTGCTCACGCAGCGCGCGGCGGCGGCCGTGGCCTCGCCGATGCCGTCGGTCGTGATGGGGCACTTCGAGGAGCAGGAGGACGACCCGACACGCCTCCAGGCGGTCACCGGGCTCGGACCCGTGCCGCTCGCGCAGTATCTGGCGGGGTTCGACATCGTCGTCAACTGCGTTCTGCAGGACACCGACGCGCCGCTCATGTTCGTCAACAACGAGGAACTCGCGCTGTTCCAGCCGGGGACCTTCTTCATCGACGTGGCCTGCGACGAGGGCATGGGCTTCGCCTGGGCCCGGCCGAGCGGATTCGGCGACCCGATGTCCACGGTCGGTCCGGGCTGCCACTACTACGCGGTGGACCACAGTCCTTCCCACCTGTGGAACTCCGCGACGTGGGAGATCAGCGAGGCACTCCTGCCGTATCTGCGTACGGTCATGAGCGGGCCCGCCGCGTGGGACGGCGACGTCACCGTGCGGAAGGCCATCGAGATCCGGGACGGTGTCGTCCAGAACCCGAAGATCCTCTCCTTCCAGCACCGGTCGGCCGCCTACCCGCACAGCCCCGAGGCGCAAGCGCCTGAAGGTCATGAGGTAAGGCGGCCTGACGGCAGGGCAGTTGAGGGCCCAGTGGTGGTCTAGCTCCGGTTGACACCGGTGGCCACCGCGTGGCCGATGAAGAGGTAGACGAGGGCGGGCAGGCCGTAGTTGACGACAGTGCGCCAGTCCGCCGAGTGGATGGTGAACAGGTTGTGCGACCAGCCCGACAGCCAGTTGGCCGCGTTGTGGACCCAGTCGACCGAGTTGTTCGCGGTGTTGGCGTCGAACAGATAGAGAGCGATCCACAGGATCAGGATCAGTGCCGCGATGTCCGCGATGACGGAGATGACCGTCCCCGCGGGGCTTCCGCCGTAGCGTCTGGACATGTTCAACGGGTGGCCCGGAACGCCGAGTTGAAACCTCTCGGCGTCCGGTGCCGTCAACGGCGGGCCAGTCGGCGCTCGCCGCCGGCACCCGGCTGGTACGGCAGGCCGTAGTGCTTGAAGATCGGTTCCTCCTGCTCGGCGGGCAGCACGTCGTCGGTGCCGATCGAAGGGGCCTCCTTCACCAGCGCCTTGGCGTAGCCGACCTTGACGTAGTCCGGGCCGACGATCGCGTCGTCCAGCGGCACGAAGATCAGCCGGTGCCGCGTGGGCAGTCCGACCCGGACCGTGGCCATGGCCGGCTCATCGGTGGCGGTGTCCACGTACACGGCCTCGAGCACACCGATCTTGTGCGACTCCGCATCCACGACATCACGCTCCCGCCACTCCCGGACATCGGCTGCGTGAATCATGGCCTTCTCCTTCGGACGACTCGTCCAACAGCGGGGTCCAGAGCGACAGTGCCGGGGCGGGGCCGCGGCCGAGACCGGGGCCAGTGCCCGTTCGACCAGCGTAGTCCTCGGCGCGGGACGCGCACAGTGATCGGGGACGACGGCAGGAAACGGATGGCCACCGGACACCTGTTCGGGAGGTGCGGGGAGGGCTAGCGTGTGTCCTACGGCCCCAGCCCCCGGCAGCGTCGACCCTCGCTCGCTCTCCCGCGCTCCTCGGGGGCGCATCTCGCGCATCGGTGCCGGATCGCCTCGCGGCATCGACGCGCTCCGTGCGGGCGCCTTTCCGCCGCCCGCCGCCTCGCTCGCGTTTCACGACAGGCGGACACATGTACGCGCTGATCGTTCCGGCCTCGACCCCCTTCGTCCTGCTCGCCACCGTCCTGGGCCTGTCCTGGTGGGAGGACCACATCCTGCCGACACCGGCCCCGACTCCACTCCCCCAACTCCTCGGCGCAGACGCCCCGTTGACCGAGACTCCCCCTACCCCGACCTCACCCGCCGCCCACCCGGAAAACGACGCCCGATCACCCGCGCCACCCCGTCCGCGCCAAGGGACAGCGTGACGTGGGCGACCTCGTCCAGAACACTCGAGAGGTCGCTGGGCATGCCGTCGAAGTCCGTCGTCTCCGCGGCGGTGATGCCACGGTCGCCCGCGAACTGCCGTAGGGCATGGCTTTGCCCACGCCCGCGGCGACGGTCTCGACGAGTCGCTCGCCGTTGGAGTGGTGGACGTTCAAGTGCGTGTGCCTGCCGACCAGTTCGGACGGTCCCACAGGCCGGCCTCACTGGGACGCCGGTGGCGTACTCCATGGCGAGACCGACGCCCGGGATCGCCGCCCGGAGCCGACGAACCGTCCCGGCGAGCGTGCGCGGGTCGACGGGGCGTTCTCCTACGACAGTTCGGGTGCCCATGTCGTAGCGGAGCGCCCCGTCGGAGCAGATCGCCGTCCTGAACGCGCCGAGGGCATCGGCCAGGCTGCGGCAACCCCGCCCACCTGCGTGTCCCGCTGGCCGAGGGCGACTCGAACGCCGGCTATTCCACGCGTGGTTGATCGGTTCGCCCGGTAGCGTGGCCCCATTACCCGCCCGGTGGGCCGGTCGGCGTCGTCCTCGCCCAGGAGGACACGAAAGGGAGAGATGACCATCGCCCCCGCCAGCGATCCCGCACTCGTCCGCGCACTGCTCGCCGCGCAGTTCCCGCAGTGGGCCCAACTGCCCCTGAAACACCTCGAACCCGCCGGTTCGGACCACGTCATCCACCGCCTCGGCGACACCATGTCCGTACGACTGCCCCGGAGCGACTGGGCGGACGGCGAGGCCGCCAAGGAACACACCTGGCTCCCCCACCTCGCACCCCAACTGCCCCTGGCCGTACCGGAACCGCTCGCCCTCGGCACACCCGGCTGCGGCTACGCGTGGCACTGGTCCGTCACCCGCTGGCTCGACGGGACGACGGCGAGCGTGGACGGCCTCACCGACCCCGCCCTGGCCGCCGGTCAACTCGCCGAATTCCTAAGCGCGTTGCAGCGCATCCCCGCCGCCGACACCCTGATCCCCGGCCCCCACCCCGAGCTGATCCGCCCCTCGCTGGCCACCCGCGACCAGTCGACCCGGGCGGCGATCAAGGCCGTGGACGGAGTCTTCGACACCGCCGCCCTGACCGAGGTCTGGGACAACGCGCTCGACGCCCCCGCCTGGGACCGCGAACCCGTCTGGTGTCACGGGGACTTCCACACGGGCAACCTGCTCACCGTCGACGGCCGTATCTCCGCCGTCATCGACTTCGGCGGCCTGAGCATGGGCGACCCCGCCTGCGATCTGGTCGTCGCGTACACCTTGCTGTCGGCCACGACCCGCCCGCTCTTCCGCACCGCGCTCGCCCTGGACGACGCCACCTGGACGCGCGGCATGGGCTGGGGCCTGACCACCGCGCTGAACGCCTACACGAGTTACGCGGCCACCGAACCCCGCGTCGCCCGACAGACCACCCGCCAGCTCACCGAGGTCCTCACCGAGCACGCGGCACGCGGCACGCAGCACCCCGGAGTCACCTCAACAGACCAGCCGGCGCCCGTAGTTCGGAATGAAGCGGGAGCCGGACCCTGAAGGTGGCCCCCGGCCCGGGCGTCGAGTCGATCTCGACCCGCCCCGCGTGCGCGCTGACCAGGGAGTCGACGATGGCCAGCCCCAGCCCGGCACCGCCGGTGGCGCGCGTACGGGACGTGTCGGCGCGGTAGAAGCGCTCGAAGATGTGGGCGGTCTGGGCCGGGGTGAGCCCCGGCCCCTCGTCCGCCACCTCCAGCACCGCGTCCTCGCCGACCGTGCCCACCCCGATGCGGATCGCGGTGCCGGGCGGGGTGTGGGCGACCGCGTTGCCGACGAGGTTGGTCACGACCTGGCGCAGGCGGGCCTCGTCGGCCAGGGCGGGAGCCGAGGCGGGGGTGCCGGTGCCGCCCGGGCCGGTGAGGTCGACCGGGCGGGTCGCGTCCAGGGCCCGTACGTCGTGCAGGGCGTCGGCGGCGAGGGTGCGCAGGTCCATGGGGGCCAGTTCGAGGGCCGGACCGGAATCGCCGGTGGTTCCCAGGCTGTGCTCGTCGAAGCGGGCCAGCAGGAGCATGTCCTCCACCAGCCGGGCGAGCCGGTCCGACTCCCGCGCGATACGGGCCATCGTGGCGTCGATGTCCTCCCGGTCGGAGACCGCGCCCATGCGGTGCAGATCCGTGAGGCCCTTGATCCCGGCCAGCGGGGTGCGCAGTTCGTGGCTGGCGTCGGCGACGAAGCGGGTCATCCGTGCCTCGGACTCCGCGCGGGCGGCGAACGCGGTCTCCACCCGGGCGAGCATGCCGTTCAGGGCGGTGGCGAGCCGGCCCATCTCCGTGTGCGGGCCCGCCAGTTCGGGCACGCGGCGGGACAGGTCACCGGCCGCGATCTCGGCCGCCGTCTGCTCGATCCGGGTCAGCGGGCGCAGCCCGGACCGCACCGCGAACCACCCGGCAAGACCCAGCACCACGAGCAGCCCGAGCCCGGTGGTCTCGTAGATGTGCCACATCCGGTCCACCGTGCCGTCCACCTGGCTCATCGACGCCGACACGATCACGCTGCCGCCCGCGTCGTCGCCCACGGCACCACCGCCCGGCAAGGTGACACGGGGTACCCGGGGCACGGCGATCGACCGCCACCGGGTGTCCCCCGAGGTACCGGCCACGGTGAACGCCCTGCCCGCGCGGCCGGCGACCGCGGACACGTCCAGGGTGGGCAGGTCGGGCCCCGACGCGTCGTCGGTGCGTTTCGGCCCGGCGAGCGAGTCGATACTGCTCTCGACGACGCCGTCCTTGTCCACGTACGTGATGACCGGGTTGCCCAGCACCTCCGTACTGAAGTCGGTGAGTCCCGGCGGCATCTTCCCGTCGGCCCCGGTCCTCGCCACGGTCGGCGGGAGTGCGGCGAACACCTGGGCGGAGGCCCGGAGTTGGGCGTCGACGCGGTCCGCCATGTAGGCGCGCAGGGCGTTCCCGGTGACGAGGCTGAACGCGGTGAACCCGGCCGTCAGCAGCACCACGGCGATCAGCAGCACCCGGCTCCGCAGCGAGGCCCGCGTCCAAATCACCCGCGGCCGGAGCCAGTTGCGGGTGCTCATACCCTCGGCCCGCGCAGGACGTACCCGACCCCGTGCACCGTGTGGATCAGCTTCGGTCCGCCGTTGTCCAGCTTCCGGCGCAGATAGCTGATGTACGTGTCGACGATCCCGGTGTCGCCGCCGAAGTCGTACTCCCACACCCGCCCGAGGATCTGCGCCTTGCCGACCGTGCGCCCGGCGTTGGTCATCAGGTAGTGCAGCAACCGGAACTCGGTCGGCGAGAGCCGTATCGGCTCGCCCGCGCGGGTCGTCTGGACGCCCTCCGGGTCGAGTTCGAGATCGGCGACCCGCAGCAGCGCCGAGGGGTCGCCGCTCGTACGGCGCAGCACCGCGCCGATCCGGGCGATCAGCTCCTGGAGGTCGAAGGGCTTGGTGACGTAGTCGTCGCCGCCCAGGACCAGCCCCTCGATCTTGTCCTGCGTGGCGTCGCGGGCGGTGAGGAACACGACCGGAATGTGCCCCGCGCGCGAGTCCGCACCCCGCTGCTCCCGCAGCCGCCGGATCACCTCGAAGCCGTCCATGTCGGGCAGCATCACGTCCAGCAGCACCAGATCCGGTGACACGTCACGCGCCCCGTCCAGCGCCTCCTGCCCGGTGGCGGCCGCGGCGACCGTGAAACCCGCGTGCCGCAGCGCCGCGCACAGCAGCTCCCGTACGGTCGGCTCGTCGTCCACGACCAGCAGGTTCACGTCCGTGGTGGTGGGCCGGGACAGGTGTGGTCCGGCCCGCTCAACGGTTGCCAAGGGGTGCCTCCAGGGTGCCGGGATCGGTTCCCGGCGCCGGGGCGTGCGAGGACGCGGCCGACGGGGACTTGCGCGCGAGGATACGGCGGGAGGATGTCATTCCTCCGTAAAGGTCCGCTGTGCGCAGCAGGCTCCCGAGGAAACCGGCCACCCCTCCGGCCAGCAGCCCGAACACCACCGTCCACAGCACGCTGCCGCTCAACTCGGCCCGCGTGCCGCCCATTTCACTCCCGAACATGCTGACCCCGATGTGCCCGGACGCCCCGGCCGGCCACGCCGCCGAACCCAGCACGACCGCCGTGACCACCCCGAACCGCTCGGCCGTCCCGAGATGCCGGGCCAGCGGACCGTCGTAGCGATGCAGCGGGCGCGCGTCCGCCGGAGCCGTGTTCCGTGCGGCCGCACGCGCACAGACCAACAGGATGACGGCGGTCACCACGAGCGCCCCGAGCCACAGCGGCCGGCCACCGGCCGCCAGACTCCTGAGGTGCTCGGTACGGTCCGGCTGCGCGGTACTGGTCTGCTGTCCGCCGCCCAGGGCACCCATGAGCGAGGCGAGCGGGTTGCCGCCCTGGCTCTGCACGGGGTGCGTCGCGGCGGTCCAGGGCGCGCCCACGCCCAGCGTCAGCAGCACGGCCAGCGCGTTCGGCGCGAGCAGCAGCACCCAACCGGCCACGGTCCCGACCCGCCCACCGGCCACGACCCCGACGAACGTCACCAACGCCATCGGTACGACGACCAGGACCAGGAGTGTGCGTACGACGGCGGAGAGACCCGGCGCCCACCCGGGCCGCACCCGGTCCACCGCCCCGCCCAACGGCACCCGCACCCGCCGACTGACCAGGCACCCGAGCGCGAGCACCACGGCCACCCACACCAGCGCGCCGAACGCGGTCGCGCCGACGTGGACCTCGTACGACATGGTCGTGTCCTGCGCCGAAGCGCTGCCGCCACTGCTGCCGCTCCCGCCGAACATCCCGCCGAGCGCGCCCATCGCGCCACTGCCGGCGCCGCTCGCCCCGGCGCCCTGCGCCCCGCCGCCGAGCCCGCGGCTCATCGCCGACGCGGGCAGGCTGAACGTCCCGTGCGCGAGGGTGGCGACGAGCACGAACGCGGTCAGCGCAGCCGCCCCGGCACCGGCGGCCCGGGCACCCAACTCGCGTGCGGTGACCGGCCGTTGCCGCAACCTCCGCGAGAACACCAGCCACAGCACCACGGACCCGACGAGCGTCACCCCGAGCGGCGCGACGTCGACGGCGCCGCTCATCGACGGGCTCATCCCGCCCCCGCCACCACCGAGGAGCCCGGACAGCATCGACCCCGCCGACCCCGAACCACCCGCGCTCCCACCGGAGTTGACGGACCCGGCACTCACCGACCCACCAACTGCCATGGCGGCCAAGGCCATTGCCATCGTGCCCAGCGACCCGACGGAATCCGCCCCCAGCAACCACAACGCGAGCCACGCCACGGCGGCCATCGCGACGAGCCCGCACAGCGCGGCCGCCGCACCTTCGAGGGCGCTGGCTCCCGGACTGTCGGGCAGGGGTACAGATACAGGACGGGACCTTGCGGTCGTAGAGGCAGGGGCAGTCATCGCGGGAACCCTCCGGGGCGTTTCGGGGACGTTGTCCGCACAAGGTGGCGCACGCGATTGCCGGGTTCCGGAGAGGTTCTGGGAGGTTTCTGAGAGTCGGTGCGGTACGGGTGCAGGTCACAGACGCGGGGCGGCGCGCGGCCGGCCGGGTTCCCAGGAAGTTCCCAGAGGCGCCGCGCAACCCGTCAGCCGAAGGCGGGCAGCACCTCCCGCTCGAACAGCCGCAGGCTCGACCACGCCAGATCCATCGGCATGCCCCCGCAGAGCGGATGGAACTGGGTGAACGGCCTTGCCGCGGCCTTGAGTTCGGTCACGAACCGCTCGGGCGTCAGGACCCGGTACTGGCTGCCGCGCCGCAACTCCGCCGGCCCGTCGGCCGTACGGAAGGGCGCGGCCACATCGTCCTGGGCCTGCCACTCGCCGTAGGCGTTGGTCTCGTGCAGGAAGAACGGCGCCATCCGCTCCCACCCCTCGTCGGGATCCTCGGCGAGGGCCACCACCCGGTTCGGCCCGATCGGGCTGGGCCCGGGGTCGGGGCGCCCCAACTTCCCGACCTCGTCGCGGTAGTACTCCCACACCTCGGGCACGGAGGGGACGAACCCGTCGGCGATCCGGGCGGCCCGGCGCGCCGCCGGTTCGCTGCTGCCGCCGAGCAGGACGGCGGGCCCGCCCGGCCGGAACGGCGCCGGCGTGACGCGCACCGTACGGCCCCGGTAGCTGAACCGCTCCCCCGTGAAAGCCGACTTGAGAGTGGTCACCACCTCGGTGACCCGCTTGGCCCGCTCCTTCATCGGCACGTCGAACATGGCGAACTCCTCGCGCACATACCCGCCCGCGACGATCAGGTCGACGCGCCCCCGGCTGATGTTGTCGAGGACCGCCAACTCCTCGGCGAGGCGCAGCGGATCGTGGAAGGGCGCGATCAACGCGGCGACGAGGAACCGGACCTGCTTCGTGCGGGCGGCCATCGCCGCGAGCATCTGGACCGGGCTGGGCAGATAGCCGTCCGGTGAACCGTGGTGCTCGGAGACGGTGATCCGCGCGCAGCCGAGCCCGTCGGCCCACTCGGCCATGTCAAGGGCGGCCGCGTAACGGTCCGCCATGGCCGTACCGGCCGACTCCGGGTTACGGAAGTCGAATCGAAGAGCGAACCCCACACCAGGACCAGTCATCATCCGAGAATATGATTCTCGGTGAGGAGAACACAATATCCGTGAGCAGGTACAACCTTTACCAAGTCGGCGGAAGCTGATGTTCCCCCAGCCTCTACCGAGCAGTAACCGCTTCGCCCTACGCTGCTGCCGCCACCAAGGCTCCAACTAGGCCACGGCGAAGGGGACTTGAGACTCATGAAGGCGATAAGACGGCTGGCGGCACTGCTGGGCACCGCCGCCCTGCTGCTGACGGGGGCCGCGGGCAACGCCCATGCGGCGGCGGCGAAGTTCTCCGGGACGACGACGATCGGCACGCACAACGCGTACGAGAAGGACAAGTACACGTACTGGGCGCAGGCGTTGAACTCCGGGGCCTCGCTGCTCGAACTCGACGTCTACGTCGACAGTTTGAGCAAGCGGTGGCGGGTCAGCCACAGCGACCTGTTCTCCAACGACAACAACTGCGAGAACGCGAGCACCCCCGCCGACCTGTACAGCAAGGACCGCAACCAGGACCTCGGCAGCTGCCTGGACAACATGGCCGCCTGGAACACCCTGCACCCGGACCACGCCCCCATCATCATCAAGGTGGAGATGAAGGTCGGCTTCAACCAGACCATCGGTCTCGGCCCGACCGCGTTCGACACCCTGGTCTCGCAGAAGCTCGGCAGCAGCGTCTACAAGCCGTCCGACCTGCTCGGCTCCTCCTACTCCACGCTCGACGCGGCGGCCCAGGCGAACGCGTGGCCCTCACGCGACGACCTCAAGGGCAAGTTCATCTTCGAACTGATCCCCGGCACGGTCGAGCAGGCCAACCCGTTCGACCACTACTGGACGGACCAGGAGTACGGCGACCATCTGCGCGACCTGTACGCGGCCGGCACGATCGCGCAGGCGCAGGCCTTCCCGGCGGTGCTGGGCGCGGCCAACGGCGATCCCAGGGCGACCCGTTGGACCTCGGACACGTCCATCCGCCCGTGGTTCGTCTTCTTCGACGGTGACGCGGCGACGTACGTCAACAACGGCTACGACACGTCGTTCTACTCCACGAACCACTACATCCTGATCATGACGGACGCGTACGCGGTGGCCCCGGCGATCTCCTCGACGGCCCCCACGGACGACGAAGTCGCCGCCAAATTGGCACTATTGGCAGCGGACCACGCAAGCGTGATCACTTCTGACTGGTCGGCGAAATCGGCGTCGGTGCTGTCGTCGGTGGCCACCAGAAGCTGAGGTTCCGGATAGCGGGGACGGGGCACAAGTCCCCCATGTTGCATGGCATCGACGTAAGCGCGTTCCAGTCCACCGCGTACGACACGGACGGCTCCTCCTTCGTCTTCATCAAGGCGACGGAGGGCCATTCGTACGTCAACCCCAGACTCACGGCCCAGACGAAGACGGGCCGTGACGCGGGACTGGTCGTCGGCTTCTACCACTTCCTGTGGCCGGGCAACATCACCGCCCAGGCGGAGTACTTCGTCAGCAAGGCCCCCGAAAAGGCAGGGGACTTGCTGGCGGTCGACTGGGAGACCACGGGCGACGGCACCCACGCCTCGAACGCGGAGAAGGACAGCTTCATCCGCAAGCTGAAGTCTCTCCGCCCGAACAACCGGGTCATCCTCTACACGAACCGCAACTTCTGGCTCACCATCGACAAGACGTCCTACGCGGGCGACGGCCTCTGGATCGCCGACTACGTCACGGCCGGCAAGCCCCGCATCAAGGCGGACTGGAAGTTCCACCAGTACACCTCGGACCCCCACGACAAGGATGTCGCCGACTTCACGACCAAGGCGGCGCTGCAGACGTGGGCGAAGGACGCCTGAGGGTCGTGTGAGTCGTCGCGCGGGCGGGCCCCTCAGCCCTTGAAGTCCCCCGTCCGCTCCCGCGAAGCCTCCGCCAGCCCCTTCACGATCCCGTCCACGCCCTCGCGCAGCCCGTACACCGGCGTCCCCGGCTGCTGGCGCCAGGACTCGTCGAGGGTGCCCGCGTCGACCGTGTCGAAGCCGAGGTCGTCGATCAGGGCCCGGACCACGCGCTTCGCCGCCTCGTCGTCGCCGGCGACCGGGAGGGCGAGGCGGTCGGGGGCGCCGGCCGGGCGGGGGCGGTCCAGGATGTCCTGGGCGTAGGTGCCGTTGAAGGCCTTGATCACGGTGTGGCCGATCTGCCGCGCGACCCAGCGGCTCTCGGTGAGGCCGTCGTCCAGGATCGCGGCGATCCGGCCGTCCCGCCCGGGGTAGTAGTTGTTGGTGTCGATGACCGCGACGTTCTCCGCCGCGCCGTCGAGGAAGCCCTTGGGCAGGTCCGCGACCGCCTTCAACGGGACGGTGACCACGACGACTTCGGCCCCGTTCGCCGCCTCCTCGGCCGGTACGGGGGTCGCGCCCGTCTCCTCGGCCAGCGCGGTGAGCGTCTGCGGGCCGCGTGAGTTGGCTACGGAGACGTCGTGACCGAGCGCGGTGAGCCGCCGGGTGAGGTTGCCGCCGATGTTGCCCGCGCCGATGATGCCGATCTTCATGACAGACCCTTCGCCGATCCGAACTCCGTGCACGATCCATGCACGCGCATGCTTCTGGGGGCCACAACCCCGGGTCTCCGTCACCTATTCCGGACCCGCCGCCGCACGAGTGACGCCGCGCCCGCGGAACCTACTCCCCGAACGGATCCTCCAGCTCCGCCCGCAGCACCTCCGCCGCCGTCCCCGCGTCCCCCTCCACGACCGCCCGCACCAGCGCCTCATGCGCCTCGTCCCCGGTGTTCGGATCGTGCGCGCGCAGCTCGGTCAGCGCCAGCAGCTCCACCAGCCCCTCCCGCAGCACCGGCGTGAACTGGCCGAAGATATCGGCGAGTACGGGGTTGTGGGCGGCGGCGACCACGGCCGCGTGGAACGCGATGTCGGCGTCGACGAACGCGATGTCGTCCGCCCCGGAGGCGGCCCGGCGGGCCTCCAGCGCGCGCTCCATCGCGCTCACGTCCTCGGGCGTACGGCGGCTCGCCGCCAGCCGTGCCGCCTGGACCTCGACGCCCATCCGCACCTCGTAGACGTCGGTCACCGCGGCCCGCCGCAGCCGGGTCGGCCAGTCCTCGGCGGGCTCGGTGGCGACGACGAAGACTCCGGCACCCTGTCGGGGCCGGACCAGACCCGCCCCGGCGAGCGCCCGCAACGCCTCACGGACCGTGGAACGGCCCACGCCCAACTCCGTTGCCAGCGTGGTCTCGCCGGGCAGCTTGGTGCCGATCGGCCACTCACCGGCGGCGATCTGTGCGCGCAGCCGGGCGGCGGCCTGCTCGACGAGGGGACTGGGACGGACGGGACCCAGCGGCACGGGCAACTCACCAACTCACAAGTCATCAGGCTCATCGGAACTCATCGGTCTCAGGAAATTCTCACTTGTCTGAGGACCTGAGGTGTGGCTAGCCTACTGGCATGACGCTCAGCGGTCTCCTTCTTCTCGGCTGCCGCGGCGGGGCCTGACGCGACTGGCACCCCGCCGCGGGTCGCCGTGCTGCCGGTCACCGTCCGACCGAGCCGAGAGCAGTCAGCAGACGATGACCATCGCATCCCCCTTCCGCTGGAACCCCCAGCGCCCGAGCCCGATGCCGTACGACCGCTACCGCCCCTTCCACGAACGCGTCAACGTCCCTGCCGGGGGACGCAGTTGGCCCGCCGCTCACATCGACCGTGCTCCCCTCTGGGTCCCCGTCGACCTGCGCGACGGCAACCAGGCGCTCGCCGAGCCGATGGACACCCCGCGCAAGCGCCGGCTGTTCGACCTGCTGGTGGCGACCGGTTTCAAGGAGATCGAGGTCGGCTACCCCTCCGCGAGCCGCACCGACTTCGACTTCGTACGGCACCTGGTGACCTCCGGCGCCGTGCCGGACGATGTCACGCCGGTCGTGTTCACCCCGGCCAGGCCGGAGTTGATCGACCGCACCTTCGACGCGATCGAGGGACTGCCCCGCGCGGTGGTCCACCTGTACATCGCGACCTCGCCGGTGTGGCGTGAGGTCGTGCTGGGCCGGGACCGGAGCCAGGTATGGGCGACCGTGCGCGCGGCGGCCGAGCACATGGCGCGCCGGGCCGGGGACGCGCCCGGCATCCGCTTCCAGTTCTCGCCGGAGACCTTCAACCTCACCGAGCCGGACTTCGTCCTCGAACTGTGCGACGGGCTCACGGAGTTGTGGGACGCGAGCCCCGACCGACCGGTCACGCACAACCTCCCGGCCACGGTCGAGATCGCGACGCCGAACATCTACGCCGACCAGATCGAGTACATGCACCGCAACCTCTCCCGGCGCGACTCGGTGATCCTTTCCGTCCACCCGCACAACGACCGCGGCACGGGTGTCGCCTGCGCCGAACTCGCCGTCCTGGCAGGTGCCCAGCGCGTCGAGGGCTGCCTGTTCGGCAACGGCGAACGCACCGGCAACGTCGACCTGGTGACCCTCGCCCTGAACCTGTACGCCCAAGGCGTGGACCCCATGGTCGACTTCGGCGACATCGACACCGTCCGCGAGACCGTCGAGCACTGCAACCGGCTCCCGGTGCACCCCCGTCACCCGTACGCCGGCGACCTCGTCTACACGGCGTTCTCGGGCACCCACCAGGACGCGATCAGCAAGGGGTTCGAACAACACGCCCGCAGCGCGGCGGAGTTGGGGGTTCCCGAGAGCCGCGCCCCCTGGTCCGTCCCCTACCTGCCGATCGACCCGGCCGACGTGGGCCGTTCCTACGAGGCGGTGATCCGCGTCAACTCCCAGTCGGGCAAGGGCGGAATGGCGTACCTGCTGCGCACCCACCACGGCCTCGACCTGCCGCCGCGCATGCGCCCCGACTTCTCCCGGGTCGTCCAGGAGGCGACGGACACGAGCGGCCGGGAGGCAACACCGAAGGAGTTGTACGAGCTGTTCCGGGAGACCTACGTGGTCGAAGGCCCGCCCGAACAGGCCGAGTTGGCGGACCTGGACACCGACAGTCTGATCAAGAGGCTCACCACGACCGGCCGCACAGTGGACGTCCTGGAGCTGACCGATGACGGGACGGCCGCCTACGCCGAGTGCCGGGTGGACGGTGTCACGGTGTGGGGTGCGGCGGAGGGCCCGGCAGCCTCGGCACAGGCCGTCCTGTCCGCGGTGAACCGGGTGCCGCGATGACGGACGTACTGCGCGCCGAGGACGTACGCGTCGTACGCGACGGCCGCCCCATCCTCGCCGAGGTCTCCCTCACCGTCCGCACCGGCGAGCACTGGGCCCTCCCCGGCGCCAACGGAGCCGGAAAATCAACCCTGTTGAGCCTGCTCGGCGCTCAGGTCCACCCGACCGGCGGCACGGTGGAGGTACTGGGGCGGCGGCTGGGCCGCGTCGACGTACGGGAGTTGAGGTCCTACGTCGGCCACGTGAACCCCGGACACCCGCTCACCTCCGGGTCCGGGAGGTGGTCCTGACCGGGCTGACCAACTCCGTCGCCCCACTCCCCCGTTGGCGTCCCACCGCCGAGCGGCTCATCGACACGATGGGGCTGGCGGAACTGCGCAACGCCCGCTGGCCCACGCTCTCCCAGGGGCAGTGCGGCCGCGCCGGGAGCATCCGGTCCCGGAGCGGCACGAGGGCCGCTGGAGCGTACGGGTCAGGAGCAGCAGCCGTCGGCCATGACTCACCGCCGGACATGACGGAAGGGGCGCCCGTCCACCGTAGGACGGGTGCCCCCTCCGCTCAGACAACGATCACTCTCGGGTCACTTGTTCAGGTGGGCCCAGAACTCGTCGAACGACAGGACCTTGTCCCCGTTGAGGTCCCGGCTCTTGATGATGGCCTCGGCGACCGTCTCGGTGACGTTCCAGTCGCCTCCCTGGGCCAGGGCGGTCTTGAACTCGGCCGCGGTGATGACACCGTCACCGTCCGTGTCGATCCGCTGGAAATGCTTGCGTGCTTCCTCGATGTCCGCCACCGGATCCGCCCCTTCGTAACGCTTTACTGCCTGTTGACGGAGGCCAGACTAACCGGCCGCGCGCGCCCGCAGCGCGGCGACCACCCACGCGAACTCCGGCCGGTGCGCCGCCGCGGGCCCGCCGCCCTTCACCGTGGCCAGCAACTCCCGGTACCGCGCGAGCCGTTCGTTGGACGCCGACTCCATCCGTTCGAGTACGACGGCCGGGTCGCCGCCGTCGCCCAGCACCTGCCGCAGGATCGCGTCGGCCTCGGGCGATCCGGGGTCGATCCCCCGCTCCCTGGCCTCCGCGCCCAGCTGCACCAGCCGCATGGGAAACCAGGTGGACCGGCCGCGTACGGCGGCACGCTCCTGGTCCGAGGCGTTGAACTCGACGGCCTTGCGCATCTGCGCCCGGAACTCCGGGTCCTGCACCATCTCCGCCAACTCCACCCAGGCGTCGACCTGTTCGGGGGTCGGGTCGTCCGGCAGGTCCACCGCGATGGAGCGCATCCGCTCCTTGATGCACGGATCAACAGCATCGAGGTCGTGGAACAGTTCCTCCACGAACTCCTCCATGATCCGCCTGCGTTCGGCCGCCGACAGCCGTGCCAGCTTGTTCATGAGCGTCATCTCCTCCGCGGTCGAACCGCGTCTCGCGACGGTCGACAGCACCGCCCGGGTCACCCGCAGCGAACGGATCTGCGCGTCCAACGCCACCACATGCGCGGCCGCCACCTCCGCGACGGTCGTCTCACCGGCCAGCACCTTGCGCACGTCGTCCAGGCCGAGGCCCAACTCGCGCAGGGTGCGGATCAGTTCGAGGCGGGCGGCGGACTCGGCGTCGTAGAGCCGGTAGCCACCTGCGGAGCGGGTCACGGGGGTGAGGACGCCCTCGTCGGACCAGTAGCGGATGGTGCGCACGGTCAGTCCGGTGGATCTGGCCAGTTCCCCGATGGTGAGGAGTCCGGTGCCGTCGTCGATCATGTCTGTGAGTGTGGGCCTTCCAGTGGGTGGAGACTCAAGCGGCGCAAGGAGCTTGGTGATGGAGACTCTTCGGGACATTCTCGATGCGGTGGCGCAGGGTGTCGTCCTGCCGCCGGACGGTCGCGTGACCGTCGTACCCCAGATGTCCGACCGGGACGCGGGAGTCCTCGCCTTCACCGCGCACGCGGTCGTCTTCATCGACGAGGACCCGCAGTGGGTCCACGACACCCTCGCAGCCGTCCCGTGCGACGCCCTCGCGGCGCCGATGAACCCGTATTTCCTGATGGCCCTGCTCGACCGGACGGGCCGCAGGGCGGAGACGATCGACGCGATGCTCGTGGGCACCCCGCTGGCGGGCGAACCCCCGCTCCCCCTCACGGAGATCACCGACGGCGACCACCCGCGCATCGTGTACGCCCGCGGCCGCCGCGACGACGTGCGCGCGTGGACGACGGAGGGCGGCGTGGTGGTGCTGGGCCGCGGGGTCGCCGGCCGCCTTGAGGTATCCGTCGAGATCGACGAGGGCGTACGGCACCGGGGCCTGGGCCGCGCCCTCGTGGCCGCCGCCCGCCACCTCACCACCGAACCCCTGTGGGCGCAGGTCGCCCCTGGGAACGCCCGCAGCATGCGGGCGTTCCTGGCGGCGGGCTACCGCCCGGTGGGCTCGGAGGCGGTGCTGCTCAGCGCGCGGTAGAGCCCGCTGGACGTCAGTGCCACGGGCGGTAGTTCGGGTTGCTCTCGCAGTCGCTCATGATCTCGACCTTGGTCTTCTTGTCGACCGGGCAGACGCCGATGATGTACTGCCGCTGGATCCCGCCGGGGAAGGCGACCTCGACCTGGTCGGCCCACTTGTGGGTGTCGCCGATGGTCTTGTTGACGTCCACACCGCCCGGGGCGTCGATGTAGTAGTTGTAGCCCGACTTGTACCAGGTCTTGTACAGGTCGTGGTCGTACGTCGTCGAGACGTACGGCGAGGGCTGGTTGACCAGGACGTACTTCTCGACGTCGTACTGGCCGTTGACGACGTCCTTGGGGGCGAAGCCCTGGTCGAAGACGATCGCGGGGCCGCGGCTGTCGCTGCGGTAGAGAGTGCCGCAGCTGGTGCGCCAGACCGGGTCCGGGGTGATGCGGCTGATGTCCACGCGCTGGTCGACGGCGGCCATCGCGGGGTCGGCGACGACGGGACAGGCGGGCGCGGCGGCGCGGGCCGGGGTGTGGGCGGGGACGGTGGCGGCGGTGGTGGCGAAGACGGCCGCGAGGGACAGGGCGGCGGCAACGGCTCGTCGCCGCAGGTGAATCGTGATCATGCGGGGCACGATCCCGGTTCTGCGGCGACGAGTCGCGGATCATCACCCGTATGGGGGCGTGTCCAACTGACCGCATTTCAATCGGTCTTCGGCCGGCCTCAGCGGAAGATGCCCGTGTGGCCCAGCGAGTAGCGGCCCGGCTGGGGGTACACGGCGAGGCCGTGCGGTCCGCCGCCGACCTTGATGCGGGCGAGCTGCGTGCCGGTGCGGGTGTCGATGGCGTAGACCTCGGAGTTGTAGCGGCCGGAGAGCCACAGGACCTTGCCGTCGGCCGAGACGCCGCCCATGTCGGGGCTGCCGCCGCCCGGGAGGTGCCACTTCTTCGTCAGCTTGTTCTTGGTGAAGTCGAAGATGGAGATGGTGCCTTCGCCACGGTTGGAAATGTACATCTCGCGCGAGTCCCGGCTGATGTACAGGCCGTGGCAGCCCTTGCCGGTGGGCAGGAAGTCCGGCTTGGCGAAGGTGTCGCCGTCGAGGACCCACATGCCGTTGGCCATCATGTCGGCGATGTAGAACTTCTTGCCGTCGGGCGAGATCTTGACGTCCTGCGGCATCGAACCGTGGAACGGCAACTTCTGCTGCCCGATGACCTTCATCTTCTCGGTGTCGACCTTGAGCAGCTCACCGCTGAACTCGCAGGAGACGATGAAGTACCGCCCGTCCGGGGAGAAGTCGGCGTGGTTGACGCCGTAGCAGCCGACGTGGACGGCCTTCACCGTCTTCATCGTGTGCGCGTCGCGGAACACCAGCTGCCGGTCCAGCGAGGCCATCACGATCGCGTACTTGCCGTTGGGCGTGAAGTACAGGTTGTACGGGTCGTGCACGTCAACGGGCTTGCCGGCCTTGCCCGTTCGGGGGTCGATCGGGGTGAGGGTGTTGCCCCGGTCGTTGTTGACCCACAGCGTCTTCAAGTCCCAGGAGGGGACGACGTGTTGGGGCTGGACGCCGACCGGGATGGTCTCGATGACCTTGTACGTCCTCGGGTCGATCACCGAGACCGTGTTGGAGTTGGTGTTGGGGACGTAGACCCGGGACGGGAAGTCCCGTACGACCGGGGAGAGTTGGTTGGGGCGGTCGGCCGCGTACACGTCCGCCGGGTCGAGCACCGGCGGCATTCCGGGCAGCGCCCGCGCGACCTGCGCCTTCTTCTGCTGCTGCGGCTGGAGCGCGGCCTTGGTGCCGAGGGCCTCGTCGGCGTGGTCCTGCGAGCCGCAGCCGGCGAGGGCGGCGAGGGCGATCCCGGCGACGAGGGCGCGGGTGAGGGGGATGTGTCGCATCAGCTCAGCAGCTCCGTGGTCGTCACCGCGCGCAGTCCGCGGCGGTGGAGTTCTTCCAGTACGGCGGGGAGCGCGGCGACCGTGTCGGCGTACCCGAAGTGCATGCTGACGACCGACCCGCCCCGGACCTCGGCGAGCACCTTGCGGGTGACGGCGGGGGCGCCGGGCGCGGTGAAGTCGAGGGAGTCGACGTCGTACGACAACACGTGCGGGTAACCCGCGCGGTGCGCCAGGCGCTGGACGAGCGGGGACGCGGCCGGGGCGCGCGAGGGCCTGAACCAGGTGCCGATGGAGCCGGTGAGCCGCTTGAGGCGGTCGGCGCAGCCGGTGATCTCGGCCAGCGCGTCGGCCTCGGACAGGGTGTTGACGGCGATGTGCCGCTGGGTGTGGTTGCCCAGGTCGTGGCCGCCGTCGAGGATGCGGCGGGCCATCTCGGGGTGGGTGTCGAGCCAGGTCCCGACGGCGAGGACGGTGACGTGGGCGCCGTGTTTCTCGGCCTCGGCGAGGAGAGCGGTGGCGATCTCGGGGTCGCCCTGGCCGTGGAAGGTGAGCGCGATATTGGGGCGGTCGCGGGGTCCATGGGTGATCTGCGCGGGCTGGTGGGGGAAGGCGCGGGGGGCGGGTGCGGTGAGCGGCGTCGCCTTGGCGGCGGGGGCCGGTCCGCTGGCGGGGGCGGCGGGAGGTGCGGCGGAGCCGGTCGTGGCACATCCGGCGGCGAGAGCGCCCCCGGCGACAAGCCCGGCACCCGCACGCAACGCCGTACGGCGGTCGGTCGTGGTCACCCGCCCCATTTAAGGGGCGCCGAGTAAGAAACCGGGGCATTAACCCGAATGGGGGACAAGCACGGGTCGCACCAAGAACGAGGGCCTACGGCAGGGGTTACAGCTGCCAACTCCGGCCCAGGGCACCCCCTAAGGGGCGCGGGGAACTGCGCGACCAGCCACAGCGGACCCGCAGACAACCAACAACCTGCCCCGGCATCCACAACAGTCCCGCTCAACGATCAGAGACACGCATCTCGAACCAGGTGGTCTTGCCACGCGGCAGCAAATCCACGCCCCACCGATCGGAAAGCTTGTCGACGAGGAACAGCCCTCGCCCACTCAGATCCATCTCCTGAACCGGCATCAGACAAGGCAACCCACGCGAGGGATCACGAACCTCGACCCGGATCCACCCCCGCCGCCGCTTCATCCGCAGCCCGAACACCCGCGCCCCGGTGTGCCGTACGGCGTTCCCGACAAGCTCCGAGACAAGTAAGACCGCGTCCTCCGTCAGCTTCGGGCTGAGCCCCCAGTGCCGCAGAACGACGATCTGGGTGAGCCGGCGGGCCGTCGCCGCGGACTCGGGACGGGACGGCAGCGGAACTTCCGCCTCCGTGGGATTGCCGAACAACTCGATAGCCTTGAGCGCCCGCTCGTCCTCGACCGCAGGCGACCAGCGCGCCGCGGTCGCACGGCCTTGTCCCCGCGGCTGTCCGATACCTTCCAGCCCCGCCATGCGTCCATCATGGCCGCCCCGAACGGGCTCCGGGGCTGTTCCGGAGGAATACGCCCCCCGCAAGCCCCCGTTCCGCGACATCCGATTGGCATGTGCCAGCGTCATTTCAGGGCTTGCGACAGCCCCTCCGACCTGCGGTGAAGGCTCTGTTGGAGGCAATCGACAGGCTCCCTCGACAAGGCAGGCTTAAGGTCACGTTAAGGTTCCCATAAACCGCCCCGCCGAGGGACCTGTATGAGACATCACGTCAATTGCAAGTGGTTGAGCGGTATTTGACGGTCCGGTTCACTGGACCTTTGATGATCCGGTTCACTGGAACTTCGCCTTGCCGGGGCCCTCTTCGACGAAGCTCCGCATCCCCCGCTCACGGTCTTCCGTGGCGAACAGGCCCGCGAACCACGTGCGTTCGACCGCCAGCCCCGTCTCGATGTCCGTCTCCAACCCGGTGTCGATCGCTTCCTTCGCCGCACGCAACGCGATCGCCGGACCCTGCGCCAACTTCGCCGCCCACGCGTGCGCCTCGGTGAACACCTCGGCGGCCGGGGCGAGTCGGTCCACCAGACCCAGCGCCAAAGCCTCATCGGCCTTGACCATACGGCCGGTGAAGATCAGGTCCTTCGCCTTCGAGGGACCGATCAGCCGAGCCAGCCGCTGCGTGCCACCCGCCCCCGGAATCAGCCCCAGCAGAATCTCCGGCTGCCCCAACTTCGCGTTGTCAGCGGCAATACGGAAGTCCGCGCACAACGCCAACTCACAACCCCCGCCCAGCGCATAGCCGGTGATCGCCGCGACCACCGGCTTCGGAATACGGGCCACCGCCGTGAACGACTCCTGCAACGCCCGCGACCGTACGACCATCGCCGCATGGTCCATCCGCTGCATCTCCTTGATGTCCGCACCCGCCGCGAACACCTTCTCCCCGCCGTAGACCACCACGGCCCGCACATCGTCGCGACGCGAGGCCTCCTCGGCGAGTTCCCTGAGGCGGTCCTGGATGGCGACGTCCAGCGCGTTCATCGGCGGGCGGTCGAGGCGGATCGTGCCTACGCCCTCGGCGACTTCGAGATTCACGGTCATGGGGGCAGGTTAACCGCCGCTAACGACAACGGGCCCGGTGCTGTGTGTCACAGCACCGGGCCCGTACGTCAACTAACCGCTTACGCCTTCCACTTCGCCCACGACATGTTCCAGCCGTTGAGCCCGTTGTCCGGCGCGACCATCTCGTCGTTGGAGTGCTTGACGACGACCACGTCACCGATCATCGAGTGGTTGAAGAACCAGGCGGCCGGAACACTGCTGCTGTAGCCGCCCTTGACGTCCTGGAGGCCGACGCAGCCGTGGCTGGCGTTGTAGTTGCCGAAGGCGCCGCCGCCCCAGTAGTTGCCGTGGATGAAAGTGCCGGAGCTGGTCAGGCGGATGGCGTGCGGGACGTCCTTGATGTCGTACTCGCCGCCGTAGCCGACCGTTTCACCGTTCATCCGGGTCACTTCGAGCTTCTCGCTCATGACCATCTGGCCGTTCCACGTGTCGTAGCCGGGCTTGCCGGTGGTGACCGGGATGGTCCTGATCGTCTTCCCGTCCTGGGTGACCTTCATGGTGTGCTTCTTGGCGTCGACCACGGAGACCTGGTTGCGGCCGATGGTGAAGGAGACCGTCTTGGCCTGCTTGCCGTAGACGCCCGGGCGGCCTTCGACGCCGTCGAGGTTGAGCTTGACGGTGACCTTGGTGCCGGACTTCCAGTAGTTCTCGGGACGGAAGTCGAGGCGGTCGTTGCCGAACCAGTGGCCCTCGACGTCGACGGGCGGCACGGTCGTGATGGTGATGGCCTTCTTCACGTCCTCGGGGTGTGTGATGCCCCGGGTGAAGTTGACCGAGAACGGCATCCCGACGCCGACCGTGGAGCCGTCCTCCGGGGTGAAGTCGCCGATGAACGTGTTCTTCGGGGTCAGCGTGGTGAAGCTGGAGTCCTCGGCGGCGACCCGGCCGTCGGAGTCCTTGGCGATCGCGTGCACGGTGTACTTGGTGGACGCGGCGAGATGCGTGGCCGGCGTCCAGCTGGCGCCGCCGCCGGTGATCGCGCCGGAGACCTTGGTGCCGTCGGCGTCCTTGACCTCGACCTCGGTCAACTTGCCCTTCGCGGCGCTGATCTTGAGGGCGCCGCTGGTGTCGACGGACTTCGAGCCGTTCTTCGGGGCGATGGTGACGACGGCCTGCGACTGCTTGGTCTCGGCCGTGTCCGACCCCTTGGCCTTGCTGTCGCCCGAGCCGGACCCGGAGTTGGAGCCACCGCCGCCTCCGCACGCGGTGACGGCGAGCAGCAGCACGCCGAGGATCAGCGCCAGCAGCCCCTTGTTTCTCCGGCCGCGCGCGTCAACCGACGCCCCCGATATCGGTCGCACGTTCAAGACTTTCTCCCCTCGCCGGGCCCGGTCCGGCCCGCACCCCTTCGCGCATCTGACGTGCACGTCCGCGCATATTAACCGCCAGGTTTTGAGCTTCATGTCAGGCGAATGTCACCGTTCGGTCGCAACTTCAACTGCCGCCTGACACAGGGACCCGGCGCTTCTCGGGTCACCTCAGCGCACTGCCCGCCTTCCACTCCTTCCAATCCAGGTTCCACCCGCCGAGCCCGTTGTCCGGAGCGACCTGTTTGTCGTTGCTGTGCACGACCTCGACGACGTCCCCGATGATGCTGCGGTCGAAGAACCACCCGGCCGGGGTGTCCGAGCTGCCGCCCTTGACGTCCCTCAGCCCCACGCACCCGTGGCTGACGTTGACGTGCCCAGGAGCGGACGGTGCCCAGTAGTTGCCGTGCAGGAAGGTGCCGGAGTCGGTGAGCTTCATGGCGTGCGGGACATCGGGGATGTCGTACTCGCCGCCGAAGCCGACCGTGCGGCTGTTCATGCGGGTCACCTCCAGCATCTCCATGACCACCATTTTCCCGTTGTACGTGGTCTTCCCGGGGGCGCCGGCGGTGATGGGCACGGTGGCCAGCAGGTCGCCGTCGCGCCGCACCTCCATCGTGTGTTCGGCGGCGTCGACGAGGGAGACCTGGCTGCGGCCGACGGTGAAGGAGAACGTCTTGTACTGGAGGCCGTAGACGCCCTTCGCGCCTTCCACGTCCCGCAGGCGCAGCGAGACGGTGACCTGGGTGCCGGGTTTCCAGTAGGCCTCGGGGCGGAGGTCGAGGCGGGTCCTGCCGAACCAGTGCGGGCGGATCTCGACGGCCGGTTTCGCGGTGACGTGGATCGCGCGCTCGACGGCGGCCCGGTTCTCGATGTCCCGGTTGAAGCCGAGGGAGACGATCATCCCGGTGCCGACGGTGGCACGGTTCTCCGGGGTGACGTAGGCGATGAACCGTTCGTCGGGGACGTAGGTCGTGAACGTGGTGTGCCGGGCGGAGCGGCGGCCCTGGCCGTCGAGGGCGACCGCGTCGACGGTGTACTCGGCGGCCAGCGCGAGCTTTCCGTCCTCGGGTTCCCAGCGCAGTCCGTCGTCGGAGATGCGGCCGGGGACCGGACTGTCCTGGGCGTCCTGCGACTTCACGACCTGCACGGACTCCAGCCGCCCGCTGGGCACCCGGACCACGAGCCGCCGGCCGGGTTTGACGCCTTTGCTGGCGTCTTCGGGCGAGATCCGGATCACATCCTCGGGCGACGGCGCCTTGCCGAAGATCTCGCCGATACCGCCCCCGCCCGAGCCGTCCGAAGTACAGCCGGTGGCTCCGGCCAGCAGTCCTGCCCATGTCAGTACGGCGGCCAGTGCGACCCCCGCGCGCCGCGCGCGCCCTTGTGCATGCCTCACGGGGTGCCCAACGAGCGGGCACGCCTCAGGGAAACGTGAGTGCGACCCAAGCTCTGGGCAGAACAGTGGGGAGAACGACATGACAGGCTCACGCGGCCGGGACGCCGTGCGCCCTTCACCTCGTCGTTCCATGAGCCGCAGGAGGCCGGACGGTGTCGAGCGCAGCCGAGCAGGAGGCCGTACAGGAGGAGGGCGTCGACGACGGCGTGCCGATGGAGCACGCAGTGGAGGCCATACCAGCGCCACGCGCCGCACCCGTCCTGAACGGCGCCCCGCACACGGGGCCGCCGATGCCCGTGTGGCCGGGGACGCCGATGCCGTTGGGGGCCCGGTACCGGGTCGGACCGGACGGGGTGGCGGGCACCAACTTCGCGCTGTGGGCGGGGGGTGCGGAGGCGGTCGAGCTGTGTCTCTTCGACGAGGACGGGGTGGAGACCCGGGCCCCGCTGACCGAGTTGACGCACGAGATCTGGCACGGCTTCCTGCCGGGTGTACTGCCCGGGCAGCGCTACGGCTTCCGGGTGCACGGCCGCTGGGACCCGTGGACCGGCGCCCGCTGGAACCCGGCGAAGCTGCTCCTCGACCCCTACGCCCGCGCGGTGGACGGCGAGTTCGGGCTGCCGCCCGAGGTGTACGCGCACGTCCGTGACTGGCCCCAGCAGCAGGTCGCGGACACCGTGCGCGACGACCGCGACTCCGCGCCCCACGTCCCGAAGGGCGTCGTCGTCCACGACGACACCACCGACGACGAGTGGATGGACGACCGCCGCCCGAAGACACCGTGGGCGGACTCGGTCATCTACGAACTCCACGTCGGCGGCTTCACCAAGCTGCACCCCGGCATACCCGAGGAACTCCGGGGCACCTACGCCGGGTTGGCGCACCCGGCGGCGATCGAGCACCTGGTGAAGCTGGGCGTGACGGCCGTGGAGCTGCTCCCTGTGCACCAGTTCGCGCACGAGGACCATCTGCTGCGCAGGGGCCTGAAGAACTACTGGGGTTACAACTCGATCGGCTACTTCGCCCCGCACGCGGGCTACGCGGCGACCGGCACCGCGGGCCAGCAGGTCGGCGAGTTCAAGCGGATGGTGCGGGCGCTGCACGAGGCCGGGATCGAGGTCATCCTCGACGTGGTCTACAACCACACCGCGGAAGCGGGTGAGTTGGGCCCGATGCTGTCGTTGAAGGGCATCGACAACCGCGGCTACTACCGCCTGCAGAGCGACGCCCGCCGCTACACGGACTACACCGGCTGCGGCAACACCCTGCACGTCGTCCAGCCGCACGTGCTCCGGCTCATCACCGACTCCCTGCGCTACTGGGTCACCGAGATGGGCGTCGACGGCTTCCGCTTCGACCTCGCGGCGGCGCTGGCCCGCTCGATGCACGACGTCGACATGCTCTCCCCGTTCCTCGCGGTCATCGCTCAAGACCCGGTCCTACGACGGGTGAAGCTCATCGCCGAGCCGTGGGACGTCGGCTCGGGCGGCTACCAGGTGGGCGCGTTCCCGCCGCTGTGGACGGAGTGGAACGACCGCTATCGCAACGCCGTCCGGGACTTCTGGCGCGGCGCGCTGCCGGACGTACGGGATCTCGGGTACCGCCTGTCGGGGTCGAGCGACCTGTACGCGTGGGGAGGCCGGCGCCCGTACGCCTCGGTCAACTTCATCACGGCGCACGACGGTTACACCCTGCGGGACCTGGTGTCGTACGAGCGCAAACACAACGAGGCCAACGGCGAGGGCAACCGGGACGGGACCGACGACAACCGGTCCTGGAACTGCGGGGTCGAGGGCGAGACGGACGACGAGCGCGTAAAGGCGCTGCGGCGACGGCAGTTGAGGAACCTCCTCACCACGCTGCTGCTCTCCACGGGGGTGCCGATGCTGGTCGCGGGTGACGAGCTGGGGCGGACGCAGCGGGGCAGCAACAACGCCTACTGCCAGGACAACGAGATCAGTTGGGTGGACTGGGGTCTGCAAGAGGACCCCGGCTGGCGGGCGTTGACCGATCTCACCGCCCGGCTGATCGACCTGCGCCACCGCCATCCGGTGCTGCGCCGCCGGGCGTTCTTCTCCGGGCGGGCCCGTTCGGCGGACGGCATAAGGGACTTGGCCTGGTTCACCGCGCGCGGCACGGAGATGACGGAACGGGACTGGTACGCGCCCGCCGCCACCCTCGGCATGTACCTCTCGGGCCGGGACATCCCCGGCCGCGACGAACGCGGCGCCCCGATCGTCGACGACAGCTTCCTCGCCGTCCTGCACGCGGGGCACCGGCCGGTGAGCTTCGTACTGCCGGGGCCGCCGTGGGCGGAGCGGTACGAGGTGGTCGTCGACACGTCACGGGAGGAGCAGGGGGAGGCGCCGGGGGTGGTGCACCGTGCGGGGGCGGCGATCACGGTGCCGGCCAGGGCCGTGCTGCTGCTGTGGGTGGTGGACTGAGGGCGGGGGTGAATTCCGCGGCACCGTGTTGACGGTCGAACGTTTCCTCCTCACTCTCGCGAGTGAGCCGCCGTGTCGGACGCCTCGGCGCCGGGCACGGCTCGGGCAACGAGACGCGCAACGGGTGGAGGGTCGATGGCGACCGTCGAGAACAGGACCAATGGCGAACCCGCTTTTCACGGGGTGTCCGAGGGGGACAGCATCGCTGTCTTCGGACAGGGCGGTTCCGTGGGTGTCCGCGGCGACGGCGGCACCTGGCACGGAGTCGCCGGCATCAGTTCCAGCACGACCGGCGGCGCCGGGGTCCACGGCAGCAGTACCAGCGGCGGCCCCGGTGTGATCGGGGAGAGCACCGGCTGGATGGGGGTCTACGGCAGAACCGACAGCACCACCGGCGGCGCCGGAGTGATGGGCGAGGGCGTCGCGGGCGGCCCCGGGGTGATCGGCAAGAGCCAGCACTGGCACGGGGTTTACGGGGAGACCAGTTCCCCGGCCGCGACGGGCGCCGCCGCCGTCTGGGGCGAGAACAAGGCCGACGGCTCGGGAGTCGTCGGGCAGAGCGTGAACGGCGCCGGCGTGTTCGGCACGAGCCGCAACGGCCCCGCTGGCGTCTTCCAGGGGAAGCTGGTGGTCAACGGCGACATCGAGGTCACCGGCGACATCCGACTCACCGGCGGTGACCTCGCCGAACTCTTCGAGACCCGGGCCGAGGCCGGGACCTGCGAGCCGGGCACGCTGATGAGCCTCGACGAGGACGGCCGGATCGCTCCGAGCGACCGCGCCTACGACAGGCGGGTCGTCGGTGTCGTCGCCGGGGCGGGCAGCTACCGGCCGGGGCTGATCCTCGACTCCGGGCGCCCGGACGACGAGGCCCGGCCCATCGCCATGGTGGGCAAGGCGTACTGCCGGGTCGACGCCTCCTTCGGGGCGATCGAGGTGGGCGACCTCCTCACCTCGTCCCCCACCCCCGGACACGCGATGAAGGCCACCGACGCGACCCGGACGCACGGCTCCGTGGTCGGCAAGGCGCTGGCCCCGATGACGGACGGTGCCGGGCTGCTGCCCGTCGTCGTCACGCTCCAGTAGGGGGCGATCATGTCGCGCAAACCGCCCGCGAACATCGTCGGCACCATCACGGACGAGGGTGCCCTGCACCTGGAGTGGGACCTGGACCGGTTCTTCCCCGACCCCGAGGAACCCGACGCGGTGTGGGTGGAGCTCCCGCACGGCATCGCCACCGAGATCATGGACGGGTCGGTCCGCTCGGCCGACCTGCCCCAGGCCGTGCTCCAGCCGTACACGGGGACCCTGTTGACGGGGGACGTGGTGTTCAAGTGGAACGGACCGCCGGACGACGTGCAGGCCGGTGCCTTCCAGATCGTGGTCCCCGGCGGCGGCTCGCCCGGGAATCCCGAACCGGTGCCCCGCGTGCCCGTGCTGGGCCTGGTCGACCGGCAGCCGAAGACCCTCGGGCACGAGAACCTGATCACGATCTCCTGGGCGTCGTACTCCTACACCGGGGGCACTATCTTCTGGGGCCCGGACGATCAGCCACGGCTCTATTCCCATGGCATCGACGCGTCCGGCGCACGCTACTCGGGCACGTTCACGACGGACCACCCGCTGCGTCCGCGCACGCCGTACCGGTTCCTCGTGCAGGTGACCAACGCCTTCGAGCACCGGACGGTCGAGGCCCAGATCACGATCGAGAGCGCCGCGAACATCAGGTCGGTGCGCCAGTTCCTGGCCGCGAACGGCATCCGCACCCCGACCGGGTTGCGCGGGCCGCTGGCCGGGGTGCGCAGTCTGCGCGCGGCGATGGGCTGAGGGCCCGCTCTACCCGGGGCGGCCCAGGATGCCCCGGTCGTACGCCACCGCGACGGCCGCCGCCCGGTCCTTCACGCCCAACTTGCCGTACAGGTGGGTGAGATGGGTCTTCACGGTCGCCTCGCTGATGAAGAGTTCGCGGGCGATCTCGCGGTTGGAGGTGCCCTTGGCGACCAGGGCGAGGACCTCGCGTTCGCGGGCGGAGAGCGGTTCGTTGCCCGGCGACTGGGGGCTGCGGACCGCGGAGACCAGGCGGGAGGCGACGGCGGGTGAGAGGACCGTGCGGCCTTCCGCCGCCGCGCGGACGGCGCCGAAGAGTTCGTCGCGCGGGGCGTCCTTCAGCAGATAACCCGTCGCGCCCGCCTCGATCGCGGGGAGCGTGTCGGAGTCGGTGTCGTACGTCGTCAGGACGAGCACCTTCGCGCGGGCGGTCCGGCGGGTCAGTTCGCGGATGGCGTCGACGCCCGCGCCGCCCGGCATCCGCAGGTCCATCAGGATCACGTCGGGGTCGAGGTCGGCGGCCCGCTCCACGGCCTCCACCCCGTTGGACGCCTCGCCCAGGACGCGGAATCCGGGCGCGGACTCGAACATGCCGCGCAGACCGTCCCGTACGACGGGATGGTCGTCGACGATCAACAGGGAGATCAGCAACTCGTCACTCATGGCGGACCAACGGTACGCGAGCCGACAGGGCCGTGCCGTGCCCCGGCTCGGACTCGATGGTGAGGGAGCCCGCGATGCGTTCGGCGCGGGCGCGCATGCCGTCGAGGCCGAAGCCGCCGGTGCGGGTGCGTTCGGGGAGGGCGAGCGGGTCGAAGCCTTGGCCGTCGTCGCGGATGTCGAGGATGACCTCGTCGCCCAGGAAGCTGAGGGTCACGCCGACGCGGGTGGCGCGGGCGTGCCGGGCCGCGTTCGACAACGCCTCCTGGGCGATGCGCAGCAGGGTCGCCGAGATCTCGTCGTGGAGCTGCTCGGTGATGCCGGTGACGGTGAACTCGGCGCGGACGGCGGTGCGTTCGCCCCACTCCGCGACCGTGTTCTTCAGGGCCTCGGGCAGTCCGTCGTTCTCCAGGGCGATGGGTGCGAGGTTCTGCACGGAGCGGCGGGCCTCGCCGAGGCTGTGCCGGGCGAGGGTGGAGGCGCGTTCGAGGTGGGTACGGGCGGTGGTCAAGTCGGGTGCGTTCGCCACGACTTGGAGCTGCGCGATGATGCCGGTCAGACCCTGGGCGATCGTGTCGTGGATCTCGGCGGCGAGGCGTCGGCGTTCGTCGGCGACCCCGGCTTCCCTTGCCTGGACGAGGAGTTGGGCGTGCAGGGCGGCGTTCTCGTCTAGGGCCTGCTGGAGGGCGATGTTGGCGCGTTCGAGTTCGGTGATGGTCTCGTTGCGCTCGCGGGAGCGCAGTGACTCCTGCTCGGTGAGATGCGCGATCGCCATCTGCAGGCCGGAGTTGGCGGCCACGAGCGCCGCGAAGAGCACCCATTGGAGCCCGCTCCCGAACGGCATCCCGCCGGCCTGCGCTCCGGCCACGGTGACCGCGCTCGCGAACAGCCCGACCCGCTGCGCCACCGTGCCCGGGATCAGTTCGTCGGCGTCCATGAAGCCGGAGGCCGCGTAGAACGCGAAGAACGGGTCGATCCAGGTGAGGGCGAAGGCGATGGCCCAGCGGACGACGTAGTACACGGTCCCCGCCCGCGACGGAATCCGGCCGCGGCCGGGGCGGCGGGAGCGGGTGCCGTGCCACCACAGCTGGAGGACGAGCCCGGCGCCGGCCAGGGACCAGCCGGCCCACCACTGGGCGGAGGAGTAGTCGAACAGACCGGAGGAGGCGAACGCGAGGACGACACTGATACCGAGCAGCCCGTACGGTCCCCAGGTGTGCAGCTGCTCCCAGCGCCGGTCGATCTGCCTGTCCCTGGTGGTCATCTCCCCAGTCTGCACGGCGGTCTCCCCTACTCCCAGCGGAACCAGCGCGAGGCGCCGGCGGTCAGCAGCACGGTCCAGGCGACCAGCACGCCCAGGTGCGTCCAGCCCGGCCAGTTCCCGGCCGCCGCCCGGTTCAGGGCCTCGGCGGCGGCACCGAACGGGGTGTAGCCGACGATGCGGGCCATGACGTCCGGCATGGAGTTCACCGGGATCCACACGCCCGCGCAGAACATCATCGGGAAGAACACGGCCGACCCGATCGCACCGGCGATCTTCGTCGTCCGGGACAGCGACGAGACCACCGCGCCCAGCGCGAGCGCGGCCAGGATCGCGAGGAGCAGGGCGAGGAGATAGCCGGCGGGCTGCTTCGGCAGGCGTACGTCGAAGGCCAGGCGGCCGACGATCAGCGCGCACAGGGCGGAGGCCAGGGCGGCCAGGCCGTAGACGACCATCTGGGCGGAGAGCAGGGCGGTCGGGCGGACCGGGGTGGCGGACATACGGCGGAGGATGCCGCGTTCGCGGTAGCCGGTGAGGTTCTGCGGCATCGACTGGAGCGCGCCGACGATCATGCCGAGCAGGACGGCGACCGGGACGTACACGTCGATCGTGCGCAGACCGCCGAGGTCGGCCTCGTGGTGGCGGAAGCCCGGGATGGAACCCAGGATCACCAGCAGCAGGGTCGGGAAGAGCAAAATCCAGAAGAGGGCGCCCGGTTCGCGGCGGAAGAGCTTCAACTCGGTGCGCAGGACTGCGGTGTTCATGCGGTGACCTCCGTCAGGTCCAGGAACGCGTCGTCCAACGTGGCGTCGGAGACCCGGAGTTGGTGGGCGGTGATGTGGTTGCGGGCGAGCAGCGTGATGACCGCGTTGACGGTCTCGTCGGAGCCGGAGAGCGTGATCCGGCCGTCCTTGCGGGCCACGGAGGTGAGCGCGGGGAGCCCGTTCAGATCACCGTCGTCCACCGCCGCGGAGGGCGTGAAACTGATGACGGTGGAGCCCGCCGAACGCCGGATCAGCCCCTCCGGGGTGTCCAGGGCGGCCACCCGCCCCTTGTCGATCACGGCGATCCGGTCGCACAGCCGCTGCGCCTCCTCCATGAAGTGCGTGACCAGCAGGACGGTGACCCCGCTCGCCCGCACGTCCTCGATCAGCTGCCAGGTGTCACGGCGGGCACGCGGGTCGAGGCCGGTGGTCAGCTCGTCGAGGACGACGACACGGGGGTTGCCGATCAGCGCGAGCGCGATGAACAGACGCTGCTTCTGCCCGCCGGACAGTTTCGCGAACCGGGTGGCCAACTTGGCGGTCAGGCCCAGGCGTTCGGCCAGCGGCTGCCAGTCGGCGGGATGCGGATAGAAGGACGCGTACAGCTCCAGCGCCTCGCGGACGGTGAGCTTGGCCTGGAGCTCGCTCTCCTGCAACTGGGCGCCGAGGACCCGGGCGACCTCTTCGTGGTCGGCGACGGGGTCGAGTCCGGTGACGCGGACCCGGCCCGCGTCGGGAACCCGCAGGCCCTCGACGCACTCGACGGTGGTGGTCTTGCCGGCGCCGTTCGGGCCGAGGATCCCGAAGATCTCGCCCTCCTCGACGGCGAAGGAGACCCCGTCCACGACGGCCCGGCCGCCGTAGGACTTCCGTAGTGCGGTGACTTCGATGACTGGTGTGGCTGGCATGTACCGAGGGTCCCGCCGGCGCCGGGTCCGCCACATCGCCCATCGCGCTCGAAGGGACATCAACCGATCGGTTGATGCGCGACTACGACTCCCCTTGATGTGCCGCTACGACCCCCCGAACACCCAGGTCGTAGGACCAACGGCCGATCCGGGTCCGGCCAAAACTCGGTGGGCGATGTCAGTGGTGGTCCGTAGGCTCGCCCGTGATGACCACGACACCCGCCTCCGCCGAGGACCACTCCGACCGGTCCGCCGTCCGCACGCTCGCGCGGCTGTGGCCGTACGTCCGCCCCGTGCGGGTACGGCTGTTCGCCGCGGCCGGGGTCGCCGTCGTAGCGTCCTGTACGGGCCTGGTGTTCCCGCTCGTCCTGAAGTGGATGGTGGACGGGCCGGTCGCCGACCGGGACACGGCGGGTGTGTGGCTCGGGGCGCTGTATCTGCTGCTGCTCGGGATCGCGGAGGCGGGCCTGTTCGGGCTGCGGCGGTGGCTGGTCGCACGGCCGCTGTCGCACGTCGAGGCGGAAATGCGGGCGGACCTGTACCGGCACTTGCAACGCCTGCCGGTGTCCTTCCACGACAGATGGCCGTCGGGCCAGCTCCTCTCCCGAGGCACCACGGACCTGATGCTGCTCCGCATGTTCCTCGCCTTCCCGCTGACGTTCCTGCTGGTCAACGCCGTGACGATCCTGGTGGGCGTGATCATCATGCTGCTCCAGGACTGGACACTGGGGCTGGTGATCCTCGGGCCCGCCATCCCGGTGATCATCACGTGCGTGATCTTCGAGCAGCGGTACGCGCACGTGGCGCGCCGCGCACAGGACCAGGTCGGCGACCTGACGACGGTCGTCGAGGAGAGCGTCCTCGGCATCCGCATCATCAAGGGCTTCGGCCGCCACCGCACCCAGGCCCGCGCCTTCCGCGACCTGTCCCGCACCCTGCGCGGCACGGAACTCCGCAAGGCTCAACTCCTGGCCACGATCTGGGGCGTCATCGTGACCCTCCCCGAACTGGCCCTAGGGGCGGCGCTGGTGGTGGGAACGGTGCAGGTCGCGGACGGGGGTCTGTCGGCGGGCACGCTGGTGGCGTTCCTGTCCACGGCCCTCGCCCTGCGCTGGCCGGTGGAGTCGATCGGCTTCCTGCTGGCAATGAGCCAGGAGGCGGCGACGGCGACGGAGCGGTTCTTTGAGGTAATGGATGAAACGCGGGAGGAGGAAGCGCCTTTCAGGGGCGCGGGGAACTGCGCGACCAGCCCCCACCGGCCGTCACCCGACAACGATGGCATCCGTTTCTCCTCAGTCTCCTTCCGCTACTCCGACGCCCCGCCTGATTCCCCGCCCACCCTCGACAACATCAACCTGCACATCAGACCCGGCGAATCCATGGCCCTGGTAGGCGCCACAGGCACCGGCAAAACCACCCTGACCGCCCTCGTCCCCCGCCTCCACGAGGTGACCTCCGGCCAGATCACACTGGACGGCAAGGACATCACCGCCATGCCCCGGGAATCGCTGCGCGCCCTCGTCGCCGTGGCCTTCGAGGAACCCACGTTGTTCTCGGCCAGCGTCGGGGAGAACGTACTCATGGGGTCAGAAGAGGGCGCGGGACAACCGGAGTTGGAACAAGCCCTGGCCGTCGCGCAGGCGGACTTCGTGCACGCGCTGCCCCAGGGCACGGACACCCAGGTGGGCGAACAGGGCCTGAGCCTCTCCGGCGGCCAACGCCAACGCCTCGCCCTGGCAAGAGCGGTGGTGGGCAACCCCCGCTTCCTGGTCCTGGACGACCCGCTCTCCGCCCTGGACGTCCACACCGAGGCCGCAGTTGAGGCCGCCCTGCGCCAAGTCCTGGCCGACACCACGGCGTTGATCGTGGCCCACCGCCCGTCCACGGTGCTGCTCGCCGACCGCGTGGCCCTCCTGTCCGACGGCCGCATCACTGCGGTCGGCACCCACCAGGAACTCCTGCGGACGAACACGGAGTACGCGTACCTGATGTCGGGTGCCGAGCACCAGGGGGACGAACGATGACCGCGACCACCACCTCCGCCCCCACCACCGGCGGCGACGACAACCCCGAACCCCCGCGCCCGCCCGCCACCGCAGGCGACCCTTTCGACCACGACGTCCTGCCCACTCCCCCGGGCGCGACCGGCGCCCTGCTGCGCTCCCTGCTCGCGCCCATGAAGGCACGGGTCACCGTCACGACCCTCATCCTGCTGCTACAGCAGGCGGCCGTACAGGTGGGCCCACTCCTCGTGGCGTACGCCATCGACCGCGCGGTACCGGCGTTCCGGAACGACGACCACGGTCCGCTGATCGCCGTAGGAGCGGGCTACCTGCTCTGCGCGCTGATCTCCGGCGGACTCCAGTACGCCTTCATCGGCGCCTCCGCCCGCGTCAACCAGGACGTGCTGCTCGATCTGCGCGGCCGTATCTTCCGGCACGCGCAGGCGCTCAGCATCGACTTCCATGAGCGGTACACGTCCGGCCGGCTCATCTCCCGTTCCACCACGGACATCGAGGCCCTGCGCGAACTGCTCAGCGAGGGGCTCCAGGAGCTGATCACGGTCATCCTGTCGTTCGTGTACATCTCGGCGATGCTGCTCTGGCTGGACCTGGGCCTCGGCGCGGTCGCGGTGGCGTCCTTCGTGCCGTTGTACCTGCTGGTGCGGGTCTACCAGCGGCGCGCGGTACGGGTGTACGCGATCCGTTCCACGGCGATCGCGCGCGTGATCGTGAAGTTCGTGGAGACGATGAACGGCATCCGCCCGGTCCGCGCGTTCCGCCGCGAGGACGTCAACGACGCCGACTTCCGCGTCCTCAACCAACAGCACGAACGCTCCAACGGCGACGCCCTGTTGGAGATGGCCCGCTATGTCACCGGCTCCCGCCTGGTCGCCAACACGGCCGTCGCGGTGATCGTGCTGTGGGGCGCGACCCGAGTCGCGGACGACTCACTGGAGTTGGGCGTACTGGCCGCCGCGGTGCTGTATCTACGGCGGCTCTACGACCCGATCGACCGGCTCGGCATGTTCCTCAACTCATACCAGTCGGCCGCGGCTTCCCTGGAGAAGATCGCGGGGTTGCTGGCCCAGACCCCGTCGGTCCCCGAAGCCTCAACCCCTGTCCAGCTCCCGGCACTTGAGACAGATCAACCCGGCCGCGAGGTTGTCTTCGACGGCGTCCGCTTCGGCTATCGCACCGGCGGCGAGGTCCTGCCCGTCTTCGACCTCACCCTCCCGGCCGGCCAGACCGTCGCCGTCGTCGGCTCCACCGGCGCGGGCAAGTCCACCCTGGCCAAGCTGCTGGCCCGCTTCTACGACCCTTCGGAGGGGCGGGTACTGCTCGACGGAGTCGACCTGCGCGACCTCTCCGCGCCCGAACTGCGGCGCGGGGTGGTGATGGTGACGCAGGAGGCGTTCCTGTTCTCCGGCACGGTCGCCGAGAACATCGCGATCGGGCGCCCGGACGCACCCCGCGAGGAGATCGAGCGGGCCGCGAAGGCGATCGGCGCGCACGACTTCATCAGCGCCCTGCCCGACGGCTACGACACGGACGTACGCAAGCGGGGTGGCCGTATCTCGGCCGGTCAGCGCCAACTCGTCGCGTTCGCACGGGCGTTGCTCGCCGACCCCGCCGTCCTCATCCTCGACGAGGCGACCAGCTCCCTCGACATCCCGGGCGAACAGGCTGTACAGCGCGCCATGTCGACGGTCCTGCGCGGCCGTACGGCGGTGGTGATCGCCCACCGGCTGTCCACGGTCGAGATCGCGGACCGGGTGCTGGTCATGGAACACGGGCGAGTCGTCGAGGACGGCACCCCCGCCGAACTCATCGCGGGGACGGGGCGGTTCGCGGATCTGCACCGGGCCTGGCGGGACAGCCTGGCGTAAGCGGGGTCCGCGAGTTGGGCAGTTTTTCGGCTACCGGCCGGTGGGGGCTGGTCGCGCAGTTCCCCGCGCCCCTGAAAATGCCGGCCCGCCGTGTCTTCTAGGGGCGCGGGGAACTGCGCGACCAGCCACGACGCACCGCAAGCCGCCAACGCACCTCCCCCCACCCCTCCCGGCTTGCTAACCGGAACCCCGTTCCGTATCGTTACCGGAACAAGGTTCCACTTACGTGATCTCGGAGGCCCCGGTCATGCAATACCGCACTCTCGGCCGCACCGGCGTACAGGTCAGCACGCTCGCGCTCGGCGCGATGAACTTCGGCAGGATCGGGCGGACGAGCCAGGAGGAGGTCACGGCCATCGTCGACGCCGCTCTCGCGGGCGGGGTCAATCTCATCGACACCGCGGACGCGTACAGCGGCGGCGAGTCGGAGGAGCTGCTCGGCAAGGCGATCGCCGGCCGCCGGGACGACATCGTGCTGGCCACGAAGGCGAGCCTGCCGATGGGCGAGGAGCGCAACCACCAGGGCGGTTCGCGCCGCTGGCTGGTGACCGAGCTGGACAACAGCCTGCGCAGGCTCGGCGTGGACCACGTCGACCTCTACCAGATCCACCGCTGGGACCCCCGCACCAGCGACGAGGAGACCCTCTCCGCGCTGACGGACCTCCAACGCGCGGGAAAGATCCGCTACTTCGGCTCCTCGACCTTCCCCGCGTACCGCATCGTCCAGGCGCAGTGGGCCGCCCGGGAGAACCACCTGGGCCGTTACGTCACCGAGCAGCCCAGCTACTCGATCCTCCAGCGCGGCATCGAGACCCACGTCCTGCCCGTGACCGAGGAGTACGGCCTCGGCGTCCTGGCCTGGAGCCCGCTCGCCTCGGGCTGGCTGTCCGGCGCGATCCGCGAGGGCCGGGAGGTCACCACCAGCCGCTCCGCGTTCATGCCGCAGCGCTTCGACACCACCGTCCCCGCCAACCGGGCCAAGCTCGACGCCGTCGAACAGCTGGCCAAGGTCGCCGACGAGGCCGGGCTCACGATGATCCAGCTCGCGCTCGGTTTCGTCACCGCGCACCCCGCCGTGACCAGCGCGCTGATCGGCCCGCGCACCCTGGACCACCTGCACAGCCAGCTCGCCGCCGCGGACACGGTGCTCTCCGCCGACGTACTGGACGCGATCGACACGATCGTCGCCCCCGGCACCGACCTCGCCGCCCACGAGAAGAACGACACCCCGCCCGCACTCCTCGACCCGTCCCTGCGCCGCCGCTGAAGCCCACGGGGCACACCCCCAGAACGGAAGCACACCCATGTCCGACTCGAACCCCGCCATCGTGTCCGTGAAGCCGGTGATCCTCCCCGCCCCAGGCCGGGGCGAGGACCTCCAGGTCCGCGTCTCCGCACCCGTGACCGGCGACGCTCTACCGGTCGTCGTCTTCTCGCACGGCTTCGGCTGGTCGATGAACGGCTACGCCCCACTGGCGGACCACTGGGCCGCCCACGGTTTCGTGGTCGTCCAGCCCACGCACCTCGACTCCAGGACGCTCGGCATCCCGCACGAGGACCCTCGCTTCCCGGAGATCTGGCGCATCCGCATCGAGGACCTCACCCGCACACTGGACGAACTCACCGTCCTGGAAGCCTCCGTGCCAGGCCTCGCCGGACGCCTCGACCGCGATCGCATCGCCGTGGCCGGTCACTCCTGGGGAGCCCAGACGGCGAGCACGCTCCTGGGCGCCCGCGTCCTCGACCCCGACGGCGTACCCGGCGAGGACCTGTCCGACCCCCGCGTCAAGGCGGGCGTACTCCTCGCCCTGACCGGCCTGGGCGACGACCTGACCCCGTTCGCCGCCGAGCAACTCCCTTTCATGAGGCCGTCGTTCGCCACGATGACCCCACCGGCACTGATCGTCGCCGGGGACCACGACCAGTCCCAGCTCTCCACCCGCGGCCCGGACTGGTTCACCGACCCGTACACCTACAGCCCGGGCGACAAGACCCTGCTCACCCTCTACGGCGCGGAGCACTCACTCGGCGGCATCCCCGGTTACGAGGTAGCAGAGACGACGGACGAAAGCCCCGCCCGCGTCGCCCTGCTCCAGCGCCTCACCACGGCGTTCCTGCGCAGCGCCCTCAACCCCGAGGACACCGCGTGGCAGAAGGCAGCCGCCGAACTGGCCGGAGATCCCGACCCGTTGGGAAATCTGCAGAGCAAGGAGTAGAGAAGCAATGGCCGCGGAGCAGTCAGAGGACTCGGCCGACTCAAGCGACCTGCCGAGCAACTGGGGCCGATGGGGCGACGACGACGAACTCGGCACGCTCAACCTGATCACCGACAAGACCCGCGCCCGAGCGGCCGCCGAGGTCCGCACCGGCCGCTCGGTGTCCCTGGCCCTGCCGATCCGCCCGACCCCCCCTCATCAGCGGCCCCTTCACCCCGACCACGACGGAGGCCTCCCCGGTCCAGCAGCTGATGGCCCACACCGGCCCAGCGGCACACGCGACCACGGACGTCGTCCTGGTCACCAACCACCACCCGCGTTCAACCCACTTGGACGCTCTCGCCCACCAGTCGCTCGACGGCCGGGTCTACCCGGGCCGACTCCTCACCGACAGCGTGTCCCCGGCCGGCGTCACCCACGGTTCTACGACGGCGTTCGCCGCCGGTGTGGTCACGCGAGGGGTGCTGCTCGATCTCGCGGCGACCGGCCCGCTCCCCGTCGGCCATGCCGTCACCGCACAGGACCTCGACGCCGCCGAGAAACGCCAAGGCGTCACGGTCGAGTCCGGCGACGCGCTGGTCGTCCGGTTCGGGCAGCCGACCACACCCGCTCCACCGATGCCCGGCGTCAGCATCGACGCCGTGCGATGGATGCACCGCCGAGGAGTGTCCCTCTACGCGGGCGACACCGGCGACGCCTTCCCCGCACCGGACCCCGAGGCACCGCTCCCCCTGCACGGCATCGGCCTCGTCCTACTGGGCATGCCGCTGATCGACGCGGCGAACGTCGAGGAACTGGCCGCCGTGTGCGGGGAGTTGTCCCGTCACACCTTCCTGCTCACGGTCGCGGCCCCACGTATCCACGGCCTGACCGGAGTTCCCGTCAACCCGCTCGCCGTCTTCTGAGAGCCAGGAGGGGACGCCCCTCAGGCAAACCACACCTCGCGCACGCTCGCCTCCCCCTCCTCGCTGCGCTCAACGACGAACGCCGACTCGTAGCGCTCCTCATCCGCATACACGGACAGCGCACCCCCCGTCAGCGCATGCAGCAACCCGTCGTACTCGCAGAACCCTTCGTCACCGAACTCCTCGTCCTCACCCAGCAGTTCGGGAGAGATGCCCGCAACCGCCAGCGTGGCCCGGAGGTCCCCGGTGACATCCAACTCGTCGAAACCCTCGACCGTCAGATCAGGAGCACCGGGCACCGCGACCAGGATCTTCAAGTAGGCCGCCCCGAAGTCCCGTTCACAGACAGCGACGATCCGCGCATCCGGATGCAGTTTCTTCTGCGCCCGGAACTCGTCCTCCAGCGCACTGGACAACACCCCGTCCTCGACGAGCGCCGGGTCCGTCACCTTCACCGTGGACCCCCACGCGGCAGCCCGTACGAGGTCCAACTCCCCCCGGTCCACTGGGCTTTCGGGATGTCCCAGCCGCGACGGCGCCTCCTCACCGCGAATCCCCGCGACCGACGACAGCGACAACACAGCCGCCCTCGCCGCCTCCGGGTCGTGCGCCAGGACGGACGGTCGCTCGTCCGGCCGTAGCGGAGGGGCGAAGGGCGGCTGGACCACGACCAGATGCGCGTGCCCGCTGTGCCGGGGGTCCACCCGGGTGCCGGGAGATACGGGACTCATGCGGCCGAGCGTATGCCGCGAGTCCACGCCAACCTGTGAACGCCCTGTGGAGAAGGGGAGTTGACCCGGTCACCGAAGGTCGGATCGGCTTCGGCATGTACATGGGCGTGTCTAGCGTGTGGTCCGTTCGTCGGCGCCACATCGACCACGGGGGCCCCTGGTGCCGCGCGAACACCCCATGCCTACGGGGCCCCCACGGGGACATCACGTGCAAACACCCATACGCGCCCGGCGGTTGCGCGCGCTGCGACGGTCGGTCGTCGCGCTCGCGTGCGCCTCGGTCATGGCCCTCACCGGGCTTCCGGGCATCACGGCGGCGGAGGCCGCGCCGAGACCACTGGACCCGGGCAAGCGCTGTGACGAGTTGTACGGCCTGCCGAGCAAGACCCGACCGACCACTGGGCTGCCGCAGTTCGACGCGTCCCGCGCGACCTCGCAGTGGGACGACTACTCGTACGTCAATCCGGCCAAGGAGTGGGACGGGCTCGGGGCGCCGTCCGCCGCCAAGCAGGCCGCGCTGTCCGAGCTGACCAAGGCACCGGCCGCGCAGCCCGACCGGGTCTGGTGGCGATGGCTCCAGCAGAAGGCCAAGTACCCGAACTTCACCGACTATCGGGACGCCGTCTTCATCCCGAACTCCGGGAACGACCCTCGCGGCAAGGCCTTCGAGCAGAAGGTGATCAAGGATCACGGGCTGGTCGGGCCGGAGTGGATCTGCCAGAAGGAGGTCGAGTTCAAGGACCCCGACACCGGCAAGACCTACCGGCGCAAGCTCGACGCGTACAACACGCGGACGAGACAGATCCTGGAGATCAAGTCCAACGGCAGCCCGGACCGTACGCAGGTGCCCAAGGACCTGGCGTGGGCCAAGGACCCGGCGTGGAAGGACAGCAAGGTCAAGTACGTCTTCGCCGAGCCGCAGAAGGCGGACGCGAAGAAGTTCCTCGGGGACATGCGGCAGCTGGCCGGCAACCGGGTCACCGAGTACAACTACCGTACGGATCGCGTGGAGTTGGCGCCCAAGGGCGTCGGAGAGCGCGCGAGCAGCGGGCTGATGCAGCCGCCCGGGCAGTCCGGTTCCACGCGGGGCGGGCTCACCGATCTGATCCGTGAGTCGCGGCCCACCCCGAAGACCATGGCGGACTTCCTGAACGCCAAGAACGCCGCCAACCCGGGTGGTCTGCCGCGCGGTCCCGGTGGCGTCGACTTCTCGACCCTGGACCTGAAGTACGTCGGCAAGCCGGTCAGGGGCAAGGGCGTCGACTTCGCGTTCGACGCCAAGGAGGACCCCACCGAGCAGTCCGGGTGGGGCGGCAAGGCCAACTCCCAGTTGATCTCGGACGCGTTCTTCACCTGGCTCGCGCTGACCCCGGACAAGTTCTGGGTCAACCTCAACCCCGACGAGCCGGACCGCATCATGGACGCCGAGTTCGGCAGGACGGACGCGGGTCGGGTGCTGCTGGAGGCCGATCTCCAGATGAAGCACGACTTCTACAAGGCCATGGATCCCGCCACCGACCTCGGCAAGCGCTACTGGGCCGCTCTCCCCCAGGTGAACGGCAAGCCCTGCATGCCCGGGCTGCGCAACTGGATCGAGCCGAAGACCGCGCAGGTCCGTGAGCAGGACGGCGGCATCTACATCCTCGACACCCCGCTGCGTCTGAAGTCGACCGCGCAGACCACGGTCACGCCCGGTCCCGGTGAGCCGATCTGCACCCCGGACGAGGCCCAGACCAAGGCGGCCCAGCGGGTCATCGACCAGATGATCGTGCCCGCGGTGGAGAAGACCATCAACACCGCGCCCCAGTACGCCGATCTGCGCCGCGTCTACACCGCGCGCGTCGCCGCCGAGTACATCCGCCAGCAGGACGCCAAGGCGCCCACCGACTACCACGCCATCATCAACAGCGGCGACGCCACGCGCTGGCCGCTGCGCGCGCCCAACCAGAACTGGACCCGCGAGGCGCTGTTCCAGAAGTACCGGTACATCTACACGCACGGCGAGTTCACGTACGACGTCCCGGCCAACGGCACCGTGCAGGTCTACATCGTGGGCGGCGTCGACCTCTCCAAGCAGCCCAAGCAGAACGTCGGCAAGGTCCAATTCACCGCTCAGCACCGCTACTTGCCCCGGCAGACGCAGACCAGCGTGAAGACCCTCACCGACAACACCGACACGACGGGGCAGGTGCTCCTCGGCGCGAACACGGCCGCCGACGACACCGGCACGTCCACCCCCACACCGACCCCGACTCCCACTCCGACCCACACCGGGAAGCCGACGCCCACCCCGACCCACAGTGGCGGTGGCGGCGGGAGCACCCCGGCACCGGCACCCACGACACCGGCACCCGACAACCCCGGTGGCGACCTCGCCCACACCGGCGACGACACCCCGGTCGGCCTGATCGCGGGCATCGCCGGCGCCCTCGCCGTGGCGGGCGGAGCGCTCGTGTGGTGGATGCGGCGCCGTAGGACCGCCCAGGGGTAACGCCCGGCGGACGAACACCTGATGGGGCCGGTACGCGCATCCCGCGTACCGGCCCCTTGGCATCCGGGCACGCGATATTCGATGGGCAACCGCGCTCACGCTCGGTAATCTTCGTTGCCTCCAACCACCCCCGGATCGCTCACGGCTGCGCGCGCCCGGCAGCCTGAGCAAGGAGGCTCATGATCGACGCGTACGAGGATCCCGGGACACCGGACTGCCGGGGTGGCTGGCGGTTTCTGTGGTGGCTGGTGTGGCAACAGCCGGGGCGGGCGGTGTCCGGGGCGCTGCTGTCGAGTGTGTGGATGGTGCTGATGGCGGCGGCACCGTATCTGATGTCCCGGGCCGTCGACGACGGGCTGGTGCCGGGGAACATGGGCGCGCTGGCCCGGTGGACCGGGGCGCTGTTCGTGGTCGGCGCGGTCAACTCGTGGCTGAGCATCATGCGCCACCGCACGATGACCCGGGTCCGGATCGATGCCAACTTCCGCACGGTCAAGCTGATCGTCGGCCAGACGGTCCGGCTGGGCGCCGCGCTCTCCCGCCGTGCGCAGGCCGGCGAGGTCATCACCACCGGCGTCGGCGACGTGTGGACGATCGCCCAGTCCCTCACCGTCGTGGGGCCCGGCTTCGGTGCCCTCGTCGTCTACGGCTTGGTCGCGGGCGTGCTGCTGTCGATCTCGGCACCACTGGCCGCCGTGGTGCTGCTGGGTGTGCCGGTGATCGCGTTGCTCGCGGGGCCGTTGACGCTGCGGCTGCAGAGCGTGGAGACGGAGTACCGGGAGCGGCAGAGCGTGCTCACCGCGCGCATCGGCGACCTCGCGGGCGGCCTGCGCGTCCTCAACGGCCTTGGCGGCAAGGGGCTGTTCGCTGACGCGTTCCGCCGTGACTCGCAGCGACTACGGGCGCAGGGGTACCGAGTGGGCGCGGTGGCCAGCTGGGTGCAGGCGATCGGGCTCGGGCTGCCGACGCTGTTCCTCGCCGTGGTGACCTGGCTCGCGGCCCGGCTGGCGGCCCAAGGGCAGCTCAGCATCGGCGAGTTGGTCGCGGTGTACGGCTATGTCGCGGTGCTGATCGGCCCGGTGGCGTTCTTCGTGCAGATGGTCTACGAGCTGAGCCGGGGCGTGGTGGCCGCGCGGCGGGTCGTAGAGCTGCTGCGGCTCGAACCGGCTCCGGACCACGGGGAGTTGGACGCTCCCGCCGAACCGGCCGCCCTGCACGATCCCGACTCCGGGGTGCGGGTGCTGCCGGGGCGGATGACCGCGCTGGTGGGGGCGCGGCCCGCCGACGCGTTGGCGGTGGTGGACCGGCTCGGGCGGTACGCGCCGTCCGTGGTGACGTGGGGCGGGGTGCGGCTCGACGGGATTCCGCTGGAGCAGGTGCGGGCGCGGATCCTGGTCGCCGACAACGAGGCCGACCTGTTCGCCGGACCGTTGACGGAGGTGGTGTCGGGGCGGTGGGAGCGGTCGGCGGAGGCGGTGGCGAGGGCCGTGCACGCGTCCGCCGCCGACGACATCGTGCAGGGGCTGCCGGAGGGGCTCGACTCGGCGGTGGCCGCGCAGGGGCGCAGTCTCTCCGGAGGACAGCGTCAACGGGTGCGCCTGGTACGGGCGTTGCTCGCCGAGCCCGAGGTGCTGCTCGCGGTGGAGCCGACCTCGGCGCTCGACGCGCATACGGAGGCGGCGGTCGCGCTACGGCTGCACGCGGAGCGCACGGGCCGTACGACGGTGGTGACGACGACGTCCCCCCTGGTCCTCGATCACGCGGACACCGTGCACTACCTGGTCGACGGCAAGGTCGCGGCCAGCGGCGGCCACCGCCGGCTGCTGGCGGAGGAGCCCGGCTACCGCGCGCTGGTGGCCCGGGACGCGGACGCGGAGGAGGTCGTACGGTGACGCAGTCCTCACTGGCCAAGGGTCAACTGCCCGTCGCGGAACGGGCGGACGTACGGCGGGCCGCGCTGCGTCTCGTGCGGGCGGACCGGCGGGCGTTCGCCGTCGTGCTCGTGGTGAACGCGCTGGCCGCCGCGGCCGGGCTCGCCGGGCCGTGGCTGCTCGGGCGGATCGTGGACGAGGTGCGGGCCGGGGCCCGGGTGAGCACGGTGGACCGGCTGGCCCTGGTCATCGTGGCGTGCGCGCTGGCCCAGTTGCTGCTGGCGCGGTGGGCGCGGTACGTGGGGCACCGGTTCGGTGAGCGCACACTGGCGCGGGTGCGGGAGGACTTCGTCGACCGGGCGCTGGCACTGCCCGCGTCGGTGGTGGAGCGGGCCGGGACGGGTGACCTGACCGCGCGCGGCACGGCGGACGTGGCGATCGTGGGGACGACCCTGCGCGATGTCGGGCCGGATCTGCTGGTCAACTCGGTGCAGGCGCTGTTCGTGATGGGCGCGGTGTTCGTCCTCGACCCGCTGCTCGGGCTGTTCGGGGTGCTGGGGCTCACGCCGGTGTGGTTCGCGCTGCGCTGGTATCTGCGCCGGGCCCGGGACGGCTATCTCGCGGAGGGCGCGGCCAATTCGGAGGTCGCCGAGATCCTCACGGCGACCGTGTCCGGGGCCCGCACGGTGGAGGCGTTCCGGCTCCAGGAGCGGCGGGTCACCGCGAGCCGGGACACGTTGCGGACGGCGCTGCGGAGCCGGTTGTACACGCTGTTCCTGCGGACCGTGTTCTTCCCGGCGGTCGAGATGTCGTACACGATCCCGGTGGCGGGCGTGCTGTTCGTCGGCGGGTGGCTGCACGGGCGCGGGGAGGTGGGCCTGGGCGCCGTGGTGGCGGCCGCCCTGTATCTGCGGCAGTTCGCCGAACCGCTGGACCAGATCCTGATGCGGGTCGAGCAACTCCAGAGCAGCGGCGCCTCGTTCGCCCGCGTGGAGGGGCTGGCCCGGGGGCCTCGCGCGGAGGGCGACGACGATGCCCCGGCTCCGGCGGACGACCGGATCGACGTGACCGGCGTGCGGTACGCCTACGAGCGCGGCGGCGAGGTGCTGCACGGCGTCGACCTGACCGTGCGGCCGGGCGAGCGGCTCGCGGTGGTCGGCCCGTCGGGCGCCGGGAAGACCACGCTGAGCCGGCTGCTCGCGGGCGTGGACGCGCCGACCGAGGGCACGGTGACCGTGGGCGGGGTGCCGGTCCACGGGCTGGAACCGGAGACACTGCGCCGCCAGGTGGTGCTGGTCACCCAGGAGCACCACGTGTTCCTGGGCTCGGTGCGCGACAACCTCCTGATCGCCGAACCGGCCGCCACGGACCAGGAGTTGTGGGCAGCGCTGAACGCGGTCGGCGCCGAGGAATGGGTGCGGGACCTGCCGGACGGGCTCAACACCGGCCTGGGTGCCCACGGTTCGGCCACGGACGGCTCGCAGGCCCAGCAACTCGCGCTGGCCCGCGTGGTGTTGGCCGACCCGCACACCCTGATCCTGGACGAGGCGACGGCCCTGCTGGATCCGGCCACCGCCCGCCACACCGAGCGCGCCCTGGCCGCCGTACTGGAGGGCCGTACCGTCATCGCCATCGCGCACCGCCTGCACACCGCGCACGACGCGGACCGGGTCGCGGTGATGGAGAACGGCCTGCTGACCGAACTCGGCCCGCACGAGGAGCTGGTGGCGGCGGAGGGGGCGTACGCGGCGCTGTGGCATTCGTGGCACGGGGAGGGACCGGGCACCGGGGCCGCCTGACCGACGGGGCGACCGGGCGACCGGGCGGCCGGGCCCGTACTCCCTTGCTCCCGCGCGGAGTTCAGACCCCGTACGCCCGCAGAAAGGTGTCGACCGCCGCGTCCGCCACCGCGCGGATCTCCGCGGCCGGCACCTTGTGCGTACCGAGGCGGCTACGGCTTTCCAGCGGACCGGCGAGGAGCGCAAGGAACTGTTCCGCCGCGAGCGTCGGATCGCAGGAGCGCAGCCGGCCCGCCAGCACGAGGCGGGCCAGCCGGTCGGCGAGCGCCTCGGCGATCCGGTCCGACGTCCGCGACTGGACGGCCTCGATCAGGTCGGGGAAGCCGCCGACCTGGGAGTACGTCAGCCAGCGCAGCGCCCGGGAGCGTTCGCCGCAGCACACCCCGAGCAGTCGGTGGCCGGTGTCCGCGAGGGCTCCGCGCAGATCGTCACCCGGGTCGCGGAGCCGTTCGACGACGGCGAGGTTCTCCGCCGCCACCGCGTCGGCCGCGGCCTCCACCGCGTGCCGGAAGAGGGTCTCCTTGTCGGTGAGGTGGTTGTAGACGGTCGGTTTGGCCACGCCCGCCTCGTCGGCGATCTCCTTCACGCACGCCTGCGCGTACCCCCGGCGGGCGAAGACGGCGAAGGCCGCGTCCAGGATCGCCTGTCGCTTGTCGATCCGCCCCCGGGTTCCTCGGGTCGTCGCAGTCATCTGCGCAGGGTATCCCCTTGAGTCTGACTCGATGGACCACTAAATTGAACCCGCTGGTTCAGATGAGACATGCGACGTCCGAGAGGGAGTCCGGTGATCGTCAACATCCTGCGGTTCAGCTTCAAGGACGGCACGACCGAGGAGGACAAGGCCGCCGTGCTCGCGGCGATGCGGCGCACGGCGTCCGTGGAGTCGGCCGCGTTCGGTGTCGTCGGCCAGGACATCGGCCCGGACGACGGGTACACGCACACCTACTGCGCGGCCGTGCCGGACCTCGCCGCGCTGGAGCGGTACCTGCACGACCCGGTCCACCTGGAGGGGGACTACACGATCCTGCCGCACATCCAGCGCATCACGGCCGTCCGCTTCTCCGACGACATGGACCCGGGTCTCGGCGCGGAAGTCGGCCGGGCCGCCGCCGCCAAGGCCGCCAAGTACCCGGAGTGGGTAAGGCAGTTGGAGTCGATCCCGGAGGCCCGGTTCGGCTGAGGTGCGCGAACCTCCGGGATGCCCGGCTCACACCGCGTCCGGCCCCCGCTCCCGTGTCCTGATGCGCACCACCTCCTCCACCGGAGTCACCCACACCGTGCCGCCACCCGTGCCGCGGACTCCCGCGGCACGGATCACGCGGACCAGGTCGGTGGCGTCGAAGTCCAGGGTGAGGATGTCGAGCCGGAGCCGCGGGGCGAGGTTCACCCGGTACTCGCTGCCGCGGTAGACCTCCACCCGGACCGTCCGGGGCTCATAGGCCCGCACCTCCGTCACGGTCACTCCGCGCACCCCGAACGGCTGGAGGGCCTTCATGACGTCCGGGACGCGGTGCGGAGGGAGGACCGCGGTCACCAGTTTCACCCGGCCTCAACTCCCGGCATCTCAGCCCGAGTCCGGTTCCCCGGCCTTCTCCGCGAGCGGCGCCGGTGCCGCCACTGCCGCCACCGGTTCGGGCACGGACGCGGACGCCACCGCCGACTCCGCCGGATACGCCTCCTCGTCGTGGACCGCGATGTCACCGGCCTCCAACACCTCGTCCGGCGCCCGCAGTTTCACGAACAGGCCGATCGCCTTGAGGATGAGGAACGTCATCGCGGCGTCGTAGAGGATGACCGTTCCGGCCGAACCCGCCTGCTTCCACAGCTGGTCGACGTTGCCGTAGAGCCAGCCGCTGGTGGACCACGCCGTGGAGCCGTCCTTGTTGAGGTACACGGCGACCGCCGGGTCGGCGAAGATGCCGACGAGCATGCCGCCCGCCAGGCCCGCGATGCCGTGGGTGTAGACGACGCCGAGCGCGTCGTCGACCTTGTTGAACGGCGGGACCTTGGACAGGTAGTTCCAGGCCAGCCAGACGATCGAGGACGCGATGACGCCGATGTAGATCGCGCCGATCCCGGTGACGAAGCCTGCCGCCGGGGTGATCGCCACCAGACCGACGATCATGCCGTTGATGCCGCCGAGGAAGGTCGGCTTGCGCTGCGGTCCGACGAACATGTCCCAGAACACCCAGACGAGCAGGGCAACTGCCGTACAGAGATTGGTGTTGAGGACCGCGAGGGCCGCGTTGTGGCCGCCGAAGTACATGTCGCCGCCGTTGAAGCCGTTCCAGCCGAGCCAGAGGATGCCCGCGCCGACGGCGACCATGGGGAGGTTGTTGGGCACGCCGTGTGCGCGGTCACGGGCGAGGCGGGGTCCGATCACCGCCGCCGCGACGAAGCCCGAGGTGCCGGCGGCGAGGTGGATGACGTAGCCGCCGGAGTAGTCGAGCGCGCCCTTGGCCGCCCACCAGCCGCCGCCCCACAGCAGGAAGGCGTTGACCGTGTAGACCAGCGTCGACCACAGCGGGACGAACAGCAGCCACGCGCGGATGTTCATGCGGCCGACCACGCTGCCCATGAACAACAGGGGCGTGATCGCCGCGAACGCGAAGTGGAAGTAGGCGAGCGTGGACTGCGAGAAGTGGAAGCTCGGCATCAGGTCGTTGCCGTTGACGAGCGGTATCCACGCCTGCTGTTGTTCGCTCGCCGAACCGACGATGGTGCCGGGCCGGCCGACGAACGCGCCGAGGATGCCGGGCCAGTGGGAGTTCAGGGGTTCACCGAACCCCATCTTGAACTCCCAGAGGACCCAGCCGACCAGCACCAGTGAGAAGCCGGTGAAGGCCATGAACATGGTGTTCACGACCCATTTGCGCTGGACCAGGCCGCCGTAGAGGATCGCGATGCCGGGGATGCTCATCAGGCCGACGAGTGTCGCCGCGACGAGCTGCCAGGCGTTGTCGCCCGCGTCCAGCCAGTTGGGATAAGGAATCACTGCAGCCGTCAACTCCCTTCGTGGGAGCGGCGGTCCGGCAGGACCGCCGGTTCGAACGGCAGGATCGTGCCGGATCTTTTACGGGTTGGTTCCGGGGGCATGTCGGCCCGGAAAATTTCTGTTCACGGTCAAAGAATCGTCAAGTGACGGTCCGGATAACGGACTTGAACATCCGGACAACGGACGAATTCCGGCCAACCTCCTGACGCGCTCCTGACAGAAAGCGCGGACTGCTGCCACTCTTCCCTCTGGCGCTTCACAGCAACCCCACAGCTTCACACCAGTGATCACTGTGATCCCTGTGATCTCCCCAGGTCGCGCGACCCGCGACCGTCCCGAAGGAGTCAGTGTTGAGAAGCAATTCCTCGCGCAGACGCACCTCCCACATAGTCGCCGTAGCCGGCGTCACCGCTCTGCTCGCCGCGGCCGTCCAGGCCGGCGCGACCTCCTCCGCCGCTCCGGCCAACCCCCTTGCCGGCAAGGGGAATCCGGCGCACACGGCCCTCTCGCTCTCCCCCTCGCAGCGTGCCGAGCTGCTCCGCGACGCCTCGTCGGCGCGGACCTCGACGGCCAAGGACATCGGCCTCGGCGCCAAGGAGGCGCTCGTCGTCCGTGACGTCATCAAGGACGCCGACGGCACGGTCCACACGCGCTACGAGCGCACCTACGGCGGACTCCCGGTCCTGGGCGGCGACTTGGTGGTCGACACCGCCAAGTCCGGTGCCACCGAGCGCGTCATCAAGGCGACGAACGCCACCATCGCGGTCGCCGACCTCACCCCGGACGTCACGACGGCGGCGGCCGAGAAGCAGGCGGTCTCCCGCGCCAAGGCGCTCGGCTCCACCAAGTCGGCCGCGGACTCGGCCCGCAAGGTGATCTGGGCCGCGAGCGGCAAGCCGGTTCTCGCCTACGAGACGGTCGTCGGCGGTCTTCAGGACGACGGCACCCCGAACGAGCTCCACGTCATCACCGACGCGGCCACCGGCAAGAAGCTCTACGAGTACCAGGGCATCGAGAACGCCACCGGCACCGGCAACACCCAGTACAGCGGCTCGGTCCCGCTGACGACGACGCAGTCGGGCTCGAACTACACCCTGACGGACGGCGACCGCGGCGGCCACAAGACGTACAACCTGAACCACGGGACGTCCGGCACCGGCACGCTGTTCTCGCAGACCAGCAACACCTGGGGCAACAGCACCACGTCGAACGCGGCGACGGCCGGCGCCGACGCGCACTACGGCGCGGCCGAGACCTGGGACTTCTACAAGAACACGTTCGGCCGCAGCGGCATCAAGAACAACGGCGTCGGCGCCTACTCCCGTGTCCACTACGGGAATTCGTACGTCAACGCGTTCTGGGACGACAGCTGCTTCTGCATGACGTACGGCGACGGCTCCGGCAACGCGGACCCGCTGACGGCCCTCGACGTGGCGGGGCACGAAATGAGCCACGGCGTCACCTCCAACACCGCCGGACTCAACTACTCGGGTGAATCAGGCGGGTTGAACGAGGCGACCTCCGACATCTTCGGCACGGGCGTCGAGTTCTACGCCAACAACTCGACCGACGTGGGCGACTACCTCATCGGCGAGAAGATCGACATCAACGGCGACGGCACGCCGCTGCGTTACATGGACAAGCCGAGCAAGGACGGCGGCTCGGCGGACAGTTGGTACTCGGGTGTCGGCAACCTCGACGTGCACTACTCGTCGGGCATCGCCAACCACTTCTTCTACCTGCTGAGCGAGGGCAGCGGCGCCAAGGTCATCAACGGCGTCAGCTACAACTCGCCCACCTCGGACGGGCTTCCGGTCACCGGCATCGGCCGGGACAAGGCGCTGCAGATCTGGTACCGCGCGCTCACCACGAAGTTCACGTCCACCACCAACTACGCGGCGGCCCGCACCGGGACGCTCGCGGCGGCCGGTGAGCTGTACGGCACGACGGGCGCCGAGTACAAGGCGGTGCAGGACGCGTGGGCGGCCGTCGCGGTCGGTGCGCGCTCCGGTGGCGGCGGCGGTGGCGGCACGTCGTTCGAGAACACGGCCGACGTGTCGATTCCGGACAACGGGGCGGCAGTCACGTCCTCGGTCACCGTGTCCGGGCGAACGGGCAACGCACCCACGAACCTCGCGGTCGCGGTCGACATCGTGCACACCTGGCGCGGTGACCTGGTGATCGACCTGGTCGCTCCGGACGGGTCGACGTACCGCCTGAAGAACTCCAGCTCGTCCGACTCGGCGGACAACGTGCAGGCCACCTACACGGTCAACGCGTCCTCCGAAGTCGCCAACGGCGTATGGAAGTTGAAGGTCCAGGACGTGGCGGCACAGGACACCGGCTACATCAACAGCTGGAAGCTTACGTTCCCGTAAAACCCAGCCGTCCACTTCACGCCGCACAAACAAGACGCCGCCCCGGGGTTTCAACTCCGGGGCGGCGCCCTGTTGTGGGCGTTTACATTGCGGCAACGTTCACCGGACAGTCGATTTTCAGCCAACATCACTTGGGGGTCCTGACATGTACGCGCCCCTGGTGCCACTCTTCCCTCACGCCGCTTCAGCACAGCCAATTCACAACCCGCTCCGTCAGTAACCCCACACTGCCGGACTCCCCCACAGAGGAGCTTGCGTGACCCCCCTCTACGCGCGTCACAAGCGCACCACCCTGGCCATCGCCACCGCGGTCGCCGCCGGCGCCCTGCTCGCCACCGGAGTGACCACCGGTGCCTCCGCACAGCCCGCCGCGGCCAAGCCGGCGCCCCTCGCCGCCGCCCCGCAGCTCCTCTCCAACTCCGCGCGCGCCGCGCTGGTCCAGGAGAAGCAGGCCGCCGCGCCCGAGACCGCCCAGCAGATAGGCCTCGGCACCAAGGAGAAGCTGGTCGTCAAGGACGTCGTCAAGGACGTCGACGGCACGCTCCACACCCGCTACGAGCGCACCTACGCGGGCCTCCCGGTCCTCGGTGGCGACCTCGTCGTGCACACCTCGCCGGCCGGCAAGACCGAGGGTGTCACCAAGGCGCACGCGGCGACCATCAAGGTCTCCACCGTCACGCCGAAGATCTCCACCGCCAAGGCCGAGAAGCAGGCGCTGACCATCGCCAAGGCCGCCGGCTCGGACAAGACCGCCGCCGACGGTGCCCGCAAGGTCATCTGGGCCGGCACCGGCACCCCCGTCCTCGCCTACGAGACGATCGTCGGCGGCTTCCAGGACGACGGCACCCCGAACCAGCTGCACGTCATCACCGACGCGGCCTCCGGCAAGAAGCTCTTCGAGTACCAGGGCATCGAGAACGCCACCGGCACCGGCAAGACCCTCTACTCGGGCACCGTCAGCCTCGACACGACCCTGTCGGGCTCGACGTACAGCCTGACCGACGCCACGCGCGGCAGCCACAAGACGTACAACCTGGCGCACAAGACGTCCGGCACCGGCACGCTGTTCACCGACGCGGACAACGTCTGGGGCACCGGCGCGGCCTCCAGCTCCACCACCGACCAGACCGCCGCCGCGGACGCCGCCTACGGCGCCCAGGAGACGTGGGACTTCTACAAGGCCACGTTCGGCCGCAGCGGCATCAAGAACAACGGTGTCGGCGCCTACTCCCGTGTCCACTACGGCAGTTCGTACGTGAACGCGTTCTGGGACGACAGCTGCTTCTGCATGACGTACGGCGACGGGTCGAGCAACACCCACCCGCTCACCTCGCTCGACGTGGCCGGCCACGAGATGAGCCACGGCGTCACCTCCAACACCGCGGGCCTGAACTACTCGGGCGAGTCCGGCGGCCTGAACGAGGCGACCTCGGACATCTTCGGCACCGGCGTGGAGTTCTACGCCAACAACTCGTCCGACGTGGGTGACTACCTCATCGGCGAGAAGATCAACATCAACGGCGACGGCACCCCGCTGCGCTACATGGACCAGCCCAGCAAGGACGGCGGCTCCGCCAACTACTGGTCCTCCTCGGTCGGCAACCTCGACGTGCACTACTCGTCGGGTGTCGCCAACCACTTCTTCTACCTCCTGTCCGAGGGCAGTGGCTCGAAGACGATCAACGGGGTGGCCTACAACTCCCCGACGTACAACGGCGCCACGCTCGCCGGCATCGGTCGCGCCAAGGCGCTGCAGATCTGGTACAAGGCGCTGACGACGTACTTCACGTCGACGACCAACTACAAGTCGGCCCGCACCGGCACCCTGTCGGCGGCGGCGGCGCTCTACGGCTCCAGCTCCGCCGAGTACGCGGCGGTGGCGGCGACCTGGACGGCCGTCAACGTCACCTGACAGCACCCGAGTTGACAGCTGAGCGATAAGGGCGGTACCCGGAGCGAAGGCATATCCGGGTACCGCCCTACTCTTGGGTTCCATGTCCTTCACGTACGACGACGTCGGCGCGACCCGCGAACGCGGCTTCTGCCCCCCGGGCTTCCACCCCCTGTATGTGCGCACCCGGATCGGCGAGGGCGAGAAGGTCTTCCGCCGGGCCGCCGAAGCGGTCCTGACCTGGGAACTGCACCGCGAGATGGGCGTGGGCATCGAGGCCACCGCGGACAAGGCGTCCCCCGGCGTGGACGTGACGGTCACCCTCGCCGGCCTCATCAAGGCCCCGTGCCGCATCGTCTGGACGGTCGAGGAACACCGCAGAGCCGGCTGGGCCTACGGCACCCTCCCCGGCCACCCCGAATCCGGCGAGGAAGCGTTCGTGGTCGACCGCACGGGCGACGGCACCGTCTGGCTGACGGTGTCGGCCTTCAGCCGCGGCGCCAAGTGGTACGCACGGATGGGCGGCCCGGCGACGAGGGGCTTGCAGCACGCGTACGCACGAAAGATCGGCAGCACACTGCGCCAGATGTGCGCGCCGTATTCGGAGGTGTGAGGGGCCTCAGGAAATTCGATGAATTCCACCGGAACACGGGAGGCGGTACTCGAAGTCACAAGCCGCCACGGCTCGAAACCCCGCCTCCCACAACGCTTCCAGGGAAACACTGACGGCATTCACGAATATTTCCGCTTCGACTCCAGGAACGGGATCGATCTCAAGAACCGATGGCCACTCGATGAAGTCCGAAGTATCCGCTAGGCCGGACTCATAGTCATTGAGCGTTTTCAGCGTTGCTTCTCCAGGGTGAGGACGGCCTTGGCGATGACGCTCATGCGGTTGGGGCTGATGCGGGATCTGCGGAAGATCTGCCAGGACTTCAGCCGTGCCATGCCTCGTTCGACAGGTGCCCGGGCCGCGGACAGGGCCCGGTTCTCGGTCCGCTCGGTGAGGGTGAGTTCACCGCCTGGCGGGCGGCGCTTGGCGGTGGTGACCCAGTCGCCTGCACCGATGTAGGCCATGTCGGCGAGGATCGGGATGCCCTGGCGCGCGCAGATCCGGAGGATCTTGTGGGTGCGGGCGGCCGTCAGATCGTCGGTCCGGCCCGGCAGTGCCGGCGACAGCCACAGAATCTCGCCGGCTGGGTCCGTGACGACCTGCACGTTCACCCCGTGCCGCTTGTGTTTCGAGGAGTAGTCGCCCCTGCCGTCGCCGACGCGGTCGCACTCTGCGAGCGTGCCGTCCAGGAGGACGAAGTCCGGGTCGTGCGCGCGCAGCGTCTTCAGCAGGCCTGGCGCCTGCGCGGCGAGCAGACCGGTGACCGCGGTGACATAGGCGTGGGCGGTGCCGACGGATATCCCGAAGCCCGCGGCGATACGGGCGAGGGTGTCGTGGCGCCGCAGGTACACGAGTGCGACCAGCGCACGGCGGTGCGGCGGGAGCTTGCACCGCCGGTCACCCTCACGGGTGACGATGAGCATCGTGACCCACTCGACCAGGGCGTGGGGCAGTCGAGTGCGGCAGGATACGCAACCAACAGGGCTCCTGTGCTGTCGAATTGAGACGTCGAACACCTCCCTCAACGGCACGGGAGCCCTGTCCGTTGCGCACCCCGACGTCACACTGCCCCCGTCACCCGATCAGTGGCCACACTGAAAACGCTCATTGTGAGCCGCATAGGCCTTCAGTGCGGGCGCCACAAGACTTCCAAATCCCTGGACTTCCCCATCGATCTTCCGCGCAATGGAACGCAGCACAGAATCACGATCTTCCGAATCGACATATATAGAGCAGTCGAGATCCAATCCGGAAGTCCACTCATTTGATCCCGATGAATGGCCCATTATCGAAGGCTCCTCCCATCTTGATGATTGACACGTCGACGTGGGATATTTCGTCACCCAGGATCCGCTGGATCGCTTCCAGCCGTTGGGATCGGACTCGTCGTGCGCCTTGAGCATCAGCGTCAGACGAGAGAAGTCGCCGTCCGCGAAGTTCCTGACCGTCGCGGTGAGGTTCTCGTAGCTCTGGGTCGGATCATCGTTGAACTCGATCGGGGCGTCCGGCTGGTCCGGATCGCACAGCGAACCCGGCCCCGCGGCCACCGTCCGGTCTCCCATGACGTCCCAGTTCGACGTCGGGCCCGGCCAGCGGGTCGCGGAGGAGATGTTGCCGGTGCGCACCAGGTCGACGACCGTCTTCGTGCACGACATCGACCAGCGCTCGGTGGCCCGGAAGGCGGCGTCCAATACCCGCTTGCCCGCCAGTTTGGCCGGCGCGAACTCGAAGTACATGCGCTGCTTGTAGCCCGAACCGCAGTAGTAGGCGTAGCCCCCGGTCACGTACGTGCCGCAGTAACCGGTGCCTTCGCCGTCACCGCCGCCGGAGAAGTTGCAGAAGGTGTCGCCGTCGGAGGACAGCACGGTGCGCTCGGACTCCTCCAGCGCGACATCCGGGTCGACGTACAGCGGGTAGACCGTGTTCGCACCGCTCAGCAGGCCCGCGTCCGGTTCGACCGCGACCGAATCCCCGGTCAGCGTGACGGGCAGTACGGCCGACGCGTCGCCGTCGCCGGGGCCCTTGGCCGGGTCGGGGGAGGTCTCGCCGTCGCCGTCCTGGACCGGTTCGTCGTCAGCGCTGGACACGAGCGACATCGTGGTCGTCCCGCTCGTGTCGACATCACCCGCCGAGTCCCACATCTGTGCGGCCGGGGAGCGGAACACCGTGTTGCCGTCCTCGTCCACCGCCGCCAGACCGCCGCCAGAGCGGCCGCTGACGACGAGGCCCTGGCTCTTGAACGAGAACTCGATCCTCTTGAGATCCGGATTGGCCGCCGCTTCGGCGGACTTGACGATGAGCACCTGCTTCACGCCCTCGACCGTGGCCGTCATTCTCAGGTCCACACCGGGCAGCACCTCCGCGTATGTGGCGGAAGCGCCGGTCAGGGTGGGCTCAGGCAGCGTGCCGGGCCAGCCCAGGCTCAACGACCGCCCGTTCTCGGTGAGTTTCACCAGGCTCGCGCCGTCGCCACCGGCAGAGAAGGAGATGTCGGCCACGGAAGCCTTCGGGCCGATCGAACCGTCGGCCCGGTGCTCCAGCGTCGCATCCGACGCCGCCCACGACCGCCCGGCTTCGCCACACGCACCGGAACGGCGGACTGGTCGAGGGTGTAGGAGTAACCATCCGGGTTGGCGTAGGTCGTGGAGTACTCCTGGCGCTCTCCGGCGACTTCCACCTGGTCCCCGGAGGCAGCCGCCTGCTTCAGCGCGGCCGATGCCTCGGACGTCGTCGCGTCCGAGGCATCGGCATGCGCGACCGGCGCGGCCGTACCCAACACAGGCAGCGCCGCCAACAGCGCCGAAACCGTCAGACCGGAGATGAACCGTCCTGCCCCGTAAGCGCGCCCGTGTTCCACGCAGCGCGAAACGCCCCCGCCCACGCCCCAACCCCACCCCGTCGCGCGACCTTCATGAATTCCCCAAGATCTCAGGTCGCTCAGGTGACGCGGGGTTCACGGGCAGGCGACGGGGTTCGGAACAACGGCTACCGCATCAACACCCCCGCGCCTTCGACCCCATCCTCCAAAGGCACCGCCACCAACCCCAACTCCGCACTGGACGCGAGGAGTCGGTGCGCAGGCAGAATCCGCACCGTGTACCCATAGGGCCCGGTGCGATCAAGGGCAAGCGGCCCCTCGTACAACCAGTGCCCCTCCGAGTCCGGACCTCCCGCCGACTTCAAGGGGACCGTAGTCGCGTCCCCGATCCGGTCCTCCGGATCCACCCGCCCCGAAACCGCCTGCACTTCGACGTCGTCCGGGGCGAGGCCCGCCAGCCCCACCCGCACCCGGAGATTCAACGTCGTACCAAGTTCAGCCGTGGCCGTAGCCGCAGACGTCTCCACGTGGTCGACGGTCACCCCGTGCCAAGCGGCGCGCACCCGCCCCTTCCAGGCGGCCAGTTCACGGGCGGCGTCCGGGGTCATGGCGCGATGGGCGTGCGCGGCGGGGCCGTAGAGCCGCTCCACGTACTCGCGGACCATGCGCCCGGCAAGGACCTTCGGGCCCAGCAACGTCAGGGTCTGGCGGACCATCTCGATCCAGCGGTCGGGGAGCCCGTCCTGGCCCCGCTCATAGAAGCGCGGGGTGACGCGCTGTTCGAGAAGGTCGTAGAGGGCCGCGGCTTCCACGTCGTCCCGGTGGTCGGGGTCCGTGCCCGTACCGTCCGCCGTGGGGATCGCCCAGCCGAAGTCGGGCTGGAACCATTCGTCCCACCAGCCGTCCAGGACCGAGAGGTTGAGGCAGCCGTTCAGGGCGGCCTTCATGCCGCTCGTGCCGCAGGCCTCCAGTGGGCGGAGCGGGTTGTTGAGCCAGATGTCGCAGCCGGGGTACAGCTTCTGCGCCATCGCCATGCCGTAGTCGGGCAGGAACACGATCCGGTGCCGGACGCGCGGGTCGTCCGCGAACTTCACCAGCTCCTGGACCAGCCGCTTGCCGCCGTCGTCCGCCGGGTGCGCCTTGCCCGCCACCACGATCTGGATCGGGTGGTCCGGGTGCAGGAGGAGGTCCATCAAGCGGTCGCGGTCGCGCAGCATGAGCGTCAGGCGCTTGTACGACGGGACGCGGCGCGCGAATCCGATCGTGAGGACGTCGGGGTCGAGGACGCCGTCGATCCAGCCCAACTCGGCTGATCCGGCGCCGCGTTGACGCCAGGACGCGCGCAGGCGCTCCCGTACCTCCACGACCAACTGCTCGCGCAGATCGCGGCGCAGCTCCCAGATGTCCTGATCCGGGATCTCCGCGACCGCGTCCCAGCGGTCCGAACCGCCCACCGTCAGCGCGTCCTCGGTGCGTTGGGCACCGATCTGCCGGGCGCCGAGCCGGAACACCTCGGGGGCGACCCAGGTCGGCGCGTGCACCCCGTTGGTCACGGAGGTGATCGGCACCTCCTCGGCGTCGAACCCGGGCCAGAGTCCGGAGAACATCTCGCGGCTCACCTGGCCGTGCAACAGGGAGACGCCATTGGCCCGTTGGCCCAGGCGCAGGCCCATCACTGCCATGTTGAAGAGGTTGGGTTCGCCGCCCGGGTAGGTCTCCATGCCGAGGCTCAGGATGTGCTGGACGTCCAGGCGCGGGAGTTCGGCCTCGGAACCGAAGTGCCGGGCCACCAACTCCCGGTCGAAACGGTCGATTCCGGCCGGTACGGGGGTGTGCGTGGTGAAGACCGTGCCGGCCCGCACCGCCTCCAGGCCGGCGTCGAAGTCCAGCCCCGCGTCGCAGAGTTCGGCGATCCGCTCCAGGCCGAGGAAGCCCGCGTGTCCTTCGTTCGTGTGGAACACCTCGGGCTCGGGGTGACCGGTGAGGCGGCAGTACGTCCGGACCGCCCGCACCCCTCCTATACCCAGCAACATCTCCTGGAGCAGGCGGTGTTCACTGCCGCCGCCGTAGAGGACATCGGTCACGCCGCGCTCGCCGACGTCGTTCTCCTCGACGTCGGAGTCGAGCATCAGCAGCGGTACCCGGCCGACCTGGGCCAGCCAGATCCGGGCGCGCAGCGAGCGGCCACCGGGCAGCGCGAGGGAGACCTGGGCCGGGGAGCCGTCCTCCTCCCGCAGCAGCGCCACCGGGAGTTCGTTGGGGTCGAGGACGGGATAGTGCTCCTGCTGCCAGCCGTCCCGGGACAGCGACTGGCGGAAGTAGCCGTGCCGGTAGAGGAGTCCGACGCCGATCAGCGGTACGCCGAGATCGCTGGCCGATTTGAGATGGTCGCCGGCGAGGATACCGAGGCCGCCGGAGTACTGCGGCAGGGCGGCCGTCACGCCGAACTCGGGTGAGAAGTAGGCGACGGCGGCGGGCAGTTCACCGGACTGGGCCTGATACCAGCGGTCACCGCCCACGTAGTCGGCGAGGTCGCCCGCGACCTCGGTCAGCCGGCGCAGGAAACGGGTGTCCTCGGCCAGCTCCGCGAGCCGCTCGGCGGAGACGCTGCCGAGGAGTCGTACGGGATCGCGTTCCGAGGCGGTCCAGCGCTCGGGATCGACGGACTGGAAGAGATCACGGGTGTCGGCGTGCCAGGACCAGCGCAGATTGCGCGCCAGATCACTGAGAGGTCGGAGGGGTTCGGGGAGAACGGGACGGACGGTGAATCGACGGATCGCCTTCACAGCTCCACCTCGGCGCTTCGCTGGATGACACACGGCTATGTGTGTCGTCGTGTGTGATGACGGTACCGGCGATGGTGTCGCCCTCGCTTGGGGCTTCGCCCCCAGACCCCCGTCGGCCTGAACGGCCTCGTCCTCAAACGCCGGACGGGCTGGTTGTTGCCGGCCCGCGCTGAAGAAGTTGAACCGGCATGTACCGAAAAGGCGCCCTCATGCGCCCTTGTGGTGCTTCGCGCCTCACGAGAGGCTGCCCTGTGGAGAGTTGAAGGAGGGGAACTCGACATGGCACGGACGCGTACGCGGCGTCTGCGCCGGGCGGGTGGCCTGACCGCGGTCACCACAGTCGTGGTGCTTTCGGCCATCACCCTGCCCGCGCACGCCGCACCGGAGGGGACCATACTCGGCGCCGGTGAACCCGGTTCCGTCAGCGGCAGCTACCTGGTGACGTTGAAAGGGGGAACAGCGGCTCCGTCGGCCGCAGGCAAGGGCCTCGCCACGAAATACGGGGCGAAGATAAGCCACACCTACGGCACCGCCCTCAACGGCTACGCCATCGAGGCCGACGAGAGACAGGCGAGACTCCTCGCCGCGGACGCGCGGGTCGCCTCGGTCACCCAGGACACCCGGGTCACCCTGGACGGCAGCAGCCGTGGCGCCGCCCGCGTCCAGCGCAATCCGCCGTCCTGGGGGCTCGACCGGCTCGACCAGGCGAGCCTGCCGCTGAGCAGGAGCTACACCTCACCGCAGTCCGGGGGCAGCGGGGTGACGGTGTACGTGATCGACACCGGCATCCGCATCACCCACAAGGACTTCGGCGGCCGGGCGAGCTACGGCTGGGACTTCGTCGACAACGACGCCACCGCCCAGGACGGCAACGGCCACGGCACCCATGTCGCCGGCACGATCGCCGGCACCACGTACGGCGTCGCCAAGAAGGCCGGGGTCGTCGCCGTACGGGTCCTCGACAACGCAGGAGCCGGTACGACCTCGCAGGTCATCGCCGGTATCGACTGGGTCACCCGGCACGCGCACAAGCCCGCGGTCGCCAATCTCAGCCTGGGCGGCTACCACAACGCCCAGCTGGACGCGGCCGTACGCAACTCGATCGCCTCCGGTGTCACGTACACGGTCGCGGCGGGCAACGACGGGCTGTCGGCCGGCCTGTACTCCCCCGCGGACGTGAAGGAGGCCATCACGGTCGGCGCCACCGACAGGACAGACGCCCGGGCGGCCTTCTCGAACTTCGGGCCGGCCGTCGACCTGTTCGCCCCGGGCGTCTCGATCACCTCCACGTCGTACGCGAGCGACACGGGGAAGGCGACCTTCTCCGGTACGTCGATGGCATCACCCCACGCGGCCGGCGCGGCGGCCGTCTATCTCGCCGGCCACCCGCGTGCCACCCCGGCACAGATCTCCGCGGCTCTCGTCTCGGGGGCGGTTTCCGGCAAGGTGTCCGGCGCCGGGCTCGGTTCGCCGGACAAACTTCTGCAAGTACCGCGGTCGTAGTGCGGGAGTGACGGTTCGGGCCCCGTTCGCCCAGGACGGGGCCTGGATCTTTTGTGGAGACCTGCGCGTAAGTAGTTAGCAACCTGCCGGATTGCTAACCCGAATAGGGTGGGAAGGCTCCACCGGTACGCCCCCCAGCGGACCACGGGATCTTCTTCGCAGGACCCACCTCCCCACATCCATCCGCCCACACCCACGTTGACGCGGACAGGAGCGGTCATGCCCGCCACGCACCACTCGTCAGCACCCCCGACACCCGGCAAGGCCACGCCCCCCGTGCGCCCCGCCGGCACGGCACCACCCGCCCCGGAGCCACCCTCCGCGGACGGCACATCGCCCGGCATCGGACGCATCCCCGTCCTCGATGTCCGGCCGGTCGTCCAGCACGGCCACCGGTCCGCCAAGGCGGTCACCGGTGAGGCGTTCGAGGTCTCGGCCATCGTCTTCCGCGAGGGCCACGACGCGGTCGCCGCCAACGCCGTCCTCTACGACCCGGACGGCCGCCCCGGCCCCTGGACCCCGATGCGGGAGCTCGCCCCGGGCTCCGACCGCTGGGGCGCCACGGTCACGCCCGGCGAACCCGGCCGGTGGACCTACACCGTGGAGGGCTGGAGCGACCCGGTCGCCACCTGGCGCCACCACGCCCGGATCAAGATCCCGGCCGGAATGGACACGGACCTGGTCCTGGAGGAGGGCGCGCGCCTGTACGAACGCGCCATCTCCGGCGTCCCGAAGGGCAAGGGCCTCCGCCCCGTCCTCCGCGCCGCCGTGTCCGCCCTCCGCGACGAGACCCGCCCGCCCGCGTCCCGCCTCGCCGCCGCGCTGACGCCGGAGGTGGACGGGGTCCTGGCCCGGTATCCCCTGCGGGAACTGGTCACGGCCGCCGAACCCCGGCCGCTTCTCGTCGAGCGGGAGCGGGCCCTCTACGGCGCCTGGTACGAGTTCTTCCCGCGCTCCGAGGGCACCCCGGCCCAGCCCCACGGCACGTTCCGCACAGCGGCGAAACGCCTGGACGGCATCGCGGCGATGGGCTTCGACGTCGTATACCTGCCGCCGATCCATCCGATCGGGACGACCTTCCGCAAGGGCCCGAACAACACCCTGTCCGCAGGGCGCGAAGACGTCGGCGTCCCCTGGGCGATCGGCTCCCCCGAGGGCGGGCACGACGCGATCCACCCGCAGCTGGGCACGCTGGAGGACTTCGACGCGTTCGTCGCCCGGGCCGCCGAGCTGGGGATGGAGATCGCGCTCGACTTCGCGCTCCAGTGCTCCCCGGACCATCCGTGGGTGGAGAAGCACCCGGAGTGGTTCCACCACCGCCCCGACGGGACGATCGCCTACGCGGAGAACCCGCCGAAGAAGTACCAGGACATCTACCCGATCGCCTTCGACCGGGACATGGACGGCCTGATCACGGAGACCGTGCGCGTGCTGCGGCACTGGATGGACCACGGCGTGCGGATCTTCCGCGTCGACAACCCGCACACCAAGCCCGTCGTGTTCTGGGAGCGGGTGATCGCGGAGATCAACGGCACCGACCCGGACATCATCTTCCTGGCCGAGGCGTTCACCCGCCCCGCGATGATGCACACCCTCGCGCAGATCGGGTTCCAGCAGTCGTACACCTACTTCACCTGGCGCAACACGAAGCAGGAACTCACCGAATATCTGAGTGAGTTGTCGGGCGAGGCGGCTGCCTACATGCGGCCGAACCTGTTCGTGAACACCCCGGACATCCTGCACGAGTTCCTCCAGGACGGCGGCCGGCCGGCCTTCGAACTGCGCGCGGTGCTCGCCGCGACCCTCGCCCCGACGTGGGGGGTGTACAGCGGGTATGAGTTGTGCGAGAACACTCCGTTGCGGCCCGGCAGCGAGGAGTATCTCAACTCCGAGAAGTACCAACTCCGTCCCCGCGACTGGGTGTCGGCCGAGCGGGAAGGACGTAGCATCGCGCCATTGCTGGGCAAGCTCAACGACATCCGGCGCCGCAGCCCGGCGTTGCGGCAGTTGCGCGATCTCCACTTCCACGATGTGGATCAGGAGGCGGTGATCGCGTACTCGAAGCGGAGCGGTTCGAACACGGTTCTGGTGGTCGCGAACCTCGACCCTCACCACACCCAGGAGGCCACGGTCTCGTTGGACATGCCGCAACTCGGCCTGGAATGGCACGAGTCGGTGCCGGTGCGCGACGAGCTCACCGGCGAGACCTATCACTGGGGCAGGGCCAACTATGTGCGCCTGGAGCCGGGTAACCGGCCCGCACACATCCTCACCGTCCTGCGACCGTCCCCGCAGATCGGAGGGTCACCCACCATATGATCGTCAACGAGCCCGTCCCGGACACCTTCGAGGACACTCCCGCCAAGGACCGGGACCCCGAGTGGTTCAAACGCGCCGTCTTCTACGAGGTCCTGGTCCGCTCCTTCCAGGACAGCAACGGCGACGGCGTCGGTGACCTCAAGGGCATCACCGCCAAACTCGACTACCTCCAGTGGCTCGGCGTCGACTGCCTCTGGCTGCCACCCTTCTTCAAATCCCCACTCCGCGACGGCGGTTACGACGTCTCCGACTACACCGCCGTACTCCCCGAATTCGGCGACCTCGCCGACTTCGTCGAGTTCGTCGACTCCGCCCACCAACGCGGCATGCGCGTCATCATCGACTTCGTCATGAACCACACCAGCGACCAGCACCCGTGGTTCCAGGAGTCCCGCAAGGACCCCGACGGGCCGTACGGCGACTACTACATGTGGGCCGACGACGACAAGCAGTACCCCGACGCCCGCATCATCTTCGTCGACACCGAAGCCTCCAACTGGACCTTCGACCCCGTCCGCAAGCAGTACTTCTGGCACCGCTTCTTCTCCCACCAGCCGGACCTCAACTACGAGAACCCGGCCGTGCAGGAAGAGATCATCTCGGCGCTGAAGTTCTGGCTGGACCTGGGCATCGACGGCTTCCGTCTGGACGCGGTCCCGTACCTGTTCGCGGCCGAGGGCACCAACTGCGAAAACCTTCCGGCAACCCACGACTTCCTGCGGCGGGTGCGGAAGGAGATCGACGCGCAGTACCCCGACACGGTGGTGCTGGCGGAGGCGAACCAGTGGCCCGAGGACGTCGTCGACTACTTCGGCGACTTCCAGAGCGGCGGCGACGAATGCCACATGGCGTTCCACTTCCCGGTGATGCCGAGGATCTTCATGGCGGTCCGCCGGGAGTCCCGCTACCCCGTCTCGGAGATCCTGGCCAAGACCCCGGCGATCCCGTCCGGCTGCCAGTGGGGCATCTTCCTGCGCAACCACGACGAGTTGACCTTGGAAATGGTCACCGACGAGGAACGCGACTACATGTGGGCGGAGTACGCGAAGGACCCGCGTATGCGAGCCAACATCGGTATCAGGCGGCGCCTGGCCCCGTTGCTCGACAACGACCGCAACCAGATCGAACTCTTCACGGCCCTACTGCTGTCGTTGCCCGGCTCGCCGATCCTCTACTACGGCGACGAGATCGGCATGGGCGACAACATCTGGCTCGGCGACCGCGACGCCGTGCGCACGCCGATGCAGTGGACACCGGATCGCAACGCAGGTTTTTCGTCCTGTGACCCCGGCCGACTGTCGCTGCCGACCATCATGGACCCCGTCTACGGCTACCAGGTCACCAACGTCGAGGCGTCGATGTCGTCGCCCTCCTCGCTGCTGCACTGGACGCGCCGCATGATCGAGATCCGTAAGCAGAACCTGGCGTTCGGGCTGGGTTCGTACCGGGAGCTGCCGTCGTCCAATCCGGCGGTGATCGCGTTCCTGCGCGAGTACGAGGACGACCTCGTGCTGTGCGTGAACAACTTCTCCCGGTTCGCGCAGCCGACGGAACTGGACCTGCGGGCGTTCAATGGGAGGCATCCGGTCGAACTGTTCGGCGGGGTGCGTTTTCCGGCCGTAGGAGAGCTGCCGTACTTGCTGACGCTGGCGGGGCACGGCTTCTACTGGTTCCGGCTCCGCAAGGAAGCCGCCTAGATCGCTGCCGGATCCGGGCTGGATCCCGGTGGGGCGGGGCGGTTTCGGTTTCCCCCGCCCCGCCCGGGGCACGCAACAGTGACACCCCGACCCACCCCCGGGGAAAGGAATGTGACACCTATGGCGGAGACTGTCACAATTTCCGGCCGGACCAGTCCCGGTCCTGGCCCCGGCCTCCTCGCGTCCCTCGACCCCCTCCTGCGGGAGTGGTTGCCGAGGCAGCGGTGGTTCGCGGGCAAGGGCCGTCCCGTCACGGGTTTCTCGCTGGTGGCGGCGACCGAGCTGCTCCCGGTGGACGGCACCAAGCCGGGCCTGTACCACCTCCTGGTCCGCGCCCACCAGTCCCCCGCCCCCGGCGACTGCTACCAACTCCTCATAGGCGTGCGCGAGGCGCTGCCACCCCGGCTCGCGCCCGCGCTGATCGGACATGTGGAGGAGGGCCCGCTCGCCGGTCACACGGTGTACGAGGCCCTGTACGACCCCCGGCCCGCCGAGGTGCTCCTGGAGGCGCTGCGCACCCGGGCCCGCATCGGCGGGCTGCGCTTCGAACGGGCCCCGGACAGCCCGGAGATCGGCCCCGGCCTGACCCCGCGCCTGATGACGGCCGAACAGTCCAACTCATCGGTGGTCTACGGCGACACGTACATCCTGAAACTCCTACGCAGGATCGTCCCCGGCACCAACCCCGACCTGGAACTCCCGCTGGCCCTGGCCCTGGAGGGCTGCCCGCGGGTACCGGCCCCGACGGCGTGGCTACGGGCGGAGTTCGCCGACGAGCCGTACGTCCTGGGAGTCCTCCAACCATTCGTGCAGGGCGCGGCGGACGGCTGGGAACTGGCGCTGAGCGAACTGTCCAAGGGCGAGGACTTCGGCACGGAGGCGAGGTCACTGGGCAGGGCGACGGCGGAGGTCCACGTGGCCCTGGCGCGAGCGCTACCGACGATGACGTTGGGCCACGCACAACTGGAACAGCTGGTGAACGGCATGACCGAGCGCCTGGACGCGGCGGCGCAGGCGGTCCCGGCGCTCCGCCCGTACGCCCCTGGCCTGCACTCGGCGTTCTCGGCCTTGGCGGACCTGGCCGCGGAGGGCCACACCTGGACCGCCCAACGCATCCACGGCGACCTCCACCTGGGCCAGTGCCTGCACTCGCCGTCCGGGGAATGGTCGTTGATCGACTTCGAGGGCGAGCCGTCCAGGCCCCTCGCGGAACGCCGTATGCCCCAGCCTCCGGTACGGGACATCGCGGGGATGCTCCGTTCCTTCGACTACGCGGCCCACTCGACGACACCGGCTGCGCCCGACTGGGCGGACATGTGCCGGGCGGCGTACTGCTCGGGGTACGCGGAGGTGACGGGGGTGGATCCGCGTACGGATCCGGTGCTGCTCCGCGCGTACGAGACGGACAAGGCGATCTACGAAGTCCTCTACGAGGCCCGCCACCGCCCGGACTGGCTCCCGGTCCCCTTGTCGGCGATACGGCGACTGGCGAACCCCACGACGTGACCCGCCCCACCTCAACCGCATCCCACCCGCCTCGAACCCACCCCGCTCAGGAGGCTCTACCCGTGACCCCGCGTCCCCCCTCCAACGGTTCCGATCCAAAGCCGAGCAGGAAAACGGCCGCGGGGAAGAGCGGTGCGGAAGTGCAGCCGACGGCTCCTTTGGAGAAGGGGGGCGCGGGCGGCGGCGGGGTGGGGAAGGGCGCCGAGGCTGTGGGGAAGGGGAGCAGGGTTGAGGGGGGCGCGGTTACGGGGGCTGCGGGCGAGAAGGCAGTGGGCGATGGAGGCAGGGTTAATGAGGCTGCCGACGAAGAGGCTGCGAGCAAGGGGGCGGCTTCTTCGGACACGGCGGCTTCGGAGAAGGCGATGAAGAAGAGGGGCGGGACGGGGAGCGCCGACGCGAAGAAGGCCGGGGCGAAGGGGGCGGCGGCGGAAACGGCTGCGCCCGGTAAGGCCGGTAAGGCCGGGGCCACGAGGTCGGTGGCGAAGGACGCGCAGGCTGAGACGGCTGAGTCTGGAAAAGCGGCCGGAGCCAAGGCAGCAAAGAAGAACGCGTCGGCCGCGGCGACTGAGTCTGGCAAGGCTGGGGCGAAGACGGCGAAGAAGAACACGCCGGCCGAGACGCCTGAGCCGGAGAAGGCCGCGGCCAAGACAGCGAAGAAGAACACGCCGGCCGAGACAGCCAAGCCTGGAAAGGCCGGGGCCAAAACGGCGAAGAAGAACACGCCGGCCGAGGCGACTGAGCCCGGGAAGGCCGCGGCCAAGAGGGCGACGACGAAGAACGCCGGTACGAAGAAGGCAGCGGCAACGAAGGCGGCGGCCAAGAACGCCGTGCTCAAGAAGGCCGCGGCCGAGCAGGCTACGAAGAAGAACGCCGTGGCGAAGACTGGTTCGGCGGAAGACACCTCGGCGACAGAAGCTGCGACGGAGAAGGCCATGACGAAGACGAGCGCCGCGAAGACGGGTACGGCGAAGAGGACGAACGTGACCGCGAAGATCCCGGCGGAGACGGGCTCGGCAGAAGACGTCGTGGCGGAGACAGACAGCGCGAGGAAGACCGTGACGAAGAGGGCCGCAGCGAAGAAGGGCGTGACCAAGAACGCCGCCGCGAAGAAGGTTGTGCCCAAGAAGGGTGCCGGGAAGAAGAACTCGGCGAAGAAGGGCCTGGCCAGGAAGGCGATCGCGGCTGACGAGAAGTCCACGCGGAGGACGGTGACCGCCGACACGGGGGGGGATTCGGGGCCGGCTTCTCCCTCGCGGGAAGGCGCGGCTTCCGTATCGGAGGGCGCGGAAGCCGCACCTGAGCAGGTGGCTTCCGTAGCGCGGGAGGCTTCCGTAGCACAGGAGGCTTCCATAGCAGAACAGGCTTCCGCAGCAGAGCAGGCGGCTTCCACACCGGGTCAGGAGGCTGCTGCCCCCGGCATCGTGTCCGCCTCGGAGCCGGGTCTCCCCTCGGAGCCGGGTCCAACCTCAGAGCCCGTTCCCGCCTCGGAACCGGGTCCCATCTCAGAGGCAGGTCCCGCCTCGGAACCGGGTCCCATCTCAGAGGCAGGTCCCGCCTCGGAGTCGGCCTCGCCGCCGGCGGTGATCGAGGCCGCCGAACCGACCACGTCCTCGACGCCGCCCACCGCACCCGCTCCGGCGGTGTTGCCAACTCCGGCCGGCACCTCGGAGCGGAAGCCGGCCACACTGCCGACCCCGTCCACGTCGCCTATCGCTCCGGCTCCGGCGGTGCTGTCGACCCCGGCCGACGCCTCGGAGCGGAAGCCGGCCACACTGCCGACCCCGTCCACGTCGCCTATCGCTCCGGCTCCGGCGGTGCTGTCGACCCCGGCCGATACCCCGGCCCCGGAGCCGAAGTCGGCCACACCGGCGCCCCCGTCAGCCACACCGACCTCGCCCACCGCTCCGGCTCCCGCTCCCGCTCCCGCCACGCTGCCGGTATCGGCCGACGCCCCGAAGCCGGCCACACCTCCGACGCCGACCACCGCACCGGCCCCGGCCCCGGCGCCACTGATAGCCCCGACCGACGCACATGAGTCGGCCATACCGCCGTCGCCGCCAACCGCATCCGCGCCGGACCGGACTCCGGCCGACGCCCCGGAGCCGCCAGCCATACCCCCGGCCCCGGTAACCGCTCCGACTCAGATCCAGCCGACGACCCCGGCCACCACCTCGGAGTCGATGGCACCCCCGACCACCGCACCGACCTCGGCCGACGCACCGAAGCCGACCGAACCGCAGACGCCGCCGACCCCGCTCACCGAACCGGCCCCGCCCGCCGCTCCAGCTGCGACGCCGATCCCGCTGACGGCTGCGGCTGACGCCCCGGAGCCGACCACCCCGCTGACGCCGACCACCGCACCGGCCTCAACCACCGCTCCCGCTTCGGCGCCAGCCCCGCTGACGGCTGCGGCCGACACCCCGAAGCCAACCACCCCTCCGACCTCAGCCGAGGCCGCGGAGCCAACCACATCCACGCCCGCACCCACCGCACCAACCCCGCTGACAGCCCCCGCCGACACCCCGGAGCCGGCCACACAGCCCACCCCTCCCCCAACCCCCACCATCTCCCCCGCCCTGGACGCCACAGACCGAGACCGCCTCCTCCACGGAACCCACCACGCCCCCCACTCCGTACTCGGCGCCCACCCGGTCCCCGGCGGAATAGCCTTCCGGGTGTTCCGGCCGTTCGCCCTCGGAGTCACAGTCGTGGCAGGCCAGTTGAAGGCCGAGTTGCACGACGACGGGGACGGGTTCTTCTCAGGGTTGCTGCCGTTGCAGGGCGTGCCGGAGTACCGGCTCGCCGTGGCCTACGACGGCGCCGTGCAGGAGATCGAGGACGCTTACCGATTCCTGCCCGCGCTCGGCGACCTGGATCTCCACCTGATCGGTGAGGGCCGGCACGAGGAGTTGTGGCAGGCGCTCGGGGCGCGGACGATGACGCATCAGGGAGTCACCGGCACCCGCTTCACCGTGTGGGCGCCGGACGCGCAGGGCGTACGCCTCGCCGGTACCTTCAACTTCTGGGACGGAACCGGCGCCCCGCTGCGCTCACTCGGCGGCACCGGAGTCTGGGAACTGTTCATGCCCGGCATCGGCGAGGGCGAGCTGTACAAGTTCGAGATCACCCGGCCGGACGGTTCGAAGACGATGCGCGCCGACCCGATGGCCCGCCACACCGAGGTCCCGCCCGCCACGTCCTCGATCGTCCACGCCTCGCACTACGAGTGGAACGACGCGGAATGGCTCGCCCAGCGCGCCGAGCTCCCCGCCCACACGGCCCCCCTCTCCATCTACGAGCTCCATCTCGCCTCCTGGCGCCCGGGTTTGACCTACCGTCAGCTCGCCGAGCAACTCCCCGCCTACGTCAAGGACCTGGGCTTCACCCACGTCGAGATGATGCCGGTCGCCGAGCACCCGTACGGCGGCTCGTGGGGCTACCAGGTCACCGGCTTCTACGCCCCGACCTCCCGCCTCGGCACCCCCGACGACTTCAAGTTCCTGGTCGACGCGCTGCACCAGGCCGGTATCGGCGTCCTGATGGACTGGGTGCCGGCCCACTTCCCGCGCGACGACTGGGCGTTGGCCGAGTTCGACGGCCGCCCCCTGTACGAGCACGAGGACCCGCTCCGGGCCGCGCACCCCGACTGGGGCACGCTGGAGTTCGACTTCGGCCGCCGCGAGGTGCGCAACTTCCTTGTGGCGAACGCCGTCTACTGGTGCGAGGAGTTCCACATCGACGGGCTGCGCGTGGACGCGGTCGCCTCGATGCTCTACCTCGACTACTCACGCGAACCGGGCCAGTGGACCCCGAACGAGCACGGCGGCCGGGAGAACCTCGACGCCGTCGCCTTCCTCCAGGAGATGAACGCGACCGTGTACCGCAGGGTGCCCGGTGTCGTGACGATCGCCGAGGAGTCCACCGCCTGGGACGGCGTCACGCGGGCCACGGACCACGTCGGACCCGGCGGATTCGGCGGCCTGGGCTTCGGGTTGAAGTGGAACATGGGCTGGATGCACGACTCGCTCGACTACATGTCGCACGAACCCGTCCACCGCAAGCACCACCACGGCGAGATGACGTTCTCGATGGTCTACGCGTACAGCGAGAACTACGTCCTCCCGATCTCCCACGACGAAGTCGTCCACGGCAAGCGGTCGTTGGTGTCGAAAATGCCCGGCGACTGGTGGCAACAACGCGCCAACCTCCGCGCCTACCTGGCCTTCATGTGGGCCCACCCCGGCAAGCAACTCCTCTTCATGGGCCAGGAGTTCGCCCAGGGCGCCGAGTGGTCCGAGACCCACGGCCCCGACTGGTGGCTCCTGGACCCGGCCTACGGCGCGGAAGCGGACCACCGAGGCGTACGCGACCTCGTCCGCGACCTCAACACGGTCTACCGCCACACCCCGGCCCTGTGGCAACTGGACACCGACCCGTCCGGCTTCCAGTGGATCACCGGCGACGCCGCCGAGGACAACGTCTTCGCCTTCCTCCGCTACGACACCGACGGCTCCCCCCTCCTCGCCGTCAGCAACTTCTCCCCGGTAGTCCGCCACGACTACCGCCTCGGCACCCCCGAAGACATCCCCGCCTGGCACGAAACCCTCAACACCGACACGGCCCTCTACGGCGGCGGCGACATCACCAACCCGGACCCCATCAAGCCCGAACCCCAACCGTGGCACGGCCGCCCCACCAGCATCCGAGTGACCCTCCCCCCGCTGGCAACGGTCTGGCTGCGCCCTGCGTAGCAACCTGACGGTGTAGGCGCCGGCCGGCATTATTCAGCCCGTCCGGCGTTTGAGGACGAGGCCCCTTCAGGGCCGATGGGGGTCTGGGGGCGCAGCCCCCAGGTACACCCACACCAACACCGGCAACCAACACGGCCACCCTCACTACGCCCCCGCTTCCGCCAAGCTCAGCGGCAGCGAGCCCGTATGCAACACCCCCAACCGCTGCGTAGCCCGAGTAAGCGCCACGTACAAGTCACTCGTCCCGTACCGCCCCGGCTCGACAACCAACACCGAGTCGAACTCCAGCCCCTTCGCCTGCCGAGGATCAAGCAACACGACACTCCGCGTCAGATCCGGCTCGGCGCCGGCCGTCACCCCGTCCAGCCGCGCCGCAAGCCGCCGATGCAGATCCCGCGGCGCGATCACCGCCAACCGCCCCTCCACAGGGGCAAGTTCACCCACGGCCTTGGCAACAGCACCCGGCAGATCGTCAGTCGCCCGCACCCAAGGCCGTACACCAGTGGACCGCACGGAACTCGGCGGCTCGAAGTCCGGATTCTCCGCGCGGACGACCGCCGCCGCGAGGTCCATGATCTCGGCGGGGGTGCGGTAGTTGACGCCGAGCCGGGTGTGGTCGTAGCGGTCCTCGACGTACGGGGCGAGGATCTCCGACCAGGAGCCGACGCCCGCCGCTTCGGCCGTCTGGGCGGGGTCGCCGACCAGGGTCATCGAGCGGGTCGGACTACGGCGCATCAGCAACCGCCAGGCCATCGGGGAGAGTTCCTGCGCCTCGTCGACGATGATGTGCCCGAACGCCCAGGTCCGGTCGGCCGCCGCGCGCTCGGCGGCGCTGCGGTGGTCCTCCTCCTCCTGCCGCTCCGCGAAGCGCTCCGCGTCGATGATGTCGTGCGCCGACAGCACCTCGGACCCCTCGGGATCCCCCTCCTCCTTGTCCTCGAACTCGAACGTCCGGGAAGCGAAGGACACGTCCAACACCCCCTGCGCGAACGACACTTGCTCCTCCCGCTCACGCTGGGCCCGGGCCAGCCGCACCCGGTCGTCCCGCCCGAGGAGTTCCGCGGCTTCGTCGAGCAGCGGTACGTCCGCCACGGTCCACTCGCGGGTCACCGGGCGCCGGATCGCGTCCGCGTCGTCGTCGGAGACGTAGCCCACAGGGTCGGCGAGGAAGTCCGCGACGAGGTACTGCGGGGTCAGCCGCGGCCACAACTGGTCGATGGCGGCCCAGACTTCGGGGTTCTCGGCGAGTTCGTCGCGGATCTGGGTGATGTCGCTGGGGTCGAGGAGGTTGCTGCCGTCGAAGGGGTCGGTGCCGATGCGTTCGGCGAACAGTTCGGTGAGCGTGTTGAGGATGTGGCCCTCGAAGTGCTCCCGGGCCGCGTTGTGCGGGAGCCCGGCCTCGCGGGTGCGGTCGCGGGCCACGCGGACGAGGCCGTCGTCGAGCATCAGGATCTCGCGGTCGTGCTCGATCGCGATCACCGGGTCGGGCAGCGACTGCCAGTCGCGTACGACGGCGGCGAGCACGTCGGCCATGTCGGCACGGCCCTTCACGGCGGCCGCCGCCCGGCTGTCGGTCGCCGTCGCCTTCACTCCCGGGAACAGTTCGCCGACGGTCGCCAGCAGCACGCCGGTCTCACCGAGGGAGGGCAGCACCTCGCCGATGTAACCGAGGAACGCGGGGTTCGGGCCGACGATCAGCACGGCCCGCTTGGCGAGCAACTCCCGGTATTCGTAGAGGAGATACGCGGCCCGGTGCAGCGCGACGGCGGTCTTGCCGGTGCCGGGGCCGCCCTCGACGACGAGCACCCCGCGGTAGGGCGCGCGGATGATCTCGTCCTGCTCGGCCTGGATGGTCTGCACGATGTCGCTCATCCGGCCGGTGCGCGCGGAGTTGAGCGCGGCGAGCAGGACGGCGTCGCCGCTCGGGTCCTCGTGACCGGTACGGGTGGCGTCGCCCAGGTCGAGGATCTCGTCGTGCAGGGCGGTGACGCGGCGCCCGTCGGTGGTGAGGTGCCGGCGGCGGCGCAGGTCCATCGGGGTGTGGCCGGTGGCCAGGTAGAAGGGGCGGGCGACATCGGCCCGCCAGTCGATCAGGATCGGGGTGAGGTCGGCGTCGTCGGAGCGGATGCCGATACGGCCGATGTGGTGGGTGACGCCGGAGGTCAGGTCGATCCGGCCGAAGCAGAGCGAGCCGTCCACGGCGTTCAGCGCGGCGAGCAGCCCCGAGCGCTCGGCGACCAGGATGTCCCGCTCCAGCCGGGCCTGCATGGGCGTGTTGCCCTGCCCGAGCGCGTCCGTGACGGAGTCCTCGGTGGCACCGCGCAGCGCGTCCACGCGTGCGTACAGACCGTCGATGAATTCCTGCTCACCGTGAATTTCATCGCTGTTTGACAATTCCACTCCCGGACATATATACTGTGCTCACTAAGCCTCTTTGCGACCCAATTCCCGCGAAGTCGCGAACCATTGAATATACGCAAAAGAATCCCCCGAGCGCAATTGCTCAGGGGATTTTCTCGTTCAAGGGGCCTTCAAGAGGCCCGGGTCCCTCAGATCACGTCGGCCAGTTCCTCCAGCAGCCGCCGCTTGGGCCGGGCCCCCACCATGGCCTTCACCGGTTCACCGCCCCGGAAGACCATGAACGTGGGCATCGAGAGCACCTTGTAGGCGTTCGTGGTCTCCGGATTCTGATCGACGTTCAACTGCACCACTTTCAGCCGATCCGCCTCCTCGGTGGCGAGAGCCCGCAGCACCGGTCCCATCTGCCGGCACGGCGGACACCAGTCCGCCGTGAACTCCACCAGCACCGGCAACTCGGCCCGGATCACCTCCGCGGTGAAATCCTCGTCCGTAACGTCCGTAACGCCAATCACAGTTCCCGCCCTCCCAGTTCGCACAACGGCACCGGTTCCTCGACCGTCGACAGCCGCACCCCGATCTCCGCGCGCACCGCCTGCAACTCCCCGATCAGGGAGTCCAGTTCGGCCAGCTTCCGCCGGTAGACGGCGAGCGAGGCCGGACACGAGTCCCCCTCCGGATGGCCGGCCCGAAGACACTCCACGAAGGGCCGCGTCTCCTCCAGGTCGAACCCGAAGTCCTGCAGGGTCCTGATCTGCCGGAGCAGCTTCAGATCACCCTCGTCGTACGTCCGATACCCGTTGCCGCCCCGCCGCGCGGGCAACAGCCCCCGCGCCTCGTAGTACCGCAACGCCCGCGTCGTGGTCCCGGCCCGCGCGGCCAGCTCGCCGATTCGCATGTCTACGACGGTAATCCTTGACGTCGGCGTCAGGGCAAGGACGCCGACGCCCGCGTTCCCCGGCCCACGCACCCCGAGCAACCGACGCGTCAACTGGTCGCGGTCGGAAAGCGCCGCAAGGGTGTCAGACCATGACCCCGGCCGACGTCTCCACCTCCAGCAGGGACGCGCTCTCCCGCTCCTCGTCGAAGGCCTTCCGACCGCCGCGCAGCCCGAACAGCCGCTTGGCCAGGGCGATATAGAGGACGGCGAGTATGTTGAGGACGAGGGTGGCGATCTTCAACCAGCTGATGTGTTCGGTGAGTTCGTAGATCTCCAGCGGCAGGAACGCGGCGGTGGCGACCACCGTCAGATACTCCGCCCAGCGCTTGGCGTACCAGAGCCCGCCGGCCTCGACGAGTTCGATCAGCGCGTACGCCAGCAGGAGTACGGCGACCAGGACCAGCGTGGAGTGCTTGTAGCCGAAGGTCTTCTGGATGGTGCCGACGATCGGCGAGTGGTCGAGGTCGTAGTGGAAGTGCTTGAAGACGGGCCGGAAGACGTCGAGGTACTCGTCGAAGAGCTGGCGCACCGAGTCCTGGCTGTTGCTGAACTTCCAGACGGCGGCGGCGACCAGCACGATGAACACCCCGCGCACGGCCCGCTCGATGGCGAGGAACCGCAGGATGAACAGGTCCCGCAGCACCTTCCCGCGCGGCACCAGGGGAGCGTGCTCGGCAGGTCCCGAACCGTGCGGTTCGCCGAGGACGAAGTCGCCGCAGCGCAGACAGCGCCAGGCCTCCCCGAACCCGGTCTCGGCGCGCAGCCGTTCCCGCAGGGCCGTCTCCTCGGGCGCGTACGTCGCGTGCCCGTGCCGTGCGCAGTGCCGCCGGTCCCAGTCGATCTTCATGCCCATGGCCCCCGTGACTCCCGCCGAACGCGAACGTGCCGTGCGCGCCGGAGGTTTCCGGCACGGCACGGCACGCTAGTGCATCCCTACTACGTCCCTGTAAGGACCGGGCGGCTGAGCGACGGGGGGACACCCAGCCGCCCGGAGTCCATGGGGCGTCCGGACCGAGTTCAGGTGGGTCCGGGCGCCCCGCTCTCGGGGAGCGTCGGCGAGGCTCAGGCCTTGGCGAGTTCCTTCTCGCCGCCCTGCTCGGGTACGGCGTCGAGGTGGTCGTCGCCGTCCTTCTCGTCGAGCAACGTCTTCTCGTCGAAGGGCAGTTCACCGGCGAGGACCCGGTTCACCCGCTCCTTGTCGACCTGGTCGGTCCAGGTGCCGATGAGGAGCGTGGCGACGGCGTTGCCGGCGAAGTTGGTGACCGCGCGGGCCTCGCTCATGAAGCGGTCGATGCCGATGATCAGGCCGACACCGTCGACCAGCGCGGGTTTGTGCGACTGCAGACCACTGGCGAGTACGGCGATACCGGAGCCGGAGACACCGGCCGCACCCTTGGAGGCGACCATCATGAAGAGCAGCAGGCCGATCTGCTGGCCGATGCTCATCGGCTGGTCCATCGCGTCCGCGATGAACAGCGAGGCCATCGTCAGGTAGATCATCGTGCCGTCGAGGTTGAAGGAGTAGCCGGTCGGCACGGTGATGCCGACGACCGGGCGGCTGACACCCAGGTGCTCCATCTTCGCGATGAGCCGCGGCAGCGCGGACTCGGACGACGAGGTGGAGACGATCAGCAGGAACTCACGGCCGAGGTACCGCAGCAGCTGGAAGAGGTTGACCTTGGCGACCAGCTTGGTCAGCGTGCCGAGCACGACGACGATGAAGAGCGCACAGGTGATGTAGAAGCCGGCCATGATCGCGCCCAGTGCCTTCAGCGCGTCCATGCCGGTCTCGCCGATCACGGCGGCCATCGCGCCGAAGGCACCGACGGGCGCGGCCCACATGATCATGCCGAGGATGCGGAAGACCAGCTTCTGGATGTACTCGACACCGCGCAGCACCGGCTCGCCGGTCCGGCCCATGGCCTGCAGCGCGAAGCCCGCGAGGAGCGCGATCAGCAGCGTCTGGAGGACCTGGCCCTCGGTGAACGCCGACACGAAGGTGGTCGGGATGATCCCGAGCAGGAAGTCGACCGGGCCCTCGGCGGCGGCCTGGGCCTGCGTGTGTCCGACGCCCTTGACCGCCTCGGTCAGGTGCATGCCGCTGCCCGGGTGGATGATGTTGCCGACGACCAGGCCGATGGCCAGCGCCACGAACGACATCGCGATGAAGTAGGCGAGCGCGAGCCCGCCGACCTTGCCGACCTGAGCGGCCTTCCGTACGGAACCGACGCCGAGCACGATCGTGCAGAAGATGATCGGCGAGATCATCATCTTGATCAGCGCGACGAAGCCCGTCCCGAGCGGCTTGAGCTCCTCGGCGAAGTCCGGCGCGGCGAACCCGACGGCGATGCCGAGGGCGACCGCGATGATCACCGCGATGTAGAGGTAGTGGGTGCGGTCCCGCTTCACGGGCGGTGCTGCGGGTGCGGCAGGTGCGGGTGCGGGGGTGCTGGCCACGGCTGCCCTCCTTGACGACGTCGTCGGCATCATCCGGCGTGCGGCTCACGACCGGCGGAACCCGGGTGGCGAGTGCGGCTCACGTCCGGGGATTCATGGGATTCATGGGTCTTGCGGGTTATACGGGTTCTTCGGGTTCTACGGCGGTCCGCACTGATCCGAGTCGATGTGCGGCCTGGTCCGGGAGACGGCTGCTTCCGGGGGTTGCGGTGACTATCTCCCGGCTTGTGAGGCCGGTCACCCTTCCGTTCATTTAGTTCATGCGTAACCTGCGAGGCACACTGACGACATGCGCCTCCCGCACGTCCCCCGCCCCCGCAGCCTCGCCGGCCAGCTCTTCGGCATGCAGGCGGTGCTGATAGCGGTCGTCGTCGCCGGATACGCGCTGTTCACCTACGTCAGCGACCGCAGCCAGGCCGAGGACGCGGCGGGCCGCCAGGCCATGGCGGTGGCGCGGTCGGTCGCGGACTCGCCGTCGGTGATCGCGGCGATCGGTACGTCGCACCCCACCGCGCACCTGGAGTCGTACTCCCTGAAGGTCCAGCGGGACACCCAGGTCGACTTCGTCACGATCATGAATCCGCAGGGCATCCGCTGGACCCACCCGGACCGGAACCAGATCGGCAAGAAGTTCCTCGGCCACATCAAGCCCGCGCTGAAGGGCGACTCCTTCACGGAGACCTACACCGGCACCCTCGGCGCGTCCGTCCGCGCGGTCACCCCCGTCGAGAGCGACGGCAAGGTCATCGGCCTGGTCAGCGCCGGCATCCGCGTCAAGGCGATCACGCAGCGGGTGCAGGACCAGGTCACGGCACTGATCGGGGTGGCGGCGGGCGCCCTGGCACTGGGTGCCGTAGGAACGTACGTCGTCAACGCCCGCCTGCGCCGCCACACCCACGGCATGAACGCGACCGAGCTGAGCCACATGCACGACTACCACCAGGCCGCGCTGCACGCGGTGCGCGAAGGACTGCTGATGCTCGACGGTCAGTACCGGGTGGCGCTGATGAACGACGGCGGGCGGGAGTTGCTCGGGGTGACCGGGGACGTGGTGGGCCGCTCGGTGGCGGACCTGGGTCTGCCCGCGCCGCTGACGGGGGCGCTCCTGTCGTCGGAGGAACGGGTGGACGAGGTGCATCTGACGGCGTCACGCGTGCTGGTCGTGAATACGTCACCGGTGTCGGGAGGCGAGCGCAGGGGAACGGTGGTGACCCTGCGCGATGTGACCGAACTCCAGGCCCTGATGGGCGAGTTGGACTCCGAGCGCGGCTTCACGCAGGCGCTGCGCTCCCAGGCGCACGAGGCGGCGAACCGTCTGCACACGGTCGTCTCGCTGATCGAGCTGGGGCGCGCGGAGGAGGCGGTGGACTTCGCGACGGCCGAACTGGAACTGGCCCAGACGCTGACCGACCAGGTCGTCTCGGCGGTCAACGAACCTGTGCTGGCTGCCCTGTTGCTGGGCAAGACGGCTCAATCGAACGAGCGGGGCGTGGAGTTGGTGGTGTCCGAGGACAGCGGCATGGACGACGGCCTGCTGCCCGACTCGTTGTCCGCGCGGGACCTGGTGACCATCCTCGGGAACCTGATCGACAACGCGGTGGACGCGGCACAGGGGAGCCTGCGGGCGCGGGTCACGGTGACGGCGCGCACGGAGGCGGGGTCGGACGGCTCGGCCCTGGTGCTGCGGGTCGCGGACACGGGCGCGGGGGTGGATCCGGCACACGCGGAGGCGGTGTTCCAACGGGGCTTCTCGACGAAGCCGGCCGGGCCCGGTGGCCGGGGGCTGGGGCTGGCGTTGGTGCGGCAGGCGGTGAACCGGCATGAGGGGACGTTGACGGTGGCCGAGGCGGAGGGGGGCGGGGCGGTGTTCGAGGTGCGGTTGCCTTTGTGGGGGGTGGGTAGCGGGGGTTCGAGTTCCGGTTCCGGTGAGACTTCTGGTGCTGGTGGGGCCTCTGGTGCCGGTGAGGCTTCTCGTGCTGCTGTGTCCGGAGGTGGTGACGCATGACCGGCGAACCGATCCGCGTCCTCATCGTCGAGGACGACCCCGTCGCCGCCGACGCGCACGTCATGTACGTCGGCCGGGTACCGGGCTTCGTGGCGGTGGGCAAGGCGCACACGGGCGCGGAGGCGCGGCGGGCGCTGGAACGTACACAGGTGGACCTGTTGCTGCTGGACCTCCACCTTCCGGACGCGCACGGACTGCAACTCGCGCGGTCCTTGCGGGCGGCCGGCTATCACGCCGACGTCATCGCGGTGACCTCGGCACGGGATCTGGCCGTGGTGCGGGAGGGGGTGTCGCTGGGGGTCGTGCAGTACGTACTGAAGCCGTTCACGTTCGCGACCCTTCGGGACCGGCTGGTGCGGTACGCCGAGTTCCATGCGGCCGCGGGTGAGGCGAGCGGCCAGGACGAGGTGGACCGGGCGCTGGCCGCGTTGCGGGCGCCGTCGCCTGCGGCGCTGCCGAAAGGCTTGAGTGCGCCGACATTGGAGAAGGTGACTGTCGCGCTGCGGGACTGCGGGGAGGGGCTTACGGCTGCGGGAGTCGCGGAGGCGGTAGGGATTTCCCGGATCACGGCTCGGCGGTATCTGGAGCACCTGGTGGAGGCGGGGCGGGCGGCGCGGAGTCCGCAGTACGGGACTGTGGGGCGGCCGGAGTTGCAGTACCGGTGGGTCAAGGGGCAGGCGGGCGGGGCGAGTTGAAGAGCCGCGCGTAACTGAGGACCTGGTGGCCGAGGCCGACGACGATGAGCGCCTCGGCCACGGACAGGACGAACAGGCCGGAGGACGTCTGCCCCGCGAACCAGTAGACGACGAGACCGGCGAGCGGGACGACGCAGAACGCCAGCAGGTCGATCACACACTGGATGACCTTGCGGGAACGGCGGCGGGTGTCGGAACGGTGGGCGGTCTCCCAGCCGAACGCCGTTCCGGCGGTGGGGAGTTCGGCTCGGACGAGATGGTCGAGCCGGGGTCCCAGGTCGTCCCGTACATACGTCCCGATCGCGGAGATCTTCTCGTCGTTCACGAGGTAGGTCCAGCCGAGCACGACACACACCGGGGGCAGCGCGAGCAGCATCTCGGACTGCTTGGCCTGGGCCGCGGCGGCGATGACGGCGGCGACGACGGTGAGGGTGACGTAGAGGAGGTTGTCGCGGAAGCCGATACGGGTCTTCTGCTCGTCCTTGACGGTCTGGTACTCGGCGAGGAGCAACTGGCCCACGGTGACGTCACGTTCCGGCATTGCCCTCGCCTCTCCCCCGAGTGGTGCCAACACAGCATCTGCGCAGGCGACTTGGAAGTACCTTAAGGGAGTGTCTGAGATGCCTGAGTTGCAACCCACTGTCGCGGTGCTGACCGCACTGCCGCTGGAGTACAAGGCCGTACAGGCCCAGCTCACGGCCGTACGGAAGCGGGAGCATCCGCGAGGCACCCGGGCCGCGGTCGGCCAACTCCCCGGAACACCCTGGTCCGTCGCCCTGGTCGAGATGGGCGAGGGAACCCTGGCGGCCGCCGCGCTCACCGAGCGCGTGATGACCTGGCTGGAGCCGCAGGCGGTGCTGTTCGTGGGGGTTGCCGGAAGCCTGAAGAGCGACATCGGGCTGGGCGACGTAGTGGTGGCGACGAAGGTGTACGGCATCCACGGCGGCAAGGAGACACCGGAGGGCTTTCTCGTACGTCCGGAGGCGTGGCGGGCGTCGCACCGGCTGACCGCGGCCGCCCGGGACGCGTTGCGGGACGACCCCCATGCCCACCTGAAGCCGATCGCCGCGGGCGACGTCGTCCTGGCCGCACCCGAGTCCGCCCTGGCGGAACACCTCCGGCGGCACTACAACGACGCGGCGGCCATCGAGACGGAGGGCTCGGGAGTCGTGAGCGCCGTGGATCTCGCCGGCGGGGACGCCCTGGTGATCCGGGGCATCAGCGACCGGGCCGACGCGGACAAGTCCCATACGGACGGGGAGGGTTGGCAGCCCCGGGCCGCCGAGAACGCGGCGGCTGCCGCGGTGGCGGTGTTGCGGGAGCTGCGGCCGTTCCGTGGTGGACGGGTCGGGGGTTCCGACAGGGAGGTCGAGGACTCCGAGGAGGGGCCCCATCGGGGGGCTACGGGGGCGCCGGGGGCCACGTACGGAGGGGATCACCTCGACTTCCGGGGGAGCACCTTCAACGGGCCGTTCGTTGCCAAGCGGGTGGGACGGGAGAACGGGGAGCGGTAACAGCGGGGCGGGGCGCGGGTCCGTTCACGGTCCGGTTCCGGTTGCTACGGCCGCGTTGCCTGCGGTGCCGGCGGGGTTCACCGGGCGGGACGAGGACATGGCACGGCTGTTTCCCGTACTGGACCCGGGCGCGGAGTCCGATCTGCCGGTGGTGATCTGCGCGGTGTCCGGGCTGGGCGGGATCGGGAAGACGTCGTTGGCGTTGTGTGCGGCCCATCAGGCGGTCAAGGACGGGTGGTTTCCGGGCGGGACTCTGTTCGTCGACTTTCGGGGGTACGACGAGGATCCGGTTACGGCGGATCAGGCGGTGGTCGCGCTGTTGGACGGGATGGGGGTGCGGGGGGCGGATCTTCCGCAGACGGTGGTGGGGCAGTACGGGCTGTATCGGCGGCTGTTGGCGGAGGAGCGGCGGTCGATGTTGCTGGTCCTCGACAATGCGTCGGATGCGGGCCAGGTGATGCCGCTTGTGCCGGGGACGGATCATCACCGGGTGCTGGTCACCTCCCGGGATCGGCTCACCGAACTGGACGCTCAGCTGATCGACCTCGATGTGCTCAACGCGGAGGATGCCGCCGACCTCATCGACAGATCCTTGCGGCTCAGCGATCGCGGCGACGATCGGGCGACGCGCGAACCGGGGGCTGTGTCGGAGCTCGCCACACTCTGCGGCCACCACGCGCTCGCGCTGAGGATAACCGCTGGCATGCTGCGCAAGCGCCGCCACCGGTCCGTCGCATCCCTCGTGGACGAGTTGCGGGGTGCCGAGGATCGGACGGCGGCTCTCGGACTCCGCCCGCTCTTCGAAGCGGCGTACCGGCAACTTCCGTCTGAGCAGGCCAGGTTGCTGCGGCTGCTCGCCCTGGCTCCGGCGGCCGAAGTCGGCAGCGAAACGGCCGCCGCAGTGGCAGACCTCGGCGTCGACCGGACGTACGACCTGCTCGAAGAGCTCGCCGCTGCCCACCTTGTTACGCCTGTTCCGGGAGGGGCGGACGTGCGGTGGCGGTTGCATGACCTGGTGCGGGTGTTCGGGGTGGGTGTGGTTGAGGGGGATGCTGGGTTGTGGGAGGAGGGGGAGGCGGCGCGGGAGCGGGTGCTGGGGTTCTATCTGCGGTGGGCGAGGGCGGCGGATGACCGGTTGCGGTGGCTGCCGGGGATGCCACAACCGGAGCGGTTTGCGGACCGGGCGGAGGCGTTGGCGTGGCTGGACTCCGAGCGGGCGGCGCTGGTGGCGGCGGCACAGTGGGCGCGGGAGGAGCCGTACGCGGACACAGCGGTACGGCTGTCCCAGCGCCTGGCAGAGTATCTGGCCTGGCGGCGCCTTTTCGACGACACGATCACGGTGTGCGGTACCGCGCGGGAGGCCGCCCACCACTCCGGCAACCGGGCGGGGGAGGCCAGCGCATGGACCAGCCTCGGCAACGCCCTACAGCAGACAGGCCGGGCGGGGGAAGCCATCGACGCCCACACCCGCGCCCGCGACCTCTTCCAGGCCGTCGAGGACCACCTCCGCGAGGCCATGGCGTGGGGCAACCTCGGCGGCGCCCTGCTGCAGACGGGCCGGGCGGGGGAAGCCATCGACGCCCACACCCGCGCCCGCGACCTCTTCCAGGCAGCCAGGAACCGCTCCAGCGAGGCCATGTCGTGGGACAACCTCGGCATCGCCCTGCTGCAGACGGGCCGGGCGGGGGAAGCCATCGACGCCCACACCCATGCCCGCGACCTGCACCAGGCCATCGGGGACCGCCACGGCGAGGCCAGGGCGTGGAACAACCTCGGCGCCGCCCTGCGTGCCGCGGGCCGGGTGGAGGAGGTGATTGAGGCGTACGAGAAGGCCCTGGAAGGCTACCCGGAGTTCGAGGACTGGTACGGGACGGGCCAGACCCTCTCCAACCTGGCTCTCGCCCACGCGGACGCCGCCCGCCCCGCCGAGGCCCGCACCCACTACCTCCAAGCCGCCACCGCCTACACCCGAGCCAACGCCCCCGCCGAAGCCGCCCGTGCCCAATCCCGCGCAGACTCATTGACCTGACTAGACCACTCCACTTACCTTCACCGGGCAGCCATCCGCCCAGGCCACAACGTAGTGAGCCCGTAGGAGGTCATGCCCGTGCGCCCCACCGCCGCCCGACCCCACCGAACTGCCGTTCTCACGCCCCTAGTTGCTCTCGCCGCTCTCTCCCTCGCCGCGACAACCCTCACCGCCTGCAGCAGCGGATCCGGCAGCAGCCCCGACACCGTCAAGATCTCCTTCAAGCAGTCGACGGACAACTCCATCAAGGTGATGGACACCTACCTCGCCGACATGAAGAAGCAGTTCGAGAAGCAGTACCCCGGCAAGAAGGTCGAGCTCGTCCCGATCAAGGCACCGGACTCGGAGTACTACACCAAGCTCCAGCAGATGCTCCGCTCGCCGAAGACGGCCCCGGATCTGGTCTACGAGGACACGTTCCTCATCAACAGCGACATCACGTCCGGGTACTTGAAGCCCCTCGACGCCTACCTCAACAAGTGGCCGGACTGGAACCAGTTCATCGACACGGCGAAGTCCGCCGCGAAGGCCGAGGACGGGAAGACGTACGGCGTCCCGGACGGCACGGACACCCGAGGCCTCTGGTTCGACAAGGGGATCTTCAAGAAGGCTGGTCTGCCCGCGAATTGGCAGCCGAAGACGTGGGACGACGTCCTCGCCGCGGCCCGCACGATCAAGCAGAAGGTCCCGAACGTCACCCCGCTCAACGTCTACACGGGGAAGCCGGCCGGCGAGGCCGCGACCATGCAGGGCTTCGAGATGCTGCTCTACGGCACCAACGACGGCTCCACGGACCCCCTTTACGACAAGTCGTCGAAGAAGTGGATCGCCGGCGGCCAGGGTTTCAAGGACGCGCTCTCCTTCGTCCACACGGTCTACAAGGAGAAGCTCGGCCCGGACGTGTCCGACGCCCTCGACCCCAACATCCAGACCTACGTGGCCGGTGAACTGCTCCCCAAGGGCAAACTCGGCATCGCGCTGGACGGATCGTGGCTGCCCCAGGCCTGGTTGAAGGGCAGCGGGCATGAATGGCCGGACTGGTCAAAGGAGTTGGGGCTCGCGTACATGCCGACCCAGCAGGGGCAGGCCCCCGGCAAGGTGAGCATGTCCGGCGGCTGGACCTGGGCTGTCCCCTCCAAGGCCGGCAACCCCGACCTCGCCTTCGACTTCATCAAGACGATGCAGACGAAGGCGAACGCGGAGAAGTGGTACATCGCCAACTCCGGTATCTCCGTGCGGAAGGACGTCGCCGCCGACCCCGCCTACGCGACCGCCCAGCCCGGCATCAAGTTCTTCACGGACCTGGTCGCGAGCACGCACTACCGACCGGCCTACCCCGCGTACCCGAAGGTCTCCACCGCCATCCAGGAGGCGATGGAGGGCGTGACGACGGGCGACATGTCGGTGGACAAGGCGGCGAGTTCGTACGACGACGAACTCAAGTCGGCCACGGACAACCAGGTCACCGAGAAATGAGCGGCGGCGACCGCCGATGACCACGACACCGCAGCACGCGGGCCCGGGCGTGACGAAAGTCCCCTCCGGGCCCGGCGCCCCCGACACCTCGACTCCCCAACTCCCCGCCCAGAAAAGCCCGTTCACCCAAACCATCACACGCCTCCTCCCCCTCTCCCCCGCCCTGATCCTCCTGCTCCTCTTCCTGGCCGGCCCGATCGCGTACTGCGCCTACATCGCCTTCACCGACCTCCAACTCACCGGCCAGGCCCACTCGTCCTTCGTAGGCTTCGCGAATTTCCGCACGGCCTTCAAGGACTCGGAATTCCTGAACGCCGTATGGCTGACTCTGGTGTTCACGGTCCTGTCGTCCCTGATCGGCCAGAACACGATCGGTCTGGCCTTGGCCGCACTGATGCAGCGCGCGTCGAAACCGGTGCGCACGCTCACGGGCGCGATCGTGATCACGGCATGGGTACTCCCGGAGGTCGTCGCCGGCTTCCTCCTCTACGCCTTCTTCCGACGCGAGGGCACCCTGGACGCCATCCTGGTCTGGCTCCATCTCCCCTCCCAGAACTGGCTGTTCACGCTTCCGATCCTGGCGGTGTCCTTCGCGAACGTGTGGCGGGGAACGGCGTTCTCGATGCTGGTGTACTCAGCGGCTCTGAACGAGATCCCCAAGGAGATCACGGAGGCGGCGGAGGTCGACGGCGCGAGCGGCTGGCGCCGGATGTGGCACATCACGCTGCCGATGATCCGCCGCTCGATCGGCACCAACCTGATGCTGAACACGCTGCAGACCCTGTCCGTCTTCGGCCTGATCTGGGTGATGACGAGAGGCGGCCCGGGAAACAAGAGCCAGACCCTCCCCCTCTACATGTACGAACAGGCCTTCCAGAACAGCATGATCGGCTACGCCACGGCGGTCGCGCTGCTCCTGCTTCTGGTCGGCTCGCTCTTCTCGGTGATCTACATGCGCCTGCTGCGAACGGAGGTCTGACCCATGGCACTCACCCTCTCCTCCCGCCGCAAGAGCCGACGCCTGGCGGCGGACGCGGGGCTGCTGGTGGTCGCGGCGACGTTCGCGCTGCCGCTGCTCTGGGTGGTCCTGTCGTCCCTCGACGCCCACGCGGACCTCAAGGTGAAGGCCCCCGACGGCCTGACCCTCGACAACTTCCACGCGATCCTGAACTCGGACATCACCTTCACGCCCCTGCTCAACAGCCTGATCCTGTGCGGGTTCGGAACGCTGCTGACGGTGGTGTGCGCGGCGCTGGCGGCGTATCCGCTGTCGCGGTTCCGGTCGCGCCTGAACCGCCCCTTCCTCCTGACCATCCTCTTCGCGACGAGCCTTCCGATAACGGCGATCATGGTGCCGGTGTACGCGTTGTTCGTGCAGGTGAATCTCATCGACACCATGCAGGGCACGATCTTCTTCTTCGCCGCCTCCCAACTCCCCTTCGCCATCTGGCTGATGAAGAACTTCATGGACGGCGTACCGAAGGAGTTGGAGGAGGCGGCGTGGACCGACGGCGCGTCGTCGCTCCAGTCCCTCGTGCGGATTGTTCTTCCGCTCATGGGGCCCGGGGTGGCGGTAGTGACCGTCTTCTCGTTCGTGATGATGTGGGGGAACTTCTTCGTCCCGTTCATGCTGCTGCTCACGCCGGACCAGATGCCGGCGAGCGTGAGCATCAATGAGTTCTTCGGGAACCGGGGGATGGTGGCGTATGGGCAGTTGGCGGCGTTCTCGGTTGTTTATTCGACGCCGGTGATTTTGCTGTACGTGCTGGTGGCGAGGCGGTTGGGTGGGGGGTTTGCTTTGGGTGGGGCTGTTAAGGGGTGAGGGCGTCGGCCCAGGTGCGACATTGCGCGGCTTCGGTGGGGGCGTTGGCTTGAGCGTAGGCGTCGGCGGCCTGGAGGAGGTGGGCGCGGGCCTCGGCGGGGCGGTCGGCAGCCTCGTAGGCACGAGCCAGGTTTTGGCGAGTCTGGGCTGTTCCGTACCCATCATCAAACTCCTGGCCGACATCCAGAGCCTTGTAGTACGCCTCGATGGCCTCCCGAACCCGCCCCGCCCGGTGCTGGGCAACGCCGAGGTTGTGCCACGCCATAGCCTCACGGTGGCGCTCCCCAGTGTTCTGGAATAGTCCGCGGGCGCGGGTGTGCGCGTCGATGGCCTCCTCCGCCCGACCCGCTGTCCGCAGGGCGCCGCCGAGGTTGTCCCACGCGACGGCCTCGTAGTGGCGGTCTCCGATGTCCTGGGATAGGTCACGGGCGCAGATGTGGGCGTCGATCGCCTCCTCCACTCGCCCCGCCTCCCAGAGGGCGAGGCCGAGACTGGTCCACGCGCCAGCCTCACTGTGGCGATTCCCCTCGGCCTGGGACAGGTCACGGGCACGGGTGAGAGCATCAATGGCCTCCTTCACCCGGCCCGCTGTCCGCAGGGCATTGCCGAGGTTGTCCCATGCGACGGCCTCGCCGAGACGGCTCCCAATATGGTGTGCGGCTTCCCTGGCAGTACCAGCGACAGTGATCCAGTCGTCGAAGTACCGCCGCAATTCCAGATACTCCCTCAGGTACACGGACAGCCGCACCGCCGTGGCCGCGTACCGCTCCTCCCGCGCCCACTGCACCGCCGCCACCAACCCAGCCCGCTCCGAATCCAGCCACGCCAACGCCCCCGCCCGATCTTCGAACCGCTGCGGCTCCGGCATCCCCGGCAGCCACCGCAACCGGTCATCCGCCGCCGTCGCCCACCGGTGGTAGAACCCAAGCACCCGCTCCCGCGCAGCCTCCCCTTCCTCCCGCAACCCCGCATCCTCCTTGACCAACCCCACCTCGAACGCCCGCACCAAGTCATGCAACCGCCACCGCCCACGCCCACTCCCCCGCTCAACAAGATGAGCGCGAGACAACGCATCGAGCACACGCACCGGCGGACTGTCCGCCCCGTCCAGTACGGCGACAACCTCGGCCGTCACCTCGTGCCCCGGAGCCAGGGCCAACAGCCGTAGCAACCGGGCCTGTTCAGCCGACAGACGCCGATACGACAGGTCAAAGGCGGCCCGCACGCTGCGCTCACCGTCGTCAAGGTGCACGAGTCGGTCACCAGACTCGGCGAGTTCCGCCACCAGTTCGGCCACCGGCTTGTCCCGGTCGAGGACGAGCAGGGCTGCGGCGATCTGAAGGGCCAGGGGCAAATGCCCACAGAGCAAGGCGAGTTCGGCAGCCGCCTCACGCTCATTGGCGACCCGCGCATCATCCGCAGCGGCGATCCGCAACGCCCGGTCCAGGAGTTCGTACGCCTCGTCCGGACTCAGCTCACCCAACGGCAGGAGCCGCGCCCCCAGTTGGGGCAACTTGCTCCGCGAGGTGGCAAGCAGCCGGTGCCGCACGCCTCCGGGATGCAAGGGACGCACCTGCTCCGCAGAGGAAGCGTTGTCGGCAAGGACGAGCACGGTCCCCAACTCCCGCTCACGCGCCGCAAGTACCGATCGATACAAGGATGCCCGCGCATCAACCCCGTTGGGAATGTGCTCCGAAGGCGTCCCCAGGGCCCTCAGTAGGGTCTCCAGCGCCTGTTCCGCCGTAACGCGATCATCGTCGTACCCATGGAGATTGACGAAGAGGACCCCACCCGGGAACCACCCCTTGTCACAGGCCTCATGCACCGCCTCCACCGCGAGCGCGGTCTTGCCGATACCGCCGAGCCCGGACACCGCAGCGACCAATACAGCCCCCGGCGCTTCACCACCAGCCGGGTCGAACGCGCCGAGCAGTTCCGCGAGTTGGTCACCGCGGCCGGTGAACCCGGCGACCTTCGGAGGCAGGGAATCCAGCGCGGTGGGCGCCGGCCCGTGCTGGTGGTACTCCGCCTTCGCGGTGAAGGGCCCGTTGAACTTCCCGTCCCGGAAGTCCTGGTGATCCCCGCCGTACTGCTCGCCCATCGTGCCGTCCCCGTGCCGCTGCCCCCGAATCGCGTGCCAACACGGTACGCCCACGGCCGCCGCCCACGATCGCCGTCCCAACCGCACAACCGCCCGAATACACGGCAGTACGTGCGCACCTGACAGACATCGAGAAGCGGGTACACCCCACCGGCACCCGCGGTTCAAGCCGATCACCGCAGGCGCACGTGCTTCTGCAACGTGATCGACTGGCCTGGGACAGGTAAGCAGGAACTCCGCTCAGGAGAAGAAGGGTGGGCGTGGTTCGTCGTGGACTTGGGCGAGGCCTCAGAACGCACGATCAGGGAATAGGGCAGCCGAGCGGCGAGCCGGCGCTGGGCGAGTCGGGCCAGCCTGCGCTGTTCCCTGATACGGGCGCCCGTGTGGTTCTCGTCCAGTGTCGGCATACCGGTCCCCGTTCTGAGCAGCCACTGGAACAGTACCCAGGCCGGGCTGCGCGGGCGCGCCCTTCCGCCCCGACTCCCTCCGGAGTAGGGACGGTTGTGTGTGATCGGATAGGCCGCATGACGACGCCCTCCCGCGCGCTCTATCTCTTCGGCTCCGCAGCCCCGCCCGTCTTCGACATCGTGAAGGTCATCGAGGACGCCCAGTCCCGCGGCTTCGACGTATGCCTGGGCCTCACCCCCACCGCGGCCCGCTGGCTCGAACCCCAACTAGGCGAACTGGCACGGCTGACAGGCCACCCTGTCCGCAGCGAGTACAAGATGCCGGGCGAGCCGGACGTCTGGCCGAAGGCGGACGTGATCGCGTTCGCGCCGGTGACCTTCAACACGATCAACTCATGGGCGTTGGGCCTGACTCACGACTTCGTGGTCGGTGTCGTCGCCGAAGGCATCGGCAGGCACATCCCCGTCATCGCCATGCCCTGCGTCAACTCCGCCTACGTACAGCACCGCCAATTCGAGCGCAGCATCGCCGAGTTGCGTGCCATGGGCGTCCAACTCCTCTACGGCGAAGGCGGATTCGTGCCGAACCAGCCCGGGCAGGGCAGGCCGAAGGAATTCCCCTGGCGGCTGGTGCTAGACGCGGCCGTAGCCGCAACCCGCACCTGAACAACCCAGCCACCCCCACCCCCGGACACCCACCATCGAATTCCCGCCACCCCCCACTTCCCCCCACACCCGATCATCACCCCCACCACAAACGCACTCCCCTTCGACCCCCGCCCAAACACCCGACGCCGATCGAACCGCCGCCGGCAGCCCGAGACCCCCCGCCGCTCCGACGAATGGCAAGGTAGAGCGGCATATGCACCACCCCTCAGCCGCCCCCGCGCTCCCCACAGCCACCACTCAGCGTCACCGAACACCCCCGCTCCACCCCCGGACGATCACTCCCGACCCGCCCCCACGCACGCCCGCGCGACCGAATCCGTACGTTCCTACAATCCGTAATCCTGGCCGAACAGACCGTAGTCACCGCACTCAGGCACCCCTAGCTTGTGGCCCGTGCGCCGACCCCCAGCTCAGCCCAGCCAGTCCACGCCGCCCACACCACCGACTCCGCCCTTCAACGCGCCCGCCGCCCACCGGCTCCGTACCGCGCTCAACATGGGCCCGGAACACGTCGCGTACGGCATGCGTGCCTCGTACGGGCTGCCGTACGTGACGCCTGACCTGGTCATCGCCTGGGAGCGGGGGCTCACCGCGCCCTCCGGGCCCGAACTCACCGCGCTGTCGGGGGTGTTGTGGTGTTCCCCGGCCGAACTCATCGGCAAGCCACGCACGCTGCGTGAGCATCGCCTCGCGCGCGGCCTCGCGCCGGAGGACGTCGCGCGGGCCGTCGGGCTCGAACTCCTCGCGTATCTGCGGATGGAGGAGCACGACCAGTGGCGCGGTACCGAGCGTCAGTCCTCCGCGCTCGCCGATCTGCTCGACCTCGCGCTGCCCGACTTCATCAGCGTCACCGGGCGCGACAGCCGCCTCGCGGAACTGCTGCGCAGCGCGATGACCACTCGGTGGCAGGCGTACGTGCGTCCGATCGGCAAGATCGTGCCTCTGGACCGGCGGCTCCTGGAGGACTCCCTCCAGGAGTTGCACGAGGACTACCAGGCGCAGATGGTGGCCACCCTGAGCTGGGGCGGCGGCAACTCCGCCGTCGAGGCGGGCGAGGCCGGCCGTGACTTCCTCGACCAGATCATCAGCCGGTTCTGGTCCATGGTCGAGAGGAGTACGTATTGAAGAAGGAGCGACCGGAATCCCTCCTGAGCGAACCGGCAGGAACCCCGCTGAGCGAACCGGCTAGAAAACCGACTCCGCCTCGTCCATCCGGTCCTTCGGCACCGTCTTCAGCTCGGTGACCGCCTCCGCCAGCGGCACCATCACCACGTCCGTCCCCCGCAGCGCGGTCATCCGCCCGAACTGCCCCTGGTGCGCGGCCTCCACCGCGTGCCAGCCGAAGCGGGTCGCGAGCACCCGGTCGTACGCGGTCGGTACGCCGCCGCGCTGGATGTGGCCGAGGATGACCGGCTTGGCCTCCTTGCCGAGGCGGCGTTCCAGCTCGTAGGCCAGCGCCGTGCCGATGCCCTGGAAGCGCTCGTGGCCGAACTGGTCGATCTCGCCCTTGTTGTAGTCCATGGAGCCCTCGGCGGGGTGCGCGCCCTCGGCCACGCACACGACCGCGAACCTCTTGCCGCGGGCGAAGCGTTCCTCGACCATCTTGACCAGGTCGGCCGGGTCGAAGGGGCGCTCGGGGAGGCAGATGCCGTGCGCGCCCGCCGCCATCCCGGACTCCAGCGCGATCCAGCCCGCGTGCCGGCCCATGACCTCGACGACCATCACCCGCTGGTGGGACTCCGCCGTCGTCTTCAGGCGGTCCATCGCCTCCGTCGCGACCCCGACCGCCGTGTCGAAGCCGAACGTGCGGTCCGTCGACGAGATGTCGTTGTCGATCGTCTTGGGAACCCCTACGACCGGCAGGCCCGCGTCGCTCAGCATGCGCGCCGCCGTCAGCGTGCCCTCGCCGCCGATCGGGATCAGCGCGTCGATCCCGAAGTCCCGCGCGATGTCCAGCGCGTTCTCGCAGGCCTCGCGGAGGCGGTCGCGCTCCAGTCGGGACGAACCCAGGATCGTGCCGCCGCGGGCGAGGATGCCGCTGACCGCGTCGAGGTCGAGGGGGCGGTAGTGGCCTTCGAGCAGTCCGGCATAGCCGTCCTCGAAGCCGATGACCTCGTCGCCGTAATTGTCGACCGCTCGGTGCACGACCGACCGGATCACGGCGTTCAGGCCGGGGCAGTCGCCGCCTGCGGTGAGAACTCCGATACGCATCGTGCTGTGTCTCCTGCTCGCTGTTGACACCGGTGAGCCGGACCCGATTGTTTCACGTCCCTCAGGGCGACGCCGCTCCCGCCGGACTGGCGGGCGCCTTAACCATCCCCGGAGGTACTGTCAAGAGGGTTCCGCTCACCCAGGTGGGCGATTTTTACGACCGTCGAAACGGGCAGCCAGAAGCCCTGAGAACCAGAAGTCCTCAGAGCCCGAATCAGAACCGGAATCAGAACCGGAAACCGTCAGAATCTGCCGGAAGGGGAGACCACGCGTGACCCGCAGCGTGTACGTGACCGGGATCGACCGCGGCGACGGCCGTCAGGTCGTCGAGCTGGGGGTCATGGAGCTCCTGACCCGCCAGGTCGACCGGGTGGGGGTGTTCCGACCCCTCGTCCACGACGGCCCCGATCGCCTCTTCGAACTGCTGCGTGCGCGCTACCGGCTCTCCCAGGACCCCGCGACCGTCTACGGCATGGACTACCACGAGGCCTCCGCCCTCCAGGCCGAGCAGGGGACGGACGAGCTGGTGTCGACGCTCGTCGACCGGTTCCATCTCGTCGCGCGTGACTACGACGTCGTCCTCGTCCTGGGCACCGACTACGCGGACACCCAGTTCCCGGACGAGCTGTCCCTCAACGCCCGCCTCGCGAACGAGTTCGGCGCCTCCGTCATCCCCGTCGTCGGCGGCCGCAAGCAGACCGCCGAGTCCGTGCTCGCGGAGACCCGGAACGCGTATCGGGCGTACGACGGCCTCGGCTGCGACGTCCTCGCCATGGTCGCCAACCGGGTCGCCCGCGAGGACCGCGACGCGATCGCCGGCTGGCTCGACAACCGGCTGCCGGTGCCCTGTTACGTCGTGCCGGACGAGCCCGCGCTCTCCGCGCCGACCGTCGCCCAGATCACCCACGCCCTCGGCGGCAAGGTCCTCCTCGGCGACGACTCCGGGCTCGCCCGGGACGCGCTCGACTTCGTCTTCGGCGGCGCGATGCTGCCCAACTTCCTCAAGGCACTGACCCCGGGCTGCCTGGTCGTCACCCCGGGCGACCGCGCCGACCTCGTCATCGGCGCACTCGCCGCGCACAGCGCCGGCACCCCGCCGATAGCCGGCGTCCTGCTCACCCTGAACGAGGTCCCGAGCCACGGGATCCTCACCCTCGCCGCCCGCCTCGCGCCCGGCACCCCGGTGGTCTCGGTGGCCGGTACCTCCTTCCCCACCGCCGCCGAACTCTTCTCCCTGGAAGGGAAGTTGAACGCGGCCACCCCGCGCAAGGCGGAGACCGCGCTCGGCCTCTTCGAGCGGTACGTCGACACCGGCGACCTCCTCAAGCGGGTCTCCGCGCCGAGCAGCGACCGGCTCACCCCGATGATGTTCGAGCACACGCTCCTGGAGCGGGCCCGCTCCGACAAGCGCCGCATCGTCCTCCCCGAGGGCACCGAGGCCCGCGTCCTGCACGCCGCCGAAGTGCTACTACGGCGCGGTGTCTGTGAGTTGACCCTCCTCGGCCCCGAGGACCAGATCCGCAAGAAGGCCGCCGACCTCGGCATCGACCTGACCGCAGCCCAGTTGATCGACCCCACCACCTCCGAACTCCGCGACCGCTTCGCCGAGAAGTACGCCAAGCTCCGCGCCCACAAGGGCGTGACCGTCGAGCTGGCCTACGACGTCGTCGCCGACGTCAACTACTTCGGGACCCTCATGGTCCAGGAAGGCCTCGCCGACGGCATGGTCTCCGGCGCCGTGCACTCCACCGCCGCGACCATCCGCCCCGCCTTCGAGATCATCAAGACCAAGCCGGACGCCGACATCGTCTCGTCCGTCTTCTTCATGTGCCTCGCCGACAAGGTGCTGGTGTACGGCGACTGCGCGGTCAACCCCGACCCGAACGCGGAGCAGTTGGCCGACATCGCCATCCAGTCGGCCGCCACCGCCGAGCAGTTCGGCGTCGCGGCCCGGATCGCGATGCTGTCGTACTCGACCGGTACGTCCGGCTCGGGCGCCGACGTCGACAAGGTGCGCGAGGCGACCGAACTGGTCCGGCTGCGGCGGGCCGATCTGCGGATCGAGGGGCCGATCCAGTACGACGCCGCCGTCGAGCCGAGTGTCGCCGCCACCAAGATGCCTGAGTCCGAAGTCGCCGGTCAGGCAAGCGTGTTGATCTTTCCGGACCTGAACACCGGCAACAACACGTACAAGGCCGTGCAGCGTTCGGCCGGCGCGATCGCGGTCGGGCCGGTGCTGCAGGGGCTGCGCAAGCCGGTCAACGACCTGTCCCGGGGCGCGCTCGTCTCGGACATCGTCAACACCGTCGCCATCACGGCGATCCAGGCGCAGTCCCCCGCAGTGCCCACGACCGCATCTCCGACCGAGAAGGCAACCGCCCAGTGAGCCCCGCCCCCGCCCCGACCCGTGTCCTCGTCCTCAACTCCGGCTCCTCGTCGGTGAAGTACCAGCTGCTCGACATGGCGGCCGGCACCCGTCTCGCCGTAGGACTCGTCGAGCGGATCGGCGAGGAGACCTCCCGGTTCAAGCACAGCTGCCTCACGACCGGTGCCGTACGGGAGTCCACCGGGCCGATCCCCGATCACGAGGCCGCTCTGAAGGCCGTGGCCGAAGAGCTGACGAAGGACCGACTCGGGCTGGATTCACCGGAGTTGGCGGCCATCGGGCATCGGGTCGTGCATGGCGGGCTGGTCTTCACCGAGCCGACCGTCATCGACGACGCCGTGGTCACCGAGATCGAACGGCTCATCCCCGTCGCGCCGTTGCACAACCCGGCGAACCTCGTCGGAATCCGGACCGCGATGGCGTTGCGGCCCGATCTGCCGCAGGTCGCCGTGTTCGACACGGCGTTCCACACGACGATGCCGGAGTCGGCCGCGCGGTACGCGATCGACGTGGCGACCGCGGACGCGTACCGGATCCGGCGGTACGGGTTCCACGGGACCTCGCACGCGTATGTGTCGCGGGCGACGGCGAAGCTGCTGGGGAAGGCGCCCGAGGACGTCAACGTGATCGTGCTGCATCTCGGGAACGGGGCGTCCGCCTCCGCGGTGCGCGGTGGGCGGTGTGTGGACACCTCCATGGGGCTGACGCCGTTGGAGGGGCTGGTGATGGGGACGCGGTCGGGAGACCTGGATCCGGCCGTCATCTTCCATTTGATGCGTGTTGGCGAAATGTCCACCGATGAGATCGACACTCTTCTCAACAAGAAGAGCGGTCTGATCGGGCTGTGCGGGGACAACGACATGCGGGAGATCCGGCGCCGGATCGACGAGGGCGACGAACAGGCGGAACTCGCCTTCGACATCTACATTCACCGATTGAAGAAGTACATCGGTGCCTACTGCGCGGTACTCGGCAAGGTGGACGCGGTCGCCTTCACCGCGGGGGTCGGGGAGAACGCGAGTGCCGTGCGGGAGGCTGCCGTGGCGGGCCTGGAGCTGCTGGGGCTCGAGGTCGACGGCGCGCTGAACGCCGTACGGAGTGACGAGCCGCGGCTGATCTCGCCCGCGTCCGGGCGGGTCGCGGTCGCGGTGGTGCCGACGGACGAGGAATTGGAGATCGCGACACAGACCTATGCACTGGTCGGAAATTACAACGCCTGAGCGCATGCCCGCCCATTTGTATCTTCCGCCAGACGGAATATTCCGTAGCGAAACAAACCGATAGGATCGTCCCATGCGCCGTTCGAAAATCGTCTGTACTCTCGGCCCCGCGGTCGACTCCCACGAACAACTGGTCTCGCTGATCGAGGCCGGCATGAATGTGGCCCGTTTCAATTTCAGCCACGGCACCCACGCCGAGCACCAGGGGCGGTACGACCGCGTCCGTGCCGCGGCCAAGGAGACCGGCCGTGCCATCGGCGTCCTCGCCGACCTGCAGGGCCCGAAGATCCGCCTGGAGACCTTCGCCGAGGGTCCCGTCGAGCTGGTGCGCGGTGACGAGTTCACCATCACCACCGAGGACGTCCAGGGCGACAAGACCATCTGCGGGACGACGTACAAGGGCCTGCCCGGTGACGTCTCCCGCGGCGACCAGATCCTCATCAACGACGGCAACGTCGAGCTGAAGGTCCTGAGCGTCGAGGGCCCGCGCGTGAAGACGATCGTCATCGAGGGCGGCGTCATCTCCGACCACAAGGGCATCAACCTGCCCGGCACGGCCGTGAACGTGCCCGCGCTGTCCGAGAAGGACGTCGAGGACCTGCGCTTCGCCCTGCGGATGGGCTGCGACATGGTCGCCCTGTCCTTCGTGCGCGACGCGAGCGACGTGTACGACGTCCACAAGGTGATGGACGAGGAGGGCCGCCGGGTCCCCGTCATCGCCAAGGTGGAGAAGCCGCAGGCGGTCGCCAACATGGAGGCCGTGGTCGCGGCCTTCGACGCGGTGATGGTGGCCCGCGGCGACCTCGCCGTCGAGTACCCGCTGGAGAAGGTCCCGATGGTGCAGAAGCGCCTCGTGGAGCTCTGCCGGCGCAACGCCAAGCCGGTGATCGTGGCGACCCAGATGATGGAGTCGATGATCACCAACTCGCGCCCCACGCGCGCCGAGGCCTCCGACGTGGCCAACGCGATCCTGGACGGCGCGGACGCGGTCATGCTGTCCGCCGAGTCCTCGGTCGGCGCCTACCCGATCGAGACCGTGCAGACGATGTCGAAGATCGTCCAGGCGGCCGAGGAGGAGCTGTTCAGCAAGGGCCTGCAGCCGCTCGTGCCGGGCAAGAAGCCGCGGACGCAGGGCGGTTCGATCGCGCGTGCCGCGTGCGAGATCGCCGACTTCCTCGGCGGCCGGGCCCTGGTGGCCTTCACGCAGTCCGGTGACACCGCCCGCCGGCTCTCCCGCTACCGCGCCTCGCAGCCGATCGTCGCCTTCACGATGGACGAGAGCACCCGCAACCAGCTGACGCTCAGCTGGGGCGTCGAGTCGCACGTCGTGCCGTTCGTGAACAGCACCGACGAGATGGTCGACATGGTCGACGCGGAGATCGCCAAGATCAACCGCTTCAACCCGGGCGACACCCTCATCATCACCGCCGGCTCGCCCCCCGGCGTCCCCGGCACCACGAACATGCTCCGCGTCCACCACCTCGGCGGCGGCGAGCGCGACTGACGCACCGCTGAAGGGCCTTGTACGGCGCTGAGGGCGCCCCCTGTGACGGGGGGCGCCCTCAGCCCTTTCGCCGTGGGGTCACGCGGGCGAGGGTGTTCCGACCGTCTCCCGCAGCCATGCGTCGGCGCGCAGCTCCGGGTGGGTGGTGGTGATCAGCCGGAACGCGTCGGCCTTCGCCCGGTCGGTGAGCTGCCGCAGCTCGGTCCAGGCCAGCTCCGCCACACGCGGCGCGTAGTTCGTCGTGAGGGTGACGGCCTCCGCCGGTCCACGGCTGAGGGAGAACACGTGGCCGCTCACGGTCGTCTCCACCGCGATGCCGCTCCGGGTCTCCAGCTCTCTTCTCGCGTACTCCAGCATGAGAGCGAAGTCGACGACGGGCAGTCCCGGCGTGCGCAGGCCGAGATCCACGCCGTGGACGACGAGCCGTACGTCCGCCATGAAGAAGCTCGCGCAGAAGTCCGCGCCGGTCAGCTCCGGGTGCTCCGGCCGGTAAGGGTGCTCCGGTCGCCGCGCCGGGGACCAGAAGGGGTCGTCGGCGCGGGGCGCGAAGGAGAAGTCGATCATCTGGTCTCCCTTGTGGGGCAGCCGCGCCCCCGACGCCGGACAGGACAGTGCCCCGCCGAGTGCGTACTCGGCGGGGCACTGTCCCTTCGCGGCTCCCGAACGGGCTTGTGGGTGGGCTCAGTTCTGGTAGCTGTGCAGACCGGGGACGGTCAGCGTGCCGCCGAACTGGCCGGCCTGGACCACCTTCACGTTGGTGAAGTAGATCAACGGGATGTTCAGCGGCGGCGGGTTGTCCGGGTCGAACGTGATCGGGATCAGACCGAACAGGTTGCCGGAGATGGACTCCGTGTACATCACGGTGTCGCCGTCGCGGATCGTGGAGGTCGAGCCGGAGGCCGCCTGCACGTGGTACGTCTTGCCGGACTGCTTGTCGTTCACCGTCTGGTGCAGGTCGCCGATGTCGGTGCCGCCGGAGATGACGTACTTCAGGACCTTCTTGACCTTGCCGCTGGCGGTCTTCACCTCGACGACGCCCTGGTAGTCGGCGCCCTTGAGCAGCAGCGAGCTGGCGTTCAGGTACCACGGGTCGTCGGGCAGCAGCACCTTGTTGTCGACGCCGCTGGTGTCGTCCGTGGCGACCGGGCAGTCCGAGGTGTCGGCGCTCTCGCTCGCGGACGGGCTCGGGGTGGCCGTGGCGGTGGCCGCGTCCTCGGCTGCCTTGGTGGTGTCCTCGGCCGCCTTGGACGCCGTGTCGGTCGTGTCCTTCACGGTGTCGTCCACCGTGTCGGTGACCTTCTTCGTCGTGTCCTTGACGGTGTCGGACACGCTGGAGGAACCGTCCGAGGACGCGTCCTTCGTGGCGCTCGCCGAGGCGGACGCGGTCGGCGTCGGGGTGGCGCTCGCCGTGGAGCCGGAGCTCGACGAACCGCCGGTGAGGATCCCGGTGATGGCGTCGCCGATGCTGTCCAGCAGGCCGCCGCTGCTCGCGGACGCGGAGGGCGTCGCGGTGGCGGTGCCGCTCGACGAGCCGCTCGTGTCCGCCGACTTGCTCGCGGACGCGGACGGCGTGGGCGTGGCGGCCTTGTCGTCGGAACCTGAATCCGACGAAGAGGTCTTGCCCGAGTCGGACTTCGCGTCGTCCGTGGCCGTGGCCGAGGGCGTCGCCTCGTCCTTGGACGAGTCGGCGGACTCGCTCGCGGACGTGGACGGCGTCGCCGAGGGGCTCGCCGTCGACCCGGCGAGGGCGGCGACACAGTCCTTGTACTCGTCGGCCGTCAGGCTCTTCGACGACGGCGAGGTCGTCGACCCGTTGTCGGCGAGGGCGAGGGAGGACGTGAAGCCCATCCCCATGATCACGGCGGTCGGCATCGCCACCGTGGCTATCGCCTTGCCGGCGGGCATGTGGAGCCTGGTGAACAGCGGCTTCTTGGGTGCCGCATGCCGCGGCCCGGTTCTCACACGGGACTCGTCCACATCAGTCCCGTGGGTCACCTCGTCAGCCGGCACTGTGCCTCCCGTTCGCCCCGTTGTTCACCGGGCTCGTTCCTGACAGATCGTTCGGCTCGCCCGTACCCTCGGCGGACTCGTACGGCGCGGGCTCCTGGGGCTTGGCGTAGTACGACGCGGAGTCGTGCGGCGCCGCCTCGTACGGTGCGGCCGCGGCCGGGGCGCCGCCCTCTCCCTGTGCCACGTCCTGGAGCGACTGCGGCTCCGGCGGTGCGCCCGGCGCCCACGACACGGCCAGTGCCCCGCCGACCATGGCGAGGAGGAAGCCGATCAGGAAGCCGCCGAGGTTGGACACGGGGATGGACACCAGCGCCAGCAGGATCGCCGCGACACCCGCGAAGGTGCGGACGTGCTTCTGGAACCAGAGGCTGAAGCCCAGGACGACCAGCAGCACGCCGATGATCAGGGACCCGGCGCCCGCGGTGGTGGCCATCGCCAGCGTCAGATGGCCCACCTGGAGGTGTGCGTACGGGAAGTAGGCGATCGGGAGTCCGCCGAGCATGACGAACAGACCGGCCCAGAACGGCCTCGTGCCACGCCAGGCACGAAACTGCAGCCTCCGGCGGGTGAACTGACCGGGTGCGGCAGGAGTCTCGGCGCTCATGGAAAACAGCTCCCTGGTACGGCGTTGCTGTGGTGGAGAGGTGCGCCTTGCGTGAAGGCGCTGGTGGAAGTGGGACGGGCGGGGGCGCCACCGGCTCCCCCGCCCGCCGTCAAGTGCCTAGTAGCACTCGTGGGTGCCGGCCGAGACCGACATCTTCAGGCCACTGAGCTTGAAGGTTCCGGCGGTGGTGGCCCACGCCGTCTGCTTCACTCCGGTCAGCTCGGCCGACTCGGCCTGCTGGGCGAAGCCGTAGGGGTTGGCAGCCTCGCTGCCGCCCTTCATGCCCGGACCCTTGCCGCCCTTGTCGGCGCCCGTGTTACCGGCCGCCACACCGATGTCGATGTTGTGGAACACAGCGTCGGCGCTGAGGTCCTCGACGTCGATGTACAGGTTCGTCGCCTCGACCGGCGTACCGCCGCCGCCCGCCCGCAGCACGAGGCTGACGGACCCGAGCAGCGGGATGTTCGGGGTGACCACCGACTGGCACATGTTGGTGATCGACGCCGACGTGAACGACGAGACGGCGACGGGGTGGAGCGACTTGCTGCCGTCCAGGTTGTAGCCCGAGTCGAGGGCTCCGTACTGGGCGAAGCCCTTGCCGTTGAGCGAGTCAGCCGTCACCTTGAACGACTGGCCAGAAACGCTGAATGACGCGGCGAGAGCGCCCTGCGCGAGGGCCACACCTATACACGCCGTAGCGGCGACGCTGGGCACCATGACCACAGCGAAGCGCTTCCATCTCGTCCCGCCACGCACCTGGGACTCCATATTTCCTCCTTCTCGGACGTACATCTCCTGGCCCTGACTGCCCCCAGTTGGCGGCTCAGCCGGGCAGGGATGGGAGAAGTGCTACGTCCTCGGGAAGGGGAGCGCCCGTCCTCGGAGGCGCGAACCGCGCACCGATCACCGGCGATCACCCCCGAGCGACAACCACTGGTCGCGCCTGACGCACATCACGCACAACCTTGCTGGACAGGCTCCGCCGTACGGCGAAGACCCCCCTGCCCAAGAGCCGACTCCATTGTTCCGGCTCTACTCGGTGGGGACCCAGGAAACTCCGTCGGCCCGACCGGCTGTCGGGGTACGGAAATGGACCGAGCGTCGCCGATCGTGGTGCATTCTCGCCGCCCGCACAAGGGGCTTCGTTACTGGGTAGTAACGGCCGGATAACCGAACAACGACCCGCCGGTATCGGTCGGCGACGCTGGGTGTCATCGTGGGCCAGGACAAATCAGTCGACACCTGGGCGGAATCCGACAGATCAACGCCCCCGACTTACTCCAAGTAACAGCGGCCGCGATTACCAAGATTTGGTAAAGCGCGGCCGCAGTGACACTCCGTCGGCAAATCTTTCACTCCGGCATCACAGGTCACAAGGTTTACCGACTGGTCAGAACCGGCCCCGCGCCCCGCTCAGAACAGCGCCCGCGCCAGTGCCCGCCGGGCCGCCGTCACCCTGGGGTCATCGGCCCCGACGACCTCGAACAGCTCCAGCAGCCGCAGCCGTACGGCGTCCCGGTCGTCACCCACCGTGCGCCGCACGGTGTCGATCAGCCGGCTGAAGGCGTCCTCGACATGACCGCCCACCAGATCCAGGTCGGCGGCGGCGATCTGCGCGGGCACGTCACCCGGCTTCTCGGCGGCCTCGGTGCGCACCTGCTGCGGGTCGAGCGTCGAGACACGGTGCAGCAACTCGGCCTGGGCGAGCCCCAGTTTGGCCTCGGAGTTGCCCGGGTCGTCGCTCAGCACGTTCTTGTACGCCTGCACGGCCCCGCCGAAGTCCCCCGCGTCCAGGGCCTGTACGGCGGCTTCGAGCAGCGCGTCGTACGGTCCCGCCGGCACCTCGGCGACGGCCTCGGGCCGGTCGCCCGGGGCGGAATCGGGGTCGACGTCGAGACCGGTCAGGCCGAAGCGCTGTTCGGCGACCTGGATCAACTGGTCGAGGGTCTGCCGGATCTGCGACTCGGCGGCGGCCCCCTGGAAGAGCGGGAGCGCCTGGCCGGCGACCACCGCGAAGACGGCCGGGATGCCCTGCACCCCGAACTGCTGCATCAGCATCTGATTGGCGTCGACGTCGATCTTGGCAAGGACGAAGCGCCCGTTGTAATCAAGCGCCAGCCGCTCCAGGAGCGGGCTCAGCTGCTTGCACGGCTCGCACCACTCGGCCCAGAAGTCGATGACGACCGGGACCTCGGTGGACCGCTGCAGGACCTCGCTCTCGAACCCCGCCTCATCTACGTCGATCACCAGGTCGGCCGGGGAGACGGCACCGCCGCCGCCCTGCCTGGCGGTCTCGGCGCGCGCCTGCTCCGCCTTGACCTTGGCCTCCTGGGCCGCCTTCACCGCGGCGAGGTCGACGACTCCGCTCATGGACATGTTCCGTGGCTGCATGCGTCTATCCTCCCCCGTCCGCGCGTGTGAATGAAAAGCGTTGTGAAAGCCGGTCTGTTGCAAGCCAGTTGTGAGCTGTTCGGCGCCGGGTCCCCACCCCGCGCCCAGTGGTTACGCTACGACCCGTAGCGTAATAGCACGGGCCCCATCCTGGATACGGATACCCGGTGATCTCCCTCACTGCACCACAGGAACCGCCGGTTATGGTCAAGGGATGCAGAGCAGCACTCCCGTCCCACGCGCCGCGGGACGCCCCCGCAGCGCCACCGCGGACACCGCGATCCTGGCGGCGACCCGGGAGGCCCTGGTCGAACTCGGCTGGTCCAAGCTCACGTTGGGAGACGTCGCCACGCGCGCGGGGGTTGCAAAAACCACCCTCTACCGCCGCTGGGCAGGCAAGAACGAACTCGTCGTCGACGCGGTGGCGGAACTCTTCGACGAACTCCGCCTCCCCGACCGGGGCACACTGGCCGCCGACATCGAGGGCGTGGTCCTCCAGTTCGCGGCGATCCTGGCCCGCCCGGAGGCCAAGAGCGGCCTGATGGCGGTGGTGGCCGAGTCGATCCGCGACGACGCCCTGCGGGACCGCATCCGCGAATCGATCGTCGACCGCCAGAAATGCCTGGTCCTGGAGGGCAGAGCCCGCGCCCAGGCCCGCGGCGAACTCCCCCCGGAATCCGACCCGGAGGAAGCCGCCCGCACAGCCGACCTCATCTTCGACGTGGTAGCGGGCGCGGTGGTCCACCGCACCCTGGTGAGCGCGGAACCGGCCGACGAACGCTGGGTCCACAGCTTCACCCAGGTCCTGCTGCTGGGCCTGACGTCGCTCAGCAACCCCTAGGACCCCCTAGGACCTGTCCGCCGCATACGGCCGCAGACGCAGGCCCGGCACGCACACCGGCGACGCTGCCGCCGACCACCGACTCCCCCGCTCCCGGCTCCACCCACCTCCGCGGACACGAGGCCTGGCAGGCACATCTACGGCGTTGTCATCAGACACCGGGCCCAACACGCACACCTGAGGCGCAGCCGCCGACCGCCCCGACTCCCGCCCTCGGCTTCACCCACCGCCTCGGACGCGGAGCCGGCACCCACACCGGCGACGCTGCCATCGGCCGCCGAGGCCCCCGCTCCCGACATCACCCCCACCGCAGACACCGGGCCCAACACGCACACCTGAGGCGCAGCCGCCGGCCGCCGCGACTCCCGCCCTCGGCTTCGCCCGCCTCCGCCTCGCGGTGTCACGCACCGGGCCCCGCTCACCGGCGCCGATCGGGCCCGCCAATCCCCCGCGACCCGCTCCACCGAACCGGCCCTAGAACCCGGCGGGCTCCGTGTAGACCCCCCACTCGTCCCGCAGCACCCCGCAGATCTCCCCCAGCGTCGCTTCCGCCCGCGCGGCGTCCAGCATCGGGCCGATCATGTTCGAGCCGTCGCGTGCCGCCGCGAGCATCGCGTCCAGGGCCGCCGCTACGGCCGCCTCGTCCCGTACGTCCTTGCGCGTGCCCAGTTCCCGGATCTGGTCCCGCTCCACCTCATGGCTGACGCGCAGGATCTCGAGGTCGCCGGTGACGGAGCCGTGGTGGACGTTGACGCCGACGACCCGCTTGTCGCCCTTCTCCACCGACCGCTGGTACTGGAACGCGGCCTCGGCGATCTCGCCGGTGAACCAGCCGTCCTCGATGCCGCGCAGGATGCCGGAGGTGATCGGCCCGATCGGGTGCTGTCCGTCCGGGTGGGCCCGCAGCCCGCGCTCCCTGATCTGCTCGAAGATCTTCTCGGCGTCCGCCTCGATCCGGTCGGTGAGCTGCTCGACGTACCACGAACCGCCCAGCGGATCCGCGACGTTGGCGACCCCGGTCTCCTCCATCAGCACCTGCTGCGTGCGCAGCGCGATCTCCGCGGCCTGCTCACTGGGCAGCGCGAGGGTCTCGTCCAGGGCGTTGGTGTGCAGCGAGTTGGTCCCGCCGAGGACAGCGGCGAGCGCTTCAACTGCCGTACGGACCACGTTGTTGTACGGCTGCTGCGCGGTCAGTGAGACGCCGGCGGTCTGGGTGTGGAAGCGCAGCCACTGGGCCTTCTCGGACTTGGCGCCGTAGACGTCCCGCATCCAGCGGGCCCAAATGCGGCGCGCCGCGCGGAACTTGGCGATCTCCTCGAAGAAGTCGACGTGCGCGTCGAAGAAGAAGGACAGGCCGGGCGCGAAGACGTCCACGTCCATCCCCCGGGACAGGCCGAGTTCGACGTACCCGAAGCCGTCGGCCAGGGTGTACGCCAGCTCCTGCGCGGCCGTGGAGCCGGCCTCGCGGATGTGGTAGCCGGAGACCGACAGCGGCTTGTAGTTGCGGATGCCGGTCGCGCAGTACTCCATGAGGTCGCCGATGAGGCGCAGGTGCGGCTCGGGCTGGAAGAGCCACTCCTTCTGGGCGATGTACTCCTTGAAGATGTCCGTCTGGAGCGTGCCGTTGAGGACGGCGGGGTCCACGCCCTGCCGCTCGGCCGCCACCAGGTACATGCAGAAGACGGGGACTGCCGGTCCGCTGATCGTCATCGACGTGGTGACGTCACCGAGCGGGATGTCCTGGAAGAGGACCTCCATGTCGGCGGCGGAGTCGATGGCGACCCCGCAGTGCCCGACCTCGCCGAGCGAGCGCGGGTCGTCGGAGTCGCGGCCCATGAGGGTCGGCATGTCGAAGGCCACGGAGAGGCCTCCGCCGCCGTTGGCCAGGATCTTCTTGTACCGCTCGTTGGTCTGCTCGGCGTTCCCGAACCCGGCGAACTGCCGGATCGTCCACGTCCGCCCCCGGTAGCCCGTCGCGTACAGCCCGCGCGTGTAGGGGTACTCGCCGGGCCACCCGATCCGCTCGAAGCCGTCGTACCTGTCCCCGGACCGGGGCCCGTACACCGGCTCTACGGCGTCCCCCGAGAGCGTGGTGAAATCGGCCTCACGCGTGCGTGCGGCGTCGAACCGGGCCTGCCAGCGTCGGCGGCCCTCTGCGATGGCGTCAGCGTCCATACCTTCGAATTTACTAGGACGTCCTAGTAAATGTCGATGGCTGACCGCCGTACGCGACCCGTACGGCGGTGGAAGCGGTGCGGCTCAGACCTTCGCGGCGACCGGAGCCGGCTCGGCGAAGTGCCCCTCCAGCTCGTGGCTGATCTTCCGCTCGACGAAGAACGCGGCCGTCGGGATCGTGCCCGCGAGGAGCACCCAGAGCTGCTTGCCGACCGGCCACTTCGCCTTGGAGCCCAGGTCGAAGGCGAAGAGCAGGTACACGACGTACAGCCAGCCGTGCGCGATGGCGACGACCTCGGTGAAGCTCCCGGCGCCGTCGATCTTCAGGAGGTACTTGGCGATCATGCTCAGGCAGAGCAGGACCAGCAGCACACCCGTGGTGTACGCCAAAACGCGGTAGCGGGTGAACACGCTCTTTTTCATGAGGACGAGCGTAACCACCCGTTCCGGGCGATCTTTCCCCGGGTCGGCCGCCGCCCGAGCCCCCGGGTCACTCCTCGTCGAAGTCCTCCGCGGCGACCCTCAGCGGCCGCAGCATCGCGAAGATCTCCCCGCACTCCTCGGCGTCGTAGGCGCCGAGACCGAAGTCCATCTCCATCAGGTCGCGGGTGGCCGCGTCGCAGACCTCGCGGCCCTTGTCGGTGATGGAGGCGAGGGTGCCGCGGCCGTCGTTGGGGTTGGGGCGCTTGGCGACGAGCCCGGATCTGACCAGCCGGTCCACGGTGTTCGTCACGGACGTGGGGTGCACCATGAGCCGCTCGCCGATCTTGGACATCGGCAGCTCGCCCGCCTTGGAGAAGGTGAGCAGCACGAGTGCCTCGTAGCGCGCGAAGGTCAGTCCGTACGGCCTGACGACCGCGTCGACCTCGGCGAGCAGGATCTGCTGGGCCCGCATGATCGAGGTGATGGCGGCCATGGACGGCACGTTTCCCCAGCGCTGTTTCCAGTGTTCGTCGGCGCGGGCGATGGGGTCGAAAGGAAGGCTGAGCGGCTTTGACACGGCACCAGACCTTACCGGCCGGTCACATCGTGGTCAGCCCCGTCTCGCCCATCGGTCGCGGGAGGTGGCCGCGAAGTTCCGCGAGGCGCCGCGGAGTCGTACCCGTGTGCCCGGTGTCGCGTCGGAGCGGGCCGTGCGCCTTGTGCCAGGATTACTGACTGATTGTCACTGAATGTCACCCTCGCGCAAGGGAGCAGCATGTCCCGGCTGATCCGCACGTTCGCGGCGCTCGCGGTCCTCGGGCTCGCGGTGGGCTGTTCGTCCGCGTCCGACGTCGACGAGGCCTCCGTCGCCGGTGCCCGGTCCAAGGGGCCGATGGGCGACATGACCTTCTGGGTCGACCCGGCGAGCCCGGCGGCCGAGCAGATCCAGATGTGGGAGCGGGAGGGGCGCAAGCAGGACGCCGCCCTGCTCAAGCGGATCGCCGACGAGCCGACCGCCCTGTGGCCGGCCGGTGAGATCGACCCCGGCCCGGTGATCAGGTCGGCGACGGCGGCCGCGCGCCAGGAGGGTCGTACGTCTCTCTTCGTGGCGTACGACATTCCGCACCGCGACTGCGGTCAGCACTCGGCCGGCGGGGCGGGGGACGCCGATGCCTACCGCGCGTGGATCGGGAAGTTCGCCGAGGCGCTGGGTGACGCGAAGGCAGTCGTCGTGCTCGAACCCGATGCCGTCGCGCACATGGTGGACGGCTGCACGCCCGGCGAATACCAGGGCGAGCGGGAGCAGTTGCTGAGCGAGGCGGTCGTCCGGCTGAAGCAGCAGTCGGGCACGAAGGTGTATCTCGACGCGGGCAACCCGGCCTGGATCCGGGACTCTTCGAAGCTCGTGGAGCCGTTGAAGCGGGCCGGGGTCGAGGAGGCCGACGGGTTCTCGCTCAACGTGTCCAACTTCCAGACGGACGCGGTGACGAAGAAGTACGGCGTCCAGCTGTCGCGCGATCTCGGCGGCAAGCACTTCGTCGTCGACACCAGCCGCAACGGCAACGGCCCGCTGGACGGCGCCTGGTGCAACCCGCCGGGCCGCGGCCTGGGCACCCGGCCGACCACCGACACCGGCGAGCAGTCCCTGGACGCCTATCTGTGGATCAAGCGGCCCGGCGCCTCGGACGGCACCTGTGAGGGCGGTCCCGACGCCGGGCAGTGGTGGCCGGAGTACGCCTTGGAGCTGGCGCGCAACTCCAAGGCGTAGCAAGGCACTTCAGTTGGCCACGGTCAACTTCACTGCACCTGGATCCACTTGGCCTCCGACGGCGTGCCCTGGGCGTCCGTCACGAAGAGCATGTACCAGCCGGGCGGCACCAGTGCCCGGTCGTTCGGGACGTCCACCGTCACCGACTTGCCGTCCTTGACGAGGCCGAGTTCGATGGAGCGCTGCTCGACGTCCGTCGTGTGCGTGACCGAACTCGGGCGCATCAGGCGGGCCTTGACGACCCGGTCGGGGTGGTCGGTGCGGAAGGTCGCGCGGTGGTGCCGGTCCAGGGTCTCCGGACCGTCCTGCAGTACGGGCCTGTTGCCGCCGTTCTTGTGCAGCGCGGGCGGGGTGAAGATCTCCATGCGCTGCTCGAAGTGACCCAGCTTGGTGTTGGCCTGGTCGTCGAAGAGCGGGTCGGAGCCGAACGTGACGACTCTGCCGTCGGGCAACAGCAGTGCCTCGGAGTGGTAGTTGCGGCCGACCATCGGGGCGGCGGCCTCACGGAAGGCGTTGCCCTTCGGGTCGTAGAACTGCGCCTTGAAGATGTTGCTGGCGCTGCGGCCGCGGTAGTCCGAGGAGCCGTTGGTGGTGAAGACCGAGTCGTCCGGCATGATCACGCTGTTCAAGTACCGCGTGCCCTGCGGGAGATCGGGGCCGTCCTTGAAGACGGGGCTGTCCTGCTTGAGGTCGACGACCGCGGTGCGCGGGGTCGACTTCTTGGACTCGCCGACGCCTCCGCCGCCGAGGATCATCACCTTCTGGTCCTGCGCGGGCGGCAGGAGCAGCGAGGACGAGGTCTCGGTCTCGTCGGGGTCGCGCAGCCCGGCGACCTTGGTGAACTTGTTGGTCTTCAGGTCCCAGAGCCCGGGCTCACGGCCCTTGGTGGCGGGTCCGTACCCGGCGTTGGAGGCCGGGTAGAAGAGCTTGCCGCCCTTGGTGAGGAAGAGGGCCGGGTAGGTGGGGAAGTAGCGCTTGGGGCCCGGGGTCCACTTCTTGGTCTTCGGGTCGTAGATCTCGTTGTCGCCCTGGTCGATGACACCGACGTCGTCGAGCCCGGAGACGGCGAGGACGCGGCCGTCGTCGAGGCCGACGAGGGTCGGGTACCAACGGGCCTTCTCCATCGGGTCGACGGGGATGTACCGCTCGGCCTTCGGGTCGAACTCGTAGGCGGCGCGGATGCCTTGGTAGTCCTGCTTCTCCAGGGTGATCTTCTCGGAGAGGCCGTACGTGTTGTTCGCGTCCTTGCCCTTGAGGCCGACGATGTCGTACTGGGCCTGGTTCTCGGTGACCGACATCGGGCCCGCCTCGGCGGCCTCGACGAAGACGCGGACCTCGCTCGCGGTGACCTTGGTCTGCCAGGGCTGCATCACACCACGGGCGTTGTACGTGACCTTGAACTCGCGCTTGGCCTTGGGGACGGTGACGTCGAACCTGCTGACGTAGTCGACGCCGGCCGGTGAGCGGAAGACGGTGCCCTTCTTGAGGAACATCGCCTTGTTCGGGCTCTCGTTCTTGACGCGCATCCCGCCGCCGGCCCGCTTGACCTCGCCGTCGAGGAGTTCGTAGCGGGCGGTACCGCCCGCCACCAGCAGGTTGCCGCTGGGGAGTTGGCTGTGTCCGCCGCAGAAGAAGTCGACCGGGGTCGGGATCTTCTTGAAGGTGTTGGCCTTCGGATCCCACAACACGGTGTCGAAGGAACCGGCGTTGAACTTCTTCTGCTCATTGCCTGACCCGGCCACGATCAGCACCTTGCCGGTGTGCAGGAGCGAGGCGTGGATGGCGTTGGTCCGGTACTTCTTCGGGATGTCGATCTGGTCCCAGGAGCCGTACTTGGCCATGTAGTCGGGCCGCGTGATCTTGTACTCGTGGTACTGCTCGCCGGCGAAGTCGAGGGCGGCCGGGGCGTTGAGACCGGCCAGGACTGCGATGCCTCCGATGCCGAGGACGGTCTTCCTGGTTTTCTGGGACGGATGGAAGGCCATGGTCTAGTTGCCCCCTGTCGTGGTGCTGGAGACGGACGCACCGGCCCCGGTGGTGGCGAGCGCGGGCTCGGCGGTGTCGAGGGTCCGCGCGCCGCCGAGCAGTGACCGGCGTTCCCGGCGCTCCTTGAGCAGCGAGCCGACCCAGACCCCCAGCGGGGCAAGGGAGATGACCATCGCGAGGACCGCCCAGGTGCGCATGGCCGCGTGGGTGTGGTCGAGGACGACCGACCCGGCCAGCGAGGTCGCCAGGAGGATCGCCCAGAAGAGATGGATCCGGAAGGTCATCACCCGGTCCGGACTGGCGTCACCGCCCTTGGGAGTGACGACGAACCGGCTCGGCCGACGGATGAGCGCCTCACCGAAGGACTTGAGGTAGATGGGCGCGGAGAGCGCGGACATCGCCATGCCCGCCAGCCCACCCGACCCTTCCGGCTCGTGCGGGGAGACATTGTGCCGCCGGTTCCACAGATACAGCCCGATCTGAAGGGCCGCGGCATCGCTGTAGAGCATCAGCCACACCGACGCGGCGACCTGCGTACCGGACGCCCCGAACCACAGGAACAGGAAGCAACTCATGATGCCCAGCAGCCAGTTGACGGCCGTCATCGGGTAGTAGACGAGCATCATCGTGTACGAGAACAGCCGCCCCGGAGGCATCGTGAACGGCGCCTTCCAGTACTGCTTGATCAGCGTCTCGTACGTCCCGCGCGACCACCGCATCTGCTGCGTGAAGAAGTCGGTCCAGGAGGCCGGCCCCTCCCCCACGGCGAGCACGTCGGGCGTGTAGACGGACCGCCAGTGCGTACGGGTCAACGGGTTGCGATGCCGGTGGAGTTCGAACCCGGTGGCCATGTCCTCGGTGATGGAGTCGTACAGCCCGCCGATCTGCTTGACGGCTGCCATCCGTACGACGTTGTTGGTGCCGACGAACATGGGGGCCCGGTAGCGGTTTCCGGCGCGCTGGATCAGCGCGTGGAAGAGGAACTGCTGCGACTCGGCGGCCTTGGTGACGGGGTTGTGGTAGTTCCCGTACACCTGCGGTCCTACGACGAAGGCGACGTCCGGGTCGCGGAAGTAACCCATCATCCGCTCAAGGAAGTTGGGGAGCGGCACGTGGTCGGTGTCGACGGAGGCGAAGAACTCGTAGTCGCCGCCGTGCATCGCGATCCAGGCGTTGTAATTCCCGTGCTTCGTACGGGCCTTGTGGACACCCTTGGGGCGGTTCCACTCGGGAACTCCGTGCCGCGTGAAGTGCCGTACGCCCAACTCGGCGCACAGGGCCTTGGCTTGCTCGTCGTCATCCTCGTCGAGGAGCCACACGTCGACGGGCCCGGTGTGGGTCACGTTGACCGCGCCCTCAAGAGTCGCGCGGACCATGGACAGAGGTTCCTTGCCCGGGACGTACGTCGTGAGGAAGGCGACGCGGGTGCCGGGGGCGGGGACGACGGGGATCGGGTCGCGGGCGACCAGCGTGGCGTGGGCGACGGAGGCGACGTTGACGACCATGAACAGCTCGATGAGGCCGATGGCTATCAGCATCGTGACGTCGAGCCCGACCATCCACTCCTGACCGCCCTCGCGCTCGACCCAGTGGGAGGGCCAGACGAGATAGACGAGCAGGGCGGCGGTGAGCACCGGGGCGAGGCTCATCAGGAGGACAGCGCGTATTCGGTGGGGCTCGCGCGAGAGGAGCGAGGTGTACTGCACCTGGTACGACGCACCGGACGGCTCGGTGAGCGGTCCGGCCAGTCGGCTGTAGGTGTCGTAGTCGTAGCCCTCCGGCCGCACAGCGCCCTCCAATGATTGAGGAGTGATCGACGCCCGGGTCCGAGGAACCGCTGGGTTCCGAAGATCGACCGGGCCGATACCCACACACAAGTGGAGATATGGGGGCGTGTCGAACTGGGTGCGTCCAGGTGGGTGGGGAGTTGACTCCGGCGGCCGAACCCCGGCCGAGCCCCGACTGGAGAGCGGCTCGGAGAGAATGCCGCCGTTGGTGATCTCCAGCCCTCCGAAAGGCATCCGCATGCACGACACCGCAGATCTCATCGCCGAGACCTACGCGCTCGGCGCCGGACCGTGGACGTTGGCGCCCGTCACCCGGGGCGCGCTGGGGCAGATCTGGAAGCTGTCCGGCGACGGAGAGGAGTCGGGCGCGGGGTCGAGGTCCTCGTGGGCCGTCAAGGAACTCCTCTTCGGCTGCGACGAGGACCAGGTCCGCCGGGAGGCCGCGTTACGGGAGGCCTCGGAGAGGCTGGGGATCGCGTCGCCGCGGCTGATGCCGAATCGGGAGGGGGCGTATGTCTCGTACCTGGACGCCGACTCCGGCGCCAGCTCCGATTCCAGCTCCGGCCCCGGCTCCGGTTCCAGCCCGTCCGCCGGCTCCCACATCAAGCTGTACGACTGGATCCACGGCACCCCGGCGGACGTGTCCGACCCGGAGGTCCTGGACTGGTTCGGGCGGACCATGGCGCTGCTGCACCGGGCGGGCGAGGGCGAGAGGGAGCTGCCGAGTTCCTGGTACGAACGGTGCCCGGGAGACGACGAGTGGGCGGCGCTGCACGCGGAGGTCCGGCGGGCGGGGATGCCGTGGGCGGACGAGCTGGGCCGCTTCATCGCCACCTCCGCAAGGGAGTTGGCGTCCTGGGTGACCCCGTCGGACCCCGCCGACCTGGTGACGTCCCACCTCGACCTGCAACCCCAGAACGTCCTGGTCGGCCCGGACGGTCCCGTCCTCCTCGACTGGGACAACGCCGGATCCGCTTCCGCGGAACGGGAGTTGGCCCGCGCCCTGTTCGCGTGGTCGGGCGGGAACGAGGGGGACGTGGAGGCGGGCGTGCGGGTGGCGCGGGCGTACCGGAGCGCCGGGGGGCGTGCCGTCGTACAGGGTCCGCGGTCGTTCTCGATGCTCTTCGCCACCGCGCTGAACTATGTGCGGGTACAGGCCGAGTGCGCGATCGACCCGGCGGTGACGGCGGCGCAGCGGGAGTTCGGGAGCGGGCAGGTGGTCGCCGCGATGGGTTGGGTGCCGGAGTTGGGGGTGGTGTCGCGGTTGAGTGCGGCGGTGGGGCAGGTGTGGTGAGCGACTTCGGGGCCGGGGTGGGGAGTTGGGGATGACGATTCTGGTGTCGATATGGGGAGCGGCTCCCGGGATCGGCAAGTCGACGCTGTGCGCCGGGCTGTCCCGGTCGCTCGCCGGGGCGGGGCTGCGGGTGGATCACTTCCGCGAGGAGGAGATCCTGAGTCGGCCTCAATTCGGCGCGGTGGCGGAGGAGTTCGGGGCGACGGGAACTGTGTCGCTGGAGACGCTGGTCGCGGCGACGGAGCGGTTTGTCGCTTCGATTCTGGCGGGCGACGACGATGTGGCGGTCGCGGACGCACTGGTGCCGTTCGTACCGACGCTGCTGGCGATGGGCCACGACGACGAGGTGATCGACGCGTTCATGGCCGATCTCACGCGCGTGCTGGCACCGGTCCGCACGGCCGTGGTCTTCCTCGACGGGGATGCCGGGGTCGCGCTGTCCCGGGCCGTGGAACGGGAGGGACCGGAGTGGCTCGACCGGTACGTCGGCAAGCTCGCCGCGTACGAGGTGAACCCGCCCGTGTCAGACCTCGGGTCGGCGGTGACGTACCTGAGACGCGAGCGGGAGGTGACGCTCGACGCGGTGCGGCGGCACGGGTGGGGACTCGTCGTGGTGGAACGAGCCGATGAGCTGACTCCGGGCGAGGTGCTGGGGGCGGTGGGGCAGGGCATCGAGCCCTGGCTCCCGCAGCTCCCCTGACTTCGGGGATGTCGGGGCGCGCTGTCCCGGGCTGGGAGCGGGAAGGGCTGGACCGGCCCGACCGGTACGTCGGCAAGCTCGCCGCCTACGACGTGAACCCGTCCATCGCCGGTCTCGGGTCGGCGGTGATGTACCTGGGGCGCGGGCGGAACGTCGTACAGGGGTGCTTGTCGTGGCGGGAGAAGGTCTCAAGTCCTGGCTCCCATGCGCGCTCCCCAGACTTCGAGGATGCCGGGGCCGCGCTGTCCCGGGCCGGGAAGCGGGAAGAGCCGGAGTAGATCGACTTGGATCGACTTGTACGTCGGGGAGATCGCCGCGTACGCGGTGGGCAACCCCCGGCTTTCTCGACTCCTACGGCCTCCCCGGCCCGCCTCGCCGGACGGCGCTCCCGCTACTCCGCCAGGTGTCGTTCGACCGTCTCCACCTTGGACGTGAGGCCGTTCGTCACGCCGGGGCGGATGTCTGCCTTGAGGACGACGGAGACGCGCGGGGCGCGGGCCTCGACGGCGGCCACCGCGCGCTTGACCACGTCCATCACCTCGTCCCACTCGCCCTCGATGGACGTGAACATCGCGTCGGTGCGGTTGGGCAGGCCGGACTCGCGGACCACGCGGACGGCGTCGGCGACGTACTCCCCCACGTCCTCGCCGACACCGAGGGGCGTCACGGAGAAGGCGACGATCATGCGTTCACGACCCCTTCCTGGCGGGCGCGGGAGGCGATGACCGCGTTCTCGGCCTCGCGCTTGAGCTTGCGCTCGGCGAAGAAGCCGCCGGTGGGCAGCACGGAGAGGATGAAGTAGAAGGCCGCGGTCTTCGCACCCCACTTCGTGCGGTTCCAGGCGTCGGCCCAGAAAAGGACGTAGAGGATGAAGAGGACACCGTGGACCATGCCCATGACGGGCACCGCGTTGAAGTCCGTGGTCCGCTTCAGCACCGAGCAGACGAGCAGCAGGAGGAAGGACACGGCCTCGGGGGCCGACACCAGGCGGAGGCGGCGGATGGCGGTGGCGGTCTTGATGTCCACAGGTCACCTTCGGTGAGGGAGACGTCCACAGTTTGTGAACGCGAGCACAAACGTTCACCCATTGTGGCAAACGGCTGAGCGAGCCGAGACTGGGGGTCCGCAGCCGAGCCCCCGGGAGTGCCCGTGCAGTTCGTTTTCTTCATGACGCTGCCCGGGCTGGTGGTCCTGCTGACCGCGCTCGCGTTCCTCGACCAGCTGCTCCTGAAGATGGGCCGCGCCGGAATGCTCCCCTGGCGGAACTCCGGCCGGCAGGGCCAGATATCCGCGACCGGCTTCGAGCAACTGCACGCGAGCCTGTCCCCGGGGAAGCAGACCGAGCTGAAGGAACGCCAGAGCGCGCTGGTGATGCGGGACGACGAGGAGGACGGGGACCCGCCCTGGTCGACCGTCGACCTGCGCGCGGGGACCGCCGTCATCCGGCTGACCGCGAACGCACCCCGCGACACGCCATAGGCCGCCCTCAGGGGGCAGGTCAGGGTCGTTCTCCACCCACAGGCCCTGTCCTCGACCGCATCCCTCCGGCTACCTTCGCAGCGTGGCGATGTTTCGGCTCCAGGGCAGCAAGGTGCTCGCCGTCGACATGACCGGGGACGCCGTGAAGGCGAAGAACGGCTCGATGGTCGCGTACGACGGGCAGATGGCCTTCAAGAAGATGAGCGGCGGCGGTGAGGGCATCCGGGGGATGGTGACCCGGCGGCTCACCGGTGAACAGATGACGGTGATGGAGGTGAGGGGGCAGGGGACGTGCTGGTTCGCGGACCGGGCCTCCGAGATCAACCTCGTAAATCTCCAGGGGGACAAGCTGTACGTGGAGTCGAGCAATCTGCTCGTGACCGACGCGGGGTTGCGGACGGGGACCACGTTCACCGGGCTGCGCGGCGCCTCGCAGGGCAACGGGCTGTTCACGACGACCGTCGAGGGCCACGGCCAGGCGGCGATCATGTCGGACGGTCCGGCGGTGGTGCTGCGGGTCAGCCGGCAGTATCCGCTGACCGTCGACCCCGGCGCGTACATCGCGCACCAGGGGAACCTGCAGCAGTCCTTCCAGTCCGGTGTGACCTTCCGCACGTTCTTCGGGGAGGGCGGCGGCGAGGCCTTCCAGATCCGCTTCGAGGGCGACGGACTCGTCTACGTCCAGCCCAGTGAGCGGAACACGATCGCGGGGGACGTGTGACATGGCGTTCACCGAGATCAACTCGAAGATGATCCAGGCCACGGTCATGCCGGGCCAGCGGCTGTACAGCCAGCGCGGCGCGATGCTCGCCTACAAGGGCGACGTGTCCTTCACGCCCAACATCCAGGGCGGCCAGGGCGGTGTGATGTCGATGCTCGGGCGCCGGGTGGCGAACGAGGCGACCCCCCTGATGACCGTCGAGGGCAGCGGCACCGTGATGTTCGGTCACGGCGGCCACCACATCCAGATCATCAACCTCACCGGGGACACCCTCTACGTGGAGGCCGACCGCCTCCTCGCCTTCGAGGGCACCCTCCAGCAGGGCACGATGTTCATGGGCTCCCAGGGCGGCGTCATGGGCATGGTCCGCGGCCAGGTCACCGGCCAGGGCCTGTTCACGACCACGCTCCAGGGGCAGGGCTCGGTCGCCGTGATGGCCCACGGCGGTGTCTTCGAGGTCCCGATCACCCCGGGTCGTCCGGTCCACGTCGACCCGCAGGCCTACGTCGCCCACCACGGCGACGTACGCAACAAGCTGTCCACGGCGCTCGGTTGGCGCGACATGGTGGGCCGGGGCTCCGGCGAGGCCTTCCAGCTGGAGCTGAGCGGCAACGGCGCGGTGTACGTCCAGGCGTCGGAGGAGAAGCTGTGAGCCAGTACGCGGGGTCCGGCCCCACGGTCTTCGACCCGATGACCCTCCCGGTCGACGACAACGTCAACAAGTACACCTTCTGCGTGGAGCTCAAGGGGAGCCAGTGGTTCCTGCAGAAGGGGAAGATGATCGCCTACTACGGCTCGATGGAGTTCAACGGCATCGGGCACGGGCGACTCGACCGACTTGTCCGTACGTCCTTCCATTCGCCTCTGCACGCGAGCGACTGGGTCGTGGCGGACGGCTCGGGCAAGATGCTGCTCGCCGACCGGGCCTTCGATGTCAACGCGTACGACCTCGAAGACGCCAACATGACCATTCGCTCGGGCAACCTGCTCGCTTTTCAGCCAAGTCTCGCTCTCAAGCAGTCGATTGTTCCCGGGTTTCTGACACTCATCGGAACCGGCAAGATCGTGGCCGCGTCGAGCGGCCCGGTGGTGTTCGTGGAACCCCCGATCCGGGTGGACCCGCAGGCCCTGGTCGGCTGGGCCGACTGTCCCTCCCCCTGCCATCACTACGACCACGCGTACATGACCGGCCTGATGGGCGGCCTACGTGCGATGACGGGCATCGGCGGGGCCTCCGGGGAGGAGCACCAGTTCGAGTTCGTCGGGGCGGGCACGGTGCTGCTCCAGTCGTCGGAGAACCTGATGCCCGAGCAGGCCACAGGGGTCGTGCCGCACGAGCCGGGGGTACCGAGTGGAGGCGGGGTTCCCACAGGCCCCTCACAGCAGGCGGGCGCACCGCGCCTTCCCGGACAGCTGGGGGACCTCCAGCGTCGCTTCGGGCTGTGAGCGGTAGTCTGCGGAGTGTGACGTCGAACGTGTGCGCGCCGTCACGCCACCCTCACTAGTTCGCCTTTCAACATTTTAGGTAGACTTCATTCATGGAGACCGAGACGGCCACGCGCTGGCTGACCGATGAGGAGCAGTGCGCCTGGCGCACCCATCTGGAGGTCAACAGGCTGCTGACGTACCAACTCGAGAAGGACCTGCAGCCGTTCGGCCTGACGATGAACGACTACGAGATCCTGGTGAACCTCTCCGAGGCGGAGGGCGTACGACTGCGGATGAGCGACCTCGCGGCCGCGACCCTCCAGTCCAAGAGCCGCCTCTCGCACCAGATCACCCGCATGGAGAACGCGGATCTGGTCCGCCGGGAGAACTGCGAGTCGGACCGCCGGGGGCTGTACGCGGTGCTGACCGATCACGGCCTGGAGACGATGAAGAAGGTCGCGCCCCACCACGTGGCATCCGTACGCCGGCACTTCATCGACCTCGTCACCCCCGAGGGCCTGTCGGACCTCAGCAAGACCCTGAAGCCGATCGCGGAACATCTGCGGGGCCAGCGGGGACGCCCCTGACGCCGTGAGCGGGCCGTCTGGGGGCTCCGCCCCCAGACCCCCGTCGGCCCTGAACGGGCCTCGTCCTCAAACGCCGGACGGGCTGAATATTGCCGACCTGCGTTGACGAGGCCCTGGGCGGATCGAATTATGCCGACCTGCACTGATTAGGCGTAAGACAGGCCGAATTGCTCCGACCTCGTCATGAGGCCGGGTCCACTGAAATCCGGTGCAGGACAACGTCCGCCTTTTAGGGGCGCGGGGCTGTATCAATTTGCGGCTCCGCCGCGTGGGCGCGACCGGCCACGGCACACCGGCAGCCAAGACACAACCCCCGCACCCCCCACCACCACCCCGGCGACCACGAAACAAACTCCCAACGGCAGCCGCCCCACAAGCAGCCCCGTCACCACCGACCCACCCGAACTCCCCGCGTTCACCGCCATGTTGACCCACGCCCCCGCCTGCGTCCGCGCCTCCGGCGAAGCCACCTCATCGGCGAGCAGATACGCCGTGGTCAGCGCCGGCGCCACAAAGACCCCCGCACACCCCACAGCCACGGTGAGTGACCACACCCCCGAGGCAAACCCGGCCGCGGCCAACACCACCCCGAGCCCCAACGCGGCCCCGGACAACCGAACCCGCGCGACCACACGCCAGTTGACCGCCCCGTTCAGAAGCCCACCCACCGCACTGCCCGCCGACAGCGCCGCCAGCACCCAGGGCACGACATCGTCGCCGTACCCCCGCTGCCCCACGAACGCCATCACCAACAGAGAGACCGCACTCAACGCGAGCCCCATCCCCCCGGCCACGACCACCGGACCGAGCAGCCCACGAACCCGGGCCGTCCTCAACCCCCGCCCGGCGCCCGCGGATACGCGTACTCCGGACAGCGCCGGTGACATGACGAAGGCGATCGTCCCGGTCACGATGAGGGCCGCGCTGAGCAGCACCCCGGCAGCCGGTGGAGCGAAGGTCAGCAGCGCGCCGACCGCCAACGGGCCGATGACGTACAGGAGTTCCTCCGCGACGCCGTCGAGGCTGTACGCGCGCTGCAACAGCCCACGGTCACCGACGAGTTCGGCCCACACGGAGCGCATCGTGGGTCCAAGTGGGGGCGCGCACATACCCGTCAGCGCGGCCACCGCACCCAGCACCACCTCCGGCGTCCCGGGGCTCCAGCTCACCGCCGCGAGGACGCACAGGAGACCGCCGTAGAGCATCGCCATGGGGAGGAGGGCGCGGCGCGGGCCGTGGCGGTCGACCAGGGCCGCGCGCAGGGGCAGGAGGAGGACGGTCGCGGTGCCGAAGACGGCCATGATCGTGCCGGCGGCGGCGTAGGAGCCGGTTGCGCGGACCACCGCGAGCAGGACCGCCGGGGAGACCATTCCGTACGACAGACGGCCGACCAGCGCCGCGGTGAACGTGCGGCGGGCGTACGGGACTTGGAGTACGGCGGCATACGAAGGGCACGCCGAAGCCGGCGTGGAAGAAGACGCGGACATGCGAGATGTTCCTCAACTGGAGGCAGGAGAAGGGGACGCCTGTGCGCCGCGCGACGGCGATGCGACTGGTGTCTGCCGTGCGCGGGCCGGGCGGGCCCTATGCCAAGAGGAGGAACACGTGGGGCAACTTAACAGCGGGGGGCGGGGGTTGACCAAGGCTTTTCCGAGCAGGCATCGTCAACACCGGCGTCGGCCGGCGCCCTCGGGGACGCGACCGGCCACAACCGACCCGCACGCGCCGTGCAGGCGCACCCGGCAGCCGGGAAGGCGCCCCGCACCCACATACACGTCACCCCTGTGTAAGCCCCGCCACCAACTCGTCCGCCGCCCGGTACGGGTCCAGCTCCCCCGCCACGATCCGCTCCGCGAGCGCGCTCAACCGGCGGTCTCCGTGCAGGTCGCCGATGCGGGCGCGCAGGGCCGTGACCGCGATGGTCTCGACCTCACGGGCCGCCCGGGCCGCGCGGCGCTCCGCGAGGACACCGTGCTCCTCCATCCACGCCCGGTGCTTCTCCAGCGCCTCCACGACCTCGTCGATGCCCTCCGCGCGGGAGGCGACCGTCTTGACGATCGGGGGGCGCCAGTCGCCGGGGCCGCGGGACTCGCCGAGACCGAGCATGTGGTTCAGCTCGCGGGCGGTCGCGTCGGCGCCGTCGCGGTCGGCCTTGTTGACGACGTAGACATCGCCGATCTCCAGGATTCCGGCCTTCGCCGCCTGGATGCCGTCGCCCATCCCGGGGGCCAGGAGCACGACAGAAGTGTCCGCCTGGGAGGCGATCTCGACCTCCGACTGGCCCACCCCGACCGTCTCGACCAGGATCACGTCGCAGCCCGCCGCGTCGAGGACGCGGATGGCCTGCGGTGCGGACCAGGCCAGACCGCCGAGGTGGCCGCGGGTGGCCATCGAGCGGATGTAGACGCCGGGGTCGGAGGAGTGGTCCGACATCCGAACGCGGTCGCCGAGCAGGGCGCCGCCGGAGAACGGCGAGGACGGGTCGACGGCCAGGACGCCGACCCGCCTGCCCTGCTTGCGGTACGCCGTGACCAGCGCGGACGTGGACGTGGACTTGCCTACGCCCGGCGATCCCGTGAGACCCACGACGTAGGCCCCGCCGGTCAGCGGTGCGAGGGTCGCCATGACCTCCCGGAGTTGGGGGGACGCCCCCTCCACCAGGGAGATCAGCCGGGCCACGGCCCGCGGCCGGCCTTCCCTGGCCTGGGCCACCAGCGAGGCGACGTCCTGCATCACGGCTCCGATCCCTTGCGGATGTGCGAAAAGGTACTGCTGCTCAGGCCTTGGGTACCCGCACGATCAGCGCGTCACCCTGACCGCCGCCGCCGCACAGCGCCGCCGCGCCGACCCCGCCGCCGCGCCGCTTGAGCTCCAGGGCCAGGTGCAGGACGAGCCGGGCGCCCGACATGCCGATGGGGTGGCCCAGGGCGATGGCGCCGCCGTTGACGTTCACCTTTTCCGTGGACACCCCGAGGTCCTTCATTGACTGGACCGCCACGGCGGCGAAGGCCTCGTTGATCTCGATCAGGTCGAGGCTCTCGACCTCCAGGCCCTCCTTCTTGAGGGCGTGCAGGATCGCGTTCGAGGGCTGGGACTGGAGGGAGTTGTCGGGTCCCGCCACATTTCCGTGGGCGCCGATCTCGGCGATCCACTCCAGGCCCAGCTCCTGCGCCTTGGTCTTGCTCATCACGACCACGGCCGCCGCACCGTCCGAGATCTGCGAGGAGGTACCGGCGGTGATCGTGCCGTCCTTGGTGAACGCCGGGCGCAGCTTGCCGAGCGACTCGACCGTGGTCTCCGCGCGGATGCCCTCGTCCTTGCTGAAGACGACCGGCTCGCCCTTGCGCTGCGGGATCTCGATGGGGGTGATCTCGGCCTCGAAGACGCCGTTCTGCTGGGCGGCCGCCGCCCGCTGGTGGGACAGGGCGGCGACCTCGTCCTGCTCGGGGCGGGCGATGCCCAGGCGCGTGTTGTGCTTCTCCGTGGACTCGCCCATCGCGATGTTCTCGAAGGCGTCGGTCAGGCCGTCGTAGGCCATCGCGTCGAGCATCTCGATCGCGCCGTACTTGTAACCCTCACGGGACTTGGGGAGCAGGTGGGGGGCGTTGGTCATGGACTCCTGGCCGCCCGCGACGATCACGTCGAACTCACCTGCACGGATGAGCTGGTCGGCGAGCGCGATGGCGTCGAGGCCCGAGAGGCACACCTTGTTGATGGTGAGCGCGGGGACGCTCATGGGGATGCCCGCCTTGACGGCGGCCTGGCGTGCCGGGATCTGCCCTGCCCCGGCCTGGAGCACCTGGCCCATGATCACGTACTGCACCTGGTCGCCACCGATACCCGCACGGTCGAGGGCGGCCTTGATCGCGAAGCCGCCGAGATCGGCTCCGGAGAAGGACTTCAGGGAGCCCAGCAGGCGTCCCATGGGCGTCCGGGCGCCCGAGACGATCACCGAGGTCGTGCTGTTCGTTCCAGACATGAGGTGCGATCCCCTTCCAGCGTGTTTCAGCTGAGGAGTGAACGAGGGTTTACTTGAAATGTACTGAGCGGTAGTCCGCCCCGTCATCGGGCCGTCGGTGTGATCGCGCGCACGTTGCGTAACCATCGCGTGAGCGCTGCACTACATACATGCTGACGCGAATCGACCACATCGGGATCGCCTGCTTCGACCTCGACAAGACAGTCGAGTTCTACCGGGCCACGTACGGCTTCGAGGTGTTCCACTCCGAGGTCAACGAGGAGCAGGGCGTGCGCGAGGCCATGTTGAAGATCAACAACACGGACGACGGCGGCGCCTCCTACCTCCAGCTCCTCGAACCCACCCGCGAGGACTCCGCCGTGGGGAAGTGGCTGGCCAAGAACGGGGAGGGCGTCCACCACATCGCCTTCGGTACGGCGGACGTCGACACCGACTCCGAGGACATCCGCGGGAAGGGCGTACGCGTTCTGTACGAGGAGCCCCGGCGCGGTTCCATGGGGTCCCGGATCACGTTCCTGCACCCAAAGGATTGCCATGGCGTACTGACAGAACTGGTCACTTCGGCGCCTGTTGAGTCACCTGAGCACTGACCCTCGTACATATGGGCCGGTAGGGTTGGGGTCGGTCGTCGCTCGCAACCAGGGCAACGGCATGCCGGGGTCCGGGTTTCGGGGGGCGAGCGTCGGGCAGCAGCCCATGCTCCGTCGTTGATCTGACACCATTCCCCGGGAGCACCGTTCGGTGGATGGACGGCGCTCGTTGGAGTAAACCGCGACCAGGGGACGGATGGGACCGCGCAGTGCGGGGCTACGAACGCCAGGAGCGAGAGCCGGCGGCTGACGTCGACCACCTCTCTCGGTTCGAGGCCGAGATGGAGCGGCTGAAGACCGAGCGGGAAAAGGCGATCCAGCATGCCGAGGACCTCGGCTACCAGGTCGAGGTGCTGCGCGCCAAGCTGCACGAGGCGCGCCGCACCCTCATGTCCCGACCGGCTTACGACGGCGGTGACATCGGCTATCAGGCCGAGCAGATGCTTCGTAATGCCCAGGTCCAGGCCGACCAGTTGCGGCAGGACGCCGAGCGGGAGCTGAGCCAGGCCCGCGCGCAGACCCAGCGCATCCTCCAGGAGCACGCCGAGCAGGCCGCGCGCCTCCAGGCGGAGCTGCACACGGAGGCCGTGACCCGGCGCCAGCAGCTCGACCAGGAGCTGGCCGAGCGCCGGCAGACCGTCGAGTCGCACGTCAACGAGAACGTGGCGTGGGCCGAGCAGCTCCGCGCCCGCTCCGAGTCGCAGGCCCGCCGGCTCGTGGACGAGTCGCGCGCCGAGGCCGAGCAGGCGCTGGCCGCCGCCCGCGCCGAGGCCGAGCGCGTCGCCACCGAGGCCCGCCAGCGGCTGGAGATCGACGCCGAGGCGGCCCGCGCGGAGGCCGAGCAGCTGCTGCGCCGCGCCCGCACGGACGCCGAGCGGCTGCTGAACGCGGCGTCCTCGCAGGCCCAGGAGGCCACCGACCACGCCGAGCAGCTGCGCAGCTCCACGGTCAACGAGTCGGATTCCGCCCGCCGTCAGGCCACCGAGCTGAGCCGGGCCGCCGAGACCCGCATGGCCGAGGCCGAAACCTCACTGCGCGAGGCGCGCCTCGAGGCGGAGAAGGTCCTCTCCGAGGCGAAGGAAGCCGCCGCCAAGGCCCTCGCGAGCGCCGAGTCGGCCAACGAGCAGCGCACCCGTACGGCGAAGGAGCAGGTCGCCCGGCTGGTGACGGAGGCCACCAAGGAGGCCGAGTCCACCAAGTCGGACGCCGAGCAGGTCGTCGCCGAGGCCCAGGCCAAGGCCGACAAGATCGTCGCGGAGGCCGAGGAGAACGCGCGCAGCCTCACCGCCGAGGAGACCGCCTCCCAGCTCGCGAAGGCCGCCCGTACCGCCGAGGACGTCCTCGACAAGGCGTCCGAGGAGGCCAAGAACACCACGAAGGCCGCCACCGAGGAGGCCGAGCGGATCCGCTCCGAGGCGGAGGCCGAGGCCGACCGGCTGCGCGCCCAGGCGCACGACATCGCCGAGGGCCTCAAGGGCGCGGCGAAGGACGACACCAAGGAGTACCGGGCCAAGACGGTCGAGCTGCAGGAGGAGGCGCGCCGGCTGCGCGGCGAGGCCGAGCAGCTGCGCGCCGACGCGGTCGGCGAGGGCGAGCGCATCCGCGCCGAGGCCCGCCGTGAGGCCGTCCAGCAGATCGAGGAGGCGGCCAAGACCGCCGAGGAACTGCTGTCCAAGGCCCGCGCGGACGCCGACGAGCTGCGCCAGACCGCCACCACGGACAGCGAGAAGGTCCGCACCGAGGCCATCGAGCGCGCCACCACCCTGCGCCGGCAGGCCGAGGAGACCCTCGACCGCACCCGCAAGGAGGCCGAGCGGCACCGCTCCGAGGTCATCGAGCAGTCCGAGGGCATCAAGGCCGACGCCGAACAGGCCGCCCGCGACCTGCGCGACGAGACCGAGCGGGCCATAGAGGCACGCCGCGAGGAGGCCGCCGAGGGCCTGACGCGGCTGCACACGGAGACCGAGGAGCGGCTCGCCGCTGCCGAGCAGGCGCTCACCGACGCCCGCGAGGAGGCCGAGCGGATCCGCCGCGAGGCCGCCGAGGAGACCGAGCGGCTGCGCGGCGAGGCCGCCGACCGCATCCGCTCCCTCCAGGCACAGGCCGAGGCGGAGGCCGACCGGCTGCGCAACGAGGCCGCCGCCGACGCGTCCGCCTCCCGCGCCGAGGGCGAGGCCATCGCCGTACGCCTGCGGTCCGAGGCGTCCGCGGAGGCCGAGCGGCTCAAGACCGAGGCGCAGGACACCGCCGACCGGGTCCGCGCGGAGGCGCAGGCCGCCGCCGAGCGGCTGGCCACGGAGGCGTCCGAGACGCTGGCCGCCGCCCAGGAGGAGGCCGTACGACGTCGTCGTGAGGCCGAGGAGCTGCTCGGGTCGGCCCGTGAGGAGGCCGGGCAGGAGCGCGAGCGGGCCCGCGAGCAGAGCGAGGAGCTGCTGGCCTCGGCGCGCAACCGCGTCGAGGAGGCGCAGTCCGAGGCCGTACGGCTGGTCGAGGAGGCCGACCGGCGCGCCACCGAGATGGTGTCGGGCGCCGAGCAACACGCCCAGCAGGTACGGGAGTCCGTCGCCGGGCTGCACGAGCAGGCGCAGGAGGAGATCGCCGGGATCAGGTCGGCCGCCGAGCACGTGGCGGACCGCACCCGGCGCGAGGCGCAGGAGGAGGCGGACCGGGTCCGCGCCGACGCGTACAGCGAGCGGGAGCGGGCCACCGAGGACGCCAACCGCGTCCGGCGCCGGGCGGCCGAGGAGACGGACGCCGCCAAGGCCCTTGCGGAGCGCACCGTTTCGGACGCGATCGCGGAGGCGGAGCGGCTGCGGTCGGAGTCCGCCGAGCACGCCCAGCAGGTGCGTACGCAGGCCTCGGACACGATCGCGCAGGCCGACCAGGACGCGGCGCGGGCCCGGGCGGACGCCCGCGAGGACGCCAACCGGATCCGTTCGGACGCGGCGACGCAGGCCGACACCCTCATCACCGAGGTGACGGCGGAGGCGGAGCGGCTCCAGACGGAGACCATCAACGAGGCTGAGCGAGTGCGGTCCGAGGCCGTGGCCAAGGCCGAGAAACTCATCGCGGACGCGACCGGGGACGCGGAGCGGCTGCGGGCCGAGGCCGCCGACACGGTGGGTTCCGCGCAGCAGCACTCCGAGCGGATCCGCAGCGAGGCCGCCCGCCTCAAGGCGAACGCGGAGGCGGACGCGGAGCGGGTCACCTCGGCGGCGCGCGAGGAGTCCGAGCGGACGCTGGACGAGGCCCGCAAGGAGGCCAACAAACGGCGCTCCGAGGCGGCCGAGCAGGTCGACACCCTCATCACGGAGACGGCGGCCGAGGCCGACAAACTGCTCAGCGAGGCCCAGCAGCAGGCGCAGAAGACCACGGCGGACGCCGAGGCACAGGCCGACTCGATGGTCGGCGCGGCCCGCACCGAGGCGGACCGGCTGGTGTCCGAGGGCACGGTCGAGGGCAACTCCCGGGTGGAGCGGGCCCGTACGGACGCGGACGAGCTGTTGGTCGGCGCGCGCCGGGACGCCACCGCCATAAGGGAGCGGTCCGAGGAGCTGCGCGACCGCATCACGGCCGAGATCGAGAACCTGCACGAGCGGGCCCGCCGTGAGTCCGCCGAGACGATGAAGTCGGCCGGCGACCGCTGCGACGCGCTCATCAAGGCGGCCGAGGAGCAGCTCGGCAAGGCCCAGATGAAGGCCAAGGAGCTGGTCTCGGAGGCCAACTCCGAGGCGGGCAAGGTCCGTATCGCCGCCGTGAAGAAGGCCGAGGGTCTCCTCAAGGAGGCCGAGCAGAAGAAGTCCACGCTCATCCGCGAGGCCGAGGAGCTGAAGGCGGAGGCGATCCGCGAGGCCCGCCGCACGGTCGAGGAGGGCAAGCGCGACCTCGAAGTGCTCGTCCGCCGCCGCGAGGACATCAACGCCGAAATCTCCCGTGTCCAGGACGTCCTGGAAGCGTTGGAGTCTTTCGAGGCCCCGACAGCGGCCAAGGACGGCGGGGTCAAGGCGGCAGCCACGGCGGGCGCAACTCGTTCGGGTGGCAAGTCTGTCGAAGGTTAAGAAACCCCTGTGAGGTTAGGGGTGTTCTGGGGCCTTTGACCCGGTCTTTGGCAAGCGGTCGGACGGTTAGCCACTCAAAAGAGGTGTCATTCTCCAGATCAAACACGTATCCGCTCGATGACACACCGCTTCGGCCCCTAGGATTCCACCTATCACCTCACCGGTCTCATTCGACAGGAACCCCATGAGCGACACTTCCCCCTACGGCTTCGAGCTTGTGCGGCGTGGGTACGACCGCGCTCAGGTGGACGAACGCATCTCGAAGCTCGTCTCCGACCGTGACAGCGCTCTGGCCCGTATCACCGCTCTCGAGAAGCGCATCGAGGAGCTCCACCTCGAAACGCAGAACGCCGCGGCCCAGGTAAGCGACGCCGAGCCGTCGTACGCCGGCCTCGGCGCGCGGGTCGAGAAGATCCTCCGCCTCGCCGAGGAAGAGGCCAAGGATCTGCGCGAGGAGGCACGGCGCGCGGCCGAGCAGCACCGCGAACTCGCGGAGTCCGCTGCCCAGCAGGTCCGCAACGACGCAGAATCGTTCGCTGCGGAGCGCAAGTCCAAGGCCGAGGACGAGGGCGTCCGGATCGTCGAGAAGGCCAAGAGCGACTCCGCCCAGCTGCGTGGCGAGGCTCAGAAGGACGCGCAGCAGAAGCGCGAGGAGGCCGACGCCCTCTTCGAGGAGACCCGCGCCAAGGCCGCGCAGGCCGCCGCCGACTTCGAGACGAACCTCGCCAAGCGTCGCGAGCAGTCCGAGCGCGATCTGGCGTCGCGTCAGCAGAAGGCCGAGAAGCGCCTCGCGGAGATCGAGCACCGCGCGGAGCAGCTCCGGCTCGAGGCCGAGAAGCTGCGTACGGACGCGGAGCGTCGCGCCCGTCAGACGGTGGAGACGGCTCAGCGCCAGGCCGAGGACATCGTGGCCGACGCCAACGCCAAGGCCGACCGCATCCGTTCGGAGTCCGAGCGCGAGCTGGCCGCCCTGACGAACCGTCGCGACAGCATCAACGCCCAGCTGACGAACGTGCGCGAGATGCTCGCGACCCTCACCGGAGCCGCGGTGGCCGCCGCGAGCTCCCCGGTCGAGGAAGAGCCGATCTCTCGTGGAGTTCCGGCTCAGCAGTCCCGCTGAGCAAGCGTTTGCCACACGGCTGAGGCCCGCATTCCCTTCGGGGGTGCGGGCCTCAGCCGTGTCCGCCGTGTCCCGCCAGCAGCGGCAGATACACGTCGTCCACGATCTCGACGAGCGCGGAGTCGGCGACCGGGTCGCGGGAGATGACCATCTCGTAGCGCAGCAGCTGGGCCGGGACGGTGACGACCCGTCGGGGCAGGTCGGCAGTGGGGATCTCGCCCCGCTCCACGGCCCGTTGAAGCAGCGTCAGCAGGATGTCGTGCATGATCCCGAACACCTTCGGGTCCAGGTCGGGCGCCTCCGCCAGCAGGCCCCGGATGACATCGGGCCCGATCTCCCGTTGCCGCACGACCATCAGCCGCAGCAGGGTCAGCACGTCCGCGCGCAGCTCCCCGGTATCGGGCAGCTGGTCGACGATGAAGCCGGTGCGGTGCGGCATGGCGGCCTTGACGAGCTCGGCGCGGTTGGCCCAGCGCCGGTAGAGGACCTGCTTGCCGGTCCTGGCCCGGGCCGCGACGCCCTCCATGGTGAGCCGGGCGTAACCGACCTCGGCCAGCTCCTCCCACACGGCGTCCAGGATGTCGGCCTCCAGCGCGGCCCCGCGCCGCCGCGTCTGCTCTGCGGCCATCACCGGCACCCCCAACTCCTACTAGGAGACCTTGCGTCTCTTATCGGGTCCAGCCTATCGTGGCCCTTTAGAGACGCAGCGTCTCTAAAGGGGGAACCGCCATGCCCGACACCACCGTCCGCCCCGCCGAACACCTCGACCCGGCCGTCCGCAAACTCGCCGGCATCCTCGTCCTCGGCGCCCTCGCCCCGCTCCTCGACAGCACGATCGTCTCCATAGCCCTGCACACCCTGGGCCACGACCTGGGCGCCTCCACGACGAGCCTGCAATGGGTCAGCACCGCGTATCTACTCGCCCTCGCCACGGTCGTCCCGGTCTCCGGCTGGGCCGTCGAACGCTTCGACTCCCGCCGCGTCTGGCTCGGCGCGCTGGTCCTCTTCCTCGCCGGATCGCTCCTCTGCGGGCTCGCCTGGAGCATCGGCTCGCTGATCGCCTTCCGGGTCGTCCAGGGAGTCGGCGGCGGACTGCTGCTGCCCGTCCTGCAGACCCTGGTCATGCGCGCCGCCGGCGGCCGCAGCCTCGGCCGCCTGATGGCGGTGATCACCCTGCCCGCCATGGTCGTACCGATCCTCGGCCCGGTCGTCGGCGGCCTGATCGTCGGCCACCTCAGCTGGCGCTGGATCTTCTACGTCAACCTCCCCGTCTGCCTCCTGGCCCTCGCCCTGGCCTGGCGCGGCGTCCCGAAGGACACCCCGCGCCCCGGCCACCGCCTGGACCTGACCGGCCTCCTGCTCCTCTCCCCCGGCCTCGCCACGCTGGTCTACGGCCTGTCCGAGACCGGCGCCGCCCGCGCGACGGCGATCCCGGTGGGCGCCGTACTGATCGCCCTGTTCGCCCGGCACGCGCTGCGCGTCCGCGAACCCCTCGTGGATCTACGGCTGTTCCGGGACCGCGCGTTCGCCGTCTCCTCGATCCTGACGTTCCTGAACGGGCTCGCCCTGTTCGGCGGGATGTTCCTGCTCCCCCTCTACTACCAACAGGCGCGCGGCGAGGGCGTGATCGCGGCCGGGCTGCTGCTGGCGCCGCAGGGTCTCGGCAGTCTGCTGGCCCGGGTCACCGGACCGTTGACCGACCGGCTCGGGCCGCGCCCGGTCACCGTGGCGGGCATGCTGCTGTGCGCGCTGGGCACCCTCCCCTTCCTTCTCCCGCACCCCGGTGCCGGCCTGCTGCTCGGCGCGCTGGTCGTGCGCGGGCTCGGGGTCAGCGCGGCCAACATGGCGGTCATGGTGGGCGCGTACCAAGGTCTCGACCGGGCCCGTATCCCGCACGCGAGCACCACCGTCCGGATCGTGCAGCAGCTCGGCGGCAGCGTGGGCACCGCCGTACTGGCGACGGTCCTCGCGCACGGGCACGGCAGCACGGCGTTCCCGCACGCGTTCGCCTGGGCGACGGCGTTCACCGTTGTTGCCTGCGTTGTCGGACTCTGTTTGCCCGTTCGGGTGGCATCCGCCGAACGCCCGTCTTAGCGTGGCCGCATGATCGAGCTCTCGGGGCTGACAAAGCGGTACGGCGACAAGGTGGCGGTCAACAACCTCACCTTCGCCGTCAGACCCGGCATCGTCACGGGCTTCCTCGGCCCGAACGGCGCCGGCAAGTCGACGACCATGCGCATGATGCTCGGTCTCGACCGGCCGACCGCCGGGGACGTGCGCATCGACGGCCAGCACTACGACCAGCTCAAGGACCCGCTGAAGTACATCGGCGCCCTCCTCGACGCCAAGGCCATGCACGGCGGCCGCAGCGCCTTCAACCACCTGCTGTGTCTCGCGCAGAGCAACGGCATCTCGAACGCCCGGGTGCACGAAGTACTCGACACCGTCGGGCTCACCGCCGTCGCGAAGAAGAAGGCCAAGGGGTTCTCTCTCGGCATGGGCCAGCGGCTCGGCATCGCCGGCGCGCTGCTCGGCGATCCGGAGATCCTGATGTTCGACGAGCCGGTCAACGGCCTCGACCCCGAGGGCATCCACTGGATCCGCAACCTGATGAAGTCCCTTGCCGCGCAAGGCCGTACGGTCTTCGTCTCCTCGCACCTGATGAGCGAGATGGCGCTGACGGCCGATCACCTCGTCGTCATCGGCCAGGGCCGGCTCCTCGCGGACACCTCCATGGCGGACTTCATCCAGCAGAACTCGCGGTCGTACGTCCGGATCCGCACCCCGCAGCGCGAGCGGCTGCTCGACGTGCTGCACCAGGCCGGGATCACCGTGGTCGAGTCCGGCAGCGGGGTCCTCGAAGTCGACGGGGCCAAGTCCGAGCAGATCGGTGAGCTGGCCGCGTCGCACCAGCTCGTGCTGCACGAGCTGAGTCCCCAACAGGCCTCCCTGGAGGAGGCGTTCATGCAGTTGACCGCGGAGTCGGTGGAGTACCACGCGCATTCCGACGCACCATCCCCCGTGGCACCTGCTCCGCAGCAGGGCTGGGGCGACGGCTGGAAGAAGGGCTGACATGGCGGCGACCCAGGTCATCCGCTCGGAGTGGACCAAGATCCGTTCCGTCGCGTCGACGGTGTGGACGCTCTCGCTGGCCGTGGTGGTGACGATCGGGCTCGGCATGCTGATCTCGGCGCTGTCGAAGAGCCAGTTCGACGACATGAGCGCCAAGGACAAGCTGTCCTTCGACCCGACGTTCATCAGCTTCGCCGGGATGAGTCTCGGTCAGCTCGCGATGATCGTGTTCGGGGTGCTGGTCGTGTCGAACGAGTACAGCACCGGCATGATCCGCACCTCGCTCGCGGCCGTCCCGCAGCGCGGCACCTTCCTGTTCAGCAAGATCGCGGTGGCCGCGGGGCTGTGTCTCGTGGTCGGCCTGGTGACGAGCTTCCTCACGTTCTTCCTGGGGCAGGCGATGCTCGGCTCCCACAAGGCGGAGATCGGCGACCCGGGCGTGCTGCGCGCGGTGATCGGCGGCGGGCTCTACATGACCCTGATCGCGCTGTTCTCCATGGGCGTCGCCTCGATGCTGCGCTCGCCGATGCTGTCGCTGGGCATCCTGATGCCGTTCTTCTTCCTGATCTCCAACATCCTCGGCAACGTCTCCGCCACGAAGAAGATCGGCCAGTACCTGCCCGACCAGGCCGGCAGCAAGATCATGCAGGTGGTCACGCCGGTGGACGACTCGGCGCCGTACGGACCCTGGGGCGGGTTCGGGATCATGGCCCTGTGGGTGCTCGCCTCGCTCGTCGGCGCCTACGTCCTTCTGAAGCGCCGGGACGCCTGACTCGGGGTCTCGACTTCGGGCGTTGCTTTACTTTCTCTTGGGCGGAACCGTCAGCGCCCCGATATCCTCCTAACCCTTACGGGGGCGTGTGCCCTGCTGTCCTGATCCTTTCGATGGGTGCGGAGCATGATCGAGGCTGTCGGCCTGACCAAGCGCTACGGCGACAAGACCGCCGTGTACAACCTTTCCTTCCAGGTGCGGCCCGGTGCCGTCACCGGTTTCCTCGGGCCCAACGGCTCGGGCAAGTCGACGACGATGCGCATGATCCTCGGCCTGGACAACCCCACGTCAGGACAGGTGACGATCGGCGGCTTCCCCTACCGCAAACTGCCGAACGCCCCCAGACAGGTCGGTGCCCTGCTCGACGCCAAGGCCGTGCACGGCGGCCGCAGCGCCCGCAGCCATCTGCTGAGCCTGGCCCAGCTCTCGGGCATCCCGGCCCGGCGTGTGGACGAGGTGCTCGGGGTCGTGGGCCTCCAGGACGTGGCGAGAAAGCGCTCCAAGGGCTTCTCCCTCGGCATGGGCCAGCGGCTCGGCATCGCCGCCGCGCTCCTCGGCGACCCCCAGGTGCTGCTCTTCGACGAGCCGGTCAACGGCCTCGACCCCGAGGGCATCCTCTGGGTGCGGAACCTGATGAAGGCGCTCGCGGCGGAGGGCCGTACCGTCTTCGTCTCCTCGCACCTCATGAGCGAGATGGCGCTGACGGCGGACCACCTCATCGTGATCGGGCGCGGGCAACTCCTCTCCGACATGAGCGTGCGGGACTTCATCTCGGCGAACTCCGCCGACTTCGCGCGTGTGCGCACGCCGGACACCGAGCCCCAGCTGCGCGAGAAGCTCACCTCCGCGCTGACCGAGGCGGGCGGCCATGTGCTGCCCGAGCAGGACGGCGGGCTGCGCGTCACGGGGCTGCCGCTGCCGCGCATCAGCGACATCGCCCACGACACGGACGTACGCCTGTGGGAGCTGTCCCCGCATCAGGCCTCGCTGGAGGAGGCGTACATGCGGATGACGCAGGGCGCCGTCGACTACCGCTCGACGATCGACCAGAAGGCCGGTCTGATGCAGCAGCTGCCGCCGGGCGCGCAGCCGCCCATGCCGGTACCGGGCCAGGGCCAGCCGGGCTGGTACGCGCCGCCGTCACCGCAGCAGGGCGGCCAACCGTTCGCGATGGGCCGGCCCCCGGCGAATCCTTACGGCACCCCGAATCCGTACGGCGCCCCTGCGGCGCCCGTGGCGGCAGCGCCCGGCCCGTACGGGCCTCCGGCACCCCTGACCCCGCAGGCGGCGACACAGCCGCCCCAGGGCCCGGCTCAGGGTGCCCCGGCGGTTCAGGCCCCGGCGGCCGCTCCCGCTCCGGTCGCGGATGCGACCCCGGCCCCCGCCGCTCCCGCCCCCTCCTCCGCCGCCGACCTGACCAAGCCCGAGGACGCCCGATGAGTACGCCCCAGCCCCCGATGCCGCAGGCAGCCGCGCCCAACTGGCAGGCGGCGAACGGTCCTTCGTACGGCGGGTACACCTCGCCGATCCCGGTGGTGCGCACGCACCTCGGGCACGCGCTCGCCTCCGAGTGGACGAAGATCAAGTCGGTGCGCTCGACGATCTGGACGCTCGGCGTGTTCGTGGTCCTCGTCGTCGGCATCGGCCTGCTCGCCGGCGTCGTGGTCAGCAACTCCTCCTCGGAGCTGAACGGCGAGAACCCGCTGTCCTACGGCTTCTTCGGGCTGCTGCTCGGCTGCATGTGCATCATCACGCTCGGCGTGCTGACCACCGCCTCGGAGTACGGCACGGGCATGATCCGCACGACGATGACCGCCTGCCCCAGCCGCGGCCGGGTCCTCGCCGCGAAGTCGATCGTGTTCTTCGGGGTCGCCTTCGTGGTGACGCTGGTGGCCTCGGGGTTCATCGCCTTCGTGGACGCCTCGCTGCTGGAGAACAACGGCGCGAAGGACCCGTCCGCCGGCGAGTGGTTCAAGGGAACCGTCGGCGTCTCGCTCTACATCGCGCTGCTCGGGCTGCTCTCGCTGATCGTCGGCTCGATCATCCGGCACTCGGCGGGCGCTATCACCGTCATGATCGGCGCGGTGCTCGCCCCACTGGTCATCGCGCTGTTCATGTTCTCGCAGTCGCTGGAGGACGTACGCCAGAAACTGTTCGAGTACTCGATCCCGAACCAGCTGAGCGTCTTCTACTCCAACTCCCTCTCGGATTCCGGCCCTTCGGGCTGGGACCCGCTGTGGATCATCGTGGGCGTGACGGCCGTGGCGTTCGCGGGCGCGGTCGCGCTGCTGGAGAAGCGGGACGTGTGAGCAGTACCACTCTTTGAAGGGTCGACCTAGAACCGAGGCGCGTTCCTGGACCGCTGCACCCGTGTGGTGCGGCGGTCCTTCGCGTTCCAGCAGGCCTTGTGCCAGTGGCGGCGGTCGTCGACGCCCGCGTGCTCCGGCCAGGCCACGACGTGCGGGACGCCGGAGGGGATCTGCTGGTCGCAGCCGGGGCAGCGGTACGTCTTGCCCTGCGCGCTCGCCCCGGCGACATGGCGCACGCTCCACTCCTCGCCCTGCCAGTGCTCCGTGGACTGCCAGCCGCCGTAGCGGCCCGAGGGCTCGTCGTCGGCACTCTGGCCGGAGGAACCGGACTCCTTGGGTCGGTTGCGACGCGGGGACACAGAACACCTCACGGGGCTATACAGGAGGCAAGGGCTGTGTCCAGCCTACGTGGCGCGGACAGGGGTACGCGAAGGGCATCAACCCGTACAAGTCCCCCTCGGGACCGCGCATTCTGCAGACAATCCGCAAATCTCTCTGCCAGGCCGTGTCCTCGGCACGTGTCGGGCGGTTATGCCCGGTGGGGGAGCTCCGTGTCGGAGCCAAGGAAGCAGGAAAAGCCATGCGCGTCGGAAGTTTTGTGTTGGCGGCCCAGTTCCCGGGGCAGGGCCAGGGGGAGGCCCTGCACCGCGCGGTCCGCTCGGTGGAGGTCGCGGAGGAGGCCGGTCTCGACACGGCCTGGCTGGCCGAGCACCACTTCGTGCCCTACGGCACCTGCCCGTCCGCGGTCACCCTGGCCGCGTTACTGCTGGGCCGCACCCAGCGCATCCGCGTCGGCACCGCGGTCAGCGTGCTGCCCACCGTCCACCCGGTCGCCCTCGGCGAGCAGGCCGCGCTGCTGCACGTGACGAGCGGCGGGCGCTTCTCGCTGGGCGTGGGGCGCGGCGGGCCGTGGGTCGACCTGGAGGTGTTCGGCTCGGGTCTCGCCGCGTACGAACAGGGGTTCCCGGAATCACTCGATCTGCTGATGCGCTGGCTGCGCGAGCCGTCGGTCGCGGGCACCGGGGACCGCTTCGCGTTCCGTGAAGTGCCCGTCGTACCACGGCCGTCGGAGGCGCTGTCGGACGCGCCGGGCCCCGAGGTCGTCGTCGCCTGCACCTCGCCCGCGAGCGTGCGGCTGGCGGCCGAGCGGGGCCTGCCGATGCTCCTGGGCATGCATGTCGGGGACGAGGAGAAAGCCGAAATGGTCGCCCTGTGGCGGCAGTCGGCGCGGGCGGCCGGGCGGCCGGCGGAGGAGATCCGCGGCGCGGCCCATGTGTCTGCCGGTGTCTGCCAGATCGCGGACAGGCGTGCCGACGCGGTGGAGGCCCTGGTGAAGGCGATGCCGGGCTGGCTGAAGCAGGGGCTCGACGCCCATGTGACGGTGGACGACCGCGAGCGCCGGATGCGCGACCCGCGCGCGTACACCGAACTCCTCTGCGGACTGCACCCGGTGGGCACCCCGCGGCTGTGCGCCGACCGGCTCGCGGCGACCTCGGAGCGGACCGGCATCTCCCGCTTCGCGCTGCTCGTCGAGGGGTCCGGGGACCTCGCGGCGACCGAGGAGAACGTACGGCGGCTCGGCGCCGAGGTGCTCCCCCACCTCGGCTGAGCGAACCGCGCTGGACGATCCGCGGGGAGCCTGCCGCCCCGTACAGAGCACCTCCCGCGTACGGAGCGGCAAGCAGTGCGCCGTCCGCCGCGTCAGCAGTCCCTGAACTCCGGGGACTGGTTCAGCAGCTGACTGCGCACCGAGGTGAAGCGGGCCAGCGTCTCGTCGACCGAGCCGTCCAGCGGGAACACCGCCACCCGGTGGCAGTTCTGGAAGGCAAGGCGTACACCGAAGTGCCGCTGCAGCGCGCCGCGTATCGCGTCACTCGCGAGCGCACGCAGCAACTGACCGCGTGCCTGCTCGTCCGGCGGCGGCGTCTGGTTGTCGGCGAACGCACCGCCGTCGACCTTCAGCTGAGCCACCAGGGAGCTGACCATCTCCCATGCGTAAGGCAGGGAGGTCCGGACGCAGTCGACGAATTCAGCTTCGTCGACCTCGCCTCGCTCGGCCTTTTCGAGTAGGGCCGGTGAGACGTCGAGCGACATGGGTTCTCCTCTCGCACCCCCAACGCGCAGGGGTTGCCGGACAGGTAAGGGAGTCCGCGATTACGAACACGCTGCGTACACGTCTCGCGACCTCCCGTTTATACGGTAGGCAACGGAGGATGGCGGCACCAGGAGAATGCGTACATAGGGAACTCTCAATAGGCCCACAATCGGCCATGAATGAACAACGGGCGTCACGGGTCTTCCAGGGCGAATCGCGTGCACCTACGCCAGTCGAGTAGCGTTGCCGACCATGCGTCTCGTCATTGCCCGGTGTTCCGTGGACTACGCGGGCCGGCTCACCGCCCACCTGCCCTCCGCCCCCCGTCTCATCCTGGTGAAGGCGGACGGCAGCGTCTCGATCCACGCGGACGACCGGGCCTACAAGCCCCTCAACTGGATGTCTCCGCCCTGCACGTTGAAGGAGGGTTCGGGCGAGGACGAAGGCGTCTGGACCGTCATCAACAAGGCGGGCGAGAAGCTCATCATCACGATGGAGGAGATCCTCCACGACTCCTCGCACGAACTCGGCGTGGACCCCGGCCTGATCAAGGACGGCGTGGAAGCGCACCTCCAGGAGCTGCTCGCCGACCGCATCGACACCCTCGGCGAGGGCTACACGCTGATCCGCCGCGAGTACATGACGGCCATCGGCCCGGTCGACATCCTGTGCCGGGACGCCGAGGGCCAGACCGTCGCGATCGAGATCAAGCGGCGCGGCGAGATCGACGGCGTGGAGCAACTCACGCGCTACCTGGAACTGTTGAACCGCGATCCCCACCTGGCCCCGGTCCGCGGCATCTTCGCCGCCCAGGAGATCAAGCCCCAGGCCCGCGTCCTCGCCACCGACCGCGGCATCGGCTGCACGGTCCTCGACTACAACGCCCTGCGCGGCATCGAGGACGACAAGCTCCGCCTGTTCTGAGCCCGTTCTGAACAACCGTCACCAGACACCGACTTCACCACGCCGAAAAGGGCCGGTTCCGATCATCGGAGCCGGCCCTTTCGTGTCGTACGGAGGGTCAGATGACGGCACCCGCACTACTCGACGTGTCCGCGCTCGCACTCTCGGGCGCGGCCGAACTGGTCGTCTCGACGGGGGCACTTGAGGCTGCGCCGCTTGCCGAGGTGTCGGTGGACGGGGCGCTGGACGTGTCCGACGGCGACGGTGATGTGGTGTCCGTCGGCGCGGAGGTGGTCGGCGAAGCCGGGGTGGTCGGAGTCGTCGGCTTCGACGTGGACGGGCTCGGCGAAGCAGGTTTCGACGTCGTGGGCTTGGACGGCGTCGGCGTCGTCGACCCGTTGCCCGAACCGTGCGTCCCGGTCGGGTTGTCCGAAGGCTGGCCGCTGCTGCCCGGCGGCGTCGGGTCGTCCGACGTGCCGTAAGTCCCGTCCGGGCCCGGGTCGGTGGGCCGGCTGGTCGCCGTACCGGTGTCGTTCTTGTCGCCGTTCTTCGCCTTGTCGGCGCCGAGGCTGTCGTCGTCGGTGCCCTGGCTGGCGGACGGGTTGACGCCGACCTTGTCGGACGGGTTGTCGGCGTTGTTGTTGGACGTGGCGCCGAGGGTGACGACCGTGCCGAGGACGGCGGCGAGCAGGACGCCCGCGCCGGCCGCGACGAGGTTGCGCCGGGCGTAGCCGCGCAGGCCGCCCCGGGCCTTGTTGTGGGGCTTCGGGGGCGAGGGCTGGTGCGCGACGAGGGTGTAGGAGGTGTCGCCGGGCAGCTGGAGCGGCGGGAAGGGCGTCGGTATGCCGCCGGGCGGCGTGGCCGACTCCTCGTAGCGCGCGTCCGGTACTTCCTCGCCTGCCGTGGCGCCGGGGCCGAGCGCGATGCCGGAACGGTCGGCGACCAGGGCGAGGGCCCGGCGGCCGGCGACGGCGCCGCGCTTGTCGGCGGCCTCGCCGCGCAGGCCGATGGACGACTCCAGTTCGGCGCGGGCCCGGTCGAGGTCGCCCTCACACAGCGCGAGGACGCCCAACTCGTGCTGGAAATAGGCCTGTTCACTCACATCGGCGGCGAGCTGCGCGGCCTCGAAGCCGGAGCGCAGCACCCGCTCCCAGGCGCTCCAGTGCAGTCCGGCGGCGAACGCGGGCGCCGCCGTGCGGGCGAGATGGACGGTGGTGCTCTCCTCGCCGTCGCCGGGCGGGGTTGTCGCCGGCAGGAGGGCGACGAGCGCGGCGAGCAGGGCGTCCGCCTCGGCGCACACACGCGCGGGCGTGACCGAGGGGTGCCCGGCCCACCAGGAGTAGTGCAGGGCGGCGATGAGGGCGCCGGACGCGACGTCGTCGCCGTATCCGGCGGCCTCCAGCTGGGTCTGGACGCCGGTGGCGAGCCGGTAGCGGGAGCCGACCGGGGAGACCAGTCCGCAGCCCGCGAGTTCGCCGAGGGCGGCGTCCGCGTGGGTGTCGCCGACGAGCGCGGGCAGATGCGCCTGGTGCGGCACCTCGCCGCCGAGCGCGACGGCGAAGCGCAGGGTGGCCCGGGCCGACGTGCTGAGCCGCGAGGCGAGCAGCGGCGCGGGCGCGGCGGCCTCCCCGAGGGACGGCAGGGGTACGGCGTCGTCCTCGTCCAGTTCGAGCGGCGGGGCGTCGAAGGGCTCGTCGACCGGGGGCGCGTCCTGGAAGACGCCGAACTCCTCGACGGCGCTGGTGCCGACGCGCAGTTGGTCGCGCTGGCGGAGCAGGGCACCGGCCTGGACGAAGCGCAGGGGCAGGCCCTCGGACTCGAAGTACAGATCGCCCGCCCAGTTCGCCTCCTCCTCGGTGAGGACGCGGCCCACGGCGTGCTCCAGGACCTCCACGGCGCCGGAACGGCCCAGACCGCCGAGGAAGACCTCCTCGATGGCGGAGTCCGCGGACGGTGCCGGGACATCCGGGGTCGCGGCGATCAGGAAGGCGCACTCGGGCGTCGCGTCGAGGAGTTCGTCGAGGGCGGCGGCGCCGAACTCGATGTCGTCCAGGACGACGACCGCGCCGATCTCCCGCGTCAGCGCGAGGAGTTCCTCCCGGCCGGGCCGGTGCAGGGGTGCGTCGTAGACGGCGTAGAAGAGGTCGTGGAGAAGGTCGTCGGCGGTGCGGTGGAAGCCGGTGAGGCGGATCACGCCGTCGGGGGCGAGGTCCAGGCAGTCCTCGGCGACGAGGTCGAGCAGGCTGGTGCGGCCGGAGCCCGAGGGGCCGGTGAGGCGTACGGAACGGCCGCGGGCGAGCAGCCGTACGAGACGCTCGCGCTCGTCCTGGCGCTCCAGGAGCGGCAGTTCGGGGCGGTTCAGGCCGGGCGGGACCGGGGGCCTGGCGGCGCGGGCCGCCTCGGCGCGCTCGGCAGCGCCGAACTTCGCGGGCCGGCCGGGCCGCTGTCCGGGCGGGCAGGCCTCGATCTCGCTGCCGTCGACGGGGTTGACGGTGAGCAGGAAGTCACCGGTGACCAGTTGCACGGTGCGGGCGAGTGCGGGTGTGTGCTGGCCGAAGTCGGGTGTGAGGGGTTCCCGGGGCGGGCGCTGACGTGACGACGTGTCGTCGCCGTCATGGCCGTACTCCTCGGGTCCCCGGTCGATCGGGTCCATAGGTCCAAGCCCCCCAAAAGCGTCGTGTGCGGGTCGACAGGACCCAAGGCCCCTCCCGGCCTTGTGCACACCGCGCTGTCGCTTCTGGTCCGGGCCCGCTCGAAGGGTTGTAAGGCAGCGGGCGACCGAACCCTAAACCTTGGCACAGTATCTACGACAGCCCGGGGTACCGCGCCGTCCGAGACGTCACAGTCTCATGAGGATTGTGCGCGGTACGTGTTTCGCGAGCCCCCGACCGGGCCTCTTCCGAAAAGCGTGCCACTTTCAGCGAAAGTGTCACACTTTGGGATCACACCCTGGGAAGGGACTCGACCCCGATCCCGCCCTCGATGGCGAGGATGCGGTGCAGCCGGGTGGCCACGAGCAGGCGCTGCATCTGCGGCGGTACGCGGCGCAGCACCAGGCGGCGGCCGCAGCGGCCGGCCCGTCGGTGGGCTCCCATGATGACGCCGAGGCCGGTGGCGTCCCAGGAATCGAGCTCGGACAGGTCCAGCACCAGATCGCCGACTCCGTCGTCGACGGCCGAGTGCAGGACCGTACGGGCGTCCGCCGCGCTGCGGACGTCGAGGCGGCCCCCGACGACCAGCTCGACGTGGTCGCCCCTGATGTACATATGCGCTCCCCGTGAGTGCGGTGGCGTACTCCGTGATGTAGGTGATGCAACCTCTGACTGCGTGAAGTGCCACGAGGTTGCCGTCTGTGAGCGAACCGATACCGAATTCACCCGTGCGTGTGATGGGGCAGGGGCGTGTGCGGTTTCAGTGCTTGTAGAAGCCCTGCCCGCTCTTGCGTCCGATGTCACCGGCGTCCACCATTCGGCGCATCAGCTCCGGCGGGGCGAACTTCTCGTCCTGCGACTCGGTGTAGATGTTGCTCGTCGCGTGCAGCAGGATGTCGACGCCGGTGAGGTCCGCGGTGGCCAGCGGGCCCATCGCGTGACCGAAGCCCAGCTTGCAGGCGAGGTCGATGTCCTCGGCGGTGGCGACGCCCGACTCGTACAGCTTCGCCGCCTCGACGACGAGCGCCGAGATGAGACGGGTCGTCACGAACCCGGCCACGTCACGGTTGACGACGATGCAGGTCTTGCCGACGGATTCGGCGAACTCCCTTGCGGTGGCGAGGGTTTCGTCGCTCGTCTTGTAACCGCGCACCAGCTCGCACAGGCCCATCATCGGGACCGGTGAGAAGAAGTGCGTTCCCACGACGCGCTCCGGACGCTCCGTCACGGCCGCGATCTTCGTGATCGGGATGGCGGAGGTGTTGGAGGCGAGGACGGCGTCCTCGCGCACGATCTTGTCCAGCGCGCGGAAGATCTCGTGCTTGATTTCGAGCTTCTCGAAGACGGCCTCGACGACGATGTCCGCGTCGGCGACGGCGTCGAGATCGGTGGTCGCGGTGATCCGGCCGAGGGCCGCGTCGGCGTCGTGCGCCTCCAGCTTGCCCTTGCTCACGAACTTGTCGTACGAGGCCTTGATGCCGTCGGTGCCACGCTTCAGGGCTTCGTCGGTGACATCGCGCAGGACGACGTCCCAGCCCGCCTGCGCGGAGACCTGGGCGATACCGGAACCCATGAGTCCGGCGCCGATGACGGCAAGCTTCCGTGCCACTGTGCGACTCCCCTTTGAAACGCTTACAGCGTGTATCCAAATGCCTCTCGGCGGACACTAGCGAAGCTGCGGCGCTGTGTGACCGGTTAGTAACGCGCGTCACGTCTCATCTGACGGACATCACACCGGCACGGGTCATTCGACCCCCCGTACGGCCTAGTTGAGCACCCGCACACCCTGACTACGCTGGCCGCATGGTCAATCTGACGCGCATCTACACCAGGACCGGCGACCAGGGCACCACCGCCCTCGGCGACATGAGCCGGGTCGCCAAGACGGACGTCCGGATCTCGGCGTACGCCGACACGAACGAGGCGAACGCGGCGATCGGCACGGCCATCGCCCTCGGCGCCCTCCCCGAGGACATCACCAAGGTCCTCACCCGCGTCCAGAACGACCTCTTCGACGTGGGCGCGGACCTGTGCACGCCGGTGGTCGAGAACCCGGAGTTCCCGCCCTTGCGTGTCGAGCAGTTCTACGTCGACAAACTGGAGGCGGACTGCGACCACTTCAACGAGCAGCTGGAGAAGCTCCGCTCCTTCATCCTCCCCGGTGGCACCCCGGGCGCGGCCCTGCTCCACCAGGCGTGCACGGTCGTACGTCGCGCGGAGCGGTCGACCTGGGCGGCGCTGGAGGTGCACGGGGAGGTGATGAACCCGTTGACGGCGACCTACCTCAACCGCTTGTCCGACCTGCTGTTCATCCTGGCCCGATCGGCCAACAAGGAGGCGGGGGACGTCCTTTGGGTTCCCGGCGGGGAGCGCTGAGCGACTGTCAGAGACTGCGGGTAGTCGATACAGGTCGTCGCCGAGGCGGCTCGGCGCATGGAGGCCGCGCGGAGCCGTCGTCCGGTTGCCGGCCTTCGGCCGGTGGCGATGAACTCGCGGGCCTACGTCACGCCCCGCCCGGCGCCGGCCTGCCGAAGATGTCCGCGAGCACGTCCGCGAGGGTGGCGTGCGGATCGCGCTGGGCGATGAAGACGCACGTCAGCGAGGTGGCGGCCGAGTCGGGGCCGCACGGCCGGGTTCAAGTGGCTTTGCCGGTGCGTGAATTGGGGTTTAGCACACCCATACCAAAGTGGTCCAGACCTATTGACCCGTGGTCCAGACCTTTCTATTCTCGCGGCACTGTGGGTGCGAAGGCTCAGTCGCGCCCCGACACCCCCGACACCGTCTCCAGTGCGCCGGAGGCGTAAAACAAAAGAGGAGGCGCTCAATGCGCTTCAGACATCGAGCAGTTGCCGGGTTCGCGACCCTGCTGCTTCCGCTCGCCGCTCTCGTCGGTCTGGCCGCGCCGGCCGAGGCCGCGTCGACCGCCACCGCCACCTTCACCAAGTCCAGCGACTGGGGTACCGGCTTCGGCGGGCAGTGGACCGTGAAGAACACCGGTACCAGCGCGATCAGTTCATGGACGGTCGAGTGGGACTTCCCCTCCGGTACGTCCGTCACCTCGGCCTGGGACGCGGACGTCACCAACTCCGGGAACCACTGGACCGCGAAGAACAAGTCCTACAACGGCACCATCGCCGCTGGCGCCTCCGTCTCCTTCGGCTTCAACGGCGCCGGCAGCGGCTCGCCCTCCAACTGCCTCCTGAACGGCGGCAGTTGTGACGGCGGCACCACCGTCCCCGGTGACGCGGCCCCCTCCGCGCCCGGCACCCCCACCGCCTCCTCCATCACCGACACCTCGGTGAACCTCTCCTGGTCGGCCGCCACCGACGACAAGGGCGTCAAGAACTACGACGTCCTGCGCGACGGCACCAAGGTCGCCACCGTGACGACGACGTCGTACACGAACACCGGCCTGACCGCCGGCACCGACTACTCGTACACCGTGCAGGCCCGCGACACCGCGGACCAGACGGGCCCGGTCAGCGGCGCGGTCGCCGTGCACACCACGGGCGGTACGACCACTCCCCCGGCCGGCGGCAGCAAGGTCAAGCTCGGGTACCTCACCGAGTGGGGCACGTACCAGCGCAACTACCAGGTCAAGAACCTGGTGACCTCCGGCTCGGCCGCGAAGATCACGCACATCAACTACGCCTTCGGCAACGTCACCAACGGGCAGTGCGCGATCGGTGACGCCTACGCCGACTACCAGAAGACGTTCACCGCCGACCAGTCGGTCAGCGGCGTCGCCGACACCTGGGACCAGCCGATCGCCGGCAACTTCAACCAGCTGCGCGAGCTGAAGGCCAAGTACCCGAACATCAAGATCCTCTGGTCCTTCGGCGGCTGGACCTGGTCCGGCGGCTTCGCCCAGGCGGCGGCCAACCCGACCGCGTTCGCGCAGTCCTGCTACAACCTGGTCGAGGACCCGCGCTGGGCCGACGTCTTCGACGGCATCGACATCGACTGGGAGTACCCGAACGCCTGCGGCCTGTCCTGTGACACCAGCGGCGCGGCGGCCTACAAGAACCTGATGCAGGCCCTGCGCGCCAAGTTCGGCACCGGCAACCTGGTCACCGCCGCCACCACGGCGGACGGCACCTCCGGCGGCAAGATCGACGCCGCCGACTACGCGGGCGCGGCCCAGTACGTCGACTGGTACAACGTGATGACGTACGACTTCTTCGGCGCCTTCGACGCGGACGGCCCGACCGCCCCGCACTCCCCGCTCACCACCTACAGCGGCATCCCGACCCCCGGCTTCACCACGGCCGACGCGATCGCCAAGTTCAAGTCGAAGGGCGTCCCCGCGAACAAGCTGCTCATCGGCATCGGCTTCTACGGCAGAGGCTGGACCGGCGTGACCCAGGCCGCACCCGGCGGTTCGGCGACCGGTCCGGCGGCGGGCACCTACGAGCAGGGCATCGAGGACTACAAGGTCCTCAAGACGTCCTGCCCGGCCACCGGCACGATCGCCGGCACGGCGTACGCCTACTGCGGCAACAACTGGTGGTCGTACGACACCCCGAGCACGATCGCCGGAAAGATGAGCTGGGCCAAGACCCAGGGTCTGGGCGGCGCGTTCTTCTGGGACTTCAGCGGCGACACCAGCAACGGTGAGCTGGTGACCGCCATCAACAGCGGGCTGAGCTGAACCCCACGCTGCTCAGCACCCCACCGCGGACAGACCTCTCCGGTCTGTCCGCGGTGCGCTGCGTACGGACCGTCGCGTGCGGCGCGTTGTGCACTTCGAGCGCCCCCGGCGTGCACCACCCGGGGTCCTTCGGCCCTCGGCACGGGCCGGACGGGGCCTGGGGACAGTCGGTCGGCCCGGGGCATCGTGGTCGCCCAGCGACAAACGGAACAGCGCACCACGGGGGAACACATGAAGCGCAGGCCGACCACGTCCCGCACCGTCAAGAAGCCCGTCCGCACCTGGGCCGCGTCCGCGGGCTCCCTCGCCGGGGCGGTCGCCGCCGCCCTCATGGCCGCCTGTCCCGTGGACGTCACCGTGACACTCGGCTCCGAACCCCACACGGTCGTCGTCGTCAGTCAGGCCGACGTACCCAACCCGGTGTGTCCGGTCATGCCACGTTGACCCGCTGGCCGGGCGGAGCCGCCTCCAGCCAGGCCAGGAAACCCGTCAACGCGTCCTCGCTCATGGCGAGTTCGAGGCGCGTGCCCCGGTGCAGACAGGTCAGGATGAGCGCGTCGGAGAGCAGGGCCAGCTCCTCCTCGCCCTCGGGGAGGCGGCGGCCGGCGACCTCGATCGCCGAGCGCTCAAGCGTGCGGCGCGGGCGGTAGGCGTAGGAGAAGACGCGATACCACTCGATGCGGTCGCCGTTGTAGCGGGCGACGCCGTAGCTCCAGCCCTTGCCGTTGGTGTCGGGTTTCTCCGGGACGTCCCAGCGGAGCGAACAGTCGAAGGTGCCGCCGGAGCGCTGGATGAGTCTGCGGCGCAGGCCGAAGACGAACAGCCCCACCACTACCAGGGCCACCACAATTCCGCACGCAGTCAGAGCGAGGACCATCGACACCGACCTCCTCGTCTCCTAGGTAAAACAGGTAACGGAACGGAAAAAACACCCACATTCGCCTCAGCCGCGGCTGGGGCCGGATTCCTCCGGTCCCAGCCGCGGCTGAGTCACGTCATCGCGTCAAAGCTGGGTTCAGCGCGTCTCCACCGCACGCAGTCGGACGTCCGCGCGGCGCTCGGCGGACTCGTCGCCCTCCGCCTTCGCACGCTCCAGTTCCCGCTCCACGCGCTGGACGTCGATCTCGTCCGACAGCTCGGCGATCTCGGCGAGCAGCGACAGCTTGTTGTCCGCGAACGAGATGAAACCGCCGTGCACCGCGGCGACGACCGTCCCTCCGTCGCTCGTACGGATGGTCACCGGGCCCGACTCCAGCACACCGAGCAGCGGCTGGTGACCGGGCATGACGCCGATGTCGCCGGACGTGGTACGCGCGACGACCAGGGTGGCCTCGCCGGACCAGACCTGGCGGTCCGCGGCGACGAGCTCGACATGCAGCTCAGCAGCCAAGGTGGGCTCCTCGGGTCACCACCCGGCGGTCGTGCCGGGTGTGGGTTCAATTCTAGTAGGCATGAAAGAGGGGGTGGGACACGCCCCACCCCCTCAGGTGAAGCACGGGGTCAGGAGACGCCCAGCTCCTTCGCGTTCGCCTTCAGGTCCTCGATACCACCGCAGAGGAAGAACGCCTGCTCCGGGAAGTGGTCGTACTCGCCGTCGATGATCGAGTTGAAGGCCACGATCGACTCGTCCAGCGGGACGTCCGACCCGTCGACGCCGGTGAACTGCTTGGCGACGTGGGTGTTCTGGGACAGGAAGCGCTCCACGCGACGGGCACGGTGGACGGTGAGCTTGTCCTCCTCGCCCAGCTCGTCGATACCGAGGATCGCGATGATGTCCTGAAGGTCCTTGTACTTCTGGAGGACCGTCTTGACGCGCATCGCGGTGTTGTAGTGCTCCGCCGCGATGTAGCGCGGGTCGAGGATGCGGGACGTGGAGTCCAGCGGGTCCACGGCCGGGTAGATGCCCTTCTCGGAGATCGGACGGGACAGAACCGTCGTCGCGTCGAGGTGGGCGAAGGTGGTGGCCGGGGCCGGGTCGGTCAGGTCGTCCGCGGGGACGTAGATCGCCTGCATCGAGGTGATCGAGTGACCGCGGGTCGAGGTGATGCGCTCCTGGAGGAGACCCATCTCGTCGGCCAGGTTCGGCTGGTAGCCCACCGCGGAGGGCATGCGGCCGAGCAGGGTCGAGACCTCGGAACCGGCCTGCGTGAACCGGAAGATGTTGTCGATGAAGAACAGCACGTCCTGGTTCTGCACATCGCGGAAGTACTCCGCCATGGTCAGACCGGCCAGGGCCACGCGCAGACGGGTGCCCGGGGGCTCGTCCATCTGGCCGAAGACAAGCGCCGTCTTGTCGATGACGCCCGAGTCGGCCATCTCCTCGATGAGGTCGTTGCCCTCACGGGTGCGCTCGCCGACACCGGCGAACACGGAGACACCGTCGTGGTTGTTGGCGACGCGGTAGATCATCTCCTGGATGAGCACCGTCTTGCCGACACCGGCACCGCCGAACAGGCCGATCTTGCCGCCCTTGACGTACGGGGTCAGCAGGTCGATGACCTTGACGCCGGTCTCGAACATCTCGGTCTTCGACTCGAGCTCGTCGAAGCGCGGGGCCTTGCGGTGGATGGACCAGCGCTCGCCCGTGTACTTCTCGTCGCTGTTCAGCACCTCACCGAGGGTGTTGAAAACCTTGCCCTTGGTGAAGTCACCGACCGGGACGGTGATGCCCGTGCCGGTGTCGGTGACGGCGGCCTGGCGGACCAGACCGTCGGTGGGCTGCATCGAGATCGTGCGGACCAGTCCGTCACCCAGGTGCTGGGCGACCTCAAGGGTCAGCGTCTTCTTCGCGCCGTCCAGGGCCGGGTCGGCCACCTCGACGTGCAGAGCGTTGTAGATCTCCGGCATCGCGTCGACGGGGAACTCCACGTCGACGACCGGGCCGATGACCCGGGCGACGCGGCCCGTGGCAACGGCCGTCTCAACTGTCGTCGTCATTACTTGTCACTCCCCGCGGTCGCGTCGGCCAGGGCTGCGGAGCCACCGACGATCTCGCTGATTTCCTGGGTGATTTCGGCCTGGCGGGCCGCGTTGGCAAGACGGGAGAGCGTGGTGATCAGGTCTCCCGCGTTGTCGGTCGCCGACTTCATCGCGCGGCGGGTGGCGGCGTGCTTGGAGGCAGCCGACTGGAGCAGCGCGTTGTAGATACGGCTCTCGACGTACCGCGGCAGCAGGGCGTCCAGGACGTCCTCCGCCGACGGCTCGAAGTCGTACAGCGGAAGGATCTCGCCCTGGGGCACGTCCTCCGCGACCTCTTCGAGGCTGAGGGGCAGCAGCCGGCTGTCGATCGGCGTCTGCGTCATCATCGAGACGAACTCGGTGTAGACGATGTGGAGTTCGTCCACGCCGCCCTCCGCCGTGTCCAGCTCGATGGCCTCGATCAGCGGACCCGCGACCTTCTTCGCGTCCGCGTACGTGGGCTCGTCGGTGAAGCCGGTCCACTGCTCCGCGATCTTGCGCTCGCGGAAGTTGTAGTGGGCGACACCGCGGCGGCCGACGATGTACGTGTCGACCTCCTTGCCCTCGGCCTCAAGACGCGCGGTCAGCTGCTCCGCCGCCTTGATGGCGTTGGAGTTGAAGGCGCCGGCCAGACCGCGGTCGCTCGTGAGGAGCAGCACAGCGGAACGGGTCGGCGTCTCGGCCTCGGTGGTCAGCGGGTGCCGGGTGTTGGAACCCGTACCGACCGCCGTGACCGCGCGCGTCAGTTCCTTCGCGTACGGCGTCGAGGCCTGCACCTTGCGGTGCGCCTTGACGACGCGCGAGGCGGCGATCATCTCCATCGCCTTGGTGATCTTCTTGGTCGCGGTGACGGATCGGATGCGACGCTTGTAGACCCGGAGCTGGGCTCCCATGAGTCAGGTCCCTTCCTACGTCACTTGGCCGCGGCCGGGGCGTCCTCGCCGAGGAGCTTGCCGTCCGAGGTCTCGAACTGCTTCTTGAACTCGGTGATCGCGTCCGCGGCGGCGGTGAGGGTGTCGTCCGACATCTTGCCGCCCTCCTTGATGGAGGTCATGAGGCCCTGCTCCTTGCGGTGCAGGTACTCCAGGAGCTCCTTCTCGAAGCGGCGGATGTCGTCGACCGGTACGTCGTCCATCTTGCCGGTGGTCGCGGACCACACGGAGACGACCTGGTCCTCGGTGGGCATCGGCTGGTACTGCGGCTGCTTGAGCAGCTCGACCAGACGCTGACCGCGCTCCAGCTGGGCCTTCGACGCGGCGTCCAGGTCGGAACCGAAGGCGGCGAACGCCTCCAGCTCGCGGTACTGGGCGAGGTCGAGGCGCAGTCGGCCGGAGACCTGCTTCATCGCCTTGTGCTGCGCGGAACCACCGACTCGGGAGACGGAGATACCGACGTTCAGCGCGGGGCGCTGACCGGCGTTGAAGAGGTCCGACTCCAGGAAGCACTGGCCGTCGGTGATGGAGATGACGTTGGTCGGGATGAACGCCGACACGTCGTTGGCCTTGGTCTCGACGATCGGCAGACCGGTCATCGAGCCCTTGCCCATCTCGTCGGAGAGCTTCGCGCAGCGCTCCAGCAGACGGGAGTGCAGGTAGAAGACGTCACCCGGGTAGGCCTCGCGGCCCGGCGGACGGCGCAGCAGCAGGGACACGGCGCGGTAGGCGTCGGCCTGCTTCGAGAGGTCGTCGAAGATGATGAGGACGTGCTTGCCGTCGTACATCCAGTGCTGGCCGATGGCCGAACCGGTGTACGGGGCGAGGTACTTGAAGCCGGCCGGGTCGGACGCCGGGGCGGCGACGATGGTCGTGTACTCCAGGGCGCCGGCCTCTTCGAGCGCACCACGCACGGAGGCGATGGTGGAGCCCTTCTGACCGATGGCGACGTAGATGCAGCGGACCTGCTTGTTCACGTCGCCCGAGCGCCAGTTGTCGCGCTGGTTGATGATCGTGTCGACGGCCAGGGCGGTCTTGCCCGTCTGGCGGTCACCGATGATCAGCTGGCGCTGGCCGCGGCCGATCGGGGTCATCGCGTCGACGGCCTTGTAGCCCGTCTCCATCGGCTCGTGCACCGACTTGCGGACCATGACGCCCGGGGCCTGCAGCTCCAGCGCGCGGCGGCCGGTGGTCTCGATCTCGCCGAGGCCGTCGATCGGGTTGCCGAGCGGGTCGACGACACGGCCGAGGTAGCCCTCGCCGACGGCGACGGACAGGACCTCTCCGGTGCGGGTGACCGGCTGGCCCTCCTCGACACCGCTGAACTCGCCGAGGATGACGGTACCGATCTCACGCTCTTCGAGGTTGAGCGCGAGACCGAGGGTGCCGTCCTCGAACTTCAGCAGTTCGTTGGCCATGGCCGAGGGGAGGCCCTCGACCTTCGCGATGCCGTCGCCGGCAAGGGTGACCGTACCGACCTCCTCGCGCGAGGCCGCGTCCGGCTTGTACGACTGGACGAAGTTCTCCAGCGCGTCCCGGATCTCCTCCGGCCGGATCGTGAGCTCCGCCATCTGGGTTCCCTGCTCTCCTTGTTGGGCCCGAAGTTTCACTTGGGGGGATGGGGGACTCCCCCCGTGACGAGGTGAATCCTCTGCACGGCCCAACTCGGGCCGCCTTACTACGTCTTTGTTGTGGTGCTGCTAGCTCGCCATGCGGCGGGCGGCGTCATCGAGCCGGTCCGCGATGGAGCCGTTGATGACCTCGTCGCCGACCTGCACCCGGATACCGCCGAGGACCTCGGGGTCCACGTCGATGTTCAGGTGCATGTGGCGGCCGTAGAGCTTCGCGAGGGCGGCGCCCAGGCGCTGCTTCTGCGGGTCGCTCAGCGGGACCGCCGTGGTGACGACCGCGACCAGGCGGCTGCGGCGCTCGGCGGCGAGCTTGGACAGGGACTCGAGTCCCGCTTCCAGGCTACGTCCCCGGGGCGCGGTCACCAGGCGGGTCACCAGTCGCTCGGTGGCCGGCTTGGCACGGCCGCCGAGCAGGCTGCCGAGCAGCTCGCTCTTGGCCGCGGTGCCGGCGGCGCGGTCGGTCAGCGCGGCGCGCAGTCCGGTGTTCGAGGAGACGATCCGGCCGAACCGGAACAGCTCGTCCTCGACGTCGTCGAGCTCGCCCGACTGCTGGGCGGCGGTGAGGTCGGCGGTGGCCGCCAGCTCCTCCAGCGCGTCCACCAGGTCGCGGGACTGCGACCAGCGGGAGCGCACCATGCCGGACAGCAGGTCGAGGGCGGGGCCGCCGACCTGGCCGCCGAGCAGGCGCTCGGCAAGCTGGGCCTTGGCCTCGCCGTCCTGCGCCGGGTCGGTGAGGACCCGGCGCAGGGACACCTCACGGCCGAGCAGCGCGGTGACGGCGGCCAGCTCGTCGGCGAGCTGCGCCGCGTTCACGGACGTGGAGTCCGTCAGCGCGTCGAGACGCTCACGTGCGGCTGCCAGGGCCTCGCGGCTCGCTCCGTTCATCGTGCGGCCTCGGCCTTCTCCTCGAGTTCATCGAGGAAACGGTCGATCACACGGCTCTGCCGGGCGTGGTCCTCGAGGGACTCGCCGACGAGCTTGCCGGCCAGGTCGGTGGCGAGCTTGCCCACGTCCTGGCGCAGCGCCTGCGAAGCGGCCTTGCGGTCGGCGTCGATCTGCGTGTGACCGGCGGCGACGATCTCCTCGCGCTGCCGCTGGCCTTCCGCGCGCATCTCGGCGATGAGCGTGGCGCCCTGCTCCTGCGCCTCCTGGCGCAGCCGCGCGGCCTCGTGCCGGGCCTCGGCGAGCTGAGCCTTGTACTGCTCAAGCACGCTCTGTGCCTCGGTCTGGGCGGCCTCGGCCTTCTCGATACCGCCCTCGATGGCCTCGCGGCGCTCGTCCAGAACCTTGTTGATGTTCGGGAGGAGCTTCTTGGCGAGGAAGCCGAAGACGATGACGAAGGCGATCAGGCCGATGACGAGCTCGGGGATCGGCGGGATGAGAGGGTTTTCCTTCTCGGCCGCCAGAATGAGCAACTGGCTCATGTCAGTGCCTTTCGTCTAGTGGGCTGTCGCTGATCGCGGTCGATCAGGTGCCGTAGACGAACGGCATGACCAGGCCGATGAGGGCAAGGGCCTCACAGAAGGCGAAGCCGAGGATCTGGTTGGCGCGGATCAGGCCGGCAGCTTCGGGCTGACGGGCAAGAGCCTGGGTGCCGTTGCCGAAGATGATGCCGACGCCGACGCCGGGGCCGATGGCGGCGAGGCCGTAGCCGATGGAACCGAGGGAGCCGTGGACGCCGTCGGCAGCAAGGGTCTGGAGAGCGGACATGCCGATTCTTCCTTATCTATACGGACCGGCGGAGGTTGGCCACCGGACGCTCAGGGGGTCTTGGAGGGGGTGCTGCTCAGTGGTTCTCGGCGAGCGCACCCTGGATGAAGGTGCAGGTCAAGAGCACGAAGACATATGCCTGCAGGGCCTGGATGAAGAGTTCGAAGGCCGTCATCACGAGGACCATGACGAACGAGACACCCGCGTAGGCGATGCCGATGCCGTTGAGCAGGTACCAGCTGGCGATCGTGAAGAGCAGCAGCAGGGTGTGGCCCGCGAACATGTTCGCGAACAGTCGCACCGCGTGCGTGAACGGCCGGACGATCAGGTTCGAGAGCAGCTCGATGCCCATCGCCAGCGGGAGAACCGCGCCGAGCGACTTGTCGTAACCGCTGAAGTTCTTGAAGGCGCCGACGAATCCGTGCCGCTTGAACGTCAGCGAGACCCAGACGATGTACACGATCGCCGCGAGGACGATGGGGTACGCGATGATCGACGTCACCGGGAACTGGGCGACCGGGACGATCGACCAGAGGTTCATCATCCAGATGAAGAAGAACAGCGAGACGACCAGCGGTACGTACTTCTCGCCCTCCTTCTTTCCGATCGTCTCGTAGACGACTCCGCGGCGGATGAAGTCGTAGCCGGACTCGGCGACCATCTGCAGCTTGCCGGGAACGACCTTCGGCTTGCGGAAGGCGGCCCAGAAGAAACCGACGACGATGACCGAGCCGATCAGCGCCAGCAGCATCGGCTTGTTGAAGTACACGTTGCTGTCGCCGTCCCCCAGAAGGGGCTTGAACAGGAACGAGTGCAGGCCGGGAGCCGGGAAGCCACAGCCGTCGAAGATGTGGCAGTCGGTCTCGAAGGCGAGCACCTGCGTCGGGTCAGCACTCACCGCGGGCTCCTTCAGCGTGGCGCATAGGTACGGCAACCTCGTTGTGTCGGCGCGGCGGACAGCCGCGGTTCGGCACTGGACTGGTGTTACGGATGTGGGGGCGGCAGTGGGGCATCGAGCCTCGCGATTGAGCAGGCGTCAGCTCAGATGCCCGCGCCCGCGATGCCGCAGTTGGCACCGGACGATAGCAGGGTCGCTTACGTGCTCTTATCCCGGCCCTACCTCTCACGACGAGTGCTCCGACTTCTCGGGCTCGACGTAGAGGATTTTGGCCTTCATGTGGGCACGGGTCTGCGCGGCGGTCCAGATGATGGTGTCGACGAGCAGCGTGAACGCGAAGGCCTTGGGATTGAACAGCGTGGTGTGCTTGAACGCGGCGAGGAAAATGAACAACAGCAGAATCTGCGCCGCGAAGAGCATGAGGCCCATCGCCTGGAACAGGTGCGGAAGCGATTTGGCAGTGCGCTGCAGAACGTAGAGCCCGATTCCCATGAAGAGGATCACGATCAGCGTCGCAACGGCTGCCCCAATAGCTCCTTTGCCGCCGGCGACCACACCACTGACGACGGCGGCAATCGCGCCGACGGCAGCTGTGGGCACAGCGGCTTGAAGGAGAATCCGGGCGTCATTGGACGGCATGGCGGCAACTCCGCTTGCTAAGGGGGGCGTGTCGTCATGGACGAGCGTAGTCCCGGGATGAGAGAGAACCTCACGCCAATGGACCGTCGCACTACGGTCCTTCGGCTCTGTCCCGGGTTCTCGTGAACCGTATCACAAACTATTTGATGCGGTCTTTACCTAGAAGGTGTGCTTGCTGTCACACATGAGAGTGACAGTGCGCGTCTGTGCAAAATAGCGGCCAACTTGTCTGGTATAGGGGTGCTTTGTCTGCCCACGAGATGGCAACGCTTTAGTCAGATTCTTACCTTGGCGTCAGCGCGAGGACTCCGCTTTACGTCCGTCAAGAAGGCGTGAACGGGGGCCGACTGCGGTCGCCCCGTTGACTCCTGACACTCCGGTGACAACCGGAGGACGCGGGTCACGGTCCTCCTCCGCCAGCACCACGACAGGGTCAACTCCGGCCCTGCGACGGCGATATCGCGGCGGCACCAGGTGCTCGGCCCAACGCGGCGCACGCGGCGTGAAGCGCGGCAGCAGGAGCAGCACCAGGCCGATCGCGCTCAGGAACACGATGCCGAGGACGATCCACATCGAGGCCGAGTTGACCGAGTAGGACAGCGCCCCGAAGGCGATCAGCGCCGACCAGAAGTACATGATCAGCACCGCCCGGCTGTGCGAGTGGCCGATCTCCAGGAGCCGGTGGTGCAGATGGCCGCGGTCCGCGGCGAAAGGCGACTGGCCGCGCCAGGTGCGGCGCACGATCGCCAGCACCAGGTCGGCGGCCGGCACCGCGATGATCGTCAGCGGCAGCAGCAGCGGGATGTACACGGGCACCGTCTGGTGCACCGCCGCCTTCTCGGAGCCGACGAACAGCTGCAGCGCGTCCGGGTCGACCTGTCCCGTGATGGAGATCGCACCCGCGGCCAGCACCAGGCCGATCAGCATCGACCCGGAGTCGCCCATGAAGATCCGCGCGGGGTGCATGTTGTGCGGCAGGAAGCCCAGGCACATGCCCATCAGGATCGCCGAGAAGAGCGTGGCCGGGGCGGCGGCCTCGATGCCGTACGAGTACCAGATCCGGTACGCGTACAGGAAGAACGCCGCGGCGGCGATGCAGACCATGCCGGAGGCCAGGCCGTCGAGGCCGTCGACGAAGTTGACCGCGTTGATGGTGATGACGACCAGGGCGACCGTGAGCAGGGTGCCCTGCCACTGGGTCAGCGCCACGTTGCCGATGCCCGGGATGGGCAGCCACAGGATCGTCAGACCCTGCATGACCATCACGCCGGCGGCGATCATCTGGCCGCCCAGCTTGATCAGGGCGTCGATCTCGAACTTGTCGTCCAGGACCCCGATCAGCCAGATCAGGGCCGCTCCGGAGAGCAGGGCGCGCGGCTCGTTCGAGTTCTGGAAGACCTCGCTGAGGTTGGTCAGGTGGTCGGCGACCAGCAGACCGGCGCAGAGACCGAAGAACATGGCGATACCGCCGAGCCGCGGAGTGGGTTCCCGGTGCACGTCACGGGCCCTGATCTCGGGCATCGCTCCGGCCACGATCGCGAACTTCCGCACCGGCCCGGTCAGCAGATACGTCACCGCGGCCGTCACGCAGAGCGTCAGCAGGTATTCACGCACAGGCTTCCCCACAGGTCTCGCTGGCCATCACAGCCCCACACCCTAGCGAGGGACGCATATGGTTGGGGACTTCCGGGTAGCGACGATGGTTGCACGTGTGGCTGTGTACCTGAGTACGCGTACCCCCGTTCAGCCCGGATAGGGCAGGAATCCACCCACAAGATCCCGCACTTCGTCACGGGCCGACCTGGCGTCCACCCGCCCGCGCAGCACCCCCGCCATCAGCGCCGCGATCCCCGCCATCTCGCCCTCCCCCATGCCCTGCGTGGTCACCGCGGCGGTACCCAGCCGCAGCCCGCGCGAGTCTCCGTGCGGGAGCGCGCAGCAGTCCAACACCATTCCCGCGGCGGCGAGTTGACCGCGCGCGACGCGTCCGTCGACGCCGAGGGGCAGCGGGTCGGCGGTGATGAGGTGGGTGTCGGTCCCGCCGGTGGTGACGACGAGCCCCTCCGCCGCCAGCCCGGCCGCGAGCACCCGTGCGTTGGCGACCACCTGATGGGCGTACGCCGTGAAGGCCGGCGTCGCCGCCTCGCCGAACGCGACGGCCTTGGCCGCGATGGTGTGCATCTGGGCACCGCCCTGGGTGAACGGAAAAACGGCCCGGTCGACCCGCTCCGCCAGCTCGCTCCCGCACAGCAGCATCCCGCCGCGCGGCCCGCGCAGCACCTTGTGCGTGGTCGCGCAGACGACGTCGGCGTACGGCACCGGGTTCGGCGCCGCTCCCCCGGCGACGAGCCCGATGGGATGCGCGGCATCGGCGATGAGATAAGCGCCCACCTCGTCGGCGACCTCGCGGAAGAAGGCGTAGTCGATGTGCCGGGGATAGGAGATGGAGCCGCAGACGATCGCCTTGGGCCGATGCGTACGGGCGAGGGAACGCACCTGCGGGTAATCGATGAGCCCGGTCTCGGCGTCGACCCCGTAGCCCACGAAGTCGAACCACCGCCCGGAGAAGTTCGCGGGCGACCCGTGCGTGAGATGCCCGCCGTACGGCAGCCCGAGCGCGAGGACGGTGTCACCAGGCCGCAGCAGCGCGGCGTACGCGGCCAGCACGGCCGAAGACCCGGAGTGCGCCTGCACGTTGGCGTGCTCGGCCCCGAACAGCGCCTTCGCCCGTTCTACGGCGACGCGCTCGGCGACGTCGACGATCTCGCAGCCGCCGTGGTGGCGGGCGCCGGGGTATCCCTCGGCGTACTTGTTGGCGAGCGGGGAGCCGAGCGCGGCCAGCACGGCGGGCGAGGTGAAGTTCTCGGCGGCGATCAGCTGGAGCGTCGTCGACTGCCGCGCCAGCTCCCCGAGCAGGATCTCGGCCAGCTCGGGGTCCTGCCGACGCAGGACATCGGCCTCGAGGACAGGGATGACCGACATGGTGGGCTCCGGGCGTCGACGGTGACGTACGTCCAATGTAGGCCCGGGGCGGGTGGGGCGCGCGGGCGTTGCCACGTCTTCGCGGGGACGCCCGTCAGCGTCCTGGCCGTCGGATCAAGTCCGCGCGGGAACACCCGTAAGGGCCGTCACCACCGGGACGATCGCCTGACTTAGCCCCATCCCCGACGCGACCCTCGCACTGCTCGGCCCTGACAGGCCCCCAGGCTCCGAGCCGCTGCGGCAGACTCCGTCCGCCGGCTGCGCTCCCGCCGGATCAAGTCCGCGCAGGTACACCCGTCAGCGCCGTGACCACCGGGTCGATCGCCTGGTTTATCTCGTCCCCGATGGAGCGGAAGAACGGCAGGGGTGCGCCGTACGGGTCGAAGACCTCGTCCGCTTCCGCCGTGGGGGCCAGGAGCCAGCCGCGTAGGGCCGCTGCCGCGCGGACCAGGGCGCGGGCGCGGGCCACCATGCCGTCCTCCAGGGGTGGGAGGGTCGCGGGGTCTATCGCCTTCACCAGGCGGGTGAACTCCTTGAGGGTGAAGGTGCGCAGGCCCGCCGAGTGGCCCATCGAGATGACCTGGGCGCGGTGGTCACGGGTGGCCGTCAGGACCAGGTCGGCGCGGATCACGTGGTCGTCGAGCAGCTCGCGGCCGGTGAACCCGGAGGGGTCCGCGCCGAAGTCGGTGAGGACGGTCGCCGCGTTGGTCTCCATGGGTGCGCCCTCATGGCCCCACGTGCCGGCGCTCTCCACGATCAGCCCGCCCCACAGGGGGTCGCCGAGCCGGTCCGCCAGGGCATGACGGGTCAGCCGCTCGGTGATCGGCGAGCGGCACACGTTGCCGGTGCTGACGTGGAGGATGCGGAAGCTGTCCATGGGAAGCCCGAAGGTCCCCGTCACTTCCCCGTTGCCTATGCCACGCCCCGCGTCAGGGGCTGTCAATTCGCCACCTCGAGGTCGGGTACGACCTTGCGCAGCTCCTCCGCCGAGATCGCGCCCGCGCGCAGCAGCAGCGGGACCTCGCGCGTGACGTCGACGATCGACGACGGCACGTTGCCGGGCGTCGGACCGCCGTCGAGGTACACGGAGACCGAGTCGCCGAGCATCTGCTGGGCCGCGTCACAGTCCTCCGGCGCGGGGTGCCCGGTGAGGTTCGCCGAGGAGACCGCCATCGGGCCGACCTCGGTCAGCAGCTCGATCGCGACGGGGTGCAGCGGCATACGGACGGCGACCGTGCCCCGGGTGTCCCCCAGGTCCCACTGCAGGGACGGCTGGTGCTTGGCGACCAGCGTGAGGGCGCCCGGCCAGAACGCGTCGACGAGTTCCCAGGCCAGCTCGGAGAAGTCCGTGACGAGGCCGTGCAGCGTGTTCGGGGAGCCGATGAGGACAGGGGTGGGCATGTTGCGGCCCCGGCCCTTGGCGTCCAGGAGATCGGCGACGGCCTCCGAGGAGAACGCGTCGGCCCCGATGCCGTAGACCGTGTCGGTCGGCAGGACCACGAGTTCGCCCCGGCGGACGGCGGACGCGGCCTCGCGCAGACCCGTCGTGCGGTCGGTCGCGTCATTGGTGTCGTATCGCCGTGCCATGTCTAGCGGTCTCCTTTTTTTGTCGCCCGGTTCGCCTCCGGGGCGCCTGTTGTCGGTGTCGAGAGCACGACCGTGCTCAGCCCTTCGGGCCTCCGCGCGCTCGTGCTCTCGACACCGACGCGCCCCTCCGGCTCACTCGCTGGTTGCCTGGCGGCGGCTGTCATGGCGTAGCCCTGCGGGCGGTCGCGAAGCGCGGGCGGTTGTTGAGATCGGGGTGGTCGGCCGCGTCGGCCCAGCCACGCTCCTCGGTGAAGATCCACGGCACCTGGCCGCCCTGGGTGTCGGCGTGCTCGATGACGACGACACCGCCCGGGCGGAGAAGCCGGTGCGCGGTGCGTTCGATGCCGCGGATCAGGTCGAGGCCGTCCTCCCCTGAGAACAGGGCGAGTTCGGGGTCGTAGTCCCGCGCCTCGGGAGCGACGTACTCCCACTCCGTGAGCGGGATGTACGGCGGGTTGGAGATGACCAGGTCGACATGGCCGTCGAGGTCGGGGAAGGCGTCCAGGGCGTTGCCCTGCCGCAGGTCGACGCGGGAGCCGTCCATGTTCTTGCGGGTCCACTGGAGGGCGTCCTCGGACAGCTCCACGGCGTGCACCCGGGAGCGCGGGACCTCCTGCGCGAGGGCGAGCGCGATGGCGCCGGAGCCGGTGCAGAGGTCCACGATCAGCGGCTCCACGACGTCCATCGCGCGGACCGCGTCTATGGCCCAGCCGACCACCGACTCGGTCTCGGGACGCGGCACGAACACCCCCGGCCCGACCTGGAGTTCCAGGTACCGGAAGAAGGCGCGGCCGGTGATGTGCTGGAGCGGCTCACGCTGCTCGCGCCGGGCGATGGTCTCCCAGTAGCGGGCGTCGAAGTCCACGTCCTTCACGGAGTGCAGCTCGCCCCGCTTCACACCGTGCACGAACGCGGCGAGCTCCTCCGCGTCGTTGCGCGGCGAGGGCACGCCGGCGTCGGCCAGCCGCTGGGTGGCCTGGGCCACCTCTGCTAGCAGCAGGTTCACGCAAGTCCTCCGTGTCGTACTCGTCCGTGCCGAACCGTGCCGTGCCTTACGCCGCCGCGAGCTTGGCGGCCGAGTCCGCGTCCACGCAAGCCTGGATCATCGCGTCGAGGTCCCCGTCGAGGACCTGGTCGAGGTTGTACGCCTTGAATCCGACGCGGTGGTCCGAGATGCGGTTCTCCGGGAAGTTGTACGTACGGATCTTCTCGGAGCGGTCGACCGTGCGGACCTGGCTGCGGCGGGCGTCGGCGGCGTTCCGCTCCGCCTCCTCCTGCGCCGCGGCGAGCAGCCTGGAGCGCAGGATACGCAGTGCCTGCTCCTTGTTCTGCAGCTGGCTCTTCTCGTTCTGGCAGGAAGCGACGACTCCGGTCGGAATGTGCGTGATGCGCACCGCGGAGTCGGTCGTGTTGACGGACTGCCCGCCGGGGCCCGAGGAGCGGTAGACGTCGATGCGGAGGTCGTTCGGGTTGATCTCGACGTCGACCTCCTCCGCCTCGGGCGTGACCAGGACGCCGGCCGCCGAGGTGTGGATACGGCCCGCGGACTCGGTCGCCGGGACGCGCTGCACGCGGTGCACGCCGCCCTCGTACTTCAGGCGGGCCCAGACACCCTGGCCGGGCTCGGTCGCGCCGTTGCCGCCCTTGGTCTTCACGGCGACCTGGACGTCCTTGTAGCCGCCCAGCTCGGACTCGGTGGCGTCGATGATCTCGGTCTTCCAGCCGACGCGCTCCGCGTACCGCAGGTACATGCGAAGCAGGTCACCCGCGAACAGCGCGGACTCGTCGCCGCCGGCGCCCGCCTTGATCTCGAGGATGACGTCCTTGTCGTCGCTGGGGTCGCGCGGGACCAGCAGGAGGCGCAGCTTCTCCGTGATCTCGTCGCGGTGCTTCTCCAGCTCCTTGACCTCGGCCGCGAACTCCGGGTCGTCGGCGCCGAGTTCACGCGCGGTCTCGATGTCGTCGCCGGTCTGCTTCCAGGAGCGGTACGTGGCGACGATCGGGGTGAGCTCGGCGTAGCGCTTGTTCAGCTTGCGCGCGTTGGCCTGGTCGGCGTGGACCGACGGGTCGGCGAGCTTCGTCTCAAGGTCGGCGTGCTCGCCGATGAGGTCCTCGACAGCCTCGAACATCTTGGGCTCCTGAAATGCGTACGGAAGGGAAGGCGGGCGACCAAAAACGCCGGTCCCGGCACGCCTGTGGAGGGCGTGGCCGGGGACCGGCGAAATGGAAGCTCGCTACTTCGTGGAGCCGGCAGCAGCCTTGCCGAAGCGGGCCTCGAAGCGGGCCACGCGGCCACCGGTGTCGAGGATCTTCTGCTTGCCCGTGTAGAACGGGTGGCACTCGGAGCAGACCTCGGCGCGGATGTTGCCGCTCGTGATCGTGCTGCGGGTGGTGAACGACGCGCCACAGGTGCAGCTGACCTGGGTCTCGACGTACTCGGGGTGGATCTCGCGCTTCAAGGGTGTCTCCTAGTTTCGGGAGGGCGCCGGGTCGCTTCGCGGGTTGCGGGGCGTGAACCGGGGCCGACGTACCAGTCTGCCAGCACTGGAGCCATCTCCCAAAACCGGGGGTTCTCGTTGTCTATTCCCTGCGGGCCGGTGGGGGCTTGTCGCGCAGTTCCCCGCGCCCCTGGGGGGTTGCGCCCTAGCCAGCTGTTACTACGCCCTTGGCTTCGCCTGTTGCCGTGCCCTTTGTTGCTGCCGCCGGGATCGGGCGGTCGTTCTTCAGGGCCGTCCAGACCATCTGGGCCTTGGACTTCTCCACGATCACGCGGTTCGGGTTGGCCGGGTCGTACTCGACCGGCATCGTGACCATGTTCATGTGGGAGGAGCTGATGCTCTTGAGGCCGTTGGCGAAGGACGTGAGGGAGTTCACGGAGCCGAGGTCGGAGTCGGTGGTGACGGCCTTGGTGGCGGTGTTGGCCAGCTCGTACAGCTTCGTCGGGCTGGTCAGGACGCCGACGTGCTTGACCTGGTTGACCAGGGCCTTGATGAAGGCCTGCTGGAGCTGGATGCGGCCGAGGTCGGAGCCGTCGCCGACGCCGTGCCGGGTGCGGACCAGGCCCAGGGCCTGCTGGCCGTTGAGCGTGTGGGTGCCGGCCTTGAGGTCGAGGTGGCTCTGCGGGTCCTTGATGGCCTTGGTGGTGGTGACCGGGACGCCGCCGAGTTCGTCGATGAGCTTCTCGAAGCCGGCGAAGTCGACCTCGAGGTAGTGGTCCATGCGCAGGCCGGTGACGGACTCAACGGTCTTCACCGTGCAGGCGGCGCCGCCCGTGGAGTACGCCTCGTTGAACATCACGTCGGACGCCGCGTCGTGCGTGACGCCCTTGGTGTCGGTGCACTCGGGGCGGTCGACGAGGGTGTCGCGCGGGATGGACACCACGCTGGCCTTCTTGTGGCCCTTGTAGACGTGCACGATCATCGCGGTGTCGGAGCGCGCACTGCCGTCGTCCGTGCCGCCGCCCAGCTTCTTGTTCGTGCCGGAGCGGCTGTCCGAGCCCAGGACCAGGATGTTCTCCGAGCCGTTGTCGACCTTGACCGGCCGGTCGGTGCCGAGGGCCTGGTTGATGTCGACGCTCTTGATGTTGCCGTTGAGCTTGAAGTACACGTACCCGGCGCCGGTGCCGCCCAGCACGACGACGCCGGCCGCGACCCAGGCCGTGATCAGCAGGGCCTTGTGGCGCGGACTGCGGTCCTTCTTACGGCCTCCGGCGCGGTGGCGCGGGCCGTTGGTGCCGTCCTTGCCCGGTATGGCGGGCTCCGGCGTGCTCTCGGCGGACATGGGCTCCTCGCATCTCGTTCCGGGTCGGTTACCCCCTGCTTTCAGGGTCAGGCCTGGCCGAAGCGACTGATACCGCTCAATCCTCGCTCTATGGTCGCTCCGCCAGGTCAGACAGGGAAACTCGGGAAAGGGTTGCACAACGCAGAGTGCCCATCGCGTACGGCGATGGGCACTCTGTGTAGTCGCGTCAGCGGGTTACGCCCCGCTCACCTGCGATTTCAGCCGAAGATGTCGTACTGCTGGAAACCGGTGCCGAGCGACTTCGGTGTGCCGAAGATCTCGCTCGTGGCCTTGCCGGTGCCCGGGTAGAGGTACAGCGCGTTGCTCGCGTTGCGGATCAGGAGGTCCGCCTTGCCGTCGCCGGTGAAGTCACCGACGGCGTCGAAGGCGTTGTAGCTGCCCCAGGTGCGCACCTTCACGCGGGCCGCGAAGGCACCCGTGCCGGACTTGCCGGCGCCCTTGTACAGGTAGACGACGCCGGTGCTCTTGTTGCGGGCGAGCAGGTCGGCCTTGCCGTCACCGTTGAAGTCGCCGTGGCCGACCAGGGTGTTGTACTGGCTCCAGCCCCCGCCGACCCGCGACGGCGAGGAGAAGGTGCCGTTGCCCTTGCCCGGGTAGATCCACAGCACGCCGGCGCTGTCGACCGAGACCAGGTCGGGCAGGTAGTCGCCGGTGACATCGCCGGGGGCGATGATCCGGGTGCGGGTCTTCCAGTTGGCGAAGATCTTCGTGCTGACCCAACTGCCGTCGTCCCGGGCGCTGTTGAGCTGGAAGTGGTCCCAGTAGACCGCGCCTGCGGTGGTCCGGTAGATCCAGTCCTGGTAGCCGTCCCGGTTCAGGTCGGCGGACCGGACCAGGTTGACGCCGCCCCAGTCGCCCAGGGAGACGCGGGTGGCCAGCGAGGTGCCCTTGGAGTCCAGCTCGTAGCCCACCTTGTTGGAGGACTTGCGGGCGTAGACGTCGGCCTTGTTGTCGCTGTAGCTCAGGTTGCCGTCGTCGACCTGTGCGTAGGCCGCGCCGACGTAGGCGCTGACCTTCGTGAAGACGCCGTAGGTGCCCTCGACGACGCAGTCGTTGACGGTGGTGGCGTCACCGTCGTCGCCGCTCCAGGAGACGACACCGACGATCCGGCCGCCGACGACCAGCGGGCCGCCGGAGTCGCCGTTGCAGATCGTCGTCGTACCGGTGTCGCTGCCCGTGGCGGGCGTGCCCGCGCAGACCATGTGGGCCTTGATGACGAGGCTGCCGTAGGCGCCGGTGCAGGTGGCGTCCGACTGGATCGGCAGCGTGGCCGTCTTCAGCGTCTCGGAGATGTCCTCGGTCTGGGAGCTGGTGCGGCCCCAGCCGTAGACCTTGGCGGTCTTGGCGGGCGTGCCCGTGTAGGACGCCGTGTCGCCGTACGTCGTCATCCGGATCGGGGTCGCCTTGACGGGGGCCGCCAGGGTGAGGACCGCGATGTCGTTGTCGATCGTCGTCGCGTTGTACGACGGGTGGTTCCACTGGCGCAGGACCGCGGTGGCCTGGCCACCGTGCAGGTCGGTGTTGCCGTCGGCGTCCGTGGTCGGCAGCACGGTGGCGCTGGTGACGACGGCGCCGTACTTGGCCCAGTTGTAGCCCTTGACGCAGTGCGAGGCCGTCAGGATCTTCGAGGGCGAGATGACCGAGCCGCCGCAGAAGAAGCCGAGGTCGTCGCTCTCGTCGGTGGTGCCCTTGTCGTCGTAGTACCAGAGCTGCGCCATGAACGGCGCGGTGTTGATGGTGGTCGTCGTGCCGCCGATGATCTTCGGGCTGGCGGCCGTGCCGGTGGTGCTCGCGCTCAGGGACGCCTTCTTGGTCGTCTCCCCGGCGATGTCGTCACCGGCCTCGGCGCCCGCGACGCGCTTCTTCAGCGTGGCGAGCGACGTCGTGCTCACGGCGGGCTTCACGGTCGGCGTCGGCAGCGCGGTGGCCGCGCCGGCGGACGTCGTCATCAGTGCGGCGGTCACAGCGGCGGCGATACCGGCCGCGGCAACAGGCAGGCCGAAACGTATCCGGCGTCTGTGCCGACCAGCCCCAGGCATGGGCGTACCCACTCAAGTCCCCCCTCGGGATCAGAAGTTCGGACGATTGTCGAAAGCAAGTCCGAAGGGCGCGATCGTACAGCGAGCCACTGACAACGCGAAGGGCCGCCCCCTTAACAGGGAGCGGCCCTTTGATAACGCTGACTTGCCTCAGTCGCCGTTGCCGGGAGTGGTCTTCTGGATCTGGAGCAGGAACTCGGCGTTCGACTTCGTCTGCTTCATTTTGTCGAGGAGCAGTTCGATCGCCTGCTGCTGGTCGAGCGCGTGCAGCACACGGCGCAGCTTCCAGGTGACAGCCAACTCGTCGCTGCCGAGCAGGATTTCTTCCTTACGGGTACCGGACGCGTCGACATCCACCGCCGGGAAGATGCGCTTGTCCGCGAGCTTCCGGTCGAGCTTCAGCTCGGCGTTGCCCGTGCCCTTGAACTCCTCGAAGATGACCTCGTCCATGCGCGAACCGGTGTCGACGAGTGCCGTGGCGAGGATGGTCAGCGAACCGCCGTCCTCGATGTTGCGCGCGGCGCCGAAGAAGCGCTTGGGCGGGTACAGCGCCGTGGAGTCGACACCACCGGAGAGGATGCGGCCGGAGGCGGGCGCGGCGAGGTTGTACGCACGGCCGAGACGCGTGATCGAGTCGAGCAGTACGACGACGTCGTGGCCCAGCTCCACCAGCCGCTTGGCGCGCTCGATGGCGAGCTCGGCGACCGTGGTGTGGTCCTCGGCGGGACGGTCGAAGGTCGAGGAGATGACCTCGCCCTTCACCGACCGCTGCATGTCGGTGACCTCTTCCGGACGCTCGTCGACCAGGACGACCATCAGGTGGCACTCGGGGTTGTTGTGCGTGATCGCGTTGGCGATCGCCTGCATGATCATGGTCTTGCCGGTCTTCGGCGGGGCCACGATCAGACCGCGCTGGCCCTTACCGATCGGCGCGACGAGGTCGATGATGCGGGTCGTCAGCACACCCGGGTCGGTCTCCAGCCGGAGCCGGTCCTGCGGGTACAGCGGCGTCAGCTTGTTGAACTCCGGCCGTCCGCGCCCGGATTCGGCACCCATGCCGTTCGCCGAGTCGAGGCGGACCAGCGCGTTGAACTTCTCGCGGCGCTCGCCGTCCTTGGGCTGGCGGACCGCGCCGGTGACGTGGTCGCCCTTGCGCAGGCCGTTCTTGCGGACCTGGGCGAGGGACACGTACACGTCGTTCGGGCCCGGCAGGTAGCCGGACGTACGGATGAACGCGTAGTTGTCGAGGATGTCGAGGATGCCCGCGACGGGGATCAGCACATCGTCGTCGGCGACCTGCGGCTCGCCCGCGGCGCCGCCACCGAACTCGTCGCGTCCGCGACGGCCACGGCGGTCCCGGTACCGGCCGCGACGGCCGCGACGGCCGCCCTCGAAGTCGTCGTCGTCCTGCGGGCCGTTGTCGCGCTGCTGCCGGTCCTGACGGTCCTGGCGGCCACTGCTCTGCTGCTGACGGTCCTGCTGCTGACCGCCCTGCTGGCGGTCCTGCTGGCGGTCCTGACGGCCGCCGCTCTGCTGCTGGCCGCCGCCCTGCTGCTCGTTGTCCTTGCGGCGGTCGCCGCGGTCACGGTCCTGGCGGTCCTGACGGCCACTGCGGTCGCGGTCGCGACGGTCCCGGCGGCCCTGACGGCCGTCGTCACCGGCGTCGCCCCGGGCCTCGCCCTGCGCGGCGGCGGGCGTCTCGGCCTTCGGCTCGCTCTTCGCCTCGGCGGTGACCGTCTCCGGGCTGCCGGCCTCGGCGGTCGCGCGGCGACGACGGCGCTCCACAGGGGCGTCGTCTCCCCCACTCTCGGCTTCGCTCGAGCGGGAGGGGCCCCCAGCGGGCTGGCCGGGGATCTCGATCTGCTGCTGGGCCACGGCCTTCTCGGCGGCGACCTTCTCGGCCTTCTGCTCGGCCGGGGCGACCGCCTCGTCGCCCGTACGGGTCTTGGAGGTGGCGCGGCGCTTCGGCTTGGTCTCGGTGGCGGTCTCGGCCTTGGCCGGAGCACCTCCGCCCGCCTGCGCGTCCTTGATGACCTCGATCAGCTGGCTCTTGCGCATCCGCGCGGTGCCCCTGATGCCGAGGCCGGATGCGACCTGCTGCAGCTCGGCCAGCACCATGCCGTCGAGGCCGGTACCGCGGCGCCGCCGGGAGCCGGCACCGGTGGCAGGCGCGGAGGCGTCCGTGGCGGGCGCGGCAGCGGTCTCCTCGACACGCGCGCCCATCAGATCGGTGGTGTCGCTCACGAAGGGTCCTTCCCTGGAGCGGACGTCGGCCTGTCTGGCTCGGCGACCGGTTGTGCTGTCCGGCTTCGGTTCTTGCTGTGTGAACCGTGCCGGGGCGGTGGTCCGCCTAAGCGGCGGAAGAGATTGCTGGTGACGGCGCTTCCCGAAGCAGTGGCACCGAGTGTCTGTGTCACGTGGCTTGGTCGCACCAATTCCGGAGCTTGCCCGGCTTCCGGAGCGTGCCCGGCGAACCGCTCAGTGTCCGCGTACGAGGTACTGCCCGCGTACGTCGTACGAAACACAGTGCGGCTTGGGAGGCTCCCGGAAGAATGTCTGTCCCGGACGGGGACAACAAGCACCTCGCCATGGTGGGGTCGGGTGCAGACTTGAGATTAACACTACCGGATCCAACAAACATTCCCCCTCTCGAAATCCGGCGACGGTACGTAGTCAATTGGCGCTGGGGGCCGCGAGCGGCAGTACGCAGGCGCCCTGTGCGTCGAGATCAAGCCGGTTGGCGGCCCAGCCCTCACCGGCGAGGTGGGACACCTTGTCGGCGTTGTCGGCGTCGACAAGTGCCAACACAGTGGGCCCCGCACCGGAGATGACGGCCGGAACTCCGTCCGCCCTCAAGCGGTCCACTAGCGCCGCGCTTTCGGGCATCGCCGGAGCGCGGTATTCCTGGTGCAGCCGGTCCTCGGTGGCGGGCAGCAGCAGCTCGGGGCGCCGGGTGAGGGCCTCGACGAGCAGTGCGGCGCGGCCCGCGTTGGCGGCGGCGTCGACGTGCGGGACGCTGCGCGGGAGCAGGCCGCGCGCGGTCTCGGTGAGCACCGGTTTCCCGGGCACGAAAACCACCGGAACGATGGAATCGGCGGGGTCCATCCTGATCGCCCGCGCGGCGCCGCCGTCCATCCAGGAGAGCGTGAAGCCGCCCAGCAGACAGGCCGCGACGTTGTCGGGGTGGCCCTCGATCTCGGTGGCGAGTTCCAGCAGGGCCGTGTCGTCGAGCCGGGAGTCCCCGCCTATGGTCACCGCGCGTGCGGCGACGATGCCGGCGCAGATGGCGGCGGAGGAGGAGCCCAGGCCGCGGCCGTGCGGAATGCGGTTGGCGCACACGATCTCGAGGCCGCGCGGCTGTCCGCCGAGCAGGTCGAAGGCGGTGCGCAGGGCTCGTACGAGGAGGTGGTTCTCGTCGCGCGGGAGGGTCTCGCTGCCCTCGCCCGCGATGTCGATGAGCAGCCCGGAGTCGGCGACACGGACGACGACGTCGTCGTAGAGCCCCAGCGAGAGGCCGAAGGCGTCGAAGCCCGGGCCGAGGTTGGCGCTGGTGGCGGGGACGCGCACCCGGACGGCGGCGGCGCGGAAGGCTGGACCGGCCATCGCTCGATGACTCTCCTTGAGCTGCGTGACTGTCGAAGACATTCGATGAGATTCGATAGGTACGTGAAGACCCTCGGGCCGTGGAGACGGCGCGGTGCCGAGCCATGCGCGCAGGCATATGCGGCGGGCGGGTTCGGTACAGCCTATCGAAGGAAGGTTCTGTGGCGACATAGGGCGCACAGGAGGCGCACGATGCGTGTCGTAAGCCCCCTGTGCACCCCCCGTGGCGAATACCCGCCAGGCGGCTTTACGCCAGACCGAGGCGTTCGGCGGCCGTCGGCGCGTCGACCGGGATCGTGACGGGCTGCGGGGCTCCCGCGACGGCCCAGTCGGGGTCCTTGAGGCCGTTTCCGGTGACCGTGCAGACGATGGTCTGGCCCGGGTCGACCTTGCCCTGCTCGGCCGCCTTCAGCAGACCGGCGACGGAAGCGGCGGAGGCGGGCTCGACGAAAACGCCCTCCTGAGCGGCCAACAGCCGGTAGGCGCGCAGGATCTCACGGTCCGTCACCTCGTCGATGAACCCGCCGGACTCGTCCCGCGCGTCCAGCGCGAACTGCCAGGACGCGGGGTTGCCGATGCGGATCGCGGTGGCGATCGTCGAGGGGTCCTTGACGATCTCGCCGCGCACGATGGGCGCGGAACCGGAGGCCTGGAAACCCCACATGCGGGGCGACTTGGCGGCGATGCCGTCGCCGGCGTACTCCTTGTAGCCCTTCCAGTACGCGGTGATGTTGCCCGCGTTGCCCACCGGCAGGACGTGGATGTCGGGCGCGTCGCCGAGCATGTCGACGATCTCGAAGGCGGCCGTCTTCTGGCCCTCGATGCGCACCGGGTTGACCGAATTCACCAGCGCCACAGGGTAGTTGTCGCTCAGCTCGCGGGCGAGGGTGAGGCAGTCGTCGAAGTTCCCGTCGACCTGGAGGATCTTCGCGCCGTGCACGAGGGCCTGGCCCATCTTGCCGAGCGCGATCTTGCCGCGCGGCACGAGGACGGCACAGACCATCCCGGCGCGTACGGCGTAGGCGGCTGCGGAGGCCGACGTGTTGCCGGTGGAGGCGCAGATGACGGCCTGCGCGCCCTCCTCCTTGGCCCGCGTGATGGCCATGGTCATACCGCGGTCCTTGAAGGACCCGGTGGGGTTGGCACCCTCCACCTTGAGGTGGACCTCGCAGCCGGTGCGCTCGGAGAGCACCTGCGCGGGCACGAGGGGCGTGCCGCCCTCGCGGAGGGAGACGACCGGCGTGCTGTCGGACACCGGGAGCCGGTCCCGGTACTCCTCGATGATTCCGCGCCACTGGTGGGTCATTGCTGGTTACTCTCCTTCAACCCGCATGATGCTGGCGACACCCCGCACGGTGTCGAGCTTGCGCAACGCCTCGACGGTCCCGCCCAGGGCGGCGTCGGACGCGCGGTGCGTGACGACGACGAGGGATGCCTCGCCGTCCTTCCCCTGCTGCCGAACCGTATCGATCGAGACACCGTGCTCGGCGAACACGGTGGCGACCTGTGCGAGAACACCTGGTTTGTCGGCGACGTCGAGGCTGATGTGGTACCGCGTGACGACCTCGCCCATGCCCGACACGGGCAGTCCGGCGTACGCCGACTCGCCGGGCCCTGTGGTCCCGTTGAGCCGGTTGCGGCACACGGCGACGAGGTCACCGAGAACAGCGGAGGCGGTGGGGGCGCCGCCCGCGCCGGGGCCGTAGAACATCAGCTGGCCGGAGGCGTCGGACTCGACGAACACGGCGTTGTAGGCGCCGCGTACGGAGGCGAGCGGGTGGCTGAGCGGGATCATCGCGGGATGCACGCGCGCGGTGACGCTGCCACCGTCCTCGGCGCGCTCACAAATGGCCAGCAGCTTGATGGTGCAGCCCATGTTCTTCGCGGAGGCGAAGTCGGAGGCGGTGACCTCGGTCATGCCCTCGCGGTAGACGTCGTCGAGACGCACGCGCGTGTGGAAGGCGATTCCGGCGAGGATGGCGGCCTTGGCTGCGGCGTCGAAACCCTCGACATCGGCGGTGGGATCGGCTTCGGCGTACCCGAGGGCGGTGGCCTCGTCGAGGGCCTCCTGATAACCCGCGCCCGTGCTGTCCATCTTGTCGAGGATGAAGTTGGTGGTCCCGTTGACGATCCCGAGCACCCGGTTGACCTTGTCACCGGCGAGGGACTCGCGCAGCGGCCGGATCAGCGGAATCGCACCCGCGACGGCGGCCTCGTAGTACAGGTCCTTGCCCTGCTGCTCGGCGGCGGCGTGCAGCGCGGCGCCGTCCTGGGCGAGCAGCGCCTTGTTGGCGGAGACGACGGACGCGCCGTGCTCGAAGGCGGCGGTGATGAGGGAACGGGCGGGCTCGATACCGCCGATGACCTCGACGACGACATCAATGTCCCCGCGCTTGACGAGGGCGGTGGCGTCGGTGGTGACGAGGGCGGGGTCGATGCCTTCGCGGACCTTGGAGGGCCGCCGTACGGCGACGCCCGCGAGCTCGACGGGTGCGCCGATGCGGGCGGCGAGGTCGTCGGCGTGCGTCGTCATGATGCGCGCCACCTCTGAGCCGACCACTCCGCAGCCCAGCAGCGCCACCTTCAGCGGACGCGTACGCATCATCCGACCTCGTTTCCTCATACCGTCATCGGTTGGACCAGTCTCACTCACCGGACGGGAGTTTCTATCCATGGTCCGGATCGTGAGACATCGATTTCATTTCCACAGGGGTGGAAGACCGTAGATCTTCCACCCCTTTCTCGCTTCTCTTGCTCCCTCTTATTCAGCCGACGTCGAGACGCAAGAGGTCGTCCTCCGTCTCCCGACGGACGATGACCCGCGACTCCCCATCCTTCACGGCGACGACCGGCGGCCGGAGCACATGGTTGTAATTGCTCGCCATGGAACGGCAGTACGCGCCCGTCGCCGGTACGGCGATCAGGTCACCCGGTGCCAGGTCCCCCGGCAGGAACGCGTCCTTGACCACGATGTCCCCGCTCTCGCAGTGCTTGCCGACGACGCGAGTGAGCATGGGCTCGGCGTCGGAGCGGCGGGACACGAGAGCGACGCTGTACTCCGCGTCGTAGAGCGCCGTCCGGATGTTGTCGGACATGCCGCCGTCGACGGAGACGTACGTGCGCAGCCCGTCGAGGGGCTTGATGGTGCCGACTTCGTAGAGCGTGAAGGCGGTCGGCCCGACGACGGCGCGCCCCGGCTCGACGGAGATACGAGGAGTCCGCAGCTTGGCGGACTCGCACTCGCGGGTGACGATCTCGGTGAGCGCCTTGGCGATCTCGTGCGGCTCGCGGGGGTCGTCGTCGCTGGTGTACGCGATCCCGAGCCCGCCGCCGAGGTCGATCTCGGGAAGCTCGACACCGTGCTCGTCGCGGACGGCCTTGAGCAGCCCGACAACCCGATGGGCGGCGACCTCGAACCCGGACATGTCGAAGATCTGCGACCCGATGTGGCTGTGGATCCCGATGAGTTCGAGCCCGTCGAGCTGCAGGGCGCGGCGCACGGCCTCGGCGGCCTGCCCGCCGGCCAGCGGAATCCCGAACTTCTGGTCCTCGTGCGCGGTGGCGATGAACTCGTGGGTGTGCGCCTCCACGCCCACGGTGATCCGGATCTGCACGCGTTGCCGCCTGCCGAGGGACTGGGCGATATGAGCGACCCGCACGATCTCCTGGAAGGAGTCGAGAACGATGCGGCCTACGCCGGCCTCGACGGCCCGCGTGATCTCGCCGACGGACTTGTTGTTGCCGTGGAAGGCGATGCGGTCGGCAGGCATCCCGGCGGAGAGGGCGGTGGCGAGCTCACCACCGGAACACACATCAAGATTGAGCCCTTCGTCGTGCAGCCACCGCACGACGGCACGGGAGAGGAACGCCTTGCCGGCGTAGAAGACGTCGGCGTCCGGCCCGAACGCGGTGCGCCAGGCCCGGGCCCGCTCCCGGAAATCGGCCTCGTCGAGAACGTAGGCCGGGGTGCCGTGCTGCTCGGCGAGCGTCTTCACGTCGATACCGCCGACGGTGACGACACCGTCCGCGTCACGACCGACGGTCTGCGCCCACACCTTGGGGTCGAGTGCGTTGAGGTCGGCGGCCGGGGCGGAGTAGTGCCCCTCGGGCAGGACGTCGGCGTGACGGGGACCGGCGGGATGTGCGGAACGGCTCATGACTTGTCTCTTCTGTCTCTTCCTGGCGCTCGGATCGTGCAGTGTCTTGTCGGTCGTGGCGCTCAGAGGTGTTCGGGGGCGTCGATGCCGAGCAGGGACAGGCCACCGGCGAGCACCGCCCCGGCGGCTTCGGCGAGCGCGAGCCGGGCACGGTGGGCGGCCGAGGGTTTCTCGTCCCCGAGCGGAAGCGCGGCGGGGAGGAGAGGGAGAGCCGCATCGGCTACGGCGACCAGGTGACGGGCGAGCAGGTCGGGGGCACGGTGGGCTGCTGCGCGGGCGAGGAGGCGGGGGTGGTCGGCGAGGTGGGTGAGGAGGGGAGCCTCTGAGGTGAGGGGGGTGGTGCCCTCTTGTACGTCGTGTTGAGCGTCTTGTTGTACGTCGCCGGGTGTGGCGGTGAAACCGAGGTCGGCGGCGTTGCGGCTGACGGCCCGGGTGCGGGCGTAGGCGTAACGGACCCGGAAGAGAGGGTTGCTCTCCCGCTGCACGAGGTGCTCGGCGGTGAGGCGGGGCCGGTCGTGGGCGGCGGGATGGAGGAGGGCCCAGCGGGCGGCGTCGCGGCCGAGGGTGAGGAGGTCGGCGGGGGCGGGGGCCGGGACGGGCCGTACGTTGACGTGCACGTCGGCGTCGACATCGGCGTCGGCATCGGCATCGCGCAGAGCTGGTGCTTCCGGGGGACCGTACGCGTCGGCCTCGATCTCGGCACCGAGAAGGGCCGGCCATGCGGGCTCGGGGCGGCTGTCGCAGCGGGTGCGGACGGGGGTGCCCTGCGAGCGCAGGAGGCGGGCGACGACGTCCATGACGACGAGGGCGCGGGGTTCGTCGGGGGCGTGGAGTCGGACAAGGCGGGCGGTGGTGGCGGCTTGGCCCGGGGGGAGATCGCCATGACTGGTGGTGGCGGCCTGGTCGACGAACCCGTACCGCGGTCCGCGCCGCAGGATCTCCTCGACGAGGGCGGTGGAGGCCGTACTCCCGAGGCTGATGTTGAGAAACCCGGGCCCGGTGATCTCGACACCGCTGACGCCATGGGCACCGACGAGATGCGGCCGCAGCAGTTCGGCGACGCGGCGGGGGGTCTCCCCCGCGGGCCGGGCGAGCTGGAGGGCGATGTTGGTGGCGTAGTCCCCCCACCCACCGGCCCCCGGCACGGTCACGGATGCCTTCTCCGGTACGACGACCCGCAGCTCCCCGTCCTCGACAGCACGACGCACCGCGCGCAGCACGGTACGGGAGAGCTCGACGGGGGTCACGGGACAAGCGTATGGGAGGAGGGGGGTGGGTAGGCCAGCCGGTTTGGCCGGGGGTCCGGGATGTGGACGGGGGGTCTGTATACGGCGGTGGGTCTGCGTGTGAGGAAGGGGAGCGAATCGAGGGGGGTACGGGGAGCAGGGGCCGTGTATATGGGGAGCGGAGATGAAGCTGCCGGAGCTACCCGAGCAACCGGAGCTACCCGAGCTACCCGAGCTACCCGAGCTACCAAGGAGGGAAGCCTCAGCCGCCGCTACGCCCGCCCCGCCCAGCCCGCTCACCCTCACCGCTGCCGGCGCCCGCACCGAAGGCACCGCCGATGGAGAGGCCATCGGCGGGATCACGCGGCTCACGCAGCCGCCCCCGCTCGATCAACTGCCTTACGAGAGCGATGAGTTCGGCAGGTTCGAAAGGCTTGGCGAGAAACGCGTCGACGCCGACGTCGAGCCCGCTGTCGACCTCGTACTGGGTACAGGCGCTGACGATGGCGAGGGGCAGATCACGGGTCCGGGGATCGCTACGCAGCCGAGCGGCGGTACGCAGCCCGTCCAGCCGGGGCATGACGACATCGAGGGTGACCACATCAGGCTGAACCTGGTGAATGACATCCAGACACTCGGCACCATCGGCCGCGGTCACGACCTCGAGACCCTCCAGCTCGAGATTGACCCTGATCAACTGCCGGATGACCTTGTTGTCGTCCACAACAAGCACCCGACCCGACGCGCCTGGCACAACTCGAGAGTAGGTCCGTCCCGGCCACCGCGTCCGGGTTTTCCCCACTTCCACCCCCTGCGAGCGACCCGGCACACCTCTCCGACCACCTCCCCGCCCACCTTCCTGACCACCCCCCTGATCACCGAGAAACCTGTTCATGGACACCGGTTAGGAGCTGGTAGGGTTCTACCCGTCGCCGCGATCACCGCGACGGACACGCCCCCGTAGCTCAGGGGATAGAGCAACGGCCTCCGGAGCCGTGTGCGCAGGTTCGAATCCTGCCGGGGGCACCTGTTATGAGGTGCCTAAAGACCCCGCCATCAGCGCTTTAGCTGAAGACGGGGTCTTAGCGTTTGTGCAGGCGAGTGCCGCCGAAAGCAGCCGTTTGCCGGTGATCACGTTGTAATAGCGTGTTGATCTTGAGCGCCTTCGCCGCAGGTCACGCGCCACTTTCAGCTCCCTCAGCGTAGTGGTTCGGGCATGACGAAAGCCCCGGATCTCTCCGGGGCGACTGAGCAATTCAGTTGGTGAGGCTGACCGTTGCAGTCGGCTCTAACCGGCTCACCGCAGCCGGTGTCTCTTATCGCCAGCCGGGTATCCGTTGGCGAGCCACCAGCTTTCGATGTCGCCCAAACCAGACAGGTCCGGTTCCGGCAGGCCTGGGGCTACCGTCGCCTTCGTACCTTCGGGGACCAACTCCACCTCAATACTCCCCGCGTCCGATCCAGAGTCGAACGTTTCCAGTGCCTCCAGGGCTTCCGCCTGGCTGTCGCAGATCGGGAGGCGAACCACGAATACGCGGGGAGCGCCCCCGTTCTGCGCCCCCGCGCGGATCAACAGGCACATCGCCTCATCGAAGCACTCCAGGCCACCCACTGTGATCCGGTAGTAAGGGTCGCCCTCCTCCGTGTGATCGCCGTTGCACCCGGGTTCGGTGACGTGCGGGCGGCAGGTTTCACACTGAGCGCCCTCGGTCACCACACGTACCCGGTCGCACGACGCGCACAGCCAGGAGTCGCACCCTGTGCAGCGGTTTGGGGCGGGGTAGCGCCCGGAGCGCATTCCCGCCTTTTCAGGCAGCCGCTCCTTGCATGGGCACGCCGCCAGCCGCACGCGCCGTTCGGCCTCAGCTTCGGTTGCGCGGCGTTGGCGTTCCGGCTCTCCCTCTGCCCAGATCCTTGCCCGTTCCGCGCGCCTTAGGTCCCGCGCTCTGGTGCAGTTCTGGCGCTCCTCTTCGCTGAGGTGGACCCAACAGGCCGGGACAGGCGCCGGCTCTCCCGGGATCGCGGGCCACTCCGTCGGCCTGCTCTGACAGGGGCGTGCCTTGGTCTTTGTCACCCGGATGCACGTCGCCTCGTCCTCCGACCTGGGGAGCATGGCGTGGGGAGGAGATACCTGCGGCTTCTGCGACTCCTGCGGAGTGGAGCACACACCGCAGCGGACACCTGAATCTGGCACGGGCTTGCCGCCGCAAGTCACGCACAGCCATGCATCGCACGCTGAGCAGCGGTACTGCGAGCCGTAGGCCAGTGAGTACCGTCCGATCGGGTCCGGAACGGGCCCGCCCAGCCTGCGCGTCGCGCACAAGGGGCAGAGGTTCGGCTGCGTCGGCGGCGGTGGAGTATCGGTGCGCGGCATCCGACCATCATGCCCACTTGGGATGAACCGAGCCGGCGCTTCACGCCAGGGTGGACCGGGTCGCCATCGTCCAACGACGCGATGTCGCCAGGCCTCAGCTAACGGCGCCACGGCTGCCCCGTCCGCCAACCGTGGCGCTCGCTTTCGCCGACTCAAGCACGAGCTCGCCTACTGAAGCACTCAGCCACACCGGGGCTTCGCATCGATCGGTCCTGCGGACCGTTTCACTTTTCGGAGGTGTCGCCCTCCTCTCCCAGACCCTTCAGGATCCGGTCGTTCATCTCCCGCTCCTGGCCGTCGATGCACTTGGCGTAGATCTTCAGCAGGACGTCAACCGAGTGGCCTGCGCGCGCCGCCACTTCCGGTGCGGGCACACCGGAGTTGAGCCATTGGGACACGCCTGCGTGTCGCAGGTCGTACGGCCGGAAGGCGAGCACCGAGGAGACCTGTTCGGGCAGGAACGCCAGCTCTCGCGTCTGCTTCCACACGCGCGAGTACGACGAGGCCGCCACGACGTTGCCCCGCTCACTGGCAAAGAGCCGGCCGTCCTTGGCAGTGCCGAACCCCTTCAGATGCTCACGGAGCAAACGCACCAGCGGAGGTGGGATGGGCACGATGCGCACCTCACCCTCCGCACGCTGCTTCAGGCCCCGTCGGTCGTGCGCCTCCCCGGAGTCCGTCCACGCCTTGCCTGCCGTCGGACGCGTCTCGGCCAGCTCAATACGCCCCCAGCCCGACGCCGGGAGCACGCAATCCGACCGACGCAGGCCGAGCGCTTCCCCGGGGCGCATAGCGGCGTAGTACAGGCACCCGAAGAACGCGCGCAGCCGCCGACCACTCGCCCTCTCGTAGCCGCCGACGTATGTCACCGCAGCCAGCAACTCCCGCGCCTGCCGCGGATTGACCACGACTCGGCGGTCGACCTCTTGCACCGCCCGCTTGCCACGCTTGCGGCGTACTCGGCTCAGCGGGTTGGACTGTAGAAGCTCCAACTCGACTGCGTACTCAAGCGAGTTGAACACAACCGCTCGCCGCCGCCGATACGTCTGCGTGGCCGCGGGCTTGCCGTCCAGCTTGCGTCCGAGACCGTCGATCAGCTCATGCACGCGAGCGATCTCCAGCAACTCCGCTACGGGCAAAGAAGCCCGCTCGATCCAGCGCACCGCCGAAGCAATCTCCTCCGGCCGATCCTGCTTCCTCCGTGACACAGGAAGGAGGTACGAGCGCAGCGCACGCCGCACTATCTGCGGAGTTGGCCGTCCCCGAACCGGCTTGACCAGTACAGGGACGACCGTCGCCAATGCGTCGGTCATGCTGCCACGCTGCTTCGCGGACGCCTCAGCCCAGCGCGCATCGATGTACTTGAGCACCAGCTCCAGGTACGTCAGCGCCGCCTTGCCACCACGCAGTGAGTCGGGCAGCCCCGACACCGTGTCGAAGGGCTCGCCCTTGTCGACGGCTCGCAGCAGCTTGGCCCTGAAGCGGTCGGCCAGTGCCGATGTCTTGTACGACTCGCTGAACACTTCCCCGTCAACGACCCATCGGACGACATGAGTTGGCTTCTTGGTCGTCTTGTTGACCGAGAGCTTCCACACGGAGACCTTGTACGACTTCACGACGCGGCCCCCTCTGCGCGCTCCGCCAAACAGTCGTTGAGCACGTCGCGGCGAACCCTCAACTCCCCGTTGGGTAAGCGGATGCAGGCCGGCGCGAGGCGCAGTTCCCGCCAGCGATAGAAGGTGCGCCGGGAGATCCCGCCCAGCTCTTCGAGCACCTGCAGCACGGTGAGTAGTTCGGCCGTCTTCTCACGCGCCATGAGGACCACCGACCTCCCGTACGGAGGCCGCCAGGAGTGCCGCCTCCGGCGAGTAGCCGCGCCCTGCATAGCGCCACTGGCCGATGGTGACGGTTGTCCGCCCGCCGATGCCGAGGGCGGTCCGCTGCTCCTCCGCACGATGTTCTGCACGCGCCTCACGGAGTGCGGTAAGAGTGGTCGAGTAACGCCGTGACTTGGTGGAGAAGTGGCCGCCGTAGCCGAGCATGTGGGCCCAACGCCGGAGCCCCAGAGGCTCGAAGGGAGGCAGACCGCCCAGCCACCAACACGTACTGATCATGCGGAGGACGTGAGCCCGTACCGGCAACATGACCAGTTCCCGCGCCTGGTGAATCCGCCCGTCGACCGCGCCGGCGGACTCGGCACCCTTCGTGGCGTACTTCGCGATGTAGCCCGCAACAGCCGCGGGGGTCAGCCGCTCCCCCGCTCCGAACGCCGCGATAGGCCGCACGTCGACCTGTTCGCCGAAGCGCAGCGCACGAGCGCCCACGACATCCGCGCCAGGAGCGACGAGCCGCACGCGGCCGACGACCGCCTGTATCGCGTCCATCAGCAGAGCTGTTGTCGCCCAACCGGGCGGAGCCGAGACTGGTCCGTCCGGTCCGTCGAGGCGGACCACGGCATGGAAGTGGACCAACCCCCGCCGCTGATACTCAGCCACCTTCGCGTACGACAACCGGGCCACGTCCCCGAGTTCGGTACGGGACAGCCCAGCCCGCCGTGCGATCTCGCGACGCAACTCCAGCGCGAACCGGTGCCACAACTGCCCGGCGTACGCCTGCCATAGGACAGCCCCGGCGTAGTCGTAGCAGCGCGGGCACAGAGGCTCACCGAGACGGGGCTCACCCTCTGCGTGTCGCTCATGGCATCCGATGGGCGAGCCATGCGGGCAGCACTCCCCCACCTTCCGGGGACGGCATGCCCGTACACGCCCCGCACGTTCACGACGGGTGTGAACCGGGCCGAAGCCGGGAGCGGTGAGGGTGGCGAACACCCGAGGGTGCCCGCTCACCGACTCCGTGACGTTCTTGCCACCGACCAGTCCAGCCCGGATCAGTTGATAGGTGTCGGCTCGGTAGAGGCGGGAGCAGGACGGGCAGACTGACGCACGCCGGTTGCCGCATGCGGTCAGAAGCCGACCGCCGTAGACGTCCGACGCGTACGAGAACAGGGCCTCCCCCGTAGTCGTGTCGACGACGGTTGCCCCGCCGACCAGGTGGATCGGGTTGGTGCAGCCGGCGAGGCTGACGATGTTGCGCCGCCAGGCTGCGAACTCCGGCTCTGCTGCCCTGGTGAGCAGAGCAACAACGTTCGTCGGTATGGACGCGGTCATTGCCGACCACCGCCTCCGAATGCCTGCCACATCACGGCAGCGATTGCTTCCGTACGGGTCTTGGCGCTGAATCGGAGTGTCGGGTCTGTGAGCCAGAGTGCGGCGGCGTGTGCCGGGCACAGATGCCGTTCGAAGCCGTCGAGCCCGACGAGGACGATCTGTTCCCGTCCGTCGCAGGTCGACACCTCGGAGTCAACGACCCTCAATTCGCACTCGGGCAGAGGGGATTTGCGCGATCGATGCGCGGTGGACAAAGTGTGAGTACTCCTTTCACTGCTCATGTGGCGGATGGAGTGGGTTCCTGACGGGGTCGGGTTTGGCGACTTCGCGCCCCGTCGGGAGCCCGTCAAACGGGCGATCACTGCTGTTCCTTGGGCGGGATCGCGACGACGCTGTACGCGATCGATCCGAAGGTGCGGCGTGCGTCGTAGTAGCCCTGGCCTAGGTCCTCCACCGGGACGCCGAGCGGAGCGGCAACGTGTTCCGCGCCCTCCCTACGAGCGGTGGAGTCGGCCGCGTCGACGAAGACGCCGAACGACGCGCTGCGCGGTACGAGGACACTGGGGTTCGCGGTGAGGAAGTCCGCCAGTTCGCGCAGGCCAGCGATGAACGCAGCCCGGTCGCCAGAGCGGATTTCGTACGTGGACATGGCTCGCCCACCTCTCTGTTGTTCGGACATCGGGTGAGGTCGCTTCAGAAGCGGAGTTGGCCGAGGAAGCCGCTGACCGCGACGAGGACCGCCTGAACCACCGGCGCGGCCACGGTCTTTGCCACCAGGAAGCCGAAGGTCCCGCAGAGCAGGGTGTCCGCCCAGCGCAGGTAGCGGATGCGCAGCAGGAACCAGATGAACAGGCCGAGCAGCAGTACGGCCGACATAGACACCAGCACGGCAGTCCCCTCTCACTTGGCCGCGGTGAGCAGTTCGGGAAGGACCGGGGCGAGGTGCGCGTACTCGGCCGCGATGACTTCCGCGTCCGTCTCGGTGACCAGGTGCGAGCGGGCTCGTTCCCAGCCGTCGCCGGAGGCCAGCACGGCCGTACCCGCCTGTTCCGGAGTGATGGCCTGTGCGGCCTTGAGCGCGTCGGGGTTGAGATCTCCGAGCGCCATTTCCGCTGTACCGGGATCGGCCACCCGGTGGCACACGCGTCCGCCGAGTTGGGCACGCAGTGCCGTGACGCCCGGCCCCAAGTCGGAGCCCACCCGTTGGCCGGCCACGACGAGGAACACCCCGAGTGCCGCGCCGAGTTGAGCGAGTCGGATCAACGCCGTACCGGCCGCGTGTGCTTCGTCCTTCTCATTGCGGCTCGCGACGAGGAACAGTTCCGCGATCTCGTCGACGATCACGACGACGGGGACCGGTCGTTCCTCCTCCGACAGACCCCAGATGTTCCGTACGCGCGCCGACCGACAGACGGTCATGCGGTCGAGCGTCAGATCGACGAGCGCCGCCAGGAGTCGAACCGCCTGCTCGCGGTTGGTCGCCAGCGCGGACAACCGGGGCTCGTAGAGCGACAGTTCCATGCCGCCCTTGCAGTCGATGCCGACCAGAGCGACCGGTTGCGGAGCCAGGCCCGCTACGAGTGCGTTGATCAACGTCGACTTGCCGGACCGCGTGGCACCGACGATCAGCCAGTGCGGCACACGCCGCAGGTCGATGACCCAACCGGCACCGGTTTCCAGCACGCCCACGACGACTCGGAGCAACTGCGCGGGCCCGCGCTGTTTCGGCAGCCGAGGAGCGGTCAGCGGATCGGCCACCGAGGCGGCGATCCGTACGACTCCCGGCCTCCAGGAGGTGACCCGCACCCCATGGACCTGCCAGTCCTCCGCCATGGCGGGCCCCGCCTTGACGAAGTCCTCGGGCACCTGTCCAGGCAACAGCCGCACCAGCAGCCAGAATCCGCCACCGGTCGGACGTATGAGCCCGTGCCGCGGGACACGCGGCTGAGGAGGAGGTGCCCCGTTGCCAACAAGCCCGGCCACCACAGTCAGCGCCGGCCGACGACTCACGGCGAGTCCGCACCCAGCCATCAACGGCCGCCAGGTGCGCACCACTTGGACGACCATGACCGGGAAGCCAAGTAACAGCCACCAGGCCACGGGGGAGCGGCGGCGCAGGGCCGGGCCTGCGAGAAGCAGACCCGACACCAGCACTGCGGCCACCACCAGAACCCAACTCGGCCAGACCGTCCCGGCCGAGGAGGTGGAGGAGGTCAGGGTCATCACTGCCCGGCCCCCTTCCCCGCCGGAGCGCTCAGGGGCCGGATCTCCGCCGCACGGAATGCGACCCCATGGCGCCCGTCGTTCTCCCACGGCGTGGCGACCAAGTCCCGTACGGCCACCGGCATACCGAGCTGCACACCGGCCGGCTCACCGGCGACACTCACGTTCACCACGTCCGCCGATGACCCGGCCATCAGGCAAAGACCGACCTGGTACACGGTCTTGCCGGTGTCACGGTCAACACGAAGCTGACCGGTCTCACGATTCGCAACCCGCGGAGCCGGGGGTACGGCACAGATGATCCCCGTGAACTTCGCGGTGTCGATCGGAAGGCTTGCCACTGATCTGAACTCCTAATCTCTGGCACCCGAAGGCTGATCCTTCGGGTTGCTAGACCACCCGTAGTACGGGTGACCGGAGTCCAGAGTGCGACCCGTAGTACGGGTTGTCAACCGTCTTGTGATGAGAGAGGCTGTCTACGCACGTGGACGAACTGTCCACGCAGACGCACAGCCGAGAGACGATCACGGCCACGGAGGGCCCGCATGCCGCCGAAGAACACGCAGCCGAAGTATCGGCAGATCGCCGACTACCTGCGCGAAGGCATTCTGAACGGCACCTTCCCCGCCGGCCAGCCGCTCCCCTCTGAGGAGGCGTTGGCAAAGCAGTTCGGCGTGACGCGTCCCACAGTCCGTCAGGGCCTCACGGAGCTACGGGCATCCGGCCTGGTCGAGGTGATCATGGGCCGAGGCACATTCGCCCGCTCACCCCAGAGCCGCCCAAGCCTCACGCGCCCACGCGGCGTGCGCCTGGCCCCCGACGGCCGGTACATGGAGGCCGACGGCATCCAGTGGACGAACGCCGAGCCACCGGTAGCCACTCGCACGGACGCCCCCTTGGCATTGGCGGATCTCCTCCGCATCCCGCCCGGCGAGCCGATGTTCACCTACGACGCCTTGCAGACAGCCGACCACGGCCGCCTCCGCCAACTCCACCGCACGTACGTGCCGTTCTCTGTCCTGGTCGACACAAAGTACGAGGAGGAGGCACCGCCGCCGGCGCCGGAGCTCTACGTCTCGCTTGCCGCGTTGGGCCACGAACTCCACTTCACGGAGTACATCCGCACTCGCATGCCTCTGCCGGACCAGGCCCAGGCCCTCCGTCTGCCCGAAGGTGTACCGCTTCTACACGTCATCCGCGTGACGCTCGCCGAGGGAGATAGGCCGTTGGCCTTGGAGGAGTTCCAGCTCCCAGGCGACGATTTGGAACTGTCCTTCAGGCTCTAACAGAGCCTGAGTTGGTTCAGACTTTCTCCACGTCATCAAGTGCGGCTCGCTCCGCTCCCCGCGCGCGACCCGGCCCCCGGCCGGGCCAGCACTCCTGTCTCCGCCCCGCTCCAGCCCGGCCGGCGCCCGCGCCGCGCTCACAGCATCAGCCACCTGACGCCAGAGAAGGGGTACGTCATAGCTGTGGCGGTCGGCTCCGAGGCTAGGCCAGCAGGACGTATCGCTGACTAGCTTGCTGCCACGTCTTTATGCGGCGAATGACATCCCATTTTTCAAGGTAGTCGCCAGTCAAATGGGCTCGCATCAGCCTGGCAAGAAGATCACTCGTCATATCAGCAACGCGGTACTCCGATTTCAGCACATAAGCTACCGATCTGAGCAAGTCCTTCCCGTGACACATACCCATATCATCGGGCGACTCTGCGACTAAGGCTCGCCAATCGTTGAAACTGACCACATCGGAAACCTTCGAATGCATCGCGTCTACGAGTCTGGCGAAGTTCATGGAGGCAGTCTTGGAATTCCAATATCGCGAAATCTTTACATCATCTAGATCGAGAGGTATGCCGAGCGGCTGAGCCGCCATGCGCAATCTCCCTAGAGGAATTGAAATCTTTTTTGCTTTAGCTAGGACGCTGACGCAGATTGAGTGACATACGGCTTGAGACTCAAGGGCTTGCGGTACCAATTCCAGCACCAGAGGCTCGACGAGCCCCAATGCAATAAGGTCACTCTCCATATCAGTAAGGGTAGTAATGATGAGGTCTGGTGAGCCGTGAAGCGCTCCCCTGCGCACCTCATAATCACAATCGGTCACAAATACGATCTTTGCCCTCTGATGTACATTCGCTTTTTCGTGTGCACTCAGCAGTAGCTTCCGGCCGCCAGCTGGCAGAATTTGAGCGGGGTCCAAGACGTGACGTGCGAATACCCTTTTGTCGTCCGGCCCCTCAACTACAAGAATCGCCCGAGATGACCCGAGGCCATCGGCACGCAATTCAGCGTCCATGAGCAGATCATATGCGTTGGTGTATTCAGGCACGTAGTCACCCGTCCAGTGAGCGCCGCAGATCCGTGCGTCCTGCGATCAAGGTGGGCGAATGTGTAGCGAGGAGGAAATAAGTGCCAGAAACTTTAGAAATTTCTGCGAGATCATCCACAAAAGTGGATTGCCAGAGAACATGCAAAGACAGCTCGGGCTCATCGATCATAACCAGTGTTCCCGGGATTGCCCCGAACAGTAGCTTGTGAGCCAGCACAAACATCTGCTGTTCGCCGCTCGACAGATGTGCAGGACTGATATATTCACCTGTCACCTCTGAGACGATCCGGAAACCTTTATCCTCATCGATGCGGACAGCCTTACCTTTATAGTGCCGACGCAAGAAGTCCATAAAGGGCTCCAAACGTCGAACGAGCGGCGTAAATGTGGCTAGCTTTTCCTTAGTGTCGGACAGGTACGTGGAAATAAGCGCACGAGAGTCAGGATTCTCAAGAGGCAGGTCATTGATGGATTCTTCAATCTCTGCCGCATCGATTAGCCCTGTTGCCGCCAATGACGCACGCAAGCTCTGCACTTCCTCGAATTCGCTTGCGATATTATCGGCCGCCCTAAATGTTCGTTGCGAGCTTATTGCAGCAAATACTCGCCTAGGGAAGTCGCGATCAAGGTTTTGAGAAGCGGTTCCGTACTGCGACTTGAACCGTGTGACTTCCTCATTGATATGAATCACGGCGGCCTCAATGGCAGTCACCGTGTCAACGGTGTCGCCTGTCCCTCGTTTATTCGGGCGCTTCCTGCGCTCAGGGGCAAGTCGCTGATCCGAAACAAGCAGAGCAGGGAAGGATTGAGGAATTTGATTGACCCAGGTGGGCGGCGTCGAGTCTTTCTGATGACGCGAGGCCATGCGTAGAATCCGGGCCCGCTCATCGGATTCCATATCGGCCCACTCTCTAGCGAGAATCCTATCAAGATAGAACTGCCGGGCCGACTCGCTTAGGGAATTCCATTCAACATCGTCAGGGAATAGATGCCTCGGATGTCGTGAGTATCTCCAATTCTTAGGTGTAAGTCGAGGACGATTCAATACGACGCTCAGAACGCTGCCGGACCTATTGATCACTTCGAGACGGGCTCTCTCGAATTCCAAAACGATGCGATCGAATGGAATTCCTAGCAAGGAAATCCAGTCGCCGTGACTGATCCAATCGATGGTGCGTAGCACCGTGGATTTACCGGTGCCGTTCGCTCCTGTAAGCATCGTTGGTTCGCGAACATCGAGTGAAAACTCTCGCAGGGGTGAGCCGAATAGTCCATAAGCCGCATAGTGCTGGAGACTTCCAAAACTACGCACTTCGTTGGGATCTGCCGAATTAGGGTCAATACCCTCGTCGGATTTGGATGAAAGATCGTCGCTCACATCTGTCCCTTCCTTGACGGACCATCAAGTCCCCAGACGACCGATATATCACGGTAGCGCCTGTCTGGACGAGTGCAGTTGGAAATCCGTCGTGGTGAGAACGTGCCAGACCGTGCAGGGAACGCCGGGCACTGACTCGGCGAGCCGGCTCACGATGACAGGTTCCTCGCCAGACCTGCCGGGAAACCGAACGGAGATCACCTCATCTTCCCAAGCTGATGGGGATTCAGGCATCGCCGTGTGGGTTTACCGTCGTGACTTGCTCGGGTCGACGACACCGGCAACTTGGCTGAGGCCGGTGGGGGCGCAGCGAGGCATACGCGCCCGTGATCGGTCGGCCGCCTCGCCGTCGTGGCTGACTGTCGTCGGCCGGGGCAAGAACCAACCCGTATCCAGCTTTGAGCAGACGTCATCCGTCACCCACCTGCGGCCGGCGCATCAGGGTTCTGCATCCTGGGAACCATGACGAACCCCGAGGGCCCTTACGTGAAGGTGCACTTCCGGCTTGAGATCGAAGACGACTGGCCCCCGGCATCGGTGGAGAGCCTGTGGGCGGTCGACCAAGGTCACGGCACCGCACGGCTCGACAACATCCCCTGGTTCGTCCGAGGCATCGCCTGCGGAGACATCGTGGCCACCGACCCTGACGAGGAGGGTATGCGATGGGCCGGTGAGGTGGTTCGGCGTTCCGAGAACTGCACCATCCGCCTCATCGTGTTGCGGGACAGCGGTTCGGGAGCCGCAGGGCAAAGTGTGATCAACGCGTTTCACGAACTCGGAGTCCGCGGCGAGGGCATAGAGCGTTTCAGCATGGTTGCCCTGGACGTCCCACCCACCGCCGATCTTGCCAAGGTGCAACGGCTCCTCAACCACGGCGTTGCCAAGGAGTGGTGGCACATGGAAGAGGGGTGCATCACCCCACAATGGCGGGCCACATCCGCCGGCTGATGCCGTTCATGTGACCCATAGCCGGGCCGTCCCTGGGCCGTCCGAGGTCGCTCACCGTCGGCCAAGGACGATCAACGACGACCACCAGGCGCACGATCTCACCGCCCTTGAGCAGTGAAAACGCAGGTCACCAAGATCCCCGACAACACCCAGGGCAAGAAGACATCAAGCCTGCGGCATCGGCCGGTCGAGAGCAACACGTCCCGCGCGAATGAAGAGTTGAAGCTTGTTCTGCATATCGATGAAGCGAACCGCTATTTGCTCCTCCATTTCAGCAATAGCATCCTCGGTTGGCAGACCTGAAGATGATCTCATTTCATGCTCTTCTGCGCAATTCAACAACTCTCGAAGGCTGGCAATACAGTCATTCGCCCTAGCCGCCACCTCTTCGGGGCCTTGCAACCCAACTCCATAGGAAGTCACTACAGCTTCTCTGTGCGCCCTCCTCCCCTCCAAACGCAGGCCAGCCACTCGCTCTGAGCCATGAGTTTCCTGCAGGCAAGACCTGTGGTAATCAAGAGCTGCCCCCCGAGCGACCTGAGCTTTTTCGGCGAATTCTTGATATATCTCCCTTCCGTGATCCCTTCTCCATCGGTGATGCTCCAAACGAAGGTCCAGCTCCTGCAAGATCTGCTGCCTGTGAGACTGACGTTCTTCCTGTCCCTCTAGAGCCTGCTGTCGCGCGCGTTCTGACCTCAGAGAAAGAAATCCCGTCAAACCGCTACCGACGAGGGTCCCGATCATTCCGGATAGGGAAAGGAGAAGAGAGTCCATGCGTTATCTCTATGCCAGGCAGCGAACTGTTATTCCTGTCCTTCTGCACGCAGTTGGCCAGTCACGGCTGGGCCAGCTGAACGGCCGCTGGGTCGGCGGGCCAGACCTGTGCCAGATCGTGCGGGGAACACCGGGCAGCATCTCTACGAGCGACCGGGCCTCAGGAACGTTTCGGCCCAGCTCAGCCGAGCATCCGCCCGTCGATCACCTCAGCTTCCCAAGCTAAGAGTCAGCTCCAGGAGTTGACCCCGCAGGATCTCTCATACCTCGGCTGCGCCATCGCGCATGCGGCGCGGAAGCAACCGCCAGTCCTCCATCGCGCCCTGCATCAGTCGCTGTAAGCGTTCCTTGCCTTCGACCTTGAGCACGTCTCGCAGGCAGGCGCAGCCGGCCAGATCCCTGTTGCCAACGACGCAGATGTAGATGCCTGCGATCTGTAAGCCCCGCGCCGCTGCCGTGAGTTTCGCGTCGATAGGCAGCGGAATCCTCCGGGCCAGCTCTTGGGCGAAGACCAGCTCGATCCGGGGGCGCCCCAACAGACCGAAGAGGCCGCCGGCTGCGCGGCCAACGACTTCGTGCAACCTGTCTTTGCCCTTGAGGATGCCACGCGCCAACTCGGCGAGATCATCACAGCCTGTACGGCGATGGCGCTTGACAAGTGTTTTCCACGTCTCGTCCGAGACGTAGTCGGACGCCCGCTCGGCGATGACTGCGGTGCTGCCATTTTCGATGACGTCCAGACACAGCCGTGCGGCTTGCTCCGCCCTCTGCTGATCTCGGGTGGCTGGTGTCGTGCGAGGCTGGGGACGTTGTTGAGGCCGAGCGGCGGCCCTGGGTGTGGTCGACTGCCGCGGTGCTCGGCGCGGGGGTTGGGCCCGCTTCGCAGGTTGCTTACGGGGCGTGGGAACGCGTCCAGCCGGCCGACCGCGATGGCGGTGACACCGCAGGTCTGGCCCAGTCACTCGGTTCTTGCACAACGTCCCGTCGTCGGTCTGCGCACGGCACCGATACACCATGCCGGAAGTGTGAGGACATGCCAAGAAGCCGGACAAGCATGCCTATTTGGCCAGCAAGGCCTACGCGCCCTCGGGCCCACCACTCCAACGAGAAGGTACGGATCGCGCACGGCCGTCTCATTTCCCGTCTCATTCAGGCCCGTTCACGGGCGTTCAGCGGAGACCTGAAGCCGTCCCCGCGTGGGCGGCCAGCCGCCCACGAACCCTGGTGAACGCCCCCGCATCCCACCACCACAATTGGAAAGCGTGTTGGGGGCGTGTCCTCCGCTGGCGGAAGGCCCGGACCGAGCAAACAGCTGGGGGCTTGCGTCGGTGGCCGCCCAACGGGGGATCGAGTGGGAGCGGGGGCCGTTCCCGGCCGCGGGCACGTCGTGGCGAGCGTGGTGGGCTGCGGATGTGACGCTCATATCCCTTACGGACAGTAGCCGAGATCTTCAGTTGCGGCTGATCTAGCTGTCGACTCGCCTCTTGATCGGCCTGCTCGTAACTCCCTGCACTACAGGGGTCTGAACACTAGGCTTTCCAAGCGTTCGCCGTACTGTAGGGGGTTTGCCTGTGTACTGCTTTCGTCTCCCCTTCGCGATGCCGAGTCAGGCGCGGCTCGGACTGACCGAGACGCAGTTCCTGATCCAGGAGCAAGGCGAGGTTCAGGTTTGGCTGAAGTCCTCCCAGAAGGAGGACCAGTGCCTGTGCGACGCCGCCGAACTCGTGGTTAGAGGTCAGGGCTATGGCACCGATGACGAGGCAGCGCGGGAGGGTGAGCGCTGGCGGGATGTCATTAGCCGTGCTTTCGCCCGGATCCATCTCGCTGCCGACTTCGCCGACCGAAAGCCGTCAGGCATCCTGACCACGGCCGGTGAGGCATGGATGGGTGAACTCTTCGGGCATCCTGTGCGCGGTGCTGTGCCTGGCGTCACCGTCTTCGAGGATCAGCAGGATCTTCGATTCGTCAGCGTGCCAGCAGCAGAGGGTTGCAGACGCCCCTCTGAGGACTGGAATCGTCGAGTGCTCACTCAGGCTGCACAGCTCCATGACCCGCTAGCAGCTCCTGAGAGGTTGGCTTTCGACCTCTACAGCGGCTCATTCTTCCAGGTCTCAGCAGACTCACGGCTCTTGATGTTGACCATGGCGATTGAGACCTTGCTCGACCCTCAACCCCGCTCAAATGTCGCTCAAGCGCACGTGAACGCCATGATCGAAGCTACCGAAACCAATCCGGACCTGACCCCTGCTGAGCGCAGCTCGCTACGAGGAAGTCTCCAGTGGCTACAAGATGAATCCATCGGACAAGCCGGGCGGCGACTCGCCCGAACTCTGGAGCCCCGTAAGTACGACGGCAGACCACCGGCCGCCTTCTTTACCCGTTGCTATGAGATGCGCAGTGCGCTCACCCACGGACATGTGCCGCGTCCCGACCATCGGGAGGTGGGGCTTCTGGCCGCCAGTCTTGAGTTGTTCGTCGCAGACCTCTTGGCTGGTCGGCTTCTGGTCGAGCTTCCCGACTGAAAGATGTGGAGCCATCGGGCTCGACGAAGAGTCGGGCCCTGGGCAGTCTGTTTCGGGAAGCTCTGGGCCATATGTGGGCCTGGGAGGAGTCTTCGACGATTGGTAGGGTCTGGTGCAGGTTTGGGTGACAGGTTCGGTCACGCGGCCTGGAGGGCCGGTGTGGTCATGACGGTCTCGAATTCGACGGGGGTCAGGCGGCCGAGTGCGGCTTGTCGGCGGCGCCGGTGGTAGGTCCTCTCGATCCAGGTCACGATCGCGATGCGCAGTTCCTCGCGGGTGGCCCAGGATCGGCGGTCGAGGACGTTCTTCTGCAGCAGGCTGAAGAAGGGCTCCATGGCCGCGTTGTCGCCTGCCGCCCCTACCCGCCCTGTCGAGCCGACGATCCGGTGGTGGTCGAGTGCCCGGACGAACTTCCGTGACCGGAACTGCGATCCGCGATCGCTGTGCAGAATGCACCCGTCGACGTGTCCACGCCGGGCAACAGCGTTGTTGAGGGCTGTGACGGCCAGGCGGGACTTCATCCGCGTGTCGATCGAGTAGCCGACGATCCTCCTGCTGAAGACGTCCTTGATCGCGCAGAGATACAACTTCCCTTCGCCGGTGGCGTGTTCGGTGATGTCGGTGAGCCACAGCCGGTTGGGGCCGGTCGCGGTGAAGTCACGGCGGACCAGGTCGTCGTGCACCGGCGGGCCGGCCTTCTTGTTCCTGCCGCTCTTCTTGCCGAACACGCTCCACCAGTTGTTGTCCCGGCAGATCCGCCACGCGGTCCGGTCGGCCATGCCGGATCCCGCGCTGCGGGCTTCGTCGGCCAGGAACCGGTAGCCGAACTCCGGATCCTCGCGGTGCGCGTCGAACAACGCGTTCGCGCGCGTGGCCTGCTCGAACTCGGCATCGGTCACCGGCCGCTCCAGCCAACGGTAGTAGGGCTGGCGTGCAAGTTTCAGGACCCTGCACGTGAGAGTGACGGGAATTCCGCCCGTAGCCAGCTCTTTCACGAGCGGGTAGATCCTTTTCCCGGCAGATGGGCCTGTGACAGGTAAGCCGCGGCCCGGCGCAGGACCTCGTTCTCCTGCTCCAGCAGCTTGATCCGCCGACGCGCTTCCCGTAGTTCCGCGTTGTCCTGGCTGGTCGTTCCCGGCTTGGTCCCGTCGTCGATGTCCGCGCGACGCATCCATTTCCACAGCGTCATCGCGTGCACTCCGAAGTCGGCAGCCACCTGCTCGACCGTCACGTTTGGGCCGCGGTTCCTCGCGACCCGTACAACGTCCTCGCGGAACTCTTCCGGATAAGGCTTGGTCACAGCGACATCCTTCCCACCCGCCCCACAGGACAAGCCAGTTCAGATGTCACCCGATCGTGCAGCAGACCCGAACGCGTCCTCTGGAGTGCGTGCGCCTCCCTCCCCAACGAGGAGGAGTACGCGCGGCTTCGGCGGGCCGGGTACACGACGCTACTCACCGTCCGCGAAACCGATGTACCTCAGCCCAGCGACGATACGAGGGTCTTCGATTCCGTGCACCAAGAGATCGTCCGGGAGGCGTTACAGCAGGTGCACGGGCTCCTTGAAGAGGCAGAGCACCTGACTGCTGAGATCTCCATCCTGTCAGCGGGAGCTACGCCAGATACCGCGTCAGTCATGCTCGAAACCGCATGGGACGCGGCCGGCGCCCTAGAGACAACCCGCGGCGCCCAAGATGCAGCCTTCCATGCGGTCTTGGCGATGAAAGATCCAATAACCGCATTCCAGGCGTCCGTTCGCGAGGAACTTGGCGTCGCTGCGCCCTCGTAATTCCGAAGTGTTTCAACCCCGTAGCAACTTGACAGAGGGAACGATCACAACGGCGGGCATGCCCTGTCCAGCAGAGCAAGGACGTCTTAACGGATGACCCGAAAGTGGTATACGTCATGCCGAACTTCGCTAGATTCCGGCCGTGACATCAGTCTCTCCCCCCAGCGCTGCACCCCCGAGGACGCCGCCCCCTCGGCCTACGTGGTCCCGCCGGGTCCGCCGTTTGTGGCGCTCGCGTGATGCACTGTCGCGGGTGCACCACTGGCTACTGTTGAGGGCGCTGCCTGGCCTGCTTGCCCTGTGCGCCTTATTCATTGTTGACGGAACGGTAGACGGCTGGGTCGGCGCCTACAACCTGTTGGTGGGTATCGATTCCCCAGGCGACGCCACGACGAAGTGGTGCGCTTGGTTGCTATCTGTTGCCGGATGGGCGGCGGTCCCTGCGTTCATCGGTGGCTTCGTGGGCTACCTCGTGACACAGCAGATTGATTCTCACCGCCAACAAGACGTTGACGTGATCCTCTCCGAGCTGCGGCGCCTATCACTGCCCGCGCAGCAGCCACCGGGGCCATGACGATGCGGTCCCTCTACGACCTGCACGAAGAGGGCGGCGACGCAGCGGAGATCGCGGAGCAGTTCGCCAGCCGGTGGCACGCCGACGACTGGAACGCAGCGGAAGATCACTGGGAACAGCTCGTCAGCAGGATGCTCAAGGCAAAAACCATGGATATGCACTCCCCGGAGAGCGCTCTGCGACAGGCCGAGATGATCATCCAGAACTTCGCAGCGACCAGCCTGCCCGTCCGTGACAGCAGGTGCCCAATCTGCGCGACCAACGCATAGCCTCGCCTGCCCCAACCAACCGCCTTACTCTGGAGTCATGGTGGAGAACAGAGCATCAGCCGACGAGCTGCGTGAACTGCTCTACTTGGCCTGCCGAGATGCGCCGGCCAGCGCCCGTGAGTCCACAGCTGCGCTGATCATCTCCGCCGACGACCAGCGCCTCAGCCAAGGCGAAATCGCGGAGGCGGTTGCTCTGCTGAACGGAGAAGCTCAGCAGAGCCGGACCATAAGGTCTGATAGGGATGGCGAGCCAGCGCCTGTTGAGGCCCTCGAAGCCATTCGGGAATGGTCCAAGCTCAAGCCCGAGCAGCTGGCGGCCGCCCTTGCAGCTGTGTCGACTCAACTTGAGCGCGAACACCGGCTTCGTGTGGCAGAGGCGGCTTCAAGGCGTACTTATGTCACCCAAGTCGTCGGTTTGATCGCAGGTTGCATCGTTTCCACTGCACTGATCGCCGCTGCGGTAACAGTCAGCCAGGAGACTCCCTGGCTGGCAGCTCTCCTAGCGGGCCCAAGCGTCCTCTCGCTCGTCATCTTTTTCGTTCTGTCGAGGACCGACCCACCGCTCTCACGCAAGATAGGTCGTTCTGCCAGGGCAGTCCGCAGGTCATCCGGAGGCCCCATGCCCATGGATTACCGCGCCTACCGCGACCGCCGTGACAAGCAGACCAGGTGGGAGCGCCGCTACCAGCGCGAGCGCCCCCTGGAGGCTCGCCGGCAGGAGCGCGAGCAGAGAAAGTGAGAAGGCGAGGCAGCTGCCACCCGTCTTCCCCTCGACCAGTCGACTCCACTCCCCGCCCCATGTGTCCGACTGTCCGGTTAGATATTTGACCTGTACAAACAGGTCGGACAGCCAGATTCACCAGTGTCTCACCTGCCCGGCTTGAGTACAGGGCTGTAACACCCCGGGGTGTTGCAGCGCCTCACGTCGTCTCCCGTCTGGCCTCAACAGCCGGAGGTGACCTCCAGCCCCTGCATTCGTGTGAGGAGCGTGTGAGCAAGACGAGATCACGCGGCCTACTCGGCTCCCTTGCAGGTCAGGGCTATACTTTTACACGTCGTGCGTATGCTCTCCGGAGCCGTGTGCGCAGGTTCGAATCCTGCCGGGGGCACCTTGTATTGGGTGCCCAAAGACCCCGCCATCAGCGCTTCAGCTGAGGACGGGGTCTTCGCGTATGTGCGGGCGGGTTCGATGAAAGCCGCCGTTTGTCAGTGATCGCGGTGCAATGGCGTGTTGATCTCGAAAGGTCTTCTGACAGGTCGGCAGGGGTTCTGCGTATCCCTGCGCCTGGTCGCGGGGATACGCACGTGCTGGGACTCGACCGGCTCATCGTGGCAACAACCGGTGCGATCGATGGCGCCTCGATCGTTCTTCGGAGGAGGATGCGGCGGGGCATCATTCAACGAGTCCATGGTGAGGTGGGGAATGAAGGACAGCGAGCCTGAGCCTGAGGCCGGCGGGGCTGTGCCGACAGCGCAGGAGATTCGCGAAGCCTGGGCCGCAGAGGCGTACTCCGTCCTCGTGGGTGTGGCGCGCAGCTACCACGCCGTCATCACCTACAAGGAGTTGGCTGAGGAGATCCAGAGCGGGACGGGATTCCGTACCAGAGTTCGCTTGCATCACTGGATCGGCTCCACGCTCGGCAAAGTGGTCCGTGAAGCGCATCGTCGTGGCCATCCGCCACTGACCGCGCTGGTGGTTCACAGCGACGACGGCATGGTGGGCAACGGCTACAAGGAAGTGCTGGAGGTCGCTGGAGAACCGCCGGTGGAGGACGTGTTGGAGCGCGAGCAGCATGCCGCCGACGCCCGACTCGCCTGCTATCGGCACTTCGGAGCGATCCTGCCGCCCGACGGTGGCGTCCCCGCGCTCGCTCCCAAACATCAGGCGGCCGTCGAACGCCGACGCGAGCGCGCCGAAAAGCCTCCGCAGGTCTGTGTCGGTTGCTTCGTCCAGCTCCCCGCGACGGGCGTTTGCGACTCGTGCGGTTAGCGGCCGTGGAGCAGCATCCGGAGCCGTACGGCCAAGCCCCTCGCTCCTCGCGGTCCGGAGTTTCCGTCCGCCCCGGCTGCGGACCTGTTGCCCGGGCCGCCGACCCCAACACGCCAGCCGGCCCGTCCACTTGGCTTCGCGGTCTCCGCTACTTGTCCGCCCGGTACAGCTTGATGTCCTTGTTCACGAACAGGTGGACGTAGCCGCAGCGCCAGCAGATCAGGCCGGTGGCGTTCTCGTCGGCCCAGGCCAGTTTCATGAATTCCATGCCGGTGCTGTTGAGGAGGATGCCCCGGTCGCGGAACAGATCTCCTTGGCAGATCTGGCACTTGAGCCAGATGTCCCCCACCGCTGCGCGTACCGGCTTCTTCGCCATCGTGCGAACGCCCCCGTCCCTGTCGTGTGGTCAGGGCGAGGCTACCCGGGTCGAGGTCCGGCGCAGACGTCAGCGGCGCGCCGCCCCTGGCTGGGGAAGCGCGCCGCAGATGTCACGTCACCGCTCGGGTGTCATGACGGTGTGGTGCGGGGTGGTTCAGTGGTGGCCGCCGCCACCGTGACCGCCGCCGTTGTGACCGCCACCGTTGTGACCGCCACCCCCGTGGCCGCCCCCGTGGTTGCCCCACGACGTGTCGTCGACGAGGCGGCGGTGGTCGTTGCGGAGGGTGGCGGTGTCGGAGCGGTTGTCCCAGGTGTAGTTGTGGCGGTCCTGGTAGAGGTCGCGGTTGGTGTCGCGGCCGACACCGGTGTGGACGCGGACGGTGGCGTGGCCGTCCAGGCGGTAGTGGTGGAAGGTGTAGGTCTGGCCGTCCTTGTTAGAGAGCTTCCAGCCGTCGAGGTTGACGGCGCTGCGGGTGTGGTTGGTGATCTCCACCCACTCGTTGTTCAGGGAGCGGTTGGAGCGGTCCTCCGGTCCCGGAGAGTCGTACTGCACGCGGCTGATCTCCACGTTCGCCCGGGCCGCGTGGTGGTCGGCAGCGGTCGCCGGCAGTGCCGCCGCGCCGACGAGAGCGCCGGCCGCGAGAGCGGCAGCGGCCAGACGGCGGACGGACACGGAAGGTGAAGAGGTCACGGGTTCCCCCAGCATGGTGCGGGCACCTCCCTGGATACGGCTACGGCCGGATCCCGGGCTGTGCGGTGTGCGGGTGGCGGCCTGTTGGCCGCACACCCACACCTTCTCCACCTGGCGGTCGGGATATGAGCGATACGTGAATCGTGTTACGAGTCAGTCGTGTTTCCGTGACTGTCGCCTGTACCGTCCATTTATGTACGTGATGCACCAGGTTGACGCCCCGGCGAGCCGACGGGCCTTGCCAGCCTTGGGCCGGGCTCCGAGTTCGCCAGGGTGCGCCACCCCGGGCCCGCCGGGAGCGTCACCCGAAAGTGAGTAACGACGGGCCTCCCACCTGCGCATTGTTACTGGTAGTAACAGTTCTTAGCCGTTCCTGATGCCGGGTCACCGAACACCCCGTTGGTGCACGAGGTGCCCCCGTTGAACGACCCGTAGAAGTACTGGCCGTTCGCTCCGTACGCCACCTCGTGCGTGCCCGAGAAGGAGCAGGTTCCGTTCTCCGCCGCGCACGTCGTCCAGGTCGCGAACGACGGTGGCGGGCCCATGAGGTAGCAGGACTTCGCCGTGCCCGAGATCGGGTCGCCGAAGACCGCGTTGGTGCACGGGGTTCCGCCCGGCAGCGTGGCGTAGCGGTACGAGCCGGCGGCGCCGTACGCGACCGTCATCACGCCGGAGAACGAGCAGGTGTTGTTCTCGGACGCGCACGGGGACCAGATGTTCGTGGCCGGGGGTGCGGCTTCCGCGTAGCAGGACTTCACCACTCCGGAGGACGGGTCGCCAAAGACCGTCGTGGTGCAGGGAGTCGAGCCGGTCGCCGTTGTGTAGTTGAAGCGGCCGTTCGCGCCGAAGGCCACCGCCGAGGTGCCGTTGAGTGTGCAGGTGCCGTTCTCCGCGGCGCATTGGGGCCAAGTGCCGGGCAGGACTTGGGTGGTGGAGCCTGTGGTGCTTCCCGTTGTGGTGTACGCCGCTACGTAGTCGACGCTCAGGGTGCCGCCCGACGACGTCGAGCTGGACGGTGTCGTGCAGCCGCAGGCCGCGTTCGGGAACGTGCCGCCCATCGCCAGGTCCAGGATGATCGACTGGTTGTGGTCGAAGGCCGCCTGCCAAGTGGCCGTGCCCACCTGGGACTCGGAGACCGAGTCGTAGGCGTTGCCGTCCAGGTAGAACGTGATCGTCTCCGCCGAGGTGTTGGTGCGGTCGAGGATCATCGCGTACGTGTGGAAACCGCTCTGGCAGCCGGAACAGGCGCGCAGGCCGCTGCTGATGCCCGTGCCCTCGTTGCAGGGACCGCCCGGGGAGGTGCCGCAGTGGATCGTGCCGGCCACGTCGGAGAGGGCGTTGACGTCCTCCATGATGTCGATCTCGCCGTTCTCCGGCCACTGGCCCGGGCCCAGCATCCAGAACGCCGGCCAGTAACCCAACCCGCTTGAGGGACTGGGCTGTTGGATGGACGCGGCGACCTCCAGCTTGCCGCCCGCCGGTGCGCCCACGTTCGCGGTCGGGGTCTGGATACGGCCCGAGGTCCACGAACTGCCGGAGCCCAGGGCCGTGATGTCGAGGTTGCCGTTGCCGTCGAGGTGGGTGTTGGCCGTCGAATCGGTCATCGTCTCGATCTCACCGGTCCCGAAACTGGAACCCGGGCCGGTGTCGAACTTCCAGTTGGCCGACGAAGGGGCCGCTCCCGCCGAGCCGTTGAAGTCGTCCGTGAAGACGGTGGACCAGCCGGCGGGGGCTCCGGGGGCCGCCGCCAGCGCGGGCTGCGCGGTCGTGGTGCCGTAGAGCAGGGCGACCATCGGGGCCAGGGCCGCCAGCCAGACCAGGCGTCTCGACCTCGACCTCGACCTCGGCCTACCTACGGCGGTGCGCCCGGCCCGCCGTTTCAACTTCGATCTGAACATCGTCCGGCCTTCCTCGTGAGGAGTGCGTTACTGGACGTAACAGGACTTGCTCGTTCCGGAGATCGGGTCGCCGAAGACCGTGTTCGTGCACGGGGTGCCGCCCGTGTAACTGCCGTAGAAGTACTGGCCGTTGGCGCCGAAGGCGACCTCGTGGGTGCCGGTGAAGGTGCAGGTGCCGTTCTCCGCGGCGCAGGTCGTCCAGGTCGCGGCGGTCGGGGGTGCTCCGGTGAGGTAGCAGGACTTCGCCGTGCCGGAGATCGGGTCGCCGAAGACCGCGTTGGTGCAGGGGGTGCCGCCCGACAGAGTCGCGTAGCGGTACGAACCTGCGGCACCGTACGCGACCGTCATCACCCCGGTGAAAGCACAGGTGTTGTTCTCGCTCGCGCACTGCGACCAGACGTTCGTGGTCGGGGGTGCGGGCTGGACGTAGCAGGCCTTTGCGATGCCGCTCGCCGGGTCGCCGAAGGTCGCGGTGGTGCAGGCCGTGCCTGAACCGGCCGTCGTGTAGGTGAACTTGCCCTGTGCTCCGAACGCGATCGTCTTGGTGCCGGAGACCGCACAGGTGCCGCCCTCCAGTGCGCACTGGGTCCAAGTGCCGGGCAGGGCAGGGTTTTCGGTCGGGGAGACCGTGCCGGTGGCCGCGTAGCCCAGGGTGTACGAACCCGGTTGGACGCCGCGGAAGTAGATGTAGTCGGCGTCCTGGTCGGCGCTCGTCACTCCCGTCGCGCCGGTGAAGGAGCTGCCGTTCCAGGCGGTGCTGCCGTTGATGGTGACGGTGTGGTTCTGGCCGAAGCGCGGGACCGCGATCACGCCTGTGGAACCGGAGTTGGTGCCCGTGTCCACCTGGAGGGTGAAGCTGCCGTCGGCCGGGTGGTCGTAGCTCGCGTGGACGGTTTTGCCGGTGGCGACCGTCAGGGTGCCCTCGACGTGGGTGAGGTTTCCGGGGTGCGGTACGACCTGATAGGCGGCGCCGCCCGCGGTCGTCGGGGCGATGCCCAGGACGTCGGAGGTGAGGGCGCCGGTCGGGCCGGTGGACCAGCCGTGGGCCATGCTCGTGAACGAGCCGGGGTAGGCGGTGAGGTCGCCCTGGGGTGAATAGCCTTCCCAGAACGTGCTCTTGGTGCCGATCGGCGAGTCGAGCATGAAGCCCCACTCGGTCCTGATGAGGTTCAGCGCGTTGGTGTCGTCGCCCGCAGCGAAGTGCGCGTACACCTCCATGGAGCCGGTGAAGGGCGAGATGTTGTTGCTGAACTCCGGGGTCTGGGCGCCTCGGCTGCCCCAGTTGGTGCGCAAGTAGGCGGCCACGCTGCGGGCTTGGGTGGTGGCGGGGACGACGCCGTACCAGACGGCCAGGGAGTTGCCGTCCTGCGGGTGGAGCGAGCTGGTCGGGTTGTCCTTGTAGGCGCCTGTCGACGAGTCCCAAAGGCGGGCGTTTATCTGGGACTTGAGGGACACGGCCTTGCTGGCGTAGGTCGCGGCCAGGCTGCTGTCCCCCTCCGTCTGGGCCAGGGTCGCGCCGGTGGTCAGGACGCGGTAGAGCATGGCGTTGGCCGCGATGTTCTCGCCGCCCTGGCCGCTGCGGGCCCAGTCGAGGGTGCCGGTGACGTTGAGGAGACCGTTGTTGTCGATCTTCGCGGTGATGAAGTCGACGCCCCGCTTGTACTGGGCCCAAATACCGTCCAGCCAGGCCTTGTCGGCGGTGTCGAGGTAGTACGTGGACGTGCCGATGAGCGTCCACATGTGGTACGTGTCCGAGCCGAAGAAGTTGAACTCCGGGCCGCCCCACGGGAGTTCGCCGGTCGACTTCTGGATCTGGTAGAGCGTGGTGAGGGAGTTGCGGGCGGCGGTCAGGTCGTCCGTGCTGACGTAGGCGGTGGGGAGGGAGATGCCCAGGTCGCCCGGCCAGACGGAGCGGTCGCGCTTGGCGCCGTCGACCAGGACCTCGCTGCCCACGCCCACCGTGGCGTTGTTCTCCCAGCCGGAGGACACCGGTGGGTACACGCGGCCCTGGGTGGGGTCGATGGTGTTCAGCTGCACGGTGTACGCACCCGCGTACCAGATCCGGTTCAGCTCGTCGTCGTTGGAGTAGAAGTAGTCCGGGTAGGCGGCCGGGTTCGACGCTCCGGGGGCTGCGGTGAAGTTGAGGGAGACGCCGTTGACGTCCACCCAGCCACCGGAGTTGAGGAACAGCGTCAAGTAGCGGAAGCCGCCGCGCAGTTTGTCGGTGGGCATCGTCCAACTGCCCGCGCCGCCCACGGTGGCGTAGATCGCGCCGTCCGTGCCGCCGGCCGAGTTGTCGCTGCTGGTGCCGGTGTAGAGCGAGGACTCGCTGAACGCCAGGCCCACGCTCTGGCCCGCCCCGCTGGCACCGGCGAAGTTCAGGGTGACGATCCCCCCGACCTCCTTGCCGAAGTCCAGGGTGACCGCGGAACCGTTGCCGTTCAGGCGAGTTGACTGGTGGGACAGCACGTTCGTCGGGTTGCTGACGGAACCGCTCGTGCCGTAGACGGCGGTGGGGGCGAGGGTCCGGGAGGTCGGGGAGAGGTTGTAGGCGTCACCCTGGGTCGCGGCAACTGCCGTAGCGGCAGCCGCCGTTGACGCCGCGGCCGCGGGCGGTGGGGATTCGAGCGATACCGCGCCGCCGAACGCCAGGCCCAGCGCGACGACGAGCGCGATGCGGAACGTGCGTTTCATGAGGCTGGTTCTCCTCGTTCGAGCGGCGGTACGGGGAGGGGTGAAGCCGGGCGGGAGCCGGCGGCCGGTGGATCGAAACCGATTGAAACGTTCAATCCACCGGCCAACCGAGCGGAGATCAAGGGGAGTTGGTGCCGACTTCAGAGGTACGGCTACTGCACATAGCAGGACTTCGCCGTACCGGACACGGGGTCGCCGAAGACCGCGTTGCTGCACCCCGTGGACCCGGACACGGACCGGTACACGTACCGTCCGGCCGCGCCGTACGCCACCTCGTGGGTGCCGGAGAAGGTGCAAGTGCCGTCTTCTGCCGCGCAGTTGGTCCACGTGGCGAAGGAGGGCGGTGCGCCGATCAGGTAGCAGGACTTGGCGGTGTTGGCGGCCGGGTCGCCGAACACGGCGTTGGAGCACGCCGTACCGCCGGGCAGGGTCGCGTAGGCGAACGAACTGCCCGCGCCGTAGGCCACCGTCATCACGCCGGAGAAGGCGCAGGTGCCGCCCTCGGCGGCGCAGGAGGTCCAGACGTTGGTCGCGGGCGGGGCGCTCTGGCCGTAGCAGGACTTGGCGGTGCCGGAGATCGGGTCGCCGAAGACCGCGTTGGTGCAGGGGGTGGAGCCGGTCTCCGTCGCGTAGTTGAACCTGCCGCTCGCGCCGTAGGCAACGGCGGTCGTGCCGCTGACCCCGCAGGTGCCGTTCTCGCTCGCGCACTGGGCCCAAGTCCCGGGCAGAGACTGCACAGTTGAGCCGGTTCCCCCGCCACCGCTGCTGCTGCCGGAGGTGAACGCCTGGAAGATGCGGGCGAAGTCACCGGAGTTCTGACTGACGCCGCTGCACGTGCTCTGCGCCGAAGTCGAGCCCGCGCAGCCGCCGTTGTCGCGGTTCTGCGACCAGTACGACGTGAGCGCGATCCCCCGCGAGGCGTCGAAGGCCTCGACACTGCGGGCGTTGTCCAGGGTGAAGACCTCGCCGGCGCTGTCGTTCTGGCCGATCATCGGGGTATTGCCGAGCTTGGCGTAGGCGGCGGAGGTGGAGATGCCAAAGACGCTCGCGACCTGGCCGGCCGCCGCGTCCACGGACGTGTTGGCCGCGTTGCCCATGTCGGTGCCCGAGGAGCCGTAGTCCATGGTCATCAGGTTGACGACGTCCGGGGTGAAGCCGTTGGAGCGCGCGTTGTTGAGGACGTTCAGGCCGTCACCCGAGAGGCCGCCGGGGAGGGCGGGGAGGGTGACGGAGATCGACAGCGCGCGGCCGTTGTTCGCGGCCCAAGTGCGCACCTGGGCAAGGGCCTTGTCGCGTCGGTCGATACCGGAGGAGTTGGTGAGGGACGCCGACTCGATGTCGAAGTCGACGTGCGAGAGGTTGAAGGTGGTGATGACGCTCTCGATCTGCGCTGCCGCCGCCTCCGGGCTGGAACAGGAGTCGCCGATCTCGGTGAGCGCGGTGTCGGAGGTGTAGCCGCCGAAGGAGACGGAGACGTCGCCGCCCAGGCCGCGGATGCCGTCGATCTGCGACTGGAGGGCGGACTGGCCCGGTACCTGCCACTGACAGCCGGGGCCGTCGACGAACGCGGCCGTGAAGAACTTGGTGCCGTAGTTGTTGGCCACGTCGGTGAGGGAAACGTTTCCCGAGCCCGCGTCGAAGTACGGCGCGAAGACGTGGGCGGGCCAGGCGTTGGGGGCGGAGGCCGCCGACGCGGGGGCCGCCGTGGTGAGACCGGCGGCCGCGAGGGCTCCGGTCAGCAGGGTGGCGGAGAGAAGGGAGCGGGACAGGGAACGGGTGAGAGGACGGGTCAGGGAACGGGATCTCGATCGGGTACGCATGCGCGACCTCCACGGGGGACGGGGGGTGAATCGATTCAATCCCTGCGCGATATTGGTGCAGACCAATTCGCTGTGTGGGCTCAGGGAAGCAGTGTTGACAGGGGCGAGTCAAGGCAAGGGCGGGTCAAGGGATTTGGGGAGCGACGGCGGGCCCACCGCGGATCGGTGACGGGTGTCGTGACGGGCACGGATTGGTTGCGGGACGGCGCCGCTCCCCCACAACTGCCGCCCACCGGCGGCACCATGGCGTCCCATGGGGGACTTGAGCGTGGGCAGCGGGGGCCGGGATCGCTACGTCGACTTCTTGCGGGCGTGGGCGATCGTGCTGGTGGTGTTCGGGCACTGGCTGATCACCGGGCTGGTGCGGGACCCCAACGGGGTAATCACCGCACCGGAGTTGCTCGCGACCGTGCACTGGACCCAGTGGCTCACCCTGGGGTTCCAGATCATGCCGCTGTTCTTCCTGGCCGGCGGGCACGCGGCCGGCGGCTCCTGGGCGCGGGCCCGCAACGAGGGCCGTACGGCGACCGGTTGGGTGGGGCAGCGGGCGCTACGGCTGCTGCTGCCTGCCGGGGTGTACAGCGGGCTGGTGCTGGTCGCCGTGGCGATCTGCTCGGCGGTCGGGGTGGACCCGGGCATCCTCGCGCTCGTCGGGTGGGCGATGGCGATGCAGTTCTGGTTCCTGCCGGTGTATCTGCTGCTCAGTGCGGCAACTCCCGTGCTGCACGCGGCGCATCGGCGGTGGGGGTTGCGGGTGCCGGTGGTGATGGGGGTGGTCGCTCTGGTCGCGGACGCACTTGTGGTCACCGTGCACGCGCCGTTCGTCGGGCTGCTCAACTACGTGCTGGTGTGGGGCGTTGCCTATCAACTGGGCTTCTGTTGGCGGGACCTGCTGCTCGCCGAACGGTCCGCCCTGCCTGTCTGCATGGCCGCGGGCGGTGCCGCTGCCTTCGCCGCGCTGGTCGCGTTCGGGCCCTTCCCGGTGAGTCTGATCCTGGTGACCGGGCAGAGTCCCAGCAACACCAATCCCCCGTCCGCCGCCATGCTGGCCTGGGCGGTTGGGCAGGTCGGGGTGGCGCTGTTGCTCGCGCCTGTGCTGCGGCGGCTGTTGGAGCGGGAGCAACTCTGGGGGCTTGTACGGCCGTTGGGCGGAGCCAGTATGACGCTCTACCTGTGGCACATGTTGCCGGTGCTGATCGTCGCCGCGGGCTTCTATCTCACCGGGCTCGCTCCCGAACCGGCCTATAGGTCGGGGAGTTGGTGGGTTCTGCGGGTGCCGTGGCTGGTCGTGCTCGGGGTCGTGTTGGTGGGGGTCGTAGGGGCGTTGGGGCCGTTGGAGCGGGGGCTCGCGGTGGTGTACGAGCGGACTCGGCCGGAGGATCTGCCGCTTGAACTGCCGCGTCGGCCTTGGGCGTTGTGGGTTGGGATGGCGGCGAGTGTGAGTGCGCTGGTCTGGTTCGCCGGGCATGGGTTCGCCTATGGAGGGCGGTTCCCGGTGTTGCCGGCGTTGGGGCTGGCCGTGGGGGTCGGGCTGGTCATGGGGACGGGGCGGAGTGCGGTGGACCGGGGCGTGCGCCTTGGCGTCTGAGTGGCTTGTGTTGTCTTGCGAGTGCGGGCACGTTGCGGCTGGTCGCGCAGTTCCCCGCGCCCCTTGGGGGGTTGCCTCGGCCAGGACCGGGAGGCACGAGGCGCGCGGCGGAGCCGCAAATGGCACAGCCCCGCACCCCCTGGAGGGTTGCCTCGGCCAGGACCGCGAGGCAGGAGGCGCGCGGCGGAGCCGCAAATGGCACAGCCCCGCACCCCCTGGAGGGTTGCCTCGGCCAGGACCGCGAGGCAGGAGGCGCGCGGCGGAGCCGCAAATGGCACAGCCCCGCACCCCCTGGGGGGTTGCCTCGGCCAGGACCGCGAGGCAGGAGGCGCGCGGCGGAGCCGCAAATGGCACAGCCCCGCACCCCCTGGGGGGTTGCCTCGGCCAGGACCGCGAGGCAGGAGGCGCGCGGCGGAGCCGCAAATGGCACAGCCCCGCGCCCCTTGGGGGGGGTGCCTTGGGCGGGACCGGGAGGCTGACGGGGCGGGGCGGCTTGCGTCGTTCCGCCCCGTTGGCCTTCAACAGTCTTAGCGCCTACCGCACTTCGAGAGGTCGATTCGGACGATCTGGGGGTCGTGGTCGCTTGCCTGGTCCGCGAACTCCGCGTTGATGTGGACGACGTCGTAGTTGAAGGACGTCACCGCGGGGCTGGTCAGGATGTGGTCCAGGGTCTGGGAGTTGCCGTCGTAGACGTAGGTGTAGCGCTCGGCGGCGGGGAGGGTGGTGATCAGGGGCTTGAGGACCTTGCCGGCCGTCAGGGTGGTCACCGTCTGGGAGAACTCGTAGTCGTTCAGGTCGCCGAGGACTATCGCCTTGGCGTTCTTGTCCGCCGCCAGGAGGGACTTGACGAAGGTGTTGACCTCCGCCGCCTGGGCCGCGCGCTGGGTCTCCGAGCTGCGGGCCGGGGGCTGGTAGCGGCCGTGGATCGGCTGGTCGCCGCCCTTGGAGATGAAGTGGTTGGCGATCACAAAGACCTGCTCGCCCTGGAAGGTGAACTCGCCCACCAGGGGCTTGCGGCTGTCCTCCCAGGCCGCGTTGGTCGGGTCGATACGGCCCGGGGAGTAGGTGAGTTCGACGCCCTTGCGGGTCTTCACCACGCTCGTGGCGGTGGTCGCGTCGCCGCCCTTGTGGTCGGTGAAGGAGACCCGCTTGGGGTTGTAGAGGAAGACCTGGCGGATGTTGCCGCCGGGCTCGCCGCCGTCCGCGTTGTTCGTCGGCGAGATGTAACGCCACTTGTACGCCGGGCCGCCGGCCGCGCGGACCGCGTCCGTGAAGCGCTTCAGGGTGCCCTCGGCCGTCACCGTGCCGTCGTTCGTCGCGCCGTTGTCGTCCTGGATCTCCTCCAGGGCCACGATGTCGGGCGAGTTGAGGTTGACCGCGACGCCCTCGGCGAGCCGGTCGAACTTCTCCTGGGTGTCGAGCGCGTCCAGGTTCTCCACGTTGTACGTGGCGACCGCGAGCTCGTCCTTCTTCTGACGGCGGGTCACTTCCTGCTTCAGGCCCTTGTCGACGAGGGTGCCGAGCTGGGTGGCCTGGACGTTGTAGCCGCCGTAGGTGGAGTAGTCGAGGGGGCCCGTGGTCGTACCTGAGAGTTCGTCACCTACGTTGGCCGCGGGGAAGGTTGAGGCCGTGTCGAGCGACATCACCTCGATACGACCGGTGTTGGGCTGGTCGTAGGAGGAGTACAGGGTCCCGCCGCGGGCGGTGGCGTTCTCGTTCGGCTTCACGGTGACCCACAGCTCGCCGTACGCGTCGCTCGCGCCGACCACGCGGGCGTCGGCGAAGGTGACCCGCATGCCCTCCAGGGACTCGTAGAAGTCCTGGGCGTAGACGGTCGGTTGGAGCGCGAGGGACTCGATGCTGCCGCCGGACGCGGTCGGGATGTAGGCGTCCGGGACCGAGGTGGCGTTCAGCGCGACGGCGTCGGGCAGCGCGTTGCCGCTGGAGAGGACCGTGGTGGTCGGGCCGCCGATCTCGGTGTTCGACTGGCTGGTGCTGCTCGGGTAGTACTCGCTGACCTTGCCGGTGACCAGGACCGAATCGCCCACCGCCACGGTCGGCTTGGTGGAGCCGGTGTAGACGAAGACCGCCTCGCTGGTGCGCGGGTCGGTGTCGGGGGTCGGGTCCTGGATCCAGTAGCCGAGGGAGCCGGTGGAGCGGACGCCGGTGACGATGCCGGGGACTCGGGTGACCGTCTGGCCGGAGTACGGCGAGAGGCGGGTCGTGCCCTGGATGTCGTGGACGCGGACCGTGCCGGGGTCGGTCGGCGAACCGCCGTCGCCGCCGCCATCGCCACCGCCGTCACCCGAACCGGGCGTCTGGCCCGCCGAGTTGACCGGTGTCGGGGTGGCGCTCGTGAAGTCGGCCGCGTTGTCGTCGGTGTCGGCGAGCGAGTCGGCGCGGGCGACCGCGGCCGTGTTGGAGGCGCCGGTGGCCGGGCCGCTGCCCTCGCGGACGACCGCGGTGCCGTAGCCCGCGAGGTCGACGATGCTCGGGTCGGCCGCGCAGTCCGCGGCGGTCTTGCAGGTCAGCGCGGTGGTGCCGGAGACCAGGGCGATCGTGCCGGAAGTCGCGCTCATCGCGATCGAGCCGGTGGCGTCGGTGGTGGGCAGCGCTGTGGTGCCGCCGCTGCCGGTGCCCTCGCCGACCAGGTAGCGGGCGCCGGGGGCGATCGCGCCGGTGAGGGCGGTGACCTGCCAAGTGGAGCCGGCGGACGGCGTACCGGGCAGGTACTGGACGCTGTAGCCCGACAGGTCGTAGGCCGCCGAACCGGCGTTGCCGAGTTCGACGAAGTCGCGGGTCAGGGTGGCTCCCGAGTTGCCCCCGCCGCCGTACACCTCGGCAACGACCGCCGAGGCGGAGGGAGTTGCGGACGCGGCGGGCAGGGCGGTGAAGGCGAACGCTCCCGCCGCGCCCACCGAGACGATCGCTTGGGCGGTGCGGCGGGCGCGGGGTCTGCGCCCTTCAGGTCTGGACACGCTGGCGGTCTCCTCGTGCTTCGTGTAGCTGCCGATACCGGGTGCCTGTGGGGAGTCGGCTCAAGTTACGCGCGTAGAAAGGGAGTTGCCAGAGGGCCTCACGTTAAATCCAGGGAACAAGTGAGTGCGGGGGCGGCTGTGACGGCCATGAAAGTGACGTTCCACACATAACCCCGGTGACCAATTGGACAACTCGCCCTATTTCAGCCGACCTTGAGAGCTCCCGGGGCGCAACAGGTTCATCTTTCAACCGTGGCTTTTTCCGGTTTCGTCCAGTTCACTCGGGATGGTTTGCCGTAGGGCATAAGTCCGTTCAGTCCCCAGGAAGCGTGTGCGAGATATGTCCAATTCATCCGATTCGTCACAAGTCCCGTTCGCTCCCCACCCCGTGACCGCCGCCGAGGTCATCCCGGGCGACCTGATCGCCCTGACCCCGGCCGATGCCGAACGCGCCTGCTGGTACGTCGTCACCCACACCCTCCCCGAGACCCCCGAGACGATCCGCGTCTCCCTGCGGCCACCGCTCGGCGGCACGGACCACGACGAGGTGCTCGGCCGCGACCGCCGGGTGATCAGCGGGTGCCGGCGACTGGACGTCGGTGCGGTGCCGCGACTCGTCTCCGACGACCTCGCGTCCGTCGAGTTCCGGGAGGGCGACCGGGTGAGTTCGTTGCGGGTGGTGGATCCGGGGGCGGACGAGGTGTCGTACGTGCGGCGGTGGGGAGTGTGGCACCGGGATCTGGACGGGGGGTCGGGGGATGACGTGCTGACCGATGCGGAGGTTCGGGGGTGGGGTGCGGCTCCGGTGGCGGGGGCCGGCGTGCGGGCCGGGTCGGAGGACTTGGGTGCTGGTGCGGGGGGTGGTGTGGAGACGCCGGGCGCCGGTGCGCGGGGCGGTGCCGAAACGCCGGGTGCCGGTGTGGGGGGCGGTGGCGAGTTCGTCGTACGGCATCATCCGCGGCCTGAGCGGGTGGCGGCCGCGGGTGGGCCGCGGCGGGTCGTGGTCACCGGGCTGGGGGCCGTGACGCCGCTCGGGGTCGGGGTCGACGAGTTGTGGCGGGGGCTGCTCGACGGGCGGCACGGGATACGGGAACTGGACGACGAGGAGTTCGCTGAGCTGCCCGTGCGGGTGGCCGGGACCGTGCCCGTCGATCCGGCCGAGCTGCTGCCGAGGCAGGCGGCGCGGCGGATGAACCGGGCCGCGCAGTTCGCGGTGCTGGCCGCGCGGGAGGCATGGAGTGACGCCGGGTTCGTGGCGGGCGGGACGCGGGAGAGCGGGCTCGATCCCGAACGGGTCGGGGTCAGTCTCGGGGCGATCCTCGGGGACGCGTCCGTGCTCGTCGGCGGCGACCGCAAGCTGCGGGACAAGGGGCCGCGCGGTGTCTCGCCGCTCACCACGCCCATGACCGTTCCGTCGCAGGCCGCGTCCCAGGTCTCCCTCGACCTGCACATCACCGGCGAGGCCCGCACGGTCACCGCGGCGTGTGCCTCCGGCACGGAGGCGATCGGGGCGGCCATCGACCGCATACGGTACGGCCGTGTCGACATCGCCCTCGCGGGCGGGGCCGAGGCGGTCGTCACGCCGGCGATCATGGCGTCGTTCGCGGCGATGCGGGCGTTGTCCACGCGGGGGTTGGCGGACGGGTCGTCGCCGTCACGGCCGTTCGGCAAGGACCGGGACGGGTTCGTGAACGGGGAGGGTGCGGGGGTGCTCGTCCTGGAGGCCGAGGAACACGCACGTGCGCGTGGAGCGCGGATCTACTGCGAGGCCGCCGGGTGGGGGCTGTCCGCCGACGCGCACCACATGGCGGCGCCCGATCCGTCCGGCGCCGGGGTCGCGCTCGCCGTGCGGCGGGCGGTGCGGGACGCGGGCGGGCATGTCGTGGACGTCGTCCATGTGAACGCGCACGCGACGGCGACGGTGGAGGGGGATCTCGCCGAGGCGGGGGCGTTGCGGGCGGTGTTCGGCCGCAGAAACGTTCCTGTTACCGCGATCAAGGGGCATCTCGGGCATCTGCAGGGGGCTGCGGGTGGGGTTGAGGCTGTGGCGACGGTGCTCTCGTTGCATCACGGAGTGGTGCCGGCGACCGTCGGGGCGGCGAGTGAGCTGGATGACTCGATCGGGCTGGATGTGGTGACGGGGGTGGCGCGGGAGTTGCCTCGGGGCGAGGCCGGGGCCGGGGATCTCGCGTTGAGCAACTCGTTCGGGTTCGGGGGGCACAACGCGGTGTTGGCGTTGCGGCGGGTGGGGTAGCCCGGCGAGGGGCGGGGGGAGGCGGCTCGGGCTGGTTGTTTGTGGGGGGGCTTTGCCGGGGTTTCTGCCTGGGTCCCTGCCGGGGTTTCTTCGCGGGCGCGGTGAGCTGGTCGAGGCGGCGGTGGTCGCGGTGGTGGCCTGTGCGGGGACCGGCGAGGAGGCTGCGGCTCAAGCCGTTCGCTTGCGGGGAGTTGCCTTCTTTGCCTGGGTCTTCTTCGCGGTCGCGGTGGACTTTGTCGCCGTTGTCTTCTTGGTGGTGCGCGTCGATTTCTTTGCCGGGGCCTGGGCCTGGGACTTCTTCGCCGGTGTCGTCTTCTTCGTTGCCGTGGAGGTCGACTTCTTGCCGGGGGTCTGTTTGGGGGTCGCTCGGGGTGAGATGCGTCTGACCTCGGCCTTCGCTCCCGTTTCCTTGGCTTCCGGTTCCTCGCCTCGCGATTCCTTGGCCTCGCGGACGCTCTTCTCCAGGGCCGCCATCAGGTCCAGGACCTTGGCTCCGGGGGCCGGGGACGGGGTCGTCGCGGGCTGTTCGCCGGAGGCCTTCGCGGTGATCATCTCCTCGACCGCCTCGCGGTAGTCGTCGTGGAGATCCGCGAGGTCGACCTCGCCCAGCGTGTCCATCAGGGCGTCCGCCAGGTCGAGTTCCTTGTCGCGGACGGTGACGTTCGTGTCGGGGGCGACGCCCTCGGGGACGCGGATCTCGTCCGGCCAGAGCAGGCCGTGCATGGCGATCACGTCGTCGACCACACGCAGCATGCCAAGGCGTTCGCGGCCCCGCAGCGCGTACTTCGCGATGGCCACCTTCTGGCTGCGCTTCAGCGCCTCGCGCAGCAGGGTGTACGGCTTGGCCGCGGGGACGCCGTTCGCGGAGAGGTAGTACGCCGCGTCCATCTGGAGCGGATCGATCCGGTCGGCCGGCACGAACGCCACGATCTCGATCGTCTTCGCCGTCGGGATCGGCAGCTGCGCCAGATCCTCGTCCGTGATCGGGATCATCGTGCCGTCCGCGTCCTCGTACGCCTTGCCGATCTCGGCCTGGGCAACCTCGCGGTCCTCCAGTTCGCAGACCTTGCGGTAGCGGATGCGGCCGCCGTCCTCCGTGTGGATCTGGCGGAAGGAGATGGAGTGGTTCTCGGTCGCGTTCACCAGCTTGATCGGGATGCTGACCAGGCCGAAGGATATGGCGCCGTTCCATATGGATCGCACCTGCCGCACCTGCCTTCCGAATCCGGTTCCGGTTCACGTTCTCGGCTCGCGTCCGGTTCGTCACGTTTCCATGGGATTCTCATCGTATGACGCCGATCACAGAGGTGGAGGGGCGAAGGGTCGCGCTCAGCAACCTGGACAAGGTGCTGTACCCGGCGACCGGGTTCACCAAGGGCGAGGTTCTGCACTACTACGCGACCACCGCCGAGGTTCTGCTGCCCCATCTGCGCGACCGGCCCGTGTCCTTTCTGCGGTATCCGGACGGGCCCGAGGGGCAGGTGTTCTTCACCAAGAACGTGCCTCCGGGTACGCCCGACTGGGTCACCACGGCCGAAGTCCCCCGGTCGGAGGGGCCGGCGCGGATGGTGCTGGTGCAGGATCTGGCGTCCTTGATGTGGGCGGCGAATCTTGTCACCGAGTTCCATACGCCGCAGTGGGTGATCGGGGCGCCCGGCCTTGCCGACCGGCTCGTCTTCGACCTCGATCCGGGGGCGCCCGCGACCGTCGTGGAGTGTTGTGAGGTTGCGGTGTGGCTGCGGGAGCGGCTGGCTGCGGATGGGATCGAGGCGTACGTCAAGACGTCCGGGGCGAAGGGGTTGCACCTGTTGGCGGGGGTGGCGCCGGTGTCGTCGGAACGGGCCGTCGAGTATGCGAAGGCGTTGGCCGTGGAGGCGGAGGCGGCCATGCCTCGGCTTGTCGTGCATCGGATGACGCGGAGTCTGCGGGTGGGAAAGGTGTTCGTCGACTGGAGCCAGAACGCCGCGCGGAAGACCACGGCCACGCCCTATACGTTGCGGGCTCGGGCGGCGGAGTGCGTGTCGACACCGGTGACGTGGGAGGAGGTGTCGATGTGCGGGGAACCGGATCAACTCACTATTACGGCGAGGGAGTTGGAGGTACGACTGCTTGAGTACGGCGATCTGCTGGAACCGTTGCTCGACGCCGGACGAGCAGGAGCCCTGCCTTGACGAGGGGTTGGGTGGGGATACGCATGGCTCTCTTCAAGTGAACGCCGGGTCGGCTCGGCGGCCAACTCCGAGTGGTGGGTGGCGCGTTCGCCCGGTCTCGAGGATGTCGCCCGGAGGCGGTGCGAGGGGGTCCGGAAAGCTGGGTGTTCTTCTAACCGGTCAAGTGGCAGATAGCCGGTTATTTTCGCGACAGCTTCCTGACACCACCTGCTTCGCACACCACCTGCTCCGCCCCGCCCAGTTCCGCCCGTTCCGCCCGTTCCGCCGAGCCCTACTCCACCCCACTCCGCCCTGCTCCATCAGCACACTCCACCCCACGCGACCCCCGGCCACCCCACCCCACCCCACCCCACCCCACTCCACTCCACTCCACCCGGCGTTAGCCGCTGAGCCGACGCGGCGTACTGGCGAGGCGCGAGCGCGCTCCTCAACACCGGCCGGCCACGCAACCGCCGTAAGGGGCCCTCTCCCTGGGCAACCGTCTTTCGGGGCCGCTCGCTCGCTTCTCAATCGGGCTGGAGCGGCCCTAGTCAAGGGTGGCCCGCAGGGCCATCGCCGCAGGCGACGCGTAGCGCAGCGGAGCGCCCTTTACTCGGGCCGCGGAAGCCCGACACTGGCCAAGAAGCGGGCGGCCCAACGTCCACTTGAAAACACACGCGACGAACTCGCCCCAAGAGGCGAGCCTCAAACCCTCCCCCACGTATGCCGGTCCCTCGCCATCGCGTGCAGCGCCTCCACATCCGCCGGCTTCAACACCCCTCCCGTTCTTGCCAGTCCGGACAACTCCGTGTCCTGGAGTACGCGGACCTCGCGCAGCGGAGTCGTCACCCTGACGTCCGCCGGGCCGGAGAGGGCGAGGACCGGGTGGACCTCGGCCGTCAGTGCGTAGGACGCGCGGGCCGCGTCGGAGCGGGCCCGGCGGAGCAGGGGGAGCGGGTCGCGGCGGCCCAGGGTGACCATGGGGTCGGCGATCTGGACGCGTTGTTTGCGGGCGTGCAGGGTGTGGACGGCGAAGAGGCCGCCGGGACCGATCAGCAGGTGATGGAGGCGGTCGCCGCCGGGGAGGGGGATCGAGTGGAGGGCGTGCCAGCCCGCGCCGTCGAGAGCGTCCAGGGCTTCGCCTACCGCTTGTTCCGCGGTCAGGGCTCGGCGGCGGGGGTCGGGGCGGAGGCGGTGTTGCGGGCCCGGGTCTCGGTCCAGGGCCACGTGGAGGGCCTCGCCGGGGCGGTTGGGGGCCAGGTCGTCGTCGGGGTGGAGGGTCAGGCGGGCCAGTTCCGCGGGGGTCGGTACCGGTGGTGGGCCCACCGTGACCGGGCCGGTGAGGAAGGGACCGAGGGCGTGCAGGACGTCCTCCCTGCGGTCCTCGCTCAGCAGATTGATCCGGGCCGCCTCCCTGTCGTACCAGGCGACGTTCCTTCCGTCGGTGTGACAGACGTACAGCCGTTCCTGACCGTGGCGCCAGGTCGGTATGACGCGCAGTCCGCTCATGCACCATCACCCCTCGACCATGGGAACAGGCGGGGTGCTCAAGGGGCAAGAACCCGGTTACCTTTGGGTCAGTCGCTGGGGCTTGGGGAGGCGCCGTTGCGGACGCGCAGGAAGCAACCCGACGTACCCGCTCCGGACCGTCCGTGGAGCGAGATCACGCCCGGTCTGTGGATGGGCGGGCACGAGTTCAGGGGGCGCTCGGGGCAACTGGAGTTCGCGGTGGTGCGGGACGAGTTCGATCTCGTACAGACGCTGCTACGGCTGCCCGGGCACGGGCCCGACCCCGGCGTCGAGCACCATGTGTGGCCGATTCCGGACGGGCCGCTGGACGGGACGCAGCTGGCCGGCGTGATGCGGCTGGCCGTCGCCGCGTGCGACGCGCTGGACGAGGGGCGGAAGGTCCTCGTCCGCTGCTATCACGGTTACAACAGGTCGGGGCTGGTCGTCGCCCACGCGCTGGTCCGCCGCGGGTACTCCACCGACGAGGCGATACGGCTGATCCGCTCCCGCCGGTCCCCGTGGGCTCTCCACAACGAACTGTTCGTCGAGTACCTGCGGACGGGACTGTCCACGGCCCGGCTGCTGGAGGAACTGGCCGAGTAGCCGAGTAATCGTTCCCTCAACCCACCCGCACATATGAACAAAAAGGACTTCCCTACGAATAGGGTGTACGGGTCCCACACCAGCGCCCCGCAGGAGAGCAGTGCCCCCCAGTCGCCCCGGTCGTCCCGTGCGCGCCGCCCGCACCACCACCGCCGTCGCCCTGCTCCTCGCGACCGCGGTGGCCTGCGGCGACACCGGCGCCCTGCGCGGTGCGGGAGCGACCCCGACCGCGACCAGTCCGGCCAAGCTTTGGCCGAATCTGTCGCCCGCCTCCTCCCCCGCCTACGACTTCGACGAGGCGGACACGGAGACCGTGAAGGGCATCACCGTCCCCGGCGACGACATCCGCAAGGTGGACCCGATCGCCGTCGTACGCGCCGAGATCGCCGCGAACCCGAGTGACTACGCCGGCTCCAAGGCGCCGTACCGGGGGACCGCCGAGCGGATCGGCGACTGCGAGACAGGCGGGGGCCGTGGCGCCTGTCCCGTCCTCAAGCCCTACTACCGCGACCTCACCGGCGACGGACGCGACGACCTCACGCTCGGGTTCCGGCTGCTGCCGACCAAGATGACCGCCGTCCGCGTCTACACCGTCGAGAAGCACAGGCTCGTGCGGGTCATGGCCAACGACGACGCCGTGAGCGGGGTCGAACTGGCCGGGCGTTCCGTGATCATCCGCTCGCCTTCGGAGCTCGCGGGGTACGAGTACCGCGTGCAGTGGACCTGGGACGCGGACCAGAAGGCGATGCTGCTGACCCACGACGAGTTCCTGCGCACGGGCAGCCGCAAGCACGGAGTCCGCCGCGCGACCCCGGCCCCGCCCGGCTCCCCCACCTCGCCCACGTCCCCCTCGGCGACCCCGTGATGAGGCTCGCGCTGCCCCGCTGGGCCGGGACCCTCGCCTTCAAGGCCGGCGTGTTCATCACCGTGATGTGCTGCGCGCTGGCCGCGCTCCTCGGCGTACTCGTGCATGTCTCGGTGACCGACCAGACCGTCGGCCAGGCCCGTGACCTCGCGTTGTCGCGGCTGAAGGAGGCGACGACGCAGTACGAGGCCGGGGACTCGCTCGTCCATGGCGCCGGCGTCGATCCCGAGGACCTGCCCGTTCCGCTACGGCAACTGGCCGGGGCCGGGGAGCGCGGCACGATGGTCGGCAGGCACCGGGGGCGCCCCACGATGTGGGCGGCGGGCCCGGCCTCCGGTGACCGGGTGCTGGCCGTCGGGGTCGACTACTCGCAGGGGTCGAGCACCATCGCCGGACTGGACCGGGCGATCGTCTGGTCCTCCGCGCTGGCGATCGGGGCGACGCTGCTGGTCGGCGCGTTCGCGGTGACCCGGGTGACGCGGCGGTTGCACGGGACGGCGCAGGTCGCCCGGCGGATCAGTGCGGGTGACCTGGACGCGCGGGTCGACGATCCCCGCACGAAGGACGCGACCCTGCCACAGGACGAGGTGGCCGCGGTGGCCGCCGCGCTGGACACGATGGCCTCGTCGTTGCAGGGGAAGCTGCTGAGCGAGCAGCGGTTCACGGCGGATGTGGCGCACGAGTTGCGCACGCCGTTGACCGGGTTGCATGCGGCGGCCGAGTTGTTGCCTCCGGGGCGGCCGACGGAGCTGGTGCGGGATCGGGTCGCCGCGTTGCGGACGCTGACCGAGGACCTGTTGGAGATCTCTCGGCTCGATACGCGGCGGGAGAAACTCGAGCTGGACACCGAGCAGTTGGGGGCGGTGGCCGAGCGGGTCGTGCGGGCGGCGGGGACGGATACCGAGGTCCGGGTTGTGCGGGACGAGTGGGTGGAGACGGATCGGCGGCGGCTGGAACGGGTGCTGGGGAATCTCGTCGCCAATGGGCATCGGCATGGGCGGGGGCCGGTTGTGGTGACCGTCGACGGGGCGGTCGTGACTGTGCGGGATCACGGGGACGGGTATCCGGAGTACCTCGTGGAGCATGGGCCTCAGCGGTTCCGTACGGAGGGTGGGGCTACGGGTCATGGGCTGGGGCTGACCATCGCGTTGGGGCAGGCGGAGGTGTTGGGGGCGCGGCTGGAGTTCTCGAATGTGGACGCCGGTGATGGTGGTGGGGCGCTTGCGACGTTGACGCTTGGATGAGTGGAGAGCTCGGGGCTGCGGGTGAGTTGTCGGGTGCGGACCGGCTGTGGCTGGTCGCGCAGTTCCCCGCGCCCCTTTGGGGCGCGCCCAGGCGGGCCATGCTCGTGTGGCCCAGCGTGATGAGCGAAGCCCCCCTCCCCCCTCCTAATGTGGCGATAAGTCAGCTTCGCCCCACCCCTGGAGGTTCCCCCATGTCCCTCAGCCTCTCCCTCCGCCGTCTCGGTATAGCGGTCGCCGCCGGTGCGCTGGTCACCGCCGCCGCTGTCACCCCCGCCGTGGCCGACGACGAATGGGGCGACGAAGACCCGGGCGTCAGCCGTCAGGACGACGGCGGGTGGAACCAGCAGGGCGACGACGACTTCGGCGGTCGCGGTGACCACGACAACCAGGGCGACCACGGCGACCACGACAACCCGCGCCTCTACCGCGGTGTCGTCACGGCCGGTCAACTCGCCCTGCGTTCCCGCCCGGACCGTGGCAGCAGGATCATCCGGTACGCCTACCGCGGCGAGCACGTCTCGATCTTCTGCAAGACCGGCGGCTCGAACGTCCAGGGCAACCCGCTCTGGTACCTCCTCACGGACGGCACCTGGGCCTGGGGCTCGGCGCGCTACATCGACAACATCGGACCCGCGCCCCGCTGGTGCTGACGGACGAGACACACGCACCACCCAAGGCACACAACCCGCACCATTTGGGTAAGTTCCGGACATGACCAACGCCGGAACCACCGTCACAGCGGACCTTCCCACACCCGCTGTACGCCTCCCCCGGCGCCGTGGCATCGAACTCACCCTCATCGTCGTGGCCGTACTCCTCTCCGTGTACGGCTACTGCGCTGTCGGTCTCGCCAAGAACGGCACGGTCCCGCCCGGCGCCGCCGGCTACGGCGCCGGGCTCGGCGTGCTCGCCCTGCTCGCGCACATCGCGGTGCGCCTGCGGGCCCCGTACGCCGACCCGCTCCTCCTCCCGATCGGGGTCCTCCTCAACGGTCTCGGCCTCGTCCTCATCTACCGGCTCGATCTGGAGACCCCGGGCGACCGGGCGGCGCCCACTCAACTCGTGTGGTCCACCCTGGGCGTGGCCCTCTTCATCGTCGTAGTGCTGGCCCTCCGCGATCACCGCGTGCTCCAGCGCTACGCCTACGTCTGCGTGGCCGCCGCCCTCGTCCTGCTGACCCTCCCGGTCCTCTTCCCCGCCGTGAACGGGGCCCGGATCTGGATCCGGATCGCCGGATTCTCCATCCAGCCGGGCGAGTTCGCGAAGGTGTTGCTCGCGGTCTTCTTCGCCGCGTGCCTCGCGGCCAACCGCAACGCGCTCGCCTACGCGGGCCGCCGCGTCTGGCGCCTCCAGCTCCCCACCGGCCGCGTGCTGGGCCCGATCGTCGCGATCTGGCTGCTGAGCGTCGGCGTCCTGGTCATGGAACGCGACCTCGGCACCTCGCTCCTCTTCTTCGGCCTGTTCGTGACCCTCCTCTACGTCGCCACCGGCCGCACCGGCTGGATCGCGGTCGGCCTGCTGCTCGCCGCCCTCGGCGCGGTCGCCGTCGGCTGGCTTGAACCGCACGTCCACAGCCGGGTCCAGGACTGGCTGCACCCCTTCGCGTCCATCGACGCGGGCCACGGACCCAATCAACTCGCCCAGTCCCTCTTCGCGTTCGCGGCCGGCGGCATGCTCGGCACGGGCCTGGGCCTCGGCCACTCCATCCTCATCGGCTTCGCCGCGAAGTCGGACTTCATCCTGGCCACGGCGGGCGAGGAACTGGGCCTGGCCGGCCTCTCCGCGATCTTCATCCTCTACGGCCTGCTCGTGGAGCGCGGCTACCGGGCGGGCCTGGCGCTGCGCGACCCCTTCGGCCGGCTGCTCGCGGTCGGGCTCGCCTCGATCGTCGCGCTCCAGGTGTTCGTGATCGCGGGCGGGGTGACCGGCCTGATCCCGCTGACCGGCATGGCGATGCCGTTCCTCGCCCAGGGCGGCTCCTCGGTCGTCACCAACTGGGCCATCGTGGCCCTGCTGATCCGGCTGAGCGACTCGTCCCGCCGTCAGTACGACATCGAGGTGGCCGCGTGACCGACTCCATGACCCGCCACATCCGCCTCGCCGCGGCCTTCTGCACCCTGCTCCTGCTGGCCCTGCTGGTGAACGCCACCCGCGTCCAGATCTTCGAGTCCCGCTCCTACGACGACAACATCGCCAACCGCCGCCACACCATCGCCCGTTACGACCAGCCGAGGGGCCGCATCCTCGTCGGCGGCAAACCGATCACCGGCTCGCGCGACTCCGGCGAGCAGCTCCGCTACGAACGGACGTACAGGAACGGCCCGTTGTACGCGCCGGTCACCGGCTTCGCCTCGCAGGAGTACGGCACGACGTTCCTGGAGCACTCCGAGGACGGCATCCTCTCCGGCACCGATTCGATGCTCTCGCCGTTCCCCCTCTGGAACGACCTGACCCGCGCCCAGAACCCCGGCGGCAACGTCGTCACCACCCTCAACCCGGCCGCACAGCAGGCGGCGTACGCCGGACTCGGCACGCGCACGGGCGCGGTGGCCGCGATCGAACCGTCGACCGGCCGCATCCTCGCTCTCGTCTCGACCCCGTCCTACGACCCCGCCACCCTGTCGGGCAACAGCCGTGCCGCGAACCGCAGTTGGGCCCGCCTGAACGCCGACCCGGACAAGCCGATGCTCAACCGGGCGGTACGGCAGACCTATCCGCCGGGTTCGACGTTCAAGGTGGTCACAGCGGCGGCCGCGCTCGACGCCGGTGTGGTGACGGACCTCGACGCGGCGACCAACTCCCCCGACCCGTACACCCTCCCCGGCACGACGACGACCCTCACGAACGAGGGGGACGGCTGTGTGGACGCGCCGCTCCGCTCCGCCTTCGAGTGGTCGTGCAACACGGTGTTCGCGAAGCTCGGCGTGGATGTCGGCGTGCGGAACATGAGCACCACGGCGGAGGCGTTCGGCTTCAACGACACCGACGCGCGGATCCCCTTCTCCGTCTCCCCCAGCACCTTCGACACGACGCTGGACAAAGCCCAGTTGGCGCTGTCCTCGATCGGGCAGTACAACACGCGGGCCACACCGTTGCAGATGGCGATGGTCGCGGCGGCGGTCGCGAACGGCGGGCAGGTGCGGGAGCCGTACCTGGTGGAACGGACGACGAGGCGGGGCGGCGAGACGGTGTCGACGCCCGGGTCCCGCCCGGTCCGCCAGGCCATGCACCCCGCAACCGCCGTACAGATGAAGGAACTTATGGAGGACGTGGTCACGGAAGGCACCGGCACGAACGCGGCCATCCCCGGCGCGACCGTCGGCGGCAAGACCGGCACCGCGCAGCACGGCATCGGCAACTCCGGTACGCCGTATGCCTGGTTCGTGTCCTGGGCGCAGGGCGAACGGGACATCGAGCCGAAGGTGGCGGTCGCGGTGGTGGTGGAGGACGCGTCGGCGGACCGGTCGGACATCAGCGGCGGCGGGGACGCGGCACCGATCGCGAAGGCGGTGATGGAGGCGGTGCTCGGTTCCTGAGACGGGGGTACCGAAGCCCGAGCGGGCCGACCTACCGTTCGGTCATGACCAACCATCGCTTGACAACACCCGCGTACGAACTCGCCCAGGCCAACGTCGGCCGCCTCAAGTTCCCGCTGGATTCCCCGGAGTTGAAGGACTTCGTGGCCGCTCTCGACCCGGTGAACGCCACCTCCGACACCGCCGAGGGCTTCGTCTGGCGCCTCCAGTCCGACTCCGGCAACGCGACGGACGTCCCCGTCCTCGGCGACGACTGGCTGATCATCAACATGTCGGTGTGGCGCGACGTGGACGCCCTCACCACGTTCATGTACCAAGGCCGGCACCGGGAGTTGCTGGCCCGCCGCCGTGAGTGGTTCGAGCGAATGCGGGAGGCGATGGCGGTCCTGTGGTGGGTCCCGACGGGCCACCGGCCCACGGTCGCGGAGGCGGAGGACCGCCTGCTGCACCTGCGGGCGCACGGCCCGACGCCGTACGCGTTCACGTTGAGGACGTCGTTCCCGGCACAGGGGGCGGAGCCGGTCGGACGGGTCAACATCCCGGAGGGGCTGGGCTGTTCGGTCTAGCGGACCGGACCGTCCGCCTACTTGATCGGCGTGCGCACCTCCGAGCGGACGACGAGCACCGTCCTGGCGGCCGACTTCAGGTCCAGGTCCGCGCTGACCCCGCCGAAGGTCATCTCGGCGACCAGCGCGGACGTGTTGCCGTCGGCCCAGGCGCAAACCGGGAAGGTGTAGGTCGGGCCGGCCGAGTTGTCGGTGACGATCTCGCAGCTGATCCCGGTGCCCGAGCCGGCCGGGGTGACGTCCTTCGGCGGGACGATCACCGTCTTGCCGGCACCGGCCCCGAAGCCCTTCAGCGCGCCCGCGCGGATCGCGCCGGTGTTCCTGAGCCGGCCGGAGAAGCCGGAGATCACCAACGCGCCCTGGCGGGCCTCGCCGTAGAGGCTGTAGCGGGCGACGACGGCGTGGTTGACCCGGGAGTTCCGGCTGTGGGACAGCTTCTCCTCCAGCTCCCGGCCGGTGGTGCCCGAGAGGTCGTGCGCGAGTCGGTAGCGGCCGTCGAGCAGTGTCCCGGGGAGGGTCAATTCGTACTCCGCCTTGGGGAATTCGGCCGCGGTCGCCTCCCGGACCCGCACGATCGCCACGTTGACCACGAAGCCGAGCCCGAGCACCACGGCCAGGACCCGCAGGGCGAGTTGGGTCCTCCGCCGAAGCGGGGAGGGCGGTGCCGGGACGGGCTGAACTCCCCAGCCGTGGGCGGCGGACGGGCCGTAGGGGCTCTCCGGCGGAGGAGGCTGTGACGGCTCCGGGGGCTGCGGCGGCGAGGGAAGCATGGACACGCCAGCACCGTACAGGTGTGCGGATCGTCGTCGCGCGGCCAATAAGTCCCGCACGAGGGTTGACGAGCTTGCTGACAAGCAGTCTCATAAGACGTCGGAGGATGTGACCCCGGGTAACACACCGATCCGCGAGGTGGGAGAACCATGACGACCCTGACCGAAGCCGACGCGGTCGACGGGCTGCGTGACGCGCTCGGCCTGCTCAAGGACCGTGAGCAAGTGGCCGAGCGGTTGCTCGCGTCCTCCGCCAGGCACTCCTTCGACCCCGACAAGGAGCTGGACTGGGACGCGCCCTTCGAGGACGGGAAGTGGTTCTGGCCGCCGGAGTTGGTGTCCCTGTACGACACCCCGCTGTGGAAACGGATGGGCGAGGAACAGCGCATCCTGCTCTCCCAGCACGAGGCCGCTGCGCTCGCCTCGCTGGGTATCTGGTTCGAGCTGATCCTGATGCAGCTGCTCGTGCGGCACATCTACGACAAGGCGGCGACGAGTGCGCACGTGCGCTACGCGCTGACCGAGATCGAGGACGAGTGCCGGCACTCGAAGATGTTCGCCCGGTTGATCTCGCGTGGGGACGCGCCCTGGTATCCGGTGAGCCGTGCCCATCAGAACCTCGGGCGGCTCTTCAAGACCATCTCCACGACGCCTGGTTCGTTCACGGCGACGCTGCTGGGCGAGGAAGTCCTCGACTGGATGCAGAGGTTGACGTTTCCGGATGAGCGGGTGCAGACGCTGGTCCGGGGTGTGACCCGTATCCACGTCGTCGAGGAGGCTCGCCATGTCCGTTACGCCCGGGAGGAGTTGCGGCGGCAGATGATCACCGCGCCCAGGTGGTCCCAGGAGTTCACGCGGGTCACTTCCGGGGAGTTCGCGCGGATCTTCTCCATCGCCTTCGTCAACCCCGATGTCTACACGAACGTAGGGCTTGATCGGGCGGAGGCGGTGGCTCAGGTGCGGGCGAGTGGGCATCGGCGGGAGGTCATGCAGAACGGGTCGAGGAAGCTGACGGACTTCCTTGACGATATTGGTGTGCTGCGGGGTGCGGGGCGACGGCTGTGGAAGGCCTCGGGGCTATTGGCTTGATTTCGGAGTGCGGCCCGGTGGGGGCTGGTCGCGCAGTTCCCCGCGCCCCTTAAAAGCAAGCTGGCTGCAACGGGCCATCTTTTAGGGGCGCGGGGAACGGCGCGACCAGCCACAACGCAACCCGCACCCGCCCGACTACCCTTCCCCCATGCCCCCTGCCACCCCCGCATACCGTCGACTGGGCGTCGAGGAGCGGCGCAGCCAGCTCCTGGACGCCTCGCTCACCCTCTTCGCGCACCGCGCCCCCGAAGAGATCTCCCTCGACGACGTGGCGGAGGCGGCCGGGGTCTCACGCCCCCTGGTGTACCGGTACTTCCCGGGCGGCAAGCAGCAGCTCTACGAAGCCGCCCTGCGCTCCGCCGCCGACGAACTCCAGCAGTGCTTCGACGAACCCCGCGAGGGCCCGCTCCTCCCCCGCCTCGCCCGCGCCCTGGACCGCTACCTCGGCTTCGTCGACCAGCACGACGCCGGTTTCAGCGCCCTTCTCCAGGGCGGCAGCGTCGTAGAGACCTCTCGTACGACAGCCATCGTGGACGGCGTCCGCAGGGCAGCGGCCCTGCACATCCTCAGCCACCTCGGAGTCACGGACCCCGGACCCCGCCTCCGGATGACCGTACGGATGTGGATCACAGCCGTGGAAGCCGCGTCTCTCATCTGGCTCGACGAGGACAAGCAGCCGCCGCTCGACGAGTTGCGGGACTGGCTGGTCGAGCAGTTCGGGGCGGTGCTGTCGGTGACGGCGCGGCGGGACCCGCAGACGGCCGCGCTGGTCCAGGGCCTCGCGGCGGATGGCTGAGACTGGTCCCGTGAAGAGCGAAGAGACCCCGTTCGAGGGCGGCCCGATGGACGGGCGCTCCCTGCCCGTGCTGCTCGGCCCGACCGGCACCCCGCCGAAGACGTACCGCATCCCGGTCCCCGACGACGCCGGCGGCCCGCCCACGGTCCTCGTGTACCGCAGGGTCCCCCGCGCCCACAGCAAACGGCTCGGTCTGCCGAAGGGCTGGAAGTACGAATACGACCCCGAAGGCAAGCGCGGCGGCACTCTGCGCTGGCCCTGGACCAAACCCGACGCCAAGCCGGACTCCGCACCAGACGCCACGCCGGGCGGCAAGCCGGACGACACCCACGGGTGACCGGGTTACGCCGAACCGCGCACACCCGGCGCGCGGACCCGCCGCCCCCGACTGATGCTCACGGTGCGGGGCGGAGGGCCCGCCGCGCACCGGAGGTGATGACGTGTCAGGAAGGCTTCTGCGTCTGGTCTGTACGGCAACGGTGGCGGCCGGCACCGTCCTCGCACCGCTGCCCGCCGCGGCCGTACCGGAACCCCCGGCCCCCGGACAGCGCCCCGTGGCCGAACTCCTGACAGACCTTCAGACCCTCTACCAGGACGCCGAACAGGCCACGGAGACGTACAACGCCACCGAGGAGAAGCTGAAGAAGCAGCGCGCCGAGGTCGACCGCCTCGACTCCGAACTCTCCCGCGCCCGCCTCTCCCTCCACGACAGCCGAGGCGCCGCGGGCCGACTGGCCCGCGAGCAGTACCAGAACAGCACCGCCATCTCCCCGTACGTCCGCCTCCTCCTCGCCCGCGATCCGCAGCACGCGCTCGACGAGGGCCATGTCATCGGCCAGTTGGCACGGGAGCGCGCCGAGACGATCGGCAGGCTGGTCGGCAGCGAGAAGAAGAGCGACGGCCTGGCCCGCGAGGCCCGCAAGGCCCTGGACACCCAACTCACCCTGGCCACCCGCCAGAAGAAGGCCCAGGACGACGTCCACAAGCGCCTCGCCGACGTCGAGAAACTCCTCACGTCCCTCACCCCCGACCAACTCACCGCCCTGGCAGCCTTCGAGAAGACCGACGTCGACAAGTCCCAGCAGAAGCTCGTCACTTCAGGCGCCCTGGGAGACGACCAACGCGAACCCTCCCGAGAGGGCGACCGCGCCCTCCGCTACGCCGTCCAGCAGATCGGCAAGCCGTACGAGTGGGGAGCGGAGGGCCCGAAGACGTACGACTGCTCAGGCCTGACATCCGAGGCCTGGGGCTACGCGGGGACACCGATCCCGAGGACGAGCGAGGAACAGTGGGCCGAGCTGCCCAGAGTCCCGCTCAACGAACTCCGCCCTGGCGACCTGGTCATCTACTTCCCCAAGGCGACACACGTGGCGTTGTATCTAGGCGCGGGCCAAGTGGTGCAGGCCCCCCGCACAGGCGAGAAGGTCCAGGTGTCACCCATCGCGTCCTACCCGATCCTTGGAGCAGTACGTCCAGACAGTCGCCCTGAAGGGGCGCGGGGAACTGCGCGACCAGCCACAACGGACTCGCAGCCGCCAACTCCCCACAACCCCAACGGCGTTCAGGCCCCGGCAACAGAAGCCAGGTAAGCCCCAGTCTTCTCCGGCTCATAAAAGAAGTTCTCAAAATCAGCCGGATCATCAAACGCGTTGGCGAACCGATCCGCCACCGGCTGCAACTGCCCAGCCGCCCCAATGAGGTTGAGAATGTGCTCCGGCGGCGGAGCCAACATCGCGTTGGTCCACTTCGTGACGTGCTGCGCAGTCCCCCAGTACCGCTCGAACGTGGCGGTCATCCAGTCCCGGTCGAACTCCTTCTCCCCGTGCTCAAGAATCGACGCGAGATACGAAGCGGCGCACTTGGACGCGGAGTTGGACCCCTGCCCGGTGATCGGGTCGTTCGCGACGACGACATCCGCGACACCCAACACCAGCCCACCGCCCGGCAGTTGACCGACCGGGTTACGCACGGTGGGCGCGTACCGCCCGGCCAACGTTCCACCCGCATCCGTGAGTTCGACATCCCGCGCCCGCTCGTACTCCCACGGCGTGAACTTCTCCATGAGTTCCAGGGTCAGGGAGAGGTGCTGGGCCGGGTCCTTGATGCCGTTGAAGACGTCCAACGGGCCGCCGGGTATGCCCTCCCAGAACAGGATGTCCGCACGGCCCGACGTGGTGAGCGTCGGCATGACGAACAACTCGCCGACGCCGGGCACCAGGTTGCAGCGGACCGCGTCGAACTCCGGGTGCTCCGGCCGCGGGCCGAGACCATGGACGTAGGAAACCGCCAGCGCGCGCTGCGGCTCCGTGTGCGGAGACCGCTCCGGGTCGCGGGCGAACATCGACACCAACTCGCCCTTGCCCGCCGACACCAGCACGAGATCGTACGTACGGGAGAAGTAGTCGAGGTCCCCGACAGCCGCGCCGTGGATGACCAGTTGGCCGCCGCGCTGGGCGAACGTCTCCATCCAGCCGGCCATCTTCACCCGCTGGTCGACCGACTGCGCGTACCCGTCGAGCTTGCCCACCCAGTCGATCGCGCGCTGTGTCGGCCCCGGGTCGTGCGAGCCGGGGGCGGCGACCGAGACGCCGAGTCCTTCGATCTTCGGGGCCTGGGACTCCCAGAAGTTCAGCTGGAGATCGCGCTCGTACTGCAGTGCCGTGGTGAACATGCACTGCGTCGACATGACCCGCCCGGAGCGGATCTCGTCCGCCGTCCGGTTGGACATCAGGGTGACCTCGTACCCGTGCGACTGGAGTCCGAGGGCGAGTTGGAGCCCGGACTGGCCGGCTCCGACGACGAGTATCTTCCGCATACGGGTGGTGGCTCCTTGGTCGCGACTACTCGGGGGTGACGTCCAGCGCGTGGGCGACGAGCGCGAGCAGGGTCTCGATGGCCGAAATCCGCCGCCGCGCATCCATGATCATGACAGGTACGTGCGCGGGGACCGTCAACGCCTCCCGCACGTCCTCCGGTTCGAACCGCTCGCTGCCGACGAAGTGGTTGACCGCGACGACGTACGGCAGCCCGCAGCTCTCGAAGTAGTCCAGCGCGGGGAAGCAGTCCTTGAGGCGCCGGGTGTCGGCCAGCACGACGGCGCCTATCGCGCCGCGCACCAGGTCGTCCCACATGAACCAGAACCGCTGCTGTCCCGGCGTACCGAAGAGGTAGAGCACCAGGTCGTCGTCGAGCGTGAGACGGCCGTAGTCCATGGCGACCGTGGTGGTCACCTTGTCCGGGGTGCCGGTGAGGTCGTCGGTCTCCTCGCTGGCCTCGGTCATCAGCGCCTCCGTCTGGAGGGGCTGGATCTCGGAGACGGCGCCGACCATGGTGGTCTTGCCGACGCCGAAGCCGCCGGCCACCACGATCTTCGTGGCGACGGGCGCGCGCGTGCGGTCCTGCTGCCAGGGCCGCAACTGCTCCTCGTCGTCGAGGAGTTGCTTCTCGTCGTTGCGCAGTCGCTTCTCGTCGTCGAGGAGCGGGGAGACGCCGTAGGCGGCGGCGTCAGAGACGGCGGAGTCCACTCAGCACCTTTTCCAGCAGAGCGCGGTCAGGACGGCCCGTACCGTGAGCGGTTCCGGTTCCGTACACACGGATCTTTCCCTGGTCCGCGAGATCGCTCAGGAGCACGCGGACCACACCGAGCGGCATCTTCAGCAGCGCGGCGATCTCGGCCACCGTGCGCATACGGCGGCAGAGTTCGACGATGGCCCGCATCTCCGGCATGACCCGGGTGTTGAGGGAGCCGTTCGTCAACTCCTTGCGCTCCTCCGGGGCTTCGAGCGCCGCCACGAAGGTCTCCACGAGGAGGACATGGCCGAATCGGGTACGGCCGCCGGTGAGCGAGTAGGGACGTACCCGGGCGGGTTTGCGTTCGCCGCCACGCACCGGAAGCTTGTTGGGCGTACGGCTCATCGCGCACTCCCCGAGGTCGCGTCTTCGAGGGATTTCCGTAGCTCGCTGCGGAGTTCGGGCGTCAGGACGTGGCCGGCGCGGCCGACGAAGAGCGCCATGTGGTACGCCACGACGCTCATGTCGCAGTCCGCGGAGCCGTGCACGCCGAGCAGCGAACCGTCGCTGATCGACATCACGAAGAGGCTGCCGTCCTCCATCGCGACCATGGTGTGCTTCACCGGGCCGGAGTCCATCAGCTTCGCGGCGCCGACGGTGAGGCTGCCGATGCCGGAGACGATGGTGGCCAGGTCCGCGGCGGAGCCTCGCGGGCCGGTGCGCTTGGCTTCGAGGGCTTCCTTGGCCTCGGCGTTCCTCCCCGGATCGGAGGAGAGGAGCAGCAGGCCGTCGGAGGAGACGACCGCGACCGACTGGATGCCGGGCACCTCCTCGACGAGGTTGCTCAGCAGCCAGTGCAGGTTGCGGGCTTCACTGCTCAGTCCGAAGGTACTGGGCGCGGTCAACTGCTTGCCTCCTCGACGGTGCCCCCCGTGCGTTCTTCGGATCGTGCGGGTGCGCTTCGCGGGGCCGGGACCGGGTTCTGGCCGGTCTTTTCGGCGATTTCCGCTTCTACGTCCTTGTAGCCCGCGGAGGCTCCCGCGCGGAAGCCGCCCAGTCTGCGGCGCAGGGCGTCCGCGTCGACTGTGCCGGTCCGCTGGCGCGGGGCTTGGGCGGGGTGGGTGATCTTGGGGGTGCGTTTGGGGAGGCCCTTGTCCGTGACGGGGTCCTCGTCCTGGGCTCGTTCGTGTTCTACGGCTTCGGCTTCGCCTTCAGCCGTGAATCTGTTCCCACCCGCACCGCCCGTGCGGCCATCGTCGTCGGGTGCGGGTGGCCCCTGTGGGGCGAACTCGCCGTCGGCGACCGGCCGTTCGTGCGCGGTCGGCCGTTCTTGCGCGACCGGCCGTTCGTGCGCGGTCGGCCGTGCGTCTGCTCCCCGTCCGGCTACCGCTCCCGGGGCTTCCGTCGGTGCTCGGTCCTCCGCCACCAGTGGCAGCAGGAGTTCCATCGTCATCTCCGCGGGAGACTCCGGCGGGATCTCCACCGGGTTTCCCGCCGGAGCCTCCGTCGACGTTTCCGCCGGGGTCTCCCGTACCGCCTGTTCCGCCAGGGCCACCAGGGGGTCCGTGTGGTCCGAACGGCCGTGCAGGACGTTGGAGTTGGCCTCTGCGGAGGCGCCGGGGAGGGAGTAGGAGTGGGTGTCGCCGGACAGGGGCGTGGATGACGGGACCGCCAATGTGGGGGCCGGTGCCAGCAACGGGCTCGGGAGGACCACCACCGCCGCGATGCCGCCCTGTTTCTGGTCGCGGAGCTGGACTCGGACGCCGTGGCGGTGGGCCAGGCGGGCCACGACGTACAGGCCCAGGCCCAGGCCCTCCTCGCCCTCCTGGTCGTAGGGGGACTCCGGGTCGAACTCGGTGAGGCGGGTGTTGAGGCTGATCATGCGGTCGTCGGTCATGCCGATGCCCTCGTCCTGGACGGAGAGCATGACCTCGCCGTTCTCCAGGAGCCAGCCTGAGATCTCCACGGGGGCGTCCGGCGGGGAGAACGAGCTTGCGTTCTCCATCAGTTCGGCCAGGAGGTGGCTGAGGTCGTCGGCCGCGAAGCCCGCCACGTGCGCGTGCGGGGGGAGTGCCGAGATGCGGACGCGTTCGTAGCGCTCGATCTCACTGACCGCCGCGCGGACCACGTCGACCAACGGGACGGGTCCGGCGTGCTGTTGGACGTGTTCGGTGCCGGCGAGGACAAGGAGGTTCTCGCTGTGGCGGCGCATGACCGTGGCGAAGTGGTCGAGCTTGAAGAGGGTGGAGAGGCGGTCGGGGTCCTGCTCGCGCTCCTCCAGGCCCTCGATGACGGCGAGTTGGCGCTCGACCAGGCCCAGGGTGCGCAGCGCGAGGTTGACGAAGGTGCCGCCGATGCTGGTGCGCAGCCGCTCCAACTGCCCTGCGGAGTCGGTGACTTCGGCGCGGAGTTCCTCGCGGGCGTCGGCCATCTTCTGGCGCTGGCCGACGAGGTGCTTGCGGTCGGCCTCCAGGGTGACGATGCGCTCGTGGAGGGCGGCGGCGTGCGCGTGCAGGGAGTTGACCGAGCGGACGACCTGGGCGAACTCGTCGTTGCGGCCGGTGAACTTGATGGGCTCCTCGGCCGCCGGGTCCTCGGCCTCGGCCAGCCGCGTCGAGCCGCGGCGCAGGACAGAGAGGGGGCGGGTGAGGGTGCGCGCCATGGCGGTCGCGATGCCCACGGCCAGCAGCATGAGGGCGCCGAGGATCGCGATGCGGAGTTCCAGCGCCTTGACGTCGTCGTCGCGGAGTTGGGCGAGGTCCTTGGCGCGGTCGACGTAGAGCGCGGACTCCTCGCCGCGCATCAGGTCGACGCGGGCGGAGAGCGCCGCGTCGAGCTTCTTCGTGCTGGTGTCCAACTGGTCGTCGGACAGGGTGGGTTGGGCGGTGAGGGAGGTGAGGTACTTCTCGGCGGAGTTGACCTCGGACCCGGTGACCGTGGAGTCGTAGCCCGCTACGGCGTCCTTCGTCGCGCCGTCACGGAAGTCGGCGAGGGCCGCGTCGGAGCGCAGCCGGGCCTGCTGGGCGGCGGCGCTGAGGGCGTCGCGCTCCTTCGTCTGGGCCTTCGTGGAGGTGGTCTCGGTGACCGGGAGGCCCGTGATGGCACTGGTGACCGTCTCGGTGGTCGACGGCACGTTCAGGGCCGCGAGGAGCAGTCCCCTTGTGGCGGCGGCCTGTTGGACGGCGGCGTCGAGTTCGGCGAGCGCGTAGGCGCCGGAACCGGCCCGCGGCGGCATCTTCTCCGCCAACTGCTCGGCCAGCCGGTGCAGTTCGGTGATGGCACCGGAGTACGCGTCGTGCGCCTCCAGGGCGCTGCTCTTCCCGGTGAGCGCGGCCCGTCGTACGGCGGCGACGTCGTCGAGGTCCGAGCGGAGCGCGGCGGAGATGTCGGTGTCGGCGCGGAGTTCCTCGACCTGGCGGTCGACGCGGGCGCTGCGGTCCTCGTCGGGGGCCTGGGACTTGGGGCGTCCGGCGGCGATGTACGAGGTGACCTCGTCCCGCTCGTCGGCGAGCGAGTGGGCCAGCGACAGCGCGTCCTGCGTCTGCCCGGCGAGCGTCACCAGGTCCTGGGAGTCGCTCAGTTGGCCCGAGGCGGTGACGAGGGAGGGGACACCGGCCGCGGCGATGGCGGCGGCCACGACAGCCACGGCGATGATGAGCCGGTTGCGCACGTGGGTACGGCGCCCGCTGCCCGCGGGGTCGGGCACGGCGGCACCGGTGGCGCCCCCCTGAGGGGCCGTCTGCTTGCCTGTGCGCCGCGGCCGCTTCTTCTGCACCGGTGCTCGCATTCCTGACTCGTGGTACCCATGGGCCCGGGTGACGCTCCGTCATCCCGGTACGGCGACCCTCCCAGTGCCGGTAGGCAGTGGTCGCGCATCGTCCGGCCCGCCACCCGAAGGAGTGAACCCCGGACGGGAGTTGGCGGGCAAGTTCCGACGGGCGGTCCAAGGGGCCCGCGCGCCGCGCCGGTTGGACGTGAGCGGCATGCTTTGGCAGGATTCGCCGCCACGCATTCCCGGAGTGATCCATTCCAGCCCAAACCAGGCGTCTGACCTGCACGACTGCGCCCATTCGACCATGAGTGCCAACGTTTCGCGGAGCCTGTGAAGAGGTCGTGCAGACTGGCCGTATGCGTACGGAACTTGTGTCGGAACCCGGCGACCCGGACCGCCCCAACGAGGACTTCGCGAGCGTCGGCCTTCCGGCCTCGGGACAGGGCGGTTCGCTGATCGTCCTGGACGGCGTGACACCGCCGAGCGGCGAGACGGGGTGTCTGCATTCGGTCCCCTGGTACACCGCCCGCCTGGGTGGAGCGCTGACCGAACTGACCGTTTCCTACCGGGATCTGACCCTGGCGGAGATTCTCTCCCGGGCGATCCTCCGAACAGCTGAGGCCCACGCCACCACCTGTGACCTTTCTCACCCACGCACCCCACAGGCAACCGTGGTGCTGGCCCGCTGGTCCCCCCAGGAGGTCGAATACCTGGTCCTCTCGGACTCGGCGCTGCTGGCCGAATCCCCGTCCGGGGAGGTGACCGTCGTACTGGACGACCGACTCTCCCGCCTCCCCCGCTCCGCTCTCGCGACGGACGCCATGATCGACACCACGCTCCGTAACAAGGAGGGCGGCTTCTTCACGGCCGCCGCCGATCCGTCGGTCGCTGCCCGGGCGGTCACCGGCTCGCTCCCCCGCGCCGAGGTCCGCACCCTCGTCGCCCTGACGGACGGGGCGACGCGCTGGGTGGAGAAGTTCGGCCAGGGCGACTGGGCGGACTGCTTCACCCTCGTACGGAAGGAAGGCGCACCGGAGTTGGTGAACCGGGTCCGGGCGCTGGAGCGGGCCGACGCGGAGGAGCGGACGTATCTGCGCCGGAGCAAGACGCACGACGACGCGACGGTCGTGTACGCCGAGCTGTGAACGGCCGCTGTGTCGGTGTCACTACTCCGGTGTACGACGAGCTGCGACCGGCCGCCACGTCCGGGTCACTTCTCCGCGTACGTCGACCTGTGAACGGCCGCCACGCCGGCGCCGCTTCTCCCGCGCACGCCGAACCCCGAACAGCCGCCACCCCGGCGTCACTTCTCCATGACCCCGTTCAACTGGTGGATCAGGCGGGCCAGTTCGGCGACCTCGCGGCGGTCCCAGTGGGAGAGCTGGCTGACGTAGCGGGCCCGCCGGGCCTCGCGGACGTGGGCGACCCGGCGGCGGCCCTCGTCGGTGAGGTCGACCAGCCAGGCGCGGCCGTCCGCCGGGTCGGGCTCGCGGGCGATCAGGCCGAGGTCCTCCAGGGCGCGCAGCTGGCGGGACATGGTGGCCTTGCCGACGCCGATGTAGGCGGCCAGCTCGGTGGCGCGCTGCCTGCCGTACTCGTCCAGCCGGACCAGCAGGCCGTACGCGGCGGACTCCAGGTCGGGGTGGACCTCACGGGCCATCTCGCCCTGGTTGGCCCGGGCCCGGCGGAAGAGGAACGTCAACTCGCGCTCCAGGGACAGGTATTCGTGGTCGACGGCAAGCCCGTCGGGACCCACGGGCAGCGCGCCGCCGGCCCCGGACAGGCCGCCGCCGTCCGCGGGAAGCCCACCGCCGTTCCTGTCCTCACCCTTGTGCACGTCAGCACCCATTGGTCCGCTTTCCCGATCGTGAAAGTTTCCGCCAAACACCGTCATCGCCGCAGCTCCGCCAGTATTTCGCAGGGCTAGACCAACGGCGTCGTCCGGACCCCCTTCCCACGCGGTCTTCTCGGTGCGTAGCTTCCTTATCAGGCAACGACTGGCATGGCCACGCCAACATCAACACACCTTCCCCCACTCCCCCACCGCGCTCCACCGCGCCCTCGGAGGCACGCCATGCCCGCGCCCATGCCTGTGCTCAGACCCCGAACACCACGCCTGCGGCACCTCTCCCTCGCCCTCGCCCTCTCCGGACTCCTGCTGGCGGGCCTCTCCCACCCGGCCGGCGCCGCCACGGTCCCCACCCGCGGCTCCGCCTACCTCGGCATCGGCGTCCTGGCGCACGACGGCCAGGACGGCACCCCGACCGGCGGTGACGCCACCCAGACGGAGGGCGTCGACGTCAGCGGCTACCAGGGCAACGCCGCCTGGTCGACCCTGTGGAGCAGCGGGGTCAAATGGGCCTACACGAAGGCGACCGAGGGGACGTACTACACGAACCCGTACTTCGCCCAGCAGTACAACGGCTCCTACGGCGTCGGCATGATCCGCGGTGCCTACCACTTCGCGACCCCGGACACGACGAGCGGCGCCACCCAGGCCAACTACTTCGTCGACCACGGCGGCGGCTGGTCCAAGGACGGCAGGACCCTCCCCGGTGTCCTCGACATCGAGTGGAACCCGTACGGCGCGTCCTGCTACGGCAAGTCGGCCGCGGCGATGGTGAGTTGGATCGCCGACTTCCTGTCCACGTACAAGTCCCGGACCGGCCGTGACGCGGTGATCTACACGGCGACGAGCTGGTGGAGCGACTGCACGGGCAACTCCAGTGCCTTCGCTTCGGCCAATCCACTGTGGATCGCGCGGTACGCCTCGGACCCGGGGACGCTGCCGGCGGGATGGGGCTTCTACACGATGTGGCAGTACACGTCGTCCGGGACGACGGTCGGGGACCACGACAAGTTCAACGGCGCGCTGGACCGGGTGGTCGCGCTCGCCAACGGCTGACGAGCCGTCCCCGTACTACGGCGAAGGCCCGGGCCTCCCTTGAAGGGACCCGGGCCTTCACCTACCGGTGGACGTCCGTCACGCCGCCACCGGAACCTCCGACGTCGCGCCGTTCGTGGCCGGCGCCAGCGCCAGCTCCAGGACCTGGCGGACGTCCGTCACCGCGTGGACGTCGAGCTTGTCCAGGACCTCGGCCGGGACGTCGTCCAGGTCGGGCTCGTTGCGCTTCGGGATGATGACGGTGGTGACCCCGGCCTGGTGCGCGGCGAGCAGCTTCTGCTTCACGCCGCCGATCGGGAGGACCCGACCGGTCAGGGAGACCTCACCCGTCATCGCCACGTCCGTGCGGACCAGGCGGCCGCTGAGCAGCGACGCCAGGGCCGTCGTCATCGTGACACCCGCGCTCGGGCCGTCCTTCGGCACCGAACCCGCCGGGAAGTGGATGTGCACACCCCGGTCCTTCAAGTCGCCCACGGGCAGCTCCAGTTCGGCGCCGTGCGAGCGGAGGAAGGACAGGGCGATCTGCGCGCTCTCCTTCATCACGTCACCGAGCTGACCGGTCAGGGTCAGACCCGCCGCGCCCGTCTCCGGGTCGGCCAGCGACGCCTCGACGTAGAGGACGTCACCGCCCGCGCCGGTGACCGCGAGTCCGGTGGCGACACCGGGTACGGCCGTGCGGCGCTCGGCCGGGTCCTGGGCGGACTCGGGCACGTGGTGCGGCCGTCCGATCAGCGCGCGCAGGTCGGCGTCGGTCACCGTGAACGGCAGCTCCCGCTGGCCCAGTTCGTGCTGGGCCGCGATCTTGCGCAGCAGCCGGGCGACGGACCGCTCCAGGGTACGGACGCCCGCCTCACGGGTGTACTCGCCGGCGAGCTTGCGCAGCGCGCTCTCGTCGATGACGACCTCGTCGTCCTTGAGCCCCGCCCGCTCCAGCTGACGCGGGAGCAGGTGGTCACGGGCGATGACGACCTTCTCGTCCTCGGTGTAACCGTCCAGCCGGACCAGTTCCATCCGGTCGAGCAGCGCCTCCGGGATGGCTTCGAGCACGTTGGCCGTCGCCAGGAACACCACATCGCTCAGGTCGAGTTCGACCTCCAGGTAGTGGTCGCGGAAGGTGTGGTTCTGCGCGGGGTCGAGCACTTCGAGCAGAGCCGCCGCCGGGTCGCCCCGGTAGTCGGACCCCACCTTGTCGATCTCGTCCAGCAGGACCACCGGGTTCATGGACCCGGCCTCCTTGATGGCCCGGACGATACGACCGGGCAGCGCACCGACGTACGTACGCCGGTGACCGCGGATCTCGGCCTCGTCGCGAACCCCGCCCAGCGCGACCCGGACGAACTTCCGCCCCATGGCGTGCGCGACGGACTCACCGAGCGAGGTCTTGCCGACACCGGGCGGACCGACGAGGGCGAGCACGGCACCACCGCGCCGGCCTCCGACAACTCCCAGGCCCCGCTCCGCACGCCGCTTGCGCACGGCCAGGTACTCGGTGATGCGCTCCTTCACGTCGTTCAGACCGGCGTGCTCGGCGTCGAGGATCGCCTTGGCGCCCTGGATGTCGTACTCGTCCTGGGTCCTTTCGTTCCAAGGCAGTTCAAGAACGGTGTCCAGCCAGGTGCGGATCCACGACCCCTCGGGCGACTGGTCGGAGGACCGCTCCAGCTTCTCGACCTCCTTGAGCGCGGCCTCACGGACCTTCTCGGGAAGATCGGCGGCCTCGACGCGAGCCCGGTAGTCGTCGGACTCCTCGCCGTCGCTCGTGTCCCCGTTCAGCTCGCGCAGTTCCTTGCGGACGGCTTCGAGCTGGCGCCGCAGCAGGAACTCACGCTGCTGCTTGTCGACGCCTTCCTGCACGTCCTTGGCGATGGTCTCGGCAACGTCCTGCTCGGCGAGGTGGTCGCGCAGGTGCTGGGTGGCGAGCTTCAGCCGGGCCACCGGATCGGCGGTCTCCAGCAGCTCGATCTTCTGCTCGGTGGTGAGGAAGGGCGAGTAACCGGAGTTGTCGGCGAGCGTGGACACATCGTCAATGGCCTGCACGCGGTCGACGACCTGCCAGGCCCCGCGCTTGCGCAGCCATGCCGTGGCCAGCGCCTTGTATTCCTTCACCAGCTCGGAAACGGAGCCGGGCAAGGGTTCGGGCAGGCTCTCGTCGAGCGCGGTGCCCTCGACCCAGAGCGCGGCACCGGGCCCGGTGGTCCCGGCCCCGATCTTCACGCGGCTACGGCCGCGGATCAGCGCACCCGGGTCACCGTCGGCCAGCCGGCCGACCTGCTCGATAGTGCCGAGCACACCCGTGGTCGCGTAGGTCCCGTCGATCCGTGGCACCAGCAGGACCTTGGGCTTTCCGGGCTCGGACCGCGCGGCAGCCTGAGCGGCCTCCACGGCGGCGCGTACATCGGTGTCGTTCAGGTCCAGCGGAACCACCATTCCGGGCAGCACGACCTCGTCGTCGAGCGGCAGCACGGGCAGGGTGAGCGGTGTGGACGTCGAAGCCATGATCTCCCCTTAGGCAGTCAAGTTGAGCTATGCCGACTCAATGCTTGGGCGTCTTCGATTGTTCCCCACCGGTTGTTCGCCGTGAGCGATCAGGCGTGGCGCCCCGGGCTCTGCGCAGGTCAACACGGAAACGGGGCGGGGGCTTCCCGGGGAACGGGGTGGTCTGACGGGGTGGCCGGGGCTGGCCGCCCGATCACGACGGCCGACCTCGACACCCGGCTTCGACGGTCGACCGCGGCGGCCGACCTCGGCACCCGACCTCGGCGGCCGATGTCAGTGGCGCCTGCCACGATCCCCTGACGCGACGCCATCACGATCACGATCAGGAGAGACGCATGGGCACCTGGGACGTCGGCCCCTTCGACAACGACACCGCTGCGGACTGGTGCGGCGACCTCGACGACGCCTCCCCGGACACGCGTCAGGGCTTTGTGCGGGACGCACTCGCCCGAGCGGCCGACACCATCGATTACCTCGACGCACGCATCGCCGACGAAGCCATCGCGGCAGCGGCCCTGGTCGCCGCACAACACCCCGACGGAGAGCCCGCCCACCCCCACTACGGACCGGACGAGCCCGTCCCCGACCTGACCGGTCTACGTGCCCTCGCCCTCCAGGCCCTCGACCGCGTCATGACCGAGCCGTCCGAACTCCTGGAGCTCTGGGACGGACCGGACGGCGACCCCTGGCAGACGACGATCAACCGGCTCCGCGGCACACTCACGCCCCGGCCACCGGAAGAACAGCTCCACCTGAGCTGACCCGCGCAGCAGCAACACAACCGCCCGTTCCTCATCCGGAAGGTCCACATGAGCTGGGACGTTCTTCTCCTCAACCTGCCCGACGACATCACCTCGGCGCAGGACATACCCGACGACTACACCCCGCGCCCACTCGGCCCACTGCACGAGGTCCTCGCGACCGTGAGCCGGGCCGAGCCCTCAGCCGACCTCTCGGATCCCACCTGGGGCGACCTCACCGGACCCACCTGGTCCATCGAACTCAACATCGGCTCGGATGATCCCGTGGACTCGGTCATGCTCCACATCCGCGGCTCCGGCGACGACGTGCTCGCCTCCGTCTTCCGCCTCGCGGGCGCCCTCGGCTGCAAGGTGCTGGACTGCTCCTCAGGAGACCTGATCACTCCGGGAGGGTCCTCGGGCTGGCACGCGTTCCAGGAGTTTCGCGACCGCATGTTCAGCCCCTCCGAAAAGGGCTGATCATCCTCGCCGGGTAGGCTCACAGCGTCATGGAACAACTGCCCGAGAGCGTGGACCGGGACATCCTGGAGCACCGGATCATCGCCGCGATCGCCACCATCCGCGAAACCCTGGGGTGCACCATCCACCAGGCGATCGATGTCTTCGCGGAGCGGTACGAAGGGCTGCGCCGTGATCGTCCGGACGACTTCGATCTGAGCCGGGACGAATACGGCCGAGGCTTCTACTCCTGATCCAACCGACTCGGCCGAAGCGTGCCCGGCCCGAACGTGCGGGGAGGCTCGGCGCTCACGGAGGGTGAGGCGCGAAAGTGTGACACTTTGGGCCGATGTGTCACGTTTCTACGGGGAGGGTCTCCTCCGGCGGGGGGGGGCGGCGACGATCTCACGCCGCCACGCGCCCCGGCACGCCTGACATCAGCTCGAACCACACGACCTTGCCCTGGGCCGGCCCCATCGCGAAGCTCCCCCAGGCATCAACACAGAGCTCCACGAGGGCGAGCCCACGACCACCTTCGGCATACGGCTCCGGACAGCCCGTCGGGTACGGCACCAGGAAACCCGCGTCCCAGAAGCTGGCCCGCAGCCGCTTGTCGGCCCACTTGAGGCTGAGGGAGGCGGGGCCGGGTGCGTGACGCCAGGTGTTGGTGAGGAGTTCGGAGGTCAACAGGACGGCGGGGGCGAGGGGGTCCTGGGGGACGCGGAGGGTGTAGCGCCACTCGGAGGGGGGTTCGGGCAGGCGTTCGTCCATGGCAACTCTCCCATGCCGAGGTGGAGTTGATTCGAAGCTCACCGTAGGCTGGCACGCCTAACTAGTGCCACCGAATGGTGCAGATTGGCAGCTGAATAACCCGAACGAGTGACGACATGCCGTCCGGCGCCCGGTAGGAAAGGGCCATGGCTTCACGGACCTTCATCACCGAGCGCCAACGGCGGCTGGGCACCGAGCTACGGCGCATGCGCGAGAACTGCGGGCTGACCATCCAGGAGGCGGCCGACCGACTCGGCACGAACCGCTCGCACGTCACGAACATGGAGCTGGCCCGCTTCGGGGTGAGCGCGGAGCGCGTGCGCACGCTGGCCGCCCTCTACGACTGCCCGGACACCGACTACGTGGACGCCCTTGGCGCGATGGCCGGGGACCGCACGCGCGGGTGGTGGGAGGGCTATCGAGGGGCCATCACGGCGAGCGGTCTCGACCTTGCCGAACTCGAATACCACTCCACGAGTCTGCGGGTCTTCGTCGCCATGCACGTGCCGGGCCTGCTGCAGACCGAGCAGTACGCGCGTGCCGTGTTGTCCGAGACCGTTCCGGCCTGGCCCATGCCGGAGCTCCGACGATGGCTCTCATACCGCATGCGGCGCCGCGACATCCTCGATCGGGACGACCCGCCCACCTGCACCTTCGTGATCCACGAGGCAGCGCTACGGCTCCAGTTCGGCGGCCGGGAGATCATGCGGGGCCAGTTGCAGGAGCTGGTCGACGCCTCACGACGCCGGAACGTCACCTTGCGGGTGATCCCGTTCAGCGCGGGCGGCTTCCCCGTCCCCGGGCTCACCGTGACGTACGCCTCCGGCGCGGTACCGCAGCTCGACACCGTTCAGCTCGACAGGGCGACCACGACTGAATTCCTTGATGCGCAGACCCAACTGGCGAACTACCGTGCACTGATGGAGCGCATCACCAAGGCCGCGCTCCCCGTGAAGGAGTCACGGGAATTCATCCGCACCCTTGCGGACAGCACTTGAAAGTTGGGGACATGTCCGAGATCGCCTGGCAGAAGTCGTCCTACTCCGGCTCGGGAGAGACGAACTGCGTTGAAATCGGCGCCACTCCACACACTCTCGCCCTCCGCGAAAGCGACAACCCCACGGTCGTACTCCACACCGACCATCCCCAACTCACCGCCCTCCTAGGGCACATCAGGGCCACCACCCCTCGTACCGTCTCCCCGTGAAGCACTTGAAAGTTGGGGACATGTCCGAGATCACCTGGCAGAAGTCGTCCTACTCCGGTTCGGCGGACAACAACTGCGTCGAACTCGCGGCATCGGACACCACCCTCGCCCTCCGCGAGAGCGACGCCCCCACCACCGTGCTCCACACCGACCACCCCCAACTCACCGCCCTCCTAAGGCACATCAAGACCACCACCCCCCGTCGATAACCAGTTGCCCCGGCTCGTACACCTCCCCGTACCGTCACCCCGTGACAGAACCGGAAACCGAGACGCAGACCCTCCTCTCCGCCTACGACAACCAGCTGCGCGCCACCCCACCCACCCCGCCCGCCGGAGTGACGTACGAGAAGGACGGGCCTCTGCTACGGATCGTCGGGCAGTTCCGGGGGTTCGTGAGCGGCCCGCACGACCTGGGGGTGGAGGGACCGGAACTGGACGAACTCATCGCCCGGCAGCGGGAGTTCTTCGCGGCTCGCGGGGAGAGCGTGGAGTGGAAGACCCGCTCCCATGACGTGCCCGCCGACCTCACCGACCGGCTGCGCGCCGCGGGGTTCGTGCCCGAGGAGCAGGAGACCGTGCTGATCGGGCCGGCCGAGGAGATGGCCGTACGGGAGCCGGTGTTGCCGGACGGGGTCACGATCCGCCGGATCACCGCCGAGGCCGACCTGCGACGGCTCGGCGCCCTCCAGTCGGCCATCTGGGACATGGACCTGAACTGGCTGGCCACCGACCTGCTCGGCCGGATCGCCGCCGCGCCGGACGACATGGCCGTCTACGCCGTCGAGGCGGAGGGCGAGATGGTCTCCGCGGCCTGGCTCGCCTTCCGGCCGGGCACGGAGTTCGCCAACATGCTGGGCGGCTCGACACTCGCCGAGTGGCGCGGCAAGGGCATCTACCGCGCCCTCGTCGCCACCCGAGCCGCTCTCGCCGTCGCCCGCGGAGTGCCGTATCTACAGGTGGACGCCACGGACGACAGCGCGCCGATCCTGCGCCGGCTGGGCTTCCGGGCGATCACCACGACCACGCCGTACGTGTGGTCACCGAAGCAACCGACCAGCAGGATCGTCGACTTGGCATCCCGCGCCCAGAGAAGAACCTGAACGCAGCCAGGAAGGCGGGGAGTCAGACCCCCGCGGCCTCAACCCGAGCCGCCTCAGCCGCCCTTGCCACCCGTTCCACCTGCGCCGCCCGCGCCCAGCGCCGTATCAACGGCCAGGTCGCGACGCCTATCGTCAGGGAGATCAGGTGGCCCCAGTTCGTCATGGGGTCGGTGAAGGCGATCAGGTCCTGGACCAGGGTCCAGCCGAACAGGGCGACCAGCGGCAGGCCCAGCCAGGGCCTGAGGAGGCCGGCCAGCGCCCCTATGCTCGTCGCCACTCCGAAGCTGATGCCGTAGTCGAGGCGGTGGAGGGAGCTGTTGGGGAGGTGGCCCACCAACACGGCGACTCCCACGGTCCCTTCGGTCGCCAGCGTGGCCAGGATGTGCCCGGTCAGGAAGACTCCGGCCGCCCGTATCCCGCCGATCCGGCGTTCCAGCGCGGTCAGCACCAGCAGGAACAGGAACGCGTACGGCGAGACCATCCCGCCCACGATCCACAGCGCGCTGGCGACCAGCACGAGGAACGGGTCGCGGAGGAGGTGGGTGACGTCGGTGCTGGACGCCTGGTGGAGTTGGTTCACGAAGGTCGGATCGGCGTACTGCGCCACCAGCGACGTCACGACGAGCAGCAGCCCGTAACAGAAGGTGAACGGCGTCCCCGTGGGCGTGGGCAGCAGCCGCCAGGGGTGCAGGCGGTGGAGTGCGAGCAGGGCGCGCGATTCTCCGGGGACGGCAGGGGTGGACGCGGAGACCGAGACCGCCACCGGAGTCGGAGTGGCGAACCTCAACTCCCCGGCCCCGTCCAGCGCTTCCCGCTGTCTCGGCATCGCGTCCAGCAGCCCGGAATCCAGGGACAGAGCCGACCCGGACTCATCGGCCGGGGGCCCGCCCGGAGGCGTGGCGGAGGCCTGGGTGTCGGCCGTCGCGATCCGTTCCACGGTGAGGCGCTCCTTCCGGTTCACACCCCACCCTTCGCCGTCCCACCTGCACCTGTCTATGACCGACGCCACGCGAGAGCCGATTCACAGCAACCTGAAAGCCTTCTTGCGCGTCCGCAGGTACCTTGCACCCGGACGTGTTCGCCCTGGGTTAATTCGGCTGCACGATCCGGTGAAACTGCCAGGATGAGTCGCATGACCACCGCGTACGACAGTGCTCCCGCGTACGACACCCCTGTTGTCCTGGACCGTCGCGAGGGCCCCTACGGCGAGGTCGTGCTGCGCCGCCATGGGGAGTTGCTCCAGATCATCGCCAACGGGTGCTTCCTGATGGACACTTCGGACGGGCGGTCGGAGCGGCTCCTGGTCGACGCCGCACGCGATGCCCTCGACCCGCGCCCCGAACCGCACGTGCTGATCGGCGGGCTCGGTGTCGGGTTCTCGCTCGCGCATGCCGCCGCCGACGCCCGGTGGGGTCACATCACGGTCGTCGAACGGGAACCCGCGATCGTCGAATGGCATCGATCGGGGCCCTTGTCGGCCCTCTCCGCGGCCGCTCGCGCCGATCCGCGGACCGAAATTGTGAAAACGGATCTAGTCGCATTCGTCAATGAGACTTGCGCCACTTTCGACGCGCTCTGTCTCGACATCGACAACGGCCCCGGCTGGACCGTCACCGACAGCAACGACAACCTCTACTCGCAGGCCGGACTGGCAAGCTGCGCAAGGGTGTTGAGGCCTGGCGGGGTACTCGCCGTGTGGTCGGCGCAGCCCTCTCCGGAATTTGAGCGAACCTTATGGAATGCCGGGTTCCAGCAGGTGCGTACCGAAGAGATCCCGGTTGCCCGAGGAGTTCCCGACGTCGTGCACCTCGCCGTACGACCTGGATAGCAAAGGCGACGTCACTCCCCGTACTCTGCTTCCCTGACGCCGATCATTCAAGCGTCAAGCGCAGTCATGGGATCACCCCACTGGTTCCGGAAAGCACACTTCAGGGGCGGGCGATGGAGCAGACACACACCTCCCACAACGGTACGGCCACGGCCACGCCGGGCGCGCAGCGCCGGGTGCTGGTGGTCGAGGACGACCCGACGATCGTCGACGCCATCGCGGCCCGTCTGCGCGCCGAGGGATTTCTCGTGCAGACCGCGGGCGACGGGCCTTCGGCCGTCGACACCGCCGAGGCCTGGCAGCCCGATCTGCTGATCCTCGACATCATGCTGCCCGGCTTCGACGGGCTGGAGGTCTGCCGCCGTGTGCAGGCCGCCCGCCCGGTGCCGGTGCTGATGCTCACCGCGCGCGACGACGAGACCGACATGCTGGTCGGGCTCGGGGTCGGCGCCGACGACTACATGACCAAGCCGTTCTCGATGCGGGAGCTGGCCGCGCGGGTGCACGTCCTGCTGCGCCGGGTGGAGCGTGCCGTGGTGGCCGCGTCCACCCCGCGCTCGGGCATCCTGCGCCTCGGCGAGCTGGAGATCGACCACGCGCAGCGCCGGGTACGGGTGCGCAGCGAGGACGTTCATCTCACGCCCACCGAGTTCGACCTGCTGGTGTGCCTGGCGAACACCCCGCGTGCCGTGCTCTCGCGCGAGCAGCTGCTCGCCGAGGTGTGGGACTGGGCGGACGCCTCCGGCACCCGCACGGTCGACAGCCACATCAAGGCGCTGCGCCGGAAGATCGGCGCCGAGCGGATCCGCACGGTGCACGGCGTCGGCTACGCACTGGAGACACCGACGCCATGAGCGAAGGGCCGACGTCACGGAGGAGCCCCGGGGAACCCTGGGGCGGCGTACGCCCGTTCTCGATCAAGACCAAGCTGGGCGCGCTGGTCGTCATCGCGGTGCTCATCACCACCGGTCTGATGATGATCGCCATGCGCACGGCGACGGAGCTGCGCTTCATCACGGTCTTCTCGATGATCGCCACACTGCTGATAACGCAGTTCGTGGCCCATTCGCTCACCGCGCCGCTGGACGAGATGAACACGGTGGCCCGGTCCATCTCGCGCGGCGACTACACCCGCCGGGTGCGCGAGAACCGCCGTGACGAACTGGGCGACCTGGCCGGGACGATCAACGTCATGGCCGACGAGCTGGAGGCGCAGGAGCGCCAGCGCAAGGAACTCGTCGCGAACGTCTCGCACGAGCTGCGCACCCCCATCGCGGGCCTGCGCGCCGTACTGGAGAACGTCGTCGACGGCGTCTCGGCCGCCGATCCGGAGACCATGCGGACGGCGCTGAAGCAGACCGAGCGGCTGGGACGTCTCGTGGAGACGCTGCTCGACCTCTCCCGGCTGGACAACGGGGTCGTACCGCTGAAGACCCGCCGGTTCGAGGTGTGGCCGTATCTCTCGGGCGTGCTCAAGGAGGCCAACATGGTCGCCTCCGCGCGCGCGGGCATCGCGTCGGGCTCGGGCAGTCACACGCGGACCGACGTCCATCTGCACCTGGACGTGTCCCCGCCGGAGCTGACCGCGCTCGCCGACCCGGAGCGCATCCACCAGGTCGTCGCCAACCTGATCGACAACGCGGTCAAGCACAGCCCCGCGCACGGCCGGGTGACGGTGAAGGCGCGGCGCGGGTCGCGGCCGGAGTCGCTGGAGCTTGAGGTCCTGGACGAGGGGCCCGGCATTCCGAAGGCGCAGTGGGCGCACATCTTCGAGCGGTTCAACCGGGGAGCGGTCAGCTCGCCGCACGGACCGGGCAGCGACGGCGGTACGGGCCTCGGCCTGGCGATCGCCCGCTGGGCGGTGGATCTGCACGGCGGCCGGATCGGCGTGGCCGAATCCGACCGTGGCTGCAGGATTATCGTCACTCTCCCGGGACTGTCCTCCGTGCCAAGTTGACGTAAAGTTCGACCCGGAGCCCCAAGATCCACGACGGCCCGTGCTGACGGACACGTGTGATCAGGCACAGGCCCGCGCCATCGGCGCGTCCGGCCCGCATCGACGCGCCCCTTCCGCAGCGGAACCACGCTTGTTTCCCGCCATTTCAGCGCTCGAAACACACTTTCCGATGTGACTTACGCGACGATGGACCGGCCCGACCTGACCTTGGCCGTCATGGGGGCGTAGCCTTAATTCCCGCTGTCCATCACCTTGTGAAGCGGAAGAGGGCGGTTGCCGCCGTGTCGTCACAGTCCCCCAGTAACTCGACCATCTCGACCGAGTCCGACCAAGCCGCGGGTAAGAATCCCGCGGCGGCGTTCGGGCCCAACGAGTGGCTCGTCGACGAGATCTATCAGCAGTACCTCCAGGATCCGAACTCGGTTGACCGAGCCTGGTGGGACTTCTTCGCCGACTACAAGCCGGGCGCGGCTGCCGCCCCGACCTCGACTTCGGCGGGTACTGCGGCCGCGGGGGCCGTAGGAACCACCCCGGCCCCGGCGGCACCCGCCGCCCCGGCTCCAGCTCCGGCCGCACCTGCTGCGCCCGCCGCGCCTGCCGCTCCGGCGGTCCCCGCGCCGGCTCCCGCAGCCGCCGCTCCGGCGCCGGTGAAGGCCGTAGCCCCGGCTCCTGCGCCTGCGAAGGCGGCGGCCCCGGCCGCTCAGCCGAAGAAGGCGGAGCCCGCGGCCGAGGCCACCGGTGGCCCGGAGTTCGTCACGCTGCGCGGCCCGGCCGCCGCGGTCGCGAAGAACATGAACGCTTCGGTCGAGGTCCCCACGGCGACGTCCGTGCGCGCGGTCCCGGTCAAGCTGCTCTTCGACAACCGCATCGTCATCAACAACCACCTGAAGCGTGCCCGGGGCGGGAAGATCTCCTTCACCCACCTCATCGGCTACGCGATGGTGCAGGCCATCAAGGCCATGCCGTCGATGAACTACTCCTTCGTGGAGAAGGACGGCAAGCCGACCCTGGTCAAGCCGGAGCACGTCAACTTCGGTCTCGCCATCGACCTGGTGAAGCCCAACGGCGACCGCCAGCTCGTCGTCGCCGGCATCAAGAAGGCCGAGACGCTGAACTTCTTCGAGTTCTGGCAGGCCTACGAGGACATCGTCCGCCGCGCCCGCGACGGCAAGCTGACGATGGACGACTTCACGGGCGTCACCGTGTCGTTGACCAACCCCGGCGGCCTCGGCACGGTCCACTCGGTGCCGCGTCTGATGCCCGGTCAGTCGGTCATCATGGGCGTCGGCTCGATGGACTACCCGGCGGAGTTCCAGGGCACGTCCCAGGACACCCTGAACAAGCTCGGCATCTCGAAGGTCATGACGCTCACGTCGACCTACGACCACCGGGTCATCCAGGGCGCCGCCTCCGGCGAGTTCCTGCGGATCGTCGCGAACCTCCTGCTCGGCGAGAGCGGCTTCTACGACGAGATCTTCGAGGCGCTGCGGATCCCGTACGAGCCGGTCCGCTGGCTCAAGGACATCGACGCGTCGCACGACAACGACGTGACGAAGGCCGCCCGCGTCTTCGAGCTGATCCACTCCTACCGGGTCCGCGGCCACGTCATGGCCGACACCGACCCGCTGGAGTACCGCCAGCGCAAGCACCCCGACCTGGACATCACCGAGCACGGCCTCACCCTGTGGGACCTGGAGCGGGAGTTCGCGGTCGGCGGCTTCGCCGGCAAGTCCCTGATGAAGCTGCGCGACATCCTGGGCGTGCTGCGCGACTCGTACTGCCGCACCACCGGCATCGAGTTCATGCACATCCAGGACCCGAAGCAGCGCAAGTGGATCCAGGACCGCATCGAGCGCTCGCACTCCAAGCCGGAGCGCGAGGAGCAGCTGCGCATCCTGCGCCGCCTGAACGCCGCGGAGGCCTTCGAGACCTTCCTGCAGACGAAGTACGTCGGCCAGAAGCGCTTCTCGCTCGAAGGCGGCGAGTCGGTCATCCCGCTGCTGGACGCGGTCATCGACAGCGCGGCCGAGTCGCGCCTCGACGAGGTCGTCATCGGCATGGCCCACCGCGGCCGCCTGAACGTGCTCGCGAACATCGTCGGCAAGTCGTACGCCCAGATCTTCCGCGAGTTCGAGGGCAACCTCGACCCGAAGTCGATGCACGGCTCCGGCGACGTGAAGTACCACCTGGGCGCCCAGGGCACGTTCACCGGCCTGGACGGCGAGCAGATCAAGGTCACGCTGGCGGCGAACCCGTCCCACCTGGAGACGGTCGACCCGATCATCGAGGGCATCGTCCGCGCCCGCCAGGACATCATCAACAAGGGCGGCACGGACTTCACGGTCCTGCCCCTCGCCCTGCACGGTGACGCGGCCTTCGCGGGCCAGGGCGTCGTGGCCGAGACGCTCAACATGTCCCAGCTGCGCGGCTACCGCACCGGCGGCACGATCCACATCGTCATCAACAACCAGGTCGGCTTCACCGCCGCCCCGGAGTCCTCGCGCTCTTCGATGTACGCGACGGACGTGGCGCGGATGATCGAGGCCCCGATCTTCCACGTGAACGGCGACGACCCGGAGGCCGTGGTCCGTGTGGCCCGCCTGGCCTTCGAGTTCCGTCAGGCGTTCAACAAGGACGTGGTGATCGACCTCATCTGCTACCGCCGCCGCGGTCACAACGAGTCGGACAACCCGGCCTTCACCCAGCCCCTGATGTACGACCTGATCGACAAGAAGCGCTCGGTGCGCAAGCTGTACACCGAGTCCCTCATCGGTCGCGGCGACATCACCCTGGAAGAGGCCGAGCAAGCGCTCCAGGACTACCAGGGCCAGCTGGAGAAGGTCTTCACGGAGGTCCGCGAGGCCACCGCGCAGCCCGGCGCCGCCCCGATGTCGGACCCGCAGGCGGAGTTCCCGGTCGCGGTCTCCACGGCGATCTCCTCCGAGGTCGTCAAGCGCATCGCCGAGTCCCAGGTCAACATCCCGGACAACTTCCACGTCCACCCGCGTCTGCTGCCCCAGCTGCAGCGCCGGGCGACGATGGTCGAGGACGGGACGATCGACTGGGGCATGGGCGAGACGATCGCGATCGGCTCGCTGCTGCTGGAGGGCACTCCGGTGCGCCTCTCCGGTCAGGACTCCCGCCGAGGCACGTTCGGCCAGCGCCACGCGGTCCTCATCGACCGTCAGACGGGCGAGGACTACACCCCGCTCCAGTACCTCTCCGAGGAGCAGGCGCGCTACAACGTCTACGACTCGCTCCTCTCCGAGTACGCGGTCATGGGCTTCGAGTACGGCTACTCGCTGGCCCGCCCCGACGCGCTCGTGATGTGGGAGGCGCAGTTCGGCGACTTCGTCAACGGCGCGCAGTCCGTGGTCGACGAGTACATCTCGGCGGCGGAGCAGAAGTGGGGCCAGACGTCCGGCGTCACGCTCCTGCTCCCCCACGGCTACGAGGGCCAGGGCCCGGACCACTCCTCGGCCCGTGTGGAGCGCTTCCTGCAGCTCTGCGCGCAGAACAACATGACGGTCGCGATGCCGACGCTCCCGTCGAACTACTTCCACCTCCTGCGGTGGCAGGTGCACAACCCGCACCACAAGCCGCTGGTGGTCTTCACCCCGAAGTCGATGCTGCGCCTCAAGGCCGCCGCGTCGAAGACGGAGGAGTTCACGACGGGTCAGTTCCGCCCGGTCATCGGCGACGCGACGGTGACGGACCCCGCGTCCGTCCGCAAGGTCGTCTTCGTCACCGGCAAGCTGTACTACGACCTCGAGGCCGAGCGCGCCAAGCGCGGCACCACGGACACGGCGATCATCCGCCTTGAGCGGCTGTACCCGCTGCCCGGTGCCGAGGTACAGGCCGAGATCGCCAAGTACCCGAACGCCGAGAAGTACCTCTGGGCCCAGGAGGAGCCGGCCAACCAGGGTGCCTGGCCGTTCATCGCCCTGAACCTGATCGACCACCTGGACCTGGCGGTCGGCGCGGACGTGCCCCACGGCGAGCGCCTGCGCCGGATCTCCCGCCCGCACGGCTCGTCGCCGGCGGTGGGTTCGGCCAAGCGCCACCAGGCTGAGCAGGAGCAGTTGGTGCGTGAGGTGTTCGAGGCGTAAGCGCCCCGCACTGTCGTACGCGGCCGGGCCGCACCCCCACTCCGGGGGTGCGGCCCGGCCGTTTGCGCGCACTTATCCTTGACCCATGTACTTCACGGACCGTGGCATCGAAGAACTGGAGAAGCGGCGCGGCGAGGAAGAAGTCACCTTCGAGTGGCTCGCCGAACAGCTGCGGACGTTCGTCGATCTGAACCCGGACTTCGAGGTCCCGGTGGAACGCCTGGCGACCTGGCTGGCGCGACTGGACGACGAGGACGACGACGAGTAGTTCCTACGACGGCCTCGTCGGGAGCGTCAGTCGCGCGGACGGGCGAGGTCGTAGGCGAGGCCCAGCGTGCCGTGGGCCAGGAGCAGTGCCCCCGCGACGATCCAGCCTCCGCTACGGCGTCGTAGGCCCCAGGTCGTGAGCGGGAGGCCCGCTGCCATCTGGGTCAGGGCGAGTGCGCGTGCCCTGGGGGTGCCGGACCAGGGCATCCAGGGACCGAGGCGGCTGCTGTCGACGGCGTCGAGTTCCGCGCGGACGGCCTCGCGCCAGCCCGCCCATTCGACCTGCTGGGCATCGGGGCGGACGCGGGCGATCTCCCGGAGGCGGTCGGCGGGTTCGCCCGGGGTGAGGCCGGTGGGGAGAGCCACTCCCGCGCGCGTGAGGACCGCCAGGAGGCCCCGGAGGCGGGCACGGGCGTCGGCTTCGGAGTCCGGTTTCGTGAGCTGGTCCAGGGACTGCAGGTCCAGTACGGGATCCAGGCCCAGGCGGGCTGCGAAGGTGCGCATCGCCTCGTCCTCGCCGGCCGGGGTGCCGTCGGTGAGCCAGACGTAGCCGACGGGGCGGCGGAATCCCGAGGCCAGGGTGTAGCCCGCGCGGTCGGCGTCCCACCACAGGGCGAGCACGGGCCAGGGGGCGCCGACGGCGAGCGCGGTGGCCCAGCCGGTGAGGACGCGGTCGACCGGTTCCCCGCCGTGCAGCCAGGGCTTGCCCTCGGGGACGAGCACGCTCCAGTCGTCGCCCGCGCGGGTCAGCAGCATGCGTTCGCGGAGCGGGTGGGCCGCCTGGGCGACGGACTCGGGGTCCGCCCGGCACAGCAGCAGGGCGCCCGGGGTTGCACCGGTCCGGTGTCTGGCCTGCGGCTTCTCCGTCGACATGGTCACACGCTAGGGCAATGCACCCATTTCCGCCGGTTGTTCGACGCCTGGCGCTCGACAGCCGACCTCCGCCGATCACCGGAACGAGTGTCTTGACTTTCCCCATCCGCGATATATCGTGTTTCTCGGAAGACGCGATATGGCGCGTCGTGTTCCGTCCGGTTAGGCCGAGGAGGTCTGCATCATGTCCGAGTGGTCCGTCGCAGAGCCCAAGAAGCTCACGTTCGACGAGCCCGTGAGCGATCTCCACGTGCGCATCGTGAACGGAACGGTGAATGTCGTGGGGACGGACGAGGGTTCCGCCCGCATGGAGATCTCCGAGATCGACGGGCCGCCTCTGGTGGTGACCCAGCAGAACGGCACGCTGACGGTGGCGTACGAGGACCTCCCCTGGAAGGGCTTCCTCAAGTGGCTCGACCGGAAGGGCTGGCGCCGCAGCGCGGTGGTCTCCCTGGCCGTGCCCGCGAGCACGCGCGTCGAGGTCGGGGTGGTCGGTGCGGCGGCCGTCGTCTCCGGGATCAGCGGGCCCTCGGTGGTGCGGGGGGTCACCGGCGACACGACCCTCGTCAGCCTCTCCGGGTCCGTCCGCGCCGAGACGGTCTCCGGGAACCTGGAGGCCCAGGCCGTCACCGGTGACCTGCGCTTCAACTCGGTCTCCGGCGATCTCACCGTCGTCGAGGGCTCGGGCCCGTCCGTGCGCGCCGAGTCCGTGAGCGGCTCGATGATCGTGGACCTCGACCCGGACGGCCCGACCGACGTCCGACTGACCAACGTCTCGGGCGAGATCGCCATCCGGTTGCCGCACCCGGCGGACGCGGACGTCGAGGCCAACACGGCGAGCGGTTCGATCTCCAACGCCTTCGACGGACTGCGGGTGCACGGCCAGTGGGGCGCCCACAAGATCACCGGACGGCTGGGCGCGGGCACGGGGAAGCTGCGCGCTACAACCGTCTCCGGTTCGATCGCGCTGCTCCGCCGCCCGGCGACGGAGTACGAGGGCGAGGACGACGGGCCGTGGGACGGGGACACGGAGGCGACCGTCTCGGCGACTCGGGCCGACAAGACACCTCGGCCCGACATGAGGAAGGTGCCCGACGCTACGGCGGCGCCCGATGCGGCGACGGGCCCCGAGGACAGTGCCCCGGGCGGCACGGCTGAGGACGCCGGGCCCGAGGAGAAGGAGCTGGACGCGTCGGACACCTCTGCGGACGCGCCTGCGCCGGGCGCTGCGGACGACACCGCCGGGGAGGCGGGACCCGGGGAGACCAGCGCCCCGGACGCTTCGGACGACGCTTCCGGTGCCCCTGTGGACGGGGTTCAGAGCGACTCGGGGGACAATTCCGTTTCCGGCCCGGGCGGTGCTTCCGGCACCGACGTGGCCGACGGCACGACCGACAAGAAGGTGCTCTGACATGCCTCCCGTCTTCGCCCACGGCCGCCTCCGCCTCTACCTGCTGAAGCTGCTGGACGAGGCCCCCCGACACGGCTACGAGGTCATCCGCCTCCTGGAGGAGCGCTTCCAGGGGCTGTACGCACCGTCGGCGGGCACGGTCTACCCGCGGCTGTCCAAGCTGGAGGCCGAGGGCCTGGTCACCCACACCACCGAGGGCGGCCGCAAGGTGTACGCCATCACGGACGCCGGCCGCGCCGAACTGGCCGACCGCAGCGGCGAGTTGGCCGACCTGGAGCTGGAGATCCGCGAGTCGGTCGCCGAACTCGCCGCCGAGATCCGGGCCGACGTCCGGGGCGCGGCGGGCGACCTGCGCCGCGAGATGCGCGCGGCGGCCACCGAGGCCCGGCAGGGAGCCGGTGCCGGACGGGGCCGACGGAACGAACACGAAGGCCCTGTTGGCGACTTCACGGACTTCGCCGACAAGGAGTCGTGGCGCGCCGCCAAGGAGGAGATGCGCCGCGCCAAGCAGGAGTGGAAGGAACAGGCCCGCCGCGCCAAGGACGAGAGCCGACGGGCCCGCGAGGAGGCCCAGCAGGCCCGGCGCCAGGCCAAGGAGGCGCAGGCGCGGGCGTGGGCGCAGGCCCAGGAGGAGATGCAGCGCATCGGCCGCCAGGTCCAGGAGCACGCGCAGGACCACTTCGCGCGCGGCGACTGGCCCACGGGGGTACGGGAGAGCCTGACCGAACTGGCCAAGGAGTTCGGCGACTTCGGGAAGGAGTTCGGCAAGGACTTCGGGTTCGGACGACCGGGCACGGGTGCGGGGACAGGCGCGGGTGCGGGTGCTGGTGCTGGTGCTGGTGCGGGCAAGTCGGCCTCGGCAGCGGCCACTCCGTCGGCACCCGAGTACAGCCAGACCCCGGAGGACTTCCCCGCCGAGTACGAACCGACCTGGGCCCACGAGGACTCCACCGGTGAACCGGCCCGCGATCTGGACCGGCTCCTCGACCGCTTCCGGGACGACATCCGTGACGCGGCCCGCGACCATGGCGTCACCGAGGACCAACTCCGCGACACCCGCCGCCACTTGTCCGCGGCGGCGGCACACATCGGGGCGGTGCTGCGCGGCGGCCGCAAGGCCTGACCCGACGCCGCGAGACGCCGCGAACCGCAGGTGGTGCGCCCAGGAATCAACCCCAGGCGCACCACCCCGCCGCGCAGATACCCCAAGCCCCAAGCTCTGGGCCCCCCAGCCCCCCATCCCCCGGGCTCCTCAGCCCGCCGCCCTCGCCTCTCCCCCGCCGTACAGCACGCGCGTCGCCGCCTCGTGAGTCACCCCGTGGTCGGCGAGCACCTCACCGGGCACCCCGGGGAGGATGGTCAGGGCGAGGAGGAGGTGCTCGTCGCCGATGTGCCGGTCGCGGTGGGCGACGGCGATGCGCAGGGACTTCTCCAGGACGTTCTTGGCACCGCGGCTGAAGGTGCGGCGGCCCGACCACGACTCCTTGAACCTCCGCTCGCCGGACATCGCCCCGACGCCGTGCACCTCCTCGACCCGGGCGACGATCTCCGAGACGTCGATGCCGAGCCCGGCGAGCGCGTCGGCCTCGGCCTGCGAGAGCCCCGCACGCCGACGCGCGTCGCCCAGAGCCTGTCGTACGGACTCCTTGCGTTCCTCGGGAGCGAGACCGAGGGCGGTCAGGACGAAGGAGGCGCGGCTGCCCCGGCGGTCGAGGAGGGCCAGCAGCAGATGCTCGGGGTCGACGGAACCGGGCCCCGACCGCTCGCGATGCCCCACCGCGCCCTGCACCACGGCGCGGGCGTCCTTCGTGAACCGTTCGAACATCACTGCCTCCCGTACTTCTTGTGCACGGCCTGCCTGCTGACACCGAGTTCCGCGGCGATCTCCTGCCACGACCAGCCCTGGTTGCGCGCACTGCGCACCTGCACCGCCTCCAACTGCTCCACCAGCCTGCGCAGCGCGGAGACGGCACGCAGGCCGACCCGTGGATCACGGTCACCCGCACGCTCGGCGAGATCCGTTGCTTCGGTCATGATGTCAACCTACGTTGACACGCTTCGCATGTCAACCAAAGTTGACGACCGGTACCGGCAAACGCCGCCGGCCGGCCCGGAGAACCGGACCGGCCGTCAGGCCTAGCAACGCGGGGGAAAGGGCTAGCTGTTGGTGAGCACGATCTTGCCGAACTGGCCGCCGGAGTCGAGGCGTTCGAAGCCTTCGCGGGCGCGGTCCATCGGCAGCACCTCGTCGATGACCGGCCGTACACCGGTGGCGGCGCAGAAGGCGAGCAGGTCCTCCAGCTCGTCCTTGGTGCCCATGGTCGAGCCGACGACCTTGAGTTCGAGGAAGAAGATGCGGGTCAGTTCGGCGTGCGAGGGCCGGTCGCCGCTGGTGGCACCGGAGATGACGATCGTGCCACCGGGCTTCAGGGACTTGACCGAGTGGGACCAGGTGGCGGCGCCGACGGTCTCGATGACGGCGTCGACGCGCTGCGGCAGCCGCGCCCCCGGTTCCACCGCCTCCAGGGCGCCGAGCTCCAGCGCCCGCTTCCGCTTGGCCTCGTCCCGGCTGGTCGCGAAGACGCGCAGTCCCGCCGCCTTGGCAAGGACGATGGCGGCAGTGGCGACGCCCCCGCCGGCACCCTGCACGAGCACCGAATCACCGGGCCGTACACCGGAGTTGGTGAAGAGCATGCGGTAAGCCGTCAGCCAGGCGGTAGGCAGACAGGCGGCTTCGGCGAAGGAGAGTTCCTTCGGCTTCGGCAGCACGTTCCACGTCGGTACGGCGACCCGCTCGGCGAAGGTGCCCTGGTAGTGCTCGGTGAGGATGGAACGGGGTTCCTTGGGACCGACGCCGTGACCGGTCTGGCCGATGACGGAGTGCAGGACGACCTCGTTGCCGTCCTCGTCGACACCGGCGGCGTCGCAGCCGAGGATCATCGGCAGCTTGTCCTCCGCGAGGCCGACGCCGCGCAGGGACCAGAGGTCATGGTGGTTGAGGGAGGCGGCCCTGACGTCGACGACACTCCAGCCCGGCCGGGCCTCGGGGGCGGGGCGCTCCCCCGACTCAAGGCCGGAGAGCGGCTGGTCGCGGTCGATTCGGGCGGCGTAGACGGCGAACATGCCCCCGACGATAGGCTCCGCCGGTTGACCAGGGAACTACCTCGGGTTGTGACACATGCCCTCTTGCACGAGGGGTGCGGGGTGTCTGCTTGGCCGTCTCCTGGGGGCTGCGCCCCCAGACCCCCCGCCGCTATCGGCCTGAACGGCCTCGTCCTCAAACGCCGGACGGGCTGAGGGGCGACCGCCGTCCGCAAAGCGCACCCGCCACCCGTCAGCCGTCAGCCGTCAGCCGTCAGCCGTCAGCCGTCAGCCGTCAGCCGTCAGCCGCCGAACGACCGGACCACCCACGGGCAACGTCGCCCCTTCAATCCCCCGAACGGGCGGGCGGGTGGGAAAGCACAAGCCCCCACGACCCGCAGCCGCCACCGCACCCGGACCACCCACGGCAAACGCCCACCCCCCAAGTCACCCGCACGGGCGGGCGGGTGGGAAAAGGGGCCCCGCCCAAACGGACGGGACCCTTCACGCCGCTACCGACGGGCAACCCCCTCCGCCCGCGCCGCCGCAGCCACAGCCGCGGTGACCGCAGGCGCGACCCGCTCGTCGAAGGGTGACGGGATGACATAGTCCGCGGCGAGGTCGTCCCCGACAACACCCGCCAACGCCTCCGCCGCCGCGATCTTCATCCCCTCCGTGATCCGGGACGCCCGCACCTGCAGCGCCCCCGCGAAGATCCCCGGAAACGCCAGCACGTTGTTGATCTGGTTCGGGAAGTCCGACCGCCCGGTGGCGACGACCGCCGCGTACTTGTGCGCCACATCCGGGTGCACCTCGGGATCCGGGTTGGCCATGGCGAAGACGAACGCACCCTCCGCCATGGAAGCCACGGCAGGCTCCGGCACCGTACCCCCGGAAACGCCGATGAAGACGTCGGCACCTTCCAGTGCCGCCTCCAACGACCCGGAGATACCCGCCTTGTTGGTGATCTCGGCGAGTTCACGCTTGACGGGCGTGAGGTCGTCCCGGTCACGCGAGACGACACCCTTGCGGTCCGCGACGGCGACATCGCCCAGCCCGGCCTCGAGCAGGAACTTGGCGATGGCCACGCCGGCCGCACCCGCACCGGAGATGACGGCCCGCAGGTCGCCCAGCTCCCGCCCGGTCAGCCGCGCGGCGTTCCGCAGTGCCGCCAGTGTCACGATCGCCGTACCGTGCTGGTCGTCGTGGAAGACCGGGATGTCCAGCCGCTCCTGGAGCCGGCGCTCGATCTCGAAGCAGCGCGGCGCCGAGATGTCCTCCAGGTTGACGCCCCCGAAGGAGGGCGCGAGCCGCACGACGGTCTCGATGATCTCGTCGACGCCGGTGCAGTCCAGCGCGATCGGCACCGCGTCCACGCCGCCGAACTGCTTGAACAGGATCGCCTTGCCCTCCATGACGGGGAGGGAGGCCTCGGGACCGATGTCGCCGAGTCCGAGCACCGCCGTACCGTCCGTCACGACGGCGACCACGGACGACTTCCATGTGTAGTCGTGGACGAGTTCCGGCTGCTCCGCGATCGCGGTGCACACACGCGCGACGCCGGGTGTGTACGCGAGGGACAGGTCGTCCTTGTCGCGGATCGGCACGGTGGCCTGCACGGCCATCTTGCCGCCGCGGTGCAGCGCGAACGCCGGATCGAAGGAATCGAGGGGCTCGGCCCCGCCGTCCTGATCCGTACTGCTGTCGCTGCGAGGATTGACGATCTCCGCTGCCACTTTGTCTTACCCCTTAAGTCTTCATTGATTTGAGGGTGGCCACTCCCTGGTGAGGGGTGGGCGGGCACCGCGCAGGGCCCAGAGAATTGATGCGTACGAGCACCTGCGCGACGGGCGCGCCGCACACGCGCCCTGAGCCCCGGATGAGGGGTGTAGAGACCCTTCTTACCGGACGGACACCGCCGAGGACGAGTCCAATAGGCGCAAGGTCACATCTCGTCCGCCTAGGGCGGAACAATGATCGATCACATCGTGAGACATGCCGAAGGTCTTCCGGCCGGAAGGAGTGATTCCCGTAGATGGTCCGGGGTGGGGCCGTCCTGATGTACCGACCTGATGCGATTCGGGGTTCACCCGTTATCCGATTTTGACATGGCTGCTCCCCTGAATGGTTCAGTCCGAATGGCAAGATGCCCTAATCACACGAGGTCGCGACACCCGAAGGTGTGTGTTCTCGCCGACCCGTCGGCACCGCCATCCATCCGCCGGAGGAACCCACCATGACCGCACGATTCACCCGTCGTACGACCGCCGCGCACACCCGGCTCACCGCGGTCGGTGCGATCGCGGTCGCCGGCACCCTGCTGCTCACCGGCTGTGGTGACCAGACCAAGAAGGACGACTCCAGTTCGTCCGCCAGTTCGGCCCCGCTGGCGAGCAAGCTGCCCTCCGCGATCCGCGACAAGGGCGTCATCACGGTCGGCTCGGACATCGCGTACGCGCCGGTCGAGTTCAAGGACAACGCCGGCAAGGTCGTCGGTCTCGACCCGGACCTCGGCGCCGCGATGGGCAAGCAGCTCGGGGTGAAGTTCGAGTTCCAGAACGGCACCTTCGACGCACTGCTCACGGGTCTGCGGTCCAACCGTTACGACATCGCCATGTCGGCGATGACGGACAACAAGAACCGCCAGGACGGCGTCGACCCCGACACGGGCAAGAAGGTCGGCGAGGGCGTCGACTTCGTCGACTACCTGACCGCCGGTGTCTCGATCTACACGCGCAAGGGCGACACCGAGAACATCGCCTCGTGGTCCGACCTGTGCGGCAAGAAGCTCGCGGTCGAGCGCGGCACGGTCTCCGAGGACCTCGCCAAGACCGAGACGAAGAAGTGTACGGGCGGCAAGAAGATCACCATCGAGCCCTTCGACGACGACCAGCAGGCCCAGACCCGGCTGCGCTCGGGCGGCGCGGACGCGGCCTCCTCCGACTTCCCGGTCGCGGCCTACGCCGTGAAGACCTCCGGCGGCGGCAAGGACTTCCAGCTCGTCGGCGACCAGGTCGAGGCGGCGCCGTACGGTATCGCGGTCGCCAAGAGCGACACGCAGCTGCGGGACGCGCTGCAGGCCGCGATGGACGCAGTGATCAAGAGCGGTGAGTACCAGAAGATCCTGACGAAGTGGGGCGCCGAGGACGGTGCCGTCAAGTCGTCCGTGATCAACGGCGGCAAGTGACCGCGGAACCCGCCGTCGCTGAGAGGCAACATCCGTGACTACTGACATCGACGGGGCGCCGGGGCCGCTGGACACACCCCCGGCCGCCCCGAAACCCATCAAGGCCATTCCGGTCCGGCACTACGGCCGCTACGTCTCCGCCGTGATCGCGATCGGCATCCTGGTCTCGATCATCTACGCGTTCGGCCAGGGCAAGATCAACTGGCATGCCGTACCGGACTACTTCTTCGACCACCGGATCATGACCGGTGTCTACAAGACCCTCCTCCTGACGGTCCTGTCGATGGTCATCGGCATCGTCGGCGGCATCGGCCTCGCGGTGATGCGGCTGTCGAAGAACCCGGTGACCTCGTCGATCGCCTGGTTCTACATCTGGTTCTTCCGCGGCACCCCGGTCCTGGTCCAGCTGTTCCTCTGGTTCAACCTGGGCCTGGTCTTCGAGTACATCAACCTCGGTCCGATCTACAAGAACTACTGGTCGGACTTCATGACGCCGCTGCTGACGGCGCTGCTCGGCCTCGGCCTCAACGAGGCCGCGTACATGGCGGAGATCTGCCGCGCCGGTCTGCTCGCCGTCGACGAGGGCCAGACCGAGGCCTCGCACGCGCTGGGCATGAGCCACGCCAAGACGCTGCGCCGGATCGTGATCCCGCAGGCGATGCGCGTGATCGTGCCGCCCACGGGCAACGAAGTGATCAACATGCTGAAGACGACCTCGCTCGTGGCGGCCGTCCAGTATCCGGAACTCTTCCGCTACGCCCAGGACATCGGCCAGAACTCCGGCGCCCCGGTGGAGATGTACTTCCTCGCCGCCGCCTGGTACCTGATCATGACGTCGGTCCTGAGCGTCGGGCAGTACTACGTCGAGCGCTACTACGCCCGCGGTTCCAGCCGCGCGCTGCCGGCGACGCCGTACCAGAAGATCAAGGCGAACATGCTGTCCATCGGCCGTCCGAAGGGAGGCGCGGCATGAGTCCCGAACTCAGCAAGACCGACGGCGCCGCTACGACCGACCCGTCGGTCCCGATGGTCAAGTCCGAGGGCGTGCACAAGTCGTTCGGCCCGGTCGAGGTCCTCAAGGGCATCGACCTGGAGGTGAAGTCCGGCGAGGTGTTCTGCCTCATCGGCCCCTCCGGCTCCGGCAAGTCGACCTTCCTGCGGTGCATCAACCACCTGGAGAAGGTCAACGCGGGCCGGCTGTACGTCGACGGCGAGCTGGTCGGCTACCGCCAACAGGGCGACAAGCTCTACGAGTTGCGCGATCGCGAGGTCGCGGTGAAGCGCCGGGACATCGGCATGGTGTTCCAGCGCTTCAACCTGTTCCCGCACATGACGGCCGTGGAGAACATCATCGAGGCGCCGGTGCAGGTCAGGGGCGTCAACAAGGGCCAGGCCAGGGAGCGCGCGATGCAGCTCCTGGAGCGGGTGGGGCTGTCCGACAAGGCGCAGAACTACCCCTCGCAGCTCTCCGGCGGCCAGCAGCAACGGGTGGCCATCGCGCGGGCGTTGGCGATGGACCCGAAGCTGATGCTCTTCGACGAGCCGACCTCGGCCCTCGACCCGGAGCTGGTCGGTGACGTCCTCGACGTCATGCGCGACCTCGCCGAGTCCGGGATGACGATGATCGTCGTCACCCACGAGATGGGCTTCGCCCGCGAGGTCGGCGACAGCCTCGTCTTCATGGACGGCGGCGTGGTGGTCGAATCCGGCCACCCGCGCGACGTCCTGACGAACCCTCAGCACGAGCGCACCCAGGGCTTCTTGTCCAAGGTGCTGTAGCAGTAGGCGAGTTGAAGGGGCGGTACGAGATCCTCGTACCGGCCCTTCGGCGTTCCCTACCGCTGGCTCTTCATCAACAGCTGCGGATTCAGGGCCAGTTCACGCAGCTGGCTCTTGGTCAGCGGCGGGGTCGTGAGCAGCGGGCCCAGGGAGTTCCGGCCCGTGAAGCCGGCGGTGTCGTCGACCTGGAGGGTGCCGCCCTTCTTCAGATAGAGCGTGACCATGAGGTACTCGCCCCACTTCTGGCGTTTGTCCTGCATGACAGCGAGGTGGGTCCAGTTCTTGCGGAACTCCAGGACGTTCCCGTTCGGCAGCCTCTCGAAGCTGCACGTCCCGACGTCCTCCTTGGTCGGCATGTCACAGGGGTGGCTCCAGCCGGCGACCGCCTTCGGGCTGGTGAAGTTGAGGACCCTGACGAAGCCGACCCCGCCGTCCCTGCTGACCGCGTAGCTGCCGTAGTACGAGCCGACCGGGCCGGACATCGGGAAGTGCGTCTCCCGCCAGAGCACGTAGTCCATGCTCACTTCGCGGATCTCCCCGACGCCCGCGGGCAGCAGCTTCGCGAAGGCGGCCGCTTTCGCGGTGCGCGCGCCGGGGGCCTGCGTCACCTGGGGCTTCCCGTCCTTCGTGCCCCTTCCGCCTCCCGGCAGCAGCCCGGGCCCGACCACCACGCTCCCCGCGGCCACGGCGGTGACGACGCCCGCCAGCACTGCCCTGCGGCGCGCCCGCACCCGCGCGGCCCGTGCGAACACCGCCTCCGTGCCGCCCCCCTGCGGAACCGGCACCCCCTCCAGCGCCTGCCCCAGCCACTCCCTCACCTCGGGCGGCTCGACCTCGTCGGTCCTCATACGTGTTCCCCTTCCTCCCGCACCGCGGCCTTCATCGCCGCGAGCCCCCTCGCCGCGTGGCTCTTGACCGTGCTCTCCCGCATGTCCAGCAGCTCCGCGGTGGCGGCCACGCTGAGGTCCTCCCAGTAGCGCAGCACCAGCACGGCCCGCTGCTTGGGCGTGAGCGTCGCGAGCGCCGCCCGCACCACCAGCCCCGTGTCGTTGTCCGCCAACTCCCCCGGCGCGTCCGGGAGTTCGCCGTACGCCTGCTCGCGCCGCCAGAACCGTCGCCGCCCCGCGATGAAGGTGTTGACCAGCGTCTTGCGCGCATACGCCTCGAGGTTGTCCAGCCGCCCGTGCCGGCGCGCGCCGAGCACCACCTTCACCAGCGCCGTCTGGACGAGGTCCTCCGCCTCGTCCCGGTTCCCGCACAGCAGATACGCGCTGCGGAACAGCGCCGTGCGTCTGCCTTCGACAAAGGCGTGCAACGCCGTCTCCGCGCCTCTCCCCACCACTCCCCCTCCCCGGCCCGCACTTCGCGAGGGGCCGCCTCACTCCTATCAGTGCGGCGGAGCACCGGTCAGGACGCAGCAGAGGCGGTACGGATTTCCCGTACCGCCTCTGTCTGATCTCCCGCGGTCCTACTTCAGCGCGAGCAGCACGGTGTCGGAGGGCGAGCACCACACCGCACGCGCCTCCCCGAACCCCTGCTCGCGCAGCACGCGCGCGTGCCACGCCGCCGAGGGCATGTCACCGTCCGCGTGCTCGCCGTAGATCTCGTAGCGGCGGGCCGTCGGCCCGGCGAGGACGGGGTCCTGGGCGGCGAGCTGCCACCACTCGGCCCAGTCGAGGGCGCCGTTCCGCTTGGCCTGATCCATCTGTGCGTGCCGGTGCGCGCGCTCCGCCGCGTTGATCCTGGGCGTCGACTCGTCGATCATGTGGTCCGCGTTCATGAAGACACCGCCGTCGCGGACGAGTCCCGCGACCTGACCGTAGAGGGCCGCGAGGGGTTCGCTGTGCAGCCAGTGGAGGGCCGTGGCGGTCAGCACGGCGTCGTACGAGTCGTACGGCAGCCTCGTCGTCCACTCCGGGTCCTTGAGGTCGGCCGTCACGAAGGTGACCCGCTCGTCGTCCGCGAAGGTGCCCTCGGCGATGGCGAGGAGGGCCGGGTCGAGGTCGACACCGGTGCTGGTGGCGTCCGGGAAGCGGGCGAGCAGCCGGGCGGTGATGCTGCCGGTGCCGCAGGCGAGGTCGAGCACGCGGGGTGCGGGGCCGGTGAGGGCCTCGACCATGTCGAGCATGATCCGGAAGCGGTCCTCCCGGTCGGGCATGTACCACTCCTGCTGCCGGTCCCAGCTCTCCTGCCAGGCCTGCCAGTCGGTTCCGACACCGGTCGTCATGAGGACCCCCTGTCCACTCACTGTCGTAATACCCTGGAAGCACGATCAGCTGTTACCCGACCGCATCCACGACCATAGAGCGCCTCCGTAAGGACTACAAGTGGAACTGGCCTATTACTCGGACTACGCCGTACGCCTCGTCAACACCGAGGAACCGGCGCGGGGCAAGGACGCCCTCACCTCGGTCGAGGCCGTGCGGGACCTGTTCGGCACCAACCAGGAGGCGGCCCGCCGCGCCGCCGACGCCGACGTCACCCGCTTCCGCTCGGTCCGGGCCCGGCTGCGGGCGGTCTTCGAGGCGGCGGACGGCGGCGACGAGACCCTCTCCGTGAACCTGCTGAACTCGCTCCTGCTGGAGTTCCCGGTCAGCCCGCAGATCTCGGGCCACAACTTCCGGGACGACGACGGCCGCCCGCTGTGGCACATGCACCTCGCGGACCACCCGTCGAACGCGACGGCCGGCTACGCGGCGATCGCGGCGATGGGCCTGGCCTTCCACCTCACCGAGTACGGCGTCGACCGCCTGGGCCTGTGCGAGGCGGCGCCGTGCCGCAACGCCTACCTGGACACCTCGACGAACCGCTCCCGGCGCTACTGCTCGGACCGCTGCGCGACCCGCGCCAACGTGGCCGCCTACCGGGCCCGGAAGCGCCTGGAGGCCGACCGGTCGGGGAGCACGGGCCTGGCCGCCGAGAGCGCCCAGCGGACGAGCGCGACCGGCGAACGCTGACCGGCCTTCGGCGGCCGGTACCGGAAACGCACCTTGCCCAGCACCAGATCCTCGGGCACGGTGCCGTAGTCCGTACTGTCCCCACCGGCGAACGCGTTGTCCCCGAGCACCCACCACCCCCCGTCCCGCCGCTCCGCCGCCCGCTTGACGACCAGCAGGTCCTGCTGGAACGGATGGCGCAGCACGACGATGTCACCGGGCCTGATCCGCGCCCCGTACTGCACCACGAGCAGATCCCCGTGCAGCAGTGTCGGCACCATGGACGGCCCGGTCACCTCGGCCGTCCCGAAGGGCAGTGCGGCCCTCCCGCGCTCGGTCTCCTGCGACAGCTCCGGCATCCCCGGCACCTCCCCGGTCCTATCCTCCACCAGTCTGAGTCCGACCCTGGACTTTTGTCCTAAGCCCATGGGGGCACTCGCGAAATCAGCTTCTCCAGGGAGTAATGTCCCACCTGAGAAGACGATCACGAGGAAGGAACGCTCCATGCTTTCCCGCCTGTTTGCCCCCAAGGTGAAGGTCAGCGCGCACTGCGACCTGCCCTGCGGTGTGTACGACCCGGCCCAGGCCCGCATCGAGGCGGAGTCGGTGAAGGCCGTGCAGGACAAGATGGCCGCCAACGACGACCCGCACTTCCAGGCGCGCGCCATCGTCATCAAGGAGCAGCGCGCCGAGCTCGCGAAGCACCACGTCTCGGTGCTCTGGAGCGACTACTTCAAGCCCCCGCACTTCGAGAAGTACCCGGAGCTGCACCAGCTGGTCAACGACACCCTGAAGGCCCTCTCGGCCGCCAAGGCGTCCACCGACCCGGCGACGGGCCAGAAGGCGCTCGACTACATCGCCCAGATCGACAAGATTTTCTGGGAGACGAAGAAGGCCTGACACCCAGTCGGCCTGTCCCGACCGACCGGCGATCGGTGCACCATCGCAGGTCAGTGGGTTTGAGGAAGGGGCTCCACCGGTTCACCGGCGGGGCCCCTTCCCCGTACCCGGCCCGGCAGCAGCAGCCCCCGTGCCATCCTGGACGACGTGAACCGCGACGACCTCGTACGGCTGCGCCAGGCCCGTGACCGCATGAACCGCGAGTACGCCGAACCGCTCGACATGGCCTCGATCGCGCGGACCGCGCTGATGTCCCCGGGCCACTTCCAGCGCAGCTTCCGCGCCGCGTACGGGGAGACGCCGTACAGCTATCTCATGACCCGGCGGATAGAGCGGGCGAAGGCCCTCCTCCGGCGCGGCGACCTCAGCGTGACCGAGGTGTGCATGGCCGTCGGGTGCACGTCCCTCGGTTCCTTCAGCTCCCGCTTCACCGAGCTGGTCGGCGAGACCCCTAGCGCGTACCGCGCCCGCTCCCACGAGGCCGGCGCCGTGATCCCGTCCTGTGTGGCCCGCACCTTTACCCGGCCGAACCGGGCGGGACCGCCGCTCCGCCCCTAGCCTGTCCTGCATGGACCTGAAACTCCGCCAGTGCTTCATCGCCGTCGACGACCACGACAAGGCGCTCGCCTTCTACTGCGACGTCCTGGAGCTGGAAATCCGTAACGACGTCGGTTTCGAGGGCATGCGGTGGGTGACCGTGGGGTCGCCGTTGCAGCCGGACGTGGAGATCGTCCTGGAGCCGCCGGCCGCGAACCCGGACGCCTCCCCCGCGGACAAGCAGGCCATGGCCGAACTGCTCGCCAAGGGCACCCTGCGCGGGGTCAACTTCACCACCGCCGACTGCGACGCCCTCTACGCCCGCGTCCAGGAGTCCGGCGCCGAGGTGGTCCAGGAGCCGACCGACCAGCCGTACGGCGTCCGCGACTGCGCGTTCCGCGACCCGGCCGGGAACATGCTGCGGTTCATGCAGCGGAGCGAGGACTGAGGGACGGGACCGAAGGGAGGCCGAGGGGGCTGAAAAACTCTCGGGCGGGTCGCCGCCTCGCGCCTACCATCACGCCATGAGCGCTACGAGCATCCGCTGGACCTACGCCTTCGTCGACCGCCCGCACGGCCGCGTCGACCCCGCCCGCGACTTCTGGACGGCGGTCACGGACACCCGGCCGTCCGAACTCCGGGGTGACGAGGGCGAGTTCGTCACCCTGCTGCCCGAGGGCGCGGACGCCTGCGTAAAGGTCCAGGGCGTCGAGGCCGGCCCGGGCGGCGCCCATCTCGACTTCTCCGTCGAGGACGTACCGGCGTTCGTGGGCGCCGCCCTGCGACTCGGCGCGGAGACCGTCGCCGAGCACGACGGCTGGGCCGTACTCCGGTCCCCCGCCGGGGAGTTGTTCTGCGCGGTCCCCTGGCACGGCGAGTCCGTACGGCCGCCCGTCGTGGCCGGCACCCGCCTCGACCAGGTCTCCCTCGACATCGGCCCCGGCTCCTACGACGCCGAAGTCGCCTTCTGGAGCGCCCTGTTGCCCGACTGGGCCTCGCTGTCGGGCGCGCTCCCCGAGTTCCACGTGCTCAAGCCCCCGCCCGGCCTGCCGATCCGCATCCTGCTCCAACGCCTCGGCGAGGAACGCCCCGCCGCCGCCCATCTCGACCTGGCCTGCGCGGACATCGACACGGCCGTCGCCCGCCACGAGAGCCTCGGCGCGACCGTCGTCGCCCACGGCAAGCACTGGACCGTGATGCGGGACCCGGCCGGCGGCACCTACTGCCTGACGGGCCGCGACCCGGAGACCGGCGGGCTCCCTAACCGGCCCTAACCGCCCCTGACGCAGACGACGAGCACCCGATGGTCGTCACGCCGCGAGTCCGTCGGCATGGGACAGGCGCTCTCCCCGTCCTGCCGCGACAGCGGCGTACGCGTCTCGCCGGGCGGGTGCGACGCGCCGGAGTCCTGCAACCACACCGTGAGCCCGCCCCCGACGGCCACCGCGGCCACCCACACGACCAGGGCCCGGCGCCACAACCGGCTCAAGCCGTCCACACCTCCACGTCCACCACCGCGCCGACCGGAATCGCCCCGTACACATGCGGGAACTCCTCCCCACCCGGCTCCGGCGCCTCGTACTTCAGCGGTACACCCAGCTTCCCCGGGTCCACGACCAGGACCACCAGCTCGTCGGGGCCGTCGTAGGAACCGTACAAAAATGCCGCCACGCGCGGGAGTTGGGCGCGGGTCGAGCAGTGGATGAAGCCCTCCTCCTGGAGGGTGCGGCCACGCGTCGACCACTCGTAGCTCCCCCGCTCGCGGGCCGCGTCCCAGAGGGCGCGCTCGGTGATGTGGAGGATGGGGGTGGTGGTGAGTTCCTGTTCAGACATAAGCCCACGCTACGGCCTCGGCTCGCGCCACATCGGGTACATGCGCGGGCCGTCCGGGAGGTCGAGGGTGTGCTCGGTGAACGTGTAGCCGAGGCGCTCGTACAGCTTGGTACTGCGCTCGCTGCTCGCCTCCAGGTAGGCGGGGAGGCCCTCGCGGTCACAGCGGTCCAGGACGTGCCGGATGAGCGCGGCACCGAGGCCCTCACCCTGCCGATCCGGGGCCACGGCGATCATCCACAGGTATTCGTGCGCCCGCCCGGCGGGATGCGACTCCGCCATGAGGCGGGCGATCGTCTCGACCCGCTCGTTGTCGGGATCGACCAACTCCCGTAGCCCTACGGCTTCGTCCTCCCCGTCCTCCGCATGCGCCTCGCCCGGTACCGACAGCCACAGCGCGCACGCCGCGCCGTCCTCGGCGAGGTCGATACGGCCGTCGGCGAACACCGCGTCGGTGAAGGCGGCCATCAGCCTGTGGTGGGTCGTGCGGCGGTACTCGGCGTCGGGGAAGACCCAGCCGCTGACCGGATCGTCCTGGAAGGCCTCGTCCAACAGCCGGACGACCAGCTCTCTGTCACCCTCGCCCGCCGCCCGTATCGCCACACCCATGTCCCGCCCCTAGCTCTCAACCACCGTCACTTGAAAGGGTGTTGAGCCTAACGGGACTTGCGGGGCGAGTGAGTCGAAGGGGCGCGTCGGTGTCGAGAGGCCGAGCGCGCGGAGGCCCGCAGGGTCGAGCACGGTCGGCCTCTCGACACCGCCACGCGCAGGTAGGCGCATATTGAACACAGCGGCGCCCCTGGGGCGAACCGAGCTCCCAAAAAAGGCGCGCCCCGCGCACCGTGGGGATGCGCGGGACCCGCCCGTCCGGAGCCCCGGTGGCCGTGCGGAGTCAGGGCCGCACCGCTCCCGAGGGCTCCGGAGTCATCAACTGCTGCGCCGGGTCACGAACTCGGCCAGCGCCAGCAGACCGCCCGCGTCCTGCGGGTCCGGGATCGCCCGGGCCAGCTCCTGCACGGCCCGCGCCATCCGGTCGGCCGCCTGGTCCTGCGCCCAGTCCCGGCCCCCCGCCCGCTCGACGGCGAGCGCGGTGCGCTCCAACTCCCCTTCCTCGTACGGCAGTCCGTACAGTTCCGCGAGTTCCGCGGCCGCCGGGGTGCCCGAGGTGAGGGCGGCGACCACGGGCAGGGACTTCTTGCGGACGGCGAGGTCGGCGCCGGCCGGTTTGCCCGTGCGGCCGGGGTCGCCCCATATCCCGATGACGTCGTCGATGAGCTGGAAGGCGAGCCCGGCCTGGCGGCCGAACGCGTCCAGCGCCTCGACGTCCTCGGCGGACGCCCCCGCATACAGGGCCCCCACGGCACAGGCGCAGCCGAGGAGCGCGCCGGTCTTGGCCTCGGCCATGGCGAGCACCTCGTCGAGGGTGACCTCGGCGGGGGCCCGCTTCTCCATGGCGGTGTCCGCGTGCTGGCCCTCGCACAGTTCGACGACGCAGTCCGCGAGGCGGGCCGCGGCGGCCGCGGACGCCGGGTGCGGGTCCTCGGCGAGCAGCCGGAGGGCCAGCGCCTGGAGGGCGTCCCCGGCGAGGATCGCGTCGGCGTCGCCGAACACGGTCCACGCGGTGGGCCGGTGTCTGCGGGTGGTGTCCCGGTCCATCACATCGTCGTGCAGCAACGTGAAGTTGTGGACCAGCTCCACCGCCGCGGCGGCCCGCACCGCGCTCGCCCGTGCCTGCTCGCCGCCGAGCGCGGTGGCGGCGGCCAGGACGAGGGCGGGGCGGATCGCCTTGCCCGCGTTGCCCGCCGCCGGTGTGCCGTCCGCGTGCTCCCACCCGAAGTGGTAGAGCGCGACCCTGCGCATCGAGCCGGGCAACGAGTCGATCGCCGCGCGCAGTTCGGGGTCGACGGACGTCCTGGCCCCCTCCAGGATCACCGCCGCCTCGTGCCCGTCGGGCTGCCGCCCGCCGTCGGGGTGCTGTTTCGTCTCCGTCCTGAACTCGGCCATGGACTCCCCCCTCGACTCGGCCACGGGGTCCCCCTCGGAGAGTCCGCGGACGGTGACGCTTCCGCCGCGGCCGGTCGCGTCGGACCGGGGTGTACCCGCCCTTCCGGGCGGGAACACCGCGTCCAGCTGCTGAAACGTCACCTCCAACGGCCGATCTCGACGTTCTCCAGGACGCCGAGGGCGTCCGGCACGAGGACGGCCGCCGAGTAGTAGGCCGTCACGAGGTAGTTGATGACCGCCTGTTCGTTGATGCCCATGAAGCGCACCGACAGGCTCGGCTCGATCTCGTCCGGGATGCCGGCCTGCTGAAGGCCGATGACACCCTGGTCGGCCTCGCCGGTACGCATGGCGATGATCGAGGTGGTCCGCCGGTCACTGACCGGGATCTTGTTGCACGGGTAGATCGGCACGCCGCGCCAGGTCGGGATGCGGTTGCCGCCGACGTCGATGGACTCCGGGACCAGTCCGCGCTTGTTGAGCTCGCGGCCGATCGCGGAGATCGCGCGCGGGTGGGCGAGGAGCATCCTGGTGCCGCGCCGCCTGCTGAGCAGTTCGTCCAGGTCGTCCGGGCCGGGGACGCCGTCGTGGGGCTGGAGCCGCTGGTCGTACTCGCAGTTGTTGAGCAGGCCGAACTCGCGGTTGTTGATGAGTTCGTGCTCCTGGCGCTCCTTCAACGCCTCGACGGTGAGCCGGAGTTGCTGCTCCGTCTGGTTCATCGGCTGGTTGTAGAGATCGGCCACGCGCGAGTGGATGCGCAGGACGGTCTGGGCGACGCTCAGCTCGTACTCGCGCGGCCGGGCGTCGTAGTCGACGAACGTGTGCGGGATGTCCGGCTCGCCGGAGTGGCCCGAGGCGAGGTCGATGGACTTCTCGCCGTACTTGTTGGTGCGCTGCTCCGGGATCGCCCGCAGCTGCGCGAGGTGGTCCCGGAGGGTCTCGGAGCGCTCCGCGACCTGCTCGACGTCTCCGCGGGCCAGGATCAGCACCGTGCAGGCGGTGTCCGCGCGGGCCGTGTACTCCCAGATGGCATCCGGGTCGAGCAGTGCCTGGTCGCCGAAGTAGGCGCCGTCGGCGAGGACCCCGAGGACCGTGTCGTCGCCGTACGGGCCCGTGCCGACCTTCTCCACCCTGCCGTGCGCCAGCAGGTAGACCTCGTCGGCCTGGCCGCCGAACGACGCGATCGCCTCCCCCGGGGCGTACTCGCGCTGCCGGCAGCGGGTGGCCAGCTCCGAGAGCACCTCCTCGTCCTCGTAGTCCCGCAGCGCGGGCAGTTCGCCGAGCTCCGCGGGGATGACCTCGACGCGGTCGCCGGTCTTCACGAATGTCACCCGGCCGTCGCCCACGGAGTAACTCAGCCGTCGGTTCACCCGGTATGTGCCACCCTGCACGTTCACCCACGGCAGTGTGCGCAGCAGCCAGCGCGAGCTGATCTCCTGCATCTGCGGCGCGGACTTCGTGGTCGTGGCCAGGTTCCGCGCAGCCGCCGTACCAAGACTCTGCTGCGGCTTGTTCTGCTCCGCGCGGACCTCTTCGCCTACCGACATAGAGAAATGCCCTCCCCATTCATGCCCGGCACCTGTGCGCCCGGCATCGTTCTCGCGCACCAGCCTTCCTCACGGAGCGTGCTGATGGTATTACCCGAAAGAGCGGGAATGGATCTTCAACTGCTGGGCACAGGGGCCGTTTACGTCGAATGTTGTTCGAGTGGCGGCTGATGTCCGGGGTGTCCGGATCGGCTCGCACACCGTACGAACAAGTCGTCCGTACCGCGCTTTTTCGGTACAAGCAGCGATACGAGACGGCCTTGTACGGCGGCCGTCGCACAGCACGAAGGAGGCGTCATGGCCTCACCCATGTCCGCGGGCGGTTTCCTGGCCGGTCTGAAAGCGGAGGGCGTCAGCGTCGTCGAGGTCGGCGACTGGGAGCACCACAACCGCAACCACAAGGGCGCGTGGGGGCCCGTCCACGGCGTGATGATCCACCACACGGTCACCAAGGGCAGCGCGGCCACGGTGGAGTTGTGCCGCGAGGGCCGCCCGGACCTCCCCGGCCCGCTCTGCCACGGCGTCATCATCAAGGACGGCCACCTCCACCTGGTCGGCTACGGCCGCGCCAACCACGCGGGTCTCGGCGACGACGACGTGCTCCGCGCGGTGATCGCCGAGAAGGCACTGCCGCACGACAACGAGGCCAACACCGACGGCAACCGGCACTTCTACGGCTTCGAGTGCGAGAACCTCGGCGACGGCGAGGACCCCTGGCCCGAGGCCCAGTTGGCGACCATCGAGAAGGTCTGCGCGGCGATCTGCCGCCACCACGGCTGGTCGGAACGGTCGGTGATCGGACATCTGGAGTGGCAGCCCGGAAAGGTGGACCCGCGGGGATTCACGATGTCATGGCTACGGGACCGGGTCCGCGACCGACTGAAGTGACCGCCGGGTGGCGTGGGGCATGCGGGGAACTCGGGGGCCACGGGGGCCACGGGCGATACCGGCGACGTGGGTGACGCGGGTGACGCGGGTGACACGGGTCCCCGAGCTACCCGGGCGAGCGACACGGATGCCTCGGACAACCCGCGTGACATCGGTGGCACGGGGACCTCGGGCAACCCGGACGACATCGGTGGCACGGGCTCCTCGGACAACCCGGCGACATGGGCCACGCGGGCGCCTCGGGCAACCCGGCGACATGACTGACAGAGGTCCCCCGAGCTAGCCGGGCGACACGCATGCCTCGGACGACCTGGGCGACATCGGTGGCACGCGCACCTCGGGCAACCCCGGCGACATGGGCCACGCGGGCGCCTCGGGCAACACGGGCGATACGAGTGCCTCGGACGGCCTGGGCGACATCGGTGGCACGGACACCTCGGACAACCCCGGCGACATGGGTGACGCGGGTGACTCGGGTCTCCCGAACTACCCGGGTCTCCCGAACTACCCGGGTGCCTCGGGCGGCACGGGTGCCTGGGGCGATCCGGGGGGACACGGCCCCCTCGGCCAGCCCAGGCGATCCGGCCGCCACCGGCATGCACGCCCCTGGCAACCCGGGCGACCCGGCCCGCACAGGTGCCTCGGGTGACAATGGTGCCGTGACCAGCCCCGACCTCGCCGCGCTGCGGCCCCGGCTCCCGTCGCCGTTGGAGGAGATCGCGGACGGGCGTTTCGGACGGCACAGCGTCCGGCTGCTGCTCAAGCGGGACGATCTGATCCACCCGGATCTCATCGGCAACAAGTGGCGCAAGCTCGCGCCGAACCTCACGGCGGCGGTCGGCCGTACGGTCGTGACGTTCGGCGGTGCCTACTCCAACCACCTGCGTGCCACCGCCGCCGCGGGCCGCCTCCTGGGTCTGGCCACGGTCGGCGTGGTCCGCGGCCAGGAGCTGTCCGACCGCCCGCTCAACCCGTCCCTGGCCCGGTGCACGGCCGACGGGATGCGCCTCCACTTCGTCGACAGGTCGACGTACCGGCGCAAGTCCGAGCCGGAGACACTGGCCGCGATCCTGCGCGCGGCCCAGGCGGAGGACGCGTACGTCGTCCCCGAGGGTGGCAGCAACTCCCTTGCCGTACGCGGCTGCCGGGCCCTGGGTGAGGAACTACGCGCGCGTGCCGATGTCGATGCCCATGTCGATGTGGTCGCCCTGGCGTGCGGGACCGGTGGCACGTTGGCCGGGCTCGCCGCCGGTCTCGGTCCTGACCAGCGCGCTTTGGGGATACCGGTCCTCAAGGGCGGCTTCCTGAGCGCCGGCATAGAGGAGCTGCAGGAGCGCGCCTTCGGTGGCCGGCGGGGCGACTGGTCCCTCGACGACCGCTTCCATTTCGGCGGCTACGCGCGCGTGCCGGTCGAACTCGACGCCTTCGCCGAGGACTTCGAGCAGCGGCACGGGGTGGGCGTAGAGCGTCTCTATGTCGCCAAGTTGCTGTACGGACTTGTCGCCCTCGCCGGTGAAGGCGCCTTCCCGCGCGGGAGCACGGTCGCCGCGGTGATCACCGGGCGACCGTTCCCGTAAGCCGACTTCAGGGGCCGTAGAAACCGGGACCGCTACGCCGCCTCCCGGTAAGCCGCCGCCTCCTCCAGGTCGAGGCGGCGCAGCAGGGTGCGGAGCATCTCGTCGTCGATGTAGCGGCCGTCTCGGAGGCGGACGAACATCGAGCGTTCGGCGCTGATCATCTCGCGGGAGAGGCGGCGGTAGGTGTCGTCGACGGTCTCGCCGGTGACGGGGTTGGTGGCACCGAGGCGCTCCCAGACGGCGTTGCGGCGGCGCTCCAGGACCTCGCGGAGGCGGTCGGCGAGCGGAGGCGGCAGGGCGTTGCGTTCGTCCTCCAGAAGGGCCTCCAGGCGTTTTTCGGCGACCCGGGAGGCCTGTGCCTGGGCGTTGGCCTCGGCGAGCGTCTCGGCCTGCTGGTCGCGGCCGGGGAATTTCAGGAGGCGGATGATCGGGGGCAGGCTCAGGCCCTGCACCACCAGGGTCCCGATGACCGTCGTGAAGGTCAGGAACAGGATGAGGTTGCGCTGCGGGAAGGGGTCGCCGCCGTGCACCGTGAGCGGGATCGAGAAGGCGATGGCCAGCGAGACCACGCCTCTCATGCCGGCCCACGCGGTGGTCATCGCCCCCTTCCAGGTGGGGCTGTCCTCTCGCTCCCTGATCCGCGCCGACAGGATGCGGGGGATGAAGGCCGCCGGATACACCCACACGAACCGGGTCGCGACGACCACCAGGAAGACGGCGATCGCATACCAGGCTGCGTCCAGGCCCCGGTACTCGCCAAGTCCCTTGAGGACCACCGGCAGTTGGAGCCCGATCAGGGCGAACACCGCGGACTCCAGGACGAAGGCGACCATCTTCCAGACGGCCTCCTCCTGGAGGCGGGTCGCGAAATCGACCTCCCACGCGCGGTGCCCCAGATAGAGCGCCACGACCACGACGGCGAGCACCCCGGAGGCGTGCACCTGCTCGGCGACCCCGTAGGCGACGAACGGGATCAGCAGGGAGAGCGTGTTCTGCAGCAGCGCCTCCTTGAGGTGCGTGCGCAGCCAGTGGATCGGCACCATCATCAGGAGCCCGACCCCGACCCCGCCCACGGCCGCGAGCAGGAACTCCCAGATGCCGCCGGCCCAGGTCGCGCCCTCGCCGACCGCGGCCGCGAGGGCCACCTTGTAGGCGGTGATCGCGGTCGCGTCGTTCAGCAGGGACTCGCCCTGGAGGATCGTCGTGATCCGGGACGGCAGTCCCACCCGGCGGGCCACCGCCGTCGCCGCGACCGCGTCCGGCGGCGCCACCACCGCGCCCAGCACCAGGGCGGCGGTCAGCGGCAGCCCCGGCACGATCACGTACGCGGCCCAGCCGACGACGAACGTGGCGAAGAGCACGTAGCCGACCGACAGCAGCGCCACGGGCCGCACCTGGGCCCGCAGATCGAGGTACGAGCTGTCGGTGGCCGAGGTGTACAGCAGCGGGGGCAGCAGCAGCGGCAGCACGACCTCCGGGTCGAGGGTGTAGTCGGGCACCCCCGGGACGTACGAGACGACCAGCCCGACCGCGACCAGCAGCAGCGGCGCCGGAACCGGGGTGCGCCGGGCCCCGGCGGCCACCACCGCGCTCCCCGCCACCAGCAACAGCAGTGGCATCACGTCCATCGTTCTCGCCCGCCCTCGTTTTTTCGCGCGGCCAACCGCACACCCGTCGTAATCTGGCAATCATGAAACAGTGCACGCACGCCGACGCGCTGCCGCTCCCTGAACCGGGGCCCCAGAGCGATACCTGTCTGGAGTGTCTGGCGGCCGGCACCCACCCGGTGCAGCTGAGACTGTGCCTCTTCTGCGGCCATGTCGCCTGCTGCGACTCCTCCCCCGCCCGTCACGCGACAGCTCACCACAAGGATTCCGGACATCCGGTGATGCGGACGTTCGAGGTCGGGGAGAGCTGGCGCTGGTGCTTCGTCGACCACGTCCTCCTGTGACGCCGTAATCCGACCCCCGGTTTCGACGGTTCGACCGTCTGACGTCTGGGTACGTCAACCCGGCGCGCGCTCTTCCCAATTGGGCCCGCAGGACCCCTAGCCACGGAGCGTATCCGTAGGTTTACTATGAGTGACAGCATGGGGTTGGGGTCCCGGGGACAGAAAAGTTCGGAGCGCGGTAGCGTCACCGCTGAACCAAGTATCGCGTTACCCCGGGGGGCGACCCCTGGGCCCCCGAAAGAGCTTGTACCACCTTGGAGGTGAGGGTGTCCCAGATCGCAGGCGAGCCCGCGACCCAGGACTTCGTGGAAGTCCGGCTGCCGGCTGCGGGTGCCTACCTGTCGGTGCTGCGTACGGCCACGGCCGGCCTCGCGGCCCGTTTGGACTTCACCCTCGACGAGATCGAGGACCTTCGCATCGCGGTGGACGAGGCCTGCGCGATCCTGCTCCAGCAGGCCGTGCCGGGCTCGGTGCTCAGCTGTGTCTTCCGCCTCGTGGACGACTCGCTCGAAGTCACCGTCTCCGCCCCGACGACGGACGGTCACGCCCCCTCGCGCGACACCTTCGCCTGGACCGTGCTCTCGGCCCTCGCGGGCAAGGTCTCATCGGCAGTCGACGAGGACAAGACCGTTTCGATCAGCCTCTACAAACAGCGCGGCGCGGGACCCGGGCCGGCGTGAGGAACGGGGACGGGCCGGTGCGGGACGAAGAGCGCGGCACACGGGAGCTGCCGGCCGAGGGCGGCCCAGGCGGATCCCGCCGCACGGCGGACGACGGCGCCCTCGTGCCACGCGGCCAGATCCCCGAGCAGGCCCGGCCGCACCCGGAGGAAGAACCCTCGGAGGCCGGTGTGATGGACGACGGTCAACGTGAGCAGGACGGTGGCGTGCGTATTGGTGGGGTCTCCCCCGTTGCCGGGGGTCCCCCCGCTCCGACTGGGTCGAGCGCGGGGGAGGAGGCGAAAGCTCGGGAAGGGGCGACGGGCCAGGCGATGAGCGAGCACGAGCGGGACAACGTGGCGGGCACGCAGAGCGTGCAGGTCACACGGCACGACCCCCAGGACCGCAGCGGGGCGCGCGCACTCTTCATCGAGCTGCGCACGCTCAAGGACGGCAGCGTCGAGTACGCGGAGCTGCGCAACCGGCTGGTCCGTATGCACCTGCCGCTCGTCGAGCACCTCGCGCGCCGCTTCCGCAACCGCGGCGAGCCGCTGGACGACCTGACCCAGGTCGCCACCATCGGCCTGATCAAGTCGGTCGACCGCTTCGACCCGGAGCGCGGTGTCGAGTTCTCGACGTACGCGACCCCGACGGTCGTCGGCGAGATCAAGCGGCACTTCCGCGACAAGGGCTGGGCGGTGCGCGTCCCGCGCAGGCTCCAGGAGCTGCGCCTGTCGCTGACCACGGCGACGGCGGAGCTCTCGCAGCGGCACGGCCGCTCCCCCACGGTCCACGAGCTGGCCGAGAAGCTGGGCATCTCGGAGGAGGAGGTCCTGGAGGGCCTGGAGTCGGCCAACGCCTACTCCACGCTGTCCCTGGACGTCCCGGACACGGACGACGAGTCCCCTGCGGTCGCGGACACGCTCGGCGCGTACGACGAGGCCCTGGAGGGCGTCGAGTACCGCGAGTCGCTCAAGCCGCTGCTGGAGGACCTGCCGCCCCGGGAGAAGCGCATTCTGCTGCTCCGGTTCTTCGGCAACATGACGCAGTCGCAGATCGCGCAGGAGGTCGGCATCTCTCAGATGCACGTGTCCCGGCTGCTGGCCCGGACGCTGGCCCAGCTGCGGGAGAAGCTTCTCGTCGAGGAGTAGACCCCGGCCGGGATCAGCTCTTCGGCTCTTCGGCTCCACGACCAGGCCCTCGGATTCCGAGGGCCTGTGTCGTCGCCGGGTTCACCAGCAGCACCAGCGCGGCGATGGCGATCACCGCGAGCGCGATGCCGGCCGGGATGGCCACGCTGTCGGCCTGGAGCAGGTTGTAGGCCACGGGCAGTGCCATGACCTGGGTGATGACGGCCGGGCCCCGGCTCCAGCTGCGCTGCCCGATCAGTCCGCGGGCGGCCAGCAGCGGCAGCAGCGCGAGCACCACCAGGGTCACGCCCCCGGTCACGGCCTGCTGGCGGTCGTCCGGTTCGCCGGTGAGTCCCAGGACGAGAATCCACACCCCGGCGACGGCGAGCGCGAGGCCCTCCAGCGCGACGAGGACCGCCGCGTAGGTCAGGCGGCGCGGGCGGGGTCCGTCGGGGCCGTCGGTCTCCGGGGCGGGGGTCTGCTCAGCACTCACCCCAGAAGGGTAGCCCTCGGGATACGGCCCCAGGTGTTCAGGCTCACGCCGTCTCCTCTTACCCAACGCCTACCTCGGTATGGGCCGAGTACCCCCCAGTAGGTACGCTGCAACTCATGCGTGCACTTCTCGTGGTCAATCCGGCGGCAACCACCACAAGCGCACGTACGCGCGACGTCCTGCTCCACGCGCTCGCGAGCGAGATGAAGCTGGAAGCGGTCACGACCGAGTACAGAGGGCACGCGCGGGACCTCGGCCGGCAGGCGGCGGAGAGCGGGAACGTCGATCTGGTCGTGGCCCTCGGCGGCGACGGCACGGTCAACGAGGTCGTCAACGGCCTGCTCCACACCGGCCCCGACCCGGAGCGCCTGCCCGGTCTCGCCGTGGTCCCCGGCGGCTCCACCAATGTCTTCGCCCGCGCCCTGGGCCTGCCCAACGACGCCGTGGAAGCGACCGGCGCCATCCTGGACGCCCTGCGCGAGGGCCGCGAGCGCACGGTCGGCCTCGGGCTGACCTCCGGGACGCCCGGCACCGAGGACGAGGCCGTGCCCTCGCGCTGGTTCACCTTCAACGCCGGGCTCGGGTTCGACGCGGGAGTGGTCGGGCGGGTCGAGCAGCAGCGGGAGCAGGGTAAGAAATCGACGCACGCGCTCTACGTGCGTCAGGTGGTCCGGCAGTTCCTCGGCGAGCAGCACCGCCGGCACGGGACGATCACGTTGGAGCAGCCCGGCGAGGACCCGGTCACCGATCTGGTGGTGGCCATAGTCTCGAACACCTCGCCCTGGACGTATCTCGGCAATCGCCCGATGTACACGTCACCTAAGGCGTCGTTCGATAAAGGCCTCGACGTACTCGGTCTCAGCCGCCTGTCCAGCGCCGCGGTTGCCCGGTATGGCACGCAGTTGCTCACTTCGTCCCCCGAACGCGGGCCTCATGGCAAGCACGCTGCGGCTCTGCACGACCTGAGTGAGTTCACCTTGCATTCGAAGGTCCCCCTGCCCCTCCAGATGGACGGCGACCACCTCGGACTGCGTACGAGCGTGACGTTCACAGGCGTACGCCGTGCACTGCGTGTGATTGTGTGAGCAGAAAGGGCTGAAGTCCTTTCACTCGAACGTTTAGACCAGGGTCCACCCCATGGAAGTACGGCTGTGACCTAGTCGACACCGAGGAATCAAAAAAAACTTTCCGGAAGGGGTTGTATCCGCCGCTGAGGTTTGCGAGTCTCTACGTGGCGATCGAGACGGCCCGCAACACCGGCCTCCACGGATCACCGGAACCCCTCTTCAATCCACAGGACCTCCGCCAGTGAACCTGGCGTTCGGCCCTTCACTTGTTGAGGGATTCGTGAAAGCGTTCACATTCACAAGCAACCCGCACGTAATACCAAGGAGAGGTAGCAGCCATGGACTGGCGTCACAACGCCGTTTGCCGCGAGGAAGACCCCGAGCTCTTCTTCCCCATCGGCAACACCGGTCCTGCGCTGCTGCAGATCGAGGAAGCCAAGGCCGTCTGCCGTCGCTGTCCCGTTATGGACCAGTGTCTGCAGTGGGCGCTCGAGTCCGGCCAGGACTCCGGCGTCTGGGGTGGTCTCAGCGAGGACGAGCGCCGCGCCATGAAGCGCCGCGCCGCTCGCAACCGTGCCCGTCAGGCCTCCGCCTGACGCCCACCCCGCTAACAGCCTGAGCTTGGCGGCGCGTACAGCGAGTACGCATCTCCCGCCCCCGAGCCGCAGCGCGCAGTACCCCCCGATGCGCATAGCAACGAGCGACTGGCCCCGGACCATCAACTGGTCCGGGGCTCTTTGCTGTTCAGATCCGGGCGGGTACGACCATCCGTGTCCCCGCGCGTAGAGCCCTTCAAGTACAGCTACGCGTGCGGCCGTTGACGCACGCGCGTGTGAAGGTCGTGTGCACGTACGTCACTTGTGCGCCTGCACCGGCACGTCCAGGATCACCCGGGTCCCCCGCTCCGGCCCCGGCACCATGTCGAACGTGCCGCCCAACTCGCCCTCCACCAGCGTCCGTACGATCTGCAGGCCCAGGTTGCCCGAGCGGTGCGGGTCGAATCCCTCGGGGAGGCCTACGCCGTCGTCCTGCACGGTGACCAGGAGGCGGGCCTCCTTCGAGGTGCCGCCGCGGACGGCCGAGACCTCGACCGTGCCCGTCTCGCCCTCGCGGAAGCCGTGTTCGAGGGCGTTCTGCAGGATCTCGGTGAGGACCATGGAGAGCGGGGTCGCGACCTCGGCGTCCAGTATCCCGAAGCGGCCGCTGCGCCGGCCGGTGACCTTGCCCGGGGAGATCTCCGCGACCATCGCGAGCACCCGGTCGGCGATCTCGTCGAACTCCACGCGCTCGTCCAGGTTCTGGGACAGCGTCTCGTGCACGATCGCGATCGAGCCGACCCGGCGCACGGCCTCCTCCAGGGCCTCGCGGCCGCTCTCGGAGTCGATGCGGCGGGCCTGGAGGCGCAACAGGGCGGCGACCGTCTGGAGGTTGTTCTTCACCCGGTGGTGGATCTCCCGGATGGTCGCGTCCTTGGTGATCAACTCCCGCTCGCGACGCCGCAGTTCGGTGACGTCCCGGAGCAGCACCAGCGAACCGATGCGGGTGCCCTTGGGTTTGAGGGGGATCGCCCGGAACTGGATCACCCCGTCGCGTGCCTCGATCTCGAACTCGCGCGGCGCCCATCCGCTGGCGACCTTGGCGAGCGCCTCGTCCACCGGGCCCCGGGTCGGGGCGAGTTCGGCGGTGGTCACGCCCAGCGGCTGGCCGACGAGGTCGGTGGCGAGGCCCATCCGGTGGTACGCGGAGAGCGCGTTGGGCGAGGCGTACTGCACGATGCCTTCGCCGTCGAGGCGGATCAGTCCATCGCCGACGCGCGGCGAGGCGTCCATGTCGACCTGCTGGTTCGGGAACGGGAAGGAACCGGCCGCGATCATCTGCGCGAGGTCCGACGCGCTCTGCAGATAGGTGAGTTCGAGGCGGCTCGGGGTACGCACGGTGAGGAGATTGGTGTTGCGCGCGATGACACCCAGGACGCGCCCGTCCCGTCGTACCGGAATCGACTCGACCCGGACGGGGACCTCTTCGCGCCACTCGGGGTCGCCCTCGCGGACGATCCGGCCCTCGTCCAGGGCCGCGTCCAGCATGGGGCGGCGGCCGCGCGGGACGAGGTGGCCGACCATGTCGTCCTGGTACGAGGTGGGGCCCGTGTTCGGCCGCATCTGGGCGACGGAGACATAGCGGGTGCCATCGCGCGTGGGGACCCACAGGACCAGGTCGGCGAAGGAGAGGTCGGAGAGCAGCTGCCACTCCGAGACCAGCAGGTGGAGCCACTCGAGATCGGAGTCGTCGAGTGCTGTGTGCTGGCGTACGAGTTCGTTCATGGAGGGCACGTCTGCGAGCGTACCCGCCGGTCTGTACCTGTCCTAAAAACACCCGCGGGCCGCGGCGCCTGAGAGGGACCCTCAGCCCTCTCGGCACCGCAGCCCGGAGCAGCAACGGCCACGGGGTGTGCGGTCCCGATCGGCCGATGGATGAGGAGCCGGGGCAGTCAGGGCAGAGAGCCTCGGTTCCTCGGTCCGTCCTCCTGTGCGGGGAGGACGGAGGCTTACGCCTTAACACATTGTGGACTAGACCACATGCGGTGTCCATGCTTTGAAGGACGTTGATGAGCCTAACGGTGTCGGGTCCTGTGCGGGACTGATTGGTCATGGGAATTTCCCTGGCCGCACCACGGACCCGGACTCAGCGGGTCTCCGTCACCTTGGCCAGCGCGCGGGGCGCGTCCGGGTCCTGGCCGCGGGCGATGGTGACCTCGTAGGCCAGGAGCTGGAGCGGAAGGATCTCCAGGATCGGCTGGAGTTCCTCGGGGACGCCCTCGACGGGCAGGACGAAACCGGCCGAGGCCTGCTCGACCTGGCCGGCCGGGCCGATGACGACCAGGTCGGCGCCCCGGCCGCGCAGCCGGTCCAGGACGGGCTGGAGGGCTGCGCCGCCCTTGCCCGCCGTCACGACCGCGATGACCGGGGAGACGTTGTCGACCATGGCGAGGGGGCCGTGCAGGAGGTCGGCGCCGGAGTAGGCGAGGGCGGGGATGTAGCTGGTCTCCATCAGCTTGAGGGCGGCTTCCTTGGCGGTGGGATAGCCGTAGCCGCGCGAGGTGATCACCATGCGTTCGGCGAAGCGGTAGCGGGAGGCGAGGGCGCGGACCTCGTCCTGGCGGGCGAGGAGCTGCTCGGCGAGGTCGGGCAGCGCCTTGGCGGCCGCGCCGTCGCCGCCGCGCAGGCCCTCGACGAAGAGGTAGAGCGCGAGGAGGGAGGCCGTGTACGTCTTGGTCGCGGGGAGGGCCTTCTCCGGGCCCGCCATGATGTCGACGTGGTACTCGGACACGGCGGCCAGCGGTGAGTCCGGGTTGTTGGTCACGGCGACCGTGATCGCGCCGGCCTCGCGGGCGGCCCGGGTCGAGGCGACCAGGTCCGGGGAGCCGCCGGACTGGCTGACGGTGACGACGAGGACGTCGGTCAGGTCGGGGCGGGCGCCGTAGGCCGTGGTCGTGGACATCGAGGTGAGTCCGCAGGGCAGGCCGAGGCGGATCTCCAGGAGGTACTTGGCGTAGAGGGCCGCGTTGTCGGAGGTGCCGCGGGCGGTGAGCAGCACGAAGCGGGGCTTGCGGGCGGCGACCTCCTGGGCGACCTGGCGGATGCGCGGGGCGCCCTCCTCCAGGATGCGGCGCAGGACCGCGGGCTGCTCGGCCATCTCGCGGGCCATGATCCGGCCGGGGAGTTCGCTGTCGGGGGCCGGGGTCGTGGCGGTCATGCGGGGTCCTCCGGAGGTCGGTCGGGCAGTGCTGCGGTGTCCATTTCACCCCCTCTGCGCGAGACGCGCCCCTGTTGGGCGGTTACCGGTTCTCGGACAGGCGGCGAACTCTGGGAGGCAAGGGCCTCCTCTGTTAGATTGGTGCGCGGATTGGTCTAAACCACACAGCTCTTCCGGGTTCCTCGAAGCCCCTCTGCAGAACGGCAGGCCAGCGTGGAAGTTGTCATCGTTCCGGACGCCAAGTCGGGCGGCGAACTCATCGCCGAGGCCATGGCACAGCTGCTCCGGCGCACGCCGGACGCCCTTCTCGGCGTGGCCACCGGGTCGACGCCGCTGCCCATCTACGAAGCCCTCGCCGCCAAGGTCCGCGCCGGGGCCGTGGACACCTCGCGGGCCCGGATCGCCCAGCTCGACGAGTACGTGGGGCTGCCCGCCGAGCACCCGGAGTCGTACCGCTCGGTCCTGCGGCGCGAGGTGCTGGAGCCGCTCGGAATCGGGATGGACGCCTTCCTCGGACCGGACGGGACCGCCGAGGACGTACAGGCGGCGTGCGAGGCGTACGACCGGGCGCTGGGCGAGGCCGGCGGGGTCGATCTCCAGGTGCTGGGCATCGGGACCGACGGACACATCGGGTTCAACGAACCGTGCTCGTCGCTCGCCTCGCGGACCCGGATCAAGACGCTGACCGAGCAGACGCGGGTGGACAACGCGCGGTTCTTCGACGGCGACATCGAGCAGGTGCCGCACCACGTCATCACCCAGGGCATCGGCACCATCCTGGAAGCCCGACACCTGGTCCTCCTCGCGACCGGCGAGGGCAAGGCGGACGCGGTCGCCGCGACCGTGGAGGGACCGGTCGCCGCGGTGTGCCCGGCGTCGGCACTCCAGCTGCACCGGCATGCGACGGTCGTCGTCGACGAGGGTGCCGCGTCGAAGCTGAAGCTCGCGGACTACTTCCGGCACACGTTCGTCAACAAGCCGGACTGGCAAGGAATCTGACGCTGTCTCACATCTGCACAAGCCGGTGCCGGGCCCGCTCGTGGAAGGCCCGGCACCGGTGTGTTCGGGGGGTGTTCCCTGGTCGGGGTCACTCCCCCCGGCTCACGGTCACGCGCCCGCGATGACCTCCGCCGCCGCGTGGCCACAGACGCGGGCCGCGCCGTGAGTCGCGATGTGCAGGGCGCCTCGGGACGGTGCCTGCGGGACGCCCATCTCCACCACCACGGTGTCGGGGCGGGCGGCCAGGAGGGTGTCGAGAGCGGCCGCCATCCAGGGGTGCCGGTGCTCGTCCCGGACCACGGCCACGATGCGCCGCGTCCCCGCCGCCTTCAGGATCACGCCCCCCGCGTCCTCCCCGGCGAACCCGGCCGTCTCCGTGCCGGGCAGGAGCCGGGCCAGTTCCGCGGCCACGCCCCAGGGGGTCTCGTCTCCTACGGCGATGTTGGCGACCGGGGTGAGGAGCGCGACGTACGGCGGTTCGGTGAGCGGGGTGAAGTCCTCGGCACCGGTGACCGTGAGGGCGCGGCGGGCGGCGACGAGACCGATGTCGACGCGCGTCACGCTTCCCGCTGAGGCGGAGCCCGTCCGCTCATCGGGTGCCGATTCCGAAGCGGCAGCGGAAGCCGTCCACTGTGCCAGTCCCCGCACCCGTTCCGCCGCTTCGGCCAGGCGTTCCTCCGGCAGCTCTCCCGACCGCACCGCCCCCACCAGCGCGTCCCGCAGCCGTCGTACCGTCTCGTCGTCCGCGAGGCCGCCGCCCACGCAGATCGCGTCGGCGCCGGCGGCGATGGCGAGGACGCTGCCGCGTTCGATGCCGTAGGTGGCGGCGATGGCCTGCATCTCCATGCCGTCGGTGACGATGAGGCCGTCGTAGGCGAGTTGGCCTCGAAGGAGGTCGGTGAGGATGCGGAGGGAGAGGGTGGCCGGGCGGTCCGGGTCCAGGGTGGGGACCAGGATGTGGGCGCTCATCACCGCGCGGGAGCCGGCGGCGATGGCCGCGCGGAACGGGAGCAGTTCGCGCTGCTCCAGGACCGTCGACCCGGCGTCGATGCGCGGCAGGGCGTGGTGGGAGTCGACCGCCGTGTCGCCGTGGCCCGGGAAGTGTTTCGTGCAGGCGGCGACGCCCGCCGACTGGAGGCCGGTGACGTAGGCCGCCGTGTGCCGGGCGACCAGTTCAGGGTCGGCGCCGAAGGACCGGACGCCGATGACCGGGTTGGAGGGGTTCGAGTTGACGTCCGCGGAGGGGGCCCAGTTCAGGTTCACGCCGCAGGCCGCGAGTCTGCGGCCCAGTTCGTGGGCCACCGCCCTGGTGAGTTCTACGTCGTCCACCGCGCCCAGGGCGTGGTTGCCCGGGAAGGAGGAGCCGGTACGGGCCTCCAGGCGGGTGACGTCGCCGCCCTCCTCGTCGATGGCGACCAGCACGTCGTCCCGCTCGGACCTCAACTGGGCCGTCAGCGACGAGAGTTGCTCGGGTGACGCGATGTTGCGGCCGAACAGGCCCACCGAGGCCAGGCCTTCGCCGAGGCGCCTCAGCAGCCAGTCGGGGGCCGTGGTGCCGGGGAAGCCCGGCTGCAGGACGGTGAGGGCGTCGCGCGTCAGGGTGTCTGTACCGCTGGCGAGTGTCGTCATCGGTGGCGTTATCCCTTCACAGCGCCCGCGGTCAGGCCCGCGGCCATCTTGCGCTGGACGATGAGGAACAGGACGACGATCGGCACGGCCATCATCGTGGCGCCGGCCATCATCGGGGCGTACTCGGTGCCGTGCTTGGTGGTGAAGTTGCCGAGCCAGACGGTCGCCGTCTGGTGCTCCTGGCTGAGCAGCATCAGGGCGTACAGGTACTCGTTCCAGGCCTGGATGAAGCCGTAGACCGAGGTGGCGACCATGCCCGGGGCGAGGAGGGGGAAGACGACCCGGATGAAGGCGCCGGTGCGGGAGCAGCCATCGACCATGGCCGCCTCCTCCAGCTCCTTTGGGATGTTGACGATGAAGCCGCGCAGGGTCCACACCGTGAACGGGAGGATGAAGGTCAGGTACGTGATGATCAGGCCCGAGAGCTTGTCGTACTGGTCGAGGTCGTTCAGGAGCAGGAAGACCGGGATGATCATCGAGACCAGCGGGACCATCTGGACCGCGAGGATGCCGACGATCACGATCTTGCGGCCGCGGAAGGCGAAGCGGGAGATGGCGAGCGCGGCCAGCAGGCCGACGACGACGCCGATCACGACCACCGACAGGGACACGATGAGGCTGCGGCCGACCGGGCCCCAGAAGTCGGCGATGTCCAGCGCCCGGCGGAAGTTGTCGAGCGTGATGCCGGTGGGCAGCAGGCTCGGGTCCGGGTCGATGGCGTCCTTCGCCGGTTTGAACGCCGTGTCGAGCATCCAGTAGAGGGGGAAGCCGACGACGACGAAGACGAGCAGGCCGAGGAGGTTCCAGCCGACCTTGGACTTCCGGCGCCCACCGGTCGGCTTCCGGGGCGCGTCGGTCGTGAGCGCGCTCATTCGACCTCTCCGATCTGAAGCATCTGACGCATGTAGACGGCGACGACCCCGAGCAGCAGCACCACCGTGACCAGGGCTATCGCGGAACCCTGTCCGTAGTCGTTGACGACGAAAGCGCGGTCGTACGAGTAGGTGCTGAGCAGTTGGAAGTCGGCCTCGGGGTGACCGCCGCGCATCACGAACACCTGGGGGAAGACGCCCATGTCCCAGATCACCGACAGGGTCGTGAGCATCACGATGATCGGCTTGAGGATGGGCAGGGTGACGTACCGGAAGACGCCCCACGCGCCGGCGCCGTCGAGGCGGGCGGCCTCCTCCAACTCCTGGGGGACCTGGGTGAGTCCGGCGCTGAGCGTGATGACCACGAAGGGCACCGCGCCCCACACCACCAGCAGCATGATGACGAGGAGGCCCTGCGGTCCGCTGGCGAACCAGTTGTGGCCGATCATGTCGACGCCGGGCAACTTGCTGAGCAGGGCGTTGAAGACGCCGTAGTCCGAGTCGAAGAGCCACTTGAAGACGGTGGTCGCGACGATGACCGGCATGCCCCAACTGGCCACCAGGACAACGTTGATGAGCGTCTTCACCCAGCCGGAGACCTTCTGCTGGAGCAGGGCGAGGGCCATGCCGGCGACCATCGTGAAGATGACCGAGCCGGCCGCGAAGACGATCGTGCGGACGACGACGCCCCAGAACTCGCCGTCGCCGAGGATGCCCGAGAAGTTGTCGAAGCCGATCCACTCGGCGGACTTGAAGCCCCACAGCTGGGACTGGCCAAAGGACTGGAACGACAGGGTGACCAGGCGGACCAGCGGATAGCCCATGACCAGGGCGAGGATGAGCAGACAGGGCGCGAGCAGCAGCCAGGGGATCCCGGTGCCTCTCGACGTCCGCCGTCTGCGGGGTGCGCCGGAGACGCGCGGTGGGGGCGCCTGCCGCGGCGGCGGCACCTTGGCGGGGGTGGTCGTGTCGGCACTCATCGCGCGCTCCTCAGCGATCCCTCAGGTCGTACGGCCGTGCTTCGTACGAGATGCGGGGCCCTGCCCCGAGGACGCACCCGGCGTCCAACAGGGCCCCGCACTCAGGTCACTTGGTGTTGATGACCTTGTCGATCGCGGTGTCCGCGGCCTTCGCGGCGTCCTCGACCGACTGCTTGCCGGTGCCGATGTTCTGCAGCATGGTCTGCAGGACCTGGGCCTTCTCGACCTGGCCCCAGCCCGGTGCCATCGGGACGAACCAGTTGGACTCGGCCGCGGTGGCCGGGACCGCCGTCGCGGGGTCGCTCTTCAGCGTCGCGAGGTCGGTCTTGTTGTTCGGCAGGTTGCCCTTGGCCATCAGGCCCTTCTGGCCGGACGGACCGGTGAAGGCGTTGATCCACTCGGCGGCGAGGGCCTGCGCCTTGGACTTCACCGGAACGGCGAGGTCCGAACCGCCCAGGAACACGGGCATGTTCTTGCCGGACGGGCCGGGCATCACGAAGTTGACGAGGTCGGTCTTCAGCTTGCCGCCGGTCTTGTCGTTCTTCGGGTCGGCGGCGGTCGCGCCCTCCCACGCGGCGGCGAAGATCATGGACGCCTTGCCCTGGCCGTAGACGATGTAACGGTCGGACTCGTCCTTGGTCTTGTCGCCGTGCATGTACTTGTCGATGACCGACTTCCACTCGTTGAGCCCCTTGATGGACTCGGGCGAGGAGAGGCTGGCCTTCCAGTCACTGCCGGACTGGGTGGCGATGGCGCCGCCGGCGTCGTAGACGAAGGACATGGCCGCGTACCAGTCACGGGTGGGCTGGTACCAGGCGCTGAACTTGCTGCCTTCCTTCTTCTGGATCTTGTCCAGGTCGGCGGTCAGCTCGGTGTACGTCGTCGGGGGCGCCTTGACGCCGACCGAAGCGGCGATGTCCTTGCGCCAGTTGGCGACGCGGCCACCGGCGTAGTAGGGGACGCCGTACGTCTTGCCGTCGTAGGTCACGGAGGCCTTGAGGCCGTCGAGCCAGGCGGAGGAGTTGGTGAACTTGGCCGGGTCCACGGGTGCGAAGGCGCCCTTGACCATGTAGCTCAGCATCTCGGTGTTGCCCATCTCGACCACGTCGGGGGCCTTGTCGGTGGCGAGGACCGCGTCGAGCTTGGTGTTCTTGTCCGGCCAGCCGTAGTACTCGTGCTTGATCTTGACGCCCGGGTGCGCCTTCTGCACGGCCGCGTCGGCCGCCTTCACCAGCTGGGGCCAGTTGTTCTGCGCGTCGACGGTGAGCCAGACGGTCAGCTCCTTGGCGTCGGCGCCGCTGTTCGAAGAGCCCTTGTCGTCGTTGCCCCCGCACGCCGCGATGGAGACCATCATGCCCGCGATACCGATCGCGGCTATCAGCTTGCGCTTCACGCCACCCTCCTCAGGGATGCCTGCCACACCTCCCGCCCAAGAGCCGGGACCTGAACCAATGGTGTAGACCAGTACCGGGAGCTTGGACCAGACCACAGAGCCTGTCAAGAGCCCCCGAAACACCCCTGACCAGCCGTTATGCGACCTACATATGCAGGAACCTTTAAGTAAGAAGGCAGCGAAAACAACGGTGCCGGAGTACTCTCTTCCGCTAGACCACTTGGCGCTGTGGACTAGACCAAAAGAGACGGCGACGGTATACAGAGGGGATCACCAAGTGACCCTTGTCCGGAGCCGGGAAGGCGGAGCATGAGCACCGACGTCAGCAGTGCGGAGAACGAGGGTGGGGCCACCGTCCGCACCGCGCGTGTGCCGAAGTACTACCGCCTGAAGAAGCACCTCCTCGACATGACGGAGACGCTGCCGCCCGGCACCCCGGTCCCGCCCGAGCGCACCCTGGCCGCGGAGTTCGACACCTCGCGCACCACCGTCCGCCAGGCACTTCAGGAACTGGTCGTCGAGGGCCGCCTGGAGCGTATCCAGGGCAAGGGCACGTTCGTCGCCAAGCCGAAGGTCTCCCAGGCCCTCCAACTCACCTCGTACACCGAGGACATGCGCGCCCAGGGCCTCGAACCGACCTCGCAGCTCCTGGACATCGGCTACATCACCGCCGACGACACCCTCGCCGACCTGCTCGACATCACCGCCGGCGGCCGGGTCCTGCGCATCGAGCGCCTTCGCATGGCCAACGCCGAACCGATGGCCATCGAGACGACCCACCTCAGCGCGAAGCGCTTCCCCGCCCTGCGCAGGTCGCTCGTCAAGTACACGTCTCTCTATACCGCGTTGGCCGAGGTCTACGACGTCCATCTCGCCGAGGCCGAGGAGACCATCGAGACCTCGCTGGCCACCCCGCGCGAGGCCGGCCTCCTCAGCACCGACGTCGGCCTCCCGATGCTGATGCTCTCCCGCCACTCCCTCGACAAGGAGGGCAAGCCGGTGGAGTGGGTGCGGTCGGTGTACCGGGGGGACAGGTACAAATTCGTGGCCCGCCTCAAGCGCCCGCAGGACTAGTCCGTGGCGCGACTCAAGCGCCCACAGGACTAAGGGACTTACGGAGTTACCGAGGTTGCTCTACGTTCCTCCCGTCGCCGCATGGACGGGAGGACTCCCCGGTGCGTACCGCGAACGTCCGAACCATCGTCGTCTGGACCCTCGTCGCGCTCGTCGGCGCGGCGGGCTGGTCCGTGCTCGCGCTGGCGCGGGGCGAGAACGTGTCGGCCGCCTGGATGGTCGCCGCCGCCCTCGGCTCGTACGCCATCGCCTACCGCTTCTACGCGAAGTTCATCGCGTACAAGGTCCTGAAGGTCGACGGCACCCGGGCCACCCCGGCCGAACGCCTCGACAACGGCATCGACTACCACCCCACCGACCGCCGCGTCCTGCTCGGCCACCACTTCGCCGCGATCGCCGGCGCGGGCCCGCTCGTCGGACCCGTACTCGCCGCGCAGATGGGCTACTTGCCCGGCACAGTGTGGATCATCGCCGGGGTCATCTTCGCGGGCGCGGTCCAGGACATGGTGGTGCTGTTCTTCTCAACCCGGCGCGACGGCAAGTCCCTTGGCCAGATGGCCCGCGAGGAGATCGGCCCGTTCGGCGGCGCGGCGGCCCTGCTCGCCACCTTCGCCATCATGATCATCCTGCTCGGCGTGCTGGCCCTGGTCGTCGTGAACGCGCTGGCCTCCTCGCCCTGGGGCACCTTCTCCATCGGCATGACCATCCCGATCGCCCTCCTGATGGGCTTCTACCTACGGGTACTTCGCCCAGGCAAGGTCTCCGAGGTCTCCCTCATCGGCGTGGCCCTGCTGCTGCTCGCCCTGGTCGCGGGCCGCTGGGTCGCCGAGTCGTCCTGGGCCGGCACCTTCACCCTCGCGCCCTCGACGCTGGTGATCTGGCTGGTGGCGTACGGCTTCGTCGCCTCGATCCTCCCCGTCTGGACCCTGCTCGCCCCGCGCGACTACCTCTCCACCTTCATGAAGATCGGCACCATCGGCCTGCTGGCGATCGGGGTCGTGGTCGCCCTGCCCGCCCTGAAGATGCCCGCCGTCACCGACTTCGCGAAGCACGGCAACGGCCCGGTCTTCGCCGGCTCGCTCTTCCCCTTCGTCTTCATCACGATCGCCTGCGGCGCCCTGTCCGGCTTCCACTCGCTCATCTCCAGCGGCACGACCCCGAAGATGATCCAGAAGGAAACCCAGATCCGCATGATCGGCTACGGCGCCATGCTCATGGAGTCGTCCGTCGCCGTGATGGCCCTGGTCGCCGCGAGCATCATCGACCCGGGTCTGTACTTCGCGATGAACGCCCCGGCGGGCGCGATCGGCACGACGGTGCAGAACGCCTCGCAGGTGGTGAGCAGTTGGGGCTATCACATCTCCCCCGCCGACCTCGCGCAGGCCGCGAAGAACGTCGACGAGGCGAGTCTGCTGTCCCGTACCGGCGGGGCACCCACGCTCGCGGTCGGCGTCTCGGAGATCTTCTCCAAGGTGACCGGCGGGAGCCTGCGCGCCTTCTGGTACCACTTCGCGATCATGTTCGAGGCGCTGTTCATCCTGACCGCGCTGGACGCGGGCACGCGGGTGGGCCGGTTCATGCTCCAGGACATGCTCGGGAACGTCTACCGGCCGTTCAAGAACGTGAGTTGGCGGCCGGGCCTGGCCCTGACGAGTGCGATCGTGTGCGCCCTGTGGGGCTACTTCCTCTGGGTCGGTGTCCACGAACCCCTCGGCGGGATCAACCAGCTCTTCCCGATCTTCGGCATCGCCAACCAGCTCCTCGCGGCGGTCGCGCTGGCCGTCTGCACCACCCTCCTGGTGAAGTCCGGGCGCCTCAAGTGGGCCTGGATCACCGGGATTCCGCTCGCCTGGGACGCGACGGTCACCCTGACCGCGAGCTGGCAGAAGGTGTTCTCCGGCGACCCGAAGGTGGGCTTCTTCAAGCAACGGTCCGTGTTCCAGGACGCGATCGACGCGGGCAAGGTCCTGCCTCCGGCCAAGTCCATGGACGACATGCACACCGTCGTCACCAACTCCACGGTGGACGGGGTGCTTTCGGCCATTCTCGCGGTGCTGGTCGTGGTCGTGATCGCGGACGCCCTTCGCGTCTGCGTTCGACACATCCGCCGCCCCGCGCTCTCCACGCTGAGCGAGACGCCGTACGTCGAGTCGAACATCGTGGCACCGGCCGGGCTGATCCCGACCCGGGAGGAGAAGGAGGAGGTGGCGGCACGTGATGTGGTCGGCGTTCAGGCGGGCGACTAGTGGAGTGCGCTGGTACGTCCGGGAGCTGATGGACGAGTCGGCGTACGACCGGTATGTCGCGCACGTACGCCGGAACCATCCCGAGGCCGAGGTCCCAGGTCGCCGGGGTTTCGAACGCATGCGGACAGACCGCCAGGAGGCCGACCCACGACAGGGATTCCGCTGCTGTTGACGCCCGGGTTGACAGCGATGTCACGCCTTCACGAAATCGACATGACGATATGCGGACGAGGTCTTTCGCTCACGTGACACGGTGACCTACATTGCCTGCGCGTTACACAGGCGATCAGTGAGGGGACGGCCACGAAATGTCAGATGTGCCTGAAGTGAGACATCCAGTGGTGACACCGGTCCGCGTCATCATCGCCGTGTGCCTGTTCGCGCCGTTCGTGGCGCTGCTCTGGGTCGGCTCCTACACGAAGATCGACCCGACGTTCATCGGCGTGCCGTTCTTCTACTGGTACCAGATGCTCTGGGTGCTGATCTCGACGGTGTTGACGATGACCGCCTACAAGCTGTGGCAGCGCGACCAGCGGACCCGCCATGGAGGTAACCGGTGAACGACGGCGTGAACGGCGTCGCCCTCGGCGTCTTCATCTTCTTCTTCCTGGCCGTCACGGCCCTGGGCTTCCTGGCCGCGCGCTGGCGCCGGGCCGACAACGAGCAGAGCCTCGACGAATGGGGCCTGGGCGGACGGTCGTTCGGCACCTGGGTCACCTGGTTCCTGCTCGGCGGCGACCTCTACACGGCGTATACGTTCGTGGCGGTCCCGGCGGCGGTCTACGCGGCGGGCGCGGCCGGCTTCTTCGCGGTGCCCTACACGATCCTCGTGTACCCGCTCATCTTCACGTTCCTGCCCCGGCTCTGGTCGGTGTCGCACAAGCACGGATACGTGACGACCTCGGACTTCGTGCGCGGCCGCTTCGGCTCCAAAGGTCTTTCGCTGGCGGTGGCGGTCACCGGCATCCTCGCGACGATGCCGTACATCGCCCTCCAACTGGTCGGCATCCAGGCCGTGTTGGACGTCATGGGCGTCGGCGGCAGCGCGAACTCCAACTGGTTCGTGAAGGACCTGCCGCTGCTGATCGCGTTCGCCGTGCTGGCGGCGTACACCTACTCGTCCGGCCTGCGCGCACCCGCGCTGATCGCGTTCGTGAAGGACGGGCTGATCTACATCGTGATCGCGGTGGCGATCATCTACATCCCGATCAAGCTCGGCGGCTTCGACGACATCTTCAGCGCGGCGGGCGCCAAGTTCAAGGCGGCGGGAACGGGCGGGCTCGTGCCCGCGCCGGCGGGCCAATGGACGTACGCGACACTGGCGTTGGGCTCGGCACTGGCCCTGTTCATGTACCCGCACTCGATCACCGCGACCCTGTCGTCCAAGAGCCGCAACGTGATCCGCCGCAACACCACGATCCTGCCGCTGTATTCACTGATGCTGGGCCTGCTCGCGCTGCTCGGCTTCATGGCGATCGCGGCCGGAGTCAAGGTCACCAACGGCCAGTTGGCGATCCCGCAGCTCTTCGAGAACATGTTCCCGGACTGGTTCGCGGGCGTGGCCTTCGCCGCGATCGGCATCGGCGCCCTGGTCCCCGCGGCCATCATGTCCATCGCGGCGGCGAACCTCTTCACCCGCAACATCTACAAGGACTTCATCAAGCCGGACGCAACCCCGGCCCAGGAGACAAAGGTCTCGAAGATCGTCTCCCTCCTGGTGAAGGTCGGCGCCCTGGCCTTCGTCCTGACGATGGACAAGACAGTCGCCATCAACTTCCAGCTCCTGGGCGGCATCTGGATCCTCCAGACCTTCCCGTCCCTGGTGGGCGGCCTCTTCACCCGCTGGCCCCACCGCTGGGCCCTCCTGGCCGGCTGGGCGGTCGGCATGATCTACGGCACCCTCGCGGCCTACGGCGTCGCCTCCCCGACCCAGGACCACTTCGGCGGCTCCTCCAAGAAGATCCCCGGCATCGGCGAAATCGGCTACATCGGCCTGACGGCGTTCGTGATGAACGTGGTGGTGACAGTGGTCCTCACCTTCGCCCTGAAGGCCTTCAAGGCTCCGGAGGGCGTGGACGAGACGAGCCCCGGCGACTACACGGCAGACGCGGGCGACCCGGGCGTGGAGGTAGAGCTACCTCCGGCAACAGCAGGGGCAACCCACTAGCGCAGGTGAGTGTGCCAACTTAAGGGGCGCGGGGAACTGCGCGACCAGCCACACACGACCCATAGCGGGCCACCGAGAGCACCCCCCTCGGCGGCCCGCTGTTCGTACACACTGACCCACATGGACATCCTCATCCGCCGAGCAATCCCCACCGAATACGACCCCCTCGGCACCCTCACAGCAGACGCCTACCTGACCGACGGCCTCCTCGACTACGGCGAGACCGACCCCTACCTCCCCGTGCTCAAGGACGTAGCAAGCCGAGCCGCAGCCGCCGAAGTCCTCGTCGTGGTGGACGGCGACCACCTCCTCGGCGGCGTCACCTTCGTCCCCGGCCCCGGCCCCGTCGCAGACATAGCGCGCCCTGGAGAGACGGAAATCCGCGCCCTCGCGATCGCCCGCACCGCCAGAGGCCGCGGCGCCGGCGAGGCCCTCGTCCGCGCCTGCATCGACCGCGCCCGAGCCACCGAGGGCTGCACGGCCGTAGTGCTGTCGACCCAGAGCTCCATGCACGCGGCCCACCGCATCTACGAACGCCTGGGTTTCGTCCGCACACCCGACCGGGACTGGAATCCCGTGCCACACCTGGACGATCTCACTCTGCTCACCTATCAACTGACGCTCTGAAACCGCCGCGACACAACATCTGGTGGTGCCACGACAGCCCGGCACAAGATGTATGCTCATGCTCGCTGTCGCCGCAGGGGAATCCGGTGCGAATCCGGAACTGTCCCGCAACGGTGTACTTACGTGCATATGCACGCATGGTCAGTCCGAGGACCTGCCGACGGCGCGCGTCCGGCCACCCGGCCAGGGCGCATGACGTCCGGGCCTCGTGGAGTGGGCCGGTGGACGCGACGCCCCGTGCGCTCGTGTACTGCCGCCTGCCCTCGGCGAGGCCCCGTGCCGAGCGAGGGAGAGCCCCACCGTGACCATCGCGCCAGCAGAGCCGGCATCAGCGACCCAGGCGAACGAGGCGATCGCAGCGACCGCGACCGGACCCGGAACCGAGCTTCCCGGAACGGTTGTTCAGGACGCCGACGGCCCCGGTACCGCGATCCTGCGGACCCTGACCGCGCTGACCGCCGACCTCCCCGACGCCGACCCCGGCCGGGTCGCCGCCGCCACGTTGCGCGGCCGGTCCGCGCACGCGGACCTGGCGGAACTGCGCGAGCTGGCGACGGAGGCGGCCGCCGGCCTCATCTCCGAGGACCCGGTCTACTCCCGCCTCGCCGCCCGGCTGCTGACGATCAGCATCGCCGCCGAGGCCGCCTCCCAGGGCGTCACGACGTTCACCGAGTCCGTCGCCGTGGGCCACCGCGAGGGCCTCATCGCCGACCGCACCGCCGAGTTCGCGACGCTGCACGCGGCCCGCCTCGACGCGCTGATCGCCGCCTCCTTCGATGAGGGCGCCGACGACCGCTTCGGCTACTTCGGCCTGCGCACCCTGTACAGCCGCTACCTCCTCCGCCACCCGATCACCCGCAAGGTCATCGAGACGCCCCAGCACTTCATGCTGCGCGTGGCCGCCGGTCTCGCGGAGGACGACTCGACCCGCGCCCTGGACGAAGTGGCCGCGCTCTACCGCCTGATGAGCCGCCTGGACTACCTCCCGTCCTCCCCCACGCTCTTCAACTCCGGCACCCGGCACCCCCAGATGTCGTCCTGCTACCTCCTCGACTCCCCGCTGGACGAGCTGGACTCCATCTACGACCGCTACCACCAGGTCGCCCGCCTCTCGAAGCACGCGGGTGGCATCGGACTGTCGTACTCCCGCATCCGCAGCCGGGGTTCGCTGATCCGGGGCACGAACGGGCACTCCAACGGCATCGTCCCGTTCCTGAAGACGCTGGACGCCTCGGTCGCCGCGGTGAACCAGGGCGGCCGGCGCAAGGGTGCGGCCGCGGTGTACCTGGAGACCTGGCACTCCGACATCGAGGAGTTCCTGGAGCTGCGGGACAACACCGGTGAGGACGCCCGCCGTACGCACAACCTGAACCTGGCGCACTGGATCCCGGACGAGTTCATGCGCCGGGTGAACGAGAACGGCGACTGGTCGCTCTTCTCCCCCGCCGACGTGCCCGAGCTGGTCGACCTGTGGGGCGACGAGTTCGACGCGGCCTACCGCAGGGCGGAGGCGCAGGGGCTGGCGAAGAAGACCATCCCGGCCCGTGACCTCTACGGCCGCATGATGCGCACCCTCGCGCAGACCGGCAACGGCTGGATGACCTTCAAGGACGCGGCCAACCGCACCGCCAACCAGACCGCCGAGCCGGGCCACACGGTCCACTCCTCGAACCTCTGCACGGAAATCCTGGAGGTCACGGACGACGGCGAGACGGCGGTCTGCAACCTGGGTTCGGTGAACCTGGGCGCATTCGTGGTCGGTGACGACATCGACTGGGAGCGTCTGGACGAGACGGTCCGCACGGCCGTCACCTTCCTGGACCGCGTGGTCGACATCAACTTCTACCCGACCGAGCAGGCGGGCCGTTCCAACGCCCGCTGGCGCCCGGTCGGCCTGGGCGCGATGGGCCTCCAGGACGTCTTCTTCAAACTCCGTGTCCCCTTCGACTCCCCGCAGGCGCAGGCCCTTTCCACCCGCATCGCCGAGCGCATCATGCTCGCCGCGTACGAGGCCTCCGCCGACCTCGCCGAGCGCAACGGTCCGCTCCCGGCCTGGGAGAAGACCCGCACGGCCCGCGGTGTCCTGCACCCCGACCACTACGGCGTGGAACTGACCTGGCCCGAGCGCTGGTCGGCACTGCGGGAACGTATCGCCCAGACCGGCATGCGCAACAGCCTGTTGCTGGCGATCGCCCCCACGGCGACGATCGCCTCGATCGCGGGCGTGTACGAGTGCATCGAGCCGCAGGTCTCGAACCTCTTCAAGCGCGAGACGCTCTCCGGCGAGTTCCTGCAGGTCAACTCCTACCTGGTCGACGAGTTGAAGCAGCTCGGCGTGTGGGACGCCCGCACCCGCGAGGCCCTGCGCGAGGCCAACGGCTCGGTGCAGGGCTTCAGTTGGATCCCGGAGGACGTCCGCGCCCTTTACCGCACGGCGTGGGAGATCCCGCAGCGCGGCCTGATCGACATGGCCGCCGCCCGCACCCCGTTCCTGGACCAGTCCCAGTCCCTGAACCTGTTCCTGGAGACGCCGACGATCGGCAAGCTCTCCTCGATGTACGCGTACGCCTGGAAGCAGGGCCTGAAGACGACGTACTACCTGCGCTCCCGCCCGGCGACCCGCATCGCCCGCGCGGCCCAGGCCCAGGCCCAAACCCCCATCCCCGTACAGCAGTTGACCCCCGACGAAGACGCGGTCGCCTGCTCCCTTGAGAACCCCGAGTCCTGCGAGGCGTGCCAGTAATGAGCTCCACCGAAAAGAACCTCCTCGACCCGGGCTTCGAGCTGACCCTCCGCCCCATGCGCTACCCGGACTTCTACGAGCGCTACCGGGACGCGATCAAGAACACCTGGACCGTCGAGGAGGTCGACCTCCACTCGGACGTCGCCGATCTCGCGAAGCTGACGCCGGGTGAGCAGCACATGATCGGGCGGCTGGTCGCGTTCTTCGCGACGGGTGACTCGATCGTGGCGAACAACCTCGTGCTGACGCTGTACAAGCACATCAACTCCCCCGAGGCGCGGCTGTACTTGAGCCGCCAGCTCTTCGAGGAGGCCGTGCACGTCCAGTTCTACCTGACGCTGCTGGACACCTACCTCCCCGACCCGGAGGACCGGGCGGCCGCCTTCGACGCGGTGGAGAACATCCCCTCCATCCGCGAGAAGGCCGAGTTCTGCTTCAAGTGGATCAACGAGGTCGAGAAGCTGGACAGCCTCCAGACCCAGGCCGACCGCCGTCGTTTCCTGCTCAACCTGATCTGCTTCGCCGCGTGCATCGAGGGGCTGTTCTTCTACGGCGCGTTCGCGTACGTCTACTGGTTCCGCAGCCGGGGTCTCCTGCACGGTCTCGCCACCGGCACCAACTGGGTGTTCCGCGACGAGACCATGCACATGAGCTTCGCGTTCGAGGTGGTCGACACCGTCCGCAAGGAGGAGCCGGAGCTCTTCGACGACCAACTCCAGCAGGAGGTGACCGACATGCTGCGCGAAGCCGTCGAGGCGGAGCTGCAGTTCGGGCGCGACCTGTGCGGTGAGGGTCTGCCGGGCATGAACACCGACTCGATGCGCCAGTACCTGGAGTGCGTCGCGGACCAGCGGCTCCAGCGGCTGGGCTTCGCTCCGGTCTACGGTTCCGAGAACCCCTTCTCCTTCATGGAGTTGCAGGGTGTGCAGGAGCTGACGAACTTCTTCGAGCGCCGCCCGTCGGCGTACCAGGTGGCCGTAGAAGGCACGGTCGACCTGGACGAGGACTTCTAGGACTCCCCTAGAGGACCGCCAGTCCCCTTTATCTGCCTCTTACTTCGCGGACGGCCCATGGAGCTTCCATGGGCCGTCCATGGAGTTTCTATGGAGCGGCAAAGTTCATGGGGCGCGTCTGTTCGCGGTCTCGTCACCCCGGCTACGTTCCACCCGTCCTGTTCATGTCATTCACCAATGACCCCACAGGACGCTCAAAGTGTCATGCCCATGACGATGCCATCTGCCGCCGCTACGCGCGTCACAGGCCTGCCACCACGCCGAGGAACCCCACTCCCACGATGGAGGCAGTACCCCCATGCGTGAAAAGCCCAGACGGAGTCTGCGAAGACTGCTGACCGCCGCCATACCCGCCCTCACCCTCAGCGTCTTCGGGCTCGTGGCGGCCTCCCCCGCCGACGCGCAGCCCGCCCCACAGGCCGCCGTCCAGTCCGCCCAGGTCTCCAAGGTCACCCAGAACTCCAAGGCCCTGACCGCCCCCGCGGCCCAGACCGTCCACTCGACCGGCAAGGCCGGGCAGAAGGTACCGACCGAGCGCCTCTGCGCGACCGCGGCCCCGGGTTCTGCATCCTGCTTCGCCCAGCGGCGCACCGACATCAAGCAGCAACTGGCCTCCGCCGTGCACGCGGACGCCGCGGCCGCGGTGTCCGGGCTGAGCCCGGCCAACCTGCACAGCGCGTACGCGCTTCCCTCGACCGGTGGCTCCGGCCTGACGGTCGCGGTGGTCGACGCGTACAACGACCCCAACGCCGAGTCGGACCTGGCCACTTACCGCTCGAACTTCGGCCTCTCCGCCTGCACCAAGGCGAGCGGCTGCTTCAAGCAGGTCAGCCAGACCGGCTCGACCACCTCCCTGCCGACGAACGACACCGGCTGGGCGGGCGAGGAAGCGCTCGACATCGACATGGTCAGCGCGGTCTGCCCGAACTGCAACATCATTCTGGTGGAGGCCACTTCGGCCACCGACGCCAACCTCGGCACCGCCGAGAACGAGGCCGTCACCCTGGGCGCGAAGTTCGTGTCCAACAGCTGGGGCGGCGACGAGGCCTCCACGCAGACCTCCGAGGACACCTCGTACTTCAAGCACCCGGGTGTCGCGATCACCGTCTCCTCCGGTGACGAGGCCTACGGCGCCGAGTACCCGGCAACGTCCCAGTACGTGACGGCAGTCGGCGGCACCGCGCTGTCGACGTCGTCCAACTCCCGCGGCTGGACCGAGTCCGTGTGGAAGACCAGCAGCACCGAGGGCGGCGGCTCCGGCTGCTCCGCCTACGACGCGAAGCCGACCTGGCAGACCGACACGGGCTGCACCAAGCGCATGGAGGCCGACGTCTCCGCCGTGGCCGACCCCGCCACCGGCGTGGCCGTCTACGACACCTACGGCGGCTCCGGCTGGGCGGTCTACGGCGGCACCAGCGCCTCGTCCCCGATCATCGCGGGCGTCTACGCGCTGGCCGGCACCCCCGGCTCCAGTGACTACCCGGCGAAGTACCCCTACTCCCACACCAGCAACCTGTACGACGTCACGAGCGGCAACAACGGCTCCTGCTCGACGAGTTACTTCTGCACCGCGGGCACCGGCTACGACGGCCCGACCGGCTGGGGCACCCCGGACGGCACCGCCGCCTTCACCTCCGGCACCACCACGGGCAACACGGTGACCGTCACCAACCCGGGCAGCCAGTCCACCGTGACCGGCTCCACGGCGAGCCTGCAGATCTCCGCCACCGACAGCGCGAGCGCGACTCTCACCTACAGCGCGAGCGGGCTGCCGACCGGCCTGTCGATCAGCAGTTCCACCGGGCTGATCTCCGGCACCGCGTCCACCGCCGGCACCTACGCCGTCACGGTGACCGCGACCGACTCCACCGGCGCCTCCGGCTCGGCCTCCTTCACCTGGACGGTCAGCACCTCCGGTGGCGGCGGCACCTGCACCTCGACCCAGCTCCTGGGCAACGCGGGCTTCGAGTCCGGGAACACCACCTGGACCGCGACCAGCGGGGTCATCACCAACGACACCGACGAGGCGGCCCACGCCGGTTCGTACAAGGCCTGGCTCGACGGCTACGGCTCGACCCACACCGACACGCTGTCCCAGTCGGTGACGATCCCGTCCGGCTGCACGGGCACGACGTTCACCTTCTACCTGCACATCGACACGGCGGAGACCAGCAGCACGGCTTACGACAAGCTGACGGTCACCGCCGGATCGACCACCCTGGCCAGCTACTCCAACCTCAACGCGGCCACCGGGTACGTCCAGAAGAGCATCAGCCTCTCCGCGTACGCCGGCTCGACCGTCACGCTGAAGTTCAGCGGGGTCGAGGACTCCTCGCTCCAGACCAGCTTCGTCGTCGACGACACCGCCGTGACGACCAGCTGACCCTCGTATGAGCTGGACCCCGGCCGTCTCGCAGCGGCCGGGGTTCTGTCATGTCCACGGATATTGCACTGCTCAGGAGGGATCCGGATGCGTCCGTGACACGTCAAAGGGGCAAAGGAGGCCCCCCATGCGCCGATCGATTCTTGGTCCGTCCCTCGCCGTCGCCACCCTGGCGCTCGCCCTCACGGGCTGCGGCGGTACGAAGTCCGACACCGGCAGCGGCAGTGTGTCGCCGTCGTCCTCCCCCACGCCGAGCAAGAGCCGGTCGGCCTGTACGGCGAAGGAGACCCTCGCCGCGACCGACACGAACGGCACGTTCTGCGTGACGACCGGCAACACCGTCCGCATCCTGCTGGACGGGACGACGACCCGTCCCTGGGCGCCGGTGAAGACCGTGGGCAGCGGCCTGAAGGCCACCAACAGCGGGATCCTGATCCGCCCCGGCGACGCGAGCAACGCGTACGAGGCGGTCTCGGCCGGGACCGTGAAGCTCACGTCGTCCCGGCCGCTGTGTGCGACCGCGCCGCACAAGATCTCGTGCAAGGGCATTCAGGAATGGTCGGTCACCGTCGTGGTGTCGAAGTGATCATCCGGTGGGCGGTCCGGATCTGACGGTCGATGCGCCGGTCGTGCGCGATGCCGAGCAGCGACGGGAAGGTCACGGCCACGAGGATGCCGACGACGGTGAGGAGGGCGATGAGGTTGTCCATGGCTGTGTTCATGGACATGAGTCTCGTCCTTTTGACTCCTTACCGTGAGTGGCAGGACTGCCGTACACCCTCGATTTACTGCCAGTCGAGGCGCACACTGACCCCATGCTGAAAAACGTGGCCGTGGTCCTGCTCGACGGAGTCGCCCCCTTCGAACTCGGCGTCGTCTGCGAGGTGTTCGGCCTCGACCGCAGCGACGAGGGCCTGCCGGTCTACGACTTCGCCGTCGCCTCGGCCGAGGGCCCGACCCTGACCACCCACGCGGGCTTCTCCCTGACGGTCGAACACGGCCTGGAGCGCCTGGAGACCGCGGACCTCATCGCCGTACCGGCCGGCGCGACCTATACGGAACGGGAGTACCCGGAGGAGCTGCTCGACGCCCTGCGACGGGGCGTGGACCGGGGTGCCCGGGTGCTCAGCGTCTGCTCGGGGGTGTTCGTGCTGGCCGCCGCCGGACTGCTGGACGGGCGGCGGTGCGCGGTGCACTGGCACCACGCGGAGCTGCTCGCCCGGCGGTATCCGAAGGTCGTCGTGGAGCCGGACGTGCTGTACGTCGACGAGGACCCGGTGATCACGTCCGCCGGCACCGCGGCCGGGATCGACGCCTGTCTGCACCTCGTGCGCAAGGAGCAGGGTCCGGAGGTCGCCAACGCCATCGCGCGGCGGATGGTCGTGCCGCCGCACCGCGACGGCGGCCAGGCCCAGTACATCGAGCGGCCGCTGCCGCGCTCGCAGTGCGACACGGTGGGCGAGGTGCTGGTGTGGATGGCGGAGCACCTCGACCAGGAGGTCACCGTCGAACAGCTCGCCGCCCGCGCCCTCATGTCACCGCGCACCTTCGCCCGCCGCTTCCAGCAGGAGACCGGGACCACGCCGTACCGCTGGATCCTGCGTCAACGGGTGCTGCTGGCCCAGCAGTTGCTGGAGGGGACGGACGAGACGATGGACGCGATCGCCTGGCGCGCCGGCTTCGGCACCGCGCCCGCCCTGCGCCACCAGTTCGTCCGGGCGCTCGGCACCACCCCGAACGCCTACCGACGCACGTTCAGGGGCCCGGAAGCCGCCTGAACGCACGCCCGTCACCTCACCTCGGCAGGGGCCTGAGCAGCAGCCGGTGCGGGTGGAGGGTGATGCCGATGCGGGTGGCGTCGTTCGAGCCGGACACCTGCTCGAAGCGGTACCTCGTCGCCACCGCCGCCGTGAGCAGGCTCAGCAGGGCCATCGAGAAGTGGTCGCTGGGACACTTCCGGTTGCCGTTGCTGAACGGGCTCATGGCGAACTTCGGTACGTCCTTGGACCGTTCCGGAAGCCAGCGGTCGGGGTCGAAGTCCTCGTTTCGGTCATACGAACGCGGGTCGCGCTGGATGGCGTAGGGGCTGTAGATGATGTCGGCCCCGGCCGGAATCCGATAGCCGCCCAGTTCGGTGTCGGCGACCGCCCGCCGCGTCAATATCCATACGGCGGGAAGCAGCCGCAGTGTCTCGACGACGACATTGTTCGTGTACGTGAGCCTGCGGACGTCGTCGAATGCCACCGGGCGGCCGCCCGTTACGGATTCAACCTCTTCGCGTATCTTGTCGGCGTGTTCCGGGTGTTCGGTGAGGACCTGGAGCAGCGACATGATCGTGGACGCGATTGTCTCGCTTCCGGGGGTGAGGATCGCGACGACCTGGTCGTGGATCTCCTGTTCCCCGATCGGGTCGCCATTGTCGTCCGTCGCCTCCAGCAATGCTGTCAGCAAATCGTCCGGCTTTTGACCGGATTCGCGCCGCTCGGCGACGATCTCGTCGACCAGGAGATGCAAATCGGCCAATGCCCGGTTGAATTGGCGGTTGGCCGGGAGGGGCAGCCGGTAGAGCGGTCCTGCCGGTACCACCATCCGCCGGTACATGCCCCGGAAGACGGTGGCGAGCGCGACGCACAGCCGCTCGGCGCGCTCGTCCATGAAGTCGCCGCGCAGCAGACAGCGGGCCGCGACCCGCACGGCGACCCGGAAGGACTCGGAGGTGCAGTCGATCGTCTCGCCGGACTTCCACCGCTCGGTGAGCGCGTGCGCCTCCTCCTCCATGATCGGCCCGTAGCCGGGGATCGCGTCGAGCCGGAACGCGGGCTGGATGATGCGCCGTTGGCGCCGGTGCAGGGACCCGTTGGCGGTGGCCACGCCCTCCTTGCCGAGCAGTCCCTCCAGGGACTCCCACAGCGGGCCCGCGATGATGAACTCGGGGTTCAGCGCCAGGGCGCCGGTGAGAGCGGGCGCGGTGACGGCGTAGACCGTCTTGGGGCCGAGGCGGAGCCTCACGACGTCACCGTGGTCGCGGAGTTGGGCCATGAAGGCCAGCGGGTCGCGGACCAGCTTCCAGCCGTGGCCGAGAAGCGGGACCCGGCCGCCCGCGACGGGCGGCTCAAGCAGCTCCGGCACCTCGGGTGCCGCGGGCTTCACAGACTCGACGGTCATTTCTCACCTGCCGCTTCGTTGTTGACGTACGGGGGTGTGGACCGGTCGTCCCAGCTGTCGACCATGTAGCGGCCGGACTCGTGGTGGAACCAGTAGACGGTGCTGAACCAGTTCCGCATATTGCCGAGGCAGGTCCTTACCGCGGCGCTCAGTTCCATTCCGCGCACGGTGCCGTCGTCGAGCTGTTCGGCGAGACGTAAGGTGTCCTGTTCGGCGACGAGGAATTCGGCTATGCATTCCTCGATACGGCGCCTCAGTTCGGCGACCGCGTCCTCAAGGGTCAGCCCCTCGTGTTTGATGAGGCTTATTCCGAGATTGTGGACCTCGTCGCCCGCGATCTCCTTGGGCAGGGAGCAGAGGTCGTTGTACCAGGCGGCGAATTCCTGACTGAGCAGTGCCGCCCGCCGATATCCCGGGTGTTTCCTTACGGAGTCCGGGAGTTCGAGCCCCGCACTCGCCTCCAGCAGATCGGTCCAGATCCAGTGGGCGAAGGTGAGCCGGCGCAGTGCGAGGTATTCCTCGACCGTGGGGACGGTCCCCTCGGTGCGGTTGCGGAATTCACGGTCGTAGGCCTCGATGACCGCGTGGAAGTGCCGGGCGAACCGCGCGTTCCAGGTGTCGGGCAGGAACGAGTAGATCCGCATCATGCTGTCGGCGAACCCGACGACCAGGGGATCCGGGTGGAGCAGATGGTGCCGTGGTGAATCCAGTGCCGCGTGCAACCGGAACCTCAACCGCCGCCAGGCGTCGGGGCGTTGGTGCACGATGTCCCGGTCGTGGCGGTCGTCCCAGACGAAGAACCACGCGCTGTAGTCCGCTATCGCCTGGAGCACCTCGTCCGGTGCGCCCAAGTAATACCCGGCCATCAGGTCCGTGTAGCAAAGACCGTCGGCATATTCCCTTACCTTGTCCCCCGACATGAGGCGCTTTTCCAGCAGCCAGACACGTGTCCTCTCCTGGAGCCTGGGCCAATACGGATGCAGTTGCCGGGGAAACGCGGCCTCGATCACCGGGAGAGAGAGCGACGGTGGAACCGCGATCGCCGTCGTTACCGTTGCCGTTGTCGATGTGGTGCTGTGTGAGAAAGCAGGCACGAACAAACCCCTCTCAGCCGCCAGTTGCGCACGCCCCTCCCGCCGTACCGGGCGTGCGCCGTTGCGTATCCCCGCACTTCCTATTCAGCACCACAACTGACCGTTCTGGGAACGGATTTGCTCCCTTCACTACCCCCAAGTGCCGAGAATCCCCCCTTGCGTGACCGATTTTGGATCACTAAGCGAGCACAAACGACCGAATGTGCGAGGGACAGACGAACGGCGCCTGGTCAGGGAGTTGCACCTGAACAGACGCCGTACGTAAGGGAGATGTGTCGACCGATGGGGTCGGCCGGATCAGTCGTTGGCGACCACGGGGTAGCGGGGCTCGTTCTCGGCCATCTGCCGCAGCGCGTCCTTGCGGTCACGCTTGGACAGCCGGTCGATGTAGAGGTAGCCGTAGAGGTGATCGGTCTCGTGCTGCAAACACCGAGCGAAGTAGCCGGTGCCGCGGACCTTGATCGGGTTGCCCTTCTCGTCCTGCCCGGTCACCTCGGCGTAGTCGGGCCGTGCGAGCGGCGCATACGCGGTCGGCACGGACAGACACCCCTCGTTGCTCTCGTCCAGATGCCGCTTGTCGGCGGGCAGATCGACGAGCTTGGGATTGCAGACGACACCGACGTGCCGTTTGCCCTCGTCGTCCATGCAGTCGTAGACGAAGACCTTCAGGTCGACGCCGACCTGGTTGGCGGCGAGGCCGACGCCCTCGGCGGTGCGCTGCGAGGCGAACATGTCGGCCACCAGCGTCTCCAGCTCCGCGCCGAAGTCGGTGACGTCCCTGCACTCCTTGTGCAGCACCGGATTCCCGACGACCGTGATCGCCCGCGAGACCCCCCGCTCCCGCCAGGCCGCCTCACGCTCCTCGGTCCCCTCGGTGTCGATGACAAAACCCTCGTCATCCACGGGGAGCACGCCCACGTGCTGCTGATCGGTGTCCTGCTGCGCCATGCCGACGAACGCCTTCCTCAAAACCAAGGGGGGATTACTGCGAATACAGGGTACGTGCAGCGCCCCGACAGGGGCGCGGGGCTGTGCTCAATGCGGCTCCGCCGCGTGGGCGCCACCAGCGACAACGCCCTGTCTTTTGTCTTTCAGGGGCGCGGGGAACTGCGCGACCAGCCACAACGGACCCGCGGCCGAACGAAGTCCTCAGCAGACCTCTTCCAGATCTCGCCAGTCCCGAGAGTCAGGGCTGTCGGCAACCCACCCGTCCAACAACCCCCGAACAAGCGACGCCGGCGCCGCAAGCCCACACTCCCGCTCCGGCACCCACAACTGCCCGTCCGTCCGATGCCCCAGCGGCCCAGGATGCCCCGGCTCACTGTGATCATGCGGATCAAGATGCTCCCCGTCCCCCTCATCGGAGGGCATCCGGGACTCGGAACACATCCGGCACAGCAACCGCACGGAAGAAGACCAGTCCTCCGCCGCGAACCCCGCATCCGCAGCCAACTGCTCCAGCGCATCCCGATCGGCCTCGGCGGCAGCCTCCAGCAGGACAACCCACGTAGGCACAGGAGACGGCGCCCACAACTCGATCTCGTCGAACACGGGATACGAGTGCCCGGCGGCGGTCGTCCGCTCCCCGTGCGGCACCCCGTCGTGGAGCACGACCTCACCCCACCGCCGCCCGGACGAGGGAAGCGGAATGGACAGCACCTCGATCCGCGCGGGATCCAGCCGCCGCCCCCACACCACCTCGGCCTCCCCTTCCGGAGACAGCCGCACGGCCGCACTGCCGAGATCCATGCCCGCCGGCTCACCCGCCCCGGTGACCCCACCCGGCACCCGCAGCCCGTACGCCTGCCAGGCCCGCCGCGCCAGCGGCCAGTCCTGGAGCGCGGTGGCCGCGATACCGACGTTCCACCAGTCAGGCGCGCCGGCCTCCCGGTCGAGCAGCGCGACGGCCCGCAGCCCGGCCGCCCGCGCCTGCTCCCAGTCGTGCCGGAACTTGTGGAGAAGGGCGAGGTTGAACCAGGACTCGGACAGCCAGGGCTCCAGATCGGCGGCCCGCGTCAGCAGCGCGCCCGCGTCCTCGTACCGACCGTCGCCGATCAGCGTGAACGCGCGGTCTGTGGCCTGCCGCCAGGAGGCGGAGGGCCGGTGCCGTCCCTTGCCGAAGATCCTCACGATTCCCGCCTGCCAGTTCCGTTCAGTGGGCTGGCTCTGCCCCCGGACACCCTCTTCTTCGCATCCAACCACGTACGGCTGGGAGGGCGCTCATTACCCATGGGTTACCCAGCCGAAGGCAAGGTCAGACAGTCCCGGGACAGTACCCGGGCCAGTGCTTCCACGACCTCGGGAGCGTAGTCCCCGGCGGTCCCGAGGCGCAGCTCCTCCAGCGCCTGCAGAGGCCCGCCGGGGCCGCCTGCCCGGGTTTTCTCCTCGTACGCGTTCACGGCCCGGACGATCCGCGCGGACAGCGGCTGCTCCCGGCACGGGTCGGCCTGCCGCTCCACGACGGCCGCCACCTGAGGACTCACCCCGGTCTGCCGTACGACGGCCCCGCCGAGCAGGGCTATCCGCCGCTGCTCCTCCGCGGGGAGTACGGCGGTGGCGCCGGCCGGTACCGGGTCGACGAGGCTGAGCTGGCCGATGTCGTGCATCAGGGCTGCGTACTCCAGGACGGTGAGGTCGGGCTCGGACAGCCCCAGGTCCCGGCCGACCGCCTGGCACAGCGCGGCGACCCGGCGGGCGTGCCCGGCAGGCGTGTATCCGGCTATCTCGGTGGACCGGGCGAGGGAGGCGATGGTCTGCCGGTAGGTGTCCCGTACGGCCGCGTACCGCCGGAAGGACAGCTGGGTCAGCAACAGCGGCAGCGAGAACACGGGCAGCGCCCACAGCCCCACGACGGCGACCGCCAGCGCCATCACCGCGCCGGTCGCGCACACCGCCGACCCGATCCCGAGCATCCCCCGCAGCTCGTCCCGCAGCAGCGGCCCGAACGGCCACCGGGTGCGCGAGTGCGCGAGCGCGGCGGCGAGCACGGCGTCGCAGAGCGCGGTGAGGGAGAGCAGCGCGAGCAGGAGCAGGGCGTAGGCGGGGCCGCCCCAGTGTCTGAACACGCCCTGGTTGTACAGGGGTTGGAAGCAGACGGCCGCGAAGCCGACCGTCAGGATGCGGCGGGCCATGTGGTCGGGGGTGCGGCTGTGGCCGCGGGCGATGTGCGGGACGCAGCCGACGAGGGTGGCGGCGACGACCACAGCGACGGTCTGGAAGACGCCGTGGTGGGTGGGGTCGCCTGCGTCGGCGCCGAGGAGAGCGTAGGAGAGGGCTCCGGCTGCGCCGAGCGGGGCGGTTTCCCTGAGACCGGTCGTGCCGTTCCACCGGCTCAACTCGCCTACGGCTACGAGGAGTCCGAAGGCGAGGGCGACGGGGGGTTCTTCGAGGCCGGTGCGGAGGGTGAGGGTCAGGGAGGTGAGGGCGAGGAGGGCGGCGGAGGTGTGGATGAGGGTGAGGATGAGAGGGGGGCGGGGTGAGGGCATTTCGTCAGCCCCTCAGCACAGTGGAAACGGGCGGGCCGGGTGGGAAGACAATGGACGACTGGACCTCGTCGGCTGTCACCGCCGGATGCCACCCACACCGCCCCAGCGCCCGCGCCAGCGCCCGGACCATCAACGGGTCGAACTGCGTACCGGCACAGCGCGACAACTCCTCCAGCGCGACAGACACCGGCCGAGCGCGACGGTAAGACCGAGTAGACGTCATGGCGTCAAACGCATCAGCCACAGCAACTACCCGTGCGGACTCCGGGATCTGACTCCCCAACAGCCCGTACGGATACCCGCTCCCGTCCAACCGTTCGTGGTGGTGCAGGACAGCCGCACGGGCCTCCCCCAGAAAGCCGATGCCCCGCACCATCTCGTGGCCGTACTCGGGATGCAGCTCGATCACCCGCCGCTCCTCGGGAGTCAGCGGCCCGTCCTTGCGCAGCAACCGCGTGGGGACGCCCAGCTTCCCGACGTCGTGCAGGATCCCGGCGAAGCGCAGCACTTCGACCCGGGAGTCGTCCATCCCCAGCTCCCGCGCGATCATCATCGACGCCTGCCCGACCCGTTCGCTGTGCCCGCGGGTGTACCCGTCCTTGATGTCGACGGCCTGGACGAGGGCGCGGATGGTGGCCTGATGGGCGGCGCGTTCCTGGTGGTACTGGGCGAACACCCACCAGGACACCCCCATCGGCAGCAGCACGAGCAGCGCGGCGACAGGGCCGTAGGGACTGCGCCACAGGACGGCCATCATCAGCCCGGCGAGCCCGTGCACGCCGATGGGCGCCAGGGACCGTAGGAACAGACCGCCCCAGGCCCGCCGTACCGGCATCCGCTCGGCCAGCGCGAGGATCCCGCCGTCGAGCACGGTGAGGACCAGGCAGAAGGCGAGGACGGCGGCCAGGGCGGGCACCAGCGCGTACGGGAAGTCGGAGGCGACGACGGCGTTCCGCCCGCCCAGCGCCCAGTGCACGCGTGCCGCCGCCCACACGCCCAGCGCGAGCTGCGCGGCCCGCCAGCCGCGCCGCAGCCAGGGCGAGCCCTGCTCGACGCGGGAGAACAGCGCCCCCGGCAGCGGCACGAGGGCGGCGGCGGGGGGCGGGAGGAGGAAGGCCGCGGCGAGCAGCACCGGGTAGAAGGTGCCCGCGAAGCGGCGCCGGGCGACCTGCTCGCAGCCGGCGTAGAGCGCGGCCAGCAGCGCGACCGCCCACCAGGGTGTGTGGACGGTCGGCAGCGGAAGCAGGCACCACAGGGCGCCGGCGACGACACAGACGACGTACGCACGTGCCCGTGCCGGTGTCGCCTCCATGGCTGACGCCCTTCCCCCGACCATGCCTGTCCAGGCCGAGGAGCCTAGGGCGGTCGGGGGCGGCCTGCGGGCGTATCACCCGCGGATTAGCACGTTCGAGTGACGATCGCCCGTTCAGGAAACCGTCGGGGCGTCAGGACTCCTGGGGGGCGGCCGTCAGGTCGTGCTCGGGCACGGTCTGCCCGGAACGGATCAGATCGAGCCGTCCCAGGACCTTGGCCCGCAGGTCGGTCGGTACGTCGTCCTGCCCGCAGCACCGCTTGACCAGCTTCTTCACGGCCTCTTCGAGCCCGTACTTCTCCAGGCACGGCGAGCACTCCGTGAAGTGCTGCTTGAACTTGGCGCGGTCGACGTCCGGCATCTCGCTGTCGAGGAACTCGTAGAGATGGTCGAGGACCTCACTGCAGTCCGTTTCGTGCGGCTCTCCGCAGCTCATGAGCCCGAGCCTTTCGCTTCGTTCGACTCTCCGGCGCCGGCCGGGACCAGTCCGCGGTCACGCGCGTAGTCCTCGAGCATGCCGCGCAGTTGACGACGGCCGCGGTGCAGCCGGGACATCACCGTACCGATGGGTGTCCCCATGATGTCCGCGATCTCCTTGTAGGCAAAGCCCTCGACGTCCGCGAGATAGACGGCGATGCGGAATTCCTCGGGGATCGCCTGGAGCGCTTCCTTCACATCCGAGTCGGGCAGGTGGTCGAGCGCCTGCGACTCGGCGGAGCGCAGACCGGTCGACATGTGCGACTCGGCACGCGCGAGCTGCCAGTCCTCGATCTCCTCGGCCGCGGAGCGCTGGGGTTCACGCTGCTTCTTGCGGTACGAGTTGATGAACGTGTTGGTGAGAATCCGGTACAGCCACGCCTTGAGGTTGGTGCCCTCGCGGAACTGGTGGAAGGACGCGTACGCCTTCGCGTACGTCTCCTGCACCAGGTCCTCGGCGTCGGCCGGGTTTCGCGTCATGCGCAGCGCGGCCGAGTACATCTGGTCGAGGAATTCGAGCGCGTCCCGCTCGAAGCGCGCACTGCGCTCCGAGGTCGATTCCGCTGTGACCTCGCTCGTGCCCTGGCCCTCGGGCTGCTCCGCCTGGCCGTGTTCGGTCCCTGCGTCGGTACCGGGAACCGGACCCACCTCCTCAAGATTCCGGGTGGCCTCGAAGCCGATGCCACCAGAATCGGAGGATAGACGACGATCCGGTCCGCCCGCCGCCCCAATGGGGGTGGCCTTGGTCGCGTGCAGCACCGACCAGTCCAGGTCGGGGCGGCTGCTACGGGCCGGGCAGAAGGTCGAACCCATGCGGCGGACTTCCTTTCTACGACTCTCTATGTCCGCCACAACAGTGGTAGGGGCCCCGGCATTCCCGCGCTTTACCCGAGTGTTCGAGTCCACTCCACCACGCGCCCCGTGATGATCTCCAGAGCCTCGTCCTGCCCGATCTCCGCCCGCTTCGGCACCGCGAACCCGTGATCGCCGTACGGCACCTCGACCAGCCCGAAGTCTCCCTCCGGGAACTCCGCCGGTTTCCCGAAGGGGTCGTTCCCGCCCTGCACGACGAGCGTGGGCACCCCGGCGCCGAGCAGTTCGCCGGCGCGGGACTTCTCCGGCTTGCCCGGCGGATGCAGCGGGAAGCTCAGGGCGAGGACGGCAGCGGCACCCAGCTCCGTAGCCGTACGACAGGCCACGCGGGCTCCGGCGCTGCGGCCCCCGGAGATCACCGGCAGGCCGGGCTTCGCAACCGCCGGCCAGATCCCCCGCCACCCCACGTCGAGCGTCTTGGGCGCGGGCGCCACCTTCTTCCCGGCGACCCGCCACGGCTGCTCGACCAGCGCCACGCTCACCCCGTGCCCGGGGAGGACAGCGGCAAGGGCCCGCAGATCCCGCGCCTCGATGCCGCCACCGGCACCATGACTGACGGCGAGGACGAGCCGCGCCTTCTCGGCCGGGTGCCAGGTGACGCGGGCGGTCCCCGCGTCGGTCTCGACGGTCTCGACAGTCTCGACGGTCTCGCTGGAAATGATCTCGCTCACGCTAGAAGAGTGTGCCCTCCTCGGGCCCCTCCAGCTCCTTCAGCAGCTCCGGTCCGTTGTTGCGGACGTTGCTCACGGCCGTGGACACCGGGTACGCGCGCATCAGCCCGGCGGGCGGCGGGGCGAGCAGCTCGCGCAGGTCGTCCGGGTCGGTGCGGGCGGGGTCGAGCCAGGAGTCCCAGCGGTCCGGGGTGAGCATCAGGGGCATCCGGGGATGGATGTCGGCCAGCGTCTGCGGCCCCTCGGCCGGGGGCACCGCCAGCGGGGTCGTCTCCGCCTCGGTGGTGATCACCGAGCAGGTGACCCACCAGGCGAGCGGATGGTCGTCGGGCAGGGTCCGGTCCCGCCAGAACTCGTACAGCCCGGCCATCGCGAAGACCGAACCGTCGGCGGGCAGCACGAAGTACGGCTGCTTGCGCTGCCGCTTCTTCCTGCCCTCGACCTCCAGCTCCCGCTCGTCCTTGGCGGTGACCCACTCGTAGTAGCCGTCGGCGGGGATGATGCACCGCCGGGTCGAGAAGGCGCGACGGTACGACGGCTTCTCGTGCACGGTCTCGGCACGTGCGTTGATCATCCGCGCCCCGCCCTCGGGCGTCTTCGACCAGCTCGGCACGAGCCCCCACTTGAGCCGACGGAGCTGGCGAACCGGCTTCGGGCTGTCCGCGTCTTTAAGTGGACGGTCGAGGACTGCATAGACCTCTTTGGTCGGGGCCACGTTGTAGTCGGGGGCCAGAACCTCCTCGGGCTCCCACTTCTCGACCTCAAAGACTCCTGCGAGATCCTCGGGCCCACGACTCGCTGCATACCGTCCGCACATACGTGCCAGACTGCCAGATTCGACGACCACCACGGGAGCCTCCGCCGCCAATGGACAGCACCGCAATCACCTCGTTCAGCGCCCTCTGGGACGAGGTCTTCGGCAGTCAGCCCGACCCTGATCTGTGGGTGGTCATCGCCACCATGGTCGCCGCGCTGGCCGTGGTCGTCCCGCACGGCCTGTGGCGCCTCTCCCGCAATGCCATCACCATCGCCCACGAGGGCGGCCACGGCCTGGTGGCCCTGCTCACCGGCCGTACCCTCACCGGCATCCGCCTCCACTCCGACACCAGCGGCCTCACGGTCAGCCGAGGCAAGCCCCACGGCCTCGGCATGATCCTCACGGCGGCCGCCGGCTACACGGCTCCCCCACTCCTGGGCCTCGGCGGCGCGGCCCTCCTGGGCGCCGGCCACATCACGCTCCTCCTGTGGCTGTCGACCCTGTTGCTGATAGCCATGCTGGTGATGATCCGCAACGCCTACGGCGCCCTCACGGTCATCCTCAGCGGAGCAGCCTTCCTCCTCGTGTCCTGGCTGACGGGCCCCCAGGTGCAGGCAGCCTTCGCGTACGCGGTGGTGTGGTTCTTGTTGCTGGGAGGAGTCCGCCCCGCATTCGAGCTCCAGGCAAAGAGGGCGAGGGGCGGCGCGGGAGACTCGGACGCGGACCAACTGGCGCGCTTGACCCACGTACCCGCAGGCCTGTGGTTCTTCTTGTTCCACCTCGTCTCCCTGTGCTCTCTGATAGGCGGGGGACGCTGGCTACTGGAGCTATGACGCGCCCCGAAGGGGCAGGCGTCCACGGGCGCGGGGCTGTATCTATTCGCGGCTCCGCCGCGCGGGCGCGACCAGCCCCAACGGCGCGGCACCCGAAAGACGGCCTACTTATACAGTGGGTCACATGGCCCCGAACAACGACCAAACCGCCCTCTGGCCCGCTCCCCACGCCCACGGAGCCGTCGACGCGACGGTCCACGTCCCGGGGTCCAAGTCCGTAACGAACCGCGCCCTCGTCCTCGCCTCCCTCGCCAGCGAACCGGGCTGGCTGCGCCGCCCCCTCCGCTCCCGGGACACCCTCCTGATGGCGGCCGCCCTCCGCGCGATGGGCGTAGGCATCGAGGAGGGCGTCGGCACGGAGAAGGGCTCCGGCGAGTTCTGGCGGGTCATCCCCTCAGGCCTCCACGGCCCGGCCACGGTCGACGTCGGCAACGCGGGCACGGTGATGCGCTTCCTGCCCCCCGTCGCCGCCCTGGCCAACGGCCCCATCCGCTTCGACGGCGACCCGCGCTCGTACGAACGCCCCCTGCACGGCGTGATCGACGCCCTCCGCGTCCTCGGCGCCCGCATCGACGACGACGGCAGGGGCGCACTGCCGCTGACCGTGCACGGCGGCGGCGCACTGGACGGCGGCCCGGTGGAGATCGACGCGTCCTCGTCGTCTCAGTTCGTGTCCGCCCTGCTCCTCTCCGGCCCGCGCTTCAACCAGGGCGTGGAGGTCCGCCACACCGGCTCCTCGCTCCCCTCGATGCCGCACATCCGGATGACGGTCGACATGCTCCGCGCGGTCGGCGCCCAGGTGGACACCCCGGAGTCGGGCGGCGAGCCCAACGTCTGGCGGGTGACCCCGGGCGCGCTGCTCGGCCGGGACCTGACCGTCGAGCCGGATCTGTCGAACGCGCAGCCGTTCCTCGCGGCGGCTCTCGTCGCGGGCGGCAAGGTCGTCGTACCGGACTGGCCGGCCCGGACCACCCAGCCCGGTGACCGGCTGCGGGAGATCTTCACCGAGATGGGTGGTTCCTGCGAACTCACCGAGTACGGGCTGGAGTTCACCGGTTCGGGTGCCATCCACGGCATTGACGTGGACCTGGGCGAGGTCGGCGAACTGACCCCCGGCATCGCGGCCGTGGCCGCCCTCGCGGACTCCCCCTCGACCCTGCGGGGCGTCTCGCACCTGCGGCTGCACGAGACCGACCGGCTCGCCGCGCTCACCAAGGAGATCAACGAGCTGGGCGGTGACGTGACCGAGACCGCCGACGGTCTGCACATCCGCCCGCGCCGTCTGCACGGCGGGATCTTCCACACGTACGAGGACCACCGCATGGCCACCGCGGGCGCGATCATCGGCCTCGCGGTCGAGGGCGTGCAGATCGAGAACGTGGCGACGACGGCGAAAACCCTCCCGGACTTCCCCGACCTGTGGACCGGGATGCTCGGGAGCGACGGGGCGTAGGGGACACACGCCATGCGTCGCTACGGCAAGAACACCGACGAGGACGACATCCGTCAGCGCCCGAACCGCAAGGGCAACCGGCCGCGCACCAACATCCGCCCCAAGCACGAGGAGGCGGTCGAGGGCATGGTCGTCACCGTCGACCGGGGCCGGCTGACGTGCCTGGTCGAGGACCGGGTCGTGATGGCCGTCAAGGCCCGCGAACTGGGCCGGAAGGCGGCGGTGGTCGGTGACCGCGTCGGCATCATCGGCGACCTCTCCGGCGACAAGGACACCCTCGCCCGCATCATCCGCATCGAGCCGCGCACCTCGGTGCTGCGCCGCACGGCCGACGACGACGACCCGTACGAGCGCGTGGTCGTCGCCAACGCCGACCAACTGGCCATCGTCACCGCCCTCGCCGACCCCGAGCCACGCCCCCGTCTCATCGACCGCTGCCTGGTCGCGGCCTACGACGGCGGCCTCGACCCGCTGCTCGTCCTGACCAAGTCGGACCTGGCCTCCCCGGACGAACTCCTGGAGATGTACGGCGCGTTGGGCGTCCCGTACGTCGTCACGAGCCGCGAGGAGCTGGAGAACGGCACCGCGGTGGAACGGGTCCGCAAGCAACTGGACGGCAAGATCACGGCGTTCGTCGGCCACTCCGGTGTCGGCAAGACGACCCTCGTGAACGCGCTGGTCTCGCTGGAGCGGCGGCGCAGCACCGGCATCGTCAACGCCGTCACCGGCCGCGGCCGGCACACCACGACCTCGGCGCGCATGATCCCGCTGCCCGACGACTCGGGCTGGGTCGTCGACACCCCGGGCGTCCGCTCCTTCGGCCTGCACCACGTGGACCCGTCCCGGGTCATCAAGGCCTTCCCCGACCTGGAGCCGGGCACGGAGAACTGCCCGCGCGCGTGCAGCCACGACGAGCCGGACTGCGCCCTGGACCAGTGGGTGGCCGACGGCCACGCGGACCCGCAGCGGCTGTACTCGCTACGGCGGCTGCTGGCGACCCGTGAGCGAACCGAGGGCGACTGATCACCGCCTGACCACCGCGTGTTTGTGGGGACTCAAGTTCGGTAAGTGCATAATCGCACCGAGCCGGACAAACGGGAGGACAGCACAATGGCGTGGCTGCTGGTTGTCGTGGCCGGAATTCTGGAGACCGGGTTCGCCGTGTGCCTGAAGCTGTCCCACGGCTTCACGCGCCTGTGGCCGACGGTCGCCTTCTGCTCCTTCGCGCTGGGCAGCTTCGGTCTGCTCACCCTCTCCCTGAAGAAGCTCGACGTGGGCCCCGCCTACGCGGTGTGGACCGGCATCGGCGCGGCCGGCACCGCGATCTACGGCATGGTCTTCCTCGGCGACCTGGTGTCGACCCTGAAGATCGTGTCGATCAGCTTCGTCATCATCGGCGTGATCGGACTCCAACTGTCGGGCTCCGCGCACTAGGCAGGCCCGTCAGGCACCCAGGATCCGATGGGTCGGCGTCAGCGCGCCGCGCACCAGCTCACCGACCCCGCCCTCGCCCGGCGGTGCCGCCACACAGGACAGCGCCAGCCGTACGACGAGTTCGCAGGACCGTGCCAGGTCGACGGTGTCCGGCTTGGCAGCCCCGGGTCCGGCGAGTGCCGCCACGGCACGGTCGCGGACGACGGCCACGAAGTCACCGGGTGAGGGCAGCGGCCCGTCGGCCCGACGCTGTGCCGGTACGGCGGAGGAGGACGGCACCGCGGACAGGGTCGGCGAGGGCAGCCGCTCGCTCCAGCAGCCGGTGAGCATGGCTCGTACCAGCGCGTTCTCGCGGGCCGCCGACGTGGTCCACTCGGCGGTCGCGGTCAGCTGCTCGCGGGCGTCGCTGTGACTCCCGAGCGCCCGCTCGACACCGACGAGATACCCGTCGGCCTCCCTTCTGACCAGCGCCCGCGCGAGCCCCTCCTTGCTGCCGAACTCGTTGTACAGCGTCTGCCGGGACACTCCGGCGGCAGCGGCCACGTCCACCATCCGTACGGTGGACCACGACCGGCGCGCCAGCGCCGTATAGGCGGCGTCCAGCAGGGATTCCCGCGCTGCAGGCATCTTTCGCCTCCCGGGGGCGAGCGGCTCTGCGCCCAGATTTGACGCGCACGGGAGCACTGTCAAGGGTTCGCGGCGGTGCCGGGGGGCGCACTTCGGCCATTGCGCGCGGGAGTTGACGGAGGAGTGCCGCTCAGGGAGGGACGCGATGGTCCCCCACCTCCCGTTTCGCCCACCGGACCCTGTAGCCCCGGCGCGACCCCTGAAGATACGGTTCACGCATGGCCGACTATCACGATGACCTGCGCCTCGCCCACGTCCTCGCGGACGCCGCCGACGCCGCGACGACCGCGCGGTTCAAGGCGCTCGATCTCAAGGTCGAGACCAAGCCGGACATGACTCCGGTGACCGAGGCGGACAAGGCGGCCGAGGAAGTCATCCGCGGTCATCTGCAGCGCGCACGCCCGCGCGACGCGGTCATCGGCGAGGAGTACGGCAGCGAGGGCACCGGCCCGCGCCGCTGGGTGATCGACCCGATCGACGGCACCAAGAACTACGTACGCGGCGTCCCGGTCTGGGCCACGCTGATCTCCCTGATGGAGGCGGCGGAGGGCGGCTTCCAGCCGGTCGTCGGCCTGGTCTCCGCGCCCGCGCTCGGCCGCCGCTGGTGGGCCGCGAAGGGCCACGGCGCCTACACCGGCCGCAGCCTGTCCTCCGCGTCCCGGCTGCGCGTCTCCCAGGTCTCGAAGCTGACGGACGCCTCCTTCGCGTACTCCTCGCTCACCGGCTGGGAGGACCAAGGGCGCCTGGGCGGCTTCCTGGACCTGACCCGCGAGGTGTGGCGCACGCGCGCGTACGGCGACTTCTGGCCCTACATGATGGTCGCCGAGGGCGCGGTCGACATCTGCGCCGAACCCGAACTCAACCTCTGGGACATGGCGGCCACCGCGATCATCGTCACCGAGGCCGGCGGCACCTTCACGGGCCTCGACGGCCGCCCGGGCCCGCACAGCGGCAACGCGGCCGCGTCGAACGGCATCCTGCACGACGAGTTCCTGGGGTATCTCAACATGCGCTACTGAGCACCACAGGACGCCTGCCCACGCCCCCAACCAGCCGCACGCGCCCTCTTGTTGACCCGTGCTTTACCTGCAACTCTGAGAGTCCCCCCACTTGTGAACTTGTGAATCCGGTAACTAACGGACCCACGGTCCGTGACCCACGCGGATTCCACTAGGAGGTGGCCTCACCCCATGCTGCATCCAACGCCGCAACCCACACCGCAATCGACTCCACAGTCCACGCTGGTCCGCGACGCCATGAGCACGGTGGTCCTCACCATCGGCCCCGCCCACACCCTCCGCCAGGCAGCCGCCCTGATGGCCTCGCGTCACGTCGGCGCGGCCGTGGTCCTCGATCCGGACGCCGGCGGCATCGGCATCCTCACCGAACGCGACATCCTCAACTCGCTGGGCCGGGGCCAGAACCCGGACACCGAGCGCGCCCACGCCCACACCACCACCGATGTCGTCTTCGCCACCCCGGCCTGGACCCTGGAGGACGCGGCCAGCGCGATGGCCCACGGCGGCTTCCGCCACCTCATCGTCCTCGACCGGAGCGAGCCCGCCGGCATCGTCTCGGTCCGCGACATCATCCGCTGCTGGGCACCCGCCCGACAGCAGGTACCGGCCTGACGAGTCGCTTGGATTCAGTCCAAGTCCAGGAGCTCTCCAAAATCACACCTATTCGGAAACTGGTCACCCGACTGTTAAGCTGGCGAGCATGAGTGACCTTCTGGAGCGGCTGCGCGGACGCGGATGGCGGATGACCGCACAGCGGCGCGTCGTGGCCGAAGTGCTCGACGGCGACCACGTCCACCTGACCGCCGACGAGGTCCACTCCCGCGCCGTGACCAGGCTCCCCGAGATCTCCCGGGCGACGGTCTACAACACGCTGGGCGAGCTGGTCTCGCTCGGCGAGGTCCTCGAAGTCTCCACGGACAAGCGCGCCAAGCGCTACGACCCGAACGCGCACCGCCCGCACCACCACCTGGTCTGCGCCCAGTGCGGCCAGATCCGCGACGTCCACCCGGACGGCAACCCGCTGGCCGACCTCCCCGACTCGGAGCGCTTCGGCTTCACGGTCTCGGACGTAGAGGTGACGTACCGCGGGCTGTGCCCGAACTGCGCGAGCGCGTAGCAACTCCCTTTACAGGCCCCGGTATTCGCTCGACGCGGACGCCGGGGCTTTGTGCTGCGTACGGGCTTCCCGAATCTGACGGTCCGTCATATCGTCGTGCGGCACCCCCCACCCGTACCGACAGACGTACCGCCCTCCGCAAGGAGCAACCGTGGGAGACCCGCACCCAAAACTCCACGCCACCCAACTGACCCGCACCTTCGGCCGCCCCCCACACCAGGTGGACGCCCTCGGCCCCCTCGAACTCACCGTCGCCCCGGGCGAGTTCGTCTGTCTGGTGGGCCCCTCCGGCTGCGGCAAGTCCACGCTCCTCCGCATAGCCGCAGGCCTGCTGCGCCCCACCACAGGCACCCTGGAGATCCGCACATCGACCCTTCGCCCGGCGGCCATGATCTTCCAGGACTACGGCATCTACGACTGGAAGTCGGTCAGGGCGAACGTGCGCTTCGGCCTGGACATCCAGCGCGTCCCGCGCCGCGAGGCGAACGCCCGCGCCACCGAGTGGCTGACCCGCATGGGCCTCGCCGACTTCGCGCACGCCTACCCCGCGACTCTCTCGGGCGGTATGCGCCAGCGGGTGGCCATCGCCCGCGCACTGGCCGTAGAACCCGAACTGCTCCTGATGGACGAGCCGTTCGCCGCCTTGGACGCCCAGCTCCGCACGATCCTCCAGGACGAACTCCTCGACCTCACACAGACGTTGCACACCACCACCCTCTTCATCACGCACAGCCTGGAGGAGGCGCTGGTCCTGGGTGACCGTGTCCTGGTGATGTCCGCCCGCCCGGGCCGGATCATCGCCGAGCACCGCCCGCCGTTCCCCCGCCCACGCACCGGCGACATCCGCGACACCCCCGAATTCACCGCCCTGAAAAGCGAGTTGTGGGAACTGCTGCGGAAGGAGGCGGTACCGGCATGACCACCATCACCCCCGACCGCCAGGAGTCGGTCCTGGTCCGCCGCCCCGGCCCCCACGAACTCCACCCCGTACGCACCCACCGCCGCCGACGCGCCCTGGAACTCACCCTCGCCGCAGCCGTCCCCGTGGCCCTGGTCCTCTGGTGGCAACTGGCCGCCACCCAGGGCTGGATAGACCCCCGCGTCTACCCGTCCCCGTCCACGATCCTCTCCGACGGCTGGTCCAGGGCGGCGGCGGGCGACCTCTGGCCGGACGTCTGGGCCACCACCGAACGCGTCCTGGGCGGCTACACGATCGGCACGGCGACGGGCTACGCCCTGGGCCTGCTGATGGGCTCCCTGCCCCTGGTCCGAGCCGCGCTCGAACCGCTGCTGGACGCCCTGTACGTGGTACCGAAACTGGCCCTGCTCCCCATCTTCCTGAACATGTTCGGCTTGGGAGAAGGCCCACAGATAGCACTCGTGGCGGCGACGGTCTTCTTCTTCGTCTGGATCTCGACGATGTCGGCGGTGATGGCGATCCCCTCCGGCCACCGTGACGCGGGCCAGGTCTTCGGCGCCACGCCATGGCAGATGTTCCGCCATGTCCTCCTCCCCGCCTCCCTCCCCACGGTCCTGGTGGGCGCGCGCATAGCGGCGGGCGTCGCGGTCCTGGTCATCGTCGCCTCGGAACAGATCGCGGCGACGAACGGCCTGGGCCACCTGATCTTCGACTCCCGCGCGCTGTTCGAGAACGACGTGATGTTCGTGGGCATCGTGTGCGTGGCGGTCCTGGGGGTCGTCTTCTCCGAACTGGTGCGGGTGGCAGGCCGGTTGCTCACACCGTGGGCACCGAGGGACCGAGGACGGGGCCAGTCATGAGAAGGCGTGCGTACGGTACGGCGGTTGTCGTGGCGGCCCTGCTGGCGTCGGTGGGCTGCTCGTCCAAGTACGCGGGGGACAGCGGGACTTCGGGCACAACCGCCGCGGGCCACCGCACGGTCACACCGGTGGACGGCTGCGGCGAGTCCTCCTGGACGGACCCGGCGGACCTCTCCCCCACCCGCGTCCCGGCCCGCTGCCGGCCCCTCGCCCCCTCCCCCCAACCCCTCACCAAAACCCGGAAGTTGACGATCGCGACGGGAACACTGAGCGCGGAGTACGTGGCCCCGCTCGAAGTCGCCGTGGACAAGGGCGAGTTCAAGAAGGAGGGCCTGGACGTCACCCTCAAGGTCCTCCCCACTCCCGACGCTCTGCCACTCCTGGCCAAGGGAGACATCGACGCGATGTGGGCGGCCCCGGAGGCGGCCGTCATGAACGGCGTCAAGGGCGGCTTCGACGTCAAGTGGGTCGCCGGCAACTTCTCACCCGACCCCCAGTCGAAGAGCGGCCTGTGGGTGAAGCTGAAGAAGGGCGAGGCAGCGGCGGACGTCAGGATGGCCGGCCGCAGGATGGGCACGATGATCGGCAAGGGCTCGGTGATCGCGTACCCCATGGAGAAGGCCCTGGCGACCCACGGCGGCGGCCTCGACAAGATCCAGTACCAGCAACTCGGCTCGGCCGACGTCCTCACCGCCCTCCAGAACGGCGGCGTCGACTCGGCCTGGCTCCTGGACCCGGTCTGGCGCAAGGTCGACGACAACCCCCAGTACGCCTTCTTGGGCGGCCAACCGCTGGGCGAGCCCCTGGGCGGCATGCTGTACGGCCCCAGCCTCCTGAACGACGACGTGGACGCTGGCGTGGCCCTCCTCCGCGCCTACATCCGCACGGTGAACACGTACTTCGCGGGCGACTACAAGGCGGACGCGTCCTTCGTCGCCTACCTGGCGAAACTCCTGAAGACGGACGAGACGGTCCTCAAGTCGACCCCGTCGCTCACGATGGACTGGGAGATCCGCGCGGGGACGACGACCCGGCTGCAGTCGGCGTACAAGGCAGCGGGCGTTCTGAAGGGGCCCGCGCTGCCGGAGTCCAAGACGGTCGACCGCTCGCTGTACGAAGAGGCGGTGGGCCACCAGCCGTAGAAACACCGAGGGCCGGAACCCTTTCGGGTTCCGGCCCTCGGCCTTCAGTAGCGGGGACAGGATTTGAACCTGCGACCTCTGGGTTATGAGCCCAGCGAGCTACCGAGCTGCTCCACCCCGCGCCGTTGTGATTGCAACGCTACGTCAGACGACCGGACAGAAGCAAATCGCTTATCAACCCAGGCCAGCTTCACAGCGTCACTTTTGAGCGCAGGCCGGCTTCACTCAGCCCGTCCGGCGTTTGAGGACGAGGCCGTCCAGGCCGAAGCGGGGGCCTGGGGGCGGCAGCTCCCAGTGATGGGACGGGTAGGGGCGGCGGGGGCGAAAAACTACGCCGTCAACTCCTGCCGCAACGCATCCCGCAACCGAGCCGCCCGCTCGGAAACCTCCCGGGGCCCCAGCGTCACCGCCCGATCAGCCCACCGCTGTCCCTCGGCCAGCTCCCCCCGACGCGCGTACACCAGGGCCAGCCGCAACGCCGCCCGCCCATGCCCCGCATCAGCGGCCCGAGCCCACCACACGGCAGCCTCAGGCTCACTCCCCTCCCGGGCAAGCAACAGCCCAAGATTGAAAGCCCCGTTACGAGACCCGGCCTCGGCAGCCTCCCGGTACCACCGAGCCGCCTCGACGACATCGCCCCGCGCAGCGGCCAGCATCCCGACCCGAACCTGCGCCCGCCGATGCCCCTGAGAAGCCGCCCGCTCGTACCACTCCTCGCACTCGGTCTTCTCATGCACCTGCTCACCCAGCTCATGCGCGGGCGCAGGCGGCCGCCGGGCGTCAAGCACCGAGGCCAGCCGGTACGCGGCCTCCGCACTGCCCCCACCGGCCGCACACCGCAGATGCCGCTCGGCCTCCCGCTCGTCCCCGTCCCGAAGCCGGGCGATCCCGACCTGCAACGCCGCCTCCGTGTGCCCGGCAGCGGCGGCCCGCTCGTACCAGGGCAGCGCGACGCCCTCCTCACCCCGCCCGGCGAAGAGAATCCCGAGGTTGAACGCCGCGTCCACGCTCCCGGCCTCCGCGGCCTTGGAGAACCACGGCTCGGCCCCGGTCGCGTCGCCACCCTGGAGCAGCAGCACGGCCAGCGCGTTGGCGGCCTCCCGGTGCCCGGCGTAGGCGGCCCGCCGGTACCACTGCTCGGCCTGCGCGGTACGCGTCTGCTCGGCGCACAGGAGCCCGAGGTTGTACGCGCCGTTCACGTCCCCGGCGTCCATCGCGGCCCGGTACCACCGCTCGGCGGTCTGCGTCTCACCGCGCTCGGCGTGCAGCGCGCCCAGCGCGTTGGCCGCGTTGCCGTCGCCGTCCTGGGCGGCCCGGAGCCACCACACGGCGGCGCTCTCGGTGTCGCCGGCGTCGCGCAGCAGGAACCCGAGCGCGCAGGCGGCCCGCGCCTCCCCGTCCTTCGCGGACGTCAGGTACCAGCGCCCGGCCTCCTTGAGCTCGCCCCGCCGCTCCAGGATCGCCCCGAGCTGCAGCGCGGCCCGCTGATGCCCGCGCGCGGCGGCCTGCCGGTACCACTGCTCGGCCTCGTTCCCGGGGTCCCCTGAGGTCTCCGGGGCTCCGGGCGCCGACCCGACACCGTTGTCAGCCCCACCCTCGTCCTCGTGCGGCGCCCGACGATCAAGCGCCCGCGCAAGCCGATAGGCGGCCTCGCGGTGCCCGCGCTCGGCGGCGGACCGCATCCACTGCTCGGCCGCGGTGTCCCCGCGGTGCTCCAGCAGATCGGCGAGCGCATACGCGCCCAGCGCGTGGCCCTGTTCGGCGGACTGGCGCAGCCAGTACTCGGCGGCGGGTTCGTCGCCGCGCTCGCGGTGGTATCGGCCGAGCGCGTGCGCGGCGGCTGCGGATCCCGCCACGGCGGCGATCCGCCACCAGCCGGCGGCGTCGTCGGTGTATCCGCGCTGGTGCAGGAGGACGCCGAGGTTGTTGGCCGCGGCCCGGTCGCCCTCGGCGGTGGCGGCACGCAGCAGGGGCTCGGCTCCGTCGAGATCACCGCGGCGCAGCAGCATCGCTCCGAGGACACTCGTCGCCTCGACGTCGCCGGCCTGTGCGGCGAGCCGTGTGCGTGCCTCGTCGACAGCCTCCCCGTCACCGGTCTCGTCCCGGTCGGAAGGCTGCACAAAACGCCCTGTATCCAACAGAGTTGCCTTGTCCCCCATAACGTCCATCGTCGCACCACCTGCAACCTGGGTACACCTGGTATACCGCAGCCAGTGAGGTCTCTACAGCGTTTTGTCGACATGCCCACAGAGAGACAACACAAACACGGTTTCACCAACTCGCCCCGGCGGCACGGCCGTCACCCTCGTCGGCACATGCGTTCGCACAGCGCGAAGGCCCGGATCCTTAAAGGATCCGGGCCTTCGCGTTCAGTAGCGGGGACAGGATTTGAACCTGCGACCTCTGGGTTATGAGCCCAGCGAGCTACCGAGCTGCTCCACCCCGCGCCGTTGTGTTGCAACCGTACCACGGCGTGAAGTGGGCTTTTCCCTATCCGCTACTGGGGCTGCTGCTCGGACTCGGACTCTTACTGGGACTAGGACTACTGCTGCTCTTGCCGCTGCTACCGCTGCCGTTCTTGCTCTTGTCGGCCGCGGCCTGCGCGTCCTCGGCCCGCTGCAGCGCGGACTGGAGATCCTTCTGCGCCTGCCCGTACGCCTCCCAGTCGCCCTTCTTCAACGCCTGTTGCCCGGCGTCGAATGCCTTCTGGGCGTCGGTCAACGCGGCCTGGACCGTGGGGTTGCTGGACGTCGGTGGAGTGGTGGTCTCGTCCGGTGGCGGAGTCGTGGTGCTCTCCGCGCCGAAGACCTTGTTCAACCCCTCGTCCAGGGTGTCCTCGAAGGCGGTCTTGTTCCCGTAGGCCACCAACACCTTGCGCAGGAGCGGGTACTTGAGTCCACCACCGCGTACGTAGACGGGCTCCACGTACAGCAGTCCCCCGTCGAGCGGCACCGTCAGCAGGTTGCCGTACTCGATGTCGGAGTCGCCGCCCTTGAGCAGCTTGATGGATTCGGCGATGTCCTGTTGGGAGTTGAAGGCGCTCTGCACCTGTTTAGGCCCGCCGACGGTCGTACTGGTCGGCAGCTTCAGGATTCTGATCTTGCCGTAGTCCGGGGTGCCTGCCTCGGAGTCGACGGCCATGAAGGCGCTGAGGTTGTCTCTGCCGTTCGGTGTGAACGTCGTCGTCAACGAGAAGGCCTGCGCGGACTGGTCCGGCATCTTCATGCTCAAGTAGTACGGCGGCACCGCACTGTTGGACTGGTTCGTCGGGTCGTTCGGGACCTGCCACACCTCGCTGCCGCTGAGGAACGTCTGCGCGTCCGTCACGTGGTAGCGGGTGAGGAGTTCGCGCTGGACCTTGAACAGGTCCTGCGGGTACCGGAGATGGGCCATCAGCGAGGACGAGATGTCCTTCTTGGGCTCGACCGTGTTCGGGAACGCCTTCATCCAGGTCTTCAGGACCGGGTCCTCGGTGTCCCACTGGTAGAGCTTGACGGCACCGGTGTACGCGTCGACGGTCGCCTTCACCGAGTTGCGGATGTAGTTGACCTGGTTCTGCTGGGCCACCACCGCGCGGTTGTTGTTCGTCGCCGTCAGCGAGTCCGCCGTGGTGTCGCCGAGGGTCGTACGCGAGGCGTACGGGTATCCGTTGCTCGTCGTGTACGCGTCGACGATCCACTGGATACGGCCGTCCACGACCGCCGGGTAGGCGTCACCGTCGATGGTCAACCAGGGCGCCACCGCCTCGACGCGCTCCTTGGGCGTGCGGTTGTACAGGATCCGCGAACCCTCGCCGATCGCACCGGAGTACAGGATCTGCGGCTCGTTGAACGCCACCGCGTACGCGGCCCGGTTGAGCGGGTTGGAGAGGTTGACCCCGCTCTTGCCGGTGTAGCTGGTGGTCTTCTCGCCGCTGTCGTCGGAGTAGTCGATCTCCTTCTGGGGACCGCCGACGATCGAGTACGTGGTGGTCTTCTCGCCGTAGTAGATCTGCTGCTTGTACGTCCCGAGGTCACCCGTGGACGGCAGATCGGACTCGGTGAAGACCGGGCGGCCCTCGGAGTCGACCTCGGTGCCCTTGGCGGCGACCACGCCGTAGCCGTGCGTGTAGCGGAAGTGGTCGTTGATCCAGTTGTTCTTCGGGATGCCGTTGAGGTTCAGCTCACGCAGACCGATGACCGTGTCCTGGTCCTTGCCGTCCTCGCTGTAGCGGTCGACATCCAGGTTGGTCGGGAACGCGTAGTAGTTCCTGATCTGCTGGAGCTGCTGGAACGTGGGCGACACGACGTTCGGGTCCACGATCCGGATGCTCGCCGTGGAGTCGACGTCGGAGCGCAGCTTGGTCTTGTCCTTGGTGGTGCTCGTCCCCGAGTACTCCGTGACCTTGGTGTCGTCGATGCCGTAGGCCTCGCGCGTCGCCTTGAGGTTCTTCTGGACGTACGGGGCTTCCTTGGCCTGCTCGTTCGGCTGGACCGTGAACTTCTGGACGATCGCCGGGTACAGGCCGCCGATGAGGATCGCGGAGAGCACCATCAGGCCGAAGCCGATGACGGGCAGCTGCCAGGTGCGCCGCCACAGGGTGGCGAAGAACAGCAGCGCGCAGATGACGGCGATGCAGAACAGGATCGTCTTGGCCGGCAGATACGCGTTCGCGTCGACGTATCTCAGGCCCGTCCAGTCACCGGTCGCCTTGAAGTCGCTGGACTTCACGGCGAGTCCGTACCGGTCGAGCCAGTAGGCCACCGCCTTGAGCGCGACGAAGATGCCGAGCAGCACCGACAGATGCCCGGTGGCCGCGGCCGTGGCGCGCGCGCCCGGGCTGGTGATGCGCAGGCCGCCGTACAGGTAGTGCGTCAGCGCTGCGGCGAGCAGCGAGAGGATCGCGGCGGCGAAGCCGAAGCCGAGCAGGAAGCGGTACCAGGGCAGGTCGAACGCGTAGAAGGACACGTCGAGGTGGAACTGCGGGTCCTTCTGGTGGAAGGGCACTCCGTTGACCCACATCAGCCAGACCCGCCACTGACTGGACGCGGACGCCCCCGCGATCAGCCCGACCAGAGCGGTGATCGCCAGAAGCAGCCACTTCTTGTACGGGGCGATGCCCATCCGGTAGCGGTCGAGGCTCTGCTGCTCCATCGACATCGCGCTGAGCGGCGGGCGCAGGCGGTGCGCCAGCCAGATGTTCACGCCCACCGCGGCCGCCATCAGAAGGCCGAAGACGAAGAACAGCCCGATCTTCGTCGTCAGGGTGGTGGTGAACACGGACGAGTAATGCACCGACCGGTACCAGAGCCAGTCCGTCCAGAAGCCCGCGAACATCGTGAACGCCATGCCGAGTACGGCAAGGACGCCCAGTGTCATGAGCAAAGTCCGGACGCGCCGGGACGGGCGGCCCACTCTGATCCGCGGCCCTGTCGGGCCTCCGCCGCGGTCCGGCATCTGGAAAGCCAAGGTGCGCACCTCGAAGTTCGCTGTTGGTCGCTGTCGTTGCGTCAGGTCCCCGGTGTCGAGGGCCCTCCGTAGCCCCACGTGATCGCGGGCCCACACCTATGCAACTTACTCACCGTTTACTCGGTTCCCGATTCCGGCCATGAACGAGGCAGGATTGTGACCATGTCCAACACTCCCATGGCAGCGAACCCCCTCACCCGGGCCGTACTCGAGATCGACGAGTACGCCGCCGGGCTCGGCTGGGACCAGCCCGCTCGCCTCTTCGCCCTGGTAGACACCGCGCGGCTGCGGGCCCAGGAACCCGGCCTCGCGGCCCAACTCGGCCTGCGGGACGAGCCCGAGACCACCGCTCTCACCCCGATCGAGCAGGAGGAGATTCCGGCCGGAAAGCCGCTGGACGAGTTCCTCGGCACGATCGCCTGGCCCGACGCGGTGGCCGGCTGCGCGCTCACCGTCGAGCGCCTGATGCTGCCGCCGTCCGCCGAGGCCTCCGTCCCGGAGGGCTTGAGCGGGAAGAAGCTCACCGAGTGGGTCGCCCAGCACCCGGACCGTCAGGAGGTCCGGATGACGGTCGCGGTCCTGCGCGACGGCACCCGCGACTCGGCCCTGCGCCTGCGCGAGAAGGACTCCCCCACGGAGGTCCTCACGGGCGGCGCCCTGGTCCCCGGCCTCGCGGAGGCCCTGTCGGCGACCTTCGAGGACTGACGCCGTCCGCTACGACTGCGGTTCCTCGGGTACGACTCCGGGGGCGCCCTCTGTGTCAGGGCGCCCCCGGAGTCGTAGGCGAGGTCTTCTTAAGAAGGGGGTCGTTCAGCTCTTGGTGCTGCACTTCGGGAGGTCGTCGGTCTTGCCGCTGTTGATCAGCTTGAGGTCGCTGATCGCGTCCTTGATGGTGTCGACCTTGACGAGCCTGAGGCCACTGGGGGTGTCCTTGGCAGCTTCAGCACAGTTGTCGGCGGGCGTCAGGAAGTACTGGGCGCCCTTGCTGCGCGCGCCGACCGTCTTCATCGAGATGCCGCCGATCGGGCCGACCTTGCCGTCGTCGTCGATCGTGCCGGTGCCCGCGACGAACTTGCCGCCGGTGAGGTCGCCCGGGGTGAGCTTGTCGTAGATGCCGAGCGCGAACATCAGGCCGGCGCTGGGGCCGCCGACGTCGGCGAGCTTGATGTCGATGGTGAACGGGAACGTGTGATCGGTTCCGGCGGAGATACCGACGATGGCGCGCTTCGTGCCGGTGTCGTCGGAGGTCGCGGTGGTGATCGTGATGTTCTTCGTCGCGGTGGCCGTCTTGTTCGCCTTCACGGCGGCGGCCTGCTCCTTGGCGGGCACGATCGTGAACACGACGTTCTCGCCGGGCTTGTGCTTGGTGACCAGCTTCGCGACGTCGTCGGGCTGCTTCACCGCCGTACCGTCGACGGCCTTGATGACGTCACCGGCGTGCAGCTTGCCCTCGGCCGGGGTGCCCTTGACGACCGTCGAGACGATCACCCAGGACTTCACCGGGACACCCAGCTGGTCCAGGGCGGCGACCTTGGCGCTCTCCTGGGACTGGCTGAACTCCTCGGCGTTCTCCTGGGTCGACTGCTGCTCCGTCTTGCCGTCGGGGTACAGCGTGTCGTGCGGAACGATCTTGTCGTCGTGGGCGAGCCAGCCGTACACGGCCTCGATGAGGTTCATGTTGTAGTCGGCGCTGGTGACGCGGACCGTCGTCATGTTCAGGTGACCGGTCGTCGGGTAGGTCTTGCGCCCGTTGATCTGCAGTACCGGCTCGCCGTCGTGGTCCCCGAGCGTGTTCACCGTCGGGCCCGGCGACATCTCCGCGTACGGGACGTTGATGAGGACTCCCGCGCACAAGAGCGCGATCAGCATCAGGGTGGAGGCGAGCATCGTCGCGGTGCGGCGTGGCATGGCACGACAGTACGGGACGCGTCTGTCAGCGCACCGTCAGGGCCGCCTTCCGATCATGTGCCGGAGTGGGACTTCTCCATGGCCTCGCGGAACCGGGCATAGCCGTCCAGTTCCGGGCCGTCGCTGCGCATCCTGCGGGTCCGGTTGGCCCAACTTCCCCACACGCCGGCACCTATCGCAGCCGCCAGCGGAATCAACAACCAGGCGAGTGCCGCCATGCCGACCTCCCAACCCCGGATGAGTGACCTCAACTGACTGATCAGCAGATTAGCCAGCCCCACTGACAACGCTCGTGCCCGGGGGGCGGTTACGCAACCGGAGGGCGGCGGACGACAGGCGCGTGATCGTGCGTCAACAGGCGCCGACCCACTCCTCGGTGCCGTCGGAGAACTTCTGGTGCTTCCAGATGGGCACCTCGTGCTTGAGGTCGTCGATCAGCTTCCGGCAGGCCTCGAAGGCATCGCCCCGGTGCGGACAGGACACGCCGACGACGACCGCGAGGTCCCCGATGCCGAGATCCCCCACACGGTGGACGGCGGCGAGCGCCCGTACCGGATACTCCGCGACGACCTTCTCGGCGACGCGCCGCATCTCGTCCTCGGCACTGGGGTGGGCCGAGTACCCCAGCTCGTCGACGTCGGCCCCGCCGTCGTGGTTGCGCACGGTCCCCACGAAGAGGGCCATCCCACCGGCCGCGTCGTCCCCCACGGCCCGGAAGACCTCGTCCACGGAGAGCGGCGTCTCCCGGATCCCGATCAGCTTGATGGGATCCTGCGCGGCCTGCTCACCGGGATGGTCGATCGTGGGTGCCATGCCTCCATCGTGCCGCACCTCGCGGACAGCGAGGAATAGCACTTTCACCAGGCACACGCGTGTGGGGACTTGGAGCCTCCTACAGGAGGGTGACTCCCGACCGGGGAACGGGTCAGATCCGCCGCCGGGCCTTCCGTGCCCGTCGTACGACCGCCGCCGCGCCCAGCAGTGCGACCGTCGCGCCCGCGGCACCCGCCGCCGTCGCGTCCTTGCGGCCGAGCCGTCGCCCGACGACCGTGTGCCGCCCGGAGACCTCCTCCAGCAGCTCCGCGAGCACTTCCTCGTTGGTCCACTGCGGCCGCCAGCCCGCGTCGTGCAGCCGGCTCCCGCTCACCACCCAGGGGTACATCGTGTACGCGAGGTCGCCGGCCGGGGACGGGGTGAGCCCGATGCGGTGCAGCCGGGCCGCCGCGCCGAGCGCGACCGCGGAGGGCAGCTCCATGCGGCGGATCCCGCTGAGCTCCTCGACCTCCTCCTGCTCCAGCCATCCGTCGCACCCGACTGCAAGCTCGCCCTCGACCTTCTCCAGGACGGCGTACTCCAGGGCGCTGCACAGGTCCTCGACGTGGCAGAACTGCCAGGCGGGCCGCGACCCGGCCACCACCAGCAGCCGGGGTGACTCGAAGTACCTGGTCAGCGCGGTGTCGGTGCCGCCGACGAGCACTCCGGGGCGGACGACGGTCACGTTGAGCCCGGGATGCGCCCGGGGCGCGCGCCGTGCGAGACGCTCGACCTCGAGCAGGTCGCCGACGCCGGTGGCCTCGGCGGTGGCGCGCAGTTCGGCGTCCTCCGACAGCGGCAGTTCGTTGTCGGGCAGCGCTCCGTAGACCATCGCCGAGGTGCACAGCACGACCCGGTGGACGCCGGCCGCCGCGGCCGCGGTCAGCACGGTCTGCGTCCCCCGCACGTTGTACGCCGAACGGGCGGCCGGGTCGGTCTCCAGATCGAGGTCGAGCGCCAGATGGACGACGACGTCCGCGCCGCGCAGCTTCTCCGCGATGGCCGGATCCCGTACGTCGAGGATGTGCCACTGCGCCGCCGCGCACTCGCCGCGCCGCTCGTCGATGGCGATGACCTGCTTGATCTCCTCGGAGGCGGCGAGCCGCTCGGTCAGCAGCGCCCCGATCCCGGACGCGGCGCCGGTGACCGCGACGACGGGCCCGCGCACGGCGGGACTGGTTGAGTGGTTTCGCGCTGCGCGAACCTGCGGATCTGGGGAACTCACCGGGCGTCTCCAGCGGTTGTCTTCAGTACGGATGCGCGTGACGCGTCCGGACCAGGTGGCATCCATCCTGCCGCAGGCCGGGTCTCGGCGAAGCACTGAGGCCCGATCGGCCCGCGGTGTCTACGCTGGGTGGTGTTGAAGGGCAGTCGCGCCGTCGGAGAGAACCGGCGGCCTTAACAGCCGAGGAATCCCGTGAGTGACACCCCATTCGGATTCGGCCTTCCGCCGGAGGAGCCGGACGACGGCGACGAGGGCAAGAAGAAGGACCAGGAGAGCGGTGGTGGTCAGGGACCGGCCAACCCGTTCGGTTTTGGCGGCCTGCCAGGTGCCGGGGGCTTTGGCGGCCCCGGCGCGGACAATCCGCTCGCAGCCATGTTCGGCTCGCTGAACCCCAATGACCTGGGCGCCGCGTTCCAGCAGCTGGGCCAGATGCTCTCGTACGAGGGCGGCCCGGTGAACTGGGACATGGCCAAGCAGATCGCCCGCCAGACGGTCTCCCAGGGCACGCAGGACGGCGTCAAGGACGCGAGCATCGGCCCCGCCGACCGCAGCGCGGTCGAGGAGGCGGTGCGCCTGGCCGACCTGTGGCTGGACGACGCGACGTCGCTGCCGTCCGGCGCGGGCACCGCCGTGGCGTGGTCCCGCGCGGAGTGGGTCGAGGCCACCCTTCCGGCCTGGAAGGAGCTCGTGGACCCGGTCGCCGAGCGCGTCGGCGCGGCCATGGGTGACGTCCTGCCGGAGGAGATGCAGGCCATGGCGGGCCCGCTGATCGGCATGATGCGCTCGATGGGCGGCGCCATGTTCGGCACGCAGATCGGGCAGGCCGTGGGCACCCTCGCGGGCGAGGTCGTCGGCTCGACCGACATCGGTCTGCCGCTCGGCCCGGTCGGCAAGGCCGCGCTGCTGCCGCTGAACATCGAGGCCTTCGGCAAGGACCTGGGCGTCCCGCAGGAGGAGGTGCGGCTCTACCTCGCTCTGCGCGAGGCGGCCCACCAGCGCCTGTTCGCGCACGTGCCGTGGCTGCGCTCGCACCTGTACGGCGCGGTCGACGGGTACGCGCGCGGGATCAAGGTCGACACCGCGAAGCTGGAGGACGTGGTCGGCCAGTTCGACCCGGCGAACCCGGAGCAGTTGCAGGACGCCCTCCAGCAGGGCATGTTCCAGCCGGAGGACACACCGGAGCAGAAGGCCGCCCTGGCCCGTCTGGAGACGGCTCTGGCGCTCGTCGAGGGCTGGGTCGACGCGGTGGTCCACGCGGCCGCGAAGCCGCGTCTGACGTCCGCCGACGCGTTGCGCGAGACCCTGCGGCGCCGTCGTGCGACGGGTGGTCCCGCCGAGCAGACGTTCGCCACGCTGATCGGCCTTGAACTGCGCCCGCGCCGACTGCGTGACGCCTCCCGCCTGTGGGCCTCGCTCACGGACGCGCGCGGTGTCGACGGCCGGGACGGTCTGTGGGCCCACCCGGACATGCTGCCGACGGCCTCGGACCTGGACGACCCGGACGGCTTCGTGCACCGCGAGCAGCTGGACTTCTCCGAGCTGGACAAGATGCTCGGCGAGGCGGCGAGCGGCACCGCGGAGAAGCCGAACCTGACGAAGGACGAGGACTCCAAGGACGACGACACCGAGTGAGCCTGTACGACGACGCGGTCCTCGTACTGAAGAGCTACGAGGACCAGACGGACCTGCGCCAGGCCTACCTGGACCACCTGGCCGCCCACCCGGACGGCATGTGGAAGTCCTGCCACACCGGGCACGTGACGGCGAGCGCCCTGGTGATCGACCCCGAGCAGGGTCGCGTGCTGCTCACCCTGCACAAGAAGCTGCGGATGTGGCTCCAGATGGGCGGCCACTGCGAGCCGGAGGACACCTCCCTGGAGGCGGCGGCCCTGCGCGAGGCCACGGAGGAGTCGGGCATCACCGGACTGACACTGCTGCCAGGCGGCCCGGTCCGCCTCGACCTCCATCGCATCCCGGCACCGTGCCACTTCCACTACGACGTCCAGTACGCGGCCGTGGCAGCTCCGGGCGCCGTCCAGGAGATCAGCGACGAGTCCCTCGACCTGCGCTGGTTCCCCTACGACGAGGTGGCTGCCGTAGCGGACGAGTCGGTCCTACGGCTGCTGGAGGCGACGCGCGCCAGGCTCTGAGCGGGGTGGGGGAAGCGTTGAACGTGTAAGGGGCGCCCGCGACTGCGGGCGCCCCTTACGTTGGTTTTCCGGACGGTCAGCTCCAGGCGTTGCCCTGGTTCTGGGCGTGCACGCCCTGCTGGCCCATGCCGAACTGGGCGGCGAGGCCCTGGCCGATCGCGGCGTTCTGCGGCGGGAGCAGTTCGCTGGGCTGGACGAGCGCGTAACCGCTGCCCATGAAGCTCAGCTCCCAGCCCTCACCGGTGTTGCCGCGGCGCCGCCACACCCCGGAGGAGTGCGTCTGGGCCTGCATCTGAACGCGCAGGCCGGTGGACCAGGCGACGATGGCGTCGGCGTCGCAGTTGACGTACTTGTCGGGCGTGACCTGCATCATCAGGGGCGCGCCCGAGGTCATAAGGGCGACCTTGCCGCGGCCGGTGATGTTGAGCTGGTACTTCCCGGAGCCGGAGATGCCGTACTGGCTGTCCACGGCGATGACCTCGTGGTGCAGCGAGGAGTCCATCGCGAGGACGTAGCTGCTGTCGACGGTCAGGCCGTCCTGTTCCACATCCACTACGTGGATGTGCTGGGCGAGGTTGGCGAGGAAGACCGTGCCCTGCCCGTGGCAGCGCATCAGGCTGAGGCCCTCGCCGGTGGCCGCACGCGCGTAGGCCTGCTGGGTGTTCTGGTACTCGGCGTCGAACTCGACGAGCCCCTGGTAGGCGACCATCGTGCCCTTGCGGGCGAGGATGTCGTCGTGGCCCTCCAGGACGATGCGCAGCATCTGCTTGTTCTGCAGGCTGTAGCGGTCCTGGGACTGCGAGTCGTTGAACGCGAAAAGCGGGCTCTGCATGGTGTCGTGTTCCCCCCTCAGCCCCGGAACCGGAGACGGTCGGTGCTGTCCTCGCTGGGCTGGACGACGACGAAGCCCGTCCCGGAGAAGGCCATCTGGTAGGCCTCGCCGCTGCCGCGCCCGATCAGCGACTGCGCCTTGAAGCTGCGCTTGCCCTTCACCTTGAGGTTCGGGGACCAGGCGACGAGCGCGTCCGGGTCGACGTACGTCTCGTCCTCGCCGCCGCCGCAGTCGACGACGATCGGCTTGCCGCGGGAGGTCAGCGCGACCCAGCCCTGGCCGGTGATCTTGGTGTTCCACAGGCCCTGGCCTGCGAACTTCGCCAGCCCCTTGACCCGCTCCACGCCCCAGGTGAGGTGGGCGTCGAAGGCGAGCAGGTTGGTGGCGTTGACGGAGATCCCGTCGCCGTTGAGGTTGATCACGACGACGTCGGCGCCGTAGTCGGCGAGGTAGAGCAGTCCGTCCCCGGAGCACTTCATCAGGGGCGCGCCCTCGCCGGTCATCCAGTCGCGCGCGATCTGGCGCACGGCCGGCGGGTTGGGCTCGTACTGGATGAAGCCTTCGTAGGCGATCATCGAGCCCACGCGCGCGAAGAGGTCGCTTCCGGTCTGCATGGCGACCTTCAGCATGTTGTTGCCGTGGTTCTCCATGCGGGCGGAAACGGGTGCGGGGGCGTAGCCCGCGAGCGGCTGGTTCATGACGGGCTCCCTCAGACCTCGTACGGCTGGACGACGATGAAGTTTCCGGGGGCGGCCCGGAACTGCAGGTTGACGCTCTCCCCGGTGTCTCCGGGGTACGCGTTGCGGCGCATCCGGACCTGGCTGGAGACGATCACCTGGGCGGCCGCGGACCAGGCGACGACCGCGTTGCAGTCGGCGAACGTGGTCGGCGTGACCGGCAGGACGACGGGCTCGCCGTGGGTCTTCACGACAACGGTGCCGGTCCCCTGGAACTGCATCGTGAACAGCGCGCCCCCGGGGATGCCGTGTCCCTCGATGCGTCTGACCTCGTGCTGGAGGCTCTCGTCGAAGGCGAGGACGTTCTCGGCGGAGACGCAGATCGCGTCCCCCTGGAGCTCGACGGGGTGCAGGTTGGTCGAGTTCTCGGCGAGGAACACCTGGCCCTGGCCCGTGCAGCGCATCAGCTGCATCTCCTGGCCGGTCGCGTTGCCCACGATCCGTCCGGCGAATCCGGCGCCCTTGTAGCCGAAGTCGACCTTGCCCTGGTAGAGCACCATGCTGCCCTGACGGGCCAGCACGGGCTGGCCGCCGATGCCGAGGTCGACGCGGATGAGCTTCTTGTTCTGCTGCGTCCAGCGCTGCCCGGTGGGCGTCTCCTTGAACTTCTCCAGCGCGGCCGACACACCGGCGCCCTGGGGAGAGCCCTGGGGCACTCCGTAGCCGGCGGCCTGGCCCGGGACCTGCCCGAAGGGAGGCTGTTGCTGCCCGTAGCCGGGAGGCGCGGGCGGCTGGCCGTAGCCGGGGGGCGGAGTCGGCTGACCGTACCCGGGCGGCGGACCCGGCGCGTGCGGGGCCTGGGGCTGCGCGTAGCCGGGCGGCGGAGGCGGGGTCTGGCCGGGGGCCTGCTGTCCGTACGGCGCCTGCGGCTGACCGTAGGGCGCGGGCACGGGACCCGGGGGCGGCACGGTGCCCGCCCCGGGCGGGGTCATGGGCGCGATGATGGTCGGCGCGGCATGCACGGAGGGCGCGGGCGCCGGCGGGGGTGTGTACCCCTGCGCGACGGGCTGGGGGGCCGGGGCGGGTGCCGGAGCCGCGGGGGCGCCGAACGCTGGCGGGGCGAAGCCGGGGGCGGCACCGGACTGCGGCGGCGCGGGCTGCGCCTGCTGCGGCTCGGGGGTCTCCTCCTCGGCGACCTCGCCGCCGAAGTTCTTCAGCAGCGCTTCGAGGCCGCCGTCGAAGCCCTGGCCGACGGCCGCGAACCGCCAGACGTCCTTCAGGTAGAAGTCGCCCAGCATCACGGCCCGCTCGGTGGTGAACTCCGAACCGCTGAACGAATAGCGGGCCACCTCCTCGCCACCCGCGACGATACGGACGTACCCGGGGGCGATCTGCGACATCTGCCCGGCGCCGTCGAGCGTCGCCGTGAACGCCAGCTTGTGGATCTGCGGCGGGATCTTGTCGAGCGTGACCCGGAAGGACTCCGAGTCGCCCGCCTGGGCACCCAGGAGCTGGATGGACTCCTCGGGGGACTTCGGCTGGTTGAAGAACACGAAGTACCGGTCGTCCGAGAGCCGCTCCTCGGCGTCGAGGCCGAAGCAGCTGATGTCGAACGTCAGTCCGGGGCCGGTGATCTGCACACCTACGTACAGATCCGTGCCCGCGGTGAGGTCACTGATCTTGGCCTTGTGGCCGCGTTGGAATTCCCTGGCCATGCGTAACGACCGTCCCCCATCCCGATGCAAGTGAGTCGCGCCAGGCTAACGGCAATCACTGACACCGGAGGAAGTCGGTACAGACCCGGTACACAATCCCCCACAAGAGGGCCTCACTCGTCGCGGGCGCCCGGCGGATGGGGCAGCCGCTCGGCCGCGACCACGCCTTCGAGGTAGCCCTTGGCCCGCTCGGTCCGCGGATACGCCTCCAGGAGCCGCCAGAACCGCGGCCCGTGTCCGGGCACCAGGAGATGCGCCAGCTCGTGCAGCAGCACGTAGTCGACGACGTACTCGGGCATGCCCTGCAGCCGGTGGGAGAGGCGAATACTGCCCTCGGATGGCGTGCAGGAGCCCCAGCGCGTGTTCTGGTTGGTCACCCAGCGCACGGAGGTCGGCCGGGCGCGGCCGTCGAAGTACTGGGCCGACAGTCGCTCGGCGCGCTCGGACAGCTCGGCGTCGCCCAGCACGCGTTTGCTTTCCTGGGCGGCCAGCTTGTCGAGCATGACGGTGACCCAGCGCTTCTCCTCCGCCTCGGACATGCGGGCGGGGATGAGCACGACGGTGCGATCGCCCTCGCGGTACGCGGAGACCGTTCTGCGCCGACGCGCACTCCTGCGGACCTCGATCGCGCTCGCCCCCGAGCCGCTTGGCGGCTGGCTCGTCGTACTGCGCTGTGGTTTTCCGGCGCTGTGCAGTGGGTCGGCGGGCACGCCACGACGTTACCCTCTGCACACGCGGGAAGTCCCGACTCCGGGGCGGTTTCGGTATCGATCCGCCACCAAGCGTTTGATTTGTACGACGAATCCCACAGCCTGTGGACAACTTTCTGCACCCGACGCCCGGGCCGGGCAGGCTGGCATCGCAGGCGGAACACCGACCGGTTCCGCCGGCACACGGGACGTACTTCCTAGGGCTACGGGGGCCTGTCATGCATCCGATGGTGAAGCCCGCGCTGCGGCGCGGCTGGCGCGATCTCCACACCGTGCAGTTCGGGATGACACCGGCGCACGCCCTGACGTTGGGCCCGATGGACACGGCGACGGGCGGTTTCCTGGACCTGCTCAACGGCACGCGCGGACTGCCCCTCCTGCGCGAGGAGGGCCACCGGAGAGATCTGCCCGAGGGCCAGGTGGACCAGCTGGTGGAGAGGCTCACGCACGCGGGACTGCTCGACGACGCGAGGGGCGGCGGGCCTGCGGCCGACGCGCTCCGTGCGAAGAAGGACGTCCTAGACCGGCTGCGCCCGGACCTCGCGTCGCTCTCCCTGATGACCGGCGAGCCGGGCGAGTCGATGGGCCGTCTGGCGGCGCGTCGCGAACTGCGGGTACAGGTGAGAGGCGCGGGCCGGGTGGGCGCGGTGCTGGCCGCGCTGTTGTCGGGCGCGGGCGTCGGCGAGGTCGACGTGCGCGACGGCGGTCACACCGAGCCCTGGGACGTCGCTCCGGGCGGGCTGCCCGCGGAGGCGGTCGGCGAGCGCCGGGACGAGGCGGCGCGCCGCGCGGTACGTCGGGCCGCACCGGACCGCCCGCCCCGCCGGACCTCGCGGTCCACGGCAGAGGAGAGCGACCCGGGTTTCTCCCTGGTGATCCTCGCCCCGCGCGACGACGTCGCCGTGTATGCGCCCGACCCGGCCGCCGCCACCGGCCTGATCGTCTCGGGGACCCCTCATCTGTACGCCGGTGTGGTGGAGGGCACCGGTGTCGTGGGTCCGCTGGTCCTGCCCGGCGAGACGTCCTGCGCGGGCTGCCTGCACCATGCGCGCACCGACCGGGACCCGACCTGGCCGCGACTGGTCGCGCAGTGGCGCTCCGGCAAACAGCCGCGGGTACGGCCGTGCGATCTGACGCTGGCCACGGCCGTCGCCGGGCTCGCGGCCGCGCACGCGCTGGCCTTCCTGGACGGGCGGTCTCCGTCGAGCGCGGGCGCCCGGTGGGAGGTCTCGCTGCCCGGTCTGCACTGGCACGCGCGACCGGTCTGGGCGCATTCCTCCTGCCCGTGCGGAGCCGCGGAGAAGGGTGCGAAGAAAGGTAAGGAGGGACACACCTCTACGGACGAGGATCGACACGCGACAATGGGAGGGGACCGGCCGTCGAGGGATGTGCGCCGTAAGGCAGACTCGGCCCGGCCGGCCGGGACTTGGAGGGCGCATGTCTGATCTTCCCCGCAAGGCGGTCACCCGCACCGCCAAGCTCGCCGCGCTCCCGCTCGGCTTCGCCGGGAGAGCGACGTGGGGGCTCGGGAAACGGATCGTGGGCGAGTCCGCGGAGATCGTCGGCCGCGAGCTGCAACAGCGCACGGCGGAGCAGCTGTTCAAGGTGCTCGGCGAGCTCAAGGGCGGTGCGATGAAGTTCGGGCAGGCGCTGTCCGTCTTCGAGTCGGCGCTGCCCGAGGAGGTCGCCGGCCCCTACCGTGCCGCGCTGACCAAGCTCCAGGAGGCGGCGCCGCCGATGCCGACGCGCACCGTGCACGGTGTGCTGGCGGAGCGGCTCGGCGAGGACTGGCGGGAGCTGTTCCTGGAGTTCGAGGACAAGCCCGCGGCGGCGGCGTCGATCGGCCAGGTGCACCGGGCGGTGTGGCACGACGGCCGCGAGGTCGCGGTCAAGGTGCAGTACCCGGGCGCCGGCGAGGCCCTCCTGTCCGACCTGACCCAACTGAGCCGATTCGCCCGCCTGTTGGGCCCACTCATCCCCGGGATGGACATCAAGCCCCTCATCGCCGAGCTCCGCGACCGGGTCTCCGAGGAGCTGGACTACGGCCTGGAGGCGCAGGCCCAGCAGGCGCACGCGGAGGAGTTCGAGGGCGACCCGGACGTCGTGGTGCCCGCCGTGGTCCACCAGTGCGACCAGGTCCTGGTCACGGAGTGGATCGACGGGATCCCGCTGTCGGAGGTGATCGCCGACGGCACCCAGGAGCAGCGTGACCGGGCAGGCCAGCTCCTGGCCCGCTTCCTCTTCTCCGGCCCGGCCCGCACGGGTCTCCTCCACGCGGATCCGCATCCGGGCAACTTCCGTCTGCTGCCCGCCGATCCGGACGGCAAGGGCGACTGGCGTCTTGGCGTCCTGGACTTCGGCACGGTCGACCGCCTCCCCGGCGGTCTGCCGACGCCCATCGGCGACTCCCTGCGCATGACGCTCGACGGCGACGCCGAGGGGGTCTACGAGTTGCTGCGCACGGAGGGCTTCGTCAAGGAGTCGATAGAGCTGGACCCCGACGCCGTCCTCGACTACCTCGTGCCGATCATCGAGCCGGCCCAGGTCGACGCGTTCACCTTCAGCCGCGGCTGGATGCGCAGCCAGGCGGCCCGTATCGCCGACCCCCGCTCCCCCGCCCACCAGTTGGGCAAGCAGCTCAACCTGCCTCCGGCGTATCTCCTGATACACCGGGTGACATTGAGCACAATCGGCGTGCTGTGCCAGTTGGGCGCGACGGTGCGGCTGCGCGACGAGCTGGAGGAGTGGCTGCCGGGGTTCGTACCGGAGGATCCGGACGCGTACGACGAGTTTCTGGACGAGGAGGACCCCGCGGCGGAGGCGTGAGCCGAGCCGTGGGTGAAGTGAGCCGGGCCGCCGACGGCGCGAGTCGGGTAGCTGGTGGTGCGGGTGCGGCCTACCACCAGGCCGAGTCCAGCCGTCCCTCGATCGCCCTGAGGTTCTCCCTGGCGCAGGTGTCGCAGAAGTAGTGCCGGGTCCCGTTCTCCACGGAGCAGGTCCAGGTGGGCTGTGGGCCTTCGGACCGGGTGCCGCAGCGGGCGCACACGAGGGACCGCGGTTCCGTGGTGGAGGCGCTGGTGTCACTGCCTCCGGGAAGACTCGTCACGCGGCGACGATATCTCCGCGGCCAGGGATCGGCGGCCGGAACGCACCGCGGGGCCGGTCCGTTCGGACGGACCGGCCCCGCGAGGGAGCTTTCACCTCCCGAGGCCGGGAGGCCACCGCTTCAGGTGGGATCGGTTACTGCATGACGGCCATGGCGAGCGCACGGCGGGCGCGCATCGAGGCGCGCTCGGCCCGGCGCTGCATCCGGCGGGCGGTCACCAGGCGCACGGCCCGGCGTTCCCTCTCGGCCTCGTGCAGGCGGTCGTGCATATGCGCACGAGCCAGGGCTTCTGGGATGAGTTGCATCTCTCGGGTCCTGTTCTGGCGCGACTCGGTCGCACCCGGGGTGGTGAAGTCTGGGATCGCGGAGCCCGCGGGCTCGCTGGGAGTGGACGGCTTCATCGGGGCCTGCTTCTTGGGGTCGTGCGTGAGGGGGCGGTCGATCGTTCCGAAGATGTTCATGCCGTGACCGGGTTCTTGCGCGGACGGCCACGCGGCCGCTTGCGGGCCACGACGACACCCTGGACGAAGAGCTCGCCACCCCAGACGCCCCAGGGCTCACGCCGCTCCTTGGCGCCGGCGAGGCAGGCCTCGATCAGCGGGCAGGTGCGGCAGAGGGACTTGGCGTACTCGACATCTGCCGGCGACTCGGCGAAGAAGACCTCCGGGTCGTAGGAACGGCAGGGGACGGGCACGCCCAGGTTCTCGATGGCGTCGTCGAGCGCGGTGAGCGTAGTGAGCGGAGTCAAGGTGGAGTCCTCCGTGAGGCCGGGCGGGGGGATCGTTTCGGAAGGCGGTACGGACGGGGCGTGCGCTTCGAGTTGCACGGTTGTTCTTCCTCGTCTGGTCGGTCCGGCCCTGTTGGGCCGGTTGTCGGCTTGGTACCGGGTTCTTTTCTTGTCCCGAGGCCCCTTCGCTCCGTCGTCCCCGTTCGGGGAAAACAGAAGGGCCGCGGATCCCGGATGGGGTTCCGCGGCCCTGAAGGCGCCGGCCTGATCGATCAGGCTGGATCACTCCAGGGTTCTGGCCCACGGAAGGCCCACATCTGGTGGTGCTGCGTCGTCTGCTTCCGGCTTCCGGCACCGGGTGCAAAGGCATAGGCCTGCGCCTGTGCCCCTACTGCTTCCAGTGCCTTGGTCGGTCGCTCATTGCGCTCACGGACGGGAAGGACCGCGAGAGACAGGGCGGACGCCGGACGGGCGGCAGAAATGCCGGACAGACCGGTGCCCAGGTTCGAAACGCCGAGGATGCACAGGGAGACGACCGAGGGATCGGTCATTTTCACGGTGCTGCTGGAGCGGGTGTTGATGCTGATCACTGGAATCGCCTCCTCTCGGCGTCTCGGGGGACCGGGGGTGAGACCGGTCCTTCGGTTAGGCAAGTACAGCACGGAATCAGGGCCTTCGAGAAGGCCCCCTGTTCCCGTGTCTAAGAACCTATGGGGATTGCTGGGGCATGCGCAAACTATTTTCTCGACGAGTTTGAATCAGTCCTCCGCGACACCCTCCGCAGGCTCCTGACCGCCGCAGATGGCCAGGACGTCGGCTCCGTAGCGGTTGAGCTTGCGGACGCCGACGCCGGGGATCCGCGCGAGTTCGCCGTCGTCGTCGGGGACGGTCTCCGCGATGGCCATCAGCGTCTTGTCGGTGAAGACGCAGAAGGCGGGCTGACCGCTGCGCTGCGCCTGGACCTCCCGCCACTCGCGCAACCGCTCGTAGAGGCCCTCGTCCATGTCCGAGGGGCAGTCCTCGCAGCGCATCAGCTTCATCTCGCCGGCCTCGGTGAGGGTGCGGCCGCAGACCCGGCAGCGGGCCACGGTGCGCTGGGGCCGCCGCGGGACGGCTTTGGGGCCGCTGCCCGTGAAGCCGCGCTCGATGCCTCCGGGGGCGACCGTGCCGGGTCTGGCCGCGCCGCCGGTCGAGCCGGGGCGCAGGCCGTCCAGGAAGCGGCTGGGGCGGCGGTTGGGGCGGCCGCCGGGTGAGCGGGAGAGGGCCCAGGAGACGTGGAGCCGCTCTCTGGCACGGGTGACGCCGACGTAGAGGAGGCGGCGCTCCTCCTCGATCTGTTCGTCGGTCTTCGCGTACGTGATGGGCATCATGCCCTCGGCTACGCCGACCAGGAAGACGACGTCCCACTCCAGGCCCTTGGCCGAGTGCAGGGAGGCGAGGGTGACGCCCTGGACGGTCGGGGCGTGCTGGGCGTTGGCCCGCTCGTCGAGTTCGGCGACCAGGTCGGCGAGGGTGGCCCCGGGTTTCGCCGCGGCGAAGTCCTGGGCGAGGTTGACCAGGGCCGCCAGCGACTCCCAGCGCTCTCTGACGGCGCCGGAGCCGGCCGGGGGCTCGGTGGTCCAGCCCTCGCCGGAGAGGACGGCACGGACCTGGGAGGGCAGGTCGATGACGTCGTCCAGGAGGGAGTCGTTGCCGCCGAAACGGGCCGCGCCGCGCAGGGCGATGCCGGCCTTGCGGACCTCGGGGCGATCGAAGAACCGCTCGGCGCCCCGCAGTTGGTAGGGCACTCCGGCGTCGGCGAGGGCCTGTTCGTAGGTCTCGGACTGGGAGTTCGTGCGGACCAGGATCGCGATCTCGCTCGCCGGGACGCCCGCGTCCATGAGGTCGCGGATGCGGCGGGCGGCGCCCTCGGCCTCGGCGGGCTCGTCGGTGTACTCGGCGTAGACGGGCTCGGGGCCCGCAGTGCGCTGGGAGATCAGCTCCAGCCGGTGGTCGGCGGCACGGCCGCGGGCCTGGGAGAGCAGTCCGTTGGCGAGGTGGACGACCTGCGGTGTGGAGCGGTAGTCGCGGACCAGCTTGACGACGGTGGCGCCGGGGTGGCGGGTGCGGAAGTCGAGCAGGTGGTCCGGCGTCGCCCCGGTGAAGGAGTAGATCGTCTGGCTGGCGTCGCCGACGACGCACAGGTTGTCGCGGTCGCCCAGCCACAGCTCCAGGAGGCGCTGCTGGAGCGGGCTGACGTCCTGGTACTCGTCGACCACGAAGTGCTGGTACTGCGAGCGGACCTGTTCGGCGATGTCGTGCCGGTCCTGGAGGACGGCGACGGTGAGCAGCAGGACGTCCTCGAAGTCGATGACCGCGCGGTCGCGCTTGACGTCCTCGTAGGTGGCGTACAGCTGGGCGATCTCGGCGGGGGCGCGGGGAACGTCGCGGCCCGCTTTGGCCGCCGCGGCCGCGTAGTCGGAGGGGACGGTCTGGGTGACCTTGGACCACTCGATCTCGGCGGTGACGTCCCGCAGTTCGCCGCGGTCGAGGCGGATGCGGCAGGCGGCGGCCGCGTCGGCGACGAGCTGGATCTTGCGGTCGACGAGCCGGGGCATGCTGCCGCCGATCGCTTTCGGCCAGAAGTACTGGAGCTGGCGCAGCGCAGCCGAGTGGAACGTGCGTGCCTGGACTCCGGTGGCGCCGAGCTGGCGCAGCCGGCCGCGCATCTCGCCGGCGGCGCGGTTGGTGAAGGTGACGGCCAGCACGCTGGAGGACTGCAGGACCCCGGCGCGCACTCCGTAGGCGATCCGGTGGGTGATCGCCCGTGTCTTGCCCGTGCCGGCGCCTGCCAGCACGCACACCGGACCGCGCAGGGCGGTCGCCACCTCGCGTTGCTCGGGGTCGAGCCCTTCGAGCACCGCGTCGGCCGAGTCCGGTACCTGCGGGAAGAGGGAGGAGTGCGTTGCTGCTGTCACACGGCCATGCTGCCAGGTCGCCGGAGACAGGTGAGTCGGTTGTCCACAGGGAGGCCCCCGCAGTCGTACTAATGCGGCAGGCGTCACGTGCCGCGGGACGCCCCCGGCGGGAATGGCCGCCGTGTCGCGTACGTTTCCACGACTGCGAGGTCGTATCCCCCGAGCTGTTGAGGAGCGCGAGAGAATGTCGGGCACTGTGACGATGTACAGCACCACGTGGTGCGGTTACTGCCGTCGGCTGAAGAGCCAGATGGACCGTGAGGGAATCGCGTACAACGAGATCAACATCGAGCAGGACCCGGCTTCTGCGGCGTTCGTCGAGAAGGCGAATGGCGGAAACCAGACGGTGCCTACCGTTCTGGTAATTCCCTCCCAGGGCGGCTCCGAGGTCGTCATGACGAACCCGAGCCTCGCCCAGGTGAAGCAGGCCCTCGGCGCCTGAACGACGGTCGGCGCACGCAGCTCCGAAGAGGGCGGCCCCTGATGCCAGGGGCCGCCCTCTTTGCCGTCGTCCTCAAGTTGTCGTCGTCCTCACGCGACCGGCTTGTCCCATACGGCGACGTAGCGCCACAGCAGCCGACGCCGGAACCGGGCCCCGGGCAGTAGGCTCCGGACGGCCTCGCGTACCTCTCCCCAGCACATGGCCGAGTCCTCGATCGGCATGCCGACGGGGCCGAGTTTCCCGCCGTTCCGTCGTGCCAGGAACCGGCTCACGGGCAGACCGCAGCCGCTGATCGCCCAATCCAGGAATGTGCGGTTGTACGCCAGGCCGACGATCACCAGTCGGCCGCCGGGGGCCAGCAGGCTCACCAGCCGCGCCACGGCGTCCTCGAACTCCGTGTGGTGGACGACGGCGACCGCGCTGACGTAGTCGTACGTGCCTTCGTCGAGTGCGGTGCCGTCGAGGTAGTCGGCCTCTACGAAGGTGACGTTTTCCGGCGGTACGTCCGCGCGCGGGCGAGCCGGATCATCTGCGGCGAGCGGTCGACGCCTGTCACGAACCCGGCTCTGCTCGCCAGCTTGCGGGCGAGCAGGCCGTCTCCACAGCCGACGTCCAGAGCGGCACGGCAGCTGTCGGGCACGGCGTCCACCACCACGGGGTGGTAGTGGACGTTGTGGTTCCAGTACGGGTCGGCAACCCGTGCCCCACTCATCCGCGCCCTGCCATCCGCGCCCCGGGTCGCCTCAGACGAAGGTCCGCGTCGGCAGCGGCTTGCCGTACCAGAGCTCGATCAGGCGGGCCGCGATCGAGATGCCGTACGGGGGCAGTACCTCTTCGGACTCGAAGGCCGCGCGTAGTTCCTCGCGGGAGAACCAGCGGGCTTCGTGGATCTCGTCGCCGTCGACGTTGATGTCGGTCGAGGTGGCACGGGCCATGAAGCCGAGCATGAGGCTGGACGGGAAGGGCCAGGGCTGGCTGGCGACGTACTCGACGTGGCCGACGGTGATGCCGGCCTCCTCGAAGACCTCGCGGCGCACCGACTGCTCGATGGACTCGCCGGGCTCCACGAAGCCGGCGAGCGTCGAGAAGCGGCCCTCGGGCCAGTGGACCTGGCGGCCGAGCAGGATGCGGTCCTCCTCGTCGGTGACGGCCATGATCACGGCGGGGTCGGTGCGCGGATAGTGCTCGGCGCCGCAGGCCGGGCAGCGGCGGATGTGGCCGGCCGCGGCGATCACCGTGCGCTCGCCGCAGCGGGAGCAGAAGCGGTGCAGGCGCTGCCAGTTCTCCAGGGCGACCGCGTGCACCATGAGGCCCACGTCCCGGGGCGACAGCAGCAGACCCGCCTCGCGCAGACCCGCGGGTCGCGCCGACTGGTCGATACGGCCGGGCAGGGCGTCCTTCTGGAGGGCGAAGTAGCTGACGCCGTCGTCGTCGGTGCCCAGGAAGTAGCGGTGCGCCTCGGTGAGGGGGGCCTCGAAGGACGGGGTCATGACGAGTTCGGTCTTGCCGTCGGGTGTCTCGTCGATGAGAACCTGGCCGCCGGAGACCACGAAGCAGCGGGTGGTGGGGTGGCTCCACGCCGCGGCGAGCCAGGCCTCGTCGAGCCGGTGGTGGGCGGCTCGGTCGATGCCGCTCGGGGCGGTGAGCGAGATGGGTCGGTCGGCTGTGTGGTCGGTCCAGGTGGTCACGGGTGCTTCCAACTCCCCCGGCAATGCGGATTGTTTCGGCGGGCGGTTCAGCGGGACGTACGGCAAGGGGCGACCGGGTCCGGCGGGGACGGGGTGTGCGGGGCGGTTCTTCCAGTGTGCCTCGCGCGCGTGGCCGTTCCGGTCGCGCGGGTTCGTCAGGGCGCTCGGCGCCAGGTGTCGGCGAGGTCTCCCCACAGGTGGGCGGTGGTTTCGACGCCCTTCAGGAGGAGGTCGAGCTCCACCTTCTCGTTCGGGGCGTGCCAGCCGTCGGAGGGGACGGAGATGCCCAGGAAGAGCACGGGTGCTCCGAGGACTTCCTGGAGGTCTGCGGCCGGTCCGGAGCCACCCTCGCGGGTGAAGAGGACCGGTTTCTCGAAGGCTTGGCCCATCGCGCGGACGACGGACTGCAGGGCCGGGTGGTCCAGGGGTGTCAGGCACGGGCGCGTGGCCGCGCTGAAGGTGATCTCCTGGCGGATTCCGGCGGGCACCTGCCGGTCGGCCCAGGCTCGGACGACCTTCTCGATGTGGTCGGGGTCCTGGCCTGCGACCAGCCTGAACGACAGCTTCACCATGGCCGAGGACGGGATGATCGTCTTGCTGCCGGGGCCCTGGTAGCCACCGCCGATGCCGTTGACCTCGGCGGTGGGGCGGGCCCAGACGCGCTCCAGGGTGGTGTGTCCGGCCTCACCGTGGGTGGCGTGCGACTTGGCGGTGCGCAGCCACTCCTTCTCGTCGAAGGGCAGCTCGGCGAAGAGCTCGCGCTCCTGGTCGGTGAGTTCGATGATGCCGTCGTAGAAGCCGGGGACCGCCACGCGTGCGTGCTCGTCGTGCAGCGCGGCGACGAGGCAGGCGGCGGCGGTCGCCGGGTTGGGCACGGCGCCGCCGAACGAGCCGGAGTGGATGTCCTGGTCGGGGCCCAACAGCCGGATCTCGCACTCCGCGAGGCCACGCATACCGGTGCACACCGTGGGGGTGTCCTCGGACCACATGCCGGTGTCGGAGACGATCACGGCGTCGGCAGCGAGCCGGTCGGCGTGCTCCTCGACGAGCGCCCTGAAGTGCGGGGAGCCGGACTCCTCCTCGCCCTCGACGAGCAGCTTCAGGTGCACGGCCGGGGCGGTGCGGCCGGTGGCGGCGAGGTGGGCGCGGACGCCGAGTGTGTGGAAGAACACCTGGCCCTTGTCGTCGGCCGCCCCGCGCGCGTAGAGGCGGTTCTCGCGGATGACGGGCTCGAAGGGCTCGCTGTGCCAGCCGTCCTCGCGGGCGGCGGGCTGGACGTCGTGATGGCCGTAGACGAGGACCGTGGGTGCATCGAGGTCGTCGGAGGGCCACTCGGCGAAGACGGCGGGGGCGCCCGGGGTCGGCCAGACCTCGGCGGTGGGGAAGCCGGTCTCCCGGAGGGTGGCGGCGAGCCAGTCCGCGCTGCGCCGGACGTCGGGCGCGTGGTCGGGCTGCGCCGACACGGACGGGATGCGCAGCCACTCGGCGAGGTCGTCGAGGAAGACTGCGCGGTGCTGCTCGATGTACGTGCGGACCGCGCTGACGGCACTGTCAACGGTGTGGCTCATGGTCACGAGCCTATCGGCCCGCACTGACATCCTCGGTGGGCGGTTCCTCACAGTTTGCTTGCGCGCCCGGCTCCTCCAGCAGCAGCCGCTCCAGCGCGGCCCGGTCCGGGAGGTTCTCCGGCCGTACGACCTCGCCGCCACGCACGTACAGGAACGCGGCCGTGACCGCCTCCAGGGGCACGCCCTGCCGCTCGGCCCAGGCCAGCCGGTAGATCGCGAGCTGGAGCGGGTCGGCGGTACGGGTGCGGCTGGTCTTCCAGTCGAGGATCTCGTACGTCGCCCCGTCGCCGTCGCCCTGTCTGTAGACGGCGTCGATACGGCCCCGTACGACGCGGCCGGCGATCGCGAGCTGGAAGGGGGTCTCGACGCGGTAGGGCGTGCGCCGGGCGTACTCGGTGCGTTCGAAGGCTTCCTTGAGGGCTTCCAGGTCGCGTTCGTCGGCGATCTCGGCCTCGCTGCCGGGCAGTTCGTCCGGCTCCAGCATGGGCAGGGTCAGCTCTTCGAAGCGTGATTCCACCCAGGCGTGGAAGCGGGTGCCCCGGCGTGCGGCGGGTTGCGGCGGGCGCGGCAGCGGGCGGGCGAGCTCCTGCGCGAGGGCGTCCGGGTCGGCAGCCAGGAGCATCAGCTGGGTGGCCGTGAGGGAGGCCGGCAGGGGGACGTCGGTGACGCCTCGGCGGGCGCGCAGGAGTTCGCCGGTGAGGGCGTCGAGGTCGCGGTCCCAGGAGTCGATGGCGCGGGCTTCCTCGGGGGTGAGGGGTGCGCCGGGCGGATCCGCGGGGTGTGGGCGTGCGCCCCCTGGCGGACTGGAGTGTTCGGCGGTGTGCGGGGCCGTCGCCTGGTGCGGGACGGTCGGACGGTCCGTGGTCCAGGCGTCCCAGTCGGCGGGGTCGTCCTCCGGGAGGCTGTCGTCGCGTTCGCCTCGGCCTTCGGCTTCGGGGAGCGTTTCCTCGTAGGGAGGCTCCCCGAAGGGGGGCTCGTCGTACGGCGGTTCGTCGTCCTCCGGTGGTGGGGGCCAGTCCGGGTCGTCGTGGGCGTTCGGGTCGTGCGTGGCCGCGGGGTGGCCCTCGTCGTGGGAGGCGAGGTACTCCAAGTGGTTCATGACCAGCTTGGCCGCCTTGTGGCGGTGGGCCATCGCCACGTCGTCCAGGGGCAGCGGCCAGGCCTGGTCGGCGGTGGCCGTGTGCAGGGCGGGGTTCTCCTCGCCCTCCTCGGGTTCGTCCGCCCAGGCCTCGATCTCGCCGTGTCCGGCCGTGCAGTGGTCGTACAGGGCCTGGAGGAAGTCGGAGGGGCCGCGGGGCTTCTTCTGGGTGGGACCCCACCAGTGGCCGGAGCCGAGCAACAGGGAGCGGGGGCGGGTGAACGTGACGTAGCCGAGGCGGAGTTCCTCAGTGTGCTGGTGATCCTTCATGGCCTCCTGGAAGGCCTTCAGGCCTCTGGAGTCCCAGGACGCGACGTCGGGCAGGGTGGCGGTGTCGCCGCGCAGCGCGTGCGGGAGGACCTTGCCCTGGGCGGTCCACTTCTCACGGCCCTGGCTGCTGGGGAAGGTCCCGGTGACCAGGCCGGGGACGGCCACCACGTCCCACTCCAGGCCCTTGGACTTGTGTGCGGTGAGCACCTTGACGGTGTTCTCGCCGCCGGGCAGGGCGTTGTCGAGGCCCTTCTCGTACTGGGCGGCGGTGCGCAGAAAGCCCAGGAAGGCGAGCAAGGTCGCCTCACCGTCGCCCGCGGCGAAGGAGGCGGCGACGTCCAGGAAGTTCGACAGGGTCTCGCGGCGGCGGGCGGCCAACGCGCGCGGGGACGCCGCCAGTTCGACCTCCAGGCCGGTGACGGCGAGGACGCGGTGCAGAACATCCATCAGGGGGTCGGACAGGGAGCGGCGCAGGTCGCGCAGTTCGGTGGCGAGGTGGGCGAAGCGCACGCGCGCGTCCGGCGAGAAGGGCAGCCCGTCGTCGTCCCCGGTGCGGTCGGCGCCGTAGAGGGGTGTCTCCAGGAACGTGTCGAGGGCGTCGGCGAGCGATATCACCTCGGAGGGGTCGACCCCCTCGACGGCCTCGGCGAGTCGGCGGTCGGGGTCCTCGTCGGCCCCCACGCGCGTGTGGGACACGAGGAGCCGGGCACGTCGGCCCAGGAGGGCGAGGTCGCGGGGGCCGATGCGCCAGCGCGGGCCGGTCAGCAGCCGGACCAGGGAGGCGTTGGCGCCGGGGTCCTGGAGGACCTCGCAGACGGCGACGAGGTCGGCGACCTCGGGGAGGTGCAGCAGCCCGGAGAGGCCGACCACCTCGACCGGGATGTCGCGGGCTACGAGGGCGCCCTGGATCTCGGCGAAGTCGGTGGCGGTGCGGCACAGGACGGCGATCTCGCCGGGCGCCTTCCCGGTCCGCACGAGGTGGGCGATGGAGTCGGCGAGCCAGTCGATCTCCTCGGTGTGGGTGGGCAGCAGCGCGCAGCGGACCATGCCGTCGCGCTCGGCGCCGGGGGCCGGGCGGAGGGCCTCCACGCCCGCGTGCATGGCGCGCAGGGGTTCCGCGAGGTTGTTGGCGAGGTCGAGGAGGCGGCCGCCGCTGCGGCGGTTCTCGCTGAGCGACTGGCGGGCGGCGAGGCGGCCGTCGGCGTGCGCGAAGTGCTCCGGGAAGTCGTCGAGGTTGGCGACGGACGCGCCGCGCCAGCCGTAGATCGCCTGGCAGGGGTCGCCGACGGCGGTCACCGGGTGGCCCGTGCCGGCGCCGAACAGGCCTGCCAGGAGGATGCGTTGGGCGACCGAGGTGTCCTGGTACTCGTCGAGCAGCACGACCCGGAACTCGTCGCGCAGGATGTCGCCGACCTCGGGGCGGGTGCGGGCCAGGGTCGCGGAGAGGGCGATCTGGTCACCGAAGTCGAGTAGGTCGCGCTCGCGCTTGGCGGTCCGGTAGCGGCTCACCAGCTCGGTGAGTTCACGCCGCGCGGCGGCCGCCTCGGGAACCTTGCGCAGCTCGGCGTTGCTGAGCTTGCGGCCCTCCAGGTCGCGCAGCAGCTCGGCGTCGTAGGCGCGCAACTCCTCGGGGCGTACGAGGTGTTCGGACAGCTCGCCGTCGAGGGTGAGGAGGTCGCTGACGAGGTCCGGGAAGGAGCGGGTGAGCGCCGGGTAGGGGCCCGGGGCCTCGCGCAGCACGCGCGCGGCGAGCTGGAAGCGGGTGGCGTCGGCGAGCAGACGGGCCGTCGGTTCGAGTCCGATGCGCAGGCCGTGGTCGGTCAGGAGACGGCCCGCGAAGGCGTGGTACGTCGAGATCACGGGCTCGCCCGGGGGGTTGTCCGGGTCGATGACGTCGGGGTCGGTGACGCCCGCCTTGATGAGCGCCTTGCGGACGCGCTCTGCGAGTTCACCGGCGGCCTTGTTGGTGAAGGTCAGGCCGAGGACCTGCTCGGGGGCCACCTGGCCGGTGCCGACCAGCCACACCACGCGGGCCGCCATCACCGTCGTCTTGCCCGACCCGGCCCCGGCCACGATCACCTGCGGGGCGGGCGGCGCGATGATGCAGGCCGTCTGCTCCGGGGTGAAGGGGATGCCGAGGAGCTCCTTGAGCTGATCGGGATCGGTGATACGGGCGGGCATGTCGGGAAGGCTAGCGGCGGCCACTGACAGTCGAGGACCAATCGCCCTCAGGGGCAGAAGAAGCGCAGGTCAACACATGTGGTGCGATACGTCACGCGAGTTACTCGACGACGTGACGTCCCTCGGGCCGCGCGCTGCACGACGCCCGGAACGCGCAGTGTGTGCAGTGCTGTCCGGCCGTGGGCGTGAACCGTTCGTCGAGGACCTTGCCCGCGGCCGTGGCCAGCAGCTCACCGGCCCACTCCCCCTCCAGGGGCTCCTGGGCCTGCACCTTGGGCAGGGTCTCGCCGCCGTCCCGTTGGGCGGCGCCCTGGCGCAGCTGGACGAGTTCGGCACCGCCCGGTTCGGGACGCACCCCGTCGAAGGCCTCGTCCACGGCGCCCTCGCGGACCGCGAGCTGGTAGACGGCGAGTTGGGGGTGGCGCTCCACCTCGCGGGCGGTGGGCGTCTGCTTGCCGGTCTTGAAGTCGACTACGTAGGCACGTCCTTCGCCGTCCGCCTCGACGCGGTCCATGGAGCCGCGGATGCGCACTTCGTAGTCGCCCGCTTCGAGGGTGACGTCGAAGTCGTGCTCGCTGGCGACGGGCGTACGGCCGGTGCGGATGCCGTTGGAGTCGACGTGCCACTTCAGGAAGCGTTCGAGCGCCACGCGCGCGTTGTCCTTCTCCTGCGCCGACTTCCAGGGCGCGTCGAAGGCGAGCGCGTTCCACACGGTGTCGAGGCGCTCCATGAGGGCGTCGAGGTCGGCGGGGGTGCGTCCGGAGGCGACCTCGTCGGCGAGGACGTGCACCACGTTCCCGAAGCCCTGGGCGGCGGTCGCGGGCGCGTCGGCCTTCACCTCACGGCCCAGGAACCATTGCAGGGCACAGGTGTTGGCGAGCTGGTCGAGGGCGCTTCCGGAGAGCACGACGGGCTGGTCGCGGTCGCGCAGCGGCACCTTGCTCTCGGTCGGGTCGTACATGCCCCACCAGCGGTACGGGTGCGCGGACGGGACCAGCGCTCGGCCGTCCTCGTCGGCGAGCGCGGCCAGCTTGGCCAGCCGGCGCGCGGCGGCCTCCCGGAGGGTCTCGGACACGCGCGGGTCGACGGTCGTGGCGCGCAGCTCGGCGACCAGGGCGGCGACCGACAGCGGGCGGCGGGGGCGGCCGGTGACGTCCTTGGGCTCGACGCCGAGTTCGGTGAGGAAGCGGGACGGCTGGTCGCCGTCGTCCGCGGGTGCCTTCACGGCGGTGACGACGAGGCGTTCACGCGCGCGTGTGGCGGCGACGTAGAACAGGCGGCGTTCCTCGGCGAGCAGGGCCCCCGGGGTGAGCGGTTCGGCGAGTCCGTCGCGGCCGATGCGGTCGGCCTCCAGGAGGGAGCCGCGTCGGCGCAGGTCCGGCCACAGGCCCTCCTGGACGCCGGCCACGACGACCAGGCGCCACTCCAGCCCCTTGGAGCGGTGCGCGGTCATCAGGCGTACGGCTTCGGGGCGTACGGCACGCCGCGTGAGGGTGTCGGCGGCGATGTCCTCGGCGTCGATCTCCTCCAGGAAGTTGAGGGCGCCCCGGCCCCCGGTGCGCTCCTCCGCGCGGGCGGCGGTCGCGAACAGCGCGCAGACGGCGTCCAGGTCGCGGTCGGCGTTGCGCCCGGCCGCGCCGCCGCGCAGTGCGGCCCGCTCCAGGCGCCCGGGCCACGGTGTGCCCTGCCAGAGGTCCCACAGCGCCTCCTCGGCCGTACCGCCGCCCGCCAGCCGCTCCCGCGCCTTGCGCAACAGCGCGCCCAGGCGCTGGGCTCCCCGCGCGTACGTCGGATCGTGCGCGACCAGCCGCTCCGGCTCGGCGAGCGCCCGCGTGAGCAGTTCGTCCGAGGGCGGCGGCACGGGATTGCCACCGGCCCGCTCCTCCTCGCGCAGCGCCCGGCCCAGACGACGCAGGTCGGCGGCGTCCATGGCGGCGAGCGGGGAGGCGAGGAGGGTGAGGGCGGCTTCGGTGTCGAGCCAGGAGGTGTACTGGGGCGGCTCCTCGGAAGCGGTGCCCGTGGGGCTCTCGTCGGACGCGTCGGAGTTGGGGGCGTCCGCTTCGGCGGGAGCGCCCACGGACGCCTCCGCTGCCGCCACCGCCCGCAGTGCTGTCAGCAGCGGTGCCACCGCGGGTTCGTGGCGCAGGGGCAGGTCGTCGCCGTCGATGTCCAGGGGGACGCCGGCCGCTGAGAGGGCGCGTCGGATCGTGGGGATGGTCCGGGAGCCGGCGCGTACCAGGACGGCCATGTCGCTCCAGGGGACGCCGTCCTCCAGGTGTGCCCTACGGAGGATGTCGGCGATGTTGTCCAGCTCCGTGCCGGACGTCGGGTACGTGTACACCTCGACGCGCCCGCCGTCCCGTACCGGGGACAACTCGCGGTGGGCGCGCACCTTCTGCACCGGGAGCCTGGTCAGGGGCATGCGCTGGGTGAGCAGGCGGGTGGCGGTCAGCAGGTCGGCGCCGGAGCGGCGGGAGGTCCGGAGCACCTCCACGGGAGCCGGACGGCCGCCCGCGCGCGGGAAGGCGTTCGGGAACTCCAGGATGCCGTTCACGTCGGCGCCCCGGAACGTGTAGATCGACTGGTCGGGGTCGCCGAAGGCGACGAGGGTGCGGCCACCGCCTGCCAGGGCGTGCAGCAGCCGTACCTGGGCCGGGTCGGTGTCCTGGTACTCGTCCACGAACACGGCGTCGTACTGCGCGGCGAGCCGCTCGGCGACCTCGGGGCGCTGGGCGAGGAGCACCGCGCGGTGGACGAGTTCCGCGTAGTCGAGCACTCCTTGGAGGTCGAGTACGTCGAGGTACTCGGCGAGGAAGGCGGCAGCGGCGCGCCAGTCGGGGCGGCCGATACGGCGGGCGAAGGCGTCCAGGGAGCCGGGGCCCAGGCCCAGTTCGCGGCTGCGGGCGAGGACCGCGCGGACCTCGTCGGCGAAGCCGCGTGTGGTGAGGCAGGCCCGCAGTTCGTCGGGCCAGCGCACGTGGGCGAGGCCGAGCCGCTCCAGGTCGGGCTGGCCGGCGAGCAGTTCGCGTACGGCGACGTCCTGTTCGGGGCCGGACAGCAGCCGTAGGGGCTCGACGAACAGGTCGGTGTCCTGGTGCGCGCGGACCAGGGCGTAGCAGAACGAGTGGAAGGTGGTCGCGCGGGGCGCGTGGGCGGCGCCGATGCGCAGCGCCATGCGGTCGCGGAGCTCGACGGCCGCCTTGCGGCTGAACGTCAGCACGAGGATCCGCGCGGGGTCACCTCCCCGGGCGATCCGTGCGGCGACGGACTCCACCAGGGTGGTGGTCTTGCCGGTGCCCGGACCTGCGAGGACGAGCAGCGGACCGGCCTGGTGGTCAACCACGGAGCGCTGCGGCGCGTCCAGGTGAGGGGGAGCCGGCCGGGTCGGCGGGGTACGCACCAGTCGGTAAGCGCCACGGTTCCCCTGTCGCACCTGGGGGTGCGACAGGCGCCTGGTGGAGGAAGAGGAGCTCACGTGGTTCGCCGGTCCTGGTGGGTGTGCTGGTTGCCTGACCACCGCGCGTGGAGGGCGGTGACCGCGAGGTGAGGGGGACAGGTGCAGCCGACGCTACGCCGACGGGTCGCCGGGAAGCAGGACTTCCGCGCGTTCCCTCACGGCTCGCGCGCCCCTCGTGTCTCTCGCCCCTCGAACGTACGGCATGCCGCGGACGTGCCGGGTTTCCCCCGTACGGGCCACAGGTCGCCCCGGGGCGCGTCCGATGGCGGAAGCTGTCAGGTGTGACCGTCCGCGCGCTCGCCGCCGTCCCATCGCGCCCGTTTCATGTCGACGCGCGGCAGGTGCCCCTCGGCAGATCTGCTCGCCTCCTTCAGAGGAGTGCCCTCCGTGCGGTAGCTGTCGAGCGCCCGCAGTTCGTGGCCGGGGAGCAACACGCCGTCCGCGCGGACGACCCGCCACCACGGAACGGCTCCCCCGTAGAGGGCCATCACGCGGCCGACCTGGCGCGGGCCACCCTCCTCCAGCCATTCGGCGACGTCCCCGTAGGTCATGACGCGCCCGGGCGGAATGCGTTCGGCCACGTCGAGGACGCGCTCCGCGTACTCGGGCAGCGCGTCGCCGTGCTCGGGGCCGGTGTCGTCCGGAAGGCTCTCCTCGCTCATCCGTCCCATCCTGCCGCACCCCACCGACAGTGCGACGCGCTGGCGACTGTGCGTATCCCTCGCCCCGGAGCGGCGCGTGGGGCAGACTGTGCGCCCCCGCATTTGCACCCTGATGCCCCCGTGTGTCGGTGGGGCATGCCACCATCGTGCGGGCGGTGACCGGTGATACGAGATCAAGAAGAGACGATGAAGCAGCAGGGTGTGCACCCCGAAGACGCGGAGGGCACCTCTGACGCTGCGTCGCGCCCGGACACCGCCGAGGCCCACGAACAGGACCCCCCGGAGGGGTCCGCCGAGAAGCCCGCGCCCGGTCCCACGCCTGGTCCCGTGCCCGGTCTCGACGACTGCGGCGACGACCCGCACGTCGAAGAGGTCGAGGGCGACGAACCGCTGCTCCCCGCGCGCGTGCACCGCCCCTCCGATCTCATGCGTCTCCTGGTGGGCTTTCTCGCGATCGTCGTACTGCTCGCGATCGCCGCGTTCGCGCACGGCACGACCTCGGGGCTCGAACAGGACATCAACAAGGGCACCGGGCAGGCCCCCGACCTACTGATCAAGATCGCGGGGCTGGCGTCCAGCATCGCCATCCTGCTGGTACCGGTCGCCTTCGCGATCGAGCGGCTGATCAAGCGGGACGGGCTGCGCATCGCCGACGGCGTGCTCGCGGCGGTCCTCGCCCACGGAGTGACACTCGCCACGGACCTGTGGGTCGCCAAAGCCGCCCCGGGCTCCATCCAGGAGGCACTCACCCAGCCCTCCCCCGGCGACATCCACGCCCTCACCGACCCGGTGCACGGCTATCTGGCGCCCGTCATCGCCTACATGACGGCCGTAGGCATGTCCCGGAGGCCGCGCTGGCGCTCCGTGCTGTGGATCGTGCTCCTGCTCGACGCCTTCTCGATGCTGGTCACCGGGTACACGACGCCGTTCTCGATCATCCTGACGGTGCTCATCGGCTGGACCGTTGCCTACGGGACGCTGTACGCGGTGGGCTCGCCGAACGTGCGGCCCACCGGACGGACGCTGATGGCGGGCCTGCGGACGGTCGGCTTCCACCCCGTGGGCGCGGCCCGCGAGGAAGTCGTCGACACGGAGAACGGCGACCGCGGCCGGCGCTACTTCGTGACCCTGGAGGACGGTCCGCCGCTGGACGTCACCGTGGTCGACCGCGAACAGCAGGCACAGGGCTTCTTCTACCGGGCGTGGCGCAATCTGACACTGCGCGGCTTCGCGACCCGCAGCAGCCTCCAGTCGCTGCGCCAGGCGCTGGAGCAGGAGGCCCTGCTGGCGTACGCGGCGATCGCCGCCGGGGCCAACGCCCCGAAGCTGATCGCGACCTCGGAACTCGGCCCCGACGCCGTGATGCTCGTCTACGAGCACACCGGCGGGCGCACGCTCGACTCGCTCGCGGACGAGGAGATCACCGACGATCTGCTGCGCCTGACCTGGCACCAGGTGCAGGCGCTGCAGTCGCGGCGCATCGCCCATCGCAGGCTCGCCGGTGACGCGATTCTGGTGGATCGTTCCGGCACGGTGATCCTCACGGACCTGCGCGGCGGTGAGATCGCGGCCCGTGAGCTGCTGCTGCGCATGGACGTCGCCCAGTTGGTGACGACGATCGGCCTACGGGTGGGCGCCGAGCGCGCGGTGGCCTCGGCGGTCGGTGTCCTCGGGCCCGACGCCGTGGCCGACTGTCTGCCGATGCTCCAGCCGATCGCGTTGTCGCGCTCCACGCGCGCGACGCTGCGACGCCTGTCCCGGGAACGCGCTCAGCGGGAGCGCGACGCGATCCTGGAGGCGTCCCGGCAGACCAGGCTGGCCCGCGCGGAGGAGGCCTCGGAGGGCTCCACTCCCGTCCTGGAGAAGCCCGACAAGAAGGCCGTGCGCGCGGAGCAGCGGGCCGAGAAGCGGGCCATCGACGAGGCGTTGGACGAGGCGCGCGAGGAGGATCTGCTCACCCAGATCCGTCATCAGGTGCTGCTGATCAGGCCGCAGGCGCACGTCGAACCGGCGCGTCTGGAGCGGGTGCGGCCGCGCACGCTGATCAGTTTCATCGCGGGCGCGATCGGCGCGTACTTCCTGCTGACGCAGCTCACGCACATCGAGTTCGGCCCGCTCGTCGCCAACGCCCAGTGGGGCTGGGTGGCCGCGGCCGTGCTGTTCTCGGCGCTGAGCTACTTCGCGGCGGCGATGGCCCTCCTGGGGTTTGTGCCGGAGCGGGTGCCGTTCCTGCGGGCCGTGGGGGCGCAGGTCGCCGGGTCGTTCGTGAAGATCGTGGCCCCGGCCGCGGTCGGCGGTGTCGCCCTGAACACGCGCTTCCTGCAGCGTGCCGGGGTGCGGCCCGGGCTCGCGGTGGCGAGTGTCGGCGCGTCGCAGCTGTTCGGTCTCGGCTGCCACATCCTGATGCTGCTGTCGTTCGGCTATCTGACCGGCACCGAGAAGACGCCGTCCCTGTCGCCGTCCCGGACTGTCATCGCCGGTCTGCTGACGGTCGCGGTGCTCGTGCTCGTGGTGACCTCGGTGCCGTTCCTGCGGAAGTTCCTCGTCACGCGCGTGCGGTCGCTTTTCGCGGGCGTCATCCCGCGCATGCTGGACGTGCTCCAGCGGCCGCAGAAACTGGTCACCGGCATCGGCGGCATGCTGCTGCTGACGGCCTGCTTCGTGATGTGCCTGGACGCGTCGATCCGGGCGTTCGGTGACGACTCGACGTCGCTCAGCCTGGCCAGCGTCGCGGTCGTCTTCCTCGCGGGCAACGCGCTCGGTTCCGCGGCGCCGACCCCGGGTGGTGTGGGCGCGGTCGAGGCGAGCCTGACGCTTGGTCTGATCGCCGTGGGCCTCCCCAAGGAGGTCGCCGCTCCGGCGGTGCTGCTGTACCGGTTGCTGACACTGTGGATCCCGGTGCTGCCGGGCTGGCTGTTCTTCAACCACCTGTCCCGCAAGGGCTCCCTGTAGAGCACGCGCAGGAACGCACTTGGCACGCGCACGCGTGCCGCACCACGTAGGCATGCAGGGCACACACGCGTGCGTACCTCGTACGGCCCGCGCCCCGAGCGCAGCGCCGCGTACGACCCCAGGATGGGATCATGCCGAACCCCTCCCGGCTGCGTGCCGCTGCCCTGACCGCCACCGTCGTCCTGCTGTCCGCCACGCTGGCGGGCTGCGGCGGCGACTCCAAGGACGAGGATCCGACGGCCCAGAAGCTGAGCTGGAAGGACTGTCCGGCCCCGTCCGAGGCGGAGGGCGGCGGCGCCGCGCCGTCGCCGCTGGCGAACGGCACCAAGTGGCAGTGCGCCACCATGAAGGCGCCGCTCGACTGGAGCAAGCCCAAGGGCGACACGATCGGACTCGCCCTGGTGCGGGCGAAGGCCAGCGGCGACAAGAGCAAGCGGATCGGATCGCTCGTCTTCAACTTCGGCGGCCCCGGCGGCTCGGGCGTCACCACGCTGCCCGCGTTCGGCGAGGACTACGCGACCCTCCGCACCCGCTACGACCTGGTGAGCTTCGACCCGCGCGGAGTCGGCCGCAGCGCCGGCGTCGAGTGCGAGAGCGACTCCCAGCTCGACCAGTACTTCCAGCAGGACGCGACCCCGGACACCGCGGCCGAGCGCACCGAGCTCCTGGCCAACACCAAGGAGTTCAACGCGGCCTGCGAGAAGCACTCCAAGAAGATGCTCCCCCAGGTGCGCACCACCGACGCGGCCCGCGACATGGACCTGATGCGCCAGGTCCTCGGCGACGACAAGCTGCACTACTTCGGCATCTCCTACGGCACCGAACTCGGCGGCGTCTACGCCCACTTGTTCCCCAAGCACGTGGGGCGCGCCGTCTTCGACGCGGTCGTCGACCCCACCCAGAACTCCGAACAGGGCTCCCTGGGACAGGCCGAGGGCTTCCAGCTCGCTCTCGACAACTTCGCCGACGACTGCACGTCGAAGACCACGGACTGCCCGATCGGCGACACCGCGCAGGACGTCAAGGACCGCATCGCCAAGCTGCTCAAGAGCCTCGACAGCAAGCCGATCCCGGGCATCTTCCCCCGCCAGTTGACCCAGACCGCCGCCACCAACGGCATCGCGCAGGCGCTGTACTCGAAGGACTTCTGGGAGTACCTCACCGAGGGCCTCGAACAGGCCTACAGCGGTGACGGCAAGGTCCTCATGGCGTTGTCCGACTCGATGAACGGGCGCAGCGAGAACGGCGAGTACAGCAACATCACCGCGGCGAACATCGCGATCAACTGCGCCGACGACAAGCCGAGATACACCGCCGCCGACGTGGAGCGGAAGCTGCCCGAGTTCCGGGCCGCCTCTCCCCTCTTCGGCGACTTCCTCGCCTGGGGAATGGTCAGCTGCACCGACTGGGCCGTGCCGGGCGCGGCCGACCATCCCGATGTGAGCGCGGCCGGGTCGGCGCCGATCCTCGTCGTGGGCAACACCGGTGACCCGGCGACGCCGTACGAAGGTGCGCGGAAGATGGTGGACGCGCTGGGCAAGGGCGTCGCGGTCGAGCTGACGTACAAGGGCCAGGGGCACGGGGCGTACGACAGCAAGAACAAGTGCGTGCAGAGCGCGGTGAACGGCTATCTGCTGAACGGGAAAGTCCCGGCGGCCGGCACCGTCTGCTCCTGAACCCACCCCCGAAATCCGGTCAAAAGCGCAGGTCAAAAGGTTATCCACAGGCTGTCACGGGCTCGGCTCGCGCCGCCTACTATGGCCTGACCGCCATCCGCTGCGTGACGCGGACGGCCTGCGAGGGGGGAAAAGCACATGGCGCGATTCGTACGGTGGACGGCCCTGATGGCCGCCGCCGCACTGCTGACGGCCGGCTGTAGCGGCGGCTCGTCCGACGACGGCAAGGACGGCGCGGGCGCGGGGGACGCCAAGCCGTCCGCAGCCGACTCGTCCTCTTCCACTACGGCCGCGCTGCCCGCGTCACTGACCGGACAGAAGCTCGACTGGGCACGCTGCAAGGCCACCGCCGACTCGGCCGCGCCGAGCGGCGACTGGCAGTGCGCGACGCTCAAGGTACCGCTGGACTGGGCGAAGCCGGGCGGCACCACCATCGGGCTCGCGCTGATCCGCTCCAAGTCGACGGGCGGCGACCGCATCGGCTCGCTGCTGTTCAACTTCGGCGGCCCCGGCGGCTCGGGCGTGGACTACATGCCGGCGTACGCCACCACGGTTTCCGCGCTGCACGAGCGCTACGACCTGGTGAGCTGGGACCCGCGCGGGGTCGCCGCCAGCGAGGGCGTCCGCTGCCGCAGCGACAAGGCGATCCAGGCCACCGAGGACATCGACGCGACGCCGGACACACCGGCCGAGGAGAAGGCGTACTTCCAGGACGCCGCCGACTTCGGCAAGGGCTGCGAGAAGGCCGCCGGGAAGCTGATGGCGCATGTGTCGACGACCGACACGGCCCGCGACATGGACCTGATGCGCCAGGTGCTGGGTGACACGAAGATGCACTACTTCGGCATCTCGTACGGCACCGAACTCGGCGGTGTCTACGCCCACTTGTTCCCGAAGAACGTGGGACGGCTGATCCTGGACGCGGTCGTCGACCCGAGCGCCGACTCGGTGGGCCACGCGCTGAACCAGACCCGGGGTTTCCAGCGCGCGCTGGACGACTACCTCAAGTCGACGGACCAGGACCCGGCCCAGGGCTCGAAGAAGATCGCGGCCCTGCTGAAGCGGATCGACGCCGAGCCGCTGGCCACCTCGACCGGCCGGAAGCTGACCGACACCCTCGCGCTGACCGGCATCGTCCTCCCGCTGTACAGCAAGGAGAGCTGGCCCACGCTGACCAGCGCCCTGAACTCCGCGGAGGAGGGCGACGGTTCGGAGCTGCTGGCGCTCGCCGACGGCTACAACGACCGTGACAGCGCGGGGCACTACGGCACGACGACCCATTCCCAACGGGTCATATCGTGCTTGGACGACAAGCAGCGGCCGACGCCCGCGCAGACGGAGAAGCTGCTGCCCGAGTTCGAGAAGATCTCCCCCGTGTTCGGCGACTTCCTGGGCTGGGACACGGCCGGGTGGTGTCACGACTGGCCGGTGGCCGGGCAGTACGACACCCCGGAGGTCAGCGCGCCCGGTGCGGCGCCGATCCTGGTGGTCGGCAACACCGGGGACCCGGCGACGCCGTACGAGGGTGCCCGCAAGATGGTCGACGAGCTGGGCAAGGGCGTCGGTGTGGAGCTCACCTGGAAGGGCGAGGGGCACGGGGCGTACGGGAGTGGGAGCGACTGTGTGGACTCGACGGTGGACGCGTATCTGCTGAAGGGGACGGTTCCCCAGGACGGGAAGATCTGCGCCTCGTAGCCGGGGCGGTCGGAGCGACGGGGGCGACAGGGACAACGGGGGCAGCGGAAAGGGGCCCGGCACATGTCGTGCCGAGCCCCTCCCGGGAAAGCGTGGGTCTAGTAGACGGGCTTGTCGGGCTCGATCTGGTTGACCCAGCCGATCACGCCGCCGCCGACGTGGACCGCGTCCGCGAAGCCGGCCGACTTGAGGACGGCGAGGACCTCTGCACTGCGGACACCCGTCTTGCAGTGGAGGACGATCTTCTTGTCCTGCGGGAGCGTCTCCAGGGCGGTGCCCATGAGGAACTCGTTCTTCGGGATCAGCTTGGCGCCGGGGATCGAGACGATCTCGTACTCGTTGATCTCGCGGACGTCGATGATCTCGATGTTCTCGCCGTCGTCGATCCACTCCTTGAGCTGCTTGGGAGTGATCGTCGAGCCGGCGGCCGCCTGCTGGGCCTCCTCGGAGACGACGCCGCAGAAGGCCTCGTAGTCGATGAGCTCGGTGACGGTCGCGTTCGGGCCGCAGACCGCGCAGTTGGGGTCCTTGCGGACCTTGACCTGGCGGTACTGCATCTCCAGGGCGTCGTAGATCATCAGGCGGCCGACCAGCGGGTCGCCGATGCCGGTCAGGACCTTGATCGCCTCGGTGACCTGGATGGAGCCGATGGACGCGCACAGCACGCCCAGGACGCCGCCCTCGGCGCAGGAGGGGACCATGCCGGGGGGCGGGGGCTCCGGGTAGAGGCAGCGGTAGCACGGACCGTGCTCGGACCAGAAGACGGAGGCCTGGCCGTCGAAGCGGTAGATCGAACCCCACACGTACGGCTTGTTCAGCAGCACGGCGGCGTCGTTGACCAGGTAGCGCGTCGCGAAGTTGTCCGTGCCGTCGACGATCAGGTCGTACTGGCTGAAGATGTCCATCACGTTCTCGGCCTCGAGCCGCTCTTCGTGGAGGATCACGTTCACGTACGGGTTGATGCCCAGCACGGAGTCGCGCGCCGACTCGGCCTTGGAGCGGCCGATGTCGGCCTGGCTGTGGATGATCTGGCGCTGCAGGTTCGACTCGTCGACCTCGTCGAACTCCACGATGCCGAGCGTGCCCACGCCCGCCGCGGCCAGGTACATCAGCGCCGGCGAGCCCAGACCGCCGGCGCCCACACAGAGCACCTTGGCGTTCTTCAGCCGCTTCTGCCCGTCCATGCCCACGTCGGGGATGATCAGGTGGCGGGAGTACCTGCGGACCTCGTCTACGGTGAGCTCGGCAGCCGGCTCGACCAGGGGTGGCAGCGACACGGGGACTCCGTTGGTCGGTCAATCACTACAGTTGTTCTCTCCGTAACACTGCCATGCCCTTCTTCATTCCGAGACACCCGTTCCGATCCGCGAGACGATCTCGTCCCAGTAGCCGGGCAGGGTCTCCCAGGGGTCGGTGCGGCCGCCGTGATCGGTGCGGTCGGTGAAGTAGATGGTCGAGGCGCCCTGCCAGCGGGCGATGCGCAGCGCCTCGTCGAGATGACCGCGCGGGACGCCGTGCACGAAGTGGCAGAAGCGCTCGGGCGGGTAGTCGGCGGTCCACTCGGCGACCTGGGACCAGCGGTAGTCGCTCCACGGGCCGGAGAAGGTCACCAACTGGTCGGCGCACTCGGCGTATCCGGGGTGCGGGTGGGTGCCGTGCCCCAGGACGATGTGGGCGCCGTCCCGGATCTCACGGAGCGCGCCGACCGTGCGGCGGGCCTCGGGGAGCGCGGCCCGGTCGGTGGGGCAGCGGTCCAGGAGGAAGCCGTCGACCTGGTACCAGTCGCGGTAGCGGTGCGCCTCGGAGATCAGGTCGCCGAAGGTGCGGGCGCCGTGCGCGGCGTCCAGGTGGCCGAGGACGCGGACGCCGGTGTTGCGGAGCCGCCCGGCCGCCTCCAGGCAGTGCGGGTCGGGGCGGGCCCCCGGGCCGGAGGAGACATTGAGGACGACCCAGTGCAAGGGGGTGCCGGGGCGGGTGAGTTCGCCCCATTCGGTCGGTGCGACCAGGGGGTGCGCGTAGCCGGGGATGCCGAAGCCGGTGCGGACGCCGGTGCTCGCGGTGCCCAGGGTCCTGCTGGTCAGATGCGGCATGCCGCCTCCATCCAGATGTCGGCGAGGGACTCCTCCAGGTTGATCCGGGGCCGCCAGCCGAGCCGGTCGCGCGCGGTGCGCACATCGGCCTGCTGCCAGCTCCCGCAGCCGTCCGGGTACGGGTACGCGACCGGTGCCGCGTGGTCGGGGTCGGTGCGGGGGTGCCCGATGGCCGCCCTCAACGGGCCGGGCGGGCCGTCGAGTTCGTGCAGCGCGCCGCCGTATCCGGCCACGCGGGCGAGGACGGCGGCGGCGTCGCGCAGCCGGACCGCGCGGCCCGAGCCGATGTTGATGACGCCCTGCGCGGCGGAGAGCGAGGCCGCGTGGACCGCGCGGGCCACGTCCCGTACGTCGACGAAGTCGCGCTGCGCGCCCAGGCCGCCGAGTTTGAGTTCGCCGTCGCCGGACTGCATGGCCCGGCGCATGGCCTCGGCGAGCCGACCCAGCGGGGAACCGGCGGGAGTGCCGGGTCCGGCGGGTGAGAAGACGCGCAGCACCACGGCGTCGAGGCCGGAGCCCAGGACCAGTTCGGTGGCGGCGAGTTTGCTGACGCCGTACGGGCCGCCGGGGCGGGGTACGGCGTCCTCGGCCGTGGAGGAACCGGGCTGGCTGGGGCCGTACTCCGCGCCGCACCCGATCTGCACCAGCCGGGCTCCGCAGCCGCTGCGACGCAGGGCCTCGCAGACGGTGGCGACGGCGACGGTGTTGTGCCGGGTGAGTTCGCGGGCGCCGCCTCTGGTGGCACCGGCGCAGTTGATGACGACTCCTGGGTGGACGGCGTCCAGGAAGCGGGTGAGCGCTCCGGGGCTGCCGGTCGCGAGGTCGAAGCGGACGTCGGCGTCGTCGCCGCGGCCGAGCGCGGTGAGCTGGACGGCCGGGTCGGCGAGCAGGCGGTCGGCGACGAAGCGGCCGAGGTAGCCGTTGGCTCCGATCAGCAGGACCCTCATCGGACGGCTCCCGGGGCCGACTCTCCGGATCGGGAGGTGATCATCTGGTGTTCTCCTTCACAGGGTGATGCGGTTGCCTCCGGCGGTGGGGCCGGGCGCCTGCGGCCGGGTGACGCGTCTGGTTGGTGCGGGTCATCGGCGGCGTCACCGCGGCTCGTTCGCCGGCGCGTGCGCGGAGGCTCTGGTCAGCGTGCGGGTGGTGTGGAACAGGAGGGCCAGGGCGGCTGCTCCGCAGGCCAGGACGGGGATACCGGCCGGGCCCCAGGACTCCAGGACGGTTTCGACGGGGGTGGCCAGGAAGCCACAGCCGGGGAGCCGGCCGATGAGGTCCAGGGCCAGGGCCATCGCCTCCGTCGCGGCCGCCGCGCCGAGGGCGAGGGTCGGGGCGCGGGTGAAACCGTGGACGGTGAGGAGGCGGGCGAGCAGCAACAGGGCGCCCAGGGTGAGGGCTTGGGCGTACGCGGCAGGCTCGTCCAGGGCCGCGCCGCAGAGGGCGAGGAGGGTGGTCAGGGCGCACAGGAACAGGGCGAACGTGCCGAGCAACAGCGGTCGCACTGAGTCGGCGAAGTCCTCAAGTCCGCGACTGGTAGCGAGCTTTCGCCGGGCGCGTACGGCGAAGCGGTGGGCGCACCAGGCGGCGGGGGCACAGGCCAGGGTGAGGGCCAGGACCGGTGCGGTGGCCGTGGACCAGGTTCCGCCCGCGAGGCCGGTCGGTAGGCCGTCGGGCCCGCCGTCGTCCGCGGCACGGAGCAGTCCGTCGCCGAGGAGGGCGTAGGCCAGCAGCCAGTACGTCCACAGGCGGGTGCCGGGGGGCGTGCGCCACGCGTGCGTGCCGGGCGGGTTGCTCAGCGGGCCGCGGCCGAGGGCGATGCGCACCGCGAGCGCCACGGCGAGCACACCGACGACGGCCACCGTCAGCCGCAGCCGACCGTCCGTGAGCCGCACCCCGACCACGGCCGCGGCACACAGGACGCCGGGCAGGAGGGCGAGTACGGCCCAGCCCGCGCGGGGTGGCTGCGCGGCCACGGTGTCGGAGGGCGGGGCCGCCGCGTCGTCGCGGGGCACGCGTGCGTACATCTCCTCGGCGAGCGAGAACACGTCCCGGTGCCGGAAGCGGGCGGCGGTCCGATCGGTGACGCCGTGCGCCTCCAGCCCCGCGGCGATCTCCAGCGGGTCGACGGCCCTTTCGCACAGCTCGCGGTGACGGTGCATCAGCGCCTTCACGGGGTCGGCGGCACCGCGACGGGTGGGGGCGGGCTTGCGGTCGGTCGCGCGGGAGGTCGGTTCGGGCGCCGTGCGGGGGTATGGCTGCTGCGCGTCAACTGCGGGGCGGGCGGCCCCTGGAGCGGGGGCGGCGGAGATCCGAGCGGAGGCGTAGAGGTCCGGGCCTGCGGCCGGCGCGGCTTCGTCACGCTCTACGGCGACATGGACGTCACCGGTGTCCTGGTCGGCGACCGGCACGGCTTCGTCGCGGCCGGCGGCGACACGGACGTGACCGTTGCCGTCGCCGGCAGCCGGTGAGGGGACTTCGTCGCCGGCGACGGCACCACGCACGTCACCCGCGTCCTGCCAGGCAACCGACGGCTCGCCCGGCGCCACTCCCTCCGCCGCCTCCGACTCCCCACTCCCCCCGAGCCACTCCTCCGACCGCGCGTCCCACGCCCCCGCGCTCCCGGGCGTCCCGGGGCGGTCGAGTTCGCCGAGGCCGCTCATCGGGCTGCCTCCGTGGCCGGCAAGGGAGTTGTGGCGCGTACCGGCGCTCCGGTCGTCGCCCATGTGGGGCCGCCGCGGGCCACGACGCGGGCCATCGGGCCGGTCCAGCGGCCGGGGACGTGGGACTCGGCGGGGGCCGCGAAGGGGAGGGGTTCGCCTGCCTCGTTCAGGACGACGCGGCGGACCGGGGAGTGCGAGACGATCTCCAGGTAAATGCCGTGAAATGCCGCGATGTTCTGCTCGACGGTGAACAGTTCGAGCGCTCGGGCGCGGGCGGCGGCGCCCAGGCGCTCACGGCGCTCCGGGGCACGCAGCAGGCTCACGCACGCCTCCGCGAGCGCCCGCGGATTGCGCGGGGGCACGACCAGCCCCGTACCGCCGATGACCTCGACCACCGCGCCGACGTCCGTGGACACGGTCGCCCGGCCGCAGAACATGGCCTCGACGAGACTCAGGGGGAAGCCCTCGACGACACTCGACAGGACGATCACCGTGCCGGCCGCGTACGCCTCGGCGAGCGTGGGGGCCTCCGGGCCGCCGATCTCCTCGAAGGACACCGGGTTGTCGCCGACCGCGTGCACGCCCTCGGCCTCGTCGGGGAAGAGCTGGGCGGCCAGCGCCCGGCAGTGGCCGAGGTAGGCCTCGCCCTCGGCCCCGGACGGAGCGCCGACGATCCGCAGGCGTGCCTTGGGCTCGTCCTTGCGGATCTCCGCGAAGGCGTGGAGCAGGGAGATCAGGTCCTTCGCGGGTTCGACCCGGCCGACCCACACCAGCGTGTCCGGGTCCGCGCCGTCGGGCGCCTCGCCGACCTCCGCGAAGCGGGTCGCCTCCATGCCGGGGTGGACCGTGCGGAGTTTCGTACGGTCGGCGCCGCAGCGTTCCTGCCAGCGGCGGGTGTGGCTGTTGCCCGGGGTGATCACCTCAGCCTGCCGGTAGGTCTCGGTGGCCAGCCTGCCGTGGAAGGCGGCGAGTAGCGCCCGTACGGCGGGCGGCGCGTCGGCGGAGGCCAGGTAGTGCGTCCGCAGTTGTACGCCGTACTCGGTCACCAGCAGCGGTACGCCGGCGAAGTGCCGCGCGAGCAACCCGGGCAGGGCCGCGGTGCCGCCGGCGGTCGCGTGGCAGAGGTCCACGGAGCCGAGGGCGTCGTCCTCGTACCAGTCGAGCGAGAGGGGGCGCAGCGCGCGCTCCAACTGCGCGGCGACGGTGAGGAGTTCGGGCACACGCGCCTCGCGTGCCGTACGGAGTGCGCCGGGCGCACGACAGGCGCGTTCCAGCGCACGCACGGCGCTCTCGGAGCGCAGCGCGGCCACGAGTCCGCCCTCGTCGCGGGCGAGTTCGGCGAGCCCGTACAGCGCGTTGGCGAAACGGTCCGCCACATCGGCGGAGAGCACCCCCGGCTCACCCGGCACCCCTTCCGCCACCTCCGAGGAGGCCTGGCCGTCGCCCTCGCACAGCACGGCCGCCAGCTCCTCGTAGCACTCGGCGAACCGCCGGCGCGCACGGCGCCCGAGGGTCACCCCGTCGTCCTCGGCGGTCCACAGCGGCGCGGTACGCACCCGGCCGACCTGGGGCGGCAGTTCGAGCCAGCCCTCGTCCTCCTGGCGCTCGCTGCGGCTGAGCGCGTAGATGTCGAACTCGTGCTGCCCGAGCCCGCGTACGAGCCGGTCGCACCAGAGTCTGGCGTCACCGCTCACATACGGATAGCCACCCTCCGTAAGCAGTCCTATGCGCACGGGCACACCCCCGATCTCCCATATGGGGAGCCGCCGTTGACCCGGCGGCTCGCAGCGGGACGAACGTATGCGGACAAGGCGGTGGCGCGACGGACGGTTGTCCATCGCGCCACCAAAAGGGGTGAACGGTCGTAACTTTCCCGTGCGGTTCGCGTTCGGTCGCGCTAAGAGATCAATCGCGCACGCAACGTCAGGCCGCGGTCGTGCCGTCGCTACGGGTCCGTAGCGACGATGCCGTCACGTCGTGGGGACGCTACCGTCGCGTCGTCGCGACGGCACCGTCACGTCGCCGCCAACTCCCGCCTGGCCGCCCTGCGTCGGGCCGCGACCTGGGGATCGAGGGCCGGTACGGCGGCCAGGAGCTGCTTCGTGTACGGGTCCTGGGGAGCGTCGTAGACCTCGTCGGCGGGGCCTTGTTCAACGATTCTCCCGCGTCGCATCACCGCGACCCGGTCGCTGACCTGGCGGACGACGGCGAGGTCGTGGGCGACGAACACGAGCGCTAGGCCGAGTTCGCGCTGGAGTTCGCCCAGCAGGGCGACGACCTGCGCCTGGGTGGTGACGTCGAGCGCGGAGACCGGCTCGTCGCACACGATGACGCGCGGGTCGGCCGCGAGCGCCCGTGCGATGCCCACGCGCTGGCGCTGGCCGCCGCTGAACTCGTGCGGGTAGCGGTCGTAGTGCGCCCCTTCGAGCCCCACGCGCTCCAGGAGTTCGTGTACGCGCCCCCGGATGGTCTCCTCGTCGCGTTCTCCACGCGCGCGGAGCGGGTCGGCGATCGACTCGCCCACGCTGCGGCGGGGGTTGAGGGAGGAGACGGGGTCCTGGAACACCATCTGGACGTCGGGGCGTACGCCGCCGCCGGGCTTGATCTCGCCGGCCGTCGGCTTCAGGAGCCCGACCAGCATCCGGCCCAGCGTCGTCTTGCCGCTGCCGCTCTCGCCCACGATGCCGAGGGTCTCGCCCCGGTGGATCGTCAGCGACACGTCGTCCACGGCCGCGAACGCCCGCTTTCCGCGCCCGAATTCACGCCGCAGGCCCGTCGCCTCCAGGACGACCTCCGCGGGCGCCGAGGACGCCGCTGAGCGGGCGCGCGGCGCGTCCACGCGCGGGACCGCGCCGAGCAGGTCGCGAGTGTACGGCTCGGTCGGTGCCCCGAGGACGGTGCCCACCGGCCCGTGTTCGACGGCCCGCCCGTGCCGCATGACCAGGATCTCGTCGACGCTCTCGGCGGCGACACCCACGTCGTGCGTGACGAGCAGCAGTCCCAGGCCGGTCTCCTCGCGCAGCGTGTGCAGCAGGTCGAGGATCTGCGCCTGGACGGTCACGTCGAGCGCGGTCGTGGGCTCGTCGGCGATCAGGAGGTCGGGCTCGCACGCCAACGCCATGGCGATCAGGGCGCGTTGCCGCATGCCGCCGCTGAACTCGTGCGGGCGCGAACGGGACCGCCGTGCCGCGTCCGGAATGCCGACCCGGTCCAGTACGTCGACGGCACGCGCGCGTGCGGCCCGACGGGACACGCGCGTGTGCACCCGGTAGACCTCGGCTATCTGGTCGCCGATCGCGTAGTACGGGTCCAGGGACGACAGCGGGTCCTGGAAGACCATCGCGGCCTTGCCGCCGCGCAGCCGGTGCAGGTCCGCGTCGGACGCCTCCTGTACGTCGATGCCGGCCACCCGCACCGAGCCGCCGACGTCGGCGCCCGTGCCGCGGTGCAGCCCCAACAGGGCCGAGGCGACCGTGGACTTGCCCGAGCCGGACTCGCCGACCAGGCCCAGCGCGGCGCCCTTCTCCAGCCGGAAGGAGAGCCCGTCCACGGCACGCAGGGACCCGAACCCGACCGTCAGGTCGGTGACTTCCACCAAGGCGTCCACAGGACTCATGCCAGTACCCGAGCTCATGCGAGCACCACCCGTCGGTCGGCCACCGCGTACAGCACGTCCGCGACGGCGTTGGCGATGACCACGAAGAAGCCGATGACCAGGACCATGCCGACGACCACCGGCAGGTCGACGACATTGACGGCGTGGACGAGTTCCTGTCCGATGCCGGGCAGCCCGAAGAGCGTCTCGGTGAGCACCGCGCCGCCGACCGCCGAGCCGACGTTGTTGGCGTTGAGCGCGATGATCGGCGCGAACGCCCCGCGCAGCGCGTGCCGCCCGATGATCGACCGCTCCCCCACGCCGTACGCGCGGAAGGTGCGGATGTGGTCCTCTGCGAGCGTCTCCAGCATCGACGCCCGGGTGAGCCGGGCGAACGCGGCGGCCTCGATGAGGGCCAGGGAGAGCCAGGGCAACAGCAGGTTCCAGGCCCACTGTTCGGGGTCGTCGGTGAGGGCGACGTACTGCGGGAAGGGCAGCAGTTGCAGCTGCCCGCAGACGACGATCATCAGCACCAGGCCGATCACGAACACCGGGGTGGCGACACCCGCGAGCGTGATGCCGGTCAGCAGTCGCTCGGTGAACCGGCCGCGCCGCCACGCGGACAGGACGCCCGTGCCGACGCCGAGGATCAGCCACAGGACCATCGCGCCGAACACGAGGGACAGGCTGACCGGCAGCTTCGACAGGATCAGCTGCGTGACCTGCTGGTCGCCCTGGTACGACAGCCCGAGGCAGGGCGCCGAGCAGTGCTCCACCGAGGTGCCCGTGGAGTAGTCCTGGCCGACGAGGATGCCCTGGAGGAAGTGCCAGTAGCGCAGGTACAGCGGGTCGTCGAGCCTCAACTGCTGGGCCACCTGGTGCACTTGCTCCGGGGAGCAGCGCGGGCCGCAGGTGATCTGGGCGACGTTCCCGGGGGTGACGAAGAAGACGACGTAGACGATCACCGAGATGGCGAGCAGGGTGATCACGGTGCCGATGCCGCGGCGCAGGACGAAGCCTCCGAAGCCGCTCATGCCGGGTCCTCCTTCTCGCCGCTCGTATTGACCGCATTGACGCTCGGGTCAACTGTTGACTGACCGGAGTTCCCGTCCGCCGTCGCCTTCTTGGCGCTCGCGTCCGCCTTGGCCTCGCGCTTGCGGCCCGTGCCGATACGCAGGCGGGAGGCCGCGCGCGGGTCGAGGGCCGTGCGGATGCCGTCGCCCAGGACGGTCAGCGCCAGGACGGTGACGAAGAGGGCGCCGGCGGGCAGCAGCAGGTACTGCGGGGCGGCCTGGTACCAGACGTCGGCGGCGGTGAGCATCTGTCCCCAGGAGGGCGTCGGGGGCTTCACGCCGACGCCGAGGAAGGACAGCGCGGCTTCGGTGGTGATGTTGATCGGTACGAGGAGCGCCGCGTAGGTGATGACGGGCGCGGCCAGCCCGGGCAGCAGTTCGCGGCGGGCGATGCGCCAGGTGCCCCAGCCGCTGAGCCGGGCGGCGGAGACGTAGTCGAGTTCCTTCAGGGTGAGCGTCTGGGCGCGCACGATCTTCGCGATGTTGCCCCAGGCGATGAGCCCGATGACGAGCGCGACCAGCAGAGGGCGCGGGAAGCTGCTGGGCACGATCGCGAGCAGCGCCAACGACATGATCATCAACGGCATCGCCACGATGATGTCGGTGATCCGGCTCAACAGTTGATCAACCCATCGACTGCCGAGTGCGGCGGCGACTCCGATGACGACCCCGATGGTGACCTGCACGACGGTCGCCCCGAGGGCGACGCCGAGCGAGACCCGGGCGCCGTACGCGAGCCGGGCGAACAGGTCGCGCCCGGTCTGCGGTTCGACGCCGAGCCAGTGGTCGCCGGTGAGGCCGCCGAAGGAGCCGGTCGGCACACCTCCGCGCGCGGAGTCGATCAGCGAGGGGTGGTAGGTGAACGGGTCCTGGTCCTCGACCGCGGTGAGCAGCGGCGCGGCGAGCGCGACCAGGACGAGCAGGGCGACGACGGCCGCCGCGACGAGGGCGGCGCGCTGCGCACGCAGCCGCCGCCAGAACTGACGGGCCCCCGAGACCGCCGGGACGGAGAGGTCCGTCCCGGCGGTCTGGGAGGCGACAAGTGCCTCGCTCATGGGGTTACTTGACCGCGACCTGGGAGATGTCCAGGACGCCGGTCCAGTCGCTGATGACGACGTTCCTGATGTCCTTGCCGACCAGTCGCTTGTAGACGGGGTGGAACAGCGGCACGGTCAGGGCCTGCTCGCCGATCTTCTTGTCCAGTGCACCCCACCGCTTGGCGGCCTCGTCAAGATTCGTCAACTTGTTGATCGCGTCAATCTCGTCATTGACCGACTTGTCGTTGAGCATGCCGGTGTTGAAGTTCGCGCCGTCCTTGACGATCTGGCGGCCGTCGAAGATCGGGGCGAGGAAGGGACCGCCGGAGGGCCAGTCGGCACCCCAGTGGGCGAGGAAGAAGCCCGGCTCGGTCTTGACGCTGTGGATCTTGTCCTTGTAGTCGTTGATCTCCAGGCCCTGGAGCTTGACGGTGATGCCGGCCTTCTTGAGCGCGTCCTGGATCGCGGTCGCGATCTCGGGGCTGGTCTCGAAGTCCTTGTCGTTGGAGTGCGTCAGCGTGACCGTGATCCCCTTCGGGTAACCGGCCTCCTTGAGCAGCTCCTTGGCCTTCGCCGCGTTGCCGGACGCGCCCGCCGGGAAGAGGTCGTAGGGGTCGTAGCCGAAGGACTTCTGGTTCGGCAGGAAGGTGGTCGCGGCCTCGGCCAGCGACGAACCGCCCGCCGCGTTCACCACCGACGAGCGGTCGATGGCGTACGAGATCGCCTGCCGCACCTTGGCGTTGTTGAACGGCGCGACCTTCGGGTTGAACGCGATGTAGTTCGTGTAACCGAAGTGCCCGGTGCCGACGCGCGCCGCGAGCTCCTTGTCGCCGGTCACCTTGGCGAGCTCGGCGGGACCGAGGTTGGTGTCGGTGGTGACAGCGGCGGCATCGGCCCCCTGGGACGCGGACAACCGTTGGTTGATCACGGACGAGTCGAGCCCCGACTTCACGTCGATCTTGTCCGGGTAGGCCTTGCGCTCGGCATCCGTCGCCGTGGACCAGTACTTGTTGCGCTCCAGGACGATCGTCTCACCGTCGTTCTGGTTGCTGACGACCTTGTACGGGCCGGACGAGACCGGGTGCTCCTCGTACTTCGTCCCGGTGTCCTTGCCCTTCGGGACGGGCGTGAACTGCGTCTGCGTGGCGAGGTACGGGAACTCGCCCTCGGGCTTGTTCAGGTGGAAGACGATGGTCCGGCTGTCGGGAGTCTCGATCGCGCTGAGCCCCTTCTTGTCCTTGTACGGCCCCTGGTAGTCGGCCGCGCCGACCAGCCAGTCCCGCAAGTAGGGCGCGCCGCCGGAGAGTTCGGGGGCGAAGGAGCGCTCGATGCCGTACTTGATGTCGGCCGAGGTGATCGCCGTACCGTCCTCGTACTTGAGGCCCTTCTTCAGGGTGTACGTCCACACGGTCGCGTCCTTGTTCGGGCGCCCGGTGTCGGTGGCGAGGTCCGGGACGACCTTGGCACCGGCCGCGCCGTTCTCGCGGTTGCGGGTGGTGAGCGTACGGAAGACGAGGGAGGGGACGTTGCCGCCGCCGGAGGTGTACAGGCGGGCCGGGTCGAAGTCCTCCTGGGGCTGCGCGTTCAGGACCGTGAGCGTGCCGCCCTTGTGGGGCGTGGAGTCGCCACCGGAGCCCTTGGCATCGTTGTCCTTCGGCCCGCAGGCGGCGGCGCCCGCTGCCACGGCCAGGCTGACGGATGCCACGGCCACGCGCCGGGCTATGACGGACGGTTGACGCATCGGAATGACGACCTCTCGAGGGGGGACCTTCGAGGATCTTTCGCGGATCTCGCGCAGATCTCTCGAATAGTGAGACGGATGGACGAGGAGTGAGACGGAAGTGAACAGCCGTCTGCCCCGGCGTCAGGTCGTCGAGAAAGCCCTGCCGAAGTCACACGGGCAAGAGCGTGGTGGTGCGGGTCGCGACACGAACGCCAGGGGCGGTGTTCAGCGACAGAGGATGTCGGCCACGCAGAGCGGGGTCACGCCGATGAGCGCCAGCTCGATGGCGGCGCGGTTCGGGACATGACTAGACCACATGCGCAAAAATATGATGGAAGTTGCGGCTCGTGTCAATGTGACATAAGCGTCGCCCGTCAACTGCCCGGGTACGGCCAGGGGTTCGCCAGGCAGTGGATCCCGTCATGGTCGAGGAACTTGGTCTGCTGCTGCATGACCGGAGCCAACTCGCCGTCCTTGTCGCAGGTGACGTGGCCGTAGCCGAGGCGATGACCGACTTCGTGGTTGATCAACATCTGCCGGTACGCGTACATCTTGTCCCCATATGTCGACGACCCCTGCGCCCATCGATACGCGTTGATCATCACGCGTTCGGTGGCCGCCGAGTCGCACGACACATTGTCCTCGGTGGTGTCGAGCCCGGACTTGGCGCACCACGTGGCGGTGGTACCAGGACTGGCGAGGGTGATCACGAAGTCCGGTTTGCCCGTGTAGATCCGCTCGAAGGTACGGGCGCCGTTGTGGGCCCAACTCCGCTTGTCGTTCAGCGTCTTCTGCACGGCCTGCGCGAAGAGCGTCCCGTCGAGCCCGAGCCCCTGCTCCACGTCCACGCGGTACGTGTACTTGCGCCCCTTGCCGGGCGCCTTGTCGACACCGGGCACCGCGTCGAACTTGTCCGGCCCCTTGAGCTTCGCGCTGAGCGGGTACTTCTTGTCCATCTTCTGCGCGTACGTCAGTGCCACCAGGCGCGGCGAACTCGACGGGCGGGCCTGCGGCGAGGCCGACTCCCTGGCATCCCGGGCCCGATCGGTCGCCGCCTGCGACCGCGCCCCGTCGCTGTCACCGTCCTTGGCGACCTGCCCGGCCACGATGACGGCCAGCACGGTGGTGACGGCGGCGGCCGCGATACCGGTGTACGTCCGTCCCTTACGGCCCTTGGCGGGCGCGGAGTCAGGACTGGCGGGGGTCGCGTCGTCGGCGTCGGCGTCGCTCTCGGGGGTCCAGGTGGTGACGGAGCCGTACGGGTCGGAGGGGTGCGTGGCGACCTCGGTCCGGGGCGCGAAGACATCGTCGCCGTCCGCGTCCGCTTCGAAGGCGTCGACGTAATCCTGCCGAGGACGAGGCCCACGACCGGCCTGCCCGCCTCGCCCGGGACCGGTTTGGGGGGCCTGCCGCTGCCGCGGGATGGGCAACCCCGGGCCCGAACCGGCGCCGGGGGTCTGGGGCATCCCGGGTGCGCCGGGCGAGGCGTGCGAAGCGCCGGGTCCCACACCGCCCCGCCCCCTCAACTCACCCCAGGCACCCCCGGATTCAGGCTGCTCGGGATGCCCGGCACGCGCGCGTGGAGTGCCATCGGGCAGCCGCGAGACACCGCGCGCGGGAGTGCCATCGGGCAGCCTCGGAAACCCATGGGCCGGAGTGCCGTCAGGAAAACGGGCAGTGCCGGGCGCGGAGGCACCGTCCGGCGCACGCGGAACACCACGAGCCGGTGTGCCATCAGGCAGCCTCGGAAACCCATGGGCCGGAGTGCCGTTGGCCAACCGGGGAAACCCATGGGCCGGCGTGCCGTCCGGAAGCCTGGGAACGCCGTGCGCCGGAGTGCCGTCAGCGGAACGCGGCACCCCCTGCGCCGACCAGCCATCCGGCAAACGCGGCACCCCGCGCGCGGGAGTGCCATCAGCCGCAGGACCACCCCCGAAGAAACGCGGCGACCCATGAGCCGGGTTCCCGTCAGGAAGGCGCGGCCCACCTTGAGCGGGCGGCTGCCCCTGAAAACGCGGTGCCCCGTGAGCGGGAGTCCCCTCTGGGGGACGCGGCCCACCTTGACCGGAAGGCTGGCCCTGGAAGCGCGGTACGCCGTGAGCGGGTGTCCCGTCCTGAGGGCGCGGCCCGCCTTGAGCCGGCGACTGACCTTGATAGCGCGGCACCCCCTGAGCGGGAGTCCCGTCCGCGGAACGCGGCGCACCCTGCACGGGAGGCGACCCCTCGAAGCGCGGCACTCCATGAGCCGGAGTCCCACCCCCGAAACCCGGTACACCGTGAGCCGGAGTCCCGTCCTGAGGACGCTGCCCACCCTGAACCGGCGACTGACCCTGGAAGCGCGGCACCCCCTGAGCGGAAGTCCCGTCCGCAGGACGCCGTGCACCCTGCTCGGGCGACGCCCCCTGATAGCGCGGCACCCCGTGGGCCGGAGTCCCACCCGGAAAACCCGGCACGCCATGCGCCGGAGCCCCACCCTGGGAACGCGGCCCCCTCTGGCCAGCCGCCGCCCCCGGTACCCGCGGAACTCCCCGCGCACCCGTGCCGTCGTCCCCGCCCGACCCCGGTATCCCCCGATCCGGAGTCCCGTCCGGAAGCCTCGACGCCCCGTATCCCGGAGTCCCGTTCCCCGAAGACTGCTGCTGGCCAGGTATCACCCCAGGCCCAGAACCAGGAGCCCCAGGCCGGCTGCCCTGCCCCCTCTGTGACTCCCTGGCCCCCTGAGCCCCCCGAGTCCTCGGCATCCCCTGAGCGTCCCCAAGCGCGTCCCCAGACGCGCCCCGCGCACCTGTCCCGCCCTTCCCCACCTCTGTACCCACGTCCGCGGCGTCACCCTTCGCAGGGGACCTACGGCGACTATGGCGTCCCACGTCGCCCCCTCAACTCCCCGCGTTCGTATCGTCGTTGCCATCGCCCCCGGCACCGGAGCCGGATCCCGTGCCCGCTCCCGCGCCGCCGGCATCACTCACCGTACTCACCGAACCGCCGCCCCGGGACCCCCGCGTACCGCCCACGCCACCTCGGCCGAAACCATCCGCCTCGACAGCACGACGTCCCCGCACGGGACCGGCATCGGCGGCGCTTTCCGCACCGGAGCCTGCCGACCTCCCCGGTTTCCCGAACTCTCCCTGCTCCCCCAACTCCCCCGCGTCCGCGAGAAGTTCACGGAACGCCGCCGCCACCGTCTCCGGGTACTCCATCATCGCGACGTGTCCCGCGTCCGGCAGGGACAGCAGGCGGGAGTCGCGGAAGGTGCGGGCCGCGCGCCGGGCCATGCGGTAGCCGACGAGCTGGTCTCGGCCGCCGTAGACGAGGAGGGTGGGGGCGAGGACGCGTTCGGCCTGGCGCCAGAGGCCGTGTTGGCCGCCCAGGGTGTACGCGTTGACGATGCCCCGGGAGGAACGGGCCATCGCGTCCCAGAAGTACGGCAGTTGGAGGCGCCGCTCCAGCTCCTCGACCGCGTACCGGAACGCCTCCGGGGTCACCATCCCGGGATCGCCGTAGCAGAGGCCGAGGACGCCACGGACGCGCTGTTCGGCAGTCCACTCCCTGCTGATGCGGGTGAACAGGGACGCGATCCCCGGGACGCCGAGCAGCGCCGTCGGCACCGCCGAGCGCTGGACGCGGATCTCCGGCAGGGCCGGGGAGATCAGCGTGAGCGTACGGACGAGGTCCGGGCGCACCGCGGCCACGCGCGTGGTGATCGCGCCGCCGAGCGAGTTGCCGAAGAGGTGCACCGGGCCGCGCTCGGCCGCGTCGAGGTAACGGATGACGGCGCGCGCGTGCCCCGTGACGGAGTAGTCGCCGTCGTCCGGTGGCGGGGAGTCGCCGAAGCCCGGCAGGTCCAGGGCCTCACTGTCGACCAGGCCGTCGAACTCGGCCATGAGCTGCGACCAGTTCTGCGAGGAACCGCCGAGCCCGTGGACGTACAGCGCGGGCGGCAGCCCTTCGCGCACCGCCGCTCTCGACCGCACCGTCAGCGTGATCCCCGGCAGCCCGACCGACCTGAGCCGCTCCCCCTCGCCGACCCTGACGGGCGCCACCTTGGGGAGCACGCTGGCGGCCGACACGGAAGGCAGCTCTGTCGAAGACATGCGGCAATGTTACGAGACGATCACGCAATGGCTCGTGTGTTCGCCATCACAAGCACTGTGACGGCCCTACGACCGACAGCCCTGCGACAGCTCTACGGCGTCCGCCATGGCACCCCTGCCCGCTGTCTCCTAGGCTCAGGACGTAGCAGGAAGGGAGCCCGCCATGACCGTCGACCCCAGCGATCCGGAGACGTTCGAGGACGAGAGCGACACCCCGTTCGATGTCGAAGCCCCCGAGGACGACCCCACCGACGAACAACCGACCGACCTCGACCCGGCCAAGGCCAACGAGGCCGATGTCGCCGAACAGGCCCGCGTCGTCGCCCTCGACGAGGACGACTACCGGTGACCTCGACCGGCCCCTTCAGCAAGCGGACCAGTAGGCGATCCAGCAGGCGGACCGCGCCCCTTCAGTAAGAAGAAGCCACTTACCTCCGACCACCCGCGACCTCTACATCCCCTTCTAGGGGCATTCGCACGGCTTTCACCATCGTCCGGTACGTGAAATTCTGCGCTCGCACCGCGCACACCACGGTTACCGAAAAGTACGATGGCGGCGCGGCGCTCACCGCATGAGGACGACATTTGGGAGGCGGCGTGACAGCCATCGAGCAGACAGAGGCGGCGCGCCCGCGGGGCACCCGCCTGCCGCGCCGTGCCCGACGGAACCAGCTGCTGGGCGCCGCCCAGGAGGTCTTCGTCGCGCAGGGCTACCACGCGGCCGCGATGGACGACATCGCCGAGCGCGCCGGCGTCAGCAAGCCGGTGCTCTACCAGCACTTCCCCGGCAAGCTCGACCTCTACCTCGCTCTCCTCGACCAGCACTGCGAGTCACTGATCCAGGCGGTGCGCACCGCGCTCGCGTCGACGTCGGACAACAAGCAGCGCGTCCGGGCGACCATGGACGCGTACTTCGCGTACGTCGAGGACGACGGCGGCGCCTTCCGGCTGGTCTTCGAGTCGGACCTGACGAACGAGCCCGCCGTGCGCGAGCGCGTCGACAAGGTGACGAACGAGTGCGCCGAGGCGATCTGCGACGTCATCGCCGAGGACACCGGCCTGTCGCGGGCCGAGTCGATGCTGCTGGCCTCGGGGCTGGGCGGTCTCGCCCAGGTCGTCGCCCGCTCCTGGCTGCACAGTGACCGCAGCGTCCCGCGCGACCAGGCGGTCCAGCTGCTGGCCTCGCTGGCGTGGCGCGGCATCGCCGGTTTCCCGCTGCACGGCAACGAACAGCACCACTGACCGCCGTAGACCGACATGAAGGCCGCGCGAGCCATGGCGGCCGTTTGTTCCCACACGCTGTTCGCTCTTGGCGTTCCGGCGCGGAACATCTACGTCCCCTCGCCGGGCTAGTGTGTGCTGCGTACGGCGCGGAAGATCGCGCACTTTGCTGACCGTCGGAGGGACATAGCCGTGGAGGTCAAGATCGGCGTGCTGCACACGCCTCGCGAGATCGTTCTGGAGACCGGTCAGAGCGCCGAAGAGGTCGAGCAGGCCGTGGCCGAGGCGCTGACCGGGAAGGCTCCGCTGCTGAGCCTGGTGGACGAGCACGGCCGCAAGGTCCTCGTCCCCGCCGACCGGCTCGCCTATGTCGAGCTCGGTGAGGCGGCCCCGCGCAAGGTGGGCTTCGGCGCGCTGTAGTCGCGAACGGACGAGGGGCCCGGTGACCGTGGAGGTCACCGGGCCCCTCGCGTTTCCGCCGCTGTTCTTATCTGCGTTTTCACCACAGATGGAGCACAAGTCACCCACAGGGGAGGATTGCATTCCGCAGGTCACGGGTATGACCGGCTACGACCGCACAACGACGCCGGCCGTGGGAGGGACCCCCCGTGATGATCCTGGAAGCGCTCGGCTCCGCTGTGCTGGGTGTGCTGCTCGCCTGGGCTGCCACACACCGGCTCGCACACCGTCTGCCGACCCGCCCCCTGGTGTTCTCCACGGGCGTCGCCGGAGCCCTTTTCGGTGACTTCGTCACCCACAGCGCGCTGGGCCCCGGCAGCGGCCTTGCGAGCCTGCTCGGCGCCGCGGTCGTCTCGGCGGCCTCGCTGTCGCTGCTCCTTCGACCCTCGCGACGCCTCCGGGGACGATCCGCCCCCGCATAGCCGTGGTTAGGCGGCGAGCCCCAGTGCCGCCATCCGCTTGGTGTGCGCCTCGGTGATCCGGGAGAACATCCGGCCCACCTCCGCGAGGTCGAAGCCGTCCGCCACACCGCCCACGAGCATCGTCGACAGGGCATCCCGGTCGGCGACAACCCGCTGGGACTGCGACAACGCCTCACCCATCAACCGCCGTGCCCACAGGGCGAGTCGGCCCCCCACGCGCGGGTCAGCGTCGATCGCCGCGCGTACCTTCTCCACGGCGAAGCTGGCGTGCCCCGTATCGTCGAGTACCCCGAGCACCAGCAGGCGGGAGTCCTTGTCGAGGCGGGCGGCGACCTCGCGGTAGAAGTCGCTGGCGATCGAGTCGCCGACGTACGCCTTGACGAGGCCTTCCAGCCAGTCCGAGGGCGCCGTCTGCTTGTGGAAGCCGTCGAGCGCGGCGACGAACGGCTGCATCGCGTCGGTCGGCTCGGCGCCGATCTCCGTGAGCCGGTCCCTGAGCTGCTCGAAGTGGTGGAACTCGGCCGACGCCATCTTCGCCAGCTCCGCCTTGTCCGCGAGCGTCGGCGCCAGCTTGGCGTCCTCCGCGAGCCGCTCGAACGCCGCCAGCTCGCCGTACGCGAGCGCGCCGAGCAGGTCCACGACCGCGTTGCGGTACTGCGGGTCGACGGAGGCCGTGGCCCAGTCCTGGGCGGCGACTCCGGTGGGTTCGGCGGGCGCGTCGGAGGCGTTGTCAGCGGTCGTCATGAAGCGCACAATAGCCCGCTCACAGCACGGCGGAAGTCCCTGGTCAATCAGTGTGACGACGACAACGTGACCAAATCGGCCAACGCATGTGCGTGATTCCGGGGTATGGTGGTAATGCGCCCGCCGAGTATTCGCCGGGCCGCACGAATGAGGATGCCCGGTCGGTGGCCCGATCGGCTCCGACCCGACAGCCCTCCTCGCCCGTACGGCACGTTGCGTACGTCGTTCGGAGGGGGACCCTCAGCGGTTCGAGCGCTAGAGCGTCGGCAGTGGTCCCGTGCAGTACGGCTTGCCCTCACGGGTTGTCCGTAAGGCAGCCGACGTCCCCGGCACGGTCCTGACACGACCCCCGCGCTCGCCTCGCACCGCGCACACAGAAGAGGCAGCACCCTGACTACTTTCCGAGAGCTCGGAATCCTTCCCGAGACCGCTGAGGCCCTTGAGGCCGTCGGTATCGTCTCCCCCTTCCCGATCCAGGAGATGACGCTCCCCGTCGCCCTTTCCGGCACGGACGTCATCGGCCAGGCCAAGACCGGCACCGGCAAGACGCTGGGCTTCGGCCTCCCGCTCCTGGAGCGCGTGACCGTCCCCGCCGACGTCGAGGCCGGCCGCGCCAAGCCCGAGCAGCTGACCGACGCCCCGCAGGCGCTCGTCGTGGTCCCCACGCGCGAGCTGTGCACGCAGGTCACGAACGACCTGCTGACCGCGGGCAAGGTGCGCAACGTCCGCGTCCTCGCCATCTACGGCGGCCGGGCCTACGAGCCGCAGGTCGAGGCGCTCCGCAAGGGCGTCGACGTCGTCGTCGGCACCCCGGGCCGCCTGCTGGACCTGGCCGGCCAGAAGAAGCTCGACCTCAAGCACATCAGGTCGCTCGTCCTGGACGAGGCCGACGAGATGCTCGACCTGGGCTTCCTGCCCGACGTCGAGAAGATCATCAACTTCCTTCCGGCCAAGCGTCAGACGATGCTGTTCTCGGCGACCATGCCGGGTGCGGTCATCGGTCTCGCGCGCCGCTACATGTCGCAGCCCACGCACATCCGCGCCACGTCGCCGGACGACGAGGGCGCGACGGTCGCGAACACCAAGCAGTTCGTCTACCGCGCGCACAACATGGACAAGCCCGAGCTCGTCGCCCGCATCCTGCAGGCCGAGGGCCGGGGCCCGGTCATGGTCTTCTGCCGTACGAAGCGCACGGCGGCCGACCTCGCCGACCAGCTCCAGCAGCGCGGTTTCGCCTCCGGCGCGGTCCACGGCGACCTCGGCCAGGGCGCCCGCGAGCAGGCGCTGCGCGCGTTCCGCAACGGCAAGGTGGACGTGCTCGTCTGCACCGACGTCGCCGCTCGCGGTATCGACGTCGAGGGCGTCACGCACGTCATCAACTACCAGTCCCCCGAGGACGAGAAGACCTACCTGCACCGCATCGGCCGCACCGGCCGCGCGGGCGCCAAGGGCATCGCGGTCACCCTCGTCGACTGGGACGACATCCCGCGCTGGCAGCTCATCAACAAGGCGCTGGACCTCGGTTTCCCGAACCCGCCGGAGACGTACTCCACGTCCCCGCACTTCTTCGAGGAGATGAACATCCCCGCGGGCACCAAGGGTGTCCTGCCCCGCTCGGAGCGCACGCGCGCCGGGCTGGCCGCCGAGGAGGTCGAGGACCTCGGCGAGACCGGCGGCCGCGGCGGCCCGCGTGGCCGGGGCGGTCGTGGTGGCCGCGACGGCGGTCGTGACAGTGGCCGTGACGGCGGCAGGGGCGGTCGCGACAGCGGTCGTGACAACAGCCGCGACGAGTCCCGTTCCGCCGACACCGAGCGCGCGGCGCGCACCCCGCGCCGCCGCCGTCGGACCCGCAACGGCGCCCCGATGGAAGGGACTTCGGCGGCTACGGCCGTGACGTCGTCCACTCCGGAGGAGACCGCGCTGGCCGCCTCCGAGGACACCGCGACCCGCACCCCGCGCCGTCGTCGCCGCACGCGCAACGGAGCGGCGGGAGAGCAGCTGCCGGCCACGGCAGTCACCTCCACGCCCGCATCCGAGGTCGCGGAAAGCGCCGTGGCTTCGGCTGAAGGTCCGGCCCTGGACGCTCCGACGACGTCTCGTCGCCGCCGTACGCGGAAGTCGGCGGAGCCTGCGGTCGCCGCGGTCGAGGCCGAGGTCGTGACGCCGGTGGTCGTGACGCCGGTGGTCGAGGCCGCCGTGGTCGTGACGCCGGTCGAGGAGACCAAGCCGCGCCGCCGGACCCGTAAGGCCGCTCAGGCCGCGGAGCCGGTCGAGGCCGCAGCCCCCGCTGCTGCCGAACCCGCCGCCGTGGCCGCGGTCGACACGGCCGAGGCCGTCGAGGCCAAGCCGCGTCGGACCCGGGCGCGGAAGACCGCGGCTCCGGTGGAGACGGTCGAGGTCGTCAACACGGTCGAGGCCGTCGAGGAGACCAAGCCGCGTCGCCGTACCGCGACCCGCAAGGCCGTCGCCGACATCCCCGCCCAGGTGGTCGAGGAGCAGGGCAGCGCCGTAGAGACCACTCCCCGGCGCCGTACCCGCAAGGTCGCGGAGCCGGTGGTGGAAGCCGTGGAGACGCCGGTCGTGGCGGAGACCAAGCCGCGGCGGACCCGGAAGACCGCGGCTCCGGCCGAGGTCGTCGCCGTGGACACCGCCGAGGCCGTCGAGGCCAAGCCGCGTCGGGCCCGGAAGACGGCCGTTGCCGTCGAGGCACCGGCGGAGGTCGTCGAGACCAAGCCGCGTCGCACTCGCAAGGCCGCGGTCGCCGCCGTGGACACGGCCGAGGCTGTCGAGAGCAAGCCGCGTCGGGCCCGGAAGACGGCCGTTGCCGTCGAGGCACCGGCGGAGGTCGTCGAGACCAAGCCGCGTCGGACCCGTAAGGCCGCGGTCGCCGCCGTGGACACGGCCGAGGCTGTCGAGGCCAAGCCGCGTCGGACCCGGAAGACGGCAGCCGCCGCCGAGATCCCGGCCCAGGTGGCCGAGGAGGCGGAGGCCAAGCCGCGTCGTCGTACGACCCGCAAGGCCGCCGAGGCCCCGGTCGTCACGGAGACGGCGGAGGCGCCCGAGGCGAAGCCGAGGGTGCGCCGTCCGCGCAAGGCCGCGGTGGCAGCTGAGGCCACCGAGAGCTGACCAAACCAGTAACGCCGATGGCCCGGTCCACTTCACGTGGGTCGGGCCATCGGCGTTCCACCAGCTCGTTAACCCCGGTTACACCCTCCCGTCCCCATCCCGCTCAGCCTCGCCGGTTAACCTCGACCCATGAGCAAGCCGCCCTCCTTCACCCCGCCCCCCGGCGCTCGCGCGTACCCGCTGCGGACCGCTCGCGGTGAGTTCGCCGTCGTGGACTCGCCCGTGGGCGACGGTGTCGAGGCGAAGGGGGTCGCTCTGTTGCTGCCGGGGTTCACCGGGAGCAAGGAGGACTTCAACCCCTTGCACGAGGCGTTCGGCGCCCGCGGGTACCGGTCCGTGGCCGTGGACGGACGGGGCCAGTACGAGTCGGACGGCCCGGTCGAGGACGAATCCCCTTACGCCCAGGACGAGTTGGCGCGGGACGTGCTCGCGCTGGCCGAGACCGTGGGCGCGCCCGTGCATCTGCTCGGGCACTCCTTCGGCGGGCAGGTCGCGCGGGCCGCCGTACTGCTCGACCCCACGCCGTTCGTGTCGCTGACGCTCATGGCGTCCGGGCCGGCGGAGATCTCGGCCTCCCAGCAGCAGCGCGTGAAGCTGTTGCGGGACGCGCTCGCCGTGATGTCGATGGCCGAGGTGTGGGACGCGATCCAGGCGATGGAGGCACCGGAGGAGACCGAGACCGGCGGCGGGCTGGACGAGGGGCTCGACGACCGGGCCGACCTGCGCCGCCGCTGGCTGGGCACCAAGCCGGCTCAACTCCTCGCCGCGGGACGCCAGTTGTGCGTGGAGCCGGACCGGGTGGCCGAACTGGCCGCGGTCCCCCTCCCCGTCCACGTCCTGTCGGGTTCGCGCGACGACACCTGGCCGGTGCCGCTCCTGGACGACATGGCCGTACGGCTGAAGGCGCGGCGGACGGTCATCGCGCGGGCCGAGCACTCACCGAACACGGACCAGCCGGCCGCGACGGCCAAGGCCATAGCCGACTTCTGGGACGTCACCGCCCCCTAGGGGATCAGTACTGCGTCTGCAGGTGCTCCCAGAACCCGTCCCGCAGCGCCCGCCGCAGATCGGCCTGCCCGCGCAACGAGTACTGCAGCAGCCCTTCCGCCTCGACCAGCAGGTCCTGGTCGACGGACCCCGGCAGATACGGATGCCCGGGCAGCAGCTCGACCAGCGCCTCCCTCCCCCGCGCCGCGAGCCACTTCGCCGCGATCTGCGCGCCCACGAAGCGGACGTCGTCGCGGGTGGGCCGGGTGGCGGCGGCTTCGTAGACGGCGGACGCGCGCCGGGAGACGTACGGCTTGAAGAAGTCGAGGTCGAAGGTGCGCTGGCTGTCGACCTCCCAGAGGAGCGGCTCCGCCTGGTTACGGCCCTCCGGCGCCTCGATGCCCCACAAGTGGACGCGGGCGCCGTACCCTTGGGCCGCCTCGACCGCCGAGACCAGGTCCTCGTCGCCGCCGATGAGGGCCGCGTCGCTGATGGCGCGGTGCCGGGCGAGGGACTCCAGGTCGGAGCGGATGAGTGAATCGACGCCCTTCTGCTGGTTGTTGGCGTTGAGATTGCCCAACCGCACCTTCACGTCCGGGAGTTCGGCGATGGCCTGCTGCTCGGCGGTGTGGATCCGCCGCCGCGCACCGTCGTACCAGTAGACCCGCAGCAGTCGACTGTCCGCGAAGATGGTCCGGGCCTTGTCGATGAGGGCCTCGATGAGGCCCTCGGTGTCGAGGTCGAAGGTGCGTCGGTCCTCGGTCCCTGAGACGAGCCGGCCCGCGGCTGCATACAAATACCCGGCGTCGACGAAGATCGCATGCGTCGAGGGCGTCTTCGCCACTTCGGCGAGCATGCGCTGCAGCAGCTCGTTCGTGCGGTCGATGCGGGCACTGAGGGCCGCGAGGTCGTCGTTCATCGCCTCCATTGTCCCGGCGGTCACGCTGCGAACACAACCGGTCCCGGTCAGTCTCGCGGCGATCTCTTACCGGTCAGTAATTAGGCGTTCGAAAAATTTCCTTAGCGTAGGGAATGTTTGTAACACGCATCCCGTTGACTACATCAGTAACCAAGTAGTTCTCCTCAGGAGGATGACCAGACGAAGGGAGAAGCCATGCGCTTCGAAATCATGCGTCTCGACGAGGTCGACGGCACCACCGTGGACAGCACCGTCGTGGACGCCGCCTCCGTCAATCGGATCGTGCAACAGGCCGCCGCCATTGGACAGCGCCTGTGGATCCGCCCCGCCGAGACCAAGGCCTCGTAACACTCAAGGCCGAGCAACATGTACGACGTAACACCTACGACGTAACACTGACGACGTAATACCTACGACAGAGCCCGCGGCCCTTGTACGGATCGCGACCACACTTCAGGACCCCCGTACGGCACCGACGCCGTGCGGGGGTTCTGCGTTGCGCCAGGCACCGGGGGCTCAACTCGCGCGAACGACCTGGGTGATCCCGTTGATGATCTGCTGCACGGCGATGGCGGAGAGCATCATCCCGGCGAGCCGCGTGACGAGCACGACCCCTCCATCCTTGATGACCCGGATGATCAGCAGCGAGTACCGCATCACCAGCCACAGCACGACATGGATGGCGAGGATCGCCGTCCACACCGACACCTGCGTGGCCACACTGTCGGCCTTCTGCACGGCGAGGATGACGGACACGATCGCACCGGGCCCGGCGAGCAGTGGCATGCCCAGCGGTACGAGGGCGACGTTGACGTCCTTGGTCTGCTTGGGCTCGTCGGTCTTGCCGGTGAGCAGGTCGAGCGCGATCAGCAGGAGCAGCAGCCCGCCCGCGATCATCAGCGCGGGCACGGAGACATGCAGGTAGTCGAGGATCTGATGCCCGAGCAGTCCGAAGACGGTGATCACACCACCCGCGACACACACGGCCTGGAAGGCCATGCGCTTCTGCACCTTGGACGGTCGTCCGGCGGTCAGCGCGAGGAAGATCGGGGTGATCCCAGGGGGATCCATGATGACAAAAAGGGTCAGGAAGAGGGAGCCGAAGACGGCGACGTCGAACATGGGTGAGCCACGAGCCTTGCAGGTGAGAGTGAGCGGAGACGAACGGACGGAGGCGGGGGTCAGACTCCGCCGGCCCCCGGCACCGGGAACGCCCCGGTGGCGCGCCGCGTGATCTCGCCGTACACCTCGGGATCGGTCGTGTACTCCCCGAGCTGCACGCTCTTCCGGCTCCCGTGATAGTCGCTGGACCCGGTGGCCAGCAGCCCGAGCTCCTTGGCGAGCCCCCGCAACCGCACCCGCGTCTCGGCATCGTGATCCATGTGCTCGACCTCGATCCCGTCGAGCCCGGCGGCAGCCATCTCGGCGATGGCGGCTTCGGGCACGGTATGCCCGCGCTTGCTGGCGCCGGGGTGCGCGAACACGGTCACGCCCCCCGCAGCCTTCACCAGCCGAATGGCCTCAAAGGGATCGGTCTCATGCTTGGCCACATGAGCGCGCCCCCCGTCGGCGAGCCACTCCACGGTGAACGCGTCGTTCACGGTGGGCACAACGCCCAACTCGACGAGCGCGGTGGCGACATGAGGCCGCCCGACGGACCCTTCCCCGGCGATCCGGGCAACCTGCTCCCAGGTGACCGGCACCCCCAGTTCCTGAAGCCGTCCCACCATCGCCCGAGCCCGAGGCACCCGATCGTCCCGAACCAGCTCCCGCTCGGCGAGCAGAGCCGGCTCCTCCGGGTCGAAGAGATAAGCCAGCATGTGCATGGACACCCCGTCGATCCGACAGGACATCTCGGCCCCGGTGACAAGAGTGAGCCCCGAGGGCAACGCGCCGATCGCCTCGGCATACCCCCGACTGGTGTCGTGATCGGTCAACGCAACAACATCCAGCCCAGCAGCCCCGGCGTTCCGCACCAGTTCAGCGGGCGAGTCCGTACCGTCCGAGGCCGTGGAGTGGGTGTGCAGATCGATACGCACGCGCAGACTCCAAACAGCAACGACTCAACAAGGGACCACTCAAGGGTAACGGCATCCCAGGGGCCCCTTCGAACACGCTGAGGCCAATCCCCCAAGGGGCGCGGGGAACTGCGCGACCAGCCACAACGAGCCCGCACACGCCCCACAGCAGAACCCGGCACCCCCCTAGGCGCTACGGCTCCAGCAAGCGCGGCGACAACGCCCCACACGGCACCAGATCAACCTCAGCCCCGGCATCCCGCAAATCCGTAAGCACAAGCTCGTCATACATCAACAACCCCGACTGCTCAGGCCAGACAACCGCCCACAGCCACAACCCCAACGCCTCGCCGGCGAAAACCGCCCGATCATCCGGCGCCGTAGAAACATGCCACAACGGCGTAGGCCGCCCCGCGGCAAGCAACTTCGCCTGAGGAGGCTTCTCGACGTTCATGTAGGGCCCAGGATCCGGCCCATCGATCCCCGCATACCGCGCCCCGAGCCCAACCCCGAGCTCCTCGGCAACAAGGATCAACTCCCCGATTCCCCCAAGCGGCCCCGGCCCGGAACACGCAACGGCCGTAGCCCGCCCCCCACTACGGTCGTCCCCCGCGCAGGCCACACCGGTGAACAGCCACCCGACCGGCAACGGCCACGGCATCCACACCGGCACCTTCGTCCGATGCACCACGACACTGAGCGCCTCGACGCTGGGCGGGATCACGGGCTGCAACGGATGCACCGTCCCGTGCACATCGCACTGCCAGGAATCGGCGAAGAGTCCGGGAGCCCTGACCCGGCCACCACACTTCGGGCAACTGGGTTCGCCCCTCATAGGGCCCCACGGTCCTACCCTCACCCGCGCACGTCAAGGACGATCACCCGTCCGGCCGGGCCACTCACGGAGCGAAACTAGATGTAACTTGCATTCATTACCTTGTCTAACTTACTATGTGCATATACCAACTACTTGGGAGGAAGCATGGACGACCCCTTCGACAAGGGAGCCGACACCGGCTCGGGCAGCATCCTGCGGCAGCCCAAGGCGGTCTGGGCCACCGCGGGCGCCTCGGTCGTCGCCTTCATGGGCATCGGACTCGTCGACCCGATCCTGCCGTCGATCGCCAAGGGCCTGGACGCCACGGCGAGCCAGGTGTCCCTGCTCTTCACCTCGTACTTCCTGATCACCGCCATCGCGATGCTGGTGACCGGCTTCGTCTCCAGCCGCATCGGCGGCAAGAAGACCCTGCTGCTCGGCCTCGCCCTCGTCGTGGTCTTCGCCGGTCTCGCCGGCACCTCCGGCTCGGTCGGCGAACTGGTCGGCTTCCGAGCCGGCTGGGGCCTCGGCAATGCGCTGTTCGTCTCGACCGCCCTCGCCGTCATCGTCGGCGCGGCGGCCGGCGGCAGCGCCGCGGCGATCCTGCTCTACGAGTCCGCCCTGGGCCTCGGCATGGCCTGTGGCCCGCTGCTCGGCGCCCTGCTGGGCAACCAGAGCTGGCGCTACCCCTTCTTCGGCACCGCGTTCCTGATGGCGATCGGCTTCCTGTGCATCACGGTGTTCCTGAAGGAACAGCCGAAGCCCGCCCAGAAGACGTCACTGCTCGACCCGCTCAAGGCCCTCGGCCACGGCGGCCTGGCCTCCGCGGCCGTCTCCTCGTTCTTCTACAACTACACGTTCTTCACCGTGCTGGCCTTCACCCCGTTCGTGCTGAACATGACCCCGTACAAGTCCGGTGCCGTGTTCTTCGCCTGGGGTGTCCTGCTCGCCGTCTTCTCGGTCTTCGTCGCCCCGCGCCTACAGGCCCGGTTCGGCTCCCTGAAGGTGCTCGGCGGTTCACTCGTGCTCCTCGCCGTCGACGTGCTCGTCCTCGGCTACGGCAGCCACACCACCGCCGTCGTCTGCACGATCCTGTCCGGCGCCTTCATCGGCGTGAACAACACCGTCTACACCGAGCTGGCCCTGGGTGTGTCGGACGCGCCCCGCCCGGTGGCGAGCGCGGGCTACAACTTCGTGCGCTGGTTCGCGGCGGCGGCCGCACCGTTCTTCGCCCCGAAGATCGAGGGGTGGAGCAACATCCACATCCCGTTCGTGGTCGCGGCGATCACCGCGGCGCTGGGCGCGCTGGTGGTCCTCGTACGACGGAACGCGCTCACGCACGAGGCCGAGGAGCTGGAGCCGCGGCACGCGGTGGAGGACAGCGTGGCGGTGTTCGCCAACTAGCCGATTCCCGGCCGCCGTTGGTGAGCTTGCTCACTCGGGTCTCAGTCGAGCGGGACGGATCTACGGGACGGATCCCGTAGGTCCGTCCCGTTCGTCAACCAGCGCTCCTGGAGGGCCTGCGCGCCGTGGACGCGCTTCCAGGCGGCCTCGTTCGGGGTCATGGGGAGCAGCGGCAGGAAGCGGACCGGGTCGAGGGGCGCGTCGAGTTCCAGGTCCTCGACCAGCCCGCCCGGCTCGGCGACCAGCACCGAGGTGAACGGGGCGCCGGGCCACAGCGGTTCGCCCACGTCGAGCGAGGCGCCGGGGGCCACGACCACGCCCTCGACCTGCGGGGACGCGGCGAGCACGGCAAGGGGTCGCAGCACCTTGTCGGTGTCGGCGAGGCCGGCGCGGACGGAGAGGACCAGCTCGGCGCGGGGGCCCGCGACCGGGTCGGCGAGCATCGCCGTGGGGTCGCTCATCGGCTGCGCCGACATGCCGAGGGTGGCATAGCGGACGACGGTCCCGTCCTGGTTGTCGCCCGGGAAGCGCAGGACCTCGACGCGGTCCGTGCCGAGGAAGGTGACCGCGGCGCGGGCGTCCGGTTCGCCCAGCGCGGTACGCAACCGTGCCTCCACCAGAGCAAGAACATCAACCATGCGGTGAGCATAGAACTCGTCAGTACCGGGCAAAGCAGCGCCTTGACAGTTCAGTCGGCTGATAGTCTTGGCCGGTCGTTCGGGGCAGCACGCAGAAGCGTCGCGATCAAGTCCCGACGCCGTTGACACTCCCCCACGGGGGACCGGCCGGAGGAGGTGGGGCTGCAATGGACCGAAGTCGGCCTGGCAGTACCACCCGCTCTTCCGGCCGCTGATGTCGTCGCTCTGGCTCTGCTTCTAGCCTCCAGCCGGCTGCCGCCGCCTCTCGCACTTCTTCACTGTCGCGGAAGAGCACTTCGTTTCTTTTTCCTGATCTGCCTGATCTGTCCGGCGTGTTCGATCCGACCGATCTGTCTGTTCCGAAGTCAGTGCCTGTATCAGTAGCGAAGTTCGCCACCGCGACGGTGCGGTGCTCCCCGCTTTGTGGACGTGCCAAACATCCGTACCTCAGGACGTCCCCATTCCGGGCAGTTCCAACCGTCCGCCGGCGCCTTTCGTTGCTCGACGCGAAGGAGCCCGCCATGTCGATGATCCGCGACCTGCGTGCCGTGGTCCGCCCGTCCCGTCCCTCCCTGCGCAAGGACGGCGGCGCGTACGACACGACCCGCGACCCCGGCACCCCCTCGGCCGTCGTCGACTGCGCCGTGTACCGCGACGGCGCCCGCCTCGACGCCGGCAAGCCGCTCACCCCGCACGAGGCGATGCGCCTGGTGCGCCGTGACGGCGGCTTCGTGTGGATCGGCCTGCACGAGCCGACCGAGGCCGAATTCGCCGTCATCGCCCGGGAGTTCGGACTCCACCCACTCGCCGTCGAGGACGCCGTGCAGGCCCACCAGCGCCCCAAGCTGGAGCGCTACGACGACTCCCTCTTCACCGTCTTCAAGACCATCCACTACGTCGAGCACGACCAACTCACGGCCAACAGCGAGGTAGTCGAGACCGGCGAGGTCATGTGCTTCACCGGGCGGGACTTCTTCATCACCGTCCGGCACGGCGGCCAGGGCTCGCTGCGGGCGCTGCGGCACCGGCTGCAGGACGACCCCGAGTTGCTCGCTCGCGGCCCCTCCGCGGTGCTGCACTCGATCGCCGACCACGTCGTCGACGGCTATGTCGCGGTCGCGGACGCGGTGCAGGACGACATCGACGAGGTCGAGACCGAGGTGTTCACGCCGGGCCGCAAGGGCGGGGTCTCGCGCGGTGTCGACTCGGCGCGGATCTACCAACTCAAGCGCGAGGTACTGGAGTTCAAGCGCGCGGTGTCGCCGCTGCTGCGTCCCATGCAGCTGCTGAGCGAGCGGCCGATGCGGCTGATCGACCCGGACATCCAGAAGTACTTCCGCGATGTCGCCGACCACCTCGCCCGGGTCCACGAGCAGGTCATCGGCTTCGACGAACTACTCAACTCGATCCTCCAGGCCAACCTCGCGCAGGCGTCCGTCGCCCAGAACGAGGACATGCGGAAGATCACCGCCTGGGCCGCGATCATCGCCGTACCGACGATGGTGACGGGCGTGTACGGCATGAACTTCGAGCACATGCCCGAACTGCACGCGAAGTACGGCTACCCGATGGTGCTGACCTTCACGGTCGGCGTCTGTCTGGCCATCCACCGCACGCTGAAGCGCAACGGCTGGCTGTGAGCGGCCTGGATAGGCTGAGCCCATGACTAGCAGCGAGCTGCTCGACCAGGCCCTCGTCGAGGAGGCCACGAAGAAGTCCGGCCTCGTCTGGGTCAACGGTCCCGGCGTCCCGGCCCGCGCCCTGTGGCACGTCTGGCACGAGGGGGCGGCCTGCCTGATCGGCGACGGACCGGGCGAGCAGCCGCTGCCGGGACTGACCGACGGCGGCCCCGCCGAGGTCACGGTCCGCAGCAAGGACAAGGGCGGCCGGCTCGTCTCGTGGACGGCGAAGGTCGTCGAGCTGGCCCCGGAGTCCGAGGCCTGGACGGCGGCCGTCGCCGAGCTGAAGGGCAAGCGCCTCAACGCCCCCGACGGCGAGGCGATGACGGCCCGCTGGGCCCGCGAGTGCCGGGTGCTGCGCCTGGAACCGACGGGAGCGACGGCCGACCTGCCGGAGGGTTCGCTGGCGGAGCCCCCGTTGCCGTCGCCCGCGACGACCCGGCAACCGGTCCCGGCCGGCCTGCCGCGCCTGCTCCTGAAGAAACGCAAACGCCGGTAACTGCCTTCAGGAAGACGGCAGTTGCTTGCCGTAGTCGACAGTGTCGTCGCCCTTCGGCTGCGTCACCGTGAAGCTCTTGCCCCAGTCCGAGAAGGTCAGCGTGCCCGCGCCGCCCGCGCGGACCAACCGGAGCGGATACGGCTTGCCCTCCAGGGACACGTCGAGGGTGCCGCCGGAACCCTTGTCACCGGTGATGCGGATCGTCCGGACGCCGTTCTGCGCGTGGTGCCCGTCCGTCGCGAGTGAACCGTGCAGGGTCAGCAAGCTGGAGAGGAGGACGTCCTTGTCCGTGAAACCACTGAACTTCGTGTACGAGGGGTCGCCCTGCGGCACCTTCACGTACTTGCCGTGCAGCGAGTCGCCGGCGCCCGAGTCCCCGTTGCTGTTCCAGAAGTCCGCGTCGGCCTTCAGGTACAGCTGCTCGCCGATCCGCAGCAGCCCGAAGGTCGACCCCTTCGAGGTGACCGACCCGCTGCCGCCGTCGGACTTCAGCCGCATGTCGAGCGTGTACGTCCGCCCGCTGGTGACGACGGTCCCGGACAGCCGTACGGCGTCGGCGGCGCCCGCGGCCGTCACCGACCTGGACTGGATCTTGTCGGCGGCCAGCTTGCCGACCCCGTTGGTCCCCGCGTCCGGGTCCCCGCCGCCGCACCCCGCGAGGGCCACGACACAGACCGCGCCGAGCAGCGCCGCACGACGGTTTCGGACCTGGGGGATCGCAGTCACAGGTGGGTTGCCTTCCGTGCGGGGGGCGATGGCGTACGGCAGCGTACCGGGGCCGCGAGGCGCCGGCGGAGCCAGTCCGTCCGGACCGCCCACCAGCGCGGATCACATAGGGACGGGCTAGCCTGAAGCCCGTCCGAGCAGGCATTTCGGAACATCCGGAAACCACAGAATCCATCGGTAGATCAGAAGAGAAAGAAGGAGGTGCGGCCATGGCAGCCGGCGCTCCCCGAGTCTTCGTGTCGCACCTCTCCGGTGTCGCCGTCTTCGACCCGAACGGCGACCAGGTCGGCCGCGTCCGCGACCTCGTCGCCATGCTCCGCGTCGGCCGACGGCCCCCGCGGCTGCTCGGCCTCGTCGTCGAACTCTCCACCCGGCGCCGCATCTTCCTCCCGATGACCCGCGTCACCGGTATCGAGTCGGGACAGGTCATCACGACCGGTGTGCTGAACGTCCGCCGCTTCGAGCAACGGCCCACCGAGCGGCTGGTGTTCGGCGAGCTCCTGGACCGGCGCGTCACCCTCGTCGAGACCGACGAGGAGGTCACCGTGCTCGACCTGTCGGTGCAGCATCTGCCGGCCCGCCGGGACTGGGAGATCGACCGGATCTTCGTCCGCAAGGGCAGGACCGGCGGAGCCTTCAGGAGGGCCAAGGGCGAGACGCTGACCGTGGACTGGTCCAGCGTCACCGGTTTCTCCCTCGAGGAGCAGGGACAGGGCGCGGAGAGCCTCCTGGCCACCTTCGAGCAGCTGCGCCCCGCCGACCTCGCCAACGTCCTGCACCACCTCTCCCCCAAGCGCCGGGCCGAGGTCGCCGCCGCCCTGGACGACGACCGCCTCGCCGACGTCCTCGAAGAGCTCCCGGAGGACGACCAGATCGAGATCCTCGGCAAGCTGAAGGAGGAGCGCGCGGCCGACGTCCTGGAGGCGATGGACCCGGACGACGCGGCCGACCTCCTGTCCGAACTCCCCGAGGACGACAAGGAGCGCCTGCTCAACCTGATGCAGCCCTCCGAGGCAGCCGACGTACGCCGCCTGATGTCGTACGAGGAGCACACCGCAGGCGGCCTCATGACGACCGAACCGATCGTCCTACGGCCGGACGCGACCGTCGCCGACGCGCTCGCCCGGGTCCGCAGCGCCGACCTCTCCCCCGCGCTCGCCGCCCAGGTCTACGTCTGCCGCCCGCCCGACGACACCCCGACCGGCAAGTACCTCGGCACGGTCCACTTCCAGCGGCTGCTGCGCGACCCGCCGTACACCCTGGTCAGCGCGATCATCGACGACGACCTGCAGCCGCTGGACCCGGACGCGTCACTGCAGCTGATCGCCGGGTTCTTCGCGACGTACGACATGGTCGCGGCGCCCGTGGTCGACGAGACCGGGTCGCTGCTCGGGGCGGTGACCGTGGACGACGTGCTGGACCACATGCTGCCGGAGGACTGGCGGGAGACCGAGTTCCATCTCGACGAGGGCGAGAACGAGGGCGACCGCGAGAACGAGGCAGAGGCATCGGAAGAGACATCGGCAGACGCTTCGACAGAGGCCGAGGAGGTGGCGGCTCATGACTCCTGAGCGCGAGTCCACGCGCGAGCGGACCCCGGCGGGCGCGACCGCCACCACCCGGACCCGGGCCCGGCTCGACCAGCCGCGTTCGCCCAAGCGGCGGTTCCTGCCCGAGTACGACCCGGAGGCGTTCGGGCGGCTGTCGGAGCGGATCGCGCGGTTCCTGGGGACCGGGCGGTTCATCGTCTGGATGACGGTCGTCATCATCGCGTGGGTGCTGTGGAACATCTTCGCGCCGCGGGACGTGCGGTTCGACAACTACCCGTTCATCTTCCTCACGCTGATGCTGTCGCTCCAGGCGTCCTACGCGGCCCCGCTGATCCTGCTCGCGCAGAACCGGCAGGACGACCGCGACAAGGTCAACCTGGAGCAGGACCGCAAGCAGAACGAGCGGTCGATCGCCGACACCGAGTACCTCACCCGCGAGATCGCCGCCCTGCGCATCGGCCTCGGCGAGGTCGCGACCAGGGACTGGATCCGCTCCGAACTCCAGGATCTGGTGAAAGAGCTCGAGGAACGCGAGAACAGCCACCACAAACACGTCGTATTCCCGGCGGAACGGTCGCACGGACGTGACGTAGACGACCGGTGACGGGCTTACCGGGGGCCCCGCGCGGCGCCGTACCATCGACCCTATGGCTACGGAAGACGCGGTGCGTGAAGCGCTGTCGACGGTGAACGACCCCGAGATCAACCGACCCATCACCGAGTTGGGGATGGTCAAGTCGGTGGAGATCGGTGCGGACGGAGCGGTCGCGGTCACCGTGTACCTGACGGTCTCCGGCTGCCCCATGCGCGAGACGATCACGCAGCGCGTGACGGAGGCGGTCCTGGGTGTCGAGGGCGTCACCGGCGTCGACGTGACCCTGGACGTGATGAGCGACGAGCAGCGCAAGGAACTCGCGACCGCCCTGCGCGGTGGCAAGACCGAGCGCGAGGTCCCCTTCGCGCAGCCCGGCTCCCTCACCCGCGTGTACGCGGTCGCCTCCGGCAAGGGCGGCGTCGGCAAGTCCTCGGTGACGGTGAACCTCGCGGCCGCGATGGCCGCCGACGGCCTCAAGGTCGGCGTCGTCGACGCCGACATCTACGGCCACTCGGTCCCGCGCATGCTCGGCGCCGACGGCAGTCCCACGCAGGTCGAGAACATGATCATGCCGCCGTCGGCACACGGCGTGAAGGTCATCTCCATCGGCATGTTCACGCCGGGCAACGCACCGGTGGTGTGGCGCGGCCCGATGCTGCACCGCGCGCTCCAGCAGTTCCTGGCGGACGTGTACTGGGGCGACCTGGACGTCCTGCTGTTGGACCTGCCCCCGGGCACGGGCGACATCGCGATCTCCGTTGCCCAACTCGTCCCGAACGCCGAGATCCTGGTCGTGACGACCCCTCAGCAGGCAGCGGCCGAGGTCGCCGAGCGGGCCGGCTCCATCGCCGTACAGACCCACCAGAAGATCGTCGGCGTCGTCGAGAACATGGCGGGCCTGCCGTGCCCGCACTGCGGCGAGATGGTCGACGTCTTCGGCACGGGCGGCGGCCAGTCGGTGGCGGACGGCCTGACCCGCACGACGGGCGCCAGCGTCCCGGTGCTGGGCAGCATCCCGATCGACGTCCGCCTCCGCGAGGGCGGCGACGAGGGCAAGCCGGTCGTCCTGACGGACCCGGACTCCCCGGCGGGCGCGGCGCTGCGCGCGATCGCGGGCAAGCTGGGCGGCCGGCAGCGCGGCCTCTCGGGCATGTCGCTGGGGATCACCCCGAGGAACAAGTTCTAGGGATCTTCGTACGCGGTTTTTCTACGACGATGGGGGCGCCGTCCGGTGAGACGGCGCCCCCATCGTCGTAGCCGCTACTGGGCTGCGTAGGTCGTGATGTCCTTGATCATGGCGAAGCCGAGCCCATACGCGCTCATGCCCCGGCCGTACGCGCCCACGTGGACGCCCTCCTGAGTCGACCCGGCCAGCACCCAGCCGAACTCGGACTCGCGGTAGTGGAAGGGCGTCGGCACGCCGTCCACGGGGAGGGACAGGGTCGACCAGTCGTCGCCGGCGAGGTCGTCGGCCAGGACCCAGGCCGTCTCGGTCTGCTGCTCCAGCCAGTCGTCCCGCAGGGTGTGGTCCATCTGCCCGGGCCAGGTGAAGGACAACAGCCCCACACCGGCGAGCCAGGCCGCCGAGGAGACCGAGGTGGCCTCCAGGAGGCCCGTGCCGTCGGCGGTGCGCCGGGCGGGGTTGCCCGCGACGGTGACGACCACCGCGAACTTCTCCTTGTCCTCCGTGCCTTCGTTGCGTACGGAGGGCTCGTCGCCGTGCCCGATCGAACCGTGCTCGACGGCTCCGTCCGCCGCCATGCCCACCTGCATCAGCCAGCGCGGTCCCGTGAAGGCCTCGTCGAGGCCGTACCACGGGAAGGGCGCCAGCAGGTAGCCGTCGACCGTGCGCCGGGCGGAGGGGAGTTGTTGTCCACCCTCCGCGGCCGGCGCCTGCGCGCCTACCCGACTCGTCGTCTCCATGCTCCGGACGCCTCCTCGTTCTCGTCGGACCGGGGCGGCCCGCCCCCCTTCGGGCGACTCGCCCGGTCCGCACAACAACTCGGCAGCATAGCCACCTCGTGCGAGGCAGCCCGGAAAGCGCCCGGCGCGCGAGGCGCACGGGGGCCTTGTTCAGGCCGTACGGAGGCCTTATGGATGCGTGGAAGAGGCTGGAGAGGTATGAAACGCGTCACGTAGGACGCGGTGAAGCAACTGGTGGCGTACGGCTCGGATGTCGTCCGCTTACGGCTCAGGTGGCGTCCGTTTACGGCTCAGGTGGCGTCCGTTTACGGCTCAGGTGGCGTCCGTTTACGGCTCAGGTGGCGTCCGCGTCGAAGGGTGGGCGGTCGTCCTTCTCCGGGTCCTCGGGCTTCTTGGTCATGTCGAGACGACCGCTGCCGGAGGACGAGGACGGCGAGGAAGTGGAGGGGGTGTCCGCGCTCTGCACGGCCTCCGTGACCTCGGCCATCTCCTTCTTCAGGTCGAAGCCGTTGCGGATCTCCTTGAGCCCCAGTTCGTCGTTGTCCAGCTGCTTGCGCAGGAACGTCTTGGGGTTGAGGTCCTCGAAGTCGAAGTCCTTGAACTCCGGACCGAGCTCCTCGCGGATGTCCGCCTTGGCGCTCTCCGAGAACTCTCGGATCTTCCGGATCGTCCGCATGACGTCCTGGATGACCTTCGGGAGCTTGTCCGGACCGAAGACGAGCACGGCGAGCACAATGATCGTCACCAGCTCGAGCGGTCCTATGTCATTGAACACCTGAAGCTCCTTGCGATGTCCTCGGTCCTCGGCCCTCGGTGGTCTGTGCGGGTCTTCCGTGGTCCGGGCCGGGTCCACGGTACCCGGCGATCCCACCCGACCGGTACTGTCCCGGGGGCTACGAGTGGGTGTACACCACCGGTTTTCCGGGTTGTTTGCCTAGTGGGACGGGGCGCGGGCCTCTCACCTGTGACGTTTCTGTCAATCACCGGTCGCCGAGCCCAGGACGAGCGTCAAGGTCATGTCCTTGCCGCCTCGCCGCAAAGTCAGCCGCAGGTGGTCGCCGGGCCGATGAGCGCGCGTCCTGACGATGAGCTCGTTCCCGGAGTGAACAGGCTCGCCGTCGACCTGGGTGATGACGTCGCCGGCCTTGAGTCCCGCCTTGGCACCGGGCCCGCCCGCGGTGACGGCGGGCCCGTCGCCGCTGCCCTTCGTGGCGACACGGGCCCCGTCCCCCGCGTAGTCCATGTCGAGGGTGACGCCGATGACCGGGTGGGTCGCCTTCCCGGTATTGATCAGTTCCTCGGCAACCCGCTTGGCCAGATTGACGGGAATGGCGAACCCGAGCCCGATCGACCCGGCCTGCCCACTCTCTGTACCGTCCCCGTCCCCGCCCCCATCCCCGTAATCGGCGGACCGGATAGCCGAGTTGACCCCGACCAGCCGCCCCCGCGCGTCGAGCAACGGCCCACCGGAGTTCCCGGGATTGATCGGCGCGTCGGTCTGCAACGCATCCACATACGACACATCACTCCCGTCCGACGACTCACCCCCGGCCGTGATGGGCCGCTCCTTGGCGCTGATGATCCCGGAGGTCACGGTGTTGTCGAGATCGAAGGGCGCGCCGATCGCCACAACGGGGTCCCCCACCCGCACGTTGTCGGAGTTCCCGAGCGGCATCGGCGTCAGCCCGCGCACCCCACGCACCTGTACGACGGCGAGGTCGTACCCGGTGTCCCGCCCGACGACTGTGCCCTTGACGGTCTGCCCCCCACTGAACCTGACGGATATCGCCCCGTCACCACCGGCGACCCGCACGACATGGTTGTTGGTGAGGATGTGCCCCCGCGTATCCAGCACGATCCCTGTCCCGGTCCCCGACTCCTCATCCCCGCTCACATGCAGAGTCACCACACTCGGCAGAGCCCGAGCGGCAATCCCGGCCACACTCCCGGGCGCCCGCTGACCGTCTTCCTTCCCGGCCTGCGGCAACACGACGCCCCCACCGATCCCGTCCCGCTCCAGCCGCGCACCTACGACACCACCGACACCGCCGGAGACAAGAGCCAGGACAAGGGCGGAGACAGCCAGGAGTTTCCGCGTGCGGGTGCGGCGCTGTTCAGGGGTGAGGGCTGGGGCGCCGGTCTGCTGGAGGGGGGCGGGGGTGGCCCAGGGGTCGTAGCGGTGCCAGGGGTTGGTGGGTGGGGTGGGTTCGGGGGTGAGGGCTGAGGAGGGGGTGAGTGAAGGGTGCCGGGCGGGGGTGGGGGTGCGTGAAGGGTTCAGGCCGGGGGCGGGGGCCTGGTCCGGGACAACAGGGGTGAGGGGGGCGGGGGTTGAGGTGTCGGAGAGGGGCGGTGTGGGGGGAGCGAAGGGCACCGGGGTTGCGACAGGGGGTGCGGAGACGCCGGGGGCTGAGGCACCGGCGCCAAGCGCGGGGGTGCCGGGAGGCGCGGTATCGGTGAAGGGCGGTGCGGCGGGAGGGAAGGATGCCTGGGTTGTGAGGGAGGGCGCGGAGGCGCTGGAGGCTGAGGCGTCGACGCCAAGCGCGGGCGCGGGGTTGCCGGGCGGTACCGGGGGAGCGAAGGACGCCGGGGTCGCGACGGAGGAGGCGGAGACGCCAGCGGTTGAGGCATCGACGCCAAGCGCGGGCGCGGGGTTGCCGGGCGGTACCGAGGGAGCGAAGGACGCCGGGGTCGCGACGGAGGAGGCGGAGACGCCGGCGGTTGAGGCATCGACGCCAAGCGCGGGCGCGGGGTTGCCGGGCGGTACCGAGGGAGCGAAGGACGCCGGGGTCGCGACGGAGGGCGCGGAGACGCCGGCGGTTGAGGCATCGACGCCAAGCGCGGGCGCGGGGTTGCCGGGCGGTACCGAGGGAGCGAAGGACGCCGGGGTCGCGACGGAGGGCGCGGAGACGCCGGCGGTTGAGGCATCGACGCCAAGCGCGGGCGCGGGGTTGCCGGGCGGTACCGAGGGAGCGAAGGACGCCGGGGTCGCGACGGAGGGCGCGGAGACGCCGGCGGTTGAGGCGTCGACGCCAAGCGCGGGCGCGGGGTTGCCGGGCGGTACCGAGGGAGCGAAGGACGCCGGGGTCGCGACGGAGGGCGCGGAGACGCCGGCGGTTGAGGCGTCGACGCCAAGCGCGGGCGCGGGGTTGCCGGGCGGTACCGAGGGAGCGAAGGACGCCGGGGTCGCGACGGAGGGCGCGGAGACGCCGGCGGTTGAGGCATCGACGCCAAGCGCGGGCGCGGAGGGGGCGGAGGATGTCGGGGTCGCGACGGAGGGCGCGGAGGCACTGCGGGCTGAGGCATCGGCGATACGTGGTGCGGGGATGCCTGGAGGCGCGGTGTCGTCGAACGGCGGCGCAGGAGTGTCAGCAGCCGCGGGAGCGGAGTACAGGGCGGGAGCACCGAGGGGCGCGGTATCAGCAAGAGATGGTGCAGGAGCCCCCGGAGACGCGGGAGCGCTGTACGGGACCACCGGGGCTGGAGTGTCAGGAGCTGCTGTGTGGGCCTGTGTGGCCACGCCGGGCGCAGAGGTGACCGCCGGGTGCTGAACAGGCGGCGCGGGCGCCCAGGGCCCCGGCTCGCCGTACGGCGGGGTGCTGTAGGGGTCGGGGTCGTGCAGAGGCTTGGGCCTGCCGGTGGGCGAGAGGACCTCGCTGGGCGTCGTCGGGGGTACGGGACGGGAGGGTTCCGCCTCGAAATCAGCGCCGACGCCTACAGCCGCGACACCGGTCGGAGAAACCGACGCGGGATGACCCACCTCGGAAGGTTCCGGTCCGAAATCAGCGCCGACGCCCACAGACGCGGCGCCAGCCGGGGAGACCGACACGGGATGACCCACCTCGGAAGATTCCGGTCCGAAATCAGCGCCGACGCCCACAGACGCGGCGCCAGCCGGGGAGACCGACACGGGATGACCCACCTCGGAAGGTTCCGGTCCGAAATCAGCGCCGCCGCCCACAGCCGCGGCGCCCGTCGGGAAGACCAACCCGGGATGACCCAGCCCGGAAACACCGTCGGCGCCCACGCCACCGCCCGGGAAACCCGACACGGGGTGGCTCAACTCGAAGTCACCGCCGGCGTCTACGACCACCCCGTCGGCCTGGGACCCCGAGACCGGATGCCCCAGCTGGACACCAACGTCCGCCGCAGCAAGCCCAGTTGAAGACTCGACCACAGGCCGGTCCAGCTCTGAGTCACCGCCCTCGCCCACGACCACACCATCGGCCGGGGACGCCGACGCGGCACGCCCCAACTCGAAATCACCGTCAACACCCGCAACCGCACCGCCGACCAGGGACTCCACAGCACGACGCCCCGGGTCGACCTCACCGTCAACGCCCGCAACCGCACCGCCAGTTGGAGCCCCACCCACCGGCCGACCCAACTCGACGTCACCGCCGGCATCCTCAGCCGCACCCCCGGCCAAGCCCCCCGACACAGGGCGCCCCAGCTCGAAGTCACCCCCACCGGAAGCCACTTCACCGCTCAGCCCATCAGCAGGTGCCCGCAACTCGAAGTCCCCGTCGCCAACCCCCGCACCCGGCGGCCGCAACGCAAAGTCCCCGTCGGCATCCCCGACACCCTCGGTATCCGCGCCGGTATCCCCGTCGACGTCAGCCCCACGGACACGGACCCCGGCATCACCCAAAGGTCCCGGTGCAGCATCCTGCGCGTCAGCCGTGCCCGGTACCGGGTGATCCGGCGCCGCGGGGCCCCGACCCCGAGCCCACCACTTCGTCCTCGCAGGCCCCCGCTCCGGCGTCCCCTCGTTCATGGTTCCCGTCCCCCCACGACTGCCCGCGCCACCCCGTACTCCCCGGATTCAACCAGGTTCGCGGGCCGTGGCGCAGAGGCCGGTCAGTGGAGCGGGTGGGCGGGGAACGAGGGGGCGGAAGAGGGAGACGAGGTGGCGTCGGGAGCCGGTGTTCGGAGCAGGCCCGGGGTCATGACCTCAGGGGCCGTGGACCAGGACGTGAGGGCGACCGGCGGGGTCGCGTTGAGCGGGCGTATCAGGGGCGACATGACCGCCGCTCCGGCCATCACCGGCGCGGTCAACGTGTGCATGACCTCGTCACCCTGGACCGCCGCGGGCGACGGCACTCCGGGGAGCAGCGGTGCGGAGACCGAGGTAGGGACCGCCGTGTCGCCGAGCATCGAGCGCTGGCTCGTGCCCTGGGCGAGCAGGGGGCCGACCCCGCGGCGGCGCCCGGCGTCGGTGGTGGCCGCCGCGCCCGTGCCCTGGGTACGCGCCGGCGTCACACCCGTACCGCCCCGCGCCTCCGCAGCCGTGTCGCCAGGAGCGACCGTGGCCACCCCGCCCAGCGCGATCGCGGCCAACGAGACCGCCCCGGCGGCGACGAACGCGAACCGCATCCCGCGCGAGGCGGAGCGGTCGGCGTCGTGCCGGCTGACGTCATGGATACGGAAGCCTTCGCGGGCGGACCGGGACGAAGACGGGGATGCAGATGTAGCTGGAGACGGGGCCGACGGAGTCAGGGCCCTGGCCACGTGTGGGCCCGCGGGGACGTAGCCGAACTCGAACGCGTCGAGCGGGCCGTCTCTTTTGACGCCGAAGACGCCGATCCCGGCGGCGAACAGTCCCCCGCCGGGCGGCTCCTCGCCGTCCGTGTCGCCGCCGCCCCCGGGGAGCCCCTGCAGTCGGGCCAGGAAGCTCTCGGAGGGGGGCGGTGGGGCCATTTCCGCGAACACGTTCTTCAGTCGGCGCTGCGCGTCGGCCTCGGCCTTGCACTTCGTACAGGTGGCCAGGTGCGCCAGTACGCGCTCGCGCGACTCATGACCGAGCTCCCCGTCCACCAGGGCGGAAAGTCGGTCTCCCAGATGCTGCTCCGCAGGCGTAGGACGTGATCCACTCACGCGGTCGCGCCCCCTCCCCCCAGCGCGGGCACACGCGCCACGAAGGAACGGCGCTCGGCCCGTGCTTCCGGCGAGCGGTGCGCGAGGGCCTTGCGGAGCTGGGAGCGGCCGCGGTGGATCCGGGAACGGACCGTACCGAGCTTGACGCCCAGGGTCGCGGCGATCTCCTCGTACGAGAGACCCTCGATGTCGCACAGGACGACCGCCGCCCGGAACTCCGGGGCGAGGGTGTCCAGGGCCTGCTGGACGTCGGCGTCGAAGTGCGCGTCGTTGAAGACCTGCTGGGGTGACGGCTCGCGGCTGGGCAGTCGCTCGGCCGCGTCCTCCCCCAGCGCGTCGAAACGGATGCGCTGCTTGCGGCGGACCATGTCCAGGAAGAGGTTGGTGGTGATGCGGTGCAGCCAGCCCTCGAAGGTGCCGGGCGTGTACGTCGACAGGGAACGGAAGACCCGGACGAAGACCTCTTGCGTCAGGTCCTCGGCGTCATGCTGGTTCCCCGTCAGGCGGTACGCGAGCCGGTACACACGGCCGCTGTGGGTGCTGACGATCTCCTCCCAGGTGGGCGGAGTCCACGCCTGCCCGTCCGCGTCGGTGGAGAAGGTCGCGGTCTGGGCATGGTCAGCGGCGTGGCTGTGGTCAGCAGCGGTGTCGTTCACGGATTTCGGCCTGCCCGCCGATCCGAGAAAGCGCCGAAGCACTCCTCCCCGATCCACAGGTACAGCCGCACCTCCCCTGTCGGCTCTGGTGGTGTCCAGTGGAGCCCCTACCATAGCCACCTCGCCCGTTAGCTCCGGATAAGCGGTTTTACGAGAATTTGATACACGCTCATACCGACCTGGCGGTGGTGCGAGCCGATGCTCGCGACCTTGCTCGACGTCCAGCTCGACGACCTGATCCATCGTCATCCCCCGCCCTTCCCTCCGGTCGCGTCCCCGAGTGCATTCCTCCCCCTCTAAACGCCCGGTCCCATCAGCAGGTTCCCGGCACCAACGGATACAGTCACGCCCAGGCAACCACGGGGACAGGAGAGGGTCATTACCGGCAACCGGCAGACGAGCTGGGCGTTCGCCGACGCCTATGTCGCCGAGGACGAAGCACTGCGCTGGGCCCGGGACCGGGCCCGCGAGGCAGGGCTGCGCTCGGTGTCGCCCGGCACGGGCGCCGCGCTGCGGATGCTCGCCGCCACCGTGGACGCGAAAGCGGTGGCCGAGATCGGAACCGGGACGGGCGTCTCCGGAATGCATCTTCTGTACGGCATGCGGCCGGACGGGGTACTGACCACCGTCGACCCGGAGCCGGACCACCAGCAGTTCGCCCGCCAGGCCTTCCGCGCGTGCGGCTTCGCCAGCAACCGGGCCCGCTTCATCCCGGGCCGCGCCCTGGACGTGCTGCCCCGGCTCGCGGACGCGGGCTACGACCTCGTGTTCTGCGACGGTGACCGGCTGGAGTTCCTGGACTATCTCGCTGAATCGTTGCGCCTGCTGCGTCCGGGTGGCCTGGTGGTCTTCGAGGGCGTCTTCGCCAACGGCCGCACCGTCGACTCGAGCCCCCAGCCCACCGAGGTCCTCCGACTGCGCGAGCTGCTGCGCGCCGTGCGCGAGAGCCCGGAGCTGGTGCCGTCGCTGCTCCCGGTGGGCGACGGCCTGCTGTGCGCCGTCAAGCGGTAGACAGGCGCCGAACGCCGGACCTGCCGTAGAAATCCGAACTCAGGACTCCGGGCAAACAGCTGCCCCGGCACCGTCTCGGATGCCGGGGCAGCTGAAGGGGTATGGTCGCGTTCCGCCGCGTCAGCCGACGACCTTCTTGAGGGCGTCGCCCAGCGCGTCGGCCTCGTCAGGGGTCAGCTCGACGACGAGCCGCCCGCCGCCTTCGAGCGGAACGCGCATGACGATGCCCCGCCCCTCCTTGGTCACCTCGAGCGGGCCATCGCCCGTCCGCGGCTTCATGGCCGCCATGCTCGTTCCCCTTCCTGAAACCAGCTCATCGTCGCCGACGGCCCCATGGAGGGCACGCGCGGCCCCTAATGAGACACGCGTCACCGGCATCGAACACATTGCTTCCAAGCCATTATCCCGCATCTCAGGACCCGATGACCAACATCAGTCGGCATCGCTTGGGCAACGCGCGCGAGCAAAACCACTCAATTCGCCGATGTGACTGCGATACTCCGCCGCCGCGCGGACCCCGGCCGACCCGATCCGGACCAGAATTCTTTGACGCAGGTCACACGTCCGGTCCGGGTCGTGGACGGCGATCTCCGCCATGCTGTCCTACGGACGTACGGCCTACCGACCGGTACGCCGGAGCCGCGACACCCGAGGGGATACGCCATGGCCGACACCGTGCTCTACGAGGTGAGCGACGGACTCGCGACGATCACGCTGAACCGCCCCGAGGCGATGAACGCGCTGAACATCGCGACCAAGGTCGCCCTCCGGGAGGCGGTCCGGTCCGCGGCGGCCGACGACGCCGTACGGGCCGTGCTGCTGACGGCGGCCGGGGAGCGGGCGTTCTGCGTGGGCCAGGACCTGAAGGAGCACATCACGCTGCTGGCCTCCGACCGGGAGGCCGGGACCGGGGCCACGATGACCACGGTCAAGGAGCACTACAACCCCATCGTGCGGGCGCTGGCCGGGATGGCGAAGCCCGTTGTCGCCGGGGTCAACGGGGTCGCCGCGGGCGCCGGTTTCGGGCTCGCCCTGGCCGCGGACTACCGGGTCGTGGCGGACACGGCCGGCTTCAACACGTCCTTCGCGGGGGTCGCCCTGACCGCGGACTCCGGCATCTCCTGGACCCTGCCGCGGGTCGTTGGTCCGGGACGTGCTTCCGACCTGCTGCTGTTTCCGCGGACCATCAAGGCGCAGGACGCGTACGACCTCGGGATCGCCAACCGTCTCGTCCCTGTTGGTGAGCTGCACGCCGAGGCGGAGAAGGTGGCCCGGCAGCTGGCGGACGGGCCGACGGTGGCTTACGCGGCGCTGAAGGAGGCCGTTGCCTTCGGGCTGACGCACACCCTTGAGGAGACGCTGGAGAAAGAAGACGAACTGCAATCTTGGGCGGGCGCGTCGGAGGACCACGCGATCGCCGTGCAGGCCTTCGTCAACAAGGAGAAGCCGAAGTACTTGGGTCGCTGAGTTCTGAAGCTGCGGGTGTGTGGGGCTGGTCGCGCTCACGCGGCGGAGCCGCAAATCGACACAGCCCCGCGCCTCTTACGGAGCGCTTCTCGCCACGCAGGTTTTCAAGTGGTCGTTCACCAACCCGCACGCCTGCATCAGGGCGTACGCCGTCGTCGGGCCTACGAACTTCAGGCCCCGCTTCTTCAGGGCCTTCGACAGAGCCGTCGACTCGGCCGTCACCGCCGGGACGTCCCCGAGTTTCTTCGGGGCCGGCCCCGGCTTCGGGGCGTGGGACCAGATGAACTCGTCCAGCTCTCCCGGAGCCCAGTCGACCAGCACGCGCGCGTTGGCGATCGTCGCGTCGATCTTGAGGCGGTTGCGGATGATGCCCACGTCGGCGAGGAGGCGTTCGCGGTCGGTGTCCGTGAAGGTGGCGACCTTGGAGATCTGGAAGCCGTCGAACGCCGCCCGGAAGCCCTCGCGGCGGCGCAGGATCGTGATCCAGGAGAGGCCCGACTGGAAGGCCTCCAGGCTGAGGCGCTCGTAGAGGGCGTCGTCGCCGTGGACCGGGCGGCCCCACTCCTCGTCGTGGTACGCGACGTAGTCCTCCGTGGAGAGTGCCCAGGGGCAGCGCAGGGCGCCGTCCGGGCCCGCGACGGCCCCGCCCTCGGTCACTGCTGGTCGCCTTCGACCGGCTTGTGCATGGAGACGTGGGCGCTGGCCTGGGCGCCCGCGAGGGCGTGCTCCAGGTCGGCGATCCGAGCGTCGCGCTCGGCGAGTTCGGCGGCGATGCGGCCCAGCGCGTCGTCCACCTCGGCCATGCGGTAGCCCCGCGCGGCGAGCGGGAAGCGGAGGGTCTCGATGTCGGCGTGGTTCACCGGGCGGTCCGGGGGCAGCGGGTCGTCGAGGCGCTCGGGCGTGGCGTCGGGCAGCGGGGCGTTCTCGCCGCCGCCGATCACCGAGAGGGTCACGGCGCCGACCACGACGGCGAGCCCGACGACCAGGAACAGGAACATGAACATCTCTGAGGTCTCCACGGGCGTCGATGTCGGACGTGCCGAAGCCGAATGTGTCAGGGTCCGATCGTGCCATGCGACGCTGACAGTTAGGGTCACAGGCGGCTGAAGACCGGTACGTACTAGGAGAGGTCACAGGGGATGCTCAGGCTGGGCAGGCGTGAATTCGACACGCACGAGCCGGTGATCATGGCGATCGTGAACCGGACCCCGGACTCCTTCTACGACCAGGGGGCCACGTTCCGCGACGAGCCCGCCCTCGCGCGCGTGGAGCAGGCGGTGGCCGAGGGCGCCGCGATCATCGACATCGGCGGGGTCAAGGCCGGTCCCGGCGAGGAGGTCACCGCCGACGAGGAGGCGCAGCGCACGGTCGGCTTCGTGGCCGAGGTACGGCGGCGCTTCCCCGACGTCATCATCAGCGTCGACACCTGGCGGCACGAGGTCGGCGAGGCCGTCTGCGAGGTCGGCGCGGATCTCCTGAACGACGCGTGGGGCGGTGTCGATCCCCGGCTCGCGGAGGTCGCCGCGCGGTACGGGGTGGGGCTGGTGTGCACGCACGCCGGTGGCGCGGAGCCGCGTACCCGGCCGCACCGGGTGACGTACGACGACGTCATGGCCGACATCCTGCGCGTGACCGTAGGGCTCGCCGAGCGGGCCGTGGAACTCGGGGTCCCCAGGGAGTCCGTTCTGATCGATCCCGGGCATGACTTCGGGAAGAACACGCGGCACAGCCTGGAGGCGACGCGGCGGCTCGGGGAGATGGTCGACACGGGGTGGCCCGTGCTGGTCTCGCTGTCCAACAAGGACTTCGTGGGCGAGACGCTCGACAAGCCGGTCAAGGAGCGGGTTGTCGGCACGCTCGCGACCACCGCGGTGTCTGCGTGGCTGGGTGCGCAGGTGTACCGGGTGCACGAAGTCGCGGAGACGCGGCAGGTGTTGGACATGGTGGCGTCGATCGCGGGGCACCGGCCTCCGGCGGTGGGCAGGCGGGGGCTGGCGTAAGTTTTCTCGCCCCCGCCGCCCCTACCCGTCCCATCCCTGGGGGCTGCGCCCCCAGACCCCCGCTTCGGCCTGGACGGCCTCGTCCTCAAACGCCGGACAGGCTGAGTGGAGCCGGCCCGAGTTCAGAAGTGAGCGGGCTGTTCACTACCGTCCCGCTTCCTTCGACACCAGCGCTACCGCCTCATCGACGTCATCCGTGACGTGGAACAGAAGCAGGTCCTTCTCCGACGCCTTGCCCTGGGCGATCAGCGTGTTCTTCAGCCAGTCGACCAGGCCGCCCCAGTACTCGCTCCCGAAGAGGACGATCGGGAAGCGGGTGACCTTCTGGGTCTGTACGAGGGTGAGGGCCTCGAAGAGTTCGTCGAGGGTGCCGAGGCCGCCGGGGAGGACCACGAAGCCCTGGGCGTACTTGACGAACATCATCTTGCGGACGAAGAAGTAACGGAAGTTCAGCCCGATGTCGACGTAGGCGTTGAGGCCCTGCTCGAAGGGCAGCTCGATGCCGAGGCCGACGGAGATGCCCTTGGCCTCCAGGGCGCCCTTGTTGGCCGCCTCCATGGCGCCGGGGCCGCCGCCGGTGATCACGGCCCACCCGGCCTCCACGAGGGCGCGTCCGAGGCGTACGCCCGCTTCGTACTCCGGTGAGTCCGGCTTGGTGCGGGCCGAGCCGAACACGCTGATCGCGGGCGGCAGTTCGGCCAGGGTGCCGAAGCCCTCGATGAACTCCGACTGGATCCGCAGGACGCGCCACGGGTCGGTGTGGACCCAGTCCGAGGGGCCGCCCGCGTCCAGGAGGCGCTGGTCGGTCGTGCTCGCGGTCACCTGGCCGCGCCGCCGGAGGACCGGTCCCAGGCGCTGCTCCTCCGGTGGCTGCTGCTTGCCCTCGGGGTTGCCTGTAGCCATGTGCGCTCCCTCCACTTGCAGGTGTTTCCACCTCAGCGTAGGTCTACGCGGGTTACAGCGGGGGGACGTACGGATGTCAGCCCGTCAGCCAGTCCACGAGCCGCCGTTCGGCCTCGGGGATCAGGGCCGCCTCGACCCGCTCGTCGACCTTGTGGGCGAGGAGTTGGGCGCCGGGGCCGTAGTTCACCGCGGGCACGCCGAGCGCGCTGAAGCGGGCCACGTCGGTCCAGCCGAACTTGGGCCGGGCCTCGCCGCCGACGGCCGCCATGAAGGCAGCGGCGGCCGGGTGGGTCAGGCCGGGGCGGGCCCCTCCGGTGTGGTCGTCGACGACGAACTCGTCGACCCCGCAGTCCGCGAAGTAGTCCCGTACGAAGGCCTCCGCCTCCTCCTCGCTGCGGTCGGGCGCATAGCGGAAGTTGACAACCAGGGTGCACGCGTCGGGGATGACGTTGGTGGCCACACCCCCTTCGACGCGCACCGCGTTGAGGCCCTCGTGGAACTGGAGGCCGTCCACGACGGGTGTGCGGGGCTCGTACGCGGCGAGCTTGGCCAGTGCCCTTGAGGCCGCGTGGATCGCGTTGGAGCCCATCCACGCGCGCGCGGAGTGCGCTCGTTCACCCTTGAACTTCAGGAACACCCGGAGCGTGCCCTGGCAGCCGCCCTCGACCTGACCGTCCGTCGGCTCCAGGAGGACCGCGAAGTCGCCCTCCAGCCAGTCCGGATGGGCCTCGGAGACGTGCTTGAGTCCGTTGAGGTGGGCGGCGACCTCCTCGTTGTCGTAGAAGACGAACGTCAGGTCGCGGTTGGGGGCCAACACCGTTGCCGCGATACGGAGTTGGACCGCCACTCCGGACTTCATGTCGCAGGTGCCGCAGCCCCACAGGACGCCGTTCTCGTCGAGGCGCGAGGGGACGTTGTCGGCGATCGGGACGGTGTCGATGTGGCCGGCCAGGACGACGCGTTCGGGGCGACCGAGGTTCGTGCGGGCGACGACGTTGTTGCCGTACCGGTCGACCGTCAGGTGCGGCAGGGTGCGCAGGGCGGTCTCGATCGCGTCGGCGAGGGGCTTCTCGGTGCCGCTCTCCGAGGGGAAGTCGACGAGCTGCGCGGTGAGCCGCGCGGCGTCCAGCGTGAGGTCAAGTGCGGTGTCGGCCATGGCATCGACCCTAACGCGAAGGGCCTCTCCACCGTTTGTCCACACCCGGCGCAGCGGTAACAGGAGCCTCCAGTACCTTGTGGGGATGCTCCAGTCCCCCACCCCCAAGAAGCGTCGACGCGGCCGCCTCTTCCGGTTCTCCTCGGCGCTCGTGGTGCTGCTCGCGGTCGCGGGCTATCTCGTCGTCCAGTACGTCACCGGCGGCCGGGGCGGGCCCGGTTGCAAGGTGGTCTCCGGCAAGGACGACGGCCAGGCGTACGAGTTCTCGCAGGAGCAGACGATGAACGCGGCGACGATCGCCGCCGTCGGCACCGGGCGCGGGATGCCGGAGCGGGCCGTGACGATCGCGCTCGCGACCGCCCTCCAGGAGTCGCAGCTCGTCAACATCCAGCACGGCGACCTGGATTCGCTCGGCCTGTTCCAGCAGCGGCCCTCACAGGGCTGGGGCACCAAGAAGGAGATCCTGGACCCGACGTACGCGGCGGGCGTCTTCTACGAGCACCTGGCCAAGGTGAACGACTACCAAACGCTCCCCCTCACGGTCGCCGCGCAGCGCGTGCAGCGCAGCGGCTACCCGGAGGCGTACGCCAAGCACGAGCCCGAGGCCACGCTGCTGTCCGCCGCCCTCACCGGGCAGGCGGCCGCCACGCTGACCTGCCAGGGCCTCCCGGACACCACCCAGGCGGACACCGGCCCGGACGCCGTACGGGCCGCGCTGGTACGGGACTTCGGGCGCACGGTGCTGAAGGAGACGGGCGCGGAGGTGACCGGCGGATCTACCTCCAAGGCCAAGTCGACGGCCAAGTCGACGCCGTCGCCCAGCGCGAGTGCGACCGGCGGGAGCAGCACGGTGACCCTGCCGGTGGGGTCCGGCAGCACGCGGACCGGCTGGCAGCTCGCGCACTGGGCGGTGGCCAACTCCTCGGTGCTGCACATCGAGCGCGTGTCGTACGCCGGCCGCGAGTGGGCCGCCGGCAGTGCGGACGACCCGTGGCACTCGACCGCCACGAAGGCCTCCGGTGGGGTGCGGATAGTGACCGAGCGGCAGGGCGGGCAGAAGTAGCCGAGAGGCAATGACCGGGCAGTCGTACGGGTCGTCACCCGTAGGGGTTATGCGTGGTCGATGCGGGTCCGGGCGTACGCAGGTTTTCGTGCGGTCGCCCTGGCGTGCACCGAAGTCCTTGAAAACAAAGGGCTGCGAGCATTTGGCAGGCTTTCACACCGGGCGCTCTTTGTCCGTTTTTATCCGTAGCTGATTATGCGACGCATTGCCAACTCTTTACGTTGCCGCTCCGCAACCTTCGCGCGCTTCGAGCGGTAGTCACTGCGTCCGAGCCCGGAGATCAACACAAGGAGCATCATGTCCCTCCCCCTGACCCGCCGGATCGCCCGTGCCGCGCTGCTCGTCGCAGCGGGAGCGGCAGCCGGGGTCGGTGCGGCCGGCTCCGCCAGTGCGGCCCCCTCCCTGCCGGCCACCCCGAACCTGGGCGCACTGACCGCCCTGGACGGGGCGAGCGTCGGCAACACGGTCGACGGCGCGAGCCAGAACGTCACGGGGGTCGCCGGCAAGTCCGGTGGCCAGGCCCTGGAGAAGGCGGTGCCGGCCGCGGGCAAGACCGGTGGGAAGGTTGCCAAGACGGTGGCTCCGGCTGCGCAGCACGTTGCCGGGGACACGGCGGGGCAGGCCGGGGGTCTGCTCGGTGAGACCGCGAAGACGGCGACTGCGGGTGGCGGGTTGCCGACGGACGCGGTCACCAAGGGTGGGCTGCCGACCGCGCAGGAGCTGCCGTTGAAGGGGCTGCCGCTCGGCTAAGCGCCCTGCGTTGAAGGGGTCCAGGGAGTTCCCTGGACCCCTTTTTGCGTCGTTCTTCGGCTTGCGGCCGGTGGGGGCTGGTCGCGCAGTTCCCCGCGCCCCTAAAAGCAAAAGACCTTCAGCTGAGCCTGTTTACAGCTGCCTGTACTCGCTCGTCCGTCGCCGTCAAAGCCACCCTTACGAAGTTCTCGCCCGCCTCGCCGTAGAAATCGCCCGGAGCCACCAGGATGCCGAGGTCGGCCAGGTGGGCCACCGTCGTCCAGCAGGATTCGTCCCTGGTCGCCCAGAGGTAGAGGCTCGCCTCGCTGTGTTCGATGCGGAAGCCGTGCTTCAGCAAGGCCTCGCGGAGGGCCGTGCGGCGGGTCAGGTAGCGCTCGCGCTGTTCCTGGACGTGGGTGTCGTCCCCTAGGGCCGCCACCACTGCCGCCTGCGTCGGGGCCGAGGTCATCATGCCGCCGTGCTTGCGGATCTCCAGGAGCGGGGCCAGGACCTCCGGGTCGCCGGCGAGGAAGGCCGCGCGGTAACCGGCGAGGTTGGAGCGCTTGGAGAGGGAGTGGACGGCGACGATCCCGTCGTAGGAACCGGCGTTGACGTCCGGGTGGAGGACCGAGACCGGGTCGGCCTCCCAGCCGAGTTCGAGGTAGCACTCGTCGGAGAAGATCAGGATGTCGTGCTCGCGGGCCCAGGCGACGATCCGGGTCAGCTCGTCCTTCGGCAGGACCTCGCCGGTGGGGTTCGACGGGGAGTTGAGCCAGAGGAGCTTCAGGCCCTCGGGGTTCAGCTGTGTCGGGTCGTCGTAGGTCTCGTACTCGGCTCGGGCCAGGCGGGCGCCGACCTCGTACGTGGGGTACGCGAGGCGCGGGTAGGCCACGCGGTCGCCGGGGCCCAGGCCCAGCTGGGTCGGGAGCCAGGCGACGAGTTCCTTGGAGCCGACGATGGGCAGGACGTGGCGGTGGGTCACGTCGCGGGCGCCCAGGCGGCGCTCCACCCAGCCCGTGATCGCGTCGCGCAGTGCCGGTGTGCCCCAGACCGTCGGATAGCCGGGCGAGTCGGCCGCGGCGATCAGCGCTTTCTGGATCAGGTCGGGAACCGGGTCCACCGGGGTGCCGACCGACAGGTCGACGATGCCGTCCGGGTGCGCCGCGGCCGTCTTCTTGTACGGCTCCAGCTTGTCCCAGGGGAAGGTGGGCAGGCGGTCGGTTACTGCGGACACGATGACTGGCTCACTTTCTGGTGCGTGCGCCCCGTACAGCCGTCGTCAGACCGCTGTACGGCAAACGCCTCGGCCCCGTAGGGCGCTGATCGGGCGTGATCAGGCCGTACGGGACCGAGGCGGCGCGTCTGTGCGGGCCGCTCTTACTGGTTCTGCGGCGGCAGCGCGGCGACGAAGGGGTGGTCGCGCTCGATCAGGCCCAGCTTGCTGGCGCCGCCGGGGGAGCCGAGCTCGTCGAAGAACTCGACGTTGGCCTTGTAGTAGTCCTTCCACTCCTCGGGAGTGTCGTCCTCGTAGAAGATCGCCTCGACCGGGCACACCGGCTCACAGGCTCCGCAGTCGACGCATTCGTCCGGGTGGATGTACAAGGACCGTGAGCCCTCGTAAATGCAGTCGACCGGGCACTCCTCGATGCACGCCTTGTCCTTGACGTCTACACAAGGCTGCGCGATGACGTAGGTCACGCTGTCGTTCCTCCTCGATAGGGCGCTGGCGGGCCTCCGTAGGCTCCGCCGCCCGGCGCGCGGGAGCGCGGCGTCGTCCATGCCCGCACCTAGTATCTCCGTTCCGGGGCGTGATCCATACAGGAGGGGTGAACTGACCTGTGGAAATCTCTGCGGCGGGACGTCTTGAGGTCCGCATAACCGCTGCTGACGTGGGCAAACGGGTGTCCGTCAGGTGCTTGACAGATGCTGAAGACACGACGGAGAAGTTCACCGACACGGTGGGTGTTCTCACATCATGGGACAGCGGTGTGCTGACGATCACACGGAAGGGTGGCGCGTCCGTCCGTATTTCGGAATCCTCGCTGGTCGCGGGCAAGGTCGTCCCGGCCGCTCCGGCCCGACGGCGAGGACCGTCCGCCGGCTACCGGGAGTTGGCCCACGTCTCCTCGCGCGCGTGGCGGCCGGTGGAGAGCGAGCGGCTCGGCGAGTGGGAGCTGCGCGCCGCCGCCGGATACACCCGCCGCGCCAACTCCGTACTGCCCCTCGGCGATCCGGGCCCACCCCTCGACGAGGCCCTGACCGCCGTACGACGGTGGTACGGCGACCGGGGCCTGCCCGCGTACATCCAGACCGCGACCGGCGCGGAGGGCACCCAGGAGCTGCTCTGCGCCGAGCTGGAACGGCGCGGCTGGACCCGCGAGGTGACGGCCGAGCTGTGGGTCGGGGCCCTGGCCCCGGTCGCCGACCGCGCCGACGCGTCCGGGGTCGTGCTGTCCCGGTCCGCCGACGAGGCGTGGCTGGCCCGCTATCAGCGCAAGGGGGTGAGCGAGGTGGCCCTGAAGGTGCTGGGGAGTGGGCCCTCGGTGTGGTTCGCGACCGTGCCCGGCGAGGGGGCCGAGCCAGCTGCCATCGGGCGGTGTGTCGTCGACGGGCGGTGGGCCGGGTTCGCCGCGGTCGAGGTCGATCCGGCGCTACGGCGGCGGGGGCTGGGGTCGGTCGTCATGGCCGCGTTGGCCTCGCGGGCATTGGAGGAGGGGGCTTCGGCCGCGTGGTTGCAGGTCGAGGCGGAGAACGTGGGGGCGCGGGCGTTGTACTCCGGGATGGGGTTCTCCGCGCATCACGCCTATCACCACTACCGCGACTCCCGTGACTCCGGCGACGGTTCGTCGTGACGGGTTACGAGTTCGCCGTGTCCGGTCCCTGTCCCCCGCCCCCCGAGCGGGCCGCCGAGGTACGTCAGCTGTTCGCCGAGGAGGTGCGGTCGGAACGGCCCGATCTGGCCGTGCTGTGCCTGCTCGTGGGGGCTGCGGCGGACGGGGCGCTGGACGACGCGGGCATCGACGCGGCGCAGATGGAGCTGGACCGGCTGGCCGGGCAGGTGCCGTATCGCCCCGGCGGGCCCGCTGCCTGGGCGAGCGCGTTGCGTCGACTCCTGGGCGAGCGGTTCGAGTTCCGGGGCTCGCCCGGTGACTATCAGCGGTTGGAGTCCTCGTTGCTGCATGCGGTGCTGCGGCGGCGGCGCGGGCTGCCGATCCTGCTCTCCCTGGTGTGGATGGAAGTTGCCCGGCGGGCGGGGGCGCCGGTGTACGGGGTCGCGTTGCCGGGGCACTTTGTCGTGGGGTTCGGGCCGGCGGAGGAGCAGGTGCTGGCCGATCCCTTCGACGGGGGGCGGGTGTTGTCGGGCGGCGATGCGGAGTTGTTGGTGGCGGGGGCGACGGGGGGTGCGCTGGAGCCGTCCATGCTTGTGCCTGCGGCGCCTCTGGAGGTTGTTTCGCGCGTCCTGAACAACATTCGGGCGTGGGCTGCGGCTCGGCCTGAGCGGTCCGATGTCGCCCTGTGGGCTGTGGAGTTGGCGTTGGTGTTGCCGTCTCATGCGGCCCGGTTGCGGTATGAGCGGGCTCAACTGCTGGTTCAGCGCGGGGATTTCTTGACCGGCGCGGCTGAACTGGACGCGTATGCCGAGGTGGTGGCGGCCGTGGATGAGCCTGCTGCGGATCGAGTGCGGGGGCAGGCTCATTCGGCTCGGGCGATGTTGAACTGACTTTCGCCTATTCGCCGTTGGGGCCTTGGTCGTCTTGCGTCTGATGGCGCGTTGGGGCTGGTCGCGCCCACGCGGCGGAGCCGCACATCGATACAGCCCCACGCCCCTGCCGGAACCGCCCTTGCCTGTGTTTTACAGCCAGCCTTTCTCCCTTGCGATGCGCACCGCCTCTGCCCTGTTCCGTACCGCCAGCTTCTGGATCGCTGTCGACAGGTAGTTGCGGACCGTCCCCTGCGACAAATGCAGGGCCTTCGCCAGTTCAGCGTTCGTCGACCCGTCCGCCGCCGCCCGCAAAACCTCCCGCTCACGGTCTGTCAAAGGGTTGGCCCCCTCCGCCAGTGCCGCTGCCGCCAACGTGGGGTCGATGACCCGCTCCCCCGCGAGCACCTTCCTTACCGCTTCGGCCAGTTGGGCCGCCGGGGCGTCCTTCACCAGGAAGGCGTCCGCTCCCGCTTCCATCGCGCTGCGGAGGTAACCGGGGCGGCCGAAGGTCGTCAGGACCACCAACTTCACCTCGGGGAGTGCCTTGTGGACCTGGGCCGCCGCCTCGATGCCTGTGCAGCCCGGCATTTCGATGTCGAGGAGGGCCACGTCCACGGCGTGCTCTCGGGCCGCCGCCAACACCTCGTCGCCGCGGGCCACTTGGGCGACGACCTCGATGTCGTCCTCCAGGCCGAGCAGTGCGGCCAGTGCCTCGCGGACCATCGACTGGTCCTCGGCGAGGAGGACCTTGATCGTACGGCTCATGCGGGCGATCCTACGTCCGTCACGGCGGCCGGGGCGTCGGCGGGCACCCGTGCCACCAGCCGGAAGCCGTGTTTGAGGCGGGTCGTCTCCAGGGAGCCGCCGGCCTTCTCCAGGCGCTCGGTGAGGCCCGTCAGACCGTTGCCGGGGCCCTTGCCGGAGCCGCCCGAGCCGTTGTCCTCGACGGAGAGTTCGAGCATCGGGCCGTCCAGGGTGTGGCGCCGCACCAGTTCGACCACGCAGCGTTGGGCGCCGCTGTGCCGTACGACGTTGGTGATCGCCTCGCGCAGGGCCCAGGCCAGGGCCGACTCGCTCCCCTCGGACGCCGCCGTCAGGTCTGGTTCGGAGGGAAGGTCCGCGATGACTCCCGCCGCCGCCAACGCGACCTGCGCGCCCGCCAGTTCGCCGGCCAGGCGCGGGCGGCGGTAGCCGGTGACCGCCTCGCGGACGTCCACCAGGGCCTGGCGGCTGACCTGTTCGATGTCGGTGACCTGCTGGGCCGCCTTGTCGGGGTGGTCGGGGAGCATCCGGCCGGCCAGTTCGCTCTTCAGCGTGATCAGGGAGAGGGAGTGGCCGAGGAGGTCGTGCAGGTCTCGGGCCAGGCGCAACCTCTCCTCGTTCGCCGCCAGTTGGGCCACCGTGGCCCGCGCCTTGCGCAACTCGACCGTCGTGCGCACGAGTTGCCGTACTCCCGTCATGGAGTAGCCCACAAGGAGCACGATCAGGAACAGGCCCCAGGCGTCGTCCAGGTCGTCGACGAACCAGCCCGCCAGCATCATCGCGGCGGTGGTCAGCGGGATCGTCCAGTACGCGGCGGTCAGCGGGAGGGTGACCCCGCAGGTGACGGAGACGTAGACGAAGAGGCCGAGCCAGGAGTGGCCGAGGGAGAGGGTCAGGGCCACCGCCAGTACCCACAGGACGGCGACCATGGCGCCGACGAGCCAGCCGGAGTAGGGGCGGCCCATGGTGCGGAAGACGACCGCCAGGTAGATCCCGGTGAAGGCCACCAGACCCGCCCAGCCGGCCGTCGTGGCAGCGGTGGTGTGGTGGTCGCCCAGCAGGTCCTGCACGGGTGCGCCGAGGAAGACCAGCCAGGGCAGGATCCACACCAGCTTGCGCAGCACCTCGCCCCGGTCGCGGGGCGGCTGTCCGATCCGGATCAGCCGCTCCACCCTGGCCTTCTCCGGCAGCGGGTCTTCGGTCATCGCGCTCACGCCTTCAGCGTGTCCTTCCGGTACAGCCACGCCGCCCCGCCCGCGAACAGGGCGAAGTAGACGACGAGGAGGGTGACGTCCTTGGCGTGGGGCGACCGGCTCTGCTCGATCGCCTGGCCGAGGGCAGCGTACGCGTGGGTGGGCAGCCACTTCGCGATGGACTGCAGCCAGTCGGGGAACGTCGTGGCGGGCATCCACAGGCCGCCCAGCATCGACAGTCCGAAGTACGTGATCATGGTGATCGGGCGCACCGCGTCCCCGCTCGCCATGTACCCGATGGCCACCCCGAGCGCGGCGAAGACCAGGCTGCCGGCCCAGATCGCGCCGGTCAGCGCGAACCACTGCCAGGCGTCCAGCCGTACGTTCTTCACGGTCGCGGCGACGATGAACACGACGACGATGGAGGGCAGGCTGACCACCGCGGCGCTGGCCGTCTTCGCGATCACATAGCCGCGGCCCGGCAGCGGGGTCAGCCTCAACTGCCGTACCCAGCCGCTCTCCCGCTCCTTCGCGATGCGTTCGCTGTTGCCCATCAGGACGGCGGTCAGGGCGCCGAAGGAGGCCATCGAGACCATCATGTACGTCGCCACGGTCAGGCCCGTGCCGTCGACCTTGTCCGTGCTGCCCGCGCTGCCCGCGATCAGCAGGAACAGGGCCGAGGGGTAGATCACCGAGAAGAACAGGAACTTGCGGTTGCGCAGGGCGCGGGTGAGTTCCAGTTTGATCAGGCTGTTCATGACTGCTTGGCCTCCTCGGCGGCGGTGATGGCGACGAAGGCCTGCTCCAGGCCGAGCCCGGCGACTTCGAGGTTGCGGGGGTAGACACCGAGGCCGTAGAGCGCGTGGACGGTCGCGTCGGCGTCGGTGGACTGGATGCGGATCGTGGAGCCGCTTATGTCGATCGACGTCAGGAACGGGAGGGACCGCAGAGGGGCCTCGTCGATCTCGCCCTCCAGGTCGAAGGCGACCTTGCGTGCGCCGGCCTTCGCCTTGATCTCGGCGGCGGTGCCGTCCGCGAGCAGCCGGCCGCGGTGCAGGACCAGTACGCGGTCCGCGATGGCGTCGGCCTCTTCGAGGTAGTGGGTGGCGAAGAGGACCGTACGGCCCTGGTCGGCCTGTTCGCGCATGGTGGCCCAGAAGGCCTGGCGGGCGGTGACGTCCATGCCGGTGGTCGGCTCGTCGAGGACGATCAGGTCGCTGTCGCCCGCGGTCGCGAGGGCGAAGCGGACGCGCTGGGCCTGGCCGCCGGAGAGCTTGTTGACCTTGCGGTCGGCGATCTGCGCGATGCCCGCACGGGCGATCACGTCCGCGACCTTGTACGGCTTGGGGTGCAAGTCGCAGGCCAGCCGGACCAGTTCGGCGACCGTGACCTCGTCCATCAGCCCGCCGCTCTGCAGCATCGCGCCCACCCGCCCGGCGACGATGGCATCCCGCGGGCTGGTCCCGAAGACCTCGACCTTGCCGGTGTCGGCCTGCTTGAGGCCGAGCAGCAGATCGAGGGTGGTCGACTTGCCGGCCCCGTTCGGACCGAGCAGGGCCACCGTCTCCCCCGGGTGCAGCACGAGCGACAGCCCGTCGACGGCCCGGACCTCGCCGTAGCTCTTGCTCACCTGATCGAACCCGACCACCGCTGTGGTCGCGGTCCCCGCTGTTGTCGTCATGCCACCCATCGTGGCCGCCGGGGGCCGGTGCCCGGCAGTGTCGGCGGTCCGGTGTGCCGCATGACAGATGTCATGGGACGACGACTGCCTTCCTACGACGAAGGGGCACCCGGCGCTGTGCCGGGTGCCCCTTCGTGCGGTCGTCGTGCGCTAGCTGGGGTTCGTGACGATGGTCCCGACCCGGTTGGTCTTGCTGATGAGGGCCTGGCGCAGGGCGCCGTAGACGTCCTCGGGGGTGACGGCCGTCTTCTGGCCGGTGGCCCGGGTGATCGTCACGCCGTCGAAGGTGCTGCCGTAGAGCGTCTTGAGGGCGGTGAGGTCGGGGCTGTCGGTGAGCTTGCCGTTCACGGCCTTCACCCTGAGGAACTTCCACAGGGATTTGTTCGGGCTCAGCGGCAGGGTGACGCCGGTGTCCGTCTTGACCGTGACGAGGGCGGACATCGCGGGTTCCGCGAAGGCCTTCATCTCGCGGTCGACCTCGGCGTTCGAGACCGTCGGCTGCTTGGTGGTCGTCGGGACGGTCACCGCGGTGGCCGTGCCGGTCTCCACCTCGGTGCGGTACGCCTCCTCGACGGCGTCGGTGGACGCGGCCGCGTCGATCGCCTTGCCCGCCTTGCCGTAGACCGCGACGGCCTTGCCGGACGTGAACTGGATCGTGCCCTCGGTGACCGCGCCGGAGCCGGAGCCGCCGCCGAGGTCGGAGAGGGCCGCGTGCAGCTTCTCCTCGTCGACCGGCATGACCGGGGCGACGACCCGGTGCTGGCCGAAGAGCGAGCCGATCACGGAGACCGGGTTGTAGTCGCTGGTGGCCGCCGCGCTGACGGTGGCCGTGGTGTCGAACTGGAGCCCCGCCTGGTCCGGCTTGAGCGAGACCGTCTTACCGCCGACCGACAGCTTCAGCGGCTTGTTCACGCGGTCGCCGAACGCGTCGTCGAGCTTCTTGACGGCGTCGTCACGGGTGCCGCCGCCGATGTCGAGACCGAGCACGGTGGTGCCCTTGGGGACGTCGGTGTGGTTCATCAGCAGGCCCGCGCAGTAGGCGCCGCCGCCGATGACGATCACGCCGACGCAGAGCAGGACCAGCTTGCTGCGGCCCTTCTTCTTTTTCTTCGCGCTCTTGCCGGTGTTCTTGGCCGCGGCGGGCGCGCTCTGCGCCGCACCGGGCTCGGGCAACTTCGGAGGCGTGTGCGGCAGCGGTCCGTCGGGGTGGGTGCCCGTGCCGAACGGCGCGTTCCCCGCGCCCGGGATGACCGGCATCCCGCTGGTGACGGTGTGTCCGGAGACCTGGTCGGCGGGGGCGCCGTAGCCGGGGCCACCGGGTTCGGGGGCCGGCTTCTGCGGGGTGAGGATCGCGGTGTCGTCGCTGAGACCACCGCCGGGGATCATGCCGGGGATGCTCGCGCCGCCGGGGCCCATGCCCGGGCCACCGGGTCCCATGCCGGGACCGCCGGGGACCGAACCCGGGCCGCCGGGACCCGCGCCGGGACCGCCAGGCCCTGTGCCGGGACCGCCAGGGCCCCTGCCGCGACCGCCGCCGTGCCGGCCGGAGGGCGCACCCGGGGCACCGGGACCACCCGGTCCACCGGGGCCTCCGTTCGTGCCGCCAGGTCCAGGCCCGTCCGCGTAGCCGCTCAGCGCGCTGGGCGCGCCCGGTGCTCCGCCCATGGGGCCGGGCGGGAGCATCAGGCCGTTGCCGGTGACCGGACCGCCGGTCGGGCCCGCGGGACCCTCGGGACCGCCCGGACCGCCGCGCCCGTTCGGGCCGTTGAAACCGTTGGGTCCACCCGGACCACCGGGACCGCCCGGGCCTCCGGAACCCATGCCCTGACCGTTCGGCCCGGGGAACTGCTCGGCTCGCCCGCCGAGGCCGTTGCCCCCAGGGAAACCGCCCAGCTCGCCCTGGCCGTTGGACTCGGGGTAACCGCCCTGCCCGCCCTGAGCGTTGGGCTCGGGGTAACCACCCTGTCCGCCCTGGCCGTTGGGCCCGGGGTAGCCGCCCTGCTGCCCGTTGTCCGAGAAGTACGGCAGGTCGTCGCGGCGCGGTTCGCCGGGGCCGCCGTTGGGGCCGCCACCGTTCGGGCGCGGCCCGTTGCCGGCCGCCAGTGCTTCCGTCACGTCGAAGGAACCCGTGCCGCCACCGTGTCCGGGGGCGACGGGTCCGGCGCCGGTGGCGCCGCCCATTCCGGCGCCGTTCGTGCCGCCGTTCGCGGCGGCCTGCCGGGCGGCGCCCGTCACGTTCATGCCGCCGACCACACCACCGGGACGACCGGCACCCGGCCGGCCCGCACCGGGCGCACCGGAAGCGGGCGCACTCGGGGTGCCCGCGGCCGAACCGCCGGGAATCCCGGCGCCGTTGGTGCCGCCACCGCCCTGACCGCCCTTCGCGGGGCCGGACTTGCGGGGTGCGAACCAGTCGCTCGTCTTCTCCTCGGCGCCGGGCAGCGCGAGTTCGGCGGACGGCTCGACGACGCCGCCGGTGGGCAGCGCGGAACTCGGCAGCTGCACCTCGGCGGTCGTGGATCCGTCGCCGGACCCGGTGTCCGCGACGGGCGTGCGCACGACGACAGGCGGAATGGGCCGCGAACCGGGGATGTTGATCCGGATCCGGGTCGTCAGCGTCGTCTCGGTCTTGCGTTCCTCCGGCTGCGCGGCCGAACGCCCCGCATCCGTACGGTCGTCGGAAGCCGCCGGCGTCCCGTACGGCGGGGTCCCCGAGGGGTAAGCGGCTCCGCCGCGCCCGTCGGGCCCGGAGGACGGAGTGTCAGTTTCACGACTCAAGGCAGGTTCTCCCGGTTGGCTCCGCCGCCCGACACCCACGGGCGACTCGGCGGCGCGCACCACCATACTGGCCACTTCTTGGCGCTATCCCACGGCCGCTGGGGAAACCCACACCGGACTCGCACGCGCGCGTCACCGCGAAGTGGTACGTCACTTGCCAAGTCGGACGTCAGGGCTGGTTGGTTGCCGCCCCAAACCCAACGTGGCACAGATCACAGCTACGGCCATCCCACCGAGCAGGAAGAGATAGGAACCGACTCCCGCGCCGAACAGGAAGTCTCCTTCCGGACGGCTGGCGGTGAGCAGGATGACGGCGACCATCCAGCCCGCGGCGGGCGCCACGGCCCCGCCCCTCCCGTCGGTCGCTCTCGCCCCGCCGAGGAACAGTCCGGCGGCTCCCACGAGCGCGAGCAGCAGCCCGCCCGGGAACCACGCGGCCTGCACGAGGGCCCCGGCCGCCCCGACGACCGCGCCGAGCGCGAAGAGTCCGAGGTAGGCCAACACCCGCAGCGCGGACGGCCGTTGCAGCGGCTGCGCGAGCAGACTCCCGCCGTTGGTTGCGCTCATCACAGGCCCAGCCCTTCGAAGAGATCGGACTCAGTCGCCCCGCCGCGCCCGCCGTTCACAGAAGAATGCACCAACTCGTAGTACTCGGTGGTGAACACGGGCTGCGCGAGATAGTTGGAGAGCACGAAGTACGGCTGTTCCGGGGCCACTTCGACCTGCGTGGCGTGCGCGCGCAACGCGGCGGTCTTGGCGGCGGCGTACGCGGTGCCGTCGATCACGGTGGTGATCCGCCCGTCGTCCACGACACCCGGCACGTCGTCCACGGCGGCCGTCTCGGCGAAGGGCAGCTCCGGCAGCGCGTCACGCAGCCGCGCGAAGCCCTCTTCCACGACGGTCCTGGGGACGCGGTTCCAGTAGACCTTGGCGATCGACTGCCCCGCGTCGCCGGCGAGTTCGGCCGCGCGCATGGCCACGCGGTGGGCCTGGATGTGGTCGGGATGGCCGTAGCCGCCGTCGGGGTCGTAGGTGACGAGGACCTGCGGACGGACCTCGCGGATGACCTCGACGAGATGTCCGGCGGCCTCGTCGACGTCGGCCTGCCAGAAGCAGGCGGGGTCGTCGTTGTCCGAGGTGCCCATCATCCCGGAGTCGCGGTATCTGCCGAGGCCGCCCAGGAAGCCGTGGTCGGTGACCCCGAGCGCCTTCATGGCGGCCGTGAGCTCGCGCTCCCGCTCCTCGGCCAGTCCGGCGCCCAACAGATGCCGCAGTGCGGGCGGGATGACCTCGCCGCGCTCTCCGAGGGTGCACGTGATCAGCGTCACGTGGGCACCCTCGGCCGCGTACTTGGCCATCGTCGCGCCGTTGTTGATCGACTCGTCGTCCGGGTGCGCGTGCACCAGCAGCAGACGACGAGCGCAGCGAGATGGGGGTCCCCCCGCCCGCAGGGTGGGGGAGGGCAGTTCCGTCATGGACCCACCCTAAAGGCGAGCCGTCAGAACTTGATGCTGCCGATCATGCTCGCGATGTTCGTCGTGAGATCGCTGATCGTGGGCGCGATGGTCGAGGAGGCCAGATAGAACCCGAGGAGGACACAGACGACCGCGTGCCCGCCCTTCAGCCCTGATTTCTTGACCAGAAGGAAGACGACGATCGCCAGCAGCACCACCGCCGAAATCGAGAGTGCCACGGCGGCTCACCTCCAATGATCCCAGGGACTAGGGGGGGGTCGGACTATGGGGGCAATGGATCCATGGGGTGGATCCTCAGCGCAAATCGGTAGAGCAAATCCATACAGGAGCCAGCAGGTTCATACCCACGCAGCGCTAGTGATCATAACTATCCGCGCTCGCGCATCGCTCGGCGCACAGCCGCACAAGGGGGCGCATGGCCAATATGGTCGGGGCATGACGACCGAGGCTGACTCCTTCCCCCGACGGCACGCCCGTACCCAGCGGTTCACGCTCGGCGCGCCGCGCGCGTTCACCGTGTCACCTGACGGTTCGCGGGTCGTGTTCCTGCGCTCCCCCTCCGGCACGGACCGGGCGAACGCGCTGTGGGTCCTCGATCCGGCGGTCGGCGAGGAGCGCGTCGCGGCCGACCCGCGCGCCCTCCTGGGCGGCGCCTCGGAACACCTCTCGCCCGAGGAGCGGGCCCGCCGCGAACGCACCCGCGAGGGCGGCGCGGGGATCATCGGCTACGCCACCGACAGCGAGGCCGAGCTGGCGTCTTTCGCCTTGTCAGGGCGGCTTTTCACGGCGGACCTGCGGGCCGGCACGGCACGCGAACTCCCGGTCCCCGGACCGGTGATCGACCCCCGCCCGGCCCCCGACGGGCAGCACATCGCCTACGTCACGGGCGGCGCCCTGCGCGTCGTGGGAGCCGACGGCGACGGTGACCGGGCGCTCGCCGAGCCGGAGTCGGACCAAGTCACCTATGGACTGGCCGAGTTCATCGCGGCCGAGGAGATGAGCCGGACGCGCGGCTTCTGGTGGTCGCCGGAGTCGGACCGACTGCTGGTCGCGCGCGCGGACGACACGCCGGTCCAGCGCTGGTGGATCGCCGACCCCGCCCACCCCGAGCGCGAGCCGCAGCGGGTCGCGTACCCGGCGGCGGGCACGGCCAACGCGGACGTGCGGCTGTACGTGATCGGGCTGGACGGGACGCGCACGGAGGTCGTCTGGGACCGCGTCCGTTACCCGTATCTGGCGCGAGTGCACTGGTCAGCGGCGGGTGCGCCGCTGCTGCTCGTGCAGGCCAGGGACCAGCGCAGCCAGCTGTTCCTCGCCGTGGAGCCCGACTCGGGGGCGACCCGGATGGTGCATGCCGACGAAGATCCAATTTGGCTTGATCTTTTCCCTGGCGTGCCGTGCTGGAGCCCCTCGGGACGGCTCGTGCGGATCGCCGACGAGGGTGGCGCGCGGGTGCTCGCGGTGGGTGAACGCCTGCTCACAGGGCCGCAGTTGCACGTCCGCGCGGTGCTCGACGTCTCCGACGACCACGTGTTGATCTCGGCGTCGGCGGGCGAGGACGCGCCGACCCCGGAGACCGGCGAGGTGCACGTCTACCGCGTCAACGAGCTCGGCCTGGAGCGCCTCTCGCAGGAGCCCGGCGTGCACTCGGCGGTACGCGCCGGGGGCGTGACCGTGCTGATCTCAGCGGTGCCGGACCGGCCGGGCACACAGGTCCAGGTGCTGCGCGAGGGCAGGAAGGCGGTGCCGATCGCGTCGTACGCCGAAGATCCCGGCCTGTCCCCGCGCATCACGTTCACCGAGGGGGGCGCACGGCGCGTCCCGTGCGCCCTGCTTATGCCACAGGACTACGACGGCAGCAGTCCGCTTCCGGTTTTGATGGACCCCTACGGCGGTCCGCACGGCCCCCGCGTGGTCGCCGCGCACAACGCGCACCTCACCTCGCAGTGGTTCGCCGACCAGGGTTTCGCGGTCGTCGTCGCCGACGGGCGCGGCACCCCGGGCCGCTCACCGGCCTGGGAGAAGGCGATCCACCGCGACTTCACCCTCTCCCTCGACGACCAGGTCGACGCCCTCCAGGACCTCGCGAAGAGCCACCCCCTGGACCTCTCCCGGGTGGCCATCCGCGGCTGGTCGTACGGGGGTTGGCTCGCGGGGCTCGCCGTCCTCCGCCGCCCGGACGTCTTCCACGCGGGCATCGCGGGCGCCCCGGTCACCGACTGGCGGCTCTACGACACCCACTACACGGAGCGGTACCTCGGCGACCCGGCCAAGGACCCGGAGTCGTACGCGAAGAGCAGTCTGATCACGGACGACGGACTGTCGGCGCCCGCCGACCCGCACCGCCCGCTGATGGTCGTGCACGGTCTCGCCGACGACAACGTGGTGGTCGCGCACTCCCTGCGGCTGTCCTCCGCGCTGCTGGCCGCCGGCCGCCCGCACGAGGTGCTGCCGCTGTCGGGCGTCACGCACATGACCCCGCAGGAACAGGTCGCGGAGAATCTCCTGCTGCTCCAAGTGGACTTCCTGCGGCGCGCTCTCGGCCTGGCCGGGCGGTAGTACTCCACGGACCACCGCAGCCATTAATTGAGGAACCACGACGAAGCACCAGCCAGGTCCGCGAGAGCGGCGCCGGTTTAGGCGCAAAAAAGGGCAACGGACCGGGGCGACATGGCGCGCCCCGGTCCGTTTACGGCACCCGCACGGCCGTACGTCATTCAGATTGACGCGTCCGTATATCGAGACCGGGTCGGCCGAGTTGCCTGCGTGTTAACGCGTTTGATGCCTGTTTGTGGTGTTATTCCGCCCCATCCGCAAGATCGTCCGGGGTCGCTTCGGGGGTTTCCTCCTTCGGTACGACCGTCTTCTCCTCGGCGAAGTGACAGGCCGAGTCGTGCGCGGCGGGCCCGCTCACGAGCCGGAACTCCGCGGGCACCGCGAGCAGCGGCACCTCCAGTGAGCAGCGCTCCTGCGCCTTCCAGCAACGGGTGCGGAAGCGGCACCCGGACGGGATGTTCGTCGGCGACGGCACGTCACCCGCGAGGATGATCCGCTCCCGGTGGTCCCGCGCGTCCGGGTCGGGCACGGGCACCGCGGACAGCAGCGCCTGGGTGTACGGGTGCGTCGGGTGGTCGTAGATCTCCTCGTCCTTGCCGATCTCCACGATCCGGCCGAGGTACATCACCCCGACCCGGTCCGAGATGTGCCGGACGATCGACAGGTCGTGCGCGATGAAGATGTACGACAGGTCGAACTCGTCCTGGAGCCGGTCGAGGAGGTTGATGACCTGGGCCTGCACGGAGACGTCGAGCGCGGAGACGGGTTCGTCGGCGACGATGACCTCGGGGCGCAGCGCCAACCCCCGTGCGATGCCGATGCGTTGGCGCTGGCCGCCGGAGAACTGGTGCGGATACCGGTTGATGTACTCGGGGTTGAGCCCGACCACGTCCAGCAGATCCTGAACCCGCTTGCGCCGGTCGCCCTTCGGCGCCACCTCGGGGTGGATCTCGTACGGCTCCCCGATGATGTCGCCCACCGTCATACGGGGGTTGAGGGAGGTGTACGGGTCCTGGAACACCATCTGGATGTTGCGCCGGGCGGCCTTCAGGGCGCGGCCGGACATCTTGCTGATGTCCTCGCCCTTGAACTTGATCGACCCTTCGGTCGGCCGCTCGAGGTTGACCAGCATCTTGGCGACGGTTGACTTACCGCACCCGGACTCCCCCACGATGCCGAGGGTCTCGCCTCTGTCGAGCGTGAAGTCCACCCCGTCGACGGCCTTGACGGCACCGACCTGTTTCTTGAAGAGGATGCCCTGGGTCAACGGGTAGTGCTTGACGAGCCCGGTCACCTCCAGGATCGACTCAGCCATTGAGGCACTCCCTCCAGAAGTGGCAGGCGCTGCCCCGGTGTTGATCCACCTCGTACAGCTCGGGTTCGTCGGTCCGGCACACGTCCTGGGCCATCGGGCAGCGGGGGTTGAAGGCACAGCCGGGCGGGATGTGCATGAGGTTCGGCGGCAGGCCCTTGATGGCGTAGAGCTCCTGCCCCTTCTGGTCCAGACGCGGGATGGAGTCCAACAGACCGCGCGTGTACGGATGGGCGGGCGCCTTGTAGATGTCGTGGACGGGGGCCGACTCGACGATCCGGCCCGCGTACATCACGGCGATCTTGTCGGCGACGTCCGCGACCACTCCGAGGTCGTGGGTGATGAGGATGAGCCCCATGTGCAGCTCGCGCTGCAACTCGGCCAGCAGGTCCATGACCTGGGCCTGGACGGTGACGTCGAGGGCGGTGGTGGGTTCGTCGGCGATGATGAGCGCCGGCTCCAGCGCGAGCGCCATGGCGATCATGATGCGCTGGCGCATACCGCCGGAGAACTGGTGCGGGTAGTCGCGCACACGCTGCGCCGCTCCCGGGATCCGCACCCGGTCCATCAGCTCGACCGCCTTGGTCCGTGCGTCCTTTCGGGACATTCCCCGGTGCACGATGAACATCTCGCCGAGCTGGTCGCCCACGGAGAGCACGGGGTTGAGCGAGGACAGCGCGTCCTGGAAGATCATCGCCATCTCGGCGCCGCGGACCTTGCGCCGTTCCTCTTCCTTGAACTTCAGCAGGTCCTTGCCCCGGAAGAGGATCTCCCCGCCGGTGATCTTCCCCGGCGGCACATCGAGGATCCCCATCACGGCCTGCGCGGTCACGGACTTCCCGGACCCCGACTCCCCCAGCACGGCCAGGGTCTCCCCTTCGTCCACGCTGTAGTTGACGCCGTTGACGGCCTTGGCGACCCCGTCCCTGGTCCTGAACTCCACGTGCAGGTCCCGCACTTCGAGCAGCATGACGCCGGTCACCTCAGCTTCGGGTCGAGGGCGTCGCGCACCGCGTCGCCGAGCATGATGAACGCGAGGACCGTGATCGCCAGGGCTCCGGCGGGCCAGAGGAGCATGTGCGGGGCGTTGCGGATGTACTGGGAGGCGGCGGAGATGTCGATGCCCCAGCTGACCGTGGGCGGCTTCAGGCCCACGCCGAGGTACGACAGGGTCGCCTCCAGCGAGATGTAGGTGCCGAGCGCGATGGTCGCGACGACGATCACCGGGGCGACCGCGTTCGGGGTGATGTGGCGCAGCAGGAGACGGGAGTTGGAGGCGCCGAGGGCACGCGCGGCCTGGACGTAGTCGTTCTGTTTGGCGGTGATGACCGAGCCGCGGGCGATGCGGGAGATCTGCGGCCAGCCGAGCAGCACCATGAACCCGATGACCGGCCAGACCGTGTTGCTCGTCACCACGGACAGGAGCACCAGGCCGCCGAGGACGACCGGGATCGCGAAGAAGATGTCCGTGAGGCGGGACAGGATCGAGTCCCAGATCCCTCCGAAGAAACCGGCGAGTCCGCCCAGCACCGACCCGAAGATCGCGACCCCCAGCGTGGCGAGCACGCCGACCGTCACCGACGTACGGGTGCCGTAGACCGTGCGCGTGTAGACATCGCAGCCCTGGCCGTCGTAGCCGAAGGGGTGGCCCGGCTGGGAGCCCTCCTGGGCCTTGGCGAGGTCGCACTTGAGGGGGTTGCCCGAGGCGATCAGGGAGGGCCAGAGGGAGATGACCACCAGGAAGAGGATGACGAGCGCGGAGATGATGAAGACCGGGTTGCGACGCAGGTCGCGCCAGGCGTCGGACCAGAGGGAGCGGGGTTTGCCGGCGGGGCCTGTTCCCTCCGGTCCGCCCGGGGTCTTCTCCAAGGTCTCCGCCTCGCTCGTCGCGAGGTCCATCGGGCCGCCCATGCCGGTGCCGGCGATGGCGCGCTCCGGTTCGAACGGCTGCTCAGGCATAGCGGATCCTCGGGTCGAGTACGGCGTAGAGGAGGTCGACGAGAAGATTCGCGACCAGGAAGACCAGGACGAGGACCGTCACGAAGCCGACCACGGTCTGCGTGTTCTGGCGCACGATCCCCTGGTAGAGCTGGAAGCCGACGCCGTGGATGTTGAAGATCCGCTCGGTGACGATCGCGCCGCCCATCAGGGCGCCGATGTCGGTGCCGATGAAGGTGACCACCGGGATGAGGGAATTCCGGAGAAGGTGGCGGACGATCACCCGGCGCCTGGGCAGGCCCTTCGCGACGGCCGTACGGACGTAGTCGGAGCGCCGGTTCTCCGCGATGGACGTCCGGGTCAGCCGGGTCACGTACGCGAGGGAGACCGAGGCCAACACCAGCCCGGGGACGAGCAGTTCGCTGAAGGTCGCCTCCGGTGAGACGGACGGTTTGATCCAGCCCCATTCGACGCCGAGGAGCAGTTGCAGCAGCAAGCCGGTGACGAAGGTCGGGATGGAGATGACGACGAGGGTGAGCAGCAGCACGCCGGTGTCGATCGGGCGGCCCCGCTTGAGGCCGGTGATCACACCGAGCGCGATGCCGACGACGACCTCGATGACGATCGCCACGAGGGTCAGCCGGATGGTGACCGGGAACGCGGTCGACATCAGCTCGGTGACCTTCTGGCCGTTGAACGCCGTCCCGAAGTCACCGGTGAAGACGTTCCCCATGTAGGTCAGGTACTGCTGCCACACGGGCTTGTCGAGGCCGAACTCCCGCTTCAGCTGGGCGGCCGTCGCCGGGTCGCACTGCCGGTCGCCGCACAGGCCCGCGATGGGGTCGCCCATCACGTTCACCATCAGGAAGATCAACAGTGTGGCGCCGATGAAGACCGGGATCATCTGCAGCAGACGCCGGATTACGTACCGTCCCATGAGGGCTCCGGGGATCACGGGGGCGGCCCACGGCGGGCCCGCCCCCTGTACGGCTACGGCTCAGCTGACCTTGATCTCGCTGTAGACGGGGACGCTGAACGGGTTGAGCGCCACGTTGGAGAGCCGGTCGGAGTAGCCCGCGCTGCCGTTCTGGTACCAGAGCGGGATGGCGGCCATGTTGTCCCGTACGACGCCCTCGGCCTGCTGGAAGAGCTTGATCGCCTTGCTCGTGTCCGTCTCCGCGTTGGCCTGGTTCACGAGCTTGTCGAAGTCCTTGTTGGACCACAGGCCGTCGTTGGAGGAGGCCTTGGTGTAGTACAGCGGCTGCAGGAAGTTCTGGATGAGCGGGTAGTCCATCTGCCAGCCGGCGCGGAACGGGCCCGTCATCTTGTGCTGACCGATCTGGTTCCTGAAGTCGGCGAAGGTGCCGACCGGGTTGCCGACGCACGCCTTGTCGTTGCCGAGCGCGTTGTTGATGGAGTTGCACACCGCGTCCACCCACTCCTTGTGCGAGCCCGTGTCCGCGTTGTACGTGATCTTGACCTGGCCGCCGGGAATGCCGCCGCCCTCCTGGACCAGCTTCTTCGCCTCGGTCGGGTTGTACTTGCAGGCGTCCCCGCACAGCCCGTCCTGGAAGCCGCCCGCGGTGCCGAGCACCGGGGAGGTCCAGTCGGTGGCCGGGGTGCGGGTCTTCTGGAAGATCGTGTTGGTGATCTGGTCCCGGTTGATCGCCATGGACAGTCCCTGGCGGACCTTGTCCGAGCCGCTCTTGTTCCAGTTCTTGTCGTAGTACGGGAACGCGAGGGTCTGGATGATGCCGGCGGGCGTGTTGATGTACCGGCCGCCGAGGTCGCTCTTGACGTTCTTGAGCTGCGAGGCCGGGATGTCGTCGACGAGGTCGAGGTTGCCGGCCATCAGGTCGGTGTAGGCGGTGTTGTTGTCGGTGTAGACCTTGAGGGTCACCCCACCGTTCTGCGCCTTGTCCGTCCCGGTGTACCCGTCCCACTTCTTGAGCTGCATCTGCGAGCCCTTGGTGTACGACGAGATGGTGTACGGCCCGTTCCCGACGGGCTTCTTCAGCCAGGCCGCGTGGTCCGAGAAGAACGTCGACGGCAGCGGCGAGTAGGCCGCATACCCGAGGGTGTCGGGGAAGGTCGAGAACTTCTGGGTGAGCTTGATGGTGAAGGTGTCCGTGCCGGTCACCTTGAGCCCGGTGAGCGTGGTGGCGGACTGCGAGCCGCTGTCGGGGTGGACCTTGTCGTAGCCCTCGATGTACCCGAAGAAGTACGCGTTCTTCTGGTTGTTCTTGAGGCTGGCCCCGTAGTTCCACGCGTCGACGAACGACTTCGCGGTGACGGCCTCGCCGTTGCTGAACTTCCAGCCGCTCTTGATCGTCACCGTGAAGTTCTGCGAGTCCGTGGTCTCGATCTTGTCGGCGAGCATGTCCTCGGCCTTGCCGGACTTCGGGTCGTACCGCTTCAGCCCGCGGAAGACCATGTCGAGGACCTTGCCGCCCTGCACCTCGTTGGTGTTGGCCGGCTCCAGCGGGTTCTGCGGGTCACCCCAGGAGGCGCTGAGCACCGCGCTGCCGTCACCGCCGCCGCTGCTGCTGCTTCCGCCGCCCCCACAGGCGGTCGCCGCGAGGGCTACCGCCGCCGCGCAAGCGGCCCATTTGGCGTGCGTGGCTCCACGCATCGAGTGCCTCCTCAGGAAAGCCGATCCATGCCGATCCGTTACCGGTCAATATCGACCGAAAAGGAGCACATCGCCTGCGGGCCCACCCTTTCGGGGGACCCCTGACGTCCGTTCAGAGGATCTTCGGTGTAGCGCACAATGGATCACCACGAAGCGATGCAGAACCGTTGGATTGTGACGCCCCGGTGTACGCATTCCGATACAGAGGCGTCCGCATAACGAACTCATTGCCCGTTTAGTGCAGTTGGCCCGATATAAAGCACGGATCGATCACGGCATGCTACCCGCGTAGCTACGGACTGACCATGAGGAAGTAAAGAAGGTAAAGAGAAACCCAAGTCGGCCCAGATTTTATTGACCTTGCATGAATTGCGTTGAAAAAGTCCGGCGTAGCCCGTAGGGGAGTGCCCTGCGGAGTCTCATCAGACCCCCTTGGGCCAGGAGCAGCATGATCCCCCCAACCTCATCCGCGGTCCCGCTCGAAGTAACCGACGAGAGCCTTGAGAAGTCGATCACTTCTCCCGCCTCGAAGGCCAACGAGAGCCGGTCCCCGGGTCAGCTCGCGTGGCGCCGTTTCAAACGGGACCGTACGGGCGTCATATCGGCGATCATCGTGATCTTCTTCTTCGCGATCGCGCTGGCGGCACCGCTGATATCCAAGCTCTACGGGAAAGATCCGTACACGACGTACGCGAGCCAGGACCCGGGTCTGCTCGACGCCTTCTCGTACCCGGCGGGTCCCAACGGCGGCATGAGCTCGCAGTTCTGGTTCGGCATCGAGCCGCAGCTGGGCCGCGACGTCTTCACCTTCCTGATCTACGGCATCCGGACCTCGCTGGGCATCGCCCTGGCCGCCACCCTGATCACCACCGCCGTCGGCGTCGTGGTCGGCGTGACCGCGGGCTACCTGGGCGGCAAGACGGACTACTTCGTCGGCCGGATCATCGACATCGTGCTGTCGATCCCCTCGACGCTGTTCATCATCGCCTTCATGCCGGTGGTGTTCGGGCTCTTCGTCGCCGCCGACGACAACATCCCGACCTGGCTGCGGGCCACCGCGCTCATCATCATGATGTCCTTCTTCGGCTGGGCGTCGATCGCCCGTCTGCTGCGCGGCCAGGTACTCGGTCTGCGCGAGCGGGAGTTCGTCGAGGCCGCCAAGGTGACCGGGGCGTCACCGGCGCGCATCGTGTTCAAGGAACTGCTGCCCAACCTGTGGACCCCGATCCTCATCCAGTCCACGCTCATGCTCCCGGCCTACGTGACCGCTGAGGCGGGCTTCGCCTTTCTCGGTGTCGGCATGATCGACCCGACCCCCGACTGGGGCGTCATGATCCAGCGGGGCGCCCAGTTCTACACCCAGGACTTCACCTTCATGCTCTTCCCGGGCCTGGCCATGGTGATCTTCGTCCTGGCGTTCAACCTGCTCGGCGACTCGGCGCGCGATGCGCTCGACCCGAAGTCCAAGCGCTGACCCATCTCTCATCTCCGGCCCGGTCAATGTCGTCCGGCTGGTCCCGTCCCACCCGTAAGGCAGGGTTACTGTGTCTTTTTCCCGTAGAAACTTCATGATCGCCACCGGCGTGGTGGCCGCGTCGAGCTCGGTGCTGACCGCCTGTGGCGGCGGCAACTCGACCTCGAACAGCAAGGTCCCCTCCGTCAGCAAGGCCAAGCAGAGCAAGATCGAGGTCGGCACGAAGGCCGACTCGACCGGCCCGGCTCCCGAGGTCGCCGGCGCGGTCAAGGGTGGGACGATCTACGGGCTCGACCAGTTCGACATGGACCACCTGGACCCGGCGCAGATCTACGTCTCCACCGAGATCCTCATCACCACGCCGATCATGCGCGGCCTGACCGGCTACAAGCTGGACTCCAAGGGCGGCGCCACCCTGGTCGGCGACGCGGCCACGGACGCGGGCACGGCCAAGGACGGCGGCAAGACCTGGTCGTTCACCATCAAGGACGGCATCAAGTGGGAGGACGGCTCCGACCTCTCCATGGACGACGTCCGGCACACCTTCGAGCGCCTCTTCGCCTCCTTCGTCACCGAGGGCCCGCGCTACGTCCAGCAGTTCCTGGTGGGCGGCGACAAGTACACCGGCCCCTACGAGGGCAAGAACCTCGACTCCATCGAGATCGACGGCAAGACCATCACCTTCCGCCTCAACGAGGCCCGTGGTGACTTCAACTTCACGCTCGCCGAGCGGGCGTACTCCTTCGTGAAGAAGTCGAAGGACACCAAGGAGAAGTACGACAAGCAGCCGTTCTCCTGCGGCCCGTACAAGATCTCCGCCCGCGACGTCGGCAAGTCCATGACGTACACCCGCAACGAGCACTGGGACGCGGCGACGGACCCGATCCGCAACGCCTACCCGGACAAGTACCTCTTCCAGTTCGGCTTCGAACTGCTGGCCTCGACCGACCGCTACATAGCGGACAAGGGCAACGACCAGTACACGATGTCGATCTTCAACGAGGTCGCCCCCGAGCGGATCGCCACGGTCCTCACCAACGCGAAGCTCAAGCAGCGGGTGCTCACCGCGGTCGACACGGTCACCTACTACTGGCCGATCAACACCACCCGGATCACGGACGTCAAGGTCCGCCAGGCCATCAACTACGCCTGGCCGAACCAGCAGTTGCAGACCATCCGCGGTGGCGCGTCCACCAGCGAGATCGCGACCACGATCTTCAGCCCGGTGACGCCCGGTTACACGGAATTCGACCTGTACGGCAAGACCAAGAAGCCCGGCGGCGACCCGGTCAAGGCCAAGGCCCTCCTCAAGGAGGCCGGCAAGGTCGGGCAGAAGCTGGTCATCGCCTACCAGACGTCGGACAACGCGGTGAAGCAGGCCGTGGCGATCAAGAACGCGCTGGAGGCGGCCGGCTTCACGGTCGTCAACAAGCAGATCGACAAGTCGACCTTCTACACCCAGATCGGCAAGATCGACAACCAGTACGACCTGTTCGCGGCCGGCTGGAGCCCGGACTGGCCGGGCGGTTACTCGGTCTTCTACCCCTGCTGGGACGGGGCCAACATCGGCGACGGCCGCAGCAACTACGCGCAGCTGAAGAACGCGAGCGTCGACAAGGCGATCGCCGCCGCCTCGCAGATCACCGACGCGGACGCGGCCAACAAGGCCTGGGGCGCCATCGACAAGCAGGTCATGGAGCTCGCGGCCTGCGTCCCGGACTACCACGCCATCCGCAACTGGATGCACGGTTCGAAGCTCGGCGGCTTCGTCTACGACGCCGGAAACACCGGCCTCGCGCTCACGAGGCTCTACGCCAAGGCGTAGGCGCCACACGCCACCAGGGGGCGGCCCCACCGGGCCCCCCCCCACCGGCCCCACACCCCTCACGCCCCGGCAACGGCGCCTCGCCCGGAGAGTCCTGACCCCATGTTCCGCTTCCTTGTCCGCCGTACGATCGGCGCGCTGGTCATTCTGCTGATCATCAGCGCCATCACCTTCTGGCTCTTCTACGCCGTCCCGCGTGACCCGGCCATGATGTCCTGCGGCAAGAACTGCACGCCGGCCTCGCTCGCGCAGATCCGGCACAACCTGGGCATCGACCATCCGATCCCGGTGCAGTACTGGTACTGGCTGAAGGGGATCTTCGTCGGGCGGGACTACAGCGGCTTCGGAATGTGCAACGCTCCGTGCCTCGGCTACTCCTTCGCCAACAACGAGCCCGTCTTCGGCACGATCATGGACCGACTGCCGCTGACCCTCTCGCTCGCCTTCGGTTCGGCCGTCATCTTCCTGATCTTCGGTGTGGGCACCGGCATGATCGCCGCGCTCAAGCAGGGCAAGTTCCTGGACAAGCTCGCCACCTCGGCCTCGCTGCTCGGCTCCTCGCTCCAGATCTACTTCGTCGGCTACATCGCGCTGTACTTCCTGGTCTTCAAGACGGGCATCCTCGACCAGCCCTCGTACACGCCGCTGACCGACAACCCCGTGTCGTGGTTCTCCGGCCTGCTGCTGCCGTGGCTGGTGCTGTCGATCATCTTCACCGCCAACTACACCCGTATGGCCCGCTCCCAGCTGGTCGAGCAGCTCAGCGAGGACTACGTCCGGACCGCGCGCGCCAAGGGCCTCTCCCGTGCCAACGTGTTCCTGCGCTTCGCCTGGCGTGGCGCGATGGGTCCGATCGTCACGGTGTTCGGCATCGACCTGGGCACGCTGATCGGCGGCGCGATCATCACCGAGCAGGTCTTCAGCCTCCAGGGCATCGGCCGCCTCGCGGTGATCTCCGTCATCCAGAGCGACCTGCCGATGCTGCTCGGCGTCACCGTGCTGGCGGCCGCCGCGATCGTCTTCTTCAACATCATCGTCGACGCCGCCTACGCCTTCATCGACCCGCGGATCCGGCTCGCCTGACCCTCCGGCCGTACCCCCTACCCCCCGCATCGCCCCCAGGAGCGTCTCCGTGACGAGCACCGATCAGCAGCCCTTCCTCTCCGTCAGGGATCTCAAAGTCCACTTCTCCACCGAGGACGGCATCGTCAAGGCCGTCGACGGGCTCTCCTTCGACCTCGCCAAGGGCAAGACGCTCGGCATCGTCGGCGAGTCGGGCTCCGGCAAGTCCGTCACCAACCTGACGATCCTGGGCCTCCACGACCGCGACCGTACGGCGATCGAGGGCGAGATCCTGCTCGACGGCAAGGAGTTGCTCACCGCGAGCGAGCGGGAACTGGAGCGACTGCGCGGCAACAAGATGTCCATGATCTTCCAGGACGCGCTGGCCTCGCTGTCGCCGTACCACACGGTCGGCAAGCAGATCAGCGAGGTGTACCGCAAGCACACCGGCGCCTCCAAGAAGGAGTCCCGCGCGCGGGCGATCGAGATGCTGAAGCGGGTCGGGATCCCCCAGCCCGAGGTCCGGGTGGACGACTACCCGCACCTGTTCTCGGGCGGTATGCGTCAGCGCGCGATGATCGCCATGGCGCTGGTCTGCGACCCGGAACTGCTGATCGCCGACGAGCCGACGACGGCCCTCGACGTGACGGTCCAGGCCCAGATCATGGACCTGCTGAAGGACCTCCAGCAGGAGTTCGGCACCGCCATCGTGTTCATCACGCACGACCTCGGCGTCATCGCCGACATCGCCGACGACGTCCTCGTGATGTACGGCGGCCGGTGTGTGGAGCGCGGCACCAAGAAGGAGGTGCTGACGGACCCGCAGCACCCCTACACCCTCGGTCTGCTGAGCTCCATGCCGAGCCTCGAAGGACCGGTCGACGTACCGCTGATGCCGATCCCGGGCTCGCCGCCCTCGCTGCTCAATCCGCCGTCCGGCTGCCGCTTCCACCCGCGCTGCACCTTCGCCGAGAAGGTCGAGGGCGGCCTGTGCTCCAGCGAGCGGCCCGTGCTGGAGGTGGTCGACGGCCGGGGCTCCGCCTGCCACCTCACCACCCAGCAGCGCCAGGAACTCTTCGCCGACCTTCTCGCCGTAGCCCAGCACAACTGACGTACTAGAAACGGGACTTCCCATCATGAGCAACGCGAACCCCCTCCTGGACGTCAGCGGGCTGACCAAACACTTCCCGATCAAGGGCGGCTTCCCGATCCGGCGTACGGTCGGTGCCGTGCAGGCCGTCGACGGGCTGGACTTCCAGGTCGGCGAGGGCGAGAGCCTGGGCCTGGTCGGCGAGTCCGGCTGCGGCAAGTCGACGACGGGCCGCCTGATCACCCGGCTCCTGGAGCCGACCGGCGGCAAGATCTCCTACCGCGGCCAGGACATCACCCACGCGGGCCGCAAGCAGTTGGCGCCCATCCGGTCCGAGATCCAGATGATCTTCCAGGACCCGTACGCCTCGCTGAACCCGCGGCAGACGGTCGGCAAGATCGTGGCCGGCCCGATGGAGATCAACGACATCAACCCGGCCGGCGGCCGCGAGGCGCGCGTCCGTGAGCTGCTGGAGATCGTCGGCCTCAACCCCGAGCACTACAACCGCTTCCCGCACGAGTTCTCCGGCGGCCAGCGCCAACGCATCGGTGTCGCCCGCGCGTTGGCCCTCGAACCGAAGCTGATCGTCGCGGACGAACCGGTATCGGCGCTGGACGTCTCGATCCAGGCCCAGGTCGTGAACCTGCTCCAGAAGGTCCAGAAGGAACTCGGCATCGCGTTCGTGTTCATCGCCCACGACCTGGCGATCGTCCGGCACTTCTCACAGCGAGTCGCGGTAATGTACCTCGGCAAGATCGTGGAGATCGCCGACCGCGACGACCTGTACGGCAACCCGCGCCACCCCTATACGCGGGCCCTGTTGTCCGCCGTGCCCGAGGCCACGGTGGACGAGACGCCCGCCCGGGACCGCATCCGGCTGGTCGGTGACGTGCCGTCGCCGATCAACCCGCCCACGGGCTGCCGTTTCCGTACCCGTTGCTGGAAGGCGACGGAGAAGTGCGCGACGGAGGCTCCGCCGCTGGTACAGGTCGAGGGCAACAAGCCGGGCCACCTGACCGCATGCCACTACCCCGAGACGGCGGACACCGTTCCGGCACCCCGTCTCTCCAAGGACCCCGAGGCGGCGGCCTGACACACCCCTTTAGTCAGCCGCCCCCTTCAGGAACGGACTTTCACCGGCCCATTGACCCGAGCCCATGAATGTCCGCTTCCAGGGGACGAAGGCCCGCGCCCACCCAGGCGCGGGCCTTCGTCATGAACGGACGTGCCAGGGTTCGGCGTGACACACTTCCGCGGTGGTTGATCGTTCGTTCGCGGATCCTTCGCTCGCCGCCCTGTACGACACCCTCAACCCGTGGGGGCCCGGCGACGACTTCTGTCTCGGGCTGGTCAGGCGCGCCGACTCCGTGCTCGATGTCGGGTGCGGCACCGGGCGGTTGCTCGGGCGGGCCCGGCAAGAGGGGCATCGGGGACGGCTCATGGGGCTCGATCCCGCCGCGGCAATGCTGGTGCAGGCGCGGGCTCATGAACCTGACGTCGAGTGGGTGCTCGGAGATCTACGCGCACGGGAGTGGCACGGTGAGTTCGAACTCGCCGTCATGACCGGACACGCCTTCCAAGTACTGCTCGGCGACGAGGAGTTGTGCCTCGCCCTACGGGCCGTACGTGCCGCTCTCGTGGCCGGTGGGCGGTTCGTGTTCGAGACGCGGAATCCGGGGGCCCGGGCGTGGGAGACGTGGACGCCGGACCGGGTGCGGGAGATTCCCGACGGGCGTGGTGGGGTCGTACGCGTGTGGCACGAGGTCGAGTCCGTGGCGGCCGGCGAGGGACGCGTGACGTTCACGGAGACCTTCGAAGGCACCCAGTGGGAACGGCCTCAAGTCGACCGAACCACCCTGAGGTTCCTCGACACCGATACCCTCGACGGCTTCCTGAGCGAGGCCGGGTTTGTCGTCGTGGAGCGGTACGGCGACTGGGGGCGGGGGGCGTTGGCGCTGGACAGTCCCGAGATCATTACCGTGGCTGAGACTACGAGCCGGTGTAGCTAGGGCGGCGTTTCGCAGTTGCCGTTGGGCCACTCGCTTCTTGGCCAGTGTCGGGCTTCCACGGCCCGAGTAAAGGGCGCTCCCTGCGGTCGCGTCGGCTGCGCCGATTCCGCTCCGCTCCACCCTTGACACGGTCCGCTCCAGCCCGTTTCAGAAGCGAGCGAGCGGCCCGGAGGAACGGGTGGCCAGGTACATATGCCGTACCTGTACTGCGTTGCGGGCCGGTACGGAGGGACGCGCTGCCGTCTCGCCAGCACGCCGGGTCGGCTCAGCGGCCAACGGTGAGTGGGCGGGGGTGGGTGGATGAGTGGTTGCTGGAGGCTGCAGGTAAAACTAACCACCGTCATGCCCTTTGACTGGTTAGAGATGGCCCCAGCCTCAAGAGGGGGCGGGGCCGAGGGCCAGGGTGGGCCGGGGTGGGGTGGGGTGGGGTGGGGTGGGGTGGGGCTGGAAAGTGTGACACTTCCGCTTCAACTGTCACACTTCTACGGACCAGGTGCCCCGGGAGAGGCGGTTGGCAAGCGGAAGTCACCACCCGCGCCCTCACCCAGGCCATCACCTAGGCCATCGCCCGGGCCGTCGCCCAGAACCGACGGCCGGGAAGCCCCCACCGGCCGACAGCCGCCGAGCCGAACCGGCATACAGCCGAGACGCCAGCACGCCCCCAACCCCGACCTTGACCCCGCCACCTCCGGAAGCCGGGGTCCTTTCTAACCAGCCAAAGGGCATGAAGGTGGTTAGTTTTACCTACAGCCTCCAGCAACCACCCACCCACCCATCGACCCACCCCCGCCCACTCCCCCATCCACCGTTGGCCGCTGAGCCGAGGGGGCGTGCTGGCGAGGCGGCAGCGCGCACCCTCGCACCCTCGCACCCTCGCACCCCACCGGCCGGTAGCCGCTAAGCCCGCCCGGCGTGCTGGCGAGACGCGAACGCGTCCCCTCCGCACCGGCCCGCAACGCAGTACAGGCAAGGGGATTCCTACCTGGGCCACCCATCCCCCTGGGCCGCCCGCTCGCTTCTGAAACGGGATTGCGGGAGACGAGTCAAGGGTGGAGCGCAGCGGAATCGGCGCAGCCGACGCGACCGCAGGGAGCGCCCTTTACTCGGCTCCCGCAATCCCGACACTGACCAAGAAGCGGGCGGCCCAACGTCCACATCACAACCCAGGGCCGCAGCAACTCCCTACTCCTCCAACGACTCCTCCAGCGCAGCCAACGCCGGGTCCAGCACGATGTCCTCGTCCCGCGCCTCGATCGTCGGCTCCTCCGGGAAGTGGCAGGCCGTCAGGTGGGCGGGGCGGTTGCCCTCGATCTGGATCAGTGGCGGTTCCTCGGTCGCGCACTTTTCCTGGGCCTTCCAGCAGCGGGTGCGGAAGCGGCAGCCGGAGGGAGGTGAAATCGGGGAGGGAACGTCGCCGGCGAGGCGGATGCGTTCGCGGCCGGCTGTCTCGTTGTCGCTGAGGTTCACCTCGGGCACCGCGGACAACAGGGCGTGGGTGTACGGGTGCCGGGGGCGGGTGTAGATGGAGTCGCGGTCGCCCACCTCGATGATCTTGCCGAGGTACATGACCGCCACGCGGTGCGAGAAGTGTCGTACGACTGCGAGGTCGTGGGCGATGAACAGGAACGCGATGCCGAGTTCCTTCTGGACCTTCTGGAGCAGGTTCACCACCTGCGCCTGGATCGAGACGTCCAGGGCCGACACTGGTTCGTCCGCGACGATCAGCTTCGGTTCGAGGGCCAACGCGCGGGCGACACCGATGCGTTGGCGCTGGCCGCCGGAGAACTCGTGCGGGAAGCGGTTGTAGTGCTCGGGGTTGAGACCGACGATCTCCAGCAGTTCGCGGACGCGGGCCTCACGGCCGCCCTCCGGCTGGATGTCGTTGATCTCCATCGGGCCCGAGATGATCTTGCCGACCGTCTGCCGCGGGTTCAGCGACGAGTACGGGTCCTGGAAGATCATCTGGATCTCGGAGCGGATCGGGGCCAGTTGTTTGCGGGAGGCGTGGGTGATGTCCTGGCCGCTGTAGGTGATCGTGCCCGCGCTCGGCTCCAGCAGGCGGGTGATCAACCGGCCCGTCGTCGACTTGCCGCAGCCCGACTCGCCGACCAGGCCGAAGCTCTCGCCCACGTGCACGGTCAGGTCGATGCCGTCGACGGCCTGGACGGCGCCGACGGTACGGCGGATCGGGAAGCCGCCCTTCACCGGGAAGTGTTTGGTCAGGCCCTCCACGACCAGCAACGGGTCGCCGGAGGCTTCCGGTACCGCGTCGCGCGGGGCGGGCAGGACGAGGTCCTCTGTCATGACGTCTCCTCCTAGCCCAGTCGGGGCTTGATCTCTTCGATGAAGATGCTGCGCTTCTGGTCCGCCGTGAGGTGGCAGGCCGAGGCGCGGTCGGGGGCGAGCAGCGGGCGTTCGGTGACACAGCGGGTGCCGCCGACCCGGTCCTGGAAGGTACAGCGGGGGTGGAAGCGGCAGCCCGAGGGCGGGTTCAGGAGGGAGGGCGGGGCGCCGGGGATCGGGTCCAGGGGCGCGCTCAGGTCCGAGTCCAGGCGGGGCATGGAGTTCAACAGGCCCCAGGTGTAGGGGTGTTGGGGTGAGCGGAGGACCTCGTTCGTCGAGCCGCGTTCCACCGCGTTGCCCGCGTACATCACCATGATGTCGTCGGCCATGTCGGCGATCACGCCGAGGTCGTGAGTGATGAAGACGATCCCGGAGCCGAACTCCTGCTGGAGGTCCTTCAGGAGGTCGAGGATCTGGGCCTGGACCGTGACGTCGAGGGCCGTTGTCGGCTCGTCGGCGATCAGCAGGTCGGGGTCGCAGACCAGCGCCATCGCGATCATCGCGCGCTGGCGCATACCGCCGGAGAACTGGTGCGGGTAGTCCTTCGCCCGTTCCTTCGGGTTGGGGATACCGACCTTGCCGAGCATCTCCACCGCACGCGCCCACGCGGCCTTCTTCGAGGCGCCCAGGTGCTTCATGTACGGCTCGGCGATCTGGCGACCCACCGTGTAGTACGGGGAGAGGGCGGTCAGCGGGTCCTGGAAGATCATGGCGACCTTGTTGCCGCGCAGCTTCTCCATCTCGGACTCGCGTGCCGTGGTCAACTCCTGGCCGTCCAGGAGGATTTCGCCCTCGACGGTGGTGAACATCGGGTTGTGCAGGCCGAGGATCGTCAGGTTGGTGACCGACTTGCCGGAGCCCGACTCCCCGACGATGCCCAGCGTCTTGCCGCGTTCGACGTCGAAGGAGAGACCGTCGACGGCACGGACGACGCCGTCCTCGGTCTTGAAGCTGACGTGCAGGTCCCGCACCGAGAGAAAGGCACCCGCGTCGGCCGGCGAGGGAGCTCCGGCTTCCTTGGTCAATGTGGTCACGAGTGCTCCTAGGCCAGCCGCACGCGCGGGTCGATGAAGGCGTAGCAGGCGTCGACGATGATGTTGAAGAGAAGGATCATGGTGGCGGAGAACAGCATCACGCCCAGCAGCAGCGGCAGGTCGCTGAAGAAGACGGACTGTACGGCGAGTTGGCCGAGGCCCGGCAGGCTGAACGTGACCTCGGTGATGATCGCGCCGCCGAGCAGTGTGCCCAGGTCGATGCCGAAGATGGTGACGATGGGGATCAGCGAACCGCGCCAGGCGTAGCGGAAGAAGACGTATCTGCGGGACATGCCCTTCGCCTTGGCCGTACGGACGTGTTCCTCCTGGAGCTGTTCGATCATCGCCGAGCGCGCCATACGGGTGTACTGCGCGGCGAAGATCGTGGACAGCACGACCCAGGGGATGATCAGGCCGGTGAACCAGGTGATCGGGTCAGCGGTGAAGCTGTTGTACGCCGGTTTGTCGAAGATGTGGGTCTGGTAGACGAGCAGTGCCAGTGCCAGTGGTCCCAGGAAGTAGATCTGCATCGAACTGAGCACCATCGCCCCGGCCGTGGCCGCCTTGTCGATGACCGTGCCGCGCTTCCAGGCGGCGAGCAGGCCGGTGCCGAGGCCGATGAGCAGGAAGAAGAAGGCTGCGCCGAGGGTGAGCGAGACCGTGATGGGCAGCCGGTCGATCAGCGTGGCCCAGACCTGGTCGTTGGTGTGGTACGAGTACCCGAAGCACGGGGCGGGGCAGGGACCTTGGGCGAAGCCGTTGCTGCCCATGACGAGGTTCTTCAGGAAGATCCCGTACTGCGTGCTGATCGGCTTGTCGAGGCCGAGCACGTGGTGGATGTTCGCGAGGCTGGTCGGGTTGCAGGTCTTGCCGCACATCAGCAGGCCCGGGTCGCGTGGCATCCCGAAGAACAGCAGGAACGTGATGATGCTCAGCAGGAAGAGGATGACGACGGCGCCGAGGAACCGGCGGAAGAGGAAGCGCAGCATGACAGGGGCAGCTCTCTGACGTCGGCGGGCCGTCCGGCACCCGGTGCGTCGCCCCGGAGAGGGGCGGGAGCACCGGGTGCCGGACGGACTGCGGTTACTTGACGAACAGGCGTCGCGGGTCGACGCCGCCGATGACGTCGTCGTAGACGAGTCCGCCGACCTTGGAGCCGGCGATCTGGGTCTGCTTGTAGTACGCGGTCGGGACGACGTTGACGACGTCCTTCACGATGTACTGGTCGAGCTTCTCCCACTCGGCCGCGGCCTTGACCGGGTCGGTGATCTTGTTGATGCGGTCGATCTCGCTGTTGACCTTGGGGTCGTTGATCTGCGAGTAGTTCTGCGCACCGTCGGCGATCACGCGTCCGTCGTAGAGCGGCGGGATGACGGTCGAGGCGGACGGCCAGTCGGCGCCCCACGCGGTGTGGAAGATGTCGTAGTTGTTGTCCAGCTTGGAGACCTGGTCGTAGTAGGTCTCGGCCGGGATCTCCTGGCGCTGGACGTTGAAGCCGGCCTTCTTCAGGCCTGCCGCCATGGCGGTGGAGTACTGCTGGCCCTCGGGGGTGTTGGTGTAGCCGAAGGTGAGCTTCATGCCGAGCTTGCCGGCCTTCTTCAGCAGCGCCTTGGCCTTGACCGGGTCACCGGCGGGCTTCTTCTTCTTGCCGAACGGGTCGAACGTGGGGTCGTAGCCGGAGACGGTCGGGCTGATCAGACCGCCGGCGACCTCCATCGCGTCGGTGCCGCCGAAGGCGCGGACGAACGGGGTGATGGGCAGCGCGTAGGCGATGGCCTCACGGACCGTCTTGTCCTTCATGGCCGGGTGGCTCATGTTGATGTTCATCTGTCCCACGTACGGCTGGTAGCCGGAGATCGTGCGGGACTTCATCTTCGGGTCCTTGAGCACGCTGGACAGGTTGCCCGCGTCGACCTGGTTGCTGAGGCTCACACCGGTCTGGTCCGCGCCGCTGTCCGCGAGGAGCGCCTTCGTCGACGTCTCGAACTGCTGGTTGAACGTGAAGTTGAACTGGTCCACGTACTGGTGACGGATCGGGTCCGTCTTCGGGTCCCAGTTGGTGTTCTTCACGAGCACCATCGACTTGCCGGACTTGAACGACTGGATCTTGTAAGGACCGGTCACCACCGGGGTCTTGTCGTACTTCGCCTGGGTGTCGCCCTTGGCGGACACGACCGAGTAGCCGGCCATGGCGAGCGCGTACGGCAGGTCCGAGTGCGGTGTCTTGAAGTGGAAGATGATGGTCTTCGCGTCCGGCGTCTCCAGGACGCTGCTCGGCAGGTGCTTGCCCTTGTACGGGCCGTCCGGCAGCAGCTTGCGGTAGTCGGCGCCGGAGGTGTTGGCCAGCCACTGCTGGAGGTAGGACGGGCCCTGGTTGATGAAGGGCGCGAAGAGCCGCTCGACGGTCTGGCGTATGTCCTTGGACGTGATCGGCGTGCCGTCCTGGAACTTGATGCCGTCCTTGAGCGTGTACTTCCAGGTCTTGCCGCCGTCCGTGGTGGTACCGGAGTCGGTGGCGAGGTCGCCGACGACCTCGTGCGACTTGCCGTCGGTGCTGGTCGCCTTGTAACCGGTCAGGCCTCGGTGGATCAGCTGCGACAGGGCCATCTCGTCGGAGACGTAGATCTGGCCCGGGTCGAGGTGGGCGAAGCTGTCACGCTGGAGGACCTCCATCGTGCCGCCCGACTTGGCGCCGGCCACGGCCGCGGCCGGTCCGGTGGAGTCCGCGGTGTCGCCGAACTTGATCGACTTCTGCTGTCTTGCCGCGTTCTCCTTGTCCTGCTTGTTGTTGTCGCTCGCGTCGCTGCCGCCCTTGCTGCAACCGGTGAGCACAAGAGCCCCGGCCGCGAGCACGGAGAGCGCGGCGTATACGTGGCGTCCGCCCCTACTCATCACTCAGTTTCCACCCATCTGTGTGTCACCAGTGCACAAAGGAATTCCCGTGCTGGATCGCCGTGCTGGATCGCTGTGCTGTGTTGCCGTGCGGTATCCGGGCGAGGACGCCCACCAACGGACGGTCAGCGTGCCGTCTTGGGATCGAAGGCGTCCCGGACCGAGTCCCCGAGCAGGTTGAAGGCCACGATGAAGATGATCATCGAGACACCCGGGAAGAACATGTAGGTGATGTCGTTCTGCATCACGAGTTCGGTGGACGCCTTGGAGAACATCTGTCCCCAGTCCGGCGTCGGTTCGACGATGCCCACACCCAGGTAGGACAGTCCGGCCTCGGCGGTCACGAAGCCGGGAAGCATGTACGTGGACTGCACCAGGATCGGCGTGACCACGTTCGGCAGGATCTCCTTGCTGATGATCCGCCAGGGCGAGGCCCCGCTGACCTTCGCCGCCTCGATGAACTCCCGTTCGCGCAGCGCCAGACTGGTGCCGCGCAGGATACGGGCGAGGCTCATCCAGCCCAGGAACCACTGCACCGCGATGAGGGCCACGACACGGACGTACGTCGGTGTCTCGTCGGTCGGGCTCACGAAGAGCGACACGACGACCGGCATGCTGGCGATGAAGAACAGCTGGGAGGGGAAGGCCAGCAGGAAGTCGATGACCCGGCTGATGAAGTAGTCGGACTTGCCGCCGAGGTAGCCGGCCGCGACGCCGAGCAGGATGCCGGTGAGGACGGTCGCGATCGTCACGCAGATGGAGATCATCAGCGAGGTGCGGATGCCGTAGAGGAGCTTGGTGAACACGTCGTAGCCGTTGCCCGGTTCGAGGCCGAACCAGAACTGGCTGCTGATCCCGCCGTTGGGCTGCAGCGGGACGCCCGCGCTGTCGAAGAGCTCGGGGCGTTCGTCCGCGTACACGGTGTACGGGTCCTTGCCGTACAGCTTGGAGATCAGTGGTGCGAGGAGCCCGACGAGGAAGAAGAAGGCCACGACGTAGGCCGAGATCACGCCGGTGCGGTCGCGCTTGAAGCGGATCCACATCAGCTGGCCGGGCGACCGGCCCTCCATCTTCTTGGCCTCGGGCTCCGCCTGCGGCCCTGGTTCGCCGTCGACGACGACCGAGGTTCCGCCGCCCTCAATGTCGATAGGACTTGTCACTGTTCGCCCATTTCACAGGTGTGGGTGTGCCGAGCGGGCGACCGGCGCAGGGTGTGCGCGGTCACCGGCCGGAGCTAGGAAAGAGGTCCGGAGCGTCCCGGTGCGGCGGGAGATCCCGCAGCCGGACGCGCGTAGTTGAACGGCGGCACTAGACCGCCGGCCGACTCCTCAGAGCCAATCTCCGTATGGGCGGGCGAAGTTGCTACTGACGGACGGCGTGTCCCACCTGGCGTTCGTGACACCACGCATGGGGCTCCTCCTCATGACTCCACGTGTTCACCAACAGGAGGGGGTTCACGTCTTTCCTCCGCCACCCCTGGCGGAGGGTCAGACACCCCCTGGTGCTCGCGAGTCGGCGCCGTCCCCACGGCGCGGTGACCCATTGACCCGAGCGCTACGCGGCTAACTATCTGCCATGTGCCAGGTGCCGACCACTGTCTTTAAATCTCAATTCAGTCACAGCTCACCCGTACATCTTCCAAAACATGGACAAACTGTTCGATGCGAGAAGGCCACGAAACGGACTTGTTACATGGGTATCGGGCGAGGATCTCCGCATTACGGACAGACCGTCCCGGGGAGCAGGGCGAAAATCAGTTGCAAAAAGCCCGGGCACCCCCAAGATGGGGGCACCCGGGCTCAGTTGGCCGGTAACAGCGCCTCGAACGCCTGCGATCGTATGCGTCAGCCGTGCTTGGCGCGGCTCGCGGAGCGGCCGCGCTCCTTCTGGTCGAGGACGACCTTGCGGATGCGAACGGCCTCCGGGGTCACCTCGACGCACTCGTCGTCGCGGCAGAACTCCAGGGACTGCTCCAGGGAGAGCTTGCGCGGCGGCACGATCGCCTCGAACGAGTCGGCGGCGGCCGAGCGCATGTTGGTGAGCTTCTTCTCCTTGGTGATGTTCACGTCCATGTCGTCGGCGCGCGAGTTCTCGCCGACGATCATGCCCTCGTACACCTCGGTGCCGGGGTCGGTGAACAGCACACCGCGCTCCTGGAGGTTCGTCATCGCGAACGCGGTGACGGCGCCCGCGCGGTCGGCGACCAGCGAACCGTTGTTACGGGTCGTCAGCACGCCGAACCACGGCTCGTGGCCCTCGTGGATGGAGTGGGCGATGCCCGTGCCGCGCGTACCGGTCAGGAACTCGGTACGGAAGCCGATGAGACCGCGGGACGGGACGACGAACTCCAGGCGGACCCAACCGGAGCCGTGGTTGGACATGTTGTCCATCCGGCCCTTGCGGACACCCATGAGCTGCGTGACCGCGCCCATGTGCTCCTCGGGCACGTCGATCGTCATGCGCTCGACGGGCTCGTACGTCTTGCCCTCGACCTGCTGGGTGACGACCTGCGGCTTGCCGATGGTCAGCTCGAAGCCCTCGCGGCGCATCTGCTCGACCAGGATGGCCAGCGCCAGCTCACCGCGGCCCTGCACCTCCCAGGCGTCGGGGCGCTCGGTGTCCAGGACGCGCAGCGAGACGTTACCGATCAGCTCGCGGTCCAGGCGGTCCTTGACCTGACGGGCGGTCACCTTGCGGTCCTTGACGGCCGCCTTCGCGGAGGCGCCCTTGCCGGTGCCGCCGCGGCCGACCAGCGGCGAGGTGTTCGTACCGATGGTCATGGAGATCGCCGGCTCGTCGACCGTGATGAGCGGCAGCGCGATCGGGTTCTCGGGGTCGGCGAGGGTCTCGCCGATCATGATGTCCGGGATACCGGCCACGGCGCAGATGTCACCGGGGCCCGCCATCTCGGCCGGCTTGCGGGTGAGCGCCTCGGTCATCAGCAGCTCGGTGATGCGCACGTTGGACATCGTGCCGTCGCGCTTGATCCACGTGACGGTCTGGCCCTTGCGCAGCTCGCCCTGCTCGACGCGGAGCAGCGCGATACGGCCGAGGAAGTTGTCGGCGTCCAGGTTGGTGACGTGCGCCTGGAGGGGGGCGGCCTCGTCGAACTGCGGGGCCGGGACGTGCGACAGGATCGTGGAGAAGAAGGGCTCCAGGTTGTCGCTGTCCTGCGGGACCGTGCCGTTCTCCGGCTTGGTCAGCGAGGCCACGCCGTCACGCGCACACGCGTAGACGATGGGGAACTCGATCTGCTCCTCGTCCGCGTCCAGGTCCAGGAACAGGTCGTAGGTCTCGTTGACGACCTCGTCGATCCGGGAGTCGGGGCGGTCCGTCTTGTTGATGCACAGGATGACGGGCAGGCGCTGCTGGAGCGCCTTGCGCAGCACGAAGCGGGTCTGGGGCAGCGGGCCCTCGGACGCGTCGACGAGCAGCACCACCGCGTCCACCATCGACAGACCGCGCTCGACCTCGCCACCGAAGTCGGCGTGGCCCGGGGTGTCGATGATGTTGATGGTGATGACGTCGCCGCCATCCTTCGGGTGGTACTTCACGGCCGTGTTCTTGGCCAGGATCGTGATGCCCTTCTCACGCTCCAGATCGTTCGAGTCCATCATTCGGTCGTCGAGCGATTCGGCGGCGTGCGCGGCGAAGGCACCGGCCTGCTTCAGCATGGCGTCGACGAGGGTCGTCTTCCCGTGGTCGACGTGGGCGACGATGGCGACGTTGCGGATGTCGTGGCGCGTGGCCATATTGCGGCGAACTCCCGGAGAGTGAGGAAGGCCTGCGCGTACGTCTGTGTTACGCGGACCCTGCCGGGCTGGACACGCCACGGCCTTACCCCATCGTACGTGGCGTACGGGGACGGGGCCTCCGCAGGGCCTTACGGGTGGCGGCGGGAGGGGTCGGACGCCCGTCACGGCATGGGACCCGGCGGGGCACAGTTTCGCGGCGGCGACCTTGGCCGGGGCGCCCTCGGAGGGCTCGGAGCAGGGCAGGAACCCGCCGCCGAACGTGTCCCAGGTGTGTACGTGGCCGTGCACCGGCGGGTTCAGTCCGCAGCTATAAGTGAAGTCGGCCTCAACCATGTCGATCGACTCCCAGGTGTAGTACGGCTGCCGGGATCCGCCGATCTCGTTGAAGAGATCCGTCTCCTCGCCCCCGGCCCTCTCGGAGGGTCCGGCGAGCGGCTCGTCCGTCTTCAGGTGGGAACCCAGGGCCTTGATCACCCGGGCGGGGCCGACCCCCTCGGGCGGACGGGTCACGGTGGGGCGGTAGACGGTGCCGGAGACGTGTTCGATGACACCCTGGTACCCGCCGTCGGCGTACGTGATCCGGTCGGGCAGCCCGGTCAGCCGCTCGACGTGCCGGATGCCGGACCAGGCGTACGTCCCGTGCGCGCAGATCGTGGCCGCGTCGGCGGACAGCCGGCTCTCACCCGCCGTGACACCACACCCCGCCGAACCCGCACCCAGCAACACCACGGCCACCGCCGCTCCCCAGCCCCGCATGTCCCACCCCCGTACGACGACCGCCGCCCCGCATGTTGCTGCGGGACGGCGGCCGTGCTCGTCATGTGCGGGTGATGCCAATCCCTCAGTCCTTGGTCGGGCTCGCCGAGGGGTGGGCGCCCTTCTTCAGGAAGCCCATGTCCTCGTAGACCGGGGTCTGGAAGCCGAAGGAGCCGGCGTTGACGACGGTCCTGCGGGCGGCCGTGAGCTGGGGGCGCTGGTAGAGGGGGATCGAGCCGGCCGCCGCCCAGATGCGGGCGTCGGCCTTGCGGACCAGGGCGGCGGACTCGTCCTGGTCGAGGGTCGAGGCGGCCTGGTCGAAGAGCTGGTCGACCTGGTCGGTGCCGACGCGGGTGTAGTTCTGCTCGACGTTCAGGGAGCCGTCCGCGGCCGGGACCGGCTTGGCGAAGATCGGGCGGGCGTCGGTGGCGGGGTAGGCGGACGCGGGCCAGGAGTAGAGGGCGAGGTCGTACTGGCCGGACGCGATGTGGTCCTTGAAGTAGCTGTCGTCGGAGACCTTGGTGATCTCCGTGCGGATGCCGACCTTCTCCAGCATCCGGGAGATGCTGTCGGCGACCGCGCTCAGCGACTCCGAACCGGTACCGGAGGGGAGCACGAAGCGGAGGGTGAGCGGCTTGCCGTCCTTGGCGAGCGGCCCGGTCTTCGCGCCCGCCGGGGCGGCCGTGCCCTTGGGGGCGTACGCGCCGGGCGCGCCGCCCTGCTTCACCTTGCGGCCGTCGTACTGCTTGCCGTCGGCGAGGTGCTTGGAGCCCTCGTCGCCGCCGCGCCCGGAAGCCTTGTCGTGCTTCTTGGTGTGGTCCTGCGGGTCCTTGTTGTCCTCGCCGACGATGTACTGCCCGTCGGAACCGCCCTCGGACTCGGCATCGTCGTCGGACTTCTTGCCCTTCTTGCTCTCGGAACCGGCCGCCTTCTCGCCCTTGTCCTTGAGCGGACCGCCGGGCACCCAGCCGGCGTCGGCGAGCAGCGCCTGCGCCTCCGCGGTGTCGTGGTCGCCGAGCGCGCCGCTGTTGTCGGCGTACGCGGCCTGCCCGGAGAGCGCGAGGTGGCTGCCGACCGGCACGGCGGGCAGGCCCAGCGGCTTGAGGACGACCTTCGCCAGCTCGGTGCGGTCGAGCGCGCGGGCCACCGCACGCCGGACGCGCTCGTCGGCGAGGGGGCCCTCGGAGCCGTTGAGGGCGAGCTGCGTGTACGCGGGTTCGAGGGAGCGGCGGACGGTGAAGGCGCGCAACTCGTCCTGCTGGCGCAGGTACTTGGCGAGCGCCTTGCGCTCCTTCTTGCTGAGCTTCTTCTTCTGCCGGCTCTCGTTCTTGTTCTCGTCCTTGCCCGTCGGGCTCGCGCCCTGGAGCGGGGTGCTCGTCCCCTTCGCACGGCCCGCGAGCGAGATACGGCTCGCGTCGGCGGGGTCGATCTCGGCCAGGTCGACCGTGCCGTCGGCGAGCGCGGCGGCCCGCTTGTCGAGCGGTACGGCGTGCAGCACGAGCTGGGAGAGCTTCGCGGGCCGGCCCCACCAGTGCGGGTTGCGGGCGAGGACGATCTCCTTGTCCTTGCGGTCGACCTTCTGCAGGGAGAACGCCCCGGCGGTGACCTTCAGCTTGCGGCGCGCGCCGTCGTTGAAGGCGTCCGGGGTGCCCATGACGTCCTTGGGGTACAGCGGCGAGAACAGCGCCTTCCAGTCGGCGTACGGCCTGCTGAAGGTGACCTTGACCTCGAGGTTGTTGGCGCCGCGCTCGATCTTCTCGATGCGGTCGTAACCGGCGTTGCGCGCGGTCCAGTACGCGGAGTCCTTGCCGGACAGGGCGCGCCACTGGGCGGCGAAGTCGGCGGCGCCGATCTCGCGGCCGTCGCTCCACACCGCCTGCTGGTCCAGCTTGTAGAGGACGACCTGCTTGGGCTCGGTGTCGACGACCTTCGCGGACTCCAGGTAGTCGGCGTCGCGCTGCGGGCGGCCCTGCGCGTCGAGCCGGAACATCGCGGGCAGGACGGCCTGGGCGACGCGGGTGGTGGCGTCGTCGGCGTCCGACTGGAAGGTGTTGAGGGTCTCGGGTACGTCGTCGACGGCCCAGTTCAGGGTGCCGCCGTCGGCGACCAGGTCACGGCCGACCGGCGCGATGTCCTGTCCGGCCAGCGGCTTGCCCGATTCGTCCTCGGAACTGCACGCCGCGAGGGTGGTCACCGCGAGCGCGCCCGCGGTGAGGAAGACGACCGAGCGCATGACCGCGCGCAGTCTGACGCCGTCGTGGGACATCACTGCTACCTCCGGTAGACCGCGGGACTTCTGATCACGTTTGGGCGTATATGGAGCTGATCAGATCTTTGCGGCCACTGAAGAGGAAACGGTTCGGCCATGAAGGGCGACACGGCGAGGGGCGCCGGGAAGCCCACCCGTGCGGCGCAATGTTCGAATCTGCCCCCGTACACACCAACGCACCCCGGCCAATCCGTGCACACCGCTTCCCACCGGTAGGTGTGACGCGCAACACTCGCAGGCGCATGAACGTTGCCGTCCAGGGCCGACGCCCGCGGAAGTGAGGTCACGTCATGTCCGTGCACGACGAACTGACGTCAGTCCAGCGCTGTCTCGACGACCTGTTCAGGTCGGTGGGACGACTGGAGAACCAATTCGGCAGCGGCGGCCTGGAGATGCGCAGGGTCAAGGCCGACGCCGACCGGCTGCGCGAGAGCGTCGCGCTGCTGCGAGACGCCGCACCAGGGATCGAGCGCCCCCGGCGCCCCGATCTCGTCTCCATCCCCGACACCCCCTACGACAACACCCTGTGGACGGACTCGGACGACGAAGGACTCGGCGCCCACGACCGCCACGCACCCTGAACCGACCGGAGTCCTGACTTGGCCACTGGTACGGAACCCCAACCGAAGAGCGGCGGCGTACACACCGGTACGCGCGCCGCGATCGACGCCCCGCATCTGCGGACCGACCGCTGGTGGCTGGCCCCGGCCGTCACCGCCGCCGGACTGCTGGCCTTCGTCGTCTACTCGACCTGGCGGGCCTTCGCGGACTCGAACTACTACTCGGCGCCCTATGTCTCGCCGTTCTACTCGCCCTGTCTGGCCGACCGCTGCAGAACCATGCACGCGGGCCCGAACGCCGACCTCTTCGGGAGCTGGTGGGGCATCTCCCCCGCCATCATCATCCTGATCTTCCCGCTCGGCTTCCGGCTGACCTGCTACTACTACCGCAAGGCCTACTACCGGGGCTTCTGGGCCTCGCCCCCGGCCTGCGCGGTGGCCGAGCCGCACAAGAAGTACAGCGGTGAGACCCGCTTCCCGCTGATCCTGCAGAACGTCCACCGGTACTTCTTCTACGCGGCGCTCCTGGTGGCGGGCACGCTGACGTACGACACCGTGCTGACCTTCCGCGACGAGCACTACCACTGGGGCCACATGGGCCTGGGCACCCTCGTCTTCGTGGCCAACATCGTGCTGATCTGGGCGTACACCCTGTCCTGCCACTCCTGCCGCCACATCGTCGGCGGCAAGCTCAAGCACTTCTCCAGGCATCCCGTGCGCTACAAGGCGTGGAAGTTCGTCGGGAAGCTGAACAACCGTCACATGCAGCTGGCCTGGGCGTCGTTGATCAGCGTCGCGGCTGCCGACTTCTACGTGTACCTGGTCGCCTCCGGCGCTTTCAACGATCCGAGGTTCTTCTGATGTCCGTGGTCGAGCGACAGGAGTGGGACGTCGTCGTGGTCGGTGCCGGTGGCGCCGGTCTGCGGGCCGCCATCGAGGCGCGCGAGCGCGGTGCCCGTACGGCGGTGATCTGCAAGTCACTGTTCGGCAAGGCCCATACGGTGATGGCCGAGGGCGGCATCGCGGCGGCGATGGGCAACGTCAACTCCCACGACAGCTGGCAGGTCCACTTCCGCGACACCCTGCGCGGCGGCAAGTTCCTCAACCAGTGGCGCATGTCGGAGCTGCACGCGAAGGAAGCCCCGGACCGGGTCTGGGAGTTGGAGACCTGGGGCGCCCTCTTCGACCGCACGAAGGACGGCAGGATCTCCCAGCGCAACTTCGGCGGCCACGAGTACCCGCGCCTCGCCCACGTCGGCGACCGTACGGGACTTGAGCTGATCCGCACGCTCCAGCAGAAGATCGTGTCGCTCCAGCAGGAGGACTACAAAGAGACCGGCGACTACGAGTCCCGTCTGAAGGTCTATCAGGAGTGCACGGTCACACGGGTGTTGAAGGACACTGCAGCCATTGGCGGCTCCGCCGCGGGCCGGGTGTCCGGAGTCTTCGCCTACGAGCGCGAGACCGGCCGCTTCATGGTCCTCGAAGCCCCCTCCGTGGTGATCGCGACCGGCGGGATCGGCAAGTCCTTCAAGGTGACGTCGAATTCGTGGGAGTACACGGGCGACGGCCACGCGCTGGCGCTGCTGGCGGGCGCGCCCCTCCTCAACATGGAGTTCGTGCAGTTCCACCCGACGGGCATGGTCTGGCCGCCGTCCGTGAAGGGCATCCTCGTCACCGAGTCGGTGCGCGGCGACGGCGGGGTGCTGCGCAACTCCGAGGGCAAGCGGTTCATGTTCGACTACATCCCCGACGTCTTCAAGGAGAAGTACGCCGAGTCGGAGGCCGAGGGCGACCGCTGGTACGAGGACCCCGACACCAACCGCCGTCCCCCCGAACTGCTCCCCCGCGACGAGGTCGCCCGCGCCATCAACTCCGAGGTGAAGGCGGGCCGCGGCTCACCGCACGGCGGGGTCTTCCTGGACGTGTCGACGCGTATGCCGGCGGAGGTGATCCGGCGCCGACTCCCGTCCATGTACCACCAGTTCAAGGAGTTGGCCGACGTCGACATCACCGCGGAGGCGATGGAGGTCGGGCCGACCTGTCACTACGTGATGGGCGGGATCGCGGTCGAGTCGGACACCGCGGCGGCACGCGGAGTGGAGGGGCTGTTCGCGGCCGGTGAGGTGGCCGGCGGCATGCACGGCTCCAACCGGCTCGGCGGCAACTCCCTGTCCGACCTGCTGGTGTTCGGCCGCCGGGCGGGCTGGCACGCGGCGGACCACGCGGCCGACCTGGCGGACAGCCGCCCGCTCGTGGACGACACGGAGGTCGACCTGGCGGCGGCGGAGGCACTGCGCCCCTTCTCGGCGGAGGGCCCTGAACCCGGTCAAGAGAACGGACGCCCGCCCGAGAACCCGTACACCCTCCACCAGGAACTCCAGCAGACCATGAACGACCTCGTCGGCATCATCCGCCGCGAGGGCGAGATGGAACAGGCGCTGGAGAAGCTCGCCGACCTTCGAGTACGGGCCCGCCGCGCGGGAGTCGAGGGCCACAGGCAGTTCAACCCCGGCTGGCATCTCTCGCTGGACCTGCGGAACATGCTGCTGGTCAGCGAGTGCGTGGCCCGGGCCGCGCTGGAGCGCACCGAGTCGCGCGGCGGGCACACCCGCGAGGACCACCCCGGTATGAACCGCGACTGGCGCCGCATCAACCTGATCTGCCAACTGACCAACCCCAATGGCGGGTTGGCGGCAACGGACCCGGTGTCCGGCCAGATCACCCTGGCCCGCGAGACGACCGACCCCATCCGCGCCGACCTGCTCGCCCTCTTCGAGAAGGAAGAGCTGGTCAAGTACCTCGCCGAAGAGGAGCTCTACGAGTGAGCAGCTACGAGGCCCGCTTCAAGGTGTGGCGGGGGGACGTCGAGGGCGGCGGCCTGGAGGACTACGAGGTCGAGGTCAACGACGGCGAGGTGATCCTCGACATCATCCACCGCATCCAGGCCACCCAGGCCTCCGACCTCGCCGTGCGCTGGAACTGCAAGGCGGGCAAGTGCGGTTCGTGCTCGGCGGAGATCAACGGCCGCCCCCGGCTGATGTGCATGACCCGCATGTCGGTGTTCACCCGCGAGGAGACGATCACGGTCACGCCTCTCCGTGCCTTCCCCGTGATCCGCGACCTGGTCACGGACGTCGGCTTCAACTACCAGAAGGCCAGGGAGGTTCCGGCGTTCGTACCGCCGGAGGGTGTCGCGCCCGGCGAGTACCGGATGATGCAGGAGGACGTCGACCGCTCGCAGGAGTTCCGCAAGTGCATCGAGTGCTTCCTGTGCCAGGACACCTGTCACGTCGTCCGCGACCACGAGGAGAACAAGACGGCGTTCGCCGGTCCCCGATTCCTCATGCGGGTCGCGGAGTTGGACATGCACCCGCTGGACGCGGCGGCCGAGAGCGGCCTCGACCGCAAGAAGACCGCCCAGGACGAACACGGCCTCGGCTACTGCAACATCACCAAATGCTGCACCGAGGTCTGCCCCGAGGGCATCCACATCACGGACAACGCGCTGATTCCCTTGAAGGAACGGGCAGTTGACCGCAAGTACGACCCGCTGGTGTGGCTGGGGTCGAAGATCAGGAGGCGTTCTTCCTAGGCTTCGCGGGCCTCGCGGCGACCTGCTGGACGACGATCCCGACGATCGCCACGCACATGCCGGCCACCGCGAGGGGCCCGAGCGAGTCCGGGCTGGAGTAGGGGCCGAAGTAGATCAACCCGGCCAGGCCCGCGTCGCTGACCAGGATGCCGTAGCCCCACAACCGGGGGCGCGCGATGCGGTTCCGGCGGACGAGCGGGGTCCAGCCGCGCGTGATCGCCCCGGCGCCGACACCGGCGAGAACGGTGATCAGCAGCGCGGAGACGCCCATTTCGACGCCACTCATGTCCGCTCCACGAAGGACAGCGCCTGCCGGAGGTTGTGTTCCGCGATGCCGCGCATGAACTCCGGGTCGTGGAAGTCCCCGACGTCCAGGAGGCGTAGGGGGCCGGCCACGAGGGAGAGGTGCATCGCCAGGCGGTAGAGGCGCAGCCGGTCCTCGTCCAGGCCCTCGGTGCGCAGCGGGTCGTAGTGGGGGCCGAAGCGCAGGCGGAGGAAGGCGTGTTCCCACTCGGCGTCGAAGTACATGAGGCCCTCGATGTCGACGAGGGCGAGGTCTCCGTCGAGGGTCACGCGGACGTGGTCGGGGCCGAGTTCGCCGTGGATGAGGGTGGGAGGCTCGGTGCGGGGTCGGACCTGGGCGGCCAACATCCGTATCGCATCGGCCAGTTGGGGGTGAGCGGCTGCTGCTCGCGGGTCACGGGCCGGTAGTTCGTCGAGGTCGCTCAGGGCTCGTTCGGCTACGACCGTCTCGCACGAACCGCCGTACGAGGAACCGCCGTTGTCCACGACCGCGACCTTCCCGAAGCGCGGGCCCGTGCAGGCGTGCAGGGTGTCGAGGAGGGCCGCCGTCCGCTCCAGCGACTCCGCCTTCGACTTCGGTACGGCGGCCTTGTCGTCGTCCAGCAGGTCCTCCAGGGTGCCGCCCGGGAGGTCCTCGACGATCGCCACGTCCGCCGGGAGGTGGGCGTGCGTTGGGTCGGCGTGGAGGAGTCGGGGGGCGCGGACGCCGGCTGCGGCGAGGCGGTGCGCCGCCGCGATGAAGAGGGTGAGGCCGGAGGCGTGGGAGAAGGGGTCGCGGGGGTCGCCGGGGCCCGCGTCCCAGAGGTCCTCGTCCGGGGACCAGACGTAGGCCACGGCGGTCGAACCGCCCTGGAAGGCGAGGCGGTAGACGCCCTTCTTCGAACCGCCGCGGAGGCGGGTCACGTCGTTCAGGGTGTGGCCGAGGGCGTGGGCGAACGGGGCCAGGTCGGTGCGGGTGAGGGTCTTGCGGGTGGTGGTCACGGGAACGCGGGGCGCTGCGCGCGCCACTGCAGCACACTGCCGAGGACGATCAGGATGAACGCCATCGCCGCGCCCGCGTCGCCCACGGCCAGGGAACCTGCCCACCAGCGCAGGGAGATCCCCGTTGCCATGCCCAGTGCGAAGACCAGCTGCCCGTATCCCCACAACTCCGGCCGTACGACTCGGCCTTGAACCGTCGGCAGCATCCGGCCGGTCGTCACCGCGACGACTCCGCTCAAGGCCATCAGCAGACAGGCCGCCACGGCCAGTCCCGTCCACACCATCGTCCACCCCCATCAGACGTGGCAGATCATCGCATCCTCGACTGTGAACCGCGCTGTGTTTTCAGGGCACTTGAGCCTGCGCTCAACGCACCCAGCCCTCCCGGTACGCCGTCCAGTCCGCCTCCGTCGCCGCGAAGTCGACGTACAGGGCGACACCGAAGTTCGGACGGTCCGCGTCCGTGCGGGACAGGCCGAGGCGTACGCCGCGTACGGCGGCGGGGACGGTCTCGGCGGCGCCGCGGTGGCCGAAGCGGTTCTCGTGGAAGAAGGGCAGGCCCATGAGGAGGTCGGTGGAGTCCGGAGTGACCTCCAGGGCGAGCGAGGTCTGCTGGGCGACGTAGCCGCCGTAGAGGCTCTGCAGGGGTTGCATCGTGTCGTACGACATGACGGCGATCTGGTCGACGCGGCGGGCGACCTGGCCGAAGTACGCCTGCGACCACCACTTGGGGTGGTTGGTGACGGTGCCCCAGAAGGAGTGGAAGGCGGGGAGCGGGTCGATCTGGTGGGCGGCGACGGAGAGTTGGGCGTGGTTGGCCCGGGTGACCTCGTGGAGTCTCTCGAGGAGGTCGAGGTAGTTCGCGTCGCCCGAGTGGAGGGGTTCCAGGTCGAAGTGGGCGCCCTCGAAGCCGGCGGCGAGGATCTGGCGGGTCGAGGTGACGATGGCGGTACGGGTCGCGGGGTTCTGCAGGCGCAGGCCGTCCGGACTCTCGGTGGCGAGCTTGTCACCCAGCCAGGCCTGTACCCGGACCCCGGGCAGCTCCCTGTGCACCGACTCGATCAACCACGCCGCCTTGGGGTAGTCCGACTCCGGGAGGGTGCCGTCGTGCTCCAGGGGGCCCGAATGGACGTACAGGTCCCGGATACCGGTGCTTTTCAGCCGCCGGGCCAGTGCTGCCATGTCCGCGTCGGTCTTACGCCCGTCCACCCACGCATGCCCCAGCCAGATCGCGTCCTGCCCCCGGGTGTACGTGCCGTCGGCGATCTCACCGGCGTAATTCACGCGCAGGGCGATCTCGGCACCGAGGGCAGGCAGCAACAGGGCAAGCACCAGCGCGACGAGGCTCCGCCGAACCCACTTGGTTTTCCCACCCCGCCCACCCGTGCTGCTTTCGTCGTCGGGTGCGGGTGGCCCTTGTGGGGGTACGCCACCGTCGGCAACCTCGGGCGGACCGGTCGCCGCAAGCCCGCCGTTCGCTTCGCTCCCGCCGCGCTCCCCGATCTCCGGTTCCCCGGGCTCCGGACCAACTGGAACGTCCCGGTCCCGGTCCCCGTCCGCCGGACCAATCTCCGCCTCCCGCCCCCCGTACTCCAGACCCGCAGACAGGTCTCCCCCACGTATCTCCGGATCCGGATCACCCGCACCCACCGGCACACCTCCCCCATCAATCCCCAGCTCAGCCGACGCAGCCGTCTCCCCGGCCTCCGACCCACCCTCCGCTCCCCCTTCCCCTTCCCCCACACCCACTCGCCCCGAGCCCATCCCCGACTCCGCCCCCGAACCCCCTGCACGCCCCATCCCCGCGCCGCCCCTCCCCATAGCCGAACACCTCGTACCTCATCCACCCCCACGCCTCACCCCAGGCCCACCCCGGTCGCGCGTCCGCAATCCTGCTCATACGCTCCGAAATGTGACGTCATCCTTGATACGCGGCCGGCCGCGGCGCGGGAGCTCCCACATATCCGTGCGGGTGGGGCATGCCGTGCTGGGTGGGGCGGTCGGGGTCGTGTGGCTGGTGTTGCCGGTGATGACGATCAATGCGGAGGTTCCGGTTGCGACCGCCCGGGGCGGGCCCGTCGCCGGTGCGGGTGGACACGGGCAGCAAGAGGCTGACGAGGGCTCCGGCGCCGACCTCGTCCTCCCCCTCGTCGCCGTCGGCGGAGCAGCCGTACTCGCGGGGTACGGGTATGTGCGGCGCACCCGTAGGGCCCGTACCCGTACGACTCCCGGGGTCGGGGTCGTGTCACCCCGACCCCCCGTCACCCCACTCCCCGTGCTCGAACGCCAGGCCGGTGCCGCCCTCGTCCAGGCCGACGACTGCCTGCGCACCAGCCGTGAGGAACTCGCCTTCGCCGAGGCCCGGTTCGGGGCGGCGGCCGTCGAACCGTTCGTACGGGCCCTGCGGGACGCCGAGCGCGAGCTCTCCGCCGCCTTCGCGATACGCCTGCGCTACGACCGGGGCGTCCCGGAACCGGAAGAAGAAACCGCCCGGCGGCAGGCCCTCGCCGGCATCGTCGGACGGTGTGCCGAGGCCGGGCGGCGGTTGGATGCCGAAGCACCCGCCTTCGATCAACTCCGGGCGTTGGAGCAGGAGATGAACGAAGCGCTCGGCATCGCGGAGGCCCGGTTCCGCGAACTGGCCGCCCGTACAGGGGGCGTGGACGCCACCCTCGCCGGCCTGCACGCCCGTTACTCGGCACCCGCTGCCGCGACCGCGACCACCACCACCGTCACCGGGTACGTCGAACAGGCCAAGGACCGGCTCGTGTTCGCCACCACCCACCTCAACCAGGCCCGCCAGGCAGCCGACCTGGGACACACCGGCGAGGCCATACGCTCCCTCCGCTCCGCCGAGGGCGCCATCAGTCAGGCCGACGCCCTCCTGAACGACGTCGACCGGCTCGCCGACTCCCTCGCCGCCGCAACGGAGTTGGTGCCCGCCACACTCACCGGCGCGGAAGCCGACATCGCCAGGGCGACAACGGCCGAGTCACCGACAGGGCCGCTCCACACCCGCCTCGCCCACGCCCACACCACCCTCGCCGCCGTACGGGAAGAACTCACCGGCGGCCGCCCCTACGACCACGACCCCCTCGACGCCCTGCGCCGCATCGTCCAGGCCATGCTGCCGCTGGGCGGGACGCGGGACGGCGTCCTCGGTGCAGCCGCGTGGCTCGTCGGGCGGAGCGACATCGGCTCGGCGGACGGTTTCGTGGCGACGCACCGGGGTGCCGTGGGCGTGGAAGCCCGGACCCGGCTCGCCGAAGCGGAGCTGCTGCTCACCACCGACCCCGCCGCAGCCGACGAACCCGCGCTGGAGGCCCGGGAGTTGGCCGAGCAGGACGTCCGTGTGCACGGGAACCCGTACGCCGGTGCCGCCGACGAGCGCACGAGCGGGGTCGGCGGGGCGGTCCTCGGCGGGATCCTCCTCGGCGAGGACCCGGACGGCGGCCCACCCCTCACCTTCGGCGGACCGGCCACACGGAAGCGCCGCGTCCCTCCGCCGACGTAGAACTCCGCAGCCGGTATGGGCAGTTGGCAGGTATCGGCGGCCATCGCGGCAGGCCGGCACAGCACCCGGCCGCCCCGGAACAGCCGAAGCCGTCCAGGCAGCCGGATCGATCAGAACCCGCGCAGTCGTCGGAGCCGTCAGAACAGGCTCAGCAACGCCTCCGCCGGATCCACCAAGCCGTTCTCCCCGTCCGGCAACGGCAGTTCGAACCACACCGTCTTGCCGCGTGGCGTCCGGCGTGAGCCCCATGCCGCCGACAGGAGGCCGACGAGTTGGAGGCCCCGGCCGCCCTCGTCCGTGTCGCGGGCTCGGCGGCGGCGCGGTTGGACCAGGCCCGCGTCCCAGACCTCGCAGACCAGGGTGCGGTCCAGCAGGAGACGGAGCCGGATCTCGCCCTCGCCGTACCGCAGCGCGTTCGTCACCAGTTCGCTGACCAGCAACTCGGCCGTGTCGATGAGGGGTTCGAGGTCCCAGGACTGGAGACGGGCGCGGGCGTACTCACGGGCGCGGCCCACGCTGCGGGGTTCGCGCGGCAGCGTCCAGTCGCCGACCGAGTCGGCCGGCAGGCCCTGGACGCGGGCCATGAGGAGCGCGATGTCGTCCTCGCCGTGGTGGGTGTCGAGGGTGCTGAGGACGTGGTCGCAGACGTCCTCCAGGTCGCGGTGGGTCTCCGCGTTCAGGGCCGCCTTGGCGTGGGGGTGGTCGTCGGACGAGTTGCGCGTCGCCGGGTCGGTCAGCGCGCCCACGAACGCCTGGAGGCCCTCGTCCAGCGGGTGGTCGCGGGATTCGACCAGTCCATCCGTGTAGAGCGCCAGCAGTGCGCCCTCGGGGAGTTCGACCTCCACCTCCTCGAAGGGCTCGCCGCCTACCCCCAGGGGCATGCCGGGCGGGACGTCGAGCATCAGCGCGGCCTCGCCCGGTTCCACCAGGACCGGCGGGAGATGGCCCGCGTTGGCGAACGTGCAGCGCCTGGTCACCGAGTCGTAGACCGCGTAGATACAGGTGGCCAGATACACCTCTGCGAGGTCCGCCTCGCGGGGGCGGCGGGCCGCCCTCGTCGCCTGCTGGACTCCGCCGGGGGTGCCCAGGCCCCGGGCGATCTCGTCCAACGCCGAGAGGACTTCGGCCGGTTCGAGGTCCAGGAGGGCCAATGTGCGGACGGCCGTGCGGAGTTCGCCCATCGCCACCGCCGCGCGTAGACCTCGCCCCATCACGTCTCCCACCACCAACGCGGTGCGGTGGCCGGGGAGTTCGATGACGTCGAACCAGTCGCCGCCGACCTCCGTCGCCGCGTTCCCGGGCAGGTAGCGGCAGGCGATGTCGAGGCCGGAGGCCTCCGGGTCGCCGGGCGGGAGGAGGGACCGCTGCAGTATCAACGCCCGTTCGTGCTCGCGCCGGTACAGCCGCGCGTTGTCGATACAGACGGCGGCCCGCGCCGCCAGCTCCACCGCGAGATCCCGGTCCCGGTCCCCGAACGGCTCGCTGCCCTTCGTACGGGCGAACTGCGCGAGTCCTACGACGGTGTCGTGGGCGACCATCGGAACGGCCAGCGTGGACTGGACCGGGCCGCCCTCCTCGGCGGGGACGTACTGCGGGCGGGCGGTGCGCAGGGCGTCCGCGCAGGGCGAGTTGAAGGGGTAGTGGTGGACCGCGCCCACGGCCACGGGTGCGCCGCCGCCCACGAAGGGGGCGTCGGAGACCGCGCTGGCGAAGGCGACCCGGCGGAGTTCCGCGCTGCCGTCGGCGCGGCCCGGCGGGGTCTCGTCGCCGGCCAGGAGTCCCTGGTAGAGGTCGACGGTCGCGAGGTCGCAGAAGCCGGGGACGACGACGTCGAGGAGTTCGCGGGCCGTGGTCTCCAGGTCGAGGGAGTTCCCGATGCGGGCGCCGGCCTCGTTCAGAAGGGCGAGATTGCGCCGCGCGGAGGCGGCTTCGCGGGCGGCGGCGCGGCGGGCGGTGACGTCGGTGCCGAGCCAGGCGATGCCGATGGGGCGGCCGCTTCCGCTGTGCACGCGGTAGAGGTTGATGGACCAGTGGCGGCGCTCCTCGGAGCCCGGCACGAGGCCGGTGACATGCATGTCCGTGATGGAGTTGCCGGTCTCCAGGACGCGGCGCAGGGTCGCGGTGACCCGCTCGGCCTCGGGGCTCTGCAGATAGTCCTGGACGCCCCGGCCGCGGTGGTCCTCGGGGCTGCCGCCGAAGGTGTTGGCGATCTGCTGGTTGGCCCGCCGGACCCGCAGGTCGGGGTCGATCAGCAGGAACCCGAACGGAGATTGACCGAATATCGACTGCGAGGCGGCGAGATCGGTCTCGATACGACGCAGGATGCGGACGTCGACGACGATGCAGACGGCGGCCCGCTCGCCCTCCTCGGTCCGCGTCGGCATCACATAGACCTCGGCGAGACCCTCCTTGCCCGGCTCACCGTCCGCGGTCCCCGGCACCTTGAAGGGGACCACTCCGGTCCACTCCCGGCCGTCCAGGATCTCGGCCATCTTCCGCTGGCCGCGCTCGTGCAGTTCGGGGTCGACGAACGCCTCGATGGGATCCATGCCCACCGCGCGCTCCGTGGGGATGCCGAACAGTTGCTCGGCCCGCAGGCTCCACTGGTCGACGAGCCCGTCGGGGCCTATGGAGAAGGAGGCGACCTTGATGTAGTCGTAGATCGAACCGGGTGGGCTGCTCTGCCACATGGCGTCGCCGACGGTCATCGCGTCACCGCCGGGCACACCCGACATGACGTCGGCGGCGGACACTCCGTCGCCTCCGGGCACGTCGAGGTAACCCGCGGCCTCAGCCCTCGCGCGGTCCGACGGGTCCTCGGACTCCGTGGCCTTCGCTGGTATCTCGCTCACGCGAACCGTCCCCTCCAGCTCACCGCGTCCGGCACCGGTCACCGGGGGCGGCTGCCCGCAGTATCCAGCACTACGGCGCCGCACAACACGGTGTTCACGATCACAGGACAATCCCGATGCATTTCGGACCTGCCTGCGACAACACTCCCAGTCTTCTAACCAGCGGACACGTGGTCGAACCACGCCGATCGACAACCGTCACAGGCCTGAACCAGTCGATGGACACGACTGTCCGGTCCGTACAGCTGTGTTCGGCCCGGATTCACCCGGGTACGGCCAGCTCGAACCACACGGTCTTGCCCGTCCCGCCGGGCCGGGTGCCCCAGCGGACGCAGGCGCCGGCGACGAGTTGGAGACCCCGGCCGCTCTCGTCCTCGGGGCGGGCGACGCGCTCGCGGGGCGGGTCGGGCAGCGGGTCGGAGACCTCGACCAGCAGCACACCGGCCGGGCCGACGGGCCGGACCAGCCGGACGCCGATGGGGCCGGTGGCGTGCCGCAGCGCGTTGGTCACCAACTCGCTGACCAGGAGCGCCGCGATGTCGGCGAGGGTGTCGAGGTCCCAGTCCCGCAACTGGCCGCGGACGGCGGTGCGTGCGGTGCGGACGGCTCCGGGGTCCGCGGGAAAGGTCCACTCGGCGCAGTCGCCTTCGGTGTCGATCAAGCCGATCACATCCCGGGCCAGCCAGCTCACCCATGTCCGATTTCATGGGGTTAATGGGCACATACCCGATATTCAGGGCCCGGTACCGTCCCCGAGGGCGCACTGTGGCACGAACGGCGTACGCCGAGTTCGGCGCGCGCCACCGTCTCGGCCTACGACGACTTCAGCGCGCCCCCGCATCGAGCAGCGCGAGCGTCTCCCGTACGGCGGGCACGTCCTGGTCGAGCCAGTCGACGGTCCAGATGTCGGCGGGGGCGAGCCAGCGCAGTTCGTCGTGGTCCTCGAGCGGCTCGGGCTCCGCCGAACCAGGAAGCAGCCTGGCTGTCCAGACCTGGAGGACGTACGGCGGCTTCAGCGGCCACTCGCCCGGGACGCGCGTGACGGTCTCGGCGTCGACGCCGAGTTCCTCGCGCAACTCGCGCACCAGCGCGGCATCGGGGCGCTCGCCGGGTTCGACCTTGCCGCCGGGGAGTTCCCAGCGCCCGGCCAGTTCAGGGGGTGCGCTGCGGCGCGCGGCGAGCAGTCGGCCGCCGTCGAACAGGGCGGCTCCGACCACCACGATCCGTGTCGTCATGCGCCGGAGCCTACGGGGTGCGGGGGCGCGGTCAATTGCGGGTGGCGTCCTCGCTCTGCCCGATCCGCTCGACCCAGTACAGCTGCTTGTGTCCGCGGTCGTCGAGGCTGTCCGCGATCTTCTGGGCCTCGGCGCGGGTCGCGTACCGCCCCACGCGGTAGCGATTGCCGTTGTCGTCCTGCCGTATCACGAGCCAGGGAAGAGTGATCGTGCCGTCGTTCATCGCCATCGCGCCCCTCCGCCTCCTGCTCGCGGTTCGTGCCGTGCCCCACCCCATAAGGAAACCGCAATCCGCATATGCCGGAGCCTACGCCTAACCTTCACGCAGCGAATACGGGTTTTCACAAAGAGGTACGCAACCAGCCAGGACGGAGGGGGCGCACGATGACGAACGCGCCGCTGGCGCACCTCGATGCATCCGGTGAGAGGCACGCTACAGGCGCGGTGAACGACCTGCGAGAAAGACCGGAATCCAACGGCGCCCGGGGCAGGGCGGATTGACCGGTTCCGGCGACAAATGCCGCAAGGGGTGGACTACTTCACACGAAGCGCACTACTCAGTGCGCTACTTGACCGGCAAGTGGTAGGCGATCCGGTACCGGTCGGCCGGGACCACGACGTCGGCCGTCTCCACCGGGCGCCCCGAGGCGTAGTACGTCCGCTGGATGACGAGGACCACATGCCCGGGGACTCCTCCCAGCGCGAGCAACTCCTCGGCGAGACCCGGCCGGGCGCCGACCTCCTCGGTGACGTTGTCGACGACGACGTCGATGGCGCGCATCCGCTCGACGACCCCCATGCCGCCGAGCGGCCCTTCCTCCGGGAGCATCACGGGCGTACGGCCGGTCACCGCGAGGGGCTCCCAGGACGTGGAGAGCATCATCGTCTCGCCGGCGTCCCGGAACACGTACTTCGTGCACATCACGCGCTCACCGGGCTGGAGCGCGAGCCGCTCGGCGATCGTGACGCTCGCCTCGGTCTGCTCGCTGCTGGACTCCCAGGTGCCGCGCGCCTCCCCCTCGGACTGCTCCTGCCGGAACGGGGTCGCGCCGGCCGGCGGCCGGAACCCGGAGCGGGAGACGCGCCGCGGCACGGGGCGCTCGCGCACGTACGTCCCCGACCCGGAGCGGCCCTCGACCAGCCCCTCGGCCATCAGCACCTTGCGCGCCTCCAGCGCGACCGTGTCGGAGACCCCGTACTCCTCGCGGATCCTGGCCTGCGAGGGCAGCCGGGTGTGCGGGGGCAGCTGGCCGTCGACGATCTTCTTGCGGAGATCACCCGCGACGCGCAGATACGCCGGCTGCTCACCGAATGTCACTGGCCGCTCCCATCAGGTTGTACAGACAGCAACAGCCTGGCAACCGTGGGTTGTGCCATGCAAGCAAAGGCCAGAGAATCACTCGATGTGATGACTTATCCCCGGTGTGGGCTTTACCCAGGCACTTTCTCCCCGCTATAGGAGCCGTCACACCTCCATGCCGCCGGCGCCTCCCCCGCCGTCCCCGCCGCCGTCGTTCTGGTCGTACGTCGGAGGGGTCGTTGCGAGCCCCAGAGCTTCGCGGGCGGTGACCGACTTCTGGGGGTCGATCAGGTCGGCGCCCTTGTCGTAGTGCGCGTAGAACTCGTCGGCGTCGGAGGCCTTCGCCGCCTTCGCCCACTCCTTCTGCGCCGCCCGCAGATCCTTGACCAGGGCCGCGACGGGCTTGGCGGAACCGCCGGGCCACTCATGGCTCTCCAGCAGATCGGCCTGCTGGGTCAGGGCAGTTGAGACCCGGCCGGCCCAGGCCTTGTGCCCCGGCAGGTCGTCCTCGACGTACTGCGCGTCGGGGGCCGTGTCCAGCGCCGAGTTGAGGACGTGGGCCGCCTTCAGGTACGCGACCTGGTCGGAGTCGAGGGTCGTGGCGTCGTTGCGCAGCGAACCCCCGGGCAGGCTCGCCTCCTCGTCGGTGTTGCCGAACACGCAGGTGATCTCGCGGTCGCCCAGGCTCCAGCTCTGCGAGGTCGGGGTGACGTAGTAGATGTCCACGTCGTCGGGCACGGCCCAGCCGTCCATGGCGTAGGCGTCCTGGAGCGCGTAGCACTTGTCGTCGGCGGTGGCGGTGACCTTCTTGTCCCCGGGGTACGCGCCGCCGCCCATCCGCACGACGGCGAACACCTCCCCGTCGTGCTCGCCGTCGCAGGACACCACGTCGAAGTCGTACGTCATGCCCTCCAGCGAACCGCTGGGCGCGTCGAAGCACTCGCCCTTCACGGGAGAGGCGCTCGAGTTGTCCCGCGCGCTGTCCTTGACCTCGTCCCAGAAACCGGTCGCCGCACCCGTCGCCCCGAGCACCCACACCATCAGCCCGAACGCCGACAGCACCATCCCGGCCGCCGCCATGCTCCGCCCGCGCTCGCCCCGCTTCTTGATCTGGTTCAGCGAGATCAGCCCGAGGACGACCCCGACCCCCGGTATGCAGCACAGGATGCCGAGCACGAGGGCGGCGACGGACATGCCGTTGAGGGGCGCGGGGGTGTTGTACGGGGTGTAGCCCTGGGCCCAGGTCTGGTAGGGCTGCGGGCCGTAAGGGCTGGGGCTCGGGGGACCCGGAGGGGTCTGCGGACCTTGGGGGTACGGGGCGTAAGGGCTCTGCGGCTGTGTGCCGTAAGGGGGTTGGGGCTGCGCGCCGTAGGGGGTGTACGGGTCCTGCGCGGGCGGGGCGTACGGGTCCTGTGACGGTGGTGCGTACGGGTCCTGTGACGGTGGTGCGTACGGGTTGTACGGGGTGGATGCCTGCGGGGAGGGAGCCTGGGCCGGGGGCTGGTCCTGGGGGCTCTCGGGGCCCTGGGTGGGCGGACCTTGGGACTCCGGGGGCGGAGGTATGGACACGGGTACCGTGCTCCTGGTTCAGGCGGGGATCTCCGGAAGGAGAGCTGGAGATCTTCAGATGCGGAACTGACGTACGACTTGGCGCATGGTAAGCGTGAGATCAGTGGGGGCGGAATGCGGGTTGCGCGGGGGACCGTACGGGCGGTGAACGCGCTTACGGCGCGGTGGGCCGGGGTCGCCGACGGGGGCACGGTGTTCTCGGCGGCCGGGGTGTGGCCGCTGCCGGCCCTGCTGGCGGACGGTGCCGGGGGTGCGGCGCGGGCGGAGCTGGCGGACGCGGTGGGGCTGCCGGCGGACCGATCGGCCGCCGCGGCACGGGAGTTGCTGGGTGGGCTGGCGGCGATGCGAGGCGTGGACTCGGCGCTCGGGCTGTGGACGAAGCGGACGCTGGAGCTGCGGGAGGCGTGGGCGGCGGGGCTGCCGGCCGAGGCGCACGGAGTACTCACGGGCGATCTCGACGCCGACGGCGCGGCCCTGGACGCGTGGGCGGCGAAGCGCACCGGCGGGCTGATCGAGCGGATGCCGGTGGCGCTGACCGACGACACCGAACTGGTCCTGGCGAGCGCGCTGGCCCTGCGCACGGAGTGGCTGCGGCCGTTCGACGAGGTGCCGATGGAGAGCGCGTACTGGAGCGACCGGGTCCCGCTCGGCCTGTTCCGCAGCACGGCCCTCCTGGACCGGATCGGCGTGGCCGACACACCGGACGGTCACGTCACCCGGCTGAAGGTGCTGGGCAATGCGGCGGTCGACGTCCATCTCCTGCTCGGGGAGGAGGGGATGACGTCCGGGCAGGTGCTCGGCGCGGGCGTGGGCATCCTGGACGGGCGTCATCCCGTAGTACCCGGGGACCGACTCCCCTACGGGGAACCGGGACCGGGCCTGAGCGTGGCGAAGGAACGCTGCACGAGCCCACAGCCACCCTCGCTCGACGTGACGACGGTGGCGTACGACATGAGTGCGCACCATGATCTCCTGCGCCTGCACCGCCTGTTCGGGCTCACGACGGCGCGGGACTCCAGGGTGGGTCACTTCCCCGGGATCAGCGAGTTCCCGCTGGCCATCGGGTCGGCGGAACAGTCCACGATGGCGAGATTCGGCGCACGCGGCTTCCGCGCGGCGGCGGTGACGGCCTTCGCCGCCATCCCCGGCGGTGCCGCGCCCGCCCTGCGCTACGTGACCACCACCATCACCGCCCGCTTCGACCGCCCCTTCGCCTTCCTCGCCCTGCACCGCCACACGGGGTTGGTACTGGCGGCGGGCTGGGTCACGGAACCGGAGTCCTACCCCGGGCAGGACCAGGGGGACTGGGGCTGAGCGTCGGATGCCGGGCGGGCGACGATAGCCTTCCCGTGCGCGATCTTGCGCTACGGCACTCACGGGGGCGGAATTGGGAGCGGTTCAGGGCGCGCTGGTCGGGGGCACGGCGGTCGGGGGGACGGTCGACGCGGTCAACCGGCTGACGGCGCGTTGGGCGGACGCGGTGACCGGTGGCTCGGTCTTCTCGGCGGCCGGGGTGTGGCCGCTGCTCGCGTTCCTCGCCGACGGGGCGTCGGGCGCCGCGCGGGCGGAGCTGGCGGACGCGGTGGGGATGCCCGCCGACCAAGCGGCCGCCGCCGCACGGGAGTTGCTGGGCGCGATGGGGTCGATACCCGGGCTGAACTCCGCGCTCGGCCTGTGGACCCGGCGCGAACTCGCCGTCCGGGAGGAGTGGCGGGCGGGGCTGGCGGCGGGCACGCACGGTGTGCTCACCGAGGATCTCCCGGCCTCGCAGCGGGCGTTGGACGCGTGGGCGGCCGAACGGACGGGCGGGCTGATCGAGCGGATGCCGGTCACCTTGGACGAGGGCGTGCTGATGGTCCTGGCGAGCGCGCTCGCGCTCCGTACCGAATGGCCGCGCCCCTTCGGCGGGTTGAGGCTCAGCCCGGACGCCGGTCCCTGGCAGGGACGGCAGTTGGCGGGCCTGCACCGCACCGGCGTCCGCCTCGACCGGGTCGGCGTGGTGAGCGGCCCGCACGGTTACGTCACCGAGCTGAAGGTCCCCGGCGGCGACGGGATCGACGTCCACCTGCTGCTCGGCGAACAGCGCATGACGCCAGGCCAGGTGCTGGGCACGGGAGTTGACGTGCTGGCCCGCCGGCTCCCCGTGGTCCCGAGCGGCCAACTCCCGTACGGCGACGTGGGACCGGGCCTGCGCGTCGAGCAACAGCGGTGCGCCACACCGCAACCGCCGGAGCTGTCCATCACGACCGTGGCGTACGACCTGCGGGCGCGGCACGATCTCCTGGACCTGCACGGCCTGTTCGGGCTCACGACGGCGATGGACACCGGCGCCGGCCACTTCCCCGGCATCAGCCCGACCCCGCTGGCCATCGGCCAGGCCGAACAGTCCACGCTGGCCCAGTTCGGCGCCCTCGGCTTCCGCGCCGCCGCGGTGACCGCGGTCGCGCCCCTCTACGGCGGCGCCCGGCCCGACCTCCGCCACACGACCACCGTCGTCACGGCCCGCTTCGACCGCCCGTTCGGCTTCCTGGCCGTACACCGGGAGTCCCGCCTGATCCTGACGGCGGGCTGGGTCACGGATCCGACGCCGTACGGGAACGGGTCGAATGCCGTGCGCTGACGCGGCGGTGTGTCCCCATCGGCCGGTGGCCGGCGGCCCAGGGCGAGCACCCGCCCCGCGACCGACCCCGTTCGCCGGAGCCCTCTCGCACCCCACGCGCTGATCCGACGCCGTACCCCCATCGGCCGGTGGACAGCACCCGCCCTTCGACCGCCCCCGTCCGTGGGAACCCCCCGCGCGCCACCCGCCTGTGCCCCGCAGCGCACCCCATCGTCGAACGGTGACCAAGCCGACCCGTCTGCTGTTCCCGCTCCTCGCCGCCGCCCTGCTCCTCCCCCTTCCGCTCCCCCCGGCGTCAGCCGCGCCCCTCCCCCGCCCCCGCGACGACTGCGACGCGCGCGGCTGGGCGCCGTCGGCCACCCGGATCGACCCGACCGACACGTACCACCCCTACGTCGGTAACGGTTACCTCGGCACCCGGGTCCCGCCCGCCGGCGCCGGCTACGCCGCGTCCGGTGAGAAGACCGGCTGGCCGCTCTACACACCGCGCTACGACGGCGCGTTCGTCTCCGGCCTCTATGCGCGGGGCCCCGCGAACACGGCCGGCCGCGAGGCCCTCGCCGCGCTCCCGAACTGGACCGGCCTCGACGTCACGGCGGGCGCCGAGACCTACGGCGGGGAGAACAGCGGCCGGGTCAGTCACTACCGCCAGACTCTCAACCTCCGTTGCGGGTACGTCCGTACGTCCCTCACCTGGACCACCACCGACGACCGCCGCACCGACCTCGTCTACGACGTCCTCGCCGCCCGCGACGCCCCGCACACCGGCGCCGTACACCTGCGCGTGACCCCGCACTGGGACGGCGAACTCACCCTCACCGACCGCCTCGACGGCCGCGGCGCCCGCCGGATCACGCAGACCGACGGCGGACACGTCGGCGAACACACCATCGGGGTTGCGTTCCGCACGGAGGGGACGGGTGTCGACGGTGCCGTCGCGTCTGTGCTGGATGCGCCCGGGAGCCATCAACAGGCCTCCAAACAGGGTGGGTTGAGCGCCAGCCAGTCCACCCACCTCCCCGTCCGCTCCGGCCGTACCTACACCGCCACCAAGTACGTCGGTGTCGATACCGCCCTCACCTCCCACGACCCCCGTTCCGCCGCCCAGGACGCCGCCGGGCTGGCCGCGCGGCGGGGTTGGGGTGCGCTGCTCGCCTCGCACAGTGCCGCCTGGCGGGCGTTGTGGTCGTCGGACATCGAGGTTCCGGGGCATCCGGATCTGCAACTCTGGGCCCGTTCCGCGCAGTACGGGCTGTTGTCCGCGCTGCGGCCGGGCGCCCGGAACAGCATCGCGCCCGCCGGGCTGACCAGCGACAACTACGCCGGCATGGTCTTCTGGGACGCCGAGACCTGGATGTTCCCCGCGCTGCTCGCCACCCACCCCGAGCTCGCCCGCCCGGTCCTCGAATACCGCTACCGCACCCGCACGGCCGCCGCCGAGAACGCCGCGAAGACCGCGGTGAAGGGCCTGTTCTTCCCGTGGACCAGCGCAAGTCACGGGCGGCTGTGGAGCGAGTGCCAGAGCTGGCAGCCGCCGCACTGCGTCACCCAGAACCACCTCCAGGGCGACATCGCCCTCGCCGCCTGGCAGTACTACCTCGCCACCGGCGACCGCACCTGGCTCCGCACCCGCGGCTGGCCCCTCCTCAACGGCCTTGCCCAGTACTGGACTTCGAGGGCGACCAAGAACACCGACGGCTCGTACTCGGTCAAGGAGGTCGCCGGACCCGACGAGTACAGCAACGGCGTCAACGACGGCGTCTACACCAACGCCGTCGCTTCCACCGCGCTGCGCGCCGCGACCGACGCGGCCCGCGCCCTGGGCACCGACGCCCCCGCCGACTGGCTCACCGTCGCGAACGGCCTGCGCATCCCCTACGACCCGAAGCGCAAGATCTTCCTCCAGTACGACGGCTACAACGGCTCCCAGATCAAGCAGGCCGACACCGTGCTGCTGGTCTATCCGCTGGAGTGGCCCATGCCGGCCGGTGCCGCGGCCGCCACCCTCGACTACTACGCCCAGCGCACCGACCCGGACGGCCCCGCCATGACCGACGCCGTCCACGCGATCGACGCGGCGGCGATCGGCGAACCGGGCTGTGCCGCGTACACCTTCCTGCGGCGGGCCTACCAGCCCTTCGCGCGCGGCCCGTTCGCCCTCTTCTCCGAGTCGCGCGGCGACAAGGCGGGCGCGTCCGACCCCCTCGCGGGCTCCCCCGCGCAGGACTTCCTCACCGGCAAGGGCGGCTTCCTCCAGGTCTTCACCCACGGCCTCACCGGCCTGCGCCTGCGCCCCGACGCCCTCCACCTCGACCCGACCCTGCCGCCCCAACTCCCGGACGGCGTACGCCTGTCGGGGCTGCGCTGGCGGGATCGTACGTACGACATCGCGATCGGGGCGAAGACGACGACGGTACGGCTGCGGTCGGGCGCGCCCTTCTCGCTGGACACCCCCGAGGGGCGCCGCACTCTCGCCGGCACGGTCACTCTCAGGACCCGGCGTCCGGACCTCACCCCCACCACCGACCTGGCCCGCTGCCGCCCGGCGACGGCGACCTCCTCGACCTCCGGCCTCTACCCGGAGGCGGCCGTGGACGGCAGCCCCGCGACCGCCTGGTCGCCGGACGCCGACCGCGCCTCCCTCACCGTCGACCTGGGGCGGTCTGCGCGCGTGGGGACGGTTCGGCCCACGTGGACGAAGCAGCCGGGGTCGTACACCGTCGACGTCTCGACCGACCGCCATACCTGGCACAAGCCCGACGGGACACCCGCCCGGTACGTCCGCGTCACCGTGCGGAGTGGCGGCAAGGGCGCCGCTCTCGCCGAGCTCGACGTGCGCTCGTGACGGTCCAACTCCCCTGAGGGAACGGTCAGTTGGTGGCCTCCGCCGCCAGTCGCTGCTGTTCCTCCTCCACGATCCGGCGGGCCAGCGTGGCGTCGGAGATGTCGATCGCGTCCGGGGTGGCGTCCGCCAGGGCGCTGCGCCGGGCGAAGGCGTCGAAGAGGCGGTCCTTGTTCTTGAGGATGGTCAGGAGCCGGTCGTCCACGCTGTCCGTGGCGAGCATGCGGTGCACCTGGACCGTGCGTATCTGGCCCATGCGGTGGACGCGGGCCACGGCCTGGTGCTCCACCGTCGGCTTGACCTGGGGTTCGCAGAGGATGACCAGGGAGGCGGCCTGGAGGTTGAGGCCGACCCCGCCCGCCTCGATCTGGGAGAGCAGGACGGCGTGGCCGGGGGCCTGGGTGAAGTCGTCGACGAGTTGCTGTCGGCGGGCCGCCGGGACGCTTCCGGAGATGGGCCCGAACACCCCCTTCTCCAGGGCCTGTTCCACCGCGGCGAGGACATCCCGGAAGTACGAGAAGACCACCACCTTCACGCCGTTGTCCGCGGCCTCGGCGACCAGCTCGCGCAGGCGTTGCAGCTTCGCGGACTTCTCGGTGTCGGCGTAGGCGGCCCGGCGCATCGCCATGAAGTTGCCGTCGCCGACCGCGCGGGCGTACGCCTCACGGTCGGCGACGCCGAGCTCGACCCACTCGTCGACCTGGACCAGGGCGGGCAGCTCGGTGAGCACGTCCTCCTGGTTGCGGCGCAGATAGGCGGGGGCGACGGACTTGCGGAAGGCGTGCGGTCCGGCCGCCGCGGTGCCGTTGCGGACGGTCGGCAGGAGGTCGGGGCGGAGATGGCGGACGAGGGTGCGGAACTCCTCGACGCGGTTCTCCATGGGCGTGCCGGTGAGGAACAGGACGCGGTCGCAGCGCTCGGTCCACAGGGCGACCGACTTGGTGCGGCGGGTGTCCGGGTTCTTCACGTAGTGGGCCTCGTCCACGACGAGCATGCCCGGGGTGGGGCCGGGAGGGGCGTCAGCCTTCGCCCGTTTCCCCTTCGGTGACGTGTCGGCCGGCGTTGGCAAGGTGTGCAGCGTGTCGAAGGTCGTGATCGCGACCCCGCCGCGCTCACCCCACTCCGCGTAGGCCTCGTGCCGGTCCGGGCCGTGCACCGGCAGCGCGCGCAGGGTGCTGCGGGCGCCGATCTCGCGGGTCCAGTTGATCAGCACGCTGGCCGGGCAGACCACCAGGAAGTGACTCTGCCCCTCGGCCGCGAGATGGGCGAGCGCCGCGATGGCCTGGACGGTCTTGCCGAGTCCCATCTCATCCCCGAGGACGACCCGGCGCTGGGCAAGGGCGAAGCGGGCGCCGAAGGACTGGTATCCGCGCAGGGAGACCCGGCGGTGGGTGTCGTCGAGCGGCTGGGCGTGCACGCGCTCGGCCAGCTCCGCCGGCAGGAAGCCCTCGCTCGCCGCGAGGTCCGGCTGCTGTCCGTCGACCTCGGCGAGCTGGCTGTAGTACTCGGCGGAACGCAGCTCGAAGTCGACCCACGCCTCGATGTCGGAGACCGGCGGGCGCAACAGGTCGGTGGAGGCCTGGGCGATCAGCAGCCGTACGTCCTTGGCGGCCGAGTCGGCGACCAGTTCGTGGAGTTCGGCGACCGCGGCGAGCGCGCTCTCCCGCCGCTTGCGCCCGGCGAGCGCCATCAGCAGCCTGCTGCTGGCGGGCCGGGCCACGGGCAGCAGGGCGCCGAGCCGCTCGTCGAGCCGGTTCGCGGCGTCCAGGGCGCGGCGCAGCTCGGGCCCTGCCTCGACGAGCCGTTGCAGCGCGATGACCAGGGCGGTGGTGCGGGGTTCGGGGTGGTCGACGTCGATGCGGACGGACACGGTCTCCGCGACGGCCCGCGCGATCTGCCGGGCGGCGGCGAGGGCCCGGTCGGCGGTCTGCTGTCCTACGCCGGGCAGTTGCCGCAGCTCGTACCGGCTCGCCTCGTGCACCGCGCGCACGGAGGTCAGCCCCGCCGCCTCCACGGCCCCGAGCCGCAACCGCCCCTCGGTGACGTCCTTCAGCCGGGCGACCGGGATGGACTCCAGCTCCTGCGCGACGAGTTCGGCCCGCAGCGGCTCCAGTGCGGAGCGGACGGTGCCGAGGGCGCGGGTGTGGTCCTCACGCAGGGCGCGCGCCACGTCGTAGAGCCGCGTGCCCCGTGCGCACAGCTCCCTGGCCCGCCGTCCGGCCCGCGGAAACTCGCCCTCCATGTCACCCCCGCTCCCCATACGTCTCGCTGTGCACCCATCGTGGCACGCGGCACTGACAACGGGAGCGGGCCCGGCTTCTCAGCCCTTCCTCACGCCTTCCTCACGCGTCGAACCCCGTCGCCCGGGTCCGTTTCTCCCACGCCGCGATGTCACCGCGTACCTGCTCCAGGTGCCCGAGCACGGCGTCGACCGCGTCGTCACCCAGCGGCAGGTGCAGCGGGGTGTCCTCGGCGTCGAGGGCGGCGAGAATGAGGGCCGCCGCCTTCTCGGGGTCGCCGGCCTGGGCGCCGTCACCGCCGGAGACGAAGCCGCGGGTCTCGCTCACCTTGGCGTACACCCCGCTGTCGGCGCTGACCCCGGCCCGGCTCGTGTCGAAGAGGGCGGTGCGGAAGGCGCCCGGCTCGACGATCAGCACCTTGATGCCGTACTCGGCGACCTCGTCCGCGAGCCCTTCGGAGAGCCCCTCCAGGGCGAACTTCGTTCCGCTGTACGCCGAGAAGCCCGCGAAGGACATCTGCCCGCCCATGCTGCTCATCTGCACGACCGCCCCGGACCGCCGTTCCCGCATGAACGGCAGCACCGCGCGCGTGAGGGCCGCGGGCCCGAAGACATGCAGGTCGAACAGGTCCCGCAGCTCCTGCTCGGTGGTCTCCTCGAAGGCCCCGACGTGCGTACGGCCCGCGTTGTTGACGAGCACGTCGATCCGCCCGTGCCGCGCCACCACGTCCCGTACGGCCGCCTCCGCCGCCCCCGTGTCGGTGACGTCCAGGCGCAGCGCCTCCATCTGGTCGGGACGCGCGGCGACGAGATCGTCCAGCCCCTCGGTCCGCCGGGCCGCACCGACCACCACGTCACCGGCCGCCAGCGCCGCCTCGACGATCGCCCGCCCGAACCCGCTGCTCGCACCGGTGACCAGCCACACCTTGTTCATGACGTCTCCCTTGAGATCCCCTGTTGCCCAACTGCCGACCAGCCTGCGCCCGCCCCCACTCCCCGGTCCAAGACCTACGCTGATAACCCATGGCTATGACGACGGACGTCCACGTACGGGACCTGCGCTACTTCGTCGCGGTCGCCGAGGAGCTCCACTTCACACGCGCGGCCGAGAGGCTGTACGTCTCGCAGCCCGCCCTGAGCAAGCAGATCCGGGCGCTGGAACGGCAGTTGGGCGCCGAACTGTTCCGGCGCGACCGGCAGGGCGTGGCGCTCACGGCCGCCGGTGCGGCCCTACTGCCGTACGCCGAGCGGGTGTTGGCGGTCTGGGCGGAGGGCGCGTCCGCGCTGGCGGAGGTGAGCGCGGCCGGGCGCAGCACCCTGGTGGTCGGCATGAGCACCAGCCCCGGCCGGGGTGGCCTGCTGCCCGCGATCCGCTCCCGGTTCACGGCCACGCGTCCGGAGGGCACCGTACGGCTGCGGCAGGTGAGTTGGGACGATCCGACGGCGGGTCTCGCGGACGGCGACGCGGATGTCGCGTTCGTCTGGCTGCCGCTGCCCGACGCGGAGCGCTACGACTGGACGGTCGTGGCGGAGGAACCCCGCCTGGTCGCGCTCCCGGAGAGCCATCCGCTGGCCGCTCGCGCCGAGGTCGACTTCGCGGACCTCGCCGACGAGCCGTTCCTCGCCCTGCCGACCGACTCGGGTCCCCTGCGCGACCATTGGCTCGCCCTCGACGAGCGGGGTGGCCAACTCCCGCGTATCGGCGCGGAGATCGCGAGCACGGAGGAGACGTACGAGGCGCTGGTCGCCGGTCTGGGCATCTGCCTGGTGGCCACGGGCAACGCGCACCTGATCACCCTCGGCGGTGTCATCACCCGCCCGGTGCACGGGATTTCGCCGAGCCGTTATGCCCTCGCGTGGCGGCGGGAGGACGGTGTACGGCCGCTGGTCCGGGCGTACGCGGAGGCGTGTCGTCTGGTGGCGGGGCGCTGATCGAACGCGTCTGCGACACGGTTACGATGAGCCGTTTTCGGGGGTTGGGATTCAGGGTTCGGGGCCCGGAGGGGAACCATGTCCACAGGGGGAAGCATGTCCGTACGAGGGGCAAGACGCACGCCGGTCGCATCGCTCGCGTTCGTCGGAGTGGCCGCGCTCGCGGGGCCGTTGCTCGTGCCCGCCGCGTCCGCGCAGGCGGCGTCGGGCTCGCTGACCGTGACCACGCTGGGGCGGCACGGCGCCAAGGTCGCGACGACGATCACCGTCGTCAACGCGTCGTCGGGTGAGACACGTACCGTCAAGTCGGGCAAGCGGCTCAGCCTGCCGGCGGGCAGGTACCTCGCGATGACCGACATCTACGAGAGCGCCACCGACGGTCTGGGCACCGACACGATCGGCGCGCAGGTGGTGACGGTGTCGGGGGCCAAGTCCGTGACGCTGGACGCCCGTAAGGGCAAGGCCGTGGAGGTGTCGCTGGACACCCCGGCCGATGTGACGGAGCCGGCCCGGATCAGCGCGCAGGTGTGCGCCGCCGGTACCGGCATGCCCTCCGCCTTCAGCGCGGGCGGCTGGAACTACGCCGGGTCCCTCTACGCCATCCCCAACTCCTCCAAGCTGCTGCAGTTCGGATACCTGGCGCAGTGGTCGGGGAACGACAGCTATGTCGCGGTGAAGAACACGACCGGCATCCCGGCCGCGCCCGGCGGGTCGTTCAAGCGGTCGAAGCTGGCGACGATGCGGTTCTCCGTGCGCGGCGGAACGCAGATGGCGAACCAGCACGACGTCGCGCTCCAGGCCACGCCCAAGACCGACAACTGCACGACCGACCTGATGGCGCAGGTACGTGACGACAACGCGCCCTACAGCGCCACCACCCATGTGACGCCCGGGAGTTGGCAGTCGCGCGACGACATCTTCGCGAGCAACGGTGACGACATCGGCGGCGGCTTCCCGGCGGTGCGGACGCTGGCGGCGGGGCAGAGTTTCACCCAGTCCTTCGGGCGGGCCGTGTGGAGTCCGATGCACTATCTGCCGACGGTCTGGCAGAAGTCGGTGAACTTCGTCCCGGACGCGCTGATCGGCGACCCCGACGTGGGCACGAGCGGCGCCGACCCGACGAAGGAGACGGTGGTCCTGTCCAAGGGGAGCGCCACCGTCAAGAAGCAGACCCTGACCAACTGGGGTGACGGCGACGCCGACTTCGCCGCCCGCATCCACTCGGCCGGCACCTACCGGCTGACCGTGGACGCCCACCGCTACCGCCCGGGCATCACCTTCCCGGCCGGCATGCTGTCCTCACGCGTCACCCTGGACTGGCGGTTCAAGGCCGACCCGGCCAAGTCGGTGGTCGCCCCCGTCTTCATGACCCGCTTCCTGCCCGCCGGCCTCGACAGCCGCAACCGGGCCAAGGCGAGCAGCACCACCTCGGTCACCGTCAGCGCGGGCCGCGGATCCCAGGGCCCGGACGTCAAGTTCACCAAGTCGACGGTCAAGTCCCTGAAGGTCTGGGCGTCTTCGGACGGTGGCAAGACCTGGAAGGCCGCTACGGTCACCCGCTCCGGTTCCTCCTGGAAGGCGTCCGTGCACAACCCGGCCTCCGGCGCGGTCGCCCTGCGCTCCCAGGTGACCGACTCCGCCGGCGGCACGTCAGTGGAGACCGTCTACCGCGCCTACGCCATCGGCTGATCCGCTCCCGTTCCCGTCCCGGCCGCCGGCTCCGCCTCCGTCTGAACAGGGCTGGTCCCCGGCCGGGTTGGACGGTTCGGGCGTGGGTGACGTCGAGGGCTCGGACGGGGTCGTGGGCTCCGGGGTGGTGACGGGATCCGGGGTCTCCTGCACGGGGTTACTCGGCTCCGGCGTCGGCTCGTCGCTCTTCGGAGGCGTGGGAGTAGGTTCCGTCGGCGTCGGTTCCGTCGGTGTGGGATCCGTCGGCGTCGGTTCCGTCGGTGTGGGATCCGTCGGTGTGGGATCCGTCGGTGTGGGGTCCGTCGGTGTGGGGTCCGTCGGTGTGGGGTCCGTCGGCGTCGGTTCCGGCTTCGGTTCGGTGACCACCGGTGGCGTGGGAGTCGGCTCGGGTTCCGGCTTCGTGGTCACCGGTGGAGCAGGAGTCGGAGGCGGGGTCGGAGCCGGAGTCGGTTCAGTGGTCACCGGCGGCGGCTCAACAGGAGCCGTGGGAACCGGAGTCGGCCCATCACCCCCCACCGGTGTCACGCCCGACCCGCCCCCCGTGGCGCCAAGTGCGGCCGGAGGCACGGCACTTATGGACCCGTCCGGCGCAGGGGACGTAGACCCCGTGCTCCTGCCCGGTGCCTTCGAGGGCTTCCCCGAGCGCGGCTCGGACGCCACCGGGGCCTGGGTGACCGGGACTTCGGCCACTGGGCCCTTCGCCACCGGGACTTCGGTGGCGTCGCCGCCGCCGAAGAGGACGACGACCGCGACGGCGCCCGCCACGGCCGTACCGACGGCGGCCGCCATCTGTGTCTTGGAGGCGCCGACCGCCGCGTGCCGTACGCCGTGCAGCAGTCCGGCACCATGGCCACCCGCCGCGGCCGCGGCCGTGGCCGCTCCCGCGGAGCCCGCGCCGAACGCGGCGAGCAGGAACTTGCCCGTGCCGCCGAGCACGAACACCAGCAGGGCCGGTGCGACGAGTGCGGGGAGGCGGTCGTTGGCGCGCATCAGGGCCGCGAGGCGGGCGGCGCAGTCGTCGCACGCGTCGACGTGGCCGAGGAGGCGTTCGGACTGCCGCTCGGTGGCGCCGCCGCGCACGTACGCGGGCATACGGGCCCAGTGGACCTGGCACGCGGGATCGTCCGGGGCGCCGGTCTGCTCGCGCAGGAACGCCTGCCGCATGCCCTCGCGCGCGCGGTGCAGCAGTACGGCCGTCGCGCCCTGCTTGGTGCCGAGTTGGGGGCCGATCGCGGCCAGCGGGAGGCCTTCCGCCTCGGCCAGCCACAGTGCCTTCACCCAGCGCTCGGGCAGTTGCTCAAGTACCCGTACCAGCAGGTCTGTTGAAGACACCTGCTCGGCCGGGTCGCCCCCGTGGACGTGCGCGTGGTTCACATCGGCCCGCTCGTCGGCCTGCGGATCGCGCGGTGTCTCGCGTGCGGCGCTCCCCGCGGCCGTGGCGAGGTGCTTCACGGTCGTCATGAGGTACGCCGGTACGTTGTCGATCTCATGGCCGGCGGACAGCCTGCGCCACACCCTGAAGTGCGCCTCGGCGACGAGGTCTTCGGCGACCCAGGTGTTCCGGGTGAGCGAGCGGGCGTAGGCGACGAGGCGCGGCTGCTGCTCCTCGTAGATCCGGGCGTACTCGGCGGTGGGACCGTCGTTCATGGCAGCAACGCTCCAGTTGCCAAGGGGGGCGGGGAAGATTTGTAAGCCTAGATGCCGAAACTTTCAACTAAAGTTGCAGCGCCACCAGAAGGTGACCCAGATCACATCAACCTTCTTGCGCAACGGCGTAATCAAGCGCCCCTCCGCGCGCTCAAGCAGGGTGAGTCGGCACAACCGGCCGCCGTCCCACCCGAATCGGAGACCGTCCATGCGCCACGTCACCCTGGAACAGCCCACCAGCGCCCGCCTGATCGCCGACGACGACCAGGAGCTGGCCGTCACGGTCACCCTGCGCTACTCCTCCGGCGACCCCTTCGCCGTCCAACTCCTGTTCCCCGCCTGGATATCGCTCGACGGCAAGAAGGTGACGTGGACCTTCGCACGGGCACTCCTGGAGGAGGGGCTCGCCACCCCGGCCGGGATGGGCAACGTGCACATCCGTCCCTACGGCCCCGCCCACACGGCCGTTGAGTTCCACTCGCCGGAGGGCATCGCGATGATCCGCTTCGACACGGTCGCGCTGCACCACTTCCTGCGCCGCACCTACCGGGTGACCGAGCCGGGCCGGGAGGCACTGGAGCCGTCCCTCGACCGGGGCCTCGCCTCGCTGCTCGACGGCGCGTGAGGCCGACGGCCCCGTTCCGGTCCCCTTGCGATTGGCATATTCTGCGAGGCCTCTTGATGTGATCCGGTTCGCCGGTACCCCCGCCCCGCACGAACGGTGCCCGTCTGGAGAAAGCAGCCCCCCATGAGCGAATCGCCGCCCCGGACGCCCCAGTTGTCCACCCGTGCCGTCGTCGTCGGCGGCAGCCTCGCCGGCATGCTCGCCGCCGCAGCGGTGAGGGACTTCGTCGACAGCGTCGAGATCATCGAGACGCACGGCCTGCCCGAAGGGCCCGAGGCACGTCCGGGCGTTCCCCAAGCGGCCCATTTCCACGTCCTGTTGTCCGGTGGGGCCAACGCGATCGAGGAGCTGCTGCCGGGCACGCTCAAGGAGTTGCTGTCCGCGGGCGCCAACCGGGTGCCCATGACCACGAACATGCTGATCTGCTCGCCCGAGGGCTGGTACCGCCGCTGGGAGCGGGACAGCCACTACCTGATCACCGCGAGCCGCGACCTCACGGACTCCGTCGTCCGCAGACAGGTGCTGAAGGACCCGCGCGTCCGCGTGCGCCCGCACACCAAAGTCACGGCTCTGCTGGGGAGTTCGCGCCGCGTCACCGGCGTACGGCTGCGCGCGGCCGACGGCACCGGGAGCGACCTGACCGCGGACCTGGTGATCGACGCCTCCGGACGAGCGTCCCGAACTCCGCAGTGGCTGGGCGAGTTGGGCGTCCCTGGCCCGGCCGAGGACCGCATCGACTCCGGCATCGCGTACGCCAGCCGTATCTACCGCGCCCCGGTGTCCACCCTCAACTGGCCCGTGATCAACCTCCAGGCAGACCCGCGATCGGGCGAACCCGGCCGCACGGGCGGCATCCTCCCGATCGAGGACGGCCGCTGGCACGTCAGCCTGATCGGCACCCCGGGCGCCCAACCCACCCGCGAGGCGGCCGAGTTCGAGCCGTACGCCCGCACCCTGCGCCACCCCGTCGTCGCCGACCTCCTGTCCCACGCCGAGCCCCTCACCGACGTCGCCCTGACCCACAGCACGGTCAACCGCCGTTACTACTACGAACGTCTGAAGTCCTGGCCCGAAGGCCTGGTCGCCCTGGGTGACTCGGTCGCCGCGTTCAACCCGATCTACGGCCACGGCATGTCGGTGGCGGCCCTCGGCGCGGTGGCGCTCCGCGCCCGACTGACGTCCCTCGGCCTCACCGACGGCCTCTCCCGCAAGGCGCAACGGGCCATCGCGAGACCTGTCGAACTCGCTTGGAGTCTCGCCGTGGGCCAGGACATCCACTACGAAACGACGAAGGGCCGGAGCGCGGGCACCCTCGACCGCCTCCTCCAGCGCTATGTCAGCCGACTCTCGCATACGGCCACGGGCTCGTACCGCGTGGCGACCGCGATGACGGAGGTACTGACCCTCCAGTCCCCGGGCACGGCACTGCTCCGGCCAAGTGTGCTTGCGGCGGCGGCGATCGGGCCGCTGCGACCACAACTCGGCGGGCCGACGTTCACGGATGGGGAGCGGGCGTTGCTGGCCGAGGCGGGGATCTCGTTGCCCGGGATCACCGAGTAGCGCGCCGGGATTGTCAGTGGCGGCTGCTTCCATGAGGGCATGAGCACCGTGTACGAGGCCGCCGCCCTCCTCCCCGATCCCGCCGAACTCCGCGTCCATCTGCGGGCGTTGGCGGTCCTGGACTCGACGATCGGCGACGATCCGCAGTTCTGCGTTTACGCCTTCGACGCCGACTGGGGCCCGGACGAGGAGGCGGCCCTGATGGACAACGGCTCGGGGGACGACTTCTCCGTCCTCTTCGCCCCGGCCGGCGTGCTCATCCGCGGCTTCGACCACGAGTCGGCGATGAGTCCGTACGGGACGGAGGACGAGGAGGTCTGGCCCGGTGTGGTCGACGAAGTGCCCGCCGCGCTACGCCCGTTGCTGGACGACCCCGCCTTCCGCGACGAAGGGTTCGACTTCACTCGCGTCACCGTCTGTCTGTGGCGCGAGACCGGTGACACCGCGTGGCGCGCCGGCTCGGGCATCGACTTCCCCGCGGGTCACGGGAGCCCGGACGGCTCCGGTTTCCTCTTCCACCTCCTCACCGACCGTTCCCCGGAGACTGTCCGGGCCCACTTCGAGGACTACTACGAGCGCCCCGTGCCCCTCGATGCCGTCCGCCATGTCCTCGCGGGACACCCCGTGACCCCGGCGATCGTGACGGCGCTGGCGGCGGGAACCGCGTGAGAACACCCCCTCACCGGCGGATCAGGCCGTCCGTCGCACGACACCCCCGCGGTCGATGACGTCCCTGCGGGTCACCGCGAGGTACACCACCAGGCCGAGGATGACCGCCAGGAACAGCGCGCTGGTGACGACGGTGCCGAAGCCGAGGCCGCCGTCGCCGGCCGGCTGGGAGAGGTAGTCGCCGATCGAGGCACCCAGCGGGCGGGTGAGGACGTAGGCGATCCAGAAGCTGCGCACCGCGTCCAGGCCGAGGGCGAAGTGGGCGACCGCCACCGCCCCGATGGCCAGGGCGAACAGGACCGCGGACAGCCAGTAGCCGAGGTTCATGCGCTCGGAGACCAGGTCACCGGCGGCGGTGCCCAGGGCGAAGGTGAACAGCACGGCGAGCCAGTAGAAGGCCTCGCGGCCGGTGGTGTCGATGCTGTGGATGGACAGCGTCCGCTCGCGCCGGTACCAGACCACGAACACGATCCCGAGGGCGACGGCGAACACCGCGGTGCTCGTCTCCAGCGGCACGCCCATGTTGTCGGTCAGATTGTCGCTGATGAGCGTTCCCACGACACTGATCAGCGCCACGGCGAGCCAGTAGACGCCGGCGCGGTAGGCGGTCGTACGGAACTGGACCACCAGCACCACCGCCAGCAGCCCGCTCATCAGCACCGACACACCGGTCAGGCCCAGGCCGGCCTTCTCGTTCAGCAGATCGGCCGCGGTCTCGCCGACGGTCGTGCACAGCACCTTGATGATCCAGAAGTAGGCGGTGACCTCGGGCACCTTGTTCCAGCGCGGCGGATGTGCGACGCCGGTCGTGCCGGTCGTAGAGGTCTCGGATGTCTCGTATGTCATGGGGCCCGACCGTGCCATCGGGCACCTGAACGCATCCTGACTGCCGCGCGGCGCACTCGCGCCCCAGCATCGTCTACAGTTCCGTAGACCGTCTACAGGATTGTAGTCAGGGAGGACCATGCGCCGGACGATCCTGGTCGTCGAGGACGATCACGCCCTGCGGGACGTGCTGATGCGCGGGCTGCGCGACGAGGACTACGACACCGTCCCCGCGCCGGACGGCGCCACCGCCCTGCGCCTGGCCACCGCCGATGTCTCCGCCGCCGTACTCGACATCGGGCTGCCCGACGCCGACGGGCGGGACGTGTGCCAGGCGATGCGGGCGAACGGGTTCCTCTCGCCGGTCATCTTCCTCAGCGCGCATCACCGGCTGCCCGACCGGCTCTCCGCGTTCTCGGCCGGGGGCGACGACTACCTTCCCAAGCCGTTCCATCTCGCGGAACTCGCGGCCCGGCTGCGGGCGGCGCTCAAGCGGGCGGCGCCGGCGCCCGCCGCCACGGCGGGAGACCTGGTGCTGGACGCCGTCCGGCACACGGTCGACATGCGGGACACCCGGGTCGACCTGACCCCGACCGAGTTCCGGCTCCTGGCCGCGCTCATGGCGGCCTCCGGCGGCATCGTCAGCCGCCGCGAACTGATCCGCGCGGGCTGGCCCGAAGGCGCCCGGGTCCACGACAACACCCTCGACCAGTACCTGACCCGCCTACGCCGCAAACTCCGCGAGGCGGGCAGCACCAGGACGATCGGGACGGCCCGCGGGGTCGGACACCGGCTGTCGTGAACGGGGTTGGTTCATCACGGGCTGCGGGCTGCGGGCTGCGGGATCGGCGCCGCCGTCATGCGCGAGTCCCCGACACCGGCTGCGGGCACCATGAGCGCCGCCCTTCGCCACCTGCCGCCCCGCACGCACCTGACGATCGGCAACCACCCGTCATGAGCAACCCCCGGCACCGGCCCCCGCGCCCCGCGACCGCCCTCCACCACCACCCGGCACCCCGCACCACCGGCAAGCACCCGTCATGAGCAACCCCCCGCACCGGCCGCAGGCCGCCGTCGCCGCTGTTCTCCGGCGGCTGCCGCCCCGCACGCTGCGCGGTCGGCTCTCCCTCGTGGCGTTGTTCACGGCAGCGTTGCTGATGCTGGTGCTCACCGTGGTGTTCAACTCCGTGGCCGGGCACAGGCTTCGGCATCAGGCGGACGATGAGCTGCGCACCCGGGCCGCCGCCGTCGCGACGACGGTCGACACCAGCGGGTCGACGGTGCGGGTGCTGGAGACGTCCCACGACGACCTCCTCGACGCGAACGTGTGGATCTACTCCGGCCGGCGCCTGCTCGAACAGCCGCCGGCCGCAGGCCAGTTGACCCGCGTCGCCGACGCGCTCGCCGTGCGGGGCGGACGGCGGTGCGTGACCACCACGGTCCACCACCCGCTCCGCCTGTGCTCCCGCCCGGTACCCGGAGCGGGCGGCCGGGCCACGGTGGTCACCGCGCTGGACCTCTCCCCCTACCGGAGCTCGGCCGACACCCTGCTCCTGGGATCGCTCGCGCTGGACGTCGTCATGCTCGCCTGCACCTACGCCCTGACCCGGCTGGCCGTCGGCCGCGCGCTGCGCCCCGTCCGCACGATGACCGACCAGGCCACCCAGTGGAGCGCGACCGCCTCCGAGGAACGGTTCGACAGCATGCGGCATCCGGCCGAACTCGCCCGTCTCGGCGGGTCGTTGGACGCCCTGCTGGACCGCATCCGCACTCTTCTCCGCTACGAACGTCAGCTCACCGGCGAGCTCTCGCACGAGCTGCGCACCCCGTTGAGCCGGATCATCGCCGAACTCGACTGGTGGCGGGCCCACCCCCGCACGGCCGATCAGACCCGTGCCACCCACCAGGTCATCGCGGACGCCGCCGAGTCGATGCGCAGCATCTGCGACACCCTCCTGGACGACGCCCGCGACGGCACCCTCACCGCGCCGGGCACGGCCGAGGTCCTGCCCGTACTGCGCGGCCTGGCCGAAGTCCCGTACGCCTCAAGGCACTTGACGATCACCGTGGCGGGGCCGCACCTCGTCGCCGGAGTACCGCCCGCCCTCCTCGAACGCATCGTCAGCCCGCTGCTCGGCAACGCCTGCCGCTACGCCGCATCCGTCGTCACCGTCCGCGCGTACGGCGCACCGGACGGCGTACGCGTCGACATCGTGGACGACGGCCCCGGCGTACCGCCCCCGTTCGCCGGACGGCTCTTCGAGCCCGGCCGTCGCGCGGATCCCGGCGACGGCCACGGAGGCGCGGGCCTCGGACTGCCGCTGGCGCGCCGTCTGGCCCGCTCCGCCGGCGGCGAGGTGACGTACGACGCCGGGCACGCCCCCGGCGCGCGGTTCGTGGTCGTTCTGCCCGCCGGATGACCGTGCCCCGCGCTCACGCCACGGCGTCGTGCCGGATGTCCTTGCGGGAGACGGCGAGGTAGCCGACGAAGCCGAGGATGGCCACCGTCCAGGACAGGGTGACCGGACCGAGTCCCCAGGCGAGACCGCCCCGTTGGTGGCCGACGGCCATCCAGTCGGCGACGGACGCGCCCAGCGGGCGGGTGAGGACGTACGCCGCCCAGAACGCGGCCACCGCGTTCAGCCTGCCCCACCGGTGCGCGAGTGCCGGAACCGCGATCGCGGCGCCGTAGAGGACGGCGGAGCCCAGGTAGCCGAGGCCGATCGTGGCGGTGAGATCCCCGCAGGCCGTGCCCAGTGCGAAGGTGGCGAGCACGGCGGCCCAGTAGAAGGCCTCGCGGCGCCGGGTGTGGATGCTGTGGATCGACAGGGTGCCCTCGCCGCGGTACCAGAGGGCGAAGACGGCGGCCAGGACCACCATGAAGAACGGTGTCGAGAGCGCGTACGGCACGCCGAGGCCGACGTGCAGGACATCGGCGGCCATCGTGCCGAACACGCTGACCATGACGATCGCCGTCCAGTAGACCCAGGCCACGTACCGCCGCACGGCGAACTGCGCCGCCAGGGCGGCCACCAGGGCGATGCCGCCGAGGCCGACGGCGGGGATCGGGCCGAACGCGTGGGCCAGGAAGTCGGAGGCCGTCTCCCCCATGCCCGTCGTCAGCACCTTGATGATCCAGAAGTAGACGGTCACCTCCGGCACCTTGCTCGCCGCGTGCCGGATGCGGCGCGAGGGCCGGTCGTGAGTGAGGTGATCAGTCGTCATGGCAGGCACCATGGCACGCTGTCCGAGGGTTGCCCCAGACCCCTTTGCCAGAGTTTTGGGGCTTCCTGTGCATGAGTTGCCCGAGGCCCCGCCGAGCCTGAACACAACCTGAAAGCGGCGGCCGACGTGCTGGTCAGGGGCGTGCGGCGGGTGGTACACGCGGCGCGACAGCGAAGGCCGCCGCGCCGCGTGGACGGTGTTTTCGGGGGGACTCGCCGACGCCGCTGCGGCCCTATCCAGGAGCGACGGCGCGACCTGTCTGCGGCGAGATCATCCCGGCGCACAGACTGCGGGCGGCCAGCCCCTGCGCGATGCGCGGGATCGCCGCGACCGTGTTGGCGGGCCAGTCGTGCATGAGGATGATCTGGCCGTTGGTGAGCCGGGCGGCCGCCGCGACGATCGCGTCGGTGCTCGCGCCGTTCCAGTCCTGGGAGTCGATGTCCCAAATGATCTCTTTCAGACCGTACTTGGCCTCTACGGCCTTCACCGTCGCGTTGGTCTCGCCGTACGGCGGGCGGAAGAGCCTGGGGGTGCCGCCACCCGCGGCCGCGACGGCCTGCTGGGTCCGGGAGATCTCCGAGTCGACCGTCGCCTGGGTCTGCTGGGTGAGGTGCGGGTGGGTGTAGCTGTGGTTGCCGACCCACATGCCGGCGGCGATCTCCGCCCTGACCTGCGCCGGGTACGCGGCCGCGTACTGGCCCTCGTTGAACGTCGTGGCCCGGAGACCGTTCTGCTTCAGGGCGTTGAGCAGGGTGGGTGTGTTGCCGGACGGGCCGTCGTCGAAGGTGAGCCCGACGTAGCCGCCACAAGTGGCGGCCTGCGCAGGGGTGTTGACGCCGACGGCGAGGGTGCCCGCGACGGCCAGGGCGATGACGGCCGGCCCGGCGACCAGGGGGCGCAGGGAACGTAACGAGACGTGGTTCGGTGCGGATGCCATGTGAAGTGGTCCTCCAGCCTTGGGAGTTGGGGTGCGGTCAGCTCGCCGTGCAGGAGACCGTGGGCCAGGTCCAGTTGCCGTTCGCCTGGATGGTCGCGCCCCAACTGTTGCCGCTGCCGTTGGGTTTGGCGGTCAGCACCTGTGAACTCGGGTAGGTGGCCGCGATGTTCCAGGTGGAGAGGACCTTCGCGGGCGACGGGACGTTCATCGTCACGGTCCAGTTGCTGGAGCCGGAGACCGAGACGTTGAGGTTGTAGCGGTCGCTCCACTGCGTACCGGCGGACAGGGTCGCCGCGCAGCCGCTGCTGCCACCGCCCGAACTCGTCCCGCCCACCGTGATGTTGGAGTTCCCGCTGCTCTGATAGCCCTCGGTCGCGAGGATCATGTAGTAGCTGAAACTGCCCAGCGGCATGCCCGCGCGGGCCCAGGCGTCGAAGTGGTTGCCGGTGGTGATGGTGCCGCCGGTGCGCTTCGTCTGGCGGACGCTCCAGTACTGGTCGAAGGTCTTCGTGCCCTCCACCGAAGGGGCGTTGTAGCGCGTGGTCTTGTAGATGTCGTACGTGCCGCCGTCGCTCGTGACGGTGCCCATGTACGTGCCCGTGGGCCGGTAGGTGCCCCAGTTGTCGACGATGTAGTACTCGACGAGCGGGTTCGAGGTCCAGCCGTAGAGCGACAGGTAGCCGTTGCCCGACGGGTTGAAGGTTCCCGAGTACGTCACGCTGCGGCGGCCGCCGGTGCTCCAGCCCTTGCCGGCGACGAAGTTGCCGGTGTTGCTCCACGTGGTGCTGTAGTTGCCGCCGGAGCCGAGGTTCATGGAGACCGAACCCTGCGTGTCGGTCCAGAACGAGTAGTAGTAGCCGTTGTTGGTGCCGGTCTGGTTCGTGGTGACGACCGTGTCGGCACGGGCGGTGCCGGGCAGGGTCATCGCCGCCAGGAGTGCCAGCAGCAGGGCGCAGGCGCCGCTGACCAACAGCCTGAAGCGGTTCGTCGTGCGTGCGGGTGTGTTGTCCATGGCGCGTCAGTGTTGGCCTGCCCCTGTCAACTGTCAATAGTTTCGGTATCGAATACGAAAGATTCGACACTCACTGACGCATGACGCTTTACCTAATTCACCAGCTCATAAGCGCAATTGAACGATTCACGGCAGGAGGTCTTTCATGGATCGCCAGGAATCAAGATCGGACCGTCGAATGTTTTCGCCCGAATGTTTCGAAGAATTCCCCGATCATACGGACCGCCGTCCCACCGTCGCCGAAGTCACGTAGTCCGCAAAGCAGTTGGCCTCCCGGTATCCCGCCGATACCTGCCGACTGCGCGGATCGGGAGGTCCCGCGCCACGTCCTGGCGGTCGCCGGACCGCAAGTGGCGCGCGGAGAGCGGCTGTTCGCGGCGACCGACCCCGCCCTCGTCACCTGGGACATCGTCCTGTGCCTCGACCCGGACGGCGCGGCCGTGAGCGAGGCCGGGGGCCGAAGAAGCCACAGCCACCCCCACCCTGCGAAGCCGCTACCGCACCACCTGCCGCCCGATCGCCGCCGAGCAACCGGAGTGGGCCCCGATCGTCGCGCGCCGACTCCCGGAGAGCGAGGCGCTGTTCGAGACGATCGCCGCCCTGCGGCCGTTCCTCCAGTGCTCGCTGCACAGCACCGATGTGGGCGGCAGCTGGGTCCAGTTGACCCGCGACCTCCCCGAGCCGGCCGTGCCCTTCCGCACATCCGCCGCGGAACTCGGCATCCCCCTCCAGCACGGCACGTACGACACCCTGTACTGGGAGAACCCCAGCCCCGCGGTCTACGTGCCGCCCTCGCCGGACAACACCGCACGCCTGGCGGCCGGTTCGGAGAGCATCGGCGCGTCCACCTGGTGTGCGCCCCTGCGGTACGGCGGAGTCACGGCGATCGCCGAAGTCCCCATGTGGGCAAGCGACTTGGCCGAGGACCTGGCTCCGCACCCGGACGCCGGACACGCCTTCCGCGAGCTGGCCGCCCTGGTCCTCGACGGCGGCCGCCAGGTGACCGCCGTACTCGAGAGGGCACGCACCTTTCCGCCTCCGCCCCGACACGACCCGCTCAGACGGGTGGTGGAGTGGATGGCCGACGACCTCTACGACATGATCGCCGACTCCCGGGAACCGCTGGCCCGCCAGGCCGCCGCCGCGTCGGCCGACGACGACCCGCGGCGTCTGACGACGGCCCAGGTCGCGGCCCTGAACATCGTCGCCCGCCGCCAACCCGTCCACGCGGCAGGCCTGTTGCTACGACTGCTGAAGGCGTCGGGCGACAAGGCGGCCCCGGCGCTGTACCGCGAACTCGACGAACTCTTCAGCGCATGGTGCGCGGACGCCGAAGAAGCCCTACGGGTGCGCTGGGTACCGGTCCGCCATCAGGTGGAACACCAGGCCCGCACGGTTCTGGCCGGTGCCGAGAGCGCGTTGAAGTCCCTCCGCTGAACACACGACGGTCCCGCACCCGAGCCCGGAGGCCCTCCCCCTCACCGCCGCCCGGCGAGCAGCGCCGCCACCCCGAACTCGAACCGTTCCTCGAACGACGCCGGCGCGAGATGACCGGCCACCCGGTGCAGCGCGGGATGGGTCGTCTCGGAGATCGCGCGCGCCAGGATGTCGCCCAACGGCCGGTGGTCCACGGCCTGTTCCTCCTGCGTGAGCCCCAGCGCGAAGTAGACGACGGCCCACGAGGTCCACGCGGCCTCACGGTCACCGAGGCCGCAGGCGAGCAGCGCCTCGACCAGAGCCTCCGCGAAGGACAGGGTCATGGGCTCGGCGGCGTAGGTGCCGACGACGAGTGCCGCGCCGTCGCGGTGGGACAGCAGGGCGCGGCGGAACCTGCGGGCCAGTTCGCGGGCCCGTTCGGCGGGGACTTCCGGCAGGTCGGTGAGCGGAATCTCGCCAAGTACGGCGTCCGCCATCAGCTCCAACATGCGGGCCTTGGTCTTCACATGCCACTGCACGGTGTTGATCCGCACGCCGAGCCGGTCGGCGACCGCGCGCGTGGACACCGCGTCCAGGCCCTTCTCGTCCAGGAGTTCCAGGCCTGCGCGGATCACCGTGGCCGGATCCAGTCGGTCACTCTGTTGCTTGTTGGTCACTGACCTAGTTTACTTCACCCGAAGACTCTAGGTCAGCGACCAAGAAATGAGTGATCTCATGGGTGCACAGCAGGTGGAAGCAGAGCAGGCAGGGACATCGCGGGTGGAAACCGCGCAGGTCGTCATCTCCGGCGGCGGCCCCGTCGGCCTCTGGCTCGCGGCCGAACTCCGGCTGAACGACATCTCCGTCACCGTCCTGGAACTCCGCACGGAGATCGACAACCGCTCCAAGGCGCTCACCGTCCACCCGCGCGGTGTCGAGGTGCTGGCCTCGCGCGGTATCCACCAGCGCTTCCTCGACGAGAGCCTGAAGATCTCCACCGGGCACTTCGCCAACCTGTCCAACCGGCTCGACTTCTCCGTCATGGACACCCCGTACCCGTACACCCTCTTCATCCCCCAGGCCCGCACGGAGGCGCTCTTCGAGGAGTACGCCCGCGGGCTCGGGGCCACGATCCGGCGCGGGCACCGCGTCACCGGCTTCACCGAGCACGCGGACTCGGTGACCGTCCGGGTCGAGGGGCCCCAGGGGCCGTACGAGATCGAGACGGAGTACATCGCGGGCTGCGACGGGACGCGGAGCACCGTGCGCGACGTCGCCGGGATCGAGTTCCCCGGCACGGACTCGCGCTATCTCGGCTGGCTCGGTGACGTCCTCTTCGACAACCCGCCGGCGCCCGGCTTCAACCGCTTCACCGAGCGCGGCGGCCTGATGATCGTGCCGTTGCCCGACAACCGCTGGCGCATCGCGGGCACCAGCCCCGACAGCGCGACCACCGAGTGGCCCGGCGACTTCACCATGGACGAACTGCGGCAGAAGGTCATCGACATCGCCGGCGAGGACTTCGGCATGCGCGACCCGTCCTGGCTCTCCCGCTACGGCAACGCCACCCGCCTCGCCTCCCACTACCGGCGGGGCCGCGTCGTGCTGGCGGGCGACGCCGCGCACCAGCACTACCCCACCGGCGGTGTCGGCATGAACGTCGGTTTCCAGGACGCCTTCAACCTCGGCTGGAAGCTGGCCGCGACGATCGACGGCTGGGCCTCGGACGGGCTCCTCGACAGCTACCACTCCGACCGCTACCCGGTCGGCGAGCAGCTGATGGAGCACAGCCGCGCACAGACCTACCTGTTCCACGCCTTCACGCCCGAGGGGATGGCCCTGCGTGACCTGCTGAGCCGGATGGTCCCCGGGTCACGGGAGTTCAGCGACGTCCTGGCCGGCCGCCTGACCGCGCTCGACGTCGCCTACCCGAGCGCCGACCCGACGGCCCACCCGGTGACCGGCACCCGCGCCCCCGACCTGCCCCTCACCGACACGGACGGCACGCTGTTCGGCGCGCTGCGGGCGGACTCGTACGTCCTGCTCGACCTGACGGCGGAGGGCGCGCTGGCGGACCGCGCCCAGGAGCGGATCGCTGTGCACACCGGTACGCCGGACGGGACGCGGCCCACGTGGGCGGACGTACGCGCCGCCCTGGTCCGCCCCGACGGACACGTCACCTGGGCGTGGACGGAGGAGGACGACATGAAGCTCGCGGCACAGGTGGACGCGGTCGTCACCACGGCTCTGGGCCGCTAGAAAGGAACCGGACTCATGGATCTCGGACTGAAGAACAGGGTGTACGTCGTCACCGGCGGCACCCGCGGGCTGGGCTACGCCGTCGCCCGCGAACTGGTCGCCGACGGCGCGAAAGTGATCGTCACCGGCCGCGACGAGAAGCGCGCGGCGGAGGCGGCGGCCGAGCTGGGCCCGAACGCGGCCGGAGTGGCCGTGGACAACTCCGACCCGCGGGGGCCGCGCCAACTGATCGCCACGGCAAGGGAGTTGCACGGCGGCTTCGACGGCGTCCTCGTCAGCGTCGGCGGCCCGCCGGCGGGCGATGTCGCGGCCACCACCGACGAACAGTGGCAGGCGGCCTTCGAGTCGGTGTTCCTGGGCGCGGTAAGGCTGGCCCGGGCGGCTGCCGCGGAGTTGGGAGTCGGGGGTGTGATCGGCTTCGTCCTGTCCGGCACGGCCCACGAACCGGCACCCGGGATGGCCGTCTCCAACGGCCTGCGCCCCGGTCTGGCCGGCTTCGCCAAGTCCCTGGCCGACGAGTTGGGTCCCCGCGGTATCCGCGTCGTCGGCGTCCTCCCGGGCCGGATCGCCACGGACCGCATGCGCGAACTGGACGGTCTCGCCCCCGACCCCGACGCCAGGCGAGCCGCCAACGAGGCGGCGATTCCGCTGGGGCGGTACGGGACACCGGAGGAGTTCGGCCGCGTGGGCGCCTTCGTGCTGTCACCGGCGGCCTCCTACGTCACCGGGGTGATGGTGTCGGCGGACGGCGGGGCTCGGCGGGGGTTCTGAGAGCGGTCGGCCCTGGGGCGCGGAGCGCTTGCCCGGTGCCCCGCGCCCCATGGCCGTAGCTCACGCGGTGGTGCTTCGACCGCTCATATCCAGAGCTTGACGGCCTCGAGCCAGCGGGTGTTCTCCAGGGTGCCGCCGAAGATGTAGCCGGGGCGCGGCTGGGTGCAGTCCGAACTGCCCCAGTCGTAGCCGTGGACGATGGCGGACCGGCAGACCTGCCCGCTGCCGATGTTGATGGCGAAGCCCGTCATGTAGGGGGCGCCCGCCTTCGTGCTGCCGACGTAGTTGTTCTTGCCGTCGCCGATGACGGCCGTCCACTGCGGTTCCCACTTGCCCTGGCCGTTGGTCGACGCGGGGTTGTGCACGAAGGCGTTGGCGGCCGAGCCGGCGCCGCCGTACTCCGCGATGTTGAGGGCCTGGATCGGATGGGTCCCGCTCGTCGTTCCGGCGAGCGTGCCGTCGCAGACGGGCTTCTGCCAGCCCTGTCCGGTGAGGTACGCGCGGTAGCAGATGTGCCGCCCGGACGGGTCGCTCCGGTGGAGCCGGTTCACCGCGGTGGCGGCGGTGTCCTGCGCGGGCTTCGCGGTCACGGTGGCCCGCGGTGGCTTCGCGGTCACGGTGACGGTGACGCCCGCCACTCCTCCCGTGCCGCTTCCCGTGCCTCCCCCGCTCTTAGGGGCCTTCGCGCCCTTCGAGGTCTTCGGCCTGGCCGACGGTGAGCCGGTTGTCGCGCTGGGCAGCGGGAGCGGTGTGCTCGCGGTCGAGGAGCCGGTCGGCGCCGTCTCCCCGGCCTGCGGAGACCTGCTCGTCTCGGCACCCGAACGCGCGGTCTGCTTCTGACGCCCCCCGTCGTCCGGCGAGCCGCTGCCCAGGATCACCAGCGGAACGATGACGAGAGCGGCCACGCCGATGGCCACCGGCCCGACGACCAGGGGCTTGTGGAGCAGACCGGGCGACGCGTACTCGTCGTCCGACTGGCGCCGTCCGTTCCCCGGGGCGACCTTCGAGACCGGGCGGACGGTGGGCGAGGACGGAGGCGGAGGCGGCCCCGCGAGCCGGCGCTGCCTCTCCTGTTCCAGCGTGTACGCCTCGACGTCGAAGCCGTCGTCGTCACCGTCATTGCGGGCGTCATCATCGTCGTCGAGTTCGTCGTCACCGTGGTCGAGGGCGAGGTCGTCGGCACGGTCGTCCGGGTCGTCGAGATCGTCGTCGTCCCCGGCTGGGCCGGTACCCACTACGGGTCCATACGGCTCCGGGCGCACCGCGTCTTCAGCGGGCTCGACGGATCCCAGTGGCGGCCGGACGGGTACGGGTTCCGGTGTCTCGGCCGGCTCCGGCAGCTGCCCCTCCTGCTCCAGGAGGGTGCTCGAACCGTCGGGAGCGACCTCGACGAACGCCACGTATCCCGCGGCGGGATCGGAGATGGTCGCCGTCACGGTGGTGTTCCGGTCACGGGCGTATCCGTGCAGTCTGTCGAGGATCGCGGCGTCGACCGCCTCTCCGTCCCCCAGGAGTACGGGTTCGCCGTCGATGGCGGCCGAGCCGTCTCCGGAGATGACCACCGCGTGGCGTGTCGCCGGCCCGGACGGCTCCCCGGCGGATTCCGGTTTGCTGAGATCCACCGGCTCACCGGACACGGCGTGGTCGTCCCCCGCGATCGGCTCGTCCGTCTCTTCACCCCGGCTCATGGCGCTTCCTCTCTTCTGACGTCTCCCGGCCGACATGGCACCGGTCGGGAACGGCGTGACGGTCCCCGGACAGCGCAACGGGTGCCGTACGGGAACGGTTCAATTCCTCGGTCACGGGCCCGCATCGATCGAACAGAAATCCCCACACTCCGTCAGGTGCCTTGTGGCGTAAGGGTGTTGAGTACAGTCCGGGGCGTGAACGGCTACGAAGACTCTCTGCGTTTCGCCGTGCTGGGGCCGGTCCGTGCATGGCGCGGTGAGCAGGAACTCGACCTCGGTTCGCCACAGCAGCGGTCGGTCCTGGCCGCGCTCCTGTTGCGGCGGGGACACGCTGTCGCGCTCGCCGAACTCCTCGACGCGGTCTGGGGCGAGGAACAGCCGCAGGCCGCCGTGTCCGTCCTGCGGACCTATGTGTCGCGCCTCCGCAAGGTCCTGGAACCGGATCGGGAGACGGCCGACCGGCCACGGGTGCTCGTGTCGGTCGGAGACGGATACCTGGTCCACCTGCCGACGGACGCCCTGGACCTCGCCGTGTTCGAGCAGCGCGTCACGGAGGCGAAGAAGCTGCGCGCCGCCGGGCGGTCGGCCGCCGCCGCGGAACTGCTGCGCGTGGCACTCGACGGGTGGCAGGGGGCCGCACTGGGAGGCCTCCCCGGCCCGCTGGCCGAGTCCGAGGGCTCCCGGCTGGACGAGGAACGGCTGGCCACGCTGGAGACCTGGCTGGACATCGAGGTCGAACGCGGCCGCCACAGCGAGGTGATCGCCGAACTGGTCTCGTTGACCGCCAGACACCCGCTGCGGGAGCAGCTGTGCCGGCTGCTCATGCTGGCGCTCTACCGGTCCGGGAGACAGGCCGAGGCACTGGCCGCCTACCGCGGCACGCGGAGCACCCTGGTGGCCGAACTGGGCATCGAACCCGGTACGGCACTGCGGGACCTGCACGACCGCATCCTGGCGGCCGACACGACCCTGGACCCCGGCCCGCCCGGGCCGACACCTCCGCCGGCGGAGCCGGTCCCCCCGGTGCCCCCGGCCGTCGTACACGCGGCCCGCCCCGCACAACTGCCCGCCGATCTGCCGACGTTCGTCGGCCGGTGCGCCGAACTCGACCGGGCCCGGGCCCTGTTGCCCGAGCAGGGCGGTGCCCCGGGCACGGTGGTGATCACCGCGATCGGCGGGATGGCCGGCATCGGCAAGACCACCCTGGCCGTGCACTGGGCGCACGAGGTCGCCGACCGCTTCCCCGACGGACAGCTCTACGTCAATCTGCGCGGCTTCGATCCGACCGGCTCGCTGGTGACACCGGACGAGGCCATCCGCGCCTTCCTCGGCGCGCTCGGCGTCCCCCCGATGCGGATTCCCTCCGGCCTCGACGCCCAGACGGCGCTGTACCGCAGCATGCTCGCCCAGCGGCGGATGCTGGTCCTCCTCGACAACGCCCGTGACACCGACCAGGCCCGCCCGCTGCTGCCCGGCTCCCCCGGCTGCCTGGTCATCGTCACCAGCCGCAACCAGCTCACCGGCCTGGTCGCCGGCGAAGGGGCGCATCCGCTGACCCTCGACCAGCTGACGCCCGCCGAGGCGCACGGTCTCCTCGCGCGTCGTCTCGGCACCGAGCGGCCGGCGGCGGAACCGGAGGCGGCGGACGAGATCATCACGAGGTGCGCCCGGCTGCCGCTGGCGCTGGCCATCGTCGCCGCCCATGCCGTCGCCCACCCCGGCTTCCCGCTGAGCGCCATCGCCGAGGAACTGCGCGACAGCCACGGCAGCCTCGACGCCTTCGCCTCCGGCGACGACATCACCACCGACGTACGGGCCGTCTTCTCCTGGTCGTACCAGGCCGTGTCCGCTCCGGCCGCGCGCGTGTTCCATCTGCTGGGCCTGCACTCCGGACCCGACATCTCCGCGCCCGCCGCGGCCGCCCTCGCCGGGCTCCCCGTGCGGGAGACCCGCGGTCTGCTCGTCGAGCTCACCCGGGCCCACCTGCTCACCGAACACTTCCCGGGCCGCTACACCCTGCACGACCTGCTCCGCGTCTACGCCGCCGAACGCGTGCGCGCCGAGGAGACACCGCAGGAGCGGGAGCGGGCCGTGGAGCGGCTGCTCGCCTGGTATCTGCACACCGCCGACGCGGCCTATCCGCACATCACCCCGCAGCGTCGCCGGATCCCGCTCGAACCACTGCCGGCCCTGTGCCGGCCCCTGGAGTTCACGACGCACGACCAGGCCCTGGACTGGTGCGAGACCGAACGGGCCAACCTGGTCACCGCCGTGCACCAGGCGGCCGGGTCCGGCCGGCCGGGTGTCGCCTGGCGGCTGCCCGCCGTCCTGTGGGGGTTCTTCTACCTCCGCAGCCACACGCACGACTGGGTGGACACCGCGCAGGTGGGCCTGACCGCCGCGCGCGCGGCCAAGGACCGCTGGGGCGAGGCGCAGGGCCTCGCGGACCTGGCCGCCGCGCTGCGCGGCTCCGGCCGGCTCATCGAGGCCGCCGAGCAGTTCCGCCTGGCGATGGTCGCCTACCGGGAGCTCGGGGACGCCGACGCCAGAGGGTCGGCCGTGACCAACCTGGGCGACACCTATCTGGAGGCCGGCCGGCTGGGCAAGGCCGTCGAGTACATCCGCCGGGGGCTGGCGATCGAGCAGGTCATCGGCAGCGCCTGGGGCGAGGGGATCTCCCTGTGCAACCTGGGCGACGTCTACCAGCGGCTCGGCCGGTTCGACGAGGCCGTCGGCTGCCTGGAGCAGGCGCTGGACCTCCTGCGGGCCAACGGCAACCGCTGGGTCGAAGGGGTCACCCTCGACATCCTGGGCACGGCCCAACGCCGGCTCCACCGCTACGACGACGCCGTCGAGTACTACCACCAGGCACTCAGGACACACCGGGACATCGGCAACCGGTGGGGAGAGGGCCACACCCTGGGCAACCTCGGTGACGCCCAACTGGCCGCCGGCGAACCGGAGTCCGCCCGTGACAGCTGGCGCGAGGCACTGGCGATCTTCGTGGAGTTCGACCACCGGGACGCCGCGAAGATCCGCGAGCGCCTCGTCCGGCTGGAGGACGGTCCGCCGCGCTCCGGCGTGCGGCGGGCCGTGCCGGAGCGGGCCGCCTGACAGGGCCTCCGGTCGATCACCGCCTGGCCGTGCCCCCGGGGGGACGGGTGCACGGCCAGGCTGCACCCGTACAACGGGCGGGAGATGAGGACGGTTCAACCCCGGGGTCAGCTCGCGTCGTGGTAGACACGGCCGCTGGCGTTGGCGGTCGTCCCGTCGTAGAGGCCGGTCGGGCTGGTCTGCGTGGAGAGCGTGAACCACGCGTAGCGCTCCACGAAGCTCAGGCTGTCCAGCATCTGCGTCGACGACGTGATGAAGGCGGTCTGTTCCTGCTCGCTGGGATAGCGGGGGGCGGGCTGGGGGACGTCGGGGGTGGGCGCGGGGAAGTCGATGAGGCCGTACTCGGTCAGCCAGATCGGCTTGTGGTAGCGGTCCCAGACGGCCTGCAGATAGCCGCGCAGCTGGTTGGCGGCGTCGGGGCCGAAGTCGGAGCCGTACCAGTGCACGGGGATGAAGTCGACGCGCAGGTTCCGGTCGGCGGCGCCCTTCATGAAGCGGTCCAGCCAGCCGCCGTCGTCGGCGGCGCCGGCGGACACCGCGGGCGCGCCCAGCCGCAGCCCGGTGGACTCCAACCGGGGCCACAGGTCCAGTGCTTGTTCGGTCGTCATGTCGGACTGCCCTGTGTTGTCGGGCTCGTTGAAGCCGAGGAGTTCCTTGCTGCCGTTCTGGACGGCCGCGCCCAGTTCGGCGTCGGTGACGGAGCCGGGACCCCAGATCATCGGCACGTAGTCGACTCCGTCCGGCTTGGTGACCGCGCCGGTGGAGGAGGCCCAGTTGAAGTACCAGGACGCGCCGGACTCGGCCAGTGCCTGGGAGGCGCCGTCGACGGGGTTGAGGCTGACGCCCTTGCGGGTCGGGGCGGCGGTGGTGACGGGGTTGGCGGTAGGGACGGGTTGGGCAACGTTGACGGGGTCGGCCGGGGCGGTGGTGCCGGTTCCGAAGGCGACGGTCAGGCCGCTGCACTTGGTGCACTGGTACATGACCTTGTTGCCCGGTTCGGCGTCCTGCTTGGACCAGGCGTACGCCGTGGGGCACTTCTGGTTGATCATGTCGCTGTACGGGGTCTTCGCGTCCCGGTTCGGGTTGGTGCACACCAGCGGGTTGCCGGCCGAGTCCTTGGTCAGGTTGTCGGCCGGGCAGGCGGACAGCAGATCCTCGGCACAGCCGGCGACCGCGCACTCACCGCTCGCGGGCGGCGTCACGTCGTTCGGCGTGATGGTGACGGGCGCGGCGACGGCGTCGACGTAGCTGACGTCGTACCAGGGGGCCGCGGAGTCGGCCGGGTCGAAGTTGAACTCGGCCAGTCCGGTGGGTTGTTGGCCGAGGCTGCAGTGGTCGACGTACGGTCCGCAGTCGCCGACTGCGCAGTGGAACGTGCTGCCGTCCTCGCCGCTGCACCCCTGCCGGGCGAAGAAGGTGCCGCGCCAGTGCCCGGCGCCCTCGTGCTCGGGGACGGTGATCGTGGCGGACTGGCCCGGGTCCAGTGTCGGCAGCCCGGTGAACGCGGCCGAACCGTCGGCGTTGACCTCGCTGCCCACCCAGATGCGGCTGTCGGTGTTGTTCCGCAGGGTGATGGTGTGGTCGGCGGTGCCTACGTCGGCGGCCGGCGTTCCGTCGATGTTCGTGCTGCTGGAGCGGTGGGTCTGGATGGCCACGGCGGTGCCGGAGACTCCGACGATGACCAGGAGCAGGGCGAGGAGGAGTGATGTGCGTCTGCGCACGGGGCGTGCCTCTCCGTCGGGATTGCGCGTGAGGGTCGCGACGATCTGGTGTCGCCGCCGGTGGCACGACGGATGGGAGCGCGGGATGGTTCAGGAGGTGAGGGACGGGTCTACCGTCTGCCGACCCTCGCCTGGCTGCCGCCGTTGCTGTTGCCGTTCTGCCGAACATGGCTTGAGGAACGGGAATGTGACGGAGCGTCAGCGTTTTTGGGATTCGGTGAAGGACTGCGAAGGACCGTGGGGTCGTTGACCACCGCCAGACCGATGGCGTCCAGCGGGGACGAGGGCTCGCGGGTGTCCGCCAGGTCGACGTGGTCCGGAAAGGGCGACACCGGCTCATGGCCGGCCGCCAGGTCGACCTGGTCGAGCAGCGACGACTCCGGCGTCTGTCCGACGGGCCAGTTCGGGCGGCCGGCGAAATCAGCGGTGCTCAGCGGGTTCAACTGTGCGGCGGCCGACCTGAGTTCTTCCGGCGACGGCGGCTCCGCCTGTGTGGGCGTCGCCGTGGGTGTCTGTCGCAGTCCCTCCGGTGAGCCCCTGAGGAATGCGCCCCCGTCGTAGTGCTCCACGTGCTGCATCTCCGGAGTGGGGGATTCTCGTTCGCGGAACTGCCGCTCCCGGAGCATTTCGAGGGAGTTCACGTCGGGACGAGCGTTGTCGGCCGGGTCCTGAAAACTTCTCGGAGACGCCGAGTCCCGTGACCGCGCCGGGCGCGCCCATGGGTTTCGGACCGCCTCGAACTGTGTCGCGTCGGCGGCAATGGTTCTGTCCCCGGCCCCGCTCAACACCTTTTCGGCCGTCCCCTCCGGCCGCACCTCACCGTTCGACCGGCGCTGCTCAGGAGGCCGTACGTCGCCCGAGCCCGAGGGCGCCATGCGCTCGGACTCCCGTACCGTCGCGTTGTTGAAGGCCTCCGCGAGGACCGGCATGCTGTCGGGCGACGCGATGAGCGCCCGCAGCAGCTTCTTGTTCCCGCGTCCCCGCAGTTCTTTGAGGATCGCGTCCTCGACGTCCTCGCGCTGAGCCGGCCGGAGTCCGTGGAGCCACTGTTCAAGCCTCATCATCCGCTCGTGCAGCGACCGGGTCTTCTCCGACAGGAGCACCCCTTGGCGCTCGGGCACCGGTCCCCAAGCCTGCTCGACGCCCTCGGCCGCCGACCCTTGGCCCTGCCTTCGCTCCTGACCCCGGCCTTGCTCCTGGCCCTGGCCCTGGCCCCGACCGGAGAGTTCGGGCTCCGGTTCGCCTCCGGGCGACGCGTCCCCGCCGCCTCTTCTCAGACCCACCGCGCGCATGACCCGGTCGGCCGCACGACGCAGGAGCTGCCAGATCCCGTCCAGCGGATCCGGTTCCGCCGCGCGCGCTCTGTCCGCGCTGATCTCCCTGTTCAGGCCGTACTCGGTTTTGAGTACGGCCTTCGCCATTCCGGACGCGCTCCTTGTCAGCCGCGGCCGGCTTGGGGAAGGCGTGCTGTTCTGTGCCACGTTGCCCCTCTTTCGAGTCGGAGGTGCTGACACGGGCGACAACGGGCCACCGGGACGAACGGTTCAATGGCGGACAGCTCCACGGGAACCGTTCACCGGAAACGGTTCAATGCCGGGAAGCCGCTACGTCGGGCAGGTGCTGGGGCTGACCTGTCATGGCCGCCGGCTCGAATCCCGCCGGCAACGGCGGCAGGCCGGCGGGCAGCGGAGTCTCGGGAAGCCGTACGGCACCGCCCGCCGGTCGCGGCGGGTTCTGCCGGGCGCGGGATCCGTCCGTGTCCGCACCGCGGCGGCGCCGCTTCAGCAGACCCTGCGGCGCGAACCGCCACGTGTGAGCGCTGGGCATGTGCCTACCTCCGCGTCCGTCCGGCGGTGATCTGTCGGCTGGACACCGACGCCGGGTTCGTGAGGCACAACGGGGCTACTACGCCCGGCGGTTCAGTCCGAATGCCCGGTGAGCAGGACGTGACCTTCCGTTCCGCCGGGCCGTTGTGCGACGCGACCGGGGCCGGAGCCCGCAGTGAGTTCGGAGAGATGTGACAGACCAATAGCACAGATGTCTTGGCCGGTGTTCGGACTGGGCGGCAGGAACGACTTCGAGCTGCTGTACAAGTTCGACGTGCAAGGTGGGCGAGATCCCTGAGCGGCTACGGGACCGGCTTACCGAGGTGGTCAGGCTGTTGGGCGGAGCCGTCCTTGCAACCCGCGAAAGGGCCCGAAGGATCCCGCAACGAGGCCATGACGTGGGTGAGATGGTCACGGTGCCGGGCCGAGTGCCCGCTCGCTCCGGACTCGGGTCCGGCCAGCTCCCGCCACTCCATCCACAGCCAGTACAACTGCGCCACCGCCTCCTTGTGCTTCCGCCAGCTCGTGCACCAGAGGGCGCAGGAGGTGACTTCCCTGCCGCACACCGGCCGGCAGCAGGTGCCGTACCCACAACGACAGCCGGTACAGGGCGCCCCCGCACTCGGCGCCGTCCATGCAGCCGATGAAGGCGGGGCGATTCTGCTCCAACTCCCACTCCGTCGGCTCCGGGGCCAAGGTAGTCATGTCGCCACTCCCTTCGCCTGGTCGCGATCATCACCAACACGATGGTGCGGCCGGCCCGTTCTTCGTGGCGGCCGGGCACGTCCGGTCGCCGCACCAAGGAGGAACGCACATGCCCGATCGCGATCCGGTCCGCGAGCCGGAAAGCTCCAGTTCATCTGGTTCGGAGAGGAACTGAGCGAAAGCGCAAAGCAGGGAATTCGGGTACTGACCAACCGGTTCCCGAACTCGCCGGCGGAACTGCTGGTGGCCGTCGGCCTCTCACACGGCCGGGCATGCCCGGTGCAACACACCGGGCTGGGTAAGGTCCTTCGGCATCAGCACCGCCCGCTCTCAGGCCGGGCGCAAACACGACAGCGGCCGCGCCCCGAGGGCGCGGCCGTGTGGGCGAAGCCGGTAGGCGTGGTTACCTTCTTCCGGTCACGTGTTGGGATGCGTTGGCCTTTTCACTTGTCCTGTCCGTCCTCCTCCTACGGATGTGCGCCGCCTCGACCGCCGCAGGGTCGCTGGGACCCGCATAGGAGGACTCATGGCGCGGTGGGTTGAGGGACAGGGAATCGAACTCCTGGATGGGTGGCTCTGCGGAGTACACAGGGTTTATCCGCGGCGACGCGTCGTACAAGTCGCCGTCGATCTGGTTCTCGTACGCGTAGGACACGTTGGTCTGCGCGTAGATCACATTGTTCGGCGCGTAGATCACGTTGTCCTGCGCGGGCGGCACAGACCCGTATCCCATGTGCTCGGCCGGATAGTTCGAGTAGTAGCTGTTGTTGTTGTCGTGGACTGAGTCGTGACCGCCCACGCCGTGGGACTCCAGGTCGGGCTGCCGCCGCCCCACGTAGTAGCCCATTTCCTCCTCGTCGAAGTTGTCCGCGGTCCTCTGCGCCAACTCCGCTTTGCTCTCCTCGTGATGCTCGTGCACCTCTTTCCCCATGACTGCCCCGCCAGCCACGAAAGTCGACGTCGCGTCGACCCTTTGCCAGATGGGGGTCGCGCCGCCGATAGTGGCTGCGGTGCTTCCACCTGCGGCGACGACTCGGGCCAGGCCCGCAGCTCCCGAGATCTTGTCGACGTTTCCCCAGCCGCCCTCTCGGTAGTTGTTGATCTGCTTCGTGACGTCCGAGCTGCCGATGGCGGCCTGACCCAGGATTCCGCCCGCCTTCAGGGCTATCGCCGTCTTCCCACTGGCCAAGGTCGCCCCACCCTGCGCCGCATTGGGAATGAAGTCGAGGAGCGACCTGGCGACGTGCCGATATTCCTTCGGGAGGGAATGCCACCTGTTCTTGGCTACGTCCCAAATCGAGACCTTCTCGTGTGATGACTTCTGCTTGTCGTTGGAGGTATGGGCGTAGAACGCATTGGCAAACGAGTCGTACCAACCGCGTTGGGCGCCCCTCGGAAGCTGGGGTGCCGTTTCCTCCGGGGCGGGCGTGGCTGAGTCTCTCACCACAGCCTCAGCCACTACCTCCTGTCGCCGTCCCTTACCCTTGTCTTTCCGTACACGGCGCTCGGTGATTTCGACGGATGTATAGGAGCTGGCGTTCGAAGAACCGCTGCCTCCTGAGCCAACCGAGTTCGGCCCTGCCATTTCACCCTTCCTTCTGAACGGATGGTCGCTCCGTGCGGAGCCTGTGGCGGCGCCGAGTCCAGCGCAGCCGATCGGATGTGTACTCCGTTCGACCACCACAACGGGTCTGCGAGGGCGGCGGTTCACCACGTTCGTGCCGAACCGCGTTTCCGGCGCGACTCCCCAGGCCCTTCTCAGGCCGGTGGGGGTACTGGCCCGAAGGGGTCCACGGCCTCGACGGTGGGCGTCTCCTTCGGGCGGTGCATGCCGGGCTTGCATCCGGCGAAGGGACCCTGCGGGCTCCGCAGGCTGTCCATGACCCCGGGCAGGTAGTCGCGGTGCCAGCTGGCAGGCCCGGTCATGTCGGACCCGGGACCGGTCAGTTCGCCCCAGGCGAGCCACAGAGCGTGGAGTTGGGCGACCGCTTCGGGATGTTCCCACCAGCATGAGCACCACGGGGACGCGGTGGTGACCTCTCTGCCGTACACCGGCAGCAGCACATGGTGGGTCCACAGGGTCAGTTGCCGCAGTGCCTGCACGTAGGCGGGCCCTTGCTTGTAGAGGATGAACTGCGGTGGTGCGGGCGGTTTCTTCTCTTCAGCGGCCGGCACTTCCGGCTCGGCCTCGGGCCGCCGTCGTTCGAAGGACGCGTCCCGCTCCGCCCCGGAAGCCCGAGGTGGCTTCTCCGTCGGTGTGGTTGACATGGCTCTCCCGCTGTCGCTCGGCAGTGTGACCCCCGTTGTGCTGCGCCCCCGCTCGTGCAGCACAACGGAGGCCACCCCACCGCCGGTTCACGCGTCCGGCCGCACCACCCCGAGGATCTGCATCGACGCGGCCGGCGACACGTACACCACCCGCCCCGGCCGCGGCGCCGAGATGATGTTCCCGCCCCCGACGTAGATCGCCACATGGCTCGCGTCGGAGAAGTAGACGATCAGGTCACCGGGTCGCATGTCCTCGATCGGAACGTGCTTGAGCTGGGCCCACTGCTGTTCCGATGTGCGGGGGATGGTGACACCCGCCGCGAGCCACGCCTGGGACGTGAGGCCGGAGCAGTCGTAGGAGTCGGGGCCCTCGGCGCCCCAGACGTAGGGCTTGCCGATCTGCTTGACGGCGAAGGCGATGGCCTTCTGGCCGGCGGTCGTCGCGTCGGTGCCGACCTTCTGGAGGATGCCCGTGCTCTCCCACTTCGCCTGGGCCCGGTCGGCGTCGTTCTTCTCCAGGTCGGCGAGGCGGGCACGCTCCTTCGCCGCCAGCGAGGACTCCAACGCCTTTGCCTCGGCGATGTGTTGCTCGATCGTCCGGCGCTGCGTCGCCATCGCGCGCCGGCTCGCCCGCAGCCGCGTCAGTTCGGCCGCCGCCTCGTCCGTGCGGGTGCGCAGGGACGCCTTCGTCGTCTTCAGGTCCGTCAAAAGGTTCTGCGTGTTCTGCTGGGCCTGGAGCGCCAACCCCGCGTTGTCCAGGGCCCGTCCGGGGTCGCTGGCCAGCGCGAACTGGAGCTCGGCGGGCACTCCGCCGCCGCGGTACTGGGCCCTGGCCGCAGCTCCGGCAAGGGAGTTGAGGCGGGTCAGTCTCGCCTCGGTCGCGCGGACCTGGGAGGTGAGTGAACCGACACGCCTCGTCTGTGCCTTCACCCTGCCGTCGGCCGCGTCGTACTTGTCGGTCGCCACCTCCGCCCGGTGGTACAGGCTCTCCAGCCTGGCCTGCACCTCGGTGAGGGTCTGGGGGTCGGCCCGGGCGCCCTGTTGGCTCGCCGCCGTCAGGGCGCAGGCCAGGGCGACGGCTGTCGCCGCCCGGTGGCCGTGTGTGCGCAGAGGCCGTCTCATCTGGGCCGAAGCTCCCTTCGTACGCGTCGGTGAGGATGCGTACGCACAACGGGCGCCACCCGTACGGCGGTTCAGTGAGGAGGTGACGGCGTGAACCCGCGGCCCGCGGCAGACGTTGTGCGCGAAGAGGTACGACGGCCGGTGAAGGGGACCGTATGGACGCCAGGTTGTTGCTGCTCGCCCTGTGCACGGGGGTGGGTCTCGGGTTTCTCCTGCTCGCCGTACGGCAGTTGGTGACCGTGGCGCGCCTGTGGGTGCGCGGAGTGCTCGTGACGGGCACCGTGATCCCGCGTGTCGCGGGCGACCGGCGGCGGACCGGGCTCGTGCTGTTCACCGACCACCTGGGGCGGCCCGTCGTCGTGGACACGGGGGCGTACGGGTCGCTGCGCGGACTGCCGCCGGTCGGCGGGACGGTGCCCGTGTGCTACCCGCGCGACCGGCCCACGGCGGCCCGGCTCTGGACCCCGCGGTATCTGCTGTCGCCGACGTTCGGGTGGTTCCTGACGTCGACCGTGGCCTTCGTCTGCGGTACCCGGCTGACGCGGTGAGCGGGCGCGAGACGGTCGGTCCCGGGCGGGTCCAGGACGTCGATGTGCTGCGCGGGTTCGCCCTGTTCGGCATCCTGCTCGTCAACTCCCAGCTGATGGCGGGTCCTTACACCGCGTTCGGCGGCGGGCCTGACGCCACTGCCGTCGACCGGGCCGCCGCCTGGGCGGTGACCGCCACCACCACCCTCTACCAGCTGTTCTCGTTCCTCTTCGGCTACAGCTTCGTCCTCCAGGAACGCTCCGCCAGGCAGCCGGGCGGCGGGTCCGCCGGTCGTCAACTCCGGCGTACGGCAGGGCTGTTCGGCCTCGGACTCCTGCACGCGGTGCTGCTCTACACCGGCGACATCCTGATGACGTACGCCGTCCTGGGACTGGTCCTGTACGGCCTGCGCGGGCTGGGTCCCCGGGCCGCGCTGCGGGTCGCGGTCTGTCTGGTGGCGGGCCTCGCGGTGCTGCTGCTCGGGTACGGGCTGCTGACCGTCGCCTTCACCCGGCCGGTCACCCCGGCGCAGTACGCCCCCGAAGTCGCGCGCAGTGTGGCCGCCTACCGCGGCGGCTTCCTGTCGGTCGTCGGGGCCCGTCTGCGCGAACTGCCGTCGACCATGGGCGCGAACGTGCTGTACGCCCCGGACATGCTGGCCGCGTTCCTGGCCGGCCTCGCGGCGGCGAAGGCGGGCCTGGTGGAGCGGCGCGGCCGGGACCGAGCGTGGCTCAGGCGGGTCGTCGTACGGTGGCTGCCGGTCGGCCTGGCCGGCGGGATCGTCACCGCGTGCTGTGCAAACGGGCCGTTGGACAGCCGCTGGTTCCTGGTCGGCCACGCGGTGTCGCTGCTGACCGCGCCCGCGCTCACGGCGTCGTACGCCTGCGGCCTGCTCCTGCTGGTCGGCGCAATGCGCCCGGCGGCGGGCCGTGTGCTGGCCGCCTCCGGGCGCATGGCCCTCACGCAGTACCTCTCCCAGTCGCTGGTCCTCGCGCTCGTCTTCACCGGCTACGGCCTCGGTCTCTACGACCGGGTCGGCACCGCCGTCGTCCTCGCCGGGTGCGTGGTGCTGTACGGTGCCCAACTCGCCCTGGGGGTATGGCTGATGGGGCGAGTGCGGTACGCGCCGGCCGAGCTGGTGCTGCGGGCCGTCACGCTGTGGCGGCGCCCCGGTAGCTGTCCATCTCCACGACGTTGTCCTTCTCCAGGGTCGGGCCCAGGCCCGGCAGCAGACGAGCCGCTGCGCGTTCGGTGATCGCCGCCGTCTCCGCCTTCGCCGCCGCCGAGATGACATCGGCGCCGGGCTCCTTGTACCAGGGGCGCAGCCGGATCAGGGCCGGCTTGACGCCGGTGGCCAGCAGCAGGGCGGTGCCCTTGGGGAGGGCGCGGATCCTGTCGGGCGGCAGGACGGACTCCTGGCGGTAGGAGTACGAGCGTGAAGTGCCGTCCTTGCTGCGGGAGATGCTCGGGGTCTTCACGTCGTGCTGGCCGACCAGGGTGGAGATCTTCTGCACGAAGTCGGCGTCGTCCAGGCCCGCGCCGAGGAGTTTGACGGTCGCCGCGCTCCACAGCGCGTCCATCCCGACGTCGCCCCACACGCGGGCGCCCTGGCGGTAACTCTGCAGCAGGGTCACGACGTTGATGCCGCGCGAGCCGAAGTGGGAGTACAGGTCGGGGAGATCGGAGATGCGGCACACGTTGGCCGCCTCGTCGAGGACCGCGGTCAGCGGCGGGTCGAGCCGGCCGCCCATGCGTTCGGCCGCTACGACCCCTGCCCGCATCGTCGCGTCGGCGAGACCCGCGATGACGCCGGCCGCCGAGCCGCCGCCGTCCTTGGAGAGGAGGTAGAGGGTGTCGGTGCCCAGGACGTGCTCGTGCGGGCGGAACTCCGGGAGCCGGGGATCGGGGGTGACCCAGGCGAGGATCTCGGGATCGAGGAGGCAGGACGCGGTCTGGCGGGCGGTCTCGTAGATGCCGTCCCGGGTCTCCACCGCGCCGCGCACCGTGCCCTGCAACTGCTCGGCCATCGCGACGAGTCCGACCTCGCGGAGCAGGTCGACGGGGGTGCGGTCGGCGGGGTCGGCGAGCCAGGCGAGGAGCTCCTGCAGCGGGGCCCGGCCGCGGGCGGCGGCCAGGAACAGCGCGGTCAGGGTGTTCTGGGCGGCCGAGATCCAGAAGTCCTTCTTCGCGGTGTCGTCGTTGACGGACGCGACGAAGTGACCGGCCATCCGGCGGGCGCCCTCGATGGTGTGGCACTCGCCGAGGATGTTCCACCACATGGCGCGCGGGGCGTGGGCGATGCCCTGCGGGTCGAACGTCCACACCGTGCCCGCCTTCTCGCGCTGGGCGCGGGTGACGGCGTAGACGTCGGACTTGTTGGAGGTGAGCAGGACCGCGCCCTGGGCGCGCAGCACCCGGGGGACGGCGATGCCGGTGGACTTGCCGGCGCGGGGGGCCATGAGGTCGAGCTCCACGTCCTCGTAACTGCTGCGCAGTTCGGGGCCCTTGGGGTCGAGGTCGCCGAGGAGGTTGCCGGTCTCGTCGGGGCGGACCTCCGCACGGCCCTTGAGGGTGGGGCGCAGTTCACGGGCGCGGGCCTCGATGCCCTTGGGGCACATGGCGGCGAGTTCGCGCTTCCCGGCGAGGCCCTTGGGCGCTCTGCCGCGGTCCATGACGAAGTTGACGGCGAGGGCGGCGGGCACCGCGATCAGCGCCAGCAGGCCGAACATGCCGGCGTAGAGCACGGCGGCCGGGGTGCCCGGCCACAGCGCGGTCGGTCCGGCGGAGATCAGGGCGGAGACGGTGGACATGGCGAACGGCGGGGCGTCCCAGCCGTAGCCGGCGAGGCCGGCGCCGAAGGTGCCGCCGGCCCACACGATGGTGAACGCGAAGATGCCGAAGGCGGCCAGCGCGGCGATGGCCCACTGCAGCTGGTCACCGAGGTCGGTACTGCGGGGCCCGCTCACGCCGTCCACCCCCCGGCCGACGCCTCCACGGCGGGAAAGCCCGGGGCGCCGGGGAGGGCGAGGGCGCTCGGGTCGCCGGGGAGGGCCAGGGGCAGGGGTCCTTCCTGCGCGGCCCGGGCGACCTCCGCGGCGGCGCGGGCGGCGGCCTGTTCGATGGCCGCCTCGTTGGTCGTCCAGCGGGTGTTGGTGTTGTGCAGGTCGCGCTCGGCGTCGGTGATGGCGACCTTGATCGGGATGCCGGGGCGGCCACCGACCTTGATGAGGAAGCGGCCGCGGCCCGGCGGCTCCTCGTCCTCGCCGCGGACGCCCCAGCCGGGTGGCGAGGACCAGGACGAGACGAGTTCGATCTCGCGGCGGGAGAGTCCGACGACCTTGCCGAGATCCTCCATCTCGGTCTTCGGCAACCCGGCGCAGACGACCATGCCGGCCCGCTCGACGAAGCCGCGCGCCTTGGCGCGGTCGGCGTCGGTGCCGAGGGCCTCGGCGTCCTTGAGGGTGTGGGTGATCTTGGCGTCGCCGAGACCGAGGGAGCGGTTGAGGCGGGTGAGGGCGTCGATGCGGTCGACGATGCCGGAGGCCGCGCGCAGCGGGCGCCACAGCTCGTCGAGGACGGTGAAGAACCAGCGCCGGGGCGCGAGTCCGGCATCCGCGAGGGCGTGCGAGGCGGCCACCGTGCCGAGCCCGTCCGACCAGGCGGCGAGCATCGCGGCGGCGGTGAGCTGGGTGTCGGCCTCGCCGATGCCGGAGATGTCGATGCACACGGCGGGGGCGTTCGCGTCGATGCGGGTCGACGTCTCGGAGGCGAAGGTGTCGCCGAGCGGGCCGTCGAGGATGCCGAGCAGGGAGCGGTGCAGCGGGTCCACGGCGTCCCGGTAACGGGTGTCGTCGCCGCGGTCGAGGGTGACCGCGCGGACCCGGTCGGGGCCCTCGGTGAGGACCCGCAGCACGTCGGGCAGCAGCACGCTGCGGCCGGGCCGGGTGCGTTCACGCAGGTGGTGCAGGACGGCGGAGAGCACGGACTGCTCATGGTCGTCCATGGGCCGGCCGCGCACGATGGTGATGAGGGCGGCGACCATGTTCAGCACCCGGCCGTGGGCCTCGGCCTTCAGGACCTCGCCGGCCTCGCCGCCGACCTTCGCGGCGGCCTCGCCCATGGCGCCCGGGTCGAGGACGTTGATGCCGCCCCGGCCGCGGCCGATGGAGATGACCTGGCCGCCGAGCGCGCGGACGGTGTCGGCGTAGTCGGGCTTGAGGTCGCCGAGGACCAGCGGGACGACACCGGTCGCGGCGAGCCCGATCAGCATCCGGTTGATGAGGGTCGACTTGCCCAGGCCCGGCATGCCGAGCATGAACAGGGAGGGGTTGGAGATGTAGCGGGCCCGGGTGAACCAGTTCAGCGGGTCGCCGCAGACCGTGGCCCCGGTGAACAGGTGCTGTCCGAGCGGTACCCCGGTCATGGGCGAGCCCGAACCGGCGGCGAACGGCCACATGCCACAGGCCTGCACGGTGGTGGCCCGCCACATGGTGGGCGGATCCATGTACCCGACGCGGCCACCGCCGGCGCCCTCCCAGCCGCGGGCCGGGATGTACAGCTCGCGGGGCTTGGCCGGGGCCTTGCCCTTGCCGCTGCGCCTGGCGTCGGACTTCGCCCTGGCCTTCGCGGACTTCGTCGCGGCGGCCTCGGCGCCGGATCCGTCCAGGCCGACCAGCCCCGACCCGCCCGCGGCCAGGTCCCGGAGCGCCTGCTCCTCGGCCATCAGGTCCGCGCGCTCGGCCAGCTTCTCCTCGCTACGGCGGCTCACAGCGCCTCCTGCAGTTCGTGCGGGACGAGGGTCTGTTCCCACGGAAGGATCCCGGCGGGCAGGGTGCAGCTGAACGCGGCCGCCTGCATCCGGTCGGCGGGGCGCATCAGCACCCGGGACGCCGCGGTCAGGTTGCGTACGGTGACGCTGGCGTCGGCGAGTTCCGCCAGGTTGTCGACGGTGACCGTCAGCATCAGGGAGAACTCCACGAGTCCGGCGCCGGACGCCTCCTCGGCGGCGGTCTGTTCGGCCGCCCGCACCTCGGAGGCCGCGCGCGCCTGGACCATGCCCTTGCCGGACGTGGCCATGAACTGGGCGCTGCGCCGGTCGGCCTCGACGATGCGGGCCGAGGTGGCGGGGTCGATGGCCCGGTAGACCAGGGCGACCCGCTTGCGGCGGGTGCCGGGGGCGGCCTCCAGCATGCCGCGCAGCACCGAGGAGCGGACGGTGCCGCGGGGCGCCAGGGTCAGCATCCAGGTGCGGGAGACACCCGAGTCGTGCTGGTAGGCGTTCACCGTCTCCACGGCGGCGGCGGGACCGGCGTCGTCCCACTCCAGGCCCGTTCCGCCCTCCAGGGCACGGGCGTTGAGGACGTCGGCGGCGACGGCGGGGTCGTAGGCGACCCGGACGACCTCGGCGATCCGCTCGGCCGACAGCGGGTAGGCGGCACCGCCGCCGGCCGCGACGAGCCCGCTGAGCAGGCCGGGGATGCGGATGGCCAGTTCGGTCATCACGTCCTCCTTCCTGCGCTTCTGGCCGGCCGGGTTGCCGTAGGTGAGGGTGACGTAGGTGTGCATCTCTGAGGAGGCGCTGGGGTAGCGCTCGACGACCTCCTCCATCACGGCGCGGGCGGCGGCCGGCGCGTTCGGGTGGATGCGGGGCAGCACCTCGTGGGCGAGCCGGGTGCCGGGGTCGGGGGCGGTCTCCACGATCACGGTGGCGCCCTTGAGACCGGGTTCGTGGGAGAGCCGGGCCAGCCACTCGCCCCACAGCGCGACCCAGACGTCGACCTGGTCCGGATCGATGAGCGAACCGCCGTCGGGGTCGCAGCCCAGGACGATCGTGTACAGGTCGCGCTGCGGGTGGTGCAGGATCCCGAAGGGGCGGTCGTAGGCGTCGCGGCCCTCGCTCGCGGTGACCTTGTTGAGCAGGCCCGGCGGGCGGAACCGGCCGCCGGGACGCGCGGACAGCGGGCCCGAGACGTAGAGGTGCGAGCCGGCGGCCTTCCTGCGCCACCAGCCGACGCGCAGGGCGAAGAGCTGGTAGACGTTGCGGCCGTCCTGGGTGCGGATGGTGAGCGGGATGAGGAACAGGACCACCGGCACGAACACGATGATCGCCGCGTACAGCGAGATCAGCGACGCGAGCAGGGTGGCGACGAGACCGCCGAAGATCACGAAGGTGCCGACGAGTCCCAGCGGTCCGAGCCCCGCGCGCCTCGGCCTGCGCCAGTTCCCGTAGGTCGGATGGGAGACGGCTTCCGTGGGCATGTGACGGTTTCCTTTCGTGAGGTGACGGTGGTGCGGCGTGGGTCGGGGCCGGTGGGGAGACCGCCGGACGCCCCGGGGGAGGGCGCCCGGCGGCCGTTCGTCAGGGGAGACGACGCCAGGCGGAGCTACGGGCGTACGGCCCCGGTGTCAGGGACTCCCCCGGGCTCATTTGTTGTTGCCGAGTTCTCCGTCGGCCCCCTCGACGGCGCCGGAGACGGTCGAGCTCGCGACCTGGGTCGCGGCCACGGCCGCGAGGATCGCCATACCGGCGGGGCCGCCCATCGCCGCCGCGGCTTCCTTGCCCGCACCGCCCGCGGCCTTGCCGGCACCTCCACCGCTCTTGCCCGCACCGCTCGGACCTCCCGAGCCGGACGCGCCGTCGGAACCGCTGCCGCCGGACGCACCGTCCGAACCACTGCCGCCGGACGCGCCGCCGGTGCCGCTCGCTCCGCTCGGGCCCTTCTGCGCGCCACCACCGCCGCCGCCGGACGAACCGCTCATGGCGGCGACCTGCACCGCACCGCTGGCCAGCTGGCTGCCCGCCTGGCCCATGGAGGCCATCGGGTTGCCGGTGCCCATGGCAGCGGCGGCCGGTACGACGAGCTTCAGCAGCGCGGGGAGCGCGATGGCGGACAGCAGCATCACGCCGATACCGGCGATGCGGGTGTTGACGTTGGCGCCCGTCGGGCTATTCTGGCCCGCGGTGATCATCGACATGCCGGCGTTCAGCACGAGGGCGACCGCGGGCTTGTAGAGCAGCCAGGAGATCATCCAGCCGATGTGCTTGCGCCACCAGCCGGCGCCCCAGTCCGTCATCGAGGCCGCGGCGGCCATCGGAAGGGTGCCGAGCATGATCATCATGACGCCGAGCCGGATGTACATCAGGATCGTGTGCAGGATCCCCGCGAGCAGCAGCAGGAAGGCGAGGATCAGCAGCAGGAAGGACTGGATGTCACTGATGTCCCCGCAGGCCCCGATGTTGTCCAGCGCCTTCTGCACGGAATCGTCGAACAGGTAGCTGGAGTAGTTGTCCGCGACCCTGGCGGCGGCCACGCAGATGGTGGTGGCGGCGCCCGAGACGAGAACGACCCGCATGATGCCCTTCAGGGCGGTGACGCCCGCGGTGCCCCTGCGCTCGATCGCCATCTTGGCGGCCGCGAACAGCAGCGAACCGACGGCCAGATAGACCACGATCCACGATGTCTTGTTGCTGAGGTCGTGCGAGGTGGTGGTGTCGTCCAGGGTCGGAACAGTCTTGGCCAGCCCCGCGAACACGGCGATCGCGGCGGCGAGGATGGTCTTGGCGATCAGATCGATGACCGTCCCGACGGGGTTGCCGAGAAAGCTGAAGAACCCGGTGATCGCGTCCGCCAGCGGATTCCCGTTGCTGCAGGCCGCCATGTCAGGCCCCCCAGAGTGTGTAGCCGACGGCGCTCTGCTCGGAGGTCAACTGTGAGTAAAGGCTCCCGCTGCCGTCGGGCTGGATCTTCCAGTCGCCACCGCTCCAGTGCACGTAGACGGTGGTCTTGGCATAGCCCTGGTCACTCTTGATCAACAGCACGACGGACGCCGCCCCGCTGGTGTACGAGGTCACCTGGAACCCGGCGTACGACGAGGTGGTCGGGGCGCTGTCCGAACCGGCCGTGTCCGGGACGGCGGTGCGCTGGAACACGAAGAGTTCGCGTCCCTGCCCGGCGACGACCTGCTGGTCGGTGACGGTGCGCCACTGGGATCCGCTCATCTGGGTGGGGATGTCGGTGGCGGCCAGCACGGCTCCCATGGGGGTGTGCGCGAAGCACCACCACACGGCGCCCTGCATCCTGGTCGGCCCCGCCGAGGCGGAGACCGGCACCCGCCCGATGCCGAGCGTGTGCCAACTGATGTCCTTCGGCACGGACGTGGGTATCGCGTCGCCCGCGCTGTCGTCGGTACGGCAGCCGCCAGGACGGCCGTCCTTCTTGGTGACGGTGCCGGACAGCGGGCCTTTGGACGCCTGCGCCGCGGCCCGGTCGGCGGTGCCCGAGCCGGACGTCAGCGTGGCGATCACGCCCAGCACGACGACCAGCGCGAGGAACCCCGCCGACGCCTGCCAACTGCGCTGTTTCCAGTACGGCCCGGACTCCTCGGACCGCTGTTCTCCGCGCTTGAGTATGCCCACTGCCCCGCGCCCTCTAGTTGAAGACGAACTGGACGAGCGGGCCGGCCGTGGCCACCAGGACACAGCCGCCGAGCACCATGCCGAGGCGGCTCATGTGCTCCGAACTCTCGCCCCGCTTCACGGAGATGGCCATCATCGCGCCGGTCACCAGCACGCCGCAGACACCGGCGGCGGTGCCGGCCCAGGCGAGGATGCCGAGGACGAGGTCGACCTTGGTGGCCAGTTCTGGGGGTGCGTCGCTCTTCGGCTGGGGAACGGCGGCGGCGAGGATGTTGGAGGCTTCGTAGAGCATTGCGGACATGGGGACTCTCCGAGAATTCAGCGCCCTGCCTGAGCGGTGGGCGGGAGGGTGAACCGGCAGTACTGGAAGGTCTGTTGGCCTTACGGGCCTTGAAGGGTCAGATCGCCGATGAACGTGACGAGCGGACCGGCCGTGGTGGCGACCACGCAGGCGAGGACGACGAAGAAGACGCCGCGGAAGTGCTCACCGCCCTCGCCCGGGTCGCCGCGGCGCAGCTGGAGCGCCATCTGCATGCCGACGATGATCAGTCCGGCGACGCCACAGGCCGAGGCGCACCAGGAGAGCGTGTTGATGATCAGCCGGCCGTCGCCGCCCGGGTCGAACCCGGCGGCCAAGTACTGCGTGGCGGTGAGGAGTTGACTCACGACATGGCTCCCTCGCCGTAGACGTCGCTGCCCACCAGCCGGGAGAGCGTGACGAGTTGTCCGGGGACGTACTTCAGCCGGCCGTCCGTGCGCCATGCCGGGATCCACGGCACGCGGTGCACGCGGGCGACGGAGCGCAGCACCCGGATGCGGCGCAGCAGACTGAGCGGCAGCCGTCCGGGGGCGTCGGCGACGAGCACCACGGCCAGCAGTTCGAGCCCCTGCGGGGCCTCGCCGTCCTCGAGCGCGCCGAGCGCCCGGGACACGGACCGCAGTCCGCTCGCGCTGGTCCGGCCGACCAGGACGATCCGGTACGGCTCGCCCCGCCCGGGCTCCGGCCAGCGGGCGCCCACGTCCACTCCGCCGAGGGCCTCGGCCAGCGAGGTGGCGCCGGAGCCGCCGTGCGCCTTGACCCACCCGACGTCCTCGCGCGGCCTGCCGCGCGAGGACGTCCTGGGCCGCTTCGGCTGACCCCGGCCCTGCTCCGCCGGACGGCCCGAACCGGCCCTGCGCGCGGGGGCGTTGGACCGGGGGGCGACCGGAGCGACGGGCCGCGGGGCGGGCCGCACGACGGTCTGCGCCCGCGGTGCCGGCGGCGCCCCCTGCCGCAGCGGTGCGGACGGCAGCCCGCCGCCGAAGCCCTGGTGCGGGGAGTACGCCGTCTGCCCGACGGGGGCCTGGTACACGGCGGGTGCGGGAGGTCCGACGGGGACGGCCGTGCCGCCGTCCGTCGCCGGGCGTGCCGGCTGCGCGGACTGTGTGGACCTGGGTCCCCGTACCCATGACTGCGGGCCCGGCTGTGGTGCCGAAGGACTGCCCATGATGTTTGTCCCGCCCCCCTCTTGCCTCGTGCTTCCGCTGTTCTGGCTCATCCGGTTTCCACTGTTTTGAACTTTTTCGCCACGGGGCCCGTTTCGGTCTACCGGGTCCGTCGGACAGCACAACGGGCCATGTGGCCACAGCGGTTCAAGACGAGCCGAAGAAGGCGGAGGACGCGGATGGGTGCGGGAGAGAGCGAGGACGGCGCGGGCTCGAAGGCCGTCATGTACGGCGTGGCCGGCGCCGGTGTGGGCGGCTGCGTGATGATCCCGCTCGCCGTGGCGGGCGCCGTGCCGTTGATCATCATCTTCGGCGGGCTCGGGGTCCTGCTGGCCCCGCTCATCGCGCTGATCCTGCTCTTCGGAGGAGGCGGCGGCAGCGCCGACAACTACGCAGGCGACAACGCCACCGCGAACCAGATGATGACCATCCTCCAGGGCGACGGGAAGGGCGAGTTGGACACCGCCACCGTCCCCCCGGACCTGGTGGACCCCATCCAGAAGGCCGGCGAGCAGTGCGACGCGATCGGCCCGATCGTCATCGCCTCCCAGCTGGAGAAGGCGTCCGGCTTCAACTCGACCCTGGTCGGGCCGCACGGCGAGACGGGCATCTCACAGCTGACGCCGGACATCTTCGGCAAGTACGGCAAGGACGACGACAACAACGGCAAGACGCAGGCGACGGACAACAAGGACTCGATCATGGCCCTGGGCCGCTACATGTGCGATCTGGCGGGCCAGGGACAGACGTTGCTCGACAACGGCACGGTCGTGAAGACCACCGACAAGGACGGCAACACCACCAACAGCGTCCTGGACCTCGCCCTGGCCGGCTACGCCATCGGGATGGACGCCGTGAAAGCGGCCAAGGGCGTCCCGGAGTCGAACGACGCCCTGAGCTACGTCCTCGCCATCCGCGCCCAGTTCGCCAAGTACCAGGGTGTCGGCGCCCCGCCCGACGGCGCCACTCCCGGCGTCACACCCACCGCCCCGGTGTCAACCGCGCCCGGCCCCACCGACACCGCCACTTCCGGCACATGAGGAGCACAGCCATGGAGACCACGCTCATGGAGACGACGGTCATGGACCAGTTCAGGGTCCGCATCTCCGACGGCGGACTCGCCGAGATCGACGGACACCCTCTCGTCCCGCCACCGGGCCAGTCCGTCCACGAGGCCGTACTGGACCAGCTGCAGCGGTACGCGGAGGAGCGCGACGCCGCCGTCGAGGCGACGGTGAACGACGGCCCCGGCGCCGCCCACTTCGTCCTCCAGGTCTCGCCGGACGGCTCCAGCCACGTCCTCGACATGGCGGAAGCGGCGCCTCCGGAACCCGAGACGTCCCCCGCGGTCGCCGCCCCGGTCTCCGCCATCGCCTCCGCGGTCGCCCGCGCCCGTGCCATGGCCGCCGCCCGTGCCTCCGCCCCCGCACCCGCGCCCGCCGCCGCCGACCTTCCCGCCGAACTCGCCGAACGGCTCGGCCGTATCAACGCGTTGGCGACCGCCGGTCGGCTCGACGAGGCGTTCACCGACGCGACCGCGCTGCGCGAGAGCCTGACAGGTTCGGTGGGCGCCGAGCACCCGCACGCGGTGGAGGCCCGGGCCGTGGAGGCCTACCTCGCGCACCTGCGCGGCGACTACCGCGAGGCCGTCGTACTGGCGCTGGCCGTGGCCCGGATCCGGTGCGGGGCCGGCGACGAACGGGCGCCGACGGAGGTGGCGCGGGCGGCGGCGGCCTGGCAGCAGCTCGACGACTCGCGGACCGCCGTCGCCCATGGACGCGAACTGCTGCACATGTGGGGCGTGTTGAACCGTCGCGGTCCGCTGCCGCCGGGCCACGTCGAACTCGCCGAACAGGTCCACAGATACGTGCAGGCGCTGGAGGCCGCGTACGCCTGAACCCCGCGCGTGCGGCCCGCACCGCCGCTGACCGGCCCGTCAATCGCCTCGTACAACGGGCGTCAAACGGACGTGGACCGTCCCTCGGAACACTCCCTTCCCCAGGAGACCCGGCTCCGGCCCGCAATCGGCCGGAGCCGGTCAGGCGGAGAAGCAGGAGCATGTCCATGAACGTCACGGCCATCGGATCGGCGAGCGCGGTCTCGCCCGAGGAACGGGCGCTGCGCGACCTCTACTTGGAACACGGCCCGGCCCTCTACTCGTATGTGCTGCGCATGCTGGACGGGGACACGCACCGCGCGGAGGACGTCCTCCAGGAGACGCTGCTGCGCTGCTGGAACAACGGGAACCTGACCGACGACGAGGGGATGGCCGTACGGCCCTGGATGTTCCGGGTCGCCCGCAACCTCGTCATCGACGCGCACCGGACCCGGCTGGCGCGCCCGTTGGAGATCAGCGGCACCAACTGGCTGGGCGACATGTGCGCCGAGGTGGACGACATCGAACGGATGCTGTCGTCCATGGTGCTGCACAAGGCCCTGCAGATGCTCACGCCCGCGCACCGCGAGGTGCTCCGGGCGACGTTCTTCGCGGACCGCACCACCCAGCAGGCAGCGGAGGACCTGGGGATACCGCGCGGCACCGTGAAGTCCCGCGTGTACTACGCCCTGCGCAGCCTGCGGCTGGCCCTGCGGGAACACGGGGTCGAGGTGGAGGACCTGCGGGAGGAGGAGGCGGACGTGGCGTGCTGACCGACGGAGCAGGGTCCGTACGGTAGTCAGCCGCCCGCCGGGGCGTCCGGTTCGTCGAGGTCCGGTTCGCGCAGGATCCTGCGCACGTCCTCGGCGTCCGGATGACCCGTCTCCTCCAGCAGCGCGCGTGCCGACCGCAGCGCCTCGCGGGCCGCGTCCCGGTCGCCGGTGGCGCGGTGGGTGTCGGCGAGGTGACGCAGGACGTCGGCTTCGAGATAGCGGTCGCCGATCGCGGCGAACAGGCGCGCCGACCGCTCGAACCGCTCGACGGCCTCGGCGTACCGGCCGAGGTGGTGGTAGGCGTACCCGATGGTGTCCTGCGTCGAGGCCGCTCCGTAGGGGTCGCCCGTCTCGTCGTAGAGGAGAAGGCTCTCGCGGCAGCGGTCGAGGGCTTTCGCGTGGTCGCCGATCAGGATGTACGTCCAGGCGACCTGGTTGAGCACACCGGCTTCGCCGTTGCGGTCGCCCTCGGCCCGGAACAGCGCGCGGGCCTGTGCGTAGTGGTCGACGGCGGCGGTGCGCCGGTCCGTCCGGTTGCCCAGGTAGGCGAGGGCGCGATGGACCCGGGCCTGACCGAACGGGTCACCGACGGCACGGAACAGGTCCAGCGCGCGTTCGAGGCAGCCCGCCGCGGGCTCCGCGTGGTGGAACTGCGCGTGCGCCATGCCCAGACCGCACAGGGAGTACGCCTGGCCGAGGGGATCGCCGAGCCGCTGGGCCGCTCCCAGCGCCACGCTGTTGATCTCCAGGAGGTCGTGCCAGAAACCGAGCCGGTTGAAGTAGACGTCCAGGGCCGCGGCGGTGCGCCAGGCGTGTTCGTCGTAGCCGTGGGCGGCGGCGTGCCCGACGATCGCGCGCAGGACGTACCGCTCCGCGCGCAGCCAGGCGGTCGCCTGCGCCCGGTCGTCGAACCGCAGGGGCTCGCTGCCCGTTGTACCCGGCGGCAGGGCGATCGTCTCGCGGAAAGGGTCCAGGACCGAGGAGACGTTGTGGGCGGTGCGCAGGAAGTGGTCGTGCATCCGCAGCAGCGCCGGGCCGCGGGTGCTCTCGCCGTCCTCGGTCCCGGCGAGTTCACCGGAGTAGGCGCGCAGCAGGTCGTGGAAGGCGAACCGGCCGGGGACCCGTTCGATGAGCAGGCTCGCCCCGGTGAGCTCGGTCAGCAGGGCGCGGACTCCACGGGGTGGTGCGCCGGTCAGCGCGGTGGCCGCGGCGGTGGTGATGTCGGGGCCGGGGTGCAGGGCGAGGCGACGGAAGAGCCCTGCCGCCTCAGGGGACAGTGCCTGGTACGACCAGGAGAACACGGCACGGGCGTCGGTGCCGATGTCGTCGCCGACGAACGCGTCGAGACTGCCGTGGTCGTGCCGGAGCTCCTCGGCGATGGCGGCGAGCCGGAAGCCCGAGTGGTGGGCGGCGCGGGCCGCCACGATGGCCAGAGCCAGCGGGAGCCGGGCGCACAGGTCGGCGATGGCGGCGACGGCCTCCGGCTCGGCGGCGACGCGGGCGCCGCCCAGCCGTCGGGTCAGCAACTCGAACGATTCCTCCGCACTCAACAGGCCCAGCGTGATCGGATGCGCGCCGTGCCCAGCGACCAGTCCACCGAGCCGGCTGCGGCTGGTGACGATGACGAGGCTGCCGGGTGTGCCGGGCAGCAGCGGCCGTACCTGCCCGGCGTCACCGGCGTTGTCCAGCACGATCAGGACGCGCCGGTCGGCGAGGACGGTGCGGTACAGGGCGGCCTGGGCGTCGAGTCCCTCGGGGACCGCCTGCGGGGCCACGCCGAGCGCCACGAGGAACATCTCGATCGCGGAGCCCGGAAGCATGCGGGAGCCGTGCGGGTCGTAGCCGCGAAGGTTGACGTAGAGGCTGCCGTCGGGGAAGCGGTGGGCGATCCGGTGGGCCCAGTGCACGGCGAGCGTGGTCTTGCCGGTCCCCGCCATTCCGTCGACGACGCCGATGACCGCGGTGCCGGGCGGCCCGTCGCCCTCGGGGAACAGGGTTGCGACGTAGTCGAGTTCGGTGCGGCGACCGGTGAACAGGGGGAGATCGGCCGGGAGTTGGGCAGGGCCCACGGCTCCGGTCCGGCGGGCCGGTGCGGGAGCGTCCGGTTCCGGGCGAGGGCCGCCACCGGGACTGTCCGGTGCGGGGGCCGCCCTGGTCGGTTCGTCGAGCATCGGCCGAGCACGCCCGGGCTCACCGGCCAGAAGTCGTGCGTGTACGGCACGTAAGGACGGGCCCGGCTCGATGCCCAGTTCGTCGACCAGGATGCGGCGCGTCCTCGCGTAGGTCTCCAGCGCCTCGGCCTGCCGCCCGCACCGGTACAGAGCGGTCAGCAGCAGCTCGCTCACGGCCTCACGCAGCGGATGCGCGTCACGCAACACCAGCAGTTCCGGCACCACCGCCTCGTGCCTGCCCAGCTCCAGCTCCATGGACAGCCTCAACTCCAAGGCGCCCAGCCGACGTTCGGCCAGGTCGGCCCGTGCGGCCTCGGCGTACGGACCGGGCACGCCGGCCAGTGCCGCACCGTCCCCGGCGGCCAGTACGGTACGCAGCAACCGGACCGCGTCGGCTCGGTCACCGGCGGCGCGCCGTTGCCCGGCCCGCGCCACCGCCTCCTCGAACTCGGCCAGGTCGCTGGAGACCCGGTCGGTCCGCAGGGCGTACCCGTCCCCGATGGAGACCAGGAGCCCGGACGGCCGCCCCGGCGTCCGCTCGGGCTCGAGCAGCCTGCGGAGGCGGGAGACGTAGGTGCGCACCACCGCCACAGCACCCCGGGGCGGCTGCGCACCCCAGATCCCGTCCACGAGATCGGCGACGCCGACCGCCCGCCCCCGGCTCAGCAGCAGTGTCGCGAGCACAGCGCGCTGCTGAGGGGGGCCGAGCGCCAGTTCGGCGGGGCCCCGCCAGGCACGCAGCGGGCCGAGCAGGGAGAACCGGAGGGTCTCTGGTCCACTTTCCTCCACGGTGCAGGACAGTAGCGGCCGCGATGCCGACCGTCAGGCGAAGAGGCGATTCCGTGCCGGCCACGGCCCCGCCGCCCGCGGAGCACCGAACCGTGGATCGACCGAACCGAAGATACTGTTATCCCTTCTCATTTTCTCATTCAAACGAAGGAAGGGTGTGATGTGCGGGTTAACCACCTCCCCCCAGGGCAGAAAGCCGGTGTTTCCGCCGAAGAATGAAAAGGAAGGGCGAGGGGGTGGAAAGAGTGGAGGGGATTTTCGTGCCATGAGGGCATGCGTGAACCCAATCGCCGGGAACATTTCTTTCGTTCGATCATTGGTGATGCGCATGCACTTATGCCGCGATTCCTACTGGACTGAAGTCCTTCAGCATCGCGAGCGCCTCCTGCGTCTGGTCCGGCGCCGGCTGCCCAATCCGCATGACGCCGAGGACTGCGTCCAGGAGGCCATGCTGCGGGCGGCGACCCACCGCGACCTGGACCGCGACCGGCTCGGGGCCTTCCTGACCACGGTCGCCATGCGGCTGTGCATCGACAGCTACCGGGAACGCGAGCGCTGGCAGCGGCTGCTCCTGCGCATCACCGACGGGGAGCCGGAGATGCTGGAGGAAGCCGTCTGCGACCGGGAATTCGGCCGCTGGCTGCTCCGGCAGGCCGGGCAGCTCCGCGGCCGGGAGCGGCAGGTGATGCTCGCGCGGGCCGACGGTATCTCCATCGTCGAGTTCGCCCGCATCAACCAGATCTCCGTAAAGGCCGCCGAGGGTGCTTTCACACGTGGCAGAGCAAGGCTCCGGCACATGTGCACCCAGTCTCTGGGCGAATCCTGCGGATGACCGAAAAATGGTTGGGCATTCTGGTGAATTCCATGATGCCCCTAGGGAAGGACACCCGAAAAAGTGGCTGACAAACCGAGCACGCAGGACACCATCAAGAACTTACTCGGCGACATCGCCGACAGTTCCAACAAGGCCTTCAACGATTTCCTCGACCCGCCGAACAAGTCCAGGAAGTCCGACTACCCGGACTGGTTCGGCTCCGGCAATCCGATGGCGGCCCTGGCCGGGACGCCCCTCGGGGCGCTCCAGGCGATGGCGGCGTTCGGCGGCATGAACCCCGTGGCCGCACTCGCCGGCGCCAACCCGCTCGCCCTCCTGGCGGGCGCCTCCTCCGACCGGAGCTCCGGGCCGGTGAACCCCCTGGCCGCACTCGCGAACGCCAACCCACTCGCCGCGCTGGCGGGCGCGGCCCATCCGGCGGCGGCCCTCGCCGGGCTGTCCGGCCAGTCCAACTCCCCCAATCCGCTCGCGGCCTTCGGGCAGCTCGCCGGCGCCGCGGCCGGACTGCCCGGTGCAGTGGGCGGTCTCGGCGGCCTGGCCGAATCCCTGGCGACCCTGCCCCAGCAGATCGCCAAACTGACCGACCTGCTGTCCTCGCTGGTCGGCGCCCTGGACACCATCAGCGATGTCGCGGCGAGTGCCGGAGTCCGTCCGCCGGCCAAGAAGGGATGACCGACGCCGTCCTGTCACCAGGCCGTTGACCCGCGGTCCGGGCCCGGTGCGCCGGGCCGGCTGCCGCAGAACCCTTAGGAGGGAACCCGCGTCGTGAGGACCTTGATCGGCGACCGGCTCCGGCTGGTCGTGAAGGTGCTGGGCAGTCTGATCGCCGACGAGGTCGGTCACACGGCGCGGGAACGCGGCAGATCCAAGGGGAACGGCCGGTCCCCGGCGGAGGAGGAGGAATCCGCCGCCGGGGACGCCCAACGACGCGCGAGGGCCGTACGAAAAGCCCTGGAGAGCCTGGGCCCCTTCTACGTGAAGCTCGGCCAGATCCTCTCCACCCGGCCGGACATGGTGCCGCCGTCGATGATCGCGGAGTTCCAGAACCTGCACGACCAGGTCGACGTGCAGCCGTTCTCCCTGTTCGAGCCGGTCCTGGAGAAGGATCTCGGCCCCGACTGGAAGCTCAGGTTCGACGACATCGACACCACCAAGCCCCTGGGCGCGGCCTCGCTGGCCCAGGTCTACAAGGTGACCCTGCCCGGCGGCAGACCGGCCGTGGTGAAGATCCAGCGGCCGGAGATCCGTGAGGCGGTCCGGGCGGACATGGCCCTGCTGCGCCGGGCCTCCCGCATCGTGGCCCGGGCGGCACCGCGGTTCAACGAGGTCATCGACGTCGAGGCGATGCTGGGCTCGATCTTCGACGCCATGGAACCCGAACTCGACTTCACCGGCGAGGCCCGCAACATGGAGGAGGGCCGGGAGGCGGCCCGCGACTTCAGCACCCTGGCCGTCCCCGAGGTCCTCTCGGCCACACCCCGGGTGCTGGTGCAGTCGATGGCTCCCGGCATGTCCGTACGGCATCTGGACCCCAGGGCGTTCAGCGACAGCGAGCGCACCCGGATCGGCAAGGACCTGCTGCGGTTCATGTACCGCGGCTACTTCGTGCAGCGGACGTTCCACGCGGACCCGCACGCGGGCAACGTCTTCGCGCTGCCCGGGGGCCCCGCGACCCTGATCGACTGGGGCATGGTGGGACGCCTGGACAAGCGGACCAGTCTCCAACTGCTGCCGCTGCTCATGGCGTTGGCGCAGAACGACGGACACGGCCTGGCCCGCGCCTGGGCCGACATGGGGAAGCTCACCGCCTGGGCGAACCTGCCGGCGTTCGCCGCCGACATGGCGGCGCTGGTCCCCAAGATCTCCAGCGCCTCGCTGGGCGAGCTCAACTTCGGCGTCTCGCTCACCACGGTGCTGGAGAAGGCCACCAAGCGCGGCATCGGCTCCGCGCCCTCGATCTCCCTGCTGGGCAAGTCCTTCGCCAACCTCGAGGGCTCGGTCCGCTGCCTGGCGCCCGAACTGTCGCTCGCGGAGATCTTCAAGGGCGAGGTCCGCGGCATCGTGATGTCCCTGCTGGGCGAGTACATCTCGCTGGAGCAGCTCGGCCGTACGGCGATGGACCTCATGGTCACGGCCACCACCAGCCCCGAGCAGCTGCGCGGACTGCTGGCCGACGCGTCCAACCGACGGTTCGCCCTCCAGGTCCACCACCCGAGGACACCGGCCGCCCTGGGAGGCGAACGCGGCTCCTCCTACGCGGGGTTGATCGCCCTGGGCGCCATGGCACTGCTGCTGGACCACCGCCGTCGGTCCCGCTGACACGTCCGGCTCCGCGGCACACCCGGCCTCGACCGCCCGGCAACCCGTCTCGGCCGCCCCCAGGCCCTGCCGCTGAACCACCGCCCCTGGTCCCGGTGCCCCGTCCGGATCCCGCCGCACACCCCGCCTCGACCACCCACCGGCAACGCGTCTCAGACGTCCCCCGGGCTCCCGCCCCAGGTCTCCTCCTGGGTCCCGCCTCGGACGCCCCCGGGCCCGCGCCCCAGGCCTCCTCCAGGCTCCCGCCTCGAACGCCTCCCCTCGGGCCCTCGCCTCGACCGCCCGCCAGGAACCCACCTCAGGCGCCCCGTGGCCCCCGCCGCAACCACCCGCCAGAAACCCACCGCAGGCATCACCCAGACCCCGCCTCGGACACACCCGGCCCCCCACCTCAACCACCGCCCTCCAAAGCCCCCCGAAGCGCGGCCAGTGTCGCTCGCATCGTCGCGCGGTTGCGCTCGCGACGCCGGACCACACCGGTGACGACCGGGCTGACGACGGTGAGGAGCCGCCCGGCGACCGGCGACCGCAGGTCGAGCCACTCCTCCGTGACCTCGCATCCCCCGGGTACCTCCCTGAAGCGGTACGTCCACTGGGACAGGGCGATGCCCAGGATGCTGACCCTGAAGGAGAAGCAGCTGCCCGGACGGGCGGCGACCACGGTGCACAGGGTGGCCCAGGGCAGCCACGCGGCGCGGTTGAGTCCCACGAAGCGGGTGCCCACGCGCACGGGCCCGGGGCCGCCCAGCACGCGGGCGCCCCGGACCTCCGGACTCCACTCCCCCATGCGCGTCACGTCGGCCACGGCGGCGTACGCGATGTCCGGCGGCACCCGGACCGTGACGCGCTCGCCGAGCGGGACCGGGTCCCTCCTCACGCGCGGATGGTGATGCCGTGCTCACGGTCGTCCGTGAGGATCTCCATCAGGGCGCGGCTGTCGGTCTTGAGCGCGGTTCGCTTGCCGGTGACCCGGTTGGCGATCTCGACCGTGCAGGAGCCGATCTTCGTGTTGAGGCAGTGTTTGATCCCGCCGGGCGGGTTGTAGTAGTTGAGGCCTACGAACCGTTCCTTGGGGGCGGTCATCCGGCCGCGGATGTCGACGGTGCCGTCGGACGTGGCGAAGTCCCAGTAGAAGTAGCCGAAGTCCGCCTTGGCGGTGAGCGCCTGACGCAGGGACACCAGCGAGTACTCGCGGTCGTCGTGACGCAGGACGAGGAAGGTGACCTGCGGGATGTGCACCGGGCCGAGCTTGGCGCGGGCCGTGACGACCTCCAGGAAGCTGTCGGGCTCCCCGTCGAACCCGGCGACCTGCCCGAAGGCGTAGTGGTCGGTGTGCCGGCTGCCCCAGTTGTGGTTCTGGCTGCCGGTCCAGCCGTCGATGTCGATCTCCTCGCCGTTGACGTCGAGGCTGCCGCTGTACCGGGCGAGCGGTGTGCCGACGAGGCTCTTGGCCTTGGGGAAGCCACCCGTGTACATCCTCGGCGGCAGCAGGAACAGCGGCGGCCGGTCCCCGGTGTACGTCAGGTCCCAGCCGATCCGGCCGTCCGGTCCCCGCGCCTCGCCCTTCAGGCGGCCGGGCTCCAGCACGCGGTCGCCGACCCGGGCGCCGAAGGAATCGGTGCTGAAGTGGCAGTCCGCGATGGGGTGTTCCTCCTTGGCCACCACATGCTGTCCGGTCACCCCGTCGAACCAGATCGCCCACAACTCGCCGATGGCCGCCTCGGGCATGTCCGCGGGGCTGAACACGGTGTACCGGATCCAGAACGCGCGGGGTTCCGTGGGGTGGTTGCCCCGCTGGTAGAAGCTCTCGTAGTGACCGGCCCGCTGGCCCGGCCGGTAACGGGTCCGGTTGATGTGCTCGGGGTCGAGGAGCGAGGCGTCGGCGTTCATGAGGTCCGTTCTCCGGCGACATGGGCGGTGCGTGCGGCCGAGGGCGTCCGCTGATGCATCGTCATCAGCATTCCGTACCGCGGCCGCAGGGTGATGGTGGCGTGGTTCACCACCCGGTGAGAGGGAACATGGCGGAACTCCCACCGACGCACCAGGGCGCACAGCAGCAGATGCGCCTCCATGAGCGCGAAGTGCTTCCCGATGCAGAGGTGCGGCCCGGCGCCGAACGGCAGATAGGCGAAGCGATGCCGCCCCTTGCCGGCCTCCGCCAGGAACCGGTCCGGGTCGAAGCGCTCGGGGTCCGGCCAGTGCCGGGGGTGCCGGTGGATGTCGTACAGGTTCACCAGGACGCGTGACCCGGCCGGCACCCGGTAGCCGCCCAGTTCGGTGTCCCGCCGCACCAGCCGGGGCAGGATCGGCGCCGACGGATAGAGCCGCAGGGCCTCCTCGAAGACCCGCAGGGTGTACGGCATCGCCGCCAGGTCGTCCGGGGTGGGCAGGTCCTCGCCCAGGACACCATCCACCTCCCGCTGAACCCGCTCCAGCACCTCCCGGTGCCGGGAGAGCAGGTAGAACGCCCAGGTGAGGGTGATCGCGGTGGTCTCGTGCCCGGCGGCGAAGGTGGTGATCACCTCGTCCCTCAGCTCCCGGTCGGTCATCCCCTCGCCGGTGTCGGCGTCGCGGGCGGCCAGCAGCATGTCGAGAAGATCCCCACCACCAGTGACGGCATCGGGCTGTCGGCGTTCCGCGATGATCCGGTAGATGAGGTCGTCGAGTCCCCGCATGACGTCCTGGAAGCGCCGGTTGCGCGGGGTCGGCCAGGACGTCGGCGGGCTCAGCGGGTTCTGCAGCCGGTCGAAGGCGTAGTTGATGGCGACGTCCACCGCGTCCGGCCCGAGCCCCGCCAGGGTCCGGCTCACATCGGTGCTGAACATGCACCGGCTGACGATGTCGAGGGTGACCCGCATCATCTCCGTGTGCAGGTCCACCACCGCACCCGTCCGGTAGCGGTCGGCCATGTGCGCGATCTGCTCGGCCGCCGAGACGCCCATCGTCGCGAACATGCCCGCGAGGGCCTGCTTGGTGTAGATCGGCTGCATCATCCGCCGGTTGCGCAGCCAGCTCTTGTGGTCGTCGCTGGTCAGCAGCCCCTCACCGAGGACGAGCCGCAACGGGTTGTCCGGCCCGAGTTTGCCGAACCGGTCGCTGTCGGTCAGCACCTCGGCGGCCAGTTCCGGGCTGGTCACGCCGTGCACCGTCACCGGCCCGAGCCGGTACCGGACCAGGTCGCCATGGGCGGTACGCCCCCGGTGCATGGCCTGGAGGATGTCGCGCCGGAAGTCCAGCACACTGCCGAGCAACGGCAGCCCGGCCGCCCTGGGAGCGGCAGCCGCCGCGCCGATGTGCAGTACGTCGGTCATCGCCCCGCCCTCACTTCCGCGCCAGCGCGCAGACCCAGCCCAGCGAACGGCGCGGCTCGGACACGAACCGGGCGTCCTGGAACCCGGCCTTGGTGAGCCGTTCCACCAGGTCGTCCCCGGAGAGGATGTGCAGCCCCGCCCGCTGCGAGCGTTCCGTGAAGCGCCGCCCGAAGAACCGCTGGGTGAGTGACGGATCGTCGGCTGTCTCCCGGCTCATCTCCAGCGTGACGGCCACCTGGCCGCCCGGTTTCAGCACCCGGTACGCCTCGGCGAGACCGCCCAGGGGATCCGGCCAGAAGTAGAAGGTCTCGATCGCGCAGACCTGGTCGAACGACGAGTCCTCGTACGGCAGTTGGGAACAGTCACCGTGCCGGACCTCGACCCGCCCGCGCGCGATGGCCGGCAGATTCCGCCGCGCCGCCTGCTCGACCATCTCCATCGAGTAGTCCACCCCGGCGACGAACCCCTGGGCGGCCCGCCGCGACAGCAGCTTCACCGCCATGCCCCCGCCGCAGCCGACGTCCAGGACGCGTTGACGGCCGCGCACGTCCATGTGCTCGATCGTCCACTCGGTGAGGCTCCGGTGCTGCACCGCCATCAGGTTCCCGAAGAACCGCCCGGCTCTCCCGGCCGGCCTCCGAAAGTTCTCCTCCATGAGCTCCAGCGGCCTTGCCAGCAGTGTCCCGATCATTGACGTTTCCTTTCCGGTCAGCCCTGCGTCCGTGTGGTTCCGAGACGGTCGGAGTGAATCGGTCGAGTGGTCTACGGCTGCCCGTCCCCCGGGGCCGAGTGCGGGCGCCCGCCGCACGGCGGGCGGTACGGTCCAGCGCGGCCAGGTGAGCCCGCACGAGCGGCCGGGCCTCCGCGTCGCGGTGCGGCAGTCGCGAAGAAGTCGGACGGACGGTCCACGGCGGCTCCTCACCCCCGAGGCCCGAGTGCGGGCCCCGCCGCACGGCGGGCGGTGCCGTCCATCGCCGCCAGGTGAGCCCCCACGAGCGGCCGGGCCTCCGCGTCGCGGTGCGGCAGTCGCGAAGAAGTCGGACGGACGGTCCACGGCGGCTCCTCACCCCCGAGGCCCGAGTGCGGGCCCCGCCGCACGGCGGGCGGTACGGTCCAGCGCGGCCAGGTGAGCCCGCACGAGCGGCCGGGCCGGTCCCGAGACCGGGAGGCGGGGTGCCCGGGAACGGTGCCAGGGCAGCGGCTCGGGTGTGTCCGCGTCGCCCAGGAGGGCCGCGGCGAGGTAGGAGCCGTGAGCCACCGACATCGCGAGGCCGTGCCCGTTGCAGCCGCCCGCGTACCAGAGGCCGGACCGGCCCCGGACCGGTCCCACCACGGGAAGGCCGTCGGCCGTGACCCCGATCCCGCCCGCCCAGCGGTGCGTGACCTCCACCCCGGCCAGCGCCGGGTGCAGGGCCCGCAGCCACTGCTCCAGCCGGTGGAACGCGAAGACCCGCAGCACAGCTCTACGGCGGGGCCCGACCCCGTCCGGACAGAGGGCGGTACCGCCTCCCACCACCAGTCGGCCCTCCGCGGTGAGGCGGAAGTACGGGGCGAGCGGCACCGCGTCGATCACCGCCAGGCCACCGTGCCCGAGGAGCGCCCGCGCCTCGTGGCCCAGCGGCTCGGTCGCCACCGCGTGCACCTCGAGCCCGAGCACCGTGCCCACCGGCAGCCCGAGCCCGGCCACCCCGGCGTTCACCGCCAGCACGGACCGCGCCGCCCTCACCGTGCCGTGCGGAAACAGCAGTTCGGGCTGCTGCCCGTCCCCGCCGCGCACCTCACGCAGCGGGCTGCCGCCGTAGAGCCGTACGCCCTTCGCCACGCAGGCCCGCGCCAGCGCCGCCGTCAGCGCGGCCGGGTCGAGGGTCGCCGTGTGCCGGTGGAGGAGACCCGCGTGGTACGGCACGTCGACCCGGCGCCGGATGTCGGCGGCGCAGAGGACGGGCACCTCCAGGTCCAGGGCGCGGTAGGCGGCGGCCTGCCGGGCCAGGGACGCAAGGCCGGTGCGGGAACGCGCCGCGACGATCTGCTCCCCGTCCGCGCAGGGCACCCCGAGCCGGTCGCACAGCTCCACGACATGGCGTACGGCCTCGACGCTGGCCCGGTGCATCCGGCGGGCGACGGCGGGCCCGTGCCGACGCACCGCCCGGTCGACCGGCGGGCCCACCCGCGGGCCCAGCAGCCCGGTGCCCCGCCCACTGGCACCGGCGGCCGGCCGCCGCGCGTCCACCACCACGATGTCCAGGGAGGGTTGGCGTTCCGCCAGGTGATAGGCGGTGGACAGTCCTACGAGCCCCGCGCCCACCACCGCGACATCGGCACCGATCCGGCCGCGCACGCTGGACGGCGGGTCCGTGCCGTCCGGGTCCCCGGACTCCCAGCAGGGCGTGCCCGGCGCGAACAGGGTCACCGGGGCGCCCCTTCTCCGGCCCCTGACAGCGACCCGAACCTCCGGTCGTGCCAGAGCAGCGGCCGGCCCGACGCCACCTGCACCACGGCCACCCGTCCCACCACGGCGCTGTGGTCGCCGTAGCGGCGGATGTCCTCGACCAGGCAGACCGACCAGCCGAGCGCGTCGCCGAAGACGGGTGCGCCCAGGACCGGGCGGAGCGGGATCTCGCGGAACCGTTCGGCGGACGAGGCGGCCGGGTCGGCGAAGCGGGTGGCCCGTGAACGCTGGTTGTCCCGGAGCAGGTTGACCGCGAACACGCCCTGGCCGCTGATCGCCGACAGGGTGTGGGACCCGTTGCGCAGACAGGCGAGCAGGAGGGGCGGCCGGGCCGAGAGCGAGGTGAGGGCGGAGACGGTCATTCCGGTGGGCCGCCCGTCTCCGCCCTGCGTGGTGATCACGGTGACGCCGGAGGCGAGCTTCGCGTACAGGCGCAGGCAGTGTTCGGTGTCCGGGCCGGGTTCGTCCCGGAGCTGTTCGCCCGGGTCCGGCGGCCGGGCCAGGGCGAGGTTCAGGGCGAGGTCAGCCATGCGCGGCGTCCGCGAGACCGGCCGGTGACACCGTGCCGAGCAGACCCTGGAGGATCTTCTCGATGTTGGTGCGTAACGTCGACTCGGCCACCGGGTCGAGGATCTCGGCCAGGGTGGGGATCCCCAGGTCGAACGAGGCCCGGAAGGTGACGGTGGTGCCGTCCTCGTGCGCCTCGCAGGCCCAACTGCCCTCGAAGGTCTCGAAGTCACCGCTGAGCTGCTCGAACGCGATGGAGAGGGCGGCCGGCGAGAAGGTGTCGCGTTCCGTCCAGCGCATCAGCCCGTTGCGGAAGGAGACCGTCCACGCGGAGACCACGGAACCGTCGGGCCGCGGCGGCTGCACCTCCACCGCGCGGACCGTCGTGGTGAGTTCGGGGTACCGACTGAAGTCGCTGATCCTCCGGTAGGCGTGCTCGGGGTCGATGCCCTGGGCTGTCATCCGGACTGTCACATGGCGCATGTTCTACGTCCTCACTGACGTGGGGGGCTGTCGTGCTCACTGGCGTGGGGGGCTGTCGTGACCGACGGGGGTGGTGCTTGTCGTGACCGACGGTGGGTGGTGCTTGTCGTGACCGACGGCGGGTGGTGCTTGTCGTGGCTGACGTGCGGGGTGGTGCTGTCGTGCCGATGGCGATGCCGTGACCGGTCAGCCGAGGCGGGTGTGCACGGCCCGCAACGCTTCGGCCAAGGCGTCCAGGAAGAGCTGGACCTCGTCGGCGTCGGCGATCGCCGGGGGCGTGAGTCGGAGCACGCGCGTGGAGTTGAGCGAGTGGTTGACCAGGACGCCGCGGCTCACCAGCTCCAGCAGCGTCTCGCCGACGGCCTGTGCCTGGGCGAACTCGATCCCGATCAGCAGTCCCCTGCCGCGGACCTCGTGCACCAGGCGTTCCCGGTAGGGGGCGCAGATCTCCTCGACGCCGGCGAGCAGTTGACGGCCCAGCACGGCGGCCCGGCCCACGATGCCCTCGCGGTCGATCGTCTCCACCGCCGCCAGCGCCGCCGCACAGGCGATCGGCGAGGCCCCGAAGGTGGAGGTGTGGAGGTAGGGGTCGCGCGAGAACGGACCGTAGGCATCCTTGGTCGCCACCATCGCGGCCACCGGTACGACCCCGCCGCTCAGCCCCTTCCCCACGAGGAGGACATCGGGCACGACACCTTCGGCGTCCACACCCCACCAGGTACCGAGCCGCCCCAGCCCGGTCTGCACCTCGTCCACGATCAGGAAAGCGCCGTACACCTGGCACAGTCCGGCCGCCTCCGCGAGATACCCGGCCGGCGGGATACGCACCCCACCCTCACCCTGCACCGGTTCGAGAATCACGCAGGCACGGTCGCGACGCTCGGCGAGTGCCGCCGCCAGCTCGGCCAAGTCCCCGTGGGCGACCTGCGCGGTGTCCGGCAACAGCGGCTCGAAAGGCTGCTGGTAAAGGGAGTTGGCGGTGACACTCAACGCCCCCAGGGTCTTGCCGTGATAGCCGGACACCGTGGTCACCAGCGCGTTCCGCCCATGGGCACGGGCCAGCTTCAGTCCCGCTTCGGTGGCCTCGGCACCGGAGTTGACGAAGTGCACGTGATCGAGGCCCACCGGGGTGTGCGCGGCCAACGCGGCAGCGGCCCGCGCGGCAACGGGTTCCAGGAACACCCGGGTGGCCAACGGATGCGCGTCCAACTGCCGGTGCACCGCGTCGAGTACGGCCGGGTGCCGATGCCCCAGGATGAAGACGCCGTAGCCCCCGAAGTCCAGATACCGACGCCCGTCGTCGGTGTGCACCCAGGCGCCTTCGGAGTACACCTCGGCCATCCCACCGAGCACTGTGCCCATGACGGCACGGCCGGTCCCGAGGTGGCGGCGGTAGAGGTCGGCGGTGGTGGGGGGTGGGGTTGTGGGGGCGGGAGCGGTCGCCTCTGTGGGAGTGGGGGCGACCGTCTCTGCGGGGGCGGGACCGGCCGCCCCCGCGGGGGTGGGAGCGGCTGTCTCTACGGCGGCGGGAGCAGCCACCCCGGCGGACGCGTGAGCAGGCACCTCCACAGCGGCGTGAGCCGCCACCCCGGGCGTGGCCACTACTGCGGTGACCGACGCGACCTCCTCCACGGCGGTGGACGCGGCCACTCCTGCGGGGGTGGGAGCAACCGTCTCTACGCCGGCGGGCGCGGTCACCTCCATGGCAGTGGACGCGGCCACTCCTACGGGGGCGGGAGCAGCCATCTCTACGCCGGCGGGCGCGGTCACCTCCATGGCAGTGGACGCGGCTACCCCTGCAGGGGCGGGAGCAGGCACCGCCACGGGGGCGGGAGCGGCCACCTCCACTCCGGCGGGCGCGGTCACCTCCATGGCAGTGGACGCGGCTACCCCTGCAGGGGCGGGAGCAGGCATCGCCACGGGGGCGGGAGCGGCCACCTCTACGCCGGCGGGCGCAGTTACCTCCATGGCAGTGGACGCGGCCACTCCTACAGGGGCGGGAGCAGGCATCGCCACGGGGGCGGGAGCGGCCACCTCCACTCCGGCAGGTGCGTTCACCCCTACAGGGCCGGGAGCAGCCACCTCTACGCCAGCGGGCGCGGCCGCACTTACGGGGGCGGACTCTGCCACCCTTACGGGCGCGGGAGCGGTCATCTCCAGGGGGTCGTGAGCCGCCACCCCTGACGGGGCGTGAGTCGCCACCTCCAGCGCGGTCATGACGCCAGCTCCGCCGGGGTCTGGGCCGTCCGGGGCCGCCGTAGGCCTCCTCGGCCGGTGGCCCAGCACTCCACGTTGCGCGCCAGCGCCGAACGGATCGCGGCGCGGGTGGGGGCCGCACCGCAGTGCGGTGTTCCCAGGTCGGAGGCGAAGGGCAACTCCCGTTGGAAGACCAGCAGCAGCTCCGCGTAGTCCTGGAGCCGGCGCCGCACCAGCGCGGGGAAGGACGGTCCCTCCAGCAACGGCAGCAGCAGCCGGTGCACCGCTTCGACGGGGATCAGCCGCGGCGGGTGCGGGCGTTCACCGTGCTGTCCGGCGAACTCCAGGCAGATGTCCACGACCTCCCGCTGCAGGATGGCCTCGCGTCCGGCGGTCAGCCAGTACTCGCCCTGGGCGACACCGGATCTGACCAGGTCGCCCACCGCGCGGGCCACCACGTCCTGCGGCACCATGTCGATCCTCGTCCCGGGCGAGCCCGGAAGCACCGGGACCTGCCCCTTGACGATCCCTCCCAGCGCCCGGGTCAAACCCTGCACCCGGGCGATCCGGCCGGTGGACGAGTCACCCATGACCAGCGACGGACGCAGGATGACCCCGGGCACCTCGGCCGACCGTACGGCCTCCTCGGCGGCCGTCTTGGAGGCGAGGTACGCGGCCGCCCCGGGAAAGCGCTCCCGCTCCTCGGCCGCGAGCGGGTTCGCCACGAAGGCGGTGCTCATGTAGAAGAACGGGGCGTCGGCGCGGGCCGCGAGGTCGAGCATCGACCGGGTGCCGTCCAGGTTGGTGCGCCAGATGTCGGCCGGGGGCAACCGCCAGTTGGTGGCCGCGGCGGAGTGCACGACCACGTCCAACTCGGCTGCGAGGTCCAGCCGTTGGGCGGCGGAGAGCCCCAGACCGGGGGCGCACAGGTCCGCCGTCATCTCCCGTACCCGGGGGTCGTCCAGGGGTGCCCGGTGGCGCAGGCAGATCAGGTCGTAGTCGTCGCAGAGCTCGTCGATCAGGGCCTGGCCGAGTACTCCGGCGGCGCCGGTGAGCAGCAGGGTGGGGCGTTGACTTCGAGGACGGGACGAGCGGGACGGACGGGACGGACCGGTGGGTTCTGGCGGCATGGTTCGGAAACTCCCATCGGGTGGGGGGTGTTGGGGTGGGACTCGGTTGGTGGAGACGTGCGGGGTCGTGCCCGGGGCCAGAGTCGAGGTCGGGGCTGGGTCGGGTCTGAGTCGTGCCCAGGGTCGGAGTCGGGACCGGGATCGAGGTCGAGGTCGCGATCGGGACCAGGACAGGGGTCTGGATCAGGGGCGCGATCGGGACCGGGGTCTGGATCAGGGTCGGGATCAGGGTCGGGATCGGGGTCTGGATCAGGGCCGGGATCGGGGTCGAGGTCGAGGTCGCGATCGGGACCAGGCCAGGGGTCTGGATCAGGGGCGCGATCGGGACCGGGGTCGGGATCGGGGTCTGGATCAGGGCCGGGATCGGGGTCGAGGTCGAGGTCGCGATCAGGGGCGGGATCGAAGTCGCAGGCAGGACCGGGGGCGGAGGCGGTACCGGGACCGGTCAGGCGACGGTGAGCGGCCCGTCGGCCAGGTGGGCCGCCAGCGGGCCGGTCATCCTGGACCGGGCGGGCGGGTGCAGCGAGAGCCCGTTGGCGCAGGCCGCGAGGTGTCCGACCTCGTCCGAGCTCATGAAGTTGAGGCCGCCGAGCAGTTCCACCGCCCGGGGAACGATGCGGGCCAGGGCGTCCTGGACGCAGTACCGCACGTACAGCGAGTCGGCGAGCGTCGACTCGTCCGGGCAGCCCTCGTCGAGCCGCCGGGCAATACCCTCCGCCGCGGCCATCGCGCCCTCGGCCTCCACCAGCAGCCGGACCCGCTCGGACTCGGGCACCCGTTCATTGCGCAGTACCCGCTCCACCAGCGCACTGGCGACCCCGAGATAACTCCCTGTCATCAGCAGCTCGAACCAGACCAGTCCCGCGGTCTGCAGTTCGTCCAGACGCCCGTCCGAGCACGAGGTCCGCAGCAGCAGCTCCGGCGGTACGAGCACATCCGTGAGGGTGACCTGATCGCTCTCCGCCCCCGACAGGAAGGAACTGGACCAGAACCCGCTGACGCTCACGCCCTCGCTCTCGGCGGGCACCAGCGCCACCGCCAACTCCTCGCGCGCTCCCCGTTCACCGGGTACCAGGACACTGGCGGTGAGCAGATCCATGGACCGGGCGAGACTGCACGGACGCTTCACCCCACTGATCCGCACCCCGTCGGGCCCCACCGTGGCGGTCATCGACGGCGAGAGAATGCCGGCGCCCGGCCGCCCCTCGGCGAACCCGGAGGCCACCAGGCGATTGCCGGAGGCCACGCCTTCTACGAGCATCCACTCCAGTCCCTCGCCGTCGGTGACCAGGCCGACCAGGGTGGCCATGGAGAAGTGATGCATCGTGGTGGCCACCGCCAGGGACGGCGACCTGCTGCCCAACGCACGCTGCACCCGCAGGGCGTCCAACGCGCTGGCCCCCTTCCCCTTACAGGACACCGGCACCACGAGCCCGGGCCCGCCACTGTCGCGGAAGAGCCCGATACCGGGACTGCGCGGACTCTCCAACTCCATGAGCGACACCGCCCGCAGACTCTCGTCGAGCCCCGGCAGCAACTTCGTCAGTACGGCGCGTTCGCGCTCCAGAAACCTCATGTGCTCCCCTGCTCCGGGACGACCCGGTCCAGCTGAACCCCGTCCGGCGGACGGGAATGACGGGTGGTGGGATTGACGGGATGGCGGGACTGGCGGGATGGCGGGAATGGCGGATTGACGGGAATGGTCGGACAGGCGGGAACGGTCGGATGCGCGGGGCCGATCTGACCGGCGGAACCAGCGGGACTGGCGGGGCCAATCGGGCCGGCGGGACTGGTAGGTCGACGGGAGTAGTCGGACGAGCGGGGCTGATCAGACACGTCGGACCGGCAGGATCGCGGGACTGGTCGGACGAGCGGCACTGGCCGGACACGCGGAACCGGCGGGATGACAGGACCGACCGGACGAGCGGGACTGCGGGATGACAGGACTGGTCGGACAGCCGGACTGATCGGACGGCAGGACTGGCGGAACTGGCAGGACTGGCGGAACTGGCAGGACTGGCGGAACTGATCGGGCAGCGGAACCAGCAGCACCGATCGGGCAACGGAACCGGCAGCACCGATCGCCCAGCCCCTACACCGCCCGCGTGGCCCGCAACAGCTGCCACACCGCCGCAAGCCCAGGCCGTCCCTGAAAGGCGATGTACTCGGGCAGCACCACATGGGGCGCCCATTTCCGCTTGTACTCGAGCTGCGCCGCAGCCGGATAGATCCGCTCACCGTGCTGGGCGAGCAACCGCACGCAGCGCGTGAACGTACGGCTCGCACACGGCAGTTCGTGCTCGTCGGAGAGACCGGTGAAGGGCGTGAAACCGAAGTGCAGCCAGCCCGCGCCGTCGGCCGACATCCGCTCCATCGCGGTCGCGTTCAGCGCCTCCATCACCCCGGGCGGAGCGTCCGGGGACCGCCGGCTGAGGTCGTGCAACCAGCCCGGCCGACTACCGAACACCGGCGAGTAGCTGATATATCCGACGGCCACCCCGCCGATCCGCCCCACGAACAACCGCCGGTGCCGCTGAGCCAGCCCGGTCCGCTCCCCCACCAGGAACCGCAGCTCCTTGGCACCGCCCTTGCCCCGCAACCAGGCCCGGTCGATCAGATCCAGCTCGTTCTGCACCTCGTCGTCGGCCACGGAGGGCGCCTCGACCACCTCGAGACCGGCACGCCGGGCCCTGGATATCTTGTTCCGCAGCCGTACGAAGGACGATCCCCGCAGCGTGAACCGGCCCAGGTCGACCGCGTACGACGCCCCGAGCTGATTCACCGTGAACCCGTGCGTCCCGTACAACTCGGCGTCCGCCCGCTGCAGTTGTACGGCCACCAGCCGCCGCGGCCGGGCCTGCGCCGCGAAGGCGTCCAGCAGATCCGCCCGCTGCTCCTCCGCCGCGAAGGGCCCCGCGAACTGCAGCAGGTGACGCCCCGACCGGCGATAGACGCAGGTGCCGTCGAACCGTGGATCCCGGAAGTACTCATTACCCTGATTGAGGGCGAGAAAAGAACTCGGATTGTCACTGTGCCGGACCAGGGTCTCAAAGACGGACGGCATCCGCACCCCTCCTGGACTCATCGGAATTCCCCCCGGCGGAATTCGAGTACGCCCGCTCGAATTCACCGTACGCCGGATGCTGATGCGGTTCGAAAAGCACCCCGAACGGCTTGAGCGAATTCCCGAACAGGGCACGGTCCCCCAGCAGATGCAGGGGAAGAGCGAGCAGCGCCCACTCCGGCTCCACCAGCACCGCCCACACCCCGGCGACGACACCTGCGGTCACCAGGCTGTGCATGGTGTTGTACGCCACGAAGTACCAGCGCGAGATCCACCCGCCCCGACTCCTCCGGAATGCCAAGGCACCGGGGACGTAACCGATGACATCGATGACGACGAAGAGGCCGATGAACACCCCCCACCGAATCTCCGAAAAATGCCGCACGGCAAGCACGGCACATACGACCAGACCACCCAGCCATTCCATGCGCAGCAGCAGGAAGGTGACTCTCGTCTCGAATCTGTTTTTTGCGTCCATGTACCCTCCGCCCTTCACCCTTGTTTACGGGGGAAGCGACGGAAACCCTCACAGGAAAACAAATACAGAATTAATAACTTTTACGATAACCCCATGAGTGTGCTGCCCCTGCCATCCGCCACTCACAGCGGCCAGGCGGTCAGCAGATCGCCAGGGCCGTATGTGGCGTCAAGCCCCGGACAGTCGACTCCACTGCGCGAAACCGCCACGACTGGAACAGGTTCGCCCGTGAGGGCGGCCCGGTGCCGATGGAGAGCGGCCAAGTCGTGCCGGTCGAAGGGCGACTGCTCCAGCCACTTGATGGAGCCCACGAAGAGCAGTTCCTTGGCGATGGGGGCACGGTCCGCCCCGACGATGTCGATCTCGACGTCGTTGGTGCGGGTCCAGTAGCCGCCGACTGCGGGGGCTGCGGGGAGCCGGTCGTCGGGCAGTATCCGCGACAGGGCTTCGCGGACAAGAGGCTCGACCGCACGGCCTCGCCAACTGGTCCAGTTCTCCCGGATGCGCGCCAAGGTGAGATCGCCCCGCCCCCGCTCGATCTCCTCCATGGACGGGCCGAGCAGGTGCAGCCAGAACCGCAGGTAGGGATCTGTCACCCGGTAGCGGCGATCCTTCGACGAACGCAGCGACACGGGCAGCTCCGCGGCGACGATCCGCTTCTCCGTCAGCAGTTCCAGCGCTCGTTGCAGCGGCGTGGCCCCGATCCCACCGGCGGCACGGGCGATGTTGGTGAAGGTCCGCTCGCCACTGCCGATGGCCGCCAGCACCGTGCGCGCCTGAGCCTGCGGGGGAAATTCGGCAGCCAGCGAACGCTCGGCCGACACCAGCAAGGCCGAGACCGGGTCGCCCAGCACCTCACCGAGGAAGTCCCACAGCCCTGCACCCCGCGGCCACTCCGCACAGATCAGCGGCAGTCCGCCTGTGACAAGCGCGGCGTCGAAGGCTTCCGCCGGTTCCAGCCCGAGCATCTGGCCCACCTCGGCGGGGTTGAGCGGCCCCAACACCATCTCCCGGCCGCGCTGATGGAAGGGCCGTCCGTAACTGTTCAGTGCCTCCATCATCGACAGATCGGAGCCGATGAGGACCAGCAGCACCGGCTTGGTCTCCAGTACTCGATCCCATGCCCGTTGCAACATCCCCTCGAAGGCGCCATCGGCATCCATCAGGTACGGCACTTCGTCGATGACCAGCACACTCGCTCTGTCTGCAGGCAGCGCCGCGGCCAGCACATCGAACGCGGCGTCCCAGCTCTCCGGCCGTGCGGCTGCCACAAGTCCCGCCATCGGCAGCGTCGATGCCTGGGCGTCCCGGGCGAGCCGGGCGAGATCGCCTCGAAGGGACGCGCCGGTCGCCGCATAAAACAAGAACGGGGCTCCGGAGCGCTCCGCGAACCGCTCGACCAGCCGGGACTTGCCCACACGGCGCCGCCCACGCAACATCACGCACCGCCCGGGCCGCTCCCCGCCCATCCCTGCCGCCACCTTCTGCAGCTCTCGCTCCAGCGTCGCCAGCTCCTGACGCCGGCCTACAAAATCCACCACGTCGGCCAGCCTCCACGCTCGACACTAACGACAACGTTACTAACGTAGACGTTAGTAACTGGTCTCGCCAGTCGTCGCGCCGCACCACTGCAGCGTGATCGGCAGAACCTCACCCCCTCTGCCTTTCCGATCACTTGATCCCGATCCTGATCGACTCCAGCCACGGCGTGGAACAGACGGAGCTCAACGAAGAGTGTGAAGAGGCAACGGGCAACCCCGCCGAACCCTGAATCTTGAAGCGCACCTCGTGCCAAACTCGTTCTCGGATGCGAAGCGAGACGGCTCCGTCACGACGGGTGTTCGCCGCCGGTCTTCGCGTCGGCCAGTGAACGTCGAACGAAAGTTCCGCGTGAGAGCACACGGCTCTCACGGTCACTGTTCAAGGGGGAGGTTAGTGATGAGCACAATTCCACGTTTCGGCCCGGAACTCCGTCGTTTGCGACAGGAAGCGGGGCTGACCCTGACCGAGTTCTCCGTGGCGCTCAACTACGACAAGGGGTACCTCAGCAAGGTCGAGCGCGGGGAGCGTTCCGCGTCCCCTGAACTGGCCCGGCGGTGCGACGCCTTCCTCGGCGCGAGTGGTGAGCTGCAGCGCCTGACCATCCGTATCGAGACCGACCCGGACACCACCGAAGCCCCCGCTGGCCCGAGCCTCTGGCACGTCGGGCGCCGTGCGGTCATCGCGGCGGGTACGGGGGCGCTGATCGACCTCGGCCTGAATCTCGGCGGTCAGGCGGGCTCTGCCGCCGGCTCCCTCCTCCCCTCCTTCCTCGCGCAGTTCGACCAGTTGCGAAAGCTCGGCCAGTCCACCGCACCGAAGACCCTGCTCCCTCTGCTGGAGACGCAGACGCGCATGGTCGCCGGGCTGGCCGCCGACGCATCGTCCGCCACTCGGGCGCCCACGCTCCTGCTCGCGTCACGGTTCGCGGAGTTCACCGGATGGATGGCCCAGGAGGCCGGAGACAGTGGCGCGGCGCTCGGCTGGACCGGTGAAGCCGCCGAACTGGCGCGCGCCGGGGGCGATTCGCACCTCGGTTGCTACGCGCTCGTGCGCCGCGCCCTGGTCACGCTCTACGACGGGGACGCCGCAGGCACGGTCGCTCTGGCCCGCCGGGCCCAGAGCGACGAACTCCCGCCGCGCATCCGGGGACTCGCCGCCCAGCGGGAGGCTCAAGGACACGCGCTCGTCGGCGAGGCACGCGACTGCCTGCGCAGCCTCGACAGGGCACAGGAGCTGCTCGACAGCGACGACGCCCGCAGCGGCGCCGAGCCCGTGATCGGCACCACCCACGTGAGCGATCCGGCAGCGATGACGACCGGCTGGTGCCTGTACGACCTCGGCCGCCCCAAGGCCGCCGCCGAAGTCCTCGACCGGGAGTGCCGACGCCTCCCGCAACACGCGTTGCGCGCCCGCGCCCGGTACGGCTTCCGCAGGTCCTTGGCCCACGCCGCCTCCGGAGAGGTCGAGCACGCGTGCACGATCGCCGGGGAACTCCTGGGGGTGATGCCGGCCGTACCGTCGGCGACGGTGAACAGTGACATCCGGCGTCTGGCACGGGAGCTCTCCCGGTTCCGTAGCAGCCGGGCCGTGCGCGACCTGCAACCGACGCTGGCACGGGTGCTCGCCCCCACGCACGACTGACACCGGCTCCAGCCGCCTGGCTCGCCGGACTACCCGGCCCTTCCGGCCCTTCGGATCCCGCGATCCTCGGCCGGCCCCTCTGATCCCCGTCCGACGCGTAGCACCACGCCATCGGCCTCTTCGGGCTGCCCGCGACCAGTGACGCTCCGGGTGGCGTGCCTTCATCCGTGCGCCCTCCCGCGGACGCGCCATGCCGTCGCACGGTCGGGACTCCAGGGCCCGGGCTGACCGCGGCCCCCGCACCAGTACCCGTTCACTCCTGTCTTCCCCTCACGAAGGGAACCCTCATGCCCGACATCTTCGTCAACTACCGCACAGGCGACGAGGAATCCGCAGCCACCATGATCGCTCGGGAGCTCATCCGACGGTTCGGCCGCGAGCGGATCTTCTTCGCCAGCGACTCGATCGAGCCGGGACACCGTTTCCCGGTGGAACTGGTCAGGGCGGTGGAGGAGTGCGAGGCGCTCCTCGCCGTGATCGGCCCACGCTGGACGGAGGTGCGGGGAGCCGACGGCCGCCCTGCCCTCGAAGCCGAGCAGGACTGGACGCGTCGTGAGATCCAGACCGCGCTGGAACGCGGAATCCTGGTGATCCCCGTGCTCATCGGCAAGGCCACACGGATCGACCACGCCGTCCTCCCGGAGGATCTGCGGGAGCTGGCGGACTGCCAGTACAGGCGCTTCGACCACCGCAACGCCGAGACGGACATGACGGCGCTCGGTGACGCCCTCACGCGGCTGCTGCCCGAGCTGGGCGCGGTGGACCGCGACGCCCGTGCGGCGCGGGAGCGGACGGAGGCGAAGTCCCCCGAGGAGTCCGCCCGGGACGCCGCGCCCAGCAGGATGCGGGCGCGCGACGTCGACCAGCGGGTGCGCGGCGGCATCGGAAACCTCAACGGAGACCTGTCGGGCACCTTCGTCAACGAGCCGCAGGGACCCGTGAACACCGGTCGGGGACACCAGTACAACGCGCCTCATTTCCAGGGTGACAACACCGGGGTCCAGTTCACGGCCGGCGACAACAGCGGCACGGTCCACCAGCGCTTCGAGCGCGAGCGCCGCCGCTCGGACGACGGACGATGACCGAACAGGACCGCGTCACCGTCAGCGATCCGCGCGGCCCGGTGAACAACGGCGAGGGGCACCAGTACGTCTTCTACGGCGTCGGCCCGGACTGGATGATCCGCAAAGGGGTCGAGTCGCTCCGGATCGCCCGCGAGGACCGGATGCGTCTCGCCGACCGGTTCGTTCCGCCGCGGGGTTTCCGCTTCGCCGCCGACCGACTGGAGAAGCCCGGATCGGTGGTGCTGCTGGCGGCTCCGCCCGGCACCGGCCGCCGTGCCGCGGCGGTCATGCTGCTGCATGGGCTCGGTGAGGACGGGGGCGCCGACGAGGAAGGAGTCCGGTTCGAGGAGTTTCCCGCCACGGACAAGGACGAGAGCCCGCTCACCCCCAGTGAGGGGGACCGCTTCCTCCTCGACCTGTCCGGGCTCGTCGACGAAGAGGCGTACGCCAAGGCCCAGCGCCGCCTGGCCGTACGCCGGTCACAGGTCCAGGAGGCGGGGGCCCACATGGTCGTCGTCCTGCCGTCGGGCCTCGAGCACGCCCACCCGCCGGACCTCGAACCGCACACGGTGATGCTGGGGCGCCCCCGGGGCCTCGCCGTCGTCACCCGGTACCTCCGCATGGACCGGATGTCCTTCCGCCCCTCGGACCTGGGGAGCCCCGACCTCCAGCGCCTGTACGACCGCTCCCCCATGCGGGAACTGGCGCGGCTCGCGGGGCTGGTGAGGGCCGCTCGCGACAGCGGCCGGTTCGGCGCCGACTTCGCGGGATGGCTCGACCAGGCGATGCACGCGGTGACCGACCGTGCCAGTGAGGTGGGCCAGCAGGTGGCCGCTGTCACCACCGCGCCCGAGCGGGCGCTGTTGCTCGCGACGGCGGTGTTCGAGGAGACCCCCGCCGACACCGTCTACGAGGCGTGGCACGGCCTGATGAGAACGGTGCGGCACGAGGAGGAAACGACGACGGAGCTCGCACGGACAGGTTTCGGGGAGCGGCTGGCAGCGCTTGGGGTCGAACGGGCCCCGGACGGACGGCTTCGCTTCGAACGGCTGGCCTACGCCGACGCCGTACGGACGTACTTCTGGGCGAACTTCCCCGGGGTGCGTGACGACCTCAGGGACTGGATCGGTCATGCCGCCGGGCTGCGCGGTCTGACCACGGACGACCGGGTGAACGTCGTCGTCCGCTTCGGCGAACGGTCGCTGGCCGTCGGGCGGCCCGACCACCTCTTCGACCTCGTGGTGCGCTGGGCGGACCGCGCGACCGGGGCGTCCCACGACCCGCGAGCCGTCGCGGCCCTCGAACTCGGCCTCAGCCACGAGAGGTTCGGGGGATGGTTCCGCAAGCGGATGTACGACTGCGCGAGGTCCGGCCCTGTGTCGGAGGGTCTCGTCCGTGTCCTGACCGCCGCGTGCCTCCAGAGCCTCTGCGCGACCCACCCTGATCAGGCGATGGTGCGGCTCCACCACCTCGCCGTACGGAAGGGGGAGGCGGCGCGCGGGGCTCGGGAGGCGCTTCTCGACCTCGCCGGCCGCGACCGGCGGCTCTACCGGCTGCTGATCGACCGCGTGCGGGACCGGACTCGTCGGGAGCCGCGCGAGGCCGAGCCCCATCTCCGGCTGCTCACAGAACTGTTGAGCAGCGACCGGGCACCGGACCCGCCGCCGTGGCCGGACCTGTTCCTCGGCTGGGAGACGGTTCTCTCCCAGCCGCCGACGGAGCTCTGGAACCCGCTGGTGAGCAGTTGGCTGGACACCGTGGCGGGCGACAGTTCACGGGAGATGGCACTGGAGGTGCTGGTCGGGGCGACCCACGGCCGCACGCCCGCACTCCACCGCCTCTACGCCATCGCCTACGACTGGTCGGGGCCCGCGCGCCACCCTTCCCGGGCGGCCGTCGCCGCTCTCTTCTGGCAGCACATCGACCACGCGCAGTACGCCCGCTCGGAGAGTACGGAGCGTTCGGGCGCCGGACCACGGACCACGGAAGAGGCATGATGAAACACCGCTTTCCCAGCCTGCTGTTCGTCACTCTCTGCGGCCTCGCACCGGCTGTGCTCGGAAACCTCCTGAACTGGCCGACGTTGCTGTGGGGCTTCATGTCCATGGTCACGGCCTCGGGTTCGCTGCTGCTCGTGATGACGGTCCTCAGCGGTGGCCGTGCGTCGGCCGATCCGTACGGACCCGGGGATCCGGAGCCCCCCGCGGCGCCGACGGAGCTGCCGTACCAGGAGACGCGGGTGGTCGACGCGACACTGCCGAGCGCGGCGGACGGCTACGACTTCCTCTTCTCCGCCACCGTGTGGTGGAGGCCGGCCCCCGACCAAACCCACCCGGCCGGCGGCGCCTGCCCGGGCCTCGCCGTGTCCTCCGTCGTCAGCCGGGCCACGGAGGTCGTCCACCGCGAGGTGCCCAGCCGGGTGAACTTCGCGCGATTTCTCCTGGAGGGGGAACTGGGCGTCCCGCTCCTCGACCGGAGCGGACGGGTGACGGCCCAGGCAGCCGACGTGACGCTGACCCTCACACCCGCCGACCGCGAGCGCCTGCGGAAGTTGAACGACCTCCGCAAGGACGAGGAGGTCTGGGAGTACGAGCGTCAGCACGAGCGCAACAAACGGCGCTACCTCGGCGACGACGTGCTCAAGAGCGCGGGCAGCGCGGTGGTGTGGTGGCTGGCCCGCCACGAGAACGAGATCGAGAAGGCGGTCGACATGATCGGCCCGCTCGCCCAGATCGCGGCAGCGGCCAACGACGACGAGGTGCCCGAGCTCTTCCGCCACCTGCTCGTCCCGCCCATGTACGCCCGGAGCGAGCCGACCGCCGGGAACCCGCTGTGGAACGGGCCCGGCCTAGGAGGAGGGACCTTCGACCGCGAGGAGGAGGTGAGGGTCTCGGATCGGCTGCTCCTGTTGCTGGATGCGGTGGGCCTGAAACCGGGCATGGACGGATACACGGTGTTCGTCCACCGCGTGGTGCGGGACCTGGAGGCGGAAGGCCTGACCGAGGCCGCCGAGGAGATCAGGCGGACCCTCCTCCCGACGTCCGATGAGGACGACGCCGAGGAACCGGAGAACGGACCTTCCGGCTGGGGAAGCACCACGGGACCCTGGTCACCGGGCTTCGCCGCCCCCGAGGACGCACCGTTCTCGGGGGCGGGCGCGGACCCGGATACCGACACGGGCGCAGGCACGTTCACGCCGGAGGCGGCGGACGGAAGCGCAGACGAACGGAACCATGGCCGGCAGGAGACCGGCGCCGACGACCTGACACCTCCTTACTTCTGGGACACCTCGCACAGCCCGCACCGGCCCGCCGCACCTCGCGCACAGGACGAGGACGGAAGCTGATCCGGTAGGCGATCGACTCCCCGAGGCTCCCCTTCACCGCAGACGCCGACAAGACCACTGCGCTTGCGTCGCAGCCAGGACGCCGCCGACTGTAGATCGGCGAGTCGGCCCGCCTGCACGATGGGCAGCGGAAAGCTCGTGGTGCAGGTCGTACACGTCAGGATCACCCCACCGCTCACGGCACCTGGGCACTACTGACGTCGAGTCAGAATATCCAGCACCGATCCAGCACGGGATCGACGAAGGGTCCGGGCTCACGAGACTCCGGACCCTTCTGACCTGCATGTTCGCTTCATCGGCGGCGAGGTGCTGATTCATCCGCTCACACGTTGAAACGGAATCGGGGGCTCCGCCCCTGGCACATGCAGACCAGACGCCCCGCTGCTCACCCTTACGCGGCTTGCGTACTGGCATCCGCGTTGTCTCCGTCGAGGACCGCATGGAGTTCTACAGGGCCGCCCGGCAGCGATACACGCAGCCGCCTCGGCCGCAGCCAGGAGACGATATTCCACCCTGCTCACCGAGCGCCCAGCCGAGCAAGGCATCCATCACCAGTCCGCCCGCTCCAGCGAGCGTTGAGGCAACGCCCAGGCTCGTTGCGGACCCCGAGTCAGTCCGAGTGAGAACCAGATTGGTCCGACGTTGACGTACGGAGCCTCCACGGCTGCTACTTCCTCGTCCGTGAGCCGGAGGGCGAGCGCGTGGGCCGGACCGCTCTACCTAAGCGCACACCATTACTGATCCGATGGCGGCCTTGCGAACACTATTGATGTTCTAAATGTTCGAAGCTACGGTGTGTGACGTCTTACGCCTGATCTCTCGGGGGACCCGCCTTGTCACCTGTACCGGCCGCCGACGTCGCGCCCGCCCCTTCCGCGTTGCGCTCGGTGTGGGGCTCGCCGCTGTACCGCGGGGCGACCGTCGCACTGTTCCTGTCCGGGCTCGGGACCTCGGCCGCCGCCCCGCAGATCACCCTGTTCCTGGTCGATGACCTGCACGTCTCGCTGACCACAGCGGGCCTTTACTACCTCACGAGCATCACCGCCCCGGTCGCCGGTTACCTCATCGGCGCCCGCTCGGACCGGACCGGAAGACGGCTCGGGCTGTTCCGGCTGTGCGCCGTGGCCGGGTTCCTCGGCTGGTGTGCCATGGCTCTGGCAGATCAGGCGTGGATGCCGTTCGTGATCAGTGCCGTGGTCCTGGCGTTCGCAGGCGGTGCCGGGTCGCAGCTGTTCGCCGCGGTCCACGACGACCTGCAGGCCACTGCCAGCCCGGTCGGGGACGGAGTCGTCTCGGTCGTGCGCATGGCGCTGACGGCCGGGTGGATCGTCGGCCCGGTCGCGGGCTCGCTGCTGGCCACGGCAGCGGGCCCGCGTGCGATGCTCGTGGCGACCGGACTGTGCACCCTGGCGCAGATCCTCCCGATGGGCCTCGCGGGCGCCCGCTCGACCCCACTGGGCGCGCAGGCCGCAGACGTATCCCAGGCGTCGACCGAGCGGCGCGTCGGGGTGCGGGGCATGCTGCCCCTGCTCGCTTTCACCGGACTGTACGTGCTCGTCTACGCGGGAGAGCCGATCAAGTACGGCTACCTGACGATCTACATGCACGACGACCTGCGCCTGCCGACGGCGGTCAGCGGCGCCGTCATCGGCATCCAGCCCTTGATCGAGCTGGTCCTGATGCCGGTGGCGGTGGTCGTCGCCCGCCGGACCGGGATGATGCGCCTGATGGTCCTCGGCGCCGCGTTCGGCGCCGGCGCGAACCTGTGCTTCGCGCTCACCGGCGGCGCGGCGGGCATGTTCGCCGGCCAGGTCCTCATGGGCGGGGTATGGGGGGTGTTCGCCGGCCTGGGCATCATCGTCGCCCAGCGCCTGCTGCCCGAGGCCGTCGCGACCGCCTCGGCCGTCTTCATGAGCTCGACCGCGATCGCCAGCGCCCTGGGCGGACTGACCGGCGGTCTCGGCGTGGCCGTGCTGGGACTGCCGCACGTGTTCCTCGCACCGGCTCTGTACGGCCTGGTGGCGACGGCCGGCATCGCCGTCATGAGCCGCTCCCGGCACACCGTGGGCTGACGTCGCCGACGGGCGACTCACGGTCGGCGACCATGAGACACAGCGTCGGCATCGAGGCTTCCACCGCGGGCGTGGCGCGTACGGGTGCCGACCGCAGACGCTGTCGCGGCAGGGGCTGGCGGTCGGCACGTCGCCGAGGGGCCCCGGGCTCGGAGACGAAGCCGACTTCCCCAGCCGCACCCGCCTGTTCACACCTGGGCGCTGGACCCGCACCCCGCATCTTGGACGACAGCGCACCGCCGTCGCCGAGGTTGCGGCCCGGCTTCCCAGCAACGCGGTGGCCCGGGGACGCTGATCGCCGTCAGACAGTCTTGACGACAGTGCCGACTCTTTCCAGCGCTGCTACTTCGTCGGCGGGCGCCGTGCTGTCGGTGACGAGGGTGTGGACGAGTGCGGAGGGGCCGACGTAGGCGTGGGCGGTGCGGCCGAGCTTGCTGCCGTCGGCGGCGGCGATGATGCGGCGCGTGGAGGCGATGATCGCCTTCTTCACCGCCGCGTCGTCGAGATCGTAGGCGGTCAGGCCCTCGGCAGCGCTCAGGCCGCAGCAGCCGACGATCGCGGTGTCGAAGCGCAGCGCCGCCAGGGAGGCGAGTGCGAGGGGGCCGGTCAGGGCACCCTCGGCGGCGCGGGGCCGTCCGCCCGGCACCATCAACGTGGTCGGGCCGGGAGCGTCGCTGAGTACGTGAATGGCCTGCAGCGACAGAGGCATCACGGTGATGTGCCGTCCACGCAGCAGGCGGGCCACCTCCAGGCAGGTGGTGCCGCTGTCGAGCAGGACGGTCTCGCCGTCGGCGATGAGCCGGGACACCTCGGACGCGATCAGGCGCTTCTCGTCGGCCGCCTCGTGGGCGCGCAGCGCGAAGGGCGGTTCCTCGCCTCTGAGCAGCAGGGTGCGCGCGCCGCCGCGGACGCGCTGGAGGGCACCCTGCGCGGCCAGTGTGTCCAGGTCACGCCGGATGGTCATCTCCGAGGCGCCGGTCAGTTCGGCGAGTTCCGGGACCGTCGCACTGCCCGACTCCCTGACGGCCTGGGCGATCAGCCGGTGCCGGTCTGCGTTGCTCATGCCGCGATTGAACACCACCCGGAAAGAACATCAAAACCGTGCGAATCTGCGCATTTCAAACACAATGACCGTTCGTGATGACAGTTCACATGGACAGCTCACACCACCCCGCCCGTGTGGCGACCTTCGTCGACTTCGTCCTCGCCAGCACCCTGATGGGCTGTGACCGGCGCAGGTCCCCGCCGTCGAGCGAGCGTGAACGCGGCGACGACACACGGGCCCCCAAACGGGGGAGAGCACGGAGATGAGACCCCGGCGCACAGCAGACTCCACCGCCGGACCCTCAATTGGAGACCCGGCGTCCCCTCCAGACCAGAAGCGCCTCGCCCACGAGCGCGAGGATCACCAGCACTGCACAGCATCCGAAACCCAGCAGCCCGGCCGCGACCACGTAGAGCGAACCCGGGTCCGTGCACGCCCAACTGGACGAGCAGTCGACGGTCCCCGGGTCCGCCGGCGGCCCCATCGCGAGCCAGCCGATGACGACGCAGAGCACGGAGACGACGGCCGCGCCGGACAGCAGGAACCACCGGACCCGACGGGCGCCCCACCACGACAGGATCCATCCCACGACGATCACCGCCGGCAGGACGAACACGTAACCGGGGACTATGTCCACTGTGAATCTCCCCGCGACATCGAGGTGAGGCCGGTCTGCCGCTGGGAACGATCCGAAGATCACCCGTCGGCAGGTCCTGGCTCTTGGAGGTCTGACACTGGGCGTCGCCACCATCACCGTCGCCGGTCTGGGCGGACCGGCGTGGGCCGATTCCGCGGCCTCGGACGTGGTGCTGGTGCCGGTCGGCGCGAGCCCGGTCGCGGTCCTTCCCGGCGTCGGTGTCCAACCGGCGGCGTTCCCCAGACAGTTGGCCGTACAGATCCAGCACGCAGGCGCGGATCTTCCGGCCGGGACCGAGGTGACCGTCACCTACGACCCTCGGCTCTACTCGCCGCTGCCCGCCGCAGTGGCCACCGTCGACGACCGCCGGCTGCGCACGACGAGCACGATCACCACCGACCCCAGGACGACACTGGCGACCTGCACGGTCACCCTGGCCGAAACCGTCGCCGCGGGCAGTGATCCGGTGGTCGTCGTGGGAACCGCCTACCCCGTGCTCTATCCGCACGATCTCGTCGTCGGGCCCGCGGACTCGACCGCCGCCGTGAGCCGGAAGAACGCGAAGGCGAGCGGTCGACGGAGCCTCCAGCCGCACCGGCCGAGCACGTTCGGCGGCGTCGCCACACCATGGGGCCTTGAGGTCAGCGGTGTCTGGGGCCGCCACGAGTGGGGGAACGGAAAGCGGTGGTACTACTATCCGGTGCAGGTCACGGTGCAAAGCATCGGACCGGGCCCCGCCCCCGCAACCGCGTCCTTCTCCGTGGCGCTGGATCCCCAGATCGTGAGCGACGTCAAAGTCGCCGACGCCCGGCTCAATCACACAGCGCACGACGCCGGTGTACGACTCCTTTCGCGTACCCGGACCAGGTCGCTGTTCGAAACCAAGTGGAGCACAACGGTGAAGCTCAAGTCCGGTGACCGGCTCGATCTGAGCCTGGAGGTGACGACACGGAAGCCGGCGGGTGATCTGCCGACCATCAAGCACCCCTTGATAGGACTGATCGACACGGGCAACCACGTCACCCAACGGCAGACCGGCCGGAACTCGATGTCACGGACCGATGCCGTGTGGCAATAGTCAGTGGATACGTGTGGATCCTGCCGGCGATGACCATCGTCGGCTGGATTCTGTCGTGGTGGGGAACTCGGCGGATCCGGTGGTGCCTGCTGTCCGCCGCGACCGTCATATCGGTGGCCTGCCTCCTCATCGGGTACCACGAGAAGGGACCGCAGATCAGCCCCGGAACCGTCGGCTGCTCACCGGCCCTGGAGTGCATGGACTGGCGTGGGATCTATTGGCTGGAGGCCGGACTGATCGGCTTCGTATGCTGCCTGGCGTTGCTGATCGTGACCACCGTGGCCGAAATAGCGCTCTGGTTCGATCGTCGGGGGACGGCCTCCGCGGAATCACCCGGCTGACGTGATGACCGAGGCACGGTGCCACCGCGCCGACCGCGACGGCACGGCGGAGGTGCGCTCGTCTCCGTCCAGCAGCGGGCCGGGCTCGACAGAGCCCGGCCCTTTCCGAAGCGCACGCTTGACCCAATGGCTCACATGCAGAGAACGAACGATCACACCTTGAAGCGGAACTCCACCACAAGGCTTTGACCTGCGGAAATGCGGGCACATCCCAGCACCATCCCAGCACGGGATGCGCGACAAAGTACAAGAAGGCCGAAGATCGCCAACGCTACCCGGAAGCGCCCGCACATGCGTGAAGTCTGCGGAACTTCTACGAGCGCCACATCAGGCTCGTGCCACCGCACCGAACCTCGCAGAGCAGCACAGCGCTCGCGCTCACTCGCGGTCTCCCCGGACGCCAGCGGCCAGCTCCGACGCCTGGCCGCCGTCCAGAATGCACGTCCAGACCTCGGGGCCGGCGTGAGCGTCCACAGATCCCGTATACCCCCGGTTTGGCGGGGCATAGTCAGAAGCTTCCGCGCTGTCGCAGGTCAGCCCGCATAGCTCAGCAAGTGGAGCAGGCGCCTTCTAAGCGCTTGGCCGCAGGTTCGAGTCCTGCCGGGGGCGCAAACACCCTCTGACCAGCGGAAACGCTGGTCTTTTTCATTTCCCGATCTATGCACATCGCTTTCGGGCCAAGCGCCTTGACTGTCCACGATCGTGGGCACATCGTATTCTCATGGCAGATGAGCGCTACAACATCGGGCCCATGGCTGCCTCATGGCTGCGTGCCCTCAAGTCGGAGAACAAGAGCGATAACACGATCCGGATCTACGGGAACGCGACGAGACAGTTCGCCGAGTTCCTGCTCGACCAGGACGAGGGTTATCGGCCCGTCGCGGACGACGAGGGCAAGCCCGGCCGGCCCGCCCCGACCGACCTCGACGAGGTGCACCGCGAGCACGTGCAGGCGTACATCGCCGCCACGATCAAGCGCACCTCGGCGTCGAACGCGCACCAGCATTTCAGGGCGCTGAAAACCTTCTTCAACTGGCTACTTGACGAGGAAGAGATCGACCGAACCCCCATGCGGACGATGAAGCCACCGACGGTCACCGAGACCGAGGTGCCCGTCGTCTCCGACACCGATCTCGTGAAGCTGTTCAAGGCGTGCAAGGGCCGGACATACGCCGACCGGCGAGACACGGCGATCCTTCTGCTGTTCCTCGACACGGGGGTGCGGCTGTCCGAACTGACCGACCGCAAGGTCGCCGACCTCGACCTCGACTTGATGGTGCTGCGCGTCCTCGGCAAAAAGGACAAGTGGCGGTCGGTGCCGTTCGGCCGCACGGCCGCGACCGCCCTCGACCGGTACTTGCGGGCGGCCGCGAAGCACAAGGGCAAGGCTCTCGAAGAGGACATGTGGCTGTGGTGGGGCGACCGCGGGCAGAAGATGCACCGGTTCACCATCTGGGGCGTGGGGACCATGCTCAAGCGGCGGTGCGCCGAGGCCGAGATCGACCCGATCCACCCTCACCAATTCCGGCACACGTTCGCGCACCTGTGGAAGGTGAACGGGGGGAACGAGGACGACCTGATGCGCATCACCGGGTGGAGTTCGCGGCAGATGCTATCTCGCTACGCGGCGTCGGCCGGCGCCGAGCGCGCCCGCGCCGCTCACGCTCGCCTCAGCCCGGCCGACAGGATCGCCTGAACAACAACTGCGCCCCGGTGCCCGGCTCGTTGACGAGCCGGCTACCGGGGCGTACGCGTGCAGCCGGGTGGGGGGTTACGGCTCTCGCTGCACGGAGAGATTCCCGACGAGCTGCGGCATGCCTAGGCACAGAAGTGCGAGCGCCGAAGCCTCGTCGATCTGTTGGGGATCGTGAGCGAGCCGGACGTATCTCCCGAAGTCCCGATACATCATCGGCACACCTCGGTCGAGTTCGACCTGCTCCACTCGCACATCTGTCACGTGACCCCCTGTTCCCGCCGGTCGATTGAGTGCAGCACTAATCGAACCGGCGTTCGACACGCGCGAGGTTCGATCACTCTACGACGAGGCGGGGTCTAAACACAGGGCGTTTCACCTGACACGGTGTGTGATCTCGTCACCAAGAGGCGACAGGCTAAACGCGACTTCACTGAAGCATCACCCGATCGAGTGACCGCTTACTGTTCGGCGTCCCATCGCTCTGCTATCGCCTGCGCCTTATCGGTCGATCCGTCCGCCTCTCCGTCCGGACCGATCATGCGGAGCAGTACGGCCGGCGCCCCGCTCGCCAACTCGACCTCGGTGTACCCGATCACTTGCAGGTGCGCCGCAGCCGCGACGATCGCGCGGTCGATCCCGAGTCCGACGGCGAGCGCGCCGACGAGTTGAGGAGTGACGTCGTACCCCTGGTCGCCGATGATCTTCGCGACGAGGCTCTTACTCGGCGACCATTCGGTGTCCGGGTCCACAGCAGCGGCCGCGAACTCTCGTGTGGACATGCGCCGTCCTCCGCCGACATGCGCCTTCACGAGTTCCGTGAGCGCGTTGCGCTGCTCTGGCATCCCTCCGCCTCTCCAGCCTCATGAGTCCACGCCCAAAACCGGGCGAACAATCAAATTCGCAGGTCAGGGCCTACAACCATTTCGATCTGCGAGACATTGTCCACGATCGGGGGCAGTCATGGGGGCTCCGGGGGCATGCTCGACCGATTCTTAACTCCCCCATAAGGTGCCCACGATCGTGGACACCGTTCGAACGATGTGCTGTACTGGGGCCGTCCACGATCGTGGGCAGCAAAACGGAGGCGCATCCATGACCCATGCCCGGTTCCATCTGACCAGCAATCACCTGCTGCGAGGACTGATGACCTGGGCGCCGGGCGGCGGCTCGCTGGATATCCGGAAGCTCGCCGACGCCGTCGGCGTCTCGAAGAGCAAGATCGGCGCACTGCTGTCGGGGGAACGTCCTTCGGTCACAAAGGACGTTGCCGACCGCATATGCGAAGTGCTCGACGTACGTCGGGACGCTCTTTTTTACGACCCGATGCCCACGCCCATGGGCATGGGCACTCATCCTGAGGAAGAGGCAGAACGACGTGAACACGAGCGAGCGGTCGCAGCAGATGAGGTTCGCGGCTCACATGAGTTGGGCGAACACCTCGAACAGGTCGGCTCGTACCGCCGCCGCTCGTAGGGCGTCGCATCACACGCGGTTCGTCGACATGGCGCGGGAGAAGCACCCCGACGCGACCGAGCAGCAGATCGCACAGATCGCCGAGTCGCTGCGCAGCGCGCATTACACCGCGCTCGCCCTCAAGTCGGCGGCCGCCCGCCGCGCCAAGAGCGAGGCCACGAAGGCGGAGAAGCGGGCCGAGGCGCAGCAGCACCTCGCGAGCTACCGCCCCGGCGCGGCCGCCGCCTGACAGACCCCGGACGCGAGTCGGGGCCGCCCGGACCGGCATCCGGAACGACCCCTGTCGGCTCGCTCCCCACTCAACACAGAAAGCGAGGCACGTGCCTTGAGCGCACAGGTTATCCCCCTGCATACGGCGGAGGCGCCGACGGTCGACGCCCGACTCACTGCGGTCGAGACGGCAATCGACTACCTGATGTTGCCGACCGTGCGGCCGCCGCTGGTCCGCGAGGACGGCGTACACGTCGTCGTCGCCGACGGCGGGCAGTTCGCCGCGTGGGTGTTCGCCCTCGGCGGCGACGTGAACCGCGCGCCCGCCCTCGACGGGGCGTCGCTGTGGACGCTGCGCGCCGAGACGCCCGCCCGCGCCGACGGCTCGACCGTCCGGATCCTCGTACATGTCGCGCTCGTTCACGACGAGTTCGTGCCCTCGGCGTTCCGAGGGTCGGTGTCGGCATGACGAACACCACCGTCGAACGCGCCGCTCGCACGATCGCCGCCGCCATCGTGCACGGCAAGACGACCGATCCCGCCCTCGAAGCGGCGCGGGCGCTCGACGACCTGCGGCTGCTCGCCCCGTCCACCGATCCGTTCTCGACGCCCGGCAGGAATCGGCCCGCGCCGAGCCCGGCCGCCACGGCTGCCCTCGACCAGTGCCGCCGAGCCCGGCAGGCGGCCGACACCGCACGGGCGCAGACCGACGGCATGCCGGGCGAGCCCGACGTGTCGGCGGCCGGCGGCGAGGTGACGTTCGTCGTCCACCCGAGGTCGCTCACCGACTGGAAGCAGTGGATGCACGCGCTCGGCATCGGCGACGCCCGAGGCGACTCGACGGGCGCCTCGATGGTCGTGCGCTGCACGTACGGCGGTGTCCGTGCCCGCCTCATCGGCGTCGGTGTGCCCGCCATGTACGGCGAGCTGCACGGCCGCCTCGATCGCCGGACGGCGGCCCGCCCGTGATCGAGAACGCGCTCGTCGCTGTCGGGCTGCTGATCGTCGCCGTCGTCCTGATCGCTGCCTCGTCTGGGGGTTCCCAATGACCAAGACCAACACGCCCGTTGACGGGCCGTACCGCATCACGACCGAGCCGATTCCCACGGGCGTAACGCTCGACGTCGAGCCGTTCGTGCAGTGCGTCGTGACCGACGTCGTCGAGGCGCTACTCACCGACCGGTTCCTCGACCGGTTCGACGGGCTCGTCGACATGCAGGGGCGTGACCCGCACCTGATCGAGCGCCCCAGCGACCTCCCGTTCGAGGGGCTCGTCGACGACCTCGTCGCCGAGGTGCGCACGAAACTGCCGGTCTACGGCCGGCAGTGCACGAACCTCGCCGAGCGGCTACTCACACTGCAGTTCGCCGGACAGGTGCGGTCGCTCGCCGACCGCCGTGCGGCCGCCGCGCAGCGTGCCGAGGGGGGTGCGGCGGCGTGAAGCAGACGCACCGCGATGAGTGGCGCGTCATGGTCACTCTCAAGCCGCGCCGCCCCGCCGACCTCGGGCTCGCCGGGCTCGACGACCTCGCCGAGTTCGTCGCCACGAGCGGGCCGATCACGGTCGCCGTGCTGCCGCGCCGCCTCGGCAACTTCGGGTTCCTGTCCGTGAGTGACAGCCTCGCGAGCCGCGACGTCGAGGGCGACTACCGGCGCCGCTGCGACGAGATCGCGGCCGACCTGCGGCGGCGCCCGCAGGTCGACGAGGTCACCGTCGCCTGCACCGAGACACACACGTGCTCGTACTGCCGGCTGCGGTGGGAGGTGCTGACCGCCGACGAGGCGGCGGACGACTCGACGAACCAAGACACGCACAGCGTCGAGGGCGAGCCCGTGTGCTGTGGGCCGGCGATCGCCGAGTTCCGTACCGAGCGGGGCATTCCGCAGCTCGCCGGGGCGGGTGAAGCAGCGTGAGCGCCCTCGATGACGCCCGCCGTGCGGCGGCCGAGTTCCTGCGCGGAACGACCGGGAGCGATCGGCCCGAGTGGCGTGCGACGTTCGTTGGCTTCGCCGCCGAGCCGAACGCGATCGGGCCCGTGTGCACCGACGAGGACCACATCGAGTCGGAAGACCCGTCGGCGTTCGGCTGCTGCCCCGAGCCGATCATCGCGGTCGAATCGTCCCTCGTCGACTACCTGGTCGAGCTGTTGAACGCCGACCGCGGGGCGGGTGAGTCGGCATGAGCGCCCGCGACAAGTTGTACGAGTACGCCGATGGGGCGCACCTCGGCGGCGAGTACCTCGACGAGTTGCTCGGTCGGGTCGAGGCCGAGGCGGTCGCCCGCGTCATGGGGCGTCCGGTGAACGGGACTCTCGTACAGGCACGGGCCGCTGTCGGGCACCTCTGTGAGGTCGAGGCCGGCGAGCGACACCCGATGTGGCGGGTCATCATCACCGACAGCGAGTCGCCGACCGGGTTCGCCCCGGTGTGCACCGCCGACGGCGACGACGACGAGCACGTGATCGTCGACGGCCCCGGCGGCCCGACCCGTGACGAGACCGGCGTCTATGACTGCTGCCCGTCACTGCAGGTCGAGACATACTCGCCGACTCTCGCCGCCTACGTCGTCGAGTTGCTGAACGCCGACACCGAGACGAGGTCGGCATGAGCGCCCGCGACGAGGTGCACGCCGCGCTCGTACGGGTCGGTTACGGGGCGCCTGCGGCCGACCGGCTGCTCGACCAGGTCGAGGGCGACGCCCTCGCGCGTGAGAAGGACACCCGCGGCGAATCGCCGCAACAGGGCGAGTCCACTCACCGGCACCCGCGCCCGTGCGAGTTCCCGACGACACTGCCCTGCACGTGCCCGAGCCCGTCGGCGCTGTCTGACGCGTCGTTCGTGCGTGCACGGCGCCGAGCCCGCATCGCCGCGTTCTTCCACAGTGCCCGCGACGGTCGCGCCGACGTGTGGGTGGGGGCGGTCCGATGACCGATCCGAAGTGGGCGCACAACACCGAGCGGGGCCGGTATTACACCGATCCCGACGGCGGGCCGGACCTGATCAGCGTCACGAACGCGCTCGGCAGCATCGCGAAACCGGCGCTCGTGCCGTGGGCGGCCGGCCTGACCGCCGACGCCGTCATCGCCGACCCGATCACGACCGCTCGCCGGGCGCGCGTCGAGCCGACCGCCCTGCGGCGCGAACTCGTCGCGGTGGCACGGGAGTACAGCGAGCGAGCGGCCGACCTCGGTACGCGTGTGCATCTGCGGGCCGTCGCGCTCGTGCTGAACACGCCGTTCCCGTACGACCCCGAGGTCGAGCCGTACGCGGTGCAGCTCGCCGCGTGGTTCCGGCTGTGGCGCGTCGACTTCGAGCACGACGTCGAGGCGGTCGAGACGACCGTGATGAACCGGAAGCGCGGTTACGCCGGTACGGGCGATCTGTGGCTGTGGCTGCCGACCGGCCGGTTCCGTAGGCGGCAGCTCTGGCTCATCGACTACAAGACGAGCACGAAGAAGCCAGCGAGCACGGTCTATGACGATCAGCCGCTGCAGCTCGCCGCCCTGCGGCACGCCCCCGAGTGGCTGCTGCCGGACGACAGCAGCGAGCCGGCGCCGCGGGTGCACCGTACGGCGCTGCTGAACCTGCGGCCGCGCAGTCGCCGGTTCATCGAAGTGCCGTCCGGACGGGCGCAGTTCCGGGCGTTCCTCGGCGCCCTCGAAACCTCCCGCTATCTGCACGACGCCCCGAGCGCGTACCCGGCGATCGACCCGCCGTGGGCGCCGGGCGCATCCAACCGAAAGGCAGCGTGACCATGGGATCGCGCATCATGACCATGAAGCGGCAGGGTGCCGAACTCGGCCGCATCCGAACCGGATACAGCACGCCGCACGCCGACCCGAAGAAGCGGCCGCAGGCGCAGCGCAGCGCGACGTTCATCCTGTCGTCGCACTCCCGTGAGTACGTCGAGCGCGCTGCCACGCTGTACGGCGGCAGCGCCGAGGAGTGGACGCCGCAGGGCTCGAAGATCTCGCAGTTCCGGGTCATCACCGAGGCTCACGAGCTGCGGGCGATCCTGCCGCCCGGCGACCCGCTGTCGCAGGACAACGAGCTATGGACGGGCGGCGGGTGCGCTCGCCGCTGCGACGGGATCACCGAGAAGCTCTCGCGCCGGCCGTGTCTGTGCCTCGCCGAGCACGGCGAGTCGTGGCACGAGCAGCCGGCGGGCAGCGTGTGCAAACCGACGTCGCGCCTGAACGTGATGCTCGCCGATCTTCCCGACTTCGGCGTGTGGCGGTTGGAGACACATAGCTATTACGCGGCCGACGCCATGGCGGGCGGGATCGACGCCGTGCTCGCCGCGACCGACGGCAAGTCGCCGATGCCGCTGCGCATGTGGATCGAGCAGCGCGAGGTCAAGCGCCGGGGCAAGACCAAGCGGTTCCCCGTCGTCATGGTCGTGCCCGCGATCCCGTCGCTGCGTCACGCCCTCTCGGGGCCGCTGTCCATGGCGGCCGCCCTCGATCCGGGCACGATCGAGCGGCTGGCGATCGAGGCGGCACCCGCCGAGCGTCCCGACTACCTCGCCGACGCCCGCGAGTGCCGTACGTCCGCCGAGGTGCGCGAGGTGTGGCACCGGGCGAACCGCGCCGGGCACGTCGCCCGCGACGGGTCCGACGAGCTGTCGCTCGACCTCATGCGGATCGCCGAGGACATCGGCAACGGGATTGACCCGACGACAGGCGAGGTCGGCGACCAGGACGAACACGGCGGCGGCGAACTCGGGCCGGACGACGACGGCGTGTACGACGTCGAGGTGCTCGGCGAGGGCGACCAGGACGCAGCCGGACCGCAGACCGCGCAGCCCGCGACCTCATGGCCGGCGGCGGCGCAGCCCGGATCGGGGGCACGCCGATGACGTGGCACTTCGGCCGATGGTCCGCGTTCGACCTTGAGACGACCGGCGTCGACGTCGAGAACGACCGGATCGTGACCGGCGCCGTGATCGCGCGCGGCGGCGGCATCGAGGACGAGGCCGGCGAATGGCTCGCCGACCCCGGTGTCGAGATCCCCGCCGAGGCGACCGAGGTCCACAAGATCACGACCGAGCATGCGCGAGCGAAGGGTGACCCGGCGCGCGACGTCGTGCGCGAGATCACTGCGGAACTGGCCGGGCAGGTGCTGCTCGCCGGCTCGGCGATCGTCGGGCACAACGTGTCGTACGACTTGACGCTGCTCGACCGCGAGTGCCGCCGGTACGAACTGCCGACCCTGCACGACCGGCTCGACGGCACCCCGCTGCACGTGATCGACACTCGCGTGCTCGACCAGCACGCCGACCAGTTCCGCAAGCGGCCGAGCGAGCAGCAAGGGGCGCGGCAGCTCGTCACGCTCGCGCAGGTCTACGGCGTGCCGTGGGACGACGAGGCGGCGCACGGCTGCTCGTTCGACGCGCTCGCCGCCGCGCAGATCGCCCGCAGGATCGCGGAGATCGCACACACGCGGTGGCGTGACTTGCCCGAGCGGATCCAGGCGATCCGGCGGCCGCGGTTCTACGCGTTCCGCGGTCTCTCGCTCGCCGAGCTGCACGCCGCACAGATCGATTGGGCGGCCGAGCAGGCGGCCGGGCTCGAAAAGCACTTCCGGAAGACAGACCCGAACGCGGTCGTCGACCGCACGTGGCCGCTGCGCCCGTGGGTCGAGCCGAGCACTGAGGGGGCACCCGCATGACCGACCGGAACATCATCGGATTCGACGTCGACCGCAACGGCAACGCCGCGATCGTGGTCGCGGTCGAGCACGACGGCTCGTACACCGTGCACACCTCGGGCGTGTGCAAGTCGCTCGCCGCCGAACTGCTGCGCGGGATCGCCGCCCGACTGGATGCCGAACACGGCCCCTTCCTCTGCAGCCCGACGCAGGAACAGCACGATCGGCCGCGCGAGGACGAGCCGGCCGACGCGCGAGGCGGGCGCCTCGACCGCGCCCGCGGCGTGTACCGCGACCCGCGCGGCGACTCGTGGGATCTCACGCTGCTGTGGGGCGACGAGTTCAACCGCGAGTGGAAGTGGCACGGCAGTACCGACAGGCTCGGCGAGCCGATCCTGCGGGCCGACGACGGCGAGGTCCAGCCGCTCGGCGTGCTGCGGACGCTGTACGGGCCGATCACTCCGCTGTCGGGCGGTGCGGCATGACCGACATGATCCCCGGCCTGATCACAGCCGACGAGGTGCCGCTCGACGACCACACCGCGGCCCCGGCCGGACTGCAGGTGATCGGGCTCGACCTCTCGATCACTTCGACCGGCGTGTGCCTGCCCGACGGCTCGACGTTCCGGATCCGGACCCGGCAGAAGGACGGCCCGCGTCGGATGACGGTCATCCGTGACCGGTTGACGATCGAGGTCGCCGAGCAACGACCCGACCTCGCCGTGATCGAAGACCTGCCCATGAACGCGGGGCGCATGAGCCTCACGAACCTGAAGAACATGGCGTGCCTGCACGGCGTCGTGCAGGCGCTGCTCGTCGACGCCGGCGTGCCGTGGGCGTACGTGAACACGAAGACGCTGAAGAAGTACGCGTGCGACAACGGCGGCGCCACCAAGCAGGACATGACGGCGGCCGCGTTCCTCGCGGCCGGCGCCACGTTCGAGAACGACGAGGGCGCCGACCAGGTCGACGCGTGGTGGCTGCGCGCCGCCGCGTACGACTGGCTCAGACTGCCTCTGTTCACGATGCCCGAGGCGCAGCGCGAGGCGCTGGGTAAGGGCGATTGGCCCGACACGTACGCGCAGCGGTTCGTGATGGGTGCCGCGGCATGACGCTTCGGATCGGTTCGCTGTTCAGCGGATACGGCGGGCTCGACATGGGCGTGCAGGCCGTGCTCGGCGGCGAGACCGTGTGGCACTGCCAGTACGACCCCGAGGACAAGTTCCAGTACGCCGCGCGGATCCTCGCGCATCACTGGCCCGAGGTGCCCAACCTCGGCGACATCCGGTTCGTGCACTGGCTGCGCACGCTGCTGCAGTACGGCCCGATCGACGTTCTCACGGGCGGGTTCCCCTGCACCGACCTTTCCGTCGCCGGGCACCGGCTCGGCATCGCTCTCGGCACTCGCTCGGGTCTGTGGCACTACATGCTGCGGGCGATTGCCATCCTTCGGCCCCGACTGGTGGTGATCGAGAATGTGCGCGGCATCCTCTCGACAAAGGCTGACCGTGGAGTGGAACCCGGCTCTGCGGATATGGACCCAAGTTCCGGAGCACGCTACGTGCTTCGAGCTCTTGGCGCCGTTCTCGGCGACCTGGCCGCCATCGGGTTCGATGCGGAGTGGGCGGGCGTACGCGCGTCGGAGGTCGGCGCTCCCCACGAGCGTTTTCGCGAGTTCATCCTCGCGTGGCCTGCCGACGCCGACGGCCCGCGACTGGAAGGGCGAGGGGTTCAAGGGGCAGTTGCCGAGCGCCTTGCGGCTGCTGCCGACGCCGCGAGTGTCGGACCGCAAGGGCGCGGGCCGGCATGGCGAGGGGGGCCCGGACCTGCGTACGGCGATCTCGCTGCTGCCGACGCCGACCGCAGCGGACTCGCGGGACACGGCGAACTTCCGGACCGACGGGACGCCGTACGGCAAGGGGTATGGCCGGACGCTCACGGACGCAACACGGCTGTTGCCGACGCCGACGGCGACGCCGTACGGCAGCAATCAATCGCCGAGCGCCGGCGCGGCGGTGCGTCCCTCGTTGGAGGGAGTCACGCGCAAACTGCTGCCGACGCCGCGCGCCTCGGACGGCGAGAAGGGCGGGCCGAATCAGCGTGGCAGCTCGGGCGATCTGACGCTGCCGAGCGTCGCGGCCGGGCTGCAGGGCTCGACGTCGTCGCCGACGACCTCGTCGTCGACTGGGGCGAGTACGGGCCGGCGGTCGAGCAGTGGGAAACGATCCTCGGCCGGCCCCATCCCCGGCCAACTAATGATCGAGGTCAGCTAGCTGCCGAGTTCGACGAGTGGATGATGGGCTGCCCCGAGGGGCACCTCTGCTCGGTACCGCCGGTGCCCGGCATGACCGAGGCGAACCTGCGCAACGCCCGGATCAAGGCGGCCGGTAACGGCGTCGTGCCGCTGCAGGCGGCGGCCGCCACGCAACTACTGCTCGACCGGGTCGCGCCCGAGGTTCCGCTCGTGCGGCAGATCGTTGAGTACGCCCGCCGCGACTTGGGGCGCGCGGCATGAGCGCGCCCCTGACGCCCACGATCGGCGACCCGCGCCCCGGCTATGGGCTGCGCGTGCGCAAGGACGGGAATCGATCGCTCGCCGTGGCCGATGCCGACTGCGCGTGCGGGCAGTTCAGCAAGGCCGCGAAGGGCGACGTCGAGGTCGAGTCGCTCGTGATCGGTTACGGCCGGCACCGCCGTGACGAGTGCCCGATACCCGAGATCCGTGCAGCGGCCGCCCGGCAGTACGGGGTGCTGCAGCAGTCCCTCAACAAGCGACGGAGGAAGTAGAGATGCCCAGGTTGGACGAAGACGCTGAGGTCGAGGTGAAGCTCGACGGCGCGGCCGGAATGCTGCAGCAAGCGATCCCGGCGATCCTGCGTCGCGGATTGTTCGAGGCGCCGGGCGCCCGGATCGTCGCGGTCGTCGAGTTCGCGAGCACGACGTACACCGGCCACGCGGTCGGCGAGGACAAAGACCCACAGGTAAAGCTCAGGGTCAAACTCGCCGAGGTCGCCGTCGAGGGTGACCAGATCAGGCGACTGCGCGAGGTCATGCGAGCCATGTACCGGCAACGCAAGATGAACGGCACCCTCGACGAGATCGGACCCGGCTCGCAGGACGTCGACGCCGCGGTCGAGCTGCTGCTCGCCGAGCATCCGACCGAGGGCGAGTTCGAGGCGCACGAGGAACGCGAGCGCGCCCGCAAGCGGTCCGGCGGCCGAGTCGAGCGCTACGGGTGACATACCCACCGAGCAGCAGAGGCGGCGCTCGTCGTGAGCGATGCCGCTGCGGTCGCACCGTACTGCGGCAGCTCGTCGGCAACCGGGCGGCACTCGATGTGACCGCCGACGTCGATGAGTTGGCCCCTGCGGCGGCCGCGATGCTGCGCGAGCCAAACCGGCTCGACTGGTGCGTGCGCACCACGGCGGGCGAGCCCGATCTGCAGTGGGCCGACTGCCACCGACGCAAGACGGAGTGCACCCGCCCGCACGTGATCGACCACCAGTGCACGGGCGCCCCTGTTGCCCACGCCCACGGGCGAGGGCAACAGGGGCGCCGCCCCCGAAAGTCCTCGGTCGCCGAGGGACAGCTCGCCCTCGGATAGGAGAACCCCGATGCCATGGTTCGTCGTTGACGACAACGCCGACAGCCACCCGAAGTTCGTCGCCGCCGGGAACGCGGCGATCGGGCTGTGGGCGCGGACGGGCGCGTATGCGGCCCGGCACCTGACCGACGGCATCGTGCCCGGAGACATCGCCAAGATGTACGGCTCGAAGCCACAGATCACGAAGCTCGTCGCGTCCGGGCTGTGGCACATGGCGGGGCACGACTGCGCTCACCCCAAGTGCCTGCAGCCGGCTCGCGGCGACTTCACGATTCACGACTACTTGATCTACAACCCGTCGCGCCGCGACGTCCTCGCGAAGCGCGAGCGGGCCGCCGAGAAGAAGCGGCGACAGCGCTCGGGGCAGGATTCGCAGACGAATCGCAACGGATCCGGCAGCGATCCGTACGAGAATCGCGACGGATTCGACGACGATTCGTCAACGAATGACGCGCCGAAAAATGACGGGCCCGCAGGTCAGGGCGCTGCGTCCCCAGGGGACGACTCGGGGACTCACGCGCGCGCGTTCCCCTCCCCTCCCCTCCCCTCCCACAAGGGGGGTGCAGGTAGAGAGTCGGCTGCAGGAGGTAGCGGGCGCGGTCGCGCACCTCTCTCTCTGATCGCCGCCGATTGGCAGCCGAACGACGACGACGTGCAGGCGGCGCAGCTCGCCCGCGCCGACGGCGGCCGCGAGCAGCTCACCGCGCAGCAACTCGACGCCGTCACCCGCAAGTTCAGGCAGCGGATGCTCGACGACCAGGTGCAGGCGGCCGCGTGGGGCGGGCGCTGGCAGCAGTGGGCCGAGAACGAGCGCACCGAGCAACAGCCGGCCCCCGGCGGCAACGTTGTGCAGTTCGGCGCGGTGACCAAGAGCCAGCAGCAGCGCGCCGGCCTCGACCGGCTGCGCGGCCGCCTGAACGGAGACACCGCATGAGGGTCGACGAGGTCATCGACCTACTCGAACGGATCGCCCTCGTCGACGACCGCGTCGTGCGGGCCGACGAGGCAGAGCAAGAGGCGCAGGTCACGATGTGGGCCGCCGTGCTGCGCGACGTGCCGCTGCAGTTCGCCGGCGAGGCGGTCGGCCGCCACTACGCCGAGAGTGCGTGGCCGGTCATGCCGAAGGACATCGCAAGTCGTTGGCGCGATCAGGTGCGCGACCGGCTCAGCCGGTCGACGGGCACATTCGAGCCGACCGATCACCCCGACGTCGACCCCGACGACCGGTACGGCAATGGCTACGTCAAGGCACTGCGCGCGCAGCGGGCCGCAGTCGCCGTCGGCGCCGCCGAGCCCGTCGGACTGCGCGAGCTGCTGCCCGCCGTCGGCAGCCGGCTCGGCGGCGATCGGACCGTCGAACTCGTGCCTGCGAACGACGAGTTCCGCGAGGCGAAACAGAGCCGGTTCCCGAGGCGCGAGCGGCCAGCCGGACCGCCCGAGCAGGCCGTGCACTGCCCGGTGTGCGGGTCCTCACCGGGCCGCCCCTGCCATCTGCCGGGCAGCGGCCGCGTGATGACCGGGCTTCACCCCTCGCGCCGCGACGTGTACCAGGCGGCGCAGTCCACCAACAGCAAGGGAGATCAGCCGTGAAGCAACGTGATCCGCTGCTCGCCGAGTTGTACCCGACAGGCTCGTTCGGCGGGCCGCGCCCCGGCGAGCACCGGCCGGGCGAACCCGACCCCGAGGGGCCGCGCCGGGGCGCCGAACTCGCCGCCGCGGTCGCCGAGATCGATCACGAGAACGGCTACGGCGTGCACCTGCGCTACCGGCAGGCAGGCGCCGCATGACCGAGCCCGCCGCCGTCGGATACCTCGGCATCGCCGCCATGGTCGCGGCCGCTTGCGCCGTCGTGTTCCTCGTGGCTGCCGTCGCGTCCGCCGTGCTCGACAAGTACGCCCCACCGATCGAGAAGGAAGCGCAGCGATGACCGATCCCACGATGACCGCCACCGAGGCACTGCTCGCGTTCGCCCGCCGCGCCATTGATGCCGAGGCGGCGCAGGCGCTCATTGACGAGGCCACCCGCGAACTGACCGGCCGGACCGTCGTCCGGCCCGAGCAGCAGCTCGTTCCGCTCCGCTTCACCGTGCGCCGACACCACGACGTGAGCGGGGTGAGCGGCGACGGGAACGTCGCCGACGGCGTGCTGTGGCCGGACGGAACCGCGAACATCCGGTGGCGCGGCGAGCACCCGAGCGCCGTGTTCTGGGACCGGGGCCGCGTGAGCGTCGAGTTCATCCATGGGCACCAGGGCGCGACCGAGATCGTGCTCGTCGACCAGGGCGACGAGCAGCAGCTCACTACGCCCACGCCCACGGGCGCGGGCGATACAGCGGTCGCCGCCCCGCTCGTTCTGCGGCGCGTCCTCGAACACGCACTGCGCCGGCCCGTTCCGTGCCCGAAGTGCTCGCGGACCTCGACCTGCAGGTGCGTCGCCGACCGCACCGAGGGGCGCGTCGAGGTCGTGCTCGGCGCGCTCGCGCCGTGGCTGAACACCGGTACCGGCGAGGCGGCATGAGTGAGCCCGACGACCTCGCCGGCCTCGACCCCGACGACGTCGAGTCGCTCGCCGAGCTGTCCGACGACGAACTCGCGGCCGCCCTCGACTGGTTGTACGGGCCCGACCCGCTCGCCGGCGAGTGCACCCCCGTGACGCGCCGCCGCAAGCCGAGGGGCCGTCGCATCGACAACCTGCCGCCGCTGTAACTCGCCGCCATCCACAGACTGTGAGGAACCCCGTGGACAACACCGCTGCCCGGACCGACGCCGTCAAGACGGCGACCGACCCCCTGTACGCCGCGCTCGACGAGATCCGGGCGTGGCGACACCGGCACCCGCACTACGACGCACGGCTGTTCGCCGAGCTCGACGCGATCCTCGACCGCGCCGCCGTCGGCCGGATCGAGCGCCGCCTCGACCTGCCCGAGGCAACGTCGCTGCCCGAGGCGGTCAACGCCCACCACACCGTGATGAGACTGCGGCGCAGCACCCTCGCCGACGCCGCGCGTGCGTGGGATCTCGTCGAGGCGCGCGCAATGCGGCAGATCTCGCGGTTCATGCCGAGCACCGGACCGGAGGAGTAGTCATGGCCGCCTCGCCGAAGGCATTCGAGGCGCTCGCCGTGCGACTGCGGTTCGCGAGCGACCCCGGCTCGGTCGATCTGCTGCTCGACACGTGGCTCGACTACCGCGACCGGGCGACCGAGTGGGACGCCGCCCGATGGGGGTTCGATCCCGATCGATGGTTCGAGCGCGAGCGCGCAGAACTCGCAGGGCGGGCCCGGTTGTACGTCGGACCGCCACCGATGGATGACGACGAGAGCTGACACGACGGCGGGGCGCCCCAAGCCGGCAAGCACCGGGCGCCCCGTACCCCTTCGCGGTGTGATCAGCCTACGCCCCACGCACCACAGGAGCGCTCACCATGCAGCACACCACCCGTCCCCGTACCGCCCTCGACGACCTGCAGGTCGTCGTCGACCACTGGACACACTTGCGAGCCCTGATCGACACCTCACAGACCTCGGACACGTGGCCTCCGGCCATGGGCAAGGCCGAGTACCTGCGCTCCCTCGATGAGCACGACCGCGACGAGACCGCCCTGTTGCTGCAGCACGCGCAGCACCTCGTGACCAAGACCGACGAGCACGGTCGGCCCCGGTACGAGTGCCTGCACTGCGACTACGTCGGCGAGGGCCGAAGCCACCTGCCGCGCCCCGACCGGCAACCCGAACAGCTCGGCGAGCGACCGGTGCCGCTGCGGCTGCACATCGTCGACGCGTGTCGTGCCGTCGAGGTCGCACTGTGCTCGATCGCCGACCAGGTCGCGGCCGAGATCCAGCGCGACACGGTCGAGCCGCTGCGCCGGGCGATCCCGGGCGACCCGGTCGGGCTCGCCCTCGGCATGCTCGCCGCGCGGGACGGGGCCGACCCCGCCCGGTGGCACTTCACCATGGGTGAGCGCTCCGCGGTTCGGGCGGCCGAGTGGCTGCTCGGCCGGCTGCGCGGCGACGAGGGGCCGTGCCTGCCACTGCGCGATCATCACCGGGCGGCGATCGGGCTAGTCGCCCGCGGGGCTGCGCGCCGGATCGAGCGGACGATCGGCGGCACGGTCGACCGGTACGCCGTGACGATGGATCAGCCGTGCCCGTACTGCGGCAGCGATCTCACGATGCACGCGGGCGGCGGCGAGGACGACATCGTGTCGTGCGCCGGTCCCGACTGCATGGCGCCGGTCGGGCTCGATTCCGCCCGCCGCACGTGGTCGACGGCCGCGCAGCTCGCCACCCTGCAGCGGGAACTCGGCGAGGCGGTTCGGCGCCGGAAGCGGGCCGACGATCGGGCGCGGCAGCGAGCAGCAGCTCGCGGTCGACAAACGGCCGCGTAGCAGCCTCTATACCTGCAGGTGCGACTCAGCGCAGTCGGGATGATGATGAAAGTGAGCACGACAAAAGGACGGCGACATGAGCAAAGGCGATGACGTCCCGAACATAAAGACCGAGAACGACGAGGCTCGGCTAGAACTCTTGATGGCAATCAAGCAGGGCGCCGAGACCGTTCGCATCGACCAAGTACAGAACGGAACCTACAGAAACGGGCACGCGGCATTGCTCGCGTTGTCCCAGGCATGGGCAGCGTTGCAGCCATCGAGCGAGATCTAGGCTCACCGATCGGCGGCGGTTCCCCAATCGTGGGGGCCGCCGCCGCGCCATTCGATCAGGCCAGACTCGGCGACTTCTGTCGGGTCGAGTTCGAGCCCGGCGCGGCGCAGAAACTCGACGACGTCGACGAGGCTGTGCGCGAGCCCGAGAATCTCACCGTCGACCCGCACCCGGCGGCCGCCACTCGGCGACGGCGGATTCACGATCACAGGTCTCGTCGCATCCATACGACCATGCTCTGCCTGCCCTCGACCAACTGCAGCTCGGCGCACCCCATGCGGACATGGAAGACCCCACCGATCACGGACTCGGCGGGGTCGACAGCGCCCTACTCCCCGCGCTGCAGATCGGTGCGGCGGCCGGGCGACACGGGGTGCGCCGCGAAGTACGTGTCAAGATCACGCCGGCGCCACTTCACGCGCGTGCTGCCGGGCTGCCCGACCCCCTCGGGAAAGCCGCTGTCAGGGGCCGTGCGGCGATCGTGCAGCGTTTGACGGGTGATCCCGTAGTCGGCGCAGATCTGCGCGATCGACAAGAGATCATCACCGCTCTTCGGTGTCGTCGGCTCTTCGGGCACGTCGGCATCATCCCCTAGACCTCTTGACAATGTAAAGAGGTCGCTTCTACGTTGGTTCTGCACACGGAAAACCCCGGCCGGCGCCAGTACGCCACGAGCCGGGGTGGACCGGCCCGCACCGACCGTGAAGCCGAGAGGGCAGATCCGTGACGAATCGTAGCGGCGCACCGCAGGCCACCCATACCCGATCAGGGCTTTCCCTTCGCCTGCTGCTGTGGGCACTCGCGTTGCTCGCCGTGGCGTTCCCCGCCGCGATCGGTCCCGTGCTGAACCTCGTGTTCGCCGCCGTCGGGTTCGCCGTCGACCACTTGACCTCGACGTGCACCCTCGCCGCCGTCGCGCTGCTCGCCCGAGCCTTCCCGCGCATCGCATACGGCATCGCGCAATTCCTCGGCGTCGGCACGGCGAGCGCCGTCCGGACCGTGTTCGCATGACCGACAGACCGACCCGGCAGGAAGAGCCCGCCATGCCCGCCACATCGGGAACGCGCCGGAACTGGCCGACCCGCCTTGCCCTGTTCCTCGTCATGGGCGCCGCCCTCGCCGTCGGAACGTGGTCCGTGTACACGCTGCTGCACGACCAATTCGACGCCCCTAAGACCATCGCCCTGTTCGGCTGCCTGATGTTCGACGCCGCCGCCCTCTTCTTCGCCCGACTCGCGCAGCAGTACGCGACGTCGGACGACTCCGGACTCGCCCCACGCGCCGCCATGCTCGCGATGATCGGCACCTCGTCATGGGTCAACTGGCAACACGCGCAGCTCGAAGGGTGGGGGATCGTCGGCTCGGTCGTCATGGCGGCCGCGCCCGTGATCGCTGAACTCGCCTTCGAGATGTGGCACCGGTTCGAGCACCGCGAAGAACTGCGCCGCCGTGGCCGCGTACCCGAGGCGGCGCCCGCGCTGGGATTCCTGTCCTGGCTGCTGCACCCGCGCAAGTCGTTCGGCGTGTTCGACAAGCACGTCGAGGCGCGGCTCGTCGAGGTCGCCGCCGCAGCCGAGAGGCGCGTCGATGCGGCGCGCGGCGCCGAACGCGTCACCGTGATGCGCGAGGATGATGCGCCGCCGCAACCCGCGCCGCATCACCTCGTCATCGAAGTGCGGCAGCCCGTTGCGATCGCCGCCGCGCCCGCCCCTGAGGCGTCGCCCGTGCAACCTGCGGCGCGGCAGGATGCAGCCGAGATACCCGCAGATCAGGAAGCTGCAGCCCCGTCGCCGCAGCAGCCCGCCGACCCCGCTGTCGTGCTGCGCCGCATCGACGAGGCGCTGCACGGACGCAGCCTGAACAAGGCTGACGCGGTGCGCGCCGTGATGCGTGTCGCGCCTGATGCGACGGCGCCGCAGATCGCGCAGCACCTGACACGGCACGGCTACGAAAAGGCCGACGCGTCGTACGTCCGCACCGTGCAGTCGCGCGACAACAGGAAGAAGGCCGAGGTGCTCCCGGCGGACACCGCCACCGATGCGCCAGCCGCCGCCGCGAGTCCGGACGCCGAGCAGCACGCAGACGGAACGGGGCAGTACCTGTGAGCACCGCCGAGCAGCTCGACCCCTACGACGAAACCGACGTGCCGCACCTGCAGCTCGTGACGACGATCCCCGAGACGAATTCGAAGATCGAAAAGCGCAGATCAGGGCTCGCCGTCGTCACGTCGTCGTCGTCATCGTCGTCTCGTTCGTGGCAGCGCTGCGTCGACACCCTCGTGCGGGTCGGCGCGTGGATCTCGCGGCGGCGGTGGGAACTCGCACCGGCCGGGGGCACGGCCGCCTTGACCGTGCTCGGGCTCGTGCAGCCGGGCGCCGGACCGGCGTTCGGATACGGTCTGCTCGCAGCCGGCTCGGCGACCGCCGCCGTACTCGCGCTCAAGAGCAAGAACGACACGATCGCCAAGGCAGGCGCCGCCGGAACGGTCGCCCTCGCCGACGTCGCGGTCGCCGCCGGGTCCGGGCTCGACTGGCCGACCCTGACCGCGTACGGGCTCACGACCGGCGCCGCGTACGGCATATACGGCCCATGGCTCGCGCAGCAGCGCAACGTACGCATGAAACTGCAGCTCGACACCGTCAAGGCGAAGGGCGTCGTGCCCGCCGCGATGGGACTCGACGCAGCCGACCCCGGTCTGATCGGCGGCACGCCCGAGGAAACGGCACTGCGCCGCGCTATCCACGCCCTCACCGGCTCGGCGCCGGCCGACGTGCTCGCCTTCACCCGCACCGTGGATGGATGGCACGCGCTCGTCGTCATGCCCATGGGCCGCAACACGTCGCCCGAGTCGATCATCAAGCGGCAGGCGCAGCTCGCGAACAACCTCGGCATGCCCGGCCGGCTCACGCTGCGCCGCGGCGACGCCGAGAACCAACTCGTCGTACGGCTGTCGACCGTCGACCGGCTCGCCGGAACGATCCCGTTCGTCGACAACGGCGTGCGCACGTGCACGGTGCCCGTGCTGCTCGGCGCCGACGACGAGGGCAACGAGATGTTCCTCGACCTCATGTACCGGCACACGCTGATCGCGGGCGCCTCGGACTGGGGGAAGTCCGGCATCCTGAACCTGATCATCGTGCGACTCGCGAAGTGCGTCGACGCCGACCTGTACGGCATCGACATGAAGCCCGGCGCACCCGAACTCGGGCCCTGGTCGCCCGTGATGAAGGTCGCCCGCAACAAGTACGAGGCGCGGGCACTGCTCGAACGGATCCGCGACGAGGCGCACCGCCGCGGCGACATTCTCAAGGCACTGTCGGAACAGTCCATGGCCGAGGGCAACGGGCCCGTGCGCAAGTGGGTGCCCGGCGTGCACGGGAACGCGATCTTCGTGTTCACCGACGAACTCGGCGAACTCGTACGACAAGACCCCGACCTCGCTGCGCTGTACGAGTCGCTGCTCGCGATCGTGCGGTTCCTCGGGATCATGTTCGTGAGCGCCACACAGCAGCCGTCCCGCAGAGTGTTTGGCGGCAACACTGACGCCCGCGGCAACTACGCGAACCGACTCTCGACCCGACAGGGCGAGTCGGGGCACGCCCCGTTCATCTTCGGCGCTGGCTGCCAGTCCAAGGGATGGCACCCCGAGGAACTCGACGCCCCCGGCAAGTACCTCGCACAGACCCCCGACCACGACGACCCGCGCCGCGTGTACCGCGCGCAGTGGGTGTCCGACGAGGTCATCGCCGACGCGGTCGGGTTCTACTACACCGACAAGCGCGACACCGAGCCGCAGCCCGCGATCACCGACGAGCCGTGGGTCGAACAGTTCGCGCCGCTGCGCTACCCCGACGGTACGTCCGTCGACCGCGACGAATGGCCCGACCTGTACCGCGTGTTCGTCGGCATGGGCTCGGCCACGAAAGACGAGCTGCGTGAGGCCGGCACCTACAACTCGCGCGACACCGTCACCCGAGCACTCAGGGTCTGGTCCCAGCACGGGGTGCAGTCACGCCGCGACGGACGTTCGACCCGCTTCTACCTGCCCGACCGAGCGCGAAGTGAGTGACCCGATGCCCTCGCAGCACCTGCCCGAGCCGCGGCGACGGTACGACGTTCCCTCGACGCACCAGCCCGTCGTCGGGCACGTCGTGCCGGCTGCCGAGCAGCGCCTCGTGCCCGCGCCGCCCGGCATGCGGGTGATCGGGTATGTGCGGATCGACGGCATGCTGTACCCGCAATACGGGCCCGAGTACGTACCGGCCGCGCCCGTAGCGCCGGCCGCGCCGTCCGGGATCGACCCGCAGGCCCAACGCACCGCCGCGAAGGGCGTGTTCGCCGCCGGGGCGGGCGTGGGCGCCTACTTCGGCATGCAGGCGCTGCAGATCCTCGTCGACAGCCTCGTGCAGTTCCTCGCGGCCGCCGCGGTGTGCGGGCTCGTATGGGCGCTGCCGACCGGCCGCCGAGCGGTGCGCGAGGCGCCGACGTACATCACGAACAATCGGGGTCCGTTCGCCGGCTGGAAGTCGCAGAACGGGCCACACCGATAACGAGGAAGGGACAGGGGGCACTGGGCAATCAGTGCCCTTTCCTCTTCCTCCTACGCTTCCCTATTTGGACGTCATCGACCCGATGCTTCACTCGCTCGATCGCCTCGATCGCACGGTCCGCTTTGAGTTTGCGAAGCTTGGCTTCCGCAGAGCGCGCTCTCCCTTCGTGGTAGTTCGGCAACGCCCCAAACAAGCCACCTCGCCCGGTCGAGCTACGCAGAAAAGCGAACATCCAACCGAGGCTCGGGTCGAGATGCTGCTGCGCCCACGTCGCGAGTTCTACCACCATCGGCGAGGCGAGGCTAAGAAACACCACCTCCGGTCGATCGATGGCTGCGTCGCCCTCTCGCACATCGTCACCGAAGGCTTTGAGACGCCCTGCGGTGCCCGCGAGCTGTGCCTGATCATGGGCGTATAGATAGATCGAATCGAGGTCAGCGAAGAACTCTGCGACCTCAGCGAGCGACCATGGATCACTCGTGGTGGTGATCTCAACGGCCGAAACAGGTTCGACCGGCGCCGGTGGAGTTGACATGCCTTGACGGTAAAGGGACGCCAGACGCTGCGCGTCTTGTGGTGCGCCGAACAGGGGGCGGAAGCTGCAGCAGCTCGTCGTGACCGTCGCCGACACCGAGTAGCGCCCCGGCCGGCGCATCTGCGCCCTGTACCGCACGCCTCGCAGTACAGGGCGCAGTCATGTGACGCAACAACAGTTGACTCATTCCGCATACGATGCGGCGTGTCGTACGTCACTATGAATCGTGTCTGTGCTGACGATCGTCAACCTAGCCGTTCTGGCCGCTTCGATCGGCCTCCCTTTCGCTTTGTATACGCGCCACGTACGAATCCGGTCATGGGCGGGACCAGTCCCACTGTCGCTGGCAGGTGACGGCTATGTGGGCTCGGTCCCGCGATCAAGTAGGAACGACCGTCTGGTGTGGCTGCGGCAACGTGAGCGCCTCTTTACCTACGGGCTGTACGTCGTTGTCTTCGGCTGTGTCCTGGTCGTATGCCTCGGTACGTATGACCTGACCCACAGTTGGGATCAACACGGCCACCTGACTCCGCCGGACGCCCCACAAGCGGTGACTGTCTTCCTGGCCATCCTGGCGGGCCTCACGGCAGCCGTAGCGGCGCTCGTCGGCGCTTGGGAGAAGATCATTCGCGCGCGCGGCGAGATGGACAACGACCGCATCCGAGCGATGGCCGAGTTCGAACGGGCACGTAGAACGGGTGAACTTCCCCCTCCATAAAGACGGCGATGATTCATGAATCGCACGCGGTTCATCGACGATTGGCGGGCGAAAGATCGACGAATGAGCGCTACATCTATCAGCCGAAAGATCATGACCCCGCAGGTCAATGCGATCTGTCCCTAGGGGACTCCCTCGGGACTCGCGTGCGCGCGCTCCCCTCCCCTCCCATATATAGGGGCGGGCGTAGAGAGATCGCCTACAGGTAGCAGCGGGCGAGCGCCCGAACCGATCTCACTCTCAACACGCCGCCCTCGCTTGACTCCAGACGATCACCTGTCGCATTCTTGGCGGCAAGTCCACCATGCCCGGACACAGAAACCACCCGACGCCCCGCTCACCGCGGGGCGTTCGTCATTCCCCCAACAGCCGGCCGGGCACCCCACCCTCGACCGGCACGGCGCCGCCTCAACTCCCCCCCCGAGGCGCCCCCCACTCGCGCGGGGCGGAGACAGATACGAACCATGGCGGGTTTGCTGCCCGCCCCGCGCTGTACGTCCTGGTCACATCCCCCGCAACACAGGCACCATGGACCCTCGTTCACAACCACGAGGGGGGACCCGTGTTCGGCAGTAAAAAGACCGACGCCGAAAAGGCCGCAGCGCACCGCCAACGACAGATCACCCAAGCCGCGGCGTCCGCCGGCATCACGGTCATGGGGGGAAAGTTCCGCGCTCCGAATCAGGACCCGATACCGATCGACGGCGCACGCATGACCATCGAGCGGGGCGAGGACGCAGGCAAGCGGGTCACCGCAACCCGACTCCTGTTGACCGGCGTGTTCGCGCTGCTGCTGAAGAAGGATCAGACGCAGTTGTTCATCACCGTCGAGAACGGCGATCAGGTGATGATGATCCCAGTTCCGGCGAAGAAGGAAGGCGCCGCGCGCGTCCTCGCGACCATGGTCAACGGCGAGGCAACCGGCGTCAGTTGATCTCGCCTCCGAAAGGACCCCGTCCCATGCGCGTACACCTGTCAGACGGGGTCCGCGAGGTCGAGATCACAGCCAAGGGATACAGCCGCAAGCAGCTCGACGACGTCGAGAACTCAGCGCTCCGCATCCTCGACGCCCTGCGCAGCGACCAACCCACAGAGCGAGGAAAGACGTTCGGGTTCACGCCCGACGCCGTACTCGACAGCAGCGCCGAGCGCGCCGAGCCGTACGACGACAGCCGCGACCAGGACGACGAGGCATGAGCGGCGGATGGGTCGGCAGCAACCGACGGGCCGAACTGCCGCCCGACTGGTACACCGCGATCCGGCCGGCCGTGCTGCAGCGCGACGAGTACCGGTGCCGCAACCGGATCGACGGCCGGGCGTGCGCACGCCCGGCGAATCAGGTCGACCACATCGGCGCCAAGGACGATCACCGGCTCGAGATGCTGCAGGCGCTGTGCGTGGACTGCCACGCGAAGAAGAGCAGCCGCCAGGGCAACGACGCACGGTGGGCCGAACGCATGACCCGCCCCCCGGAGCGACACCCCGGCCTGATCTGACACCCCCTCCCCCAATTAGGCACCCCCTACCCGGAGTTACACCCACCTGACCTGCACGTTCACGCGTACGCGTACATCGCTGCAGGTCAGAGCGGTGCGGTACGAGGTGAGCCCGAGACACTGCTCGATCGGCACGCGCACTGCACAGTCGAGGCTCGACAGACATGCACAAACATGCAGGTCAGAGCGCTGCAACTCTCGTACGTGGCGCACGATTTGAGGGCCGACGGCACAGCTACCGAACGGGCGACCAAATCGAGCACGCTGCACGACGATCACAACGCCCTGACCTGCACGTTTACGCAGTCGACAGAGGCGGCCGCGACCGAGGCGACAGCCCGTCGAGCCCGTACGAAGGCGCGCACGTACCGAACGAGCCCGCAACGCTCTGACCTGCACGTTTGCAAGGCGATGCACAAAACCGCAGGTCAGAGGCTCACAACTACCGTGCAGGCGCTGCAGTTTGGCGACCGAGGCGAAACTGCAACCTCGCGCGCTACATCACAACGCCCTGACCTGCATGTTTACGCATCTAGCCGCGTTTCCGCAGGTCAGAGGCTCACGGGATCGCGCGGGGCGACAACTCGCGTACGACCAGACGAGATCGACGGATCCGGCGCCCGAATTCACGCCCCGACCCTGGGGGGTGACTCCCACCCCCGCCCCCTTTGGCGCTCGGGAGGTGCTGCGGGCCTGGTTCTGTACGGGTCTGGGAAAAACGGCCACGCTGCGGGGCGTGGGCGGTCCGCTGGCGGGCGGGCAGGGATGCGGCAGGCTGATTTGATGGCGCGCGGTTGAGGGGCCGCACATCGCCTCTCAGCCTGCCGCACACCCGATACGAACCTAATACATGCAGGTCAGAGCGCTAAAAGCGTACGCCGAGATATCATGGACTCATGACGACGAGGCGCCCCTGCGAGCACTGCGACGAGCCGATGCCGATCACGGCCCGGCGGCACGCGCGGTTCTGTCGGCCGGCGTGCCGAGCTGCTGCTCACCGCGCGGCCCGCGCGATCCCGGCCGAGCTGACGAGCCGGCCGCGATGGATCCGGCGCACCTCGCGGAAGGTTCCGGTCGCCGTCGACGGCGCGGCCGCGAGCAGCACCGACCCTGCGTCCTGGTCGCGGTACCGCGACGCCGCCCGCTCGACTGCGGGCGTCGGGCTCGGGTTCGTCCTCGACGGCGACGGCGTCGTCTGCCTCGACCTCGATCACTGCCTCGACGACGAGGGCACGGTCGCGGGTTGGGCGCGCAACGTCCTCGACGCGGTCGACGGCTCGACGTGGGTCGAGGTGTCGCAGGGCGGCGACGGGCTGCACGTGTGGGGGCACGGTCGGCTGCCGGGCGACGCGGGGCGTCGGCTGCGGCTCGACGACGGCTCGGTCGAGGTGTACGCGACCGGCCGGTACATCGCGGTCACGGGGCGGACGTTCGGCGGCACGCCGCAGCGCCTCGGCAACTTGCAGCACGTGATCAGCGCGTTGACAGGGCTCGACGCTGCGTAGCAGGATCCACACGCCTTGTGCATCGCAGTGATGCACCGGCGGCGGGGGGTCATAGTGATGAAGCGACTTGTTGCAGCGGTAGCCGCTGCCGCGGCGGTGCTAGCCGCACTCACAGGATGCGGCGGCACCGACGACACCGAGTCGGTCAAGCCGATCACGCACCAGATCGACAGCCTACGTGCTGAGATCAAGATGGAGTCCAAAGCTGTCGCCGCGCACGATGCGGACGCGAAGGACCACATCCAAAGCGTCAAGGAGACGGCCGCGTATGTGACTCCCAAGCTGGCCGATCTCGCAAAGGACGCTCCCGCGGATACGCGCGACTTCGCGAACGCGGCGCATGCCTGGGCCGAGGCGGTTCTGACGTCCCGCACGGCCATTCTCGAACAGGCCGACGCGGACACGAGCACGGCGGCTCTAGCGAACGTCGGTTTGGCGGCGCGCACCCTCGACCAGGACGCCAAGCACCTGGGCGTCAAGGGCTGGGAAAACGTCCACGATCTCTAGGCTCAGCGCCCCCGACACGGGTGCGCTGAGCGCGCACCCGACACGGGAGGTACAGCCCATGGCAGGCAACGGCCCGCCCCCGAAGGCACGCAAGGTGCGGCGCAACGCCGACCCGGTTGCGCAGACCGTACTCAGGTGGGAGCGCGCCGAGGCGCCCGAGCTGCCCGACTTCCGGATCGAGCGCGACGGCGACCTAGTTGAGTTCGTGTGGCCCGAGCGCACCCGCGAGTGGTGGCAGATGTGGATCGACTCGCCGCAGGCCGATCACTTCGGTTCGTCCGACTGGCAGTACCTACTCGACACCGCCCTGATTCACGCCCGGCTGTGGCGCGGCGATCTGACGGCGGCGGGCGAACTGCGGCTGCGCGTCGCGGCGTTCGGGGCGACGCCCGCGGACCGGGCGCGGCTGCGCATGGTGTTCGCCGAGGCGGACGGCGCCGACCAGGGGCGCGGCAGTTCGGGCGTGCCGCCGGCTCGCGAGCTGTACGGGAACCTGCGGCCGATCAACGGCGGGAAGTCCGCCGAGGGCGGCAGCGCGTAGCAAGGGGGCGTCATGCCATGGCGCGGCCCGGAGTACGAGGGCGAGTTCCCGACGCTCGGTTGGTACGTCATCGACTGGATGATCGGGAATCTCGCGCAGCCCGGCCGTGACGATGGGGCGCCGTACATCCCGACCAAAGAACAGGCCGAGTTCCTGTTGCGGTACTACGAGCTGCACCCGGTGACCGGGAAGCGGGTCATTCACCGGGCGCTGCTCAGCCGGCCGCGAGGCTGGGGGAAGTCGCCGTTCGTCGGGGCGATCGCGCTCGCCGAGGCATGTGCCGACGTCGTGCCGGACGGGTTCGACTCGTACGGCGAGCCGGTCGGCCGGCCGTGGTACTCGATCCGAACGCCGCTCGTGCGCATCGCGGCCGTGACCGAGCAGCAGACCGACAACACGTGGATCCCGTTGTTGGAGATGGCACGCGGCCGGTCGCTGTCGACCGACTACGGGCTCGAATGCCTCGACACCGTGATCTACCTGCCGCGCGGCGAGGTGTCTCCGATCACCTCGTCGGCGACGTCGGCCAAGGGTGACCCGGCGTGCTTCGCGTCGCTCGACCAGACCGAGGAATGGACGGCGACCAACGGCGGCGTCCGGCTCGCGAAGGTGATGCGGTTCAACGCCGCGAAGCTGGGCGGCAGCCTGATCGAGACGCCGAACGCCTACACGCCCGGCGGGGGCTCGGTCGCTGAGCAGTCGGCATCGGACTATCAGGCGATCATCGACGGCCGGTCGCGGGCGCGAGGGATTCTCGCCGATCACCGTGAGGCGCCGCCCGAGACCGACATGACCGACGAGCAGTCGCTCGTCGCCGGCCTGCGGTACGCGTACGGCGACAGCAGCGATCACCCCGACGGGTGCGTGCTGCACGATCCGCCGTGCGGGCCCGGCTGGTCGCCGATCGAGCGGCTCACGAGCGAGTTCTACGACACGTCGAACGAGCCGCAGGATCTGCGGGCCGACCTGTTGAACCAGATCACGCACGCGGCCGACGCGTGGCTGACCGAGCCCGAGGTGCGGGCGTCGTCCGACCTCGGCCGCGTGGTGCAGCCTGGCGACCGGATCGTGATCGGGTTCGACGGCTCGCGGAAGCGCGCGCGTGGGGTGACCGATGCGACGGCACTGATCGGGTGCCGGCTGTCGGACGGGCACCTGTTCACGATCGGTGTGTGGGAGCAGCCCGAGCGGCCGCAGCTCGGGCCGGACGGCAAGCCGGTCGAGTGGCAGGTGCCCGTCGTCGAGGTGCTCGCCGCGGTGCACGAGGCGTTCGCGACGTACGACGTCGTCGGCATGTACGCCGACCCCGCCAAGTGGGAGTCGCACGTTGCGGACTGGGAAGCGGCCTACGGGCCGCGACTCAAGGTGCAGGCGACCCGGCAGCACCCGATCGAGTGGTGGATGACCGGCGGCCGGTCGGTGCTGATCGTGCGGGCGCTGGAGAAATTCCACACGGCGTTGACCGAGGGCGAGTTGACGCACGACGGCTCGTCGGCGCTCGTGCGGCATCTGTGCAACGCCCGGCGCCGACCCGGCCGTTCGGGTCTGCAGATCGGCAAGGCGCACCCCGACAGCCCGAAGAAGATCGACGCCGCGGTCGCCTCGGTCCTCGCGTGGCAGTGCCGCCTCGACGCGATCGCGAAGGGTGTCGCGGTAGAAGAAGAAGAGATGTTCGGCGGGACGTTCTAGCGCAGGGAGAGTGTCCGCTCATAGGTTTTCAGACCTGCCTCGACTCGGACTCCCAAATTGCAACCACAGGAGGCGTCTTCGGGCAGCCACGGAACGGAGAAACTAAAGTAGTCGCGGCTTTTTCCCACCAGAACAAGCGGAAATTTCACGTCATTAACGGGATTTACCGCTGCGAACAGATCGTTCCTTCGGACCACGCTGACGTGGGTGATCGTGACCGGCAACCGGCCAGTGTTGAACACGCGAACTGTCACGGTCCACCCCGGGGGTTGTCCGGTGGGTCGTCGCCCCCGCCGATAACGCGTCCGGCGCCCTTCAGTCTTCACCTTGAACTTGGCCCCGCCTACCCAAAGCGCGATGGTGCTCACTGTCGCAGAGAAGAGTGAGACACACAGGGCGACAACGGCAATCGTCGGAGTGGCCGAAGTTGGCACGAGCAGCATCTCATCAAGCTAGCGACACGGGACTCAGTAGGACATAGCGAGCCTGTCACTGATCTGTATCAAGGGGGTACGGTGCTCGACGAAAACCCGGACTCGCCGGACTGGTGGCTGTTGCGCCTCGGCCGGAAGCTGCGCAAGCGGCAGGGGCGGCTCGACGAATGGTGGCGCTACTACCGGGGCCGGCCGATGCTGCCCGAGCTGCCGAAGAACGCGGAGGCCGCTTTCGTCGACTTCCAGCGCAAAAGCCGCACGAACTTCTGCGGACTGATCGCCAACGCGTCCGTGCACCGCCTCAATGCGCTCGGCGTGACCGGCCCGGACGGCGAGCCAGACGCGAACGCCTCTCGCTGGTGGCAGGCGAACCGGCTCGACTCGCGGCAGAAACTCGTGTGGCGCGTGGCCATGGCGCAGAGCGTCGGGTACATGTCCGTCGGCCCGCACCCCACCCGGACCGAGGAGAACGGCCGGCCCTCGCCGCTGATCACGGCCGAGCACCCGAGCGAGGCGATCGTCGAGACCGATCCGGCGACGGGCGAGCCGTACGTCGGGCTCAAGGCGCGGCATGACGACGTCGACGGCTACGGGTACGCGTGGGTCCTGTTCGACGACACCGTGTTCCCCTACCGGACGACCGAGCGCTGCTACGGGCGGCGGCTGCCGTGGGGGCCGGACTCGTGGGAGTACATCGGCAAGAGCGACCAGGGCGAGCCGCACGACCTCGGCATACTGCCGCTCGTCGAGTTCGCCCGCATGCCCGACTTGGGCGAGGACCCCGAGCCCGAGTTCTTCGGCGTCCTCGACATTCAGGACCGTGTGAACCTCGGCGTGTTGAACCGCATGGCGGCGTCGAGGTACTCCGGGTTCCGGCAGAAGTGGATCAAGGGGCACAAGTTCCGGAAGCGGATCGACGAGGCGACCGGGCTCACGGTCGTCGAGCAGCCGTTCGTGCCCTCGCCGTCCGCGGTGTGGGCGAGCGAAGGGGAGAACGCACAGTTCGGGCAGCTCGACGCGACCGACCTGTCAGGGTTCCTGAAAGAGCACGAGTCCGACGTGCGCGACATGCTGATCGTCTCGCAGACACCCGCGTACTACTACGCCGGCGACCTCGTGAACATCAGCGCCGACACGATCGGCGCGCTCGACATCCTGCACGTGGCGAAGATGCTCGAACACATCGCGTCGTTCGGCGAGCAGCTCGAAACCGTGATGGCGCTCGCGGCTGCGCAGGCGGGCGTTCCTGCCGACTACACCGAGGCCGAGGTGCGATGGGCGAACCCGGCGCACGTGAGTCTCGCGGTCAAGGCCGACGCCGCGACCAAGCTCAAGTCGATTGGCTACCCGCTCGACATCATCGCCGAGCAGATGGGCGAGACGCCCGCGACGGTCCGCCGGATCACGGCGGGTGCCGCCTCGCAGGCGCTGCTCGCCGCCTCGCTGCTGCCCGCCAACCCGGCGCCGACGGCGGGCAATCTGCCCGAGGACGGTACCGGTGGGTGAGGCGCTGCAGGCGGCGCTCACCGACCGGTACAGTGCCCTGTCGACGTCCCTGCGCGATCGTGTCGTGTCGTTCGCCCTCGCCGCGTTCGACAGCCTCGGCAGCTACCGCGACGCCGACGCCGCCCTGTTCATCGAGCGGGCGCTGCCGGTCGTGCTCGCTGCTCAGCAACAGATGGGCGCGATTACGGACGCGTATCTGTCGGCGATGATCGCCGACATGACGGGCGGCACCGCAGCGCCGACCGGGGTCGTCCTCGACGAGGCGGTGCGGGGCGTCGAGCCGGCCGAGGTCTACCGGCGCCCGTTCGTCACCGCCTATACGGCGCTCTCACGCGGGACCGACTACGTCGACGCGATCGGGCAGGCGCGTACGCGGCTGCTCAGCATCACCGAGACCGACATGCAGCTCGCCCGTACGCAGGCGGCGCGGCAGTCGATGACCCGCTCGGGCGCGCAGTTTTACCGGCGCCGCATGACGGGCACCGGGAACTGCGCGTTGTGCGTGATCGCCTCAACGCAGCGGTACCGGGTCGCCGACCTGATGCCGATTCACCCCGGCTGCCACTGCGAGCCCGAGCCGCTGCCCGGCAACAAGGATCCGGGGCACGTCATCGACGAGCAGCTACTCAAAGACGCGCACGACGCGATCGCCCGGGATACCGGACAGAGCGACGCCGGCGGCCGCGCCCCCGACTACCGGCAGTTGATCATCACTCGCGAACACGGCGAGTACGGCCCGCTGCTCGCGGTCCGCCGACAGAACTTCACCGGACCGGACGACATCCCGGCCGCGTGACGTACGGCGCCGACACGGCGCACCCTCGCTCACCCCACCCGACACGGGAGACACAGTCATGCGCGCACGCACCCTGCCCACCCTGCCCGGCATCGAGTCGGCATGGTCGCACCCGTACCCGACCCACCCGTTCTCGCCCGTGTTCTACGCGGACGGCGACGACAAGGGAGACGGCAAGGGCGACGACAAGGGCGGCAAGCCCGACGCCGACAAGGACGGCAAGGGCACCGGCACCGACGACACCAAGCCCGACACGGGCAAGGGCGACTCGGACGTCGAGAAGTGGAAGGCGCAGTCACGCAAGCACGAGGCGCGCGCCAAGGAGAACGCCGACGCGGCGAAGGAACTCGCCGACCTCAAGGCCGCGAACGCCACGGACAGCGAGAAGGCGATCACCGAGGCAGTGAAGAAGGCGGTCGCCGAGGAACGCTCGCGCGGCGCCGCCGCCCTCGCCCGGCAGGTGTTCCTCGCCGGCGCGTCCGGCCGCCTCGACAACCCGGCCGACGTCGTCGAGGACGTGAACCTCTCGAAGTACATCGACGCGAACGGCGACGTCGACGAGGACGGGCTCACGAAGCTGATCGACCGGCTCGCCCCGAAGAAGGGCGACGGCAAGGGCGACGGAGACGACGACGGAACCGGCGACGGCGACCAGGACGGCGAGCGCGACACGCGCCACCGACGGGGCGCCGGATACCAGGGCACCCGGCGGCGCTCGGGCGACGGCGGCAAGGGCGGCGGCATCGAGGCCGGCCGCGAGCTGTACAAGACGCTGCTCGGCGGCGGCGACAAGACCTGATCCAGGAGGGATCGCAGATGGACCTCACACAGCGCACGACCACGTACGCGAGTGACGATCAGTCGTGGCTCGGCTCCGAGCACGGCACGCAGGCGACCGAGTCGATCGCACTCGACACGTCGCTGTTCACCCCGGCCACCCACTACCCCAACGGGTTTTTCCTGAGCGGCATCCCGCTCGGGAAGATCACGGTCGGCGGGAAGTACGGCCCGTACAGCGACGCCGCGAACGACGGCCGGCAGACCCTCGTCGGGTTCCTGTTCGCCGCCGTCGGCGCCCCGTCGGTCAACACGATCGACCCGGCCGGCGCCCTGTTCACGCACGGCAAGGTGCGCGAGTCGCGCCTGCCGCTCGGTGCCGTCGACGCCGCCGGTAAGGCCGACGTCGCCGGCTCGATCCGGTTCGTCTGAGAGGAAGAGAAGAGATGAGCTGGACTCTCGATACTGAGTTCATCGAGCCGACCGAACTCACCGGCCTGATCCGGGCGGCGCTCGCCGATCTGCAGGTGAACAAGTTCACCCTGTCGCGGTGGCTGCCGAACGTGTCCGTCGACGACATCACGTACGAGTTCCTCAAGGGCGGCGGCGGGCTCGCCGAGGCGTCGAGCTACCGCTCGTGGGACGCCGAGTCGAAGATCGGCCGACGCGAGGGACTCGGCAAGGTCATGGGCGAGCTGCCCCCGATCTCCGAAAAGATGATGCTGAACGAGTACGACCGGCTGCGCCTGCGGAAGCTGGCCCGCGACGAGGCGCTGCCGTTCATCGCTCGTGACGCCGTCCGCCTCGCGAAGAACATCGCGGCGCGGTTCGAGGTCGGCCGCGGGCAGACTCTCGTCAACGCGGCGATGCCTGTCGCCGAGCTGCAGCAGACGATCGACTTCGGCCGCTCGGCCGCGCACTCGGTCGTCGCCGCGACGCTGTGGTCGGACCACACCAACGCAACGCCACTCAGCGATCTACAGTCGTGGGTCGCCACGTACGAGGACACCAACGGCGAGAGCCCGGCCGTGATCCTCGCGCCGAAGATCGTTGTGCAGCACATGACCATGTGCGCGCAGGTCATTCGGCAGGTCTACCCGCTGGCCCCGGCCGGCTCGGCGCCGATGGCGACGAACGACCAACTGAACGCCGTTCTCTCCTCGATGGGGCTGCCCCCGGTCGAGATCTACGACGCGCGTGTCAAGGTCGAGGGCGTCTCGACCCGGATCACTCCGGGCAACGCGCTCGCGCTGCTGCCCGAGCCCGGCTCGACCTCGGCGGCGCAGCCGACCGATCTCGGCGCGACGCTGCTCGGCACGACCGCCGAGAGTCTCGAAGACGACTACTCGCTGCAGCCCGGCGATCAGCCCGGCGTCGTCGCTGCCACGTGGAAGACGAAGGATCCGGTTCGCCTGTGGACGCACGCGGCCGCGGTCGGCATCCCGGTTCTGCGCGAGCCGAACCTCACGTTCAAGGCGCAGGTGCTCGCATGAGTCGACGACTGATCGCGTACGTGCACGTTGACGGCGTCCCGTACGGGCCCGACGACGAGGTGCCGCCGAGGGTGGCGAAGCGGATCGGCGACCACGCGTGGACCGACGCCGATTCCACGGTCGAGGCGCCCACGCCCACGGGCGAGGGCGACGGTTCGGGAGACGAGGCGCCGCCCCGTTCGGGCCGCGGCTCGGGCGTCGAAGCATGGCGGGCGTACGCCGAGCAGCACGACGTCGAGGTCGCCGCCGAGGCGAGCCGCGAGGAGATCATCGCGGCGTGCGAGGCGGCCGAACTCGTCGAGCCCGAGCAGCCGAAGGAGTAGGGCGGTGGCGGACGCGTTCGCGACGGTCACGGACTACACCGACCGCGCCGCCGTCACCCTGCCCGAGGGCAGCCCGAAGCGGAAGCAGGTCGAGGTGTACCTCGACGACGCGTCGGCGATCATGCGGCGGCACATCCCAACCGGGCACACACCGGACGAGGCGACGCTGCGCGCGATCTGCGTCGCGGTCGTCCGGCGGGTCATGGCCAATCCGGGCGGGTACCGGCAGCGCACGATCGGGCAGTACTCCGAGTCGCTCGGCGAGGACGGCGGGCTGTACCTCACCGAGGACGAGATCGCTCACCTGCAGCCCGAGGACGAGAGTGACCCGGACGCCGACGCCGCGTACTCGGTCGGGCTGCGCGACGAGGGGCTGCCGGGTTGGCGGCCGGATCCGTGCGACTGGCAGCCGCTCGGCTGGACTCGGGGCAGGCGATGATCCCCGAGGACGTACTGCCGCACCTCGTCGACGTCGAGCATCCCGGCCGGACGACGGACCGGTACGAGAACGAGGTCGACGACTGGTCGCCGGCCGCGACGACGCACGCCGAGGTCGCCGCGTGGCTGCAGCAGAGCACGGGCGCCGAGGACAACGACCAGCGGTCGGCACAGATCGGCGAGTGGCTCATGGTCTGCAACCCGGTCGACACCTCGGGCAACCCGCTCACGGTGTACGGCAGCGACCGCGTGCACTGGCAGGGGCTCGACTTCGAGGTGATCGGCCCGCCCGGACCGGCGTACACCCCGGCCGAGCTGCACCACTACGAGATCAGGCTCAAGACGGTCGAGGGGTGATCACATGGCCCGAACGAGGTTCGTCCCCAACCGCCGCGGCATCGCGAGCTTCCTGCGCGCCCCGGAGACTCGGGCGCTGATCGAGCGCAAGGTGCGGGCGATCGAGGCGGACGCGAGCGCGACGGCGCAGGCCGAGGGATGGCGCGGCGAGTTCCGGGTCGACATCGAGACCGGCGAGCACCGTGTTCGCGGCGCCGTCGTCGGCGACTACTCGACCCCGTACCCCGAGGTGTCGCGGCGGGCGCTGCTGCGCGCCCTCGACGCCGCGCGGGCGGTCGAGTGATGGCGGCACCGGTCGAGTTCCCCGACGCCGTCGCCGTCGTCCGCGCCTACCTGCAGGCGGCGCTCGACACGGCCGGTATCGGCGTCCGGGTCGTCACACGTGTGCCGACCTCGCGCCCCGCCTCGTTCGTCCGGATCGAGCGCGTCGGCGGCAGCCGGATCGACCGGATCACCGACCGGCCGCGGCTCGACTTCGAGTGCTGGGGACCGGACGAGGGCGCCGTCGCCGACCTCGTGCGCGTCGTGCGGGCGCTCGTGTTCGCGATCCCGGGATGGCGGGGCGCGGTCGCGTACGACGTCGTCGACGTCGGCGGTCCGAACACCTCCCCCGACCCCGAAAGCGGCCAGGAACGCGCCTCGTTCGCCGTCGAGGTGTCCCTACGGGGCAAGGCGCTCGCCGCCCCCTGATCGGCTCACCCGCCACCCTGCCCACTCACCCCGAGCCGCGCGCCGGCCGGGAGTTTCCCACGGAGGGAATCAGCATGTCCACACCGACCCCGGTGTCGCTCGAAACCGGGCTGCACACCGAGTACATACGCAAGCAGCTCGTACAGGCGATCTTCGCGGCGGACATCTCGACCGCCGTGATCACGAACCCGTTCGACACCGACGGCAACCTCGTCACGATCCCGGCCGGATTCGTGCCGATCGGCTACACCACCGACGACGGAATCAGCTTCCCGAGCGATGTGTCGATGGCCGACGTCACCTCGTCGCAGTCCTCCGAGCCGACCCGCAGCGACGTCGAAAGCGACGTGCTCACCGCGACGTGGTCGCCGCAGGAGACGAACACGGCGACCGTCGCCATGTACGAGGGGCTGCCCCTGTCCGGCACGGGCGCGCTGCCTGCGATCGGCTCGGCCGCGTGGACGTGGGACCGGGCCAAGTCCGGGCGGAACCCGTTCCGCCGGCTGCTGTTCATCGGCCTCGACTACGGCGACGACGGCGGAGAGATCTACGTCGTCAAGTTCATGCCGCGCGCCCGGCTCAGCGACAAAGACGACGAGACGTGGTCGCGGGCGGACCCGACGACCAGGCCGGTCACGGTCACCGCGTACCGCGACAGCACCGTCGGCACCTCGTGCCGCAACTGGATCGACGGCCCCGGCTGGCGCTCGCTCGCCCCGTCCGGCGGCTGACGGTCCCTCATGACCGGGCGGGGGACGGCGGTTCTGGGTGAGCCCCGACCGTCCCTCGCCCTCGAACGCTCACCCGCAGCTCACCCGAGAAAGGCACACGATCATGAGCAAGCCCAACAAGGCGCGGTACCGGCTGGAGACCGTCAAGCGGTCGTACGCCGAGGCGGTCGGCGGCGAACTCGTCGAGTTCGAGGTCGGCCCCGAGGACGACCCGCAGGTGTTCAGCTTCCCGCACCCGATCTTCACGCCCGACGACATGCAGCAGGATCTCAACGAGGCGAAGGGCGACGAGGCCGGCGCCCGCATCCTGCTCGGCGACCAGTACCAGGCGTTCAAGGACGCCGGCGGCGACGTCAACGGCGTGATGCTGCTGTACGTCGGCATCCGCAACGAGGCGCAGGACAAGGTGCAGAAGGTACGCCCTACGAGGGGGTAGACCCCGACGGCGACGACGTCGTCGAGGTCTACACGTACACCGCCGTCGACGTCCTCGGCGAGCAACCCGAGGCCGTCGAGGCGGACTTGATCCGGTACTACGGCAGCAGCGTCGGCAAGGGCGGCCCGCTCGCCGCCTACTGGCGAGGCGAGATCACGCTGCGACTGCTGCGCGTCCTGGTCGAGGGGCTACCGCCGGACAGCGCTACCAACCGCGCCCACAACGGGCACGCGTGGCAGGCACTCGACTACGCGGCCGCCGACACCCGCGATCTGTTGTCGCTGCTCTTCACCGCGTTCGTGAACGCCAACCGCGACCCGAAGAAACCGCCGATGCCGTACCCCGAGCCGGGTTGGCGGCCGGGCGACCCGACGCCCGAGGAATCCGCAGCCGCGACCGAGCGGGACCGGGCAAAGGCACGGGCTGCCTACGACCACATCACATCGCAGGTGCTGCCCGGAACGGGGTGAATCGACATGCCGGTCGAGGTCGGTGTCGGGTACGTCAGTGTCGTTCCCGAGACGCGAGGGTTCGGCCGGCTGCTCAATCAGCAGATCAGCGGCGAGTCGGCGCGCGTCGGAACGTCTGCGGGCGAGGACGCCGGCGACGGGTTCCTCGGCGGCATGGGCGGCAAGCTGAAAGCGGGCATCGTAGGCGTGGCCGCAGGCGCGGGCGGGCTGTTCGCGGTCGGGTTTGCCGAGGCGGTCGAGCAGGACAAGGCAACGGCCAAGCTCGGCGCGTCCCTTGGGCTCACCGAGAAGGAGACCGCCCGCGCCGGGAAGATCGCGGGCAAGGTCTACGCCTCCGGGTACGGCGAGTCGATCGACCAGGTCGACGAGTCGCTCAAGTCGCTGCAGCGCAACGGCGTCGCGGCGATCAGCGCCCCGCGCAAGGAACTCGTCGGGCTCAGCAAGGACGCGCTGAACCTCGCGGACGTGTTCGACGCCGACGTCGCCGACTCGACCAAGGCTGTCGGCAAGCTGCTGAGTACGGGCCTGGTCAAGAACGCGAAGGCCGGGTTCGACCTGTTGACGGCCGGGTTCCAGTCGGGCGCCGACCAGGCGGGCGACTTGATCGACACGGTCAACGAGTACTCGGTGCAGTGGAAGAAAGCCGGGCTGTCGGGCGCGACCGCGATCGGGCTGATCAATCAGGGGCTCAAGAACGGTGCCCGCGACGGCGACCTCGTCGCCGACTCGATCAAGGAATTCTCGATCCGGGCGGTCGACGGGTCGACGACGACCGCGGCCGGGTTCAAGATGCTCGGGCTGTCCGCCGACGATATGGCGGGCAAGTTCGCCAAGGGCGGGAAGTCCGCGAACGGTGTCCTGCAGCTCACCCTCGACCGGCTGCGCGGGATCAAAGACCCGGTCAAGCAAGCGCAGGCGGCGACCAGCCTGTTCGGTACGCAGGCCGAGGATCTCGGTAAGGCGCTGTTCGCCCTCGACCCGAGCAAGGCGGCCGCCGGGCTCGGCAAGGTCGGCGGCGCCGCCGGCCGCATGGGGAAGCAGCTCAGCAACACCGCCTCGCACGACGTCGAGGTGTTCAAGCGGCAGGCGCTGCAGGGGCTCGCCAACTTCGCGAGCAAGTACGCATTGCCCGCGCTGCGCGACACCGGGAAGTTCCTCGTCAAGTACGTACTGCCGCCGACGAGGACGGTCGGCGGCGCCCTCGTCTCCTACCTCGTGCCCGCCGCGCAGGCTGTCGGCACAGCGTTCGAGGCAACTGCGGGATGGCTGCAGAAGTACGGGGCATGGCTCATCCCCGTCGGCGTCGCCGTCGTCGGTCTCACGACCGTCATGGCCACGCAGGCGATCACGACCGGGATCACCGCGGGCGCGTTCTCGGTCTACCGCGGGGCGATCCTTCTGTGGTCGAACGCGACCCGGATCGCGACCGGCGTCGCGGCGGCGTTCAACGCCGTCACGTCGGCGAACCCGGTCGGGTTGATCATCGTCGGCGTCCTCGCCCTCGTCGCGTTGCTGGTCGTCGCGTACAAGAAGAGCGACACGTTCCGCTCGATCGTCCAAGCCACGTGGTCAGGCATTAAGGCCGGTTGGGATGTGCTGTGGAACGGGGCGCTCAAGCCCGGTTTCGGCTACCTCATGACCGGACTGCGCGCGATCGGCTCGGCCGCCTCGTGGCTGTGGTCGACCGTGCTGTCGCCCGTGTTCTCGGCGATCGCCCTCGGCGCGAAGATCCTGTTTACGATCGTCGCGGTCACCGTGATCGCGCCGTGGGTACTGGCGTTCAAGACGCTGGGCGCGGTCGGCGGGTGGCTGTGGAGCACCGCCTTGCAGCCTGCATTCGCCGGGATCGCGGCGGCCGCGGTGTGGCTGTGGCACGCCGGGATCGAGCCCGCCTTTCGCGGGGCGGCGACGGTCATCGGCTGGTTCTGGAGCAGCACAAAGATCGTGTTCGGCTACTTCGAGGCAGGCGCTCGGGGAGTCGCAGCGGTCGGGGTGTGGCTGTACCGAAACGGTCTGCTGCCCGTGTTCCAAGGGATCGTCACGGCCGCCGGTTGGTTCTGGAGCAGTACGAAGATCGTGTTCGGCTACTTCACGACCGGCGCTCGCGCGCTCGGCGCGACCGGTACATGGCTGTATCGGACGGCGCTGAAGCCCGCGTTCGAGGGCATCGGCTCGGCCGCCTCGTGGCTGTGGAACAAGGGCGTGAAGCCGCCGTTCGATCTGCTGAAGACCGGCATCCGACTCGTCTCGGACTCGTTCGACTCGGCGCAGAAGTCGATCGGCAAGTCGTTCGGCCGGATCAAGGACGCCACCAAAGAGCCCGTGAACTTCGTGATCCGGTCGGTCTACTCGAACGGGATTAAGAAGGTCTGGGACGGCGTGGCCGGGTTCGTCGGGCTCGGCAAGCTGCCGGCCGCGCCGAAGCTGCTCGCGTCCGGCGGCACGGTCGGCCCGTGGGGCTCGGCCGCGCCGATGAAGGTGAACAAGCCGACCGCGATCGTCGGCGAGGGCAACCCGAGGTATCCCGAGTTCGTCATCCCGACCGACCCGCAATACCGCAAGCGGGCGCTTGCACTGCACGCCGCGGCAGGCACTCAGCTACTCGCCGGCGGCGGCGTGCTCGGCGACGTCGCCGACTGGGTCGGCGGCAAGGCGAAGTCGATCGGCTCGGCCGTGATGGACGGCGTCGACTTCCTCGCCAACCCCGCCAAGCTGTGGGACAAGGCGACCTCGGGTATCCGCAGCAAGATCGCGTCGATCGGTACGAGCGGTGTCGCGCAGATGGTCGGCAAGGTGCCGACGAAGATGCTCGGCGCGCTGAAAGACAAGGTCGTCGACGCGGCGAAGTCGGCGTTCGGCGGCGGCGACGTCGGCGGGTCCGGGGTCACCCGATGGTCGTCGGTCGTGCTGCAGGCACTCAAGCTCGTCGGGCAGCCGGCGACTCTACTGCCGACCGTGCTGCGCCGCATGAACCAGGAGAGCGGCGGCAACCCCAAGGCGATCAACAATTGGGACGTCAACGCGAAGAACGGTGACCCGTCTCGCGGGCTCATGCAGGTGATCGGGTCGACGTTCAGTGCGTACGCGGGCAAGCTCGCGTCGCGCGGCATCTATGACCCGCTCGCCAACCTGTACGCGAGCATGCGGTACGCGCTGTCGAGGTACGGCTCGCTCACCTCGGCGTACAACCGAGCCGGCGGGTACGCCTCGGGCGGTCGGCCTCGGGCGGGCGAACTCGCGTGGGTCGGCGAACAGGGGCCCGAACTCGTCAGGTTCGGATCGGGCAATTCGACGGTCTACGACCACCGAACCTCGCTCGGGATGATGGCCGGGCTCGGCGTGCGCGGGTTCGCGAAGGGCACGACCTCGGCGGCCGCGAAGGCTCGCAAGGAAGTGCCCAGCGATTTGGGCTCGTTCACGAAGAGCCTGACCGGCTCGGCGAGCACGATCGCGTCGGCGGCGAAGGGTCTCGCCGCCGATCTGCAGAAGACGGGCAAGACCGGCCGGTCGCTTGCGACACAGACGCTCGCGACGTCGGCCCGGCTACAGGCGCTTGCCCAACAGCGTGACGCGGTCGCCTCGAAGATCGCGACCGCGCGGCAGGCGGCCGCCGACCAGAAGGGAACGGCTCAGGACTACCTCGGGCTGACGAACATCAACGGCGGGAAGATCGCCACGGTCGGCGACCTGATCTCGGGCATGCAGACGAGGCAGTCGACGCTCGCCAACTTCCAATCGCTGATCGCGACGGCGCAGAAGAAGGGAGTCGCGCAGTCCGTCATTCAGCAAATGGTCGCCGCCGGCCCCGACAGCGGGCTCGCGCAGCTCATTTCCGGAGCGTCCGCAGGCGACATTAAAAAGATCAACTCGCTTGCTGCGTCCGGCTCGAAGCTGTCGACGTCGTACGGCAACACCATGGCCGACGCGATGTACGACAGCGGCGTCAACGCCGGTCGTGGGTTCCTCACCGGTCTGCAGTCGCAAGAGAAGGTCTTGCAGCAGCAGATGACGAAGCTCGGCGGCGTCCTGGTCGACTCGATCGAGAAGCGACTCAAGATCCGCTCACCGGCCAAGGAAACCGAGCACGTCGGCCGCATGGTCGGCGCGGGCGTCGTCGTCGGCACCGACAAGTCGCTCGGCGAGGTACGGGCCGGCGCGAAGCGGCTCGGCCGGGCGGCGATCCCGCCCGTCGTGCCGACCGCCGAGGCGATGCGCGCGGCCGGGGCGGCGTCCGGCGAGCAGTCCGGCCATACGTACAACTTCTATCCGCGCACGCTCGACATGACCGTGCGCGACCTGGAGCTGCTGCAGCGTCGACAGGACGCCCTAGCTCGCGTGGGGAGGCCGCGTTAGATGCCGATCATCACAGCGCCGGTCATCACCCCGCCCGACACCGGGGGCGGGACCGGTACGCCGGTCCCGCTTCCCGAGGTCGGGTTCGCCGTCGCCACCTACACCGACCCGACGGGTACGGTCTGGTCGCTCACCGACGAGGACGCCGGTTGGTTCACGCTCGTCGAGGGGGTGAGCGGGCTCGGCGCGACCTCGTACGCGCTGACGACCGACGCACACCCTCGCGGCGGCGCCCGGCTGCGGTACGCGCAGGCGCAGCCGCGGGCGATCGTGTGGCCGCTGTACGTCTACGGCGACGACCACATGGAGTTCGTCGGCCGTTGGCGAGCGCTCGCAACGGCGTTCACGCGCACGCTGCGCGAGGGGCCCGGATGGCTGGAGATCGCGCGGCCCGACGGGACTCGCCGCCGGATCGCCGTCTACTACCAAGAGGGGTTCGAGGGGCGCGGCGCACGCGGATCCGGCGTCGTATCGGACTCGGCAGCGATCACTCTGTGGTGCGAGGACCCGTATTGGATCGACCCCGTCGAGGTGTCGGTGCATCGCGAGACCGGCGCACTGTCGAGTTTCTTCACCCCATACCCGACGGTCTCGTCGTCGCAGGTGCTCGGGGCGACCACACTCCGCAATCCGGGGGATGTGGTGGTGTGGCCGGAGTGGACGGTCACGGGTCCGGCGAGCCTGATCACGTTCACCGTGACGCGGACGACGCTCGTCGCCGGCGCTCCGGTCGTAACGACCGAGTCGTTCACGCTCGACCCGACCGATCCGAACGTCGGGCACGGCGCGCTGCTCGCCGGACAACAGGTCACGATCTCCACCGACCCGCCGGCGGTCCGCTATCAGGACGGGTCGAACTGGATCGGCGGGCTCAACTGGCCCGGCGCCGTGCTGTGGGGACTCTCTCCCGGCGACAACGCCGTCACCTTCCAGTTGGACGGGTCCGGACCCGGCAGCGCCGTCGACCTCGTGTTCAACCCGCGGTACGAGACCGCCTGATCGAAAGGGGGCGGCGGTCGCGTGGCCGTGCAGTTGCTCATCACCGACAGAAACCTCGCCGTGCAGGGCGACCCGATCGACGGGTGGACGAACCTCGACGCGACAAAGCGATACTGCGAGCCCGGCTCGGGCAGCGTCGACGTGCCCGCGTTGCCCGAGGTCATGGCCCAACTACAGCCGGGTAACCGCCTCGTCGTCATCCGCGACGGCGCCGTATGGACGGCCGGCCCGATGGAGATCCCCGCCGACTACTCGTGGTCGGTCACCGACAATCCCGCGGGCAGGGTCACGGTCAGTTTCTCTGACGACCTCGCGACGATCGCCGGTTACATCACGTGGCCGACCCCGGCGAACGCGTGGACGGCGCAGCTCGCCAACACGTACCGGACCATGACCAGTACGAACGCGGAAACCATCGTCCGTGCACTGGTCAATGAGAACTGCGGGCCGGGTGCCCGCAGCGACCGCCGGATACCGCACCTCGCGCTCGACACCGCTGCGGGCGTCGGCACCTCGACGACCTTGAGCACGCGGTTCGAGCCTCTGCTCGACGTCTGCAGGCGCATCGCCCTCGACGGCGGGGCGATCGGTTTCCGGACCCGGCAGACAGGCGGGCAGATCCTGTTCGGCTGCTATCAGCCGCGCGATCTGACCGCGACCGCGCGGTTCAGTCAAGGTCTGGGCAACCTCCGCTCGATCCAATGGAAGCGGTCCGCGCCGACCGTCACGCATGCGCTGATCGCCGGCACCGAGCCGGACATCGGTACATCGGGGCGCACGTACGTCGAGGTCGCCGACGCTGCGGCGGCCGGGGCCTGGTGGCGTGTCGAGAAGTACGTCGACGGCTCGGCGCAGACCGACACAGACGGCGAACTGACGCAGGCCGGCAGCGGAGAGATCTCCGCCGGCGCCGCCCCGGTCGAACTCGCGACGGTCACCGTCGACACCGACGATCTCAAGGCCGGCCGCGACTTCGACCTCGGCGACAAGGTGACTGTCGCGCTCCCGTACGGCGTCGAGGTCGCCGACCTCGTGCGCTCGATCCAACTGCAGGCGACACCCGAGGCGGGCGAGTACGTGACGACCCTGGTCGGCTCGCCGGACGCGACCACCGACCCCGCGATGGTCCAAGCCATTCGCACACTCAGCCGCCGACTCGGCCGGCTCGAATCCAGATAGGAGGCGCTCGCGTGGCTCAGGACAGTTGGCCGTCACCGGCTCACAACGGTCGCGCCGTCACCGACACCGAGTACGAGAAGATCGCCGCGAGATTCTCGGGCGACGGCGTGTACGGCGACCCCGGCGACACGGCCGTCGTGGCAGCCGGTAACGGTCTGTCCGTCGACGTCCGAGCGGGCATCTACGCCTCGGTGCGCGGGCACGCATGGTCGGCCGGCACGGCGAACGTGAACCTTCCGATCGCTGCCAACACCAGCGGGCAGACGCGGGTCGATCGCGTGGTGCTCCAACTGGACCGGTCCGTATGGACCGTTCGCGCCGTCGTCAAGCCGGGCACCCCCGGCGGTACCGCCCCCGCCCTCACTCAGGCAGTGGGAGACACAGGGGTCTACGAGGTGCCGCTCGCCACGGTCACCGTTCCGACCGGGGCGACCTCGGTCACGGTCGCCCGCGGCGAGCTGTACGTCGGTGTCCGTATCCGGCCGTGCACCTCGACGACCCGCAATCCCACCCCGGCACCGGGCGAGATGTGTTTCGAGACGGACACCGGACGCGTCCGGGTGTGGACGGGCACGTCATGGATCGGCGTGTTCGACGACTCCGGCACGGTCCTCGTCAACGCCACGATCTCCGGGTGGACGGTCACCACCGACAGCGTGCTGCAGAAGCGCAACGGCAACGTGCACTTGCGCCTCGGCAGCTTCCAGCGGACGGGCGCCGCCGTCGCGGGGTTCACCGAGTCGCGCCTGCCCGTGCTGATCCCCGGCGCGTACCAGCATCCCAACCGTGATCAGTACGTCATGGCCTACACGTCCGGCGTCGAGATCAGCCGGCTGATCATCTACTCGAAAGCCTCGGACCGCCCCGGTCAGGTGTGGCTCTCGAACCACCCGGCGATCGCCAAAGACGATTTCATCCTGCCGGGTTCCGGCACTAGTTGGGTGGTGGACTGAGCATGACTCGCTACGAGTACGGGGCGGGTCTCGCCGACTACGTGGTCGCCCCCGCCGACGGTCTGTGGAGAGTGGCCGGCAACGCAGTGATCTCGTTCTACGACGCCGCGGACGGCGGTACGCAGTACACCGACCTGCAGGACGCGGGCGGTACGCCGATGACCTCGGTACGCGCCGACGAGTACGGGTTCCTGCCGCGCTTCCTCGGTCCCGACAACATCACCGGCATGTGGGCGGACGCCGGCGGCACCTCCCGCGCGTGGATGGAAGCGCACAACGTCACCTCGGGAGGCGGCAGTTCGGCCGAATCGCCGTTGGACTGGCTCAACATCCGCGACTACGGCGCGGCGGGCGACGGCATCACCGACGACGCCCCCGCGATTCAGGCAGCGATCGCCGCGGCGAGCACGGCGGGCGGCGGCACCCTGTACGTTCCGGCCGGCCGCTACACCCTGGGCGCCGCGCTCAACTGGGCGAGCAACGTCAACGCGCTCGGCGCGGGCGACCGTGTGTCGATCCTGCAGGCGACGAACCAGAACCTCGACCTGATCACCGGTACGGACATTAGCGGCGTCACGCTGCAGGGCCTGCAACTCTCCGGGCCCGGCAGGGGGTTCGGCAGCGCCGTACGGTTCACGCGGTTCTCGGCGCCGTCGACCGCGAACATCACGATCCGAGACGTGCTGATCCAAAGCATGGGCGGCGACGGCGTGTTCTGCCACGAGCTGTCGGAAAGCGTGCTGCACCGGGTGCGGGTCCGTACCTGCGGGGGCGTCGGGTTCCACCTGCAGGCGCCACAAGACACCGTGCTCGGCGGGGCGTCGACGTCCCTGATCGGCTGCTCGGCCGAGGGCAACGTCGGCGCCGGGTACTGGCTCGACGGCATGTCGTACACCAGCCTGAGCGCCTGCGCCGCGATGGGATCCCCGAGCGGGTATCGGCTCGACACCTGCACGGGCGTCGCGCTCACCGGCTGCGGAGCCGAGCAGTGCACGACCGGGCTCACGGTGTACGGCGGCAAGGGCACGAACGTGAGCGGGTTCGTGACCAAGGCATCCGACGGCACGTCCGTTTGGCTCACCAACAGCACGACCGGCGTCGTCCTGGTCGGCGTCACCGAGGTGTCGCCGGGTTCCGGCGCGACGACCTGTGTACGCACGGACGCTGGCACGATCGCGACCGTCCTCGGTCTGACCGCGGTCAAGGCGAACGTGCTGACCGGCACGGTCAACCGGCTCGACCCCGGCGACGGCTCGCTCGTCATGGCTGGCAGGACCGTCGTCCCGAGCGGCGGCACCGCGGCGCGCATGGGAACCGCCGTCATGGCGGCCGGCACGGTCACCGTGAACACGACGGCGGTCACCGCGACGAGCGTCGTGCAGCTCACGGTCCAGACCCCCGGCGGCGCGGTCGGCTCGGTCTACGTCAACGCCCGGACAGCGGGCACCTCGTTCGTCATCAAGTCGACCTCGTCGACGGATACGTCAACGGTCGGGTGGCGCATCCTCGACCCTGCATAGGGGGATCCCATGGTCGCCGCGATCTCGCCGCAGACCCTGATCGAACTCGGCCAACAAGAGGCCGCGATCAAATACCAAGAGGACTACTCGGCCGGCACCTGGACGAACCTCAACCGGTACGCGAAGGAAACGCCCGGCATGGCGAGCTACGACGGGCAGTCATGGTGCGTGATCGGGTTGCTGTGGCTCGCGTACCGGGCGGGTGACATCACAATCATGCCGCAGACCCCGGCCTGCGACGTCTGCGTCACGACCTACCAGTCTTGGAACCGATGGTCATGGTTCCCCGCCATCGGTGCGCAGGTCATGCTCGGCACGTCCGGTCAAGATCACACCGGTCTCGTGTACCGGTACAGCTCCACTCAGATATGGACGATCGAATTCAATAGCAACAACACGGGCAGCAGCGAGGGCGACGGGGTGTACCTGCGGGTGCGCAACCGGTCCGACGCCAACGTGTACGGCTACGGGTACCCCAAGTACGCATCGCCGATGATCACGGCCGATACCGCCTGGGTGGACGACGCCTCGCTGATCAAGACCTCGTCGGGCACTGCCGCCGCCTACAGCCCCTATCCCGGACAGGACTGGTTCAAGGTCGGCCGTACCTCCCCGATGGTGCTAGCCGCGGCGAAACGTCTCGTCACCGTGGGCGCCGGCTCGTACACCCCGACCGCCGACATCGGCTCGGGTGACCTCACCGCGTGGGGCAACTGGCACGTCACGTGCGGATCGCCCGGCGGCGCGTACGCCGGATACCCCAACGAAACGATCTGGCGAGCGCTGCAGGTACCCCACAGCCACTGACCCCGCGGCCCAACTGCCGCACTCCGCACGCCCCGAGCCCGACCCGGCCGGGGCGTTTTTCATGCCCGAACAGAAGGGGCTCACCCATGGGTGACACAGCACGGCCGATCCCCGAGCGGCTCGGCGATCAGGAAGACCAGGCGGCGCACCTCGTGCGCACCGGCAACGGCCCGACGGTCGACGACGAGCAGCGGCTGCTCGCCGAGGTGTACGGCGCCCCGGACATGGCCGGGTTCTACACCGCGCCCGAGATCGCCGTCGACCAGGACGACGAGCCCGAGGCGACCGCCGACGAGGGCGACGCCCCGGCTGCGGACACCCCGGAAGGGGGCGAGTCCGCATGAGCGTCGACACGATGATCGCGCAGGTAGAGCGCTGGATAGGGACCGGCGAGCCGAACGAGATTCAGTCGTGGTACCGGGCCCGGAACGGCGCGGCGTACTCCGGGAACTTCGCGTGGTGCGACGCCACGATCACCCGCGCCGCCGTCGACGCGGGCGAGCACGACGCGGTGTGCTTCGGCACCGACTTCGCGTACACCGTGGCGCACGCGCAGCGGTTCAAGGACGCGGGCGCCTGGCACGCCATGACCAACGGGATCAAGGCGAGCGGGATCCGTCGCGGCGACATCATCTTTTTCGACTGGGACGGGTCGAGCGAGATCGGCAAGATCGACCACGTCGGGATCGTCACGGGCGTCTCGGCCGACTATCAGTACGTGTTCACGATCGAGGGCAACACCGCGAACGTGTGCGCGAGGCGCGTGAGGGTCGTGCACGACATCGCCGGGTTCGGTCGCCCGAAGTACAAGACGCCGCCGAAGTCGACCAGCACGAGCGGCAGTTCGGGCTCGAAGCGGCCGGTCGTGTCGCTCTCGAAGCTGATCGCGGCGTTCAAGAAGGACGCCCCGAAGAAGGGCACGCCGGTCTCGTACGAGCCGGCGATCTACGTCGAGAACGCGCTCGTCGCCGAGAAGCTGCTCGCGAAGCAGTACGCCGACGGGCACGCCGGAATGGCCACCCGCAGCGGCTACAGCCTGTGGCAGCAGCGGTGCGGGTTCCACGGGACGCAGCCGGGCGGCGACGCCGACGGCACGCCCGGCATGACGACGCTCAAGCGGCTCGGGCAGAAGCACGGGTTCGACGTCGTCGCCTGACCGTTGCCCGGCCGCCGCCGGGCGGCCGGGCTCACCCACCATCGAAAGGGGGCCGGCTCATGACGACCGGTCTGTTTGTCTCCGCCATGCGCACGGGCGTCCCGCTCGTCGCCGGTTGGCTGCTCACCCTCGCCGTGCGCGCGGGCGTCGAGATCGACTCGGCGACCGTCGTCGGCGCCGTGACGGTCGCGATCGCGCTCGGGTACTACCTCGTGTTCAGGCTGCTCGAAGTGGTCGGCGAGCGGCTGCCGGGAACCTTCCTGCAGAACCTCGCCGGGCTGTTCCTCGGATGGGCGCGGCCGCCGGCCTACCCCAAGTTCGAGGCGCTCGAACCGGTCGACGGCGCGCGATACCTCGGCGGCGACTCGACCAGCGGGTGACACCGGTCTAACGGCTGCGGACACACCCCACTGCACACCCGGAGGAAGCGCGTGGACGCTGCGACGCTCGGCGCCGTCGGAACCATCGTCGTCGGGCTCGCAGCGGCCGCGGCCGCCATCGTCGGGCAACGAGGCGCGAACCGCGCCTCGCAGTCCGGTGCCGTGCTCGGCGGGTACTCGACGCTCGTCGACAACCTGCAGGAAGAGCGCGACAAGCTCGGCCGACAACTCGCCGAGAACGAACTGAAGTTGGTCGCGGCGTACGCCGAACTCGCCAGTGAGCGCGCCAACAAGGCAGCGCTGCAGGGGCAGATCACGACACTCACGACCGAGAACACGCTGCTGCGCGAACGGATCGTCGAGCTTGGAGGGCAACCCACGTGAAGCGCCGTCATGCTCAGCCGATCCTCGCGCAGCGGTGGCGGTCGCTCGCGGTCGCCGCCGTGCTGCTCGTACTGTCGGGCGCCGTCATCCTGGTGTGGCTGCGGATCGACGCCGAGGCGAACCGCGCCGACGCGCTCGCCGCCGAGGCGAACTTGCGGGGCGACGCCGTGTCGACGCTCGCCGGCGACGTGCGAGTGCTGCGGGCGCAGATCACGGCCGACGGCAAGACGCCGGCCGCGCCGGATCCGGCACGAGCTGTCGACGATCTGCCCGCTCGGGCCGAGGTGCCCGTACCGATCCCCGGTCCAGCGGGACCCCGCGGGCCGCAGGGCGAGCCCGGCAAGGCAGCACCCACGATCACGCCGTCGCCCGGACAGTCCGGCGCGCAGGGTGAGCCCGGCGCCACGGTGACCGGCCCGCCCGGAGCGACCGGACCGGTCGGCCCTGCAGGACCCGCCGGACCGCCGGGAAAGGACGGGACGGACGGAAAGAACGGGACGGACGGCAACGACGGGCAGACCTGCCCCGACGGGTACACCCTGCAGACGCCGTCATGGGACCCCGACGCGCTCATCTGCAGGCGCGACGGCGCACCGCAACCGAGCGACCCGTCGCCGAGCCCCACCTCGTCACAGTTGCTGCTCGGGCTGCCCGCCGAGCGCCGCCGCATCGCATGACAGCACTGCGCCCCTGTCTGGCCTCACGGCCGGGCAGGGGCGCCTCTGTCGTTCCTCAACGTGACTGCGCCCCCCGCAACTTCAGCTGCGGGGGGCGCATTCGGCGTACCGTTCTGAGTGCGACCAGAGAACGGAGTACCAGTATGCCTCTCAGCACCGACGAGCACATCGGGACCCGCGTGAAGATTGCCCGGCAGGCAGCGGGCCTAACGCAAGCCGAGATGGCTGGGCTCCTCGCTCACACCGAGTCGTGGCTCGCGAACGTCGAGGCGGGCAGGATGCCACTCGACCGCTACTCGCTGATCACTGCAATCGCAGATCTGTGCGACGTCGATGTCGTGTGGCTGCTTGGGCAGCCGTACAGGCTCCAGCGCAGCGGCGGCAACCTCGCGCACGCCCACATTCCAGCCATGCGCACCGGTCTCCGACGTACCGGACTCATCCTCTCTGGGCACCCTGGGCTCACTCCGACGGGCGCCCCGGTGGACCTGGCCGACTTGCGCAAGCGCTCGCGGAAGGCGAACGCGGCGCGGCAGGCGGCCGATCTCCCCGCCGTCGCAACGCTGCTGCCGGGAATGATCGAGGATCTCAACACAGCGCTTCTGCAGGACAACGGCCGCGACGACGCGCTGCGTCTCATGGTGGACGCAGCTCGGACAGCCCGCATGTGCCTCAACCAACTCGGGTACCCCGATCTTGCGTGGGTCGCCGCCGAGGTCGGGGCCGGCGCCGCAACCGAACTCGACGACCCCCTCGTCAAAGCCGCCGTCGCATGGGACCGGTGCGGCGCACTGCTGCATCAGGCTTCCCTACCTGAAACCGTGGCTGTCGCCGAGGCGGCGCTGCGCGATCTCGAACCGCTCGCGTCGGCGGGCAACCCACAGCACGAGGCGCTGTCGCTGCGGGGAGCGCTGCACCTGCGCGCGGCAATCGCGCACGCCCGCGGTGGTCAGGGCGTCGATGCATGGTCTCGCATCAGCGCCGCTTTGGAAGATGCCGACCGGCTCGGAACAGGGTTCTACGACCTCGACAATCACACTGTGTTCGGCCGTGGAACTGTCGCCGTGCACGCCGCCGAGGCAGGTGTCGAGGTCGACGAACCCGACACCGGACTGAACAAGGTCAAGGGCGTGAAGGTCGACGAAGTGCCAAGCAAGGAACGCCAGACGCACTACAAGATCGACAAGGCGCGGGCCTACGAACGGATGGGCCGCCGTCCGGCCGCCGTGGCGACGCTGCGTCAGGCAGCTAGCGACGCCCCGTACTACGTCCACGCGGACCCGATGGCTCGCGCGTTGGTCTCGAACCTGGCGAGGGTCGGCGTTCCCTCTCAAGCTGCGGCACTGTCCTCGCTGATCAGGAACATGGAACTCGTCCACTGACGGGTACTCAACTCCCCCTAGATGTGACATCTCACGAGATTGGTGCCAGGGAACCGCTATCTGCGTAGTGGTGGCCGTCTTCAGGAAGGACGACGAAGACTCCGGATCCAGGAGGGTCCTCCACGGATGCTCTGCGCATACGAGTTCCCCACTCAGACGTTGGCCACCGTGTGTCACTGTCCCAACGGATCCCCGCAAGGTGGACCTCAGCAAGATCCACGGCGGTGAGGTCGGCTCCAAAGAAGTTATTTGCCGCGTCAGTCAGGTTGGCATGAGCTTCTTCGAGGTCGTGGGCGAGGTCGAGGTCGAGGTCGAGGATGAGCGCGAAGGCGAAGTCAAGGGCGAATTGGCGGGCGAGGGTGCTGACGTCGAGGACGCGGAAGAGGTCGAGGCCGCGGTCGAGGTCTTGGGTAAGCACATTGTCGAGGTCTCGGGCAAGGTTGCGGGCGCGGTTGCGGGCACGGTGGAGGCCGCGGTCGAGGTCGAGGGCGCCGTCGAGGGCGAGGGCTTGGGCGAGGGAGGTGGCGAAGTCGAGGGAGCGCATGGGGTCGAGGTCGAGGAAGTAGGCGAGGGTGCGGGCGAGGGAGGTGGCGAAGGCGAGGTTGGGGTCGAGGGTGCCGTCGGGGTCGAGGGCGCGGGCGCGGTCGAGGTCGCGCTGGAGGGCGCGGGCACGGTCGCGGGCGAGGGAGCGGGAACCGTTCAGGACGCCGTCGAAGGCGTGGTCGAGGGCGTGGTCGAGGGCGCCGTCGAGGGCGTGGTCGAGGTCGAGGGCGCGGGAGCGGGCACGACCGAGGGCGACGCCGAGGTCGCGATCGGTGTCGATGGCGAGGACACGCGCGCGTTCGCTGGCGTGGTTGAGGGCGCCTTCGAGGCCGCGGGCGAAGGCGCGCGCGAGGCTGAGGTCGAGGGTGAGGTCAGGGTCGAGGGCTGCGGCCCCGGTTTCCAGGAAACTTGAGACGCTCATAAGGTCGCGACGATGCCAGAGCCGCTTTTCTGGAGACGCGGACTTCCAGCGAGCTGTCACGTCAGCCAGGCTCAGCCCCAGAATGCTGTCCTGGACTGGATCGGCCGGGGGAGTCTCACCAGGGCTTGCAACATCCGGAACCGAGGCGGGAGGAGCCATATCAAGACGGTCCGGCACCCGCAGGCCGGACGTGTTCAGGGGAGGCCGGAAGCCGGGAGAGCGACGTGAAAACACAGCCAGCACGCGGCCCGCGAAGGACTCGGCAGCAATCATCACGCCGCACCTCCTTGGCCTGCCGGATCCTGCTGTGCGGCGACGCCCGTGTCGGGCTGTGGACTCCCAGCTGAAGGACTACCCGTCTCTGGCCTCAGCGGAGCGCCATTCGGTTGCCTCTGAGCAGGCTGCCGCACTATCTGGTGGAGAGCCTGCGATTGTTGCTGCGACTCCCCCACTACGCCGCCAAGGGCGGCTTGCCCCGCGCTCTTAACCATCAACGGCGCCAGTGTTGTGACCTGCTGGACAACCGACAGAGCGCCCAGCCCGATGAGAAATGCCGCCAGTGGATTCGTGCTCTGCGGATAGGTGGCTGCCACGACACCGGTCAGGGCTCCGCTGACAAGTAGCCGCAGCACCCCAGCGACGCAATACGCCTTCCAACCGGGTGCGGGTAGACGTTCCTCGCCGGGCCGCACCTCGGCCCTGCGTTGTGGTGGATCAATGGTGTCCGATTGGACGTTCCAAGGCATCTGGCGGTGCCACTTGATGGCCTTGATGATGTCGATGGCCTCCATGGCGGCACCGCCGGCTGCTCCTACCAAGGCTGCCATGAACCACTCCATAGCCAAAGGCTAGGGGGATTCGTGCGGAGGCGAGGTGGGTTCTGTAGAACCAACGTGCTGCGACGGCACACCTAGAAAGCGCCCCTAGGAAATCTAGGGGGCGCGGTCGCTCGCACGGTGCACGCTCAAGAGCCACGCTCCGTAAGCGACTGATCACACGAGGGAAGTCAGATGGAAGCCATCGACGCCCGACGCCCGGTCGACGCTGCGCGCATCTACCTGCGCGCCTTCAATTGGCCGATCGCGTTAGGGCACCGCTACCGGCCTCGGGCCGGCTGTACGTGCGAGAACGTCGAGTGCCCCACACCCGGCGCTCACCCACTGCCCGGACCCTTCACACCCATCCCCGCCGACGACATCGAGGCGACCCTCGACACCGCGCCCGGTGCCGGAATCATCGCCGCGTGCGCCGCGTTCGACGCCCTCGTTATGCCGCGCTGGCTGGGACTGGCAACCATGGTCCCGCTCGACCGAGTGAGCCCCGTACCGTTCATCGACTGTGGTGCGTACTGCGCGTTGCTCGTACTGCCGTCCACTGGCCGCTACGCGCTCGGCGAGCAACCGCCAGCGGCAGTCACGTTGCGAACATCCGCGCAGCAGTGGGTCGCTCTGCCACCGACGCACGGGACCCGCTGGGACCCGCCGCCTTGGCAGGAACAGACCGGCGTACGAGTCCCGTTGCTGCATGGCGGCGACGCAGGTCGGCACATGCTCGCCGCCCTGAACCACGTGGGGGCATGATGAGTGCTCACGAAGATCACAATCTCGACTGGATCAGGGACAGCGGCGCGAGCGTGACGCAGACCCTCACGCGATGGGCCGAGGGAGGGCTTGCCGCGCTGCCCGTAGGCAAGGGATGGGACGTCGTCCGCATGGACCGGCCGCACGGGTGGCGCACCGTGCAAGCCCTACGCAATGCGGGCGCCAAGATCGGGCCCGTCCTGCATAACGCCGACCATGTCGACGTGTTCGTGCCAGCCGGCTCGGTCGAGGACTGGGACCAGCCGGGCGCGAGGGTCCTCGCCAAGGGCGACAGGCTGCACGTACCACCACCCGCCGTCGTCGCCCCGCACACGCTGCTCACCCGCTCGTGGATTGTTGCTCCGGGTACGACGCTCACGGACGGCACGGCGCTGTACGAGGCATACGCGGCCGCTAGCGCGAGCATGGCCATGGACGGCGGCCGATGACCGCCGAGACTACGCTCGCCGAGGTCGTGACCCTCTCGACCCTCGCAACGGTCAACGTGCGCACGTGGCTTGACCATACGGACGCAGGCGAGCTGATCCCGTGCCTGATGCTCACCTACCCGGCGCCGCAGTTCGACGAAGCCGACCCCGCCGCCGTCGAGGCCAGCATGCGGCAGGTAGTGCAGTCGCTCGGCGCCGTCCCGGCCGGCGAGCCGGTACCCGACGTCGGCGTCCGGCTGACGATCCAAGGTGGCGTGGCTCTGCTGTGGTTCCTGGAAGCCGGCTACGCGCTCAAGGTGCAGCACCCCAGATGGATGCGCGGGCTCAAAGAGTGCGGCGGCGCTCTGCTCGTGGTCGGGCTCGACGAGCTGTCGCAAGTCGCGTCGGTGGCCGAAGTCGACGAGTACCGGGCGAACGCCCGCGCAGGCGGTCGCCTGTACCTCGCCCTCGCCCACCTCGGGCGCCCCCTGGGAGGTGCCTCGTGACAGCGGCACCGACTCGGCCCGACATCGTGCCGTTCATCGCGCCCTGGAGCGGCGAGCAACCGTACAAGCGCAAAATGATCTACTCGGGACGGGGCGGGATCGCGTTTGCCGACGAGATGCCCGAGGACCGCGACCAGTATGGCGTGCTGTGGAACGGCCGCGCCATGGCGCAGGGCACCGGGCGCCCGGAGTACGCCAACGTGCACCCGATGCGGCAGCGCGTAGCGATGGAACACAAGTTGTGTCAGGTGTGCGGTGGGTCCGCCGACCGCAACTCCGACGGCGTGCTGTGGCTGCTCGAAGACGACCGGAACGCTTACAAGGGTTGGCCGAACGATCTGCTCACGACGCACCCCCCGGTCTGTCTGCCATGCGCGGGCAAGGCAGTCGAGCAGTGCCATCACCTCGCCGGCAGCAGCGTCGCTGTGCGCGTCCGCGAGAGCGAGGTGTGCGGGGTGTACGGGCGCGTCTGGTCGCCCTCGGCGTTCGGGTATCCGGTGCGGACCGCCGTCAAGGATGTAGCCGCGTACGGCACGACGGCGGCGCGCTGGATGCTCGCGGGGCAACTCGTGCGCTCCCTGCACGGCTGCACGATCGTCGACCTGCAGCGCGAAGTCGCACGCTCCCGACGACAGGGTCACCCGGCGGTCGACGTTCCCCCGGAGTATCCCGCCGGGTGGCCCGCACCACGACTCGAATGTAGGTTCGAATCCAGCCAGCGTGTTTGGCATATGCACCAATCGGGGGATCACCCCCCAACGCCCGTTAGCTACGACTAACCGGCGCCCCCGGACGGGCGCGGCAGGTTCCTCACGCGCGAGGTCCCGTTCCGTCCAAAGCGCGGAGTCGCGCCCTGACCGCCCCGACTGCCCCGTAAGGTGGCGGCCGGGGCGGGCTCCGTTCTGGGGCCGAGATCGCGTCAAAGTTCCAAGAATCTCAGGCCAAGCGCCTTTCTTTAGTCTGGTCTCAGCCGACCAGCAAAGACGCAGGTAAGCACATCGCTAAACCTCGTACACCTTCTAAGCGCTTGGCCGCAGGTTCGAGTCCTGCCGGGGGCGCCCCAAACATGGCTGGTCAGGGTTCTCTCGGACCGCCAGCGGAGAAACGGTGTGCGCGGCACTGCGCCGTTCGTTCAGAGCGTTGGATTCCGTGCTCCAGAGAGGGGCAACGTGGATCAGCTCGGCATTCAGCTGGCCGAAGTGAGACGCGCCAGGCCCCCCTTCTCCAGCTCGTGCACCACCAGCTCCTCCATCACGTGTCGCTCCCTGGCGGAGGCGTAGGCGAGGTAGTGCAGGGCAGCAGCACGCCTGGCGAAGTCCCGCCTCACCGCATCGGTCGGCCAGGGGATCTTGTAACGGGAAAAGTCCTTGCGCCTCATCGCGCGGGCCTGCTCGCCCTGCGTAACGGCCGTCAACTCCCGCCTCCGGTAACGCAGCGAGTGCAACAACCACATTCGATCGACCTCTGACTTCGTGTAAATCGCGAGCGTCCGCCGACCTGGCACTACCGGGGTAGTGGTGAGCACGGTCCGCACCTCCCCGGGACGGGGCGCGATCAAGAGGCTGCCGGAGGGGCATACAACCTCCGCTTGCGCCACGGTGCGTGAAGTCACTGCACCCAGATGTACTGTCCTACAGTTCAGTACTTCGCGGGGAGACACCCACGGCAGAGCCGACTGCTCGCTGTCCGGCAGAGACTGTGCCACACCAGCCGTAACCTGACACACTTCGCCCACTGCACGCTCGGCAGCCGGACCTTGCCCGCACGTCTGCAGCGCCTCCACGAAATGCGCATCCGCTAGTCCCGTCGCGCAAGACACAATCCGGGTGTTCAACGCATTCTTGCGCTCAGCAAGCAAGATCAGCGAAAGCAGCCTCTCCCGCACCGGCGCTGGCGGCACTGGCACGGGAAGTCGGTTGAGTGCCTGCAGAGGCAAGGTCATGTGCTCGGCGTTCGACGAGGACAGCGTGAGATAGCTGTGGCTCTGCGAGGTCTTCAGCCACCATCGAAGCCACAGATCCCATTGTTGGGCGCGGCCCTCTGGTGTCCAGCGGACGACCGCGAGCGACCTGGCGACATTCCATCCTGCGTGCTCCTCCCCTGCAACTGCTGCCTCCCCCACACGCCCCACGAGCACGACAAGGAGGTCCCCAGACCTCAGCGTGCTGCGTGGGTGGCGTCTGGCCACATCGGGAGGCACAAATGTGAACTCCTGGACGTGCACACCTCCCTCGACAATCTCTGTGGCGCGGATCATAGGGATTCCGCCGGATGCCTTCTGCTGTCGCGCAATTCCGTAGGCGGCGTACTCGACCCCAGGGAACTCACGCAACTCAACGACGGGCCACGGAGTGGGGACATCATCCGATTCTGTAGTCATGCCTGCTCTCCAAGGCATCACGGACTCGGTTCCTGGCTGCGGCGCTATGATCCATGCACTCATACAGCTCGGCCTTCCGGTTCCGGTCTCCGTCACTTGAATGCAACTGCGCGGTGCCCCCGTTCCGTACGTAGCGTGCGGGAGTCAGGTCGAAGCCCGCATCAGTGATTTCCTCAAGACTCGCCGCACGGCACCATGGCACGGATTCAGGAGCGCCCTCATCCTCACAGCGCCGGAGGTCCTGCCACTCACCGAAGATCTGCAGAAGACGCTCGACCGAGTCCTGGTCGAAAATGCGCCGTGACCCGTCCCTCGCTGTCGGCAGTTTTCCTGCATCCGCGAACAGGACCCGATGGGTGTTCGGCCGCTCCCCTTTGGCGAGCAGCCACAGCGCCATGCTCGTGCTGGTGTGTGGAAAGAGCCATGCCGGCAAAGCCACGACGCCTACAACCAGACCGTTTTCGAGCAACCTGCGACGGATCAGTCCGTCGGTGCTGTTGCTGCTGTGGGCTGCTCCGGGGGAGAGCAGGACAACGGCCCGCCCTTGCGGCGTCAGGTCGGCAAGAATGTGCTGGACCCAGGCGAAGTTCGCGTTACCCGACCTTGGTACCGCCAGGGTCCACCGCCTGTCGTCCTTGAGTTCGCCATGCCCCCAATCTCGCAGGTTCACAGGAGGGTTGGCGACGACCACGTCGGCCGGTTCCGGCGACGTCCCAGCCCGGAGGCTGTCAGCTTCTCCCTTGCCAAGGTCGGCATGGAATCCGTGCAGGGCGAGGTTGACGGCCGCGGCATAGCGTGCCGTCGGATTGAGATCCGCTCCGGACAAGCGCACTTCGCCACCTTGGGTTCGAGCCCGGTAGGCGGCGGCTCGCAGTAGTCGCCCGCTTCCGCACACCGGGTCCCGAACCACCTCGCCTCCTCGGGGAGCGGCCAGTCCTGCGAAGAGGTACGCCAGATCATTCGGCGTGAAGTAGTCATCGCCGCGCGAATAGCGCGTCGAGTACATGTCGAGCAACACATCGAAGAGCCCCACGTCGGGCTCCAGCCGCCGAACCTCCACGATCAGCTCGTGGAGAGCCGGATCGATGAGCTCGAAGGGACGGCTCACGCCTTCGTCGCGGCACGCGGGCAGGTTGTAGGTACGAGCGACGGGCGTACGCGGCCAGATCGCATTCAGCATCGCACCCGCGGACCCCGAGCCGGGTCGCCACGGGCGCCCCGGCTCCACTGCTGCTCCATGGCTGGACCAGCAGTGGAGGTAGACCACTTGAAAGGCGAGTCGGTACGTCGTCTCGGCATCAGTCGTGCTGCGCAGCTTCTCAACGGCCAGTAGCACTCGCCGGTACTTCAGGCGCCCCAGCTCACTCCCTCGCTCCTTCGGGATCACGACGACATCAGCCACGTAACAGTGGCCAGTCCGATGAGCATGGCGACTCCACAGGCACCACCGCCGTACTTGACAGCTGTGACAATCTTCCCCGCGCCCGCAAACTCGAGAATGCCTGCCACGAGCCCCACCACCACAGACGCCAGGACGACCACCATCAACAGCAGCGCTCTCTGCGACATGCCCTAACTCCCCCAGACTGCTCTACCGTTCTGCGGACCCTTCCGCGGACTCGAAAGTAGCGGCCGGGCGCTCTCCGCGTCGCGCAGCACTGGAATTTGCTTTTGAGCAAGGGCAGCGGACACGTCCGATGCCGGTCTTAACACGGGGCATCCAACCGGGCAGAGAACCGCCGCGCCAAGCAAGCGCTGTGCCGGGGCAAGGAGCCATACGAACGAGGGCTATGCGTCGGCGGCCGAGCCGTCCTGGGACCACCGGTCGGCGAAGTGCTCCATCTGACGGATCACCAGCTTGATCGCGTCCTCCGACTGCTCCGGCGGGTAGCCGTGGCGAGCCAGGAGGCGCTTGATGGTGGCCCGGAGCTTGGCGCGGACGGGTTCGCGGGCGATCCAGTCCTTCTTGAGGTTCTTGCGGACCTGGACGACGAGATCCCGGGCGATACCAGAGAGGATCTCGTCGCCCATGAGGTCGCGAGCGCTGCCGAGGTCGGCGACCGCGTCGTAGAAGGCGAGTTCGTCATCACCCAGCGGCGGGGTGAACTTCTCGCCACGCCGGGCGTCCTCGGCGACTGTCCTGGCCAGTTCCACCAGCTGGGCGATGATCTCGGCGCTGGTGAGCTGCTGCCGCATGTAGCGGGTCATCAGATCCTGGAGGCGTTCCGAGAACGCGGTCTGGCGGACGATGTTGTGCCGGGTCTGCTCTCGCATCTTCTGCTCGACGAGGCGGCGCAGGGCTTCGGCGGCCAGGTGCGGGGTTTCGCTGTTCTGTAGGCGGCCGACGAGTGCGTCGTTGAGGTGGGTGAGGTCGGCCTTGTCCAGTCCGGCCGCGGAGAAGAGGTCGGTGACACCGCCGGTCTCCACGACGGCGGAGGTGAGCTGCGAAAGGTAGAGGGCGACGTCGCGGGCGACGGGCAGGCCCTGGGCTTCGCGGTCCATGGCGTCGAGCTTCGCCATGTACGTACGGACCTCGACGAGGAACTGGATGTCGCGCTTCCAGTAGGGCTGGTCAGGGAATCGGGAACCGACATCGGCGGAGGAGCCGGCGAGGGCGAAGAAGCGTTCCAGGCGATAGCCGTGCTCACGGAAGCGGCGGCTGAGCGTCTGGTTCGGGTCGTCGAGCTGGTCGGGGTTGTTGCCCGGGGTGGCGGGACTGCGCAGGTGCTCGGCCGTGGTGTAGGCCGCTTTGATGAAGGCCTTCGCGTCGGGACGGGAGAGGCGTTCGCGCCAGTTCCAGCCACGGAGCATCTGGTCGAGGATGTCGTACTCGTTGCGGAGTTCGTCCAGGGCACGGTCGATGTCCTGGCCGAGGGTCTGGTCCGCCTGGTCGTCGGCAGAATACTCGGCGATGGCCTTCTGGAGGTTCTCGGTGAGGGGGGCGTAGCCGACGAGGAGGCCGTCCTCCTTCTTGCGGAAACGGCGGTTGACGCGGGCGAGGGCCTGCATGAGGCCGGCGCCGCGCAGCGGCCGGTCCAGGTACATGGTGTGGATGGACGGCGCGTCGAAGCCGGTCAGGAGCATGTTGTTGACGATGAGGAGCTGGAGTTCGTCCTCGGGGTCCTTGGCGCGGTTGATGACCGCCTTGCGCTGGGAGTCGCGCAGAGCGTGCGCGCGCAGCTCCTTGTTGTCCTTGCGGGAGTCCGAGGAGTAGACGATCTTCATGGCGCCGGTGGTGGGGTCGTCCGTGTGCCAGCCCGGGCGCAGTTCGCGCAGGGCGTCGTAGACGCGGACGCAGATCTCGCGGGTGGCGCAGACGAGCATCGCCTTGCCGGGGGCTCCGCCGGGTGCGTCGTCGGCGTCCGCGACGAAGGGCAGCATCGCCGTACGCCGCGCCTCCCAGTGTTCGACGAGGTCCTGGGTCAGGTCGCGTATCCGGGCGGGGGCGCCGTACATGGCGTTCATGGTGGCGACGGCCTGCTCGACGCGGGTGCGCTCGGTGTCGTCCAGGCCGTCGGTGATGCGGTCGGCCTCGGTGTCGATGGTGGTGGGGTCGACGTCTCGGTCGAGGACGAGCTGGACGACGCGACTCTCGTGGTAGACCTTCACGGTCGCGCCGTCGTCAGCGGCCCGCTTGAGGTCGTAAGTGTCGATGTAGTCGCCGAAGACCTCGCGGGTGTTGCGGTCGGCCTCGGAGATCGGAGTGCCGGTGAAGGCGAGCAACGTGGCGTGCGGGAGCGCGTCACGCAGGTGACGGGCGTAGCCGTCGAGGTGGTCGTAATGGCTACGGTGGGCCTCGTCGACCACGACGACGACGTTGCGCCGCTCGGAGAGGCGCGGGTGATCGGTCCCGGCCTCCTTCTCCTGCTTGGTGCGGCCGAACTTCTGCAGGGTGGTGAAGAGGATGCCGCCGGTGCGCTTAGCGGCGAGTTCTTCGCGGAGTTCGGCGCGGTTGAGGAACTGGTGGGGCTGTTCCGGGAGGACCTCGCTCTCCTTGAACGTGTCGAAGAGCTGGTCGTCGAGGTCGGTGCGGTCGGTGACGACCACGACGGTGGGGTTGTGCAGGGCGGGGTCGCGCATGACGAGGTTGGTGGTCAGCACCATCTCCTCGGACTTGCCCGAGCCCTGGGTGTGCCAGACCACACCGGCCTTGCCGTCAGTCGCGGCGGCGCGGCGTACAGCGTCAGCGGCACGGGTGACCGCGAAGTACTGGTGCGGCTTCGCGATGCGTTTCATGCGCTTGGCCGGCACGAAGTTGATGAAGGACCGGACGAGGGAGAGGAAGCGCGGCTGGGTGAACAGGCCGTGCAGGGCGAGGTCCTGGCCGGTCGGGATGTCGTCGCCGTCCGCGCCCACGTTGGCGCTGAAGTCACCCAGGGCATCCACACGGGCGCCGAACTCGTCGGTGTTCCACGGGGCGAAGTGCTCGTACGGGGTGAAGGGGGTGCCGTACTTGGCGGTTATCCCGTCGGAGAGCAGCACGACCGCGTTGTAGCGGAAGGCGGTCGGGAATTCCTCGACGTAGTGCCGGATCTGGGTGTGCGCGGCGGCGAGGGTGGCGTTAGGGTCGCCCGCCCGCTTGAGCTCGATGACGGCAAGCGGGAGACCGTTGACGTACAGAACGAGGTCGAAGCGGCGGTTGCGCTCGCCGTTGATCACGGTCACCTGGCGGACGGCGCGGTACGTGTTCGCGTCCGCGTTCTCCAGGTCGACGATCCGAACGGTCGGTGTGTGCTCGGCGCCGAGCGCGTCGGTGTACGTGACGGAGTGGACGCCGTCGGTGAGGTACCCGTGCGCGCTCCGGTTCTCCTCGTACGTGTCCTGGGAGGTCGGGGTCGCGGCGGTTGCGAGGGCCTCACGGACGGCGTCCGGGGGGAGGGCCGGGTTGAGCCTCTCAATGGCCTCGCGAAGATCGGAGTAGAGAATCAGGTCGTCCCAGGAACGGCGGTGGCCGGATCCGGGAGCGAGCTCATTACCCTCGGCCTTCGGCCAGTCGAGCTCCAAGAGCTCTTCGAGGGCGAGGAGCTCCCAGTCGAGTTCGAGGGGGCGGAAATTTTCGGGGGTAGGGGTGTCGCCGGTGCCGTGGTCGTTGTCGTTCCCGTGCGTGGTCATACGTGGTCCTCGACAATCTTCTCGGCGTCCTTGACGCGGATACGGCCAGACATGAGTTGGGGAAGGAGGGTGTCGCGGAGAGCAGCGAGAGTGCGGGACTCACTCTCCAGAGATTTCATGTGCGCAAAAGTGGCGGAGGCTTCCTTTCCGAACGCCGCGAGCTGCTCGGCATCAGGAGCCATCACCGTGTAGTTCGAAGCATCTGCCGCACTGACCCGTTGACGCCCAGACGAGCCAACCATGTTCCGGATAGCGTGTTCACGGAACCGAGAGTCGCGAGCCAGAAAATAGCTCAGCTCGCTCGGGACTCCCGGAAGGGAACGCAGCACGATGAACTCGGTAGACCCTAGCCCGATCTCTCCGTCCTCCATGAAGTCGACGTAGCCGGTCTTACCGTTCTCCAAGCAAGGAGTGATACGTGCCATGAGCGTGTCACCATTCATGAAACGAGGGCCAGATTTCGGCTCACGCCGAGCCCAAGACGGAATTCCAGCGCGATTCGCCTGAAGCGCCGCCATGTCCACATATACCGGCTCAGCAGCGACAGGCTTTCCGAGCTTCGGACCGAAAGTGATGAGATCCGTAATCGGGATCACCGAGTCACCGTCCGGATCGTCACCAAGACCTAGCTCAACGAACCGGCACTGGAGCAGCCGCTCGTAGGTGGCCGCAATGCGCTCATTGACGGCGATCTTGTCGTCCAGTGCACCTACAACAGCGCACACCGCGTCGCGTTCACGCAGCGAGGGCATCGGCACCGGGAGAGTGCGCACGTCCTTCAGGTTGAGCGTGGCCTGAACTGTAGTGTTCAACCGGTCGCCAAAATAGCGCTGCGCTGCACTGCTTGAAAGAACCAGCCTCAACCACTGAGCCGTAACCTCTGAACTCGGCCGAACTACAGCAATGGCGCGCGCCACATTCCATCCACGGACTTCCTCAGAGGCAACGGCAACTTCACCTACTGATCCGACGAGCGTCAATAGGACTTCCCCGCCACGCAATCGCGTTCGCGTGTATTTCTGCTCCACTTCACGAGAAACAACCAACGGGTCCGATGTGTCAATTTTACCGCTGCGAACGTCCTTTACCCGAACGATCGGAACTCCATCAGCCTCCAAGTTTCCAGGCTGAACAATTCCATAGGAAATCTTGTCACTGACAAGCGAATCGAGCGGGACCGCGCGAATTTCCTCAGGCATCGATCCGCCCCAGCTGTGCGCGCACCGTTTTTGCCAGCGCTTCCGACTTGTCGAAAAGTTCGTACAGCTCGCCCGTCAGTCGCGCGATCTTTTCCGTGACTGCCTCGGCATCTTCCCCCTCCGCCTTAGCCGCCCCGACGTACCGTCCGGGCGTAAGTACATATCCGTGTTTCTGGACTGTTTCCAGATCCGCGCTGGCGCAGAACCCGAGAACGTCCTCGTACGTCTCGTCTGCATCCTTCGCACTCGTCGTCCCACGCCACGCGTGGTATGTACCCGCGATCCTGGAAAGATCGGCTTCCGTTAGAACGCGCTCGGTGCGGTCGGCCATCTCGCCCATGCCGCGAGCATCGATAAAGAGAATCTCGCCGCGGCGATCCGAAGCAGCAACCTTCTGCCCCTTCACGCCACCCGGCGACTTGTCCTCGGCCAGGAACCACAGGCAAGCAGGAATCTGCGTCGTGCGGAACAACTGAGAGGGCAGCGCAACCATGCAAGCCACCATGTCCCCATCCACCAACGCCTGCCGGATCTCCCCCTCCCCGCTCTGCTGGCTGCTCATCGAGCCATTAGCGAGGACGACGCCAGCCGTCCCCCGCTCCCCCAGCTTGCTGATCATGTGCTGGAGCCAGGCATAGTTGGCGTTGCCCATCGGCGGCACCCCGTACTTCCACCGCGCATCCGACTCGTTGCGCGCCCAGTCCTTGATGTTGAAGGGCGGGTTGGCCATGACGTAATCGGCCTTGAGGTCGGGGTGCTTGTCGTCTGCGAAGGTGTCGCCCCAGCGGGCGGCGAGGTTACCGTCGATGCCGTGGATGGCGAGGTTCATCTTGGCCAGGCGCCAGGTGCGTTCGTTGAGCTCCTGGCCGTAGACGGAGATGTCAGCCTTGTGGCCGCGGCCACGGTGGGCCTCGATGAACTTGGCGGCCTGGACGAACATGCCGCCGGAGCCGCAGGCCGGGTCGTACACGCGGCCCTCATACGGCTCCAGGACCTCCACCAGCAGGCGGACGACGCTGCTCGGGGTGTAGAACTCGCCGCCCCGCTTGCCCTCCGCGCGGGCGAAGTTGCCGAGAAAGTACTCGTAGACCTCGCCGAGGACGTCCTGAGCGGGCTTGTCGTCGTTGCCGCCGAAGCGGGCGTCGGTGATGAGGTCGACGAGTTCGGCCAGGCGCTTCTTGTCGACGTTGTCCTTGTTGAAGATCTTGGGGAGGACGCCGGTCAGTGACGGGTTGGCTTTCATGATGGCGTCCATGGCCTGGTCGAGGGCCTCACCGACGTTGCCGCTCTTGGCGTTGGCGGAGATCGAGGACCAGCGGGCGCTCTCGGGGACCCAGAAGACGTGATGCCCGGTGTACTCGTCCTGGTCCTCCAGGAACTCCTCCATACGGTCCTCGGCGATGCCCTCCTCCGCGAGTTCCTTGGCGAGCTGTTCGCGGCGCTCTTCGAAGGCGTCGGAGACGTACTTGAGGAAGATCAGGCCGAGGACGAACTCCTTGTACTGGTTGGCGTCCATGGAGCCGCGCAGCTTGTCCGCGGCCTTCCAGAGGATGGCCTGGATTTCCTTGGGCGTGGAGGCGGTGAACAGTTCCGCCTGGTCGGCGGGCTTCTTCTTCCGGGGCGGCATGGGCGTTCGGGTCTCCTTCAAGAGATTTCGCGAGTCAGGCGGAGGTCAGACGAGAGTGGTTCAGCGAGGGTCAGCGTGCCGTCGACTAGGCCGGCGGCGGTCAGGGAAGTCAGGTCTTCGAGGGCCGCCGCGTGCTGGCGCAGCAGGGCCGTACGGCGGGCGATGTCGGCCAGGAGCGCGTCGTACCGCTCGGCCTCGTCGCCGGGGAGGTCGGGGATGAGGAGGTCCTCTATGCGGCGGGCGGAGCGGACCGCGCCACTCACCCGCCGGTGTTCGGCCGCCGCCGAGCGCAGAAGCGCTGCCAGGACACGGGGCCGTACGGGATGCTCAGCGTCGGCTCGTACGCGCAGGACGCGGGCGGGGAAAGCGACCACGGACAGGCCCTCGTCGTCGACGTACGCGCCGAAGCTCGGGGTGGCGGTGACGACGATGTCGCCGGGTTCGGTGAAGTAGGCGTGCTCGTAGGTGTTGAGCAGTACGGCGCGGTCTATGCGGTGACTGTCGACCGGCGCGCTGCCGGTGATCTCGGCCGCGGTGAGGACGGTGTAGTGGCCTGCGCCTTCGGTGAGGAGGTGTTCGGCGGCGATGCGGTGGCCGGGCAGTCGGCGCAGGCGGCGGTCCTTGAGCAGGCGGGCCACGGTGGTACGGCGGGTCGGCTGGTCGTCGGGGCGCAGGACGGCGTTGGCGCGGATCGTGGGTGCGTGGTCGAGTGCGCTGCGGGTGGCGTCGGTCAGCTGCTGGAGGCGGAGTTCGGTCTCGGAGATGCGGGCCGGGCGTTCGACGACGGTGCGGGTGTAGCGGTCGGCGTGCGAGCGGTGCTGCGGGGTGAACGCAGTGCCCGGTGCGCCGGTCAGGGTGGTGGCCGGGACGATGACGGCGTTGCGCGGTTCGTGACGGCCGTCCGACCGCCAGCCGGCATCACGGAAGATGTCGATGTCCTCGGCCAGCGTTTCCAGGGCCTGCGCGGTGAGGGTGCGTGAGGAAAGGTCGGCGAGGAGGACCTGGCCGGTGCGCCGCGCTTCGGGGGTACGGTGCAGGACCCAGATCGCGGTGCGGTGAGCCGGGCGGAAGGGGAGTACGCCTTCAGGGAGGCTGATCGCGGCTTTGAGGAGGTGCTGTTCCAGAAAGTCCCGGCGCAGGCGGTCTGCTTCCCCGCGTGCGGGCAGGGGTCGGACGAGCGCGTCGGCGGGGCCCAGGGCGATGGCCGTGCAGTCCTCGGCGAGGAGATCGGTGAGGTCCTGCAGGCTGTGCAGGACGGCGAGCGGGCTGCGGGTCTCGGCCGCCTCGTAGGGGAGGGCACAGACGACGACGTGCGGGTCTCCCCAGTCGTCCGTGGCCAGTTCCTCGCCGTCCACGAGGTCCATCTCGTACTCCTGGACGCCTTGGGCCATGAGACGGCGGCGGGCGAGCCGGACTAGGTCCGGCATCGGGTCCGCGGAGAGGAAGAAGGGCATGCCCTCGGCGTCGGACACTGCTTCGCGCAGGGCGACCAGCAGATCTCCGCTCCTGGGGTACAGGACGGCGGCCGTCGCCCCTTGCTCGCGCTCGTTCAGACGCGCGATGCCGGACAGGTGGGCCATCACCCGACTCACCAGCGGAATCGGTTCGTCGGCGGCGAGGTCGTCGCAGCCCAGGCGGCGGCGCGCGTCCATGACCCGTTCGAGCGCGTCGGCCGGGGTGTAGGCGGCCTCGGTGAGCTGGTCGGCGAGGACGGCGAGCAGGGGGCCCTGACGTTCGGCGTCCGGCAGGTCGCGCAGTTCTCTGTGGAGGTAGGCGTCCTCGAAATCGGTCTCCGCGGCGCGCTCCAGGATCGTGCGCCACGGCAGCTCGGAGAGCGGTTCGTCGAGGAGCCGGCGCAGGCAGAGCAGCGCGGTCACCGTGTCGACCAGCGTGCGGGCAGGGATCGCGCGCCGCCAGGCGGACAGAGTGTGCAGCACCCACTCCGCCTGGATCTGGTCGGAGCCAGCATTGCCGCGGCCCGTGGACAGCAGCCATTCGGCGACTTCGCCGCCGTCGAAGAGCGGGCTGGCTCCCTCGTATGCGACGGGCTCAGGGAAGTCCGCGTGCCGGCGCACCCAGGTGGTGACGACGGGCCGTTGAACCTGGGCCAAGGTCCCGATTTCGGCGTAACTGATCCGCCAGGAGGTCTCCTCCGACAGGATGGGAGCGGTTGCTTCATGTGTGCCGACCATGCGGTTCCGCTCCCTTCGTGACGACTGCCTTGTGCTCTCGGTCGAGAACGTTTCTCCCAGTGCACCTCACACGCTACAGCCGGTCGAGCTTTCAGTTCGCCAGCGGTTGATAACCAGGGTTATCAGGTTCTCGAACAATTTAAACTCCAATCTTCTGGCACCTTCGTCACCATCACCCCGGCACCACCCGCCGGGACGCCGACCCCATACGAGTCCGACCGCACCGGCGTCCTCATCGCCGCACCTCTGCTCCCTTGCCGGGCACTCGCCCCTGTCCGCCTCAACACCACCCGTCCCGCAAGGCCGCTCGTGTTACCGAACCGCACCGCAACCTCGCCCCAGGAGACCTCTGTGTCCAGCACCGCGTCGAAGCGCACCCTGTACCGCCTGACCCACGTCAAGGCGACCCCTGAGTCGATGCTCGAAGCCCTCGACGTCGACGCCCTCGACACCCTGGACGCGGTCGTGCGCGACGTCAGCGATCACATGGGAGTTCCCGCCCTCGCGGTGTCCTTCGCCGTAGCGAAGGAGGAAGCCGCCTGGGGCAAGGATGTCCTCCGGCTCGCCGGCGAATCGGACCTGCTGCAGAGCGAGCAGCGCACCGGCGCACTGCTCGTGCTCGCGGTCGACGACGTGGTGTACGCGATCGGCTTCGACCAGGGCTACCGGCTTCTCCCCGCCCAGCTCAAGGACGCGCACTTCGGTCTGTCCTTCGGTATCCGCGCCATCAACCCGCGTCAGGTGCGGGACTTCACCACCAGCGTCCTCGGCCAGGCGCGCATCGACAGTTCCCTGATCCCTGCCGGCGCCTCCGTACCGGCACTCGGACTCCGGGACCACGGGCGGATCATCCGCCACCTCGGCGGTTACCTCGACGAAGTCGACCTCACCGCAGGGAGCGGCACCAGGAACGGGGCCATGACCGCGGAGGGCGGCATCGGTCTCCGTATCAAACTCGGCACCACCCCCACCACGCTGGTCAAGGACGTCCGCGCTATCGCCGCGATCTGCGAGCACGTCCTTCCCCACCCCGACCTGGCCTTCGTGGAGCACATCACCCCGGTCAAGGTCCCCTCCCTCATCGACGCGCTCGACGCGGAACTGGACGCCACGCTCGGCCGTCCCGCAGACGGCCGGATCATCACCGCCGTCCCCTTCTCCCAGAACACCGACCTGCCCCGGTCCACCGCCTGCACCATCAAGATCGGGTCCTGCCCGCCCCACCTCCGGGACGAGTTCAGTCTCGACTACGTCCTGGAGCGGGCCCGTGTGATCAAAGCAGGCGCCCGCGTCACGGCGCTCCGGCAGGGCACCGTCGAACTGTTTCGTGACACGCTCTCCGCACGGACCGCGCTCGCCCCGCGCACCGCCTCCATGGAAGCCCTGTCCAAGGAAACCGCCATGAAGTGGATCGAGGCCACCTTCTCCCTCAGCTCCCGCACGTTCTGTCTGCTCGACGGGGAGTGGTACGAGCTCGGGGCGAGCTACCTGCGCAACGTCAACGAGACCGTGGCTCCCTTGTTCCCCGACGCGCCCTCCGTCGATCTCCCCCGCTGGCCGCTCGTCGAGAAGCTCAACAAGAAGGGTATGCGCGTGATGCGTCCCGTAGACGAAGGCGACTACAACAAGCTGGCCGCCCAGGCCCGTCGCGGCTGGGTCTGCCTGGACAAGAAGAATGTCCACAACCCCTTTCGGGCAAGCAACTCCGTCGAGATCTGCGACCTGTTCACCGAGGACGACACTCTTGTCCTCGTGAAGCCCGCGCACTCCTCCAGCCCGCTGAGTCACCTGTTCAGCCAGGCGCGCGTCTCCGTTGAGCTCCTCTTCGAGAACGCGGCCGTACGCGCGGAGTTCGCCCGGTCCGTACACGTCAACAGCGATCCGGCCCGCAGCATCCCCGAGGACTTCACCCCGCGCCGCGTCGTCTTCGCGATCCTTCTGAAGGACGGAGCCAAGCTCACGCCGGACTCCCTCTTCCCGTTCTCCGCCATCACCCTGGCCCAGACCGCGAAGGCCCTCGCCGCTCGCGGCGTAACCGTCGAAGTCATCGGCGTCGAAAGCGAGTCGGCCCAGTCCGCCATGCTCGACGAGGCTGCATAGCCGCCCGAGCCCGCTCACCACGTGCAGCGTTCCCGGAGCCTGGCCGAATCCGCTTCCCCTTGAGCGCACCCCTACCTGCGAGCGGCCGACGCTCCCACTCGTGCGCCGCATCACCGCCGTCAAGGAGTACCGGAATGAGCTGGCTCACTGGGACATGGACGCCCCGGAGACGAAAGCCGAGGCACTGACGGAGACCAAGCAGCTTTTGAGCCTGCTGAAGCTGATCAACCACGACCCACGGCCCTGACCGGCTGAGGCGCCCTGGGCCGGGCCTGCTGTCAGGCTTCCGGCTCAGGGCTGTCGAGGCCGAGTTCGATCACCGCGAGTGCACGAGTGCGATGTCCTGATCCTGCCGACCGACGAGGCTGCACTCTCACAGCAGATCCGGATGGCGCCGCGAGGCAATAAGTGCCTGCTGGCCATCGAGTGCAAGTACTACACCGCCAGCCGGGTCGGCATCGGCCACGCGCGTAATTTCGAAGGGTCACACACCGACCTGCGGACCGCCCGCAACCTGTTCGTCTCCAACACGGGAGCATCGAGCGTGGTCAAGTACCTGTCCGCCCGCAAGCGCGGATACGAGCGGGAGGTCGTACCGGCCAACGTCAACACCGCCGGCTACACACGTGGCCAGATCCGCGAGGCGTTCAAGATCTACCTCGGCAAGACGGCTCCGTCCACGGTGATCTGATTCAGACGCGCACCGCGGCGACCGTCGACAACGTCCACGTACGCCCGATCTCGGGCTCAGCTGCGTGCACCACGATGTCGGCCCACTGCCCCTCCCGGGCATCCACCCGCACCCCAAGCCAGTTCAGCCAGATCCCTATCGACGACTCTGAACCCAAGCCGTTTCGCATCAATACCAGGAATAACTACTCTCGCCGTAAACACGCACTCTATATCTCTCACCCGAACGAGGAGTCCTTTCAACAGCCCAGAATTCCCGCAAGGGCAGCGGGCATCGTCTCCGGGGGCAGGGCACCCAGGGAACGGCGGGAGGCTACATGGAACAGGCCCTCAACAAGCGGCAGCAGGCCGTGCTCGACTGGGTGAGCCAGGGGTGTCCCGACGAGGTCTGGACGGACAGCACCTACAAGACCAGCGGACAGGCCCTGCAGAACCGAGGGCTCATCAAAATCACCAAACGCCGCGGGCATTGGAGCGCCCACCTCACCGAGAAGGGGCGGCAGCAACTCATCGAACACGGCATCCACCCCGTGGAGCAGAGCACCCGACCGCCGGAACGACCTGCCCGAAAACCGGCACCGCGGCGCCCCAGAGCCGCGCCGAAGGCCCTGGCGAACTACGCGGACCAGCTACTCGAAGAACTGGCCGCTGCGAACGACGGCTGCCTCATCAAGCCCATCGAATCCGGCCCGCACGCCGTGAATTGGGCGTCACGAGTCAATGCCGCCCGCAAGTCCGGCAAGATCCCCCACACGCAGGAACTCCACGGATACCGCACCCACCGCGGCTACGAGATCAAGCTGGTCGACATCCCTGCCTGGCGCCTCGCGGAACTCACCCCGCTCCATGTGCCAGCCAGACTCTCCAAACCCCATGCCGTCGTGAACGCCCTTCAAAAGCAGCCGCAGCCCATGGGCCTGACCAAACCCCTCCAGGGCCGAGCCCTGCGCATCATCCACACCCTCATCACCGCCACCGAAGCACAAGGCCACAAGGCAGCGCTCGGAACCACACAAGGCGCTCCCCCGCCCCATCGGCGGCGCAAGGCACCACCGCACTTCTCCATCACTGCCCAAGGCGAAAGTGTCGGCTTCCTCGTCCTTCAAGAACAGGACCACAGCGAACACGTCCCGACGGACAAAGAACTCGCCGACGCCAAGAAGTACTCATGGATGCGCATCCCCCGCTTCGACTACACCCCCTCCAGCCGGCTGCGTTTCATACTCCGCGGTGGCAGCCCGCACCGTGCAAGCGAATGGGCAGATCTCCCCGACCGGCCTCTGGAAGAACAACTCGCCGAGATCGTGCAGGAGGTCGGCCTCCGTGGCGAAGCCGCGGAGCGCAAACGCCTCGCGGACCAGAAAGCCAGAGAGGTAGAGCGAAAGCGCCGGGAAGCCGCCATGCAGGAAGCCCACGCCGCCTACGCCCACGCCTACCGCGTCAAACGCCTCGGAGAACAGGCAGACACCTGGTACCAGGCCAGCCGCCTGACCGAATACATCGCAGCAGTACGCGACCACGCCACATCACTTCCGCCCGGGCAGGAGCGGACCGAGATCGAGGCGTGGCTCGCGTTCGCGGACGCGCACCTCCAAATCCTCACCGAATCGGTCTCAGCGCCGAAACTGCCCACGCCACCGAAGCCCAGCGGCGACGACCTCAAGCCCTTCCTCGGTCACTGGAGCCCCTACGGGCCCCGCTCCTACTGAGCTTTGACTCCGCCCGCGACCTACGGAGTTTCACCAGGCGGAAGATCGGCAACATAGCGGCGGATCGCCGGTTACCGAAACCGGTGGTCCGCCGAATACTGGTAGTTCCACCGCCACTCACTGATCAACCGTCGAAAGGCAGAAGCCGAACCAGGGGAAATCACACCGCCACGAGCCGGACCCGCTCGCCGCACAGCTTCGTCATGTCGTCGATATCGGAAGTCAGCATGACCACGGGGCGGTGCTGTCGCAGCGCGGCCTCGGCGACGGCCGCATCGATCGCGTACTTGTGTCCGTGCAACCCGGCATTCATCAGCAACTTCGAGGCCGCCCTCGCCTCCTCGTCACCGACCGGGACGACCCGCAGCCCGGAAAGCACCCAGTTCAGGCGGGACTTGTTCGTACGGACGTGGACGACTTCGATGATGGTGAGCGCACTGATCACGACCTCCATGCCGCGCGAGCGCGCCTCAGCGATCAGAGCCACCACCTGCTCATCGTCGGCGAGCAGCTTCGAGAGTCCCTCGCTGTCGAGGACCAGAGTTCCCTCGTGACTCAACCGGCGGCGGGCCACTCGGCCTCCTCGGCAAACACCTCGTCGAAGACCTGCCGCGCCCGCTGACGAGCCGGCTCGGAGACCGGCCCCTTGCGGCTCTCGTAGTCCGCCAGGTACTCGTCCAGGACCTGTCCGCGCAGCTCACGCTCGACCGCCTCGGCGATGAATGCGGAGAACTCCCGCTTGCCCACCCGCGCCCGAATCGCCTCTGCGGTCCCCTCCGGCAGCGACAGGCTCACCCGTGTCGCCGGCCCTTCCCCGATGCTGTACGTCGTCTCAGCCATACCCCGATTGTGTCAAACGAGTAGGAAAAGTGCCACGTCCGCACTACCTCACACTCGGCCAGCGTCCCGCTCGCACAAATCCCAGCACGGGCATCCCATCCCGTCCCAGCACGGTAGGGATGAGCAGGGGTGATGGCAGGTGACGAGGGGTCAGCTATCCCAGCACCATCCCAGCACGGGAAAAACTAAGGGCCCGACCCCGAAGAGTCAGACCCTCTCTGACCTGCATGTTTGCGAGATCAGCAACGTGGTGATATGTCAGCGGCTAGACATTGAAGCGGAACTCCACCACGTCCCCGTCCTGCATCACATAGTCCTTGCCCTCCATACGGGCCTTCCCCTTGGCCCGGGCCTCGGCGACCGACCCCGTCTCCACCAGGTCGGCGAAGGAGATGACCTCCGCCTTGATGAAGCCCTTCTGGAAGTCGGTGTGGATGACGCCGGCGGCCTCGGGGGCGGTGGCGCCCTTCTTGATGGTCCAGGCGCGGGATTCCTTGGGGCCTGCCGTGAGGTAGGTCTGGAGGCCGAGGGTGTCGAAGCCGACGCGGGCCAGGGTCGTCATGCCGGGCTCCTCGACGCCGACCGACTCCAGGAGCTCCATCGCCTCCTCCTCGTCGTCGAGCTCGGCGAGGTCCGCCTCCAGCTTGGCGTTGAGGAAGATCGCCTCGGCGGGGGCGACCAGGGCGCGCTGTTCGGTCTTGAAGTCCTCGTCCACCAGCTCGTCCTCGTCGACGTTGAAGACGTAGAGGAAGGGCTTGGTCGTCAGCAGGTGCAGGTCGTGCAGGAGTTCCTCGTTGCCCGAGCCCTGGACGATGCCCTGCGAGAAGAGGGTGTCGCCCTTCTCCAGGATCTCCTGCGCCGCCTCGACCGCCGCGACCTTCGGGCCGATGTCCTTCTTGATGCGCGACTCCCGCTGGAGGCGCGGCAGGACCTTCTCGATGGTCTGCAGGTCGGCGAGGATCAGCTCGGTGTTGATCGTCTCGATGTCGTCCTTCGGCGAGACCTTGCCGTCGACGTGGACGACGTTCTCGTCCTTGAAGGCGCGGATGACCTGGCAGATCGCGTCGGACTCACGGATGTTCGCGAGGAACTTGTTGCCCAGGCCCTCGCCCTCCGACGCGCCCTTCACGATGCCCGCGATGTCGACGAAGTCGACCGTCGCCGGGAGGATCTTCTGTGAGGAGAAGATCTCGGCCAGCTTCGTCAGGCGCGGGTCGGGGACGCCGACCACGCCGACGTTCGGCTCGATCGTGGCGAACGGGTAGTTGGCCGCCAGCACGTCGTTCTTGGTCAGGGCGTTGAACAGGGTCGACTTGCCGACATTCGGCAGACCGACGATTCCGATCGTGAGCGACACGTTGCGACTTCCCGTACGTGAGTGGCGTGAGAGCAGTGGAGGGGCCGGCCGGGGGCGCGGGGACCGGGGCCGGGGGCCGATCCACCAGTCTACGGCGTGAGCCGCGCCCTCCCGGCTCCGCGTCGAACACGTGGCCAAGCTCTGCCCATCGGCGTGTCTGAGGACCTATTCGGCACATAAACCGACCTAAGTTGGTCCAGTGGAGCAACACAGGACACGACCCCCACAGCCCGGCGCAAGACGCGGGGCCCCGCCCCTGCCCCCGCAGGCGGGCCGGGGCCCGAACGGCGGCCCGGCCCGCACGACCCGCCCGGGCCCGCAGCCTCGCGGCACCGCACAGCGCCGTCCGGCGGCCGTACGCCGCCCGAGCCCTACGGCGGCCGAGACCGTACGTCAGCTGCCGAACCCCCGGCTCACCGGGCTCGGCGGCGGCCTGTTCTGCGCGGCCGTGATGTTCGTGCTCGGGTGTATCGACCAGTTCCTGTTCGGGGCATCGCTGACTGTCTACGGCGTGCTGTTCGTGCCGGTGTGCGTGCTCACCGCGGTCTGGATCCGACGCGGCGACCTGCTGACCGCGCCGGTCGTCGTGCCGATCGCCTTCGCCGTCGGCCTCTTCCCGGTGGCCGACGGCAGCGGCGGCCTCGGCAACCGCCTGATGGGCCTGTTCACCGGACTCGCCACGCAGGCCGGCTGGCTGTACGGGGGGACGCTCGTCGCGGGCCTCATCGCGACGGTCCGCAGGGTCCGGCTACTGAGGCGTCGCCGACGGGCGTGACTCCCTGGAGCCGCCGCGGGATCGACCCCGGGGTCGATCCCTAGGCCTGTCCCAGGGGCCGACTCCGGGACAAGGACAGGGACCGTGAGCGGGGTCGGGGTCGGGGTCGAGGACGGGGCCAGGTCGGGGCCCGGGTCGAGGTCGGGACCGAGTCGAGGTCAGCGCCAGGTCGGGACTGAGTCGAGGTCAGCGCCAGGTCGGGACCGAGGTCAGGGCCAGGACCGAGGTCAGGTCGAGGGCGGGAACCGGGGCCGGGGTCAGGTCGGGAACCGGGGCCGGGCCAGGTCGGGAACCGGGTCGAGGTCGGGAACCGGGTCGAGGTCAGGGCAAGATCGGGACCGAGGTCAGGGCCAGGACCGAGGTCAGGTCGAGGTCGGGGGCGGGGACCAGGGCCAGGTCGGGACCGGAGCCGGGTCGAGGTCGGGGCCAGGGTCAGGTCGGGAGCCAGGGTCGTCCCAGGACCAGTCCTGAGGCCACCAGTCCTGAGGCCACCAGTCCTGAGGCCACCAGTCCTGAGGCCACCAGTCCTGAGGCCACCGGTCCTGAGGCCAGTCGCAGGGTCGATTCCGGAGCCGGAGACTCAGCCACGGAGCATCCCCCGTCGACCGAGCCACCCCCGGGCCCCTACAAGCCCGCCCGACCCCGCGCGCCCAGCGACCAGCGCCGCCGCCCCTTCACGCAGGTCGCGGCGGACGCCCTCCGTAGTCACCTGCCACAGGCCCCCCGCCTCGCAGCCGACACCCACCGGACTCAGCCCACCGCGACCCGCGCGTCCACCCAAGACCGGCACACCCGCACCGATCAAGCGCCCCCGAGCCCCCACCACCCAACCACCAACCACCAACCACCAACTCCACCGGAGCCAGCAGCGACAGCCAGCCCCAGTCGTCACCGGTCGCCGTTAGCCACCCCTAGCCACCCCTAGTCGTCCCCCGCCGCATGCATCGCCGCCCCCACGATCCCCGCGTTGTTCTGCAACTGCGCAGGGACGATCTCGGCCTTGATGTCCTCGATGAAGTGCAGGAACTTGTCCGCCTTGCGGCTGACCCCGCCGCCGATGATGAACAGCTCGGGCGAGAACAGCATCTCGACGTGGGCGAGGTACTTCTGGACGCGGTGGGCCCAGTGCTCCCACGTCAGCTCGCCGTCCTCCTTGGCCTTGCTGGACGCCTTCTTCTCGGCGTCGTGGCCGTTCAGCTCAAGGTGGCCCAGCTCCGTGTTCGGCACGAGGATGCCGTTGACGAACAGGGCGCTGCCGATGCCCGTGCCGAAGGTCAGCAGGATCACCGTGCCCTTGCGGCCCTGGCCGGCGCCGAAGTGCATCTCGGCGACGCCCGCCGCGTCCGCGTCGTTGACGACCGTCACCGGGAGGCCGCCCAGTCGCTCGCTGAACAGCGCGCCCGCGTCCCGGTCGATCCAGCTCTTGTCGACGTTCGCCGCCGTACGGATCGTGGCCCCGCCGGTGACCACGCCCGGAAACGTGAACCCGACCGGTCCCGTCCAGCCGAAGTGGTCGACGACTTCCTTCACGCCGTCGGCCACTCCGTCCGGCGTCGCCGGGTGCGGGGTCAGCACCTTGTACCGCTCTTCCGTCAATTCGCCCTTGTCCAGGTCCACAGGGGCGCCCTTGATCCCGGATCCACCGATGTCCACGCCGAAGATCTGCATGGATCCACGCTACGACGAACGACTGACAGTCACTGCCCGGAGGGTGCCGTACGGTCCGAACCCGTGCGCTCGGCGACCAGCGCGGCCGCCTCTTCGCGCAGGTCACGGCGGAGTTCCTTGGGCAGCGAGAACGTGATGGACTCCTCGGCCGCCTTGACCAGTTCGACGTCCTCGAAGCCGCGGCCGGACAGCCACTCCAGGACCTGCTCGACCAGGACCTCCGGTACGGAGGCTCCCGAGGTGACGCCGACCGTGGTCACGCCCTCCAGCCAGGCCTCCTCGATCTCGTCGGCGAAGTCCACCAGGTAGGCGGCGCGGGCGCCGGCCAGCTTGGCGACCTCGACGAGCCGTACGGAGTTGGAGGAGTTCTTCGAGCCGACCACGATCACCAGGTCGGCCTCCTCGCCCATCTGCTTCACGGCGAGCTGGCGGTTCTGCGTGGCGTAGCAGATGTCGTCGCTGGGCGGGGAGATGAGCTGCGGGAACTTCTCCTTCAGGGCGTCGACCGTCTCCATGGTCTCGTCGACCGAGAGGGTGGTCTGGGACAGCCATACGACCCTGGACGGGTCCCGCACCTCTACCTTGGCGACATCGGACGGGCCGTCGACCAGGGTGATGTGGTCGGGGGCCTCTCCGGAGGTGCCGATGACCTCCTCGTGGCCCTCGTGGCCGATCAGGAGGATGTCGAAGTCGTCGTCGGCGAAACGGACGGCTTCCTTGTGGACCTTGGTCACCAAGGGGCAGGTCGCGTCGATGGTGGCGAGGCGGCCCTGCTTGGCCTCGTCGTGGACGACGGGCGCGACGCCGTGCGCGGAGAACATCACGATGTTCCCCTCGGGGACCTCCTCGGTCCGCTCGACGAAGATGGCCCCCTTCTTCTCCAGGGTCTGGACGACGTACTTGTTGTGCACGATCTCGTGCCGGACATAGATCGGAGCCCCGTACTGCTCGAGGGCTTTCTCGACGGCGATCACGGCGCGGTCCACACCCGCGCAGTAGCCCCGGGGGGCGGCGAGCAGGACACGGCGGCCAGACGAAGCAGTCATGCGTCCCATCGTAAGGCCGCGCTCGACGGGTCAAAGATCGCGTCCTTGGGGAGACTGGCCGTGGAGTGGGAGGGGTGGGGGCCAGGCACGACGTACGGGAGACGCGAGATGGCGGACAGGGACAGCGGTACGGCCACGGAGACGGAGACCTCGGCCGGCGACGGGCCCCAGCTGCGGCGCAGCCTCGGTTTCCGGGATCTCGTCGTCTACGGGCTGCTGTTCATCGCCCCTATGGCGCCGGTCGGCGTGTTCGGCACCCTGGACGCCAAGTCGCACGGTGCCGTCGCGCTGGTCTACATCGTGGCCACGGTCGCCATGGCGTTCACCGCGTTCAGCTACGCGCAGATGGTGCGGGTCGTCCCTCAGGCGGGCTCTGTGTTCGCCTACGCGCGCGTAGGGCTCGGCAGGGAGGCCGGGTTCATCGCCGGCTGGATGGCGATGCTGGACTACATCCTGATCCCCGCGGTCGCCTACCTCTTCTCCGGGATCGCCATGAACGCGCTGGTCCCGGACGTCTCCCGGTGGGTGTGGACAGCGCTGGCGGTCGTGATCACGACCTGCCTCAACCTCTGGGGTGTGCGTGCGGCGGCCCGCGTGGGCTTCCTCGTCCTCGCGATGGAGATCGTCGTCCTCGTCATCTTCATCGTGTCGGCGATCGTCGTCCTCGCGCGCGACGGCGCCGAACGGGGCTGGCTGTCGCCGCTGTCCGGGGACGGCACGCAGGGCGCGTTCGCGTTGTCCGCGGTGATCGGCGCGGTCTCGGTGGCCGTCCTGTCCTACCTGGGCTTCGACGCGGTCGCCACCTTCGCGGAGGAGGTCACCGGCGGCTCCGAGAAGGTCGCCAGGGCGCTGCTGTTCTGCCTCGCCCTGGCCGGTGTCCTGTTCATCGCCCAGACGTACCTGGTCGCCCTCCTGGAGCCGACGACGTCCGCACAGCTGGCCGCCGACCCGGGGAAACAGGGATCGGCGTTCTACGACGCGGTGGACGTCTCGGTCGGCGACTGGCTGCACAACCTGGTCGCCGTCAGCAAGGCGATCGGCGCGGCGTTCGCCGCGCTGGCCGGGCAGGCGGCGGCGGGCCGCCTGGTCTTCGCGATGGCCCGCGACCGGCGCCTCCCCCGCGCACTGTCGAAGACCGACTCCGGGGTACCGAGGGTCGCCCTGTTGTCGGCGGCGGTCATCACCCTGGTCGCCGCGGTCTGGGCGGCCCGCCGCGACGACGGCCTCGACCACCTCGTCTCGGTCGTCGACATCGGCGCGCTCACCGCGTTCACGCTGCTGCACGCGAGCGTGGTGGGGTGGTTCGCGGTACGGCGCCGGGGTGGGCCTGTGGTGTGGTGGCGGCACGTGCTGGTGCCGGTGCTGGGGGCGGCGATCACGATCGCCGTGATCGTGGAGGCGTCCGGGACCGCGCAGGTGGTGGGGGCGATCTGGCTGGCGGTGGGGTTGGTGGTGCTGGCGGTGCAGTCGCGTGGGGCGGTCCGGCAGTAGCTACCCGGGCGTGGGTGGGGGCGAGCGTCTCCTGGGGGCCGCGCCCCCAGACCCCCATCGGCCCTGAAGGAGCCTCGTCCTCAAACGCCGGACGGGCAGAGTTTGCGCGGCCTGTGTTGAAGGGATGCCGGCCGACACGTCAACGACAGCCCCCGCAGGCCACCCCACCCCGCCCCACACCTCGACCCCGTTGTCACAGGTGGCCGTTACTCTCGGGCGCATGGCTCTCAACACGGCTCCGGACGCGCCGCTCCCCGTCGGTGAGGTCTCCCGGCTGATCGGCGGGTGGATCGATCGGCTCGGTGCGGTGTGGGTCGAGGGGCAGATCACGCAGTTGTCGCGGCGCCCCGGTGCCGGTGTGGTGTTTCTGACGTTGCGTGACCCGTCGTACGACATCTCGGTGAGCGTGACGTGCTTCCGGCAGGTGTTCGACGAGGTCGCCGATGTCGTCAGCGAGGGCGCGCGGGTGGTCGTACTCGCGAAGCCCGAGTGGTACGCGCCGCGGGGGCAGTTGTCGTTGCGGGCGACCGAGATAAGGCCGGTCGGGGTGGGGGAACTCCTCGCGCGGCTTGAGCAGTTGAAGAAGTCGCTGGCCGCCGAGGGGCTGTTCGCGGCCGACCGGAAGAAGCCGTTGCCGTTCCTGCCACAGCTGATCGGGCTGGTCTGCGGGCGGGCCTCGGCGGCCGAGCGGGACGTCCTGGAGAACGCGCGGCATCGCTGGCCCGCGGTCCGTTTCGAGGTGCGCAACGTGCCTGTGCAGGGCGTGCACGCCGTGCCGCAGGTCGTGCAGGCCGTGAAGGAACTGGACGCGCTCGACGGCGTGGACGTGATCATCGTGGCGCGGGGCGGCGGCAGCGTGGAGGACCTGTTGCCGTTCTCCGACGAGCAGCTCGTACGGGCCGTGTCGGCCTGCCGTACGCCCGTGGTGTCCGCGATCGGGCACGAGCCCGACAACCCCCTCCTGGACTACGTCGCCGACCTGCGTGCCTCCACGCCCACCGACGCCGCGAAGAAGGTCGTACCGGACGTCGGCGAGGAGTACGAGCGCGTACGGCAACTGCGTGACCGGGCTCGGCGGTGTGTCGTGGCGTTCGTGGACCGGGAGGAGCGCGGGCTGGCGCAGGCGTTGTCCCGGCCGTCGATACAGGATCCGCACCGGATGATCGACGAGCGCGCGGACCATGTCGCCGCCCTCCTCGACCGCGGTCGGCGCACCCTCGGCCACCTTCTGGACCGCGCCGACTCGGAGCTGACCCACACGCACGCACGCGTGGTGGCCCTCTCCCCCGCGGCCACCCTGAAGCGGGGGTACGCGGTGCTGCAGCGGGCCGACGGCCATGTCGTCCGGGACCCGGACGAGGTGAGCGCGGACGAGGTGCTCCGCGCGCGGGTCGCCGAGGGCGAGTTCACGGTCCGGGCCGAGTCGTAGTTCCTGTTCGAGGCGTAGTTCCTGTTGATGCATAGGGTGGGCGAATGACCAGCAAGGTGACGGAAGAGTCGCTCGGGTACGAGCAGGCACGCGACGAACTGATCGAGGTCGTACGACGCCTGGAGGCGGGCGGCACGACCCTGGAGGAGTCCCTCGCCCTCTGGGAGCGCGGCGAGGAACTGTCCAAGGTGTGCCGCCGCTGGCTGGACGGGGCCCGGGCCAGGCTGGACGCGGCGCTCGCGGAGGAAGAGGACGAGGGCGCGGCCGGAGAGGCGGACGGCGAGTAGCGCGAGGGGGCAGCCCGCGCGGGCAGCGGCGCTGGCAACCGGCGGGCAGCGAATCGCACGTAGCGACGGCCGACGAGGGACAGCAAGCCGCAGCGGCCGCCGTCCGGCGCAACGACAGCGAACTGCTGGCAGCTACCAACCGCCGACGACTCTCAGCAGATGGCGAAAACAACCGCCAGCAACCAGCGGCAGAGGGGCGAATAGCGCCCGCCGACAGCGACAGCGGGTCGCGGCAGCCGCCCGCTGTCAGCGACGGTGCCGAGCCAGCAGCCAAGGAACGGCAGCCAGCCGATGACGAGTCACAACAGCCGAAAACCAGCGACGGACCGCACATAGCGCCCGCCGGTAGCAGACGGTAAGCCGCAGCGTCCGCCACCTGGCAGCGCCAGCGCAGAGCTGGCAGCGACCAGCGGCCGGGGACCGGCAGCGGACGGCGAGCAACAGCAGCCGACAATCCACAGCGGACAGCAAGTAGCAACCGACGGCGAGTAGCAGCGAGCGCCGGCTGACAGCGACGCCGAACGGCGGGCACCCGCCGACCGGCAGCGGACAGCGAGTCACAACAGCCGACAGCCGGCAACGGACGGCAAGTAGCGCCAACCGTCAGCCGACAGCGAGTCACAGCAGCTGACAGCTGTCGGCGTCGGCGTCGGCGTCGGCGTCGGCGAACCGATGGCAACGGCTGGCAGCCGATGGCCGGTATCGACAGCCGACAACCCGCAGCGGACGGCGAATGGCGCCCGCAGGCAGCCGACAGCCGACAGCGAGTCGCAGCGGCCGCCAGCCGGCGCAGCGCCAGCGATCAGCCGGCAACTACCAGCGCCGGACGGCGAGTTGCGGCAGCCCGCAGCGGAACAGCGAGCCGCGCCCGCAAACGCCCGTCAGTGATGGCGGCCAGCCGATACCCGCCGCCGACCACCGCCGCCGCCGACGCTGATCGCTCACCAGCAACAACCGCCCCCCTCGCAAGCCGCCCCCACGGCATTCCCCCGTGATACGGATCACCCTGCTCCGGTTTTGGTTGAACGTTGAACCTCATATCGCGTACGGTCGGTCTCGTCAGCCTATCCGGACCACGGTCCGGTTCCGGTTTCCGGCCACCCCGAGGAAGTTCTCGTATGTCTCTCGTTCTTGACCCCGCCGCCCAGGACCTGCTGTTCCGCGAGGCCCGTACCGCGAACACGTTCACCGACGAGCCGGTGACGGACGAGCAGGTGCAGGCGATCTACGACCTGGTCAAGTACGGCCCGACCTCCATGAACCAGTCGCCGCTGCGCATCACCCTGGTCCGCTCCCCCGAGGCCCGTGAGCGTCTCGTGCAGCACCTCGCCGAGGGCAACCAGAAGAAGACCGCCGCCGCCCCGCTGGTCGCGATCCTCTCCGCGGACAACGAGTTCCACGAGGAGCTCCCGAACCTGTTCCCGCACTTCCCGCAGGCCAAGGACGCCGTCTTCGGCGAGCGTTCGGTCCGTGAGGGCAACGCCGCGCTGAACGCCGCCCTCCAGGCCGCGTACTTCATCATCGGCATCCGCGCCGCCGGCCTCGCCGCCGGCCCGATGACCGGTCTCGACTTCGCGGGCGTCCAGAAGGAGTTCCTGGACGACGACCACACCCCGTTCGTCGTCATCAACATCGGCAAGCCGGGCCCGGACGCCTGGTTCCCGCGCTCCCCGCGCCTGGCGTACGACGAGGTCGTCACCACCGTCTGAGCCGGATGACCCCCTGACGACATGACGAAGGCCCCCGGCACGCACAGCGCCGGGGGCCTTCGTCGCAGCCGTCAGCTCACTTCACTTCGTCTGCAGCGCCTTCGCCATCTCCGTCAGCTGCGCGAACGAACCCGTGCCCGCCACCACCGTCGTCGAGCCCTTGCCCGCGAGCACGAGCGCGTCGTAGCGGCCGCCGGTGTAGCGGGTCCAGGTGTGGCCGTCGATGTCCTGGGTGGTCTTCGTCGCGGCGGAGCCCTGGCTGGCGGTGTCGACGAAGTCGGCCGGCTTCTGAGTCGACTGTTCTATCTGCACGTACTGTCCGCCGGGGGCACTGAATCCGAGGTGCCAGGCGTCGAACGCGGCGCCGTCGTAGCTGACCGAGGTCGCCTTCCACGTCTTGGCCAGGCCCTCCGGGGCCGCCACCGGGTACGGCGCCGCACGGCGTGCCGTGAGCAGCTCCACGCGGTAGTCGACCCGCTTGACGTCGGGAGCGTGGTCGCTGTGCGGGATGAAGATGTAGACGATCGCCGCAGCGATCCCGATCAGGCCCAGGGAGAGAATCATGTCCCGGACCGTCTTCTGCTTGCCGTTCGAACCTGCCACGCCCCTATCGTCTCAGGTGCCCTGGTCCGCTCATCCGTGGGCCCCCCTGCTCATTTTGTCTGCCTGGCGATAGAGTCGGGGCCATACCCTCATCCGGCCGTCGTCGTATCAGAAAGGTGCGCTCCGATGACCGAGCATCATCATCTGCCGTCCGAACTCGAAGTCCCCTCCGAGGCCCCCGACCGCAACCTCGCCCTGGAACTCGTCCGGGTGACCGAAGCCGCCGCGATGGCCGCGGGCCGCTGGGTCGGGCGCGGTGACAAGAACGGCGCCGACGGCGCCGCCGTGCGTGCCATGCGGACCCTCGTCTCCACCGTCTCGATGAACGGCGTCGTCGTCATCGGTGAGGGCGAGAAGGACGAGGCGCCGATGCTCTTCAACGGCGAGCGCGTCGGCGACGGGACCGGGCCGGAGTGCGACATCGCCGTCGACCCGATCGACGGGACCACCCTCAACGCCAAGGGCATGCCGAACGCGATCGCCGTGCTCGCCGCCGCGGACCGGGGTTCGATGTTCGACCCGTCCGCCGTGTTCTACATGGACAAGCTCGTCGCCGGGCCCGAGGCCGCCGAGTTCGTCGACATCGAGGCCCCGATCTCGGTGAACGTCCGCCGGGTCGCCAAGGCCAAGCGGGTCACGCCCGAGGACGTCACCGTCGTCGTCCTGGACCGGCCGCGGCACGACGGCATCATCAAGGAGATCCGGGAGACCGGTGCGCGGATCAAGCTGATCTCCGACGGGGATGTCGCGGGGTCGATCCTGGCGCTGCGCGAAGGCACCGGCGTGGACCTGCTGCTCGGTATCGGCGGCACCCCTGAAGGCATCATCTCGGCCTGTGCCGTGAAGTGTCTCGGGGGCGTGATCCAGGGCAAGTTGTGGCCCAAGGACGACGCCGAGCGGCAGCGCGCGCTGGACGCGGGGCACGACCTCGACCGGGTGCTCACCACCGACGACCTGGTGTCCGGGGAGAACGTGTTCTTCGTCGCGACCGGGATCACGGACGGCGAGCTGCTGCGGGGTGTGCGGTACCGCGCGGAGACCGCGACGACCGACTCCATCGTGATGCGGTCCAAGTCCGGGACCGTCAGGCGAATCGATTCGGAACACCGGCTGAGCAAGCTGCGGGCGTACAGCGCGATCGACTTCGACCGGGCCAAGTAGCCACGACGTAGCGCCGTAGCGCCAACGAAGCCACGACCACACGGTCGTACGTGAAAGGGGCGCCCCCGGTGCGGTGGGGGCGCCCCTTTCTACGTCGGTCGGTCAGCCGGCCGCTGCTATGCGGCCCGCCGCTCGCGCCTTCTGGAGTTCCAGGTCGCGACGGCGGCGCCTGGCCAGGACCACGCGGCGTTCGGCGGCGGTGAGGCCGCCCCAGACGCCGTAGGGCTCGGGTTGCAGGAGTGCGTGCTCCCGGCACTCGACCATGACCGGACAGCGGGCGCAGACGCGCTTCGCGGCGTCCTCGCGGGAGAGTCGGGCGGCGGTGGGTTCCTTGGAGGGTGCGAAGAACAGGCCTGCCTCGTCGCGCCGGCACACCGCTTCGGTGTGCCAGGGAGCGTCTTGGTCCCTGTCTCGCGCAGGCACCCGCTGAGCCGGAACAGCAGCTACCTGCAGGGACGAATGCGGCGGTTGCAGCACGGTCTACTCCTGACGACGGCTTCGCGAGCGAGAGACGATGCAGCAAGGCCTACCCGCTGTGCGCGCGCCTATGCACTGAGTTCCGAAGCGCTGGTTTTCGGGCGCTTCTGCGCGATGTCAGGACCGGACGGGCGCGGACCGATCAGCTCCACATGTGTCCCGATTCACAACCGTCAACGGTCCAGGTGCTTGCGCAAATTCTTGTCGACCTTGCGCTGAACCCGATCGAGAATGTCCGCAACTAGCTTGCCCCGCTTGGGTTTTGCCTCGATGTTTCCGAGTACGGCCCACCCGTCGACGTAGACCACGGGCGCGTCCGGCTCGATGGAATCCAGCGTGTCCACCTCGAAGTTGCCGAGGACTCCGCCGCCGGTGCCGCGCAGCGACACGTTCTCCGGGACGCGGATCTCGACGTTGCCGAAGACCGAGACCGCCTTGATGACGACCTGCTGGTACTCGAAGATCGCCTCGCTGAGGTCGATCTCGACGCTGCCGAACACGGCGTACGCGTGCATACGGCGGCCCGCGCGCCAGCGGCCCTTGCGCATCGCGGCGCTGAACACCGCCACCACGTGCTCGTCGACCTCGGCCGGGATCGCGCCCTCCGGCGGGCGGTTCGGGGCGGGGCTGTACGACGGGGTCGTCGCACGGTGTCCATGGGCGGCCGGCAGATCCTGGATGAAGACCTCCAGCTCGCCGACCGTCTTGGCGCTCAGCACCCCCTCGACCCGCTCGGCGTGCTCGTCCGAGTCCAGGCGTCCCTCCGCCAGGGCCTCGCGCAGGATGTCGGCGATGCGGTCACGGTCGGCGTCCGAGGCGCGCAGCGCGGATGCGGCGGGCGCGGGCTGCGGGGCCGTGGGCGCGGATACGGGCTGCTTCTGAAGGTCCACGGCAGCAGCGTACCGAAACGCGATAGATCGCGACTAGGGGTGTGGACAACGTTGGCGTGGCGCAGTCCCGGGGAGAGGTCCCGGAGAACTGAGCCTTACCTCACAAGCTCGGTGTCAGTGGCAGGTTCTACGCTGGTGAGCGCCCGCCAGTGTCGGCGGGCGGCCGTCTGTCGAGTGAGGAATGGGCTGCGATGCCTGAGTTCGCGTACACCGATCTGCTCCCCATGGGAGAGGACACCACCCCGTACCGGCTGGTGACCTCCGAGGGTGTCTCCACCTTCGAGGCCGACGGGCGGACGTTCCTCAAGGTCGAGCCCGAGGCGCTGCGCCAGCTCGCCGCCGAGGCCATCCACGACATCCAGCACTACCTGCGGCCCGCCCACCTCGCGCAGCTGCGCCGGATCATCGACGACCCCGAGGCGTCGAACAACGACAAGTTCGTCGCGCTGGACCTCCTGAAGAACGCGAACATCGCCGCCGCCGGTGTGCTGCCCATGTGCCAGGACACCGGTACGGCGATCGTCATGGGCAAGCGGGGGCAGAACGTCCTCACCGAAGGTGAGGACGAGTCGGCGCTGTCGCGCGGCATCTACGACGCCTACCTCAACCTCAATCTGCGGTACTCGCAGATGGCCCCGCTGACCATGTGGGACGAGAAGAACACCGGGTCGAACCTGCCCGCCCAGATCGAGCTGTACGCGACCGACGGCGGCGCCTACAAGTTCCTGTTCATGGCGAAGGGCGGCGGCTCGGCCAACAAGTCGTTCCTCTACCAGGAGACGAAGGCGGTCCTCAACGAGGGCTCCATGATGAAGTTCCTGGAGGAGAAGATCCGTTCGCTCGGCACGGCGGCCTGCCCGCCGTACCACCTGGCGATCGTCGTCGGCGGCACGAGCGCCGAGTACGCGCTGAAGACCGCGAAGTACGCCTCCGCGCACTACCTGGACGAGATCCCCGCCGAGGGTTCGGAGTTGGGGCACGGCTTCCGGGACAAGGACCTGGAGCAGAAGGTCTTCGAGCTGACGCAGCGGATCGGGATCGGGGCGCAGTTCGGGGGCAAGTACTTCTGCCACGACGTGCGGGTGGTGCGGCTGCCCCGGCACGGTGCGTCCTGCCCGGTCGCCATCGCCGTGTCCTGCTCGGCCGACCGGCAGGCCGTCGCGAAGATCACCGCCGAGGGTGTCTTCCTGGAGCAGCTGGAGACCGACCCGGCGCGGTTCCTGCCGGAGACGACCGACGAGCACCTGGACGAGTCGGGTGACGTCGTCAAGATCGATCTCAACCAGCCCATGGACGACATCCTCGCCGAGCTGACCAAGTACCCGGTGAAGACCCGGCTTTCGCTCTCCGGGCCGCTCGTCGTGGCCCGTGACATCGCGCACGCCAAGATCAAGGAGCGGCTCGACGCGGGCGAGGAGATGCCGCAGTACCTGAAGGACCACCCGGTGTACTACGCGGGTCCGGCGAAGACGCCCGAGGGGTACGCGTCCGGGTCCTTCGGGCCTACGACCGCCGGGCGCATGGACTCGTACGTCGAGCAGTTCCAGGCGGCGGGCGGGTCCAAGGTGATGCTCGCCAAGGGGAACCGGAGCAAACAGGTCACCGACGCGTGCGACGCCCACGGCGGGTTCTATCTCGGGTCGATCGGTGGGCCTGCGGCCCGGCTCGCCCAGGACTGCATCAAGAAGGTCGAGGTCGTCGAGTACGAGGAGCTCGGCATGGAGGCGGTCTGGAAGATCGAGGTCGAGGACTTCCCGGCGTTCGTCGTCGTCGACGACAAGGGCAACGACTTCTTCCAGAACCCGGCACCGGAGCCGACGTTCACTCACATCCCGGTACGGGGGCCTGGGCTGGCGTAGGGCCCGTGGCGGAGCCGCTGATGGATGCAGCTCGCCCCCGCCGCCCCTACCCGTCCCATCCCCAGGGGCGCTGCCCCTTTCACCCGGCCAGGGGGCTCCGCCCCCTGGACCCCCAACGTGCTGACATGTCCCGCATGTTGTCCCAGTTCGTCCCAGGGACATGCGGGACGGCATTTTCAGGCGCTTTGCCGGAAAAGCTCCGAACCGACTGGACCACACCCCGTGGTCCTCGGTCGACTCGGAGGAACCCCCCATGATCGGACGCACTCTGCGCAACGGGCTCGTCGCCGCGATCGCAGCCGTCGCCGTCTTCCCCGTGACAGCCGTCGCCGCCACCACCGCCCCGGCTCCCCACGCCCGACACCACGTCGCCCACCACCACGTGACGCGGCACGCCCTGGGGCAGGTCACCACCCGGCACCACAAGCGGCTGAACGTCCGTTCCGGCCCCGGCACCGGGTACCGCGTCGTCGGTTCACGGTCGGTCGGGCGGACGTTGCCCATCGTCTGCAAGACGTACGGGTCGTACGTCTTCGGCAACCACCGCTGGTACAAGCTCCCGCACCACGAGGGCTACGTCTCCGCGCACTACGTCAGCAACCGCAGCGCCGTCCGCTGGTGCTGACCCTCGTCTGACCCACGGCACCACCCGGCGGGACGGCCCCGTGCGTCCTGTCGGGTGGTGCCACGTCAACACCCCTTCATATTCCGGTGATCGGGGTGTGGCACGCGGCCGGCCCCGGGAACGGATCACGGCGTTCACCCCGGTACGGCGAGGAGCAGGATGGAAAGCCACGTGACGGCCGAGCAGCAGCGGTCCCTGTCCGGCCCTTACGACGACGCGGGGCCGCTCCTGACGGAACGGCTCCGGCTCCTCAAGCGGCGGACCGGGCTGAGCCTGGCCGCGCTGGCCTCCGTCACCCCGTTCAGCAAATCGACCTGGCACCGCTATCTCAACGGCGACCAACTCCCGCCCCGGGCAGCCGTAGAGGCCCTCGCCCGGCTCGCCCACACCGACCCCGGCGCGCTGCTCTCGCTGTGGGATGCGGCGGTCCAGGAGCAGTCCAGACCGTCCGCCACTCCCCCCGCGCAGCCTGCGATCCCGTCCTCGCCGCCCGTGCCGTCCGTGCCGCCCGTGCCGCCCGTACGACCCCGTCGGCTGCGTCCCCCGGCCCGCGCCCTCGTCGCCCTCGCCGCCATGGCCACCACCGTCGCGGTCACCGCCGGTGCCACCGACGTCCTCGATCACACGGTCGCCTCCTGCCGGGCCAGTGGTTGTCAGGGGGCGCTGCCCTCCTCCGAGAGCTGCGCGCGGGACGCCCGTACGGAGAGCGCCGTGACCCGGGCCCGTCAGGTCGTGCTGCTGCGGTACTCGCCGTCCTGCGCCACCGTCTGGTCGGAAGTGCGCACCCGGGTCGGCGGGGCGCGGGAGATCTCCGTCAGGGCCGGGCAGGACGAGCTGTCCGCCGAGTACCCCGGTCACCGCACGGACGGTTACAGCAGCCCGATGCTGGCCGCCGCCGACCCGCGCGGGGCGCAGGCCTGTGCCGAGGTGGCCGGGCAGCCGGTGTGCACCGCACCCGGCCACTGAACGCTGAGCACCGCCCGGCCGCTGAGCGCTGAGCACTCGGCCGAGACACTCCGTTTCCGTCCGCTGAGGTGGGAACACGGGACGTGTCCGCGATGCTGTCCCCCACAGGAGGTGATCGGCGATGGCCGACGGTCAGACAGTGGGTCCGTTCCGTATCGAGCACGATTCGATGGGGGAGGTGCGGGTCCCGGTCGACGCGAAGTGGCGGGCGCAGACCCAGCGGGCGGTGGAGAACTTCCCGATCTCGGGGCAGCCCATCGAACGCGCCCACATCGAGGCGCTGGCCCGGATCAAGGGCGCCGCCGCGAAGGTGAACGCCGAACTGGGCGTACTCGACAAGGACATCGCGGAGGCGATCCAGGAGGCCGCCCGTGAGGTGGCTAGCGGGAACTGGGACGAGCACTTCCCGATCGACGTGTTCCAGACCGGGTCCGGGACCTCGTCCAACATGAACACCAACGAGGTGATCGCCACCCTCGCGACCGAACGGCTCGGGCGCGACGTGCATCCGAACGACCACGTCAACGCCTCGCAGTCGTCCAATGACGTCTTCCCGTCCTCCATCCACATCGCGGCCACCGGTGCCGTCATCCACGACCTGATCCCCGCGCTGGAGCATCTCGCGGGCGCGCTGTCGCGCAAGTCCGTCGAGTTCGCCGATGTGGTGAAGTCCGGGCGGACCCACCTGATGGACGCCACGCCCGTGACCTTGGGGCAGGAGTTCGGCGGGTACGCGGCGCAGGTGCGCTACGGCGTCGAGCGGTTGGAGGCCTCGCTGCCGCGGCTCGCCGAACTGCCCCTCGGCGGGACCGCCGTCGGGACCGGGATCAACACCCCGCCCGGGTTCTCCGCCGCCGTGATCGCCGAGGTCGCGCTGGTCACCGGGCTGCCGTTGACCGAGGCGCGGGACCACTTCGAGGCGCAGGGCGCGCGGGACGGGATCGTCGAGACCAGCGGGCAGTTGCGGACCATCGCCGTAGGGCTGACGAAGATCGCGAACGATCTGCGGTGGATGGCGTCCGGGCCGCGGACCGGGCTGTCCGAGATCTCGCTGCCCGATCTGCAGCCGGGGTCCTCGATCATGCCCGGCAAGGTCAACCCGGTGATTCCGGAGGCCGTGCTGATGGTCGCCGCGCAGGTCGTCGGCAATGACGCGACCGTCGCGACCGCCGGGGCCGCGGGCAACTTCGAGCTGAACGTCATGCTGCCGGTGATCGCCAAGAACGTTCTCGAGTCGATCCGGCTGCTCGCGAACGTCTCGCGGCTGCTGGCCGACCGGACCGTCGAGGGGATCGTCGCGCACCGGGAGCGAGCGCGTGAATACGCCGAGTCCTCGCCGTCCGTGGTCACTCCGCTCAACAAGTACATCGGGTACGAGGAGGCCGCCAAGGTCGCCAAGAAGGCACTGGCGGAACGGAAGACGATCCGCCAGGTCGTGCTGGAGAACGGCTATGTGGAGCGCGGTGACCTCACCGAGGCGCAGCTCGACGAGGCCCTCGATGTCCTGCGGATGACGCGTCCGTAACCAATTGTCGCCCTGGCGTGAACCGTGACGCGCACCGCAGCGTCGTATGCCCGGGGCACCTAATATCTCTTCATGACAGACGGTGGAGCGGTGCGAGCGGTGGAAGCGGGTACGTCTACGGCCTTCTGGGCGCCCGGGGATCAGATCCTGTGGCGCTACCGGGAGAACGCCGGACCGCGCTTCCACATCGCCCGCCCCGTCACCGTCGTCCGGGACGACGAGGAACTGCTCGCCGTCTGGATGGCGCCCGGCACCGAGTGTGTGAAGCCGGTGCTCGCGGACGGTACGTCGGTGCACGGGGAGCCGCTGGAGACCCGCTACACCAAGCCGCGTACGGTCCAGCGCGACCACTGGTTCGGCACGGGTGTGCTGAAGCTGGCGCGGCCCGGTGAGCCCTGGTCGGTATGGCTTTTCTGGGAGCCCGGATGGCAGTTCAAGAACTGGTACGTGAACCTTGAGGAACCGCAGGTCCGTTGGGACGGCGGGGTCGACTCCGTGGATCACTTCCTGGACATCTCCGTGCACCCGGACCGCAGTTGGCGCTGGCTCGACGAGGACGAGTTCGCGCAGGCCCAGCGGGACGGTCTGATGGATCCCCAACTGGCCGAGCGGGTAAGGGAAGCGGGCTGGTCCGCGATCGAGACGATCCGCGCGTGGGGGTCGCCGTTCGCGGACGGATGGCAGCACTGGCGCCCGGATCCGTCCTGGGCTGTACCTTCACTTCCGGAGGACTGGGACCGCACCCCCGCGCACATGTCCACATGAGACCCTTGATGCGCCCCCGGTGCGCAACCGTAGGATCGTCCTCCGCAAGGGCACCGCACAACTCCCGGGGCATGTACCGGGACTGACCAGACGTCACCGAGGGGCGGCAGGACGTGAGCGAGGGGTATCAGGGCGACACCGGAGCGGGCCGCCGGTCCGCCGGTGGCACAGGAACAGCCTCTGACCACGCGGGAATTCCGTTCCTGGGGCACGTATTCCGGGTATCGGCATTTCAGCGGGACGATCCGCACGTACCGCGTGCGGTCCCGGACGGACGGATTCGACACGCGTGACGGAGCACCCCACCTCCTTCGAGCGCCCCGGCGGCGCCGACCCCGCAGACCCCCGCGGGGCGCTCCTGCACACCTCGACGCCGTCCAGGCCGTCCGGTGGAGCTGGCTTACCGGCACAGGCACGCACCGGCGAGCCGCCTTCGGCGCCGGGTACGAGCACGTCCCGCGCCAAGGGGAAGGACCCGGCAGGTACCCCTGTGAAGCCCGAGCCCGATACCGCCGCAGCCGGCTCCGAGCACTCCCAGCCCTCGGCCGCCGAACCCGACACCCATCGCCCCCGCCCGTCGCCCGACGGCATCCCGGCCCAGCCGGGCGGCGCCGAGGTCTCCGACGCCGCCAAGGAGCGCCGTACGGGACAGGGGCTGCCGTCCGGCGGTCCCATGCCGATGCGGCGGGACGGGGACCGGCTGCGCTTCGTGGGCGCCGCGACCCGGCGGATCGCCCGCGGCATCGACCTCGACGAGATCGTCATGGGGCTGTGCCGGGCGACCGTACCGACGTTCTCGGACGCGATCCTGGTCTATCTGCGCGACCCGCTCCCGGTGGGCGACGAGCGGCCCACGGGTCCCGTCGTGCTGCGGCTGCGCCGTACCGACCGCATCCCGGAGGAGCGGGACACGGAGAACGGCTTCATGCCGGCGATACAGCCGGAGCAGCCCTCCGAACTGTCCGCGGTCACCGCGGAGTTGTGCGAGGTACGGCCCGGCGGCGCGCTGAACGAGGTGCTGCGGGGTGTACGTCCCGTGTTCGCCGACTCTCCCGCCGCCCGCGCCGCGTTGCCGGAACTCCTCGGTGAGGGCGGCGAGTTGATCGTCCCGGCCGGTCAGCGCGCGATCCTCGCGCCACTGCGCGGCCGGCGCCGGGTGATCGGCGCCGCGCTCTTCCTGCGCCGCCCCGAGCGCATGGCGTTCGAGGCCGACGACCTCCTCGTCGCCGCCCAACTCGCCACGCACAGCGCCCTGGGCATCGACAAGGCGGTCCTCTACGGCCGTGAGGCGTACATCGCCGACGAGCTCCAGCGCACCATGCTCCCGGAGACCCTCCCCCGGCCCACCGGGGTACGGCTCGCGTCCCGGTACCTGCCCGCCGCCGAGACCGCGCGCGTCGGCGGCGACTGGTACGACGCGATCCCGCTGCCCGGCAGCCGGGTCGCCCTGGTCGTCGGCGACGTCATGGGCCACTCCATGACCTCGGCCGCGATCATGGGCCAACTCCGCACCACCGCCCAGACGTTGGCCGGCCTCGACCTGCCCCCGCAGGAGGTCCTGCACCACCTCGACGAACAGGCCCAGCGGCTGGGCACCGACCGCATGGCGACCTGCCTCTACGCGGTCTACGACCCGGTCTCGCACCGCATCACCATCGCCAACGCGGGCCACCCGCCGCCCGTGCTGCTGCACCTGGGCGGCCGGGCCGAGGTCCTGCGGGTGCCGCCCGGCGCGCCGATCGGGGTCGGCGGGGTCGACTTCGAGGCCGTGGAGCTGGACGCGCCCGCGGGAGCGACGCTGCTCCTCTACACGGACGGGCTCGTCGAGTCGCGGCTTCGGGACGTGTGGACCGGGATAGAGCAGCTGCGCGAGAAGCTCGCCGCGGTCGCGCAGCTCACCGGACCCGATCACCCGCCGCCCCTGGAAGCCCTGTGCGACGAGGTGCTCGACATGCTCGGCCCGGGCGACCGGGACGACGACATCGCGCTGCTCGCCGCCCGCTTCGACGGCATCGCGCCGAGCGACGTGGCGTACTGGTTCCTCGACCCGGAGGACTCGGCCCCCGGCCAGGCCCGCCGGCTGGCCCGCCGCGCGCTGGCCCGCTGGGGCATGGAGGACATGAGTGACTCCGTGGAACTGCTGGTCAGCGAGGTCGTGACCAACGCCGTGCGCTATGCGTCCCGCCCGGTCACTCTGCGGCTGCTGCGGACCGACGTGCTGCGGTGCGAGGTCGGCGACGACGTGCCCCAGCTGCCCCGGCTGCGGCAGGCGCGGGCCACGGACGAGGGCGGACGCGGGCTGTACCTGGTCAACAGACTGGCCCGTCGGTGGGGAGCCACCCGGCTCAGCACCGGGAAGGTGGTCTGGTTCGAACTGAACCGGAATTAGACATCGTCCAAAAGTTGCCGACATACCGGCGTCGGAGTTGACTGCTGGGGTACGCGAAGGCGAAGCGACCTACTTTCCCTGAACAGGAGGACGCTCGTGACGCAGACACCCCAGCAGATTCCGTACACCACGAACAACGTCGGGATCCCGGTGGAGAGCGACGAACACTCGCTCACCGTCGGTCCCGACGGCCCGATCCTGCTCCAGGACCACTACCTCATCGAGAAGATGGCCCAGTTCAACCGGGAGCGGGTCCCCGAGCGGGTGGTGCACGCCAAGGGCTCCGGTGCGTACGGCTTCTTCGAAGTGACCAACGACGTCAGCCAGTTCACCCGGGCCGACCTCTTCCAGCCGGGCAAACGCACCGAGATGCTGGCGCGGTTCTCCACCGTCGCAGGCGAGCAGGGCTCGCCCGACACCTGGCGCGACCCCCGCGGCTTCGCGCTCAAGTTCTACACAGAGCACGGCAATTACGACATGGTGGGCAACAACACCCCGGTCTTCTTCGTCCGTGACACGATCAAGTTCCAGGACTTCATCCGCTCGCAGAAGCGCCACCCGGCGACCGGGCTGCGCAGCAACGACATGCAGTGGGACTTCTGGACCCTCTCCCCCGAGTCGGCACACCAGGTGACCTGGCTGATGGGCGACCGGGGCATCCCGAAGACGTACCGCCACATGAACGGCTACAGCTCCCACACCTACATGTGGATCAACGGCGCCGGTGAGCGGTTCTGGGTGAAGTACCACTTCAAGACCGACCAGGGCATCGAGTACCTCACGCAGGCCGAGGCCGACGAGCTGGCCGGTTCCGACGGCGACAAGCACCGCCGTGACCTGCACGAGTCGATCGAGTCCGGGAACGCGCCGAGCTGGAGCCTCAAGGTCCAGATCATGCCGTTCGAGGACGCGGCGGACTACCGCTTCAACCCCTTCGACCTGACGAAGGTCTGGCCGCACGGGGACTACCCGCTGATCGACGTCGGCCGGATGACCCTCAACAGGAACCCCGAGGACTACTTCGTCCACATCGAGCAGGCCGCCTTCGAGCCCTCGAACCTGGTGCCGGGCATCGGCCCGTCCCCGGACAAGATGCTGCTGGGCCGGCTGTTCTCGTACCCGGACACCCACCGGTACCGGATCGGCCCCAACTACACCCAGCTGCCGCCCAATCGACCGCACTCCCCGGTCAACTCGTATGCCAAGGACGGCCCGATGCGCTACGAGGCGTCCAACGCGGCGCGGCCGTACGCACCGAACTCCTACGGCGGTCCGGCGGCCGACTACGGGCAGTTCGGCGATCCGGCGAGCTGGCAGACGGCGGGTGAACTGGTGCGTGAGGCAACGAAGTTGCACGCCGAGGACGACGACTGGGGGCAGGCGGGCACGATGGTCCGCGAGGTCCTCGACGACGCGGCCCGCGACCGTCTCGTGGCCAACGTCAGCGGCCATCTGAAGGCCGACGTCTCCCGCTCGGTCCTCGACCGCGCCCTGCAGTACTGGCACAACATCGACAAGGAACTCGGCGACCGGATCGCCGCGAACTTCGCCTAGCGGTACGCGAGTTCACCCAGCGGCACACGGAGAGAGGGCGCCCGGCGAAGTGCCGGGCGCCCTCTCTCCGTGTGACCTGACTACTGGTTGAGCTGGTCGAACGGGTTGTCCGTGTCGTCGCCGGTCGGTGTCACCGGCGGACTGATCGTCGGCGTCGGGGTGGGTGTCGGGGTCGGCGTCGGAGTCGGGGTCGGCGTCGGTGACTCCGTCGTCGGGGTCGGCGACGGCGACTTGGTCGTCGGGGTCGGGGACGGCGTCGCCGTCGGGGTCGGGGTCGCCGTCGGCGTGAAGTCCGGCTCGACCGCCGCGCCCTGGTCGGTGTCCAGGTCGAACTTGCCGTTCGCCTTGGTCACTCCGAACATGTACGTCGCCCAGATCTGCGCGGGATAGCCACCACCGTTGATGCGGCCGCCGCCTGCGGTGATCAGGCCGGTCGCACCGGTCAGCGGCACCTGCTGGCTCGCCTTGCTGGTCCCGGGCGCACCCTCCCCGAACAGGCCCACCGAGGTGACCAGGTCGGGCGTATAACCGGTGAACCAGGCCGACTTGTTGTTGTCGGAGGTACCCGTCTTGCCAGCGACCTGCTGCCCGTCGCGCTTGGGATTCTCGGCCACCGACACCTTCGCCGTACCGTCGTCGACCACGCCGGTCAGCACCGAGGACACCGTGTCGGCGGCCTCACGCGGGATGACCTGGGCGCCGATCGGGTCGGGCATGGTGACCGTGCGCGTGTTGTGCGCGACCGACTTGATGAGGGCCGGGGTGACCTTCTTGCCGTGGTTGTCGAAGGTGGCGTAGACGCCGGCCATCTCCATCGGACTCGCGCCCATGGTGCCGAGGGTCTGCGCCGGTACGGCCTTCAGGTCGCCGGTGTCCATGCCCAGTTCGCCCGCGGTCTTCAGGACCTTGTCCATGCCGACGTCGACACCGAGCTGCGCGAAGACCGAGTTGATCGACTTGTTCATCGCCGTCTGGACGGTGACCTTGCCGTAGCTCTGGTCGTCCTCGTTCTCCGGCGCGAACCCGATGTCGCTGCCCACGACCGGGCGCTTGCTGGTGCCGTCGTAGAGCGTGTCGGTCGTGATCTGCTTGCCGCTCTGCGTCTTGGCCTCGTCGGCCAGGGCCGCGGCCAGGATCACCGGCTTGAAGGTGGAGGCGGGCTGGTAGTCGCTGCGGGTCGCGTTGTTCGTGAAGTGCTTCAGATAGTCCGCGCCGCCGTACATCGCCACGACCGCACCCGTCTTCGGGTTCACCGACACCGCGCCGGGCTGGACGTTCGCGTCGACCTTGCGCTTCTTGGCGTCGAGCTTGCTGGTCAGCTGGGACTTGACCGCCTTCTCCAGCTGGGCCTGCTTCTTCTTGTCGATGTTGAGCGTGATCGTCCAGCCGCCCGCGGTGACCAGTGCCTCGGCGTCCTTGGCGTTGGCGGCCTGCCCCGAGGCGATCAGCTGCTTCTCCAGGGCCTGGTCGGCGGCGTACACCATGTAGCCGGTCTGGCCCGCCATGCCGGCCTCGGCCTTGGGCGCCTCGGGCACCGGGAACCTCATGGCCTCGCGCTCGGTGGAGCTCAGCCAGCCCTGCCCGACCATGTTGTCCAGGACGTAGTTCCAGCGCGCCTGCACCAGCTTCTTGCCGGTGTCGGTCGCGATCGCCCAGTCGTACTGGTTCGGCGCCTGGAGCAGCGCGGCGAGATAGGCGCCCTGCTCGACCGACAGCTTCTTCGCGTCGACCCGGTAGTAGGCCTGGGCCGCGGCCTGGATGCCGTAGGCGCCGCGGCCGTAGTAACTGGTGTTGATGTACCCGGCGAGGATGTAGTCCTTGGACTTCTCGCGGTCCAGCTTCAGCGAGATGACCATTTCCTTCAGCTTGCGCGTGACGGTCTGGTCCTGCGTCAGGTAGTAGTTCTTCACGTACTGCTGGGTGATCGTCGATCCGCCCTGCGCGCCCTTGCCGGACAGCGTGTTGAGCAGACCGCGGGCGGTGCCCTTGAGGTCGACGCCGGCGTCGCTGTAGAACGTCTTGTTCTCGGCGGCGACGAACGTCTGCTGGACGGCCTTGGGGACCTGCGAGAGGTCGACGTTCTCGCGGTTCACATCGCCCTTGCGGGTCAGGACCGAGCCGTCGCTGTACTTGTAGACGTTGCTCTGCAGCTTCGCGTCGGCGTTGCCCGCGGGGATGCTGATCATCATGTAGAGCACGATGAACGCGCCGATCCCGAGCAGGCAGAGGCCGAGGAACGTACCGAGGATCTTCTTCCAGGTGAAGAGCCTGCGTATGAAGCTCTTGCCGTCCTTGGAGCCCTTGGTGCCCGTGGCGCCCGTGCCGTCCGCCCCCGACGAGCGGCGGGTCTTGGGCGCCGCGCGGTGGCCACCGCGTTGGCGCGCTCGTCTCTCTTCCGCTCGTCCCATGAGTCCGTTTCGCTCCGCTTCGCTCTCTTGTGCTCTGGTGTCACACAGGTTCGCCCGTCAAGTCAGCTCAGAAAGCTAACACCAGGAGTTGTGACAAAGGGCTGTCGATCCGGTCCATTACGGACGTGACAATCAGCACCCGCCCTTATGGAACCGACGTACGAACGGGGTTGAGGGTTGCCATGGACGGGTAATCTGATATCAGATTGCTAGAACCAAGCTATGGGGGAGCATCATGACCACCGAAGTACCCGCAGACGTACCCGACATGCCTGCCCCGCGCGTGCGGGAGTTCGCCGCGCACAGTGTCGGCGGCGGGCTCGCGCTGATTTTCGGGCTGGCCGGAGTGCTGGTCTCCGTCGGCCTGATCATCACCGCCACCGCGGTCGAGGGAGCCGGCGGCAAGGCCGCGCTGATCATCGGCGGCATCCTCCTCTTCCTCGCCTCGGTGACCGCGATGAGCGGGCTCAACACGGTGGCGCCGGGCGAGGCGCGGGTCGTGCAGCTCTTCGGGCGGTACCGGGGGACGATCCGGCGGGACGGGCTGCGCTGGGTGAACCCGTTCACCTCGCGCACGAAGATCTCGACCCGGGTCCGCAACCACGAGACCGCGGCACTCAAGGTCAACGACGCCTACGGCAACCCGATCGAGCTGGCCGCGGTCGTCGTCTGGAAGGTCCGCGACACCGCGCAGGCCACGTTCGAGGTCGACGACTACACGGAGTTCGTCGCCACCCAGACCGAGACGGCCGTACGGCACATCGCCATCGAGTATCCCTACGACGCCCACGACGAGGGCGGACTCTCACTGCGCGGCAACGCCGAGGAGATCACCGAGAAGCTCGCCGTCGAGCTGAGCGCCCGGGTCGAGGCGGCCGGCGTGCGGATCATCGAGTCCCGCTTCACGCATCTCGCGTACGCGCCCGAGATCGCCTCGGCGATGCTCCAGCGGCAGCAGGCCGGGGCGGTCGTCGCGGCCCGGCGGCAGATCGTCGACGGCGCGGTGGGCATGGTCGAGGCCGCGCTGGCCCGGATCACCGAGCAGGACATCGTGGAGCTGGACAACGAACGGAAGGCGGCGATGGTCTCCAACCTCCTGGTGGTGCTCTGCGGGGACCGGGCGCCGCAGCCCGTGCTGAACACGGGCACCCTGTACCAGTGACGGTTCCCTCCGGGGGTTCAACCCCTCAGCGTCAGCCGCAGCAGCGCAAGCAGGTGCTGCTACGGCTGGACCCTTCGGTGTACGACGCGATCGCGCGGTGGGCCGGTGATGAACTGCGGTCCGCCAATGCGCAGATCGAGTTTCTGTTGCGGCGGGCGCTGGCGGAGGCAGGACGGCTTCCCGGTGAGGCCGGGCCGCTGCCTCGTCGTGGTCGGCCTCCTGGGGGCTCCGCCCCCAGACCCCCGTCGGCCTGAACGGCCTCGTCCTCAAACGCCGGACGGGCTGGATGGTGCAGACCCCGTGTGGCAGAACCGTGACAATCGGCCCCCACCTGCGGACTCGTACGGGCCGCCATGATCTACACACCGTGCGTATACACGCCAGGTATACCCCGTGTGTAGAGTGCTCCGCATGTCCATCGGTCACACCCTCCTGGGGCTCCTGGAGTCCGGCCCGCGTCACGGTTACGACCTGAAGCGGGCCTTCGACGAGAAGTTCGGTCACGACCGGCCGCTGCACTACGGCCAGGTCTACTCGACGATGTCCCGCCTGCTGAAGAACGGTCTCGTCGAGGTCGACGGCATCGAGGCCGGCGGCGGTCCCGAGCGCAAGCGGTACGCGATCACCGACGCCGGGATCACCGACGTACAGAAGTGGCTCGCGACGCCGGAGAAGCCCGAGCCGTATCTGCAGTCGGCCCTCTACACCAAGGTCGTCCTCGCGCTGCTCACGCACCGGAACGCGGCCGAGATCCTCGACGTGCAGCGCTCCGAGCATCTGCGCAGCATGCGCATCCTGACCGACCGCAAGCGCAAGGGCGATCTCGCGGACCAGTTGATCTGCGACCACGCCCTCTTCCATCTGGAGGCCGACCTGCGGTGGCTGGAGCTCACCGCCGCGCGCCTCGACAAACTCGCCGAGGTGGTGGCCAAGTGACGACACATCCCGCTGGTTCCCTGCTCGCGGCCCAGGAGCTGCGCAAGGCCTACGGGCCGACGACCGCGCTGGACGGCGCGGAGTTCTCCATCCACCCCGGCGAGGTCGTCGCGGTGATGGGGCCCTCCGGGTCCGGGAAGTCGACGCTGCTGCACTGTCTCGCCGGGATCGTGCCGCCCGACTCGGGCTCGATCACGTACAACGGACAGGAGATGGCGACGATGAGCGACGCCCAGCGCAGCGCGCTGCGCCGCTCGGAGTTCGGGTTCGTGTTCCAGTTCGGGCAGTTGGTGCCGGAGCTGACCTGCGTCGAGAACGTCGCCCTGCCGCTGCGGCTGAACGGCACACACCGCAAGGAGGCCGAGCGCGCCGCGCTGAACTGGATGCAGCGGCTTGAGGTCGACGACCTCGCGAAGAAGCGGCCCGGTGAGGTCTCCGGCGGGCAGGGGCAGCGCGTCGCCGTGGCCCGCTCGCTGGTCACCAGCCCGCGGGTGCTGTTCGCCGACGAGCCGACCGGCGCGCTCGACTCGCTCAACGGCGAGCGCGTGATGGAGCTGCTGACCGAGGCGGCCCGGTCCACGAACGCGGCCGTCGTGCTGGTCACGCACGAGGCGCGGGTGGCCGCGTACTCGGACCGCGAGATCGTCGTACGGGACGGCAAGTCCAGGGACATGGAGCGCGTCGTATGAACGTGCGATGGGGGCACCTCCCGCGCGAGCGAAGCCGAGCGTGGGGGAGGTCGGCCGATCTGGCCATGGGGGTGCGCTTCGCCTTCGGCGGCGGGCGTGAGGGCTGGGTGCGGGCCGTCCTGACGGCCGTCGGCGTCGGGCTCGGGGTGGCACTGCTGCTGCTCACCACCGCGCTGCCGAACGCGCTGTCCGAGCGAGACGCGCGCGGCAACGCCCGGATGGACTTCACGTACAGCGGGAAGCAGTTGGCGAAGGCGGACAACACGCTCATCGTCGCCGACACGGACACCACGTTCGGCAGCAAGGACGTCCGCGGCCGGCTGCTGCAGCCCGAGGGCACCAAGGCGCCGTTGCCTCCGGGGGTCGCGAAGTTCCCCGCGGTGGGCACGATGGCCGTCTCCCCCGCGCTGGAGAAGCTGCTGGAGTCCGACTCCGGGAAACTGCTGCGTGAGCGGCTGCCCTACCGGATCACCGGCACGATCGGGCAGACCGGGCTCATCGGGCCCGCCGAACTCGCCTACTACGCGGGCGGGAAGGGACTGGAAGGGCGTCAGTCCGGCGGCACCGTCGAGCGCATCAACTACTACGGGCCCTCCCCGGGCAACACGCCGGACAAGCTGGACCCGGTGCTGCTCCTGCTGATCCTGATCGTGTTCATCGTGCTGCTGCTGCCGGTCGCGGTGTTCATCGCGGCGGCCGTGCGTTTCGGCGGCGAGCGCCGGGACCGGCGGCTCGCGGCGCTGCGGCTGGTCGGTGCGGACGGGCGGATGGCGCGCCGGATCGCGGGCGGCGAGGCGCTCGCGGGGGCGCTCCTCGGGCTCGTCTTCGGCACCGTGTTCTTCCTGGTCGGGCGGCAGTTGGTGTCCCTCATAGACGTGCGGGACATCAGCCTGTACCCCAGCGACCTCAACCCGTCGCCCGCGCTCGCCCTGCTCGTCGCCGTCGCCGTACCGGCCGCGGCCGTGCTGGTGACGCTGCTCGCGCTGCGCGGGGTCGTCATCGAGCCGCTCGGTGTGGTCCGCAAGGCGAAGCCGCCGCGGCGCCGGCTGTGGTGGCGGCTGCTGCTGCCGCTGGCCGGCCTCGCGATGCTCTACCCGATGACCGGCAAGGGCGACTCCAACGGCAACTTCAACCAGTGGCTGGTGATCGGCGGCACGGTCCTGCTGCTCGTCGGTGTCACCGCGCTGCTGCCCTGGGTCGTCGAGGCCACCGTGGCCCGGCTGAACTCCGGCTCGGTGTCCTGGCAACTCGCCGTCCGCAGGCTCCAGTTGAGCAGTGGCACGGCCGCCCGGATGGTCAACGGCATCGCGGTCGCGGTGGCCGGGGCGATCGCCCTGCAGATGCTGTTCTCCGGCGTCCAGGGCAACTACACCAAGCCGACCGGCAACGATCTGCGCCGGGCCCAGATGGAGGTCACCGTCGCCGGCGGCACCTCGCTGGCCGAGGCCGACCACAAGCTCGCGGGGACCAAGGGCGTGCGCGCTACGTCGGCCATCTCGCAGACCACGATCGGCGAGCGGGCGAAGAACCCGGACGACGTGGCGGAAGTGACCGTCGGCAGTTGCGCACAGCTGCGTGAGGTGGCCCACCTGACGGCCTGCCGCAACGGCGACGTCTTCCGGATCACCGGCGGCGCCGACCCCGAGGCCGCCACCAAGACGGAGCAGCTGGCCAGGGCCGGCCGAACGGTGTACTTCGACCCGTCGTACGACGAGATGCCGAGCACTCCGGCCACCTGGAAGATGCCGGCCGGAGTGAAGACGGCGACCCACCGCGAGGACCCGAGCGGCTACGCGCGTGACGGGCTGCTGATCACCTCGGGCGCGCTGCCCGCGAGCGCGGTGAAGGGCCTGGACCAGAAGGTGTTCGTCTCGCTCGACCAGTCGGTGCCGGACGCGAGCGACCACGCGCGGAACACCGTCGCGGCGATGGACCCGCTGGCGGACGTGTTCGTCATGTCGGTCAACGACGAGTCGCCGCAGTTCCGTTCGATCCGCACCGGACTGTTCATCGGTGCCGGCTGTGTGCTGCTCCTCATCGGGGCGAGTCTGCTGGTCTCGCAGCTGGAGCAGTTGCGGGAGCGCAGGAAGCTGCTGTCGGCGCTGGTCGCCTTCGGCACCCGGCGGCGCACCCTGAGCCTGTCGGTGCTGTGGCAGACGGCGATCCCGATCGGGCTCGGCCTGGTCCTGGCCACGGCGGTGGGGCTGACGCTGGGCGCTGTGCTGCTGAAGATGAGCGCCACGGCGATCCGCATCGACTGGTCGAGCGTGCTGGCGATGTCCGGCATCGGCGCGGCGGTGGTCCTGGCGGTGACCCTGCTGAGCCTGCCGCCGCTGCTGCGCATGATGCGACCGGACGGCCTGCGCACGGAGTAGGAGTCCGTGCGCAGCCGCCCGCCCGCCCTCGTCAGAGTCCGTACTCCCGCACCACGCGCCGGACCTGGGCGAAGAGCATGCCCACGTTCACGGACTTGCGGCAGACGACCACGGCGACGACGTCCTGTTGCTCGGTCATTCGCACGAACAGATGGGTGAGGTTCTCGCTGTTGACGAGGATCTCCTGGAAGTAGTGGTGGTCACTGGTGATCCCGCGGCGTTCCTTGAAGACGTCCTCGATCATCGCGACCGTCCGGCCCTGGAACAGGTCGAGGGTCGCACCCGCCAGCAGGTCGAGGACCTCTGGCGGGTGGTTGTCGATGGTCTCGTACGACAGCAGCATGCCGGTGGACATGTCGACCACACCCGAGGCCACACAGTCGGGGGCATCGGTGCGGAGGGTTTTGACCAGGCCCATCACCTGGTCGGAGAATCCTGGGGTCATACGTTTCGTCGCCATCCCTTCACACTCCTTCTGACGCCTTCTCCGTGAGGATCGACTCGATGCGGTCGAGCGTCGGCCGGGCCGCGAGGTGCAGCCGGTCCACGTCCATCCCCTCGTCGCCGAGCACCACCATCAGCGCGGTGTCGCCCACGGCGTAGGTCGCGGCGCAGCCGTGACTGCCGTACGTCACCGTCTGGCGCAGCGTGCCGCGGTCGGTGGCCTCGGCGGTGCGCCGGGCCAGGCCCAGGCCGGCCGCGGCCAGCGCGGCGAGGGCCTCCGGGTCGATCGTGTCGGCGGTGTCGGCCGCGATCAGCAGTCCGTCGGCCGCCGTGAGCGCGGTATCGGTGATACCGGTCACCTTTTCCCGCAGTTCGCGCATTTCCAAAGTCAGGGCTTTGTGATCCACTTACTCAACTCCCCTAAAACTGATCGCATTTGTTCATCAGGGTCATTTCCAGGTTCCGTTCCGCAGGCGGAAGAACCCTTTCCAGCCCGCCCCGCTCTTCTCGGGGACGAGAGTCTCGGTGATACCGCTGGCGCCCGGATTACGGCGGGGCAGCTCGGCGGGCGCGGTGAACTGCGCTGGTGGGAGCGCCGGTTGCTCACGACGGCACACGACAAACTCCTCGGGCGCCTCGGCCGGCACCCGCACCGGGATCGGCACGGGGCTGTCCGCGCACTCCAGCAGGCCCTCGGCGAGCATCCGCGCGACCTCGGCGGTGACCGGGTAGACCCCGCGCCCGGTGCGGAACGCGAGATCGCGTGCGGTACGTCGGCCGTCGACGTGGGTGAGCAACTCCCGTTGCAGCAGCCCGAGTCCACCCTCGTCGAGGGCGTGCGCCGGGGGCCGCGGGCGTTCCCGGTCGGGGCGTACGGGGTACGGCAGCGCGGCGATCGCGGCGCGTTTGCGGACCGCGTCCTGGAGCAGCCGGGGCGACGGTTCGCCGAGCGAGACCGGGGCGAACGGCTGGGCGTCCGGGGCGAGTTCACAGTCGTCGATGTCACCGGCGACGACCGCGAAGGCCGCGTCGTGGAGGGCCAGCACACACACGATCCGCAACTCGGCGGCGCCCGCGTACCCGTGGGCGACCAGCCCGTCCAGCGGCCAGCGCGTACCGCCCGACTCCCGTACCAGATCGGCCCATTGCTCACCGCCGACCCGGCCGGAGCGCAGCAGCAGCGCCTCCGGGCCTGGAGCACCGGGAGTCTCCACGGCGACGACGAGTCCGCCGCGCAGATGGAAGGTGCCGCCTGGTCTGCCGGACACCCGCAGTCCCCCGGTGAACTCCTCGCGCCCACAGGTCGCGAGAGCCCGCGCGAGCAGGTCGTGACCGACCCGGCCGAGGGAATCCCGAATGCCCGACATCACTCCCCTAGGCTTTTCGTACACGCAACTGACGTGTAGCGCTGAGGGGTGAAGGTTTATCAGTCCGCGCGCATATTCAGGGCGGGTTCTTCCTACCTGCCTGCGGGTGACGGAAGTTGAGAATTCCCGCCGTTCGATTTCCTTTGTCCGACGCTCATTTGACCGAACGGGGGCGGGTCAGGTGCCGGTGCCCAACACCCTTACGGGCAGGGGTCGTAGGGCTTCGCGGAGGGCGGCGGCCAGTTCCTGGTACTCGGCGCGGCGGGCCGCGCCGGTGCGCATCGCGAGGGCGATCCGGCGGGTCGGGGCGGGCTCGGTGAAGTAGCCGGTGAGGAGCTGGTCGCTGCGGGCCGTCTCGACCCGCACGGCGGTACGCGGCAGCAGCGTGACCCCGAGCCCGCCGGCGACGAGCTGCACCAGCGTGGACAGCCCGGCCGCGGTCGTGGTCACCGGGGCGTCCGCGCGCCCGGCCTCCCGGCAGATGTCGAGCGCCTGGTCGCGCAGACAGTGCCCTTCGTCGAGGAGCAGCAGGTTCAGCTCGCGCAGCGCCTCGCGCGGGATGCCGGTCTGCCCGCCGAGGGGATGGCCGAGCGGGGTGACGAGCACGAAGTCCTCGTCGAACAACGGGAGTTCGACCACTCCTGGCACCCCAAGGGGCACGGCGAGCAGCAGCAGGTCGAGCCGCCCGGTCGTCAGCCCTTCCAGCAGGTTCGCGGTCTGCTCCTCGTGCACCTGGAGATCGAGGTCCGGGTACCGGTCGTGCACCAGCCGCAGCACGGTCGGCAGCAGATACGGCGCGACGGTCGGGATGACCCCGAGCCGCAGCGCCCCGGTGAACGGCGCCCGCACCGCCTCCGCCTCCTCCAGCAGCGCCACGACCTCCTCCAGCACCGCCTTCGCCCGTACGGCGAGCCGCTCGCCGGCGGGCGAGAGGAGCACCTTGCGGGTCGTGCGCTCCAGGAGCGTGACGCCGAGGGTCTCCTCCAGCGCGGCGACGGCACCGGAGAGGGCGGGCTGGCTCATGCCGATCGCGGCGGCGGCGTCCCGGAAGTGGAGGTGCTCGGCGACCGCGGAGAAGGCGCGCAGCTGCGCGAGGCTGGGCTGACGCCTCTTACTCGTATTACTAACGGTCACTGATAACCGCCTCCGATCAACACGACCCAGTGTAGCTATTTCCACAATCAATGCACGTTGTGCCAGGATCGGGGCCGACCAACCCACGAGAAGCGCTCATTCCGCTTGGGCGCTTCTCCGCTGCAAGGAGTGCGTGTGCTCACTGTCGGTGACAAGTTCCCGTCGTTCGATCTGACCGCCTGTGTCTCGCTGGAGAAGGGCCAGGAGTTCCAGCAGATCGACCACAAGACCTACGAGGGCAAGTGGAAGGTCGTCTTCGCGTGGCCCAAGGACTTCACCTTCGTGTGCCCCACCGAGATCGCCGCCTTCGGCAAGCTGAACGACGAGTTCGCCGACCGTGACGCCCAGGTGCTCGGCTTCTCCGGCGACTCCGAGTTCGTCCACCACGCCTGGCGCAAGGACCACGACGACCTGCGCGACCTGCCGTTCCCGATGCTCGCCGACTCCAGGCACGAGCTGATGCGCGACCTCGGCATCGAGGGCGAGGACGGCTTCGCCAAGCGCGCGGTGTTCATCGTGGACCAGAACAACGAGATCCAGTTCTCCATGGTGACCGCGGGCTCGGTCGGCCGTAACCCGAAGGAGGTCCTCCGGGTCCTCGACGCGCTCCAGACGGACGAGCTCTGCCCGTGCAACTGGACCAAGGGCGACGACACGCTCGACGCGGGCGCGCTGCTCGCCGGGAAGTGACCTGAGATGTCGCTGGACACCCTGAAGTCCGCCATACCGGACTACGCCAAGGACCTGAAGCTCAACCTCGGTTCGGTCATCGGCAACTCCGACCTGCCGGCGCAGCAGCTGTGGGGCACGGTCCTCGCCACGGCGATCGCGTCCCGATCGCCGCTCGTGCTACGGGAGTTGGCGCCCGAGGCGAAGGCCAACCTGTCGCCGGAGGCGTACGGCGCGGCCAAGTCCGCCGCCGCGATCATGGCGATGAACAACGTCTTCTACCGGACGCGGCATCTCCTGTCCGACCACGAGTACGGCACCCTGCGCGCGGGGCTGCGGATGAACGTCATCGGCAACCCCGGGGTCGACAAGGTCGACTTCGAGCTGTGGTCGTTCGCCGTGTCCGCGATCAACGGGTGCGGGATGTGTCTCGACTCGCACGAACAGGTGTTGCGCAAGGCGGGTGTTGAGCGTGACGTGATCCAGGAGGCGTTCAAGATCGCGGCCGTTGTGGAGGCGGTCGGGGTCACGCTGGAGGCGGAGGCGGTTCTGGCGGCTGAGTGACTTCGGCCGACCGTCCGTCTCGCTGGGGGCTCCGCCCCCGGACCCCCGGGCCTTTGCCCACGGGAAACGGGGGTCTGGGGGCGGAGCCCCCAGGGTTTTACGGGGCCGAGTCCTCCGGCGTCGATGACACCGCCGTAGCCCCCCGCGGCTTCGGGGACTGGATCGACGCCGGTTCCTGGGAGTACGACTTCAGGTAACTCACCACCGTGTTCAACACCGCCACCAGCGGCACCGCCACCACCGCTCCCCCGATCCCCGCGACCATCCCGCCCGCGGCGACCGACAGGACCACCGCGAGGGGGTGCACCCGGACCGCGCGGCCCAGGATGAACGGCTGGAGGATGTGGCCCTCGATCTGCTGGACCGCGAGGACCACCGCCAGGGTCATCAGGGCCGTGAACACGCCCTGGGTGACCAGCGCGACGACGACCGCCAGCGCGCCGGACGCCACCGCACCCACCAGTGGGATGAACGAGAACAGGAAGATGAACACGGCCAGCGGTACGGCCATCGGTACGCCGAGGAAGTAGATGCCGACGCCGATGCACACGGCGTCGATGAGGGCGACTATCACCGTGCCGCGGACGTAGGCCGTGAGCGTGCGCCAGGCGCGCGGGCCCGCGCCCGCCATCGCCGGCCGCGCCGCCGCGGGCACCAGCTTCAGCGACCACTGCCAGATGCGCGGGCCGTCGTAGAGAAGGAAGAGGGTCGAGAAGACCGTCAGGAGGATGCCGGTCAGCGCCTCGACGATGACCTGGACGCCCTCCAGGCCCGCCGAGGTGATCTGGTCGGTGTTCGCGCCGATGGCCTCGCGGAGGTTCTTCGCGATCTGGTTGATCTGCTTCTCGGTGACGTGGAACGGGCCCTTGAGCAGCCAGTTGCGCAGGTCGTCGACGCCGTTCTGGACCTGGTCGGAGAGGTTGTCGATGTTCGCCATGACCTGCCAGGTCACGAACCAGCCGATCAGCCCCATCACGACGAAGCCGAGGATCGCGGTGAGGGCGGTGGCGACGCCGCGCGGGAAGCCGTAGCGGATGAGGCGGGCGACCGTCGGTTGCAGCAGGGCCGTGATGAGGAGGGCCGCGACGAAGGCCAGGACGACCAGTTGGACCGCGCTGATGACGCGCATCAGGACCCAGACCGTGCCGGCCAGGATCAGCAGCCGCCAGCCGGCCTCGGCGGCGACACGCACACCCCAGGGGACGGCGAGCGAGGGGTCGGGGCGGTCGCGGGCGATGGTGACCGGGACGGGTTCCCGGGGCTCGGGGTGTTCGGCGGGCGGTTCGGGCGCGGCCTCGGTGTGTTCCTTCGCCACCTCGGCGCGGCGCTCGTCCAACCGCTCCCCCATCTCGCTCAGTCCGGCGCCGACCTTGCCGAGCCATCCTGGTACTCGCGACATGATTCGTCCTCTTCCCCCGTCTTGCCCCACTACTCCCCCCTGGAGTCGCTGCGAATCCGACCGTACAGGGCGAAGGCCCCTCCCCCTATGACGGGGAGGGGCCTCGTGAGGTTGAGCGGACCGGAATGCAGGTCCGGTCCAGTGCCGGTTCTAGTACCAGCTGTTCGCCTGCCAGAACGACCAGGCCTCGCACGGGCTGCCGTAGCGGCTGTCCATGTAGTTGAGGCCCCACTTGATCTGGGTGGCCGGGTTCGTCTGCCAGTCCGAACCGACCGAGGACATCTTGGAACCGGGCAGGGCCTGGAAGAGGCCGTAGGCGCCGGAAGAGGCGTTGACCGCGCGGTAGTTCCAGCTGGACTCGTGGTCCACGATGTTGCTGAAGCACTGGTACTGGCCGCTGGGCACCATGGAGGCTGCCATCGACTGGATCTGCGCGACCGTGTAGGAGCTCTGCACGGGGAAGCTCGACGAGGAGCTGCTTGCCTTGGAGGCGGCGGCCTTGGCCGCTGCCTTCTCCTTGGCCGCCTTCTCCGCCTTCTCCGCGGCCGCCTTCTTGGCGACGGCGGTCTTGGCGGCGGCCAGGCGGGCCGACTCCTCCGCGTCCTTCTTGGCGCTGGCGTCGGCCTGGATCGCCTGGGCGTCGGCCTGCTGCGTCAAGGAGGCGGTCTGCACCTGGGCCTGCTGGCCCGTGGGGATGTCCGCCAGGAGCGTGGTGTCGGCTGCCGTCGTCTCGGCGTCATTGTTCTGCGCCTGTGCGACGCTGCCCGAGGCAACGCCTACGACGCTTCCGACGGCGGTGACCGCGGTGGCCGAAGCCACTGCGAATCCCCGGACCGAAATCCGGCTCACACGGTGTCCTTCCAGCATCGTCCGCTTCGGTGACCCTGGCGGACGCAATCGTGCCCCTGAACGCTGGCCTCCCAACTGCGGGGTCACGGGAGGCACGGGCCCGGTGGGCGACTCCCGCTCGGGGAGCGCCGCGTGGAGAGCGGGCGGCATACGACTTCGCTGTGGAGTTGGCTGTGATGCTCAAGTGGTGCGTACCGCTGGGGGTACACGTGTGTCGTATGCGGGGCCTGACAGAAATGAGACTCTGCCGTAACCGGACGCCGGGTGGCAATTCTGAGTTGCGTGTGAAAGCTCACATCCCGTTTGCCCCACGGGATTTGGAGAAACAGCAGGACGCCGAAGCGCCGCCCCGCTAAGCTCATCGGCTTTACGGAGCGGCGCCAACTGGCCTGTACTACCTCAGATTTGGCCGTCCTCCAGCATTTCGGTCACAAGCGCCGCGATCTGGGACCTCTCGGACCTCGTGAGGGTCACATGCGCGAAGAGCGGATGACCCTTCAGCTTCTCCACCACGGCGACGACACCGTCGTAGCGGCCGACCCTGAGGTTGTCCCGCTGGGCCACGTCGTGGGTGAGGACCACCCGCGAGTTGGCGCCGATGCGGGACAGGACGGTCAGCAGGACGTTCCGCTCCAGGGACTGCGCCTCGTCCACGATCACGAACGCGTCGTGCAGCGAGCGGCCGCGGATGTGGGTGAGCGGCAGGACCTCGAGCATCCCGCGGGCGGTGACCTCCTCGATGACCTCGCGGCTGGTGACCGCGGACAGCGTGTCGAAGACCGCCTGGGCCCAGGGGCCCATCTTGTCGGCCTCGGAGCCGGGCAGATAGCCCAACTCCTGTCCGCCCACCGCGTACAGCGGCCGGAAGACCATCACCTTCTTGTGCTGGCCCCGCTCCAGGACCGCCTCCAGGCCCGCGCAGAGCGCGAGCGCGGACTTGCCGGTGCCGGCCCGGCCTCCCATGGACAGGATCCCGATGTCCGGGTCGAGCAGCAGATCCAGCGCGATGCGCTGTTCCGCGCTGCGGCCCTTGATGCCGAACGCCTCCCGGTCGCCGCGCACGAGGCGGACGTTGCCGTCGGCCGTGACCCGGCCGAGCGCCTTGCCGCGCTCGGACTGGATCGTAAGACCGGTGTGGACGGGGAAGTCGGCTGCTTCCGGGACGTAGACGTGGCCCTCCTCGAAGAGGATGTCCACTTGTTCGCCCGGCAGGGTCAGTTCGGACATTCCGGTCCAGCCGGAGGAGCCCGTGATGGCGAGTTCCGCGCGGTACTCCTCGGCGAGGAGTCCGACGGAGGATGCCTTGATCCTGAGCGGAAGGTCCTTCGACACGACGGTGACGTCGTACCCCTCGGCCTGCAGGTTGCGGGCGACCGCGAGGATGCGGGAGTCGTTGTCCCCCAGGCGGTACCCACTGGGCAGCACGCTGGGGTCCGAGTGGTTGAGCTCGACCCTGACGGTGCCGCCGAGTTCCCCGATCGGGATGGGGGCGTCGAGGCGACCGTGCCGGACGCGGAACTCGTCCAGCAGGCGCAGGGCCTGCCGGGCGAAGTACCCGAGTTCGGGATGGTGCCGCTTCGCCTCCAGCTCTGTGACCACGACGATCGGCAGCACGACTTCGTGCTCCTCGAAGCGGTTCAGTGCGTTCGGGTCGGCCAGCAGAACGCTGGTGTCGATGACATAAGTGCGCCGGTCAGGCAGACGGCGCTTTGTGCTGGTCACCACGGAAGGACGTACCCCCTCGGAAGAGGTCGGGGAGCGACGGAGAGGAGCTGGACCGGTCCAGGCCGCGATGCGCGGACCGGAGACCGGCCCTCCGTCTCGCCCGTACTGACCGCACGGTCGAACTGGTGCAAAGGGCCTCCCGGGCGGACGGCCCCGTGCCGTCCGCTGAGATACGACACCCGTGGTTCGGGCGTCGACCTGCTTGGCTTATGCCCTCGAACATGCGCCGCCATGCCACGGCATATGACGGCGCCCTGGTGAACTCCTTGTTACTTACGTCCCAAGGGGGGTGGTCCCGGTGACTCCAGGCGTTCTGTCCGTCATCCGCCGTAGCGGCCCGATCGTGCCCCGCCACGGCCCGTCACGCGCCGTAGCGGCCTCTTCATCCGCCGAAGCGCCGGTGTCGCGCCGCGTAGTCACGCATCGCGCGCAGGAAGTCGACCTTGCGGAAGGCCGGCCAGAAGACCTCACAGAAGTAGTACTCGGCGTGGGCCGTCTGCCAGAGCATGAATCCGGACAGCCGCTGTTCGCCGCTCGTCCGGATCACCAGATCGGGGTCGGGCTGGGCACCCGTATAGAGGTGCTTGCCGATGAGGTCGACGTCCACGTGCTCGGCGAGCTCCTCCATGGAGGTGCCCTTGTCTGCGGCGTCCAGGATCATCGAGCGGACCGCGTCGGCGATCTCCTGACGGCCGCCGTAGCCGATGGCGCAGTTGACGAGTATCCCGTCGACGTGCGCGGTGGACTCCTCCGCCTCCTTGAGGACGGACTGCATCCCGGTCGGCAGCAGGTCGAGGGTGCCGACGTGGTGCACCCGCCAGCGGCCGTCCGCGGCGAGCGAAGCGACGACGTTCTCGATGATGCCGAGCAGCGGGCCGAGTTCCTCCTGGGGGCGGTCGAAGTTGTCCGTCGACAGCAGCCAGAGCGTCACGACCTCGACGTCCGTCTCGCTGCACCAGCCGAGGAACTCCTCGATCTTCTCGGCGCCGGCCCGGTGTCCCATGACGGTGGTCGAGCCCGCCGCCTTCGCCCAGCGCCGGTTGCCGTCCATGATGACGCCGATGTGCTTGGGCACCTGCTCGTGGTCGAGATGGCCTTCCACCCTGCGTGCGTAGAACCTGACCAGCAGGCGGCGCAGGGTGTCGCGCAGGTTCACGTGTTGTCAGCCCCTCCGTGGATGGCAGTCCCCGGCTTGGCAGCCTACCCCCGCCGGGACCCCGATTCCCCAAGGGGTGTCTGGGCTCATCCCGGTTCGGCACGAAGGTCGGACCCGACCGATGTGCGGACGGTCGCCGCACGGCACAAAAAATCGGGCCGGTCCGTGGGGGGGGGATACGGACCGGCCCGAGGGGGGGTTTCCACCATAACCCTTCGTAAGTGATGCTGCGTGCATCGGCGTGCCACAACTACTCTCCGAAACCGTCCGACGACGCGTCAGGGGGTATGGAACCCCCGATTCCGGCCCTGATCATGGCTGATTCACAGCGGATTCCAAGGAGAACGTGGAGGTTTTCCGCCGACCCTCGGCGTGTCGCTCTCAAGGGTGACGCCGTCAGCGAACGTCCACTTGACGGGGCAGGGCACCGCGCAGCCCCCTCCACCGCGCGGTGCCGACCGCGCGGCTTTGCTCACGCGAATTACCTTGGTCTGAACTTACGTGAGGTGGCGGGCGGGATGCGAGTCGATCCCGATAACGATGTGGAAAACCCGTGTACGTATGGGGGACGTGAGGTGACGTGGCCCCGGCCGGGCGTGGCGGCGCCCGCCTCCCGGCCACGCCGAGCGAGACCGGCAGGTGATGAGGGGTGCCGAGGAGAGGCGGCGCGGGCGGGGCACTCGTACGTCGACCACCGCGGGACCACTTCACGACCACCGCAGGACTACGGCCACTCGGGCGCGCGGGATTTCGCCAAATGGCGTGCGGCGCCCGGAGGTTGGGCACTCACGCGTGCGGCTTGCGGATGTCGAAGAGGTGGCGGGTGCTGTGCGCCACGAACGGGCCCTCTGCCTCGATCCGTTCGTGCAGGGCGCGGAGTCGGGGCTCGTAGGCCTCGACCGTGAAGTCGGGGACCATCCAGATCACCTTGCGGAGGAAGTGGACGACGGCCGCGATGTCGTGGAACTCCATGCGCAGCCGCTCGGCGCGGAGTTCGACGATCTCCAGCCCCGCCGCCTCGGCGCCGGCCCGTTCGCGTTCGGGGTCGCGGGCGCCGCTCACGGCCTCCGGCTGGGGGCCGACGAAGTGCTCGACGAGTTCGAACGCGCTGCGGGGGCCCACGTGTTGGGCGAAATACGTGCCGCCGGGGCGCAGGACGCGGGCGATCTCCGGCCAGTGGGCGCGGACCGGGTGGCGGCTCAGGACGAGGTCGAAGGCGCCGTCGGCGAAGGGCAGCGGGTCGTCCTCGGGCGCGGCGACCACCACGACACCGCGCGAGCGGAGCAGTTCGGTGGCCTTGGCCACGTTCGGCGGCCAGCCCTCGGTGGCGGCGACGAGCATCGGGGGCTGCGCGGCGGCCCGGCTCAGCGCGAAGTCGAAGACCTCCCCTCCCCCGGTCTGGACGTCCAGGGCGGTGGTCGCGCGCGAGAGCCGGTCCCCGGCGGACCGCGCGTACCCCCACGAGGGACGCGCCTCGGTGGCCCGGCCCTCGAACCAGGAGAAGTCCCAGCCCTCGGTGGGAACGGCGGCACCTTCCGCGACGAGGTCCTCGAAGCTGCCCGTACCGCCCGTACCGCTCCCGCTGTTGTCCATGGGGCGATGGTCGCAGGGCGTTGTCAGTGGGCGCTGCTAATTTTCGAAGCATGGCCGACGACGGAGATACGGGTGCGCTGTTCCACCGCGACGAGAAGGCGACGCTGCACGCGAGCCTGGACCAGGTCCGGGACGCGGTGCTGTGGAAGCTGGACGGCCTGGACGAGGAGCAGGCCAGACGCCCGATGACCCCCTCGGGCACGAGCCTGCTCGGGCTGGTGAAGCATCTGGCGTCGGTGGAGTACGGCTGGTTCGTGGAGAGCTTCGGCCACGAGCGGGAACCGCTGTGGTTCGACCCGTACACGGACGAGGACCTGAGCGCGGGCCCGGACGAGACGACGGAACGGATCGTCGCCTTCTACGGCCGCGCCCGCGCCGCCGCCGACCGCGTGATCACGGAGCTGCCGCTGGACGCGGCCGGCCGGCCGCCGTGGCGGGAGCACTCCGTGTCGCTGCGCTGGGTGCTGGTCCACATGCTTGAGGAGACGGCGAGACACGCGGGACACATGGACATCGTGCGGGAGTTGATCGACGGGGCGGCCGGGGATCACCGGCCGTCGTAGCCCCTCGTGGGCGACGGGTCGCGGTCGTCAGGGGACCAGCGCCCTGACCTCCTCAGCCGCGAAGCGTACGAAGCCCTCCGGGTCGGGTTCGTCACCGGTGGGCTGGAGGACGACCGTGTCGGCGCCGGCTTCCGCGAGACGCTGCACGGCCTTCGCGACGGTGCCCGCGTCACCGGCGACACCGAGGTCGGGGACCGACTCCACGCCCTCGTCGGCGAGTTCGGCGCGCAGACGGGAGGCGGCGTCGGGACCGGTGGCGGTGAGGAGATAGACGACGACCTTGTGCGGCTCGGTGCGGCCGGCCGACTCCCGCCCCTCGTCGATGAGTCGACGGGCCCGGCGGACGCCGTCCGGTGGGGTGCTCGCGGTGAGGATCGTGCCGTCGGCCGCCGCACCGGAGAGGCGGAGGGTGCGCGGTCCTGTGGCACCGGCGAGGATCTCGACGGGACCGGCCGGCGGCCAGTCGAGGGCGACGTCGTCGAGCTTGACGTACCGCCCGTCGGTCGTGAGGCGCTCCCCGCGCACCAGGGCGCGCAGCGCGTCGAGATGCTCGCGCAGCAGGGTCACCGGGGACTCGACGCGGGCACCGACCTGTCCCATCCAGTCCTGCACGCCGTGCCCGACGCCGACGATCGCGCGGCCCGGGAAGAGCCGGTCCAGCGTGGCGACCTCCATCGCGGTGATGGCGACGTTCCGCAACGGCACCGGCAACAGGCCGACGCCGACGCGCAGTTGCTCGCTCCACGCGAGCGCGGCAGCGGCGGCCGAGATCCCGCCCTCCCGGAAACAGTCCTCCCACAGCCAGAGCTCCTCGAGCCCCGAGGCGTCGGCGAGTCGCACCACCGCCCGCAGTCGCTCGGGAGGCAGTTGGGGACGGAATACAGCGCCGAGGTCGGTCATGGTTTCTTCCTACCTGGGGAGAGTGCCGTGGACAACAGCTTTACGAGGGGCTGGAGTTGAGGTCGGCGCGCTCGTAGCGCAGGAGGACGACCCCGTTGCCGAAGGTGCGGGACTCGGTGAGACGGAGCGGGGTGCGGGTGTCGGAGACGGGGAACATCGGTGTGCCGCGGCCGAGGAGGATCGGGTTGACGTACACCTTGATCTCGTCGACGAGGCCGAGGCGGAGGAAGGTCGCGGCGAGGTCGGCGCCGCCGAGGCCCAGGTCGCCGCCGGGCTGTTCCTTGAGGGCCAGCACCTCCTCGGGGACGACCTCGGGCACGACGGTCGTGTTCCAGTCGGCGGGGCCGCTGGGCAGGGTCCGCGAGTACACGATCTTCGGCATGTCCCGCCAGATGCGGGCGAACTCGGCGATGACGGCGGGGGCTTCGGGATCCGCGTCGGCGGTGGGCCAGTAGTCCACCATCAGTTCGTGGGTGACACGGCCGTCGACGAAGGCCCCCATGTGTTTGAGGGTGTCGTTCATGTGCTGGTGGAGTTCCTCGTCGACCCTGTGCCAGTCGATGTCGTGGCCGGGGCCCTCCATGTAGCCGTCGAGGGACACGGACATCATCAGGCTGATCTTCCGCATGGGTGCACCGCCTCGTTCGTGGCCGGCCCCGCTCGGCGCCGGGTCCACCACCGTCTCACGCGACCGCGAACGCCCCCAGCACCAACCCGGTGAACGCCCCCCCGAGCATGAACGGCCCCAACGGGATCGCCGTCTTACGGCCGGCCCGGCGCAGGGCGACCATGCCGAGGCCGTAGACCGCGCCGTACAGCACCCCCGCGAAGGCGCCCGTGACGAGCACCGGCCAGCCGTACCAGCCGAGGGCGGTGCCGAGGCCGAGGGCGAGTTTCACATCGCCGAAGCCCATGCCGGAGGGGTTGATCAGGTACAGGACCTCATAGGTGGCCCCGAGGGCGAGACCGCCGTAGAGGGCGGTGGGCCAGGAACCGGCGTCGGCGGGGAGCGCGGCCGCGATGCCGAGGAGGGCGAGGGTGGCCGCGGCGAGCGGGAGGGTGAGGACGTCGGGGAGGCGGTGGACCCGGAGGTCGACCAGCGCGAGCAGGACGGCGACGGGGGCGGTGAGCAGCCAGACGACGAGTTCGGGGCGGGGGCCGGTGGCGGCGGCGAGGGCCGCGCAGACGAGGGCGGTCGCGGTGGATACGGCGGGGGTGCGGGGGCCGTAGGGGCCGCAGTGCGCGCTGGTGGTGTCGGTGGTGCAGCGGGCCCGGCCCAGCCAGCCGTCGAACGGGCCCGTGATCGGGTGGCCGTCGGGGCACTGTCCCTTCCAGGGTTCCTCGGGGTCCACGGAGAGGCGGTGGGCGGCGCGGGGCAGCAGGAGGCCCGACCACGCGCCCCACAGGGCACCCACGACGATCAGAATCAGGCGCACGCGGGGACGATATCGAGTGGGCGGCGGTCGGGGCATGGGTCCGTGGGCCCATGTGGGGCCTACTCCCGTGTGGATACGGTCGGTTGACTCGGTTCACACCGGTTCCGAAGTGGCACAGGAAGGTGACCTGGCATGGGACGACGCTGGAGTGACGGGCGCGGGAAGCTGATCGTGCACGGGGCCGCGGGGGCGGTCACCGTCCCGCTGGAGCTGGCGACCTCGTACCGGGCGCGTACGAAGGGGCTGCTCGGCCGGGACGCGATCGACGGGGCGATGCTGCTCTCGCCGGCGAGCAGCGTGCACACGTTCCGGATGCGCTTCCCGATCGATGTGGCTTACCTGGACCGGCACTTGAAGGTCATCGCCGTCCACACGATGAGGCCGGGGCGGCTGGGACTGCCGCGGTTCCGGTCCCGGCATGTGCTGGAGGCGGGGGCGGGGGTCATGGCGGGGTGGGGGGTGGAGGCGGGGGGTCTCGTGTCGGTGGAGACGGAGTAGGGGGAAGGGGCAGGTCCGGCACCTGTTCCGCCACCCCGTACACCCGATACGGGTAGAGGGCCGCGTCCGCGCCGTACCCCGTCTCGATCGGCTCGATGCTGCACCTGACCACGCGTCCGTCGGGGACCGCCGCCCAGTACGCGCTCGGCGGGTAGGACTCCGCGGGATGGAGGACCGAGCTCGCCACCCTGGCCGCGACACCGCGGGCGAGGTCCGCCTCCGTGAGGTCGCCGGCGGCGGATTCGGTGACGCCGATGTCGAGGGAGAGCGCCAGGTCGCCCGGCGGAAGCGGGCAGTAGGTGCAGAGCACCGGGGCCTCCCAGTCACGGCCTTCCTGGTCCTCGTCCTGGTGCGCCACGTCGACCGCGTCGTCGGGCAGGTCCAGCAAGTCGGCCAGGGCGTGCCGGAGTTGGGCGGGGCTCCGGTCCGCCACGACGAAGAGGTTCGCGAGCAGCAACGTCATCCGCGCCGCCCGGGCCGAGGAACAGCCGGCGGGGTCACGACGGCAGTCTTCCCTCAACCGCCAGCCGGGTGAGGGCCTCCCGGCTGCGGGATACGGTGTCGTGCCAGTTCAGCATCGCGACGGCCCGGTCGGGGACGAACCCGAACCGGGCGTACCGCTCGGCGAGTTCCATCGCCCACGGGGTGACGAGGGTGTCGTCGTCGACGTACATGCCGAGCCAGGTGAAGACCTCGCCGGCGATCCAGCCGCTGATCCAGGTCACCCAGCGGCGGGTGAAGCGCGCGGCCTCCTCGCTGTCCGGGTCCCTGGGTACGCCGGGGATGTTGAGCAGCGCGCACTCGCGGGTCGCGTCGGCCATCCGCTCCTCGGTGACCAGGCGGGCGTACGGCATCAACTCCCGCATGATCTGACGGACTTCGAGCCAGGCGGGCGGTTCCTCGTCCTCGTCGCCGTGCCAGGAGGGGGCGGGGACCGGTTCGGACACGGGCTCGGACGGAGCGCAGGCCTCCAGGATCGCCCTCGCCCGGGAGATGTTCTCCTCGCTCTCGGGCAGTTCCACCGGCCATTGGAAACCGGCGCCCCAGCTGTAGGGGAGTTCCCGTACGGCGGGGGGAAGCAGGGGGTGCTCTCCCCGCGCCGGTCGCTGCGCACGGGCTTCGTAGCCGGGGCGGCGCAGCCACACCAGGGCGTCCCGCGCCTGTGAGCGGCTGTCCTCAGCTCTGTCGTTCCGTACGAGGCGCAGCAGGGCCTGCTCGCCGTGGGGTGTGCCGAGGGCATGCAGCAGGTTCACCGCGTCGCGGGAGGCGAGCCCGTTCTCGACGCAGCGCTCGGCTGCCGCCGCGACACCTGCTTCGTCGTACGGCTCCTGCTGGAGCCAGCGCAGCACGTCATGGGCCCAGCCCGCGAGCGCCTGGTCGGTCAACACCCCGACGATCAGGTCCAGTTGATCGTCCAGCCACCAGGCAGGCACCGGCGGTCGCGCTGTGTCCGCCCACTCCCGCAGTACCTCGGCGACGCCCTCGCGGGTGAACCGGTCGGCCGTCGGCATGACGTGGGCCAGCCGGTACCCGGCCTCGTGACGGATCCGGTCGAAGAGTTCCCAGGACTCGTCGCTCCAGACGCGCGGCACCGGTGACTCCGGCGGGCCCGAGAGCGCGGCCGCGAGTGCATCGAGGGCGGCTCGCTCGGTCGTCTCCGTATGCGGCAGTTCCTCCAGTGCCGACGCCCGTTCCGAGGTCAGGTCGTTCCACGGTGAGGGGAGCCGCCGCATGTCCGCGGGCAGCAGGTGATGCACGGTCACTGTCCGGCCGCTCCGTTCCTCTGATCGTCCGCTCGTCCGCTCCACGTCAGGAAACACCGAGATACTGCATGGCGGTCTTCGGGTCCTTCATCTTGCCCGAGTCCCGTGCCGCCTGCCGCTCGGCCGGAGTCTTCTTGCTCCATGCGTCGTTCATCGCCTTGAGCTGCTGCGACGAGATGTCCTGGCCGGCGACGCGGAGGTCGAGGCCGTTCTCGGCGAGAGTCTGCGCGGGAGTGCCGTTCGGGACCTTTCCGGTCTTCTTGTCCTTCTGGAAACCGTCGAACACCTTGTCCCAGCCGTCCTGCGTCTCGATCTCGTAGCGGGCCTTGCGGCCGGGGGCGGCCTTCTGCCACTTGGCCAGGTTCCCGGCCTGGGCGGGCATGGAGGCCTGCGTCGCCGCTTGCCCCGTGTTCTTGACCTCCACGACGTGGATGTTGCCGTCCTTGCCCTTGTACACAATGTCGGCGTCGTCTATGGCACTTACATCAGCGGTGGTTCCGTCTCCCAGATCCACCGTCTTGCGGCCCGTCTTCCCGACCCCGGCGTAGACCTTGGTGCCCTCGGCGGCTTCGTCCACCGCTCGCCCCGCCGCCCTGACCTCGGCCATGGCCTCGGCCAGTTGATAGCGGTTTCCCGCTCTGAGCACAGGGCCGCCCAGCGAACCGCGGCTCTGACTGTCGATGCCGCTGTTCTTCAGCGTGTCCGCGAGGTCCTTGAGGGACTGGGTCAACTCGGTCTTCCCGATCTCCCCCTTGCTCAGGTCCGGCTTGTCCTTGGCCTTGGCCACGAGGTCGTCGATCTTCTTCTCGTCCAGCTGGAACCGCTCGTTCCTGGGCGTCTTCTGCTTGTCCCTGGCATCCGCGATGACCTTCTTCACCTCGTCCGCGGCATGCTGCAGATCGGCGGCGCGGGCGGCCGCGTCGGCGTCGTCCGCCTGCTTGCGGGCGTCCTCCGCCTCCTTCTTGGCGTCCTCGTCGCAACCGTCCTCGGCGAGGACGACGTACGGGGAGCCGCCGGCGGCCAGCACCGTGGAGCCCGTGCCGGGAGCACCGGTGAGGGTGCCGGGCGTATCGGGGCCATTGCCGTCGTACGGGATACGGCGGCTGGGCGCGCCGATCGTGCAGCCGGTCTTCTCGGCCTTCTTCTCCGCTTCCTCGGCGGCGTCGTCGGCTTCCTTGGCGGCCTTGTCGGCGGCCTCGACGTCACCGGCCTTGGCCGCCTTCTTCGCGTCCTCCGCGGCCTTGGCCGCCTTCTCCGCGAGTTCGCCGAGCTTCCCCAGCTTGCCGATCTTGCCGAGGTCGCCGAGCTTCTCGACGACCTTGGCGCCGTCGTAGCCCGGGATGAAGAGGGAACCGACGTTCCAGAGGACGTGGCTGACGGCGCGGGTCTTGTCGCCGTTGTTCCAGTCCTTGGCCACGTCGTCGCCGATGAACACGTCGTAGAGGACCGTGCCGCCGGTCTTCACGGACGCGCCGGCCCAGTCCCACAGGGCGCCGCCGTAGTCGCCGTCGGACCACTTCTTGCCGGCGTCCTTGGAGTTCTCCGACCAGTCGTGGCCGAGCTGTTTGCCGTAGTCGCCGATGCCTTTCAGGGTGTCCCACGGGTGCCGGACCATGTCGTATATGCCGGTGAGGTCGCCCCAGACGCCGTCGACGAAGAGGCCTTGGCCTACTTGCTTGACCTGGTTGCCGGCGCAGCCGAAGAAGGCGCCGATGCCGGAGAAGCAGCCGTCGTCGTCTTTGTTGTCGTCCTTCTTGTCGTCGGCGGGGGCGGGGGCGGGCTTCTGGTCGTCGGTGGTGCCGGTGGTGGTGCTCGTGTCGGTGGAGCCGTTGCCGGTGCCGCCGTTGGTTCCGCCGTTCGTGGTCCCGCCGCTTGTGGTCCCGCCGTTTGTGGTTCCGCCGTTTGTGGTTCCGCCGTTGCCGTCGGCGTTGTTGTCACCGGCGGTTGTGTCCGTGTCGCTGCCCGTCGAAGCGGGGCAGGCCAGGCCGGTGACCTTGCAGACCTCCGACTGGATGCCGCCGAAGATCTGCGTGCCGAGGCCGCTGACCAGCAGCGCGGTGATGATCGCGGCGACGATGGCGATGAACCCGGCGTACTCGACCGCCGTCTGCCCCTCGTCCCGGCGCCAACGGATCAGCCGGGACAGGGAGAACGGCCGGCGCTCCGCGCGGTCCAGTTCGGCCAGCCCGTACCACTGACGGCTTTCGGGGCGGGACAGGAAGAAGAGGATCAGGATCGGGAGGAGCAGCTGCAGTCCCCCGCGGGCGGACCCGGAGACGAGGTTGACGACCCCGCCGAGGACCAACCAGCCCTGTACGGCGACGAGTCCGCGCCGGACGCGGTCCCCGCCCTCCCAGCTCCGCCGGGCGAGCCACCAGCCGAGGACACCGGGTGCGGCGGCGTACGCGACGAGGGCGATCACCTGTCCGTCGAGGGCGTCGTACGCCCCGGCGGTCATCAGCAGCCCGAACCCGCCGACGAGAGTGACGGCGAAGAGTACGTGCACCAACACCAGCGCGGTGGCGAGCGGCACGGGCATGTCCCGACGCCCGCTCAACTCACCTTGCCCGCCCGGCACTTCCGGCACTCCTCCGATCGAGGCCATGGTGTCTCCCCCGTCCCCCGACGTCGCTCCCAGCGCGACAAGACCTTGCAGAGGTTCCAGAGGTTAGGGACGGGGCGGGTGCCCGAGATGGGCCCGTGGGCCCAAATCGGTGCCCAAGTGCCGGATGGGCCTCAGCTCTCCGTGCGCGGGAAGGTCACCTCGACCCTGCGGTTCTTCTTGCGGCCGGCCTCCGTGGAGTTGTCGGCGATCGGGTACTGCTCGCCGTAGCCGCGGACCTCGAAGGTGATGTTCGGGTTGTTCAGGTCCGAGTCCAGGACCGCCTGCACGGCGTCGGCGCGCTGCTTGGACAGGATGTCGCCGTGCGCGGACGAGCCGAGGTTGTCGGTGAAGCCGAAGACGCGGACCGTCGACGCGTTCTGCTTCTTGATCTCCTCGGCGATCGCGTCGATACGGGACTTCGCCTCGGCGCTCAGCTTGGAACTGTCCTTGCTGAAGAGGACCTCGGCCTGGAGGGCGAAGGTCACGTCCGAGTTGGTGTCCTCACGGCGCTCCTCACCGCCCTGGTCCTCCACGACCGACTTGATGTCCAGGACCTTGGGGGCGGCGAGCGTCGCGCCCTCGGGGAGCTTCAGGTCCGGGTCGTTCGGGTCGACCTGCACCGGGGCGGAGGCCGAGGCCTCGGTGCCCGGGGGGACGCTCGGGCTCGGGGTGTCGTCGGCGTGCGCGGCCACCGCGCCGACGATGTTCGCGGCGACCATGATCGTGGCGGCGGTCACGACCAGGGCGAGACGGGGAGTGGTGGTCACGGCCGCCTCATCCGGAGATCTTGATCGTGGCGACGGCGAACGTCGGCAGCTCGAAGGAGACCTCGGTCGTGGTCGTCGGCGGTGCCGGGAACTGCATGAAGACGGACAGCTCGTCGCCCGACTTGATCGTCGTGAAGCCGGTCGTCGTCAGCGGGCGGCCGTCCGTGTCGCGCAGTACGTAGTAGCGCTTCTTGCCCTTCGAGTCCACGAGCGTGGCGCCGCCGAGCGACGGACCGTTCCTGATGACCTCGGTCTCGTTGCCGCTCAACGCGGCCGGGACCACGACGCTTTTGTCCGCGTCGTTCCTCAGGCTGCCGTTCACCGTGACGAAGCCGCCGGAGTCCCGTGTGGCCGAAGTGATGTCCAGGATCAGGCCGTTCGAGCCCTTCACCTCGGCCAAGGGCGCGTCCGACTGGCCCTCCTGAGCGCTCGGATCGGATCCACTGCTCTTGGAGGCCGACGCCGGGGTGTCCGGCTTCTTGTTGTCGTCGCCACCACTACCGCAGCCGGCCACGCCGAGGGCCAGACCGGCCGCGACAGCCATGGCGACCATCCCCCTGCGGGCCGTCGAAGTGAACCGAATGCTCATGACTCTGCTTCCCTCATCACTCGTCGTTCGCTTGTCAGTCGGCCAGGTGGACGTCGAAGAGGTCCTCGGGTCCCGGTAGATCCAGATCGGTGACATGGAGCGGGTCCAGATCCCAGTCCTTGCCGTCCTTGCAGGTGAGCTTCGGCAGCACGTTGTCCCCGGCGTCCTCGCCGGGGAGTTGGAACGTGCAGAGCGGCTCGATCTCGGCGGTGGCGTGAGCTGTCGAGTACTTGTCCTCCGTGCCGGGGACGATCGAATCTCCGACCGGCTTGTCGGTCTTGACCGCGACCGTGAAGCTCAGGGGGCCTGTCTGTGTGCAGCTGTCCACACCGGCGTCGTTCTGCCCCGCGAGTTCGTCGGCACGCCCGCACGAGGGGGTGAGCCCCTCCGCGATGCCGTCGAAGATGTCCTGCCACTTGGTCGGGTCGAGTACGTCCAGCTTCCACACGCCTGCAAGTTGGTCCCGGGTGTCCTGGGCCGCCGCGAGCGCCGCCGCGTCGGCGGCCGTCTGGGCGCCACTCCGGTTCACCGCGGCCTGGCCGACCGCGACGTAGGCGAACGCGAGGAAGAGCAGACCCGCCACCACCGTGATGTAGATGGGGAAGGCCTGCCCTGCGTCGCTGTACCTACGCGGCCGCATCAGCCGCCGGTCACCTCGGAGATCTTGTTGTTGATCGCGTCGAGGATCGACTGCCCGATGGACGTACCCGTGATCGCCAGCACGATCGCCACCACCACCGCGATGATGCCCAGGTACTCCACCGCGGTCTGCCCCTTGTCGCCGGCACGGCGCTGAAGGGCCTCGACGGTCGTGTTCTTCCAGCCGTTCACGCGCGCCTTGGTCGCAACGGCGGTCTTCAGCATCAGGTCGCTCATGGTGTTCCCCTCCGAGTGACGCGTTACCGGCTTCCTCGTCGCCGGTGCCGCTTTCGACATGAGAACGGTATGCCCGAACTACGGGTACGCCAGAGGGCCCCTGGGCCCAAAATCGGGCCCAAATGGAGTTCAGTCGGGTCCCCCGTCGCGACATCACGGCTCACCCCAGCCCTCGGGCCGAACCCGGCGCCGTACCAAGCCACTTGGCCGCGGCCTCGGAACGACTCGTGCTGTGGAGCTTGGCGAAGATGCGGTTGATGTGGTTCTTGACGGTCTTCTCGGAGATGAAGCAGGTGGCGGCGATCTGCTGGTTGGTCATGCCGGACGCGATGTGGTCCATGATCTCCGCCTCCCTCGCGCTCAGTTGGAACCGTGACCTGTCCGAGGATGACTGTCTCACAGATGGTTGCAATTGCGAAAGGCCATGTGGCGAATTCGGCTGGAGATGGGGCACCGAAGGCATTATTCCATTTGCAGCAGCACCTAGTTGAGAGTCGTATGAGCCCAGCCCCTCGGGCAGGGAGGGGCCTGTCCGCTCCTGTCGCAGCTGCGCCAGCAACGCCCCCGCCGCCGATGGCGTGAAATGGGCCCTGCCCTGCCTGATGTCCCTTACGGCGGCGACCAGTTCGTCCGCCGTGAACTCGCCGTGGACCAGATAACCGCCCGCCCCGCGCCGCAGCGCCTCCTGGACGATCTCCGACTCCCTGCTGTACGTGAGCATCACGACCGGCGCGATCCGCACCAGGTACGGCAGCGCCGAGAGGCCGTCCACGCCCGGCATCCGGACGTCCAGCAGGACCACGTCGGGGCGGTGGAAGTGGGCCGCCTCGTACGCCTCCCGGCCGTCCGCCGCCTCCGCTACGACCGTGATGTCCGCGCGGCCCGACAACAGGGCCGTCAGGCCCGCCCGGACCACCGGGTTGTCGTCGGCCACGACGACCCGGAGAGCTGAAGTCGGGGCCGGTTGCGGGAAGTTGGCGAACGGGTTCGGCGGCGGCTGGGGAGCGCCGGGGTGGGGCGTCGTCTGGTCCGGCATGGCTGCCTCCTCTCGGGTCTCTCAAGTCGTCTGTACGGGTGGGGGGATGGGTTTACGTCGTCAGGTCGTCAGGGCTCCCAATGGGAGTTCCAGGCGGACCTCCGTGCCCGTGTCGTGGCCGCCTCGGCCGATGCGGATGCGGGCTCCGACCGACGCGGCCCGTTCGACCATGCCGACCAGGCCGAAGTGGCCTGCCCTGCGCAGCTGTTCAAGGGTCGTGCCCGCGGGGAGGCCGCGGCCGTCGTCGTAGACGCTGATGCGCAGGAGGCTGTCGTGGACCCCGGCCTCCACGTCGACCTTGGTGGGGGTCGCGTGGCGGTGGGCGTTCTCCATCGCCTCCGTCGCGATGGTGAGGAGTTGGCGTGCCACGGCGGGCGGGACCGGCGGTACGCCGTGGTCGCCGGTCGGGCGGTAGGTCGTGGGCAGGCCGGTCCTGGCGCTGAAGTCCCTTGTGCGGGCGGCCAGTTCCACGAGTACGTCCGTGCCCTCCTCCGGGTTGGACTCCCGCCGCAGGTCCGCCAGGAGTTCGCGGGATTCCGCGGCCGCCCTGCGGGCCGAGCGGGCCACCAGCTCCGCCTGCTGCCGGATCAGGGTCGGGTTCATGTGGTCCGCGCCCGCCGAGCCCGCCAGGCCGTCCGCCGCGAGGGCGACACCGTGCAGGGTCTTCGCCACCGAGTCGTGCAACTCCCTTGCCAAGCGCGCTCGTTCGGCTCCTACCGCCTCCGTTACGGCGAGACGCGCCTGGACCGTCGTCAACGCGGTCGTCGCTTCGCCGAAGCGGAGCATCAGGTTGCGCAGGGTCACTCCCATCGCGCCGGCGATCACGCACAGGCCGGGGAGCAGGAAGGCCTGCGCCACGGCCCTGTGGGCGTCCGCCGCGGCGGTCTGCGCGAGCACCAGGATCACCGCCTGGAGGCCGGCGAAGCAGCCGGCGCCCCGCCAGCCGTAGACGATGCCGGCGAGGAGGGGGGTGCAGACGCTGACGTAGGCGAGCGTGCTGGTTGGCCCTGCCGAGATCAGGAGCAGGGAGCCGAAGAGGGTGTCCACGGCCAGGAGGGAGGGGTGGCGTAGGAGTAGGGGGCCGAAGCGTTCCCAGTCGCGGAACAGGACGTAGGACGCCATGAACGTGACTACTACGGCTGCGCCCACGAGGCGAGTGGCTACGCCGGGGTTGGCGTTCACGAGGGCGGAGGGAGCTGCCAGGGCGATCATCGCCAGGCGGAAGCCGAAGACCTGCCTGCACATTGCTTGGAGTGCGCTGATCTGGATGGGGAGGGCGACTTCCCGGCCTTCGGCCGGGATTTGACTCCCACCCGCACCACCCGTTTCGCCTTCGTCGTCAGGTGCGGGTGGCCCCTGTGGGGCGCCCTCACCGTCGGCGGCCAGCCGTTCCACCCCCGGCTGTGCCGGTGGCCTCGGTACCCCCGGAAGCCAGCCCCCCGCCGGTACCCAGCCCTCGGGCAGCGCCGGGGTGACCGACGTGACCGGTATGTCCGTCGCCCCCGACCGCACGTGGTCCGGCAGCACCGTCCCGGCCGGCGGTGTCGTGATCTCCGGTGGCTTGGGGCGGCGTCGCAGCAGTCCCGTACGGTCACGTTCGTCCGTCGTCGCCATCGTTCAAGTCGCCCCCGTCCGTTCCTACTTGCCGGTGATCGTGCTGAAGTCCGTGCCGGAGCCCAGGAGAAGGCCCGCGCCGAGGAGCAGCATCGTGGCCGGGACCATGAACGTGGTGATCATCATGGTGGCCTTGGGGACCGCGCGGGCCGCCTTACGACGGGCGTTCTGCGCGTCCGTGCGGCGCATGTCCTTGGCCAGCGAGACCAACGTGTCGACGATCGGGGCGCCCAGCTCCTCCCCCTGCTGCAACGCCGTGACGAACATGGCGACTTGCTCGCTGTCGTTGCGTCGCCGGAGTTCCGTGAAGGCGGCGCGGCGGCTCATGCCGAGGTCCATCTGCCTCAGCGTGATGCGGAGTTCGTCCGCCCACGGGCCCTCGTACTTCGACGCCACCCGGTCGAGCGCCTGGCGGAAGCCCAGGCCCGCGCTCACCACCACCGCGAGCACGTCCAGGAAGTCCGGCAGGGTCCGTTCGATGACGTCCTTGCGGATGCGGATCGCCGACCAGATGCCGACCTCCGTCCAGAACGCGCCGAAGGCGAACAGGATGACGGCGACTATGTAGTGCCCCTCCAGCAGCATCAGCAGGCCGCCGAAGCCGCCGAGGAAGCCGTAGACCGCCCGGCGGGCCGCGTAGCGGTCGATGGTCAGGCCGCCGGGGTTGCCCGCGAGGTCTATCTTGCGGCGGTACTTGGCGACCAGCTTCGGGCCCATCAGGCGCAGGACCATCGGGGCGTAGCGCATGCCCATGCGGTCGATGAGGGAGTCGACCGCGCCGGTGCGGGTCGAGCCGACCTCCAGGGCGAGGACGAGGTCGGTGGGGAGTTTCGCGTCGGCGCGGTACATGCGGATGCCCGCGAAGGCGCCCCACACGCTGAGGCCCATGACCAGGGCGAGGACGAGTGCCGTCATGTCTGCTCTCCTCCCCTCAGACGTCGATGCGGGACAGGCGGCGGATGAGGATGAAGCCGACCGCGTACAGCCCGAAGGCGATGATCACGCAGGCCTGGCCGATCGGGGAGCCCGTCATCCGGTCCAGGGCGCCGGGTTTGACGCCGTTCATCAGGAAGAGGGCGCCCACGCCCATCACCGGAACGGCGTACGACGTCATGTTGACCTGGGAGAGCTGGGTGCGGACCTCGCGGCGGGTCTCCTTGCGTTCCTCCAGGGTCTCCGTGAGGTTGCGCAGGGCGCTGACCACCTGGCCGCCGGCCCGGTTGGAGAGCACCAACGTCGTTACCAGGACGACTAGTTCGCGGGACGGGAGGCGGTCCGCGAGCTCGCTCAGCGCGTCGTCCATCGAGGCGCCCACCGCCAACTGGTTGGCCACCTTGGCGAGTTCCTCACCGGCCGGTGCCTCCAGCTCCTCCGCCGCCATGCTGATCGCGGTGCGCAGCGCGAGGCCGGCGTGGGTGGCGTTGGCCATGATGCGGGCCAGTTCGGGGAGTTGGTTGATGAACTTCTCGATGCGCTTCTGGCGCTGCCAGTTGAGGAACTGGATCGCCACCCCGATGCCCAACAGGCCTGCTATCGGCCCGAAGAAGGGGGCGAGCGAGGCCTGTCCGATCAGCCAGAGGGCCGCCACCGTGGCCAGCATGTAGACGAAGAACTCGCCCGGCGTCATGTCCAACCCCGTTGCCGCGAGGCGGAGTTCGAGCTGCCTGCCGAGCCTCGTACGGCGCAGTCTGCGGTCCAGGTCGCGGAAGCGGCGGACGCGGCCCACCTGGATCTGGCCGGTCGACGACAGCCGGTCGACCAGGGCCGCGCGCTGCGCCTTGCCCGTGGCGTAGGCGTGCACGCCGGCGACGCCCAGGACACAGGTCAGCAGGGTGACGCCGGTGGTGAGCGTGACGATCGTCTGGAGATCCATGGGGTCGGTCCCTACCTACTGGCTTCTCTGAGGGCGAGCTGTTCCGTGGTGTGGGCGACGCCGAAGGCCTGCGGCAGGGGCTGGCTCGCCATGTAGAGCCGGTCGGCGGTGCGGCGGGAGAGCGGGAAGTACTCGAAGGTGCCGTAGACCCGGCCGTCGGCGGAGATGGGCTGCGGGCTGAAGCGGGCCACCGTCGCCAGCCGGTACGGCTCGCTGCCGTGGCTGTCGAGGAGGGCGATCTCGGTGATGCGGCGGGCGCCGTCGGCGAAGCGGGTGAGCTGGATGATGACGTCGATGGCGCTGTTGATCTGGTCGTGCAGCGCCTCGAAGGGGATCTCCACCTCGGACATGGACGCCAGCGTCTTCAGGCGCATCAGCGCGTCCTCGGCGCTGTTGGCGTGGACGGTGGCCAGGGAGCCGTCGTGGCCCGTGGACATCGCCTGGAGCATGTCGAGGGACTCGCCGCCGCGGACCTCTCCTACGACGATCCGGTCGGGGCGCATACGGAGGGAGTTGCGGACGAGGTCGCGGATCGTGACCTGGCCCTTGCCCTCGACGTTCGGCGGGCGGGCCTCCAGGCGGATCACGTGCGACTGCTGGAGCTGGAGTTCGGCGGAGTCCTCGATGGTGATGATGCGCTCGGTCTCCGGGATGAGGCCGGAGAGCGCGTTGAGGAGGGTCGTCTTCCCGGTGCCGGTGGCGCCCGACACGATGATGTTGAACTTCGCGTGCACCAGGCCCGCCAGGAGATACAGCATGTGCTCGTCCAGCGAGCCGAAGCCGACCATCTCCTGGAGCGTGAAGGAGCGCGGGAAGCGGCGGATGGTGAGCGTGGCGCCGGTCAACGACAGCGGCGGGATGATCACGTTGACGCGCTCGCCGGACGGCAGTCGCGCGTCGACCATCGGATTCGACTCGTCCACGCGGCGGTTGACCGTCGACACGATCCGCTCGATGGTCTGCATCAGCTGGTCGTGCGAGGGGAAGCGGAGCGGCAACTGCTCGACGCGGCCGCCCCGTTCGACGAAGATCGCGTCCGGGCCGTTCACCATGATCTCGGTGATCGACGCGTCCTCGAGGAGCGGTTCGAGTATGCCGAGGCCGAGTGCCTCGTCGACGACCCGGCGGATCAACTGCGAGCGCTCGACGGTCGAGAGGACCGGTCCCTCACGGCTGATGATGTGCCCGAGCACCCGCTCAAGCCGGGCCCGTCGCTCGGCGGCGGCCAGCGCGCTCATCTCCGCGAGGTCGATCTCCTCCAGGAGCTTGGCGCGGTACGAGGCGACCATGTGGCCGTCCTCGCCCCGATGGCCGTTCTCCTCGGGATGGTTGACGCGTTCCCGCAGACCCATGAGTGCTGTGCTCCTTGCTCCGCGTTCAGTGGTCGAGCGGCATGGTGGCGGTCTTGCTGGCGTTCCCGAAGCCGTCGTAACCGGGGATGACCGAGGGGATGTGGATGGTGGCGGTGACCGAGACCGTGTCGCCGCCGAACGATTCCGGGCAGCTGACCGAGAGCCAGTCGCTGACGGCCTCGCTGCACGCCGGCTGGGCCCCCTGCCGCAGCGAGGCACTGCGCGCCCCCGCCCGGGCCGCCGTCCCCGCCTGCTCCGCGGTGTACGCGACCAGCCCGAGCTGCACCGCCGCCAGCGTGACGAGGATCAGGACCGGGATGAACCCGAGGTATTCGATGGCGACTTGACCGCGGTCGCGCGCTCGGAGGCCGTGGAACATGTCAGTCCTTCGCCTCCTCTACGGCGCCCGCGTGGCCGTGCACCTCAAAGGGGAACCCGATCGCGCCCGGGAAGAGGACGGGCACCTTGAGGGTGACGTCGGCGGTGACGAAACCCGTGCCTCCGCAGGTCACCGTGGCGTCCCCCTTCCACGCGCCGTCCAGCTTGTCGAGGCCCGCCTGTTCGCAGGCGGCCTCCCGGTCCCCCGGGGCGGCGGCCGTCCCCGCGCGCACCGCCTCGTCCGCAGCATTCCCCGCGAGCGTGAAGGTGTACCCCACCAGCACGAACTGCCACATCAGCACCAGCGTCAGAATGATCAGCGGGGTCATGCCGAGGAACTCGATGGTGGTCTGGCCCCGGTCCCGGCCCCTGTCCCGCTCACGCGAAGCCGCCGAAAGCACGGCAGGCATCGAAGACATACGCATCCCCCTCACTCTCTCCGGCGCCGGAAGCTCACCGAGCCGCGATCCCCGCCGCCCCGCGACCGCCCGCTCTTCTGGGCGACTTCGGGGACCTTGACCAGTCCCAGTTCGCCCGCGAGACCCCAAAGGGCCTGTTTCACCACGCTCTTGTTGTCGAGTTCGTGCAGCCGGCCCGCGTCCACCGCGCCCTGGAGTTCCTTGAAGTTGGCGGGGATCGCGGTGGCGGCGACCGTCGTGCCGGTGATGCGCTGGATGAGCGCCGGCTGGATCTCGGTGCCGCGCGTGTAGCGGTTGACGACGATGGTCGTCTCCTCGGCCTTGCGGATCTGCAGCCGGTCCCACATCCGTACGGTGCGCTTCGCGGCGCGTACGGCGACCACGTCCGGGGTGGTGAACAGCACTGCCGTGTCGGCCATTTCGACGGCGGCCGCGCTCGCGCCGCTCATCTGGGCCCCGCAGTCGATGACGACGACCTCGTAGCGGGAGCGCAGGGCGCTGACGATCTGGCGGGCGGCCCGGTCGGTGACCTCCTCGCCGCGTTCGCCCTCGCCGGGGGCGAGCAGCAGCGCGATCCCCGTGTCGTGCCGGAACACGGCGTCGGCCAGGACGCGCGGCGAGATGTCGGTGATCGCGGCGAGGTCGACGACCGAGCGGCGGAACTGGACGTCCAGGTAGGAGGCGATGTCGCCGGTCTGGAGGTCCATGTCGACGAGGGCGACGGTACGGCCCGACGCCTGGGCGGCGAGGGCGAGTTGGATCGCGGCGAGGGTGGCGCCGACCCCGCCCTTGGCGCCGCTGACCGTGACGACGGTCCCGCCGACACCGGTGAACACGTCGCCGCCGTGGCCCAGATGACGCCGTACGCCCACGGACCAGGCGGCGACGGCCTGGACGCGGTTGGCCAACTCCTCGTAGCTCAGCGGGAGGGCGATGAGGCCGCGGGCACCGGAGTCCATGGCGGCCTGGAAGAGGCCGGGGCTGGCGTCGGTGGTGACGAGGATGACACCGACCGCGGGGAAGCGCAGCGCTACCTCGCGGACCAGCTCCAACGCCGGTACGGGACCGATGCGTTCATGCACCACCACGACCTCGGGCAGCTCGTCGACGGACTCGGCGGCGAGCCGGGCCAGGGTGTCGATGAGCTGCGTCGAGTCGGCCACCGGGGCCACCGGGTCGGCGTCCGGGAGCTGGCTGAGCAGGGTCGTGATGGCGCGGATGGCGTCCGCGTCTCCGACCGCCGGAAGAATCCTGGTGGGCATGCGGGCCTCTCACTTGTCCTTCGCGAGTTCGTACGTCCGGTCCTTGTCGGGGACGGTCGTATCGGTGCCGGGTGCCACCAGCGCGAGCCGCACCCGCTCGGCGAACGACTCGGCGTAGGTGATCCGTTGGGCGTCGAGCGTGGAGAGCGCGAAGGTGATCGGCACGCCGTCGGTGGACGTCTGCTGGTTCTTGTCGCTGTTGCTGCCGGGGTCGAGGGCGGTGATGTGGCCGACGTCGATGACCTTCGCGTTCGTCACGATGATCTTGGACTGGTCGGGGTCGCCCTCTTTCGCGCCCGCGAAGGTGGCGTACACGTTGACCGTCGAGCCCGGTGTGATCTTGCCGGCGACGCCGGTCGCCGCGTCGATCATGATGGCGACCTCCTGCTGCCCCGGCTGCAGGGCGGGCTGGTCCACGATCATGTCGGTCTGCAGCAGGGAGCCCTGGCGCAGCGTGGTCACGGCGATCTTGCCCGCGATCTGCCGCAGATCGGTCACGGCGTTGTCCGACAGCCACCGCTTGGGCATCTCGATCTTCTTGAACTGCGCGGCGGTCAGGGCCGTGTAGGGCGCCACGTTGTCCTTGACCTGGTACGCCGTGACCTCGGGGCCGACCTTGGACTTCACGTCACGGATGACGGAGAGGACGCCGGCGAACGCGCCGAGGGCGCAGATCACCGACAGGAGCAGGAGTATCACGCCGCGGCGCTGACGGGAGTTCATGAACCGTACAACCTCATTGGGGATATCGGTCGAGCGGAAATGAGCGGATCGAACCAGGTCTGGCGAATTCGTGTGCTGTAAGCGTGTCCTGTGAGTTGAGGACTTATCCGCTCGACGTTTGGTTCTCGTGAACGGGCGGCGTGGCGGAGCAGAAGACACAACGGTCGCCGATGACGTCGATGCCGCACCAGTGGCACACGGACTGCCGTACAGAGGTGACCAGTTGGTACAGCACCGACAGGTCGGGCAGATACGTACAGAACTCGATCAGCTTGTTCGTACCCCACCAGGTCACCGACTCGGCGGGCAGGGTGGCCTCGCGCAGCCCCATCGCGTTCCACGCCGGGGCGAGGGTGGTGCCGATCCAGTCGGACTGCAGCTGCCCCTTGGCGACCAGCATCCAGGTGCCGAACTCCGGCCCCTCCAGGGTGACTCCGGGGCCGACCCGGACCAACTGCGGCTCGGGGTGGGCGATCACCGCGAACTGACTGCCGGGCACCCAGGACTTGGCGTGCTGCTTGAGGCCGACGGGGACCCGGTCCAGCTTGGTGACCGAGCCGAGGAGCGCGCCGGCGTGGATGTAGTGCGTGAGCAGCCGGCCCGCCGAGGCGAGCACACCGGGACTGAGGTCGCAGGACGCCAGCTGCCTCAACTGCCGGGCCAGGACGGCGAGTCCGAGCGGGGGCAGATTCGGACGGAACAGGGCGATCCGGTCGGTCTCCAGGATGGACCGGATCGTGTGCAGCCGTCGGTCGACACCCTCGGACACGGCCTGCGAGGACACGACGACGACATGCCCGTGCTGGTCGATCAGGGCCTGCATCTCCGACAACGCCTGGTCCAGCGGTCGTTGATCGAGGTCCCGCAGGACGACGGCGGGCAGGGTCCGTTCGTCCTGTGGCGGCAGCGCCATGTCGGCGCTGGTCACGGCAATGGCAGTTGGCACGCGCAGCTCCCCGTCTCACGCCTGTCGGCCCACCGGCATTACTCCGGCACACCGAGTTGACTTCACTGCGTGACTACCTCAGCACTGTAACCACGCCCCTGTGACCGGAGAACAGCGTTTCTGTAGCTGTGCGGCAACTGTCATCGCACACAACATGCCAAAACGGGGCAGGTCGCGCATCTGATCGCGGCGGAAGCACCGAGGCCGACGTTGGCGAAGTTGGTCTGGACCTCTTGACATCAGATTGGTCTGGACCAACTCTGGGACTCCCAGCGGTGGCCACCGTCGGCACAGTCACAGTCACATCCCCTCCAAACTCCCCCACCGGAGGCATCAGTGGACCGCGCACCAGGCATGCCCGTCCTCAGGAAAAGACGTCTGTGGGCCGGGGTCGCCATGGCCGCCCTCGCTCTCTCCTTCGCGGGCACCGGCCAGGCGTCCGCCGCCGACATCAACAACGCCAAGAACGCCGGCTTCGAGTCGGGCCTGACCAACTGGACCTGTACGGCGGGCAGCGGCACGACCGTCTCGTCCCCGGTCCACAGCGGCGCGGCGGCCCTGAAGGCCACCCCGGCCGGCCAGGACAACGCCCAGTGCAGCGAGTCGGTGGCGGTGAAGCCCAACTCGACGTACACGCTGAGCGCGTGGGTGCAGGGCGGCTACTCCTACCTGGGCGTCACGGGCACGGGCACGACGGACGTGTCGACGTGGACCCCCGACACCGCGTCGTGGAAGCAACTCTCGACGACGTTCACGACGGGCGCCTCGACCACGTCCGTCTCGGTGTACACGCACGGCTGGTACGGCCAGGCCGCGTACTACGCGGACGACATCTCGGTCTACGGCCCCGACGGCGGCGGTGGCAGCGACCCCGCCCCGACGGTCCCGGCGACACCGACGGGTCTGACGGTCTCCTCGACGACCTCTTCCTCGGTCTCCCTCGCGTGGAGCGCGGTGTCGGGAGCGACGGGCTACAACGTCTACCGCAGCGGCACGAAGATCACGGCGGTGACGGGAACGTCCGCCACCATCACGGGACTTGCGGCCTCCACGGCGTACTCCTTCCAGGTCACGGCGACCAACTCGGCCGGTGAGTCGGGCAAGTCGACGGCGGTGACGGGCACGACGACGGCGACGGGCGGCAACGGCGGTACGGGGCTGCCGAAGCACGCGGTGACCGGCTACTGGCAGAACTTCAACAACGGCGCGACCGTCCAGAAGCTCTCGGCCGTCTCCTCCCAGTACGACATCATCGCGGTCGCCTTCGCGGACGCGACCTCGACGCCTGGCGCGGTCTCCTTCACGCTCGACTCGGCCGGGCTCGGCGGCTACACGGTCGACCAGTTCAAGGCGGACATCGCGGCCAAGCACGCGGCCGGCAAGAAGGTCGTCATCTCGATCGGCGGCCAGAACGGCACGATCTCGGTGAGCGACTCGACGTCCGCGACGAACTTCGCCAACTCGGTCTACTCCCTGATGCAGACGTACGGCTTCGACGGCGTCGACATCGACCTGGAGAACGGCATCAACGCGACCTACATGACACAGGCGTTGAGGTCCCTCTCCTCGAAGGCGGGCTCGTCGCTCGTCATCACGATGGCCCCGCAGACGATCGACATGCAGTCGACGTCGAACGCGTACTTCCAGACGGCCCTGAACATCAAGGACATCCTCACGGTCGTCAACATGCAGTACTACAACAGCGGCACGATGCTCGGCTGCGACGGCAAGGTCTACGGCCAGGGCACGGTCGACTTCCTGACGGCGCTGGCCTGCATCCAGCTCCAGGGCGGCCTCGCCCCGTCCCAGGTCGGCCTGGGCCTCCCGGCCTCCACGAGCGCGGCCGGCAGCGGCTACGTCTCCCCCACCATCGTGAACAACGCCCTCGACTGCCTCACCGCCGGCACCAACTGCGGCACCTTCAAGCCGTCGAAGACGTACCCCGACCTGCGGGGCGCGATGACATGGTCGACGAACTGGGATGCGGCCGCGGGCAGTTCGTGGTCTAACTCGGTGGGGGCGCATGTGCATGCGCTGCCGTAATACTCGGTAGGCAAGGAGGGTGGGGAGCGCGGCCGCTGTCGGTCGCGCTCCCCACCCTCTCGGTTAGGTTGACGTGATCATCCGTGACGTCGACCTCCCGGCAGGTGCCCCGTATGGCTTTACCCCCGCGGCTCGGACTCCTCCGCGAACCGGACTTCGGGCGGCTGTTCGCCGCCACCGCGCTCGGGCAGTTGGGCGACCGGATCATCTTCCTCGCCCTGCCGCTCGTCGCCATCGTGGCGCTGGACGCGGACGAGTTCCAGGTCGGGCTGCTGACCGCGATGACCACGGCGGGTTCGCTGCTGGTCGGGCTGCCGGCGGGCGCGTGGGTGGACCGGATGCGGAAACGGTCGGTGATGATCAGCACCGATCTCGCGCGGGCGCTGGTCCTCGTGACGGTGCCGGTGGCGTGGTGGGCGGGGCTGCTGACCGTGTGGTGGCTGTACGCGGTCGCGTTGGTCCACGGGGTGCTGACGGTCTTCTTCGATGTGGCGTACGTCAGTTACCTGCCGCATCTGGTGGGGCGCGACAACCTCGTCGAGGGGAACGCGAAGCTCTCGGCGATCCGCTCGGTGACCAGCATCAGCGGGCCGGGGATCGCCGGACCGCTGGTCGGCTGGGTGGGGGCGCCCGCGACGCTGTTGGTGAGCGCGGCCGGGATGGCGACGTCGGGGCTGCTGGCGCTCGGCATCCGTAAGCAAGAGGCCCCGCCGGAACGGGAGTCGGGGCCGAGCGAGCGGTCCCGGCTGGGCCGCGACATCAAGGAGGGCCTGAGGTTCGTCCTCAAGTACCCGGCCCTGCGGGCGATCATGCTGAGCGACGCGATCTTCAACCTGTTCCTGGTGATGTACCAGACCATGCTTCTGGTCTTCCTGGAACGGGAGTTGGGCCTCGACTCCTCCGGTATCGGCCTCGTCCTGTCGGGGATGGGCTGCGGTGCGCTGCTGGGCGCGCTGTCGGCGACCCGGGTCGCGCGGTGGGTCGGCCAGGGCCGGGTCATCTGGCTCGCGTCACTCGTGACGTGCCCGCTGACCGTCCTGATGCCGCTGGCCCACCCGGGCTGGAGCGTGTGCGTGGCGGCGGCCGGCCTCGCCTCGCTCTCCTTCGGCGGAGTCGTCCGCGTCGTCGCCCAGTCGAGCTTCCAGCAGACCCTCACCCCGGACCGGCTCCTGGGCCGGGTGAGCGCGACGGCCCGGTTCGTGTCCTGGGGCGGAATCCCGCTGGGCGGACTGCTGGGCGGGACGTCGGGCTCGGTGTTCGGCGCTACGGCGACCTTGTGGATCGGCGCGGCGGGCATGACGGCGAGCGTCCTCCCGAACTTCCTGTCACCGCTGCGTACGATGCGCACGCTCCCGACGGGAAGCGACGAACTCGACCCCGTGGGCTGAGAGTTCGCCCCCTCCTGCCGGTCCCGTCAGTCCTTCTTCTCGCTGTCCGCGGCCTGCGCGGCGAGCCTCTCCACCAGGTCCTGTGCCTTGTCGACCGCGGTGTCGATCTGCTCGCTGTGCTTCCCGTCCGTCTTCTCGTCGACGAGATCACCGGCCTTCTCCAGCCCGTCGGCGATCTTGTCACCGTGCTCCCCGGCGATCTCCTCGGCCTTGTCCTTGAGCTTCCCCAGGTCACCCAGGTTGTCGAACACGACAGTTCCCCCTCGCTGCAACAGGCTTACGCGGTCAAGGACATGGTCGTCACGGCCGGCCCCGGAGGACAAGGTGGCCCCGACCCGGACACCCCGGCGGGCGGAGGCGCGGGGCGGGCGTGTTCGGGGCGCACGTGGGTCGGGCGGGTGGTTCAGATCAGCGCCCCGACGAGCCCGATCGCGAACAGCGTGAAGACCGCCGCCACGATCAGGCCGACCACCGCCATCGGTACGAGGGCGATCAGGCCCGCCGGGCGTCGCAGCACCGGCTTGCCGGGGTCGAGGGGCGGGCGCCAGCCCCAAGTCGTCGGCGCGGGGAGGTCGTTGAGGACGGACCGGGCGGAGAGGAGGTTCACCAGGAGCGTCACCGGAGTGATGAAGGCCGACAACGGGCCCCACCAGCCCAGCATCAGGGTGTCCGTCTGCATCCCGCGGAAGACGGCCGTACCGCAGGTCTTGCAGAACACGCCCTGGTGGCGCAGGAATCGCATCATCACGATCATGCCCTGGTGGCCCCGGACGCTGACCCGCGCGGCGGGGCCCGCGCCGCACACCTGGCACAGGGGGACCATCGGCGCGGGTGCCGGTGCGGGGCCCGGCCGGCCGTATGCCGGGTGGGGTGTCTGGTAGGGCGGCGACTGGTACGGGTTCTGGTACGGCGCCTGGGTGGGGGGAACGGGCGGCGGGGTGGTCAACAAAGCCTCCGGCGAAGATCAGACAACCGGTGAAGCACCCTACCTGCCCCGCCTGTCGGCCCTGGCCGCCCCGGCGATCCCCCCGGACCTGAAACATTTCTGTGGGCCCACCGCATCAGTACAAGTGAGGGCGGCGCCGGCAACAGCCCGCGAAAACAGGGGGATCAGGCATGAGACGACACGAACGTGCCGACGAGTACGCGGAGTTCGCCTCCGCGCGCGCCGGGCATCTCTACCGGTCCGCCTGTCTGCTGACCGCCGGGGACACGCATCTCGCCGAGGACCTGGTCCAGGAGACCCTCGGCAAGCTGTACGTCGGCTGGGGACGGCTGTCCCGGGTCGGCAACCCCGCCGGGTACGCCCAGACCGTCCTCACCCGTACCTACCTCGCCCACCAGCGGCGCCGCAGCAGCACCGAACGCGCCACCGACGTCCTGCCCGACCTGCCCGACCCCGGCGCCCCGGGTGCCGACACACCGCTCCGGCTGACCCTGCTCCAGGCCCTCTCCCGGCTGCCCGCCAAGGACCGCGCCGTGGTCGTCCTGCGGTACTGGGAGGACCGGTCCGTCGAGGAGACCGCCGACGTGATGCACGTCAGTTCGGCCGCCGTACGCACCCGCTGCGTCCGCGCGCTCGGCCGACTGCGCGAACTGCTCGGCGAGAACCTCGACGAGTACGCCCGCCCCTGAACACCCGCACCAGCCCTCAACTCCCTTCTCCCGCAAGCCCTGTGTACGAATCTCTCTCAAGCCCCTGATGCGAAACGGTGGTCCGCCATGCCCGACACCCAGCACAGCGAACCCCTCGACCCCTTCGAGGAACGGCTCACCGCCGGCCTGCACGACGCGGGCAACGCCTTCGAGACCGACCGGGCCGCCCTCGCCACCGCCGGCGCCCTCAAGGGCCGCCGGCGCCTGCTCCGCCGCCGCAACGCCGCCGTCATGAGCGGCGCGGCCGGTATCGCCCTCGTCGGCGTGGGCGGCGCCCTGCTCCTGCCCAGCGGAAACCCCGCCGAGGCACAGGCCGCGCACGCCACCGCCGCGACGCCCACCGCCACGTCCACACCCACCCCCGTCTCCGGAGCCGCGCTCGTCAACACGCTCGAAAAGCTGCTCCCGGAGGGCACGTTCTCGAAGGTCGAGGCCCGCGGCACGGACGAGGAACCGTCGCCGTACGTCCATGTCGTCTACGACGACGGCAAGGGCGCGTCGGCCGTCGAGGTCGGCCTGGGACGGGTGCAGCCGGGGAGTGACCAGGCGCGGCAGACGACCCAGTGCCCGGCGAAGGTGTTCACGCACTACGACGCGTGCCGCACGAGCCGGTTGGCGGACGGGTCGGTGGTCATGGTCCTTCAGGGGTACGAGTATCCGGACCGCCGGGTGGACACCAAGTTGTGGAGCGCCGAACTCGTCACCCCGCAGGGGCAGCACGTCAGCGTCAGTGAGTGGAACGCCGCCGCCGAGAAGGACGCGCCGATCACCAGGAGCCAACCCCCGCTGTCCCCGGCCCAGTTGAGGAAGGTGGCCGCCGCCACGGCCTGGCGGGAGGCGATCGACGCGATGCCGGTGGACCCCAACTCCCCGGTCACACCGCCGAGTCCGAGCGAGACGGGAGCCACCCTGTCCGTCACCTCCACACTCCGGAACCTGCTGCCGAAGGGCCTCAAGGTGTCCGAGGCCGGCGACACGGACGACGCCGGGTTCGGCTATCTCGTCGTCGACGACGGCAAGGGCAAGACCCTCGTACAGGTCAACGTCCAGGCGGACATGTCGGATGTCGAGGGCCAGTTGTTCGGCTCCGACGCGGAGGTCCTGTCCGACGGCACGAAGGTCGCCGAGCACCAGGGCCCGGGCGAGAAGGGCGGTTCCGGTGTCGTGATGTGGACCGTCGACACCATCAGGACGGACGGAAGGCGGGTGGTGATCAGCGCCTTCAACTCCGGCGCCCAGGACACCCCCGCGACCCGCACGGCCCCGGCCCTGACCATGAACCAGCTCCGGACGATCGCCCTCAGCCCGAACTGGCTCTGAATCACCGGCAGTTGGCCCGTGGATGGGATGCCGTGCTCCGGCTGTTCCGCCGGGACCTCCACGGGCGCTCCGCGGCTGTGGCAGGGTGCCGACATCCAACTCGACAACGTCAACCGCAGCGACCACACCGGCTTCACCGACTCCTGATGCCTCCTCACCACCACGGCGGTGCGCCCGCGACCCGGTTCCGGCCGGGCAGTGCGACGCACCGCCGCCCGCGTCCTCGTCTCATGTCCCGGAGCCCCGCCCATGCGTTTCCCGGCCGCCCGTCCCCGCCATCTCGCCGCCGTGGCACTGGCGTTGACCCTGCCCCTCGCCGGGTGTTCGTCCTCGCACGACAGCGCCTCGTCCGCCGGGACGGCCGCCGCGGCCACCAGCGGTTCGCCGTCGGCCGCCGCCTCCGCGGAGCCGTCCGCGCGGGCCTCCGCCACCCCCGGTCTCACCACCTGGCCGACCCGGCCGACCACCGTCGACGAGAGCGGGGTCCCGAAGGCCGTCCACTTCGGGGTGCTGTCGCAGGGCTACACGGGCACGGCCTTCGTCGACGCCCTGGCGAAGCAGTGGCACATCGGCCTCGGCGCCCGCGAGAAGTTCGACTCCGCCAAGGACGACGAACCCGCCGTACGGCATGAGGAAGGGACGGCGCATCCGTCCGGGGGCACCGAGCTCGGGATGGCTGTGGTGTGGAACCTCGCCGGTGGCCTGAAGTCGCTGACGTGCACGGCCACCGCGAAGGCGCCCGGCCGGGCTGCCTTCCTGCGCGCCTGTGTCCGGCTGGACCATCCCGGCTCCGACCCGGCCGCCGCGGCCCGCTGGCTCGACGGCGTCGTCCCGTCCGTGGACCGGACGTACGCCAGGGCCGGCCTGACGGTGACCAGCCCGCTGTACCGGGCCGGGCCGGCCGCCACCTACCTCCGGGAGTACGGTGGCGGCCCGACGCCCACGACCTACGCCCTCACCGTCTTCGGCACGAAGAGCTGACGGCGGGCCGACCGGGCCCCGGCCTTGGTGCTCAGTCCTCGCGGACCTCGGCCTCCGCCGCGGCGAGCGCCGCCTCGTCCACCTCGTCGGACCCGTCGGCCTCGTCCTCGTCACCGTCGTCGAAGTACGCGTCGAGGACCGCGTCCAACTGCGTCTCCCACTCGGCGAACCTGCTCCGAGCCGCCGCCTCGATCTCGATCGGGTACCAACGGCGGTCAGGCGTGTGCACCGTGATGGTGAACCGCTTGCCGAAGCGCGGGGACTCGGTCTCTATCGCGCCGATCTCGTCCCAGCGGAACTCGCAGGCCTGGTCGTCCAGGCGCAGTCGTACGCCCTTCCCGTCGGCGACGATCTCCGCACGACGGTCGGACGCCTCGAAGACCGGACCGTCACCCTCGGACGACTCCTCGTCGTCATCCGCGTCGGCGTCTTCCGCGTCGTCATCGTCGTCCTCGGCAACGGCCTTCTCCACGTCGACCTTCGCGACCGGCGACTCCTCCGACCCTTCGGACTCGTTCGGTTCCTCCGGGGTCGCCGGCTCCTCGGCCTTCGCGTCCTCGGGCTCCGCGTCCCTCGGCTTCGTGTCCTCCGGCTTGTCGGAGGACACGGCGGGTGCGGTGAGCCCGGGGACGAAGGCCGGGTCGAATCCGGCGCCCTCCAGGGGCTGGCTGCTCGAACCTATGCGCTGCTCCACAGCGGGCAGTATGGTCGACGATCCTGTGTCGGGCACAGCCAGCCCCTACTTCGTTATCAGACGCCTACATGGCACCGCACGAAAATAGGACTAGACGAACAGACTGAGCACCGCCGCCACCGCGAACCCCGCGACCGACAGCACCGACTCCAGCACGGTCCACGTCTTCAACGTGTCCCGCTCACTGATCCCGAAGTACTTCGCCACCATCCAGAAGCCGCCGTCGTTGACGTGCGAGGCGAAGATCGACCCCGCCGAGATGGCCATGATGACCAGCGCGACGAACGCCTGCGAGTGGTCGCCCTCGGCCAGCAGCGGGGCCACGATGCCCGCCGTCGTCACGATCGCCACCGTCGCCGAACCCTGTGCGACCCGTAGTACCAGCGAGATCAGGTACGACAGCACGAGCACTGGCAGGCCTACGTCGTGGAACGTGTCCGAGAGGGCCTGCGCGACCCCGCTCGCCTTGAGGACGGCGCCGAAGACCCCGCCCGCGCCGACGACCAGGATGATGTTGCCGACCGGCTTGAGGGACGCGGTGGAGACGGTCTCCAGGGACTTACGGGACCAGCCGCGCCTCAGACCCAGGAGGTAGTACGCGAGGAGGAGAGCGATCGTCAGGGCGACGAAGGGGCTGCCGAAGAACTCCAACACCGAGCGGCCGGTGGACGGGTCGAAGGCGATCGACGAGAAGGTCGCCGCCAGGATCAGCACCAGGGGCGTACCGATGATCGCGAGGACCGTGCCCAGCGACACCGGCTTCTCCTGCGGTACGACGCCGGACTCCCGCTGTTCGTCGATGACCGCCTGCTTCGCCTCGGCCGCCGCCTCGACCATGTCCTGCGGTACGGCGACGAAGATCCGCTTGCCGACCCAGGCGGCGTAGGCCCACGCGGCGAGCACGGCGGGGATGCCGCAGACGATGCCCATGAGGATGACCCAGCCGAGCTGGACGTGGAGCAGGCCTGCCGCGGCCACCGGGCCGGGGTGCGGCGGCAGGAACGCGTGGGTCATCGACAGGCCGGCGAGCAGCGGCAGGCAGTACAGCAGGATCGACTTGCCGCCGCGCTTGGCGGCGGCGTACACGATCGGCGCGAGGACGAAGATGCCGACGTCGAAGAAGACCGGGATGCCGAAGATCAGGCCGGTGAGGCCCATGGCGAGCGGGGCCCGCTTCTCGCCGAACAGATTCAGCAGCCGGGACGCCAACACCTCGGCCCCGCCGCTGACTTCGAGGATCGCGCCGAGCATCGTGCCCAGGCCGATGATGATCGCGACATGGCCGAGGATGCCGCCCATGCCGGACTCGATGGTGGAGACGGCGTCCGAGCGCTGGACCGTGCCGAAGAGTTCGGTGACCGAGAGGCCGGACAGCAGGCCGACGGTTATGGAGACGGCGAGGAGGGCCACGAAGGGCTGGAGTCTGACCTTGATGATCAGGAAGAGGAGGAGCGCGATCCCGAGGGCGGCGACCGTCAACAGGCCTGCTGTGCCGTCCAGTAGGAGGAGCAGGCCTCCGGTGTGGGGTGGTGTCGCGGGGGCGGTGGCGGCGAGCGGTAGGGACATGGTGGGGGTCCTCGTTGTCGTCGTAAGAGCATGGGTCCGGGGGTCTGGGGGATGCCCCCCGGAGGGCGCAGCCGGGCAGGGGGGATCGCGGCGCGGCACCCCGGGGGGTGCCGAACCGTCGTACGGTGTGCGGGAGTTGGAGCAGTGCTAGCCGAGGACGGCCAGCGCGTCGATCTCGATGAGCAGGCCCGCGGGCAGTCCGACGTAGACCGTCGTGCGCGCGGCGGGCACCTCGACGCGGCCCTCGAAGTACTCGTTGTAGATCGCGTTCATCTCGGCGAAGTGGTCCACGTCCGTCAGATAGACGCGGATCATCATCGCGTCCTCCCAGCTCGCGCCGCCCTCCTCCAGGATCGCCTCGACGTTGGCCAGGGTCTGGAGGGTCTGCTCGCGCAGGGTCGGCCCGGCCGGCGTCGGCGGCTTGCCCTCCTCGGCGGGGAGGAAGCCGACCTGGCCCGCGACCTGGAGGATGTTCCCCTTGCGGACGCCGTGCGAGAACTTCGCGGGCGGGGCGGTGTGGGTCTTGGGGGTGAGGGCGGTCTTCTCGGTCATTCGGTGTCCCTGGTGGTAGTTCGGCCGGAGTACTCACCACTGATGGCGTCCGCCGTACGACGGACGAGGGGGAGCAGGGTGAGGAGTTCGTCGGCCGTGACGACGACGTTGGGCGCGGAGACCGACATCGCGGCGGCCACCCGTCCGTCGGCGCCCCGGATCGGCGCGGCGACGCAGTTGATGGACTCTTCGTGGCCGCCGAGGTCGGTGGCCCAGCCCTGTTCCCGCACCTTCTCCAACTCCCGGAGGAAAGCAGGGGCGTTGGGGGTGGAGCGGGCGGTGTACATGGGGTATTCGAGCTTGTCGGCGAGCACCCGGCGCTCGCCCTCCGGGAGGTCGGCCAGCAGCAGCTTGGCCACGCCCGCGACCGTGATCGCGACGGGCTTGCCGATCCGCGAGTACATGCGCACCGGATAGCGGCTCTCCACCTTGTCGATGTAGAGGACCTCGTTCTCCTCGTACACCGCGAGGTGGACGGTATGACCGCATTGCTCGTTCAGCCGGGCGAGATGGGGGTGGGCGATCTCACGGATGTCGAGGTTCTCCATCGCCTCCTGGGCGAGGGCGATGAGGCGGGCGCCGAGGCGGTAGCGCTGGTCGGACTGGCGGTAGACCAGGCCGTGTTCGTGCAGGGTGCGCAGGAGGCGCAGGGCCGTCGACTTGTGGACGTCGAGACGCTCGGCGACCTGGCCGAGGTCGGCGGGGCCCTCGGCGAGCAGCGGCAGGATGCTGAGCGCGCGGTCGACGGTCTGACTCATGGCGTACATACCTCCTCGTCGGCCCAGTCGGCGGCGTCGGTCCAGCCGGGGCCGAGTCGAAGTCTCCCCCACGCCTGGTCGTCCAGGGCGACCAGCCGGTCGGCGTGGTCGCGGACCGGGGGCGCGGCGAGGTCGCCGGGGACGGTGAGGGCGGCGGCGGCCGTGAGATGCCCGTGCCGGAGCCGGTCCCGTACGGGAAGTCCCCGCAGGGTCGCGGAGAGGAACCCGGCGGCGAAGGCGTCCCCGGCACCGACCGCGGCCACGACGTCGACGTGCGGCGCGGGCACGAAGGTGGTGTCGCCCCGGTGGAAGACGGTGGCCCCGCGCCCGCCCTGCTTGACGACCAGCGTCTCGGGGTCGGGAAACGCGGCCCGTACGGCATCGGCCCCGACGAGCCCCCAGACCTCGGCGGCCTCGTCCTCCCCCACGAACACGAGGTCGGCGCCACGCGCCAGTTCCAGCAGCACACTCGGCCCGTCGGCCGAACGCCCCAGCGCCGGGCGGTGGTTGACGTCGAAGGAGATCAGCGGGCGGTGCGCGCGGATCGCGGTCAGCTCATACACAAGCCCGAGGCAGTCCTCGGAGAGCATCGGGGTGATCCCGGACAGATGCAGCACCCGCCCGGCCCGTACGGCGTCGAGGTCCACGTTCCCCGCGGCCATCGCGGAGGCGGCGGAACCGGCCCGGTAGTACGCCACCTCGTGCGCGTCGGTGGCCCGGTCCCCGGCGGTGCGGAAGTAGATGCCGGTAGGCCGCGCGGGATCACGCCGTACGGCGGACACGTCGACCCCGTACCCGCCGATGGTCTCGACAAGATGATCGCCGAACCCGTCGGCCCCCACCCGGCTCACCCACCGGACGGAGTGCCCGGCGGCCGCCAGCACGCAGGCGACATTCGACTCGGCGCCGCCGATGGCGCGATCGAAGGACGGCACATCGGCGAGGCGGCCGGGCCGGCTGGGTAGGAACGTGACCATGGACTCGCCCAGCGCTACGACGTCCACGACGTCACGGGCGGCGGTGGACTGTCCGTCGGCGGTCACGATGGTGATGGCTCCTCGTCCGGTGCGCCGGGGGCGGCGGCTCCGTTGACCCGGTGTTGGGCGAGATGTTAGACAGCGGTAAGCGATATACGCAATGAATGTTGCAGGGATTGCAACACTCCAGCTCAGGGAGGCCCCATGGTCCGCGACTCCGGTACCGAAGCGCTCGCCCGGCTCGCCGGGGAACGCGTCGACCACCGCTTCAAGGGCCTCCCCCCGGACGCGGACGGCCTCACCGTCACCGAGCTGGCGGCCCAGCGCCGCAACCTCTTCACCGGCGGTTTCACCACCCCGGTCCTCGCCCTCTCCGCCGAGCGCCTGGACCACAACCTCCGCCTCATGGAGACGTACGCGACCCGCCACGGCCTCGCCTTCGCCCCGCACGGCAAGACCTCCATGGCCCCTCAGCTCTTCCACCGCCAACTGGCCCACGGCGCCTGGGGCATCACCCTCGCGGTCCCCCACCAGATGCGCGTGGCAAGGCAGTTCGGAATCGGCAGCATCTTCCTCGCGAACGAACTGGTCGACCCGGCGGCCCTGAAGTGGATCTCCTCCGAACTGGACGCCGACGAGGACTTCCGCTTCATCTGCTACGTCGACTCCGTGCGCGGCGTCGAGTTGATGGACGCGGCCCTGCGCGGCGCCGCCCGCCCGCTGGACGTCGTCGTCGAACTGGCCGCCGGCGAGGGCGCCCGCACCGGCGTGCGCACGGAGGCGGAGTGCGCGGCGGTCGCGGACGCGGTGGCCGCCGTAGGGACACTGCGGTTGGTGGGGGTCGCCGGGTACGAGGGAGAGGTGCCGGAGGCGGATCCGGAGCGGGTGCACGCGTGGCTGCGGCGACTGACCTCCCTGGCCGTGGAGTTCGACAAGGGCGGACGTTTTCAGGGAGTTGACGAGATCGTCGTCAGCGCGGGTGGCAGCGCGTGGTTCGACGCGGTGGCCGACGTCTTCGCCGAACTGCCCGAACTCTCGCTCCCCGCGCTGAAGTTGCTGCGCTCGGGCGCCTACGTCTCGCACGACGACGGCCACTACCGCGAGATCACCCCCTTCACCCGCATCCCCGAGGAGGGCGCCCTGGAGCCCGCGTTCCGGCTCTGGGCGCAGATCGTCTCCCGCCCCTCCCCCGAGCAGGCCTTCGCCAACGCGGGCAAGCGGGACGCGGCCTACGACCTCGACCTCCCCGTCGCCCAGGTCGTCCGCCGCGACGGCACCGAGCGCCCGGCGACCGGCGTCGAGGTGACGGGGCTGTCCGACCAGCACGCCTGGCTGCGGACGGCCCCGGAGGCGGACCTTGAGGTGGGTGACTGGATCGGCCTGGGCCTGTCCCACCCCTGCACGTCCTTCGACAAGTGGCAGTTGATCCCGGTGGCGGAGGCGGACGGGACGGTCGTCGACTACATCCGTACGTTCTTCTAGGAGGCGCCGGTATGGAGGAACTCGTCATCCGGGACGCGGACGTCGTGGACGGCTCCGGCGCGCCCTCGTACCGCGCCGATGTGGTCATCGACGGCGGCCGGATCGTCTCGATCGTGCAGGAGGCCGCGGCGGCGGGCTGCCAACGCCCCAAGGCACGCCGGGAGTTGGATGCGGAGGGCCTGACCCTCTCCCCCGGCTTCATCGACATGCACGCCCACAGCGACCTCGCCCTGCTCCGCGACCCGGACCACAGCGCCAAGGCCGCACAGGGGGTGACCCTCGAAGTCATCGGCCAGGACGGGCTGTCGTACGCCCCCGTGGACGACCGCACACTCGCGGAGGTGCGCCGGGCGATCGCCGGCTGGAACGGGTACGGCGACGACATCGACTTCGACTGGCGTTCGGTGGGCGAGTACTTGGACCGACTGGACTCCGGTTTCGAGGGCCGGGGCATCGCGGTCAACGCGGCCTACTTGATCCCGCAGGGCACGGTCCGCATGCTCGCCGTCGGCTGGGAGGACCGGGAGGCGACACCTCAAGAGCTGGACCGGATGCGGCAGTTGGTCGCCGAGGGCATGGAACAGGGCGCGGTCGGCATGTCGTCCGGGCTCACCTACACCCCCGGCATGTACGCCAAGGACGCCGAACTCACCGAACTCTGCCGGGTGGTGGCGTCGTACGGCGGCTACTACTGCCCGCACCACCGCTCGTACGGCGCGGGTGCGCTGGAGGCGTACAAGGAGATGGTGGAGCTGAGCCGCGAGGCGGGCTGCTCCCTCCATCTGGCCCACGCCACCATGAACTTCGGCGTGAACGAGGGCCGCGCGCCGGAACTCCTGTCCCTCCTGGACGAGGCACTGGCGACCGGCGCGGACATCAGCCTCGACACGTACCCCTACACCCCCGGCTGCACAACTCTCGTGGCGATGCTGCCGAGTTGGGCGAGCGAGGGCGGCCCGGAGGAGATCCTGAAGCGCCTGGCGGACGACGAGACCGCCGACCGTATCCGCCACCACCTGGAGGTGATCGGCTCGGACGGCTGCCACGGGGTGCCGATGGAGTGGGACACGATCGAGATCGCGGGGGTCGAGAATCCCGAACTGTCGGACTACGTGGGCCGCCGCCTCGACAGCTGGACCACGGCCCGCCACCTTCTCCTGTCCGACCGACTCGCCCCGTCGATCCTCCAGCACGTGGGCCACGAGGAGAACGTCCGCCGGATCATGCGGCACCGCGTCCACACCGGCGGCTCCGACGGCATCCTCCAGGGCGCGAAGCCGCATCCGCGGGCGTACGGCACGTTCCCGCGCTATCTCGGCCACTACGTACGGGAGTTGGGCCTCCTGTCCCTGGAGGAGTGCGTGTCCCACCTGACGTCCCGCCCGGCTGCCCGCCTGCGCCTGCCGGACCGGGGCCTGGTCAAGGAGGGCTACCGCGCGGACCTGGTGTTGTTCAACCCCGCGACGGTGGCAGCGGGTTCAACATTCGAGGAGCCCCGCAGACTCCCGGCAGGCATCCCCCACGTACTGATCGACGGCCGCTTCGTGATCGAAGCCGGCCACCGAACAAACGAACTCCCGGGCAGATCAATCCGCCGCACCCCATAACGCCCTGCTTTCAAGGGGCGCGGGGAACTGCGCGACCAGCCCCCACGCACCCGCAGCCAAGAAACGACCCACTACGGCTTAGGCAGGGTGCACCCAGACGCGCTAAGGCTGAGCACGTTCGCCGAGGTGAAGCAGCCCGGGATGTTGTAGGTCTCCTCGGCGTAATTGATGCCCTCGCGAACCGTCACCGTCCCGTTCTCATCAACCTCACACGGATTGTCGACCGTGCAGGTCTCCCCGTCCTCGTTACCCGTGTTGTTGACCGCGACGACCTGCCCGGTGCTGGTGTCGATCACCGGAGACCCCGACGTACCCCCGATGGTGTTGCACGCGGAGGTGTAACGGACCGAGTCCTTCCAGGTCCAGTCCCCCTCCTTCAGCCGGTACACGAACCCGTCGATGCTGCAGCTGTAGATCGTCTTCCAGTACCCGGAGACGACCTTGATCGCGGTGCCGGCGGTCGGGTGCGTGGCGCTGACGGTGAGCGGGCTGATGCCGTACGCGCTCTTGATCGCCGCGTACGTCGTGGTCGTGCGGTAGATCGTCACGTCGGTGTCGGTCATCGTCGAGTAGACGACCTGGTTGGCGCGGAGCGTGGCGACCTTGGTGCCGGCCGAGTTCAGCAGCCCGAAGGTACGGCTGGAGGACTGACCGGTGATGACCTCGCCGGGCTCCGGGAAGCCGGTCTCCAGGCAGTGGCCGTTGGTCATGACCAGCGCCGGAGCGGTGTCGGTCGAGTTCGGGAAGCGGATGACCGAGCCGGAGCAGTTGCTGAGCGAGACGATGCCGGCGAAGTCGACGGTCACCGCGGCGGCCTTCGGCGCCACCTGGGGTGCGGCGACCGCGGGTGCCACGCCCGCCCCGGCGATGGCCAGGGTGGAGAGCGCGGCAAGGAGAGGCTTGTTCATGTGGGGGTCCCCTCTTATGACGAGACGACCGGAGATCTTCCGGCCGCCGTCTTTTTGTCATGAGCATTGTGATCGTTGAGAGGGGAGGGGGCAAGGAGCGGTTTCCGGCCGTTCGCGACGGTGTCTCATGTGGCGGAAAGCACGAGCCAAGTCTCGTTACCGCGCCGTAAGCTCACCGACATGCAGGTGATCCAGTCGACCAAGCTCTCCAACGTCTGTTACGAGATCCGGGGCCCGGTTCTCGAAGAGGCGATGCGTCTGGAAGCGGCAGGCCACCGCATCCTGAAGCTGAACACCGGCAACCCGGCCGCGTTCGGGTTCGAGTGCCCGCCCGAGATCCTGGAGGACATCCTCCGGAACGTGTCGTCGGCGCACGGGTACGGCGACGCGAAGGGGCTGCTGGCCGCCCGCCGCGCGGTCGTCATGCACAACCAGACCCTGGGCATCGAGACGGACGTGGAGCACGTCTTCATCGGCAACGGCGTCTCCGAACTGATCGTCATGGCGATGCAGGGCCTGCTCGACGACGGGGACGAGGTCCTCGTACCGTCGCCGGACTACCCGCTGTGGACCGCCGCCGTCTCGCTCTCCGGCGGGACCGCCGTCCACTACCGCTGCGACGAGCAGTCCGACTGGATGCCCGACCTCGCCGACGTGGAGCGCAAGGTCTCCGACCGCACCAAGGCGATCGTCATCATCAACCCGAACAACCCCACCGGCGCCGTGTACGACGAGGAGATGATCAAGGGCCTCACCGACATCGCCCGCCGCCACAATCTCCTCGTCTGCTCGGACGAGATCTACGACAAGATCCTCTACGACGGCGCCACGCACACCCCGACCGCGAAGGTCGCCCCGGACCTGCTGACCCTCACCTTCAACGGGATGTCGAAGGCGTACCGGGTGGCCGGATACCGGGTCGGGTGGATGTCGATCTCGGGGCCGCGCGCGCACGCCGACTCCTACATCGAGGGCCTGACGATCCTGGCCAATATGCGGCTCTGCGCGAACATGCCCGGGCAGCACGGGGTCGTCGCCGCGCTCAGTGGGCGGCAGACCATCAACGACCTGGTGCTTCCGGGCGGGCGGTTGAAGGAACAGCGGGATGTCGCGTACGAGCTGCTGACCCAGATCCCGGGTGTGACCTGCGTGAAACCGAAGGGGGCGCTGTATCTGTTCCCGCGGCTGGATCCGCAGGTCTTCAAGGTCAAGGACGACCGGCAGCTCGTGCTGGACCTGCTGCGCCAGGAGAAGATCATGGTCGTGCACGGCACCGGGTTCAACTGGTCCGAGCCCGACCACTTCCGGGTCGTGACGCTGCCGTCGGTCGGGGATCTGCGGGACGCGGTGACGCGGATCGGGAACTTCCTGGACGGGTACAGCCAGCCGTAAACGGTGGTGGAGCCCGCCGTAAACCTCTCGGCCCGGTTTTCTTGGGGTTCTTCCGGCCAATTTTTCGGCCAGCACAACTTTAGACGAGATCTAAGCTAGGATGGTTTCCTGTCTGAGCACAGGAGACCATGCCATGTACGAACCGATCCGCACGAAGTCGGTCCACAGCACGGTGGCCCGCACACCTTCCTCCGATTTTCCGCATCGGTCGCGTGAGGAGGAGCTGGATATTCAGCTTGCGGGGCATCTTGCCGCACTGCTTGCGGTGACTGATGAACTGCGGGCGCTGGAGCCGTCCGATGAGCTGGATGTGGCTGCGGAGAGGCTTGCCGGGCAGTTGACGCGGTTGCGGGGGGCTTCGCCTAGCCGGGCGTTGTCCGCGGCCGCGTCTACGTCCCGTTTGGACGCCCTGCACCAGCGGGCGCACGCGCTTGCCGGGCGGGCGTTGGTTGTTGCTGCGTCCCGGGCTGATACTGCGGCGGCGATTTTGTCTGCCGAGCGGATGGATGCGCATGCGGTGACTGCGGTCGCCTGAGCTGCGGTGCCTAGTCGCCGTAGGGGTTCTGTGTTCTTGCGGGTGCGCGCCCGTCGTGGCTGGTCGCGCCCACGCGGCGGAGCCGCAGATCGATACAGCCCCGCGCCCCTAAAAACGGGGCGCTGCCCTTAGCCCGTGTTGATCCGGGACCCGGCCGACACCTCCCGTTCATCCCTTTCCTCGGGGAATGTTGGGTTCCGCGAGCACGCTGCCCCTCGTGAGACGTATCGCGGGAATCGTCCTTGCGGTGTTGCTGATCGGTGGCGTGGTGGCAGCCGTCGTAGCGGGCCGGGACAACGGGGACAAGGGCACGGCAACGAAGACCGTGCGTGGTGTGATCGGTTCGGAGAAGGCGGACTTCTTCGCCGATCCCGATGTGGTGAAGGCCCTCGCCGCCAAGGGCTTCACCGTGAAGACGGAGACCTCCGGGTCCTGGGCCATGGAGGGGCTCGACCTCAAGGGGTACGACTTCGCCTTCCCCTCCAGTCAGGCGCCGGCCGACGCGCTCGCCGACAAGTACAAGGTGCAGCAGCCGTTGCCGCGCCCCTTCTACTCGCCGCTCGTCGTCGTCGCCCACCGCAGCGCCGCCCAGGTGCTCGCGGACAACGGGCTCGCCACGCTGGACAGCCGCAAGGATCGCGGCACGCTGAAGATGGCCGCCTATCTCGATGCCGCCAAGCGGGATCTGACCTGGCAGCAGCTCAAGGGGGCTGACAAACACGGTGAGTTGACCGGCACCCTCTACATCGCCACCACCGATCCCGAGACCTCCAACTCGGGGGCCCTGTACCTCGCCGCCGCTTCCTACGTCGCCAACGGCGGGCGGGTGGCGGCCAGTAGCGCCGATGTGGATCGCACCGCGCCGCTCATGCACAAACTCATCAGCGTGCAGGGGGCCCAACAGTCCAGCTCCGACGCGCCGTTCAGGGACTTCATCAGCGGCGCCGGCAATCCGCTGGTCCTCGTCTACGAGTCGCAGGTGGCCTCACTGCTCCTCGACAAGCAGCCGGTCGGCGATCTCGTCGTGCTCTACCCGGACACCACGGCCAACAGCGACCACACCGTCGTGCCGCTCACCCCGGAGGGCCGCGAGCTGGGTCAACTCCTCAGCAGCGACCCGACGTTGCGCAAGCTCGCCGTACGGCACGGGTTCCGGCCGCAGGGTGACACCGCCGAGTTCGTCGCGGCCACCGCCGCCCACTCCAGCTATCTCAACCAGACGCTGACCGGCGTCCGGCAGGCGCCCGTGCCCACCTCGAAGGTGCTGCACGACATGGCGCGCCGGGCGCGCGGTTGAACGGGGGGAACCACATGAGCAGCAGCTTCAACACCAGCCAGAACAGCAGTCAGCAAACCCAGAGCGGGGACGACGTCTTCACCCTCACCCCGCCGGAGGCCGTCGCGCCGGTGCCCAAGGAGAAGGCCGGCGGGCTTGTGCCCGTGGACGACAGTGTCCGTACGGACATGGCGCAGAAGGCCGCCGCCTACGTCGAGGGGCTTGCCTCGCTCGACGCCCGCTCGCCCGAGTTCGCGGGCAAGGTCGGGGAGATCACCGCGCTCGGTGCCGGTGAGATGCGCACCGCGACCGCGCAGTCCAACCGGATGCTGGAGCGGACCGTGCGGAGTCTGCCGTCGAAGGGCGGGGACGCTCAGTCACAGGTCGCCGGGTCGCTCGTCGAACTCCGGCGTGTGGTCGAGGACTTGGACCCGCGTGACCTGCCCGCCTCCAAGGGGCGGAAGTTCCTGTCCCGGCTGCCGGGCGGCAACAAGCTGCGCGACCACGTCGCCAAGTACGCCTCCGCGCAGGGGACTCTCAACAAGATCGTGGGCTCTCTCCGCGGCGGCCAGGACGAACTCCGGCGCGACAACGCGGCGTTGCAGACCGAGCGGGTCCGCCTCTGGGAGACCATGGGCAAGCTCCAGGAGTACGTCGTCCTCACCCAGGCCCTCGACACCGCCGTCGAGCAGCACATCACCGGCGTCGAGGCCGCCGACCCGAGCCAGGCCGACACCCTGCGCGCGGACGTCCTCTTCCCGGTCCGGCAGAAGCACCAGGACCTGCTGACCCAGCTCGCGGTGTGCGCGCAGGGCTACTTGGCGATGGACGTCGTACGGCGCAACAACGACGAGCTGATCAAGGGCGTCGACCGGGCGGCGACGACCACCGTCTCCGCCCTCCGGATCTCCGTCATGCTCGCCTCCGCACTCGACAACCAGCGCAAGGTCGTCGACCAGGTCAACGCCCTGCGCGGCACGACCGAGGACCTCATCCGGGGCAACGCCGAGATGCTCTCCACGCAGAGCGGCGAGATCCAGCGCATCGCGGCCGACCCGGCGGTGGGCGCGGAGACGCTCCGCACGGCCTTCCAGCAGATCTACCGCACGCTCGACGCGATCGACACCTACAAGGTCCAGGCGACCGAGGTGATGGCGGCGACCGTCGAGTCCCTGACGTCCGAACTCCAGAACGCCGGCACGTACTTGGAGCGGAGCCGGTCGCAGAGCGCCCTGGAAGGAGGTCTCGGATGAGACGTCTCCTCGCTCTCGCCCTCGGCACGGCCGCGCTGCTCACCGCGTGCACGTCGTCGGCCCATGACACGAAGGCCGAGACCGACAACGCACCCCGGCCCGGCACCCTTCGCGTCCTCGCCTCCAGCGAACTCAGCGACATGACCCCGGTGTTCGACCAGGTCCGCAAGGACACCGGCATCACGATCCGCCCCACCTACATGGGCACCCTCGACGCGGTGGACCTGCTGGCGAAGGGCGAGGTCGACGGGCAGTACGACGCTCTGTGGCTGTCGTCGAACGACTATCTGCGGCTACGGCCCGACGCGGCGAAGAAGGTCGTCTCGGAGACCTCGATCATGTCGAGCCCCGTCGCGATCGGCGTCAAGACCGCCACCGTGCAGAAGCTGGGCTGGACCCCGGACAAGGTCACCTGGTCGCAGCTCGAACAGGCCGTCCAGGACGGCAGGTTGACCTACGGCATGACGGATCCGGCGCGCTCCAACTCCGGTTTCTCGACCCTCATTTCCGTCGCCTCCGCGCTCTCCGGCGCCCAGTCGGCGCTCACCGACGCGGACGTCACCAAGGCGACTCCCCGGCTGAAGGAGTTCTTCAAGGGGCAGAAGCTGACGTCGGGTTCGTCGGGCTGGCTGGCGACGGCCTACCAACGCCGGGGAAACGTCGACGCGTTGCTCAACTACGAGTCCGTCCTCAAGGGCATCCCGGGCCTGACGGTGATCCGTCCGAGCGACGGAGTCGTCACCGCCGACTACCCGTTGACGTCCCTCGCCTCGACGGACGCCACGACCCGCGAGAACGTCCGGCGCGTGACGACGGACCTGCGCACGGACGCCCTCCAGAAGTTGATCACCACCCGCACCCACCGCCGCCCGGTCGTCACCTCCGTACCGCCCGCGTCCGGCCTGGACACCAGCCGACGGCGTGAACTCCCCTTCCCCGGCAGCCAGTCCGTCGCCGACGGCCTCCTCGACTCGTACGAGAACAAACTGCGTCGGCCCTCGCGGACCGTCTACGTGCTCGACACCTCGGGCTCGATGGACGGCGACCGGCTGTCCCGGCTGAAGAAGGCCCTCACCGATCTGACCGGGGACTTCCGGCAGCGCGAGGAGGTCACGCTGATGCCGTTCGGGTCGGCGGTGAAGAGCGTCAAAACGCATGTGGTGAGCCCGAGCGATCCGCAGGCCGGGCTGAATGCGATCCGTAAGGACACCAAGGCGCTGAGCGCCGACGGGAACACCGCGATCTACACCTCGCTGGAGAAGGCCTACGAGCACCTCGGCACCGGCGGCGACACGTTCACCTCGATCGTGCTGATGACCGACGGCGAGAACACGACCGGCGCCAAGGCGAAGGACTTCGACGGCTTCTACGGCCAACTCCCCACCGCCCAGCGGGACATCCCCGTCTTCCCCATCCTCTTCGGCGACTCGGACAAGGCGGAGCTCCAGCACATCGCCGACCTGACCGGCGGCCGGCTCTTCGACGCCCAACAGGGCTCGCTGGACGGCGCCTTCGAGGAGATCCGTGGCTACCAGTAAGTTCCTGGGCTACTTGGAGTCCCGCAAGAACCTCACCGGCAGCGCGTGCGGGCTCGTCGGGCTGGTGCTGACGTTCGTGGGCGTGGCCGGGCCGTACTGGCCGGTCGTGGTCGTCGGGCTGTACGGCGCGGGTGCATTGATCGCCCCGCCGGAGCGGCCGGCACTCCCCGACTTCCCGGACCCGTCCGCCCAACTGGAGGAACTCCGCGACGACTTCGAGAAGCTCGGCGGCTATCTGGCGGACATCGAGCTGCCGCCTGCCGCCGCCGGCCGGCTCACCGAGCTGAACCAACTCCTCGCCGGGCTCCTCGATCCGCAGGTCACCCACGATCTCGCGCAGGACCCGGAGGGCGTGCACATCCTGTCGCGGGCGATCCGGCAGGACGTACCGGAGGCGGTCGACACGTTCGTACGGACGCGGTGGTGGACTCGGTTGGCGCCGGGCACCGAGCCTCCTGAGCGGCATCTGGAACGGCAGTTGACGGTGCTTCAGGAGGAGGCGCAAGGGTTGGCGGCCAACCTGCGGGAAGTCGAAGCGCGGCGGCAGGAGTCGCACACGCGGTATCTGGAGGACCGGGGGCGTTCGCAGAACGGCTGAACCTTCTGAACAGCTGGACTTCTCAGAGCAGTTGAAGCAGGACTATCAGCAGGAGGAGCGCCAGCAATACGGCGCCTGCCACCTTCAGCGGGCCCATGCCGTGCTCCGACTCCGGTGCGGTCGCCGGAGATACCACCGGCACCGCAGGCCGCACCGGCACGTTGAACACGTCATGTCCCGTCACCGCCGCCCGCGTGCACCACGGGCAGGTCGGTAGATGGGAGCCGTAGGAATGCAAGGGCCGTTGCGGGCAGACCTGTACCCGCGAGCGCTCCTGGTCCAGGGCGCGTAGCCAGACTTCCGGGGTGGGGCGGGCGGACGGGGCGTGGACGCCCGCGCCGAACGCCGTGTGGGCCAGGGTGAGGAGGCCCGGCGGGAGGACCGAGGGGTCGACGGTGCCACGGGGGATGACGACCGCCTCGGGGCGGACGACGTAGGAGACGCTCGCGGCGATGTTGTCCTTGACCGTCGACTCGGGGGTGCTGTCGTGCGGGACTCCGCCGAAGGGGTGGTTGCCGGCCGTGAGGAGCTGGTAAATGAGCACCGCCAGCGCGAAGTTGTCGCTCTCCTCGGTGGCCGCGGCGCCCGACTGGCGTTCCGGTGAGGAGTAGTCGGTCGTGTGCATCAGGCAGGGGAAGGGCTCGCCGGTGACCGGGTCGGTGAAGGCGATGGAGTCGCAGTCGAGGAACGTGACGAAGCCGTTGGCGTCGACGACGACGTTGCTCGACGAGAAGTCGCCGATGACGAGCTGGTCGTAGTGCATGCGGGCCGTCATGAACGCGAGGTTCCAGGCGACGCCGAGCAGGAAGCGCCAGTCGGCTCGGTCGCCGAAGAGGCGGAGGCGCTGGGCGCGGGTGAACAGGCCCACCAGCTGGACGTGTTGGGGTTCGCCGAAGCGGCGCATGGCGTAGCCGAGGAACGTGTCGTCGGGGCCGCGGGCGATGGCGGTGGGCCAGGCGAGTTCGGGGGGCTGGTTGGCGTCCGTGGGGCGGGCCGCCAGGGGTGACATGGTCAGCATGCGGGCCAGGCGGCGCTCCAAGTCCGGGCCCGGGCGGTCCCGGTAGAGCTTGACGACGATCGTGTCGTCGCCCTCGACGGGGAAGACGGCCGCCTGTCCGCCGCCCTTGAGCGGGAGTTCGGCGAGGGTGACCTGCTTGCCGTCCAGGTAGACCGTGCGGCCGGTCACGGGGTCACCGTGCGCACGGCTCGCAGCAGGGTCTTGTCGTCGGCATTGAGGCTGGTCAGCCGGTCCGACCTGAGGAGGGCGGCGAGGCTCTCGTGCGCTTTGTCGGTCACCGGGCCCGGGGTGTCGAGGGAGCCCAACACCGCGTCCACGAAAGAGGTGTTGGGCTGCGGCGGGCCGCCGCCGGAGAGCGACAGGGCGGCCTGCGTGAGGCCGTCGGTGGAGAGCAGGACGCCGTCGACGCGCGGGTCCGCCACACAGTCGGTGCGCAGTCGGCGGGGCGCGTCGGGCGAGGTGAGGAAGACGGTCTCGTTGCTGTACTCGCTGACGGCGGGCGGCTGCGGGAGGAGGTGGAACTGCCGTTCCCCGTCCTCCGTTCCGGCGCGGACCACGACGAAGCCGTCGCCGACGCTGAGATGGCCGAGCCAGCCGGGGGTGAGGACGACGACGGTGAGGGTGGTGGCGTAGTCGGGGGCGGTGCTGCCGTAGGTGTCCAGGAAGATCTTGGACACATCGTCGAAGGCGTCCGCGAGCAGGTCGTGGACCTCCTGACCCGGCGGGCAGCCGGACGCGGCGGCCGCCCGGCGCCGGAAGTGCTCGGCCGCCAACTCGACGGCGTGCAGGGCCCCTTGGTCGGAGTGCGGGCGGCTGCCCGCGCCGTCCGCGACCGCGAGGACGGACACGGACGCCGAGGCCGTGTAGGTGCAGGCGTCCTGGCAGGGCGTTCCGGTGCGGCGGTGCCGGTAGCCCTCGACGCTCAGGCCGTGGATGCGCCAGGGCGATTCGGCCACCGCTCAGCTCTCCCAGGCCGGGCGCTGGGTCTTGAACTGGCTGAAGATCTTCTCGAAGACCTCGTCGCCCGCGCCCTTCTGCTCGGCGTTCGCGCTGGCCGACATCATCTGCAGCAGCTCGCGGAACGGGAAACCCTGGATGCGCGCGTTGAACTTCGGCGCGAACGCCTGGAGCACCTGCTCGCCGCGGTCGGTGATGCCGCCGACGCCGATCGCGTACAGCCGGAAACGGCGGGCCTGTTGCTCGTCGGCGAGGACGGGCAGCAGCCGGTGCCAGGAGTCGGTCATGTGGCCGGTGGCGTCGGTGGGGAGACCGTCGGTGACCAGGCAGATCTGCGGGCGGTAGTACTGGAGTCCGGAGGCGCGCAGCTCCGCCTTGCGGGCCGCGACGACATGCATGGCCAGCTCCAGCGCCTCCGTCATCAGGGTGACCCCGGACGCGGTGAACCGGGGTGCCTGGAAGGCGTGCGCTGGCACGAAGGGGCTCAACGGGGCGCGCGGGTCGAGGAGTTGGGGTCCGCGCCAGGCGCCGACGCCCCGGCCGCCGAAGGTGATCACGGCGACCTCGACGCTGTAGCTGAGGGAGACGTCGTCGTGGAGTTCCCGGGTCCACTCGGCGAGCGCGTCGTTGAGGGTCTGGATCGGCGCGCCCGCCATGGAGCTCGACGTGTCCAGGCACAGCACGAGCGGCAGCCGTTGCGCGTTGTTCTCGAACTCGATGTCGGCGTACTCCGCCGGCATCGTGGGCGGGTATTCGCTGTGCATGGCGTCTCCTGGTCGAGCGAGCGGTACGGGGGTCACGAGGTGCCGCGCGCGTGGTGCCGGGCGGCGGGCGGGAAGGCGTACAGGACGTCGGAGTCGGCTTCGTGGGCGTCGGTGACCTCGACGTACGCGCCGGGGACGGGCGGGGTGCGGTCGGGTTCGGCCCACACCGCGCGGTACAGGACGTGGTCGAGTTCGACGTAGCCCTGCGGGTGAAGTGCCGTACGGACCACGGCTGTTCGGGACGGGCCGGTGCGGGGGCCGACCTGGCGGCCGTAGGAGGACGGGGCGGGTGCGGGCGGGACGGGGCGCAGTCGGGCGGTGGTCTCGGCGGGGGTCTCCTCGGAGCGCATCTCCGTGGCGCCTGCGAGGGCCGGGGTGCGGGAGCGGCGGACCGCGAGGAGGAGGGCCAGGAGCAGGAGGAGGAGTACGGCGGTCAGGGCGAGGAGCAGGACGCGCGTGTGGTCCGTGGACTTGTGTCCGCCGAGTTCGGCGACGCCCACCTTCTTGTCGATCAGTTGGCCGCCGGTGAGCGAGGACTTCTTGAGCGCCTTGCACAAGTCGTCGTCGCAGGCGGGGAGTTCGGCCAGTGTCCTGTCGTCCAGCCGGTCGATCCGGGCGTCCCGGTCGACCAGCGCATGGCCGGCCAGGACGATCAGCGCGCTGCCGCCCTGCCCGGTGTGGGCGCCGGCCGGTACCTGTACCCGGAGGTTCTTGAGGTCCCGGCGGACGGCGGCCCGGCCGCCCTTCTGACCGGCGTCGAAGCCCAGCGGCTTGTTCAGCGTGACCGTGACCACGGCCCCGTCGTCCAGCGCGTCCTGCCAACAGCCGAGCCGCGTCGGAAAGTTCTTGCCGCAGTCCGCGCGGGCCGCGGCCGCCGGCCCCGCCGGAATCACCGCGATCAACAAGCCGAACAGCAGGACAGTGAACAACGTATGTCTCATGACGACCCCCCGTTGGCGCCCATAGTGGAGCCAACAGGCGGGTGGCCGAAAGGGGTTGACTGAGAATGCTCAATTCACTTCTACAGCTGGAAAACCTGATGACAACGGGTGAACATCTGTCGCGCCCGTTCCACCCAATCACTGGCCAGAACATCGAAATCGGCCTGGGAGATCCGGCAGGTCAGCGGGAGGTCGCAGACCCCGGCGAGGCATGGTCTGGGTCCGCGCACGTCCCACACCGAGAGCATGGGATTCAGCTGTTCGGTGTTCCACGCGTTCGACGCGGCGGCGGCGATCGCCAATTGATCCTTGCGCAGAGAATGACCGTCGGTGACAAAGGCGACAAGGAGTCTTTTCGTGGTCATGAAACGCACGGTGAGCGTACGCCCGGACGCCTCTAGATCGAATTGCAGAGAAACGGAATCGACCTCGCTCTCGACGTGGTAATTCCGGCGGGCACCCCAGGTGTGGGTCAACTGCCGCCAGGACGAGCCGATGTCGTAGTCCCGGCCGGGCGGGAGGGAGGCCTCAGGCGTCGCCACGGGCCACCGCCTGCGCGATCATGTCGTCGGTGAGGCCCGCGTCCAGCAGGGCCTGCGCGTGCAGCAGCAGACAGGACGGCACCGGCAGGCTGGTGCCGCCCCCGCGGCGGGCCGCCAGTTCACTGCGGCGGACCTCGATCGTGCGGGCCACGGCCGGTGGCGGCCAGGTCGCGGGGCGCGGCTGCGCCAGCAACTCGCCCAGCAGGACGGCCAGTCGGGGCCGGTCCCCGGGCAGCTTCGCCAGACACCGTGCGAGCAGCGGCCGTATCCCCGGTGGTACGCCGTCCAGTTCGGGTGCGCGGTGCACGACCCGCAGGCTCACCGCCTCGCCCGTGCCGAAGGGCGGGCGGCCGGTCAGCGCGTACACCAGGACGCCGCCGAGGGAGAACACGTCGCTGGGCGGGCCGATCTGACCCGCCGTCATCTGCTCCGGGGACATGAACGGCGGGGTGCCGACCACGATTCCGGCCTGGGTGAGGCTCGGGGCGCCCTCGACGCGGGAGATGCCGAAGTCGATGACACGGGGGCCGTCGGAGGCGAGCAGCACATTGGCGGGCTTGAGGTCGCGGTGGACGAGGTTGGCCGCGTGGATCGCCTGGAGCGCCTCGACGAGGAACGCGCCGAGCCTGCGGACCTGGGCCTCGGGCAGCGGCCCGTCCGATCTGACGGCCTCGGCGAGGGACGGACCGGGCACGTACATCGTTGCCAGCCAAGGGAGTTCGGCCTCGGTGTCGGCGTCGACGACGGCCGCGGTGTAGGCGCCGCTGACCAGCCGGGCGGCGGCGACCTCGCGGGCGAAGCGCTCGCGGAACTCGCGCTCCGCGGCCAGTTCGGGCCGTACGACCTTCACCGCCACCTCACGCCCGGCCGGTGAGCGGCCGAGATACACCCAGCCCATCCCGCCGGAGCCGAGCCGCCCGGTGATCCGGTACGGCCCCACGCTCAGGGGATCGCTGACCGGTGTGCGCACCCCGCTCACCTCACTTCGGGGTTCGTTGCAGGTTGTCCCGAGTGTCCCCCGAAATCCCGTCTTGGGCAGGGGGGATGCGCGAAATGGCGGTCAGAGGTGCGCCGTAGGTGCTCGGTGGTGTAACGGCAACGGGCAGGGTCCCGCACGCCGTTGTGCGGGACCCTGCCCGTTGTGCTGGCACCGCGGCCGGCCTGTGACGACATTGCTGGTCAGGGCACAATCGGCGGCCGGCCGCGGAGTTTTCGGCGGGTGTCTAACCCAGGCGCTCCACCAGCGCGCGGTACTCGTCCCACAGTTCCTTCGGGGTGTGGTCGCCGAAGGTGTTGAGGTGGTCGGGGACCAGGGCGGCCTCCTCGCGCCACACGTCCTTGTCGACGGTGAGCAGGAAGTCCAGGTCGGACTCGGAGAGTTCGAGCCCCTTGGTGTCGAGGGCACCCTTGGCCGGCAGCACGCCGATCGGGGTCTCGACGCCCTCGGCGCGGCCGTCGAGACGGTCCACGATCCACTTCAGGACCCGGCTGTTCTCACCGAAGCCCGGCCACACGAACTTGCCCGCGTCGTTCTTGCGGAACCAGTTCACGTAGTAGATCTTCGGCAGCGTCGCCTGGTCGCGGCCCTTGGCCACATCGACCCAATGGCCCATGTAGTCACCCATGTTGTAGCCGCAGAACGGCAGCATGGCGAAGGGGTCGCGGCGCAGCTCGCCGACCTTGCCCTCGGCGGCGGCGGTCTTCTCGGAGGCCACGTTGGCGCCGAGGAAGACACCGTGGTTCCAGTCGAAGGACTCCGTCACCAGCGGTACGGCCGAGGCACGCCGGCCGCCGAACAGGATCGCCGAGATCGGCACGCCCTTGGGGTCCTCCCACTCGGGCGCGATGATCGGGCACTGCGAAGCGGGCACCGTGAAGCGGGCGTTGGGGTGCGCGGCGGGCGAACCGGACTCCGGCGTCCAGGAGTTGCCCTTCCAGTCCGTGAGGTGGGCCGGAGTCTCCTCCGTCATGCCCTCCCACCAGATGTCGTTGTCGTCGGTCAACGCCACGTTGGTGAAGACGGAGTTGCCCCACAGCGTCTTCATCGCGTTGGCGTTGGTGTGCTCGCCGGTGCCGGGCGCGACGCCGAAGAAACCGGCCTCGGGGTTGATCGCGTAGAGCCGGCCGTCCTCCCCGAACCGCATCCAGGCGATGTCGTCACCGATCGTCTCGACGGTCCAGCCGGAGATGGTGGGCTCCAGCATCGCGAGGTTCGTCTTGCCGCAGGCACTCGGGAAAGCGGCGGCGACGTACTTCGAACCGCCCTGCGGCGGGGTGAGTTTGAGGATCAGCATGTGCTCGGCCAGCCAGCCCTCGTCCCGTGCCATCACGGAGGCGATGCGCAGGGCGTAGCACTTCTTGCCCAACAGCGCGTTGCCGCCGTAGCCGGAGCCGTAGGACCAGATCTCGCGGGACTCGGGGAAGTGCGAGATGTACTTGGTGGAGTTGCACGGCCACGGCACGTCCGTCTCACCCTCGGCCAGCGGTGCTCCGAGCGTGTGCACAGCACGCACGAAGAAGCCGTCGGTACCGAGTTCGTCGAGGACGGGCTGTCCCATGCGGGTCATGGTGCGCATGGAGACGGCGACGTAGGCGGAGTCGGTGATCTCGACGCCGATCGCGGAGAGGTCCGAACCGAGGGGGCCCATGCAGAACGGGACGACGTACATCGTCCGGCCCTTCATGGAGCCGCGGAAGATGCCCTGTTCTCCCGCGAAGATCTCCCGCATTTCGTCGGGAGCCTTCCAGTGGTTGGTGGGACCCGCGTCCTGCTCCTGCTCGGAGCAGATGAACGTCCTGTCCTCGACCCGGGCGACATCGGTCGGGTCGGAGGCGGCGTAGTACGAGTTGGGGCGCTTGATCGGGTCGAGCTTCTTGAAGGTGCCCTTTTGGACGAGCTCCTCGCTGAGCCGCTCGTACTCCGCTTCGGATCCGTCACACCAGACCACGCTGTCCGGCTGGGTCAGTTCGGCGATCTCGTTGACCCACGAGATCAGTTCCTTGTGCTCGGTTGGGATGACGGGGGGAGCCGCGATGTCGCGCGCCACGATTGCTCCTATGATGAGGGATTTTGTCCTTGTTGCCCCGTGGGGGCCGCGACCCGGATGCTTCACGATGGTCGATCTTGGCGCTCATCCGGTGCCGACCGCACTCATTTGATCATCCGACGCGTCCGCCCATATGTCCAGAGGGCCTCACATACGAGCGACGTGAGGATCGCCACTCATCAGCCACTCATCGACATGTTTTCCGTGCGTCACCACCGGTTCACCCCGGGTACCCGGAGGTCGGCCACGCATGAGAGAGTGGCCACTTCTGACCCCTCATCTCGCCGCACTGATACGTAACTTACGGTTCCGTAGGTACGATTGAGCGCATGACTGCGTCCGTCCCCGACGCGCCCACGGACACGCCGACAGACGGCCACGGTCCCTCCGCGCTCCCTCTCCCCGACCACGTCAAACCGAAGTTGCGCGGCTGGCTGCACCTAGGGATGTTCCCGGCCGTCCTCGTCTCGGGCCTGGTGCTCACCGCCCTCGCCGACACGCCCCGGGCCCGTATCGCCTGCGGGATCTTCGCCCTGACGGCCTGCCTGCTCTTCGGGGTCAGCGCCCTGTACCACCGGGGCGACTGGAGCCCGCGCATGGACGGCATCCTGCGCAGACTCGACCACGCCAACATCTTCCTGATCATCGCGGGCACGTACACGCCCCTGACGATGCTGCTGCTGCCGGGCGCCAAGGGCGAATGGCTGCTGTGGAGCATCTGGGGCGCGGCGGCGGCGGGCATCGCCTTCCGCGTCTTCTGGGTCGGCGCACCGCGCTGGCTCTACACCCCCTGCTACATCGCGATGGGCTGGGCGGCCGTCTTCTTCCTGCCCGACTTCATGCGCACGGGCGGCATCGCCGTCCTGGTCCTGGTGGTCGTCGGCGGACTGCTCTACAGCGCGGGCGGCGTGATCTACGGCATCAAGCGCCCGAACCCGTCACCGCGCTGGTTCGGTTTCCACGAGGTCTTCCACTCGCTCACGGTGGCGGCGTTCCTCGTCCACTACGTGGGGATCTCACTGGTGGCGTACCAGCACGGGTAGCACCTGAGACACCTTCTCCTCATGGCCACGGCTTTCGAGCCGTGGCCATTTTTCATGCCCGTTTTCCTGCCGGGCGCCCGATCGCCATGTTTTGACAGCAGATCTCGGTTGACATCAACCACCTTTTGAGAGCTACTCTCATTTCATGGCTACTGTCACTCAACCCGACGACGTGCGACGCGACCCGCGCCGCTGGTGGGCCCTCGGGGCCCTGGTCGCGAGCATGCTCACGCTCGGCTTCGACACGACGATCCTCAATGTCGCCCTGCCCACGATGGCGGGCGAACTCGGCGCCACCACCGGCCAGCAGCAGTGGATGGCCGACTCCTACGTCATCGTCTTCGCCGCGCTGATGCTCCCGGCGGGCCTGCTCGGCGACCGCTTCGGCCGGCGCAAGATGCTGATCGCGGGGCTCGGCATCTTCCTCGCCGGTTCCGTGGCGGGCGCCCTGGCCGGCGACGTCAACTGGGTCATCGCGGCCCGCACGGTAATGGGCGTCGGCGCGGCCCTGGTCACCCCGCTCGCCCTGTCCGTGCTGCCCTCACTCTTCGGCCCCGACGAGCGCACCAAGGCCGTCGGCATCATCTCCGCGGCCTCGTCGCTCGGGCTGCCGCTCGGCCCGATCATCGGCGGCTGGCTGCTCAACCACTTCTGGTGGGGCTCGGTCTTCCTGGTCAACATCCCGATGGCCGCGATCGGCATAGCGGCCTGCGTCTTCCTGCTGCCCGAGACCAAGGACCCCGCCTCTCCCAGGGTCGACACCCTCTCCACGGCCTTCACGGCGGCCGGCCTCGGCGCCCTCATCTACGCCATCATCGAGGCGCCCAGCCGCGGTTGGGGCGACCCGCTGATCGTGGGCATGCTCGTCGGAGCCGCGATCCTCATCGCCGCGCTCGTGCTGCGCGAACGGCGCATGGAACGCCCCATGCTCGACATGACCCTGCTCAGGCACCGCGGCTTCCTCTTCAGCTCGATCGCGGCGACCCTCGTCATGTTCGTCCTGTCCGGCCTGCTGTTCGTGCTCCCGCAGTACCTCCAGGCGGTGCTCGGCAACGACGCGCTCGGCACCGGCGTCCGGCTGCTGCCCATGATGGGCGGCCTGATCGTCGCGGCCCGGGCCGCACAGCCGCTCGTCAACAAGTTCGGCTCCCGTGCCGTGGTCTGCGCGGGCCTGGTGGTCCTGGCCTTCGCCGCCCTGCTCGGCAGCCGTACGACGGTCGACTCCGGCTACGGATTCACCGCGCTGTGGCTGTCCATCACCGGGTTCGGCTTCGGCTTCTCGATCGTCCCCGCGATGGACGGCGCGCTGGGTGCGCTGCCCCGCGACCGGGCCGGCAGCGGCGCCGGGCTCCTGATGACCATGCGCCAGGTCGGCGCCGCGATCGGCATCGCCCTGCTGGGCAGCCTCCTCGCCAGCACCTTCCGCGACCGCCTCGACGTCACGGGCCTGCCCGCGAAGGCGGCGGACACGGCCGGCGAGTCCGTCGTAGCGGCACACATGGTCGCGCAGAAGACGGGCTCGGCAGACCTCGTGGCCTCCGCGAACAGCGCCTACGTCCACGGCATGGGCCTGGTCCTGCTGGTGTGCGGCGTCGCGGCCCTGGTCACCGCGCTGCTGTCCGCGGCGTTCCTGCCGAACACGCCGGCCGCCCCCTCCAAGCAGGAGGAGGCGGAGGAAGACCCGGCCACCGCCGTGGCCATCGCTCTGGCGGATGCCGGACAATGAGCACCATGACGGCAACACCCTCCCCCTTCAGCCCCGCCGACCGCCCCCAACTGGGCCTCCGCGAGCGCAAGAAGATCAAGACCCGCGAGGCGATCCGCACCGCGACGTACGCACTGGTCAAGGAACAGGGGTACGACGCGACGACGATCGAGCAGATCGCCGAGCGCGCCGAGGTGTCGCCGTCGACGGTCTTCCGCTACTTCCCCACCAAGGAAGACATCGTCATCACGGACGAGTTCGACCCGATCATCATGGAGGAACTGCGGGCCCGCCCCGCCGACGAACCATGGATGGTCACCCTCAGGTACGTCATCCGCAAGGCCCTCCAGTTCGGCCTCAAGGAGGACCAGGAGATCTCCCGCCTCCGCTCCCACCTCATGGTCCAGGTCCCGGCCGTGCGCTCACGGATGATGGAGAGCATGTCGGTCACCGGCAACATGCTCTGCCAAGCCATCGCGGAACGCACCGGCCGGGACCCGGAGAGCCTGGAGGTACGGGTCTACGCGATGTCCATCGTCGGCGGCCTGATGGAGACGTCCTTGTACTGGGCGGAGAGCGGCCACCAGGGGGAACTCTCGGACCTGATGGAGCGGGCGATGGATGTACTGGAGCACGGGCTTTCCGAATGAACCCGGGTGTACGTCCGGCACATTCGTGACCCGAGCGAGCCGACGACCGAGAAGGAGGGCGTCGACATCGACGAGTACGGACGCCTGCGTGAACGCGAAGAGCAGGCCGAGGACGCAAGGCTGAACCGCCTGGCGGACAAGGCGGAAGCCGAGGGGCGCGACGGCTCCGTCTCCCTTGAGGAGATGGCCGCTCTGCTCCGCTCCTACGGCGCCTGATTCCGACGGGTACGTGCCCCGATTCACGCCGCCCGCGCAGCGGGACCTGCTCAAGATTCCCCGGCCCGACGCCCTGCGCATCCTCCACCGGCTCACGGAGTTGCAGAGGGCCCTCGACGCGAACGACACCTCGGCCCTCGACATCAAGGCTCTCCAGGGGCACAACGCCCGCTGGCGCCTGCGCATCGGGGACTTCCGCGTCGTGTACACAGTCGAGGACGGCCAACTGGTCGTGTGGGTGCTGTCCGTCGGTCATCGCCGCGACGTTCATCGAAACCTGTGAGCCAGGCGTAGGCGAGGGCGCACACCCCCAACAGGGTGGCGCCCTCGCCGAGTTCGTAGGCGGCAACTACCCCTTCTTCTTCACGGTCTTCACGTCACCCTTCCCGCACGCCACCCCGTCCCTGTTCGGGTCGAGCCGCAGCGGGTCGTCCTTGCCGTTGACCTTCAGGCGGCCGTAGTCGTTCTGCTGGAGCCATGAACAGCGGGCCGCAGTCGTCGACTTGACCTCCGACGGGAAGACGGTCGGGACGCAGACGTTGATCGTGCCGTAGTGGCGGTCGCAGCCGGAGATGGTCGGGCTGACCTTCTGCGAGGTGCGCTTCTTGCCGGGCTCGGTGACCTTGCCCGTCAGGGAGTCCGCGAAGGAGTGGACGTGGGCCGAGGCGTCCGAGGCGGTCAGTGCCGAAGGGCCTTGCAGATGGACCCACTTGGCCACCGACGGGACCCCGTTGGCGTCGACCGCGAAGAGCATGTACCAGCCGGGCGGGGCCAGGTTGGGGTTGCTCGTCACGTTCAGGTCGACCGTGTTGCCGTTCACCGACAGCGGCAGGTCCACGAACCGCTGGTTCGGGTCCGAGGAGTGCGTGACCGCGGCCGGGCGGATCAACTCGGCCTTGGCGATGGGCCGGTCGACGGTGATCGTCTGGGTGTCGCCGTACTCCCACTCGTTGTCGATGACCGAAGTGATCGTCGGCCGCGTGCCCTTGAGGAGATACGGCGGGGTGTAGATCGACACGTTGTGGTTCCAGGTGCCGTTGCCCGGGTTGTCACCGGTCGACATCACCCGGCCGTCCGGCAGCAGGAACGACGACGAGTGGTAGCCCCGCGCCTCGGGATCGGCGGCCACCGGGTCGAACGTCGTGGTCGCCGGGTCGAAGATCGACGCCTCGTAGACGGGGTTCGCGCGGTTGTGCAGGCCGCCGCCCGTCTCCAGCACCGTGCCGTCCGGCAGTACTACGGCGGACACGTACATCTTTCCCTGGCTGCCGGTCTCGGCCACCGGACCGTTCCCCAAGTCGACTGTCCCCTGCGGGATTTGGGGACCGACCGTGTACGTCGGGTTCGCGGCCTTGAGGTCGATGATGTCGGTCAGCCGGTTCGCGTCCGGGTTGGAGTCGATGTTGCCGCCGCCGATGGTGAGGACCTTCTGGTCCTGCGCCGGAGGCAGCAACACGCTTGCGGACTGGTCGCGTTCGTCCTTGTTCTGCAGCCCGGACACCGACGTGATCGTGTTCGCGCCGTAGTCGTAGATCGCGCTGCCCGTCCCCGGGATGTTGTTCCCGAAGACATGGCTGCCCGTGTAGAAGAGCCGGCCGTCCTGCATCAGGACCATCGACGGGTACAGCCCCCAGTACGACCACGTCTGGTTGACCTGCGACAACGGCAGCCACTTCTGCTGGGCGTCCGACCAGTACTCGGCGGTCACCGAACCCGTCGAGTCCTCGCGCAGCCCGCCGAAGGAGATGACGTCACCGTTGCCGAGCTCGGTCGCCGACGGGTACCAGTGACCGTCGTTGAGGTCGTTCGTCTTGCTGTACGTCTCGGTCACCGGGTCGAAGATGTACGAGTCCTTGTACCCCTCGTACCCGTGCGAACCGTCCGCCGCCGGGAACGCCTTGTTGCCGCTGAGCACCAGCACCCGGCCGTCCTGCAACTGGATGTGCCCCGAGCAGAACATGTCCTTCGGCGTCGGGATCACCTTGTACGTCCCGGCCACCGGGTCGTACACCGCACTCGTGAACGTCCCCGCGTCGAACTGCTCCTCGCTGTTCCCGGATCCCGCGATCAGCAGCACCTTGCCGTTGTTGAGCACGACGGAGTGCATGGAACGCACCGGGTTCTGGGTCGGGAGCACGTCCCAACGGCCGTTCGCGCACTCCTCGGCGGTGGCCGTACAGGTCGCGGGCGGAAGCGTGTCCGGGACCTGGTCCATCGTGTAGTCGTCGGTGGTCGCGGACCCGGTGCCGTAGACCGAGACGCCCCAGGTGATCCGGTCGGTACCGGCGGGCACCTCGGGCGTACGGACCGTGGCCTGGGTCCAACTGCCCTGCATCTCCAGGGTCTTGAGGTCGGTCCAGTACTGCCAACCGGCCGTCGCGTCGTGCCGGAACAGCGTGATGTTCGCGTCCGGCGTGGTCGTCTTGTACCAGAGCCCGAGGTCGTACTGCTTGCCCGCCGTCACCACCGGCGCGCAGGCCGTCGACTCGGTGATCAGCGCCTTGCGGTCGCCGTCCACCCGCCGCGTCACGGTGACCTTCATGGCCTTCGAACCGGAGTGCGCGTCCGAAGTCGTGGAGAAATCAAAGTCGTTGTCGCCCCAGCCGGACTTCTCCCAGCAGGACGGCATCCCATCACTGCCCGCCGTCTCGAAGCCCGGATTGACGACGAGGTTCGCGGCCTCGGCGGACTGCGGCGAGGTGAGCAGCAGGCCGGCGGTCAGGGCGCCCACCCCGACGAAGGCGGTTCTTCTGCGGTACTTGTTCACACGGCTCTCCTTGCGGCTGTACGACTCCCTTTGCGGCGCGGGAGGTAGACCAGGGCCTCGGTGCCGACGAAGCGCAGGACGAAGGTCATGACCAGCGCGAGCGCGGTCGCCGGCACGGCGCCCATGCCGAACTTGTGGACGAACAGGGCGATCAGCGGGATCCGCAGCACCAGATCGGCGTTGGCCAGCAGCGCGAACCGGCCCGCCCGGTCCCACCAGGTGCGGTGCCGGCGCCGGTCGCGGAACAGGAGGTGCTCGATGAGCAGGAAGTTCCAGGCCACGCCGAGCTGGTTGGCGAGGATCTCGGCGGGGACGTAGTGCATGCCCGTCTTGGTGAGCGCCCACAGGCCGACCAGGTTCGGGACGAAGCCGGTCGCGCCGATCAGGCCGAACACGATCATGCGCGCGACCGGCGAGGCGGTGCGCAGGCCGAGGAGGTGGCGGAGGAAGCGAAAGCCTTCCTGCGCCGTCGACTTGGACTCTCCGGCGAACCGGTCCTGGAAGACGAACGGCACCTCGGTGACCTGGCGCGGACGGCTGCGTACGGCGAGTTCGAGCAGGATCTTGTAGCCGAGCGGCTTGAGCGCCTCCGCCGTCACCGCGCTGCGGCGGATCGCGAAGAAGCCGCTCATCGGGTCGCTGATACCGCGGAGTCTGCGCGGGAAGAGCGTCTTGGTCAGCCAAGTCGCCCCGCGGGAGACGGCGATGCGGTATCCGCCCGCCAGTCCCTCGCGGCTGCCGCCCTTGATGTAGCGGGAGGCGACGACGAGCCCGGCGTTCGCGCGCTCGCCGGTGCCGACCAACTCCGGTACCAGGGACGGCGGATGCTGGAGGTCGCCGTCCATGACCACGATCCAGTCGGACGTCGCCGCCTTGATCCCCTCGACGACCGCACCGCCGAGCCCGCCGACCGCCTCCTCCCGGTGCAGCACGGTGACCGGGAACGGGCAGTCCTGCGCCGCCTGGTAGATCACCTCGGGGGTGTCGTCGGTGGAGTCGTCCACGAAGACGACCTCACAAGGCAGCCTGGTCGGCACCGATTCGGTGATGCGGTGCAGCAACTCCCGTACGTTCGCGGACTCGTTGAAGGTCGGTACGACGATGGTGACGGCACCGGGCTCCGCGATCTCGGCTCCGCGTACGGCCGGATCGCCCAACTCCCCGGGGACTGTGGACTCTTGGCTCATCACTGGGCTCCCACGGTCTCGGACTGGATCTGCCGGATCTCGATGCGGTCGTCGCCGGTGCCGAAGGTGGCGACCGGGGTGGAGTGCTCGATCGCCGCCTTGACGTTGGGCAGGTCGACCGCGTCGCGCCGTACCGTCGGGGAGGCCACGACGTAGTCGATGTCCTTCCAGCCGTGCGGCATCGTCTTGGTGACGGCGGGGTCGAGGTCGGCCTTGTAGAACCAGATGACCCCGAGGCCGGGCCGGTACCCGGCGTGCACCAGGTCCAGCCAGAGCGCGTCGTCGACGAGGACGCGGGTGTCCTTCGGGTCGGCGACCTCGGTGGACAGCCACTTGGAGGCGGCCCGGTAGGGGGCGTTGGCGTCGGTGGTCATGGCGGTGCGGTCGCCGTCGTACCACTTCGGTACGACATAGGCACCGGCCGCGATCGCGAGGACCACGGCGAGGGTGTACCTGCCTCCCGTGACGTATCGTTTCTCCCCTTCCCCACGCCATCTGCGCAGCACCGCGTGGGCGACGGAGGCGGTGCCCCCGGCGAGGACGAGCGCGAGGAAGGGCAGCGCGCCGATGATGTACATCGCGGGCAGGTAGCCGTTGGGCCGCATGGAGACCAGGGCGAGGATCGCCACGGTCATGGCCGGTCCGGCGAGGGAGCGGGCGGTGACCGACCAGCGCCAGGTGACCAGCAGGAGCAGCGCCCCGGCGAGGCCGCCCAGCGGCAGGACGCGGTCGTAGTAGAGCCAGGAGTGAAGGACGCCGTAGGAGCCCGTGCCCTGGTCGAGGATGAAGCCCGAACCCGGCCTGGTCATCTGGTACTTGAGGCCGTCCCACAGGGAGACATGGCCGCTGCCCGGCAGCAACTCGCCCTTGAGCAGGGCGAAGAGGGGGTACGCGAAGCCGATCAGGACGCAGGCGGTGATGGCTCCGGTGAGCGCGAACTTGCGGGTGTCGCGGTGTCCGTGGCGCCACATGGTGAGCAGCAGCGCGGGCAGGACGATGAGCATCGTCTCCTTGGTGAGGACCGAGACCGCACCGGCGAGACCCGCTCCAAAGTGGTGCCAGAGATGGCGACTTGGGGACGCGGCGAGGCAGAACGCGAGCAGCATCCACATCACGGCGATGTTGTCGAGGAAGATCTCCCGCTGGAGGATCACGGACAGCGGGGAAAGACCGAAGAGCACCATGGCGAGTCCGGCCGCCCAGCGCGGCAGCGAGAGCCGGCGGGCGAGGACGTAGACGAGGACCGCGCTGATCGCGCTGATGACCAGCATCGCGAGGCGCATGGTGCCGACGGTCATCGAGTCGGGGCTGAAGTGCGCGGGGATCCAGGTGAGCAGGGCGATCTGGATCCAGCCGAGGGGCGGATGGTCGTACCAGTAGGTGTAGTGGGCAAGGCCGGTGCCCTGTTGGACGGCCCAGGCCTGGGCGAGGTAGGTGCCCTCGTCGTCGCTGAGCGTCGGGTAGTCGGCGATGTTCCAGCCCTGGACGACGAGGATCGCCGCTAGGAGGAGGCCGCAGAGGAGGAGGTCGGGGCGGGAGGAACGGAGCCGTGAAGGTGGCGCTGTTCGACTGGCCGAACCGGTTTCAGGCGCAGGCTGCCGCTGCGCGGGGACCGTGGTGGTCACCGCGGGAAGTGTGGAGGTCACGCAGGAACGTCCTCTCGGATCACTGCGGTTTCGGTGAGGTGCGCGCCGACGTGGGACGTCAACTCCCAGTCGTTCCGACCGCGTTGCTCACGCCACACTGCGCGGATCGCGGCTCCGGCGAGGAGCACCTGGTAGAACGGGCCGCCCACGACGAGCTTCAGATAGTGGACGGCGCGGACGCGGAGTCCGTACTGCTTGCCGAAGTCGTGCAGGCCGACGACCTCGAACACGAAGGTGACGGCGGCGGTGACCAGCGGCAGGAAGGTGAGGAACGCGATGCCCACCGGCACGTCGAGGAAGAGCGCGACCGCCGCGTTGAGCGGGATGATGACCCCGGAGAAGGCCTGCAGAAACGGGGTCATCAGCGTGTAGCGGGCGAGCAACCGCTGCCCGAATCCCGGGAGTTGCTTCCAGTCCTTCTTCCGGTAGACCTGAAGGAAGCCCTGGTTCCAGCGAGTTCGCTGCTTCAGCAACGACATCAGCGAGCCGGGGGTCTCCTCCCGGGTCACCATGTCGGAGTCGTAGGCGACGACGACCTTCTTGCCGACGCTGGACAGCCGGACGCCCAGGTCGCAGTCCTCGGCAAGGCAGTCGGGATCCCAGCCGTCGGCCTCGCGCAGGACGTCGGTCCGTACGAAGACGGTGTTGCCGCCCAGCGGGATGAACCCCTTCTGCGCGTGCAGATGCAGCCGGGACCGGAACCAGAAGAAGTACTCCAGGCAGTTGCGCAGGCTGTACCAGCTGGAGTTGAAGTTGATGAGCTGGACGCCCCCTTGGACGACGTCCGCTCCCGTCGTCCGGAACGCGTGGTCGACGTGGGCGAGCAGCGCCGGATGGACCTGGTCCTCGGCGTCGAAGACCCCGACGACATCGCCGCGGCAGTGCGGCAGCGCCGTGTTCATGGCCTTCGGTTTGTTCTTCTTCTCGTGCGTGTCGACGACGACACGGACGCGCGGGTCGCGCTCGGCGGCGCTGTTCGCCACCGCCGCGGTCTCGGGATCGTCGTGCCCCACGATCACGATGATCTCGAAGTCGGTGTGCGTGGACTCCAGCAGCCGCTGGATGGTGTGGTCGAGCACGGCCTGTTCGTGCCGGGCCGGCAGCAGCAGCGAGAACGAGACGTGCTCGTCCCCGTCCGGTCTGCTGAATCGGGTGGAGGCGAGCACTTCGGGCGTACGCCACGCGTGCATCTGCCACCACAGGGTGAAGGCGGCCATCCAGAACAAGGCCAGCGAAACGACAGCGATGAAGACGGACGTCAGCAAAACAGATCCCCCCAGATCTCAATCCCCCTGGCGCGACGGTGAGTTACAGCCGTCGCGGCACGAGGCAGAGACTATGGGTGATCTGTGAAGCGAACAGGTGATTTCAGTGAAGAGCGTGTTTCGTCACAATGCGGCTCCCCATGAGCATTTCTCGCACTGGTCGCGTTTGAGGTGGTTACGACTCTGTCGTTTCACCTGTTCAGCGCGGTGCGCAGCCGCTCGGGGTCGGTCGTCGGCGCGTCGCAGGTAAAGTTACGGCAAACGTACGCGGCCGGTCCACCGTCGATCAAGGGCCGGTCGGCGAGCAACGGCAGTTCGTCACTCTCCGCCACCCCGAAGGCGACCACGGCCCCGGGCGCGGTCCCCAGAAGTGCCGTACGGTGCAAGGCTTTTGCCCCTTCGTCGCCGAGCGAGGGCCCTACGACGGCGACCTCGCGCGGCCCGTCGAGATACGCCTCGGCGACGGCCAGCCCCCACCCGATGAACCGCGGCACGCGCGGCCCGAGCGCCTTCACGACCCCCAACGCCCGTTCTGCGGCGGTGCGATGGGGCTCGGCACCGGTCTGCGCGGCGTAGCTGAGCAGCGCACCGGCGGCGGCGGTCCAGCCGGACGGGGTGGCGTTGTCGGTCGGATCCTGCGGCCGACGAATGAGCTGCTCGGCGTCGGAGGCGGTGTCGTACAGGGCTCCCGACTCGTCGACGAACCCGGCGAGCACGTGGTCGAGCAGGAACCCGGCGAACTCCAGCCAGACCCCCTCCCCCGTGACCGAGGCGAGCGCGAGGAAGCCCTCGGCGACATCGGCGTAGTCCTCCAACACCCCGGCGTTCGCCCCGACTTGGCCGTCCTTGCTGGTGCGGGCGAGCTTGGCGTGCTCGTCGAGGTGCAGGCGTACGAGGAGGTCGGCGGCGGAGACGGCGGCCTCGACGAGGTCGGGGCGGTCGAAGTAGGCGCCGGTCTCGGCGAGCGCGGCGATGGCGAGGCCGTTCCAGGCGGCGACCACCTTGTCGTCGCGGCCGGGGGCGGGGCGCTGTGAACGGGCGTCCAGGAGACGGCTCTTGACCGACTCGATCCTCGCGGCGTCGAAGACCCCTTCGCTCTGCGGGAGTTGGAGAACGGACTGCCCCTCTTCGAAGGTCCCGTCCTCGGTCACGCCGAAGTACTGGGCGGCGAGTCCGCCGTCCTCCTCACCCAGAACTTCGGTGAGCTGCGCGGGCGTCCAGACGTAGTAGGCACCTTCGACGTGCTTGCCGGTCCCGTCGTCGCTGTCGGCATCGAGGGCGGACGCGAACCCGCCCTCGTTGGTGCGGAGTTCACGCACGATGAAGTCGGCGGTCTCGACGGCGACACGGCGGGCGAGGTCGGAGCCGGTGCTGCGCCACAGGTGGGCGTAGACCCGGCAGAGCAGGGCGTTGTCGTAGAGCATCTTCTCGAAGTGCGGGACGACCCAGTCACGGTCGACGGAGTAACGGGCGAACCCGCCCGCGAGTTGGTCATAGATCCCGCCGCGGGCCATCCGCTCACAGGTGTCCCGGGCCATCTCCAGGGCGCCCTCGGCGCCGGTGCGGGCGTGATGCCGCAGCAGGAACTCCAGTGCCATGGACGGCGGGAACTTGGGCGCGCCGCCGAATCCGCCGCGCTGCGGGTCGTACTCGCGGGTGAGCCCGAGGAGTGCGCGGGACAGCTCTTCCTCGCCGGGGGCCTCGGTGCTGCCGTAGTCGATCTCGCGCTGGGACAGGTCCCGGGTGATCTTCCCGGCGACCTCGGCGACCTCGTCCCGCCGGTCGGTCCAGGCGCTGCGCACGCCTTCGAGGACCTGCCGGAAGGAGGGCATGCCGTGGCGGGGCGCGGGCGGGAAGTACGTCCCGAAGTAGAAGGGCTCGGCGTCCGGCGTGAGAAACACGGTCATGGGCCAGCCGCCCTGGCCGGTGGCCGCCTGCACGGCCTCCATGTAGACGGCGTCGACGTCGGGGCGTTCCTCGCGGTCGACCTTGACGCTGACGAAGTGCTCGTTGAGGTAGTCGGCGGTGGACTGGTCCTCGAAGGACTCGTGGGCCATGACGTGGCACCAGTGACAGCTGCTGTACCCGACGCTCAGCAGCACCGGTTTGTTCGTCTTCCGCGCCTCCTCGAAGGCCTCGGCCGACCAGGGCCACCAGGCGACGGGGTTGTCGGCGTGCTGGAGGAGGTAGGGGGACGTCTCGTGGGCCAGTCGGTTCGGCATACCCCCATCGTGCCTGACCGGAGTGGGAGGCCGTGGGACCGGCCGCACCTTCCGGTTCCGGTTCCGCTCCGCAAACAGATGATCGTCGCCCCCTCGCGCTAACGCCTCCCCCGAAGGACACTCATAGGCCAAGCAGTTGCCGCCGGAGGGGGACGACACATGCGGGACGGCCATCGGACCGATGCCGAGCGGCTGTTGGCTCGGGCCGTGGAGGAGGAGGTGCGGCGCTCCGGCGGGCGCACGGACGGGCAGGTGCTGCTGGCGCGGTCCCGGGCCGCTCTGGACGCCATGGCGGAGACGGCGGCCGAGGAGTACGCGGCCTATACGGGGGCTCTCGACGAGGCTTCGGCGGGGCAGCTCACCTTCGGACAGCGGTACGGACGGGAGGGTGGAACAACTCCCTTGCTGGTGGCGGGTGTCGGCGCGGTCGCCGCCGTGGTGGCCGACCTCGCCCTCGGCACCGGGACCGGTACGGCCTTCGGCGCCGGGGTGACCGTCGGTGTCGTGGGTGCGGCGGCGACCGTCGTGAAGGTGACCGCCTCGCATCTGCCCGCCGCGCATCACCGCGCCGGGGCCGTGAGCCAGCCCGGTGGTCCGGATCAGTTGCGGTTGCAGTGGCTGACGGCCCTGGAGGTGCGGGGCATCCGGCCGTTCCTGGACCAGCAGCGGGTGCTCGCCGCCTCGACCGGGCCGACGCGGAAGCCGGGGCCGCAGTTGCGCGGTGCGGACAAGAGTGCGGCAGCGCGGAGAAGGAGTGTGCTGGAACAGTCGTTCGGTCAACTCCCGGATGCCGTGGGGGCGTTCGCCGGGCGACGGGCCGAGCTGGCCCGGATCCGGCAGTTGGTGCAGGCGGGCCGCGCGAGTACGGAGACCCGGCCGACCGTGGTCGTGCTGCACGGCGCCCCGGGTTCGGGGCGTACCACCCTCGCGGTGCGGGCCGCGCACGATCTGCGGGACCAGTTCCGCGGGGCCTGCGTGGTGGATCTGCGCGGCGACAGCCCGGGCGAGCCGCCGCTGCCGACCCGTGATGCCCTGCTGCATCTGCTGAACCGGCTCGGCGCACCCCGTGAGCAGTTGCTGTTCCGCGAGCGTTCCTCACCCGACCAACAGGTCAAGCGGCTGGGCGAGTTGTACCACCAGCACCTGACCGGACTGCCGGTGACGATCGTGCTGGACGACGCCTCCGATGTCGGCCAGGTGGCAACGCTGGTGCCCGAGCGTTCGGACAGCCTGGTCGTCGTCACCGCCCGCAAGCCCCTCGACCTGCCCGCCGAACTCGCCGCCTGGGTCCACCAGTTGCCGGTGGAGTCGCTGGACGCGGCGGGCGCGGAGGAGCTGCTGGGCGCGGCGGCGCAGGACGGTTCGGAGCCGTACGACGCCGAATCCGCCGACCACATCAGGGAGTTGTGCGGCGGACTGCCGCTGGCACTGCGGATCGCCGGCTCGTCCCTCGGCCCGCGCTCACCGGGTCAACTGGCCACGGATCTGGGCGCGTACGGCCCGGTGGAGCCGGTCGAGCGGGCGTTGTGGCTGCGCTACACCGACCAGTCCGACCAGGCCCGCAGGCTGCTGCGCCGGCTGGCGCTGGCCGGCCGGGCCTCGCTGGGCGCGGCAGCTGCCGCCGCACTGCTGGGCACGGACGACACCGAGGCCACCCGCCAACTGGATGCCCTGTCCCGGGCGGGCCTCATCGACCATGTCCGCGGCACCCGTTACCGCCTGCACGACCTGGTCCGCGCCTTCGCCCTGGCCCGCCTCCTCGACGAGGAGGAGCCCTCGGAACGTACGGCCGCGCAGGAGCGGTTGATCGTGAACTACGGCGAACTCGCCGACTCCGTACTCCGGTTGGTCGACGGCAACATGTCGACCCGCTCGGACCGGTTCGGCCCGCACGGCTTCACCTCGCTCGACGAGGCGCTGCGCTGGCTGGACGACGAGTCGAGCTTCATCACCTCGACGCTGCGGCACGCGGAGGGCGTCGACCAGGGCGCCGTACTGAATCTGCTGGGCGCGCTGTGCGACTACTGCCTGCTGCGCGGCGACCTCTACCGGCTCGGTGAGATCAGCGAGTTGGCGCAGGCCGTCGACCAGGGCCTCCTTGTCCGCTCGGTGCAGTGGCGCACGGGTATCGCGGCCCGGCAGCTCGGCGAACTCGACAAGGCGCGCACCACCCTCACCTCCGTCGTCGACCTCTACATGGAGGCCCATCACGACGCGGGCGCCGCCCGCGCCCTCTGCTCGCTGGGCATCACCCTCCACCACCAGGGCAACCTCACCGAGGCGGCGGCGAAACTCCGCGAGGCCCTGGACCTGCAAGCCCCGCCCCAACTGGCCACGGACCGCGCCTGGACCATGCACGCCCTGGCCGCCGTGGAGCGGGATCGCGGCCGACTCCCCGAAGCCATGCGGCTGTTGACCGAATCGCTGGTCCTGCACCGCGCGGGCGAATCCGTGCACGGCGAGGCCTGGGCCCACTTCCAGCTCGGCCAACTCGGCCTGCGCATGGGCGACATCCCCCGCGCCGAGTCCGAACTCACCACCGCCCTCGGCCTCTACGGCCGCACCCGCGACGCCCGCGGCGAGGCCTGGGCCCTGACCCAGCTGGCCCGCGCCCGCCTCGTCGCCGGCGACCCGTCCCCCGCGGTCGACGGCCTGCGCCAGGCAGCCGCCCGGCACCGCGACAACGAGGACGCGCGCGGCGAGGCCTGGACGGTCTACTACCTCGGCCAGGCCCTGGAGGAGACCGGCAACCTGGACCTCTCGGTGCGCGAGCTGGAACGCTCCCGCACGATGTTCTCCCGCATGCGCGACGTCTACGGCCTCGCCTGCGCCCGGCACCACTCGGCACGCGTGACCCGCGACCAGCGCGCGGCCCAGACGGGTTCGCTGCGCAACTCCGGGTTCGCCCGCCAGCTCCTGGTCGACGCCCGCGCCGACTTCCAGCGCATCGGCGTCGCCCACGGCGAGGCCTGGACCTGCCTGGAGCTCGCGGTCGTCGACGCGGGCAACGCCCGTACCCAACAGGCACTGAAGCTGTGCGACGAGGCCGTAGGCCTGTTCACCGCGTACGGCGACCACCGCGGCGAGGACTGGGCGCACTTCCTGCGCTCCACGCTGCTGCCGTACGCGGCCCCCGGCGGGGTCGAGGTCGGCACGGCGGTCGCCCAGGAGGAACTGGCCCAGCTGTCCCGCACCAGGCATCCGTACCGCGACGAGAAACTCGACGACTACGTGGAGGCGTACCAGCTGCTGCTGGAGCGGGGCGTGAACCTGGAGGCGGGCTGGCAGGCGTGGCGGCTGGGCATGGTGCCGAGCCGGCATGCACGGGAGGTGATGGGGGTGGCGGTGTCCGGCACCTCCTGAGGTGGGGGGTGACGGTGTCCGGCACCCCCTGAGCACCATTCGTGCAGGCCGCCGGACCCGGCGGGTCAGCCCTGCTTGGCCTTGGGTTCGGCCGGGGCGGCCCCGGACTCGGCCTTCGACTCGGCGGTCGGCCCGGCCTTCGGGTCCGCGCCCTCCTTGAAGTCGACCTTGTTCATCTGCTTGCTCATGGACTTCATCAGGCCCCAGACGGCCAGGGCCATCACCGCGAACACGATGAAGCCGAGGACGCCGGGGGTGACCTTGTTCTCGTCGACCTCGGCGAGGGGGACCAGGTGCGTCATTGCCAGGGCTGCGCTTGAGCTCATGTCAGGCATTGTCGCGGATGCCCGCAAACAGATCGTCCTCGGGGAGGGAGGTATCGACGAGTGACTTCGCGAGCTCGTACTCCTCGGTCGGCCAGACCTCCTTCTGGATCTCCATCGGGACCCGGAACCAGCCGCCGTCGGGGTCGATCTGCGTGGCGTGCGCGAGCAGCGCCTTGTCGCGGATCTCGAAGAACTCGGCGCAGGGGATGTGCGTGGTGAGCGTGCGCTCGACGTGCCCCGAGTCGTTCCACCGCTTGAGCCACTCCTCGTACGGCGACTCCAGGCCGCGCGCCAGCAGCGCGTGGTGCAGGGCCTCGGTGCGCTGCCGGTTGAAGCCCTGGTTGTAGTACAGCTTCTGCGGCTGGTACGCCGGGCCGTACTCCGACTCCGGGTACTTCTCGGTGTCCGTCGCGCCCTCGAACGCCACCATCGAGATCTTGTGGGTCATGATGTGGTCGGGGTGCGGGTAACCGCCGTTCTCGTCATAGGTGGTGATCACCTGCGGGCGGAACGAACGGATCTGCTTCACCAGCTCGCCGGCCGCCTTGTCGACGTCCTCCAGCGCGAAGCAGCCCTCGGGCAGCGGCGGCAGCGGGTCGCCCTCGGGCAGCCCCGAGTCGACGAAGCCGAGCCACTCCTGCTTGATGCCGAGGATCTCGCGGGCCTCGTCCATCTCCTTCTTGCGCACCTCGTGGATGTGCTCCTCGATGTACGTGTCGCCCTGGAGCTTCGGGTTGAGGATGGAGCCGCGCTCCCCGCCCGTGCAGGTCACGACCAGCACGTCCACCCCCTCGGACACGTACTTCGCCATGGTGGCCGCGCCCTTGCTCGACTCGTCGTCGGGGTGCGCGTGGACGGCCATCAGTCGCAGCTGGTCAGTCAAGACTCAATCCTCAGTAAGTCGGCGCCCCGGTGTCCTGGGGTGCGATCGGCGGCTTCTATAGTGACCGAATCCGGGGGCGAATAATTCCGGGGGCCTGCTTAGCGAGCCCCTTGCCGAAAGGACGATCATGAGTACGGCGAGTGCGCGACTGCCCGAGGGCCGTTACGGCCGCTCGTCGGACGAGCGCGCCGACCACAAGCTCAAGATCGCCGGCGCCGTTCTCGCGGCGCTGCTGCTCGCCCTTGTCGGGTACTTCGCCTACCACTACGTCGTCGAGGCCAAGATCAGCGCCGAGGTCATCACCTTCCAGGCCTCGGGCAACGAGGTCAAGGTGCATCTCGAGGTCCACAAGGACTCCGGGACCACCGGCTACTGCACCCTGCGCTCCCAGGCCGCCGACCAGTCCGAGGTGGGCCGCGCGGACTTCCACTTCGGCGGCTCCGCGACCCGCATCGACAGGGTCGTCACCCTGCGCACCACGGCCCGGGGCACCACGGCCGAGCTGCTGGGCTGCCACTCCGACTGACGTCACCCTTGTTACGTAGGCGCTGACCAGCGTTGACGTATGTCTGACGGCTTATGTCCTCCCCCTGACGCCGTTGAATTGTTAGGCTCGTGGTTTCGCCCTTCCATGAAGGAACATTCTTCTGGGTAGGGCGATGCTTTGTATTCCCAGTACCTACGAGGAGCACCTGTGACCCAGACCAGCGAAGACGTCACCTGGCTCACGCAGGAGGCGTACACCAAGCTCAAGGACGAGCTGGAGTACCTGTCTGGTCCCGCGCGCGCCGAGATCACCGTGAAGATCGCGGCCGCTCGCGAGGAGGGCGACCTGCGCGAGAACGGCGGGTACCACGCGGCCAAGGAGGAGCAGGGCAAGCAGGAGCTCCGCATCCGCCAGCTGACCCAGCTTCTGGAGAAGGCCAAGGTCGGCGAGGCTCCGGCGTCGTCGGACGGCGCGGTCGCGCCCGGCATGGTCGTCACGATCGCCTTCGACGGCGACGAGAGCGACACCACGACCTTCCTGCTCGCCTCGCGCGAGTACGCGAGCGCCGACATCGAGACCTACTCGCCTCAGTCCCCGCTGGGCTCCGGCGTGCTCGGCCACAAGGTCGGCGAGGAAGCGCAGTACGAGCTGCCCAACGGCAAGAAGGCCTCGGTGACGATCCTCAAGGCCGAGCCGTACAACGGCTGACCCCTCAGGACCCGCCCTTCGGCGAGCCCCCGGCGACCTTGCGGCGCCGGGGGCTTCGTCGTGCGCGGGAGCTGCCGCGAGGGGCCGTTCCCGTGCCGCGGTTCCCGTGTCGCCTCAGGCCGTCGCCGAGCGGTACTTCCGCACCGCCAGGGTCCGGAATATGAGGATGATCAGGAGCGAGTAGATCAGCGAGGCCCACACCGGGTGCACCATGGGCCAGGCGTCCGAGGGCGACTGTCCCGGGTTGGCGAAGAGCACCCTGCAGGCCTGCACGGTGGCGCTGAAGGGGTTCCACTCGGCGATGTGGCGCAGCCACGGGGTCATGTGGCTGGTGTCGACGAAGGCGTTCGAGATGAACGTCACCGGGAAGAGCCAGATCAGCCCGCCTGAGGTGGCCGCCTCGGGCGTACGGACGCTGAGCCCGATCAGGGCGCCGATCCAGGTGAACGCGTACCCGAGCAGAAGCAGCAGCCCGAAGGCACCGAGCACCTTCCCGGCGTTGGTACCCCCGTCCGACCCGACCCGCCAGCCGACCAGCAGGGCGACTATCGCGAGGACCAGCAGGGTCAGCGCGGTCTGCACGAGGTCCGCGAGGGTCCGTCCGGTCAGCACGGCGCCGCGCGCCATGGGCAGCGAGCGGAACCGGTCGATGAGGCCCTTGTGCATGTCGTCGGCGATGCCCGCGCCGGAGCTGGCGGTGGCGAACGTGACGGTCTGCGCGAAGATGCCGGCCATCAGGAAGTTCTTGTAGTCGGTGGCGCTGGTGCTGCCGCCGATCTGCATGGAACCGCCGAATACGTAGGTGAACAGCACCACGAACATGATGGGTTGGATCAGCCCGAAAATAACCATCTCGGGAATTCGGGACATCCTGATCAAGTTCCGCTTGGCGACGACCAGTGAGTCGTGCACGGACTGGCCCAGCGCGCTGCTCGGCGCCGCGACCGGCGCGGCATCGGTGACGGCACTCACTTCGCGGCCTCCTTCTTGTGCTTGCGGTCCTTGGGGTTCTGGTTCGCTTCCGTGCCGTTCTCCTCGGCCTTCTCCTCGGCCAGGTGGCCCGTCAGGGACAGGAACACGTCGTCGAGGGTGGGGCGGCGGAGGCCGATGTCGTCTATTTCGATGCCGCGGGAGTCGAGCTCGCGGATCACCTCGGCGAGGAGCTTCGCGCCGCCGGTGACGGGCACGGTGAGCTTGCGGGTGTGCTCCTCGACAGTCGTGTCGCCCTTGCCGAAGCCGAGCAACACTTCCGAGGCGATCTGGATGTGGTCGCGCTCGTGCACGACGACCTCGACGCGCTCGCCGCCGGTGCGGGCCTTGAGCTGGTCGGAGGTGCCGCGGGCGATGACGCGGCCGTGGTCGACCACTGCGATGTCGTGCGCGAGGTGGTCGGCCTCTTCCAGGTACTGGGTGGTCAGCAGCAGGGTCGTACCGCCGGAGACGAGCTGTTTGATGACCTCCCACAGCATCTGGCGGTTGCGGGGGTCGAGGCCGGTGGTCGGCTCGTCCATGAACATCACGGGCGGGGAGACGACAAGTGCCGCCGCCAGGTCGAGTCGGCGGCGCATGCCTCCGGAGTAGGTCTTGGCCGTACGGTCGGCCGCGTCCATGAGGTTGAACTGGTCGAGCAGTTGGTCGGCCCGGGCCTTCGCCGTCTTGGCCTTCATCTGGTAGAGCTGGCCGACCATCTGCAGGTTCTCCCGGCCGGTCAGGTACTCGTCGACCGCGGCGAACTGGCCGGAGAGGCCGATGGAGCGCCGCACCTCGTTGGGCTGCTTCAGCACGTCAAGGCCGGCCACGATCAGCTTGCCGCTGTCGGGGCGCAGCAGGGTGGTCAGACAGCGGACGGCGGTCGTCTTGCCCGCGCCGTTGGGCCCGAGGAGGCCCAGCACGGTGCCCTCGGGGACATCGAGGTCGACGCCGTCCAGAGCTTTCACATCGCCGAAGGTTTTCACCAGGCCTTCGGCATAGATGGCGCCTGGCATATCAGTCTCCACGTCGTCGGGGATTCTTTGAAAAGCCTAGGTTTGTGTCTTTTGTTCTGCCCAGGGGAGCGGCACACTGCTGCCGGCGGGCGACACGAGACACACCATAACGCGATGTATCGCGTCTCTCAACGGATTTTCTCGAGCGAGTGATGGGACGAGTGACGGGACTGGTGGCGAAGGGGCTCTGACCTCGAACGACGACCGATCTCAGTCGATGACGGTGTATCCCGCGTCGCGGAGGGCGTGGCCGACCTCGGCGCAGTGCACCGGACCCTTCGTCTCCAGATGCAGCTCGACCTCCGCCTCCGTGAGCCCGAGCCGCGGATCGGTCCGGACGTGGCTCACATCGAGGACGTTAGCGTCGACCACTGACAACACCCCGAGAAGCGTCGCGAGGGCGCCGGGCCGGTCCGTCAGCCGCAGCGTCACGGCCAGGTAGCGGCCCTGCGCGGACATGCCGTGCCGCAGGATGCGGCTGAGCAGCAGCGGGTCGACGTTCCCGCCGGACAGCAGCGCGACGACCGGTCCCTCGAAGCCCCGCGGATCGCTCAGCAGCGCCGCGACCGGGCTGGCACCGGCCGGTTCGACGACCAGCTTGGCCCGCTCCAGGCACAGCAGCAGCGCGGCGGACAGCTCGTCCTCGCTGACCGTGCGGACCTCGTCCACCAGGTCGGCGACGATCCCGAACGGCACCTCGCCGGGGCAGCCGACCTTGATGCCGTCGGCCATCGTCGCCGGGTTCCTGATCGCCACCGGGCGTCCGGCCGCCAGCGAGGGCGGGAACGCGGCCGCACCCGCTGCCTGGACGCCCACGATCCGCACGTCGGGCCGCAGCGCCTTCACGGCGACCGCGACTCCGGCCGCGAGTCCGCCGCCGCCGATACCGACGACGATCGTGCGCACCTCGGGGCACTGGTCCAGGATCTCCAGGCCGACCGTACCCTGGCCCGCGATGATGTCCGGGTGGTCGAAGGGGTGGATGAACACCGCGCCCGTCTCATGGGCGTACTCCTGCGCGGCGGCCAGCGTCTCGTCGACCACGTGGCCGTGCAGGCGCACCTCCGCGCCGTACTCCTTGGTGGCGCTGATCTTCGGCAGGGGCGCGCCCTTGGGCATGAACACCGTGGAGCGCACGCCCAGGAGTGCGGAGGCCAGCGCGACGCCCTGGGCGTGGTTGCCGGCGCTCGCGGCGACGACACCGGCGGCGCGCTCCTCGGGGAGCAGTCCGGCGATACGGACGTAGGCGCCGCGGAGTTTGAAGGAGCCGGTGCGCTGGAGGTTCTCGCACTTGAAGTGCACCGGCGAGCCGACGAGCTGGGTGAGGTGCCTGCTGCCTTCCATGGCGGTCACCCGCGCCACGCCCGTGAGCATCTTCTGGGCGCCGCGCACATCGTCGAGGGTGACGGGTCGCAAGGAGTCAGCCGTGCTGTAGCTCATGACTCAAGCATCGCAGTTCACAGGCGCACGGCACGGCTGTGACCAACCTCCGAGACTGGTTTGCGCAGCGCCGGTACGGGCTGCCTTCCATCCGCGTACCCTGTCCCCCAACCCAGCACCCCCTTCATGAAGCGAGCCCCCGGCCATGCCCACAACACCTGAAATGTCGATGGACATGACGACCGTCGGTGAACCCGGTCTCCTCGACACGCTGCAGCACGAGGTGGCGGTGTTCGCGCGCCGTGCCGAACAGACCCGGCTCGGCGGAGTCGGACAGGTGCGCAACTCCATGGACCGCGCCGCGTATCTGCTGCTCAACCGCCTGGACAAGGAAGGCCCGATGGGCGTCAAGGCGCTCGCCGCGAGCATGGGGATCGACTCCTCGACGGTCACCCGGCAGGTGGCGCCGCTCGTCGACACCGGGCTCGTCAAGCGCACCTCGCACCCCGAGGACGGCCGCGCGGTGGTGCTGCAGCTGTCCCCGCGCGGGCAGTCGCGACTGGAGGAAGTGCGGTCGTCCCGGCGTCAGTTGATGGACGAGCTGACACACGACTGGGCGCCGGAGGAGCGCGAGGTGTTCTGTGCGCTCCTCACACGCTTCAACAGCGCCCTCTCCGCGCGGATGGCGGTTCCCGGCACCGAGACGCCGTCGGCTTCCTGAAGGGCACGGGTTCTTCAGGGGCGCGGTTTTCTGAAGGCCGCGGGCACGCACGCGTGATGCCCGACTCCCGCCTTTCGTACCGAACTCTTGACCTCGCGACGGCCCTGGCCTCATATGAGACCGGGTCCTTCAGGGGGTGAGGCTGCGCGGTGCGAGAACGGCAGGCGTCCCAAGGTGCCCGCCGGGCCCGGGAGTTCGAGGCGTTCGTCGCGGGCGCGGCTGGGCGGCTGCTGCATGCCGCCACGCTGCTGACCGCGGAGGCCCCGGACGACAACCCGCGCGCGCGGCGCCTGTTGACGCTGTCCCTGGCACACACGTACGCGTGCTGGGACCGGCTGCGCGGTGAGGACCCGTACGACCGCGCCCGCCAGTACCTGGCCACCCGTTTCGCCCGCGCGGCCTGGCACCAGTACGGCGGTCTCGGCCGGGCCCGCCCGCACCCCGACAGCCCGCTGGGCGCGCTCGTGCCCCAGGAGCGGCTGATCCTCGTCCTCAGGCTGTACGAGGGGGTCGCCGAGGAACAGGCGGCCGCGCTGCTCGGGCTGCCCACGGAGCGGGTCCGGACGATCTGCGAGCGGGCGACGGCGACGCTGCTGCATCCGCCGCGCGGTCCGGCCCCGAAGGTCGGCGGGGCCAAGGTGGCGCCGTCATGAGGCCCGGAAGCTCGTGGGGCGGGGGTACGCGCGCGTGAACAGGCCCGAGCGGGAAGCGGCCGTACGGCGGATCATGGAGCGGACTCCGCCGCAGGTGCCGCCGGAGCTGTACGCCGACGTCGTACGGCGGGGCGGCCGGATGCTGCGCCACAGACGGGCCGCCCGGCGGCTGATGTGGGTGCTGCTGTGGTCGGCGGTCGTGGCGTTCACCGTGTGGGCGCTGATGGTCCATCCCTGGGTGGAGCCGCCGTCGGAGACGACCCCACCCCTGACGGGTTGGTGAGACGGACTGCCCTTCTAGCCCAGGGCCTGCTGCAGGTCCTCCAGGAGGTCCTGCACGTTCTCGATGCCCACGGAGAGGCGTACGAGGTCGCCGGGGACCTCCAGGGCCGAGCCGGCCACGGACGCGTGCGTCATACGCCCCGGGTGCTCGATCAGCGACTCGACGCCGCCCAGGGACTCGCCGAGCGTGAACACCTTGGCGCGGTTGCAGACCTCGACGGCCGCCTCCTCGCCGCCCTCGACCTGGAAGGAGACCATGCCGCCGAAGGCCCGCATCTGCTTGGCGGCGACCTCGTGACCGGGGTGCTCCGGGAGACCCGGGTAGAGAACGCGCGTCACGCGTGCGTGCCGGGTGAGCATGTCGGCGATCTTCGTGGCGTTCTCGCTGTGCCGGTCCATGCGTACCGACAGCGTCTTGGCGCCGCGCAGCACCAGCCAGGAGTCGAAGGGACCGGCGACCGCGCCCATCGCGTTCTGGTGGTACGCCAGCTCCTCACCGAGCGCCTCGTCGGCCGCGATCAGCGCACCGCCGACCACGTCCGAGTGACCACCCATGTACTTCGTCAGGGAGTGCACGACGACGTCCGCGCCGAGGGCCAGCGGCTGCTGGAGGTACGGCGTCGCGAAGGTGTTGTCGACGACGAGCTTCGCGCCCGCGTCCCGGGCGACCTGCGCGACGACCGCGATGTCGGTGATGCCGAGCAGCGGGTTCGAGGGGGTCTCGACCCAGACGACCTTCGTCTTCGGGGTGATGGCCGCCCGTACCGCCGCCGGGTCGCTGGTGTCGGCGACCGACCACTCGACGCCCCACCGGGAGACGACCTTCGCGAAGAGACGGAAGGTGCCGCCGTACGCGTCGTTCGGGATGACGACGTGGTCGCCGGGGCTGAGCAGCGTACGCAACAGGCAGTCCTCGGCCGCCAGTCCGGACGCGAACGCGAGGCCGCGGCGGCCGCCCTCCAGGGCGGCGAGGTTCTCTTCCAGGGCGGTCCTGGTGGGGTTGGCGCTACGGCTGTACTCGTAGCCGCCGCGCAGACCGCCGACGCCGTCCTGCTTGTAGGTCGAGACCTGGTAGATCGGCGGGACGACCGCGCCGGTCAGGGGATCTGCGGTGTTGCCCGCGTGGATCGCGAGGGTCTCGAAGTGCTGACTGATGTGCCTGTCGCTCATGAGCCCCGAGCGTAGTGCGCCTGCGGGGTGGACGACGATCCGGAGGTTTTCCAAAGGGCCGCGGGGGCCGGGCGGCGGAGATCTTCCACAGGGCCGCAGGGCTGGACGGCAGAGGTTCTCCACAGAGCCACAGAGCCACAGGGGCTGCGGGGCAGAGGTTTTCCACAGGACCGGGAGGCGGGCCGGCGACGGTTTTCCACAGGGCGGCGGACCGGGTTGGCCAATTGTCGGACGCGTCTGGTTCGCTTGTGGCATGGAGATTCTCTGGGTCCTGATGGCGCTGGTCATGCTGGGCTTCGTGCTGGTCCCGTTCCTGCGGCGCAGGCGCGGGGCGATCGAGCAGGTCTCGCCGGGCCATCCGGACGCCGCGGACCCGGCGACCTACGGCTTCGTGCGCGAGGAGGAGCTGGACATCCGCATGCCCGGCCCCGACCAGGACCTGCTGGACGTCCTCGACCTGGTGCAGCGCACTCAGGACTACCGCGCGGCGATGCAGTTGCTGGCCGGCACCGACATCACGGGTGAGCTGCGCTGGCAGCGTGTGCAGGCCTTCGCGGGTGCCGCGTCGCTTGAGCTGCAGCAGCGGCCCGGCGGGGTCAGCGAGACGCCGGGCGGGCAGTGGCTGCGGGTGTGGCGGCTCGAGCACCCGAAGGACGCGGGCGGCGCGGCCGTCCACGCGGAGTTCCTGGTGCAGCAGGCGTGGCGTACGTCGACGCGGGGGACGGACGAGTTCCGGATCATCATGGAGGAGGCGCGGGACGCCTGCGGACAGGCTGCGCTCCTCTCCCCCGGTGACCCGGTCCCGTACATCGTCGAGTTGTCGGTGGCCCGCGGACTGACGTATCCGCAGCCGGAGTTCGAGCAGCTGTGGCTGAAGATCCTGGACCGTGCGCCGACGCACATGGGAGCGCACCTGGCAGCGCTGCACTACTGGTGCGAGAAGTGGCACGGTTCGCGCGAGCTGGCGAACTCGTTCGCGGAGGCGGCCGCCGCGCGCGCCCCGCAGGGCTCCCTGCTCGCCGCGATGCCACTCTTCGCGGTTTTCGAGCACCTCCCCGAGGTGAACCTGGTCAACAGCTTCTACCAGAGCGAGGTCGTGGAGAAGGCGATCCACGGCGCGCTCTTCGCCGTCCACGCGGCCCGCCCCGACGACCCGATGCTGGCGCACGTCCGCCATCTCCTGGTCTTCTTCCTGGTCCGCGCGGAACGTTGGTCCGAGGCGATGAACCAGCTCATACACATCGACGGCCACGTCGGGGCGCTTCCCTGGACCCTGTCCCCGGACCCGGCGGCGGAGTTCGCGGTCTATCGGGCGCTGGCGGTGGCCGGGTACGAGGCGAACGGCGGGAGTCCGGCGAGCCTGCCGCACTGAGGGCCGGGCACTGAGCGCGGTGGGCAGGGGCCCGGGGGCCGGCTGAGCGGGGCGCCGTACGCGAGGCGCTCGTACTCGAAAGGGCGCTCAAAGGGCGGCGGAATTCTCGGCTGGGCTCGCCCGTTCAGCAGGTGCGGACCCTCGTTGTGGCCCGATTGGAGATCGTATGTTCCTGCACAGCCGTACGCCCCAACTGCCCACCGCCGAACAGGCTTTGCAGGGCCGGCCGGAGCCGGTGTTCACGGTCCCCGATCGCCACACCGTTCTCGGCGGCCCGCTGCTCGGCCCGTACCTGGAGCACTTGCAGGTCGCCGACTTCGGGCTGGGGTGCTTCTGGGGTGCGGAGCGCGCGTTCTGGCGGCTGCCGGTGGGCGTGTGGACGACGCTCGTCGGTTACCAGGGCGGGTACACGGAGAACCCCGCCTACGAGGAGGTCTGTTCGGGCCTGACCGGTCACACGGAGGTGGTCCGTGTGGTCCACGACCCGAAGCTGATCTCGTACGAGACGCTGCTGAAGACGTTCTGGGAGTCGCACAACCCGACCCAGGGCTTCCGCCAGGGCAACGACGTGGGCACGCAGTACCGTTCGGCGATCTACACCCACACCCCCGCGCAGGCAGCCGCGGCGGAAGCCTCCCGCACGGCCTACCAGCAGGTCCTCACGAGGGCGCGCTACGGCACGATCAGCACGGAGATACTCCCCGCGGAAGGCCGGGTGTTCTACCCGGCCGAGGGGTACCACCAGCAGTACCTCGACAAGAATCCGGCGGGCTACTGCGGGATCGGCGGGACGGGGGTCAAGCTGAGTACCCCGTTCGGGACGAACTCGGGGGCGACCTGCCCGACGGGCATCGCGCCCGTGCCGGCGGCAACGGAGAAGTAGCCGGCGGCACAAGCCCCGGTCCGTGAAGCGGACGGCCGTGGCACTGGCAGATCACACGGCGCTACGACCCAACTCCCCCACGCAGTCCCCACTCGTCAAGGCCGGAGTAGATGAGCGCAGTACGCGCCCTGGGAAAGGAGAGGCATTCAGCCTCCCCGGAATGGATCGCCACCAACGAGTCCCTTCCCCGCCACCAGGTGTCGGCCAACCCCCTCACCTCCCGCACCGGCTCGTAGGCGTCCAGCGCGATGCGATCGACGTCATCGCCAGTGGCCTTCGTGATGTGCTTCGCCCACATGGACGCGTGGTACGTCAGCGCTACCGACTCCACCCATCCCTCAACCGTCGCGTGAAGAGGCGTGCACCGTTCTGCATGGATACCGAACTCACCGGCCGGTCCGATCATGAATGAGTAGGGGACCGCGGTCCGCTGCACGCCTGCCTCGAACCACCACCCTTCGGACGGTGAGCCTTCGGGCGAGTCAGGATCGAAGTACTTGGGTCCTCCGTCGTACCGCGATGCGGGCGGCAGGAGCAGACCGCCCCACCGCTCTTGATAGGCCGCCATTCGGTCGATCACCGCAGCCGGGATCTCCCGGTCAAGCCACCACTGTCGGTGCTCCGCAACCGGCTGGACGTCAACCTTGACGCCGTGCGCACTGACGAAGGACCGGGCTCTTCGGGTCAGCCCGTCGGGCACATCGTTGATGAGGTGAAGATTCACCAAGGGGACACTCCTGGGGACGGCGACACGGCTGTCGGCCGTCCGGTTGCCGATGCGGTCGAAAATCAGTGGCCGTCCGGACCCGGCCGGCCTCACGCTGTACGCCATGGAAGAACCGCACCGCCGGATCCGTGCGGTCCACTCGGAATCCACGATCACCGTCTACCAGGCGTATCCCCCTGAAATCGGTCGGCCTGCCGCCCGCGAGGGCCGTTTCCCCGCCGCGTGGAAGCGGGACCGGATGACATGGATCAAGCCGTCGTTCCTCTGGATGATGTACCGCTGCGGCTGGGGCACGGAAGCAGGGCAGGAGACCATCCTGGCTGTCGAGATCACCCGTGATGGCTTCGAGTGGGCGCTGCGGCACGCGTGCCTGTCGAGTTACGTGCGCGGGGTGCACCCCGACCGAGCCGCCTGGCAGCGTCAGTTGAGGCGTGCGCCCGCTCGCGTCCAGTGGGACCCCGAACGGGACCTGCGCCTGCGACCGGTGCCGTACCGGTCGCTGCAACTCGGCCTCTCCGGTGAGGCGGTGGGACGCTACGCGGACGAGTGGACGGTCTCGCTGCAGGACGTGACCCCGCTCGTCCGCGAGATCCACGCCCTCGTCAGCGGCGGCGAACAGGACTCCGCGGCCCGGCTGTTGCCCCAGGAACACCCATATCCCGCTGGAGACGAACTTCTTGCCCACCTACGGGGATGACGGGTTGCTCCACTCACCAGCCGGCTGCGACCGATGGGTCACATGGCAGCACAGGCTCGGCGGGATGAGGATCAAGCTGAGTGACCCGTCGGGGTCCTACGGTCCCGCCTCGTGACGCGAGACGCACGACGGTAGTGACTGCCTGCGCACTGCGCAGCGGTTCGGCTGCGAGCCCGCTATGTCTGCGCGGGCCCGTCGTCGGCCCCGTCCGGCGGTGGCCCGACGGACACGGCGAGATACCGGAACTCTCCCCCTGCGCCGTCCAGTTCGGAGTACGGCTGCCAGTCGAGCGGATATGCGCCCCGCAACGTGCACATGTTCGGCTTGTAGGCGCCCTCGGCCCACAACAGCGTGCCGGCGAGCTCACGCCCCTGGTGGATCCTGAACTCCTGATCCCGAGTCTGTCCGCGGCCGACGCCGGACGGAGTCCATAGAGATGCGTCATTGGTCAGCATGATGGCAAGACCGTTCTGGTCGGACCGGCGGCAGAAGCGCTCCAGCCTGGCTATGTCCCGCACGAAGTGCAGGCGAGCGAGGTCCGCGGCGGCATGCTCCTTCAAGGTGTAGGCCTCGGCGGGAGTGCCCACCGTGCCCGTCCATCTCCGGGTGAAGTACTTGAACTCGATCGCGGTTCGGGCCGACGGGCCGATGCACAGGAGGTCCAGGTGTTCGGTGCTGTCCCCTGCCCACTGCGGTACCTCAAGCCTGGAGTGCACATCCGACGACAGTTCCCAAAGGGCCCGCGCGAAGCTGTGTTGAAGATCGGCTTCGGAGTGGAAGACCGGTCTGTTCCTGCCCAGTTGCGCCATGACGTCGCCGAGCGAGACGCGTCCGGCGACAGTTCTACCGCCGTCCATCGATGCTTTGACCACAGCGCCATCCAAGTGGCTACCCGGATGAATTCTCAAGTAGCAGCGCCATCGCGCTCCTACTCGGCGTCGCAACGGGATACACGGCAGCGCGGACTTGGTGAGAGCAGAGCCAAGCGGAGTGAACCGTTCGGGACGAACTGGGGGCGGCCTGCCCGGCCGGCGCAGCTCTGGCATCGGAAGGCACAGGCAAGTAAGCGGTGTTGACCCCAGTCCGAAGAGGGCGGCCGTGGCGTCGGCGACCAGCGCGGTGCTGCGGCAGCAGTTCTCGTCGCAGCGAACGGCGGTCGAAAATCAGTGGCCCACCGAACCGGCCGACCCCACGCTGTACGCCGTGGAACAACCGCAACACAGGATCCGTGCGGCCTACTCGGAATCCGCAATTACCGTCTACCAGGCGTACTCCCCCGAGATCGGCCTGCCCGCCGTCCACGACGGCCGTTTCCCCGCCGCGTGGAAGCGGGACCGGATGACATGGATCAAGCCGTCGTTCCTGTGGATGATGTACTGCTGCGGCTGGGGCTCCAAGGAAGGACAGGAGACCGTTCTCGCTGTCGAGATCACTCGGGACGGCTTCGAGTGGACGCTGCGCCACGCCTGTCTGTCGAGCTACACCAGCGGGGTCCACCCCGACCGTGCCACCTGGCAGCGGCAGCTGAAACGCGCTCCCACCCGCGTGCAGTGGGACCCGGAGCGGGACCTGCACCTGCGACCCATGCCGTACCGGTCCCTGCAACTCGGCCTGTCCGGCGAGGCAGCACGACGCTACGCCGACGAGTGGACCGTCTCCATACGCGACGTGACACCGCTCGCCTACGAGATCCATGCTCTTGTCAGCGGCGGCGACCTGGACTCCGCCGCGCGGCTGCTGCCCCAGGAGCACCCCTACCCCGTTGAGGACGAAACCCTTGCCCAGCTACACGGATGACGGACTGATCAAGCCGACGCCAGGCCCGCGGGTCACATGGCAGCACAGACCCGCCGGGACGGGGGTCAAGCTAAGCGCCCCGTTCGGGACGACCTGGTGGGCGCCTTGCCCGACCTGGATCGCGCCTGCTCCGGAACCCACGATGAGGTAGCTGGTGGCGCGAGCCCTTGAGGTTGCGCCGCTTGGCCTCTACCCAGCCCTGGGCGGTCGGCTCCTTCTCTAACTCTGCGGCCAGCCACTTCAGCCAACCAGGCTTCATCCGGGAGGGCCGCCCCTACGGTTCCCTGGATCGCGGCGCCTGCACACTGCCCCTCCCGCGAGCGGGCATGCCAGGCGTAGTTGGACTTCCTCAAGACCTGTACGCCGCGCGACCTGCGGCGGCGCCACTCCTTGCGAATAACTCGGCGGCCTGGAGTGCACTTGTTCCCGCTAAGCCCGCCGCCTAGCGGCCAGGCCCTCGTTGGGATATCGCATGACACGGGGATGCACCCACCAGCAAGATCACCTCGCTCTATGTCGAAACCCTCAGTAGCCAGGGGGCTCAGGACCGTGACTCAGCACCAGAGGCTTGCCCAGATCGGCACTTGATCAACGAACGACCCTCTGTAGCCTCTTCCGCAGAGTAAAGTGAAGTACTACACTTAGATACGTGAGAGATCCTTCACCTGAAAGCGGCCTCCCCCTCCTCATCGAGGACGAGGTTGCCACGCTCCAAGCTCTCGGCCACGTACTGCGATACCCCTCCGGCAGCGTCCTCTTCGGGGAGGGCGAGGAGACAGACTTCGCTCTACTCATCCGCAGCGGGCACGTCAAAGTACAGGTCGGGAACCCCCCACACATCGTGGCCCTCCGTGGCCCTGGAGAGATCATCGGAGAGATGGCGGCCGTCAGACATAAACCACGTTCGGCCAGCGTATTTGCGCTGGACGACGTAGAGGCACTGTACTTGCCCGCCACGACATGGCTTCATTTTCTGTACGCTTATCCACGCGCAATGCATGCTCAACTGATCGCCGCAGACGAACGCCTAGAAGAAGCAACTCGCAAGAGTGTTGAGTCTTTTCTCGGCGTAGAACAAAGGCTTGCCAAAGGGCTAGTCGAACTGGCTTCCAAAAAACTGGGCATCCAGACCGAGAGCGGACTATCCCTGCGGTTTAGCCAACAAGATCTCGCAGATCTAGTAGGCGCGTCTCGCGAATCGGTAGCCCAAGTCATCAGAAGATTCAAAGAGAGAAGCATTGTAACTACCGGACGCCAGGTAATTACAATTCGAGATCTCCCTTCATTGTCCCGTATCGCAGAGGGCGATTTCACCACCTCACCTTAGAGACACTACGACTTGGCACTCAAGAAAGATTTCACTCACCATGGAAATTAATAAGGACATCACAAGACATCCTCTCATTCGACGCCTAATTGCATTGAATCTAAAAACCGACGACTATCTCATCTTCGGAAGTGCTCCATTGTTGGCCCATGGCATCCGAAGCAACATCAGCGATATCGATGTGCTGGCTCGCGGTGCTGCATGGGACGAGGCATGCCGACTTGGGATTCCAGCTACAGGCACATCAACCAACAGTGGTGCTATGCATTTTTGGGGTGGGCGCATTGAGGTGTACCGTGAATGGATTTCCCCAGGCTTTGTGTTTGAAGATCTAATGAAGCGTGCGGACTGGATCGGCAGACTGCCGTTTGCATCTCTCCCCGATGTTGCCGCGTACAAGAGGAAGCTGATGCGCCCTAAAGACGTAGATGACCTTCGGGCCATACAGAGAAACACTGCCAGAGTCTCGAACAGGGCCGTCAGCTGACGGAGCCGCCAACAGCAGTTAACCACGCAGAGCATCGTGACACGCAGGAGCGTCGATGTCCCACCACACCACCGTCGGATCTGGTGCCCCGGAACGTCCCCTCTGTCTGCGTCGCGATCACGTCGAAATGGAGCGGCGACTGGAAAGGATTGAACGCGCAATCGACCTTCTCTTCGTCGCACTGACGATTCTCTGCTGGATTACGGCTTCTTCCCTGTTCGGGATAGCCGTCTACCAATTCATCGTAAGGCAGAGCGGTCCCATGGCGGGCGGTGGTGCTGCTCTGGCAACGCTCCTCTACGGTGGTGCAGCGTGGGGGCGCCACAGAGTAAGAATTCGCAGAGAAGAACGCAGGGACACTGGAATCGCCCACTAGACGGGAACCTGTGGATAGCATCAAAACGAGCTGGGAGAACGCATGGAATTTGACGGCCTGACCAGGCTGTGTCTGTTCGTAGATGTGCAAGGGTATGGCCAACGGCCCATGGCAGACCAGTCGCGCATTCAAGGATGGCTTGTTGAGGTCATCGAGAGAGCCCGCGAGGGGGCCGGCCTCAGCAAAGAAGAGGTCGTCAAGCAGGATCAGGGTGATGGGGCACTGCTACTCATCCACCCGCACATTCCCATGCCGCGAGTTCTACCCCGCCTGGTATCTGCACTCGTGGAAGCAGTCGAGTGGGTAAATGAGCCGCTACGGGAAACATCCCGAATCAAGCTGCGTGCCGCATTGGACGCTGGCGTTGTACATCAAGCGGCGAATGGATACGTAGGCCGGGCAATCGTCTCCGCAGCAAGGATCGTAGGTTCCGGTCCATTGCGAACGGCCCTGAATGGAACACACGGTATTTCAGTCGCTCTGGCCATATCCGACAGCCTCTACCAGGATGTCGTGATGAGTGGCCTGCCAGGTCTGCCGTCCGGAAAATTTCAGGAAATCGCGGTCCAGGAAAAGGAGTATGCCGGATGGGCCTGGCTCCTGGTACAACGTGAGAGCAATTCAGTCGCGACTATCCAGGAACCCCATGACAAATCACGTCCAAACTCTGAGGAGCATTGAGTTGCCGCTCGCGCCCAACTTCCCGGCAAGCGGCGTTGCGAGTGGAGAGGCAGGGGTACGATCGACGGGCTCACCGGCTCTCTCAATCAGGAGGCCCTTCAAGGCCCACCAGGCAGGCGCCTGGGCAGTGCTGACATCACATCCACACGACAGCGAGCACCAAGACGTCTGACCGGCCAACCCGTCGATCGTGCCAGTACGTGGATGATGGACCGCTCGGGCACGAAGTCGGGCAGGAGACAGTTCTTGCTGTCGAGATCACCCGCCACGGCTTCGAGTGGGTGCTGGGCCACCCATGCCTGTCGAGTTACGTGCGCGGGGTGCACCCCGACCGAGCCGCCTGGCAGCGTCAGTTGAGGCGTGCGCCCGCTCGCGTCCAGTGGGACCCCGAACGGGACCTGCATCTGCGACCGCTGCCGTACCGGTCGCTGCAACTCGGCCTCTCCGGTGAGGCGGTGGGATGCTACGCGGACGAGTGGACGGTCTCGCCGCAGGACGTGACCCCGCTCGTCCGCGAGATCCACGCCCTCGTCAACGGCAGCGAACAGGACTCCGCGGCCCGGCTGTTGCCCCAGAAACACCCGTGTCCCGTTGGAGACGGACTTCTTGCCCACCTATGGGGATGACGGGTTGCTCCACTCGCCAGCCGGCTGCGACGTAGCCGGCTGGCGAGTGGACGCGCGAACGTGCGGTGCTCAGCGGTGGGCGCCGCCCCCGCGCCTCACAGTGAGAAGCCGTAGGCTCCGGCGCCGTATGTCACGGCTGCGGTTGTGCCGTCGGCGATGACTCCGGTGATCCGGAAGTACGTCGTGTCGCCGTGGACCCGCGGCACGTAGGCCTTGTAGAGGGGGTCCTTGGAGCTCGCGACAGTGCTGACCCGTTCGTAGGTGTGGGTGGACGGGTTCCACTTGTCCAGCTGGTACTCGGTGATGGTGCCGCAGAGGGTCTCCTCGTCGCAGGTCCACTGAACGTAACCGAGCTCGCCCACGGTCTCGGGGTTGGCGATGGTGAGCGGGCCGGTGTGCTCGCCGCGGGCTTCTTCGGGCCTGTTGTCGGGTTCGGTGACGGTGACGGTGGTGGCGTCGGCCCAGGCGATGTGGTTGTCCCAGCGGTCGAGCGCCGCGACCATGAAGGTCACCGTCTCGCCGTCCGGGGGTCCCGCGCACAGCAGCTCGTTCGGTACGTCCCTGTCCGGGAACGTCGACCCGGCGTCGCTGCACCCGGTGCTGTCGTAGTGGATGCTGCCGTCGGGCCGCTGGACGACGCGGGCGGCGACGTAGCTCAGACCGCTCTCGGCGGGCGTGTCCCAGCTCAGCACGATGCCGTCCGCACGCGGGGTCGCGGTCAGGCCGGTGAGCGCGGGCGGGGGAACGCTGTCGGGGGTCACCGTGACCGGGTCCGACATCGGGGACACGTTGCCGGCGGCGTCGGTGACCACGGCGGCGTAGGTGTAGGTGGTGCCGTCGAACGCCGGCAGTGCGTCCGTGAAGCTGTCGATCGACGGTGAGGCCGCCGTCACCGTGGCGAGGAGTGCGGGGTCGTCGCCGAGGGTGTCGCCGGTGGAGCGGTAGAGCTTGAGGGTGCCGCCGTTGCGCAGCTCGTTCGGGGTGAGTTCGCTGGGCAGGTACCAGCTGATGTCGAGGGAGCCGGCCGTCCCCGGCTTGTGGGACACGGCGAGGACGGGGGCGGCCGGAATGACGGTGTCGGGCGGGGTGACGGTCAGGACGGGGGTCCGCTCGGACGCGTTCCCCACGCGGTCGGTGGCCACAACGACGTACTGGCGGGGCCTGCCGTCGGTTGCCACGTCGGGGTCGGTCCAGGTGGTCTTGTTGGTCGGCCCCATGGAGATCCAGCCGCCGTCCGCGACCTGCCGGTACACCTGATAGGGATAGGCAGCGAGATCCATCTCCTTGTTGGGCGCCCAGGTGACGGTGGCGGAGCCGGCGGCCTCGTCGTACGCCACCTTCGTCCCGGACGGCGCGAGCGGGGCGACGTTGTCCGGGCCGGGTGCGCCGGGCGTGTAGGCGAACTTGACGGCCGCGGAGCCGGTCCAGTTGACGTAGTCGACGCGGAGGACGTGGGTGCCGCGGGGGACGGTCAGGGTGACGGTCTTGGAGACGGTGGCGGTGCCGTTCTTCCACAGGTCGATCTTGCGTACGCCGTCGAGGTAGACGCGGATGCCGTCCTGGCCGGAGGCGGTGAACGTGAAGGGGCCGCCGGAGCCGAAGTCGCGGGTGATCTGCCAGCGGACGCCGAAGTTGTCCTTGCCGACGCCGGACACGCCGGGCGCGTTGGCGCCCCAGTTCTCACTGATCGCCGTGTCCGTGTCGGTGCGCTTCGGGGTGCCGGTGAGGGTGGTGTTGGCGAAGTACTGGCGCAGATAGGTCGGGTTGCCGGTGACCGAGACGTCGGCCGTTCCCGCCGAGGTGTTGCCCGACTTGTCGACCGCGCGGACCTCGTAGAGGTGGGTGGTCGTGCCTGCGGTGGTGTCGGTGAAGGTCGTGCCGGTGACCGTGGCGACGGGGCTGCCGAAGGAGGTCTGGTCGGGGGTGCGGCGGTAGACGCGGTAACCGGCCACGTCCATCTCCTTGTTGGCCGACCAGCGCAGGAGGTTCCGCTTGGCGCCGGCGTCGCGCGCTATCGACAGCCCGGTCGGCGTGAGAGGGGCGACCCGGTCCACGGTGGCCCCGGTGCGCGGGGTGTAGCCGAACTTGACGGCGGCGGCACCGGTCCAGTTGACGTAGTCGACGCGCAGGGTGTGCGTGCCCTTGGGGATGGTCAGGTTGACGGTCTTGGAGACGGTGCCGGTGCCGTTCTTCCACAGGTCGATCTCGCGCGTGCCGTCGAGGTAGACGCGGATGCCGTCCTGCCCGGACGCGGCGAACGCGAAGGGCCCCCCGGAGCCGAAGTCGCGGGTCACGGTCCAGCGGACGCCGAAGTTGTCCTTGCCGACGCCGGACACGCCGGGCGCGTTGGCGCCCCAGTTCTCACTGACCGCCGTGTCGCAGTCCGTGCGCTTCGCCGCACCCGAGAAGGCGGTGTTCGCGAAGACCTGCCGGGTGTAGGTGTTCGTCGTGCAGGCCGCCGCCGACGCCGGCGAGGTGGCCACCGCGGCGAGACCGCCCGTCAGCACGGTCACCACCGCGGTCGCGGCGGCCAGACGGGATCTTCCGACACTGCTCACTGAGTCCCCTTTTGGACACGTGGCTGCCCCGCAGGCAGTCCTACCGGGATAGGGGATTCATGAGAGCAGCCTGTGGTTGTACGGCCAAGCGTTTTCTTGTCGCTTTCGATGGCGGGGCATCGGGTGGCTGTGGCAATTGTCACGCTTCGCCTCAACTGCGGCCGCCGGACCGCCTGTTCGCGCCATCCAGGCCCGCGCCAACTGCCGCGACCAGGACTCCTCGTCCCGGCTGTCGCCACAGGAACACCCATATCCTGTCGGAGAAGAACTTATTGCCCACCTACGGGGATGACGGTTTGCTTCACTCACCAGCCGGCTGCGACCGATGGGTCATACGGCAGCACAGGCCCACCGGGACCGGAGCGTCCCGCCCGACCGTCGTAGCGCCGACCGATGGCTGACGGCTCCGCGCCCACCGCGCAGCAGGCGTTCACCGCACTGATGCGCGCACGGATCGCTCCCGGTCTGCGCGCGCTCGGCTTCAAGGGTTCGGGGCAGACGTACGAACTCCCCCATCTCGAGACCTGGGCGCTCATCGGCTTCCAGAAGGCCGCGCACAACACGGCGGGGCAGGTCGAGTTCACCCTCAACGTCACCGTGGCCGACAAACTCGGCTGGGCCCAGGCCCGCAGACGCGAGCCGCACCTCCCCGCCCGCCCCAGCCCGAACACCGTCTACGGCCCCGCCGCCTGGCACAGCCGCATAGGCCGGCTCCTCCCCGCGAACCGCGACACCTGGTGGACCATCTCGGCCACGACCGACCCCGAGCCCGTTGCCCGCGGGGTCATCAGCGCGGTGACGGAGTACGCGCTGCCGGCGATCCGGGAGCGGCGGCGATCATGAAGTACCGGGCTGGACAGCCGAGTTGGTGAGCTGACACGCGAGCGGTGCTGCGGCCGGTCGCAGGCCGCCGTAGCGAACGGCTGTCGCAGACGTACGGCCGTCGCAGGTGAACGGTGGTCGCAGGTGCACGGCGGTCGGAAACCGGTGGCCTGCTCTGTGTTTCTGCGCCGTCCGCGTCACCGAGGGACACCCGCCTCGTCGAGGTACTCATGCATGGTCGCCGCGGGAAGGCTCGGGTTGCTGAGGGCGCGGGCGACGGTTTCCGGATTTCGGCAGCTCTGGAGGATGAGGTCCACCGGCAGGGCGGGGTGCCCGGCTGCCATGGCCCGAACCCGCTCGTCGGCATCGGTGAGCAACCGGACCACCGCGTCGGCGGGCGCTTCGGAGTCGAGTCCCACCAGCCACCGCCTGTTCGGGTCCGGGTCATCGGCGAAGCGTCGTCCGTTGCCCGCCCGCGGGAAGTTCGGGTGGCCCAGGAGGCCTCCCTTGGTGATGACCCGGCAGTCCAGAAACGTCTGCAGCACCACCTCGCCGTCGACAGTCGGCTGGTTCTCACAGAGCAGGAGTCGTACGGGGTAGTCGTCATCCCTGGACAGCAGATCCACAGCGTCGGCGGGCAGGTGCGGGCTGTAGGCGGCGCTGCGCCGAAGCAGCGTGTTGGACGACTCGGCGCACTGGCGCAGGACGTCGGGATCAGCGCAGAGGCGAACCCATTCGACGGGATGGAGCCGGTCCGACGGCGTGATGGTGACGTCGATGGCGGTGCGTTCGGGCTCCGTCAGCTCGGGTCGTGCCGACACCGCCAGCCGGACACTGTGTGCGTCGTCGTTCGCCAGCGTCCTGACGATGTCGATGGGAACGTTGAGGTTGGCCGCCAGCTCTCGCCGGTCCTCCTCTTCCGTGCTTGCCGCACACCGTTCGGCGGTCGCCGCGCTCATCGCGCCGTACCTGATCACCTCCTGCCGGGCGAAGTGGCCGAGTTCCGCGCCGAGAAGAAGGTCCGTCAAGCCCGCTTCATCACGGCAGCCCCGCATCATGGCCGCCTGACGTACCGCGTCGTCGGCGTCACGGAGCAGACGGCCTCGCGCGTCCTCGGGCAGCAGGGACCACTGGTCGCAGGCCGCACGGCGAAGGTCCGCGTCCTGGTGGTCGGCGAGCGCGGCGACCAGGGCTGGGTCTGTGTGGCGGCACCGGGCCGCGCTTCGCCGGACTTGTGCTTCCGGATCGGCGAGCAGGCGCTGCTGGACGGCCGACGGCAGGGGCTCCACAGGGATACGGAACCAGTCGGGTCCGTCGGCCAGAGCGCGGCGGACACGTGGATCGGGATCGTCCACGAGCCGAGCGCGTTGTTCCGCCGTCACTCCGGGGTTCGCGGCGAACGCCGTCCGCAGCCTGGGGTCGGGATGCGCGACGACGGCGTTCACCACCTCGTCCGGCAGAGCGCGCCAGGCGATCGTGTCCCAGGCCGCCATGGCTTCCTCGCTCAGCAGCCTGATCAAGACCTCGGCCGGCGCCGCGGGATTTCGCGCGATCGCGGCAAGGGTCTCGCGACGGCCTCGATCCCCGTCCATGGTGCTCCTCCCCCTTTTCCCCAACGGCCGTTCCCCCAGGAGCCGTCGCGGGCCCGCAGATTGTGCGCATGCCGCGTGGACAAGGTCAACATCGGCCAGCGCGTGCCTGCTTCGGGGGGGGGCGTCAGCGCCTCCTTCTAGCGATGTCAGTGGCTCCTTCTACCGATGTCGGTGGCTCCTTCTACGCTGCGGGGCATGAGCAGATGGATGGGGAACACCCAGGTACTGACGGAACAGGCCGCTCAGTACCGGGCCCTCGCCGCGCGCGGCGACCTGTCGGCGCTGTCCCGCGCCGTCATGCGGGCCGCATGTGACAACGGCGCCATGACGGGCGTCGGGTCCGAGAACATGGAGCTCCTACGGGCACTGCCCGACCAGGACCGGCTGGAGCTCGCCGGCATATGGGCCGGTTGGTACGCCCAGGTGGAGGACGACTGGTCGGCCGAGGAGTTCCGGCGGGATCCGGAATACCTTCGAGCCGAACTGCTGGTGGTGGCCTCCGGAGTCGTCCGCGGCCTCGACGGGGACCTGTTCGCGGCCGAACGTCAGGAACAACTCCTCCGGTTGAGCCACGAGTACCTCATCTGGTCGTCCCACCGGGTCTGGGAACTGGCCGACGCGGAACTCGGCGCCGGACGCACCCCCGGTCCGGAGATCCTGGCCGCCTTCCGGCGCACGAGAGCCGCGGCGACCCTGCCACAGTTCCGGCGCACCCACGCGGCTGCGAACGGCGCCGAACCCGGTATGAGGAGTCTGCTGGCCAGGTTCCCCGGTCCGGTGCTCAATCCCGGGGAGGCGTGGAGCGACCAGGCGCTCAAGGAAGCGACCGCCGGAGGAGAGCACTGGCGGCGGCTGCTGGCACATCCCGCTCCCGCGACCGCCGCCGCACCGTCGGCGACGTGGACACAGACCGGGTCAGCACTGCTGGACGCCGTCGGCCCGGAGACGGCACGGCGGGCCGTGCTGAGGTGGTTCGAGCTCGCGGGTCTGAATCGAACGGTCCCGCTGCTCGGCCACCCGCACCTCGGGTTCGATGTGAACACGCGCTTCGACCCCTACAACTCCCACGTCCTGCGTGGACTCGCCTGGCTGCTCTCCCTCCTGCCGCCTCGGGCAGACACGGTCCATGCCCTCGTCGGCCTCGTCGAGACCGCCCTGGACCATCGGTCGGGGGACGCTCCCCGCTCACCTCAGGTGGCCGAGGCGGGCATCGTCGCCCTGTCCCGGACCGAGGACCGGACAGCACGGGCAGAGCTGGAGACCCTGCGCGGATGGGTCACGCACAAGGGCACCTTGCAGCGCATGGACAAGGCACTCGCTGCCCGCTGATCAGGCCGCGGTTTCCTTCCATGACACCGACCCGGCTCGCGCACGGGAGCCAGGCCCTCGTCCGCGGTGGCGAACTGGACTCCGCCGCCTGCGGCCAATGGGGCACATGTCAAGCATTTAGGCCTCGTTCACAAAGACCGGCGGCCGCGCCCTCCCCGTCCTACGATCCCGCACATGCTGATTCGTCGCGCACTACGGATGATCATCGTGCTCGCCGTGGCTCTCGCCGGAGCGATCGGGGGTGGGGTGGGGACGGCACAGGCCGAGGGGACCCGGGGCCCGGGCGGCTCGTACGATCGGCAGTTGCTGTTCTACAACCACTCCTTCGGCGTCTTCGACCGGGTCACCGCCGACGCCATCGAACACTCCGACTACCTGCGGGAGTTCGCCAACTTCCAGGTCCGCACCACGACCGGTACCGGCGGCCAGACCTGGACCGGCCGCTACCTGATGGGCCGCGAGACCTACCTGGAACTGCTCGGGATCGGTGACGTCCCCGGCCAGGACGGCACGCTCGGCGCCGCCGGACTGGGCCTCTCGGTCGAGCACGCGGGCGACCTGGCGACGGTCAAGGAGCGGCTGAAGGACGAGGGGGTCGCCGAGCCCGTCGACTTCCTCCAGACCAAGGACTTCGGTGACGGTGTGCCCGTGCCGTGGTTCGACGCCGTCCTCACGACCGATGTGTACGACGCCTTCGACGCCTGGGGGATGGAGTACCGGCCGGAGTACTTCGCCGATCCGCGCAGCAACACCGAGCCGCCGAGTTTCCCCGGTGACGTCGGCCGGGAGCGCTACCTCTCCGACGACTACCGCACCCACCTCATGCGGGACGTGACCGCCGTCCGGATCGCGGTCACCCCGGGCGACCTCGCCGACACCGTGCCGCTGCTGCGGGCCGGCGGGTTCACCGTCCGGACCGTGACGGGTGGCGGGGTCGTCGCGGAGGGCGGCGGCACCGCGATCCGGTTCGACGTCGTACCCCGCGAGCAAGCGGGATACGAGCAGGTCGACATGTCACTGAACCGGCCCGTGAAGGACCGGCACGTGGAGCAGATCGGCAACTCCACCCTCACCGTCGGCCCCGGCAGCCACGCCGTGTGGACGTTCGCCAAGAACGGCACGACCGCCCGCTAGGCGCGGGGCCACCACCCGCTGGGCAGAGGCGTGCGCCCCCTTCCGCCGAAGGAAGGGGGCGCACGCCTCTGGATGTTGTTGTACTGCTCGGCTCGGCGTCAGCTCTCCGTGCGGGCCGGCAGTCGCCACCCCGGCCGCGGGAAGTGGCAGGTGTAGCCGTCCGGGTACCGCTGGAGGTAGTCCTGGTGCTCGGGCTCGGCCTCCCAGAAGGGGCCGACCGGCTCCACCTCGGTGACGACCTTGCCCGGCCACAGGCCCGACGCGTCCACGTCAGCGATCGTGTCCTCGGCGACGCGCTTCTGCTCGTCGTCGACGTAATAGATCGCCGAGCGGTAGCTGAGGCCGATGTCGTTGCCCTGGCGGTTCTTGGTGCTCGGGTCGTGGATCTGGAAGAAGAACTCCAGGAGCGCGCGGTAGTCGGTCTGCTCCGGGTCGTAGAGGATCTCGATGGCCTCCGCGTGCGTGCCGTGGTTACGGTACGTCGCGTTCGGCACGTCTCCCCCGGTGTAGCCGACCCGGGTCGCCGTCACGCCCGGCAGCCGGCGGACCAGCTCCTCCATCCCCCAGAAGCATCCGCCCGCCAGTACGGCCCTCTGCGTCTGCGCAGCCATTGCGACCCTCCAATTTCCGTCAGCTCGATCACTGGGTCAGTTCGGTCACTCGGCTCGTCGGTCACCGGCATCCTTCACCCAGTGTGCTCAACACACGAGGGGTCCGCGCGATTCCTCGACCGGCCCGCCCGTACGCCCTGCTCCGGCGCCCGGAACCCGCCGATCCGTTCCTCCAGCAGTTCGGCCAGCCGCAGCGGGGTCCGGTCCTCGAACATCGGGCCGACGATCTGCACGCCCACCGGCAGCCCCTCGGGCGATCGCCCCGCCGGTACGGCCGTGACGGGCAGCCCGGGCATGGTGGCCAGGCCGGCCCAGACCAGCTGGTCGAAGTACGGGTGCGCCACGCCGTCGATGTCGAGCCGGCGTGCCAGCGGATCGGGGTCGTGGTCGTGCGGGAACGCGGGCGTGGGCGTCACGGGACACACCACGGCGTCGAACGCGCCGAAGAGCCGCCGCCAGCCGTGCCGGTGCAGCTCGCGGCGGTTGTTCACCTCCATCCAGTCCCGGTGACTGAGCACCATGCCGCGCAGGCGCGCCGCGTCGAGGCTGTGGTCGTCCGGGCTCAGTCCCGCGGCGCGGACGCGAAGGTGCTCGTACTCCTCGACGGGGAACCGTGCGACGGAGCCCGAGAACAGCAACTGCGTGTAGAGCAGGGCGGCTTCGGCCAGATCGGGCAGCAGCGGACTGTGCCCTTCGACGCGGGCACCGGCGTCGGCGAGCGCGTCGGCCACCCGGTGCACGCCCGCCCGCACCGCGGACCCGGTCGGGATGAACGGATGCTCGTCGAGGACCAGGACCCGGAAGTCGCCGAGCCGCTCGTGGCGCGCGGGCGGCAGCGTGACGTCGTAGGCGACACCGCGGGTCAGCGGGTCCGGTCCGGCCATGACGTCGAGGAGGAGGGTGAGGTCGCGGGCGGTGCGCGCCATCGGGCCGACGACGGCGAGGTCGTGTTCGACCGGGAGCGCCGGCGTGGTCGGCGGGACCATGCCGCGCGTGGCCGCCAGCCCGAGCGTCGGCTTGTGGGCGTAGACACCGCAGAAATGCGCGGGGGTGCGCAGCGAACCGGCGAGGTCGGACCCGATGGACAGCGCGCCGAACCCGGACGCCAGGGCCGCCGCCGATCCGCCCGAGGAGCCACCCGACGTACGGCCGTGGTCCCAGGGGTTGTTGGTGGTGCCGTAGATCTCGTTGAAGCTCTGGATGTCCTGCAGCCCGAACGGCACGTTGGTCTTGCCGAGGACCACCGCGCCCGCGGCCCTGAGCCGTGACACCTGTACCGCGTCCTCGGCGGGTACGTACGTCCGGTGCGCGGGCATGCCCCAGGTCGTGGGCAGTCCGGCGATGTCGTAGGACTCCTTGACCGTCACGGGGATGCCGAGCAGCGGCCGGTCCTCGCCGCGGGCGCGGGCCTGGTCGGCGGCGCGTGCGGCGGTCCGGGCACGGTCGAAGTCCGGTACGCAGACCGCGTTGATCTCTTTGTCGTGCCGTTCGATACGGGTGATCGCCTCGTCGGTCAGTTCCGCCGAGGACACGTCACCGGCGCGCAGGGCGGTGGCGAGTTCTTCGGCGGTCGGGAGATTCCACTGGTTCCGCTCCATGGATCCGACCGTAACGACCATGGGGAGGAGCCACGAAATACCTTTTCGCGCAACGGAGTTGGCGCTTCGTGTCCCGTCGTCAGCCGCTCTGCGACAGGCCTTCGACGCTGTCCTTCATGAGGGCCGAGTACTGCGCGGACATCTTGTCGACGTAGGTCTGGAGGTTGAACTGGCGCTCGACATGTCTGCGCCCTTCCTGGCCGAGGCGGCGGGAGAGGTCCGGGTCCAGGAGCAACGTCCGTACCCGGTCGCTCAGTTGGCCGAGATCTCCGGGTGTCACCACGTAGCCGGTCCGGCCGTGGACGACGGTTTCCGGCAGGCCTCCGGTGGCCGTGACGACGACGGGGCGGCCGGCGGACATCGCCTCCAGGGGCGCGAGTCCCAGCGGCTCCGGGTAGTCCGAGGGGTAGACGACGACGTGGGAGCGGGCGTAGAGGCCGGGCATCTTCTCCTTGGGCGCGGGCACCAGGTCCACGTGGGACCGCAGTCTCAGGTCGTCGATCAGCCGGTTCAGCCGTACCAGGAAGCCCTGTTGTTCCTCGTGCCAGTCCACGACCTCGTGCGGGCTGGTCAGGACCGCCGAGGATCGCCGCCGGTCTGATCGACCTGGGTCTCGTGCGCTGGCGGCAGGGACGGCTCACCGCATCCGTGGACCTGTACCGCGAGGCGCTGCGGCTCCTGGAGCAGACCCCGGGAGGCAGCGAGCCCGCGCGCCGCAACCCGACGGCGTTCGTCCACCAGTCGCTGGGGCTGGCCCTGCTGGACTCCCACGACCTGGAGGGAGCCGAACAGCACCTGCGGACCGCCCTGGACATCCTGGAACGCGCCGGGTACGCGGCCGGGCACCCGGTCGTCCTCTCCTCGTCCGTCCATCTGGGCGAGACGCTCAGGCAGCGGGCGGCGAGGTTCCGGGGCCACCGCGACCGGCGCTCCACCAGCGCGCGTGAGCGCTCGTTCCCGGGGGAACGCGAGGCCGAGCGGCTGCTCGCGGAGGCGAAGCACATCTTCGACGAGGTGCTGTCCGCACCGCACATGAACGGCGACCGGGACCACCCCGACCGGGCCTGCGCCCTGGTCCGCTACTCGCACCTGCTGCACGAACTGGGCAACAGCGAGGCCGCGATGACGGAGGTCACGAACGCGATCGGGATCTACACCGGCAAGTACGGGGCCCAGCATCCCTATGTGGCCGAGGCCCGGTACCGCAGGGCACTGATCCTCAAGGGATCCGGCGGGCAGCCCCAGCGCTGGCAGGACGACCTGACGACGGCACGCGAGATCTACGGCCGGATCCACCCCGCGGACCACCCCCTCATCGGGCAGATCGAGGAGGAACTGCGGGACGCGCCCTGAGCGGGCGGGTCCGGCGCTACTTCACACAGCCGACAGGTCACCCCGCGTCGGCGAAATAGATCACCAGCGTCTGTTCCGGCTGTTCGGCCAGGTGGAAGGCCGTGTAGGTGTAGGTGACCGGAGTGGTGTGTCCGGGTGGGCGCAGGCGTTTGCTGCCGCTGTGGCGGGCCTGCACCTCGTACCGGGGCCACCAGGAGCGGGCTTCCGGGCTGTGTTCGTGGAGTTCGTCGACGAGGCGGGTGTAGCGCGGGTCGGTGGGATGCCGGCCGGCCAGGGCGCGGAGGCGGGCCAGCAGGCCTCGCGCCTCGGGTTCCCAGTCGGCCAGGACGTCCCGGGCCAGGGGTTCGAGGAACACCCAGCGCAGGAAGTTCGGGAGCCGGTCCGTGGGCGCGGTGAGGTTCGGGAACAGGTCGGCGGCGGGCTGGTTGTGGGTGAGCACGTCGTAGTTGCCGTCGATGATGTACGCCGGGTGCGGCCGCAGCAGGAGGGGGACCGACGCCACCTCGGTGGTGAGGGGCTCGAAGGGCTCGGGGTCGGTCGGTGGGGTGTGGTGACCGGCCAGGTGGAGCAGGTGGTCGTGCTCGTGCCGGTTCAGGCGCAGTACCGAGGCCAGGGACTCCAGTACCTGCTCGGAGGCGCGGATCTCCCGGCCCTGTTCCAGGTACGTGTACCAGGTCGCGCTGATCCCGGCGAGCAGGGCGAGTTCCTCACGCCGGAGACCTGGCGTGCGGCGGCGACCGGTCCGCGGGAGGCCCACCTCGTCCGGCGTGACACGTTCCCGGCGGCTGCGCAGGAACGCGCCCAGTTCCTGACGCCGGTCCGGCTGTTCGGCCAACGGCCGCGAATGGTTCGGCATCTGTGTGGGAGCCCTTATTCCAGAATAAACACGGGTCTGGATACCAGGCTAAGCGCGTTCCACACTGAGGCCAAGGGATCGATCGAGCAACAGAAATCAGGAGGTCCGCCATGTCCGGAATCGACGGAGTAGACGGGATCGACGGGATCGACGGAGTAGACGGGATCGACGGGATCGACGGCAAGGTCGTGGCGATCACCGGTGCCGGCAGCGGTATCGGGGAGGCGACCGCGCTGCTGCTGGCCGGGCGGGGTGCGCGGGTGGTGCTGGGCGGCCGCCGGGTGGAGCGGCTGGCGGAGGTGGCGGCCCGGATCGAGAAGGCGGGCGGTGTCGCCGCACCGATCCGTACCGACGTGACCCGGCGGGACGATCTGCACGCCCTGGTCGCGCTGGCCCGTGAGCGGTTCGGGCGGCTCGACGTGCTGTTCGGCAACGCGGGCGTCGGCCCGATCTCGCCCCTCGACGATCTGCGGGTCGACGAGTGGGACGAGATGGTCGACGTCAACGTGAAGGGGCTGCTGCACGGGATCGCCGCCGCGCTGCCGGTCTTCCGCGCGCAGGGCTCCGGCCACTTCGTCACCACCGCGTCGACGGCCGGGCTCCGCGTCGCGCCGAACATGGCCGTCTACGCCGGCACCAAGTTCGCGGTCCGGGCCATCTGCGAGGGGCTGCGCCAGGAAGCGGGCGCGTCCCTGCGGGTGACCACCGTCTCCCCCGGTGTGATCTCCACCGGCTTCGCCGAGGCCTCGACGAACACCCGGGTCAGGGAAGAGATCACGGACATGCGGGACCGCCTGGCGATCCCGCCCGACGCGATCGCCCGTGCCGTCGCCTTCGCCATCGAGCAGCCGGCCTCCGTCGACGTGAACGAGATCGTCGTACGACCCACCGCACAGGCCTGATCCGCGTCGGCCACGCCGTCGACCGCTCGCGCAAAAGGGTGTGACAGGCGCCAGACGGACGGGATTTGATGCGTCCGTGAACGAGCCGAGCGAGCACACCGGACCCAGCACCTTCCTCATCGGCGGCGGCTGGGCCACCCCCGTCGTCTACGGTCCCTTCCTCCGCGCCGCGGGCGGTTCCGCCGGGTCCGCGCCCCGTATCGCCTGCGTGGTCGTCGACGAGGGCGAGGGTGACGGGGAGCGTCAATTCGCCCGCTACGACAGCGCGTTGAGGAGCGCCGGCGGCTGCGCACCCGTACCGGTGCTCGTGCCGATCGGCGGGCCCTTCGACGTCGAGGCGGTCCGTGACGTGGACGGGCTGCTCGTCTGCGGTGGGCTGACTCCGGCCTATCAGGACGCCTTCGCCCACTGCCTCGACCGGTTGCCGCGGCTGCTCGCCGAGCGGGGCATCCCGTACGCCGGGTTCTCCGCCGGGGCCGCCCTCGCCGCACGGTCGGCCGTCGTCGGGGGGTGGCTGCTCGACGGCGTTCCGGTGTGCCCGGAGGACACCGCCGAGGACCTGGACGAGATCGCCGTACGGGACGGGCTGGGGCTGGTGCCCTTCGCCGTGGACGCGCACGCGGCGCAGTGGGGGACGCTGCCCCGGCTCATCGCCGCCGTCACCCGGCACCGGCTCGCCCACGGCGTCGCCGTCGACGAGAACACCCTGGTCGAGGTGACGGCGGACGGCCGCGCCCATGTCTCCGGACCGGGGCGCGCGCACTCGGTACGGCCGTCGGCGGACGACGGCGTGCTCGTACGGTCCTACGGCGCGGGCGAGTCCTTCGCCACCGCCTGAATCAGCCCCGGCTCCCGTACGGCCGCGTCAGGATCTCCAGGACGTGGCCGTTCGGGTCGTCGAAATAGACCCCGCGGCCGCCGTCGTTCGTGTTGGTCTCGCCCTCGCGGCGGTGCGCCGGGTCAGCCCAGTACGTGAGCCCCGCCGCCTGGATGCGGCCGAAGATCGCGTCGAAGTCGTCCTCCGAGACCAGGAACGCGTAGTGCTGCGGAGTGATCTCGGCGAAGCCCGAACCGGGCTGGTCCATGTAGTCGAGGGTCACCCCGTTCGGAATCGCCACCGGGATGAACGGGCCGTACTGCGGGCTCACTTGGAGTCCGAGCAGGTCGGCGAGGAATCGGGCCGACGTGTGTTTGTCGTGCGCGGCGACGATGGTGTGGTTCAACTGCACGGTCATCGTGTGGGCCTCCTCGTGCCCAAGCTACTCCGACGGCAAGTTAAGGTAAGCCTTACCTGGCCGGATTTGATCGGAGAGACAGTGATAGTGCGTGCGTTCAAGAGGAAGGCTGTCACAGCGATGGTCGCCGTGTCCGCCGTCGGGGGGTTGCTGGCCGGGTGTTCGTCGTCCTCCGCCGACAACGATGCCGAGAAGACCGGCGAGGGCACGCAGAACAAGGTGATCGGCGCCTCGGCGGGACCGTCCGCCGCGCCCAGCACCCTCGCCACCGGCATGGGCTCGGACAACGACACCGACGGCACCTTCCCCCGTACCGTCACGCACTTCGAGGGAAAGACGACCATCAAGTCGAAGCCCACGAAGATCGCCGTGCTCAGCACGGGACAGCTCGACGACCTGCTCTCCCTCGGTACCGTCCCGACGGCCACCACCCGCGCCGACAACGCAGGCCTCGTCCCCGACTACCTCGCGGACGCCTTCCCGGCCGACAAGTCGAAGCTCGCCGCGATGACCGACGCGGGCACGCGCCAGGCGCCCAACCTGGAGACGCTCGCAGCCGCCAAGCCCGACCTGATCCTCGCCAACGACTCGCTCGGCGACCTCTACCCCAAGCTGTCGAAGATCGCGCCGACCGTCATCACCGCCGGCAACGGCATCAACTGGAAGCGCGACCTCCTCCTCGTCGGCGACGCGATCGGCAAGGGCCAGCAGGCGCAGAAGCTGCTCGACGGGATCGTCGAGGACGCGGGCGAGAAGGGCGAGGCGCTGTCGAAGACCTCCGTGTCGATGCTGCGGTTCACGCCCGGCAGGACCCGGATGTTCGGTGTCTCCTCCTTCACCGGTTCCATCGCCGTGGACATGGGGCTCGACCGGCCCAAGTCCCAGCAGTTCAAGGCGATTTCGGAGGACATCGGCGCCGAGAGCATCGACAGGGCGGACGGTGACTGGATCTTCTACTCCGTGCAGGGCGACGCCTCCAAGACGGATGCCGCGAGCGTGCTCGCCGGGCCGCTGTGGAAGTCGATGTCGGCGGTCAAGGCGGGTCACGCCGTGAAGGTCGACGACGACCCCTGGTACCTCAACGCCGGCCCGACCGCCGCGCGCCTCGTCGTTCTCCAACTCGCCGAGGACATCAGCAAGTAGAGAGACAGAGCGACGAGCAACGGAACAGCGCAGTGAGCGTCAGACGTCTCGCCTGGCCGGCGGCCACCCTCGCGGTGGCCGCCGCCGTGCTGCTCAGCCTCGCCGTCGGCACCCGCCCGATCCCCCCGTCCGAGGTGCTCAACGCGCTGTTCCACGGCGGGAGTTCACCGGACGCCTTGGTCGTACGGTCGCTGCGGCTGCCCCGCACCGAGATCGGGCTGACGGCGGGCGCGGCACTCGGCGTCGCGGGCGCCGCACTCCAGGCCGTCACCCGCAACCCGCTCGCCGACCCCGGCATCCTCGGCCTCAGCCAGGGCGCGGCGGCCGGCGTCGTCCTCGCCATCGCGACCGGGCTCGCGAGCGGTTTCACCGGCTACGTCTGGTACGCCTTCGCCGGCGCCGTCCTCGCCGCCTGTCTCGTCTACGGCATCGCCGCGCGCGGCCGGGGCGGGGCCTCGCCGGTCAAACTCGCCCTCGCCGGCACGGCGTTGTCCGCGATGACGGCGGGCGGTACGACCGTCGTCCTGACCTCCAGCTCGGCCACCCTGGACCAGTTCCGGTTCTGGCAGGTCGGCTCGCTGAGCGGCCGGGACGCCGACACGGTCGTGGAGATGCTGCCGTTCCTGGTGGCCGGGGCGGTGCTGGTGCTCGCCTGTGCGCGGGGGCTGGACGCGCTGGCCCTCGGGGACGAGACCGCGCGGGCGCTGGGGCATCGGGTGGGGGTCGTGCGGGTGTGTGCGGCGCTCGGGGCGACCCTGCTGGTGGCGTCCGCGGTGGCCGCCGCCGGGCCGATCGCGTTCGTCGGGCTCGCCGTCCCGCACCTCGCCCGCCGCCTCACCTCCGGCGGTCATCGCGCCCTGCTCCCGCTGTCCGCACTGCTCGGCGCCGCGCTGCTGGTCGCGGCGGATGTGGCGGGGCGGGTCGTGCGCTCTCCCGCCGAGGTGCCGGCCGGGGTGATGACGGCGTTGGTGGGGGTGCCGGTGCTCGTGGTGCTGGTACGGCGGAAGGCGACGGCCGTATGAGCGCCGACGGTGTCACTGTCCTCCGCCCCCACCCCTCCATCTCCCTTCTCCTGCACCGCCGTTCGGCCGTCGTGGCCGCAACTCTCGTCCTCGTGCTGGCCGTTGCCATGACCGCTGCCGCCTGCTGCGGGCAGACCTACATCCCGCCCGGCGCGGTGTGGCACACGCTCCGGACCGGTTCGGGGCAATATGACCTCGTCGTCAACGAGTTGCGGGTCCCCCGGATCGTGCTGGGCGCGCTGGTCGGGGTCGCCCTCGGGGTCTCGGGAGCGCTCGTGCAGACCGTCACCCGGAATCCGCTGGCCAGTCCGGACGTGATCGGGGTCGGGCACGGTGCCGCGGCCGCGACCGTGCTCGCCCTCTCCGCCGGAGTCGTGAACTCACCCAGCGCCATGCCGGCTATCTCCGTCCTGGGCGGACTCGCGGCCGCCGCGCTCGTCTACGTACTGGCCTGGCGGCACGGGATGCAGCCAAGTCGGTTCGTGCTGACGGGAGTTGGTATCGGGGTCGCGCTGTCGGCCGTGGTGCAGCTGTATCTCTCGGACAGCGAGCTGGAGGCGGCCGAGACGGTCAAGCTGTGGCTGACCGGTTCCCTGAACGGGCGGGGCTGGGAGCAGGCAGGGCCCCTCGCCGTCGTACTCCTGGTGTGTCTGCCCGCGTTGGTGTGGGCGAGCCGGGCCGTGCGGCCGCTCGGGCTCGACGCCGACACCGCTGCCTCGCTCGGGGTGCGGGTGGACCGGACGCGGCTCGCGGTGACCGTGCTCGGGGTGATCCTGGCGGCTACGGCAACCGGAGCGGCCGGGCCGATCGGGTTCGTCGCCCTGACCGCGCCGCAGTTGGCCCGGCGGCTCACCCGTACGCCTCAACTGCCGTTGGCGTGCTCGGCGTTGACGGGTGCGGTGATTCTCGTGGCCGCCGATCTCGCTGCCCGCACGGTGCTGCCCCCACTGGAGGTTCCGGTGGGGGCGCTCACCTCGTTGGTCGGGGGGCCGTATCTGCTGTGGCTGCTGGGGCGGAACAGGGCGGGGGGCTGAGGTTCGTCGGCGGCTGCGGGCCGGTGGGGGCTGGTCGCGCAGTTCCCCGCGCCCCTAAAAGCGTGGCGGCTGCGGGTGTGTCGTGGTTGATCGCGCCCACGCGGCGGAGCCGCATATCGACACAGCCCCGCGCCCCTAAAAGCGTGGCGGCTGCGGGTGTGTCGTGCCCCTGAAAGGCGCCTGGCGTTTCCCCACCCAGGGGCGCGGGGAACTGCGCGACCAGCCACGACGGCGCCGCGGCCACCGAACCAGGCGGAGGACCCCGGAGCAGTTTCAGGGACGCGGGGCTGTACCGATATGCGGCTCCGCCGCGTGGGCGCGACCAGCCCCCACCGGCCCGCACTCGACAGCGCACCGGGCCCCGGAGCAGTGCGGCTCCGGGGCCCGGTGTGAAACGGCTGCCGTCAGATCGTCGCCGTGTCGATCACGAAGCGGTAGCGGACGTCACTCGCCAGCACCCGCTCGTACGCCTCGTTGATCTGGTCCGCGGAGATCAGCTCGATCTCGGCGCCGAAGCCGTGCTCGGCGCAGAAGTCCAGCATCTCCTGGGTCTCCGGGATGCCGCCGATGCCGGAACCGGCGAGGGTCTTGCGGCCGCCGATCACGGAGAACAGGTTGAGGGAGACGGGCTCCTCGGGGGCGCCGACGTTCACCAGCGCACCGTCCGTCTTCAGCAGCGACAGGTACGCGCCGAGGTCCAGCGGCGCCGACACCGTGGAGACGATCAGGTCGAGCGTGCCGCGCAGCTCCTCGAAGGTCTTCGGGTCGCTGGTCGCGTAGTAGTGGTCGGCACCCAGCTTCAGGCCGTCCTCCTGCTTCCGCAGCGACTGCGAGAGGACGGTGACCTCCGCGCCGAGCGCGTGCGCGATCTTGACGCCCATGTGGCCGAGGCCGCCCATGCCGACGATCGCGACCTTCTTGCCGGGGCCCGCGTTCCAGTGCTTCAGCGGCGAGTACAGGGTGATGCCGGCGCAGAGCAGCGGCGCGGCCTCGTCGAGGGAGATGCCCTCGGGGATGCCGAGGACGAAGTTCTCGTCGACGACGACCTTCTCGGAGTAGCCGCCGTAGGTGGGCTCGCCGTCCTTGCCGACAGCGTTGTACGTGCCGACGTTGCCGCCGGTGCAGTACTGCTCCAGGCCCGCCTTGCAGTTGTCGCACTCGCGGCAGGAGTCGACCAGACAGCCGACGCCGACGCGGTCGCCGACCTGGAACTTGGTGACGCCGGGTCCTACCTCGGAGACGATGCCGGCGATCTCGTGGCCCGGGACCATCGGGAAGATGGCCTCGCCCCAGCCCTCGCGGGCCTGGTGGATGTCCGAGTGGCAGATACCGGCGAACTTGATGTCGATCAGGACGTCGAACTCACGTACGGCCCGGCGCTCGATGGTGGTGCGCTCCAGGGGAGCCTTGGCGGCGGGGGCTGCGTATGCGGCGACTGTGGTCATGCCGGAACTCTCCTAGCGGGGGGATGTGCGCCCGGCCGCCTTCTGACCGGGCACGATGCCAAGCCTGCCCGAAAGTCCCGGGGCTACCCAGGCCACGCTTCTGCGTACGTCCGCTGTGCCTACCACCAGCGAGGTCAGGCTCCTGTTCGTACGACCGGGAATACTGGACCGTATGGACGAACACCCCGAACCCGCCCCCGGGCCCGCCGACGCCGGTCCGCCGCTGGACCGGCGGGCCGAGCTGAGCGAGTTCCTGCGCACCCGGCGGGCCCGGCTGAAGCCGGAGGACGTCGGCCTGCCGGACTTCGGGCGGCACCGCAGAGTGCCCGGGCTGCGCCGCGAGGAGCTGGCACAGCTGGCCGGGGTCTCGGTGGCGTACTACACGCGTCTGGAGCAGGGCAACGGCCGGAACGTGTCGGCGGAGGTCCTCGACGCGATCGCCCGCGCCCTGCGCCTGTCGGACGCCGAGTCCTCGCACCTCACCCACCTCGCGAAGCCGAAGCAGCACAAGAAGAAGACGTCGGCCCCCACCCAGCACGTGCGGACGCCGCTACGGCAGCTGCTCGACACGATCGACACGATCCCGGCGTACATCACGGGCCGCCGCACGGACATCCTGGTGTGGAACCGGATGGCCGCGGCCGTCTTCGGCGACTGGTCCGAGCTGCCGCCGCAGGAGCGGAACTGGGCGCGGCTGGTGTTCCTGCGGCCCGAGTACCGGGACCTGTTCGTGGAGTGGGAGCAGAAGGCGACGGACATCGTCAGCATGCTGCGGATGGACGCGGGCTTCTGCCCGGACGACCCGCGACTGTCCGCGCTGGTCGGCGAACTCTCCGTGAAGAGCGAGGAGTTCAGGCGCCTGTGGGCGACGCACGACGTCAAGGAGAAGACCTACGGCGTCAAGCGCCTCCACCACCCCCTGGTCGGCGACCTCACCCTCCACTTCGAGGGCTTCCACCTCAGCGACGGCTCCGACCAGGCCCTGATCACCTACCACGCGGAGCCCGGCTCGCCATCGGCCGACGCCCTGCGCCTGCTGGCGAGTTGGGGCACGGACGCGACCCGCGCGGGCACCTCGGCCCAGCGCCCCGACCTCACTCCGTGACACCGAGGTCCGCCCGCATCAGCTGCCGCATCGCGGCCAGCCGCGGCTCGGCCTCCTTGAGATCCAGCAGGGCCTCTTCAGCGCTCTCGCCGTCCCGGGCGAGGCCACGGTCCAGACGTTTCACGGCGGCGTCGACACCGGCGAGCACCTGGTTCACCGCGCGGGACGCGTCCAGGATCCGCTCGGGCACGACCATCTGCGCCTCGGCGTAACGGTCCCGGTAGTCCCGCCGCGCCTCCTCCAGCTGGTCGCGCTCCAGCTCGGTGTAGACGCCGTCGCGGAGGCGGTGCAGGGCGTCCTTGAGCAGCGTGTGGAACTGCCGCGAGGCCCGGTTCATGAGCGTATAGGCGTCCCGCCGCTCCTCGAACCGCCGCCTGCGCTCGGCGAGTTGGGCCTCCTCCGTGCGCTGCCGGGCGGTGAGGCGCTGGCTGAGGACGGGGGCGAAGAGGGTGCCGAGCACGCCGACGACGGCGGTGATCATGGCGGTGACGGCGGCGGTCATGGGATCAGGAAAACACGGACGGCCCGCCGGAAGGTGAACTTCCGGCGGGCCGTACGCCACTCAACTCAACACATTCCGCGGCTCACTTGCCGTAGTAGGCGTTGTAGATCGAGATCGTCGACTTGTTGCCCTTCTTGTCGGCGATCTTCGCGTGGAACGAGATGGCCTTGCCCTTGGCCGGGTTGGTGACGGTGATCTTGCCGTTGACGACGGTGACCTTCTTCCAGGTCTGGCCGTAGTCGTACGACACCCACACACCCAGGGACTTGAGGTTGCGGCCGGCTGCCGCGCCCTCGACGGTGACCGGGATCGTCGCCTTCTTGCCCGCCGCGACACGGCTGTCCAGGCCGGTCGTCGCGTTGAACCGGGCTGTGGAGACCGGGAGTTGGGCCACGGCGGAGCCGGTCGGCTTCTTCGAGGAGAACGTCCAGCTCGCGTCGATCTGGGTGGAGGCGGCGGCGACCTTGACGCTGCGGATGACCGAAGTGGTCAGCTTGTACGAGGCGTTGGCGGCCGGGACCTTGAACACGCCCTCGCCGAGCAGCGGGTCCTGGTTGGAGCCCACCTTCGTGCCGTTGCGGTACAGGGTCGTGTTGACCGAGGTGAACAACGACGAGCCCGCGTGCTGCGCGGAGTCGGCGAACAGCGGCACGATCCCGGAGATCTCGTTGCCGTTGCGGTACACACCGTAGACGTCGTCGAGGTGCGGGCCGAAGACCGCCGTGTTGAAGGTCCTGGTGTACGTCCGGCCGGCCTTGAAGGTCTCCAGGTCGTTCGAGACGTAGAAGGACTCGGAGACCGGGAAGCCGTCCGGGCCGAGCGCGCCGTCCTGCTCGAAGTCCAGCTCCCACTGGACGCCGTTGATGGTGGAGACGTGCAGTGTGCGGGTGCCGGGCAGCGGCTGCGGGAAGGCGGCGGCGGAGGCGCCACCGCCGTCGGGCAGATAGCCGAAGGCGTAGAACAGACCGGTCTTGCCGCTCGCCGCGGCGCCCAGTCGGCCCTTCACCGTGGCGAGTTCACTCGCCTTGTAGTGCTTGGTGTAGCCGGTGGCGAGCTGCTTGACCTTGCCGCCGGTCGTGGTGTCGTACTGCTCGTCGGTGCCCTTGGTGAAGTGCGCGTCCCACTGCTCGGACAGCGAACCGTCGGTGATCTGCGGACCGAGGTGCGCGGAGCGGAAGTTGGCGTACGTCTCCAGGAACCAGCCGAAGGAGACGCCGCCGTCGGACGTCTCGACCGAGTAACCCGGGGCCGCGAAGGACGACTTGGCGGCCGCGTCCGGCACCGTGACGTCGACCGGCTTGGCCTTGCGGGCGTCGATGGTGACCGAGGTGTTCTTGGTGATGTCCAGCTTGGGCTGGGCGATCCAGTCGGCGCCCTTGGTGAAGTCCTCCGGGTCCACGAAGATCCCGGTGTCGAGGACGTAACCGCCCTTGGGGACACGGACCTTGACGGTGCCCGACTCGTCGTAGGGGGCGAAGTAACCGCCGGCGCCGAGGCCGGACAGGCCCGCCACCGAGGCCGTGTAGTACTTCGCGGGGCTGCCGTCACGGTTGATGAACTTCAACGTGAGGTCGTACGACTGGATTTCACGCACCACGGCCGCGGCCGTACGGACGCTCTGCCCGCCGCCCGTCGCCGTCACGTACGCGGAGTAGGCGCCGTCCAGCGTGCCGCCGAGCTTGGTGTTGACGGTCAGACCGACCGAGGCCGTACCGCCGGCCGGTACGGTCACCGACGTCTTGGCGAGCTTGAAGAAGCCCGAAGGAGCCGCCTGGCCCTTGGGGTTGGTGGCGGCCACGGTGAGCTTGAGGGTGACGGCCGCGGTGCCGAGGTTGCGGTAGGTGACCTGCTTGGTGACCGGGGTGTCGTCGGTGTGCGGCCACTGCTGGACGCCGAAGCTCTCCGACACGGGGTCGGCGATGACGTTCTGCTTGATGGCCTTGTCGACGGCGATCCGGCCCGAACCCTGCTGGAACGGCGTGTAGTTGCCGCCCTTCGCGGACCCGGTGAGCGCGCCCTTCAGCTCGGCGTAGCCCCACGTGGGGTGTTCCTGCTTGAGGATGGCGGCAGCACCGGCGACGTGCGGGGTCGCCATCGACGTACCCGAAATGGTCAGGTAGCCGGGCGGGTTCTCGCCGACCTCCTGGTCGATGACGCTGCCCGGGGCCGCGGCTGCGGTGATGTCGACGCCCGGCGCGGTGACGTCCGGCTTGATGGCGCCGTCGCCGACGCGCGGGCCGGTGGAGGAGAAGTCGGCGAGCTTGTCGTTGCCGTCGACCGCGCCGACCGTGATGGCCGCGTCCGCGCTGCCGGGCGAACCGATCGACTGGGGGCCCTCGTTGCCCGCGGCGATCGCGAACAGGATGCCCTTCTCGGCGGAGAGCTTGTTGACCTCCGCCTCCAACGGGTCGATCCCCGGGGTGTCCTGGCCGCCGAGGCTCAAGTTGACGATGTCGGCGCCCTGTTGGGCCGCCCACTCCATGCCGGCGAGGATGCCGGAGTCGTCACCGGAGCCGCTGTCGTCGAGGACCTTGCCGTTGAGGATCTTCGCGTCGGGCGCGACGCCCTTGTACTTGCCGTTCGACTTGGCGCCGGTGCCCGCGGCGATGGACGCGACATGCGTGCCGTGCCCGAAGTGGTCGTTCGCGTCGGCGGCCGTGGAGAAGTTCTTGGACTCGATCACCTGGGTCTTCAGGTCCGGGTGGTCGGCGTCGACTCCCGTGTCCAGTACGGCGATCTTGACGCCCTTGCCCGTGTAGCCGGCCGCCCACGCCGTCGGGGCGCCGATCTGCGGCACGGACTTGTCGAGGCTGGCCCTGCGGACACCGTCGAGCCAGACGTGCGCGATACCGGCGGCCGACTTGTCGCCGTTGGTGACGGCCTTCCACAGCTCGGGCGTGTCCTGCTGCGGGGTCTGCACGGCGTCGGCGTTCAGGGTCTTCAGGGACTGGCGCAGCCTGCCCGCGTCCCGGACGTCGGCCTTGGTGGCGGTGGCGGCGCCCTGGTAGCCGACGATGACCTTCAGGCCGGCCTTCTGGGAGGCGCGTTCCGCCGACTTGTTGAGCTCGGTGACGTCGAAGAGCCGCTGGTCGAGCTTGCCGGACGCGACCAGTTGGGCCGCGTCCACGGGTATGACGAGCGTGTGCCCGTCGAGCTTGCGGACCTGAACAGGTATGTGTTCACGGCCCTTTGCCGGCTCCAGACCGGCGACCCGGCCCTTCGCGTCGACGGTGACGCGGTCGCCGGTGATCAGGGTGATGTGGTGGTCACCCTTGAGCCGGGCCTGTGCGGCACCGAGTTGCGCGGCACCGGCCGCACGCTGTTCGGGCTTCGCCGACGCCGGGGTGGTCATTCCGGCGGCGAGGGCTACGGCGGCGGACGCGGCGACGGTGGCCGCGCACGCTCTCTTCACGTGTCTGCGCAAGGCTCCCCCTGGAGCTGAGGTACCGGGCGAATTCCCCGTTCACCCGACCGGGGGAAAGCCCGCACACCTGTGCGCTACACCCCCCGGAATACGCAGTATGCCGAGGGGTGATCAGCCGCTCAAGAGATGAGAGGAGGGTAAGAAAGCGCAGCCGTGAACTGTTACGCCGCCGCCCGGACTCCGTTACGCAGTTGACGGGTGAAGCGTGCGCGAACTCCGGTAGGGGGCCGCCGAGTCACTCATCTGAGCGCCGAACTACCTTGTGTGGAGGCCGAGTTACTTCGACGCGGCGTTCTCCTTCACCGTGATCTTGCCCTTGCGGATGGTGGCGAGGCGCGGGGCCTTCTTCGCGATGGCGGAGTCGTGGGTGACCATGATGAAGGTCAGCCCGTGCTCCTTCCACATGCGCTCCAGTACGTCCATGATCTCGTCGCGCATCGACTCGTCGAGGTTGCCGGTCGGTTCGTCGGCGAGCAGCACCTTGGGCTGCTTCACGAGCGCGCGGGCGATGGCCACGCGCTGCTGCTGGCCTCCGGACATCTCGCCGGGGAGGTGGCCGAGGCGCTCGCCGAGTCCCACCGACACCAGTGCGTCGGCGGCGCGTTGACGCCGTTCCTTCGTCTTCACGCCGAGCGGTACGAGGGCGGTCTCGACGTTCTCCTGGGCGGTGAGCGTCGGGATCAGGTTGAAGGACTGGAACACGAAGCCGATGTTCTCGCTGCGGACCTTGGTGAGCTTGGCCTCCGACAGCTTCGCCAAGTCGACGCCGTCCAGGACGATTTCGCCCGCGGTGGGGCGGTCGAGGGCGCCGATCATCTGGAGCAGGGTGGACTTGCCGCCGCCGGTCGGGCCCTGGATGACCAGGCGGTCGCCGTCGCCGATGGTGAGGTCGATGCCGTCGAGGGCGTGGACGGTTTCCTTGCCGCGTGAGTAGAGCTTGGTGACGCCTCTTAGTTCGTACATGGTGCAACTCCTGGGGAAGTAAAAGGGTTTGGGCGCCGTCAGTCGTCTGCGGGCGCGTCGTGGCTGGTCGCGCAGTTCCCAGCGCCCCTTGAAAGCGCACTGCCGGACCGCAGTTGACTTCGCCAGGTCTGCTACTCGACCCTGCGCAGGGCGTCCGCCGGGCGGAGTCGCGACGCGCGCCAGCCGCCGAAGGCTCCGGCGATCAGGCCGCCGGCCACGGCGAGGCCTACCGCGAGGGCGATGGTGGTGGCGTTGACGGGGGCGGTGAGTGCCACGTCGAGGGTCTTGGCCGCGGCCTGTCGGCCGCCGCCGAAGCCACCGCCGCCGCCACCGCCGGGTCCGCCCGTACGGCCGCCCGCCGCGGTGTTGCCGAGGGAGGCGGAGAGGGTCGGGCTGATCGCGGTCACGACGTACGCGCCCGCCAGGCCGAGCGCGATGCCGAGGACGCCGCCGACCAGACCGTTGACGACCGCCTCGCCGACCACCTGCCGGGTCACCCGGCCGGACTTCCAGCCGAGCGCCTTCAGCGTGCCGAACTCCCGCACGCGGCGCGAGACCGCCGAGGAAGTGAGCAGACCGGCGACCAGGAACGCGGCGATCAGGACCGCGATCGACAGCCACTTGCCGACGCTGGTGGCGAGGGAGGAGGCGGTGGACAGGGAACCGGAGACGGTGTCGGCGAGATCGGCGGACGTAGTGACCGTCGTACCCGAGACATTGCTCGTGATGGTCTTCTTGACGGCCGAGATCTGCTTGGAGTCGGTCGCCTTGACGTAGATCGTGGTGACCTTGTTCTTGTCACCGCTCAGGGTCTGCGCCTGCGTCAGCGGGATGTACAGGTTGGCCGCCGCGTCGCCGCTGGTGGCGGTGGCGATACCGATGACCTTGTACTTGACGCTCTTGATGGTGACGGTCGAGCCGACCTTGAGCTTCTTCGTCTTGGCGTACGCCGAGTCGGCGACCACGACCTTGGAGTTGGCCTCGGCGGTGGTGAAGGTACGGCCGCTGGTGATCTTCGAGGAGGTCAGCGGGCCCAGTGCGGGCTTGGTGACGTCCGTGCCGTAGACCGTGTACGCGTTGATGTTGAAGTTGGCGCCACCGCCGGTGACCGAGCCCTGCGGCGCGCCGGTGCCGCCGCCGCGATTGCCGCCGCCCCCGGTGCCGCTCCCCTGGTTCTGCTGGAACTGGCCGCGGGTGAACTGCCCGTCGACCTTGACGACGTTGAGGCTGAGCCCACCGACGGCGTCGGAGACGCCCTTCTGCCCCGCCACCTTGGTGACGGTGGTGGAGGCCAGGGTGGTGAAGCCCTGGACCATGACGCGGTCGCTGCTCTGCGTCTTGCTGTCGCCGTTGTTGTTGGCGTCGAACTGGAACCGCGGCTGCTGCGAGCCGCTGGCCGTGGGCGTGGCCGCCTTGGTGACGGTCATGTCCGTACCGAGTCCGTACAGCGACTGGAGGACCTTGTCCTGTGCCTTCCCCATGCCGGAGGACACGGAGTTGACCACGATGACCAGCGCAATGCCCAGTGCGAGGCCGGAGGCGACGACGAGGGCCGCTTTTCTGCGGCGGCGCAACTCGCGCCTCAGGTAGGTGAAGAACATGGCCCGCAAGCTAGGTACGGCGCGTGATGATGCCATAAGGCCGACATAAGAGAACGATGAGAAGGCTGTCCATGGCCAAAGAATGAGCCCGCGCAGGGCTGTCAATGGGGTTGCGCTCTATACCGTTTTACGGCGTTTACGGGACCGACCTGGGCCTGTCGCGGGCATCCGCGTTGCCGTACGCGATGTGCTGGTGTGATGATTTCACCCATGTCCGATCGCGGGGGAAACGACATGCAGAACGGCAGGGAGACCAGCGGGGAGGCCGGGGGCGTACGACGGTCCCGGCTGCTGGACTACGCGGAGATGGGCGAGGCGGGTCCATCTCCCGCACCTGCAGGTCCACCTCGCGTATCCGCCGGCGACTCCGAGCCTCTGATCAGCGACGACGTCGCGGCGCGCGGGCGGCACGAATTCGCGGTGCTGCTGGGCGAGTTCCGTCGTACGGCGGTACTGGTGCCGACGGATGAGGACGAGGCACCCCTGGTCGGCGATTTCGGCGGTATCCGGTGGATCTACGCGTTTTCCAACGAGTCGGCGTTGGCGAGGTTCGCGATCGCGAGGGGTGAAGGCGAGCGGCAGTGGCCGTATCAACGGCTACTGGGAGCCCGCCTGTTGGACGCGACGGTGCCGGCTGTGAGTGCGGTGGGTGTGCCGTGCGGAGTGGCGCTGGATGTGGGCACCGAGGGCGAAGGGGCGCTGTTTCCACCGGTGTTGGGGATCGTGCCGGAGGCGGCGGCGGTCGACGCGGAGGGGATACGGGGATGAGCGGGGACGCGGGCAAGGAAATCAAGGCGGCCGGGCTCGACGAGATAGCGCAGGGGATCACCCTGGTGCTGGGCGAGTTGAAGGACCTGGGCATCGACAGCCTGGCGGGAGCGGGCCGCGGCTTTTCGGAACTTGCCCTCTCCGGACTGGAGTTGGGCAACGAGGAGCTGCTGTCGGGGTTCACGTCGTTCTGCGAACGCTGGGAGTGGGGCGTGCGCGCGCTGGTGAACGAGGGCAACAACTTCGCGACGGGCGTGGGTCTTTCGGCGGGCACGCTCTACGAGATGGACCAGTACGTCCAGGGCACGATGAAGATCGTGGTGAACGCGGGAATGGGCAACCCGTACGCGTCGGAGGACGACGTCACCAAGCAGAGCTGGGGCGACCTCGTGCGCAACAACGAGTACACGGGCGGCGTCGACTTCAGCGCCGAGTCCATGGACAAGGCGCTGGACAACAGCGGGCAGGCGTACAAGGACGCGGCGCGGGACGTGATGACCTCGCACACGTTCAGCCCGCTGGGCCCGGGCCTCAACCCGGCGAACCTGGCGAGCGCGGCGGGGCTGAGCGGTGACGAGTACAACGACATGCTCGACGGCCCGTTGGGCCCGTCACCGGAGGAACGGGCGAAGGCGGCGGAGGCTCAGCAGGGCGGGGACGCGGGCTGATGGGGATCGGCGATCTGGTCAACTCAGGGCTGGGCAAGGTTGGCGAGGTGGTCGACGAGGGCAAGAAGCTCACGGGCGAGCTGGTCGACCAGGGCACGAACGCCGCCGGCGACGCGCTGGACAAGGTCGGCGCGCACGACCTCGCGAACAAGGTCGAGAACGCGGGCGACCGCATCGCCTCGGACCTGGGCGCGACCCCGGCCGAGCAGCAGTTGGGCCAGAGCGACCAGCCGAAGGACCTGCTCCATGGCGACGCGAAGGCGATCCGCGCGACCGCCAAGCACCTGACCGACTTCTGCACGGCCTTCGACAAGGTCGGCGACGGCATGCGCAAGCTCGACTCGTCGTCCTGGCAGGGCGAATCGGCGGAGGCGTTCCGCAAGAAGTTCGCCATGCACCCCACGAAGTGGCTCCAGGCGGCGGACGCCTGCGACGCGGCGGGCAAGGCGCTGTCGTCGTACGCGGAGACGGTGGAGTGGGCGCAGGGGCAGGCGCGGGACGCGATCGACTTGTACGGCCCGGGCAAGAAGGCGTCCGACGCCTACAAGGCCGATCTGAAGAAGGACGACGGGGGCAAGCAACAGGAGCCGTCGACCGACCCGGGCGCAGCCGCCGTACAACGCGCCCACGAGATCCTGAACGAGGCCCGCCGCCAACGCGACGAGGCCGCCCGCACGGCGGCGAGCGCGGTCCGCAAGGCCCTGGCCCACGCCCCCGCCGAACCACCCCCACTGGCCCGGTTGAAGGCGGACGCGGTCGACGGCTACCAGGCCGTCAACACGGAGATCCTGCACTTCGACGCCGGGGTGGTGAAGGGCACGGCGGGCATCCTCACCTTCGCCCGCGGCCTCAACCCGATGGACCCGTACAACATCACGCACCCCGCCGCGTACGTCCAGAACGTCAACATGACGCTGGCGGGCCTGGTTTCGACGGCCGCGCATCCGGAACGGGCCGCGAAGACGATGCTGGACGACTTCATGAAGGACCCGTCCGAGGGGACGGGCCGGTTCCTCCCCAATCTCTTCGGTGACGGGGCGGGCCTGGAGGCGGCGTTCGGGCGGGCCGCGCTCAAGGAGGGGATGGAGAGCGCGGTCGAGTCGGGGGTGCAGCGGTCGGCGAGGGATGCGGCCGGGGATGCGGCGGGCGCCGGGCGCAAGGGCGCGACGGAGAACCCCGAGGGCGTCAGCCGTCGCCCGGAGGAGACGGTCTGCGAGCGGGACCCCATTGATGTCGCCACGGGCCACATGGTCCTGCCCCAGACCGACCTCTCCCTGCCGGGCTCGCTGCCACTCGTCCTCAAACGGTCGTTCAACTCGGCCTATCGGTCCGGCCGTTGGTTCGGTCCCACGTGGTCGTCGACGGTGGACCAGCGTCTGGAGATCGACGCGGAGGGTGTCGTGCTCATCGCCGAGGACGGCCTGCTGCTGACCTACCCGCACCCGGCCCCGGGCCTGCCCACCCTCCCCGACCACGGCCCGCGCTGGCCCCTGAACCGGGAGGACGGCGGCTACACGATCACGGACCCGGACTCCGGCCGAGTGCGGCACTTCGCCGACAGCGGGGCCGACTTGGCGGTGCTGGAACAGCTCGACGACCGCAACGGAAACTGGATCACTTTCGAGTACGACGCGGAGGGCGCCCCGCTCGGCATCGCCCACAGCGGCGGCCACGAACTGAGGTTCACCACGGCGCATGGACGAATAACCGCCCTGCACCTGACGACCGGCGCGGCAGGCGACGGCCCGGCCCAGGAGATCCTCCGCTACGGCTACACCGACGGCCACCTCACCGAGGTGACCAACTCATCAGGAATTCCACTCCACTTCGACTGCGACGAACACGGCCGCATCACGTCGTGGACGGACACCAACGGCAGCCGCTTCGACTACGTCTACGACGACCGGGACCGCTGCACCCACCAGTCGGGCGTGGCAGGCCACCTCAACTCCGCCTTCACCTACGACACGACCGCCCCGGAGACGGGCGACCGCGTCACGGCGATCACCAACTCACGCGGCCACACGGCCCGTTACCTGGTCAACGACCGCGCACAGGTGACGGCCGAGATCGACGAGACGGGCTCGGTCACCCGCTACCGGCGCGACCGCCACAACCGCCTCCTCTCCCGCGCCGACCCGCTCGGCCACACCACCGCCTTCCGCTACGACGAGACCGGCAACCTGCTCACGGTCACCCGCCCCGACGGACGCGAGGCGCGAGCCGAGTACAACGAACTCGGCCTGCCGACAAGGCTGGTGAACCCCGACGGCACGACCGTGCGCCAGTCCTACGACGACCGCGGCAACCGCACCTCGGTGACGGACTCCCTCGGGCACACCACCCACTTCACGTACAACGAGGCGGGCCACCTCACGACGGTGGCCGACCCCTTCGGCCTGACAACCACGATCCGGTGCGACCGCACCGGCCTCCCGCTGGAGATCACAGACCCCCTCGGCAGGGTCTCCCGCTACGAACGTGACAGTTTCGGCAGACCTGTAACACTCACGGACCCGACCGGTGCGGTCACTCGCCTGGCGTGGACGACCGAGGGCCATCTGTCCCACCGCACGGCACCGGACGGCACGACGGAGTCCTGGACGTACGACGGCGAGGGCAACTGCACCACCCACACGGACGCATTGGGCGGCGTCTCCCACTTCGAGTACACGCACTTCGACCTGCTGACGTCCCGCACGGGCCCGGACGGCGTGCGCCACGACTTCACCCACGACACCGAACTGAACCTCACCCGGGTCACCAACCCCCAAGGCCTGACGTGGAGTTACGCCTACGACGCGGCCGGCCGACTGACCACGGAAACGGACTTCGACGACCGCACCCTCACCTACGCCCACGACGCGACCGGCCGACTGACCACCCGCACGAACACGCTCGGCCAGGTCATCGAGTTCGACCGCAACGCACTGGGCCAGGTGACCCGCAAGAACGCGGCCGGCCAAGTCACCACGTACGCCTACGACATGACGGACCAACTCGCCCAGGCGACCGGCCCGGACACCGCCCTGACGATCCTGCGCGACCGCCACGGCCGAGTCCGCTCGGAGACGGTCGACGGCCGCGAACTGACGTACGCGTACGACGAGTTCGGCCGCCGCACCGGCCGTACGACCCCGACCGGCGGGACCACGACCTGGTCGTACGACGCCACCGGTCGCCGCACCGGCATGACGGCCTCGGGCCGTTCCATCGACTTCACGTACGACGAGGTCGGCCGCGAACTTGCCCGCCAAGTGGGCGAGATGCTCACCCTGGAGCACACTTTCGACGCGGCCGGCCGCCTGACGACCCAGTCGGTGACGGCCTCGACCGGCCGCTCCCTCCAGCACCGCGCCTACACCTACCGAGCCGACGGCAACCTGACGGCGATCGACGACCAACTCTCCGGCGCCCGCCGCTTCGACCTGGACGCGGCGGGCCGGGTGACGGCGGTCCACGCGGCGAACTGGACCGAGACGTACGCGTACGACGACGCGGGCAACCAGACGCAAGCGCACTGGCCGACGGGCCACCCCGGCCAGGAAGCGACGGGCGCCCGCGCCTACACGGGCACCCGTATCACCCGCGCGGGCAACGTCCGCTACGAACACGATGAGTTGGGCCGCACCACTCTCCGCCAGAAGACCCGCCTGTCCCGCAAGCCGGACACGTGGCGCTACGAGTGGGACGCCGAAGACCGCCTCACGCAGGTGACCACTCCGGACGGCACGCGGTGGCGCTACACGTACGACCCGCTCGGCCGCCGCACGGCGAAGTTCCGCCTGGCCGCGGACGCCGAAACGGTCGTAGAGCAGGTGACGTTCACCTGGGACGGCACCACCCTCTGCGAACAGACCACCACGTCCCTGGACCTCCCCAACCCGGTGATCCTCACCTGGGACCACCGGGGCCTGAACCCCATAGCCCAGACAGAACGCATCACAACCGCGGACACCCCCCAACAGGAGATCGACTCCCGCTTCTTCGCCATCGTCACCGACCTCGTCGGCACCCCGACGGAACTGATAGACGAACAGGGCGACATCGCGTGGCGTACCCGCAGCACCCTCTGGGGCACAACAGCCTGGGCAGCGGGCAGCACCACCTACACACCACTCCGCTTCCCGGGCCAGTACTTCGACCCCGAGACGGGGTTGCATTACAACTACTTCCGGCATTACGACCCCGAGACGGCGCGATACCTCACCTCCGACCCCCTCGGACTCTCACCAGCACCCAACCCAGCCACCTACGTAGCCAACCCGCATACATGGAGCGACCCACTCGGCCTTGCGCCCAAGGCATGCAAAGACGAACAGATATCGCACGTAGAGGCAGAAAGCCGGAACGATGCCTTCCGTAAGGCGAAACGCGATCTGAATATTCCCATGTCGCAGCACCCGGACGAGATCCGCAGGGTGCCCATGACCGACCGCGGTGGGCAACAGGTTATGGATGACGCCAACAAACCGGTAATGACGCGAGAGTACGTGTTCACGCGCGGTGACGGCAGTAAGGTAATTATTCAGGATCACGCACACGGACATGACTTCGGGGAAGGCGGGGTCGGAAACCAAGACAGTCACTTCAATGTTCGCCCATGGGAGAACCCGCGAACCGGTAAGGTTCCTGGGACTGCGCAGCATTACGAATATTAGAGAAGAGAGAAGAAAGAGATGACGACATGACATGGACGTCGCTTGTACAGAACCCGGAGGGGATTACTTCCGTCTACCAGGGTTCACCACCCGAACTTTTGGACGTGCATGTCCACGAGGTATGCCTTCACAGGGATGGCCCGGCGTTGCGAGTACGCCTCGATCTTCCCTCCTACCCTGAAAACCCTCCCAGGAAGTGGGCGGCTCAGGGTTTCAACACCGTGCAAATTGAAGTCACCTTTAGCGGTCTGCGAGAGGTGAAATTGAACGGCTTCTCCACCAACATGACGGCAACCATTTCCATCGAGGAGGATACAGGTGTACAGATTCACCTCTCTGCACCCGGATCCGATGTGAGAGCAGTCGCCAATACGGCTATAATTTCAAAAGTAACCGCATATCTCAACACCCCCGAGTAGGAAACGAAATGCCCACGCCCGTCAGCCGCAGCCTTCCAGTCGAGCAACTCGAAGTTCAGCGCTGGCCGGACCCACCCGAAGACGCGACCTCCATGGTCAAGAATGTCCATGAGGTCCTGCGAGATACAGCGGCAGCCCAAGCCGCCGCCGGCTGGTACGACGACGATCTTCTGCACTCGGTAGTCACCAGGGACGCAGGTGCCTGGAGTGATTTCCCTGCTCTTGCTCGTGAGCTCAAAGAAATCGTGGCAGGGCTGAAGGAACTTTCCCGATATGTGAAAACCGAAGTTGAGGCGTTTCTCGCGATGCCGCTCCTTGACGAGGGGTGAACACCGCTGGAGCAAATGCCAAGATGTTCGAATTATTCGAAGCGGTCGAGCACATCGCCCGGGAAGAGGACGTACCAGACCCGTTCCGTGCGATCGTCCACGCCGGTTGGACTGCGGAAGGCGATGCGCGACCTCCTCACCGCGCATGTGACCTTCTGCTCCACACGCCCGGGGCTACCTCGCTGTGTGGACGATATGGATTCCTATAAGCACGAGGCACTGCTGGAGGTTTCCCAGGATGACGCGAAGGCCCAGCTCAGGGAGCCCGGAACTCGATCTCGACGAGATTGAGGAGATGTGCTCGGCCGCTACGTCGGGCCCCTGGTTCGTCAGGAACCTCGATGACGATCACGCCATGAATCTGGTGACGGTCAGTACTGCTGAGGACACCGGGCGGGGTGAGAGGTGGCCCGGGTTCGACCAAGGCGAAATGATCGCGGCGACGCTGGTACAGCAACCGCGCTACGTGGACTGCGCCGACGGTCGCTGGGACGAGAACGCGGCGTTCATAGCCATGGCCAGAGAGGCAGTTCCTCAACTGGTCGAAGAAGTCAGGCGTCTTCGACGGCTGCTTGGATCGTGAGCGGCAGAAACGCGGGCAACCCCACCCCACTTCCGCGCAGGTGCTCAAGAGCCGAAGCGAACGAATAGCAGTCGAAGAGTGCTGAATGTTCCTCGCCCGTCGCGGGCTTCGGAAGGCCCAGGTCCCGCCACAAGCGGCCGACGTTGGATGCGGACGTCACCGGTGCGACGGAGTTCAGCCAGGGTCTGATGTTCAGGAAATGGGCGTCCAGGAAGCCGCTCTTGACTTCTTCGCCCCGGGATCGGGCCCAGCCGACGTTCTCGCCTAGGACGACCATGTCGTTGCCGTACGAGAGGACGGACTGGCCCCGGCAGAAACCCAGGAAGTCGCCGAGTGCTTCCGCTGCGGGGAGTCCTTCCCGGTCCAGCGTCTCCTGGTCGATGCCGGTGAGTTCGGTGAAGTATGCGGACAGTTGGGGATTGACCACCGGGCGGACCAGCGCCTCGTACTCCTCGGCGACGGAGCAGTCCTCGCGTAGCCGCAGCGCGCCGATCTGCACGATCTCGCGCAGTTGTCCCGGTGACCCCCAGTCCTGCTCAAGCGCTCCCCGCCATGACGTGAATTCAAGGTCGAAGACTACGAAGGTGGGCACAGCAGCTCTCCCTCTTGCGTGGATCTCCATCACAGTTTCCGGTACGGCAGCGGCAACCTCGTACCTTCGACCCAGCGTTTCGACCCAGGGTTACGACACCACCGGCGAGAGGACCTCCAACCATGGCACCAACCGAGCAGCACCACCTGACGGGCAAGGGACGCGCGGCCATCGAGGCGTTCCTGCACGACCGGGGAGCCGACGGGATGCCCCATCCCGGTGGCACGTTGTTGGCCCATCTGGGCCGTGTTCAGGGCCTGTTGGCGGACTGGGGAGCGGATGCCGTCGTCCAGACCGCGGGGCTGTGCCACGCGACGTACGGAACGGACGGCTTCGCACCGGCGCTGCTGCCCCTCGCCGAGCGGGCCACGCTCGTCGCGTTGATCGGTGAGCGGGCGGAGGCGCTGGTCTACCTCTACGCCGGCTGCGACCGCGGCGCTGTCTACCCTCGCGTCGACGGCACAACGGAGTTCGCCTTCCGGGACCGCTTCACCGGCCGCGAACTCAGCCCACCCGCCGACCAGTTGCGGGCGTTTCTCGAAATCACGGCCGCCAACGAACTGGACGTACTGGCGCACAACGCGGAACTGGCCGAGCGTTACGGTCCCGGCCTGCACGCCCTCCTCACCCGCGCGGGCACCCTGCTCTCCCCCGCCGCCCGCGAGGCCGTGACCCGGCAACTGGGCTGAGTTCAGCTCCGATCACCTCAACATCTCTTTCCGGCAAGGCTGTTGAGTCCATCCAGCTCGCACCACACCGTCTTGCGATCCGCCCCCTGCTCCACGCCCCACCGCCTCGCCAACGCATCAAGTAGCGCCATCCCCCGGCCGTGTTCGTCCGTCGCGGTCGCCCGGAGCAGCAGGGGCAACGCGCGCGGGTCCGGGTCGGTGACCTCGATGCGCGTGTGGCCGTCAGCCGTGTCCAGGACTCTGACGGTCACCGGCGTTCCGTCGCCTACGTGGTCGATCACGTTCGTCACCAACTCCGTTGCGCAGAGGCGGACGTCGTAGGTGTGGTGGCGGAGGTGATGGCGGAGTTCCGGGACAGCCTTGGGGGTGGCGAGGAGGCGGAGTTCGAGGGTCACCGTTCCGCCGCCTTGCGGAGGGCTGCGGCGAGTTCGCGGGCCGTGGCGGTGTTGCAGTTTCCGAGCGCGACGAGGCCGGCGGCCAGGATGTCGACGCCGAGGGAAGGGAGTGTGATGCCGTGCTGGTCGAGGGCCTCACGGAGTTCCTCCACGCAGAGGGTCGTGTCGTAGGGGTCGGACATGAACGAGTGCCTCCTGTGCGCTCTGTGACGAACTCCTCACAGATTGGCGTTCCGCTGGCTACCGTAAAAGAGGTTTCGCGTTCGCGACCGGGGCTGCGGAGGAGGGCAAGTGGTGGCACGGGGCAAGGACATCGACGGGTCGATGAGCGTTCCGACCTTCTACGGCAAGGAGTTGAGGTGGAAGCGGGAGGAGGCGGGGCTGTCGTTGGATGCGTTCCTTGAGGGCATCTTCTACGGCAAGACGTATCTCAGCGACATCGAGCGCGGGGAGCGGAGGATGCCGCTGGACCTGGCTCGGCACGCGGATCGGAAGCTGGGGACTGACGGTTTCTTCGAGCGGAACTGCGAGTCGGTACGGAAAGCGCGCCGAGCGGGTCACGCCGAGTACTTCGAGAAGGTCCTGGACGCGGAGAAGCACGCCACGACCATCGAGGAGTGGTGCCCGATGCTCCTCCCCGGGCTGCTCCAAACTCCGGCCTACGCGCGGGCAGTTGTCCTTGCGACTCACCCACTGTCCCTCGACGAGGAGGTGGAGGAGAAGGTCAGCGCCCGGATGACTCGCGCCGACCTCTTCGAGGCGGACCACCACACCCCGCAGTACTGGGTGATCCTGCACGAGTCGCTGATCACCGACTCGATCCTGCCGCCTCACGAGATGGCCGAACAACTCGATCGGATCGTGGAGTTGGCGAAGCGCCGCCGGATCACTCCGCAGGTTCTTCTGCGGAAGTGTGTGGCGCACCCGTTCATGACCGGCTCAGCCATGATCATGGCCTTCCCCGACGCCCCACCGCTGTTCTACACAGAGGCTCTGCACAGCGGGGACACCGTCGACGATATTGCGCTCGTACATGAGTACCGCGGGTCGTACGATCGGCTCAGGGCCGTCGCGCTGTCACCGGAGGCGTCCCTGGCCATGATCAAAGCAGCGGCAGAGGACTATCGAAATGGCGAGCAACCGGACCGACTTGAGTGACGCGCTCTGGTTCAAGAGCAGCTACAGCAACGGAAGCGGCGGTAACTGCGTCGAGGTCGCCGCCAACCTCCCCGGCCTCGTCCCCGTCCGCGACTCAAAGGCCCCGAACCGCCCCGCCCTCATCCTCACCGCCCCCGCCTGGGCCCCGTTCATCACCGCGCTCAAAACCCCCCGCCCCCCTACCCCCTCCGTAAAAGTGTGACACTAAGCGCCAAAGTGTCACACTTTCTGAAGTAGACCCCCAGGTGCCGCGAGCTCGTGTCAGCTCAGATGCCGGGCGAAGAACCGCAGCGAGCTGTCCACTTCGAACGACGGCACATCTCCGTGGCTGCCGGGGTTGGCGTGCAGCGTCTTCTCGGCCGAGGCCAGGGCGTCGAACAACGCCAGGCACTCGTCCCGCGGCACCAACTGGTCGTCCCACTGGACCAGGAACTGCACCGGCACGGTGATCCGCGCGGCGTCCTCGGCCAGCCCCTGCACGCCGAGCAGGCCCAGCACCGCGGCCCGGATCCGGGGTTCCGCGGCGATGAGCGGGATGCCGAGACCGCAGCCCATAGACAAGCCGCAGTAGCCCACAGGGCCGACGCCGACGTGGTCGAGGCGCTGGACCGCGGTCAGGACCGCCTGCCAGTCCGCGACGGCCCGAGAGGCCAGATAGCCGTGCATTCCCGCGACCAGCGCGCCCGGATTCTCGCCGGCGGCCATGCCTGCTCGCATGTCGGCCACGACCCGGCCGAACCCCTCGTCCTTGGGCCGGTCGCCGTGGTTGGGCGCGTCGATCGCGACGACCGCGAATCCGTCGGCGGCATAGCGGCGTGCGCGGGACACGGTACCGGGGGCCGTCTTGTGCTGCCCACCGCCGTGCCCCAGCAGAATCAGGGGACGAGTGCCGCGGGGGTCTTCCGGCGTCCACAGCACGCCGGGGATCTCGTCGAGGGTGAAGAACTGTTCGGTGACGCCGTCCGACGACGTCTGGGAGGTGAACCGCATCAGCGTTTCAAGCCTTTCGGAAGTGCCTCGTGCGGGCGCTCCCTAGACCATGCAAGGGAGGGAGCCCCGACCTGTCACAGCGTTGATCGGACTCACCTCCTCGAATGCGCAGTGGTACACGGCGGCGCCGAAGGTATCACGAAAAGGCGGTCACCCCCATTCAGGGGCAACCGCCTTCACGCGTACCGGAGTTGACCGGAGTCGACAGGTCAGGTCGGGTCGGATCAGACCGCCGACCCCGCCTTCCACTGCGCCCAGTCCATGTTCCAGCCGTTGAGGCCGTTGTCCGGAGACACCGTCTTGTCACCCGTGTTGGAGATGACGACCACGTCGCCGACCATCGAGTTGTTGTAGAACCACGCCGCCGGCATGTTCTTGTCGCCCGCGCCCTTCACGTCCTGCAGGCCCACGCAGCCGTGGCTCGTGTTGACGGAGCCGAACACCGAGGGCGAGCCCCAGTAGTTGCCGTGGATGAACGTGCCGGAGCTGGTGAGGCGGATGGCGTGGGGGACGTCCTTGATGTCGTACTCGCCCTTGCCGTCGTCATCCGTGAAACCGACCGTCGCGCCGTTCATGCGGGTCTGCGTGAACTTCTCGGACATGACCATCTGGCCGTTGTACGTGGTGTGTTCGGGGGAACCGGCGGAGATCGGGATCGTCTTGATCACCTTGCCGTCCTGCTCCACCTTCATCTGCTTCGACTTCGCGTCGACGTACGAGACCTGGTTGCGGCCGATGTGGAAGGTGACCGTCTTCTGCTGCACGCCGTAGACCCCGGAAGCGCCCTCCACACCGTCGAGCGCGAGCTTCAGCGTGACGGTGGAGTTCTCCTTCCAGTACTCGTCCGGGCGGCAGTCCATGCGCTGGGTGTTGAACCAGTGGCAGACGACTTCCTGGCCGCTGGTGGAGGTGACCGTGATGCCCTTCTGGACGGCGGCCTTGTTCGTGATCGCCTTGTTGAAGTTGATCGACACCGGCATGCCGACGCCGACCGTCGAGCCGTCCTCGGGCGTGAAGTTCCCTATGAAGCTGTTGGCCGGGGAGACCGTGGTGAAGGAGGCGTTCTCGTGGGCGGCGAGCCCCGCGGAGTCCTTCGCGGTGGCCGCGACCTTGTACGTGGTCGAGCGGTCCAGCTGCGCGCTGGGCTTCCAGCTGAGCTTGTCGGCGGAGATGGTGCCCGCGACGGCCTTGCCGTCCGCGGTCGTCATCGTCACGGCCGTGAGCGTGCCCTTGCTGACCTTCACCGTGGCCGAGTTGTTGATGGAGGCGTTGTCCGAACCGTCCGCCGGCGTGATCTTGATCTGTGCCTCGGAGGACTTCTTCGCGGCCGCCTCGTCGGCCTTGGACTGTGAGCTCTGGCTCGAATCGCTCCCGGACGACTTGTCGTCGCTGCCGGAACACGCCGTGAGCACGAGCACACCGCCGAGCAGTGCGGACGCGGCCACAAGACCCTTGCGCCGCTTACTGTCCGTCATCACACGCTTCTCCATCGTTGCCGAATCCCCAAAAACCCCGAGCGCCCCGTAAACAGTTTCTTAAGAAACCAACGCTACGACTGCCGCGTCCCGTTCCGCCTACCCACCGGATGTGGGGCACACCACGTCCACCGTGGCCCCTGACATCCCTGGGACGACGAAACCCCGGGCAGCGGTTGCCGCCCGGGGTCATCTGCTCCCGCGCACGGCTCAGCCGACCACTGCCACCCCGTCTGCTTCCTCATCGCCGTCGACATCATCCTCGTCGAGGTCCCAATCCGGCGAATCCGGGTCGTAGTCGATCTCCTCACTGCTCCACGAGGCCTGGGCCAGCTCGACGCCGGGCATCTCGCTGACCAGGTCGAACGGGTCCACGAGATACGCGAGCGCCTCGGCGGTGTCTTCCGTCACAGCGGTCTCGGCGTGCCCGCGCTCGTCGCCGGGCAGCTCGGGATCCTCGGCGATCTTGGCCAGCGCGGCCTTGGTCACGGCGTCCTCGTTCTCCACTTCAAGAACGAGTTCGACACGAAGGCGTACAAAACGTGATGTCTCTTGGGTGCTCATGCCGGGAGCGTACGGCCCGCGGCTCCCGCGACTTTCCCGCGACCCGCACAGTTCATTAGCATCGCTCCACACGGCCAATTCGCCAGCGCCACAAGGGGATCGATATTCCGTGTCAACCGCTCGCCGAACGATGCTGACCGCCACCGCCGCGGGCACCCTGCTGGGCGCCCTCTGGTTCGTCCCCTCCGCCAACGCGACGGTGACCGACCAGGCCAGAGTGGAGACTTCGGCGACCCCGACTTCCCAGGTCACCCAGCAGGCCCGGGTCACCTCGACGGCCGTCACCGCCTCCGCCCACGACACCCAACTCGCCGACACCGGCAGCCCGAACACCACGCCGTACATCGTCGGCGGCACGGTGTTCCTCGGCCTCGGCGCCGGTTTCGTGGCGTATTCGGTACGACGGGAACGCCTGGGCTTTTAACTGGCTTGACGCTTCCTTGACTCAAGCTTCATAGTCCGCTCATGAAGAGATCATCGGGCATACGGCTGTGCGTCACCGTCGCGGTGGGCGCACTGTCGCTGGCCCTCATCACCGGTTGCTCCGACGGCGGTTCGGACAAGGCCGAGAGCAACACCGAGAACGCCGCGCAGGGTTCGCAGAAGAACACCGACAAGGCGCACACCGCCGCCGAGTTGAAGAAGCTGATCCTCGCCCAGGGCGATGTCGACGGCTACAAGGTCGCGGCCGCCGACGCGCTCCCCGGCGGCAGGAGCGGCATCAAGGGCGACGCGAAGTGCCGGCCCCTTCTCTACGTCCTGAGCGGCGTCGCCCCGGCCGACGCGCCCGCGGAGACCAACCGCATGGCCACCGCCGACAAGAAGCCCTCGGCCGCCGCCTCCACCGACGTGGAGGACATGAGCGCCGACGAGGTCGAGAAGGCCCTCACCGACTCCATGAGCGTCGACCTGACGATGGTCGGGCTCTCGTCGTACGACGGTGACGGCGCCGAGAAGGCCTTCAAGGCCGTGTCCGACGCGGTCGCGGGCTGCTCCGGCGGCTTCACGGGGACGGCCGGCGGCGAACCGCAGAAGTTCACCAAGGTCAGCGCCGAGAAGGGCTCGGGGACCGGCGACGAGTCGGTGGCGTACGCGGCGTACGGCGAGCCGGACGCCGAGGACGGCACGACCCCCGTCTCGCACGCCGTGGTCGTCCGCCACGGGAACGTCGTCGCGACGTACTACACGATGAACGTCGGCGCGATGGTCGCCGACAAGGCCTACACGGTCCCGGCCGCGGTGATCACCGCGCAGTCCGCCAAGCTGAAGTGACGTACGGGGCCCGGCCGTTGCCACGGCTGGGCCCCAACTGCCCTACCGCAGCGGCCCGGTGACCTTCTCCACGGCCTCTACGACATGCCCGCCCCGCACGAACGCATCCGCCGCCGCGAGGTCGGGAGACAGGAACCGGTCCGGCCCGGGACCCTCAATTCCCGCCGCCCGCACGGCATCGATGACCGCACGGGACGCCGGCGCCGGCGCCAGCCCCTCGCGCAGTTCGACGGCGCGCGTCGCCGCGTACAGCTCGACGGCGATGATCCGGGTGAGGTTGTCGACGGCGGTGCGGAGCTTGCGCGCGGCCGACCAGCCCATGGAGACGTGGTCCTCCTGCATCGCGGAGGAGGGGATGGAGTCGGCGGAGGCGGGCACCGCCAGCCGCTTCATCTCACTCACCAGCGCGGCCTGCGTGTACTGGGCGATCATCAGCCCGGAGTCGACACCGGCGTCGTCCGCGAGGAACGGCGGCAGCCCGTGCGAACGGTTCTTGTCGAGCAGCCGGTCGGTACGGCGCTCGGCGATCGAACCGAGGTCGGCGATGGCGATGGCGAGGAAGTCGAGGACGTAAGCCACGGGCGCGCCATGGAAGTTGCCGTTGGACTCGACCCGACCGTCGGGCAGCACAACGGGGTTGTCGACGGCGGACGCCAACTCCCGCTCCGCGACGAGCCGTGCGTGCGCGATCGTGTCGCGTCCGGCACCGGCGACCTGCGGAGCACACCGCACCGAATACGCGTCCTGGACGCGGGGCGCGCCGTCCTGGTGGTGACCGGTGAGCTCCGAACCGGCAAGCACGGCAAGCATGTTGGCGGCGCTGGCACCCTGCCCGGGGTGCGGGCGGATGGCGTGCAGCTCGGGCGCGAGGACCTTGTCTGTGCCGAGCAGCGCCTCCAGGGAGAGGGCGGCCGTGACGTCGGCGGACTTGTAGAGCATGTCGAGGTCGGCGAGCGCCATGACCAGCATGCCGAGCATGCCGTCGGTGCCGTTGAGAAGGGCGAGGCCCTCCTTCTCGCGCAACTCGACCGGCGCGATGCCGTGTTCGGCGAGCAGTTCACCGGCGGGCCGCACAACTCCGTCCGGGCCCTCGGCGTCGCCCTCGCCCATGAGCGTCAGCGCGCAGTGCGAGAGCGGGGCCAGGTCGCCGGAGCAGCCGAGGGAGCCGTACTCGTGGACGACGGGCGTGATCCCGGCGTTGAGGACGTCGGCCATGGTCTGCGCGACCTCGGGCCGCACACCGGTGTGACCGGAGCAGACGGTCTTGAGCCGCAGGAACATGAGCGCGCGCACGACCTCCCGCTCCACCCGCGGCCCCATCCCGGCGGCGTGCGAACGAACGATGTTGCGCTGCAACTGTGCCCGCAGTTCCGGGCTGATGTGCCGGGACGCCAACGCCCCGAACCCGGTGCTCACCCCGTACACGGGCTCCGGCTTCGCGGCCAGCGCGTCCACGATCTCCCGCGCCGCGGCGAGCGCCGCGACGGCCTCACCGGAAAGCTCGATCCGGGCGCCCCCACGCGCCACGGCAAGAACGTCGGACGCGGTGACCCCGGACGTCCCCACCACCACAGTGTGCATATCCATATTCAGGAGCGTACGCATTGAATGCAGCGATGTCACTACCGGGTGACCCCTTAGACCCTTACAGGTAGGTCACGTCCGGCGGCCCCGGAAGCGGCGCCGCTCGGCAGGCATCTCCGGCGTGGGGGAGTCCGCGAGCCGCACCACCGGATCATCCGGCCCGTCCCGCCCGGCGACCACCGGCTTGTCCGCACGGAGGGCCTTCGCGCGGTACTGAGCGGCATCCGCCAGCCGGAAGAGTCGGCGGCCGGAGCGCACCGCCCCGATCGGATCCTCCGTCGACGCGACCCCGCACGCAACACCCTCGCCCAGCTCCAACTCGGCGGCGCGGCGGCAGAGTTCGACCGCCGCGTCGACCACTTCATCGGCAGGCGGCCCGACCGCGAGCAGGCAGAACTCGTCCCCGCCGAGCCGCGCGGCGAGTGCGCCGGGCAGCATCGCCCCGCACAACGACAGCACCGAACCGAAGCGCTCAAGCAACCGGTCCCCCACGGCATGCCCTTGGGTGTCGTTGACGCGCTTGAGCCCGTTGAGGTCGCACACGACGAGGCTGACGACGACCCCGTCACGCCGGTGCCGCTCGATCGCCTCGTCGAGCCGTACGTCGACGGCACGGCGGTTGGCGAGCCCGGTGAGCGCGTCCGTGAACGCCAGCCGCCGCGCCTCCTCCAGCCGCTCGGTCTGCGCGATCCCGGCCGCGACGACGGAGGCGAGGACGGTCGCGAAATCGGCGTCCCCCCGGCCGAAGACGGGCGCACCGACCGGCCGGGCCACATACAGCTCGCCCCACGCGCGCCCGTGCAGGACGATCGGGGCGACGACACAGCATCCGCGCCTACGACGCCGTAGGGCGGCCACGCGCTGGTGGCAGTAACCGGGGCTGCCCGCGGCCGGGCCCTCGGCGGTCTCGACCCAGGCGTTGGGCTCGCCGCCGCCTGCCCAGCGTTCGTGCAGGAACTCGGTGATCTCGGGGAACTGGTGCACCGGGTAGGTCTCGCCGTCCGGGAACTCCTCCTCGCCCTCGGCGCGCTCCCCCACGTTCACCAGGACCCGCAGGCGCCCCAGCTCGCGCTCCCACACCGAGAGCGCGGCGAAACTGCCGTCCAGCGCCCGGCACGCGCCGGCTGCCGCGGCCCGCCAGGACTCGCGCGGGGTGTGCGCCGCCGCCATCCCCTGCGCCAGCTCCACCACGGCCGCGAGCCGCCTGTCCTCACCCATCACTCCAGGCTAGGGAGGTTTGGGACATAGCGGGACATTGATGCGGCGAACAGGTGTCATGAGCCTTGGGTTGCGTGCCGGGTGCGGGCCCGGTGGGGGCTGGTCGCGCAGTTCCCCGCGCCCCCAGGGGGTCGGTGCCATGAGCGGATGAACGACAGCGGGGACCGCCCACCAACCCGGCCGGCCCCAATCCCCCAGGGGCGCGGGGAACTGCGCGACCAGCCCCAACGAACCCGCACCCGGCAACGCACACAAACCCCCTCTTCCTCCCCCGCTACTCCCCCGGCCACTCCGGCTTCCGCTTCTCGTTGAACGCCGCCACGCCCTCCGCCCGGTCCCCCGAGAACGCCACCGAGCGCCAGGCAGCGTCCTCGACCTCAAGGCCGGTGCGCAGATCCAGGCCGTGACCGAGGCGCAGGGCTCGCTTGGCCGCGCGCAGGCCGACCGGGGAGTTCGCGGCGATGCGCACGCCCAGGGCGAGGGCCTCCTCGCGGTCCCGCCCCGGCTCCACCAGGACATCCACCAGACCCAGTTCCGACGCCTCGGGTGCCTCCAACCGCCGTGCGGTGAAGATCAGTTCGGCTGCCCTCGCCGCGCCCACCCGGCGAGGGAGCAGCTGGGTGCCGCCGCCTCCCGGGATCACGCCCACCGACACCTCCGGCAGCCCCACCACGGCCGTGCCGTCCGCCACGATCAGGTCGCAGGACAGGGCGAGTTCGAAGCCGCCACCGAGGGCGAAGCCGTGGACGGCGGCGATCGTCGGCATGGGGAGCTCCAGGACGCCGGTGTACGCGCCGCGTGCGACCGGGCGCTGGCGTACGAGTTCCGCATCCGTGAGGGAGTTGCGTTCCTTCAGGTCCGCGCCCACACAGAACGCCCGTTCGTGCGACGACGTCACCACGGTCACGCGTACGTCCCGGTCCGCCGCCAGCGCCGTGCAGGCCTCGGCGATCGAGACCGCCATCGCCGTGGAGACCGCGTTCATGACCTTCGGCCGGTCCAGGACCAGTTCCGCGACGCACCCGTGCCGCCGCACCACCACGAACTCCCCGAACCGTGACTCGGACCGCTCCTCGCCCATGACCGCCTCCTGGTTAACGTGGGTTAACAGACCTCGCCCCGATCATCGCACGCGGCTTCCCCGTTCGGGTGACATCCCGCCCAACTCCCGCCGCACCGCCCGTAGAAGCGCATAACGTGCGTCCGCCACACCACAGGGGAGGGATCGTGACGACGACCACGAAGGCGCAGTCGGCAGAGGGCGCGGCGGACATAGCGCCGCCGCCCCTGCCCAGGGGTCGGCACCGGCGTCCCCGGCCCCGCAAGGTCCTGCTCGCCGTCGGGGGGCTCGCCGTGGCCGCCGGGGTGCTGAGCCTCGTACGGCTGGCGCCCGAGTCGGGAGTCGGCGGGCTGGGTACGGCGGAGGCGGAACCCCGCCCGGACCCGGGCACCGGCGCCACGGACGGCACCGACCGGCCCGCCAACGCCGCCGCGACCATCAGCGCCGACCCGACCGCGATCCCGTCCGCGACCTCGGTGATGGGCGGCATCACTCCCAGCCCTACGACGACCTCCGGGGTCGTACCGACTCCGTACGCGACCGCGACGCCGCCGGCAGCCGCGGACGCGGACCCGACGACCGTCCCGGAGACGACGACGGCCACCACGCCTCCGCCTCAGGCGCCGGCCCCCCGGCCGACCTCGACTCCCACGCCGACGCCCACGCCCACACCCAGCCGGACCGCCAACTCCCCCGTCCCCGCGCCGAGTCGGCCGAGTCTGTGCGTGCCGATCATCGGGCTCTGCGTGGACGGACTCGCCAACCACTGACCCACGTAAGCGAGTTGGGGCTACGCCGGTGACGAATCCCGGCGGGTGAGGAGCCAGGGTTCGACAACTCCCAGGCCGCGCACGGGTCGTTGCCACATCGGCTGGAGGGCGAAGCGGTACGTCGGGGGGTCCTCGCCCTCCTTCTCGGCCGTGGCCGCGGCTTCCGCCGCCTCCGCCTCCGAGGCCGGGGCCTCGCCGCTGCGGATCAGCTCCTCGGCGAAGGCGCTGTCCACCAGGACGGCGTCGCGAGGCGCTATCGACGTGAGCCGGGAGGCGAGGTTGACCGTCGTGCCGAAGACGTCGCCCATGCGGGTCGTCACCGTGCCGAAGGCGATGCCGACGCGGAGTTCGGGCATCGTCTCGTCGTTGGCCATGGTCTCGATGAGGCGCAGGGCGATCTCGGCGGCGACCCCGGCATCGTCCGCGGAGAAGAGGACCTCGTCGCCCAGGGTCTTGATGAGGCGGCCACCGCGCGCTGCCACGAGGTCGGCGGCCGTGGTCTCGAAGGCCTCGACGAGTTCGCCGAGTTCCTCCTCCTCCATGCGGCGGGTCAGCCGCGTGAAGCCCACCAGGTCGGCGAAGCCGACGGCCAGGCGCCGGTCGACCATCTCCTCGTCGTCGCCCGCCTGGACGACCCGGCCGGCCGAGGCGGCGAGCTGGCGGCGCCAGACGTAGACGAGGAATTCCTCCAGCTCGGGCAGGAGCAGCTCGATGATCGGGTACGTCACCTCGGTGCGGGACATGCCCGGTTCCGGGGGCTCGGTCAGGCCCTCCAGGAACGAGTCCATCTGCCAGCCGGCCAGCCGCGCGGTGGTCTGCCCGGTGGAACGGGCCACCTGCACGGCCATCGCCTCGCTCAACAGCCCCGCCTCGACGAGACCGGCCAGGCGCCGCAGCGCGAGGACGTCGGCCTCCGTGAACGCCTTGGCCTGGCCGACGTCGGCGAAGCCCATGGCCCGCCAGAAGCGCGTGGCCAGCTCCATGGAGACGCCGGCGGTGCGGGCCGCCTGGAAGGGGGTGTAGCGGCGCTCCGCGCCGAGGATGAGTCCTTCGAGACGCAGCGCGAGGGGATCCTCGCCGGGTTCGGCGGCATCGGGGGCCACCCGGCCGTCCGCGTCCGCGCCGGAGCCCGTGTCGTCGACGGTCACGCCTGCTGCCCTTCCGATCTGCCACGGTCAGGTATCGACCGGGCCCAATGCTACGGCAGGTGTGGGCCAGCTCACTCCTTGAGTCACATGGGAAGAGCCGCCACAAGAGCGGTCGGGGTCACGCGGGGCGCAGGTGGACGATGTCGCCCGCCCCCACGGGCTCCTGTACGCCGTCCTCCGTCGCGAGGACGAGCCGCCCGTCGCCGTCGATCGCGACGGCCTCCCCGGTGATGGACCGGTCGCCGGGCAGTTCGGCCCGGACGACCCGGCCGAGCGTCGAGCAGCCGGCCGCGTAGGTCTCCTGGAGGCCGCTCTCCAGCGGGTCGCCGCCCGCCGAGCGCCACTTGTCGTACCAGTGCTCCAGGGACCGCAGAACCGCCCGCAGGAGGGGATCGCGGTCGGTCGTGACCGCCCCCGCCAGAGCCAAGGAGGCCGCCTGGGGGACGGGCAGCTCGTCCTCGCGCAGGGTGACGTTGATGCCGACGCCGACGATCACCGCGTCGTCGCCCGCGCGCTCGGCGAGGATGCCGCCGGCCTTGCGTTCCTCGCCGCCGACAGTCACCAGGAGGTCGTTGGGCCACTTGAGTGCCGTGTCCACGCCGGCCGCCCGGGACAGGCCCGTCGCGACGGCGACCCCGGTGAGCAGCGGGAGCCAGCCCCAGCGGGCCACGGGAACATCGTTCGGCTCCAGGAGCACGGAGAAGAACAGCCCCGAGCGGGCCGGTGCCGACCACTGCCGGTCGAGCCGCCCACGCCCGGCGGTCTGCTCCTCGGCGACGAGCACCGCACCTTCTTCGGCGTTCCCCGCGAGTGCCAGGGCCATGAGGTCGGCGTTGGTGGATCCTGTGCGCTGCACGACCTCGATGTCGCAGTAAAGGCCCCTGTGGCCGCCGTCCCGCACCAGGCCCTTGCGCAGCGCCGCACCGTTGAGCGGCGGACGGTCCAGGTCGGACCAACGACTGTTGTTCTCGTCTGAGGCATCTCGCGGCGTCATGCAAGCCACCCTAGGTGTGTGTCGTGCAAGCCACTCAAGGTGTGTTGTACGCCGCACTGCCGATCGGTAGGCCCGCCACTACTCTACGGATGAGTAACCCGTCCCCCTTTTGAGCAGGCAGGGAGCCGCAATCCCGATGTCCGAGCCGGAAGCGCCTCAAGAGATCGACATCCACACCACCGCCGGGAAGATCGCGGATCTTCAGCGCCGTATCCAGGAAGCGACGCACGCCGGCTCGGCACGTGCGGTCGAAAAGCAGCACGCCAAGGGCAAGTTGACGGCCCGTGAGCGGATCGACCTGCTCCTCGACGAGGGGTCCTTCGTCGAGTTCGACGAGTTGACCCGGCACCGTTCCACGGACTTCGGCCTGGAGAAGAACCGCCCCTACGGCGACGGAGTCGTCTCCGGGTACGGCACGGTCGACGGCCGCCCCATCGCCGTGTTCTCCCAGGACTTCACGGTCTTCGGCGGCGCCCTGGGCGAGGTCTACGGCCAGAAGATCGTCAAGGTGATGGACTTCGCCCTGAAGACGGGCTGCCCGGTCATCGGCATCAACGACTCCGGCGGCGCCCGCATCCAGGAGGGCGTGGCCTCCCTCGGCGCGTACGGCGAGATCTTCCGCCGCAACACACACGCGAGCGGCGTGATCCCCCAGATCAGCCTGGTCGTAGGCCCGTGCGCGGGCGGCGCGGTGTACTCCCCCGCGATCACCGACTTCACGGTGATGGTCGACCAGACCTCGCACATGTTCATCACCGGCCCGGACGTCATCAAGACGGTCACGGGCGAGGACGTCGGCTTCGAGGAGTTGGGCGGCGCGCGCACCCACAACTCGGTGTCGGGCGTGGCCCATCACATGGCGGGCGACGAGAAGGACGCGATCGAGTACGTCAAGCAGTTGCTGTCGTACCTGCCGTCCAACAACCTCAGCGAGCCCCCGGCGTTCCCCGAGGAGGCGGACCTCACCGTCACGGACGAGGACCGCGAGCTGGACACGCTGGTCCCGGACAGCGCGAACCAGCCGTACGACATGCACACGGTGATCGAACACGTCCTGGACGACGCCGAGTTCTTCGAGACGCAGCCGCTGTTCGCCCCGAACATCCTCACCGGCTTCGGCCGGGTCGAGGGCCGCCCGGTGGGCATCGTCGCCAACCAGCCGATGCAGTTCGCGGGTTGCCTGGACATCGACGCGTCCGAGAAGGCGGCCCGCTTCGTCCGCACCTGCGACGCGTTCAACGTCCCGGTCATCACCTTCGTGGACGTCCCCGGCTTCCTCCCCGGGGTGGACCAGGAGCACTACGGCATCATCCGCCGAGGCGCAAAACTGATCTACGCGTACGCAGAAGCAACAGTCCCGTTGATCACGGTGATCACCCGCAAGGCCTTCGGCGGCGCCTACGACGTCATGGGCTCCAAGCACCTCGGCGCCGACCTCAACCTCGCCTGGCCGACCGCCCAGATCGCCGTCATGGGCGCCCAGGGCGCGGTCAACATCCTGCACCGCCGCACGATCGCGGAGGCGGAGGCGGCAGGCGACGTGGAGGCGACGAGGGCCCGCCTGATCCAGGAGTACGAGGACGCCCTCCTCAACCCCTACATCGCGGCCGAACGCGGCTACATCGACGCGGTCGTCCTCCCCTCCGACACCCGCCGCCACGTCGTCCGGGGCCTACGCCAACTCCGCACCAAGCGCGAGTCGTTGCCCCCGAAGAAGCACGGCAACATCCCCCTGTAGAGGAGCAGCCCCCATGAACATCAAAGTCGTACGGGGCAACCCGACCCCGGAGGAACTGGCAGCGGCCTTGGCGGTAGTCAGAGCGCGCGCAGCCGCGGCGGCGACCACATCGCCGGGCGCCCCGAGACAGCGGGACGCCTGGTCCGACCCGTCACGTATCGCTTCCGCGAGGCTCCCCCACCCAGGGCCCAGTGCATGGACCCGCACTTTCTGGCCGGGCTAGAAGTCACCTAGGGGCGCGGGGAACTGCGCGACCAGCCACAACGGACCCGCGCCCTACAAACAACGCAACACAGCCTCAGCCATCACCCCGTACCCCTCGTCATTGGGGTGCAGTTGATCCCCGAAGTCATAAGCAGGGTGCAGCCGATCCGATTCACCCGGATCGGCCATCACCCGATTCAGGTCAACGACCCGGTCAAACTCCCCCGAGCAACGAACCCACTCGTTGACCTCATGACTGACCTTCGCCGCCCGCTCCCCCCAGTGATCCGACCCCCCGAACGGCAACAAGGTCGCCCCGATCACTGAGAGTTCACGGGCTTGCCGTATCAACTCCCGATACCCGGCGATGACTTCACCCGCCGAAACCACCGGCGCCGGCTTGTACGTAGGCTGCACATCCGTCTCGCTGAACCCGATGTCATTGAGCCCCAGCAACACAACGACCGTGTCAACCCCGGCCAGTTGAAGCACATCACGCTCAAACCGGCGCACCCCCCGCTCCCCGTACCACGCGGAGTCGTTGAGCAGCAGATTCCCCCCGATCCCCGCGTTCAGCACGGCCCGCCCCGTCCGCGAGGCCAACGCGTCCGACCACCGCCGATCGGCCCCCGTCGTAGACCCGAACCCGTCGGTGATGGAGTCACCAAAAAGAACAATCCCGTCCGTGCGCCCGGAGTCGGTCTCGACGGCGGACAGGAAGTACCACGACTCACTCGACTCGGTGAACTCGTTCCCGCCCCCACCCAGCAGACTCCCCGCGCCCCGACAGCTGGTCGCAAAGGCCTGCGCATGGAAGGTGGCCGGTCCGGTGGCCGAGTCGAAGTACAGCGTGACGGCCACCGACTCCCCTGCTTCTACGGCGAGTTGGACCGAGTCACTCACCAACTCCCCCCGCGCGGGCATCTCCCCCTCCGGCGAGCCCTCGAAGGCCAGCCGCACCACAACCCCACCGGCGGCCACAGAGCCCGCAGCGATCCTCACCGGCGAGTTCCCGTACGCATTGGAGAACCGCACCCGAACCCGCTCCCCACCCGCCGTCAACCGCACGACCTGGCGCAACGACTGACGCCAGAACCCCTCACGGGACCAGTTCGGAGTGAAGCCTTCGCTGGGGAGCTGGGGTGACGCGGTCCAGGCAGTGGCGAACATGACACACCCTCCAAAGGGAACCTCGGTTCCATTAGACTAACGGAACCACAGGCCCTTTTGGAAGAGTTGAGTACCCGTACTCAGGCGCCCCGGCCCAAATCGCCGCAAGCTCGGAAGCATGTTGTGGTCCGACCCCGATGACGAGCCTCCCAAAGACCTGCGGGAGACAGAGGTCATGTTGCGGCGGCTCGGGATTCTCATGGCGCTCGCGATGGTGCTGGCGATGATCGTGCTCGGGCTGACGTGAGGGCCCAGAGCCACGCCGATACTCTGAACGCATGACAGATCAGCCGCGCCGCCGACTCGTGCTCGCCTCCCAGTCCCCCGCCCGGCTGGGCCTGCTGCGCCAGGCCGGACTGGACCCCGAGGTGATCGTCAGCGGGGTCGACGAGGACGCCGTCAGCGCCCCCACCCCGGCCGAACTCGCCCTCGCGCTCGCCGAGGCCAAGGCCTCCGTCGTCGCCGCGAAGCCCGAGGTAAAGGGTGCGCTCGTGATCGGCTGCGACTCCGTGCTCGACCTCGACGGCGAAGCCCTCGGCAAGCCCGCCGACGCCGAGGAGGCCACCGCCCGCTGGAAGGCGATGCGCGGGCGGGCCGGGACCCTCCAGACCGGGCACTGCGTCTACGACACGACGAGCGGCCGGTACGTCTCGGCGACCGCGTCCACCGTCGTCCGTTTCGGCGAACCGACCGACGCCGAGATCGCCGCGTACGTCGCCTCGGGCGAACCCCTCTACGTCGCCGGGGCGTTCACCCTCGACGGCCTGTCGGCACCGTTCATCGAGGGCATCGACGGCGACCACGGCAACGTGATCGGCATCAGCCTGCCGCTCGTTCGCCGCCTGCTGACCCAACTGGGCGTCGGCATCACGGAGTTGTGGACACCCCGGGAGGGATGATCAGGAGGGGCTGGGGGCGGCCGGCGGAGCGATCTGCCCCGGACCCTCGCTCTCGCCCTGCTCGGGGCTCCCCTCGGACGGGGCTTCCAGGCGGTCGTACGTCATCAGGAGCAGGACGACCAGGCCGAGCACGACCACCATGGACACGAACGCTCCCGGGCCCACCAGACCCCACGCGAACGCGCCCAGCAGGCCGTGCACCACGGCCACGCTGATCAGCAGGATGCGGCCGAAGCCGGCCGGGGCCCGGTCGCGCAGGGCGACGAGGAGGGCGACCACTCCGCACAGGGCGAAGTAGAGGCCGAAGACTATGCCGCCGACCTTCGAGGAGATGGACATCGCGTCCGGGTCGAGACCGGCCAGGGACATGTCCTGGCGGTCGACGACGATCCCCAGGAACCAGTTCAGCGCGGCCACTCCGAGCGCCTCCACGAAGAGGACGAGCGCCAAGATCCATGCCACCGGCCTGCGCACCACCGGCCCCACCCACTTCCGACTACCGCTCGATCAAGAGCCTTGTTACCTCAAGTACGTTCGAGACAACCCGAACGCTACTAACGGGTAAACCGCGGGACAAGGGTTGCGTTGGGGGCAAAGAATCATTGGGCCATTCGTAGGGACTCCACAAAGAAACGGCGTGGCACGCGGCACGCTCTCACAGAGACCTTGCCCACACCGGAGAGCTAGGGTTTCCACGAGGAGTCCTGCGTACCGAGGTGCGACAAGGGATTTCGCGGGTCGAGCAGGCCTCGCATCACGCTCCGTGTGGGCAAGCTCACCACTGGGGACGGGTCGATGCGCCGTGTCGGCAGTCCCTAAACTCGGCTTGTTTCAAGGAGGGAGCCTCAATCGTGCGCAAGGTGCTCATCGCCAATCGTGGCGAAATCGCTGTCCGCGTAGCCCGGGCCTGCCGGGACGCCGGGATCGCGAGCGTGGCCGTATACGCCGACCCGGACCGGGACGCTCTGCATGTCCGCGCCGCGGATGAGGCGTTCGCCCTGGGCGGTGACACACCGGCGAGCAGTTACCTGGACATCGGCAAGGTCCTGGGCGCGGCCCGCGAGTCCGGTGCCGACGCCATCCACCCCGGCTACGGATTCCTGTCGGAGAACGCCGAGTTCGCCCAGGCGGTCCTCGACGCGGACCTGATCTGGATCGGGCCGCCGCCGCAGGCGATCCGGGACCTCGGTGACAAGGTCGCCGCCCGGCACATCGCCCAGCGCGCCGGTGCCCCGCTGGTGGCCGGTACGCCGGACCCGGTGTCGGGTTCGGACGAGGTCGTCGCGTTCGCCGAGCAGCACGGGCTGCCCATCGCGATCAAGGCCGCCTTCGGTGGCGGCGGTCGCGGTCTGAAGGTGGCCCGCACGCTCGAAGAGGTTCCCGAGCTGTACGACTCCGCGGTGCGCGAGGCGGTCGCCGCCTTCGGTCGCGGCGAGTGCTTCGTCGAGCGCTACCTGGACAAGCCGCGGCACGTGGAGACCCAGTGCCTGGCCGACTCCCACGGCAACGTGGTCGTCGTGTCCACCCGTGACTGCTCCCTCCAGCGTCGCCACCAGAAGCTCGTCGAGGAGGCGCCCGCGCCGTTCCTCTCCGACGCCCAGGTCGCCGAGCTGTACGCCTCCTCGAAGGCGATCCTCAAGGAGGCCGGCTACGTCGGCGCCGGGACCGTCGAGTTCCTCGTCGGCCAGGACGGCACGATCTCCTTCCTCGAGGTCAACACCCGCCTCCAGGTGGAGCACCCGGTCACCGAGGAGGTCGCCGGCATCGACCTCGTCCGCGAGATGTTCCGCATCGCCGACGGCGAGGAACTCGGCTACGGCGACCCCGAACTGCGCGGCCACTCCTTCGAGTTCCGCATCAACGGCGAGGACCCGGGCCGCGGCTTCCTGCCCGCGCCCGGCACCGTCACCACGTTCGCGGCGCCGTCCGGTCCGGGCGTCCGCCTGGACGCCGGTGTCGAGTCCGGCTCGGTCATCGGCCCGGCGTGGGACTCCCTCCTCGCCAAGCTGATCGTCACCGGCGCGACCCGCGAGCAGGCGCTCCAGCGTGCCGCGCGTGCGCTGGACGAGTTCACCGTCGAGGGCATGGCCACGGCCATCCCGTTCCACCGCGCGGTCGTCAAGGACCCGGCCTTCGCCCCCGAACTCACCGGCTCCGCCGACCCGTTCACGGTCCACACCCGCTGGATCGAGACCGAGTTCGTCAACGAGATCAAGCCCTTCGCGGCTCCCACGGACGCCGAGGCGGACGAGGACGCGGACCGCGAGACGATCGTCGTCGAGGTCGGCGGCAAGCGCCTGGAGGTCTCCCTCCCGGTCTCGCTCGGCATGTCCCTGGCCCGCACCGGCCTCGCCGCCGGGGCCAAGCCCAAGCGCCGCGCGGCCAAGAAGTCCGGCCCCGTCGCCTCCGGCGACACCCTCGCCTCGCCGATGCAGGGCACGATCGTCAAGGTCGCGGTCGAGGAGGGCCAGGAGGTCAAGGAGGGCGACCTCATCGTCGTACTCGAAGCCATGAAGATGGAACAGCCGCTGAACGCGCACAAGTCCGGCACGATCAAGGGACTTGGCGCGGAGGTCGGTGCGTCCATCACGTCCGGCGCGGCGATCTGCGAGATCAAGGACTGACCCACCGCACGTTCAGAGGTGCCCGGCGGACAGGAACAGCCTGTCTTTGCCGGGCACTTCTGTAATCAACGCCTGGCATGCTGACGGGAACGAGCCGAGGAGGGCAGGTGGGAACCATGGCCGACACAGCCAAGCCGCCGGCGGGGCTGCGTGCCGATGCCCGCCGCAACTACGAGCGGCTGCTTGCCGAGGCCCGGGTGTGCTTCGCCGCGCACGGCACGGACGCGTCCCTGGAGGACGTGGCGCGGCGTGCGGGTGTCGGTATCGGCACGCTGTACCGGCACTTCCCCAATCGGCAGTCCCTGATGAGCGCGGTCTTCGAGGACGCGGCGGGTGAACTCCTCGCGCGTTCGCGGGAGTTGCTGTTGGCTCCGCAGCCGTGTGTGGCTCTGGTGACGTGGTTGCGGGAGATGGTGACGCACGCGAGTGAGTACCGGGGGCTTTCCCGGGCGTTGATGGCGGTCGACCATGACGGGTCGTCCGCGCTGGCCCGGTGCAGTCATCCCATCCGGGAGGCGGGGGGTGCGTTGCTGTTCCGGGCGCAGGAGGCGGGTGACGTGCGTGGGGATGTCGAGATCGGCGACCTTCTCCAGCTGACCCACGCGATCGCTCTCGCGGCTGAGGGCAATCCTGGGGATCCTGAACTGGCGGACAGGTTGCTGACGTTGACGTTGCGCGGGTTGAAGCCGTAGCACTGGTTCGGTCTTCGGGTGCGGCGCCGTCGTGGCTGGTCGCGCAGTTCCCCGCGCCCCTAAAAGACATGGGCTGACCCGCGTTTTCAAGGGGGCGTAGTTCCCCGCGCCCCTAAATAGACGGGCCCGTTGCAGCCGACCTGCGTTTAAGGGGCGCGGGGAACTGCGCGACCAGCCCCCCACCGGGCCTGCACCCGAAAGCCGGGCCCTCGGTCAACGCCTTCGCAGATCCGCCACCCTTGCCGCGCGCTCCCGCTCAGGGGACTCCCCGCCCAGCACACCCGCTGCCCTCAACCCCGGTCCACCGCCCGGTACTTGACCCCGTCGCGGTGCCGGGAGGGGGACGTCTCGGCGGCGTTGGTCCCGTGTCGGGGTCTGGTCACCCCCCTGGCTTCCCGATGCGCCGGCCACGGCGATCTGCACCCCCTGGTCGGCCAGCGCCTGCAACTCCGTGGCGGCCCGGTCGTCGTGGGCCGGGGGCTCGTCGGTGACGAGGCGGGTGATGACGTCCGTGGGCACGGTCTGGAACATGGTGTCCGTGCCGAGCTTGGTGTGGTCGGCCAGGACGACGACCTCGGCGGCCGCCTGGACGAGGGCCCGGTCGACGGACGCGGAGAGCATGTTGGACGTGGAGAGGCCGCGCTCGGCGGTCAGTCCGCTCCCGGAGAGGAAGGCCCGGGAGACACGCAGGCCCTGGAGGGACTGTTCCGCCCCGCTGCCCACCAGCGCGTAGTTGGAGCCGCGCAGGGTGCCGCCGGTCATGACGACCTCCACGCGATTGGCATGGGCCAACGCCTGGGCCACCAGAAGGGAGTTGGTGACGACGGTCAGTCCGGGCACCCGGGCGAGCCGGCGGGCCAGCTCCTGGGTCGTGGTACCCGCCCCCACCACAATCGCCTCGCCCTCTTCGACGAAGCTGGCGGCGAGATCGGCGATGGCCGTCTTCTCGGCGGTCGCGAGATGCGATTTCTGCGGAAAGCCGGATTCTCGCGTGAACCCGCCCGGCAATACCGCACCGCCGTGCCGGCGGTCGAGGAGTCCTTCTGCCTCCAGTGCGCGCACGTCCCGCCGTACGGTCACTTCGGAGGTCTGGACGACGCGGGCGAGCTCACGGAGCGATACGGCCCCATTCGCTCGCACCATTTCGAGGATCAATTGGCGACGTTCTGCAGCGAACACGAAACTGACAGTAACCCCAACGACCGTCTGCTTTCAGGTGTTTGCGCCGAATAACGGAAGTTGTTCGTACAGCAGGACGGGAAGTGGTATAGGGCCTAGTCTCGCCGCCTATGCCGCCCGAATGGTCGACAACTCCCCGTGACCAGCGGGGAGTCCGTTTCGGCTCAGACTTCGCCCGTCGCCTTCCGTGTGTGGAGCTGCCGGGCCACCTCGGCGATCGAGCCCGAAAGAGACGGGTAGACGGTGAAGGCGTTCGCGATCTGTTCGACCGTCAGGTTGTTGTCGACGGCGATCGAGATCGGGTGGATCAGTTCCGAGGCCCGGGGCGCCACGACCACACCGCCGACGATGATGCCGGTGCCGGGACGGCAGAAGATCTTGACGAAGCCGTCGCGGATGCCCTGCATCTTCGCGCGCGGGTTGCGGAGGAGCGGGAGCTTCACGACGCGGGCGTCGATCTTGCCGCCGTCGACGTCGGCCTGGGAGTAGCCGACCGTGGCGATCTCCGGGTCGGTGAAGACGTTCGACGACACCGTCTTCAGGTTCAGCGGGGCCACCGCGTCACCCAGGAAGTGGTACATCGCGATACGGCCCTGCATAGCGGCCACCGAGGCGAGCGCGAAGATCCCGGTCACGTCACCGGCCGCGTACACGCCCGGAGCCGTCGTACGCGAGACCTTGTCGGTCCAGATGTGGCCCGAGTCGCGGAGCCTGACGCCCGCCTCCTCCAGGCCCATGCCCGCGGAGTTCGGGATGGCGCCGACGGCCATCAGGCAGTGCGAGCCGGTGATGACGCGGCCGTCGGCGAGGACGACCTCGACCTTGTCGCCGACGCGCTTGGCGGACTGGGCGCGGGAGCGGGCCATGACGTTCATGCCGCGACGCCGGAAGACGTCTTCGAGTACGGCGGCGGCGTCGGGGTCCTCGCCGGGCAGGACGCGGTCTCGGGACGACACGAGGGTGACCTTGGAGCCGAGGGCCTGGTAGGCGCCGGCGAACTCGGCACCCGTGACACCGGAACCGACCACGATCAGCTCTTCGGGGAGCTCGGTGAGGTCGTAGACCTGGGTCCAGTTCAGGATGCGCTCGCCGTCCGGGCGGGCGTCGTCCAGCTCGCGGGGGTGGCCGCCGGTCGCGATGAGGACGGCGTCGGCGACGAGGGTCTCCTCGGTGCCGTCGGCGGCCTTCACGATGACCTTGCGGGAACCGTCGATCGCCTGCATGCCGTCGAGCCGGCCACGGCCGCGCATGACACGGGCGCCGGCCCGGGTCACGGACGCGGTGATGTCGTGCGACTGGGCGAGCGCGAGGCGCTTCACACGGCGGTTGACCTTGCCGAGGTCCACGCCGACGACCCGGGCCGCCTGCTCCAGCGGTGGGGTGTCGTCGGCGACGATGATGCCGAGTTCCTCGTACGACGAGTCGAAGGTGGTCATCACCTCGGCCGTCGCGATAAGGGTCTTCGACGGGACGCAGTCGGTCAGCACCGACGCCCCGCCCAGACCGTCGCAGTCGACGACGGTCACCTCCGCGCCGAGCTGCGCTGCCACCAGCGCCGCTTCATAGCCGCCGGGTCCGCCACCGATGATCACGATCCGAGTCACGTACCCCATTGTCCCGCACGCATCAAGGTGCTTCCGCCCGGGGGCGACGGGAGGTGCGGTCGCCGGGGCCGCGGAGGGCCTTTTCGGCAGTGGGCTCGGGTACTGGTGAGTACGGAAGTCCGGGGGCTCGGGTACCGGTGGTTACGGGAGTGGCGGGTGGTTTCGCTGCCGTACTCTCGAAGCATGTCGCTCTACGCCGCGTACGCCGGCAATCTCGACGCGCGGCTGATGACCCGCCGCGCCCCGCACTCGCCGTTGCGCGCCACGGGCTGGCTGAACGGGTGGCGGCTGACCTTCGGCGGCGAGCACATGGGCTGGGAGGGCGCGCTCGCGACGATCGTGGAGGCCCCGCGCTCCCAGGTCTTCGTCGCGCTGTACGAGATCGCGCCGCCCGACGAGGACTCCATGGACCGGTGGGAGGGCGTCGGCCTCGACGTCTACCGCCGGATGCGGGTGCGGGTGCACACGCTGGAGGGCGAGGAACCCGCTTGGGTGTACGTCCTCAATGGCTACGAGGGAGGGCTCCCGTCCGCCCGTTACCTCGGTGAACTCGCCGACGCCGCCGAGTCGGCCGGCGCCCCGCACGACTATGTGATGGAGCTGCGGAAGCGGCCCTGCTGAGGGTTCCCCGCGGTTCCGCTGAGGGTTTCCCACACATAACGCCCGTCACAGGTCTCGTTGGAAACGACAAGACAACGATCGCCATCCCGTGCGCTCTGTCATCTACGCGCGTAGGCCCAGACCAGCTACGCTCATCGGCGTGAACGCATCTCTTCTTCCGGACGACATCCAGGGCGACCCCCATGCCGCCGCTGACGCCGCCGCCACGCGCCTGCGCGAACTGACGGGCGCCGAGACCCACGACGTCGCCCTTGTGATGGGCTCCGGCTGGGGACCGGCCGTCGACGCCCTCGGCGTACCCGAGGCCGACTTCCCCGTCACCGAGCTGCCCGGTTTCCCGCCGCCGGCCGTCGAGGGCCACGGCGGCCGGATCCGCTCGTACGCGATCGGTGACAAGCGCGCGCTGGTCTTCCTCGGCCGTACCCACTACTACGAGGGCCGCGGGGTCGCCGCCGTCGCGCACGGCGTCCGTACCGCCGTCGCCGCCGGCTGCAAGACCATCGTGCTGACCAACGGCTGCGGGGGGCTCCGCGAGGGCATGCGTCCCGGCCAGCCCGTGCTGATCAGCGACCACATCAACCTCACGGCCACGTCCCCCATCGTCGGCGCGAATTTCGTCGACCTCACGGATCTGTACTCGCCTCGGCTGCGCGCCCTGTGCAAGGAGATCGACCCGGCGCTGGAGGAGGGTGTCTACGCCCAGTTCCCCGGGCCGCACTACGAGACTCCGGCGGAGATCCGGATGGCTCGGGTGATCGGCGCGGACCTCGTGGGCATGTCCACGGTGCTCGAAGCGATCGCTGCGCGCGAGGCGGGTGCGGAGGTGCTGGGGATCTCCCTGGTGACGAACCTTGCCGCGGGTATGACGGGTGAGCCTCTCAACCACGAGGAAGTTCTCCAGGCCGGCCGGGATTCCGCCACGCAGATGGGGTCGCTGCTGGCCCAGGTGCTCGGGCGGCTGTAGGCACCGTCCCCAGGGGGCTCCGCCCCCTGGACCCCCGGATGTTTCCCACCCACCCACCCACCCGTCTCGGGCATCCAGAAGCCGAGGAACAGACCTTCTTGGTGAGGCGGGAAACGGACGTAAAAAGCCAAGAAGCCAAGACGCTGACGAACAGCCACCACGAAAGGCTCACCCGACGTGCACGACGACGAACTCATCGCGCGGGCCAGGACCTGGCTCGCCGAGGACCCCGACGCGGACACCCGTGACGAGCTCGCCAAGCTCATCGACGCCGGGGACGTCGCCGAGCTCGCCGAGCGCTTCAGCGGGACGCTCCAGTTCGGGACCGCCGGCCTGCGGGGCGAACTCGGCGCCGGGCCCATGCGGATGAACCGTGCGGTCGTCATCCGGGCCGCCGCCGGACTCGCCGCGTACCTCAAGAAGACCGGCCACACCGACGGAGTCGTCGTCATCGGCTACGACGCCCGCCACAAGTCCGCCGACTTCGCCCGCGACACCGCCGCCGTGATGGTCGGCGCGGGGCTGAAGGCCGCCGTACTGCCCCGCCCCCTCCCCACCCCCGTACTCGCCTTCGCCATACGGCACTTGGGCGCGATCGCGGGCGTGGAGGTCACCGCCAGCCACAACCCGCCCCGGGACAACGGTTACAAGGTCTACCTCGGCGACGGCTCCCAGATCGTGCCCCCGGCCGACGCGGAGATCGCCGCCGAGATCGGGGCGATCGGCTCACTGCACGACGTGCCCCGGCCCACCACCGGCTGGGAAACCCTCGACGACAGCGTCCTCGACGCCTACCTCGCCCGCACCGACGCCGTCCTCGCCCCCGGCTCCCCCCGTACCGCCCGCACCGTCTACACGGCGATGCACGGCGTCGGCAAGGACGTGCTGCTGGCCGCGTTCGCGCGGGCCGGGTTCCCGGAGCCCGTGCTCGTCGCCGAACAGGCCGAGCCCGACCCGGACTTCCCGACCGTCGCGTTCCCCAACCCGGAGGAGCCCGGCGCGATGGACCTCGCCTTCGCGCAGGCCCGCGCCACGGACCCGGACCTGATCATCGCCAACGACCCCGACGCCGACCGTTGCGCCGCGGCTGTGAAAGCAGATGGGAACTGGCGGATGCTCCGCGGCGACGAGGTCGGCGCGCTCCTCGCCGCCCACCTCGTCCGGCGCGGCGCCCAGGGCACCTTCGCCGAGTCGATCGTCTCCTCGTCCCTGCTGGGCCGTATCGCCGAGAAGGCGGGTCTGCCCTACGAGGAGACCCTCACCGGCTTCAAGTGGATCGCCCGGGTGGAGGGCCTTCGCTACGGCTACGAGGAAGCCCTCGGCTACTGCGTGGACCCGGACGGCGTGCGCGACAAGGACGGCATCACCGCCGCCCTCCTCATCACCGAGCTGGCGTCCGAACTCAAGGCCGAGGGACGTGATCTGCTCGATCTCCTGGACGATCTCGCCGTCGAGCACGGTCTGCACGCCACCGATCAACTCTCCGTCCGCGTCGAGGACTTGACCGTCATCGCGGACGCCATGCGGCGGTTGCGCGAGCACCCCCCGACCGCACTCGCCGGGCTGGCCGTCACCAAGGCCGAGGACCTGAACGAGGGGACCGACAAGCTGCCGCCCACGGACGGGCTGCGCTACACGCTCGACGGCGCCCGGGTCATCGTCCGGCCCAGCGGCACCGAGCCCAAACTGAAGTGCTATCTGGAGGTCGTGGTGCCCGTCGCCGCGCACGCCGACCTCCCGGCCGCCCGGGCCCAGGCCGCCGAGACCCTCGCGACGATCAAGCGGGACCTGTCGGCCGCGGCCGGTATCTGAGACACCGTCACTTCAGCCCGGCTCCCCCTGATTCACCGGGAGCCGCGTACGGGGTTCAGTCACGCATCAGGTAGCTGAACCCCGTGTCCGGTCCCACGCAGGACTGGAGGGTGAGGTCGCCCCAGTAGAGGCCTGCCGCCGGGACGCCTCGGCCCGGGGTGACGTAGTGGGCGTAGACCTTGTACGTCCAAGTCCCGCGCGGGGTACTGATGTTGACCCTGGTGCCGACGGGCAGCGTGGCGAAACGGTCGAAGCCGCAGTAGTCGTGGCCGACGATCACCACGGTTCTCAGCTCGTAGCCGTCCTCGGTGCCGATCGCGGGGCCCGTCCACTGCACGGCGTGCCGGCACGCGTCGACCTCCGCCTGGCCGCCCCGGACCACCGTCGAGGACCAGCCGCCGATCCGGATCGTGGTGGCGGTGGGGCGGCCGGTCGTCGCCGTGTCGGTGCCGGGGGTGGCGGACCTCGTGGGCGTGCGGCGGGGAGCGGCGGACGGGACCTTCCGGGAGAGGTCCGGGCCGGGCACCCGGGCATCGGAGGTGGACGGGGACGGGACGGCCGGGACCGATGCCGGTGTGCGGGGGCGTGAAGTGGCCGAGGAGGTCGTCGGGGCGGCGGACTTCGCGGACGGCACCGGTGGTGCGAGGGCAGCCGGGGTGGTCGTCTTGGCTGTCGTGGACGTCGGCCCTGCCGCCGTGGTCATGCCCCGCGCCCCACCTCCGCAGCCGGCGACGAGCAGGAGCGTCGCCGCGACACCGACGGCTGCCCGGACCACCGCTCCCGGCCGTGCCGTCATCCGAACCGTCCGTTCACGTAGTCCGAAGTCCGTTCGTCCTGGGGTGAGTTGAACATCGCCTGGGTGTCGCCGTGTTCGACGATCACGCCCGGGGTGTTCTGCGAGGCGAGGAAGAAGGCGCAGCTGTCCGAGACGCGGGCGGCCTGCTGCATGTTGTGGGTGACGATGACGATGGTCACCTCGGACTTGAGCTCGGCGATGGTCTCCTCGATGCGCCGGGTGGAGGTCGGGTCGAGTGCCGAGCAGGGTTCGTCCATGAGGAGGACCCGGGGTCGTACCGCCAACGACCGTGCGATGCACAGGCGTTGCTGCTGGCCGCCGGAGAGCGCGCCGCCGGGCTGGCGGAGGCGGTCCTTGACCTCCTTCCACAGGCCCGCCTTGATCAGGCACTCCTCGACCAGGTCGTCCTTGCCGTCGCGGCTCGCCTTGATGGCGTTGAGCTTGAGTCCGGCGAGGACGTTGTCGTAGATCGACATGGCGGGGAAGGGGTTGGGCTTCTGGAAGACCATGCCGATCTGGCGGCGGGCGTGGGTGATGCGGCGGCCGCGGTCGTAGATGTCCTCGTCGTCGAGCAGGACCCGGCCGGCCAGCGAGGCGGAGCCGATCAGTTCGTGCATGCGGTTGAGGATGCGCAGGAAGGTCGACTTGCCGCAGCCGGAGGGGCCGATGAGCGCGGTGACCTCGCGGGCGGGCATCGTGAGCGAGACCCGGTCGAGAACCCCTAGGACAGGCACAGGGAAAGCGCTCACCGCACGGTCTGGACAACGTTGCCGATAAGCGGACGGAAGCGTCGGCATGCGGGCACCGCCCCGCACAGCGGTCAGGACAGCCAGCGCGAGACGAGCACCGCGATCCAGGCGATACCGAGACCCACGGCGAACGGCCACAGCGGCCGCCCGCGCTCCCTCTCCTCGCTCTCGCCGGTGGGGCGCAGGGCGGGATCGGCGATCATCGCGGCGAGTTCGGCGGCCAACGCGTCGTAGGGATGGGCGAGTTGGCGTCTGCGTTGCAGCCAGGGCCAGCGGGGCGCGGCCATCGACCAGTCGTCGCCGTCACGCACCCGCAGCTGGAGTTCGAAGGACTCCCTGCGGGCCGCGCGGAGGTCGTCCCAGGGGATGTGGCGCGGGGCGCGCAGCCGGTTCAGCCAGACACCGGTGCGGTCGGCGGTGATGCGCCAGCGGAGTTTCACGGGGACGCGGACGGCGCACATCAGGCCGAAGAGGAGGAGCAGCCCTCGAAGCCAGAGGCTGTCGTCGATCCCCAGCAGGAAGTACCCCGTGCACCACAGCATCGTCAGGAAGCTCGCCAGCCAGTCCACCGGCCCCGCCCGCCAGCGCCGTACCGGCACCACGGTGGTCCCCGCCCGCACGGTCGCGGCCAGTTCCTCGTCCCGCGCCGCCCGCACCGCCGCCCGCTCCTCCCGGGCGAGCCGCCGCCGTGCGGCGCCCTCCGGCAACGGTCGTACGGGCCCGGTCGACCACTGCGTCACCGGCGGCTCACCGGGCTTCTCCGGCGCGCTGAGCAGCAGGATCTCGGCGCCGTCGTAGGGGGTGCCGTAGAGGACGGCCTCGCGCAGGGGGCCGGGATCACGGGGCGCGTCCTTGTCGAGGAGCTCCTCCAGCTCCTCCAGCGCCGCCTCGTCGTCCTTGACGTCCTTGCCGTCCTTGCCGTCCCCCTGCCTCTCCCCCTCCTCGTCGCGTACCGCCCTCGTCGCGACCGTGAACAGCGGCCGGAGCGCCTCGGTGTCGTCCGTCGCGTAGATCACGGCGTCCTCGTGCTCGTCCTTGCCGACAAGGACGCGCAGGACGGGTGCGGGTGCCGTGCGCAGGGCGACCGCCCGGCGTCGGCCGAGGGTGCCGGAGAGGAGCAGGGTGAGGGCCAGGCCCAGCGTGAACAGGCCCTCGGCGAGGGCCAGTTGGCGGTCGTCCGCCGCGTTCCACAGGCCGGAGGTGGCGAGCAGGACGACGCCGGGGACGGCCAGACCGGCCCCGGACTTGAGGAACAGCCCGCCCCGCCGCACCGGCCCGTCCGTGTCGGGCGGTACGGCCGTGACCCCGGCGGTCGCGGCCAGGGCGCTGTGCCGCTGGCGGGCACGCGCGCGTGCCCGTAGCTCGGCGGCCGTCACGGAGGCCAGGACCAGCAGGGCGGCGCACACCAGGACCGGCCACGGCAGTCCTGTCCCCCGCACCGCCACCAGCACGATCAGCACGGGGGCGGAGAACCGTACGGCCTCGGGACGCCACAGCCACCAGACGACCTGGAGCGGCAGCAGCGCGACCAGGTCCGGGGGCAGATCCGTCGTCGCCAGCAGGCCGAAGGCGACCAGTACGGCGCACCAGACGGCCAGCTCGACGGCCCAGTGGCGCGGCCGTACCGGTACCCACCGCGGGACCACCGCACCGGCCCACACGCGCGCGTGCTCCCCGTTCCAGTCCACGCACCCCTCGGGTATCGCGGTGGCGGGCAGCGGCGACAACTCCCGGACGTTCGTGGTCATGACATCCCAGAGAGGTAGGGGCGGGGAAGTGTGAGTGCGGGGGCCCGTCCGGTCAGCCCGTCGCCAGCAGGATCGCCAGGAGTACGGCACCGGCGACCACCGGCCCGATCACCTCGTACGCCCAGCGCACGGTGACCTCTCCCTGCGCCGACTCCGCCTGCTCCCTGGCCTCCAGCAGCTCGCGCAGGTCGGCCATGATCTGGTCGGACTCCGCGCGCGTGGGCCCGGCCGGCACGGCGCCGCCCCGCATGCCGCTGCCCGCGCCCATGCCGCCGCCGAACCCGCCGAGGCCGCCGCCGAAGCCCAGGGCGCCGGACCTGCCGCCGCGCTGCGCTCCCGCCGCCTCCGCGGCGGCCTTCGCCTCGCGCCGTGCCGCCTTCTTGCGGCCGCGCAGCGAGACCGGGACCGACCACAGCTGGAACTTGGCGCCCGCCTTCGTGACGGCCTCGTTCGAGAACCCGGACCGCAGACTCGCGATCTCGCCCCACGGCAGCACGACGACCCGGAACGGGTTGCGGACGCGCAGCCGGTCCTGGTTGGCGTACACCGCCGGGCGGAGCGTGAACGCGGCGACCGCCGGGACGACGAGGATCAGGCCGGCGAGCGCGAGCCACGGGGTGCGGCCGTGGCCGGACACGAGGGCGTCGATGCCGAGCCAGCAGGCGATGGCCAGCAGCAGGACACCGCCGATGAGGCCCGCGGGTGAGCGGTAGATCCGGTCTTTGGGCTCGGGGTGCGGGGTCGTCATGATGCGAATTCTGCCTCAGAGGTGCGCCTGCTCGCCGTTGGGGCTGTGTGCGTTCGCGACTGCGGGTGCGTCGTGGTTGCTCGCGCCCAGGCGGCGGAGCCGCATACAGATACAGCCCCGCGCCCCTCAGGTAGGACCACCTGCCCGGGGTGTACAGCCGCTACGCGCGTAGATATGCTCGTCTGGTGACCATGCCCACCACTGCACCTGCTGCTGCACACGCACTCGGCGAGGTAACGGCTTCCGACAGCACGCTGCGCCGTTTCCTCCACGGGCTGCCCGGCGTCGACGCGGTCGGCCTGGAGGCGCGTGCCGCCTCGCTCGGGACCCGTTCCATCAAGACCACCGCGAAGGCGTACGCCATCGACCTCGCCATCTCGATGGTCGACCTGACGACGCTGGAAGGCGCGGACACCGCCGGAAAGGTCCGGGCGCTCGGCGCCAAGGCGGTCCGCCCCGACCCGACCGACCGCACGAGCCCCTCGACCGCGGCCGTCTGTGTCTATCCCGACATGGTGGCCACCGCGAAGGAGGCCGTCGCCGGTTCCTCCGTGAAGGTCGCCTCCGTCGCCACCGCGTTCCCGGCCGGCCGCGCCGCGCTCGACGTGAAGCTGGCCGACGTGCGGGACGCGGTCGCCGCGGGCGCCGACGAGATCGACATGGTCATCGACCGCGGGGCGTTCCTCGCGGGCAACTACATGAAGGTGTACGACGAGATCGTCGCCGTGAAGGAGGCTTCGGGCGCCGCCCGCCTGAAGGTCATCTTCGAGACCGGCGAACTCTCGACGTACGACAACATCCGCCGCGCGAGCTGGCTCGGCATGCTGGCCGGCGCGGACTTCATCAAGACGTCGACGGGCAAGGTGGCCGTCAACGCCACGCCCGCGAACACCCTGTTGATGCTGGAGGCGGTGCGCGACTTCCGCGCCCAGACCGGCATCCAGGTCGGTGTGAAGCCCGCGGGCGGTATCCGCACCTCCAAGGACGCGATCAAGTTCCTGGTCATCGTCAACGAGACGGCGGGCGAGGACTGGCTGGACAACCACTGGTTCCGCTTCGGCGCGTCCTCGCTCCTGAACGACCTGCTGATGCAGCGTCAGAAGCTGGCCACCGGCCGCTACTCCGGCCCCGACTACGTGACGGTGGACTGACCATCATGGCTACTTTCGACTACGCACCCGCCCCCGAGTCCCGCTCGGTCGTCGACATCGCGCCCTCCTACGGCCTGTTCATCGACGGCGAGTTCACGGAAGCGGCGGACGGCAAGGTCTTCAAGACCGTCTCCCCCTCCACCGAAGAGGTCCTCTCCGAGATCGCCCAGGCGGGCGAGGCGGACGTCGACCGCGCGGTGCAGGCCGCCCGCAAGGCCTTCGAGAAGTGGTCGGCGCTGCCCGGCTCCGAGCGCGCCAAGTACCTGTTCCGCATCGCCCGGATCATCCAGGAGCGCAGCCGCGAACTGGCCGTCCTGGAGACCCTGGACAACGGCAAGCCCATCAAGGAGACGAGGGACGCCGACCTCCCCCTGGTCGCCGCGCACTTCTTCTACTACGCGGGCTGGGCCGACAAGTTGGACCACGCCGGCTTCGGCGCGAACCCCCAGCCCCTCGGCGTCGCGGGCCAGGTCATTCCCTGGAACTTCCCGCTCCTGATGCTGGCCTGGAAGATCGCCCCGGCCCTCGCGGCCGGCAACACGGTCGTCCTGAAACCCGCCGAGACCACCCCCCTCTCGGCACTGTTCTTCGCGGACATCTGCCGCCAGGCCGGCCTCCCCAAGGGTGTCGTCAACATCCTTCCGGGATACGGCGGTTCGGGCGCCGCGCTCGTCGCGCACCCGGACGTGAACAAGGTCGCGTTCACCGGCTCCACGGCGGTCGGCAAGCAGATCGCGAGGACAGTCGCGGGTACGACCAAGAAGGTCACCCTCGAACTCGGCGGCAAGGGCGCGAACATCGTCTTCGACGACGCCCCCATCGACCAGGCCGTCGAAGGCATCGTCACCGGCATCTTCTTCAACCAGGGCCAGGTCTGCTGCGCGGGCAGCCGTCTCCTCGTCCAGGAGTCCATCCAGGACGAGCTGTTGGACTCGCTGAAGCGCAGGCTCTCCACGCTCCGCCTCGGCGACCCGCTCGACAAGAACACCGACATCGGCGCGATCAACTCCGCCGAGCAGCTCTCCCGCATCACCACGCTCGTGGAACAGGGCGAGGCAGAGGGTGCCGAGCGCTGGTCCCCGTCCTGCGAACTCCCGTCCTCCGGCTACTGGTTCGCCCCGACGCTCTTCACGAACGTCACCCAGGCGCACACCATCGCCCGCGACGAGATCTTCGGCCCGGTGCTGTCCGTGCTGACCTTCCGCACGCCCGAAGAGGCCGTCGCGAAGGCCAACAACACGCAGTACGGCCTCTCCGCCGGCATCTGGACCGAGAAGGGCTCCCGCATCCTCGCGGTCGCGAGCAAGCTGCGCGCGGGTGTCATCTGGTCCAACACGTTCAACAAGTTCGACCCGACCTCGCCGTTCGGCGGCTACAAGGAGTCGGGCTTCGGCCGCGAGGGCGGTCGCCACGGCCTGGAGGCGTACCTCGATGTCTGAGAAGTCCGACAAGAGCGAACAGCAGCGTCTGAGCGTCTTCAAGACCTACAAGCTGTACGTCGGGGGCAAGTTCCCCCGTAGCGAGAGCGGCCGGGTGTACGAGGTGACCGACTCAAAGGGCAAGTGGCTCGCGAACGCGCCGCAGTCCTCCCGCAAGGACGCCCGCGACGCGGTCGTAGCCGCCCGCAAGGCGTTCGGCGGCTGGTCCGGCGCGACGGCGTACAACCGCGGCCAGATCCTCTACCGCATCGCCGAGATGCTGGAGGGCCGCAAGGACCAGTTCGCGCGCGAAGTCGCGGACGCGGAAGGCCTGTCGAAGTCGAAGGCGGCCGCAGTGGTCGACGCGGCGATCGACCGCTGGGTCTGGTACGCGGGCTGGACCGACAAGATCGCGCAGGTGGTCGGCGGCGCGAACCCGGTAGCGGGCCCGTACTTCAACCTCTCCTCCCCCGAGCCGACGGGAGTGGTCACCGTCCTGGCCCCCCAGGAATCCTCGTTCCTCGGCCTGATCTCGGTCGTCGCCCCGGTGATCGCGACCGGCAACACGGCCATCGTCATCGCGAGCGAGAACTCCCCGCTCCCCGCGCTGTCGTTGGGCGAGGTCCTGGCCACCTCCGACCTCCCCGGCGGAGTCGTCAACATCCTCTCCGGCAGGACGGCGGAGATCGCGGCGCCCCTGGCCGCCCACCAGGACGTCAACGCGATCGACTTGGCAGGCGCGGACGAAGTACTGGCGAAGGACCTGGAGATCGCAGCGGCGGACAACCTCAAGCGAGTCCTCCGTCCACAGCCTGTGGATTACGCGGAGACTCCCGGCATCGACCGCCTGACAGCCTTCCTGGAGACGAAGACGGTCTGGCACCCCACGGGTTCGCTAGGGGCATCCGGCTCGTCGTACTGATCGGCCTCACGGCACTCACCCCAGGGGCGCGGGGAACTGCGCGACCAGCCACGACGGACGCGCACCCGGCAACAAGTCCGCAGTTCCCCACCCCTCCCCCGCAATCCCTCAACCCCCCAACAGCCCCGTCACCTGCCCAACAACCGGCATACTCCCGATCGACTGAGCCTCAGCAACCGGCCCGGTCAACGCCTGCGAGGCCAACGGCTGAAAGTCGGCAAGCTGGGTCGCAACCCCGTTGTCGAGCGGGTCTACACCCGTCCCCGCCAGGGGGTTGGGCTTGAGCCCGGCAACAGGTCCGGTGACATACCCGACCGTGCCGGTGAGCGCGCCGAGCCCCGCCGCGGGGTCGATCTTGCCCAGAGACGTGGGCCGAGTCCGCACCACGTCAGCCACCGGCGAGGTGTCCGCGGCGGCCGACGCCGCGCCCGCGCCGAGGGCGACTCCGGCGGTCGCGAGGGCGACGAGGGCGCGCTGGGCGGTCGGATGCTGGGGGGACGTGTGTCGTGCCATTGCTGGTGCCACCTTCTGGTGCGCAGGGTAATCAGGTCAGCACGAAGGGTAGTTGACGTGTGATGCGCGTTCCACTGGCGACCCGCGGGGTCGGCAGGACGTACGGAATACGTCAAACTGGTGTCCCGTGAGCATCCTTTCCCCGTCACCGGCCCGTGTCGTGCTGCTGTGCGGCCCCTCGGGTTCCGGCAAGTCCCTCGTCTCCGCCCGGTCCGGTCTGCCCGTGCTGCGGCTCGACGACTTCTACAAAGAGGGCGACGACCCGACGCTGCCGCAGGTGGCGGGGAGTTCGGACATCGACTGGGACCACCCCGACTCCTGGGACGCGGACATCGCGGTCGCCGCGATCGTCGAACTGTGCCGCACGGGCCGTACGGACGTTCCGGTCTACGACATCTCGCTCAGCGCCCGCACGGGCACGGAGGCGGTCGACGTCGGCCGGACCCCGTTGTTCATAGCGGAGGGCATCTTCGCGGCCGAGGTCATCACCCGGTGCCAGGAGCTGGGCGTCCTCGCGGACGCGCTGTGCCTGAGCCGCGGCCCGATGCGCACCTTCCGGCGCCGCTTCCTGCGGGATCTGAGGGAGGGCCGCAAGTCCGTGCCGTTCCTGCTGCGGCGTGGCTGGCGGCTGATGCGGCTGGAGCGCTCGATCGTGGCCCGGCAGACCGGACTCGGCGCGTACGCCTGCGACAAGGACGAGGCACTGGGCAGGCTCGCGGCGGCGGCGGTGGGCCGGCGCCCGGCACGGACGACTCCGGCGCCCTCCGCGCCGTAGACCCAAAAAAAAGCGGGACTGGACGGACCCCCCGGCCCTCCAGTCCCGCTCTCCCCGTTCCCCCGTGGTGCTTCCCCCGTGCTTCCCCCCCCCATGGTCCCCGTGACCCCGTCGGCACCCCCCGGTACCGATCCCCCGTGGTCCCCCCGGACCTCCCCCGTTACCCATTCCCCCCCCAACCCTCAGGCGACAAGCTCCCCGAAGGCGTCCTCCTCGTCACGGCCGAAGCTGAGGACCTCGTCCTCGCGCATGCGGCGGAGCGACCGCCAGATGCTGGACTTCACCGTGCCGACACTGATGTCGAGGATCTCCGCGATCTCCGGGTCCGTGCGGCCCTCGTAGTAGCGGAGGACCAGCATGGTGCGCTGGAGTTCCGGCAGCCGGGACAGCGCCTGCCACAGGACCGCGCGCAGTTCCGTGCCGCGCATCGCGTCCGTGTCGCCGGGCGTCTCCGGCAGTTCCTCGGTCGGGTACTCGTTCAGCTTGCGGCGGCGCCACGCGCTGATGTGCAGGTTCGTCATGGTGCGGCGGAGGTAGCCCCCGACCGCGGCCTTGTCGCTGATCCGGTCCCATGCCTTGTACGTCGAGAACAGCGCGCTCTGCAGCAGGTCCTCGGCCTCGAAGCGGTCGCCGGTCAGGTGGTACGCGGTGGCGTACAGGGAGGCGCGGCGCTCCTGGACGTAGGCGGTGAACTCCGCCTCCGACAGCGAGCGACGCTCCCCCGTGTCCTCCCTGTACGCGCTTCCCCCGTGCGCTTCCCCCGTGTGCGCGTCAACCACCGTCATGTAACCGGTGTGCTGACGCCCGGTGCCGCGAGCGCACCCCCGCCCGCTCACGGCACCGGACTTCTCGGAACCCCGGGTGACGTCGTGCAGACGCGTGATGACTGCGTTGTTGCTGGTGCTGTGCAGCGTGTTCATCTCGCGCCCCCCGTAGTGGACTTGCCCGGTGTTCGGATGTTCCGGCGTGGTTCCTTGCCTGTGCCGAAAATCCTGCCGGGGTCACTTCATGGACGTGTCCCCCGACTGTCACAGACCTGTCACAGGGGTCGGTCTCTGTAGCCCACCTCAGAAAACGGACAGTCCGGTCACAGAAAAGGGCGCTACGGGTGCGCACACGTACCTACAAGGGCTACGTACACGTACAGGTGTCGAAACCCCACCCCCACATGGGCCAGAATGAGCCCCGTGCCTTCCCTGTTGCTGATCGAGGACGACGACGCCATCCGGACGGCCCTGGAGCTCTCGCTGACGCGCCAGGGACACCGGGTAGCCACCGCTGCCAGCGGCGAGGACGGTCTGAAGCTGTTGCGTGAGCAGCGGCCGGACCTGATCGTGCTGGATGTGATGCTGCCCGGCATCGACGGTTTCGAGGTGTGCCGTCGTATCCGGCGCACGGACCAGCTGCCGATCATTCTGCTCACAGCGCGCTCCGACGACATCGACATCGTCGTTGGACTGGAGTCCGGCGCCGACGACTACGTGGTCAAACCCGTGCAGGGGCGCGTGCTCGACGCCCGTATCCGGGCCGTGCTGCGGCGCGGGGAGCGAGAAGCCAACGACGCGGCCACGTTCGGCTCGTTGGTGATCGACCGCGCCGCGATGACCGTCACGAAGAACGGCGAGGACCTCCAACTCACGCCCACCGAGCTGCGGTTGCTGCTCGAACTGAGCCGGCGGCCCGGACAGGCCCTGTCCCGGCAGCAGTTGCTGCGGCTGGTGTGGGAGCACGACTACCTCGGTGACTCGCGGCTGGTGGACGCCTGTGTCCAGCGGCTGCGCGCCAAGGTCGAGGACATCCCGTCGTCCCCGACCCTCATCCGTACCGTGCGCGGCGTCGGCTACCGCCTGGACTCGCCTCAGTGACCGACGCACCAGGGGGGATCCGCGGCTGGCGCCCGGGTCGTAAGGGAGTTCTGTGGCGGCTGCGGTTCACCAGCCTGCGCCTCAGGCTGGTCGTCGTCTTCGGTCTCGTCGCGCTGACCGCCGCCGTGTCCGCGTCCGGCATCGCGTACTGGCTCAACCGCGAGGCGGTCCTCACCCGTGCCCAGGACGCCGTCCTGCGCGACTTCCGCCAGGAGATGCAGAACCGCGCCGGCGCCCTGCCCGTCCACCCCACGCAGGACGAACTGATGCGCACGTCGGGCCAGATGGCCAACAGCAGCCAGCGCTTCAGCGTCCTGCTCGTCGGCGAGGACGCCAACGACAAGACGGTCTACGGCAACTCCGGCGGCCTGAACGGCTTTTCGCTGGAGGACGTGCCCAAGTCGCTGCAGACCGCGGTGAACAAGCAGCAGTCGGTGTCCGACGGCAACAAGGAGCCGTACCACCTGTACTGGCAGCGGGTCACCGAGCACGGCACGCCGTATCTGGTGGCCGGGACGCGGATGATCGGCGGCGGGCCGACCGGCTACATGCTCAAGTCCCTCGAGCCGGAGGCCAAGGACCTCAACTCCCTTGCCTGGTCGCTGGGTATCGCCACCGGGCTGGCGCTGATCGGTTCCGCGCTGCTCGCGCAGGCCGCCGCGACGACCGTCCTCAAGCCCGTGCACCGGCTCGGCATCGCCGCGCGCCGGCTCGGCGAGGGCAAGCTGGACACCCGCCTGCGGGTCTCCGGGACCGATGAACTCGCCGAGCTGTCACGGACGTTCAACCAGACCGCCGAGGCGCTGGAGAAGCGGGTCGCCGACATGGCCGCCCGCGACGACGCCTCGCGCCGGTTCGTCGCCGACATGTCGCACGAACTGCGCACCCCGCTGACCGCGATCACCGCCGTAGTGGAGGTGCTGGAGGAAGAACTCGACGCCGAGACCGGCAGCGTGGACCCGATGATCGAGCCCGCCGTGCGCCTCGTCGTCAGCGAGACCAAGCGGCTCGGCGACCTCGTCGAGAACCTGATGGAGGTCACCCGCTTCGACGCGGGCACCGCCCGGCTCGTCCTCGACGACGTCGACCTCGCCGACCAGATCACCGCGTGCATCGACGCCCGCGCCTGGCTGGACGCCGTGGACCTGGACGCCGAGCGCGGGATCCACTCCCGGCTCGACCCGCGCCGCCTCGACGTCATCCTCGCCAACCTCATCGGCAACGCCCTCAAGCACGGCGGCTCGCCGGTCCGGGTCTCGGTCCGCCTGGAGGACGACGACCTCGTCATCGCGGTCCGCGACCACGGCCCCGGCATCCCCGAGGACGTCCTGCCGCACGTCTTCGACCGCTTCTACAAGGCGAGCGCCTCCCGGCCGCGCTCCGAGGGCAGCGGCCTCGGCCTCTCCATCGCCCTGGAGAACGCCCACATCCACGGCGGCGAGATTACCGCCGCCAACTCCCCCGACGGCGGCGCGGTGTTCACCCTGCGCCTGCCCCGGGACGCCTCCACGCTCACGGAGGACCCGGAGACCGACAAGGGCGAGGGCGAGAACCCCGACGGCCCGGGCGGCTCGGGCAGTTCGGGCGGCTCCAAGAGGAATTCATCATGACCGTACGACAGTTGCTGGTACCGCACGGGGAACGGGCCGCCGCCGTACGCCGGTTGGCGGGTCCTCGCAGGGAACGGGCCGTCTCCGTACGCCGGTTGATGGCGCTCCCGCTGCTCGGCCTGCTGCTCGCCGGGTGCGGGATCCGGGCCACCGAGGTGCCGACCGACTTCGGGGCGGCTCCCTCCCGGGTGCCGTGCACGCTCACCGAGCCGGACGTGTCGCCGCAGGCCGCGCGCGGGGTGCCCGTGCAGGTGTTCCTGCTGTGCGGGTCGTCCCTGGTGACCGTCGACCGGGCCGTACAGGTGCCGGACGGCACGGCGGACGTGCAGCGGCGCGTCATCGTCGCCCAGGGGCTTCTGGACCAGCTCGCGGAGTCGCCCTCGTCGGGTGAGAAGGACGCCGGGTACACGACCGACGTGCGCGGCGGCATGACGGTGAGCGGGCCGCGGGCCAAGGATCCCAAGGACGCGCTGCGGCTGAGCAATTCACCGGCCGACCTCACGTCGTACGCGCTCGCCCAGATCGTCTGTACGTTCTCCGACTCGGCCGCGGCCGAGGGCGACGGCTCCGTGATCCTCGGCGGCCCGGACGGCTCGCCCCTGCGCCGTTACGAGTGCACGGACGACGTCCGCTCCGACCCGGGCACCAAGGCACCGCCGTCCAGCGAGGTGACGGGCGGCTGAAGCCGCGTGCGCCCCGGGGGTGAACGAGGCGCGAAAAGGGGCGTGTGGCGCAAGCCTCACCCTGCTCCCCGGTGCCTACCCGGAACCGATCGTGCCGGACAGGGCGTCTTGTGGGGCGTGCAGCGTCAAGGCTCCATCGGCGGCAGCGCCGCGATTCGCATCCGTGTGGCAGGAGGTGTCCTCCTCGTCGCACATCTCGTGCTCGTCGCCTGGGTCACGCTGCGCCCCCGGGACGTCCCTTGGGTGATGCCCCCGAACCTGCACCCGCTGGCCAGCATCAGAGCCGACCTGGCCATGGGCTGGCCGGAGGCGTCGAAGCGGATCGGCGAGGGCCTCGCGCTGCTGGCCCCCCTGGGCGTCCTGCTCCCGATGGTCAGCGGCCGGCTCCATGTCTCCCCGCTCGCGTCCTTCATCCGTACGGTCGCGGCGGGCGCCCTGATCTCCCTGGGCATCGAACTGCTCCAGACCGGGGTGCCGGGCCAGGTGGTGGACATCGACTCCCTCCTGATGAACACGGTGGGCGTGGCCCTCGCGCACGCCGCGATCGTCCCGGCGGCCCGCGCCTGGCTCCGCCGCAGGACCGAGAGCCGACAGCCCCTGACCGTCCTCCAGGAGGAACCGACTCAGGGACGGACCCCGACGATTCCCAGGGTCGGCATCGCACCGTAGAGCGACGCGGGGTGCGCTGCGGCTCCGTACGGTTGAAGACAGATGGGGCAACCACACGGGGGGCCTCGGACAGCCGCTCGCGAAGGAGCAAACAATGACCGCCATTGCCCGCCCCACCCAAGGCCGCATGATCGGCGGAGTGTGCGCAGCGCTGGCGCGGCGCTTCGGTACCTCCGCGACCACGATGCGGGTGATCTTCCTGGTCTCCTGCCTGCTGCCCGGCCCGCAGTTCCTGCTCTACATCGCGCTGTGGATCCTGTTCCCGGCCGAGGACAAGGTGCGCACCGAGGCCTGGTAGGACCCCGGCGCACGTACGCCGATGGGGCGCACCCTCGTCCAGGGTGCGCCCCATCGGCGCGTTCAGGGGCGGGGCTCAGCCCAGCGGGATGCCGTTCAGCGGGACGCCGTGCGTGGGCAGACCCGTCTGCGACAGGGGCAGACCGCCCAGCAGCCCGGCGACGGGCGCGGTCGGACCGTCGGACAGCACCTTCTCGGCGGCCGGCTGCACGGCGGACAGGCCACCCGCGAGCGCGGGCTGCGCCTGGCTGAGCGCCTGGCCGGCACCCGGCAGCGCCTTGGCGACGTTCTCCGCGGGCAGCGTGTGGGTCACGGTGCCCAGCGCCTGGGTGGCGTCCGGAAGCGCCGGGGCCGCGCTCGCGGCACCGGCGCCGACAGCGGCGAAAGCGGCACCGAGGGCGGCGACACCGAGGGTCTTGGCAGCAGACTGCTTCATGGTGAATGCGTCCTTGAATGGGATGACGGGAGATGTGAGCGGTCCAAGACCGTAAACACGCGAAGGCACCCGCCGCAAACATCGAAATGCGGACGGATTGTGAACACCCGCCCGCATTCCGGTCCCGCCCCTCAGCCCCGTTCAGCCCTCTTCCGCCGCAGAACCGCTGGTGGAAGCGGTCTGCCGGAACAGCCATTCGGATTTCAGCTCGGCATATCCGGGCTTGATCACGTCATTGATCATGGCGAGTCGTTCATCGAAAGGAATGAATGCTGACTTCATAGCATTGACGGAGAACCACTGCATGTCGTCGAGCGAATAACCGAACACCTCGACAAGGTGCTCGAATTCCTGGCTCATGCTGGTGTGCGACATAAGCCGGTTGTCGGTATTGACCGTCGCCCGGAAGTGCAGCCGGCGCAGCAGTCCGATGGGGTGCTCGGCGTAGGAGTCGGCGGCGCCGGTCTGGAGGTTGGAGCTGGGGCACAGCTCCAACGGGATGCGCTTGTCGCGCACGTACGACGCCAGCCGCCCCAGCTCGACCGAGCCGTCCTCCTTGACCTGGATGTCGTCGATGATGCGCACCCCGTGCCCGAGCCGGTCGGCGCCGCACCACTGCAGGGCCTGCCAGATCGACGGCAGCCCGAAGGCCTCGCCGGCGTGGATCGTGAAGTGGTTGTTCTCGCGCTTCAGATACTCGAAGGCGTCCAGGTGCCGGGTGGGCGGGAACCCGGCCTCCGCACCCGCGATGTCGAAGCCGACGACGCCCAAGTCGCGGTAACGGTTGGCGAGTTCGGCGATCTCCAGGGAACGGGCCGCATGCCGCATCGCGGTGAGCAGCGCCCCCACGCGAATCCGGCGCCCGCTCTCCCGCGCGAGCAACTCCCCTTGCCGGAAGCCCTCGTTGACGGCCTCGACGACCTCTTCGAGGCTGAGCCCGCCGTCCAGGTGCTGCTCGGGCGCGTACCGCACCTCGGCGTATACGACACCGTCCTCGGCCAGATCCTCCGCGCACTCGCGGGCCACCCGGATCAGCGCGTCCCGGGTCTGCATCACGGCGACCGTGTGCGAGAACGTCTCCAAGTACATCTCCAGCGAACCCGAGTCGGCGGCCTCGGCGAACCACACGCCGAGCTTGTCCGGGTCGCTCTCGGGGAGTCCGGTGTACCCGGCGTCCCGGGCGAGTTCGACGATCGTCCCCGGGCGGAGACCGCCGTCGAGGTGGTCGTGCAGCAGAACCTTCGGCGCCCGGCGGATCTGGTCCGGCGTCGGGGTGTTCGGGGTGCTCTGGCTCGTCATTTCCGCACTCTAACTCCTACGCGCGTAGATCGCCCGCTGTACGAATCCGTCGATACGTAACGGTGACCGCGCGGAAGGATGGCGTACACGCTTGCTTCTGACACTGTTCTGTCATGGCACAGCAAGCGACGCCGGTCAGGACGGCCCGGCTGGGGAGAGCGCTCGGTCCCGAACCGACCTCGGTGAGCGGCGTGGTGCTGCTGCTCCCCGGTGGCGAGGAGGTGTCCAGCCGTAGGCCCTCCCCCATGTTGGCGACGGCCTCCGTACGGACGTTGGGGCGCCGACTGGCCCGCGCGGGCCAGGCCGACGGGCTCGCCGCGCATGTCGTCCACTACCGCTGTCGCGGCTGGAACGGCAGCGAGGCGTCTCTCGCGCACGACGCGGCGTGGGCGGTGGAGGAGGTCGTACGGCGGTACGGGGACGTGCCCGTGTGTCTCACCGGGATCGACATGGGCGCCCGCGCGGCGTTGCGCTCCGCGGGGCACGAGGCGGTGAACTCCGTTGTCGCGCTGGCTCCTTGGCTGCCGGAACAGGACGTTGCGGCTCCACCCGAACCGGTGAAACAACTCGCCGGGCGGCGGGTGTTGATCGTGCACGGCACGAACGACGAGCGGACCGATCCCGAGTTGTCGTTCCGGTTGGCGGCTCGGGCGAAGAAGGCGAACCGGGACATCTGTCGGTTCGAAGTGCATTCCGATGGGCACGGGCTGCATCAGCATCGGCAGGAAGTGCATGCGCTGACCGAGGACTTCGTGATGGGGGCGTTGTTCGGGCGGGCGTTTTCTCGGCCTGTTGAGGATGCGCTTCAGGCTCCGCCGCCGTTGGGGTTGAGGATGCCGTTGGCTGCGGGGTTTGGGCGGTCGCTTCGTAGGGGTTGATCCTCCGTTGCGGGGTGCGGGTCATGTGTGGCTGGTCGCGCAGTTCCCCGCGCCCCTCAGGTGGGTGACCCTTACGTTGGTAGCAAGTTGCCCTTTCTTGACAGTAGGAACTGCTTGAAGGCTGCCACCGGGGGTGTGTCTGGGTGGCCGTCCAACCACGCCACGCCGATTTCCCTCACCGCCCTCGGGGCTGTGACCGTCAACTCCGCAACTCCTGGGCGGGGTACGGCCGGTGGGGGTAGGAGGGCGACCCCGAGCCCTGCCGCCACCAGGCCCCGTAGGGTCTCGGCCTCCTCTCCCTCGAAGGCGATCTTCGGGCGGAAGCCGGCCTCCTTGCAGACGGCGTCGGTGATGCTGCGGAGGCCGTAGCCGGGTTCCAGGGTCACGAAGGTCTCGTCGGCTGCTTCTGCCAGGCGGATGCGCTTGCGGGTGGCCAGGCGGTGGTCGGCCGGGACGACGAGGCGGAGTTTCTGAACGTCGAGGCGGTGGGCCACGACATCGGGGGCGTCAAGGGTCGGATCGGTCAGGAGGCACAGGTCCAGCTCGCCCGCCCTCAGCCGTTCCAGCATGGCGTCGCCGTAGTTCTGGACGAGGCTGAAGCGGACGCGGGGGTGGTCGGCCCGGAAGGCTCGGATGAGGCCGGGGACGGTTTCGGAGCCGAGGGTGTGGAGAAAGCCGAAGGCGACCTTGCCGGTGGCGGGGTCGGCGTCGGCGCGGACCTCGTCGGCCGCCTTCTCGATTTCGGCGAGGGCGCGCTCGACCGAGGCGAGGAAGGTGCGGCCGGCCGGGGTCAACGACACCGTGCGGCCTCGGCGGGCGAACAGGTCCACGCCCAGGTCCTGTTCGAGGCGGACCATCGCCCGCGACAGGGTGGACTGCGGGACCTGCATCTCCTGCGCGGCCCGCGTGACGTGTTCGGTGCGGGCGACGCCGGCGAAGTACGCGAGGCGGGGCGCGAGCAGCGCGACGATGTCTTCTGTGTCACCGGACGGTGACAGGTGAGCCTGTGAGCTGTACTGATGCGCCATGGGAACGATTATGGCGTTTCCGTGCATTGGACGGATGAGTGGGCGCGTACGTAGCTTCGAAGCATGCCTTCCGCCGATACCGGGGCGTCCACCGTCGTGGCCGCCACCACCCCTGTCCCCGACTCCGACTCACGGCTGACGCCGGGTGGTCCCGGCTATCGCCGTATGAGCTTCGCGCTGTTCCTCGCGGGCGTGGCGACCTTCGCGCTCCTCTACTCCACGCAGGCATTGCTGCCGCTGATCTCCTCCGGTTTCGCGGTGTCGGCGAGTGCGGCGAGCTGGACGGTGGCGGCGGCCACGGGTGGGCTCGCGTTGTTCGTCCTGCCGATGAGCGCGCTGTCGGAGCGATTCGGACGTCGTACGGTCATGACGGCGTCGTTGGTCGTCGCGGTGAGCCTCGGGGTGCTGGTGCCGTTCGCGCCGTCGCTGGGGGCGTTGGTGGCGTTGCGGTTTCTCCAGGGTGCCGCGCTGGCCGGGCTGCCGGCCTCGGCGACGGCGTATCTGGCGGAGGAGGTTCGACCGAAGGCGCTGGTCACGGCGATCGGGCTGTTCGTGGCGGGCAACAGTGTCGGCGGGATGAGCGGGCGGGTCATCACCGGGTGGGTCGCGCAGGAGTGGGGCTGGCGGGTCGCGGTCGGGGTGATCGGGCTGATCGCGGTCGGCTGCGCCATCGCCTTCCGGCTCCTCCTCCCCGCCCCTCGGCACTTCACGCCGGGTTCGTTGCGCCCGCGCGTCCTGGCCCGCACGGTCCGCGACCACCTCGCGAACCCGCTGCTGTGCCGGCTGTACGCGATCGGCGCCCTGTTCATGACCGTCTTCGGCGGCGTCTACACGGTCATCGGCTACCGCCTCACCGAGGCCCCCTTCTCCCTCCCCCAGGGCATCATCGGCTCGATCTTCCTGGTGTATCTGGTGGGGACGGTGTCGGCGTCCACGGCAGGCCGGTTGGTGGGCCGGCTGGGGCGCCGGGGGGCCTTGTACCTGGCGGGCGGCACGACGGCGGCGGGTCTGCTGGTCTCCCTCGCCGACTCACTCCCCCTGGTACTGCTCGGCCTGGTCCTCATCACGGCCGGCTTCTTCGCGGGTCACGCGGTCGCGTCCTCGTCGGTCAGCAAGACGGCCACGACGGGGCGTGCGCAGGCGTCGGCTCTGTACCAGTCCGCGTACTACATCGGCTCCAGCACCGGCAGTACGGTCGGCGCGATGGCGTTCCACGCGGGGGGCTGGGCCGGGACGGTGGGGGTCGGGTTGCTGGCGGTGGTCGGCGTTGTGACGATCACTGTGTTGGGGTCGCGGGCGGCGCGGGTGGAGCGGCGGGGGGTTGGGGCGGCGGCTGCCTGAGGGGGTAGGTGGGGGGCCTGAGGGGGCAGGTGGGGGGCCTGAGGGGGCAGGTGGGGGGCCTGAGGGGGCAGGTGGGGGCCTGGTCTGACGGGGCTGGACGCGGGAGCCTGGCCTGCAGAGGTGGGGGCGCGAGCCCGGCCTGCAGAGGCTGGACGCCGGAGCCTGGCCCGAAGAGGGGGCGCGAGCCCGGCCTGCAGAGGCGGGGGCGCGAGCCTGGCCTGACGGGGCTGGACGCCGGAGCCTGGCCCGAAGAGGTAGGGGGCGCGAGCCCGGCCTGCAGAGGCTGGACGCGGGTGCCCGGCCTGACGGGGCTGGACGCCGGAGCCCGGCCCGAAGAGGTGGGGGGCGCGAGCCCGGCCTGCAGAGGCTGGACGCGGGTGCCCGGCCTGACGGGGCTGGACGCCGGAGCCCGGCCCGAAGAGGTGGGGGGCGCGAGCCCGGCCTGCAGAGGCTGGACGCGGGTGCCCGGCCTGACGGGGCTGGACGCGGGAGCCCGGCCCGAAGAGGTAGGGGGCGCGAGCCCGGCCTGCAGAGGCTGGACGCGGGGTGGTCTGGGGATGGCCGGCGGCGAGGGCCTGGTCTGAGGGGTCCGTCCTAGCAGGGCACTTTCCAGTACGGGGTTCGAGTACGGGCGGCCGATTCAGCGCCGGGCGGCAATCCGGTACAGGGCGCGATCATCCAACGCCGGGCGGCGATCCCGTGCAGGACGTGATCATCCAACGCCGGGGGGGCTGCCCAGTACAGGCCACCGACATCCTGCGCGGGGCGGCTCCCCAGTACGGGCGCCAATTTCCAGCGCCGGGCGGCGACCCGGTACAGGTCTCTGGCATCCAGCGCCGGGCGCGTATCCAGTGCAGGCCACAACATCCAACGCGGGCGCGTATCCCGTGCAGGCCACACCACTCGGCTCCGGGCGGCTGTCCCGTGCAGGCCGCGCATACTCAGCCCGTCCGGCGTTTGAGGACGAGGCCCTTTCGGGGCCGATCGGGGGTCTGGGGGCGGAGCCCCCAGGGGACGTCCGCACCAATACCGGGTGACCTGTAATCGCCCTGACCTGCACGTTCGTTCAGTCCTCGCGCCATTGTCAGTGGGCTGCGCTACGTTGCGGGGTAAGGGAAGAACGGCCACAGGGGTGGGTGGGCGAGACCATGAGTGACAGCGTTGTTACGACGACGGACCTCGACGTCAGGCTGGAGAAGCACCGCGTCGAGCTGACCGGGTACTGCTACCGCATGCTCGGCTCCTCCTTCGAGGCCGAGGACGCCGTGCAGGACACGATGGTCCGCGCCTGGCGGAACTACGAGAAGTTCGAGGGACGGTCCAGTCTCCGTTCGTGGCTGTACCGGATCGCCACCAACGTCTGCCTGGACATGCTGTCCGCCGGCAACAAGCGGGCACGGCCCGTCGACCTCAGCGACTCCACCCCCCTCGCACAGGCCGCGCTGTCGCCCCGCGCGGACAACACCTGGCTCGAGCCGATGCCGGACGCGCGCGTGCTGCCGACGGTCGCAGACCCCGCGGAGGCGGCCGTGGCCAAGGAGTCCGTACGGCTCGCGTTCATGGCCGCTCTGCAGCAACTCCCGCCCAAACAACGGGCGGTGCTGATCCTGCGCGAGGTCCTGGCCTGGCGGGCGAACGAGGTGGCCGAGCTGCTCGACACCTCGGTCGCGTCGGTCAACAGCGCGTTGCAGCGGGCCCGGGCGACCCTAGCCGAGCGGGACGACAAGGCGGCCGACGCCGCCGTCTCCGACCCGCTCGACGAGGAGCAGCGCAAGCTTCTCGAGCGGTACGTCGCCGCCTTCGAGGGCTACGACATGGCCGCGCTCACCGCGCTGCTGCACGAGGACGCCATCATGACGATGCCGCCGTTCGACCTGTGGCTGACCGGCCACGACGACATCACGGGCTTCATGACGACGATCGGTTCCGCCTGCGAGGGCTCACGCCTGATCCCGGTGCAGGTGAACGGTCTGCCGGGCTTCGCCCAGTACAAGCCGGACCCGGACACCGGCGGGTTCAGCCCCTGGGCGGTCCAGATCCTGGAGATCTCAGACGGCGGGCTCACCGGGTTCCACTTCTTCCTGGACACCAAGCGCTGGTTCCCGCTGTTCGACCTGCCCCTCCATCTCGAAGCGGAGTCCGACCAGGTCGAGGAGGGCTCGTAGCGCGGGGGTGGGGTCGCGCAGTCTGATCCGGCCGCCGCCGGTCCGCCGGGCGGTGAGTTGCAGCCGGGCCAGGAGATCGACGGTACCGAGCCCGGGTGGTCCTGGTCCCACGATCTCGACCAGGACCACGCCGGCACCGGGCGTCGCCTCCAGCAGTGCCCGTACCTCTGCGCACAGCCCCGCCACCTCGTCACGGGTGACGGGGCGGGCCGGCACGAGTACAGCGGGTGTCTTGGCGTCCACGATCGGTAGACCGGGTGGGCGGTCGTAACTCATCGGGGGCGACCACCTAGGTTTGCTGTATGCCCCACGGATCAGCCCCGCCCTGGATACCCGACGCCCTCGCGCGCGCCGATGTCGGTGCCGAGGGGGTGCCGTGCAAGGGGTGCTGACCGGGTTCGCGGTCATCGGTGTGGTCATCGCGGTCGGCTATCTGATCGCGCTGCGCGGTTCTCTCGGCGAACACGGGCGGGACGTCCTGACCAAGCTGGCCTTCAATGTCGCGTCCCCGGCCCTGCTGTTCACGACCCTCGCGCGGGCCGACCTGTCGGTGATCTTCTCCAGCGGGCTGCTCGTGACGATGCTCAGCACGGCGGCGGTGGCGGGTGTGTTCGTGGCGGTGGGGGTCGTACGGGGATGGGGTGTCGGCCGTACGACGATCGGGGCGCTCTCGTCGAGTTACGTCAACTCCGGGAACCTCGGGATCCCGATCTCGGTGTACGTCCTGGGCAATGCCTCGCTCGTGGCGCCGGTGATGTTGTTCCAGCTGGTGGTGGTGAGCCCGCTGGCGTTGACGGTCCTCGATCTGTCGGGCGCGGGTGAGAAGGGGCCGTTGTGGCTACGGCTGCTGACGCCGCTGCGGAATCCGGTCGCGGTGGGGTCGCTCGCGGGGGTCGCGGTGGCGGCGAGCCGGGTTCATGTCCCGAACCCGGTGATGGAACCGCTCACGCTGATCGGGAACATGGCTGTACCGGCGGTTCTGATCGGGTTCGGGATTTCCCTGCGGGGAAGCAAGATGCCGGGGCGGGGTGAGGATCGTCAACCGGTGTTGCTGTCAGTCGCGTTGAAGGTCGTCGGGCAGCCGGTGATCGCGTGGGCCTTGGCGGGGGCGGTGTTCGGCATTCACGGGGCGGCGTTGCTCGACGTGGTCGTGACCTCGGCGCTGCCCGCCGCGCAGAACCTGTACACGTACGCGAGTCGGTACCGGGTGGGTGAGGGACTGGCCCGGGACTCGATCCTGCTGTCCACGGTGTTGTCGGTACCGGTGTTGGTGGGGATCGCTGCGCTGCTCGGGTAGGTGCGGTTGTTGTTTGTCCGCGGGCGCGTCGTGGCTGACCGCGCCCACACGGCGGAGCCGCACATTGCCACAGCCCCGCGCCCCTAAAAAAACGCAGGATGCCGGGATCTGGAAGCTCAGCCCCCTCCCCGCGCCCCCTCAAGCCAAACAAAAGGGGCCGGAACCCTCGAAGTCCCAGCCCCTCCCCCATGACCAACTACCAACCACCGATCAGGCGATACGCTCCAGCACCACCGGTGAAGCCGTGAACTTGGTTCCCTCGGTGCCGATGTCGTAGGAACCCTTCACCGCCTCCAGCGCGTACTCGAAGCGCTCCGGGGTGTCCGTGTGCAGGGTCAGCAAGGGCTGGCCCGCGGTCACCGTGTCGCCCGGCTTGGCGTGCATTTCCACTCCCGCGCCTGCCTGGACCGGGTCCTCCTTGCGGGCGCGGCCCGCGCCGAGGCGCCAAGCCGCGATGCCGATGTCGTAGGCGTCGAGGCGGGTCAGGATGCCCGACGTCGAAGCCGTCACCACGTGCTGCTCACGCGCCACCGGCAACTCCGCGTCCGGGTCGCCGCCCTGCGCCGCGATCATCCGGCGCCAGACGTCCATCGCGGACCCGTCGGCCAGGGCCTTCGCCGGGTCGGCGTCCTGCACGCCGGCCGCGTCGAGCATCTCCCGGGCCAGGGCGATCGTCAGTTCCACGACGTCCGAGGGGCCGCCGCCTGCCAGGACCTCTACCGACTCCCTAACCTCCAGCGCATTACCCGCCGTCAGGCCGAGCGGGGTGCTCATGTCCGTCAGGAGCGCCACCGTCCGGACGCCGTGGTCCGTGCCCAGGCCCACCATCGTGGAGGCCAACTCACGCGCGTCCTCGATCGTCTTCATGAACGCGCCCGTGCCGACCTTCACGTCCAGGACCAGGGAGCCCGTGCCCTCCGCGATCTTCTTCGACATGATCGAGGAAGCGATCAGGGGGATGGCCTCCACCGTTCCCGTCACGTCCCGCAGCGCGTACAGCTTCTTGTCCGCCGGAGCCAGGCCGTCGCCCGCCGCGCAGATCACCGCGCCCGTGGTCTCCAGGACCGACAGCATCTCCTCATTGGAGAGCAGGGCCCGCCAGCCGGGGATCGACTCCAGCTTGTCCAAGGTGCCGCCGGTGTGGCCGAGGCCTCGGCCAGAAAGCTGAGGGACCGCCGCGCCGCAGGCCGCGACCAGGGGGGCCAGCGGGAGCGTGATCTTGTCGCCCACACCACCCGTCGAGTGCTTGTCGGCCGTCGGGCGGGACAGGGACGAGAAGTCCATGCGCTCGCCGGAGGCGATCATCGCGGCGGTCCAGGTGGCGATCTCGCGGCGGTTCATGCCGTTGAGGAGGATCGCCATGTTGAGGGCGGCCATCTGGTAGTCGGCCACCTCCCCGCGGGTGTACGCGTCGATGACCCAGTCGATCTGCTCGTCGCTCAGTTCACCGCGGTCCCGCTTGGTGCGGATGACGGAGATGGCATCCATCGAGACTTGCGCCATGGCTTGGCTTTCCTTCCGAACGTTCAGAAAATGCGCGGCCCCGCTGAGGGAGATGGACCAACTCAGCGGGGCCGCACGGGAGTTACCTGGTGAGATGGTCCGGCCCGAAGGCCTGCGGAAGCATCTCCGAGAGCGGCAGGATGCCCGCCGGTGTCTCCACCAGCAGGCCGGGGCCGCCGAACTCGTACAGCAGCTGGCGGCACCGACCGCACGGGACGAGGATGTCGCCCTTGCCGTCGACGCACGTGAAGTGCGTCAGCCGGCCGCCGCCGGTGCGCTGGAGGTTGGACACCAGCCCGCACTCCGCGCACAGGCCGAGGCCGTACGACGCGTTCTCCACGTTGCAGCCGGAGACCGTGCGGCCGTCGTCGACCCGGGCGGCGACCCCTACGGGATAGCCCGAGTACGGCGCGTACGCGTGGGACATCGCCTCCCGCGCCTCGGCGCGCAGTTCGTCCCAGTCCACGGCCAACTCGGCGGCGGGCGAGGTCACTTGCCCTGTCCCTTCCGGTACGGCAGGCCGTCTGCCTTCGGCATCCGCAGGTGCTGCGCGGAGAGCGAGAGCACCAGCAGGGTGACGATGTAGGGGCTGGCGCCGACCAGTTGGGTCGGGACGTCGTCCGTGGTGGCGTACCAGACGAACATCAGCGCGCCGAGGACGGCGGTGACGACGGCGGGGATGTACCGCTTCTTCCAGACCATGTACGCGCAGCCCGCGACCAGCAGGAAGCCGAGCAGCAGGATCAGCGCGTGCACGTTGGTGGAGCCGCCGCGCAGATTGAGGCTGTCGGTGTACCCGAACAGGCCCGCGCCGAGGGCGAGTCCGCCCGGCATCCAGTTGCCGAAGATCATCGAGGCGAGGCCGATGTAGCCGCGGCCGCCGGTCTGGCCGTCGAGGTAGACGTTGGACGCGACGATCGACAGGAAGGCGCCGCCGAGGCCGGCGAAGCCGCCGGAGATGATCACGGCGATGTACTTGTACTTGTAGACGTTGACACCGAGGGACTCGGCGGCCACCGGGTTCTCGCCGCAGGAGCGCAGCCGCAGGCCGAAGGCCGTGCGCCACAGGACCCACCAGGTGACCGGTACGAGGGCCACCGCGATGACGGTGAGCGGGGAGAGGTCGGTGATCAGACCGCCGATGAGGCCCGCGATGTCCGAGATCAGGAACCAGTGCTTCTCGTTGAGCGTGTCCAGCCAGCTCGACAGTCCCGGGACGTCGAAGGTGCCGAGCGAGTCGATCGGCGGGGACTGCTTGGCGGAGCCCTGCTCGGTGTTGGCGAAGGTGAACTTCGAGAGGTAGCGGGTGGTACCCAGCGCCAGGATGTTGATGGCGACACCGGAGACGATGTGGTTGACGTTGAACGTCACCGTGGCGATCGCGTGCAGCAGTGCGCCGAGGCAGCCGCCGATGATGCCGAAGACGATGCCGACCCACGGGCCCCACTGGTAGCCGGCCCAGGCGCCGAACCAGGTGCCGAGGATCATCATTCCTTCGAGGCCGATGTTGACGACGCCCGCGCGCTCGGCCCAGAGGCCGCCGAGACCGGCGAGGCCGATCGGCACGGCCGCGCGCAGGGCCGTGGACATCTGGCCGGTGGAGGTGATGCCGTCCGCGCCGGTGATCACGCGGACCAGCGAGGTGAGGATCAGGGCGCCCGCGATGATCAGCAGGAGCACGGGGAGCGAGAAACGGCGGCCGCCCTTGCCGGGCTGCTGCGCCTGCGGCTTGGCGATGGTCGCGGTACTCATCGGGCCGCCACCTCCTTCTTCTCGGAGTTGTTGCGGGCGGCCGCGGCGAGTTCCTCGCCGACGCGCTTCTGCTGGCGGCGCAGGCCCCAGGTGCGGACGACCTCGTACGAGATGACGACCGCGAAGACGATCAGGCCCTGCATGATCGTGGCGATCTCCTTCTGGTACGCGACCGGGGTCGCGTAGTCCAGGGCGGGGGACGCCTTGTCGAGGAAGGCCCAGAGGAGGGCCGCGAGGGCGATGCCGCCCGGGTTGTTGCGGCCGAGGAGGGCGATGCCGATCGCGGTGAAGCCCAGGCCCTCGGGGAAGGTGAGGCTGTAGGTGTGGCTGTCGCCGAGCAGCAGCGGCAGACCGGCGAGGCCCGCGACACCGCCGGAGATCAGCATCGCGGTGAGCGTCATGCGCTTGGCGTCGACACCGGACGCCGCGGCGGCGGACTCGGACTCGCCGGTGGCGCGCAGGTCGAAGCCGAAGCGGGTGCGGTTGAGGACGAGCCAGTACAGGACGCCCATGATCACGGCGAGGAAGACCAGGCCGTAGATCTCGCCGACGTCCGAGCCCAGGTCGATGCCCGGGATCCAGCCGGACTTCTTCATGATGCCGGTCGTCATGTTGTTGCCGACCTGCACGCCCCAGGTGTTGGTCTGCGTGAGGTAGAGGATCAGGCTGGTGGCGATCGCGTTCAGCATGATCGTCGCGACGACCTCGCTGACCCCGCGGGTGACCTTGAGGACACCGGCGATACCGGCCCAGAAGGCGCCGGTGAGGACGGCGACCAGGAGCAGCAGCGGCACCTGGAGGACGGCCGGCAGGCCCACGTGCGCGCCGACGACCGCGGTCATCACGGCGCCGAGGCGGTACTGGCCGTCGACGCCGATGTTGAACAGGTTCATCCGGAAGCCGAGGGCGACCGCCAGGGCGGCGATGTAGTACATCGACGCCTGGTTGATGATCAGCACCTGGACGTCGGAGTACCCGATCTGCTGGAGCATCAGGTGGTACGGCTCGATCGGGTTCTTGCCCGAGGCGAGCAGCACGACCGAGGTCAGCAGGATCGCCGCGACAAGCGCCATGACCGGTCCGGCCACGGCGAGGAGCACGCGCTCCTTGTCGAACTTCTTCATCGGGCCTCGTCCTCCGGGGCGGCGGTGTCGTCCGCGTTTTCTACGGTGCTGTCCGCGCCGTTTCCTACGGTGCTCTCCGCGCCGTCTGCTTCTTCCTCGACGTGTTCGAGGTGACCGGACGCGGCGCCGGTCATGGCCGAGCCGAGTTCCTCGGGGGTGACGGTGGCCGGGTCGGCGTCGGCGACCAGCCTGCCGTCGTAGATCACGCGCAGGGTGTCCGACAGGCCGATCAGCTCGTCCAGGTCGGCGGAGATCAGCAGCACGGCCAGGCCGTCGCGGCGGGCCTCACGGATCTGGTCCCAGATCGCGGCCTGCGCGCCGACGTCCACACCGCGGGTGGGGTGGGCGGCGATCAGGAACTTCGGCTTGTGGCTCATCTCGCGGCCGACGATCAGCTTCTGCTGGTTGCCGCCGGAGAGGGAGGCGGCGGTGACGTCGATGCCGGGGGTGCGGACGTCGTACTCCTCGACGATCCGGCGGGTGTCGGCCTGGGCTCCCTTGATGTCCAGCCAGACGCCCTTGGAGTTGGGCTTCTCGGTGACGTGGCCGAGGATGCGGTTCTCCCAGAGCGGGGCTTCCAGGAGGAGGCCGTGGCGGTGGCGGTCCTCGGGGATGTAGCCGATGCCCTTCTCGCGGCGCTTGCGGGTGGCCCACGGCGTGATGTCGTCGCCGAGGAAGCCGATCGTGCCGGAGTCGGCGTTCTTCAGGCCGATCAGCGCGTCGATGAGCTCGGTCTGGCCGTTGCCCTCGACGCCTGCGATGCCCATGACCTCACCGGCGTGGATGGTGAAGGTGACGTCGTCCAGGACGCGCTTGGCGGCGCCGCCCGGGGTGGCGAGGTCACCGAGCAGTCCACCGGCCGCGGGCTCGGACTCGGCGCCCAGGGAGGCACCGCCCGCGGCGTAGACGGTGAGGCCCTTGACCTCGATGACGGGCTGGTCGGTGACCGTGGACTCCGCCGTCTCGGGGGTGGGGAGTTCGCTGCCGACCATCATCTCGGCGAGCTGGCGGGGGGTCGTCGCGGAGGGGACGGCGGTCCCGACCGTCGTACCCCTGCGAATGACGGTGATCTCGTCGGCGACCGAGAGGACCTCGCCGAGCTTGTGGGAGATGAAGATGACCGCGAGGCCCTCGGACTTCAGCTCGCGCAGGTTGCTGAAGAGGGCGTCGACCTCCTGCGGCACCAGGACGGCGGTGGGCTCGTCCAGGATCAGGGTGCGGGCGCCGCGGTAGAGGACCTTGAGGATCTCGACGCGCTGACGCTCGGCGACACCGAGGCTCTCGACGAGAAGGTCCGGGCGGACGTTCAGGCCGTAGCGGTCGGAGATCTCCTTGATCTTCTTGCGGGCGCCGCCGCCGATGCCGTGCAGCTTCTCGCTGCCCAGGACGACGTTCTCCAGGACGGTGAGGTTGTCGGCGAGCATGAAGTGCTGGTGGACCATGCCGATGCCGCGGGCGATGGCGTCGGCGGGGGACGAGAAGGTGACGAGCTCGCCGTCGACGGCGATGGTGCCCTCGTCCGGCTTCTGCATGCCGTAGAGGATCTTCATCAGGGTCGACTTGCCGGCGCCGTTCTCGCCGACGAGGGCGTGCACGGTGCCTTTTCGGACACTGAAGCGGATGTCGCTGTTGGCGACGACACCCGGGAACCGCTTGGTGATCCCCACCAGCTCGACCGCGATCGTCGACTGATCGCCGAGTGGAGGGTTGCTGGACGCGTCGATGGCGAACTCTCCTCATGGAAAGGGGCCTCTCTACGCGCGTAGCGCCCCTGCTTTAAATAGTGCCCGGACCCGACCGGCTTTGTGTCGCACCCGATCCGTTCCGAGCATTCTGCCGCGCGAACGGGGCGCGAGGAGACATCCTCCCCACACCCCGTTCCGTGGCCGTAACGCTGTCATTACAGCGCTCTTTTGGCCATGGTCGTGACTGGCCTAGAACCAACGGTTCAGGAGGTCTTGACCTTGATCGAGCCGTCCTTGATGCCCGCCTCGGCCTTCGCGAGGGCGGCCTGCAGGGTGGCGTTGTTCTTGAAGGTCGGGTTCGAGTCGGCCAGGCCGACCGCGCCGTTGCTCAGCGAGCCGCGGATCTCGCCGCTCAGCGGCTTCTTGTCCTTGATGACGGACTTGGAGAGGTCGTACACCGCGCCCGCGACGTTCTTCAGCGCCGAGGTGAGGATGTACGGCTTGTACTTGGCCAGCGCGGCCTGGTTGTACTGGTCGGAGTCGACACCGATCGCCCACACCTTGTGCGCGGCGGCGGCCTTGATGACGCCCTGGCCGGAGAGACCGGCGGCCGCGTAGACGACGTCCGCGCCGGCCTCGATCTGACCCTCGGCGGCGGCCTCGCCCTTGTCGGGGCTGGAGAAGCCACCCTGCGCGGCGGTCTGGGTCAGGTACTGCGCCTTGACCGTGACGCCCTTCTTGGTGTCCTTGACGCCCTGCTCGAAGCCCGCCTCGAACTTGTGGATCAGGGGCACGTCCACGCCGCCGATGAAGCCGACCGTGTTCGACTTCGTGGTCAGCGCGGCGGTGACGCCGGCCAGGTACGAGGACTGCTCCTCGTGGAAGACCATGTCGGCGACGTTGGCGGCCGTGATGGTGTTGTCGTCGATGATGCCGAAGGTGATCTTCGGGAACTTCGCGGCGGCTTCCTTGACGGCGGGGGCGTAGGCGAAGCCGACACCGATCACCGGGTTGTAGCCGGACCTGGCGAGGGTCTCCAGGCGCTGCACCTTGTCCGCGTCGGACTCGTTGTCCTGCGGCTCGACGTCGCGGCCGCTGACGCCGAAGTCCTTCTCGGCCTTCACCAGACCGGCGTAGGCGGCGTCGTTGAAGGACTGGTCACCCTTGCCGCCGACGTCGTAGGCAAGACCAATACCCTTGGACGTGCCGGAACTGCTGCTGCTGGAGCTGGACTCGCTGGACGAGCTGCCGCAGGCGGAGACGGTTACTGCAAGAGCTGCGGTTGCAACGCCTGCAACCGCGATTCGGGACACCCGGCGCATGGAACGAGACTCCTTCGTGCAAGCGCCCAAACCAGGCGCTGGTTCCGCCGCAGCGTAACGCGCGTAGACCAGACGGAAAACCCCATCTGTCCGGTCCGTTATAGAGCTGTGGCCACAGATGGTGGCCAGCGTACGGACAGCCAGGCGCCCCTTGCGGGAGGCAAGGGGCGCCTGGCTGCAACGATGCCCGGAGGGCCTAGTCGAAGACCCTCGTCATAGAGCGTCGTACTACTTCGTGTTGACGGTGATCTTGCCCGAGACGATGTCCGCCTTCGCCTTGTCCACCGCCGCCACGGCGGCGGTCATCGCCTTGTACTTCGGGTTGGTGTCGGAGAAGCCGACGCCGTCGTTGTCGAGGCCGTAGCGGATCACGCCGGTCTTGGGCTTGCCCTCGTAGACCGACTTCACCAGGTCGTACACGGCGCCGCCGACGTTCTTCAGGGCCGAGCCGAGGATGGCGTCCTTGTACTTGGCGAGCGCCTTCTGGTTGTACTGGTCGGAGTCCACGCCGATGGCCCACACGCCCTTGGCGGAGGCCTCGGAGATGACGCCCTGGCCGGAGAGACCGGCGGCGGCGTACAGCACGTCCGCGCCCGCGTCGATCTGGCCGCTCGCCGCGTCCTTGCCCTTGTCGGGGCTGGAGAAGCCGCCCTGCGCAGCTGTCTGCGTCAGGTACTGCGACTCGATCTTGATGCTCGGGTTGACGGACTTGGCGCCCTGGTCGAAGCCGGCCTCAAACTTGTGGATGAGCGGGACGTCCACGCCGCCGATGAAGCCGATGTGGTTCTTCTTGGTCGCCTTGGCCGCGGCGACGCCCGCCAGGTACGAGGACTGCTCCTCGTGGAAGACGAGGTCGGCCACGTTGGCGGCCTTGTCCTGCTCGTCGTCGATGATGCCGAAGGTGATGTTCGGGAACTTCGCCGCGGCCTCCTTGACGGCCGGCGCGTAGGCGAAGCCGACACCGATCACCGGGTTGTAGCCGGCCGTGGCCAGGCTCTCCAGGCGCTGCACCTTGTCCGCGTCGGACTCGTTGTCCTGCGGCTCGATGTCGCGGCCGGTGAGCTTGAACTCCTTCTCGGCCTTCTGGAAACCGGCGTACGCGGCGTCGTTGAAGGACTGGTCGCCCTTGCCGCCGACGTCGTAGGCGAGGCCGATGCCCTTGCCGGTGTACTTGCCGGACGAGGACGAGGAGCTGTCGCTCGCCTTGTCGGCGTCCTTGCTGGAGCTACCGCACGCGGTGGCCGCGAGGGCGATGACCGTGACGGCCACCGCTGCTTGGGAGAACTTCGTCCTCCGAGTTGTCTGACGCACAGCAAGCACTCCTTCGTCCTCACGGCACCGTCACCGGACCGCTTCCCCAAGCCGCCGCCTCTGTGGCGATTTCCGCGCACAGTAACGCGCGTAGACGAGGAGGGGAACGGGGTTTCTCCTTGCCGTTACCGGATCGTGCCGCCGCCGCGTTACGTTCACGCGCCGGTGGTTACACCCGGGTGACACAAGGGGACGTAGGGGTACCGAACGGGCACCCCTACGCCCCCGCCGCGCTCAGATCGCGCCGTCGATCAGTGCCGCCGCGGTGAACAGCTCCACGCCGACCGTGATCGCGGACTCGTCGGCGTCGAAGTCGCCCTGGTGGAGGTCCCGTACGGTCCGCTCCCCCGGGGTCCGCACGCCGAGCCGGGCCATGGCGCCGGGCACGTGCTCCAGGTACCAGGAGAAGTCCTCGCCGCCCAGGCTCTGTTCGGTGTCCTCGACGGAGAGCGGGCCGCGGCGCGCGGTCATGGCGTCCCGCAGCAGCTCGGTGACGAGCGCGTCGTTGACGACGGGCGGGACCCCGCGCACATAGGTGATCGCGGACTTGGCCCGGTGCAGCCCGGCGACCTCGTCGATGGCCGCGTGCACGATGTCGGGCGCCTGCCGCCAGGCGTCGAGATCGAGACACCGTACGGTGCCGGAGAGCTCGGCGTGCTGCGGGATGACGTTGGGGGCGTGGCCGGATTCGATGCGCCCCCAGGTCACCGACACCCCGCTCCGCGCGTCCATCCGTCGGGCGACGATCACGGGCACGTCGGTCGCGACGCGGGCCGCGGCGGTCACCAGGTCGGTGGTGAGGTGCGGCCGGGCGGTGTGGCCGCCGGGGCCGTCCAGGGAGACCTCCAGCCGGTCGCAGGCGGAGGTGATGGGGCCGATGCGCAGCCCGATCCGCCCGCTGTCGACCTTGGGGTCGCAGTGCACGGCGATGATCCGGCCGACCCCGTCGAGCACCCCGCACTCGATGGCGTCGGTGGCACCGCCGGGCAGGACCTCCTCGGCGGGCTGGAAGAGCAGCCGTACGGCACGGGGCAGGAGTCCCTGCTCGTGCAGCCGGGCCAGCACGAGGCCGGCGCCGAGGACGACGGTGGTGTGCACGTCGTGGCCGCAGGCGTGGGCGCGGTCGGGCACGGTGGAGCGGTACGCGCAGTCACTCTTCGTGTCCGGGATGGGCAGGGCGTCGATGTCGGCGCGCAGCGCGAGCATGGGTACGGCGGTGTCGCGGGGTCCGATGTCACAGACGAGCCCGGTGCCCATGGCGAGGACCCGGGGTTCGAGACCGGCCAGCTCCAGCCGCGCCTTGATCGCCGCGGTGGTCCGGAACTCCTGGTTGCCCAGCTCGGGATGCATGTGCAAGTCCCGCCGGAACGCGACGAGTTCGGCACGCAAGGTCTCCGACAGGGTGCCCGGAAGCACATTCCCGACGGACTCCGCCTCGGACGCTGCCTCGGACTCTGGTGACATCAATTGCTTCACCCTCTGAAGGGTAGGGCGCCCGGGTGGTCAACTGACCCTCGATCAACAAAAGTTCAACCCGTTAGTCGAAGAAAATCTGACCGCCGACCGCATAGCTGTCTTTGGGGATGGGTAAACTCCCCGCTTCTTCTGGGATACCACGCCTCACCAGAGCCCAGCTCGACCCGTCCGCATCTCGGAATCCGTACTGCCGCACAACAGTGCAAACACCGCTACGCAGCGTGAGATTCCCCGCTCCCGCATCCCCTTGCTCCGGACCCGCGCCCCCTTGGTAGGGTCCGCCGACGTGACCGACCCGAACGCGGACGTGACCGCGGACTTCATAGAGGCCACCCGCTCCTCCTACGACGCGATCGCGCCGGCGTACAGCGCCGAGCATCCCGACAGCCTCGTCGAGAGCCCCCTCGACCGCTCACTGCTGACCGCCTTCGCCGACCTGGTCGGTACGGCGGGCGAGGCGCCGGTGGCCGACGTGGGCAGCGGCCCCGGATACGTGACGGCGCGCCTGAACGCCCTCGGCCTCCCGGCCTTCGGCATCGACATCTCGCCTCGCATGGTGGCGCTGGCCCGCGAGGCGCATCCCCAACTCCGGTTCGAGGTGGGCTCGATGACGTCCCTGGACGTACCGGACGGAACGCTGGGCGGTGTCGTGGCGCTCTACTCCACGATCCACATCCCGGACGACCGCCTGCCCGGCGTCTTCGCGGAGTTCCACCGGGCGCTGCGGCCGGGCGGCCACGTCCTGCTCGGTTTCCAGGCCGCCGACGACGAACACCTGCACCTCTCGGAGCGCTACGGCCAGGACATCTCGCTGGACTACTACTTCCGCACTCCGGCCACGGTCGCCTCGTTCCTCACCCAGGCGGGCCTGCCCCTGTACGCCGAGGTCCTCCGCAAGCCCCAGGACGAGGAGAAGCGGCCGCGGGCCTTCATCCTGGCCTACAAGCCCCCGGCGGCGGACTGAGATGTGACGGTGAGCGGCAGCGGTGAACGCACCCCGAGCCGGGCGGCACAGTCGGCGACGGTAGCGGCCAGCCAGCCGACCGCGTCGCAGGACCACTCGGCGAGTTCACCGCTCAGTGTCATGCCGTGCACGGTGACCTCGTCATCCCCGCACATGAACACGTCCTGCTCCAAGTCCCGAAGGCCCAGGGCGAGTTGACGCGCGACGGCCGGGATCAACGGATCCCGGCCACTGCCGATCCGGACGTCCACCGGGGTCCTGGCCGCCGGATCGCGCTCACCGAACCAGGCGACGGTCAGCATCGACGGTACGGCCGCGTAGGCCGGCCGCGCCGCCGGATCGATCCCCCGCACCGGCAGCAGCACCTGCACCGCGGAGAGCCGCACCGTGCCGATCCGCGCCGTCACGTCCTGGGCGCAGCGGAGGAACTGCTGTACGGGGAGCGGCCGTTCGGCTGTCACGGGACCGGCCTCGACCTGGAACCAGGAGACCCGTCCCGTACCGGGCGCGGCCTGCGGAGGACTGGACCCCGCGTCGTTCATAGCCCACAGCCCGGGACCGCCCGCTGCGTGCTCGTCCAGCCAGCCCATCGCGAGTGACCGCTGGTAGAAGAGCTGATACACGTCGTGCTCGGGGTCGTGCCAGGCGTGCGGGGTCAGTTCGCCGTACAGGGCGGCGAAGAGGGTGCCGGCGGTGGGCGGGGTCGTAGGCGCGATTCCTGGTTGTGGTTGCACGCCTTGAGGGTGACAGGACGCCCCCGCCCGGACCGCCCTACGCGGCCGTCACCGCCGACAACCGATGCACATCCCGAGCCGTCCCCGTGACCCCCGACAAAAACCCCTGCGCCCGAGGCGAGGCATTCTCCGTCAGCCACGCCGGGTCGATGTCGCACACCGCGACCCGGACCTCGGTGCCGACCAGCGCCAGCGGCAGCGTATGCACCACCGTCGACGGGAAGCTGAGGATCGTACGGCCGATGGGACCCCGCCTGGCGATCAGCTCCAGCGGGAGGTCCGGGCGGACGATCTCCAGGCCTGTCTCCACCGCCAACCGGTGGAGTTTCTCCGTGCTTTCGCGGCGGTGGGCGAAGTAGCGGGTCGCGCCGTGGGTCTTGGCGAGGACGGCTACGGCCTCCAGGTAGCGGTCGTTGTCGACAACTCCCGTTTCCACCAAGGACGTTCCGACCATGTCCGCGCCCTTGGTGATGCGGGGCGGGCCGAACGTGGCGCGGGTCCAGGCGAATTCGTTCGGGGTGATCGTGACGCCCTCGGGGGTCGTCTCGATCGGCATGGAGGAGAAGATCTCCACCGTGCGGCGGGCGCTCGGGGTCAGGCGGCGGCGGGCCGCCGAGGAGACCGGGGCGAAGATCAGGTCGCGGGGGCCCTGGCGGCCGCCCTTGCGGTGCCAGCGCACCAGGCGTTCGCCGCTGGCGAGCTGTGCGACGAACTCCATCGTCGCGGTGCCGTCGTCGACCACCACCAGCTCGCGTGCCTTGGTGATGGTCAGCAGCAGTTGCACGTAGCGCGAGAACGGGTCTCCCATGACGATCCGGTCCGCCTTGCGCAGCAGCCGGGTCAGGCCGCCGATCGTCTGGAAGGGGGCCAGGGGTCCGCCCCGCGCCTCCTCCCAGCGCACGGTGTGGCCTTCGTCGCGGGCGAGGTCGGCCATGCGGCGCAGCTGGCCGCGGGTCATCGGGTCGGTCGGCGACAGGACCACGAGGGTGAGCCCCCCGCCGGCTGCCGCCTCGGCCCTGGGCGCACGGAGGTGCGCCCACTCCAGCACGTTCAGAAGCTGTACCGGACTCTCCACGAACGCGAGAGTGTGGGGGGTGAGGCCGGCGGTGCCGGCGTGGGGGCTCATTGTCGTACGACCGTCCCGTGACCGTAAGTGGCGCTTAATGGCTCAGACTCAGACCGAGACCGGCTCGCCCGCGGCCGCGGCGATCTCCGCCTCGGCGACCACGCCGTTGACGCGGCGCAGCTTCTTCATCGGGCCCAGCTCCGACTCGTAGACCTTCTTGACGCCGTCGCCGAGGGAGGCCTCGATGGTGCGGATGTCGCGGACGAGGCGGGTCAGGCCCTGCGGCTCGACCGACGCGGCCTGGTCCGAGCCCCACATGGCGCGGTCGAGGGTGATGTGACGCTCGACGAAGGTGGCGCCGAGCGCGACCGCGGCGAGGGTGGTCTGCAGGCCCGTCTCGTGACCGGAGTAGCCGATCGGGACGTTCGGGTACTCGGCCTGGAGGGTGTTGATGACGCGGAGGTTGAGCTCCTCGGCCACCGCCGGGTAGGTCGAAGTGGCGTGGCACATCAGGATGTTGTCGCTGCCGAGGACCTCGACCGCGTGGCGGATCTGCTTCGGGGTCGACATGCCGGTCGAGAGGATGACCGTACGGCCCGTGGCGCGCAGCGAGCGCAGGAGCTCGTCGTCGGTCAGCGACGCGGAGGCGACCTTGTGGGCCGGGACGTCGAACTTCTCCAGGAAGGCGACGGCCTCGGTGTCCCACGGGGAGGCGAACCAGTCGATGTTCTTCGACTTGGCGTACTCGTCGATCTGGCGGTACTCGTCCTCACCGAACTCCACGCGGTGGCGGTAGTCGATGTAGGTCATGCGGCCCCAGGGGGTGTCGCGCTCGATGTCCCACTGGTCGCGCGGGGTGCAGATCTCCGGGGTGCGCTTCTGGAACTTGACGGCGTCGCAGCCTGCCTCGGCGGCGGCGTCGATCAGCTTGAAGGCGTTCTCCAGCTCACCGTTGTGGTTGATGCCGATCTCGCCCACGACGTAGACGGGCTGGCCGGGGCCTGCGGTCTTCGAACCGAACTGGCGCAGACGGGAGTTGATGCTCATGACAGCGGGTTTCCTTACTTGGTGAGGGAATCGAGAGAGGGGCCGAGGATCCAGCTGGCGATCTCTCGGACAGCGCCGTCGCCACCGGCCACGGTGGTGACCGCTCGTGCGGCGCCGCGTACGACGTCGTGGGCGCTCGCGACCGCCACGGGCCAGCCCACGAGGGCGAAGCACGGGAGGTCGTTGACGTCGTTGCCGACGTAGAGCACGCGCTCCGGCGCGATGCCCTGCTCCTCGCACCACTGCTTGAGTGCGAGGTCCTTCCGGTCGATGCCGTGCAGGACCGGGAGTTGGAGCTTCCGGGCCCGGGCGGCGACGACCGGGTTCTGCTCCGAGGACAGGATGAGCATCTTCAGGCCGCTCTTGCGCAGCGCCGCGATGCCGAGTCCGTCTCCGCGGTGCACGGAGACGAACTCCCGTCCGTCGGAATCGATCAGCACCCTGTCGTCGGTCTGGGTGCCGTCGAAGTCGAGTACGACCGCGTCGATGTCGTCGGCGGTCGGGAGCGAGCCGGGGCGGTCCGCGTCGAACAGCGGGGCCAACGCCCTTGCCCTGGCCAGCTCGTGGGGGTCGTCGATCTCCAACACGCGGGCGGGGTCGGTCCGTACGAGTTCCGTGCGGCCGAAGAAGCGGTGGCCGACCTTGCGGAAGCCGACCGCGTCCATGCCGTAGACGGCGCCGGTCTCCAGGAAGTCCTGGGGGCGGTCCTGGCGGCGCGGGCGGAACGACTTGTCGTGGTTGACGCCGTAACCGCCGCTGGCCACCGTCGAGTTGGCGACCTTCGTGGCGCCACCGACCTCTTCGCTGCGGGCGGGTTCGACGACCGCCGTGGCCTCGTCGTCGGCGTCGCGCCACACGAAGCCGTGGAAGGGGGCGACGGTGTGCGCGGTGTCGGCGCCGTTCGCGACGATCGCGTTGACGATGCCGTCGACGTCCTCGCGGACGATGAAGGGGCTGGTGCACTGGACCAGCAGGACGACGTCGACCGCGGAGCCGTGCAGCGCCTCGTGGGCGTCCATGGCGTGCAGGACGGCGGCCTCGGAGGTCGCGGTGTCACCGGCGATGGCGGCGGGGCGCAGCACGACCTCGGCACCGGCCTGGCGGGCGGCGGCGGCGATGGCCTGGTCGTCGGTGGAGACGACCACGTCCGTGACCAGTCGCGACGCCCGGCACTCGCGCACGGCGCGGGCCACCAGCGGCACTCCGCCGACGGGGGCGAGGTTCTTGGCGGGGACGCCCTTGGAGCCGCCGCGCGCGGGGATCACCGCGAGCACCCGGCGCATCGAAGCGCCTTGGCCCGCTTGCGAGTTGGACATGGGCTCTACTCCTTGAGCGGAAGACTCGGCGGTCACAGCTCCCCCATCCGGCGGATGACGGGCGCCACGCGCTGCACGCCGTGGCGGTAGGCGCCGCGCGCGGCCCGGCGGACGATCTGCCGGACGGGGCCCGGCGCCTTGTCCGCTGCGGGGGCGCCGGGCAGCGGGGTGCCGTCGGGGCCGAGGTGGTGGCGGGCGAGGATGCCGGGCAGATAGCCGGGGGCGGTCTCGGGCGTGTAGTACGGGTTCAGGGGGGCCATTTCGTCGCCGGCCAGGAGCTTGGTGATCCGCTCCCGTGCCGCGTCGAAGGCCGTCTCGTACGATCCTCCCCCAGAGGGGGGACCCCCAGCCATGACACCCTGCCGCGCCACCCACTCCGCGTCCGGCGCCGGCTTGTACCCGGCGTCGAGCTGGTCCCAGGAGGCGAGGCACCCGGAGCCCACGAAGTGGTGGTTGCCGAGTCCTTCGCGGATGCCGAGGTCGGTCAGCACGACGGTGGGGATACGGCGGTGCAGGGACTCCAGGGCGGCCGTCGAACTGATGGTCACCAGGAGGTCGGTGCGGTCGAGCACGTCGCCCATGTGCCCGTACACCAGGCTGAAGTTGGCGGGGAGGTCCTTGCCCTGGACCAGCTTCTGGTAGGGCAACTCCTCGATGTGCGTGGTGTGTTCGCCCGGCTTGGAGCGGAGCTTGAGGAGGACCTCGCGGTTGGGGTGGAAACGGGCGTGCTGGATCGCCCTGTTGAGCAGGTAGTCGCGGTCCCGGCGGTTGTCGGGCACCGAGGGCTGCACGGCGAAGACGACCGTGTACGGGTCGCGCTCCCCCTGGTAGGCGTCCCCGCCGAGGAACGGCAGGGCGACCTCGGTGACCGCCGAGGAGTCGGCGCCGACCCCGTCGTAGACCGCCTTGAAACGGTCCGCGTCCTGGCGGGAGTTGGCGAGGACGAGGTCCGCGCCGTGCCGCAGCAGCAGACCGTCGGTGAGCTTCTCGTAGACGACGCCGACATAGCCGGTGACGACCACGGGGCGCTCGGTGCGTCCGTCCCAGGCGCGGGCCAGACCGTGCAGCATCGCCTGGACCCCGCCGCCGACGAGGGAGAGCACGAGGATGTCGTAGGACTCCTTCTCCATGGCGCGCAGGAATTCGACGGCGGTCACCTCGCGGAGGGAGTCGGCGGTGACGCCGACTTCCTTCAGCTGGCGGGCTGTTGGGGTGGCACGACCCCGCAGGAGGTACCCGTCCAAAGAGATGTCCGAATTAGGCGGAGCAATGCGGTTCGCGGTGAGCGAACCCCATTTCCACCGGGTGTCGGAATCCGCGAGGACGGCTACTCGCAGGGTCTGCGTTGCACTTGCTGGCACACCGAAGACGCTAGGAAGCCATTCCGTTGATCGGCCCAACCCGAAGGCAACAAAGGGTTAACAGCACACCGCTGAATGGCGAATCAGGGCGTGGTAGTGCGGTAAAAATTCCTGGTTCACAGGTTCGCCACGTGGCGTTCACCCGACATCAAACCAATGGTAAAGACCGATGACGGAGCGCCCTCTAACGTCATGCGGGTGGTCAAGCTCTCCGTCATCGTGCCGTTCTACAACGTGCAGCAATACGCGCCCGACACCCTGAAGAGCCTGCGTGCGAACACACGGGAGGACTTCGAATTCATCTTCGTCGACGACTGTTCGACCGACGAGACCCCTGACATTCTCGCGCGCGCGGAGCGGGAGCTGCCAGGCGTCGTGCATGTCAGACACAAGAAGAACGGAGGGCTGGCGACCGCCCGCAACACCGGCATCGACAAGGCACGTGGCGAGTATCTGACGTTTCTGGACGGCGACGACTGGCTCGCCCCGGACTACTTCCCGCGCCTGCTGGCCGCCATCGAGGAACTCGGCTGCGACTTCGTGCGCACCGACCACGTGGTGTGCACGGCCAAGGCCCGCTCGATCGCCCGGGTGCCGCAGGGCCGGCGGGGTGTGGTGATGAACCCGCGGGACGCGATCCTGCCCGCCGACCGCTCCACGTCCGTGGACTACGCCTACGCCTGGGCGGGCATCTACCACCGCAGACTGGTCGACCGGGGCCTGCTGCACTTCACCGACGGGCTGCGCACGGCCGAGGACCGGCCGTGGATCTGGAAGCTGCACCGGGAGGCGGAGTCCTTCGCCACGGTGGGGCTGCTCGGGGTGTTCTACCGGCGCGGGGTCGCCTCGTCGCTGACCCAGATCGGGGATGTCCGGCAGCTCGATTTCATTCGTGCGTTCGACCAGGTAATCGAGGAGACGGCGGCTGACCGCGACGCCGATAAACTGCTGCCCAAAGCGGTGCGCACCTATTGCGCGATCATGGCTCATCATCTCGGATCGATCGAGAGGTTCGAACCCGCCGTGGCTCGAAAACTGCGTTCACTGAGTTCTGCCGCGCTGAAGCGCATGCCGCAGGATGTTCTGGCGGAGGTAATGGACTCGATGGACCCCCAGCGCGCGAGCCGGCTGCGGCGCCTGCGCCGCCGTCCCACCTCGGCCCGGACGGTGGCCGCCTGATGCCCCGCACCACCCAGATCCTGTGCGCGTCGACCCTGTACGGCGCCGCGACCCTGGCCGCCGCACTGGACGCCGGGCTCCTCGGCGAGGCCGACCGCAGGCTGCTGCTGATCACCAACAACGCGGCGAACCCGGAGACCACCCCGTCGGTGGACACCATGCCGGGCTTCGACCGGCTCCGGGACCGCTTCGACGACGTGCTGTCGTGGAACGAGACCATCTCCCCCTTCCACCCGAGCGGTTGGAGCCCGCGGGGCGACGACGTCCCGATGTGGGAGCGGTACGTACGGCTGCTGTGGAAGCTGGGCGACGACGAGATCCGGCTCGCCGTGGAGTCCGTCCAGGTCAATCCGTCGCTCGCGCTGTGCCAGCTGTTCACCGGCGCCCCGGTCGACGTCTACGCGGACGGCCTCATAAGTTACGGCCCCACGCGCGACAAGATCGACCCGTTGGTCGGCACCCGCATCGAGCGGCTGCTGCACCTCGATCTCGTCCCGGGCCTCACCCCGCTGCTGCTCACCGAGTTCGGCGTCCCGCCGGAGCTGGTGCCAACGGAGGCCTTCCTCAAGGTACTTGGCGAACTCGCCGAGTCCGAGAGCGAGTTGCCCGCCGTGAAGGGTCAACCGGCCCTGCTGCTCGGCCAGTACCTCGCCGCGCTCGGCATCCTCACCGACCAGCAGGAGGAGGAGCTGCATCTGCGCATGGTGCGCGGCGCCGTGGCCCTCGGTCATCGCGAGCTGGTGTTCAAGCCGCACCCGGTGGCCCCCTCCCGCTGGTCGCGGCTCCTGGAGGACGAGGCGAAGAAGCTGGGTGCTCATCTCACCCTGCTGGACCGGCCGGTGCTCGCCGAGGTCGCCTTCCAGCGGATGCGGCCCGCGCTGGTCGTCGGCTGCTTCTCCACCGCGCTGTTCACCGCGGCCGGCCTGTACGACATCCCGGTCGCGCGGGTCGGCACGGACACCCTGCTGGCCCGGCTCGCGCCCTACCAGAACAGCAACCGGGTGCCGCTGACCATCGTGGACGACGTGCTGCCCGACCTCGCCGACAAGAAGGCGGTGACGGACTGGCGGATGCCGTCGGCGGAGCGCGTGGACGCACTGGCCGGGCTGCTCAAGGCGGTGGGCTTCGCGATGCAGCCCAAGATCTACCCGCGGCTGCGCGCGGACGCCGAGCGCTACCTCTCGGCGCACCTGAACCCGCACACCTGGCGGTACTTCAAACGCCGGCGCCTGACCGCGTTGGCGCTGCCCGGAGCCGTACCGGCGCAACTGTCGTTCATTCCGCGGAATCAGACGGTCCGGCGCATCGCGCGTCGCGCCCGTGCTTTGTCCGGACGTTAGCGTCCATTCAAATTGTTCATCCGGGCGACATGTAGGAGACCCCTGTGTGTCGCCGGTGAATTGCCTCTCATCCGTCGAACGTTCGTAGCGTCACATCGTTCCCCTGCGGAACAGCCATTCGACGTCGGCGAGAAAGGCCCAGGATGAACGCGGTTGACCAGGCCCTGGCACCCACCCTGCGGGGCCAGGACCCTGGGCAGGACCCGGAGCAGCCACCCGTCGCCCCGCCCCGCCCGCCCCGGGAGAACCGGCTGCGCGCCCTGGACGGACTGCGGCTGCTGGCCGCGCTGATGGTGTGCCTGTACCACTTCACCGGCAAGAACGGTGAGGTGGCCTCCTCCTGGCACCAGTCCCCCGGGAAGATGTTCCCGACCCTGTCCGAGGCGGGGACCTACGGCTCGCTCGGCGTGCAGTTCTTCTTCCTCATCAGCGGCTTCGTGATCTGCATGAGCAGCTGGGGCAAGTCGATGGGCGAGTTCTTCCGCTCCCGCATCGCCCGCCTCTACCCGGCGTACTGGGTGGCCCTGATCCTGGTGGGCACCGCGTCGGTGCTGATGCCGGTGGTCGTCAAGCCGCTGCGCTCGGACGAGTTCCTCGTCAACTTCACCATGCTCCAGCAGCCGATGGGCGTGCCCCGCGTCATCGGCGTCGACTGGACGCTCTGGGTGGAGATGCGGTTCTACCTGTTCTTCGCGCTGTTCGTGATCTGGAAGGGCGTCACCTACCGCCGGGTGGTGACCTTCTGCATCCTGTGGACGATGGCCGGCTGCTTCGCCCGGGTCGCCGACAACCCGCTGACGACCGAGCTGGTGATGCGCGACCACGCGCCGTACTTCATCGGCGGCCTCGCCTTCTACCTGATCTACCGCTACGGCAGCGACCTGCTTCTGTGGGGCATCGTGGGGATGTCCTTCCTGCTGGGTCAGCGCTACTCGGTGACGGCACTGTGGCACCCGGGCATGACCGGCGACTTCCATCGCAACCCGCATGTCATCCAGGCGATCGTCTTCGTCGCCTTCGCGGCGGTGGCGGCGGTGGCGCTGGGCTGGACGAGCTGGGCGAACTGGAGCTGGCTGACGCTGGCCGGCGCGCTGACGTACCCGTTCTACCTGATCCACGAGCACCTGGGCTGGTTCGCGATCCGCATCCTGCACCGGGGCTTCGGCCTCGGCCCGTACGAGACGCTCGCGCTGACCGTGCCGGGGCTGCTGTGCCTGGCGTATCTGATGCACCGCTTCGTCGAGAAGCCGTTCGGGCCACGGCTGAAGCGCACGATGTCGCTCCAGTCGAAGCAACTGGCGGCGAGGCTCGGCAAGTAGCCGCACCGAACAACGGGAAGGGCCCCTCGACCGACGCCGGTCGAGGGGCCCTTCCCGTGTGCGTCTCAGGCCTGCGCGGCCCGGATACGGCGCACCACGCGCCGTACGGTCGGGTTCCTGCGCAGCGACTCCGCGCGCACGGCGCTGCCACCGGGCAGGCGCAGGCTCGTCAGGCGGCGCTTCTTGAAGTACTGCGGGTACTCGTCGAGGTGGACGGCGAGCCAGGCCGACACCTCGTCGCGCATCGCGTGGTGCTTCAGGGCCTGCATGCAGTAGCCGACGGCCCGCACCAGCGGCGCCAACTGCTCGGCCAGAGCGCCCAGTTCGAGGGGCTGGCCGACCTTGTCCTTCTCGGCGTCCGGCAGGATCGCGTCGATGACGGTGAGCGGGATGCGGTTGCTGTTCTCGTACGGCGTGATGCGTTCGAGGAGCAGTCCGGTGCCGACGCGGGCGACGGGGATGTCGTAGAGGGCGGCGGCCGTCATCAGGGCCGTGGAGAAGCAGCCGATGACCAACTGCGGGCGGAGGTAGGCGAAGACCGTCTCCGCGAGGACCGGCTCGCGCAACACCGTGAGGCGGACGCCGAGTTGGTCGGCGGTCTGCTCAAGTGACGTGCTGTAGACGGCGGGTGCGCTGGGGTGGGGCTTGAACAGGACGTCCTGGTGGCCCGCCTTCGCCGCGGCGCGCAACATGCGGACGTGCAGCTGCTCCTCCTCGTCCTGGGTGATCAGGTCGATGGCGGAGAGGTACTGGCCGAGCATCACGGCCGTGGGCCGGTTCTCCTGGGGCAGCTTGTCGGCGAGGATCGCGGCGCCCTCCTCGCCGATCTGGGCGAGGACGTCGACGATCGCCTCGTTCGGGACGGGCTGCGGCTCGACCCCGTACTCGGACAGCAGCATCGGCCGCAGCCCGGGTATCAGGTCGAGGTGCAGCACGCGCGCGATGCGGCTGTTCAGGTTGTGCGGGATGCGGTTGCGGGTGGGGCCGTAGCTCATCAGGCCGTCCGCGTACACGTGCACCGGGCTGTCGGCGAAGATGTCGGCGACCGCGCGGGACGGGTTGGCCTGGATGGACTCGCAGGCGATCTCCACGTCCTCGTCACCGAGGTTCCAGGCCAGCCGTACGGCCTTCTCCCACAGGGCGGCGTCCTGGGCGCGCGGGGACCAACCGGCCGGGTGGAAGGGGGAGATGAACTCGTTCCACGAGCGGACCTCGTCGAACTCGGGGCGCAGCTTCTCGAAGCCGGGCATCCGGTCCAGCGGGGTGCCGACCTCGGGCACGGCGGCCGTGTTGCTGACGACCAGGATGCGGCGGTGGGCCGTGCGCGGGCCGAAGAAGCCGGCGCGGATCGCGGCGGTGACGGTCGCGGCGGCGTACTGCGTGGCCGAGAAGAAGATCTGTGTCGTGCCGCTCATGCCGCGACTCCCTTCATGCCACCGCGGATGCGCCGCAGCGTGTGCACGCGTTCCTCGCCCATGCCGACGAGTGCTTCGTTGAGTTCGGTCTCCGTCATCCGGCCGAGCGCCTCGGCGGACATCTGCCGCAGCTTGGCGTGCACGCTGCGCTCGAAGCGGCCCCGGTCCAGGAGCTGGTGGGCGATGACGACGCAGTAGTTGCGCAGCGCCTTCTTCCTCAGTTTCGCAGCTTCGGGGTCGTCGGCGAGTTCGGCGAGGACCAGGTCGAAGGAGCGGAAGAAGTCCAGCTGGCGGACGTCGCCGATCTGGGTCAGCGAACCGGCCAGGCCCCGGCGGTAGAAGACCCCGCGCAGGCTGGCGGCGACGTAGGACTCCGCCTTGCGGTGCAGTTCCCAGATCCAGGGGCGGTCCTCGGCGGTGCGCAGGCCGTCGTGAAAGCGCAGCAGGCCCCGGTCGAGGAGGCGGCGGTGGTAGATGCCGGCCCAGGCGTACGGGTAGTCGACCATCGTCGTGTCGTCGACGGGGAGGATCGAGCTGCGCGGGTCGAGCGGGGTGTGCCGGCGACCCTCCGGGGAGCGCTGGATGGCGCGCTCGACGCCGGTGACGGTGACGTGGTCGGTGCGCACGAAGTCGACGTCGAAGCGCTCGATGACGTCGACGAGGTCGGCCAGGTAGCCGGGCGCGAGCCAGTCGTCGCCGTCGAGGAACGTGAGGTAGCGGCCTTCGGCCTCGTCGATCCCGGTGTTGCGGGCGGTGGCCAGACCGCCGTTCTTCTCGTGCCGGATGACCCTGCTGTTCGGCAGCCGCTTCGTCAGCTCCAGGAGAGCCTCATAGGTCTTGTCCTTGGTCGAGCGGTCCTCGACGAACAGGAACTCGAACTCGTCCCGCGCATTGTTGATCAGGCTGGTCACCGTTTCCGGGACATAGGCCTCGATGTTGTAGCAAGGGACGATCACGGACAGTGTTGGGGGGCGGTTGGTCACGCGTACACCTGGGCTCTCTCCGGGGCGGATTCTTGTGACCGTAGGAGATGTTCGAGCCCGGATATCAACCCTGCCGGGGCCAACAGGTGAACGTGAAGTTACGGGCCGCCCTCCATTTACAAATAGCCGCTCAAAGGCACATCCCGAACGCCTGCTCGACGATCCAACGTTCGAAATGAACGGCTGATCGATCCGGGGGGTCGCGTGATCAGAACGGTGTTCCGGAGCGAAGCCCTGCCACCGGCCGAACGACTGGCCGCCTTCGACGATTTCCTGCACACCCGCGACCCCCCGATGCGCGTGACGAGCACGGCACCGGAACGGTTCCGGGCCACGGCCCGCGCGCGCGACCTCGGCCCGGTCCACATCCTGGAGCTGGCCTGCTCCCCGTCCGTGCTCCGCCGCACGACCCGCCTGATCCACCGCTCCGACCCCGCCGTGTGCGCGGTGGTCTTCCCCCTACGGGGCACCCTCACGGTCTCCCAGACGGGCCACGAGGCCCTCCTGCGCGGCCAGGACTTCACCTTCTACGACAGCTCCCGCCCCCTCCGCCTGCGGATCACGGGCCCGGAGCCGACCACCCTTCTGCGGGTCCACGTCCCCTGGACACTGCTGCCGCTCCCGGCCCGCCGCGCCGACCGCCTGCTCGGGACCCGATTACCCGCCCAGGAAGGACTGGGCGCACTGCTCACCCACTTCCTCACCGACCTGGCCGCCGAGGTGTGCGCCTACCCGGCCGCCGACGAGACCCGGGTGAGCGCGGTCGCCCTGGACCTGCTGGCCGCGACCCTCACCCACCACCTCGACGGCACGCTCGGCCCGCCGCCCGAACCCCGCGACTGCGAGCTGGCCGGGCGGATCGAGGCCTACGTCCTGGAGCACGTGGCCGACCCCGAGCTGACCCCGCGCACGGTCGCCGCCGCCCACCACATCTCCGTCAGCTATCTGCACCGGCTCTTCCGGACCCGCGAGACCACGGTCACCGAGCTGATCCGCCGCGGCCGCCTGGAACGGGCCCGCCGCGACCTCGCCGACCGGCGCCTGCGGGAGACCCCGGTGCACCGCATCGCCGCCCGCTGGGGCTTCCGGGACCACTCGGCCTTCACCCGGGCGTTCCGCACGGCCTACGGCGTACCGCCGCGGGAGTACCGCGAGACCCGTACCGAATGACCGCACACCCAGGGGGAGTTCATGACCGGACGACTTGTCAGACTCGGCGCGATGCCGGTGTGGTCGGCGGCCTTCCAGCCGCTGGAACTACGACGTCACCCTCGATCGAGACAGAGGACCGGCGTGGACTTTCGCCTCGCGCTCCTCCTTGAGGGGGAGGCGGTGATCACCTGCGGCCGGCGCGAAACCCGTCTGCGCGCGGGCGACTTCTACTGCGACGACGGCTCACACCCGCACGAGATCCGCACCGGCCCGATCAGGGCCGTCGGCGCCGTCATCCCGGAGGCCCTGCTGCCGTTGCCCCGGGACAGCGCCCACCGGGTGCTCGGCCACCGCATCCCGGGCCGGGACCTCATGGCACCCCTGCTCGCCCGTTTCCTCACCCAGGTCACGGAACACACCGGCGCCTACCGCCCCGCCGACGGACCCCGGCTGGGCACGGTCCTGAGCAGCATGGTCGCCGCCCTGCTGACCCGCGCCGCGGAACCGGCCCCCTGCCCGCCACTGACTCCCCGGGCGCCGCTGACCCCGCGCATCACGGCGTTCATCCAACAGCGCCTGGACGACCCGGAGTTGACCCCGCAGAGCATCGCCGCCGCGCACGGCATCTCGCTCAGCTATCTGCACCGGCTCTTCGAGGACGAGAGCGAGACCGTCGCCGCGTTCGTCCGCCGCAGGCGCCTGGAGCGGGCCCGCTTCGACCTCGCCGACCCGGCCCAGGCCGACACCCCCGTGCACGCCGTCGCGGCCCGCTGGGGCTTCGCCCGCGCCACCGACTTCGCGCGCGCCTTCCGCGCCGCGTACGGGCTGGCGCCGGGCGACTTCCGCAAGCACTCCCGCGGTTCCCGTGGACGCATTGCCACATGAGTGTGCTCTGTGCGCCAACGCCCCAACTGCCCCTTCCCGGCAGGCTGTTGATCAGGACGACCGCTCCACTTCCAACTCTCCGAAAGAGGTTGCAGTGAAGAAACTCCGTCTTGCCGCAGTCAGCGCCGTGGGCGCACTCGCCGCGAGCGCCGGGCTGATGTTCCCGGCGACCGCGCAGGCGGCGCCGACGTACTGGCAGTTCCAGAACGCCAGGTACGGCACGTGTCTGACGGCCGGTGACACCGGCACGGCGTTCGCCACGTCGTGTGTCGGGAGCAACCGTCAGCAGTGGGACTTCGTCGGTACCGGCACCTACCAGGAACTCAGAAACCGCGAGACCGGCACCTGCCTGATGACCGACAACAACACCGACACCAACGCCGTCTGGATGAGCTCCTGCACCGGCTCCCTCGGCCAGTTGTGGTCGTACAACGGCGCCACCGGGTTCATCGTCGGCCTCCTCGGCCTGGAATTCGAGGAGCACCTGAGGACGAGCACCGTCCAGAACGCGGTCTACGCCACCGACTACCCCCAGTCGGGGATCGACAGCGACACCTTCATCTGGTGGGGCACCCACGACTGACCTCAGCTGACCCCCGACCACACCTCCACGCCCGCCACGACTACGGCCAGCCCTTCCTCGAAATGCCGGCCGTAGTCCTCGAAGATCTCCGCGCCCGCCGCGGCCGACAGAGGGAAGTCGGCCATCAGGCGGGCGCGTTCGTGTACGTCGTAGCCCTCGCGGCGCTCGTCCGGCAGCGGCTGGACACCCTGCTCCTCGCTGACGAAACCGATCGTGAAGAGGTACGACGTCGAGGTCGCGCGGACCGCCTGGGCGAGGGTGAAGCCGGCCTCGGTGAACAGGCGCAGGGTGTTCTCCATCGCCACGGCGTGCAGCGTGCCGGTGAAACGTGAGCCGCTGAAGACCTTGGCACCGTCGCGGTAGCCGAGCAGCGCGTCCCGCAGTCCGCGGTTGGACTTCAGCAGCCGCTCCTGCCAGGTGTCCTCGGGGGCGAGCGGGGCGTCGGCGACCATCCGCCGGTACATCTCCGTCGCCATCTCGTCGAGCAGCGCCTGTTTGTCCTTGAAGTGCCAGTACAGGGCGGGCGCCTTGACGTCCAGCTCCTTGGCGATGGCGCGCAGGGTCAGCCCGTCGAGGCCGACTTCGTTCAGCAGCTTCAGGGCCGTGTCCGCCACGCGCTTGCGGTCGAGGGGGATGCGTCGTTCCGTACTCACGCTTGACAACTTAACACCGTTAAGGCCACCCTCGGAATCGATGGCACTTAACAGCGTTAAGGAGACTGGATCATGACCGATCACGTGGACGTACTGATCGTGGGCGCCGGCCCCACCGGACTCGCCCTCGGCGTCGACCTCGCCCGGCGCGGGGTGGACGCGTTGGTCGTGGAGCGCGGCGCGGACCTGTCCCCCGGCTCCCGCGGCAAGGGCATCCAGCCGCGCACGATGGAGGTCTTCGACGACCTCGGTGTCCTGGACGCGATCCTCGCGGCGGGCGGCGACTACCCGGTCGGAATGGTCTGGCAGGACGGTGAGCGGGTCGCCGAGCAGCAGATGTTCGACCCGGCCGAGACGAACGAGGACTCGCCGTACGGCGCCCCGTGGATGGTGCCGCAGTGGCGCACCCAGGAGATCCTCCGGGCCCGGCTCGACGAGCTGGGCGGCCGAGTGTCCTTCGGCCGCGAGGTCACCGGGCTCACCCAGGACGAGGACGGTGTGACGGTCGAGTTCACGTCCGGCGCCCCTGTCCGCGCCCGGTACGCGGTGGCCGCGGACGGCGGTCGCTCGGTGATCCGGCGCGGGCTCGGCATCGGCATGACCGGCGAGACCGTCGACCCGAACCCGATCCTGGTGGCGGACACCCGCATCACCGGCCTGGACCGCGACAACTGGCACATCTTCCCGCCGCGGGGCGACGAGGGCTTCCTGGCGATCTGCCCGCTGGCCGGGACCGAGGACTTCCAGGTGGTCGCCCAACTCCTGGACGACAGCACGCCCGACCTCTCCCTCGACGGCGTACGGAAGATCGTCGCCGCCCGCTCGCACGTCGCCCCCGAGGACATCACCGAGCTCCGCTGGGCCTCGGACTTCCGACCCCGGGCCGCCCTCGCGGACAGCTTCCAGCAGGGCCGGGTCTTCCTCGCCGGGGACGCGGCGCACGTCCACTCGCCGGCCGGCGGCCAGGGCCTCAACACCAGCGTCCAGGACGCCTACAACCTGGGCTGGAAGCTGGGCGCGGTCCTGCGCGGCGAGGCTCCCGCGAGCCTGCTCGACACCTACGAGGAGGAGCGGCGCCCCAACGCAGCCGAGATGCTCGGCCTGTCCACCAAGGTCCACCGGGGCGAGGCCCGCCGCGGCGAAGCGACCCGCCAACTGGGCATCGGCTACCGGGAGTCGAGCCTCACGGCGGAGACCCGGGCGGCCTCGGACGGGCTACGGGCCGGCGACCGCGCCCCGAACCGGACCGTCGCGGGCGTCCGCCTCCTCGACGCCTTCCGGGGCCCGCACTGGACCCTGCTCGCACTGGGCACGAAGGCACCGGCGACCGGTGACGGCGACGCCGTACGCGTCGTAGCGGGCCCGGCGGCCGAGACGTACGGCACGGGCCTCTTCCTGGTCCGCCCCGACGGCTACGTCGGCTGGGCGGGCGAGACGGACGACGGCCTGGCGGAGTACGCGGAACGCTTCGGCCTGAGCGTCTAGTTACACGGAACTGGCCAGTGAGAGCTTCACCGCGAAGCCCAGGAAGAGCGCCCCCGCCGCCGAGGTGGCCCCAGCCGCGAGCCGCCTGCGGCGGCGGAAGGCCGTCGCCAGCCGGGTCCCGCTGAAGATCAGGGCACTGAGGTAGAGGAAGCTCGCCAGCTGCGCGAAGGCGCCGAGCACGACGAACGACAGGGCGGGGTAGGCGTACCCCGGGTCGACGAACTGCACGAAGAAGGCGACGAAGAACAGGATCGCCTTCGGGTTGAAGAGGCTCACGACGAAGGCACGGCGGTAGGGCCGCTCCTCGGCCGCCTCCTCGGCGGGCGCCGCCTCCATGGCCGCCCGCTCCTTGCGGCTGCGCCACATCGCCCACGCGGCCCGCAGCATCCCGAACGCCAGCCAGGTCAGATACCCGGCCCCCGCGTACTTCACGATCCCGAACAGCACGGCGTTGGCCTCCAACAGCGAGGCGACCCCGGCCGCGGAGAGCGTCATCAGCACGGTGTCCCCGCACCAGACACCGGCGGCGGCCGTGTACCCGGCCCGAATCCCGCGCCGGGCGGCGACCGAGAGGACGTACAGCGAGTTGGGCCCGGGCAGCAGAACGATCAGGACGAGGCCGGCCAGGTAGGTGGGGAGGTCTATGACACCGAGCATGAGAACGAGTGTCGCATGCGCCGGACGCCGTTCGCGGCCTGTCGTCCGGGGGTACGTGTCGGGGGTACGAGGCCGGTGAGACGACGGGGGTCCGCGATGCGTACTACGGGTATGGGGAGGCGTACTTCGGGTAGGGCGCGAGCGATCGCCGCCGCGGCGGCCCTGTCCGCACTGGCGGCGGTGTGCGGCTGCACGGTGCAGGGCACCGACGCGGACGGCGGGCACCATCTGCCCGTCCGTATCCAGCTTCCGGACAGCGGCACCGGCACCGGCGACAGCAAGCCCGCCGCCTCCCCGAGCACCGTCCGCGCCGCGAACGTCCTGTGGTCGCGCGGCGACAGCGGCGGCGACGTGCGCGAACTGCAGGCGCGGCTACGGCAGGTCGACTGGCTCTTCGACGGGCCGACCGGGACCTACGACGACCTCACCGAGCAGGCCGTCGCGGGTTTCCAGGGCAAGCGCGGACTGCCGAAGACGGGCCGGACCGACACCGTCACCTGGCAGCGGCTGCTGAAGATGACGCACGAGCCGGGCAAGTGGGACCTGTACCTGATGGGCGGCCAGCCGGCCGGCGCACCCGACCCGCGCTGTCTCACCGGCCGGGTGCTGTGCATCGACAAGACGAGCCGGACCCTGCGCTGGATGATCGACGGACGGACGGTGTCGACGATGTCGGTACGGTTCGGCGCGGAGCTCACCCCGACCCGCGACGGTGTGTTCCAGGTCTACTGGAAGGCCCGCAACTGGGTGTCCACGCTCTACCACTCCCCCATGCCGTACGCGATGTTCTTCAGCGGCGGCCAGGCGGTGCACTACTCGTACGACTTCTCGATGCGGGGTTACGCGGGCGGCTCGCACGGCTGCGTCAACGTACGGGACGAGGCGGCGATCGCGAGTCTCTTCGCCCAGGTGCGGACCGGCGACAAGGTCGTCGTCTACCAGTAGGGGTATGAGGCGCGGGCGGGACCGGGGGAACGTGTCCCACCCGCGCCGGGTGCACGAGCCGTAGGTACGGGGGGAACCCCGGCTCTGTGCGATGGCCGATGACCAGTCGGCTCACTCAGTACTGCGCCACGACGGCCGAAAATGTCACACCCGCCGCGAAGAAATTTCCACGAGCCACGAAATCGCAGGTCAGCGACGTGCGATCGGTTCAGAGCACGCTGTACGTCGGGCTCGGCGACGGGGTCTGCCGGGTGTCGGTGGTGTGCGACGGGGCCGGGGCGGGCGACGGCTGGTGCCGGGCGAGCGGGGTGAAGACCGAGGGACCGGAGGTGGCGGCGCCGTTGTTCTGATAACCGCCGTTGCTGCTGCCGCCGTTACCGCCACCGCCGCTGCCGCCGCCCGGTGCGATCGGGGCTATGTGCCCGTCGTTGCCGCCGCCCTGGCCGCCGGTCTGCTCGTCCGAACCGTTCTGGTCGCCGCCCTGACCGCCGGCGTTCTGCCCGTTGCTGTTACCGCTGCCGGCGCTGTTGCCGTTGCCCTTGCCGCCGGCGTTCTTGTCGTCCGTGTCGGTGCCGGTGTGCTGGAGGAGGCCCTTGCAGTACGTCCACACGTGGGAGGTACCGCCCGCCGCGCCCTCCAGGGTGCGCTTGCGGCCGGGGGCCAGGGGCTTGCCGTCGCGCACGGCACGGCAGGACGAGGTGACGCCTTTCCACCAGCCGCCGGAGCCGAAGGACTTGCCGTCACCGGTACCGGCCGTGGCCGTGGGGCCGGTGCCGCTGCCGGCGGCCTCGCCGGAGGAGTCGTCGGAACCGCCGCCCGTCGTGGGCGTGCCCGGGCCGCCGGTGCCGCTCGGCGAGGGCGAGACGAGCGTGCGGTCGGACGGTGTCACGGCGGCGGAGATGGAGGAGGCGGGCGTCGGGTCGTCGTAGAACGGCGTCGGCAGGGCTCCGGTGCCGACGGCGGCCGCGACCCCGCCGAGCATGCCGACGGCGAGCGCGGCGGTCAGGGCGACCCGTACGGGTCTTCCCCAGCGCGGGCCCGGGACGGTCGTGGCGGGGCGCCCGAGCCGGACGAGACCGGCGTCGGAGGACGGCCCGCGGCCGCGCCGGACGAGGGCGGCCCGCTCGACATCGTTGCCGGTGCGCGCCGACCTGAAGGCGGCCAACGCGGCCTCCTCGCCCGGGAGTTCGACCTTGGTCTGCGAGGGTTCCACGGACAGCGCGCCGAGGGTTCTGGCGAGCCGCTCGGCCTGGGCGCGGGCGGCCGGGTCGACGGCTTCCAGGGACTCGCCGCGCAGCAGCAGTTCGGCGGTCTCACGGTCCAGCCATCGGCCGGGGGTCCGAGGGGTGTCCCCCGGAAAAGCAGAGCGCTCGTCGGCCATCACATGTCCTTCTGCGTCCGCGCGCGCGTATGCGTCACAGTGGCGGACGTCACCGCGCGGTCGCGCGGGTCTCGCTGGGGCGGCAGGGCGTCGAGGGCCGCGGCCGATTCCGGGTCGCCGCCGAGCAGTTCCGCCAGCCGTTTCAGCCCGCGGTGCGCGGCCGTGCGGACGGCGCCGGGCCGCTTGCCGAGGGTCTCCGCGACGGTCTTGGCGTCGAGGCCCATCACCACGCGGAGGACGACGGCCTCGGCCTGGTCCTGCGGCAGCTGGGCGATGAGGGAGAGGGTGTTGTCGGTGGCCAGGGCCTCGATGGCCTCGCCTGCGGTGTCGGACTCGGCGGCGCGGCCGGTGAGTTCGGTCTCGTCGCCGCCTATCGCGGGGCGGCGGCCGCGCATCCGTATGTGGTCCAGGGCGCGGTTGCGGGCGATCCGGGCGGCCCAGCCGCGGAACCGGTCCGCGTCCCCGCTGAACCGGTCCAGGTCACGGGCGATCTGCAGCCAGGCCTCGGACGCGACGTCCTCGGCGTCCGGATCGCCGACCAGCGTCCGTACGTATCCGAGCAACCGTGGGTGCACCGTGCGGTACACAGTCCGGAACGCGGTCTCGTCCCCGTCCTGCGCCGCAAGCACCGCGGCGGTCAGCTCCGCGTCGTCCCCCAGCACGTGGTCCCTCGAATGGTGTTGGTCGCGTCCGCACTCCGGCGCGAAAGGCACGTTACGACCTGAAACTGTTCCTCGTCCATGTCCGTACAAGACGCAACTACTTGGTTCGGACCCCCGGTGTGACAGAAAACGCACTCCCGGCGCTGTAAAAAGTACGGGCCGCCGCGCGGCCCGTACAGCGCGACGGCCGGGGCCTCTCCTGTGGGGGGTGGCGGCCCCGGCCGTCTCCGCGGTGTCCCTCACGGGCCTGCGACGATGCGCGAACCCTTACAGGCCGCCACTGCCCCTCGGCCGCCAGTCGTCCTGACTCCGCGTCGGCGCCGCCTGGACCCCCGCGTCCCGCGCCGCCCTGAACGCAGCCACCGCCCGCCGTTCGGCCTCGCCGTCCACGTCACCCTCGCGGAGAGCCGCGCCCAGCAGGCCCGGGAGGCCGGCCGGACCGGGGGGACCCGGAGGGCCCGTGTCGTGGTCAGCCATGTCCGTCTCCGTCCCTTTCCCTCACGCCGTCCGTCACGCCCAGTTCGCGCGCCAGCCGCTTCAACCCCCGATAGGCGGCCGTACGCACCGCTCCCGGCCGCTTGCCCAACACCCGTGCGGCGGCGGGCCCGTCGAGCCCCACGACCACCCGCAGCAGCACGGCCTCGGCCTGGTCCCGCGGCAGCCCCCGCACCAGCCCGAGCGCGTACTCCGTGGAGAGGGACTCCAGCGCCTGGTCGTGGGTGCTGTGCGGGCCGGGCAGTTCGAGTACGTCCTGTTCGAGCGCCGCCGGTCTCGGACGTACCCGCTGTCTGCGCAGATGGTCGAGCGCCCGGTGCCGGGCGATGGTCGCCGTCCAGCCGCGGAAGCCCGCCCCGTCGCCGCGGAACCGGCCCAGGTCGCGGGCGATCTCCAGCCACGCGTCGGACGCCACGTCCTCGGCGTCGTCGCCGACGAGCCCGCGGAGATACCCGAGCAGCCCGGGCTGCACGAGCCGGTACGCGACCGCGAACGCGCCGTCGTCGCCCTCCTGGGCCCGCGCGACGGCCGCGCCCAGTTCCCCGTCGTACGCGTGCCCGCGCCGGGGCTCGCCTGTCTGGCCCAAGGACTGTCCTCGTCCGTACCGAGTGCGCGAAGAATCCGTACGGGCACGGCGGTCCTCCTCGGTGATCCCCCCTCGGCGATCCCCCGCACCCCCCATCGCCATCAGCGCCGCCCCTCACAGAAACGTCACAGCCCGCGGCCCGCCCGGCACATCTCCGGCCCGGCGACGGGGCACGGTCCCTCTGGCCCCGGCGCACGTCCGCCCGTGGCGTCCCCGCGAACGAAGGAGACCCATGTCCGACCTCCGTATCGGTGTCCTCGGCTACGGCCTGCGCGGCAGCCTCGCCCGGGTCGCCCACCGCCCCGGCGCGGGCTCCCGCGTCACCGCCCTCGCGGACCCCGACCCGGCGGCCCGGGAGCAGGCGGCCCGCGACTTCCCGGGGGTCTCAACATCCGCCGGCCATCGGGAAGTTGTCCTGTCCCCGCACGTCGACGCGATCCTCGTCCTCACCCCCGACCACACCCACGCCGACCTCGCCTGCGAGGCGTTGCGCGCGGGCAGGCCCGTCCTCGTCGAGAAGCCGCTCGACATCACCGTCGAACGCTGCGACCGCGTCCTGCGTACGGCCCAGGAGACCGGCACCCGCCTCTATGTCGGCCACAACATGCGCCACATGCCGGTGATCCGCCTGATGCGCGACCTCGTCGAGGGCGGCGCGATCGGCACCGTGAAGACGGTGTGGGTACGGCACTTCGTGGGCTACGGCGGTGACTGGTACTTCAAGGACTGGCACGCCGAACGCCGTTACAGCACGGGCCTGTTGCTGCAGAAGGCGGCGCACGACCTCGACGTGGTGCACTGGCTCGCCGGCGGATACACCCGCCAAGTCCACGCATTCGGCGACCTGTTGGTCTACGGCGGCCTCCCGCACCGGCGCGCGCCCGGCGAGCCGAAGACCGCCGACTGGTACACCGAGGACGGACACTGGCCGCCGCACACCCAGCGGGCGCTCAACCCGGTCATCGACGTCGAGGACGTGTCGTTGGTCAACATGCGCCTGGACAACGGGGTGTTGGCCGCCTACCAGCAGTGCCACTTCACCCCCGACTACTGGCGCAACTACACCGTCATCGGCGACGCGGGCCGACTGGAGAACTTCGGCGACGGGCCCGGCGCGGTGGTCAAGGTCTGGAACAGCCGCCGTTCGGAATACCGCGAGCACGCCGACGCCGAGTACCGGGTCCCGGACACCGGGCAGGACGGCGAACACGGCGGCGCCGACCCGCTGTTGATCGACGAGTTCCTGCGGTTCGTACGGCACGGCGGGCGCACCGACACCTCGCCCGTCGCCGCGCGGATGGCCGTGGCCGCGGGGTCCGGGGCCACCGAGTCACTGCGGGACGGCGGCACCCCGCGCGAGGTGCCGCCCCTCGATCCGGAACTCGTCGCCTACTTCGAGCGGGGTCAAGTGCAGCAGTCGTAGGCCTGGTTGGGACTGCGAGGCCATGGAGGCCGTAGGTCTAGATGGAGGTCTCCACCGGCTGCTGCGGGGTCTCCTTCGCCACCGCGCCCACGGTGGGCACCCGGTCCGCGTTCACCAGGACCCCGGCAATGAGGGCGGCCAGCAGGATCGATGCCATCGCCCACCAGGTGGCGACGTTGAAGCCGTGCACGGCGGCCTTCGCCTCCAGGAGTTTCCGGTTCACGCCGGGGCCCGCGTGGGCGGTCGCGTAGCGGGTGGTGACCGTGGCGGCGATCGTGTTGAGGAGGGCCGTACCGATCGAACCGCCCACCTGCTGGGCGGTGTTGAAGGTCGCGGAGGCCGCGCCCGAGTCGCGGGGTGCGACACCGCCGGTGGCCAGGGAGACCGAGGTCATCATCGCCGTACCCATGCCGAGGCCGAGCATCAGCATGCCGGGCAGGATGTACGTGGCGTACGCGGGCTCCACGCCGACCTGGGCGATCAGCGCGAGCGCGCCCGCCGCGATCAGGAGACCGGGGACCATCAGGGTGCGCGGCGGGACCCGGTGCAGCAGCCGGGCCGCGACCTGGGTCGAGCCGGTGATCATGCCGACGGTGATGGGGAGATAGGCGACGCCCGTCTTGACCGGCGAGTATCCGAGGACGCGCTGCATGTAGTAGGTGAGGAAGAGGAACACACCGAACATGCCGATGGTGACGAACAGGATGGTCAGGAAGGCCCCGACCCGCTGACGGTCCTTCACCACCGACATCGGCAGCAGCGGAACCTTCGCCCGCGTCTGCCAGAACCCGAAGGCGCCGAGCAGGACGACCCCGGCGGCGAGCAGGGTCAGGACCAGTCCGTCGCCCCAACTCCTCGACTCCGCCTCGGAGAAGCCGTAGACCAGCGTGAGCATGCCGAGGGAGCCGAGGAGCGCGCCGGGTATGTCGAGGTGGGCGTCCGGGTGCCGGGAGCTGTCGCTGAGCAGGACCCAGGCACCGGCGAACGCGACCAGCGCGATGGGGACATTGACGTAGAGGCACCAGCGCCAGTCCAGATACTGGGTGAGGAAGCCGCCCGCCAGGAGCCCGACTGCCGCGCCCGCGCCGACGATCGCGCCGAACACACCGAAGGCCTTGCTGCGGTCCTTCGGGTCGGTGAACGTCGTCGTGAGCAGCGACAGCGCGGAGGGGGCCAGCAGGGCGGCGAAGACTCCTTGCAGCGCCCGGGCGCCGAAGAGCATGCCCTGGTTGGCGGCTGCACCGCCGAGCGCGGACGCGGCGGCGAAGCCGATCAGCCCGATCATGAAGGTGTTCTTGCGCCCGGCGAGGTCCGCGATCCGGCCCCCGAGGAGCAACAGCCCGCCGAACGCGAGGGTGTAGGCGGTGATGACCCACTGCCGGTTCCCGTCCGACATGCCGAGGTCGGTCTGGGCGGACGGCAGTGCGATGTTGACGATGGTCATGTCGAGGACGACCATCAACTGCGCGAGCGCGATGACGACCAGCGCCCACCAACGACGGTTCTCGGCCATGGATCCTCCCCGGGTCCGGCGAACGTCCTCATCGTCCTCCCGCACGCCATCCTTTGGGAACGGTGGCGTCTCTTATTACGTCGATTTTGCCGACCGGGCCCCACTGCGTGCCGGGTGCGGGGCGCTTGATGCTCGGCACCGAACTCCCTTACCGGCGAACGCCGTTCACCGCGTCCCGGCACAGCAGCCGCAGCGACCCGTGCCCGCCGAAACACCGCCGGGCCTCGTCGATGGGGTCCCACAGCCGCCCCTCGGGAGTACGCAGCCAGTGCTCGCCCCCGGTCGCCCACCACTCGCCACCGGTCTGCCGCGCGATCACCTCACCGGCATACGCCCCGAACCCGCGCAACTCGCTCTCGACGGCGGCGTACGGCGCCCCGTCCCGCCGTATCTCCTCGATCGTCCGGTCGACCCGCCACAGGCTCCGCGCCGAGTAGTCGAGCCGCACCCGGGCCCCCTCGCGCATCGTCGCCACCGCGTCCGCCGCCCACCGCACGGGCCGGGCGGCGGCGGAGGGCCTGGTCTCTCGAACCGTCGTCACATGCGTCATCGCACCAGGAGAAGCATGGTGGGAGGGTGTTCCGGCACCCCGATCCGGACATTTCCACGGACCGGCGCAGGACCGACCCACCCTCGCCGCACAACGGTCACAGACCTCGCCGTCAACTCCGGCCGCGCGCCCGCCGCGAGACCACCGCGCGCAGCACCCGGCGCCCCTCCGTCGACACCGCGAGCACCTGGCGCAGTCCGCCCGAGCCGGTTCCGGCGAGGAGTTCGAGGACGGTGATCTGGCGGCGCAGTTCGGCGGCGACGAGGGGTGACATTCCTTCCGTACGACCTTCACGGCGGGAGTCGATGTCGCCGGCGCCGTCCACCTCGCCGGCGGGGGCCATGACCTCCAGGAGCCGGTGGATCCGCAGCGCGGCTACCGAACAGGCGTCGGCCCACTCCCGCAGCGGAGCGCCCACCGGATCGGCCGGCGCGGTCGCGAGCATCGCGCGGGCGAGCCGCACGGCTTGGTCCTCGCCGGCTTCCTCACCGGGTTCCTCGAAGAGCCCGGGCAACTTGGCGCGGGCCCGCTCCAGGCACTCGCCCCACGTCTCCCCCGCGGCCGGGTCGGCGAGGCTGGTCCACAGCGGGCGCAGCACCTCGTCGTCACCGCCCAGCAGCGGCACGCACCGATCCAAACAAGCCAGTCCACTGGCAGCCAGCGCGCGTTCGTCGGCCTGCGCGATCAGTTCCACCAGACTCATCCAGACCTCCCTCAGCGGGGCCCCTCCCCTATGGAGCCCGCATTTCCCCTGACGGCACGCCCCACCCCGGGAGTGTCACACGGGACACCCCCGAGCAGGCAGAGAAAAGGGAAGAAGAGGTTTTCGGCCAACTGAACGGGATCCCTCAGACCCCGCCCGGGACGCCCGGCCCCGCCAGCGCCTTCGCGTGCTGCATCCGGGTCAGCCGCAGCACCAGCGCGATCGCCAGCGCCGCGGCCGCGATGTCGAGGGCGTCGGAGATCATCAACGCGTAGGCACCGGCGTGGGTCCCGTCCACCGTGTCGGCGTCCGCGGACTGCGCGGAGCCCACCCGGTCGCCGACGAGCGACAGGAGCCACAGCGTCCACCACGCGTTGACCAGCAGATACGACCTGCGGGCGCCCAGCGGGCTGCTGGCGTCCCAGATGTCACGGGTGATCCGGCGCGGGTACCAGAGGTTCACGAACGGGACGAACCACCCGCCTATCGCCCACCCGGGCTTCATGCTCTGCGCGTCGGGTGCGAACACCCCGGCGTTGGCCCGCACCCGCACGAACCAGCACAGGTACACGACGGCGCACGCGATCAGCGCGCCCGACTGGATGCCACCGGCCACCGTGTTGAGCGAGTTCGCGTCGTCCAGCCTCCCGGCGGCCGCACCGGCGGACGCGCCGTCCATGAGGTCGCCCGTCACGTCGTAGAGGACGAGATCGGCGTAGACGGCGAACAGGTCGACGGCGATGACGAGGCCGAGCAGTGCGACGGCGGCCCGGCCGAGCCCGATGGGCGAGCGCAGATAGGGACCGGGCGCGGGTCTGGGCGTGGGCATGGGAACGGACATGGTGAAACGACCCCCGAGTGCGAGCGGAAAGAGAAAAGAGAGGGGAACATACGTTCCCTGGCCCCTGCCCGTCCAGCCGCGCCGACCGCCCGCTCGGCCCTCGCCCGACCCGCCGCCCGGTCCCCGCTCAACCCACCTTGTCCGCAAGGGACTTGAACTGCGTCCAGGTCAGTGCGGGCGTCCCCGGGTCCCAGAGTTTCTGGACCGTCGCGCGCAGCGGCATACGAATTCCGGCCGCGACCTGGTTCTGCGTCTGCGAGTTGGCGAGGTCGCACCAGACCGCGAACGACCCGCCGAGGATCTGGGAGTCGTACTTCGCCGGAACCGCCGTCGTGCCGCGCAGTACGCGCGGGGTCCACTGTTCGTAGATCCGCCGCCCCGTCGGATAGACGAAGGTCTGCGGCTCGCCGAGGACGTAATAGAGGTACTCGTCGTTGTAGTTGAGGAGCTTGCGCCCCGCGCTCAGATACGCGACGGGCTGCCGGGCGCCGATCTCCTTGCCCGTCCAGTACGCGACCTGGAGGTCCTTGGCCGCGGCCACCGAAGTCCCCTTGAGGAAGCCGTCGTTCCACACCCGCATCGTGCGGTCGTGGTTGCGGACGGTGTCGGCGCGGTCGTTGAGCCAGCCGGTGGTGAGGTCGGCGACGGTGCCGCCGGAGCCGTAGGCCTTCACGGCCTCGGCCGCCAACTGGGGGAAGGACGCCTGGGGGTTGGCGACGGTCAGCGCCTGGTACTCGTCGCCGCCGAGGTGCCACTGGTCGCCGGGGAACAACCCGGCGTACTCGTCGAGGAGTTCGTCCACGATCGCGGCGGACGCGTCCTTGGAGATGTCGATCGCACCGCGCGTGGCGACACCCGACACGTTCCGCAGCTGCAGATCCGGGTGAGCGGCGAGCACCGCGCCGAGGTGCCCCGGGGAGTCGATCTCGGGCACGACGGTGATGTGCCGGCTGGCCGCGAGGGCGACGATCTGCTTGACCTGCGCCTTGGTCAGGTGGTCCTTCGACACGACCTCGGGGTGGGTCGTGGACTCGATCCGGAAACCCTGGTCGTCGGAGAAGTGCAGCCCCAGTTCGTTGAACTTGAGGTCGCCCAACTCCCGTACCCGGTCCTCGATCCAGGCCGCGGTGAACGGCTTGCGCGCGATGTCCAGCATGAACCCGCGCCGCGGCTTGGCCGGCTGGTCGTGCACGACACCCTCCGGCGCCGTACCGCCCCCGTGCACTTCCTGCTTGAGGGTGCGCGTCCCGTAGAACACCCCCGCGTCCGAGGGCCCGCTGATGTTGACCCGCCCACCGCGCACGGTCATCGCGTACGACTCCGGGTTCGCGCCCTCGTCGTCGTTCAGCGCCAGCCGTACGTCCCCGGCGCGCACGTCACTCGCCTCGCCGCCGTACGTCAGCCCCAGCTCACCGGCGATCAGCCGGCCCTCGTCGACGAGATCGGCGTCCTCGACGACGACCCGGTTCCCCTTGACGGGCCGCCAGCCGGGACCGCGCGCGGGGGTGTGGGAACGCACGGCGGGAATGGTGCGGGGCGCCTGCGACAAGGGATACGACCGGGTCGGACTCGGCTTCGGCGTCGGGGACGCGGAACGGGAGGCCGCGCCGCGCGAGGCGGCGGAGGTCTCGTCGGCGGACCCGACCGCCGCACCCCCGGAACCCCCCTCGTCCGCGGACGCGGCCCACAGCCCGAGGCCCACCCCGCCCCCGACCACCACGGTGGCCGCGGCGACCGCGATCAGCCCCCGCCGCTGCCTCAACGGCTTCGACGGCTTCACCTGCTTCGCCGACGAGCGGCGCCTGTGCTGGCTCACGGCGCCAACCTACGGCCCCGGGTGGATCGTGGGTGTCCACCACGCGTTCCGAAACTCTCCCGTCCGGGTGAAATTCGGGCATCTGTCGGACACCTCATGACCACTCCCGATAACGTGGTGACGCACTTCTCACTCTTCAGCACCGCATCCCCTGCCGCATCGTCCGTGACACGAGGATCCACCCTGCCTGCGCACCGCCTCCCCCACCTCCCCGGCCGAGTGGCCATACCGGCGCTGCCCGAGCAGTCCCGCACCTCGCCGTCCCCGAACTCGCTGGCGGGGTTCAACGCCGCGCCCCCCGAGGACGCCCGCCGCACCCTCCTCACCTGCCTCCACAGCCTCCACTGGTCCCGCCGCCTCACCGACCACCGCCCCTACCCCGACCTCGACGCCCTACTCGCGGCGTCCGACGAGGCGTCGTACGACCTGACGGCGGGTGACCTGGCGGAGGCCCTGGCGGGCGAGTCGCTTCCGGTCCTGCCGGACGACACGTACGAGGCCGCCCACATGGCCCTGGACGCGGCCCACGCTGCGTACGAGGCCCGCTTCGGCCACGTGTTCGTCATCTGCGCGGACGGCATCGCCCCGGACGAGGTCCTCGACCACGTACTGGCAGGCATCCGTTCCCGCCTGACGAACGACCCGGAGGAGGAGCGGGTAGTGGTGGCGGAAGAGTTGCGGCGCCTTGCAAGAGGGCGGCTACTCGATGTCTTTTCCTTTTAGGGGCGCGGGGAACTGCGCGACCAGCCACGACGGCGCCGCACCCGGCAATCCACACAAACCCGCCCACCGCTAGCCCGTACGTGCACCTTTGCGTGCCAGTTTGATCACACAGGCAGGCCCGCCGTAAGACCGGCGTCAACGGCTGGATACGATGCGGAGGGCCGGAGGACCGTACCCGGCCGGGCCCGACCGACAGAGAAGCCGGCGCGGCCCTAAATCCCCGCTCCCGGAGGGTTCTTCCGTGCCGGCTGGAACGCTGTACCGCGGCCGGGAAGGAATGTGGTCCTGGGTGGCTCATCGAGTCACCGGCGTCCTCATCTTCTTCTTCCTGTTCGTACACGTGCTGGACACCGCTCTCGTGCGTGTCTCCCCCGAGGACTACGACAAGGTCGTAGCCACCTACAAGACGCCGATCGTGGGACTGCTGGAGTACGGCCTCGTCGCCGCCATCCTGTTCCACGCCCTCAACGGCCTGCGCGTCATCGCCGTCGACTTCTGGTCGAAGGGCCCGCGCTACCAGAAGCAGATGCTCTGGTCCGTGGTCGGCCTGTGGGTCGTGCTCATGCTCGGGGCGATCTACCCCGTGCTCGGCCACGCCGCTCGTGAACTGTTCGGGAGCTGACACCCATGGCCACCACCGAATCCACCGCTTCCGGCATCGGCCCGGTCGAGGGCGAGTCCCTCTACAACGTGGACAACCCCGCGCCCCTCATCGAGGCCCCCCGCCAGCGCACCAAGAAGACCCCGAAGTCGACCCGGGGCAACTTCGAGATGTACGGCTGGCTCTTCATGCGCCTGTCCGGCGTCGTGCTGGTCGTCCTGGTCCTCGGCCACCTGCTGATCCAGCTCGTGCTGGACGGCGGTGTCTCCAAGATCGGCTTCGCCTTCGTGGCCGGCCGCTGGGCCTCGCCGTTCTGGCAGGTCTGGGACCTCCTGATGCTCTGGCTCGCGATGCTGCACGGCGCCAACGGCCTGCGCACGGTCATCAACGACTACGCGGAGCGCGCGAACACCCGGCTGTGGCTCAAGGGCCTGCTCTACACCGCCACGGTGTTCACCATCCTGCTGGGCACGCTGGTGATCTTCACCTTCGACCCGAACATCCGTTAGGCAACGGGGCTGAGGAATTTCCTGATGAAGATCCACAAGTACGACACCGTCATCGTCGGCGCCGGCGGCGCCGGTATGCGCGCCGCGATCGAGTCGACGAAGCGCAGCCGCACCGCGGTCCTGACGAAGCTCTACCCCACCCGCTCCCACACGGGCGCCGCGCAGGGCGGTATGGCCGCCGCGCTCGCCAACGTGGAGGAGGACAACTGGGAGTGGCACACCTTCGACACGATCAAGGGCGGCGACTACCTGGTCGACCAGGACGCCGCCGAGATCCTGGCGAAGGAGGCCATCGACTCGGTCCTCGACCTGGAGAAGATGGGCCTGCCGTTCAACCGCACGCCCGACGGGACGATCGACCAGCGCCGCTTCGGCGGTCACAGCCGCAACCACGGCGAGGCCCCGGTCCGCCGGTCCTGCTACGCGGCCGACCGCACCGGCCACATGATCCTCCAGACGCTGTACCAGAACTGCGTGAAGGAGGGTGTGGAGTTCTTCAACGAGTTCTACGTCCTCGACCAGCTGATCGCCGACGTCGACGGCGTGAAGACGTCGGTCGGCGTGGTCGCGTACGAGCTGGCGACCGGCGAGATCCACGTCTTCCAGGCGAAGGCCGTGATCTACGCGTCCGGTGGCTGCGGCAAGTTCTTCAAGGTGACGTCGAACGCGCACACCCTGACCGGTGACGGCCAGGCCGCGGTGTACCGCCGCGGGCTGCCGCTGGAGGACATGGAGTTCTTCCAGTTCCACCCGACCGGCATCTGGCGCATGGGCATCCTGCTGACGGAGGGCGCCCGCGGTGAGGGCGGCATCCTCCGCAACAAGGACGGCGAGCGCTTCATGGAGAAGTACGCGCCGGTCATGAAGGACCTCGCGTCCCGTGACGTCGTGTCCCGCTCCATCTACACGGAGATCCGTGAGGGCCGCGGCTGCGGTCCCGAGGGCGACCACGTCTACCTCGACCTCACGCACCTCCCGCCGGAGCAGCTCGACGCCAAGCTCCCGGACATCACGGAGTTCGCGCGCACCTACCTCGGTATCGAGCCGTACACGGACCCGATCCCGATCCAGCCCACCGCGCACTACGCGATGGGCGGCATCCCGACGAACGTCGAGGGTGAGGTCCTCACCGACAACACCACCGTCGTCCCGGGCCTGTACGCGGCCGGCGAGGTCGCCTGTGTCTCCGTGCACGGCGCCAACCGCCTCGGCACCAACTCCCTCCTGGACATCAACGTGTTCGGGCGCCGGGCCGGCATCGCGGCGGCGGAGTACTCGCAGAAGGCGTCCTACGTCGAGCTGCCCGAGGACCCCGCGCAGCAGGTCATCGACCAGGTCGAGCACCTGCGCAACTCCACGGGCACCGAGCGCGTGGCGGTCATCCGCCGCGAGCTGCAGGAGTGCATGGACGCGAACGTCATGGTGTTCCGCACCGAGCAGACGATCAAGACGGCGGTCGAGAAGATCGCGGAGCTGCGCGAGCGCTACCGCAACGTCTCGATCCAGGACAAGGGCCGCCGGTTCAACACGGACCTCCTCGAGGCCATCGAGCTGGGCAACCTGCTCGACCTCGCCGAGGTCATGGCGGTCTCGGCGCTCGCCCGCAAGGAGTCCCGCGGCGGTCACTACCGCGAGGACTACCCGAACCGCGACGACGTCAACTTCATGCGCCACACCATGGCGTACCGCGAGGTCGGCGACGACGGCACCGAGTCCATCCGTCTCGACTACAAGCCGGTCGTCCAGACCCGCTACCAGCCGATGGAGCGTAAGTACTGATGGCTACCCCTGTTCTGGACAAGGCGGAAGCGGCCGGCCAGCCCGAGCCCGGCTTCGCCGACTCCCCCTACATCACGGTCACCTTCCGGATCCGCCGCTTCAACTCCGAGGTCTCGGCGGAAGCGGTCTGGGAGGACTTCCAGCTGGAGATCGACCCCAAGGAGCGCGTCCTCGACGGCCTCCACAAGATCAAGTGGGAACTGGACGGCACCCTCACCTTCCGCCGTTCCTGTGCCCACGGCATCTGCGGTTCGGACGCGATGCGGATCAACGGCAAGAACCGTCTCGCCTGCAAGACCCTGATCAAGGACCTCAGCCCCGAGAAGCCGATCACGGTCGAGCCGATCAAGGGTCTGACGGTCCTGAAGGATCTGGTCGTCGACATGGACCCGTTCTTCCAGGCGTACCGGGACGTGATGCCGTTCCTGATCAACCACGACACGAACGAGCCGACCCGGGAACGCCTCCAGTCGGCGGAGGACCGCGAGCGCTTCGACGACACGACGAAGTGCATCCTGTGCGCGGCCTGCACGTCCTCGTGCCCGGTCTTCTGGAACGACGGCCAGTACTTCGGCCCGGCCGCCATCGTCAACGCGCACCGCTTCATCTTCGACAGCCGTGACGACGCGGGCGAGCAGCGCCTGGAGATCCTCAACGACCGCGACGGCGTGTGGCGTTGCCGCACGACCTTCAACTGCACGGACGCGTGCCCGCGCGGCATCGAGGTCACGAAGGCGATCCAGGAAGTGAAGCGGGCGCTGATCACGCGGCGCTTCTGAGGTTGTTTCCTGTACGGCTGTGAGGGCCCCGTTCCTGTTCCGGAACGGGGCCCTCGGGCGTGCGGGGCCACGATCGGGTGAAGCGTGCGGTTCAGGGCTCCTGGAACCCTTCGGCCTACGAAGATGCTCTCGACAACAGCCCAGCGGGAGGCACGTGATGATGAATGGCATGTCGCAGATCGAGGCGGCGAACAGCCTCATGCGTCGCCTTCCGGGCGTCCTCGTCGAGATCATCGGAGGCCAGATGCTGGCGACGCCCCGTCCTGACATCGCTCATACGAGGGTGCTGAAGAAGGTGACTCACGCCTTCGAGGCCGCCGGTCTCGATGAGGACGGGACCGAGGTTCACCGGAGCATCGGCGTCTGGCTGCCGGACGACCCCGAGGACTACGCGATCCCCGATCTCAGCATCGTCGAAGCCGACGTCGACGACCACCTCGTGGAGAACAACTGCTACGCCCCCGTGGTCTTCCGCCTTGTCCTGGAGGTCACTTCCAGCAACTGGCCCGCCGACCTCCGCACCAAGGTCACCGCCTACGCCCAGGCCAGGGTCCCGGTCTACGTCATCGTCGACCGCAAACACCAGCGCCTCCACGTCCTGACGGACCCGGCGGAGGGCGCATATACCAACCACCGCGTCCACGCCCCCGGCGAACTCGTCACCCTCCCCGACACCCTCGGCGCGAAGGTCACCCTTGACGTGGCGGAGATCCTCAAGGCCGGTCAGCCGAAGGGCGATTGAGGCTCAGGCCGCCGCCAACTCGCACCACAGCAGCTTCCCGCCCATCCCGAAGAGATCGTCCCCGAGCGGATACCCGCCCCACGCCACGGCGTAGTGACGGACGAGAAACAGCCCCCGCCCGCCATCGGCATCGACCGGAACCGAACGAAGGGGACCGGACCGCTTGTCGAAAGGCGGCGGGATGTCCGGGTTGGCGTCCCAGACACTCACACGCAGGCGCCGGGAGTCGAGGCACCGCAGGCGGAGGGTGGCGGTGCCGCCCGCGTGGCGGTAGGCGTTGGTGACGAGTTCGGAGACCAACAGTTCGGCGGGGTCGGCCAGTTGATCCATACCGTGCCCGGCGAGTACGGCACGGACGGTGGCGCGGGCGATGCGTGCGGCGCGGGGATCGTGGGGCAGTTGGAGGGCGTACGCCCACGTTGGCGGGGATACGGTGACCATGAACGCCTCCTACGGAGGGGGGAGTTGAGCGGTTCGGAACTCACCGTAACGGTGCGCGTAGAATAGTTTCTACGAAACCTGCGAATACATCCGACGGTCCACTCGTGTGGGTGACCACGGGACGAGGGAGCGGAAGAGCATGCCACCACGGCAGACACCCACGGCACGTCAGCTCCGCCTGGGCGCCGAGCTGCGGAAACTGCGGGAGCACGCGGGCCTCACCGCTCGCGCGGCGGGCGAGATGCTCGGCGCCAACCAGGCACGCATCAGCAACATCGAGACGGGTCGCTTCGGCCTCAGCGAACAACGGGTCCGCACCCTCGCCCAGAACTACGACTGCACCGACGAAGCCCTGATCGACGCGCTCGTGGACATGACGGCGCACCGCGAGCGCGGCTGGTGGGAGGAGTACCGGGACACACTCCCGCCCCGCTTTCTGGACGTCGCGGAGATGGAGCACCACTGCGTCGCGCTACGCGTGGCCCAGGTCATCAACATCCCCGGGCTGCTCCAGACGCCGGAGCACGCCCGGACCCTCTTCCGCCAGGCCGTCCCGACGCTCCGCCCGCACGAGATCGAGTACCGCATCTCGCACCGCATCAAGCGCCAGGCCATCCTGCACCGGGCGCAGCCGCCGCAGTACACGGCGATCATCCACGAGGCCGCGCTGCGTATGCGGTTCGGCGGCGGCGAAGTGGCTCGCGCCCAACTGGACCATCTCGCCAAGACGAGCGAACAGCCACACGTCACGCTCCGGGTGATCCCCTTCGACGGCACCGTGTTCCCCACCGTCGGCCATGGCCTGGACTACGCCCACGGGCCGGTGCCCGCCCTCGACACGGCGCAGCTCGACGCCGCGCACGGCAGCGAACTCATCGACGCTGCCGCACAGTTGACCAAGTACCGACTGATCCTGGACCGCATGGAGCAGGTCACCCTCGAACCCGACGCATCCCGCGACCTCATCCACCGCATCGCCCAAGACACCTGAGAGACCCCCCGTGACCGAACCCCTCTGGCAGAAGTCCACCTACAGCGAGGAGGCCTCCTCCTGCGTCTACGTCGCCACCGCCCCCACCGGAACGATCCTCCTCCGCGAATCCGACGACCCCGCGGAAACCATCCTCACCACCGGCACCCACCAACTCGGCGCCCTGATATCCATGGCCAGAAGCCTTCGCGTCAGGAGTGGTAGGTGATGTTCACCAGCACGGTGTCCGGGGCCAGTTCGTCGACATACGTGTTGAAGAAGGAAACGTAGTCGTCGTCTCGCCGGGACACCGGGGTGACCCAACTCCCGTCGAGCGTCAGCAGTGCGTCACGGACCAACGCCTCATCGGCCTTGCGGCGCAGAAACCGGTCGCGGCCGACACCGAACTCCCCCACGGCCCGCTGTCCGAAGCGGGCGAGCAGGTCGGCATCGTCCAAGACCGCACGCACCAACGGCTGGGCCGCATACCGCTGCCACGCGAGTCCCGCGTGCCGAACCGTGGCCTCGGGATGCTCAGCGATCAGGTCGTCCAGGCTGCGGGCGGGCGGAAACCCCGAGGGCAGCTCCGCCCACGCACGCCACAGCACGTCCGCTTCCGCCGCCGCCCGCGCTCGCTGACCGTCGAAGTCGAGGAGCCGTACCGGGCCCCCGGAGCAGCGATCCGGCGCGACGACGTGGACCTTGCCCTCGCGCACCGGTTCGTAGTCGCGGACGACAAGGGGATCTTCCTCGAACCCGGGCTCAACCCGGCAGACGGTCAGCACTTCCCTGGCCAGGAGAACTTCCCCTCCCGTCCCCGCCCGAGGACCTGGCGCACGGTGTCGAAATCGGTGTCGGGGTGCATTGAGCCGGCCTGGTCGATGCCCGCCCCGAGGTAGCCGCGCCTGTCGGGCCACGCCGACGTCAAGGATGCCGTGGGCGAATCCGGTGCGACCTGGTACCCCCGGAAAAGTGTGACACTTCTCGCGAAAGCGTCACACTTTCTCAGGTGTACAAGCCTGCCCAGGCCCGCTGACGGGATCCGGCCAACAGCGTCCGTCAAGGAGCGGGGCCTTTCTCGTGCGCCCCTCGCCTCAACGAGTGCACATCCCCCGCCCTGCCGGACGGTCGAGCACTTTCCCCGCTCCGCCACTCTAATCTGACGGAATGTCAGATGAAGAGTCGTACGAACTGCTCGGCTTCGACAACCTCCTCCTCCCCGTAGGGGACCTCACCGAAGCCGTCCCCTTCTACGAACGCGCCGGATTCACCGTCGGGTTCCGGCTCGACGAGGCCGGTATCGCGATCCTGAAGGTCGGCGGCGAGACGCCCGGGGTTCTCCTGCGGCAGGAAGACGGGCTGGGGCACCGGCCGCCCCCCTGGCCCGCGCCGCGCGTGTGGCTGGAGGTGCCGGACGCCCGCAAGGCCGCCCAGCACCTCAGCGCCGCCGGAATCGACCTCCTCGACGCACCGTTCTCCGTGGCCACCGGATGGACCGTCGAGATCGCCGACCCCTGGGGCAACGTCATCGGGTTCACCGACTACTCGAAGCGGCCGGAGTTGGCGCGGCGGGTGTGACGCAGGTCCCAGCGCAGCCGAGTTGAACACGTTCAAAAATGCTCCTACAGTTCTTCCTGTCGGCACTTTTGAACGTGTTCAAGAAGGGGGAGGCGCATGGACCGCACGGTCATCGCCTACGTCATCTATCTGATCGTCAGCATCGGACTCACCGTCTGGGTGGCCCGCACGCTCAGCCGCAACGGGCGGATCTTCCTCGCCGACGTCCTCCAGGGGAACGAGAAACTCGCGGAGGCCGTGAACCACCTCCTGGTGGTGGGCTTCTATCTCGTCAACCTCGGGTTCGTCGCCCTGTACCTCAGCGGCGACGGCACCATCGACGACACCCGGGGCATCTTCGAGGCCCTGTCGAAGAAGGTGGGCGTGGTGCTGCTGGTGCTCGGGGTGATGCACCTGGGGAACGTGTTCGTGCTGAACAAGATCCGGCGGCGCGGGGTCATGGAGCGGGAGCAGGTGCCGCCCATCGCGCCGCAGGGGTGGGTCCCGCCGACGGCCGGGGCGTGACGGGGGTGGCCCCGGCCGTCGGCGGGACCCAGGACCGGGACGCCTCGCGCGTCCCGGTCCACGGGCTCACCGTCCTCTACGACGCCGACTGCGCCCTGTGCACCTTCGTGCGCGACTGGCTCGTACGGCAGCCGCAGTTGGTGCCCCTGGAGCTGGTACCGGCGTCCTCCGAAGAGGCCCGGCGGCGCTTTCCCGGGCTCGACCACCGCGCCACCCTCGACGAGGTCACCGTCGTCGGCGACTCCGGGCAGGTCTACCAGGGTGCCGCGGCCTGGATCGTCACCCTGTGGGCCCTGCGCGAACAGCGGCCCCTGGCGCACCGGTTGAACACCCCGGCCGGGGCCCGCCTCGCCCGGGGCGCCGTGCTCGCCGCCGCGAAGTGGCGCGGGGCGCAGTGGGGCGCCGGGCGGTGGGGCGGCGGGGTCTACCGGCAGGGGGACGGCTGGACGTACGACCCGCACCGGGGGTGGACCTACACCGCGCCGGGCTGCGCCGACGGTTCCTGCCCCACTGGATAGGCTCTCTTTCCGTGCCCGCGAAGAACGACAGCCCCGAAGAGGACGGCGGTACGCCCGCCAGGTCCGCGAAGTCCGAGCAGACCCGTGCGCTGATCCTGGAGACGGCCATGCGGCTGTTCCAGGAGCACGGCTACGACAAGACGACGATGCGGGCGATCGCCAAGGAGGCGGGCGTCTCGGTCGGCAACGCCTACTACTACTTCGCCGGCAAGGAGCACCTGATCCAGGGCTTCTACGACCGGCTCGCCGAGGAGCACCGGATCGCGGTCCGCGAGGTGCTGGACCGGGAGACCGATCTGGAGGCGCGGCTCGCGGGCGTGCTGCGGGTGTGGCTGGACGTCGCGAAGCCGTACCACGAGTTCGCGGTGCAGTTCTTCAAGAACGCCGCCGACCCGGACAGCCCGCTGAGCCCGTTCTCCGCGGAGAGCGAGCACGCGCGCGTGCAGGCCATCGACGTCCACAAGGAGGTGCTGTTCGGCGCGAAGACCAAGGTGGCGCCGGAACTGCGGGACGTGCTCCCGGAGTTGATGTGGCTCTCCCAGATGGGGCTCGTGCTGTATTGGGTGTTCGACCGGACCGAGGGCCGTGAGCGGAGCTACCGGCTCGCGGAGCGCGGAGCGCGTCTCACCGCGCGCGGGGTCTCCCTCGCGCGCTTCAGGGTGCTGCGGCCGCTCGTCCTGGAGGTGCACGAGCTGTTCACGGACTTCCTGCCGGGCATGACCAACGCGCTGCCCGATCCGGCGAAGGCGAAGAGGGAGAAGCGCGGGGCGCCCGCCGCCGGACCCGCCGACGACGAACGCCCCTGAACACTCCGGTCAGTCGATGCCGTCAGTTGACGGCGTCCACCTCGCCCTCCGCGAGCTCGACGTCGTAGACCAGCGGACCGTCCGTCACCGCCACGTGGCGGGCGATCGAGCCGTACGAGGTCGCCGTCGTCGCCAGGAGGTAGGTCCCCGGGCCCGGCACCGACACAATGTACGAGCCGTCCGCCAGGGACTCGACGCGGTCCAGTTGGCGTCCCCCGGCCGACAGCAGCGTCACTGAGGCGCCCTCCACGGGCTCACCCTCGGTCGTACGGACGAAACCGTGGACGGCTGAGGACGGGCCCTCCACAACGGCCGGAGCGGGCTCCTCGGCGGGTTCCACGGCGAGGTGCGGCAGCGCCTTGTCCAGCCAGCCGGGCAGCCACCAGTTGGACTTGCCGAGCAGGTGCATCGCGGCCGGCACCAGGGCCGTACGCAGGATGAAGGCGTCGAGGGCGACCGCGGCGGCCAGGCCGACGCCCGCCGTCGCCGCGCCGGAGTTGCCGCTGAGCACGAAGGCCAGGAAGACGCAGACCATGATCAGGGCCGCGCTGTTGATGACGCGGCTGGTCTCCGCGAGGCCGACGCGGACCGCGCGGGCGTTGTCCTTGGTGTGCACCCACTCCTCGTGCATACGGCTCACCAGGAACACCTGGTAGTCCATGGAGAGGCCGAACAGCAGGGACAGCATGATGACCGGCAGGAAGGCGTTGATCGGGCCCTCCTTGCCGAGGCCGAGCATGTCCAGGCCCCAGCCCCACTGGAAGATCGCCACCAGGACGCCGAAGGAGGCCGCCGCCGCGATGAGGTTCATCAGGGCGGCCGTCAGCGGGACCACGAGCGAGCGGAAGGCGAGCAGGAGGAGCAGGAAGCTCAGGCCGATGATCGTCGCGACGAAGAGCGGGAGGCGGTCGCCCGTGACGGTCGCGAAGTCCTTGGAGATCGCCGTCACGCCGCCGACGTGGCCGGTCACGCCGGCCTCGGGTATGACCTTGTCGCGCAGGGTGTCGATCAGGTCGTCCGTCTGCACGGACTGCGGTGAGGTCTTCGGGACGACCTGGATCACCGTCACGCCGTGCGCGGGCGGCAGCGCGGCGACCTGGGCCACGTCCTTCGTCGCCCGGATGTCCTCGACCAGCGTGGCGGTGTCGCCGCCCGAAGTGACCACCTGGAGGGGGCCGTTGAAGCCCGGCCCGAAGCCGTCGGCGAGCAGGTCGTAGGCCTGCCTGGTGGTCGTCGACGAGTCGTCGTTGCCCTGGTCGGTGGCGCCGAGGCGCAACGACAGGATGGGGAAGGCGAGGACCGCCATGACGACGAGGGCGAACACGGCGATCCGGCGCGGCCGCTTCTGCACGGCGGCCGACCAGCGGGCCGCGAGGTTGTCGGTGCGCTCCGGCTCGGACCCGGTCGCGGCCAGCTTGCGGCGCTGCTTGCGGCTGAGCACCCGCACGCCCAGGAAGCCGAGCAGGGCGGGGAGCAGCGTCGTGGCCGCGAGCACACTCAGGACGACCGTGAGCGAGGTGCCGATGACCACGCCGTCCAGGAAGCGCAGGTTCGTCACCAGCATCCCGGCGAGCGCGATGCACACCGTGCCGCCCGCGAACAGCACCGCGCGCCCCGAGGTGTTGAGGGCGATGACCGCCGACTCCTCGGGATCCAGGCCGCGTTGGACGCCGCGCCGGTGCCGGGTGACGATGAACAGGGCGTAGTCGATGCCGACGCCGAGGCCGATCAGGGTGGCCAGCAGCGGGGCCAGGTCGGGGATGTCGGTGGTGTGGCTGAGGAGCTGGGTGGAGAACAGGCCCGTGCCGACGCCGAAGATCGCGACGCCGATCGGGAGCAGCATCGCGTAGAACGAGCCGAAGGCCAGGAACAGGACGATCGCCGCCGCGAGGATGCCGACGCCCTCGGCGATGCCGCCCGGCGGCTCCTCCACGCGCTGGACGGCCTGGCCGCCCAGTTCGACCTGGAGGCCCTTGCGTTCGGCGCTCTGCGCGGTGTCCACGACGTTCTGGACGAGGTCCTTGGGGACGGCGTTCGCCTGCTCGGCGAAGGTGACCTGCGCGTACGCGATCGTCCCGTCGGAGCTGATCTGCCCCGCGCCCCGGGCGCCCGAGTAGGGGCCGGTGACCCCGCCGACGCCCTTCATTCCGGCGATCTTGTCGAGCGCGGGCTGGATCCGGGACCGTACGGACGGGTCCTTCACCGAACCCGAGTCGACCTTCCAGACCACCGTGTCGGTGTCGCCCGAGGTGTTCGGGAAGGCCTTCGCCATCTGGTCGTACGCGCTCTTGGAGTCCGTGTCCGGGAGGGAGAACACGTTCGCGTAGTCCGTCCCGGCCGTCGAGGCCGACAGGCCCAGGCCGAACAACGCCCCCACCCACAGCAACAGGACCACCAGCCGGTGCCGATAGCACCACCGTGCCAATGCCGCCACGCTCAACGCTCCTTATTCGAAACCGAGTTGACTCGGTCGATCGGTCGGACGGTCCCCCAGGTCCTGGCCTACAGAATTGGCGGCGGCACGCACGCGTGGACATGCATCGGCCATGACTCTCAAGGAACTCCAAAGACCGAACCGGCCCGGCTGTCAGTGCCCCGGCCGATACTGGGGGCATGACGGCTCCAGGAACCGTGCTGGTGGTCGAGGACGAACCGAGCATCGCGGACGTCCTCGCCATCGCGCTGCGCTACCACCGCTTCGAGGTGATGGTCGCGGGCACCGTGCGCGAGGCGCTCGCCCTCGCCGAGCGCACCCGCCCGGACTGCGCGCTGCTCGACGTGATGCTCCCGGACGGCGACGGCCGCGCCCTGGGGCACGAACTGCGCGCCCGCAGGCCGGATCTGGCGGTCGTCTTCCTCACCGCGCGGGACGCGCCGGCCGAGATCGTCGGCGCCCTCGGCTTCGGCGACGACTACATCACCAAGCCCTTCGACATCGACGTGGTCGTCGCCCGCATCACCGCCGTCCTGCGCCGCACCCGCCCCGCCGACGTCCTCCCCCAGCGCCCGCCCCTGCGCTACGGCGACCTGGAGCTGGACGAGACGACGTACTCGGTGCACCGCGCGGGCCGCTCGGTCGAGCTGACCCCCACGGAGTACGCCCTGCTGCGCTTCCTGGTGCGCAACGGCGGCCGGGTCGTGCCCAAGGAGCAACTCCTGCGCCACGTCTGGCAGTACGAGCACACCCCGCCGGAGTCGACCGTCGTCGAGACCTACATCAGCTATCTGCGGCGCAAGCTGGAGACCCTGGGACCGCCCGTGATCACCACGCGGCGGGGCGTCGGATACGGGCTCGCATGAACATCCGGCTGCCGAACTGCGAGCGCGGGGCCCACTCCCTGCGCGCCAAGCTGACCCTGGCCAACCTCGCGCTGCTGGCGCTCGGCATCGTCATGGCCACCGCCGTCAGCCTCATGGGCATGCGGCACTATCTGCTCGCCCAGGTCGACACCGAGCTGACCAAGTCCCGTGACTCGCTGAGCGGTTCGCAGCTCACCATTCCGCAACTCAACATGCTGAGCACGCTGTCCGGCATCGGCGACCATCTGATGCCCCAGGAGAGCGCCGACTCACCGAACCCGGACAAGGTGTTCGCGGCGGTCGACTCCCAGGGCACAGTGCTCACGATCGCCGGCTTCGCCCCGACCACCGACCAGCGGGCGCTCGCCGCCGTCTTCAGCGACCCGGCAACGCTGGCCGCCGACGGCACACCGCGCGACATCTCGCTGCGCCACGCCCCGTACCGGGCGATCGGGACCCGGCTCGCCGACGGCACGTACATCCTGATCGCCGCCTCCACCGGCGGCCTCCACAACGGCATGGCCAAGGCCCTCAAGCTGGACCTCGCCTTCGGCAGCCTGCTGCTCGTGCTGCTCGCCGCGCTGACCATGATGAGCGTGCGCCGCCGGATGCTGCCCCTGGAGGACATGGTCGAGACCTCCACGGCCATCGCCGAGGGCGACCTGACCCGGCGCGTGCCCTCCAGCCACCATCCGACGCAGGAGGTCGAGCAGCTGCGGGTCGCCCTCAACTCGATGCTCCACCAGGTGGAGTCGGCGTACCGCACGCGCGAGCGTACGGCGGCCCAGCTGCGCCGCTTCGTCGCCGACGCCTCGCACGAGCTGCGCACCCCGCTGTCGGCGATACGCGGCTACCTCCAGCTGTACGACAAGGGCATGCTGACCGAGCCCGACGAGCGCAGGCGGGCCTGGGACCGGATGAACGCGGAGGCGGACCGCATGGGCCGTCTCGTCGACGAACTCCTCATGCTGGCCCGCCTGGACCAGCGGCCCGAACTGCGCTTCCGCAGCGTCGATCTGAGCCGCCTGGTGCGCGACGCCGCCGAGGACCTGCGCGTGCAGCAGCCGGAGCGGCCCGTCACGGTCGGCGCCGACGGCTCCCTCCTGGTGCGCGCCGACGAGTCGGGCCTGCGCCAGGTACTCGGCAACCTGGTGACCAACGTCCGCACCCACACCCCCGCCGACGTGCCCGTGCGACTCGGTGTGGAGCGCGAGGACGGGGTCGTACGGCTGTGTGTCGCGGACCAGGGTCCGGGGCTCCGCGAGGACGACGCGGCGCGCATCTTCGACCGCTTCTTCCGGGCGGGCGGCGGTGCGGGCAGCGGTCTGGGGCTGGCCATCGTGCAGGGCGTCGTCAAGGCGCACGGCGGCGATGTGGCGGTGCGGACGGCGCCGGGCGAGGGGCTCGCGGTGACCGTGACGCTGCCGACGCGGACGCCTGTGCCGTCGTAGAACAGCGCCTGTGTCATGGGGTGTCGGCGAACACGCGGTGCGTCATGGGGTGTCGGCCTGGACCAGGGCCCAGACCGTCTTGCCGTGTGCGCCGCGGCTCCAGACGCCCCAGGCGGCCGCGATGCCCTCCACGAGGTGGAGACCCCGGCCGGCCTCCTCCAGGGCCGTCACAACCCGCAGGCGGGGTTCCACACGGCCCTCGTCCGACACCTCTATGAGGCAGGAGCCGTCCGCGAGGGCCGTCACCGCCACCTCGAACTCCCGCTCCAGGAGCGGCCCGTGGCGTACGACGTTGGTCGCCAGCTCGGACACCAGCAGCACCGCGTCCTGGAGCGCCGGGTCGTCACTCCGGTGCCCCCAGTCGGCCAGATGGTCCCGGACCCGGCGCCGGGCGAGACCCACGGAAGCCGGGTGCCGGGGCAGCCGGAAGGCGTTGCGTCTGACCACGTCGGCTCCTCACCCCACACACACCTCCGTCACATGGTGCTGCGTGCGAGGGCCGACCGGCGTCACTCGGACAAAAGATCGAACGAAGGTCAACGGAAGAGGATCACGTGCGACGGCACGGGATCGCGTCAGATCCAGTCCAGCGCCCACAGCCGGAACACGCCTGTGCCGTCCGTGAGATAGGAGATTCCGCCGATGTCCTCGCTGCTCACGACGTACTCCTTGCGCTGCCACAGCGGGATCAGCGGCACATCCGCGGCCACGTCCGACTGGAGGTCGCGGAAGTCGTCGTCGACGCGGCTGCGGTCGGCGAACTTCTGGCTGCTGAGGATCAGTTGGTCGACGATCTTGTTGCTGTAGCCGGTGTTCATGGTGGAGCCGGTGCCGACGAGCGGGGAGCCGAAGGTGTCCGGGTCGGGGTAGTCGGCGACCCAGCCGACGGCGTACGCGTCCAGTTTGCCGGTCGCCCAGCGCTTCTGGAAGTCGGTCCACTCGTAGCCCTTGACGTCCACCTTGAAGAGCCCGCTCGCCTCCAGCTGCTTCTTCAGCTCGGCGGCCTCCTCCTTGCCGGCGCCGTGCCCGATGCCGTAGCCGTAGGTGAAGTGGACCGGGACGGAAACGTCGGCCTCTTCGAGGAGTTCCTTCGCCTTGTCGACGTTCTGGGAGGGGTAGTCGTCGAAGAAGGACGTCGTGTGGCCGACGATGCCGGTGGGGATCAGCGAGTACAGCGGGTCGACCGTGCCGTCGTACACGGTGGCGGCCAGCTGTTCGCGGTTGATCAGCCAGGCCATCGCCCGCCGGACGAGGACGTCGTGCAGGGGCGTGCCCTTACGGGTGTTGAGATACAGGTTGCGGGTCTCGGAGCTGTCCGCCTCCGACACGCGCTGGTTGGGGTCGCTCGCGGAGAGCCCGGAGAGCATCTTCGGCGGCAACTGGCGGGTGGCGACCTGGACCTGCTTCGCCTGGTACGCCTTCTGCAGCGCGTCCGAGTCGGCGTAGTAGCGCAGCTCGATCGGGCTCCCGGCGGTGCTGACGGCACCCTTGTAGTGGCTGTTCGGGGAAAGGACCGCCTTCTTGTCCTTCGTATACGCGGACAGGGTGTACGGCCCGGTGCCGTCGACCTGGTAGCCGTTGCGCGGCGCGTCCTTCGGGTACTTGGTGCTGTCGACGATCGCACCTGCGCCGGTGGCCACCTTGAACGGGAACGTGGCGTCCGGGGACGACAGATGGAAGGTGACCGTCATCCCGGAGGCGTCGACCGAGCCGAGCGTGGAGAGCAGAGACGACGGACCCACATCGGAGTTGATCTTCTTGACCCGGTCGAAGGAGAACTTCACGTCCTCGGCGGTCATCGCGCGCCCGCTCGGGAAGGTGAGCCCCGAGCGCACCACACAGCGGTACGTCGTCAGCCCCCCGCCCACGAACGCGCAGCTCTTGGCCGCGTCCGGCACGGGTGTCGTACCGCCCGAGTCGAACGTCATCAGCGACTGGAAGACGTTGCTGTACAGCGCCCAGGAACCGGCGTCGTACGCGGCGGCCGGGTCGAGGGACGTGACAGCGTCCGTCGTCCCGACCGTGATCGTCTTGTCCTTGCTTCCGTCCGAGGGCAGCAACTGCCAGCCCCCGACTCCCACGGCCGCCAGAACCAGCAGCGTCGCGAGAATCCGTATGCGAACCGACCGCATCGGTGTGCCCTCCCGAGGGCCCTCCCGGGCCCCTCCCATATGCCACTCCCCTAGTGGCGCGGATCACCTAACCACAGGAGTTTCATCCGGGGGAAGAGGGTTCTGCCGAGATGAGAAAGAACTTACCGACGGGTGTTAATTGCCCGTTTCACAGCCGGTTCTCAGCCAGTTCGCAGACATGCTCCGGCATCGGCAACTAAGCCTGTTTCGAGGCCAGTTCGACGACCGTGATGTCCGAAGGCGCCCCCACGCGCGTGGGCGGTCCCCAGGCGCCCGCGCCCCGGCTGACGTACAACTCGGTGTCGCCGTACCGCTCCAGGCCCGCGACCGTCGGATTGGCCGCCGCCGCGACGAAGTTGCCGGGCCACAGCTGGCCACCGTGGGTGTGCCCGGAGAGCTGGAGGTCGACGTCGTGCTTCACGGCCTCGTGGATCTGTACGGGCTGGTGCGCGAGCAGCACGCACGCGCGCGTGGCGTCACGGTCGCCGAGCGCCTTCCCGAAGTCGGGCCCCTGCCCCTCGCTCTCGCCCTGGAGGTCGTTGACCCCGGCGAGGTCGAATCCGGCCAGTTCGGTACGGGCGTTCTCCAGGGTGTGGATCCCGAGCGTGCGGACCTCTTCCAGCCACTGCTGGGCACCGGAGAAGTACTCATGATTACCCGTGACAAAGAATTTGCCGTACCGCGCCTTCAGCCCGGCCAGGGGTGCCGCGGCGGGCCCAAGGTTCTTGACACTGCCGTCCACCAAGTCACCGACGACGGCGATGAGATCGGGCTGGGTCGCGTTGATCGTGTCGACGACCTTCTGCGCGAACCCGCGCCCCAGGAGCGGCCCCAGGTGGATGTCACTGACGACCGCGATCCTGAACCCGTGCGCGGACCGCGGCAGCTTGGCCAGCGGCACGGTCACCCGCTTCACACTCGGCCCGCGCAGCACACCGTAGGTGCCGTACCCGACGGTCCCGACGGCCGCGGCGGCGGCCGCACCCCCGACGACACGGGAGACGAAGAGACGGCGCGAGGGAGCGCTCTGCGGCGCTTCAGGGGCTTCTGCGGGGGCTGTCGCAGAGGCAGGGGCCTCGTGCGCTCCTACGGCCGTCCCGGCCCGCCCACGCCGTTCGAGGAGGCGGCGCAGCAGCGGCCGTAGGACCTCACCCGCGAGGACGGCCAGCAGGAGGTAGATCGCGAGGGCCATCCACAGGAAGCCGGGCCAGCCCAGGATCTGCTGGAGCCAGAAGGGTGCGCCACCGCGTTCGGTGGCCAGGGCCGCGATCATCAGGACCGGGCCGGCGACGAGGACGGCCGTGCCGGTGACGCGGGCGGGGCCCCACGCGCGCGTGGTGTCGCGGACGAGGCGGCGCCAGACGTACCAGTGGAGCCCGCCGAGGACGGCGACGGCGATCAGGGCCACGAGAGCGATGACGACGATGGCCACTTCTTTATGACGTCTCGCGCAGTGCGCGCAGTCCACGCAACCCGAGGCCCCCGATGACCGTCCCCAATACGAAGGAGACGACGGCGAGGGTCAGATGCACCCAGAAATACGCCGTCGGGTGGCCGTCGTCGAAGGCCAGTCCGCTCGTGTCCTTGACCAGGTTCTTGACGAAAGTGACCCAGATGACCCAGCTCCACACCCCGAAGGCGAGCAGGAACCAGGAGACGGGGCGGCTGAGCTTCATGAGTCCAGTATCGCCGTCGTCCCCGGGGGCCCGTGTCCGGGGTGGGGCCGGTGACGGGACTTCGGGTCCCCCGGCATGTACGTTCTCGTCCGTGCCCGCTCCACTGCAGACCATCAGGCGACCCCTGCTGGTGCTTTCCGCCGCCCTGTCGTCCCTCGCGCTCACCGCGCCCGTCGCCCTCGCGGCCCCGAGTCCGACCCCCACCCCTGGTTCGTCCACGAGTTCGTCGGCGAGTCCTACGGCCACTCCCCCGGCGAACATGTCGTCGGTGGGCGGCGCCCGCCTCGGCCAGGCGGGGACGCAGGTCAATCTGACGAACGGCGTCCCGGTGCTGCCGAAGGACGTGACCGCGCGGTCGTGGATCGTGAGCGACGCCGAGTCGGGCGCGGTGCTCGCCTCGCACAACGCGCACTGGCGGCTGCCTCCGGCGAGCACCCTGAAGATGCTGTTCGCGGACACCGTGCTGCCGAAGTTCCCGAAGACGACCGAGCACAAGGTCGTCGCGGCCGACCTGGCCGGCATGGGCGCCGGTTCCAGCCTGGTCGGGATAAAGGAGGGCGAGAGCTACACGGTCCACGACCTGTGGCTCGGTGTCTTCCTGCGCTCCGGCAACGACGCGGTGCACGTCCTGTCCCACATGAACGGGGGCGTCGCCAAGACCGTCTCCGACATGAACGCGCACGCCCAGGACCTCCAGGCACTCGACACGCGCGTGGTGACGCCGGACGGCTACGACGAGCCGGGGCAGGTCTCGTCGGCGTACGACCTGACGCTGTTCGCGCGCTCCGGGCTGCAGAAGAAGGACTTCCGGGAGTACTGCTCGACGGTGAGCGCGAAGTTCCCGGGCGAGACGACGAAGAAGAAGGGCAAGTCGGTCCGCGGGACCTTCGAGATCCAGAACACCAACCGGCTGCTGAGCGGCGACTCGGACGTCTCGGTGTACCCGGGCATCGCGGGCGTCAAGAACGGCAACACCACCAACGCGGGCGCGACCTTCACCGGCGTCGCCGAGCGCAACGGCAAGGTGCTGCTGGTCACCGTCATGAACCCGGAGAAGGACGAGCACAACGAGGTCTACAAGGAGGCCGCGAAGATCCTCGACTGGGGCTTCCAGGCGGACGGGAAGGTGCAGCCGGTGGGTGAGCTCGTCGCGCCCAAGAACGTCCCGCAGGCGAGCGCACAGCCGGGTGCGACGGCCTCCGGGGAGGCGGGCGGCGACACGTCCACGAAGCCGAGCGCCAGTGGGTCGGCCTCGGCGGCGGCTTCCGAGGACGACGGTTCGAGCGGGGTCGGGATCGCGCTCGCGGTCACCGGCGGGCTGCTGGTGCTGCTCGCGGCGGGTGTCTTCCTGGTCAACCGGCGCTGGCCACTGCCGGATCTGGTCCGTCGTCGCCCTCGTCCCTGACCTTCGGGTTCTCGGTCTCGTCGGCCGGGTCGTACTCGTCGTCCGCGGGGTCACCCTTGCTCGGCGTCGCCGTCCAGGCGGCGCAGAACAGGACCAGCTTCGAGGTGAAGTTCATCCACAGGAGCAGTGCCACGGGGACGCCGAACGCGCCGTACATGCTCTTCGCGGCGACGCCCTGGATGTAGCCGCTGAGCAGCAGCTTCAGCAGTTCGAAGCCGACCGCGCCGATCAGCGCGGCCACGGAGAGCCGGCGGCGCGGGGGTTCGACGCCGGGCAGCAGCGTCAGGACGTACAGCAGCAGCAGGAAGTCGACGAACACGGCGACGCCGAACGCCGCGATGCGCAGCAGGATCCCGCCCCAGCCGCCCTCGACCAGGCCCATTTCGCGGCTGATCCAGTCGACCAGGGCGGAGGCGACGGTCGAGATGGCGATCGTCGCGAGGACGGCGCCGCCCAGGCCGATCAGCACCCCGGTGTCGATGAGTTTGCGCAGGAGGGGGTTCTCGTCGCGGTCGGGCAGCTCCCACACCGCGCGCAGACACTCCCGCATCGAGCCGACCCAACCGATGCCGGTGAACAGCAGGACGGCACCGGCGATGAGACCGATGGTGCCCGCGTTGTCCACCAGGGAACCGATGTTGAGCTGGTCGGAGATGCCGGGGACCTGCTCGGCGATCTTGTCCTGCAGCTGGTGCTGCTGGTCGGTGCTCAGGGTGGCGGCGGCGATCGCGGCGGCCACGGTCAGCAGCGGGAACAGCGCGATGAAGCTGATGAACGTCATCGCGGCGGCCAGTTGCGACCACTTCACCCGGTCCAGCCGCTCGTACGACCGCCACGCGTGCGTGAGCATCAGGCGCGCCACCGGCGGCCCGATGAAGGGGAGCTTCTTCAGCCAGTCCATGATCCGATTCTGCCCTCGTCCGCGAGACCGATGTGCGAGTACCCAGGGAACTCGCGTGCGTGGCGTCCCAGGCAGTGGCAATGGGAGGGCATCCGATTAATCGCCCATTTCAGGGAGGGCGCCGACGCCGTACGGCGAACTGCCCATAAGCGGGCGATACGGTCACCGGCATGCGTCCTCCACAGTCCCTCCTCGTCCTCGGCGGTACGTCCCGGATCGCGCTGGCCACCGCCCGCAGACTCATCGCCCGCCGGACCCGCACGGTGTGGCTGGCGGGCCGTCCGTCGCCCGCCCTGGAGAGTGCCGCTTCGGAACTGCGCGCCCTGGGGGCCGAGGTCCACACCGTCGCCTTCGACGCGCTCGATCCCGACTCCCACGAGACGGTGCTCGGCAAGGTCTTCGCGGAGGGCGACGTCGACATGGTGCTGCTCGCCTTCGGCGTCCTCGGTGACCAGGCGCGGGACGAGCGTGAACCGGCCGCCGCGGTGCGCGTGGCGCGGACCAACTACGTCGGTGCCGTGGCGGCCGGTCTGGTCAGCGCGCGGGCGTTGCAGACCCAGGGGCACGGTTCCCTGGTGGTGCTCTCCTCTGTGGCCGGCGAACGGGCCCGCCGCGCGAACTTCATCTACGGCTCCAGCAAGGCCGGCCTGGACACCTTCACGCAGGGCCTGAGCGACGCGCTGCACGGCACGGGCGTGCACGTCATGGTCGTACGCCCGGGGCTCGTACGGTCGAGGACCATGGCCGACCCGAGGGCGGCGTCGCTCACGACCACCCCCGAATCCGTCGCCACAGCCATCGAACTGGGCCTGCGCCGGGGCTCGGAGACGGTGTGGGTGCCGGGGACGCTGCGCGTGGTGACGTCGGTGCTGCGACACCTGCCACGGGGGCTGTTCCGGCGGCTGACGGTCTGAGAGCGCTCAGTGGCTGGGGATCGTGCCGCGCTCGGTGTGGGCCGCCTGGGGCGGTACGACGGCTCCGCCGAAGGCGAACTCGCGTAGCTTGCGCCAGACGCCGTCGGGGCCCTGTTCGTAGAGCGCGAAGCCGGTGCACGACCACTCCGCGCGGTAGTCGGCGAGCGCTTCGTAGGCACGGTCCATCAGCTCGTCGTCGATGCCGTGCGCCACGGTGACGTGCGGGTGGTACGGGAAGTGCAGGTCGCGTGCCACCGGCCCGGAGGCGTCGCGGATCTGCTTCTGCAGCCAGGTGCAGGCGGAAGCGCCCTCGACGACCTGGACGTAGACGACCGGGGACAGCGGCCGGAAGGTCCCGGTGCCGGACAACCGCATCGGGAAGGGGCGTCCGGCGGCGGCGACGTCGACCAGGTGGGCCTCGATCGCGGGCAGTTGCGAGGCGTCCACCTCGGTCGGCGGCAACAGCGTGACGTGCGTGGGGATACCGTGAGCCGCGGCGTCGCCGAAGCCCGCGCGCCGCTCCTGGAGCAGGCTGCCGTGAGGCTCCGGGACCGCGATCGACACACCGATCGTTACGGTCCCCACGTCGTCTCCTGTCGTCCTGTCGATGGTCCTGATGGTGGTCTTCATGGTGAGCGGGGGCGGCCACACGTGCGGACACCCGGCTATCGACTGTACGACCACACCTGAGTTGTGGGCAGGCGCAACCGTAGTGATGTGCAGCGCTCTGTCCAGTGGTACGTCAGTCGGTACTTGGGTGCGGTCGTACGCCTCAGTGCTTGGCGGGCAGGAAGCCGACCCGGTCGTACACCTGGGCGAGGGTCTCGGCCGCGACGGCTCGCGCCTTCTCCGCGCCCTTGGCCAGGATCGAGTCGAGCGTCTCCGGGTCGTCCAGATACTGCTGGGTGCGCTCCCTGAAGGGCGTCACGAACTCGACCATGACCTCGGCGAGGTCCGTCTTGAGCGCACCGTAGCCCTTGCCCTCGTACTTCTGCTCCAGTTCCGGGATTCCGGTGCCGGTGAGGGTCGAGTAGATGGTGAGCAGGTTGCTGACGCCCGGCTTGTGCTCCGCGTCGTAGCGGATCACGGTGTCCGTGTCGGTGACCGCGCTCTTGACCTTCTTGGCGGTCGCCTTCGGATCGTCGAGGAGGTTGATGAGGCCCTTCGGAGTCGACGCCGACTTGCTCATCTTGATCGACGGGTCCTGAAGGTCGTAGATCTTCGCCGTCTCCTTGAGGATGTACGGCTTCGGGATCGTGAAGGTGTCGCCGAAGCGGCCGTTGAACCGCTCGGCGAGGTCGCGGGTCAGCTCGATGTGCTGGCGCTGGTCCTCGCCGACCGGCACCTCGTGCGCCTGGTACAGCAGGATGTCGGCGACCTGGAGGATCGGGTACGTGAACAGGCCGACGCTGGCGCGGTCGGCGCCCTGCTTGGCGGACTTGTCCTTGAACTGGGTCATGCGGGCCGCCTCACCGAAGCCGGTCAGGCAGTTCATGACCCAGGCGAGCTGGGCGTGCTCGGGGACATGGCTCTGGACGAAGAGCGTGCAGCGCTCCGGGTCGAGCCCCGCGGCCAGCAGCTGTGCGGTGGCGAGCCGGGTGTTGGCGCGCAGGTCCGCCGGGTCCTGCGGGACCGTGATCGCGTGCAGGTCGACGACCATGTAGAACGCGTCGTGGGACTCCTGCAGGGCCACCCACTGGCGGACGGCGCCGAGGTAGTTGCCGAGGTGGAACGAGCCTGCTGTGGGCTGGATTCCGGAGAGCACGCGGGGTCGGTCTGTCGCCATGTTCACCATTCTCTCAGGTCTCGGGACCCGGTCCGGAACTGGTTCGGAAGAGATGCGACACGGGTGGGAACCGATCCGGTTCGGGCGGTGTACCAAATATGTGGAGACGCGGGAGGGGGGCCGCATCGTCGATGAGGCCGCGGTGATCGCACGCGTACGCGCCGGAGAGCCGGAGGCGTACGCGGAGCTGGTGCGGGCCCACACGGGCATCGCACTCAGGGCGGCCGCGGCACTCGGGGCGGGAGCGGACGCGGAGGACGTGGTGCAGCAGGCCTTCGTCAAGGCGTACTGCGCGCTGGGCAGGTTCCGGGACGGCGCGGCGTTCAAGCCGTGGCTGCTGTCGATCGTCGCCAATGAGACGAGGAACACAGTGCGTACGGCGGCGCGTCAGCGCACGCTCGCCGGCCGGGAGGCGGCGTTCGCGGAGGCCGAGCCGCTGATACCGGAATCGGCGGACCCGGCGGTGGCCACGCTGGAGACGGAGCGCCGCGCGGCCCTGCTCTCCGCCCTGGACCAGCTGAGCGAGGACCACCGCCTGGTCGTGACCTACCGCTATCTCCTGGAGATGGACGAACCGGAGACGGCCCAGGCCCTGGGCTGGCCACGCGGCACGGTGAAGTCCCGGCTGAACCGCGCGCTGAAGAAACTCGGGCGATTGCTGCCGGATTTCCGACCTCGGGAAGGGGGTGATGAGTGTGAGTGACGGACGGAAGTCGTACGACGGTGAGGGCGCCGCTGAAGGTGCGAGTGCCGGTACCGGTGAGGGCGGCGGGCGTCGGCGGGTGGGCCGCGATGGGCACGCTGGTGCCTCTCGATTGCCCGCGGAGCTGCGGGCGTTGGGGCGTTCGCTGGACGCGCGGGGTGCTGACGGGGGCGAGACCGCGGGGTCCGAGACGATGGTCGAGCGGGTGCTGGCGCAGATAGTGGCCGAGCAGATCCCCGTCCCCGTTCAGGAGGCCGGGCCCACCGGGGTTCGGGAGCGGCTGCGGGCCGTCCGGCGCTGGATGCGGATGCGGCGGCGGGCGCTGGTGGCGGCCCTGTGCGGTGTGCTGACGGTGCTCGTGCTCACGCCTCCGGTGCGGGCGGCGGTCTTCGACTGGTTCGGCTTCGGCGGGGTCGAGGTGCGGTACGACCCGTCGGCGGTGCCCTCGGCCGGGGCTGAGGTGCCCGGGTGCGGGCGGTCGGTGACGCTGGCGCAGGCCCGTCGGCGGGCGGGGTTCGAGCCGGTGGTGCCGGACGCGCTGGGCGTGCCGGACGCGGTGACGGTGACCGGTGAGCCGCGGGGTCGCTTTCTGGTCAGCCTGTGCTGGCGGGAGGGCGGGCACACGGTCCGGGTCGACGAGTATCCGGCGCGGTTGGACGTCGGTTTCGCCAAGACGGTGCGCGAGCCGCCGGAGTGGTTGTCGCTGAGCGGGACCGTCCCGCCGGAGGGCATACAGGACCCGGCGCTGTGGTTCGCGCGACCGCATCTGCTGAGTTTCTGGCTGGTGGACGCGGACGGGGACCGTTTCACGCGGGAGGAGCGGACGACGGGGCCGACGCTGCTGTGGACCCATGTGGTCGGTGGGGTTCCGGGCGAGAATCTGACGTTCCGTCTGGAGGGTGTGGGGTCGAAGGAGCGGGCCGTGGAGATCGCGCGGTCGCTCGATCGACGGAGGTAGGGCGACCTGTGCAAGTGGCGCGAACTGTGCGAGGAGTGCGGGCAGTTCAGACGGCGCGGGTGGGGTGGGAACCTCGGCGGGTCGAGCGGTGTACCAGAAGTGACAGGCGGCTCGCGGTCGGGCCGTACGGGGATCGGCTGGTTGGGGGTTCGGGTGTTCGGCGGCGGAAGTACGGGCGGGGCTGGCGGAGTTACGGGCGGGACGCGCGGGAGTGCGGGCAGGGCTGGGAGGTGTCCGGGCGGGGTTCGTGAACTGGCGGCGCTGAGCGGGGCGTTGGCGATGACGCTGGCCCTCATGCTGTGGGGCGCGTCGGACGCGGCGGCGGGCGGGCCGACGAGCGTGCTCGTGACCTCGCCGGAGAGCGAGCAGGCGAAAGCGCTGTACTACTCGGACGAACAGTACGGAGAACTCCAGCAGTTGCTCGGGCCGGAGGGCAAAGGCACCCGGGACAAGCCGCCCGAGGCCGATCTGGCCCACGCCCGGCAGATCAACGTCACCTGGCTGGCGCACGACATATCGCCCTGGCGGATCGACCGGGTCTTTCCGGTCGATTCCCGGCCGCAGGCGGTCTGGATCCACACGGCGGCCGACGCCTCGGAGAACACGAACCTGAACGGCTATTGGCACCGGGCCGGGCAACCCGCCCAACTGCACGCTCTCTTGAAGAAGTTGGGTGTGACGGGCAAGGACACCGGCGACGGCTACTCCGGCATCTTCCCGGCACCGTGGCAGTCGACCGAGCCCGCGCCGGCGACCGTCGCACCTGACGCCGACACGGCGGCCGGGACCACCACGGTGCGGGTCTCCCTGCCGGACAAGGGTCATGGCACCGACTGGTGGTGGGCGATACCGGGTGCGGCTGCCGGAGCGGTACTGGCCCTGGTTCTGCGGCCGTTCGTCGCGCGGCTGCCGTTGGACCGGTGGCGGAAGGGGCGGGAGCCGGGGCCTCGGCAGGAGTTGCGGGACGTGTGAGGGGCGGCAAGAGACGGAGGGGGGAGGAATGGAAGTCGGAAGGGGACGGGCGAGGTTGCGGAGCCTGTGTCTCGTGGCCGGGCCGGTGCTGATGGCCCTGGTCGGAATGCACCAGGTCCAAGCGGCTCCGCTCCGGGACATCCCGGATCTGGCGCTGGTCGTGGCGGGCGACACGGGCCGGACGGAGACCTGGCGCTCCGGGGAGTCGTCGTTCGCACGCCTGTGGACGTTGCTGCAGCCGACATACGCGGGGACGGAGCGGGTGTCGCAGGAGTGGGAGGCGGGCCGGTATCCGGCGGTGCGGATGACCGTGGTGTGGGGGCTGACCGGGGTCGGGGGCTGGCCGCGGACGAGTCGGGCTCCGGGTGGCGATGTCGCGGTGGAGCGGGAGGACCAGTTGTTCGTGGCCGCGGACGGCACACCGTGGGTGCGGACTGATCCGGCTCCGGAGGTGGCGGACGACGACATCCGCTGGCATCGGGCACCGCGTGCGGTCTTCGCGCAGTTGGAGCGGGCAGGGGTTCTCGGCGGAACGGGTAACGGCAGCAAGGCAGTTGGGGGCGGGTCCGGATCGGCGGGGCTGGCCGGGCCCGTCTCGTGGGCGGCAGCAGGTGTGGCTGTCGGGGTCGGCGGCACGCTGCTGATACGCCGCGCGGCGGCCCGGCGTGAGGCCGGACCGCCGCGCGAGGAACCACGACAGGAACTCATCGATCTGTGAGAGTCGCCGATCTTTGACAACTCAACAGAGGGCGTATGTCAGCTGTCAGCCGAGGTCGATCTCCGGGTAGAGCGGGAAGCCGGCGACGAGGTCGGTGGCACGGTGGGAGATCTCGTCCGCGATCTTCGGGTCGAGGATGTGCTGGGCCTTGGACGGCGCGCCCTTGCTGGTGGTGCCGGGCTCCGTGGTGGTGAGGACCCGGTCGATGAGACCGGCGACCTCGTCCATCTCGGCGGTGCCCAGTCCACGGGTGGTCAGGGCGGGCGTGCCGATGCGGATGCCGGAGGTGTACCAGGCGCCGTTGGGGTCGGCGGGGATGGCGTTGCGGTTGGTGACGATGCCCGAGTCGAGCAGCGCGGCCTCGGCCTGGCGGCCGGTGAGGCCGTAGGAGGAGGCGACGTCGATCAGGTTGAGGTGGTTGTCGGTGCCGCCGGTGACGAGGGTGGCGCCCCGGCGCATCAGACCGTCGGCCAGCGCACGGGAGTTGTCGACGATGCGCTGGGCGTAGTCCTGGAAGGAGGGCTGCCGGGCCTCGGCGAGGGCGACGGCCTTGGCTGCCATGACGTGCGGGAGCGGGCCGCCGAGGACCATCGGGCAGCCGCGGTCGACCTGGTCCTTGAGGGAGTCGTCGCACAGGACCATGCCGCCGCGCGGGCCGCGCAGCGACTTGTGGGTGGTGGTGGTGACGATCTGGGCGTGCGGGACCGGGTCGAAGTCGCCGGTCAGTACCTTGCCCGCGACCAGGCCGGCGAAGTGCGCCATGTCGACCATCAGGGTCGCCCCGACCTCGTCGGCGATCTCGCGCATGATGCGGAAGTTCACGAGACGCGGGTAGGCGGAGTAGCCGCCGACGATGATCAGCGGCTTGAACTCACGGGCGGACGCGCGCAGGGCCTCGTAGTCGATGAGGCCGGTGACGGGGTCTGTGCCGTAGGAGCGCTGGTCGAACATCTTGCCGGAGATGTTGGGGCGGAAGCCGTGGGTGAGGTGGCCGCCGGCGTCCAGGGACATGCCGAGCATGCGCTGGTTGCCGAAGGCCTGGCGGAGTTCGGCCCAGTCGGCGTCGGAGAGGTCGTTGACCTGGCGGACGCCCGCCTTCGCCAGGGCCGGGACCTCGACGCGGTCGGCGAGGATCGACCAGAAGGCGACGAGGTTGGCGTCGATGCCGGAGTGCGGCTGGACATAGGCGTGGCGGGCGCCGAAGAGTTCGCGCGCGTGCTCGGCGGCGAGGGACTCGACAGTGTCGACGTTGCGGCAGCCGGCGTAGAAGCGGCGGCCGATGGTGCCCTCGGCGTACTTGTCGCTGAACCAGTTGCCCATGGCCAGGAGGGTGGCCGGGGAGGCGTAGTTCTCGGAGGCGATCAGCTTGAGCATCTCGCGCTGGTCGGCGACTTCCTGGCCGATGGCGTCGGCGACGCGCGGTTCGACGGCGCGGATCACGTCGAGGGCGGCGCGGAAGGCGATGGACTCGTTGGAGAGGGGCGCGGAATTGTCGGGCATGGGGACCTCCGGACGTGGCGTTCGGCGTTCTCGGTACGGCCCAGGCGCACGGCACACATTCCAGCTCGGGCCGCTCCCCGATGGTCGGTCCCATCCCAGCGCGCCAGTCACGGCCCGCCGGTCAGCCTACCGGGCGTGCCGGACGGTGCGGCTCCTGCGTCCACCATGCGGGCGAGGATAGGAAAGGGGCACCCTCACCCCCGGGAGACGCCGTGACCAGTACGGAAGCCAGTAACCAGGACAGTACGGAAGCCCTCATCGCCGCCGCCGAGGCGCACACCGCGCACAACTACCACCCGCTGCCGGTGGTCGTCGCCACCGCCGACGGTGCGTGGATGACGGACGTGGAGGGGCGGCGCTATCTCGATCTGCTGGCCGGGTATTCGGCGCTCAATTTCGGGCACGGCAATCCGCGGCTGCTCGCGGCGGCGAAGGCTCAGTTGGAGCGGGTGACGCTGACGTCGCGGGCGTTCCACCACGACCGGTTCGCCGCGTTCTGCGAGGAGTTGGCCGAGCTGTGCGGCATGGAGCTGGTGCTGCCGATGAACACGGGCGCGGAGGCGGTGGAGACCGCGGTGAAGACGGCCCGGAAGTGGGGGTATCGGGTCAAGGGCGTGCCTGAAGGGCGGGCGAAGATCGTGGTGGCGGGCAACAACTTCCACGGCCGTACGACGACGATCGTCAGCTTCTCGACCGACCCGGAGGCGCGGGCGGACTTCGGCCCGTACACGCCGGGCTTCGGGATCGTGCCGTACGGGGACCTCACCGCGATGCGGGCGGCGGTGAGTGAGAACACGGTGGCCGTGCTGCTGGAGCCGATCCAGGGGGAGGCGGGCGTGCTGGTGCCACCGGCCGGATATCTGGCGGGGGTACGGGAGTTGACCCGGGAGCGGAACGTGCTCCTCATCGCCGACGAGATCCAGTCCGGGCTCGGGCGGACAGGGCGGACGTTCGCGTGCGAGCACGAGGGGGTGGTGCCCGACATGTATGTCCTCGGGAAGGCGCTGGGCGGTGGGGTGGTGCCGGTGTCGGCGGTGGTGTCGAGTGCGGAGGTACTGGGCGTGTTCCGGCCCGGGGAGCACGGGTCGACGTTCGGCGGGAATCCGCTGGCGTGTGCGGTGGCGCTGGAGGTGATCGCGATGCTGCGGTCGGGCGAGTACCAGGCGCGGGCCGCGGAGCTCGGGGAGCATCTGCACCGGGAACTGCAGGAGTTGACCGGTACGGGCCGGGTGACGGCGGTGCGCGGGCGGGGTCTCTGGGCGGGGGTCGACATCGCCCCGGCGGTCGGGACGGGCCGGGAGATCTCGGAGAGGTTGATGGACCGGGGCGTCCTGGTGAAGGACACCCACGGGTCGACGATCCGGATCGCACCGCCGCTGATGATCAGCCAGGAGGACCTGGACTGGGGGCTGGCCCAACTGCGGGCGGTGTTGGGGGTCCAGGGCCGTTGCCGGTCCGGGGAATCTCCGGAGATCGGTGAGAGGGCCCACATGGGAGGCCCGTGGCGATCTCCCCTCCCCTAGAGTCACTTTGTGCTCTTTGGAATGGTGTGCGCGCTCGGCGCGGCGGTCTGCTTCGGTACGGCGACGGTGTTGCAGGCGGTCGCCGCGCGGGCGGCCACGGCGGGTGGGGGCGGGGACGCGGCGCTGTTGCTGCGGGCGCTGCGGCAGTGGCGGTATCTGGCGGGGCTGGGGCTGGACGGGCTGGGGTTCGTGTTCCAGATCGCGGCGCTGCGGTCGCTTCCCATCTACGCGGTCGGGGCGGCACTGGCGTCGAGCCTCGCGGTGACGGCCGTGGTGGCCGCGCGGCTGCTGAAGGTACGGCTCAGCGGCGTGGAGTGGGGAGCCGTCGGCGTGGTGTGCGCGGGCCTCGCGATGCTGGGGCTGGCGTCCGGGGCGGAGGGGGACCGGGCCGGGTCGACAGCGTTGAAGTGGGCGATGCTCGGGACAGCGGTGGTGGTGCTGCTGCTCGGGCTGGTCGGGGGGCGACTGCCGGAGCGGGGGCGGGCGTTGACGCTCGGTCTTGGCGCCGGGTTCGGGTTCGGGGTCGTCGAGGTGGCGGTCCGGCTGATCGACTCGCTGTCACCGTCGACGCTGTTCGGCAATCCGGCGACGTACGCGCTGCTCGTCGGTGGGGGCGCGGCGTTTCTGCTGCTGACGACGGCTCTGCAGCGGGGGTCGGTGACGACGGCGACGGCGGGGTTGGTGATCGGGGAGACGATCGGTCCGGCGCTGGTCGGGGTGGTGTGGCTCGGGGACCGTACGCGGGACGGGCTTGAGTGGCTGGCGGTGTTGGGGTTCCTGGTGGCTGTGGCGGGGGCGTTGGCATTGGCGCGGTTCGGTGAGGCGCCGGCGGAAGCGGCCGACGAAGCTCCCGTGGAAACGGCGTAGGCCAGGACACACGAGAACGGCCGCGTAGGTCACGGCAGTACCCGGCACAGCGCCTCCAGCGCCCCCGCCCACGCATGGTCCGGTGGTGTGCCGTAGCCCACCACCAGGGCGTCCAGGGGGTCGGCGAGGGCGTGTTCGTGGCGGTAGAAGGACAGGGCGTGGAGGGCGAGGCCCTGCCAGGCGGCGGCCTGGACCACGGACCGTTCGGTGTCGGGTGGGAGGCTGAGGACGGCGTGGAAGCCGGCCGCGATGCCGGTGACGTGGACGTCGGGGGCGTGCTGGGCGAGGGCGTCGACCAGGGTGTCGCGGCGGCGGCGGTAGCGCAGGCGGGCGGCGCGGACATGGCGGTCGTAGGCGCCGGAGTTGATGAACTCGGCGAGGGTCAGCTGGTCCAGGACGCCGCAGGTGTCGATGCCGCCCTTCGCCTGCGCGACCTCCTCCATCAGTGAGGGGGGCAGGACCATCCAGGCGAGGCGGAGGCCGGGGGCGAGGGACTTGCTGGCGGTGCCGAGGTAGACGACGTGGTTCGGGTCGAGGCCCTGGAGGGCGCCGATGGGCTGGCGGTCGTAGCGGAACTCGCCGTCGTAGTCGTCCTCCAGAACCAGGCCGCCGGTGCGTCGGGCCCAGTCGACGACGGCGGAGCGGCGGTCGTGGCGGAGGGGGACGCCCATGGGGAACTGGTGGGCGGGGGTCAGGAGGACCGCCGGTTCGTCCGTCAACCGGCCGGGGTTCGTGCCCAGTTCGTCGTAGGGGAGCGGGCGGGTGCGCAGGCCGGCCTCGTCCAGGATCTGCCAGTGGACGGCGAGGCCGTAGGACTCCACCCCGATGGTGCGGGCGCCGCGGGTCCGCAGGACGGCGCCGAGGTGGCGCAGGCCGCTGGAGATGCCCGCGCTGATCAGGATGTGCTCGGGGTCGGCGCGTACGCCGCGGGCGCGGGAGAGGTAGGCGGCGAGGGCGGTGCGGAGTTCGACGCGGCCGCGGGGGTCGCCGTAGCCGAGGGCCTGGTAGGGGGCGTTGGTGAGGGCGCGGCGGGCGGCCTTGAGCCACTCGGCGCGGGGGAAGGCGGCGAGGTCCGGGGTGCCGGGGACGAGGTCGTAGGTGGGGCGACTGTGGAGGCGGCGGGGTGGGGTCGTGTCGGTGGGCGGGACGACGGCGCGTTCGGCGACGCGGGTGCCGGAGCCCTGGCGGGCGGTGAGCCAGCCCTCGGCGACGAGGTCGGCGTAGGCGTCGGCGACCGTGTTGCGGGCGACGCCCAGGTCGGCGGCGAGCGAGCGGGAGGAGGGCAGCCGGGTGCCGGGGGCTAGGCGGCCGGTGCGGACGGCGTCGCGCAGCGCGTCCGTGAGGCCGCGGCGGACACCGGTGCTGGTGGCGGTCGGATCGAGATGCAGGTCGACGCCAAAAGTGGCCCAAGGTTTCGCCATGGAAATGGACCATACTCCTGGGCTGCCTGACTTCTAGAGTCAAGACATGACCACAGCACAGGAAACTCCTTACGCCCACGAGCACAGCCCCCGCCTGGACTGGGCCCAGCACGCGCCCGAGGTCTACAAGGCGATGGTCCGTCTCGACATCGCCGCCCGGCGGGGCCTCGACCCGAAGCTGCTGGAACTGGTGAAGATCCGCACCTCGCAGCTCAACCACTGCGCGTACTGCCTCGACATGCACACCAAGGACGCGCTCGCGGCGGGCGAGAGCGTGGAGCGGATCATCCAGCTCGGCGCGTGGGAGGAGTCGCGGCACTTCTACACGGAGAAGGAGCTGGCGGCGATCGAGCTGACCGAGGCGGTCACCGTGATCACGGACGGTTTCGTGCCGGACGAGGTGTACGCGCGGGCGGCCGAGCAGTTCGAGGAGGCCGAGCTGGCGCAGCTGATCGCCGCGATCACGGTGATCAACGCGTGGAACCGGTTCGGGGTGAGCACGCGGATGGTGCCGGGGCACTACAAGGCGGGACAGTTCAAGTGACGTCGCCTGGACGGGTGTTGGGCCGTGAGGTGCGGGGGCGTCGGCCGTGAGCAAGGTGGAGTTGTTCCGGAGTCTGCATCGGCGGCGGCTGCCCGGTGATCCGCTGGTGCTGCCGGGGCCGTGGGACGCGGTCAGTGCGCGGGTGTTCGTGGAGGCCGGGTTCGCGGCGCTCGCCACGCCGAGTGCCGGGGTCGCCGCCTCGCTCGGGTACGAGGACGGGGCTGTGCCGGCGGACGAGATGTTCGCGGCGGTCGCGCGGATCGTGCGGGCCGTGGATGTGCCGGTGTCGGCGGATGTCGAGGGCGGTTACGGGCTCGCGCCGAAGGAGTTGGTGGAGCGGCTGCTGGAGGCGGGGGCGGTGGGGTGCAACCTCGAGGACTCCGAGGGCGGGGTGCTCAAGGACCCGCGGCAGCACGCCGAGTGGCTGGCCGAGGTGCGGGCGGTGGCGGCGGAGCGGTTGTTCGTCAACGCGCGGGTCGACACTTTCCTGCACGGGGACGGGAATCCCGAACGGGCCATCGAGCGGGCGGCGTTGTACGTCGCCGCGGGTGCCGACTGTGTCTATCCGATCATGGCTCCGGCGGATGTGCTGCCGTTGCTGCGGTCCGGTATCCAGGGGCCGGTCAACGCGCTCGCCCGGCTGGACGGCGAGGGCCCCTCGCTCACCGAACTGGGTGAACTCGGGGCCACGCGCATCACGTTCGGGCCGGGGCTCCAGCGCTGGGCGACGCTCGCGCTCAAGGAGAGGGCCGTAGAGCTGAAGGGGTGAGCGGGGTCAGGACAGCCAGGCCTTCCAGGTGGAGGGATGGCTGTCCACCCACTTCTTCGCGGCGTCGGCCGGGGAGAGTTTCTGGTCGGCGATCATCAGGGAGACCTCGTTCTGGTCCTCGGTCGTCCACTTGAACTTCTTCAGGAAGGCCGCCGCCTTGCCGCCGCGCTTGGCGAAGTCCGTGTTGAGGTACTTCTGCAGCGGGGTGTGGGGGTAGGCGCAGGCGACCTTGGCGGCGTCGGCGTCACAACCCTCCTTGTAGGCAGGGAGTTTCACCTCGGTCATCGGGACCTTCTTGAAGAGCCACTGGGGGGCGTACCAGTAGGTGAGGAAGGGCTTCTTCTCCTTGGCGAACTGCTTCATCTGGGTGATCTGCGCGGCCTCCGAACCGGCGAACACCACTTGGTAGTTGAGCTTCAGGTTCGTCACCAGGGCCTTGTCGTTGGTGACGTAGGAGGGCGAGCCGTCCATCAACTGGCCCTTGCTGCCGCTCTCGGCGGTGCGGAACAGCGAGGAGTACTTGTTGAGGTTCTTCCAGTTCGTGATGTCGGGGTGCTGCTTGACCAGGTAGGTCGGGACGTACCAGCCGATGTGCCCGGTCACCCCGAGGCCGCCCGCGCGCGTGATCGTCTTCTTGTCGTCGACGTAGCGCTTCTCCTGGTCGGGGTGGCCCCAGTCCTCCAGGATCGCGTCGACCCGGCCCTGGCTGAGCGCGTCCCACGCGGGAACCTCGTCGACCTGGACGGTGTCGACGCGGTAGCCGAGCTTGTGCTCCAACAGGTACTGCGCGACAGCCACGTTGGCCTGTGCGCCCACCCAGGACTGGACGGAGAGGGTCACGGTCTTGGCGCCCTGCGCGTTGGCGAAGGGCGAGGCCTGCTTGGTCATGTCGGCGGCGCCGCAGCCCGAGAGCAGGGCGAGGGATGTCACCGCGGCGACCGAATACAGCGTACGAACTCGCATGTCACGCTCCCTTCTTGGTGCGGCGTTCCGTCGGTTGGGTCACCCGGTCGAGCATCAGGCCGAGGCAGACGATCGCGGCTCCGGCGACGAGTCCTGTGGCCAAGTCGCCCTGGGCCAGGCCGAATACGGCGTCGTAGCCGAGGGCGCCGCCGCCGACCAGGCCGCCGATGATGACGACGGCAAGGACGAGGACCACGCCCTGGTTGACGGCGAGGAGCAACGCCGGGCGGGCGAGCGGGAGTTGGATCTGCCGCAGCTGCTGGGCGCTGGTCGCGCCGAGCGAGCGGGCCGACTCCAGAGCGGCCGGGTCGACCTGGCGCAGGCCCTGCGTGGTGATGCGGACGACGGCGGGAAGGGCGTAGACGACCGCCGCTGCGACAGCGGGGGCGCGGCCGACGCCGAAGAGGGCGACGACCGGGATCAGGTACACGAACTGCGGCATCGTCTGGCAGACGTCGAGGACGGGGCGCAGGGCACGTTCGAAGCGGTCGCTGCGGGCGGCGGCGATGCCGGTCGCGAAGCCGAGGACGAGGGTGACGGCCACGGCGGCCAGCACCTGCGACAGCGTGTCGAGTGACGGCTTCCACACCCCGAGCACGCCGATCGCGGCCATGGCGAGGACGGCGGTGAGCGCGGTGCGCCAGGTGCCGATCACCCAGGCGAGAGCGGCGACGATCAGCAGCACCGACCACCAGGGAAGCCACTGCAGACCGTCGCGTACGGGGTCCAGGACCCAGGTGGTGAAGTGGCCGGCCCAGTCGGCGGTGCCGCCGAGGTAGGGGACGCCGGAGTAGAGGTGGGCGGTCATCCAGTCGACGACGCGGTTCACGGGTTCGGCGATGTTCAGGGTCCAACCGGAGGGCCAGTCCAGGGCACCGGCGAGACGGGCGACCACCGCTACGGCGACGGTGGCGCCGAGGGCGTACAGCCACGGGCGGAGAGTCGAACCCGGCTCACCTGCGGACTCGTCGGTCTGTTCGCCCGCTGCGGCCGTGACGCGGTCCAGTACGACGGCCAGGAGCACGATCGGGATACCGGCGGCCAGGGCCGCGCCCACGTCGACGGAGGCGAGGGCCTGGTAGACGCGGTCGCCGAGGCCTCCGGCACCGATGACGGAGGCGATGACGGCCATGGAGAGGGCCATCATGATCGTCTGGTTGAGGCCGAGGAGGAGCTGCTTGCGGGCCAGCGGGAGCCGGGCGGTGAGCAGGCGTTGGCGTCCTGTAGCGCCGAGGGACTCGACGGCTTCCAGGACCTCCGGGTCGGCGTTGCGCAGGCCGAGCGTGGTGAGGCGGGCCATGGGCGGGGCGGCGTAGACGACGGTGGCGAGGACCGCTGCGGGGACGCCGATGCCGAAGACCAGGACGACGGGAAGGAGGTAGGCGAAGGCCGGGAGCACCTGCATGGTGTCCAGGACCGGGCGCAAGGCGCGGTCCGTGCGTTCGGAGAGGCCGCCGGCCAGGCCGAGCAGGGCGCCCACGACGACCGAGGTGAGTACCGCGACCACCATCAGGGCGAGGGTCTGCATGGTGGGGACCCACATGCCGAGCAGCCCGCAGGCGAGGAAGGCGACGCCGGTCCCGATCGCGAGCCGTACGCCGGCCACCCGCCAGGCGACGAGGGCGCCGAACGCGGTGACGCCCGCCCAGCCCGCGGCGAGCAGCACCAGGTAGACGGCGCGTACGGAGAGGACGACGGCGTTGCTGATGTAGCCGAAGAAGTAGAGGAACAGCGGGGAGCTGTCGCGGTTGTCGATGATCCAGTCGTTGGCCCGGCCCAGCGGACCGGACAGGTCGACGGTGAGAGCGTGCGGCCAACTCCCGCTGGCCCAGTGCGCGTTGGCGAGCGGTACGAGGATCGCGGCGGCGAGCGCGAGGAGCAGGAGCTTGTGCGCGGCCCGGTGCCGGAGGACTCCGGGGAGGGCGAGGCGCGGGGCGGGTGCGGTGACCGTTGCCATCAGACCGCCTCCTTGCCGGTATCGGCGAGCTCCGCCCCTGCCACGACGTCCAGCAGCCGTGCGTGGTCGACCACGCCAAGACAGCGGCCGTCCTCGACGACGCAGGCGGGCTTTCCGCTGCGGGACACGACCTTGATCGCCTCGGCGACGACCGCGTCGGCCGCGAGCGCACCGGGGTGCTCCGGACCTCCGCAGTCACCTGGACGCATCGCCGTACGGACGGTCATGACGTCCGCGCGCGGTACGTCCCGTACGAACTCGCGGACGTAGTCGTCGGCGGGTGAGCCGACGATCTCCTCAGGGGTGCCGAGTTGGACGATGCGGCCGTCGCGCATCAGGGCGATGCGGTCGCCGAGCTTCAGGGCCTCGTTCAGGTCGTGGGTGATGAAGACCATCGTGCGGCCCTCTTCCTGGTGCAGCCGGACGACCTCCTCCTGCATGTCGCGCCGGATCAGCGGGTCGAGCGCGCTGAACGGCTCGTCGAACAGGAGGACTTGGGGGTCTACCGCCAACGCCCTTGCCAGGCCGACGCGTTGGCGCTGACCGCCGGAGAGCTGGCCGGGGCGGCGCTGTTCCATACCCTCCAGGCCGACCTTGGTGACGACCTCGGCGGCCCGGCGGCGGCGCTCGGCCTTGCCGACGCCCTGGATCTCCAGGCCGTAGGCGACGTTGTCGAGGACGGTGCGGTGCGGGAGGAGGCCGAAGTGCTGGAAGACCATCGCGGCGCGGTGGCGGCGGAGTTCGCGCAGCCGGGACTTGTCCATGGCGCGGACGTCCTCGCCGTCGATGGCGATGGTGCCGGCGGTGGGTTCGATGAGGCGGGTGAGGCAGCGGACCAGGGTGGACTTGCCGGAGCCGGACAGGCCCATCACCACGAAGACCTCGCCCTTGCGGACGTCGAAGGAGACGTCGCGGACGGCGGCGGTGCAGCCGGTGCGGGCGCGCAGGTCGGCGGCGTCGAGGGCGGTGAGTTCGGGGTCGGCGGGGATCTCGTCGGCCTTCGGGCCGAAGACCTTCCAGAGGCCGTCCACCGAGAACACGGGGTCACCGGAGGCACCCGTGCTCATGCTCGTGCTCGCGGAACTGCCGGACGCGTCAAGGCCATTGGGTGTGCTGACGGTGCTCATCGTGCACCACCTCCGATCAGGTCAACAGCCCTCTCACCGACCATGAGCACCCCGATCATCGGGTTCACGGCGGGCATGGTCGGGAAGACGGAGGCATCGGCGATGCGGATGCCGTCCAGGCCGCGGACCCTCAACTCGGGGTCGACCACGGCCAGTTCGTCGGTGTCGGCACCCATGCGGCAGGTGCCGGCCGGGTGGTAGACGGTGTGGGCGACCTTGCGGGCGTACTCGCTCAGTTCCGCGTCGCCGAGGATCTCCGGGCCGGGGCACACCTCACGCTTCAGCCAGCCGGCGAGGGGTTCGGTCCTCGCGATCTCGCGGGCGATGCGGATGCCGTCGACGAGGGTGCGGCCGTCGTAGTCGTCCTCATCGGTGAAGTACCGGAAGTCCAGGGCGGGTTTGACCGCCGGGTCGGCGCTCTCCAGGTACAGGCGGCCGCGGCTCTTCGGCTTGGGGATGTTCGGGGTCATGGAGACGCCGAACTCGGGGCGCTCGTAGCCGAGGCGCTCGGGGTTGTCGGTGAAGGGGACCTGGTAGAAGTGGAACATCAAGTCGGGGCCCGGGTGTTGGGGGTCGCGCTGCACGAACAGGCCCGCGTCGGAGTCCATCGCGGAGTTCTCCGGGATCGGCCCGTTGGTCTCCCAGACGATCACCGACTCCGGGTGGTCGAGGAGGTTTTCGCCGACGCCCGGGAGGTCGACGGCGACGGGAATGCCGAGCGCTTCGAGGTCCTTGCGGGGGCCGATGCCCGAGTGCAGGAGCAGCCGCGGGGAGTCGACGGCGCCGGCGCACAGGACGACCTCGCGGCGGGCGCGGACGAGGAGTTCCTCGCCGTCCTTGGTGCGGACGTGGACGCCTTCCGCGCGGGTGCCGTTCAGCTCCAGCCGGTGGGCCCACGTCTCAAGGAAAAGGGTGAGGTTGGGGCGCTCGTCCATCACCGGGTGGAGATACGCGACCGAAGCCGACGACCGCTTGTTGTTCTCGGGGTGGTAGGCGAGGTCGAAGAAGCCGACGCCGTCCGTGAAGGGCGCCTTGTTGAAGCCCTCGACGCGCGGGACGTCGAGCGCCTCCTGGGCCGCGTCGACGAAGTCGCGGGCGATGGCGTTCCGGTCCTTCTCGTCGACGGGGACGATGTTGTTGAGGAGGCGGACGTAGTACGCCTCCATCGAGATCGCGCCCCAGCCCTTGGCGCCGGCCTCCTCCCACTCGTCCCAGTCGGACGGCAGCGGCTTGAAGGCGATGAGGGTGTTGTGCGAGGAACAGCCGCCGAGCACGCGGGCGCGGCTGTGCCGGATGTGGGAGTTGCCGCGCGGCTGCTCGGTGGTCGGGTAGTCGTAGTCCAGCTCGCCGCCGAGGAGGCCCATCCAGCGGCGCAGGGTCAGTACGTCCTCGCGGCCGACATCGCTGGGGCCGCCTTCGATGACGGCGACGGTGACGTCGGGGTTCTCGGTGAGGCGGGAGGCGATGACGGATCCTGCGGTGCCGCCGCCGATGACGACGTAGTCATAGTCGTACTCGTTGTCGGGCATGGGGGTACTCACTCCAGTGGGGGCTGGGGGTTGAAGGGGACGTGGGGCCGTCGGCCCGCGAGCCGGACGCGAACCGAAACCCGCGAGCCGAACGCGGATCAGTGCGTGAACCGAGGCTCGCGAGCCGGAGAGGCGTCAGCCCGCGAACCAGCGCACCGGCCTGGGCGCCAGGTTCTGGTACACGTGCTTGGCCTCGCGGTACTCGGCGAGTCCGGCGGGGCCGAGCTCCCGGCCCACACCGCTCTTCCCGAAGCCGCCCCACTCCGCCTGCGGAAGGTAGGGGTGGAAGTCGTTGATCCAGACGGTGCCGTGCCGCAGCCGTCCGGCGACGCGGCGCGCGCGGCCCGCGTCGGCGGTCCAGACGGCGCCCGCGAGACCGTACTCGGTGTCGTTGGCGAGCGCGACCGCCTCGTCCTCGGTGCGGAAGGTCTCGACGGTGAGGACCGGTCCGAAGACCTCTTCGCGTACGACGGTCATCTCGCGATGGCACTGGTCGAGGACGGTCGGCTCGTAGAAGTAGCCGGTGGCGGGCCGGGTCGCGGTCGGCTCGGGGCGCTTGCCGCCGGAGCGCAGCACCGCGCCCTCGGCGAGTGCGGCGGCGACGTAGGACTCGGTCTTGGCGCGCTGCTGTTCGGAGACGAGGGGGCCGCACTCGACGCCGTCCTCGGTGCCGCGGCCGAGGCGGATCTTCTCGGCGCGGCGGGCGAGTTCGGCGACGAAGCGTTCGCGGACGGTCTCCTCGACGATGAGGCGGGCACCCGCGGAGCAGACCTGGCCGCTGTGGATGAAGGCCGCGTTGAGGGCCTGGTCGACGGCGGTGTCGAAGCCCTCCTCGGTGGCGCAGGCGTCGGCGAAGACGACGTTGGGGTTCTTGCCGCCGAGTTCGAGGGCGACCTTCTTCACGGTCACGGCGGCGGCCTGGGCGACCTTCGTGCCGCTGATGAGGCCGCCGGTGAAGGAGACGAGGTCGACGTCGGGGTGCTCGGCGAGCCGGGCGCCGACCGAGTGACCGGGGCCGGTGACGATGTTGGCGACACCGGCGGGCAGACCGGCCTCGACAAGCAGGTCGATGAGGGCGATCGTCGTCAGCGGGGTGATCTCGCTGGGCTTGACGACGAAGGTGTTGCCGGCCGCGAGGGCGGGCGCGATCTTCCAACTCGCCTGGAGCAGCGGGTAGTTCCAGGGGGTGATCAGCGCGCAGACACCGACGGGCTCGTGCACGACGACGCTGTGCACCTCGGGCGTGCCCGCGTCGACGACCCGGCCGGGGGCCTCGCCCGCGACGAGGTCGGCGAAGTAGCGGAAGGCGTCGGCGACACAGTCGATGTCGACGCGGCCCTCCTCCACGGTCTTGCCCGCGTCCCGGCTCTCCAGCAGGCCGAGCTCCTCGCGGTCGCGCACGAGCAGGTCGGCGACGCGGCGCAGCAGGGCGGCGCGCTCGGTGACGGGTGTGAGCGGCCAGGCCCCCCGACCGCCGTCGAAGGCGGCACGGGCGGCGGCGACGGCTATGTCCGTGTCCTTCTCGTCGCCTTCCGCGACCACGGCGAACGGCAGCGCGTCCGCGGGGTCGATGATCTCGCGCGTGGCGCCCGAGACCGCTTCCAGCCAGTCCCCGCCCGCGTGAATGGTCTTCCCCGCCTGCTGTTCCGTGTTGTCGGCCATGATCGGTATTGCCTTCCGTTCCTGTTCAGCGCCCCAGCGTCACCTAACTGTCACTCTCGGGGACTGCGAGCGCCTGCCCGGGACGTCCGTATGCATGCGCAATCCATGGCCGAAAGTGGGCCGAGTCACTGAACAGGGGGACAAAAGCCGCATCGCGACCATGGATTCCTCCGATTCCTTTGACTAAAGTCAAAGAACTATGGAGCCAGTCACGGAATCGACCCCCTCACCGGCACCGGCACCGGCACCGGTGAGCGCGGAGGACGTCGCCGCCTTCCGGCACTTCAACCGCTACTTCACCCGCCGCATCGGCGCGCTCGACGACCACTACCTCGGCCAGGACCGCCCCCTCAACGAGGCCCGGCTGCTCTTCGAGATCGGGCACGGCGTCTCGCTGCGCGAACTGCGCGGCCGACTCGCCCTGGACGCGGGCTACTTGAGCCGGATGGCGAAGTCGCTGGAGGCACAGGGGCTGGTGCGGCTGACCGTGCCGGCGCACGACACGCGCCTGCGCCAGATCGAGCTCACCGACGCCGGTCGCGTCGAGGCCGAGGAGCAGCACCGCCGTTCCAACGCGCTCGCCGCCGGCCTCCTCGCCACCCTCACCCCACCCCAACGCACCGAACTCACCCACGCGTTGGCGACCACCCGCCGCCTCCTCCGCCTCGCCGGCATCACGGTCGCCCTCGTCGACGGTGCCGCCGAGGACGCCCGCACCTGCCTCGACGCCTACGCCGCCGACATCGACGCCCGTTTCCCCGAGGGCTTCGACAAGACGGATCTCGTACGGCCGGAGGAGGTCACCGGGGACGCGGGCGCGTTCTTCGTCGCGTACGAGGAGGGGCGGCCGGTGGCCTGCGGGGCGCTGCGGACCCTGGAGCCGGGCGTCGGCGAGATCCGGCACGTCTGGGTGCACCCCGACGCCCGCCGCCTCGGCCTCGCCCGCCGCATCCTCACGGAGCTCGAACTGGCCGCCGTAGAGCACGACTTCGCTGTCGTACGGCTGGACACGCATGCGGCGCTCACGGAGGCGCAGGCGATGTACCGGGCGTGCGGGTACGCGGAGATTCCGGCGTACGTGGACCATGTCTACGCGGACCACTGGTTCGAGAAGCGGCTGGTAGTGCTTCGTTAGGTCTAGGCGACAGCGGCTGACCAGTCCCCCATCAACTCCCGCACGACGCCCCTCAGCCACGCGTGCGCCGGGTCGGCCTCGTGGCGCGGGTGCCAGGCCAACCCCAGGGGGAGCGGGGGTAGTTCGAGGGGTACCTCGAAGGTGACCAGGCCGAACGTGGAGGCCATCGGCAGGCCCCAGGAGCTGGTCAGCCCGATCAGGTCGGTGTCGCGTAGCACGAACATCGAGGCGGGCAGGGTGCCGACGGAGCCCACCACCCGCCGTTCCAGGCCGAGTTCGGCGAGCGCGGCGTCGACGGGACCGTGCAGCTTGCCGCGCCGCGACACGAGCAGATGGGACCCCGACTCGGCGAACCGCTTCGGGGTCAACTCCCCCTCCAGCAACGGATGTCCGGCGCGGACGATCCCGACCATCCGGTCCTCGTGCAGGGTCTCCACACGCACCTCGGGCGCCGTGGAGTCGATGACCCCCACCTCCAGGTCGGCGGTCCCCTGCCGCAGGAACGGCGCGTCGACATGGCTCTCGGAGAGAAACCGGATGCGGATGCCGGGCGCCTCCCGGGCGGCGCGTGCGAACAGGGCCGCGCCGTACAGGGCGGCGATCGCGTCGTGGCCGAGGATCGTGAACGTACGGCTGACGGTCCTGAGGTCGGTGTCCCGCCCCGGCGCGAACAGGGCCCGCGCCCGCTCCACCACCGCGCTCACCTCGGCGCGCACCGCCAGCGCACGCGGCGTCGGCACCATCTTCCGCCCGGCGCGCACCAGCACGGGATCACCGAGCGCCTTGCGGATCCGGCCGAGCGTGCGGCTCATCGCCGGTTCGGAGAGATGCAGCCGGTGCGCGGCACCCTGCACGCTCTGCTCCTCCAGCAGCACGTCGAGGGCGACCAGCAGATTCAGGTCCAGACTCCCCGGACCGCCGGAACTACCGGAACCGCCGGAACTACCGGGATTCGCGGATTGCGTCACACGCACTCACCCCCTGCAAAGGTTGCACTGGAAAGCAGGTCACCCCGAGCCTACGGTGACAGGGCACCCCCCACCACACCGGACTCCCTGGAGGAGCCGTGCCCTCACACGCCCTGAAACGGTCCACCCTGCCGACCCTCTGCGCCTGCGTCCTCGTCGCGCAGAGCATGGTCGCCGCCATCAACCTCCTTATCCCGCAGCTGAGTTCGTCCGCCCTGCACCCCTCGCACACCGAACTGCTGTGGATGGTCGACGCGTACGTCATCGTCTTCGCCGGTCTCCTCATCCCGGCCGGCGCGCTCGGCGACCGGCACGGCCGCAAGGGCGCGCTGCTCGCCGGGCTCGCCCTGTTCGCGGCGGGTGCCGCCACCAGCGCGCTCGCGCAGAACCCGGCGACGCTGATCGCGGGGCGGGGCCTGTCCGGCGCGGGCGCGGCACTCATCACGCCCGCGACGATGTCGATCCTGGTGCACCTGTCCGCCCCGGAGAACCGGGCCCGCGCCATGGGCAGTTGGACGCTCGCCCTCGGCCTCGGCGGCCTCGCGGGCAACCTCGGCGGCGGTCTGGTCGGCCAATTCCTGTCCTGGCGCGCCCTGTTCGGGGCGATGGTCCCGCTGGCCGCCCTGCTGGCCCTCGCGGTCGCCCTCACCACACCCCGCACGGAACGGTCCGCGCACAGCAACCTCGACCCCACCGGCACCGTCCTCCTGACCACCGGCCTGGTCGCGGTCCTCTTCGGCATCATCGAAGGCCCGGCCTACGGCTGGGCATCCCCGCGCATCATCGCGGCCTTCACCGCAGGCGCCGTACTGATCGCCGCGTTCACCGTCCACGCCCTGCGCTCCCGCACCCCGCTCCTCGACCCGCGCGTCTTCGCCTCCCCCACCCTCCGCGCGGCCACCCTCGGCACGGCCACCGGTTTCTTCGGCCTGTTCTCCCTCTTCTACGTCAACTCCCAGTACCTGCAAGGAATCAAGGGCTACGGCGCCGCCGTCACCGGCGTCGCGATCGTGCCGCTGACGATCGGCATGGCCCTCGTCCCGAAGCTCGCCGTCCGCTGGTCGCACCGCCCCCGCCCGGTCATCGGCACCGGCCTCGCCCTCATCGGCCTGGGCCTGCTGGGCGCGTCCACCGCCGACGCGGGCACCCCGTACTGGACGTACGCCTGCTGGCTGCTGGTGATCTCGGCGGGCACCGGGCTCTCCATGCCCGCGCTCACGGTCGGCGTCGTCACCTCGCTCCCGCCGCACCAGACGGGCCTCGGCTCCGGCCTGGGCACCTCGGCCCGCGAACTCGGCGCCGCCCTGGGTGTGGCGGTCACCGGCACGATCCTGGCCGCCCACCCCGACCTCGCCCACGGCATGGCCCCGGCGCTGCGCACGGTCGCCCTGATCGTCCTCGCGGCCACCGCGGTCGTGATCGTCGGCCACCGCGACCGTACGACCACCACACGCACTATCGCGTCCGACGAGAAACGCGTACTATCGCGTTCAGCCCGCCACTCCTGATCGGCAACTCCCCACACGTGCAACCGAGTTGAGGAGCCCCTGTGCCGTCCGCCCTCCTGAACCCCGTCCTCGACCTGGTCACCCTCCGAGCCACCCTCACCGCCGCCGAACCGGTCACCGCCCGCATGCGCCGCCTCCGCATCGAAGGCGACGCCCTCGCCGGCCTCGACGTCCACCCCGGCCAGCAGGTCCGCGTCCTGGTCACCGGCCTGACCCTCCGCACGTACTCCATCTGGCGCTACGACCCGTCCGGCGCCGTCGAGTTGTGCGTGCTGGACCACTCCGAGGGCGGGCCCGGGGGCCGCTGGGGAAAGAGCGTCGGCACCGGCGAACAGGTGCGCCTGCGCAAGCCCGAGGGCACCTTCACGCTCCGCCCCGACGCCTCCCACCACGTCTTCGTCGGCGAGGAGACGGCCTCCGTCGCCTTCGGCGCGATGCTGGCCGCGCTGCCCGAGGGGGCGCGGATCTCCGGTGTCGTGGAGACGGATTCGGAGGCGAACCGACTGCCACTGGCCCACGCCGACCGCCTCAACTGGCTGACCAGGGGCGGGACTTCACTCCCCGACGCGGTACAGGATCTCGCCCCCGATCCGGGCGGCATCGCGTACGTCGCCGGGGAGGCCCGTACCGTGCAGCACGTCCGGCAGGTGCTCGTACAGGAGTTGGGCTGGGACCGGCGCTCCGTCCTCACGAAGCCGTTCTGGGCGCCGGGGAAGCGGGGGCTGGAGTAGGAACCCGCCCCCGCCCAAAGGCAGTTCCCCCCGCCTACCGGCAGTTCGCGCCCGCCGGGCAGAAGGAATCCACCGCCGCGGCGAGCGGGCCCCTGACCAGCGCGGGGTCGAGGGACTCGGGCCCACTGGACCGGATCGCGTAGAGCGAACCGCCCGCCGCCTCGAAACGATGGTCGATCACCCGGCGCGCACCCTTGTCCGAGTCGTCGTAGCGATAGGTGAGTTCGGCCCAACTGGGGCCAGTGGCACGGTCGACGACCTGGTAACCGGGCTGCCGGGCGAAGCCGTAACCGGGGTCGTTCTCGGCGAGGTCGAGGGACTCGGCCGGGGAGTTCTCCGAGACGCGGAAGATCTGCAGGCGGCGGGTGCCGTCCGGGGAGTCGTAGGTGACCACCGGGGCCTGCGCGCCCTGCCGTTGGGTACGGGTCCAGCCCTTGGGGACGTCGACCGTGTAACCGGTGGGGTCCTGGGCGGTACGGTACGACGATCCGGGCCCGGTCGCGCTCGCACCGGTACTCGCCCCCGTGTCCACGTGGTTGTGCGTGCCGCGCCCGTGCGTGACGTACCAGACCCCTCCCCCGGCCCCCGCGCCCAGCACCACCGCGAGAGCCACCGCGAGGACCAGCCGCCAGGCGCGACGGCCGGAAGCGGGCGCGGGAGCCGGAGTCGGAGCCGGGACAGGAGCCGGCGACGACACCCACGCCGGCGCGGTCAGCGAAGTCTGCGTCTCCGCCGTGGACCACACCGCCCAGGGCGCCTGCCCCCGCTCCTCGCTCGGACCGCGCTCGGCACCGAAGTCCCCGGAGCCGTAGCCGGAGCCACCCCAACCAGTCATCACGAACCCCCCGAATCACCCACCACGTACCTCTTCCGAAGTTAGCGGCGGAAACAGGGAACGGGCCCCGCTCCGGCCGTAACCGGAACAGGGCCCGCGCAAGCCCGTGACAAGGCCGTCGAGAACGGCCCCGCGGGTGACTCCCCGCAGATGACTGGATGAGGCCGATGACTAGATCAGGCCGAGCGAGCGGACCGCCTCGCGCTCCTCCTCCAGCTCCTTCACCGACGCGTCGATGCGGGCGCGGGAGAACTCGTTGATGTCCAGGCCCTGGACGATCTCGTAGACGCCGTCCTTCGTGGTGACCGGGAAGGAGGAGATGAGGCCCTCGGGGACGCCGTAGGAGCCGTCCGACGGGATGCCCATGGAGGTCCAGTCGCCGTCCGCCGTGCCGTTGACCCACGTGTGGACGTGGTCGATGGCGGCGTTCGCGGCGGAGGCGGCCGACGAGGCACCGCGGGCCTCGATGATCGCGGCGCCGCGCTTGGCGACGGTCGGGATGAAGTCGTCGGCGAGCCACTGCTCGTCGTTCACGGTCTCGGCGGCGTTCTTGCCGGCGACCGTGGCGTGGAAGATGTCGGGGTACTGGGTGGCCGAGTGGTTGCCCCAGATGGTCAGCCGCTTGATGTCGGCGACCGTGGTGCCCGTCTTCTTCGCGAGCTGGGTCAGCGCGCGGTTGTGGTCGAGGCGGGTCATCGCGGTGAAGCGGTCGGCCGGTACGTCCGGGGCGGCGGCCTGCGCGATGAGCGCGTTCGTGTTGGCCGGGTTGCCGACGACGAGGACCTTGATGTCGTCCGCGGCGTTGTCGTTGATGGCCTTGCCCTGCGGCTTGAAGATGCCGCCGTTCGCGGAGAGCAGGTCGCCGCGCTCCATGCCCTTGGTACGGGGGCGGGCGCCCACGAGGAGGGCGACGTTCGCGCCGGCGAAGGCGACGTTCGGGTCGTCCGTGATGTCGATGCCCTGGAGGAGCGGGAAGGCGCAGTCGTCGAGCTCCATCGCCGTGCCCTCGGCGGCCTTGAGCGCCGGGGTGATCTCCAGGAGACGCAGCTTGACCGGCACGTCCGCGCCGAGCAGCTGGCCGGAGGCGATGCGGAAGAGCAGGGCGTAACCGATCTGGCCGGCCGCGCCGGTGACGGTGACGTTCACGGGAGTGCGGGTCATGGCGTTCTCCGTTATGACAGCTGGCGGTGGGGCGGCACTGCCCCGGGGTGCGGGACGTACAAATGATCGATCTCTTGGCATCAAGAGATCCACCGGTCAGGCTATCGCGCATCCGCGATCCCGGACTCCCGGGTCCGTGTGGCCCACCCCACAGCACCCCGACCGGAACACGCAAAAGGCGGCCGTCCGGCTCGGGAGAGGAACACCGGACGACCGCCGTGGGGGGAACCGGGGGTCCGGAATCCCGTGGGGGTACTTTTCGCCTGCCCCCGATCCGGAGCGGGCATTCCGCACGTACACAGAATCCCCACATTTCGCGGCCTAGGTCGTGCAGCCCTTCTGCCCCGACGCCAGCGTCACGCACGCCTTCGCCTCGCCGGCGTCCTTCACGGCCACCATCGGGGTGTACGCGATGGCGTCATCGGACGCCGTGATGCTGTCGGTCTCCTTGGCGGTCCCCGCGCTGACCTGCACCGAGTCCCCCGCCACCCCCGTGGTGATACGGCCCCAGGCGGCGCCGCAGGTCTTGCTGTAGCGGACCTCGACGACGGTCGTACCGACGGTCGCGGTCTTGGCTGTGGTCACCGCACCCGCCTCCGTCGTGCAGCCCATCGCCTCGGCGTCCTTGCCGGTGCAGCCGGCGCCCACGCACTTCACTCCGGCCGGCAGATCGGGGTTCGTACTGGCGGACGCGGAGGCCGAGGTGTGCACGGCCCCCGCCTTCTTGTCCCCGTCGCCGTTGCCTTTGGTGAACAGGAATACGGCCCCGATCACGACCAGCACCCCGAGAACCCCGGCCCCGAACATCAGCGCCCGCCGCTTGGCCCCGCCCACCCCGGCGGGCGGGGCGGGCCGAAGCTGTTCACCTTTCGGGATCGTCGTCTCGGGCTGGGGCTTCACGGCAGCCTCTTCGGCACCGGACTGCTTCGGTCCCGAATACCCCGCCATCCCCCACGAGTTGGCAACCTTCGACGGACCTTCTCGTACGTCGCTGTCGGGCGCCGCCGGCTGTGGCGGCACCGTCGGGGACACTCCCGCCGGGCCCGCGATCCCCGGGGTCGCGGTGACACTGCCGCCCCCCTTACGGGCCGGCTTGCCGCCCTTCGTGGGTGTCGCGGGTGCCGGGGCCACCCCGAACTCCCCCAGCGCCGCCCGCGCTTGGGAGACCCGGATCGCCTCCATGGTCATGTCGTGCCGCATCTCCGAGCGGCTCCAGGAACGCTCGGCGAGCTCCCACATCGTGGTCAGATGAACGGGGTTGGTGCCGGTGACCTCGGCCAGGGCGATGATCGCGCCCTTCGGTGCGAGGAGCCGGCCGTTGAGATAGCGGTCCCAGGACGTCTTGCTGTAGCCCGTGCGGTCGGCCACCGCCGCGATGCTCAGGCCGCTGCGGTCCACGAGTCTGCGCAACTGGCTCGCGAACTCCCTGACCTGCGGATCGAGCTCATCCGGCAAGGCCCTCCAACGAGGCATTACTTTCCCCCCTCTGCCCGGAATTGCCCACGCTAACGCTGATGTTGGTCGGCTTCGTTGCATATCCGCAAACTTGTCAATACATCGACACAAGGACCACGACTCCCACGACAGCAGTGAGGAGCAGGAGAAGCAACAGCACCAACGTGTACCGGAGCAACCGTCCGCCGGGCCCGCGCTCGGGTTCCCCGGGCGGGGTGTCCCACCACGGAAGGGTCGGATCGTCGCGGTACTCGTCCCCGCCGTCCGCCCGTTCGGGGACCGGCACCTGCCGGGGCCAGGCCTGGACCGCCAACTCCCAGCGCACGCCGATGCGTTCGGAGTCGACGCCGGCGACCCGGCACAGGGCGACCACGGCCTGCCGGGGCGGGGGCTGGGTGGCGTTGAGATAGCGGTGCCAGGAGGACTTGCTGTACGCGGTGCGCGCGCCGAGGGCCACCAGGCTCAGGCCGGTGCGGTCCTTGAGGAGGCGCAGCTGTTCCACGAAGTGCCGTACCTCCGCCGGCAGTTCGTCCGGCAGCGGCTGCCAGCCGCCCATCGCACCTCCCCGGTGTCCCGCGCGTCCCCTTGCGCCCGCTCCGAGCGAAATGACGACACCGGAAGGGGAACGGTTCCCTCGTCGCCGGGCGGTGCGGAGCGCGTAGCGAAACGGTCACCTCCGTGCCACAGCGCGCTGACAGGTATTGAGCGGCACCCCCGCCGGGCGCCACGGTGAATGCAGACGGCGGCGCGTCCTTGCTCGGGGGAGAGGACGGGCCGCCGTCGTGTGTCGCTGACTGCCGGACGCCGCGCGCCGGTTACCGACCACCGGCTACTGGCTACTGATCGCTAGTTGCTGTTGACCGTGTAGTGGAGCGTGTCCTTCAGATACGGGATCGTCAGCCACGGCTTCGGCTGCGCCATCAGCGCCAGCAGGACGATCGCGAGGCCGAGGATGCCGTAGGTGACGATGTCGGTGAAGCGGGAGCGTACGGCGAGCATGCCGACGTCCGGCATGACCCAGCGCAGGACGGCGCCGGCCAGCAGCGCGGCGCCGATCAGCAGGATGCCGTAGCGGAAGACGTCGAAGGCGGTCAGGAGGAGGCCGAGGCCGACCGTGCCGAGGATGGCGAGGATCGGCCACTGGCGGGCCGGGGCCGGGGCGCCGCGCGGGGCGGCCCGGCCGCCGCCCTCGGGGCGGGCGGTGTCCCGGGTGAAGAGGGGGAAGCGGCGGGTGGCGCGGCGCGGTTTGCCGTCTGCGTCGGGCGCGCTGACCGGGTCCACGACCTCGATGTCGTCGTCCGCAGGAGCTACGGCGGCCACGGCGTCCGCGCTCGTACCGGGGTCCGTCACCTCGGTGTCTTTCACGGCATCCACACCCTTACCTGGATCAGGGTCCTTGCTCGCAGGGCTTTGAGGGCTCTCAGGCGACACTGCGCTCCGCCGCCTCGACCACGTTGACGAGCAGTTGGGCGCGGGTCATCGGGCCGACTCCGCCGGGGTTCGGGGAGATCCAGGCGGCGACCTCGGCGACGCCCGGGTGGACGTCGCCCACGATCTTGCCGTCGGCGTTGCGGGAGACGCCCACGTCGAGGACGGCGGCGCCCGGCTTCACGTCCTCGGGACGGATCAGGTGGGCGGAACCGGCGGCGGCGACGATGATGTCGGCGCGCTTGAGGTGCGAGGAGAGGTCGCGGGTGCCCGTGTGGCACTGGGTCACGGTGGCGTTCTCGCTGCGCCGGGTGAGGAGGAGGGGCATCGGGCGGCCGATGGTGACACCGCGTCCGACGACCACGACCTCCGCGCCCTTGATCTCCACGCCGTAGCGGCGCAGCAGGGTGAGGACGCCGTTCGGAGTGCAGGGCAGCGGGGCGGGCTCGTTGAGGACGAGGCGGCCGAGGTTCATCGGGTGGAGGCCGTCGGCGTCCTTGTCCGGGTCCATGAGTTCGAGGATGCGGTTCTCGTCGATGCCCTTGGGGAGCGGGAGTTGGACGATGTACCCGGTGCAGGTGGGGTCCTCGTTCAGCTCACGGACGACCGCCTCGATCTCCTCCTGCGAGGCGGTGGCGGGAAGCTCGCGCTGGATGGACGCGATGCCCACCTGGGCGCAGTCCCGGTGCTTGCCGGCGACGTACTTCTGGCTGCCGGGGTCGTCCCCGACCAGGATCGTGCCGAGGCCGGGCGTGACGCCCTTCTCCTTCAGCGCCGCCACGCGGGCGGTCAGATCGGACTTGATCGCGGCTGCGGTGGCCTTGCCATCGAGAATCTGGGCGGTCATGGACCCATCCTCGCGGATGACGCCCTCATGGTTCCAATCCGGGTACCGAATGATCAGGATGTTGCACTTACACAACGCCTACGGAATGCAACTGGACAAAAAGTCACCCCGAAGAGAACGATGAACGCCGCAGTACTGCGGTAGGTGTTGGGGGGCAAACCGCTCATTTCGTGACGTACCTCCGCGCAATCCGCATCGTCCCCGCATTGCCAACGGAGGAAATCCCGCCATGAGTTACGACCCGAACAACCCCTACGGGCAGCCACAGCAGAACCCCCAGCAGGGCTACGGCCAGCCCCAGGGCCAGCCCGGCTACGGTTACCCGCAGGGCGCGCCCCAGGGTGTCCCGCCGCAGCAGGGCTACGGCTACCCGCAGCAGCCAGCCTACCCCGGGTACCAGCAGGCGGGTTACGGCGCGACCCCGCCGTACGCGAACTGGGGCCAGCGTTTCCTCGGCACGCTGGTCGACTGGCTCATCATGGCCGTGCCGTACGTCCTGTACGTCGTCGGCATGACCAGCAAGAACGGCGCGCTGCTGGGCATCGGCGCCCTCCTCCTCCTCGGCATCTTCATCTGGCAGCTGATCCGCGAGGGCCGCACCGGCCAGACCGTCGGCAAGCAGGCGCTGGGCATCCGTCTGGTCCGCGAGAGCGACGGCCAGCCGCTCGGTGTCGGCATGGCGTTCGTCCGCCGCCTCGCCCACTTCGTGGACGCGATCGCCTGCTACATAGGCTTCCTGTGGCCGGCGTGGGACGCGAAGCGCCAGACGTTCGCGGACAAGATCTGCGGCACGATCGTGATCCGCACGCAGTAGGCGTCGACTCGTCGTACGACGAAACGGCCGCCCGTTCTCGCGGAGAACGGGCGGCCGTTTCGTCGTACGGCACCGGTCAGTCGGCCGGGAGCAGATAGCAGGCCTTGACCGTGCCCTGGACCGGGTCGGTGAACACCGCGTTGGTGCAGGGGGTGCCGCTGGTGAGCGCCTTCTGCTTGTACGTGCTCCCCGCGCCGTACGCGACCGTGCGGGTGCCGGTGAAGGGGCACATGCCGTTCTCCGTGGCACAGAGCGTCGATCCGGCCGGGCCGGTGGTGACGGGGCCGGTGTAGCAGGACTTCGCGACGCCGTAGTCGAGGTCGACGAGCGCGGTACCGGTGCAGGGCGTGCCGTCGGTCAGGGTCCGGTACGAGTAGATGCCGTTCGCTCCGAAGGCCACCGACCGGGTCCCGGTGAAGGAGCAGGTGCCGTTCTCCTGCGCGCAGGAGGTGTAGCCGGCCGGGGTGGCCGCGCCGCCGGGGTTCGCCGCGATCAGGTAGGTGCCGGGCTGGACTCCGGTGAGGTAGACGTGGTCCGCGTCCGCGTGGGCGCCGCCGATGCCGCCGGTCGCGGTGAACGCGCCGTTGCTCCACACCACTTGACCGCCGACCGACACCACGGGAGCGGCTCCGCCGTACGTCGGCACCGCGATCGTGCCGCTGGTGCCGGAGGGCGCGGTGACCTGCATGCCGAACTGGCCGATACCGCTCTCACCTGCCCAGGACACCGCCAGCGCGCCGTGCGGGGTGGGGACCCTGCCCTCGGCCCAGGTCAGGTCGCCCGGGTGGGGCTGTACGGACCAGGTGGCGTATCCGGCGGTCACGGGCCGGGCTCCGAGTACGTAGCCGGACAGTGCCGAGGTCGGGGTGGTCGACCAGCCGTGTGCCAGGCTGGTGGTCTTCCCGCCCGGGGAACCGTCGGTGGCGACGTTCTCCCACATGGTCCCGGTGAAATCGGTCCCCTCGGCGGCCATGTGGCCCCACAGCGTGCCGAGCAGGGACTCGGCGCCGGCCGTGTCGCCCGCGGCCAGCCGGGCCTCGAGTTCGTACCCGCCGGCGAACGGGCTGATCACCGGGCTGTATCCCGCGTCGGAGCTGAACGGCAGGGGGCCGTAGGGAGTGGTCCACAGGGCGGTCTTCAACGCGGCCAGGATCGAGGCGTGGTTCACCGCCGGGGCCACCCCGTACAGGACGGCGAGGGCGTTGGCGTCCTGCGGCACACCGGTGGTCTTGGTGTCACTGATGCGGTAGAGGCCGGTCGCGCTGTCGAACAGGTAGGTGTTGATGGCCGCCTTGAGGGTCGCGGCCCGTTGGGTGTACTGCGCGGCGAGCGTCGACTGCCCCGCGGCGGTGGCCAGTTGGGCTCCGTCGAGCAGTGCCTTGTAGTAGATGAGGTTGTACTCGGTGACCGCGCCCGTCTTCACCTTGTCGTAGTAGTCCCAGTCGGCGCCGGTGGACCCGTCGGTGACCAACAGCCCGCGGGAGTCGACCTCGGTCGCGTTCCAGGCCAACTCGGCCTGGGCGACGGGCCATTCCTGCTGCACGAACGCGGTGTCGCCGGTGTAGAGGTAGTACGACTCCAGGGCGAGCAGCCAGTACATCGAGTACGTCGCCGAGTAGGTACCGGTGGTGCCCTGGATCGCGGCGCCGGTGTGCGGTGCGCTCTGCGGGGGCAGGGCGCCGGTGACGAAACCGCTGGACAGCCGGTAGCTGCCGAGGAGTTGGAGGGCGCCCTTGAGGTAGTCGGTCCGGCCGGTGGAGTCGTACACCGTGGGGCCCTCGACGTTGAGGTCGCCGGACCAGATCGCGCGGTCGCGCTTCGCGCCGTCCAGGACGGATGCCACCGAGTTGACCCCGGGTACGGCGAAGTCGGACAGCGCGGACGTCGTACCGAGCGCGTTGCTGTAGAGGGTGGCGCCGGAGCTGTTCACGACCTTCAGATCGCGGAAGTACGCCTCCTCGCCGGTGTATTCGCGGAAGCCCACCGTGCCGGTCGGGTAGGCGGTGGTGCCGGCCGGGAAGGACGCCGAACTCAGGCTCACCAGGCGGGTGTTGTCCAGTGACACGGTGATGGTCGTGCCGGACACGGTGGTGGTGACGGTGTGCCAGCTGCCCGAGGTCAGCGGTGCGGGGAGCGGAGTGCTGCCGACGCTGGTGTAGGTGCCGTCGTGGAGGTCGAGTTCCTGGAGCGTGTCCGGGGCGCCGCCGGTGTCGTCGTGCGCGTTCAGGATGAACACGTAGCCGTTGTCCGCGTCCTGGCCGCGCACCGCCCAACCCGCCTGGTTGCTCACGATGTTCGTGTCGAAGGTGGTGGTGTAGTCGCCCCACGAACCGCCCTGGTTCAGCAGCCCCACGGTGGGCGGCACGCTGCCGTACGCGTCGAGGACGCCGCCGCCGACCCGCCAACTCCCGGGCAGGGAACCGGCCGCGGCCGAGTCGAGCTGTGCGGTGTAGGCGCCCTCGTACCAGATCTTGTTCAACTGGTCGGAGCTGGACACGAAGTAGCCCTGGTACCCGTCGGCCGTCGTACGGTCGGCGATGTACTGGATCCCGGCGGCGCTGAGCGTGAGCGTGCCGGGCGAGGTGAGGGTGATCTCCTCGTACCGCTCGCCGCCCTGCACCGAGCGGTTGGTGATCGTCCCCGGCCCGGTCACCGTGTACGTGTCCGAGCGGGCCTGGTCGCCCTCGCCCCACGGGGTGCCGTCGTCGCCCGAGGCCGACACGTACCGCGAACTCTCGCTGTACCCCGCCTTGAGCTGCGGCGACCCCGACTCCGCGGAGACCGTGAAGTACGGCATCCCGCCGACGTCCTTGCCGTAATCCAGCACGACGGTCGGCGTCGTCCCCCCGGCCACCAGCGTCAGCGTCGCTCCGCCCGAACCCCCGCACACCAGGTTCGCCGCGCCGCTGACGCTGCCCGACGTGCTCGTCACCGCCGTCGGGCACACGGTCGCACCGCTCGGCGCCTCGACGTAGCTCTGCCAGTCGGGCGCCGAGGGCCACGGCGTGGCGGACACGGCGGCGGACTCGGCCGGTGCGGTCTGTGCGGCCTGTGCCACCTGCGGGAGGCACCAGAGGAGGAGTGCGGCGGTGCCTGCGAGGGCCACCAGGATGCGGTTTCGTCTGCGGCGGGGGACGGTTCGACGGTCAGCGGCCATGGGAGGTCCAGTTGACGAGAAGCGGACGGCGGGCGGCTCACCTCGCCGACTGAATCGTTTCAATCACCGATGTCGCTGGGAGGTTATTGATTCGCCAGGTACGCGTCAATAGATGGGACGGGGCGAGGGGGCGGGGTGTTTCTCCGGTCACCCTCCGGTTCTCGTCCGGTTCCCCTCCGCTCTACGGCAGGAACGGCGGCGGCAAGACTGCCTGTACGCGGCAATGACTTCCCGAGCGGTGCGATGTGAAGATCACCGTTCGTCCAAGTCCCGCTCCCGTGAGGCAGGTTCACCAGTGAGACCCATCCGTCGAGCCGTCCGCCACACCGCCCTGCTGGTCGCGGCCACCGCCGTAGCCCCGGCCCTCTTCCTCGCGACCCCGGCGCACGCGGCCGACACCACATCGACGTCGGCCGTCGTGGCCACGTACTCCCCTGTCGACCCGGCGACAGTGGACACCATGTCGGACGACGACCTGCGGATCGCGGTCCTGCGCATCCTGGCGGACCCCGACTCCGGCAAGGGCGTCACCCGCGAGGCCAACGCGGCCCTCGACGGCACGGTGGACGACCTGCGGACCTTCCTGAAGACCGGTTACCGCCTGGCCCAGGCCGAGGACGACCGCGTCGCCGCCTTCCGCATCCTGGCCGACAAGACGATCAGCCCCGCCCTGCGCGCGGCGGCGGAAGCGGTGATCGACGGGACGCCGGAGGAGTTGCGGTACTTCATCGAGGTGGGCCAGTACGAGGTGGACGGCTGAGGCTTGTCCCGCAAGTGATCTCCGGGTGAGTGTGGACGGGGCAGTGGGCGGTTGGGTCCCGTCGGCCCGTCCAGCGACGGCGAGGCAGAATCTTCCAGTTCTTCATTCGGGCGAAGGCGTGCTCGACCTGGGCGCGCACCTGCTTGTGGGACTTGTTGTGCGTCTGCTTCCAGTCGGGAAGTTCTTCACCTGCGCGGCGCCGGTGGGGCATCAAGAGGCCGGTTCCCGGGTAGCCGCTGTCGGCGATCGTCATGGTTTTGCCGACGGCGGCCTTCGACCCGGATTCCTCCCGTTCGAGACCCCGAACAGCGCGCCGAGCCGGCGCAGCGTCAAGTTGGTTCGCCAGTACGCCGTGACCAGGAGCATTCGGTCCTCCAGCGGTGGGCCCCATGGCCGACCCCGGCGTGCAGCGCCAACTCCCTGCCGTGCTCGGACCAGCCACGCGATGATCATTCCAGTCCTCCTGCCGTCGCGGGTCCCATTTCCTCGGCCCAGCGCCGACTCCAGGCGTCCAGCGGGCTCAGCGCCTCGACAAGGTCCTGGCCGAGCCGGGTGAGACGGTAGCCATCGCCGTCCAGGGCGAGCAGGCGGGCGCCGGACAGTTCCTCGATGCGGGTACTGAGGACGCTGGAGGACATGCGCTCGCATCGGCGCTGCAATTCGCGGAAGCCGGCCGGAGCCTGACTCAGTTCCCACAGGATCCGCATCGTCCAACGCCGTCCGAGCAGGTCGAGTGCGGCCATCACTGGACGACCGGATTCGGATCCCCGTACTGGCACACCCGGACGTGGCGCGCTGGCTTCCATACTCACTCCTTCTCACTCCTTGCGCTTCGGTTGTCGAAGCATCATAGTGATTCGAAAATCGAAGCAGGAGGTGTCGCGATGCCACGCATCGAACCGCTCACCCCGCCCTACACCGCCGACGTCGACCGGGCGCTCCGCCGATGGATGCCGCCGGGTGTGCCGCACGAGCCACTCGCCCTGTTCCGCGTACTGCACCGCAACCCGGAGCTGGCCTCACGAATGTTCGCCCTCGGCGCCGGACTGCTGGGCCATGGACTCCTCCCTGCTGCAGACCGGGAGATCGTCATCGCCCGCGTGACCGCGCGATCCGCCTGCGCTTATGAATGGGGCGTCCACGCCGCGACCCTGGCGCCGCAGGCCGGACTCACCCTGGAGCAACTCCGGGCAACTGCCCAACCCGACGCGGCAGTTCGTGCTCCATGGTCGTCACGCCACACGGCACTGCTCCACGCGGTTGACGAACTGAACGACACGACCCGGCTCACACAGTCCGCCTGGGATGCCCTGCGCATGCACTACGAAGAGGCTCAACTACTTGAACTGCTCGTACTGATCGGCTGGTACCGGATCATCAGTTATCTGGCCAACGGGCTCCTCCTGGAAGAAGAACCCTGGGGTGCCCCGTTCCCCACACGGTGACTACGTTCCGCCCCCGTCCACCACCGCGGCGTTGGCCGGCATCGGCGCCATGGCGATCACGACGCCGACTAGCCTCGCTCTCGCCCGCCGACGCTCGTCCGAGACCAACCCGTAAGTCAGACACACTCATCCCCACACTGGAGGTTCCATGCCCAAGGGCTACTGGGTCAGCGCCTACCGCACCATTTCGGACCCCGAGAAGCTGGCGGCCTACAACAAGCTGGCCGCTCCGGCCGTCAAGGCCGGGGGCGGTCGGGTACTCGCCCGTGGCGGTCGGGTCGTCGCACACGACGCCGGAATCGCCGAGCGCACCATCCTGATCGAGTTCGACAGCTTCGAACAGGCCGTCGCGGCACACGAGAGCGCGGCCTACCAGGAGGCGCTGGTCGCCCTCTCCGACGGCGTCGAGCGCGACTTCCGCATCGTCGAAGGCATCGACTGACCGAGGTCCAGTCGGATCTTCACTGAAGTTCATTGCGGGACAAGCCTCAGGCAGCGCCCGGGAAGAGGAGTTCTCCATGGCCCGTAATGGTCTCCATGGCCCGTAATGGTCTCTATGGCCCTTCGCTCCTATACTCCGGCGCATGCAACCCGTACAGGTCAGACGTGCTGTCGAACAGGACGCCGAGGTTCTCACCGCGCTGGTCCAGGAGTCCGGCGCATACCGGGGGCAGTACGCCACGGTGATCGCTGGTTACCGGGTCACAGCTGAGTACATCGACCAGCACTTGGTCTTTGCGGCAGTGGGATCCACGGGCCAAGTGCTGGGCTTCTACGCCCTGGTGAGGGAGCCGGCCGAACTGGACCTGGCGTTCGTGTCGGATGGGGCTCAGGGCATGGGCGTCGGCCGGCGACTCGTGGAGCACATGCTCGACCAGGCCGCGCGAGCGGGGCTGACCCGTGTGCGTGTCGTGTCGAATCCCCCTGCCGAGCGGTTCTACCTGCGCATGGGGGCCGAGCCGGTAGGAACGCTCCCTCCCTCACCGCCAAAGGTGACGTGGTCACGCCCAGAGCTGCGCTTCACCATCAACACGGCCTAAGCGGCACCGGCCCAGCCGACGAAGGGTGCCCAGGCGGAGGCGGGGATGAGGAGGGCGGGACCGTGCGGGACCTTGGAGTCCCGGACGGGGACGAGGCCGGGGAGGTCATCGCGGACGTCAGGCCCTGAGCTTGCCGTTCCGGTAGTCGTCCGCCGCTTGTTCGACCATGTCCAGGGATGTGTCCGGTGACAGGGCCACCGCCCGGAGCAGGTCGTACGACCGGCGGTAGTCCGTCACCAGGCCCGGGCAGTCGATCAGTTGGCCGGTGTGGAGGCCCTCCGTGTACACCACGGGCGGTGCGTCCGGGAAGGTCATCACCTTGACCATGCCCATCATGAACGGATGGGCCGCCAGCGTTTCCGGGAGGATCTGCAGAACGCCTCGCGTCGAGCGGATCACGTGGGCGACGTGCTCCAACTGGACGGCCATCTCCTCCGACGGCAACAGTGGCCTGCGGATCAGGCTCTCGTGCACGATCGTCCAGATCTCCGGTCGGTCCTCCGCTCGCCAGACCTTGGCCCGGTCCATGCGAGCCTTGACCTGCTTCTCGACGGCTTCGGGCCGCAGCCAGGGGCTACCGATCGTCACGACCTTCCGGGCGAACGCCTCCGTCTGCAACAGCCCCGGAAGCAGCATCGGCCCCCAGTCCTCGATCGAGGCTGCGTGCTTCTCGATCGCCGCGGCATCCGCGAAGTACTCCGCGTGCCCCGACTGCTTCGCCTTCTGTACGTCTTCACAGCGCCGCTCGAAGAAACCGTCGGTCTCCAGCACCTTGTCGACGTGCCGGGCCAGATCCAGCGGCATCCGCCGCTCACCGCGCTCGATCTGACTCAGGAGCGAGATGCCCCGGTAGCTTCCCGCCACCAACTCCTTGAGCGTGAGCCCCGCTGCTTCCCTCTTGAAGCGCAACTCGGCGCCGTAGAAAGAGGGAACGTCCGCCGACGCGTCGGGCTCTTTGCGTACAGGCACGAATCACCACCGTCATTTCCCAGTTCCCGTGTGCAACCCAAACCACTGTCACGGTACGAGATTTGACGCCATGGTGTGAGGGATTCGTCACGGAGCGCACGACGCGCGCAGAGAAAGGCGTACGGGCATGACCAGCCCCTTCTCCCACGAGGCCACCACCGAAGTAGCCGAACTCCAGGCCGCGTTGAAAGCCAACGGGATCATCCTGCCGTCCCTCGGCCTCGATCTGCCCTCCGTCGTCCAGACCTACGGCCCCCCGCTCGTCGAACTCGGCAACTGCAACCTCGACACCGCCAGGGCCCTCACCGCCGCCCTCCGCAAGGCGGCCGACCGGTGACTCCGTTCCGCCTCGAACTCCTCGCCGTACCCAAGGTCGTGCCGGAGGCCCGCCGTGGCGTACGCGCGCACCTCGGCGTCCCGTGTCCCGAAGTCCAGCTCTGTGTCAGCGAGTTACTGACCAACGTGATCCGGCACCTGGGCGAGGGGACCCCGGTGACCCTGACGGTGACCCACACCGACGGCCGTACCCGAATCGCCGTCACGGACCCGGAGCCGTACGCCTGGCTCGTCGTACGCGCGGCCGGGCCGGAGGACGAGAACGGTCGCGGGCTGGTCCTGCTCGACGCGCTCGCGACGCGGTGGGGCGTGGAACAGGGGCCGGAGGGCAAGACGGTGTGGTGCGAACTGCCACCGCCCGGGCCTGCCCCGGCCCCTGTTCCAACTCCCGCTGCGATTCCGGAGGATCTGGCCGATCTCAGTGGAAGAAGTGCCGCGTCCCCGTGAAGTACATCGTGACGCCCGCCTTCTTCGCGGCCTCGACCACCAGCTCGTCACGGACCGAACCGCCCGGCTGGACAACGGCCTTGACGCCGGCCGCGGTCAGGATCTCCAGCCCGTCCGGGAACGGGAAGAACGCGTCCGAGGCCGCGAACGAGCCCCGGGCCCGCTCCTCGCCGGCCCGCTCGACGGCGAGCTTCGCGGAGTCGACGCGGTTGACCTGGCCCATGCCGACGCCGACCGAGGCACCGTCCTTGGCCAGCAGGATCGCGTTGGACTTCACCGCGCGGCAGGCCTTCCACGCGAAGGCGAGGTCGGCGAGGTCGGACGCGGAGAGCGCGTCGCCCGTCGCCAGCGTCCAGTTGGCCGGGTCGTCGCCGTCGGCCTGGAGCCGGTCGGTGACCTGGAGCAGCACGCCACCGTCGATCGGCTTGACCTCGACCGCGTTCGACGGACCGCCCGCGGCCTTCAGCACGCGGATGTTCTTCTTCTTGGCGAGGATCTCCAGCGCGCCGTCCTCGTAACCGGGCGCGACGATGACCTCGGTGAAGATCTCGGCGACCTGCTCCGCCAGCTCCTTGCTGACCGGCCGGTTGACCGCGATCACCCCGCCGAACGCCGACAGCGGGTCACACGCGTGCGCCTTGCGGTGCGCCTCGGCGACATCCGAACCGACCGCGATACCGCACGGGTTGGCGTGCTTGATGATCGCGACACAGGGCTCGGCGTAGTCGTACGCGGCACGGCGGGCGGCATCCGTGTCCGTGTAGTTGTTGTACGACATCTCCTTGCCGTGCAGCTGCTCGGCCTGAGCCAGGCCACCGCCGCTGCCGTCGACGTAGAGCGCGGCCGGCTGGTGCGGGTTCTCGCCGTAGCGCAGGGTGTTCTCGCGCTCCCAGGTGGCACCGAGGAAGTCCGGGAACTGCGACTCGTCGACCGGCGCGTACTCGCTCGCGAACCAGCTCGCCACCGCCACGTCGTACGACGCCGTGTGCTGGAAGGCCTCCGCCGCGAGCCGCTTGCGGGTGGAGAGGTCGAAACCGCCGTTCTGTACGGCGTTCAGGACGTCGGCGTAGCGCGCGGGGCTGGTGACGACCGCGACCGACGGGTGGTTCTTGGCGGCGGCGCGGACCATCGACGGGCCGCCGATGTCGATCTGCTCGACGCACTCGTCGGCGGACGCGCCCGACGCGACCGTCTCCCGGAACGGGTACAGGTTGACGACCACCAGGTCGAAGGGGGCCACGCCCAGCTCGTCGAGCTGCTGACGGTGGCTCTCCAGGCGCAGGTCGGCGAGGATGCCGGCGTGCACCTTGGGGTGCAGGGTCTTGACCCGGCCGTCCAGGCACTCGGGGAAGCCGGTCAGGTCCTCGACCTTGGTGACGGGGACACCGGCGGCGGCGATACGGGCGGCGGTGGAACCCGTGGAGACGAGCTCCACGCCCGCCTCGTGCAGGCCGCGGGCCAGCTCCTCCAGGCCGGTCTTGTCGTAGACGCTGACGAGCGCGCGACGGATGGCCCGCTTGCCGCTCTCGATGTTCTCGGCGGTCACTGGATAACTACCTTTCGTCCCTCAATGCGATAGCCGTTGCGGGCGAGCCGCCCCACGACATCGACGAGCAGCGTGCGCTCGACTTCCTTGATGCGCTCGTGCAGAGCGCTCTCGTCGTCCTCGTCCCGGATCTCGACCACGCCCTGAGCGATGATCGGCCCGGTGTCGACGCCGTCGTCGACGAAGTGGACGGTGCAGCCGGTGACCCGGGCGCCGTACGCGAGCGCGTCCCGTACGCCGTGGGCTCCCGGAAAACTGGGCAGCAGGGCGGGGTGCGTGTTCACGACCCGGCCGCCGAAACGGGCCAGGAACTCCTTGCCCACGATCTTCATGAACCCGGCCGACACGATCAGATCGGGCTCGTACGCGGCGGTGGCCTCGGCGAGGGCCGCGTCCCACTCCTCACGCGTCCCGAAGTCCTTCACCTTGCACACGTAGGTGGGCAGTCCGGCCCGCTCGGCGCGGGCGAGGCCCTCGATGCCCTCGCGGTCCGCGCCCACGGCCACGATCTCGGCTCCGTACGCCTCGGTGCCGACGGTCTCGACGGCGTCGAGGAGCGCCTGCAGATTCGTACCGGATCCGGAGACCAGCACGACGAGGCGCTTGGCCACGGGCTTGGCGGCCACGGCGGGGCCCTTTCTCGGGGAAGCGTCGTCTTGTACGGCCGGCTCGTGCATCCGTACGTCTCGTGCGTTCATACGAATGCTTCGCGCCCCGGGATACGGGGAAGTCTACGAAGCGGCCGACCGTCAGCAACGATACCGGCACACCGGACAGCCCCCACGGGACGGGGGCGTGGCCGGAAGGTAGCGTCTGGGGAGAGCGGGTCCGGGAACGCCGTTGTCGTGCGAGGCGTTCACCTATTGCCAGCTCATGTCGGAGAGACGTATCCACCAAGCACATCCACAAGGGGAAGACGCTCATTTGATGCCGGACCGCAGTCTGCGACTTCTCACGTTCCCGCCGCGGTCGGTGCTGCTCCGGGAGCGACCCTCGTCGCCGCCCGACGCGCCCTCGGACGGGAAGAGCGGTGCGGGGCAGGACGACAATCCCTTCGCGCCGCCGCCCGAGGGCACCCCGGACCGGCCCTGGCAGCCGCGGCGCCCCGAGGCCGGCGAGGACAGCGACGCCCCGCAGGGCGACGGCGGTCACTCGCCGTGGGGCAGTCAGTGGAGCGACCGGCAGCCGGGGCGTTCCTCGGGCAACTTCGGCGACCGGCCCGGCGGCCCCACCGGACAGGGCGGCCCCGAGGGCCCGGGCAACGGCGGCCCCGGTCAGGGCGGCATGCGCTGGGACCCGACGGACCCGGCCCAGCGCCGCGCCCGTTACGCCCTGCTGAGCGGCATGTGGGCCTTCTTCTTCGCCCTCTTCGGCTGGCCGTACGTGGCCCTGCTGCTCGGTGCGCTGGCCCTCTACTGGGGCGGCAGCGCCCTGCGCGCCAAGTCCCCCACCGCCGACCCGGACACCCCGGCGACACCCGAGACACAGGCCCGCCCCCAGACGACGGCGGCGATCAGCGGCCTGGTCACCGCGTCCCTCGCCATCGCCCTGGTGGCCGCGATGTTCGTCGCGCAGCTCGTCTACAAGGACTACTACACCTGCGCCAACGACGCCCTCACGAACGAGGCCAAGCAGTCCTGCAACCAGCTCCTGCCGAAGGAGCTGCGCGGGTTCCTCGGCACCGCCAACTGACAGACGGCACCGGTCAGTTCGTCACCGGCGGTTCCGGCTCCTCCGGGTGTTCCGAAGATTCCGACGGCTCGGGCTCAGGTGGCGTGGACGCCTCCCTCAAGGCCGCCCAGCGGGCCTCGCGGGAGGCGTCGTCGTACCAGGGGGTGGGCGCCGGCTCCGACGGCACGTCGACGGGCAGGAAGTCGTACGGGTCGAACGTGGGGTCGTGGTCGTAGGCGATGTACGGCTGGTCGACGGGAGCCTGCGCCGGTACGGGTACCGGGATCGGCTGCTCCGCCTTCTTCGCCTTGCGCGCGATCCAACCCCGGCCGACCGAACCCCGGCCGACCGCGAACGGCCTCCGGAACCAGCGTTCCGCCGCAGCGTCCGGCATCGTGTCGGCCTCGGCCTCTCGCGGCTTCCCGATCGTCGGCGCAGGCACCCGGCGTTCCCGCAGCCGCCACGCCCGCAACCCGAGCGCCGTAGGCACCGCCACCGCCGCGATCCACGCCAGCGCCGCACCCCCGGTCTCCCACCACACCGGCCCGAACCGCGCGAGCGCGGCACTCCCGAGCGGCCCCCCGGACAACTCCGCGAGCAGAGCCAGCGCTACGGCACAGAGTCCGGCGGCGAGCAGGGCGGTGGCGGCGGTGCGGCCTTGCACCCAGGGGGCCTGTGCTGAGGGGGCGTGCGAGGAGAGGGAGTGCGGGGAGGGGGTGTGCGAGGAGAGGGAGTGCGGGGAGGGGGCGTGCGGGGAGGGGGCGTGCGGTGGCTGTTGGTGGAGCCCGGCGCCGGCCGCCCTCCGCTTCTGCTCCTTCGTCAACTCGCCTGCGACATCGCCCCGTTGAGCCGCGGTGGCACCCACCGCGACCCGGGCCACGAACCACCCCACCATCACGCCGGCGGCCATCGGCACCAGCCCGGCGAGCCAGTTCAGCGGGGTTCCGGTGCCCGCGTCCGGGACGGCCGCGAGGAGGGGGAACGGCGGGAGGAGGGGGGCCGGGGTCGAGGAGAGGGGGGCGACCGTGTGGTGGACGCCGAGCGCGAAGCCGGGGCCGAGGCCGTAGGACGCGGACCACACCGCCGCGTTGGGGATCAGCGCGAGACAGAGCAGCAGGACGGCGAACCGGCCCGACATCCCCTCCGTGAGCTGGAGGAAGGATGTCCGGGCGGCACCGCCGTGCCAGATCAGGGACGCCCCGAGCAGCAGCGCGCCGCCCCCGACGAGGACCGCCGTACCGAGTGCCGCGGCGCGTACCGCGGTGCCGATACGAGCCCTCGACTCGCGGGCCTCCGGGCCGAGGACGAGCCGTCGCAGCCCGGCCGGCAGCAGGATCAGGACGCTCAGCACGGGTTCGCGCGGGCGCCCGTACGCCGTCCACACGCCGGAGCCGGCCGCGCCCGCGGCGAGCAGCGGCAGGCAGACCGCGGTCCAGCTCCAGGAGGGGGAGAGTTCGCCGCCGGACGCGTAGAGGGCGGCGGCGGTGCCTACGGCGAGGTAGCCGAGGGCGACACCGGTCCAGGCGGTACGGGCGGCGATCAGGGGCGGGGCCTCGGCGTCGTCCTCGCCGGTTTCCCCGCCCAGCACCGCGTGCCGGGCCGCCCGGTGCAGCAGCCACAGCGGCAGGGCGAGGAGGAGCAGCGGGGTGACGCCCACGGGGGCGGGGACTCCGGAGAGCGTGTCGGCGCGGACCAGTTCGACGCCGTGCGCGAGGAGCCACAGGGCGGCGGCCATGTGCAGGGCGCCGCCGGGCCCGCTGTCGGGGTACGGCGAACTGATCCACAGCACCATCACGAGCACCGCGAACGAACCGAGCCCGAGCCCCGCCGCGACCGCGCCACCCAACAGGCTGGCGGCCAGTCCGGGGGATCGGTCGCGCATCCGGGTGAGCAGGGGCGACAACAGCGCTCGGCGGTGGGTCATCGGCATCACGCCCGCCATGCTCCCAACGACACGCGCTTTCTCGTCGTAACAGGCGAACCTCGGAAGTGTCGCTCAATATACGTTTATGTACTTTTTCGTACGAAGGGGCGTCCGGTGACGCAGAGCCCTGCAACCCCGCTCCCTCCGCCCAAGGAACGCCGACGCCTGCGCGAGGCAGGCTCGCTGACGCAGGCTCAGGTCGCCGAGCGGGTGGGCGTCAGCCGCGAGACGGTGCGCTCGTGGGAGACCGGCCGTACGACACCACGTGGCCGGAAACGGGAGGCGTACGCGAAATTGCTCACCAGCCTGGGTGAAGAAGAGACCGTGACGAAGCCTCCGGCGGTCGGGGCGGCCGAGGTTGAGGTGGCCGAGGTCGAGGCTGTCGAGGCTGAGGTGGTCGAGGTGGTGGAGGTCGACGTGGTGGAGGTCGAGGTGGTGGACGACACCGCCGTACTCGAACCCGTCCTCGTCCCCGCCCCCGTACCCGTACCGATCGAGGAACCGTCCCGCGCGCCCCTGACGCCCGCTCAGGCCTTCGACGCGCTCTACGCGTTCTGCGCGCCCGCCCTCGTACGGCAGGCGTATCTGCTGACCGGGCGGCGCGAGTTGGCGCGCGAGTCCGTCGAGCGGGCCTTCCAGATCGCCTGGCAGCGCTGGCCCGAGGTGGCGGTCGACCGTGACCCGGCCGGCTGGGTGCGCTCGGTCGCGTACGAGCACGCGCTCTCCCCCTGGCACCGGTTCCGCCCCAGATACCGCCACCCGGAACCCCCGCCGCCGGACGCCGCCGACCGCGCCCTGCTGACCGCCCTCCTCAAGCTCCCGCCGTCGTACCGCCGCACGCTTCTCCTCTACGACGGGGTCGGGCTCGGGCTCGCGGAGACGGCGGCGGAGACGGAGGCGAGTACGCCGGCGGCGGCCAGCCGGCTGCTGCACGCGCGCGAGGCGCTTGCCGCGCAGTTGCCCGACCTGTCCGACCCGGCCGAGCTGCACCGGCGGATGACCGAACTCGCCTCCACCGGGCGGCTGCACGCTGCCAAGCCGCCGACGGTTCGTTTCGTGGGCGAACGCCGGACCGTGTTCTGGACCCGGGCGGCGATCGCGTTCACCGTCGCGATCATCGGGGCGACGACGTTCACCGTGCGGGTTGCGCCCACGCGTTATGAGGCGCCGGTGCCGGTGGGGGAACGGGTGGAGGGGGTGCCGGCGCGGGTTGTGCAGGGTGCGTTGTCGGAGGACGAGGTCGCTCTTCGGGACCGTCTGCGGAACGGGATGACGAGCGGCCCGGAGAGGCTGGCACCGATCGGTCGGTAGGTCGTCGACTGCGGCCCGGCGGGGGCTGGTCGCGCAGTTCCCCGCGCCCCTTAAAAACGCAGGGCGACCCGTGTTTTTAGGGGCGCGGGGAACTGCGCGACCAGCCACGACGCACCCGCACTCGACCGACAACGCATCAATGGGCCCGCCCCCCACCCAGGGGAACGGGCCCATCGACGTGAAGCCGGGTAAATCAGCCGGCCAGGATCTCGCGGGCGAGCTTGGCCGTCTCGGTCGGGGTCTTGCCGACCTTGACGCCGGCGGCCTCGAGGGCCTCCTTCTTCGCGGCAGCCGTGCCGGAAGAGCCGGAGACGATGGCACCGGCGTGGCCCATCGTCTTGCCCTCGGGCGCGGTGAAGCCCGCGACGTAACCGACGACCGGCTTCGTCACGTTCTTCGCGATGAAGTCCGCGGCCCGCTCCTCCGCGTCGCCACCGATCTCACCGATCATCACGATCAGGTCGGTGTCGGGGTCGGCCTCGAACGCGGCGAGCGCGTCGATGTGGGTGGTGCCGATGACGGGGTCGCCACCGATGCCCACCGCGGACGAGAAGCCGATGTCACGCAGCTCGTACATCATCTGGTACGTCAGCGTGCCGGACTTCGAGACCAGACCGATCCGGCCCGGCTTGGTGATGTCGCCCGGGATGATGCCGGCGTTCGACTGGCCCGGGGTGATGAGACCGGGGCAGTTCGGGCCGATGATCCGGGTCTTGTTGCCCTTGGCCACGGCGTACGCGTAGAACGCGGCGGAGTCGTGGACGGCGATGCCCTCGGTGATGACGACCGCGAGCGGGATCTCGGCGTCGATGGCCTCGACGACGGCGGCCTTGGAGAAGGCCGGCGGTACGAAGAGGACGGACACGTTCGCGCCCGTCTTCTCGATCGCCTCGGCGACCGTGCCGAAGACCGGGATCTCGGTGCCGTCGACGTCGACCGTGGTGCCCGCCTTGCGCGGGTTGACGCCACCGACGATGTTCGTGCCGTCGGCCAGCATGAGCTTGGTGTGCTTCATGCCCGTGGAGCCGGTCATGCCCTGGACGATGACCTTGCTGTCCTTGGTGAGGAAGATAGCCATGGCTGTTTTGTCCCTCGTCCCTTACTTCGCAGCCGCGAGCTCGGCGGCCTTGTCGGCCGCGCCGTCCATGGTGTCCACGCGCTGGACCAGCGGGTGGTTGGCGTCGGAGAGGATCTTGCGACCCAGCTCGGCGTTGTTGCCGTCGAGGCGGACGACGAGCGGCTTGGTGACGGCCTCGCCCTTGTCCTTGAGCAGCTGCAGCGCCTGGACGATGCCGTTGGCGACCTCGTCGCACGCGGTGATGCCGCCGAAGACGTTGACGAACACGGACTTGACGTCCGGGTCGCCGAGGATGATCTCCAGGCCGTTCGCCATCACGGCCGCGGACGCGCCGCCACCGATGTCGAGGAAGTTGGCCGGCTTCACGCCACCGTGGTTCTCACCGGCGTACGCGACGACGTCGAGGGTGCTCATGACGAGACCCGCGCCGTTGCCGATGATGCCGACCTCGCCGTCGAGCTTGACGTAGTTGAGGTTCTTCTCCTTGGCGGCCGCCTCGAGGGGGTTCGCCGAGTCCTTGTCCTCGAGCGCCGCGTGGTCCGCCTGGCGGAACTCGGCGTTCTCGTCGAGGGAGACCTTGCCGTCGAGCGCGATGACGCGGCCGTCGGCGACCTTCGCGAGCGGGTTGACCTCGACGAGGAGGGCGTCCTCCTTGACGAAGGTGTCCCACAGCGTCACGAGGATCTCGGCGACCTGCTCCGCGACGTCGGCCGGGAACTTGGCCTGCGCGACGATCTCGCGGGCCTTCTCGATGCTCACGCCCTCGTTGGCGTTGACCGGGACCTTCGCGAGGGCCTCGGGGTTCTCCTCCGCGACGACCTCGATCTCCACGCCGCCCTGGACGGACGCCATGGCGAGGAAGGTGCGGTTGGTGCGGTCGAGGAGGTACGAGACGTAGTACTCCTCGACGATCTCGGGCGCGGTCTCGGCGATCATCACCTTGTGGACCGTGTGGCCCTTGATGTCCATGCCGAGGATGTCCGTCGCACGCGCGACGGCCTCGTCCGGGGTGGCGGCGAGCTTCACGCCACCGGCCTTGCCACGGCCGCCGACCTTCACCTGGGCCTTGACGACGGACTTGCCACCGAGCCGCTCGGTGGCTGCGCGGGCCGCCTCAGGCGTGTCGATGACTTCACCGGCCAGCACCGGTACATCGTGCTTGGCGAAGAGGTCCCTCGCCTGATACTCGAACAGGTCCACGCGCTTCCGTCCTCAGTGATATCGCGGTTCGTTGGATGCGTGGGCGTGCCGCGAAGGGCAACGTGACGTCCGCTGTCACAAGGGAGGCGCACACGGTGACCGAGCGCGCGGCATGTCCGTCTCGCAGGTTATCGCTGCTTGCAGGGGGCCCCTAAATCGAGGGTCACACCTGAGCGGTGATACCTGTCACATGATGCCGGATTCCGTGACACGGAGTGCCGCGGACGGGACGTACGGGCAGGTCGTTCGGGTGGGCGGTGCGGGCGGGCGGTGCGGGCGGGTGGTGCGGGCGGGTGGTGCGGGCTGGCGGTTCGGGCGGGGCCTCACCGGGTTGGGGTTGGCCCGGCGAGGCCCCATACCGCGAGACGTGCTCCGGACAGACCGACGGCATTCGGCCGTCCGGGGTCACTGCCTCACGGAGTCGGTCACTCCCAGTGCCGAACGGTCCGGGCGCAGACATTGCGTGCGGCCCGTGCACCCTGGATGGCCGCGGCGGCCCTGACCCGGGATTCCCTCGGGACGGAGACCTGGGCGTCGACAAGGCGTCGTCGGAGTTCGGCGGGGGTGGTGTCGGCGTTCTGGTTCATACGTGTGCTGGCGTTCGTGCTCATGCGCGCGTCGGTTCCTCAGGCGTCACGGAAATGGAGACATGGCGACATTCCGGGCAGCTCAACTGCCGGAAGGGCCCTGCCTAGCCTGGGAAAACGGGAACGTCCCGGTACCTGTCCCGGGTCTCCGCCGCGTCCGCGCACGCGACGACACCGGGCACGATCCGCACGGGCACGCGGAAGCCCAGGGTCACGGCGCACGCGTCACAGTGCCGTGAGCCGCCGTTGTCCACACCCGCCTGATTGCGCTGCGCGCCGTTCGGGTCACCGGTGGGGGTGGGTGCCTGGCGCTGGGTGGGGGTGCGTCCGGCGGAGGGGGACGGGGTGTGACGTACGACGGCGGCATGGCCTACGGCGCCGGCGTTCGGCCCGTACGTGGCGCTTACGGCCACGTGGGTGGAGGCCGCCGCGGGTTCCGAGGCGTGCCCGTGGGCCGCGGCCCGGTGCGCCTTGCTTCCGCCGGCCGCACGCGAGGGCTGCGGGGTGGCGGAGACCGGCACCGGTGTCGACTGCGCGGGAAGCGTCTGCACCGGAAGAGTCGGCTCGGCGGGCAACAAGGGCAGGGTCGGCAGCGACGAGAGCGGCGGCACCTGCGCCTTGGCCAACACCTCGGTCACGGTCTTCGTCACCACGTCACTCACGGGCTGCACGACCCGCTCCACGGTGTCCGTGACCGGAGCCGGCACCGGAGCAAGAACAGGAAGCTGAACCGGCTTCACCGCGGAATCCACCACCGGAATCCCCGGCTTGCCGAGACTCACCGGCTTGCCCGGAACCCCGTCCGCCGCCTGCGCCTGTCCCCCGAAGACAACGCCGAGCACGAACAACCCGCCGACCAGCAGGGCGACTTGCAACACCCGTTGACGCACACGCCGCCCAACCGCCGTACGCATCACGCGCAGGGCGGCACCGGGCAGTGCGGCGGGCCGGTTCATGAGCGACGATCCTCGCACGGGTGTCCCGTGAACGCACAAGCCCCCTACTGCACACGCTAGTTCGTCATACGGTGTCCGGTATCGGCAACGGCCGCTTCTCGATCGCCGCCGCCATCACCTCCGGGAACAGATCGGGCGTACAGGCGAAGGCCGGCGCTCCCAACGCGCCCAGCGCGGAGGCGTGTTCGCGGTCGTAGGCGGGTGTGCCCTCGTCGGAGAGCGCGAGCAGGGTCACGAACTGCACCCCCGACGCCTTCATCGCCGCGACCCGCTTCAGCATCTCGTTCCGGATGCCCCCTTCGTAGAGGTCGCTGATCAGCACGACGACCGTCTCCGCGGGCCGGGTGATCTGCGACTGGCAGTACGCGAGCGCCCTGTTGATGTCCGTACCGCCGCCGAGCTGTGTCCCGAAGAGCACGTCCACCGGGTCGTCGAGCTGGTCGGTGAGGTCGACGACCGCCGTGTCGAAGACGACGAGCCGGGTGTTGATCGACCGCATGGACGCCAGCACCGCGCCGAACACGGAGGCGTAGACGACGGACGCCGCCATCGACCCTGACTGGTCGATGCAGAGGATGACCTCCTTCTTCACGGACTGGGACGCCCGCCCGTAGCCGATCAGCCGCTCCGGCACGATCGTCCGGTACTCGGGCAGGTAGTGCTTGAGGTTGGCCGCGATCGTGCGGTTCCAGTCGATGTCGTGGTGGCGCGGCCGGTTGATACGGGCGCTGCGGTCGAGCGCGCCGGTGAGGGTGGCCCGGGTACGGGACGCGAGCCGCTTCTCCAGGTCCTGGACGACCTTGCGGACGACCGCCCGCGCCGTCTCCTTCGTGGTCTCCGGCATCGCCTTGTTGAGGGAGAGCAGCGTGCCGACGAGATGCACGTCCGCCTCGACCGCCTCCAGCATCTCCGGTTCGAGAAGCAGCGCGGACAGCCCGAGCCGGTCGATGGCGTCGCGCTGCATGACCTGGACGACGGAGGACGGGAAGTACGTCCGGATGTCCCCGAGCCAGCGCGCCACGGACGGCGCCGACGCCCCGAGCCCCGCCGAACGGTCCTTCGCCGCCCGCCCCTTGTCCTCCCGGCCGTACAGCGCGGCGAGCGCCCCGTCCATGGCTGCGTCCTGCCCGGACAACTCACACCCGGTGCCGTCGGCGGCATCACCCCCGAGCACCAGCCTCCACCGCCGCAACCGCTCCTGGCCCGGGTCCGCGACCCCGCCGACCGCGACCGCCTCGGTCGCCCCGGAGGTCCCCGTGCTCATCCGCGTACTCCCCTACGCAGCCCTTCCCACAGCGGTACGACCCGCACGCCCTTCGCCGGGCCGCCCTCGGCCCGCCGCCCGCGCACACCCTCGCCCGCACCCGGCGTCTCCGGCTTCCTGATGCCCTGCCTGCCGTTGTTCGTCATCCCGCCACCCCCACAAGCTCGTTGTCGTCCAGCCCCAACAGCAGCCGCAGCACCGGCACGACCGCATCCGCGCGTCCGGCGTCCAACTCCCCGCCGAACCCGGGTATCCCGGCCGCCGTCGCCGCCGTACCCACCTGCTTCCCCGGCCCGCGCCGGACCAACTCCCCGAGTGTTCGGCGCACTCCGGGCTCGTACGACGAGAACGTTCGCCTCAGCAAAGGCAGTACGTCCGTGAACGCCTCCGCCGGCACCCCGGTCAGCCACGCGTCCACCAGCGCGAGCAACCGCTCGTCGTGCACGAGGAGCAGCCCGCCCCCACCACCGACGAACCCCTCGATCCACGCGGCCGCGTCCGCCGGCGGTGTCCCGGGCGAGAGCACCAGCCCCATCAGCCGGGCCGCCTCGTCCGGCCCCAACTCCCCTTCGTCCAACAGGAGTCGTACGGCACGTCCCCGGATGACACCGGGAACGGTGTCCCGCACGGAGAGGGTGCGGAGGACCGAGCGCCAGCGGTCACGCAGGTCACCGTGACCGGATCCCGGCCCGGGCCCACCCGCATCGCCCAACAGCGCCACCGCCCCGTGCACCGCGTCCACATGCCGCCGCATCTCCTCCGCGGCATCCGCGTCGAGGGCCGCGCAGGCCGGGGGCAGGCCGACGAAGACCCGCTCGGCGAGGCCGGCCGCGACCTCCGTCAGCGCGCCGGTGTCGGTGCCGCGTACGTCGCCGTAGCGCAGCGAACGGACCAGCGCGGGCAGCGCCTGGGCGAGATGGCCGACGTCGGTGTCGAGGGCCGCGCGGTCGGCGAGGACCTTCATCACCACCGGGAGTGCGTCCGGCAGTTCGGCCAGGAGGCAGTGCTCGGCGAGGGCGGTGACGTCGGCGAGGCTCTGCGCCCCGACGGCGTCCGCCTGCGCCTTCGCGGTCGCCGCCGCGAGCACGGTGGTGCCCCATACCCCCGCCTCGGCAACCCGTACCGCCAACTCCGGTTCCCAGCGCAGCCGCCAGGTCTCCCGGAACGTACCCGTGCTCCCCCGCGACGCGGTCGGCTCGCCCCACTCGATGCCCAGCAGCCGCAGCCGGTGCAGGAGCCTGCTGCGCCCGGCGTCGGTCTCCTTGCGCAGGTCGAGCTCCAACTCCCGCTCCAGCGCCTCCGGTTTGATCCGCAGCCTGCGCTGCGACCGGTCGAGGTCTCGCTGCAACGGCACGGCGGGCGCCCCCGGCGGCACCTCGCCCAGCACATCCCCGACGACGAGCCGGTCGTGCACCAGCGACAGCGGGACGTCCGAGCCCTCGCACATCACCGCCCGCACCGCGTCGGTGGTCTCCCCGAGCCCCGGCAACGGCCGTCCGCGCATCACCGCGAGGGTCTCCGCCAGCCGTACGGCCTCGATGACATGGGCCGGGGAGACGATCCGGTCCTCCTCCCGGAACAGTCCCGCGACCTTGGTCATCCACCGCTCGACCGGCCGGTCCGGGGCGCCGAACAGATGGCCGTACCAGCCCGGTGAGTCGATGCCCGCGCCGTACCCGCTGGCCCGCGACAGCCGGCGGTGCGTCCACGGCACCCAGGTCAGATCGGCCTTGACCTTGGGCAGCCCCTTCAGCAGCGCACGGTCCGCGGCGACGGACGCCTTCTGCCGCAGCGCGGGCACATGCCAGGCCCCGCACACCACGGCCACGTCGTCCTCGAACTCCCGCTGTGCCGCCCGCACTTGGAGCCGCATGTACGCCTCACGCACAAGATCCCGCTCGTGCCCGCCGACCCCGTACGTCTCGCGCAGCGCCCCCATGGCCTCCTCCAGCGCGGTGAACGGCGCGAACGCGTCCCGCTCCCCCACACCCCGGTGCTCGACGACGTCCTCCCACCAGCGCTCGGGATCGTCGTAACCGGCGGCCTCGGCGAGGACGGCGAGGGGATCGACGCGGATGTCCGGGGCAGAGCAGTCCGAAGCAGAAGGGTCCGAGGCGGAAGGGGACTCGCCGGGAGGGGTCGCGGCGGCCGGCGTCTCGGCAGTCGGGTCCGGTGGCTGCTCCTCCCCCGTCAACTCGCCCTCGGCGTCGGCCTTGTCGTCCTTCCCCCACGCCAGCGTGTGCGTGGCCGGGAGGTCGATGAAGCGGGCCGGGACCCCGTGCTCCAGGGCCCAGCGGATCGCGACCCACTCCGGGGAGAACTCGGCCAGCGGCCAGAACGCCGAGCGGCCGGGTTCGTCCACGGCGTGGCCGAGGAGCGCGACCGGCGGCCGCATGTCCTCGTCGGCGGCCAGCGGGATCAACACGTCGGCCTCGGGCGGCCCTTCGATCAGCACGACCCGCGGCCCGGCCGCCTCCAACGCCGCCCGCACGGCCCGCGCCGAACCGGGCCCGTGATGCCGCACCCCGAGCAACAGCGGCCCGACGCCCCGGCCCCCCTCAGTTCCCGCCACTTCGTCCCCCTCCCCTCCGGATCCCACTCCCGCTCCAACTTCGGTTCCAGCAGCTCCAACTGGAGTCGTCGTCGACCAGCCCCCCGAAGTCGCTCACGCGCTCACCTCACGGCAGGCCCGGTAGAAGTCCTTCCAGCCGTCGCGCTCGCGGACGACCGCCTCCAGGTACTCCTGCCAGATGACCCGGTCGGCCGCCGGATCGCGGACGACGGCACCGAGGATGCCCGCGGCGACATCGCTCGGCCGCAGCAGTCCGTCGCCGAAGTGGGCTGCCAGGGCAAGGCCGTTGGTGACGACGGAGATCGCCTCGGCCGTCGACAGCGTGCCGCTGGGCGACTTGAGCTTCGTCCGCCCGTCCGCCGTGATCCCGTCGCGCAGTTCGCGGAAGACGGTCACCACGCGGCGGATCTCGTCGACACCCTCGGGTACCGCCGGCAGGTCCAGAGAGCGGCCGATCTGGTCGACGCGGCGGGCGACGATCTCCACCTCGGCGTCCGCGCTCTCCGGCAGCGGCAGCACCACCGTGTTGAAACGGCGGCGCAGGGCGCTGGAGAGGTCGTTGACCCCGCGGTCGCGGTCGTTGGCCGTGGCGATCAGGTTGAAGCCGCGGACCGCCTGCACCTCCTGCCCCAACTCCGGTATTGGCAGCGTCTTTTCCGACAGGATCGTGATGAGCGAGTCCTGCACGTCGGCCGGGATGCGGGTCAGCTCCTCGACCCGCGCGGTCATCCCCTCCGCCATGGCGCGCATGACGGGGCTGGGCACCAGGGCGTCACGGCTCGGGCCGTTGGCGAGCAGCTGCGCGTAGTTCCAGCCGTAGCGGATCGCCTCCTCCGGGGTGCCGGCGGTGCCCTGCACGATCAGGGTCGAGTCACCGCTGACCGCCGCCGCGAGGTGCTCGGACACCCAGGTCTTCGCGGTGCCGGGCACGCCGAGCAGGAGCAGGGCGCGGTCGGTCGCGAGAGTGGTGACGGCGACCTCGACGATGCGGCGCGGGCCGACGTACTTCGGCGTGATCACCGTGCCGTCCGGCAGTGTGCCGCCGAGCAGATAGGTGGCGACCGCCCACGGCGACATCTTCCAGCGGACCGGACGCGGCCGGTCGTCCTGCGCGGCCAGCGCGGCGAGTTCATCGGCGAAGGCGTCCTCGGCATGCGGCCGCAACGCCTCGCTCGACGGCTTCTCGTTCGCTTGCTCGGGCGTGGTTTCTACGGACACAGTCATGGCTGAGGCCCCCTCCAGCTCCGCCGGTTCGGATCTGGTGTCCACCTTGCACGATGCCACTGACAATGCGTTCCGACCTGCGAAAACGCGTTCGCGGAGACCGGTGACATCTCAGCCCGTCCGGCGTTTGAGGGCGCAGCCACCAAGCTTCCACGGCGCCGCCAACTCCCGCGCCGTCGCCGCCCTCCACCCCACCCACCGCCCGCTCGCGGACCGATTGTCAGTGGTGGGATCTACCTTCGATGACATGACTCAGCAGGGGGTGCGCTGGACGGCTGATCAGGTGCTGGCACTGGCGCCTGACGCAGCGTCACGCAAAGCGGGAAGCAAGCTCGGGACGGCGGGGCCGTGGTCCGAGGCGGGCAGTTCTGACGAGGGGACGGTGTGGGGGCTGTGCAAGGGCAGTGGCAGCAAGCCGTATCAGACGGTCGTCGACATCGCGGACACCGCGGGTCCGGCGTACAAGTGCAGTTGCCCGAGCCGCAAGTTCCCGTGCAAACACGCGCTGGGACTGCTGCTGTTGTGGGCGGGCGAGGACGGTGCGGTGCCGTCGGGGCAGGCGCCGGGGTGGGCCGAGGAGTGGCTGGCGGGGCGGCGGAAGCGGACGGAGGAGAAGCGGGCGGCGGGGGCGTCCGCTTCCCCGGCCGCCGCTGATCCGGAGGCGGCGCGGCGTAGGGCGGAGCGCAGGGCCGAGCGGATCACCGCGGGCGCGGGCGAGTTGGAGCAGCGGCTGACGGACCTGCTGCGCACCGGCCTGGCCTCGGCGGAGCAGGCGGGGTACGGGCTGTGGGAGGAGACCGCGGCCCGCATGGTCGACGCCCAGGCCCCCGGACTGGCCGCGCGGGCAAGGGAGTTGGGGGCGATCCCGGCATCGGGACCCGGCTGGCCGGTCCGTCTGCTGGAGGAGAGCGCACTGCTCCACCTCCTCGACCAGGCCTGGCTGCGCCGCGAGCGCCTGCCCGACGACCTGGCGGCGACGGTCCGTTCCCGCATCGGCCTGCCCGCGTCGCCGGACGGCCCACCCCTGCGCGACCGCTGGCTGGTCCTCGCCCAGTACGACACGACGGACCCGAAACTGACGACCCGAAGAATCTGGCTGCACGGCACGGACTCGGGCCGCACCTCCCTCCTCCTCTCCTACGGCGCCGCGGGCCGCGCCCCCGAGCTGGCCCTGCCCATGGGGCTCACCCTGGACGCGGAGGTGTCCGCGTTCCCGGGCGCCGGGCAGCTCCGGGCGTCCCTGGGTGAGCAGTTCGCAGCACCTTCGCCTACGACAGCACGGCCACCAGGGGTGACGACAACTCAGGCCGCCGTCCATTACGGGGAGGCCCTACGGCACGACCCGTGGCTGGATTCCGTCCCGGTGACGCTGGACCGTGTCGTCCCCACCCCGGACGACGACTCCTGGCAACTGGCGGACACCGACGCGGACTTGGCGCTGCCCCTCACCGCGAGCGCCCGTTCCCGCCCCGGCCTGTGGCGGCTCGTCGCCCTCTCCGGCGGCGCCCCCGTCAAGGTCTTCGGCGAACTGGGCCACCGCGGCTTCACCCCGCTGACGGCCTGGCCGGAGGGGGCGGGAGAGCCGGTGTCCCTGTGCTGAACCCCACCCCTCCGAAACACCGACGGAAAGGCACCGCATGAACACCACGCCCGCACCGGCGCCCCCGGCGGCCGACTGGGAGGAACTCGTCACCACGGCCCTGCTCGGCACGGACCGCCGTACACCTCCGGGGTGCGCGCCGGGCCAGGACGCACCCGTGGCGCTGCTGGACGCGGCGGCCGTGGAGACCGTACGGCGACGGGCTGGGCTGACTCCGACGCGGGCTGCCGAGCGTCCGGAGCCCGCCGCGCCCGACGCGCGTCCGGCGCTGCCCGCCGCGGCGGCGCGCAGGCTGGCGATGCTGCTGACCGACCGTCCGGGTACGGGCGGTGGGGGCCGTAGGGGCACCTCGCCGGATCTCATGGAACTGCTGCCCCAGTGGCTGACGGCGGCCAACGCGCGTGGCTTCGCCGCACCCGTCCAGGCCTTGCCCGCGCTGCTGGACGCGGCCCGGGGGCGTACGGATCTGCGGCCGGCGGCGCTGGAGTTCGCGGGCCCGCGCGCGTTGTGGCTGGCCCGGCTGAACCCGGACTGGCGGTTCGCCCTGCGCGCGACACCGGGCGGCGGCACCGCACTGCCGGACCTCGACGCCCCGGACCAGGTCCAACTGCTGTGGCAGGAGGGGCTGTTCGCCGAGCGGGTCGCCCTGCTCGCGGCGATACGGGCACACCGGCCGCCCGCCGCACGGGAGTTGCTCGTCACGACCTGGGCGACGGAGCGGGCGGAGGACCGGCTGATGTTCCTCGACTCGCTGCGGATGAGGCTCTCCGCCGAGGACGAGCCGTTCCTGGAACAGGCGTTGGCCGACCGGAGCCGCAACGTCCGCGCCACGGCCGCGGAGTTGCTGTCGGCGCTCCCGGACTCGGCGCTCGCCGCGCGGATGGCGGTCCGGGCGTCGGCCTGCGTGGCCGTCGACCGTACGCGCGAGGAACCGGGCCTGGTGGTCGAGGCGCCGCACGAGTGCGACTCGAGCATGGAGCGGGACGGTGTGGTGGCCAAGGCTCCGGCGGGACGAGGTGAACGCTCGTGGTGGTTCGGCCAGTTGGTGGAGGCGACTCCGCTCGGGACCTGGGAGCGGCGGCTCGGCGGACGTACGCCCCAGGAGATCGTGGCGCTTCCGGTGGCGGACGACTGGCGGAGCGAGCTGCACGCCGCGTGGTGCCGGGCGGCCGTACGGCAGCGGAACCCCGAGTGGTCCCGGGCGCTGCTGGGGACGCCGTCGGCACCCGAGGCGGGCGGGCCGGGGGCGGTGTCCCTGGCCGAGCGCGCCAAGCTGCTCAGCACGCTGGGCCGGGGCGAACGGGCCGACTGGGTCGCCGGGTTCATCGCGGCGCAGGGGCTGTCCGAGGCGTTTCAGCTGCTCGGGGTGTGTGCGGTGCCGTGGGCTGCGCCGCTTGGGCGGGCTGTCGTGGACGCGCTCAACATCGCGCGGGACGCGGGGAGTTACCCGTGGAGCTTCAGCGGGGTGATGGGGCTGGCCGAGCGGTGTCTCGACCCGGCCGAGGCGGGTCGGCTGGACGGGTTGCTGGCGGTGCCGGACGAGACGGAGGACGCGGCGCCGGGAGCCGGGGGCTATTGGGCGGAGGCGTTTCAGCGGCTGGTCACGACGTTGCGGTTGCGCGCGGCGATGACGGAGGAACTGGGGGCGCCGTAGGAAGTAGGGGAGTTGGCGGCACCGTAGAAGCCACGGGGGTCGGGAGCGCCGTAGAAGCTTGGGGGCTGTGCCCCCAAACCCCCCTCCGGCCTGAACGGCCTCCTCAAACGCCGGACGGGCTGAACAATCACCGGAGTCCAGTAGCGGAGCCTTGTCGCACGTTCTCCCGCACCCAGTCCACGATCGCCTGCGTCGTCGCCCCGGGTGTGAAGATCTCCGCGACGCCCTTCTCCTTGAGGGGAGCGATGTCCGCCTCGGGGATGATGCCGCCGCCGAAGACGAGGATGTCCTCCGCCTCGCGCTGCTTGAGGAGGTCGATGACCGCGGCGAAGAGGGTGTTGTGGGCGCCGGAGAGGATGGAGAGGCCGATCGCGTCGGCGTCCTCCTGGATCGCGGTGTCGACGATCTGCTCGGGGGTCTGGTGGAGGCCGGTGTAGATGACCTCCATACCGGCGTCGCGCAGCGCCCGCGCGATCACCTTGGCCCCGCGATCGTGGCCGTCGAGCCCCGGCTTGGCCACCACCACGCGGATCGGACCGGCTGCCACACCCATCACTGCCTCCATGAAGCGACTGCGTTCATCCCTACCCACGGGTACCGCGGTACCCGCTTCAGTGCGGGAAGTGAACGAACGTTATCTCCAGCATCCCGCAACCGGCAGTTTCGCGGCGGATACCGAGGGGGAAATCACACGATGGGACACGTTCGCCGCGCAGCGTTCCAGCGGGAACAAGCGCACCGGGAGCCGCAACGAGGTCGCCGTACCACCGCGCCGCAGGCCGCGCGGCGCGGTGGTACGGCGCATCGGCGCAGGCACGTAGGGCACGCAGGGCAGGTACGGCACGACAGCGGGAAGCCTCGTCGCCAGACCGACAGGGCTCCTCGGTACATCGACGGCGTCGGTCACGCCGTGCGCCGCACTCACCCCCCGCGTACCCCTCGGGCACCGTCGGTGATCCTCGCCGTGGCCTCCCACGAGGGCACACGGGGGACGGAGCTGTCGTTCCGTGTGCCGACAGGAGGTCGGCCATGAAGGTCACCGGGGTCGCAGCGCCCTTTCTCCCGCTATGTCAGCGCCTCCTGCCCAGCAGGCTGGCGGGCCTCTCGATGACCCTCCTGAAAGCGACCGCCCTGGAGATCGTGATCCTCGCGGGCCACCTTCTCCTCTATCCCTCCGGCATCACCCAGGAACACCGGGAACCGCTGCCCGAGCCGCCCTCGCCCAAGGACGCGGCACAGCTGCCGACCGAGGCGAAGCCGCCGGTGGTGCTGCTGCACGGGTTCATCGACAACCGCTCGGTCTTCGTGCTGCTGCGCCGTTCCCTGGCCCAGCACGGCCGCCGCCAGGTCGAGTCCCTCAACTACTCGCCGCTGACCTGCGACATCCGCACCGCGGCCGAGCTGCTCGGACGGCACATCGAGGAGATCTGCGAGCGCACCGGCAGCCGGGAGGTCGACATCGTCGGGCACAGCCTCGGCGGGCTGATCGCGCGGTACTACGTGCAGCGGCTCGGCGGCGACCTGCGGGTCCGCACGCTGGTGACGCTCGGCACACCGCACTCCGGCACGGCCGTCGTCCCGCTGGCCAACGCCCACCCGATCGTCCGCCAGATGCGGCCCGGCTCGCCGGTGATCGAGGAGCTGACCCGGCCCGCGCCCGGCTGCCGTACGCACTTCGTCAGTTTCTGGAGCGACCTCGACCACCTGATGGAGCCGCTGGAGACGGCCTGCGTCGACCACCCCGACCTGATCGCCCAGAACGTCCAGGTCAGCGGGATCGGCCACCTCGCCCTGCCGGTCCACCCGGCCGTCGCGACCGGCATCCGCCAGGCCCTCGACACCCCGCTGCCGGAAACCCCGGCCGCGAGCCGCACCGGCACCCACGCGAGCCCCCGCGCCGGCGGCCTGACAGTGGCCTGATCGGGTACCGACAGCGGGCACACAGCCTCCCGAAGATCGAACGCTAATCGAACCCACGGCCAAACCCGTGCCCGCCGTCCCCCGAAACACGGCCGAATGCCCGTTTCCTGCTGACGCGAAACCTGACGAAGATTGTCGCGCCCGCATACTGCCGGGTACAGTCCACCGCACTGCTCTGGCAGCCCCTGTTGTCGAGGCGAATAGAGAAGTTGGTGAACGATCGTCACCCGTCGGGGACCATGACCACCCCGGCTCCGGCTTCCGATGCCACCTCGGCGCACTACGCGTCGTACGGCGGGCAGGACGCCCAGTACGGTGACTTCACCACGTACGGCGACCACACCGCCACGGATTTCCACCCCGGCGCGGCCGCCCAGGCCACCGCGACCTTCGCGACCGACCCCCTCTTCGGCGACATGCCGGGCAACGGCCACGACACCGGGGCGCACGCCACCGGCGCCTACGACTCCTCCGCCTGGTCCACGGGTGCCCAACACACCCTGAACTACGACCCGTACGCGGCCCAGCACCACGCCGCCTACGACACGGGCGCCTACGAGACCACCGCCTGGTCGGCCGACTACCAGCAGCTGTCCGCCATCCCGCCGCAGACCGGTGCCCCCGACGTCAGCGGTCAGTGGGACGCGAACGCCTGGCTCCAGCCCGACACTTCGGCGCATGCCGCCGCCCCCGCCGACCAGACCCAGCAATGGGAATGGGGCACGCAGACCTTCGACACCGGCACCTACGACGCCACGCAGTGGAACGCCGACGGCACCGCGGCCGACGCGACCACCACCTTTGAACAGGCGTCGTACGACGGGACGCACGAGGGCACGTACGACGAACCCGCTCCGGAAGACGGCGAGTTGACCGGCGAGTTGACCTCCGCCGGCGAGATGCCCGCCCTCGACGAGGCCGAGCCGGACCAGGACGGTTCCCCGTCGCAGCCCGAACTCCTCGACGACCAGGAGGAGTTCACCCCGAGCCCGGCCCCGGCCGGCTCGCGCGCCGCGGCCCGCAACGGGAGCCGTTCCCGCCGCCGTACGCCTCCGAAGCGGTCCGCGCTGATGACCATCGCCGTGCCGTCCGCGTGTGTGATGGGGGTCGCCGGGATCGCCGCCGCGTCCATCGGCACGCTGACCGGCGGCAGCGAGACGACGGCCTCCGCCTCGGACGCGACCTCGGTCAAGCCGTCCGTCGCGAACAACAAGCTGGACGCCCAGATCAAGAGCCTGTCGGCCGGTGCCGACGACTTCGCCGACCGGGCCAGCCGTACGCAGGAACGTATCGACCTCAAGGCCCAGCAGGAGGCCGAGAAGAAGAAGGCGGCGGCGGAGGCGGCGCGCAAGGAGCGGCTGCGCCCCAAGTACGTGCTGCCGGTCACGCAGAAGGGCCTCAGCGCCTACTTCGGCCAGGCCGGCGTCAACTGGATGTCCGTGCACACGGGCATCGACTTCCCCGTCTCGTACGGCACGAACGTGATGGCCGCGACCGACGGCGTCGTCAGCACGAAGTGGAACAGCGCCTACGGCAACATGCTGATCCTCACGGAGAAGGACGGCACGCAGACCTGGTACTGCCACCTCTCCAGCTACCGCGTCGCCTCCGGTACGACGGTGAAGGCCGGCGACTCGATCGCGTACTCCGGGAACTCGGGCAACTCCACCGGCCCGCACCTGCACTTCGAGGTGCGTCCGGCGGGCGGGGCGGCGATCGACCCGCTCCCGTGGCTCCGCAGCCACGGGCTCGACCCGACCTGAGCCGCCCCAACTCCCTCAGGGCCCAAGCCACTACGGCTTACAGCTTCTCCACGGGCGCGTACCGCAGCAGCAGCCGCTTCGGCTTCGGCTCCCCGAAGTCGACCGTCGCCTCCGCGTTCGCCCCCGTGCCGTTCACGCCGACCACCGTGCCGAGCCCGAACTGGTCGTGCGTGACCCGGTCGCCGACGGCCAGCGCCACGACCGGCTTCTCCGAGGTCCTGCGGGTGGCGAAGCCCGAGGCACCCGACGCCGACGAACGCGAGCGGGACGAGGACAGCGAGGCCGCGATGCCCGAGGCCGGACCCGTCGACGGCGGAGCCGCCATCGCGCCGGTCCGCTTCCACTCCACGTGCGCCGCCGGGATCTCCTCCAGGAAGCGCGAGGGCGGGTTGTACGACGGCTGCCCCCACGCGCTGCGCAGCGACGAGCGGGTCAGGTAGAGGCGTTCCCGCGCGCGCGTGATGCCCACGTACGCGAGGCGCCGTTCCTCCTCCAACTCCTTGGCCTGGCCGAGGGCGCGCATGTGCGGGAAGACGCCGTCCTCCATGCCGGTGAGGAAGACGACCGGGAACTCGAGTCCCTTGGCGGTGTGCAGGGTCATCAGGGTGATGACTCCGGAGCCGTCCTCGTCCTCGTCGGGGATCTGGTCGGAGTCGGCGACCAGCGCCACCCGCTCCAGGAACGCGGCGAGCCCGACCGGCGTCTCGCTCTCCCCGTCGCCTGAACTGTTCTCCTGCTCGAACTCGAGCGCTACGGCGGCCAGTTCCTGGAGGTTCTCGATGCGGGTCTCGTCCTGCGGGTCGGTGGAGGCCTGCAACTCGGCGAGGTACCCGGTGCGTTCGAGGATGGCCTCCAGGACCGTCGCCGGGCCCGCGCCGGAGTCGACGATCGTCCGGAGGTCCTCCATCAGCGTGTTGAACTTCTTGACCGCGTTCGTCGACCGCGCGGCCATGCCGTACGCCTCGTCGACGCGCTTCAACGCCTGCGGGAAGCTGATCTTCTCGCGCTGCGAGAGGGCGTCGATCATCGCCTCGGCGCGCTCGCCGATGCCACGCTTGGGGACGTTGAGGATGCGGCGCAGCGGAACCGCGTCCTCCGGGTTGGCCAGGACGCGCAGGTAGGCCAGGACGTCCCGGACCTCCTTGCGCTCGTAGAAGCGGACACCGCCGACGACCTTGTAGGGCAGGCCGACGCGGATGAAGATCTCCTCGAAGACACGGGACTGCGCGTTCGTCCGGTAGAAGACGGCGACGTCTCCGGCCTTCGCGTCACCCGCGTCGGTGAGACGGTCTATCTCCTCGGCGACGAACTGTGCCTCGTCGTGCTCCGTGTCGGCGACGTAGCCGGTGATCTGCGCGCCCGCGCCCGCGTTGGTCCACAGGTTCTTGGGGCGGCGGGACTCGTTGCGCTCGATGACCGCGTTGGCCGCGCTCAGGATCGTCTGCGTGGAGCGGTAGTTCTGCTCCAGGAGGATCGTCGTCGCGTTCGGGTAGTCCTCCTCGAACTGGAGGATGTTGCGGATCGTCGCACCCCGGAAGGCGTAGATCGACTGGTCGGCGTCACCCACGACGCACAACTCGGCGGGCGGCAGGTCGTGTTCACTGGGCGGGACATCGACCGGGTGCTCGGAGGTGCCGACCAGCTCACGCACCAGCGCGTACTGCGCGTGGTTGGTGTCCTGGTACTCGTCGACCATGACGTGCCGGAAACGGCGGCGGTAGTGCTCGGCGACGTCCGGGAAGGCGCGCAGCAGGTTGACCGTCGTCATGATCAGGTCGTCGAAGTCGAGGGCGTTGGCCTCGCGCAGCCGCGACTGGTACATCGCGTAGGCCTGGGCGACGGTCTTCTCGAAACCGTCGGCGGCCTGGGCGGCGAAGTCCTCCTCGTCGATCAGCTCGTTCTTCAGGTTCGAGATCTTGGCGCTGAAGGACTTCGGCGGGAACTTCTTCGGGTCGAGGTCCAGGTCGCGGCAGACCAGGGCCATCAGACGCTTGGAGTCTGCGGCGTCGTAGATCGAGAACGAGGACGTGAAGCCGAGCTTCTTCGACTCGCGGCGCAGGATGCGGACGCACGCGCTGTGGAAGGTCATCACCCACATCGCGTTGGCGCGCGGACCGACGAGCTGCTCGACGCGCTCCTTCATCTCGCCCGCGGCCTTGTTGGTGAAGGTGATCGCGAGGATCTGCCCGGGGTGCACGTTCCGCTCGCCGAGGAGGTAGGCGATGCGGTGGGTGAGCACGCGGGTCTTGCCGGAGCCGGCGCCGGCCACGATGAGCAGCGGGGTGTCGGAGTGGACGACGGCCGCGCGCTGGTTCTCGTTCAGCCCGTCCAGCAGGGCCGCCGGGTCGACCACCGGGCGTGGGGCCCCGTCCCGGTAGTGGGCGTCTCTGCTCGCGGGCACGTCGAACTTCCCGCCGAACAGGTCGTCCGGAATCGGCTCCGGTCCGTGCTCGTCCTCGGGCGGTGGCGGGGGCTCTCCCTCGTGGGCCCGGGGGCCCTGGAGATCCGCCAGGAAGCTGTCGTCAAAGAGGCTGCTCATCGCCTTCCGAGTTTAGGGCGCCCCACTGACAACCGACTGCCACCCCGGGAACTCGGGAAAATTCACGGACCAGAACCGCTCGATCACGATCAGCGATGGCCGATCCAGCACATGGCCAAGGTCACGGACGCGTACCGGGCATATCGACCATCAACCTTCACACAAGCCACACGAATTGGTTAGCGTTCGATCAAGCCGTACGACCCCGCCGACCTGGGGCGCGTCGGTCCAACTCCCTTTCCGGGCACGGACCGTAGGGCAACAACGGCCCCGTAGGACAGCAACGGCCCGTAGGGCACCCTTTGGAAGGAGTCGCCTCCTTTGGCGTCGTCGCACCGCAAGCCGCGTTCCGCGGGCTCGCGCATCGCAGGCATATGGGCCCCCTCCGACGACGGCGACCGGAGTCTCGGCGAGGTCGAGCGGAAGGTCGACGACCTCTACCGGCAGGCGGAGTCGGGGACCGAGACGTACAACGCGGCCAGGGAGAGGGCGGCCAGGCAGCGCAGGCGTGTCGACACCGGCCCTGAGGACGCGCCCAGGCTCACTCGGAAGCTCAACTCCGCGCGGGAGCGGCTGGGTTCGTTCACCGCCGCGCAGTACCGCACCGGGGCCTCCGCACCGGACGCCTCGGCGTTCCTGCTCCCGGACACCCCGCAGGACTACTTCGAGCAGGCCCAGCTGATGAGCCGGCTGACCAGCCGCCAGAAGAACGCGGTCCGTCACGAGACGGCCGAGAGCCTCCACACCCCCGACGACGCGCAGAGCGACCTGAGGACGGCCAAGGCCACCGTCCAGAAGAAGCTCTCCACCGCGCGCGAACTGCTGGCGCGGCCGACCGCTCGGAAGCAGCCGACCGAGGCGGCACGGAGCACCTCCTCCGGCTCCTCGCCCTCCGCCGACTCCTTCTACGCCACCAAGGCCGCCAAGGCCATCGCCTTCGCCCGCGCCCAGATCGGCAAGCCGTACGTCTGGGGCGCCGCCGGCCCCGGTTCGTACGACTCCTCGGGCCTCGTCCAGGCCGCCTGGAAGGCCGCCGAAGTGACGCTCCCGCGCGTGATCACCGACCAGGCGAACGCCGGCACGACGGTCTCCCTGGCCGACGCGCAACCCGGTGACCTGGTCTTCTTCCACGACGACAGCAGTCACGTCGGTGTCTACGTAGGCGACGGCACGATGATCCACGCCCCGAAGCCCGGCGCCTACGTACGCGAGGAGTCGATCCACCACGACGGCGCGGCGACGGTCCACAGCGTGGTGCGGCCGGCCTGAGCGGAGTCCGTACGCGCGCGTGAGGGTGTTTTTTGGGGGCCACGCACGCGTGCAGGTGTTTTTGACGTCCACGCGCGCGTGGCCCGCCGTCGGCACCGGGGCCGCTCCCTAGCATCGGCCCATGTCCGATACCGGTATCTCCCGCTTCCGCGCCTGGTGGGCGCAGCGTCCGCCGGCGGCCGGGGCCGTCGTGATGGCCACCGCGATCATGTCGGTCGGCCTGCGTGTCACGGGGTACGAGGTGCTGTCCCGCATCGCCTTCGCGGTGGCCTGCGCCTTCTGGCTGGGGCTGGCCGCGGACTTCGCCGTACGGCTGCTGCGGGACCGGCGGCGGTGGCTCGCGGAGGCGGAGTCGCCCGGCGCACTGACCGCCACGGCCGCGACCGCCGTCCTGGGGACCCGGTTCTCGGCGACGGGCTGGCAGACGGTGGCCGAGGCGCTGCTGGCGCTGGCGGCGGTGCTGTGGCCTTGGCTGCTCGTGCGGGTCGTACGGAACTGGCAGGGCCGGATGCCCGGCACCGTGTTCCTCGGCTGTGTGGCCACCCAGTCGCTGGCGGTCCTGGGGGCGACGATCGCCGCGGCCGAGTCGGTGGCCTGGCTCGCGCACACGGCGTTGGTGCTGTTCTGGTTCGGCCTGGTCCTCTACGGCTTCGCACTCGCCCGGTTCGAATGGCCACAGGTGATCACCGGGGCCGGGGACCACTGGATCGTCGGCGGCGCGCTGGCCGTCTCGGCGCTGGCCGGGTCGAAACTGATCACCGCCGACAGCGCGCGCCTGTACCTGTGGAACTCCGACGACCGGGGCGTCCTGCGGGCCGTGACCGTCACGCTGCTGGTGCTCGACGTGGCCTGGTGCGTGGTCCTGCTGGGCGCCGAGGTCGCCCGGCCGCGGCTGCGCTTCGACGTGCGGCGCTGGTCGACGGTGTTCCCGTTGGGGATGACGGTGGCGACCATGCTGTCCGTGGGAACCGCCGTGGGCGTCTCGTGGCTGCGGACGCCCGGGGAGGTGGTGCTGTGGATCGCGGTGGCGGCCTGGCTGGTCGTCGCCGCGGGGACGGTCCGGTTCTACCTCGCCGCCACGTCCGGGGTCACGTCCACAGGACCGCGATGAAGATGTTCACCATGGTCAGCCCGCCCACCAGCGCGAACTGGCTCTTGTCGACCGTCTCCTCGTCCCGCTTCACATAGACGAGGCCGAGGATCACGATCAGCAGCGCGAGCTTGATGCCGATCTTGATGTTGTTGACGTGCTGATCGTCGGCCTGGTTGAGGCCGACCAGGATCGCGCCGGTGACCAGCATGGTCAGCGCGCCGTGCAGCATGCCGGGGACGAAGCGGGCGGTGCCCTGGCCCATCGCCTTCATCTGGGTGAGGAAACCGCCGAGCAGCGCGGCGATGCCGATGATGTGCAGGCCGACGAAGAGATGGATGAGTACGTCCATGGGGCCGGAGCCTAATCAGGGGCTCGGGGACCCTCCGACACCGCCCCTCTGTAGCGGCCTTCATGACCTTGCATATATGCGGCCCATAGCACCGCGCCGCCCCGCCCCGCGCCGGAACCGCCGCTTCGGTCAGCGCTCCGTGCGAAGGCGGCGGCCCCGGACCGGGATCACAGTCACTTGTGGTCAATCGCCGATCACCTCATGTCAGTTGTGGACATGCGTTACCGGGCCGTCACCATCAGGTTTAGCGTCCTCCACCAGGTGACCGGCTCCCCACCGCCGCCCGGACCAGGGGCGGCAGTCGGCCACCACCGCCGAAGAATGTCCGGCGGCGGCCCGCTCCCCCTGTGCGGGCCGCCGCCGGACGCGCAATCGCCCGCTCCCCCGGCGGTCGTACGAAAGGACGTGCAGTCCACGTGGCAGCGCACCGCAAGCCCCGACAGCGCTCGCTCAGCGGCAATACAGCCCGGACGGCGGCGACGATCGCCCTCGCGGGCGCGGCGACGGCGACCGGCTTCGACGGGACCTCGCACGCCGAGCCACAGCTGACACCGACGCAGGTCAAGACCAAGGTGGACAAGCTGTACCAGGAGGCGGAGGTCGCGACCGAGAAGTACGACGGCGCGAAGGAGAAGGCGGACGCGGCCGAGAAGCAGCTGAACACCCTGCGGGACGAGGCGGCACGCAAGACGGAGAAGCTCAACTCGGCCCGGGACTCGCTGGGTTACGTCGCCGCCGCCCAGTACCGCAGCGGCGGGCTCGACCCCGCGGTGCAACTCATGCTCTCCGACAACCCCGAACGGTATCTGGACGGCGCCGAGTTCGCCGACCGGGTGGGCCACCGGCAGACGGCGGCCGTCGAGCTGGTACGCCAACAGCTGCGCGAGATCGAGCAGTTGCGCGGTGCCGCGCACATCGAGCTGACCTCGCTGAAGTCCCGGCAGGCGGAGCTGGGCAGGCAGAAGAAGACGATCAACGGCAAGCTGGACCAGGCCCGCCGCCTGCTCTCCGGTCTGACCCCTCAACAGCGGGCCCAGGTCGACGACTCCACGACCGGCGGCACGAGCCGCGCATCACGCTCGTCTACGACGGCCAGGGGCGCGCTGGCCGCGCCGGGCTCCTCCGCCGCCGCGACCGACGCCCCCAACTCCCGTGCGGCGGCTGCCGTTTCCTACGCCTACCAGAAGCTCGGCAGCCCCTACGTGTGGGGCGCGACGGGCCCGAACGCCTTCGACTGCTCGGGCCTCGTCCAGGCCGCGTACAGCTCCGCCGGAGTCTCCCTGCCCCGCACGACCTACGCCCAGATCAACGCGGGCCGGCGGGTCTCCCGGTCCGAACTGCGCCCCGGCGACCTGGTGTTCTTCTACTCGGGCATCAGTCACGTCGGCATCTACGTCGGCGACGGCCAGATGATCCACGCCCCGAACCCGACGGCCCCGGTGCGACTGGCGCCGATCGACGAGATGCCGTTCGCGGGGGCGACCCGGGTGGTGTGAACCCCCAGGGGCCCCTGGGTGAACTCCCTTACGAGGTCGGGCGCTTACGGGGTAGGTCCCCTACGGGTCACACCAGTCGGCGTGCCGTCGCCCACCGTGTCAGCTCGTGCCGGTTCGACAGCTGGAGCTTCCTCAGTACCGCCGAGACATGGGACTCGACCGTCTTCACCGAGATGAACAGCTGCTTGGCGATCTCCTTGTAGGCGTAGCCGCGCGCGATGAGGCGGAGCACCTCGCGCTCGCGCTGGGTGAGGCGGTCGAGGTCCTCGTCGACCGGCGGGGCGTCGGTCGACGCGAAGGCGTCGAGGACGAAGCCGGCCAGGCGGGGCGAGAAGACCGCGTCGCCCTCCTGGACCCGGAAGACGGAGTTGACGAGGTCCGTGCCGGTGATCGTCTTGGTGACGTAGCCGCGCGCACCGCCGCGGATCACCCCGATCACATCCTCCGCCGCGTCCGACACGGACAGGGCGAGGAAGCGGACGGGCTGCTCGGCGTCGCTCATCAACGGGGCGCAGCGGCGCAGGACTTCGACGCCACCGCCGCCCGGGAGGTGGACGTCGAGGAGGACCACCTCGGGGCGGGTCGCGGTGATGACCGTGACCGCCTGGTCGACGTCCGCGGCCTCGCCGACCACCTCGACCCCGGTCTCCTCGGTGCGGCCGATCTCGGCCTGGACCCCCGTACGGAACATGCGGTGGTCGTCGACGAGGACCACGCGCACGTGACGCCCGCCCGCGCTCCCGCCGGTCGGCTCCGCCGGTTCGTTCGTCTCGGTCGCGTCGCTCATGACGTCTTCTCCGCCCTCTCCATCTCCAGCTCGACCTCGGTGCCGCCGTCCGGCACCGCGCGCAGTCGGGCCGTACCGCCGTGGCGCTCCATACGGCCGATGATCGATTCTCTGACACCCATGCGGTCGGCGGGTATCGAGTCGAGGTCGAAGCCCGGTCCGCGGTCACGGACGGACACGAAGACCGTCTTCCCCTCCACCTCGGCGTAGACCTGTACGGCGCCGCCCTCGCCACCGTACTTGGCCGCGTTCACCATCGCTTCGCGCGCGGCCTGCATCTGGGCGCCGATTCTGTCGTCGAGGGGGCAGTCGCCGACGACGACGACCTCGATGGGGACGCCGTGCTTGTCCTCGACCTCGGCCGCGCTGCGGCGCACCGCCTCGGCGAGGGTGTCGGGTTCGTCGGCCTCGTCCTTGCCGGTGCCCTCCGGTTTGTAGAGCCAGGCGCGCAGGTCGCGCTCCTGGGCGCGGGCCAGGCGCCGCACTTCGTTGGGGCTCTCCGCGTTGCGCTGGATCAGGGTCAGGGTGTGCAGCACGGAGTCGTGGACATGGGCGGCGACCTCGGCGCGCTCCTGGGCGCGGATGCGCATCAGGCGCTCCTCGGAGAGGTCCTGGGTCATCCGCACGAGGTACGGGCCGGCGAGCAGGGTGATGCCGACGAGGACCGCGAGGGCGGCCTGGAGGACCGAGCCGAGGTGGTCGGCGGAGCCCTGGAGCACGAAGATCGCGGTGGCACCGGCGGTGACCAGCAGGACGCCGCCGCCCGCGCGCAGCAGGCTGAGCGTACGGCGGCGGCTGCCGACCTCGGCCCAGCGGGCGCGCCGGGCATTGTCCGCCTGGCGCCAGACGAGGGCGACGCCCGCGCCGACGAGGACGGTCGGGAAGAGATAGGCCTTGGCGCCGCTGCCCAGGTTCACATTGCCGACGAAGACCAGCGCGACGACGACCATGAGGAGCAGGGCGACGATCTGGCCCTTGTCCGGCTTGCGGGCGACGAGCCTGCGGCGGCCGTCCGGCGAGGTCTCGGTGGACACGAGCGACGGGGGCCGCTGACCGGCGACCCCGCCGACGCCGAGCGGCACGAAGAACCAGAACGAGGCGTACAGCAGCGCGCCGAGTCCGTCCGCGAGGAACAGCCCCACGAACACCAGCCGCACCCAGATCACCGGCAGCCCGAGATGCCCGGCGAGCCCCCGCGCCACACCACCGAGCCAGCGACCGTCACTGCTGCGGTAGAGCTTGCGCGGCGGCCGCGGATCCTCGACGGGCAATGCTGCGGCTTCCGGCATGCCACCGATGTTCACACGCCCCGCCGTTCAGGGCATCAGGGTCGACCCCCGAGACTCCCCTGATCTTCGAATTCGGCGCGCTCGGTCCGCGAAAACGGCGTGCCGCGAGGGTTCTGACGGGTTGCCGGAAGGCGAAGCGGGCGTCCGCGGTCCATGGGTCGGCTGCGGCTGCGGGGGATCTGGGCGCCACCGGCACGCGAGCCGGTCGCGATGCCGGTCGCCGTGGCACGGGAGCCCAGCGGGCAACCCGCCGCGACGGTCCATGGGTCGCTGGCGGCTGCAGGAGATCTGAACGCCACCGGCACACGAGCAGGTCGCCATGCCGGTCGCCATGCCGGTCGCCATGCCGGTCGCCGTGGCACAGGAAGCCCGGCGGGCAACCGGCCGCCCGCGGCAACCGCGCCCGCCCGGCGAACAGCTCGTGGTGCAGCCCGCCCGCACACACCACAGCCCCTCGAACACTCCCCCGGTCCGGGTCGGGGCGGATTTCAGGGTTCGGCCAGGGTCGTCCCGACTGCCATCGGCGGCTCGCGGCGGGCAGCATGGACGCATGACAGATCACGAGCGCGCCGCGACGGGTCCCGGACCCGGCTCCGGCCCACGTCCGCGAGCGGGCGGCGGGCCGCAGGACGCCGTGCCCGGCGCGGGTGCCGCCTCTTCGCCGGGTGCCGTGCCCGGCGGCGGCACCGCGGCCGCGGCTCCGCACCGGTTCCGGCGGGACCGGCGGTCCAAGGTGCTCGCGGGGGTGTGCGCGGGGCTCGGGCGGCAGTGCGACATGGACCCGGTGATCTTCCGGATCACGCTCGCCGTGCTCTCGGCGACGGGCGGCATCGGCCTCATCTTCTACGGCTTCGCGTGGCTCTTCGTCCCGTACGACGACGAGGAGGAGAACGAGGTCCGCAAGCTCTTCACCGGCCGCGTGGACGGCCAGGCCCTGGCCGCCGTGCTGTTCGCGCTGGTCGGCTGCGGGGTGTTCCTGTCGATGCTGAACAACGCCAGTGTGCTGACCTTCGCCGTCGTCCTCTCCCTCCTGCTGGCGGGCGCGGGGTACTGGTCGCAGCAGCGCGGCGCCCCCGACCCCGACCCGCTCGCCGCGCAGGCCGTCGCCGACGCCCCGCCGGAGGCCCAGGCGCCGCCGGTGGCCACCGCCTACCCCTCCTGGTGGCGTGATCCGATCGTCAAGGACGGCACACACGTCGGTGGCACCGGTTATCTGTGGGGCCCCGGCGACTCCCGTGAGCGTGACATCGCGGATGTGATCGACGTCAGGCTCGCCCCCTCCTACCCGCACTGGCCCGTGGATCAGCGGGCCCCGCGCCCGGCGCCGCCGAAAACGCGCGGCCCGCGCTGGATCGGCGGCTGGGTGTTCCTGCTCGCACTGCTCGCGGGGGGCCTCGGCACCGCCGCGAAGTGGGACGACCAGGCGCTCGGCACCAGCCTGCAGGCGGGCCTGGCCTGCGCGCTCGTCGTCTTCGGCCTGGGGATCGCGATCAGCGCGTTCCTCGGGCGTACGGGGGCGGGCTCGGTGTTCCTCGCGATCGTCACGGCCGGCCTGCTCGCCGCCTCGGCCGCCCTGCCCAAGGACCTCACCACGCACTGGGAACACCTCACCTGGCAGCCCGCGGCGGTGGCGGACGTACAGCAGAAGTACGACCTGGGGAACGGGGTGGGCACGCTCGACCTGACCCGGCTGCGGCTGGCCAAGGGGCAGACCGTCGCGACGGACGCCGAGGTGGGCGTCGGGCAGTTGAAGGTCATCGTGCCGTCGAACGTGACGGTGAGGCTGAGTGTGGACGTACGCGTCGGGGACATCCAGTTGCCCGGTGACGACAAGAAGGACGTGGACGTGGAGCCGGGCAAGCACAAGCAGGTCACCCTGACCCCGGCGACGGGCGTCAAGAGCACCGGCACGCTGGACCTGGACCTCCAGGTCGGCGTCGGACAGGCGGAGGTCAGCCGTGCTGCGTCATGAGTTCCAGCCCGGAAAGCTGGTCGCCGGCCTCTTCCTCGCCACCGCGGGCGTGGTCTACGCCGGGGACGCGGGCGGACTGTGGGTGACCGAGTGGTTCGCGGTGATCCCGCTGGTCACGGTCGGCCTGGTGCTGGCCGGCGTGGTGGCGGGCATCAACGGCGCGGTCCGCAGACGCCGAGGGGCCGGCCGCAGGAACACGGCCGACCCCGGTCCGGACATATCCGGCTGAAGATCGTCTAAGGGGGGCCCGACAGCCCGCCCGGTCTCGGAGGCTACCGGTAGCCTCCGGCCCGTTGCCTACGCCTGCCGCGGATCACCGCGTCCAGGGAGAACATGGAGGCGCCGGCGAGGACGAGGGGCAGCCAGGCCATCAGGTAGGCGAGGTCGTTGCCGTAGTAGTACGGGTCGTTGGCCCAGCTGATGGTCAGCCACAGGCTGAGCGAGATCAGCGCGCCGCCGAGTGCGGCGAGGCGGGCCAGCAGACCGATCAACGTGCCGATACCGACGGCGAGTTCACCGAAGGCGATGGCGTAGCCGAAGCCGACGGGGCTCTTCAGGGCCAGGTCGACCAGGGCCGGGATCGCCGACGAGTCGCGGACCGCGCGCATCGTCTCGCCGATCGAGCCGGCGCCGGAGGACTTCATGAAGGCGCTGTCGGTGAGTTTGTCCAGGCCGGCGTAGATGAACGTGACGCCGAGGAAGACGCGCAATGGGAGCAGGGCGTATCGGGTGGCGGTGTCCCGCCAGCTCCGGTCGCCGTCGAGGTACGGGGTTTGCGTATCCATTCGAGTGCCGTGAGTCATCGCCCTTAGCCGCCTCTCGCCCGCTGTGCCGTGACCCCTCAACAGACCATACGTACGAATAGGGGGACCCGCTCAATCATGCTTCAACCAGTTTTCGCGACTTTGGTACGGCTCGTGCGGTGGGCGTCCCGCCGCGGGCGTCAGTCCGTGACGTCGACGACGCAGGAGTTCGTCTCCACGCCCGCCGCGGTCACGACCTGTACCTCCACCCGTCCGGGCTCGACGTCGACCGGGACGGGGACGGTCAGGAGGGTGTCCGTCGGGTTGGAGAAGCCGCCGGTGACCGGGACGAGGGGGACGTGGACGTTGACCGGGCCGATGCGGACGACCATGCGGGAGAGGCGGTCGGCGGTCTGGGCGCCCGGGGGTACGAAGCCCGCGCCGCGGATCTCGATGTCGTCGCCGGTGCGGATGGGGGCGTCGAGGTCGCCCGCCTCGCGGGAACGCACCACCGAGAGGATGACCGGACGGCCGCCCTCCGCGTACTTGCCTGCCAGGTATGTCGCGGCCGAGATCAGCACCACGACCGCCAACCCCCAGGGCAGGTCGGGCAGTTGGTCGGGGCGGCGGGCCAGGCGTACGGCCACGAAGACGAGGGCGACGGCGCTGATCGCGACGTACTGGATGTCGGCGAAGGTGCCGCGGCCCGCGTCGTCGGTGAGGAGGTCGGCCGCGCGGGGGCGGTCGGCGGGGAGTTTCTGGAGGCGCTGGCCCAGCACGCGCAGGCCCACGACCCGGCGGACGAGGACGGCGATCGCGCAGACCACGGCGAGGACGGTCACCACACCGGCGCCGCGGGCGAGTTCGAGGCCGGAGATGAGGGCGTCGCGCTCGGCGTGGTCGGAGGCGGCGGCGAGGCGCCCGGCCAGGACCAGCACCGCGTACGCGACGAACAGCACCCAGGACACGGCCACGGCGCGGGAGGTCGACAGCCGGTTGTCCTCACCGATGACCGGCGCCAGCGCCCCGCCGCGCGCCCGGTGGAACCAGGAGGCCGCGGTCAGCGCGCCGGCGACCACGAGCGCGGCCAGCAGTCCGGCCGTGCGGGCGGCCGTCCAGCCCGCGCCGATCGCGGTGAGCGCCTGCACCAGGAGCAGCACGACGAAGGCGCTCCACACCGCGAAGGCCGTGCGGTGCCAGAGGCGGGCCAGCCAGGCGCCGCCCTCGGCGCGGCCGCGTTCGGCGACGACGTCGGCGGACTGGGTCAGTTCGTCCGAGACCCACTGCCGGGAGGCGGACACCGAGTGCGCCACCGCCGCGGGCAGCCCCTCCCCGGCGGCGAATCCGTCCCGCTTGACGAGGAACGCGGCGACCGCGCGCCGATGCCCCTCGCGTGCTCCGTGCGGGCAGTCCCCGCAGGTGCAGCCGCCTCCGTGGGCACCGACGTGCTCGCCGCCCTGTCTCGCCTCCTGCACCGCCACGCCCGACGCCTGCCTTCCCCATGCCCCTCGGCCCGCGACCCCGGACCCTCACGTTCGGCGGCCGGCTCCGAAGCCTTTGGCCACCGCCTTGCAACTCCCGTACGACAACAGCGGATTGTGCCCTACGGGACACGGCCCGCGTCCGGCAGGTCTGGTCAGCGCGGGTGAAGTGACGGCCGCCGTGTTGACCCGGCTGCGAGAATTTCCCTATGGCCGAGATCATCCAGCGCGACGGGACCTGGGCCTTCGACGGCACAACGGTCCGTATCACGCCGGGACTTCACCGCTCCGTGCCACTGTTCCGGCAGACGTACGGGGAGATCGCCGTGCCCCTCGAAGCCGTCGCGGGGGTCGTCTACGAACCCGAGCGCAAGCGTGGCCGACTGCGCCTGAGACTGCGCGAGGGTGCCGACCCGCTGCTCCAGGCGACCGGCGGACGACTGCCGGACGCGGCGGATCCTTACCGGCTGATGGTGGACATCGACCGGTCCGGGGTGGCCGAGTACGTGGCGGAGGAGATCCGGCACGGGCTGCTCCTCGACCAGATCCCCAAGGACCCCACCAAGGCGTATCTCCTGCCGGGTCCGCCGGTGCCGGTCTCGGTGCGTTCGTCCGACGGCACGGTGTCGTTCGACGGCGCCCAGGTGCGCATCGACTGGGCCGACACCTCGGAGCGCGTCAAGCGGGCGACCGGGCCGCGCATAGTCGCCGTGGGCGACCTCGTCCAGGTGGAGTGGCTGCCCAACTCCGGGTACGAGGACGGGTTCATGCGGTTCGTGACCCGCGAGACGGTGTTCTCCAAACTGCCGCCGGAGAAGGACCCGTACGCCCTCGATCTGTGGGGCAGCACCCGCCGGGATCTGCTCACCGCGCTGGTCGCGACGGCGGTGACCGCGCGGCTGCCGCATCCGTCGGCACGGGAACACGAGGGCGACAACGGCGAGTTCACGGATCGGCCCCGACGGGCGGCCTCCGTCCCGCCTCCGGCGGATCATCACGACGTACTCCTGCGCAGGCTGCGGGAGTTGGGGGAGCTGCACCGGGAAGGGGTGCTCACGGACGAGGAGTTCACGATGACCAAGGCGGCGGTGCTGCGGGGTTTCCGGTAGGGGCCTCAGCTGAGGAGGTCCGGTTCGCTGCGGCTGATGTCCTGCCACAGGGGCTGGTAGTTGATCCACGCGACGAGGTCACCGCCGGTCTGTTCGCGGGTGGCGACGGCGAGTTTGTGGTCGATGAGGAGAAGGCGGCCGGCCGCCTTCGCGAGGAGCTGGACCTGGCAGGAGCGTTCCATGGACAGGAACCACCAGGCCGCCGCGTCCACCGAGTCCCCCACGGTGAGCAGGCCGTGGTTGCGCAGCACGAGCGCCTTGCGCGAGCCGAGGCCGGCGGCGATCCGCTTGCCCTCCTCGGCGTCGACGGAGACACCGCTGTAGGCGTCGTAGAGCGCGTGGTCCTCGTAGAAGGCGCAGCTCTCCTGGCTGATCGGGTCGAGGAAGTCGCCGAGGGCGGAGAGCGCGCGGCCGTGCACGGAGTGGCAGTGGGCGACCGAGACGACATCCGGGCGGGCGGCGTGGACCTGGGAGTGCACGGTGAACGCGGCCTGGTTGACGTGGTGGCGGCCCTGGAGCACCTGTCCGTCCGAGTTGGCCAGCACCAGATCGCTCACGGTGACGTGCCGGAAGGGCATCCCGAAGGGGTTGACCCAGAAGCAGTCGGTGAACTCGGGGTCGCGCGCGGTGATGTGCCCCGAGACCCCGTCCTCGAAGCCGTACCGGCCGAACAGGCGCAGGGCGCCCGCGAGCCGTTCCTTGCGGTGCCGGCGTTCGTCCTCGACCGACTCGTGCATCGGCGGCATGGCGAACCGCAGCCGGTCGGTGGGCAGGGGGGAGGGCGGTGTCGGCCCGTGCATCGGTCCTCCAGCACTGGGTTCCTGGTTACCGGCGGAAGTTACCGTCAGTGAGGCGAAAAGGGCAGTGGTGTTCTGTAAAGATGCGGCACCAAGCGTGGCCGGGTGCCTTCCCGGGGCTTTCCGGGTCCGTCCCGAGTCCCGACCGAGTCCGTTCTGAGTCCGTCCTGCTCCGTCCCCAGTCCTCCGCGAATCCGGACAGCGGATGTCGGGTATCGGCGGGACAGTGACCGTATGACATCGAACTGGGCGGTATTCGTCACCGCCGAACCCGAGCTCGCCGCGACCGTGGAGAAGCGCTTCGGTGCCTTCACGCACCACATCCTCGCGACCCTGCGCAAGGACGGGTCGCCGCGGACGAGCGGGCTCGAAGTGCGTTTCCTGGACGGGGAGTTGTGGTTCGGGATGATGCCCGACTCGCTGAAGGCGCTGGATCTGCGGCGGGATCCGCGGTTCGCGCTGCAGGCGAACCCGGGGGCGGGTACGGAGATGGGCGGCGGGGATGTGCGGGTCGGCGGGCGGGCGGTGGAGGTCACCGACCCCGGGGTGAAGGGGGCGTACAGCAAAGAGGTGGAACCGCCGGAGCCGTTCCACCTCTTCCGCACCGAGGTGACGGAGGTCGTGCGGACCTACGTCGAGGACGAGAAGTACCTGGTCGTCCAGATCTGGACGCCCGGGGCGCCGGTGCGCACCCTCAAGCGGACCTGAGCCTCAAGAAAGGCCTACTCCCACTCGATGGTGCCCGGCGGCTTCGACGTGATGTCGAGGACCACTCGGTTGACGTCGGCGACCTCGTTCGTGATGCGGGTGGAGATCTTCGCGAGGACGTCGTACGGCAGGCGCGACCAGTCGGCGGTCATCGCGTCCTCGGAGGAGACCGGGCGCAGGACGATCGGGTGGCCGTAGGTGCGGCCGTCGCCCTGGACGCCGACGCTGCGGACGTCCGCGAGGAGGACCACCGGGCACTGCCAGATGTCGCGGTCGAGGCCGGCCACGGTCAGTTCCTCGCGGGCGATCGCGTCGGCCTCGCGGAGGAGGTCGAGGCGGTCCTTGGTGACCTCGCCGACGATGCGGATGCCGAGGCCGGGGCCCGGGAAGGGCTGGCGCTGGACGATCTCGTCCGGGAGGCCGAGCTCCTGGCCGACCATCCGCACCTCGTCCTTGAACAGCTTGCGCAGCGGCTCGATCAGCTGGAACTCGAGGTCCTCCGGCAGGCCGCCCACGTTGTGGTGGGACTTGATGTTGGCCGTGCCGGTGCCGCCACCGGACTCGACGACGTCCGGGTAGAGCGTGCCCTGCACCAGGAACGCGACCTCGGGGCCCTCGTCCGCGATGATCTCTGCCTGCGCCTGCTCGAAGACGCGGATGAACTCGCGGCCGATGATCTTCCGCTTCTGCTCCGGGTCGGAGACCCCGGCGAGCGCGGTGAGGAAGCGCTCCTCCGCGTCCACGACCTTCAGCTGTACGCCGGTCGCGGCCACGAAGTCCTTCTCGACCTGCTCGGTCTCGCCCTTGCGCATCAGACCGTGGTCGACGTAGACGCAGGTCAGCTGGGAGCCGATGGCCTTCTGGACGAGGGCGGCGGCTACGGCGGAGTCGACGCCGCCGGACAGACCGCAGATGGCGCGCCTGTCGCCGACCTGCTCGCGGATCGCGGCGACCTGCTCGTCGATGACGTTGCCGGTGGTCCAGTCCGGGGTGAGGCCCGCGCCCCGGTAGAGGAAGTGCTCCAGGACCTGCTGGCCGTGCGTGGAGTGCATGACCTCGGGGTGGTACTGGACGCCGTAGAGCTTCTTCTCGTCGTTCTCGAAGGCGGCGACGGGGACGACGTCCGTGGACGCGGTGACCGTGAAGCCCTCGGGGGCGGCGGAGCAGGCGTCGCCGTGCGACATCCACACCGACTGCTCGTCCGGGGTGCCTTCGAAGAGGGTGGAGGACGCCTTGGAGACGTGCAGTTCCGTACGGCCGTACTCGCGGGCACCCGTGTTGTCGACGGTGCCGCCGAGGGTGGTGGCCATCAGCTGAAAGCCGTAGCACATGCCGAAGACGGGGACGCCGGCGTCGAAGAGTTCGCGGTCGAGGCGGGGGGCGCCCTCCGCGTACACCGACGAGGGGCCGCCGGAGAGGATGATCGCCGCCGGGTTCTTGGCGAGCATCTCCGCCACCGGCATGGTGCTCGGCACGATCTCGCTGTAGACCCGGGCCTCGCGGACGCGGCGGGCGATGAGCTGGGCGTACTGCGCGCCGAAGTCGACGACCAGGACGGTGTCGGGGGCGGGGGTCGCTGCTGACACGAGGGCCTTCCGGCGGTTGGGCGGGTTCTGGTCATCGATTCTAACGGGGCTCGGGTGGGACACCTGGTCGTGCCTGTGTGACGAGGCTTGGGTGGGTCACCTGGTCGCCCCCGGGGGCTCCACCCCCGGACCCCCGGGCCTGTGCCATACTCGCCCCCATGCTCACGCACCCGACCTTCCTCTTTACCTATGGCAACCGGCCCGCCGGCTGCCATGGTCGAGCTGCTTGAGTTACTGACAAGCGACTTTCCAGGCGCCCCGGGCCGACAAGGCCCGGGGCGCCTGTCGTTGTCCCGGATCTGTCGCCCGGGGTACCGCGTCCGCATCCGACAAGGAGCCCCCGCATGACCATCACCACGCCCGAGCAGACGATCACCGACGCACGCGAGCGCATCGACGCCCTCGACGACCGGATCATCGGGCTGATCCAGGAACGGGTCGCCGTGTCCGCCGTCGTCCAGGAGGCGCGGATCGCCTCCGGTGGGCGGCGGGTGAGCCTGACCCGGGAGAACGAGATCCTCAGCCACTACAGCGCCGCGCTCGGCAAGCCCGGCACCGCCCTGGCCATGACGTTGCTCGAACTGTCCCGGGGCCGTATCTGAGGCCGGTCGTATCTGAGTTCGGGTCCGCTCTCACCCGTACGGCGCGTGACCGCCCCGCGAACCGCTTCGTTGGGGTGGTGTCCGCGCCAGCCAGGGGCGGGCCCGAAAGAACCACGCGTGGCTCGGCTGGGGCGATGAGACGTACGGATCGTGCCGTGCGTCGTGGGACCTCGCTCCAGGGTCGTGACCGGACGGCAGGGGACAGCAGCCCGGTCACCCAAGAGAACGGTCGGCTCCGGGGACGCCCGGGGCCGCCCGGCGGAAACTGCAAAAATGCACAAAGCCGGATCGAACGGTTGCGGAGGCCGCGTCCATCCAGCACGATGCGTAGAAGGCCCTGAGGCTTCCCCGAGCCGCAAGTCCCCAAGCAGACAACCGCATTGCAGTGCACAGTCCCCCTGCCAAAGGTCGAGACCAAGCGTGCGCCCCGTGTGCGCCGGGGCGCCGACCCAGGGCACTTGAGACAAGCGGCGCAACCCCCCGGCGCCGCTCCCAGGCACCGGCGCTGCCCTGACGTCGGTGCTGACGGAGAAGGGCCCCGCGGCTCCGTCCCGCGGGGCCCTTCGCTTGTCCTCGACTGCCTTTCAGCGCACGGCCGTTCAGCACATAGCCGGTCGGCTCACGGCGGTCAGGTGCGTGACACCGTCCCGCATGTCTCGTCCTGGCCCGCGCCGAGTTCCTTGCTCCGGTCGTACGGGTCCGTCGTCGGGCCGGTCGGTGCCGCTCCCGTGGGCTCCGCCGAGGGGAAGTCCGGGTGGAAGTAGCCGTCGTAGACCTGGCAGGCGGTGTTGCCGTACTCCGCGTCGTAGTTGTCGACGCTGAGCCGGCCGGTGGTGACCTGGTAGTGGGCGGGGTCGAGGAGTTCGAGGTCGAGCACGCGGCGGACGATGGTGCGGGTGACCTCGACGGAGCCGTCGGCGCGGACGACCGGGTAGACGAAGGTGTAGTCGGCGTGGATCGCGACGCCGGACTGCTTGCACTCCTTGAAGGTGATCCGGCCGCGGGTCTTCACGACGTCGCCGACGAGCCGTACCTGCTTGGGGTCGAAGCGGCTGAACATCTGCAGCGGGTCGTGGGCCTTGGCCGGGGTGCTCAGGGACGTGTTCAGCCGGGTGAGCATGTCCGGTTGCTTCGGGTCGAGCACCGCGAGCGCGGCGGCCGGGCGGGCGCCGGCGATCGTCTTCGGGTCGAGGTTGGCGTCGACGAGGAACGTCTCGGCCTGTTTCAGGGCGAGTTGGACCTGGTCCTTCGAGAACGCGCCCACCGCCCTCGCCTTCGGCAGGACGATGCCGGCGGTGCCGTCGGCCCAGTTCAGGGCGGGTGAACCGGCGAACGGCCGGTCCAGGGTGGGGGTTTCGGGGTCCACGGCGGAGGGCGCGGCGGTCGGGGCGGCCGTCTCCGGCGCGAGCGGGGAGGCCGCGGCGGCGTCGGGGCTGTCCTTGCCGCCCTTGTGGAAGGGGTCGCCCGGGATCAGCGACGGTTTCATCGCGACCACGACGACGGCTATCGCGAGCGGGACACCGAGGACGGCCCACACACGGCGCTTGCGCCGGGCCCGGCCGTTCATCTCCTGCCAGGCGGGACCGGTCCGCCAGCCCTCGGGCTCCTGGCGCTTGCCTTTCTTGCCCTTGCTCTTCCCTTTGCTCTCGTCCCTCTTCAGCCGCTCGGTCACCTCACGGGCGCGGGCGGACGGTTCCTTCGGGGCGGAGGCGCGAATCTCGCGCTCCGTGTCGCGGGCGAACTGTTCCCAGACATCGTCGGGGATCTCCGGGATCGAGGACGGCTCCTCGGCAGGCTTGTCAGACACGTCCCCAAGTTCTAGACGCTCCGAAAGCATGTTCACAAGAAGAACTTGGGTGTGACACAGCACACATAAGAATCCTGTGAGGATGGGCACAACCGTTCTCAGGTCTCCCGGGTCTCATCTGCATAACCAAGGGCCACACCCGCGCCCCACACGCGGAGCCCTCCGCCCAGCGTGCTGCGCTGCCGCAGCACACCGGACTTCTTGAGGACTTCATGAAGCTTCGCCGTGCCATGGCCGCGGCGGCCGCGACGGCCGTCATCGCCCCGCTCGCCCTGCTGTCCGCACCGGCCGCGTTCGCGGAGGACTCGGCGTCGCCGACCCCGAGCGACAGCGCGAGCGAGTCCGTCTCCGCGACGCCGTCCGACTCGGCCTCCCCGACGCCGTCCGGCTCCGACTCCGCGTCGCCGTCCGGCAGCACCCTGCCGAGCGGCTCGACCTCGCCCTCGGCGAGCGACAGCGCCTCCACGTCGGCCACGCCCTCCACCTCGGCCGAGCCGACCGGGGAGCCGACCGACCCGGACGTGCCGTTCTGCGAGGACCTGGACGAGGACTTCTCCACCGCCAAGGTGTCCGCGGACATCAAGGGCCTGCCGGGCAAGATCGTCGCGGGCGACGGCTTCCACGGCTTCAAGCTGACCGTCACCAACAAGTCGAAGACCACGGTCGACGGTGTCGCCTTCTACGCCGAGGTCGAGAACTACGAGCTCGACGAGTCGAAGTTCCTGAGCCCGTACGTGGACCTGGAGTTCAAGAACCCCGAGACCGGCAAGTGGGACCGCATCGGGAACGACGAGTGGGCCGGTGACTACTTCTTCTACGTCAACTCCCTGAAGTCCGGGAAGAGCGAGACCGTCGACCTGCGCGTCAGCATCAGCGCCAAGGCCCCGGCCGGCGACGCCTACTCCTTCGGTTCCGGCGCCTACCTCGACAACGTCAAGGGCCAGGACTGCATCGCCGAGGGCTGGGCCCAGTACGACTTCGAGGTCCTGAAGGCCGGCTCCTCGAACACCGACCCGGGCACCGCCACCCCGAGCACCGGTGACAAGGACACCTCGGTGAAGAAGCCGCAGGGCGAGGTCTCCGACCTCCCGACCGGCAGCCTCGCCTCGACCGGCTCCAGTTCCGCGCTGCCGGTGATCGGCCTCGTCGGCGGCGCCGCCGTCGTCGCGGGTGCCGCCGCGGTGGTCATGGTCCGTCGGCGCAAGAGCGGGGCGAGCGCGTAACACGTAGCTCGTCGCACGAGGAAGGACCTGCGCTCGGAGGGGGGCGCAGGTCCTTCTGTCTGTACCGGCCGTTCAAGTTCCCCTGAACGTCTACGACTTCGGCGGTACCGTCGGCATCCCCAGGAACGGCAGCTTCAGTGCGCCGAACGCACCCTCCGGGACCGCCGGTTGACGCGGCTCCACCGGCTTCAGGCGTTCGTACGACAGCCCTTGCTCCGGGCGCGGGTCCGGCTCGCCCTTGTTGGGCCAGTACGACATCGCGCGCTCGGCCTGTGCCGTGATGGTGAGGGACGGGTTGACGCCGAGGTTCGCGGAGACCGCCGAACCGTCGACGACCGAGATACCGGCGTGGCCGTAGAGCCGGTGGTACGGATCGATGACACCCGTCTCGCGGGAGGCGCCGATGGGGCAGCCGCCGAGGAAATGGGCGGTGAGCGGGGTGCCCATGAGTTCGCCGACGTTCGAGCCCGCGAAGCCGTTGATCTCGGCGGCGATCGCGGCCGCGCCCTCCGAAGCCGCCCTGATCTGCTTGGGGTTGGGGGCGCCGTGACCCTGACGGGCCGTCAGCAGCCCTTTCCCCACGCCGTCCGGTTTCAGGTACGTCGTCAGGGAGTTGTCCAGCGACTGCATCACCAGGCCGATGATGGTCCGCTCCGACCAGCGGCGGTTGGAGAGCGAACGCAGGACGAGGAGAGGGTGCCTGGCCGCGTTCGCGAGCCAGCCCAGCGCCCTCGACGAGCCCTCCGCGTACGGGACTTGGAGGATGGAGAGGCCGCCCATCGAGTTGGAGCCCTTCCCGTAGCGGACCGGTTCGATGTGGGTGTTCTCGTCGGGGTGGATCGAGGACGTGATGGCGACTCCGCGTGTGAAGTCGACCTGCCGGGTGCCGGTCGCCTTGCGGTAGCGGCGGCCGGTCGTCTGCGCGCCGACCAGCGCCTCCGAGTTCGTACGGGTCAGTTCACCCAACTTCTCGGAGAGGTAAGGCAGTTGGCCGCCCGTCTTCATGCGGTGCAGGAGGGTCTGGGTGCCGTAGGTACCGGCGGCGAGGACGACCTGGCGGGCCTTGAAGGTACGGCCCTTGGACGACTTCCTCGCGTCCGTCGGCAGGGTGGCTATCGCGTAGCCGCCCTGCGAGTCGTCCGTCACCGACACGACCGTCGTCATCGGGTGGACCTTCGCGCCCGCCTTCTCGGCGAGGTAGAGGTAGTTCTCGTTCAGGGTGTTCTTGGCGCCGTGGCGGCAGCCCGTCATGCACTCGCCGCACTCGGTGCAGGCCTTGCGGGTCGGGCCCGCGCCGCCGAAGTACGGGTCGGCGGCCTGTTCGCCGGGGCGTGCCTTCGCTGTTCCTTCGGCGTCCTTGCCGTCGCCGAAGAAGACGCCGACGGGGGCCATGTGGAAGGTGTCTCCTACGCCCATGCGCTGGGCGGCGGCCTTCAGGTGGACGTCCGACGGGGTCATCGTCGGGTTGAGGCGTACGCCGAGCATGCGGCGGGCCTGGTCGTAGTACGGGGTCAACTCCTCTTCCCAGTCGGTGATGTCGCGCCACTGGGGGTCTTCGAAGAACGGCTTCGGCGGGACGTACAGGGTGTTGGCGTAGTTCAGGGAGCCGCCGCCCACGCCTGCGCCGGCGAGGACCATGACGTTGCCGAGGAGGTGGATGCGTTGGATGCCGTACATGTTGAGCTTGGGGGCCCAGAGGTAGTTCTTCAGGTCCCAGGAGTTTTTGGGGAGCGTTGAGGGGGTGAAGCGGCGGCCGGCTTCCAACACGCCGACGCTGTAGCCCTTTTCGGTCAGGCGGAGGGCGGTTACCGAACCGCCGAAGCCGGAACCGACGACGAGGACGTCATAGTCGTAGGCATCTTGCGACAACGTGTTCTCCTCATTGAGATTCGCTGCGGATCGTGTGTGGCTGGTCGCGCAGTTCCCCGCGCCCCTGGGGTAACTACCTCAGCCGGAATGCCTTCATCAGCCGGAGACTCCTGCTCATGAACTGCGCGTACGCCTCGTCGGTCATTCCCAGCGAAGGCGCCATCGGCAACAACCGCTGCTGGGCGATGGTCTGGGCCTCTGTGTACTTGAGGATGCCCTCGGAGCCGTGGCGGCGGCCGAGGCCGGAGTCCTTCATGCCGCCCATGGGGGACTGGACGCTGCCGTAGGCGGAGGCGTAGCCCTCGTTGACGTTGACCGTGCCGGTGTGGAGGCGGGCGGCGATGGCGCGTCCTCGGGTGCCGCTCTTCGTCCAGACCGAGGAATTGAGGCCGTACGGCGTGGAGTTGGCCTCCTTCACGACCTCGTCCTCCGTCTTGAAGCGGTAGACGGAGACGACCGGGCCGAAGGTCTCCTCGGCGCAGACGGCCATGGGGGCCTCTACGCCGTCGAGGATGGTGGGCTCGAAGAAGTACGGGCCGATGTCCGGACGGGCCACTCCGCCCGCCAGCACCTTCGCGCCCTTGGCGACCGCCTCGTCCACGTGGTGGGTGACCGACTCCAACTGCCGTTCCCCCGCGAGCGATCCCATGTCCGCGCCGTACGCGAGGGACGTGCCGAGGCGCATCGCCTTGGTGCGGGCGGCGAAACGCTCGAGGAAGGTGTCGGCGATCGACTCGTGGACGTACAACCGCTCGATGGAGACGCAGAGTTGGCCGGCGGAGGAGAAGCAGGCGCGGACCGCGCCCGCCGCCGCCTTCTCGATGTCGGCGTCCTCCAGGACCAACATGGCGTTCTTGCCGCCGAGTTCGAGGGAGACGCCGATCAGCCGGGCCGCGGCGCCCTGCGCGACCTCGCGGCCGGTGCGGGTGGAGCCGGTGAAGGAGACGTAGTCGGCGTGCTTGACGACCTCGGGGCCGACGACCGGGCCCTCGCCGAGGACGACCTGGAAGACGTCGGCCGGCAGGCCCGCCTCGATGAGGAGGTCGCGGGCCCAGAGGGCGGTGAGGCACGTTTCCGTGTCCGGCTTCATGACCACCGCGTTGCCCGCCGCGAAGGCCGGGAGCGCGTCGCCGACGGAGAGTTCGAAGGGGTAGTTCCAGGGGGCGATCTGGCCGACCACCCCGCGCGGGTGGCGGAGTTCGGTGACCTTGGTGAGGGTCGGGACGGCGCCGGTGTGCCGCTTCGGCTTGAGGTAGGCGGGGGCCCTGCGGCCGTAGTGGCGGGCCGCGACGGCGACGGCCTGCACCTCCTCGTGCGCGTGCAGCCGCGCCTTGCCGGTCTCCAGCTGGATCAGGTCGAGGACCTCGGCCTGGCGGGCGAGGACGAGATCGTGGAAGCGGAGCAGGACCGCCGCGCGCTGCCGTACCGGCGTCTGCGCCCACAGCGCCTGTGCGGCGCGGGCCGCGTCGAAGGCCTTCGCCACGTCCTCGGGGGTGGACTCGGGCAGATCGGCGAGCTTCTCGCCGGTGAACGGCGAGTGGTTGGCGGTCCGGCCTGAGCCGACCACACCCTTCGTGAGCTGGGCGACCAGCTCCGGGGTGACCACATCGGCGGCGGTACGGGCGCCTGTGGGAGCCGGCGCGAGGGGGTTCGTGCCGGTCGTCGTTTCCGTACCGGTCTTTTCCGGGGCCTGCGAGTCCGTCATGTGCGGCAGGGTATGCCGGTGCGGAGGGTTTGGGTACCCGTCGGTAATCGGGATTCACCGAGTACTCACACGACGCCAGTGATCACTGGCAACGAATGTCCTGATCAGCGCGTTGTACGGGGATGATCACCCCTGGATTGCCACCGGACCACCGCCGGATCACTTTTCCGTGAGGGTGAGCCGGGCGCGGGCGCCCTTGAAGAGCGCCGTGCCCTTCTTCTCCGCCGGGGTGCCCTTGGGCATGTCCACGCGCAGTTCGTACATGCGGTGGTCGGCGGTGCGGATGACCAGGGCCATGGCACGGGTGGGGACGCCGGACTGTTCGTAGGTGGTGTCGGCCAGGATCGCGTTCTTGTTCCCGCGGAAGCTGGTGCGGGTGTAGCGGGGGTCGGACGTGGCCTCGGCCCAGGACCGGGCTTCGGCGAGGGGCGTGCCCGCGGCCTCGTCCCATTCGGTGAGGCGGACGCGGAGGGCGCCGGTGCCGTAGGTGACGGCACGGCTGCCGGATGCCGCCCGCGTCTGGAGAAGCCGGTACTGGGACGGGAGGGAGAGGACCGCGTCCATGCCGTCCCGCCGGTGAGCGGTCCAGGAGTCCTTGTCGAGGCGCCTCTCGACGAACGTGCCGAGGACCAGACCCGTCAGGAGGAGCACCCCGAGCGTGACGAGAAGGGCGCGGCGGGGGCGGCGCGACCTGGGTTCGGGCGTCGGCTCGGTCGTGGGTGCGGGATCGGGTGCGGGATCGGGTTCCGACTGGGCTTGCGGTACGGCGTCGGCGGCGGTCGCGGCGCCTAGGGGCTCCACGTCCGGCACCGCGTCCTGGCGGGCGATCGGCGGTTCCGGTACGTCCTTCCCCTCGGCCACCGCGTCCAGTACCGCGCCGACCTCCTCCGCCCCCGGCCGTGTCTCCGGCTCCCGCTCCAGCATCCGCAGGATCAGCGGCCCTAGAGGCCCCGCGCGGGTCGGCTCGGGTGGTTCGCCGGCGAGGATCGCGCCGAGGGTGGACTCAACAGTCGTACGGCGGAAGGGAGATGCCCCTTCGACGGCCGCGTACAGCAGGACACCCAGGGACCACAGGTCGGAGGCCGGTCCCGCGCCCGTGCCCGACATGCGCTCGGGGGCGATGAATTCGAGCGAGCCTACGAACTCCCCGCTGGCGGTGAGGGATTCCTCGCCCTGGATGTGCGCGATGCCGAAGTCGGTGAGGACGACGCGGCCATGCGGGCCGAGGAGGACGTTGGCGGGTTTCACGTCCCGGTGCACTATCCCCACGGCGTGCGCGGCGCACAGGGCGCCGAGGACGGCTCGGCCGATGCGGGCGGCGTCGGCGGGGGCGAGGGGGCCGCGCTGGAGCAGTTCGTGCAGGGACTCGCCGCGCACCAACTCCATGACGATCCACGGGAGTTCGTCCTCGATGACGACATCGTGGATGGCGACGGCGGAGGGATGGTCGACCCGGGCGGCGGCGCGGGCCTCACGGTAGAGCCGGTGGGCGGCGCGCTGGAACCCCTCGTCCTCCGGGTCGCCGGGCAACCGCGGTTGCTTGACGGCGACTTCGCGGTCCACGAGTTCGTCGAACGCCCGCCACACGGTGCCCATGCCGCCGGAGCCGATCCGTTCGAGCAACCGGTAGCGACCGCCGACCAGACGTCCGTCGCGCACCTGTTCGCCGACTTCGCTCATGCCCCATCAGTACCGTGCCCGGTACGGCCTTGTCGACGCGCGCCCTACTTCGCGAGCATCAGCGTGTCGCCCACCCGCCGCACCTCCGCGACTCCGGTACCGCCGAAGTGTGCCGGGATCACCAACTCCCGCTCATCCGCAGCCCGTTCGAGCACGCGTCGACGACTGTGCGCGGCCTGCCGGGGATCGAGGCAGAAGCAGCTGCTGCACTCCGGATGCGGGATCTGGACGGGGCTGTGCAGCAAGTCCCCGACGAACACGGCCCGTTCACCGCCGGAGGCGACCCGGAGCACGGACGAACCCGGGGTGTGCCCGGGCGCGGACTCCAATGTCAGATGCTCGTCGACGCGGTACGTGCCGTCCGTGCCGTCCCACAGGGTCGCCAACCCGGCGCGGTGCACGGGCGCGACGCTGTCCTCGTAGGTCAGGCGGTCGTCGGGTCGTACCGCACCGCCGTAGTTGTTGTCGGGCCCGAAGTGGAAGTCGTCGGCGGCGGGAAGGAGGTAGCGCGCGTTGGGGAACAGCGGCACCCAACTCCCGTCCACGTCATGGGTGTTCCAGCCGACGTGGTCGCCGTGGATGTGGGTGTTGACGACGACGTCGACGTCCTCCGGGCGCACACCGGCCCGCGCCAGTCGCCCCGGGAGGTCGCCCTGGCTCATGTGGAACAGCGGATTGCCGGGCCGCTCCCGCCCGTTGCCGACCCCGGTGTCCACGAGCACGGTCCGCCCGGCGCTGCGCACCACCCAGGTCTGGAGCGCCACGACGGCGCGGTCGGTCCCGGGGTCCCAGTGGTCGGGGGCGAGCGTCTCGCGGTGCTCCTGCCAGACGCCGGGCGGCAGGTCCGGGACGAGGGTGCGGGCGGGGGCGTAGGGCCGCGCCCACTCGACGACTCGGACGACTTCGACGTCACCGATGGTCAGGGTCTGTGTGTTGTCCTCGGTCATGGGACAAGCGTAGGGAGGGCGAGGTGAGCGTCTCAATGCGTGAATGACTCATGCAGATGCGCGGAATGCTCACCACTGCTCCCCTGGCGTAACCTGGCCGCATGGACGTGGTGAGCGACGCGATCTCCGCCGTACGGACCGGGCGGCCCTCCTCCAACCGCCTTCGTGTGAACGGCAGTTGGTGCACGCGGCTCGCGCCGTACGAGGGTGCCGGGTTCCATGTCGTGCTGGCGGGTGGCTGCTGGCTGGTGCCCGACACGGGTGGTGAGCCGGTGACGCTGGGCGCGGGGGACGTCGTACTGCTGCCGCACGGTGCGGGACACGTGCTGGCGGACTCACCCGGCGACACGGCACGTGCGGTGCCGTTCGAGGAGATGCGGCGGCCGGACGGGGGCGGCGGGGACGGGCGCGAGGTCGAGTTGCTGTGCGGGAAGTACCGGCTGGACCGGAGCCGGACGCATCCGCTGATGGCGGAGCTGCCGGAGGTGGTCCATCTGCCGAACCGGGTCGGCCGCCACCCCGAACTGCGCTCGGCCGTGGACCTGTTGGCGAACGAACTCGACGAACGGCGGCCGGGGGCCTGCCTGGCGCTGCCAAGTCTGCTGGATCTCCTGCTGATTTACATGGTGCGGGCGTGGATGTCCGAGGCGGAGACGGGCAGTTGGCCGTCCGTGCTGAACGATCCGGTGACCACGGCCGCGCTACGGGCCCTGCACTCCGACCCGGCCGCCCCCTGGACCAACGACCGGCTGGCCGCCGCGGCGGGCGTGTCCCGGGCGACGCTGGCACGCCGGTTCACCGCGCTGGTGGGGCGGGCGCCGATGGCGTATCTGACGTGGTGGCGGCTGACGTTGGCGGCGACGCGGCTACGGGACACGGACGCCTCGCTGGCGACGGTCGCCCGTGAGGCGGGCTACGGCAGCCCGTACGCCCTGTCGCACGCGTTCAGCCGGGAGTTCGGGGTGACGCCGGGGAAGTACCGGGTATCGGCGGGGAGTTCGTAGCTACTCGCCCTCGGCGTCCGGACCGTCGTCGTACTCCTCCGCGAGCCGCAGACCGAGGTCGGACTCCCATTCCAGGGCCCACTGCCTCAACTCCGCGATCTCCGCCGCGTCGAGCCCGTGCGCCGCGAACTCCTCGTCGCTGACCCAGACGACACTCTCCAGCCGGTCCCGCAGGCCGAAGAGGTCGAAGTCCGGACCGTCGGCCCCGAGCGCCAGCTGCTCCAGCTCGATCACGGAGTGGTGGCGGCAGGCCGCACGCACGTCGATCACGTCCTGCGGCAGACCGCGATCGCCGAGCGCGCGCACGCTCAGGAGCGCCGGGTCTTCCTGACCCGCCGTGTTCTCCTGCTGCGACCGCACCGCCACCTCCCCGGCGTCCGGAGCCCGGTCAGTCGTCCGTGCCGCCGATTCTCAGAATGGTGAGCCGCGTCGCGTCCAGGACTCCGGCGTAGGTGTGGACCTCGTCGATCTCGCCGGCCAGGTAGTCCGTCCCCCCGTCCGCGGTGAGGCTGCGGCCGACCTGGAGGTCGCCGGTGGGCGTCCAGGTGTCCTCGCCGGTGATGCTCGCGGTGTCCGCGGCGTAGCCGTAGTCCACGTAGAGCCGCAGTTGGTCGGTCCTCTCGTCGTAGACCACCGCGAGGAACTCGTCCTCCCCCCACCCGAACGGCGCGACGGGCGCGCTGACCGTGGTCGTCGGCGCTCCGGCGCTGTCCTCGTGGGCGACCACGGCCTCCCAGGACTTGGACGCGGCGACGTAGCGCAGGGTGAACAGGTCGGTGTGCTCGCCGGGTTGGGACAGGACCGTCATGTCGTGCGTGGCCGTGTCCTCGTCCATGCGCACGTGGGCCGTCACCGAGAAGCCCGCGTCGGACGGACGTACCGCGTCCGGTGTCGTGGCGTAGTCGCCGTCACCGTCCAGGAGCAGGTTGCCGGAGCCCACCAGGGGGTACAGCGCCGGGGTGCAGTCGGGGTTCACGTCGCAGTCGTCGGTGCCCGTGTAGATCGACGCGTCGCCCGCCAGGGTGAGCGGGGCGCCGCCCGCGAACTCGGGGCTCTCGCCGCCGGGAGCCGTCTCCAGGTTCCAGTAGCCCTGGCGCTGCGGGGAGCGGATGGCCGCGGCCGTGATCTCCTCGGGGACGAACACCCGGTCCCAGACGTTCACTTGGGTGAGGAGACCGTGCCAGTGCGCGGTGGTCGTGTCGCTGCCCGCGCCGAGTCGCAGTGTGCCCGTGCCGCCGGTCGCGACCGTGTCCTGGGCCGTGCCGACGAGGTCTCCGTCGACGTAGAACCGGGCCGTGTGCTGCTCGGCGTCGTACACGCCGACGAGGTGGGCCCACTCGCCCGCCTCCGGGGAGCCGCCGGTGAGGCGTGCGGTGCCGCCGTCCGCGGTGGGCAGCGCGAAGGACCAACTGGGGGCGCCGGTCGTCGAGTTCGTCGCCGTGCCCAGGGTGAAGCCCGCCTGACTCACGGCCGTCGTGCCGGCGTCGAGTTCGTCCGGCCGGACCCACGCGCCGACCGAGAAGATCTTCGCCGTGTCCACCGCGGAGTCGAGCGTCACGTACGCCTCGTCCGTGCCGTCGAACCGGGCGGCGGAGGCGATGCCCGTCCCGGTGGGGCCCTGTTCGTCGGAGGTGACGCCGGTGCCGGTGTCCGCGCCGGTGTCGTGCTGCGGGTCCCAGTGGGAGACCGCCGCCCGGCCCGTCCTGACCCGGAGGAAGTAGGTCGTCCTGGCGCTGACGTTCCCCGCGGCGTCGATCGCCTGGGCGTAGAGGTACGTGGGCCCGTTCGTCTGCGGCAGCCAGCGGAAGGAGACCGGGGCGCCGGGCTCGGCCGCCGTCAGGGTCTGCGGAAGGGCGCCCATCCACTCGTAGCGGTACGACACCACGTCGTCGGACGCCGAGTCGATGACGAACGTGCCGTAACTGCCGGTCCCGTCATGCTCGTTCGAGTCGTTCGGGTACTCCTGCGACGAGACGACCGGCGTCTGCGGCGCTTCGGTGTCGTCGGCCGCGGCCGCAACTCCCGTCATGGCAGCTGCGGTCAGTGCCACGGCGGCACATGTCACCCCGGCGCGTCTCCAGTTGGACGTCCTCACGATCAAGCCCCTCCCAAGATCCGGTAAAGAGGAGGATGACCTTAACTGCCGCCACTGACAACGTATTTGTGCGCTGCCGCACCAGCACCGCTCACAGCGTGTCGACGTCCAGGTTCGCGATCGCCGCCTTCGCCACCTCGCGGCCCCGGGCTGTGAAGTCGCCGTCGCCGGGGTAACTGATCGTGAGTCGGTACATGTTGCCGGAGGTGGTCTTGTAGTAGAGGACCTGCACCTCCCAGGGAAGGGCGTCCTGGCTGTCATCGGTGTGGTAGGCGATCGTGTTCGTGGCGGCGGGCCTGCCCCGATAGGTACCGGTCGGTTTCGGTCTGGTCTTCCCGCCCTTCGCCATGTCGAGTTCGGAGCTGCCGCTCTCCTTGAAGTCTCCGTTGTCGTCGTACATCTGGGCGGCGGCCGAGTCCTTGATCTCGTTGAGGGTGTCCTCGGACTTCCGGTCGAGGAGCAGGCCGATCTGGATGGTCCCGCTCAGGTCCGTGTACGTGACCCAGTGGCCCTTGTCGGTCTTACGGTCGGGCGCATCGCGCGTGTACTTGGCGGGAACCGCGAGCGTCGCCGCCACGTCCGCCTCGTGGTGCTTCTTCCAGTCGTGCGGCAGCGTCTGCGACCCGGCGAACGGGTTCGCGATCAGCAGATACGCCGTCACCGCCGCCGCGACGGCCACCGCGCCGAGGCCGAACCACGTTTTACGGCCCGGCCGAAGTCCCCTTGCCGCACTGGGTCGTTCGACGTACCGCACCTCCTGCGTGGGCACCGGTGCCGGAGGGTTGGCCACCGATTCCAGTGCGGCGCGTACCTGGGCCGCGTTCGGGCGGCTCGCCGCGTCCTTGGCGAGGAGGGCGGTGATGAGGTCGGCGAGCGGGCCAGGGGCCGAAGTCGGCGGTGCGGGGGCGGAGTTGAGGACCGACTGGAGGGTGGCGGGGGTGTTGCTGCGGCGGAACGGGGAGACGCCCTCCGTCGCCGCGTACAGGACCACACCGAGGGACCACAGGTCGGAGGCGGGGCCGGGGCGCTGGCCCAACACCCGTTCCGGCGCGATGTATTCGGGCGAGCCGACGAAACCGCCGGTGTCGGTCAGGTTCGTCTCGCCCTCAATCTGGGCGATGCCGAAGTCGGTCAGGACGACGCGGTCGTGGCGGCCCAGCAGGACGTTGTCCGGCTTCACGTCCCGGTGCAGAATGCCCGCCGCGTGTGCCGCTTCCAGCGCGCCCAGCACCTGGAGGCCGATCCGGGCCGCGTCCCGCGCGTCGAGGGTGCCCTCCTGCAACGCGTCGCCCAGCGAACGGCCGGTCACCAGCTCCATCACGATCCACGGCTGACCGTCGACGACGGCCACGTCATGCACGTTCACGACGGCCGGGTGATCGAGCCGAGCCGCCGCGCGTGCCTCGCGGCGCATTCGCTCGAAGGCGTTGGTGCGTTCGCGTTCGGGAAGATGGTCCGGGACGCGGGGCTCTTTCACGGCGACCTCGCGGTCCACCGTCTCGTCCTTGGCCCGCCACACCGTGCCCATGCCGCCGTGCCCGAGCTTGCCGAGCAACCGGTACCGCCCGGCTATGAGCCGTCCGGTGCCGGGGTCCGGCTGCGGTGCGGGCGGCGAACCGGGCGTCGCGTACGGGTTGTTCGGGTGCGGCACCTGCGCCGGCACGGCCATGCGCGGGTTCGGCGGTTGCAGGGCGAAACTCGTCGGCTCGTCGGCTCCGTGTCTGGCTCCCCCGTTGCTGCTCATGCGTCCATCCATATCTCGCCAGACGCCACCACATCCACCTCTGGCGCTTTCCGGTCACAGAGCCGTGACCGAGGTCGCGGCTTATCTCCCGTTTATGCGCGTACGAACGTGTCCAGCGCGACGTCGAAGTACTCCTTCGCCTCCCGCACCTTCCCGACCGGTGCCGACACCCACACGTCGTACATCCGGCCGTTCTCCTCCCAGCACATGTCGTAGGTGTGCCGGGGTCCCTCCGCCGCGCTGAAGCCGTTCCAGCTGAACTCCCAGAGCGCGGCGGGGTGTCCGTAGTGCGTGGTGTCGGTGACCTTTCCGTCGTGGTAACCGGGGTTCGTGGCCGCCCCGTTGGCCGCCGCGGCCTTCATCACCGCGAGCGGGCCGCCCTGTTCGGGGTCGGACATCTTGATGCCGAGCCGGAAGGTCTCCCCCGGCGACATGTAGAAGATGCGCTCGCCCTGCGGCACGCGCACGAAGTCCTCCGGTACGGCGAGGGAGAAGCCGTCGGGGTCGTGGGCGATGCGGTAACCGGAGGGCGCGGTAGGGGTGTTGGGCGTCCCGGCGCTCGCCGAGGGGGAGGGCGACGGTGACGGCGTACCGGCGCTCGTGGAGGTCAACGGCGCCGAACTCACCGGCGAGGCAACCCCGTTGCCCCCGTCCCCGCCGTCCCCCCGCATCAACAGCGCCGCCGCCGACACCCCGGCCCCCGCCATCGCCGCGACCAGCAACGCGGCCATGAGCACCCCGCGCGTGGAACGCCGAGGGGGCTGCCCGGCCGTGGAGGAAGGGGTCGGCGGGGACGGTGACGGTGCGGGCGGGGGTGCCAAGTCCCGTCGCGGAACGTCCCGTTGAGTCGGCGTGTACCCGGGCGTCGGCTTCGCCACGTGGCCGGATGTCGCCTTCGGATGGCGCCCCGTCGACGCCTTCGGCGTCCGCCCGGTGTCCAGGAAGGCCCGCAGCATCCGTTCCGCCTCGGCCGCCTTCAGCCGCCGTTCCGGATCGCGTTCGAGCAGTCCTCGTACGACGGGCAGCAGCGGCCTGGCCTGCTCCGGCGGGCGGATCTCGTCTATGACGACCGCGTGCAGGATGCCGCCCAACGAGTCTCGGTGGAAAGGCGATTCACCGCTCAGCACCGTGCACAGCAACGCGCCGAGGGACCACAGGTCGGACGCGGGACCGGTCCGCACGCCCGACATCCGCTCGGGCGCGGTGTACTCGGGCGAGCCGACGAACGCGCCGCTCTCGGTGAGCGTCGTGGCACCCGCGACCTGCGCGATACCGAAGTCGGTCAGCACGACCCGCTCGGAGTCGGTCTCGTCGGTGGACGTCTGCAGCAGGACGTTGGCCGGTTTGATGTCCCGGTGCAGGACGCCCGCCGCGTGCGCCGTACGCAGCGCGCCCAGGAGCGCGATGCCGATGCGTGCGGCCGCGGCGGCGTCGACGGGACCGCGGGCGGAGATCCGCTCGGCGAGCGAGCCGCCGTCGATCAACTCCATGACGATGTACGGCCGTTCGTCCTGCTCGACGACGTCGTGCACGACGATGATGTGCGGGTGCCGCAGCTGCGCGACCGCCCGCGCCTCGCGCAGGGTGCGGTCGCGCTGCTGGCGGGCCTCCTCCTCGGAGAGGGAGTCGTCCTGCGCGATCTCCTTCACCGCGACCTGGCGGCCCAGGAGTTGGTCGGTGGCGCGCCAGACGACGCCCATGCCACCGCGCCCGAGCCGCTTCTCCAGTCGGTAACGCCCGGCGATCACCCGGACGTTGTCCCCCTCGGTCCCCATGCGCACCATCATGACGCAACCGGAAGCGGTCAGCCCGAGTCGGGGCTCCAGCTCTGCATGACCGTCTTGAACTGCGCGCTGGTCGTCGCCCAGTCCGCGGCCGGCGCGGACATGTAGATCGCGTACTCGACGCCGTCACGGGACATGTACGTCTCCTCGACGGCGCGCCGGGGTCCCGGGAAGGGGGTGTCCTTCGCCAGCGCGGTCCAGGTGTAGTCCCACAGGGACCCCGGACGGTCGCGGTAGGTGTTCGCCTCCAGGGTCACCCGGTTGTAGTCGACCAGCTTCTGGAGCTGCACTTCCAGGTCCAGCTGGTGGGCGTTCGCGGTGGGGAAGTCCGGCGAGGTGTCGATGGCTATGCGGACGAAGTGCTTGCCGTTGTCGGGCGTGTAGTCGACCTGCTTGATGCCGTCGGCGTCGCCGTAGACCTTCCGCGTCCAGCCCTTGGGGAGGGAGACGTCGAAGCCCCAAGGGTCGTGGTGGACCTCCCAGTTGGCGGGAAGGGAGCCCTGTGCCGGGGACTGCGTGGCGCCGGTCGCCGTGGGGCTCTGTGAGACGGAGGCGGACGGGCTGCCGCCCTGCTCGTCGTCCTGGTGCCACTTCTGCAGCCCCAGCGCCGCACCGCCGCCGACGAGCGCGGCGACGACGACCACCAGGGCGACCGAACGGAGCCGGCGCCGCTTCGACGGAGCCGGCGCGGGCGCGAGTGTCGTACTGGCGACGAGCGGCGTGTGGTGGGTCGGCCCGGTCGCCGACGGGTACGGCGCCGCGCCCCCGGTCGCCGACGCGTACGGATTCGCGCCCGAACCCGAGTTGAAGTCCTCCGCCAACCCGCCCTGCCGCGAGCCCACTTGCTGCGTCGGCAGCCACTCCTCCGCCGCGCGCGGGCGCCGCCCCTCGGCCGCCTCCGCGAGCATCTGCTCGGCCTGGTCCGCGTCGGGCCGTAGCGCGGGGTCCTTGTTCAGCAGCGCGGCGATGACGGGCGCGAGCGCACCGGCGTACCGCGGTTCGCCGGCGTCCTCCTCGACGACGGCCTGCATGGTCGACAGCGGCGAGGTGCGGCGGAACGGCGAGCGGCCCTCAACTGCCGTGAAGAGCGTGGCGCCCAGCGCCCACAGGTCGGAGGACGGTCCGGGGTCGGCGCCGCGGACGCGCTCGGGGGCGAGGTAGTCGACGGAGCCCACGACCTCTCCCGTGCGCGTGATGGTCGAGTCGCCCTCGATCTGCGCGATGCCGAAGTCGGTGAGCAGCACCCGCCCGTCCTGCCCGAGCAGCACGTTGCCGGGCTTGACGTCACGGTGCAGGACACCGGCGGCGTGCGCGGCGCGCAGGGCGCGCAGCACCCATACGCCGATGCGCGCGGCCTCGGCCGGTTCGATCCGGCCCTTCTCCTTGACCTCGTCGGCAAGGGAGTTGCCCTCGACGAGCTCCATGACGATCCACGGGCGGCCGTCGTGTTCGAGTACGTCGTGCACGGTGACGACGGCGGAGTGGTTGATCCGCGCGGCGGCGCGTGCCTCGGCGCGGGTGCGCGCGAGCAGCCTCGGCTGGTCGCTCTCGGACACATAGAGCGCGGCCGTCAACTCCTTGATGGCGACGGTCCGGTGCAACACCTCGTCGTGCGCGCGCCACACCCGGCCCATACCGCCGCTGCCGATCGACTCGGCGAGCCGATAGCGCCCCGCGAGGAGCAGGCCCTGCATCTGATTCACGTTTCCCCGCAATGCTCTTGACAGGCTCAGCGTAAGGACAGGGCCTCGTCCAGGGAACCAGCGGGGTACCACGGAGACCGCACTGTGACGGTTGTCGCTTCTGCGCCCGAACGGGAACCACCGGGCCTCGGCGCGCCGCCTCCGCAGGTCACCCGGTGTACTGGTAGGTCGACGACGCCTGCTCGTACAGCGTTGTCACTTCGTCGCGTTGAGCCTCCGGGCCGCGTACCTGCACGATGTGGTAGCGCCCGTTGATGAGGAACGCCATGTTGCGTACGAAGAGGTCGCCGCCCTGGCTGTCCGTCCAGGTGAACTGCCCCTCGGCCATGGTCTTTCCGCCCACCGTGATGGTCCGCAGCCCGGTCGCGGTGGCCCAGCTGGAGTTGCGGTACGGCTGCAACTCGGCCTCCTTGTCCCGCTGGTAGACCATCGGATCGCTGCCGTCCGCCGTGGCACTGTCCCGTCCCGCTACGACGATCAGCTCGAAGTCGCCGTGGGAGTAGACGACTTGACCGCTCCCGTTCTTGGGCGTCCGGGTCCAGCCCTTCGCCACCGCGAGCTGGAACCCTTCGGGGTCCTTGCGCAGCACGAACCCGTCGGCGACGTTCGGGTCCGTCTGCGTCTCGGTCGAACTGGCTGAGTTGGAGGGGCTCTTGTGGGCGCTGGGCGAGGTCTGATCGGGCTGCGGCTGGCTGCTGGCCCCGGCCGACGACTGGGTGGGCGCGGTACTGACCTCCCCGGCGGCCCCGGTCCGATCCCCTTGCCCCGCCCCGGAGTTCTCCCCGGACTTGGGCATGAAGAGCATCGCGTACGCGACCGCACCGGCGAGCAGCAGGAAGATGAGGATCACCAGGGTCCGGCCGAGCCGCCGCGGCGACCCGCCGACCTCTTCCTTGGCCCGCTTGTGCCGCCCGTGCGGACTGGTCGCGGGCAGCCCGGCCCGCCGCCTGCGCACCAACTCGCCCCGCCTGCGCACGATCGGCAGCCGCCGCGGGTCGGTCGGCGGGGTGGCGACGACATGCGTACCGGCCTCGGGCTCGGGCGCCGAACGCACCAACGACCGCAGCCAGCCCCGGAGTTCCTCGAAGTCGAGCCGCTCGGTGGGGTCCTGCCGCAACAGGGACTCCACGACCGGCCTGAGCGGCCCGCACTCCTCCGCGAAGGCGGGCGGCTCCGCACACACCAGCTGCACCAGCTCGGCGGTCGCCTCTTCGGGATACGGCGCATGCCCCTGCACGGCCCGGAAGAGCAGCGCGCCCAGCGCCCACAGGTCGGTGGCGGGCCCGATCGGCGCGGCCAACTGCCAGTTCTCATGCACCGGTACGGCCTGCTCGGGCGCCCACCGCTCGGTCACGGGCCCCACGACCGTCATCCGCACCTGACGCGCACGCTCGGCGGCCAGCGCGGTGGCGGGACCCCGGCGAGCGGGAGCCCCGGCGGAGGCCAATTCGTCCCAACGGGCAGGAGGGCGTGGGGAGTTGCCGGGGGTGGCGACGGCTCCGGGTTGGACGGGACCGTCGAGGCGGGGGTTACCGGCGGCGGGGGTGAGGGCGCCGTAGGTGGAGGGGTCGGTACCGCGGCGGGCTGAGGGGTCTGCGCTGTGACCGTAGGACGCGGTGTCCGCGCCGTGGGGGCGGGTGCCGGTGCCGGGGGCGGGGGCGGGTGCGCCCGGGCCGTACGCCGAGGGTGCTGCTCCGTAGGGACGGGCATCTCCGCCATAGGCCGAGGGATCCGCGCCGTAGGCAGAAGGGTCCGCGCCGTAGGGACGGGCCTCTCCGTCGTGCGGCGGGGTGTTCGCGCCGGGGACGGGGAACGTGCCTGTTGCGTCTGAGGGCGGTGTACCTGCGGCGGTGCCCTCCTGGGGAAGGGACGGCCGGTCGCCCTGTGTGGATGGGGCCGGGGCGCCGGGGCGCGGGGCGGCGCCGTGCCAGGCGGTGTTGCGGACGCCGTAGGGGTCGGCTATCTGGCCCGGGGGTGTGGTGCCGGGCGGGTGCTGCTCCACGCCGTTGCCACCGGAGTACGGCAGTTGGGCCGAACCGTTGGCCTGGGCGGTGCCGCGCTCGCCCTCGACCGGGGGCCGGGCACCGGGGAGTGCCGGGCGCCCCGGCTGCTGGGTCTCCTGGACCCGGGCGGCGGCTCGCGCGCCTGCCCGGTACGCGGCGATCGCCCCGGCCCGCGCGGCCCGGACGTCACCGCCGACCTCCGCGTCACGGCGGGCCAGCGCGGCGGAGGACGCGCTCGCGCCACCGCTCTCCACGCCGACTCCGGGCAGCCCTCCGGCGGCCCGCGCCTCGATCGCGGCCCGCCGGGCGGCCTCGGGGTCCACCGCACCGGGGCCTACGGCAGCGGCAGTTGCACCCGCGCCGGTTCCGCCAGCCGCGCCGCCGAAGCCGATCGCGCCGCCGCCACGGGAGCTACCGGGGACCGCAGGGAGCGTGGAACTGCCGGGAGTCCTGGGACCGGGCGGCGCCGTCGAGCCCGCGGGAGGGAGGGAGCCGCCCGGGGCCGTAGAACCCGCACGCGGTACAGCGCCGCCGCCCTGAGCCCTGAAACTCGCGGGTACCGCTGCCCCGCCGCCGTGCTGTCCTTGCTGCCCGCGTTCGTCCTCGCCATCCTGGGGCGGCACCGGGTCGTAGCCGCACAGTGCCTCCTCGGCCGCGCCGACCGCGAGGCCGGTCAGCATGACGCGGCCGTCGTCGCAGACGAGCACCGTGCGGGCGGTGATGTTCCGGTGGACCCAGCCGTGCGCGTGCAGGACCCGCAGCGCCATCAGCACGTCGGAGGCGACCTCGGCCGCCCGGTACGGCGACAACGGCTTCTCGACGAGCAGTGCGGACAGCGGCTGGGCGGACACCAGTTCGCTCACTATCCACAGCGAACCGCCCTCGGCGAACACGTCGAAGACCTGGTCCAGCCGGGGATGGTCGGGGATCCGCGCCGCGGCCTGCGCGGCCTCGACCGCGCGCCGTACCGCCGGATCGGAGGGCCGCCGCGTCGCGGTCCGCGCCGCGGCCGGCCGCCGCGCCCCGCGGTCGCGCGCCGTGAACCCGTCGGGCAGCCCGTCCTCGCCGAGCACCTCCGCCTCGACGACCTCCGGCAACGGCACCTGGCGTACCAGGACTTCCTGCCCGCTGTAGGTGTCGAAGGCCTGGGACTCGGTGAGTTCGTACTCGTCGGAGGGTGGCAGCGGCAGGCGGTAGCGGTCGGCGAGCACCCGACCCGCATAGTCGTCCACGTTGCCTCCCCCGGCCGCCCGGTTGGTCAATTCCGTTCGCCTAGCGGCCCGTTCCGTCCACATACCTGGATGCGTACGGTCCGCAACCACTCACGATACGTGCCGGAGGCAACCCACAAAGAGGGGTTGACGGATCTGGCGCGCCAAACCCGGACCCACCCGCCTCACGACTTCGGTTCGAACGTCTTCGTCAGGGTGGCCCAGGTGTCCTTACGAAGCTCACTACCCCAATTGGCCGCCTTCGCGGTGTACATGAGGGCATATCCGAGATGGCTGTTGACGACGAACCCGCGGTCGATGGTGCGGTACTGCGTCCCACCGTCCTGATAGGTGAACTCCCAGTCGGCCGTGTTCCAGCTCCGGTAGTCCACCTTCTCTATTCGGATCCGGTTGTACCCGGAGCGCGTCATGTACTGCTCCTGGTTCTTCCAGTCCGCCACCGGATTGTTCTTCGGCGTACTGGTCCAGGCGATCAGCAGCTTCTGCCCGTCGGGGCCGGTCAGCCGGACTCCGGCGGAGTCAGTCGACTGGTACGACCACCCGGCGGGCAGGCCTATCGAGAAGCCCTGGCTCCCCTTGTACGTCTTCACGACCGCGGCGCCGCCCGAGGAGCCGTCCGTCTCGTCACCGCTCCCGCCGGACGCGTTCGTACCCGAACTCGCCGTGCTCCCCGAGCCCGATGCCGTCGCCGTGGGATCGGTCTGCGCACCGCCCGTGCTGCCGGTGGTGCCACTGTCCTTCTTGTCGGTGCTCGCACTCGCGCTCGCACTGACACTGCTGTCCGCCTTGGCGCCGCTGTTGTGCTTCGACCCCTTCGAGCCGCTGTCGTCATCGCCACCGAGCGTGAACGCCAGCACGACACCGATCAGCGCGAGCACGATGACGACCGCGATGATCACCAGCGTCCGCTTCGGCACCACATCGGTCAGCGGCGCCCTCGGCACCGGCCGCGGCGGCAGATCCGGCGGCGTCATGACCGGCCATCCGGAACTCCGGCCGCCCGCACCCGAGTTGGCCGACCGAGTACTCGACTCGTGCGTAGCGGCACCCAGGTCCCGGGCACCGGAGTCCCGAGTACGGGAGTCCTGAGTACCGGAGTCCCGAGTACCGGAGTCCCGAGTACTGGAGTCCCGAGTACTGGAGTCCCGAGTACCGGAGTCCCGAGTACCGGAGTCCCGAGTACCGGAGTCCCGCAGTCCCGGCTCCCGCAGCCCGGACGACTGCACACCGAGATCAGGCGTACCCGGGTCACGTGTACCCGAGTCCGCCGCACCGCCCTTCGCCGCCGATCCGGCCGCGGCACCGGAACCAGCCGCAGCGCCAGTGCCGGCGCCGGCCGCAGTTCCCGAACCGGTCGACGTCCCGGAACGGGTCCCCGGACCAGAAGCACCTCCCGACCGGGCCGAAGGCACCCCGGGCGTCCGAGGCCCGGCAGCGGCAGACCCTGAACTCCCGTCGGCAGCCGTGCTCTTCGCCCCACCGGAGCCCGCGGCGCCGGCAGCACCGGAGCCGCTCTTGCCCGAAGTGCCGGCAACGCCGGCCGAACCAGCCCCGGCAGCAGCCGCACCGGCACCCGCACCCGAGCCACCCGGCTTACCGGCAACGGGAGTTAAAGCCCCACCAGAACCCGAACCCGCAGCCGGACTCGTACCGGAACCCGGACCCGTGCCGAAACCCGGACCCGTGCCGGAACCCGCAGCCGTGGCAGAACCCGCAGCCGCCGAAGACGTGGCCGCCCCGGCCCCCGCCGAACCCCCCGCGGCCTTCCGCATGGACCGGAACGCCCCACGCAACCGCTCGGCCCCCGCCGAGGGACCCGAACTCCCGCTCCCGCCACCGCTCTTCTTGCCGCCGGACTCCGCGGGCCCCGGCTGCGCGGGCAACGGCACGACCCGGGTCGCGTCCACCGGCGGCTCGGGCTCGGCCGCCTTCGGCTCGGGCGCGTGGATCACCGCGTTGAGCATCGCCCGGGCACCCGCGTCGTCGAGACGCTGGGCCGGGTCCTTGTTCAGCAGGCCGTAGATGACGTCCTTCAACGGCCCGGCGTTCTTCGGCTCCTCCAACGGCTCGGTCATCACCGCGGTGAGCGTGGCGATCGCCGAACCCTTGTCGTACGGCGGTGCGCCCTCGACCGCCGCGTACAGCAACCCGCCGAGCGACCACAGGTCGGCCGCCGGACCCGGCTTGTGCCCGCGGGCCCGCTCCGGGGAGATGTAGGAGGGCGCGCCGACGAGCATGCCGGTGGAGGTGATCGACGGGTCGCCCTCGACCTGCGCGATGCCGAAGTCGGTGAGCACGACCCGGCCGTCCTCGGCGATCAGCACGTTCGACGGCTTCACGTCGCGGTGCAGGATGCCCTCGCGGTGCGCGGACCGCAGGACGTCGAGTATCGCGAGCCCGACCTCCGCGGCACGCCGCGGCTCCAGCAGACCGTCCTCCCGGATGGCCTCGGCGAGCGACTTGCCCTCGACCAACTCCATGACGATCCACGGCCGGTCGTCCTCGTCGACGACGTCGTAGACCGTCACCGCGCTGGTGTTGCGGATCCGCGCGATGGCCTTGGCCTCGCGCAACGTCCGTGTGATCAGCCGGCGTTTCTCGTCCTCGTCGATGCTGGACGGGAACCGCAGCTCCTTGACGGCGACCGTCCGGCCCAGGGTCTCGTCCTCGGCACGCCACACCGTGCCCATGCCTCCGCGGCCGAGCACTGCTCCCAACCGGTACCGCCCGGCGAGGAGACGTTCGCTCTTGTCCTGACGGGATGTCCCCGCCCGCTCCGCCTCCGACATGCGTCCCCTCATGCAACCCGCCCTGACAGAGCCTCCATTGTCCCCCACCGAACAAGTGCCCAACGCCCAGGGGGGCTCTCCCCGCGCACCGACGGCACATCCCCTCGCATATCCGCCGCAGGTCACACAGCCAACCCGGGCAGGATGACCGATGAGAACGGAGGATCACGATGCCCACACCTCGGACACTGCTCGCCCTTCCGGTGTCCCTGACCCTCCTCTGCCTGTCCGCGGCAGCCTCCCAGGCCCACCCGGCACCGGACACGAACGCCCTGGTCAGACTGCTGGTCGCCCGAGGCGGAGCACCCGCCGCGGCCCTACTGGCCCACGACAGCACGGGCGTTGGCACCGCACCGACCGGGACGGACCACCCGCGGACCGGGACGGACGACGCCCAGGCCGAGTCGGACTACGCACTCGGTACGACGGAGTACACACAGGCCGGAACAGGCATCGGCCGCGCCGACCACTTCCGCGTCGGCAGCATCACGAAGACCTTCATCGCGACCGTGATCCTCCAACTGGCCGCCGAACACCGGCTGTCCCTGTCCGACACGGTGGAGCAGCACCTGCCCGGTCTGGTACACGGAGCGGGCAACGACGGGCGCGCGCTGACCCTCCGCTCCCTGCTCACCCACACCAGCGGTCTGTACGACTTCACCGCGGTCACCGGGGGCACCGTCCCCGTCACCCCAACTCAGGCCGTCCGTATGGCCATCACCCACCCTCCGGCCGATCGCGGCCGCTTCTCCTACTCGAACACCAACTACGTGCTGCTCGGCCTGGTGATCCGACAGGTCACCGGCAACTCGTACGCCACCGAGGCCGAGCGCCGCATCATCGCTCCGCTGCGTCTGACGGGCACCTCCTTCCCGGGCTCCCGCACCACTCTTCCCTCACCGCACGGCCGGGCCTACGCCGCCGACGGCTCCGACGTCACCGATCTCGACCCGCGGGTGGCCGGGGCCGCGGGCGAGCTGGTGACCACGCTCGCCGACCTGGACCGCTTCTACTCGGCCCTGCTCGGCGGGCAGTTGCTGCCCCCGCACTGGCTGCGCGAGATGCTCGACACCCGTACCGCACACGGCTCGTACGGCATGGGGCTGTTCCCGGTGAAGCTGCCGTGCGGCACCACGGTGTGGGGGCACAACGGCCGGATCTCGGGCAGCTACGTGCGCACCGCAGCCACCGTCGACGGCCGTCATGTCCTCACCTTCCGGGTGAACACGGGCGAGATCGCAGACCCTGGCCTCGAACCGGCCCTGCTCGCCGCCGAGTTCTGCCCCCGCACCTCGTAGAACGGCCGGGTTCCGGACAAAGATCCCAACTCATGACACTCGTTCGAGTGAAGCGGGCGGTGAGTGCAGCGGACGGTGTTGCAGCGGGCTGCGGGCGAAGCCGGCCCCTGGCGGGACCGACCGCACCTGGCGGCGCCACGGCGGCGCCACATCCCGCGACGGGACTACAGCGGCGCGATGTCCGGCGCCCCCAACCGCGCCGCGTCCGCCGTCAGGTCGTCCGGCTGGCGTTGCGACTCCCGCTCGGCCTCGACCCGCTTCTCGTAGTGCTCGACCTCGCGCTCGATCTGGTCCTTGTCCCAGCCGAGCACCGGTGCCATCAGCTCGGCTGCCTCACGGGCGCTGCGCGTGCCCCGGTCGAAGGTCTCGATGGAGATGCGGGTGCGGCGGGTGAGGACGTCGTCCAGATGCCGTGCGCCCTCGTGCGAGGCGGCGTAGACGACCTCGGCGCGCAGATAGTCGTCGGCGGCCTGGAGGGGTTCGCCGAGGGTGGGGTCCTTCTCGATGAGGTCGAGGACCTCCTCCGCCATCGAACCGAAACGGTTCAGCAGGTGCTCGACCCGCACCACATGGATGCCGGTCTTCGACGCGATCCGCGCCCGCGCGTTCCACAGCGCCCGGTACCCCTCCGCGCCGAGCAGCGGCACGTCCTCGGTGACGCACTCGGCGACGCGCATGTCGAGCCCGTGCACCGCCTCGTCCACGGCGTCCTTGGCCATCACGCGGTACGTCGTGTACTTGCCGCCCGCCACGACGACGAGCCCCGGCACCGGATGCGCGACGGTGTGCTCGCGGGACAGCTTGCTGGTGGCGTCGGACTCGCCGGCCAGCAGGGGCCGCAGTCCCGCGTAGACGCCCTGGACGTCGTCTCTGGTCAGCGGCACCGCGAGCACCGAGTTCACATGCTCGAGGAGGTAGTCGATGTCCGCGCTGGACGCGGCCGGGTGGGCCTTGTCGAGGTCCCAGTCGGTGTCGGTGGTGCCGACGATCCAGTGCCGGCCCCACGGGATGACGAACAACACGGACTTCTCGGTGCGCAGGATGAGCCCGCTGGAGGAGTTGATGCGGTCCTTGGGGACGACCAGGTGAATGCCCTTGGAGGCCCGGACGTGGAACTGGCCGCGCTCGCCGACCATCGCCTGGGTGTCGTCGGTCCACACGCCCGTGGCGTTCACGATCTGCTTGGCACGGATCTCGTACTCGCCGCCCGCCTCGACGTCCTGCACCCGGGCGCCGACCACGCGCTCGCCCTCGCGCAGGAAACCGGTCACCCGCGCGCGGTTGGCGACTTTCGCGCCGTAGGAGGAAGCCGTGCGCACCAGGGTGGCCACGTAGCGGGCGTCGTCCATCTGCGCGTCGTAGTACTGCAGGGCGCCGACCAGGGCGTCCTTCTTCAGCGCGGGCGCCACGCGCAGGGCGTGACGGCGGCTCAGGTGGCGGTGGGTGGGCAGACCCCGGCCGTGGGCGCGGGCCATGGACATCGCGTCGTAGAGCGCGACGCCCGAGCCGGCGTAGAGGCGCTCCCAGCCCTTGTGCTGGAGGGGGTACAGGAACGGCACCGGCTTCACCAGGTGCGGGGCGAGCCGCTCCAGCAGCAGTCCGCGTTCCTTGAGTGCCTCGCGGACGAGGGCGAAGTCGAGCATCTCCAGATAGCGCAGACCTCCGTGGATGAGCTTGCTCGACCTGCTCGATGTGCCGGACGCCCAGTCGCGCGCCTCGACCAGTCCCGTGGACAGGCCGCGCGTCACGGCGTCCAGGGCGGTGCCCGCGCCGACCACACCCGCACCCACGACGAGCACATCCAGTTCCCGCTCGGCCATTCCCGCCAGTGCCTCGGCTCGCTGCGCCGGACCCAGTGTCGCTGTCCTCACCGCTGCCTCCCGCTATCGGTAGCGCCGGCCGCACCCGTTCGGCGAAGCCCGGTTCGTATCCCTCCTGCCCAAATTCTGACCGGGTTGCCCGACTTCAGCCACCACTCACCCCCAGCCTGTGGACAACAATCACAGGACTGCCGAAAAACACAGCCGTCCAATCCCGCATAACGGTCATATTTACTCCTAGTCTGACATTGCGCTCGCTCGTTCTGTCCACAGGGCTTGCGCACCTGTCCCGCTTCGGTTATCTGTCCCGCTTCGGTTATTGGGAAGGACGGCCCACGCCATGCCCGCAGATCTCGCCGTCATCGGACTCGGTCCTCTCGGCCTGCCCCTGGCCCAGGCCGCTGTCGCCGCCGGTATCGCCACGGCCGGCTTCAAGACCGGTCCTGAGGCCGGCTCCCTCAGCCCCGCCGAACTGCGCCGGATGCTCTCGGGGGGCTTCCGGCCGGCCACCAACCCCGCCGAGCTCGGCCGCGTACGCACCGCCGTGATCTGCGCGCCGACCCCCCGGGACGCCGACGGCGGCCTCGACCTCAGCCAGGTGGAGACGGCCGCCCGCGCCCTCGCGGCCCACCTGCGGCCGCACACCACGGTGATCCTGGAGTCACCGGTGCACCCCGGCACCACCGAGAACTTCCTGCGCCCCCTCCTCGAAGAGGGATCAGGTCTCCGCGCGGGACGCGATTTCCACCTCGCCTACTCCCCCAGCCGCATCGACCCCGGCAACCGCGACTTCACCCCGGCCAACACCCCCAAGGTGATCGGCGGCCTCACCCCGGCCTGCACCGAGTCGGCCGCCGCCTTCTACGGCCGCCTCACGGACAAGGTGGTACGCGCGCGTGGCCTGCGCGAAGCGGAGACCGTGCAGCTACTGGAGACCAATTTCCGGCACGTCAACATCGCCCTCGTCAACGAAATGGCCGTCCTGTGCCACGACTTGGGCGTCGACCTCTGGGACGTCATCCGCTGCGCGGAGACCAAGCCGTTCGGCTACCAGGCCTTCCGCCCCGGCCCCGGCGTCGGCGGCCACGCGGTCCCCCAGGACCTGACCGGCCACGGCCCCCGCCCCCTGCGCATGGTCGAACTCGCCCAGCAGGTCAACAACCAGATGCCCCGCTACGTCATCCAGCGCGCCGCCACGCTCCTCAACGAACACGGCAAGTCCGCGCGCGGGGCACGGGTGTTGCTGCTCGGCGTCACCTACAAGGCCGACCTCGCCGACCAACAGGGCACCCCCGCCCAGGAGATCGCGATCCGCCTCATGGAACTCGGCGCCTCCGTCAGCTACCACGACCCGCACATCCCGTCCTGGAGCGTCCTGGACCGCCCGGTCCCCCGCGCGGACTCCCTCTACGAGGCGGCGGCCGACGCCGACCTGACGATCCTGCTCCAGCAGCACCGGACGTACGACCTCCAAGGCCTGTCCGTGAAGGCCCAGTTGCTGCTGGACACGCGCGGGGCGACACCGACGGGCGCGGCACACCGGCTCTGAGCACGAAGGCACACCGCATCTGAGCACGAAAACGACTGGTCACAGGGTTACGTCGACCTGCTAATCTCCCCACACTCGTCGCACAGTTGTCGCATATCCGCGCGCACGCGACTCCGTTTCGCTTTTCCTGTCTTCGCATCCCGTGGGGGGATCTCTGTCATGAGCCAGTCAGCCACGCCACCACAGCAGCCACAGCCACAGCCCGAGGCGCAGGCCCAGCCGCAGGCGCCCACGCAGCCGCAGCCGGTCGACGGCAACCCGTACGCCCAGCAGCCCGGCGCCGTACCGCCCCCTCCGGCCCCGAACGCGCCGTACGCCCCGCCCGCTCCCCCGAAGAACAACATCGCGCTCGGCCTGGTGACCGCTGTCGCCGCCGCGCTGGTCGCCGCCGGGATCTACGGCTTCGTCATCGGCACCACCAAGCACGAGATCGGCTGGGCGGCGATCGGCGTCGGCTTCGTCATCGGCCTCGCGGCGGGCAAGCTGGGCGGTCGCAACCCCGTGCTCCCCGTGGTCAGCGCCGTGCTGGCCCTGGGCGCGGTCTACGTCGGCCAGCTGGTCGGCGACGCGATGCTCATCGCGGACGAGTACGGCGTGGACTTCAGCAAGGTCTTCTTCGACCACTTCGGCGTGGTCCAGGACGCCTGGAAGGCCGACTCCGACCCGCTCACCTTCGTCTTCTTCGCCATCGCCGCGTTCGCCGCGTTCTCCGGCACCAAGAAGGCGGCGCTCTGACCCCGGCGCGCGGGTTGTGCAGGGGGGGCGCTTGAGGCGGGGTGTGCGTCGGGGGCTGGTGGCGTGCGACTCGCGGCGCCGGTACCGTAAGAAACAGGTGGAACCGGCCGTAGCGGGCTACTGCGGTTGGCTCTTGAAAAGTGAACGGAGTGTCCACCCCTAGTTGGTATGGGGGTGGCCACTCACCTTCCACCAACAAGGTGGAGCCCACCGCAGTAGGCCCTGCGGTGAGCTCCTGAAAAGTGAACGGAGTGTCCACCCCTACGTGTGATGGGGGTGGCCGCTCACTTTCCGCCGTACATCCACAAGATCCACCTCCTCCGTTGCTTCACCATCCGAAGACGGATCCGGTCCCAGCGGGTGGGCTTGCGGTGGCGACCCATGGGCGCCCCCTTCCACGAGGCCGCCCATTGGCCCGGTAGGCGGTTCGTCTGGAATTCGGGCCGGGCCCCGAGAGCCCGGGTCCGGAACGATTTCCGTGGAAGGGAGCACCCCACACAACTGGGGCGCCGATCACGGACGCTACCGCCCCGACACGCCCCACCAGCGAACTTTCGCCCCGAACGCAACCGTGCGCCCCCCAACATCAACGCGCGCCCCACGCCCCCCACTTGGGCACGCAAAAGGGCCCGGACCACCCAGGCCCGGGCCCCTGAAAGCGTCGTACGGCTACCGCGTCGTAGAACCGCCTACCGCCTACCGCTTGTGCTGCGAGTCGGCCACCGTGACCTCGACCCGCTGGAACTCCTTCAGCTCGCTGTATCCGGTCGTCGCCATCGCGCGCCGCAGTGCACCGAAGATGTTCATCGAGCCGTCCGGGATGTGGGACGGGCCCGTGAGGATCTCCTCGATGGTGCCGACCGTGCCGAGGTCGACCTTCTTGCCGCGCGGGAGTTCCTCGTTGACCGCTTCCATGCCCCAGTGGTGGCCCTTGCCCGGCGCGTCCGTCGCGCGGGCGAGCGGGGAGCCCATCATGACCGCGTCCGCGCCGCAGGCGATCGCCTTGGGGAGGTCGCCGGACCAGCCGACACCGCCGTCGGCGATGACGTGCACGTACCGGCCGCCGGACTCGTCCATGTAGTCGCGGCGGGCGGCGGCCACGTCCGCGACCGCGGTGGCCATCGGGACCTGGATGCCCAGCACGTTGCGCGTGGTGTGCGCCGCGCCGCCGCCGAAGCCGACGAGGACGCCCGCCGCGCCGGTGCGCATCAGGTGCAGGGCCGCGGTGTACGTGGCGCAGCCGCCGACGATCACCGGGACGTCCAGCTCGTAGATGAACTGCTTCAGGTTCAGCGGCTCGTGCGAACCCGACACGTGCTCCGCCGAGACCGTCGTACCGCGGATGACGAAGATGTCCACGCCCGCGTCGACGACGGCCTTGGAGAACTGGGCCGTGCGCTGCGGGGAGAGCGCGGCGGCGGTGACCACGCCCGAGTCGCGCACCTCCTTGATGCGCTGCCCGATCAGCTCCTCCTTGATGGGAGCGGCGTAGATCTCCTGGAGGCGGCGGGTCGCGGCGTCCACGTCCAGCTCGGTGATCTCGTCGAGCAGCGGCTGCGGGTCCTCGTACCGCGTCCAGAGGCCTTCGAGGTTCAGCACGCCGAGGCCGCCGAGCTCGCCGATGCGGATCGCGGTGGCCGGGGAGACGACCGAGTCCATGGGGGCGGCCAGGAAGGGCAGCTCGAAGCGGTAGGCGTCGATCTGCCAGGCGATCGAGACCTCCTTCGGGTCCCGCGTACGGCGGCTGGGGACGACGGCGATGTCGTCGAAGGCGTACGCCCGGCGGCCGCGCTTGCCGCGCCCGATCTCGATCTCAGTCACGTCTGTGGCCTTTCCTCTGCGTTTCAGCGTCTTCCAGTATCGCCGACGGACACGACAAGGGCGGCCCCGGTGTCCCCGGGGCCGCCCTTGAGGAAGCCTGCCGACTACTTGCTGCGGCTGTAGTTCGGTGCCTCGACCGTCATCTGGATGTCGTGCGGGTGGCTCTCCTTGAGGCCTGCGGACGTGATGCGGACGAAGCGGCCCTTGGTCTCCATCTCCTCGATGGTGGCCGCGCCCACGTAGCCCATGGTCTGGCGCAGCCCGCCGACGAGCTGGTGCAGCACGTTGGCCAGCGGGCCGCGGTAGGGCACCTGGCCCTCGATGCCCTCGGGCACGAGCTTGTCGTCGGAGGCGACCTCGGCCTGGAAGTAACGGTCCTTGGAGTACGACCGGCCCTGACCGCGGGACTGCATCGCGCCGAGCGAGCCCATGCCGCGGTACGACTTGAACTGCTTGCCGTTGATGAACTGCAGCTCGCCCGGCGACTCCTCGCAGCCCGCGAGCAGGCTGCCGAGCATCACCGTGTCGGCGCCGGCGGCCAGCGCCTTGCCGATGTCGCCGGAGTACTGCAGGCCGCCGTCGCCGATGAGCGGGACGCCGGCCGCGCGGGCGGCGAGGGACGCTTCGTAGATCGCGGTGACCTGCGGGACGCCGATGCCGGCGACGACACGGGTCGTACAGATCGAGCCGGGGCCCACGCCGACCTTGATGCCGTCGACACCGGCGTCGACCAGGGCCTGGGCTCCGTCGCGGGTGGCGACGTTGCCGCCGATCACGTCGACGCCGACGCTCGACTTGATCTTCGCCATCCAGTTGAGGGCGTTGCTGTTGTGGCCGTGCGAGGTGTCGACGACCAGGAAGTCCACACCGGCCTCGGCGAGGGCCTGGGCGCGCTCCAGGGCTTCGGGGCTCGCGCCCACGGCGGCGCCGACGATGAGACGACCCTCGGCGTCCTTGGCGGCGTTCGGGTACTGCTCGGCCTTGACGAAGTCCTTGACCGTGATGAGGCCCTTGAGGATGCCGGCCTCGTCGACGAGGGGCAGCTTCTCGATCTTGTGGCGGCGCAGCAGCTGCATGGCGTCGGCGCCGGAGATGCCGACCTTGCCGGTGACCAGGGGCATCGGGGTCATGACCTCGCGCACCTGACGGGAACGGTCGGTCTCGAAGGCCATGTCGCGGTTGGTGACGATGCCGAGGAGCTTGCCGTTGCCGTCGGTCACCGGGACGCCGCTGATGCGGAACTTGGCGCACAGCGCGTCGGCCTCACCGAGCGTGGCGTCCGGGTGGACGGTGATCGGGTCGGTGACCATGCCGGACTCGGAGCGCTTCACGAGGTCGACCTGGTTGACCTGGTCCTCGACGGACAGGTTGCGGTGCAGGACGCCGACACCGCCCTGGCGGGCCATCGCGATCGCCATCCGGGACTCGGTCACCTTGTCCATCGCCGCGGAGAGCAGCGGGATGTTGACGCGGACGTTGCGCGAGATGCGGGACGAGGTGTCGACCGCGTTCGGGAGCACGTCGGACGCGCCCGGCAGCAGCAGCACGTCGTCGTAGGTCAGCCCTAGTGTCGCGAATTTGGCGGGCACTCCGTCGACGTTGGCAGTCATGACACCTTCCCCAAATGGCCTTGATCGGTGCGGATGTCCATGCTAACGGGAAGCGCGGTCACCTAATTCCACGATTCCACGGCTACGGCCCGCTCCGGGCTTCGTATGTTCGTACGTACGCCGTCGGCCGACTGTTCACGAAAGGCACCGCGGCGCAGGGCTCCGCCACTGAGGGCAGTGCCCGTACGGGAGTTACTGCTCGGCCAGGGCCCGCAGTCGGCTCAGCGCGCGGTGCTGGGCGACCCGGACCGCGCCGGGTGACATTCCCAACATCTGCCCGGTCTCCTCGGCGGTGAGGCCGACGGCGATGCGCAGCAGGAGCAGTTCGCGCTGGTTCTCCGGGAGGTTGGCCATGAGTTTCTTGGCCCATTCGGCGTCACTGCTGAGCAGGGCACGCTCCTCGGGGCCGAGGGAGTCGTCCGGGCGCTCCGGCATCTCGTCCGAGGGCACGGCCGTGGACCCGGGGTGGCGCATCGCGGCGCGCTGGAGGTCGGCGACCTTGTGGGCGGCGATGGCGAAGACGAAGGCCTCGAAGGGGCGGCCGGTGTCCTTGTAGCGGGGCAGTGCGAGGAGGACGGCGACGCAGACCTCCTGGGCGAGGTCCTCCACGAAGTGCCGTGCGTCGCCCGGGAGTCGGGACAGCCGGGTGCGGCAGTAGCGCAGGGCCAAGGGGTGGACGTGGGCGAGCAGATCGTGGGTCGCCTGCTCGTCTCCGTCGACCGCGCGAAGGACGAGTCCACCAATCGCCCCTGGGGCACTGGCCGCCTCGTCGTCACGCATCGGTCCATGGTGCCTTGCGGCCGAAGGGTCCGTGGCACCGCGTCCGTTGTTGTGCACCGAAGCGTTATGAGCAGGTGCGCCGGAACTCATCTCCTGCGCCCTCCCCTCCCGCTCGACCGACTCGTCCCCGAGGAACTCCACACCTCAAGGATGCGGCATCCGCGGCGAAACGAGCAGCGGGCACCCGGCGGGCCCCTTCACCGTCCCCGCCCACCTGGTGGCGGGCGGGGATCCTCGTATCCCCGCTACGACCCACTGACCTGGCCCTAACGGACCAGACCCCACCGGAAACCGAGCGCCACGGCGTGTGCCCGGTCCGAGGCGCCGAGTTTCTTGAAGAGCCGCCGTGCGTGTGTCTTGACGGTGTCCTCGGAGAGGAACAGCTCACGGCCGATCTCCGCGTTGGAGCGGCCGTGACTCATCCCTTCGAGGACCTGGATCTCGCGCGCGGTGAGCGTCGGAGCGGCGCCCATCTCGGCGGACCGCAGCCGGCGCGGGGCCAGTCGCCAGGTCGGGTCGGCGAGGGCCTGGGTGACCGTGGCCCGCAGTTCGGCGCGCGAGGCGTCCTTGTGCAGATAGCCGCGGGCGCCGGCCGCGACCGCGAGGGCCACGCCGTCCAGGTCTTCGGCGACGGTGAGCATGATGATGCGTGCGCCCGGGTCGGCGGACAGCAGCCGCCGCACGGTCTCGACACCGCCGAGTCCGGGCATGCGTACGTCCATCAGGATGAGGTCCGAGCGGTCGGCACCCCAGCGGCGGAGTACTTCCTCGCCGTTGGCCGCCGTCGTCACGCGCTCGACACCGGGCACGGTCGCGACCGCGCGGCGGAGCGCCTCTCGGGCAAGCGGGGAGTCGTCACAGACGAGGACGGATGTCATGGCCGCCCTCCGCAACTGATGCGCGTCACCTTGAGCCTCCAGGCTGGTACGAAATCGTCACCTGTGCGGTCGACCGTCTCGGACGCCTGCCCGAGCACTTGTGTTTTCAACCGCCTCGCACTCTCAACGACGGTCACTCGAAAGAGTTACGGGGCCGTGTGCCATCTTCGGCACTCTACGTGAGGGTGCGGACACGGTGGAGGCATCGGGGCCGACCCTCAAGCTTTCATCACAACCGGTGCCCCATTCAGCCCTATTTCTTCCCTTTTGCTGGTGTCTGAGGCTAGATTCGCAATGAGTCATATTTTCATCTCCTTAGATCGTAGTTGTACGGTCGTGGACACCGTATCCGCCCATAACGGCTACAAGGGGTCACGCAATGGCAGATTTCTCCCGCCTTCCCGGACCGAACGCGGACCTGTGGGACTGGCAGCTCCTGGCTGCCTGCCGAGGGGTCGACAGCTCGCTCTTCTTTCATCCCGAGGGCGAGCGCGGTGCGGCACGAAGCGCTCGTGAGAACTCGGCCAAAGAGGTCTGCATGAGGTGCCCGGTCCGCGCACAGTGCGCGGCGCACGCGCTGGCTGTGCGCGAGCCGTACGGCGTCTGGGGCGGCCTGACCGAGGACGAGCGCGAAGAGCTCATGGGGCGTGCCCGCAACCGGCTGGTGTCGGCTTCGGCCGCCGGGGACATGGCTTCGAACAACTGAAGGAACGTTTCTCCAACAAGTCCTCCGACAGGGGTACGCGCACGCGTGCCCCTCTACTTTTCGCGCGCCGCCCGCTCCAGCTGGTCGAGGGTCGCCGCCACGGCCGGCACCTGCGCCAGGTCGGGCAGGGTGAGCGCGACGATCTCCCGCCGCACCGCCGGTTCCAGCGTCACCGTCCGCGCACCCCTGGGCCGTACGGACTCGATGGCGAGCTGGGGCAGGACGGCGACGCCCAGGCCCGCGCTCACCAGGCCGACGACCGCCGGATAGTCGTCGGTCGCGAAGTCGATGCGCGGGGTGAAGCCGGCGGCCTCGCACACCTCGACCAACTGGCCCCGGCAGCGCGGACAGCCGGCGATCCAGGGGTCGTCGGCGAGTTCGCCGATGGCGAGCGACCGCACGCGCGCGTGCCGGTGTTTTTCCGGGACCAGGGCGACCAGGCGGTCACGGAGCAGGGGTCGCACCACCAGGTCGGACCAGTCCTCGGCGCCCGCCGCGGCCTCGTAGCGGAAGGCGAGTGCGATGTCGCAGTCGCCCTCCCGGAGGAGCTCGACGGACTTCGGCGGCTCGGCCTCCTCCAGGGAGACGCGGGTGCCGGGGTGCGCGGCGCGCAGGGCGGCCAGTGCGGCGGGGACGAGCGTCGAGCTGCCGCTGGGGAAGGAGACCAGGCGGACCCGGCCGGCGCGCAGCCCCGCGATCGCGGCGACCTCCTCCTCGGCCGCCGTCAGCCCGGCGAGGATGCCCGCGCCGTGGCGGACCAGGGCCTCGCCCGCCTGGGTCAGGCGCATCTCGCGGCCGGTGCGGATCAGGAGCGGCGTGCCGACCGAGGTCTCCAGGGCCTTCATCTGCTGGCTGACGGCGGGCTGGGTGCAGCCCAGTTCACGCCCGGCCGCCGAGAAGGAGCCGGTGGCGGCGACGGCGCGCAGCACACGGAGATGTCGGGCCTCGATCATGCGCCGAGCATAAGCTCTTCTTTGCTACGACGCCGAATAATGCGCCGCACCTTTGAGGCGCTCTCGTCTACCGTGCCGTCATGAAGCTTCTCTCGCTGAATCTGGGCCGGGCCACGGCCGTGCCGTACACGGACCAGCCCGAAGGCGTGACCGGCATCGACAAGCGGCCGACCGACGCGCCGGTGCGGGTGAGCGCGCCCGGCGCCAAGGGCGTCGCCGGGAGCGGGCTCGCCGGAGACGCGGTGTGTCACCGGCGGCACCACGGCGGCGACGACCAGGCGGTGTACGCGGTCGCGCGCGAGGATCTCGACGACTGGGAGCGGGAGTTGGGGCGCCCGCTGGCCAGCGGTTCCTTCGGGGAGAACCTGACGACACTCGGGCTCGACGTGTCCGGCGCGCGGATCGGCGAGCGCTGGCGGATCGGTTCCGAGGTGGTCCTGGAGGTCACCTGCGGGCGGATCCCGTGCCGTACGTTCCAGGACCATCTGGGCGAACGCGGGTGGGTGAAACGGTTCACCGTGAAGGGTGCTCCGGGGGCCTATCTGCGGGTGATCGAGCCCGGTGAGATCCGGGCGGGCGACCCGATCGAGATCGTGCACCGGCCCGACCACGACGTGACGGTGGCCCTGCAGTTCCGGGCCGTGACGACCGAGCGGGAGCTGCTGCCGCGGCTGCTTCCGGCGGGCGAGGCGCTGCATCCTGAGGCGCTGGCGCAGGCCCGGAAGTATGTCGCGGAGTACCCCGCCTGACCTGCCGTCACGGCGTGTTCGACGCGATGTTCGACACGTGTTCGTCACGGATCGGGAGGGCCTGTGCAGAGATCGGACCGGCTCGCTCCGGGTCACTAATCTTGCGCCATGACAACGGCATTGATTACGGGATCGACCGCGGGGATCGGTGCCGCGTTCGCGCGGCGGCTCGCGGCGGACGGACACAACCTCGTGCTGGTGGCGCGGAACACCGCGCGGCTCGGGGAGCAGGCGACCGAACTGCACGACCGGCACGGCATCGAGGCGGAGGTACTGACCGCCGACCTGGCCACGGACAAGGGCATCGACACGGTGGCCGCCCGCCTCGCCGACCGCAAGAACCCCGTCGACCTGCTGGTCAACAACGCGGGCTTCGGCAACAAGGGCCGCTACCTCGACGTGTCCATGGCCGACGAGCTGAAGATGCTCAAGGTGCACTGCGAGGCGGTGCTCCGGCTGACCAGCGCGGCGACCGAGGCGATGCGGGAGCGCGGGCGCGGCGGGGTCGTCAACGTGGCGTCGGTCGCCGCCTTCGTACCGCGCGGGACGTACGGCGCGTCGAAGGCGTGGGTCGTGCAGTTCACCCAGGGCGCGGCCAAGGACCTGGCGGGCAGTGGCGTACGGCTGATGGCGCTGGCGCCCGGCTTCGTGCGGACCGAGTTCCACGAGCGGGCCGGGATGGGTACGGACAACATCCCGAACTGGATGTGGCTGGACGCGGACAAGCTGGTCGCGGCGGCGCTCGCGGATCTGGCGCGCGGCAAGTCGCTGTCGATCCCGGACCCGCGCTACAAGGCGCTGATGGGTCTGGTGAAGGTCACCCCGCAGGCGGTGCTGGGCGGGATCACCTCGAAGACCGGGCGGAAGTACGGGCCGCAGTGACGGCAGCCGCCACGGTGACGGCGGCCTCGGTGACGAAGGTTCCGGCGGAACGCGAAGGCCCGGCTCCCCCTGAGGGGCGCCGGGCCTTCGACGTACACGTCCTACGGGTTCACCGACTCGCGTCAGTGGGAGTGGCCGTGGCTGTGACCACCGGCGGCCGGCTCCTCCTCTTCCTTCTTCTCGACGACCAGGGTCTCGGTCGTGAGGAGCAGGGAGGCGATGGAGGCGGCGTTCTCCAGGGCGGAGCGGGTGACCTTGACCGGGTCGATGACGCCGGCCTTGACCAGGTCGCCGTACTCGCCGGTCGCGGCGTTGAAGCCCTGACCCTTCTCGAGGTCGGCGACCTTGGCGGTGATGACGTAGCCCTCGAGGCCCGCGTTCTCGGCGATCCAGCGCAGCGGCTCGACGACCGCGCGGCGCACGACCGCGACACCGGTGGCCTCGTCACCGGTCTTGTCGAGGTTGCCCTCGAGGACCTTGGCGGCGTGCACCAGAGCGGAGCCACCACCGGAGACGATGCCCTCCTCGACCGCGGCGCGGGTCGCGGAGATGGCGTCCTCCAGACGGTGCTTCTTCTCCTTCAGCTCCACCTCGGTGGCGGCGCCGACCTTGATCACGCACACGCCGCCGGCCAGCTTCGCGAGGCGCTCCTGGAGCTTCTCGCGGTCCCAGTCGGAGTCCGTGTTCTCGATCTCGGCCTTGATCTGGTTGACGCGGCCCGCGACCTCGGAGGAGTCGCCGGCACCGTCGACGACGGTCGTGTCGTCCTTGGTGACCGTCACGCGGCGGGCGGAGCCCAGCACGTCCAGGCCGACCTGGTCGAGCTTGAGGCCGACCTCCTCGGCGATGACCTGACCGCCGGTGAGGGTGGCGAGGTCGCCGAGCATCGCCTTGCGGCGGTCGCCGAAGCCGGGGGCCTTGACCGCGACCGCGTTGAACGTGCCGCGGATCTTGTTCACGACCAGGGTCGACAGGGCCTCGCCCTCGACGTCCTCGGCGATGATCAGCAGCGGCTTGGAGGCGTTGGCCTGGATGACCTTCTCCAGCAGCGGCAGCAGGTCCTGGATGGAGCTGATCTTGCCCTGGTGGATGAGGATGTACGGGTCCTCGAGGACCGCTTCCATGCGCTCCTGGTCCGTCACGAAGTACGGCGACAGGTAGCCCTTGTCGAAGGCCATGCCCTCGGTGAAGTCCAGCTCCAGACCGAAGGTGTTGGACTCCTCGACGGTGATGACACCGTCCTTGCCGACCTTGTCCATCGCCTCGGCGATGAGCTCGCCGACCTGGCTGTCCTGCGCGGACAGACCGGCCACGGCGGCGATGTCGGCCTTGTCGTCGATGGGCCGCGCGGTGGCGAGCAGCTCGTCGGAGATGGCCTTGACGGCGGCGTCGATGCCCTTCTTCAGGGCGGCCGGGGAGGCACCCGCGGCGACGTTGCGCAGGCCCTCGCGCACGAGCGCCTGGGCGAGCACGGTGGCGGTGGTGGTGCCGTCACCCGCGATGTCGTTGGTCTTGGTCGCCACCTCCTTCACCAGCTGGGCACCGAGGTTCTCGTACGGGTCCTCGAGCTCGACCTCGCGGGCGATGGTGACGCCGTCGTTGGTGATGGTGGGGGCGCCGAACTTCTTGTCGATGACGACGTTGCGGCCCTTGGGGCCGATCGTCACCTTGACCGTGTCGGCAAGCTTGTTGACGCCGCGCTCGAGGGCGCGACGGGCGTCCTCGTCGAACTTCAGGATCTTCGCCATGGGAGCGGTTCAGCCCTCTCGGAAAACGTGGGTGAAACGAACTACGCCCCTGACGCCCGGCTTCATAAGGTCGCGGGGGCCAGGGGCGTAGCTCACTGCAAAACTGGGTGAATTACTTCTCGATGATCGCGAGCACGTCGCGGGCCGAGAGGACGAGGTACTCCTCGCCGCTGTACTTCACTTCGGTGCCGCCGTACTTGCTGTACAGCACGATGTCGCCGGTCTTCACGTCGAGCGGAAGACGCTCGCCGTTCTCGAAGCGGCCCGGGCCCACGGCCAGGACGACGCCCTCCTGGGGCTTCTCCTTGGCCGTGTCCGGGATGACCAGGCCAGAGGCCGTGGTCTGCTCGGCGTCGAGCGGCTGGACCACAATGCGGTCCTCAAGCGGCTTGATGGCAACCTTGGAGCTGGTGGTCGTCACGATCCGACCTCCCCCTTCGGAGATCTCACGGGGTTAACTGTCTGAGGTGGCGACCAGGTGGATCCGTCGTCGCGGGTGCCGGACCTGCCCGTCGCTATTGGCACTCTCCAGGGGGGAGTGCCAGGTCTGAGACTATGACCGCGATTAGCACTCGGTCAAGCGGAGTGCCAATGCCCGCGGCGCTTGAGCGGAATTTCGACGTCGCCCTGAGCTGTCCGGCGGGCCTGTGCTCGATGCCGCCGTCCCCTGGGGGCTGCGCCCCCAGACCCCCCTTCGGCCTGAACGGCCTCGTCCTCAAACGCCGGACGGGCTGAGAGTGCCGACCGGCGTCGAACGGTTCCCGCGCCAGTCCGCCGCGCATCCCCAGTAGCCGATCTCGGCCGGCTCGCCCTCGCGATAGAGGATCGTGCAGCGACCGCTCCCACGGCCCGGGAAGGACGGAACCCAGGTGCGCAGGGCCGCGACCCATTGCTCGCGGGTGGGCCTGCCCTCCGGCGCCCAGTCGCGCACCTCGTCCTCGGTCAGTGGTCGCATCATGGCGAAGTCGTCCCCGGACCCGGCGTCGATGAGGTCGTAGAAGTCGAGCACGGAGGACGTGCCGCCCGTCAGGATGTACTCCCGCCAGTCGTCGTCCTCCCACAGATCGACGACGTCCCGCCCCGGGAACCCGTGGTCGTCCTTGGCCAGTTCCTGCGCCTGCCGGAACGCCGACTCCAGATCCCTCTGGTACGGCCCGGTGGAGGTCCACTCGCTGCCACCCGTCGCAAGGCCCTTTCCACTCACCGCTGTTCGTCGTGCGCGGCAGGTTAGCCGGGGCCTCTGACACTCCCGCCCTGCGCGCTAGAGGTAGTCCTCCAGGCGGCCCACCGTCAGGCCCTGCTCCTGGATGCCGCGCAGCAGTCGGGCCGTCGTGTCGGTCGGGGCGATGCGGACAATGTCGCCCGGGGCCAGGTGGTGGTCGCCGCGCGTGTAGGTGAGCGTTCCGGTGGTCGTGGCGGCCCGCCACAGGACCAGTGCGGAGATGCCGCAGTCGGCGGCGGCCCGGCGGGTCGTCGTGTCGTACGTGCCGTAGGGGGGCCGGAGCAGCCGGGTCCGGCTGCCGCAGATCTCGGTGCGCTGGGCGTCGTAGGGCAGGCCCGCGACGGGGCGGCGGTCCTGGGCGGTGCCGAACTCGGTGACGGGCAGGCGTAGTTCGCGGACCATGTCGGCGAAGCCCGGGTCCCGTCGCGCGCCCGCGTCGTGGTCGTAGGTCAGGAAGACGACCCTGTCGCGGGTTCGGACGTGGTCCACGACCGGCGGAAGGCCCGGGCCCGCCGAGCGGGGGGCGGGGTGGGGCGACGGTTTGGGGGCGGGGGGCAGCGGGGCCGTCAGACCCCAGTGGCGGTACGGCTGTTCGCGGGACGGGCCGTGCGGGTGGACGCGCTGGGCGGCCTTCTTGCCGAGCCGTTCGATGGGGTCGACGGACTGCGCGCAGCCGGTGAGGAGGGTGGCCGCCAACGCGACGGCCACCGGCGTCCGCAGGGTCGCGAACCTCACAGGTAGTCCTCCAGGCGGGCCACCGCGTAACCCTCCGCCGTGACCTTGCCCAGGAAGCGGCGCATGTCGTCGACCATCGTGCCCTTCCAGTCCTCACGGCCCCGGAAGTGCGTCAGGACGATGTCACCGGGATGCAGGGACAGGTCGTCCTCGCGGTACTCCCAGTGGTCGACGAACACCTCCTCGTCCCAGATCGGGGCGTATTTGATGCCACAGGACTTCGCGGCAACGAGGGTGTCGTGGTTGTAGTTCCCGTACGGCGGCCGGAAGACCGTCGGGGCCTTGCCGAACTGCTTCTTCATGATGTCCTGCATCCCGCAGATCTCGTGCCTCTGCTCGGCGTAGGACAGCCCCGGCAGATACGGATGCGTGAGGGTGTGGTTGTTGATCGTGTGCCCCTGCGCCTGCATCTTCCGGAAGTAGCCGTAGTCGTCCTTCACCAGGTAGTTGCTGAGGAAGGCGGTGTACGGGATCTTCAGGTCGCTCATCATCCGCAGGAACGCGGGGTCCTTGTTCTCGCCGTCGTCGATGGTGAGGAAGACGATCTTCTTCTTGGTCGGGATCGTGGTGAAGACCGGCGGGAGGTTCAGCTCCTCCTGGTCGTCCACCTCGAAGCCCTTGCGCGCGGTGATCTCCGGCTTGTGCACGGGCGCCGGCGGCGCCGTGAGCGGCACCTTCGCCAGCCCCCAGCGCTTGGCCGCGGCGACCCGCGCGGCGTACGCGGCGCGCAGCTTCGTCGCGTAGGAGTCCAGCGCGCGGGCCGGGGGCGCGTGCAGCGGCTGCGCGCCCTGCGCCGGGTGGACGCCCGCGCCCGAGCCGGACTGGCCGCAGCCGGAGACGAGAGCGGCCAGCGCGAGGGCGGCGAGCGCGCCACGGGCGCCCGCCCTCCGGCGCGGACTCGCGTGCGCCCGGCCCCCACACGCCCGATTGATGTCATTTTGTACGACTACTCGCATGGGGCCGGATCTTTTCAGGCCCCGGCCCCGATCCCGCGCCGACACCGCCAACACACCGCCACCGGAGGCACACCGTCCACCGACTGGCCCACAATGTCCCGGTGAACGACCCCGTACTCGCCTTCGCCGCCCTGCTCACCCCCGAGGGCCGCGCCCTCCTCGACGAGGTCCGCGGCACCGACCCGGCCAAGGAACTCGCCGTCGCCACCCGCCTCCGCCGCGACCACCCCGCCGACCTCGTCTCGGCGGCCCTCGGCCAGGCACGGCTGCGCCAACGTGCGGCAGCAGCGAAGTTCACGCCCGAGGACGCCGACCGGATGTTCTTCACCCCGAACGGCTTCGAACAGTCGACCCGGGCCACCGTCGCCACGTACCGCGCCGCCCGCCTGCTGGACCTGGGCGTCACCTCCGTCGCCGACCTCTGCTGCGGCATCGGCGGCGACGCGATCGCGCTGGCCCGGGCGGGGGTGCGCGTCCTGGCCGTGGACCGCGACCCGCTGACGGCCGCCGTGGCGCGCGCGAACGCGGAGGCACTGGGGCTGACCGAGCTGATCGAGGTCCAGGAAGCGGACGTGACGGACGTCGACACGTCCGCGTACGACGCCGTGTTCGTCGACCCCGCGCGACGGGGCGGCCGCGGCCGCATCTTCGACCCCGAGGCGTACTCCCCACCGTTGTCCTGGGCCATCGGCGCCGCTACGACGGCCCCGCTCGCCGCGCTGAAGATCGCACCCGGGGTACCGCACGAGGCGATCCCGGCGGAGGCCGAGGCGGAGTGGATCTCGGACGGGGGTGACGTGAAGGAGGCGGTGCTGTGGTTCGGGACCGGGGTGCGGCCGGGTGCGGTACGCGCAACTCTCCTCCCCGGCCCGCGAGTTCTGCACGGGCGCGGGCTTCCGGACCCCGAAGTCCGTTCCGTGGGGCGGTACTTGTACGAGCCAGACGGCGCCGTCATCCGCGCCCACCTCGTCGCCGAGGTCGCGGAGGAGGTCGGGGGCGGGCTCATCGACGAGACCATCGCGTATGTGACCGCGGATGAGCTACGGCCGACCGCGTATGCCTCCGCCTACGAGATCACCGATCAACTCCCCTTCGGCGTCAAGAAGTTGAAGGCACTGCTGCGGGAGCGCGAGGTGGGAATCCTCACCGTGAAGAAGCGGGGGTCGGCTGTCGAACCGGAGGAACTGCGGCGGAAGGTGAAGCCTCAGGGGCCCAACTCGGCGACCGTGTTTCTTACTCGAGTGGCGGGGGCGCCGACGATGTTGATCGGGCGGCCGGTCTGACGGCTCTGCGGAGCGTGCTGCCGGGGAGGACTCGGCGGGAGGCACGGAACGCGTCGAGGATCCCTGCCGGCCCGAGGCCCTGTCCGCCGACGGTGTGCGGTCGGCTCGAACTCCCCCGCCCGCCGCGCATGTGACGATCCGTCGGATTCCGATACCGGGCGCGCCTCCACCCACCCCCGTCGTCCTACGACGCCTCCGCCGCCCGGCGCAGCAGGAGTTGGCGTTCGCGTGCGTTGCGGGCGAGGGCGGCCGCCCGGGTGAACTCCGCCTTCGCCTCCGTCGTGCGGCCGAGGCGGAGGAGCAGGTCGCCGCGGACGCTCGGCAGCAAGTGGTAGTCGCGCAGGGCGGGTTCGGAGGCGAGGGTGTCGACGATCTCCAGTGCCGGGGCCGGGCCCTCCGCCATCGAGACGGCGACCGCGCGGTTCAACTCGACCACCGGGGAAGGGAATCGGGCGGCGAGGAGACCGTACAGGGTCGCGATCGTCGGCCAGTCGGTCTCGTCGTAGGTGTACGCGTGGGCGTGGCAGGCGGCGATGGCGGCCTGGAGGGCGTAGGGGCCGGGGGCGCCGGTGGACGTGGCGTCCGCGCGGCCGAGGGCGGTGATGCCGCGGGCGATGAGCAGGCGGTTCCAGCGGCGGCGGTTCTGGTCCTTGAGGAGGACGGGGTCGCCGTTCGGGGCGGTGCGGGCGGCCGAGCGGGAGGCCTGGAACTCCAACAGCGAAGCCAGCGCGTGGACTTCGGGTTCCTTCGGCATCAGGGCGGCGAGGAGACGGGCCAGGCGGAGCGCGTCCTCGCAGAGGCTCGGGCGGAGCCAGTCGTCGCCGGCCGTCGCCGCGTAACCCTCGTTGAAGATCAGGTAGATGACGTCCAGGACCGAGCCCAGGCGGGCCTCGCGGTCGGGGCCGTAGGGGACCTCGAAGGCGACGTTCTTGGTGGCCAGGGTGCGTTTGGCGCGGACGATGCGTTGGGCGATCGTCGGTTCGGGGGCGAGGAAGGCGCGGGCGATCTCGGGGGTGGTCAGGCCGCCGAGGAGGCGCAGGGTGAGGGCGGTGCGGGCCTCGGCGGAGAGGACCGGGTGGCAGGTGGTGAAGACGAGGCGCAGGAGGTCGTCGTCGATGTCGTCGGGGGACGAGGGTTCCTCGGGCGGGGCCGTCGTCTCCAGGGTGCGGCCGATCTCCTGGAGCTTGCGGGCGTAGTTCTCCCGGCGCCGGATCAGGTCCACGGCGCGGTGCCTGGCGGTGGCCATGAGCCAGGCGCCCGGGTTGTCGGGCACACCCTCCCTCGGCCACTGCTCCAGGGCGGCGACCAGCGCGTCCTGCGCGAGTTCCTCGGCGATACCCACGTCGCGGACCAGGCGGGCGACGGCGGCGATGATGCGCGGGGACTCGATGCGGAAGACGGTCTCGATGGTGCTGTGCGGGTCCGTGGCGTTGCCGCGAGCGTCCGTGGCGGTGGCACGCGGGTCTGCGGTGGGCTGTGATTCCGGAGTCACAACCCACCATGCAACACCCCCGGCGGCCTCAGACCAAGGAAGACCGGCAGGACGAGCGGTACCGGGGAGGACTCAGCCCTCCGCGATCTCCCGCACCTCGCAGGTCACCGTCCAGAACTCCTCGTGCACCTTCAGGAACCGCTTCGTCCACTCGATCGCCTCGGCCATGTCCTTGCACTGCATGAGCGCGTAGCCGCCGACGACCTCCTTGGACTCGGTGAACGGCCCGTCGGTCACGGAGATCTCGCCGCCCTCCCAGTGCACGCGGGCGCCCTGCGCGGTCGGGGTGAGGCCGGCGGTGTCGAGCATGACGCCGGCCTTGGTGATCTCCTCGATCAGCTCGCCCATGCGCTGCATCAGCTCGGGGCTGGGGCCCTCGGCGGGGGCGGACTTCTCGTCGATCTGCACGAGGGAGAGGTAGCGGGGCATGGTGACTCCTCGGTTCGTTCTCTGGCGTTCTCCGACCGGGCTGTTCCCGGCCTTTCAACCATGCGTCGAACGAGGTGCGAGCCGATCGACACACTCGCCGGAATTCCCCGAAGATTTTTTCGCCCGCCCATTTACGCAGGTCAGCGCAGCGACTCCCACAGATCGCTCGCCGCCGGCTCCTTCGCCACCACCCGGTTCGGGTCGGACGGTGCCGTGACGTTCGGCATCGTCACCGTGGTCACCGCGTCCGCCGACAGCCCCTTCAGGCTCTGGCCGAGGCTGATCAGTTCGCTCAGGGAGTCGAGGCCGGTGTCGGTGGTGAGGCTGTCGGTGACCGCGTCGGTGACCTCGTAGAGCTTGGTGGGGTCGCTGAGGAGGTCGTGGGTGGAGATCTGGGTCAACAGGGCCTTCACCAGCATCTGTTGGAGACCTATTCGGCCCAGGTCGCTGCCGTCGCCTATGCCGTGCCGGGTGCGGGCGAGGGCCAGGGCCTGCTTGCCGTTGAGGTGGTGGGTGCCCTTCTTGAGGTGCAGGTGGCTGTCGTCGTCGTTGATGTCCTGCGTGGTCGTCACCGTGACGCCGCCCAGCGCGTTCACCAGCTTCGCGAAGCCCGCGAAGTCGATCTCTATGTAGTGGTCCATGCGGACGCCGGTGATCGACTCGACCGTCTTGACCGCGCACACCGGACCGCCCACCGAGTACGCGGTGTTGAACATCGCGTTGTACGCCACGGACGTGGAACCGCCGGACGACAGCGGGCAGGACGGGCGGGTGACGAGGGTGTCGCGCGGGATGCTGACGATCGTGGCCTTCGTACGGCCCGCGTCGAGGTGGACGACCATCGCCGTGTCGGAACGGGCGCCGGAGCTGCTGCCGCCGCCGAGCGCCTTGTTCTCCTTGCCGCTGCGCGAGTCGGAGCCGAGGACCAGGATGTTCAGGGAGCCGGTCGGCACAGGGGTGGCGGACGCGGACGCGGCGGCGGACGGTGTGGTCACCGCCCTCGCGGGGCGGTCGGTGCCGAGCGCGCTGTCGATGTCGACGCTCTTGATGTTGCCGTTGAGGTGCCAGTAGGCCCAGCCCGCCGTGCCCACGCCCAGGACGAGGACGCCTGCCAGGGTGAGGCCGACGATCTTCAGCACTCTCGATCGCCGGCCCACGCGTCTGTCCTCGTCAACGTTCTCTTTGTCCGTCACGGGGAGGAACGTAAGTGTGAATTATTAGGAGAAAGTTAGGGGAGGCGTCCCGAGACGGTTTTCTACGGAAAATCTCACGGTTCTCAGCCCCGCTTCACTCCTCCTGCGCCCCCTCCGTCTCCCCCGCCTCCCTCATCCCAGGGTCACGACCGGCACCGGATTGCTCCCGCTCCACGACGCGTTGAAGCCGAACGTCACCGAACCGCCGTCCGGGACCGTCCCGTTGTAGCTCGCGTTCGCACAACTCACCGCCGTGCCCGACTGGGTGCAGGTCGCGTTCCAGGCCTGCGTGATCTGCTGGCCCGCGCCGTACGTCCAACTCGCCTTCCAGGACGACAGTGAGGCCCCGGAACAGGCGATCGTCACCTGCCCGGTGAACCCGGTGTTCCACTGACTGACCACGCTGTACGTCGCCGAGCACGCCCCGGTCGGCGGCGGGGTCGTGGTCGTACCGCCGAGCGCCTCCGAGAGGCCGTAGTACGCCGGTTTCGGCGCGTAGTCGGCGTCGTACGGTGTCGCCGCCCCGTAGCCCGGGAACGTGCTGTCGACCCAGGAGTCGGAGTCGGTGAAGCCCCAGACAGTGACGTTCACGCAGCGGGTGACGGCGACGCAGGCGGCCATCACGCCCTTGAAGTCGGCCTTCTGCTGGGCGAGTTTGGCGCTGTCCGCCGGGAGCGCCATCCGTACGTCGAGCTCGGTGATCGCCACGTCAACGCCCAGGTCGGCGAAGCGCTGGATGTTCTGCTGGAGAGTGGCGGGGACCTGGCCGAGGATGAGGTGGGCCTGGAGGCCGACCCCGTCGATCGGAACGCCCGCCGCCTTCAGGGACTTGACCAGGTTGTAGAGGGCGGTGGACTTCGCGTTGACGCCCTCGACGTTGTAGTCGTTGATGTACAGCTTGGCGGCCGGGTCGGCGGCGTGCGCCCAAGTCAGCGCCTGCGCTATGTAGTTGGCGCCGAGGCCGTTATACCAGAGCGTCGAGCGGTACGTGCCGTCCTCGTTGAAGGGTTCGTTCACCACGTCCCAGGCGGTGATCTTCCCCTTGTAGCGGCCGACTTCGGTGCTGATGTGGTTCTGCAGCAGGCTGCTGAGTTGGGCCGAAGTCCAGGTCCCGTTCGTCAGCCAGCTCGGGTTCTGGCTGTGCCAGACCAGGGTGTGGCCGCGCACCTGCTGGTTGTGGGCCTGCGCGAAGGCGACGATCTGGTCCGCCTCCGACCAGTTGAAGCTGCCCTGCGTCGGCTCGACCGTCTCCCACTTCATGGCGTTGCCGGGAGTGAGCGAGCTGAACTGGCTGCCGGCGATGTCGCCGTAGGTGCCGGTGAGCTTGGAGCCGGTGACCGCGGTGCCGATGACTTTGCCCTTCGCGGCGGCGAGGTCGCGCAGCGGGGTGTCGGCGGCGTGCGCGGCGGGTGCCGCGAAGAGCATGACGGCGCCGGTGAACAGGGCCGCCAGGGACAAGCCGGTTCTCAGAGATCTCATTGCGGGTGCCTCCGAAAGTTTCGGTTGTGCAACCGATTGGCTTCGGAGGAGTGTGGGGCGGCTCACCCCACTCGTCAATACGTCACCTTCCGGCCACGCACCTCACTCCGCGGCCGGTGCCGGTGCCGCCGTACTGCTGCGCACCACCAGGCTGGTGGCCAGCTCCACCCGCCGCGCCGCCGAGGTCTCCTGCTCGCGCCCGAGGTCGAGCACCAGCTTCGCCGCCGCCTCGGCCATCTCGGTGAGGGGCTGTCGTACGGTCGTCAGCGGCGGCCCCACCCAGCGCGCCACCGGCAGATCGTCGAAGCCGACCACGCTCAGGTCCTCCGGGATGCGCAGCCCGAGTTCGCGCGCGGCCTCGTACAGGCCGAGCGCCTGGAGGTCGTTGCCGGCGAAGACCGCGGTGGGCCGGTCCGGGCGGCGCAGCAGCTCAAGGCCGAGCCGGTAGCCGGCCTCGTGGTGGAAGTCGCCGGTGGTGATCAGCGAGGGGTCGACCGGCAGCCCGGCCGTCTCCAGCGCGGCCCGGTATCCGTCGACCCGGGCGCGGCTGCACATCATCCGGGACGGCCCGCTGATCGCGCCGATCCGGGTGTGGCCGAGTTCGACCAGGTGCCGGGTGGCGGCGAGGCCGCCCTGCCAGTTCGTCGCACCGATCGACGGCACGTCCGCGCCCGGGTCACCGGCCGGGTCCATCACCACGAACGGGATGGAACGGCTGGTGAGCAGCGCCCGCTGGGACTCGTCGAGCCCGGAGAGGACGAGGATCACACCGTGCGGGCGGCGGGCGGCGACCTGGTCGGCCCAGGTCCGGCCCGGGGTCAGCCGCCCCGCGCTCTCGCTCAGCACCACACTCAGCCCGGAGTCCCGCGCCACGTTCTCCACGCCCCGGATGACCTCCATCGCCCAGGCGCTCTCCAGCTCGTGGAAGACCAGGTCGATCAGCGGGGAGCGGGTCGCCTCGGCGCGGCGGCGCCGGTAGCCGTAGACGCGGAGCAGGTCCTCGACGCGGGTGCGGGTCGCGGGGGCGACATCGGCACGGCCGTTGAGGACCTTCGAAACAGTCGGAGCCGACACTCCGGCCTCGCGGGCGATCTCGGCGAGCGTGGCGGTCTGGGTCGGCCGACCCGCTGTCTGGGTTTCGGCGGAATCCGGGGCTGTCATGGCGGCGATCGTATCCCTGCGCGACCTCTTGACGAACCCCCCAGCGCGCCTTACGTTCCCGGAACATTCGTAGAACGGCTCGAAACATTCGCACGAGAGGTGCTGTCCATGGAGCCCAACACGTCCAACGGCGGGCGTACGTTCAGCAGGCGCTGGGTGCTCGGCGCCGGTGCCACCACCCTGCTCACCACCGGGCTCACGGCCTGCGGCTCCAGTGACAGCACCGGCGGCAGCAGCACGGTCACCGCCTTCACCTACGGCGACGACGCGGCGAAGGTGCAGGTCAAGGCCGTCACCCGGTTCAACGCGTCGGCGGCGGCGAAGAAGGCCAAGGGCAAGATCAAGCTGGAGAAGGTGCCCGGCACCGACTACCCGGCCAAGCTGCGCACCGCGATGGGCTCACCGAACGCGCCGGACGTCTTCTTCAACTGGGGCGGCGGCTCGATCAAGGCGTACCAGGAGGCGAACCAGCTGGTCGACCTCACCGACACCATCAAGTCCGACCCGGTGCTCAAGGACGGGTTCCTGCCCTCGGTGCTCGCGGCGGGCGCGCTGAAGGGCAAGAACTACGGCATACCGATGCGCGGCATGCAGCCGGTGATCCTCTTCTACAACAAGACCGTCTTCGCCGCGCACAAGCTCCAACCGCCCACCACCTGGGCCGAGTTGCTCGACATCAACAAGAAGCTGAAGGCGGCGAACATCACGCCGTTCGCGCTCGGGGGTGCCGACATCTGGCCCGAGTTGATGTGGCTGGAGTACCTGGTCGACCGGATCGGCGGGCCCGAGGTCTTCGACAAGATCAAGAACGGGGACGCGTCCGGGTGGGGCGACCCGGCTGTCCTCAAGGCCGCCGAGACGGTCAAGCAGCTCATCGACGACGGCGCGTTCGGCAAGGGGTTCAGCTCTGTGTCGTACGTCAACGGGGGCGCGCCCGCGGTGTTCGCCAAGGGCAAGGCGGCGATGCATCTGATGGGGTCGTGGGAGTACTCGACGCAGCTCGGGAAGTTCCCCGACTTCGCGAAGAACAACCTGGGGTGGTCCGCCTTCCCGAAGTACGAGGGGGGTGCGGGCGATATCCGCAACGTGGTCGGCAACCCCACCAACTACTGGTCCGTGAACGCGCGTACGGGCAACAAGGACGCGGCGATCGCATTCCTCCGTGACTGCGCGTCGGAGGCGTACGCGAAGGAGCTTGTCGCCAACGGTGACATCCCGACGACCTCCAACGCAGAGAAGCTTCTCGACTCCTCGCCCAACCCCGAGTTCGCCAAGTTCCAGTACCAGATGGTGCAGCAGGCACCGGCGTTCACGTTGAGCTGGGACCAAGCGGTGGATCCGGATGTGTCCACGCCGATGCTGACCGAGATCAACAAGCTGTTTGTGGGGAAGAGTTCGCCGGCGCAGTTCGTTTCAGCGCTGAAGGGGTTGAAGTGAGGTTGCGCAGTTCCCCGCGCCCCTATCGGGGCGCTGTACCTCACGGCGTTTGGGCTGTGCCCGGGGTTCTGTTTTTTGTCTTCTTCGCCGTGGCGCCCATGGTCCTCGCCGTGTATCTCTCCTTCACCAAGTGGAATGGGCTCGGGGATCCCAAGCCCGTCGGGCTTGCCAACTGGGACAAGTTGCTGCATGACGACCGACTCACCCAATCCCTCACCGTCACCGTTCTGTTGACGGTGACGAGCTGGGCGTTCCAGACAGTCGCGTCCCTCCTCCTCGGCGTCTGGGCGGCCGGGCGGCAGCGCAACCGAGCCGTCCTCTCCGCGATCTTCTTCGTGCCGTTTCTGCTCTCCTCCACCGCCATCGCGCTGCTCTTCTACGCGCTGCTCGACCCGAACTTCGGTGTCATTCACCAGGACACGCTCGGGTCGACGAGCGGTGCGTTTCTCGCGATCGTGTTTGTCGGGGGGTGGCAGTTCATCCCCTTCCACACGTTGATCTATCAGGGCGGGGCCCGGCAGATCCCCGAAGTGCTCTACCAGGCGGCGGCAATTGACGGCGCCGGTCGCTACCGGCAGTTCTTCTCGATCACGTTGCCCCAGCTCCGCAACACGGCGACGACCTCCAGCGTGCTGATGATCGTCGGCTCGCTCACCTACTTCGAGACCGTCCTGATCCTCACCCAGGGCGGCCCCGGCACGGACACGGCGATCCTGCCGTACCTGATGTACGAAGCCGGCTTCAAGAGCTACGACTTCGGTTACGCGAGCGCGATCGCGACCTTCCTGGTCGTCATCGCCACCGCGCTCTCCCTCGTCCTGGTCAGGCTCACCGGTTTCGGCGCCATGCGCAGTACCCGCGAAGGGATGTGACGGAGTGTCACACGACACGTTGCCGCGTCCGGCGAAGACGGCAGGCGAGCCGGTGGAACCTCCGCACACCCGTCGGCGCCGGCACTGGAGCAAGCGGCCCAACCCCGTCGCGGGGCTCGGTTCGCTGCTCTGGCTCGCGGTCGTCATCGTGCCGATCTACGCGATGATCTCGGCGTCCCTCACCCGCCAGGACAAGGCGCTGGGCAACAACGCCCTGAAGCCGCCCACCGATCCGACCTTCGCCAACTACAACACCGTCCTGCACAACGGCTTCGGCCACTTCCTCGCGAACACGGCACTGGTGGCGGCGGCGGTCGTAGGAATAGTGCTCGTCCTGTGCGTCCCGCTGGCGTACGTGGCCGTACGCACGCGCACGGTCTGGTCGAGTGCTGCCTTCCGCCTGTTCCTGATGGGAGTCGCGATCCCGGCGCAGGCAGTCGTGGTCCCGCTGTACCTGATGATCGCCAAACTCGACCTGTACGACAGCCTGTTGGCGGTCATCCTCCCCACCGCCGCCTTCGCGATGCCGGTGTCCGTGCTGATCCTGACCGGCACGCTGCGGGACATCTCGGAGGACCTGTACGAGGCGATGGCGCTCGACGGTGCGTCGGCGACGCGGATGCTGTTCCAGCTGGTGATCCCGATGACCAAGGGCGGGATCAGCACGGTCGTCATCTACGCGGCGCTGCAGGCCTGGAACGGCTTCCTCTTCCCGCTGATCTTCACCCAGTCCGACGGACCGAGGGTCCTCACGCTCGGACTCTTCAACTACGTCAGCCAGTTCGGCGTGAACATCCCGGCCCTGCTCGCCTCGGTCGTCCTCTCCGGCATCCCGATCTTCGCCGTCTACCTGGTGGCCCGGCGCGCCCTGGTCGGCGGCCTGATGGGCGTGGGCGGCAAGTGAGCTGCCCCAACTCACCTTTCCCGAACGGAGTTTCATGACCACCGCCCCCTGGCGTGACCCCGCCCTGCCCGCCGCCGCCCGCGTCGACGACCTGCTCGCCCGGATGACCCTGGAGGAGAAGACCGCCCAGCTCTACGGCGTGTGGGTGGGCGCCGCCACGGACGGCGACGGAGTCGCCCCGCTCCAGCGGGAGATGACCTCGGACTACGACTGGGACGAGCTGATCACCCAGGGCCTGGGCCAGCTCACCCGTTCCTTCGGTACGGCGCCGGTGGACCCGGAGTTGGGCGCGCAGGCGCTGGCCCGCGCGCAGCGCCGGATCGCGGCGGCGGGCCGTTTCGGCATCCCGGCGGTCGCCCACGAGGAGTGCCTGGCGGGCTTCACGGCCTGGGGTGCGACGGCGTATCCGGTACCGCTGGCCTGGGGCGCCAGCTTCGACCCCGGGCTGGTCGAGGAGATGGCCCGGCACATCGGCGCCGACCTGCGCTCGGTCGGCGTCCACCAGGGTCTCGCCCCGGTCCTGGACGTCGTACGGGATCCGCGGTGGGGCCGGGTGGAGGAGACGATCGGCGAGGACCCGTATCTGGTGGGGACCATCGGTGCCGCGTATGTGCGGGGGCTGGAGTCGGCCGGGGTCGTCGCCACGTTGAAGCATTTCGCCGGGTACGCGTCCTCGGTGGGGGCGCGGAACCTGGCGCCGGTGCGGGCGGGGGTGCGGGAGTTCGCGGACGTCACCCTTCCCCCCTTCGAGATGGCGCTGCGGGAGGGCGGGGCGCGCTCGGTGATGGCGGCGTACAACGAGACGGACGGCGTGCCGGCGTCGGCGGACCCCGCGCTGCTGACCCAACTCCTGCGCGAGACCTGGGAGTTCACGGGCACGGTCGTCGCCGACTACTTCGGCATCGGCTTCCTGGAGACGCTCCACCGGGTGGCGGGCAGCCCGGCGCAGGCGGCGCAGGCGGCGCTGGAGGCGGGCATCGACGTAGAGCTGCCGACGCTGAAGTGCTACGGGAAACCGTTGGTGGAGGCGGTGCGGGCGGGCGAGATCCCGGAGGCGTTGGTGGACCGGGCGGCGCGGCGAGTGCTGTTGCAGAAGGCCGAGTTGGGCCTGCTGGACGAGGACTGGTCACCGGAGCCGACGCGACGGATCGACCTCGACTCGACGGCGAACCGGGCCCTGGCCCGTCAACTGGCCGAAGAATCAGTCGTGTTGCTGGACAACCCGGACGGTCTGCTGCCGCTGGCGTCGGACGCGCGCATCGCCGTGGTCGGCCCGCGGGCGGCGGACGCTCTCGCCATGCTCGGCTGCTACTCCTTCCCGTCCCACGTGGGGACGCACCACCCCGAGGTGCCGATGGGCATCGAGATCCCCACGGTGCTGGAGTCGTTGCGGGCCGAACTCCCGGACGCCAAGGTGACGTTCGCGGAGGGGTGCGATGTCTCCGGCCCGGAGACGTCGGGCTTCGAGGAGGCGGTGGCGCGGGCGGCGGAGGCGGACGTGTGCGTGGCGGTGCTCGGCGACCGCGCCGGCCTGTTCGGACGCGGCACGTCGGGCGAGGGCTGTGATGTGGCGGACCTCCAACTGCCCGGCGTCCAGGCCGACTTGCTGGATGCCCTGGTCTCGACGGGCGTCCCGGTGATCCTGGTCCTCCTGACCGGTCGCCCCTACGCGCTGGGCCGCTGGCACGGTCAACTGGGAGCGGTGGTGCAGGCGTTCTTCCCCGGCGAGGAGGGCGGCCCTGCGGTGACGGGAGTCCTCTCGGGCCGTGTGAACCCGTCCGGCCGCCTCCCGGTGAGCGTCCCGCACGCGCCGGGCGGCCAGCCCTGGACGTACCTCCAGCCCCCGTTGGGCCTGGCGGACGAGGTCAGCAGCCTGGACCCGACCCCGCTGTACCCGTTCGGCCACGGCCGCTCGTACACGACGTTCGAGTGGGAGCCCGCCGCATCAAGGGAGTTGGAGATCGACACGGACGGCTCCTACGACCTGACGCTGACCGTCCGCAACACGGGCGACCGCGCCGGCACGGAGGTGGTCCAGCTGTACCTGCACGACCCGGTCGCCTCGGTGACCCGCCCGGACGTCCGCCTGATCGGTTACCAGCGGCTGGAGTTGGCCCCCGGGGAGTCGACGAGGGTGACCTTCCACTTCCACACGGACCTGTCGGCGTTCACCGACCGTTCGGGGCGCCGGGTGGTCGAACCGGGCGCGCTGGAACTACGGTTGGCCGCATCGAGCACGGACGTACGGCACACCGCACGGCTGAACCTCACGGGACCGGTGAGGGAACTCGGCACCGACCGGCGGCTGCTGTGCGAGACGGAGGTGTCGGGGGTGGGGTGAGCGACCCCCGCACCGAGACACGGGGGATGCGATGGTCAGGTACGTACACAGTGAACTGACGGCCGCTCTGGCGCTGTTGGCCGGCACCGGGATGGGAGCGGCGGTGGCGGTCGGCGTGCACGACGGGTCGGTACTGCGGGCCGGCTCGGTGGGGAAGGCGGCCGTCTTCGCGGTCGTGTTCCTCACGCTCGTGACGTTGGTGCGGGGAACACGGTTCAAGTGGGTCGGCGAGGTGGCGAGCTTCGAGGCCGCGGTCCCGCTGTCGGGCCCCGAACCGGCCCCGACCCAACGCCCGTTCGGCCTCGGCAGGCTCCTGCTGTTCCTGCTGCCGAACCTGGTCGTGGGCGTGCTCGGGTTCACCTGGGTGCTCCTGGTCCCCCTGGCGATGGCGATGGACTGGCTGGCCAAGGCCGCGGTCGGCGCCCGCTGGGAACGCGCGAACGGCCGGCTGCTGTGGCTGGGCCAGGACAAGGAGGAGCCGATGAGGCTGTCGTACTCCCTCGTCAGTCCGCCGCCACCGACTCGAACCGCCACCGATGCACCGCCCGCATGACCAACTCCCCGTCCGGCTCCGGAAGTTCGGGCAGCTCGGCGTCGTACTCCGCGTTCCACCACGTGATGACGAGGACGCGGTCCTGGGGCGCGCGCAGGACCTCCCGGCGCAGCGGCTCGGCCGGGAGGGTCTGGGCCCGTGCCCAGGCGAGGAGTTCCTCACCCCGCCCCGGGACCGCCCGCGCCTCCCACATCAGAACAACCGTCGTCACGAGTACAGGTTCTCCTTGCTGACCTCGTGCACGTGGTCGTGATCGTGGGAGTGGCCGGGGACGTGCGGGTCCGTCACCGGGAGGGAGGAGTCCGCGGACAGGTCCCAGTCCGAGGGGAGCCGGTTCCGCGCCACCATCTCAGCGCCCAGTGCGGCGACCATCGCGCCGTTGTCCGTGCACAGCTTGGGGCGCGGGACGCGGAGGCGGATACCGGCCGCCTCGCAGCGTTCCGCCGCCAGCGCGCGCAGACGGGAGTTGGCGGCGACACCTCCGCCGATCATCAGGTGGTCGACGCCCTCGTCCTTGCAGGCCCGTACGGCCTTGCGGGTCAGGACGTCGACGACGGCCTCCTGGAAGGACGCCGACACATCGCGCACCGGCACCTCCTCCCCCGCCGCCCGCTTCGCCTCGATCCAGCGGGCCACGGACGTCTTCAGCCCGGAGAAGGAGAAGTCGTAGGCCGGGTCGCGCGGGCCGGTCAGGCCGCGCGGGAACGTGATCGCCGTGGGGTCGCCCTCCTTCGCGTACCGGTCGATGACCGGGCCGCCCGGGAAGCCGAGGTTCAGTACACGCGCGATCTTGTCGAAGGCCTCGCCCGCAGCGTCGTCGATCGTCGCGCCCAGCGGCCGTACGTCCGAGGTGATGTCCGAGGACAACAACAGCGAGGAGTGACCGCCGGACACCAGGAGCGCCATCGTCGGTTCCGGCAGCGGGCCGTGTTCCAGCTGGTCCACGCAGATGTGGGAGGCGAGGTGGTTCACGCCGTAGAGGGGCTTGCCGAGGGCGTAGGCGTAGGCCTTCGCCGCCGAGACGCCGACCAGCAGGGCGCCGGCGAGGCCGGGGCCGGCCGTGACCGCGATGCCGTCGAGGTCGCTCGCGCTCACGCCCGCGTCCTTCAGCGCGCGCTGGATCGTCGGGACCATCGCCTCCAGGTGGGCGCGGGACGCCACCTCCGGTACGACCCCGCCGAAGCGGGCGTGCTCGTCGACGCTGGACGCGACCGCGTCGGCCAGCAGGGTGGTGCCGCGGACGATGCCGACGCCGGTCTCGTCGCAGGAGGTCTCGATACCGAGGACAAGGGGTTCGTCAGCCATGAATCTCGGTTCCTTGTACGGAAGTTGACGGGTCGGTCAGGCGCATCACCAGGGCGTCGACGTTGCCCGGCTGGTAGTAGCCGCGCCGGAATCCGATCGGGGCGAAGCCGAAGCGCTCGTAGAGCTTCTGCGCGCGGACGTTGTCGACGCGGCACTCCAGCATGACCTCGGCGCACTCGAACTCGCTTGCCGCGGTGAGGAGTTCGGTCAGCAGGGTGCCGCCGAGGCCGGTGCCCCAGTGGTCGCGGGCGACGGCGATGGTCTGGATGTCGGCCTGGTCGCCGGTGGTGGCGAGGCCGGCGTAGCCGATGACCCGGACGCCGTTCTCGTACGCGTCGCCGGTCACCTCAGCCACCAGGTACCGGCGGGTCGCCGCGGCGCCCCGGGCGTGCGCCAGTTCGGACCAGAACATGCCCCGGGACCACGCGTCCTCGGGGAAGAGGTCCTTCTCCAGTTCCAGCACGGGATCGATGTCCCACCAGCGCATCTCGCGCAGCCGAGGGCTCAGGGATTCGGTCACTTGGGGGTGACCACCTTGTAGTTCTTGGGCACCTGGGCGTCGGGACGGCGCAGGTACAGCGGCCGGGGCGCGGGGAGTTCGACACCCGCCGCGAGTCTCTCGGCGGCCAGCGAGGCGAGCGCCGCGGCGGACACGTGCTCCGGCTCGTGGGCGGACGGGAAGGTGTCCGGGTAGAGCAGCGCGCCGGCGCCGACGGCGGGCAGCCCGGCCACCTGGTCGGCGATGTCGGCGGGCCGGTCGACGGCCGGGTCGGTCACCCTCGTACGAGAGTCGGAGTAGCGCGCCCAGTACACCTCCTTGCGCCGCGCGTCCGTGGCGACGACGAAGGGGCCGTCGAGGTCGGTGGCGTAGGCGAGGCCGTCCAGCGTGCACACACCGTGCACGGGCACCCCGAGCGCGAGCCCGAAGGTGTCGGCGGTCATCAGGCCGACGCGCAGGCCGGTGTAGGGGCCGGGGCCGATGCCCACGACGATTCCCGTGACGGCGTCGAGCGTGAGCCCCGCGCCGGCGAGCACGTGGTCGACGGCCGGGAGCAGCAGCTCACCGTGGCGGCGCGCGTCCACCTGACTCGACGAGGCGATGACGGCCTCGCCGTCGTGCAGGGCGACGGTGACGGCGGGGGTGGCGGTATCGAGAGCGAGCAAGAGCACGCAAACAGCCTACGGCTCCGGCGCCGCGAGCACGGCCGCCCCGGTCGGCCCGGCCCCGACTGCTACGGTCACCTAGGGTCACCGGACTTACGGGACGTAGGGGACCGTACGGGGCACCGACACAGGACGTAGACGTATGAGACGCGGAGGTGGGCGCTGATGGCCGGCAGCAGCTCGGGAATCGTGGCCGGGCTCACCGTGGCGGCGGTCGCCACGGTCGGTTTCCTCGCCTATCAGGCATCGGCGACGGTCCCGGCCGGACTGGGGGACAAGGCCCACGCGAACATCTCCCCCGCGGCGGTGGCCGCCAAGAAGGCCCCGCGCAACAAGAAGAACCCCGCCGCACTGCCCGCCGGCTCCGGCAGGGGCGAGCGGGTCGTGTACTCGGTGGACGACGACCGGGTATGGCTGGTCGCCGAGAACAACAAGGTCAACCGCACGTTCAAGGTCACCCCCGGCACGGTCGACCCGCCCACGGGCACCTATCCGGTCACCTCCCGCTCGAACGCCATCACCGGCACCGACGGCACCCCCATCCAGCACGTCGTCCGCTTCACCAACGCGGACAACGTCGCCATCGGCTTCAGCGCGGCGGTCAGCGGCGCGACGGAAGAACCCGACCCCACAGCCAAGTCCGGCGGCATCCGCGAGTCGATCGCCGACGGCGCGGCCATGTGGGAGTTCGCGACGATCGGCCAGAGCATCGTCGTAATCCGCTAGGTGAATCGCGCCCCAAAGGGGCGCGGGGAACTGCGCGACCAGCCACGACGCACCCGCAGACGAACGACTACGCGGCTTTACTCCGCTCAACCGGCGGAGCCTCCGGCGCCCGAGGCGGCGTAGAAATCGCCCTCGCAGCCTCCCCCGCCGCCAACAACTCCCGCATGGACACCCCAGCAAACGCATACGGCCGCGCCTGCTCACACTGGTTCTCTGAAGCCGACATGGACGCCTCCTGGGAGCCGGGGGCAGACGTAGTTAGGTAGACCTAACTACGAACTGGATACCATGTGACCACGCGCGAGACCCGGAACGCAACATCTTGCCGACACCTTGTCGGAACCCACACCGGTCAGCCCCCGAGCACACCCAGTTCGACCGCGGCCCACCGCGCACCGAGCCCGGTGACAGTGACGTGCCGTACCTCGTCGGTCGTATCCCCGACGGCCCGGTGGATGACGAGTGAGAGCCGGTCGTCCGACAGCTCCTCGACCTTCCCCTCGCCCCACTCCACGACGATCACGGACTCGGGCAACGACACATCGAGGTCAAGATCCTCCATGTCGTCCAGCCCGCCACCCAGGCGATACGCGTCGACATGCACAAGCGGCGGCCCCTCACCGAGCGAGGGGTGCACGCGCGCGATCACGAACGTCGGCGAGGTGACCGCGCCCCGCACCCCGAGCCCCTCCCCCAGCCCCCGGGTGAGTGTCGTCTTGCCGGCGCCCAGCTCCCCCGTGAGCATCACGAGGTCGCCCGCGCGCAGCAACTTGGCGAGGCGGCGCCCCAACTCCCGCATCTGATCGGGGGAGTTGACGGTGAGGGAGACGGACAGGGGCTCAGCCGCGTTGTGCGGTGCTGCTGGTGCTTCCATAGCCACTTACGGTAGCCCCTGCCGGCACGGCACCCGCGCGGGTGAGCAGGTCGGCGAGGCGGTCCGTCACCACTTCGGGGTGTTCCAGCATGACCAGGTGGCCTGCGTCCGGCACGAGCACCAGCTCGGCGTCCGGCAGCAGGTCGGCGATGGCCTCGCTGTGCTCACTGGGCGTGACGAGATCGCCGATCCCGGCCAGCACGAGCACGGGCATGTCCTTGAAGTGGGTGAGGGCGGCGGTCTTGTCGTGGTCGGTGAACGCCGGATAGAACTCGGCGACCACGTCGATGGGCGTGCCCTCGATCATCCGCTCGGCGAACCGCGCGACCGCCGGATCGACGTCCCGCGAGGCGAACGAGTACCGCTTGATGATCCCGGCGAACAGATCGGCGGTGGCCCGCCGCCCCCGCTCCACCAGCGCGGCCTGCTGCCCGAGCGCCTTCAGCACACCGGGCAGCACTCGCCGCACCGCGTTGACCCCGGCGACGGGCAGCCCGAAGTTGACCTCGCCGAGCCGCCCGGAGGACGTACCGACGAAGGCGGTGGCGACGACCCGGTCGCGGATCAGGTCCGGGTACTGGTCGGCGAGGGCCATGACCGTCATGCCGCCCATGGAGTGCCCGACGAGCACGATCGGCCCCTCGGGCACGGCCGCGTCGATCACGGCCTTCAGGTCGCGCCCCAACTGGTCGATGGTGAGCGGCATTCCGTCTTCCAGCTGCGCGACCCCGCGCGCGGAACGCCCATGGCTGCGCTGGTCCCAGTGCACGGTCCGCACGACCCCGCGCAGGGCGGCCCGCTGGAAGTGCCAGGAGTCCTGGTTGAGGCAGTACCCGTGGCTGAAGACGACGGTGACGGGAGCGGGTGCCTTGCGCCCGAAGAGCCGCCGCCGCTTGGGCGTGACGGCGACGTCGGGCTCGATGTCGTCGACCTCGTAGTACAGCTCGGTGCCGTCGTCGGCCTGTGCCGTACCGGGCGTGCCGCGCAACGAGCCGTACGGCCCGGTGGAGTCGAGCGCCAGCCGGGCCCGCTCGCGCATCCCACGCCCGACGGTCATCCGCTCTATGGCGACACCGGCCGCGGCCCCGGCGGCGATCACACCTATCGCGGCGCCGGCGATACCGGTGACCTTCCGCCAGTTCCCGCCCACCCCCGCGGCGGCGGAGGCGACCGCGGCGACCGCCTCCGCACTGCTCTCGCTCACGTGCCGCTCCTCTTCACGTCACAACCCTGCGCTACGTCGTCTCCCTCATACCCGGGGATGACCTCGCCGACGACCTCGGGGACGATCTCTCCGACGACCTCATTGACGTAGACGCGGGGAACGCGTGTTCCGATGCGGGTCACGATCTCGTAGGCGATGGTTCCGGCGGCCTGCGCCCAGTCCTCGGCGGTGGGCTCACCATGGTCACCGGCCCCGAACAGGACGGCCTCCGCCCCGGCCTCCAGTTCGTCCCCGCCCAGGTCCACGACGAACTGGTCCATGGCGACCCGCCCCGCGACGGTCCGCCACTTCCCGCCGACGAGCACGGGGCCGGTGCCGGAGGCGTGCCGCGGAATGCCGTCCGCGTACCCGACGGGGATGAGTCCGAGGGTGGTCACGCCGGGGGTGATGTAGTGGTGCCCGTAACTGACCCCGTGCCCGCCCGGCACCTGCTTCACCAGCGCGACGGACGCCTTCAGGGACATCACGGGCCGCAGCCCGAAGTCGGCCGAGGTGCCCACCTCGGGGCTGGGCGAGATGCCGTAGACGGCGATGCCGGTCCTGACGAGGTCGAAGTGCGAGTCGGAACGGGTGAGCGTGGCAGGCGAGTTGGCGATGTGCCGCACCTCGGCCCGCACCCCACGCTCCTCCGCGTGGGCGACCATCTCGCGGAAGAGGGCGAGTTGGGCGTCGATGGAGGGATGCCCGGGTTCGTCGGCGCAGGCGAAGTGGGACCAGAGCCCGGTGATACGGAGAAGCCCGTCGCTCTCGGCTCGCAGGGCGGCCCCGACGAGCTCGGCCCAGTCGTCGCCGGGCTGGCACCCGTTGCGCCCGAGCCCGGTGTCGGCCTTGAGCTGCACGCGCGCGGGGAGCCCGGCGGCACGTGCGGCGTCAGTGACCTCCGCCAAGGCCCACATCCCGCTCACCGACACATCGAGATCGGCCTCGATGGCCTCCCGCCAGGGCCCGCCCGGGGTCCACAGCCAGCACATGATCCGCACGCCGTCGGGCAACCCGGCACGGGCACGCAGGTCAAGCGCCTCTTGGGGCGTGGCAGTACCGAGCCAGGTGGCCCCGGCTTCGACGGCCGCACGCGCACACGGCACAGCCCCATGGCCGTAGGCATCGGATTTCACCACGGCCATGAGGGCCGCACCCGGCGCGAGGGCGCGCAGGGCCCGCACATTGGCCCGCAGGGCGCCCAGATCGATCTCGGCGCGGGCGCGCAACGGTGCGGTGGGCTGTGTCGCTGTCTCATTCATGGCACCCCCAGTGTCTCAGAGGGGACTGACACCCCCTCTGAGCCCTCCTTGTTCGCTAGTTCCCGGGCCGATGCCCCCACACGTACACACGGTCGCCCTTCTTGAGCACACCCCAGAGCTTGCGGGCGTCGGCCAGCCGCAGATTGACGCAGCCCCAGGAGCCGACGGTGGTGTAGATGCTCCCGTAGACGGCGTGGAAGGCGATGCCGCCGTCGAAGAACTGGGCATACGGCATAGGGCTGTTGTAGAGCGTCGACCAGTGGTTCTTGTGCTTCCAGTAGATCTTGTGCCACCCGCCCCGGGTCACATGCCCCGTCCTCCCGCTCCGCATGGGCACAGGCCCGAAGACGACCTTCTTCCCCTTCTGCACCCAGGTGAGCTGCCGATCGAGATCGACACAGGCGACGCGGTACTTGCTCACCGGGCACTTCCGGGCGGCGTTCGGATTCTTCCTGGCGCCGATCAGCTGCATACGAGCCCAGGTGACAGGCCCGGCAAACCCGATCGCGGGCTTGATCCCCTGCTTCTTCTGAAAGGCACGGATGGCCCTGCAGTCGGCGCCCGACTGCTTCCCGTCCACCTTGAGCTTCAGCCACCGTTCGACGCCCCGCTGATACGGCCCGGTCTGCTTGCTGCAGGTCACCTTGGCGACGGCGTCCGCGATCGGCACGTACTCGACGAGCGCGTAGGTCCCCACGGCAGCGTCCCGCGGCTCGACCCGGTCCTCTTCGGCGGTGGGCGTGTACACCTTCGGCGGGAGCGCCTGATCCGGCGTATCGATCTGCCACGGCTGATACGGCCCCGGCGGCACCCCCGGCACCAGCTCGGTCTCCCCGGGTCCCGCCGCCGGCACCGGCCCGTCGGCCCAGGCACTACCGGCCCCGACGGGGAGGGCGATCACCGCGGTGAGCAGCACCGCGATACTTCTGTGCGCGATTCGTGTACTGATCATGCGATCAGAGAAACGCGCGGCTACGGCGTGAGCCGGGTGCCGCGCGGAGGGGTCACCCTTATTGACGAGCGCAAGCCCTTTCAGCACAGGCTGGCTACATCCAGCCCGTCCGGCGTTTGAGGACGAGGCCGTTCAGGCCGAAGCGGGGGTCTGGGGGCGGCAGCCCCCAGTGATGGGACGGGTAGGGGCGGCGGGGCGAGAAAAATCAGCCCCGCACATCCCGCCAGGCAACCCGAACCGCCTCAGCCACATCATGCGCCCCCACCGGCGCACCGTCCGCAGCCAGCCTCCCGGCCAGCCCATGCAGATACGCCCCCACACTCCCCGCGTCGAACGCCGACAACCCCGCCGCCAACAACGACCCGCAGAGCCCCGACAACACGTCCCCGCTCCCCGCCGTGGCCAGCCACCCCGTCCCCGTCGAGTTGACCCGCACAGCCCCACCCCCCGAGCCGGCGACAAGCGTGGTCGACCCCTTGAGCAACACGGTCGCCCCATACCGCCCGGCCAACTCCCGCACGGACTCCAGCCGAGCCCCCTCGACCTCCCCCCGAGGAACCCCGAGCAACGCGGCCGCCTCCCCCGCATGCGGAGTCATCAACGTCGGCGCGCCACGCCCCCGCACGGCCTCCGGATCGACCAACCGCAACCCGTCCGCGTCGATGAGCACAGGCACGTCGGCGGTCACCACATCCGCCACAGCCGAGGCGTCGTCACCCGCCCCCGGCCCGACGACCCAGGCCTGCACCCGACCGGCCTTGAGCGGCCCGCCCTCCGACACCAGCACCTCGGGAAACCGGGCGATCACCGCGTCAGAGGCCGGCCCGACGTACCGCACGGCCCCCGCCCCACCCCGCAGGGCCCCGGCAACAGCGAGCACGGCAGCCCCCGGATACCGCCCGGACCCGGCGGCGATCCCCACAACTCCCCGCCGGTACTTGTCACTTTCAGCCCCCGGCACAGGCAACAACGCGGCCACGTCCGCATGCTGCAGCGCCTCCAGCGCGGCCTCGCCCGGCAGTTCACTCCCCAGCCCGATATCAACGAGCCGCACGGCCCCGGCGTACTCCCGCGCAGGATCGATCAACAACCCGGGCTTGTGTGCCCCGAAGGTGACGGTGACATCGGCCCGCACGGCGGCCCCCCGCACCTCGCCGCTGTCCGCATCGACCCCACTGGGCAGATCAACGGCTACAACAACCCCCTGGGACTGCGAGGCAAGCTCAGCCAGCCGCGCCGCATCGGGCCTCAGCCCACCCCGCCCCCCGATCCCGACGATCCCGTCAAGAACAAGATCGGCGCGGTGGAGGACCTCCTCGGCATCACCGGGTGCGACGGTCCGCCCACCGGCCCGCACCAACGCCGCAAGGCCACCCGCATGAGCCCGCTCGGGCGAAAGCAGCACGGCCACAACCCCGGCCCCCCGCCGAGCGAGCCGCGCCCCCGCGTACAGGGCGTCGCCCCCGTTGTCCCCACTCCCCACCAGCAGCACGACCCGACTGCCGTAGACCCGCCCCACCAACTGAGCACAGGCAACGGCGAGTCCGGCTGCGGCCCGCTGCATGAGCGCACCTTCCGGAACCCGCGCCATCAGCCGCTGCTCGGCGGCCCTTACCGTCTCCACGCTGTACGCAGTACGCATACGTTCGAGTCTGCCCCGTAAGCCCCAAAGCCGCAGCCGCCGACGGCGATCGACCCCCACAGGGGCCACCCGCACCCGACAACGAGAGCCGCACGGGCGGTGCGGGCGGGAAACAAAAAGGGCCGAAGGCGAAGCCGAGGCCGTACAGCCCCAAGTCACCCCTCCGCAATAACCACCGCGGAAGCCACCCCCGCGTCGTGGCTCAACGAAACATGCCAGGACCGCACTCCCAGCTCAGCCGCGCGCGCCGCAACCGTCCCGGTGACCCGCAACCGAGGCCGACCGCTCTCCTCGACGTACACCTCGGCATCCGTCCAGTGCAGCCCCCCCGGCGCCCCCAACGCCTTGGCCACCGCCTCCTTCGCCGCGAACCGCGCCGCGAGAGACGCCGCCCCCCGCCGCTCCCCACTGGGCAACAGCAACTCACTGTCCAGGAACAGCCGCCGAGCCATCCCCGGCGTACGCGCCAACGACGCCGCGAACCGGTCGATCTCGGCCACATCGATACCAACCCCGATGATGCTCATGCCGAGCACCCTACGACCGCGTCCACCCCCGTCCCCCTTGTCACATACGGCTGCTAACCTGCGGCAACTCACACCACACGCATGACACCACTCACGTTCGCGCGCCCTGGGGGGCCAGTAGCCGCGCCGTGGGTTCAGGATTCGCCAGGGGGGCGGAGCATGACCACCACCAGCACGACGACCGACGACGGCGAAAGACCCGTAGCGCTGTCGGAACCGGTCACGGACCCGTTCACCACGCTGCCCGACCTCACCCCGCTGCGGGACGCGGCCCAGGCAGGCGACTGGCAGGCGACGCAGGCCTTCTTCACCACCCTGGACCGGACCGAGAACCCGACCCGGAACCCGGTCGAGACCCCGGTGGAGAACGCCGTGGAAAAGATGTCCTTCGCCTCAGGCCAACTCGCAGGCCTGGACGGCGTGGAGACCTACCTGGAGCGGGCGGCGGCCGACCATCCCGACGACCCCCTCCCCCGCACCCTGCTCGCCGAGCGCTACATCCGCGTCGGCTGGGCCATCCGCAGCCGCGCCCGCGCCGAGCACGTCTCGCGCGACCAGTTCGGCCAGTTCCACGACTGGCTGCGGCGGGCCGAGCAACTGCTGATCGACGTGTGCGCCGAGCAGCCCGGCAACGCCGCCGCCTGGACCGCCCGGCTGCTGACCGCCCGCGGCCTGGAACTCGGCCAGACCGAGGCCCGCCGCCGCTACGACCGTCTCTCCGCCCACCACCCCCACCACTTCCGCGCGCAGTCCCAGCTGCTCCAGCAGGTGTGCCCCAAGTGGAGCGGTTCCTGGGAGGCGGCGCACTCCTTCGCGCAGGAGTGCGTGACCGCGGCCCCCGGTGGTTCGCACGCCGGGGCGGTGGTCGCCGAGGCGCACATCGAGCACTGGGCGGATCTGGACGGCGTGGAGCAGCGCACGTACATGCGGAGTGTCTCGGTCCGCGACGAGCTGCGGGCCGCCGCCCGGGCGTCCGTGCTGCACCCGGACTACGCCCCCGGGTGGAGCTGGATCGCGGCGGACAGCGCGTTCGCCCTGGCCTTCTCGATCGGCGGCCATGTCGAGGACGCGGCCGCGCACTTCGTCTCCCTGGAGAACCGGGTGAACGAGTACCAGTGGCAGTACCTGCCCGGCTGGAAGGCCGCGTTCGTGAAGTACCGCAAGTCCGCGCTCGCGACGCTCTAGGGGGAGCCGACGATGACGACCACCGAGTTCGCGCCGGAGGCCCTCTCCGGCCTGATCGGCTGCACGACCACCCAGGGCGTTCCCACGCTCTACGCCCCGCGCCAGGGGGGCGATGTGACGGCGGGCCTGTTCTTCCGGGTGGGCCGCGCCGACGAAACCCTGGCGACGGCCGGGATCACCCATCTCGTCGAGCATCTGGCCCTGCACCGGCTGCAGTTGACCGACCTGCACTACAACGGCGCGACGGCGAACGCGTACACCCTCTTCCACGCGACGGGCGACGAGGAGGAGGTCGTAGCGCATCTCAACAGTGTCTGCGCGGCCCTGCGGGAGCTGCCGCTGGCGCGGCTGGACACCGAGCGGGAGATCCTGCGCACGGAGGCTGCGGGCCGCGCGAACGGCGCCAACTCCCAGCTCCCGCTGTGGCGTTACGGCGCTCAGGGCTACGGCCTCTCCAGCTACAACGAGTTGGGGACCTGGAGCGTGACGCCCGACCAGGTCGGCGAGTGGGCGCGGACCCGTTTCACCCGTGAGAACGCGGTGTTGTGGATCACGAGCGAGTCCGTCCCTGAGGGCCTGGACCTCACTCTGCCGACGGGCACCCGTTTCCCGGCACCCGCGGCGACGAGCGCGCTCCCGGCGACCCCCGCGTACATCTGCGGCGAGGACGGCCAGGTGGTCCTGACCTCGGTCGTACGGCGTTCCACGGCGGCCGCGGTCTTCGCGGACGTCCTGGGCCGGGCGCTCTTCCACGACCTGCGCCAGGAGGGCGGCTACTCCTACTCGGCGGAGGCCGACTACACCCCGCGCGACGCCGACTTCGCCACGCTCACCGCGTACGCGGACGCGCTGCCGACGAAGCAGGACGCGGTGGTCGGCGGCTTCGTCGACACCCTCGCGCGCCTCCGCAACGGCACCATCGCGCAGTCCGAACTGGACTCCGTCCGCGGCAAGCAGCTCAAGATGTACGACGTCCCGGACTTCGCCGCGGCCGCCCTCCCCGGGTACGCCCTGAACCTCCTCCTCGGCCACCGCGTCCTCTCCCCCGCCGAGCACCGGGCCGAGTTGGAGGCGGTCACGGTCGCGGACCTGCGCGAGGTGGCCCGCGAGGCATGGGCGTCCGCGCTGCTCCAGGTCCCGGGCCACCGGGGTGTCGACTGGGCGGGCCTGACCGTGGCCCCGCAGTACTCCGCGAGCACGGTCACGGGAAGCCGCCACCAGTCCCTGGAGAACGAGAACGTCACGCTGGTCATCGGCGACGAGGGCGTGAGCGTCACGACCCCGCGCGGCGCGGTGACCGTCCCCTACGACACCTGCGTGGCGATGACCACCCGCCCCGACGGAGCCCGCGGACTCACGGGCCCCGACGGCTTCGCGGTCACCGTGGAACCGACGTTGTACCTCGACGTGACACCGGACCGGATCGCGACGATCGACGCGGCGGTACCGGAGGCGGCGGTGGTACGGCTGCCGGCCCGCGCTCCGGAACGCATCCCGCAGCCGCGGGAGGTGGCGCCGGATGCCGAGCGGTCCAAGAGCCCCGGCCAGGCGACCTGGGGCTGGACCATCGCCATCTGGCTGCTCGGCATGCTGGCGGCCGTGTGGGGCGTGCTCGGCGGGGTCACGATCGCCGACGAGTTGACCTCGTCCAACCCGGACTGGGGTGTCGTCCTCGTCGTCCTCCTCTTCGAGATCCCGCTGCTCGCGGTCGTCCGCACGCTGTACATGACACGCCGCATGCGACGACCGTGACGACCGTGGTCACCGGGTTCACGCGGCGGCGTCGAGGGCTCCGGTGATCTTGCGGATCATCTCCAGCATGACCGGGCTGGGCTCGCCCTTCTTGGGCCGTACGGCCGCTTCGAGGGCGACGAGGACAGTGCCGCGGAAGTTGTCGGCCTCGGCCGGGTCCTGCTTCTTGAGCAGGCTCATGGCGGCGGTGAGGGCCGGCAGCACCTGGTCGGCGATCTCGGCCACGGACTTGCCCTCCAGGTTCGGGATCTTCGAGTTCTCGGCGAGCACGTGCCCGACGGGACCGGTCGCGGAGGCCAGGGCGAGGCTGCCCTGGGTGGCGATCCGGTGCGGCGATCCGGCGGTGGCACCGGCGGCGGTCATCAGCGTGATGGCACCGTACGCGGCGGTACGGAGGGTGAGCTTGTCCTGGTCGGTGAGGTTGATGCCCATGGTGATGTGCTCCTGGGTTCGTCGGTTCCGGATCGGCTCTGCATCGGCTTCCTTCTGACCCAGAGCCTGCGCCCACCCGGTTTCACGACGCCCTCAGCGCGCTTTCAGCGGAGCACAACTAGCCTGAGGCCATGCATCAGGCCCGAAGGCGCGACCGGCGTCCCGCCCATCGCACGGGAGCGGGGGCGAGGGTGAGGGCGGCCCAACACCGGGCTCCGGCCTCGGCAGTTGAGGTCGGGGGAGCCGACGTGGTGATCGTCGGCTACTTCTCCGGCAGGCAGAAGGACTGGGCCGAGCTGATGGATGCGGCGGCGCGGGAGCTGGGGGCGTGCGGTGCGCGAGTCGTGGGCCGGATCGTGCAGCGGCGCGGGGTCTCGGCCGGCGGGGCCAAGAAGATGGCGGTGCCCTACTCCTCGCGAACTCTCCTGACCTACGGCAAGGTTCGCGAGGCGGCGACACTCTGCGAGCAGACGAACGCCGACGCGGCGGTCTTCGTAGGCGACCTGACGCAACGTCAACGCCGCACACTGACAGGGATGTTGGGCTGCCCGGCCACAAGCCTTGCCGACGCCCTCACATCCGCGGCTCAAAGACCCCGGCCGGGGCCGCCCTCACGTTCCCGGCCGGAGCCTTCACCCCCTTCGGGGAAGCCCTGAAGAGCGGGTCCTACTCCACCGTCACCGACTTCGCCAGGTTCCGAGGCTGATCCACCTCGTTCCCCCGAGCCGTGGCCAGCTCACAGGCGAACACCTGCAACGGCACGGTCGCGACCAGCGGTTGCAGCAACGTCGGTGTCGCCGGGATCCGGATCAAGTGGTCGGCGTACGGGACGACCGTCTCGTCGCCCTCCTCCGCGATCACGATCGTCATCGCACCGCGCGCCCGGATCTCCTGGATGTTGGACACGATCTTGTCGTGCAGAACCGACCGCCCACGGGACGAGGGAACCACGACGACGACCGGCATCCCCTCCTCGATCAGCGCGATGGGCCCGTGCTTCAACTCCCCCGCCGCGAAGCCCTCGGCGTGCATGTACGCCAACTCCTTGAGTTTCAGGGCGCCTTCGAGAGCGACGGGATAACCGACATGCCGGCCCAGGAACAGCACGGTGTTCTTGGAGGCGACCGACCGCGCCAACTCCCGTACCGGCTCCATGGTTTCCAGCACCCGCTCGACCTCACCGGAGATCTGCGACAGGTCCCGGATGACGGCCTGGATCTCGTCGCCCCATTTGGTGCCGCGGACTTGGCCGAGATACAGCGCCACGAGGTAACACGCGACCAGCTGCGTCAGGAACGCCTTCGTCGACGCCACGGCGACCTCCGGCCCGGCATGCGTGTACAGCACCGCGTCCGACTCACGGGGAATCGTCGACCCGTTGGTGTTGCAGATGGCCAGCACCTTCGAGCCCTGCTCCCTCGCGTGCCGTAGGGCCATCAGCGTGTCCATCGTCTCGCCGGACTGGGAGATGGCGATGACCAGAGACCGCGCGCCCAGGATCGGGTCCCGGTACCGGAACTCGCTCGCCAGCTCCACCTCGCAGGGGATCCGCGTCCAGTGCTCGATGGCGTACTTGGCGATCAGCCCGGCGTGGAAGGCCGTACCGCACGCGACGATGACGACCTTGTCGATCTCCCTCAACTCATGGACGGGGATGCGGACTTCGTCCAGCGTCAGCAGGCCCTCCGCGTCGATCCGGCCGAGCAGCGTGTCGGCGACCGCCTTCGGCTGCTCGGCGATCTCCTTGAGCATGAAGTAGTCGTAGCCGCCCTTCTCCGCGGCCGACGCGTCCCAGTCGACGTGGTAGGAGCGGACCTCGGCCGGAGCGCCGTCGAACCCGGTGACGGTCACCCCGTCCCGCCGCAGCTCGACGACCTGGTCCTGCCCCAGCTCGATCGCGGAGCGCGTGTGGGCGATGAACGCGGCGACGTCGGAGGCGAGAAAGGCCTCCCCTTCCCCCACCCCGACCACGAGCGGCGAGTTCCGCCGAGCGCCCACCACCACATCCGGCTCGTCCGCGTGCACGGCGACCAGCGTGAACGCGCCCTCAAGCCGCCGGCACACCTGCCGCATCGCCTCCGCCAGGTCCGCGCACCCCGAGAACTCCTCGGCCAGCAGATGCGCGACCACCTCGGTGTCCGTGTCGGAGGCGAGATCGTGCCCGCGCTCCGCCAACTCGGCCCGCAGACAGGCGAAGTTCTCGATGATGCCGTTGTGGACGACCGCGACGCGCCCCGCGTTGTCGAGATGCGGGTGGGCGTTCGCGTCCGTAGGCCCGCCGTGCGTGGCCCAGCGGGTGTGCCCGATGCCCGTCGACCCCGCCGGCAGCGGGCGGTCGACCAGTTCCTTCTCCAGATTGACGAGTTTCCCGGCCTTCTTGGCCGCCGCCAGCCCGCCGTCCGCGAGCACGGCGACACCTGCCGAGTCGTAACCCCGGTACTCCAGCCGCTTCAGTCCGGCCATCACCACATCAAGCGCCGACTGCGACCCCACGTATCCCACGATTCCGCACATGCGCCGCAGCCTAGGCCGCGAACCCCGTCCGAACACGGCACTTCTTGCCCGATTTCGGAAATTGTGGCCATGATCGACAACCGTGACCGCGGACGGACGGAACCCATACCCTTCCCTGAGCGAACAGCCATGACGGTGGACAGAAACTGATTCAGAAACAGACGCAGAGACAGGGCACCCCTGCATGACAAGGCAGCGCGAGCGTTACTTCGAGCTCTACGAGGACGACTTCGGACTCAGCGCGCTCGCCGGGAGGCTGGCCTCGGCCACCGCGCCCGACGTCGTACGGGCACTGGAGTGCGCCGCGGAGGTGGCCGCCGACTGCGAGGGCGAAGGCGCCGTGGAACTCGGCACGGACATCCGCTGCCTGCTGGACTCCGGCCTGCCGGACGGGACACTCCGCGCGGCCTGGCTGGCGGCCACGCACGAACGCTTCGACCCGGCGGACTTCGGGATGGACCTCCGGACCTGGCTGACCCGGCTCGCGGACCTGTACCCGGCCCGGCGCCGGAAGAGGCGCCAGGCGTACTGGCCCGAGCGCCCCCACCCCGAACTCGCGGAAGAAGAGGTGTGCGAAGCCGTCATCACGGAGATACGTGTCTCCACCTCCCTGCCCACGACGGTTCCGGAGGCCCTGGAGGACATCGCCAGGGAAGCCGACGGGGACCTCGGTTTCCGCCTCCTTCTCCGCATCCTGAAGGCGTGGACCGTACCGGTCGCGAAGGAGCAGTACGACCGCCTCATGGAGATCGACACGAAACTCAACTATCCAGGACCACTGGTCTGCGACGGCCTCGACATCCAGTGGCTGCCCCTCGACCCGACCCGACGCGACCGCTCGGGAGACTTCGGCATCTCGGTCCTGTCGGCGCGCTTCGCCACCTACTGGGAGGAGCCCACGGCACGGGAGGGCGTGGCGCTCGCCGCGACGTTCGACGACTCCGCGGAGACCCCGGGCACCGCGGCGGCGCTGCTGTTCGAGGACACCTTCCGCCTCCTGAACTCCCCGCTGAGCGCGAACACCCTCACCACCCTCTGGCTGGCCGTGTCGGACCGGGGTCTCAACATCGACCAGCTCGGCATGGACGGGCGGGACTTCCTCAGACTGGTCTCGGACGTGAGCGAGGAGCGGCTGAGGGATGTCGCCCCCGCCTACACACCCGTCGTAGGACCGGTTCGGACCGCGCTCACACAGCCGGTGCTGGAGGCGATCGACGAGGCGACCCCGGTGCTGGCGACCCGGACCGTCAGCGCCCACTGGCTGGGCATCCCGGGTACGGCCGCGGTCGAGGCCCTGAAGGAGGTCGTCACCCACGCCGACCCCGACCTCGGATACCGGCTGTTCCTCCGGCTGCTCAATGTGCTGTCCGTACCGCTCGCCCTGTCCCTGTACGCCGATTACCTGGCCCTTGGCGAGCAGTTCGGCCACGGCACAACCCATGTACCGGATGCCATCGGCCACCTCGCCCTCGAGAACTGACCGAGCGACCGGAGACCCCATGACCGACCACCCCATGTTCGACCTGCCCCCGAAAGCCCCACCGGAGATCATCGAGGCACGCGAGGCGCTGGCCGGGCAGGCGATCCAGGCGCTCCGGCGTGCCGGCCTGCCCGCCTTCCGGGACGGAGAGACCCCGGCAACGGACCGGGCAGGCGCTGTGGTCTACGTCGATTCCGACGCCGATACGGCTTCGGCGCCCGTGTACATGAGCTGGAGATGCGACCCCGCCATGCTCGGGGCGGCTGTCGACAGCCTCACGTCCGGTGATCCTGACGCACCCGTCGTCCGTTATCCCGGGATGATCAGCCTGCACATGCAGGGTGCGCTGATCAACATCCTGCTGTCGTCGGGAGTCAGCGCGGCGCCGGACAACGACGCCATGAACCCGGACCACGTCCTGGTGTTCGGGACGACGTCCGACCCGACGCCCGCCCCGCTCTCCACGCCCGCCCCGGAGACCCCATGACGGACACTCCCCGATTCGACCTGCCCCCGAAAGCCCCACCGGAGATCATCGAGGCGCGCCAGGCGCTGGCCGAGCAGGTGTGTCAGGAACTGCGGCTCGTCGGTTTTCCCGTGGACCGAGGTGACCTCAGCGGCGGGCCGCACTATCTGCCCGGCGTGGACGTGCACGTCACGCCCTTCGTCGACGGAGGGGTGTACGCGAACTGGCACACGGACGCGGAGTTGCGCGACCCCGCGCTCGACCTCTTCGCGAAAGGCATCGACTACGCGAACCCGCCCCCGGCCGTGCGCCACTACAACACGGTGCTCAACCAGATGCAGGCCGCCCTCCTGGGGATCCTCGCCTCGGCGGGGTTCGAGGTCGAGGAACCGGACAGACACGGGCACGGAAGCATGGTCCTGGTGACGGGCTTCCGGCCCTGTTCCACCAAGTCCTGATCCACCAAGTCCTGATCCGCCCGGTCCTGATCCGCCCGACCCCACCCGACTCAGGAAACGCGACGAAATGAGCTGACGACGTGAGCTACAGCCTGTACCTGTGCCGGTTCGTCGGCGGAGACACCGCCCCGATGGACGAGACCGCGATACGCGACGTACTCGACCCCGTCACCCTCGCGGGCACGACAGCCGCCGACTCCCCCGGCTCCCCGGAATTCCGGGAACTCGAAGCCGAGGACGGCGGAACGGCGGACGTCTATGGCGGCACCCGCGGGCTCACCTTCCACCGTTTCTCCCCCGGCCGCGTCCTCGACCTCGTCGCCGAACTCGCCCGCCGAACCGGCGCGGTGGTCATCCCGGGCGACGGTCCGGCGATCCTGACGACCGAGGCCCACCGGAGGCACCTCCCGGAAGGCTTCCGGGCGGAAGCCATCGTGGTCCCGCCTCCGGCCCTGACCGGGCAGGCCATCTCCCTGGTCATCTCCCCGCAGCCGGAAGTACGCCAACGGCCGATCCTGCCGCAGTTCCCGTACCACCCGAACCCGGTGGCCACCGGTTCCGTGGCCGCCTCCGACGAGCCCTGCGTGTGCTGCGGGCAGGAACGCGGCTGGGTGTACACCGGTCCCGTCTACGCCGCCGACGCCCCGGCCGCCGGTATCTGCCCGTACTGCATCGCCTTCGGAACCGCCGCCGAACGCTACGACGCCTCCTTCGCCGACACCGTCGAGGGCGACGTGTCCCAGGACGTCGTCACGGAAATCCTCGAACGCACACCAGGCTTCACCACCTGGCAGTCCCCGCACTGGCTGACGCACTGCGGCGACGGCACCGCTTTCCTCGGCCCAGCCGGGACCAAGGAACTCACGGCGTATCCGGACGCCATCGACCACCTCCGCCGGCAGTGCGCCGCGTGGACGTGGCCGCCCGAACAGGTCGAGGACTTCCTCGGCTCGCTCGACAAGGACGGCGGGCCGACCGCGTACCTCTTCCGGTGCCGGGTCTGCGCGGCCCACCTCGCCTACGCGGACTTCACCTGAGCCTGAAGAGGCCGCTCACGGCCCAACGTGACCGACCCCACCCACCACCCCGTTCAAACTCCGTTAACAATGGACTGTGATCTCTCCGGTCTCCCCGATGCCCCGGAGCGCCCACCGGCACAAGCCGGAGGCGACTCCCTACGTCGACCTCACCCGAGCCGAGTGGAGCGCGCTGCGCGACAAGACGCCGCTGCCGCTCACCGCCGAGGAGGTCGAGAAGCTGCGCGGCCTGGGCGATGTCATCGACCTCGACGAGGTGCGTGACATCTACCTCCCGCTGTCCAGACTCCTCAACCTCTACGTCGGCGCCACGGACGGCCTGAGAAACGCGCTGAACACCTTCCTGGGCGAACAGGGCTCCCAGTCCGGCACGCCGTTCGTGATAGGCGTCGCCGGCTCCGTGGCCGTAGGAAAGTCGACCGTCGCCCGGCTCCTCCAGGCGCTGCTCTCCCGCTGGCCCGAGCACCCCCGCGTCGAACTGGTCACCACCGACGGGTTCCTGCTGCCCACAAGGGAGTTGGAGGCCCGCGGCCTCATGTCGCGCAAGGGCTTCCCCGAGTCGTACGACCGCCGCGCGCTCACCCGCTTCGTCGCCGACATCAAGGCGGGCAAGGACGAGGTCACCGCCCCCGTCTACTCCCACCTCATCTACGACATCGTGCCTGATCAGCGGCTCACGGTCCGCCGCCCCGACATCCTCATCGTCGAGGGGCTCAACGTGCTCCAGCCCGCGCTCCCCGGCAAGGACGGCCGTACGCGCGTCGGGCTCGCCGACTACTTCGACTTCAGTGTGTACGTCGACGCGAGCGCCGAGGACATCGAGCGCTGGTATCTGAACCGGTTCCGCAAGCTGCGCGCCACGGCGTTCCAGAACCCGGACTCGTACTTCCGCAAGTACACCCAGGTCTCCGAGGACGAGGCCGTCGACTACGCCCGCACCCTCTGGAGCACCATCAACAAGCCCAACCTGGTGGAGAACATCGCCCCCACCCGGAGCCGCGCCACCCTCGTCATCCGCAAGGGCACCGACCACAAGGTCCAACGGCTCAGCCTGCGCAAGCTGTAGACCGGCAGCGGGCGCCTGTTAGATAGGCGTCATGCTGCACCTGCGCCTCATCACCCCCGCCGACCGCACCGACGACGTGGTCCGGCTCATCGAGACGACCGTCGGCACCGCACACCTCGTCGTCCTGACCAGCGCCGCCCGCAACCCGTCCGGCGACGTCGTCATGTGCGACGTCGCCCGCGAGGCCGGCGACGAACTCATCGGTGCGCTACGGCAGTTGGGGCTGGACCGCACCGGTTCGATCGCCGTCGAGAACATCGACCTGTCGCTGTCGGAGCGGGCGGACCAGGCCGAGGACGACGCGCCCGGCGAGGGCGCGGACGCGGTGTTGTGGGAGCACCTCGCCGACGCCACGCACGAGGAGTCCACGCTCACCGTCACCTACGTCGCGTTCCTCACCGTCGCCACCATGCTCGCGGCGTGCGGTGTGATGCTGGACAACGCGATCCTGATCGTGGGCGCGATGGCCGTGGGACCGGAGTTCGGCCCGCTCGCGGGAATCTCGACAGCGCTGGTACGCAAGGCACCCCAACTGGTCTGGCGGTCGCTGTGGGCACTGCTCGCCGGATTCGCGGCGGCCATGGTGCTGACGGTGGGCTTCAGCTGGCTCCTGGACGCCTTCGGCCTGTTCGAGAAGTCCATGGTGCAGGCCGCCCGGCCCAACACCGCCTTCATCTGGAAGCCCGACTGGATGTCCTTCGTCGTGGCCTTCCTGGCCGGCATCGCGGGCACCCTGTCCCTGACCTCCGCCAAGTCCGGCGCCCTGATCGGCGTAGCGATCTCGGTGACGACCGTCCCGGCCGCCGCGAACGCCGCCGTAGCCTTCAGCTACCGCGACTACTCCCAGACCTGGGGCTCCACTTGGCAACTCCTGGCCAACCTGGGCGGCATCGTCCTGGCCGGCACGCTCACACTGCTGGCCCAGAAGTGGTTCTGGACAACGCAACGCAAACGCACCACACAACTCACCTAGCCGAACACCGACTTCACCGGCATCAGCTCAACTCGCCTGACCGGAAGCCGACTTCAAGGCCTCCGGCCAACTCCCCGAGCCAGGCGCGGACCTCAAGGCCCCGGCCAACTCACCGAGCCAGCCGCCCGCCGTTCTCAAGCCGCCCGCCCAGGCAACTCAGCCGAGCACCGGCCCAACAACACCGGCCCAGCCCGCCGAACCAGACACAACTCGCCTGTCCGGACGCCGACTTCAAGGCCTCCGGCCAGCTCACCCAGCCGAGCACGACTTGGCGGCGCCGGCTCAGCTCGCTCAGCCGGACACCGACTGCACGGCACCGGCTCAGCTCGCCCCGCCCGACACCAACCCGTCGGCATCCCGCTCAGCTCACCTGGCCGGACACCGGTTACCCGGCACCCGCCCAACCCACCTACCCAAGCGCCGACTTCACCGCGTCAGCCAACCGTCCCGCCACCGACCGGGCCTGGTCGATGTCGGCGGCCTCCACCATCACCCGTACCAGGGGCTCGGTGCCGGACGGACGCAGCAACACCCGCCCCGTGGACCCGAGTTCACGCTCCGCCTCGGCGACCGCGGCCGCCAGGTCGGCGGAGGTGCCGACCCGGGTGCGGTCCACGTCGGGCACGTTGATGAGTACCTGCGGCAGTCGGGTCATCACGGACGCGAGGTCCTTGAGCGTGCGGCCCGTGTCGGCGACGCGGGCCGCCAGCATCAGGCCGGTCAGCGTGCCGTCGCCGGTGGTCGCGTGGTCCAGGATGATGACGTGGCCGGACTGCTCGCCGCCCAGCGCGTAGCCGTGCTCCTTCATCTCCTCCAGGACGTAGCGGTCGCCGACCGCGGTCTGGACGAGCGTCAGGCCCTCACGCTCCATGGCCAGTTTGAAGCCGAGGTTCGACATGACGGTCGCGACGACGGTGTCGGAGCGCAGTGCGGAACGCTCCCGCATCGCCAGCGCGATCACGGCCATGATCTGGTCCCCGTCGACCTCTTCACCGGTGTGGTCCACGGCCAGGCAGCGGTCGGCGTCACCGTCGTGCGCGATGCCGAAGTCCGCGCCGTGCTCGACGACGGCGGCCTTGAGCAGACCCAGGTGGGTCGAGCCGCAACCGTCGTTGATGTTCAGCCCGTTGGGGTCCGCGCCGATCGTGATGACCTCGGCGCCGGCCCGCGAGAACGCCTCCGGGGAGACCCGCGAAGCGGCGCCGTGCGCCTCGTCGAGGACGATCTTCAGCCCGTCGAGCCGGTTCGGGAGCACGCCGATGAGGTGGGCGACGTACTGGTCGAAGCCTTCGTTGTAGTGCCGGACCCGGCCGACGCCCGAGCCGGTCGGGCGGTCCCAGGGGGCGCCGGTGCGGTGCTCGTCGTAGATCTTCTCGATCCGGTCCTCCAGCTCGTCGTCGAGCTTGTGCCCGCCGCGGGCGAGGAACTTCACGCCGTTGTCCGGCATGGCGTTGTGGCTCGCGGAGAGCATCACGCCGAGGTCGGCGCCCAGCACGCCGGTGAGATACGCCACCGCGGGGGTGGGCAGCACGCCGACGAGCAGCACGTCCACGCCGGCGCTGGCCAGGCCCGCGACCACCGCGGCCTCCAGGAACTCCCCGGACGCGCGCGGGTCCCGCCCGACCACGGCCGTCGCCCGGTGGCCCGCGAAGGTACCCGCCTCGGCGAGTACATGCGCCGCCGCGACGGAGAGTCCGAGGGCCATCTCGGCCGTCAGATCCGCGTTGGCGACACCGCGCACGCCGTCCGTGCCGAAGAGTCGTCCCACTTGTCCTCCTGAGGAAGGCGAAAGTCCTGCAAGGCCGAAGTCCTGCAAAGCTGAAAGTCCCGCACCGATGAAAGTCCCGCACCGCCGAAGTACCGCGTTCGAGACATACGATGCCTGTTCATCCGATCACACAAGCCTTTGAGCGTCTTGTGCCGTTATACGCCCCCGGCTGTGATAAACGAACGCCCCGGCGGCACGAGTGGCGTGCCGCCGGGGCGTTCGGAGTACAGACCGCAGGCGCGATTTAGCGCTTGCTGTACTGCGGGGCCTTGCGGGCCTTCTTGAGACCGGCCTTCTTGCGCTCGACCGCACGGTCGTCGCGACGGAGGTAACCGGCCTTCTTGAGGGCGGCGCGGTTGTTGTCCACGTCGGCCTCGTTCAGCGCGCGGGCCACGCCGAGGCGCAGGGCACCGGCCTGACCGGAGACGCCGCCACCCGAGATGCGGGCGATGACGTCGTAGCGGCCGTCGAGCTCGAGCACCTTGAAGGGCTCGTTGACTTCCTGCTGGTGGACCTTGTTCGGGAAGTAGTCCTCGAGCGTGCGCCCGTTGACCTTCCACTTGCCGGTGCCGGGCACGATACGGACGCGCGCGATGGCGTTCTTGCGACGGCCCAGGCCGGCGGCCGGCTGCGGGTCGCCGAAGCGGCCGGCGAGCGACTCCGACGTGTACTCACCCTCGACGGGGACGTCGGACTCGGTGGTGTAGCTCTCGATGTCGACGAGCTCGGTCTCGGTCTCTTCGACCGGCTGCTCAACGGTGGTCTCGGCCACGGTTCTCCTCAGATTCTTTTCTGTCTTAGGGGGTGTGTGGCCGGAACTACTGCGCGACCTGGGTGATCTCGAACGGCACCGGCTGCTGGGCAGCGTGCGGGTGCTGGTCGCCCGAGTAGACCTTCAGCTTGCTGATCATCTGACGGCCCAGGGTGTTCTTGGGGATCATGCCCTTGATGGCCTTCTCGACGGCCTTCTCGGGGTTCTTCGCCAGCAGCTCGTCGTAGCGGACGGAGCGCAGACCACCCGGGTAACCGGAGTGGCGGTACGCCAGCTTCTGGGTCTTCTTGTTGCCGGACAGGTGAACCTTGTCGGCGTTGATGATGATGACGAAGTCGCCCATGTCCATGTGCGGGGCATAGGTCGGCTTGTGCTTGCCGCGGAGGAGGTTCGCGGCAGTGGTAGCCAGACGGCCGAGGACGATGTCCTGGGCGTCGATGACGTGCCACTGGCGAGTCACATCGCCGGGCTTGGGGCTGTACGTACGCACTTCGTAGCCTTCACTTCTTCAGTGGATAGGGCCTGACACATGGCATCACTGAAGCGATCGTGCAGCTGGGGACGACAATGCCGGGGACCCTGCCCGTATGCCGCCCACTGGTAACTGCTCCAGGGAACCTACGTAAGGGCCTCTCGTCTGATAACGACCAAGCCGATACGCATAACAAACCGTAAGAGTACCCGCGCCGCCCCGGACGGGTCAAAACGCGGCGGGCGCGACCGGAACCAGTGCGGAAAGCGACGGCGGAAATACTTACCGTGACACACCCAACGTCAGTGGCTCCAGGGCTTATTGAGGCGCACCCGTACGCCCGTTGCCCCGTCTAGGATGCGTCCCATGAGCTTTGGGCAGGGGGGACCCCAGTCCCAGTGGGATCCCTGGAAACCGCAATCGCAGCAGCCGTGGGGCGGCAACGTCGACGACGAGACCCCGGACTGGGCCGCGCTCGCCGACCAGGCGGAGACGCGCAACAGGCGCAAGAGACTGCTACTCATAGGCGGCGGCGCGCTCGCGACGGTGGCCGTCGGGACGGCCGTCGCCATGGCCGTGATGTCGGCGAACGACGACACGAGCGCGTCGGGCAAGCCCACGAACCTGCCCGCGAGCGCCTCCGTGCCGAGCGCCGACGCCACCTCGCCGTCCTTCGCGCCGACCAGCGCGCCCCCGCCGCTGGACCCCGAGGAGTTCATCTCCAGCAAGGCGAAGGACACGGCACCGCTCAGCCCCGCGACCCTCTTCCCGGGCACCCAGCTGACGGTCGCCTCGACGGTGTACAAGAAGGGCCCGACGGCCGACACCACGAACTGCGCCTCGGTCGCCTCCGGCACCCTCCCCAAGATCCTCACCGCGGACGGCTGCACCCGCCTCATGCGGGTCTCGTACATCAAGGACAACATCGCGGTCACGGTCGGTGTGGCCCTTTTCGACACCGAGGCACAGGCGGCGAAGGCCAAGGCCCAGGCGGACACCAAGAGCGCCGTCAGGTCACTGTCCGGCAAGGGCGTCAAGGCCTTCTGCGACGGCGCGATCTGCCGTACGACGACCAACGCCTACGGCCGCTACGCCTACTTCACGGTCGCCGGCTTCACCAGCGGCACTGACGTGACGGCGAAGGACACCAAGGTCTTCACGATCGGCGACGACCTCGCCAAGTTCGCCTTCGACCAGATCCACGCCCGCGGCGCGGCACAGGCTTCGGCGGCGGCGCAGTAACAGGCGGGGGGCCACCGGGAGTTGGCGCCCGGCGCGCCCACCCGGCCGCCCCTCAGTGCACAGTGCCCCGCACCCGCCGGGCCAGCAACTGCCGCTCCGCCAGCCCCTCGTCGGCCGGATAGGCGACCTCCTCCAAGGTCAGCCCGTGCGGCCGTACGACATGCACGGCACTGTCGCGCACCCCCGCGTCCAGCACCTTCCGCGGCCACTCTGCGCCCCGGTGCCCGTCGCCGACGAACACCAACGCGCCCACCATGGACCGCACTTGGTTGTGGCAGAAGGCGTCGGCCCGCACTTCGATCTCGACGACCCCGTCGTCCCGCCGCCGCACCCCGAAGTCGAGAATCTCCCGAACGGTCGAAGCGCCCTCACGCTTCTTCGCATAAGCGGCGAAGTCATGCTCCCCCACAAGGGACTTGGCAGCGGCGTCCATCACCTCGACGTCCAACTCCCAGTCGTGCCAGAGCACATGGTTCCGCAGCAACGGATCCACGCCTCCCGGCCGGTCCCCCACCCGGTACACATAACGCCGCCACAGGGCCGCGAACCGCGCGTTGAAGCCCTCAGGAGCCTCCGCCACGCCCCACACCCGTACATCCTTCGGCAACCGCCCCGCAAGCCGCTTCAGCAGCTTCTCGCGGTGCTCCGCCCACAACTCCCCCGGCAGATCGACATGCGCCACCTGCCCCCGGGCATGCACCCCGGCATCGGTCCGCCCGGCCACGGTCAGGTCGTACGCCACCGCCCCCGACCGCGTCACCGTCCGCAACGCATCCTCGACCTCCCCCTGCACGGTCCGCCGCCCCCCGGCCTGCTTGGCCCACCCGGAGAACAGGGTCCCGTCGTAGGAGAGATCGAGTCGTACGCGCACGAACCCGGCCTCTACGTCATCACTCACACCGAGATCCTTTCAGGTACACAAAAGCGGGCCCGTCCCAAGAAGGAACGGGCCCACTGAAGCGCCCCTTCAGGGGCGCGGGGAACTGCGCGACCAGCCACAGCGGACCGGCAGCCGAAAAACGGTGTTACGCGTCCTTGGCCTCTTCGTCAGCCTCAACCGGCTTCGCGTCCTCAACGACCTCAACCGGAGCCGCAGCCTCGGTGTCCTTCGCGGCACGCTTGGTGGCGGCCTCGGCCTCACCCGTCGCAGCCTGTGCAACAGTCAGCGCCTCAACGAGCTCGATGACAGCCATGGGCGCGTTGTCGCCACGACGGTTACCGATCTTGGTGATACGGGTGTAGCCACCGGGACGGTTCTCGTAGCGCGGGCCGATCTCGGTGAAGAGCGTGTGGACGACGCTCTTGTCCGTGATCACCTGAAGCACCTGACGGCGGTTGTGAAGGTCGCCCTTCTTGCCCTTGGTGATCAGACGCTCGGCGTACGGCCGCAGCTTGCGGGCCTTCGCCTCGGTGGTGGTGATGCGGCCGTGCTCGAAGAGCGACTTCGCGAGGTTCGCGAGAAGCAGCTTCTCGTGCGCGGCACTGCCGCCCAGACGGGCACCCTTGGTGGGCTTCGGCATGGTCTTTCTCCTCAGGTTCTGCCCCGGCCGTATCAGGTACCGAGGTCAGTGTCCGAGCGGGCGATTGCCCGTCGGAGATCCGGGAGCAGCCCCGAAGGGGCGCTCCCGGAAGGGGCGCGGGGAACTGCGCGACCAGCCACAGCGCTCCCGCACCCGAAAATCGATCAGTACTGCTCGGTCTCCACGAAACCGGCGTCCACGTCGTCGTCCGCGCCAAACGCGTCCGCCGCGGCCGTCGGGTCGAATCCGGGCGGGCTGTCCTTCAGGGCCAGGCCCATGCCGGCCAGCTTCGCCTTGACCTCGTCGATGGACTTCGCACCGAAGTTGCGGATGTCCAGGAGGTCGGCCTCGGAACGAGCCACGAGCTCACCCACGGAGTGGATACCCTCGCGCTTGAGGCAGTTGTACGACCGAACGGTGAGCTCCAGCTCCTCGATCGGCAGGGCGAGATCAGCGGCAAGGGCGGCGTCCGTCGGGGACGGGCCCATGTCGATGCCCTCGGCGTCGATGTTCAGCTCGCGGGCGAGACCGAACAGCTCGACCAGGGTCTTGCCGGCGGACGCCATGGCGTCGCGCGGCCGCATGGCCTGCTTCGTCTCGACGTCGACGATGAGCTTGTCGAAGTCGGTCCGCTGCTCGACACGCGTGGCCTCGACCTTGTACGTGACCTTCAGCACCGGGCTGTAGATGGAGTCGACCGGAATACGGCCGATCTCCTGGCCCACCTGCTTGTTCTGCACGGCGGAGACGTAACCGCGGCCACGCTCGACCGTGAGCTCCATCTCCAGCTTGCCCTTGCCGTTGAGCGTGGCGAGGACGAGATCGGGGTTGTGCACCTCGACACCGGCCGGGGGCGCGATGTCGGCGGCGGTGACCAGACCCGGACCCTGCTTGCGCAGGTACATCACGACCGGCTCGTCGTGCTCCGAGGAGACGACCAGCTGCTTGATGTTGAGGATCAGGTCGGTGACGTCCTCCTTGACGCCCGGCACGGTGGTGAACTCGTGCAGGACACCGTCGATCCGGATGGACGTGACCGCCGCACCCGGGATCGAGGAGAGGAGCGTACGACGCAGGGAGTTGCCGAGGGTGTAGCCGAAGCCCGGCTCCAGCGGCTCGATCACGAACCGGGAGCGGAATTCGTCGACGACCTCTTCGGTCAACGAGGGGCGCTGAGCGATCAGCATGAGGTGAGTCCTTCAGTCATGGACACCCACTATTTGATGTCCTTGAGTACTGCAAGGGTACGGGCGGCACGCCACCGAAGTGCCATACCGCCCGAAACCCAAGACAACCATGCGTCAGACGACGTCAGACGCGGCGGCGCTTCGGCGGACGGCAGCCGTTGTGCGGGGTGGGGGTGACGTCCTGGATGGAGCCGACCTCGAGGCCAGTGGCCTGGAGGGAGCGGATCGCGGTCTCGCGACCGGAGCCCGGGCCCTTCACGAAGACGTCAACCTTGCGCATGCCGTGCTCCTGCGCGCGACGGGCGGCCGACTCGGCGGCCATCTGCGCGGCGAAGGGGGTGGACTTGCGCGAGCCCTTGAAGCCGACGTGGCCGGCGGAGGCCCAGGAGATCACGTTGCCCGAGGGGTCCGTGATCGAGACGATCGTGTTGTTGAACGTGCTCTTGATGTGCGCGTGGCCGTGAGCGACGTTCTTCTTTTCCTTGCGGCGCACCTTCTTGGCAGCGCCCTGACGACCCTTGGGGGGCATCTATTACTCCTACGGGGAGGTGGTCGGTCCTACAGCGAAGACCGCTGGTGAAGCGTTGTCCGCTGCGGACTACTTCTTGCCCGGCTTCTTCTTGCCGGCGATGGCGCGACGCGGACCCTTGCGGGTACGAGCGTTCGTGCTGGTGCGCTGACCGCGAACGGGCAGACCACGACGGTGACGGAGACCCTGGTAGCAGCCGATCTCCACCTTGCGGCGGATGTCGGCCTGGATCTCGCGACGGAGGTCACCCTCGGTCTTGATGTTGGCGTCGACGTACTCACGAATCGCGACGAGCTGCTCTTCCGAGAGGTCGCGAACGCGGGTGTTGGGGTCGATGCCGGTCTCGGCCAGCGTCAGCTGGGAAAGGGTCCGACCAATGCCGAACACGTAGGTGAGGGCGACCTCCACGCGCTTTTCGCGCGGGATGTCGACACCGGAAACGCGTGCCATTCAATGGCTCCAGTTGATCTTCGGAGGTCTTCCGCAGAACCGGATCCCAGCCGCCGGCCTCTTCTGTCGAAGACTTGGTACGGCGTGGGTCCCCAGCCTCCGAGCCGGGGGTGTCGGGCGCCTACTACGCCCGGGTCCTGCGTATGAACATGTATTGCTCGCGTCGCGCGAAACTCTGCGAAAGATGCAGAGGGAAGGTCGTGCGTCAGCCCTGGCGCTGCTTGTGGCGCGGGTTCTCGCAGATGACCATGACCCGACCGTGACGGCGGATCACCCTGCACTTGTCGCAGATCTTCTTGACGCTCGGCTTGACCTTCATTGGTGAGGTTCTCCGGGTCAGTTGCTTTCGGCGCCGCTTGCGCGGAACCTGGGCAAGATCTACTTGTAGCGGTAGACGATCCGGCCACGCGTCAGGTCGTACGGAGACAGCTCCACCACGACCCGGTCGTCAGGGAGGATGCGGATGTAGTGCATACGCATCTTGCCGCTGATGTGTGCCAGGACCTGGTGGCCGTTCTGGAGCTCCACCTTGAACATGGCGTTCGGGAGAGACTCGACGACAGTGCCTTCGATCTCGATGGCACCTTGCTTCTTGGCCACGCTTCGCCCTTCGAATCGACTACCTTGATCGACTCAGTGCGTTCCCCTTGCGGGGTGCATGCGGACATGCGGGTGCACGAGAGCCGACGAGTCAGTCTACGTCAGGCCACTCGGAAAGACGAATCGAGGAAGGATGCCCGAGGATGGAGATCCTTAAGCACGCAGGGGGCATAGACGCCCTGCTTTTGGTCTTTGTAGGGGCGCGGGGAACTGCGCGACCAGCCCCCACCGGCGCGCCGGACGAACGACTACGCGAGCGGATCCGGCGCAGCCGTGATCCCATACTCGGCCAGCTTCGCCCTACCACCATCAGGAGCCGTAAGCACAAGCGGCCCCTCCTCGGTCAAGGCAACCGAGTGCTCCCAGTGCGACGACCAGGTCCCGTCCGTCGTGATGACCGTCCAGTCATCCGACAGCACCTCGGTCTTAGGGGTACCCAGGGACACCATGGGCTCGATGGCGAGGCAGAACCCCGGCACCAGCTTCGGCCCCTTGCCGCGCCGCTTCTCGACGTAGTTCAACAGGTGCGGGTCCATGTGCATCTCGGTACCGATGCCGTGACCGCCGTAGTCCTCGACGATCCCGTACTTCCCCCCACCCGGCTTCGGCTGCCGCCGGATGTACGTCTCGATCGCCCGGGAGATGTCCACGAGCCGGTTACCGAGCTTCATCGCGGCGATCCCGGCCCACATCGACCCCTCGGTCACGCGGGACAGCTCAAGCAGCTCCGGGGAGTGCCCCGAGCCCACGAACGCGGTGTACGCCGCGTCCCCGTGCCAGCCGTCGATGATCGCGCCGCAGTCGATGGAGATGATGTCGCCGTCCTTCAGGACGACCTCGTCGGAGGGGATGCCGTGGACGACGACCTCGTTCACCGAGGTGCAGATCGTCGCGGGGAAGCCGCCGTAGCCGAGGAAGTTCGGCTTCGCGTTGTGGTCGGCGAGGACCTTGCGGGCGACCTCGTCCAGATCCTTCGTGCTGGCGCCGGGCACCGCGGCCTCACGCGTGGCCGCGTGGATCGCGGCGACGACCAGCCCCGCCTCGCGCATCTTGGCGATCTGCTCGGGGGTCTTGATCTGCACCATGGGGGCCTGCGCTCTCCGTCTTCCGCGACACAAAGGAATGGCCGTACACAAAGGCCGTACCAAAACAGCTGTACACAACAGTACGACCGCGGCGCCCCTGCGGGCACCGCGGCCGGATCTGCTTGATGACTACTTCGCGCTCTCGTCCTCGCGCTGCAGCGCGTCCAGCGCCCGCTGCGTGATCTCTTCCACCGGACCGAGCGAGGAGATCGTGACCACCAGGCCCTGGGCCTTGTAGTAGTCGATGATCGGCTCGGTCTGCGTGTGGTAGACCTCCAGGCGGGTGCGGACCGTGTCCTCGGAGTCGTCGTCGCGCTGGTACAGCTCGCCGCCGCAGACGTCACACACGCCGTCCTGCTTCGGCGGGCTGTACGTCACGTGGAAGACGTGACTGGAGTCCTTACGGCAGATGCGGCGGCCGGCGATGCGCTTGACCACCTCGTCCTCGGAGACCTCCAGGTCGAGGACCGCGTCCAGCTTGATGCCCTCGGTCTTCAGCAGCTCATCCAGCGCCTCGGCCTGCGACACATTGCGCGGGAACCCGTCCAGCAGAAAGCCGTTGACGGCGTCCGGCTGCTCCATGCGGTCCTTGGCCATCGCGATGGTGACCTCGTCCGGGACCAGGTTGCCCGCGTCCATGTAGGACTTCGCCAGTTTGCCGAGTTCCGTGGCCTGACTGATGTTGGCACGGAAGAGGTCGCCCGTGGAGATGTGCGGGATGTGCAGCGTCTTGGCGAGGCGCACAGCCTGCGTTCCCTTACCGGCACCCGGCGGCCCGACGAGGACGATTCGCATCAGCGGAGGAACCCTTCGTAATTGCGCTGCTGGAGCTGGCTCTCGATCTGCTTCACCGTCTCGAGACCGACACCCACGATGATCAGGATGCTGGTCCCGCCGAACGGGAAGTTGCCGCTTGCGTTGAAACCGACCAACGCCATCGTCGGTACGAGAGCGATCAGACCCAGATACAGCGAACCCGGCCAGGTGATCCGGTTGAGTACGTAACTCAGGTACTCAGCGGTGGGCCGGCCAGCCCGGATGCCCGGGATGAAGCCACCATACTTCTTCATGTTGTCCGCGACTTCCTCGGGGTTGAACGAGATCGCCACGTAGAAGAACGCGAAGAAAACGATCAGCAGGAAGTAGCTGACCAGGTAGATCGGGTGGTCACCCTTGGTCAGGTTGGTCTCGATCCAGGTCTTCCAGCCGGACGTGCTGCCGGAGAACTGAGCGACCAGAGCCGGGATGTAGAGCAGCGACGACGCGAAGATGACCGGAATCACACCGGCCTGATTGACCTTCAGCGGGATGTAGGTCGACGTGCCGCCGTAGGAACGGCGGCCGATCATGCGCTTCGCGTACTGGACCGGGATCCTGCGCTGGGCCTGCTCGACGAAGACCACGAGGCCGACCATCACCAGGCCGACGAGGATGACGGTGCCGAACTCGATCCAGCCGCCGGCCAGCGTGCCCTGCTTCTTGATGGCCCACAGAGCGGACGGGAAGGTCGCGGCGATCGAGATGAACATGAGGATCGACATGCCGTTGCCGATGCCGCGGTCGGTGATGAGCTCGCCGAGCCACATCACGACGCAGGTACCGGCGGTCATGCAGACGACCATGGTGATGGTGGTGAAGATCGACTGGTCCGGGACGATCTGATTCGCCGTCGGGCAGCCCGAGAAGAGGGCGCCGCTGCGGGCGGTGGCCACCAGACCGGTGCCCTGGAGGATGGCGAGCGCCACGGTCAGATAACGCGTGTACTGCGTGATCTTCGCCGTGCCGGCCTGCCCCTCCTTCTTGAGGGCTTCCAGGCGCGGGATCACCACGGTCAGCAGCTGCAGAATGATGCTCGCCGTGATGTACGGCATGATGCCGAGCGCGAAGATCGTGATCTGGAGCAGCGCGCCACCGCTGAACATGTTGACCAGACCGAACAGACCCTGGTTTCCGTTCGAGACGTCGATACAGGTCTGGACGCTCTTGTAATCGACGCCCGGGATCGGGATGTGCGTACCGACGCGATACACCACGATGATGGCGAGCGTGAAGAGCAGCTTCTTGCGCAGGTCGGGTGTCCTGAACGCCCGGGCGAACGCGGTGAGCACGGTGCCTCCTGCGACCCCCGCGTGTGCGCGCGTGAGGTGACGACTAAGTGTGGTTGATGGCCTGTGGAACGAGATTACGGCATGCCAAGACGACGCTGGGTACCAGCCGCACAGCCTACCTACATCGACGCCCCTAGGGGATACCGATCGAACGTCCCATGAGTCACGACTGCTGAAAAAACGGCCGGGGCTGACCCTCGCGAGAGGGCCAACCCCGGCCGCCGATGCTGACGTTGGTCAGGCTCGGTCCGAAATATCAGACGAGCTCGGTGACCGTACCGCCCGCGGCAGTGATCTTCTCCTTGGCGGAGCCGGAGACGGCGTCAACCGAAACCTGCAGCGCCACGGAGATCTCGCCCTGGCCGAGCACCTTGACGAGGCTGTTCTTGCGAACGGCACCCTTGGCGACGAGACCCTCAACGGTGACCTCGCCACCCTCGGGGTACAGCGCGCCCAGCTTGTCGAGGTTCACGACCTGGAACTCGGTCTTGAACGGGTTACGGAAACCCTTCAGCTTCGGGAGACGCATGTGGAGGGGCATCTGGCCACCCTCGAAGCGCTCCGGAACCTGGTAACGGGCCTTCGTACCCTTGGTTCCACGACCGGCCGTCTTACCCTTCGACGCCTCACCACGACCCACACGGGTCTTGGCGGTCTTGGCGCCCGGGGCGGGACGGAGGTTGTGGATCTTGAGCGGGTTGTTCTCCGCCATGATCAGTCGACCTCCTCAACCGTCACGAGGTGGCGGACGGTGTGCACCATTCCGCGGAACTCGGGGCGGTCCTCCTTGACGACCACGGTGTTGATCCCCTTGAGACCAAGCGACCGCAGCGTGTCACGGTGGTTCTGCTTGCTGCCGATGTACGACTTCGTCTGCGTGACCTTGAGGCGAGCCATTACGCACCCGCCCCGGCACGTGCACGAAGGAGAGCCGCGGGGGCGACGTCCTCGAGGGGCAGACCGCGGCGGGCCGCGATCTCCTCGGGACGCTGCAGGCCCTTGAGGGCCGCCACGGTCGCGTGCACGATGTTGATCGCGTTGGACGAGCCGAGCGACTTCGACAGGATGTCGTGAACGCCGGCGCACTCGAGCACTGCACGCACCGGGCCACCGGCGATAACGCCGGTACCGGGGGAAGCAGGCTTGAGCAGGACGACGCCCGCGGCCTTCTCGCCCGTGATCGGGTGCGGGATGGTGCCCTGGATACGGGGGACCTTGAAGAAGTGCTTCTTGGCCTCTTCAACACCCTTGGCGATCGCGGCCGGCACCTCCTTGGCCTTGCCGTAACCGACACCGACGGTGCCGTCACCGTCGCCCACCACGACGAGCGCGGTGAAGCTGAAGCGACGACCACCCTTGACAACCTTGGCGACGCGGTTGATCGCGACTACGCGCTCAACGTACGCGGTCTTCTCGGCGGCAGCAGCGCCGCCGTCACGGCCCTTCCGGTCCCGCCGCTCGCCGCCACCGGCACCGCTTCCACGGCGCTGGGGTCCAGCCATTGGATTACCTCTCTCTTTCCGCTAGCTACGGAAGCGACTAGAACTTCAGTCCGGCTTCGCGGGCGGCGTCCGCCAGGGCGGCGATGCGCCCCGCGTACTGATTGCCACCGCGGTCGAATACGACAGCCTCGACACCGGCGGCCTTGGCGCGCTCGGCGACCAGGGCGCCGACCGACTTGGCCTGCGCGGACTTGTCGCTCTCGCCGCCGCGGATCGAGGTGTCCAGGGTCGACGCCGACGCCAGGGTGTGACCCTTGATGTCGTCGATGACCTGGGCCACGATGTGGCGGTTGGAGCGGGTCACGACCAGGCGCGGACGCTCAGCCGTACCGGAAATGTGCTTCCGGATGCGGATGTGACGACGCTTGATGGCAGCACGCTTGTAAGCGTCGCCCTTAGCGATCTTCGTACCGTATGCCATGGCTTACTTACCCGCCTTTCCGACCTTGCGCCGGATGACTTCGCCCTCGTACTTGACGCCCTTGGCCTTGTACGGGTCGGGCTTGCGCAGCTTGCGGATGTTCGCCGCAACCTCGCCGACCTTCTGCTTGTCGATGCCCTCGACCGAGAAGTGCGTCGGGTTCTCGACCTTGAACGAGATGCCCTCGGGCGCCTCGACGGTGATCGAGTGGCTGTAGCCGAGCGCGAACTCGAGGTTCGAGCCCTTGGCCGCAACGCGGTAACCGACACCACTGATTTCGAGCTTCTTCACGTAACCCTCGGTCACGCCGGTGATCATGTTCGCCACCAGCGTGCGGGACAGGCCGTGCAGGGCCTTGTTCTGACGCTCGTCGTTGGGGCGGGTGACGCTGAGCACGCCGTCCTCACCCTTGGCGATGTCGATCGGCGCTGCGACGGTGTGGGTCAGCGAGCCCTTGGGGCCCTTGACCGAGACCGTACGGCCGTCGATGGTGACGTCCACGCCGGCGGGAACCGTGATGGGGAGCTTGCCAATACGCGACATAGCTTCTTCCGATTCCTTTCCGCTACCAGACGTAGGCGAGAACTTCTCCGCCTACGCCCTTCTTGCCGGCCTGCTTGTCGGTGAGGAGACCGTGCGACGTGGAGATGATCGCCACGCCGAGGCCACCGAGCACCTTGGGCAGGGAGGTGGACTTCGCGTACACCCGGAGACCGGGCTTGGAGATCCGCTTGATGCCCGCGATGGAGCGCTCACGGTTCGGGCCGAACTTCAGCTCGAGAACGAGGTTCTTGCCGACCTCGGCGTCCTCGACCTTCCAGCCCGTGATGAAGCCCTCCTGCTGGAGGATCTCCGCGATGTGCGACTTGATCTTCGATGCCGGCATCGTCACTGAGTCGTGGTATGCCGAGTTCGCGTTCCGCAGACGCGTAAGCATGTCTGCGATCGGATCAGTCATGGTCATGAATTGGCCTTCGGCCTCTCTCGCCGGGGTTTCCAGGTGCCCATCCCTCTCCTCGATCCGAGACGAGGCGGGTGCGGTGCGGTGGACCTACGGCGTAGTAAGTCGTATGGGCGGCAATCAGGCGCCCAACCCTCCTAGCCTAAGCCATGGAGGGGTGGGCACCTGACCGTGCCCTTTGCTTACCGAGAGCTTCGGGAGTCCGGAAGTACCGGACTACCAGGAGCTCTTGGTCACGCCCGGCAGCTCGCCACGGTGAGCCATCTCACGAAGGCACACGCGGCAGAGGCCGAACTTGCGGTACACGGAGTGCGGGCGGCCGCAGCGCTGGCAGCGGGTGTAGCCACGCACACCGAACTTGGGCTTACGAGCAGCCTTGGCAATCAGAGCCTTCTTCGCCATCTCGCTTACGCCTCCTTGAAGGGGAAGCCGAGGTGACGGAGAAGGGCACGGCCTTCGGCGTCGTTGGTCGCCGTGGTCACCACGGTGATGTCCATACCCCGGACGCGGTCGATCTTGTCCTGGTCGATCTCGTGGAACATGACCTGCTCGGTGAGACCGAAGGTGTAGTTGCCACGACCGTCGAACTGCTTGGGAGACAGACCGCGGAAGTCGCGGATGCGCGGAAGCGCGAGCGACAGGGTGCGGTCCAGGAACTCCCACATGCGGTCGCCACGGAGCGTGACGTGGGCACCGATCGGCTGACCCTCGCGCAGCTTGAACTGCGCGATGGACTTGCGGGCCTTGGTGATGGCCGGCTTCTGACCGGTGATCGTGGTCAGGTCACGGACGGCACCGTCCATGAGCTTGGAGTCACGGGCGGCGTCGCCGACACCCATGTTCACCACGATCTTGACGAGGCCGGGGATCTGCATGACGTTCTCGTAGGAGAACTCCTCACGCAGCTTGCCCGCGATCTCCTCGCGGTACTTCGTCTTGAGACGCGGGCTGGTGGTGGTAGTCATCAGATGTCCTCACCCGTCCGCTTGGCAACGCGAACCTTGTTGCCCTCGTCGTCGAAGCGGTAGCCGACACGCGTGACGACCTTGTTGCCGTCCTTCTCAACGACCAGCTGGACGTTGGAGACGTGGACGGGCGCCTCGGTCGTGACGATGCCGCCGGCCTGCGAACCCTTGGCGGTGGGGCCGGCCTTGGTGTGCTTCTTGACCCGGTTGACACCCTCGACCAGGACGCGGTCCTCGCGGGGGTAGGCCGCAATGACCTTGCCCTGCTTGCCCTTGTCCTTGCCGGTGATGACCTGAACCGTGTCACCCTTCTTGATCTTCATGCTTACAGCACCTCCGGAGCCAGCGAGATGATCTTCATGAACTTCTTCTCGCGCAGCTCGCGCCCGACCGGGCCGAAGATGCGGGTGCCGCGAGGGTCGCCGTCGTTCTTCAGAATGACGGCGGCGTTCTCGTCGAAGCGGATGTACGAGCCGTCCGGACGGCGGCGCTCCTTGACGGTGCGAACGATGACGGCCTTGACGACGTCACCCTTCTTCACGTTGCCACCGGGGATCGCGTCCTTGACGGTGGCGACGATGACGTCACCGATGCCCGCGTAGCGGCGACCGGAGCCACCGAGCACACGGATGCAAAGGATTTCCTTCGCACCAGTGTTGTCGGCGACGCGCAGTCGCGACTCCTGCTGGATCACGTCTATCTCCTGTTTGTCTGCCGGTTCCCGGGGCGGGTGCGCAACTCACACACCCGCCCCGAGCCTGGCGGAACTGTCCTGCGGGGTTAGCCCCGCAGGAATTACTTGGCCTTCTCGAGGATCTCGACGATGCGCCAGCGCTTCGTCGAGGACAGCGGACGCGTCTCCATGAGGAGGACGCGGTCGCCGACGCCTGCGGCGTTCTGCTCGTCGTGGGCCTTGAGCTTGTTCGTACGGCGGATGACCTTGCCGTACAGCGCGTGCTTCACACGGTCCTCGACGGCGACGACGACGGTCTTGTCCATCTTGTCGCTGACGACGAGACCCTCACGGGTCTTGCGGAAGCCGCGGCTCGCGGTCTGCTCTTCAGTCACGTTGCTCTCGCTCATCAGGCGCTCTCCACCGTCTCGATGCCCAGCTCGCGCTCACGCATCAGGGTGTAGATCCGCGCGATGTCCTTCCGGACGGCCTTGAGCCGACCGTGGTTCTCGAGCTGACCGGTCGCCGCCTGGAAGCGGAGGTTGAACAGCTCTTCCTTGGCTTCGCGGAGCTTGTTGAGAAGCTCCTCGTCACCCAGTTCGCGCAGCTCGGACGCCTTGGTACCGGCCGACATCACGCTTCACCTGCCTCGCGCTTGACGATCCGGCACTTCATCGGCAGCTTGTGCGCTGCGCGAGTGAGGGCCTCACGGGCGATCTTCTCGTTGGGGTAGGACAGCTCGAACATGACCCGGCCCGGGTGCACGTTCGCGATCCACCACTCGGGAGAACCCTTACCGGAACCCATGCGGGTCTCGGCAGGCTTCTTCGTGAGCGGGCGGTCCGGGTAGATGTTGATCCAGACCTTGCCGCCACGCTTGATGTGGCGGGTCATCGCGATACGGGCGGCCTCGATCTGGCGGTTCGTCACGTACGCCGGCGTGAGGGCCTGAATGCCGTACTCGCCGAACGAAACCTGCGTACCGCCCTTGGCCTGACCACGACGCTTGGGGTGGTGCTGCTTGCGGTGCTTGACCCTACGGGGGATCAGCATTTCGGTCAGGCCTCCGTTCCACCGGTAGAAGAGGGCGCAGCCTCGACCGGAGCGGCAGCCGCCGGAGCCTCGGCCTTGGGGGCCTCGGCAGCGGGAGCAGCCTGCTGCGGCTTGCGGCCGCGGCCGCCACGCTCGCCACCGCGGCCACCGCCGCGGGCCGGGCGGTCGCCGCCCGGGCCGCCACCGCGAGCCGGGCGGTTACCCGCACGGGCAGCGGCGTTCTCGGCGCGGACCTCGGCGATGTTCTTGACGTCGCCCTTGTAGATCCAGACCTTCACACCGATACGGCCGAAGGTCGTCTTGGCCTCGAAGAAGCCGTAGTCCACGTTCGCGCGGAGCGTGTGCAGGGGCACGCGGCCCTCGCGGTAGAACTCCGAGCGGGACATCTCGGCGCCGCCGAGGCGGCCACCGCACTGGATCTTGATGCCCTTGGCGCCGGCCTTCATCGCCGACTGCATGCTCTTACGCATGGCGCGACGGAAGGAGACGCGGGAGGAGAGCTGCTCGGCGACGGCCTGCGCGACCAGCTGGGCATCCGTCTCGGGGTTCTTGACCTCGAGGATGTTCAGCTGGACCTGCTTGCCCGTGAGCTTCTCGAGGTCGCCGCGGATGCGGTCGGCCTCGGCGCCACGGCGGCCGATGACGATGCCCGGACGAGCGGTGTGGATGTCCACACGCACGCGGTCACGGGTGCGCTCGATCTCAACCTTCGAGATGCCGGCGCGCTCCATGCCGGACGTCATCATCCGACGGATGGCGACGTCTTCCTTGACGTAGTCCTTGTACAGCTTGTCGGCGTACCACCGGGACTTGAAGTCCGTGGTGATGCCGAGCCGGAACCCGTGCGGGTTAACCTTCTGGCCCATTACCGGGTTCCTTCCTTGCTGCTGACGACCACGGTGATGTGGCTGGTCCGCTTGCGGATCCGGTAGGCGCGGCCCTGGGCACGCGGCCGGAACCGCTTCAGGGTCGGACCCTCGTCGACGTACGCCTCGGAAATGACGAGGCTGCCGGCGTCGGTGTGGTCGTAGTTGTGTGCGGCGTTGGCAATGGCGCTGTCAAGCACCTTGCCGACCGGCACGCTCGCGGCCTGCGGGGCGAAACGCAGGACCGCCTGAGCCTCCGTGGCGTCCATGCCACGGATGAGGTCCACCACGCGGCGGGCCTTCATGGGCGTGACGCGGATGTACCGCGCCTGGGCCCTGGCTTCCATGGTTGTCCCTTCAGTGTTTGTCATGGTCGGTCGCCCCGCGCTAGCGGCGCTTCGACTTCCGGTCGTCCTTGACGTGACCCCGGAAGGTGCGCGTCGGCGAGAACTCGCCGAGCTTGTGGCCGACCATCGACTCGGTGACAAACACCGGGATGTGGGTCTTGCCGTTGTGCACCGCGATCGTGTGGCCGAGCATGGCCGGGACGATCATCGAGCGGCGGGACCAGGTCTTGATGACGTTCTTGGAGCCGGCCTCGTTCTGTACGTCCACCTTCTTGATGAGGTGGCCGTCGACGAAGGGCCCCTTCTTGAGACTGCGCGGCATCTAAACCCGCTCCTAGCGCTTCTTGTTCGTCTTGCGGCGGCGGACGATGTACTTGCTCGATGCCTTCTTCGGCGAGCGAGTACGACCCTCCTTCTGACCCCACGGGCTGACCGGGTGGCGACCACCGGAGGTCTTGCCCTCACCACCACCGTGCGGGTGGTCGACCGGGTTCATCGCAACACCGCGGACGGACGGGCGGACGCCCAGCCAGCGCTTGCGGCCTGCCTTGCCCCAGTTGATGTTGCTCTGCTCGGCGTTGCCGACCTCGCCGACCGTGGCGCGGCAGCGCTGGTCGACCAGGCGGATCTCACCGGAGGGCATACGAAGGTGGGCCATCGTGCCCTCCTTCGCCAGCAGCTGCACGGAGGCACCGGCGGAGCGGGCGAACTTGGCGCCGCCACCGGGACGGAGCTCGATCGCGTGGATCGTGGTACCGACCGGGATGTTGCGGAGCGCCAGGTTGTTGCCCGGCTTGATGTCGGCCCCGGGACCGTTCTCCACACGGTCGCCCTGCTGCAGGTTGCGCGGGGCGAGGATGTAGCGCTTCTCGCCGTCCGCGTAGTGCAGCAGCGCGATGCGCGCGGTGCGGTTGGGGTCGTACTCGATGTGCGCGACCTTCGCCGGCACGCCGTCCTTGTCATGGCGACGGAAGTCGATGACGCGGTAGGCGCGCTTGTGTCCGCCACCCTGGTGGCGAACGGTCACACGACCGGAATTGTTACGGCCGCCCTTGCTGTGCAGCGGGCGAACCAGCGACTTCTCCGGCGTGGACCGCGTGACCTCGACGAAGTCGGCGACGCTGGAGCCACGGCGGCCCGGCGTAGTCGGCTTGTACTTGCGGATTCCCATTTCTCAGTCCTCGTCCGATATCGGACGATCCGACCCGCTTACGCGGCCGGACCGCCGAAGATGTCGATACGGTCGCCCTCAGCGAGGGTCACGATCGCGCGCTTGGAGCCCGCGCGCTGACCGAAACCGGTCTTGGTGCGCTTGCGCTTGCCCTGGCGGTTGATCGTGTTGACCCCGGTGACCTTGACCGAGAAGACCGCCTGGACGGCCTGCTTGATCTGGGTCTTGTTGGCGCCCGGGGCCACGATGAAGGTGTACTTGCCCTCGTCGAGGAGCGCGTAGCTCTTCTCCGAGACGACCGGCTTCAGCAGCACGTCACGGGGGTCCGTGAACGACTTGCTGATCGGCGTCTCGACAGTGTTCTTGCCCTCGGTCTCGTGGCGCTTCGCCTTGGCGATGCGCGCGACCTTCTTGGCCTTGGCGGCCTTGGAGGCGATGCTCGGGTGACGCGTAGCCATCAGGCTTCGCTCCCTTCGGTGTCAGCGGCCTGGGGGCCAGACACGAAGGACTCGAAAGCGGCCTGGGTGAAGACCACGTCGTCCGAGACGAGAACGTCGTACGTGTTCAGCTGGCCCGGCTCCAGGATGTGGACCTGGGGCAGGTTGCGCGCGGAAAGCAGCGCGGCCTCGTCGGAGCGCTCGATGACCAGGAGCACGTTCTTGCGCTCGCTGACCTTGCCGAGGAAGCTCTTGGCGGCCTTGGTGGAGGGGGTCTCGCCCTCGATCACGCCGGTGATGACGTGGATGCGAGCGTTGCGGGCCCGGTCGGTGAGGGCGTGGCGCAGGGCCGCGGCCTTCATCTTCTTCGGGGTCCGCTGCGAGTAGTCGCGCGGCGTCGGGCCGTGCACGACACCACCGCCGGCGAACTGCGGGGCGCGGGTCGAACCCTGACGGGCGCGGCCGGTGCCCTTCTGGCGGTACGGCTTCTTACCACCACCGCGGACCTCGCCACGACGCTTGACCTTGTGCGTGCCCTGACGGGCGGCGGCCAGCTGTGCGACGACGACCTGGTGAAGCAGCGGAATGCTGATCTTCTCTACGTCGAAGATCTCGGCCGGGAGCTCAACGGTCCCGGCGTTGTCGCCGGAGGGCGACTGAATGTCAATGGTGCTCATAGTGTCCTCAGGCCCCCTTGGCGGCGGTACGGACCAGGACGAGGCCGCCGTTCGGACCGGGGATGGCTCCCTTGATGAGGAGCAGTCCCTTCTCCGCGTCAACAGCGTGAACGGTCAGGTTCTGGGTGGTGACCCGCTCGTTGCCCATGCGGCCCGCCATGCGGACGCCCTTGAACACACGGCCCGGGGTGGCACAGCCACCGATGGAGCCGGGAGAGCGGTGCTTGCGCTGGACACCGTGGCCGGCGCCGAGGCCACGGAAGTTGTGGCGCTTCATGACACCGGCGAAGCCCTTGCCCTTGCTCTTGCCGGTCACGTCGACCTTGACGCCGGCCTCGAACACCTCAGCGGTGATCTCCTGGCCGAGCGTGTACTCGGAGGCGCCCGCGGTGCGGATCTCGACGAGGTGGCGACGCGGCGTGACATCGGCCTTGGCGAAGTGGCCCTTGAGGGGCTTGTTCACCTTGCGCGGGTCGATCTCGCCGAAGGCGATCTGGACCGACTCGTAGCCGTCACTGTCGTTCGTACGGACCTGGGTCACGACGTTCGGGCCGGCCTTGACGACGGTGACCGGAACAACACGGTTGTTCTCGTCCCACACCTGCGTCATGCCGAGCTTCTCGCCCAGGATGCCCTTGATCTGCTTAGCCATCTTCAGCTCACCGGCCCCTAGAGCTTGATCTCGATGTCGACACCGGCCGGGAGGTCGAGTCGCATCAGAGAGTCAACGGTCTTGGGGGTGGGGTCGAGGATGTCGATCAGGCGCTTGTGCGTGCGCATCTCGAAGTGCTCGCGCGAGTCCTTGTACTTGTGCGGCGACTTGATGACGCAGTACACGTTCTTCTCAGTGGGCAGCGGCACCGGGCCCGCGACCGACGCACCAGTGCGCGTCACCGTCTCGACGATCTTCTTCGCCGAGGAATCGATGACCTCGTGGTCGTAGGCCTTGAGCCGGATGCGGATCTTCTGTCCCGCCATGGCTACTCAGTAGTCCTGTCTCTAGTAACGCTCTGCACCCCGGTAAGTCCTTCTGCTCTCTTCGATTCCTCCGACCCACGCGGTCGGGTGTGTCGCGCTCTCACCGACACAGAAGTCCCATACACGGAACTTCCCTACTGGGAAAGCACGGCCCTTCCGGAACCGCAAGCCGAGGGCGAAGAAGCCCACCGGGTGCCTGGCCGGCGCCGCACTGACACTTCCCGAAAGATTCCCGTACGTCCGTCCCAGCGCTGCCGTGAGGCAGTTGGGACGACGAGTACCGTGGGACTCGCTTCCGGTCCTCCCGACGGGAGGCGCGCAGCATCAACACTCGACCGAGCAACTCGGACAGTCTGCCATATGGGGCAGTGCCTCCGCCAATCGAGCCGGAGAGAATACCCCGGGAGTGACGTAGGTCAAACAGCCTGGGCGGTCTCCCCCGCCCGGGCCGGGGGCACACGGCCGTTCACGCGCCGACCGACCGGAAGCACCTTGAGTAGAGGTTCACTTCGATGAGCGGCTCGTGGCCGTCCAGCCCCTTGAGCCAGGTGATCTCGGCCTGGCTCAGCGTCTTCTCATGGACAGCCAGGATCTGCATGTTCTTGTTCTTGCTTCCGTCGTCCCCAACCTTCTCGATCTTCCAGCCCTGCCGGGGCAGTTCCTGGCGCAGATTGGCCATGCCCTTCCCCATGACCTCGTTCCCCACGCCGTAGGCTGACCAGGGGTGCCGAACCCGGTACAGCTTCCCCGCGTCACCGTCACTGGACTCACAAGGCTGAACGTTCGGCCCCGGCTCGGTGACCTTGCTCTTGATGGCCATGACATCGAAGATCCGGCTGGACAGCTTCGAGATCTCCCCCTTGACCGTCTCGGTCGACCGGGACTTCGGCTCGTAGCCCAAAGAGTTCTCACTCCCCTGAGAAGAAGACGAACAGCCTGTTGCCAACACGAGGGCGGACGTGGCGAGCAGTGAACCCACTCCTGGGGGCAGTCCCCTACGGGCGGTAACTTCCCTGCGGGGCTGGGGACGCTCAGTCCTCCAGAACGACATCTCCGTACCTTCCTGTGATCACCCGAGCCTGGTTCTCCAGGCTGAGCGACGCCTGCTGGCCGTCGGTGTCCCAGAATCCGCCGTGATCGGCCGAGTCACTCTTCATCACGTTCCCGCCGAACGAGTCATCGGTGGGAATGGTCAGCTCGTCACCGAGCCCCATCAGACGACCGCCCTGACGCACGATCTCGTCGTTACCAGGTGCGCCCATCGCCCAGACATGATCTGCACCGATGCCCAGGTCAGCCGCATGATCCGCCTCAACACCAGGACTCCCCGCGAACATGTAGTCGTCGACGGCCTCGGAGTCGCTCCACTTCCCGGACTGGGCGGAGACCCCGACGACCGTGCTCCCGTAGCTGTGCCCGAGGACCGTGGTGTGGGCGGCGTTTCCGGATGCTTCTTCATGGGCTGCCCAGTTTCCCTGGAGGAAGTCGTACAGACGCGGGCCTCCCTCCTCTGCGTACTTGGCGTTGGTCGCCTGCGGAACGATGCTGTCCGGAGCGTTGTAGTCGAGCCATGTGATGGTGGACACGTTCTGGCCCGGCGCAAGCTTGGCGCTCTCCGCCCACAGGGTCTCCCCACGACCGAGGTCCCCATGGGAGCCTCCCTCCCCGATCTTTTCGAGACCGGCGAAGGTACCGGGGACATACACGGCCACGTGGTCGGCGAGATCCGGATTTCCGTTGGCGATGATGACCTTTCCGTCGCCCAGCCCCACGGGGTCGAAGCCGAGCAGGTATGCCTCGGGCAGTCCCCCTTCGCCGGTCCGGTCGAAACGGTCCTGGATGTAGCCCATGCCGCTGAGCGTCTGCCTCAACTGCTCCTGGCGGTCGCCGTACTGCCTGTACCAGTCCATCCACGCATCGGTGTGCACCTTTGATGGGGTCGGGCCGGAGTTGATCCACGTCCACTCGTCGGCGGGAGGATTCGGGATCGAGTCCAGTTCCAACCGGAGCCTCGCCCGTGTCTCGTCGAACACCACACGGTTGGCCTCGTCGCGGACCGCGGACGGCAGTCCGTTGAGTTCTCCCACTGCCTTGGGGTCAACGGACAGCCACGCCGCCCGCTCCTCCGCTGTGAGCCCCTTCCACCACTCCGCGTTGTCCTCGGGACTGCCGTCCTTGGGTCGCTGGGGCAGAGAGTCGAGATACTTCCTGCCCGCTTCCCGCACACCACTCGTGTCGGAGGACGCGTCGACCCAGTCCTTGTCGGACACGGTCAGATCGTCGTCGGCCTTCAACGCCGCCAGCTTCGGGGCCCACTTCTCGTCCGCCTCCGTGGCTTCTTTGAGGGCACTGGCGATCTGGTCCGCGTAGTCCTGCGCAAGACGGTGATGTGGATTGGGGTCGAAGTTCGCCGCCTGACGCCCCACCGCGGAGGCCGTACCGTCCGTGAGGCCGCTCACCGTACCGCCGTCGGGGATCTTGCCGTCCGCGCCCTTCTGCCCACCTGGCGGATAAGTGACGGAGCCGTCGGAGTTCACCGTGAGCTGCACCGCCGCAGCGCCGTCAAGCGCGGCGTCGAGCTTCGCCTTGGCCGCTCCCACCTCGTACGAGAACGCCTCGAGCGCCGTACTGAGAAGACCGCACTCAACCTGGATGTAGTGGAAGTTCTTGCCCAGCTCCGTGAGCTCCTTGACCGCCGCGGTCGCGGCCTCGCCCTTAAGGGAGTTCCTCATGGCTACGGCGATCTGGTTCTCGATGCGGTCCTTGACCGCGCTCGCCATGTCCGAAGTGCTGCGGTATCCGTCGGCCGCCTCCGCGTACTCGGCCGACTCGAGGGCTTTGAGTGTCGCGAGATCCATGACGACTCGCTACCGCCCCTTCTCCTGGCCGCCGACAGCCGGAGTGTCCGCGTACGCGGCCTCCACATTGCCGATCTCGAGCTCGACCGCCTCGTCGGTCTTCAGCTGCTCGTCACCCGCCTTCTCAAGCACGTCCGAGAACCTCTCGCACCGCGCGCTGACGTTCTTGACGTAGGTCTCCCACGAGTCGTAGACGTCCTTCAGCGCCGCTGCGGTGAGACAGCCGGATTCTTCACCGAGGCCTTTCTGCCCGTCCGCCAGCTTCCCGAACGCTTTTCCGATGTCCGCACGGAGCGAACCGACGTCCTCGCCAGCCTTGGTCCAGGCGCGTCGGTTCGACACCAGTTCACCGCCGGAACCACCCGGATCCATCGGCACGTGGTTGAGCTGCATCCGGGCAGAACTTCGTTCAGCCGCCGCGGTTTTGAGCTGGTCCCACTCCTCCCAGGCCACGCGTACTTCCTCCCCGTCTCACTTGGCTCACCACCGAGCGGATGCGAACACACGATCACACCGTGCACTCGTACCGTAACGACCCCGCACCACTTGCCTCATCCGTATCGGCCACCATGGCGTCTGAGTATCCGTACCCAATCGGCCCGCGGTTGTGTGAACTGTTCCGCCGGACAAGGGAATTACTCGTGAGCATGCGCGGGCATCACGGGCCTTGAGGGTGGTGCGGTGACCTTCGCATACGGGGGTTTCCCTCACCCCGGACACGTGGGTGTGTCGGATGGTGAGGGCGGTGGGGGTCGGTCAGGGTGGTGGGGCACGCAGATACGGACCGTTGCACCACGGGGAGATCAGAACGTGCGTATCGCCATCAGCACCGCCGCAGCCCTTGCCCTTGCCCTCACCGGAGGGACCTCGGCGCCGACTGCCCTGGCGGCCACCCCTCGAACCAGCGCCGTGGACGGCCTGTGGCGGATGGACGGCTACGGCACAGTCGTCGCCGTCGACCACGGGAGGTACCAGGAGTACCAGACCACTGCGGTGAGCTGCCTGAAAGGCGACACCGCGCGACAGACGGGTCCGGGGACGTACGCGGTGGACGGCGACTTCTTGACGGTGCGGCCGGGCGCGGACCGGAACCACGCGTCGGTCGCGACGGCCAGTTCGGTGGGCCACAAGCAGCTCCACCGGATCAGGTCCCTTCCGGCGGACTGCACCCGGCAGATGCCGAAGGACCCCCTGACCTCCTTCGACGTCTTCTGGCAGTCTTTCAAGGAGAACTACCCCTTCTTCACAGCCAAGGGCGTCGACTGGCGGGCGGTCCGGAAGCAGTACCGCCCGCAGGTCCACGCGGACACCACCAGGTCCCAGCTGTTCGACATCTTCAGCAAGATGGTGCGTCCGCTCCACGATGCCCACGTCGCGGTCCAGGACGGCGGCCGGATCTTCGGCGAGGGCCGCCCAGGCACGGAGGTACCCGACGGCCAACTGGACGCCAGGACGAAGAAGTTCATCGTGACGCACGACGTGGCGGGCGCGCCGCACCGCCAGGACTTCGCCAACGGCCGGATCACGTACGCGGATCTGCCTGGCGACAGCCACCTGGGCTATCTGCGGGTCTCGGGCTTCAGCGGCTACCTGCCGGCCGAGGGCGCCACGTACGCATCCCAACTGGCCGAACTGGACAAAGCGTTGGGCGCTATCTTCACGAAGGCGCGTACCGGGCACCTGCGCGGCCTGATCATCGACGTCCGGATCAACGGCGGCGGATCCGACGCGATGGGTCTGCGCATCACGTCCCGTCTGACGGACACGCCGTATCTCGCCTACTCCAAGCGCGCCCGCAACGACCCGGGGAACGCTGGTCGCTTCACTCGCCCGGAACCGATCACGGTGGTACCGGCGGCGGCTTCCCGCTACTCGGGCCCGGTCGCCGTACTGACCGGCGGTTCGACGGTGAGCGCGGGTGAGACCTTCACACAAGCCCTGATCGACCGTCCGGGCCGCACGATCCGCATCGGTGAGCCCACCCAGGGCGTCTTCTCGGACATCATGACCCGCCACCTGCCGAACGGCATGGCCGCCTGGCTCCCGAACGAGGAGTTCCTGACCCACTCGGGCCACACGTTCGACGGGACGGGGATTCCGCCGCAGGTGCGGGTGCCGGTGTTCACGGAGAAGGAGTTCGCGGAGGGACGGGATTCCGGGTTCAAGGCGGCGGTGCGGATGTTGGGCGGATAGGTCAAACCGACGATGGCAGGACCCATCCGAGATACCCGAGTCTTCATGCACGTCCCGGCCGTCGACCGCGAGCAGCACGTTCTTGCAATCCCTTCTTCACCCGCACCATCGCTTCGTCGAGGTCACTCGCCGAAGGCGTACGCACTCATGCACGTCTGCGCCTCCGCACGACGAATGCCATCGCGCCTCCGCCGACCAGCGCTACGGCACCGACGCCCAGCCCGAGCCACAAGACGCTCCCGCCGCCGTCCCTTGAGGACGACGTGATGGCCGAGAGGTCGTGTCCCTTCACCGGAGCGCCCGCAGCACCGGAAGCCGAGGCATCCGATGTCGGTGACGGTGAGGTCCGAGCAGCGGCAAGGTCCGGGAGTGGGTACTCCCCGGCCGGACCAGGGGCCCCCGGGTTCTGCAGCGCGACGCGAGGGCGGACGATGCCGTACCCGATCGAGTTATTGCGCTTCGCGCCGTCCGTCGGGGCGCCGATCGTGTTGAGCAGGACGCGCAGGACCTGGTTGTTGGTCCAGGTCGGGTGCTTGGACCAGATCAGGGCGGCGGAGGCCGAGGCCAGGGCAGTGGCGCCGCTGGTGCCGTGGCCCCTGCAGAGTCCGCTCTGGCTCGCGCACGCGTAGACCAGGTCCTCCCCTGGTGCCGCCAGGTCCACCTGGGGGCCGTGTTCCGACTCGGCGGTCCTGCTCAGGTTCTTGCCCACAGCGGCCACGCCTACGACGCCGGGGGTGGCCGCGGGGTACTCGACCTGGTTCCCCTTGTCTCCACTGTTGCCGACCGCCGCGAAGACCAACGAGCCCTTCTCCAGGGCGTATCGCACCGCTGCCGTCAGCTTCGCCGAGCCCTCGGTCTGTCCCAGCGAGATGTTGATGACCCGCGCTCCGGAGTCGGCCGCGTAGCGAATCGCCTTCGGTGCCGCCTCGTTGAACTGCCGGCCAGCTTCCCCCTCGTCGGCCGCGGCCGCCGCGTCGGGCATCCGGATCGGGAGGATCTTGGCCCCCGGCGCGAGCCCGAAGGCCCCGTTCCCGGAGTCGTAGGCACCGGTCCCGGCGATCAGGCCCGCCATTCCCGTGCCGTGACCGTCGTAGTCGGTGTGTTCGTCGCCCGCCTGGCCCATGGCGAAGTCCTTCCCGGGCAGGACCCGGCCTTTCAGGTCAGGGTTGTCCTGGTCCACACCGGAGTCGATCACGGCAACGGTGACGCCCTTGCCCGTACTGGTCCGCCACATCTGCTCGGCCTTCATCGCGTCCAGGAACCACTGCTGCCGCCGGGTCGAATCAGCGTGCGCCGGAACACCCGTGGTACCGACCAACAGCAGTCCGAACACCGCCGATGCCACAAGCTCGCGGCGCCCGCGCCCGACACTGCTGATGAACATGCGCTTCTTCTCGCCTTCCCTGGAGGTCACTGGGGGTCAATCGGTGGTGGATTTTCCGTACGACGGCGCTGCTCCCGGCGCTGGCGCTCTTCTGCCGCACGGTCGGACCGCGATCCGGAGCCGCCCTCGCGGGTCGAGGACGTAGAGGATGCAGAGGTCGTAGCGGACGCAGACGGCATCGACTGCGGCAAACGAGGAGCGGCCGCGCTGCCCCGGTCTGTCCGCGGGCGTCCAGCGCTGGGCGTGCCGCCCGAGACACCGTCTCGAACCGCGGCACCCGAGGCGACCGTTCCGCCGGTGCCGCCTGCACCAGGTCGGCTGGACGGCACCCGCCCCAGCTGCTGCGGGGCGCTGCCCACGACTCGCCTGTTGGGAGATACGGCACGGCCACTGCCTGCTGTGGAGCCCACCGGACCACGACCGGCGGAGCTCTCCGCGCCCACCACCGTCCCTCGGGGAATCGCTCCCGCCGGCCGACCCGTCGGAGTCCCGGTCGGGCGACCGCCGACAACACCGCTGGCGCTACTGCCGCCCACGCGGCCGGAGTTGGGAACAGGGCCCCCTTGACCGGGCATGGCGGGAGACCGGCCAGTGACGATCGGCCGGGCAGGCGTTGTCGGCCTGCCCACCGTTCCCTCCGACCTCGCCGAACCACTCACCGCTCGGCCCGGCACCGCCGAGCCCACAGGGTTGCCGACACTGCCACCGAACGCCGGTGTCCCGCCACCGGGCGGCGTTGTCGCCGTAACGCGGGGCTGCCCCATGCCGCTCGGACCGTCACTCGTACCTGCACCTGTGCTCGGCATGTGAGGCAACGTGCCCACCGAGTCGACGCCCACCCGAACCGGCGGGTCGATGACCGTAGCCGTCGGCACCTGCTCAGAGACCGCCACCGCCCCGTCATGAGAAGTCGGCTTCGGCTCCCGAATTTCGCCAACACCCAAGTGCCCAGCAGGCTCCTGCACCAGAGAGCGAGGAACCGAGTCACTCCGCACAGGGACAACAGGGCTAACAGGAATGCGGGAGTCACCACCACCGGGACGGGCAATACCGCTCTGGCTGCCACGCCCACGAGCGTCCGGCGGCTGCACGGCCTTCGGCGGAGGAGGAAACGTCGGCCGTTCCAACCCGTCCAGTTGCGTGGCCGACAGTCGATACGACTGCCCCAGTTTGAGCATCTGGAGCGCGGCCTCCTGGCGGACCTTCTCCTTGTTCGCGGCGAGGGCGGCGAGTTCCGTCGCGGACTTGGTGTGGGCGGCCGTGGTGTCCGGGTCGTAGTGGGCCCGGGTCGCCGCGTTCAGGTGCGCCTGTGCGCTCTTCGTGTCGCGTGGGATCGAGGACTGTACGTGGGCGATCGCGTCGGAGGCCTGGCCCAGCCACTTCGCGGCGTCGTGGCTGAAGTCGCCCAGGCGCAGGGTGGAGTTGGCCAGGTCGCCGGCCCAGGTGCGGAACGCGTCGGCTCCCTCGCCCTTCCAGTCCACGTGCTGCGGGCGGACCTTGAGTTCCTCGCCGATCCTGCGGATCTCCTCGGCGGCCGCGGTCAGGCGGTCGGCGGCGAGCCGCACCGTGCCCGGGTTCGCCTGGTCGAGCCAGGCGAGCATCTGCTCGTGGCTCATCTCCTCGAAGGGCGTGCTGCCGGTTCCGGGTGCTACGGCGGACATCAGATCGTGCCTCCCGCGTCGCCTCCGGTGACGGCGGGGTGAGGCTTCTTCGGGAGCTGGGGGTCGTAGGCGCCGCCGTAGTGCTTCGTCGTCTCCGCGCTGATCGCGGTCATACGGTCGCGGAGGTCGAGGTCGATGTTCCGGTAGCCCTTGTGCGAGGCCAGTACCGCGATGTTCATGCCCTCCATCGAGTCGGAGAGCAGCCTGGAGAGCGTCTCCAATTCGCCGACCACCGTCTCGTACGCGGTGAACAGCCCGGCCGCCTCCGCCCATTGGCCGCCACCGCCACCGAACTGCTGCCGTACGAGCTTCTCCTGGCCGACCTTGCCCGGGCCGGCGTCCGAGCCCTTGAGGTCGCGGATCAGTTGGTCGACGCGTTTCTGGAACGCCGTGAAGGACGACAGTTCGGTGGCGACATCGGCGGCACCCTTCACCGCGTCGAACACACCGAACACACCGAACGCCCACGATCCACCGTGGCTCGGCAGCACACTGTCCTCCCCCGTACGTTCCTCAACACCCCAGTACCACCGCCCACTTTAACTACACCCTGTGACAGTCCGGTTTCGCTCCGTCCCGCGAGCGGTCGGAACAGGCCGGTCAGTTGGGCCAGGGGACCATCCCTGCGAAGAAGATCGCCGAGAGTACGACCGTGCCAGGTGCGAGGACGGCGAACACGCGGCGCCGGGCGACGTTCGGCTCGGTCTGCGGCAAGCCCCAACTGACCAAAAGCAGCGCGACGGAGGCCAGCAGGCCCACCTGAAGGAACGTGAAGGCGGTGTCGAACCTCCGGGTGAAGTGCTCCGCCTTCGCTCCGTCGCAGGCGTCGCAGGCCATGGGTGAGAGGCCGGCGACGATGTACGCGACGAGGGCGGCGGGAAGGGTGACGACCGTCGCGATCAGCGGTCCGACCCAGGTACCGCGCACGGAAGTTCCCTGTGTGATCGACATGCCCTCAGCCAACTGCAGGGCGCGGGGCGGCACATGAGCGCTCGTACTCATTCCGGCAACGTCACTTGCACCCCAGGGTCTTGAGCGTCGCCGGGAAGTAGGCCCGCATGAACCTCTCGATGTCCTTGCGGTGGGTCTGGTCCATGAGGCTGATTTGGGGGAGTTGGAGGGTGAGGGTGAAGTATTTGCCGCCGCTGGTTTCGCAGGGGGCGATCGAGATGGCTCCGTCGGTGCCGACGATTGTCTTGTAGGTGAAGTCGATGGCGTGAGGATCCGTCACGTGCGAGACCGATCCGGTGCCCTGCGCCAGGTACATCAGGTCAGTCGGGTTCGGGTCCCACGAGAAGCCGAGGTCAAGGACCGGGTCAGGGCCGGACAACAGCACGCAGGGGGCTGTGATCGCTTCGGAACGATCCACACGGTTGTACTCATGCAGGTCCTCGTCGGGTGTCACCAACGGACGACTCACTGAGGGATCGATCTGGGTACCGCAAATGGCTTTCGGAATCTCGTGGTCGGCCGGGTCGTTGCAGGACACCGCGAAGGCCGAGACAGCAAGTGCGGACAAACCGAGGAGAACGGCACGGACACATGAGTTCACTTGGAACGTTCCCCAGACACACCTTTGGCATTCGTGACCCCATCGGTCGCGGATCGGCGAATTTCCTGGTGCGGGTTGAAGTAGGAACTCTCGGCGACTCGATGCGTTTTGCTCCACTCATCTGAAAGGCTCATGAGCTGGCCGTTCCTCCTGTAGTAGACCTTGACGTTCTCTTCGGTCTGCTTGTCATCGAGTCTCTTCTGTTCGTCCGCCAGCCACTGGTCCGTCACATAGTCGAACCCCGTCTGCACATCACCACTGACCACAGGGATGTAACTGATCGCCTTGTCAAAGAACGGCTTGGTCTGGAACTCCGCGACCTTCGGATCCCCTGCGGCCTGCACCCTCGCCTCCTCCAGGAAGCCCACGGTCCGGCCGGCCCCGCTCAGGGAATCGGCCGATTTCGAGTGGTCGCTGTGAATGGCTGACACCATCGCCTGGTTCATCCCACCGTTCAACACCCCATAGGCCCCCTCATCCTTGGACACCTGCTTAGCAACCTCGAAAAGCTGATGCTGGTCCAAGGGCGAATGGCCAACATCCACCTCGCTCATCGCCGCATGCACAGTCCCCCCATGATTGACCAGAACGTTGGCCATCGGCTTCCGCAACGACGGCGGAAAATCATCCCCCTTGTCCGCCAGATACGTGAGCGCCGACTTGAACACCGCATCGTTGGTCGCCCGATCCCCCACCCGGCCCCCCTTCGGATCCGCAGGATCGATCCCCGTGGCCCCCGCCTGCAACGCCGCCCCGAATCCAGCCCGGTCGTCCCCGTCCAACCGGGGCACATAACGCCCGCCCTTCGAAACCCCCTCGTCATTCAGGGTGACATTCCAGTCCCGGTCCTTCATGAGGTATTTCATGTGGGCCTCGGAATGGAGATAACGCGCCGCCTCCGCCGGGTCCCGGCTCATGACGCCGAGCATGCCGTCGACGGGGTCGTTGGCGAACCAACCGCCGCTTGCCCCGGCGTACGTGCCCTTCACCCGCCAGATCCCAGGGTGTTTCCTCTCCGCCGCGATCATGTCGTCGGTGAGATCCTCGACCATCCCCGGGGAGTAACCGTGGCCCTTCTGCATCAGCGTGACGAGGGACTGGTAGCCGACGGCCTTGTCCAGGTGGAGGCCCTGGGCGTCCGTGGCGTAGTGCGCCAAGCCCACGCGTCGCATCTCGGTGCGCCACTTCCCGTACCAGTGCGACTTCGTGTCCTTCGTCGCCGTGGCGAGGGCGTTCGCCAGGCCCGTCTCGATCGCCGAGTACGTACCCGCGCCGGCGCCACCCTGGACGTGGATGCGGTCGTTCAGCTCGTTCGTGAGTTTGATCGTGCCGGTGGGGCCGAGGTCGTCCAGGACCATCCGCGAGAATCCCTCGTCCTCGCTGTTGTCGCGGAACGACCTTTCCAACTCAGCGAGTTGATCGTCCGTCAACTCCCCTCCCCCGCTCAGCTTTTGCAGGTACTGCTCCGCCTCCTCGGCCTCATACGCTTCGACGTCACCCATCGCCCTGCCGTTGAACCCTCGCCCACCGGCAAGCAGTTCGGAGTCGATCACGACCCCCGCCAGCGCGACCCGGACGCCCGTGTCCGCGTCCGTCACATCGCGGACGGCCTTGTTGATCCGGTCCTGCCACGGCTGTACGGCCTGGGGTGCGGCGGGAGTGACCGGCTGGTCCGAACTCGGGCTCACCACCCCGGACTCCGAGACCCGCATGCCCGCCCGGACCGCGTCCCACCGTGCCGCCACCACCCGGCCCCGCAGCTCCACGAACCGGTCGTGCGCGTCCCGCAGCAGCGCCGCGATCCCCTTGGCCTCCGTCTGCGCGTACTGGAACTCCTTGAGCGTGACGTCGAAGCGGGCGTTCGCCGCGTCGGCGCTGAGCCCGGTCCATGTCGTGCCCATGGAGATGCCGTGCACATCCCGCCGGTACGCCGTCTCCTGCTTCTCGAACTCGCCCGCCATGCCGTCCCAGCGCTCGGCCGCGGTGGTCAGCGCGGCGAGGTCGGTGGTCATGATCTCGTGATACGTCGGCATGCGCCCAGTTGCCCCAATAGCTCCGCGAACCCGATAACTTCGCTGCTCCAACGGCCCGTTGACCCGCCGAACCGCCGACCCGCCGACCCGCTGGCCCCGCTGCCCCGTGGGCCCTCCGAACCGTTGGCCCGCCGACCCACCGACCCACCACCCCGCTGGCCCGCCGCCCCGCCGCCCCCGCTCGCCCTCTGCCCCACCGCCCCGCCCACCTCACAACGTGTCCAACGCGGACCGCTCCCGCAACGCCGACCCCACCGCCAGATCCGTACTCGTCAGCACCGCGTTCCCGCTCCGCAACGCGCCCTTCTCCGCACTCAGCCGGTCCATCAGGTTCTTCACCTGGTCCGCCCACGCGCCATGCGCCTTCTTCAGAGCCGCCGAAGTGACCCACCCGTCCCCGTCCTTCGCGGCGAACTCCCTTACGGCGGCGCCGTTTTCGTCGTCCGCCCAGCGCCCCGCCGCACGCGTGCCGGGTTCGATGTGGTCCTCGATCGCCCGTGCCGCCGCCCGCTTCTCCCCCGGCGACGACGCCAGGTCCCGCCCCCGCGCCGAGACCCCCGGCACGCTCGGCACCCCCGAAACGTCCAGCACACCCGGCACGCCACCCGAAACGCCCACCCGTCACCCTCCGCGTTCAACCACGGGCTACACCCGCCTGCTCTCCAATGGCCCCAGGTACAGCGCCGGCAGACCTCCCGTGTCGATCACGAGCCGCTGCAGCACCACCGTCGGGTCCACCATCCAGAACCTCAACCGGTGGACCCCGGCCTTCGTCACGGAGTGTTTCGTCGCCGTCGCGTTGACGTTGTCGGAGGTGTTACGGGCCCACACGTCGTTCAACAGCCCGTCATCTGCACCGATGTTGATGTCGACGGTCTCGATCGGCCCGTCGTCGAGGGAGACGCCGTAGCGCAGACCGCCAGTCGGCAACGCAGGGTTACGAGGAGACAGATACGCCCACACCGTCACCTTCCCCGGCGCCAGCAGACTCACCTCGTACTCCAGCCGCGGCGACCCCGCCCCACCCGGCGTCTGCCTGGGCAGCGTCACCGGCCACGGCGTCATCCCCGCCCCAGTCCAACCCGTACGACCCGCACTCCCCGTACGACCCGCACTCCCCGTACGACCCGCACTCCCCGTACGACCCGCACTCCCCGTACGACCCGCACTCCCCGTACGACCCGTACTCCCCGTACGCCCAATGCCCTCGATCCGACGCCACCCACCGACCGCCCGGTCATAGTGCTCCCCGTCGATCGCCACGTACCCGCCCGCCTCCACGAACCCCCGCAGCCCCCGCCCCGACGGCCGCTCAGCGACACACCCGACCGTCACCGATCCCCCCGCCCCGGTCACCGTCAACTCCCCCTCGACCCGCCCGACCGGCACCCGCGCCCAGTCCACCCCCACCTCCACCCGCACCTGCCGCTCAACCCGCCCCCGCGGCCGATCCACCACCAACCACGGCACCGACACCTCGACCCGGTAATCGAAGGCGGTACGCCCCCGGTTGAACACCTCGACAAACTGCTGCGGCCGCGTCTGATACGGACTGAACGCGGGAAGTACGGCCGCCACCCCCGCCGCCACTCCCGATGCACCCCCCGGCCACCACGCCCCCGACTCCGCCCCCGAAGCACCGTCCACCGACACCCCGAGCCCCGCCGCCCCCGGCACCTCGATCCGCCGCACCGCCGGAAACAACACATCCGGCAACGCCACGTTGTCCCTCTCCGGCTGCTGCCACCCGGCATTGGGCCCGTACCGCTCGACGTCCCCGTAGTCGATGTGCGGCTGGGTCTGGAATCCCCGCCATTTCCCGCCCGCCACAACCGAGTTGAAGCGCTCGGCCAACGCGAAGTCCGCCACCAGCCCCGCCTCCGCCGCATCCGCGAGGTCGTTCGTCGCGGCCCGACCCTGCGCCGCGTAGAGCAGGTTCGTGAACTCGGCCGACCGCAGCCCGTACAGGTTGGCGGTGGCCTGCACCTCGTACCCGACGAGTTCGAACCACGCGTCCCGCACCCCGGCCGGCAACCGCCGCCCGATCCGCTCGGCCCGTCGCCCCAGTTCCCGCCACTCCTCCGTGACCCGCTCCAACTCCCGGTGCCCGAAGGAGAATGGAGTCTGCTGATCGTCGTAGACCACCCGACCGTCGATGAGACCGATCCGCCGGTTCAGCAACTCCGGCTTGCGGCGCGCCTGCAACTGCCCGTACGCAGCCAGCACGGAAGCGATCTCCTGCGCCTGCCCCGCGCCGAAGTTCTGCCGCGCGTACCGCAGTTCCCACTCACCCAGCCGCGAGAGATCCCAACCCTCCGGATTCCACGCGTAGTTGAGGAAGAACTCGGTCGGCAGCTCGTTCCCCTTCAGGTCGCCCACGTTCGCGACCCACAGCCCACGGTTCCCGTACGCGTACGCCGCGTGCAACTGCTCCCACACGTTCCGCAGGTTCGCCGTGTCCACCCACTTGTAGTTCCGCCCGGCGCCCACGTAATCGAAGTGGTAGTACAGGCCGTAGCCCCCACCCCGCTCGCCGTCCCCTACATCCGGATGCTTACGGATGTTCCCCCAGTTGTCGTCCGTGAGGACCACCGTCACGTCGTCCGGCGCCCTCAACCCCCGGTCCCAGTACCGCTGCACCTCCTTGTACAACGTCCACACCTGCGGGGTCTCCGCCGCCGGCCGCCCCGTCACCTCCTCGATGATCTGCCGCTGCGCCGCGATGATCTCCTGCATCAACTCGATGCCGTCGCCGTCCGGGAGGCTGGTGTCACCGTTCCCGCGCATGCCCAGCGTGACGACACCCTCGAAACCCTGGTCGACCATCCGCTGCACGCCCGCCCGCCAATACGCGCGTATCGCCGGGGAGTTGAGGCGGTACGACCACTCCCCCGTCCCGCCGTACGGATCATGCCCCGGCGTCACGATCGCGCCGGACGAGTCCCGGACCGCGGCGACCGCGTGCCGGTTCCACTCCTCGATCCCCCGCATCATCGGCGCCTCATGCGACGTGCCCATGACAACCCCGTACTCCGCGGCCCGCCGATGGTTCTCCGGGTCGTCCTCCGCGAAGGCCCGCCCCCACACCGCCGGCCAGAGGTAGTTCCCCTTCAGCCGCAGCAGCACCTCGAAGACCTTGCCGTAGAAGTCCGCGGTGAAGCCGCCCGGATACCCCGCCGCCTTCCCCGGCCCGAAGTACGCCGGCGCCCACGTCCCCAGCGCCGGATTCTCGTCGTTGATGAAGAAGCCCCGGTACTTCACCACCGGCGTCCCCTGCGAGTACCGCCCGGGCAGCACCCACACCTCACCCCGCGGCGTCGGCGGTACGTCGTCCCACCAGTGCCAGGGCGAGACCCCGATGCCGTACGAGACGTCGTACGCACCGAAGATCGTGCCGCGCGGGTCGCTCCCCGCGACGACGAACGCCCGCTCCACCCCCGGCATCGGCCGCTCGACCACCGTCTGCAGCGAGGTCTCCCAGCGGCCCCGCACCCCGGACACGTCCAGTTTCCCGGTGGCCACCAACCCGTCGATCAGCGCGCTGCGCCCGATCGTGCCGACCAGCACCACCTCACGCACACTCGCACCCGCGAGCGCGCTGCCGGGGCGTACGCCGGTGACGCGTTCGATGTCGTCCCTCAAGTCCCCTGCCACCCGTACGACTCCGGGGTGATCGTCAGGGTCCACCACGACCGGGGCGCCGACGAGCGGAAACGCACCCGTAGTACGCGAGAAGGAGATGTACGCACCCGCGTCCACGGACCCCGATGTCGGCAAGGTCACCCCCGACAACACCGGCACCGCGGCAACTCCCGCCCCCAGAACGGCTCTTCGACTGACGGACGCAGACATGGCACACCCCTCCACACCTAATTTGCTCAGCGGCATGACAAATGGTGGGACGAGTGGAAGGAGGGGACAACGGGTCGTACCCGCCGAATAGTTTCGTAACAGCAAGCCGGAAGCGGCGGGAACAACAAAGGGGCCCGTACGACCGAAGTCGTACGGGCCCCTTCGAGACCTACCAGTCAGAGACCGGTCGGATCAGCCAAGACTACTTGTTGATCTTGGTGACCTGGCCGGCGCCCACCGTGCGACCACCCTCGCGGATGGCGAACTTCAGGCCCTCTTCCATGGCGACGGGCTGGATGAGCGAAACCGTCATCTCAGTGTTGTCGCCCGGCATGACCATCTCGGTGCCCTCGGGGAGGGTCACGACGCCGGTCACGTCCGTGGTACGGAAGTAGAACTGGGGACGGTAGTTGTTGAAGAACGGCGTGTGACGGCCACCCTCGTCCTTGGACAGGATGTACGCCTGGGCCTCGAACTCCGTGTGCGGGGTGACCGAGCCGGGCTTGATGATGACCTGGCCGCGCTCGACGTCCTCGCGCTTGATGCCACGGAGGAGCAGGCCGACGTTCTCGCCCGCCTGGCCCTCGTCGAGCAGCTTGCGGAACATCTCGATGCCGGTGACCGTGGTGGTGGTCTTCTCCTGCTTGATGCCGATGATGTCAACGGTCTCGTTGACCTTCAGGACACCACGCTCGATACGGCCGGTGACGACCGTACCGCGACCGGTGATCGTGAAGACGTCCTCGACGGGCATGAGGAACGGCTTGTCGACGTCACGCTCGGGGGTCGGGATCGACTCGTCGACGGCGGCCATCAGGTCGAGGACCGTCTGGCCCCACTCCTTGTCGCCCTCGAGCGCCTTGAGCGCCGAGACCTTGACGACCGGCAGGTCGTCGCCCGGGAACTCGTACTCGGAGAGGAGCTCACGGACCTCGAGCTCGACGAGCTCCAGGATCTCCTCGTCGTCCACCATGTCGGCCTTGTTCAGGGCGACGACGATGTACGGAACGCCGACCTGGCGGGCCAGGAGCACGTGCTCCTTGGTCTGCGGCATCGGGCCGTCGGTGGCCGCGACCACGAGGATCGCGCCGTCCATCTGCGCGGCACCCGTGATCATGTTCTTGATGTAGTCCGCGTGACCGGGGCAGTCGACGTGGGCGTAGTGACGCGTCTCGGTCTGGTACTCGACGTGCGCGATCGAGATCGTGATACCGCGCTGGCGCTCCTCAGGAGCCTTGTCGATCTGGTCGAAGGCCGAGGCCTCGTTCAGGTCCGGGTACGCGTCGTGCAGCACCTTGGTAATGGCGGCCGTGAGGGTCGTCTTACCGTGGTCGATGTGACCGATGGTGCCGATGTTGACGTGCGGCTTAGTCCGCTCGAACTTCGCCTTCGCCACTGGGTCCTCCTGTGGAGTGGTTCTGGTACGCCTTACTCATCGGCGCCAGGTGATCTTTGCTGGGATGCCGCCCGCCGGGGTTCTGCTCCCGGTTTCCGGGGACGATCTCTCGTCCCGCTGCCGGTCTTCGGACCCCGGCGGTCGGTGTCAAGCCTAAAGCGTGCAAACGGTGTGTGTTACTCGCCCTTGGCCTTCGCGATGATCTCCTCGGCGACGTTCCGGGGAACCTCGGCGTAGGAGTCGAACTGCATCGAGTAGCTTGCGCGACCCGAGGTCTTGCTGCGGAGGTCGCCGACGTAGCCGAACATCTCCGAGAGGGGCACGAGGCCCTTCACGACGCGCGCACCGGCACGCTCCTCCATGGCCTGGATCTGGCCACGGCGGGAGTTGATGTCGCCGATGACCTCACCCATGTAGTCCTCGGGCGTGGTGACCTCTACGGCCATCATCGGCTCGAGGAGCACGGGGGACGCCTTGCGCGCGGCCTCCTTGAAGGCCTGCGATCCGGCGATCTTGAAGGCCAGCTCGGAGGAGTCGACCTCGTGGTAGGCACCGTCGAGAAGCGTGACGCGGACGCCCGTCATCTCGTACCCGGCGAGGATGCCGAACTGCATGGCCTCCTGCGCACCGGCGTCCACCGACGGGATGTACTCCCGCGGGATACGGCCACCGGTGACCTTGTTCACGAACTCGTACGCCGGGCCGTCGGACTCGGTGATGGGCTCGATCGCGATCTGCACCTTGGCGAACTGACCGGTACCACCGGTCTGCTTCTTGTGGGTGTAGTCCACGCGCTCGACGGCCTTACGGATCGTCTCACGGTACGCGACCTGCGGCTTACCGACGTTGGCCTCGACCCGGAACTCGCGCTTCATACGGTCGACCAGCACCTCGAGGTGCAGCTCGCCCATACCGCCGAGGATGGTCTGGCCGGTCTCCTCGTCCGAGTGAACGTGGAAGGAGGGGTCCTCCTCCGCGAGACGCTGGATGGCTACACCCAGCTTCTCCTGGTCACCCTTGGACTTGGGCTCGATGGCGACCTGGATGACCGGCGCCGGGAAGTCCATGGACTCCAGGATCACCGGGCTCTTGTCGTCACAGAGCGTCTCACCGGTCGTGGTCTGCTTCAGACCCATCACGGCGACGATGTCGCCGGCGCCCACCGCCTCGATCTCCTCACGCTTGTTCGCGTGCATGCGGTAGATCTTGCCGATGCGCTCCTTCTTGCCCTTGACGGAGTTCAGCACCGCGGTGCCGGTCTCCAGGCGGCCCGAGTAAACCCGGACGAAGGTGAGCTTGCCCAGGTGCGGGTCGCTCATGATCTTGAAAGCGAGCGCGGACAGCGGCTCGTCCACGGACGGCTTGCGCTTGATCACGAGCTCCGGGTCCTTCACGTCGTGGCCTTCGATGGCCTCGACGTCAAGCGGAGTCGGGAGGTAGCGCACGACCGCGTCGAGCAGGGGCTGGACGCCCTTGTTCTTGAACGCGGTGCCACAGAACACCGGGGTGACGGTGATGCCGTCGGACTTGCCGGACGCGATGGTGACGCGACGGATCGCGGCGTACAGCTGCTCCTCGGTGGGCTCGACGCCCTCCAGGAACAGCTCCATGATCTCGTCGTCGTTCTCGGCGACGGCCTCGACCAGCTTGCCGCGGTACTCCTCGGCGGCCTCGGCGTGCGTGGCCGGGATGTCGACGACGTCGTACATCTCGCCCTTCGCCGCCTCGGCGGACCACACGAGCGCCTTCATGCGGACCAGGTCCACAACGCCCTTGAAGTCCATCTCGGCACCGATCGGCAGCTGCATGATCAGCGGCACCGCACCGAGGCGGTCCTTGATCATGTCGACGCAGCGGTGGAACTCCGCGCCGGTCCGGTCGAGCTTGTTCACGAAGCAGATGCGCGGCACGCCGTAACGGTCGGCCTGACGCCACACCGTCTCGGACTGCGGCTCAACGCCGGCGACACCGTCGAACACCGTGACGGCACCGTCGAGGACGCGCAGCGAACGCTCCACCTCGACGGTGAAGTCGACGTGCCCCGGGGTGTCGATGATGTTGATGGTGTAGTCGTTGTCCTCGAGCGGCCAGTGACAGGTGGTGGCAGCAGAGGTGATCGTGATGCCACGCTCCTGCTCCTGCTCCATCCAGTCCATGGTGGCAGCGCCGTCGTGGACTTCACCGATCTTGTAGCTGACGCCGGTGTAGAAGAGGATCCGCTCAGTGGTGGTCGTCTTGCCCGCGTCGATGTGGGCCATGATCCCGATGTTGCGGACCTTGGCCAGGTCAAGTGAAGTGGTAGCCATAAGGCTTCGGTCTTCTCTCGGTCTCGATGGGGTCTGCGACTACCAGCGGTAGTGCGCGAAGGCCTTGTTGGACTCGGCCATCTTGTGGGTGTCCTCGCGCTTCTTGACGGCCGCACCGAGGCCGTTCGAAGCGTCGAGAAGCTCGTTGAGCAGACGCTCGGTCATGGTCTTCTCGCGACGGGCGCGGGAGTAACCGACCAGCCAGCGCAGCGCGAGCGTGTTGGCGCGACCGGGCTTGACCTCGATCGGAACCTGGTACGTCGCACCGCCGACTCGGCGGGACTTGACCTCGAGCGTGGGCTTGATGTTCTCCAGCGCGCGCTTCAGCGTGATGACCGGGTCGTTGCTGGTCTTCTCGCGCAGGCCCTCCATGGCGCCGTACACGATGCGCTCGGCGGTGGAGCGCTTGCCGTTCAGCAGCACCTTGTTGATCAGGGAGGTGACAAGAGGAGAACCGTAGACCGGGTCGATGATGACCGGGCGCTTCGGGGCGGGGCCCTTACGAGGCATTTTCTACTTCTCCTTCTTGGCGCCGTAGCGGCTGCGGGCCTGCTTGCGGTTCTTGACACCCTGGGTGTCAAGCGAACCGCGGATGATCTTGTAGCGAACACCGGGCAGGTCCTTCACACGACCGCCACGCACGAGCACGATGGAGTGCTCCTGCAGGTTGTGTCCCTCACCCGGAATGTAAGCGGTGACTTCGATCCCGCTGGTCAGACGCACACGCGCGACCTTACGCAGGGCCGAGTTCGGCTTCTTCGGGGTGGTCGTGAACACACGCGTGCAGACGCCACGACGCTGAGGGGAACCCTCGAGTGCGGGCGTCTTGTTCTTCTCGACCTTGTCCTGCCGGCCCTTCCGGACCAGCTGCTGGATCGTAGGCACTACTTCTCCGGTTTCTGTGTGCCGATGGTGAAGCTAACCTGGAACGTCGCCGACCCACGCGGTCGGGTGTGTCGAATCCCGCAGACTTTCGCCGGTGAGCAAAAGGGGCGCAGATTGCGGTGGCCAGTGTCGGCTCCCTTAGTGCGGTTCAAGGCACGCACGAGAGCCAGGGCACACCCCAGGCACAAGGTCTGAGCGTACCTACCTCATTCGCTGCGGTCAAAACAAATGGGTGGCACCCACGGCTCGACACGCAAGATGCCGAAGCCACGCCCCGTCCGCGATCTTCGAATCTACGGCGACTCCGCCGCTCCGAGCTCTCCGCTCCACGGTACGGAACCCTCGGCCGGAGCCTCCCAGGTCACCCTCAGCGGGAGGCGTCAGGTCGAGCTCGCCGCCGCCGCGATCATCAGCAGCAGTATCAGCGCCCAGCCCGTGACCGCGAGCCAGCCGAAGACCAGGCCGGTCAGGGCCAGGCCGTCGCCGCCCTGGTCGGTGCGCTGTATCTCCGCGCGGGCGGTGTGGCCGAGGATCACCGCGGGGATGCCGGTGAGGCCCAGCGTCGGCACGATGAGGAGCCCGCAGACCAGCGAGCCGACCGCCTTGCCGTTGGTCGGCGGCACCGGGGGCGGCAGGAACGTCGGCGGCACCGGCCGGAATCCCGGAGGCGGTGCCTGGACGACGGGCATCACCTGCGGGCCCTGAGGCAGATCGGCGACCAGAAGCATCAACTCGCCCACCGTACGGGCGTCGTAGGCCCGGGCGACCCGCTTCTCCAGCTCGTCCTCGCGCAGCCGCCCCTCGGCGAAACCGGCCCGGAGCACGTCCACGGTCCGCTCCCGGTCCGCCGTCGCGGCCAGCATCGACGCCCCGCTCGGCCCCTGCGACGGCTGGTGCGGTCCTGGCCACTGCCCCTGCCACGGTGTCGGGTACGACACGGAACACCTCCCCCGGCGCCGGAGACCGAATGCCTCCATGATGCTCCAACGCACCGAAAACGGCACCGGTTCCCCATCGATACCGAAAGAGGTCGGCCACCCCCGCCCCCGTACGGATCCCAGGCCCCCTACAGAGGGGAGCGGGGTGGCCGCCCCTCAGCGCACGCGCCGGGTGCCGCCGGCGGCTCGTTCCGCGGCGAAAACGTCCTCCAGCCGGAACAGTTGCGCGCGCCCGGCCCTGCCGACCGGCGCCAGATGCCCGAGCTGGACCCACTTGCGGATGGTGGCGGGCGCGACCCCGGCCTCCTGCGCGGCGAGCGGCCCGGGAATCAGCGTCGGCAGCCCGCCCCTGGTGAACGTCGTCATCGGTCCCACTCCCCCTCGTTCCAGGTGTGCCGGTAGGCCGGGTCGTCGTGGCACCCGCAGTCCGGCACCGAGCAACGACACGCGGGGTTCACACAGAGCACGGCCCCACGCTCCGGGAACGCCCGCAACGAGACGGAGTCGCACCAGGGGCAACGCCCCGACACCCGTACGACCGTCTCGGTGTCCCCCAGCGCACGCGCACAGCGCCGCGCCATCCGCCGGGTCTCGTCCCGTACATGCGCGGCGAGTACGGCGTCGGCGGCCACCTGGTCGAGCAGCCCGGCGATCCGCCGCAACCGCTCGGGCACGGACGCCCGCCGCGCGCGAGGCAGCCCGAGCCGCTCCCGCAGGGCCTCTTCCAGTTCTACGACGCCGTCGGTGATGTCCCGGATCGTGTCGGAGATGTGCAGGCGCAGCGGGGCCGCGCTGTGGCCGGGGGCGACGAGTCCGTGCCGTTGTTCCAGGAGCAGGGCCTCGGCGCGCTCCTCGCGGAGCCGGTCGGCGAGGTCGCGCGGGGACGGCGGGGCGGGTGCGCGGTGAGCCGGTGAGGTGCGGCCGGGGGCGAGTTCGACGGTGAGTTCGGGGAACTGCTGGAGCAGCGTGCCGACCCAGAGGGCGGCATGCGTGGTCGGATCCGCCGCGGCGGACGCCGGACTCGGGTCAGGCAAGGGAGCCTCCCCGCGGAGCGTGCGTGGCCGACCGGGCCGACCGGGCCGTCAGGGCGGATAGGACCGCCGGGGCGGTCAGGCAGGTCCGTGCGGCAGGCGCGGCCGAGGCGCTCAGAGCAGCCGAGGTAGTCGGCGCGGCCGACGCGGCCGACGCGGTCAAGGCAGCCGACGCGATCGGCCCGGTCGGGGTAGTCGGCGCGGTCGAGGCAATCGGCGCGGTCGGGGCAATCGGCGCGGTCGGGGCAATCGGCGCGGCCGGAGCGGCGGGTGCAGCCGAGGCGGCCGGCGCAGCCAGCATGAGGTGCGCGGGGATCTCTACCGCGCGCCCCGAGCGGTAGAGGCGGCCGCCGCACACGCCGTCGAACCAGTTGTCGGCCGGCGCGACGATCCGCTCGCAGTCCCGCCGCACCGGGCAACGGGCGCAGGCCCGCAGAACGGGGGCGGCCTCCTTGACCTTCTTGGAGAAGACGGCCTTGGGCGGGAGCCCGGCACAGGCTGCGGCGGTCTGCCAGCCGATGGGTCCGACGGGTCCGTCGTAGGGGCGCGGTGGTGGGCAGGTGTCGGTGGACATGGGGCCTCCCTGTGGGACGGGTGTGGCACGAGCGTTTGGCACGTGCCATCCGGCCGTCCAGGTTTACAGATTGCGCGCGCGCCCGCAACGTAAACTTTGGTCACTCACCTCACATCCGTGACGACAACCCGTCATGAAACCGCCCCCCGTGCCCCCATCTCCACCGAACCTCCCCCTAATTGAGCCGATTTTTCTCAGTGCTTGCACGCGAGCACGTAATTCCGTGCGCGCAAGCAAGCTAAGCTCGCTGCCATCCAAAGGAAGTGAGCACACAGATGACCAGCCAGGATCTGGACGCGTTCGCCGCGTGGGTCGAGGACCTGATGCGCGAGCGCGGCTACGACATCGACAGCCCGCGCGGCGGCGGCAAGTCCCGGATAGCGGACGAGGCGGGCGTCCACCGGGCCGCCGTCACCCGCCTGCTGCAGCGCCAGAGCATGCCGGACTTGGAGACCACCCGCAGGCTCGCCCGCGTGCTGGGCGTGCCGGTCCGCGACATGCTCATCCGCTCCGGCCGGCTCACCGCGGAGGAACTCGCCGACCCTCACGACTACTTGGCCTCCCCCGCACCCGGCGCCGAGTTCACCCGGCGCCCCACGCTGGAGGAGGTCGCCGATCTGCTGGGGGTGCCGGCCGACCGGCGGGAGATGTTCGTGCGGGTGGTCGAGCAGTTCCTGCCGAACGAGGCGCCGGCCGCGGAAGCCGTAGAACGCGTGCGACACGAGGACGCACGGCTGCTGATGACCGACTGACCGGCCCCCCTCCGGTCACCGGTTCGCCGGTTCGCGGTACGAGGGAACTGGTCCCTCCCTCGCCGCTCCCAGACTTCTCCCCCCACCTCCTCACCCCTCTCCCCCCACCCCCTCAGCCTCCCCGCTCACCCGGTTCTCGGTTTTTAGTTGCGTGCGCGCACGCTCGTCTGTCACAGTTGGTGCAGCGGCGGAGCTGCGCCCGCAGGCCGGCCGCTCAGTGCCTCGTCGCGGCGTGCAGGTGTACCGCCGTGTCCCGCACGCCCTCCCGAAGCTGCCCCGAGGTGACCCGGCATGACCACACCCACTCCACCGAGTGCCTTCCCGGACGTCGAGGCGATGATCGTCGACATCCTGGAGGACGACTCCCGGCTCTCCGGCGCGATCGTCGCCGTACAGGCGCCGACCGGCTTCGACGGCACGGCAGCCGCCGTGTTCGTCAACCGGCGCGGCGGCGCCTGGGTCGGCGAACGCCATGTCGACCAGCCGCTGATCGAGCTGGAGGTGTACGGCCCGACCAAGCAGGCCGCGCACGTCCTGGCCAACGACGCCCGGCAGGCCGTACTGGCGATGGCGAACAACAAGTACGGCACGAACCTCGTCACCGAGGTCGAGGAGCAGGACGGCCCGCGCTGGCTGCCCGACTACCTCTACTCCGCGGCCAACCGCTACGTCACGGTGATGAAGGTGTACGTGGACGTCTACTGATCCCTCCGTCGATCGCCCTGACGCTCCGCGCCCCACAGACCGAAGGCCCCGCCACCCCCCGGCGGGGCCTTCTTCGTGCCCGGACCTCCCGGGTACGACGGCACCCCATCCCAACTCACCTGGAAAACAAGGAGATTCACCATGGCAGGAACCAACTCCTCCGAGATCCGCATCGCCGGCGTAGGCCGCCTCTACGTCGCCCCGGCCGACACGGCCGTACCGTCGACCTTCTCCACCGACCCCTCCACCGACTGGGCGACCTGGAAGAACCTCGGGTTCACCTCCGGCGACGGCGTCACCTTCAGCAAGAAGGACAAGCTGGAGCCGGTCGACGTGTGGCAGGCCGTGAGCCCGGTGCACTTCGTGTACTCGGACCGCGACCTGACCCTGAAGTTCTCGCTGATGCAGTTCAACGAGGACACGCTGCCGTTCTTCATGGGCGGCGGTTCGGTCGGCGCGGTGACGGGTTCGACGGGCGTCTACAAGTACGACATCGCCGACCGGCCGTTCGCCGATGTCCGCGCCCTGGGGCTGGAGTTCACGGATGTGCGGGCGAGCGACGGTTCGACCGTGACGTACCGCTTCGGCATCCCGCGCGGCCAGGTCACCGCGTCGGACGACATCAAGCTGGCCCGCAAGTCCGCGGCGCAGCTCGGCATCACGTTCAGCGCGATGTCCGCGGCCGACGGTTCGCCGCTGGCCAGCTTCCTGATGAAGGACGCCGCGTACGCCGCGTCCTGACCCACCGGGGTGGGACGGGCACGGTCGCCTGTCCCGCCCCGGTCCCAACTCCCCAACTTCTGCAGTCAGTTAAGGAGTCTTCATCACCATGACCCGTTTCGACGTCAACGCGGCCCGCGCCCAGCGGCTCGAAGCCCTCGGCCGTACCTGGTCGTTCGAACTCGACACCGAGAGCTACACCCTCCCCACCGAGCTGACCCGCGCCACCGCCAAGGCGCTGCGCAAGCTCGACGACAACGACGTGGACGGGCTGCTCCAACTCCTCCTGGGCGAGAAGCAGTTCACCCGCTTCGAGCAGCACGAGGTCACGATGCAGGACATCGCCGCCATCCTGGAGGCCTACGGCAAGGAGACCGGGCTCGGCCTGGGGGAAGGCTGAGCCTCGTCGGGTTCGTCGACGAACACGCCGAGGCCCTCGAAGCGGACCTGCTCCGCTATTACGGCATCGATCTGCTCGACTGGCACCGTGACCGGCTCTCCGCGCGCCGCCTCACCGTGCTCATACGGCAGTTGCCGCACGACAGCGCCCTCAACCGGGAGCTGCACGGCGAGGCCGCCGACTGGTCGGTGACCGACCACCTGCTGGCCGCCGCCGTCGACCATCTCGCCGCCGCGAACTGGATGTTCGCCTCCGTCAACTCGGAGGAGGGCGACCAGCCGGACCCACCGGCACCGGTACCGCGCCCTTCGTACGGCGAGGAGACACCGGCACAGGAGAACGAGCCCGAGGCCGAGGAGCCGGCTCCCTCTACAGTCCAACTGGCCCGGTTCTTCGGCTGATTGTCAGTCCACCGTGCCGTTCTCCTCGTCCCGGCGCCCGTTGGAGGCCCGGCCCTCCAACTCGTCCGCGAGGGCACGGGCCTTGGCGGAGAGCCGGGGCGTTCCTCACTCCGGGTGCCGGGCTGGGCCGGCGAGGGCTCCGACGGTTCCGTCCTACGTCCCTTGTCGCGCCCTGTTCCGGCGTTCAGCGGGGGCACGCTGGGCCGCCCGTTGCGCCGTACGACCGAACGCCGTTCGGCGGGCGCGGCACGCTTCTCCCGCACGTCACGGGCGGTGAGGAGGATGTCGGGGCCGGGATCGGGGTCCGCCTGGTCCCGGTGCCCGTCCGCCACGACCCGTTCCTGTTCCCCGCACTCTTCTACTCGCGTCAACTCGGGCGGAGCGCTCAGCAGTTGGACATACGGAAGCTGGATGACGTCACCACCGACATGATCGCGATCCCGCACCCGGCGCGGCCGGCGCCCCGTGCGGGCATCCTCCTGTCCTTGGAAGTAGGCGGCGGTGGTCCGCTGCTCGTAAGCCCGCCGCACGGCCGGGAGTTGCTCGTCGACCACATCGGCCCAACCCGCGCTGCAGGCGGCCAGTTCACGCCGGTCGAGTTCGGTGCGGGGCAGGATGACGAGGTCGTCGGGGGGCGTGGCCGAGCCGTAGGACGAGTTCGGACAGCCGGGCGATGAGATGGGGATGATCGGGGGCCTGTTCGAGCCAGTCGGTCACATGCGTCTGCCGCGCGTCGCTCGCGTTCCCATCCACCCCGTAGGCCTTGCTCTCGTCCCTGCCTCACCAGGCCTGGTAATTCACCTTTCATTCACCGACGGGAGAACGGCCGGACACTACTTCACCAACCTGGCACAACTGCCACCGCACCCCGTATCTCCGCAGGTCCGGACCGCACTGCGGGCAACTGTCTTCGGCAAACACGAAACACCACCACAGGATTACTCGTACACTAGTTCGAACCGACGCTTCGAGCGCACCAGGAGCGCCACCTGTACCACCAGCCGAGCGGACAGACAGGAAAGCAGGACGACGACATGGCGACTGGCACGAGTCACTCCCCGCAGCAGCCGATCGACACCTACACCCGCCTCGCCCACCTCCTGCATTCCCCGGCCCCCGACCGCACGGCCCTGCTCGACCGGCTGTACGAGGAGTTGCTCACGCGGGAGTCGCGGGCGTATGCGGCGGGGTGGACGGATGCGCTGACGGAGGCGGGGCGGGGGCGCGGGGGCCGGCCGTAAGCACTGCTCACCGCCCACCTCTCACACGGTGAACGTGCACCAGACCTGCTTCTCGTCGAACCCCGTACGGTGCCACCCCCACCGCCGCGCCAACGCCTCCACGAGCCGCAGCCCACGCCCACCCTCGTCCAACAGGTCGGCGCACGCGGGCAGTTCGGGCACTCGCCCCGGAGCGTGGTCGGTCACCATCACCCGCAGAAACGGCGGAGCGAACTCCCGCCCGACCCCGAGCGTCAGCTCCAGCCCGGCGAGCCCACCACCGTGCCGTACGGCATTCGTGCACAGCTCCCCCACGGCGAGCTCGACGGAGTCGGCCAACTCGCCCAGTTTCCAGTGCTCTTGGAGCCATACGCGGGTTCGGTGCCGGGCTTCGGCGACGGGGCGGAGGGGGTCGAGGGCGGAGGTGTCCCAACCGACGCGGGTGGGGGTGGTGTTGAAGGGAGGGAGATCCATCGTTCACCTCGCGGGGATGTCGATGAGTGGCTTGCGCCACACCGTAGCGGCGATTTCCAACCCGTGAGACCAAATTAACCCCAACAGGTTGAGTTTTGGTGTTCGATGGACGAGCCCGACACCGGTGGGCACACTGTGCGCGAGCGAGGAGAGGACGACATGGCACCGAGGCAGACCCCGACAGTCCGGCAACGCCGTTTCGGCGCCGAGCTACGACGGTTGCGGGAGGCCACCGGCATGTCCGCGCCGCGAGCCGCCGAACTCCTCGGCACGGACCGCACCACGATCTCCAACACGGAGGCGGGCCGCTTCGGCATCAGCGAGCAGCGTCTGCGGCGCCTGGCCGCCATCTACGAGTGCGACGACCCGACGCTGATCGACGCGCTGGCCTCGATGACGGGTGGGCGCAGCGGGGGCTGGTGGGACGAGTACCGGGGCAAGGTGCCGCCGGACTTCCTGGACCTGGCCGAACTGGAGCACCACGCGGCGTCGTTGCGCACGCTCCAGACCGCCCATCTGCCGGGCATGTTCCAGGTCGAGGACCACGCACGCGCCCTCTTCGACCTGTTCATCCCGGCGCTGCCCCGCCTGGAAGTGGAACTGCGCATCGCCCAACGCCTCGCCCGCCACACGGTGATTGCCAAGGAGCCCCCGGCGCCCTACCAGGGCGTGATTCACGAAACCGCGCTCCGTATGCAGGTGGGTGGCCGGCAGGTGGCCCGCGCCCAGCTCAACCACCTGCTCTCGGAGAGCGAGCGGAACAACGTCACGCTCCTCGTGATCCCGTTCAGCGCGGGCGGCTTCCCCATGGCGGGCGACTCCGTGCTCTACGTGTCGGCCGACAGCCCCCACCTTGACACCGTCCAGGTGGACTCCCCCACCGGAGCTGTCTTCTTCGACGCCCCCGCCCAACTGGCCAACTTCCGGCGCCGTATGGACGCGGTCGAACAAGTAGCGTTGAATCGCAGCCAGTCGAGGGACGCCATCCTCGACATCATCAAAGAGCTGTAAGAGGAAGAGCCGCCGTGCCCGAGTTGAAGTGGATCAAGTCCTCGTACTCCGAGGCATCCGCCAACAACTGCGTCGAGATCGCGACGACCGGCCCCCTCATCGCGCTCCGCGACTCGAAGCAGCCGGAACTGCCGTGGGCGACGGTGAGCCGGGCGGCATGGTCGGAGTTCACCGGCGCCCTGGGAACTGGCTGCCTGTCCCAGGGATGAACGGATGAACCTCGGCCCCCAGGCAGAGCCCAGCACCAAAGTGTGACACTTCGCCCCGAAGTGTCACACTTTCACGAGCAGCCGAGACGACCGTTCCTTTCGGTCGTCTCGCGAACTCGCACCCCTTTTCTCATGTGGTTACGGCCTCCCAGAGCAGGCTGACCACAAGCGCTACCGCACCGCAGGACACCGCCGTCAAGAACGGGAGCGCCAGGCAGCCTCAGGCGACATTGTCGGCTGCCGCCTTCCGAGGTGTGACGCGTGCGACCGTGGGCCGGTCCGGCAGATAGACAACACCTACGGCCCCCCCACCTGCGGAATACGCACTTCCATGAGCACTCTGCTCTTGAATGAATACTCTTCCCCCGAAGAGTCGACAAACCGGACCAGCAGCCGAATGCCACGCCGCGCCGGTATCAACTCGGCGCATTGCCCGGTCAATTCCACCCCCTTCTGCCCGAGTCGCCATTCTTCGATCAACAGCAGAACGACGAATCGAATGGCCCGAACGGCAAAGTAGAGACCGACCGCAGGCAGTAAATAAACCACGAGAGTGACCAGAAGAGGAACCAGCACGGGCACACAGATCCTTTAAAGATTCTTGAAAAGTCCCCAGATACCCCATGCGACCATTCCCGACATGGCCAGAGCCAGCAAAAGGCAACCACCCGTATAGAACTTGCGATCGATCGGCTCCTTGTCTCGTACGAGACTGCGTCCACGCAATGAAGGAACCAGTTCGACGGCCAAGAATGCTAACGCCGCAAGCGCAAGCGGAGAACAGATGGCGAGAAGTATCACGTAGGCAACCGGACTGTTATTCACATACATATGTGCAAGCATGCCCGGATCATAGCAGTCCACCATCGCCGCGGAAAGGGGAATGAAGTGCTCAAAGATCCCGGTCCGACACCCGACAGTCCCTCCCCGGGAATAAGCAGTGAGCTCGCAGATCACGAAAAGCGGATCGGCAGCATCGAAAGCAGCATGGCGCCACAGACCTTCAAGGACTTTCCGCTGCCGTGGAACACCTGGAAGGATGTCGCCGCCTCCTATCAGACGGTTTATTCCAGCATCCAGGGATTCAAACTGGACCTGGAGGCCGTTTCCGTCACCACAGACGGCATCAGCGTCTTCGGGGCACAGATCATGAAGAGTCCCCTGGCCGGCTTGTTCGACATGCCTGTCGGCTCCCTGTGGGAAAAACTCCTGGAGAAAAGCGACGGGAACGCCGCAGCCAGCAGGATCGTCCGGCTCGTCGCTCCGGACTCCACAGTCCAGGACTTCAATCTGAAGGCGTACAAGGCAGAAACCGCTCTGCGCCTCAGCGGACACGAAGTCGAGCTCGGCAAACACAGCAATGCGATATCCCAGATCGCACGCGGGCAAGCACACCTTGCCGAGGTCGCCCGTGTCAGCTCGGCCGGGCAGGCCCACGAGGCGGCACGGCGCACAACTGACAACCGCCTCACCCAGGCCAACCGGGAGGGGTACCGGAGGACGTCAGAGGATCTGACCAGACTGGGCACCGAGTTGGAAAGAATCAAAGAAAGGGCCGATTCCCTTGCAACAGCGATCGGCACCGCCTGATCCATGACATCCGGGCCACTAAGTGAATAAAACGAGAAGAGGAACAATACATGTCTCTTGTCGCAGCGTTCGGCAGATCGACGACCGCGCTCCAGCGGTTCAAGACTCAGGCCGACGGCGCAGCAGGCGCCGCGAAGAGCATCGGGGACAAGACACGGACCAGTGAGGGTGGCCTCAAACAGCTCAGGAGTGCGGCCGAGGGGTCCGGTCGAGAGCTGAAGGAACTCAAGACCGCCACGGATCAGGCGGAGAAATCCCTCACAAAGGCAGGAAAGACCGGGTCAAGTGCCGGGACCAACCTCGGCAAGTACGAGTCCGGGGCGAGCAAGGCGGCCACCGGTCAGGACAAGATGAACAAGTCGATGAAGGGCAACTTCTTCGGCCTGCTCATGCAACTGCTCGCGCCGCTCATCCAGAAGGTCATCGACATGGTGACCAACTCCAAGACCATGCAGAAGGTCCTGAAGCAGGCCTTCGAGGTCATCAAGGCCGTGATCAGCAGCGTCATGAAGGCCATCGAGCCGATCATGAAGAACGCCGGCAAGCTGATCAAGTCGGTGTGGAGCGGCATCAAGACGGCGATCACGAACATCGTCAAGGCCATAGCCACGGTCATCAGGACCTACGTCAACGTATGGAAGTCCATCATCACCGGCGTCCTGAAGGCGATCAGCACGGTCGTCTCCAACGTCTGGAAGGGCATCAAGGCCGTCATCTCGCCGGTCGTCAGCTGGGTCAAGTCCGCGATCCCGGACGCCTTCCGGGCCGTGAAGGACCGCCTGTCCAGCATCTGGGGCGGCCTGAAGGGCATAGCGAGCCGGGCCTTCGACGGCATCAGGGGCGCGGTCCGCGACCCGATCAACGCCGTCATCGGTCTCATCAACCGCGCGATCGGCGCCCTCAACGGCATCCACGTCTCCATCCCCGGCTGGGTCCCGATGGTCGGCGGCAAGACCTTCGGCGTCAGCCTCCCGAGAATCCCCGCGCTGGCCTCCGGCGGTGTCGTCATGCCCCGCTCCGGCGGCGTCCCCGCCCTCCTGGCCGAGGCCGGCGAAGCAGAGGCCGTACTCCCCCTCACCAAGCTCGACCGCCTCCTCAAGGCAGCGGCCTCACGAGGCCGGGCGTACGCCGGGATGTCCGCCGCCGACGGCAGCGCACTCCACATCGAGAACTACTACGCCGCCGACACCAGCACCCCACAACGCACCGCCGACGCCCTCATGTTCCTGGCCAAGGCACGCGGATGAGCAGCGCGGCCGCACTCCGCAATCCCCTCACCGCCGCCACCCCCGCCCTGCGCTCCTTCCGGACCAGGGTCGACCAGACCCAGTCCGGCGTACGGTCCTTCACCCAGCGCGTCACAGGCGCCGCCGCCGACCTCGACCACGTCACCACCCCCGCCACCCAAACCGCCACAGCCGTACAGCAGATCAAGACGAACGCCGACACGGCAGCCCGCTCCGTCACCAGAACCGCCCAGACCGCCACCACCGCAGCCTCCGGCATCAGGTCCACCGCCACCCGGGTCAGGTCCGCCGGAAAATCCCTCGGCAAACTCACCACCAACCTCGGCGGTGTCTTCGCCATCGTCGGCACCCTCATCGCCGCGTCCGGTGTCCTGGGCGGCCTCCTCGACACCTTCGGCACAGCCATGACCATCGGCTCCGGCGTGATGATCATCATCAACGCCCTCACCCGAGCCAACCCGATCGGTTTCGTAGCCGGCATCCTCCTCCCCCTGGCCGGCTGGCTGCTGGACATCGCCCTGAACTCCGAGACCGGCCAACGCCTGATGGACCAACTGGCCACGCTGATCCTGAAGTACGTCCAGAGCTACCTCACGATCCTCGGCCCGATCCTCAAGCTGATCGCCGGCGCGGTGAACACCTACGTAACCGGCTACCTCACCCTGATCACCACCACCCTCTCCGTCCTCCGCACGATCATCAGCACAGGCTTCGCCGCCCTCAAAGCGCTCACCACCGGCGGCTCCCACGCCCTCACCGGCAAGGTCTCGGCGATCTGGAGCGGCTTCAAGAGCGCCGTCAAACCGGCCCTGAACTGGCTCACCAAGGAAATCCCGGCCGCCTTCACCCGGGTCAAGGACGCCACCGCCAACACCCTGCGCGCGATGGGCCAGTTCGTCACGACCGGCGCCCAGACCGTGGCCGGCGTCGTAAAGGGACCGGTCTCCGGCCTCGTCGCCTTCGCGAACTGGGTGATAGACGGCCTGAACAAGCTCAGCTTCAGCATCCTCGGCAAGAAGTTCGGCGTACACCTCAACAAGATCCCGATGCTCGCGGAAGGCGGCGTCGCGATCCCCGGCGCCCGCATCGGCAGGGTCCTGTCTCTCACAGCCCTGGAACGACAACGAGCCCTCGCGGCCCGCAGCCGGACCACCAGACACGCCCAACCGGCCCCCCACATCAGGGAGTTCCACGAGAGCAACGGCACCGGAGCCCACGGCACCGCGACCGACCTCCTCTTCCTGGCCTCCGCCCACGCCCGCTCCCGTGCATGAAGGGGCAGCCCCCTCGCCCGCGCATCAAGCGACACCGGCTCCCGCCCACACATGGGGCGGCAGCCATCCGCGCCATGTACAAAACGGCAGCCGTCCCCGCCGCGCGTGAAGCGGCAGCCGCCCTCGCTCGCGCAGCGGCACCCACCGCCCTCCACCCGCACCCACCCACTCCAGCGAGGTGACGGCCCCATGGCCGATCAGACGACGACCGCATCCACCACACTCACCACAGACGACGTACCCCCCGGCTCACTCATCACCCGCGACGGGCAGATGCAGTGGGCCGGACTGCTGCTCGGCGCCGGTACGCCGTACGAGATCGGCAGTGACGGGCTGACCGGCTGGGAGGACCTGCCGGACTACGACACGACAGACGCCGACCACCCCACCGCACACGGCGCCTGGCCGGGCGCGCGCTACGCCAAGCCGCGCAAGGTCGGCGGCTCGATATGGACCGTGCCACCGCAGGACGACACCGCGTCCTCCCTCTCCGCGATGCGAGCCCTGCGCCAGGCCCTGCTCCTCGGCGACTCCGAACGCTGGCTTGCAGTGAGGCTGCACGGCGAGACCCTGGCCATCCGAGCCCGGGTCAGCCAGCGCGTCCTCGCAGCCGACCGGACGTACACCACACAGGGCGTCTCCAAGGCTGCCATCCAGTGGTACGCCACCGACCCCCGCCGCTACACAGTCGACGAGCAGACAGCAGTCACCGGTGCCCCCCAGCCGGAGAGCGGCCTCACCTGGCCACTGACCTGGCCGCTGTACTGGGGCCAGGCGTCATCCACCGGCGACGTGGCCGCCGACAACTCCGGCTCGGCACCCACCCACCCGATCCTCACCTTCACCGGCCCGTGCACCAACCCCACGGTCACAGACCGCACTTCGGGCCGCCGCCTGCGCTACGAGATCGCACTCGCAACCGGCGACGAACTGGTCGTAGACACAGCAGCCGGCACAGTCACCCTCAACTCCACAGCCTCCCGCCGCCACACCGCGGCAGCGGACAGCGGCCCCGAGGAACTCTTCGCCTTCGAGCCGGGCCGAGCCGACCTGGCCTTCCGCCCCGACACCTACGACACCGGCGCCCAACTGTCGGTCCGCTGGCGCTCGGCGGATTGGTAACGCCCCACGAGCCCGCAGCCGCCGACGAACCGGGAGCGGGTCGTGGCGGTACGGCGCAGCCCGCCGCCTACCCGGCACCAACCCGTCCAGCCGTGGTGACAAACCGAAGGACCCCGCAAGCGGCGGCCTCGCCGTACCGCCACGACCCCGACCCCACCCACCAACCGCGGGCGAAAACACAGCAACCCCAAACCCCTCCACCCCACCCCGAACCACCCCAGGAGCCCCGTACATGAACCTCCGCAGCGCATGGGTGGCCGAGACCGGCCAGACCCGCGAGGACACCCGCCTGACCCAGCTCGGCGCGACCACCCCCGCCAACCCCCTGGAAGTCCGCTCCGGCATCCTCCCCGGGAGCTACGACGGCCTCAACCGCATGTCCGGCTTCTGGCTGGAGGGCGCAGCGGGCGCCATGTCGGCGACCGTCCACGAGGGCCGCGCCGTGGTCGCCGCAGGGGCCACCCAGGGCGCCTACCCGATCACCCTCCCCGAGCCGGCCACCCTCACGTTCACCGACGGTGACGCGACCAGTCCCCGCATCGACCTCGTGGTCCTCAGGATCTACGACTCCCTCTACGACAACTCCGGCCAGACGAAGGCGGCCCTGGAAATAGTCAAGGGCACCCCGGCCGCAACCCCCACCGCCCCCGCGATCCCCGGCATCGGACTCGCCCTCTACCAGGTCATGGTCGCCGCAGGCATCAGCGCGGGCAAGGGCGGCATCACCTGGAGCACCGCCGTCACCGACCTCCGCACCCCCGTCGTGGCGATCGGCGGCATCCTCCCCGCGTACGGCGAGACCGGCACCGGCGCCTACCCGGGCCAGTTCCGCGACTCCGGCGGCGCGCTCCAGCGCTGGGACGGCTCGGCCTGGGTGTCGTACCCGAGCGCGCTCGGCGGCATCGCCCCGGCCGGCGCGGTCACCACCGCGAGCTACACCGGCCAGTACCGGGACACGTCCGCCGGGGTACTGCAGCGCTGGAACGGCACGACCTGGGTCAACTACATCCCCTCCCCGACCTGGACCGACTACACCCCGGTGTGGGGCGCCGAGACCGGCACCGCGCCCGCGATCGGCAACGGAACGCTGGCGGGGTCGTACGCGAAGATCGGCACCGTCGTACACGTCCGGATCTATCTGAAGACCGGGTCGACGACCAACCTGAGCGCCCAGAGCGACAACGCCAACTGGACGTTCTCGCTGCCGGTGGCACCGGTCCCCACCGTGTGGAAGCTGGACGGACGGGTGCTGAACGCGGAGTACTTCGACTCGTCGGGCTCACTGCTCTACCAGGGCAGCGGCCTGCTCTCGGTGACCAGCGGCGTCGGCTACGTCCGCTCGCTGCGCGACACCCTCGCGAGCAGCACCGGCATCTGGGACAAGTCACTGCCCGCCGTCTGGACCGCCGGTGACGTGCTGAGCATCCACGGCACGTACGAGTCCGCTTCATGACCGTCAGTTCCTCGTAACTGTTCCCGAAGACCCAGACCCGAGCGGACACCCGTAACCCCCTCACTCCCGCCTCCCCCTGTCCCTCTCCCAACTCCCCACCCCCAGATCGGAGTTACCCCATGCCCACACGCTCCGGCTGGCTGTCCCCGGACAGCCAGTCCCGCGAGGACACCCGCCTCGTCTCGCTCGGCGCCCTCACCCCGACCTCCCCCGTCGCGACCCGCTCCGGCATCCTGCCGGGGTCGGCCGACGGCCAGTTCCGCATCTCCGGCTTCACCCTGACCGGCACCGCGAGCAGCATGACCGCCTCGGTCAGCCCCGGCCGCGCGATCGTCCAGTCCACCGACACCCGCGGCGCCTACCCGGTCGCACTGACCGAGTACCTGAACGTGACCTTCGCCGACGGCGACGCCCTGTACGGCCGTATCGACCTGCTGGTCCTGCGGATCTACGACGACGTCTACGACGGCTCGGGCCGCAACGAGGCCGCCGTGGAGATCGTCCAGGGCACCCCCGCGGCCACCCCCGCGATCCCGGCCACCCCCGACCTCGCCATCCCGCTGTACCAGATCGCCGTGCCGAAGAACACGAGCGCGGGCACCGGCGGCATCACCTGGTCCACCGCCCTCACCGGCGTCCGCAACGCGACGGTCGGCCTAGGCGGCATCCTCCCCGTCACCTCCGACACCTCCAACGGCGCCTACCCCGGCCAGTACCGGGACGTGAGCGGAGTCCTCCAGCGCTGGTCCGGCGCCGCCTGGGCCGACTACCAGCCGCCGCTCGTCGTGGAGACCGCGACCTCCGGGGCCACCGCCTCCGGCAACTGGTCCCTGTCGTCCTACAACGCCCGCCGCACCCGGGGCGTCTGCTCATTCACCCTCGTCCTCACCCGCACGACGAGCAGCCTCACGGCCACCGCGGCCGGCACCACCAACCCCGGCAACGTCGGCGACGAACTGATGGGCACTCTGCCCTCCGGCTGGCGACCGGCCACCGACACCTACGCGGTCGCGAGCGACGGATTCGCCGACGGCGGGGTCAAGATCACCGCCGACGGCTCGGTCTCCCTGCTCACCTGGTCGACCAGCGGGGTGATCCAGGTCGGCAACAACGTGAAGGTCTCCGCCTGCTTCGTGCTGTGACCCCCACCGGTCGAAGGAGCTGACAGCCGTATGACCACTACCAGCACGACCATCAACACGCCCTACCGGGCGATCTTCTGCGACCTGCTCACGGACAGCACGATCGACATCCTCCCCCTACGGGACGTCACCGTCGACGACTACATCGGCAAGGCCGGCTCGCTGTCGGGCACCATGCCCGTCCCGAACGCCGAGATGGCCGCCCGGGTCCGCCGTATCGAGGAGGGCCGCACCTCGGTCTACCTCCAGCGCGGCAACGACCTGTGGTGGGGCGGCATCGTCTGGACGAGCACCCTGCAGAGCGACGACCAGGGCGTGCTCACCCTGGGCGTCCAGGCGGCGACCTTCGAGTCGTACGCGGGAAGACGCCAGATCCGGGCGACTACCCCCGAATACGACCCCGGCTACCAACTAACCCTCACCGGCGACCAGTTGGACATTGCCAGGGCCCTGTGGACGGACCTCCAGACCGCACTCCCCGGCGGAGACATCGGCGTCACCTACGGCACCGAGACCTCCGAGGTGACCCGCTCGGCGAGCTACCGGGACGGCGACGAGACGGTCTACCTCGACGCGCTGGACGCCCTGGCCGCGCTGGAGAACGGCTTCGAGCACTACATCTCGGTGTACACGGACCCGACGACCGGCGCCCGCGTACGCCGTCTCCGTCTCGGCAGCCCGAAGATCCTCACCGGCGCCACCGACCTGGTGATGGACAGACCGGGCACGATCCTTTCCTACTCCTTCCCGCGCGACGCGACCCGAGGCGGCACCACAGACCGAGCCCGGGGCGCCTCAACCAACACGGACCAGGCCAGCGAGTCCCGCCCCCTCTGCTCAACCGTGGCAGTCGCCAACGACCTGATCGGACAAGCGGGTTACCCCCGCATCGACCTGACCTCGGACCACAACGACATCACCGACGCGGCCACCCTCACCGCACTCGCCCGCACCGAACTGGCCGCGGCCACCGGCGCGGTGGTGATCCCCGAGATCAGCGTGCGCCTGGACGACCTGGTCCCGTCGGCGCTGATCGGCCGCACGGTCCGCATCCGGATCACCGACGAGTGGTACGCCGAGGGCCTCGACACCCGCTACCGGATCATCGGCGTCAAGGTCAGCCCCGCCCAGCGCGGCCGCCCCGACACCGCCGACCTCTACCTGGAGGAGGTGTGATGCCCCAGCTCCCCGAAGACATCATCGACCGGCTCAGCCAGATGGAACGCCGCATCCAGCAGCTCTCCACCGCGGTCAACACCCGCCCGGCCCTCAACACGGTCTCGGGCGGCACCCTGGAGGTGGGCCCGGCCACCGGTTCCCCGGTCTTCAAGATCGGCAAGTGGCCCGGCACCGACGAGTACCGCATGGAACTCCGCCGCCAGACAGGCCAGTTGGCGATCAGCATGTACAACGGCGACGGCACCGCCACCTCACTGCAACCCCTCCGCCTCTACGACAGGGCAGAGCGCGAGATCCTCTCGGACGACATCAGCACGGGCGGCCTGGCCCGCCCCTGGCTGAACATGCTGCCCCCGCAGGACACCAGCACGACCCGCTGGCCACAGACCACATCGACCTCGATGACGACGATCGCGATGTCCTACAACATCGCCTGGCAGCCGAAGATGCGCCTCGTCATGAACACCCGCGCCAGCTCCGGCGCCACCGGCTCCGTCCAGGTCCTCGTCAACGGCGCCCAGTGGGGCAGCACGGTCAGCGCCGGCACGGACTTCGTCTACGAGGCCCTGATCAGCTCCGACTTCGGCTCGGTCTACGGCACCCAGCTCAAGGTCGAGGTCCAGGCCCAGGTCACCAGCGCCTCCGGCACGGTCTACGCCAACCCGATCCTCATGTACGGCCGCCAGACCTGAAGAAAGGACACCACACACCCATGGACATCGACACCACCCAACCCTGGGGCCTGGCCATCGACTTCGCAGGCCGAGCCACCATCACCGAGGCCGGCCACACGATCTACGTGAACGTCTCCGACTCCAGCTACAACAGCATCATCGCCCCCGACTCGATCAGCGGCACGTACGCCCCCGTGACGGTAGCGGCCCAGTTCACCGAGTGGGGCGCGAACGGCGCCGCCATCCGAGGCAGCGCCCGCACCACGATCATGCCCATAGGCACGGCCATGGTCGTCCCCGACCAGACCGCCATCCAGACCGTGGTGGCCGCGGCCCTGGCCAACTTCGCCGAAAACACAGCGATTTACACAGCCTTGGCCGCCAAGTGGACCCCGCAGGACGACGGTTCGGGCGACGGCGACGGTTCCGGAGACACCGGAAGCACAGCCGAGCCATCGACGACACCCGCCTAACCTTCCAACCCCGCCCACCCCAACTCCCTCAGGGGCGCGGGGAACTGCGCGACCAGCCACAACGCACCCGCACCCCGCACACAACCCGAGCCCCCACCCCCGGCCCGGGTTTTTTCATGCCCACCCCCGCCGACCAGGAAGGCACCCCATGGCCACACCCCTATCCCCCGACGCCCTCATCACCGCCCTCAAAGCCGAGGGCATCACCGTCACCGAACACCCCGGCTGGCGAACCAACAACCGCAACAGCAAGGGCAGTTGGGGCCCAGTGAACGGCGTAGTCATCCACCACACCGTCACCACCGGCACCACCACCTCCGTCAACCTCTGCTACAACGGCCACTCAGAACTCCCCGGCCCCCTCTGCCACGGAGTCATCGCCAAGGACGGCACAGTCCACCTCGTGGGCAACGGCCGAGCCAACCACGCGGGCAGCGGCGACGGAGACGTACTGAAGGCAGTCATCGCCCAGAGCCCCACCCTCCCCGCCCCGAACCAGAACAACACGGACGGCAACGTCCACTTCTACGGCTTCGAGTGCGTCAACCTGGGCGACGGCAAGGACCCCTGGCCGGCGGTCCAGTTGGACGCGATGGTCCGGGCCTCGGCCGCCCTCTGCCGAGCGCACGGCTGGAACGCCCACTCGGTCATCGGCCACAAGGAGTGGACGAACACCAAGATCGACCCGCGGGGTTTCACGATGGCCGACTTCCGCACCCGGGTGGCCACCCGCCTCGGCACCAAGGTCACCCCGCCCGCCAAGCCGACCTACCAGCCCTTCCCCGGCGCCGACTGGTTCAAGAAGAACCCCAAGTCGGCGATCGTCACCGCGATGGGCAAGCGCCTCGTCGCCGTCGGCTGCTCGGCGTACACCTCGGGTCCCGGCCCCCAGTGGACCACCGTAGACAAGGCCTCCTACGCCAAGTGGCAGCGCAAGCTCGGCTACACCGGCACCGCGGCGGACGGCTGGCCGGGAGCCACGTCCTGGATCGCGCTGAAGGTCCCATACAGCTCCTGAACCCCTCGGAAAGGCAAGGTCCACCCATGTCAGAGGCCGCCAAGCGCACCCTCCGTACCGTTCTCCAGACCGCTGTCGGCCTGTGTGTCCTGCTGCCGGCGGTCGTAGACGCCGCCGGTGTCCCGGACACCCTGCCCTGGGTGGCCGCGGCGCTGGCCGCAGCCGCCGGCGTCACCAGGATCATGGCGCTGCCCGCCGTACAGGCGCTGTTGCCGTCCTGGCTGCGCACCGACGGGCCGGCGGCCGGGGACGGCGCGCTGCTGAAGCTGGTCAAGGCCGAGCCGGAACGGGAGGACGCGTGAACGAACCCACGTCCCTGTCCGACCCGATCGCCGTCGCCGTGGAACTGGAACGGCTGCGCGGAACCGTCGAGGCCGGCTTCGCCCGGGTCGACGGCTCCCTCGCGCTGCTGGTCCAGCGCAGCGACCAGACCGACCGCCAACTCGCCGACCACGAACAGCGGTTGGACGCCCTGGAACGCTCCCGCTGGCCGCTCGCCAGCATCGGCGCCCTGGCCGCCATCGCCACGGTGGTGGTCACCGCCTGGGAGCTGACCCCGCACTGAGAAACGCCGAAGGGCGGCACCCCGTACGGGGTGCCGCCCTTCAACGCGTTTCAGCTACTCACTGGTTGTACGGACCGTAGTCGTAGTCCTCCAGCGGAACGGCCTGGCCGGAGCCCGTGCCGAACGGCGAGTAGTCGATGTCGTCGTAGCCGACGGCCGAGTACATCGCGGCCTTGGCTTCCTCGGTCGGCTCGACCCGGATGTTGCGGTAGCGGGACAGGCCCGTACCGGCCGGGATGAGCTTACCGATGATGACGTTCTCCTTGAGGCCGATCAGGGAGTCGGACTTGGCGTTGATCGCCGCGTCCGTCAGAACCCTGGTCGTCTCCTGGAAGGACGCCGCCGACAGCCAGGACTCCGTGGCCAGCGAGGCCTTGGTGATACCCATGAGCTGCGGACGACCGGAGGCCGGGTGACCGCCCTCCTGGACCACACGACGGTTCTCCTGCTCGAAGCGCGAACGCTCGACCAGCTCGCCGGGCAGCAGCTCGGCGTCGCCGGACTCGATGATCGTCACGCGGCGGAGCATCTGCCGGATGATGATCTCGATGTGCTTGTCGTGGATCGACACACCCTGCGAGTTGTAGACCTTCTGGACCTCGCCGACCAGGTGGACCTGGACGGCACGCTGACCCAGGATGCGCAGCACGTCGTGCGGGTTGGTGGCACCCACGGTGAGCTTCTGGCCCACCTCGACGTGCTCGCCCTCGCTGACCAGGAGACGGGCACGCTTCGAGATCGGGAACGCCGTCTCGTCGCTGCCGTCGTCCGGGGTGACGACGAGCTTCTTGGTCTTCTCGGTCTCCTCGATCCGCACGCGGCCCTGGGCCTCGGAGATCGGGGCGACGCCCTTCGGCGTACGAGCCTCGAAGAGCTCGACGACACGGGGCAGACCCTGGGTGATGTCGTCACCGGCCACACCACCGGTGTGGAAGGTACGCATCGTCAGCTGGGTACCGGGCTCACCGATGGACTGGGCGGCGATGATGCCGACCGCCTCACCGATGTCGACCAGCTTGCCGGTGGCCAGCGAGCGGCCGTAGCACATGGCGCAGGTGCCGACGGCGGACTCGCAGGTCAGGACCGAGCGGGTCTTGACCGTCTCGATGCCGTGCTTGACCAGCTCGTCGATGAGGACGTCGCCGAGGTCGGTGTTGGCCGGGGCCAGCACCTTGCCGTCGACGGTGATGTCCTCGGCCAGCGCACGGGCGTACACGCTGGTCTCGACGTTGTCGGCCTTGCGCAGGACACCGTCCGCGCCGCGCTCCGCGATGTGCAGCTTGAGGCCGCGGTCGGTGCCGCAGTCCTCCTCGCGGATGATGACGTCCTGGGAGACGTCGACCAGACGACGGGTGAGGTAACCCGAGTCGGCGGTACGGAGGGCCGTGTCGGCCAGACCCTTACGAGCACCGTGGGTCGAGATGAAGTACTCGAGCACCGACAGGCCTTCACGGAAGGAGGCCTTGATGGGGCGCGGGATCGTCTCGTTCTTGGCGTTCGACACCAGACCACGCATACCCGCGATCTGACGCATCTGCATCATGTTTCCTCGGGCACCCGAGTCGACCATCATGAAGATGGGGTTGGTCTTCGGGAAGTTCGCGTTCATCGCCTCGGCGACCTCGTTGGTCGCCTTGGTCCAGATCGCGATGAGCTCCTGCGTGCGCTCTTCCTTGGTGATCAGACCGCGCTCGTACTGCTTCTGGACCTTCTCGTCCTGCGCCTCGTAGCCCTTGACGATCTCCTTCTTCGCCTCGGGAACGACGACGTCGGAGATGGCCACGGTGACACCGGAACGGGTCGCCCAGAAGAAGCCGGCCGCCTTCAGGTTGTCGAGCGTCGCCGCCACGATGACCTTGGGGTAGCGCTCGGCCAGGTCGTTGACGATCTCGGAGAGCTGCTTCTTGCCCACCGAGTAGTCGACGAACGGGTAGTCCTCGGGCAGCAGCTCGTTGAAGAGCGCGCGGCCCAGGGTCGTACGGAGGCGGAAGGTGTCACCCTGCTGCCACTCGGGCTCGCCCTCCTCGCGGACCGGCGGCACCCAGCCACGCGGCGGGATGGTGCCCACCGGGAAGCGGATGTCCACGGCCGACTGGAGCGCCAGCTCGCCGCCGTCGAACGCCATCGTCGCCTCGGCCGTGGAGCCGAACGCGCGGCCCTCGCCCTTGACGTCGCGGAGTTCACCGTCGGTGGTGAGGAAGAACAGACCCAGCACCATGTCCTGGGTCGGCATGGTGACGGGACGACCGTCGGCCGGCTTCAGGATGTTGTTCGAGGACAGCATCAGGATGCGGGCCTCGGCCTGCGCCTCCGCGGAGAGCGGCAGGTGTACGGCCATCTGGTCGCCGTCGAAGTCCGCGTTGAACGCGGTGCAGACGAGCGGGTGGATCTGGATGGCCTTGCCCTCGACCAGCTGCGGCTCGAAGGCCTGGATGCCGAGGCGGTGCAGCGTGGGCGCACGGTTCAGCAGAACCGGGTGCTCGGCGATGACCTCTTCGAGGACGTCGTAGACGACCGTGCGGCCGCGCTCGACCATCCGCTTCGCCGACTTGATGTTCTGCGCGTGGTTCAGGTCCACCAGGCGCTTCATCACGAACGGCTTGAAGAGCTCCAGCGCCATGGCCTTCGGCAGACCGCACTGGTGCAGCTTCAGCTGCGGGCCGACGACGATCACGGAACGCGCGGAGTAGTCCACACGCTTGCCGAGCAGGTTCTGACGGAAGCGACCCTGCTTGCCCTTGAGCATGTCGGACAGCGACTTCAGCGGACGGTTGCCGGGGCCCGTCACCGGGCGGCCACGACGGCCGTTGTCGAAGAGCGCGTCGACGGCCTCCTGAAGCATGCGCTTCTCGTTGTTCACGATGATCTCGGGCGCACCGAGGTCGAGGAGTCGCTTCAGGCGGTTGTTGCGGTTGATCACACGGCGGTACAGGTCGTTCAGGTCGGAGGTCGCGAAGCGGCCACCGTCCAGCTGCACCATCGGGCGGAGGTCCGGCGGGATGACCGGGACGCAGTCGAGGACCATGCCCTTGGGGCTGTTGGAGGTCTGCAGGAAGGCAGACACGACCTTCAGCCGCTTCAGCGCACGGGTCTTCTTCTGGCCCTTGCCGGTACGGATGATCTCGCGAAGCCGCTCGGCCTCTTCGTCGAGGTCGAAGGACTCCAGGCGCTTCTGCAGCGCCGCGGCACCCATCGAACCGTCGAAGTACGTGCCGAAGCGGTCACGCAGCTCGCGGTAGAGGAGCTCGTCGCCCTCCAGGTCCTGGACCTTGAGGTTCTTGAACCGGGTCCACACCTCGTCCAGACGGTCGATCTCGCGCTGCGCACGGTCGCGCAGCTGCTTCATCTCCCGCTCGGCACCTTCGCGCACCTTGCGGCGCACGTCGGCCTTGGCGCCCTCGGCCTCGAGCTCGGCCAGGTCGGTCTCGAGCTTCTTGGCGCGGGCCTCGAGGTCGGAGTCACGCCGGTTCTCGACCTGCTGACGCTCCACGGAGACGTGCGCCTCCAGCGAGGGCAGGTCACGCGTACGGCGCTCTTCGTCGACGAACGTGATCATGTACGCCGCGAAGTAGATGACCTTCTCGAGGTCCTTCGGGGCGAGGTCGAGCAGGTATCCCAGACGCGACGGGACACCCTTGAAGTACCAGATGTGGGTGACAGGAGCGGCCAGTTCGATGTGGCCCATCCGCTCACGGCGCACCTTGGCGCGGGTCACCTCGACGCCGCAGCGCTCACAGATGATGCCCTTGAAGCGAACGCGCTTGTACTTGCCGCAGTAGCACTCCCAGTCCCGGGTCGGACCGAAGATCTTCTCGCAGAAGAGTCCGTCCTTTTCGGGCTTGAGCGTGCGGTAGTTGATGGTCTCAGGCTTCTTGACCTCGCCGTGGCTCCACTGACGGATGTCGTCAGCGGTTGCCAGACCGATCCGGAGCTCATCGAAGAAGTTGACGTCGAGCACTATGCGTCAATCCCTCTCAGGGTTGTAAGTCTTGGGGTCTGATACGGGGGTCCTGGGGCCGGAGACCTGCGTGGCGCAGGTCTCCGGACTCCCGTCAGACCTCTTCGACGCTGCTCGGCTCGCGCCGGGACAGGTCGATGCCGAGCTCCTCCGCTGCGCGGAAGACATCCTCGTCGGTGTCACGCATCTCGATGGACATACCGTCACTGGACAGCACCTCCACGTTCAGGCAGAGCGACTGCATCTCCTTGATGAGCACCTTGAAGGACTCGGGGATGCCGGGCTCGGGGATGTTCTCGCCCTTGACGATGGCCTCGTAGACCTTCACGCGGCCGGTGACGTCGTCGGACTTGATCGTCAGCAGTTCCTGGAGGGCGTAAGCGGCGCCATAAGCCTCAAGCGCCCACACCTCCATCTCGCCGAAGCGCTGACCACCGAACTGCGCCTTACCACCCAGCGGCTGCTGGGTGATCATCGAGTACGGACCGGTCGAACGGGCGTGCAGCTTGTCGTCGACCAGGTGGTGCAGCTTCAGGATGTACATGTAGCCGATCGAGATCGGCTCCGGGAACGGCTCGCCGGAGCGGCCGTCGAACAGGTTGGCCTTTCCGGAGGCCTGGACCAGCCGGTCGCCGTCGCGGTTCGGGATCGTGGCCTCGAAGAGACCGGAGATCTCGTCCTCGCGGGCACCGTCGAAGACCGGGGTCGCGACGTTGGTACCCGGCGCGACCTGGTCGGCGCCGATGACCTGCAGGCGGCGCGCCCAGTCCTCGCTGAGCCCGGAGACGTCCCAGCCGCGGCTGGCGAGCCAGCCGAGGTGGATCTCCAGGACCTGTCCCGGGTTCATTCGGGACGGGACACCCAGCGGGTTCAGGATGATGTCGACCGGAGTCCCGTCCTCGAGGAACGGCATGTCCTCGATGGGCAGGATCTTGGAGATGACACCCTTGTTGCCGTGGCGGCCGGCCAGCTTGTCACCGTCGGTGATCTTGCGCTTCTGCGCAACATACACCCGGACCAACTGGTTGACGCCGGGCGGCAGTTCGTCGCCCTCCTCGCGGTCGAAGACGCGAACGCCGATGACCTTGCCGATCTCGCCGTGCGGCACCTTCAGCGAGGTGTCGCGCACCTCGCGCGCCTTCTCACCGAAGATCGCGCGGAGCAGACGCTCCTCGGGGGTCAGCTCGGTCTCACCCTTGGGCGTGACCTTGCCGACGAGGATGTCACCGGCGACGACCTCGGCACCGATACGGATGATGCCGCGCTCGTCGAGGTCGGCGAGGACCTCCTCGGAGACGTTCGGGATGTCCCGGGTGATCTCCTCGGGGCCCAGCTTGGTGTCACGGGCGTCGACCTCGTGCTCCTCGATGTGGATCGAGGAGAGGACGTCGTCCTGCACGAGGCGCTGCGACAGGATGATCGCGTCCTCGTAGTTGTGACCCTCCCAGGGCATGAACGCCACGAGCAGGTTCTTGCCGAGCGCCATCTCGCCGAACTCGGTCGCCGGACCGTCGGCCAGCACCTGGCCGGCGATGACCCGGGCGCCCTCGTCCACGACAACCTTCTGGTTGACGGAGGTGCCCTGGTTGGAGCGGGAGAACTTCGCCAGGCGGTACGTGGTGTACGTGCCGTCGTCGTTGGCGGTGGTGATGTAGTCCGCGGAGACCTCCTGGACCACACCGTCCTTCTCCGACTTCAGGACGTCACCGGCGTCGACCGCACAGCGGTACTCCATGCCGGTGCCGACCAGCGGCGCCTCGGACTTGATGAGCGGCACGGCCTGACGCATCATGTTCGCGCCCATGAGGGCACGGTTGGCGTCGTCGTGCTCCAGGAAGGGGATCATCGCGGTCGCGACGGACACCATCTGGCGCGGCGAGACGTCCATGTAGTCGACCTCGTCACCGGGGACGTAGTCGACCTCTCCGCCACGGATGCGGACCAGGACGCGGGACTCCTCGAAGCGGAACTCGTCCGTCAGCGGCGCGTTGGCCTGCGCGATGACGAATCGGTCCTCTTCGTCGGCGGTCAGGTAGTCGACCTCGTCGGTGACGACACCGTCGGTGACCCGGCGGTACGGCGTCTCGACGAAACCGAACGCGTTGACCCGGCCGTAGGAGGCGAGCGAGCCGATCAGGCCGATGTTCGGGCCTTCAGGGGTCTCGATCGGGCACATGCGGCCGTAGTGCGAGGGGTGCACGTCACGGACCTCGAAGCCGGCCCGCTCACGGGAGAGACCACCCGGGCCGAGCGCCGACAGACGGCGCTTGTGGGTGAGACCCGACAGCGGGTTGTTCTGGTCCATGAACTGCGACAGCTGGCTGGTGCCGAAGAACTCCTTGATGGAGGCGACGACCGGCCGGATGTTGATCAGGGTCTGCGGCGTGATCGCCTCGACGTCCTGGGTCGTCATCCGCTCGCGGACGACGCGCTCCATACGCGCCAGGCCCGTACGGACCTGGTTCTGGATGAGCTCGCCGACATTGCGCAGACGACGGTTGCCGAAGTGGTCGATGTCGTCGGTCTCGACGACGATCGTCGTGCCGTTGTCGCCAACGGTCTCGGTCTCGCCGGCGTGCAGCTTCACCAGGTACTTGATCGACGAGATGATGTCCTCGACGGTCAGGACGCCGGCGTCCAGCGGGGCTTCGCCGCCCAGCTTCTTGTTGACCTTGTAGCGGCCGACCTTGGCGAGGTCGTAGCGCTTCGGGTTGAAATAGAGGTTCTCAAGAAGCGTCTGCGCGGCCTCGCGGGTCGGGGGCTCGCCCGGACGCAGCTTGCGGTAGATGTCGAGCAGCGCGTCGTCCTGGCCCTGGGTGTGGTCCTTCTCCAGGGTGGCGCGCATGGACTCGTACTCGCCGAACTCCTCCAGGATCTGCTCGGTCGTCCAACCGAGAGCCTTGAGCAGGACGGTGACGGACTGCTTGCGCTTGCGGTCGATGCGGACACCGACCATGTCGCGCTTGTCGATCTCCATCTCCAGCCAGGCACCCCGGGACGGGATCACCTTGGCGGAGAAGATGTCCTTGTCGGACGTCTTGTCGATCGAGGAGTCGAAGTAGACGCCCGGCGAACGGACCAGCTGCGACACGACGACACGCTCGGTGCCGTTGATGACGAAGGTGCCCTTGTTGGTCATGAGCGGGAAGTCGCCCATGAAGACCGTCTGGGACTTGATCTCGCCGGTCTCGTTGTTGGTGAACTCAGCGGTTACGAAGAGCGGGGCGGCGTACGTGAAGTCGCGCTCCTTGCACTCGTCGATGCTGTTCTTGGGAGGTTCGAAACGGTGGTCGCGGAAGGTCAGCGACATCGACCCGGAGAAGTCCTCGATCGGAGAGATCTCCTCGAAGATCTCCTCCAGACCGGACTTCGTGGGGACGTCCTGACCCGACTCCAGAGCCGCCTCGACCCGACTCTGCCAGGCGGAGTTGCCGAGCAGCCAGTCGAAGCTCTCGGTCTGCAACGCGAGCAGGTTGGGAACCTCGAGGGGCTCCTTGATCTTTGCAAAGGAGATGCGCAGCGGGGCGGTGCTGGCGCCGTTGTTCATATTCGCGGTCGAGGCAGTGCGCGAGGCGGCCAAGAGGGGGTCCTTCCGAGGGCTCGGACTCACTACGCGCGTACCGGCCCCTCTCAGGGGCAAAGAGACATGGACTTCCTGAGACGGCCCGGAAAGGCCAGGTCAGAGTTGGTCCGGTCATCGATGCTCAAGTGAGGGCATGCCCCTGGTGACGGGCAGGGAGCAGCTAACAGGCAGCGCAAAGGGTCAGTGTAGCCACTTGGCGCACTGATGTCCAGCCCCGCTTTTTTGAGACCCTCGTCGTGCTCAACACCCTCGGCAAGCTCACGTCCTCAACGCGTTGATACTGCCCTCTTCGCCGCCGATCCATGCCTCGGATTCGGATCGTTGTGACGACGCGTCCTGAGAATTGCGCGCTGCGTGCGGTTCGTCAAGGCCTCCATGGCCCACACCACATGCCACCAGGGATGCCCGGAGGCACGAAGAAGATCACCATACTCCGCGAACCCCTGATCGCAAGGCTGCCGCTCACCCGACCCAGGAACGCCGAAGAGCGACCACCCAGATGGATGATCGCTCTTCAGTGCTGAGGCGTTACAAGGTCCTTGGGACCTCGTTCACGACCTCGAAGGTGTTACTTGACCTCGACCGAGGCGCCGGCGGCCTTGAGGGACTCGGCGGCCTTCTCGGCGACGTCCTTGGCGACCTTCTCGACGACGGGCTTCGGGGCGCCGTCCACGAGGTCCTTGGCCTCCTTCAGGCCCAGCGAGGTCAGCTCACGCACGACCTTGATGACCTGGATCTTCTTCTCGCCGGCGCCGGTGAGGATGACGTCGAACTCGTCCTGCTCGGCCTCGGCCTCGACGGCAGCGGCCGGGCCGGCGGGGGCGGCGGCAACCGCGGCGGCGGCGGTGACGTCGAACTTCTCCTCGAACGCCTTCACGAACTCGGAAAGCTGGATGAGGGTCATGGTCTCGAACTCGGCGAGCAGTTCGTCCTGGGTGAGAGCCACGATGGCTTCCTTCCACTAATTTCGGCTGGTGCCGGTGTGTACATGTCTGGCGGGCGTACGTTCGGCCCGCTACGACCGTTGCCTTGGGCGCGGAGCCTCAGGCGGCGGTCATGCTGCGAGCCGAATTACTCGGCACCGCCCTGCTCTTCTTGCTTGGCGCGAAGGGCGTCCACCGTGCGGACGAGCTTCGACGGAAGCGCCTGGAAGAGCTGCGCAGCCTGAGTCTGCTTGCCCTTGAAGGCACCCGCCAGCTTGGAGAGCAGAACCTCGCGGGACTCGAGGTCCGCGAGCTTCTTGATCTCGTCGGCGGACAGCGCCTTGCCGTCAAGGACACCGCCCTTGATGACGAGGTTCGGGTTGTCCTTGGCGAAGTCACGAAGACCCTTCGCCGACTCCACCGGGTCACCGGTGATGAAGGCGACCGCCGTCGGACCGTTGAACAGGTCGTCGAGCGTAGAGATCCCGGCCTCGTTGGCCGCAATCTTGGTCAGCGTGTTCTTCACCACGGCGTACTGGGCGTTCTCACCGAGCGAACGACGCAGCGTCTTGAGCTGCGCCACGGTGAGACCCCGGTACTCGGTCAGCACGGCGGCGTTCGAGTCGCGGAACTGTCCCGCGAGCTCGGCTACCGCGGCAGCCTTGTCGGGCCTTGCCATAGAGCGTCGGCCTCCTTCCGGGTGATGAGGACCGCTCAGAAGGGGCTGGGACAGAGAAAACGCCCCGGCGCAGGCGCACGGGGCGTAGCTCGACCGGAAACAACATCCCGGGAGCACATCCAGTTCACCTGCGCGGGTCGTCCACTGTTCAGCGGATCCTTCGGTCACCACACCCTTTGAGAGGCGCGGCAACGACCAGCGGTCTTTGGCTTCTGAACCACCGTACGCGAGCGTCACGGACTGAAGCAAATCCGCCCGTACGGCTCAGCCCCGGGCGCTCATCATCAACTCGGCGAGGTCGGTGATGTCCTCCGCCGGCGGGGCGGTGACCGTCACCGGTTCCTTCAGGTCGAGGAAGGTGACCGTCATGTCGAGCGGGCCCTTGTCGCCCTCGCCGCGCATCCGGAACCGCTTGGTGTGGTCCTCGCTGTCGACCCACATGTCCATGGTGCGCGTCGACGCCCGCCTTCGGGTACTGCTCGACGCTCCTCTTCGCCGCCTTCGCTACGGCAGACGCGGACGCCATGTCCGGCGGCTGGTCCGCGACGAGCTTCGAGCAGCCGACGGCACCGGCGGCGGCGAGCCCCGGCGAAGTCCCGTGAGCCTCGGCGAGCTCCTGCGGGTCCCCGCGAAGTCCCTTGGCCCCGGCCGGAGTTGGCCCTGGCCGGACTTGCGCCCGGCCGGAGTTGTCATCCGCTCAGGAACTCGTGCCGGACCCGGTCGACGTGCCGCTGCTGTCCGAACCCGCACCCTGCTGCTTCAGCAGTGCCGTGAAGTCCTCGGTGTCGCTCGCCGGGGGCACGGTCGCGTCGACCTTCACGCCGTAGTCGCTGTAGTAGGCGGTCTGGCTGTACTGGCCCGAGGACATCTGGCCCTTCTCGACCTTCTTGACCAGCAGGTTCTGGGCGTTGACCCAGATGTCGACCTGCTCCGTGGTGACGCCGGCCGCGGTGAGCTGCTTCTTGAGGCCGGCGAGCTGGCTCGCGGTGAGGTTGGAGTTCTTGGCGGCGAGGTCGGCGACGTCCACCGTGCCCGAGTAGTGAGTGGCCTGCTGGCCGCGCACCGACTCCGCACCGACCTTCTTGACGTCCCCGGAGGCGAGCAGGAGCTTCACCGACTGGTTCGGCGTGGAGTTCTGCATCTGGTCCTTGAGGTACGCGCCGGAGCTGCCGCCGAGCTTGGCCAGGTCGTCGTAGTCGTACTTCAGCCAGTGCTTGCCGCCCGCCTGCTCGGCGAACTTCTCGCCCATCTTCGCGTAGTAGGCGTCCGGCAGATAGCGGGCCTCCATCGACGTGCTCCCGGCCGCGCGCATCGTCTGGGCCAACGTGCCGCCGGTGTACGTCATCGTGAGGACGCCGGTGATGCCGTCGCCCCAGCCGAGGCTGCCCTTGGCGTCCATGGACATCAGGGAGCCCATCTCGGTGGAGGACTCGACCTTCGCGGAGTCCGCCTTGTCGGTGGACTGCTCGGCGCTGCGCAGGGCCGCTATGGGGCTCACCCGGGTCGAGCCCTTGCCCACGGCCTTGTCGTCCTTGCCTGAGCCCCCGGAGGACCCCGAGGAGCCGCAGGCGGCCACCGAGGCCAGTGCGGTCGCCACCGCGATCGAGAGACCCACCCGGCGCACGGTCGTGCTCTTCATCCGTCCCCACCCCTATGCGATTGCTGTGCCTGCCAGAAACGCTAGCGCAGCGCACTGACACCCCGTCCGAAAAGAGGACGAGCCCCGCAACCAGAAGGTTGCGGGGCTCGCTCAATGCTGACGCGTACCGGACGCGGCTACCGAGGTGAGCGCGGGGCTCAGACGGAGGCCGGGTCCTCCTCGACGAGGAGGTTGCGGGTGCGGTTCGGGTCGAGCGGAATGCCGGGGCCGATCGTGGTGCTGATCGCGGCCTTCTTGATGTAGCGACCCTTGGCGGCGGACGGCTTCAGACGGAGGATCTCGTCCAGGGCCGCGCCGTAGTTCTCCACCAGCTGGGTGTCGTCGAAGGACGACTTGCCGATGATGAAGTGCAGGTTCGAGTGCTTGTCGACGCGGAACTCGATCTTTCCGCCCTTGATCTCGTTGACGGCCTTGACCACGTCCGGCGTCACGGTGCCGGTCTTGGGGTTCGGCATGAGACCACGGGGACCGAGCACGCGGCCGAGGCGGCCGACCTTGCCCATGAGGTCCGGGGTGGCGACGACGGCGTCGAAGTCCAGCCGGCCCTTCGCCACCTCGTCGATGAGTTCGTCGGAGCCGACGATGTCGGCGCCCGCGGCGGTCGCGGCCTCGGCACGGTCACCGGTCGCGAAGACCAGGACCCGGGCGGTCTTACCGGTGCCGTGCGGGAGGTTCACGGTGCCACGGACCATCTGGTCCGCCTTGCGCGGGTCGACACCCAGACGGAAGGCGACCTCGACGGTGCCGTCGAACTTGGAGGTGGAGGTCTCCTTGGCGAGACGGACGGCCTCGAGCGGGGCGTAGAGCTTCTCCCGGTCGATCTTGGCGTCCGCAGCGCGGAGAGACTTGCTGCGCTTGCTCACTACTGCTCCTGTGTGTGTTCTGAGGAGTCGTGGTGTGGGCCGAGCAGGCCCTGCCACGGTCTTTCCTACGAGGTGAAGGTCAGCCCTCGACCGTGATGCCCATGGAACGGGCGGTGCCGGCGATGATCTTCGACGCGGCGTCCAGGTCGTTGGCGTTCAGGTCGGGAAGCTTGGTCGTGGCGATCTCACGGACCTGCGCCTGGGTGATCTTGGCGACCTTGGTCTTGTGCGGCTCGCCGGAGCCCTTCTCGACACCCGCGGCCTTGAGGATCATCTTCGCGGCCGGCGGCGTCTTGGTGACGAAGGTGAAGGAGCGGTCTTCGTAGACCGTGATCTCCACCGGGATCACCCAGCCACGCTGCGACTCGGTCGCCGCGTTGTAGGCCTTGCAGAACTCCATGATGTTGACGCCGTGCTGGCCGAGCGCGGGGCCGACCGGCGGGGCCGGGTTCGCCGCACCGGCGTTGATCTGGAGCTTGATGAGCCCCGTGACCTTCTTCTTCTTGGGAGGCATTGCTCTCTCCGGGTCCTAGTGAGAGTGTTCGGCCTCTGTCCGGTTAATCCGGATGGAGGCATACCGCACAACGATAACGGGTATCTATGCGCGGCTAAAAACCGCGCAGGTCAGAGAGGCTTTTGACAGCCCGTCTGACCTGCGCGGAAGACGTAACTCCAGGAAGAACTAGTTCTTCTGGATCTGGTCGAAGGAGAGCTCCACCGGCGTCTCGCGGCCGAAGATCTCGACGAGGCCCTTGACCTTCTTCGAGTCGGCGTTGATCTCGTTGATGGTCGCCTGCAGCGTCGCGAACGGACCGTCGGTGACGGTGACCGAGTCGCCGACCTCGAAGTCCAGCACCTGGACCTCGACCTTGCGCTGCGGAACCGGCTTGCCCTCGGCCTCGGCGGCCTCGCGCGCGGCCTTCTCCTCGGCCTCCGGGGCGAGCATCTTGACGATCTCGTCCAGGGTCAGCGGGTACGGGTCGTAGGCGTTGCCCACGAAGCCGGTGACACCGGGGGTGTTGCGGACGACACCCCAGGACTCGTTCGTCAGGTCCATGCGGACCAGGACGTAGCCCGGGAGCTTGTTCTGCTTGATCGTCTTGCGGTCGCCGTTCTTGATCTGGACGACCTCTTCTTGCGGCACCTCGGCCGCGAAGATGTAGTCCTCGACGTTCAGCGAGACGGCACGCTGCTCCAGGTTGGTCTTCACGCGGTTCTCGTAACCGGCGTACGTGTGGATGACGTACCACTCGCCGGGCAGGAGACGCAGTTCCTCACGCAGGGCGACCACGGGGTCGACGGGCTCGGCCGGTTCGGCCTCTTCCTCGTCGTCCTCGGCCGTGGCCTCGTCGTCGAGGTCCTCGGTCGCTTCCGCGTCCTCGTCCTCGACGTGTACGGCGGCTTCCTCGGCCGGCTCGCCCGCGTCGGCGTCCGCAGCCTCGACCTCGTCCAGCTCCTCGTCCGCGCCCTCGACGATGTCGAGTTCGTCTTCCACGGACTCGTCCGGCTCGACGGCCTCGTTCAGGTTCGGGTCAGACACGTGGCTGCTTCTTCCTGGATACATGGGGGTGGAACACGCGAAAGGGGCGCCGGTCAGGGCGCCCTTCGCTTCCGGCCTCAGCCGAAGACGTACTTCGCGGCGTGATTGAGTCCATAGTCAATCACGGTCACGAGACCGATCATGATGACGACGAAGACGATGACAACCGTCGTGTACGTCGTCAGCTGGTTGCGCGTCGGCCAGACGACCTTGCGGAGCTCCGCGACGATCTGGCGGTAGAAGATGCCGAGGCGCTTCAGCGGGCCCTTCTTGGCGCGCTTGCCACCCTTGCGGGCCTTCTTCTTGGACTCCGACACCTCGTCCTGGGCATCAGGCATGTCGATGGAGCCCACGGCGTCCGCCATTCATCCTCACCTGTTCCCGGGTCGTGGCCGTGCCGCGCCCGGTCTGAGCCGCACGGCGGTGCATTGCTGTACGTACATGCGCTGCGCACACATCCTGGTGAAGGTGTGTGTAGCAGGGCCGGAGGGACTTGAACCCCCAACCGCCGGTTTTGGAGACCGGTGCTCTACCAATTGAGCTACGACCCTTTGTGACGTCCCCAACGTACCGCATCCGCCCGGGTGCTCGGTGTGCACCTGATAGGGCGCGGCTGTTGAAGGCCAACGAGCTAGGAGTGTACGTGCTCCGGGGCCGGTCGTCGAACAGAAAGTGCCTGTACGGGGATTGCCGGAGGAAGATCGCCCAGGCCGGGGCGGGAATCCGGACGGTTGTTCCACGCTCGCCCGATCCTGTTCAGTCTGTGAAACCGGTGTGCCGGGCGGGTTTCCGGTCTGAAACGATGGGCCCCATGAGCGCCTCAACCCCTCCCACCGAGCGCCGGGTCTCCGCCCGAGTCGGCGCGATCTCCGAGTCCGCCACCCTCGCCGTGGACGCCAAGGCCAAGGCCCTCAAGGCCGCCGGACGTCCGGTGATCGGCTTCGGCGCGGGTGAACCGGACTTCCCGACTCCGGACTACGTCGTCCAGGCCGCCATCGAGGCCTGCTCGAACCCGAAGTACCACCGCTACACCCCGGCCGGCGGTCTCCCGGAGCTGAAGGCCGCGATCGCCGCGAAGACGCTGCGCGATTCGGGCTACGAGGTGGACGCCTCGCAGATCCTCGTCACCAACGGCGGCAAGCAGGCCATCTACGAGGCCTTCGCCGCGATCCTCGACCCGGGCGACGAGGTCATCGTCCCGGCGCCGTACTGGACGACGTACCCGGAGTCGATCCGTCTCGCGGGCGGTGTCCCCGTGGACGTCGTCGCCGACGAGACGACCGGGTACCGCGTCACCGTCGAGCAGCTGGAGGCGGCCCGCACCGAGAACACCAAGGTCGTCCTCTTCGTCTCGCCGTCCAACCCGACCGGCGCCGTCTACAGCGAGGCCGAGGCCGAGGCGATCGGCCGCTGGGCCGTCGAGCACGGCCTGTGGGTCATGACGGACGAGATCTACGAGCACCTGGTCTACGGCGACGCCAAGTTCACCTCGCTGCCCGCGATCCTCCCGGAGTTGCGCGACAAGTGCATCGTGGTCAACGGCGTCGCCAAGACGTACGCCATGACCGGCTGGCGGGTGGGCTGGATCATCGGCCCGAAGGACGTCGTCAAGGCCGCGACAAACCTCCAGTCGCACGCCACCTCGAACGTCTCGAACGTGGCGCAGGTCGCCGCGCTGGCCGCCGTCTCCGGCAACCTGGACGCCGTCGCGAAGATGGGCGAGGCCTTCGACCGCCGCCGCAAGACGATCGTGCGGATGCTCAACGAGATCGACGGCGTGCTCTGCCCGGAGCCCGAGGGCGCGTTCTACGTCTACCCGACGGTCAAGGCGCTGCTCGGCAAGGAGATCCGCGGCAAGCGCCCGCAGGACTCGGTCGAGCTGGCCGCGCTGATCCTGGAGGAGGCCGAGGTCGCGGTCGTCCCGGGCGAGGCCTTCGGGACCCCCGGTTACCTGCGACTGTCGTACGCCCTGGGTGACGAGGACCTCGTCGAGGGCGTCAGCCGTATCCAGAAGCTGCTGGCGGAGGCCAAGGACTGAGTTTTCGTACCTCCACGCGTGCGTGCGGGCCGTTTCCCCTCCGGGGAGGCGGCCCGCTGCTTTGTGCGAGCAAGACCACGATCGAGGAAAGTGGTACCGGGACGGCGGAAACGTACGGCAGGATTCCCAGATGGAGCGTGTACGTGATGTCTCTGAACTGCCGAAAGCCCATCTGCACCTGCACTTCACCGGGTCGATGCGGCCGACCACCGTGCTGGAGCTCGCCGACAAGTACGGCGTACGACTGCCCGACGCCCTGACCGAGGCGCTGACCAGCGGGGAGCCGCCGAAGCTGCGGGCGACGGACGAGCGGGGCTGGTTCCGTTTCCAGCGGCTGTACGACGCGGCGCGGTCGTGTCTGCGGGAGCCCGAGGACATCCAGCGGCTGGTGCGCGAGGCCGCCGAGGAGGACGTCAGGGACGGCTCGGGCTGGCTGGAGATCCAGGTGGACCCGACGTCGTACGCACCGCGCCTGGGCGGGCTGATCCCGGCCCTCGAGGTCATTCTGGACGCGGTGGAGACGACCTCCCGCGAGACCGGGCTCGGGATGCGGGTCCTGGTGGCCGCGAACCGGATGAAGCACCCGCTGGACGCCCGCACGCTGGCCCGGCTGGCCGTGCGGTACGCGGACCACGGAGTGGTCGGTTTCGGCCTCTCGAACGACGAACGCCGGGGAATGGCACGGGACTTCGACCGGGCCTTCGCGATCGCCCAGGAGGGCGGCCTGCTGTCCGCGCCGCACGGCGGCGAGCTGGCGGGCCCGGCCTCGGTGCGGGACTGCCTGGACGACCTGCACGCGACCCGGATCGGCCACGGGGTGCGCGCGGCGGAGGACCCGCGGCTCCTGAAGCGGCTCGCCGACCGCGGCATCACCTGCGAGGTGTGCCCCGCGTCGAACGTGGCCCTGGGCGTCTACGAGAAGCCCGAGGACGTGCCCCTACGGACTCTCTTCGAGGCCGGTGTCCCGCTCGCGCTCGGCGCCGACGACCCGCTCCTGTTCGGCTCCCGACTGGCGGCCCAGTACGAGATCGCCCGCCGGTACCACGGCTTCTCGGACCGCGAACTGGCCGAACTGGCCCGGCAGTCGGTACGGGGATCGGCGGCCCCGGAGGACATGAAGACGAAGCTCCTGTCCGGCATCGACGACTGGCTCAGTGCCCCGGTCGCTTGAAGTGCGCGTAGGGCGGATACGGCTTGAAACAGATCGCGACCTCGGGGCAGCGCGAGCCGTGCGGGTAGGGAAGCAGTTCGCCGCTCAAGGAGGTCACATAGGCCGAGTGCCCTTTGACGACCCGCTTCTCCCGCGGCCCCCAGCCGGCCGCGTAGGCGAAGTGGCCGGCGGCGGTGGCGAGGACGTCACGGTCACCGATGAGGAAGTACGTACGCGCGTGCGTGCTGTGCCGCAACTGCCCACGGGCGTACGGCCGCTCCTCCCACGCGCGCGCGTGCCGCTCGGTACGGGCCTCGTCCGTGCGCACGGTGAGCGGCGACCCACGCCCGAGCGACCGCCGCAGCTCGGGCCACTTGGAGGGCCGTAGCCCCGCCTCCTGGTGGGCCACCACCAGATCGACCAGCTCCCCGCACCCCTCGTCGGGCAGCACGCCGTCCCGCAGCGGGATGTGCACGATGGTGTGCCGGGAGTACGCGGCGAACGAGAACAGCCCAGCCAGCCGACTCAGCCCGTCGTGGTCCCCCATGAGCATCCCGAACGGCGCCGGGTCGCGCAGTGAGGTGTGGCGCAGGGGTTGCCCGGGCTGGACGACCCGGTGTTCGTGCGGGCCGAACCGAGGTCTGAACTGACGGAGTCTCAGCTCCATATGGGATGCCTCATGGGACAAGGGTCCCGGTCAGGAGGGGTCCTCGGCAACGGAGATTCCACCCAGCAGCGTCCGGGCCAGGCGTGGCGCGAACTCGTCCACGGGCGGTCGTACGCCGGCCCCCGCGGCCTCGTAGGCGAACGCGCGCTGTGCGCAGGCGCCCAGGAGGAGGGACGCGGCCGCGAAGGTGTCCGCGTCGGGGCGGACGCGGCCGACGGCCTGTTCGGCGCGCAGATAGGCGTCCAGGGCCTCGATCGGCTTGTGGGGGCCGGAGCCGAGCCGGCGCAGTGCCTCGTCGTGGCGGCGCTTGAGCTGGGTCTCGGCGTACAGGGAGGCCGCGATCGGGAAGCTCTGCTCGTAGAAGAGGGCCGCCTGGCGGGCGATCTCGGTGAGGTTGCCCTCCAGGGAGTGCCGGCCGGGCTCGGCGGCGAGACTGCGCAGCAGCGGGGTCAGCTGGGGCAGCCGTTCCGTGAGGACGCGGATGAACAGCTCCTCCTTGCTCGCGAAGTACTTGTAGAGGGCAGCTTCGGAACAGCCCGCGGCCTTCGCGATCTCCTTGGTGGTCGCCTTGGCCAGGCCGACGGTGAGCATCAACGCGTGGGCGGCATCGAGGATGCGGACCCGGGCGGGTTTCTGCGCGGCGGGCTCGGCGGCCTGTTTCTGCTGCATGGGGCCCAAGGATTTCATGGCCGGTCCGTTCGGGCTTGACCGGTGGGTGAGTACTTACCCACTCTAGAGGGAGGCAGGGGTGAGTAAACACTCACCCACCTAGTTCAGGGGCAGGAGTGCGCCATGAAGCTCACCGTTTTCGGTGCCACGGGAGGCATCGGCCAGGAGATCGTCCGCCAGGCGCTGGCCTCGGGCCACGAGGTCACGGCGGTCGTACGGGACCCGGCGCGGCTGACCGTGCGGGGCGCGGGCCTGGAGGTGTTCCGCGCGGACCTCACCGACCCGGAGGCGGTACGCCCGGCGGTCGCGGGCCGGGACGCGGTGCTGTCCGGGCTCGGGGCGCGCAGCCGCAAGGACGCCGGGATCGCGACCCGGCTCACGCAGACGGTCCTGGCGGCCATGGAGGCGGAGGGGGTGCGCCGCGTGCTGGTGGTGAGCGCCGGTCCGATCGGCCCGGACCCGGAGGGCGCCGGGCTCCTGGACCGCACCGCGCGCGGGCTGATCTCGGCCCTCCTGAAGGACGTCTACGACGACCTGCGGGAGATGGAGGCGGCCCTCGCCGCCGGCGCCACGGACTGGACGAGCGTCCGCCCGCCACGCCTGCAGAACAAGCCGGTGACCGGCACGTATCGCACGGTCGTGGGCGGCTTCCCGGACAAAGGCCGGTTCATCGGCCGGGCCGATGTCGCCCACGCGATGCTGGCGATGACCGACGACCCCGGGACGGTGAAGCAGGGGGTGGGGCTGGCCTATTGAGGCCCTCCGGAGGGCGGTGTCAGAGGCTGACGCCGACGGTGACCGGTTCGTTGACGAGCGTGACCCCGAAGGTGTCGTGAACCCCGGCGACGACCTCGCGCGCGAGGGCGAGCAGGTCGGCCGTGGTCGCCTCGCCCCGGTTGGTGAGGGCGAGGGTGTGCTTGGTGGAGATCCGGGCGGGCCCTTTGCCGTATCCCTTGGTGAAGCCGGCCTTGTCGATCAGCCAGGCGGCGGAGGTCTTGGTGTGTCCCTCCCCCGCCGGGTACGCGGGCGGCTCCACGCCCTCCCCGAGACGCTCCTCCACGCGCGCGTGGAACGCGGCGAACTGCGCGTCGGTGAGGATCGGGTTGGTGAAGAACGAACCGGCCGACCAGGTGTCATGGTCCTCGGGATCGAGAACCATGCCCTTCCCGGCACGCAACGCGAGAACGGTCTCCCGGGCCTGCGCCAACGGCACCCGATCACCGGGTTCGACCCCGAGGACGCGGGCCGTCTCGGCGTACTTCACGGGCGCCGACAGCCCGTCCGCGTCCTCCAGTTCGAAGCGGACGCGGAGCACGACATACCGCTCGGGCTCGGCCTTGAACCGGCTGTGCCGGTAGGAGAAGGCGCACTCCTCGTTGGTGAGGGTGACCGTCTCACGGGTGGTGCGGTCGTAGGCGACGACCTCGGTGATGGTGGCGGAGACCTCCTGGCCGTACGCCCCCACGTTCTGGATCGGGGTCGCACCGGCCGACCCGGGAATCCCGGCGAGGCACTCGACCCCGGCGAGACCGGCCTCCACGGTGCTGGCGACGGCGTCGGTCCACACCTCACCGGCCGCCAACTCCAGCCGCGTACCGTCGAGTTCGAAGCCGCGGGTGGCGATCCGCAGGGCGGTCCCCTCGAACCCCTTGTCCCCGATGACGAGGTTCGACCCACCTCCGACGACCAGCAACGGCGTCCCGGCGTCATCGGCCGCGCGCACGACGTCGATCACCTCGGCGTCGGTGGCCGCGGTGATCAACCGCGTCGCGGGACCGCCCAACCGGAAGGTGGTGAGGGGGGCGAGGGGAGCGTCGTGGAGTTCCTGCACGTGGCCAAGACTACGAGACGGGACTGACAAGTCTGGGGGTGGCGGGGTGTGGCTGGTCATTTCGTGGGGGGGTTCATCCGGTACAGGGCACCTCATCCGCCGAGCAGGCGTCCGGCAGCACATCCGCCGCGTGACACGCGCCTGACACCGCACAGCACCCGGCACGATGCGCCCCATCCGACGCGAGCCCCCACTTCGACCCGGATCACGCACCCCGCGCAGCCAACTCCTTGGCCACCACCGCCTGACGCCCGCGGCGAAGCCGAACGCACACCTCCGTAGAGCCTCACCACCGAAGCCGGACGCACGCGTGGAACCTCACCCACGACGGCAAGCCCACGCGCGCGTGAAGCTCCCCGGCACAGCACAGCCACCCACTCCCACAAAACCCCACCACCGAACCCGCACGCACGCGTGAGGCCCCACGGGCAACGGCAGGGCCCCACGCGTGCGTGCACAGGTGTCCCGATCAGCGACCGGCGTTCTCCAGTACCGAGTCGGACTCGGAAGCCCCGGCCGGGTCCGAAGCCTCCGCCGACTCAGACGTCGCCGCGAGTTCCAGTTCCGCCGCCCGCCGCCGTGTCGGGATCAGCAGGGTCGCGACTCCCGCGAGGGCGACCACCGCAGCCCCGGTGACCAGCGCGGGCTTCAGGCCGTCGACGAAGGTCTGCGCGGTCTGGTAGCCGCCCTGGGCCGAGAAGATCGACGCCATGATCGCGATGCCGAGGGCGCCGCCGACCTCGCGGAGCGCGTTGTTGGCGCCGGAGGCGATGCCCTGCTCCTGGGGGCGGACGCTGGACATGACCAGGTTGGAGGCCGGCGCGAAGAACAGGGCCATGCCGATGCCGCTGAGGATCAGGCCGGGCAGCTGGGCGCCGTAGGAGACGTCGGTGGTGACCACGTAGGACATGTAGGCGAGACCGGCCGCCTGGAGGAAGAGGCCCGCGGCGACGACCGGGCGGCCGCCGATGCGGTCGGAGAGGATGCCGGCGATGGGGGCGACCAGCATCGGCATACCGGTCCAGGGGAGCATCCGCAGGCCCGCCTCGGTGGGCGAGTAGCCGAGGACGCCCTGCATGTACTGGCTCAGCAGGAAGATCGACCCGAACATCCCGAGGAACATCAACAGGCTGGCCGCGTTGATCCCGGAGAAGGCGCGGGAGCGGAACAGCCGCATCGGGAGCATGGGGTTCTTGGCGTTGACGCTGTAGATGATGAAGCCGGCGAACAGCGCGCTCCCCGCGAACAGCCCGGTGAGGACGAGCGAGCTGGTCCAGCCGTCGGCGGGCCCGCGGACCAGGCCGTAGACGATCCCGAAGAGGCCGCCGCTGGCGAGCAGGGTGCCGGGGAAGTCGAGCGGGGCGCCGGTGCCGTGGGACTCGGAGAGGCGCAGGCGGGCGAGCGGGATCAGGGCCAGGCCGAGCGGGACGTTCAGCCAGAAGATCCAGTGCCAGGAGATGTGCTCGGTGAGGCTGCCGCCGATGAGGGGTCCTGAGGCGACGGCGAGTCCGTTCACCGCGCCCCATATGCCGTACGCCATCCCGCGCTTGGCAGCGGGCACGGCCGCCGTCAGCAGGGTCAGCGTCAGCGGCATCATGATCGCCGCGCCGACGCCCTGGACCGCGCGGGCCGCGATCAGGGAGTTGATCCCGGGCGCCATGGCCGCGGCGGCGGAGGCGCCGGTGAAGACGGTGATGCCGATGAGGAAGAGCCGGCGGCGGCCGAACCGGTCGCCGAGCGCCGCGCCGAACATCAGCAGGACGGCGAAGGTGAGCGTGTAGGCGCTCACGGTCCATTCCAGGTCGCCCAGCGCGCCCCCCAGGTCCTTGCGGATGGACGGCAGGGCGGTGGTGACGACCAGGTTGTCCAGGGCCGCCATGAATCCGGCGACGCTGGTGATGACGAGGGCCCAGACCATTCCCCCGCGACGTGCGGTTGGCTCTGACATCGCTCCCCCAAAGGGTGCTCGTACCGATGATTAGTTATTGATGACTAACTTTGCCGGGCATGAAGAGGCGCAGAATCCGCCCCTTGCCCACCACTACGACTTCTCCAGCCGACCGGTGACACGGGCCTCCGGGTACAACCCTTCCCAGACCCGGTGCTCGGGCGGAAAACCCATGGCCGCCAGGGTGTTGATCAGCATTCCGTACGCCATGAAGGTCGTGGTCTCCTCGACATCCGCCCCCAGCGGCAGATGCACGATCTCCCAGAGCTTCATCCAGCCGTTCCGCACAACATCACCGAACTCGTGGTCACCCTCCGCCTCGGCGGCAGCCACGGTGATGTACGTCTGCATCTGCATCTGGAGCTTCTCGGGATTCTCCGTGATGAGCCGCACGTAGGCGTCGGCCATGGCATGCAGGGCATCCTCACCCTCCAGCCCCTCGGCCGCCCCCTCCAGCGCCTGGCACACGTCCGCCACACACCGCAGCGAGGCCGCCGCGAACATCGCCTTCTTGCCCGGGAAGAGCCGGAAGAGATACGGCTGCGAGACACCGACCCGCTTGGCGATCGCCTCGGTGGAGGTCCCGTAGTAGCCCCGCTGCGCGAACTCGGTGATCGCCGCACGGACGACGCTCTCGCGCCTCTCTTCTGCGCTCATCCTGACCATGCGAGAAAGTTAGTACTCAATCACTAACTAAGTCAAGAGGTGTGGGGCACGGCACATGGACGGGCCGGCTCCGGGGCCGCCGATGTCACCGCCAGTCACCGGATCGGCCCGGGCCGCCCCACAGACAGCCGACCTACAGGTAAGGGGCACCCGCAATGGCGGACGCCCCTTACCTCAGCTCACGCCAGTCGTACGACCGCCCGTGACATCCCCAGTACCTTCTGCCCGGCACTCATCGCCACCAGGTCCACGCGGACCGTGTTGTCGTCGAGCTTGGCGGCGACCTTCGCGCTGACCTCGACGGTCGCGCCCCGGTCGTCGTTCGGGACGACGACGGGCTTGGTGAAGCGGACGCCGTACTCGGCGACCGCGCCCGGGTCGCCGGTCCAGTCGGTGACCACGCGGATCGCCTCGGCCATGGTGAACATGCCGTGCGCGATGACGTCCGGGAGCCCGACCTCCTTGGCGAACTTCTCGTTCCAGTGGATCGGGTTGAAGTCCCCGGAGGCGCCCGCGTACTGGACGAGGGCGGCGCGGGTCACGGGGAAGGTCCGGGCCGGCAGTTCGGTGCCGACCTCGACGTCGTCGTACGCGATCTTCGCCGTCATGTCAGTTCTCCTCCGCCGCGCGGGCCACGAGCTTGGTCCAGGCGGTCACGACGTGCTCGCCGACCTCGTCGTGGACCTCGCCGCGGATGTCCAGGATGTCGTTGCCCGCCATCGACTTGATCGCCTCGATCGTGGAGGTGACCGTGAGGCGGTCGCCGGCGCGCACGGGGCGGACGTAGACGAACTTCTGGTCGCCGTGCACGACGCGGCTGTAGTCGAGGCCGAGCTGCGGGTCCTGGACGACCTGTCCGGCCGCCTTGAACGTGATGGAGAAGACGAAGGTCGGCGGGGCGATCACATCGGGGTGACCGAGCGCCTTGGCGACCTCCGGGTCCGTGTACGCCGGGTTGGCGTCGCCCACCGCCTCCGCGAACTCACGGATCTTCTCCCGGCCCACCTCGTAGGGGTCGGTGGGCGGGTAGGTCCGCCCCACGAAGGACTGGTCGAGCGCCATGGCCCGTACCTCCTGATGTTCCTGCTGCCGTGTGGCCTGCTGCTGGGTGGAGAACGACGCGAGGCCGCCCCCAGACTTCGGGGACGGCCTCGTGTACGAGCCTGATTCTTATCGCGTTTCGCGGTGCGCGGTGTGCGCATTGCAACGCGGGCAGTGCTTCTTCATCTCCAGTCGGTCCGGGTTGTTACGCCGGTTCTTCTTGGTGATGTAGTTCCGCTCCTTGCACTCCACGCAGGCCAGCGTGATCTTCGGGCGGACGTCGGTGGCAGCCACAGGAGTGCTCCTTGACGAACGGATGGGACTATGAACGCATAACAGAATAGCCGATCGAAGGACCGACCCCGCAATCGGCTACTGTCAGTAGCGGTGACCGGACTTGAACCGGTGACACAGCGATTATGAGCCGCTTGCTCTACCGACTGAGCTACACCGCTGTGATGCGATCAGTTCCCATCTCGCGACGGGAACCTTTCACACCAGAGCCCCAATACGGAATCGAACCGTAGACCTTCTCCTTACCATGGAGACGCTCTACCGACTGAGCTATTGGGGCGAGCGATGAAGACATTACACGCTCGGCGACCGTTCGCCCAAATCCGTTTCGCGGCCCCGCTCCAGCCGCTTCCACGGGCCTCCCAGAGGCCTCAGGGGCCTCTCTCGTATGGGGGACCACACCGGTACGACTATTGCGCTCCTCCCGGCCGTGAGCGGATCACCGCCCTAGGCTCGACTCACTCTGCGTGATCTTGCGCCCCTTTGCGCAGTCCCCAGTCCTGAGCCCCGAAGCCCCGAGCCCGCGAAGCCCTGAGCCCCTGGAGCGCGATGCCCGACAGCCAGCCCCAGCCGTCCCACTCGTCGTCCGGCCCGTCGGGTTCCTCAGGCTCGTCGGGACCGGCCGACCCGGCCGCGCTCCTGCTGTGCGGGGCCCGGCTGACCGACGGCCGGACCGTGGACGTACGGCTGGGCGGCGGGCGCATCGAGGCGGTCGGCACGGCCGGCAGCCTGGCGACGGACGCCACGCGCGCGTGCGGCGCGCGCGTGGACCTCAGCGGCTATCTCCTCCTCCCGGCCCCGGCCGAGCCGCACACGCACAGTGACACCGCCCTGTCGGCCGAGAACGGCGGACCGGTCTCCTACGCCCCCGAGGACGTCCAGCGCCGCGCCACGGAGGCCGCGCTGCTGCAACTCGGGCACGGTGCGACGGCACAGCGGGCACACGTGCGCGTGGGGGACGTTCAGGGGCTGAGCGCGCTGGCCGCCGTACTGCAGGCGCGGCGGGCGCTGCGGGGGCTGGCGGAGCTGACGGCGGTGGCGATGCCCCGGCTACTGACCGGGGTGGCGGGGGCGGACGGGCTCGCGATGCTGCGGGACGCGCTGAAAATGGGTGCCTCCGTAGTGGGCGGTTGTCCAGATCTGGACCCCGATCCGACGGGGTACGTGGAGGCGGTCCTGGAGGTCGCGTCCGAACACGGCTGCCCGGTCGACCTGCACACGGACGCCGCCGACCCCACCCGCCTGGCCCGGCTGGCGGCGGTCGCGGGCGGGATGCGCCCCGGGGTAACGCTCGGCCCGTGCGGCGGCCTGGGGCGGCTGCCGGCGGACACGGTCACCCGGATCGCGGACCAACTGGCCGCCGCCGGCGTCACGGTGGTCTGCCTGCCGCAGGGCGGCTGCGGCGGCGTCGACCGCCGGGGCACGGCTCCCGTACGGCTGCTGCGCACGGCCGGCGTCCAGGTGGCCGCCGGCAGCGGCGCCCTGCGTGACGTGTCCAACCCGGTGGGCCGCGGGGACCCCTTGGAGGCGGCCTACCTGCTGGCCTCGCGCCACGGGATGCGGCCCGAGGACGCCTACGACACGGTGAGTTCGTCGGCACGCGCGGCGCTCGGCCTGCCCGAGGTGCGGGTCGAGGCGGGATTTCCGGCCGAACTGCTCGCGGTGCGCGGCGACCAGCTCGCGGGCGCGCTGTCGCTGGCGTACAGCCGGATCGTGGTGCACCGGGGGCGCGTGGTGGCACGGACGAGCGCGGTGCGGGAGTACTGCAACACGGCGGCGGGCTCGGAGTTGGGGCTGCCCCGGCAGGGACGGGGCGAGTTGTCGTGAGCGGCCACCGCTGCGCCGGGGCGTACGCCTGAGGCGCCACGGCTCGGGTCCGCGCGCCCGGCGCGTCCACCGCGGGTGTGCGCCGCTGGGACGCGGCTGAAGTCATGCGGCGCGTGCGGCCGTCCGGGCGTACGGTCGAAGGCATGCGCATTGTCATCGCTGGGGGTCATGGTCAGATCGCGCTGCGGCTGGAGCGCCTGCTCACCGCGCGCGGTGAAGAGGTCGCGGGCATCATCCGCAACGCCGAACAGAGCGACGATCTACGGGCGGCCGGCGCCGAACCGCTCGTGCTCGACCTGGAGTCGGCCTCGGTCGAGGAGGTCGCGGCGCTGCTGCGGGGTGCGGACGCGGCGGTCTTCGCGGCGGGCGCGGGCCCGAACAGCGGCACGGCCCGCAAGGACACGGTGGACCGGGGTTCGGCGGTGCTGTTCGCCGACGCGGCGGTCCTGGCGGGTGTACGGCGTCATGTCGTCGTGTCCTCGATGGGCGCGGATCCGACGCACTCCGGGGACGGCGTCTTCGACGTGTATCTGCGGGCCAAGGGCGAGGCCGACGCGTATGTACGCGGCCTGGACGCGCTGGACTGGACGATTCTGCGGCCCGGTTCGCTCACGAACGACGCCGGGACCGGGCTGGTCCGGCTGGAGGCCCACACCGGGCTCGGCTCGATCCCGCGGGACGATGTGGCCGCCGTTCTCGCGGAGTTGGTGGAGACCCCTGCGACGGCCGGCCTGACGCTGGAGCTGATCAGCGGGTCCGCGCCGGTGTCGGTGGCGGTGAAGTCGGTGGCGGGGAACTGAAGGCCTGGGGAACGGGGTTCCCTGCCGGATGGTGCCCCGCCGTCTAGAAGAGCGGCATCTGGCCGGGGAACTCCGGAACCACGTAGCCGTCCAACGCGGGCTGTGCCGCCCCGAGTTCCGCCTGGCGGCGGGACCCGGGGCACGACACGAGGTCCCCGGTCTCCCGGGCGCCGGGCGGGTCGTGGCGCGCGAACCGGCCTGCCACTACGGCGATTTCACGACGGCACTCGGGGCAGCTTCTGCGGCGTGACGACATGGGATCAGTCTGCCCCGCCGCAGGCCGGGTCGGCTGTCGAGGCTCGCTCGGGCGCGCTCAGCTGTGGGCGACGGTGAGGCCGTAGAAGGCGACGCGGGCGCCCTTCGTGGTGCTGTCGGAGGACGACTGGTTGTACGAACCGGCCTTGAAGTACTGCTTGTACGCGTTGAAGGACGACGGGATGGCGTAGTGCGTGGTGCTCCCGTTGACCGTCAGGTTGATGGTGTTCCCGCCCGAGACGCCGATCGTGTAGCTCCACGTCTTGCCGACGGACACGTTGCCCACGGTGTGCAGGGTCTGGCCGCCGGAGGGCGAGTTCTCCGTGCCGAGGACGATGTCGCCGCTGGAGCGGTAGTACAGCTCCAGCAGCGGCTTGGTGGACGTGCCGCCGGTGCCGAGGTGGATCTGGCCGACGCAGACGTTCGACGTGACGGAGACGACCCGCAGCGTCGCCTTCATCGTGTGGGTGCCACTGAGCGACCAGTCGGCGGCGCTGCCGCTGCGGTTCATCTCCCGCAGTTCGGAGCGGGCGTAGTTCGAGTTGGGGGTGGTGACGCCCTTCTCCGGCGCCCAGAGGGTCATCGCTCCGTCACGGGTGTCCGTGTAGAAGTACGAGTCCTGGAAGCCGTTGGCCCCCTGGAGCCGGGACGACGAGATCGTCGTGGGCGAGCCGGGGGAACCGATCGGCTCCTGGAGCTGCCACACCCCCAGGTCGAAGTTCCCGCCGGGCGCGACGGAGGGGTCCGCCAGGGGTGAGGCTACGACGCCGGCGGCGCCGGTACTGCCCGACGCGACGGGGGCCGTGAGGGCGAGGCCGCCGGTGACGGCGACGACGGTGGCCAGGGAGGTGAGCAGCGTACGCATGCGCATGGGGGGTGCCTTCCTGTCTGCTCTGTGGACTCGGTTGGCGGAGCGGGTGTTCATGTGTGTGAACTTTGTGTTTCAACATGAACACGGTGACGCGACAGTAGGGCTGTGGCACGGGCACGTCAAGGTTGGCGGCAGGGCGAATGGGGGCCGCGGGGACGCCTCTGGGGCGCCTCTGGAAGGCCTCGGGAAAGCCTCGCGAAGGTCTCGGGAAGACCTCGGGAACGACGAAAGGGTCTGTGATCAGCATTGCTGCTGATCACAGACCCTTTCGATCATGTGGCGGCGCCAGGGTTCGAACCTGGGTAGGCTAAGCCGGCAGATTTACAGTCTGCTCCCTTTGGCCACTCGGGCACACCGCCGGGGATGCTGCCTCTCGAACCGCTTTTCGGCGGTGCTTCGTGGCAACGACGTAAACGATACCCGATGCCCAGGGGTGCTTCGCCACCCGATTGACCGGCGCTCGGAGGGGAGGGGGTGGCTAGGCTTATGCGGATGCGGCCCGGGGCCTACACCGGGCTCGGCGGCTGCCCCGACGCACGCCGATACGCAGTGACACGCATCGATACGCACCCCGATACAAGGAGCCACAGGACATGGCCGACTCCAGTTTCGACATCGTCTCGAAGGTCGAGCGGCAGGAGGTCGACAACGCCCTCAACCAGGCCGCCAAGGAGATCTCGCAGCGCTACGACTTCAAGGGCGTGGGTGCGTCGATCGCATGGTCCGCCGAGAAGATCCTCATGGAGGCGAACTCCGAGGAGCGGGTCAAGGCGATCCTCGACGTCTTCCAGTCCAAGCTGATCAAGCGCGGCATCTCGCTGAAGGCGCTGGACGCCGGTGAGCCGCAGTTGTCCGGCAAGGAGTACAAGATCTTCGCGTCGATCGAGGAGGGCATCTCCCAGGACAACGCGAAGAAGGTGGCGAAGATCATTCGCGACGAGGGTCCCAAGGGCGTGAAGGCCCAGGTGCAGGGCGACGAACTGCGGGTCAGCTCCAAGAGCCGCGACGACCTCCAGGCCGTGCAGGCCCTGCTCAAGGGCAAGGACTTCGACTTCGCGCTGCAGTTCGTGAACTACCGGTAGAACCGCGCCTCCTGCGCCCACCGCGCGCGGGTATGGGGATTACGAGGAAGGGTGGGCACCCGTCGGTGCCCACCCTTCTCGCCTGCCGGCTGCGGCATGGGGTGCGCTAGGGCCTGTCCGACCGATCAAGTCGCAGGAAGGTGGCGGCGACTGACCGGCACCGGTGAGCGCCTGCAACGCCGCAGATGTGCATGCCTGCGGCTGCGGCTGCGGCTGCGGCTGCGGCAAAATCCGCCGGACAGCCTCTAGCTGCGCGAGTTGCCGAACAGGACGCGGTAGACGATCAGGAGGACGAGTGCGCCGCCTATCGCCGAGGCCCACGTGGCGCCGTCGTAGAAGTTCTTGGCGACCGGGTGGTCCAGCCAGCGGGCCGAGATCCAGCCGCCGATGAACGCGCCCGCGACGCCGATGATGGTCGTACCGATGAAGCCGCCCGGGTCGCGGCCCGGCAGCAGGAACTTGGCGATGGCTCCGGCCAACAGTCCCAGGATGATCCAGCTGATGATGCCCATGCCGTGAACCTGCCCTCTCACGCTGTGCTTGCACTGATCCGGAGCTGTGAATTCCGCCCGGACAGGCTGTGTTCGTAGGTCCTTGCGCACGGCCTGTCGCTGCATGTTCCGCCGTGTCGATGAACAGGACGTCACGGATGCGTGTGGTGGTTGCAGGCATCGGTGGCCTGCGACGACCGCTCAGGAGGCCTGTGCCCTCGTGCGGATGCGGAAGTCGGTCCACGGGGTCGGTTCGGGGGCGCCTTCGTAGTCCTTGTACCAACCCGTGCCGTCGAGCCAGGCACGCAGCCAGTCGGCGAGGCTGGGCGCGTCGACGTACCACGCGCGGTCGGCCTCGTCGGCGTTCGGCTCGTAGAGGAGGACCGTGGCCTCCGAGGATCGGCAGTCCACGCACGCGTACATCGCGCAGCCCCAGTGGGATATCGGCAGGACGCCCTCGGGCCAGGGCCGGTCGGGGTCCTGGTGTCCGCTCGCGCGGTTGGCGAGGTACTGCGTGACGGCGGCGGGCTCGCCGGTCGGCGGGTTGTCGAGGAGGGGCAACAGGCCGTACTCCGGGCCGAATCCGCCGTCTCCTATGCGCGTGTAGAGCGCCGCGAGCAGCTGGGGCAGGCGGAAACCCAGGGCGGCCTCGGCGCGGGTCACCGTGGCCTCGGCCACGGGGGCGGGGAGTGAAGTCCAGCCCAGCGGGCGGGTGTTGTGGGCCTCGGCGGCCACCCGGGTCAGCAGTCGCTGCTCGTTCTCGGTCATGGCTTCATGGTGCCGCGCGCAACTGACAATCGGGCCGGCCTGTGGACAACCCGGCGGTTGTGGAGAACCTGCTGGTCGGGAGCCTGGGGGTGGCGAGCGTGGTGCGGTGCGGTGCAGTGCGGTGCAGTGCGGTGCGGTGCGGTGCGATGCGGTGCGGTGCGGTGCGGTGCGGTGCGGTGCGGTGCGGTGCGGTGCGGTGCGGTGCGGTGCGGTGACGAACGGTCAGGCCAGCCTGACTTCGATGTGCCGTTCGGCGAGGAAAGCGAGCAACTCCTCGAACGTCGGCGGGCGTCGGCCGGTGTGCGGAGTGACGCCGAGGCAGGTGCGGGCTACGGCGGCGTCGTGCCAGACGAGGGTGAAGGGCGGGGCTGCTCCCCAACGGCCACGCAGACAGTCGTTCAAGGCGTCCAGGCCCCAACCGAAGTATCCGGCGGGGCCGTTCACCGCCTCACCCAGGGCGCAGAAGAAGCCCGGCACGTCGGTGATGTGGCTGCCGTCGAGGTGGTAGGTGGTGCCCGGCGGACGGTCCGGGGAGGTGTGGGTGTGGTTCGCCAGGGCCGTGTCGAGCCAGAATCGGCGGCCTTCGGCGTCGCAACCGGCCCAGCGGTTGGGCTCGGCGGGGTGGCCCTCGGCCCACAGGTCCCACACCTCGCGGGCCGCGAGCGGTGGCCGTTCCGACCATGGGTCAAGGGTGAGGTCGACCAGGCCCGGGCCGCGCGCGGACGGGATCCAGGCCCGTAACTCGCCCTCGGCTGCGGGCTGTACGGGTCTGCCGGACGAGTCGATGCGCACGACCTTGACGTGCCCCAGGTCTTCTTCCCCGCCGTCCAGTGCCACCCGCAGCGCACCGCGCGGGGAGCAGCCCAACAGGCGCAGGGGAGGCTCCAGTTGTTCGGGCCGATCCTGCTGGACATGGGCCAAGTCCCGGCAGCCGCCCCACAGTTCGCCGTCCGCGCCTCGTATTCGGTAGCCCGAGGACAGGGGCGGGCACTGCGGATAGTCGTAGGGGTTTTCGTCGGACTGCCTGCCCTCGACGGTGATGTCCCGTAGAGACAGGTCACACGCGCATGGGCGGTCGCCTATGACGCGTACGTCCTCCAGCCACCACTCGCCCTCTCCCCTGCCGGCCTTGTCGAGGGTCTCCAAGGTGAGCAGGCCGAGTGGTGCCGAACCGTCGGCACGCGCGCGTGCGAGGGTTGTTCGCAGGTCGCCCTCGGGTGCGCAGCCGAGCAGTTCGTACGTCCCGCGCGCGAGTGGGAGCGGGTCGGCGAAGAGGTCGGCGACGTCCTCGCACAGGGCCCAGGTCTCCTCGTGACCGTGCTCACCGTTGGACTCGGCACCTTCGTCGTACGACAGCAGGACGTACTTGGGCGCCCCCACCGCTGCCCGCCGTCAGCGAGTGGCGAACGGCTGGTCCGTGGGCACGATTTCGCGGCCCAGGGGGAACAGCGAGACCGGGATCAGCTTGAAGTTGGCGATACCGAACGGGATGCCGATGATCGTGATGCACATGGCGATGCCGGTGACGATGTGCGCGAGGGCCAGCCACCAGCCCGCGAGGACCAGCCACAGGACGTTGCCGACGCAGGAGGGGGCGCCCGCGTCGGGGCGCTCGACCGTCGTGTACCCGAAGGGCCACAGGGCGTAGACGCCGATACGGAAGGCTGCGATGCCGAACGGGATACCGATGATCGTGATGCACAGCAGCGCGCCGGCGAACAGGTACCCGAGGAACAGCCAGAAGCCGCTCAGGACGAGCCAAATGACGTTCAGGATGGTTTTCACTGAGGGCGACCTGCCATCTTCTCGAGCCGGGCGATGCGCTCCGCCATCGGCGGGTGTGTCGAGAACATCTTGGAGAGTCCCTGGCCCGGGCGGAAGGGGTTCGCGATCATCATGTGGCTCGCGGTCTCGATGCGGGGCTCCGGGGGCAGCGGAAGCTGCTTGGTGCCGGCGTCGAGCTTGCGCAGCGCGCTCGCGAGGGCGAGGGGGTCTCCGGTGAGCTGTGCGCCGGACGCGTCCGCCTCGTACTCCCTGGAGCGGCTGATGGCCAACTGGATGAGGCTGGCTGCCAGAGGACCCAGGATCATGATCAGCAGCATGCCCAGGATGCCGGGGCCGTCGTCGTCGTTCGAGCGGCCGATCGGGATCAGCCAGGCGAAGTTGACCAGGAACATGATCACCGAGGCGAGGGCGCCGGCGACCGATGAGATCAGGATGTCGCGGTTGTAGACATGGCTGAGTTCGTGCCCGATGACTCCCCGCAGTTCGCGCTCGTCCAGGATGCGCAGGATGCCTTCGGTGCAGCACACGGCGGCGTTGCGCGGGTTGCGGCCCGTCGCGAAGGCGTTGGGGGCCTCCGTGGGCGAGATGTACAGGCGCGGCATCGGCTGGCGGGCCTGGGTGGAGAGGTCGCGGACCATCCGGTACAGGGCCGGGGCCTCGAACTCGCTCACCGGGCGGGCGCGCATCGCGCGTAGCGCCAGTTTGTCGCTGTTCCAGTACGCGTACGCGTTCGTGCCCAGCGCGATCACGACCGCTACGACGAGGCCCGTGCGGCCGAAGAAGCTGCCGATGACGATGATGAGTGCGGACAGTCCCCCGAGGAGAACTGCGGTCCTGAGCCCGTTGTGCCGGCGGTGCACGGTACGCCCTCCAAATCGTGCAGCAGGGGAACCCTTTGCTTGCTGATCTCTGATGCCACCGGTGTCGTGGTGTCACGTCCAGTGGACCCTCCCGTACTGGTCAACGCCAGGCGGGGGGCTCTAGTTCCCTTGTGCGTACGACGTCGAGGGTGGGCCGTCCGGGTGAGGACGGTGGTATGTGCCGGTGGCTCAGAAGAGTCCGGTGCCGGCGAACCGGAGGACCAACTGGGGTGCTCCGGAGAGGGCGATTGCGAGTGCGCCGGTGAGGGCGAGCGCGGCGGTGAGGGGCGCGGGGACGCGGTGCTTGGCGTGCTCGCCCTCCGGGGTGCGGAACAGCAGGGCCGTCCACTGGAGGTAGTAGAAGAGTGCGATCACCACGTTGACGGCCATGACGACCGCGAGCCAGCCCAGGCCCGCGTCGACGGCCGCCGAGAAGACGGTCACCTTGGCGAAGAGCCCGATGACACCCGGCGGCAGCCCGGCGAGGCACAGTAGGAAGAACGCCAGGAGCAGAGCGGCGAGCGGGTTCGACGCGTACAGGCCCCGGTAGTCGCTGATGCGGTTGAGGGCTCTGCTACGGCCCACCAGTGCGGCCACCGCGAAGGCGCCTAGGTTCACGGCGGCGTACATGAGGGCGTAGGCGACGGTGGAGCCGATCGACTTCTGGGCGTCCTTGGAGTACGCGGCGGCGGCGATCGGCACCAGGAGGTAGCCGGCCTGCCCGACGGAGGACCAGGCGAGGAGTCGTACCGCGCTGTACGCGCGCGTGCTCTGTTGGCGCAGGGCGCCGAGGTTGCCGACCGTCATGGTGAGGGCGGCCAGGGCTGCGAGTGCCGGGCCCCACACGTCGGCGTACGACGGGAAGGCGACGACGGTGACGAGGATCAGGCCGGAGAAGCCGACCGCCTTGCCGACGACCGACAAGTAGGCGGCGATCGGGAGGGGCGCTCCTACGTAGGTGTCGGGTACCCAGAAGTGGAAGGGGACGGCGGCCGTCTTGAAGGCGAAGCCGATGAGGGTGAGGGCGACACCGGTCTGGGCGAGGGTGTGGAACTGGCCGTCCACGTGCTGGATGCGGTCGGCGATCCGGGTGAGGTACAGGGTGCCCGTGGTGGCGTACACGAAGCTGACGCCCATCAGGCTGACCGCGGTCGCGGTGACCGAGGACAGGAAGAACTTGAGGGCTGCTTCGGCGGACTTCTTGTCGCCGTGCCGGATGCCGACGAGGGCGAAGGCGGGCAGGGAGGCGACCTCCAGGGCGACGATCAGGGTCGCGAGGTCGCGGGAGGCGGGCAGCAGGGCGGCGCCCGCGGCCGAGGACAGGAGCAGGAACCAGTACTCCCCTTCGGGGAGTCCCTTGTCGGCGTCCTTCAGGGTGGTGATCGACAGGAGGGCCGCCAACAGGGCGCCGCCGAGGACCAGGAACTGGATGACCAGGGTGAAGCGGTCCGCCGTATAACTGCAGGCGGTCGCGTCGCCGGTGATGCAGAAGGTGGCGCGGTCGCCGTCCAGGAGGGGCAGCAGCATCAGGGCGGAGGAGGCCAGGCCCGCGACCGACACCCAGCCCAGGAGCGATTTTCTGGCCTCCTGGAGGAACAGGTCGGCGACGAGGACCACCAGGCCGACGACCGCCGTGATGGTGGGCGGTGCGATCGCGAGCCAGTCGACGGACTGGACCATCGACTCCGCGAGAGGCTGGGCCAGGGCGCTCATCGGGTGCCTCCTGCGAGGAGCTGCTGCACGGCCGGGTCGGTCAGGCCGAGGAGTGCCTTCGGCCACAGGCCGGCGGCGACGGTGAGGGCGACGAGCGGGGTCCACGCGGCGAACTCGTACGTCTGGACGTCGGCGAGCTTCGGCGATTCCTGCGCCACGGCGCCCATGCAGACGCGGCGGACCACGGCGAGCATGTACGCGGCGGTCAGAAGCGTGCCGAAGGCCGCGATCGCCATGAAGGTGAGGAACGCGGGGCGGCTGAGGTCGGCGGCGGGCTTGAACGCGCCGAACAGCGCGAGCATCTCGCCCCAGAATCCCGCGAGTCCGGGCAGTCCGAGCGAGGCGACGGCGGCGAAGGCGAGCAGTCCGCCGAGGCGCGGAGCCTTGCCGTAGAGGGCCGCGCCGGTCTCCTCGGCCAGGGTGTCGAGGTCGGTCGTGCCCGTGCGGTCCTTGAGGGCGCCGACGAGGAAGAACAGCAGGCCGGTGATGAGGCCGTGGGCGATGTTGGCGAACAGCGCGCCGTTCACGCCGGTCGGGGTCATCGTCGAGATGCCGAGCAGGACGAAGCCCATGTGGCCGACGGAGGAGTACGCGATGAGGCGCTTGAGGTCGCCCTTCGCGCCCCGTTTCGCGAGGGCGAGGCAGGCGAGGGAGCCGTAGACGATCCCGACGACGGCGAAGGCGGCGAGGTAGGGCGCGAAGGTGTGCATGCCGTCGGGGGCGATCGGCAGCAGGATGCGGACGAACCCGTACGTGCCCATCTTGAGCAGCACGCCGGCCAGCAGGACCGAGCCGACGGTCGGGGCGGCGGTGTGGGCGTCGGGCAGCCAGCTGTGCAGGGGCCACATCGGGGTCTTGACCGCGAGCCCGATCCCGATCGCCAGAACCGCGATGACCTGCACGGATGTGGTCAGAGACCGGCCGTTGTCAGTGGCGAGTGCCACCATGTCGAATGTGCCCGCCTTGATCCCGATCAGGAGCAGGCCGAGCAGCATGACGACGGAGCCGAGCAGTGTGAAGAGGATGAACTTCCAGGCGGCCTGGGTCCGTTGGGCACCGCCCCAGCGGGCGATGAGGAAGTACATCGGGATCAGGACGGTCTCGAAGGCGAGGAAGAAGAGGATCAGGTCGAGGACGGCGAAGGTGGCGAGGGTGCCGGACTCCAGGACGAGGATCAGGGCGACGAACGCCTTCGGGGACGGGCCCGCGGGCATCTTGAAATAGGAGTAGAGCGCGCAGAGGAAAGTCAGGAGCGCGGTCAGGACCAGGAGGGGGAGGGAGATGCCGTCGATGCCGAGGTGGATGCGCACGTCGAGTGCGGGGATCCAGCTGATGTCGGTCGTGGCCTGCATCTTCGACGGGTGGTCGTGGTCGAAGCCGAGCGCGAGGACGATCGCGGCGATGAGGATCACGCCGGTCACGGTCACTCCGTGCCGTAGGACGGCCTGTTCGGGCGACTTCCCCTTCAGCCCGGGCGGGGCGGGCAGCAGGGCGGTGACGGCGCCGAGGAGCGGGCCGACGACGATGAACGCCAGAAGGACCTGCATCACGGACTCGTTGATATCGATCACGCCTGCTCACGCTCCCGTGGCGACGAGGAGGACGGCGACCGTCAGGACGACGGTGCCGGCGAGCAGCGCGCTCACATAGGTCTGCATATTGCCGGTCTGGGCGCGCCGTACGGCGGCTCCGAGCAGGCGGGGCAGGGTGCCCGCGCCGCGTACGTAGGTGTCGACGACCTCCCGGTCGAGGAACCGGACGAGACTCGCCGCGGCCATGACCGGGCGGACGAACAGAGCCCCGTACACGGCGTCCAGGTGGAAGCCGGAGGCCGCGTGGCGGTGCAGCGGGCCGAGCAGAAGTCGGCCCGGGTCCGCCGGGTCGGGTGCCGAGGCCACGTCTCCGTAGGCGGGCGTGTGGCTCGCGATGGCCTCGGCCTCGACCAGTCCGGCGTCGCCCTCCGGGTGGGCCGCGACCGCACCCAGCGGTGCGCCGGCCGTGAGCGCGGTGGTGTGGCGCCAGGCGCCGTAGGTGAGGATGCCGCCGACGAGGGCGACCCCTGTGCCGAGCACCGAGGTGGTGAGCGTCGGGGTGAGGTCGCGGCCGTCGAACCAGTCGGGGAGCACACGGTAGGCGAGTCCGCCGAGGGCGAGGGACGGGACGGCGAGCACCCACAGCACGGCGTTCATCGCCACCGGCTGCCTGCCGTGGTCGGGGGCCTCAACTCCCCGTCCGTGGAAGGCGAGCAGCCACAGGCGCGTCGCGTACGCGGCGGTGAGGAGGGCGGCGAGCAGGCCGGCGACGAGGACGATCCAGCCCGCGGCGCCGGGGATGTGCGCGGTGTCTCCGGTGGCCGCGTGTTCGGCGGCGCCGAGGACGGACTCCTTGGAGAAGAAGCCGCTGAACGGCGGGATCGCGGCGAGCGCGAGGAGCGCCACGGTCATCGTCCAGAAGGCGTCGGGGACGCGGGCGCGGATGTTGCCCATGCGGGACATGGCGGCGAGTGAGTTGGTGCCGGTGGCGTGGATGACGACACCGGCCGCGAGAAAGAGCAGCGCCTTGAAGGCGCCGTGGGACAGGAGGTGGAAGACGGCGGCACCGCGGTCGCCGACGGCGAGAGCGCCGGTCATGTAGCCGAGCTGACCGATCGTCGAGTAGGCGAGGACGCGCTTGATGTCGTCCTGGGCGAGCGCGGCGAGACCCGACCCCGCCATCGTCACGGCGGCCATGACGGCGAGGACGACCATCGCGGCCGAGGAGGCCTCGAAGACCGGGAGGAGACGCGCGACGAAGTAGACACCGGCGGCGACCATCGTCGCGGCGTGGATCAGCGCGGAGACGGGGGTGGGGCCGGCCATCGCGTCGGGGAGCCAGGTGTGCAGCGGGAACTGCGCCGACTTGCCCGCGACGCCGGCCAGGAGCAGCAGGGCGATCAGCGTCGGGTGGTGCAGCCCGCCGTTCGCGACGGTGCTCAGGATCTTGGTGATGCGGAAGGAACCGGCGTCGGTCGCGAGCGCGAACAGGCCGATCAGGAAGGGGACATCACCGAGTTTGGTGACGAGGAAGGCCTTGATGGAGGCGGCGCGGGCCTCCGGGGTCTCCCAGTAGTGGCCGACGAGGAAGTAGGAGCAGATGCCCATGACCTCCCAGCCGAGCAGCAGCACGATCAGGTCGCCGGAGTAGACGACGAGGAGCATCGCGGAGGTGAAGAGGGAGACGAGGGCCGCGTACGAGGGATAGCGCGGGTCGTCGCGCAGGTAGCCCGTCGAGTAGATCTGCACGCAGGTGGCGACGAAGGCGACCAATACGGCGACGAGGGCGGCGAAGCCGTCGATGTGCAGGGCGAGTTCGACGGGGACCGAGCCGGTGGGCGTGAGTTCGGTGGCGGAGTCGACGGCCGCGTCGCCGCCCTGGCGTACGGCGACGACCGCGGCCAGCGCGAGCGCGGCGAGCGACGGCAGGACGGCGAGCGGGCGGACGAACCCGGGGGCGGCACGGCCCAGGAGCAGGCCGGCCGCGGCGCCGAGGAACGGAAGGAGGGGGACGAGGACGGCGAGGGTGGTCGTGGTCACGCGGTGGCCTCAGCCTTCTCGGCCGCGGGGGGCTCGGTGCCGTCGCTGTCAGCGGCGTCGGAGGTGCCGGCTCCGCCGAGACCATCGGTCCCATCGGGGCCGTCGGTTTCGTGGCCCTCGGTGGTGTCGCGGAGTCTGTCGATGTCCGAGGTGCCGCGGCCGCGGTAGACGGCGAGGACGATCGCCAGGCCGATGCCGATCTCGGCGGCGGCGATGGCGATGGTGAACAGGGTCAGGGCCTGGCCGGAGTGCAGCTTCTCCTCGGCGGTCCTGCTGAGCCAGACGTCGAAGGCGACCAGGTTCAGGTTGACGGCGTTGAGCATCAGCTCGACCGACATCAGGACGAGGATCGCGTTGCGGCGGGCGAGGACACCGTAGATGCCGGTGCAGAAGAGGAGGGCGGCGAGCACGGCGGGATAGACGAGGTGCATCAGCGGGTTCCCTTCTGCTCGGTGGGGGTGTGCGGCTCGGTGGCGTTGTCCTGCTCGGTGGGGGTGTGCTGCGCGGCCGGATCGTTGCCTTGGGACCGACTATTTCGCCTGAACGTGTGATTACGGGAATCCGGGACGGATGGGGAACTACCGGTCGCGGCTCGGGAGTTCACAGGGGGAGAGCTCAGCTCCGACTTCGTCTTGCGGGACAGGACGATCGCGCCGACCAGTGCCGCGAGGAGAAGGACGGAGAGGGCCTCGAAGGGGAGGACCCAGTTCTGGAACAGGCTCGCGCCGGTCACCGCGGTCGAGCCGGCGGCCGGACCGTCCAGGTCCATCCAGGTCGCGCGGAAGGCGTCGACGACGACCCAGACCAGGGCCGCCGCAGCGGCGACGGCCACGGCGAGGGCGGCCCAGCGGTTGCCGGAGTCGGCGTCCGGGGAGCGGCCGATGGGGGCCTTGGTGAGCATCAGACCGAAGAGAAGGAGGACGACGACGGAACCGACATAAATGAGGACCTGCACCCAGGCGATGAACTCGGCCGTGAGGAGGAGGTATTCGACGGCGAGACCCCCGAGGGTCACCACGAGCCACAGGGCGGCGTGCACCAGCTGCTTGGTGGTGACGGTGACGAGGGCGGCGCCGAACGTGACCAGTCCGACGAGGAGGAAGGCGATCTCGACACCGGTCGGGGAGAGGAAGCCGTGGGTGTGGGGCGCGGCGACGGTTTCGGCGAGGGTCACGACTGGCCCTCCGGCGGCTCGGTGGGATCTGCGGGGTCTGCCGGGTCTGCGAGGTCGGACTGCGCGGCCTGCACTGCTGCCTGAGTCGCTGCCAGCTTCTCGGCGGCCTTGTGGGCGGCCGCGATCTCCTTGGGTTCCTCGGCGCCGGGGTCGAGGGCGGGTGGGGCCGGGACCGTCCACATCCACTCGCGGAGCTTGTCGCGTTCGTGGGTGAGTTCGTGGATGTCGGTCTCGGCGTACTCGAACTCCGGAGACCAGAACAGCGCGTCGAAAGGACAGACCTCGATGCAGATACCGCAGTACATGCACAGGGAGAAGTCGATGGCGAAGCGGTCGAGGACGTTGCGGCTGCGCTCGCGGCCGCCGGGGGCAGCCGCCGGGACCGTCTCCTTGTGGGAGTCGATGTAGATGCACCAGTCGGGGCACTCACGGGCGCAGAGCATGCAGACCGTGCAGTTCTCCTCGAACAGGCCGATGACTCCGCGGGTGCGGGGCGGGAGGTCGGGCTGGGTGTCCGGGTACTGCTCGGTGACGGTCTTCTTCGTCATCGTGCGGAGGGTGACGGCCAGGCCCTTGGCCAGACCGGAGCCGGGGATCGGGGTCACTGGAGGAACACCACCTTCACGATGCCGGTGAGGGCGATCTGAGCGAGGGAGAGGGGGACGAGGAGGGTCCAGGAGAGCTTCTGGAGCTGGTCCTCGCGCAGGCGGGGATAGGTGACGCGGAGCCAGATGACGACGAAGGCGAGGATTCCGGCCTTCAGCAGGGTCCACACCCAGCCGAGGCCGTCCGCACCCCACGGGCCGTGCCAGCCGCCCAGGAAGAGGACGGTGGTCAGGCCGCACAGGACGACGATTCCGGCGTACTCGGCGAGGAGGAAGAGGGCGAAGCGGAGACCGGTGTACTCGGTGTAGGCGCCGAAGATGATCTCGGAGTCGGCGACGGGCATGTCGAAGGGAGGGCGCTGGAGTTCGGCCAGGCCCGCCACGAAGAACACGATCGCGCCGACGATCTGCCAGGGCAGCCACCACCAGTGGAAGGCGTCGAGGATGCCGGGGAGGGAGACCGTGCCGGCTGCCATCGCCACGGATGCGGCGGTGAGCAGCATGGGGAGTTCGTAGGCGAGGAGTTGTGCGGCGGTGCGGAGGCCGCCGAGGAGGGAGAACTTGTTGGCGGAGGCCCAGCCGGCCATGAGGGAGCCGAGGACGCTCACGCCCATCACCGCGAGGACGAAGAAGATGCCCGCGTCCAGGACCTGGCCGACGGCGCCCTCGCTCGGGCCGATGGGGATGGCGAGGAGGACGAGCAGGTACGGGAGGAGTGCTACGGCGGGGGCGAGTTGGAAGATACGGCGGTCCGCGCCCGCCGGGACGATGTCTTCCTTCTGGGCGAACTTGACGCCGTCCGCGACGAGTTGGGCCCAGCCGTGGAAGCCGCCGGCGTACATGGGGCCGAGGCGGCCCTGCATGTGGGCCATCACCTTGTGCTCGGTCTGGCCGACGATCAGGGGGAAGGTGAGGAAGACGACGAAGACGATCAGGAGTCGCAGGGCGACGTCGAGCACGTCGTTCACTGCGGGCCTCCTGCGGGGGTGCCGGGAGTTGGGGGTTGGGGAGTCGGGTCTTCGGGGGTGGGGGGTGCATCGGGCCGTTCAACTGCGTCCGGGTCGGGAGCAGTTGCTTCGGGTTCCGGCTTGGCTTCGGGCTGGGCCTTGGGCTGGGCCTTGGGCCGCTCGAAGGCTGGGCGAGCGTTGTGCCACGGAGCGTCCGCGCTGCCGGGAGCGGTGGGGGGCTGGGTGGTGCCGCCCTCTCGTGTTGACGCCGGTCCCTGTGAGGGGTCTGCCGCGGGTGCCGATTCCTGTTCCACCGCCGGCGCCGGTGCCGGCTCCGACGCCGGCTCCGACGCCTGTTGCGATCCCTGTTGCGATCCCTGTTGCGACGCCGAGCCGTCGCTCGCGCTGCGCGAGCGGCGAGGCGGCACCGCGCCCTCGGCCGAAGGCGCCGCACCCCCAGCCGGCGTCCCCTGACTCACCGACCCCTCCGAAGCCGAACGGGCCCGCCGCACCGGGCGATCGCCAGCCGCACGGGCGGGACCGTCACCGGCCGCGCGGGCCGGAGACTCGCCCGCCGCACCTGTCGTACGGTCACCCGCTCCACGCACCGAACGTTCACCCGCCCCACGTACAGGACGGTCACCCCCCGCACGCACCGGACGCTCACCCGCAGCCCGCCCCGCCCCCCGCGCAGGGCGCGCCGGAGCTGCCGGAAGCTGGCCCTTCAGGGGGCCCCACTCGTTCGGGTCGGGAACGCCGGGCGGGAGCATCTGGCGGCGTTTCGGGCCGCCGTGGTCCGACTCGCCCGGTTCCTTCGCTCCGGGCCAGGCCTTGGCGACTCGGGCCGCGAGGACGAAGTCCTTGCGGAGGGGGTGGCCCTCGAAGGTCTCCGGGAGGAGGAGGTGGTCCAGTGCCGGGTGGCCCTCGAATTCGACGCCGAACATCTCGTGGGTCTCGCGTTCGTGCCAGGCGGCGCCCGCGTAGACGTCGACGGCGGTGGGGAGTGCCGGGGTGCCGTGCGGGACGGTCGTACGGACGAGGAGTCGGCGTACCGGTGACAGTGCCACGACGTGGGCACAGACGCGGAAGCCGGTGCCTGGTTCGTCGACCGCGCTCAGCCAGTCGAAGTAGGTGCAGCCCAGGTCGTCGCGGGCGGTGCGCAGGGCGGCGAGCCAGGTGGTGGGAGGTACGTCGACGGTGAGGAGGTCGTAGGACTCCTCGGCCGCGGCCTCCGTACCGAACAACTCCTCGACCGGGGCGGGCAGCCAGCCGACGGCGGTCATCGGGCGTCCCCCGGGCCCGCGTCGGAGGACGCGCCCGCACCCGCGGAACCCTCGTCGGGCACCGGCGCCGGCACCAACCCGCTCTGCAGTGCGGCCGTGGAAGGTCGGCCCGCGGCAGTCGTCCCGTACCGCTCCCCCAGCGACTCCCGGGCGATCTTCTCCTGGAGTTTGAGGATGCCCTGGAGGAGGGCCTCGGGGCGGGGCGGGCAGCCGGGGACGTAGACGTCGACCGGGATGATCTGGTCGACGCCCTTCGTGACCGAGTAGGAGTCCCAGTACGGGCCGCCGCAGTTGCTGCACGCGCCGAAGGAGATGACGTATTTGGGCTCGGGCATCTGCTCGTAGAGGCGTTTCACGGCCGGGGCCATCTTGTCCGTGACCGTGCCCGACACCACCATCAGGTCGGCCTGGCGCGGGCCCGGTGCGAAGGGGATGACACCCAGGCGGATGAAGTCGTGGCGGGCCATGGACGCGGCGATGAACTCGATGGCGCAGCAGGCCAGGCCGAAGTTGAAGACCCACAGGGAGTAGCGGCGGCCCCAGTTGAGGACCACCTTCATGGGTTCGGGGGCGAGGCGGGCGAGGGCGCCCAGGCGCTTCGGCTCCGGCAGCATCACGGGCTCGGGGGTCACGTCCATGCCAGGACGCCCTTCTTGTATGCGTACAGCAGGCCCACGGTCAGGAAACCGAGGAAGACGAACATCTCGACGAGAGTCGTCGCGCCGTAGCCCGGCGCGGCGAAGACCGTCGCCCAGGGGAAGAGGAAGATCGAGTCGACGGCGAAGATGACGTACAGGAACGCGTAGACGTAGTACCGGACTTGGGTGTGCGCCCAGCCCTCGCCGACGGGGTCGACACCGCACTCGTACGTCAGGAGTTTCTCGGGGGTGGGGACGACCGGGCGCAGCAGGCGGCCCGCGCCGAAGGCCACGGCGACGAAGAGCACGCCGACGACGGCGAGCAGTCCCACGACGGAGTAGGACCGGAAGTAGTCCGCCGCGACGACCACGGTCGGCTCCCGCAAGGTGTCCGGCAACGTCTCCCGCAAGTCCGACCCCTCCTCCTCCGCACGGGCTTCCCCACGGCCCGCTCCGGTGACCCGGTGCCCCCGTGACCCATGTGAACTCTGTGTTCGACGATCTGTACGCACGGGAGTCTAGGCCCTGTTAAAGGGACGGTAAGCAGCCCGTCACGCCTCGAGCTCGCCCTGGGCTCCCCCCTGATCTCCCGCTGAGAGGCCGTGGTGGGGTTTTCCCCAGGGGACCCGGGCGGCGGACCTCATGGCGCTGGAGCGCGTCGCGCGGCACGCTGGCCCATATGACCGTACGCATTCCCTACGCCGACCCGGCGGCACCCGGCGGCGAACTCGACGAGCCGCTGCCGCCGGCCCGCCTCGCCTATGACAGACACACCTGGAAGGAGATCGCGCACCTCCTGACGAATCTGCCGGTGTCGGTGTTCGGCTTCGTCTACGTGGTGACGATGCTGGCCGTCAGCGGCGGACTGACCGTCACCGTGGTCGGATTTCCGCTGCTCGCACTGGGGTTGATGGGCGCGCGACTGATCGGGAAGTTCGAGCGGGGCCGGGCCCGGCGGCTGCTCGGGGTGCGGATCGACGAGCCGAGCCCGTTGCCGTGGCGCAAGGGCGGCGGGCTGCTGCAGCGGGTGTGGATGGCGCTGAAGGACCCGGTGGGCTGGCGGACGGTGCTGTACGACGGGATGCGGTTGCCGTGGGGCATCGTCACCTTCACCGTCACGCTGACCTCGCTGTTCGTGCTGTGGCCGGTGCTGCCGTTCATCGCCCGCGGGCTGGCGAACGCGGACCGGGCGATGGTGCGCGGCCTCCTCTCCCCCTCCGACGAACTGGAGCGCCGTATCGCCGAGTTGGAGTCCGACCGGGGTGTCGTGGTCGACACGGCGGCGGCGGATCTACGGCGGATCGAACGCGACCTGCACGACGGAGCCCAGGCCCGGCTGGTCAATCTGGCGATGGGCCTGGGCCTGGCCAAGGAGAAGCTGCTGGAGGGCCGGGCCGACGAGCAGGTCGCCGCGATGGTCGACGAGGCACACGGCGAGGTGAAACTCGCGCTGCAGGAGCTGCGAGATCTGGCGCGCGGGATCCATCCCGCCGTCCTCACCGACCGCGGCCTGGACGCGGCCCTCTCCTCCGTCGCCTCGCGCTGCACGGTGCCGGTGAAGGTGACCGCCGACCTCGGCGCGCGCCCGGCCGCCGCCATCGAGGGCATCGCGTACTTCACCGTCTCCGAACTGCTCCAGAACATCAGCAAGCACAGCGGCGCCCGTACGGCATCGGTGGACGTGTGGCGGTCGGACGACCGCCTGCTCATCCAGGTCTGGGACGACGGCCGGGGCGGCGCCAACCTCGACGGCGGCACCGGCATGCGCGGCCTCGCCGACCGCCTCGGCGCGGTCGACGGCCTGTTCGTCCTCGATTCCCCGCCGGGCGGCCCTACGACGGTCACGGCGGAACTGCCGTGGCGGGAACGGACCTCCGAGCCACCCCGGAGGTAGGGAAAACCCCCCTCCCGAGAGGCCGACGGACTCCATGGTCCACGGACCTGCGGTCGAGCAGTCTGGAGATACGACAGCACGGCCGGCGCGGCTGCGGAATCGAGTAGAACGGGACGACGTCAATGGCCACGGAGTACGGGCAGGGGTACGGAACGCACGGCACGTTCGACCTCGACGAGCGGCGTCAGGGCCGGCACCGGCTGCCGACCGCGCTGCGCGCACCCTTCGAGGCGCGCAGCTGGCGGGAGTTCGGCTACGTCCTGCTGAGCCTGCCGATCAGCATCCTGCTCTTCACCTACGCGGTCACGATGGTGTCGCTGGGCGCGGGCCTGCTGATCACCTTCCTCGGCGTCCCGGTCCTCGCGGGCGCCCTGGCCGGCTGCCGAGGCTTCGGCGCGCTGGAACGGGCGCGGGCCCGCCGCCTGCTCGACCTGGACGTCGCCGCCCCCGAGCCGCTGCGCATGAAGAAGAACGGCCCGATGGCCTGGATGGGTGCCGTCCTCAAGAGCGGCTCGTCCTGGCGCCATCTGCTGTACGCCGTGCTGCACTTCCCGTGGGCGGTCTTCTCCTTCGTCGTCGCCCTCAACTTCTGGGCCTACGGCTGGGCCCTGCTGACGTACCCACTGTGGTTCTGGGTCTTCCCGATGTACGGCGGCCAGGGCGGCCTCCAGCTCTACGGTGACGAGCACCACCAGATCTACCTGGACAACCCCTTCGAGATCACCGTCACCGCGCTGGTCGGACTGCTGTTCACCCTGGCCACGCCGTGGATCGTGCGGGCCCTGACGATGGTCGACCGCCTGATGGTGCACGGGCTCCTCGGACCCTCGACCCTGGCGACCCGCGTCGTGGAGCTGGAGTCGGACCGGGGTGTCGTGGTCGACACTGCGGCGGCGGATCTACGGCGGATCGAGCGCGACCTGCACGACGGGGCGCAGGCCCGGCTGGTGGCCCTGGCCATGGATCTGGGGCTGGCGAAGGAGAAGCTGACGGAGGACCCGGCGGCCGCGGCGCGCATGGTGGGCGAGGCGCACGGCGAGGTCAAGACGGCGTTGCAGGAACTGCGGGACCTGGCCCGCGGGATCCACCCGGCGGTGTTGACCGACCGGGGGCTGGACGCGGCGCTGTCCTCCGTGGCCTCGCGGTGCACGGTGCCGGTGCAGGTGGACGTGGATCTGCCGGCGCGGCCGGCGGCCGCCATCGAGGGGATCGCGTACTTCACCGTCTCCGAGCTGCTGCAGAACATCAGCAAGCACGCGCGGGCCACGTATGCCGCGGTGGATGTGTGGCGGGTGGAGAACCGGCTGATGCTGCAGGTCGTGGACAACGGCGTGGGCGGCGCGGATGCCTCCGGCGGTTCCGGGTTGGCCGGCCTTGCCGGGCGGCTCGACGCGGTGGACGGGATTCTGGTGGTCGACTCGCCGGTGGGCGGGCCTACCCGGATCACGGCGGAGCTGCCCTGGCGGGGAGTTGAGGACTTGAGGCGTTGAAGGAACGAGCCCGCTGCCCTGCCCTCTGGGGGCTGCGCCCCCAGACCCCCATCGGCCTGAACGGCCTCGTCCTCAAACGCCGGACGGGCTGGAAATAGCCGGCCTGTGCCGAAAGGGCGAACGCCCGAGCAGCGAAGCAAACACCAGACAGGCCGGATGCCCCCACCACCCTCCGCAGGCTGTGCTCCGCTCTAACCACTCAAGGCACCCCAAAGCGGTTAGATTTACCCCCAGCCTCCAACACCCCCCACCCCTGATTCCATCTCCCCGCCCGCACCGAGTCGCGAACCCTGGAATGCTGGACCTGTCGTGTGGACGGACGCGAATCGACGTGGGCCGGCAGGGCGGGCAATGGGGGGCCGAACATCGTGGAGGACAGGGTGCAGGTGGTCATCGCCGAGGATTCAGTGCTGCTCAGGGAGGGCCTGACCCGGTTGTTGACCGACCGCGGGCACGATGTGGTGGCCGGGGTGGGCGATGGGGACGCGCTGGTGAAGACCATCACCGAGCTGGCCGAGCAGGGCGCGCTGCCGGACGTGGTCGTGGCCGACGTACGGATGCCGCCGACACACACCGACGAGGGAGTGCGGGCTGCCGTGGAGTTGCGCAAGGCGCATCCCGGCCTCGGGGTGCTGGTGTTGTCGCAGTACGTGGAGGAGCGCTACGCCACCGAACTGCTGGCCGGTTCCACGCACGGCGTCGGCTATCTGCTGAAGGACCGGGTGGCCGAGGTGCGTGAGTTCGTCGACGCGGTGGTGCGCGTGGCCTCGGGCGGTACGGCGCTCGACCCGGAGGTGGTCGCGCAGTTGCTCGGGCGCAGCCGCAAGCAGGACGTGCTCGCCGGACTCACCCCGCGGGAGCGCGAGGTGCTGGGGCTGATGGCCGAAGGGCGGACGAACTCCGCGATAGCCCGGCAGCTCGTGGTGAGCGACGGAGCGGTCGAGAAGCACGTCAGCAACATCTTCCTGAAGCTGGGCCTGTCGCCGAGTGACGGGGATCACCGACGAGTTCTGGCCGTCCTCACCTACCTCAACTCCTGAAAGAATCCTGCCAAACTGACACCGTGTCAGCTGTCCGGCCGCCGACCGGCGGTTGTTCACCGCCGTCAGTTTGCTGTCAGCCGAGTCCGAGACTCGGACAGCGCGATCCGAGAACCAGTCAACGCAACGGGAGCGTCGTCAAGGGAAGTGCCGGGGGGCGGGAAATCATGACAAGTCAGGTCGCCGGGCCGTCTCAAAACAGCGTCCATCATGCGAACGGCCCAAGGAAGGCGACCCTTACAGACGTAGGGTTGATCCTGGGAGGGTCGGCGGTACGACCATGCCCGGACAGCGTCCTCGAAGAGGAGGTCCAGTTCAGTGACCAGCCAGGTCAGTAGCCCAGCGGAGCAGGCCGACGGAGCCGTCGTAGGGGAACAACGCAAACCGGCGGGGGTGAAGGACGTCCATCGCCTGGACCGGGTGATCATCCGGTTCGCCGGTGACTCGGGTGACGGTATGCAGCTCACCGGTGACCGTTTCACCTCGGAGACGGCGTCCTTCGGGAACGACCTCTCCACACTGCCGAACTTCCCGGCCGAGATCCGCGCCCCCGCAGGCACCCTGCCGGGGGTTTCGTCGTTCCAGCTGCATTTCGCCGACCACGACATCCTCACCCCCGGCGACGCCCCCGACGTGCTGGTCGCGATGAACCCGGCCGCCCTGAAGGCGAACATCGCCGACGTGCCACGCGGCGCGGACATCATCGTCAACACCGACGAGTTCACCAAACGCGCCCTGCAGAAGGTGGGTTACCCCGCCTCCCCCCTCGACGACGGCACACTCGACGCCTACAGCCTGCACCCCGTCCCCCTCACCACCCTCACCGTCGAGGCGTTGAAGGACTTCGGGCTGACCCGCAAGGAGGCCGAGCGCAGCAAGAACATGTTCGCGCTGGGTCTGCTGTCGTGGATGTACCACCGGCCCACCGAGGGCACCGAGAAGTTCCTGAAGTCGAAGTTCGCGAAGAAGCCGGAGATCGCGGCGGCCAACATCGCGGCGTTCAGGGCGGGCTGGAACTTCGGCGAGACGACGGAGGACTTCGCGGTCTCCTACGAGATCGCCCCGGCCACCACCGCGTTCCCCACCGGCACCTACCGCAACATCTCCGGCAACCTCGCCCTGTCCTACGGCCTGATCGCCGCGTCCCGCCAGGCCGACCTCCCCCTCTTCCTGGGCTCCTACCCGATCACCCCGGCCTCCGACATCCTCCACGAACTGAGCCGGCACAAGAACTTCGGCGTCCGCACCTTCCAGGCCGAGGACGAGATCGCCGGCATCGGCGCGGCACTGGGGGCGGCCTTCGGCGGCTCCCTCGCCGTGACGACGACGAGCGGCCCCGGTGTCGCCCTGAAGAGCGAGACGATCGGCCTGGCCGTGTCGATGGAACTGCCGCTTCTCGTCCTGGACATCCAGCGCGGCGGGCCCTCGACCGGCCTGCCCACCAAGACCGAACAGGCCGACCTGCTGCAGGCGATGTTCGGGCGCAACGGCGAGGCGCCGGTTCCGATCGTCGCCCCGTGCACCCCGGCCGACTGCTTCGACGCGGCCCTGGAGGCCGCCCGGATCGCGCTGACCTACCGCACCCCGGTGATGCTCCTGTCGGACGGCTATCTCGCCAACGGCTCGGAGCCCTGGCGGATCCCGGACACCGAGGAACTCCCGGACCTGACCGTCCAGTTCGCCCAGGGCCCCAACCACACCCTGGACGACGGCAGCGAGGTCTTCTGGCCCTACAAACGTGACCCGCACACCCTCGCCCGCCCCTGGGCCATCCCCGGCACACCCGGCCTGGAACACCGCATCGGCGGCATCGAGAAGCAGGACGGCACGGGCAACATCTCCTACGACCCCGCCAACCACGACTTCATGGTCCGCACCCGCCAGGCCAAGATCGACGGCATCGACGTACCGGATCTGGACGTCGACGACCCGCACGGCGCACGGACACTGGTCCTCGGCTGGGGCTCGACGTACGGCCCGATCACGGCGGCGGTCCGCCGCCTGCGAGGCGCCGGCGAATCGATCGCGCAGGCCCACCTCCGCCACCTCAACCCCTTCCCCCGCAACCTCGGCGCGGTCCTGAAGCGCTACGACCGGGTGGTGATCCCCGAGATGAACCTCGGTCAGCTCGCCACGCTGGTGCGGGCGAAGTACCTGGTGGACGCGCACTCCTACAACCAGGTCAACGGCATGCCGTTCAAGGCTGAGCAGCTCGCCACGGCTCTCAAGGAGGCCATCGATGGCTGAGACGTCCACGGAAGGCACGGGCACGATCGAGGCACTTTCGCTCGTCCCCAAGGCCGAGGCAGTGCAGTCCATGAAGGACTTCAAGTCCGATCAGGAAGTGCGCTGGTGCCCCGGCTGCGGTGACTACGCGATCCTCGCGGCGGTGCAGGGCTTCATGCCGGAGTTGGGCCTCGCCAAGGAGAACATCGTCTTCGTCTCCGGCATCGGCTGCTCCTCCCGCTTCCCGTACTACATGAACACGTACGGCATGCACTCCATCCACGGCCGCGCCCCCGCCATCGCGACCGGACTGGCCGCTTCCAGGCGGGACTTGAGCGTGTGGGTGGTCACGGGTGACGGGGACGCGCTGTCGATCGGCGGCAACCACCTCATCCACGCCCTGCGCCGCAACGTCAACCTGAAGATCCTCCTCTTCAACAACCGCATCTACGGCCTCACCAAGGGCCAGTACAGCCCCACTTCGGAGGTCGGCAAGATCACGAAGTCGACGCCGATGGGTTCGCTGGACGCGCCCTTCAACCCGGTGTCCCTCGCGATCGGCGCGGAGGCATCCTTCGTGGCCCGCACCATCGACTCGGACCGCAAACACCTCACCCAGGTCCTGCGCGAAGCCGCCGCCCACCCCGGCACCGCCCTCGTCGAGATCTACCAGAACTGCAACATCTTCAACGACGGCGCCTTCGACGCCCTCAAAGACCGCCAGCAGGCCGAGGAAGCGGTGATCCGGCTGGAGCACGGCCAGCCGATCCGCTTCGGCACGGACGGCGCCCGAGGCGTGATCCGGGACCCGGCGACGGGTGATCTGAAGGTGATCGACGTGACGCCGGACAACGAATCCCAGATCCTGGTCCACGACGCCCACACGACGTCACCCACCACCGCCTTCGCCCTGTCCCGCCTGGCCGACCCCGACACCCTCCACCACACCCCCATCGGCGTCCTCCGGTCCGTGCAACGCCCGGTCTACGACACCCAGATGGCCGACCAACTCGACACAGCCATCGAACAGAACGGCAAGGGCGACCTCGCCGCACTGCTCGCCGGCGGCGACACCTGGACCGTCGTCGGCTGACGGTTTCGCTCATACGGACGGAGGGCCTGGGTGTGATACCCGGGCCCTCTGCTCTGTTTACGTCAGGCGTCGGGGATGTCCCGCTTGGCACGGAGCAGGGTGTCGCGAGTGATGACGACGATGCGCTCGTAGTCGGCTCGGGCGGCGTCGGCGGGGAGAAGGGAGTCGAGTTCTTCGGTGCGGTCGGTTCCGATGACGGCGAAGTTGCCGTCACTCAACTCGAAGAGGTCGGGGCAGTTCTGGCCGGACACGGAGCCCCGCCGACTCGGCGGGTCGCCAAGGCGGCGGACTATTCGGACGGACAAGTTTTCGTGACGCATATAAGTGGGCTCCTCTCGGCGTCGAGCACAACCGCAAGGTAGCCAATCGGCGGTCTCCGGCTCTCGGCTTACGCCTCGGAGGGCGCCCCGACCACCCACCACTCGTCCAGATCGTCGAGCCGCTCTTCCATGACGGCATTGACCGCTCTGCCGATCCGCGCTTCCAACGACTCCTTCGGCAACGAACTCCGGCCCTCGGAGGTGAGCTGCCAGTACTCCGCGAATACGGAACTCTTGCTCAGGAACTTGAGGTGACCGAGCAGTTCACCTCTGTCGATGCCACCGATGCGGTAGCTCAGCAGGATCAGCGCGTACTGCTTGTTGGCGAAGGCCAGTTGGCGGCGCCTCTCCAGGGACACGCCACCCGGGACACCCAACACGTCCGCGAACGAAGGGTCGTCGATCGCCCGGTCCAGCTGCTCACCGAAGAGGCGGTGCAACTGGATCCGGTTCGCGTTGCGCAGCTCCTCCGCCATGAGACCGATCTGGCGGGCCAACTCCCGTGTGAGCTCGGCCTGTTGTGACGCAACCATGCCGACCAGCCTGCCCCGCCCCCGAAAGCGGCGCGCGAGGCGGAAAGGGGGCGCACGGAAGGACGCGCCGCGCACAAGGCAGGACTAGGGCGCCCCGGCGGTACCAGCTCGCGCCTTCTCCGCGTCGTACGCCTCCCGCGCCTCCAGCACCCGCCCCATCCGGTCCGTGGCCCACAACGCCAGCCCCCGCACCTGTTCCGCCGCCTCGCGGCCCAGGTCGGTCAACGAATAGTCCACCCGCGGCGGGATCACCGGCTGGGCATCACGATGCACCAGACCATCCCGCTCCAGGGTCTGCAGGGTCTGGGCCAGCATCTTCTCGCTCACCTGCCGCACCTCTCCGATCGCGCGGCGAAGTTCGCTGAAGCGGTAGGGGCGGTCGAGGAGTTCGATGAGGACGAGGACGCCCCAGCGGGACGTGACGTGTTCCATGATCAGCCGGTGCGGGCACATCGCCTCACCCGCGGTGCGGCCACCTGCCGTCTCTACACTTACTGCCATGCCAGTACCTTACTTCAAAGTGGGTACTTTCCACGAGTTAGCGCCTCCCCTAGGGTTAGTGGCACGCACCGCACCACGCCGCACACCCACAAGGAGCTGTCACCCATGAGCATCGTCGTCACCGGAGCCACCGGACACCTCGGCCGTCACGTCGTGGAGCAGTTGCTGGAGAAGGTTCCGGCCGACCAGATCACCGCCGTCGTCCGTACGCCGGAGAAGGCCGCCGCCTTCGCGGAGCGCGGCGTGAAGATCGCGGTCGCGGACTACAACACCCCCGAGACCTTCGACACCGTCTTCGCCGCCGGCGACAAGGTGCTGCTGATCTCCGGCAACGAGTTCGAGAAGGGCCGCGTCGGACAGCACAAGGTCGTCATCGACGCCGCCAAGGCCGCCGGAGTCGCCCTCCTCGCCTACACCAGCGCCCCCGGCACCCTCACCGCCGCCCTGGCCGACGACCACCACGGCACCGAGGAGGCACTGCTGGCCTCCGGAGTGCCGTACGCCCTGCTCCGCAACGGTTGGTACAACGAGAACTACACCGAGAACCTCGCCCCCGTGCTGGAGCACAACGCGGTCGTGGCCGCCGCCGGTGACGGCCGGGTCTCCTCCGCGAGCCGCGCCGACTACGCCGCTGCCGCCGTCGCCGTACTGACCGGTGAGGGCCACGAGAACCAGACGTACGAACTGGGCGGCGACGAGGCGTGGAGCTTCGCCGAGTACGCGGCCGAGCTGAGCCGCCAGACCGGCAAGGAGATCGCCTACAACAACGTGCCCGGCGAGACCCTCATCGGCATCCTCACCGGCGCCGGCCTGCCCGAGCCGTTCGCCGCGATCCTCGCTGGTGTCGACGCGTCCATCGCGCAGGGCCAACTGGTCGTCTCCACCGGCGACTTGTCCCGCCTGTCGGGCCGCCCGACCACGCCGATCAGCGAGTCGATCGCCCTCGCGCTCAAGGGCTGACCTGCCTCCATCAGCACCGAGCGGGAGGGGCCGCATGTCGGGGGTGCCCCTCGCCTGTCATGACCGTATGGCGATACGGCCATGACAGGCAGGCCCGCTCGGCGCTACCTTCGTGCTGGCCGCATCGACGCGGCAGGGCGCGTGCGAAGGAGGGGCCCGTGAGCGGGAAGCCGAGCGGGAAGCCGAAGGGCGAACAGCACCACATAGGACTGCTGAACGGCTTCGCGGCATACGGCATGTGGGGCCTGGTCCCGTTGTTCTGGCCACTGCTCAAGCCCGCGAGCGCCGCCGAGATCCTCGCCCACCGCATGGTGTGGTCGCTCGCGTTCGTCGCTGTGGCACTCCTGGTGATCCGGCGCTGGGCCTGGGCCGGTGAACTCCTGCGCCAGCCCCGCAAGTTGGGCCTCGTGACGATCGCCGCGGCCTTCATCACCGTCAACTGGGGCGTCTACATCTGGGCCGTGAACAGCGGCCACGTCGTCGAGGCCTCGCTCGGCTACTTCATCAACCCCCTCGTCACCATCGCGATGGGCGTCCTCCTCCTGAAGGAGCGCCTGCGCCCGGTGCAATGGGCCGCGGTCGGCGTAGGCCTGGCCGCCGTGATCGTCCTGGCGGTCGGCTACGGCCGGCCACCCTGGATCTCCCTCTGCCTGGCCTTCTCCTTCGCGACGTACGGCCTGGTGAAGAAGAAGGTCAACCTCGGCGGCATCGAGTCCCTGGCCGCGGAGACGGCGATCCAGTTCCTGCCGGCGCTCGCCTACCTGCTGTGGCTCGGCGCGCACGGCAAGGCGACCTTCGCCCTGGAGGGCGTCGGCCACGCCACCCTCCTCGCCTCCACCGGCATCGTCACCGCCCTCCCCCTCGTCTGCTTCGGCGCGGCGGCGATCCGGGTCCCGCTGTCCACCCTGGGCCTGCTCCAGTACCTGGCCCCGGTCTTCCAGTTCCTGCTGGGCATCTTCTACTTCCACGAGTCGATGCCACCCGCACGCTGGGCGGGCTTCGCGCTGGTGTGGCTGGCCCTCGTCCTCCTGACGACGGACGCATGGCGCACGGCACGGAGGGGCAGGTCGGCGGCAGCAGCGGCGGCGCTCCCGCAGGAGAGGACCCAGGCCGGACGTCCGAACCCGGTGGACACGGTGGAGGCGTAACCCAGCAGGCGCGTCGCACCGATGCCAGAGTGAAGGGCATGACACAGACGCCCACACCACTCCACTGGAAGCTGACCATCGACGCGGCCGACCCACACGCCCAGGCGGACTTCTGGGCCGCAGCGCTCCACTACGAGACCGAGGACAACAGCGCCCTGGTGGAACAGCTCCTGGAAATGGGCGCGTTGCCCGAAGCCGCGACCGTCGACTTCCACGGCCGCCCGGCCTTCCGCGACCTGATGGCCGTACGCCACCCCGACGACCCCTACGACAAGGACCGCGGCACGGGCCTGGGCCGCCGCCTCCTGTTCCAGCGAGTCCCGGAGCCGAAGACCACCAAGAACCGCCTCCACCTCGACCTGCACCCGGGCCCGGACCACCGTGAGGCCGAGGTGGAACGCCTGACGACCCTGGGGGCGAGCGTCCTGCGCCGGGTGACGGAACCGGCCGGCGCATGGGTCGTGATGACGGACCCCGAGGGCAACGAGTTCTGCGTGGCCTAGCGGGCGGGCCTCACTCGGCAGCCCTACGGGCGCGCTCCGTGAGCCGCCCCATACGGGCGCGGGCGGACTCCAGTTCCTCGATGTCCTCTACGGCGGGCCCGTCCTCGGCGGTGAGTTCGGTCCACAGGTCGATGAGATCGCGGCCGAGGGCGAGGCCCTGCTCCGGGTCGCGTACGGCACGCCAGGCCGTGGCCGCGCTCTGGACGTTGCCGTAGGCGGCCTCCGCGTCGTGGGCACGGTGACGGATGCGGGCGAGGTCAAGGGAAAGATGGAAGGCCCGAAGCGGGTCACCGGCCAAGTAGGCGATGTAGGCGGCGAGTTCGCGCAACCGCAGAACCTCGGGGTGCTCAGGCCCGAGAGCGCCCGCCGCGTCCGCGACGGTCCGCTCCGCCAGCCCCGCCGCCTCCTCGATCCGCCCCGCCTTGACGGCGTCGTTGATCCGCACCATCGGCTCGATGAGAAACGCGGTCCCCGCGCCGTCGGTCGTCACCGGCTCGTCCCCCAGCACGGCCTCGGCCACGGCGTCGAACCCGCGGGCGGGCGTCGGCCTGGGATCCGGTTCCGGGGCGGTGAGGGCGAGGTCGGGAATGGGGATGGGGGCGGGACGGGAGACACGTTCCGGACCGACAGGCGGCACGTCCACGACCGGCCGCGCGTCAACGAACGGCGGAACATCCGACACCGGCTGCCCGTCCATGACCGGCGGAACATCCGACACAGGCCGCGCGTCAACGAACGGCGGAACATCCGACACCGGCTGCCCGTCCATGACCGGCGGAACATCCGACACAGGCCGCGCGTCAACGAACGGCGGGACGTCCGCCACCGACTGCCCGCCCACGACCGGCGCCACATCCGTCACCGGCGCCGAGTCCATCACCGGCGGCGGCCCGAACGCCCCCGTAGGCGCCTGGACGGACCCCAGCGGCGCACCCCCGTCCGCCGACTCCGGCACAGCGTGCAACGGGAACGTGGGCGCCGACTCCCCCGCCGACTCGGGCACGGCCCGCAACGGAAAGGTCGGAACCACCTCCCCTTCCGGCGCCGGAGCGGACACGGCCCGCAGCCGATGAGTCACCGGGTCACCGCTCGACCGACGCCCGTCCTCGGGTTCCGCTTCCACGACGTCCGCGGATACCGCCGGCGGCAACGCGGGCGGCGGCGGAGGAAACCCAGCCGGGACGGCCGACGCCGCCACTTCCCCCACGCCGGCCATCTCCCAGGGCTCCGCCGAGAAGTGACTGGACCCGTCCGGATCGATCTGAAGCGGAACGACGTACCCGATCCGATCGTCGTGGACAGTCGCGCGCACGGGGTGCCCCGTGGCCGAGGCGATGCGATGGAGGTGACTCAGAACGGTCTGCTGGATCTCCTCCCCCGCGACGACCGCGACCGGCACTCCGCCGATCGACGCGCCAACGGCGCCCGGTCCGTCCACGGGTACGCGCACCTCGAAAGGTGACGCGGCGGGTGCCGAGCGTGCGGCTCGCTTCTGTTCCCGCTTCTTCTCGCGGCTGAGTCGAGTCATCGGTTCCCTCACTCGCATGCGTCGGGGAGGCGGCCCGCGCTCCCCAGCGTCAAGATCCGTTCGTACGCGTACTGTTGAGTCTCGCCGTTCCCTTCAGGTTCTCAGGTCACCGCGACGTCACAGCCTCGTCCCAGGAGTTCCGTGAAGACCGGCGGGGTCACGAGGGAGGAGCTCGGTCATGCAGACAGGTGGACGACGGGGCCCGGAGATCTGGCTCCGCGGACCAGTACCACTGGACACCGGCCCGCACACAGGGACACCCGAGCACCCCTCCAGTATCCCCACCCACATCCCCGCCGGCACCGCCACCACCCCACGCCGCCGCTTCTCCTGGGTGGCCACCCACGGCGGCACCGGCGTCACCACCCTCACCTCGGTCTACGGCGGCCAGGACTGCGGCCGCGACTGGCCGGGCCCCGAGGACCCCCCGTCGATCCTGCTCGTCGCCCGCACCCACGCCGCCGGGCTGGCCGCCGTATCCCGCGCCCTGGAGGTCTTCCGCCGCGGCGAGGCACCCGCGGGGCTGGACCTGGACGCCGTAGTCCTCGTAGCGGACGCACCCGGCCGCCTCCCCCGCCAGCTGGCCCCCCACGTCAAGGCCATCGAGTCGGTGATCGACGTCTACCGCGTCCCCTGGGTCCCGGCCTGGCGCATCGGCGACCTGACCGGCGAACCACCCCGCGAAACAGAACCCCTGGCCCGCCTCACAGGCACGATCCGGCACCAGCGCTGACACCCGCCCGGAATGGGCAGGGACGGCCCACGAGCCCGCAGCCGCCGACGAACCGGGAGCGGGTCGTGGCGGTACAGTGCAGCCCGCCGCGTACCCGGCACCAACCCGTTCAGCCATGTCAACAACAGAGGGGCCCAACCAGCGGCGGCTTCGCCGTACCGCCACGACCCCGACCCCACCCACCACCCCCGGCGGGCACCCCCAGGCACGCCCTGGCACCCCAGCGCACCCCATGGACAGATGATTGCGCGCGCATATAATGCATACGGCTGTAACCGCTGCGCGCCGATTACCCCTGGGGGACCCATGACCCGCCGCTTCCTCTTCGTCCTGGGCAGCGCCCGCCTGGACGGCAACACCGAACTGCTCGCCCGCAGGGCCGCCGAGCAGCTGCCCCCGGACGTGGAGCAGGAGTGGATACGCCTGGCCGACCACCCGCTCCCCGACTTCCTGGACATCCGGCACGACGGAATCGTCGGGGCGATCCAGCCCACCGAGAACGACACCATCCGGCAGCTCCTGGACGCCACCCTCGCCGCGACGGACATCGTGATCGCCTCGCCGGTCTACTGGTACTCGCTCTCCGGTCTCACCAAGCGCTACCTGGACTACTGGTCCGACTGGCTGCGCGTCCCCGGCGCGGACTTCAAGGCCACGATGGCCGGCCGCACCCTCTGGGGCATCTCCGCCCTCGCCGACAAAGAACCCGTGGTCGCCGACCCGGTGGCCGGCACCCTCAACAACTCGGCCGCGTACATGAAGATGCGCTTCGGCGGACTCCTCACCGGCAACGGCAGCGCCCCCGGCGACGTACTGAAGGACACCGAGGCACTGACCCGAGCGAAGACGTACTTCACCCAGGAACCCCCGCTCGCCCGCTTCCCTACGCCGTGATGTCCTTCGCCGTGAACCGCGCCCAGGCCGCAGACCCGAACACCGCCGCGTACAACGCCTGAAGACCCAGGTTCTTCACCAGGTCGTCCCAGTACACGGGCTCACGCATGAGGTCGGCGAAGGACAGCCAGTAGTGGGAGAAGAAGTACGGCTGAAGCGCGTGCAGTTGAGGAATCTGATCAAGAATCTGAACGGTGATCAGCAGCCCCACGGTCGTGGCCATCGCCGCGATCCCACTGCTGGTCATGGTCGAGATGAACAACCCCAGGGCAGCGATCCCGACAAGAGACGCGGCAACGACCAACGCGATCAACAGCGCCCGCCCCAGCCCCTCCCCGAAACTGATCTGCGTACCCGAGATGGTCGTCAGATCCCCCAGCGGAAAGAGCAACGCGCCCACCGTCAACGCCGACAGCGCCACGACCAGAGTCGCCACCACACAGAACGTCATCACGGTCGCGTACTTGGTAAGAAGCAACCGGGTCCGCCCGGCCGGAGCCACCAGGAGATACCGCAGAGTCCCCCCGCTTGCCTCACCCGCGATCGCGTCACCCGCGACGACCCCGATGGCCATGGGCAGGAAGAACGGAAGCGTGGCGGCCAACGCAGTGAACACCAGGAACAACCCGTTGTTGGTGATCTGCGCGATGAACGCCGGCCCCCCACCTCCGTCCCCACGCCCAGGCCCGGCCCCGTCCTGCGTCTCCAGCTTGACCGCGATCCCGACCAGGATCGGCACAGCAGCCAACACCCCGAGCAACGCAATCGTGCGCCACCGCCGGAACGTAGTCACCAACTCACTGCGCAACAGCCCAAAGGTCCAGAGAAACCGGGGAGCACGCACGCCAACCGGTCCAGAACCAGCCGAAGCAACCACCTCAGCCCGCGACATCGAACCCCTCCCCCGTGAGCGCCACGAACGCGTCCTCCAGAGAAGCCCGTTCAACCCCGAAACCCCGCACCCGCACCCCGGCGGTCACCAACGCCTCGTTCACCTCGGCGAGTTCACGATCGGGCGGCTCGGCGGTCACCCGCTCCTCCGCCAGGACCACATCCGCCAGCCCCAGTTCCTTCAGCACCCGCGCCGCGTCCCCGGCATCAGGCGTGTTCACGAACAGCCGCCCCCGCGTCCCCGCCGCCAGCTCGGTCACCGACCCCTGCGTGATCAGCCGCCCCTGCGCCATCACGGCCGCATGCGTGCAGACCTGCTCGATCTCATCAAGCAGGTGCGAAGACAGAAAAACGGTCGTACCGTCCGAGGCCAACTCCCGGATCAGAGACCGAATTTCGCGCATTCCCTGCGGATCAAGACCATTGGTCGGCTCGTCCAGAACGAGCAGCTCGCGAGGCTGAAGCAAGGCAGAGGCAAGTCCCAGCCGCTGCTTCATCCCCAGGGAGTAAGCCTTCGCCTTCTTCCCGGAAGCCGCGGTCAGCCCCACCCGGTCCAGCGCGGCAGCGACCCGGTCCCGCCGGGTACGCGGATCGGCGGTCGCGTCGGCGGCGTCGTAACGGAGCAGATTGTCGCGGCCGGAGAGAAACCCGTACAGAGCAGGTCCCTCGATCAGGGCACCCACGTGAGGCAGAACCGTACGCACGGACCGAGGCATGGGCCGCCCCAGCACCCGGGCCGTCCCGGACGTGGGTTCGATCAGCCCCATCAGCATGCGGATGGTGGTGGTCTTGCCCGAGCCATTGGGCCCGAGGAAGCCGAAGACGCTGCCCGCCGGGACGGTCAGGTCGAGACCGTCCACGGCGAGCTGCCCGCCGCGAAAGCGCTTGGTGAGACCACGGGTGGCGATGATGCCCTCACCCGCGTCCGCCTGTTCCGGCACTTCAGCGGACGGTCCGCCCATCGGCTCCCTCAATTCACCGTGCCCACAAGGGACCTACTTGGCCGCGTCCGCGGCCTTGACCAGCGCGCTCTTGGTGACAGCCCCGACGTACACCTTGCCGTCGTCCGTGATCAGGGCATTGACCAGCCGGGTGGAGAACACCGTGCCCTTGCCGAAGTCACCCTTCACCTGGTCACCGAGCGAGCCGAGGAAGCCACCGAGGTCACCGCTGCCCGACGCGGAGCCGCTCGGAACACCCTGGCCGCCGGTCTCGAAGACGGCGATGGAGTTCCAGCCCTTACCGATGACCGTGGGATCGTCGGCGCCCTTGGCGAGGCCCTTGTCCGCCTTGTCGTCCTTGCCGAACGGGGCGGAGTGGTCCGGAGCCGCCTTGCTCGCGCTGTCCTCCGTGGTGACCTTCGCGCCCTTGGGCGTCTTGAAGTCGAAGGTCGAGGCGGCCGGCTTGCTGAGGCTGAGCTGGGTGAAGCCGACGTCGACGACGGCCGCGCCGCCGCTCGCCGGGGTGAGTGTGAACTTGAGCGGCAGGCCGGTCTTCGCGTCCACCGCGACGCTGATCGTGCCGACGGTCGTGCCGGTCTGCTTGGGCTTGATCAGCAGCTTGTAGGCGTCGCGGCCCGCGACATGCTCCGTGCCGTCGACCGTGACGGACGTCGTGTCGTCGACCGACTTCAGCGCCTCGTCGGTGAGGCCCTTGGGCGTGGCCCGGGTCTCGTCGCTCTTCGAGGTGTCGGCGGCGGTCGTGCCGTGGAAGACCTCGTTCGTCTGGCTGTCGTAGCCCCAGACGTCCTTGCCGTTGTGGATGAGGCTGTACTCCGCCGCGTTCTCCAGCAGGGAGACCTTCTGCTTGTCGGGGCCGTCGGCCGCGACGCGCAGGGTGTGGGTGCCGGTGGCCAGCTCGGTGAGCTTGGTGGTCGGGTCGGCGGAGGAGCCGTCGCCGGACTTCGTGGCGCCGGACAGCATGCTGCTCTCCAGGCCGCCGAGGTCGGGCAGGCCCAGGTCCGTGCTGATCTTCACCGTGCCGGACAGCTGCTGGACGTCCGACTTGGCGATCTTGTTGATGAGCTGCTCTGCGGTGACCTTCGGAAGGTTCGGGTCGCCGGAGTCGGCGAGCGCCGGGACCAGTCCGATGGTCGCGGCCGCCACCCCCACCACGGTGACCGGGACGATGTACCGCGCCGCCCTGCGCCGCCCGGCCCGGAGCTCGTCGCGCTCTCCGGTGTCCGTGCTGTCGTCGGTTTCGTACGGTGCCATGTCTGCCTTACCTCCGTCGTCGGCGGCGGCCAACCCTTGCTGTACTCGTCCCACCCTGAGCCGCCATTCTCACCCGAATCGGTGAGGAGTGGTGTTTTCTCTGTTCTCCATCTGACCAAATCGCCGAGGGATAAGCGTCAGACCCGGGAGGCAACTCCTCGTACTCCTGCGGTATGACACGCGAAGGCGACGCCTCCCCGAAACCCCTAGGGGGAAGACGCCGCCCGCGCACGGCAGTTGACCGGGACCGGCCAGGACGACCGCATCCCGCGACCCCCTCCACATCACGCGCTTCGCACCGCATCGAGTAATAAACGGCCCGAATCCGTACTTATGGGTGGCACCACACCGCATCGACCAAAGGGGTCGCCATGCACGCCACCCATCACCTCACCGGATACGCGGCTACGGGCGCCGCGATCCTGACCCTCACACTCGCAGGCTGCGGAAGCGGCGGCGGCAGTGAAAGCGGCGGCTCCGCCGCCACGCCGGCCGCGGCCACCACGGGGACGACCCTCATGACCGCCAAGGTCGCCAAGGTCGGCACCGTCGTGACGGACAGCAAGGGGTACGTCCTCTACCGCTTCGACGCGGACTCCGCCCACCCGACGAGGATCAGCTGCTACGGCACCTGCGCGGTCGTCTGGCCCGCCGCGACCGTCAAGGGCTCCGTCACCGTCAAGGGCATCGACAAGAGCCTCGTCTCCACGGCGAAGCGCTCCGGCGGAACCGCACAGCTCACGCTCGCCGGCTGGCCCCTCTACCGCTACGCCAAGGACGACAAGCCCAAGGAGGCCCACGGCCAGGGCGTGGACGGCACCTGGTGGGCGGTGACACCCACCGGAGCGAAGGCCATGACCGCCGCCTCCGGCACGAGCACGGGAGGCAGCGGCTACTGACGGGCCTCAGCCCGCCCGGTGCACCACCGCGTCGCACATCTCCAGAAGCGCGACCTTGGCGTCGCACTCGGGGAGCGGGGCGAGGGCCGCGCGGGCGTCCTCCACGTAGCGGACGGTGTCGCGGCGGGCCTGTTCCAGGGCCGGGTGGACGCGGAGCCGGGCGAGGGCCTCGGCGTGCCGGGCGTCGTCCGTGAGGTCGGAGTCGAGCAGTTCGCACAGGGCGATGTCCTCGGCGAGGCCGAGGCGGGCCGCCCGCTCGCGGAGCAGCAGGACCGGCAGCGTGGGGATGCCCTCGCGGAGATCCGTGCCCGGGGTCTTGCCGGACTCCTCCCCGTCGGAGGCGATGTCCAGGACGTCGTCGGCGAGCTGGAAGGCGACGCCGAGCCGCTCGCCGTACTGGGTGAGGACGTCCACGACGGTGTCGTCGCAGCCGGACATCATCGCGCCGAAGCGGCAGGCGACCGCGACCAGGGAGCCGGTCTTGCCGCCGAGCACGTCGAGGTAGTGCTCGACCGGGTCGCGCCCGTCGGACGGTCCCGCGGTCTCCAGGATCTGGCCGGTGACCAGCCGTTCGAACGCCTCGGCCTGCACCCGCACCGCCTCGGGTCCGAGGTCGGCCAGGGTGTGCGACGCGCGCGCGAACAGGAAGTCGCCGGTGAGGACCGCGACCGAGTTGCCCCAGCGGACGTTGGCGCTCTCCACTCCGCGCCGTACGGTCGCCTCGTCCATGACGTCGTCGTGGTACAGCGTGGCGAGGTGGGTCAGCTCGACGACGACGGCCGAGGGCACGACACCCGGCGCGTACGGGTCGCCGAACTGTGCGGCGAGCATCACGAGGAGCGGCCTGAACCGCTTTCCGCCCGCGCGCACGAGGTGCTGGGCGGCCTCCGTGATGAAGGGGACCTCGCTCTTGGTGGCTTCGAGCAGACCCTCCTCGACGGCCGTCAATCCGGCCTGGACATCGGCTTCCAGAGCCTGGTCCCGCACGCTCAGCCCGAACGGCCCGACGACGGTCACGAGGGGTCTCCTGTCTGCTGGTGTCCCTGGGCGGTCACACGGTTTGTCGATAGGTCGCTGGCATCACTCAAGTCAGCGTATCCGGTCAGCTTTCGATCACCCATGCCGCCCACCCCGTCCAGCAGGGGCGGTATCGGATCACGACCGGTATGTTTTCGATCACCTGATAAGAACGGATATTTATCGACTTACGCGGAAGTAGTGGATGGTGTCTCGAACCGCACTGGAAGCCGAGCCCGACGACCAACCGCCACCCGAGGACGACCACGCCTTCTTCGGGCAGCCCAAGGGGCTGCTCACGCTCTCCGGTCTCGAGGTCTGGGAGCGCTTCTCGTTCCTCGGCATGCAGGCCATCCTCGTCCTCTACTTCGCGGATACCGTCGCGCACGGCGGCATGGGCATGTCGTCCGGAACGGCCGCATCCGTATCGGCAGCCTACGGAACACTGGTCTATCTCGTCTCGGTCGCGGGCGGCTGGCTCGCCGACCGCATCCTCGGCTCGTACCGCGCGGTGCTGTGGGGCGGCATCCTGATCGCCTGCGGGCACTACGCGATGGCGGTCCCCACCCCCACGATGACCTGGGTCGGCCTCGGCCTCATCAGCGCCGGCACCGGCCTGCTCAAGCCCAACGTGGCCACCATGGTCGGCAAGCTCTACCGCACCGACGACGAGCGCCGTGACGCCGGGTTCGCTCTCTACTACATGGCGATCAACATCGGCGCCTTCGCGGGCCCGCTGATCACCGGCTGGCTGGGCGACCACGAGGGCTGGCACTGGGGCTTCTCGGCGGCCGCGGTCGGCATGACCTTCGGGCTCATCCAGTACGTCGCCGGACGCCGTCACCTGGCCGGTCGCAGGAACACCGCGGAGTTCGCGCTCGCGCCGGACGCGCTGCGCCGCGCGGTCCGGCTGATCGTCGTAGGGATCGTGGTCGCCGCCGTGCTCGCGACCGGACTGGCCACCGCCGGCTGGCTGACGATGGGCCGCTTCGTCGACCTCCTCACGGTGATCTCCGTGATCGCGCCGGTCGTCTACTTCGCGGTGATGTTCATGAGCCCGCGCGTGAGCCCCGAGGAACGCGGCCGCCTGCGCCCGTACATCGTGCTCTTCCTGGCCTCGACGGTCTTCAACTTCATTCTCTTCCAGGCGTATTCGACGATGATGCTGCTGGCCGCGTCGAACGCCGAGACGACCATCCTCGGCTTCGACTTCCCCGCCAGCTGGTACGCGAGCGCGCTCGGCGCCTTCGAGGTAGGGCTCGCCCCTGTGGTCGCCGCGCTCTGGGTCCGCATGGGCCGCAGCCAGCCGCACGCCTCCAACAAGATCGCGATCGGCGTCGTCCTGGGCGGCCTGTCGTTCCTGCTGATGGTCCTGCCGACCAGCGGGCACAGCGGCGACGCCTACCGCATGTCGGCCTGGTGGATCGTCGGCTCGTACTTCCTGCTGGGCCTCGGCGACATCCTCCTGGAGACCTCCGGCATGTCGGCCACCACCAAGCTCGCCCCGGCCGCCTTCTCCAGCCAGACCATGTCCCTCTGGTTCCTGTCCCTCGCCCTCGCGAACGGCATCCAGGCCCAGACGGTGAAGCTCTACGACGACGTCTCCAAGCCGGCCTACTTCGGCGTCAACGGCGCGATCGCGGTGGCCGCGGGCCTCGCGGTGATGGCCGCCGCGCCGTGGCTGCGCCGCACGATGCACCCGGTCCACTGAACCCGAGGGGTCCCTCATGCGCATCCGTACGTCCTTCCCTCACGAGACGACCCACGAGGACCTCCGTATCCCGCTGCCCGACGGGACACGCCTCTACGCGCGCGTGTGGCGCCCGGTGACGGACGAACCCGTCCCCGCGCTCCTCGAATACCTCCCGTACCGCCTGACCGACTGGACCGCGCCCCGGGACGCCCAGCGCCACCCCTGGTACGCGGGCCACGGCTACGCCTCCGTCCGGGTCGATGTGCGCGGGCACGGCAACAGTGAGGGTGCCCCCGGCGACGAGTACGACGCCCAGGAACTCGCCGACGGCGTGGAGGTCGTCAACTGGCTTGCCGCGCAGCCCTGGTGCACCGGCAAGGTCGGCATGTTCGGCATCTCCTGGGGCGGCTTCAACTCCCTCCAGATCGTGGCCCTCGCGCCGGAGCCGTTGAAGGCGATCGTCACGGTCTGCTCGACGGACGACCGCTACGACAACGACGTGCACTACATGGGCGGTTCGGCCCTCGCCGTCGACCTGCACGCCTGGGCGGCCACCATGCTCGCCTTCGTCGCCCGCCCGCCGGACCCCGAGTACGCGGGCCTGATCTGGCGCGACATGTGGCTCAAGCGCCTCGAACAGATCGACCCGTTCATCCACACCTGGCTCGCCCACCAGCTCCGCGACGACTACTGGAAGCACGGCAGCGTCTGCGAGGACTACGGCGCGATCGGCGCGGCCGTCCTCGCGGTGGGCGGCTGGCACGACCCGTACCGCGACACGGTGTTGCGGCTGGTCGAACACCTCCCGCCGGACCGCGTACGCGGCCTGATCGGCCCCTGGTCGCACCAGTACCCGGACCGCGGCCTGCCGCCGGGCCCCGCGATCGGCTTCCTCCAGGAGACTCTCCGCTGGTGGGACCACTGGCTGAAGGGCGAGGACACCGGCGTCACGGCCGACCCGCTCCTACGGGCCTACGTCAGCGACTCGCACCCACCGGCCACGGTCTACGACACCCTCCCGGGCCGTTGGGTCGGGGAACCCGCGTGGCCCTCGCCGCACGTGAAGACGACGACGTACGGCCTCCGGGGTGCGCCCGTGATCGTCCGCTCCCCCATGCACACCGGTGTGGACGCGGGCCGTTTCTTCCCTTTCGGGAACGACGCCGATCTGCCGCCGGACCAGCGGGACGAGGACGCGCGGTCGGCGTGCTTCGAGTTCGAGGTACCGGCCGAGACGTGGGTGCTGGGGCGGCCGAGGGTACGGCTGCGGCTGACCTGCGAGGTGCCGCGCGGGCAGGTGATCGCCCGGCTGTGCGATGTCGCCCCGGACGGCGCCTCGACCCTCGTCACCCGGGGTGTGCTGAACCTGTCGGCGCGGCACGGGCGGGACCGGGCGGTGCCGTGGACGCCGGGCACCACCGAGGACGTGACCTTCGAGCTGAACGGCATCGGGCACGCGTTCCCGCCCGGGCACCGCATCCGGCTCGCGGTGTCGTCGGCGTACTGGCCGTGGATCTGGCCGCAGCCGGAGTCCGCGGCGGGGTTCACGTTGGACCCGGAGGGGAGTGCGCTCGAACTCCCGGTCCGGGAGCAGGAGTTGGACGAGGGTATTCGTTTCGACGAACCCGAGGAAGCCGAGCCGCTCGGGGTCAACTACCCGGCGACCCTTGACGAACCGCGGCCCGAGAGGCTGGTCGTACGGGACGTCGCGAAGGGCGAGTGGCGGCTGGAGGTGGACCCCCGGTACGGCGGCACGCGCGTGTATCCGGACGGGCTGGAGTTCACCGAGGACGCGTTGGAGACGTACACGATCGACGAGTCGGATCCGCTGTCCGCCCGCACCCTCTCGGAGTGGTCGATCCGGCTGCACCGGCCGGAGCTGGGGTGGGACACGAGCGTGCGTACACGGTCGGAGATTACTTGCGACGAAACGGACTTTCTTACCTCAAATGAGGTGATCTGCACCGAGGGTGGAGAAGCGATCTTCCACCGCACTTGGGAGAAAAGGATTCCGAGAACTGCCAGTTGAGGGCGAATGCCCGATTTGCCGTTCTTAATCCTCCCGTGAGTTGGGTCACGCGTTTCTGTGCGTGACCTGTGTCCTGGTCTGCCCGCGTTTTCCCTTACGGCATTTGACAGTTGACCCTTGGCTCGCGCAAAGGATCAAGTGCCCCATACGCCTCAGACCAAGGTCAATAGGGGTTAGGTGTGATTCCGCCACTTGTTCCGGACATGTGCTCTCGCATAGTTTCCCGGCCTGTCGAGCGGAACGCCGAATCCTGCCGCCGCCCGGCATCCCAGTCACGAACTTCTCGCACGGCAGGAGCGGGGGAACCAGGTAAGTCGCCGGGCCGGTCGTTCTGACCGGAACGGCTTGGGGTTAAGTCACGTCCGCAAGGACTTGGCCGGGCACCTCCCAGCCCGAACCCGACAGCTCACCTCGCAGGCGACGGAGAGGAACCTCGTCATGCCTGCAACCGCTCAGTCCCGCCGCGCCCGCCTCGTCCGCCGTGTCGTCATCGCCGGCACCGGTGCCGCGATCCTCGCGCTGCCTGTCGTCGGTGCGACCACCGCGTCCGCGGCCACCACGTCGACCACCGCCGCCTCGACCACGCTTGCCGGGTACCCCAACACCCTTGACGGGTGGATCCGGGAGTCGCTCGCGATCATGGCGCAGAAGGGGATTCCGGGTACGTACAACGGGATCTACCGGAACGTGATCCGTGAGTCTTCCGGGAACCAGTACGCGATCAACAACTGGGACTCCAACGCGGCGGCCGGTACGCCGTCGAAGGGGCTTCTCCAGGTCATCGACCCGACGTTCAACGCGTATCACGTTGCCGGGACTTCGTACGACCCGTATGACCCGGTCGCTAACATCACCGCCGCCTGCAATTACGCGGCGGCCGTGTATGGCTCCATCGACAACGTGTACGGGGCTTACTAGAAACTGCTGGATCAGCCACGACTGGTTGTGTTTTGAGTGACACCGCCGTCGTGGCTGGTCGCGCCCGCGCGGCGGAGCCGCAAATAGACACAGCCCCGCGCCCCTGAATGCGCCCCTTCGGGGCCATTCAGAATCTCAGCTGAAGAGTCTTTCAAGTACCAGCGCGATGCCGTCGTCCTCGTTCGACGACGTCACCTCGTCGGCCACCGCCTTGAGTTCGGGGTGGGCGTTGGCCATCGCGACGCCGTGGGCTGCCCAGTCGAACATCGGGATGTCGTTCGGCATGTCGCCGAAGGCGATGGTCTCGGACGGGGTCAGGCCCAAGTGGCGGGCGGCGAGAGCCAGTCCCGTTGCCTTGGTGATGCCGAGTGGCTGGAGTTCGACGGTGCCGGGGCCCGACATGGTGACCGAGGCCAGGGAACCGACCACCGAGCGCGCCGTGGACGCCAACTCGTCGTCCTCCAGGGCGGGGTGACGGAGCAACACCTTGCTGATGGGTTCGCACCAGAGGTCGTCCCGCTTGCCCACCCGTACCGCGGGGAGCGTGGGGTGCGGCATCAGGTAGCCGGGCTCGATCAGCGTCAGGCCGTCCACGCCGTCCTGGTCCACCGCCGCGTACACCTGGCCCACTTCCGCCTCGATCTTGCCGAGCGCGGTCTCCGCCAACTCCCGGTCCAGGGTGACCGACCAGAGCAGACGGTCCGCGCCGGCGTCGTACAACTGCGCGCCCTGTCCGCACACCGCGAGCCCTCTGGAGCCGAGGTCTTCGAGCAACGGGCGCACCCTCGGGGCCGGCCTGCCGGTGACGACGAGGTGCCGGGCGCCGGCCGCCGTCACCCTCGCGAGTGCGATGCGGGACCGGTCGGAGAGTGTGTCGTCGCCGCGCAGCAGCGTCCCGTCCAGGTCGGTGGCGATCAGTGCATATGCGAGGGGTGCGGCCATGATCAGAGAATACGGATGGAACGCCCCACCGACTCGACACGAACCGGACGGCTGCTGCCTTCACATGCGTTGACCCGTGTTCCGGTTGGTTTGACAATTACGACCGTTATGCCGACTCCCGTACCACCAGTTCCGTAGGCAGAATCACGCCCGCCGTGTCCTCCCCGGCGATCTGGGCCAACAGCATGCGGACCATCTCGGCGCTGATGCGGTCGTAGGGCTGTCGCATGGTCGTCAGGGCCGGGGTGATGGACGTGGCCGCCGCCGAGTCGTCGAAGCCTCCGACAGCGATGTCATCCGGGACCGAACGGCCGGACTGCTGAAGGGTGTTGACCACGCCGAGGGCCATGAGGTCCGAGGCTACGAAGACCGCGTCTATGTCGGGGGCCTGGGACAGGAGGCGCCTCGCCGCTTCCTCGCCTCCCGTGCGGCGGTAGTCGCCCTCCACTACGAGGGTCGGGTCGTGGGGCAGGCCTGCCTCCGTGAGGACGTCTCGGTAGCCGGCCAGGCGGTCGGGGCCGCCCGGTGCGTCGAGTGGGCCTGTGACCATGCCGATGCGGCGGCGGCCTCGCGCGATGAGGTGGCGGACCATCTCCTGGGCGCCGTCGCGGTCGGCGGCGGCGACGTAGCTGTATTTGGAGGCGGCGCCGAGCGGTTTGCCGCAGGCCACCAACGGGATGCCCGCGTCCCGGAGTTCGGCCGCCACCGGGTCGCCGCTGTGGTTGGAGACGAGGAGTACGCCGTCCACGTGGCCCGAGGTGATGTACCGGGTCAGGCGGCGGCGTTCGTCCTTCGACGAGGCCAGCATCAGCAGGAGTGGGATGTCGTGGCGGGCCAGGTGTTCGGTGCAACCCCGCAGCAGGACATTGAAGTTGGGGTCCTCGAAGAACTTCTCCTGCGGCTCGGTGAGGAGGAACGCCACCGAGTCCGACCGTCCGGTGCTCAGGGAACGGGCGTGCCGGTTGACGACGTAGCCCGTCTTCCTGATCGCCGTCTCCACCGCGGTGCGCGCGGCGGGCGAGACGTAGTGGCCACCGTTCAGGAACCGGGAGACGGTCCCCCGGGAGACCCCTGCCTCCCGGGCCACGTCGTGGATGGTGGGCGGTTTACGGCGTCCGTTCGAGCTGGTGGTCATGTTCCTCGTTCGTGGTGGGGGGCGTCGGCTGTGGGGGGCCGCCCGGTTCCTGGGCAGGTCGTGCGAAGTCAGCAGCGGTGAGCAGCGCCCCAAAGGGGCGCGGGGAACGGCGCGACCAGCCACGACGGTGCCGCGGACGAGCATCGGCCCATCACCGCGCCCCCAGCGGAGCGCTCACGCCTTGACCGATCCGCTCAGCAGGTCCAGGGACCAGAACCGCTGGATCACCAGGAACAGTGCGATCAGCGGCAGGATCGCGAGGAAGCAGCCCATGATGACCAGGGTGTAGAGCGCCGGTTGGGAGGCGCCCTGGTTGAGCAGGGTGTAAAGGCCCAGTGTGATCGGGAACTTGGTGTCGTCCGCGAGCATCACGAACGGCAGCAGGAAGTTGTTCCAGATGCCGACGAACTGGAACAGGAACACCGTGATGAGGCCCGGCATCATCATCGGCACCGCGATCCGCGAGAAGATCCGCCACTCGCTCGCGCCGTCCATGCGAGCGGCTTCGAGGAGTTCGTTGGGGACGGACGCGGCCGCGTAGATACGGACGAGGTAGACGCCGTAGGGAGAGAGGACCGACGGCAGCAGCATCGACCAGTACGAGTCGGCCAGGCCCATCTTCGACAGGAGGAGGTACTGGGGGACGGTCAGCACGATGCTGGGTACGAGGACGCCGGCCAGCATCAGCTTGAAGACGAACTCCCGTCCCCTGAAGGCGAATCGGCCCAGTGCGTAGCCGCCGGCTGCCGAGACCGCGGCGGAGAGCAGGGCGCCGCCGCCCGCGTAGAAGAGGGAGTTGAGCATCCACTGCCAGAAGATGCCGTCCCGGTAGGAGCTCAGGTCCTTGAAGTTGTCGACGAAGCCGGTGCCGGGGGCGAAGGTGAACGTGGAGAACAGTTCACCGCGGCCCTTGCTCGCCGCGATGACCACCCAGATGACGGGGATCAGGCAGTACAGCGAGCCGAGGATCAGGACGAGGGTGGGCACCCAAGCCGTGCGCTTCGCCTTCGCGGCGCCCGGGCGGGCGTCGGTGGCGGTGAGGGTGAGGGGGGTCATGCCCGGTCCTCCCGGGTGTAGCGGTCGGAGACGCGCAGCAGCGTGAAGGAGAGCGCGAAGGTCGCCAGGGCCAGCACCACGGCGGTGGCGGAGGCGCCGTAGATGTCCGACCTGAGGAAGGCGGAGTCGTAGATGGCCATCAGCGGACTCCAGGAACTGGAGAGGCCGTTGGTCAGCGGCTTGAGGGCCATGGGCTCGGTGAAGACCTGGAGCGTGGCGATGACCGAGAAGAAGAACGTGAGCACGAGGGACGGCATCACGATCGGGATCTTGATCCGCAGGGCGATCTTCAGGTCGGACGCTCCGTCGATGCGGGCGGCCTCGTAGATCTCCTGCGGGATCGAGCGCAGGGCGGTGTAGATGACGATCATGTTGAAGCCCGTGCCGCCCCACACCGCGATGTTCGCGAAGGAGAGGTACAGGTTGCCACCGTCGAACAGGTCGGGCTGCGGCAGGTTGAACTCGCGCAGGATGTAGTAGAAGGGGCTGACCGTCGGCAGGTACAGGAAGCCCCACATCAGGGCGGCGATGATGCCGGGGACCGCGTACGGCAGGAAGATCGCGAGGCGCGCGAACTTGGCGCTGCGTGCCTGCGGGGTGTCCAGCATCAGCGCGAAGACCAGCGCCAGACCGAGCATCGTGGGGATGACGATCAGGCCGTAGCCGAAGGCGCGCAGGACGCTGTGGCCGAACTCGGAGTCCTCGAACACGGCGGTGTAGTTGCCGATGCCGTTCCAGACCTGCTGACGGGCGTCCTTGCCGAGGCCGATGCCCTTGACCTGGACCTTGTGGAGGCTGAGCCACACCGCGTACCCGATCGGTACGACGGTGAAGGCGACGAACAGGAGCACGGCCGGTACGAGGAACCAGTACGGCGCGCTGCGGCCACGGCGACGGAGGCGGCGGGGGCGGACGGGTGTGACGGTGCCGTCCGCCAAGGGCCCGGCCGCGAGCCGGTCGGAGCCCTTGAGCGGAGTGCTGGTCATGCCTCGGTCACCTTGAAGCCCTGCTTCTTCATGTCGGTGAAGGTCGACGACTGCATGGTCGCGAGCGCTGTGTCGAACTGCGCCGCCTTCTTCGCCTTGGTGGCCTTGCCGAACGCGTCGCTGAAGGTGTCGTAGGCGACCTGGACGTTCGGGCCCCAGGCGGAGGCGGCCGTGGTGGCGGCGATCTTGGCGGCCGTGTCGTAGAAGTCGGTCTGGTTCGAGAAGAACTCCGGGGTGGTGAGCACCGAGCCGGACTGGCCCTTGGTGGCCGCCGGGTAGATGGAGACCTCCTTGACCAGGGCGGCGAGCGCCTCCGGGTCGGTGTTCAGCCAGGTCGCGAACTTGGCCGCGGCCTCGGCGTGCTTGGAGTCGGTGGAGACGCCGGTGGAGGAGCCGCCCCAGCTGCCGGTGACGTCCTCGCCCGCGCTCCACTGCGGCAGCGGCGCCATGCGCCACTTGCCCTTGGTGTCGGGGGCCGAGCTGACTAGCACACCGGGCGCCCACACGGCGGAGACCCAGGCGATGTTGGTGCCCTTGTTCAGCGCGTTGTTCCAAGCCGGCGTGTACATCGGCTGGTTGTCGATCACGCCCTCCTGGACGAGACCGCCCCAGAAGTCGGTGACCTTCTTGGTCGCCGCGTCGTCGATGCCGACGGTCCACTTGCCGCCGCTCTCCACGGTCCACCACTTGGCACCGGCCTGCTGCGCCAACCCCGCGAACAATCCGGGGTCGTTGGAGGAGAACGTCGTCAAGTAGGCGTTCGGGAGTGCCTTCTTGGCGGCGCGGGCGGTCTTGGCGAAGTCGTCCCAGGTGGCGGGGACCGTCAGGTTGTGCTGCTTGAACAGGTCCTCGCGGTAGAAGAACATCAGCGGCCCGGAGTCCTGCGGTATGGCGTACACCGCGTCCGTGCCGAGCGTGACCATGCCCCAAAGGCCCTCGGCGAACTGGGACTTGGCGGACTTCGCGTACTTCGAGATGTCCGCGAGGACGTCGTTCGAGACCAGCGTCGGCAGCGACTGGTACTCGACCTGGATCAGGTCGGGGGCGTTGCCCGCCTTCTTCGCGGTGATCAGCTTGGAGACGATGTCCTTGCCCGCGGCCTGCTTGGAGACGGTGACCGTGATGTCCGGGTTCTTCTTGTTCCAGATCGCGGCGACCTTCTCCATGTTCGGCGCCCAGGCCCAGTAGGTCAGCTTGACCGGCCCGCTGCTCTTGCCGGAGTCGTCGTCGGAACCGCCACAGGCGGCGAGGGTGCCCGTGAGGCCTACGGCTGCCGCCCCGGCAAGAATGCTGCGCCTGCTGAACTGGTGGCGGTGGATCGACATCTTCATCTCCCCTGACTGAGTGCGAGCCGGCCTCGGATGTGTCCCACCTGCTCCGCACGGCTCTGTGACCGTGCACAGTAGAGAATTGTTTCGGACCCTTGTCAATGGATGAACCGTGGGGTTACCTACTTGTTGCTGACGGATGGACGCCGCAACCATCCGTGTGCACGATCACAGAAACAGCTCACTTTCTCCTCCGATCCCCGGGAGTGAACCCATGCCGTCCCCCGCCCCGCACGACCGTCTGCCGCTCGCCTTCGGAGGTGACTACAACCCCGAGCAGTGGCCGCAGGAGGTCTGGGAGGAGGACGTACGGCTGATGCGGGAGGCCGGTGTCACGGCGGTCTCCCTCGGCGTCTTCTCCTGGGCCCGGCTGGAGCCGCGTCCCGGTGAGTACGACTGGGAGTGGCTCGACACGGTCGTCGAGTTGCTGCACACGGCCGGCATCGCCGTGAACCTCGGCACGCCGACTGTCGTACCGCCGGCGTGGTTCTACCGCGCGCACCCTTCCTCGTTGCCCGTGACGCGCGAGGGAGTCCGCTTGGCCTTCGGCTCGCGGGGCGCGATCTGCCACTCCAACGCCGAGTACCGGGCGGCGGCGGCCACGATCACGACGGCGCTCGCCGAGCGCTACGGCAGCCACCCGGCCGTGGTCCTGTGGCACGTCCACAACGAGTACGGCGCCCCGGTGCTCGCCTGCTACTGCGATGTGTGCGCGGCGGCCTTCCGGGACTGGCTGCGCGAGCGCTACGACACCCTCGATGCCCTCAACCACGCCTGGGGAACGGCGTTCTGGGGTCAGCAGTACGGCGACTGGGAGGAGATCACTCCGCCCCGGGCGACCCCGTCCGTATGCAATCCCACCCAGCAACTCGACTACCGGCGCTTCGCCGACGCGCAGGCCCGCGCCAACTTCGTCGCCGAGCGGGACATCCTGCACCGCCTCTCCCCCGGCGTCCCCGTCACCACCAACTTCATGGTCGCCCCGAGCCAGGGCCCGGGCGTCGACTACTGGGCCTGGGCGAAGGAGGTCGACCTCGTCACCAACGACCACTACCTGATGACGGACGGCCGCCGTACGCACGTGAACCTGGCGCTGGCCGCGGACTTGACGCGTTCGGTGGCGGGCGGTGGTCCGTGGCTGTTGCTGGAGCACGCCACGTCGGGGGTCAACTGGCAGCCGTACAACCCCGCGAAGCGTCCTGGTGAGATGGCGCGGAACTCACTCGGGCATGTGGCGCGGGGCTCCGAGGGCGCGATGTTCTTCCAGTGGCGGCAGTCGCAGTCGGGCGCGGAGAAGTTCCACACCGCGATGCTGGCTAACTCCGGTACGGACAACCGGGGTTGGCGTGAGGTGACGGAACTCGGGCGCCGGGTCGGGGAGTTGAGCCGGGCCGGTCTGCGGGGTACGCGGACCCGGGGTGACGTGGCGATGGTGTGGTCCTGGGACTCCTGGTGGGCGCAGAGCCTGGAGTGGCGGCCGAGCCAGGATCTGGACGCGCGGGAACGGTTGGATTCGTTCTACGAGGCCCTGTACGACCGGCACTTGACGGTGGACTTCGTGCCGCCGACGGGGCTCGGCGACCTGGACCCGGAGCGGTATCCGCTGCTGGTGGTACCGCAGTTGTACGCGGCGCCGGTCGGGGTGGGGGCGGAGCTGGAGCGGTACGTCTCGCGGGGCGGAACCCTGCTGGTCTCCTTCTTCTCCGGGATCGTCGACGAGAACGACACGTTGCATCCGGGCGCGTATCCGGGGGCGTTGCGGGACGTACTCGGGCTGACTGTCGAGGAGTTCGATCCGTTGCTGCCGGGCGAGGTGGTGTCCGTTCGGGGAGCGGATGGTTCGTCGTACGAGGCGGATCTGTGGTCTGAGGTCGTGGTTCCGGGGGCCGGTTGCGAGACGGTCGCGGTCTTCGCGGACGGGCGTACGGCGGGAGGGGCGGCACTGACGCGGCATGCGGTGGGGTCGGGGGCCGCGTGGTACCTGGCGACGCGGCTGACGGGGGCCGACCTGGCCGCCGTCGTCGACCTCGCCCTCGCGGACGCGGGGATCACGCCGGTCGATCTTCCCCGCGATGTCGAACTCGTCGTACGGGAGGGCGAGTCGGGGACGTTTCGCTTCGCGGTGAACCACACCGGGGGCGAGGTGAAGGTGGTGCTGCCGGACGGGAGTCGGGCGGCGGTGCCGGCGGGCGGGGTGGAGGTTTTCCGGGACCCGCGCTGACTTCCGCTCGGCTCGATTGGGCTGAGCTCAACTTGCTTGATTCTTTGGTGACTTGCTGAAGGGAACTTCGTGATGCGCAGACGCAGTGTTCTTACGGCGGCGGGGGCGGCGGCACTCGCGGTACCGGTGTTGGCGGCGGCGCCGGCGGTGGCGAGTACTGGGGGTGGATCGGACCGGCGCCGATTGGAGATCCGGGGGATGGACATCTCGTCGCTCCCCAAGGACGAGGCGTACGGGGCGATTTACCGCCGTGCGGACGGGCGCCGGGACGACCCGATCCGCATCCTGGCCGACGCGGGCGTGACGCACGCGCGCCTCAAGGTCTGGGTGAACCCGGCCGACGGTTACAACAACAAGAAGCACATCCTGCCGTTGGCGAAGAGGTTGCGCCGGGCGGGGATCGGCATCTGGGTCGACTTCCACTATTCCGACACGTGGGCGGACCCGTCCCACCAGACCAAGCCGGCGGCCTGGGCGGACCTGGATGTGGCAGGCCTGACGAGGGCGGTCTACGACCACACCGCCGACGTGTTGGGCGCGTTGCGCCGCCAAGGCACCCCGGCGGACCTGGTCCAGATCGGCAACGAGATCAACGGCGGGCTGCTCTGGCCGACCGGCAAGAACTGGGGTGACGACGGCGGGGGTTGGGGCAACCTGACGACGTTCTTGAAGGCAGGCCTGAACGCCGCCCGCGACACGACCCCGCGCATCCGCACGATGCTCCACATCGCCTCCGGCGGCGACAACGGCACGTCACGCTGGTGGTACGACAATGTGGTCGCCGACGGCGTCGACTTCGACATCATCGCCCAGTCGTACTACCCGTTCTGGCACGGCGCCCCGGAGGCCGCGGCGGCCAACTTGGCGGATCTGGCGGCCCGTTACGACAAGCCCGTGCTGATCGCGGAGACGGCGTACCCGTTCACGCTGCAGAGCGAGGACGCGACGAACGACATCATGTACGACCCCTCGCAGCTGACGGAGGGCTATCCAGCGACCCCGGCCGGCCAGTCGGCATGGCTGCGCACAGTGGCCGACCTGATGGCGAACATCCCCGGCAACAAGGGCCTGGGCTACTGCTATTGGGAGGGCGTGTGGACGTACCGGGCCGGTGACGGCTGGGACCCGACCGACCCGACGTCCGGCAACGCGTGGGAGAACCTGGCGTTGTTCGACTTCCAGGACAGGGCGCTGCCGGGGTTGAGGACGTTGGGCGGCTACCGGTCGTAGTGCCGCGGCACGGTCGTACGGCTGAGGGCGCGGGATGAGTGTCGAGAACGAGCGGGAGCAGGAGCTCAACAGCGAGGCGGCTCAGGGCTGAACAGGCTGGCCGGGAGGCCGGGGCGGGGCGGGGCGGATCATAGTGCGTGTGGGCGAGCGTGTCGTTCGCACGGTGCACGGTGTCGGGTTCGGGCGGCGCGACGTCACCGCCCCACTGGAACAGCCACAGGGTGCCACTCGTGCTGCAGATGCTCACGTCCACCACGGTCTCCCGCTCCTGGCCCGGGCCCGGCAACGGTGGTTCGTCCGCGCGGTGTCGGGTGGTCAGGCGTATCCACCGGCTCGTGCCCTGCCTCACTGACAGCGCGTGGCGAAGGCCTGGGCATGCATCATCGAGGCATGTTCACCCCCGAACAACGCGACCGCACCCGCGCCCGACTCCTCGCCCGCGCCGAGGCCGACGACTCGATCACCGGCTTCGCCTACACCGGCTCGCATGCCACGGGTACCGGTGACCGCTGGTCGGACACGGACATCGTGATGGGTGTCCGCGGCGAGGTCGACGTGACGGTGGCCCGGTGGACCGACTGGATCCAGGGCGAGTTCGACCCCCGGCACCACTGGGACCTGCCGGTGCGGGGTGCGAGCGTCGTCCGGTTGTTCCTGCTGCCCGGGTGGGTGGAACTGGACATCACCTTCACGCCGGAGGACGAGTTCGGCCCCCGGGGCCCACAGTGGCGAACCGTGTTCGGCCAGGACCAGCCGGTCGAGGCGTTCGCGCCGCCCGACGCCGACATGCTCGCCGGACTCGTCTGGCATCACGCACTGCACACCCGTAACTGCCTTGTACGCGGCCGGACTTGGCAGGCCGAGCACTGGATCAGCGCCCTGCGCGACCATGTGATCACCCTGGCCTGTCTGCGTCTGGGCCTGCCCACGGCCGACACGAAGGGCGCCCATCTGCTGCCCGAGGAGTTCACGGCCCCACTGGAGTCCACCCCGGTCCGCTCCCTCACGGAACCGGAACTCCGCCGTGCGCTGACCGCGACGATCACGGTCGCGACAGCGGAACTCGACCACTCCGACCGCGAACTCGCGACCCGCCTGAGGCCGATGTTCACGGAACTGACGTAAGGCATGGCCATGGACACGCCCCCGCACATCGACCTCGTCTCCATCCCGCCCGGCCAGGTCTCCCTCACCGACCGCCGTACGCAACGGAGTTGGACGGTCGACCTCGCCCCCTTCCACCTCGGCACGCTCCCCGTCACCCAGGAGCAGTACGCCCAGGTCACCGGCGAACGCCCCAGCACCGCACAGGGCAACGACCGCCTCCCCGTGGAGACCGTGTCATGGCGGGACGCGGTCCTCTTCTGCAGCTCCCTCTCCCAGCAAGAGGAGTTGACCCCGGCGTACGACTTCGACGCCAACGGCGAGGCCGTCGTGCGGGAGGACCCCTCCGCCGACGGCTACCGCCTCCCCACCGAAGCCGAGTGGGAGTACGCGTGCCGGGCCGGGACGAGCGGCCCGCGCTACGGACCGCTCGACGACATCGCCTGGCACCGAGGCAACTCCGACGAGCGCCCCCACGAACCGGGCGCCCGACTCCCCAACCCCTGGGGCCTGCACGACATGCTCGGCAACGTGTGGGAGTGGTGCTGGGACCTCTACGACCCCGAGGTCTACGGCACCTACCGGGTACTGCGCGGCGGCGGTTGGTTCGACGAGCACTGGAGCTGCCGCGCCTCCGTACGCCGCCGAAGCCACCCGACCTTCCGAGTGGACGACGTCGGCTTCCGCGTCGCCCGCTCCATCACGAGCTGAGCCCCGGTCGCCAACTACCCGTGCGCGGCGGCCAGATGCTTCGCCAACCGCGGCGACGCGAACTCCGTCCCGCACACGAACCGCATCACCGGCCCGTACGACGACGCCGACGGCAGCCCTGTGAAGTAGACCCCCGGCACGGACGACACATACCCGGCACCAAGCTTCGGCGTACCCCGGCTCACCGCCAGCTGGGTGCGCAGCTCGTGCCCGAGGAAGTCCATCGCCGCGATGTCGACCCGGTACCCCGTCGCGGCTATGACGTGGTCGGCGGTGAGTTGCTGCGTGCCTCCGCCCGGCGTCGTGACGGTGAGTACCGGGCCGCCGTTCGCCGCGCTCGCGCCGCCGTCCGCCTCCGCCCGTACGATCCGCTCGACCTCGCTGACCTGCACCTTCCCCTCGAACCGCTCGCGCAGCCACCATGCACCGAGCGGCCCGAGCACCCGGCGGACCAGGTAGTGCCGGGTCTGCTCGGGGAGGTAGCGGTACGGCTGGGGGTAGTAACTCAGCGCCCACAGCGACCATGCCCGCCCGAACGGCGACTCGGGGCGCAGCTTCGGCTGCTTCCACGGAGGTGCGCCGAAGGCGACCCGGCCGTGCCCGCGCGAGACGATCCGCACGTTCGCGCCCGCCTCCGCCGCCAACGCGGCCGTCTCCAGGGCGGATTGACCGGCGCCGACGACGATCAGCTCCTTGCCCTTGAACGCGCTCAGGTCGTGGTGCTGCGAACTGTGCGAGACGGGAGCGGTGGGCGCGGGCCCGTCGACCGCCGCGGCGGCCAGCTCCGGCGGGAGGTGGGCGAGCCCGTACAGGCCGGTCGCGACCACGACCGCCCTCGCCGTGAACAACTCTCCCGAGTCCAGCTTGAGTTCGAAGCCGCCGCCCGTCTTCCGGTCGACGGAGACGACCCGCACCCGCTCCAGTTCGGGCACCAGCTTCTGCTGGAACCACTCGCCATAGGCGATGAAGGTCTCCACGGGGATGATGTCCTCGTCGGTGACCAGGCGGGGGATGCCGGCCGCGTCGCAGTAGTCGACGAGGTTGTGGCCGGGCTGCGGGGCGTCGAGGCTGGAGGCGGCGGGGGTCGACTTCAGGAGCATCCCGGCGGGCATGTGGTCACGCCAGCTGACCATGGGCTCGCCGAAGACACGGACCGGAATGCCGCGTGCCCGCAGATGCGCGGCGGTGGACAGGCCGAACGGCCCGGCGCCGATGACTGCTACCGGTTGAATCACGAAGTCCCTCCCCAGGACGTCTATTCGTCACTTCGTGCCAGGGCCGCTGCTCGAACTCGCGTGCCCCTTGCGCTACTTGTTCGCTGCTGGAGTTACTGCTTGCCGCTACTGGTGCTGCTGCCGCGCCGGTTGGTGCGCCACAGCTGATACAGGTGCTTCGCGCCCGGCCGCACGAAGCGGGCCAGCATCGTGAAGAACGGCCGCAGGTCGTCACCCGCGAGCCAGGCCAGCTCCGTCCCGCTCGCCCGCGCCGGTGCGTGCGGCGTCGTATAGCCGCTGCGGCGGTAGGCGAGGAGGGCGGGCAGGTCGATGTTCTCCACGATGTACCGGTGACCGGCGCGCTGTTCCCCCTCCGGGACGGTGCGGCCGGTCAGGTCGAGGTGCATGGCGCGGACGACGTCCACCCCCGACTCGTTCTCGAAGAGCCGGAACTGGGCGCCCATGCGGGGGTTGAAGTCGAGCAGTTTGTACTGGCCGTCGCGCCGGTCGAAGCGCAGGTCGAGGTCGATGACTCCGGTGAAGCCGATCTGTTTGATGAAACGTGCGGCGATGTCCGTGAGTTCCGGATTGTCGACCACGTACGCGTTCGCCGTCATGCCCGCGTGCGGCGGCCAGGAGCGCACCTTCACGCCGGTGAACAGGGCCAGCGGGGTCGAGTCCTGGTCGAAGCAGGCGTGCACGATCCAGTCCTCGGCCTCCTCCCTCGGCAGGTACTCCTGGAGGATCACCCCGGGGTGCTCGCCCCAGTCCCGCGCGAGCGTGAGCAGCCCCTCGCGGGTCGCGATCTTCGTCGTGCCGTTCACCGCCGGCCGGGAGCGCCGTACGAACGCCTCCCTGTTCTTGGCGACCAGCGGGAAGCGGGCCTTCTCGGCGAACTCGACGATGTCGTCGTACGACTGCGGGAAGGCCGCCGCGGGGCTGGGGATGCCGTGCTCCACGCAGAGTTCGTGCAGACCCTGTTTGCTCGCGAGCCGACGCGGCAACTTCGGTTCCACACGCGGGAAGAGGAAGCGGGAGCCGAGCGTGTCCTGGTGCTCGGCGATCAGGACCGCGGCCTCCTCGTCGGTCGGGATGAGGACGGTGGGCCGGCCGATGCGGCGCCCGATGCGCAGCAGGCCCTCCACCAGTCGCCCGGGCTCCTCCGTGCCGGTCGTCGGCCACACGAACGCGCGTTCCAGATAACGGGACGCGGCCGCCGGCGTGTAACGGTCCTCCGTGATCGCATACATCGGCACGCCGAGGCGCCCCAGACTCCGGATCGCACCCACCCCGCCGTGATGCAGCGGATAGTCGCCGAACTTCACGATCAGGCCCGGCACTTCGCGGTCGGCCTCGAAAGGCACGCTGAAGCGCTTGGCCACGGGTCCCCCCACGTGTCCCCCCTACGGACCGGACCCACCCCGTCCGTGTCCCCCAAAGGACGCTAAGCCGGAATTGCCTCTTCCGACAAGACCTATCCGGACATTGCGAACTCTTTAGACACTGCCGGTTCGCGCAACTCACCCGTAACGTGTGGCGCGGCCACATGCGAGTACGTACGAGAGTGAGGCAGCACCCATGCCCCCCTTCGATCTTCCCGAGGGCGACCCCTTCGGCCCGCACAACCTTCCCTACGGCGTCTTCTCGCCCGTCGGCTCGGACGAACGGACCGTCGGCGTCCGGCTCGGCGACCGCGTCCTCGACGCGGGCGCGGCGGCGGAGGCGCTCGGCTCGCCGTACGTCTCCCTCCTGGCGCACCCGACCCTCGACCCGCTGCTCGCGGCGGGCCACACGGCCTGGTCGGACGTCCGCCGCGCGCTGACCGCGTGGGTGACGGTCCCGTCCCACCAGGACACGATCGCCCCCTACTTCCACCCGCTCTCGTCGGTGACCCTGCACCTGCCCTTCGAGGTCGCGGACTACGTCGACTTCTACGCCTCGGAGAACCACGCCCGGAACGTCGGCCGCATCTTCCGCCCCGACGCCCCCGACTCGCTGACCCCCAACTGGAAGCACCTGCCGATCGGTTACCACGGCCGCTCCGGCACGGTCGTGGTCTCGGGCACGGATGTCGTACGCCCGTCCGGCCAGCGGAAGTCCCCGTCCGACCCCACGCCGGTCTTCGGCCCGTCGGTCCGCCTGGACATCGAGGCCGAGGTCGGCTTCGTGGTCGGCGCGCCGTCGACGATGGGCAGGCCGGTGCCGCTCGCCGACTTCCGCGAACACGTCTTCGGCCTGTGCCTCCTCAACGACTGGTCGGCACGCGACATCCAGGCCTGGGAGTACGTCCCCCTCGGCCCGTTCCTCGGCAAGTCCTTCGCCACGTCGGTGTCGGCGTGGATCACCCCGCTGGACGCGCTGGAGGAGTCGCGGGTGGCGCCGCCGGAGCGCACGCACGAACTCCTTCCCTACCTGGACGACTCGGCCGAGGAACCCGGCGGCTACGACCTCCGCATCACCGTCGCCATCAACGGCCACACGGTCTCCGAGCCGCCGTTCTCCACCATGTACTGGACGGCCGCCCAGCAACTCGCCCAGATGACCGCCAACGGCGCCTCCCTCCGCACCGGCGACCTCTACGGCTCCGGCACGGTCAGCGGCCCGACGGAACGCGAGCGGGGTTCGCTGCTGGAGCTGACCTGGAACGGCCGCGACGCCCTCGAACTCCCGGACGGCAAGCGGACGTTCCTGGAGGACGGGGATGTCGTGACCCTGTCGGCGTGGGCCCCGGGCGCGGACGGCACGCGCGTGGGCCTGGGCGAGGTCACCGGCCGGATCGTGGCGCGGAGCTGAGGCGACAGGGTCGGCGGAGTTCGGCGAGCGGCTACGGATCGGCCCGGCGGGGTCGGCGGGGTCGGCGGGGTCGGCGGGGTCGGCGGGGTCGGCGGGCGGATCGTGGCGCGGGGTTGAGGCGCGGGGGTCGGCGGGACCGGCGGGTGAGATGAGTCCGGTGGTCTCTGTACACCTGACTCCAGCCGCCCGTGCAGTCATACTGACGGCGGGCGGCACACATGTCGTGGACCCGCCCTCGGGTACAGCCGCACCCGCACCCTCTGTTCCCCCTGTTACTTCCGTCGACCAGGATCCGGAGCCCGTGGCATGACTGTCTGCCTGCTCCTGCTGAGCGTCGTCGCCCTCTCGGCCGCCGTGCCGGCTCCGCGCGCGCTGACCCGGGCCGTGTGGCCCGAACGGGAACCCGTGGTCGGCCTCTGGGTGTGGCAGTGCCTGGTCGCCACGGTCCTGCTGTGCTGCCTGGCCGCCCTGGTCCTGGGCGCGGCCGCCGTCTTCCACACCGTCCGTGATCATGTCTTCGCCCCCGCTCCCCCGGCCGTCGCCGCGGCCTACGACCTCTCCGCTGCCCCCGCCTGGGCGGTCGCCCTCACGCTGTCACTCGCCTGCGGCGCCGCCTGGACCACCGCGATGCTGGCCCGCGAACTCGCCGAGGCCCGCCGCCGCAGAGGCCAAGCCCGCGCCCACCTCCGCGAACGCGCTCCCGACCTGCCGGCGGGCCTGCCCCCGGCGCGCGGCCCCTTGCTCGTCCTGGAGGACGAGTACCCGGACGCCTGGTGGATGCCCGGCCATCCGCCCCAACTCGTGGTCACCACAGGCGCGTTGCACCGCCTCACGGGCCACCAGCTCGACGCGGTCCTCACCCACGAACGCGGTCACGCCCGCGCCCACCACGACTGGCTCCTGCACCTCTCGACCGCACTGGCCTCGGGCTTCCCGCACGTCCCCCTGTTCGCCCACTTCTGCGACCAGACCCACCGCCTGGTCGAGCTGGCCGCCGACGACACGGCCTCCCGCCAATGCGGCCACCTGACAACGGCGTTGGCCCTGATCGAGCTCAACAACCACCGAGGCGTCCTCTCCTGCGCCTCCAGCCACCGCCTCCTCGGCGAACGCGTCAACCGCCTCCTGGACCCCCGCCCCAGACTCGGCCGCCGCAACCGAGCCCTGACGACCACGGTGGCGACCCTGGTCCCGCTGCTCCCCCTGCTGATCGTGTTCGCACCGGGGCTCACGGCACTGGGCTGAGGGCCCAGGTTCACTGTCCTGGGCTGAGGCCCCTGCACCGAGGACCCTGCGCTGACGCACCTGGCCTGAGGGCCCCGGGCCCGAGAACCCGGGCTCACGGTCCCGCGCCGGCGCACCCGAGCCGACGGCACTGGGCAGGTGGCCCCGGGTCAACGACCGCGTGGCGGGCCGCAGTCGGCCGAAGGGGCCGGGCAGACGACGGCGACCCGACAGCAGCGTCCGGCGGCAACAGCGGACACCGCCCCCAACGGCAACGGCAATGGCCCGACCTCACTGGCTGACGGCAACGGCAGACAGCCCCGGCCTGACGGCAGCAGGCTGACGCTCCCGCCCGACGCACTCACCCAACGGGACGGCCCGACCGGGCCTGCCCGAACGCACTGAACCACGGCACCGGCGCTGAGGGGCCTGGCCCGAGGGTCCTGGGCTCACAGCCCTGCGCCAACACCCCCAGCCCGACCGCCCTGGGCTGAGGACCGTACCGGGGACCACCCACACCCCAGTCCCGGTCCCAACGCCCAGTCCCGCCCCCTACATCCAGTCCTCGGGCTCCGGCTCCTCATCCATCTCCGGCCAGTAATCCGCACCGGGGTCAACATCCTTCGCCGCCCGACCCGACGCGGATGCCGACGCCTGTGCCCGCGCCGGTGCCGGTGCCGGCACTTGCACCGCAGCCGGAGCCGGAGCCGGAGTCGGAGCCGGAGTCGGAGTCGGAGCCACGGCCGGCGCCTCACCCAGCCCCGCCAGCACCCCGATCACGCCCTCGCCGTACGTCGCCAGCTTCTTCTCGCCGACGCCGCTGATCTCGCCGAGCTGCGCCACCGAGGTCGGCCAGATCGTCGCGATCTCCCGGAGCGTGGCGTCGTGGAAGATGACGTACGCCGGAACCCCCTGCTCGCGAGCCTGTTCCGCACGCCAGGCGCGCAGGGCCTCGAAGGCGGGCTGAAGCGACTCGGGCAACTCCACCGCCGCGGCCTTGGCCTTGCGCTCGCCCCGGCCCGAGGACGAGGACCCCGAGCGCGAGGAGCCCGCCGGCTTCTTCGGCTCCTTGCGCAGCGGCACTTCCCGCTCGCGCCGCAGCACCGTGCCGCTCGCCTCGGTGAGCACCAGCGTGCCGTACTCCCCCTCGACCGCGAGCAGCCCCTGTGCCAGCAACTGCCGTACGACGCCCCGCCATTCGCCCTCGGCCAGGTCCTGGCCGATGCCGAACACGGACAGCTGGTCGTGGTCGAACTGGATCACCTTGGCCGACCGGCGCCCCATGAGGATGTCGACGATCTGCAGGGCGCCGAACTTCTGGCCCCGCTCCCGCTGCAGCCGTACGACCGTCGACAGCACCTTCTGCGCGGCGACCGTGCCGTCCCAGGTCTCCGGCGGGGTGAGGCAGGTGTCGCAGTTGCCGCAGCCCGCCGCGTCCGGGTCCTGCCCGAAGTAGGCGAGCAGTTGGCCGCGTCGGCACTGCGCGGTCTCGCACAGCGCGAGCATGGCCTCCAGGTGGGAGGCGGCCCGGCGGCGGAACGCCTCGTCGCCCTCGCTGGACTGGATCATCTTGCGCTGTTGTATGACGTCGTTCAGGCCGTACGCCATCCACGCCGTGGACGGCATGCCGTCACGCCCCGCACGACCCGTCTCCTGGTAGTAGCCCTCCACCGACTTGGGCAGGTCGAGGTGGGCGACGAACCGTACGTCCGGCTTGTCGATGCCCATGCCGAAGGCGATGGTCGCGACGACGATCAGCCCGTCCTCGCGCAGGAACCGGGACTGGTGCGCCGCGCGCGTGCCCGAGTCCAGGCCCGCGTGGTACGGCACCGCCTCGATGCCGTTGCGCGAGAGGAACTCGGCGGTCGTGTCGACGGACTTGCGGGACAGGCAGTACACGATGCCCGCGTCGCCCGCGTGCTCCTCGCGCAGGAAGCTCAGCAACTGCTTCTTGGGCTCGGCCTTGGGCACGATCCGGTACTGGATGTTGGGCCGGTCGAAGCTCGCCACGAAGTGCCGGGCGCTCGGCATGTTCAGCCGCTGGGTGATCTCCTTGTGCGTCGCGTCCGTGGCCGTCGCCGTGAGCGCGATCCGCGGGACGTCCGGCCAGCGCTCGCCGAGCACCGAGAGGGAGAGGTAGTCGGGGCGGAAGTCGTGCCCCCAGGACGACACACAGTGCGCCTCGTCGATCGCGAACACCGAGATCTTGCCGCGCGACAGCAGGTCCAGTGTGTTGTCGAGCCGCAGCCGCTCCGGCGCGAGGTAGATCAGGTCCAGCTCGCCCGCGAGGAACTCCGCCTCGACGATGCGCCGCTCGTCGAAGTCCTGCGTCGAGTTCATGAACCCGGCGCGCACCCCGAGCGCCCGCAGCGCGTCCACCTGGTCCTGCATCAGCGCGATCAGCGGCGAGACGACCACTCCCGTACCGGGTCTGACCAGGGACGGGATCTGGTAGCAGAGCGACTTGCCGCCGCCGGTCGGCATGAGGACGACGGCGTCGCCGCCCGCCACCACATGCTCGATGACCTCTTCCTGCTCGCCGCGGAAGCTGTCGTAGCCGAAGACGCGGTGGAGCGTGGCCAGCGCCTCGCTCTCGCCCTGTGCCGCCGGCGTCCGTACTTCGGTCGTCACAACCGTCCCGCCCATCCCGTGCATCGCTCGTCCCCCGTACGTCGTCCCTCGACCACTGCGTCCACGATAGGGCTCCGCGCTGACAGCGTCGGAGTTATCCACAGGCCGGCGGCGGTGACCGGGTGTGGTCAGTCGAATGGCTCCCGTCACATGGCGCGACCATGACCGCCGGAACATGCTGCTCGGGCGGGACCGCGGAGGCCCGCCACGCCCCGAACGGACGGCGCGCCGTGCGTGCGGACGCCTCCCGAAAGTCCAAGGAGCCCCACCATGTCCCCTCGGTCCTCTCGGCCCGTGCAGAGCGCCGTCACGACCGCCCTCGCGGTGGCGACGGCCGCGGCCCTCGCGCTGACCGCCGCCCCGGCCCACGCCGCGACCGACCCCGACCCGTCCGCGTGGACCCAGCTGAGCAGGACGACCCAGGCCATCGCCAAGTACGGGTACGAGGGGTTCGCCGCGGCCGGTGGGTACGCGCGCACCGACACCTGCGTCGCCGACCCGGCCGAGGGCGGCATGGGCTACCACTACGTCAACCCGGCGAACATCGGTTCGGTCGATCCGCAGAAGCCGGCGGCCCTCGTGTACGCGGACGGGTTCACGAACGAGTACACAGGCACGGCCGGCGGCGGCGCGCGCAAGCTGGCCGCGGTGGAGTGGGTCGTGAGGGACTCGGGGCAGGTGGCGCCGACTCTGTTCGGGCAGACCTTCCAGAAGGGCCAGCTCCCCGGCTACTTCACCCTGCACGCCTGGCTCTACAAGCCCAACTCGGCGGGCCTGTTCGCCGCGTGGAACCCCGAGGTCGTCTGCCCGACGGTCTGACCGCACGCACGCGAAGGCCCCGGCTCCCGCGAAGGGAACCGGGGCCTTCGGCCTGCGTTCAGCGCACGAACACCCCGGCCTGGTTGGCCAGGTCCAGGAAGTACTGCGGGGCCACACCGAGGACGAGCGTGGCCGCCACGGCCACCCCGATCGTCGCCATGGTCAGCAGGGACGGCACCGCGACGGTGGGACCGTCGGGCCGCGGCTCGCTGAAGAACATGAGCACGATCACGCGGATGTAGAAGAACGCCGCGATGGCGGAGGAGAGCACACCGACCACGACCAGCGGCGCCGCGCCGCCGGCCGCCGCCGCCTTGAACACGGCGAACTTCCCGGCGAAGCCGGCCGTCAGCGGAATGCCCGCGAAGGACAGCAGGAACACCGCGAACACGGCCGCGACCAGCGGCGACCTGCGCCCGAGCCCCGCCCACTTGGACAGGTGCGTCGCCTCGCCACCGGCGTCCCGTACGAGGGTGACGACCGCGAACGCGCCGATCGTCACGAACGAGTACGCGCCCAGGTAGAAGAGCACGGACGAGACGCCGTCCCTGGTGGTCGCGATGACACCCGCGAGGATGAAGCCCGCGTGCGCGATCGACGAGTAGGCCAGCAGCCGCTTGATGTCGGTCTGGGTGATCGCGACGATAGCGCCGCCCAGCATCGTGATGATCGCCACGCCCCACATGACGGGCCGCCAGTCCCAGCGCAGGCCCGGCAGCACGACGTAGAGGAGGCGAAGCAGCGCTCCGAAGGCGGCCACCTTGGTCGCCGCCGCCATGAAGCCGGTGACCGGGGTCGGTGCGCCCTGGTAGACGTCGGGCGTCCACATGTGGAACGGGACCGCGCCCACCTTGAACAGCAGCCCCATGACGATCATCGCGCCGCCGATGAGCAGCAGCGCGTCGTTGCCCATGGTGTCGGCGAGGGCCGGGTTGATGTTGGTGATCGAGCCGTCGACGACCTGGGAGATCGTGGAGTACGACATCGAGCCCGCGTAGCCGTAGAGCAGCGCGATGCCGAACAGGGTGAACGCGGAGGCGAAGGCGCCTAGGAGGAAGTACTTGACCGCGGCCTCCTGCGACAGGAGCCGCTTGCGGCGGGCCAGGGCGCACAGGAGGTAGAGCGGGAGCGAGAAGACTTCCAGGGCCACGAACAGGGTCAACAGGTCGTTGGCGGACGGGAAGACGAGCATGCCGGCGACCGCGAAGAGCAGGAGCGGGAAGACCTCCGTGGTGGTGAACCCGGCCTTGACCGCCGCCTTCTCGCTGTCGCTGCCGGGCACGGACGCGCCCTGCGCGGCGAACGAGTCGACGCGGTTGCCGTGTGCCTCGGGGTCGAGTCGGCGTTCCGCGAAGGTGAACAGGCCGACCAGTCCGGACAGCAGGATCACGCCCTGCAGGAACAGGGACGGCCCGTCGACCGCGATCGCGCCCATCGCCGCGATGTGCGCCTTGGTGGTGCCGTACCCCTGGGCCGCGAGCACCACCACTGCCACGAAGCCGAGGATCAGAGCCAGGGCGGACACGAGCACCTGGGTGAGGTAACGGGCTCTGCGCGGGACGAACGCCTCGACCAGCACCCCGATGAGCGCCGCGCCGAGGATGACCAAGGTCGGCGACAATTGCCAGTACTCGATCTTCGGGGCGTCGATCTTCGAGATCGGGTCGGCTGCGGTTGCCGCCGTTGTCCACAGGCTGTGGACGGCTGTTGCGCTCACTTGGCCGCCTCCACCGAGGGCTTGGGATCCTTCTTGTGCACGTCGGACAAGGTCTGCTTGACCGACGGGTTCACGATGTCCGTGACGGGCTTCGGGTAGACGCCCAGGAAGACCAGCAGCACGATCAGCGGGGCGACGACCAGGAGTTCACGCGGTCGCAGGTCCGGCATCGAGGCCACCTCGGGCTTCACCGGGCCGGTCATCGTCCGCTGGTAGAGGACGAGGGTGTACAGCGCGGCGAGGACGATGCCGAAGGTGGCGATGATCCCGATCGCCGGGTAGCGCGAGAACGTGCCGACCAGGACCAGGAACTCACTCACGAAGGGCGCGAGTCCCGGCAGCGACAGCGTGGCCAGACCGCCGATCAGGAAGGTGCCCGCGAGCACCGGGGCGACTTTCTGCACCCCTCCGTAGTCGGCGATCAGACGCGAGCCGCGCCGCGAGATCAGGAACCCGGCGACGAGCATCAACGCGGCCGTGGAAATACCGTGGTTGACCATGTAGAGCGTCGCGCCGGACTGCCCCTGGCTGGTCATCGCGAAGATGCCCAGCACGATGAACCCGAAGTGCGAGATCGACGCGTACGCCACCAGCCGCTTGATGTCCCGCTGCCCGACCGCGAGCAGCGCGCCGTAGATGATGCTGATCACGGCGAGGACGAGGATGACGGGCGTGGCCCACTTGCTGGCGTTCGGGAACAGCTGGAGGCAGAAGCGGAGCATCGCGAAGGTGCCGACCTTGTCGACAACCGCCGTGATCAGTACGGCGACCGGCGCCGTGGCCTCGCCCATCGCGTTGGGCAGCCAGGTGTGCAGCGGCCACAGGGGCGCCTTCACCGCGAAGGCGAAGAAGAAGCCCAGGAACAGCCAGCGTTCGGTGCTGGTCGCCATGTGCAGCGAACCGTTGGCCCGCGCCTGCGCGATCTCCGCGAGCGAGAAGTTCCCGGCCACTACGTAGAGGCCGATCACGGCCGCCAGCATGATGAGCCCGCCGACCAGGTTGTAGAGCAGGAACTTGACCGCCGCGTACGACCGTTGGGTGGCCGCCGCCTCGTCGCCGTGCTCGTGCGCGCTGTCCCCGAAGCCGCCGATGAGGAAGTACATCGGGATCAGCATGGCTTCGAAGAAGATGTAGAAGAGGAAGACGTCGGTGGCCTCGAAGGAGATGATCACCATCGCCTCCACCGCAAGGATGAGAGCGAAGAAGCCCTGGGTGGGCCGCCAGCGCTTGTTGCCCGTCTCCAGGGGGTCGGCGTCGTGCCAACCGGCCAGGATCACGAACGGGATCAGCAGGGCGGTCAGCGCGAGGAGCGCGACCGCGATGCCGTCCACACCCAGCTCGTAGCGGACCCCGAAGTCGGCGATCCAGGCGTGGGACTCGGTGAGTTGGTAGCGGTCGCCGCCCGGATCGAAGCGCACCAGGACGGTGATGCCCAGCGCGAGCGTCGCCAACGAGACCAGCAGCGCCAGCCATTTCGCGGCGGTGCGCTGCGCGGCCGGGACGGCGGCCGTGGCCACCGCCCCGAGGGCCGGGAGCGCCGCCGTCGCTGTCAGGAGGGGAAAGGACATCGGTATCAGACCGCCCTCATCAGCAGGGTCGCGGCGACGAGGATGGCCGCACCGCCGAACATCGAGACCGCGTACGACCGCGCATAGCCGTTCTGCAGCTTGCGCAGCCTTCCGGAGAGGCCGCCCATGGAGGCCGCCGTGCCGTTGACGACGCCGTCGACCAGGGTGTGGTCGACGTAGACCAGGGAGCGGGTGAGGTGTTCGCCGCCGCGCACCAGGACGACGTGGTTGAAGTCGTCCTGGAGGAGGTCGCGGCGGGCGGCCCGGGTGAGCAGCGACCCGCGCGGGGCGACGGCCGGGACCGGCTTGCGGCCGTACTGCGCCCAGGCGATCCCGACGCCGATGACGAGGACCACCATGGTGGCCAGGGTGACCGTCAGGGCGCTGACCGGGGAGTTGCCCTCCTCGTGGCCGGTGATGGGCTCCAGCCAGTGCAGGAAGCGGTCGCCGATGCCGAAGATGCCGCCGGCGAAGACCGATCCGAAGGCCAGCACGATCATCGGGATCGTCATCGTCTTCGGGGACTCGTGCGGGTGCGGCTCGTTGCCGTTCTCGTCGGGCTGCCAGCGCTTCTCACCGAAGAAGGTCATCAGCATCACGCGCGTCATGTAGAACGCCGTGATGGCCGCACCCAGCAGGGCCGCGCCGCCGAGGATCCAGCCCTCGGCGCCGCCCTTCGCGAAGGCCGCCTCGATGATCTTGTCCTTGGAGAAGAAGCCGGACAGGCCCGGGAAGCCGATGATGGCGAGGTAGCCGAGGCCGAAGGTGATGAAGGTGACCGGCATGTACTTCCTGAGGCCGCCGTACTTCCTCATGTCGACCTCGTCGTTCATGCCGTGCATGACCGAACCGGCGCCGAGGAACAGGCCGGCCTTGAAGAAGCCGTGCGTCACCAGGTGCATGATCGCGAAGACGTAGCCGATGGGGCCGAGGCCCGCAGCGAGCACCATGTAGCCGATCTGCGACATGGTCGAGCCGGCGAGGGCCTTCTTGATGTCGTCCTTCGCGCAACCGACGATCGCACCGAAGAGGAGCGTGACGGCGCCGACGACGGTGACGACGAGTTGGGCGTCCGGCGCCGCGTTGAAGATCGCTCCCGAGCGGACGATCAGGTACACGCCCGCGGTGACCATGGTCGCCGCGTGGATGAGGGCCGAGACCGGGGTCGGGCCCTCCATCGCGTCGCCGAGCCAGGACTGCAGCGGCACCTGGGCGGACTTGCCGCAGGCGGCGAGCAGCAGCATCAGGGCGATGCCCGTGAGCTTGCCCTCGGAGGCGTCACCGACGTGGCTGAGGACCGGCCCGAAAGCGAAGGTCCCGAACGTCGTGAACATCAGCATGATGGCGATCGACAGGCCCATGTCGCCGACCCGGTTGACCAGGAAGGCCTTCTTCGCGGCGGTGGCCGCGCTGGGCTTGTGCTGCCAGAAGCCGATCAGCAGGTAGGAGGCGAGACCGACGCCTTCCCAACCGACGTACAGGAGCAGGTAGTTGTCGGCGAGGACCAGGATCAGCATCGCCGCGAGGAACAGGTTCAGGTAGCCGAAGAAGCGGCGGCGGCGCTCGTCGTGCTCCATGTACCCGACCGAGTACAGGTGGATGAGCGAGCCGACACCGGTGATCAGCAGGACGAAGGTCATCGACAGCTGGTCGAGGCGGAAGGTGACGTCCGCCTGGAAGCCCTCGACGGGGACCCAGGTCCACAGGTGCTGCATGAGCGTCCGGTGCTCGGCGTTCTTCCCCAGCAGGTCGGTGAAGAGGACGACACCGATCACGAAGGAGGCGGACGAGAGGATCGTGCCGATCCAGTGGCCGACGGCATCGAGCCGCCGGCCGCCGCACAGCAGGACGACCGCTCCGAGCAGAGGCGCCGCTACCAGCAGCGCAATCAGGTTCTCCACGATTCAGCGACCCCTCAGAGCTTCATCAGGCTGGCGTCGTCGACCGAGGCCGAGTGGCGGGAACGGAACAGTGACACGATGATCGCGAGCCCGACCACGACCTCCGCGGCGGCGACGACCATCGTGAAGAAGGCGATGACCTGACCGTCGAGGTTGCCGTGCATCCGGGAGAAGGTGACGAACGCGAGGTTGCAGGCGTTGAGCATCAGCTCGATGCACATGAACACGACGATCGCGTTCCGCCTGATCAGCACGCCGGTGGCACCGATCGTGAACAACAGGGCGGAGAGATAGAGGTAGTTGACGGGGTTCACTTCGACGCCTCCTCGGTCCGCTTGAGGTTCGCCGGCTCGATCTCGGTGCGCTCCAGGCGCTCCTCGGCGCGCTGCTCCAGGGCCCGCAGGTCGTTGAGCGCCTCGCTGGACACATCGCGGATCTGGCCGCGGTCACGGAGTGTCTTGCTGACCGTGAGCTCGGACGGGGTGCCGTCGGGCAGCAGGCCCGCGATGTCCACCGCGTTGTGCCGGGCGTAGACGCCGGGCGCGGGGAGCGGCGGGAGGTGCTTGCCCTCGCGGACCCGCTGTTCGGACAGCTCGCGCTGGGTCTTGGGCCGCTCGGTGCGTTCGCGGTGGGTGAGCACCATGGCGCCGACGGCGGCCGTGATCAGCAGGGCGCCGGTGATTTCGAAGGCGAACACGTACTTCGTGAAGATGAGGGCGGCCAGACCCTCCACGTTGCCGTTGGCGTTGGCCGTGCTCAGGCCGTCGAACTGCGTGAGCGAGGCGTTGCCGATGCCCGCGAACAGCAGGACGCCGAAGCCGAGCCCACAGAGAAGGGCCAGCCAGCGCTGGCCCTTGATGGTCTCCGTCAGGGAGTCGGCGGCCGTGACGCCGACGAGCATCACCACGAAGAGGAACAGCATCATGATCGCGCCCGTGTAGACGACGATCTGCACGATGCCCAGGAAGTAGGCGCCGTTGGCGAGATAGAAGACCGCCAGGATGATCATGGTCCCGGCGAGGGAGAGCGCGCTGTGCACCGCCCTCCTCATGAGGACGGTGGACAGGGCGCCGATCACCGCGACCGTGCCGAGGACCCAGAACTGGAAGGCCTCGCCGGTGGAGGTGGAGTAGGCGGCGGCGAACTGCGCGCTCATGCCTCCACCCCCTCTTCCTTCTCTTCCTTGGGCTTCTCGCCCTTGGAGACGGCCACTTGGGGCACCGTGCCGGGTGCGGCCTCCGTCACCAGGCCCCGGTAGTAGTCCTGTTCGTCCATCCCCGGGTAGATGGCGTGCGGACTGTCGACCATGGTGTCGTCGAGGCCCGCCAGCAGCTGTTCCTTGGTGTAGATGAGGTTCGCGCGGCTCGTGTCGGCCAGCTCGAACTCGTTGGTCATCGTCAACGCGCGCGTGGGGCACGCCTCGATGCACAGGCCGCACAGGATGCAGCGGGCGTAGTTGATCTGGTAGACGCGGCCGTACCGCTCGCCCGGCGAGTAGCGCTCCTCGTCGGTGTTGTCGGCGCCCTCCACATAGATGGCGTCGGCGGGGCAGGCCCAGGCGCACAGCTCGCAGCCGACGCACTTCTCCAGGCCGTCCGGATGGCGGTTGAGCTGGTGCCGTCCGTGGAACCGGGGGGCTGTGGTCTTCTCCTGCTCCGGGTACTGCTCGGTCAGCCGCTTCTTGAACATGGCCTTGAAGGTCACGCCGAAGCCGGCCACGGGGTTCTGGAAACCGGGTTTGGTCTCCTTGGGCTCCTCAGCCATCGGACGCCTCCTTTCCATCCAGAGATCCGTCACTGCCAGTGTCCGACCCGCCACTGACAATCAACTCCCGCTCGCGGCGCGAGGGGCGTCGAGGCACCGGTGGCAACTCCTGTCCCGGCAGCGGCGGTACGGGGAATCCGCCCGCCATCGCGTCGAACCCGGCGGGTTCCTCGGCCAGTTGCGCGTCGTCCTTGGCCTTCTGGCGGAACATGTCCGCGATGAAGGACAGCAACAGCAGGACGAGCACACCGCCACCGATGTAGAGGGCGATGTCGGCGAAGTCGTAGTTCTCGTTCTTCAGGGTCCGCACGGTCGCGACGAGCATCAGCCAGACCACGGAGACCGGGATGAGGACCTTCCAGCCGAGCTTCATCAACTGGTCGTAGCGCACGCGCGGGAGAGTGCCGCGGAGCCAGATGAAGAAGAACAGCAGCAGCTGGACCTTGATGACGAACCAGAGCATCGGCCACCAGCCGTGGTTCGCGCCCTCCCAGAAGGAGCTGATCGGCCACGGGGCCCGCCAGCCGCCCAGGAAGAGCGTGGTCGACACCGCGGAGACCGTCACCATGTTCACGTACTCGGCGAGCATGAACAGCGCGAACTTGATGGACGAGTACTCGGTGTTGAAGCCGCCGACCAGGTCGCCCTCGGACTCCGGCATGTCGAAGGGGGCGCGGTTGGTCTCGCCGACCATCGTGATGATGTAGATGATGAAGGAGACCGGCAGCAGGATGATGTACCAGCGGTCGTGCTGTTGTTCAACGATCGTCGAGGTCGACATCGACCCGGAGTAGAGGAACACCGAGGCGAACGCGGCGCCCATCGCGATCTCGTAGGAGATCATCTGGGCGCAGGAGCGCAGGCCGCCGAGCAGCGGGTAGGTGGAGCCGGAGCTCCAGCCGGCGAGCACGATGCCGTAGATGCCCACCGAGGCGACCGCGAGGATGTAGAGCATCGCGATCGGCAGGTCGGTGAGCTGCATCGTGGTGCGGTGGCCGAAGATCGAGACCTCGTTGTCGGCGGGCCCGAAGGGGATCACCGCGATCGCCATGAAGGCCGGGATGGCCGCGATGATCGGCGCGAGGACGTAGATCAGCTTGTCCGCGCGCTTGACGATCAGGTCTTCCTTGAGCATCAGCTTCACGCCGTCGGCGAGCGACTGGAGCATGCCCCAGGGGCCGTGCCGGTTGGGGCCGATGCGCAGCTGCATCCAGGCGACGACCTTGCGTTCCCAGACGATCGAGAACAGCACGGTGATCATCAGGAACGCGAAGCAGAACACCGCTTTGACGACGACCAGCCACCAGGGGTCGCGGCCGAACATGGAGAGGTCTTCGGCAGCGAGGTACGGGTACGGGTACGGGCTCATGCCTCCACCTCCTTGGGGGCCTCGCCCGCGAGCGTGGCCGGGCCGATGCGGACGAGTGCGCCGGGCAGCGCCCCGGTGTCGGAGGCGACGCCCCCGCCGATGGAGTTCAGCGGGAGCCAGACCACGCGGTCGGGCATCTCGGTGATCCGCAGCGGGAGTTCGACGGTTCCGGAGGTGCCGGTCACGGCGAGCGCGTCGCCGTCCTTGACGCCCGCCTCGGCGGCCGTGGCGGCCGACACGCGCGCGTGGGCGGCGTGCCGGGTGCCGGCGAGTGCGTCGTCGCCCTCCTGGAGCGCGCCCTGGTCGAGCAGCAACCGGTGCCCGGCGAGCACGGCCTCCCCGGCGGCCGGCCGGGGCAGCACACCCGCGGTCTCCAGCGGATCGCTGGCCCGCGGCCCGTCCCAGGCACCCAGCCGGTCCAACTCCGCGCGCGTGGTGCGCAGATCGGGCAGACCCAGGTGTACGTCCATGGCGTCGGCCAGCATGTGCAGCACGCGCGCGTCGGTCGGGGCGAGGGTGCGGGTCATCTGGTCGGGCTTGAGCGCGGCGTCGAAGAAGCGGACCCGGCCCTCCCAGTTGAGGAAGGCGCCCGCCTTCTCGGCGGCCGCCGCGACCGGGAGGACGACATCCGCGTGTTCGGTGACCTCGCTGGGCCGCAGTTCGAGCGACACCAGGAAGCCGACTTCGTGCAGTGCCGCACGCGCGCGTGCCGGGTCGGACAGGTCGCCCGGCTCCACCCCGGCGACGAGCAGCGCCCGGAGTTCACCACCGGCGGCGGCCTCGACGATCTGGCCGGCGTCGCGGCCGTAGCGGTGCGGGAGTTCGGCGACGCCCCAGGCGACGGCGACCTCCTCACGCGCGCGTGGGTCGGTGGCCGGACGCCCGCCCGGAAGCAGCGACGGCAGCGCACCCGCCTCGATCGCACCCCGTTCCCCGGCCCGGCGCGGAATCCACACCAGCCGGGACCCGGTCGCGAACGCGGCCCGTACGGCGGCGGTGAGGCCCCCGGCGACGGCGGCCAGCCGCTCGCCGACGACGATCACGGCGCCCTCGGTGCGCAGCGCCTCGGAGGCACGGGCTCCGTCGTCCTCAAGGCCGACCCCGCTCGCGAGCGCGTCCAGCCACTCGGTCTCGGTGCCGGGAGCGGCCGGCAGCAGGATGCCGCCCGCCTTCTCCAGACCGCGCGTGGCGTGGGTGGCGAGCGAGAACACCCGCTGCCCGTGCTTGCGCGAGGCCTTGCGCAGCCGCAGGAAGACGCCGGGCGCCTCCTCCTCGGACTCGAACCCGACCAGCAGGACGGCGGGCGCCTTCTCCAGGGAGGTGTACGTGACGCCGTTGCCGTCGAGGTCCCGACCGCGGCCCGCGACCCGGGCGGCCAGGAAGTCGGCCTCCTCGCTGCTGTGCACGCGCGCGCGGAAGTCGATGTCGTTGGTGTCGAGCGCCACGCGCGCGAACTTGCTGTACGCGTAGGCGTCCTCAATGGTGAGGCGGCCGCCGGTCAGCACACCGGTCCGGCCGCGTGCCGCCAACAGGCCCTGGGCGGCGGCCTCCAGGGCCTCCGGCCAGGACGCGGGCTCCAGGACCCCGTCCGCGTTCCGTACGAGGGGCGTCTGCAGCCGGTCGCGCTGCTGCGCGTACCGGAAGGCGAAGCGCCCCTTGTCGCAGACCCACTCCTCGTTGACCTCGGGGTCGACAGCCGCCAGGCGCCGCATGACCTTGCCGCGCCGGTGGTCGGTGCGGGTCGCGCAGCCACCGGAGCAGTGCTCGCACACGGAGGGCGTGGAGACCAGGTCGAAGGGGCGGGAGCGGAATCGGTACGCCGCCGAGGTGAGCGCGCCCACCGGGCAGATCTGGATGGTGTTCCCGGAGAAGTACGACTCGAAGGGGTCGCCCTCACCGGTGCCGATCTGCTGGAGCGCGCCCCGCTCGAGCATCTCGATCATCGGGTCGCCCGCGATCTGGTTGGAGAAGCGGGTGCAGCGCGCGCACAGCACGCACCGCTCGCGGTCCAGGAGGACCTGGGTGGAGATCGGGACGGGCTTCTCGTAGGTCCGCTTCTTGCCCTCGAAGCGGGACTCGGCGTTGCCGTGGGACATCGCCTGGTTCTGCAGGGGGCACTCGCCGCCCTTGTCGCAGACCGGGCAGTCCAGCGGGTGGTTGATGAGCAGCAGCTCCATCACACCGTGCTGGGACTTCTCCGCGACCGGCGAGGTGAGCTGGGTCTTGACGACCATGCCGTCCGTGCACGTGATCGTGCAGGACGCCATCGGCTTGCGCTGGCCCTCGACCTCGACGATGCACTGGCGGCAGGCGCCGACCGGGTCGAGGAGGGGATGGTCGCAGAACCGGGGGACCTCGATGCCGAGTTGCTCGGCGGCGCGGATGACCAGGGTGCCCTTGGGCACGCTGATCTCGGCGCCGTCGATCGTCAGCGAGACGAGATCCTCGGGCGGGACCGCCGCTTCGCCCCCTCCGGAGGGAGCGTTCGTGGTCACCGTCATGCGTTCACCTCCGTGCGGTCGGCCCAGGCCGTGGACTTGGCCGGGTCGAAGGGGCAGCCCCGGCCCGTGATGTGCTGCTCGTACTCCTCGCGGAAGTACTTGAGCGAGGAGAAGATCGGCGAGGCGGCGCCGTCGCCGAGGGCGCAGAAGGACTTGCCGTTGATGTTGTCGGCGATGTCGTTCAGCTTGTCGAGGTCGGACATCGAGCCCTTGCCGGCCTCGATGTCGCGCAGCAACTGCACGAGCCAGTACGTCCCTTCGCGGCACGGTGTGCACTTGCCGCAGGATTCGTGGGCGTAGAACTCGGTCCAGCGGGTGACGGCACGCACGACGCAGGTCGTCTCGTCGAAGCACTGCAGAGCCTTGGTGCCGAGCATGGAACCCGCGGCACCCACGCCTTCGTAATCAAGAGGGACGTCGAGGTGCTCGTCGGTGAACATCGGCGTGGAAGACCCGCCCGGCGTCCAGAACTTGAGGCGGTGCCCGGCCCGCATCCCGCCGCTCATGTCGAGCAGCTGACGGAGGGTGATGCCGAGCGGCGCCTCGTACTGACCGGGACTGGTGACATGGCCGCTGAGCGAGTAGAGCGTGAAGCCCGGGGACTTCTCGCTGCCCATCGACCTGAACCATTCCTTGCCTTTTTGCAGAATGGCGGGAACTGACGCGATCGACTCGACGTTATTCACAACAGTCGGGCACGCATAGAGGCCCGCGACCGCAGGGAAAGGGGGACGGAGCCGCGGTTGACCACGGCGGCCTTCGAGCGAGTCGAGCAGTGCGGTCTCCTCACCGCAGATGTACGCGCCGGCGCCCGCGTGCACGGTGAGCTGGAGGTCGAGTCCGCTGCCCAGGATGTTCTCGCCGAGGTAGCCCGCGTCGTACGCCTCGCGTACGGCCTCGTGCAACCGCCGCAATACGGGGACGACTTCACCACGCAGATAGATGAAGGCATGCGACGACCTGATGGCATAGCACGCGATCACAATGCCCTCGATGAGGCTGTGCGGGTTCGCGAAGAGGAGCGGGATGTCCTTACAGGTCCCGGGCTCCGACTCGTCGGCGTTGACAACTAGATAGTGCGGTTTTCCATCCCCTTGGGGAATGAATTGCCATTTCATTCCGGTGGGGAAGCCGGCGCCACCGCGACCGCGCAGACCGGAGTCCTTCACATACGCGATGAGGTCGTCCGGCGACATGGCGAGCGCCTTGCGGAGCCCCTCGTATCCCTCGTGCCTTCGGTACGTGTCCAGAGTCCAGGACTCGTCCTCGTCCCAGAAGGCCGACAGCACGGGTGCGAGCAGCTTCTCGGGGCTGTGGTCTTTCAGTTCGGGTGCCAAGGTCATCACTCCCCCTCCTCGGCGACAGGCCCCGCCGGGTGGGCAGGGTCGGAGGCCGACGTGTCCTGTGGCGCATCGTGCGAACTGAGGTGCTCGGTCGTCGGCGACTGGTCCTGCGGCACTGCGGAGGAGCCCCGCGGATGGACCACGCGCGCGGGTGCGGTCTCTCCCCTGGCCAGGCGGAGGCCCACCAGCGACGCGGGTCCCGCACCGCCGCTCGCCTCGACGGCCCCTGGCCGCTCGTCGGGGAAGCCGGCGAGGATCCGCGCGGTCTCCTTGAAGGTGCACATCGGCGCCCCGCGCGTGGGCTCCACCGGAGCGCCCGTGCGCAGGTCGTCGACGAGGCGGCGGGCGCTGGCCGGGGTCTGGTTGTCGAAGAACTCCCAGTTGACCATCACCACCGGCGCGAAGTCGCAGGCCGCGTTGCACTCGATGTGCTCCAGGGTGACCTTGCCGTCGTCGGTGGTCTCACCGTTGCCGACGCCCAGGTGCTCCTGGAGCGACTCGAAGATCGCGTCGCCGCCCATCACCGCACACAGGGTGTTGGTGCAGACCCCGACCTGGTAGTCACCGCTCGGTCGACGCCGGTACATGGAGTAGAAGGTCGCCACGGCGGCGACCTCGGCCGTCGTCAGGTCCAGCAGGGTCGCGCAGAACTGCTGCCCTGTGCGCGTGACATGACCCTCCTCCGCCTGCACGAGATGCAGCAACGGCAGGAGGGCCGAGCGGGAGTCCGGGTAGCGGGCGATGATCTCCCGCCCGTCGGCCTCCAGCCGGGCCCGGACGTCGTCCGGGTAGGCGGGCGCGGGCAGTTGGGGCATGCCCAGACTGACGCCCTGCTCCGAAGAACTGGTGGTCACCGGTCGACGCCTCCCATCACGGGGTCGATGGACGCGACGGCGACGATGACGTCGGCGACCTGGCCGCCCTCGCACATCGCCGCCATGGCCTGAAGGTTGGTGAAGGACGGGTCCCTGAAGTGGACCCGGTAGGGGCGGGTGCCTCCGTCGGACACGGCGTGCACCCCGAGTTCGCCCTTGGGCGACTCGACCGCCGCGTACGCCTGTCCCGGCGGCACGCGGAAGCCTTCGGTCACCAGCTTGAAGTGGTGGATCAGGGCCTCCATGGAGGTGCCCATGATCTGCTTGATGTGGTCGAGCGAGTTACCCAACCCGTCCGGCCCGAGCGCGAGTTGGGCAGGCCAGGCGATCTTCTTGTCGGCGACCATGACCGGGCCGGGCTGCAGCCGGTCCAGACACTGCTCGACGATCCGGAGCGACTGGCGCATCTCCTCGAGACGGATGAGGAAGCGGCCGTAGGAGTCGCAGGTGTCGGCGGTCGGGATGTCGAAGTCGTACGTCTCGTAGTCGCAGTACGGCTGCGCCTTGCGCAGGTCGTGCGGCAGGCCGGTGGAGCGCAGGATCGGGCCGGTGGCGCCGAGGGCCATGCAGCCGGCCAGGTCGAGGTAACCGACGTCCTGCATACGGGCCTTGAAGATGGGGTTCCCGGTGGCGAGCTTGTCGTACTCCGGGAGGTTCTTCTTCATCTTCTTCACGAACTCGCGGATCTGGTCCACCGCGCCGGGCGGCAGGTCCTGGGCGAGTCCGCCGGGGCGGATGTACGCGTGGTTCATCCGCAGGCCCGTGATGAGCTCGTAGATGTCGAGAATCATTTCACGATCGCGGAATCCGTAGATCATGATCGTGGTGGCGCCGAGTTCCATCCCGCCGGTGGCGATGCACACCAGGTGGGAGGACATCCGGTTCAGCTCCATCAGGAGCACCCGGATGATCTTCGCCCGCTCGGTGATCTGGTCCTCGACGCCGAGGAGTTTCTCGACGGCGAGACAGTAGGCGGTCTCGTTGAAGAAGGACGTCAGATAGTCCATGCGCGTCACGAACGTGGTGCCCTGCGTCCACGTGCGGTACTCGAGGTTCTTCTCGATCCCGGTGTGCAGGTAGCCGATGCCGCAGCGGGCCTCGGTGACCGTCTCGCCGTCGATCTCCAGGATCAGCCGGAGCACACCGTGCGTGGAGGGGTGCTGGGGCCCCATGTTGACGACGATGCGCTCGTCGTCGGCCTTCGCCGCGGACTGGACGACCTCGTCCCAGTCGCCACCGGTGACCGTATATACGGTGCCCTCGGTGGTCTCGCGCGCGGAAGCGGCGGAGGCGGATGCTGACTGCGTGCTCACGAGTACGACCTCCGCTGGTCCGGAGCCGGGATCTGGGCGCCCTTGTACTCGACGGCGATGCCGCCGAGGGGGTAGTCCTTGCGCTGCGGGTGGCCCTGCCAGTCGTCCGGCATCATGATCCGCGTCAGGGCCGGGTGACCGTCGAAGACGATCCCGAAGAAGTCGTACGTCTCGCGCTCGTGCCAGTCGTTGGTCGGATAGACCGGGACCAGGGACGGGATGTGCGGATCACTGTCCGGGGCGCTGACTTCGAGGCGGATCAGCCGGTTGTGGGTGATCGAGCGCAGGTGGTAGACGGCGTGCAGCTCGCGGCCCTTGTCGTGCAGGTAGTGGACCGCGCTGACGCCGGTGCAGAGTTCGAAGCGCAGGGCCGGGTCGTCGCGCAGGGTCTGGGCGACGCGGACCAGGTGCTCGCGTTCGATGTGGAAGGTGAGTTCGTCGCGGTCGACGATCGTCTTCTCGATCGCGTTGCCGGGCAGCAGGCCCTGTTCCTCCAGGGCGCCCTCCAACTCGTCGGCGACCTCGTCGAACCAGCCGCCGTAGGGCCGGCTCGCCTCGCCCGGCAGGCGGACCGAGCGGACCAGGCCGCCGTAACCGGAGGTGTCGCCGCCGTTGTCGGCGCCGAACATGCCGCGCTGGACGCGGATCTCCTCGCCCTCGCCGCGCGGGCCGGGGAGGTTGGAGGCGCCCGGATCCTGCTCCGGGTCGGCTCCGTTGGTGCCGTTCGCGTCACTCACCGCAGCAGGCCCTTCATCTCGATGGTGGGCAGTGCCTTGAGCGCCGCCTCCTCCGCCTCACGGGCCGCCTCCTCGGCGTTCACGCCGAGCTTGGAGGTCTGGATCTTGTGGTGGAGCTTGAGGATCGCGTCCATCAGCATCTCGGGCCGTGGCGGACAGCCCGGGAGGTAGATGTCGACCGGGACGATGTGGTCGACGCCTTGCACGATCGCGTAGTTGTTGAACATGCCGCCCGACGAGGCGCAAACGCCCATGGAGATAACCCACTTGGGGTTCGGCATCTGGTCATAGACCTGCCGCAGCACCGGCGCCATCTTCTGGCTGACCCGGCCCGCGACGATCATCAGGTCCGCCTGGCGGGGAGATCCGCGGAAGACCTCCATGCCGAAGCGCGCGAGGTCGTAGCGTCCGGCGCCGGTCGTCATCATCTCGATGGCGCAGCAGGCGAGGCCGAACGTGGCAGGGAAGACGGACGCCTTGCGCACCCAGCCCGCGGCCTGCTCGACGGTCGTCAGCAGGAAACCGCTCGGCAGCTTTTCTTCGAGTCCCATGGTCTAAGGCCCCTCAGTCCCATTCCAGGCCGCCGCGCCGCCATACGTACGCGTACGCGACGAAGACGGTGAGCACGAAGAGCAGCATCTCCACGAGCCCGAAAACACCCAGGGCGTCGAAGGTGACGGCCCAGGGGTAGAGGAAGACGATCTCGATGTCGAAGACGATGAAGAGCATCGCCGTCAGGTAGTACTTGATGGGGAAGCGCCCGCCGCCGGCCGGCGTGGGGGTCGGCTCGATGCCGCACTCGTACGCTTCGAGCTTGGCCCGGTTGTACCGCTTCGGACCGATCAGCGTGGCCATGACCACGGAGAAGATCGCAAAGCCTGCCCCGAGGGCTCCCAGTACGAGGATGGGCGCATACGCGTTCACCGCTCCTCGCTCCTCTCAGTCGGCACTGACTGCTGGCGATGGCATCGGGTCCGCTTCCGGCTCACGCGCCGCTCAAACCCCGTTCGTCCCAACGAAGATCGAGAACATGTGAAGCAGGTCACAAGCCCAACTGCCCCGCATCTTATGCCCGGCGCTCTGTGATCTGCGACACGGGGTATTACACAAGCTTTGTGATCTCCACCACCCGACGAAGGATCATCGCGCCGGACGGGCGGCGATCTTCGCACGCGAAGCGCCCGAGCGGTCACCAGAGGTGACATTTCCGCTCGTCATCGCAGCCCGAGGGCGGCGTCTCAATATCAAGAGGCTTCCCTTGCATGCAAATTGGAGTTGGACGGGGCGGCTTGATAGTGGAGGCCCGTTCACACATCAGAGGGACGCGCGCGGCACGGCGTGGACGCGTGCACACGTTCACGAAGTCACCCGCTCGCGGTACCCACGCAGGACGCACGCATTCCGGTAACCGTTCCGTGACCTCCGCCACACTCATGAGAGGCGCATGAGAACGGGGCTTGGCCACCTGTCCCAACAGATGGTAGGCAGCGGGCAATTCGGGCTTACCGACGAAAGACCGTGATCACGGGCCTGATCACACAGGTCCGCAATGTCCGTTACGGCGTCAATAAGGAACGACACACCCGGTGTTGACGGCGCCCATTGAACAATTGTGGCGCAGCACACGTTTCTTGAAGGTATGGAGGAGCCCCTGATACCGGTTGGTCTCATGTCCCACACCGCTCACATACGCAGCCACCGGAAACCCCGCCGCAGCGCGACGACGAACATCGCCGTGCGGGCCGGAGTTGCCGGTGGCGTTCTCAGCATGGCGGCGGCTGGTGCAGCCTCGGCCAATGCCGCCGAGACGACGCAGACCCTGCAACTGCCCACCCTGACCGCCGATCTGTCCGCACAGGTCGCCCAGTCCGCCGAGGCCACGCAGCAGGCCGCAGCGAACTACCAGCTGCAGGCCGAGCGTGACACGGCCGCCGCAAACGCCGCGAAGCAGGCGAAGGCGGACCTCGCGGACGCCAAGAAGAAGGCGGAGGCAAAGAAGAAGGCCCAGGAAGCCGCTCGCAAGGCCGCTGCGGCCCAGGCGGCCTCGCGCAGCTCCGAGCGGACCACCCTGTCCGCTTCGACGTCCACAAGCGCCTCCACGAGCACCAGCACGAGCGGATCGACGGCCACCGGGTCGGCCGCCACCATCGTGTCCTTCGTGAAGGCCCAGATCGGCAAGTCCTATGTCCTGGGCGCCACCGGCCCCAGCGCGTACGACTGCTCCGGACTCGTCGGAGCAGCCTTCAAGCAGGTCGGCATCAGCCTGCCGCGTGTCTCCCAGGACCAGTCGACCGCGGGTACTCAGGTGTCCCTGAGCAACCTTCAGGCCGGCGACATCCTGTACTGGGGCAGCGCGGGCAGTGCCTACCACGTGGCGGTGTACGTGGGCGACGGCATGTTCGTCGGCGCGCAGAACCCCTCCACCGGCATCGTGGAGCGGCCGCTGTCGTACGACATGCCGACCGGTGCGGTGCGGGTGCTCTGAACCCGCGTACGACGCCGTGAGCATGGGGCCGCTGCCGCTCGGGGGCAGCGGTCCCCTCGGCGTACCCTCCGGTCGCCCCGGGCCCACGGGGCGTTCCCACTACCGGAGTTCGCGGCTCTCCTGAAAGGCTCTCTTCTCAAGGTTCGGCTAACCAGACAGCCGGACGCCAAACATGAGGAGAGCAAGCCATGCCACGTGTCTTCGTCCAGGGCAGCCCCGTCGACTCCTATCCCCGGCCCGCGCCCGAGGCCCGGCGCGGTTCCGTGCGCCGCGTCACCGAGGTCGGCGAAGAGGTCCTGCACCGCCCGTGCCGGGACGTGACCGAGTTCGGGCCCGACCTCGCCGCGCTCATCGACGACATGTTCCTCACCATGTACGTCGCCGACGGAGCCGGCCTCGCGGCCAACCAAGTGGGCGTGGATCTGCGCCTGTTCGTGTACGACTGCCTCGACGACGACGGTGTCCGGCATGTCGGACACGTCGTCAATCCTGTCCTCGACCCGCTCGACCCGGCCGGGCGCCGACTGCTCGACGAGGGCGAGGGCTGCCTGTCGGTGCCGGGCGCCATGATGGACGTACCGCGTCCGGACCGGGCCGTGGTGCGCGGGCTCGACAAGGACGGCAACGCGCTTGTGATCGAGGGCACGGGGTACTTCGCGCGCTGCCTCGCCCACGAGACCGATCACGTCAACGGTCAAGTGTACCTGGACCGGCTCTCCAAGCGGGACCGCAAGGAGGCGCTGCGGCAGGTGGCGGACCGGCGTGACGAGGTGTTCGCCCGCCGGGCCGCCAAGACGAAGGCCCTGACCGCCTCCTAGCCGCGCCCAAAGCCGAAGCCGAAGCCGAAACCAGCCCTACGGCTACTGCTACGCCTTCGGCGCCACCTTGCTCAGCCCGTTGATGATGCGGTCCATCGCGTCGCCGCCCGTGGGGTCGGTGAGGTTGGCCAGCATCTTCAGGGTGAACTTCATCAGCAGCGGGTGCGTCAGGCCGCGCTGGGCCGCGATCTTCATGACCTTCGGGTTGCCGATGAGCTTCACGAAGGCGCGGCCCAGCGTGTAGTAGCCGCCGTAGGTGTCCTTGAGGACCTGCGGGTAGCGCTGCAGGGCGAGTTCACGGCTCGCGGGGGTCGGGCGGGCGTGGGCCTGGACGATGACGTCGGCGGCGATCTGGCCGGACTCCATGGCGTAGGCGATGCCCTCGCCGTTGAAGGGGTTCACCAGGCCGCCGGCGTCGCCGACCAACAACAACCCCTTCGTGTAGTGGGGTTGCCGGTTGAAGGCCATCGGGAGGGCGGCGCCGCGGATCGGGCCGGTCATGTTTTCGGGGGTGTAGCCCCAGTCCTCGGGCATGGACGCGCACCAGGCCTTCAGGACCTCCCGCCAGTCCAACTCCTTGAAGGAATCGGAGGTGTTGAGGACACCGAGGCCGACGTTCGAGGTGCCGTCGCCCATGCCGAAGATCCAGCCGTAGCCGGGCAGCAGGCGGTCCTCGGCGCCGCGGCGGTCCCACAGTTCCAGCCAGGACTCCAGGTAGTCGTCCTCGTGGCGGGGCGAGGTGAAGTAGGTCCGGACGGCCACGCCCATCGGGCGGTCCTCGCGGCGGTGCAGGCCCATCGCGAGGGAGAGGCGGGTGGAGTTGCCGTCGGCGGCGACCACCAGGGGCGCGTGGAAGGTGACTTCGCGTTTCTCCTCGCCGAGCTTGGCGTTGACGCCGGTGATCCGGCCGGTGCGCTCGTCGACGATCGGGGCGCCGACGTTGCAGCGCTCGTAGAGACGGGCGCCCGCCTTCTGGGCGTTGTGGGCGAGCTGTTCGTCGAAGTCGTCGCGCTTGCGGACGAGGCCGTAGTCCGGGAAGGAGGCGAGTTCCGGCCAGTCCAGCTGGAGGCGGACGCCGCCGCCGATGATGCGCAGGCCCTTGTTGCGCAGCCAGCCGGCCTCCTCTGAGATGTCGATGCCCATGGCCACGAGCTGCTTGGTGGCGCGCGGGGTGAGTCCGTCGCCGCACACCTTCTCGCGCGGGAACTCGGTCTTCTCCAGCAGGAGTACGTCGAGTCCGGACTTGGCGAGGTGATAGGCGGTGGCGGAGCCGGCTGGCCCCGCGCCGACGACGATCACGTCGGCGGTGTTTTCGGAGAGGGGCTCGGTCACGGCGGGATCTCCCCAAGTTCGAAATCTGCGTGCCGACCGGCACTGGACATGGGCAGTCTATTCAGCGCCACTGATCACCAGGCTGAAGGGCTGCCCCGTGAACCGAGCTCTCCCCGCAGTACGGCTGCGTGTCCCGACCGACGAGGACGCAGTGGCCTGGCACCGGGCCTTCGCGCACCCGGACGTCATGGAGTTCCACGGCGGGAAGGCCGCGGAGCTGTCCGTCTACGAGGAGCTCACCGCCCGCCAGCGCCGGCACGACGCGGAGCGCGGTTTCTGCCTGTGGACGATGCTCGACGCCGAGGACCGGGTCATCGGCTTCACCGGCGCCCAGCCCTGGCCGCAGGACTGGGGACCGAAGGGTGAGATCGAGATCGGCTGGCGGCTGGGGCGGGAGTTCTGGGGCCAGGGGTACGCCACGGCGGCCGCGGAGACGACCCTGGAGCGGGTGCGGGCGGCCGGGGTGCCGAGCGTGGTGGCGATGGTCCTGGCCCGCAACACCCGGTCCATCGCGGTGACGCAGCGGCTGGGCATGCACCTCGCCGAGGTCTTCACCACGCCCTCGCGCGAGGAGACGGGCCACTGCTACCGGCTCGAACTGTAACCCAGAGTAACCATCCGCTACAGAACGACACTTGACGCTTCCGGTCGGGACCGGACCGGGGTTACCCTTCCGGTACCGCTGGGGGTGACATCTGTGCGCATAACACCCAAAACACCCGAAGTGCGCGTGCCACGGCTCGTCGGCCTGATGGCCGTGGACGCGCGCGAGACGGCCCAGTCGCGCGGGCTGTTCATCAACTCGCCGGACCGGCCCGACTTCCATCTCGCCGTCGTCGACTACATCGTCCGGCAGTACCCGCAGCCCGACGCCGAGGTACCGCGGGACTCCGTCGTCTACGTCTGGTTCGACTTCGGCGAGGGAGACGGCGGGGGCGGTATGCGCGAGCCGCGCATCCCCCGGCCGCCGAGCGGCGGAATGCAGCGCGAGCTGGACGAGCCGCCGGGCGACGCGTTCTTCGAGTCGGTGATCAGGTGAGAGGGGTCGGGCAGAGAAGCTCGGGCACCCGCCCCCGAAGCCGCACTCAGGCCTGCTTGAAACCCCGGTGCAGGGCCACGATCCCGCCGCTCAGGTTGCGATAGGCGACCTTCGACCAGCCGGCCTTGCGCAGCCGCTCCGCCAGTGCGGGCTGGTCGGGCCAGGCGCGGATGGACTCGGCGAGGTAGACGTACGCGTCCGGGTTCGAGGAGACGGTCCGGGCGACCGGCGGCAGCGCGCGCATCAGGTACTCGGTGTAGACCGTGCGGAAGGGCGCCCAGGTCGGGTGCGAGAACTCGCAGATCACCACCCGGCCGCCGGGCTTGGTCACCCGGTACAGCTCGCGCAGCGCGGTGTCCGTGTCCTGCACGTTGCGCAGCCCGAAGGAGATGGTCACGGCGTCGAACGTGTCGTCCTTGAACGGCAGCTTCGTCGCGTCGCCGGCCGTGAGCGGCAGCCAGGGGTGGCGCTTCTTGCCGACCTGGAGCATGCCGAGGGAGAAGTCGCAGGGCACGACGTAGGCGCCGCTGCGGGCGAAGGGGAGGGACGAGGTCGCCGTACCGGCGGCGAGGTCCAGGATCTTCTGCGCGGGGCGGGCGTCGACCGCCTTCGTGACCTCCTTGCGCCATCGACGGTCCTGGCCGAGCGACAGCACGTCGTTGGTCAGGTCGTACCGTTCCGCCACGTCGTCGAACATCGAGGCGACTTCGTGCGGCTGCTTGTCCAGGGATGCGCGGGTCACGGGCCCATTGTGACAGTACGGGCCGGGCATCCCGAAGGCGCCCGGCCCGCACTCACCCACCGACACACGCTTACGACGGCAGGAGTCTGGGTTTCTTCTTCGCCGCCACGTCCTCCACCCAGCCGCAGAGCACGATGAACACGGCGATCAGGATCCAGCCGATACCGAACATGAACCACTGGCTCCCCAGCGGCAGCCACTTCTCGAAGGCGGGCACCTTCCAGAACTGGTCGGTCAGCGGCACCGCGAGCACCAGCGCGATCTCGTGCCAGAGATAGATCGTCACGGCCCGCGCGTTGAAGATCGTGACGATCCGGTCGAGCCGCTTGAACCGGGTGAGCCAGGCGAAGTCGATGTTGAAGTAGGCCTTGGCCCACATCAGCAGCATGACGTAGCCGGCCGACCAGTAGGTCTGGGCGAGCGGGCTCTCGTCCAGGTCGTAGGTGCCGCCGGCCTCGGCCTGGTGCGTGAAGGCGTACCAGCCGCCGAAGACGATCGCGGCGACCGAGAGCGTCACCACCAGGAAGGGCTTCAGCTTCTGGAGCACCCCGTCGCGGTGGGCGAAGCCGAGGATCCAGCAGAAGAGGTACGTCGACAGGTCCCAGAGCGCGTTGCCGAAGCGGTTGTCCGGCCCCGCCCACACGAACTTGAGGATCACGATCGGCACAAGGGTCAGCAGCAGCACGGGAATCGGCGCCTTGCGGAAGATCCACAGCAGCACCGGCGACAGCATCACGAACCACAGATACGTCCGCAGGTACCAGAGGATCTCCCAGGCCTGCGTGCCCCAGGCGTTGCCCGGCGGATCCCCGACGGGCACGATCCAGAAGACGATCTGCCAGCCCGGCATCCAGTCGTGGATCATCATCGCCACGAGCACGAAGAAGCCCCAGAACCAGAACGGCGGCAGCAGCCTCCGCATCCGGCTCTTGACCACCTTGAACGCGGGCCGCTCCAGCGACTTCGCCATCAGCGTCCCGGCCAGCCCGAACATGATCCCCATCGAGGGGAACACCATCCCGCACCAGGCCCACCCGAAGGTGTGATAGGTCACGACCCGGATCAGCGCGACGGCCCGCAGGGTGTCGAAGTACCGGTCCCGGCCCGCCTTTTGAGGAGCGGGTGCCGGCTCTTCGGCAACCTCTTCGACCACCGCCTCCGGCTCGAGCGCCGGCTCCGGTTCTACGACCGGCAGGGGCGCCGTCGCGTACGGCACCTGCCCGTGATCCGCGTACTGCTGCTGCTCGTACGGCTGTTGTACGTACGGCTGGGGCTGGCCGTAGGCCTGCGGGTGGCCGAACCCCTCGTAGCCGTACGGCTGTTGAGGTTGCTGGGGATGTTGCTGCGGGCCGTAGCCGCCGCCGTATCCCTGCTGCTCCCAGCTCATCAGCTCGCCCCTGCCGGTGTGCCGACCTCGCCGGTGCGCTTGAGTTTCTGCCAGCGCAGCCGGCCGCCGGTCAGGGCGGTGATGCTGGAGTGGATGAGGACGAGGTACATCATCTGGCGGTAGGCGAGCTGCTGGAGCGGCATCATCAGCAGGTAGCGGTACTTCTCCCGGTCCAGCCTGAACGCGTAGGCCGCGCACAGGAGTTGGATGCCGAGCACCGCGAACCACATCGCGAGGGACGCCCAGAAGTCGACGAAGATCATCGAGTAGACGGTGAAGACGTCGATCAGCGGGGCGAAGACCGGCGTGATGATCTGGAAGATCACCACCAGGGGCATGCCGACCCGGCCGAAGCGGCCCGAAGGACCCTTGTCCGTAAGGGACTTGCGGTGCTTCCACAGCGCCTGCATGGTGCCGTAGGACCAGCGGTAGCGCTGCGACCAGAGCTGCTTGAGGGAGGCGGGGGCCTCGGTCCAGGCCTTGGCGTGCTCCTGGTAGACGACCCGCCAGCCCTCGCGGTGCATCGCGATGGTGATGTCCGTGTCCTCGGCGAGCGTGTCCTCGCTCATGCCGCCGACCTGGAGGACCGCCTCGCGGCGGAACGCGCCGATCGCGCCCGGGATGGTGGGCATGCAGCGCAGCAGGTCGTACATGCGGCGGTCGAGGTTGAAGCCCATCACGTACTCGATGTGCTGCCAGGCGCCGATGATCGTGTTGCGGTTGCCGACCTTGGCGTTGCCCGCGACCGCGCCGACCTCGGGGTCGGCGAAGGGCTGCACGAGGTGCCGTACGGTGTCGGGCTCGAAGACGGTGTCGCCGTCCATCATCACGACGATGTCGTAACTCGCGCTGCGCACACCGTTGTTGAGGGCAGCAGGCTTGCCCGCGTTCTCCTGGCGGATGACCCGGACGTTCGTCATGCCGAAGGAGCGGGCCGCCTCGCGGGCGATCTCCGAGGTGCCGTCCGAGGAGCCGTCGTCGACGACGATGACCTCGATCGGGTGGGTGCTCTTCGCCAGCGACTCAAGAGTGTTGGCGATGCACTCCTTCTCGTTGTAGGCCGGGACGATGACGGTCACCGGTCGGGTGACGGTCGGGCCCCAGCTGAACCTGCGTTTGTTGCGCTGTCTGTAATGGCGTCGGGCGAGGATCAGCATCATCCCGAAGCGGCTCATGACCGCGATGCCGACGACGGTGAGGCCCGCCGCAAGTCCCGGCACCACCCACTCCGCGACGGTGACGGCGTAGATGAGCGCCTTGCCCTCGTAGAGGGTCATGCCGGTGGCTTCGCGGTGGGCGCCCTGGAGGACCGAGATCCCGTTCCTGGAGCCGTTGCCGTTGGCTCCCCCGGCACCTCCGGTTCCGCCGACGGCCGAGTCGACCGGGGTCTGGCCGTTGCCTGTACCGGTGCCGGTGGGTGCGGCGGAAGGTGCCGCGGACGGCTTGGCGCCGGCCTCGACGTTGCCGGTGCTCGTCCCGGCGCCCGCTCCGGCACCCGCGCCGGTCCCGCTCGCCCGCTGGGCGGCGGCGTTCTTGGCGATGGCGCCGCTCACCGTGGTGAACGTGTAGCCCTTCGCCTTCATCTTCTCGATGTACGTGGGCAGCGCCTTCATGGTCTGCGAGCGCACACCACCGGCGTCGTGGAACAGCACCGAGGAACCCGAAGTCCCGGACGGCGTCGCCCACTTGATGATCTTCGCGACGCCGGGCTGCTTCCAGTCGTCGCTGTCGGTGTCGACGAAGACGCTGGTGTAGCCGGACGCGCCGAGCTTCTTGTAGACGGGGTAGCTGTAGTTGTCGATCGCGTCCGTCTCCGAAGAGTACGGCGCGCGGAAGAGCGTGGTGGTGATGCCGGCCGCGCCCGCGAGCGCGAGCTGGGTCTGCTCCATCTCCCGCTTGATGCGGGCGTCGCTCTGGTAGGAGAGGTCGACGTGGGTGAAGGTGTGGATGCCCACCTCTTCGCCCTGCGAGACCATCTGCTTCACGATGCTCGGGTAGCGCGAGACCATCGAGCCCACCAGGAAGAACGTGCCCGGCACGTCGTACTTCTTGAGGATCTTCAGGACCGTGGGCGTGTAGGTGGGGTTCGGGCCGTCGTCGAAGGTGAGGACGATGGTCTTCTTCGGGATGGTCTGGGTGACCGGCTTGCCGTTGCGGAAGGTGAGGATCGGGCCGCCGTTGAGGACCTTGTCGGGGACCTTGCTGGCGCTCGCGCCGTCCCGGACGCGTTCGTCGCCGCCGACTTCCGCGCGCAGGTAGCCGTCGAGCAGCATCACGCAGGTGAGGCCGAGGAGAAGCAGCAGGGCGAGAATCACCCGGGGTCGCTGGAGCGCGGCGGCCTTGCCGGCCGCGCGTTCCATCCGGGTCGGGGCGCGTCGGCGCCCGCGCGAGGGAGTCGTCGTAGTCATGGCTGCGGGGGCGCTCCGGTCAGTGTGCGGTGGCTGAGGACGACGGGGCCGCACCCGTGGGGGTGCCCGAGGGGATGTCGGTCGGGGCGCCGGTCGGAACACCGGAGGGCGCTACGCCGCCTCTGCCGCCGTTGGGGCCGTAGCCACCGCCGGGAGCGGAACCGGCCTGGCCGCCGCCGAAGGGCAGCAGCGAGGAGGGGTTGATCGAGATGCCCCAGCCCATGAACGCCATGCCGAGTACGAACGCGTACCCGAGGCAGACGGTGCCCATGAGGAGGCCGATCCGGCGCAGCACCTTTGACCGGCGGCCGGAGTTGTCAACGAACACGGGGCCTTCGGCGGACCCGTTGCCGGCTTTGCGGCGGCGACCCCGCGCAGAGGCGCGGTTATCGATGGCGGACTCGGATTGCATTCCCCAGACATTAGGCCGCCTTTATGTGACCAAAACTCTGTTTCTCTTGTGAGCCCGCCAAGAAAAAAGGCGGAACCTGTGTCTTCCCTTAGAGAACCCAGGAAAAGCCTTATGAGCGGCCGGTGTCAGTAGTGTCCCCAATTTTCCGCTTCGCCGCCCGGCTTGACCGTTTCGTGTGCCGATACCCGTGAGTACCCTATGTTCTTTCCGACTTCGCGAGACACAGCCCCGTGTGCTTCATTTAGCCTTCGGAAACCGACTCTGTTTCCATCCTGAGACAGAAATCACCGTCCCGAGACGGAAAGGGTGCATGCTCATATGAGGAGTTTCCTGAAACCGGCGGCCGGGCTCACCTGCTTGTTTGCCCTCGCGGTCACCGGGTGCTCCTCCAGCTCCGGTGACTCGTCTGACTCGTCCTCCGGAGGGACGGAGAGCGCCACGTCCACACCGTCGTCGACGCCTTCGTCGTCCGCCTCGTCGGGCTCGTCGTCGAGCACGGCCTACGCCCCGTACGTCAGCGTCACGACGGCCGCGGACATGGACAGTTCGGGGTCCCCGTCGACGTACAACCTCTCCTTCGCCATCGCCAAGGGCAGCAGCTGCACGCCGGAGTGGAACGGTACGACCGCGATCGACAACTCGGCCGTGGAGTCCAGGATTTCGGCGCTGAAGACCTCCGGGGCCACGGTTCGGGTCTCCTTCGGCGGGGCGTCCGGCAAGGAGTTGGCGGAGACCTGTACGAGTGCGTCCGCGCTCGCGAAGGTCTACGGCGAGGCGCTGGACGCGGCGGGCTCCACCCAGGCCGACTTCGACATCGAGGGCGACGCGCTCACCGACTCGACGTCGGTCGCCCTGCGTTCCAAGGCGATAGCCCTGCTCCAGAAGGAACGCAGCGACCTCAAGGTCTCCTTCACCCTGCCCGTGATGCCGTCCGGCCTCGACTCCGACAGCCTGGCGCTGCTGGAGTCCGCCAACGACAACGCGGTCGAGGTCTCCACGGTGAACATCATGACGATGAACTACGGCGAGTCGTACACCGCGGACATGGGCGACTACGCGATCACGTCGGCCACGGCCACGCACACGCAGCTGAAGAAGGTCTTCGGGTTGTCGGACGCCGGGGCCTGGCAGGGGATGGCGCTCACGTCGATGATCGGGGTGAACGACGTCTCCGGGGAGACGTTCTCCCTCTCGGATGCGGCGCAGGTGCGGACGTTCGCCGAGTCGAAGAAGATCGCGTGGGTGTCGATGTGGTCGACGTTCCGGGATCAGCAGTGTGAGAGCGAGAGTTCGGATGATGACGCGGCTACGGACTGCAGTGGGGTGACTCAGTCCGCGGGGGCGTTCGGGGAAGCGTTTGCCGGGTGACTGGTTGTTCGCCGACCTACGGTCCGTTGTGGCTGGTCGCGCAGTTCCCCGAGCCCCTGAAAAGAAGGGCGTTGGCCTGCGCGGCGCTTACGGAGGAGCCGCAGGATGGCACAGCCCCGCGCCCCTGAAAACCTGTCCCTAGCGGCGTCTGTGAACTAGCCGACCCGCACACACCGTTGCGATGCAGGTGCCGGCCTCGTCGAATACGGCGAGGTCGGCTCGGCCCAGGTCGGCAAGGGCTGTGGGACGTGGGCCGGGGAGGATCATCACGCCGTTCCGGTCCGCCGCCGCCCGGAGTTCGGGTGAGTCGACGTGTTGTGCCAGGACGGCGGTCGCGCCCGTTTTCAGTACGGCGTGGATCCGCTCCCGTGGGCTCGGGGCGTCCGGGAGGGGGCCCTCGTGGATGCGGGCCGGGCCCAGGGCGCCGGGCCAAGTCCGCACCCGGGCGCCGGGAAAGCGGTCCTGGACCTCCGCCAGGGTCCCGACGCCCACGACCCGGGCGCCCTCGACGGCGACGGCGCCGCCCTCGTCCGCCGTGTGAATCGTCAGCACAACAGGCCTAGTTGGCGGACAGGAGCTTCAACTCCGGGTGGGCCGTGCCGCCTTCGATCGCCGTCGACGAGATGTGGGACATGACGCGCTCGTCGACCGGGTCGTTCGCCGGGTCGTCGTGGACGACGATGTGCTCGTACGTCGTGGTCCGCTGGGCGGGGACGCGGCCCGCCTTGCGGATGAGGTCGATGATCTCCATGCGGTTGGAGCGGTGCTTGGCGCCGGCCGAGGAGACGACGTTCTCCTCCAGCATGATCGAGCCGAGGTCGTCCGCGCCGTAATGGAGCGACAGTTGGCCGACCTCCTTGCCCGTCGTGAGCCAACTGCCCTGGATGTGGGCGACGTTGTCCATGAAGAGGCGCGCGATGGCGATCATGCGCAGGTACTCGAAGAGCGTGGCCTGCGTGCGGCCCTTCAGGTGGTTGTTCTCGGGCTGGTAGGTGTACGGGATGAAGGCCCGGAAGCCGCCCGTGCGGTCCTGTACGTCGCGGATCATCCGCAGGTGCTCGATGCGCTCGGCGTTGGTCTCGCCGGTGCCCATGAGCATCGTCGACGTGGACTCGACGCCCAGGTTGTGCGCCGCCTCCATGATCTCCAGCCAGCGCTCGCCGGACTCCTTGAGGGGCGCGATCGCCTTGCGGGGGCGCGCGGGGAGCAGCTCCGCGCCGGCGCCGGCGAAGGAGTCGAGCCCGGCCTCGTGGATGCGGGTGATGGCCTCCTCGACCGACACCCCGCTGATCCGGGCCATGTGCTCGACCTCGGACGCGCCGAGGGAGTGGATGACCAGCTGGGGGTACGCGCCCTTGATCGCGGCGAAGTGCTTCTCGTAGTACTCGACGCCGAAGTCCGGGTGGTGTCCGCCCTGGAACATGATCTGCGTGCCGCCGAGTTCGACGGTCTCCGCGCACCGGCGCAGGATGTCGTCGAGGTCCCGCGTCCAGCCCTTCGCGGTGTCCTTGGGCGCGGCGTAGAAGGCGCAGAACTTGCACGCCGTGACGCACACGTTCGTGTAGTTGATGTTCCGCTCGATGATGTACGTCGCGATGTGCTCCGTACCCGCGTACCGCCGCTTGCGTACGGCGTCGGCGGCGGCGCCGAGCGCGTGCAGCGGGGCGTCGCGGTAGAGGTCGAGCGCCTCTTCGGGGGTGATGCGCCCGCCCTCGGCGGCACGGTCGAGGACGGACTGAAGCTCGGCCTTCTCGGTCACCGGGAGGTCCCTTTCGTCAAGGGTTGCGGACAGGCAGGTGGTGCTGACGGACCTTGCCAGCCTACGCCAGCGGTTTTCCCGCCCGGACCTCAGGCACCTCAGGCCGTGAACGCGCCGACCAGCAGCCCGAGGAAAGCACCGGCGAGCAGAAACGGCCCAAAGGGGACGACGATCCCCCGGCCGTCCCGCCGTCCCCGGGCCGCGAACACCCCGTAGACCGCCCTGATCAGAAACCCCGCGAACGCGCCCACCATCACCGTCGGCCACCCGTACCACCCGAGCACGACCCCGGCCCCGACCGCGAGCTTCACCTCCCCGATGCCCAGACCACCACCGCCGCCCCCGCCGCCTCCGGAGTCGATACGGCTCAGCCCGAAGTACCCGGCGCCGAGCGCGAGGCCGCCGAGCAGCGCGGTCGTCCAGTGCCCGGCGTGCTCGGGCACGAAGCTGACGAGACCGAGGAGAGCGAGGGCAACACCCGCGAGGGGAAGCCCCGCACTCGGCACCGCCACCGCGACGGGCGCGAGCAGCAGCCACACCGCCAGTTCGGGCCGCGTACCGGTGGCGGCGGCCAGGGCGACACACACCAGCACGACAAGGAGAGCGGTACCGACACCGCGCCGGCCGACCCGCGCCACCAGCGCCCCGGCGCCCGCGCCCCACACCCCCGCGATGGCGATCAGCAGCTGGTCGTAGTCCACTCGACGGCCCCGACGCCTACTTGACCTTGGACAGCCGCGCGGTCGGGGAGCCCTCTGCGGAACTGTCCGAGGCGTACTTGAGGTCGTCGCCGGTGGGGGTGAGGGTGACGGTGTGGGCGTCCTGGTTGCAGACGTCACGGTTCGACTGCGCGCCGGCGGCCGAGGCGACGAGCTGGGTCTTCGTCACCTGCTTCAGGGTGAGTACGTCGTCGCAGACTCCGCCGAGTTGATCGGTCTGGCGCAGGATGCCCAAGCGCTGTCCCACGCCCACCTTGGCGATCGTGATCCGGAAGGTCCCGTCGGCGAGCGTGCCGCCGAGCGCGGTGCCCTCGCCCTGCCAGGTGCCGAGGTAGGAGTCGGGGACGGACTGGAGCGGCCCGCTCGCGCCCGCACTCGGCGCGCTGGTCGCCGTAGCGGAAGCAGAGGAAGTGGAGGAGGAGGTCGGGATCGCGCCCGCCGACGAGTCGTTGCCCTTGTCGTCCGGCTGGAGCCAGTACAGCCACACCGGCACGAGCGTCACCAGCGCCAGCGCCGCGGCGACGGAGAGCACCACCGCGCAACCGACCCTGCGCCCACGCCCGTTGGGACCCGGGGCCGCCGTGGCCGCGACGGAGACGGAGACCTTCCCGGGGCGATGACCGGAGGCCGGCGGGACGGTGTCGTACGGGAGCGCGTCACGCGGTTCGGGTACGAACCCGGTTGGCCCCGCAGGTGACTTGGGCATCACCGGCGCCGGCCCGAAGGCCCCGCCCCCTGCTCCCACAGAGGGGCTGCTGAACCCGACCGGCCCCGAGGGCACCCCTTCGGCAACCCCCGCCACCTCAAGATTCAACAGCTGTACGGCACTTCGGCTGACCTGCTCGACCAATGCCCCCGGCAGCCACCCCCCGGCCACCAGCCGAGCGGCCCCGTCCGGAGCGAGCCACCGCGCCACCTCGCCCGGAGTCGGCCGCGCGGCGGGGTCCTTGGCCAGACAGGCACTCGCCAGCTCCCGCAAGTCCCCGTCCATCTCGCCGAGTTGGGGCTCCTCGTGGACGACCTTGTAGAGGAGCGCGGCGGAGGAGTCACCGGGGAAGGGGGATGTGCCCGTGGCCGCGTACACGAGCACCGCACCCAGCGAGAAGACATCCGACGCGCCCGTCGCGCCCTTGCCGAGGATCTGCTCGGGGGCCATGTAGCCCGGCGACCCGACGGAGACGCCGGTGGAGGTGAGGGAGGCGGTACCGTCCGTCGCGCGGGCGATCCCGAAGTCGATCAACAACGGCCCGTCGAGGGTGAGAAGCACGTTGGACGGCTTCACGTCCCGGTGCACGAGCCCCAACTCATGGACCGCCGTGAGTGCTTCGGCCAGCCCCGCACCCAGCGCCCGTACGGTGGCCGTGGGCAGCGGCCCGCCGTCCGCGACGGCGGCGGAGAGGGAGGGCCCGGCGGCGTAGGCCGTGGCGACCCACGGCACTGCGGCCTCCGGGTCGGCGTCCAGCACAGGGGCTGTCCACGCACCGCCCACCCGGCGCGCGGCGTCGACCTCGCGGCGGAAACGGGCGCGGAACTCCTCGTCGAGCGCGAAGTGCGGATGCACGATCTTGACCGCGACCGTACGGCCGCCCGCGCTGCGTCCGAGATAGACCCGGCCCATCCCGCCGGAGCCGAGCCGGCCGAGCAGCCGGTAGGGCCCCACGACCGTGGGTTCGTCGTCTCCGAGCGGCTGCATGCCGTCCACCCCTCCCCCGTACGACTTCCAGCAGGGTAGTGCGCACACCCCGCCGGTGATTACGGCTGGAGCAGATCCACGTTCACGTCCGCCGGGAAACCCGTCGTGGGACCGACTCGGCGGGCGAACTCGGCGACCGCGGCCAACTGGTGGGCGCCGAAGCGGAAGTCGAGGGTGGTGAAGTACCGCTCCAGCACCTCCTCGTCGAACTCCTCCCAGCGGGCGGCCTGTTCGGCGACCTTGCCGACCTCTTCGAGGGAGAGGTTGCGGGAGGCGAGGAAGGCCTCGTGGACCTTGCGGGTGATGACCGGTTCGCGCTCCAGGTAGTCGCGGCGGGCGGCCCACACGGCGAAGACGAACGGCAGCCCGGTCCACTCCTTCCAGAGCGTGCCGAGGTCGTGCACCTCCAGGCCGAAGCGGGGCCCGTCGAGCAGGTTGGCGCGCAGGGCGGCGTCACCGATGAGGACGGCGGCGTCGGCCTCCTGCATCATCAGGCTGAGGTCGGGCGGGCAGGTGTAGTAGTCGGGCTGGACGCCGTAGCGCTCGGCGAGGAGGAGCTGCGCGAGGCGTACGGAGGTCCGCGAGGTCGAGCCGAGGGCGACCCGGCGGCCGTCCAGCTGGTCCAGCGGGACCTGCGAGACGATCACGCAGGACATCACCGGGCCGTCGCAGCCGACGGCGATGTCGGGGAAGGCGACCAGGTCGTCCGCGTTGCGGAGGAACTCGACGAGCGTGATGGGCCCGATGTCGAGATCGCCCTGCACCAGCTGCTCGCTGAGCTTCTCCGGGGTGTCCTTGGTGAGCTCGAAGTCGAGAAGCGTGCCTGTTCTCGCGAGCCCCCAGTACAGGGGCAGGCAGTTCAGGAACTGGATGTGGCCGACGCGCGGCCGGGTGCGAGAATTGTCCACAACGTGAGGCTAGACCTCATGCGGTACGCTCCATACTTCGGCCCCACAGTCAAGCCTTTGGCGATCTTCAAACGTCCGGGTGATGTGATCTTGGCCTCTATTGCTTTCGGCTGCCCGCGTGCTAGGCTCGCCGCAAGTTGCAGTTTGGTTTCCCTTGCAGTACAGAGCCTGCGGAGCATGTAACCGCGGGCTCTAGTCGTTTTCAGACGTATGCAGTAGTGCGGGACTTTGTTTTCACACTTAGCAGGGTTCTGGAGCAGGGCAACCCTTTGGGCCCAAGGAGGGCTTATGGCTACCGGAACCGTGAAGTGGTTCAACGCCGAAAAGGGCTTTGGCTTCATCGCCCAAGAAGGCGGAGGCCCCGACGTCTTCGTTCACTACTCCGCGATCAACGCGAGCGGCTTCCGCTCGCTGGAGGAGAACCAGCAGGTCTCCTTCGACGTGACCCAGGGCCCGAAGGGCCCGCAGGCGGAGAACGTCACCCCCGTCTGAGTCACCTGATCGCAGTCCTTCGGTCTCGGAGCCTGGTGCTTTGATCCGGAACAGATAAGCAAGACCCAAGGAGCCCCGCGCCGCAAGGCGACGGGGCTCCTGCCTTTGCCTCCGGCGGTTGGGCGGGGTGGGGGGTGGGGTGTGTGAGTGGTCTTCGGGTGCGGGTCCGGTGGGGGCTGGTCGCGCAGTTCCCCGCGCCCCCAGAAGCAAAAGACGGGGCGCGGGTGTCAGCGGGGGTCGATAAGGTGCCCGGTCATGACATCGACGTCCTCCACATCCGCCGAAGCCGACTTCGTGAGCAGTACCCGGATCTTCTACGACGCCATCGCCGAGGACTACGCCGACCATTTCGCCGGGGAACGCAGCGCCAAGCCGCGGGACTGGACGGTGATGGCGGGCTTCGCCGACTTGGTGAGCCGGGGCGGGACCAGTCAGGGCGAGGGTGGGCAGGTGGCCGACCTCGGTTGCGGGCCCGGGCGGTCCACGGCGTTCTTCGCCGCGCAGGGGCTGGACGTCTTCGGCCTCGACCTGTCCGAGTCGATGCTCGCGATCGCGCGTCGCGAGAACCCGGGGCTTCGCTTCCGGCAGGGGTCGATGCTGGAGCTGGACATCCCCGACGGGACGCTGGCGGGGGCCGTTTCCTGGTACTCGTCCATCCACACGCCTGTGGACCAACTCCCGTACCTCTTCGCCGAGTTCCACCGGATCCTCGCACCGGGCGGGTATCTGCTGCTCGCGTTCCAGTCCGGTGACCAGCCCCTCACCCTCGACCGGCCCTTCGGTCACCCGGTGACCCTCGACTTCGAACGCCGGCGACCGGAGGCGATGGCCGAGTTGCTGGAGGCGGCGGGGTTCAGGCTGCGGTCACGGACCGTGCGGGAGGCGGAAGAGGAGCTCGGGGAGTCGTCAGCGCAGGCGTTTCTGACCGCCCGAAAGCTGGTGGGCACTCTCTAGGGCTCGGCGGGCGCCGACCTCGCTCGGGTACTCGCGGACCGCGAACGCGGCGGCAACCCAGCCGACGCAGCCCGCCGCGAGCGCCGGGGCGACCGGTGCCGCGACCAGCCAGAGGGCGCGGCCCGCGACGGCCAGCCCGGTGGAGCGGCGGGTCTCGTCCCGTTTGGCCTGCCGGGCCTGGTCCGGTGAGGGCGGGTCGAGCAGTTTCCTGTGGTGGTCCCGGCGCTGCATCCGCCATCCCCACACCAGGGCGACGAAGGACAGGACCACCTGCGCCCAGTCCCACACCGTGCGCACGGTCGCCGGCAGGCCGGTGCGGAAGCTGCCGTGGAGGACGAGCGCGATGTAGCAGAAGAAGGCCGGCACGACGAACCAGAGGAGGGCTCCGGAAGCCCGGCGCAGCCAGTAGCCCGTGCCGCGCTCGTACCAGGTGGTACCGAGCCCGGGCAGCTTCGGGATGTCGGAGGGGATCATGTTCCCGACGGGTGCTCCCGCAGCCAGCGGCGGGCGCCGACCTCGCTGGGGTATTCGCGGACGGTGAGCATGGCGGCGCACCAGCCGACGCCCCACGCGGCGAGCGCCGGCATGACGGGTGCCGCGATGAGTACTCCTACGCGGCCTGCGAGGGCCAGGCCCGTGGAACGGCGGGTCTCGTCGCGCTTACGGCTGCGGAACTCGTCCGGGGCGGGCGGGTCCTGGAGGTCCCTGTGATGACTCCGACGCTGCACCACCCAACCCCAGATCGGGGCCCCGCACGAAGCGATCACCTGTGCCCAGTCCCACACCGTGCGCGCGCTCGGTGGCAGCACCGTCCGGAAGCCCCGATAGAGACTGATCGCGGCAAAGCACAGGAAGGCCATGACGATCAGCAGGAGTACGGCTGTGCGCACCCGCCGCAGCCAGTAGCGCGCCCCACGCTCGTACCAGGTGGTGCCGAGCCCCGGCAGGGCCGGGATCTTGGCGGGTGTCCGGGAAGCGGGGACGTCAGAAGAGGCTTGTGACCCCATGCCACACGTCCTTTCCCAGTCGTTCGAAGTCCTGCCCCGTCTTGGACAGGACGTTTCCGGTGCCGTGCAGCACTCCGCCGACCACACCGTGGTCGTGGATGTCCTCACTCCAGTGCTCGTGCAGGGAGTGGTCGATGAGGCCGGTCGCTCCGATCACCACAAGGCCACCGCCTGCGGCGACCGCGAGCGTGGGGAGCTCGACGGGCAGGGCGGCCACCACGGCTGCGGTGGCCGCCGCACCGACCACCAGGCCACCGACGTTGGCACCCCCGTCCACCGCCACGGAATGCTGCCAGGACCAGCCCTTGTCATGGTCTTCGGAAGCCTCCAGCAACCCGCAGGCACCGGCCGCGGCGACATCCAGTACTGGGACCTCCTTGAGGAAGTCCGGCAGCTTGTCGAGGCTCTCGCCCGCGCGCAGCGCGTCTGCCGCATCGGCCAGCTTGACGTTCAGGGCACGGTCGTAGGGCAGCTTGGTACTGCCGTAGTCGGCGCGGGCCATGTCCTCCTCCAGGGACTGGACCCTGGCGACGGCGTCGGCGTAGGTGCCCTTGGCGGGAAAGTCCTTGGGGAGCGAGCGGCCGGCCTTCTGGAACGCCTTGCGTTCGGAGCGCAGTTCCTTCTTGGCCGCCCGCTCCTCGGCCTTGGCGTCGTCGATCTTCGTGCGGGCCTTGGCGCCGTCGACCCGCGCGTCCTCGGCGTCGAAGGCGTACAGACCGCGCAGATAGTCGACGACGGTGATCTTGTCGCCGGCGGCGACCTCCGCCTTGCCGGTCACCTCCGCGTACAGCGCCTGCAACTGGTCCGCCGCCACCAGCCGTGCCTTCTGCGCCGTGTGAAGGACTTCCTTGCGCACGGTGTCGTACTCGCTCATCGCGGAGAGCGTCTTCTGCTCGTCCGCGCCGGGCGGATTCGAGGTGACCGTCGGCAGCGGGACACCCCTGTCCCCCGTCGACACGCCCTTCTTCGTCGCCACGTGCTCGGCGTTCTGCAGGGCCGTCTCGCAGGTGGAGAGCGCGTCGGCGAGGGTGTCCAGAATGTCGCCCGCCTCGTGGACGAGGGCTGCGAAGGCACCGGCGGTCACGGCGTCCTCGGTGTACGTGGCACGGAAGGACTCCGCCGACTCGCCCTTCCAGCCCGCGTCGTCGACCAGGGCGTCCACAGCGCGGGTCAGGGGACTGATGACGTCGTCGAGCTTGTCCTTGGCGTTCTTGTACGTCGTGGCCATCGTGCGGAGTCCGCCGATGTCGCCGCCGACCCAGCTGTCGCCCATCAGCCCTCTCCCACCATCAGGTCGTCGAACACGCCGTGGACGTCGATGTCGTGCCGGTGGAAGGAGTCGCGGGCGTACGCGACCTTGTCGCCCCGGTCGTCCAGTCGGTCGGCGAAGCCGATGTGGAGGGCGACGATGAGATCGGCGACCTCCTTGATGGCGTGGTCGAGGGCGGAGTCCCCACCACTCACCACGGGCGGGGCCACCTGGTCGTGCAGCTTCCGATAGTCCGTGGCCTGGTCGTGGAACGTGGTGGCCATCGAGGTCAGGTCGCTCATGACCGCTTTGAAGTCGGCCGACATCAGCGCACCTCCCGCGCGTAGGCGGCCAGATCGGCCAACTGCCAGTTGGGCCGTCCGGGAGCCACCCGCGGGTCGAGCAGCACGGTGACTCCCTGCTCGCCCACGCCTTCGGCCAGCGGCCCGAGGGAGGTGGCGACCCACGGCTGGGCGTCACCGAGCGCGGTGACCAGCTTCTCCAGGGTCGTGAAGGCGAAGGCCACGGTCCCGGTCACGTCGGTGGGGTGCGCGAAGAGTTCATACGCGATGAACGGCACGCGGACCGGACGGCCGTCGTCGTACGTCGTGTCGACGTACCGGGGATGCGCGGGCACGAATACGGCCGTCTCGTACGGCGGAACACCAGGCTTGGGCCCCGGCCGCCCGTCCGGCGCCGCGTGAACCCGCGGCCCCGCCTCCGCATAGTCGAGCAGACTCGACCGACGCGCCTCGGGCACCCCCGCCGCCGCGGGCCCCTGCGTGTAGTCAAGAAGGCGTGAACGGTTCGGCTCCCCCACCGCCGTCTCCTCTTCCCCGTAAGTCGTCGTGGTCGCTGTGGACGTGTTCGCGCCAACACAGTAGCCACCGACCGAGGGCCCAAATCCGGCTATGTCAGCCCTACCGACCCGTTGCATGCGCAATGCATACGGCCGCTTGATCCCGGCCTGGCCATCCCTTGACCGGGTGATGACCAGGCCGAACCCGCAGCCCTACGACCGCTGCGGCCCGCCGACTACAACGCCCCCGCCAGATCCATCGCCGCCACATACCCGAACGTCATCGCCGGACCGATCGTCGAGCCCGCGCCCGCGTAGCTGTGGCCCATCACCGCCGCGCTCGCGTTCCCGGCCGCGTACAGACCGGGGATCACCGAACCGTCCGCCCGCAACACCCGAGCCCGTGCGTCCGTGCGCATGCCGCCCTTCGTGCCGAGGTCGCCGGGGACGATGCGGAAGGCGTAGTACGGGGCCAACCACAGGGGAGCCAGGCAGGAGTTGGGGAGGACGGCCGGGTCCGTGTAGTAGTGGTCGTACGTGCTGTCGCCGCGCCCGAAGTCCGTGTCCTTGCCGTTCGCCGCAAGGGAGTTGAAGCGGCTCACCGTGGAGCGCAGGGCCGCCGCCGGGACCCCGATCGACGTGGCGAGCGCGTCCAGCGTCCACGCCTTGTACGCCGCGCCCGAGCTGTACCAGTCGTCGGGGAACGTGAACGTCGGCAACACGTCCCGGAACAGGTACCGGTTGCGGTAGTTCTGGTCGACGATCAGCCAGGCCGGAATGTCGGGGGCGGCGGGATTGCGGTCGTACATCGTGTGTACGACATCGCTGTACGGCGCGGCCTCGTTGACGAAGCGGGAACCGGCCTGGTTGACCAACAGGCCGCCGGGGAGGGTGCGTTCGGCGAGGCAGAAGTACGGGTCGCCGGGGAGCGGGATGGCCGGGCCCCACCAGGCGTCGTCCATCAACGCCAGTGCCGCGCCCGCGCGTTGGCCCGCCTGAATGCCGTCGCCGGTGTTCTCCTTCGCGCCCACCGTCCAGTCCGTGCCGATGGGCCGGCGCTGGTACTGGGCACGCATCGCCGCGTTGTGCTCGAAGCCCCCGGAGCCGACCACCACCCCGCGCCGGGCACGCACCAGCCCGGCGGCTCCGGCGCGCGTGACGACCGCGCCGGTGACGACACCGCCCTCCAAGTACAGGTCGGTGAGCGGGGTGTTGAGCCACACCGGCACCTGCGCGGACTGCAGCCCCGCGCGCAGGCCGGCGGCGAGGGACTGGCCCATGGTGAGCGGCTTCTGGCCGAGCAGCGCCGCCTTCGTCCCCCGGGCCAGGCACTCGGTCGCGACGGCCGCGCCCTTCACGCTCACCGCGGCCAGGTCGAGCCACTTGTAGTCGGCGCTGAAGACGACCATGCCCGAAGGGACCGCCAGGTAGGGCGGGTTGAGGTGGGCGAGTTCGGTGCCGAGGATGTTGCCGTCGAGCTGATCGGGTTCTATGGAACGGCCGTTGGGGAGACCTCCCGGCAACTCCGGGTAGTAGTCGCTGTATCCCTCCATCCAGCGGAAGCGCAGCGGGCTGTTCGCCATCACGAAGGAGATCATCGCGGGGCCGTGGGCGAGGAAGGACTGCTGGCGGTCGGCGGGGACGTCGGCGCCGACGACCGCGGAGAGGTAGGTGGCTGCTTTGGCGGGGGTGTCGGGGACTCCGGCCGCCAGGATCACCGGGTTGTTGGGGATCCAGATCCCCGCCCCCGAACGGGCCGCCGATCCCCCGAACGTCGGCGCCTTCTCCACCACCACACAGCTCAGCCCCTGCCGCGCGGCGGTCAACGCGGCCGTCATCCCGGCCGCCCCCGCGCCGATCACAACGACGTCGTAGGTACCGAGGAGGGGCAGATCGGCGGCACGGGCCGAGTCCCGCACCCCGGCGACGACACCGAGCGCCGCAACCGCACCACCGGCCAACACACGTCTTCTACCGGGGAGTTGTACCTGTCCGTCCGCGCTCGTGGTCATGGCCGCTCCAGCCCGACGGGGAGATGGGCTGGGAATGTCGCGCGGGGGTCTTGTGAAGTCAATAACCAGGGGACAGGTGCGGCACGGCCGTCAGCAGCCGGTGAGGTCCACGGTCACAGCGCGGAGCGGATCGTCGGACGGCTGGTGCGGTTGCCCGTTCGCGAGGAGCCGGGTGAACGGAAGTGGAGGCGGATGCGGTCGTCGCCCGTGATGGCCGCGACCGGCATCATCTGTGCGGCTCCGAACCTGACCCGTGAAGAGATCCACGGCATCGCGGAGCGGCCCGGCGCCCCGCCGACTCTCCTCCGCCGCGTGAGCTGACTGCATGCCTCTGAACCACCGGCGCCACGCGCTCTTCAGTCGCAGGGAGGGGCCGGTTCGTGATGCGGCTCGGTCGCGTCCCACTCGGGGTGATCGGCGCCGACCGCGCGCACCAACAGCCCGTGCGGCGTTGCGCGCTCCCCGAGGGTGAGCGCGTGGAGGATCTCGTCCCCGACGAGCAGTCCGACGACGTTACTCGCGTCCAGGCCGAGCATCTCCCGCCGGGCCGGACCCGACTGCGCGCCATCGAGGAGAGCATCGTCGCCGTCCTGGCAGCCCGCATCGACCAGGGTCGCCGTGACGGCGACGTCGGCCCCGGCATCGATGCGCGAGCGACGGCCGAGTTCCTGTTCAGCACCAGCGCCGGCCTGCGCATCCTGACCAAGACCAACGACGTCCGCACCCTGCACCGGATCATCGACGTGGCGCTGACCACCCTCTGACCGGTCGGCCGCACCGGCGGCTTTCCGCATGCCTTGATTTTTGACCTGCCGTTCAAAAAGGAGAGACCGACGAATCTCGAACTGGCCGGCAAGACCGCGGTCGTCACGGGGGCGAGCCGTGGCATCGGCCTGGCCATCGCGGAGACTCTGGCCGCCGAGGGCGCACGGGTCGTGGGAGCCGCCCGTACGATCACCGACGAACTCAGGAAGGCCGCGGTCGCCACCGTCCCCGTGGACCTGAGCTCCCCGGACGGCGCGACGGCACTCGTGGACACCGCGCTCGAGGAACTCGGCGGCATCGACATTCTGGTCAACAACGTCGGCGGCGGTGACATCGACCGGCTGGCGCTGGGCGGGTTCCTCGACACCACCGACGGTCAGTGGCGTCACTCCCTCGACATCAACCTGTTCAGCGCCGTCTGGACGACCCGCGCCGCACTGCCGAGCCTCCTCGACCGGCGCGGTGCGATCGTGAACATCTCCTCGATCAACGCGCGTCTCCCGGCGATCGGGCCCATCGCCTACAGCGAGGCAAAGGCCGCGCTCACCGCCTTCGGCAAGCGGATCAGCGAGGAATTCGGACCGCGCGGAGTCCGCGTCAACACGGTGTCACCGGGTGTCGTCGGTACCGGTACCTGGCGCGGCGCCGACCTGGTGGGCGCGAGGGTCGCGGCCGCGCAGGGCGTATCGCACGAGGAACTGCCGGCCGCTCTCCCGGACCGGTTCGGAATCGCCTCGCGCCGGCTCACCGAACCGGAGGAGGTCGCGGCACTCGTGGCCTTCCTCGTCTCCGGCAAGGCCTCCAACATCGTCGGCTCCGACCTCGTCATCGACGGCGGAATGCTCAAGACGAGTTGACGAGTTGACGAGTTGACGAGTTGACAGGGCGCACGGCGGCCGAGTGGGCCGCTCCGGCCCGACGAGGCGGGCGAGCGTCAGTAATCGGTGAGATCCACGATCACATCGCAGTGCGGATCGTCGGACGGCTGGTGCAGCTGCTCGTTCGCGAGGAACGCCGGGGACACCATCGCGCCGAGCAGGCCCGGGCCCGTATGACTGATCAGCACGTCCACGCCGTAGGTGCGGTCCCGCTCGGGTGAACGGAAATAGAGGCGCATGCGGTCGTCGCCTGTGATCACCGCGCCGATGAACAGCGGCTTCCACGGCACGTGCGTGGTGACGAGAGAGCGGACGACATCGAGCAGCCGACCCGTGGCGGCCTGCTCGGCACCCGGTTCGGGAGAGTTCACAGCTTGGCCCATGCCGGACACTTGTTTCCCTGCTGGTTGTGGCAGTACGCGGTGATGACGCCGATCTTCTGACCGCGACCGGCATCGTATTTCCCGTCCGTGGTCTTGCGCGTGTACTGCACCACGACGGTGATCCTCACCTGCCGCGGCCTCAACACGCCCGTCTCGACCTCGACGGCGTCGTACTCCAGATGGCCATGATGGTCGTCCCGGTCCACCTCGCCGTGCAAGGCCGCGTACAGGGTGGAGCACTTCTTGATGTTGTGACGGTTGGTGAAGTGGTGCCAGCCCAGCTCCGAGTTCCCGTACCGGGCGACGATGTGCCTGTTGTCCGGGTCGTCCGTCTGGCACTTGGCCCGCTTGTCCCAGGGGTGTGTCTCCCCGGGCAACGGAGCGGCACCGGCGGTCCCCGACAGCAGCGAGGCGGCGAACGTCATGGCAGCGGCGAGCGTCATGATCCTCTTCATGGCGAAGATGACATCACCGGCCGCCCGCTGATCAGATGCGTTCACGGGGTACGTCACCGGAACGGACCAACGCCCCTCCGCCCGGAACCTAGTTGGCGTACAGCCCCTCGATGTCCTTCGCGAACTCCTGCATGACGAACTCCCGTCGCAGCTTCATCGACGGCGTCAGATGGCCCGCCGCCTCCGTGAAGTCGACCGGCAGGATGCTGAAGCGGCGGATGGACTCGGGGCGGGAGACCAGCTTGTTGGCGTCGTCGACGGCGCGCTGCAGGACACCGATCAACTCCTCGTCGTTGACCAGGAGTTCGGCCGGTACCGGGTGCTTGCCGTTCATCTGGCGCCAGTGGGTGATGCCTTCGAGGTCGAGGGTGATGAGGGCGGCGACGTAGGGGCGGCGGTCGCCTACGACCATGCACTGGGCGATCAACGGGTGGGAGCGGAGCCAGTTCTCCAGGGGGGCCGGGGCCACGTTCTTGCCGCCCGCGGTGATCAGGATCTCCTTCTTGCGGCCGGTGATGGTGAGGTAGCCCTCGTCGTCGAGGCGGCCGATGTCGCCGGTCGCGAACCAGCCGTCCTGGGACGCGGGGATCACCCCGTCGCCGTGCGGATCCCAGTAACCCCGGAAGACCTGACCGCCGGAGAGCAGGATCTCGCCGTCCGACGCGATGCGCACGCGCGTGCCCGGCATCGGCCAACCGACCGTCCCCAGCCGGGGTTTGAGCGGCGGCGTGCAGGTGGCCGCCGCCGTCGTCTCGGTCAGGCCGTAGCCCTCGAAGATCTCGATGCCCGCGCCGGCGTAGAACGCGGCGAGCCGGCGGCCCAGCGGGGAGCCGCCGCAGATGACGTAACGGAGCTTGCCGCCAAGGGCGTTGCGGATCTTGCGGTAGACCAGCGGGTCGTAGAAGGCGCGGGCGGTCTTCAACGGGCGGGTCGGGCCCGGGCCCTTGCCGGACTGGCGGGCCTCCAGTGCCTCGCCGTAGCGGCGGGCGACGCTCGTCGCGCGGTCGAAGACCTTGCCGCGGCCGCCCTTCTCGGCCTTCGCCCGCGCGTTGTTGAAGACCTTCTCCAGCATGTACGGGATGGCCAGCAGGAACGTCGGCTGGAAACTCGCCAGGTCGGCAAGCAGGTCTTCGGACTTGAGGCTCGCGGCGTGGCCGAGGCGGACCCGGGCGCGGATGCAGGCGACCGCGACCATGCGGCCGAAGACGTGGGAGTACGGGAGGAAGAGGAGTGTGGAGGGCTCTTCGTCCGCCTTGTTCTTGAAGACGCCGTAGAGGAGTTCGATCGCGTTGTCGATCTCCGCGAGGAAGTTGCCGTGGGTGATCGCGCAGCCCTTGGGGCGGCCCGTAGTACCGGAGGTGTAGATGACGGTGGCGAGCGTGTCGGGCAGCAACACCCCACGCCGTACGGAGACTTCCTGGTCCGGGACGGTCCGGCCGAGCTCGGCCAGCCGGTCCAGGTGGCCCTTCTCGAAGACCCACATGTGCCGCAGGTCGGGCAGCCGCGGCGTCTCCGGACCGAGCGCCGCCGCCTGGGCCACCGTCTCGGCGGCCATCGCCACCGCACCCGAGTCCTGGAGGATCCACCGGATCTGGAAGAGCGAGGACGTCGGGTACACCGGGACGGTCACCAGACCGGCCGCCCACGCGGCGAAGTCGAGGAGCGTCCACTCGTACGACGTCCGCGCCATGACCGCGATCCGGTCGCCCGGCGCGAGCCCCTCCGCGATCATCCCCTTGGCGACGGCCTGCACCTGCTCGGCGAACTCCGTCGCCGTCACATCACGCCAATTCCCGTCCTCGTCCTGCCTGCTGAGGACCACGTGTTCCGGCGCCGCCGCCGCGTTCTCGAACGGCAGGTCGGCGAGCGAGCCGTGCGTCGCCGGCGGCACCAACGGCGGTACGGACACCTCCCGCACCACGCCGTCCAGCCGCCGGATCTCGGGCTCGACGAGCACGGGCACGCCGTCGTAGTCGTAGCCGGACGGATAGGCGAGGGACATGGCAGCTCCTGTGGCGTGCAGCTTGTACCGCTCTGCTGCATTAGGTACGCATGGTGCGTACCGAGGCGTTCATCCCGGCCCGCGACCGGGGTGTTACCTCGGGTTAGGTCGAAGATCGTACGGGGCCCTCGTGGGGGCTTCGTGCGGGTTCGGGGGTGGTACGGAGCCGGGCCTGTGCAACCTCGGCGGGTTCGCGCGGCTTTGTCGGCCGTACGTCAGCCATACGTCGGCCCTGCGTCACCTCTGCGTCGGCCATGCGCCCGCCGTGGACCGCCCGGCTCGCCCCACTTGGCCTTACCTGCGGTAACCTTACTGCGAAGTAAGCCGAAAAGAGCCGCCCAGGAAGCCACCCGGGAGTGGGACATGGCCAATCCCTATCCGCCTCTCACCGACACCCCCGCACTCACCCCGCTCCTCCTCCGCGGCGCCATCCTCTCCCCCTTCAAACGGCCCCGCCCCGACGCCCGGTTCCCCCGCACCCGCCTGGTCCTGCCCGGCGTCCGCGTCGACCTGGCGAAACTGGCCGCCTACGAACGCGTCTGCGGCTTCGCCACCGGCGACGACGCCCTCCCGATCACGTATCCCCACGTCCTCGGCTTCCCCCTCGCCATGCGCCTGATGAGCTGCCGGGCCTTCCCGCTCCCCCTCCTCGGTCTGGTCCACACGTCGGTGGAGATCACCCGGCATGCGGCGGTACCGGCCACAGGGGACCACGAACTCACCGTCTACGTCGAGGAGTTGGCCCCGCATCGGCGTGGCACGGAGGCGACGGTCACGACGGAGATGCGGGCGGGCGGTGACAACAAGGGCGAGGGCAAGCTCGTCTGGGAGTCGCGGAGCACGTATCTCGCCCGGCACCACCGCACCGACGCGCGGGCGCCCGAAGAGCGGGAAGCGGGCGAAGTACGGGAAGTCCGGAAGCCGTTGCCCACCGTCGCCGCGTGGCGCCTCGCCGAGGACGTCGGCCGGCGCTACGGTGCCGCGTCCGGCGACCGCAACCCCATCCACCTCTCCCCGCTCACCGCCCGCCTCTTCGGCTTCCCTCGCGCGATCGCCCACGGCATGTGGACGGCCGCCCGGTGCCTCGCGGCGCATGGGACACCCGAATCGGCGTACGTGCGGGCCGAGTTCAGGGCGCCGGTGCTGTTGCCGGGAGTGGTGGAGTACGCGGCGGAAGGTGGCCGTTTCCAGCTGCGGAGCGGCGAGCGCACGCATGTGGACGGCCTCGTCCGACCGCTCCCTTTATGAGCCGCATGAGCCGCATGAGCCGCATGATCTTTACGAGCTGATGAGCGCTACGGCGTCCACGGCCGTCCCTCCATCAACTGCCCCAGCCCCGCCCACGCGAAGTTCATCAGCGTCGCCGCCGCCTGCTTGGCGGTGACGCCCGGGGTCGCGTTCGACCAGGCCGCCAGGGACTCGGCCGCGCCGACCAACGCCTCGGCCAGACCGGCGACCTCGTGCTCGGGGAGATCCGGGTCGCGGTGCGCCTCGCGGGCCGCGACCGCGATCAACTCGGTGACAAACGCGACGAGTTCGGCGCGCATCGCGGCCACCTCGGCGGCGAAGGGTTCGCCGTGGGTACGGGACTGGAGGTGCAACACGGCCCAGCCGTCCGGGTGTTGCGCGGTGTGCGTGAAGAACGCCCGCAGCCCGTCCCAGAGTTGGCGGTCGGCGGGCGACCCCGTGTCCACGCCGGCCCGTACCGCCTCGGTGAGCGACTGGCCCTCGCGCCGGATGCACGCGGTGAACAGGTCTTCCTTCGAGTTCAGGTAGAGATACACCAACGGCTTGGAGACGCCCGCGAGTTCGGCTATCTCGTCCATCGACGCGGCCATGTAACCGCGCTGCCCGAAGGTCTGCACGGCGGCGTCGAGCATCTGCTGCTCACGGACCGCCCGCGGCATCCGTTTGGTCTTCACGGCACCCATGGGGGCAAGGGTAGTTGGGCCCAGGAACTAGGAAGTCTGGCCCTGCGGGTGAGACGTCGGCTGAGCGGCGTCCGCCGTCTCGTCCTCCTGGCTGCGGTTGGCGTCCAGGTTGGCCTTCATCCGGTCGACCCGCTCGACGATCTGCACCGAGGCACGGTCCCGCACCCCACGCAGCACCACGAAGCTGATCGGCGCCGAGATCACCAGCGCCAGCAGCACGATCCACATGCCGTTGGACTCACCGAAGCCGCGCGGGAAGACGCCGAGATAGACGAGGCCCCAGACGACGCCGAGGCAGCCCGCGAAGACTCCGAGGCGCCACAGTGTGTAGCGGAACATCTCAATCCACTCTTCCGATTCGGGACAAGGGCACCAATCAGTGAAGCACGGTGCCGCACGGATCTTGCAAGGGGGTCACAGCAGCGGCAACAGCATGAAGATGTCGTCGCGATCGTCCCCGGGGGCGACCCGGATCGCGCCGGGCACCCGCCCGACCTCCTTGTAGCCGCAGGAGCCGTAGAACCGCTCCAGGCCGTGGCCGCCCCGGCAGGTGAGGCGGATCGCCTCGATGCCGTCGATGCCGCGGGCGGCCTGCTCGGCGGCGGCGAGGAGGTCGCGGCCGTAGCCCTTGCCCTGGTGGCGGGGGTGGATCATCACCGTGTAGAGCCACAGCCAGTGCAGCATCAGGCGGTGCGTGTTGAACGCGAGGAACACGGTCGCGGCGACCGTGCCCGTCTCGTCGCGGCCGACCAGCAGCCGGGTGCGGCCCTCCGCCATGGCGACGAAGTGCCGGACCAGTTCGGGCCGTATCTCGTCCACCGTCACCGGTGCGACGAAACCGACCGAGCCCCCCGCGTTGGAGACGTCCGCCCAGAGGGTGAGGATCTCCTCGCGCAGGGCAGGCGTTATCGCGGGGTCCAGTTCAAAAGTCAGTGACATGTCGGAGAGCCGTGATCGTTTCAGAAGGTGGTCGTCACACCCGCATCGGCTGCGGGGACTCGCGCCGCGCCGGGTCCGGGCCGTCGTACTCGCGGATGATCTCGTACCGCGTGTTCCGCTCGACCGGCTGGAAACCGGCGTCGCGGATCAGGTCGAGGAGGTCGTCGCGGGTGAGCTTGTTCGGGGTGCCGTAGTTGTCGGCGTCGTGCGTGATCTTGTACTCGACGACCGAGCCGTCCATGTCGTCCGCGCCGTGCTGGAGGGCGAGTTGGGCGGTCTGGACACCGTGCATGACCCAGAAGACCTTGACGTGCGGGACGTTGTCGAAGAGGAGACGGGACACCGCGAAGGTCTTGAGAGCCTCCGCGCCGGTGGCCATCTGCGTCCGCGCCTGGAGGCGGTTGCGGACCTTCCCGTCCTTCATGTCCACGAAGTCGTGCTGGTAGCGCAGCGGGATGAAGACCTGGAACCCGCCGGTCTCGTCCTGGAGCTCCCGCAGCCGCAGCACGTGGTCCACGCGGTGGCGCGGCTCCTCGATGTGGCCGTAGAGCATGGTGCACGGGGTCTTGAGCCCCTTCTCGTGCGCCAGGCGGTGGATCCGGGACCAGTCCTCCCAGTGCGTGCGGTGGTCCACGATGTGCTGGCGGACCTCCCAGTCGAAGATCTCCGCGCCGCCGCCGGTGAGCGATTCGAGGCCGGCGTCGATGAGCTCGTCGAGGATCTCGCTCGCGCTCAACCCGGAGATGGTCTCGAAGTGGTGGATCTCCGTGGCCGTGAAGGCCTTGAGGGAGACCTCCGGGAGGGCCTTCTTCAGCTCGCTCAGCGACCGGGGGTAGTAGCGCCAGGGGAGGTTCGGGTGCAGGCCGTTGACGATGTGCAGCTCGGTGAGGTTCTCGCCCTGCATCGCCTTCGCGAGCCGGACGGCCTCCTCGATGCGCATCGTGTACGCGTCCTTCTCGCCCGGCTTGCGCTGGAACGAGCAGTAGGCGCAGGACGCGGTGCACACGTTGGTCATGTTCAGGTGGCGGTTGACGTTGAAGTGGACGACATCGCCGTTCTTCCGCGTCCGCACCTCGTGCGCGAGTCCACCCAGCCAGGCCAGGTCGTCCGACTCGTACAGCGCGATGCCGTCCTCACGGGACAGCCGCTCACCGGAGCGGACCTTCTGCTCCAGCTCGCGCTTGAGCCCGACATCCATGCCCATACCTCTTCCTAAGACAGCTCGCTCAACGGTACGCCTAGACCTCTACGCCTCTTCGGGCAGCTCTCCGACCCGGTTCTCCCACTTCGTGGAGAGCACGATGGTGGTACGGGTACGGGAGACGCCCTTGGTCCCTGACAACCGCCGGATGGTCTTCTCCAGGCCGTCCACGTCGGGCGCCCGCACCTTCAGCATGAACGAGTCCTCGCCCGCGATGAACCAGCAGTCCTCGATCTCGCCGAGGTCCTTCATGCGGCGCGCCACGTCCTCGTGGTCGGCGGCGTCGGAGAGCGAGATGCCGATCAGGGCGATGACGCCGAGGCCGAGCGAGGCCGAGTCGACGGTCGCGCGGTAGCCGGTGATGACACCGGCCGCCTCCAGCCGGTTGATGCGGTCGGTGACACTGGGTCCCGACAGGCCGACGAGGCGCCCCAGCTCCGCGTAGGAGGCCCGGCCGTTCTCTCTCAGGGCCTGGATGAGCTGCCTGTCCACCGCGTCCATGCGATCGATTGCCTTCCGGTGATGACGACGAATGTGATGCCGAGAATGTGATGCCGGTGAGGATGGATGAATACGTGGGTGCCGTACGTCAGTTGACGGTGTCGGTGGTGCGGAAGCCGGCGCCGAGGTCGCCCTTCCAGCGCCGGTACAGATCGTGCTCGACGCCCGCCGAGTCCAGGACCCGCCCGGCGACGAAGTCCACCAGGTCCTGGATGTGGGTGGCCCCGGCGTAGAACCCGGGCGAGGCGGGCACCACGGCCGCGCCCAGGTCGTCCAGGGTCACGAGGTGCCGCAGCGTCTGCCCGTTCAACGGCGTCTCGCGTACGGCGACCACCAGCTTCCGCCGCTCCTTGAGGGTGACGCTCGCCGCCCGCTGCAACAGGTCCTTGCTCAGCCCGAGGGCGATCCCGGCGACACAGGCCGTCGACGCGGGCACGACGATCATCCCCTTCGAGGGGTACGACCCCGAGGACGGCCCCGCCGCCAGGTCGCCCGCGCTCCAGTGCCGTACGGCGTCGGTGTCGATGGCGGGCTGGAAGGTGCCGGGCTTGCCGTCGGCGCCGCGGGCCAGCCATTCCCGCAGGTCGTCCTGCCAGTGGGCGTCCCGGTAGGCGATCCCGGTCTCGTCGAGGAGCGTGAGCCGGGACGCGCGGGACACCACGAGGTCGACGCTCTCGCCGGCGTCGAGGAGCGCGCGCAGGACGGCAGCCGCGTATGGGGTGCCGGAAGCGCCGGACACCCCTACGATCCAAGGCGTACGCGGCGTCTCTCCTGGCTTGACTGGGTTCACGACACCGAGCCTAGCTGGCGTCGCGGGGCGGGAACCGGCCAAGGGTGCCGGGGCGTTCTTCTGTGGGGACGAGTGAGTCGTGGGGGGTGCCATGTCCGGTACGGAGTTGGAGTGGTCGCAGGGCGACCGCGCGAAGGCCGCGGCCAAGCTGATGGTGGGCTGGGTCGCGCTGTTGTGGCTGCTCGAAGTGGTGGACGTGGTGTCCGGCCACGCCCTCGACAGCCTCGGGATCGTCCCGCGCGAGCCGTCCGAACTGATCGACATCGTCCCGGCCGCGTTCATCCACTTCGGGTTCGCGCATGTCGCCGCGAACAGCGTCCCGCTGCTGGTGTTCGGATTCCTGGCGGCACTGGGCGGCATCCGCCGGTTCCTTCTGATGTCCGCGCTGATCATCGTCGCGGACGGCCTCGGCGTGTGGCTGATATCCCCGGCCCACACGAACACGGCGGGCGCGTCGGGCCTGATCTTCGGCCTCTTCGGCTTCCTGCTGGTGAGCGGTTTCGCCGAGCGCCGCCCGCTGGGCATCGTCGTAGGCCTGCTCGTCGGCGCGGTCTGGGGCACCTCGATCCTGTTCGGCCTGGCGCCGACCCAGTCGGGGGTCAGCTGGCAGGCGCACCTGATCGGGTTGGCGGCGGGGGTGGGAGCGGCGTTCGCGTTCCGCCGCAGGCCCACCCCGAGGACTCCGCTTGCCGCCGCTTAGACGGTGAGCCCCCGCACCAGCAGATCCAGCAGCGCACACACGAACAACGCGATCCCGATGAACCCGTTGACGCTGAAGAACGCCCGGTTGAGGCGGGACAGGTCATGCGGCCGGACGATCGAGTGCTCGTACAGGAACGCGCCCGCGACGATCAGCAGGCCGAACCAGAAGAAGGCGCCGGCGCCGGTAGCCGCGCCGTACCAAGCCAGCAGGGCGGTCGTGATCGCGTGGCAGACGCGGGCGCCCCAGATCGACGCCGGGATGCCGAAACGGGCCGGGACCGACATGACGCCGATCTCGCGGTCGGTCTCGATGTCCTGGCAGGCGTAGATCAGGTCGAAGCCGCCGATCCAGATGCCGACGGCGAGACCGAGGATCACCGCGTCCCAGGACCACTCGCCGGAGATCGCGAGCCAGCCGCCGACCGGGCCCATGGCCTGGGCGAGACCGAGGATGGCCTGCGGGAAGTTCGTGAACCGCTTGCCGTAGGGATAGATCACCATCGGGATCACCGCGATGGGTGCCAGGGCCAGGCAGAGGGGATTCAGCAGGGCCGCCGAGCCGAGGAACACGACCAGCGCGACGAGCGCGCCCGTCCACGCGTGCTTCACCGACATCGCGCCGGTGACCAGCTCGCGGTGCGCGGTGCGCGGGTTACGGGCGTCGATCTCGCGGTCGATGATCCGGTTGACCGCCATCGCGAACGTCCGCAGCCCCACCATGCAGATGGTGACCAGCAGCAGCCGCCCCCAGTGGATGTTCTCGTCCAGCTCGAACATCGCGGTCAGCGCGGCGATGTACGCGAAGGGCAGGGCGAAGACGGAGTGCTCGATCATGACGAGGCGTAGGAACGCCTTGGTGCGCCCCGGCTGCGGGATCGCGGCAGACGCGCTGCTCACAGTCCGTACTCCTTCCACCGGCGGTCGACCTTCGCCGCCGTCTCCGGGTCGGACAGGACCATCTCGGGCCAGCCGCCGTCCCGCGTGTAGCCCTCCTCGGGCCACTTCCTCGTCGCGTCGATCCCCGCCTTGCCACCCCAGAACTGCTGGTAGGAGGCATGGTCGAGATGATCGACAGGTCCTTCCACGACCGAGAGGTCCCGCGCGTAGTCCGTGTTGCCGAGGGCCCGCCACGCGACCTCGTGCAGATCGTGGACGTCGCAGTCGGAGTCGACGACCACGATCAGCTTGGTCAGGGACATCATGTGCGCACCCCAGACCGCGTGCATCACCTTCTGGGCGTGCTTCGGGTACTTCTTGTCGATGGAGACGATCGCGCAGTTGTGGAATCCGCCCGCTTCGGGCAGGTGGTAGTCCACGATGTCCGGCACGATGATCTTCAGCAGCGGCAGGAAGAACCGCTCCGTGGCACGCCCCAGCGGTCCGTCCTCCGTCGGAGGCCGCCCTACGACGATCGACTGAAGCAACGGCCGCTTCCGCATCGTCACGCAGTCGATGGTCAGCGCCGGGAAGGGCTCCTGCGGTGTGTAGAACCCGGTGTGGTCCCCGAACGGCCCCTCCGGCAGCATCTCGCCGGGCTCCAGCCACCCCTCGATGACGACCTCGGCCTGCGCCGGCACCTGCAACGGCACGGTCTTGCAGTCGACCATCTCGATCCGCTTGCCCGCGATGAACCCGGCGAAGAGGTACTCGTCGATGTCACCGGGAAGGGGCGCGGTCGAGGCGTACGTCACGGCGGGCGGACACCCGAAGGCGATCGCGACCGGCAGCCGCTCCCCGCGCCGCGCAGCGACCTGGTAGTGGTTCCGGCTGTCCTTGTGGATCTGCCAGTGCATGCCGATCGTGCGCTTGTCGTGGCGCTGGAGCCGGTACAGCCCGAGATTGCGGATCCCGCTCTCCGGGTCCTTGGTGTGCGTGAGCCCGAGGTTGAAGAAGGACCCGCCGTCCTGCGGCCAGGTGAAGAGGGCGGGCAGGTCGTCGAGGTCGACGTCGTCACCCGTGAGCACCACCTCCTGCACTGGCGCTTCCTTGACCTTCTTCGGCGGTACGTGGGTCATCGACCCGAGCTTCCCGAAGGCGTCCCGTACCCCCACGAACCCCTGCGGCAGTTCGGGCCGCAGCAGCCCGCCGATCTTCTCGGAGATGTCGCCGTACGACTTCAGCCCCAGGGCCTTCAGCAGCCGCCGGTCGGTCCCGAAGACGTTCATGGCGAGGGGCATCGAGGACCCCTTCACCTTCTCGAAGAGGAGCGCGGGTCCGCCGGCCTTCTGCACCCGGTCGACGATCTCCCCGACCTCCAGATAGGGGTCCACCTCGGCCTTGATGCGCTTGAGGTCTCCCTCGCGCTCCAGTGCCCTGAGCAGGGAGCGAAGATCGTCGTAAGCCATGGGTCCAAGTATCGGGCACCCGCTAACCTGGCCCCGTCACCGGGGCCGTCCCACCACTCAGGAGAATCTCGCCGCCATGCTCAGGTATCTGCCCTTCCTGCTGGTCCTGGCCCTGTGGATCTACGCCTTCGTGGACTGCCTGAACACGCCCGAGGAGGACGTGCGGGGCATGCCGAAACTGGCGTGGGTGTTCGTGATCCTGCTCTTCGGCGAGGTGCTGGTCGGCCCGATCGCATGGCTGATCGCGGGCCGGGCGCGCCGCACCGGGGCCGAGGCGACGGCCGCGCCGGGCCAGTGGATCGCGCCGGACGACAACCCCGAGTTCCTGAAGTCGCTGAACAAGGACGACCTCAAGGACGACCCCAAGGCCGAGTGATACGTGCAGGTTGTACGCCGGTGAGCGGCCCGGTACGGACAATGCGCCTCTGGGCCCGGACCGGCAGGAACCGGACACTTACCTCGCATGACGACTGCTCCCGCCGAATCGACCGGCACCCTCGCCCCCGAATACGGTGACAAGGTCATCGCCGTAGAGACGGCCGGCGCCGAACCGATCCCCGACGCCGAACGCCACGGCAGCCCGCTCCAGCTCCTCTGGACCTGGGCCTCCCCGAACATCGAGTTCGCGACCGTCTACATCGGCGTGATCTCGGTCCTCTTCTTCGGCCTGTCCTTCTGGCAGGCGACCGCGGCGATCGTCCTGGGCACGGCCCTCGGCGCGATCACGCAGGGCTTCCTCTCCCTGGACGGCCCGCGCTTCGGCGTCCCGCAGATGGTGATCGGCCGCTTCTCCTTCGGCTTCCGCGGCAACATCCTCCCGTCGGCGGCCAACGGCCTTGTGGCGGGCGTCGGTTGGTTCGCGGTGAACAGCGTGAGCGCGGCGTTCGCACTGAACACACTGACGGGTCTACGTCCCCTCCCGTCCCTGCTGCTGGTGGTGGTGGCCGAGATCCTGATCGGCTTCATCGGCCACAACTTCGTGCACACCTTCGAGAAGTACGCGTTCCCGGCGCTCGCGGTGATCTTCCTGCTGGCCGGCATCTGGACCTTCAAGGACGCGCACCTCGGCGGAGGCGGCACGGGTGGCGGCATAGGCGGCTTCTTGTTGGCGCTGAGCGCGGCGTGGGGTTACGCGGCGGGCTGGAACCCCTACGCCACGGACTACTCCCGCTATCTCCCCCGCACGGCGAACAAGTTCAGGACGATCCTGTACCCGGCGCTGGGCCTGTTCGTGTCGGTGACGTTCGTGGCGGTGATGGGCGCGGCTTCAGCGACGCTCCTCGCCCCCAAGGACGCAACCCCCACGGCGGCCTTCACCGGCCATCTCCCGTCCTGGCTCGGCAACTTGGTGCTGATCGCGATCATCCTCGGCGCGATCTCGGCGAACGCCCTGAACGTCTACTCCGGCGCGATCTCCCTCACCGCCCTCGGTCTGAAACTCCCCGCGTGGCTCAACCGCAGCGTCCTGGTCGTGGTGTCCGGGGTGGCCGGTACGGCGGCGGCGTGGGCGTCACTGTCCGACGCGGGTTCGGCGTACGAGGCGTTCCTGCTGGTGATCGCGTACTGGGTGGCGCCGTGGCTGGGCGTGGTGCTGGTGGAGCGCTGGTTCCAGTCCAGGGCCACGACCACAACCGCGGAGCTGGCCCCCCGCCTGACCGACCCCACCTTCACCAACTGGCCTGGCCTGGCAGCCCTGTTGATCGGCATCGGGGTGTCGGTCCCGCTCTTCTCCAACCAGGAGGACTACGTCGGCTACGTCCCGAAGCACTGGCCGTCCTTCGGTGACAGCACGCCGATCGTGGGCTTCGTGTTGAGCGCGGTGCTGTACGTGGTGTTCAGCCGCGTCGCGGGACGGACCACGACGTCCGCGTCCGTGTCTGCTTCCGCGTCCGTTCAGGCCGAGGCCTGACGGTTGTAGAACGGGACGGTCCTGTCCCACTCCTCGCGCAGGGTCTTCTCCGTGAAGCTCTCCAGCAGGCCGCCGACGCCGAAGATCTTCGCCTCGTAGGTGAAGTCCAGGCGGAGGCGGCTGCGGACGGCGTCGATGTCCTCGGCCCTCAGGTGGCCTTCGTGGCGGATCTTGTCCGCCTGGCTGCTCGGCGTGACCTTCCAGGTCCACAGGCGGTCGGCCTTCTCGAAGGTTCCGTCCTCGACCTCACTGAAGTCCGCGCCGAGCAACTTGGCGACCGGGGAGGGCAGTTGCACCGACCGCTGGAACACGGTGCGCCGGACAACCCGCTCTTCACTCTCACGCCGCCCCGACATCGCGTAGCTCCTGTACTTCAACTGGCCCTTGTACAGGTCCTCTTCACGCGCCGAATCAAGAAACCAGGCGAAGAACTCGTCGGGGGCACCGGCCACGTCATAGGTAAGGGTGAACTTCATGCGCGCAAAGTATCAGCGTGGGTACGCACCGTAAGCGGTAGTGAACGCGGACCAAGCGGAACGGGTGACGACCGGCACCGGGCCGTTGACCAACGATGACGTCACCGCGGCCGCGGGGCTGAATCCCTGTTCATACGTGGACGTTGGGCCAGGCAGGAACCCCCTTGCCTGAACCGTCTTGGCGGCCGGTGTGGAGGGACGCGATCGCGCCTCGCCAGCACACCGCCTCGGCTCAGCGGCCAACCCTGGGTGGGTGGAAGCTTCCAGAGAGGACGGGCTCCCTGCCGAGGCTGCCGGGGCTGCGAGTTACAGGAACTCGCTTCGGTAGGTCGGGGCCAACTCGGCTGCGTGGCGGCGGCGTTCTGCCAGTTCGGTGTCCGACAGTCGCGGGGGTGGTGCGTCCTTGCCCGCGACGACATCGCCGATGCGTGTGAAGTACTCGTCCTGGCCGGCGGGGGTGCACATGCAGAGCATGCGGGCCGATGTGCCTGACGCGTTGCGGAAGTTGTGCGGTGCGTTGGCCGGGATGTTGATCGTGGACCCGGCCCGCACGGTGTGCTTTTCGCCGCGGAAGGTGAACTCGATCTCGCCTTCGAGGATGGTGAACATCTCCTCGAAGTCGTGCCGGTGCGGGGGCGGGCCGCCGCCGTCGGGGATGTGCATGTCGATCAGGCAGTACCGGCCGTTGGTCTGCTCGCCGGTGACGAGCATGCCGTAGGTGTTGCCCACCAGTGAGATGTACGTCGTGCCGGGGTCGTCGGGGTTCGCCACGGTCAGCGAGCGGGACGGATCGTCGTCGGGGAGCATCGGGGTCGTTTCCTTCGCGGGTCGGCCAGGTCGGCCAGGTCGGCCAGGTCGGCCAGGTGAGCGTCAGGCGTTGGGCGTGAGCGTGACTACGACCTTGCCGCTGGGCAGAGCGCCCGCGGCGGCGTCGGCGTGCAGGGTCGGCAGCTCGGCCAGCGGGATCCGCCGGGCGACCTCGACGCGCAGCTCGCCGGCGTCGACCAGCTCCACCAGGTGCGCCAACTGCTCCGCGTCGCTGCGGACGAACAGGTCGATGCCCCGCACGTCGCGCTCCTCGTCGCCGGGCGCGGGCATCCACACCGTGGTGTTCACCAGGACGCCGCCGGGGCGGATCAGGCCGAGGAGCGCGGCCAGTTGGGCCGGTTCGACCGGCGCGAGGTTGAGTACGACGTCGACCGGCCCGCTCACCGCCGCGACGACGTCGGCGGTCGTGTGGTCGATGACCTCGTCCGCACCCTCGGCCGTGACGCGCAGACTGCTGCGCGGGCCGGCGGTGGCGATCACGTGGGCGCCGGCCTGCTTGGCCAGCTGCACGGCGTAGCCGCCGACCGCTCCGCCCGCGCCGTTGACCAACAGGCGCTGCCCGGCGGTCAGTTCAGCGTGCTCGAACAGCGCCTGCCATGCGGTCAGACCGACCAGCGGCAGTGCGGCCGCGTCGGCCGGCGTGACGCTCTTGGGTGCCGGCGTCAGGGCCTCCGCCGGTGCTACGACATACTCCGCGGCAGCGCCCGGTCCCGCCATCGGCAGGAAGCCGACGACCTGGTCCCCGACCTGGATGCCGGTCACGTCGTCGCCGAGCGCGTCGACCGTACCGGCGACATCGATGCCGGGGGTGTGCGGCAGCGTCACAGGGATCGGCCCCTGCATGAAACCGGCGCGGATGTTGGCGTCGACCGGGTTGAACGACGTCGCCGCAACACGGACCAGTACCTGCCCGGCACCGGGAACCGGCTGCTCCGCGTCCTCATAACGCAGGACATCGGGATCGCCGTACTGATGAAAACGCACTGCCTTCATAGTTCTTCTCACTTTCGCCCGCGAGGTTGCCCTGTGGGGTCGCGGTCGCCGTGCGGCACGGCCGGCAGGCGGTAGATCGTTGTGGAGGTCGAAGCGCCACCAACCCCACCAACCCTAGGAACGGCCGTACGTAGAACGGGTGTACCGACGCGACGCAGAATGGGATTCCGGCGACACTCTCATCGAGGCGGAGGACACATGACGAGCAGGCCGCCGTTCCGTGGCCCGGGCGACAAGGTGGGCACATTCACCGTGGACGCCGACTCCACCGGCCCCGGCCGGGGAACGTGGGAGCCGTTCATCGACACCTGGAACGACCGCATGGGAGACCTGTACCCGCTGCCGGAATTCAGCGCCTCCACAGTCGACGGCTTCCAGGGAACGATGCGCTCGGTGGCCCTGGAAGACACCGCCGTCAACGAACTCTGGGCATCCTCCCCCGTGAGCACCCGGGCAGTCGGAACGTACGAGCACGACGAGGTCAGGTTGTACGTAGGGCTACGCGGCGCGGTGGCCCTACAAGACCCGCACGACCAGGGCGGTGACGCGCACGTCTCGGCCGGCACCTACTTCATGCACCACGTCGTGACGGAGAACCACTTCCACACCACTCCGGTGATCGGCACCCGCATCTTCATCTTCCCCGGCGACGCCCTGCGCTCCCTGGTCACCGGCAACCCGCGCACCGGCCAGACCACTTCGCCCGCAGCGCAGATCCTCATGGCCCACACCAGCGCGGTGCAACGGACCGTGAGCGACCTCAGCCCAGCGGGAGCACACGCGTCCCGCAACGCCCTGCTCGAACTCGCCAAAGGACTGATCCTCGACCACTTCGACGACCACGAGCCCACCTTCACCCCGGCCCTCGCCCGAACAGCCAAGAACCTGGCCGACGCCCACCTAACCGACGCCGAGTTGTCACCATCGGCGATAGCCGCCCAACTGCACGTATCCGTACGCACCTTGCAGCGGGCCTTCGCAAGTCTGGACGAGTCGTTGAGCGCCTACATCCGCCGCCGACGCCTAGAGGAGGCGGCAAGGGCACTCACCGCCTCCGGATCCCAGCTCACCATCTCCGAGGCCGCCGCACGCTGGCATTTCACCGACAGCAGCCACTTCATCCGCGCCTTCAAGAAGCAGTACCAAGCAACACCAGCCCAATTCGCCCGCCACCTGCGGTAACGCCTCCCTCCGACCGCCGCCGAGTGACAAGTCGCCATTGCGATGCCGGATCCAAACGCGGAGCCGGGCCAGGCCACCCACAGAAATGTGACAGTCGAGAGGAAAGTGTCACACTTCTCCGACTCGCCTACCCCTCCCCCCCTCCCCAGCCCCAGCCCCAGCCCCGGCCCCGGCCCTGCTTCCTCTGGAGACTGGGACCTTTTCTAACCATTCAAAGGTCATGAAGGTGGTTAGTTTTACCCCCGGCTTCCAGCAACCACCCACCCGGCGTTGGCCGCTGAGCCGACCCGGCGTGCAGGCGAGACGCGGACGCGTCCCCTCCACACCGGCCGGCAACACAGTTCAGACAAGGGGATGCTTACCTGGCCACCCATCCCTCCGGGCCGCTCGCTCGCTTCTGAAACGGGCTGGAGCGGACCGAGTCAAGGGTGGAGCGCAGCGGAATCGGCGCAGCCGACGCGACCGCAGGGAGCGCCCTTTACTCGGGCCGCGGAAGCCCGACACTGACCAAGAAGCGAGTGGTCCAACGCCCACTGAAAAACACCGGGACATCAGCAAGGCCCCGCGTCAGGACAGAGCCAGAACGCAGAACTCGTGCCCTTCCGGATCGACCAGACAGGTCCACGAAACATCACCCTGCCCGAGATCGAGGTCACTCGCCCCAAGCCCCTTCAGCCGCCCCACCTCCGCCTCCTTGTCGTCACCGGGATACGGCATCAGATCAAGATGGACGCGATCAGCTACGGCCTTCGCCCCAGGCACGCGGAGGAACTCCAGACAAGGCCCAACCCCCTCAACCGACCGCAACGACGCCTGATCGTCGGAGACTTCGAGCACGACCCAGTCCATCGCCTCACCCCAGAACCGCGCCATACCCCGAGGATCCACACAGTCAACGACCACCGCAGCGATCGGCCCAGTGTCCCGATAGTTCTCCCGAGGCTCCAGCACACAGAACTCGTTGCCCTCCGGATCACCGAGCACGGTCCACGGCACATCCCCCTGACCCACGTCGACGGGCGTCGCACCAAGAGACCGTAGACGCCCGACCAACTCCGCCTGGTGAGCCACAGACGTGGTGGCAAGATCGAGGTGCAGACGATTCTTCGTCGGCGTCTTGGATTCCGGAACGGGAACGATGTCGACACCGAGCCCAACCGGCTCGGGCCAGACGCGACCGCCGCCCGGCCCGACATACGTCGTCACACCAGGGCTGAAGACACTCCACCCGAGCGCCTCCCCCCAGAACCGGCCAACCGCCAGGCCGTCAACGGCCTTGATATTCACCTGAACGGGACGCAGCGCCATGCCGCCGATCCTATGCACCACCCACTCAGCCCACCGGACCCACCGGACCCACCGGACCCACGGCCATCCGCATCCCCCGAGACGGACGAACGCGGGCCCGGCTACCGCCAAGTCTGGACCGCCGGATAACCAGACCGGAAGAGGATTCCAGAAATCTGCTCTAGAAATTCACTCTAGAACCGAGTTCCCAATACGCTGTCCCGCATGAGCCCCAAGCAACAACGCGGCGAGGTCACCGCAGACCTGATCCTCGACGCCGCGCTGCGCCTGTTCGCGGAGCAGGGCGAGCAGGGCCTGACCGTGAACGCCGTGACGAAGGCCAGCGGTGTCAGCCTCGGCAGCCTGTACCACCACTTCGGCAGCCTGGACGGCCTGTTCGAGGCGCTGACGGAGCGCTGGCTGAGCCGGTTGCTGGGCGAGTTGATCACCGCACTCCAGGCAACCCGCACCGCCCGCACGGGAATCCGAGCGATCGTACGGACGCACCTCACCTTCGTCCGCGAACACCGGGACGCGGCCCTGCTGTTGCACTCCGCCAGAACGGACCAGCGGAACATGATCCAGGCCAGGGAACTGCGTGACACCCAGGAGGCCAGGCTGTCGGTGTTCGCCGTGTGGATCCAATCCCACGTCGACTCGGGCGAGTTGATCCCACTGCCGCTGCCCCTGCTCGAATCCCTCGTCCTGGGCCCGCTGGTCGGCGTCGTCCGCCGCTGGCTCTCCGGAATCGACGACATCGAAATCGACCTCGACGAGGCCGCCCGCGTCCTCCCGGACCGCATCTGGCGATCGGTCGCCGCGGACCCGAAGTGACTTAGAGATCAGCCTGCCCGCGGTGGACGATGCGGCCGGAGCTGACAACGGCGCGAAGGTGTCGCCGGTCGATCAGATGAGAGATGTCCGCGACAGGGTCGGAGTCCAGCAGGACCGCATCGGCGACGCTGCCCACAGCGACAGTTCCCGTCGCCTCCCGCTTGCCGACCTTCTCCGCCGCCCGGCCGGTGGCGGAGGCGATGACTGCGGAGCTCGGCACTCCGGCCTTGGCGAACAACTGCAGCTCGCGCAGCAGCGCGCGGGCGGGCGTCGGCATGACCCTTGCGATGTCACTACCGGCGACGAGCTTGACATTCGCTTCGTGGAAGACCGGCAGCGTACGCATCGCGTACTCGAATCGGACCCGGCACTCCTCCGCGGGATGCTTGGGGAACGGTTGGCCGTAGGTGGGACGCGCCCTGATCTCTTCGGCGCCGTCCGGCGTGAGAATGCCGTCGGTGATGAGCCGTTCCAGATAGTCGGGGTAGGCCCCGTAGGCCAGTTGTTCCCAGGTGGCGACAGTCGGGCAGTAGAGCGTTCCCGCATCAGCCATGAGGCCGGCCAGCTCGTCGAGTTCGCTCAGGTCGCCGGGATCCCGTGGAATCGGGGAGTGTTCGATGCAGTCGGCGCCCGCCAGGACCGCCTCCCGCATGTCGGTGCCCGTCGCGATGTGCACCAGCACCTTCTTGCCCGCCTCGTGCGCGGCGGCGATGATCACCTCAAGTGCGGCCGGGAGAAGCCTTTGGCCGCCTCCGGGCTTGCCGTCGAACATGCACTTGACGTAGTCGACCTCGTCGAGCGACGAGCCTTGAAGGTACCGGCGGGCGTCGTCGGCGCTGCCTACTTCCATGATCCCGGACCGGTGACCCAGGAGGCCGGTCACCGGCCAGCCGTCGATACCGGTGAAGACCGCTTCAGAGGTGAAGAGTGACGCCACGGCGGTGTCCGCCCTGCTCGCGTCGCGCAGCCTGGGGCTCAGTTCCGGCATCCCTCCGAGATCGCACACCGAGGTGACGCCCTCGGCGAGATACCCGGCAAGTACGTCCTGCAGGTGGGCGAACCGCTCGGGTTCGGGGAGGGACGCGCCGTAGTCCCTCAGGTGCGTGTGGCTCTCCCACAGACCGGGCAGCAAGTAGCCGCCACTGCCGTCGAGTTCGGGTTCCCCGGCCGGCGTCGAGGAGGTGTCGGTGCTCGACGGGCGGATGTCCGCGAACCGTCCGTCCGCGATCAGGACGTCCATGCCGGCTCGTGGAACGCCGCCGGTGCCGTCGATGACGGTCACATCCTTGATGATCAAGGTCATCCATCCCTTCGTGGAGCACGGTGAGTTACATAGGAACCTATGCATCGACTATACATAGGTTCCTATACGCTGTGCGCGTGATGCTTCCGACCCCGAGTTCGCCGCCCACCACCCTGGTCAACACCGCTGCCCGCGTGCTGGCCAGGATCAACGACCGGCGCTTGCGACCACTCGGGCTGGCCTTCGGGCAGGTGCCGGTGCTGGCCGCCCTCGGACAGGGAGGCCCGCTGTCCCAGAAGGAGCTGGCCCGGCTGGCCCGGATCGAACAGCCGTCCATGGCGCAGCTGTTGGCCCGTATGGAGCGGGACGGACTGGTCGAACGCGCACCCGACCCGAACGACCGACGCGTCAGCCTGATCTCCCTGACCGCCGAGGGGCAGGCGAAACTGCCCCAGGCCCATTCGGCACTCCTGGACACCAACAACCGGGCGCTCGACGGGTTCAGCCCACAGGAGATCGAGGCCCTGCACGGCCTGCTGCGCAGATTCCTCGCGAACCTGGACGCGGAACTCGCCGATCAACGATGACTCTCTCGGCCCGCTACGGCTGAGAGCCCAGTTCGTCCGACATGATCCAAGGCCGCAACTGACGCCGGCCCTGGACAATCCGGGGCGAATTTTGACACGGTCAGGTGTCATGCCCCTCAGCGCAGACCTTGCCTTCTACGGCGCCCAGAGCACGTACTCCGACCCCGGCGCCCTCGCCCACCGCTACGCCGGCCTCCCCCGCGATCCGGCCCAACTCGCCCGCAGCACCCGGGACTTGCTCATCCACCGCCTGGAGGCCGGCCTCTACGACCACACCCACCCCACCGACCGCCTCCACAACGACGCCGAGACCCGCTACATCGACGACATCCTGCGCATCATCGTGGCCCGGAACGACACCCCGCTCACCCTGCCCCGCGAACCCGGCGACCGGTTCGTCGGAGTGTGCCGGGACTTCTCGCTGCTGCACTGCTCGTTCCTGCGGCACCTCGGCATCCCGGCCCGCATCCGCTCCGGCTTCGCCGACTACTTCAACTCGCCCGACACCGACGCCTCCCGGCTCTTCCACGGCGACCACGTCGTCACCGAGTACTGGGCCGACGACCGCGGCTGGCTCCTCGCCGACTCTCAGCTCACCGACCCGACCGTCACCGCCCACTGGAACGTCGACTTCGACCCGATGGACGTACCCCGGGATCGTTTCCTCGTCGCGGGCGAGGCCTGGCAGGCCATCCGTACCGGCGGAGAAGACCCCGAGACCTTCGGACTGCACCGGCCGGAGGAGGGCCCGTTCTGGGGCGAACGATTCATCGCGGGCAACATCCGCCTCGACCTCGCCGCCCTCAACAAGGTGGAGACCCTGTTGTGGGATGTGTGGAGCGAGGACGAGGGCAAGCCCGGGGAGCCCTTGCCGGAGGCCTCACGCGCGTTCTACGACCGTGTCGCCCCGGTCGTCAGCGGCGAGGTCGCCTTCGACGCCGTACGGAAACTGTTCACCGAGGACGACACCCTGCGCACCCCACCCACCGTGACCTGCTACGCCCCCTTCAACGGGCCCAGCGAAGTCACCCTGCGCCGGAGCGACGACCTCTAGGCGACCGTCCGCAGCCCACGCACCTGCGCCGCCCCCATCCCCCGCACCACCCGATGCGCGCACACCGCCGCCAGCAACTCCCCCAGCAGATCCGGGTCGTCGATCTCCAGGCCGAGCAACGACTCGATGCGTTCCAGGCGTTGGTAGAGGGACTGGCGGCCGATGTGCAACAGGGCCGCCGTCCGCGTCGGCGAGCAGCCGTGCCGCAGATGGACCTCCAACGTGCGGACCAGGTCGCTCGGGTGCGCCGCCTCCCACGCCAGCAGCGGGCCCAGCGCGTGCTGCACCAGCCGCGCCAACCGGTCCCGGTTCGCGTCGATGCCGCCGCGCGTCAGCTCCCGTTCCAGGGCCAGCGCTCGCGCCGAGGTCACCAACGGGCCCTCGGGGACGGCGGGTTCGGCCGCCGGGACCGTCAGGGCCAGTTCCAACGTCGTACGGGCCGCCCGCAACGTGTCGCTCCAGCGGAGCCACCCGCTCCCGGCCTCGACCGCGTGCCCTACCGCCACCGTCAGGCCGGGATCCGCGGCCGTACGGAAGGCCTCCTGGACGGTTCGGATGGGGTCGCCCGAGACGGACCCCGGAAGCGCGAGCAGGGCCAGGACGTCGCCCGGGAACGCCGCCCGCAGCACACTCGCCCCGCCCAGCAGCCGTACCGCCCGGTCCACGGCCGTCACGTCGCGCGCGCCGTGCACGGAGACCCCGATCAGGCGGGCGCCCGGGCCAGGGTGGAAGCCGGCCAGGGCGGATCGCGCCTCGACCTCGGGCTGGTTCAGCGCGGCACGGTCGGCCAGGTCGGCCAGGAGGGCGGCCGTGTGGTCGTCGCCCCACGGTCGTACGACGGAACGGCCGGACAGGCCCCGGGCCACGATCGCCCGGTTGGCCGCCTCGGTGATCCGTACGAAGGGGACGACCCGGTGGAGGGCCAGCAAGGGAAGGCCCAGGCGTCGGGCCTCGTCCGTGACCTCCTCCGGCATCGTCGGGAGGGAGCGCCCTATCTCCACCGCCAGGCCTGACGCACCCCGGGCCGCCAGCTCGCGGACGTAGCGGCGGCGGATCTCCGCGTCCGTGTCGGTGAGGCCGAAGCCGTTGGTGAGGAGGAGTTCGCCGCCGTCGAGGAAGTTCGCGCCCTCGTAGACCTCGCTGGAGTGGACCCAGCGCACGGGGCGGTCGAGCGCGGCCTCGCCGGCCAGGAGCTCGGGCTCGGTGGCGCGGACCGGGTCGAGGGCCAGGACCTCACGGAGGGTGAGTGCGGGCACGGGCACCTCCAGGGGCGCTGACAGTTCGTCCGGGTACGGGTTGCGGGGAGAGTACTTTCCGCACGTTGCCCTCGTGTTTCGGCCACTGGAGAGTGGGACCCATGAACCGCATCGATCAGGCACAGGCACGGACCTGGCTGGCCACCGCCGTCGAGGAGGCCCGCGCCGGGCTCGCCGAGGGCGGCATCCCGATCGGCGCCGCGCTCTACGGCGCCGACGGCACCCTGCTGGGTCGCGGCCACAACCGGCGCGTCCAGGACGACGACCCCTCGATGCACGCGGAGACGGCCGCGTTCAAGGCGGCGGGGCGGCAGCGGTCGTACAAAGGCACGACGATGGTGACGACCCTCTCCCCCTGCTGGTACTGCTCCGGGCTGGTGCGGCAGTTCGGGATCTCGCGGGTCGTCGTCGGGGAGGCCGTCACCTTTCACGGCGGGCACGACTGGCTCGCCGAGCACGGCGTGGAGATCGTCCTCCTCGACGACCCCGAGTGCACCTCGCTGATGCGCGACTTCATCAAGAACAACCCGGCACTCTGGAACGAGGACATCGGTGACTGAGCCCCGCATCCCCACGATCGACCTGAAGCCCTGGATCTCGGGGGACGAGCAGACGCGGAAAGACATCGCCCGCACCGTCGACGACGCCCTCCAGACGGCCGGGTTCCTGCTCGTCACCGGGCATGGGGTCGACCCGAGTCTCCGCTCCCGTATCCGGGAGGCCTCCCGCGCCTTCTTCGCCCTCCCCGTCGACGTCAAAGAGGCCTACTCCGCCAAGGTCGGCGGGCGCGGCTGGCTCGGGCCCGGTGCCGAGGCCAACGGGTACTCGGAGGGGACCGAGACCCCGCCCGATCTGAAGGAGTCGCTGACCTTCGCCACGCACCGGCCCTTCGAGGACCCGGTGATCAACGCCGAGTGGTACGCGCCCAATGTGTGGCCGACGGAGATCCCCGAGCTGCAGGCGCTCTGCGAGGAGTACCTGGACCGGATGGGCGAGCTGGAGAAACAGTTGCTGTCGCTGCTCGGGGTCGCGCTCGGGCTCGAACCCGACTTCTTCTCCCAGCACATGGACCATCCGACGTACGGCTTCAACATCAACTGGTACCCGGGTGTCGAGGTCGTCGGGGAGCCGGAGCCGGGACAGTTCCGGATCGGGCCGCACACCGACTTCGGGACGGTGACGATCCTCGACCGGCAGGCCGGGAAGGGGGGACTTCAGGTCTTCACCGACGAGGGCGGGTGGGAGGACGCGCCGTTCGATCCGGAGGCGTTCACCATCAACATCGGTGATCTGATGGCCCGTTGGACCGGTGACCGGTGGCGCTCCGGGCGGCACCGCGTGCTGCCGCCGCCCGCCGACGCGCCCGCCGAGGAGCTGATGTCGCTCGTGTACTTCGGCGAGTGCACCCCGGGCACGCGCGTGGAGTCCGTGCCCGCGCCGGTCGGGCGGGTGGCGTACGAGGCCGTCGACTCGCACGTCTATCTGCGGGAGAAGCTGGACTCGATCACCGTCGACTGAACCAAGGCTCCCGTTCCGACATTTTCGTAACGCAACGGACACCACGCGCCCTAGTACGAAACAACTCCCCCTATTTACCCTGGTGTTGATAGACAGGTTCCGGTGCCAGGCGACCGCTCAGGGGGAGATGCGGTGGGAAGAGGGCTGCATGGACGCGGGGCGCTGTTCGAGGCACAGCCGCCCGGTCTCGCCTCGCGCCTGATCGGCCTGCGGCCGTACGAGCTGCTCACCTCGCCGTACGAACACCCGGAACCGCCCTTCGTCGTGCTCGCGGGCGCGCGCGGACTCGGCAAGAGCATGGCGCTGGCCGAGCTGCGGAGCGCGTACCGCGGGCACACGCCGGTCGCGCTGATCGACTGCGAGGCCGACCGGCTCACCCGGCTGCCGGACGGGCGGCCCGCCGCGACCTGGTCGCCGGTGTGGCAGGCGCTGGCGACCGTCGCGGAGCAGTTGCGGGAGCCGGTGGTGCGCGGCGCCGGGAGCATCGACTTCCCGCGGCTGGAAGCCGGGCTGCTCGCCGTGTGCGCCACCGGCTGGGGCTCGCGGGACGAGGACAGCGCCCGCGAGGAGGCCCGGCGCATCCTGCTGCTGAGCGACCCGGCGCGGCGCTGGGCGGTGATCGCGCAGGGCTGGGCCGGCAAGGTCGCCTCCCGGCTCATCGCCAATCTGTCGGGTACGGGGCCGGTGGGGCAGGCCGTCATCGAGGCGACCCTGGACACCCTCTTCGACCTGGTGTGGACGCCGAACGGGCTGCTGAAGGCGGGCGCCGACTGGTACAGCGCCTACCCGGGCGCGAGCGGTGACGCCAAGCGCGGGCTGATCGAGATCGCCCGCGACTTCCGCGCCGAGGGCACCTCCCGCGCGGACGCCGAACGCTGGCTGCTGCGCGCCCTGTTGGCCGATCTGAGCGATACGTACCAGCGCCGGTGGGAGCGGATGCGCCGGGTCGGGCGGCCCGTCGTCCTCGTCGACAACGTGCAGTCGGGGCCCGGTCCCGGGCTGATGAAGGCCGTGCTGAGAGAGCGTGCCGACGGCACCGGTGACCAGGTGGTGTTCTTCGCCGGTCTGCGCGGCCGTCGTCACCCCGAACTGCCGGACGCCGTACGGCATCCGCTGCCGGAGGTGGCCCGCGGGAGCGGCTGGGTGCCGGGGGCCTCGCCCTCGTCCCGGGCCCTGGTGGTGACGTTGCCGGCGCTGACTCCCGAGGAGGCGCGGCGCGTCATCGCCGACGTGTGCGCCACCGACGCCGACGGCTCTACGCGTGTCGAGGTGCCGCCCCAACTGCCGTACGCCATCCACCGGTTGACCGCCGGCAGTCCGCTGGGGGCCGCGGTGCTCGGGCAGGCCGTACGGCAGAACCGGCCCGTGGGGGCCGTCAGTCCGGGTGAGTTGCTGACCGCCGGGCTGAAGCCGGACGGGGACACGGAGGGCGAACGGCGGCCCGTGTACCGGGAGTTGCTCGACCGGCTGGTGCCGCCGGGGCTCGCGGAGGAACTGGCCGTGCTCGCCACCGCACACGACGGGGACTCGGCACGGGCACTGGCCGAGGCCCGGCTCGGGGACAGTTTCGGGGCGGCCGGGGTGAACCGGCTGCGCACCCAGCTCACCGCCGAGGGACTCCCCCCGGCCGAGGGCTACTTCGTCGGCGACCCCTTCCTGCGCACCCTGCTCCTGCTCCGCCTCCACCTCGACGACGCCGACCACGGCCGCTGGCGCGCCGTCCACCGCTCACTGCTCTCGCACTACGACGGCCTGCCCGGCAACCCGGACACCCCGGCCCGCGCCCGCTACCGCCTGCACCACGAACTCGCCCTGGGCGACACGGCGGACGCGGTCACGTACCTGCGGACCACCTTCCGCACCATCACGCCGTACGCCTGGCTGGAGACGCTGCTGTTCGTCACCGCCGCGCCCTACTACCACGCACACGATCCGCACGGCCGCGACATCGGCGCCCCCGGCGACCACCGCAAGGCCGTCGCGCTGGCCCGTACGGACGCCGAGGAGGATCCCCCGGCCGGCGTGGATCCGGCCCTTCATCTGACGGTACGGCGGCTGCTGCACGCGGTGTGGCAGGTGACGGATCCGCTGGTGCTGCCGGACGAGGAGGTCGCGGGGCGGATGCACTTCGATCTGGAGCAGTTGTCGAACATCTGGCCCGCGGGCAGTGAACCGCTCTGGCGGGCCGCCCAGCAGTGGCCCGAACAGGCCCTGGCCGGGCGCCCGTTGAGAGTGCCGGCCGGCGACGACCGAGACGGGGGCGGGCGATGAGAGCGTGGCTGCACGAGCTGTTCCAGCGGATCCGGACGATCCCGATCTACCGCTACACGGCCCTCGTGGTCGCCGCCGCGCTGGTCTTCGGGCTGGTCCAGCTGACCCGCACCCTTCTGCACGACGACCGTTCCTGCGCGGCCGGGGTGGCCCGCCCCGAGGACAGCTCCGAGTGCGTGGGTGTGTCGACCTCTTCGTTCAACTTCGGGCAGCGTCAATTCGCCGACACCATCAGGGCGATAGACCGCGAGAACCGTTCCCTCAGGGCCGGCACGTACGTCACCGTCGCGCTCTTCGAGCCGTTCACCGCGACCGACGCCGACATGACGAACGACGTGCTGCACGAGCTGCAGGGCTCCTATCTCGCGCAGTACCGGGCCAACCACGACGACAACGGCGAGACCCCGTACATCCGGCTGGTGCTCGCCAACCCCGGTGCCACGGGCGCCTATTGGGAGCGGACGGTCGACCGGATAGTGACGATGACGACGTCGTCCGACCGGCTGCGCGCGGTCACCGGGATAGGGACCAGCACCGACAACAACAAGAAGGCCGTGGCGGAACTGACCCGGCTCGGCGTCCCGGTGATCGGCACCTCCATCACCGCCGACGACCTCGCCAACGGCCAGCAGGGCAAGGACCCTTACCCCGGACTCGCCCGCGTCTCCCCCACCAACACCGACGAGGCCCGCGCCCTCGCCGCCTACGCCAAGGTGACGGCCGACCGGGCCCTGTTGGTCTACGACAAGCCCGGCGACCCGTACACGAAGACGCTCCAACAGGCCTTCGCCACCCTGCTCAAGGGCTCGCCGTACGGCTCCTGGCCGTTCACCCCGCCCGCCGACCGCAGCCAGGAAGGCAGCACGCCCAACACCTTCCGGCAGATCACCGACCTCATCTGCGACACGGACGCCAAGCTGAACACCGTGTTCTTCGCCGGACGGCACACCCAACTCCGGCAGTTCATCAACGCGTTGGGCCGCCGAGGCTGCCAGTCCCGCACCTTCACCGTGCTCACCGGCGACGAGGGCTCGTACCTCACCGGCGACAAGAAGCTCGACCGCACCGCCCTCCAACACGGCGTCGCCGTCCGCTACACCGCCCTCGCCCACCCCGACGCCTGGGTCAAGAACCCCCCGGCGACGGGCGGTTCGCCCCAGGACACCCAGGACCTCGACAAACTCCTCGCCACCGCCAAGACCTCCCCCGTCGGCCCGATCGGCCCGGTCTCCCTCGACGACGGCCAGGCGATCATCGCCTACGACGCGATGCGCCTCGCCGTCCACGGCATCCGCGAGGCCACCCCCGACCAGCAGAAGATCCCGCCGCTGGCCGACGTCGGCCTCCAATGGCCGCAGGTGAAAGGGTCGTTGAGGGTCAACGGGGCGAGCGGGTGGATCTGCCTGGACGTCCACGGCAACCCGTACGACAAGGCCGTCCCGATAGTGGAACTCACCCCACAGGGCGGCTCCCGCTTCGTGAGGATCGCCTGGCCGGAGGACAAACCACCCGCGAAGGACTGCCTGCCTCCGGCCTGAACACCCTTGTCCCCTAAGGTCGTTCGCCCGCCTTGTCGACGATCGCCCGGCGCAGGACGGCGGTGTCGGCAGTGACCGTGCCCTTCTTCACGCCGGCGTTGTCCTTGGTGGCCACCTCGCGCTCACCCAGGAACTCGTGGGTCTTCGCGTCGAAGATCCACTCGTCCCGGAGCGGGTTGTAGGGGTCGGTCCGGGCGATGGCGACACCGGGCCGCCCGGTGGCGTCCTTCACCCCCTCGACCGTCGTCACTCCGGGAATCCTGGCCACCGCCCGGAACAGTGCCGCGCTCTGCTTGGGCGGCACGATGGAATCGCGGAGGAGATCGCCGACCAGCACGAACATGGCCTGGTTCTTGTCGTCACCGCCGTACTTCGGGGCGGTCGTGGCCAGGTAGTCGTACATCGCGTCGGCGTCGGTGGGCAGTGTCCTCACGTGGTTGTAGAAGGACGAGACGTCCCAGCCGGCCTTGCCCGGCTTCACGTCGACCGGGACGGAGTGTTCCCCCATCCCCGCTTGCCGCACCAGCCCGACGTGCAGGCCGTCCACCGACATCCACACCTCCTGCCGGTGCAGCGGATCGATCCGGGTCTTCATCCCCTCCCCGGAGTTCGCGTACGACACCTTGCTGTCCACGTACACGAACTGGTCGTCGCGCACCGTGCCGTAGGACTTCTCGTGCTCGGCCGCGAGCGCGATGTCCTCCAGGAGCGCGACCGTCGACTTCCGCGGCGGCTGCGCGGGCGCCGGGGAGGAGCCGGAGGACGGCATGACCACGAAGGCGACGGCCGTGGCGGTGGCGACGGCGGTCGCGGCGAGCGCGGGCCGCAACCACTTGTTCCGCCGGCGAGCGGGCGCGCCCTCCTGGACGGGTGCGGTCTCGTGCCGGATCTCGGTCATCAGATGCTCCTTGAGGAGTCGGTGACGGCCCGGCGGAAGGTCTCTCTCGGGAAGTTCCGGGAGCTGGTTCATCGCTGTCCCTCCCTCAGGGGCCCGACCGCACTGCCGCGGTCACCTTTCATCTGTCCGTCCCGCAGGGGGAGTTCCGTATTTTTGAGATATTTCGCGAGCTTTGCGCGCGCCCGCGAGAGGCGCGACCGTACGGTGCCCACGGGCACCCCGAGCGCCTCGGCCGCGGCCCTGTAGTCGAGGCCGGACCACACGCAGAGGGAGAGCACCTCGCGCTCGGCGCGGCGCAGGGTGGCCAACGCGGTGCGTACGAGGGCGAGTTCGGCGGTGTCGTCGAGGCGGGCGGCGACCTCGTCGGCGAAGTCGGGCTCGACCTCGTCACGGGGCAGCCGGGAGAGCGCCGCCGCGTGTCTTCGGGCGGCGCGGCGGGTGTTGCGCGTGACGTTGGTGGCGATGCCGAGCAGCCAGGGCCGTAGCGAGCCGCCCTCATCGTCGACCTTGCCGCGCAGGCGCCAGGCGTCCAGGAAGGTCAGCGACACGATGTCCTCGGCCTGCGCCCAGTCCCCCGTGAGCCGGAAGGCATGGTTGTAGACGGAGCGTGCGTACGCGTCGAAGAGCTCGCCGAAGGCGTCGTGGTCCCCCGCGCGGATGCGTTTCCTCAACTGCAGATTCGTATCCACATCCCTCTACCTGTCCGGACGACGAAGGCCGGTTCCGGTGACCCATGTCACACGGAACCGGCCTGTGCCGTACGGAAGTTGCGGGTTACACGCCGGCGTAGGAGTGCTTGCCGCCGACGAAGATGTTGACGCCGTAGTAGTTGAAGATCCAGCAGCCGAAGGCGATCAGGGCCAGATAGGCGGCCTTGCGGCCCTTCCAGCCGGCGGTGGCGCGGGCGTGCAGGTAGCAGGCGTAGGCGACCCAGGTGATGAACGCCCAGGTCTCCTTCGGGTCCCAGCCCCAGTAGCGGCCCCAGGCCGACTCGGCCCAGATCGAGCCCGCGATGATCGTGAACGTCCACAGCGGGAAGACGGCCGCGTTGACGCGGTAGGAGAACTTGTCGAGGTTCGCCGAGGCGGGCAGCCGCTCCATCACGGAGGTGGCGAAGGCGCCGGGCTTGCCGCCGTTCGCGAGCTTGTTCTCGTACGAGTCCTTGAAGAGGTAGAGCAGCGTGCCCACGGCGCCCACGTAGAAGACCGCGCCGCAGATGATCGCCGTCGAGACGTGGATGTACAGCCAGTACGAGTGGAGGGCGGGAACCAATTGATCGCTGGCGGTGTACAAGACAGTGACGGCGATGCCGAGATCGAGGAGGACCGTCGTGACCAGGAACAGGCCGAGCCAGCGCACGTTCTTCTTGAGCAGCAGCAGCGTGAGGTACACACCGACGGCGACCGTGGAGAAGGTGATGTTGAACTCGTACATGTTGCCCCAGGGCGCCCGCTGCACGGAGGCCGCGCGGGCGAGGACGCCGCTGAGCTCCACGAGGAACGCGAGAACGGTGAGGGACACGGCGATACGGCCGTAGAGGTCGCCCTGTTCGTCCCCGCCGTGCGCGCCGGGACCGTCCGGGACATCGCGCGAGCCGGACGCGGCCCGGACGACGACCTTCGGCCGCTCCAGGACGGTGGTGCCGCCGGCGTTCTTGACGGCGACGGCGGGCGCGGCCGCCTTCTTCGCCTCGGCACCGGTCAGCGCGGCGGCCGTACGGCCGATCTTGCTGCGGCTGCCGAAGGTCCATTCGGCGATGTACGCGAGGAAGGCCAGGGTGTAGACGGCCATCGAGGAGTAGATCAGCGTGTTGCTGAGGTTGGCCAGGTGCTCGTTGGTCGCGGCGGCCAGATTGGTCACGGAGGCGATGTCGGTTGCGGCGGCGAGAGTCACTTCTCAGCCCCTTCGGCGGGTACGGGCGGTTCGACGCCGGAGTCGGAGTCGTGGGTGTCGGCGTCGGAGGTGGGGGTCTTGGGGTCGTCGTCAGACTTCAGATCGTCGTCGGTCTTCGTCGGGGCCCGGTCGTGCACCAGCGCGGCCAGGTCGCCGAGTTCCTCGGGGAGTTTCGCGGACTCGCTGCGGCCGAGGCCGGCCATTTCGACGACCGTTACCCCATCGGCGCCGCGCGTGGCCCGCACCCAGACGCGGCGGCGCTGGATGAACAGGGAGCCGGCCAGTCCGACGATCGCGGTGAGCGCGCCGGCCAGGGCCCAGGTGGTGCCGGGCTGTTGGACGACCTGGAAGCCCGCCCACTCCTTGATCTGCTTGTCGAAGGTGATCGACCCGGCGCCGTTCGGCAGCTTCATCGTCTCGCCGGGCAGCAGCTGCGACTTGAGGATGGCGCCCTTGGCGGTCTTGAACTGCTTCAAGCCCTTGGTGTTCAGCTGGTACACGTTCTGCGGAATGCCCGAGTTGACGCCGAGGTCGCCGTGGTAGCCGGTCACGTTGAGCACCGGATAGTCGAGCCCGGGGTACTGGGAGAACATCGTGCCGCTGCTCTTCGCGTACGTCGGCACGAACAGGGCGGCGAAACCGAGCTGTTCGGCGACGCCCTGGGAGTTCTTGTAGCCGTCGAGGACCTTGATCGCGCCCTGCGAGGTGACGTTGGAGTCGATCGGCAGCATCGGCACGGCCTGATGGAAGACCACGTTGCCCTTGCCGTCCCGGACGGTGACGACCGGGGCGTAGCCGTGGCTGACGAGGTAGACCTTCGAGTCGCCGATCTCCAGCGGCTCGTTGACCTTGATCGTGTGCTTCTCCGACTTGCCGTAGGCGCCGAGGCTGTAGGTGATGTCGGCCTGGAAGGTGCTCGGAGTGCCGCGGTTGGGGCCGGTGCGCTCGTAGGTACCGACGAAGTTCTTCAGGTTGAAGCTGAACGGCACCAGGTCGTCGTCGCTGAAGAGGTTGCCGGACTTGAAGTCGTCGTACTGGGTGAGGGTGTTGGAGAAGCCGTCGCCCTCGACGATCAGCTTGTCGCCCTCGGACTTGAAGAGCTGGCCCCAGGCGAACGCGATCAGCATCACGATCAGCGCGAGGTGGAAGAGCAGGTTGCCGGTCTCGCGGAGGTAGCCCTTCTCGGCGGCTACGGCGTCCCCGTCGACGTGCGCGCGGAAGCGGCGCTTCTTCAGGGTCGCGAGGGCGACTTCCCGGACCTCGTCCGGCTCGGCGGCGGTGCGCCAAGTGGCGTACGCGGGAAGGCGGTTAAGGCGCTTGGGCGCGCCCGGCGGGCGGCCGCGGAGCTGGCCGACGAACTGCCAGGTGCGCGGGATGATGCAGCCGATGAGGGAGACGAAGAGGAGGACGTAGATCGCGCCGAACCAGGCCGAGCCGTAGACGTGGAAGAGGCCGAGCTTCTGGTAGATCGGGCCGAGCGTCTTGTGCGCGTCCTGGAACTCGGAGACCTTCAGCGCGTCGGTGCCGGACTGCGGGATCAGCGAGCCGGGGACCGCGCCGAGCGACAGCAGGAACAGCAGCATCAGCGCGACGCGCATCGAGGTCAGCTGCCGCCAGAACCAGCGCGCCCAGCCGAGCACTTCACGGCCGGTCCAGGCGAGCCAGCCGGTGAGGCCGGGCCTGCGGTTGCCGCCGAAGGAGCCGGGCATGGCCGTCTCGACGGGGGCCGTGGAGAGCTGGGAGCCGGCGGCGCCGAGGTCCTGGTCGTCGCCGGCGGGGTCGGCCCGGGGCGTCTCGGCGGGCGAGTCGGCGGTCGTCTTGCTCATCGATCAGATCCCTACAGTGAAGCCGTCGGACCAGCCCTGCATGTCCTGCACCAGCGCGTCCCAGGCGCCGGTGAGCAGCAGCACGCCGGTCACGATCATCATGGTGCCGCCGACGCGCATCACCCAGACATAGTGGCGCTTGACCCAGCCGAAGGCACCGAGCGCCTTGCGGAACGCGACCGCGGTGAGGACGAAGGGGACACCCAGGCCGAGACAGTACGCGACGGTCAGTATGGCGCCGCGACCGGCACTGGCCTGGTTCATGGAGAGCGCCTGCACGGACGCGAGGGTCGGGCCGATGCACGGGGTCCAGCCGATGCCGAACAGCGCGCCCAGCAGCGGAGCTCCTATCAACCCGGTCGTCGGCCGCTTGTGGAACCGGAACTCACGCTGGGTCAGCCAGGGCATCAGCCCCATGAAGAACACACCCATGAGGATCATGAGCACGCCCAGCGTCTTGGACAGGACGTCCTGGTTCTCCTGCAGCGTCTGCCCGAAGAACCCGAACAGCGCCCCGCCGGACACGAACACGGCGGTGAAACCAAGGACGAAGAGGGAGGCGCCGGCGACCATCCGGCCCCGCCGGGCATCGCCCAGGTCGGTGCCGCTGACCCCGGTGACATAGGAGAGGTAGCCAGGAACGAGCGGGAGGACGCACGGCGAGAAGAAGGAGACGAGCCCACCGAGTACGGCGATCGGCAGGGCGAGCAACAGGGCCCCGCTGAAGACCGTCTGGTTCTGGCCCGGCAGGGCGGCGGCGGCGAGCAGCACGTCAGCTCACTTCTCCGCGATGACCGGGTCGAGCATCTCGCGGAGCTTGTCCTCGCTGAGTGCCTGGAGTGCGCGGGCCGCGATCTTGCCGTCCCGGTCGATGACGATCGTGGAGGGGATGGCCTGCGGGTTGAGCGTGCCCTTCTTGAAGCGGAGCATCAGCCGGCCCGTCGGGTCGTAGAGACTCGGGTACGGAACCTCGTACTTCTTCTCGAACGCTACGGCCGGTTCGGTGCTGGTGTCACGGGTGTTGAGACCGACGAACTGGACGTCCTTGTTCGCCGTGGCCTTGGCGACCTGGACCAGGTTGTCCGCCTCGGCGCGGCACGGGGAGCACCAGGAGCCCCACACGTTGACGACGAGGACCTTGCCCTTGTAGTCGGCGGTGTTGAGCGTCTTGCCGTCGATGGTCTTGCCGGACAGGTCGGGGGCGGCCTGGCGGTCGCCCTTCTTGACGGTCGCGATGCCGTCGGAGCCGGTGATGAAGTTGGTGTTGCCCGAACCTCCGGAGGTGCCTCCGGAGCTGCACGCGGACAGCACCAACGCGGCGACGGCTACACCGGCGGTCGACAGGACGGCGCGGCTACGGGCGCGACTGGCGGCACTCATGTGAAAAGTTTCGCATGCCCGTTCTGGGGATCTTGCGCGCCCCCCTCAAGGGCGCCCAGCGGGCGGAAAACCGCATTTCAGGCGGCGTCTCCAGTGGCCGTAGAAGAGGCGGTCGGGCTCGCGGCCAGGAAGGACTTCCAGCCGCCGGCCGGTGCCTGGCCGACATCGAGGGTGCGCAACTGGGCCAGCACCTCGGGCTTCTGCACGTCGATCCAGTCGGTGAACTGCTTGAAGGAGACCATGCGTACGTCCTCGCCCTTCTCCTTCAGCTGGGCGATGTGCTTGAAGGCCTGCTCGACGGCGTCCATGTAGATGCCGCCGTTCCAGTGCTCGAAGTGGTTGCCGATGAAGAAGGGGGCGCGGTTCGACTCGTACGCGCGCTGGAAGCCGGAGATGTAGGCCTGCGCGGCCTGGGTACGCCAGCCCGGGTAGTTGTAGGCGGGCGCGTTGGTGGAGTTGACGGACTGGTTGGCCAGCATGTTGTAGTCCATCGAGAGGACTTCGAAGCTGTGCCCGGGGAAGGGGACGGCCTGGAGCGGGTAGTCCCAGACGCCGTTGCGCTTCACGGGCCAGACCTGGCGGCCGCCGGGCGAGGAGGCGTCGTAGCGCCAGCCGAGCGAGCGGGCGGTGGGCAGCAGGTTGTCCTGGCCGAGGAGGCAGGGCGTGCGGCCGCCGACGAGTTCCTTCTCGTAGTCGAAGGGCAGGGACGGCAGGTCGTGCCAGCCGGTGTTGGTGCGCCACTCCTTGACGAAGGACTTGGCCTGGTCGATCTCGCTGCGCCACTGCTGGGGCGTCCAGTTGCCGACCGTGCCGTAGCCGGAGCAGAAGTGGCCGTTGAAGTGGGTGCCTATCTCGTGGCCCTCCAGCCACGCGCGGCGGACGTTGGTGAGCGTCGCCTTGACGTGTTCGTCGGTGAGGTAGCCGATGTCGGAGGCGCCCCGCGCGTTGTTCGGCGGGTTGTACAGGCGCTTCTTCGACTCGGGGAGGAGATAGATGCCGGAGAGGAAGAAGGTCATGCTCGCGCCATGCTGCTTGGCGAGGTCGAGGAAGCGGGGGAATAGTCCGTTGCCGACCTCGCCGGCGCCGTCCCAGGAGAAGATCACGAACTGCGGCGGGGTCTGCCCCGGCTCCAGCGGCACGGGCTTCGCGGGCTGCTTGGGCTGGGCGCCGGTGAAGGACGTGGAGCCGTCACCGATGGGCTTGGCGCGGGGCTCAAGGGACTTGGTGGGGCCGCCGGAGGAGCCCTTGCCGGAGCCGCCGGAGGAGGGCTTCGACCCGTCCGAGCCGAGCGTCCCGCACCCCGCGAGTCCTACGGCCGCCGCGGCGCCCGCACCGACTCCGAGCGCTCCTCGTCGAGTGAGACTCCGCATTGCTTCCCCATCCGTCGCGTCCTCTGTGGTCTACCTGTGAGAGGACGCGGCGGACAAGAAAGTTCACCGTTAACGATGTGGGTTGCGAAACAAATGTCACAGGGCTGTCACGAGACCTGCCCCTGACGAGTGGTCACACCGTCTTTGTCAGGCGCCGAACGCTTTGTCCTTGCCCTTGACGGGCTTCGCGCCGGCGAGGAGGTGGGCCGGGACGAGATCGCGGGCCGGCTCGGTGTAGCCGACGGACACGATCTTGTCGCCGCGGTACGTGAAGGTCGTCAGGGAGGCGAGCGTGCACTGCCGCTTGCGCGGGTCGTGCCACAGCCGGCGCCGCTCGACGTACGACCGCACGATCCAGATCGGCAGCTGATGGCTCACGAGCACCGCTTCATGCCCGCGCGCGGCGTCCTTGGCGGCGTCCAGCGCGGCCATCATGCGGACGACCTGGTCGACGTAGGGCTCACCCCAGGACGGCTTGAACGGGTTGACCAGGTACTTCCAGTTGTCGGGCTTCTTCAGCGCCCCGTCGCCGACGCCGAAGGTCTTGCCCTGGAAGACGTTGTCGGCCTCGATGAGCCGCCCGTCGGTCCCGAGGTCGAGCCCGTGCGCCTTGGCGATCGGCGTGGCGGTCTCCTGCGCGCGCTCCAGCGGAGAGGCGACGACGTGCGTGACATCGCGCGAGGAGAGGTGCTCGGCGACCCGGTCGGCCATCTGCCGGCCCAGCTCGGAGAGGTGGTAGCCGGGCAGGCGGCCGTACAACACCCCTTCCGGGTTGGCGACTTCGCCGTGCCGCATCACGTGGACGACGGTGATGTCGGTGTCACTGCTGGTCATCGGGTGGCCTCCGCCGCCGCTCGGGCCGCCGCCGGGAGGGCGTCGGCGATCCGCTGGATGGCCCGTTCGTCGTGGGCCGTGGAAACGAACCAGGACTCGAAGGACGAGGGCGGCAGATAGACACCCTGCGCCAGCATCGAGTGGAAGAACGCGGTGAAGCGGTACGACTCCTGCGCCTTGGCGTCCTCGTAGGTGCGCACGCTGCGGTCCGTGAAGAACACGGAGAACATGTTGGAGGCGTTCTGGATCCGGTGCGCGACACCTTCCTTGGTGAGCGCCTCGGTGACGAGCGACTGGATCTGCGTCGATACGGCGTCGATCGTGTCGTAGGCCGCGTCGTCGAGGAGGCGCAGCTGGGCGAGGCCCGCGGCGGTCGCGACGGGGTTACCGGAGAGGGTGCCGGCCTGGTAGACGGGCCCGGCGGGAGCGAGGTGCGCCATGATGTCGGCGCGCCCGCCGAACGCGGCGGCGGGGAAACCGCCGCCCATGACCTTGCCGAAGGTCATGAGGTCGGGACGGACCCCGTCGATCCCGAACCACCCGGCCCTGCTGGTGCGGAACCCGGTCATGACCTCGTCGGAGATGAAGAGGGCACCGTTCTTCGAGCAGGCGTCCTTGAGCCCCTGGTTGAACCCGGGCGTCGGCGGCACGACGCCCATGTTCCCGGGCGAAGCCTCCGTAATGACGCACGCGATCTCACCGGGATGCCGGTGGAAGGCCTCGTTGACGGCTTCGAGGTCGTTGTACGGCAGCACGATCGTGTCGCCGGCCTGGGCGCCGGTGACACCGGGGGTGTCGGGCAGCGCGAAGGTGGCGACCCCGGAACCGGCGGCGGCGAGGAGCGCGTCGACGTGACCGTGGTAACACCCGGCGAACTTGATGACCTTGGGCCGCCCGGTGAACCCGCGGGCGAGCCGGATCGCGGACATGGTCGCCTCGGTCCCGCTGGAGACGAGCCGCACCTGCTGCACGGGCTCGACCCGGGCGACGATCTCCTCGGCGAGCGCGACCTCGCCCTCACCGGGGGTGCCGAAGGAGGTGCCGCGGGATACGGCGTCGTGGACGGCGGCGATCACGTCGGGCTGGGAGTGCCCGAGGATCATGGGACCCCAGGAGCAGACGAGGTCGACGTACTCGCGCCCGTCGGCGTCCGTCAGGTAGGGGCCGTTGCCGGAGACCATGAACCGGGGCGTGCCGCCGACGGCGCGGAAGGCGCGCACCGGGGAGTTCACGCCGCCGGGTGTGACGACCGACGCACGGTCGAAGAGAGCCTGCGAGACGGGCGCGTCGTATGGATAGGGCAGGGCGTGCGGCGCTCCGCTCGCCCCTCCGCTGGGCGTTTCGCTGGGCGTTCCGCTGGACGTTTCGGTCATGACCTGCGACTTCTCCGGCTTCTCGGACTTCTGGGACTTCCGGGACTTCCCGCTGTTCTTGGGCTCCGGCGACTCAGTGACCTCCTCAGGGTAGGCGGCGGGAGACCGGGCAGGGGCCCCCACCCGTCTGCGAGACTGGGACCTGATACACACAGACACACACAGCTCATGCGGGCGACGGTGTTCAGGGCTTGCGCAGATCCTGCGGACAGGTGTTTCAGCGCACGTTTCGGCGGGCGGCCGTGGGGGAGGTCACTGACACGATGATCGGGTTGCGCGGCGAGGGTCACGCGTCCTGGAAAAGCAGTCGGGTGGAGATATGCATCGCGGTGGCGGACTGGGCGAGGGGACTGACGACCTGGGTCCTCGGCGTGCCCGGCGGGGGAAGCACCGGCGCGACGAGGAGGAAGCGGCCGAGGCACGACGGGGCGGGCCTGGATCGGGCTTGGGTCCGAGTGCGGGTGCGGGTGCGGGTGCGGGAAACGGCTTGGGATCGGGATCCGGCATGGGCTCGGGCTCAGGTTCGGTTTCGGGTGAGTCGGATCGGGATGAGCGACGTATCGAACGTCGGATCGATCAGTTGCGGGCGGGGAGCAGGAATGGTGGTCGGGTGGGGGTGACGTACAAATACTTCGGCGCGCCCGACGGCGCGACCGCGGCCCGCGTCCCGATCTCGATGCGCCCCGAGGAACTCGGCGGCGACGAGCTCGGGATGAACGGCATGTTCACCAAGATCAAGCCGGAGACGATGGCCGCGATGGTCCTCACCGGCATCGAGGGCGTCCCGCTCAACAAGGTGCCCCCGCTGGAACTGGTGGTCCTCCACCCCGACTACGCGGTCGTCAAGCTCCCGATGACGGTCGTCGACCCCCTGCGCGGAATCGGCGAGGAGGCGGTCGGCGCGGCGGCGTTCATCTGGTCGACGGTGCCGGACCGGGGCGGGCCTCGGGATGCGTTCAATGTGTACCAACTGCTGCACGAGTGGCAGGACTTCAGCCACAGGTTGCATGAGGCGGGGCATCAGCCGTACTGCTTGGTGTGGCCGTGAGGTGAGGGTTCGCTGGTGGCGGTAGTGGGCGGGGTCTTCGGGCCTCGCCCTTTTTGGTGCCGGGACACGGATCAGCCTGGCCGGCGTGGACAGTCGGGGAAACAGGTTCGGCCGGTGGATCGCGCCCTGGTCCCGCTGAAGGGCATCGAGCAGGACGAGTGAACGGCCTTACAAATAAGGGCCCTTGACGTCCAGGCCGCGTGCGGAGCCCTCATCTGCGCGCTGCGTTGGACGAAGGGTTCGTCGGACTTCCGGCCGTCCGCGTAGGGTCCACCGCCGAGTCCGCCGAGTCCGCCCGCGAGCCGCTGCCGCTGCTCAGCGCGTCGAGGGCCGATAAGTGACCCCGAAACGGAATTCCCGCTGCCGGCCGGGCTCCAGGGCCAGGGCGTCGGCGTGTTCGGGGCGGTTGAACGCGTCGGTGGGTACCTCGACGGGTTCCAGGGCGATGGAGGCGCGCCGGTCGCGGGCCAGGGTGTCGCCGGTGAACACGTGCATGTAGCCGCCGTACTGCCACAGCCGTAGTTCGGCTCCGGTCGCGGGGTCGCTCAGTACCGTCTCGGTCCGGCCGCCGGGTCCGGGGGCCAGGTCTGCGAAGCAGGCGTCGATGACCGCGGTGCCGAGCCGTCTGGGCGTACGGAAGTCCATGTCGGGGCAGCGGTCCAGGGGCAGTAGGGCCTCCTTTCCGTGCAGGGGGATGAGGGACGCGTCCGTGCGGATCAGGGTGTGGGCGGGGATCTGCAGGACCAGGTCGTCGATGGGACGGGGGCGGGACAGGGTGAAGTACGGGTGCCAGCCCGACGCGTAGGGGGCTGTCGTCTCCCCTACGTTCGTCGCCCGGATCCCGATGCCCAGCTCGCGGCGGCCGATCGTGTACTCCACGTCGAGGTCGAGCGCGAAGGGGTAACCGGGGTACCTGTCCGGTCCGATGCTCGTGCTGCGCAGCAGCAGCCGCGCCGAGTCGGGCGTCGTGGTGGCCCCGACGAGCCGGAACGGCGCCTCGCGCGCGAAGCCGTGGTAGACCGTGCGGTCCCCGACGCGGCCGGGCAGCAGGTCGTGGTCGCGGCCGCCGTGGTGGTAGCGGCCGTCGGCGACGCGGTTGGAGAACGGGGCGAGCAGGCCCGCCCGTACCCCGTCCTGCGACCGCAGTTCCGCCTCGTCGCGGTAGCCGTCCGTCAGTTCCGTCGGGTCGGTCGGTTCCGTCAGTTCCGTCGGGTCGGTCGGTTCCGTCAGTTCCGTCGGGTCGGTCGGTTCCGTCAGTTCCGTCGGGTCGGTCGGTTCCGTCAGTTCCGTCGGTTCCGTCGGTTCCATCGGTTCCATCGGTTCCGTCGGTTCGGTGAGCTGCCCGGCCGCTCCGCGTGCGACCCGCCAGCTCAGCAGCGTCGCCCCGCGCAGGGCTAGGACGACGCGCACGGCACCGTCCGGTGCGGAGACGGTCACGGTGGGTTCGTCGCCGAGGCGGCCTTCGGTGATCCGGTACGTGTCCGCCGTACCGCCCCCGCCCGTCACCCGGCTTCCGGAACGAGCCTCTTCATCCCCGCCATGCCCCGTCACCCGGCCTCCGCAACAAGCCTCCTCACCCCCGTCACGGCCCGTCACCCCGCTTCCGCAACAAGCCCCTTCACCCCCGCCACGGCCCGTCACCCCGCTTCCGGAACAAGCTTCTTCGCCCCCGTCATGATGGCCACCGCGTCCTCCATCGAGTGCGACTGCGGGGTGATGACTCCGGCGCAGCCGCCGAGGCGTTGGATGTGGATGCGGTCGGCCACGTCGAAGACGTTGGGCATGTTGTGGCTGATCAGGATGATGCCGAGGCCCTGGTCACGCAGGTCGCGGACGAGCTTGAGCACCTGGCCGGTCTCGCGGACGCCCAGCGCGGCGGTGGGTTCGTCGAGGATGACGACCCGCCCGCCGAACGCGCCCGCGCGGGCGACGGCCACCGACTGGCGCTGGCCGCCGGAGAGCGTCTCCACGGCCTGGTTGATGTTCTGCAGGGTGCTGATGCCCAACCGCTTGATGTGGTCGGCCGCCTGACGCTTCATCTCGCCGGTGTCGAGCATGCGGAACACCGAGCCGAGCACCCCCTTGCGGCGGATCTCGCGGGCGAGGAACAGGTTGCTGGCGATGTCCAGCGCCGGGGCCACGGCGAGGGTCTGGTAGACCGTCTCGATGCCGGCCTCGCGGGCGTCCTGCGGGCGTTTGAAGTTCACCTCGGAGCCGTCGACCAGGATGCTGCCCTGATCGGGGACGAGCGCCCCGGAGAGGCACTTGATCAGGGTGGACTTGCCGGCGCCGTTGTCGCCGATGACGGCGAGGACCTCGCCGGGGTAGAGGGTGAGGTCGACGTCGTTCAGGCCGACGACCCGGCCGAAGACCTTGACCAGGCCCTTGGCCTCGAGAACGGGGGCGGGGGTGGGGGTGGGCACAGTCGTCATGACTTCACACTCCGTATCCACTGGTCGACGGAGACAGCCGCGATCACCAGCACGCCGACTGTCAGGACCTGGTAGTTGGGGTCGATCCCGGCCAGTGCCAGGCCGTTGACGAAGACCTGGACGATGAGCGCGCCGATCAACGAGCCGAGCACCACGCCCCGTCCGCCGAACAGACTCGTGCCGCCGATGACGACGGCGGTGATGGACTGCAGGTTGGCGTTGAGGCCGCTGTTCGGGTCGCCGCCGCCGACCCGGCCGACCAGGATCCAGGCGCCCACCGCGATGGCGAAGCCGCCGACCACATACGCGCTCAGCAGGACCCGGTTGACGGAGATACCGGCGAGGCGGGCGGCCTCGATGTCGTCGCCCACGGCGTACAGGTGACGGCCCCAGGCCGTGTAGCGCAGCGCGTAGCCGATCACCGCGTACAGGGCGATCATGAGCAGGACGCCGGTGGTCAGGTTCAACTGCCCGATGGAGACGGTGTCCGCGCTCCACATGAGGATGTTGCCGGGCTGCAAGGACACGGTCTGGCCCTTGGCGTAGATGAGCGTGATCGCCGTGAAGATGCTGAGGGTGCCGAGCGTGACGATGAACGGCGGCAGCTTGATCTTCGTCACCAGCAGCCCGTTGACGGCCTGCGCGGCGATGGCTACGGCCGCTCCCGCGAGCAGGGCCAGCACGCCCGGCACGCCGTTGTCCGCGACGAGCTTCGACATCAGCAGCGAGGCCAGCACCATGACCGCGCCGATGGACAGGTCGATGCCGGCCGTGAGGATGATGACGGTCTGGCCGACGGCCAACGAGCCGATGACGGCCACCTGTTGGGCGACGAGCGACAGGTTCTGCAGCGCGTAGAAGCGGTCGTTGATGAGGGAGAACACGATGGCGGCGAGCACCAGGACGATCGCCGGGCTGAGGGCCGGCTGACGGTGCAGCACCGACTGGATGCGCTGGGCCGGCGTGGCGGGCCGGTTGAGGAAGTCCTCCGCCGGCGCCGGTGTCGCTTCACTGTCCACGTGGGTGGTCACAGGGGGTCCTTCCGGTTCTGTCCCTCGTGCGGGCCTTCGTACGACTGGTGAGCTCGTGTGGTGTGCGCGGGCCGCCGGTACTTGTACCGGCGGCCCACCCGGCCGACCAAGTCAGCTGCCCCAGCAGGCGGATGCGGCCTGCGCCGGGGACTGGACCGTCAGACCCGCGAGGGACTTCGCGGCGACCAGCGCGGTGCCGGTGTCGTAGAACGACTTGCCGTTGGTGACGCTGGGCTTGCTGCCGCCGCGGGCCAGTTTCGCGATGGAGCTGACGCCGAGGGCCGCCATCTTCCCGGGGTACTGCACGGCGTCGGCGGCGAACTTGCCGCTGGTGACGTTCTTCAGGCCGGAGCAGCTGCCGTCGATCGCGTAGATCGCGACGCTCTTCTCCTTGTTCGCCGCCTTCAGCGCGTTGTACGCGCCCTCGCCCGCCGGTTCGTTGATGGCGTAGACGACGTTGATGTCCGGGTTGGCCGAGAGGCAGTTCTCCATCGCGGTGCGGCCGCCGTCGATGGCGCCCTGGGTCGGCTGGTGGCAGGCGATCTTGTACGTACCGCCCGTGCCGCCGGTGTACTTCCCGGACTTGGCCTCCTTGCCGTTCTCGGTCTTGCTGCCCGGGTCGATGCCCATGCCCTCCAGGAAGCCGTGGTCGCGGTCGATGTCCACCGAGACGACCTGGTTGTTGAACAGGTCGAGCATGGCGATGACCGCGGGCTTGCCGTTCAGGGCCGCCGCCGCGTACTGGCCGTCGAGCTTGCCCGCCTGCTCGTTGTCCGTGGCGTAGGTGATGTCCGCGACGTTCGCCGGGTTCGGTGCGGTGTCCAGGGCGATCACGAAGAGGCCGGCCTGCTTGGCGCGCTTGAGCGCGGTGTTCACCGCGTCGCCGTTGGTGGTGATCAGGATGCCCTTGTCGCCGCGCGAGACGGCGTTGTCGATGGCGGTGATCTGGGTCTGGGTGTCGCCGTCCGACGTGCCCGCCGCCACGGTGAGACTCACCTTGTCCTTGGTGGCCTGCGTCTTGGCGTCCTTCTCCATGCTCACGAAGTACGGGTTGCTCAACGTCTTCAGGATCAGAGACACACCCACCTTCCCGCTGCCGGACGACGAGGAGCCCGAGTCGGAGGAACCGCAGGCCGCGAGGGTGGCGCCGAGGCAGATGGTGACGCCGACGGCTGCCGCCCGGGTGCGCCGACTGCGGAGGCCGGGTGTCTGGGTGGAGGAGAGGTTCATGGCGTGATCCCTTTCGAGCCGGCCCTTGGTCGACGCTGAGACAACGTTGACTCGACGGGATAGTGGGCCCGTATGGACGAGCGCGTCAAGACACTGGTAAACATGCGTCGGCAACGAGTCGGTAACGCAGAATCAGTTGGAGACAACGATGACCCTGGGCGAGCCGCCGTCGCCGTCCCCGCGCAGCCGTCCCACGATGCGCGAGGTGGCGGCACTGGCAGGCGTCGCCATCAAGACGGTGTCCCGCGTGGTCAACGAGGTGCCCACCGTCGATCCGGTCATCGCCGCCCGGGTGCGTGACGCGGCCGACAAACTGGGCTACCGGCCCAACCTGACCGCCAGCAGCCTGCGCCGCGGGGACGGTCGTACGGCCACGATCGGGATGCTCGTCGAGGACTCGGCGAACCCGTTCTCGGCGGCCCTGAGCCGCACCGTCGAGAACGTGGCGCGCGAGCGCGGAGTGCTCGTGCTGGTCGGCAGCCTCGACGAAGACCCGGCCCGGGAACGGGAGTTGGCCCGTGCTCTCATCGACCGGCGGGTCGACGGCCTGGTGATCGTGCCGGCCGGCCGCGACCACAGCTATCTGATCAGCGAGCAGCGTTCGGGCACCCGCATGGTCTTCGTCGACCGCGAGCCCAGCCTGCTCGACGCGGACACCGTCGTCTCCGACAACCGGCAGGGCTCCCTCACCGCCGTCAACCACCTGCTGAGGGCCGGCCACCGCCGCATCGCCTACCTCGGCGACCGCGCGACCATCTCCACCGCCGCCCAGCGTTTCGACGGCTACCGGCACGCCCTGGAAGTCGGGCACATCGAGTACGACGACGAGATCGTCCGGCACACCGGGGCCAGCGAGGAGTCCGCGATCGCCACGACCGAGCGGCTCCTGGCGCTGCCGAACCCGCCCACCGCACTGTTCACCAGCCAGAACCTCGTCACCATCGGAGCCGTACGCGCGCTGCGCGCCCTCGGTCTCCAGGACACCGTCGCCCACGTGGGCTTCGACGACTTCCCCCTGGCCGACCTCCTCAGCCCGGGGATCTCCGTCATCGCCCAGGACGTCGAGCAGTTGGGCAGGACAGCCGCCGAGATGCTCTTCCGCAGACTGGACGGCGACCGGTCACCCACCCGCGCCGTCACCATTCCGACCCGGCTGATCGAGCGGGGATCCGGCGAGATCACGGCACTCGCGGCGCCGTCGAGCGCGTCGAACTGACGGTCCCCAGAAGGCGCTCTACGGCCGGAAGCCGTCGATCGCGAGTTCCATCAGGCGGTCGGCCTGGGCCGCGCGCTCGGGGTTGCCATGACCGACCCCGCGGCGCCCGGTGAGCGCTGGCTCGCCTCCGCCGGTCGCAGCCTGCGCGCCGTCGAGGTCGCCCGCATCCTGCGCGGGCGGCTCGGTGACCGTGCCGCGAAGGCGCCCACGCGCGAACTTCCCCTGGTCCTGGCCCGCTTCCTCGGCTGGTTCAACCCCCAACTGCGCGCCCTGCGCCCGCAACTCGGCCAGGACTTCGACGCCACCGGCGCCACCGGCGCAACGCCTCCTCGGATGGACACCCCGCCCCGTCGCCGACACCATCGCCGACACCGCGGAGAGCCTCCTCGCGCACGGCCTGGCGACGGGGACGTGAGAACACTCCCGACGGGCGGCGGAAACCCCTCGGAACTTCGGGAACCGTATTGCCCGGTGTGGCCCTGACCCCGGCGGCAGGCGTGTCAGGATGATGATCTGACAGCGACTCTTCAAGACGGAGCCTGGCCTCATGACCTCTCCCAGCGGGGACGGCAGTGGCGCGCAGCCACTGATCATCGACACCAGCAAGCCCCACCCGGCCCGGATGTACGACTACTTCCTCGGCGGCAAGGACAACTACGAGGTAGACCGGGAGGCCGCCGAGCAGTTCATCAAGGCGGCGCCGGAGGTACGGGAGGGGGTCCGGGCCAACCGGCGCTTCATGCACCGGGCCGTCCGGCACGTCGTGGCGGAGGGCGGGGTGCGGCAGATCCTCGACATCGGCACCGGGCTGCCGACCGAGCCGAACGTGCACCAGATCGCGCACGCCATCGCCCCGGACACGCGGATCGTCTACGTCGACAACGACCCGATCGTCAGCACCCACTCGATGGCCCTCATGGAGGACACCGACACCTCCGTCATCCTGGCCGACCTGCGCGATCCCCGCTCCATCCTCGACCACCCCGAGGTCCGCAAGGCCATCGACTTCGACGAACCGGTGGCCGTACTGCTGGTCGCCGTCGTGCACTTCCTGTCCGACGACGGTGACCCCTACGGCATCGTCGCCACCCTGCGCGACGCGCTGCCGACCGGTTCCTACCTCGTCCTGTCGCACGCCACGGGCGACGTCCACGAGGACGGCCGGCACGACGCGGCGTCCGTCTACAACCGGGCCACCGCCACCCTCAACCTCCGCACGCATGCCCAAGTCCTGGACTTCTTCGGCGACTTCACGCTCGTCGACCCGGGCCTGGTCCGCGTCACCCACTGGCGCCCCGAGGAGACTCCGGCCCCGGGCGCCGCGCCGATCGGCATCTACGGCGGGGTGGCGCGGAAGGACAACTAGCCGCCCGGCGCCCAGCAGTTAGTCACCTATCGTGATCGTTCTGCCCTCCCGGCCCGGCAGCGAGAAGCCCAGTACGGTGCTCGTGTCGCGCAGGGTTTCCGGGAGGGCCCCCGCCGCGCCGATGCCGCGGGCGCGCTCGATGCGTTGCGGGCGGGTCAGGGTGAGACCGAAGTCCTTCGTCAGGCCGGCGCCGTCCAGCAAGTCGCAGAGGAACAGCATGTGTTCGTCGAGCGGCACCTGTTCGGCGCGGACGGCACGGACGCCGTCGAGCAGGGCGGCGCGGAGGACGGGGTCCGGGTGGTGGCGTGTTCTGGTGAGGAGGGTGCCGGGGCTGTGGCGCAGCACCCCTCGTTCGGCGAGGGCACCTGTGTGGAGTGCCAGCGCTTCCCGGCCGCGTTCCCTGAGCCAGCGGGTCACCGTCAGGGGGCGGGGGGTGAGGCCGGCGGTGCGGGTCCCTAACGAGGAGAGCAGGTCGTCCGCCCAAGTCAGGTCTGTGCGGGCGGTGTTGGGCGACAGCTCGATCTCGCCGCGGTGCTGGTAGATCTCGACGCCCAGCTTTCTGGTCTTCCGCGGTCTGACCAACAGGCGTCTGCGCAGGGCCAGTTCACCCAGCTCCGCTGCCGCGCAACCGGCCGCCGTCTGGGCCGAGTTGGGCACCCTGCCGTTCTCCCCGTACGACAACAGGGCGAACTCCTCGGGCAGGGACAGGCGTTGGAGCGCGGCGGGTCCGAACATGCGGTGCATTCTGCATGGTGGTGCCAGCTGCACCCCCAACCAGGTAGCCCACCCCCTCGTGACGGCAGCCCGATGACGGGATCGTTGATCTCACAAGGCCAAGGCCAGAGCCAAGGCCGAGGTCAACGACTCGCCGGAAGGAAACCGACATGCCTCACACCGCCGTCTCCCTCACGAAGGACGCCCGCACCGCTCAGCCGTCCCCCTCCCGGCGAACCCCTCGCACCACCCCCCGCGTGATGCCCCTCTGGCAGGCGATGGCCCACCTGTTCGCCCCGGCCGACGGCACGCTGCGGCCGTGAACCCACAAGTTTCTAACCGGTCACTTGGGTAGACAGAGGTTAGATTTACCCACAGCCTCCACCGACCCCCCGCACAGCCGACAAGCGCCGACAAAGCACCGCCAAAGCGCCGCGAAAGCCAGGCCCTCGGAGTCACCCCCAGTGCACCCGCCGTTCACATCCCCCGCGAACCATGCGCCTCATGAGACGTGTCACTCCCGCCCTGGTCCTCGGCATGACCGCGCTGCTGGCCACCCCGTTCGCCGCCCAGGCCGCCCCCGGCAACGGCAACGCCCACACCGACAGCTTCGGCACGAAGGCCGTGTACGAGCCGGAGCAGAACTCCCGCTCGTACCAGAAGGTCCCGGCCGGCTTCACCCCCGTCTTCACCGAGAACGTGTCGCGGCACGGGTCCCGTTCCGCGACCGACAGTTCGGACGGCGACCTGATCCTCGCGCTGCTCGACAAGGCGCAGGCCGAGGGCCAACTCACCCCCAAGGGGCGTGAGTTCGGGCCGAAGGCGCAGGCCCTCGAAGCCGCCATGAGCACCGTCGGCTACGGCGACCTCAGCGCGCGCGGCAAGGAGGAGATCCACGACACCGCCGTACGGATGGAGAAGCGGCTGCCGACCCTCTTCGCGTCGATCGCGAAGAAGAAGGAGCCCATCGACGTCGTCAGTTCGGGGCAGGGGCGTGCCGTCGACAGTGCCAATCTCTACGGCGCCGCCCTCGCCCAGACCGACCCCGATCTGACGTCCCTCATCGGCGCGACCCGTACCGACAAGGACCTCCTCTACTTCCACAAGGCCGACGGCGGTGCCGCCTACCGCGACTACATCGCCAACGACAAGCGCCTCGCGGCCACCCTGAAGTCCGTCACCGACCAGCCGAAGACCCACCGCGCCGCACGTGACGTACTGAAGAAGCTGTTCAAGCCGGCGTTCGTGGACCGGATCACGGCGGGCGAGTTCGCGTCGATCGGCACGGACGTCGAGGCCGCCACCGCCGTCTACAACCTGTACGCCATCGCCCCCGCGATGAGCGAGGAGAGCCCGGGCGGCAAGGGCTGGGGCATGGACCGGTACATCTCGGCGGGCGACGCCGACTGGTTCGGGTACATCTCCGACGCCGAGGACTTCTACGAGAAGGGGCCCGGCTTCGCGGACAGCGACATCACGTACAAGATGGCGGACGTCCTGCTCGACGACTTCTTCAAGAAGGCCGAGGCCAAGCGCGACGGCACGAGCGACCTGGGCGCCGAACTCCGCTTCACCCACGCCGAGGAGATCATCCCCCTGGCCGCGCTGATGGGCCTGCCCGGCAGCACGAAGGGCGTCACCACCGGCAAGCCGTACACCTACGGCGGCAACCCGTGGCGGGGCGCCGCCGTCGCACCCCTCGGCTCCAACATCCAGTGGGACGTGTTCCGCAAGGGCAACACCTACCTCGTCCGCATGCTCTACAACGAGAAGGAGACGGCGTTCAAGGCCGGCTGCCGCCCCGTCTCGAAGGGCAGCAAGTTCTACGACCTGAACGAGCTGGAGCGCTGCTTCGGGCGCACGGGGTCGACCGGCTGACCGGCCGTACGCGGTACGGGCGGATGCCCCTCCAGCAGCCGCCCCGGGACCCATCCCCGGAAAAGTGTGACACTTCCCCAGAAACTGTCACACTTTTCTGAGACACCCATCCTCCCCCCCCGCCCCGAAACCGTCAGCCGCGGCCGCGTGGCCCGGTTCCCGGCCCGGTCACGCCGCCCACCGTGAACCCGATCACCGCCCCGCCGCCCTCCCGCTGCAGCGCGAACGGTGCTCCGCCGTGGGCCAGGGCCACCTCGCGGACGATCGAGAGGCCGAGGCCCGAGCCGGGGAGGGAGCGGGCGTCGGCCGCGCGGTAGAAGCGGTCGAAGATGCGGAAGAGGTCGGTTTCCGAGACTCCGGGGCCTCGGTCCAGGACCTCCACGCGGACCGTACCCGGGCGGGCCGGGCCCGAGATCGAGATCTCGATCGGGGTCTGCCCCGCCCGGTCGAACTTGGCCGCGTTCTCGACGAGGTTGGAGATCGCGCGCTGGAGCATGCCGGGGCGGCCGTCGGTCGTCGTGTCGCCGCTCGCGCGGACCGTGACGTCACGGCCGGTGCGGCGACGGGCGAGGCCCGCCACGTCCTCCGCGATGTCGGCGAGGTCGACCTGCTGGGGCGGTTCGGTGTCGGACTGGCCCGCCGCCAGGTCCACCAACTCGTTGACCAGGTCCGTGAGTTCGCGGGCCTCCAGCGAGAGGTCGGCGACCAGTTCCTCGCGCGTGGCGGGCGGCAGCTCGTCGATCCGCCGCAGCAGGGAGATGTTGGTCCGCAACGACGTCAGCGGGGTGCGGAGTTCGTGGCCCGCGTCCTGGATCAGACGGCGCTGGTCCTCCTCCGACTGCGCGAGGCGGCCGAGCATCCGGTCGAACGCGCGGCCCAGGCGGCCCACCTCGTCGTAGCCGGTGACCGGGACCTGGACACCCAGGCGACGCGTGCGGGCCACGTCCTCGGCGGCGGCGGTGAGGATGATCAGACGCCGGGTGATACGCCGCGCCAGCCACCAGCCGCACAGCCCGGCCAGCACCACCACGGCCGCCATCAGCACGAACGTCCGCTGCTGCAACGCCCGCAGCAGATCCTCCGTGTCGCTGAACTCCTGCGCGACCTGCACCGCGCCCCGCCCGGCGCCGAGCGAGACCGTCGCGATGCGGTACACGTCCTCGCCGACGGCGACGTCCTTGTGCTCCACCGTCTTCCCGGCGATCCGGTCCCCCGCGATCGCCCGGTCGTCACCGGTCACGGGCAGCGCCGGGCTCCCGCTGTCGAGAACCCCGCCGTCCCGCCCGAGCACCTGCACATCCGTACGGGCCGGCCGCACGATGTCGTGGCCGGGTGCGGAGGAGGAGAAGTCGTCGGTCGTCATCTGGTGGGTCCGCACCTCGTCCTGCAGATCCTGGACGACCTGGTCGAACACGGACTCCTGGTCGACCCGGACCAGCCGGGCCGCCGCGCCGTACGACAGCACGCCGACGAGTAGCGTGACCGCCGCGGTCACCGCCGCGAAGGACAGCACGAACGTGGTGCGGAGTGAAACCAGTCTGGGTCGCCTGGTGGCCACGAACCGCCGCAGGCGGCCCACTCAGTCCTCCCGCAGCACGTAACCCACGCCACGCACCGTGTGGATCAGCTGCGGCGCGCCGGGCTCGTCGAGCTTGCGGCGCAGGTAGCCGACGTAGACGGCGAGGTTCTTGGAGCCGGGGCCGAAGTCGTAGCCCCAGATGCGGTCGTAGATCGTGGAGTGGTCCAGGACGATGCCCGCGTTGCGCACGAGCAGTTCGAGGAGCTCGAACTCGGTCCGGGTCAGCTCCAGTTCGCGCTCGTCACGCCAGACGCGGCGCGCCTGGAGGTCCATGCGGAGGCCGGCCGCGGTGATCTGCTTGTCGGCGGGCGTGGTCGTGTACGCCGCCTGCGGGCCGTCCCGTAGTACGTCCGTGGAGGCGCCGGAGGCGGTGGCCGTGCCGGGGGTTCCGGGGATGCCGTTCGCCGGGACCGGGCTGGTGCGGCGGAGCAGGGCGCGCAGCCTCGCGAAGACCTCTTCCACGTCGAAGGGCTTCACGACGTAGTCGTCGGCGCCCGCGTCCAGGCCCGCGATGCGGTCGGCCGTCTCGACCAGGGCGGTCAGCATGAGGATCGGGGTGCGGTCGCCCTCGGCGCGCAGCACCCGGCAGACCTGGAGGCCATCGATGCCGGGCATCATCACGTCGAGAAGCAGCACGTCCGGTGGGGTGCGGTGCGCCTGCGCGAGCGCCTCGACACCGTCGGCGACCGCGGTCACCTGGTAGCCCTCCAGGGTCAGGGCCCGCTCCAGGGCATGACGGATGGCACGGTCGTCTTCGGCGAGCAGCACAGTCTGGGGCACGGCACCCAGTGTGCCAAGGCCTCCGGCGGTTGACCGGTGGGGGCAGGTCTACGATCACCCTTTTTACCTGGCTCTCACCGAGGTGGGCGCAACCCGGGTTTGGCTCCTACCGTCTTCTCACTGTCGGGTGCCTCGGGGTGACCGTCCCTGGGGGCTGCGCCCCCAGACCCCCCTCGGCCCTGAAGGGGCCTCGTCCTCAAACGCCGGACGGGCTGATGTTTAGCGCCGCTAGTTGGTCGGTGAACGGTACGACCGTCGGCTTGCTCGCCGGGCGCGTTGTCGACAGGCCCCGCATCAGGGCCGCCAGCTCGCCCGCCGCCCGTTCGATCCGCTCCGGCAAGCCCTCCGCGCCCCAGTCCTCCGAGGCGGCATAGACCCCGGTCGGGACGACCACGGCTCGGAGGTAGGCGAAGAGGGGGCGGAGGGCGTGGTCCAGGACCAGGGAGTGCCTCGCGCTCCCGCCCGTCGCCGCGATGAGCACCGGCTTTCCGACCAGCGCGTCCTTCTCCAGCACATCGAAGAAGGACTTGAACAGTCCGCTGTACGACGCCGAGAACACGGGCGTGACGGCGATGAGGCCGTCCGCCTCCGTCACCGTGTCGAGCGCGGCCGCGAGCTTCTTTCCCGGGAAGCCGTTGGTGAGGTTGTGGGCGATCTCCACGGCGAGGTCGCGCAACTCCACCACCTGTATCTCCGCCGCCGTACGGCCTGCCGTGGCGGTGGCCAGGCGGTCGGCCAGCAGGCGGGTCGACGAGGGCACACTCAGCCCCGCCGAGACGACTACGAGCTTCATGCGACGCTCACCTCCTGAGCGGACTCGGCTGCCTTGGCGGCCTTGAGGGACTCGTGGGTCGGCGCGTCCGGCACATCCGCCGGGCGATTCGCCGCGAACTCCTTCCGGAGCACCGGTACGACCTCCTCGCCCAGCAGGTCGAGCTGCTCCAGGACCGTCTTGAGCGGGAGCCCGGCGTGGTCCAGCAGGAACAGCTGACGCTGGTAGTCACCGGCGTAGTCCCGGAACGCGAGGGTCTTCTCGATGACCTCCTCCGGGGAGCCGACGGTCAGCGGGGTCTGGTCGGTGAAGTCCTCCAGGGAGGGCCCGTGGCCGTAGACCGGAGCGTTGTCGAAGTACGGGCGGAACTCCCGGATCGCGTCCTGGGAGTTCTTGCGCATGAAGACCTGGCCGCCGAGCCCGACGATCGCCTGCTCCGGCGTGCCGTGGCCGTAGTGCGCGTACCGCTCCCGGTACAGCTCGACCATCCGCTTGGTGTGGTCGGCCGGCCAGAAGATGTTGTTGTGGAAGAAGCCGTCGCCGTAGAAGGCCGCCTGCTCGGCGATCTCGGGGCTGCGGATCGAGCCGTGCCAGACGAACGGCGGTACGTCGTCCAGCGGACGCGGCGTCGACGTGAAGCCCTGGAGCGGGGAGCGGAACTTGCCCTCCCAGTTCACGACGTCCTCGCGCCAGAGGCGGCGCAGCAGGGCGTAGTTCTCGATGGCGAGGTTGATGCCCTGGCGGATGTCCTGCCCGAACCAGGGGTAGACCGGGCCGGTGTTGCCACGGCCCATCATCAGGTCGACCCGGCCGTCGGCCAGGTGCTGGAGCATCGCGAAGTCCTCCGCGATCTTCACCGGGTCGTTGGTGGTGATGAGCGTGGTGGAGGTGGAGAGGATCAGCTTCTCGGTCTGGGCCGCGATGAAACCGAGCATCGTGGTGGGCGACGAGGGCACGAACGGCGGGTTGTGGTGCTCACCGGTCGCGAAGACGTCGAGCCCGACCTCCTCGGCCTTCAGCGCGATGGCGACCATGGCCTTGATGCGCTCACGCTCGGTCGGCGTCCGTCCGGTGGTCGGGTCCGGTGTGACGTCGCCGACGCTGAAGATCCCGAACTGCATGGTCGTTCACCCTCCAGGTTGTTGATTATTCAACTATACCCCCCAACGGCCACCCCCTCACACATATTCCGCGCACTGTCAGTGGGCGGTTCTACGATCCGTACATGGCCGTCCCGCACCGCGACACCCGAGGAATCGTCGACCCCGCCGAACTCCTCACCCACGTGCACTTCCGCCGCCCCGAACCCGCCGAACCCCTCCGCCCCCACATCGAGCACTACTGGCTGATCGACTGGGACCTGACCGAGCCCTACGTCTCCCACGTCGTCCCGCACCCGGCCGTGCACATCGTCTTCCAACGCCTCGCCGGCGAGGACGCCTTCGTCGAGATCGCGGGCATCCCGAACGGCCTCTTCGCCCAGAAGCTGGAGGGGCGGGGACGCGTCTGCGGCATCAAGTTCCGCCCCGGCGCCTTCCGTTCCGTCGCCCCGGACCGCCCGGTGTCGGCATGGACCGGCCTGCGAGTCCGGCAGCCCGACGTGTTCCCGGACATCGACCCGACCACGGTCCTCGACCCGCCCGACGAGACCGCCCGCGTCGCCGCGCTCGACGCCTTCCTCCTCACCCTCGACCCCCGTCCCGACCCGCAGGCCGACCTCGCGACCACCCTGGTCGACCGCATCCGCACCGACCGCACGATCCGCCGCGTGACCGACTTCGCCCACGCGGAAGGCCTGTCCGTACGGCTGCTGCAACGCCTCTTCGCCGCGTACGTCGGCGTCGGCCCGAAGTGGGTCATCCTGCGCTACCGCATCCACGAGGCCCTGGAGCGCGCGGGCGCCGAGGAACCCGTGGACTGGGCGGGCCTGGCCGCCGACCTCGGCTACGCCGACCAGGCCCACCTGGTCCGGGACTTCACCGCGACGGTCGGGGTGACACCGACGGCGTACGCGCAGGGCGTACAGGGCGTGCGCTGACCAACGCATCGCGTTAATCCGGTTGACCGGCGAAGGCCTCCTCACGCACATTTATTTGCGTGACACAGACAATGCGCGACGCAAGCAATGACCCCGGAGAACCCGAACGCCCCGGAACACCCGAAGGCCCCGGAGCACCCGAAGGCCCCGGAGCACCCGAAGGCCCCGAACACACCGAAAAACCTCCCCTCCCCGCCCGCACCCGCTGGGCGATCCTCGCCGTCGTCCTCGCCGCCGACATCCTCGACCTCCTCGACTCGACGATCACCAACATCGCGGCCCCGACCATCGCCAGAGACCTCGGCGGCGGCTCCGCCCTCGTCCAGTGGCTCGGCGCCTCCTACGCCCTCGCCCTCGGTGTCCTCCTCGTCCCCGGCGGACGGCTCGGCGACCGGTACGGGCGGCGGCGGGTCTTCCTCGTCGGGCTCGCGGGGTTCGTCGTCGCGTCCCTGGCCTGCGGTCTCGCTCCCGGCCCCGCGTTCCTGGTCGTCGCCCGGCTCGTACAGGGCGCCTTCGGGGCGCTGCTCATCCCGCAGGGCTTCGGCATCCTCGGGGCGAGCTGGCCGCGCGACCAGATCGGCAAGGCGTTCAGCCTGTTCGGGCCGGTGATGGGGCTGTCGGCGGTGGGCGGGCCGATCCTCGCCGGGTTCCTCGTCGACGCCGATCTCGGCGGCCTCGGCTGGCGCCCCATGTTCCTCATCAACCTCCTCCTCGGCGGCGCCGCCCTCCTCGCCGCCCTGCGCCTCCTCCCCCACGACACCGGCGACGGCACCGCCCCCGTCGACGGCCCCGGCTCGGCCCTGATCGCGGGCGCCATGCTCGGCCTGCTCGGCGGGATCATCTACGGCTCCGAACACGGCTGGACCGGACCCGCGCTCGCCCTCCTGCTCCTCGGCCTCGCCCTGTTCGCCGGGTTCTGCCACCGCCAGCGCACCGCACCCGAACCGCTCATCCGCCCCTCCCTCCTTCACAACCGCGGCTTCACCGCCGGCCTCCTCCTCGGCGTCGTCGCCTTCGCCGCGGTCGCCGGACTCCTCTACGTCATCTCCCTCTACTTCCAACAAGGCCTCGGCCGCTCCCCCGCGGGCACCGCCCTCGGCCTGATCCCGCTCTCCGCCGGCATCGTCGTCGCGTCGATCGCCTGCTACCGGCTCATCCACCGCCACGGCCGCCGCCTCGCCGCCACCGGCCTGCTGATCATCCTGGCGGGCTGCGGCCACCTCGCCGCACTGGTCGCCAACTCCGGTACGGAGGTCGGCGGTTGGGCTCTCGTCCCGCCCCTCCTCCTCGTCGGCCTCGGCATGGGCACCTGCTTCGGCACGATCTACGACGTCACGATCGGCGACATCGAACCGGCCGAGGCGGGCAGCGCGAGCGGCTCGCTCAACGCGGTGCAGCAACTGGCCAACGCGATCGGCGCGGCGGCCGTGACCACCGTGTATTTCGCGGCAGTCGGCGGGGGTACGACCCACGCGCTGCTCGTGAGCCTGGGTGTGGTCGGCGCGGCCGTCGCCCTCTGCCTGTGTCTCGTACGGCTGCTGCCGCGCTCGGCACCGGCGGACCATGGTCACTGAGCGCCGACGGGCACGCCCGCACGCTGGTAGCTTTCGCAGCGGTCGGAAGGCGGCGGCGGTCACCGTCCCCGGAAACAGCGACAGTCACAGCAACAGCGACAGCGACAGCGACAGCGGGAAGAGAGCCCCCGGTGAACCGAACTCAGAGCGCTATTCGGTGGTTCACGGCGGACAACAACCCCATCCAGGTCTTCGGCACCGCCGCCGCCATCGTCGTCGGAGCGATCGCGGTGCGGCCCATCGGGTTCTCCGGGACCGGGCTCGCCGTGCTGTGTCTGCTGGTCCTGGTCTCGCTGATGACGTGCACGCGGCTGATCCCGGAGGGGCGGCTGGCGCCGGGGCCGCAGTTCGCCGTGCTGTGTGTCTGGTCGGCCGGGGCCGCCGCGCTGATGGGCCTGGACCGCTCGGGGGCCTCGGCCCTGTTCGCGTACTTCGCCACCGGCCATGCCGGATACCGCCTCGACAGCAGCCGCTCGCTGCCCTTCGCCGCGTGCACCAGCGCCCTGTGCGCCGGTGTGCTGCTCCTGCCGTGGGGCAACCACGGCACCTCGTGGCTCGTGGGCGCCTTCACCGGCGTCAGCGTGCTGGTCGGGCTCTCCAACCGCGCCCACACGGCCGCACTGCGCTCCGCGCGGGCCGCCGCCGAGCAGGCGGAGCTGGCCTCGCGGGCGGAGGCGCGGGCCGAGGCACTCGCCGAGCGGGCCCGGATCGCCCGGGACGTGCACGACGTGCTGGCCCACTCCCTGGCCGGGGTGAACATGCAACTGGAGGTCACCGACGCCCTGTTGGAGTCCGGTGACGTCGAACGGGCCCGGCAGGCGGCCCAGCGGGCACAGAGCCTGGTGCGCTCGGGGCTGACCGAGGTGCAGCGCACGGTCGGGGACCTGCGCGAGGACGCGCTGCCGCTGGTGGAGACCTTGCGGTCCATGCTCGACTCCGTGTCCGACGCCGGTACCCTGACCGTCGACGGGCCGCAGCGTGAACTGCCCGTCCGCCTCGCCCAGGTGATCGTGCGCTGCGCCCAGGAGGCGCTGACCAACGCGCACAAGTACGCGCCCGGCGCCCCGGTCCGCATGCGCCTGGAGTACCTCCCGGACGAGACCGTCTTCGAGGTGGTCAACTCCGCGCCGCCGGAGGGCTCGCGGCCGTTGGCCGGTGCCGGGAGCGGGATGGGGCTGGTCGGGATGCGCGAGCGGCTCGACCTGGTGGGCGGCACGGTCACGGCCGGGCCGATCGTGGACGGCGACGACGCAGGAGGATGGCGAGTGCGCGTGGTGATCCCGGGATGAGCGACGAGCAGCAAGGTCAGGGCGATCAGCGGGCCGTCGTACGAGTGGTGGTGGCCGACGACCAGACCGCCGTCCGCGAGGCGCTGGCGACCGTACTGGATCTGCAGCCCGGCGTGGAGGTCGTGGCGACGGCGAAGGACGGCGGGGAGGCCGTGCTCGCCGCCGAGGAGCACTCCCCGGACGTGATCCTGATGGATCTCAACATGCCGCGGATGGACGGGGTCGAGGCCACCCGGCTGCTCACCGAGCGCTTCCCGCAGGTCGCCGTCGTCGTGCTGACCACGTTCGCCGACGAGGAGTACATCCTCGCCGCGCTCGGTGCCGGTGCCCGCGGCTACCTCACCAAGGAGTCCGGCCGGCAGGACATCACCCGCGCGGTGCGGGTCGCGGCGGCCGGGCAGTCCGTGCTCGACCCCGCCGTACGGGACCGGCTCGTCGCCGCGGCCGCGCGGGGCGGCGCCCCCGTCGAGCGGCCGGGCGCCGGACTCGCCCCGGATCTCACGCCCCGGGAGGTCGAGGTCCTCACGCTGATCGGCGAGGGCCTGACCAACCGGGGTATCGCGGAGCGGCTGGTGGTGAGCGAGGCCACGGTGAAGACCCATATCAACAACCTCTTCTCCAAAGCGCATCTGCGGGACCGGGCGCATGCCGTGAAGTACGCGTTCATCCACGGACTGGTGAAGACCCCTGGCTGAGGGCAGCCCCGGCCGGCGCCAGGAACCGCACGCGGGCCAGCAGCAGGAACACCCGGGTGAGGACCATGGCCAGCGCCATGATGACGAAGAACGGGGCGATGGCGTCCTGGACTATCTGGTGCTCGGTCATGAACGTGCCGAGGTGGTCGCGGAACCAGGTGTTGTGCTCGGCGGCGTAGATGAAGGCGACGCGCGCCGCGACCACCACCGTCCAGATCGCGACGAACCCCACGCCGCACCGGGTGTGGACGTGGCCCGAGGCCGGGTCGCGCTCCACGCCGGTGGTGAACGTGGCGACGACTCCGCAGGCGAGTCCGATCGCGGCGCCCACCAGGTAGACGATCACGTCGACGTGCTGGGTGGGCATCCCCTTCAGATAGAAGTAGCCGATCGCGGACACCGTGGCGATCGGCATCAGCACCTTGTGCAGGTCGTACTTCCGGCGCCCGTACTGCGTCAGCATCATCACCGCGAAGATGCCCCCGCTGATCGTCAGCGCCTGCTCCATGTCCGTCATGACGTCGCACTCCTCGGTTCCCGGCGGTGTCCCCGCCTCGCGTTTTCCTGAGTCCGACTCTCCCGCCGAAGCCGGGAAAGCTCCCGGACCCACGGGTGGATTTCCGGGTGGAGACGCGAGGTGGAGCCTCCCCCTAAGGGGCTCTCAGGGCCTGCCCGGCGGGATCGGATCCCGCCGGGCAGGCCCCGGGTCCCGAGAAGTGCTCAGCCCTTGAGCGTGAAGGTGAAGTCGCCGGCGAGTCTGGCGCTCAGCCGGACCGCCGACACGAGGTTCCCCTCCTCGATCAGCCTCCCGACCTCGGCCCGCGACAGACCGAAGCCCTCGGCGATCAGCCGCACCGGCCGGACCGGTATCCGCGCCGCGAAACGCACCGATATGTCGATCACCTCACGGTCCGGGCAGTCCGTTCCGCCGGTGTCGAGACGCCAGGCGCCGTCCCAGTCGAGGGCGATGCGGTTACGGCGCCGTAGGACCGGATCCTGAAGCAACTCGGCTGCCAGGGCAGGGTCGTTGGCGTGCAACCGGTCCAGCAGGACGGGTCGTACGGAGCGCACGGTCGCCCGTTCCAGGACCGTGATCTTCGTGGTGTCCCCGCAGCCGGTGCAGAGCGCGAGGAGCCAGGCGTCGATGAGCTTGTGGTGGGCGTTGACGCGGAACCTGCCGTGCGCCCGGAAGCGTTCGGACGCGCACGCGTGGCAACGGCGGAGGACGAGCGGAAGGCAGGTGGGCATGACAAACCAGGTCGCGAGCACAGAAGTACACCGGTTCCAGTGAGAAGTCCGCAGCGGAAAGGGGCGCGGCGCACAGGCGCGACGCGCGACAGATCAGCACTCGGGGGGTCTCACACGGTGTACAAGGGCACGTCCTCACCCAGACGACTGGATTCGGCAGGACGATAACGGCGCGCGACGGCGCCGCTCAACGGGTTTTCGGCGCGCGCGGCGCTACACGTCGCCCGCGCGCAGCCGCGCGATCTGCTTCCCGCTGAACTCCACCGTCCGCCTCATGTGGCCGACGATCACGGCGAGTTCGGCGTCGCCCAGCTCGTCGAAGAGGGTGAACCAGCCGCCGCCGAGCCGGTTCCACATGCGCCCGAACTCGGTGATCTTCTCCGGCACGGTCGCCACCAGCACCCGCCGTCGGTCCTCCGCGTCCCGCTCCCGGACGACGTACCCGGCCCGCTCCAGCCGGTCCACGAGCCGGGTCGCCGACCCGGTCGTCAGCCCGGTCAGCTCGGCGACCCGGCCCGTGGTCACGGGCCCGGCCTCCAGCGTGAGCAGGTTCAGACACTGCAGATCGGTGGGGTGCAGCCCGAGCCGGTCGGCGACGGCCTGGTTGAACAGGGCGTACGACGCCATGTACCGGCGCGATACGGAGGACAACTCGTCCAGCAGCCGCGCCCGCGCGTTCCCGGACATCTCGCACCCCTCGTCGCCTGTCCCGTTCCGCACGTGCCGTACGTGCCGTGCGGAGATCGAGATCGTACGACGTGGTCGCGGGCGTGGCTCCTCGGTCCTACGGGTGTGGCTCAGAAGTAGTAGGTGTCACCGGTGTCCAGGACGAGCACCCGCTGCTGGTCGTTGGCCCGGTTCCCGTCCACCGCGCCCCCGCCCCACACCGTGTCCAGCTCCAGCAGCACCTCGGAGGACGCGTCCCGCAGCCGTACCCGCACCTCGATCCGCTCGCCCACCGCGTCCGCGGCCAGCGCCCCCGTCCGGCACACCACCACCCGCTCCCCCGACCGCGCGCACCCCTCCGGCAGCGTCTGCGCGTCCGCGAGCGGCTTCGACCAGCGCAGCCGTACGGTCGCGTCGGGCACCGCGGACGGACCGTGGTTGCGCGGGGTGAACCGCACGTCGACACGGCCGCCGGTCATGGTCGCGGAGCCGTGGTAGGCGAGATCCGCCTCCGGGCCGGGGATGTCAGGGTGAGCCGGGGCCGCGCCCATCGCCGCCAGCGCGGCACCCCCTACAGCGAGGGTCCGTAGTACCCGTAGTACCCGCATGCGATCCGCTCCTCAGTACGCCGCGCCCTTGCACCACGCCACCGTGGTCGTACGGATGTATCCCACGCAGAGCGGGCGACAGGCGCCGTCCATCAGGTGACAGCCGCGTGATCTGATGACGGGCATGCTCGTCCTCCGCTCCGCAGCCCTCTTCGTCGTCGCCGCCGTCTTCGAGATCGGCGGCGCCTGGCTGGTCTGGCAAGGGGTGCGCGAACACCGCGGCTGGCTGTGGATCGGCGGCGGGATCATGGCCCTCGGCGTCTACGGCTTCGTCGCCACCTTCCAGCCCGACGCCCACTTCGGCCGCATCCTCGCGGCCTACGGCGGGATCTTCGTCGCCGGTTCGCTGGCCTGGGGCGCGATCGCGGACGGCTACCGGCCCGACCGCTGGGACATCACCGGCGCCCTGATCTGCCTGGCGGGGATGGCCGTGATCATGTGGGCGCCCAGAGGGAACTGACCCGGCCCCCCGGAACCGGCCCCCCTATCCTGGACGGAGTCGTACATACGATCTCGTCCACACGGTCTCGTTGATCATTCCCGAGGAGCAGCCCATGGCCCCCGCCGCACCGTCCGCCGCCTCCCGTATCGCGGTCGTCACCGGGGCGAGCGGTGGAATCGGCGCCGCCACGGCCCGGCAGCTCGCCGCGGCCGGTTACCGCGTCGTCCTCACCGCCCGCCGCAAGGACCGTATCGAGGCACTCGCGGAGGAGATCAACGGCAACGGTGGCCAGGCCACGGCGTACGCCCTGGACGTCACCGACCGCGCCGCCGTCGACGAGTTCGCTACGGCCTTCAAGACCATCGGCGTCCTGATCAACAACGCGGGCGGCGCGCTCGGCGCCGACCCGGTCGCGACCGGGGACCCCGCCGACTGGCGCACGATGTACGAGACGAACGTCCTCGGCACCCTGAACATCACCCAGGCCCTCCTCCCCGCCCTCACCGCGAGCGGCGACGGCACGGTCGTGGTCGTCTCCTCCACGGCCGGACACGGCACGTACGAGGGCGGCGCGGGCTATGTCGCCGCCAAGCACGGCGCCCACGTCCTCGCCGAGACGCTGCGGCTGGAGATCGTCGGCACCCCGGTGCGGGTCATCGAGGTCGCGCCCGGCATGGTCAGGACGGACGAGTTCGCGCTGACCCGCTTCGGCGGCGACGCGGAGAAGGCGGCGAAGGTCTACGCGGGCGTCGCCGAACCGCTCACCGCCGACGACGTGGCCGACACCATCACCTGGGCGGTCACCCGCCCCAGCCACGTCAACATCGACCTCCTCGTCGTCCGCCCCCGCGCCCAGGCCTCCAACACCAAGGTCCACCGGGAGCTGTGATGCCCGACGAAGAGGGCGGCCCGGCCGGTCCAGTTGGCCCGGACAACTCCCAACAGGCCCTGGACAAGCGCCGGTTGGCCGAGGAGACCAGGAACGAACGCAAGGTCTGGTACTTCCTCGGCTACTTCCTCTTCGGCATCCACCTCGTCGCGTTCGTGATGATCTACGCGGTGATGCACGCCCCGAACAAGTAGGCGCGGCCCGGCAGTCGAGCCTCCAGGTCTCCGCTAGCCGGTCTTCCGCTGCGCGAAGATCCACGCCCGGATGTCCTCGATGGTGTAGGCGATCGGCCACGTCGAGTTGTGCTCCACGCCGTGCGCGTTCGCCAGTCCTCCGGCCAGGGTCGAACCCTTCTTGAACGTGGCGTAGTTGACCGTCGTGCCCTTGGCCACCATGGCCTTCACGTCCGCGGCGAACTCCGCCGCACCGGACTGGCCGTCCCAGACCGCGCGGCTGACCTTCGTCCCGGCCTTCTCCACGACGGCCATGATGGCGTTCTCTCCGGGATAGGCCTTGGTGTCACCCTGCGAGACGGTGACCCAGAGGTTCTTCTTCGCCAGCGGCGCGGCCTGCGCGGCGGGCCACTGGCCGGCGACGACCCATGAGGCAGCGAAGAGGTCGGGGTACTTGATGTTCAGGCCCAGGGTCATCATCGCGCCCATGGACTGGCCGGTGGCGTACAGGCGATCGGTGTCGATGCTGTACTTCGCGGTCAGCGCCTTCACCAGGTCGACGGTGGTGTCGAAGAGCGCCGTCGGCTTGTAGTCGTCGCCGACGACCACCTCCGGGTACTGCGGTGCCAGCACGAACGCCGGGCGCTCGGCCTGGTCCTCGGGGGACGCCCAGCACACCGCGCCCAGGCCCTGCACCAGCGTCGCCCGCACCGTGGTGGTGATCAGGCTCGCGTCGTGCATGAAGAGGACCAGCGGATAGGACTTGGTCCGGTCGTAGCCCTTGGGGATGTAGAGGTTGTACGGCAGCGACCTGCCGGTCTTCGAGTCCTTGTACGTGAACTGCTCGAAGTCGTCGACGATCAGGTTCACCGTCCTGCTGGTGCCGAGCCCGGTGCCGCCGGCGGGGTAGCCGGTGCCGCCGGTGGTCGTGACGGTGCCTGCCTGGGTGACGGTGCCCTTCGCCGCCTTGATGGTGGCCGGTCCGCCCGTCGAGCCCACCTGGGGACCGGGGATGACGTAGGGGCTGCTCGAGGAGGACGCCGAGGGTGCGCTCGACGCCGTAGCCGTAGCCGTAGCCGAGGCCGACGGCTGGGCGGTTCCCGGGGCGCCCTCGCCCGACCCCACGCCTCCCCACAGCAGCGCGCTCTTGTCGTCGGGGGACAGCTCGACGATGACGTACTTCCCGTCTGTGCCCTGATCCGCCGTCGCCGCACCGGTGTTGGCGTAGACCTTCGTGACGCTCCGGCCCTCGACCTTGAAGGACGAGGCCGAGAGCTTGGACGTGTCGATCTCCGTGTCGTACTCGACGGCGACCGCGATGAATTTCTGGCCGTCACCGTAGACCTTGGTGATCGCGGTGGCGCTTTGCATGTGGCCGGTACCGCTCCCCGAATCCGAGCCCGAATCCGAATCGCACGCGGCAAGCCCCGTCGTGGCCACCGCCGCCACCCCCAGAACCCGCCCTAAAAAGGCACGCCTTGTGGTCATTATCCGCATCTCCATTCACCTCACCCGGATTCAGTTCAAGGACTTGATGATGCGATCGATTCGCGCCACAGCCTTCTCCGCGGTGCCCTTGATGTAGAAACCGTCGACCGCCGCATAGGTGACGTGGTCGAAATTCCATTTGTCGGGCATGTTCTTGGCGCCGCCCTCGAACATCGACATGACGAACGTGCTGGAGAAGGACGAGTTCTCGCGGATCGCGTTCGCGGTCGAGGTGGACAACTCCGGTTCCACGCCCGCGAAGACGCCCTTGCCGACCTGGAAGACCCAGATCGGCACCTGGGCGGTGCCGGTGGGGGTGAAGGTGACGGACTTGGTGGGCGCGCTGGCCTGGGGACCCGTGACCTGGGTCGTGGTGATGTCGTCGGTGACGAGCCGCACGACGACCTGCTTGCCGCTCTCGTACTTGCCGATCCCCTGCGCCACCCGCACGATCTCGTCGCCGAGCCGCTCGCCCTGCGCGGTCAGCAGCGCGAATCCGGCGTCGTGCAGATCGACGCCGTAGGTCCAGCCCTTGTCCTTGTCGATCGTGTACCGCTTCGACCGGTACGCCGGGAACTGGTCACCGCACGCGCCGACGAGCCAGAAGCCGACGGCACCGGGGTACTGGGCCTCGACGTGGGCTACGGCCGCGCCGGCGAGGTCGGCGGAGATCGGCAGGGTGCCGTCGGCCATGACCGAGTCCTGCATCACGCACGACTGCACGTTGTAGTTGGTCAGGACGGCGATCGGGTTCCCGTCGAGGTCGTTGAAGCGGGCGACGTACACGCCCTTGTCCGAGGGCAGTTGCTCGTTCACGCCGAGCCAATAGCCGTCGGCGGTGAGGACGTTGCGGTTGACGTTGACGTCGGACCTGCCGGAGCCGTAGCCGACCTCGGCGTCCTGGAGGTTCTTCACGGCGTCGGCGACCGCGGACTTGGTGGCGGCGACGATGTTCTGCACGTACGCGGCGGCACCGGCCGAGGACGAACTCGCCTGCACGTGCGGCGCGGAGAAGCAGTGCGTGACGGTGACCATGATGTTCGCGGTGGCTGTACCGGTCGCCGCGGTGATCGCGTCCCGCATCAGCGCGACCGCCTCCGCGCTGATCGAGGTCAGGTCCAGCACGGCCAGCGCGATACGGCGGGACCCGGATTCCACCAGCAGGACACGGACGTTGAGGTCGTCGTGCACGGCGGTGAAGCTGTCCAACGGCAGCAGCGAGGCACCGGGCGTGAACGCGGCCTTCCCGACACCGACCTTCAGCCCACCGGTGGCCTTCGTGGCGGCCTGCGCGGAAGTGGCAGTACCGAGTGCGGTCGCCGCGAGGGCGGTGACCGCACCGGCGGCCACGACGGTCCGCCGGCTCAACTCACTCTGATTCTGGTGTTGTTCACGCATGTGCTGTCCTCCGAGAAGCTGCGGGTGGGGGTGGGACCAACTGCCGGGCAGCATCACAGCGAATTTCGAGGGCAACAATGAGGGGCGCGCGCAATCAATGCTTTCGCGAATGACGTATGCATTTTGACGTGCGACGTTGGCTGGAATTCATAGCAATAGGACGCGAATTCACAGCGGCATCAGAGAGACCCCAGAGCGATCTCAGAGCGGCCGCCACCTTGACTTTCCGCACCCCCCTCGGTCAGCCCACACGGGTGAACCGTGTCGATCACCCGCGCGGCGTCCGAACAGTCGACCTAGGCTCGCGCCACAACATCAACACGACGGCCCCCACCCGGGACTGCCATCCCGAACGAGGGCCTGACCAGCACGGAAGTGGACCTTCCCTGTGGCTGATTGCGAGCCTATCGCTCACCGGTTCATGGACCTGACAGTCCCTGAGTACGCGTACATGTTCGGGTTCTTGCAGGCGGACGGGCATCTGTACCAACAGTCGAGGCAACGAGGGCGACTGACGGTCGAGATCAGCGCGCGGGACATCGGTCTCCTGCGTGAGTTCCAGAAACTGACACCGCACAAAAGCAGCATCACCGAGCGCACGCGGTCGACGAACTTCGCCGAGTCTCACCATGCGGCGCTCTGGAGCCTGTACTCCCTCGAAGCTCGGACCACACTCAACGAACTCGGCCTGCCGTACGGCCGTAAATCGAAGACGATCGCGCCACCTCACGGCGAGTTCTCACACCGTGACTACCTCAGGGGGATCATCGACGCCGACGGCTCGGTGGGCTACATGAACAAGGGCTTCCCGTTCGTTTCCCTCACTACAGCAAGCACGGCCATCGCCACCTACCTGGGCCACTACGCACAGGAGGTCACGGGCGCCGAGCGCCTCATCAAGCGCAACACCCGCGACGACATCTACAACGTCCTCTACATGATGGAGACCGCCCAAAAACTGGCAGCTCACCTCTACTACCCAGGTTGCTTGTCCCTGGAGCGAAAGCACGCAGCCGCCAAGTCGATCGACACCTGGCTACGCCCTTCTGACATGCGAGCCGCCTACACCACACGCCGCTGGGAGGAATGGGAGGACCGAATCCTTCTGGAACTCAACAGCCCATCGGCAGCAGCGGAGAAACTGGGCAGGACAGCCCAAAGCTGCAATCTCCGCGCTTGGCGCCTGCGAACCGGCCAGGCCCCCATGCCAAACCCTCGGTGACTCGATGTGTGAGGCCCCGGACTCTGGCCGGGGCCTCACACATCAACCCTTCACGCACACGACCTGCTTCAGCTTCGCCACGACCTCGACAAGGTCCCGCTGCTGATCGATGACCTGCTCGATCGGCTTGTACGCGCCCGGGATCTCGTCCACGACGCCGGAGTCCTTACGGCACTCCACACCCCGCGTCTGCTCCTCCAGGTCCTTCGTCGAGAAGCGACGCTTGGCCGCGGTACGGCTCATGCGCCGACCGGCGCCGTGCGAGGCCGAGTTGAAGGACTTCTCGTTGCCGAGGCCCTTCACGATGTACGAACCGGTGCCCATGGAGCCCGGGATGATCCCGTACTCGCCGGAGCCGGCGCGGATCGCTCCCTTACGGGTGACCAGCAGGTCGACGCCCTCGTACCGCTCCTCGCTCACGTAGTTGTGATGGCACGAGATCTCGGCGTCGAACGTCGGCTTCGCCTTCTTGAACTCCTTGCGGATCACGTCCTTCAGGAGCGCCATCATGATCGTGCGGTTGTACTTCGCGTACTCCTGCGCCCAGAACAGGTCGTTGCGGTACGCCGCCATCTGCGGGGTGTCCGCGATGAAGACGGCGAGATCACGGTCGACCAGGCCCTGGTTGTGCGGGAGCTTCTGCGCCGTACCTATGTGGTGCTCGGCGAGTTCCTTGCCGATGTTCCGGGACCCGGAGTGGAGCATGAGCCAGACCGAACCGTCGCCATCTATGCACACTTCTGTGAAATGGTTGCCGGATCCGAGCGTTCCCATCTGCTTTTGTGCACGTTCCTGACGGAATTTGACCGCTTCGGCTACCCCGTCGAACCGCCCCCAGAAGTCGTCCCACCCCCCAGTGGCCAGCCCGTAGAACCGCCCCGGCTCCACAGGACTGTCATGCATCCCCCGCCCCACCGGAATCGCCTGCTCGATCTTCGACCGCAGCCGCGACAGATCGCCGGGAAGATCGTTCGCCGTGAGTGACGTCTTCACCGCGGACATTCCGCAGCCGATGTCGACCCCCACCGCCGCGGGGCACACCGCGCCCTGCATCGCGATGACCGAACCGACCGTCGCGCCCTTCCCGTAGTGCACGTCCGGCATGACCGCGAGGCCCTTGATCCACGGCAGGGTCGCGACGTTGCGCAGCTGCTGGAGCGCGCCCTCCTCGACCGACGCCGGGTCGGTCCACATGCGGATCGGTACCTTGGCGCCCGGCATCTCCACGTACGACATAGCGTCCTCATTCCCCCGGAAACAATCAAAAAAAGTCAAAAGCCATACATCGCAAAACCTGCGCCAAGGTCAACGAAAGGGACAGCGGACCGGCATCCACGGCTGTGCGTGCGATAGACATTGTCTCCAGGGGGTCCCCCGGTGCGGCAAGCGATTAACCAGCGGGGACACTGGCAGACCTTGGATCGTTCAAGGGGTCGAGGGGCGCGGAACACCGCCGGCACCCGACACCCGACACCTACCCGACACACCGTCGAGAGGAGCCCGACCGTGCAGCGGAAGGCGTACGTACCCGGCACCGCCGCGCTCCTCGTGGCGCTGCTGGCCGGCTGCACGAGCGGCTCGACCGACAGCGGTACGACGGACGACGCGAACCCGGGCGAGGCCGGTACGGCGACGGCGGTGGCCCAGCCGGGCAAGTACCGCACGCTTCCGGAGCCCTGCGGGGCGGTCAGTCAGGGCACCCTCGACTCCCTGCTCCCCGGCATCAAGCAGATCGCCGACGCGGAGCAGCGCGAGGCGGCGTACGCGGGCGACGCGACACTGACGTACGACACGGACCGCAAGGTCGGCTGCCGTTGGAAGGTCGAGTCCACGGAGGCGACCGACCATCTCCTGGTCGACTTCGAGCGGGTGGTGTCCTACGACAACGCCGTGAGCGACGACAACCAGGCGCAGACGATCTTCGCGACGAAGGAGACGGCGGCGGATCTCCCGGAGCCGACGGCGAGCGCCACGGCGTCGGGCACCGGGTCGAACTCCGCGTCGGCGTCCGACTCGGCGTCGGACTCCACGACACCCTCCGCCACCCCGTCGTCCTCGTCCTCGTCCTCCGCGTCCGCCTCCGACTCCAGCTCGACGTCGGCCTCCCCCTCCGCCTCCCCCACCGGTCTCGAACCCCGCGCCCTCTCCGGTCTCGGCGACGAGGCGTTCCTCGACGACGCGTTGAGCAGCTCCGGTTCGACGGCTCAACAGCGCACGGTGACTGTGGTGTTTCGCACGTCCAACGTCATTGTGACCATCGAGTACGAGGAGCAGCCGGCGACGGTCGGTGTCGTGCCGGACAGCCAGAAGATGCAGGACAGGGCCCGGAAACTGGCCGCGCAGCTGGCCGACTCGCTCAACGGCTGAGGCGTTCGGGAGGGCCGTTCGCGGGGTCGCGCAAAGGCCGTGAACGGAGACCGCACAGCTGACTCACCGCGTACCGTGGCCCCTCGGACCCGATCCGACGGCAGGAACCACGAGCGTCATGAGTGAAGGAACCATGCATCAACCAGCACAGCGAGACCGGAGTGACCAGCAGCGGGCGAAGCGTCTGAGCCGCGTCCTTGTCTGCGCGGCGGCCGTTCCGGTGATGCTGATCGCGGCCGGCTGCTCCTCGGACTCCGGCTCCGCCGACGGCGCGGGCAAGGACACGACCGGCCCCGGTGCGACGACGTCCGCCGACGCGACCGCCGCTCCGACGGTGCAGGCGGCGGCGTACCAGAAGCTGCCCGAGCCGTGTGCGGTGCTGTCGAAGAAGACGTTGACCGATCTGGTGCCGAAGGGCGCCAAGTCGGGCAAGGAGGGCACCTCCAGCGACACGGCGTCGCGCGGCAGTTGCTCCTGGACGAGCCTGGACAACAACGGGGTCAAGGGGTCGCAGTTCCGCTGGCTGAACGTGTCGTTGCTGCGGTTCGACTCCTCGCAGACGCAGGGCGAGGGCGACAAGCTGGCCGCCGCGTACTACGCGAAGCAGGTGCAGGAGGCGCAGTCCGTCACCGGCGCGAAGAACGCCAAGTCGGAGCCGGTCGCGGGCGCGGGCGCCGAGGCGACGGCGGTGCGCTACGACCTGAAGAAGAAGGAAGGCGCCTTCAAGCAGCAGACGGTGGTGGCGCGGGTCGAGAACGTGGTCGTCACGATCGACTACAACGGCGCGGGCCTCGCGGGCGAGAAGGCCCCGAGCGCGGACACGCTGACGAAGGCGGCGGAGAAGGCCGTGAAGGAGGCCGTGGCGGCGGTCACGTCGGCCAACGGCACGGGCGGGGACGCGGGTTCGGGCTCCGGCTCGGGCGGCGCGAGCAGCACGCCCTCGAAGTCACCCTCCAAGGCTCCCACCAAGTCCGCCTCCCCGTCCGCCTCCAAGTCCGCGGCGAAGTCCGACGCGAAGGCCCCGGCGGCCACCGCTTCCTCCTCCGCCTCTTCCGCCGCCGACAAGAGCTGACCGCACATTTCACATCCGGTTCGTCTCCGGACCCCAACTCGCAGGTCAGCACAGCCCTTTGACGGAGCCCGGCCCTGTCGCGGACCGGGCTCCTGACGGACCGGCACCCGGGACGCCGCACACATGTGCCACCCTGTTGCGCGCAACAACATGTAAGGGGAGGGGAGTCCGGGTGTCCGCACCCATTCAGCTCACACGTATGCACCGGGTACTCATCGGTGTGGTCGTCTCCGGTGCGGTCGTCATCGCCGGTATCGGCTTCGCCGGTTCGTACGCCGCCGTGCGCGAGCTCGCCCTGAAGAAGGGCTTCGGGAACTTCGCGTACGTCTTCCCGATCGGCATCGACGCGGGCATCTGTGTCCTGCTCGCCCTCGACCTGCTCCTGACCTGGATCAGGATCCCCTTCCCGCTGCTGCGCCAGACGGCGTGGCTGCTGACGGTCGCGACGATCGCGTTCAACGGCGCCGCGGCCTGGCCCGACCCGCTCGGGGTCGGCATGCACGCGGTGATCCCGATCCTGTTCGTGGTCTCGGTGGAGGCGGCCCGGCACGCGATCGGCCGGATCGCCGACATCACGGCCGACAAGCACATGGAGGGCGTCCGGCTCACCCGCTGGCTGCTCTCCCCCGTCCCGACGTTCCTGCTCTGGCGCCGCATGAAGCTGTGGGAGCTGCGCTCCTACGAGCAGGTCATCAAGCTGGAGCAGGACCGCCTCGTCTACCAGGCCCGCCTGCACTCCCGCTTCGGCCGCGCCTGGCGCCGCAAGGCCCCGGTGGAGTCGATGATGCCGCTGCGGCTGGCCCGCTACGGCGTCCCCCTCGCGGAGACGGCCCCCTCGGGCCTGGCGGCGGCGGGCATCGAGCCCGTACTGCTGCCCCCGGCCCCGCAGTTGGAGCCGGTCCGCGAGCAGGAGCAGCCGGCGGCACCGGCCGTCCAGAACACCCCGGCACCGGTCCGCGAGCAACTCCCGGCCGCCGAGGGCAACGAGCGGCACGAGCAGTCGCGGGACCAGGCCGAGCCGCAGAACCCGTGGCTGCACTCGCGGGACCCGCAGACGGTGGCGTACCAGGGCGGCTACGACCCGACGTACGACCCGGACACGGCCTACCGGCAGTGGTACGCGGAGCAGCAACAGGCCGAGCAGTTCCAGCAGTACGAGGAGGAGCAGCAGCGGTTCGAGCAGCAACAGCAGCCGTTCCCGCAGCAACAGGCCTTCCCCCAGCAGCAGTTCGAGGAGCCGCCGCTCCCCGAGCCGGAGCCCTCGCCCGAGGACACCGGCACGTTCCCGATCCCGGCGGGCCCCGGCCGTACCCGTGAACTGGGCGCGGGCGGCGGCACCGAGCCGTCCGAGGACGACTACTACCTCATCTTCAAGAAGTCGATAGACGGCAGCTACCCGACCGGCGGCCAGTTCCGGGACGACGTGGAGGCCACCTACGGCATCACGCTCCCGCACCGCGACGCCGACCGCATGGCCAAGCGCTTCACCAACCGCCACACGGCGGAACTCCAGGAGGACCACATCGCGTAAGCGGTTCCGGTCCGATCTCCTACGACGATGAGGGCGCCCCGAGCTCAGCAGCTCGGAGCGCCCTCATCGTCGTAGAGCCGACTGGCCGGGGTGCTACTCCCCCAGCAGCCTCCGCACCCGCTCCTGCCCGACCGCGAGGAGCAGCGTGGGCAGACGCGGGCCGGTGTCGCGGCCGACCAGCAGGTGGTAGAGGAGGGCGAAGAACGTGCGCTGGGCGGTCTTGATCTCCGGCGGGAGTTCCTTGGCGGTCGCGTCGGCGGAGAAGCCGGCCTGGACCTTGGGGACGCCGTAGACGAGGTGGCTCAGGCCGTCCAGGGACCAGTGGTCGGCGAGGCCGTCGCGCAGGAGCCGTAGCGACTGCTGGGAGGGCTCGTCGAGGGACTTGAGGAGTTCGGTGTCGGGTTCCTCGCGCACGATGGTCCGCTGGTCGGCGGGGACGTGCGTGTTGATCCAGGCCTCGGCCTTGTCGAGCCGGGGGCGGACCTCGTCGAGGGTGGACAGGGGGTGGGCGGGGTCCAGTTCGCTGAGGATGCGCAGCGACTGCTCCTCGTCGCCCGCGGTGATGTCGGCGACGGACGCGAGGGTCCGGTACGGCATCGGGCGGGGCGTGCGGGGAAGTTCACCGGCGGCGGTACGCACGGCACGGGAGTGCGCGGCAAGGTCGGCGGGCAGGGCGGACCCGTCCGCGACCTTCCCGTCGAGCTTGTCCCACTCGTCGTAGAGGCGCTGGATCTCCTGGTCGAAGGCGATCTTGAAGGACTGGTTGGGGCGGCGGCGGGCGTAGAGCCAGCGCAGGAGCTGCGGTTCCATGATCTGGAGCGCGTCGGCCGGGGTGGGGACCCCGCCCATGCTGCTGGACATCTTGGCCATGCCGCTGATGCCGACGAAGGCGTACATGGGCCCGATGGGCCGCTCGCCGCCGAAGATCCCGACGATCTGCCCGCCGACCTGGAAGGACGAGCCGGGAGACGTGTGGTCGACACCGGAGGGCTCGAAGATGACGCCCTCGTAGGCCCAGCGCATGGGCCAGTCGACCTTCCAGACCAGCTTGCCGCGGTTGAACTCGCTGAGCAGGACGGTCTCGGTGAAGCCGTCCTCCGTGCAGACGTACGTCAGCTCGGTGGTGTCGTCGTCGTACGCCGTGACGGTGGTGAGGTCCTTGCCACAGCTGCCGCAGAAGGGCTTGTACGGGAAGTAGCCGGCGGAACCGGAGCTGCCGTCGTCCTCCTCGGCCGCGCCGGATCCCGCCTCGGCCTCCAGCTCGGCGGCGTCGACAGCCTTCTGCTGTTGCTTCTTCGCCGGGGCCTTCTTGGTGCGGTACTGGTCGAGGATCGCGTCGATGTCACCGCGGTGCTTCATGGCGTGCAGGATCTGCTCGCGGTACACGCCGGAGGTGTACTGCGCGGTCTGGCTGATCCCGTCGAACTCCACGCCCAGCTCGGCGAGGGAGGCGACCATGGCGGCCTTGAAGTGCTCGGCCCAGTTCGGGTACGCGGACCCGGCCGGGGCGGGTACCGAGGTCAGCGGCTTCCCGATGTGCTCGGCCCAGCTCGCATCCGCGCCCTCGACCCCATTGGGCACCTTGCGGTAGCGGTCGAAGTCGTCCCAGGAGATGAGGTGCCGGACCTCGTGACCCCGGCGGCGGATCTCGTCGGCGACGAGGTGCGGGGTCATGACCTCGCGGAGGTTCCCGAGGTGGATGGGCCCGGAGGGGGACAGCCCGGACGCGACGACGACCGGTTTGCCCGGGGCCCGACGCTCCGACTCCTCGATGACCTCATCCGCGAAACGGGAGACCCAGTCGGTGGTCTCGGTGCTCTGAGCCACGATCGGCACGTCCTTCTTTCTGACACGGGGCAGCCGGTACGGTCGCACGACTGACCGTTTCATTGTCCCAGGCGAGCCAGCATCCACGAAAACGCCTTTTCCAAGCCCGTGACTGTGGGTGGGGCCGGGTTGGAGGTGGGTGGTTTCGGTTGTGTGCGGGGTGCGGGTGCGTGGGGGCTGCTCGCGCCCGCGCGGCGGAGCCGCAAATCGATGCAGCCCCGCGCCCCTTGAAGGCGGCTGCGCCGCCGTCCAAGGCGCCGCCCCGCACCTCTCCACCCCGCGAATCCCGATGCCGTTAGGGGCGCGGGGAACTGCGCGACCAGCCCCCACCGGGCCCGCACCCGAAAAACTGGCTTTACCCCCCATGGGATACTGAGCGTGTCTACCAAACCCACCAGGAGAACGGCTCCCACCCCATGACCCCGGTCACGTCGCTCACCGACCTAGTCCACCAGCGCCTCGCGAACGCCCTCACGGCAACCCTGCCGGAGGCCGCCGCGGACCCCCTGCTGCGACGTAGCGACCGGGCCGACTTCCAGGCGAACGGCATCCTCGCCCTCGCGAAGAAGGCCAAGGCCAACCCCCGGGAGCTGGCAACCCAGGTCGTGGCGAACGTGACCACCGGCGACGTGATCAAGGACATCGAGGTCTCCGGCCCCGGCTTCCTGAACGTCACGATCACCGACCGGGCGATCACCGAAACCCTGGCCGCCCGCTACGCCGACGACACGGATCGCCTGGGCGTCCCCCTCGCCCCCCACCCCGGCACGACGGTCATCGACTACGCCCAGCCGAACGTGGCGAAGGAGATGCACGTCGGTCACCTCCGTTCCGCGGTGATCGGCGACGCGGTCGTCCAACTCCTGGAGTTCACCGGCGAGTCGGTGATCCGGCGGCACCACATCGGCGACTGGGGAACCCAGTTCGGCATGCTGATCCAGTATCTGGACGAGCACCCGGGCGAGTTGGACCACGCCGACACGGACGTCACCGGCGAGGAGGCGATGTCGAACCTCGACCGTCTCTACAAGGCCGCGCGCAAACTCTTCGACTCCGACGAGGAGTTCAAGACGCGGGCGCGGCGCCGGGTGGTGGACCTCCAGGCGGGCGACCCGCAGACCCTCGCCGCGTGGCAGAAGTTCGTGGACGAGTCGAAGATCTACTTCTTCTCCGTCTTCGAGAAGCTGGACATGGAGATCCGGGACGCGGACATCGTCGGCGAGTCGGGTTACAACGACATGCTGGACGAGACGTGCCGCCTGCTGGAGGAGTCCGGCGTCGCGGAGATCTCGGACGGCGCGCTGTGCGTGTTCTTCGACGACATCAAGGGCCCGGACGGCAACCGTGTCCCCCTGATCGTCCGCAAGTCCGACGGCGGCTACGGCTACGCGGCGACGGACCTGTCGGCGATCCGGGACAGGGTCTTCAACCTCAAGGCGACCTCGCTCCTCTACGTCGTCGACGTCCGCCAGTCCCTGCACTTCAAGATGGTCTTCGAGACCGCACGGCGGGCCGGCTGGCTCAACGACGACGTCACGGCGTACCAGTTGGCCTTCGGCACGATCCTCGGCAAGGACGGCAAGCCGTTCAAGACGCGTGAGGGTGTGTCGGTGAAGCTGGAGGACCTCCTCGACGAGGCGGTCCAGCGCGCCACGGCGGTCGTGCGGGACAAGGCGGAGAAGGTCGGCCTGACCGAGCAGGAGATCATCGACAACGGCCGCTACGTGGGCATCGGCGCGGTGAAGTACGCCGACCTGTCGACGTCCGCGGTCCGTGACTACAAGTTCGACCTGGACCAGATGGTCTCCCTGAACGGCGACACGGCGGTGTACCTCCAGTACGCCTACGCCCGCATCCAGTCCATCCTCCGCAAGGCGGGCGAGGCCCGCCCGGTTGCCCACCCGGAGCTCGAACTGGCCCCGGCGGAGCGCGCGTTGGGCCTCCACCTGGACCAGTTCAGCGAGGTCGTGGCGGAGGCCGCCAAGGAGTACGCCCCGCACAAGCTGACGGCGTACCTGTACCAACTGGCGTCCACCCTCACGACGTTCTACGACCAGTGCCACGTGCTGTCCCCGGACAACGCCCCGGAGGTCGTCGAGAACCGCCTGTTCCTGGTGGACTTGACGGCGCGGACGTTGCAGCGGGGCATGGCGCTGCTGGGGATCAGGACGCCGGAGAAGCTGTAAGGGTGTCCAGAAGGCAGATGTTCAGAAGGCACCTGTGATTGTGGCCCGCCCTCTCCCCCGGGAGGGCGGGCCACTTTCATGAACGGCCTTTGCCGTCAAGGGTCCTTGCCGCCAAAGGCCGTCGGCTCAGATGCCGTTGGCGAAGTTCTTGAACGCGGCCCGGGTGCCGGAGCCCGCGTCGCCGTCGATCGCGCCGGTGTAGCCCCAGTTCTGCAGCAGCCGCTGGAGCGCCTTGATGGTGTTGACACCGGGGTCGCCGTCGATGGCGCCGGTGTAGCCCCAGTAGGTCTGGAGGTTGCGCTGGAACGCCTTCCAGCTGTTCGGGCCGAGCTGTCCGTCGACGGTGTCGGTGTAACCCCAGTACGTGTGCAGCCAGTTCTGCACCTTCTTCGCCTCGGCGGTGGTGAGGCCGAAGTTCTGCACCGCCTGGATCGAGACGTCGGACGCCTGTACGGAGGCGGCCGGCGCGGCGAAGCTGGGGGCGGCGAACGCGACGCCCCCGACCGCGATACCGGCGACGGCGGTGAGGCTGACGAGGGTCCTGGCCACGACATTCGGTCGCATGCGTTCCTCTTTCAGGTAGTCGGTCGTCGTGCTGGAACGAGACTGCGGCCCGCCCGGGCCGCCCCGCCACAGTCGCCGCCGAAGTGACGTCTCGACGGGACACCACCCAATCTGACCTGCGAGGACACCGACAGTCGGGACGGTGGGACGGGACGCCTGACGGTCCCTTGCGGACCATGGCCGATTCCCCCCGCGCGCTGGAACCGAATAACCGTGCGATGCGGTGTCAGTGATGCAGAATGCGACGCGACAGGGACCGCTGACCCCGGCCCCTGAACGCGAAGTGGGGGGAACACATGTCGCGTTGGAAGGCGCTGCCCGCGGAACTCGACCCGCGCGTACGGCAGTTGGTGGTACGCCTGCGCCGGCTGAAGGACCACAGCGGCCTGAGCATCCGGCAGTTGGCGTCGAGGACGGGGTACAGCGCGAAGTCCTGGGAACGGTATCTGGGCGCCCGTTCCCTGCCGCCCGCCGAGGCGCTGGAGGCCCTCGCCCGGGTCTGCGGCGAGGACCCTGCCCGCCTGCTGGCACTGCGGGAGGTGGCGGCGGAGGGCTGGACGGCCACGCCCGAACAACCCCTGGTTTCAGGCCACTTGCCGTCACCGGAGCCGGCCCCCCGGTCCCCCGAGCGACGCGCCCTGCGCATCGCGCTGGTGGCGGGCTCGGTGACCCTGGTCCTGGCGGTCTCGTCGGCGGTGCTGGTGACGGTCCGCATCATGGACGCCGACAACAGCGGCGCCTCTACGGCTTCGAGTACGGCCACGACCCGATCGGCGGCCCCGCTCGCCGCGCCGACGGCCGCGTCGCCGTACCCCTGCCGGATCCGGCGGACCGACGGCCACTGGTACGCGGGCAACAGCCGTACCCAGCAGGAGAATCTGGCCGTGGGCGACACCGGGCCCGATGTCGCCGAGGCGCAGTGTCTGCTGCGCAGGGCGGGGATATCGCCGGGCGGCATCGACGGGATCTTCGGCCCGCTGACGGAACACGCGGTCAAGGCGTTCCAGAAGCGGTCCGGCCTCGTCGTGGACGGCATGGTCGGCCCGCACACCTGGAAGGCCCTCCGGGGATGAACCAACTGACCTCTGCACTGAGGGAGTTGCGAACCGCCACCGGCCTCAGCCTGGCGGCCCTCGCCGCGAAGACGCCGTACAGCAAGTCGTCCTGGGAGCGGTACCTCAACGGCAAGACGCTGCCCCCGAGGGAGGCGGTGGAGGAGCTGTGCCGGCTCGCGGGTGAACCGGTGGGCCGATGTGTGGCGCTGTGGGAGATCGCGGAGGCGGAGGCGAGCGGGCGCGGGGCGACGAACCAAGGCCGGCCACCAACGGCAACGGCGGCACCCCCAACGCCCACCTCCCCGCCCCCGGTTCAGGAGCAACGCGGCGTCGTGACCCTCGCGGTCCTCGCGTCCGTCTGCGCGGTGGCCGTGACCGCCGTGGTCCTCGCCCTGCTCCTGCTCCCCGACTCCCGCGCGTCCGACCCTCTCTCCCCCACCGCCGCCACCACAGCCGCCCCCGACGGCCCGGGCTGCCACGGCGCGGCCTGCGAGGGCCGCAGCCCGATCGCCATGCGCTGCGCCGCCCAGCCGGACACCGTCGCCCAGCACCGGACGGCCACCGGCGCCTGGATGGAACTCCGCCACAGCCGGGAGTGCGGCACGACCTGGGCCCGCACCTGGGGCGGCCACACCGGCGACCGCATCGAGCTGAGCGTCCCGGGCCGAGCGGGAGCGGCGCACGGCGCGGAGGTGGGCAACGCCGTGGACGCGGAGTCGTATGTGTACACGCTGATGGCGGTGACGGCGCCGGGGACGGTGGTGCGGGCGTGCTTCCGGCCAGCAGGGGGCGGGAAGCAGGAATGCTTTGACGGACGCGTGCACTGAACCGAGCCCACCGTCGACATTGCGGAACTCGACACCTGAGACCGCTCAGAAAGAACCGAGGAACCGGTCCCACCAGGTGGGCTCGCCGGAACCATGGAAAGGCAGGGGCGTGTCACCGAAGAGGCCTTGGAGCCCCCCTTGCCGCCCCCGAGGACGACCCGCACGAGCCCCGCGCCCCTGGGCGCCGTTCACCGTGGCGACGCCGATGTCACGACCCCGTAGCACCCAGGTAAGACCACCCTATGAATGACGTAAGAGGAGACTTAATACGAGCGAGACAAAGGGCGTCAAGGGGAATTCGAAAACTGTATGCGCACAGCAGATACACAGGCTGTGACTATCTTGGCTTTTCACGCGACGGCGATCAAGAAGTCACCTTTCAGTGACCAATGCGGACAAAACTCCCGACCACTCACACCGCAGGCCGAGGCAACCGACCGGCACTTCACCAAATTTACACATGACGGGTACGGTAAGGTCGTGGTAAGTTCATGAGGTCGCCAAGTGGCTTTCCCTGCGCAAAATGAAACTTCGGCCCTCACCTTTCCGTCGAATGTCGAATTCACTCTCGACGTCGCCGAGCGAATTGAGTAAAGGGTCCGGGGAATGTCGAGAGTCAAAGTCAGTGTGATCGTTCCCGTGTACAACACCGGGAAATACATCGACGAGTGCGCGCCGTCACTGCTCGGGCAGAGCCTGCCCTCCGACGAGTACGAGGTGCTCTACGTCGACGACGGCTCGACCGACGACACGCTGGGCAGGCTGGAGAAGCTCGCGGGCACACACCCGAACGTCCAGGTGCATACCCGACCGAACTCGGGCTGGCCGGGCGCGCCCCGCAATCTCGGCATGAAACACGCCAAGGGCGAGTACATCCAATTCGTCGACCACGACGACACGCTCGGGCCGGAGGCCCTGGAGCGGCTGTACGAGCACGCGAAGCGGAACGACGCGGACGTGGTCCTCGGCAAGATGTCCAGCACGATGGTGCGGCCCCGGCGACTGTTCCGGCACACGGTGGATGCCTGCACCATCGAGAACGACGAACTCATGCAGAGCATGACCCCGCACAAGATGTTCCGGCGGGCCTTCGTCGAGGAACACGGACTGCGGTTCCCGGAAGGGCCGTGGTTCTTCGAGGACATGTTGTTCGTCAGCGCCGCCTATCTGAAGGCCGAGCGCATATCGGTCCTCGCCGACTATCCCGTCTACTACTGGATGAAGCGGGACGACGGCGGCAACAACACCCAGCACCGGTTCCATCCCCGGTTCGGGTTCTGGCCCAATGTCCGCACCATCGTCCGCCAGATCAAGGACGGCACCACGCCCTCGGACGACCTCGACGCACTCCAGAACCGACTGCTGCACCGCAACTACCACGTGGAGATCCTCTCCCGCGCCCGCGAGCCGGAGATCCTCCGCGAGGACCCGGCCGAGCAACGCCCCCGCTTCGAGGCGGCCCGGGAACTGGCACTGACCGAGTTCCCCGCGGCCGTACGAGAAGGCCTCCCCGCGGTGTCCCGGCTGCGCGCCACGCTGCTGGAGGCCGGTGACTTCGACGGCGCCGTCGCCCTCGCGGAGCGCGTCCGCGAGGTCAAGGCCCGCAGCGAGATCGGTGAACTACGCTGGGAGAACGGCCGGTTGGTCGCCGACGTGACGCTGGACCTGCTGCGCGGTGACGGCGAGCCCCTCGTCCTCGTCGAGCGGGACGGAAAGCAGTACCTGGACCCGGAGTTGCTGGAAGGCGTGCCGGGGACGGAGGACGGCTGGGAGGTCGCCGACCCCTTCCGGCTCGCGTACGCGGAGCTCGTGGTGAAGGACCGGGACCGCGAGGACTGGTGGTACCCGGAGGGCGACCTGGAGGTACGGCTGAAGCCCCTCGGGGACGGCCGTTCGCAGGTCGTCGCCTCCGGACAACTGTCCCTGGACCCCGAGCGGTTGGCGGGCGGCCGGCCGTTGGAGCGCGGGGTGCACGACGTGTGGGCGTACGTCCAACTGCTGGGCGTGGACCGGATGGTGCGCGTGACGGGCGAGGGCCCGGCGGCGGGTCCCGCGCTGACGGGTGGCCGGCTCGCGCTGCCGTACTGGACGGTCAAGGGCCAGCTCGCCCTCGACATCGACCAGCGCCAGCGCAAGCTCGGCCCCGACACGGCCGCGGTCGCCGCGACCAACTCCGAGCGGGGTGAGGGGAGTTCACTCCCCCTGCCGTACCTGGCGGCTACGGCGGACTCCGCCCCCGCCCGCGTGAAGGTCACTGTGGCGACACTCGCGGTGACCGCCGAACTGCTCCCCACCCCCGACGCCACCACGGCCCGACTCCGCCTCCCCGCCCGCCTGAAGCTCCCCTCCGGCCGCCACCCGGTCACCCTCCCGAAGACGACCGGCCCGCTCGCGTACGCGGTCGTGCGCGACGGCACGGTGCTCCGCCTGGAGGGCCCGGCGTACGAGGCCGGGAGCGGGCGACGCCTCCTCGACTCCGTCGGGGACAACCGTCAAGTGCGGCGGGTGCGACGGAAGTTGGGGAAGCCGGGGACGTAAGGGAGTTCGGCTCGGGTCAGTCCTGGTGGACGACGTTCCGGCCCGGCCCACCCGAGAGCGTGTCGCGGCCCGTGCCGCCGTACAGCTTGTCGTTGCCGCTGTTGCCGTAGATCGTGTCGGCGCCGCTGTTCCCGTACAGGGTGTCGTCGCCCTCGTTGCCGTAGATCGTGTCGTTGCCGACGCTGCCGTACACGAGGTCGTTGCCGGTGCCCCCGTACAGGAGGTCGTTTCCGGTGCCGCTGCTGATCCTGTCGTTGCCGGCCTCGCCGTACAGCTCCTGGCGGCCCGGGCCGCCGTAGACGAGGTCGTTGCCCGCGCCCGCGTCCACGCGGCTGCCGTCGCCGGTGGCGTAGAGGGTGTCGGTACCGGTCCAGCCCGACGCGTAGGACCGGGCGCCGATGTGGATCGTGTCGTTGCCCGCGTCGCCGAAGACGAGCGCGTTCGTGCCCGCCGTGATGGTGTCGTTGCCCGCCTCGCCGTCGATCTCGTTGCCATCGACCTTGCCCGTGTCGGTCGCCCTGTCGTTGCCCGAACCCAGGCTCAGCAGGGCCGAGTTGCGGACCTGGCCGGTGGCGTTGTCGTAGGCGACGGTGTCGTTGCCGTCGCCGAGGGACATCAGGAGGACGGCGTACGGGTTGCCGCTCGTCCTGCCGGTGACCTCGCAGGAGATCCTGGTGAGGTCCGCAGCGGTGGGGTGGGTGCAGGGGACGCCGGCCGCGATGCCGACCGGGACCACGTCGTCGATGACGTAGGCGATGTGGACGCCGTCCTTCGACGTCGCCCTGACGCTCACCTTGTTGGTCTGGCCGGGCGCCGCCGTGTACGCGAGCCGCCCGTCGCCGGTCTTCGTCACGGTCGCCGACGCCGTCGCGGCCCCCGCGCCGGTGGGCAGGGCGACGGTCACGGCCAGCCCGGCGCCGACGGCCAGGCCTACGGCCGAGGCGGCGCGCAGGGTTCTGCGACTGATGCGGGGAGCCGACATGGCACAACCTCCGTGTGAAGCAGGGGATTCCGACAATCACGAGTGACCGCCGGTACGGGTGGAGGGTTGTGCCCTGATTTGCGGAGTTCACGGTTCCGTCGGGCACTGTTCAGTGTCGAACTCGGCCCACACCACCTTGCCGAAGTCCCGTTCCCCCACGCCCCACTTGTCGGCGAGCGCCGATACGAGCAGCAGCCCGCGCCCACCCTCGTCGGTGTCGTCGGGGTGGGTGTCGAGACGCGGAACACCACCCCCGCTGTCATGCACCTCGACCCGCAACGAGTACCCGTCGCACCGCAGCAACAGCCGGAACTGACGCCCCGGCGGCACCCCGTGCACCAGCGCGTTGGTCGCCAACTCGCTTACGCACACCAGCACATCGGCGCCGCGCTCGGTCCCCGCGAGTCCCCACTCCGCGAGGTACGCGTGAGTGAACTGCCTCGCGGCGGGAACGGACCGGCGTTCGCGCCGGAAGAACTTCTCACTCAGGTTCACGGGACAAGAGTTGCGTAGCGTCACTACTGTTGACAGGGCGTGAGCCCTGGACTCCTTTTTGTACGGGCGGAGTACGGGTTCGTGCGGGGTCCGGAACGGGTGGATGTGGGGAGCACCACAGCATGAACTCCAAGAAGAACCGCTCGACGATGCGGCTGCTGGGCGCACAGGTGAAAGCGGCCCGCATGGCCGCCGGGTTAACGCAACGCCAGCTCGCCGAGCGGGCGTTGGTCGACGAGGAGACCATCGCGTCGGTCGAGCAGGGCAGGCGCCGGCTGATGCCGTCGCTCGCAAAGACGCTGGACAGGATCCTCGGCACGAAGGGGACGTTGGAAGCGGGGGTCGACAATCTGCCGGAGATCGACCAATTCCCCCTCTACGCCGAGGAGTACGTGCGGCAGGAGCGCGAGGCCATCTCCCTGTCCTGGTACGACGCGCTGGTCGTCCCCGGCCTCCTCCAGACGGAGGCGTACGCCCGCGCGCTGCTGAGCAGTCGTATTCCGGCCTACGACGAAGAGGAGTTGGAAACGAAGCTCGCGGGTCGCCTCAGCCGCCAGGAGATCATGCAGCGCAAGGTGCCACCGACGATGAGCTTCGTCATCTGGGAGCCGGCCCTGCTCTGGCCCAACGGGGGTCGTGAGACACACCTCGACCAACTCCGCGCGCTGCGCGAATACTCCGAACTCCCGGGCCTGTCCCTCCAGATCCTTCCGCTGAATCGGACCTCGCATGTCGGCGACGCGGGCCCCTTCATCCTCTTGGAGACGCCCGATCACCAGCACCTCGCCTACACCGACTCCCAGCGCGGCAGTCAGTGGGTTTCCGACCCTGATGAGGTGTCCATCCTCACCCGCAGATATGCAATGCTGCGGACGCAGGCCCTCACCATTGAGGACTCCAGAAGCCTGCTGGACCGTCTGCTGGGAGAGTAATGAGCACCGCACTTCAGTGGTTCAAGTCGAGCTACAGCAACAGCGACGGCGGCGCCTGCCTCGAAGTCGCCTACGCCTGGCGGAAGTCGACGTACAGCGGTAGCGAAGGCGGCCAGTGCGTCGAGGTGGCCGCCTGCCCCCACACCATCCACATCCGCGACTCCAAGAACCCGGAAGCCGACGGGCCGACGCTCCAACTCGCCCCCGCCGCCTGGGCTGCGTTCACCGCCACCCGGTAGTCGACAAGTCCAGGCTGAGCGATGCCCGGGAACGCTCGCCCCTCCCGCAAGGTGACCCGCAGAAGTGTGACACTCCGCGCCAAAGTGTCACACTTCCGCCAACAGGGTCCCGTCCGGCAGGCCTCAGCCGAGGGCAACACCCCTCGCGCCCGTCAGCCTTGAAGCGAAGTCCCCCGTCGACGCGGTACGGGAGACGAACAGGCGCGGATGACCGGCGTCCAGCAACAGGTCCGCGTCGCGGACGACGACCGCGACTCCCCTGCCGCCGTGCCAGGACCTGTGCAGATCGTCCAGGCAGTCGACCATCGCGTCCCAGTCGCGGCCGAAGTAGCCAGGAGACTCCAGCGTCCGGGCGAACGCGGCGAACACGCCTTCCTGCGTGGCCAGTTGCTCGGCGGACAGGTGGAAGACGAGCCCGCCCTGTTCCTCCAGGGCGATCAATTGCCGCTCCAGCAGCGGGTCGTCCTGCGGAGCGATGACGACCCACGGCTCCTCACGCCGGGTGAAGTCGTACACGGCCATGGGCAGTCACCCCCTGTACCCCTCGACCTGATCAGCGATCGCTTCCAGCGCTTCCGCTCCGATGACGGATTCCAGGGCATCGCCGACGAAACCACGAGCGCGAGCCAGCCGTGCGGGGAGGCCGAACTCCACGACGTACCCGAGCAGTACGCGGGGATCCTCCCCCGCACCGATGCGCGACAACACCCGGTCCAGCGAGACGACGTACTCCTCCAGGTCCCGAAACAGCTCGGTGAACCCTGCCAGTTCCACTGGAACGCTACGAGTCACCCTCGTCACCGCCTTTCATGCCGGGCTCCGATCGCCCACCTGCTGACGCGGCCGACCCGGCTGACCAGCTTGGCAGAGCCGCCCCCGGACAACTCCCCGCGCCCCGACTGTCAGTGCCCGCCTCTACAGTTTTCGGCATGGCGACCCTTCCCAACCCGCTGCCGACCCTGGCGGCCGACCCGAGCGGCAGTTCGCTCGGGCTTGAACTCCCCGCCGGGAGTCTGATCGACGTGACCGCCGAAGGCCCGGCGGACGAACCGTTGTTGTGGTGTGCGGACGAGCCGGCGAGGCCCGGGGACTACGACGCCCTCCAGCCCGCGCGCCGGGCCGCCGGGCTGCTCCCCGTGCTGTTGGACCTCGGCGGCGACCAAGGCGCCCTGGACGAATGGCAGTTGCTGCCCGACGAGGCGTCGTACCCCGGGGACCACGACGCCGAAGAGGTCCTGGAGGAGTTCTGGGAGGAGTACGCGGCGGACGAACTCGCCCCGGACGCCGACCGTCCCAGCACGGACTCCTTCGCCGAGCACTCCCCCGAGCAGGCCGCCTACGACGAGATGATCGCCCCCTACGGCCCCGAGTGGCCGGGGCTCGCGCCCGCCACGGAACCCGGGCAGGAACAGGCCGCCGACCCGGACGCCCGCGCCGCCGAACTCGCCGACTCCCTTACGGAGAGCGGTTCTTGGCTCAAGGAACCGCACCTCGCCCTCGTACCGGCCCGCCGCAGTGCCGACATCCCGGCGGCGATCGGCTGGACCGGACAGATCAACTACGAGGGGGACGTGGCCCGGCTCTGTGCCGTCCTGCGCTCCTGGGAGGACCGCTTCGGCATACGGGTCGTGGCGCTCACCTCCGACCAGTTGGTGCTGTCGGTCGCGGCCCCGCCGACCACCCAGGAGGAGGCCGAGGCCATCGCCGCCGAGCACTTCGCCTTCTGCTCGGACAACATCACCCAGGGCCATCACGAGACCCTGCGCGCGTACGCCCAGCACGACGTGCTCAACCAGCAGGTGTGGTCCTTCTGGTGGGACTGACCGGGCTGGGCAATCTGAACGACCTCAGCGAAGACGCGTGACAGCAGGGCCGCTCGGCAGTTCGGGGTGCGAACCGGACGACTGCCAGGCGGCCCTCGTCGTGGTGCCGCGGTCGTCGGCCGGCTTTCTCGCGCGAGCAAACACCGAACGAACACAGAGTTTGCGCTTCCGCACCCTCAAGTCCCGCACGCGTCATAGGATTTCGCCGCTCTCCACTAAATCGATCCAGTAGCGTGACGGACACGACGCCGATGAAGGTGAGCCTCGTGAGCACGGCTGCTCATCAGGGCGGTACCGGTCCCGACATCGACGTCGCGCACGGCAGAAAGGCTCCTTTCGCATGCCCAGATCCAGCAGACCTGTTCTCACCGCCGCCTTAGGCCTTGCCCTCCTGGCCGGCGGATGCTCCCTGGTCCCGGACAACACCGTCTCCTCCAAGGGACCTACCGTTCTGGGGTTCATCAACGGGGGCACTGACCCGTACCACACCTGCCTGCAGACAGCGGTCACGACGACCACGCAGAACAACCTGTCAAAAGTGGTGACCGCCAACTCGAACGGGAGCAAGTCGGCGGAACTGCGCAACGTGCGGCGCATGATCGCGGACAAGGTCGACGCCATCATCCTGATCAGCGTGGACGCCAGCGCGCTGAACGCCGACATCGCCACGGCGCAGAAGGCCCACGTACCCATCTTCCTGATCGCCTTGATGCCCGCGGACGACAGCAAGATCCTCGGCGCCGCCGTCGGCGACCTGACCGGTATCGGCAAGTTGGACGCCCAATGGGTCGGCGACGACGCCGCCGGCAAGTCCGTCAAGGCCGGTGTCATCTCCGGCGACGGGAGCACGTCGTCCGACATGATGGTCGCCGGATTCACCAAGAACCTGCCGGCGAACGTGCAGGTGGTGGGCGAAGAGCTGGGCATGTACAACCAGCCGAAGGCCAAGGCCGCCGCGGCGAAGCTGATCCAGGACCACCCCGACATCCAGTACGCGTTCGTCGCCAACGAGGACATGGCCTTCGGCGCGCGTCAGGCCTTCGACGCGGCGGGCGCGCAGAGCGTGAAGATCGTGACCGTCAACGGGACCGATCCGGGGCTCGCCGCCCTCAAGAGCGGGAAGTTCGCGGCGACCGTGTCCAACTCGGTCCAGGACCTGGGAGCCCTGGCGGTGACCCACACGCTCGGCCTCCTGCGCAAGGAGGAGAAGAACAAGATCGCACGCGTCACCGTCCGCCTGGTGACCAAGGGCAACGCGGACACCGCACACATCTACTGCGACACGGACGGCTGATCGTCAGGACAGCACCCGTCACCGACGTGGACCACGCAGAACCCGGCGTCGAAGGCCGACTTGTGGCGGCAGACGACTGCGGCAGCACACCATCCGAGCAACAAAGGGGCTTACCCGTCATGTGTGATTGCACGAACGAATCCAACACCACCTCGACGTCGCGCAGGACTGTGCTGGCGGTCGCGGCCGCGGCCGCCGCCGCGACCGCCGCCGTGCCACTGCTGGGCAGCTCGTCGGCTGTCGCGGCCACGTCGACGACGTCGACGGCGGCCTCCTCGACGGGTCTGTCCGTGACCCTGCTCGGCACCAACGGCGGCCCGCCGCCCCTGGCGACCCGGTACGGCATATCGTCCGCACTGACGGTCAACGGCAAGACGTATGTGGTCGACTGCGGACGCGGAGCGGTGACCCAGTACCTGCGCGCCGGACTGTCCATGCCGGCCCTGTCCGGGATCTTCCTCACCCACCTGCACGCCGACCACATCGTCGACTACTACTCCTTCCCGATGCTGTCGGCGGGCGTCGCGGGCGTGCAGGGCTTCCAGACTCCGATCGACGTCTACGGCCCCGGCTCCGCGGGTATCGCCTCGACGGTCACCGGCGCCCCCGGGCTCCTGCCGGGCACCGTCGAGATGACGAAGCTGGCCGGTCAAGCGTACGCGGCCTCACCGACCTTCTTCATGACCGAGCACGCCGGCATCGACCCGGCGACCATGCTCAACGTCCACGACGTGCTGCCGCCGTCGAGTGCCGGTGCCTCGGCGACGAACTCCGCGCCGGCCATGGCGCCGTTCACGGTCATGGAGAACGACGACATGAAGGTCACCGCCGTCCTCGTCCCGCACGGCGCGGTGTTCCCCGCCTACGCCTACCGCTTCGACACCGACAACGGAAGCGTCGTCTTCTCCGGCGACACGGCGCCGACCCCGAACATCATCACACTCGCGGCAGGGGCGGACGTCCTGGTCCACGAGGCCCTGTACCCGGCGGGGCTCGCGAGTCTCGGCCTGCCCCAGGCGCTGATCGACCACATCCTCTCCGTCCACACGGACGTCGCCGACCTCGGCCGGATCGCCGCCGAGGCCGGAGTCCGGACACTGCTCGCCACCCACATCAGCCCGGGCCAGTCGACCGCCGTCTCCGACACGACCTGGCGGAGCCTGCTCCGCGACAGCGCCCGCACGGCGGGCTTCGGCGGACCGATGATGCTGGGCACGGACCTGCTGAACCTGCCGGTACGCCGACGCAAGACCACCTGAGCCGAGCCGCCGTCCCCTGACCGCCCGTTCAACTCCCGCTCGCCCACCGCCCCGTCGGCCCGCCTCCAGGTCAACACGCGGCCGTGGAGCGGGAGATGGCGGCGGTCAGGGGTGGCGCGCCGGCCGAAGAGGTCGCCGGACGAACCCCGGTCACTGCTGCGTCGCCGACTCCAGCGCCTCCACCGCCGCGGCCGCCGCCGTCGAGTCCTGGCCGTAGAAGATGTCGATGTCGACCTCCTCACCGCCCATCGTCAGGGTGTCCCACGCACCGCTGAGGACGAGCATGCGCAGGGTCCTGGACTCCAGGGTCTGGAGGCGTTCGAGGATCGCCTCGTCGTCCGGCATGCCCGCCAGCCGGGGCGCGAGCCGGTCGCGGATCGCCGCCATGCGGGCCAGCAGCGTGGCCGTGTCCGCCTCGCGGTCCGGCTCCTCCGCGATCCCGTCGATGCCGTGGTCGATGATGTCCTTGATGGCCCAGGTGACGCCCTGGTCGTCGGTGGTGACCATGGCCTTCCAGGCGCGGCTCTTGTGCCGGTACTGGAGCATCGACATCGCGGCTTCGTGCCGTAGGAAGTCCGCGTCGCGGAACGGCCGCCCGTTCCAGGCGCTGTTGAGGGAGCGGGCCAGCGAAATGGCCGACGCCAGGCCGCTGTTGAGGCCCCGGCCCGGCCAGAAGTGGATCGCGTTGGCCGCGTCGCCGAGCAGGAAGCCGTACGTGCCGGGCGAGTTGACGGTCGGGGGCAGCAACTCGGCGGAGAAACGCGGGCGTTGGACCATGTCCAGCCGGAAGCTGGTGACCGCGGACAGATCCTGGTCCGAGACGTCGAAGAGCCGCAGCCCCTCGTGCACGCGCTTCCACAAGGGCGATCCCTTGATGAGCGCGGGCAGGAAGAGCGTGCCGTGGGTGGCGCACTGGAAGTCGCCGTGCTCGTCGCGGTTCATCAGGCACGGGCGGGAGGCGATGCACTCCTCGAAGACCCGGCGGACCGGGTCGATGCCGATGACCTCCCCCAACTCGGTGTCGGTCAGCCGCATGTTGAGGAAGCCCTCGCCGCGCAACGAGTTGAGCAGGAACCGGTTCTGAGCAACCGTCAGCAGGATCGCCATGGGGTCGGGCAGTTCCGACTTCACCCTCAGCCCGAGGACCACGTCCCGCAGATGGACCCCGTCGAGGGAGTAGATCGACTCGTCCGCCTTGCCGAACCGCGCCGCGAAGTGCTCCCGGGTGCGCGACCGGCCGCCGTCGCAGATCGCGAGGACATGCTGCGAGGCGAGTTCGTCGCGCTGATCCGCCGGGTCGAACTTGGCCGGTATCAGGCGTATTCGGTCCCGCTTCTCGTTCGCCAGCTCCAGCAGCTTGTCCTCGATGTAGGCGATCCGCATGTTGCGCGGGTGGTGGTCGCCGATCGAGTCCGGGCCGGACGGCCACATCTCGGTGTAGTGCTCGGGGTCGAAGAGCCGCTCCTGGACGTACTGCGGCCAGGCGAGATACTGCCGGCTCTGCACCGTCACCACCTGCTGGCGCCGCACATTGCCCTCGGCCTCGCTCTTCCAGACGACGCGGCGGCCGTCCTTGCGCCAACGGCCCTCGTAGACCGTGATCTTCACCTGCGCGCCGAGGAAGTGTTCGAGGAGCAGGGCCATGGACAGCCCGACGGGGCCGCCGCCCACGACCGTGACCCGCAACAGCGAGCCCTCTTCCTCCGGGTGGGTCACGGAGCGAGGGAGGTTGAGCGCCATCAGGGTCTGCATGGCGTCGGCGACCTCGAAGCGGAACTCCTGGTCCCCGATGGTGATTTCGTCACCGGGCTGCAGCAGGCGGGCCTCCACCTCCTCCCCGTTGACCTGCGTGCCGTTGCTGCTGCCGCAGTCGCGCAGGACGTAGCCCTCGTCCTGGTCGAAGACGATCTCCGCGTGGAAACGCGAGACGCTCGGGCTGGCGATGACGACCGTGTTCCCCGCGTTGCGTCCGAAGGTGACGCGGGTGTCGACCATCGGGATGCGCTCTCCCGCCAGCAGACCCTCACGTCCGACGAGCACCGGTGCCATGACACTTCCTTCCAGGGGCGATGACATCAGCAGCGCTGTGACGATCAACTCTATACTTGCGCCATCAAGTATTCCTAGCGGTCGACGCGGTCAACTCCGTGTCCAACTCGCCGCGTGTCAAAGGTGGTTCACCGCAGCCCCTCCCCCAGCCTCCTGAGCCCCTCCCGGATCTCCCCCGGCGTCTGTGTCACGAAGCACAACCGCATCGTCGAACGGTCGGGCTCCCCGGCGTAGAAGGGCGCCCCCGGCACATAGGCCACGTCCTGCCGCAGCACGCGTGACACCAGTTCCGTCGTGTCGTACGACTCCGGGAGCCGCGCCCACAGGAACATGCCGCCCTCGGGCCGCTCCCAACTGGACTCCTCGGGAAGGGCGTTGGCAAGACCCTCGAGCATGGCGTCGCGCCGTTCCCGGTACACACCGGCCACCCGCGCCACATGGGCGTCCAGGTCGTTGTCCGCCAAGTACCGTGCGGCGGCGAGCTGGTTGACGGTCGGGGTGTGCAGGTCGGCGGCCTGTTTGGCGACAACACAGGCCCGCAGCAGGCCAGCCGGCGCGCGCAGCCACCCGAGCCGCAGCCCCGGTGCCATCACCTTGGAGAAGGAGCCGAGCAGCACCGTACGGTCCGCCGCGCCTTCCTGCGCCGCGATCCACGGCAACCGCTCGCCCTCGAAGCGGAGTTCGCCGTAGGGATCGTCCTCCACGATCCACAGCCCGCGCCGCGCGGCGACCGCGGCGACGGCGGCCCGGCGGTCGGCGGGCAGGGTGCGGCCGGTGGGGTTCTGGAAGGTCGGCACGGTGTAGAACAGCTTCGGCCGCTCCCGCACGACGAGTTCGTCCAGCGCCTCGGGATCGACCCCGTCCCCGTCCCCCGGCACGGCGACGACCCGCGCCCCGGCGAACGCGAAGACCTGAAGTGCCGCCAGATAACAGGGCTGTTCGACGAGGACGACATCCCCGGGTTCCAGCAGCGCGGTCGCGATCAACGACAGCGCCTGCTGCGAACCGGTGGTGACGAGGAGGTCGTCGGCACCGGTCGGCAGCCCGCGCACGGAGGTCCGCTCGGCGAGCGCGGCCCGGAGCACCGGCTCGCCCTCGGTCGTCGCGTACTGCAGCGCCCGCGCGGGCGTCTCCGCGAACACCGCCTGGTACGCGGCCGCGATACCGGCCGTGTCGAAGAGATCGGGCGCCGGAAGCCCGCCCGCGAAGTTGATCACCTCGGGGCGGGCGGTGACGGCGAGGATGTCCCGCACCGGCGAACCCCCGATCGAACGGGCGCGCGCGGCGAGGGGCGGGAGAACGGCAGGGGCGGGGGCGGGTTCGATGACGGTCATGCCGGACAGCGTAGGAATGTAGGTGCCGCCTACAAGCAGCTTTCCGCGATCCGGACAGACCCGGGGCCGGCCACGGAACCGCCCCCGGACCGGTCAGGCCTTCTTGCCGGTCGCCCCATAGACGTTGATGTCGTCGTCGGTCACGTCGTTGATGTCCCGGTAGGTGATCTTCTCGATGTCGTCGAGACTCTCGAAGTACGCCTGCTCGACCACCGGCGGCGCGGGCGCCGGCCCGGGGTGCCACTGGTGGGCGGGGACCACACCGGGCTCGTCCAGGGTGATGCCCGGGGTCTCGGTGAAGAACCGCTCGACGTCGTCCTTGGACCGGAACACGAAGGTGAACCCCCGCTCCGTGTACGTCCGTTGGACCGCCCGGGTCGGGATCGGGTGGATCTCGTCGGTGAGGTGGCTGAGCACCAGGTGGCTGCCGGACGGCAGCACATCCACCAGCTCACGCACCAGCGGATACGCCTCGTCGTCCTCCACGAAGTGCAGGATCGCCACCAGCAGCAGGGCGATCGGCTCGTTGAAGTCGAGGGTCTTGGCGGCCTGTTCGAGGATGTCGGCCGGGCGGCGCAGATCGGCGTCGATGTAGTCGGTACGGCCCTCGGGACTGCTCGTGAGCAGCGCGCGGGCGTGCGCGAGGACCACCGGGTCGTTGTCGACGTAGACGATCCGCGATTCGGGCTCGACGCCCTGCGCGATCTGGTGCACGTTCTCCGCGGTGGGCAACCCGGTGCCGATGTCGAGGAACTGGCGCACCCCGTGCTCCTGCGACAGCCGGGTGACCGCGCGGCGCATGAAGTCCCGGTTGTGCCGTACGTCGAGATACCCGCGCGGGTTGGCGGCGAGCGCGGCGGCTGCGGCCTCGCGGTCGACGGGGTAGTTGTCCTTGCCGCCGAGGAAGACGTCGTAGACGCGGGCCGGGTGGGCCTTGGTGGTGTCGATCCTCCTTCTCAGCTCGGCGGGGTCTTGGCTGAGGGCGTCACCGGGCATGCGCGTCTCCCAGAAGAGTGGGTCATTCAAAGGGCAACAAGAGCAGTGGCCAACAACCTAACTCCCGCCGGGACTTGATGGTGCCCAGTCCGAGGGACGGGCCGCCGTGCCCTTCCCGGCGTCCCACGACGTGCCCGTGCGGACCGGCATCCCCGCAGGTCAGCGCGGGCGGGACGGTTCGGGCGTCCCGAATCCGGCGACAGCCGTAGACCGGGCCCCGCGCGACCACCCAAGCTGCACCCGATGACGCTTCGCTTCCAGAGGGGGACCCCATGCCCGCCCGCACCGCCCGCACCGGCACCCGCATCCTGGCCACCACGGCGGCCGTACTCACCGCGCTGCTGCTGCTCTCGGGATGCAAGGACGGCATGGGCGTACGCGACGAAGGCCCGTCCGGCGTGAGCCCCACGTCGTCGGTGTCGACGGGGTCCACGCCCTGACGGGCCTCGCGGCGCGTGCGGTCGGAATGCCGCCTGCGATCAGACGTGCGCCGGGATCCCGGCGGCTTCCTTCGGGTTCGGGCCGTACTCGTTGGCGCCGGGGGCGCTGTCCGTGCAGTTGAACACCAGCAGGGTGATCGGACCGGCGATCGGGACGAGGTAGAAGAACAGCCACCCGCCGGAACGGCCTATGTCGTGCAGGCGACGGACGCTGACACCCAGGCCGGGCAGCAGGATCGCGAGGTAGAAGATGCCCACCAGAGCGAAGAGGGCCGACGACTTGGTCACGACGGCGAGCACGACCAGCACGAGGGCGATGATCGCGGAGAAGAGACCGAACTGCCAGTACTCCTTGCGACGCGCGCGCCCGCTGAATACCGCGTACTTCTTCAGTGCCTCGATGAACGAGCTCATGGTGTCCCCCAGGGATCGACGTCCGGGCCGTCCGGAACGGATCAGGCCAGGCGCAGAAGGTATGGAGGCTGATGCGGACGCGTCAAATCCGCATAAGTACGGGACGCCGAAGCTTATTTGGGGTCACACCCACCCACAACGGCCGTCGATTTCACGCCAGGACATGCCCCGGCCGCCCGACCGAGATCGCCCCGACGCCGGAACGATCTCCAAGCGTTGTCAATTGACAGATGTTCAGCGGGCGTTCGACGGTCAGGTCAGCGCAGCTTCTGCGCCGCCTCCACCGCCCAGTACGTGAGGATGTTCTGCGCCCCGGCCCGCTTGATCCCGGTGAGCGCCTCGAAGATCGCCTTGTCCCGGTCGATCCAGCCCTTCTCGGCGGCGGCCTCGATCATCGAGTACTCGCCGGAGATCTGATAGGCGGCGACGGGCACGTCCGAGACCTCGGCGACCTTGGCCAGGATGTCGAGGTAGGGCCCCGCCGGCTTGACCATCACCATGTCGGCACCCTCCTCCAGGTCGAGCGCCAACTCCCGCATGGACTCCCGTGCGTTGGCCGGGTCCTGCTGGTAGGTCTTGCGGTCCCCCTTGAGCGAGGAACCCACGGCCTCACGGAACGGCCCGAAGAACGCGGACGCGTACTTGACGGTGTAGGCGAGGATGGCGACATCCTCCCGCCCGATCTGATCGAGCGCGTCCCGGACGACCCCGATCTGCCCGTCCATCATCCCGCTGGGCCCGACGACATGGGCCCCGGCATCGGCCTGCACCTGAGCCATCTCGGCATACCGCTCAAGGGTCGCGTCATTGTCGACGCGCCCGTGCTCATCAAGCACGCCACAGTGCCCATGGTCGGTGGTCTCATCAAGACACAGATCAGACATGACAAGCAGCTCGTCCCCGACCTCGGCCCGCACATCCCTCAACGCCACCTGAAGAATCCCGTCAGGATCGGTCCCGGGCGTCCCCAGGGCGTCCTTCTTGGACTCCTCCGGCACCCCGAAGAGCATGATCCCGGAGATCCCGGCGGCAACAGCCTCAGCGGCAGCCTTCTTGAGGCTGTCCCGAGTGTGCTGCACAACCCCAGGCATGGCCCCGATCGGCACCGGCTCACTGACCCCCTCCCGCACGAACGCCGGAAGAATGAAGTCAGCCGGGTGCAACCGGGTCTCAGCGACCATCCGCCGCATCACAGGGCTGGTCCGCAACCGCCGCGGCCGCGAGCCGGGAAAGGATCCGTACGTCGTCATGCCATCTACGCTACGCCCGCCTCAGGGGCACCTTTGCCGACGGTGAGTCGGTAGACATTTCGGTGCACTTTCCAGTTCCGGTGCGCACCATCAGCCCGTCCGGCGTTTGAGGACGAGGCCGTTCAGGCCGAAGGGGGGTCTGGGGGCACAGCCCCCAGGGATGGGACGGGTAGGGGCGGCGGGGGCGAAAAATCCCCGCGCCCCCCGCCCCCACTCACCGCAACCGAACCCTGAACCTCAGGTCGTCCGACGCCGCCGAGCACCAGGCCGACGCTCACTGGGCCGAGTAACGGGATCCCCCGCTTCCTGAGCCGCCGCCCGCCTGCGCAACCCAAAGTTCGCCAACGCCTCGGCCAACTTGTGCACAGACGGCTCCGGAGCCATCACATCCACCCGCAGCCCATGCTCCTCGGCCGTCTTCGCCGTAGCAGGACCAATACACGCGATCACGGTCACGTTGTGCGGCTTACCGGCGATCCCCACCAGGTTCCGCACAGTGGACGACGACGTGAAGAGAACGGCATCGAAGCCACCCCCCTTGATCGCCTCCCGCGTATCGGCCGGCGGCGGCGACGCCCGCACGGTCCGGTAGGCGGTCACGTCATCCACCTCCCACCCGAGCTCGATCAGCCCGGCGACCAAGGTCTCCGTAGCGATGTCCGCACGGGGCAGGAACACCCGGTCGATCGGATCGAAGACGGGGTCGTACGGAGGCCAGTCCTCCAGCAACCCGGCCGCGGACTGCTCCCCGCTCGGCACCAGATCCGGCTTCACGCCGAAGGCAACCAGCGCCTTGGCGGTCGACTCCCCCACCGCTGCGACCTTGATCCCGGCAAAGGCACGAGCATCGAGCCCGTACTCCTCGAACTTCTCCCGCACGGCCTTGACCGCGTTCACGGAGGTGAAAGCGATCCACTCGTACCGCCCGGTGACGAGCCCCTTGACCGCCCGCTCCATCTGCTGAGGCGTCCGCGGCGGCTCGACGGCGATCGTCGGCACCTCGTGCGGAACGGCTCCGTACGACCGCAACTGGTCGGAGAGCGACGCCGCCTGCTCCTTCGTCCGCGGCACGAGCACCTTCCAGCCGAACAACGGCTTGGACTCGAACCACGACAACTGGTCGCGCTGCGCGGCGGCGGACCGCTCACCGACCACGGCTATCACCGGCCGGCCACCATCGGGGGACGGCAGCACCTTCGCCTGCTTCAGCGTCTGCGCGATCGTCCCGAGCGTCGCGGACCAGGTCCGCTGACGAGTGGTCGTACCAGCCACTGTGACGGTCATAGGCGTATCGGGCTTACGACCCGCAGCCACGAGCTCACCAGCAGCCGAAGCCACCGAGTCCAGGGACGTCGACACAACGACCGTGCCGTCCGACGCCCCCACCTCCGTCCAGCACCGGTCCGACGCGGTACGGGCGTCCACGAACCGGACGTCCGCCCCCTGCGCGTCCCGCAGCGGGACACCGGCGTACGCGGGTACGCCGACGGCCGCCGCGACACCCGGGACGACCTCGAAAGGCACACCCGCGGCGACACAGGCGAGCATTTCCTCGGCGGCGTACGTATCTAGTCCGGGGTCCCCGGACACCGCACGCACGACCCGCCTGCCGCCCCGCGCGGCCTCCATGACAAGATGTGCCGCATCCCGCACAGCGGGTAGGCCAACGGTTGTTGACGCACCGTCAACAACCGTTAGTTGAGGCGTGCCTGTGCCCGGGAACGAGTCCGAAGAAGGACCCGGATCCGGATGCACGACGGCCACGCCGGGTCGGGCGTGCGCACGTACGACGTCGAGCACCTCGTGCTCGGCGACGAGAACGTCCGCGTTCGCCAGCGCCTCTACGGCGCGCAGTGTGAGCAGTCCCGGATCTCCGGGTCCGGCACCCAGGAAGGTGACGTGCCCGTGTTCCGGACCGGCGGCGGGAAGAGTGGTGGGGCTCACTTGGCTTGCTCCCCCATCAGACCGGCCGCGCCCTGGGCAAGCATCTCGGCGGCGAGTTCGCGACCGAGCGCCAGTGCTTGGTCATGCGTCTCGGGCACGGGACCGGTGGTGGACAGCTGCACCGTACGCGAACCGTCGGTCGTGCCGACTATTCCGCGCAGGCGCATTTCCTTGACAATCTGCCCGTCGGCCAGCAGGTCGGCCAGCGCGCCCACAGGGGCGGAGCAGCCGGCCTCCAGGGCGGCGAGCAGGGACCTTTCGGCGGTCACGGCGACCCGGGTGAGCGGATCGTCGAGTTCACCGAGAGCCGCGATGAGGTCCGCGTTGTCCGCGGCACACTCGATCGCGAGGGCCCCCTGGCCGGGGGCGGGCAAAATCGTGTCGACCGACAGGAAGTCGGTCACGTCGTCGAGGCGGCCGATCCGGCTCAGTCCGGCGGCGGCCAGGACCACGGCGTCCAGCTCACCGTCCCGGACGAAGCCGACGCGGGTGTCGATGTTCCCGCGGATCGGGACCGTCTCGATGTCGAGGCCGTGGCTGCGCGCGTACGCGTTCAGCTGGGCCGTGCGCCGCGGGGAGCCCGTACCGATGCGCGCCCCGCGGGGCAGGTCGGTGAACTTCAGGGCGTCCCTGGCGACGATGACATCGCGCGGGTCCTCGCGCTCGGGTACGGCGGCGAGCACCAGCTCCGCGGGCTGCGTCGTCGGCAGGTCCTTCAGCGAATGAACCGCGAAGTCGACCTCACCGCCGAGCAGCGCGTCCCGCAGCGCGGTCACGAAGACCCCGGTGCCGCCGATCTGGGCGAGGTGCTCACGGGAGGTGTCGCCGTAGGTGGTGATCTCGACGAGCTCGACGGGCCGTCCGGTCACCTGGCTCACGGCGTCCGCCACCAACCCGGACTGGGCCAGGGCGAGTCTGCTCCGCCTGGTCCCCAGTCTCAGTGCCTTGCTACTCATGCTGGCCCTCGGTTCTTGCTGATCTCAGAGTCTTCTACGGCCCGGGAGACGGAGGCCACCGTCTCCTGGTCCAGGTCGAACAGCGTGCGCAGCGCGTCCGCGTACCCGGCGCCGCCGGGCTCGGCCGCGAGCTGCTTGACCCGTACGGTCGGCGCGTGCAGCAGCTTGTCGACGACGCGTCGCACGGTCTGGGTGATCTCCGCGCGGTGCTTGTCGTCGAGGCCGGGCAGCCGTCCGTCGAGCCGGGCGATCTCGCCGGCGACGACCTCGGCGGCCATGGCGCGCAGGGCGACCACGGTCGGCGTGATGTGCGCGGCCCGCTGGGCTGCCCCGAAGGCCGCGACCTCGTCGGAGACGATACGCCGGACCGCGTCCACGTCCGCCGCCATCGGAGCGTCCGCCGAGGCCTCGGCGAGCGACTCGATGTCCACGAGGCGCACCCCGGCCAGCCGGTGCACGGCCGCGTCGACGTCCCGCGGCATCGCGAGGTCGAGGAGCGACAACACCGGCGCGGGGCGCGGGATGTGGGCCACGGGCTCGGGCCTGCGGCGCTCGGGGATCCGCCCGACCGTGGCGGCCATGGTGGCAAGTTCAGTGATGAGCTCGGCCTCGGGCGTGCTCCGGGCCGCCTCGCGCCGGTCGACGGCGCTGCCGCCGACCCAGGCCGCGTGCTGCTCCAGCGTCGCCGCGTCCATCCCGGCCACGGCGGCCTCCCCCATCACGGAGAAGCCACTCGCCCCCTGCACCGCGGAAAGGTCCAGCGGACACCCGTCCTCGGTCCCGACGGACGTCGGCGGAAGCTCTTCGCGCACGACCTCCGCTACGGCCGTACGACCGGCCGTGGCATCCGGCGAGACCCGACCCTCGACCGCTCCGGCGACCGCGTCGGCCGTCAGGACCAGGCCCGTAGCACCCGTGCAGGACACGGCCACATCGGCACGTGTCAGCTCGAACGGCACCGAATCCATCGGTACCGCGCGGGCGGACACGTCCGTTTCGGGGCTCTCGGTGATGATCTGGGCGAGGCGCTCGGCGCGGTCGGACGTGCGGTTGGCGACGACGATCTCGGCGACCCCGGCACGCGCGAGGGTCGCGGCGGCCAGCGACGACATGGAACCGGCGCCGATGACCAGGGCCCGTTTCCCCTTCGCCCAGGCCTCGACCGCCGTGCCGGAGGAGAGCTGTTGAAGGCCGAAGGTGACCAGGGACTGGCCCGCGCGGTCGATGCCGGTCTCCGAGTGGGCGCGCTTGCCGACGCGGAGGGCCTGCTGGAACAGCTCGTTCAACAGCCGCCCGGCGGAGTGCAGTTCCTGCGCCTTGGCCAGGGAGTCCTTGATCTGGCCGAGGATCTGGCCCTCGCCGACGACCATCGAGTCGAGGCCGCAGGCCACCGAGAAGAGATGGTGGACGGCCCGGTCCTCGTAGTGCACGTAGAGATAAGGAGTGAGCTCGTCCAGGCCGACGCCGCTGTGCTGGGCGAGCAGCGTGGACAACTCCGCGACGCCCGCGTGGAACTTGTCCACGTCGGCGTAGAGCTCGATGCGGTTGCAGGTGGCCAACAGCGCGGCCTCGGCGGCCGGTTCGGCGGCGACCGTGTCCTGGAGGAGCTTGAACTGGGCGTCCACGTTCAGCGTGGCCCGCTCCAGGATGCTGACCGGCGCGCTGCGGTGGCTCAGCCCGACGACGAGGAGACTCATGCCGGCATCACGGCGGGGACGTCCCCGTCAGGGCCCTGCTCGGCGGAGTCGCCACGGCGCGCGGCGTTCGGGTGGGCCGCCTGGTTGGCGGCTTCCTCGCCGGCCTTGCGCTGCTCGTGGAAGGCGAGGATCTGCAGCTCGATCGAGAGGTCGACCTTGCGGACGTCGACGCCGTCCGGGACGGTCAGCACGGTCGGCGCGAAGTTCAGGATGGACGTCACACCGGCGGCCACGAGACGGTCGCAGACCGGCTGGGCGGCACCGGCGGGGGTCGCGATGACGCCGATGGAGACGCCGTTGTCGCTGATGATCTTCTCGAGCTCGTCCGAGTGCTGCACCGGGATGCCCGCGACGGGCTTGCCTGCCATCGCCGGGTCCGCGTCGATGAGGGCGGCGACCCGGAAGCCGCGGGAGGCGAACCCGCCGTAGTTGGCGAGGGCGGCGCCCAGGTTTCCGATACCGACGATCACGACCGGCCAGTCCTGGGTCAGGCCCAGCTCGCGGGAGATCTGGTAGACGAGGTACTCGACGTCGTAGCCCACACCGCGGGTGCCGTAGGAACCGAGGTACGAGAAGTCCTTGCGCAGCTTCGCGGAGTTGACCCCGGCGGCGGCCGCGAGCTCCTCGGAGGAGACCGTGGGCACCGAGCGCTCCGAGAGTCCGGTCAGCGCGCGGAGGTACAGCGGGAGACGGGCGACGGTGGCCTCGGGAATCCCTCGGCTACGGCTCGCCGGTCGGTGAGTTCGGCCAGTTGCCACGGTGCTCCTGCGGGTAGAGCGGGGCTGTGGGCGGTCACACGTACCCAGACCGCCCCGTCGGAAGCAGGCTATGTCTTTGTGAACGCGTGCACAAAGATGGTGTCCGATTTGCCCGGCCAACGTGACCGGGGTCACGCACACGCGTCCCAGGCGTATTCCAGGGGGCAAAACCGCCACACTCCTCGTAATTCCCGCCCCCGAGACCAAACCGCCGTCGATCCTAAGCGACGTTCGGGTGCGCGTTGAACTACTTGGTCAGTTCCCGGCGCAGCCGGCCCTCGTCCACCCGCCAGAAGGTGTGCTGTTTCCCATCGATGAGTACGACGGGAATCTGCTCCCAGTACTCGTCGTGCAGGCGCTGGTCCTCGGTGATGTCCTTCTCTTCCCAAGGCACTCCGAGGTCGGCGCAGACCTTCTCCACGACGAGCTGCGCGTCCTCGCAGAGATGACAGCCGGGCTTGCGGATGAGGGTGACGAGATGACTCATGCACACCATTCTCGCGCCACCGGTGCACTTCTTTAACGGCCCGGTCGCGGAGAGTTCACAGCCTCCGAACCTCTCGGCTCCGGAACCACCGAACAAACTGGCTATGCTCACGACATGGCCGCTCTCGGATGGCTCACTCCCCGTAGGCGCTCCGCCACGGCGCGGAGCGTGTTGGCAGGCGAGGCCTCTGCGGAGGCAGCGCGCAAGTCGTCGCAGGACGCGCAGGACATACAGGACGCCCGCGCGGACGAAAAAGCAGCGGAGGAACCGGAGTTCCCGGTCCTCGGCGACGACAGAGCGGCCGCGTTCTTCGACCTCGACAACACCGTCATGCAGGGCGCGTCGATCTTCCACTTCGGCCGGGGCCTGCACAAACGGAAGTTCTTCGAGACCCGCGACCTCCTCAAGTTCGCCTGGCAGCAGGCCTATTTCAGGCTCGCCGGCTCCGAGGACCCCGAGCACATGCAGGAGGCGCGCGACTCCGCGCTGTCCATCGTCAAGGGCCACCGCGTCGCCGAACTCCAGTCGATCGGCGAGGAGATCTACGACGAGTACATGGCCGAGCGCATCTGGCCCGGCACCCGCGCACTCGCCGAGGCGCACCTCGCCGCGGGCCAGAAGGTGTGGCTCGTCACAGCGGCCCCGGTGGAGATCGCCAATGTGATCGCCCGCCGCCTCGGCCTCACCGGCGCGCTCGGCACGGTCGCCGAGTCCGTCGACGGCGTCTATACGGGCAAGTTGGTCGGCGAACCCCTGCACGGCCCCGCGAAGGCGGAGGCGGTAAGGGCGTTGGCGGCGGCGGAGGGCCTGGACCTGTCCCGCTGCGCCGCGTACAGCGACTCGCACAACGACATCCCGATGCTCTCGCTGGTCGGGCACCCCTACGCCATCAACCCGGACTCCAAGCTGCGCAAGCACGCGCGGGAGTTGGACTGGCGGCTGCGCGACTACCGCACGGCCCGCAGGGCGGCCAAGGTCGGCATCCCGGCGGCGGCCGGCGTGGGCGCGGTGGCGGGCGGCACGGCCGCGGCGATCGCTTTGCACCGCCGACGCCGGTGACGCGGTAAACACAGCCAATCCACGGGTCGTACCCGCGTAACCCCCTGTCCAGTCACGTTGGCTGCACACGGCCACAACACGCCCCGGTCCCTGACTGAATTCGGACCGTTCTGATCAACAACCGGTCACTCTGCGGTACTTGATCGGGCGCCAACCGGTTACAGAAGCGACGTAATCGATGATTTGAGCAACTGGGTGTAGCAGCGCCTGCACGAAGCGTTATTCTCCTCAGACGCAATCCGGTACCCCTCCGTCGCTACGACGGGTGAATGTTCCGGTACTGCACGTGATGGAAGCTCTGCCTCTGGGAGTCCCGTGTACCCACACGTCGGGGTTGACGCCTCGGGCCTGGCTACGCTGCGCGCAACGGTCCAAGACCTGTTGCGCGGCTTCGTCCCCACCGCGTACGCCGTCCCCGCCGCCTTCGCCACCACCGCACCCGTCGGTCCGTGCTACGCACTGGCCGACGGTGGCGCCGCGGTGGGCAGACGAGGGCGCTCGGCCGGCGCCGCCACCGCACGCCGTCCGGCCGCTGACAGCGACAGCGCCCGGATGATGGACCTCGTGGAGCGTGCCCAGGCCGGCGAAGCCGACGCCTTCGGCCGCCTCTACGACCAGTACAGCGACACTGTGTACCGGTACATCTACTACCGAGTGGGAGGCAAAGCCACCGCCGAGGACCTCACCAGCGAGACCTTTCTGCGCGCCCTGCGCCGCATCGGCACGTTCACCTATCAGGGTCGCGACTTCGGCGCCTGGCTGGTGACGATCGCCCGCAACCTCGTGGCGGACCACTTCAAGTCGAGCCGCTTCCGGCTGGAAGTGACCACCGGCGAGATGCTCGACGCCAACGAGGTCGAGCGCTCCCCCGAGGACTCCGTCCTGGAGTCCCTGTCGAACGCCGCGCTGCTCGACGCCGTACGGCGGCTCAACCCGCAGCAGCAGGAGTGCGTCACGCTCCGCTTCCTGCAGGGCCTCTCCGTCGCGGAGACCGCCCGCGTGATGGGCAAGAACGAGGGTGCGATCAAGACCCTCCAGTACCGGGCCGTGCGTACTCTCGCCCGGCTCCTCCCGGACGACGCCCGCTGACGGCATACGCTCGGTAACGCCCAACTCGCGCTCAGTGAAAGTCCGTTGAGTTCGCGGTCGGATCATCCGTCGTCCGTAACCCAAGTGCCGCGCCACTCGTTGTGCGGGATACAGGCTCCCTGTGGTCACGACCTGACCCTCTCCGATCACTCGATCGTGTGGATGCGGTCAGGCTGTGCAACCCTCAGGACCCCCTGGGGAGTCGACCGTCATGACGCGAGAGGAGGTGCCGCCAGTGATCGCGAACGTATCGGCGCACCGGCGGGCGAACGCCTTCGCCCAGGCCCTGGAAGAGGAGCAGTCCGACCAGGGCACGGCGGCCGAGCAGTCCGAAGGACCGGCCCCGGCCCCGGCTGCTGCGGAACAGACCGAGCAGGGCCGCATGCTGGCCTTCGCCACCGGTCTCGGCGAGCTGCCCAAACCCGTGCTGGACCCCGAGGTCAAGGTGGTCCAGCGGGCTCAGCTGGTCGCCGCGTTCGAGGCCATGCTGCAAGGCGAGGCACCCGCACCCTCGGTACCGGAGCAGCGCTCCCCCCGGTCCCGGGGTACGCACCGGGCCACCGGTCTGGGCAAGCTGCGACCCCGGTCCCGGCTCACCAAGGGCCTCGCGGCCGGCGGACTGAGCGTCGGGGTCGCCGCGGGTGCCTTCGGCGGAGTGGCCGCGGCGAGCTCGGGCGCCCTGCCCGGTGACTCGCTCTACGGCCTGAAGCGCGGCATCGAGGACTTCAAGCTCAACTACCTGTCCGACGGCGACGACCAGCGCGGTGTGGCCTACCTCGACCAGGCGTCCAACCGCCTGAGCGAGGCACGCCGGCTGATCGAGCGGGACCGCAGCGGCCACCTCGACCACGAGCAGCTCGGCGAGATCCGCCGCACGCTCGCCGGGATGACGCACGACGCGTCCGAGGGCCACCGCCTGCTGCACGAGGCGTACGAGCAGGACCCGAACTCGCTGGGCCCCATCCAGGCCCTCTCCGCGTTCTCCCGTTCGCACCGCGAGGCCTGGGGCGCCCTGCGCGACCGCCTCCCCGTCCAGCTCGGCGACGTCAGCGACCAGGTCTCCTCGGTCTTCGACGCCATAGACGAAGAGGTCGCCCCGCTCCAGTCGCTGCTCCCCCAGCCCCCGGCGACGACCCCCGGCACCGGCAAGCACCGCGCTCCGGACCGGACGTCCACGGGCGGCTCCACCGACACCCACCGCTCGACGACACCGAGCACGACCGACGGCTCCTCGGAGACCAGCCACTCCAGCACCCCGAGCGAGTCCGCCACCACCGGCGACGGCCTCCTCGGCGGCAACACGGGCGGCCTCCTGGACCCCCCGAAGGCCTCGGGCACGGAGTCGCCGTCCACGAGCAAGCCGTCGATCACGGAACCGGACGTCACGCTGCCGCCGCTGCTCCCGGGCTTGCTGCCGGGCCTGGGCATCGACAGCGAGGACGCGAACTAGCCCGATGGGCGCCCTTCCAACGAGGGGCGCCCATCGTCTTTGCTTTTAGGGGCACCTTCCAGCGAGGGGCGCCCCTCGCTTTTAGGGGCGCGGGGAACTGCGCGACAAGCCCCCACCGGCCCGCAGCCAAAAAACTGCGGAACCCAAAAAAAACTAGAAGAACACCGACCTGCGCTGCACCAGCAACTTGTACAGCGTGTGCTGGATCTGCTCCCTCACCTGGTCCGTGAGGTTGAACATCAGCATCGGATCCTCGGCGGCCTCCGGCGGGTAGCCGGCCGTGTGGATCGGCTCGCCGAACTGGATGGTCCACTTCGTGGGGAGCGGGATCGCACCCAGCGGCCCCAGCCAAGGGAACGTCGGCGTGATCGGAAAGTACGGGAAGCCCAGAACCCGGGCCAACGTCTTCGAGTTGCCGATCATCGGGTAGATCTCCTCGGCTCCCACGATCGAGCACGGAATGATCGGCGTGCCCTTGCGCAGGGCGGTGGAGACGAACCCGCCCCGGCCGAACCGCTGGAGCTTGTAGCGCTCGCTGAACGGCTTGCCGATGCCCTTGAAGCCCTCCGGCATCACACCGACCAACTCGCCGCGCCCCAGCAGCCGTTCGGCGTCCTCCGCGCAGGCGAGGGTGTGACCGGCCTTGCGGGCGAGTTCGTTGACCACCGGGAGCATGAAGACGAGGTCCGCCGCGAGGAGGCGCAGGTGGCGCCCCGCGGGGTGGTTGTCGTGGACGGCGATCTGCATCATCACGCCGTCCAGCGGCAGCGTCCCGGAGTGGTTGGCGACGATCAGCGCGCCGCCCTCCGCCGGGATGTTCTCGATGCCCTTGACCTCGACCCGGAAGTACTTCTCGTACAGCGGGCGCAGCGCCGGCATCAGGAGTTCGTCGGTGAGCTCCTCGTCGTAGCCGAAGTCGTCGACCTCGTAGTCCCCGGTCAGCCGGCGGCGCAGGAACGACAGGCCATGGGCGACCCGGCGTTCCAGGGCGCTCTGGAGGCTCTGGATCTCCTCGGCCTGCGGCTTCTCCGGCTCATGTTCCTCACGCGTCACAGGAACATCATCCTGCGCGAAGTCCCGGCCCGGCAGGGGCTGGACCTCACGGACCAGCGCGGGCTCGCCGTTCTTGCGCCGGTTCCCCGTGCTCCGGCGCCGCTGCGGCCGCTGCACGCCGTTGGCGCGGGACCGGTCGTCGTCGAACGGAATGACCTTGGCATCCGCCATCGTTGATGCGCTCCTCAGTTGGCGCTCGGCGTCGGGGGGTGGCCGCTGTCCGGCCGGGACAGCGCGGCGATCCGGTCGACGGCTCCCGCGAGGACCTCCGGCGGCAGCAGCCCCGGGCCCTGGCTGCGCGCGAAGTCCGCGAAGGTCTCGGCGGTCGTGTACCTCGGCTTGTACCCCAGCGTCTCGCGCATCTGGACCGTCGACACGACCCGGCCGTGGGTGAGCAGCCGGATCTGCTCCGGGGAGAAGTCCGTCATCCCCAGCGTGCGCACCAGGGAACCGGCCCAGGTGACCGCGGGCAGCAGCAGCGGCACGGTCGGGCGGCCCAGGCGCCGCGAGCACTGGGAGAGCAGCAGGACGCCGTCCCCGGCGATGTTGAAGGTGCCGCTGTTGAGCGTGCCCCGCTCCGGATCGTGCGAGGCGATCCGCAGGACGTCGATCACGTCGTCCTCGTGCACGAACTGCAGCCGCGGGTCGTAGCCGAACACGGTCGGCAGGACCGGCAGCGAGAAGTACGACGCGAGCGGTGAATCGGCCGTAGGACCAAGGATGTTGGCGAAGCGGAGCACGCACACGGCGACGTCGGGGCGGCGACGGGCGAAGCCGCGCACGTACCCCTCGACCTCGACGGTGTCCTTCGCGAAGCCGCCGCTCGGCAGGGACTTCGGCGGGGTGCCCTCGGTGAAGACGGCCGGGTCGCGCGGGGCGGAGCCGTAGACGTTCGTGCTGGACTTCACCACCAGGCGCTTCACGACCGGCGACTTCTGGCAGGCACCCAGCAGCTGCATGGTGCCGATGACGTTGGTCTCCTTGACCGTGGTCCGGCTGCCGCTGCCCAGGGCGGTGCCCGTCACGTCCATGTGCACGACCGTGTCGGCGCCGGACTCGGCGAGCACCCGCGCGATGGTGGGCTGCCGGATGTCGGCCTGGATGAACTCCGCGCCCCCGAGATGGTGCCCGGGCGCGACCGCGTCCACGGCGATCACCCGGTCCACCTGAGGGTCACGCTGGATCCGTCGTACGAACCGGCCCCCCAGCTGACGGGCCACTCCGGTCACGAGCACGACCTTCCCCAAGATCAGCGCCTTCCTTTTGAGTTACCCGTGTGCGGCCAACCTAGCGGTTCGGTGTTGCGCTGTGATGACCGCCTGACGGACGACGTCCCGAGTACCCGCATTCGGCACATGACGCGGACATGGGCGCGGAAAAAACTGTGGCCCCCCACCGAATTCGGTGGGGGGCCACAGGAGACGCTCTCGCGGCGCCGCGTCGCCTACTTCTTGTTACGACGCTGCACGCGCGTGCGCTTCAGCAGCTTGCGGTGCTTCTTCTTAGCCATCCGCTTGCGCCGCTTCTTGATAACAGAGCCCACGACTACCCTCGCTCACTTCTCATCACTCGGTGCTGGGCATCATGGGCCCATACGACCTACAAGGGGCCAGCCTACCCGTCCGAGCGCTGAGGTCGTAATCGAGGTATCGCCTCAGGCTGTCTCCACCCCCACATAACTCTCGCGAAGGTACTCGTGTACCGCTTGCTCGGGGACGCGGAAGGACCGCCCCACCCGGATAGCGGGCAGATGACCGCTGTGCACCAACCGGTACACGGTCATCTTCGACACTCGCATCACCGAGGCGACCTCCGCCACGGTAAGGAACTGAACCTCGTTCAGAGGCCTCTCGCCAGCTGCAGCCATGACACACCTGAACCTTCCGCACTCGACGGTCACCGGCTTCCCCTTCCGGTGACTCTTCGTCGTTGCGTGCTCACTCCCCAATGTAGGGGCGTGTGATGCGAGTGGGGAAGAGGTGCACCCATCGGCGGCCTACTGTGACAGACACGCTCGATTGAGTACGTAGCGGGTAAGCGGGCGGTAGTAAGCGGACCGCACGGCGTCATCAAGTGGAACGACGACGGACACCGACCCCTCGGCCTCCCCCACGAACAGCGCGGGGTCGTCGGTATCGGCAAGACCAATGGCCTCGAACCCCAGCTGACCTGCTCCGCAGACCCATCCGTGGTCCCCGATCACCAGCTCAGGAAGCGTCCCGCCGGCCTCCGCCGCCGCACCCAGCACGGTACGAACCGGCAGCGGCGAGTGCGTGTGTGCGCCGGGCTCACGACCGGAGCGTTCGGGGCCCGGTTCGCGGACGAGCGCGACGCCGTGTACGTAGTCAAGGTTGTACGTGCGTAGACCGAACCGGGTCGTTATGTCGACAGAGAGACCCTGCGCTGGGGTGAGAACAGCACATCCCGCCGCCGACAAGGCGTCCGCCAACGCGGCGTAGAACCCGAGCAGTCGATGCGGATGCCCGGTCCCGAGAAGCACGGCCCCGCTGCGCTCCGCTACCTCCCCCAACCGATCGGCGAAGGCATCCAAAGCACTCAAAGTCCGCTCCGGGTCGATCACATCATGCCCGGAAGTGTGCGTCGGGTCGGCCGAAACCCCACACTTGTCCGCCATCAGCCCGATCAGATCCTTCTGCCCCCACGTCCATTCGGGATCGAGTCCGATCAGCACCCGGGGGTCCCGCGCGGCGAAGGCGCGATAGCTCCGCAGACTCTCCTCCCGCGAGGTGGCCACGGGCCCGGCCAGCCGTGCGGCCAGCAGATGGGCGCGGAGGGCGCCGGTGGTCAACACGAGGCTGATGCTGACGGACGGCGGCCCCGGCCACGGCCGGAACCCCGGAAACACCGCGCGGTTGGCGTAACACCGGTGACAGGACGGTGACACAACGGCCCACAACTGTCTTACGGCTCCCCGGGTCTCACCTTGCGTGGGGCGGAACGACCAACCGCCCCAAGGAAGTTGACCGACACATCACCACCTGGGGGAACACCATGATGAAGCTGTCCCGTCGCACGACAACCGCCGCCGCACTCACCGTCCTCGCCCTCGCCGGCACGGTGGCCGCCACGGCCCCGGCATCGGCGGCAACGACGACCAAGGTGGCGGCCGCCGCCACCTACAACGGCGCCTGCGGCACCGGCTACAAGGTCATCGACTCCACGCCGGTGGGCAACTCCGGCAAGGTCTTCGTCACCTGGAACGAGTCCACCGGCAAGAACTGCGCCGTGACCGTCCGCAACGCGGTCGGCGCCAGGATCAACATGGCGGTCACCCTGGACGCCCTCGGCAACTCGGACGACCCGTCCGTCGACTCCGGTACGTACACGAGCTACGCCGGCCCGGTCTACGTCGACGGCCGCGACTCCTGCATCGCCTGGGGCGGCACCATCGGCAACGCGTCTGCGGAGGACTCGGGGCACTGCGGCTGACGCCTGAACGGGGAACGCCGGGGGCGGTTTGGCTGGCCGTCCCCGGCGGGGGCGCCTTGGCTGGGGCTGGCGGGGGCGGGAGCTTCTCGACATGGGTGGCTGCTTGTTGGCACCCGCGGCTACTTCTAGAGGCCTGCGGCCACTTCTAGACGCCGGCCGGCGTCACCCGGCGATGACTCACACGTATCGACATCGGTTGGTGTTGCCTGGCGGGGGCCGACACTTCTCGACACCGGCCGGCGTCACCCGGCAGGGGCTGCCATCGACACCGGCCGGTATCGCTCGGCGGGGGCGGGCACTTCTCGACACAGGCCCGCGTCACCCAGCCCGCCCGACCGCACTTCTCAGCACAGACCCGCAAATCCAGCCCGTCCGGCGTTTGAGGACGAGGCCGTTCAGGCCGAAGGGGGGTCTGGGGGCGCAGCCCCCAGGGATGGGACGGGTAGGGGCGGCGGGGGCGAAAAATCCCCGCGACACCACCCCCACCCACCCGCACGACAACCCGCTCCACCGCCGGGGGCTCACGCCAACAACCCCCGCAACGGAAACACCGCCCGCCGAGTAGCCAAAACAGCCTGGTCAAGCCGATCCGCAGGGTCGTACCCCGACTCCCAGTCGGCGTAAGAAACCGGCCACCGCCCATCAGTCATCCGCTGAGGCCCCAACTGCCGCGTCCGAGCAAACACTTCCTGCCGCCACCCCTCAGGAATCACCGCCTCCGGCGCGACCTCCCGCCCCGCGGCAATCGCAACGAGATGCGTCCAGGACCGCGGCACCACCTCCACCACGGCATAACCACCCCCGCCGAGCGCAACCCACTTCCCGTCCGCGTACTCGTGCGCAAGCTCATGACACGCGACCTGCACAGCCCGCTGCGCATCCAACGACACCGCGAGATGAGCAAGCGGGTCCTCGAAGTGCGTATCGGCCCCGTGCTGCGAAACGAGCACCTGCGGCCGAAAGTCCGCGATCAACTCCGGTACGACAGCGTGAAAGGCCCGCAACCACCCCGCGTCCCCGGTCCCGGCCGGCAACGCCACATTGACCGCAGAGCCCTCCCCCCGCCCGGCCCCGGTCTCCTCAGGCCACCCGGTCTGCGGAAACAACGTCCGAGGATGCTCATGCAGGGAGATCGTCAACACCCGGGGGTCCTCCCAGAACGCCGCCTGGACCCCGTCCCCGTGATGCACATCGACATCGACGTACACGATCCGCTCGGCCCCCAACTCCAGCAGCCGGGCGATGGCGAGCGAGGCGTCGTTGTAAATACAGAACCCCGAGGCAGCCCCCGGCATGGCGTGATGCAACCCACCCGAGAAGTTCACGGCATGCAGCGCATCCCCACCCCACACAGCTTCCGCCGCCCCCACCGACTGCCCCGCAATCAGCGCCGACACCTCATGCATCCCGGCAAAGGCAGGATCATCCATGGTCCCGAGCCCATACGCCCCGTCCGCCGACTCCGGATCAGCCGAGGCCGCCTTCACGGCCTCGACGTAGTCCTCCCGGTGGACCAGCCGCAACGTCGAGTCACCGGCGGCCTTGGCCGCCACCACATCCACGTCCTTGTCGAGCCCGAAGGCATCGACGAGTCTCCGGGTCAGGGCGAGCCGAACCGGATCCATCGGATGGTCCCGGCCGAAGTCATAGCCCGTTACTGCCTCGTCCCACATCAGCTGTGCGCGCCCGCTCATGCCCGTCACCGTACCGGCCCGCCAGCGGCGCGAACGAGCGGGCGTACACCAACGTCACCAGCACCAACACCATCGGCACGAGCATCGCCCCGCGATAACTCCAGGCATCACCCAGCGCCCCCACCAACGGCGAACCGATCAGAAACCCCACGTAATTGAACACATTGAGCCGCGCAATAGCCGTATCCGAAGCCCCCGGAAACAACCGCCCGGCCGCCGCAAAGGTCTGCGGCACCAGCACACACAACCCGAGCCCCAGCAACGTGAACCCGAGCATCCCGACCCCGGCCCCGGGCGCCACCGCCACCACGGCGAACCCCACCGCGGCCACCACCGCCCCCAACCGCACAACAGCCACGGCCCCGAACCGCCGCACGCCCAGGTCCCCGATCCCCCGCCCGACCAGGCACATCACCATGTAGACGTTGTACGGAACGGTCGCCACCTGCTCCGAACTGCCCAGCACGTCCTTCAGATACTTCGCACTCCAGTTGGAGACGGTCGAGTCCCCGATATAGGCGAAGGTCATCACCAGACACAGGGGCAGCAGCAACTTGAAGACCAGCGGCCCAGCCTCCGCCCCCTCGACTTCCTCACCCGGCGCACCCCCGTCGACGTACCACCGACTCCCCACAAAGGCGGCCGGCAACAACACAGCCACCACGGGCAGATACGACACCCACAACGCGAGATGCCAGTGCGCCCCGGCCCACGCCAGCGAGGCCCCCACGATCCCGCCCAGGCTGTACGCGGCGTGGAAACTGAGCATGATGCTTCGCCCGTACGTCCGCTGCAGACTCACCCCGAGCATGTTCATCGAGGCATCCAGCGCACCCACCCCGAGCCCGAACGCGCCGAGGGCGACGGCCAGTTCGGCCATGCTGTCGCCCGCTCCGACCCCGAGCAGCGCCAGGAGCACGACGGGCTGGGACCAGCGCAGCAGCACGCTGGGCCGTATTCGCTTCACCAGTTGCTCGGTGGTCACACTCCCGACCCCGGCGAGGATCGGCACGGCGGCCAGGAAGACGGGCAGCAGCCCGTCCGAGACCCCGTACCGGTCCTGGATCGCCGGAATGCGTGTCACGAGCAGCGCGAAGGTGGCGCCCTGAGCGAAGAAGCTGAACGCCAAAGAGGCCCTACCGCGCCGCAGCACATCTGTCATGGCGGCGAGCGTAAGGGCCCCGGCGTACTCGTGGGTAGATCCAACCAAAGATGAATTCTGCTCAGCTTTACCGAGCGGCGGCCAGCGAGGGCATCGCCGCAGGTACGGGGGCGTCCCCGGCCTTCAGCTCCGCGTCGATCATCTCCGCCATCGGCCCCACGGCGACACCGCCACTGACCACGGACGTCACGGCGATCGTGCCGATCATCACGACCGTGCCCAGCCACACCATGGTGTCCACGGGCAGCGTGTACACCCCGACGACCCGCGCGACGCACTCCGCGAGCAGCATCACACCCCACACGAGCGAGAACCGCCGCTCGGCCCGCTGGAACGCCACCGACCCGCTCAACAGCCGCTCGAACGCGGCCTCCCGCTCCGGGTTGCCCTTCACCAGGAAGGGCTTCATCCCGGCGGTCATCATCGGCTTCCCCATCACCACGGACACGAGGATCCCGATCCCGACGACACTGCTGATCCCGCTGTCCTTGGCGAGCATCAGCCGCGGATCACCAGCCACCAGGCTGAGCAACACCCCGACGACATTCACGAACAGAATCAGCACCGCGAACGCGTTGACCGTCCGCTCCGCGACGACCCCCCACACGGTCCGCACCGCCGGCACGACACTGCTCCACCCCAGCGCCGCCACGGTCCCCATCCCGAACCCGCTCTTCAACAGGTAGTACGACCCGATCGGCACCGCCACATCCGCGAGGAGCGGCCCGAAGTTCTTCTTCATGGAGCCCGTGTTCGTCGTCATGCCCTCAGCTTGCCGCGAGGCCCCGACCCGCCAGTAGAACCGATCATCCGGACCTCGGCATGACAAATGTCAGTGCGCGAACAATGCCCGAGGTCATTCCAGCAGCTCAGCCAACTGCCCCATGTCACCAAAGAGTTGACTGGCCCCAGCAAGCCGCTCAGCAGGAGTCATCCCGGTGAACCCATACACATCCATCCCAGCCGCCACAGCCGCCTGCACCCCGAGCGGACTGTCCTCTACGACGACACACCGCTCCGGCGCGACACCCATCCGCTCGGCCGCGTACAGGAACAGATCCGGCGCGGGCTTCCCCCGCCCCACGTCCTCGGAGCTGAACACCCACTCCTCCTCGAACCACTCGTCCAGCCCCGTCGTCCGGTGCCCCACCCGAATCCGCTCATGGCTCCCGGACGACGCCACGCAGTACGGCACCCCGTCCGCGACCAGCCTCTCCAGCACGTCGACGGCCCCGGCAACCGGCTTCAACTCCCGCTCGAACGCGGCGAACACGCGGGCATGGAAGACATCGTCGAAGTCGTCCGGCAACCGCTGCCCGGTCCGCTCCTCGACGAGATCATGGACGCGGTGCATCGCAGAGCCCATGTAGTCACGGAGGGACTCCTCGTAGGAGGTCGGGTGCCCGAGCTCGGTGAGATAGCCGGCCAGGAGCCTGTTGGAGATCGGCTCACTGTCGACGAGGACACCATCGTTGTCGAAGATCACGAGGTCATAGCGCATACTGCTGAGCCTAAACGCAGAAAACCCCCGTACCGAATTAACGGTACGGGGGTTTTCGCAATATTTGTTCGGCGGCGTCCTACTCTCCCACAGGGTCCCCCCTGCAGTACCATCGGCGCTGTAAGGCTTAGCTTCCGGGTTCGGAATGTAACCGGGCGTTTCCCTCACGCTATGACCACCGAAACACTATGAAACAGACAACCGCACCACACCCAGTGGCCCTGGACATGGGGTTGTTCGTGGTTTCAGAACCAACACAGTGGACGCGAGCAACTGAGGACAAGCCCTCGGCCTATTAGTACCGGTCACCTCCAGCGGTTACCCGCCTTCCAGATCCGGCCTATCAACCCAGTCGTCTACTGGGAGCCTTAACCCCTCAAGGGGGTGGGAACACTCATCTCGAAGCAGGCTTCCCGCTTAGATGCTTTCAGCGGTTATCCCTCCCGAACGTAGCCAACCAGCCATGCCCTTGGCAGAACAACTGGCACACCAGAGGTTCGTCCGTCCCGGTCCTCTCGTACTAGGGACAGCCCTTCTCAATGTTCCTGCGCGCGCAGCGGATAGGGACCGAACTGTCTCACGACGTTCTAAACCCAGCTCGCGTACCGCTTTAATGGGCGAACAGCCCAACCCTTGGGACCGACTCCAGCCCCAGGATGCGACGAGCCGACATCGAGGTGCCAAACCATCCCGTCGATATGGACTCTTGGGGAAGATCAGCCTGTTATCCCCGGGGTACCTTTTATCCGTTGAGCGACGGCGCTTCCACAAGCCACCGCCGGATCACTAGTCCCGACTTTCGTCCCTGCTCGACCCGTCGGTCTCACAGTCAAGCTCCCTTGTGCACTTACACTCAACACCTGATTGCCAACCAGGCTGAGGGAACCTTTGGGCGCCTCCGTTACTCTTTAGGAGGCAACCGCCCCAGTTAAACTACCCATCAGACACTGTCCCTGATCCGGATCACGGACCCAGGTTAGACATCCAGCACGACCAGACTGGTATTTCAACGACGACTCCACCTGAACTGGCGTCCAAGCTTCACAGTCTCCCAGCTATCCTACACAAGCCGAACCGAACACCAATATCAAACTGTAGTAAAGGTCCCGGGGTCTTTCCGTCCTGCTGCGCGAAACGAGCATCTTTACTCGTAGTGCAATTTCACCGGGCCTATGGTTGAGACAGTCGAGAAGTCGTTACGCCATTCGTGCAGGTCGGAACTTACCCGACAAGGAATTTCGCTACCTTAGGATGGTTATAGTTACCACCGCCGTTTACTGGCGCTTAAGTTCTCAGCTTCGCCCAACCGAAGTTGGACTAACCGGTCCCCTTAACGTTCCAGCACCGGGCAGGCGTCAGTCCGTATACATCGCCTTACGGCTTCGCACGGACCTGTGTTTTTAGTAAACAGTCGCTTCTCGCTGGTCTCTGCGGCCACCCCCAGCTCAAGGAGCAAGTCCTCTCACCGGTGATGGCCCCCCTTCTCCCGAAGTTACGGGGGCATTTTGCCGAGTTCCTTAACCATAGTTCACCCGAACGCCTCGGTATTCTCTACCTGACCACCTGAGTCGGTTTAGGGTACGGGCCGCCATGAAACTCGCTAGAGGCTTTTCTCGACAGCATAGGATCATCCACTTCACCACAATCGGCTCGGCATCAGGTCTCAGACTTAATGAATGGCGGATTTGCCTACCACTCGTCCTACACCCTTACCCCGGGACAACCACCGCCCGGGATGGACTACCTTCCTGCGTCACCCCATCACTCACCTACTAACCGCTTGGGCCGGCGGCTCCACCACTTTCCATTCCCCGAAGGGTCCGGAACGGCTTCACGGCCTTAGCATCACGATGCTCGATGTTTGACGCTTCACAGCGGGTACCGGAATATCAACCGGTTATCCATCGACTACGCCTGTCGGCCTCGCCTTAGGTCCCGACTTACCCTGGGCAGATCAGCTTGACCCAGGAACCCTTAGTCAATCGGCGCACACGTTTCTCACGTGTGTATCGCTACTCATGCCTGCATTCTCACTCGTGAACCGTCCACCACTAGCTTCCGCTGCGGCTTCACCCGGCACACGACGCTCCCCTACCCATCCCAGCAGGCGTTGGCCCTATTACTGGAATGACACGACTTCGGCGGTACGCTTGAGCCCCGCTACATTGTCGGCGCGGAATCACTAGACCAGTGAGCTATTACGCACTCTTTCAAGGGTGGCTGCTTCTAAGCCAACCTCCTGGTTGTCTCTGCGACTCCACATCCTTTCCCACTTAGCGTACGCTTAGGGGCCTTAGTCGATGCTCTGGGCTGTTTCCCTCTCGACCATGGAGCTTATCCCCCACAGTCTCACTGCCGTGCTCTCACTTACCGGCATTCGGAGTTTGGCTAAGGTCAGTAACCCGGTAGGGCCCATCGCCTATCCAGTGCTCTACCTCCGGCAAGAAACACACGACGCTGCACCTAAATGCATTTCGGGGAGAACCAGCTATCACGGAGTTTGATTGGCCTTTCACCCCTAACCACAGGTCATCCCCCAGGTTTTCAACCCTGGTGGGTTCGGTCCTCCACGAAGTCTTACCTCCGCTTCAACCTGCCCATGGCTAGATCACTCCGCTTCGGGTCTTGAGCGCGCTACTAAACCGCCCTATTCGGACTCGCTTTCGCTACGGCTTCCCCACACGGGTTAACCTCGCAACACACCGCAAACTCGCAGGCTCATTCTTCAAAAGGCACGCAGTCACGACGCACCAAGTAAACTTGATGCGCGACGCTCCCACGGCTTGTAGGCACACGGTTTCAGGTACTATTTCACTCCGCTCCCGCGGTACTTTTCACCATTCCCTCACGGTACTATCCGCTATCGGTCACCAGGGAATATTTAGGCTTAGCGGGTGGTCCCGCCAGATTCACACGGGATTTCTCGGGCCCCGTGCTACTTGGGTGTCTCTCAAACGAGCCGTT